>NZ_CP017427.1:0-168543 GCF_003254375.1 Methylobacterium sp. XJLW | reverse complement strand
CGCTCGTAGCGCTGGGACAGGACCTCGAACAAAAGCTCGGCCCCCGTCGGCGACAGCGGCACGTAGCCGAGTTCATCGACAATCAGCAACTTCACCGCGGCCAGCTCCCTCTGAAGCCGGAGCAGGCGGCGCTCGTCACGCGCCTCCATGAGCTGGTTGACCAGCGAGGCCGCCGTGGTGAACGTGACCGAGAAGCCCTTCTGGCAGGCTGCCAGTCCGAGAGCCAGGGCGATGTGCGTCTTGCCGGTGCCGGAGTTGCCGAGCGCGATGACGTTCTCCCGACCGAGGACGTAGCCGCAGCGCGCCAGCTCCAGCACGAGCATCTTGTTCAGGCTCGGGATGGCGGCGAAGTCGAAGGTGTCGAGGCTCTTCACCGCCGGGAAGCGTGCCGCCCGGATCCGGCGCTCGACCATGCGCCGTTCGCGGTCGATCAGTTCCAGCTCAACCAGCCGCAGCAGATAGCGGGGGTGGTCGAGGCCGCTCCGGGCGCAGTCCCGGGCGACCTTGTCGTACTCGCGCAGGACCGTCGGCAACTTCAACTGCTTGAGGTGATGGGCGAGCAGGACGCCCGGTGTCGTCTCATCGCCGCTCACGCTCATGCCGCCACCTCCGGCACCAGCACCGTGTAGTCGGCGGCCATCGTCGCGCGCACCGCAGGCCGGGCAGATGCGGGTAGGCCGACAAGTCGAGCCGAGGCGGCCGCCGTTCGAGACGGGCCAGCGCGATCAACTTGACCGCATCGAAGCCAATCGCCCCGAGCCGGATCGCCTCGGTGACGGCCCAGGCCACGAGGTCCTTCGGCATCGCCTCCATCAGGCGCAGCACCTGGATGAACTCGCGCTTGCCGCGGTTGCCCATGCGCGCCTCCAGAAGGTGGCGCAGGTGCTGGAACGCCTCGGGCAGATCCCAGCCCTGGAGTGCCGCGGCTTGGTCGAGGGCGTTCGGCTTGGTCTCGATCAGCGCGAGGTAGTGCAGAGGTTCGGCGACGAAAACGCCGCTGCCGTAGCTGCGCGGGTGCCGGGCGATCTCGACCCCCGCACACAGGATCACGACTTCCTCGACGAAGCCCTTCACCAGCACGTCCCGGAAGCCGTAGGTGGTCGGCACCGAGTAGTCGTTGCCGCGATAGCGCACCAGCGCGGTCGACGAGACGCGCCCGGCCCTCTTCTCGCACGGCTCCAGCGGCACCGCCGGCAGGGCTCGCAGAACCACTCGATCGGCCATGAGCCGCGTTCCGATGCTCTCGGGATGCCGCCCGGCGCACTCGTTCTGCCGAGCTCGGCAGCGGCGCTCCAGGTCAGCGTTCAGCGCCTCGAACGAGGCCGCCTCCGGAGCCGGGGTCATGAAGTGGGACCGGGCGAACTTGACCAGCCCCTCGACCTTGCCCTTGTCGTTGCCCCTGCCCGGACGGCCGAAGCGATCCCGGAACAGGCAGTGGCTCACCAACTCGGTGAAGGCGCGCGTACGCTCACGCTGTCCGTCGCCGCAGATCTTGGCCACTGCGATTTTGGTGTTGTCGTACAGGATCGACAGAGGCACGCCGCCGAAGAAGGCGAAGGCGGCGACATGCCCGTCGAGAAAAGCTTCGGTGGTCTCCCGCGGATACGCCTTCACGAAGCAGGCGTCGGAGTGCGGCAGATCCATGCAGAAGAAATGGATCTTGCGGCGCACGCCAGCGATGGTGGCGACCGCCTCGCCAAAATCGACCTGGGCATGGCCGGGCGGGTGGGCGAGCGGCACGAAAGTCTCCTGCCCCGTGCTCGGCAGATCCGTACGTGGTCCTTCACCACGGTATAGCCACCGGCATAGCCGTGCTCGTCGCGTAGGCGCTCGAAGATCCGCTTGGCCGTATGGCGTTGCTTGAGCGGTGCAGTCCGGTCCGCCTCAAGGATCGCCGCGATCACTGGCAGAAGAGGCCCGAGCTTCGGCTTCTCGACCGGCTTCGAGCGTGTGTAGCCCGGCGGCAACGAGAACCGACACATCTTGGCGATCGTCTCTCGGCTCAACCCGAAGACCCGAGCCGCCTCACGCCGGGACTGGCCCTCGATGAACACGAACTGCCGAACGGCTGCGTAGACTTCCACGACGAACATCCTCGGCTCCTCTCGAAAGAGAAGCCTCTCCACTGGCCGGCTTTTACACCGCCCGCATCAGCACAAAGCCGACGCTCCAGTGGATGGTTTTGTCACCGTCCTACACAGAAGCGTGACGCTACAGGGGAAGGACGCTCGCCCGACCGCGTGGCCGCGGGCGTTCGGCCAGTTTCTGACCTTCTACCCAGCCTGTGGACGCATTCCCGGGAAGCTCTTGCGCTGAATCAATGCGGCCGCGGTGCTCAGAAGCCCTGGTGAAAGGACTCCTCCCGCCCAACCTCGCAACCCGAAGACGAAGTCATGCCCAACGGCGCTGCCACCGCGCACCTCTACAAGCCCAAGCTCGTCACTGTTCTGGCAGAGGGCTACGGAGTGGCAGTGCTCCGCCGCGACGTCATGGCCGGGCTGACTGTAGCCATTGTTGCCTTGCCGCTCTCCATGGCCATCGCTGTCGCGTCTGGAGTCTCGCCGGACCGGGGGCTCTACGCCGCCATCGTAGGCGGCTTCGTCGTCTCCGCTCTCGGCGGCAGCCGCTTCCAGATCGGCGGGCCGGCGGGAGCCTTCATCGTCCTCGTCTCGGCCACTGTTGCCCGTTTCGGCGTCGACGGCACCCTCCTCGCCGTGCTGCTCTCCGGTCTGCTGCTGACTCTCGTCGGCGCGTTTCGGCTGGGCTCGCTAATCCGGCATATCCCGCACGCGGTCACCGTCGGCTTCACGGCGGGCATCGCCTGTACGATCCTGGCCAGTCAGTTGAAGGAATTAGGCGGCCTCAAACTGGACGGCGCTGAGCCTGGACCGGTCATCCCGAAGCTCGTGGCCATCGTCCGCGCCTTGCCCACTCTCAATCCGACAGCGCTTGCCCTGGGCTGCGGCGTCGTGTTGGCGGTCTTCGCGCTGCGGCAGTGGAAGCCTTCCTTTCCTGGCATGCTCGTGTCCGTTGCCGCTGCCTCAGCCCTGGCTTGGCTAGGCGGCCTCGACGTCGCCACCGTCGGAAACAGCTTCGGCAGCCTACCGCACGGCCTGCCTATGCCCCAGTTACCGCCGATGACCCCTCAGTTACTGCGCGACGTCTTCCCGACTGCCCTAGCCTTCACGCTTCTCGGTGGTATCGAGAGCCTGCTGTCGGCCAAGGTTGCCGACAGCATGACAGACCGCGTTCATCGCTCGAACATGGAACTGATTGCCCAAGGCATCGCGAACGTCGCTTCGGCTCTGTTTGGCGGCATCAGCGTGACTGGCACAATAGCCAGAACTGCGACTAACGTGCGCGCTGGTGCGGCAAGCCCCATCGCAGGCATCCTGCACTCGGCCTTCCTCCTTCTCTTCATGCTGGTCGCAACTCCGCTCGCCGGCTTCGTACCGCTGGCGGCTCTGGCGGCTGTGCTACTGGTCGTCTCCTGGAACATGGTGGAGAAGAGCGAGTTCGTACGGCTCCTGAAGAACCGGTGCACGGCCGCGGTTCTACTCGCCACCTTTGGTCTGACTCTGCTTGAGGATCTGACCGCCGGCATCATCGCTGGCTGCGTGCTCGCCGCCGTGCTTG
Source organism: Methylobacterium sp. XJLW (assembly GCF_003254375.1). Classification (NCBI taxonomy): domain Bacteria; kingdom Pseudomonadati; phylum Pseudomonadota; class Alphaproteobacteria; order Hyphomicrobiales; family Methylobacteriaceae; genus Methylobacterium; species Methylobacterium sp. XJLW. The sequence continues at coordinate 164,907 of NZ_CP017427.1, read as the reverse complement.
CGGTGATGCACCGGGGTGTGCCGGAGGAAGGCGCCTGAAGTTGCGCTTGCCCTGCCATGCATCAAGCCAGCACAACGTCGTCCCACCCAAGGCAGCTCTGGTTGAGTTCATAAAAACTTCGACCGGATCTATATCTACTTAGAGTTAGGAACAAAACCTTTTGGCCTGTGCACGGCAGATGAGGGCGCAGGCGAGTGTGGTGAAGGCGAGATAGAGGTCGGCGCGGCGCTCGTAGCGGATGGCACGCCGTCGGAAGCAGGCCAGCCACGCCAGGGTCCGCTCCACATGCGCTGATCGTAACCCGGACCGGGACTGAGTCAGAAGGCTGCCAAGCGGTGCGCGATGCGGTCTGATGGCCGTGTCCTGACCGGCTGGCTTTGGACCGGGCTGATTGAGAGGATCAGCCTGGATCAGAAGAGTTGGGAATGAAGCGAGGACAGAGGCCGAGCGCGGAGCAGGTCGTGCTGATGCTGCGCCAGATCGAGGTACAGACGGCGTGAGGGTCCCCCGGATCTTGGTCCGGCCGAAAGGTGAGCCTCCGGGTCTCTGAGGGTCCCCCGGATTTTGGTCCGGCCGGAAGGTGAGCTTCCGGATCTCATTCGGCGGCCTGCAGGGCCGCCGCTAGGGCGAATTCCTGGGGTGTTCGCCACCCCAGGGCGGTGTGAGGACGGCTCTCGTTGTAGTGCCGCCGCCACGTCTCGATCTTGCTCCTCGCGTCGGCCAACGACAAGAACCAGTTCGCGTTCAGGCACTCGTCGCGCAGCCGGCCGTTGAACGACTCGACCAGCGCGTTGTCGGTCGGCTTGCCGGGCCGTGAGAAGTCCAACGTGACACCGTTCTCGTAGGCCCAGCGGTCGAGGGCTTTCGAGACGAACTCAGGCCCGTTATCGACCTGAATCGCGCATGGTGCTCCGCGCAGCAGCGCCAAGCGGCCGACGACAGCCACGACCTGTTCGCCTTTGATGCCCTGGTCGACCTCGATCGCCAGAGCCTCGCGCGTGAATGCATCGACGACCGTCAGGGCCCGCAGCCGGCGGCCGTCGAACAGCGCGTCGGAGACGAAGTCCATCGACCAGCGTTCGTTCGGCCGGAGCGCAGCAGGCTGACGCTCACGGTGTGCCGCGCTGACGTGCCGGCGCGGCCGCTTGAGCCGCAGGCTGAGGCCCTCATCCCTGTAGAGGCGGTGGACCCTCTTGTGATTCACCCGCCAACCTTCCCGGCGCAGCAGGATGTAGATCCGGAAGTACCCGTAGCGCACCCGGCTCTTGGCCAGATCACAGATGCGCATCCGCAGCGGTGCCTGATCGGGCTTGGTCGAGCGGTAGCGGACGCCCGACCGACCGACGCCGAGCGCGGCGCAGCCGCGCCGCTCGCTCACCCCGTGCGCCTCCTGAACCTGGTGCACGAGCTCGCGTCGCCGAGCAGGCGTCAGAGCTTTTTTGCGAGCACGTCCTGCAGGATGTGCTTGTCGAGGCTCAGATCGGCAACCAGCTGCTTGAGCTTGCGGTTCTCGTCCTCAAGCTGCTTCAGCCGCCGCAGCTCGCCTGTGCCCAAGCCGCCGTAGAGCTTCTTCCAGCGGTAAAACGTCTGTTCGGAGATGCCCATCCGGCGCAGCACCTCCGCGACCGGTGTCCCGGTCTCGGCCTGCTTCAGCGCGAAGGCGATCTGCTCTTCGGTGAACCTGCTCTTCTTCACGGCTCTGCTCCTCCCCTCAGGGGCTCACACAACCGGAAAACTCGCACTCACGCCGGACCAAAGCGATGGGGGGACGTCACGGCTCGCCTGGGGCGGCGCGGAGGCCCAGGCCGAGATGGTGTCGATGGTGGGCGAGAAGGTCGTGGCCGCGATGGAGGCGGCTAACACGCTGATGACGGGCGGCTCGCACGACCAGGTCATCGCCCGCTACCGGGAGCTGGTCGCGGACAACACGCGCCGCCTGACGGCTTAAGGCTGCGGCGGGCGGAGGCAGGGCATGGCCGGGTCGGTCAGGTGCCGCATCGTCGACATGCCAGACGGGCGCTTCGCCGTCATGGCGCTGCTCGCCTCCGGCAAAGTTTTCCGCCGCAAGGCGCTTGCGACCCTGGCAGAGGCCGAGGAGGCCGTGGAATGCCTGCGCGACGTCATGGCTGCGTGCGGGGCGCCGGTCATCGTGGAGGTTTCAGCCTGGTGCGGTGCACGGAGCGGGTTCCGGATCGGCCAAGCTGCCGGGGCGAACGGGGACTGGATGTTTCTAAGGCCTGCCTAGGATCTCGTGGAACGGGATCTCGAACAAGACCCGTTCTGCCTCGTTCGTGACCACGAAACTGTAGCCCACGGCTTGGTCTCCGGCGCGCAGCAGCTCGGCCGTCAGACCTGGTATGGCGGCGTAAGCCTCAAGGTAGGCAGCCTCGGCACTGGCGAGTTCGAGCCCGGTCTCGTCGGTCTCCAGGCGCCCGCGGCGCACACGTCGAAGAAGAACACCGGCATGGGTCACCCGCCTTCGCGCCCCTCGGGAGGCAACCTGCGCCGGGGCGTAAAGTCCCCTTGCGGCGGGGATTTTTGCTCGGGGCGGAGTCTCCTGCCTTTCAGGCCGGGTTGGGTATCCAACCAAGAGGGGTGCCTCAGGCGGCTGCATGAGCGCCGTGTCGGGGCAGGAAGTCGAGCTTGGAACTCAGCTTTGAAGCCTCTTAATTTGCGATCTCCGCCAATCGGCCCGGCTCGACGACGGTGATCCGCTCCCGGCCGAGCCGCACGATGCCTCGCTTCTGCCAAGCGCTCAGGACCCGGCTCACGGTGAAGTACGTCAGGCCGGTCATCTCGGCGAGGTCGTGCCTGGTGACCGGGGAAGCGACCTCCACGCCCACCGAACAGGTCCGCCCGACTTGGGCGGCCAGGCGCAGGAGGACGCTTGCGATCCGCGCCTCCACCGACATGGCGCTCAGTTCGGTCACCCGCTCGACCATTTCGCGGGCGCGGTCCCCGGCGGTCTTCAGGGCGTTCGCCGAGACCGCCGGGTAGCGGCGGATAAGGTCGAGGACCTGCGCCGCCCCCCAGCACAGGACGGAGGTCGGCTTGCTGGCGGTCGCCGTCGCGGGGAAGGGGAACTGCTGGAAGACGGCGACGCAGCCGACGAGCTCGCCGGGCCCCATGAACCGGAGCGTCGTCTGCTCGCCGTGCGGGTCGACCCGCGACAGCTTCACCAAACCGGTCACGACCTGGAAGAGGCGGCTGGGCGCATCACCCTGGTGGAAGAGGCCGACCCCTCCGCGATCTGACGATGCGTGGCGATTTCCAGCAAGGCGTCGGCAGCCTCCTGGTCAAGGCCACTCAGCAGTCCTCCCGCGGCCGCCCTGATCCTTTGCGGTGCCTGGTCCATCGCCCCTACCGTCCCCGTTCCCGGAACTCCTCGACACCGCCCCTGTCGCACCGTGACGCGCAGGAACGAACGCCGTCCGCGGCGCGCCGCTGCGAGGCTTGGCGTCGACGCCAGATCCGCCGGTCCCGGCTCGTGTGGCGCGCGGCCATCGGACGCGTCGAGCCGCCACGGAAGGCGGGCGGAGCGGCCGCCATGCCGGGTTCGACCGAGGCGCAGGCGGTAATCGGCAAGACCGTACGGCTTGTTTGCGCGAACGCAAAGAGCACGGCGCGCTATCGGCTACGGTGCGCGAGAGGGGCCCACCGCGGTGCGGGCATCCGCGCCACCATCAAACGCGGCGTGGGTCCGCGCCCGTAGGCTATGGTAGCCGGAGAGCGGTCTTGCACCTGGTCCGTGGCGTTGCTGTCGCGACTGCGCTGATGATCTTGGCTTCGCAGCCGGCGCAGGCGGAACCCTCGCATCTCCCCCGGACACCATGGCCGAGCGCGTGCTGCCCTGCGCCCCTTGCCACGGCGCGCAGGGCGAAGGGACGCGCGACCCCTATTTTCCTCGCCTCGCAGGCAAGCCGGCGGGCTACCTGTTCAACCAGCTCGTGGCGTTCCGGAACGGCCGGCGACACTACCCGCCGATGAACTACCTCCTGGCCTACCTGCCGGAGGCCTACCTCAAGGACATGGCCGAGTACCTGGCCAGCTTGAACCCGCCCCTCCCGCCCCCGGCCGTCCCAACCGTGGGGAAGGAGGTCGTGGCGACCGGAGAGAGGCTGGTCACTCAGGGCGACGCCTCGCGCAGCATCCCAGCCTGCACGAGCTGCCACGGCCCCAACCTGACGGGCATGGAGCCGGGCATTCCCGGCCTCCTCGGGCTCAGACCCAGCTACATCAGCGCCCAGCTCGGCGCCTGGCGCTACGGCACGCGGACCGCCCTCTCGCCGGACTGCATGCAGGTCGTCGCGGGCCACCTCACCGAGGCGGACGTGACGGCGGTGACTGCGTGGCTCTCGTCGCGGCCCGCTCCCGAGGAGCGCCGCTCGGTGCCGCAGGGGACCTACGCGCTGCCCTTCGCCTGCGGGAGCCAGCCCCAGTGAGGAGGAACGCAGTGGCCAGCCTCGCCCGCAGGACCATCCCAGCCCTGCTCGCCGCGCTATTGGGCGCAGCCGCCGAAGCCCAGACCGCACCGGCCGTCCGTCCCGACGCGGGCGTCCTCGCAAAGGGCGAGTACCTGGCGCGGGCCGGCGACTGCATCGCCTGTCACACCGCACCCGAGGGCAAGCCTTTCGCGGGCGGCAGGTCCATGGCGACACCTTTCGGCACGCTGTTCACCTCGAACATTACGCCCGATCCGGAGACTGGCATCGGCAAGTGGACCGCCGACCAGTTCTACCAGATGATGCACACCGGCCGTTCGCCGGACGGCGGCCTGCTCTACCCGGCCATGCCCTTCGGCTCGTACACGAAGGTGACCCGGGCCGACAGCGACGCCATCTACGCCTACCTGATGTCGGTCCCGCCCGTGGGACAGGCGAACCGGCCGCACGACCTCAGATTCCCGTACAACAATCGCCAGCTCATCCTCGGCTGGCGCACGCTGTTCTTCCGCGAGGGCGAGTTCAAGCCCGACCCGAAGCAGTCGGAGGAGTGGAACAGGGGCGCCTACCTGGTGGAGGGCCTGGGCCACTGCGGCATGTGCCACACGCCCATCAACGCGCTAGGCGGCAACTCGGAGTCCCAGGCCTTCCAGGGCGGGCTCATCCCGATGCAGAACTGGTACGCGCCGTCCCTCACTTCCAACCGCGAGGCTGGGGTCGGCGACTGGACCATCGAGGAGATCTCCGACCTCCTGCGCACCGGCGTCTCGCGACGCGGCGCTGTCTACGGCCCGATGGCGGAGGTCACCTACAACAGCCTCCAGTACCTCACGCCCGAGGACACCCGGGCCATGGCCGTCTACCTCAAGAGCCTCGGCCAGGAGGTCCCGCCGCCGGTCACGTCGAGGGTCCCCACGGCCGAGAGCAGCCTGCTGCTCTCGCTCGGCAAGACGGTCTACGACGGCCAGTGCGCGAGCTGCCATGGCGCGCAAGGCCAGGGCAAGCCGCCGCATTACCCGCCCTGGCCGGCAATCAGTCCATCCAGATGTCCTTTGCAGTGAACGCGATCCGCATGGTGCTGAACGGCGGCTATCCCCGGGCACCCAGGGCAATCCGCGCCCCTACGGAATGCCGCCCTTCGCGCAGTCGCTCTCCGACAACGAGGTCGCGGCCGTCGTCACCTACATCCGCACTACCTGGGGCAACCACGGCGCGGCGGTGACCGCGCAGGAAGCCAACCAGCTTCGCTCCGCCCCTCTGGACTAAGGCCATGCTGAACGCGCCACCGCTGCAGCACCGCGACGAGGAAGCCGAGCGCCGCGACGTGGCCGCCGCCGTAAGGGCGGGGCCGTCCGGCGCCGTGACGGTCGCGGCCATCGCCACCGCCATCGTCGTGGCGTGCTGGTTCGCCTTCTACCTGTTCGTGTTCCTGCCGCGCGGGAGCTGACCCGGAGCCCCGATGACAACCCATGACCACGTTGACGAGGGCGCCCGCGTCGCCGAGCGGGTCGAGCGCCGATGGGCGATCCTCTCCATCGGCATCATCGTCCTTCTGGCCGGCCTCGCGGCCTTCGCTGGCATCCACCGGGCGACGATGCCCCAGGCTCGCGTCGAGACGGTCCGGCCCCAGACCATCCACCTCGCGGGCGAGTTCGTCGAGAGCAATCTCGGCAGCGCGGTCGAGCCGGACGGCTCGGTGACGGTGCGGGCCGTCGGCCAGCAGTACAGTTTCACGCCCCAGTGCATGGTGGTGCCCACCGACACGCCCGTCGTGTTCCGGGCGACGAGCCCGACGTCATCCACGGCTTCCTGATCCAGAAAACCAACGTCAACACCATGCTGGTGCCCGGCTACGTCTCGGAAATCCCGGCCAAGTTCAGCAAGCCGGGCGAGTACCTCATGCCCTGCCAGGAATACTGCGGCGTGGGACACGAGGGCATGTGGGCCAAGGTGAAGGTCGTCGATAAGCCCGAGTTCCTGTCCATGGTCTCGGCCAGCCGGAGGGTCACCTGTGTTGAGTAGCAGGAGGCTGGTCCTCGCCCACTTCTGGCTGGCCTTCGCGGTGTTCGGCCTCGCCCTGCTGCTCGGGCTTGGCAGATGTTCATCCGCAGCCCGCTCCACACCTGGATTAGCAACCCCGAGTGGTACTACCGCTCGCTGACGGCGCACGGCACCGTCATGGGTTACGTGTTCCCGACGCTCGTGGCGATGGGGTTCGGCTACGCGATCAGCGAGATCTCGCTCAAGCAGCGCCTTATCGGACTGCGTTGGCCTGGGCCGGGTACTGGCTGGTCGTGGTCGGTGCGGTGATGGCGATGGTCCCGGTCTCGCTCGGCCGGGCCTCGGTGCTCTACACCTTCTACCCGCCCCTGATCGGAAGCCCCTTCTACTACCTGGGCGTGGTGCTCGTGGTGGTGGGCTCCTGGATCTGGGTCGCCCTGATGTCGGTGAACCTTCGCGCCTGGAAGAAGGCGAACCCCGGCACGCCGGTGCCGCTTCCGATGTTCGCAAACGTGGCCGGCTCCTACCTGTGGGCCTGGACGGCGGTGGGCGCGGCGCTCGAACTTATCTTGCAGATTCTGCCGGTCGCCTTCGGCCTGAGGTCGACCATCGACGCGGGCCTGTCGCGGGTGTTCTTCTCCTGGACGCTGCACGCCATCGTCTACTTCTGGCTGATGCCGACCTACATCGCCTATTACACCATCGTGCCGCGGGCGATTGGCGGGAAGATCTACAGCGACACCATGGCCAGGATCTCGTTCATCCTGTTCCTGGTGGTGGCGATGCCCATCGGCATGCACCACACCTTCGCCGACCCGCAGGTCGGGGCCGGCTTCAAGTTCATCCACTCGGCCTTTACCGCGCTGGTGGCGCTGCCCACGCTGCTGACGGTCTTCACCATCTGCGCGTCGGTGGAGATTGCCGCCCGCCTACGCGGAGGCCGCGGGCCGTTCGGCTGGATCAAGGTCCTGCCGTGGTCGAACCCGATGATGCTCGCGGTGGCGTTCTCGTTCGTGATGCTCGGCTTCGGCGGTGCCGGCGGCCTCATCAACATGAGCTACCAACTCGACGCGTCCATCCACAACACGCAGTGGATCACCGGCCACTTCCACCTGATCTTCGGTGGCGCCATCGTCATCATGTACTTCGCGATTGCCTACGACCTGTGCCACACCTCACCGTCGGGCCTCGGCGACCTGCGCCTGATCCGCACCCAGCTCTGGCTCTGGTTCGTCGGCATGATCGTGACGACCTTCCCCTGGCACTGGTCGGCATCCTCGCATGCCGCGCCGCATGGCCTACTTCGACTACGCCGACCCGGCGGTTGCCACGCAGGCCTTCTCGGTCACCCTCTCGGCCATTGGCGGCTTCATCCTGGTGGCCTCGGGGCCCTGTTCATCCTCGTATTGGTCCGGGGCCACCGCGCGCCGCGGAGGATGCCGGCTCCTACCGGTTCGCCCAGGCCCTGCACCCCTCCGCTGACCGTGCCGGCGCTCAACGGCTACGCCCTGTGGGTCGCCCTGATGGTCGGCCTGACGGTGACCAATTACGGCTTCCCCATCGCGCAGCTCGCGCTGCGCGAGGACACCTCGGTACCGGCCGTGTACGTGGGCGCCAATCCATGAGCGACGAACGCCTCCTCTCGCCGAAGAACCCCTGGTTCATCGGCTCGGTCGGCATCACCGCCGGCCTGCTTGCCGCGACGGCGCTCGGCGGTTTCGTGTTGCTTCCCTACGCGCAGCCGGACCTCAAGCTCGCCGGCATCTGGGACGCCATCTGCAGCGCTGCCGGCGTGCCAAAGGCACCCTCGGCGGCCGAGCCTGTCCGGCCGGACGGCAAGCTCACCCAGGTTGTCGTCACCTCCACGCTGCCGAGCGCCGCTGACCCGGATGCGGTCGGGCGCGGCGCGACGCTCGCCCAGCAATGCGCGATCTGCCATGGGCCGACCGGTGTGAGCCGTGCCGATTCCCCCAACCTGGCCGGGCAGTACGCGCCCGCGGTCTACAAGCAGCTGGCCGACTTCAAAGCGGGGGTGCGGGTCAACGCGACGATGACGCCGTTCGCGGTGGACTTGTCGGACCGGGACATGGCCGACCTCGCCGCATACTACGCCTACCTGCCCCGTCTGCCCGGGTTCCACCCGGCCAGCGACAAGCCGCCCCCGCGCATCGTCATCAACGGTGCCCCGCTGCGCAACATCGCGCCCTGCGGATCGTGCCACGGCGTGCTCGACAACAAGACGGGAAGCCCCTGGCTGGAAGGCCAGCCCGCGGCCTACGTGAAGGCCCAGCTCCAGGCTTTCGCCTCGGGTGCGCGTCGCAACGACATCAGCCAGCAGATGCGCAACGTCGCCCGGAGGATGACCCCAGAGGAGATCGACCAGGCGGCGGAGTGGTACGCATCGCAGCCATCCACGAACGTTCATACAAGGTGACGCCGGGCCCCTGGTATCGATGACCCAAACGGGCGCCTCCTCGGGGTTGGCGGCGCCCGCGGGTTCAGGGGCTTGGTCGGTATTAGCTGCGGAGCGGCAGAGGGGTTGGCCCCTCTATTCGCGGGCGTGTCGCAAACTTGGATCTGAGACGCGGAACGACCTCTACCGTCCTGCTTTCATGCTTTGTTCGCCTCGGGAAGTCCGAAGCAGATCCCGAGCAGCTGGTTCTGCTCGCGCACAGTCCACACGCCGGCAAAGCCGAAGCCCTTGCGCAGCCACAGCATCGCCTCGAAGCCGCAGATCGTGCGCCGGGCCGTGTTGAACGAGCGGAACCCACCTACGCGTGGCATCGGCCGCTTCACTCGAAAGTGGTCGCTCTCGATCCCTTGCTGCAGGTGCTTGGTCACGTAGTGGACCGGCGTGTGGGGTAGCAGACCCGCCTTGCAGCTGTCGGCGATGGCTGATGGGTAGGGACCGGCACCATCCGTGCCGATGCGGTCCGGGGCAAGCAGCGGCTGATCCTGGAGCATCTTACGGAAGAAGCGCTTGGCCGCGTCGAGATCCCGATTGGCGGTGAGCAGGAAGTCGACCGCCTCGCCGTGCTTGTCGACGGCCCGGTAGAGGTAGCGCCACTGGCCGCGCACCTTGATGTAGGTCTCGTCGATGCGCACCGAGCCGCAGTGTGGCTTACGGAACTGCCGCAGGCGCTTCTCGATCAGCGGAGCGTAGGCCAGCACCCAGCGGTTCAGGGTGGAGTGGTCGACCTCCAGGCCGCGTTCCAGGAACATCTCCTCGATATCACGGTAGCTCAGCGGATAGCGCAGGTACCAGGAGACGGCTTGCACAATCAGCTCTGCCTCGTAGTGCCGACCCTTGAAGTCACCCTTGGCGCGCTGCTTCAGCTTCGCGGCGATGGCGGACAGGATCATGGGCAGCCTCCGAAAACGGAGGCGCCATGCCGGCGGTATGGTCAACGCACGGTAAACGACCGCCCCATCGCGTTTGCGACAGGCCCGTTCGCCGCCCCCTATTACGTCTTTAAGGACGCGGGCGCCGCGATTACGCTGGCCTCGCCAAAGGGCGGTCAGCCGCCGCTCGATCCGAAGAGCGACGAGCCGGGGTCACAGACGAAGTCGACAAGGCGTTTCAAGAGCGAAGAGGACGCGCGGGCGGCGCTCGCCAACACGATCCGGCTGTCCAAGGTTTCGGCCGGCGACTACGACGCCGTTTTCTATCCTGGCGGTCACGGCCCGCTCTGGGACCTCGCCGAGAACCCTGACTCGATCCGTTTGATCGAGGAGATGTTTGCCGCCGGAAAGCCGGTCGCCGCGGTCTGCCACGCGCCGGGCGTTTTTCGCCACGCGCGCGCGGCGGATGGAGCGCCCCTCGTCCGCGGCAAGTCGGTGACGGGTTTCGCCAACAGCGAGGAAGAAGCCGTTGGGCTGACCCAAGTCGTGCCGTTTCTGGTGGAAGACTCGCTGAAGGAGAACGGCGGCGTCTACTCGAAGACGGGGGATTGGCAGAGCTATGCCGTTGTCGACGGCAATCTGATCACAGGCCAGAACCCGGCCTCATCGGAGGCCGGCGCGGAGAGCCTCCTCGCGCGGCTGAATGCGCACGACGACGCAGTGAAGCTGCCCCAGCCGGCGCAATGAAGGCGAACCCCAGGATCAGGCGGTCGCCGGGCGGCCGGCGAGCGCTTCCGCCGCGCGCGAGCAACGCGGGGGGCGCCTGAGCCCCGCGGCGGGCGCGCAAAAACGCAAACGCGATAACTCACACTCGCAGCAAAGGAGACAGTCATGGCCGCAAATGGAAACCGCGTCGTCACATTCCAGGGTCCTATGAAGATGGAACTGAAGACTTTCGACTTCCCGAAGCTTGTGACCCCGACGGGCAAGAAAGCCAATCACGGCGCTATCCTCAAGATCGTGACGACGAATATCTGCGGCAGCGACCAGCACATCTACCACGGCCGGTTCGCCGCGCCGAAGGGCATGGTGATGGGACATGAGATGACCGGCGAAGTCATCGAGGTCGGCTCCGACGTCGAGTTCATCAGGGTCGGCGATCTTTGCTCGGTGCCGTTCAACGTGTCGTGCGGGCGCTGCCGCAACTGCAAGGAGCGGCACACGGATGTCTGCATGAACGTCAACGACGAGGTCGATTGCGGCGCCTACGGCTTCAACCTCGGCGGCTGGCAGGGTGGTCAGTCCGACTACCTCATGGTGCCATACGCCGACTGGAACCTATTGTCGTTTCCGGACAAGGACCAGGCGATGGAGAAGATCCGCGATCTCACGCTGTTGTCGGACATCCTGCCAACCGGCTTCCATGGGCTGATGGCGGCAGGCGCCAAAGCCGGATCGACGGTCTACATCGCGGGCGCGGGGCCGGTTGGAAGGTGCGCCGCGGCGGGCGCCCGCTTGATCGGCGCGTCATGCATCATCGTGGCCGATACCAACCGGGCGCGGCTGGACCTGGTGAAAAATAATGGCTGCGAGGTGGTCGATCTCACCAAGGGCACCCCCGTGCCCGACCAGATCGAGGCGATCCTGGGCAAGCGGGAGGTCGATTGCGGCGTGGATTGCGTTGGCCTCGAGGCGCACGGCAATGGTCCCGAGGCGAACAAGGAGCACTCGGAGGCGGTGATCAATACCCTGTTCCAAGTGGTGCGGGCCGGTGGGGCGATGGGTGTTCCCGGCATCTATACCGCAGCCGACCCGAAGGCGAGCTCAGAGCTGACGAAGAAGGGTCAGCTCCCCATCGACTTCGGCAAGGCCTGGATCAAGTCGCCAAAGCTGACCGCCGGGCAGGCCCCGATCATGCACTACAACCGCGACCTGATGATGGCGATCCTGTGGGACCGCATGCCCTATCTCGGCGCCATGCTGAACACCGAGGTCATCACGCTTGAGCAGGCCCCCGCCGCCTACAAGACGTTCAGCGACGGCTCGCCGAAGAAGTTCGTGATCGATCCGCACGGCAGCGTGAAAAAGGCCTCGTAAACCGCCTGAATAGGAGCTGGCGTCCGAAGACGACGCCAGCTCCATCGCCGAATTGCCGGTCGCCTGAGACCGGAGACCACGCCGTAGCGAGATTGATGGTGTGTAGGGCGGTGACAAAACCATCCACTGGAGCGTCGGCAGCCGTGCTGCTGGAAGCCAACGACGAGTGGCAGCTTCAGCACCGCTACATGCAGGTGGAAGGCATGGCCGGGTTCGCCCCAGCGTTGAGCGAGGAGAGCATCACGACACTTCCACCTCAGGCCGCCTGACCGATGGCCGCTCCAATTTCACCTCGAAAGTCCACCTCATTGACGGACGCAACCCATGGGGATTCAGTCTGGTGCCGTGGCGGCCGGTAATCGAACAGCGGTTGGGGCAGCAGATCGCCGCGACGGTACGCGGCGGCGGGGTGTCGTGGGAGATTGGAAGGCAGCGTGGTGTTTCGGTATAGCCAGATTGACGCCAAACGCCGGGCCACTTCGACAACGGAAGCTTGGTTCTTGGCATGTTCTGCGTTGTCGTCGAGGCCGGTGAAAATCCGCGCCGCGCACACCGCAACGGCACGGACAATGTTCAGATCAACGTTTGCAGGCTCTTCAGCAACTCTTCAATATTCCCTTCGTGACGCTTATAATAGGTCCAAGGTCCGATGCGCTGGGACGTGACGAGTTTGGCCCGCTGCAAGACCGTCAAGTACTGTGAAATGGTCGACTGTGACAGCCCCGCACTCTCTTGGATGATGCTCACGCAAACCCCGACCTTTTCGGGATCAACTTCTTGCTCCGGATAGTGTTTGCGTGGGTCTTTGAGCTTGGCCAAGATCGCCAATCGGGCGGGGTTGTCCAAAGCCTTCAGTGCCTCATGGATATCAATGCTCATGGCAACCTCAAAACTACATTTCTCAATATTATAATATCTCAATTACTAGTAGCAGTGCACGGATGTAGTGAGAGCCACTGCCGCAAAGTCCAGAGTGATGTCGGCATCAGCAATGCCATCCACCTGTTCGCCGCATTCGCTGCTCGCTAGTCTCTGCAACCGTTTGGTGCATCACAGAACGAACGTAGACTCCCCATAACGAGTTGATCTCTTGCGACATCATGGCGAGTGCGCGGTAAACCGGGGCACGATATAGGAGCCAAGTTCATCAATGACTTCTGATGCCGGACGATGGCCATACTTGAGATTGAGAATTACATGACCGACGCCAATCGACTCAAGCGACTCCAATAGCGCCAGCAGATTATTTCGCCCAAGCCGGTAGCCCAGATGGATTGGCACCGGCGGTGCGTCCGGACGCACATCCAGGTCGATGTAAAGCGACTGGAGGAAAGGTTTGTAGGCGTCCCCAAATTGGGCTTTGACCGCCTCTCGCCAGTTCGCCACCATCGTCTTCTGCAACTGCGGTGCCCGTGGATAGGTGATCCACCCGGAACTCTCCCGCGCGATCCACTCCATCGACTGGCGACTGTTGCCCGTCACGAAAAATGGAATCTCGTTCGTAGTCGGCTTCGGAATCAGGTCCGCACTCTCCAATCTGCCGCTACTCCATTGCAGCGGCTCGAAGCTGGTGCGCTGAGCCTTGCGGATCACTTCCAAGTATTCCCGGAAAATGTCGCCCCGCTGATCCGGGTCCACATCAAATGCAGGGAACTCCACAGGTCTGTCGCCCGAGGCGACACCCATCAGGAAGCGGCCGCCGCTCAACTGGTCCACGCTCGCAGCCGCCTTGGCCGTGTGCAGCGGGCTGCGCAGCGGGATCGCTATCGACGCAGTCCCCAGTGCAATCGTTGACGTCTGTGCTGCGATGAAGCCCAGATAGACCCAGGGATCAAAAACCTGGCCCACGTCGCCGAAGCTGGGGTCGCGCAACGGTACGTCCCGGAACCAGAGCGTGGAGAAGCCCAGCGCTTCCGCACGACGGGCCAACTCAACCTGGTTGGACATCGTCGGCGTATCGCCCTGGAAGGCCTCGATGGGGAAAAACAGCCCCAGGCTCAGGTGGCCGGCCTTGAAGGTTCGACCGAACCCTTGGTGCTGCTGATAAGGGGTTGTACTTGGCTGATATATTGTCAGGCTCCTCTGGCCTCAAGGTTTCCATCACGCGCGTGCAGCGCCACTGGCCGCGTCCGAAGCTGCGAACGCGGCCAGTACTGCCTTATGGCCGGTAAGAGGGGTAGTCGGTGTATCCCTTGTCAGTGCCGCCATACATCGTCGCCGGGTCTACTGCGTTGAGCGGCCAGCCCTGGGCGATGCGTTCAGGCAGATCCGGGTTCGCAATGAAGGGACGACCGAACGCGATCAGATCGCCCCAGCCCGCCTTGACCACGCGCACACCGCGCTCCACGGTGTATTTGCCGGCATAGAGAACCTTGCCGCTGAAGTTGCTGCGCACATCATTTCGGAAGGTCTCGGGCAACTCTGGCGCGTTGTCCCAATCGGCCTCGGCAAGCGAGACATAGGCAATCCCGACCTGTTCGAGAACCTTGATGGCCTCAATATAGGTTTCATGGGGATCATCCTCCACCAGCCCCAGATAGACGCGGTCTTCTTCGGTGCTGGCGAACAGCGGGGCAAATCGCACCCCGATCCGTTCCTTGCCGACCACATCAGCAACGGCCTGTACCACCTCGTGCAGGAAGCGCAGACGGTTTTGCAGGGGGCCACCGTATTCATCGGTGCGCCGATTGGTGTGCGCGGAGATGAACTGATTGACGAGGTAGCCGTTGGCGCAGTGGAGTTCGACACCATCGAAGCCGGCATCAAGTGCATTGCGGGCCGCCTGGGCGTAGAGCTGTACCAACTCTTTCACTTCGGCAGTTGTCAGCGCACGCGGCACCGACGGCTCCGTAAGTGCGCCCTGGCCCGGGCCGGTTTCGACGAACACCTTGACGTTGTCGGCAGCGATTGCCGATGGTGCGACGGGTGCCGCACCGCCGGGCTGCAGCGAGTGATGCGAAACCCGCCCCACATGCCAAAGCTGCGCAAAAATGATGCTGCCTTCGGCATGCACCGCTGCCGCGATTTTGCGCCAGCCTTCAACCTGTTCCGAGCTGTGCATACCGGGCGTCCAGGCATACCCCTGGCCACGCGGCTCGATCTGCGTGCCTTCGGTGACCATGAAGCCAGCCCCTGCCCGCTGACGGTAGTAGTCGGCCATGAGGTCGTTCGGAATGTTGCCCGGCTGGGAACTGCGCGAGCGGGTCAGCGGCGGGAGCACGATCCGGTTTTTCAGGGTGTAAGGCCCCAACTGCGTGCTTTCAAACAGTATTTCTCTACTCATTTCAATGCTCCTAAATATCTAGAAATCTCGATGTGATTGGGTAGAATTTGATGATGAATCGAACTCAAAATACGCCGAACGGTACTTCGTTCAGGCTGATGTAGATGTTCTTTTTCTCGCTGGTCTCGCCACTTTCACCGTCAACCCATTGGTCGTCGATGAAATGACCGTAGTAGCTGTCAGGGGCATGGTTTGAAGTGGTTTGGTTGTGTGTCAACACGATGAACTCCTTTGACTTGGGTGGGTGAATGGGTATTATAGCTACATATCGGGATATGTCAATATCTAAATTAATAGATGCCATGGGCCGTGTGACGTCCCCCCGTCGCTTTGGTCCGGCCTGAGTGCGAGTTTTCCGGTTTTGTGAGACCCTGATGGGAGGAGCAGAGCCGTGAAGAAGAGCAGGTTCACCGAGGAGCAGATCGCCTTCGCGCTGAAGCAGGCCGAGACTGGGACACCGGTCGCGGAGGTGCTGCGCCGGATGGGCATCTCCGAGCAGACATTCTACCGCTGGAAGAAGCTCTATGGCGGGCTCGGCACGGGCGAGCTACGTCGGCTGAAGCAGCTTGAGGAGGAGGACCGCAAGCTCAAGCAGCTCGTGGCCGATCTGAGCCTCGACAAGCACATCCTGCAGGACGTGCTCGCAAAAAAGCTCTGACGCCTGCTCGGCGACGCGAGCTCGTGCACCAGGTTCAGGAGGCGCACGGGGTGAGTGAGCGGCGCGGCTGCGTCGCGCTCGGCGTAGGCCGGTCGGGTGATCCTCCCTCGGTGTCGCGGACACAGGGAGATCATTTCGCGGTCCTCTCGGCTTGCTCGGGCGTGAGATAGCCGAGTGCCGAGTGGATGCGTTGCCGATTGTAGTAGCCCTCGATGTAGGCGAACAGATCGCGCCGCGCTTCATCTCGGGTCGCCCATCGTCGCTGATGGACGAGCTCGACCTTGAGCGTGTGGAAGAAGCTCTCCATCGGGGCGTTGTCGTAGCAGCAACCCGTGCGGCTCATCGACGGCCTTGCTCCCATGCCGGCGAGCTGCTTCCGGTAGGCCTCGGCCGCGTACTGGCTGCCGCGATCCGAGTGGCAGATCAGCCCGGCGGCCGGCCGCTGCCGCTGGGCGGCCATCATCAGCGCCGCCACGCTCAACTCAGTGCGCATGTGATCGCGCATCGACCAGCCGACGATCTTGCGCGTGGCCAGATCAAGGACGGCGGCCAGATACAGCCAGCCCTCGCTGGTCGGCAGGTAGGTAATATCGGCCAGCCAGACCGTGTCGGGTCGCACGGCTGAGAAGTCCTGCTTGAGGAGATTGGGCGCGATGGGGAGATCGTGACGGTTGTCGGTCGTACAGGGCCGGAACCGACGCCCCGCCAGGGCACGGATGCCGTGCTGGCGCATCAGGCGCTCCACCCGTCCGCGGCTGACAGACCGGCCCTCGGCCCGCAGGGCGGCATGCACGCGCGGGGAGCCGTAGCGCCGGTGATGGGCGGCATGGATGCGCCGGACGTCGTCCAGGAGCTGGCGGTTGGAGGCCGAGCTGGCGCTCTCAGGCCGTGACCGCCATCCGTAGAAGCCGCTGGGTGAAACTCCGAGCACGCGGCACATGAGACGCACCGGCCAGGTCCGCGCATGCTGCTCGATGAAGGCGAAGGTCACTTGGGCATCTCCGCGAAGATGCCGATGGCTTTTTTTAGCACGTCGCGCTCCATGCGCGTACGGTCGAGCTCACGCCGCAGGCGGGCGATCTCGGCGGCCTGATCGGACGGGGACGCAACTGGGCTTGGTGGCGAGGCGCCCGTCGATCCAGCAGACCGCGGCCTGGGTGAGGCCCCGTTCAGCGTGGCACGCCACTGCCTCAGCATCGAGGGCTGGATCCCGAGCTCGGCCGCGACCTGCATCTGCGGCCGGCCGCTGCTCTCCAGCAGGGCGACCGCTTCGCGTTTGAACTCGGGCGTGAACTCTCGTCTCGTCTTCGCCATCCGACACCTTCCCCGCTCAGCATGAGCGTATCAGAGGTGTCCGCGATGCCGAGGGAGGATCACCCACCGCTTCTCGCTTGAGGACGGACGACCGCGCGACTATGACATGTTCAAGCACAAGATGGACGGCTGCGTGCGCGCGGTGTTCGCGCCCTGAACCCGCCCACCATTTGTGAACGTCGGCCGCGCGACGCGGACGGGCGCGAGGTGGTCCAGCCCTGACGGAGGTGACGAATGGTGAGCGTAGCATTGCTAATCCGCCTGGAAGCAAAGCCAGGAAAAGAGGCCGAGGTCGAAAGTTTCCTCAAGAGTGGTTTGCCGATCGTAGAGGAGGAGCCGGCCACCACCGCGTGGTTCGGGGTCCGCATGGGACCGTCGACTTTCGGTATTTTCGATGCCTTCCCGGATGAGGCGGGACGGAAGGCACATTTGTCCGGTCGCGTCGCCGCTGCGCTGACCGCGAAGGCATCAGAGCTCTTTGCCCAGCCTCCGCAGATCGAGGAGGTGAATGTGCTGGCGGCCAAGCTGCCTCGCTAGAACCGGTTAACACACGGTCTACCCCGGGAGGAAGTCATGAGAGCAATCGTCTATAATGGACCCCGCGATGTTTCGATGCAGGACGTGCCGGATGCGAAGATCGTGAAGCCGACCGACGTTCTGGTCCGCATCACGAGCACCAACATCTGCGGCTCCGACCTACATATGTACGAAGGCCGAACCGATTTTCCCCAAGGTGGCGTGTTCGGGCACGAGAACCTGGGACAGGTGGCGGAAGTCGGCAGCGCCGTCGATCGGGTGCAGGTCGGGGACTGGGTCGCCGTCCCGTTCAACATCGGCTGCGGGTTCTGCGAAAACTGCGAGCGCGGCCTGAGCGCCTACTGCTTGACCACGGCGGATCGAAGCGTCGTGCCGAACATGGCGGGCGCGGCCTACGGCTTTGCCGGCATGGGACCGTATCGCGGCGGTCAGGCCGATTTTCTGCGCGTCCCCTATGGCGACTATAACTGTCTGCAGCTGCCGCCGGACGCGGAGGAGAGGCAGAACGACTATGTCATGCTGGCCGACATCTTTCCGACCGGCTGGCACTGCACGGAACTCGCAGGCGTGAAGCCCGGCGAAACCGTTGTGGTTTACGGGGCCGGGCCGGTCGGTCTCATGGCCGCCTACTCGGCGATGATCAAGGGTGCGTCCCTGGTCATGGTTGTCGATCGCCATCCCGACCGGCTGCGCCTCGCCGAATCGATCGGTGCCGTGACCATCGACGATTCCAAGGACTCCCCGGTGGACAAGGTGCTTGAGTTGACGAAGGGCGTCGGCGCCGACCGCGGCTGCGAGTGCGTCGGCTACCAAGCGCACGACCCCAGCGGCCAGGAGCGCCCCAATATGACCATGAACGACTTGGTCAAGTCGGTGAAATTCACCGGCGGCATCGGCGTGGTCGGCGTCTTCACGCCCCAGGATCCGGCCCCGCAGGACCCGCTCTACAAGCAGGGCGAGATTGTGTTCGACCACGGCCTCTTCTGGTTCAAAGGTCAGACGATCGGCGTCGGCCAGTGCAACGTGAAGGCCTATAACCGGCAGTTGCGCGACCTCATCTCGACCGGCCGGGCGAAGCCGTCCTTCATCGTCTCGCACGAGCTTCCGCTGGGAGAGGCGCCGAAGGCCTACAAGCACTTCGACGCGCGCGACGATGGCTGGACCAAGGTGATCCTCAAGCCCGCCGCCTGACCAGCCGAGGCGACCGATCAAGCCGGGCGGCCGCCCGCCCGGCCTTTCCACCACCTGCCTGACGGGCGCGAGCGTGAGGACTTCATGCCGACCTACGACTACGTGTGCGACGCGTGCGGGCCGTTCACGGCCCTACGACCCATGGCGCAGTTCCAGGCCCCCTGTGCCTGTCCGGAATGCGGCGCCGGGGCCCCACGGACGTTCCTGAGCGCACCGGCCATTGTCGGCGGCAACGCTGGTGGCCGTGCCGCCTTCGCGGCAACCGAGCCGAGCGCGACATCCGGGCGCCCGGCCTCGGCAGCCCATCCCGCCGGCTGCGGCTGCTGCATGCGCCGCTCGCCCCTTCCGGGCGCCCTGGCCGGGGGCGGGCGGGTCTTCATGGCGCACGGGCCAGTGCGGCGCAGCTTCTCGTGATGGCGCCCGCATAAGGCGGCACGCATCCCCAGCCTTATTGAGGAACAACCATGGCTTCCGACATCCTCAACGGCCTGAAGGTCGCAATCCTAATCACGGACGGTTTTGAGCAAGTCGAGATGACCGAGCCGCGCAAGGCGCTCGACCAGGCCGGCGCCGAGACGCGGATCGTGTCGCCGAAGGACGGCAAGGTGAAGGCCTGGAACTTCACGGAATGGGGCGATCAGTTTCCGGTGGACGTGCCTCTGAACGGCGCTCGCCCCGATGACTACGACGCGCTTCTGCTCCCGGGCGGCGTGATCAACCCCGACACGCTGCGGACGATCCCTGAAGCCGTGGCCTACGCGAAGAGCTTTTTCGAGGCGGGCAAGCCGGTCGCCTCGATCTGTCACGGGCCCTGGACAATCATCGAGGCGGGTGCGGCGCGCGGGCGGCGCCTGACCTCCTGGCCGTCGCTCCAGACCGATCTCAGAAACGCGGGGGCCGATTGGGTGGATGAGCAGGTGGTCGTGGACGGGAACTTGGTCACCAGCCGCAAGCCCGATGACATCCCGGCGTTCAACGCGGAAGTGGTCAAGCTTTTCACGAGTGCATGCCGGCAAGCGCGGCAGTGAGTAGCCCGATGAGACCTGCAGCAACGTCCAGCGCTGCGCACTACGCGCCTTCTCCGTCGGGACGATAGGGCATGGAACAGCGCCCGTTCGGCCTCACGTCGCGCAAGGTTGCAGTAATCGGCCAGGGCACCTGGTACATCGACGACGCGCACCGGCCCACTGCGGTCGCTGCTTTGCGCCAAGGCCTCGATCTCGGCATGACCCATATCGACACCGCCGAGATGTATGGAGATGCCGAAATCGTGGTTGGCGAAGCCATCGCCGGACGGCGCGATGAAGTTTTCCTCGTCTCTAAAGGGCCCTGTCGCAAACCCGTGGCGTTTACCCCGCGTTGACCATAGAGCCCGCATGGCACCTCCTGTTTCGGAGGCCACCCCATGATCCTGTCCGCCATAGCCGCGAAGCTGAAGCAGCGCTCCAAAGCCGATTTCAAGGGCCGGCACTACGAGGCGGCCCTGATCGTTCAGGCCGTCGCCTGGTACCTGCGTTACCCGCTGAGCTATCGTGACATCGAGGAGCTGTTCCTGGAGCGCGGGGTCGAGGTGGACCACAGCACCCTGAACCGTTGGGTGCTCGCCTATGCGCCGTTGATCGAGAAGCGGCTGCGCCAATTTCGCAAGCCGCACTGCGGGTCGATCCGGATCGATGAGACCTACATCAAGGTGCGTGGTGAGTGGCGCTACCTCTACCGAGCTGTCGACAAGCACGGCAACCCAGTCGACTTCCTCCTCACCGCTAACCGCGATCTCGACGCGGCCAAGCGGTTCTTCCGTAAGATGCTGGCGGATCAGCCACTTCTTGCGCCCGATCGGATCGGCACGGATGGTGCCAGCACCTATCCACCCGCGATCGTGGCTGCGAAGAGCGATAGTCTTCTGCCCCACGCGCCGCTCCACTACGTCACCAAACATCTGCAGCAAGGCATCGAGAGCGACCACTTCCGGGTCAAGAAGAACATGCCCCGGATCGGCGGCTTCCGCTCCTTCCATACAGCGCGACGCACGATCTGCGGCTTCGAGGCCATGCTCTGGCTGCGAAAGGGCTTCGGTTTCGCCGGCGCGTGGACGGTCCGCGAGCAGAACCGTCTTCTCGCACTCTGCTTTGGGCTTCCGCAGGCGAACAAAGCGTGAAAGCAGAACGGTAGAGAGCCTTCCGCGGCCTGACACTGAGTTCGCGACAGGCCCATGTGCGCTCGCGGTCGCGTCTGTGGCGGCTGTCGTCATGCTCACACCTCTCAAGACCGTACAGCCCTATGTGATCCGGGTTGATAAGACCTCGGGCGAGGCAGAGATCGTGACGGCCCTCAAGGGGCCTCAGCCCCGCACCTACGACGATGCGGTCAATCGCTATTTCATTTCGCAATATGTGCGGCTGCGCGAGGGCTGGTTGAACGATGCAGCTCGTGAGAACGCCTATACGGTGATGCTAATGAGCGACCAGGCTGAAGGCGGCCGTTATCTCAACGGCGTTCAATCTGGCAACAGCAATGCCCCGTCGAACATCTACGGCGACAAAGGCTTCGTCTCGATCGCAATCCGCACGATCAGCTTCCTGAGCCCGACCGTGGCGCAAGTCCGCTACACGAAGATCATCACGATGGGGCAGAACACGCCGGTCGCGCAGAACTGGAACGCGATCATGACCTTCAAGTTCACCACGGCCCCCGAGCATGAGAAGGATCGCAACCTGAATCCTCTCGGCTTCCAGGTCGTGAATTATCGCTCTGACCCGGAGGCGTGACATGACCGAACAGCCGAAGACCATGGACGGCGCCGATCGCGTCGTGATCCCCTTCCTCCCCGCGCTCCGCAAGAAGCTGGGCGAGCGCCTCTCGCCTCCGGCAAGCAAGCTGGTGGTGACGGATAGCGGCGCCAAAAGCCGTTTCTGGCGTGGTGTCGGGGCGGTGTGGCACCGGCTCGTCGTCTTCTCGGTCGTTGGGGCCGTGGCCGTCACGCTCGCTCCGCATCCGGCTATCGCATCCGAGACGCCCGTTCCTGGCCCAAAGGATGCGCGGGTCCGCAACGTCAACTACGATCCCGATCAGGTCGTGACGATCGTGGGCAGTTTTCGCCATGCGATCGAAATCCAGTTCGGCCCCAATGAAACCGTGACGCAGGCGGCGTTGGGCGACACGATCTCATGGCAAATCGCGCCCGTCGGCAACATCGTGTTCCTCAAGCCGCGCGAGAAGGCTGGCGGAACCAACCTGATCGTCGTCACCAACGTCAACGGCGCGCCGCGCACCTATCATTTCAATCTCACTCTCGGCGCCGGCGAGGCAATGTATGGCATCCGGTTCCATTACCCGCGCGAGGAGCGAGCTATGGCGACGCTTCAGACCCAGCTCGCCGAGGTACAGGCCGCGCGCGCGGTCGAAAACAACATCACCACAGCCGCGCTCGATCATGCCGTGATCGAAGGAACGCGAAACATGAATTACACGGTGCAGGGCGACTCCTCGCTCCAGCCCACCGAGATCTCCGACAATGGCGAGTTCACGGTGCTGCGCTACCCAGGCCACGCCGACATACCTTCAATTTTTGCCGTTGACGTGGACGGGACCGAGACGATCGTTCCCTACGACGTGCGCGAGGATTTTGTCGTGATCCATGCGGTCTATCGGCAGCTTCGGCTCCGTCGCGGCAACGTGGTGCTGTGCATCTACAATGAAGCGCCCCCTCGCAACGATCGCGGCGATCGGACGGGGACCGTCTCCAACATCGTCGAACGTAAAGTGAAGGGGCAGTAAGATGGCCGATAACCTCATTGACCGCGGCGGCGAAGTCGGCGCCGATACCGTCCCCCCCAGCGAGCAGAGCAGCCCCATTGCGCGCAGCGGCGGTTGGGGAAATATCGCTTTCCTCGGCGCCGGCCTCGCACTGATCGGCACCATGGGCGGCATTGCGATCGGCTATGGTGCATTCCACCATTCCGGCTCCGCAAAGCCCGCCGAGCAGCCGGCAAAAGCCAGCGATCGGGCCGTGGCCGATGTGATGGGATCACCGAACGCGCAGCGCGCGCAGCTCGCCGGCCAGCTCGGCCAACCCAATGCCCCGCAAACCGATATGTTCGGCCGCCCGATCGCGGCGACGCCTAACCAGGCTACCGATGCGAACGGGAATCCGGCGCCGGTGTCGGCGAATGGTCAGGAGACGCCAGAGCAGAAGCGAGCCGAACAGGCACGCTCGATGGCGGATGCTGCGCGCCGATCGCCGATCATGGCGTTCGGCAGCACGGGTATCGCATCCGCCGGATCACCGGGGACAAGCCTCGTCTCGGCCGAGCAACCGCAAGGGAATGGCCAGCCTCAAGGCGATGGGCAGGGCCAAGGGCAAGGCCAGCCAGGCGGCCCGCGCAACTTCGGGGCCAGCGGCTTCGGGCAGAATGATGATGCCGGCCCGTCGGGTAAGGGATCGACCGATTTCAGCGATCAGCTCAACCATGCGGCGATCCAGACAGTACGGGCGAGCGTGATCCCCGATCGGAGCCTTCTGTTGAGCGCTGGCACGGTCATACCCTGCACTCTGCAGACGGCCATCAACTCGACGCAGGCGGGCTTCGTGAACTGCGTCATCAATCATGACGTCTATTCGGAAAATGGTCGCATCGTCCTGCTCGACAAAGGGACGAAGGTGCTGGGGCAATATTCGGGCGGCATCACACAGGGGCAGGCTCGCTTGTTCGTCCTATGGACGCGCGCACTCACGCCGCGCGGTGTGGCGATCGACTTGGGATCGCCTGCGGCTGATAGCCTTGGCCGCGCCGGCCTGCCGGGAGGCGTCGATACGCAGTTTTGGGCGCGCTTCGGCATGGGGCTTGTGATCTCGGTGCTGGAAGATGCGTCGAACATCGCCAGTCGCGCCGTCGCCGGCGAAGGCACCTACTCGACACAGGTTCCGGGCAATACTGCACAGACGGTCCTCAACCAAACCATGCAGATCAAGCCGATCCTGAAGAAGAATCAGGGCGATACGGCTGCAATCTTCGTCGCCAAGGATTTCGATTTCCGGTCCGTCTATGACGTGCGACTGAGGCGCTGATTTGTGGCGTCGTCGATATACCAGCACAATGCGGCGCCGATAGAGCGTCACCTAGCCCGCGAGGACGTGACGGAGCTGGTCATCAATGAGCCGGGCCTGATCGGCTTGGAGACGCGCAACGGTTGGGAATGGCATAAGGAGCCGGCATTGGACAATGCGGCCCTCATGACGCTCGCGAAGCTCATCGCAGGTCTGACCAAACAGGATGTCACCGCCGAATATCCGATCGTCTCCTCGGTTCTTCCGGGAGGCGAGCGCGCGCAGGTCGTCGTCCCCCCTGCCGTGGAGCGGGGCTTCGTCTCGATCACGATCCGGAAAGCGTCGGGCGTCTCTATGGACATCGACGATTTCGACCGCGCCGGGCTTTTCAGTGAGGTCCGCGCTCATGGCCTGCATGAAGAGGTCGACTCCGCGCTGATGCGATTTCGCGAGGCCGGCGACTGGAAGGGCTTCTTCCGGCTCGCGGTCGAATCCCGCAAAAATATCCTGATCTCCGGCGCCACGGGTTCCGGCAAGACGAGCTTCTCCAAGGGCCTGATTAGGCTCATTCCCGATTACGAGCGCATCCTGACGATCGAAGACATCCGCGAGCTGGTGGTGCCACAGCGCAACCACGTCCACATGATGTATTCTAAGGACGGAAAGGGCCTTCAAAAAGCTGGCGCAAAGGAATTGCTGGAATCGGCGTTGCGTATGCGACCCGATCGCATCCTGCTCCAAGAGCTACGCGACGGCACCGCCTTCTTCTATCTGCGCAACGTCAATAGCGGCCATCCAGGCTCGATAACCACGGTCCATGCCAATACGGCCGAAGGTGCGCTGGAACAGCTTACGCTGCTGGTCAAGGAATCGGAAGGCGGCAACGATCTCGATCGGCACGACATCCGCGCCCTGTTGCGCTCGCTGGTTGATATCGTCGTGCAGATGCACCGCCTTCCCCCAGGTGACGGGAAGCCGGCGCGCTATCGTATGACGGAAGTGTGGTTCGATCCTGCGGGCAAGCCTCGCGATTAGATTCGAGCGGAGGATCGCATTATGAGCGGCAAAATGGTTCGCAACCAAGGGGCGTCCGAGCCGGCCGCCATCGCGTTCCTCGTCATCATAGGCTTGATGATAAGCGCCGCGATCGGCGCCGTGGTGGTCCTTTGGAAGGCGCATCTCCTCTCGGCGCACACGCCCTGGGCGCGCGTTCCGGGTGCATTATGGTCGATGCGCCACTTGCCGATCGTGTGGAAGCCGTTTCTCGCCGGTTTCTTCATCGCCTTCGCGGTCTGCCTGATCGGTATCGTGTCGTCGCTTTTCACGGGCCAGAAGCTCCACGGCGAAGCCCGCTGGGCGCGGATCGGCGAGGTCCGCAAGGCCAAGCTCTTGGAGGATGCCGGCATTCTCCTCGGCCGCATCAATGGCAAGTTCATGCGCTTTGGGGGAACCGAGCATGTCTTGCTCGAAGCACCCACCCGCGCCGGCAAGGGCGTCGGCGTCGTGATCCCGAACCTTCTCCAATGGCCGGATTCGGTTGTCGTCCTCGATGTGAAGCAAGAGAATTGGGCGGCGACAGCAGGCTTTCGGATGACGAACCTTCGCCAGCAAACACTCTTGTTCAACCCGCTCGATGCCCACGGTCGCACATGCCGCTACAACCCGCTCGCGTACATCAACCGACGCGATCAGGTCGAAGTCGTCAACGAGCTGCAAAAAATCAGCGTCATGCTTTTTCCCCTGCCCCTGCAGGGCGAGACGTTTTGGGCGGAAAGCGCAAGGACGGCGTTTCTCGGTGTCGCGGCCTATGTCGCCGCCACGGTGGATGATGGCGACGATGCGCTCCCCTTCACCATCGGCGAAATCTACCGCCAATTCGCCGCCGGCGATGCACAAAAGCGATTTCCCAAAATCATCTCGCAGCGCGAGCGGGAGGGCAAACCGCTATCAGGGGCGTGCGTGTCGGCGCTGCGGGATTGGATCATGGCCTCGGCCAATACCTTCACGTCAACCCGCCAGTCCGTCACCGCCAAGATCAATCTGTGGCTGAACCCCTATGTCGATGCGGCAACGGCTGTCAGCGATTTCGATCTGCGCGAGTTCCGCGACAAGCGGATCTCGCTCTATCTCGGCGTCTCGCCGGATGATCTGGATCGCGTGGCACCGATCTATGGCCTGCTTTTCCAGCAGCTCATTGACCTCAATGTCCGCGAGCTGCCCTCGGGCAACAAGCACCAGGTTCGCTTGCTGCTCTTGCTCGACGAGTTCTCGCGCCTCGGCCGCGCGTCGGTGATCGCCAATGGCTTCAGCTATGTCGCCGGCTATGGCATTCGCCTCCTCCCCGTCATCCAGAGCGGAGCGCAGCTCGAGAACGTCTATGGGCCGAAAGTCGCCACGGAGATTGAATCCAACTGCGGCGTCCAAATGGTCATGCGCCCCGCGACCAACGATGATGCGAAGGATATTTCCGAACGGCTTGGCACTTATACGTTTCGCGCCAAGTCGCGCTCCTTCGGCATGTGGGGCCGTGGGGGCGGCTCGGTATCGGAATCCGATCAGCGCCGGCCCCTGATGCTTCCTCAAGAGCTGATGCAGCTCCCCGAAAAGGACATGATCGTCCTGCGCCTCGGCATCCCGCCCGTCTATGGCAAGAAAATCCGCTATTATACGGAGAAGGCCATGGTCGCGCTGACCAAGATCCCCGCACCGCAAATGCCGAACATTCGACCCGATCCCACCGCACCGATAAACAGCCTGCGGGTGATCGCCGCGGCCGAGGCGGATGATAATGGCGCCCTTGGCTCGGCCCCGCCTGCTCATGGTCCTGGGCCGCAATCCGGAGGCGGAGGCACGGCCCCGACCCACCATCGCTTGAACCAAGCCGCGATCGCCGCCGCCATGGCCGCGCCTGCCGGGGAACGCACCAGCAAGCTTTTCCAACATATTGTCATGGTAGGCGAGCCAAAGGTCGCTTAGCGTTATGTGATCTTACCCTCGTCGGTGCGGTGACGCGAAGGCGGATCGGCTGCACAAGAGAGGCAGGCGCCTTGAAACCGATGGCAGTTTTTGCCATAATGGTAGTGAGGTGATTTATGGCTTCGATGAACGTCTCCCTTCCGGACCCTATGCGGGATTACGTCCAGCGCCGCATCGACAGCGGGCATTATGCCAGCGTGAGTGATTATGTTCGCGATCTCATTCGGCGCGATCAGGGCGAGACGCAGGATGTCGAACGGTGGCTGCATGATCTTGACGCCTCGATCGAACGCGGCCTTGCCGATGCCGAGGCGGGGCGCACCCACGACCTCGACGACGCCTGCGATGCTATCATCGACAGGATTCGGACACGGGCAAGCGCTCAGCCGCAATGAAAGTCATCCTGACGCCGGATGCGCTGGCCGACCTCGATCACATCGCCGAGCATATCGAAAAGGACAATCCCGCGAGAGCCATCAGCTTTGTTGAGGAATTGCGTGAGGCGGCCCGTCGCCTTGCCGATCTGCCCCAAGGCTATCCTCTGGTGCCTCGCTATGAGCGCTACGGTATCCGTCGCCGTTCCTATCGCCGCTATGGCATCCTCTACCGGCCAGAAGCCCACCGTATCCTGATCCTGCGCTTTCTTGGCCCCGGTCAAGATCATGATCGCGCGCTCCAATTGGTGTGAGCGATCGCTTGCTAGGGATTGATCGGAGCGAAGGCGGGCCAGTCACGACTTTTGAGGCCGGGCTGTGACAGGAAGCTCGGGCCGTCCAGCAACAGCGTCATGCGCGTGTAGCCGATCCTGAGGGATTCGAGCGGCACCGCTCGCAATGTCTCTTCAAGACCGGCATATCGCTCGTCCGAGATCACCACATAGTTTATCCTGCCGGTCGAACATTCGATAAGGGCCTCGACAACCCGGCCCAGATTCATCCCGCTCTTGTCATCAACCGCCATGCCGATCAGGCCGGTCGCGGTGAACAGGTTCGGCGTATCGGATCTTTGGCTGGCTGTTTCGGCCGATCGGCCGCCATCCTCATATTTGGTCTGCTGCCCCAACCATCGCCAGATACCAACTAGGTTCGTCAGCATCAGGAATCCATTGGTGGCAACCAAGGCTGTCTGTCCTGTGGCGTAGCCCAATGTGGTCCAGCAAACCGAGCTGATGCTGAACACCACGAAGCCCCAGCCCGTCACGCGCGCGCCCAGGTTGGAAGCCGTCATCATCGCCGCGATCATCGTCGCGATCGTGGCGATCCAACCGACGAGACTTATCATTGTCCCACCCCTCGCTGCGGCCCGCGTGCGGGCGGCGCAACCGGCAACGCCTTCACGCCGGCTGCGCCGACGCTTCCGTTGTCGGGAGCGAAACAGCCGCCTCGCTCGTCAACAGCCGGAAGGTGAAGCTCTCTTGCAGGTACAGCTCGACCGCCTCGGCGGTGTGGCTGAGATAGCCGATCGACAAATCCTGTCCGAGATCGAGTTCGAAATCGCCGCCCCGCGTTGTCAGGACGACGCCGCCCATGATGCCCGGCGCCCAGATGATATCGCCGTCCACCAGACGATTGATGTGCTGGAGCACCGGATAGCCCTCCTCGCTGCCGCCGCTGATCGCGGTGAACGGATCATCGCCCAGCACCAGTCGATAAGGCCCCTCGACCCCGGCAAGGCGCAACCGATCGACGGCTTGGGCGACGATGGCGGGATATCCGGCGACGGCCGTGGGCAGCGGCACCGGCTCGTTGCTCGCGCCGGGACGGATGCCGCCGATATCGGCAGCGGCATAGCCATCAAAGATCGCGCGATTTTCGGCAAAGGCGATCGTGCGGGCGGCTTCCTTGAGCGGTTGCCAGTCCGAATCCTCGGAGCCGCGCTCCACATCGTCGATCGCCGCGCGGGTCAGCGTGAAGGGCACGCGCAGTTCGACCACGGCGTTGACCGCACGCCGCACGGCTTGGACGCCATCGCTGGGCGCATCGATCGGCTTGGTGTGGCCCGTTCCCACGGCCGCGAGCGTGGCCCCCTTCGGTTCCGGCACGTCCACGACGCGGCGCGCGGCCAGATAGCGCTTGAGAGTTCGGGTCGCTTCTTGGTCGATTTGCGCCCAAGCGGCGTCGGAGATGGGGGCGAGTTCGCGATGGAGGTTATTCATGTCCTGCCTCATCTTTGAGTGATCCAATGCGCAGCGATCCATCCGATGCTGACGAGGGCTCCGGTGCCGGCGCCGTGGATGCGGGCGCCTCGGCTACCGCCTCATCGCCATCGGCCGTGGCTGGCTCCGGCGTTACCTCGTCCAGAAAATCAGCCGACGGCACGAAATAAAGCGAGCCGGTCACGGCCCGGCTAACATCGAGCAAGCGATCGTAATTGCCGGGTGGCAAACCGATGAACATATTGTCGAGCATCCGCTCGATGCGGGTCGGCGAGCGGGCGTAACCGATGAAATAGGTGCCGAACTCGCCCTTACCAACATCGCCGAACGGCATGTTATCGCGCAGGATCTGGAGTTGCTCGCCGTCCTCCTCGATGTTGGTGAGCACGTTATGCGCGAAGCTCGGCTTGGCCGCCTCGTCCAGCTCGATGTCCGACAGCTTCTCGCGCCCTACGATCTTCTCCTGCTGCTCCACGGGAATCGCGTTCCACTTGTCGAGGTCGTGGAGGTATTTCTGGACGATCACATAGCTGCCGCCAGCGAAGACCGGATCGTCCGCCGCCCCGATCACCGTGGCATCTCTGGCTCCCTGCTCGACGGGGTTTTCCGTCCCGTCGACAAATCCCAGCAGGTCGCGATCGTCGAAGTAGCGGAAGCCATGCACCTCGTCCGTCACCGAGGCGAAGCCGGCGAGACGCTTCACGATCTGCGCCGCCATCTCGAAACACAAATCCTGACGCGCGGCGCGAATGTGAAACAGCAGGTCGCCGGGCGTCGAAGGCGCATGATGGACGCCGCGGATTTCCCGGAACGGATGCAGTTCCTTCGGCCGCGGCGCTCCGAATAGCCGGTCCCAAGCATCGGAGCCGATCCCCATGATGCAGGAAAGTCCGCCGTCTGCCGCCCGGAAGCCCACGCCACGAACCAGCGACGACAGGATGGCGCAAAGACCCCGCACCCCCGCTTCCGGCTTCTCCCCGGCGCCCATCGAGACGACCAGAAAGATCGCAGCGCGGGTAAGCCGGGCATCGACGGCCTGGGAACGAGCGGTAACATCTTGAGAGACGGTAGAAGGCACGTTCAACTCCCTGAATGGTCGGGCAGGACCATCGCTATCACATCCCAGCAAGACATGGCCGGTGCTCGATCATCGGGATCGCCACACCCCAATCGACAAGACTCACCATAGTCCCACTCCCCCCTGTCGCCGGCGTCCAAGCGGCTAAAGCGCCGCCTTTAGATAAGGCGCGGTCAGGCTGCCTTGCGCTTCGGCAACATCGTGAGGGACGCCGCTCGCGATGATCCGGCCACCATCTTCGCCAGCGCCAGGCCCCAGATCGATCACCCAATCCACCTGTGAAATAGCTCGCATGTCATGCTCGACGACGACGACCGTATTGCCGACATCGACAAGGCCCTGCAGGTGCCGCATCAGCCGATCAGCGTCGGAAGGGTGAAGCCCCGAAGTCGGCTCGTCGAGGATGTAGATGGTGTTGCCACGCTGGGCGCGTTGCAGCTCGGTCGCGAGCTTGATGCGCTGGGCCTCGCCGCCCGACAGTTCCGTCGCCGGCTGTCCAAGCCTCAGATAGCCGAGGCCAATCTCCCGCAGCACATCGAGCGAGCGCATGACGGACGGTTCGCTCGCGAAGAAGTCGCACGCCTCGTCCACCGTCAGCTCAAGCACCTGGGCGATGTTGCGGCCGTTCCATTCGACTTCGAGCGTCTGCGGATTGTAGCGGCTGCCATGGCAGGTCGAGCAGGGCGCATAGACGCTGGGCAGGAACAACAGCTCCACCATGACGAAGCCCTCACCCTCGCACACCGGGCAGCGGCCCTGTGCGACGTTGAAGGAGAACCTGCCCGGGCTGTAGTGGCGCCGGCGCGCCAGTGGGGTGTTCGCGAAGATCTTGCGCACATGATCGAACAGGCCGCTGTAGGTGGAGAGGTTCGAGCGTGGAGTGCGGCCGATCGGCTTCTGATCGACCCGCACCAGCCTGCGCACATGCTCCATGCCCGCAACGATGCGGCCTTCGGTCTCTTCCCGCGCAACATCGAGCAGCGGATCGGTATCCTCCTCCTCGGCAGCCGGCGTGCCGCCGAGTTGTTCCGTCACAAGCTCCGGAAGTGCCTGGCTGACAAGACTGGACTTGCCCGATCCTGAAACCCCGGTGACGGCGGTGAAGCAGCCAATCGGTAGCGCGACGTCGAGCCCGTGAAGATTGTTGCGGGTCACACCTTCAAGACGGAGCCATGCTTTTGCTTCGCGCGGGGTCCGGTCATGGGCGTCAGGTTCTGCGAACAGATAGCGACGGGTGATCGACGCCTCGACGCCGGCAAGCCCTGCGATCGGGCCGCTGTAGAGCACTTCGCCGCCCTTTTCGCCGGCACCTGGCCCCACATCGACCAGCCATTCGGCATGGCGGATCACGTCAAGATCATGCTCGACAACGAACAGCGAGTTGCCCGCCGCCTTCAGCCGCTCAAGGATGGTCAGCAACGCTTCGCCGTCTGCCGGGTGCAGCCCCGCCGATGGCTCGTCCAGCACATAGACCACGCCGAAAAGCTGTGACGACAATTGAGTGGCAAGGCGCAGGCGTTGCAGCTCGCCGGAGGAAAGCGTCGGCGTGCTGCGGTCGAGCGAGATGTAGCCAAGGCCAAGGTCGATCAGCGGGCCTAGCCGTTCGAGCAGCTCGGATGCGAGACGCTGCGCGGCGACCCGCTTCTCATCGGAAAGATTGGGCGTGCGGCGCACGTCAGGCGCTGCCTTGTGTGCCGAGCCTCCCGCCGCGACCCTACGTTCAACCGCCGCATCGCGGGCCGCCTTGCCGAGAACATGGCCCTTCAGGGTCGTCGAGGCGCTACCATACTCGCCATGGGCGACGGGCGTGAGCAAGTCCCGGAGCTTCAGCACCGTCAGGTCGCCAAACTCGGCGATGTCCAGGCCGGCAAACTTCACCGACAGGGCCTCGCGCTTCAGGCGCTTGCCGTCGCAGGTCGGGCAATCGCGGCCGATGATATATTGCGAGACACGCTTCTTCATCAGCGCGCTTTTGGTGTTGGCGAAGGTCTCCAGCACGTAGCGACGGGCGCCGGTGAAGGTGCCCTGATAGCTCGGCTCCATACGACGCTTGAGGGCAACGCGCGTCTGTTCGGGCGTCAGACCCGCATAGACCGGCACCGTCGGCGTCTCGTCGGTGAAGAGTATCCAGTCACGATCCTTCTTCGGAAGATCGCGCCATGGCGTGTCGACATCATAGCCGAGCGACACAAGGATATCGCGCAGGTTCTGGCCGTGCCACGCCGGCGGCCATGCCGCGATCGCCCGATCGCGAATGGTGAGACTGTCGTCGGGCACCATCGTCTCTTCGGTCGCGTCATAGACGCGCCCGATGCCGTGGCAGGTCGGGCAGGCCCCGGCCACGGTGTTGGGGGAGAAGTCCTCCGCATAGAGCATCGGCTGATTGCGCGGATATTCTCCGACGCGCGAATAGAGCATCCGCACCAGGCTGGAGAGCGTCGTCACGCTGCCAACCGAAGACCGCGCATTGGCCGAGCCGCGCTGCTGCTGCAACGCGACCGCGGGCGGCAACCCGTCGATGGCGTCAACCTCCGGCACGCCGGCCTGATCGATCAGGCGGCGGGCGTAGGGCGCGACCGATTCCAGATAGCGGCGCTGTGCCTCGGCATAGAGGGTGCCGAAGGCGAGGCTCGACTTGCCCGATCCCGATATGCCGGTGAACACCACGAAGGCATCGCGCGGAACGTCCACATCAACATTCTTGAGGTTGTTCTGCCGCGCGCCGCGCACTTGTACGAAGCCGGATCGCGGCGCGCGTTCCTTGCCGGGGGTGGTTTGAGGCTCCTGATCCTTGCTCATTCGGTCACTTTCACCCGGCGCGTCACAGATAAATGAACTGACGGTAGAGGCCGTCCAGCTCGCCCCGGATCGTCTCGGCCCGATCCTCTTGGCCGTGATCCACCGCCGCGAGCAGCGCCTGTTCCTTCTCCGTGATCCGGTCGCAAAGCTCGTACAGGTTCTCGCAGAAGGCTTCCGAATGGACCGACGGCTCTTGCCCGTAGGGCTGCGCCGACGCCAGGCCGCGAACCGACGAGAGCGGTGTGACGTCGTTCTCCTCGTTGAAGGCGATCTGGCGCTGTCGCCGGCTCTCGGTCTCATCGATCGCGGCCCGCATCGCCGGCGTCACCATATCGGCGTAGAGGACAGCGGTGCCGTTCACATTGCGCGCGACGCGGCCGATCATC
The DNA here is from genome assembly GCF_003254375.1 of Methylobacterium sp. XJLW. Classification (NCBI taxonomy): domain Bacteria; kingdom Pseudomonadati; phylum Pseudomonadota; class Alphaproteobacteria; order Hyphomicrobiales; family Methylobacteriaceae; genus Methylobacterium; species Methylobacterium sp. XJLW. The sequence goes on along the minus strand of NZ_CP017427.1, from coordinate 131,601 downwards.
TGGATCAGCGCCTGGGCCGAGCGCAGGAAGCCCGCGCGGTCTGCATCGAAGATCGCAATCAGCGACGCTTCTGGGATGTCGAGCCCTTCGCGCAGCAAACTGATCCCGATCAGCACGTCGAACTCGCCCACGCGCAGGCCCTCGATGATCGCGACCCTATCCTCGACCTTGATGTCAGAGTGCATGTAACGCGCGCGAATGCCTTCGCTTTCGAGGAAAGCGTGCAGCTCCTCGGTCGCAACCTTGGTCAGCGTCGTAACCAGCACGCGCTCATCGCGCTGCGTGCGCTGCGCGATCTCGCGTAGCAAATCGTCACGCGCGCCTTGGGACGGGCGGACTTCCACCTTCGGATCGAGCAGGCCGGTCGGCCGCACGATCTGTTCAACCACCCTGCCTTGCGAGGCCTTTACCTCATAAGCGCCGGGGGTGGCGGACACGAAGATCGTCTGCGGCTTGACCTGTTCGAACTCGTGGAAGCTCAGGGGGTGGCTGTCCTTCGAAGACGGCAGGCGGAAGCCATAATCGATCAGCGTATCCTTGCGGGCCTGGTCGCCCCGGAACATCGCCGAGATCTGTGGGATCATCACATGCGATTCGTCGACGAACAGCAGCCCGTCCTTGGGCAGATAGTCGAGCAGGGTTATGGGCGGGAGCGCAGGGTCACGACCGCTCAGATAGCAGGCGTAATTTTCCATGCCCGAGCAATATCCGACCTCGCGCAACATCTCGGCATCGTTGGTGATGCGATCATAGAGGCGCGCCGCTTCCGTCAGGCGGTTTTCGCTGGTCAGCCGTTCGACCTGCGTTTCCAACTCTTCGAGGATCGCCGTGGCGGCCTTGCGGGCCTGATCTGCGGTCGCCGCCAGAACAGTCTTGGGCGAGACAAGATAGTGATCGGCGCTTTCCATCGGCTTGCCGGTCGCCGCATCGAACCATTGGAGCGACGCGATCACGCCGTTTGCCAAACCGACGCGCAGCGCCTTATATTCCGAATCCGCCGGGTAAATCTCAACAGCGTCGCCATCAGCGCGATAAGTGCCGCGCTTCAGCTTATGCTCGGCCCGATCATATTGCAGGCGCGCCAGGCTGCGGAAAAGCTCTTCCTGTCCCAACCGCGCGCCCTCGGTCAGCGGAACCTGGAGCGCGCGATAATTGTCGGGATCGCCCATGCCGTAGATCGACGATACCGAGGCGACGACGATCGTATCGCGGCGCTCGATCAGCGATTTTGTCGTCGACAGGCGCAACCGTTCCAGATGCTCGTTGATCGAGGAATCCTTCGGAATGAACTCATCGCGGCCCGGCAGATACACTTCCGGTTGGAAATAGTCGTAATAGGAGACGAAATACTCCACGGCGTTTTCAGGGAAAAATCGCCGCATCTCGTCATAGAGCTGCGATGTCAGCGTCTTGTTGGGGGCAAGGATCAAGGTGGGGCGCTTCAGACGATGGATGATGTTCGCCATCGTGAAGGTCTTGCCCGAGCCCGTGATGCCCTTGAGGGTCTGGTGATGTGCCCCCTCTTCGACGCCGGCGATCAGGCGCGCGATCGCTTCGGGCTGATCGCCTGCCGGCGTGTATTGCGAGTGCAGTATGAAAACATCGGTCGACACTGGAAATCCTCCTGCCGGTTTCGCCCCCGGCGCGCGCTAGACGCACGGAGGCGATAAAGGGATCATATCTGCTTTTTTGCGGGCGGCGGTCCATGGTCGCTGTGCGCGTTCCTGATCTGTCGAACGGTCCACCAGACACCAAGGACGGCAAGGGGAACCAGAGCGGCGATCACCAGCTCGGGCGCCACCATGTCGTGAATCCCCGGTATGCCCTTGATGAGATAGGAGAGCAGGCCGATCACATAATAGGAGATCGCCGCGACAGACAGGCCTTCCACGGTCTGTTGAAGCTGCAATTGCAGCTTCGCCCGATTGTCCATCGAGGCCAGCAGATCGCTGTTCTGGCGTTCGAGTTGCACATCGATCCACGACCGCAGCAGCGTGGTCGCGCGCGCCAGCTTGTCGGAGAGATTGGCTTGCCGTTCCTCGATCACGCGACAGGTCCGCATGGCGGGCGCGATCCTGCGATGGAGGAAGTTGCGCCAGCGATAGCAGCCCGGGACGAAGGTTTCGCCGAGCGCTGCAAGCCGCTCCTCGACGATTTCATAATAGGCACGGCTCGCACCGAAGCGGTAGAGGCTGGACGCCGTGTCCGCCTCCAGCTCGGCCGAAAGGTCGGTCAGCCGGGAAAGTAGCCCCTCGCTGTCGCGGCGTGCAGATTTGCGCATCTCGTTGGTGATGGCGGCAAGGCGCTTCTCTATGCTGCGCAGATGCGGCCCCAGCGATTGGGTCAGTGGGATGCCGAGCAGGGCCAGCGTCCGATAGGTCTCGATTTCGAGGAGCCGCTGTGCCAGCGCGCCAAGCCGGATCGGCGTCAAACCGCGATCGAGGATGAGGATGCGGGTTAGCCCATCGGCGTCCTGACGGAAATCGGTGACGATATCGGCCATGCCATCCTCGACGAGCGAATGACACCGGCTGATCGGGTCGAAGCGATCGATATAGGTCGCGGTCTCTTCGGTCCACGTAACAACGTCCAGGCGGACGCCGCAAATGACCGGCCCGGGCGGCGTAAAGCCGTGCTTGAACGGATCTTCACCCGCCAGCTCCCCGGTGCCCGGATCGAGGGGCGCACTCCACAAGTAGGTCGAGAACTCGGTGTGCTTCTCACAGTGCAATTTACCCTGATCCCAGGTCAGGCCATGAAGAGGTGTGTCCTGATCCGGCAGCGGGGCGCCCATCCGGCTCGATATTTCCGCGAGGGTCGCCTTGTCCTTCGTCAGATTGCCCTCGTTCATGAAGGCGAGCTGCACCAGGGCACGCGGCGCATCTATCAGCAAATAAGGGCGCGCATGAACCTCGTCGATGGCAACCCGCCTATTCTCATAGGTGGGCATTCCATAGACAGTTGAACCGCTGTTCTCGGCGCTGCCCTCTTCACTCAATCGCCTTCCCTCCCCTTGTCATGGTCCTGCCCGGCATCGTGCTGAGCGAGATCGCTGTAAGTAATCAGACGCGAGCCACGATATCCTATGCCGTGGGTCCACATCCAGCTTAGTGCAACACTCATCCGATTTTGCGTCCCGATCAGGAAGTAGATGTGGATCAGTTTCCACATCCACCACGCCAGAACACCGCGCAATTTGAACCCGCCCATATCGACGACCGCAAGGCTGCGGCCGATCGTCGCCAGATTGCCTTGATGCCGGTAACGGAACGGTTCCGAAGCATTCTGCCCCTTAAAGCGCTGGCGGATCAGCCGGGCCACATATTGTCCGGCCTGCTTTGCAGCCGGCGCGAGACCGGGCACCGGCTTGCCGTCATACCCGTTCGAGGCTGCGGTATCGCCGATCACGAAAATGTCGGGGTGTCCTGGCACTGTCAGGTCCGGCCCGACGACCACGCGGCCCGCGCGATCGGCTTCAGCGTTCAGCCAGCGCGCGGCGGGCGAGGCCTGAACGCCTGCTGCCCACAAAATCGTTTCAGCGGGAATAGGCACACCGTCGACCACGACCCCATGCTCGGAACATTCCGTGACCGGCTTGCCGAGCTTGATTTCGACACCGAGCTTTTCAAGCGCCTGAGCGGTATAGGCCGACAGATCTTCCGGGAAGACCTGCAGGAGCCGCTGCCCGGCTTCGACCAGCACCACCCGCGTCGCGCGCGGATCGATCGACCGGAAATCGCGCACCAGTGTCAGACGGGCAAGCTCCGCGATCGTGCCGGCCAGTTCGACGCCGGTAGGCCCGCCGCCGATGATAACGAAGGTCTGCAAGGCCGCACGGCGCGCGGGATCGCTCTCGCGCTCGGCTTCTTCGAACGCGACGAGAAGGCGCCGGCGAATGGTGGTCGCATCTTCGAGCGATTTGAGGCCCGGAGCATAAGGCTCCCATTGGTCATGCCCGAAATAGGAATGCCGCGCGCCCGTCGCGATGACGAGTGTGTCATAGCCAAGCGTCGAGCCGTCTTCGAGAACGACGCGCCGGTTGCCCGTGTCCACGCCTTCGACCTCACCGAGCAGAGTCCGAACGTCCTTGCGCTTGGCGAAGAGCGAGCGGATCGGCCAGGCGATCTCCGATGGCGACAGCGACGCGCCCACGACCTGATAGAGCAGCGGCTGAAAAAGATGGTGGTTGCGGCGATCGACAAGGGTGATGTCAACGCCGCTCCCCGCGAGCCGCTGGACGGTTTCGAGGCCGCCGAAGCCCGCGCCCACGACCACCACGCGATGGCGACCGGAGGCGGGGTCATTGCTGGACGCGATTTCGCGCATGGCCGAGGATGCCGCCGCGCTCATTGGAACAGCGCCTTGGCATGATGGCCGATATGCTCGCCGATGAAGCTAGCGATGAAATAATAGCTGTGATCGTAGCCGGGTCGCAGGTTGAGGATCAGCGGGTGCCCCGCAGCCTCGCAGGCCGCCTTCAGCAGATCCGGGCGCAGCTCGCGATCCAGAAACTCATCATCCATGCCCTGATCGACGAGCAACGGCAGGCGCTCGCTGGCGGACTTGATGAGTTCGATGGTGTCGTAATGCTTCCACCCGGCGCGATCGTCTCCGAGATAGGCCGTCAGAGCGCGCTCGCCCCAAGGCACCTGGCTCGGCGCGACGATCGGCGAAAAGGCCGATACGCTGCGATAGCGCCCCGGATTGCGCAGAGCGGCAACGAGTGCGCCGTGCCCGCCCATCGAATGACCGGCAATCGCCCGGCGATCATCGGCCGGAAATGTGGCTTCGATCAGCGCCGGCAATTCCTCGACGACATAATCGTACATGCGGTAGTGGGCAGCCCAAGGTTCCTCAGTCGCGTTGACGTAGAAGCCGGCGCCCTGTCCCAGATCATAGCTGGGATCGTCGGCCACGCCTTCGCCTCGCGGGCTCGTGTCCGGCGCGACGAGGATGATCCCGTGCTCGGCAGCGAAACGCTGCGCGACAGCCTTCGTAATGAAATTCTGTTCGGTGCAAGTCAGGCCGGACAGCCAATACAGCACCGGCACGCGACCGTCCTTCACCTGGGGAGGCAGATAGACGCCGACCTTCATCGGGCAACCCAGGCTGATCGAGTCATGCTGATAGACGTCCTGCCAACCGCCGAAGCTGGCGTGATGTTCGACACGTTCCATTTTTGTTTCCTTGCTTCGACGGTTGGTGGACGGTGTGGTGATAGGCGCCCTTTTCCTGGCTGTGGTGCGGGGGGAAGCGCCGGCGCCTGTTCCAGCGCCGGCGACAGCCAGTCATAGGGTTGCCGGTATCGCCCTCACCTTCCGGCTTTAGATGAAGGTGTACGAGCAGACCTTGTTGCCCGCCGGATCGCGCAGATAGGCCGCATAGGCACCCGGCAGGTGGCCCCGCGGGCCGGGCTGGCCCTCGTCGGTGCCACCAGCGGCGAGGCCGGCCGCGTGGAAAGCGTCCACTTCGGCGGGCGTCGCGGCGGCGAAGCCGACCGTCACGCCGTTGCTGGAGGGCGCTTCGCCATTGCCGGGACGGGCAATGATGAAAGCAGGCTTTTCGCGGCCGTAGAGCACCCAACCATTGCCGAAGGGGCCGAGGTTCTTGACGCCCAGGGCGCCCAGAGCGGCGTCGTAGAACGCTGCCGACTGCTCGACATCGGCCGCGCCGATGAAGACGTGCGAGAACACGCCGTTGCCGGAGATAACGGGATCAGCCATGATATTCTTCCTTGAGGTTAACTATTGAAATTGAAGGTTAGAGTTGAGGGATCAGTAGTGGATCACGGTGCGGATCGACTTGCCTTCGTGCATCAGATCGAAGGCTTCGTTGATCTCATCGAGACCCATGGTGTGGGTGACGAAGGGCGCCAGATCGATTTCACCCTTCATGGCGTCCTCGACCATGCCGGGAAGCTGGGTCCGTCCCTTGACACCGCCAAAGGCCGACCCCTTCCAGACCCGGCCCGTGACGAGCTGGAACGGACGGGTGGAGATTTCCTGGCCCGCGCCAGCGACGCCGATGACGATCGACTGGCCCCAGCCACGATGCGCGGATTCCAGCGCGGCCCGCATGACATGGACGTTACCGATGCACTCGAACGTGTGGTCGATGCCCCACCCGGTCATCTCGATCAGCACTTGCTGGATCGGCTTGTCATAGTCCTTGGGGTTGATGCAGTCGGTCGCGCCGAACTGACGCGCCAGCTCGAACTTCGTCGGGTTGGTGTCGATCGCGATGATGCGTCCTGCCTTGGCCTGACGCGCGCCCTGGATCGCGGCGAGACCGATGCCGCCCAGACCGAACACGGCAACCGAGTCACCCGGCTGCACCTTGGCGGTGTTGTGGACCGCGCCGATGCCGGTGGTGACGCCGCAGCCCAGAAGGCAGACATGCTCGGGGTTCGCTTCGGGGTTGATCTTGGCGAGCGAGACTTCGGCGACGACGGTGTATTCGCTGAACGTCGAGCAGCCCATATAGTGATAGAGGGGCTGGCCGTTGTAGGAGAAGCGCGTGGTGCCGTCGGGCATCAGGCCCTTGCCCTGCGTTTCGCGAACCGCGACGCACAGGTTGGTCTTGCCGGACAGGCAGAACTCGCACTTGCCGCACTCGGCGGTGTAGAGCGGAATGACGTGATCGCCCGGCTTGACGCTGGTGACGCCCTCGCCGACCTCGACGACGATGCCCGCGCCCTCATGGCCGAGAACGACCGGGAAAATGCCCTCCGGATCGTTGCCGGACAGCGTGAAAGCGTCGGTGTGGCATACCCCGGTATGCGTGACTTTGATGAGCACTTCACCTTTCTGGGGCGGTGCGACATCGATCTCGACGATTTCGAGCGGCTTGCCTGCCTCGAAGGCTACGGCGGCGCGAGATTTCATGTTTGGATCTCCCTCTTTTCTAGAACCGGACCGCCGGTTGCGAGTCCCCGTTTCGATATCTCGATTCGGAGCCAAGCATACTGGCTGGGAGTATGTATAAGATACTCCTAGCCAGTATGCAAGAGGGATAATGTCTGAGGGTGGTGAAAGCGCCCGACAGGGCGTTACGGCTTCGGAAAAGCGCAGCGCCATGGCTGATGCTGCGTTCCAGAAGGGGGCGGCTTGCCGATCCGGGGGGGTGTTAGATCGACAAGCCGGAAGGGGGTGTGCGTGCGGCAAGCAGTCCGCCCCCAACGGCTCAGAATGCCCCCCGACATGACCGGGGGGCATTCCGGGTTAGATGGTCAGGCCGCCACAGAGCCGTGCGGATCGATGACGTACTTGAACGCCGATCCGTCATCGAACTCCTTGTAGGCCGCCGGCGCGTCCTCCAGCTTGATGATCTTCGTGTTCATCATCGGAGTCAGATAGGGCATCCGATCGTTCAGGATGGCCCGCATGAGGGCGTGGTTGTAATTGGCCGTCGGCGACTGGCCTGCCGACATCCGCGGCGACTTGATCCAGCCACTGGCCCAATCGACTTCCATGCTGCCCTTCTTGTTGTCCCGATTCTTGGAGATCGGATTGGGGCAATATACGCCGACCGTGCTGGTCATCCCGCCGAAGCGGACATATTTCAGCAGGGCGTTGGTGACGGCGTTCTCGACGATCTGGTCGGACTCCGCCCCGAACCCGCGACAGTCGAGGCCCACATAGTCGATGACGCGATCGGCCTCGCGCTTGCCGGTGATCCGCTCCAGATGATCTTCGATCGGAATGCCGTCCGACAGGTTGATGGTCTCGACGCCGTGCGGCTTGAGCAGATCGAGCCGCTCCTGAATGAAGTCGGCGACGATGATGGCGCCGGCACCGAGGAGCTTCGCACAGGCGGCGCCCGCGCGGCCGACAGGCCCCGCGCCGAAGATCAGCACATTCTCGCCGACGATATAGGCCGGTTGCGCCGGCCAGTCGGGAGCGGCGAACCCGTGGAACGCGGTCGGCAACACGTCCGAAAGGAGCGTCAGATCACGGATCTTCGCCATGGCCGCGTCCTTGTCGGGGAAAGCCAGCAGATTGAAGTCTGCATAGGGCACGAACAGGTAATCCCCCTGCCCCCCGGTCCATCCACCCAGGTTAAAGCCATAGGCGCCGCAGTCGACTTCGGGGTTGGTGTGCTCGCACACGTCCGAGCGCATGTGCTTGCAGTTGTAGCAGCGTCCGCAGCCGACGTTAAAGGGAACGGACACGATATCGCCGACCTTGATATATTCGACGTCGGAGCCGACCTCGATCACCTCGCCGGTCATTTCGTGGCCCATCGTCATCCCCTTGGGGACTTCAAACGAACCTCGGTAGATGTGAAGGTCGCTGCCGCAGATGTTCGTGGTGACGATCTTGAGAATGGCGCCGTGGGGAGCTTTTTTGCCCTGTGGAGTAATCAGCTCCGGGAATTTGAAGGTGTTGACCTTCATTTCCATCGGTTTCTCGAAGGTTACGATCCGGTTGCCTGTAGCCATCAGATATCTCCTGCGTTTTTTCACGCCCCCCCAAGTATTGACGAGAGTAGGACTTGACACGGATCAACATGCCGCACCGAATTAATTCAGCGCAGCATAGTAGTGTCGTTGCCAGTCTCATCATTACCGTCTTGGCAGAATGGCGGCGCTTCTCCTTCGGAGCAAACTCGAAGATTCTATCCCAAGATCGGAAATTCCTATGACCAAGCTACAGGAGAATGACTGCCGCAATGCAACAAGATGATATATCATATTCCATTGCAGCAAGCATAATGTTTCTGGAAGACAAGGCGCAGTTGAAGTCTATCAGGGTGACGCCCTATGCGCCCGTTCTCTGGACTTGAGTTGTGTTGGCGCAATGGTGCCGGTCTCTCTATCATCCTCTGACAGAAAGGAGTTCTTATGAAACGCGCTATTGTAACAGGAGGATCGGGGCTAATCGGTCAGGCTATATGTTCCGCCTTATTGGATGAAGGTTGGGAGGTGGCATCCTTCGATTTGAAGGAAGGAGCGATCGGTCAACAGATCCATTGCGATCTTGCCAGCGAAGAGTCCGTAGCCGAGGCTTTTCGTGCCCTTGGCTGGGATCGACTGGACTTGCTCGTCAACAATGGTGGGCTTGTTTACGACACATTCATGCAGCTCGGTGACACCTCGCTCGACCAGTGGAACAGCACCATTGGCAGCCATCTGACCGGGGCCTTTCTGATGTCGCGAGCGGCATTGCCCCTGCTCACCGATGGCAGTTCGATTGTCATGATGGCTTCCACCCGCGCGTTGATGTCCCAAGGCATCGACTTTGCCTATGCCGCTGCGAAAGGTGGCATGGTGGCACTCGCGCAGGCGCTGGCGGTGCAACTTGGCGCCAAAATCCGGGTCAATACAATCGCACCTGGTTGGATCACCAATGACACGAATCTGCGCGCCGAGGACGAGGCGCAGCATCCGGTTGGCCGGGTCGGTCGCCCCCAGGACATTGCCGAGGCCGTGCTATATCTGGCGTCCGCCGGCTTTGTTACCGGGCAAACGCTTGTGGTCGACGGCGGGATGACCAAGAAAATGATCTACGTCGAATAGTGGGTCGCGCGACCGTTCATGCTGCGATAGCACGGCATGAACGGTCAGCCCCCTTCGGGTTGGAACTGGCGGTACAGGTCCAGAGCGGCCTCTATCGAGGCCATTGTCTCGGGTGCGCGGACTATTTCGAACAGCGCGGCTGTGGGTGTCGATTTCACCCCATTTCTGGGCATGGCCAATCCAACAGCGGCATCTGCGCCCTCACCTGCGACTTCAACCGCCCGAATGTCGGAAATCCGAGCAAAATAGGTTGCGAGAGATTGCGGAAGGACGGTGGCATATCGCCCACTTGCGATATGGGCAGCGAGAACATCGACATTGTTGGTCCTGATCGACTTTGCGGCACGGTGCCCGAGTCTAGAACGCGCGGCTTTGGGTAGCGCGCAGTCCAAGATGCACAAAGGCAGCTCGGCGACATGATCCCATGAAACCTGTCGCGGGAGCGGGTCGCCGGATGCCTGGAAAACGACGATCCGCTCCCGGTAGAGAAGGTGCGTGTCAAAGTCCTCCTCAGATATGTCTTCGAGATAGACCAGCGCCATGTCCATTTCATGCGTCAGCAAGGCTTTGGTCAGCGACGAGGTTTGCGCTGTGCAAATGCACTGTTCGAGGAGCGGCATCCTTTCAGCGAGGGCAAGGCTGAGGATCGATGCCATGATCGACGTGGCCGACAGCACGCCCAGGCGAATTTGACCTTCCAGCCCACGTTTCTGGGCCGAAAGGTCGCGCTCCAGCCCCTCGCAGTTGCTCTCGATCTTCTTCGCCCAGGCCAGCACAGTCTCACCTTCCGATGTGAGTCCGTCATAACGCCGGCCATGCCGCACGATCTCCACACCCAAGTCCTGTTCGAGCTGCTTGATGCCGGCGGAAAGCGTGGGCTGCGACACGTTGCAGCTCTTGGCTGCCCTACCGAAATGGCCTTCCTGATCGAGCGCAATCAGATATCCGAAATTCTTGACGATCATAACGTGTTCTCATCCAGTTGCGATTTTCCAGTGGAACCACAAATTGCAGTCCCGCAATCAAGTTATGATGCCGGTGGCACGCGAAGCTGAATGAAAATACCAAAGCATGGAACTGGAAAAATGTAGATACGCCGCTTAGGGCGATCTATGAAAATACCAACCCATAAGTCGTACCACGCGAAAATTGGGCGCACCGTCATTATATTGCCGATCGGTAAAAAATTGTTCTTATAAATCTATATACAGGTACTGCGGTTTCTAAGACCTACTTAAGATAGGTTCGCAATATCCGCATTATACCCTCCATGTCGTCGTCGAATGGGCTGGCTCCATTTTCCCCATGCGCGCCGTTGGCGGGGCCGAAGGTCTCACGGAGATGGCCTTCCATCACTTCTGCCATCAACCCGTTGGTGGCGCCCCGCATCGCCACAATCTGTTGGAGCAAAGGGGCGCAATCCGTTCCGGCCTCGATCGCGCGTTCAAGCGCTTCCGCCTGCCCCTTGATGCGACGCAGGCGTGTTATGGCCCGCTTCTTCTCTTCTGGTGAATGTGGCATCGCGCTTTCCTGACTGTTGATATGCACATACTATACAGGGGGGGAGTTTCAACCCTATCCTGTGCCTTGCGCCGCGCTGACACCTCAAATTTCGGCCGAAGCGAGCCTGAACCTTCCCCTACGCCTCCAGAAACATCGAACGCCAGACCTGGGTTCCTACCCCCTTGATACTGGTGGGGAGTATGATATATTGCCGGCCCGATCGGATCGCTGCACCAAAGGAAATGGCGCGCGTCCGGCCCCCAAGCCCTGTGTTCGAATCGCAAAGCCTCTGCAGAGGACAATCGGACGAACATCGGCGGGACAAAACAGGGAGGAATGTTGGTGATTGAGAATCTCGATCCGGTAATCCTGGCCCGGGCGCAATTCGCGTTCACGGTCTCATTCCACTTCATCTTCCCGGCCTTCTCCATCGGCACGGCAAGCTATCTCATGGTGCTTGAAGGGTTGTGGTTGAAGACCGGCAGCGGTGTGTATGCGAACCTCTATCGCTACTGGCTCAAGATCTTCGCCGTCGCGTTCGGCATGGGTGTGGTCTCGGGCGTGGTGATGTCCTACCAGTTCGGGACGAACTGGTCGGTATTTTCGGCCAAGGCCGGTCCGGTCATCGGCCCGCTCATGGCCTATGAGGTTCTGACCGCGTTCTTCCTTGAAGCCGGTTTCCTTGGCGTGATGCTGTTCGGCATCAACAAGGTAGGCAGGGGCCCGCATTTTTTCGCGACCTGCATGGTCGCCGTCGGGACGCTCATCTCGGCGACCTGGATCATTTCCGTGAATAGCTGGATGCAGACGCCGGCAGGCTATGCGATCAATGCCAAGGGCCAGTTCGTGCCCGCAGGTTCGTGGCTTCCGATCATCTTCAACGCGAGCTTTCCCTATCGCCTCGTCCATACCGTCATCGGCGCCTACCTGACCACGGCAATGGTCGTCGGGGCCGTAGGAGCATGGCACCTTCTGCGCGACCGCGCGAATCCCGGCGCGCGCAAGATGTTCTCCATGGCGATGTGGATGGCGGCGCTTGTGGCGCCGATCCAGATTCTCGCGGGCGATCAGCACGGCCTCAACACGCTTGAGCATCAGCCGACAAAAGTTCTCGCGATGGAAGGTCATTATGAGGCCAGCCCCGAGGGCGCTTCGCTCATCCTTTTCGGCCTCCCGAGCAACAAGGATGCGGTGGTCCACGGCAAGATCGAAATCCCCTATCTGGGATCGCTGATCCTCAAGCACGATCCCAAAGCGCCCCTCCCCGGCCTCAACGACTTCCCGCGCGATCGCTGGCCGCCCACGCCGATCGTCTTCTGGTCGTTTCGGATCATGGTGGCGATGGGCCTCGCCATGCTTGGGTTGGGCCTCTGGAGCCTGCTCGCCCGCTGGCGCGGCAAGCTCTATGACTGGCGCTGGCTGCACCGCGCCGCTCTCGCGCTTGGTCCGTCAGGCTTTGTCGCGGTCATAGCAGGATGGGTGACGACGGAAGTAGGCCGACAGCCCTTCACCGTATACGGCCTGCTGCGAACCGCGGAGTCCCACTCCCCCCTGGCCGCTCCGGCTGTCGCGGCGTCCCTCGTCGCTTTCATCCTCGTCTATTTCGGCGCGTTCGGGGCCGGCACCTATTATTTGCTCCGGATGATGGCAAAGCCGCCCGCAGCCGGTGAACCGGAACCGTCCAAGGTGCCGCAACGCGCGGCGGGCATCACGCCGGCAAGCGGCGTCGTGGCATCAACCGGACGGGAGGCATGAACGTGGAGCACCTCGATCTCACCATAATCTGGGCCGGTATCATCGGCTTTGCTGTCTTCGCCTATGTCGTGATGGACGGGTTCGATCTGGGGATCGGCATCCTCTTTCCGAACCTTTCGGTCGGAGGAGAGCGCGATCAGGCAATGAACTCGATCGCGCCGGTCTGGGATGGCAATGAAACATGGCTCGTGCTGGGCGGAGGCGGTCTCTTCGCGGCCTTTCCTCTTGCCTACGCCATCATCCTTCCCGCGACCTACCCGCTCATCATCGCGATGTTGCTCGGTCTCGTGTTTCGCGGGGTCGCATTCGAGTTTCGCTGGCGAGATCCGCGCCATCGTCCCTTCTGGGATGTCGCCTTCAGCTTTGGGTCCGTTCTCGCGGCGTTCTCGCAGGGGATCACGCTGGGCGCGATCCTGCAAGGCGTGCGGGTCGAGGCCGATGCCTATGCAGGGGGATGGCTGGATTGGTTGAGCGCGTTCAGCCTCTTGACCGGCGCGGCAGTCGTGATCGGATATGCGCTTCTAGGCGCGGCCTGGCTGGTCTGGAAAACCGAAGGGCCGGGCCAGGAACGCGCCCGTCGACTGGCATTTTGGCTCGGCGGGGCGACGCTACTCGCGCTTTTCGCCGTCAGTGCGGCGACGCCGTTCCTGACCTATGACTATTGGCGACGCTGGTTTGCGATGCCCGGCGTGCTTCTCACCGCGCAGGTTCCTCTGCTGGTGGCGATCTGCGCTGCAACCTTCTTCTGGAGCCTGAAGCGCGGCGCGGAGCGCCTGCCCTTCATTATGGCGCTTGGCCTGTTCTTTCTCGGTTTCGTTGGGCTGGGGATCAGTATCTACCCCTATGTTGTTCCCCGCGCCGTCACGATCTGGGATGCAGCCGCTCCCCCGCAAAGCCAGCTCTTCATGCTGGCGGGTGCGGCCGTCATCATTCCGATCATTCTCGGCTATACCGCGTGGGCCTATTGGGTGTTCCGCGGTAAGGTCGGCACGCATGGGTATCATTGATGGACGAGCCTAAACCTCTCGGTCGACGGCTCGCCTGGATGGTCTTAATCTGGGCGGCCAGCGTTTTGGCGCTGGGGGCTGTCGCGCAGGTCATTCGCTTCATCCTCAAACCCTGACGGCAGCTCGTTTCGACGAGCTGCCGATGGAAATGCTGGCAAACAGGCGAAGGACATTCCACGGAATATGATCGTTCGATCGCAACCGAGCTTCCAAGATATCATTTTCACCGTGCATGGCTCGATCCTGCCGCGCATCGCACGGAGGCTGGCGGCGATCGCGGTCGTCAGTGTGATCGCCATCCTGGCCGCCCAAGCCCATCCCGGCATTTTCGCGCGGATTTCGACGATCCCTTTCACCCTGATCGGTATCGCGCTCTCGATCTTCATGAGCTTCCGCAACAATGCCTGCTATGCGCGATGGTGGGAGGGGCGGCAGCTTTGGGGCGAGCTAATTATCTCGGCCCGTTCGTTCGCGCGCGAGACATCGCTTCTCCCTGACGAGGATCGGCGCGCGTTGCTCCATAGCATATGTGGCTTTGCCTGCGGCCTCACCGCACGCCTTCGCGGCGAGGATGAAATCGCCGCCATTGCGCCGTGGGTCGATATCGGCCCGGCGACAAAGAGCCCGAACGTCACGAACCTCGTGCTCGATCGTATGGGGCGCAGGCTGCTCGAGCTAAAGCAGACTGGCGTCATTACGCCGATTCACTATGCCGTCGTGGCAGAAGACATGCGATCCTTCGGCAAGGTTCAGGGCGCTTGTGAGCGGATATCCACGACGCCCGTGCCGTTCGCCTATTCTCTGCTGCTCCATCGCACCGCACTTATCTTTTGCGTGATGCTTCCCTTCGCGCTCGCAGGATCACTCGACTGGTGGACGCTCCTGCCGGTGCTCCTCACCGCCTATACCTTTTTCGGCCTCGATGCGCTGGGTCACGAGCTGGAAGACCCGTTCGGCGTCGAGCCAAACTGTCTGCCGCTGTATGCGATGAAGCGGACAATCGAGCGGGATATGTTGTCGCTGCTTGGCGAAGAGGATCTACCCCCGCCACTGGAACCCCATAAATCTGTCCTGAGCTAAATTTGCACACTCCTTGATACTGGTAGGGAGTACCCTATATTCGGGTGCTGTGCTGGATAGTCGCGTGCTTGGCCCATGCGCCCCCGACTATCTGACCCCCAAGGTCAAAATCGAGGAGCTTGTGGCGATGGCAAATGGATGGGCACCCGATAGTGCGGTGCAGGACCAGATTGATGCAACGATCATGGACGCGGTTTTCGCCGCCCGATCGCGTCTGCCTTCCGGCGAGGGTAGCACCGACTGCGAGGTGTGCGGCGACGAAATCCCGGCGAAACGCCGCACGGCCATACCCGGCGTAAGAACCTGTGTCGCCTGTCAAAGCGAACGCGATAAGCGCCCGACCTTCACCGGCATCAATCGCCGGGGCAGCAAGGACAGCCAGTTGCGCTAATTGCGCTAGGGGGCGGCTGTCGACGCCGGGTGAATGATGGACGGAGGCGCCGACTGAAAAATCCCCAGTTCTGCGCGTGTCCGCAGGGTCGGAGGCGCTGATCTGGGCAGCCGGGCGTCGACACCTCGCCGATGATCGAACCTCGTGAGCGCACGAGGAGTGTCGGCGGTGATCCAGCTCGGAGAACTCGTCATGATCCTGGACCTGCACCGCCAGGGCCTGTCCGTCACGGCCATCGCTCGCCAGCTCAGCCTCGACCGCAAGACGGTACGTCGGTACATCGCCCGCGGCCTCGAACCCCGGCCTACACGCCACGACCACCCGCGAACGTCGCCTCGACCCCTTCACAGCCTACCTGCGCGAGCGCGTCGCCGCCTATCCCGCACTGACCGGCTCGCGTCTCTGGCGGGAGCTCAAGGAGCGCGGCTACGCGGGCGGCTACACCGCGGTCACCGACTATCTGCGCGGGATACGCCCGGCGGTGCCCGCCCCGTTCGAGGTCCGCTTCGAGACCCCGCCCGGCCAGCAGGCCCAGGCCGACTTCGCCCGCTTCGTCGTCACGTTTGCGGACGAACCAGGCGTGACGCGCATCGTCTGGCTGTTCTCAATGGTGCTGAGCCACTCCCGCCACGTCTGGGCGCGCTTCGTTCTGCACCAGGATCTGCAGACGGTCCTGCGCTGCCACATCGCCGCCTTCACGGCCCTGGGCGGCGTGCCGCTGGAGATCCTCTACGACCGCATGAAGACCGCGGTGACCGGCGAGAGCGAGGATGGCCACATCATCTACAACCGCTCGCTCGTGGCACTGGCCGCCCACTATGGCTTCCTGCCGCGCGCCTGCCGGCCCTACCGGGCGAAGACCAAAGGAAAGGTGGAGCGGCCGTTCCGCTACGTGCGCGAGGACTTCTTCCTCGCCCGTAGCTTCCGCAATCTCGAGGACCTGAACGTCCAGCTTGGCGATTGGCTCGCCACCGTCGCCAACGTGCGCCTGCACGGCACCACGCTGCGCGTCGTCTCGGAAGCCTTCGCCGAAGAGCGACCCAGTCTGCAGCCGCTGCCGGTCGTACCGTTCCGGGCCGTGCTGCGTCTGGAGCGGCGCGTCACCCACGAAGGCCTCGTGAGCGTCGGCGGCAACCTCTACAGTGTGCCCGACCGGACACGGCGTGTCGTCGAGGTCCACCAGTTCGCCGACGAGATCCAGATCTTCGACGCAGGCCGTTTGGTGGCGGCGCACCCCGTCATCGAGGGGCGTCGGCAGATCCTGGTCGCGCCCGGGCATCGCCGCAGGCCGGAACTGACGCGCCGCACCGCAGCGGGACGCGACGGCCCCATCGTGATCGGCCGCACCGGCGAGCACGTCGCGCGGCGCTCGTTGGAGGTCTACGCCGCCGTCGGCCGCCGCTTGGCCGAGGGGGCCGGCCATGACGGGGCGGCTGGATCCTGCCGCGACCCTGGAGAGCATCCGGCGCAACCTCGTCGGGCTCAAGATGGCTCGGGCATTGGAGGTGCTCGACCAGACCCTGCGCCAGATCGAGCAGGGTCAGATCGGCGCGGTCGAGGCCATCGACGTGCTCCTGACCGAGGAACTGACGCTGCGCCAGACGCGGCGGGTGAAGATGGCGCTGATGACGGCGCGGATCACAACGGTGAAGACGTTGGCCAGCTTCGACTTCGCCTTCCAACCCTCGCTGGACCGCAACCGCGTCCTGGCGCTGGCGGGCCTGGACTTCATCGACCGGCGCGAGGCCGTCCACCTGCTCGGTCCACCCGGCACGGGCAAGAGCCACCTCGCTGTGGCCTTGGGCGTGGAGGCGATCAAGGCAGGGCGCAGCGTCTACTTTGCGACGCTGGCGGACATCATCGCTTCCCTGGCCAAGGCGGAGCGAGAGGGTACGTTGCGCGAGCGCATCCGCTTCCTCGCGGCCTTCGCCCTCCTGATCGTAGACGAGATCGGCTATCTGCCGGTGGTACCGGGCGGGGGCAACCTGTTCTTCCAGCTCGTCAACGCGCGCTACGAGCGGGGTGCGATGATCCTGACCTCGAACCGTGGCTTTGCGGAATGGGGCGAGGTGTTCGGCGATCCGGTCGTGGCCACCGCGCTCCTCGACCGCCTGCTGCATCACGCGGTTGTCGTACAGATCGAGGGGGCGAGCTATCGGCTGCGCCAGCACGCCGACCTGGTACCCGAGCACGTGCGCTCGAAGGCGACGATCACGCCGCCGCCGGCCCCCAAGCGCCGCGGTCGTCCGCCAATGCGTCACGAGCCCGAGCCCAATGCGGCCTGACCCACGGGAGTGGGGACTTTTGCTTCGGCGGATCTGAGGACGATGCACTCGGCGTTGACAGGCGGCCAACCACGTTATTCGAGCGCCGCTTTAGCGGCGCTTGGGATGAAGGGGGCGCCGCCCCCCTCTGGACAAGGGCTGGACCGTCTCCGCGCGGGCGCGCTCCGCTTGGCGATCGGGGCGGTCTCCCCACCCTTCCGCGCCTGCGGCTTGTGCAGGGCGGGCGATCCCCCTCCCCCCCGATCGGCCCCATTTGCCCATTCACCCCCCGCTCTCGGCGAGGGCCAGAAGTCGATGTGAGCCATCGCCTTCGGCTCTATTCCAGAAAGGGACAATAATGGGTGTTACGAGTTTTCCTGCCGGCCTGCCCAATGTCGGCTATTCCATGCAGGCAGCCGCGATAGCGAGCGCGCTTGTCGAACGTGAGAACGCTGCCGACAACCGAGCAAAGCTGCGAGAGTGGCTAGATAGGATTGAAGGCCCCTTCCAACCCCTGTGGATCGACTTGGACGAAGGCCGGCATTTTGCCGAATTTCTGACCAACATGGTACGTGTAGGATCAGGTCTTGAGCCAGGCTCGTGCGAAGATCGTGTGCCGTAGCCGAAGCTCGACCACTCAAGCTGACAACCGCGAGGAGGCCCCTAGCGCCGCCTGCTGTTATCGGCCTCGATCGCGCTCGACCGCTCGCCGGCGTTCGTCTCCCGCCCTCTTGGAAGCGACGGGCGCTCGCCCGCCTCGATCCGATCGCCCAACTCGCCATGCAGCGCCGCCAGCTCGGCCGAAAGCTGCGCCTCGCCGATCGTCCCTTCGCGCTCGCGCTCTGCCTTGGCGAAAAGGTCCAGCGTCGGGGCAAGCTCGGCCTCCGCGAACAGTGCGACGCTTGGGCCAGCGCGCCACACCCGCGCTAGATCCTCCGAACGCGCCTTGCGCGCTTGCGAGGACCGATCTTGCGCTACCGTGCCGTGCGGCAACGCCGGCAACGCATCGCCGCGGCCATCGATCTCCGCGCGGGTGAGTGCCGCGAGCTGATAGCGCAGCACCCGCGCCTCGGGCGTGTCGGTGGGCGATGGTTCATATTGGCGGCTCAAGACATCGACCAGCTCGGCCGTGCCGGCGCTCTTGATCGTGCGCCGCCATTCCACCAGGGCGCGGCCCTCTGCGACATGATCGGGGGGTTGAAGGAGCATGAAGCGTTCGAGCAACGGATCATCCGCCACCTCGACGGGCAGAGGCATCCGGTTGCCCATAGCTGCGGCATAGGCGAACGCGGCAACCTCGGCCGTCTTCGCAAAGCCCGCGCGGTTCACGTCGCGGTCCTCGATCAACCGCCCAAGGATCGTCTCCAACACCGGCACCAAGTCCGTAACGCCCGCCTGACCGGCGTCGATCGTGTCGAGCCGATGGAGAATGTCCTTGTGCGTCGCCTCAATCCGCGCGTTGCTCTTCGCGATCGTGTCGAGCTGGCCCTGCACCATCGTAAGGGCGTCCAGCACAGCCGCCATGATGACGTCGTTGCCTTCCGTGGTCATCGCCGTGGTCCATCCTTATCGCGTGCCCGATCGCGCTCGCGTTGCTCTCGATCCCGCTCCTGGGTCTGTCGCATGATGTCATCCGCCTTGCCAGGCTCCGGCGCCGGAGCCGACCGACTGGCCTCGTCCATCAGCGAGCGCAGACTGTGAAAAAGCTTCGAAGAATGACCCCACCCCCAGAGCAGGGCTAAGTCATTGCGGTTATATAGAATTTCGGACGAGAGGTGGGGTCACGATCGGCGCCGATCGCGACCCCACCTCGGTTTCATTTTCCATAACAATAGCAAGGGCTTAGAGGAAATTTCTAATAGGGTCAAACTTCAGCGCTTGTCGACAGACCGTAGGGCATCGGGCGAAGGTTGACCGATCATCAGCGAGGCCGCTTAGGCCCGGTCAAGCGCCAGCGCCCGGTGTCACGATAGGCATCCTAGAGAGAGCGGTATAGGGCGCAGCGCGCCTCCAAGTCGGCCGGCGTGCCGCTGTCGACGACGCGGCCGGCGTCCATCACCGCGATGTAGTCGGCCTGCGCGACGAT
This sequence comes from Methylobacterium sp. XJLW, assembly GCF_003254375.1. Lineage (NCBI taxonomy): Bacteria > Pseudomonadati > Pseudomonadota > Alphaproteobacteria > Hyphomicrobiales > Methylobacteriaceae > Methylobacterium > Methylobacterium sp. XJLW. Next base: position 111,998 of record NZ_CP017427.1, on the reverse strand, counting down.
TTGGAGCCTGTGGGCGACCATGATCATCGACGCGATCTTCGCGATCGAGCGGGAGATTAACGGCCTCGACATTGCCGCCCGCCTCGCGACCCGACGCGAGCGCCTTACCCCGCTCGTGGCCGGATAGGAGACTAGGATGCGGGCCGAGCGCGCCCGGCTCTCGCGCCATGCCGAGGTGGCCAGTACCGGACGCTCGACGGTTACCTCCAGTTCCATCAGCCGGTCGGCGGCAAAGCCGATCATCTCGTCGGTCATCGGGGATCTCTCTGGTGCGGGGTTGGTCGTCGCAACCCGACCCTACCCGGCAATCGCCGATGACCACCCCTCAGCTACACCACCGCCTGGGACATGCCCCCCTCCCCTCAATCCTGCGCCAACCGGCCCGGTCGCCCACACGCGGCCGGGCCTTTTTGCGTTTCGGCGACCATTCGCGGGTTCCAGTGACGGAATGACGCCGTAAGCTGGGCGCGATCCCCGCGAGGCACCCCGATGCCGATCCGGCTCAAGAACCGATTCTTTTACCCCATCGACTGGCCGCAACTCTCGGCCGAGATCCGGTTTCGCCGCGCCGGCGGGCGGTGTGAGGAGTCCGGTCGTTCGCACAAGCGCCTTGTGGTGCACCTCGGCGACGGCCGGGCGTAACGTGGTAGCCGACCTGCTTGCGGCCGCCCGCATTATCCGAGTGATCTTGACCATCGCCCCCCGGAACCACGACCGGCCCGCGCTGATCACGATCCTCAAACGTCGAGTATCGGCGAACTTGTTTTCGAGGCGCTATCCGGACCTGTGCCCCCCGGCCGGTCGCTGGTCCAACCTGGCAAGTCATTTCCCTGACATCGCCGACCAGGGTGAGGTGCCTGGGAGTCCTGATGGGGCCGAACCAGTAAGTCGATGCCCCATTCGGACGGGCGAACCGTAAAAACCGTATCTCGGCGGGCTTGATGACGTGGTCACGGTATGCGCGTCGCGCGTCGATCGCCCCATCGTCGATGAGGCGGGTGACAAGGCCGGACATGGTCGCGGCTCTGTGGAGTGGGGCGATCCGGACACACGATTCGCAGCCGTGCGAAACGACGGCAACAACCGACACGCGCGGGCAGTGGCCGACCAATATCGCGCTGTTCACCACGTCAATCCGCTGCTCATGATCCGGGCAGCATCGACGCCGCCCGTGCGCGGGTAAGGGCGAGCAAGACTGGGCCGAGGCTGTACCGCCCTGCCCTCTTTCGCTCGACCAACGTGCGCAGGTAGCCCCCAGGGCTCTTGATATGCTCGGCCCGCTGCAGGATCGCCGCCATTGTAGCCGCGGCTGCATCAGGCCCCATCACGTCCCGAGCTTCGCGCCAAGCACTCGGGCTGATCCCCATCATCCCCCGCACCAGGTCCGCCACGTCCCCAAGGTCCCGCCACGTCCGAATCCCGTTCCGGGCATAGTCGATGATGTCGGGACAAGCGTTAAGCACCATACTCAGCGGGTAGGTCGCCGCCGTGCCGCTATCGTTGGGCGCCGTGCCGCCACCCGTTCCTTCATCACCATTCCGAAGGCCGGTTCTAGAATCAAAGGCATCTGATTTTGAATTGTGATTGTGACGATCAGAATGATCGGCATTGCCGTTCGAATCTTGTGATTCTGACGTCGAAACGAGGGACTTACCGACATCCGCAATCAGGGCCGTCAGGGCGGCACGCACAGCCTCAAGGTCGACGAGGCTAGGCTTGCGGGGCAACCCGCCTAGGATAGCCCCGTATCGCGCGCGATAGGCCGTCCAGTCCCCGGGGTGCTCGCCATCGATGCCTGCCTGGATCATCTTAGTGGCATCCCGCCGTAGGATTGTGATGGCCTCGCGGGCCATGTTGAACGCCCGGCGATCGGCCGTGACACGATCCGCGTACGCCTCGAATTCGGCCGCGCGCGCGACGATCGGAGTGAGGTCGAACCCGTAGGCTTGGGCGACTGCCCCGCCCTGCCCTTTCCGGACATAACGTTTTCCGTTCGGGCTATCGCGGCGGATCACCAAGCCGGCCTCGACCAGAGCGGCAAGATGACGGCGCAGGGTCGGTTCCGCCATCCCATGAGCGCGCAAAGCAAGCTGGGCGTTCGACGGGAACACGATCAGGCCCGTGCCCTCGCCCGGCATCAGGGCTGTCTCGGGATGGAACGTCATCAGGGCGTTCAGCACGGCAAGAGCGCGATCGGAGATGCCGATTGTTTCCCGGGCTTGGGCGATGTGGCGGAACACGGCCCATTTGTTGACCGTGGCGTCGCGCGGGCATGCGGCAGCGATCGTCTGCGCATGGATTTGCGCAGGCGTCAGCGATCGCCGCCCGAAGGGCGTCGTGATGTGGATGTTCATGGTGGGTCGAGCACCGGGACAAGATTGGGCGTTCGCGGAGCGCCATGTGAGCGATCCGCGTTGTTCAGCCTTGCGATGTGCCGGGAGATGTGATTCTCTGAGTCTGCCAGGACTACAGAGAAGGGGTCTTCCGGACGTCGGTTCGGGGGGCCCTTTCTTTTTGCGGCGGCCTCGTCTCCTTTCGGTTGGCGGTTGCGGTTCGGGTTACGCCTTGCTCGCCTTGTAGGCAGCAAGGATCTCGGGGATGCGCTCAGCGAGATAGTCGCCAAAGCCGGGCTCGACGGTTTCGTCCACCGTCACGCGAAGGCCTGTCGCATTGCGCTCGACGTCCGCGTATTTCACGCCCTTGGAATTCTTGAGCGCCTCCGCACGCGGCCGCTTTGCGGCCTTGCGCGGCGCGGCGAGCGCCGTCAGCAGTACCCCGAACCGGTCGTCCGAAGACTTGCCGGCAAGGTCGGGGGAGGCGAGGGCGCTTTCGATGCGCTCGGGCGACGCGGACTTGATCCGGTCGGCGAGGGTGAGCCACCGGGGGCGGCCAACTTTCGGCGCGGGGCCGATGGTGGCCAGGACCGTTTCCGGGATCGACTCCGCGATGGCGAGGTAGTTGACCAAGTCCGGCCGATGAACCCCCATCGCCCGGAGGATCGTTTCCCGATCGATCCCCGCCCGTTCCATGTTACGGGCGAAATGGGCGCGCTCGATGTAGCTCAAGTCCTCGCGCGCGAGGTTTTCCGACCCCTGGGCAACGACGAGTTCACGGTCAGTCAACTCGCGCACGACCGCGCGCACCGGCACGCCTATCGCCTGGGCGGCCCGCCACCGGCGGCGACCATAGGCGATCTCGTATCGTCCGGACGCGCCGGGGTGCCGCCGTACCAAGATAGGGGTGTGTTGCCCCTCCTCGCGGATCTGTTCAACGAACGAATCGAACGCAGCGTCCGTGGTATCCGGCACCCGGTCCGCCACCGCCGATGGGTCGCACAGGTTCGGGTCGATCTCGATCACGGCCCCGTCCGGGTTGCCCGCGGTCGTGGACAGCCAAAGGGAGGCCATGGACCGGCCGGCGGCGGACCGCTTCTCCGGGGCAGGGGGACTGTCCGTAGCACCTGCTACAGGGGTGGAACCCGTTGATTTTTCAACATTCCCTTGTCCGGCATCCGCGTCCACCGGCGCGCCCATGATGGCGCTAAGGCGTTTCCTCTGGCTCATGCCCGTCCCCACGACCGGCTGATCAAGCTCTCGATCTCCCCGTTCACGGCATCGAGGGCATCGAGCGCGCGGCGGTAGGTGGACCCCGTCACCTCGTCGCGACGCAACGGCGTCTCGTAGACCGTCTGGCCCCGTAGCCCGGAATTCGCGACGGCGGCGGAATCGAGCATGGCCTTGGGCAACACCCGCTCGCCGAACAGACCGCGGAGCATCGCGACGACCTCCGTTTGCGGTGTGTCGTTCGGTTCGAACCGCGTGACGAGGTAGCGGAACCAGTCGTGGGCCGGCGCCCCACCCCGTGCCCGGACCGGCTCCATCAACTCGTCCATCATGGTCAGAAACTGGCGCATGCTCGACACGTCGAGCATCTGCGGATGGATCGTGATCAGCAGGGACGTCGCGGCGGCGAGCGCGGAGATCGTCAGGTAGCCGAGCCGTGGCGGGCAATCGATGACTACGACGTCGTAATCGTCAGCGACCTCACCGAGGGCCAAGCCGATCCGCGCGAAAAACGGGGGCTCGGTGTCGTTCGCCTGGCGCCGGGACGATTGCATCGGCGCCTCAAACTCGAACACCTCGAGTTCCAAGTCGGCGGGCACGAGATCCAGGCCGGTGAAATAGGTCCGGCGAATCACGTCGGACATGGACCGCCGTTCGTCGCCGTACCGGATCGTGTCGTAGATGGTAGGGTAGGGCTCGCGCTCGTTTTCCGGCCGAACGCCGAGCAACATCGACAAGCTCGCCTGCGGATCGAGATCGATCGCCAGGACCCGGTAGCCACGCAGCACAAGCGACTGGGCGAGGTGGGCCGCGGTGGTGGTCTTTCCGGAGCCGCCTTTGAAATTAACGCACGCGACGACTTGCAGATGTTCGCCGGCGGCCGGGTTGCGATGGGGGAGATAGCGCCGCCCGGTCCGATCGATCTCATCTAGGTGGGCGCGAAGGGCATGGATGTCCGCAAGGGTGTAAAGGCGGCGCCCACCGGGCAAAATCTCGGCCTCCGACACAAGCAGGTCCGGCGACAGCTTGCGGATTCGGCTATCTGTCACCCCGAGGATGCGCGCCACCTCACCGGACGTGAACCGGCGGAGCGTTTTGGTCTCTGACGGCGAGAACACGACGGCCGCTATCTCGCGCAGCCGGCGATCGAGCAGGCGCGCGTCATCGCCCGCCGTGGTGTTGGGGGCCGGTGGCAAAACTGTGGATGGAACGTACTGATTCACGGTTCCGTCTCGTTCACGGTTTAACGACAAATATCGCTATATCACCGCCAATGGGCATAGAGGACCGATTCGGAAAGCAGAGTCGAGTCCCGGCCATGGACGGCGCAACCGGGACGCGCGACTCCGATGTGGAGGAACCAGGCAGTCGCTTAGGCGTTTGAGCCGCCGTACATTTCCGGGTCGGCTTCGCGGATGGCCGGTGCGCGAAGCGGCCGAGCTTCTTGATGTCGATGTGGATCAACTCGCCGGTCTGCGCGCGTTCGTAGCGCTGCACTGGCGGGGGCGGTTCGAGATCGCGGATGTGGTTCAGGCCGTGCCGACGCAGCACTCTGCTGACAGTGGCCGGCGAGACGGCCAGATCACAGGCGATCTGCTGGCCGCTCAGACGCTGCCGACGCAAGGCCAGAATGGCGTCTTGCGTCTTGGCCGGGATCGGACGGTGCAGGCGGTGAGGCCGCGGGGAGAGATCCTGCAGTCCGCCGACGCCTCCGGCGTCGAAGCGAGCCACCCACATGCCCAACGTAATGGGACACATGCCCATCGTCTCGGCCACAGCCTTCGGGCTGAGCCCGCTCTTGACGAGCCGGACCAACCGCCCTCGACCCGACGGCGTCAAACGCGCATTCTGATGGATGTTCATTCGGTCGCTCCGGGATCGTTGAATCTTCTCAACTCCAGCGTTCTTGCTTCGGGCCGGGCGGACAACCTCCTGAAAGCTTACATTTAGGGACCCAAGCGTCTTTTTAGCGATCCGCAGCATCGGCGCCTGCCCCCGAGTTGTTTGACTCTGGAACTTTCGGCAGACCAAGGTCCAAGTTGAACGGGCAGTCCTTGATGGTGGACGCGATCTTGCCCTTGCGAGAAGCGATTCGGCCTTTAGCCTTCCGGCTCTGGACCCGCAGCGCTCCGCCCTTCCGCGTCGCCATCTGGATGTGATTCGCGGGTCTCGCCGGGTGGGCGAGTGAGCCGATCGCACCAGCCCTTGCGGCAGCGTCGCGGAAACGCTGCGCGGAGACGCCCGAGAGCGCATCGGGATAGACGATGTGCACGAGAGAACGACCGGCCTGGCCGGGCGCCATGGAGGCGAGAGCCTCGGTGCATCGCGCAATCACCAGCGCGGTGGTGAGCGGGGAGGACGGCCGAATGCACACCAAGCCGCCCGCGGACAGGGCCTTCTTGAGATCGAGGCCGCCCGTCAGCGACATGCTGGTCAAGGCGGCGAGCTCGCTGGCATAGGCGACAAGGGCCTCGCGCCCGGCCTCGCGCCGGTCCTCCGGGATCTCCTTGAGTGGCTTGAGCACGGCACGGAAGGCCGCGCCGTCGGCCGAGGAGGCCGTGTCGGCGCTGACGGTCGTGCGGTCGATCTCGTAGTGCCCGTCGACGAGGCGCTTGAAGGCGACCTCGTCGGTGAAGGCCTGGTAGAGATCGAGGGCGCTCTTGCGATACCGGGTGGCCAGCATCTCGATGATCGGCAGCAGCGCCCGATTCACGGCACTGGCCTCGGGCCCGAGCCGCAGGTCGTCGATCGCGGCAGCCAGGGTCGTGGTGGTGATCAGCAAGGGCGGCCGGGGTGCCTGCTTGAGGTCGATCGCCCTGATCTCGCCGTCCCGCCCGAACGGCCGGGCCACCTCGGCCAGCCGGTCGGTCAGCATGGCCGCGTCGGCGCTCTGGACGACGATGGCGCCCATGCGGTTGAGGCAGGCGCCGAACACGAGGTTGGCCGCCGCCTCAATCTGCCAATCGGCGCCGTCGCTGTGGAAGCTCACGCCCTGCACGAGGTCCTCGCGCCGCAGCCAGACCTGTCCGGTGGCAGCAAGCCCGACCGGCCAGGAGGCGTCGCCGCGGCAACGGGTGGTCGCGTCGCGATAGCCACGCTGGCCGAGATGCAGCGGCACGCGCGCCGGCGCGCGCCAGGTGCGCCAGCCGTAGGTGAAGTGGCGCAGGTAGCGGTAGCCGGCGTAGGCCAGGATCGCCTCCGGGACGAAGGGGAGCGCCAGGGCCGAGAAGGAGAGGGCGGCCATAATCCCGAAGTGCAGGGCGACGGCCTTAGGTGGAGCGTCGTCCATCGCTCAGGAGTCCTTGCGCAGCTTCGACAGCATGGTCCTGGCGCCGGCGCGGGAGCCGTCGATCATGCGGCCGACGGTGCGGTGCGTGGCACTGCCGGAGATCTGCCCGGGCGAGCGCGGCATGACGATGCCGGCCGCGGCAACGGCGGCGGTGTTGCCGGTCCGGCGCTCGATCTGCCCGCCGATCCAGGACAGCACGGTCTCGGGCAGGGCGCTGATCTGGCCGGCGGCCAGCGCGACGATCGAGAACAGGATGACGGCGTAGACGAACAGCCCGGCGGTTCCGACCATCGCATAGGCGATGGTGCCGTCGGGCGAGATCATCGCCAACGCGCCGCGGAAGAAAATACTGCTAATGTCGATCCCGACCCGCATGAGCAGGATAGAGACCAGCATGCCGATGACGATGAGGGGAGGGCGCAGTAGGATGCCGAGGAAGAACAGGTAGCCCTGGCCGCTGTTGCCGACGAAGCTGTCGGAGCGGGCGGGCATGAACTTGGTGAGCAGCCAGATCGGCACGGCGATCATCGCCTCGGCCACCACTAAGAACCAGTTGAAGGTCGCCATCAGGAAATGGACGATGACGACGAACGGCACGAGGCCGATCAGCAGGAAGGCGGCGACGAACAGCACGATCGCGAGGCAGTAGAGAAATCCCGTCATCTCCCTGAGGCCGGATCGAAAAGCTCCATCTTCGCTCAGTTTGAGCTTTCCCAACCCCCAATCCAGGATGTCGCCGCCGATAGCGCCTCCAGTCGCCCCCATGCCCCAATAGGCGATGACCTGACCGATCTCCTGGATTTCGAGGATGGGATCCTTCCAGGCGCTGCTCTCGGGCCGGCTGATCCTGTCGAGGACGCCGGCGTAGATCATCGACAGGCCGCGAGCGAACTGGTTGGGCGGATCCATCTGCGCGGTCGGGTGATCGCTCGCCACGCTGGCGACGCTGGCCGACCCTTGCGCGGCGATATAGCCACCGAAGGTGGCGACGTAGGTGAGGTTGCGCTGCGCCTCCTCGGCGAGGGGCGCGTAGGCGCTGTGGCCGAAGTAGGGGATGTAGGCGGTGATGTTGGCCGGGGGCTCGACCCGGATCGCGCCGCTCGGCCCTGCGGAGGCCGCCAGGAGCTTGGCCTGGACGAGGCTCATCGAACGCTGCCACAGGGCGGCGGCGAGCCAGCCGTTGTCGGTGGCGTTGGCGAGGTAGTTGCGCAGGGCTTGGTTGAGCTGTTCGCTGTTGCTCTGGGTCAGGCTCTGACTGACGGAGGTATAGGCGGCGTCGATCGCCTGTTTGATCTGCCTCTTGATCGCCCCATCGTCGCGGCTGCCGGAATTGATGGTGCGGGCGATGCCGGCGGCGGCTCCGTCGAGACTGTCGATCGCGGCCTGGAAGCTCTGCTGGCTCTGCCGTTCGGCGAGATCGATCAGCGTCCGGGTGGTGCTGGCGTCGTTCGTGTCGGCGATGGTCGCGCTGATCTTCTGGTGCTCGTAGACGACGGCGCCACAGAGGTTGTCCGACTTGCGGAAATAGCCGTTGGTGTCGACGAAATGGTAACTCGTCGAGCGCGCACTCCACGACCCGAAATACCCGTCGTCGACCGTCGTCTTCGGGCTGATCGCAGCGGCGTCGTCCCGGCCGGAGACGTTCCTGGCGTAGGTCTGCAAGGCCTGGGCGCAGACGTAGCCGTAGAGGCGGCCTTCCAGCACCTTGGCGAGCTTGCCGCGCAGCACGAAGTCGCCGAGCGCCTGGGTCGGGCTGGTGAGTGTACCGTATAGGCCGGTGAGGCCCGTGCCGGCGACGCGGGTCCAGAGGGTGTCGCCGAAGCCCGAGCCCCAGACCGCGAGCTGGACGACGAGGATCTGCACCAGCGAGAGGCCGGACTTGATCGGCAGGCTGAGGATCGCGCCGGTGATGACCCGCAGGAGGGTGTATTTGGCGCTCGACTGGCGGCCGAAGGCCTCGCCGTCGTTGGCGGTGTCGGCGACGAGGGAATAGAGCAGGTAGCAGGCCAGGATCGTCGCGACGATCAGGCAGCCGACGTTGAAGTAGCCGAGCGCGACCGTGAGCGGCCGGTCGTCGGTGCACGAGGCGGCGGTCCAGACACCATCGACCACGCAGCCGAGCAATTTGCGCAGGTTGATCAGCGCCAGGTCGTTCTGGACCGGTGTGAAGATCTCGCGACCGGTGGTCTGGGCCCGGGCCGCCGTGGCGGCGGCGAGGAACCCGAGGCTGCCGGCCCCGGCCGTGATCCTGCGGAGCATGCGGGCCTCTACAGATTGCCGCCGGCCTGGGTGGCCAGCATGGTGCCGAGGACGGCCGCGGTGCGGGCCTGCTGCTCGATGAGCTGCTGGCGCAAAGCCAGCGACATCGAGCGCATGCGGGTGAGTTCGATCAGCAGGCCGTGCTCGGATTGGCCGGCGAGGCCGGCCGACCACGCCTCGTAGTGCGGGCCGCCGCCGTACTGGGCGATCAGCGCCTCGAGCTGTGCCAGCGGGGAGGGGGCAGCGCTGCCGACCTCGTGGCCCTCGGCGATCGACATCGCCCGGACGGCGCTGAGCGAGACGAGGGCGGGCGAGCGCAGGGCCTCGACGCGGCGGGCCCGCAGCATCATCAGGTCGGCCTCCGCCCCCGGCATGGCGGCCGTCGGCTTGGGCATCGGCAGGCCGGCCATGTCCTGGATGACGACCCTGCGGTCGTCGTCGCTGGCGGTGGGATCGAACAGGATCGCGGCATCCGCCTTGGTGGGGTCGGCGAGGCGCGCGCGGGTCGCCTCGGAGATCGGGACGTTCTTGCCCGGGGAGACGTCGAGCGCGCGATAGGTCTCCCGGCCGGTCATGGCGACGTTGCCCATGGCGCGGTTGGTGGAGTTCATCAGGTCGATCGCGCCGCAGGCGTTCACGCCCTGGCCGGTCTCGATGGAATACTGCTCGCGGGCATCGACCAGGGCCTGGCGCTGGGCGACCTGGGACAGGGTGGCGGCCACGGCCTGCTGGGTGTTGCTGACGAGGTTCACCTCGCGCTCGCCGTTGGTCGAGACCTGGGCGGTCTGCACCTTCATGGCCGAGAGCAGCATCTCCAGGGTGAGGCTGCGCTGCGTGGCGACGGTGGTGCCCATGGTGGCGACCCGCGTTTCCAGGGCGCCGGTCGCCCTGGTGTGGCCGGCGATCCAAATCGGATCGGCGACGCCACAGAACTGCGCTGCCGCCGGCGAGGCGAGGGCGGCCAGGGCCGCGGCGAGGAGGATCGGCGTCTTCATGGCGTCTGGAAGCTCGCTGGGGTCGGCGCGCCGCGACCGGGGGAGGGGACGCTGTTCGAGATGCGGGCGTTGACCATGGACAGCAGCAGGGCCGCGGCGGTGGCCTCGGTCCGCATGCCGCGTTTGATCTGGTGGGCGAGGAGGGCGAGGTTGGCCGCCTCCATCCGCACGGCGTCCTGAATGACGCCGCGGTCGTGCTGGCCGGCGATGCCGGCGGCCCACGCCGCGCCGCCGTCGCTGCCCTGCCAGTGGCCCGACAGCGCCCGTGTCTTGGCGATCGGGCCGTCCGGCTGGTAGTCGGCCGCGATGTCGGCGAGCACGACGGCGGTCATCGAGCGGTAGGTATCCCGGCCGGTCTTCTCGAGCTTGTTGAGGTCGTTGGTCGCGGAGTTGCCCGTATTGCGCGGCTGCAGGTCGGGCGGCCCGATGATGGTGGTGATGAACTTCGTCGCGGCTTGCGCGTCGCCGCTGTAGAGCGCGGCGCCGTCGGGGGCGTCTCCGGACTTCACGTCGGCGACCCAGTCCTTGGGATCGGCGTAGCGGCCGGGCTGGGCGTGGACCTGGGTGACCATCTGCTGGCGGACGGCCGCGGACCCCGATAGGGCGGTGTAGAGACCTTGCGCCTTGGTGTTCGCGCCGCACGGGTCGTAGCCGATCGAGCCGTAGCGGTGGGTGGCGAGCGCCACGGCCTGGCGCTGGTCCTGGGTGACGACGGTGGTGGCGAGCGCCTGGCTCGACGCGCGAAAGCCGTTCGAGACCTGATCCGAGCCGGCGGCCGATTGCGCGGTGAGCACCTTCACGGCGGAGAGCAGCCGGGCTCGCTCGGCGACCTCCTGGGCGACCAGGCCGGCCTCGGTGGTGGTGATCGCGCCAGTGATCGCCGCCGTGAGGGCTTCGGTCGCGACGTTCACCCGAGTCTCGACCCCGAAGCAGCTCTGGGCCTGCGCCGTCGCCGAGACGCCGATCGCCACGATGAGGGCGCCGAGCCCGGCGAGGGCGGTGATGGTCCGGCCCGTCATGGCGTGGCTCCCTGGCGGCTGTCGCCACCCATGCCGCCGACGAGGACACCGACGAGGCCGGCGCGGGCGCCGCTCATGATCGCGCCCTGGCGACGGGCCTGGACCAGGGCGACATCCTCCTCAGCCGTCCGCGGGCTGGGCTTCACCGTGGGCAGGGGCGCGACGACGTCGAGGTAGTCGGCGGCGGTCATCACCTCCTCGGCGGAGTAGTTGCGGTTGAACAGCCAGGGGGCGGCGTCGGAGTCGCCGGCGCCGTAACCGCCGGGCTGGGCGCCCTTGCACCAGCCGGTCTGCTGCTCGGAGGGCGAGCAGTAGAAGCTGCGCCGCTGGTCGAGGGAGGCGCCCATGCGCGCGGCGGCATCGCCGCCGCCGGTGAGCCAGCTTCGGTCGGCCGAACGGAAGGCCTGGCGGGCCTTCGACGCGGAGGTCTCGCTGTCGCTCGCCTGCGACAATCCCAACGCAATGGTGCAGGCGGCGTAGCCGGTGCCGGTATCGTAGCCGTAAAGGTGCTGGACGCGGGCGAGGCCCAGGGCATTGTCCTGGCTAACCAGGGTCGAGGCCGTCGCCTCGGCACTGGCCTTGTCGCCGTTGGTGATCTGGAGCGCGGTGCCGCTCGACTGCGCACCGGACACGCGCATGCCCGACAACAGCCGCTGCAGGGAGATCTCCCATTGCGGGAACAGGCCCTGCGCCTGGGCCGGAGACGCCAGGACAACGGCCAGGACGGCACTCGCCGGAAGGATGGGGAAGAGCCGCGTCACGGCTGACCCTCCATCGGGCGGGCGTCGAGAGCGTAGAGGGCGACGAGCTGGGCGAGCGCGGCATCGATCTGCGCGTCGTAGTCGAAGGCGTTGGTGGCCAGCTCCGCGGAGTTGGTGCGCGCGATCTCGATGTAGAGGCTGCGGTTGGGCTGGTTGGCGACCTTCACCGCGTGGTCCTCGGAGCCCGTGGCTCGCTCGGCCGCGCTGGCGATGGCGGTCTGCTGCGACTGGCTGTCGGATTGCGAGACGGGCTCGCTGGTTGCGCCCTCGTTGGCGCCCGGCGCGCAGGTCTTCGGCAGGGTCGTCTTGCGCGGCCCGCCGGCCATGTCGGGGTACGGGTTGGAGATCGGGATCTGGCGCGGCAGGAACGGCTCGGGATTGACGTAGTACCAGGCCTGCGGGAGGGCCGCCTTGATCGCGTCGGCGGTCATCGGGCTCGCGCCCTTGCCGGCATACATCTTCCAGACCCGGCCGTTGGTGCCGCTCGAGGCGAGGATGTTGCCCTTCAGGAGCGTGCCGAGATGGAGATGCGGAGCGCAACGCTTCATGCCCGCGCACCCCATCGTACCGACCTGCTCACCGGCAGTAATTTGAGGGCTTTGCCGTTGATTGAAAACGGCAGTATTCATGTGAAGATATAAAAACCTGGTATCTCCAGAGATAATATCAGCGATGATTCCGCCGCCCGTAAAATTGTGATACGTGATCGCACCCGATGAGCCAGAAAATATCTTTGTTCCAGCCCCTTCGCTGTTCACGATATCCATGCCCTGGTGATAGCCGGCCGACGCACCTGCGCGACCGGTTCGGTTGACACCGTAGGGCGACGATACCCGCTCACCGGCGGGGTTCATGATGTCAGACGTAAGGCACGTACCGGACAGCGCAGAAGCAGACGATACCAAGTGCAAGATCAGTGTCGTCGCAGATAATTTAAATCTTTTCACTTGCTCCCCTCCGCCTTTGGTGGGCAAAGCACATATTCCATGTTGTTGAACAAGATTTCTGATTGGCCCAAGGGCTTCAAAGAAAAAGAATCATAATCCGCTTCGTCAGGACTTTCGCGCATCCCCTGCGGGACGTGAGCGTCCCAATCACATTTCGTATTGATAAAAATTATTCCCTTAGGCTGCTTTTTCGCTTTGAGAATTTTGCAACGTGCCTCGCCGCGAACTCCCTCTTGGTCAATTCGTTGAATCAGCCGATCTTTTTCAATGGTCAGCGGCGGCCTCTTGCAGCCCGATGCTGAGACCGGTGAGTATGCCCAGTCGCCGATCGGCAAGGCGAGCGGCTCGGCCTGAGCCGAGCCAAAGGCCGCGAGGAGCAGGCCCGCAGAGAGCACGATCGAGCGGCAGATCATTGGTACAGTCCTCCGTAGCTGCTGCCGGACGGGGAGGGCGTCGAGATCGCCGTGGACGCGCTCGGCTGGGCCGAGTCCTGCTGGACGACGACCGGGCTCGCGCTCTGCGGCGCCTGGCTGGTGGTGAGCGCCGAGCCGAAGGCGGTGTTCTGGACGTGGTTGTACGAACCGAGGCCGGAGATGTTCGGCAGGCTGATCGGCGAGATCGAGCCGTTGAGCTGCCGGAACAGGTCGCCCGAGACCGAGTTCTGGAAGCTCCCCATCTGCTGGTTGATGCTGCGGATCGTGTCGCGCAGCTGATCGTCGAGGATCTGGCAGACCTGCCGCTTGGCCGCGTCGATCACCGACCCGATCAGGTTCTGCGCGCCGCTGGTGAGGAACCCCGACAGGTCCGGGATCAGGTTCGACAGGTCGAAGCGCTTCAGCAGGTCGCCGGCGATGCAGGAGTTCGGGCCGTTGAAGAACGCGGACGGGTTGACCTTGGCCGCGTCGATCAGCGCGATCTGGCGCTGCACCGCCGCGTCGGCCGCCTGGCGGACGAGGCAGTTCGAACCGGTCGAACCCGTCTGGGCCCCGGCCGGCAGGGTGCCAGCGACGGCAAGGCCGGCCACGAGGACGGCGCCGGACAGCACCGTGCGGATCCGGTGCGGAGGCGGGATCAGAACGCCGGCCATTGTCCACCCTCGATGTATTTGGCCCAAAGGAATTTCACGTATCGCAGAGGCGTCATCTTGCGGTGATTGCAATAGGCCAGATATACCGCGTAGCCGAACAGAGCCATGAACGTGTATCGGCTCAGTCCCGTGACAATGATCGCCGGGAAAAACGCGGCAAGACTGCCGTGCAGGCCGAAGAACCGAATGGGCACGGCCGACCAGCGCCAGGGGAGGTGGCGGTCGCTCATGCGGGATCCCCGGGCTTGGTGATCGGGGTGCCCGGCGCGGGTTGGCCGGCCGGCGGCGCCTTGCGCCCCCCGGCCCAGACCCGGGCCTTGCCGATGTCGAGGTGGCAGAAGCCAGGATAGATCCCGACGCCGCCGCGGCCGCACAGCGCGCCTGCGACCGCCACGGCGTCCGCGCCGTAGCCGGCCGCGCGCAGGTCGGCGGCGCGCCCGGCAAGGTGGAGCGAGGCCCGGGCCGCGCCCTCGATCCCGGCATTGTGCTGCGGCGTGCGATAGCCGGAGGTGACGATCAGCGGCACCACCGCGCCGTGGACCGCGCTCATCGCGCCCTGGACCGAGGCGAGGAGGTCGAACAGGCGCGGATCGATCCAGACCGCCGCGCTGGCATCGCCGACATCGCGCAGCAGCCAGGAGAGGAGGAGCAGGTCGCGGGTGTTGTAGCCGTCCGGAGTCCGGACGATCGCGCTCACCTCCTCGCCGGTGCGGTCGCGGCGCAGCCACAGCCGCACCGGCGGCGGCAGGGCCACCGTGCCGGCCAAGGCTGCCGCATAGGTCCGGTCGGCGCCCGCAAGGCCGACCACAGAACCCGCCAGGGTGCCGGCAAGCCCGGTGACGAGGCTACGCCGCGAGACGGGCATCACGATATCCATAGCGCTCGAGGACGCGGCGGGCGGTGGCGACGTCGATCAGGCCCTGCTCGAGGGCCAGCGCGACCGTGGCCTTCATCGAACGGCCATCCTCGCCCCGGCCGATGATCGCCCGCATGGTCTCGGCGGACTCGGCCATGCCCGCCCGCGCCACCTCCCGGCGGACGGAGGCGGTCAACACCTGCCACTCGCGCAGGCAGACTAGCCCGCCGCCGACCCGCGGCACCAGGAGCTGCGAGACGAGGAGGTGGCTGCTGCCCAGAACGTCGTGGAACGCTTGGGTCTGCAGGTCGGCCGGGAACATCAGGGTCAGGCGCCGCAGGATGTGGGCGACGTCGTTGGCGTGGGTGGTGGTGTAGATCGGGTGGCCGGTCTGGGCCGCCTCGACGCAGGCCATGACCGTGTGCATGTCGCGCAGCTCGCCCACCATGACGAGGCCCGGCTTGCGGCGCAGCGAGTTGCGCACGCCGGCCGCGAACGAGGGCAGGTGCAAGCCGATCTCGTGCTGCATGATGGTGCAGCGCCCCGACGGCACGGTCTCGAACACGAACTCGATCGGGGCCTCATAGGTCAGCACGTTGCCGTGGATCGGCGTGTCCTCCTCCAGGATCCGGCGGATTAGGGCGGCGAGCGTCGTGGTCTTGCCCGAACCGGTCTCGCCGGCGACGATCACGGCGCCCTGGGCCGGGGTCGACTCGGCGACGACAGCGTCGTCGACCCCGAGGGCGGCCACGGTCGGCGGATCGGCCGGGATGTGGCGGCAGACGATCTGCACACCGGTATCGCCCTCGAAGTAGCCGGCCGTGACGTTGATGCGGAACCGGTGCCGGACCGGCTCGGCGTCGCGCTTAGCCCCGGCCCGGTCCTCGATCGTGATGGCGCGGTCGAAGTCCTGGGCCGCGTAGAGCTTCGACATGATCGAGTCGGTCGAGGTCAGCTCGGTGGCGATGCGCGCCATGGTGCTCGGCTGCAGCCAGATGCCGGTCAGCGCGGTGAGTTCGCCGTGGATGGCGGCCATGACCCGGCGGCCGGACTGGAAGATCACGTCACTCGCGCCGATCGACACGGCGTGGATGAACAGCCGGGCCACCTCATCGCGGCCATGCACGACGATCTCCTGATCGGGGTATCGGGTCTTGCCGGTCCACAGCATGGCTCACTCCGCGGTCGCTGCCGCCGAGGCGGTGCGCTGGAATTTCGGGGTGACGACGATCTTGAGGAGGCGCTGGTCGATGGCGGCCGAGCGGCCGTCCTTGCCGACCTTGAGCGCGGTGGCGCGCACCCTCACGATCGGAAGGCTGATCGCGCCCGCCGCGGCGAGGTCCCCGTAGCGGCGCATGCCGGAGAAATCGCGGTCGAGCCGGGCCAGCCCGTCGTCGAACGCAGCGCGGGCCTGCTGCACGCCCACCTCCAGGCCGCCCTTGTAGCCGACGTCCCAGTTGTCCTGCTCGACCTGCCCCTTGGGCGGGGTCCAGGTGGTCTTGGCCTCGGGCGGGGGCGTGACGGTGAGGTAGTCGCGCCAGTTCGGCGGCTGCACGGTCACGCGGGCATCGCGCAGGATCTCGAACGAGCCGAGGGTGGTGACCAGAAGGGTGCGGGTCGGGGTCTGGCGCACCTCGCGCAGCTCGGACACCACCGGCGGCACGATGTCCGGACCGATCATGACGCTGGCGAACGGGTACTTCGCATCGAGCCGGGCGCTGATGTCGGGCGTGTCGAGGTAGACGGCGATCCGCCGGGATTCCTCGCGGTAGCCGTCCTGGATGCCGGCGGTCCTGGCGGCGCGCTGCACCACCTTGGTCGGCCTGTTGGCGTCGCCGAACACTCCGGCCGAGTAGCGCGAGAAGTCGGCGTTGGCCGGATGCGGCGGGGCCGGCGCCGGGGACTGGTCGGCGGAGTTCTGAGGGAACGGCTGCCCGTCCTGGCCCGGCAGGGTGCGGGGGCCGTTGGCGATGGCGTTGAGGGCATTCGCCTGGGCGATCCCGCCAGGACCGTAATAGCCGGGTGGCGGATAGCCGCCATAGCCGGGCGCGCCGTAGGCGTAGCCGGCACCGTAACCCGCACCGTAGCCGGGGGCGCCGTAGCCGGCGCCATAGCCTGGCGCGCCGTAACCGTAGCCGCTGGTGGGAGCCCCGTAGCCGTAGCCTCCCACGCCGGCTGCCACCGGGGCACAGGCCGCCGGGTTCTGGGCGCAGTAGGTGTTGGCGACTTGAGCCTTGGCCGGCTGGCCGACAACACACAGGGCGGTCGCGCCGAGTGCGGTGGAGAGGATCCATGCCTTCAGGCGCATGGCTCAGACCCCGTGCTCGCGCAGCTTGGCATCGACATGCCCCGAGGTGCTGCCGCCAGTGCTGACGCAGCCGGGGAGCAGAACGGCGACACCGAGCAGCAATACGACAAATCTAACGATGGCATTCATCCGAACTATTTTCATGTTCTCCTCCAACATCATTCGATCGATATTTATCTTGCAGCAATTTTTGGCGATGTTACACAAGCGCCATTGCAGAGATATCTTCGACGGGTGGCTCAGATGGGGATCGTCTCATTCGTGAGAGAGCGGCTCGGGCACCGGGTCGGGCCGGAGCACCGCGGCTTCGCCGCCATGAGCGGCACGGTGCTGGGCGGCACGCACGCCCTCTGCCCCTCCTGCCGGCGCGGCCGGCTGATGAGCGATCCCGACGCGCTCGACCTGCGCCGCTGCGACGATCCGAAATGCGGCGCCACCTTCTCCCTGGCCGAACTCAGCCGCACCTACGCCCTCGACGGTGCCGATCCGCGGACACTGGCCGCCGATGAGCGGCAGCAGGCGCTGACGCTGTTCGTGGCGGCCGAGATCATCGGCATGCTGGCCGCCGCCTGGGCGGTCTACGCGCGCTCCTGGCTCACGTTGCTCGGCGCCCTGATGCTCTGCCTGGTGGTCTGTGCCACCGCGATGGTGTCGCGCTACCGCGCTTGGCAGCTCGAGCACGGCCGGCTGTTCGAGACGCGGGCGCCGCTGCGCGCCTTCGCGGCCGACGAGATCGACGGGCTGTTCCGGCGCCGGAAACGATAGGGCAGGGGACCGCATCTCAGCCCCCGATCATCGTGCAGACGTTCGACAGCGACACATCCATGTGAATCGTGTTGCCGACGAGCTGGGCCACGTCGTTGATGAAGAACGCCAGGGTGCCACCGACCAGGTACAGGAAGGCCGACCCGGCGCCGTCGTGCTGGCCCGAGGTCGCCTTGTAGAGCTTCAGTCCCGCGACCAGCCACGCCAGTGCACCGAGGCCCATGAAGAAGTATGTGATCGCGATGCGGATCTGTTCGCAGGTCGAACCGCGCTGAGACCCGCCGTAGTTGAACATGCTGTAGGTGATATCGCCTCCCAGGACGAAACTGTTGGCGAACTTCCACAACAGGACTGGCGCAACGATCATCGCGCCCGCGAGCACGAGCTTACCGAAGGCAGTATCGATCGTCACCGGGCGGTTGGAGAATTTATGCTCACCGGCAGCAACATTGTAGAGCGCGTAGAGTCCCGACGTCCCGAACCAGATCCCCAGCACGGCAATGCCCAAAAAGATCAGGTTGACGAAGAGCGGAAATACCTCACTCAACGAAACGAGCAGATTGCCAAGATCCGGAACGACCATCCACGCACCTATTTAGAATGGATCGAGTTATACTCTAACAATTCCAACCGCTCCTCCAATCTGTTGATGCGCTCTCGCATCTCTTCCAGCTTCAAGTTAGTCGGATCTACGTCCAGATTGGGCCGCCTATAGGGGCGTTTTTCTTCTGGTCGACCATCGTTATATTCAAACCGCGACCGATTTCGCCTCTCGTCTTCATGATTTGCTGGGTTGGCGAGTGCAGTTCCAGCGGCCATCGACGAGATCACGGCGATGTGTATCGCCATGGTTGCGGGCTTTAACGCGAATTTAATCCTTTGTTGCATTGCACATTCTACGCTGGACTGTATGGCCGGACACATGCTCGTCCAGTGATTTATTTGGATTTCTGGACGAAAATTCCAAGATCTACACCCTATGAGAAAAGCACATCTCGATTGCATTCAAAACACAGCCCGGTCTTACTCCATGCTTATGGACCTTGGTATACCCCATTCGGGGTCAATCAGAGCGATACGCTTGCATGTTTATTGACATACCGGGAATGGCTTCGCAATAAGAGCGCAACCTAGGAATTAACGACTGCAGGCGGGCAAGCCACGATGGAGATCGCAGGAAAACACTTCGCTTGGGCAGCCTGTGTGGTTGCCTGTGTCTATCTGGCCACGGACAGACATTGGGTTCCTGTACAGATCCAAATCGTTGCGAGCGCACCAATTCAGACTTTGGCAGCGCCACCAATTCAGTCCTCTACGGCAGGTGTTGCGCCGGCTACAGGATTCCAGTCGCCCCCTGCCGCACCGCAGGCGTTCCGGCCCCTCGCTCAGGTTGCACAGGCCCCGACTCAGCCCGCCACGCCGACGCCGTCAGTGAGCTTCGCCACCATCGAGGATCCGACACGCGCCCGGCAGGTGACGGATTTGCTGGCCAAGTTGGAAGGCATCGCCGACTTGCCGGCCGGGACGGCACCGGGTCAGGTCGCGACGATCTTCTTCGATCCGCGCTGCCCCTATTGCCACGCCGCCTGGACGGCACTCCACGGCAAGGTCGCGGCGCGCTGGGTGCCGGTGGTGGTCCTCGGCGATCCGGAGGCCGGCACCCGCATGGCGGCGGCGATCCTCGCGGCTCCCGATCGAGTCGCCGCGCTCACGAACGCCTTCGACGCCAAGCTCACCCCCACCGTGTCTGCGAGCCCGGAGATCGCGGCCAAGCTCGCCGAGAACAAAGAGGCGTTCGCCGCGATCTTCGCAGCGGCCCCGCAGCTGCGTCCGGGCGTGCCGACGCTGTTCGTGCCCCGTCCCGACGGGCGGCTCGCCATCATGGTCGGCTACGAGCCCGGCGACGACGCCAAGGTCCGCTCCGTCCTGACCGGGAGCTGAGATGGCCCGTCGCGCCACCATCGGAGCGTTCAGCCTGCCCTCGGCCCGGGGCTGCCTGTCGCCCTCGGCCCTGGCCGACCGGCTCGCCGGCTACGCGCGCGCCAGCGCCTTCCTCGCAGCCGCGCTGTTCACGTCGCTCATGGGCTCGATGTGGCTGACCTACCTGTGCCTCAAACGGGCGGAGGTAATCCCCTACGTCGCCGACGGCGGCGTGTTCGGCTGCGAGGTGCGGACCCTGGCGCGACCGCCCGCCCCGACCGGAAAGACCGAGCCATGAAGTCTGCCGACCGCATCGCGCGCGAGATCGACGCGGGACAGATGATGCTCCGGAACCAGTGGAACTGGATCCTGATGCTGTCGGTCTTCCTGACCATCTCGCTCGTGGTCAACGGGCTGTTGTTCTACAATGCGTTCTACCGCTTCCCGATCAAGCAGTTCATCTGGACGTCGGATGCGCAGGCGGTCTGCGACGCGATTCCGCTGACCGAGCCGAACATCTCCCAGGCGCGGCTGAAGGAGTTCGCGGTCAGCGCGGCGGTCGAACTCAACTCCTACGACTATGCCAACTGGCGCGCCCTCATCAACAACGCGCTGTCGTCGTCGTTCACCCCGAAGGGCCGCGACCGTTATCGCGCCGCCCTGCAGGAGAGCGGCATCATCCAGAAGGTCGTGATCGGCTACCAGACCGTCTCGGCGGTGACCACGGACCCGGCCAACATCTCCGAGGAGGGCAAGTCGGGCGGTCGCTACTACTGGATCGTCGAGGTGCCGCTGCAGATCTTCTACCGCACCAACGTCGAGACCAAGGTCGAGCGCCGGCTCCTGACCATGACGATCGTGCGGATCGATCCCTCGCCGATCAACCCGAACGGCATCGCCATCGACTCGGTGATCTCGACGCAGCAACTGACCCATCAGGTGCAACCATGATGCGTGCAGGGGGCGCCCCGAGGCGCGTCCGAGCCTTCGGCTGCCTGCTCACGGCCCTCGTCTGCGCGCCCGTGGCGGCGCGCGCCCATGGCGTGCATGAGGCCGGGCAGCCGACCGATGCCGATGCGGCTCCCGGCGGAGGAAGCGCCTTCGTCGGCCCGAGCCCGCCCGCCGCGGGCGCCCCGCCTCCTGGGGGTGCGGTCCGTCGCCCGTTCGGCGTCCCGCCGACCGGTCTTCCGCCAACCGGGGCGGCAGCCACCGCAGCACCGCCGCCCGTTCCACGCCCGCTGACGGCGGGCGAGCTCGAGGAGTTGCGCCAGCGCATGCTCGGTGGTGCGAAGGGCGTGATCCTCAAGCCCGACGAGATCCAGGGCATGCGCCGCGCGGTGCAGGACGCGCAAGGCGCCGGCAACTTCCCCGGCCGCAACGGGCGCATGCCCCGGCCGGAGCCGCGGCTGCTCACCGTGACGCAGGAGGTCAGCCGGGCGGCGCCCGAGACGCTGAACCTCGCCTACGGGGTGGTGAGCCCAATCACCTTCGTCGACGGCAAAGGCAATCCCTGGCCGATCGCCTCGGTCGCCTACGATCCGAGGCTGTTCGCGCAGGACGGCACTGGCTGCGGCGTCGATGCCGCGATGGGCGCGACCCAGGTCGCGGCCGCGGCGGGATCGGACCGGCCGACCTCGATCAACCTCATGCCCTGCCGATACGACACCTGGGGCAACATCCTGATCCGGCTGGAGGCCGTGCCCTATCCGATCCCCCTGATGGTCCTGTCCGGGCAAAGCGAGACGGTGGACATCCCGGTCACGGTGCGGGTGGCCGGCACTTCGCCGCTGACCCCCGTCAAGGTCGCCGCGGCGAGCCCCGGCCCGGTCCGCAAGGGCGGCGGGCGGCCCGCCGCCCGCGGCGCGGGGGCGCCCGACACCACAACCCTGCTGCACCTGTTCGGAGCCGGCACGCCCCCGGCCGGGGCGCAGAGGCTCGTGGCCAACGGGGCGCAGGCCTGGCTCTACCGCGACCGGATGTACGTGCGGGTCCAGGGCAATCTGGTGAGCCCGCAGCCGGTGGCGTCGGCCGACGCACAGGAGGGCTACCGCATCTACGAGTTCCTGCGCCCGGCCTCGCGCCTCGTCGCCGAGCGCGGCGACGGCTCCGAGACCGCCATCACCATCGAGTTCTGAGGGAGACGGCCATGCTCGATACCAAACAAACGGCCGCCCTCGGCGGCGTCGTCATGGTGGTGGCGATCGGCTCCGCGGCCTTCATCCTCTCCGACGCGCCGGGCGTCGACCGGGGGGTCGGGGCCGCGTCCGAGATCCGGGGCCCGACCCCGAACCCACCCAACAACATGATGAAGCCGGTCGGCCGGGCCGAGGCCGACCGCCGGGCGGGCGTCAACCGACAGGCCGCCGACGAGAAGGCCGAGGCCGGCAGGCCCTACGTGGCGCCGACCGTCATCGCCGAGAGCCGACCCCCGCAGATGGGCGAGTTGCCGGACGCGGCCCCCGAAAAACCGGCCGAGCCGGCCCCCGCCCCGGTGCCGGAGAAGATCGTCTACCGCGACCGCACCGTGGTTCAGACCGTCTACCGGGATGCGCCGGTCCAGCCGACGGCGGACCCCGAGCAGATCGCGGCGATCAACGAACAGATCAAGGCCCTGCTCAAGCCGAGCCCCGGCGGCTTCCTCGTGCGCTCGTTCGCCAAGGGTGAGCGGGCGAAGCCCCCCGAGGCGCGGGCCGCCGCGGCGCCGGTCGTGACCGGGCCGTTCGGGCCCGGCATCCGCCACGCCACCGTGGCGCGCGCCGGCGACGTCGCCTACGCGGTGCTGGACCGCGGCTTCAACTCGGACGATCCGGCGGCGCCGATCTTCGCCACCATCGTCGACCTCGACGAGCGCGGGCAGCCCGGCCCGCTCAACGGCATCCGGCTGATGGGCCAGATCGTCTACTCCCAGACGCAAGGGGCGATCCGATTCACCACCATGATCCTGCAGGACGGCCGCCAGGGGCCGATGCAGGCGATCGCCATCACCGTCGATCAGGCCCGAACCGGCGTGGCCGAGGATGTCGACAACCACGTGCTCGAGCGCTACGGCGGCCTCGTCGTCGCCGGGCTGCTCCAGGGCATTGGCCAGGTCGGCCAGCAGCTGACGCAGCTCAACACCAACACCACCTACGGCGACGGCTTCGCGGTCCAGTCCGGCCGCAAGATCGACTGGCTGACCGCCGGCCTGGGCGCGGCCATGCCGGTGGGGCAGGCGATGACCGCCGCGGCGGCGCGCTCGTTCAGCCGGCCGCCGACACTGAGCAGCCCGGTGAATTTCCCGATCGGCATCGTCTTCCTGCAGCCGGTCGTGGTGCCCCTCGACGCGGCCCGGGTCGCGGCGGGGGCCGGGACCGGCTACGGGCCGGATCCGGCCTACGGCGCCGGCTACCGCCCCGAGACCCTGCCCGTCTCCTACGCGAGGCGGCCATGACCGGGTCGAAGGGGATCGCCGACGTGCTGCGCGGGCTGATCGACGGCATGCCGGTCTTCGCCTGGCTGCTCGTCGTCGGAGCGGCCGTCGCCGGCATGGTCCTGACCGGCTACGCCCTGATCCGGGTCTACCAGGCGAACACCTCCGGCGACGGCACCGCCGGGACCTGGGTCGTAGCCGCCATCATCGGCAGCGCGATGACCTGCGTCACGGTGCTGATCGGCCAGCTCTCCTTCTACTTCGCCGATTAGGAGCGCGGCTCATGCAAGCGCTCGACCACCTCACCGCCAACACCGCCTTCTACCTCGTCGATCACCCTGTGGTGAGCCAAATGGCGATCGCATCGACGCTCGCCACCGGCATCGTCGTGGTGTTCGCCGCACCGACCTGGGCCCGCCTCGTCTGCTCCGACCGGAGCTTGCAACGGATCCTGCATCTGAGCGGGATGGGAGTGGGCGGTTGCCTCATCCTGACGAGTCTCTTCTACGACAGCCTCGTCCGTGGCCTGGATGGCGCGATCACGTCCCGGCCGCTGATGTATGCCTACTACCCGGCCAGCATCATGCTGTCGTGCGCCGCGGTCGTGTTCGCCGGGTTCCAGATCTACTGCGCGCTCACCGTCCGGCCCGCGCCCCTGTTGCGGGCGGCCGTCCCGGCCCTGCTCGGCGCCTGGCTCTTCGCGCTGAGCGTGCCGATCTACCAGTTCGCCGTCCTGCTGGGCCTCGACCGATGAGGACGGCCGATAAATTCTGCGATCTTGCCGGCTTCGACCCCGCGCGCGGAGAGGCCGTCGTCTACGCCCATGACGGCTCGCAGCTCACCCTGATCGAGATCGACGGCGCCAGGACGATCGTCTCGGGCGAGGATTACCTCCACAACGTCGTCGAGCGCTTCGCCGGCGGGATCGCGCAGATCCTGAAACGGCCCGGCCACCAGATCACGATCTCCTACGAGTCCTCGCTCAACACCGCCCGGATCCTCGATCCGTTCGTGCGGCAACAGGGCCGGCGCGCCCGCCAGAAGGGTCTCGCGGTCGAGGCGCTGATCGAGGAGGGCCGTGCCGTGCTGGAAGGCCGGGCGCGCGCGGAGACGATCCTGCTCGCCGCCTGGACCCGGCCGTCGGCCGGCGCCGCCGACGAGGTCCGCAAGGAGCAGAAGGCGAACCGCAAGGCCTGGCAGGAGCTGCCGCCGGCGCGCGACGCGCAGAACCCGTTCCTGCATCTCGGATCGATCGCCGGCCCGCACGGCGCCTTCGTGCGCCGGATCATGGAGGCGCTCGGCGAGGCCCGCCTGCAGGGCCGGGTACTCTCGCCGAACGACCAGGGCCGGCGGCGCGACCTGGAGCAGGTCCGGGCGGCGGTGCTCTACCACGAGACGCCCGACGGCTGGACGCCCTACGGGCCCGGCACCCGGCGCTATCCCGGCGCCAAGGAGCGGCACGACGACGACGTCTCCGAATTCTTCACCCCGACCGTCGCCCGGCAGATCATGACGTCGAACGCGCAAGCCGCGAGCAACATGCGTGCCCTCGACATGGGCGGGCGCCGCTACGCGCTTGCCGTGATGCGGATGTTCCCGGCGACGCTCCTGCCGTTCAACCGGCTGCTCGAGACCTTGCTGGAGGCTTCCAGCAAGACCGCCGACATGCCGTTCCGGGTTTGTTTCCACCTCGAGGCGCTGCGCGACAACGATGTCGGTTTCCGCCTGCGCAAGGTCCTGGCCGGGCTCCTCGCCTTCGCGAGCCCGAGCAACAAGAACCTGTTCCGGGCGCTGCGCGAACTGGAGGACGTGGTCGACAAGGACGGCGAGGCGATCGTCAAAGGCAGGGTGATCGCCACGACCTGGACCGAGCCGGGGGAGGATCCGGGCCTGCTGGAGCGGCGGCGCTCCTACCTGATGAGCGGGATGATGACCTGGGGCGAGGCGGTGATGACCGACGCGCCTCACAACCCGCTGCGCGCCCTGTGCGAGACGGTCGCCGGCATGACGGTCCAGGCGGAGGTACCCCCGGGCTCGATCGCGCCGCTCGGCGACCTTGCCGCCCTGCTGCCGTTCCACCGCACCGCGCCGATCTTCAAGCAGGGCCAGACCTTACTGCTGACGCCCGACGGCAAGCCCATGCCCTACGAGGCGCTGTCGGCCGAGCAGCTGTTCTGGCTCACCCTCATCTACGCCACGCCCGGCTCGGGCAAGTCGGTGCTGATGAACCGGCTCAACGTCGAGTTCGCGGCCTTCTCCGCCGGGGCGGCCCTGCCGTTCCTCGCCGTGATCGATGTCGGCGTCAGCTCGTCGGGCTTCATCGAGCTGGTGAGGAACGCCCTGCCGGCCGAGCGCCGCCACGAGGCGTACTACGTGCGCCCGCTCAACACGCCGGACTACGCCGTCAACCCGTTCGAGCTCGGGCTCGGCCGCCGGACGCCCCTGGAGCGCGAGCGCACCTTCATCGAGAACTTCCTGACGACGCTGCTCAACGTCGCCCATCCGGAGGTGGCGCTCCTGATCCCGCGCCTGATCACGCGGGTCTACCAGCTCAAGAGCGACCTGCAGTTCTCGTCCTCGCCGTCGATCTACCAGCCCAACATCGATCGGGAACTCGACCAGCTGATCGCCGATCACGGCATCCCGGTCGCGGGCAAGATCCAGTGGTGGCGCATCGTCGACGCATTCGTCGAGCGCCGGCTCTACACGGCCGCGCAGCGGGCGCAGCGCTACGCCATGCCGATCCTGGAGGATCTCGCCCGCGTCATCAGCGAGCCGACCATGGCGGCCGACTTCACGCCCGAGCTGGTGCGCCTGGTCCAGCGCTCGCTCGAGAGTGCGATCGAGCGGTTCCCGATGTTCGCCCGGCCGACCCGGCTCGACCTCGGTGAGGCGCGGGTGGTGTCGATCGACGTGCAGGACGTGGCCCTGCGCCACAAGTCCCCGGAAGCCGAACGCAACAACGCGCTGATGTTCATGATCGCGCGGCACGTCTACCTGTCGAAGATCTCGGGGTTCTCGGAAGAGATCCCGAAGATGGATTTCCCGACGGACGCGGCGCTGCGGGGGGAATACGTCCGCTACTGGGAGGCGCGCTACCACGAGATCGCCGAGACGCCCAAGCGCTTGTGCATGGACGAGTATCACCTGACCGGCGGCGTCGAGACCATCGCCAGCCAAGTCAAATCGGATGCCCGCGAGGGCCGCAAGTGGGGCCTCGAGCTGATCCTGGTCTCGCAGCTGCTCGCCGACTTCGACACGCTGGCCGACATGGCCTCGACGGTCATGGTGCTCAACGCCGACTCCAACGAGATCCGCGAGGAGGCGCGCCGGACCTTCGGCTTCGATCAGGCCGTGAAGAGCGCCCTCGAGCGCCAGGTCCACGGCCCGCAGGGGCGGCGGGGAGCCAACCTGCTGGCGCGGTTCAAGCTCCGCGACGAGGAGCGCTGGATCGTCCTGAACAACGCGCTCGGGGCCCGGATGCTGTGGGCCCTGACCACCAAGCAGGAAGACCGCCTGGTGCGCGACGAGCTGTACCGCCGGATGGCGGTCAACGATGCGCTGCGCATCCTGGCGACCCGCTTCCCCGATGGCACCGCCATCGAGGCGTGGGGCCGGGTGGCCGCGCTGGCGCGGTTCGGGGAGGACCGGATCGCCAAGACGATCGTCGATGGAGTCCTGGGGGAGATCATGAGCGACGCTCGGCCTCCGATCGATCGATCCAGAACCGTAGCATGACGATGGAGGCTCCTGTGCAAGTCAAGGATATTCACTACCGGGCGCTCGCGAGCGCGACGATGATGGGCATGAGCATTCTGCCGGCCTGGGCTCAAAGCACCACCGGCGATCCATCGGCGCCCTTGGATATTCTCAAGACGGCCCGGCAGAAGGCAGCCAGTTCGTCGCTCAACGCCTCCAGCATCGCGACCGGCGGCAACAACCTCGGCATCGTGTTCACGATCCTGTTCGGTGTCGTGGGTATCGCGCTCGCCGGCATCTCCGGCGTGAAGCTCTACAAGTCGTCGCAGGACGACAACGCCCGCGAGGATGCCGGCCGGTCCCTGGTCGGATTCATCGTCGGCTCCGGCATCACCATCCTGGCCGTCCTCATCGGCGTAGTGACCACCTACATGACCGGCAGTGGTACGTAAGAAAAAGCAACGCCGAGCGGAGTTTCTGTCTCCGCTCGGCGTCTTTGCCCCGCTCATGGTTGCTGATGAAGCCTGGAATGAGCGATCTCAGCCGATGAGCCGTTCCGCACGGGTTCCTTGACCCGACAGGCGAATCCCGTCATTTCGCTACACGTCGCGAGACGAGTGCCCTGGATGGGCCGTCAGCGCGTTCGCCCACCACAGCCCTGAGCAGACCAGCCCGCGATACCCGCAGGCCGAAACCGCGCGTCCGTCGTCCCGGCATTGGGGCGTCCGGCGGCGATCCTGCGCATGTGCGGAACCGGGGCTCCACCAGAACGAGCATCATCATGACCACGAAGCCCAGCACCACCTTCACGCCCTGCCACGCTCCCGACCGCTCACCTGCGCGTGGTCCCACAGCGATCGGCCAAGCCCGACGCCTACGGATTGCCCGCACTTTTCGCTTGTCGCCCGGTACGGTTTGCCCGCATAAGAACGACATGCACGGGATCGTCGAATTGCCGCTCTACCTCGCTGACGCGAAGTCGGCCGGCGTCACCGACGAAGATCGCGACATGATCGCGGCCGTCATCGCCGCCGACCCTGAGGCCGGTGACCTGATCCCCGGCACCGGCGGTGCCCGCAAGGTCCGCATCGCCGGGAAGGGCAAGGGCAAGTCCGGCGGCTACCGGGTCATCACCTACTACGCCGCAGCGGACGTACCCGTATTCCTGCTGCGCCTCGTCTCGAAGGGGCAGCGGGCGGACATCAGCAAGGCGGAGCGCAACGACGTGCGCCTCGCCCTGGCGACCATCGTCGAGGACTACCGCGAGGACATGCGCCGCAAGGTGCGGACCCTCCGAACCACTTAACACGCGCCGCCATCCGCGCTCGCCCGAGGAGGGGCTGCGGACGGCGGAAATCCCAAGGAGGGGATGAACGAATGACCAGTTTCGGAAAGGGCCTCGTCGAGGCCGCTCGCCAGGCGCAAGCCTTCGCGCGTGGCGAACTCGATCCGTCCACCTGCGTCGTCCGCGTCCCGGCCGACATCGACGTGAAGGCCATCCGCAAGGGGACCGGCCTGACGCAGGCCGAGTTCGCGCAGCGCTTCGGCTTCCCGATCGGCACGTTGCGCGACCTGGAGCAGGGCCGGGCCCGGCCGGAGGCTGCGACGCGGGCCTACCTCCTCGTCATCAGCCGGGAGCCCGAGGCCGTGAAGCGGGCGCTGGGGGCGGCCTGACCATGGGCGGAATGATCGAGGAAGCCGCTGCGGCCACCGATGCCGCGTCCGCCCTCGCGAGCGAGGCGGCCGACAATCTCGCCGCCTTCGCGGGCGGCACGTTCAACGGCTTCGGGCTGTTCTCCGACCCCTCGCAGCAGCGCGCATATCTCGCCAGGGCAGCCAAGGCCGTGACTGCGGCGCTGGCCGCCATGGATGCGGCCCGTTGGCCCTCGCCGGCTGAGATGAGAGAGGCCGAGGAAGCGGCGCACGCGGATCAGCCGTAGGGGCCCGCAAAACAGGTCGTCGACCGCCTTCCGCCGAAACACCGTGCTGGCACCAAGCCGCGAGATTGGCCGGCGCGTTGTCGGCCGTGTCTGTCGTGGTTCCGGTGCCGTCGCGCGACCGGCACGCCGATGCAGGGCGCGACGTGGCCAGGATCGCCACCAGCTCATCGGGTTTGGGTCTCAGTAGCTCGTGATGACCGACTGCAAGGTCGGATCGACGTGGCGCAGCCAAGCGTAATCCGGAAAGAACAACCGCTCTGTCGGCAGGGCAAGGCTCGCCAGTTGGGTGACGGCATCGTTCAACGTGTCGCTGCCTCGGATCAGGTCGTGGATCCGATCGAGCATCGCGATATCCCGCCCGGCCTGATCCGAGATCGCCATCACCATGAGGCCCCGCAGGTCCGCCAGGATCACGGATGACGGATCGGCGGCCGGATCGGCGGCGAAGCGGTCGGCGGCCGTCCAGGCGGCCTTCAGGACGGCGGCGTGCGCCTTCCGGTCCTTGAGCGGGGCCGCCGCGTCGATCGTGAGGGACAAGGCGGCGGCGACGGGCCAGGGCACGGATTCCGCCACGCCCTCCACCGCCCGCGCGTCGCGCAGGTCGCGCAGCCCCTGGAACGGGTTGACGACGACGTCGACGACGGGCCCGGCAGCCTCGGGCTCGGGCGAGGGCGAGCGCACCAGGCATTGCGGCGGCGCGTAGGCGGCGCGGATGCTCCGCTGCGAGAATGCGTTCACGGAAGCCGCGATGAGGACCTCAATGTGCTTGCTGCTGCGCTTGTGCCAGGCGAGCGTGCCGAGGAGCGCCGTGAGGAGCGTGGCCGCCAGGCCGAAGCCGACCGACGACTTGTAGATCGAAACGAAGGCGAAGGGCTGCCCGGCCGGCATGGTCATGAAGTAGTGGCCCCAGCCGGTGAAGCGCCACAGGGTGGCGGTCTCGGCGAGGCGAAGGCCGGCATAGACCTGCCCGAGGATCGGCGAGAAGGTCCACCAGACGAGGCCGAGCATGGCCAGGACCGCGAGGCCGACGGCGCCGAGGGCGACGATCCGGCCGGGGCTCGTGGCCGCGACCGGCTCCCGGAACAGCGGCGTCATGCCGAGCGCCCCAGGGACGGCTCGTCCCGGCCGAGCGTCTGCTGCTGGGCGAGGCTGGTCTGCAGCTTGTCGTCGGCGACCACGGCCTTGAGCAGCGGCTTCAGGACGGCGCGGATCTCCTCCAGGCTCTGCCCTTGGGGAAGCAGCTTCCTGGCCTCGCTGGACAACCCTTCGATCAGCACGCCCGAGCCCTCGTGGCCGAAGCGCGCGATCAGGCTCCGGTCGATCAGGCGCACCTCGGCGGCCAACCGGGGATCCGCGGCGATCTCCCCCGGCGAGCGGGTCTTCAGGGCCTCGGACAGGGCTTCGCTCGGGCCCGGGATCTCGATGGCGTTGCGCCCAGCCTCCTCCGGCCTCTGGCCGTTCAGCACCAAGAAGCTCGCCGGGATCAGGATGCGCCCGGTCACTTGCGCCCGCACCTCCTCGCGGGGCGGCTCCGGCTCGGGGCGTCGGCCCTCGGGCAGCACCCGCACGTCGACACGGTCGTTGTTGCGCGGGAGCGTGTGGAAGGCCTGCAGCGCCACGGCCGAGACCTGCCGGGAGTCGCGGATCAGGGCGTGGTGATAGCTCGTGGCGATCACCTGACCCCGGATCTGGGTGCCGGGCTCAGGCAGGACGATGCGCGGCGCGCCCATCAGGCGTAGCGCCTCCACCGCGTCGGCCGACAGGCGGCCGAGCACCGGATGCGCCCGCATCTCCTCCGCGTAGCGGGCATTCTGGATCATCTCGGCGAGCGGCCGGATCGTGCCGCGGGTGGCGAGCACCAGGGCGTCGCGGGTCTCGCTCGGCACCCGGTTGATCAGGCCCTGGTCGAGGGGCTGACGGTGGTGGCGGGCATGCTGCTCCATGAAGGCGAGCAGGGTGCGGGTGTTGCCCTCCCGGAACGGGTGGGCCTGCCACAGGGCGGCGAAGGCCTGGGCGTAGACGATCGTCGGCCGGTCCTGCTTCAGGTCGCCCGGCGGCTGGCGGAGCCGGTCCAGGGCGGACCGGGCGTGGCCCTCGATCGCCGCCGGCGGGCTGTAGGCGACGCTCTTGCCCTGGAGCACGATCTCCGGCTTCCACGTCTCGATCGTGCGGGTCTCGCCCGCCCACGGATAGATCTCGCCGAACAGCCGCTTATGGATGGCGGCGTAGTGTGCCAGGTCGAAGGTCCCGAGCACCGGCTCCTTCTGCATCTGGAGCAGCGCCCGGAACGAGACGATCTGCTCGCGCTGGGCCAGGATCTGCGGATCGCGGAGGTCGGCGGTGTTCCGCAGGACGTCGGTGCCCTCGTAGACGTAGGGGTCCGCGCTCACGCCGCCTCTCCCCGGCCAAGGGCATGGCGGGCTTCGAGGGCCGCGAACACCTCGTCCTGGGTGACGAGGCCTGCCTCGGCGAGCAGGGCACCGAGTTGCACCCGCACGCTCATCTCGTTGCCCGAGCCGCGCATGATCGCCGCCGCCTGCTCGGCCTCGTAGGTCATCAGCGCCATGAGGAACGGGGCCAACTCGGCCTCGTCGACGCCCGTGGCGATGGCCTCGAGCAGGGTC
Organism: Methylobacterium sp. XJLW; assembly: GCF_003254375.1. NCBI lineage: Bacteria > Pseudomonadati > Pseudomonadota > Alphaproteobacteria > Hyphomicrobiales > Methylobacteriaceae > Methylobacterium > Methylobacterium sp. XJLW. The sequence goes on along the minus strand of NZ_CP017427.1, from coordinate 80,557 downwards.
ACGGCCTCCTCGCGCCGGGTCACCAGCGTCGGCAGGTCACGAAAGCTCATGATGTCGTCCCTGTGCTGAACCCGCAGGCTTCCCGCCCACCGGGGATCCCTCTCGATCCGTCCTCGACGGCCCAACTCTCGGCTGCGCTCTGTCTCCTACCCTTACCCATCGTCGCCACGGCGCCTAGCTTCGGTCGGTCTCGACGGCGCATCGTTCCCGAGGTGGCGTCATCCTTGGCAACGAGCGCGGCCTGGCCGAAGGATGGTCGAGACCGACATTGGTTCGGTGTCATGGACCCTTGCGGATGTGGACCGGATCCTCCTCCTCACCGGGATCGGCCTTCCCACCGCTGGCGATCATAATGGCCGTCCAGGCATGCTCCGCTTCCAGGATGCCGAAATCTTCAAGCATCCAGCGGACGAATGTCTGGGTTCCCATCATGTCGATGTTCCCCCTTATGCCGCGCATCACGTCACGGGCGTCGCGTTCGTCGACGAGCGCGATGATCGCCTCGTCCGGTCTCAGGGAGTCCTTGGTCGAGCGCACCATCGACAACAGGCTCGCCTCGCCTCGATCCGCCCAATTCGGCATCATGTCCGGCGGCTCGCCGGCCCTGCGCCACAACTCCATCTCCCGTGCGTAGCGACGTCCCTCGTCGGTCTCCACACGCGTGATCCGGTCGCGGTTTCGCTCCATCCAATCCTTGATCGCACCACGGGCGGCCCGGCGCAGGTCGCCTCCCGCCGGGGGCGGCCGGACAACCTCCTCCATGACCATGTCCGTGAGCCAGACATCGCAGCCCGGCACGAACAGCCAGTCGAGGGCGTCGATCATCCCGAGAAGCGAAAGCGGCGTCGCATCCGAGACCAGGATGCGCGGCCTGGATCGGCCGGTATCCCCGCTCACGACCTCACACCGCCGAACCGTGCACGCACCGCCGCGAGTTCCGCGGAGACGGCCTCGCCGGTTCGGCCCGACAGGGCATCGTCGGCCATCTGTCTCGCGGCGGTGCCGAGGTCTCGGACGTCATATCCGAGAGGATCGGGGACGTGTCGGACGAAAGCACGCCGCCTCGCCGCGAGTTCTTCCGGCACACCTTCCCCGGCCGCCCGTTTGAGCCGGGCGAATTCGGTGACCGACAGCATCACGTTCCGTGGCTTGCCGTAGTCTGTGATCGCCACCGGGGCCTCTGTGGCGCTCGCCTGCACGTCACCCGTACGACGCTGGAGGTCGGCGGACGTGAACATCTGCATCTGAAAACCTCTTCGGCATCATACGTATGATATGTATGATTTAGGGCATAGGCAACGGCGATGCCTTGAGCGGATCGTCGTCGCGTCAGCCCCTGGTCCGGCGCAAACCCCACAGCGCCGTGGGGCCGGTCACCTGACGATCACCGTGGCGTCCGCATCACAGAGACAGCCCGAGATCGGGGCCCTGCTCCAGATCGCGCTCCTGAGCCCTGCTCATGAAGCGCTCCCGGAACAGCGAGCCGTCCTCGATATAGGAAGCGACGAGGCCGCCGCCGGTCAGGATCTCGCGCTCCGCCTCGTCGAGCCGTTGCCCAGGTCCGAGGCCGCGCCCCGCGTGATGGCCGATCGATCCGTTCGCGCCGAAGCGGCGTCCCACGGCCTCGGCGAAGGCGATCACCTCGGCGCGCAGCTCGGGGGTCGCCACCGCGGCGGCCACGAGCTCGTCCAGGGGGCGAGCGGAGGTCCACCGCCCCACCTCGGCGAGGGCCGCTGCCGCGGCCGGGCTCAGCCCCGGCACCGCGATCGTCAGCCGCTGGCGGTACGCGACCTCGGCCGGGCGCAAGCCGTCGGCCACGCCCTCGAAATGGTCCTTGAGCTCGAGGGCCTCGGCCTTGGCCTGCGCGAACGCGGTCTCGGCCCGGGCCCGGTCCTCCTTGTCCTGCCTGGGCACGAACCAGCCCTTGCGGCCGCGCAGGCCGCCATGGGGTTCGGGATCGGACAGGAGGGCTTCGATCCGCTCCTCGTAGACCTCGTCCGGCTGCCGCAGCTCGGCGAGGATCGCGGCGTAGACCGGCCCCGGCTTGTCGAGTGCGGTTCGCAGGCAGCGCTGAAGCGAGTCCGTCTCGGACTTCAGATCGCGCGCGGGATCGATGCGCGCATAGAGGGCCGCCCTGAGGCCCTTGGTGCCGAGATCGACCGCGGCGAGGAACGGCGCGAGCGGGGCCTTCTGCTCCTGAGACGCCGCCGGCTCCGGGGCCCGCGCGGCCTCGGTTCGGGCCTCCGGCTCGACGACCTGGCTCCTGTCGATCGCCGCGCCCCCATGGCGTGCGACCACCGCCCCCCAGGCCTCGGACAGGCGGGTGGCGAGACCGTGCAGCCGGTGCCAGTGCGCCTGGGCCTGGCGCAGCATCCCGCGCGCGCGGCGGACCAGGGCCGGGGCAAGCGCGGCGTGGCCGTCGAGGTTGCGGCGCTCGGCGAAGGCGGAGGCGAGGGCGCGCAGATCCTGCGGCCGAACCCGATCGGCGATCTCCGTCTCCGCATGCTCCAGCCGCGTCAACGCAGCTTCGAGCACGGCCAGCGCCGGCGACCCCGTGGGCACGGCCACGGTTCCGGCAACCGACGGTACATCCTCGGCCAATCCGGTGATGCCCTCGGGCTCGATCCTGACGGCATCCGGATCTGCTGGAACCAGGATTGCCGGGGTCGGCGCGTCGGCCTCGAGCCGGCCGGCCAGGGCGCCAAGATCCCGGGCCATCCGCCTGGCGTCGAGCGAAGACAGGTCCACCGCCGCCTCGCGGAAGGCGGCCTCGCCAGCGAAGTCGAGGGTCGAAGCCTTGGCCCCATCCCGCCCGAGGCGCCAGGCCATGCCGGCCAGCGCGGCCGTATCGAGGGCCTCGTGCGCCGGGGCCTTCCCGAGCTTGGCCCGCCGCCCCGGCGAGATGAAATCCTCGTGCGCGCCGTGCAGCACCACCGCATGGCGATGGCGCGTCATCGCCACGTAGGCGAGGTGCCGATCCATGCCAGGCGTGGCCAGCACATGCACCCGGTCGAGCGTCGCGCCCTGGCTCTTGTGCACGGTCGCGGCGTAGCCGTGATCGAGGTTGCGGTAGAGCTCCGCCCGCACCTCGATCCGCGCGCCGTCGCCGGTCCCGTCCCGGTCGAGCCGGACCATGAGCCGCCCGCTCGCCGCCGTCTCGACCGTGGCGAGCATGCCGTTCTTCACCCCGAGCGCGCGATCGTTTTCGAGGAACAGCACCCGGTCGCCGGGGGCGAACATCCGCTCGCCGCGCTCGGTCACGAACCGGGCCTCGCCCAAGAGCAGGCCATCCGCCTTCAAGGTGTCTCGGGCCATGGCGTTCAGCGCCAGAACGTCGACGTTGGTCTGGGCCAGGATCAGGGTCTCGCTCGGCCGCCCGTCGGGCTTATGGCCGAGGTAATCCGGCTTCCAGGCGGCGATCAGCGCCGCCCGCGCCGCCGCCCGGTCGGGCGTGAACCGGACCATGCCGCGCTCGCGATAGACCCCGAGTGCCGCGGCCGTCTCACCGCGCGCGAAGGCCACGCTCGCCCGCCGCATCGCCGGATCGGCCTGGCGCCAGATCTCGGCGAGTTCGGCGTATCCGATGATCTCGGTGATCGCCCGGAACCCGGCACCGGCCTCGATCGGCTGGAGCTGCATCGCATCGCCGACCAGCACCAGCTTGGCCCCGCGCCGCTCCACTTCCCGAACGATCCGCGAGAGCTGCTCCGAGGCGACCATGCCGGCCTCGTCGAGCACGAACACGTCGCCGGATTTCAGCAGATCGCGGTCGTTCTTCCAGGCCAGTTCCCACGAGGCCAGGGTGCGGCTGACGATCCCGGCGCTGCGCTCCAGACCCTCCGCCGCCTTGCCGGCGAGAGCTCCACCCACGACGCGGTGGCCGCTGTCGCTCCAGGCGGCGCGCGCCACCCCGAGCATGGTCGATTTGCCGGCGCCGGCGAAGCCGACCACGGCCGCGATCCGCGCCGCGCCTGTGACGTGACGGACTGCCTCGCGCTGCTCCTCGGACAGCTCGGGTCGTGCGGCGAAGGCCCGGTCGCGGGATCGATCCGGCACCCGGTGCGAGGTGTCGGCAAACAACCGCCCGGTGGCGGTCTGCATCCTGATCTCGGCTTCGAGCAACGCCCGCGTCGTCCACCGCGCCCGGGCGATCACCCGGCCGCTCTCCGGGTCGAACACCTCCTCGGCCACCGCCACCAATTCGGGCGATTGTCCGAGCCTCAGGCGCACCGCCTCGAACGCCATCGGATCGTCGATGTAGCGGAACACCGCCCGGGCGATATCGCGCCCGTCGAACACGCTCTTCTCGCGCGACAGGATCGGCAGCAGCGTCTCGGGATCGTCGATGATCGCCTGCGCATTGCGGAGGCGCTTCTGCTTCTCCGCTTCGACCCGATCGGACACCTTGCCGAGCCCGGCCATATTGACCGCGTGGACGCCGATATGTTCGGTCGGCTCGATCCTGATGCCGGCCTCGACGTGCGAGCGGTGGTCGATGCGCAGGTCGAGCCCGGCCTTGGAGAGGTGCAGGTTGGTCGTCTCGGCCCAGGACCGGCGCCACGGGACCAGGTGCTTCATCGGCCCGGCCAACTTCTCGTAGCGCGGCTTGCCGTCATCCCGGTAGAGGACGTTCCCGTCCCGGTCGCGAGCGACCTCGAACTTCGTCGCAAACCCCTTCTCGGTGAATTTGCGAAGCGGGATCATGACGTGGATGTGCGGGTTGCCCGGCACATCATGCAGAGCCCAGTCCGCCACCATTCCCTGCGCGGTGATCGCGCTCTCGATCCAGTCGCGCGCGAGATCGATGTTCTGCTCGAGGGTGAGTTCGACCGGGAGCGCGATGTTCATCTCCATCGCGTAGCCGGTGCCTTTCAGCCCCTCCTTCCGTTCGACCGCATTCCACAGATAGGCCGAGGCTGCGTTCTCGCTGCGGCCGTCGATGCCGGTGCGGAACCAGGCCGGCGTCTGCTCCGGCAGGGCCAGTTCGGTGTGCGCGACGTGCTGCTTGCCCTCGTAGGTCAGAACCTTGCCGGTGGCCTCACGCACCATGTTGGTGGCCCGGCGATAGGCCGCGGATGCGACGGCACTCTTGCCGACGCCTGCGCTGATGACCTGAGCCGAGAGGTGGTAGATCGCCATGCGAGGGAACCCCGAGCTTGGCCATTACCCTTGAGCACAGGGATATGCAATATCCCCTTAAGTGCGCCCCTTCGTAGAACTCCGGGGACTTTGCGGAGGCGCTGCGCGCCGTAGCTCCGTTTGATAGAGGCCCCTACCGGGGCCGTCCATCCGCCCGGCAGAGCCGGCCAGCGCGAGGGGCTTTCGCGCTTCGGGGCGAAGGGATGAGGCTGCCATCAGCCAAGCCTCGGCGGCGGGTAAGCTCGGCCTTTTCGGAAGCGCCGTTCCCTCGACGGACGCGCGCCAAGCCTGAAGGAGGAAGGGCTTTCCGGGAGCAGAGTACGGGCCTCGCTTGCCCGGTCGTCCTCGCCGCTGTGGTCGGACGACCACAGGAACGGGAGGCCGATCATCCTCGCCAAACGTCAAGGTTGCCCTGCGTCAAGCCGATGGTAAATTTCGCCCGACGCAACCGGAACTGGAATACACTATCCATGGCTCGATCGAAATCGCGCGAGACGATCGTCAACGAGATCACGGCGCTTCAGGCCAAGCTGAGGGCCCATGACAAGGCCGAGGCCGAACGGCTCGGGAACCTCGCGATCAAGTCCGGCATCGGCGCGATCGACATCTCGGACGACGAGCTGGCCCGCGAGTTCCAGGCGATCGTCGCCCGATTTCGTGAGGGGGCATCGACGGTGGAAGAGCCAAAGGCAAAGGGATCTCGAAGCGCTGGAAAAGCTCCAGAGGGAGCTGATGACCAAGCGGCATGAAGAGCGGCGCGCCGACGCCTACCGCAAGATCAAGCTCGGTGGCCTCGTCATCAAAGCCGGCCTTGCCGACCTGCCGAGCAACGTCCTGCTCGGCCTCCTGATCGAGGGCGCCGAGCGCCTCCGTGATCCCGACGCCGTCGAGCAATTCGCCCGGCGCGGTGACAAGGAGTTCAAGACATGAAGTGGGTCACCGCCGCCCTCGTTGTCGCGATCGGGCTCGCGCTCCATCTCGTGATCGGAACGGTCCTGCCGCCGCTGGTTGGCGCGCTCTACGTGGTCGAGCCGGGGCATTCGATGATGCTCCGGGCCCTGCAGGTAGCTGCGGTGGCGTTCCCCGCGCTCGTGCTGTTCGCGGCCGCCGGCCTCACCCGGCCGGGTGACAGCGGCCGGGTCGTGGCAGTCGGTGTCTCCCTGTTCCTGATCGGCCTGTGCGCGTGGACGGTCCGCAAGGAGATCACCCGCCTGACGGCTCTCGACCCTGAGGCGGATCCGCGAGTGCTGCTGCGCCGGACCGACATCCCGCTGTTCTGCGCTGTCGGCTTTGCGGGCTTCGTCGCCTTCATCGCACCGCTGGTTTCGCTGGTCCGGGTCAAGCGGACCACGCGCGGCTACAACCGACCGATCCGCTCCAAATCGGCAGCCCACGGCGACGCGGAATGGGCGACGATGAAACTCGCCGGCGAGCTGTTCCCGCCGCAAGGTGATCTGATCCTCGGCGAGCTGTACCGCCCCGATCTCGATCCGAAGAGCACCGCGCGCGTGTTCAAGCCGGGCGACCCCAAGACCTGGGGCTCGGGCGGCCGGAAACCGCTGATGGGGTTCAACTGCGATTTCGGTTCGACCCACGGGCTGGTGTTCTCCGGCTCCGGTGGCTTCAAGACCACCGGAGCCGTCGTGCCGATGCTGCTGTCGTGGCCGGGCAACGCGGTCGTGCTCGATCCCTCGACCGAGCTGCATCCGATGCTCGCGCAGTACCGCAGCGCCATCCGCGGAAAGGACGTCAGGCGCCCGGTCCATTGCATCACGCCGAAGGATCCACGGAGCGGCTTCAACGTGCTCGACTGGATCGGCCAGGGGGAGAACAGCGCCGAGAAGGACATCTCCGCCGTGGTCGGCTGGATCGCCACCGGCCCGGTCAAGCGCGACGACCCGAAGGACTTCTTCCGCAACTCCGCGCTTCAGCTCATTCGCGGCGTCCTGGCTCACATCTGCCTGAACCGCTCGTACTCGGGCGCCCGCACGCTGCGCGCCCTGCGCGAGATCATCTCGAAGCCCGAAACCGACTTCATCGACCGGCTGATCGAGATCCTGCGGCTCGAGAACGACGGCTCGTTCGCCAAGCTGGCGCTCGGCCCGTTCAAGAGCATGGCGCAGCAGACCTTCTCGGGCGTCTACGCCACCGCGGCCGACCTCACCAACTGGCTCTCGTTCCAGGAATATGCCGCCATCGTGTCGGACGGGGATTTCTCCAGCCTCGACCTGATCGACGACGATCTCGACGTGTTCGTCTCCCTCGATCTCCAGACGCTTCAGGATTATCCGGGGCTGGCGCGGGTCATCATCGGCGGGTTGATGAACGCGCTCTATCACGCCAACGGCGAGATCGAGGGTCGCGTCGCCTTCATCCTCGACGAGGCGGCGCGGCTGGGCAACATGAGCCTGATCGAGGTCGCCCGCGATGCCGGCCGCAAGTACGGCATCACCATGGTGCTGGTGTACCAATCGCTCGGTCAGCTCCGCCAGCAATGGGGCGACAAGGACGCCGTCAGCGCGTGGTTCGAGTCGACCTCGTGGCAGAGCTTTTCCGCGATTACCGACGTCGACACCGCCAAGTGGCTGTCCGAGCGATGCGGTTCCTACACCCAGGAGATCGTCTCCTACAGCCAGCAGGCCCGCTCCGGTGGAAAGGGCTCGGGCGGGGTCAGCCTGTCGGCCTCGACCAGCCTGCAGAAGCGAGCCCTGATCATGCCCGACGAGATCATCAACACGATGCGGCGTGACGAGCAGATCCTGCTCGTCGGCGGCGTCGAGCCGATCCGCTGCGGTCGTCCGATCTACTACCGCCGCCCCGAGATGAGAGCGCTGGTCGGGGCCAACCGCTTCCAGACCCGCGACGTGCAGGAGACGGCCGGCGAGGCGAGCGATCAGGCCGCGGCCGTCGGCGCGAAGGAGGAGGGTACCGGCAGTCGTGAGGCGGCCTGATCGGCATGGTGCCGATCGCGGCAAAACCTGTTCTGTGGTCAGGCGCACTGGCTCCCCGAAGGGCCGGCAGCGACCACGCGCGCGGGCCTGTCGGTCCTGGCTCCCATCGGTCGCATCGCAAGGCACGAACCAGGGGTGTGTCTGCCGCCTTTCGATGGATCGAAGGCCGCCCGAAGGCGGCCTCGGGGGAGGGCCTCAGCCCTCCGTGGAGAGCTGGGTGATCGCGGCCTTGGCGGCCTCGAGCTCGGCGGCGATGGTGCGGCGCTCACGCGGGCAGGTGACCGAGGCCAGCTCGGCCTGGAGTTCCGCGACGTGGGTGACGAGGGCGAAGCGGGCGTGGGCGGGGAGGGTCGAGGTGGGGCGCGGCATCGGTCGGGTTTCCTGAGGCGCTCGGGACTGTCCCGGCGCGATGCGACCTCCAAACAGGCGGCGGCGCCGACCGCACCCGAAGGGCCGCAGCGCAGCGGAGGACCGGCCGGACCGACGATTTTGTCCCGCGAGGAATGGCGCGCAGCGCCAGGGGAAAATCGTCGGGCTGGACGGTTGCGGGCGGTGACGCCGCCTGTTCCCTTGTCGCCATCGTGTTGGGACGGTCCGTCGCTGTGGCGAACTGCGCTGCCGCGGTTCACCGCCGGTTCCGCTTGGGCAGAGTCGGCCGGCCACTGCGCTGCCGGACGGGGCGCGCGGGCCGCCTCCGCCCCTCGACGGGGCCTCCAGGGTGGCTCGGGAGGCCGCCCCACCGCACCGCCGCCGTTCGTGATGGCGCCCGCGCGGGCCGACGCTGCCACCGCCCTCGTCATCAGGGGCTCCGCGCCCGGGGGGAGGGCCATTCCAGCCTGACGCGGGATGCACCTGAGCGCCCGATGCGGCGCGCGACTTCAAGTGATCTGATACAACCTCATTGCAAAACACTCCTCTCGACGTCCGACGTGCCCACCATGACCGGCTCCACCATCGCCCGGCAGCATCTCGAAGAGATCGCCGCTCTTCTCGGCGTCGATCCGTCCGCTTTCCTGGATCCGGGTGGGCCTCTTCTTCCGCATCAGGATACGATTGCGCTTCTGGATCTTTGGACCCGGCTCGGCTGTCCGGATGCCAGGCGGCGGGTTCTCGGTCATCTTCTCGAGGAGGTCGAGCGGTTTACCCTGGTTCAGCAATGAGCGATGCTGGTATTCAAATGAGGGCGTAGGATGATTTCATCGCAAGCTTCTCCCGCCTCGGTTCCGGACCAGATCTGGACCCCGCTCAAGGCCGTTGTTGCTCCGGGCGCTCACGTGTCACTGGCCATTGCCGAGCCGGTCGATCTCCGGCTCTCGATCGATCTCGGTTTTTCGGTGATCGAGGCGGTCGGTGTCGACCAGGTCGGTGACCTGATCGAGGGGTTCCAGCTCCGGGACGAGGAGCGGGTCGCCTGCGACCGCTACGGCTTCGTTCTCACCGAGGAGGAGCACGAGGACGGGGTGCGCCTGGTGACCTACCGCGACAAGCACACCGAAGTGCGGATCCCTCGCTCCGACTACGACCGGATCGCCGGGAGCGTGTCGGAACTTGTGGCCGACTCGAGCGTCCAGGCCGCCGTCGAACGGGCCTACAGCCGCCACGCCGCGACGTTGCGCGGCGAGGCTTGGCATCCGGGCCCGAAGGGATTCGGGGGCTAGGGCGTCGACCTATGGATCAAAAGCCGGTCAGCTTGACCATACGAAGGACCGTTGAGGGGGACGGAGCCGTTGGCCTGCCCCTCTTGTGACAGGGCGAGATCGAGCGCCTATGAGCCTCGGGAAACGCCGAGGTAGAGTTTCATGTCCGATATTCAGGCCCTCGCCGCCACGCTACGCAAGCTGGCGAAGCCCAACACGAAGCGGAAGGAACTGATTGCGGAGGTTCGTAAACAACACCCGGACGCCACGAAGAAAGAGATCGTGCGCGCTGCCTTCTACGCGCTGACCCATGATGTTGATAACGATCCGGAGCAGGCCCAGCATCTGCACGCCTTCGCGCTGACCGAGCGGGCTGGCGAAGAGGAAGATGCCCCACCACCCAATAAATCGCGCAAGAAGGATCGCCGCAAGGAGGGCGAGTAAGCACCGTGCGCAACGGAGAGGACGGATGAGGAACACGGAGGATCACCGATGAAGGGGTTCCGTCTGCATCGCGGCTGGCGCGAGCCGAACGGCCTCGTGACGAATCACGTCACGCTGGAGCGGATCATCAAGGCTGCCAGCGCCTGCGATGCCATGGGTGTGGCCCTAGCCGAGGGAGACTTCGTGCTCGACGTCGACATCAACTTGGTGTGGCTCATCGACGACCAGGGTACCCTGGTCTGGTCGCTGCGACTGGACGACGAGAATACGGCCCCGAGCCCTTAAGGGCGCGCCCACCTACTGATGCTCCGCTTGCCCCCGACGACCATCCGCACCGTGTGGGAAAGAGCCGTTTGATCAGCGACTGTCGTCGGAGCTTGACCAGAGCAACCGCACGGCGGGGACGCCGCCGCAGCCACTGCGCTGTGACCTCCGGAGGATTGAATGATCTGCGCGTACAGATGATAGATCGCCAATCCGCCCTCCCATGTCGAGCCAGCGCCCTGTCTGACAGACCCGGCTGCCGCGTGGTCGATCGCAGCAGCAGCCGACTCCATCCAGCGACATACTGGGCTGCAAGCCGTAGAGGCAGACCTTCGCCCGGCATCGTCGGGGCCCCGGCGCCTATGCGCCGGCCTTCACGCCGCGCCGGATTGGGATGCCCTTCGACAGCGCCTTGTCGGCGAGGTTGTCGGAGATGCCGCCGCCGGGGAAGTGGACGATGCCGATCGGCATCTGCTCCAGGATCGTGTCGTTGCGCCGGAAAGGGGCGGCCCGGTTGTAGCGCTTCCAGTCCGGCCTGAACACCACCTGGGGGACCTTGCGGTTGTCGGCCCACTTCGCCGCGATCAGCTCGGCGCCCTCCCCGCCGCCGTGCAACAGCACCATGTCGGGATGCTTGGCCCGGACCTTGTCGAGGGTGTCCCAGATCACCGTGACGTCCTGGTACTCCTTGCCGCCGGTGAAGGCGATGCGGGTGCCCTGCGGCAGGTGGATCTCGGTTTCCGCCCGCCGCCGCGCGCTGATGTAGTCGCGCGAGTCGATCATCGCCGCCGTCATGGTGGCGCGGTTGACCCGCGACCCGGAATGCGGGCGCCACAGCGACCGGGTGGTGCGGGTGAACATCTGGGCCGCGGTGTCGCGGGCGTACTCGAAGGCGTTGCGCCGCTCCGAGAGCGTCAGCCCGAGGGCGGTGAGGCGCTCCAGCTCGACCGACAGCACCTCGCTGCCGTCCTGATCGCGCTGGCTGGCACGCTGCGCCTGCTCGTTCTCGTCGAGCTTGCGCTCGATCTGCTCGACGCGGCGGTGGAACACGTTGACGAAGCCCCACAGCACGTCCTCGAGGTCGTCCTCCAGGCGGGTGTCGGCGAAGGCCTGCTCGAGGGCGCTCATCGCCACCTGCAGGCCCTGGTCCATCGCGCGCTTGGCCGGGAGCGGCCGGGGATCGTCGTGCTCCTCGAACGGGCGGTAGCCGGTGACCGCCAGTTCCTCCAGCAGGGTCGCGTCGGCCGTCGGCAGGTCGGCATCGAGATCGTGGATCGCGTGGTCGAGCATCGCGGGCTCCTTGGGGTCCGAGACCTGCGTCCATCGCGGCCTTCGTGGCGACCCAAGGCCGGGCCCGGGAGCCTGGGGCACCCGCGCCCCCTCCGCATCGCACCTTCTGCGATGCGGAGGCGCGGGCCGAAGCGCAGCGGAGGACGGCTCGCGGCCGTCGATTTTGCCTCGCGATGCAAAGCCGCCGTCAGGCGGCGGCGGAAAATCGTCGGCCGGGACCGTTGCACCCAAGGCCCCCGGCCCGGCACCCGTCGCCCTCTCGAGAAGGCCGTGGACGCCGGCTCTCCCTCCGGCCCAGGACAGCCGCCAGGGCCTCACCCGGACGCCTCGATCGGACTGACCGGATCAGGCTGCTGCCGCCTCCTCGAACCGGAGGTGGGCCACCGTGTCGTTCTCGTCGAGCTGCGGCGCCAGATGCAGGGCGAGATCGCGCGGACCGAGATGGCGCAGGTCGGTGTTGAAGTCGTCCTCGCGGGGATCGAGATCCGTCACCAGGATGCCGGCGGCCTCGGCGCGCCGGCGCAGGATTGCGGCCCCCCGCTCGCCGGCGGCGTCGGCGTCGCGGGCGATGTAGAGGTGGCGCAGGCCCGGAGGGAGGATCAGGGCGCCGAGGTGCCCGGCCGAGAGCGCGGCCACATGCGGCATCGTGGGCATCAGGCGGTGGAGCGACAGCACCGTCTCGACGCCCTCCCCGGCCACCAGGAGATCCGTGACCGTGCCGGGGAAGCGCACGCCGTAGCCGAGCAGGTGGCCGAGCACCCGCCGCGGCTTCGGCAAATCGGCTTTGCCGCGCCCGTCGGCGGCGAGCCAGGTCCGGCCGACGGCCGTGACGGCGCCCGACAGATCGGTGACGCAGGCGAGCAGGGCCGGGTGCCAGGTGTCAGGCCCCGGATGCTTGCGCGAGGCCCGGTACAGGCAGCGCGGGTGGAACCGCAGCGCCGGCAAGCCAACGGCGTGCTCAAGCCCGCGTGAACGCAGGTAGGCCGCCGCCGGGGTGCCGACCACGGGCCGGCCATAGCGCAGCATCCGCCGGGCCGACTCGGTCGTGTCGCGCGCCTCCGGGAGCGGGCGCGACCGCTCCGCCTCGGGCGGCTGAGGCAAGCTGAGGAAGGCCCGCGCCTCCGCCAGGGCCTCCTTCACGGTGCCGCCGCTCTGGAGCCGGATCAGGTCGAGCAGGTCGCCGTGCTCGCCTGTGGCGCCGTCTGCCCACTTGCCGCGGCGGCCCTTGCCGGTGGCCGGGCCGGTCAGGCGCACGTACATCGACGCGCCCTGCGTGTTGAACACGTCGCCGACGCACCAGAACCGGCCGGAGCGGTAGCCGTTCGAGAGATAGCGACGGCAAACCGCCTCGGCGTGGTCGGCGAGCTGGCGGGCAATGTCCGCGGCGGCGGGATGGGTCGGCATGGTTGGCCTCCGTCCGGTTCGAGCATTAAGCGTGAGCGGAAGCGGCGACGCAACGGAGCAGCGCATGGCGCTCGAACACCGCGGCCAGGATGGCCGCCCCGCGCTCACCGGCCGGGAGGAACAGGCGGGTGCGATAGGCGATCACCTCGGCGAACAGCCCGAGCGCCTTGAGCCCGGCTCTGGCTCCCTCGCTCGCCCCGATCAGCTCCACCCGGTCCTCCCCCATCACCCTGGCTCGCTTGACCTGAAGCCCCCCGGCGAGCTGCAGGCTGGCGCGCCCGCCGAGCACGGCGGCGAAGGCCTCGGCCGGGGCCATGGCGGCGCCGGCGCCGAGATTGAGCCGCTCGCGGGTGACGTGCAGATCCTCGGGCTCGACCACCCGGCCGACGATGCGCTCGCCCGCATCGGTGACGAGGCGGAACACCCGCATGTCGATGCCGGGCAGCCGGTCCCAGATCGGCAGCAGGAGGCCGGTGACCACGGTGAGGGTGTGCTCCTCGAACTTGGGCAGGGCCGCAAGCTCGGTCTTCCACGCGGCCCGGAACGCCTCCGGCGTCACCTCCTCGAACCGCGAGCGGTCGAAGGCGTCGCGGTCGAGGATCTGGCGCTGGAGCGGGCGCACCAGCCGCACCCGCGCCACCACGGACCCGTCCTCGCGGGTCTCGCTCGCGGCCTTCCCCATCAGCGCCGGCCGCCCGGACTTCGCGTTGACCATGGGCCGGTAGCCGTCGACGACCAGGGCTAGGGCGTCGTCGAGGTCGAGCGGATGCAGTCGGCGCCGCTCGGCAAGGGTGAGCAGATGGGTGCGCGCGCCGCTCTCGGGATGGGTGTAGGCCACCTCGCGATCCGTGACCGTGAACGACTCGGCGGTCAGCACCTCGACGCCGACATCGTAGACCCCGGCCGAGATCGCGCCCTCGATCACCAGGGCCAGCCGCTCCTCGAACGCCGCGAACAGGCGGTTCTGCAGGGCGATGCGCAGCGCCAGCACGCGGTTGAGGAAGCGGCCGATCGGCGGCAACTCGTCGAGCAGGCAACCGGCGTCATTGACCAGGGACAGCCCGGTCATCGCCTCGAAGGTCTCGCGCGGGCAGCCCTCGATCTCACCGCGCACGATCGCCCAGTAGAGCTGGCGCAGGGCCGTGGCGGCGTAGTGGCCCTCCAGATTGTCCTCGGGCCGGAACAGGCCCTGACCGCCGGTCTGGCGCTGGCCGCGGGTGATCGCCCCGAGGGTGTCGAGGCGCCGGGCGATGGTGGAGAGGAACCGCTTCTCGCCCTTCACGTCGGTCGTGACCGGCCGGAACAGCGGCGGTTGCGCCTGATTGGTGCGGTTGGTGCGGCCCAACCCCTGGACCGCGGCGTCGGCCTTCCATCCGGCCTCGAGCAGATAGTGGACGCGCAGGCGCCGGTTCTTCGCACCCCGGTCTGCATGGTAGCTGCGCCCGGTGCCGCCGGCCTCGGAGAAGACGAGGATCCGCTTCTCGTCCCCCTGGAACGCCTGGGTCTCGCTCAGATTGGCGCCGGCCGGGCGGTTCTGGAGCACGAGGCGATCGACGCCGTCACGCCCCGTCTGGCGCACGATCCGGCGCGAGCGGCCGGTCACCTCGGCGACCGCGCCCGCACCGAAATGGTGCAGGATCTGGTCGAGCGCCGACTGCACGGGCTCGAGCCCGCACAGGCGCTCAATCAGCGCGTCGCGGGCCTCGACCGCCTCGCGGCACTGGACCGGCCGCCCCTCGTCGTCGGTCACCGGCCGGGATTGCAGGTTGCCGTCGGCGTCGGTGTAGGGCTCGTAGAGCTGGGTCGGGAAGGCGTGGGCGAGGTAGTCGATGACGTACTCGCGCGGGGTCACGTCGACTTGAAGGTCGCCCCATTCCGAGGAGGGGATTCCGGCCAGACGCCGCTCCATCAGCGCCTCGCCGGTCGAGACGATCTGGATCACCGCGGCGTGCCCGGCCTCGATCTGCGCCGCGATGTCGGCGATCAGAGACGGGCACTTCATCGCCGTGAGCAGGTGGTTGAAGAAGCGCTGCTTGCTCGACTCGAAGGCCGAGCGCGCCGCCGACTTCGCCGCCCGGTTCAGCGTCCCTGACGCGCCGGTGACACCCGAGGCCTGGAGTGCGGCGTCGAGATGCGTGTGGATCACCTGGAACGCATCGGCATAGGCGTCGTAGATCGCCGTCTGTTCCGAGGTGAGCAAGTGGTCGAGCATCTCGACTTCGACGCCGGCGTAGGAGAGCGAGCGGGCGGTGTAGAGGCCGAGCGCCTTCAGGTCGCGGGCCAGCACCTCCATGGCGGCGAGGCCGCCCTGCTGCATCGCGGAGACGAAATCCGTCCGGGCCGGGAACGGGAAGCTGCCGCCGCCCCACAGGCCGAGCCGGTGGGCGTAGGCCAGCTTCTCGACCGTGACCGCCCCGGTGGCCGAGACGTAGAGCACGCGGGCCTCGGGCAGGCGGTACTGGAGGCCGAGACCGGCCTTCCCCTGCTGCGAGGCCTCGACCACGCCGCGATCGCCCGAGCCGGCGGCGGCGTTGGCGAGCGCATGGGCCTCGTCGAGGGCGATCACGCCGTCGAAGTCCGGCCCGAGCCAGTCGCAGACCTGATCGAGGCGTGAGCCCGCCCCGCTGCGGCTGCCGCCGCGCAGCGTCGCGAAGGTAGTGAACAGGATGCCCTCGGACAGGGTGACCGGCTTGCCCGGCGCGAACCGGCTGAGCGGCACGATCTGGAGCGGCTCCTGGCCGAGATGGCGCCAATCGCGGCGGGCGTCCTCCAACAGGGCGTCGTTCTTCGAGATCCAGAGCGCCCGGCGCCGCCCCTGCATCCAGTTGTCGAGGATGATGCCGGCGACCTGGCGGCCCTTGCCCGCGCCGGTGCCGTCGCCGAGGAAGAAGCCCTGCCGGAAGCGCACCGCGCCTTCCGCGTCCGCCGCGGCGGCCGAGACGATCGTGCCGGTCTCGTCGACGGTCCAGTGTCCCGGCAGGTGGCGGGCATGGGCGGCGCCGGCATAGATCACGGTCTCGATCTGGCAGTCCGAGAGCAGGCCCTCAGTGACGACCGGCGCCGGCAGGCGCGGGGCGTGGCTCGGCCGGGGCAGGCGCACCGAGGCCATGGCGGTCGACTGGACAAGCGGGGTCGGATGGGGCTGCGCGCCCTCGATCCGCAGGGTCTCCAGGGTGTAGGCCTCGTACAGGGCGGCCTCGGGCACCAGCGTTGCGGGCAGGTCCTCGATCGTCGTGTAGGCGATCGGCACGACGGTCTCGTCCGCGGGAGCGGGAGCCGGCCGCGGCGACGGCGGGCGCGCGACGGCGGGCCGGCGGGTCAAGCCGGGGATGGCGCTGCGCGGGACCGGCGCGGGCGCCGGGATCGCGTGGAGGCGAGGCGGCAGGCTGGACAGCACGGCCTGGAGCAGGGCGGCGGGATCGGCACAGAGCCCGAGCGGAGCCGCCTGGGCGCCGCTCTCGCCGTCGGGCATCCGATCGAACACCGACAGGCGCACGTCGACGGTGGTGCCGTGCTTGGCGTAAGCGCGCCCGGACAGGCCAGCGGAAAACACCAGCCGGCCGCCGCGCTCGGCCAGCCCGGTGAACGCGCCCGCGCTCGACGGGCGATCCGGCCGGAACCCCTCACCCGTGATGGCGACCAGCCGCCCGCCGGGGGCGAGCCGGGCGAGGGCCGAGCGCAGATGCGTGGCGGTGGCGTCGCGGTAGCGGCCCTCGACCCCCGCCGCGACCGAGAACGGCGGGTTCATCAGCACCACGTCCGGGATCACGCCCGCGTCGAGCCGGTCGTGGATCTGCGCCGCGTCGAGCTGCGTCACACCGACGGCCGGGAAGAGCAGGGCGAGCAGGCCGGCGCGGGTCGCGGCCAGCTCGTTGAGATGCAGGCGCGCCCCGGCAAGCTCGGCGTGGACCGCGAGCAGGCCGGTGCCGGCCGAGGGCTCCAGCACCCGCTCGCCCGGGCGCAGCCCGGCCGCGAGGGCGGCGGCGAAGCCGAGGGCGAGCGGCGTCGAGAATTGCTGGAACACCTCGCTCTCCTCGGAGCGGCGCGTCTGGGTCGGGAGCATCGCGGTGATGCGGGCGATGAGGGCGAGCCGCGCCGCCGGGGTCGCGGCCCTGGCTCGGATCGCCGGCCAGAACCGGCGCAGGAACAGCACCTGGGCGATCTCGCCGGCCTCGTAGGCATCCTTCCACAGCCAGAGCCCGTCGGCGTCGCTGCCGCCACAGGCCGCCTCCATCGCCGCGCGCAGGGCGGCGGTGTCGACCGCACGGCCCTGCGCGAGCTGGTCGGCGAGGCAGGTGCCGACCCGGATCAGCGCCTCCGGCGCGGGTGACGAGGTGAGGGCGGTGCTATGGCGGAGCTGCTGGGTGCGGATCGAGACGTTCACGGACGGCCTCCTGGCGGGCGATCGGCCGACCCGCAGGACTTTCTCTGTCCCACCGTCGGCTCAACTCCGCCTGGCCTCCTCTTCCTCTCATGGCACGACCTGATGTATTGCCATCACAGTTGAGTTACGATCCAGCGCCGTACACTTTCAAATTGATGTCTTCACAATGGACTATTGACTATTGCAACGGCCACGCTTCAGATGGCCGGCGATTCACGGGGAAGGATCTGTCGGTTGGAACGGCAGCACAAGAACCGCGACCGCTCGAACGTGGCTATGACCGTTCGGATCGCGACATCGTATCTGTCCAAGAACAGGCTCAGCCCGGACGAGGTTGGCCCGCTGATCGAGAAAGTCAGCCTAGCCTTGGCGCGTCTGCGAGGGAGACAGCATAACGCGGCTGAACAAGAGCTGCCGACGCAGGAGGAAATCCAGGCCTCGATCCGCGAGAGGCAACTGATTTCGTTCGAGGACGGCAAGTCCTATCGCATGCTTAAGCGGCACCTGACCAGTTTGAAGCTCACCCCCGAGGCGTATCGCGCCAAGTGGGGCTTGCCGGACGATTATCCGATGGTGGCACCGTTCTACACGCGCAAGCGCGCCAGGCTCGCGAAACAGACGCGCCTCGGCCATTACGACCGGGAGACGGGAAAGCTTTTGCCGGAGCCTTCGCGACCGCGAGCTGTCCACGCCGCTCCCGAGGCCCCGACGAAAATCCCCGAGCCGCGAGGCTCGGGGGTGAGCCGACGTCAGGGCGCGGGCGGCGCGGAACGCTACTCGGCGGCGATGGCGTAGGCGTTCGGCTCGGACCCGTCCGCGTCCGCCGCATCACCGCCGTCGGCGAGGAAGGCCGGGAGGTCCTCGGCCGGTTCATCCACCGCATCCGCCGCCGCGCCGTCGCCGGCCGGTTCCTCGGTCCCGATGGCCGCGTCGGGCGCCACGCCCGCACCCTCGGCGTCGAGGCCGGGCGTGCGCAGCAGCTCGGGCAGCCAGCCGCTGCCGGCCATCAGCCGCTCGGCCTCACGCGCCATGTCGCCCTTCTTGAGGCCCTCAAGCAGGCGCGCGGTGTCCTCGCCCTTGGCCTCGCGCAAAGCCGCCAGGATCCTGCCCTTCGTGACCCGCGAGAAGTAGTTGGCCGCCGTCGGCGTCCAGTCGCGGGTCATGTCGAGCCCGACGAGCTGGGCCAGCCGGTCGGCATGCGGCAACGCCTCGGGGCGCCGGTCGTAGGGTGCTTGCATCGCGTTGACGCTCAGGCCCGCGCAGAGCGCGAACAGCTCGGTGCGCGCCTCCGGAGCCAGATCGACCAAGAAGTCCCAGATCGCCCCGTGCTCCTCCGGCAGCCGCTTCGCCCACGCCTCGCGCCGCGCGTCGAGGGACGTCGCCGGCCGGAAGGCGTCGAGACCCTGCACGGTGTGGTCGACCCGGCTCGACGTGGTCGACACCTCGAGGCAGGAGCCGGTGCGGTAGCCGTTGACGATCACCCGGATCACCATGGCGTGCAGGACCGCGATGAAGGCGGCCTCGGGATCGTCGGCCAGAGCCTCGCGCAGGGCGATGGTGCGGTAGCTGGTCAGCTCGGTCCGATGCTGCTCGGAGAGCGGCCGGTCGGTCTCCTCGGGCTCGGCCGTGGGGCCGGACGCCGCCGAGCCGCCGCCGATGGTGATGATCGTACGCATTACGCTCGGCTCCGGTCGGACGGTCCGTCCATCCGCCTCCGGGGAACCCACACCGACGGCGTCGGCCTCGGAGCTCGCGCCCCCGGTCTCCGTCGCAGCCTCACCCTCCGGGGCTGCGACGGGCTCGTCCTCCGGCCGGACGTAGCCGCGCCGCACCATCGGCCGGCCGTCGTAGTCGAGGCTGACGAAGGCCCCGGCAATCGCGATGTCGGCCGGGTCGTGGATCGCGGCGCGCGCCTCGTACTCGGCGATCTCGCTCTCCAGGGTGGCCAGCCGCTCGGCGATGTCGGCGGGGATCTCCTCGCCGTAGCCGTACTGGTCATTGAGCGAGTCGAACTCCTCGACAGCGGCCTCGAAGGCCACCTCCTCGGCCTCGCTCAGCTCGGAGCGGGTCCGCAGGGTGCGCAGGCCGTATGTGTGGCCGTGACCGAGGCTGAGCTGGACCTCGATCCACTTCCAGCCCTCCGCGGCCACGCTCTGGCTGAACTCCGCCAGCTTCGCCTCGGCCAGTCGGTCGAGCAGGGCCGCATCCTGGAACCAGCCGTCGCCGCGCTCGGCGAACAGGTCGCGCAGGACGGTGCCGCCGGCGGCGATGTAGGCCTCCTCGCCGACGAAGACGGCGCGGGCGTCACCCACGCTCACCGTGCGCTCGGTCAGGGCCTGCCGGATCGACCAGTTGCTCACCCCGCCCCGCCGGCACAGGGCCTCCCAGACCTTGACCTGACGCTCGGCATCCTCGGTGACCGAGAAGGCCATCAGGCATTCCAGGGTCAGCTCCCCGGCCGCGTAGGCGTCGAGCAGCACCGGGCTGATGCCGGCGAGCCGCAGGCGCTGGCGCACGATCGTCTCCGTGACGAAGAACCGGGCGGCGATGTCGGCCGGGGGCATGCCGGCATCCGCCAGCGCCTTGAACGCCCGGAACTGGTCGAGCGGATGCAGGGCCTCGCGCATGGCGTTCTCGGCGATCGAGTCCTCGGTCGCGCTAATCGCGCTGTCGGCCGGGCGGACGATGCAGGGCACCTTGACACCCTTTGCAATGCGCCGGGTCTTCACGAGATGTTCCAGGGCGCGGAAACGCCGGCCGCCGGCGGGCACCTCGTAGCGCCCGGTCTCCTGGCCCGCCCCGTCGAGGATCGGGCGCACGCTCAAGGACTGGAGCAGGCCGCGCCGGGCGATATCCTCGGCCAGGTCCTCGATGCTCATCCCCTGAGCAATCCGGCGTACGTTCGCCTGGCTCAAGCTGAGCTTGTCGAACGGGATCGCAATCGCCTCAGTCAGCACGATCTTGGCGGCGGTGCTGGCAGCGGTCTTCGGGGTGCTCTTCGGCGTGGCCTTCGGGCTGGTCATGGTGGCATCGTCCCTGTGTGCGGGCGGCCGGGCTCTCTTCCCGACCTCGAAACCCTCACGAAGGCGAAGCCCCCCTCTGACTCTGCAAGGGCTCCGTGGGACCAGGCCGGGCCGGATCAGCCGACGGTCGCCTCGGCACCAGGGTCGTGGTGTAGCGGGGGCATCCAAAGCCGACGCACCTTGCGACCGATCGCCAGCCCTTGACTCCGGTGGTCGATCTCCTTCGGGCTTGAACATGGCAGCGCCCAAGTTATATCTTCATATAATAACCGAGGCTCTTTCATGCATACCACCAACCTCCGCAAGGTCGGCGGATCGATCATGTTGGCCGTGCCGCCGGCGCTGCTCGACGTTCTGCACCTGACGGCTGGCGCCAAGGTTGGCCTCACCGTCGACAATGGCCGGCTGGTGGTCGAGCCGCAGGCCCGGCCTCGCTACACGATGGCTGAGTTGCTGGCCGCCTCCGACTACTCTCAGCCACAGCCACCCGAGGAGCGCGAATGGGTGGATGCCCCGGCCATCGGCGATGAGCCGCTATGAAGCGCGGTGATGTCTACATGGTCGACCTTGAACCGACCCAAGGTCGGGAACAGCGCGGGCACCGGCCGGTCGTCATCGTCTCGCCCGACGAGTTCAACCGTGCGACCAACCTGCCGATCGTTGCTCCGATCACGAATGGCGGCGACTTCGCCCGCCGGATCGGCTTTGCCGTGTCGCTGACCGGGACCAGGACCACAGGGGTCGTGCGCTGCGATCAACCGCGTGTTCTCGACCTGAATGCACGCAACGGCCGGAGAGTCGAGAGCTTACCCGCAGCGATCATGGACGACGTGTTGGCGAGGATGGCAACACTCTTCGCGTGAAGGTCCACACCCGGGCGAGGGCCGCGAACGACCATGACCGTTGAAGACGATATTTCCTCTCCACGCCACGATCGCAGATCACGAGCGTATTTCAATTGCATCGATCCTCCCCTCTTTGACCGGCGGCGGCGATCCGGGCCTCGAAGTGACGGCGGGCTCGTGTCACCTCTCTGGCACACATGAAGAATCATGGAGGGATGTGGGGGAATAAGACCCAAAGTCCAAACGTAAACCCGGCATCGCGACTTGACGGTCGGCGGAAGCCGGATGCAAGGTTCTGCGCGACGGTTCCCCTCGGGGATCAAAAGGGAACACGGTGAGGGGGAACCCGAGGCCGTGGCTGCCCCCGCAACTGTAAGCGGCGAGCCCAGCACCACCGCGTCACTGGATGCATGTCATCCGGGAAGACGGTGCAGGGGCGATGACCCGCAAGCCAGGAGACCTGCCGTCAGCCGTGGTCACACGCGAAACGCGTCGGGCGGGGGTACCTGACGAGTGTCGGAGCGCTTGGCCATGGCCAAGCGCGGCGACTTCGTTCGCGGTGACGTGCCACCGCTGCCCTCGAGGCCCCGTGTCCCGTTCTTCGTTTCGCGCCCTGATCGCACTATCCGGCTGCAGCCTGACTGCGCTGTCGACCGTCGTCGCTGCCCAGGATCCCCCTTCGCGGGCGGCCTCGAGCTCCGATATCTTGCTGGAGGAAATCTCGGTCACCCCTGAAAAGAGGGCCGCGACACCGCAGGGCGGGCCTTCCGCGAGCGCCGGCTACGTCGGTGGCGTCACCGGGATCGGTGGCTCGCTCCTCACCGTCGACTCGGCCAGCGCCGGCATCATCACCGGTGCTCAGCTCAATAGCCGGCCGGTCACCCGGCCCGGCGAGGTGCTGGAGGAGGTCCCCGGTCTCATCGTCACCCAGCATTCCGGGGAGGGGAAAGCCAACCAGTTCTTCCTGCGCGGGTTCAACCTCGACCATGGCAGCGACATCGCCATCACGGTGGACGGCATGCCAGTCAACATGCGGACGAACGCGCATGCACAGGGCTACGCGGACATCAACTTCCTGATCCCCGAACTCGTCGGCGCGGTAGAGTTTCACAAGGGGCCATACTTCGTCCGTGACGGTGACTTCGCTGCGGCCGGCTCGGTACGGATCGACTATCTCGATACCGTCCAGAAGAACCTTGCGCTGACCTCCATCGGGAGCTTCGGCTACAAGCGGGCCCTCAGCATCGCATCGGCTCCCCTGGCCGAGGGCAACCTTCTGGTCGCCGCGGACGCCCAGGTCTATGACGGACCATGGGTCGTCCCGGACGCCCTGCGCAAGATCAGCACCGTCGCCCGATATAGCCAGGGCACGGCACTGGACGGCCTATCGATCACCGGCATGGCCTACGCAGCACGCTGGACGGCCACCAACCAGATCCCCGAGCGTGCGGTGTCCGAAGGATTGATCGGCCGCTACGGCACGATCAACCCGAGCGATGGCGGCGACACCTCGCGGTTCTCCCTGTCGGGACGGTTCAGCGCCACGGACGACACCGGGGTGACGCGGGCCTCGGCCTACGTCATCCGCTCTCAGCTCAACCTGTTCAACGATTTCACTTATTTCCTCAACGATCCCGTCAACGGCGATCAGTTCCATCAGCTCGACCAGCGCATCGTCGGTGGCGGGGAAGCCCTGCATATTTTCCAGGGCGATCTGTTCGGGTTGCCGATGGAGAACGAGATCGGTGTTCAGACCCGCACCGACTCGATCCGCGTCGGGCTGTTCAACACCACGAACCGCCAATACCGCTCGGGCATCCTCGACGACCGCGTGATGGAGACGAGCGGGGCATTCTACTTCGACAACCGCGTGCGCTGGACCGACTGGCTGCGCACAAGCGTCGGCTTCCGTGCCGACGGCTACTACGCTCGCGTCGCCTCGGATACGCCGGCCAATTCGGGTCGGGCGCGCGACGGCATCGTCAATCCAAAGCTCGGGCTGACGCTGGGGCCATGGTCCGACACCGAGCTTTACGTGAACTACGGCGGTGGCTTCCACTCGAACGACGTGCGCGGCGTGACCGCGACCGTCGATCCGACGAGTTCGCTGTTCAACACCACCCGCTCACCCTTCCTCGTGCCATCCACAGGTTACGAGATCGGTCTGCGCAACCGGTCCATCGCCGGGCTGGAAACGAGCCTCGCCCTGTTCCGGCTCGACTTCGCCTCGGAGAACCTGTTCCAGGGCGATACCGGCACCACGGAGCCGAGCCGCCCGACCCGGCGCTTCGGCGTCGAGTGGAGCAATCACTACGCGGTGACGCCCTGGCTGCGGCTGGAGGGCGACCTTACGATCACCAATGCCCGGTTCTCGAACTACGACCCCGTCGGAAACCGGGTGCCGGAGGCGCCGACCACCATCGCTTCGGCAGGCATCACTTTCGGCGAGCCGCTCGGCTGGTTCGGCTCTCTTCGCTTCCGTTACTTCGGCCCGCGGCCGCTGATCGAGGACAACTCCATCCGCTCGCGCCCGACTGCGCTGCTCAACGGCCGGATCGGCTACGCCTTCGACAATGGGGTGAGCGTCTCCCTGGACGTGCTGAATCTGACGAACAGCAAGTCAGACCAGATCACCTACGCCTACGTGTCACGCCTGCCCGGCGAGCCGGCCGAGGGGCTGATGGATCGCGTGTTCCACCCCGTGGAGCCGACGGCCGTGCGCCTCACGGTCGCCGGGCGGTTCTGATGCAGCATCCCCGCTCAGCGAACGTCGCGCATGCTTCGGGTAAAAGCGCGAAACCGACATCGGGCGTCGACGAGGGCCGCCAACGCTGCGGCGATGCCGGGCGTCGCGCTGCGACCGCCCGCGCGCATCGCTACATGACCGGCCTCGAACCGCTGCTTGAAGCCATCATGCGCCACCAGGGCCGCAGCGCCCAGACCGTCGCGGCCGAGTTGACACGCCGCGCCGTGCGAAAACCGCGCGGCGGGATGATCTGGACATCGGCAGATGCGCAGAGGCTTCTGCGTCGATTGAGCGTCGGCACAGGCATGTCGCCCCGGTAGGTGTCGCGGCGGCCGCCGACGGGCACCTCGTAGCCTCGAAACCCTCACGCAGGCGAAGCCCCCCTCTGACTCCGGAAGGGGGACGACGGATCGAAGGTCGCCGGATCAGGCGGCGGCCTGCGGGGCAGCGCCGGCAGCCCCGACCAGGGTCAGTGGTGGCATGGCGTCAGCCACGGCCTGCTCCAGCCGTGCCAGGATGTCGGAAACGGTTTTGCCGGCATCCTGGCAGCGCCGGAGGGCCGCCAGGGTGATCATCGGCTCGCCGCCCTCGTCGGCGGCTTCCTCGACGGGCTCGGCCATGCCGGGCTGCCAGTATTCCAATCCGGCCTCGAACTGGCCCACCCGGGCCACCCAGGCGGCGTGGTAGGACAGGCCGTGCACACGGCAGAATGCGTCCAGGCCAGGGGTCCGACCGCAATCCTGCAGATCTTCGAAGACCACGCTGCCCCCCTCGGCCAGGGCCTCCCGCACGAGGGGGTCGGCCTCGGCGAAGTAGGCGGCCGCCGCCGCGATCAGCGCCTCGACCGCCTCGGGGCCCGCCGATGGTCACGGTGGTCATCACGTATTCGCCCATGGTGCTCGCTCCTTCGCCGCGCAGGCCACCGGGAGCGGCGATCCTGCACGGGCCAAGGGGCCTCCTCTCACTCGGGGGGCCGAAGCTGCGTCTTCGGTATGGTCGGGGATTGTGGGACGAGGAGCCTCTCCCCAACCTGACGATCGCTCGAGGCGGCAAAGCTCCTCTCTGACTCTTCCGTGCGGTCTCAGGGCCGCCGTTGCCCGGCACAGATCCGCTGGATTGAGGGCGAGCGCACGCCTATGATCCGCGTGGGGCGGTACGCGCTGCCCTGGGGTGTGGAAACCCCTCAACAGACGGTTTGGCGCCGGCCGTTACGGCGCCACTTCCTTGACCCTTCGGGTCGGGGAGCCTGCGACGTATGTCCAGGCGCCCCGGTGCTAAAGGTCGCAGGAGCCGTTCTGTTGCGGTTTTCCAACTCCCCGGCTGTGGGTGGTCGAGGCTCGTTTGCGGGGGCGTACCGCGGACACGGGCCCTCCGGGGAAGCGAGCCATGTCGCGCTCGATCGAACTCGTCGACGACTTGGAACGGCACACCGTCGCGGCCCACCGCGACTATCTCGCCGCCCTGATCCGCTGTGAACAGGCTGGGCGGATCGAAGGCGAGGCCGGCGAACGCGAACGGCGGGCCGCGCACGACGCCTTGAACCTGCATCGCAACACCCTGCGCGATCTGCTGCACGGGCTCGGCTACCTGCCGAAGGGTCTGGCGACACGCGCGCAGCTCGGCTCGGGCCCGTGGGGCGCCGATCCGACCTCGCCGTGACCCGCCATGTGCCTGCTGCGGCGACGAGCACGGCGATGGGCCCGCGTGCGGGCGCGAGCTCGCGTCATGCACCGCCGCCATGGCGGGCAGGCCTACTATCTCGCCCGCGATCGGGCGCGGCGCCCGCACGGACGGCGGGTCTGGTTCTGGACACGGGTCGCGATCGAACTGGCCCGCCTCGAGGGCCGGGAGATCGGTGTGAGCACCAGCGACCGCTGGCGATAGCCCCCGGTCCGAGGGGACGCGCCGGGCGAGGGCCGGGAGCCGGAAGGCCCGAGAGGTCGCCACGGCCGTCCGGGAGGCATGCAACGGGAGAACGCCCATGGCCCATGACGTCGCGGAGTTGCTGCATCTGCTCTGGCGCCTGAACGACAAGGACGATGTCCGGCAATCGCTGGAGGGGCCATCCGCCCCCGGCGCCGACATCGCCACCCTCGCCCCGGAGACGACGATGCCGCTCAGCCCGATGCTGACGGCGCGCTTCGCCTATGCCGGCGCCTGGGACAGGGCGGCGTTCGGCCAGACCTGGCCGGGGCTCGCGCAGATCGCGGCAACCACGGCTCTCGTGCGTGATCGCCCCTGGCACGTCGGCCACGTCGCAACGATGTCGGACGCCTTCCCGGTGCCGGTCGGGCCGTCCCGGATCGCGCTGTACGGCCTCGACGCGGCCAGGGGCGATGCCACCTACCTGGTCTGGTGCACCGACACCGTGGAGCCGGCCGTCTGCGCGTTCTACGGCGGCGGATGCGATCGGTTCCTCGACCTGAGCAGCTACCTCGCGTTCCTGGTCGGAGAGCGATCCCACGACGACAGCGCGGAGATGATGCCCGGTGCATCACCCCCCCTCTGCACGAGGGCCGTGGTGTAGCGCGGTAGCGTGACGTCGCCTCGATCATCGTGCAACCTCCCGTCCGGACAGACCGGCCAGCGGATCGATCCGCCGGACGGCGACCGGCCGGGTGTCGGCCGCCCGGGCCAGGCGGGCGATCCGGCGGAGATCCTCATCCGAGCAGGGGCCGCGCACCGCGATGTCGACCCAATGCCCACTGCTCCCGACATGGCTGTCGCGCAGGCGATGGTTCGACGCGGTGTAGAAGCTCTCGTTCGGCTCGATCAACCGCACGCGCGAGGTCAGAAACAGGATCCCGGACCCCAGATTGCCGCAGAACAGGCGCTCGTCGGCGCCCACCGTCTTCGGGCCTCCACCCACCGTGCGCTGGCCGATCTGCCGGAACGCCTCCGCGAAGCTCGCAGGGTTCGGCGTCGTCCGGGGGGGTGAGCGTGTGCCGGCCGCCCCACGGAGGCCGCGCCGGATCGATCCGCCCGGTCGCGATCTCGTGGAGCAGGGTGCCGAAGTAGCTCGGATCGGCCGGATACGGGCAGATCCGCCAGAGCGCCCGGATCGCGCGGCGCCGGTCGGCGGCGAGGTTGAACAGGCGGGCGCGCACCCGGCGCCAGGCCTGCGCCCGCTGTCGGCGTCCCTCCTGCTGCTGGCGCTCCCACTGCCCGGTGCGGCGGACCATCTCCTCGGCCACCTCGAGCTGGCGCTCGGCGATGGCCGGGGCGAACAGCGGCAGGGCCGCCTGCTCGCGCTCCTGTTTCCGCCGGTAGGCCGCGCGTTTGCGCGGCGTGTCCTCGTAGGGCGTCGGCCGGGGCCAGGGCTTGAACCGCATCAGGCCGCCTCTCGCTCGGCCGAGGCTGGGGAATCCTCGCTCTCGGAGCCGCCCCCGTCCCCGCCGTCACCGAGGGCCAGATCGACCGGCAGGTGGCCGAGCAGCCAGTCGGCAGAGCGGCTGGCCAGCCCTGCGGCCTGGACGATGGCGCGGGGATCGGAGCGCAGCACCTCCAGCCACGAGGCGATGTAGTCGGCGTGGCGCACGGTGGGCACGATGCCGAGGCTGGCGCAGACGTAAGCTGCCGAGATCTCGGCCACCAACTCCTCGCGAGCATACCCTTCGCTGCCGTAGCGGCCGGTGAAGTCGCGGGCGAGCCGGTGGGCGGCGCCCGTCGCGTGGGACATCTCGTGCGCCGCGGTCCTGTGGAAATTCACCGGCTCGTGGAACGCCTGCGGCGGCGGCAGGATGATGGTGTCGTCGGCCGGGCGGTAGCACGCCATCTGCCCGCCGAGATGGATGGTCAGGCCGCTCGCCCCCATCAGCGCGCGGAAGCGCGGCTCGATCAGGTCCTCGCGTGGCGGCGGCGGGACGTAGAGATCCTCCGGCAAGCCGTCGCACTGCGCAGCATTGAACACCCAGTACTGCTTCAGGAAGGCGATCGAGCGCGCCTCCTCGCCCTCGCGCTGGGCGCGCTGCCGTTCCTGCTCGGGGGTGAAGCGGTCGGCGTAGACGACCGGCGTGCCCTTCTCGCCCCGGCGGACGCAGCCCCCGAGGCCGAGCGCCTGCTTGAAAGTAAGCCAGCGCTGGGTCGGGTAGCCGACGGCCATGCCGCTCGACCAGAGCAGCATGACATTGATGCCGGAATACGCCCGGTTCGTCGCCGCGTTGCGCGGCATGCCGACGGCGGCGGCACCGGGCAAGTCGCCCCACGGCTGCACCCACGGCACTCGGCCCTGTTCGAGCTGGGCGATGATCGTGTCGGTGATCCGCTGGTAGAGGTCGACGCGCGGGACTGGAGCAGCCTCGGTACGGGCGGCGGGCTTGCGGGACGAGGACGGGCGGCGGGCCATCGGCTTAGCTTTCGCGACGGGCACCGGAGTCTCTCTCCAGCCTGATTTCCCGTCATCCCGCCTCGGCTCACTCTCACTCTGGGGCGATCTGTTCCGAAGCTCCTCCTATGGATCGTCCGCGCTGAGGCGGTTCAGATGACTGGGTTGGGTGGATTTCTGTCCGCCTGCTTCTGGACGTCGGATGCATCGAAGCCGATATAGCCGCAGGAGCTAATTATGACCCATAGCCGATACTTTTGCAGGGTCCGCCTTCATACGCATGACTATGACTAGTATACGGATAATTCAATGAATCCTCCCGACGAGAACGCTTGGGATGCATGGTCACCCCACGAACTAGCTCAGCGTCTGCGAGGGGCGATTGTCCCATGGTACGTCGCGGGTGGATGGGCTCTCGACATATGGCATGGTAAGCGAACGCGCGTACATGAAGACTTAGAGTTTGCTGTTCTTCGCCATGACGCGGATCATTTCCGCAACATCTTACATGAATTAGATTTTTTCACAGCAAAAGACGGAGAAATCGAATATTTATCGCCAACAGTCCCTGTGCCGAGCGATGTTTGGCAGGTTTGGGGTGCGGACAAGCGGCGAGGTGTTTGGCGGGTCGACCTCATGATTGAGCAAGGCACGCCCAACCTATGGGTCTATAAGCGCAACGAGACTATAAAGATGGCGCGTTCTGACGCTGTTCGCGTAAGTGAAGAAGGTATCCCATATCTTGCTCCAGAGATTGTAGTACTATTCAAGGCCAAGCACTGTCGAGATAAAGATCAGGCTGATTTCGAACTCTGTCTACCTAAATTTTCTGCCGGCGAGAAAGAGAAACTGGTTATCTGGTTGAATAATCTGCACCCTAATCATGAGTGGCTCACACCCCTGCAAACGGAGTTACCGGGCAGCCTGTGAATGTCCACTCCTGGGAAGCTCCAATGGCGGTCCTGACGTTAGGGTTGGGTCGGGCGCGGAAGCCCGCCCCGCCGAACGGCGGGGCGGCGAGAGCCGGGCTCAGCCCCGGCGGCTGCGGTCGTTCGAGCGGCCCTTGGAGCGCTGATTGGACCCGGCGGTGGAGCGGCTCCAGATCACCGAGTGGGTCCGGCCGTCCTCCTCCGCAAAGAGCCCGGCGAAGAGTGGCGCCGGCAGGCTCGGGTCGTCGATCTTGAGCGAGATGTAGTCCCGCCCCTCGTTCGAGCGCTTGGCCCAGCCGGCGCCGATCTCGGCCTTGCCGAGGAAGATCCGGTGGGTCGGCGCGTTCTCGCCGCCGCGGCTCTCCTCGACGATCGCGACCTTGGTGGCCTGGATCGTCAGGGTGGTGATGCTGCCGGTGAAGCCGGTCTCGGTCCGGGTGAAGCTGCCGATGGTCGCCATGGTCATGATCCTCGTTCCAGTGCTCTCGGCCGCGCCCGCGTGGCCTCGATGGCGGTCGGTGAGCCGGAGGTGCCCGGCGCCGCACCTGTGTGCAGGCCGCAGCGCAGCGGAGGACGGCGGGGGACGGGTTTGTTGCTCCGCGAGGAGCCGCCGTCAGGCGGCGGGGAAGAAACCCGGCCCCCGCCGTTGCGGTGGTCCCGGGCGCCCCGGATAGACACGCCCATCCAAGAGGCCCCTGGGCCGCGGCCTTGTGCCGGTACGCAAGGAGAACCCTGGCCACTCGGTTTCGCCATCCCGCGAAGGACGCTCCGCGAGTTCCACCCGCAGACCGACTCTCGCGACCGTGTCGCCCGGAGGGGGGGAATCGGCCCCCAACACGCCCACTCCGCGCTTGTCGGTCGGCGGGATGCCGCTACAGGGCGATCTTCAGATCCGTGTGGGTGAAGTCTCGACCCTTGAACAGGATTGGAGTCCGGTAAGACGCGGCGCAGGCGTAGGACAGGCAGTCGGCGAAGTTGAGTTGTGCCGGATGGCCCCGGCCCTTGCCGTAGGTCTCGAAGGCAGCCACCGCCCGCCGGGCAACGGCATCGCTGATCGACACCACCGTGATCCCGGCCGTGGCCAGGAAGGCGTCGTACAGATCCTGCGCGACCGGGACCGGGAGGCCGAGGATGCGCGCGAGGTTGATCGTCGCCTCGAGACGGACATGCGCGCCGGTCTCCCGATGCTTGCTGGCCTCGAT
The DNA here is from genome assembly GCF_003254375.1 of Methylobacterium sp. XJLW. NCBI lineage: Bacteria > Pseudomonadati > Pseudomonadota > Alphaproteobacteria > Hyphomicrobiales > Methylobacteriaceae > Methylobacterium > Methylobacterium sp. XJLW. The sequence continues at coordinate 49,975 of NZ_CP017427.1, read as the reverse complement.
GCAGGCGAGGAAGGCCGCCGCCTCGGGCTCATCGGCCAGGATGGCAACGACGGCGGAGGTGTCGATGAACACCGATCAGCGCGTCCACATCGCGTCGCGCTCGGCGTCGCTCAGAGGGGCAGCGGGCGGCCGATCCGCCTTCGCCAGGGCCTCGGCCCGGAGCGCGGCAACGCGATCGATCAAGGGCAGGGCCTCGTCGGCGCGCTTGATCTCATGCTGCAAGGCGAGTTTGATGGCGGCGGTGAGAGTAGGCGCGCCGCACCGCTTCATCACCACCTCGGCAAGGGTGCGGACCTCCTCGTCCCGGATGCTGAGCATGATACCTCTCCCCGTCCATACAGAGCGTGTATATACGCACTGACGGAGACCGTCCATACAAGGATGGTCGGGATGCCCCCTCCGCACCGCCGTTCATGACTGAGGCAGATCGTGACCTGCCCCGGAGCGAGGCTCACGCCTCGTAGGGATCGAACTCGGTAACGACGCTGGCGGGATCGCCCTCGAACTCGTCCGAGGTGACGACGGCGTAGCCGGCCTCGGAGCGGAAGACGGTGACCGGGACCATCAGGGAGAGCGAGAGGCTGTGGGCGTAGCGGTTCGCGAGGCTGAGATCGGTCGCCATGGGGTCGGGCTCCTGAGGGAGCGGGGGCGATCCCCGCTCGACAGCGCCCCAGGAGGCCGGGAGAGGCCGCGATCACCGCGAGAGGCGTAGCCGGGAGCGGCCGCCCGCTTGCGGAGCGGACCCCTTGAGGGTTGATCGTGGAAGGCCGCGACGGCCTATCGGGGTTGCTGCGAGAGAGCGGGGTCGACCCACGCCGGCCGGGCCCGACATCGACATGATATCAATATCATAGCGGTATGCTGTCATGGGCTCCGACGACCCGGGCCCCGACCATGGCGTTCGGCGCTCGCGCATCTCAACCTGGCGCGCGCGGAGCCCCTCATGCGCGGTGCTCGTACCGTTTCCGCTCAGACGTCCGACGCGCGGGTCCGATGAGCGTCGAGCTTTTCCGCACAGATCGCGGCGACGATCTCGCGGAGGACTCCGATCCGCTCCACCAGCCAGGCCAGCTCCTCGCCGGTGATCTCGTAGTGCGGGGAGTAGCGGGCATCGACGTAGCGTCGAGCCGGGCAAAGCAGCGCCGGGCGAACCGCGTATCGCGCGGCCATGCCGCGATCAGCCGGGTGTCCACGCCCTCGGCCAGCGACCGCAGGCGGTTCAGGCGGTGCAGCTTCGGGCTGTAGAGCGTCAGCACGAGCAGGATACAGTGATAGAGTCGTTCGGTGGTTTGATGCAGATCGAAGGCGGCTTCCTTGTCGTATCCTCGATTCACGGCTTCCTGCGCCAGATCAAAGCGCTGTGCAGCCTTTGAAAACCAATGCTGGAAATGCCGTTCCGCCTCGGCGTGCACCTCCGCTGTCGAAAGCGGCTTCGGCGAGGCGAGCGGAAAGCCCTCGACCTCGTAGAGCACGATCCCGTCCCGGGCGATGTCCACGAAGAAAGGGCGGCCATAGGCGAGCTGGTCGTTCAGGTCGTGGATCGAATGGACGATGAAGCTGACCTGCGTCCTGAGGCGGCGCGTCACGGTCAGCTCGCGCAGCAACCGCTCCTCGGCCCGCTCCCAGAAATCGTGGTGGTCGGTGAACCGCTCGGTCTCGACCACGACGAGCAGGTCGTAATCCGAGTGGTAGCCGGTCTTGTGGTCGTCGACCCAGTCGCCGCGGGCATGCGAGCCGAACAGGATCAGCTTGAGGATGCGCCCACCCTTGTATTTGTCGGAGAGCTTGCCCTTCTGGGCGGCCTCGAATTCCTCGAACAGGATCCGGGCCGCGTCCTGAAGCTCGCGGCGCTTGCGTTCGGGCAGATGGTCGAGACGGTCCGACAGCGTCATGGTTCCTCGCATAGGCGGGGCGCGCGCGGACGCCAAGAGAACAGGGCCGGCGCATCGTCGGGGGTGCGCTGATCCAGGCTGACGGTGACCCCGATCGTACCGCCGGCCAACCTGCCAGCAGAACCCAACATCGCCATGATATCAATATCATAGCAATGTTCTGTCACCGGGTCCGATCGATCCGGCCCTGCGCAGCGGTGAAGAGCGGGCGGATCGCGGCCCGGATCTGGTTCATGAACCCGGGACCGAACGAGCCCCGTGCGGTCTGGTTCGGGTCGAAGTGGAAGGATCGCTCGGCGACGTCGTAATTGTACTCGCTGACCGTGATCCAGCCGCGCTTGAGCGTCGACAGGCCGGCCCGGCGCAGCTCGAGCACCGGGATTTCGAGAGCGACCTGCTCCTCGCCCGGCGGGGTTCCCGAGATGGCCAGCAGGACGAGGTGGGTCAGCCCCTGAGCCCGATCCGGGATGGTGATGGCGAGGCAGGTCGGGCGGTCCTTGGGCGCGTTGAAACGGCCCTCCTCGCGCTGCCATCGCCACAGGTAGGGGTAGGTGATGACCGAGCCCGACGGGAAGGGGTTCGCCATCCTAGTCGCCTCCGTGCTCGGCCGACTGGCGGTCGAGCTCGGCCAGGATGAGGTGCGCCAGCTCCGGCGGCGTCTCCCCCGCGGCATAGGCCCGGCGCGGGTCGGCCTGCTCGGTCAGTTGCCGGTAGGTGTCGGCCGAGAGCACGACCAGGGACGGCCGGCCGTGCTTGGTCAGGGTCAGCGGCGCCAGGCGCGCCTCATCGTGGTAGCGGCCGAAGTGGCGGAGAAACTCGGCCGTCGTGACGGACTTGTCCGGCATGGTGTGTCCTCCTGAGTTTTCAGGTTATACATATAACTCAGAATTTATGGATCGTCGCCCTCTGGATTGTCACAGGTCGAGATCCTCCTGGAGGAAGCGGGCCGGGATCGCCTCCTCGTGGCCCTCCCAGACGACGCGCCCGCCCTGCCAGATCGTGACGAAGCCGCCGCCCTTCGGCATCGGCGGAAGCAGCGCGGCCTCGAAATTCCCGCAGCCGAACTCGCCCGAGGTGGCCGAGAAGGCCGGCCTGGGGTTGTTCCCGATCAGGACGCGGTCGCAGGCGCCGGTCGGCCGGCGGACGCGGCGGCGCGACAGGCCAAGATGGAACCACTCGTAGGCCCGCTGCTCCTCGTCGGACGGGGCCTTCCAGTGCCGGCAGTGCTTGCACCGGCCGGAGCGGGTGTCGGCCGGCTGGTCGAGGGCCGGTCCACCGTTGTGCCCCAGGCGCCCGGTCACGGCCGGCCTCCGGCCGGCCCGTTCGCCTCGCACAGCCAGGCCCGCAGGTCCTGGCGCATCCGGCCGATCGGCCCGTTGATGACGCTGACGCGGGCGTCGCGCCGCACGCAGCCCATCTCGACGAAGCCGCGCACGAGAGCGTGCATCACCTCCACGTAGAGCCGCCCGCCGACCAGCGCGACATCCGCGAAGGGCTCGGCACCGTGCCGGACCAGCCCGGCGATCTCGGCGCCGGCGTGGATCCCACAGGTGTCGGGCCGACGGGGCGACGGGGGCCTGGGCCAGCGCGTGGTCACGCCGCCGGCGATCATCCGGTCGGCGAGGTCCCGCGTCAGCCGCGCGTCGTAGTCGGCGATCGGGGTCGCCGCATCGCGAAAGCCGTAATGGGCCGAGAGGAAGGCCACCCTGGCGCGCCGGCCGTCCGGATCGGCAGCGCGCAGGGTGCGCCAGAGCGGGCCATCGTAGCGTGCGAATGCCGGGATGCGATCGGGCTCGGGGCGCTTGGTCGCCGAGCAGGCGAGGATCAGGAGGCGGGGCATCGGCGGAGCTTTCGCGACGGGCGCCGGAGCCTCTCTCCGATCCAAAAGCCCGTCGCCTCCCCTGGGCGATCCTCTGACTCCTGCGCTGGGCCGGCCGCGAAGCCGGGGGGCGTGCCGATCAGGGCGCTCGGATCGTAGAGGCTACATCGCCATCGATGTGTCGAAGGGGGGATTCGCCGTTCAACGGGCCATGCTAGCGTGGCCGCATCGTGCCGATCCGTCCCGAACACCGCCACTTCTACCCGATCGACTGGCCGCAGCTTTCGGCGGTGATCCGCTTCGGCCGGGCCGGCGGGCGCTGCGAGGCCTGCAGGCGCCCGCACGGCCATGTGATCGTCTGCCTCGACGAGGGCACCTGGTACGACGCGGAGGCCGGTGGCTGGCGCTCCGGACGCGGCCGGCTTCTGCGCCGCGAACCCGGCGTCGCGGCCCTTGCGACGGCCCGGCTGACCATCCCGATCCTGGCGACCTGCCATCGCGAGCATGACACCAGCCGCAACGGCGATGCGGATCTCGCCGCCTGGTGCCAGCGCTGCCACCTGATCCACGACCGGCCCGAGCATATCCGGCGGCGCCGCCTGACCTACCTGCGTCGCCGGGCGCTGGGCGACCTGTTCCTCGGCCCCTACCCGCTCTCGTAGGAATACGGCATTTAGGTTGTCGATTCCTCCATCTGGCGGTCACGGCTCCGATTGGTCTCGAACTCGGCAGAAGGGATCGCTCCCCTTCCCGTGGGCCGCGCGATGTGGCCGTCACCCGCAGGGCCGAAACCCGCAAGGGGTTCGGGGAGCCGCCGCAAGCGGCGAGTAGGACACGGTCCCGAAGGGACGCGCCCAGGGGGAGGCCGCACCATTGAAGCGAGATGTCGCTTTCGATCCAGAATGATATATACCTTAGGGATCGGTGCCGATTGAGAGGAACATCGGCGGGTACGAGAACCGGACCTTAGCTTCGATGAAACATGCCGCAGCCGAACAGATCCGCAATATAGTTAGCGGCGCCATTAGCAGATCTAGACACTCCGATCTGTTCACAGGAGCAGATGTGGACTCAAGTGACTACAATGACGATGGAAATTTCATCAGAATTGTTGTCCATTTCAGAAATCTTGACGACCTGTCGGAAGACGACGTGGATGCAATTACATCATCCATTGAAAGCGCGATTACGAGTCAAGACGATCGCTTTCCCAGCATCCGTTTTTCCGAACCATAATGTCTTCTTTTTCTGATGATCTTTTGACCACCTCGAAGCGCCTCATTCGAAGGAAAACAGGCCAGCGAGGACCGTTGAAAGCTGCTTACGTCAGACGCAGCATCTCCACAACTTACTACGCGCTGTTTCATTTTTGTTTGGATGAAACCGCCCTGCGCCTTGTAGGCAGCACTAACGACTTGAAGCAACGGCGGCGGGTCTTCATTAGAACTTTCAGCCATACAGGATTGACGACGGCCTTTGGAAAGCTCAAGGGCGCGCATATCGACAAATCTGTCGAAAACTTGTTTCTTGGACCCGGAAATACATCAAGCCCGATTGCGACGCCTGCGTTCGTTCAGCAACTAGCGACTGCTTACCTCGATGCTATCGCCAAACGCGAAGATGCCGACTACAATCTCAATGAGCCTTTGAGCGCAACCGACGCAAGCCAACTTCATCGTCGAGTCAAACGAGCGATCGATGGGTGGAAACAAGCTACGACGCCAGCAGATCGCGACTTCAAGCACGCAGTATCTTTGCTACTTTCCTTGAAGGATCAAATTCGCAGAGAAAAGCAGCTCCTGAAACAGGCATATCTCGGCACAAACATTCTGAATGATCGTAACTGGCGAAATCTATCGCGCCCTTACGGTTCTGCCTCGGTCGTGTCACCAGGACCGCTCGTGCCGAGTGTGCGATAGACGCTGGCCCGGGCGATGCCGAGGCGGCGCGCGATCTCGGCAGGCCCCACCCCCTCGGCCTTGAGAGCACGAACCGTGGCAGGGTCGATCGAAGGGCGCCGCCCCTTGTAGATGCCGGCGGCCTTGGCCTTGGCGATTCCCTCCATCTGGCGCTCGCGGCGAAGGTTGGTCTCGAACTCGGCGAACACGCCCAACATATCCAAGAAAGCCTTGCCGGCGGCCGTGCCGGTGTCGATCGGCTGCTCGGTCGCCTGCAGGATGGCGCCTTTGGCCTTCAGGGTGCGTACGATGTCCTGCAAGTCACCGATGGAGCGAGCGAGGCGATCGATGCGGGTGACCACCAGGGTGTCGCCCTTGCCGATGAAGTCCAGCACGATCGACAGTTCGGTCCGGCCGGTGGTCGAGGTGCCGGAGGCCTTTTCCGCCCGGATCGGATCGCACCCGGCGGCCTTGAGCGTTTCGAGCTGGATCGCGAGGTCCTGATCGGTAGTGGAGACACGGGCGTAGCCGATGCGAGCCATGAAACGTCCCGGATGGATCTAGACCTTGCCGACCTAGCGTCCCAAAAACGCGAAAGCAACCCTAATAAGACGCCATTTCGTGTCTCACGACCACGCCTCTTTTGGGTATACTCTCCCGATCTACCAGCCATCCACCTACGCTAAGCCTGGATGGCCCTGCCTGTGCCAATGAGTTTGATGGCAGAAAGAGCGCTTCAAACATGTGCGACGATCACGAGGCGCCGCGCAGCGAACCGCTCTGGCACAACCGCCGCCACAGGGTCGCGTGACAATTAATAACCGCCGGTCGGAATGCGCTCTGCACGAAACTGCACCAGCTATCTCTTTCGACGATGCGATCATGGTCCCGGTTCGGCTCGATCGATAAAAAGGCCGACTCAGACTGGCATTCCCACTGGCTGCGCGCGCAAACGACGGCTATCCTTGTGTCCGACGAAGGGGATCGCTCCGCGTGCCGCCATTTCACCGCCTGTTTGGCTCCTCCCATCGGGACCAAATGTGATCATGCCGCTCGCAGTTTTTGACGAAGCCGCCCGGCGGCCTTCGTCTCGGACACGTATCGCGGCATCGCAGATCGCCGCAGTCATAGCGCCGTGCTCCGCTCGGAAATCCATCGTACCCGACCAAAGCGCACGCGCAGTTTCCCTTCCACAGGCCTCACAGCCGGCCCTCGAAACTGCGTGGCGGCTTTGCCTATCCGAACTCCCGACACGCATCGCGGCCAGCGATTTTTACCGGGGCCGTGGCTTTGGGGCCGCCGGCCGCGCGGCAGCCCAAGCAGGGGCCGATCTCTTCGTTGCGTCGGCGGGTCTCGGTCTCGTGCGTGCGGACCGCGACATACCTGCCTACGGGTTGACCGTGACCGGCGTCGCGGGATCGGACGCGGTTCGCGGACGCATCGTCGGCGGCTTCGATCCCGCGTCCTGGTGGCGCGCGCTGCAGAAGGGCCCGTATGCGACCGCACTCGACGAAGTCTTCCAGAGCGAGGGACTAGTCCTGGTGGCCCTTTCTCACCCTTACGCACGCCTTCTCGCCGACGACCTCGCGGCACTCGACGAGACGTGCTTGGCACGCCTGAGGATCGTGGGCATGGGGCTTGGGCCACACCTCCCGGAGCGCGTCCGCACCGCCGCACTGCTACCTTACGATGATCGCCTAGATCATCTCGTGCCGGGCGTGCGCAGCGACTTCTGCCAGAGGGCTCTGAGCCACTTCGTCGGCCTCCTCACCGACGACCGAGCGAGAGGTTCCGGCACCACAGATATCCAAGGGCACCGCGCTTTGGTCGATGCCGCGCTCGGGCCAGTCCGGACGGGGACACCGTCCCAGCGCACGCGCGCGACCGACGAGGTCATCGTGCAGCGCATCTCAGCGCACCTATCGACCGGCGCACGCGCGCGGAGTGCTTCCCACCTGTTGCGGGCGGTCCGGGACATGGACGGGATCGCCTGCGAGGCATCTCGCTTCGCGCGCCTCTACCGCTTGGTAACCCGGACCGGACCGAAGGGAGCAGCACAATGACAAGAGCGACCTCGGCGAAACTCTCGAGCGACAGTCGTCTGAAGTCGCGTTCGGCGGACGATCATCTCGTGGTGCGAGCGCTCCGCACGATGCAGGCGGACGGCGTCGCCGTGTACTCATTCTTCCTCCCGGGTGCTGACCTCCTCCAGGTCGCCGAGATCAGCCGCATCCACCGTGACGCCGATCGGGGTGGATTACGCGGCTTCCAGCGTCGCGAGATCCGCGACCACGTCCGATCGATCACGGCCTTCCTGGACAGCGCTCCATCCGTGCTCTTCCCGAACGCCGTTCTGCTCGCCGTCACACCACGCGCCAGTTTCGTGCGCTCGCGCGGCGAGAAGCCCGCTGGCGAGGTGCGCGCCGCGGAGGCGGGGACGCTGTATCTTCCGAAGCCATCTGCCGAGGGTGAACCGAAGGCAGCCTGGGTCATCGATGGCCAGCAGCGCTGCTTGGCCTTGGCGCAGGCCCGCAACCGTGCGCTTCCCGTCCCCGTCGTTGCGTTCGCCTCCGAGGATCTCGCGCTGCATCGCCAGCAGTTCATCCTCGTCAACAAGGCCAAGCCTCTTTCAAGCCGCCTCATCGATGAACTCCTGCCGGAGATCGCGGGCGACCTTCCACGCGATCTCGCCCCACGTCGGGTCCCGAGCGCCCTGTGTGACCAACTCAATATGGACCCAGCGTCGCCGTTCCACGGCATCGTTCGGCGCCCATCGGATCCTGGTAACGGAGGTCCGGGCCGCCCGTCGGCGGGCGCCGGTGTCGTGATCGACAGTGCTCTGCTGACGCTGATCCGTTCGTCCATCTCCAGCCCACTCGGCGCGCTCGCTCCCTACAAGGGCTCCGGCGACCGCCCGACGGACGCGGACGCCATGTACCGCGTCCTGCTCGCATTCTGGTCGGCGGTCCGCGACACGTTCCCGGAAGCCTGGGGCCTGCCGCCAGGCCGCAGCAGGCTGATGCACTCGGCGGGCCTGCTGTCGATGGGCTGCCTCATGGATCGGATCATGTCGCGGGCCGGCGGGTCGGGCGAACCGCGCCGCTTCGCCCGCGAGGCACTCGGGCGCATCGCGCCCTACTGCCACTGGACCGAGGGTCACTGGGCCGAGATCGGTCTCGGATGGAATGAGGTCGAGAACACCTCTCGCGACGTACGGGCGCTCTCCGACCACCTCGCCCGCTTGGATCACCAAGCCACCTTCGCGAGGGCGGTAGCCTGATGCGGTTCGTCTTCGCCGACGCCCTCGACCTCGTCGATCCCGGCTTCGACTTCCTTGCCGACCGCAACGCGCGCGACCGTACGCGCCACAGCGGGGACCAGTATCCGCACGAGTTCCTCGAAAAGGCGCCCTACGACGGCATCCTCGTCTCCCGCGCGATCGTCGGCGACGCGTTTCGCACTGGCAAGTACTCCGAGAGCCAGATGATGCGGTTCCGCCGCGAGGGCGCCCGCCGCTTCCTCCGCTACCCCGAGGAGCGCTACCCCGGGAGCATCGTCATGGGCGATTGCGGTGCCTTCTCGTACGCTGCGATGGCGGAGCCACCCTACAAGCCCGAGGACACGCTCACGTTCTATGGCGACGGCGGCTTCACCCATGGCTGCTCACCCGACCACATCATTTTCGACCTTGACGAGGGGGCGGGACGCAACCGCGATACGGTGCCGGAGGCGACCCGACGCCGGTTTGACCTCACGCTTCAGAACGCCAGCGAGTTCCTGGCCGGCGCGCGACGCCTTGGACGGGATTTCACCCCGATGGGCGTCGTCCAGGGTTGGTCGGCTCCGAGCATGGCGCAGGCTGCCGCCGACCTCGCGCGGATGGGCTACGGGACTCTCGCTGTCGGCGGCACCGTTCCGCTGAAGATCGAGCAGATTCGTCGGGTGCTGGCTGCCATCCGCGACGCGGTGCCCATGTCGACGGGCGTGCGCCTGCACGTCCTCGGCTTCGGCAAGATCGAGCACCTCGCCGACCTCGAGCGCTTCGGGGTCGCGAGCTTCGATACGACCTCGCCGCTGGTGCGTGCGTTCAAGGACGCGCGCAAGAATTACTGGGCCCGCGACGATGCGGGCAATCTCACTTTCTACACGGCGCTGCGGATTCCCCAGGCGATCGAGAACAACCACCTCAAGCGCAAGGCGCTGAAGGGGAGCGTCAATCAGGAGGCGATCCAGCGCCTCGAGGCCACTGCGCTGGCGGGGGTCCGCCGTTTCGCCGCGGGAGACGCCAGCGTCGAGGAGGCGCTCGACGGCGTCATAGCCTACTGGGACACCCTCAATTGGAACGAGGAGATCTCACCGGCGCGTCAGGCCGAGGCCCTCCAGCGCCAGCGCCAGATCTACGCCCGAACCCTCGAGGATCGCCCTTGGGAGCGCTGTGGCTGCCGGGTCTGCCGCGAAGGCGGCGTCGAGGCCCTGATCTTCCGTTCCTCGAACCGGAACAAGCGGCGCGGCATGCACAATCTTCATGTCTTTCACCGACACCTGAGTGAGTTTCGTGCGGAGATCGTCGCGTGAGTCCATCCAACTCTAAGGTCGTCGCACTCGTGCGGAATGAGGACGTCGAAAAGTCTTCGCCGCGCCGCCAGGCCGATGCCCTGGTATACGATGTGATTCTGCCCCGGCAGAACGACGCGTGCGCCGTCTTCACGTTCGCAGCCCGTGCGAGCGATATCGCCCGCTTCGCCCGCATCGAGCGGGCCGGGCGCAACGAGGAGGGGGCACTCAGCGGGTTCCAGCGTCCGCAGATTGCTGGCCACATCAACGAGATTAGGGACTACCTAGAGAAGCCGGAAGCCATCCTCCCGAACGCGATCATCGTAGGCTTCCTCGGGGGCGTGGCTTTGGAGCGGACAGCATCGGGACGGGGACGGATCACGATCGCAACGGGTGCCGAACCTGTAGGCTGGATCGTCGACGGACAGCAGCGCTTTACGGCCCTTTCGAAGCTGGCCGACCGCGACTTCGAAGTATTCGTCTCGGGCTTCGTCTGCAGCAGCCTTGAGGAATTGCACCGCCAGTTCATCCTCATCAACTCGACCCGGCCGCTCCCGAAGGCCCTCGTCTACGAACTGCTTCCCCGCCTCGGCCATCTGCCGGCCCGCATGTCCAGCCGCAGCCAAGCGGCCCTGCTGACAGAGGCGCTCAACTACCGGCCGGACTCCTCGCTGCGCGGCATGATCCGTCAGCAGACGAACCCGCGCGGCATCGTGCGCGACACGGTGCTCCAGAAGTTGATCATGAACTCGATCAGCGACGGCGCGCTGCGGCTCTACGCCGGGGACGATGCCCTCCTGCTCGAGCGCGGGACCCGGCTGATCAGCGAGTTCTTCCACGCTGTGCGGCACCTCTTCGCGGCCGACTGGGACGGTCACACGCCCAAGAGCTCGCGCTTGGTGCACGGGACCGGCATCGTCGCCCTGGGCTACGCCATGGAGTTCCTGCACGGGGTCAACGGGGCCGAGGATCGAACGGAGTTTGCGGCTGGGCTGCGGCCTCTCGTCGGGCGAACGGCGTGGACGTCCGGCACTTGGCGCTTCGATGACGAGATCCGCACCTGGAACGGCCTTCAGAACGTTCCAGCGGATCTCCGGAAGCTGTCGCTTCACCTCGTCGACGTCCTCAGGCGAGCGCGAGAGAAGGAGAGTGGTGCGAGGGACGACGGGCGCCCCGGCGCCGATCCACTCCTCGATGACACCCTGCCGCTGCTGCGCACCCTGGCGGCGACACCCGTCAGAGAACGATGACTGCCGCAGCCTTGCGGCGTCGCTTGGCCGACTGGCGCCGGCCGCCCATGCCTCGGAGACGGTTGCGTGCCTTACGCGGTTAAGGAGATCTTCTACACGCTCCAGGGCGAGGGCCGGAACGCCGGGCGCGCCGCCGTGTTCTGCCGCTTCTCGGGCTGCAATCTCTGGTCCGGGCGCGAGCAGGACCGCGCGCGCGCGATCTGCCGGTTCTGCGACACCGACTTCGTCGGCACCGACGGCACCGCGGGGGGACGCTACGCCGACGCCGACGCGCTCGCCCGCGCGGTCGAGACGGCTTGGCGCGGCGGTGGTACACACCACCTCGTCGTGCTCACCGGGGGCGAACCGCTGCTCCAGGTCGACGCGGCGCTGACGGCCGCGCTCCGCGCGCGAGGCTTCGAGATCGCGGTCGAGACGAACGGTACCCAGGAGGTCCCGCCCGAGATCGACTGGGTCTGCGTCAGCCCGAAGGCAGGTGCCGACCTCGTGCAGACTTCCGGCGACGAGATCAAGCTCGTCTACCCCCAGGCCGGTGCGGAGCCCGAGCGCTTCGCCGGCATGGCGTTCGACCACTTCATCCTGCAACCGATGGACGGGCCTGCGCGCGCCGCCAACACGGCCGCGGCGATCGCCTACTGCCTCGCCCACCCGGCCTGGCGCCTCGGCGTGCAGACGCACAAGGACCTCGGTATCCGGTGAGCGCGATGAGGATCACGCAGTCCTTCACCTTCGAGGCGGCGCACCGCCTGCCGCACGTGCCCGCGACGCACCGCTGCTACCGCATGCACGGTCACTCCTACCGCGTCGAGTTACGCCTCGAGGGCGAGGTCGACCCGCGCACGGGGTTCGTGGTCGACTTCTTCGACATCGAGGCCGCGTTCGGGCCGTTGCTGGCGCGCCTCGACCACCACTGCCTCAACGAGGTCGAGGGACTGGAGAACCCAACCGCGGAAAATATCGCGATGTGGATTTGGGAGCGAGCCCGACCGGCTTTGCCGCAGCTTGCGGCCGTCAGCGTCTACGAGACGCCGCACTGCTGGGCCGAGTACCAAGGCCATCAACCGGGTACCCAGCGCCATGGCTGACACCGCGATCGTCCTGTTCTCCGGTGGTCAGGACTCGACGACCTGTCTCGCCTGGGCGCTCGACCGCTTCGATCGCGTCGAGACGGTCGGCTTCGACTACGGCCAGCGGCACCGGGTCGAACTCGAGGTCAGGCCGCGTATCCTCGAGGTCCTGAAGGCGACGTTTCCGGCCTGGAGCGACCGCCTCGGGGCGGATCACGTCCTCAATCTGTCCGTCCTCGGCGCCGTCAGCGAGACGGCGCTGACCCGGGAGGTGGCCATCGCGATGGGCGAGGGGGGGCTCCCCACCACGTTCGTGCCGGGACGCAACATCGTCTTCATGACGCTCGCGGCGGCGCTCGCCTACCGTCGCGGCGCCCGTCACCTCGTCGCCGGCGTCTGCGAGACCGACTACTCGGGCTACCCCGATTGTCGGGACGACACCGTGAAGGCGCTGCAGGTAGCCCTGAACCTCGGTATGGAGCGGCGCTTCGTGCTGCACACGCCGCTGATGTGGATCGACAAGGCAGAGACCTGGGCGCTCGCCCAGGCTCTCGGAGGAGACCTCCTCGTGGACCTCGTCCGCGAAGCGACCCACACCTGCTACCTGGGTGATCGAAGTCATCACCACGCGTGGGGGTGGGGCTGCGGCGCTTGTCCAGCCTGCGATCTCAGGGCGGACGGGTACCAGCGGTGGAGCGCTCGGCGCGAAGCCGGGGCTGCGCAAGTTGCCGCGCCAGGAGACGACGGGCCATGACGATTCCTGCGGTCTTGGCACAAAGCCGCTCGCGCGAGGGCTTCGGTTTCCTTGTTGCCTACGCTGCCTGCATCCCGGCTGCGAACTGGTTCATCCAGCACGTCGGGACGACGTGCCTCCCGAACGGGCCGTGTCTCATTCCCGTCGGTCCACGAGGTCTGTCTGCGCCGAGCGGCGTCCTGATGATTGGGCTGGCGCTCGTCCTACGTGACCTCGTGCAACGTCGTCTCGGCGTCCGTTGGGCGTTCGGCGCGATCGCGAACGGCGCGGCGCTATCGGCGATGTTCGTGCCGCCGAGCCTCATCGTCGCGTCGGTGGCCGCCTTCATCTTGTCCGAGGCCGCCGACCTCGCGGTCTACACGCCGCTCCAGAGGCGAGGTCTGATCCTCGCGGTCTTGGCGAGCAGTGTCGTGGGCTTCGTCGTGGACAGCATGCTGTTCTTATACCTCGCATTCGGAAACCTCGATTACTTGATCGGCCAAATACTCGGCAAATTTTGGGCCGTCATTGTCACGCTGCCAGCGATCGCGTGGCTCAAGCGCCGGGACGAAGTTGTCGAGACAAAGCCGCTGGTTCAGTAAGGCGGGGAGAACGCTCGTCGATTTGAACGAAGAGTGTCGACGCTCGCGCGGGAAGGGGTTGGGCCGCGGGGAAGGCGCGGTCGAGGACCAGGCCATCGGTGTAAAAGACGCGACGATCCGTCGGCCCCCCGTAAGTCGCCGAATGAGCTTCACCTTGCAGTTGCGAGCCGAAGGCAGCGGACGTAACCTGTTGCTCCGATAAGCACCGGCTCGGTTCTGAGGGTCGGGCGCCGACGTATCTTGGATATGTCGGCGGCGGGGTGCACAGGGGGAATGGTGTCGGGCCGAACGGTGGAGTGGCGCGAGCGAGCACGTGAACGTTGCCGCTGGGCGCTCCGGAACGCTGATACGCCGTCTGACCGGCTTGCACTGTTGCGCAGTTTGGCTCGGCTCGACGATGGGCGGGTAGACCTTGCTCGCGAGGGCATTCGTCTCGGTTCGGACGAGAGGGCGCGACTCTTCCGCTTCGGCCTAGGGTACTCGCCGGACGGACATCTGCGAATCCTTGACGAGCGGGGCGTGGCGGACATCCCACTCGGCTATTTGCGGGCAGAGCGTCTCGATCTCGCGCCGCGGAGGGGTTGGACGGCCGCCACGCCAGACGGCGCACTCCTCAGGTTGACGCACCGCGCGGCCTACAGCACCGCGGCGCAGAAGGCTGCGGCGCGCGCTGTGCTCACGATGCCGAACGGCGCGGGACTGCTCGTCTGCATGCCGACGGGCTCCGGCAAGAGCCTGCTGTTCCAACTCGACGCGCTGTGGTGTCGTGAGGGAGCGCCAGGCGATTGCATCGTCGTGATCACGCCGACAGTGGCGCTGGCGTTGGACCATGAGCGGACCCTCTCCGCGATCCCGGGCCTCGAACGGAGTCGCGCGCTCACCGGCGATCTGATCGGATCGGAGCGCGCCGATCTTCTCGACGCGTTCCGGCGCGGCGAGATCCCGATCCTCCTGATGTCCCCCGAGCTTGCGTTCGGCGGCGCGCGCGACGCTCTGCTGGAAGCCGCGACGTCGCCAACGGCAAAGCTAGCCGGTCTCCAGGGTCATCTGCGCGCCGTCGTGATCGACGAGGCGCATATCGTCGAGAGTTGGGGACGCAGCTTCCGTCCGGACTTCCAGCGTCTTCCGGCCCTTATCGGCGAACTGCGCGGCATCGAGCCTTCGCTGCGAACCGTCCTGCTCTCGGCCACGCTACCGCCCGCGGCGCGGCGCGTGTTGCGGGCCGCATACGAGTCGGTCGGATCGTGGCTGGAGATCGACGCCAAGACGCCACGCTACGAATGCGACGTCGTAGTCGAGAGCTACGCGAGCAATGATGAGCGCCTGACCGTCCTCGACAATGTGATCGACCGCGCGCCACGACCGATGATCGTCTACACGACATTGGTGGACGATCCGGAGATCAGCACGATTGGTGAGCGAAGCGAGCGCTTGTCTGCCGAGACCCTTCACGAGCGGTTACGGGGGCGGGGCTATGCCCGCACCGCCATCTTTACCGGCGCGGTGACCGATCCCAACGAGCGCCGCCGCATCATCCGGGATTGGTCCGAGGATCGCCTCGACATCGTGGTCGCTACCTCAGCCTTCGGCATGGGCATCGACAAGTCGGACGTTCGCACGGTTGTACACGCCTGCCTGCCCGACGGCCCATCGCGTTGGTACCAGGAGATCGGCCGCGCCTCGCGCGACGGACATCAGGGCCTCGCCGTCTGCCTGTTCACCCGGGAGAACGAACACGCGGCCGTGCCCTTGCCCCGCGCGCGCACTGACGTTTCGGACGCCTTCATGCAGGCGACGGGATCCTGGCTGACGCGCGCGATAGCAGTGCCCCGGTGGCGCGCCCTGCTCGAGGCCTCGTCGGACCGGCGCTGGCGCGACGATCGCCGTCGCGTAACGCTCGACCTGGACGCGGTCCGTGCGGGTCTGTCGGTTCGCGCGACGACCGACTACAATCGTGCCTGGAACATGAACCTCGTGATGCTTCTGCAGCGCACGGGCCTGCTGCAGGTAGTCAGCGTCGAGGTGGACGGTCCCGGGGCGCGTTGGGACGTCGAACTCCGCGACTCGGCTCTGACCGACCCTGCTCTCGAGGATGAGGTGTGGGATCGCGTGTTCGCAGTGCGCGATGCCGAGCAGAAGGCGGCGGGCCGCGAGATCGCGCGCTTCGTCGAGACGATGTGCCGACCGGAGCGGCGCTGCCTTGTCCAGGCCGTCTTCGAGCAGATCGACGGCGATGAGAGCCGCGACGTGCCCGTCTGCGGGCGCTGTCCAGCGTGTCGGGCCGCCGGTGACGCTGCCCCTCTCTCCGTCGCACCGCGCGGCCTCGAGCGCGTTTGGCCGGCCGGGGGGCAGGGCGCCGCAGGAGCCCTGCCCGTCGGCCTGACGTTGATCGAACCCGACGACGCCGACTGGAACGGGGATCTGTCACGGTTGCTCAATCGTCTCCTCGCGGCGGGTGTCGAGCAGTTTCTCGTCCCCGCCGAGATGGCGTTGACAGCCGCGAGGGTTGTTGCCGGCGCGTCCCGGCGGCCGGGGCTCATCCTGTCGCACGACGACTGGTTGACGGAGGATCCCGACGCGTGCGCGCTCGCCTGGACGCCGACGGCCGTACTGCTGCCGGCTGATGCTACGGTCGCGGCCGCGCTCCTCGTCCGTTGCCGGGCGCACGCTGCGGCGCGGCCATCCTTGCCCCTGGCGGTAGTCGGACGCGGCGCTCGTGAGGTGTCAGGCCGGCGCCTGGACCAAGCCGTTTCGCGGCTCGCCCCGATCACCGAGGCGATGCTCGACGGCTTGGCGCCGGCTCACCGATCGCGCGAGGCTGCCGCATGAGTTTGCTCTCGTCCACGCAGGGCACGCCCGAGCGGGTCTGGTCGCTCGTCGGTGCTATCGCCGCGAACGGTGGCGAACTGCCCCGGAGCGACGCGCAGGAATGGCTCAACCCCGGCCACGTCGTCGCCCGCCAGGAGGTGAGCGAGAAGGCGACGACCTTCGGGCAAACCCTCGGGGCAGCCACGAGTCTCGGCGCCGTTCATCAGGAGGGGGGCTTGTTGCGGCTCGATCCGTCGTGCTCGGCCGCGACCTTCGCGGACTTCTGCGACTGGGTCCACGACCGGCTCGTGGGGTTGGGCAGCCACGAGAAGGATGCGGTCGTTTTGGAAACGTATGCGTACGTCGCCGCGGAGTCGCATCGCCAGGGCTCACTCGCCTTCGTCCACGAGTGGACCGCCAAGAGCTTCGCCGACGAGGCGGACAAGGCGCTGCCCGAAGGGGCGGACGACGACGGCGAGCGTCGGATCAACCCGACCAAGCTGCCGACGTGGCGGCGGTGGCTCGACTGCATCGGGCTCTCGCTTACCCTCCCGGGGGTGGCGCAATCGCATCCCTCGGCGGACGCTCGGCTCACGCGGGAACTCCCGGGGATGGGCGCGCGGGAGGACCTGACGACGGCGGAGATCCCCGCCGAAGTCTTCCTGCAGCACCTCGCGCGACGCCTTCCCTACCTCGACGGTGGCCACATGTTCGCGCAGACAGCGCGACGGATCGGCCACGTTGCG
Organism: Methylobacterium sp. XJLW; assembly: GCF_003254375.1. Taxonomy (NCBI): domain Bacteria; kingdom Pseudomonadati; phylum Pseudomonadota; class Alphaproteobacteria; order Hyphomicrobiales; family Methylobacteriaceae; genus Methylobacterium; species Methylobacterium sp. XJLW. The sequence goes on along the minus strand of NZ_CP017427.1, from coordinate 32,606 downwards.
GGACCGCGTCAGCTTTCGCCGCTGCTGAGTGCCAGCCTGCGCAACTTGCACGACGACGGCGTCCTCGAGCTTCGGTTGCGCGGCGACGCAGGCACCGTCACGCGTCTCTGGCCCGAGCCAACGCATCGCGTTCAGACGTTCCACGCGGTGTACCTCCCGGAGATGAGCGCGTGAGGAGCGAACGGTCGGATCTGCCCACGACGGCGTGCTGGGCCGCCGAGAACGTCTCCCCTGTGTTGAGCAACGAGGCGCTCGAGGGCCACGAGGGGGTCTTTCTCGCCACTCACACGCCCGTGCGCGACTTCGAGGTGGCAGGGAGCCACGCCGGCGAGATCCGTGGCCGAACCGAAGGCGCTGTGCTGGACGCCCTCGCCGATCCGGCGCGCGAGCATGCCTTCTGCGTCGTTCAAGGCGAGCCTGGTTCGGGCAAGTCGCACCTGATCCGATGGCTGTCCGTCAACTGGCCGCGCGGAACCGACGTGAAGCTGCTGCTTCAACGCGCCGACGGGAGTCTCGAGGGGGGCCTTCGCCAACTGCGCGACGAGCTTCCCGGGGAGTTCAACGACCTCTTCGACACCCTCGGACGCCGTCATCACGCGACACAGCAGGGGCGAGCGAACCTCCTCCTCGGAAACCTAGCCGCAGCCCTCGACCCGGGGCATTTCGATCCTCCCCTGCCCGACGTGGAGTGGTGCCGGCAGCACAACCCGTCGGAACTCGTCGGGCACCCGATCGTCAGGCGGATGTGGAAGGGGCCGTTGCGCATCCTCAGCCTACTCGACGGCAAAGCCAAAGAAGGGGAGGGGGAGCGAAACTCAGCGAGCGCGAGCTTCGATCTGTTCGATATCGAGGAACTCGGACGGATCTGCGCAGATATCCGCGGCACCGGCGTTTTGCCGGCGACCGAGCGACTGGCCGCGCGTCTGTTGGACGAAGCCGGCCTGATCGAGGAACACCGGGCGAAGGAGTGGACCGCGGAGGATCTGGAGAAGGATCGCCGCGCTGAACTTCGGACCAGCATCGCGCTCCTCGACGCTCTCAACCGCCGGCGCAACGACGCGGTGCACAACCTGCTCGGCGTGTCCGCCGAGGGCTTGAAGCGACTGTTCCGGGAAGTGCGAGCCGCACTGGAGCAGCGCGGGCAGCGCCTCGTTCTCCTCCTCGAGGACATCACGAGTTGGGAGGGGATCGACGACAGCCTCATCGACGTCCTCGTGACCAACGCGGGTACGCGCGGGACCGAGAGGCCGCGCGACATGTGTCCGCTGATCTCGGTGGTCGGCATCACGCCGCAGTACTACGACAAGCTCCACGCGAATTACCGCGCCAGGATCACCCACGATCTGAGCCTCGGCTCGGCCCGCAGCGGGGGCGAGTTGCAGGACGTCGCCACCCTGCGGGAGCGAGGGGCCCGCCTCGCCTTCGCCGCCCGATACCTCGCCGCCGTGCGCGTCGGCGCCCCCGCGTTGGCGCACTGGCGGGAGGAGATGCGCCTCAACCGCGACCTCTCGCCCCCGAATCGCTGCAGGTACTGCGACTTCCGACCGGCTTGCCATCGCACCTTCGGCCACATCAACGAGGTCGGCTTCTTCCCGTTCACGCCAGACGCGCTCGAGCGCTTCTTCGCGGCGCTCAGCGAGCATGATCACGGGATGACGTGGAAAACACCGCGGGGCATACTGCAAGCGGTGCTCGGGCCCAATCTCGCCCAGCCCGACACGCTGCAGAACGGGACGTTCCCGACGGCGTTGATCGAGGGCAAGGCGCTCCCGTCCGACACACGCAAGCTGTCGCCTCGCTTGGAACGCGTCGTCGAGGTGGGAACGACCGGCGCTGACCAGGCACGCATTCGTCGCGTGTTCGCCTACTGGGGAGACCGGGAGCGGGCCGACACGACGAGCCTGCCGGCCGGAGATCTGGCGTTCGCGGATGTCCCCCGCGGCGTGTTCGAGGCGTTCGGTCTCCCCTGGATCGGCGACGCGGCCGCGACCTTCACCGAAGCGAAGATCCGGGACGGCGAACCGCCGGCGCTGGAGGCGTCCGGGGAAGCCGACCCGCTCACAACCGCGCCGGCCCCCCTGGCGGAGATCCCGAAACAAGGCGAGACGACCGCCAAACCCGCGCTGCGGGGACCGAGGACGACCGGGCAAGCGCAAGGACCCGGCGTGGGCCCGCGCGGTACCGGCGGCGTCGCGCCTCCCCCCTCGCGGCAGCGGGGGCCGACGCGCGGCGAACTGGAGCGCCAGCGCGCGCAGTTGCGGACCTGGGACGAAACCGGGACGCTCGAAGCGCCCTCGGTCTGGAATGGGATCCTCTTCGACCTGGTTCGCGCGATCGATCCGAGACGCGTCGGCCTCGACCCCTACACGTTCGGGCGCCTGCTCACGCCGGACCAAGTCAAGATCGAGGGCACGGCGCCGACGCGCCGCGCCTACTTCAGCGTGAGCCGCGAGCGTTGGGTCCGCGACGGCCTCGAGGCCTACCTCGCGCTGCGGCTCGACCAGGGTATGAGCGTCGAGGACGCCGAGTTTCACCGGCGCAGTCTGACGGTCCTGCAGCGGCGACTGGAGGCCCTCGTCGAGCGCTACGCCGATCGGCGCCTGACGATCCTGCCGGACACCGGCCGCCGCTGGACACCGGCCGTCGCCATGACCCAGGTGTTGCTCGCGCGGGCGTGGCTGCGCGGCACGACGCGGCCGGACGATCCCCTGCCGGCGCAGCTTCGGGCCGTCCTGTCGGACGAGGGGGACTCCGCCAGCGATCCGAGCGCACGATGCGTTCCCTGGGCCGAGATGCTGCACAAGACGAAGGACTGGCATGATCCGTTTCGTGTCGCCTTGCGCCGCATGCTGGGTACCCCGCAAGGGACGTCCTCCGGATTCGGGCTCGTCGACCTGTCAGAGGCGGCGAGCGCCATCCTGCGGCTGCGTACGACGCTGCGCTTCGACGCACCGCCGGACGGCGGCGACGTCGACCACGGCGTGAGGGAACTCGATAAGGTTCGCGAACTCATCTCGGAGGGGCAAGGCACCTTGACGCGCGCGGTTCGGATCGAGCGCGATCAGGTGCGGCAAAGGGGCGAGGCGGTTCACAGCGCGTTGCGCGGTCGCTCCATCCGGGCCCACTTCGAGCGCGTTGATCGGGTCGTGGAGACCGTCGCCGGCGCGCTTCACGCGGCACCCAGCCTCGTCGATCAATGGAAGAGCATCTACCAGCGCACGAAGCCGCGTCTTGAGGCCGGGGCCGACGGGCGCGTCCAGACTTTGCTGCTTGAACTTGCCGAAGAGGCGGCCAGCGAACGCGAGGGAGCGACGCCGCTGGCCCTGCCCGTGCAGCTCGGACGGTTGGCTCGGGCTCCCGCGCGCGACCTGGAAGACGTTCGAAGCTGCGTACAAGCCGGGGAACAGGTCGTCGCGGCACTGCTCGCCGAGGCGCAGAGTTGCATCCGCGAGGGCGCCGGTTCAGCGTCGATCGAGGATGTGCGGCGCGTGGGACGGGCCTTGCGCGACGTGTTCGCCACCATGTCCGCGGGAGAGAAGCCGGAGGCGGCATGAGCGATGCGCTGATCGAATTGGAAGCGCTGCTGCCGCAGATTGGCCCGGCGGTCGATCGAAGGCGCTTCGGCGAGAGCCTCGGGCGCACGGCCGATCTCCTGCGCGATGCGACGCGTCATCTCGAGCGCTTGACGGCGCTCCTCGAAATCGCCCGTGAGACCGATTTCGCGCAGGAAGAAGCGCACGCGGACGCGCTCTCTCACCTCTACGAGGCGGTCGACGGGACAGCCAGCAGCATGCTGACCGCCGCCAATCCGAACGATCTCCGAGAGGTTCAGGAGGACTACAACGACTTCGTTCAGGAACTTGGCCGCGCCGAGACGCAACTGCGCCGCCATTGGCGTGCTGTCGTCGAGCGAGATTTTCGGCCGCTCACCGCGATCGGACAATTGCTTCGGGACATCGAGACCACGTCGGATGCGGGGCGCCGGTTCATCGCCTGCGGAGAAGCCGCCGAGCGGTCGGGTAACAACGCAGGCGTCGTGAGCGCTTGGCGGGATGCCGTCGTACAACTCAGGCAACAGCGGACGTCGCTTGAGGCCGAACGGCACACCCTGACGAAAAATGTCGAAGTCGACGCGTTCCTGGACGCGCTCGCGGATGGACGCGCAACCTTGCGCCACGTCACCCCCGGCGTGCGGGATTGGCTCGAGCACAACCAAGCGCTCGACGGGTTCGCGGTTCGCAGCCGCACCTGACGGATTGACGGGCCCCGCGACGAACGCACCACGCCGCTGCCGCCCGTGGCATCACAAGCTAAGGTTCTTGAGGGCGTCTTCGCCCGCCTGCTGGTCCTACGCCCAAGAATTGCCCTAGATGCCGATGGCCCCATGACCTTACGCTCCTCCAGGATCGGGAAACCTTTGTATCACCGGCCCCACCGTCAGGACGCAGCCACGTCCGCGCACAGAAAGCGGTCCAGCATGGCTCGACTCGTGGAGGTCTCGACAAGGTCGTCCGACATCAGGTCGCTCGCCTGATGCAGGCACGCTTGGCAGCCGTCGAAGCAGAGGCGCACACCGAGGCGGTAGACCTGATCGGCGAGACGGGCGGGCGGCGCGAGCGATTCCGTCTGATCCGCATGCTCGATCCCGCCGTAGGCACGCAGGAGCCGCTGTAGGACGGGCCGCGTTCCCGCTTCGGCCTCGGTGACCGCTGCGCTGACGATTTCCCAGGTGCCAGGCGGACGGCTCATCCGGTTCATGAGATCGGCTTCGGTCTCGCGAATCTCGAGGGTCAGGTCGAGAAGGTCGAAGCGCTCGGCCCCCACGGATTCAACACCGAACAGCGTTCGCAACACCGACGACATCGCGACGGCCGGGCCGTTTTCGCCCCACAACGGGGCGCCTAGATCGGCGGCGAGCGACTGGACTTGATCGAAGTGCCGGGGATCGAGGACGCGCCATCGGGCGCGCTGGGCGGCCGGAGCAGCGAGAAGTCTGTCGAGGATCGCATCCTCCGCCGCGTTCGGACAGCCGGTGAAGGACCCATCCCGCCAGTGCGCGGTGGCCTCGTTCCAACGCCCGAGGAACGAGCGTGCGGTGCCGTCGCCGTGCGAGCCCGCCTCGGCCACCGTGATGACGTCGTCCGAGCGATGACCGAACTGCAGGGGTAAGCGGGCGTGGAGGAGCACCTCGCGCTCGTCGCCGTGCCCGAGCAGCACGAAGGATTGCTTCAGGCGCAACGCCAAGCCGTGGATCACAGCGCTGCGGAGATAGGCCGCGAAGACCACATCTGAACGCGCATCATGCAGCGCCGCCAGGAGCACGGCCTGGAACTCTTGCCCACCGGCCAACTCTCCGAGACGAGCGACGCGGCGCTCGGACAATTGCGGATGGGCCTGCAGGTGAGCGCGCCAAGTGTCCGAGAGCAGCAGGGCCAACTCGCGAGCGTCCCAGAATTGGAGCAGGGCGTTCAGGCGCGCGCGAAGATCGGTGTGAGCGGCCGCCGTGACGATGAGATCGGCAGCGCGTCGAGCCTCGAAGGCGTTGACGCCGGCATGTTGCGCGCGGCTCGCCACGCGGTGACGCAGCACCTGCGCGCGATGCCATCGGCCTTCGGCGGTCTCATGAAGGCGCGCGGCCTCCGTCTGGACGAAGCGATCGAGCCGCCTCGGATCGAGGTGAACGCGGACTCCCTCGGTCTCGATGCGATAGCCGTGCAGGAGCGTCTCGTTCGTGCCCGGCCGCGTGAAGCGTTGCGTGAGGTGGAGGTCGTCCACCTGCGGATCCGTGGATCGGACTTGGGCGTCCGCGCCCCAGTACAGCCGCGTCACCGACAAGCCGGTTCGCCGGGCCGCGACGCCGCGTCCGACGAAGCGTTCTGCATGCGTCGCGCAAGCGGGGAGGGACGCACGAGGAAGCTCTTCGGCGAGCGCCGGATCGGCCCGCACGACGAGGAAGCCTCTCAGCGCACCGCGGCTCTGGTGATGGACCGCGGCCGGTGCACCGTCGACGCCCGCCACCGAAGGTTCCACGCGACCCGGCCCGGAGCCGGGCGGAACGATCCGCCAGGCCGGATCCCAATCGGCCCCCCACATGCGGCCCGCGGTCGCGATCTCGATGAGCCGCGGCCGGCAGATGTGGATGTGCAGGTCGGGACCGATCTCTTCCAGGCCACCATCCGGTAGCGCCTCGCGCAAGATCGCCGGGTCGACCCCGCCGGTCGGGAAGTACGACGCCTCGCGGTAGGATCCGGGCGTGAGCCAAGGTGCAGCCCCCTGGACGGGCACGGTCCAGTGCAGGTGGCGTCCGTCGTAGCGGCGGGTCACGTTCCCGGGCGCGGCGGTCGCGAGTGCGAGTGCGATCGGCTCAGCGCCCGCCGACGCGCCCTTCGCGGCCCCCTCGGGCAAGCGCACATCGACGGTCAGGGCGTTGGAGGCGCCGAACAGCACCGTGGGAACCCAAGGGAGCGTTTCGCGCAGGGAGACCAGATCTCGGCTCTCGATCCGGTCGTCGTGCGCGCGCAGGGCGTCGGACCACAACGCCGCGAGGTCGGCGACGCCGAGGGACGCACACAGGTCCGGGCCGAACGCGAGGTCGATCAGTTCGCCCGCGACCTCGAGTGCCCTGGGGCTCGGCCGGAGATCGGCGCCCAGCGCCGTCCGGCCCTCGAGTCGTTCGAAGCGGGCGAAGCCGTCGAGCAGCGCCGCGACGGCTTGGCCGCGGCGCACGAAGAAGTTGGCGGGATTGAGCGGCACGCCGAACGTCCGCGCGTCGAGCATCGCGGCCGGACGACGGAAGTACCAGGTGTCCCTCGGCGAGTAGAGGGAGAGGGTCACGCCGGTCACCGGGCGATCGTTCAGCCCCCGCCCGCCCCGGCCCTTGCGCTGGATGAAGCTCGCCAAGTTGCGCGGCGCGTAATGTTGGTACACCAGCGCCATGTCCGGGTCGTCGTAGCCGACCTCGAGCGAAGAGGTCGCGAAGACGAGATCCGCCCCCTTGATGAGACCTTCCACCCGCCCCCCGGTACCGGAATAGACCGGCGTCTCGGCGACGGCGAGCGGTTGGCCTGGCGCGCGCGCGCCCTGCGCGCCCACCTGCCGTCGGTCGGTCGCCGCGAAGTGCCAGCATTCTCCTTCGCGGAAGGCGTCGCAGCCGAGAGGCTCGCCGCAACACTGGGTGCGCGGCTCGGCGGTGAGCGGGTCGTCGTCGTAGAGTCGGGTGCGGTAGGCCGCGAGGCGCCCGCCCTCCTCGGCGTCGAGGTAGTCGCCGTGCAATCGCCGGAGCTTGTCGATCGAATCGAGAAATACGATCCCGCGGTAGCCCCCATCCGTCCCGGTGCGTCGACGCATGCCGTGAGCCAGGCACATTAGGCTCTGGATGGTCGTCGACGCGCCCGCGACGTCGCGGCCCCGCGACTCGACCTCGGGCTGGGCGAAGTAGAAGTACTCGCGCCCTCGCGGGTTCTCGTCCGATTCTCCGGGCGTCGGCGCCAAGGCTTCGGCCGCGGCCCTGTTCGTCAGGCGCCGCCAGACGTCGACGGGATCACCCAGCGTGGCGCTCATGCCGACGGCGAGAGGCGGCCGTTGATCCGGGTCGTTGCGCTGCAGCCGAGCGAGGAGGCGACGGAAGGTGTAGCCGACCTGGGCGCCGTGACCGTGTGTGTAGAGATGGATCTCGTCGGCGAGCAGGGCGCGGGGCGATCGGGGAGGACCGTCGTGCACCTCGCCGAAGAGCGCTCCGGAATCAGGGTCGTGCAGCCACTGATGGAGCGACTCCGTCGTCGGCAGGAAGAGGGACGGGGGCGTCGCGCGCAGCGCACGCTTCGTGCCAATCCAACCATCGTAGTGCCAGCCGCACCGCTCGCAGGCGAGGCGGTCGGCGCTCGACCGGCCGCGGCCGAGATGCATCTGCAGGGCGCCGCCGCACGTGGGCTCGGGACAGGGAAAGAGGGGGAACTCGTACGCGCCGGTCCCTGGCGCGCGACGCCAGCCCGTGCCCTCGTTGCCAGCGGCTGCGATGCGATCGAGCACCTCCTCGTCCCGCGGCACCTGCGCGCTCTGGAGACCCAGCGTGACGAGCGGCACGTCGGGGTCGTGCGCCAGGGCAGCGGCGTAGCGAACGAGGCGTTGGGCTTGGTTCGCGGCGAGGCGCACGCGCGGATAGACGAGGATCGCTCGCGTTCCGTGGATGCCGGCGAGGGCGTCGGCGAGCGCGCCGGCGAGGAGAGGCAGGCAAGCGGCCTCCGTCTTCCCCGAGCCGGTCTCCGCGGTGATGACGAACGTATCGGACCGCGGCACAGGGCCGGCATCCGCGTGCCAAGCACGCGTGAGCGCGGTGAGCGCGCGGGCCTGGAAGCCAGCGATGCCGGGATCCGGGGTATGCCACAGGCGTTGGAGCGAGGCTTCGAGGATCGCGAGTGCGCGCACGGCGGAGGGACGGTCCGCGAGATGCTGGCACACCTCGCCGATCGGTTCTGACAACGGCGTGCGGCGCTCGGGCTTGCGCCGGTCGCGCAACTCGACCTTCAGGCCGCGCACGAGGTAGGGGCGCCGCGTTGCATCACCTTTGGCGAAGCGCTGCTTGACGTACCGCAATTCGCGGGCGAGTTCGGCCATGCGGCTGCGAACGCGCTCGTCCTCGCAGAGCAGTACGTGACCGTGCTCACGCAATCGGTCGAGCGCGGCGAGGACGCCCCGGCGCGGCGTAGTTCCGCCCAGCCGACCGGCAATCTCCGGGATCGAGGTCCAGGCCTCGACGACACCGAAATTGATGCGCCGCGCCTCGATGTCCTCGAGGGCGTTCAGGATTCGGAAATCGTCGTCGGACAGCGCCTGCGCGGGCGGGGGTGGGGAGGGAGAAGCGTCGCCGCCCGCCGAGGCGGTTCGCCGAGGTAGGTCGATCGTCAGATCGCCCTTCGGGGTGCGGTCCAGAACGGGCGATCCGGTTTCGCGCGCGAGGTCCTCGAGGATCGGAAGCAGGACGTCGTTGCCGTCGCGATCCATCCAGACGAATCGCTGGCGGACGTTGGTGTAGAAGGGCGCCCGGCGATTGCGACGCGCCCCGATGATCACTTCCTCGACGCGCATATTCACCGTCGCGCGATCGGACGGGAAAGGCGGCCGTGGCGGATCGCGCGGCTCGGCAACCCAGAACGCACCCCATGACCCTCGGGCTTGCCTCAGGTCGATCAGGCCGAGCCGGAACAGGTCGCGCCACGCCGCGAAGGGGATGCCGCGGCGGGCGAGGCGCCGCTCGACGTCGGAGACGGTTGCCGTTCCGTATCGCGGGTTGGCCAGGGCGGACGCCCGGATGGCCTCGAGCAGCGCCTGGAGATCGGTCGTGAGGATCGGCGTCGGCTCACCACCGACGGAAGGCGATGTCGGAGACGGCTCGATCGTCGGCAGGATGGCATCATCGCCACCGAACCCCTGTACCCGTACCGCGACCCGGACGCGCTCGCCGTCGGGTCCGGCGAGGGTGACATGCCCGACCTCCGCGCCCGTGTAGACGTATTCGCGCAGCAGTTCGGCCGACCCGAGATCGTCCTCGTCGGACGGTACCGCGTCGAGCAAGCGTCGGCTGACGACCAGCACGAGCTTGGTGCGCGCGCGGGTCGTAATCACGTTCAGGCGTTCGCGGCCGAAGATGAAGGACGCCTCGGCCAACGCGAACTCCGGGTCGGCGACGCAGTAGGAGGCGATGATGGCGTCGCGCTCCTTGCCCTGGATGCGATCGACCGTCTCGACCACCGGATCGCTCCCGGCGCGATCGGCCAAGGCCGAACGGATCTCGGCGTTCTGAGCCCTGTGCGGGCTGATGATGGCCAAGCGGCGTTGCCAGAAGGTCCGGTCATCGACGGCTGTCCCGTCGGCCGCGGGAGCGACGCGGGTTCGCAGGTGGGCCGCCAAACGTGCGACGAGGGCTGCCTCGAACGGGTTGGCCGTCGCCGCGGAGGGTCCGTCGTGGACGAGAGCGATGATCGGGTAGTCGGGGTCGAGCGCGATCCGCTCCCAGCCTTCGAGCCCGTCCGACCAGCCGTCGATCAGCGCCAGGCGGTCGTCCCGCACGGGGTCGGCCGATCGGTAGGCGTTCGGGTAGAAATGCCGCTCGGGGAAGGCCGCGAGGGGTGCGTTCAGGCGAAACGTCTCGTCGAGAGCGAATTCCGCCGCTCCGACGGATTGGAGGAAATGGTAGAGCGAACCCCCGACGGCCCGGCCGTCGAGAATGGCCTCGTGCGGCGCCCGGACGGGAGGCAGTTGGCGGTGGTCGCCTGCGACCACGACCCGCCCGCCGTCGGCCAAGCCGGCGAGCGCCATCAGCCCGTGGCCGAGCACCATCTGGCTCGCCTCGTCGATGGCGACGAGGTCGAACAGCGGCGCGGTCGGCCCGTCGGCGCCCGCCGTCCTCTCCTGGCCTAGGAATCGATTCAACGACCAGATCGACGCGCCTACGACCACGGCCTCGTCCAGGATCGTGGCGAGCGCCTCCTCCAAGCCTGAGCCCGACAGCCTCGGGACGTGCGCGACGCCATCGGCGAGGCCGGAGGGCGGGGCGTTCCCCCAGAACACGACGCGGGGTGGGACGGGGAGGTGGGCCTGCGCCCGGTCCCGCACGGTGTCGAGCAAGTGTCCGATCGCGTTGCGGGTGAAGGCGGTGACGAGGATCCGCGCCGGCAGGCCCGCTTCTCGTCGAGCCCACAGGTGCCCGGCGACGAGCCACCCCAGAAGGTGAGTCTTGCCGGTTCCCGGCGGCCCGAGGACGAGCGAGGCGCGGTGACCGGCCATCGCGCGCCAAGCACGCTCCTGAGCCGGCCGCAGGGCGCGATCGTGGCGCGCCGCGATCCGCGGCAGCGCGAAGTCCGTCAGCCCTCTCAGCCAGCGCTGTTGATGATCGAGCGGGAGCGAACCGGCGAAGGCGCGGGGATGACGCAGGAAGGCGAGAACGTCGTCTCGGACGGTCACGCCATTGCTCCCGCGGCGGGTCGGGGGCTGAGAAAGCGCAGGTAGGCCGCGGCGCGGGCGGTGTTCACGTCGCGGAAGACCCGATCGATGAACCAGGGCGAGGCGTCACCCGAGCGAGCCCGCATCGGCGCGAGGACCGGCCCGTCCCAGACGGCGTCGTCGATGGTCGCGAGCAGGCGCCCCGCGCCGCGATGCGGGTCCGGCTCGACGATCCGACAGGCCACCGCGTCCCACAGGGCCGGATTGAGCCGGGCGTCCGGATCGTCATCGGTCAGGATGAGGTCGAAGTTGGCCGCGGAGAGATCCGAGTTGCGACTCTCAGGCGGGACGCTGAACAGGGCCCAATGCTGACGTCGCGCGCGGTTGCGCCCCGTGCGCAGGAGGCGAAGGCCGGCGATGCACCGTCCGGCGTCGCGCCGGCGCGTGGCTGGTTGGGCAAGCTCCACGAGCGTGTTGAGGAGACCGGATCGGTTCTCCAGGATCTCGAAGGCCTGCAGGACGTCGAGATCCTCGGCCTCGATCGGATCGAAGCTGGCCTGGAACCGGAAGGGCCGCTTCGCGAGGCGCAGGAGCGGGGCGCTGCCCCGCGACACAGCAGTGCGGTTCTCGGCAAGGAGCCATTGCGCGAGGGCGTGGGTCGACGCCAAACGACCGCGAACGTCGTCCACCACCTCGTCCCGCGTGGGCGCATCGGCGCGCGGCGTTGCGAGGGACCGGATCACGTCGATCGAGAGCAGGGATGAGAACGGGCGCGAGAAGGCGTCCCCCGGTGCGTAAGCCGGATCGAGGTGTCCTTCCGCGGCCAAGGCCTGCGTTACCCCGCGTAGGTCGTAAGCGACCGCGACCGGCACGGCGAACAATGATTCGACGACGGAGCGAAGCGCGGTCGCCGGCAGGTGATGGACGCCACGGAACTCGGGTTCCGGCACGACGTCCTCAGGCGGGAACATACGCACCATGTGCAGCAGACCGGTGCGGATGCGCGGATCCTGGAGGTGGCGCGCGATCGCCGCCTGAAGGTTCAGCACTTCGGCCGGTTCGTAGAAGAGGATGTGGGCGTGGATCGCTCGGGCTGGGGCGAGGTCCTCGTCGGCATTGTGGGCATCGATCGCGGTGAGGTCGCCCACCACGCTGGCGAGCACGTCGCAGAGCGCATTCACTTCCGCGTCGGGATCGGTCGAACCGGCGACGACGCGCACGAGGCTGTCGCGACGACCGGCCGCGTCCGCGTAGGCGTAGCCGATCGTGGCCAATCGGTTCTCGACGGGATCGTGATCGACGAGGAGGACGAGGGCGGCATCGATCCGCGCCGGCATCAGGAACGAGGTCGCGTCGGGCAGCCTCCGGGTGTGCCCTTGACTCAACGCCTGCGCGCGCCCGACGAGGCGTTCGGCGTGGCGCTGAAGCGACCAGCCCCCCTGTCGGGCGCGCGCCAAACCCTCGGCCCGCGCGAGACCGCCGACCGTACGCAGTCCGAGACGCAAGAGCGTTCGCTTGCTCTCGTGCGTCAAGCCCGGCACCGCCGAGACGTCGCGGACGTCCGGGGAGAGATCCTCACGGATCGAGCGCGAGCAGTGACCGAGGTATTCGCACTGCTCGCATTTGAAATAGAGGTGAAAGAACGTCTCGTCACGGCCAGCCGCGACGGTCTTCCTGGCGATCGTCGGAAGAGTATCGCCGCAGAACTCGTCGACGAGCCGCAGGAACGGAGCGAGGGGGAACCGGCTGATCGTCCAATCGTCGCCGCCGGTGGGGGCGTCGTCGGGCATGTGCCAGATCTCGCCCTCGGACGCGATGCGCGCGCGTCCGGCGAGGTCGCTCAGCACGCTCTCGAGGATCCGCGCGTAGTAGGCGACCTGCGCTTTGTGGAAGGGTCGCGGGTTCCGAGTGGCTTTCACGTCGATCACCCGCAGGACGGGCACGTCACCTGAACGATCCATCGCCACGAGGTCGGGGTAACTCGCGCGCAGGCCGACAGGACTGTCCGACGCCAGGAAGGTCGGTCGAGCGCGACGCGGCCTCAGGGTGAGTTGGGCGGCGTAGGGCAGGGGGATGGCACCGCGCAGGAATGCCACGCTCTCCGCCTCTCCGAGACGATCCTGGCCGGACGGTGGGCGCAGGACGCCCTCCTCGCGCTGCAAGCGAGCGACGACACGGTCCTCGTAGTCGACGCCGAGATCAGCCCAGGATTGACTCCGCACGTCGCGCAGCACCTGCGCCGCGTCGAGGTCGGACCGGTCCATGATCTCGTAGCGTGCCTTGCGCTCGCAGCGATACTGAAACCAGTTCTTCACGACGGTAGCACTGACGCTGAGGCTCATGCAGTCGACCGAGCAAGCAACTTCGACATCGTGGCGGAGTGGGTCAGTTTCGAGCGGGAGACGACCCGTTGCCAGGGCTTCGCGGCGGGCAGGGACGCGCGGAGCGCGTCGCTATCATCGACTCCGCTGGCCGTGGCGTACGGTGAGAGCCCGATGACGTACTCCGCGATTGCCATGGCAGCGACCCCCTCCATGCGATCCCGCTCCTCGTCCAACCGGCAGTGCACCGCGAAGATCGAGTCGTGCGCAACCTTGGAGCGTAGCTTATAAGCCGTGTTGATGAGTTGGGCGAGGGTCGTTCTATCTCTGACGACGGGTGGGGCCCGACCCCGAGCGGCGATCCGCGCACTTCACCGAGGCTGCTCGGACACCGGCAGCGAATCGCCCGGCAGAGGTCGCCGACGTGTCAGCAATCTGCTCGCAGTCGGACCGTGCTAAAATCGGATGCGCAACAAGGCCCACGCCGCGGACACGCGACGAGCAGTGCGCGCACGGGCGAGGGGCGCGGTCTACGCGCCCATACGAACTCGCGCGAAGTCTCCTGCGCGCGGTCGGGTCACGCCCGGTTCTGCAGCGTGGCGAGTTTGCGGGCCGCCCCGCGTTGAGCTCTGAGTCGCTCCCCGTAGCGAGCGGGCATCGCGGGCGTCTTCCACGAGCCGGCCTGCATGACCTCAAGCAGCTCGAACCCGGCCGCGAACATGTCCTGTGTTGCCCCGACCCGGGTCGAGTGCCCCGAGGGGAGGCGAGGGAGCTTCAGTCCAGCCGCCGTGGCGAGATTGCGGAACATCCGCGCCACCTCTTTGTCACCGAGCGCGTTCGCCCCGACTTGGCCGCCCTTCGTCAGAGGCCGGAACAGTGGTCCGCTCTCCAGCCCCGCCGCAGTGAGCCAGGCCTCGACATGCGCCAAGGTATCAGGGGCGAGGTATTTGATCGCGCCTTCACCCTCTTGGTCGGCCTTCGAGCGCCGCACCAGCACGGTGCCGGAGCCGTCGGCGCTCCTGTGCAGATCTCCTATATATAAAGAGACGAGTTCGGAGCGGCGCAGCAGCGTGTCGTAGGCGACCGCGACCAGCGCCGCGTTGCGCAAAGCGATCAGCGGAGTATCGCGCTCCCCCTCCAACACGCGCCGATGCAGCCGCTCGGGCGTCTTCACCGTGAGCATACGCTCGATGCTGCCCCGGTTGAGCGGCTCGGCCTGCTTCTGGCGCCTTCCCTTGACCCGGTTCATCCGCTTCAACGCCAGACGCACGATCTCGTCGGCGCAGGGGTTTGGCAGGCCGGCAGCGCGATGCAGCGCCGCGATTGAGGAGCGGTAACGCTCGACCGTGGCGCGAGACTTGATCTCCGCTTGCACATCGATGAAGGCGGCGACCGTATCGGGCGTCGCCGGAAGCATCGCCCGCCCGGCCTCACGGCACCAGGCGGCGAAGACACGGCTGTCGGCAGCGAGCGCGCGGACGGTGTTGTCGGCGAAGGCCCCGCGCGCGGCGCGGGCGTGCTGCTCCAACCGCTCGACCAGGAGGTCAGTGCTCGGGGGCAATGCTTCGGCGAGCGGAACCGGTACGGACGATGCGTCGCGGGCCGGGTCAGAGGCGGGATCGGGCGTGTCAAGCTTCATGCCGGGAGACTACCCAGCGAGAGGTTAACGATCCACAAATTTTGTCCGATAGCTGCCATTATCAGCGGCAATTAACGTTCGGCGTCGGCGAGCCCAAGACGGGCTTGGTCGCGTCGAGCAAATGAGCGTGTGACCGGTTGGGAAATTCGGGTTCGGGCCAAGTGCGCGGCCAACATGGTGTGCACGCGTGGTGCGCCGTAGACCTCGCCCGATCAAGCGAAAGTGGGCTGATCTGCTTCAGCAATGCGGCTTCCGCCACCGCAAGGACGGAGAGCTCGCGCTGCCGCCAGCCGTGATAGCCGGCCCCCCGACAGGCGAGCATGCGGGCCATGGCCGCAATGGGGAAAACGGCCTGGTTCGCGCTCATGAACTGGAAGAGCTTGACGGCACCGCGCTGTTCTCCCTTGCAAACGAGGTAACGGCAATTGAGGGGATATCGCACTCCAGCCGGAGTTGCCGCACCTCGCGGCGCAGATGAATCATTCCTCCCGCTCGGCGAGCGTCAGGACCTCGTCCTTGGAATTGCGAGTGCCCTTATCGCGTTCGGCCTGAGTGACCCAGTTGCGGATGGCCTGGGCAGAGAGCTTGAACTCACAGACGAGGTCGGTTGGGCTGCGTCCGGCGTGGACCAACGCAACCATCGAGCGGCAGAACTTGGGGGCATAGGTTGGGCGTGTATGAGGCGGGGAGCGCCTCTGATGCGGAAAGCTTACAGGGCTTCACGAGATTGGAGCAACTCCACTCAATCAGAGAATAGCTATCGACTGCGATGATCTGGCCAAACAGGATGGCCCAGACAAGCACTCAACATCTACGGCGGAGTTCGCACCCCGCCGTCCAAAATACTATCCATCATATGGCCACGTCGGTAGCCGAGCAGCACGTTGGCCAAGCCGCTAACCGACACGGTAACGCCGGGGATGTGTAGGGCGGTGACAAAACCATCCACTGGAGCGTCGGCTTTGTGCTGATGCGGGCGGTGTAAAAGCCGGCCAGTGGAGAGGCTTCTCTTTCGAGAGGAGCCGAGGATGTTCGTCGTGGAAGTCTACGCAGCCGTTCGGCAGTTCGTGTTCATCGAGGGCCAGTCCCGGCGTGAGGCGGCTCGGGTCTTCGGGTTGAGCCGAGAGACGATCGCCAAGATGTGTCGGTTCTCGTTGCCGCCGGGCTACACACGCTCGAAGCCGGTCGAGAAGCCGAAGCTCGGGCCTCTTCTGCCAGTGATCGCGGCGATCCTTGAGGCGGACCGGACTGCACCGCTCAAGCAACGCCATACGGCCAAGCGGATCTTCGAGCGCCTACGCGACGAGCACGGCTATGCCGGTGGCTATACCGTGGTGAAGGACCACGTACGGATCTGCCGAGCACGGGGGCAGGAGACTTTCGTGCCGCTCGCCCACCCGCCCGGCCATGCCCAGGTCGATTTTGGCGAGGCGGTCGCCACCATCGCTGGCGTGCGCCGCAAGATCCATTTCTTCTGCATGGATCTGCCGCACTCCGACGCCTGCTTCGTGAAGGCGTATCCGCGGGAGACCACCGAAGCTTTTCTCGACGGGCATGTCGCCGCCTTCGCCTTCTTCGGCGGCGTGCCTCTGTCGATCCTGTACGACAACACCAAAATCGCAGTGGCCAAGATCTGCGGCGACGGACAGCGTGAGCGTACGCGCGCCTTCACCGAGTTGGTGAGCCACTGCCTGTTCCGGGATCGCTTCGGCCGTCCGGGCAGGGGCAACGACAAGGGCAAGGTCGAGGGCTGGTCAAGTTCGCCCGGTCCCACTTCATGACCCCGGCTCCGGAGGCGGCCTCGTTCGAGGCGCTGAACGCTGACCTGGAGCGCCGCTGCCGAGCTCGGCAGAACGAGTGCGCCGGGCGGCATCCCGAGAGCATCGGAACGCGGCTCATGGCCGATCGAGTGGTTCTGCGAGCCCTGCCGGCGGTGCCGCTGGAGCCGTGCGAGAAGAGGGCCGGGCGCGTCTCGTCGACCGCGCTGGTGCGCTATCGCGGCAACGACTACTCGGTGCCGACCACCTACGGCTTCCGGGACGTGCTGGTGAAGGGCTTCGTCGAGGAAGTCGTGATCCTGTGTGCGGGGGTCGAGATCGCCCGGCACCCGCGCAGCTACGGCAGCGGCGTTTTCGTCGCCGAACCTCTGCACTACCTCGCGCTGATCGAGACCAAGCCGAACGCCCTCGACCAAGCCGCGGCACTCCAGGGCTGGGATCTGCCCGAGGCGTTCCAGCACCTGCGCCACCTTCTGGAGGCGCGCATGGGCAACCGCGGCAAGCGCGAGTTCATCCAGGTGCTGCGCCTGATGGAGGCGATGCCGAAGGACCTCGTGGCCTGGGCCGTCACCGAGGCGATCCGGCTCGGGGCGATTGGCTTCGATGCGGTCAAGTTGATCGCGCTGGCCCGTCTCGAACGGCGGCCGCCTCGGCTCGACTTGTCGGCCTACCCGCATCTGCCCCGGCCTGCGGTGCGCGCGACGATGGCCGCCGACTACACGGTGCTGGTGCCGGAGGTGGCGGCATGAGCGTGAGCGGCGATGAGACGACACCGGGCGTCCTGCTCGCCCATCACCTCAAGCAGTTGAAGTTGCCGACGGTCCTGCGCGAGTACGACAAGGTCGCCCGGGACTGCGCCCGGAGCGGCCTCGACCACCCCCGCTATCTGCTGCGGCTGGTTGAGCTGGAACTGATCGACCGCGAACGGCGCATGGTCGAGCGCCGGATCCGGGCGGCACGCTTCCCGGCGGTGAAGAGCCTCGACACCTTCGACTTCGCCGCCATCCCGAGCCTGAACAAGATGCTCGTGCTGGAGCTGGCGCGCTGCGGCTACGTCCTCGGTCGGGAGAACGTCATCGCGCTCGGCAACTCCGGCACCGGCAAGACGCACATCGCCCTGGCTCTCGGACTGGCAGCCTGCCAGAAGGGCTTCTCGGTCACGTTCACCACGGCGGCCTCGCTGGTCAACCAGCTCATGGAGGCGCGTGACGAGCGCCGCCTGCTCCGGCTTCAGAGGGAGCTGGCCGCGGTGAAGTTGCTGATTGTCGATGAACTCGGCTACGTGCCGCTGTCGCCGACGGGGGCCGAGCTTTTGTTCGAGGTCCTGTCCCAGCGCTACGAGCGCGGCTCGACGGTGGTGACCTCGAACCTTCCGTTCGAGGACTGGACCTCGGTCCTGGGCTCGGAGCGGCTGACCGGTGCGCTGCTGGATCGGCTGACCCATCACGTCAGCATCCTGAGCCTGAACGGAGACAGCTACCGCCTCAGATCCTCCCGCAGCCGGCGGGGCCGCACAGACAGGGCGGAGCAAAACCAGGCCACCCTTGATGACCCTGATCCCGCGACGGGCGAGATCCGGCCAGCCTGACCTCACGATCCGCGACAAACGATGAAGAGGCCCGATCGGGCCCCTTCATCGTTCAGGCTGTCCGCAGTCCGTGGCCTGGTTTTACTCCGCCACGGCGGCCTAAAATTGGTCCGCCCTTTACAGACGCTATTGCGAATTATGCATTCAGCAGTGCGCAGCCTGCTCGACAGTTATGCGTCCGAGGGTGCTTTCTCGCGCCAGACGGGCCTGTAGCTTTGCCGCACAATGACCGCCTTCGAACTGATCCGCGCATTGGCTCACGATGCGGACACCGGCATCATCGTCACGGACGCGGTGACTGAGTTGCCTGGTCCCACAATCCTGTACGCCAATCCCGCTTTCGGGCGCCTCGTCGGCCGGGACCCGGACGAGATCGTCGGTCAGAGCCCCCGCTTCATGCAGGGCAAGGAAACGCGCCGGGAGACCCTCGATACCTTCCATCGCGCGCTTGTGGCCGGCGAGCGCTTTCACGGCTACCTCACCAACTACCGAGCCGACGGCACCAAATACCGCGCCGAGGTTGATTGCCGACCTCTGCGCTCCGCTGACGGGCGCATCGAGAACTTCGTCGCGTTCGAACGTGAGGTGGTTCGGCGGATCGGGCGACCTGCCGCCAGCGCAGCCGGGCGCTACGAGCTGCGCAGTGAAAGCAGGGATCTGTTAACCGGAGCCCTGCGCACCTTCGCTATATTTGAACACGCTTAAGTTGCACCTACCGGTAGATACAGAACAGAGATACTTATTTAGCGGCTTAATCTGCGTTGTGTTTTGGACAATTCAATCGCGCTGCTCAACCGTTAAGCAATAAGTAACCCTTAACCTGCAATCTCGCGTTCAGCAGAGATAGGACAGGACAACGAACCGGCGGAACGCACCGCCGGCCTCCCGATCCGCTGCCGAGCCGCCTCGACAATTCCGGGAGGAAAAGACCATGTTCGGTGGAATGCGGACGCATGCGGATCTGGCTGCCAAACTCGACGCTCTGGACCGCTCGCAAGCCGTCATCGAGTTCCAGCCCGACGGCACGATCCTCACCGCCAACGCAAACTTCCTGACGGCCATGGGCTACACCCTGGCCGAGGTGCAGGGACGGCCCCACGCGATGTTCGTCGAGGCGGCACACCGCGACAGCGCAGAGTACCGCGCGTTCTGGGACGCTCTGCGGCGGGGCACCTTCCAATCCGCCGAGTTCAAGCGCATCGCCAAAGGTGGCCGCGCCGTCTGGATCCAGGCGAGCTACAACCCGGTACTCGACCGGGCCGGCCGCGTCGTGAAGGTGGTCAAGTTCGCCGCCGACATTACCGCCCAGAAGATGCGGGCCCTCGACATGGAAGGGCAGATCGCCGGCCTGCACCGCTCGCAAGCGGTTATTGCCTTCGACCCGACTGGCACGATCCTTGAGGCCAATGCCAACTTCCTCGACGCGATGGGCTACCGACTCGACGAGATCCGCGGGCGCCACCACAGCCTGTTCGTGGAGGCCGCTGAGCAGACCGGCGCAGCCTATCGCGGGTTCTGGGACCGGCTCGGTCAGGGCGAGTTCGCCTCAGGCGAATTCAGGCGCATCGCAAAGGGCAGCCGTGAGGTCTGGATCCAGGCGACCTACAATCCGATCACGGACGTGGACGGGACGGTGCTGAAGGTGGTGAAGTTCGCCGCCGACATTACCGCCCAGGTGCATGAGCGGCAGCGTCGGGCCAAGGCGCAGCGGACGATCAGCGCGGATCTCAACGCAATCGGCACTGCGGTCGAGGATGTCACTCGGCAGACGGCAGAGGCCGCCGGCACGGTCGGTCGGGTCTCGAACGATATCCAGAGCGTCGCTTCGGGAGCGGAGGAGCTGTCGGCCTCGGTCGGCGAGATCAGCCAGCAGGTCAGCCAAGCCGCGCGGATGGCCGGTGAGGCGGTCGAGCAGGCCCGGCACACTGGCAGCATCGTGGAGGGCTTGAGCGGTCAGGCGGCGCAGATCGGTGACGTCGTGACCCTGATCCAGGGCATCGCTGGCCAGACGAACCTGTTGGCGCTGAATGCGACGATTGAAGCGGCGCGGGCTGGCGAGGCCGGGCGCGGCTTTGCGGTGGTCGCGTCCGAGGTGAAGGCGCTCGCCGAGCAGACCGCCAAGGCGACGGACCAGATCCGCGCGCAGATCGTATCGACGCAGGCGGCCGCGCAGGGCGC
Source organism: Methylobacterium sp. XJLW (assembly GCF_003254375.1). NCBI lineage: Bacteria > Pseudomonadati > Pseudomonadota > Alphaproteobacteria > Hyphomicrobiales > Methylobacteriaceae > Methylobacterium > Methylobacterium sp. XJLW. The sequence goes on along the minus strand of NZ_CP017427.1, from coordinate 12,164 downwards.
GGTGGAAGCCATCGGCTCGATCCAGGGCACCATCAGCAAGCTGGACGAGATCTCAGCGGCGATTGCAGCGGCCGTGGAGGAGCAGTCGGCAGTCACGCGGGAGATGTCCGGCAGCATGCAGACGGCCGCCCACGGAGTGACGACCATCGCGGACGGCATGGAGGCGATTGCGCGAGCGAGCGAGCGGGTCGACACCGCCACACGTCAGGTGCGGGAGGCTGCCCGCGCGGTCGGCTGAAGGACGTAAGCGAGAGCTGGATCAGACAGGGCAGGATCGGGCATGACCGGAACGATCATCCCGCTGCGGTCGAGGGGCGACGCGGCATCGGCGCTCGCCAGCTTCGACGGGATCGCAGCTGAGATGCTGACGGACGGGCGTGCAGTCAGTCTGTCAGCTGCCCGGATTGAGGTGATCCTGGCGAAATTGCGCACCCAGCGAACCGAAATGGCCGCGTTGCTCGCCGATCTGCAGGCACGTCCGCCGAGCGGCGACATTCAGCTCGACACCATCAACGCCGATCTGAGCGTCGCGGTAAGCAAAGGGCTGGCTCAGATCGAGCTGTTTATCCAGCAGGCCAAGACTTATGCCGAGAGGGCACGGGGCAGCGAACTGCCAATCTAGCCCGCCCAGCCGACCTATTCAAACATATGATAACGCAGTTTCCGGTTGTCGTCAGATCTAAGCCCCGGGGATGTCAGTTTTAAATCTTCCGAGTTATGTTTATTTGAGCGAAATGACCGGTCGATACGCTTTCAGTTCGGGGGTTGCGTTCTGAAAGACTGATCCATGAAACGCGGCTGTCAGGGTTGCAAAGACGGTGAACCGCTGCCGTTCGAGTTCACGATGGCCTTCCATCCCATCGTCGATCTCTCGCGCGACGCCGTCTGGGGCTACGAGGCTCTGGTCAGGGGCACGGAAGGCCAGGGCGCCGGGCAGATCCTCGGCATGGTCGATGAGGGCAACCGGTACAAGTTCGACCAAGCCTGCCGCGTGAAGGCGATCGAGCTTGCCGGCCAGCTGTTTCAGGATGCCGAGACCCGGCTGTCCATCAACTTCATGCCCAATGCCGTCTACGAGCCGGCCGCCTGCATCCGCGCGACGCTCGACGCTGCTCGCCGCGTCGGCTTCGCACATCGGCAGATCATGTTCGAGTTCACTGAGAACGAGCGCATGACCGACGTTGCTCACGTCCAGCGGATCATTGCGGAGTACCGCAAGCAAGGCTGAGCTATGCAGGATTTTAGGTGACGGAGGCGGTCAGGCGGCGCGGTGATCTGGGCTCGCGGTGACCTCGGTCCCGTCGCGGAAGATGACGCCGGCCACGACCTTCGGCAACTGGTTTTCGCCCTTCAACCGTCGCCAGGTTTTCGAGGCCGCCATCACCAGCTTGAACACCATCAGCTTGGCGGTCGTGGCCGAGAGTGCACCTTTGGTCCGCACGGTCCGATGCCGCACCGTGGCGAACACGCTCTCGATCGGGTTCGAGCTGCGCAGGTGGTCCCAGTGCTCGGCCGGGAAGTCGTAGAACGCCAGCAGCGCCTCCCGGTCCTTGGTCAGGCAGGTGGCGGCGCGCGGGTACTTGGCCCCGTACTTCTCGACGAAGACAGCCAGCGCCGCCTCGGCCGCCGCCCGGGTCGGCGCACCGTGGATCTCACGCAGATCCACCTTCATCGCGCCCTGAACGGACTTCGGCACCTTGTCGAGGACGTTGGCCGCTTTGTGAACCCAACACCGTTGGTGAGCGGTGCCCGGAAAGACCTCGTCCAGGGCCTGCCAGAAGCCGAGTGCGCCGTCGCCGACCGCGATCTCGGGCGCGATCGACAGCCCACGCCGCTTCACGTCGACGAGCAGCTCGCGCCAGCTCTGGGCGCTCTCGCGCACGCCCACCTGGAAGCCGACGAGTTCTTTCCGGCCCTCGGGCGTCGCGCCGATCAGCACGAGCATGCACTCGGCCTGGTCCTCCATCCGGGCCTGCAGGTAGACGCCGTCGGCCCAGACATAGACGTAGCGGCGTGCGGAGAGATCGCGGCCCTGCCAGCGGGCATACTCGTCCGCCCAGGCCGCGGTCAGCCGGGCAATGACGGCCGGCGAGAGGTTCGGAGCATCCCGACCCAGAAGGGCGGCCAGCGCCTCCTGGAAGTCGCCGGTCGAGACACCGCGTAGGTACAGGACCGGCAGTAACGCATCCAGGCTGCGGGTGCGCCGCGCCCACTTCGGCAGGAGCGTCGAGGTGAACCGAACCCGGTCCTCAGATCCGCTCGCGCCGCGATCTCGGACACGAACCCGCGCCACCGGCACCGGGCCGATGCCGGTCTGGATCGCCCGCTCCGGCCCATGGCCGTGCCGCACCAGCCGCGCGCGTCCGTCCGGAAGCCGCAGATCCTGCATCGCGCTCAGGAACGCGTCCGCCTCCATCTCAACAGCTTGGGCGAGCAGGCGGCGGGCCCCGGCGCGCAGCACCTCGGTCAGGGGATCGTCGAGGTCTTCGGGCTGACGAAGCCGGACGATGTTGGTAGGTGTCTCCATGGCGTATCGCTCTCGCTGAGAGGTTCTGGCAGGCTTCGACACCCGCCTCGATACGCCGCCTTCAACACACCGTCGTCACCCAATCTCCCGCATAGCTCCGCCGCGCATCCGCGATCTCAACGAGCGCCGGCTGTACAGCCTGTCGCCGCTCGACCCGTGGCCGACGCTGCGCCCGCTCGTCGCCGGGCCGGTCAACGTCCGCGCCATTGAGGCGGACTGGGACGAGACGCTCCGGCTCGCCGCCTCGATCCGGGCCGGCACCGTCAGCGCCTCGGTCATGCTGCGCAAGCTCGCGGGCTATCCGCGCCAGAACCCCGTGGCGCGTGCGCTGCGCGAGATCGGGCGGGTCGAGCGCACCCTGTTCATGCTCGACTGGTTCGATGATCCCGGCCAGCGACGCCGGACCGGCAGCATCCTCAACAAGGGCGAGGCCCGCAACGCGCTCGCCCGCGCCATCTTCTTCAACCGCCTCGGCGAGTTGCGCGACCGCACCTTCGAGAACCAGCGCCATCGCGCCTCCGGCCTGACCCTCGTGACCGCAGCCGTCACGCTGTGGAACACCGTCTATCTCGATCGCGCCATCCGCCATCTGCGCGGCAGCGGCGTCGCGGTGCCCGACGACCTGCTCGCCCACGTCGCCCCGCTGGGTTGGGAGCATGTCGGCCTCACCGGCGACTATCTCTGGGCCGAAATCGACAAGCCCCGCGAACGGTTCAGGCCGCTGCGCCTCCACCAGCAAGGCCGCGACGCTTAGCGTACGTTTTCGACCATCCTCTCACCGGGCCCCTTGGTGCGCGTGTTCGAAGCCGCACCGCTGACGCCGCACACGAAGTTTGCTCGCGCCAACGCCAAATAAGATCCAGGCTTGCGACCGGACGGCTCGACGCTCTTCGAACCGCCCGGCGTTGCGCATCCCGACCGCGCCGCGGCCGTGCGCCCGAAATAGCACCTGCGCTCGCAAGCTCAATCGCGAACAAGACCGCGAGAGAACATGATAGCTCGATAGCAAGACCGCTAGAGACGGTTGCTATCAGGAGTTCCCGCCCGTCCTGGCAGGTGGCGCGGGGAAGAGGCCGGCGGGCCGTCATCGTCCTGGCAGACGAGGCGGGGCAACCTGCCGGCCTCACAGTTGTAGAGCCAAGGATGCGGCTCCCTGCCAAGGACGTTGATCGCCCATACTGCTGCATGGAAGGAAGGTGGACACGTGAACGACCGCTGGCACACCGCGATCCACGAAGCCGGTCATGCCGTCATCGGCCGCGTGCTGACGATGGTCTGCGGCGGGGCATCCATCGTTGCTGATGAGGCCGAGAACGAAGCCGGGCACAGCATCACGGCTGACCCGATGGTGATCCTCGGCGAGTGGGATCGGCGCGGGAAGTGGCGCGGGTCGGACTTGGGGACGGCCTCGGTGTTCCGAGGGCGTGCCTTGACCGTGATGGCCGGTGCCGAGGCAGAGGCGGAAATCCTGGGCCAGTGCCAAGGCGGCGACGGCGACGACCGCTATCAGGTCGCGCTCATGCTCTACGAGATCGCCGAGGAAGGCGAGCACGAGCGCATTGAGATCCGCCTGCGCCGCGCCGCGCGATCGTTGATACGCCGGCACCGCACTGACATCGAGCGCGTCGCGACGGCGCTCATGGAGCGCGAGACCCTGACGGGCGACGAGATCGACGCCATGCTGCCACCCGGCTTCATGGCGCGACCGAGCGTCTGGGCGACCGCGTGTGGAGAGAGCGACTATGAACCTCGCTGACATCGCCCCGACCGCTGATGCGCTACTCGCGCTGACGGCGGATGAACTCGGGTTGCGCATGCTTCCGCTGCTGGTCAGGACGCCACCGCGCGGGATGCACCTCTCCCTGAAGAACCTGCTGGAGGCCAACATCTACAACATCGGCCCGCGCCCGAGCGGCCCGTACCCGGCCGAGCGGCACGGGGAGGTGCGTCAGGCGATCATCGAAGCGTGGGTCTGGCTGGAGGGACAGGGGCTGCTCATCCCAGACCTCGGCCCTTACAACGAGCCCAACATGAGCGTGCGGCGCGTGAGCCGCCGCGGCCACCAACTGGCCCAGGACCCGCAGGGCGGCCTCAGCGCGCGCCTCCTCCCGAAAGACATTCTGCACCCGGCGATCCGGGAGGACGTCTGGGGCCTCTTCCATCGAGGGAAGTACGACGCGGCCGTGTTCGAGGCGATGAAGGCCGTGGAGATCGCCGTGCGGACGGCGGCCAACCTGCGCCCCAATGACATTGGGGTCGAACTGATGCGGAAGGCGTTCAACCCGCAGGGCGGGCCGCTTACCGATCAGAACGTTCCGGCAGCCGAGCGCGAGGCCCGGTCCGCACTCTTCGCCGGGGCGATGGGCGCGTACAAGGTGGATTCAAATGGTCGTCGCAACAGCTTGGCGGAGGGCGGTTGCGATGGTGGGTCGACAGCGTTCGGAGTGCGCGCTGCGCGGTAAATTGAGGTCGCCCGGCCGACCCGGCGTCGCCTCGCGAGAGGCCCGACGACGGTTCTGGGCGTTCATCGCTGCGGGTCTGTGGAGTGAGGACGCGGCGATGAAGGTCGGGATTTCTCAGCCGGTCGGCTCGCGTTGGTTCCGCCGGGCCGGTGGGATCGCCCCCTCCCACCTCGCGCCATCGTCCAAGCCACTCTCAGATCGCTACCTGTCGTTTTCCGAGCGTGAGGAGATCGCGCTGTGGCGGGCGCAAGGTTTGGGCGTGCGGGAGATCGCGCGTCGCTCGGGGCGAGCGGCCTCGACGATCTCCCGGGAATTGCGGCGCAACGCGGCGACGCGCGGCGGCAACCTGGCCTACCGGGCGACGACGGCGCAGTGGCACGCCGAGCGGGCGGCGCGTCGTCCCAAGCCTGCCAAGCTCGCAGCGAACCCGGCGCTGCGGACCTACGTGCAAGATCGGCTCGCGGGTGCCGTCACCGCCCCGGGCGGTATCGCCCTGGCCGGACCGTCGGTGCCTTGGAAAGGGCGGCGGCACGGGCGACGCCAGCATCGGCGCTGGGGTATGGCGTGGAGCCCGCAGCAGATCGCAGCGCGCCTACAGCTCGATTACCCCGGCGACGCAACGATGCGCATCAGCCACGAGGCGATCTACCAAGCGCTCTACGTCCAGGGTCGCGGCGCGCTGCGACGCGAGCTGACCGCTTGCCTGCGGACGGGGCGAGCGCTGCGGGTGCCGCAGGCACGAACCCGCAGGCGAGGCAAAGCCTTCGTCACGCCGGAGGTCCTGATCAGCGAGCGTCCGGTGGAGGCGGCGGACCGGGCGGTGCCGGGTCACTGGGAGGGAGATCTCATCCTCGGGCTGCGTAGTTCTGCGATCGGCACGCTGGTGGAGCGCGCGACGCGGTTCACGATGCTGCTGCACCTGCCGCCAATGGAATGGCATGGGACGGGCACTCGGGAGAAAAACGGGCCAGCGCTGGCCGGACATGGCGCGGAGGCGGTGCGCACTGCGATCGCGCGCACGATCACGACGCTGCCCGAGCAACTGCGGCGCTCGCTGACCTGGGACCAGGGCTCGGAGATGGCCGAGCACGCGCGGCTTCGGATCGACACAGGCCTGCAGGTCTACTTCTGCGATCCGCGCTCACCCTGGCAGAGGGGAACCAACGAGAACACCAATGGGCTGCTACGGCAGTATTTTCCCAAAGGCACCGATCTTGGCGCTCACAGTACGAGCGACCTCGCGGCCGTAGCCGCAGCTCTCAATAGCAGACCACGCAAGACACTCGGGTGGCGAACGCCCGCCGAGGCACTGGACGCCGTGCTCCGATCCGTTCAGGAGGGCGTTGCGACGACCAGTTGAGACCGGGCAAGAACCCGCAATCCCATCGGCGGGTCGATCTCGATAACCCGGATGAGGCCGCCGAGATCATCATGCTGGCCTGCCACCTTCTGCGCATCGTAACGGACCGGAACAGCGTCTTCAGTTAGGGTGGCGCGCGTGTCGAGCGTGGCTGAGCCATGCTCGCAGTACAGAGCAGCACCCCCTTTACCATTCCCTTGGAACCCTCTTGCGGATACACCATTATGGTGTAGCATCGGCGATGTCAGAGAAGCGAAAGCCGACCTACGATCTCGATAGCGTGCGGGCCTGGGCCGGCACGTCCAAGTTTGCCGTAACGGGCACCGTCAGGCGCACCGCGGCGGCTATTGGCTTCGGATCAGAGGAAATGGCCGACGTGATCCGCACTATGCAGCGCGAACACTTCGACAAGTCAGTTACGTCAATCGGAAATATCCGCGAATGGCAGGACGTGTATCACGTCCCGTCTGATGCGGGCGTACTGTACATCAAGTTTCGTGCGGACGTCGTGACCGAGTTCATCTTGTTGTCGTTCAAGGAGAAGGACAATGGCTGAGGCCCCGAACTGCCCCGAGACCGGACAGCCGATGGTCCGCGGCGTTCGGCCTGACACGGTCGCTTACAAGGGGCGCACGCGCACGATCATGATGCCGGGGTGGTACTGCGACGCCAGCGGCGAGAGCATCCACACGCGCGACGACATGAAGGTATCCGACCGCGCGCTCGCGGATCTCAAGGCTGAGGTTGAGGGTGTGGCCTCGCCGTCCGAGGTCGCGCGCGTTCGCAAGGTTCTCAAGCTCACTCAGGTGCAAGCCAGCCGCGTGTTCGGCGGCGGTCCCCGGTCGTTCCAAAAGTACGAGAGCGGAGAGGTGAGGACGACGCGAACGATGACACTCGCGCTCCGGATGGCCGAGAAACATCCACGCGACATCCTACAGATGGCCGCTGAGATGGATGAGAAGGAGCGCGGCTCTCAGCAGGGCTGATTTCGAGCCGCGCGCCAAGACGGCGATTGCGAGGAGATGGGCAGTGGCGTCAGGCGTGAAAGCGATCGTCCGGCAGCACGTAGAGGGTGTCAGCGGCGTGACCCGAACGTGGTTCGAGCACACCCATATCGAGACGGGCTGGGAGATCACGCTTGTAGTGGAGGTGGCTGAGACCGATCCCAATCTGCCAGGGTTTGATCCGAACCTGCGCGATCAGATCTACACGGCGGCCTCGAACGCGCTCAACAACCACACCACCATGATCGTGCGTCACCTGCGGATCGTGCCACAATCGCAATGAGGCTGAGCCGCCCGCCGCCTCTGCGCTGATGTCCGAGCCCACAGATATCCAGCCCTCACGGGCGCGCCACGACAAGGCGAAACGACACCACTACGTCCCGGAGATGATCCTCCGGCGCTTCGCCGGGCCGGACCTGCACCTCTGGTCGTTCGACAAGCGGCATCCCGGCTACGGGATCGAGCGCAAACCGATCGCGCGCCTGTTTCGGGAGTGGGACCTTTACACCTCTGTCGATGCCGCTGGTGGCAGGGATCGATCGGCCGAAACGCGCCTGTCGGCTCTGGAGAGCCGCGCCAGTCCTGTGCTTGATCGGATCGTGGCGGAGGCCCGACAGGGGCGGCTTGCGGCGGTTTCAAGCGCAGATCGCGAGGCCCTGGCTGACATCCTGGTCGCGCAGATCAGGCGATCACCCGACGCCTTCAACTCCATCACGGCTAAGTGGGACTTCGATGCCTTCATTGCCGATCGGGTTGCCGAGTGGGAGGCGGCCGGGCGGAGTGTGGAGGATGCCGATCGCGCTGATTTGCTGAGCGGAAGGTTCGTAGCGCAGACGCGGCGCAATCTCCTGGCTCAAACCGTGGTCGAACCGCTGCTCCGGGTGTCCGCGGGTGTTCTGCGGCGCGGGTTCATCGTCGGGGTGCTCACCAAGCCGAACCGGAGTTTCTTGGTGGGGAGCGCTCTGCTCGCGCGGTTCAATGGCCGCATCACGCAACGGAACGGGTTCCTCGACCCGACTATGGAAGCGTGGATGCCGATCGCACGGGACGTAGCCCTCTGCTCCTACGGCGAGCGCGGGAACGAGCGCATCATGGAGGTCGAAGACGCAGGTCTGCGCAAGATCAACGGACTGCTCTCACGGCAGAGCACCGTCGTAGCCTCGGCCTCGCGTGAACTCGTCGTGGCGTACACACGTCGCCTTCATCGTGCGCCACTCGAAGGGGCTGTGTCTCCGTCAGCTTAAGCGACATGAGCCGGTGCCACAGCGACTGCCCTGCCGGGTGGCGCAACTACTCGCCATGCGGATCAGAACCGCTGTGTTGCCTTGGCACAGTTGTAGATGGCGTCAGGCTTGCCCTCCTCGGTGAGCTTGCCTTCTCCGGTGAGACGGTTCGCCGTGAAGGCCCATTGGCTACTCCATCGGCTTCCTGATTTGCCATCGCCAGGGCTGAAGAAGCCGCCGTCGAAGTGGATGCGGGAGGCATCGGCGTTGTGGCTCGTGACACCGCCCATGTGGTCGCCGTAATCCTGCCAGCGGTCTACGATGCGAGCCAGCGACGCGCTGCCGGTAGGGCGGGAGAGGCCGTAGCCCCCGTTCGGTGCGCAGGGCGTCATATCCGCGATGAAGTCGCCCGAGATGCAACTCACGACGCGGCCCAGCTTACGCTCGGCGTTCAGCGTCATGATGATTTCCGGCTTGCCCTTCGCCGTACAGCGGATGATGCCCTTGGTGCCCCCAGCCGCGTCCGCGGACGACCTCGCCCCAGCAACAGCCGTCGATGAGGCGATAAGGGCGACGGCAACGACGACGGCACGCATCACTGGCTCCAAATCAGGGATAGGGACCACTGAACCGATCGCCGAGCGCCAGTATCGCGGGTCACCAGCCGCGAGCGGGCGGGATGACGCGAAATAGGACAGGCCGGGCGAGGGCCGGTTGATGCCGAGCTAACTCAATCCCGGCATCCTGAGCCAGAGCCGCGTTGCGTATTGGCTCTCCGTCGTGTGGACACGGCACGTCACGCCCCGCCAGCCCGTGAGCAGATCGGGCGGCGGGGCTGCTCATTGATTGTTAACCATACCGCCCCCATCTCAGGGACATGCCGATCGCGATCCAGTCGCTCGATCGGACGCGGCCACGATGCCGGAATTGGGGTGACGCCGGATGTACGCGCACCTTCGTTCCGGCTTCCGTGGCCGTTCTCTTTTGCGGCTACCTCAGAAAGCGGCGGCCTGCTTCACCCGATCGTCGGTAGCCGGGGCCTTCCACTGGACGGCGCCGGGAAGGGCATAGCCGCCCTGGCGGTGCACCGAGCCGATGTTGGTGGCGAGACCCTGGGTCTCCAGGGTGAGGGCGCCGACCGTCTTGGTGTTGTCGATGCTGACCGGCTCGCCTGCGAAGGCGGCGGTGGTGAGAAGGGCCAGCGTCAGGCCGGTGACGGCGCGCGTGATGATCTGCTTGGACATCGTGTTCAGCCTCTTCGTTGTTCTTGCGGCGGGTCCCCGTCGCTTCGTGAAGAGGAATGTGCTGGCGACGACCTCATGAATCAAATGGGTTGATTTCATATTGCGCATCGATACTGTGCATCTTGTGCGGCTCGATGCGACGCTGACAGAGCCGAGCACGATGCAGCCACGCGGGGCGTCTGGACGTTGACGATGACTATTCCCTAATCGCCACGGTCGAGCCGTCTCGGCTCCCGTGTGCGAGCGCGCCGGTCGCCGCGTTCGCCCCGTTCGCGAGCGGCCGGCGCGTCCCCTCAGCCGTAGGGGCCGCGGAATAGGTCGCCGAGCGCCTTCCGCCTGAACAGCGTCCGCCACCGCCGCCGCATGTGCTCGGGCTGATCGTGCAGGATGTGACATCGCTGGCAGAAGGCTGCGAGGTTCGTCGGGCTGTTGTCGGCCGTGTCATGGTTCCGGTGCGCGGTGGCGAGCACTACCCGCGTCGTGCGCGCGATCCCGAGCACATTGTCGGTGCCCACCGCGAGGCAGACGATCACGCCGGTTCCGTCGCGCCAGGAGGCCGACTCATCGTCCCACCAGCGACCGTCGCCGAGGTGGACCACCGTGCGGCCGTGCGGGCGCCCGCATCCCTCGCACCGGCCCTTCGCACGGCCGAAGCGGATCACCGCCGAGAGCTGCGGCCAATCAATCGGGTAGAAGAAACGGTGCTCGCGCCGGATCGGCATGGCAGGGCATCGAGGCCAATGGCTACGCTTCTGCGTAGGCGACCAAGGGCAGCTTGTCATCCGGCCGACGCGAGGAGACGGAGATGAGGCGAGGCGTTCGCGTCCCTGATCGGGCAGAGATCACCGCCGACACGCCGCTGTCGCTCGACGTGGCCGCCCGCATCGCTTTCCCTGATGGCTCGATGTCGGGGCTGGCCCTGCGGAACGCCGCCACTCGCGGAGACCTGGGACACGCGAAGCTCGGCGGGCGCGTTTACACGACTCTGGCCGACATCGAGCGAATGGTGGCGGACTGCTGGGTCAGGGCAGAACCTCGGCGGTCCGGCCGGCGGGGCGCGCCAGCCGAAACCGCTAAGGCCGAGGAGGCCGGCGCGGCCCTGGCAGGGGCTCTGCGGGCCTGCGAAGAAGTGCGGCAACGGTTCTCGAAGAAGAACCTGAGGTGAGCGCCGCGTTGGCTGGCCCGCCCCGCAGCCGATCAGTTGGCCGCGTCGCCCTCGCCGTGGATCTCATCGAGCGTATCGATGCTGGCGCCGATGATCGCATCCCAGCGCTCGTAATTGTCGGCCAAAGCTGCGAGGCCCTGTTGGAAGTGCGGCGTGCGGAGGCGCGTAATCGCATCGTTGGCGTAGGCATTGAGGCGGGGGAGGTTTCCAAACTGCGGCCGGTAGAACCTGACGAGGTACAGCCACATGTTCCGCATGTCCGCCTCGTGCGCCGCCAATCGCGTCGGGCTCTGCAGGACGGCCGCCGGGAGGACCGGATTGAGCGAGCCCGGATCGCGCCACGGCTCGCCCGTGACCATCTCGCGGATCGCGCCGTGAGCAATCTCAAGGTCGCCGTTGTCGTCGGCGACGTAGACTTGGCCCGTCGTCTGGTCGTGGACCGCGACCTTCAGGGGCATCCCCTTGTCGCGCATCGACTGAACGGCAGCGCCGAAAGGTGAGGACGGATCGCGCAAGGCGGCGGCAAGGTTTTCGCAATGGGAAGGCATGAAAAAGCTACCTGAAAATTGGGTCTGTTCGTGACGCCCAACGGCGTCGAAGACCTGCATACGAAACCCGCTCCATCGGCGTCGATATCTTTCTGAGCGGGTGTTTGACGAGGCCGGATCAGGCGAGGGCCTGCGCAATCGAGGCGAAGAACGGGCTGTAATCGCGGGCCTGTGGCGGGCGCGTTCCTGCCGCCTCCTCCGCCAGCCCACATCGACAACGGCGTGACACGTCGCGATCCACGTCGGAGCAGTCGAACCGATCAACTGTAAAGGGCGGACCAATTTTAGGCCGCCGTGGCGGAGTAAAACCAGGCCACGGACTGCGGACAGCCTGAACGATGAAGGGGCCCGATCGGGCCTCTTCATCGTTTGTCGCGGATCGTGAGGTCAGGCTGGCCGGATCTCGCCCGTCGCGGGATCAGGGTCATCAAGGGTGGCCTGGTTTTGCTCCGCCCTGTCTGTGCGGCCCCGCCGGCTGCGGGAGGATCTGAGGCGGTAGCTGTCTCCGTTCAGGCTCAGGATGCTGACGTGATGGGTCAGCCGATCCAGCAGCGCACCGGTCAGCCGCTCCGAGCCCAGGACCGAGGTCCAGTCCTCGAACGGAAGGTTCGAGGTCACCACCGTCGAGCCG
>NZ_CP016429.1:5137500-6498073 GCF_003254375.1 Methylobacterium sp. XJLW | reverse complement strand
AGACGCGCCGCGATCAGCCCTGGATTGTTGGTGCGGACGAGCGCCTCGTAGGCTTCCGGCGTGCGGGGCAGCGTGCCGGGCAGGCGCGGCGGGGCAACCCGCTCTGGATCCATCCCGGTGAGACGGATCACGGTCGCCCGGGACGCCGCGAGATCCGAGCGCGCCCGCTCGCGCTCAGCCTCCGCCGCCTGGAGCCGGGATCGGGCCAGCGCGGCATCGGTGCGCGTCGCGTCCCCGACCGCGAGCTGGCGCTCCGTGGCGTCGAGGATCCGGCCGATCGCTGCGCATTGGGCATCCCTGAATTCCAGGATCTGCGTGTCCCGCATGACCGATAGGACGGCGATCGCCGCGTCGAGGAGGACCTGCTGACGCTTCCCCGCGACGAGGGCGCGTCCGGCATCCGTCTGTGCATCGACCGCACGGAGCGTGTTCAGTCGTCGAAACCCGTCGAAAAGCGGCAGGTCGGCCACGAGTCCGAGTTGGTAGGGCGCTGCGCGCGGCGTCACGTCGAGGCCCACGACCGTCGGAGCGATCTCGGGGCTGTAGCGGATCCGGCTGCTCAGCGGCGCGTCGGCCAGCACTGAGACGGTCGGCATGAAGGCGTCCTTCGCGCCTCGGAGCCGCGCTTCGGCACCCTCCTGCCGTGCATTCTCCGCTCGGAGGGTAAAGCTTTCCACGAGCGCGGCCGCGGCTGAATCGAGCTTTTCACCACCGACAGCCGGTCGCGTCACAGGGATGACGAGAAGTCCGATCGTCATCGCAGCAGCCGCGACTCGGGATCTCCGAGCCGGCATCCACGTCCCCATCGCTTACGACACATTCGAAGCCACTGCGCATCGCGGAGTCGCCTGGGCCAGATCCGTTCGCGTCGCCTGCCCGCCACCGATGTTGTGGCAAAGAAAATATTAACTACAACTTAAAGGTGCGAAAATTGCAGAGGTTCAGGCTGGGGTTCCCCCCTCGGATTCTCGGCGGCAGCGTACACGGCGAGCGAGCGGACGTCGAAGCGGCCGATGCCTGACATTTCCAATCCGGACCGATGCGCAGGCCCCGGAAGCGGTTACAACCTGTGTTTGGGTGCCATGCCCCGGCATGATGAAGCTTCCACCCGAAGCGCGGAGGGTTGCCCGTCCAATCGTGTCCCCCGGCAGGAAGCCGCCCCGAACGTACTGGTCGAGCTCGAATGGCCGGCCAACGCGCATATCGAGGCGCATGCCACCGCTATCGCCGCCGGGGAGGTCGATGCGTTCCTCGGCCGCGACCTTCTGGTCGATCGTCCCGGAGCGACGACCTTCTCCTTGAGCGTCGTGCCGGAGGGGAGCGGCCGCCTCGTCGCCAGAGGCCTGTGCCGCCGGACGAGGTGAGGGCAGAGACCCCGGTGCTGTCTGCCGGCAGCGGCGCCGCCGCGCGTTGGCGAGATCACGTCGATCGGACTCTGGCCGCGTAGGCAGGCGAGTCACCCCGTGAGCTTCTGATCCTGATCTGGATCGTCGAGGCCCTGCGCAGGCGTGGACAGCGCATCAGACGGATCTCCCGACACGGATCGATGACCGGCAGCAGGCAGCGCGTCAGGCTCCGCACGGCCAGCGCGACAAGACAAGACGCCGGGTGCCGGCGAGCATCCGGAAGCGCCTTCATCACTTCAAGGGCCAAGTTCTCGACGACTGGTCCCGCCACGCGGCTGGCTCCGGCGACGTGACGCGGGCCTCGCGATCGACCGCCGGAAGGGGAAAAATATCCGTCCTATGAAGAAGCGGGTGTCTGATAATGGACCTAAGGTACTATGTTGCCCTTTGCCACCGTGGCCCGATGCAAGATGCCTTGATCCGCAAGCTTGAGAGCTTTGAGGACCTCACCGACGGCGATCGAGCTGCGCTGAGAGCCCTCGTTCCCCGCGTGCGCCAAGTGCCCGCACGTACGGACCTCATCGAGGAAGGCCATGTTCCCGAGCGGATTCATCTCATCCTTGACGGCTATGCCTGCCGTTACAAGGTCTTGCCGGACGGTCAGCGCCAGATCATGGCCTACCTGGTGCCGGGCGACTTCTGTGACCTGAACGTCTTCATCCTCGATCAGATGGACCATGCCATCGGCACGATCTCCCCTTGCCAAGTGGTCGAGATCTCCCGGAACGCCATCGAGGAGGTTACGGCACACTACCCTCAGGTGACCCGCGCGTTATGGTGGTGTGCCCTCGTGGACGAGGCGATCCTGCGCGAGTGGCTGGTCAACATTGGCAGCCGGCAGGCCCATCAGCGGATCGCACATCTGTTCTGCGAGCTGTTGTTGCGCTTGGAAGCCGTCGGGCGCGTCAGCGACAACAGTTACGCGTTCCCGTTCACACAGACCGACATCGCGGACACGATGGGCCTGTCGGACGTGCACGTGAGCCGCACGCTGAGGGAGTTGCGTCGGCTTCAATTCATCACGCTGAAGCGCCGGGTCCTGACGATCTTGGACGTTGAGCAACTCAAGGCGTATTGCGGATTCAACCCAAATTATCTGCACCTCAGAAACACGCGGTGGAGCGCCCGCCGGCAGGTGCCGTGGCTGAGCAGCAGCCACGGAGCGTAGCGGTTGCGGGCCGGGAGGACGTCCGAGATCCTGGGCGCTCCAGCGGATCTCCGCCGACACCGGGCTCTGATCACGAAGGCATGCCGGCAGTCGCGAGCGGGCTTCGGGTGATCGTTATCACGCATCTTGTCGCGCTGAAGGACCCGGCGAATAAAATAGGCCTCTCATTGCTTATTTCGGCCTCTGAGCCGACATACGCGCGCCAGCACCCTATACTATCGAAGGCACGGCGCGTTTGATACGTGAATTTATACGTGGAATACGCATAAGGTTTACAGCCTCAGAGCACAACATCATCGCGAGGCGCTATATGGACCTTTAGCTGCATCTACAGGAGCAAGATCGTCGAATCGACGATCCTGTGTTGCGTCGGTGTAGCGATCGGCACCCCTTTCTCGCCGGGACCTAGCGAGTCTGATAACCAATTCCAAAAACTGATTTACGGCTCTACGTCGAAGACTTGCGCAGAATCGGAACGCCGGCGCGGTTCATCCATGTTTCGCGGATGTCACCAAAGGGCGTCCTGACCCGTCGTATCGCCGATGCTGCTCATGCCGGCGCGGCGTAGGAGGATGGCGCTGCCGTCCCTGCATCACGGCTTTCGACGTTTCGGTCGCAGGGTTGGCGACGGAGCACTCCGACACGCCGAAACGAAGGGCAACCGCTGTTAAAGCTCGCCAGCACCGGAGGATACCCACCCCGTAGCGCCCGCAAGAACGTAGCTGGGGTTCTGGTCCGGCACCGTGCGCAGCCACATCGCGCGCAGGTACGGTGTGACCGGCGTCAAACGAAACGGCGTCGTCGCTCTATACGCCGTGAGACGCCGGATCGAACAAAATCATTCATTTGATAGATTTGTAAAAATTCTGAGACTAAAACAACAAGCGCAAATCACTCAAGCTGGATCCCGAAGTTTTTAAATAGAACTTCGGAACATCTCGCCAGGCGCGGTCATTGAACAGGAGTACCCCGCTCGATTTTGGCATCTCGGTGGCGGCCCAGCCGGCAACCGAGGTGAGAAAGTTCTGTCGCGAAATCACGCCGTGACCTGATCGAGCTGACTGTCGGCACGATCAGCGGGGACATCCAGCCGGGAGCCGCGGCCCCGATCGAGGCGCGGTGCGCCGGGACGAAGACGACGCAGAGACAGGCTCACCGTCCTGCACGAGGCGGCTGGCATCGCAGCGCGTCGAACGCCTGCCCCCATCGGCGCCGCTCCGGTGCCGGAACCCTGAAACGCGCCGCGAACCGGAGACGTTCATGTCCCTCCTTGCCTGGATCATCCTCGGCCTGATCGCCGGCTTCATCGGCAGCAAGATCGTCAACAACACCGGCCAGGGTGTGCTCGTCGATATCTTGCTCGGCGTCATCGGTGCCGTGGTCGGCGGATTCCTGTTCGAGCAGTTCGGGCAACCCGGCGTTTCGGGCCTCAACCTCTACAGCCTGCTCGTCGCGGTCGTCGGGGCCGTGGTCGTGCTGTGGCTCTACCACGCCCTCGTGCGACGCGGCCGGATCGTCTGATCCGCTTCAGCCGCCCGTTCCCTCGCAAATCACAGATCCCGGAGAAACCACAATGGCTACCGTCACCGATACCACCCTCGCGGCGACCGGCCGCGCCATCCCGGACCGGCCGGTGCTCGACCGTGGCCCGCCTCAGGGCAGCGCCGTCACACCGTCCGAGGACATCCGCACGATGATGCTGCACTCGGTCTCGTGGGGGGCGGTCCTCGCCGGCGCCACGGTCGGGCTGATCGCCCAGGTCATCCTGAACATGCTCGGCCTCGGCATCGGCCTGTCGACGGTGGATCCCCTTGGCGACGGCACCCCGGCGGCGAGCGCGATCGGCATCGGAGCGGGTCTCTGGTTCGTCGTCTCCGGCGTCCTCGCCGCGGTGGCGGGTGGCGCTCTGGCCGGCCGGCTTTCGGGCAAGCCGTCGGCCGCAACCGCCGGGTATCACGGCCTTCTCGCCTGGGCGGTCTCAACCCTCGTCGTGCTGTACATGCTCTCGTCGGCGGCGAGCGGCCTCGTCGGCGGCGCCCTCGGGACGGCTTCGACGGCCATCGGTGGGATGAGCAACGCCGCGGGCGGATCCGTCTCGACCCTGGCGCAGGCGGCCGCCCCGTCGTTGACGAGGGTCACCGATCCGTTCTCGGAGATCGAAGCCGGCGTCCGCAGCAACACCGGCTCCGATCCGGCCGCGCTGAAGGACACTGCGGTGACCGCGATGCGCGCCGCCGTCTCGGGTGACGGCGCCCAGCAGGCCGCCGCCCAGGAGAAGGCGGCCGTCGCCCTCGCCAAGGCACAGAACATCCCGGTCGAGCAGGCCCGGACCCAGGTCGGCCAATACACCCAGCAGTTCAAGGAAACCCTCGCTTCGGCCAAGGAGCAATCGAAGCAGATCGCCGACGCCGCGGCCCGCCGGGTGTCCCAGGGGGCGCTGTTCGGGGCCCTTGCCCTAATCTTCGGAGCGCTGGCCGCCTTCTTCGCCGGCCGCAGCGCCGCCGTCGATCGGACAGACGGCCGAGCGGCAGGTCAGCCGCTGACGCCGCGCCGCGCATGAGCACCGACGGTCGAGGCCAACCGCGCCTCGACCGGCCTTTCACGTCCCGGACCCGATCCGAACCGGTGTCGGCCCTGGGCGTCCTCAGTCAGACCTCTCCGGCACCGCCCGGCGGCGTGACCGAGCTCCATCTCGCCATCCTGCTCGCGACGGCCTCATGCAAGCCGCTCGGCGCGCGGGCCGAGACGCCATCGACCCGTCCGCCACGGCACCCCCGCCGCGGATCCACCGCCCGCCAGACTTCCAAGGAGTCCACCGTGAAGACCGTCTCCACACTGACCGGCGCAATCGCCGCACTGCTCCTCTCAGCCGGCCTCGCCGCGGCTGCCCCGTGCACGACCGGGACCACCACGAACAGCACGAGTCACCAAGCCGGAGATGCCTCCTCGAACGTCGATGGTGGCTCGACCGCGAATGTGACACCGGGCGCCAAGGCCGAATCCCCGGGCACGGTCGGCGCGATGAACAACGTGGGCGCGCAAGCGAAGCCCTCCACGAACCAGGCCAAGGCGCCGGAGGGCAAGGTGATCAAGCCCGGCGACGACGATTGCTGAGGACGGGACCACGGCACCCCGTTTTCGCCTGAGCGACGCCCGCGGAGGAGCGCGCGTCGCTCAGGTTCGTGAATTCCTGGGCTCGGCATATCCAGGGCCCCTGCGAGACCCTCGCCACCCCCAGCGCAGACGCTGGGCGCGGGGAGGGGGGCCGGCTCTGGCCTCGCCGTCCGCACCCTCGTAGCGGTTTTTGGGGATACCGGTGCCGCTGCACCGACGTGGCGCCGGCCAATCTCGACACCGGACCGGCTGGTCCCCGTCGACAAGCGGCCGGCTCGGATCGTGGCCGGCGCGACTGCCGTCATCCTGTCCGCGGGATCGCCATGGCCATTCGGCGGTGAGCGTCACCGGTTCAGATGATGACGCACCCAGCGCGTGGCGTGCTCGAGGGTGGGGAAGGCATCCACCCGCACGCCCTGGAGCGGTCCGAACCCCGCCTCCAGGAACCAATAACCCGGATGCGCATGCTCGGGTGCATCGAGGCGCACCAGCACGCCAACCAGCAGGCCGTTGGCGATTATCAGCATGCCGTCGCGGTCAAGGCTGCCGGTGTCCACCGCGATCGGCTGAAGCTTTAGCACGAGCAGCGTCTCGACGTTGCCCCGCCTGGCCATTCCTATCCTCCTTCGGCGCGGCCGGGCCAGCTCAGGTCACGCCGCTCGCCCCAGCGCGTGTTGCGCAGGTGCAGGTAGTTCGGCGTGAAGTCGCAGAACGCCTTAAGCCGCTCGACGTCGAGGATGGTCAGCACCCGCTGCTTGAGATGGATCAGGCCGAGGGCGCGCAGATCGCCCAATGTCCGGTTCACGTGCACGTCGGACAGGCCCATCGTCTCGGCAATCTCGGTCTGCGTGAGCGGGAACGCGTAGCTGTTGTCGGTGACCCGTCCCACCGCCTCCAGGCGCATCAGAAGTTCGCAGAAGAGGTGCGCGATGCGCGGAGCCGGAAGGCGCCCGCCGATGTTGACGAGCCACTCGCGCAGGACGGCGCCGTCGACCAGCGAGCACCACCAGAAGGCGCGCGCGATGCTCGCGTGGTGCGTCGCGGTCTCATCGATCGCCTGGCGCGGGATGTCCACGACCTGGCATGTCGAGATCGTGCCGATGGCGTGGTCCATCTCGTCCAGGATGAAGACGTTCAGGTCGCAGAAGTCGCCGGGCACGAGCAGGGCCATGATCTGGCGCTGGCCGCCCGGCAGGACCTTGTAGCGGCACGCGAAGCCGTCGAGGATGAGGAGGACGTTCTCGGGCTTGTCGCCCTCCTGAATCAGATCCTGGCGAGCCCCGACCTGCCGGACCTTGATCACCAAGCCGTTCAGGGCCCAACGGGCCTGATCGGAGAGGGGCTCGAAACTCTCGAGCTTGCGTGTCAACGCATGCTGCATCGGACCGCCCTCCCAAGTGAGCGGACGGCGCGACCGTCGGGGCGCGGCCCATGGGAGGAACGCGCTGCCCGGTCTGAGTGATCCCCGGCGAAGATCGGAAGTTCGACCCCGGACCTTTGCGCCCAAAGCGGCGAGCACCGGCCAGATCGAAAAGAAGCCCCGCGGCCCGGAGGGGGCTGCAGGGCCTGAGTGGGTTCGGGTCGGAAGAAGCCGTGCGGGCGATGAGGAAGCAAGGAACGCTCGCGGTGTTCGCTGCACTCACGTCACCGGGCAACAGCCAGATGCTTGTGCCAGGAATCGTGGAGACCCATTCGGTCAAAAAGCAGGATTGCGCGAGATTTTCCGATCTCAGCGCACTCTATTGGTGGTTTAATTCAAAAATAACACCTCTTGGGATCGCGTTAGCGATGATCCGACTCACGTCGATGACCGGGATCGGACCTTGCGCCCTCAACCCCACAAGGCGCTGAAGGTGCGTTCGAAATCCCCGATCAAGGTCCGGTTGCAGAAGCGGTGCAGGACGGGGCCGTCCGTCGTTCCCTCGCGCATCTCGATCGACTCGGTGTTCTGGTCGTAGGCGAAGGTCAGATTGCGGCCGCCGAGGGTGGTCGACAGGATGGCTTTAGCGCTCGCCGCATCCTGCATCATCTCGGTCGATCCCGGCGCGGCGCGCCACATGATCCCGCCGAGCAGCGCCAGGGTGACCGCCTTCATCTGCAGGTCCTCGGCTTCGGATTGCGCGATGACGCGCACCGCGTAGCGCCGCACGGCGTCGAGGTCAGTCGTCTCGGACCGGACCGGGGCGAACAGGGCCATCGGCTTATTCCCGTCTTGTCGTTATCTCGGTTGCACCGGTCGCGGTGGCGGAATAGCCGCCCCACCCCTCTGTCGAAACGGGCGACGTGCCGCCCCAGCCCTCGGCACCCCACGTCGCGAGGCGCAGCGTCGTATCGACCGAGCCAAGGTCCTTCAGGATGCCCATGACGCGGTCACGCTGAGCGTCCGCGACCACGAGGTTCAGCATCGCCGCGCCCAACCTCAGCTGCGCGCAGCAGGCGTCCAGCGCCTCAGGAGGCACGCCACACGTCTCGAGCCGATCCCGGAGGGCCTGGCCCCCGCCGGTATCCGGCGCGTCCGCCTCGGCATGGTCGGCATCCGGATCGGGAGGATCGACCACGAGCCGGATCGCCTGCTCGGGGATGCCGGCCGCGACGAGCGTGGCTGTCGCGGCCTGTGCCTTTCTCCGGCTCTCATAGAGCGCGAAAATTCCCAACCTCGCGGTCGCACCTTCCCGCGAGGGGAGGGGCTCCTCCGGCTGAGCGGCCGAATGGCCCTCGGACGCGATCTCCGTCCGCGCCGCGGCGATGAACGCGGCCTGCTGGTCCACGCTCAGCGCGAAACCGGCGCTCATCGTGGATCCCGCCATAGGGTCAGGATCCGACCACATCCGGTCGCCCGGCCCGTTGTCGAGGAAGTTACGCTGCGCGCGTTCGAGCACCGCAGCCTCGACCGGATCGTCGTTCGCCTTCTCAGCCGCGGTCATGGATTGACGCTGCGCAGGGCAGGCTGCGGGTACGCCGGATTCCCGCCCGGCACGCCCGTGCTGTTGGCCGATGACGGAGTGTCGGCTTTGCCGGATTCGGAGCCGGTGATCTGCTTGCGCGAGGCCGCTTGGCTTTGGCTGGCATAGTCCGGCGGTGCGGTCGCCCCCTGCCAGATCATCAGCCCCGCCAGGGACGTCAGCATCAGGCCGACACTGACGATCAGGACGTAGAGGGCGGGCCGACCGCGCTTGCCCTGGCGGCTGTCCTGTCCGGAAATATTGTCTGACACACCTGAACCTCGCTGGCTCGAATCTGTCGAGCCTGGGCGAACAACGTGCGATGTATGACCGAAGTTCTAGCCGTGTGACGTTATGAGCCTGTTATTTCAAATATTTACTGCATAAGATGTCAAATGATCATTATCGAGTATTCATTTGACCTCATACTGCGGAGAGGCCTCCGTCGTGATGGCCGGAACTTGAGGATCGAACCATGTCGCTCATGATGTCCGTCGCCCTGGCCGTGGCAGCCGCCGGGGGCGCCCTATCCCTGGTGATGGATTCCGGCGCTTCGGTCTCCGAGCAGATCGCGGGTTCGAATCTCGCCTTCTTCGGAGGCATCGGCGCTGTGGCGCTCGGCGGATCGGCCGCGTTGGTCTCGATGGTGACCGGTTGACGCTCGCGCCGATGCCGCGCGCCGGGCGGACCCGGTC
This sequence comes from Methylobacterium sp. XJLW, assembly GCF_003254375.1. Lineage (NCBI taxonomy): Bacteria > Pseudomonadati > Pseudomonadota > Alphaproteobacteria > Hyphomicrobiales > Methylobacteriaceae > Methylobacterium > Methylobacterium sp. XJLW. The sequence goes on along the minus strand of NZ_CP016429.1, from coordinate 6,488,748 downwards.
TGCGCGGCCGGCTTCGGTCGCCCGACACGCACAAGAGGGCCGCCCGCCCGTGTCTCGGGGAACAGGCGCGGCGGTGCGGCCGCCGCGCCCGATGTCAGCCGTGCGGCTTGAACACGACCTTCGTGCAGTTGTCGGTCTTGTCCCGGAACGCTTTGTAGAGCGCCGGACCTTCCTCCAAATTGGTGGAACGGTGGCTGATGATGAAGGACGGATCGATATCCCCGTTCTGGATGTGCTCCAGCAGGGGCTTCATGTAGCGGACCATGTGGGTCTGGCCCGTCTTGAGGGTGAGACCCTTGTTCATCAGGACGCCGAGCGCCACCGGTCCGACGGGACCGGCGAAGACACCCGGCATCGAGACGTTGCCGCCGGGACGGCACGCCAGGATCGCCTGATTGAGCGCGAAGGGCCGCTCCAGGCTCACCGTGTGCTCCATGATGGCGGAGGACACTTTCTGGAGGGTCGTGTCCGCCCCGTGGGATTCCATCCCGACGGCCTCGATCACGGAATCGGGCCCCAGGCCGTGGGTCATCTCCATCAGCGTGTCCTGCACGTTCTGCTGGCCGAGGTCGATGGTCTCGGCACCGGCCTCACGGGCCAGCGCCAGCCGCTCGGGCACGCTGTCGATAGCGATGACGCGCTTGGCGCCGAGCAGGTAGCAGCACTTCACCGCGAGCACGCCGACCGGGCCGCAGCCCCAGATCGCGACCGTGTCCTCCGGGGCGATGTCGCAGTGTTCCGCGGCCTGGTAGGCCGTCGGGAAGATGTCGCTGAGGAACAGGACCTGCTCGTCGCTGAGGCCGTCCGGGACGACGATGGGGCCGACATCCGCGTAGGGCACGCGGAGATACTCGGCCTGGCCGCCCGCGAAGCCGCCGGTGATGTGTGAGAAGCCGAACAGGCCGGCGAGCGGATAGCCGTAGGTCTGCGCCTGGAGCTTGCCGTTCGGGTTTGTGCGCTCGCAGCAGCTCCAGTTGCCCCATTTGCACTGCCGGCACTCGCCGCAGCAGATCGTGAACGGCACGACGATGCGGTCGCCGACCTTCAGCTTCCGGTTCTCACGCCCGACCTCGATGACCTCGCCCATCGTCTCGTGGCCGAGGATGTCGCCGCATTCCATGGTCGGCATGAACCCGCCCATGAGGTGCAGGTCCGAGCCGCAGATGGCGCAGGCGGTCACCTTGATGATGACGTCCCGCCCCTCCTCGATCTTCGGGTCGGGCACGGTCTCGCAGGTGATCGTACCGCGGCTCTGCCAGGTGAGTGCCTTCATCGCAAATATCTCCATCGCCAAACAGCGGCGCTCTGAAATCAACCGCCATTTCACGTCGAATGATCCGGATAATTCCGCACCTCATTCCGGCAAATTACGTTGCCGATTATTTATTCATAGGATCGGGATCGATCGCTGAACTCCGGTGTTGGCATATTGCAGTGCGTCATCCCCCCGCGATCCGACGCCATCACGACGCATGCGCCGAGGACCCGCGCGCCGCGCGCCTTCCAATCGGAACAGACTCGCCCCGCGACACGGGCCGCGCCGCTTCCGATCGATTCCGCTGATCGCGGCGCACGTCCTCTCACTCGTAAGGCTCACAGCATGACGCGACGCACTGACTCCCGCACATGGCTCGTTCCGGCGCTGCTCGGATCGGCCGCGGCCCTGGGCGCGTCCGCGCTCTACGCGGCGACGATGACACGCCGGGCGGAACGGGAAACGCCACCCGTCGGCTCATTCCTGACCGTCGATGGTGTCCGCCTCCACTACCTGGAGCGCGGCCAAGGCGAGCCGCTGGTGCTCATCCACGGCAACGGCACCCTGATCCAGGACTTCCTCGTCAGCGGCATCGTGGACGACCTCGCCAAGCGCCACCGGGTCATCGTGTTCGATCGCCCCGGCTACGGCTACAGCGACCGGCCGCGCGGCTTCTGGACGCCCCGCGCCCACGCCACGCTCTTCCAGAAGGCGCTGCAACAGCTCGGCGTCACGCAGGCCGTCGTCCTCGGCCATTCCTGGGGCACGTTGGTCGCGATCGCTCTCGCGCTCCAGGCACCGCGGCTCGTGCGCAGCCTCGTGCTGGCCTCGGGCTACTACTATCCGACGCTGCGCGCCGACGTGATCCTGGCTTCGCCGGTGGCGATTCCCGGCATCGGCGACCTGCTGCGCCACACGGTCTCGCCGCTCGCAGGACGCCTCATGATGCCGGCCATGATCAAGGGGCTGTTCGCCCCAGCCGCCATCCCCGAGCGCTTCGCGCGCAGCTTTCCGACGGCCATGATGCTGCGCCCGCTACAGTTGCGCGCCTCGGCGGAGGATGCCGCGATGATGACGCCCGTCACGGTCGAGCTGCAGGCGCATTACCGGGATCTGAACCTGCCCGTCGTGATCATCACCGGTGGGGACGACCAGATCGCCGATGTCGGCCGCCAGTCGCGGCGGCTCCACCACGACGTGCCCGGCAGCGAGCTCGTGATCGTGCCCGGCATGGGCCACATGATCCATCATCTCGCACCCGAGCGTGTCGTCGCGGCCGTAGAGCGCGCGTCGGAGCGGATCCGTCCGGCGGCCTGAGGGAGGACGCAGCCATGCGGATCGAAACCTGCTTCCTGTTCGACCTCGACGGCACGCTCGTCGACAGCGTCTACCAGCACGTCCTCGCCTGGAATCAGGCTCTCGACGCGGAGGGGATCTCCCTCTCGGTCTGGCGCATTCACCGGAAGATCGGCATGAGCGGCGGCCTGTTCACGAACCAGCTCCTGCGGGAGACGGGGCGGGAGATCAGCGACGCGCATGTCGCCAAGCTGGGCCGGCTGCATGCAGAAGCCTACGGACGGCTCTCGGGGCAGATCCGGCCGCTCCCCGGGGCGAAGGCACTGCTCGATACCCTGACGGCGGCCGGGATCCCCTGGGCGATCGCCACGAGCGGCCGGATGGAGACGGCCCGGGTCAATCTCGACGCGCTGGGCGTCGATCCGGACCGGGTCCCGGTCGTGACGCGCGACATGGTCAAATACGCCAAGCCCGACCCGGACCTGTTCCTGGCGGCCGCCGACCGCCTGGGCAAGCCGATCGAGACGGCGGTGATCGTCGGCGATTCGATCTGGGACATGCTGGCCGCACGCCGCTGCCGGGGTCTCGGCGTCGGCCTCCTCTCGGGCGGCTACGGCACCGAGGAGCTGGAGCGGTCCGGGGCCATACGCGTCTACGAGGATCCGGCGGATCTGCTGGACCATCTGGACGAGGTCGGCGGACGTCGCTGATCCGGGGCGGACATCTGGGTGGCAACCGGCTCCGGCGCCCCGGCGCAGGGGAGTCAGGGCACGCGTTTTTGCGCCGTCCTCGCGTTGCGGACGAGACCAAGCACCCCCAGAACGCCGGCGCCCAGGCAGGCCGCCAGGATCAGCGAGGGCCGGATGCCGCTGCGGACGGAGGCGCGCTCCAGAGCGACTTCGAGGCTGCCGGCGAGATTGGCCGCCAGCGGCACCGCCCTGGTGTCAAAGAACAGCTTCGCTTCCGAAGGCCCCTCGGACTTCTTGAGCATGTAATCTCTCGTGACGGTCAAACGAACCTCCGTTAAAGAACACTATTTTCGCGAACAATTTAATGCGTCGGCGTGTTGAAATGTAAACGCGTCCCGAGCGCCGGTGTTTCCCAAAGTTTTTCAGGCCAGGAGTTCTACCCTTGGACAAGTCCGTATTCAGGCCCTACCGCCTTCCCTCCGGCGGATGGGGCTCGGCGCGCTCGGTCGGCAACATCCTCCGGCAGGAAGGCGTACTGGCGAGCGGGCCGATCGCGCTGACCCGCCACAACAAGGTCGACGGCTACCAGTGCAACAGCTGCGCCTGGGTGAAGCCCGCGAACCCGCTGCCGTTCGAGTTCTGCGAGAACGGCGTGAAAGCCATGGCCTGGGAACTCACCGCCCACCGCTGCACGCCGGACTTCTTCGCCAAGCACACGGTCACCGAGCTGCTGGACTGGGACGAGTACGAGCTCGAGCAGACCGGCCGCCTCACCCATCCGCTGCGCTACGATGCGGCGACCGACAGGTACGTGCCGGTCTCCTGGGGCCACGCCATCGAGGAGATCGCCCGCGAACTCCTGGCCGTGGAGGACCGGAAGACCGGCACCGTCTTCTACAGCTCTGGCCGCCTCTCGAACGAGGGCAGTTACCTCTACCAGCTCTTCGCCCGGCTCTACGGCAACAACAACCTGCCGGACTCGTCCAACATGTGCCACGAGACGACCTCGGTGGCGCTGCCGGTCAGCATCGGCCAGGGCATCGGCACCGTCTCGCTGGACGATTTCGCCAAGTCCGACTGCATCCTGTTCTTCGGCCAGAACCCGGGGAGCAACTCGCCCCGCATGCTCCACCCGCTGCAGGAGGCCAGCCAGCGCGGCGTACCGATCATCACCTACAACCCGCTGCGCGAGCGCGGGCTGGAGCGGTTCCTGAACCCGCAATCGCCCGCCGAGATGCTGAGCCGCACGGAGACCCGGATCAGCTCGCAGTACCATCAGGTCAAGGCGGGTGGCGACCTCGCGGCTTTGGCGGGAATCTGCAAATCCGTGCTGGACGCGCACGACGCTTCGCTGGCGGCCGGCGGCCCGGCGATACTCGACGAGGCCTTCATCCGGGAGCACACCCACGGCTTCGAGACCTTCGCCGACTGGTTGCGCGGCCAGGACTGGGACGCGCTGGAGCGCCGCTCCGGACTGCACCGGGCCGACATGGAGGCGACCGCGAAGGTTTACGGCGCGGCGAAGGCGACCGTCGCGGTCTACGGGATGGGCCTGACCCAGCACCAGGCCGGAGTCGAGACCGTGCAGATGCTGGTCAACCTGCTGCTGATGCGCGGCAATATCGGCCGCAGCGGCTCCGGCATCTGCCCGGTGCGCGGCCATTCCAACGTGCAGGGCCAGCGCACGGTGGGCATCACCGAGAAGCCCGAGCTGTTCCCCCTGGACCGGCTCGGCGCGCAGTTCGGCTTCGAGCCGCCGCGGGAGGCCGGCTACAACACCGTGGAGGCCTGCGAGGCGATCCTCAGGGGCGAGGTTCGGGCCTTCGTCATGCTGGGCGGCAACTTCGTCCGCGCCATTCCCGACCACGGCCAGATGGAGCCGGCCTGGCGGCGGCTGCGGCTGACCGTCAACGTGATCACCAAGCTCAACCGCAGCGCCCTGCTGCCGGGCGCGGTCAGCTACATCCTGCCGGTGATCGGCCGCCTGGAGATCGACGAGACCACGAAGGGCCAGCAGGTCCTGTCCATGGAAGACACCTCGGCCTGCGTGCACGGCAACCGCGGCCTGCGGCGCCCGGCCTCGCCGCACCTGATCAGCGAGATCCGGCTGATCTGCGAACTGGCGCAGCGGGTGCTCGAGCCCAACCCGCGGGTCCGCTGGGAGGATTACAGGACCGACTACGCGGAGATCCGGAAGGAGATCGGCGAGACGCTGCCGGAGTCCTTCTGGGACTACGAGCGGCGCATGTGGGAGCCGGGCGGCTTCCAGCGGGACCTGCCGGCCAAGCGCCGGGACTGGCACACGGAGACGGGCCGGGCCAATTTCGTCACGCCGACCGGCCTCGACGAGGATGCCGACATGCCCGAGGTCGGGCACGATTCCCTGCGTCTGATGACCTTGCGCAGCAACGACCAGTTCAACACCACGGTCTACGGCTACGACGACCGCTTCCGGGGCATCAAGAACACCCGGAAGGTGGTGCTGATGAACCGCTCGGATATCGATCGCCTGGGCCTGAAGGTCGGCCAGGCGGTGACGCTGCGGACCGTGGCGGACGACGGCGTCGACCGGGCGCTCTCGGGCCTGCTGGTGGTGGCCTACGACATCCCGATTGGCTGCATCGGCGGCTACTACCCGGAATGCAACGTCCTGATGCCGATCTGGCACTATGCCATCGGCAGCAAGACGCCGGCCGCCAAGGGCATCCCCGTCACGATCCGGTCCGACGGCGACCGGGTGATCGCTCCCCTGCTGGAATACGCCGAAGGCTGAACGGACGCCGGGCCGGGTCTGAGCCCCGCTTCAGCGCAAGCCTCGAGGCCGGCGGCTCCGGTCATGACCCGCCTCCAGGTCCGATCTCCTCGGTCAGCCGGTCAGAGGCCAGCCGTGTGGGTCGTCGCCGAGCGGCAGCCGCGTCGACCGGCAGAAACTGCGCGGTACCGATGATCAATCAACTCGCGAATCTGTCTTATGACAGAACACGAGACTGACATTGGTTTAGTCTCGCGATTATCATCAGCCGATTTGGTACAGGCTCTGGTGACTGGGAGAGCCGCGCGCTTCCGCCTGCAATGCCATGGTGGAACGATATGAGATCAGCGCCCGACCAGCATGCCCTGGGCATGCTCATCCGCAAGCTGGAGAGCATCGCCACCCTTTCCGACACCGAACGTCAGGCCATCCAGGGCCTGCCGGTGCGGATCCACCATCTCAACGCCCGGCAAGACATCGTACGCGATGGCGACCAGCCCACGCATTGCTGCCTCGTCCTCGAAGGATGGGCCTGCCGGTACAAGCTCCTCCGTCAGGGTAAGCGGCAGATCATGTCGTTCCACATTCCGGGCGACATCCCGGATCTGCAAAGCCTGCACGTCCGCACGATGGATCACAGCCTCGCCACTCTGACCAAGGCCCTCGTTGCCTTCATCCCCCACGAGAGCCTGCGGGAACTGACAGCGCGCCACCCCGGGCTCGCGGCGGTCTTCTGGCGCGACACGCTGATCGATTCGGGCATCTTCCGCGAATGGCTCGTCAGCATGGGCCGCCGCTCGGCCTTCGAGCACGTCGCGCACCTGTTCTGCGAGCTGTACCTGAAGCTGCAGGCGGTGGGCCTGGCAGGCAATTTCCGCTGCCCGCTTCCGATGACCCAGACCGATCTCGCCGACGCACTCGGACTGACACCCGTGCACATCAACCGTGTGTTGAAGGAGATGCGCGGTCAGACCCTGATCACGCTCCGCAGCAACGCACTGGTGATCGAGGCATGGGACGAGCTTCTGCGGGTCTCCGAGTTCGACTCTACATACCTGCAGCTTGAGAATCGGGCGGTCGGATGAGGCCCCGTCCGCGCCGGTGCGGGCCGCCGCGAGGAGCCACGATCTCGAGGCCGGCACCCCGTCGCTGACGGTTTTCGCTCGCATGGTCCCGCACGCAGTTCAAGAGACCGCGCGGACCGCGCCGGAACTTCGGACGGCGACTCCGAGACCGGTGGATAGGTCCGCCCGGCCTGAATTCGCCGACCGTGGTGGCACCGCATCTCGGATCGCGCAGCCGTCGGCGCGCGTGGCCTGGCGCGACCAAGCCCGGATCCTTCAGGGGAGCCATTCCGCACCGCCGGCGCAAGACATACAAGGTCTGGTTCAGGATGGTCGTGCCGCGTTGGTCCGATGGATCGCGCCCGCGGACTCAGTGTCCCAGCCAGATGGCGGCACTCAGCACGATCCCGATCGCACCGATGAACCCGCTGAACCCCAGCACGATCCAGGCGTCCAGGCTGGGCGACCGTGCGGCGCGCCTGACCTTCGCGGACGCCGCCTCGGTCTCGCGCGCCAGCGCGATACGCTGATGCGACGGTGCGGAGCCGGCCGCCTCGTCATCGGTCCCGAGCGACGACAGGCCCGGGTCGTAGACGGCGATCTTGTCCCCCGTGGCGCCGCTGTCGATATCGGCTTTCAGCATCGCCGTGGTCGGCTGGTCGGAGGCGCCCGGCTCCGACACGCGCAGGTTGCCGGGCGGCGGCGGGGTCTCGGATCGAAACAGCATGACACTCGCCTCTCGGGAAAAGCTCTGTTTGCTTCATGGGCCACGCCCATGCGTGAGTTCCGATGACTTCACCGTATGTTGGTGCACGGAACTGAGGCTTTGACCGCGGCAGGCCAGGGCTGCTCCTAGTCGCGTTGCTTGCAGGAACAGCCCCAGGTCTTGATCTGACGTGCTCACTGGCGCTGGATCAGCGGCCCTCTTCGGCAGCGAACCGTCTAGCCGCCGCTGCCGCTGGAGCCGCCGCTGCTGTTGGGCGCACCAACCTCGGGTCGGCTGGCGTTGCCGCCCGCGGCCGAACTGCTGCTGAACGCGTCTACGCCGGTCCCACCTGGAGATTCCGTGAAATCGTCCCCGCCACCCGTATTGTTGGGCTGATTCGAGATGATGGATCCCGTCGCCCCAGGATCGCGATAAGACGAGTCTTGCGCCAAAGCCGGTCCTGCCGCGGTCATGGCCGCGATCGCGAGGAGCAGTCGCTTCATGGGAGATCCTATCGATTCAGGAAGCACCGGCAGCGGCCGCCCCATCCGAACGGCGGGCGGACAGATCCGGTAGAGGCGGCAGGGTTGACGAGTCCGCGGACTCTTTTGCCGGAGACTGCAGCGGGCCGACCGTGCGAATTCCAGCCCTTGATGAAGCTCTCCCATGCCGCAAGGTTCCGCGCCGCGGAGGCTTTCGATGCAGATTGCTTTCGTTTTTCGCTAAATCCCGCCTCTGTATTGCTAGTTTCTATCAAAAGACAGATCAAAAAGACGATCCAATCCAATTTATGTTGAAGCATCGACCTGTGGCCGTGAGCCATGTTGCATCGCCGAACCCCAAGGAGGCGCGACGTGACAACCATTCCTCAGCTTGATCAGAACGAATTGAGCATCCTACAGCGCCTGGTGACAGACTTGGTGACAAAACAACTCGGTCACGCGACCGCAGGCCATGTGGATATGATTGCTCGGTTACAGCACATGGAACAGGCCGCGTGGACAACGGGCGCCGATCGCCAGACCCTCCAGGTGATCACCTCCGGCCGACGACTGCTCGGAGACGCGAGCGACCTCACGCCGGATGCGCTGAAGCGTCGACCGGTGCGGAAGCGCCCAGGAGATCGTTCGTACGCTCTCCGGCACGCCTGAACCGCCTGGGATACCGCGACGGGTGAGCAGCCGCCCTGATGGCGGCGGGGACACGGATGGCTTCCGCGGACGGCCCTGGCCAGCGGTCGGAAGCCCGCAGTATTGAGCATTGCCTGTCCGCGCTTCGCCATACGACCGGCGCCGCCCGAAGGCGGGAGCTCGGGCGGGGGCGTTCAGACGCCGCAACGGGAGATCGGCAGCGGACTGCGACAGTGAGCGTGAACGCTGCCCGTTCCTCGCAGAAGCAGACTCGGGCGACACGTCCGGCTGGTCGGCAAGACCTTCGTCACGAAGGGCGCATGCCCCGCTCTCTCACCTGACCGCAGCGGGAACCCGGTGGGGCAGATGGCCCCGCAGCCGTGCGGCTGGGGGCCTGTCGTGCCGCGGTCCCGTCAGAGGCCGCGCAGATCGTTACGGGCAGGAATGGCGCTGACCATCGTTGCCCAGATACGTGCCGCTCCGACGGTCGTACGACCGGAAACGCTGAACGCAGTAGCTGACCGAGTCGCCGGCAGGTGCCACCTCCGTCTCGACGGCACCGTAACCCTGCCCGTATCCGGCTGGGGCATAGCCACCCCCGTAACCGCCGTAACCGGCAGGCGCGTAGTCCCCGCCATAATATCCGTCGTCGAATCCGCCGTAACCATAGCCCAATCCAGCTCCAGCTAGGCCGAGACCGACGCCCAGCCCCAGGCCGCCATAGCCATAGCCATAGCCGCGTCGGCCGTAGCCTCGTCCGCCGAACCCTCGGTTGCCAGCGAAGCCTGTTCCGCGGATCCCACCGCCTCCGAGGCCCCCGCGTCCACCGAAGCCGCCACCCGCGAGAGCACCGCCGCCGAAGCGATTGCCGCCGAGCCCGCCGCCGAAGCCGCGACCTGCTACGCCACCCCGGAAGCCGCCACCGCCGAACCCGCCCCCGTGGAACCCACCGCCTCCGAAGCCGCCGCCGTGGAACCCGCCCCCACCGAAGCCGCCGCGCGCATCGGCGCTCGCCGGAAGTATCACCAGCGTCCCGAGGACGACGGCGGCCGTCAGGATTGTCTGTTTCATCGTGCCCTGCCAATCGAAGATAAATATTTCTTCCGATCCGACAACGCGCCGTCGGGCAAATAGGTCATGCTACATTATGTCCATATTCAGATGAGCAATATTAATACGGCAAGCCGAAACCATCTTTCGGCACGGCGCCGGGCTCTCGCCGCACGGCGGATCCGTCTGCATGGAATGTCCTGTGACGGGCGCCTCGCCCGAATGCCTCAGGTCGGCCGCCCTGTCTCCGCGACCTCGTCCAACGCGCGCACCAGAGGACGTTCCATGTGTCGAGGCTTGCGAGCCGAGGCCGGGACGCGGGTGATGGCTATGCCCCCGGGGCGAAGCCGACCCTGAACCGGCGGATCGCAGAAGCAATCGAATAATTACGATGCTGCTATCGACAAGCGCACCATCAAATGATGGAACGACGATAGATTAAATCCGTCACACCGCGCAAAAAACAAGCTCATCGAACTCGCACTCGACCATGATTTGGACAATCTTCGATCTGTTCCTCAGATCTGCCGATAATAACGTGGTCCGAAGGCTAAATTTTTGGCTGCTTACACCCTCAGACGCAGGCCTGTCCCGCGTTTCATGCCGCAAGGCAACAAGACGACGAGGCGAGGATTGTCTCGATGCTACCCTCGCTTCGACCGGTGAGGGATGGCATCGGATTATGCGCTCGCCGAGCGGATCCCGGATGCTGCCGACCCTTGGAAAGTCCGTTCGCCGATGCGCCTCGTCCTGGCCACCCTCACCATCCTGACCGCCGCCTTCGCGCCTTTGCCGGCGCTGGCATCGTCCGGCGCCGAGCGGATCGGTACCATCGAACAGCGTCTCGATCGCGCCGGTGCCGTCCAAGTGTTCGGCCTGCAAGCAGGACTCACCCTTCGGACCGGATCAGCCGGGGGCATGCGGGCTACCCGCCACGATGCCCCGAACGATCCCGCCCGGGTCTCGACGGCCGAGGGCGTCGGGCACGCCGACACCCTCATCGTCCGTGCCGCCGACGCGGATCGGCTCGGTGACAGGCGGTCCTGCGAGAACACCAGGCGCGCCGTGAAGGGCATGATCGGTACGCTGTCGTAGCCCGACCCGATTGCCGCAGGTTCAGTCACCCACGAGAGCACCCCAATGAATCAGTCCCTTGGGACAGCCCTGACACGCCCGTCGGGGCTGGCCATCGACCGGCCGCGCGCGCTGGCGCGCCGGTTCGGAAACGCCGCCGGAAGCCGGGCCTACGACCTGTTCGTTCCGTCCGGATATGCAGGGACACCGCTTCCGCTGGTGGTGATGCTGCACGGTTGTTCGCAGACGTCGCGCGACTTCGCCATCGGTACGGGAATGGACGCTTTGGCGGAGGCGCAGGGCTTCCTCGTCGCCTATCCCGACCAGCCACGGTCGGCCAACTTCGCCAAGAGCTGGAACTGGTTCCGGGATGAGGACCAGAGACGTGGCCGGGGCGAGCCGTCGATCATCGCCGGTCTGACATGCGCAATCATGGCCGAGTTCTCCGTCGATCCGTCGCGGGTCTATGTCGCCGGCCTGTCCTCGGGCGGTGCGGCCGCCGCGGTGATGGCGATGATGTACCCGGACCTCTACGCGGCGGTCGGCATCCATTCTGGATTGGCGTGCGGTTCGGCCGGCTCGATGTCGGCCGCCATCGCCACGATGCGGCGGGGTGCCTTGCTCCGGCCGGTACAGGCCGCGCATCCCGTGCCGACCATCGTTTTCCACGGAGACAGGGACACGACCGTCTCGCCGGTCAACGGTGATCAGGCGCTCGCCCAGGCGCAGCCCGAGGGACGACTGACCGTTACCACCGTCGCGGGACGCTCGAAGGGCGGGATGGCATATACGCGGAGGGTCCTGACCGAACCGGACAGCCAGTGGTCTTCGGAGCACTGGGTCCTGCACGGCGCTGGCCACGCCTGGGCCGGCGGCCACCCGGCCGGCTCGCACACCGATCCGACCGGTCCGGATGCCAGTGGCGAGATGCTGCGCTTCTTCCTGTCGCACGCGAAGAACCGTCGAGCGCACCGCCACTGACGTTCTTGGCGGATGTGCCAGACCCGGCGGGTTCTTGAGGAGCGCGCCTCAGGCGACCTTCCTGTCCAAGTTTTCGACTGATGGGCCGGCTCGGGCCGGAGGCGAGGGCGGACCAAGGTGCGGCTTCGGGCGGTCTGGCACGAACCGTCGCTTTATGCGGAGGAGCCCCGGCGGACCGACCGTTGCAGACGGTGCGGGATGAGGAACGAGCCGGGCCCCAATGCGGTTCATCGTTGAATGGAAACCTATGTCCTCGTCGTCGCCGGGTTCGGTGTCCTGGTGCTTCTGACGGCATGGCTGCCGATGGTGCTCCGGGCCCTTCCTCTGTCCCTGCCCATCTGCTGCGTCGGGATCGGGGCCGCACTGTCCGCCATCCCGGCTGTAGCCGCCATCACACCCCATCCGAGCCTGCATCTGAAGCTCATCGAGCATGCGACCGAGGCGGTCGTCGTCATCTCGTTGATGGGCGCGGGCCTCAAGATCGACCGGCTCATCGGCTGGAAGCGCTGGGCTGTGACGTGGCGCCTGCTCGGCATCGCCATGCCGCTGACCATCCTCGCCCTGACGGCTTTGGCATCGACCCTGCTGGGACTCGGTCTTGCCGCCGCGCTTCTGCTGGGTTCATCCCTGGCACCCACCGATCCGGTCCTCGCGTCCGACGTTCAGGTCGGTCACCCGGCCGAGGATCACGAGGACGAGCCGCGGTTCGCCCTGACTTCCGAGGCCGGGCTCAACGACGGCCTCGCCTTCCCCTTCGTGAACCTCGCCATCGCGCTCGCCGCAGGCGGCGGCTTGGCCGGCCTGTCCTGGTCGCACTGGTTCGCGGTGGACGTCTTGTGGAAGATCGCCGTGGGTGCCGTGCTGGGCGCGATCATCGGCCGGGCCCTCGGCTGGCTGACCTTTCACCTCCCGAACCTGTCGAAGCTGTCCCGAACTGGAGACGGCTTCGTGGCCCTGGGTGTGACCTGCCTCGCCTACGGCATCGTCGAAGCCGCAGACGGCTACGGCTTCATCGGCGTGTTCGCCGCGGCCCTGGCCCTTCGCTCATCGAGCCGGGGCCATGGTTATCATCGCAAGATGCACGACTACGCCGAGGAACTCGAACGCCTCCTGATGATGGTGCTCCTCGTCGGCTTCGGCGCCGTGCTCGTCGGCGGCGGCTTACTCAAGGCTCTCACCTGGCAAGCCGCTCTGTTTGCCCTGATCGCCCTTCTGGTCGTCCGTCCTCTGAGCGGATGGATCGGCATGCTGGGCAGCGACCGAGCCCTTGAGGAGCGCGCAGTCGTGAGCTTCTTCGGCATCCGGGGGCTCGGGACCGTCTACTATCTCGCCTTTGCCTGCGGACAGGCCACGTTCGAGCGCGCGGACCTTCTCTGGGCCACAGCCGGCCTGACGGTTCTGATCTCGATCCTGATGCATGGCGTCACCGTCACGCCGACGCTGCGTTTGGTAGACCGAAGGATGGGACGGGGGACGGAGAGCTCACAGCTCGGCTTGGTGTTCACGGCACCCCCACCCTGAAGCGGCCTCGGAACCAAACCGTTTCCCGAGCCCTCCAGTCATGAACCGCGCCGGGTTTTCCGGAGGCTCCAACGCCCGGGAGATTGGAGCCAGGACGCCGAATATTACGCCCGTTCGCCGAGGTTCGCGAGCGGGCGGTCCGGCCGGTCCGGGAGCATGAGGGCGAGCACGGCTCGCAATGGGCTGCATCCGGTCGGTCGACGCATCGACGGCCCACGCCCATGCGGCGCGGTCGGCCGATCCGGAGCAACTGCCGGCCCGGACCAAGCGGGACGCGCTGTGGCGCGCGGCACGATGGCCCGGCCGATGCGGGGGAGGGGCCTGACCGGCGTCGTCCGACGGCGCAGGATCCGCACCACCGGTCCCGATCCGGCGGGGCCTCGTCTGCTTCTCCGCCCGCGGGTCGCAGCGATCCTTGGACGCTATCAGTTTCGCCACTCTCGAACGGGTCGATCGGTTCTACCACCGGCGGCGGCTCGAACTGGTCGACCTCCGGGAAACACGGCGTGGCTCAGAAGGAACGGAGCTTTGAGCGTTTGGCCCGTCGGCTAAAGCGCCGAGGGGCCGCGAATCCAACGCGGCAGCTCTTCGCCCACACCCGGCATTCGATCAGGGCACGCAGACGCGCCGACGCGGTTCCGGACCGGCAACAGCAGGCGAGCTCCTTGCATCCTGTGATCCGAGGCTTGCTGTTGCACGGCCGGAGCGCCGGGCCGTGTCGGTCACCGGATCGGCACGATCATGCGGAAATGGAGACCGGCATCGTCGATGGTCCGCTGGAACTGACCGGCCAAGCTGCGTTCGATGGTCTGCGTGAGGAGCCGCGATCCAAAGCCGGTGCCGTCGGCCTTGGCGGTTCCTGACGGAGCCGCGCCTTCGGTCCAGTCGAGGGTCAGGGCGTGATCGACGACACGTCCGACCAGGTTCAGGGTGCCTCCGTTGGCGAGCGCGCCATACTTGGCCGAATTGGTGGCGAGTTCGTGGAAGATCATCGCGTAGTCGTCGACCCTGTCGGGGGCCGCCACGGCGGCGTCCTCGATATCGACCGCGATGTTGGCGCCCTGCAGGTACGGCGACAGGATACGCGCGGCGAGGTCACGCAGCCGCACGTCGCCCTGCTCGAGCCCGTGCGACCGCGTCGCCAGGGTGGTCGCCTCGTGTAGGACGTGGAACCGCCGCGACAAATCCTCGGCGAAGCTGGCGGTGGACTCGGCCTCCCGGGCTACGATGTTGGTCAGCGCGCGGGCGACGGTGAACATGTTCGATACCCGGTGCGCCAGTTCCAGGGTCATCAGCCGCTCGGCGTCCTCGGCACGCTTGCGGTCGGTGATGTCGAGGAAGATGGCCTGGATCCACGCGCCGACCCGGCCCTCGTCCCCGCCGATGCCGCGGGCAGAGATCCAGCGGACGTCCGGGTCTTCCCCGATGCGGAAGTCGAAACTGTAGGCCTTCGGGCTGGTCGCGCTCGCGAACCAGTCGAGCATCATCTTGGGTCTGTCCTCGGCATTCACCTTGGCGAACAACGCGTCGATGCTCACCACCGGCTCCGTGGTGCCCCAGAAGGCCATGCAGAGTCCGTCGAGCCGGGCGAGGCGCGCCTCCGGGGCCCAAGCCCACATCCCGACGCCGCCCCGGTGGATGGCCGCGGTGAAGCTGGCGAGCGTCCATTCGTCGCCAGTCAGATCCGTGCCCTCGACCATGCTGCTTCCCAAACCGCACCTGAAGTTCTTGGCAGGCGCATCGTTACCGTGACGGTACGAAACGCTGCCCCGCGGCCTTTGCTCCGGACCCGATCACGCCCGTCGAACCGGAGTCACAGGTCGCCCTTCCTGGGATCCACCAGCCGTCCGTCCGCGACACGCGTCGTGAAACCACGGGCGTCGAAATAAGCCAGCACCGGCATGGTCATGTTCCGACTGATCCCCGTCGCCTCGCGGAAGCGGCCGACCGTCAGGAGCGCCTGCGGATGGTCCGCCGCCACCGCGCATGCTCGCGCCGTCAACTCGGCAAGGACGCCCGGCAGCACGTAGTAATGCCCGGATATGCGCCGCAGCCATCCGAGCCGGCCGAACCTGTCGAGATGCGGCCGCAGGGTTTCCGGCTCCCGACCCACCTGTTCCGCGAGGTCCGCGAGGCGCGGTTGATCGAGACCAGCCGCCTCCAGGCGGATCCTGACCGCCTCGTAGAGGGCGGCCTCCGGCGGGGCTAGGCGGACTTCGTGGCCGGGCAGGTGGTAGAGATGCTCCCGCCGAAGAATACGGGCGTCCATGAGCAGCCGATCGAGGGCAACCCGCAGAGCGGGACGCTCCGGCAGCGCCACATGCGCGCCGATCTCCTCGGCCGACAGGCCGGGATTGTCCGGCTCCGACCGGTGTGCGGCGTCGAGACGAGCGACCACGGTTTCGCCGAGTGCTGCGATCCGCGCGCCGGCGTATCCCCGTAATCCGGCCGGCCCCGCTATCGCGACGACGCCGTGCGCGCGCGTCAAGGCTTCCAGGGCGGGCCTCGGGATATTCCGCACGCGGGCGAAATGGTCGAGGTCGACTCCTGCCTCGCTCACGTCGAGGAGGCTGGTGAGCGCCGCAGCATGATCCGGCGTGTCCAGCGCCGCGACCACCGCGCGTCGCCCCGGCGCCCAGGCTCCCCGGCGGGCTCCCTCGATGTCGATGACCCGGCCGCCGCCGAGCGTGCGGGCGGCGGACGCGTCGCGTAGCACAAAGCGGTCCCCGTGCAGCGCGCCGAGGCTGCCGTCGAGGGCGATCCGTGCGTGCGCCGCCGCGCCGGGCTCGACCGCGATTCCGGGTGACAGGAGCACCCGTCCGGTCACGGACGCAGCCCCATGATGAATGTGGACGGGCGTGCGGTGACGCAGCGGACGCGCCTCGCCCGGCAAGACGCGGAGCGCTACGTCGAGATGGCTGGCGGGGCCGTGAAGCTGCGGCGCCAGGATCCAGTCACCCCGGTGGATACCCGCGCGGGACAGGCGGGGACCGGACAGGTTGAGGGCGCAGCGCTGACCGGCCTCCGCGACATCACACGGTTCGTTGCCGGCGCGCAGGCCCCGCACCCGCGCCTCGAACCCGCTGGGGGATACGACGAGATGATCGCCGACCCGGACGGCGCCGGCATGGATCGCCCCCGTGACGACGAGGCCGGCGCCGACGACGGTGAAACAGCGGTCGACCGCGAGCCGGAACTCTGTCCCGGCGGCCCCAGGGGACGGGCTGGCTGCAGCCTCTTCCAGGTACCGGGCAAGGTCGGCGATGCCGGTCCCGCGCAGCGCCGAGCAGGCGATCATGGGCGCTTTGACGGGCGCTTGGAGCGGCGCGTTGCCGGGTGCGTGCGCGAGGCCGGTGCCGGAGAGCGCGACGCGGACCTGCGCCTCGACTTCGGACAGGCGACGGTCGTCGACCCGATCGCTCTTGGTGATGGCGACGACCGCCCGGCGCAGGCCGAGCAAGTCGAGGATCGCGATGTGCTCGCGGGTCTGAGGCATCACGCCGTCGTCGGCTGCGACGACGATCAGCGCGAAGTCGACGCCCGTGGCGCCGGCCACCATCGTACGCACCAGCCGCTCGTGACCAGGCACGTCCACGAAGCCGACGGTTCGGGTCCCAAGACGCGTGTAGGCGAAGCCCAGATCGACGGTTATGCCGCGGGCCTTCTCCTCCGGCAGACGGTCGGCGTCGATCCCGGTGAGCGCCTTCACCAGAGCCGTCTTGCCGTGGTCGATATGGCCGGCGGTGACGACGATCACGCTGTGCTCGCTCCGGATCAGAACACTTTCCTGGGGTGGCGGCGCAGGAAGCCCCGCGCCGCCTGCCGCTTCAACCCTTGATCCGGGTCTCGGCAAGCTCCGACATGCAGGTGTCGTAGGGCGTGAACGCCACGCGGTCCGACACGGCGAACAGCGTGTAGGGCGCGTACAGGAACAGGGCCTTGGCCTGGTCCTGCAGGTAGCGCTCGACCGCCCGCACCACCTCCTCCTGCTGCGGCTCGTGCGGCGTGTGCAGAAGCTTGTCGTAGAGGGCGTCGAAGTCCGGATCCTCCGGACCCTGGCGCAGGGTCGCGTCCTTCCCGAAGAACTCGCGGTGGACGCAGGCCACCGGATATTGCGGCGTCCAGTCGAAGTACCATTCGAGCTTGACGTCGAACTCCTCCGGCGGCTCCTCCTTGGCACTGACGAACCGGCAGCCGAGCCCGATCTTCGCGAGGCACTGCCCGATCGCCGCGACCACGCCCTTCCAGGCCGGCGAGGCGACGAACACGAGCTCCCGCCCGCCGATCCCGGCAGCCTCGAGGGCGCGCTTGGCGGCCTCGGGATCGTGCGGGAACGGCTTCATCTCCGGATCCGCCCCGTAACGGCCGGGCTGGATGAATGCCGGGATGACCGTGCCGTAGCCGTGCGCGCCCTGGTGGAGCACGAACTCGCGGTCGATGGCGAGGTTCAAGGCCCGGCGGGCCTCCGGGTTGCGCCAGGGTGAGTCCGGACGATTCTCGTTGAAAACGCCCGTCAGGATCGTCTTCGCCTTCTTCGTCTGGATCTTTCCATGCTCGCTCGCCGGGAAGGCGTGCGCCTCGTCCGGTGTCAGATCGAAGACCACGTCGACCCGGCCGTCACCGGCCGCTACCGACTTGATGCCCTCCGCCTTGCCGATCACGTTGTCGTAGACGATCCGGACCGTCGGCTTGCGGTCGGGATTCCAGTAGGTCTCGTTGGGCTCCATGACCACGCGGTCGGAGCGCGAGTCGATCAGCGAGACGCCTTCGGTAAGCACGAACGGGCCAGTCCCCCACGGACCAGGCGCGTCGATCACTCACCAATGGCCTTCGGCCGATCCCGTCTTCGGGTCGACGAAACCCCATTCGTTCCAGAATCGTGTCGAGGGCAGATGCATGCCCCGCAGCTTCATCAGCGCTGCGGAGTCGCCGCCGGGGAAGCGCATCCGCACGGTCCGGTCGTCTACAACCTCGCAGGTGACGTCCCGGGCGAAATTAAGGAAGGCGCCCGGCGGGTGCGGGTTGGTCCATTCCTGGACCTTGTCGAAGCCGAGCTTGAACATGCCGGCGTTGAAGGGCTCGCCATCCTGATAGACGGCCTGCCGCATAGTGAGTTCGAGCGTCTCGCTGTCGAGCCAGCGCCAGGACTCCGCGAGGCTCGGCTGGCCGATGCCGTCGTGATCGACGCGGTTGGCCTCCTCCATGGTGTTCCACGTGATGGAGAGCCAGTTGACCGGCGACGGATCGACCACCGTCACCGTGTTGTGGGGTCCAAAAGGCTGTCCGCCGACCGGATCCCCCGTCGCATGTGCGTCCATGTCTCCTCCTTGTTTCCATGCTCCGCATCACGTGCGGGCACCGTCCGGAACGGTTCGAGCCGGATCAGGAGAAAGATAGCGCGCTACCGCATTGCCCTCAATCGATCCGCTTATACCAGATGGCTGGATCGCCGCTCTGTAGAGGAGGGCAGGTCTCTTAGGCCGGTTTCCGGGTTCGCGCGCTTGGCCGATTCTGGCGGCCGCGATGTGACCGGGCTGAGAAGACGGCGACGGCTGTCCGCAGGGCCGACATGCGTCGGTAGGGGCGCGTACATGTTTCCGGCGACTCTTCTTCGGGACAGACCAACGGTTCTGGGCGAGCTTTCATCCCAACACAGAACTCGGGAAAGTGTCTCCGTCGGCTAGAGCGGCGTGGATCCGCTTTGGAGAAACCGATCGAAGCGACCACCATGAACAAATTTCGGTTCTCTCCACGGTAACCGTACCCCGCGGGGCTGAACTCGATCCCAGCGTCGAATAGTATATTTTGGCGTGCAACTCTGACTCTGATGCACTTTCGCTGCTCATCCAGGCCTTGGGCCAGCGATCGTGGCCGCACCACCTCAGCATAGCTGCCGCGGTCGCAGGGACTGATCTGGATCGAGGCGGTCTCCTTCAGCCAAGTCTGCCCGGCAGCCGACCGCGGCCCGGAAGAGGTCCATGACCACGATGTCGATGGGCTCCCCGGTGGCCGACGGGCCTTGGACCTCGCCGGTTTGTCTGCCCTGGAAACGCGGCCGCCCTCGACGACAGGCCACCACGCAGGTCTGCGGCAAGCGTGCGGATACCCGCGGGGCCGCGCACCTCGAAGTCGAGGCTCGGGTCGGGTCAACGAGATCAGGTGCGATGTTGCCATCCCACCGAATCTCGTTGCGGTCGCGGACGCTTCAAAAAAGGCGCGGACGAGCCGCGCCCTATCATCCATCATCAGCGCAGCGCGCCGGGCTCGTGGATCGGGCAGCGGTTGAAGCGCTCGCGGAACTCGGCCGAATGCCGGTAGGGGGCGTTGCGGGCGCGGTTCACGTTGCCGAGCGGCCGATGCGCGGCGAGCCCGGTCCAGACGCTGAAGCGCATCTCCTCATCAACCGCCTGGACCCTGTCCGGGTGCCAGCTGTCCTGCGGCTGGACACGGACGACGCCGACCCGCTGGAACGGTGCCTCGTCCTCCTTCCACTCCACTGTCGGATCTTCGACCGGCTGGCGTTCGAGGTCGCGGCAGAGTTGCACGCGGAACTCCCATTCCCCGGCGATGCCGGCCATCTCGGACTGGACCGTCTCGCGGATGGCGTTCGGGCGGCCGGAAGCGTCGATCTCGGTGCCGGTGAGGGCGGTCAGGGCCGGGGCGACGGGGACCAGCGAGAACTTCGCGATATAGTCGCCGTACCGGAACGGGGTCAGGCTGTTATAGGTCTCGCCGAGCGGATCGACGTTGGGGGCTCCGCCGAGGGAGCCGATGGTGGGGCTGTCGATACCGACCGCGTGGAGGGCCTTGTTGACCCCGCGCAGCACGGTGGAGGCGGCGACCTTCAGCCCCTCCACCCGGTCGGTCGTGCCGGCGAGAAGCTTCAGGCTGCCGAGGAATTTCTCGGCGTTCGGCGCCTGGAACACCGTGCCGTTGACCATGATGAAGTTCTGCGTTGTCCCCTCCGCATCCGGGA
Organism: Methylobacterium sp. XJLW; assembly: GCF_003254375.1. Taxonomy (NCBI): domain Bacteria; kingdom Pseudomonadati; phylum Pseudomonadota; class Alphaproteobacteria; order Hyphomicrobiales; family Methylobacteriaceae; genus Methylobacterium; species Methylobacterium sp. XJLW. The sequence goes on along the minus strand of NZ_CP016429.1, from coordinate 6,468,254 downwards.
GACGCTCGCCTTCGACGTCGAGGACCTTCAAGGCAATGCCCCTGGGTAGGGAGACGGCGTCAGGCAGGATGTCACCGGCGTTGGTCGACATCCGCATGTAGACCTTGTGCTCGCCCGCTCGAGCGAACAGGCCCTGGGCCAATTCGGGGGGCAAGTCCGCATCGATCGTCAGCGTACCTTCGAGGATGCCGTGCGATTTGGCGTGGACCGAGCGCACCGCGTGCCCGGAATCCTCCGCGACCCTGGTCAGGATCTTGTCGAAGGCTGCGTTCAGCTGTTCGATGATCTGCCCTTCGTCTGGCCTCACCGCCTCGACATCGGGACTGTATCGCACGGGTGGTTGCACGGTCTGTCTCCTGCTGTCTCCTGGCGACGGCCGAGAGAGAACAGCCACGGGTAGCTGACGTTCCGGATTGCGCGACATTCAATCGCCCATGAACGAACTATGGAACGTCCGCCGGGCGGATGGCTTATCGGCGGCGCGGCTTGCCAATTCGCGCCGGAGCTATCGCCTTGCGCCTGCCTCCCATCCCCCCGAGTGAGCTCGTCAACAAGCAGCGCGATCTCTGCGACACGCTCAGGGCCGGCATCGCCAAGCAGTTCCAGGGATTCCAGACGGCCAGGGCGGACGGTGCGCTCCTCGGCCCGTTCAACCCCTGGCTCCACGAGCCGCGGATCGGCAGAGCGGTTTGGGAACTGACCGAGGCAGTTTCAGCCTGCGGCGCCCTGCCGGACAACGCACGACAGGTTGCCATCCTGGCCACTGGCGCCCGGTTCAAGGCCGCCTTCGAACTCTACGCCCATGTGAGGATCGCCCGCGACAAAGGCTTGGCCCCGGACAAGATCGCCACCATCACGGCCGGTCAGCGCCCCGCGGACCTCTCGCCCGACGAGGCGGCCGTTTACGACGCGGCCACCGCGCTCAACGCCGGCGGTGTGTTGCCGGGGCCTGTCTACGCCTGTGTCCAGGCGGCCTTCGGACCCCGGGGCATCGCCGAGTTGATCCAACTCGTCGGCCTCTACGCGATGGTGTGCACGACGCTCAACGGCTTCGACGTCCCCATCCCGGACCAGCAGGTCGATCCCGCGCCCTGACCGCGGCCTTCGTCAAACACTCCCAGAGGCGAGCCACACGCCGAGGAGACGCTCATGACCTACCTTCGCTATGCCCTCGACATCGAGACGCCGGCGCCGGACGAGCAGACGTCCATCGACGGCATCATCCAGGGGATGACCCAGCAATCGCAAGTCGTGGAGAAGCGCCAGCATCACGCGGTGCGCGCGAGCCACGCCAAGAGCTCGGCCTGCGTCGTCGGCGAGTTGGACATCCCGGAGGGCCTGCCGCCCGAACTCGCGCAGGGTCTGTTCGCCAGGCCGGGGACACACAAGGTAGCCGTGCGCTTCGCCCAGGGGCCGGGCGAGACTCTGGGCGACCGGGTGTCCACCCATCGCGGCATGTCGATCAAGGTGTTCGGAGTCCCGGGCGAGAAGCTGCCCGGCCACGACGTCGACACCCAGGACTTCGTGCTCGCGACCGGCACGACCTTTCCGTCCGGGACGGCAGCGGGTTTCCTGCGTGACGGCACGGTGATCGGCAAGGCGACCGGACTGCCCGAGGGTGTGAAGAGTGCGGTCGCCGCCACCGCACGCAACCTCAACCGGATGTTGCATGCCTTCGGCACGGAGAGTGCCATGGCCGACTTTCTCGGCCATCCCTACAGCCATCCGCTCGCCGACAGCGACTTCAGCCAAGCCCCGATGCGGTTTGGCGACTACGTCGCCAAGCTCGGCGCGGTCCCGGCTTCGCAGGCGCAGTGGGACTTGGCCGAATGGCGGCTCGACCCGCACGGTGACGAGGACGGTTTCCGCCATGCAGCCGCGGCGTTCTTCCGCGACCACGAAGTGGTCTACGAACTGAAGGCGCAGCTTTGGGCCGATGCCGAACGCCAGCCCATCGAGGATGCCTCGGTGGACTGGCCGGTTGCGATCAGCCCGTACCGCACGGTGGCGACGCTCCGGCTGCCGCGCCAGGATGCCTATTCCCCCGAGCGGGTACGCTACTTCGATGAGGTGATGACCTTTCGGCCCGCGCACAGCCTCTCGGAACACCGTCCGCTCGGTTCGGTGATGCGGGCACGGCTCCAGGTCTATCGGGCCCTCAGCGATTTCCGACATCGCGCGAACGGTGTCACCGCCGAGAACACGGCCACGCCGGACAGCATCCCGGCTTGAGCACTTGCCGCCATGCCGGAACGCGGGGTCGCGTCAGCAGTGAGTCTGCATTGAGAAGCATGGGTGCCTGAGTTGCTCATCCGCAAATCGGCGACCATTCGGTGGAGCTGGGTTCACCGAATACCTGCTTTCAGGATGCTTGCTTCTTCAACGGAATGACTGGGTTGCGTCGGGAGAGATCGTCCGCCTTTATGGCGAGCCTTTTCCGAACCAGGCATAACGCTCACAAACTGACTACGTCACGCCGGTAGGCCGGCGCGCGCAGGACTGTATGGTCCCGGAATGTGGTGTGACGGATCGAGCTTGAAGCGTTTGGGCTGTTTGGTCCAGACCTGAAGGACATGCTCGTAGGGCGTGAGGCCACAAAGGGTCTTCAGCCGACGGGCATGGTTGTAGGCGTCGACGAAGAGCTGCAGGTGCGCCCGGACCTGTTCGTGCGTGTCGTAGTGGTAGCGCTTGACCGTAGCGTCCTTAATGGTGCGGTTCATCCGCTCGACTTGACCGTTGGTCCAGGGATGGTTGGGCTTGGTCAGGCGATGCGCGATGCCGTGCTCATGGCAGACGCGGTCGAACATGTGCCGGATGTAGAGGGCAGTCGGGCCTGCGCGGTTGCGCGGGGCATGGCAGAATTGCACCCCGTTGTCGGTCAGCACCGTGTGGATCTTGTACGGCACGAACGCGACCAGCGCGCGGAGGAAGTCTGAAGCGGTGTCGCGGTTGGCCTCCGTCTCCAGCTTGGCGAAAGCCAACTTCGAGGTTCGGTCGATAGCCACAAACAGGTAGAGCTTGGCTTCCTCCGTCCTGACCTCGGCGATGTCGATGTGGACGTAGCCGATGGGGTAATCGGCAAAGCGCTTCCTCTTGGGCTTGTCGCCCTCCATCTCGGGCAGGCGGCTGATGCCGTGCCCCTCAAGGCAACGGTGCAGCGACGAGCGGGTCAGTTGCGGAATCGTGGGCTGCAGGCCGTAGAGGCAGTCGTCCAGCGGCAACAGGGTATGCCGGCGGAAGGCGACGATGGTCGCCTCGTCCTCCAGTGTCAGGACCGTCGACCGAGCTTCTTTCGGCCCCATGGCGGCATCGGCCGTCGACTGCCGTCCGCGCCATTTCTGGATCGTCGTCGGGCTGACGCCGTGGCGCTTGGCCGCCGCTCTCACACTCTCTTGACGTAGCTGTATTGCGCGACGGATCGCCTCCGTCGTGCGGGCGCTGCCGTGGAGAATTTGGCCCATAGCCCATCCCTCACCGCATGGTGGTCAACCGTACCACCACATCGCGGGATCAAACACCTAGCGGGAACACCTCCGCCTCGTAGAGCATCACCCCGTCTCGGGGCGACATCGGCGAAGAACGGCTGTCTTCGAGCCAGACGGTCGTTCACGTCCTGGTCGCTTGCGCACGATGACGTTGCGCGGCATCGCCAGCCCCTTCGTCACCGTCAGCACGCTGCTGCCATGTAAGCCCCAGCGCTCCGTAAACCGACCTTATGCGACGCTCGATTCGAGTTGGGAGCGTCCGTTTAGAGGGTGCCGTCACAGCCCGTTGAATGGCCGGGATAGGCGCAAGGGCGAACGACCGGTTTCGCGCGCGATGGCGGTCAAGTACGACGGAGACTGGCCGCAAGTGGAAGGTGTGCTTTGAGATAGATCTGCTGTAAAGGCAGACGGGCCCGTCACCAACCGACTGGCGCGCTGAGCGGCACATTAATTTCATTCAATGCAGTAAATCTGCAGATGTAATCCAATCATATTTCAAAGTTATCTAAGAATGTAAATTCTGAAAATATTCATAAGCCGATCTATTAAATTTTTCCATCTTGACCGAAATCGAAGATAGATCAAAACTCGACAAGAAAAAATAATGACTTGATTGGAAGCTCGATCGAGTCGTCGTTGCCTTGAATCCGACAAAAATCTCGCCAGACAAAATATTATATTTGGATTTACCAAAACTCAATATCCAGAGTTGTTTTATAGCATCAAGGTCGCTCAGATTCGGGGCAATTTTGAAATATACAAAGGTTGACAGCCTGTGGAATATCCCTCCCGGTTGCTCGCCCCGTCTACGTAACTTTCCGTTGCCCTTTTTCAGGGCCAGGCAACCTAAAATATGCAAAATGCGATCGATCCCCCTTCACAGCGCCCTGAATATGGCTAAGCTTAGATCAGGACGCGGCCACTTCTGAGCCTGGTCTGTAGAGGGTGAGTTGATGCGAGGGCGTTTCTTGTTGTCGGCCGGCGCGGCTGGTGCGATCATCGCACTGGGTCTGGCTCCAGCGCCCTCCCACGCGCAAAGCGCGGGCGCCGTATTCGGCGGCTTGGCTGGAGGCGTCCTCGGCGGCGTCATCGCCGGCTCGATTGCCGCGCAGGCGGCGCGTGAGCGACCCGTCGTCGTTTATGCCCCGCCGCGCCGTACCGTCCGTGTCATCCATGAAGTGCGGCGCGTGCCAGCTCCCCGGCGGAAAGTAGTCCGTGCGAACCGTCAGCCCATGCAGCCCGCCGCCGGCCCGACGGGGGCGCAGGTCGTGAACGCGTCCGCAGATCCCTTCGCCTCGCCGCGGGGCAATGCCACGACCTCGATCAACCAGACGCGCTGAGAGCCACTTCCAAGACGCACGCCGGATCGACGCGCATGTCTCGCATGAAGGTTGCCTTCGCTGTTCTGGCGGTCGTCGGCGGCGTGGCTCACCCCGCCGCGGCCTCGCCCGCACCACCGAAGCTGACGGTCGACAAGAGCTTCGGGAAAGTCGCGGGCTGGTCCATCGGCTACAGCGAGAGCCTCGGCGGCTGCCTGGCGGCGGCGAGCTACGGCGACGGGACCACGCTGTGGTTCGGCTTCAACGGCGCCCGTGGCGCGTCGTACTTGGCCCTCACCAACGCCAAGTGGCGCTCGCTGGAGGTCGGCGGGCAGTACGAGCTCCGGATGATAGCGGGCCGCCAGAAGTGGCAGGGGACATTCACAGGGTTCGAGCGCGGGGACGCGCACGGGCTGTACCAGTCGGGGCTGAAGGAACGCTTCGTGGCCGACCTGTCCGCGTCCGGCAGCATCAACGTGATCTTCCAGGGACGTCAGATCGCCGTCCTGTCCCTCGTCGGATCCACGGAGGCCTTCGACGCCGTCATCGGCTGTCAGAAGGACGTGACGACGGCGGCCGCAAAGGCGGAGCCCGCGCCCGATAGCCCGCGCAAGCGCGAAGCCGGCATGACCAGCACCGGAACCGGCTTCTACGTGTCGGAACGCGGGCATCTGCTGACCAACAACCATGTGGTCGAGGCGTGCTCGGATATCTCTGTGCAGCAGCCCGGCCATACCGCCCTGCGGGCCCGTCTCGTGGCCCGGGACGCCGCCAATGACCTCGCGGTGCTGACCACCGATTTCCCGCAGAAAGCGGTGCCGCCGCTCTCGATTCGCGCGCGGCTCGGCGAGAACGTCTATGTTTACGGCTATCCCCAGAGCAATGTCTTGGCTTCGACCGGCAATTTTACCATCGGCAGCGTGACGGCGACGGCGGGTTCAGGCGACGACACCCGCAAGATTCAGATCTCGGCGCCGGTCCAGCAGGGCAATAGCGGCGGCCCCGCCCTCGATCAGTTCGGCAACGTGATCGGGGTGGTGCAATCGAAGCAGGTCGCGTTCGCCTCAGGCGATGTGCCGCAGAACGTCAACTTCGCAATCAAGTCGACGATCGCCCTCAACTTCCTCGAGGCGAACGGCGTCGAGGCGCCGATAAACGTGCGCATGACGGACCCAATGGACGGAGCCGCGATCGCCGAGAAGGCTCGCGATTTCACGGTCCAGATCACCTGTCATTGAGGCCGGCACGGCCGCAGCCGCATCCACTTGCGGCCGCTGCAGGTTTCGGCGGCGTCGTACCACGATGGGAAGCCCCGGGACGTGTGTGGCTTCCTCGCCATGGCGTGCGGCAAACACTCTGAGTTGCCTTGTACAGGCAGCTGCGCGACCGCTTTAACCACTTGAGATTGTATATGCGTTAACCCGCAAGCGCTTAGGTAGAAGCAGCAATCGTGTTCGAGAGACACTCTAGTGCTAGCCTTGAGCAGATCTAGCAGAAGCAAGCTAGTATTCACGATAAACCTTGTGTCCTCCGTGCTGAGCGCTGCGATGTCCTGCGGCGCGTCATCTGCACGCGACGGCGATATGGGTTTGGGGGTTATCCAGTCCTGCGACCATCTGGCGAGCGCTCCGTGGGATCCAGACGCCCCCGACGCACAGCGGACCGTCAACTTCCGGGATCTGCGCGCCAGCGCGGCCGTCGCGGCGTGCCGGGCAGCAATCGCTGAGGCCCCGCGCCTGCGTCGCCTCCACTTCCAGCTCGGACGCGCCTACGACCGGCAGGGCGCAAACCACGATGCCTTCGAGGCCTATCGGCGCGCGGCCGAACTGGGCAGCGGTGCAGCCAAGGTCAATATCGGCATCCTCTATCAACAGGGGCGCCGATTCGAGAAAAGTGATGCCAAGGCGCGCGCTTGGTTCCGCGATGCGGCCGAGACAGGCATTCCGGAAGGGATGTACTGCTACGCGGTCGCCCTCGACAACGGGATCGGTGGCTCTCCGGACGCGGCGGCGGCCAGAGCCTGGTACGTGAAGTCCGCCGAGCGCGGCACCACGAAGGCGCGGGACGCGCTCGTGCGCCTTGAACTCGACGGCTCCGGCACGGGCGTGCGCTGTGATTAGCCGGCGGCCGCAGGCAGCGTGGGCGGTGCGGTCATGACCGGCGCCACGCGCTTCGTCGCCAGCCGGACGCTGACCGGACTCGATGCGGTGCGCCTCGATGACCGGCCGGTCATCGAGGCGTATGACCGGCTGCGGCGGCTCCTGCGCCAGCACGGCGGCGACGCCGCTGCCGAACTGTTCGCCGAACCGGTCATCTCGCGCAGCAACGGGGCGGCCGCGGCACGCGTTGACTGGTACACGAATCTCGAGGGCGCGATCCGGCCGCTCGCCGACCTCGATCCAGACAGTGCAGCCCGCCTCAGGCACCGCCTCGGGGCCGCGCTGGCGGCGCTGGAGCCGGTGCTGCGGGACCGCGAGGCGGGGGCGTTCACGGCGGCGTGCCTCAACCTCGCGGGACCTTCCGCCGTGCTGGCGGTCGGGGACGTCCCGCTCCTCGTCGACTGGGGATTGCTTCCTCAGGGATTGGCCGCGGACGAGCGCGGACGCGTGCGCCATCACGCATCCACGCTCGGCGCGGTCGCACCCGAACACCTGCCCTATCCGCCGATCAGCCGTGAGGACTGGGCCGCACGCTTCAAGCCGACGGCTTCAACCAGCCAGGATCCGTCGCCCGGACCACGGCACGGGATCGCCGCGCGGCCGGCCTGGCGCGGCAGCATCGCGCCGGTCGTCGCCGCCGGGACGGCGGCGGCCCTGGTCGCGCTCTCCTACGTGCCGGGCGTGCTGGTCTTCCCGCCTCTGCCCCGGGTGGTCTCGGCCGAGTCCAGGGCCTTCCAGACGGCCTGGCTCGACGGCCTTCGCCGCCGGCGCGATGCCCTCGCCGCGGCGGAAGGCTTCGCCTGCCCCCGTCTCCGGACGGAACTTCCGGGCCTGGTTCCGCAGAGCCCTGCGGGTGTGCGCCTGCCCGCGGATCCGGCCGCCCCGCCCGCGGCCCGCGCCGCCGTCGAGCCGTCAACGTCGCCGGCAGAATCCGTTCGAGCCGGCACGCCGGCCACCGACGGGCTCATCGACCGGCTGGAGCGCAGCACGGTCCTGGTCCTGGCCGGCGACGCGACCGGCTCGGGGTTTTTCATCGCGGACGATCTCGTCGTCACCAATCGCCACGTCGTCGAGGGCGCCGCAACGCTGATGATCGCCGGGCGGCACGCCGGCGTCGTCCCGGCGACCCTGGTGCAGGTCGGCGCTCCGGGTACCCTGACCGACTTCGCCCTGCTGCGGGTCCCGCCGCGCTCGGGGGGGCGGCCCCTCGCCCTCGCGAAGCCGGGCCGGCCGCTGACGCCGGTGGTCGCGGCCGGGTTCCCGGGCCTCTATCTCGGCACCGACCCGACCTTCGCGCGGCTCCGGGACGGCGACGCTGCCGCGAGCCGCGACTTGGTCCCGGTGGTTCAGACCGGCGTGGTCAACCATCTGCAGCGCTACGACGAGGCCGCAGTGACACTCGTGCTGCACGGTGCTGAGATCGCACCGGGCAACAGCGGCGGCCCGCTCGTCGACTATTGCGGCCGCGTCGTCGGCGTGAACGCCTTCGGCCGCACCGATGACCGGATGCCGGTCACCGCGCGCTACGCCCTTGGCGCCGACGGTCTCGCGGCGTTTCTGGCAGGCGCCGGCGTGACCGCGGCTCTCGATGACCGCCCGTGTGATCTCCAGGCGACGCCCCGCCCTGCAGTGACTGCCGCGGCGGAGCCGGCCGAGGCTGCCGCAACGACGCCGGCCCAGGCGCCAGCCGCACCGGCGGGTCAGACGGCTCCGCGGCCGGACGCGCGAACCGCCCCTCGGCCGGGGCGCGACGCCCGCCCGCCGGCACGCTGAGGGGCCGTCATCATGCCAGCGACCACAAAGCTCACCGAGACGCCGCGCCTCGGCCTCGACCCGGTCAATCCGAAGCTCGCGCAGCAATACGAGCAGCTCGTCGACCTGTTAGCGCGCCGTCTGAGTCCGGCGCATGCACACCTGTTCGCCGAACCGGCCCCCGTCGCGGTCGCCGGCACTGGACGTCCAGGCTTCGCGTGGTTCGCCGCGGTCGACGGTGACGCGCGGCCCGTGACCGCGCTCGATCCCGTCGCCGCCACGACCCTGCGCGAGACCGCGGCCCGTCTGGTCGCCGAGATCACCGCCTTCGCGGATGGCCTGGAGCGCGAGGGCGAGGCCTCGCGTGACCTTGCCCGTCTGCTGCGGGACGCGCTCGTTGTCCCGGACGCCGACCACCTGTGGTCGGTCGACGGCCAGCCGGTCCTGGTGGCCTGGGGCTACCGGCGCGCCGGCTCGGACGGCCCGGCCGTCGCGCGGGGCGCCGCGATCACGGCGAGCGCCGCGGCGGTGGAAGCGCCGGCCAGCCCCTGGGCGCCGCCGCCGGCGCCGCCTTCCGACACGGCCGGAGCGCCCGCGCCGCGGCCCGGCGTCCGGCTCGCGCCCACGCGGCGGCCATGGCTCGCGCCGATCCTCTGGCTCGTCTTCGTGCTGCTCTGCGGCGTCTTGGCGGATCGGCTCCTCCGTGCCTGCGCCGTCGGCAGCGGCGACTGGCCCGCCTGGATGCGCGCGGCGCTGCCCGATCACTGCCCGGCACCGTCGGTGGCCCTCGATCCCGACGGCAGCGCGATCCTCGCGGCGATCCGGACCACGGATGGCGCCGTGCGGGCCGCCGAACTCGCCCTCACGCGCCGGGCGCTCACCTGCGATGCGAGCTGCCCGGTGCCGCCGCGGCGAGCCGCACTCGAGGCCCCGCAGGTGATCCCGCCCGACCTCGCGCGGCGTCTCACCGGCATCGAGCGCGGGCAGGGTCTCGAACTGACGCTCGCGTGGGAGGGCGCGTCCGATCTCGACCTCCAGGTCGTCTGTCCGGACCGCACGCGCATCAGCTTCGACCACCGGGCCTCCTGCGGCGCCCGCCTCGTGGCCGACCAGAACGAGAAGGGCGGGAGCAGCGCCAGCCGGCCGGTGGAGCACGTGATCTGGGACGATGCCCCCGCCCCAGAGGGCCGCTACGGCGTCGAGGTCGGGCTTTTTGCCCGTCACGGTGAGGCGAGGCCGGAGATCCCGTTCCAGATCATCCTGTCGCGTCACGGCGAGGTCGTCGAGCAGCGCACCGGCCGGATCTCGGCGGAGAGGGTCGCGCAGGCCGTGCTGTCCTTCGACCTGCCGATTCCGGCAACGCCGCAGAGCGGGCCCCAGGCCCCGACCGGGAACGCTGCTGTGCCCTGACCGACCCGACGCCAAGAGTTGCTCCCTGACCCGCCGTCCCGCGTCACACGAGACCCGCCACCCGCGATGTTCGTCGATCCCGTCCCCTTCGGCCCCACGATCCGGCTGGTCCCGCACAGCGGCGTCCAGTTCGTGGAATACGCCTTCCACATCGACACGGTCGGCCGCCTGTCCCGCCGCTTCGTCGAGCGCGCTGTCTCAGGCTCGCCCGGAGCCGACGGACGCCGGACCTACCGCCTGCTCCCGACCTGGAACGAGGACGACCCGGGCGCCGACGCGGTCGAGACCGCGCAAGGCGACGACCGGGAATACGCGGTCGGCGAGCGCGGCGCCCTCGAGGTCTTCCTGGAGAAATGGACCCCGGTGCCGATGCTGCGGGTCAAGGCCGGAGTCGAGGGCGGCGAGGAACTCGACCTCGGGCCGACCAACTGGGCGCGCGTGCGGATCGTCGAGGTCGCCGACCGGGCGCCGGACAGCCCGATCAGCCACCGGGTGATCTTCGCCTTCGACACCGAGCTGCTCGAGCGGCGCCCGAACCGGCCCTACACGGCGCCTTGCCTGGAGGATGCCGCCAGCGAGCACGAGTTCCGCTTCGCCCACCGCTTTCGCGACATCGGCTGGTTCCTGGGCGCGGCCGGGGAGGACGAGGAGACTCGCCGGCTGACGGGCTTCCAGGAATGGGTCCCCGCGTGGCTGATGGAGCAGTTCCGCGAGTTCAAGGCGGCGCAGCGGCCCGATCGCCCCCTGCGCGACACGGACTTCCCGAATGCGCTGGAGCATTATGCCCGGTATCTCGTCTTCCTCGAATACCTGCAAATGGCGGTCCGGCCCCGGACCCTGCGGCTGACCGATACGGTGACGGCCGAGCCGGCGATCCGGCCGGTCACGGTCGACCTGATCCTCGATATCGGCAACAGCCGCACCTGCGGAATCCTGATCGAGTCCCACCCCAACGAGGACCGGGTCGATCTCAACAACTCGTTCGTGCTGCAGCTGCGCGACCTGTCCGAGCCCGAGCAGGTCTACACCGAGCCGTTCGAAAGCCATGTCGAGCTGTCGCACGCCCGGTTCGGCCGCGATCACCTCTCGCGCCTGTCGGCGCGCCCGCGGGCGTTCTTCTGGCCAAGCCCCGTCCGGGTCGGGCCCGAGGCCGGCCGGTTCCGCGAGCTTGCCCAGGGCACCGAGGCGGTGGGCGGCCTGTCGAGCCCGAAACGCTATCTGTGCGACGTCCGCCCGGTGAACCAGGAATGGCGCTTCCCCGACCGCGACTACGGCGCCGACGGGACGAGCCCGCTGATCGACCGCACGATCCGGCAATTCGTCAACAGCCGCGGCGACGTCATCGCGCAGCTCGACGCCGACAGGAAGCGCTACGGAATCCGGGTCCTGCCGGACGACCGCGTCGGTGCCTCGCGCCTGACCTTCTCGCGCTCGTCCTTCTTCACCTTCATGGTCGCCGAGGTGATCTGCCACGCCCTTTCGACCATCAACAACGCCGGTGTGCGGGAGCGGCGGCGCACGAAGGACGCCCCACGCAAGCTGCGCCGGATCATCCTCACCCTGCCGCCCGCCATGCCGGTCCAGGAGCAGCGCCTGCTCCGGTCCCGCGCCGAGGGAGCAGTCAAGCTCATCTGGCAGCTCATGGGCTGGGCCGACAATCCGCCCCCCGGCCTGACCCAGCCCGAGGTCCACGTCGCCTGGGACGAGGCAAGCTGCGTCCAGTTCGTCTACCTGTACGGAGAGATCACGCAGAAGCTCGGCGGCGCGGTCGACGGCTTCCTGCGCCTCGTCGGCCGCCCCCGGCCCTTCGCCGAGCCCGACACCACGCCCGGCCCCGAGATACCCCCGGAACCATCGGTGCGGATCGCCAGCATCGATGTCGGCGGCGGCACCACCGACCTGATGATCACCACCTACTACGCGGAGGGTAACCGGGCGATCAAACCGGTGCAGAACTTCCGCGAGGGCTTCCGGATCGCCGGCGACGACATCCTCAAGCGGGTGATCGAGCGCCTCGTCCTGCCCACGATCGAGGCGGCCCTGCGGTCGGCCGGGCATCCCGACCCGCACGCCCTGCTGCTGGAGCGCTTCGGCGGCGACCGCGCCAACATGGCCGAGCAGGAAAAGCATCTGCGGCGGCAATTCGTGTCGCGGGTGCTGGAGCCGATCGGCCTGCGGATCCTCGGCGACGTCGAGGCGGGCGCGGAGATCACCGCGCGCCCGTTCGCCGAGTTCTTCCCCGAACGCGGCGGCCGGATCCTGCGCCGCGCCCTGCCGCAGCAGCGCCTGCTCGACTTCCTCGAGATCCCAGCCCGCGCGGGCGGCGCGGCGGATTTCGCCCTGACCGACTGCGTCTTCGAGAGCCGGGCCGACGTGGTCGGCGCCTGCGTGGTCGCGACGCTCGACCTCGTCCTCGACAACCTGTGCGAGGCCGTGCACGCCCTCGACGTCGACGTGGTCCTGCTCTCGGGCCGCCCCTCCCGGCTCCAAGCCTTCGTCGACTGCCTCGTCGACAAGCTGGCGGTCTCGCCGGACCGAATCGTGCCGCTCCACCAGTATCAGGCCGGCACGTGGTACCCGTTCCGGGAACGGGACAACCGCCGCATCGGCGACCCCAAGACCACCACGGCGGTGGGCGGCATGCTCTGCGCGCTCGCGGAGGGCCAGCTCACCAACTTCACCCTGTTCACCCGCCGCCTCGCGCTGCGCTCCACGGCCCGCTACATCGGCGAGCTGGAGCTGAGCGGCCAGCTCCGCGACGCCGGCCTGGTCTTCCGCGAGGTCGATCTCGACGCCCCGGCCTCGGCCCGGCGCCAGGGACCCGCGATGAGCGCGAAGCTCCGGTACTACGCGCCGATGCGCCTGGGGTACCGGCAATTGCCGGTGGAGCGCTGGATCGCGACACCGCTCTACCGATTGCGGATGCGCGCCGGCCAGGAGGCGACGCAGCTGCGGCTGCCCCTGGAGATTACCTTGGAGCGCAGCGGCGACGGCCGGCCCGACGATGAGGGGCCGGATGCCCTGCTGCGCTCCGAGTCGATGAAGGAAGAATTCGAGATCACCGACGCCTACGACGCGGGCGGTCTCGACGTCAGACGCAAGATCGAGCTCGTGCTCGATACCCTGGCCTCGGAGCAGGGATACTGGCTCGACACCGGCATCCTTGCCCTGGATTGAGATCAAACATGTCGACCGAACATCTGGCGCAGGATTGCAGGAATACGGGTCGGCTGGCCGAGGACGCCGAGCAGTGGCTCGGCGACGAGGCCAATGCCGGCGCGGTCGGACGGGAGCGCGCGGATCTCATCCGCTACGTCCGGAAGGCGGCCAACCGGGCCGAGCGGCTGGCCCGCGCGGCGGCACGGCCGATGTGCGCGGGCGTGTTCGGGCCGAGCCAGGCGGGCAAATCCTATCTGGTCGAGGTCCTGGCGCGTCCGGAGGACGGTGCCCTGCGGGCGCGCTTCGACGGGCACGAGCCGGTGGACTTCCTGGCCGAGATCAACCCGATCGGCGAGAAGGAGGCGACGGGGCTGGTCACCCGCTTCACGGCCGGTGCAGGGGCCCCGGCCGGGCAAACGCCGCCCGGTGCGCCGGTCCGCCTGAGGGTCCTCAGCGAGGTCGATCTCGTCAAGGTCCTGTGCAACACCTTCTTGCACGATGGCGACGCCACCAAGGACACACCGCCGGGTCCCGAGGCCATCGCCGCGCTGCTGGCGAGCCTGAAGGCGCAAGCCCGCCCCGGTATGTCGCGCTTCGGCGACGTCGCGATCGACGACCTGCAGGATTACGTGCGCGACCAGGCCCGCGGCACGCGGCCTCTCGACGATCTCGCCCGCTACTGGGACGAGGCCCGCAGCTTGGCCGGGAGCCTCGACCTCGACGGGCGCGCCCGCCTGTTCGCGCCGCTCTGGGGCGGCCACGCGGCCTTCACGGCCCTCTACCGCCAGCTCGCGGAGGCGCTGGAGCGCCTCGACCATCCGGAGGAGATCTTCGCGCCGCTCGCCGCTTTGGTACCGCGCGAGGGCAGCATCCTCGATGTGGCGACCCTGGCGGGTCTCGGAGCAGCGCGTTCGGACGACAACCTGACGGTGCACGCGGCCGGCGGCAGGGCCGTCACGCTCGCCCGCGCCACGGTGGCTGCGATCACTGCGGAGCTGCGCATCGAGATCGCCGACACGCCCCGGGCTTTCCTCCAGGAGGCGGACCTGCTCGACTTCCCTGGCGCCCGCAGCCGGCAGAAGGTCGATCTGACCCACTTCCTGACCGCGCACCCGGACGCGCTGAAGGAGACCTTCCTGCGCGGCAAGGTCGCCTACCTGTTCGACCGCTACGTCGCCGAGCAGGAATTGACCGCGATGATGTTGTGCGTCCGCCCCTCCAACCAGGAGGTCGTGACGCTGCCCGACCTCGTGGAGCGCTGGATCACGCTCACGCACGGATCGAGCCCGGAAGCGCGGGCGCAGCTGCCGAACCTGCTGTTCCTCGTGCTCACGTGGTTCGACAGCCACTTCGTCGACAAGGCCGGCGACGTCGGCCAGGATGCGGGCCTGCGCTTCCGCAACCGGATCGAGGCCTCGCTGCTCGGATTCTTCGGGAAGGCGCACACGTGGCCGCGGCAATGGATTCCGGGCGAGCCGTTCCGCAACACCTACTGGTTCCGGAACCCGAACTACCCGGCGGAATCGGTCATCCGCTACGACGGGCGGCGCGAGGTGGCGTTCCTGCCCGAAAAGCAGGAGCGGATCGCCGAGCTGCGCGCCGGCTTCGCCGCCCTGCCGGAGGCAACCGCGCATTTCGCGGATCCGGGCCGCGCCTTCGATGAGGCCCTCCGCCTCAACGACGGCGGCGTGAGCTACCTCGTCGAGAACCTGTCGCGGGTCTGCCGACCGGCCCTCAAGGCGCAGCAGATCGCCTCCCGGCTGGAGGCCCTGCGCGCCGAGATGCGGGAGCGGCTCGCCCGCTTCCACGTCGCCCTCGACATCGAGACGCGGTTGGCCGCGCGGCGCGAGGCGGCCGGCCAGGTCTTCGACGCGCTCGATGGGGTCGTGGCGGCCGGCCAGTTCGGCTCGCTCCTGCGGGCGCTCATGGTGGACCCCGCGGCGCTCGCGCACGCTCTGCACGGGGCCGAGGGCGCGACCACCGAGGCCGCGCTCCCCGTCGCGGCGCCGCGCATCGCTCGCCCCGGGGCGATCCCGCGGCCGGGCGCGGCGCCGGCGCTCCGGGCCGAGCCGTCGAGCCCGGGCAACGACCGGGAGCGCGCGATGGCGCGGGCCGTGGTCGCCGCCTGGATCGGGGCCTTGCGCCGCACGATCGAGGCCGAGGACTTCGCGCGCCGCTTCGCCGTCCCGCTGACCGCCCTGGAGATCGTGGTCAGCGAGCTGATCGTCCTGGCCCGCCGGGCCGACATCGAGGGTGGCATCGCGTCCGACCTGCGGGATTTGGCGACCGTCGAGCGCTCCGAGCAGTCGACGGTCAAGCTCGCGCTGATCGCCGCGACCCGCCTCAACCGGCTGACCGGCAGCCTCGGGTTCACCCTCGTCCCGCCGGCCTGCGAGCGCCCCGCGATCCAGGACGAGGCGGGGGATCGGGTCGCCTTCGCCCACCGGCCGGTCAGCTACGATGCCCGCAGCATCGGGCAGGCCCCCGCGACCTTCGCCCATACCTACGCCACCGACTGGTTTCACGGCTTCTACCGGGTCGTTGAGGACAACGCGAAGAGCGCGTCCGGCGTCACGATCGACCTCGCGCAGAACGCCCGGATCGGCGCGATCCTCGCCGGTCTCCAGGCGCGCGCCGCCTGACCGCCTCGCCCGCTCCACCCGCTTTGACCAAGAAGCCTTCGCCATGACGATCCGCATCACCGAGGACGAGGACGAGTCCGGCGGCTACGCCTTCATCGATCTCGGTCGCCCGCTGGCGTCGCCGCTGCTCTCGTTCCGCCGCCAGGATACCGAGCCGCGGCATCTCGGGGCGGAGGGCTGGCAGCCGGAGGTCGCGTGGCTCGCGCCGCTCGCGGTGACCGAGCGGGACGGGCGGGCCGTCGCGCGCTTCGGCCCCAACGTCGTCGACCGCATCGAGGAGCTGGTCCCGATCGAGATCGTCGCGCAGGACGGCACCTCTTTCGGCGTAATCGCGTGGCCGTTCATACCGCCCGCGCCGTCCGGAGGGGGCATCCTCGCCGGCCTTCCAGCACCGGCTCCGACGCTGACCCGGGCCGGGACCGGCAGTCCGGCCGTCCCGGTCGCCGAGGCCGTGCCTTTCCCGGAGCCGGAGCCGGCCCCGCCGCAGGACGCCGCGCCCGCGGTTCCGCCGGTGCCCGAGCCGCCCGCGCGCAAGAGCCGGCTGCTCTGGCCGCTGGTCGCGCTGATGCTCCTCGCGCTGGCCGCGGGCGGCGCCTACCTGTACCGCGACCGGCTGCCCGAGATCATGGCCCGCCGTGAGTTACCCTCCCAGGAGCCGGGCCCGCCGCCCGCGCCTCCCGAGCCGGAGTCCCGCCTGACGGCCGCCGAGCTGCGGCAGCGCTACGCCCGCCTCGTCGACGAGCGCGCGCCGGCCGGCGCTTTCCTGGCGCTCGGCGAGACGGCGCTCGCCTCCCGGCAGGGGAGCGCGGCCTTCCGCGCCTTCGAGGAGGCCGATCCGGTCACGAGCGCGGACGCGGCCTGGCAGCTCGCGCGCTTCTACGACCCCGGCAACGCCGACGCGGCGTACCGCGAGGCGGCGCGGCCCGACATCGTGCGGGCCGCCTACTACTACGCCCTGTGGCGCAACCGCTCCCCCCGCCACACCGAGGCGCTCCGGGCGCTGTGCGAGGGCAACGCCGCCAGCGACCGCCTCCGGGCGATCTGTCGTCCCTGATGGCCCCAACGCACCCCACGATGTTCGTCCGTCCGCGCGTTTCACCCCGTCCGATGCCGAGGATCCCCGACATGGCTCCGCCCGCCCGAACCGGCCGTCGCTGGAGGCGCCTGGCCGCCGCGACCGCGCTCGGTCTCGCCGCCGCCACCGGCGGGCACGCGGCCTCGCCCCGCCTGACGGTCCAGGCCGCCGCCGCGCGCAGCAGCGCCGTCACCGGGCAGCGGATCGCGCTGCTGATCGTGCCGCAAGCCGCGGCCTCCGGCGGCCGGGCGGCGACGGCCAACGCCGACGAGGAAGCCTATCGCAAGCGCCTGCGCGACATCGGCTTCGAGGTGTGGACGCTCGGGCCGGCCGACCGCCCGCAGCTGGATCGCGGATTGCGCGAGGCCGTCGGCCGCCTGCCGGAGGATGCCCAGGTGGCGGTCTTCGCCCTCGGGCCGACCATCGGCGGCGCCGACGACATCTATCTAATGCCGCAGGACACCCCGGCCGATGCCGGACAGCGCCCGGGCCTGCTCGACAGCGAGGGCGTGCGGCTGAGCGACGTGCTGCGCCGCATCGCCCGACGCCGGACCCGCGAACTCGTCGTTGTGATCGACGAGTGTCAATCCTCGGCGGGCGGGCGTTGCGACTTCGATGCCGCGGCGGGGAGTTCCGGGGCGAGTGTCATCGGCGGCGAACGCGCCGGCCGCCGCACTGCCTCGGGCGCGCCGCTAGCGGGCCGCGCCTCGCTGCGCGATCCCATGCTCGCCGCGATGGCGCAGGAAGGCGAGACCTTTCTGCAGTCGCACGAAACGCTGAAGCGGGGCCTCGCCGGCAGCGATCTGGAGCCCCGGGCGAGCGGCGCGCTCACCACGTCGTTCGCCTTCATCCCGCAGGGGTTCTTCGCGGGCCTGCGGACGGAGTGCAACAAGATCGACCCAAATGCCGAGCCGGCCGCGCTGCGCGGGGTGAACCTCGATGCCGCGATCCGCGGCTGCGAGGCGATGACGGGGACCTATCCCTATGCCCGTCCCTTCGAGGACCGGCTCCAGGCGGGGCGGGAGCAGCGGGCCTATCAGCGGGCCGTCGCCTCCTGCGACGATCCCACGGCCACCGCGAGCTACAGCGCGTCCTACCCGGCTGGGCGCTTCCGCGCCCTTGTCGATACCTTCGCGGTCGAGTGCGGCCGCACGCGGGATCGCCAGGACGAAGCCCGCCGCCAGCAGGCGGACGAGGCTCGGCGTCAGGAGGAGGACAGGCGGAGACGGCAGGAGGAGATGGATCGGCAATGGGCGGACGCCCGACGTCAGCGGGAGCAGGACGAGCAGCGCCGCCTGGAGGAGGAGCGGCGCCAGCGTGAGCTGCAGCAGCGCACCACGGTCGGAAGCGCCTCCGGCTGGACGCTGAACTACTCGACCAACCTGCTCGAGATCTCGCCGCTCGCCAACGACCAGTTCGATCCGCAGAAGCAGACCTACACGACGATCTGGCACTCGCGGCAGCACGGCGAGCAGGTGGTGATGTACGTGCAGGTCAGCCCGAACGAGCGTTGCGGGAGCGCGCAACAGTTCATCACGGAGCAGATCCGGCCGCGACGGAGCCAGATCAGCCGCGCGCAGGAGGTCAATACATCGCCGGTTCGCGCCGGGTTCGTGCTCGAAGGCCGCGGCACGGCGGTCGCTCAAGGCAGTTTCGACGACAGAAGCTTCTACGATTTTGCGACGATCCGGCGCGACGACCGCAGCACGATCACGAATATCGGGGGGCGTTTCCCGGCCGAGTTCAGCGATCTGTACCGTGCCGAACTGCTCCGCATGATGAACTCGATGCAGCTGCCCGGCCGGGACGTCTTCAACAATCGCTGCAACTGAGAGCGATGAGCCGCCCGACAAGCCGGAAGCAGGATTGATCGATTATGCGTGCACCATTACGCACCCTCACCGTATGTGTACACGCCGGCCTGATGGCGGCGATCGTGCTTGCAAGCCCCTCCGCTCTGGCCGATGCCGCCCAGGATTGTCGGTCTGGGAACCCGGAGATGCGCGTCGGCGGATGCAGCCGCCTCCTGGCCGAGGCCCGGACACCACGGCAGCGCGCGATCGCACTCGATGGGCGTTGCTGGGCGAACATCGACCGGGGTGCGTTTGCGGATGCTCTCGCGGATTGTAATAGCGCTATCCGGGCGGACGATCAGTACCCCTACGCCTTCCACAATCGCGGGGTCGCCTATGCCGGCCTGCAGAACCCGACCGCCGCGATCGCGGACTTCAACCGTGCGCTGGCGATGCGGCCGACCTTTTCCAATACGCTCATCAACAGGGCGAAAGCTAACATCACCCTCGGAAACACGCAGGCGGCTGTTCGAGATTACGAAGAGGTCCTTCGTCTTAAACCTGATAATGAAGAAGCCAAAAGTGCCCTTAACATACTGCGCGGATCTGCGAGCACATCCTCGTCGATCAATCCAACTAATTCGCTCTGCGGTAGCGTTGGATGTAATTAATTCTTGTCCCCGGCGCATCGACCGATTTTGATCATTCTCCCCAGAGACTTGTATTTTTCACGCACGAATTTCTTGGAGGACAATCCAACCAGACGCCAACGAACGTTTGCCTCGCGATGCCGCAACATTCAATTGAAGGTCGCCAACTGTGGCCGGCCCATTCACAGCATATGACGATGGCGCGGTGCATGCCAGCCTTCTTGTGTTTCTGCAATCGAATGCACGGTTGATGTCCGCTTCGCGGCCAGTGCTGAACGCGCATAAACGGCCGGATTGGGCGCAAGGCCGAATGGCCGTTTTTGCGCGCGAGGGCGATCAAGTGTGACGAAGTCGGGCCGTCAGCGGCTGGTCTGCTTCGGTGCGGGACTTGCCGCAAAAGCGGACAGCCTTCTATCAACACATCTCAGCCGTTCAGCTCCTCGGCGCAATCGTCCAGAGGCGGACGCCTGCGTCCTGCTCATACGACCATCAACTGGCTGGCGGCAGAGACGCGCCGACCGGCTGACCGAACCCAGATGTGTCCGGTCCTCCGCGCCCGGCGATCCTGCGTCACGTCCCGATCGGCAGGATGGACACGTGGGCGGACACCACCTTCCATCCGAGACCGGGCAAGCGCATCCAGGTCTGGCTCTGACGCCCGATGCCGGCCTTGCCGCGCGGCTTGAACTCCAGATTGACGGTGGCGAAGTCGCTCCCAAGCGTCAGGATCTCCAGCCGGATCCGTGCCTCCTTGGTGCCGCCCGGCGGCGGATCGGCCGCATCGCGGGCAGCGTGGATTTCGGCGAATCCGTAGCAGTTCTCGGCCAGCGCATAGCGGATCGTGTGCGGACTGTCCCAGAAGGTCGCGTCGAGGACGGCGACATCCTTCTCGATGAGCGCCTGCTCGTAGCGCTCGAACAAAGCCGCGATCTCGGCCACGATCTCCGGGCGGTTCACCGTCACGTCCATTCAACCCTCCAGGGCGACCGCCAGGCGGATCAGATCGAGGTCGGTCCCGCGCGCCCCGAGGATCGACAGGCCGACCGGCGCGCCATCGACGTGGGCGCCCGGCAGATTGACCTGCGGGACGCCGGTGAGGCCGCCGTGGCTCGTCAGGCAAGCGATCCGCTCGCGCAGCGGATGCAGCGCGCCGAGCGGCAGCCCGCGCGGCGGCGCCGGAAAGGGGGTCGTCGGGAGGCACAGGATCGTGCCGGGGGGCAGGAGCCGCGCGAGGCGGGCCCTTGCCTCGATCCGCATCAAACTCGCGGCGCTGCGCTCGGCATCGGTCATCATCGAGCCCTGGATCAGCGAGCGAGCCACCGAGAAGGCCATGCGGGGGTTGCAGGCATCGAGCCAGGGCTCGAAGGTCTGCCACGCCTCGCTGCTCTGCAGGACGCGCTGCGCCCGCTGCCACACGGACAGGCCCTGCGGCGCGAGCGTCACGTCGCGGCGATTGCCGATGAGGTCGGCCAGACGCTCGATCTGCGGGGCCAGCGCCTCCTGCACGGCGGCGTCCGCGAAGCCGAGCGCGTCGGCGGCCACGAGCAGCGTGTGGGGCAGACGGTCCGGCATGCCTTGGCCGAACAGGACCTCGCCGACCCGCGCGAAGGTCGCCGCGTCCCGGGCGAACCAGCCGCAGGTGTCCGAACTCGGCGCCTGGACGCAGATCCCGGAAAAGTCGATGCGGCCGTGCGTCGGCCGGATGCCGTAGAGCCCGCAGAAGCTCGCCGGCACGCGCACGGAGCCGCCGGTATCGGTGCCCAGGGCGAAGTCGCAGGCGCCCGCAGCCACCGCGGAGGCCGAGCCGCTGGACGAGCCGCCGGGCACCCGGTCCGGCGCCGCCGGATTGAGCGGCGTGCCGTCGTGGGCGTTCTCGCCGAGGATTCCCAGCGAGACCTCGTCGGTCACCGTCTTGCCGACGGCCGAGGCGCCCGCATCGAGCAGCCGCTGCACCACGCCGGCATGGCGGGTCGGCGTGGGGTAGACGCGCGGCCAGTCCGGGTTGCCGCCCCCCGTGGGGGTGTCCGCGACGTCGATCAGATCCTTGACGGCGAAGGTGAGGCCGGCGAGCGGCCCCGTCGCGGATCCGGCGACGCGGACGCGCGGCCCGGGCAGGAACGGGTCCGTCGAGAGGGGCTGCGCGGTCGTCATGCGGGGATCGGGTCCTGCCATTGGGCGCCGGGCACGGCGGCGAACAGCGCCTTCGTGTAGGGGTGTTTCGGCGCGAAGAAGATCTCGGACGTCGGCGCGACCTCGACCACCTGACCGGACCGCATCACGGCGATCCGGTCGCAGACCTGCAGCGCGACCCGGAGGTCGTGGGTCACGAACAGCATGCTGAGCTGCAGCCGCGCCTTGATGTCGGCGAGCAGCGCCAGGACCTGCGCCTGCACGGAGACGTCCAGGGCCGAGACCGGCTCGTCGGCCACCAGGATCTCGGGCTTCATGGCGAGCGCCCGGGCGATGCCGATCCGCTGGCGCTGGCCACCGCTGAACTCGTGCGGGAAGCGCTGCGCCGCCGCGGGGTCGAGGCCGACCAGCGCCAGCATCTCGCACGCCTGGACCCGCGCGATCCCAGGCTCGGTGCCGTGGATGATCGGCCCCTCGGCGACGATGTCGACCACGCGCTGGCGCGGATCGAGGGAGCCGTACGGGTCTTGGAACACCATCTGCACGCGCCGGCGGTGCGGGCGCATCTGGCGGCGGCTCAGCTCGGCGACGCTGTGTCCGGCAAGCAGAATTTCGCCGCCATCGACCGGCATCAGGCGGGTGAGTGCCCGCGCCAGCGTGCTCTTGCCCGAGCCGCTCTCGCCGACGAGGCCCAGGGTTTCGCCCCGCCTGAGCAAAACGTCCACGCCGTCGAGGGCCCGGGTGACGCGCCCCCCGAACAGGCCGCGGGCGCCGTAGGTCTTTTCGACCCCCCTGGCCTCCACCACCAGGGGGGCGGTGCTGGCGGCGCGCCGCGGCGGCGGCACGAGCTTCGGCACGGCGGCGATGAGGGCGCGCGTGTAGGGATGCTTCGGGGCGCCGAGGACCGAGGCCGCGGGCCCCTGCTCGACCAGGACGCCCTTCTGCAGCACCGCGACCGTGTCGGCGATGTCGGCCACGACGCCGAAATCGTGCGTGATGAACAGGACGCTCGTGCCGTGCTCGCGCTGCAGGTCGCGGATCAGGGAGAGGATCTGCGCCTGCGTGGTGACGTCGAGCGCCGTGGTCGGCTCGTCGGCGATGAGCAGCCGCGGGTTCAACGCCAGCGCCATGGCGATCATCGCCCGTTGCCGCTGGCCGCCCGAGAGCTGGTGCGGGTAGGAGCGCAGCAGCCGGGCCGGGTCCGGGAGGTGGACGCTTTCGAGCAGCGCGAGGATGCGCGCCCGGCGGTCCGCGCGCCCGAGCGGCGTGTGGATGCGCAGGACCTCGTCGATCTGCCGCCCGATCGTGTGGAGCGGGTTCAGGGCCGTCATGGGCTCCTGGAAGATCATCGCGATGCGCGCGCCCCGGACTTTGCGCATCTGACGCGGGGTGATCGCGGCGAGATCCGCGCCCTCGAACAGGATGCGGCCACCCCTGACGCGCACGCGCGGTCCCGGGAGCAGCCCGAGGATCGCGCGGGCCACCATCGACTTGCCCGATCCGCTCTCGCCGATCAGGCAGGTGACCGCACCGGGCCGCAGGACGAGATCCAGATCGGTGACGGCATTGGGCCGGTCCGCGCCATCCGGCAGCGTGATCGTGAGCGTCTCGATCTCGAGGACGGCGTCGCTCATCGCTCTCGGAGCCTCGGGTTCAGGACCTCGTTCAGGCCATCCCCGACGAGGTTGATGGCGAGGACGGTCAGCAGGATCGCCAGCCCGGGAAAGGTACAGATCCACCACGCCGACCGGAGGACCGCGCGGCCCGAGCTGATGATCAGGCCCCAGCTCATCACGTTCGGATCGCCGAGGCCCAGGAAGGCGAGCCCCGCCTCGATCAGGATCGCCGTGCCGATCAGGAGCGTGCCGACCGCGATGATCGCCGCGGTGCAGTTCGGCAGCATGTGGCGGAAGACGATGCGGGCGTCGCCCGCCCCCAGGCCGTCGCAGGCCAGCACGAACTCCCGGCCGCCGAGCGCCACGAACTCGCCCCGGACCAGGCGGGCGATGCCGGGCCAGGAGACGGCCACGATGGCCACGACCTCGCTGAAGAGCGACGGCGACAGGATCGCCACAATCAGGATCGCCAGCACGAAGGCGGGGATCGTCTGGAAGAACTCCGTAAGCCGCATCAGCGCGACTTCGACGCCGCCCCGGTAATAGCCGGCGAGCCCGCCGATCAGGGTCCCGAGCAGGATTGCCGCCCCGGTCGCGCTGAGGCCGATGATCAGGGAGGTGCGGGCGCCGTACGCGATCTCGGCGGCCACGTCCCGGCCCAGCGTGTCGGTCCCGAGCAGAAACCGGCCGCCCGGCGGCTGGAGGGCGGGGCCGACGAGCCCGAACGGATCGCCTGGATAGAGGAGCGGCGTAAGCGCCACGAGGACGACCAGCCCGAGGAGCACCGCCGCGCCCGCGAGCGCGAGGCGGTTCCGGGCGAACCGCGCCAGAGCCGTACGCATCGCTAGAGCTCCAGCCGCGGATCGAGGCAGACGTAGACGAGGTCCACGGCGAGGTTGATCACCACCACGAGGCAGGCCGAGACGAAGAAGATGCCGAGGAGCAGGTTGAGGTCGCGCGACTGGAGCGCGTTGAAGGCCAGCGTGCCGACCCCCGGCCAGCCGAACACCGTCTCGACGACGATCGAGCCGCCGATCAGGTTGCCGGCCTGCACGCCCGCCATGGTGACCACCGGCAGCAGCGCGTTGCGCAGGACGTGCCCGGTCATCACCCGCGCCTCGGTCTGCCCCTTGGCGCGGGCGGTGGTGACGTAGTCCATGCCGACCTGTTCCAGCACGGAGGCGCGCATCACCCGGGCGTAGACCGCGAGGTAGAACAGCGCGAGCGCCACCGCCGGCATGACGAGGTGGCGGCCGACGTCCCAGACCTCGTCCCAGCCCTCGTTGTCGGCGCCGACCGTGTCGTAACCACTGGTGGGCAGCCAGCCGAGACGGATCGCGAAGACCACGATCATCATCAGTCCGAGCCAGAACCCCGGCGTCGCGTAGGCCACGAGGCTGACCAGGGAGATGACCGCGTCGCGCCAGCTGTTGCGCCCGGTCGCGGCTACGAGGCCGAGGAGCGTGCCGATCAGCAACGCGGCTGCGAAGGCGGTCAGCATCAGCAGCCCGGTGGGCCAGAGCCGGTCGACGATCAGGCTTCCCACCGGGCTGTCGTTGCGGAACGAGTAGCCGAGATCGAGGTGGAGCATGTTGAGCAGATAGACGCCGAATTGCGTGGCAAGCGGCTGGTCGAGCCCGAACTTGTGGCGCAGCTGCTCCATGTATTCGGGGCTCGCCGCGCCGCTCTCGCCCGCCAGCACGGAGGCCGCGTCGCCGGGCGCGAGGTGGATCAGGAAGAAGTTGAGCACGACGATGCCGAGCACCACCGGGATCGCCAGCAGCAGCCGGTAACCGAGGAACCGCGCGAGCCGCACGGGACTACGTGTCCATCCAGGCCCGTTCGAAGGCTTGCTGGGTTCCAAGGGGGCCGGTCGTGTGGTCCTTGAGGCGCCGGTTGAAGACGCTGACGTACTGCACGTCGATGAGCCAGATCATCGGGCTGTCCTCCGCCAGGATCTGCTGGACCTTCTTGTAGAGCGCGGCGCGCTTCTCGGCATCCGGCTCGCGCGCGCCCTCGCCGAGCATGCGATCGACCTCAGGATTGCTGTAAAAGGTGTCGTTGACGAAGGTCACGCCCTTGCGGATCTGGCTGGTGAGGAACTGCTTGTTCAGCCCGTAGACCGGGTCGACGCCCTGGCTGAGGAACGGCTCGTTCAGGTCGTAATCGTAGTTGGTGTAGACGCGCCGCAGCCAGGTCGCGGTGTCCTCGGAGCGCAGCGTCACGGCGATGCCCACGACGGCCAGCGCCTGCTTCAAATATTCGGCCTGCCGCAGCCACTGCTCGCCGAAGGAGTTCACCTCCAGGTGCAGGGCGAAGCGGGTCCCGTCCGCGCCGCGCGGGGCGCCGGCCTGGTCGAGCAGCTTATTGGCGATGTCCAGCCGGTCCGGCACGTCGTACTGGCGCACGTCGTCGGTGTAGAGGCCGGCGGTCTTGAACTTGCGGCTGAGCGGGCCGGTGGCGGGCAGGCCGTAGCCGAACATCACGTCCTTGAGGATGACCTTGCGGTCGATGGCGTAGGCGATCGCCTGGCGCACGTCCTTCTTCTGGAGATGCGGGTGACGGCCGTTCAGCTCCAGGACGCTCTGGGCCGGCGTCATCTCGTAGCCCTTGGTCGTCAGATCGAGGATCGGGTTGGTCTTCATCCGCGCGAGGTCGGCGTAGTTCACCGCGCTGTACCCGGCGAAATGCGCCTCCCCCGCCTCCATGGCGGCCGAGCGCGTGGCCGCATCCGGGATGAACCGGGCGACGATCCGGTTGAGATACGGCAGGCCGGGCTTCCAGTACTGCTCGTTGCGGTCCAGGCGCACGAATTGGCCGCGTTCCCAGCTCGTGAACTTGAACGGACCGGTGCCGATCGGCTTGTTGGCGCTGGGGTTCTGCAGGACATCCGTGCCCTCGAACACCGAGCGGCACAGGATCGGCAGGTCCCGCCCGGACAGCGCCTTCATGATGTAGGGCGCCGGATTGGCGAGCCGCAGGATCGCGGTCATCGGGTCCGGCGTGTCGACGGCCACCAGCTCCGCGAGCATGACCGGCGCGATCGGATTGTACTTCTTCAGGATCTCCATGAAGGAGTACTGCACGTCGGCGCTGGTGAACGGCTTGCCGTTGTGGAAGGTCACGCCGTCCTGGAGCTTGAACGTGATGGTCTTGCCGTCGGGCGCGACCTGCCACGACTTCGCGAGGTTCGGCTGCGGGTTCTGGTCCCAGTCGTAGGTGCAGAGCCCCTCGTAGACCTGCGTGGCGATCGGCGGGATGTTGCCCGCCGACACCGCGTAATGGGCCAGGGTCGAGGGCTCGGGATGGACGATCATCACCATCGTGCCCCCGCGTCTCGGCTCGGCGGCGCGCGCGCCGCTCGCGGCCGCTGCGAGGCCGAAGGGAAGCGCCAGAACGGTGCGGCGGGAGAGATCGGTCACGTCGGACGTGCGGGACAAGCCAGAGGACTCCTGAAGCGTCCAGCCCGTTCGCAACACGCGTGCCAAGCAGGTTTCGGACCGACCGATCCATTACATCGCCGGGCTGGGGAAATATTTTTCCGACACAAATTATTACACCGAAGTACGCATTAGATCTTCCGTGTATCTCAGTCCGACACCGGGCGCGCTGAAGGCCGGCCCGACCTGGAGCGGGCGGCC
The DNA here is from genome assembly GCF_003254375.1 of Methylobacterium sp. XJLW. Taxonomy (NCBI): domain Bacteria; kingdom Pseudomonadati; phylum Pseudomonadota; class Alphaproteobacteria; order Hyphomicrobiales; family Methylobacteriaceae; genus Methylobacterium; species Methylobacterium sp. XJLW. Next base: position 6,441,423 of record NZ_CP016429.1, on the reverse strand, counting down.
GGCACGATGGACGACAACGGCCCGACCCACACGCGCACGACCTTGACCAACGGCCTCATGCGGCGCCTCATGTGGGCCATGCCCGTCCACACCGAGCACCACCTCTATCCGTCGATCCCGTTCCACAGCCTGCCGGACGCCCATACCGCGATGCGCGCGCGGCCCGGCGTGCCGCAGCGGGGCGACAACCGCTGGCAGGTCGGCTTCGTGCGGACGCTGCGCCCGTGAGCGGCTGGGCGACGGCCACCGGAACCTTCGAACTCGGCGACCTGACGCTTCAGTCGGGGGCGGTGCTGCCAAGCGCGCAGCTGCGCTGGAAGACGCACGGCACCCTGTCGCCCGGGCGCGACAATGTCGTGCTCTACCCGACGAGCTACGGAGCCCAGCATCCGGACCTCGAATGGCTGATCGGCCCCGACGGGGTGCTGGATCCCAACCGCTGGTTCATCGTCATCCCCGACATGTTCGGCAACGGGCTGTCGTCGAGCCCGTCGAACACCCCGGACTGGCCCGCCCTCGTCACCGCCTGGGACAACGTCCACGCGCAGCGCCGCCTGCTCGCCGAGATGTGGGGGATCGAGCGCCTGCACGCCGTCTACGGCTGGTCCATGGGGGCCCAGCAGGCCTATCACTGGGCCGCCCTGTTCCCCGACCGCGTGGCCCGCGCGGTGATCAATTGCGGCAGCGCCCGCACCGCCACCCACAACCGCGTGTTCCTGAAGGGCCTCATGGCGGTGCTGGAGGCGGCGCCGGAGCATGGCGGCGGGGGCCGCTTCTCGGCCGAGCCGGCCGCCGCCCTCCGGGCCTTCGGACGCATCTATGCGGGCTGGGCGCTCAGCCAGGACTTCTACCGGGCGGACCTCCACCGCACCGCGCTCGGCGCCCCGGACCTCGACAGCTTCCTGCGCACCGACTGGGAGGAACGCTTCGCCCGCCGCCCTGCGGCCGATCTCTACGCGCAGCTCTGCACCTGGGAGGCGGGCGACATCAGCCGCGACCCGCGCTACGGCGGCGATCTCACCCGGGCGCTCAACGCGATCACCGCCCGGCTGCTGCTGATGCCGGGCGAGACGGATCTCTACTTCCGCGTCGCCGACAACGCCGCCGAGCTGCCGCATCTGCGCGACGCCGTCCTGCAGCCGATCCCGAGCATCTGGGGCCACCGCGCCGGCAACCCGTCGATCAACCCGGCCGATGCCGCCTTTCTCCGCGACACCGTGCAGGCCTTCCTCGCCACGGCCGAAGCGGGCGCGCCCTGATCGGGCGCGGAGAGCGGTGACGCGCCGGCCTCAGGGCGTGCGCCGCATCAGACCGCTTCCCGGTTGAGCCGAACCACAAGCTGATCGGCGAACTTCGCCGCCGCGACGGAGAGCGATCGCCCGCGCAACTGCGCGAGGACCAGCGTCATCGGCGTCAGGTCGCGGAGATCGATCGGGCGGCTGTGCAGGCGCGGATCCTGGGGGATGCCGCTCGGGATCTGCAGGCTGATGAGATCCTCCCGCAGGACGAGGTTGCGGAGGAATTCGAGCGAGCCCGACTCGACGACCGGCCGGAGCTCGACCCCGCGCCGGGCCAGGGCGTGCTCGATGTGATGGCGGATGGCGAGCGAGTGGTCGGGCAGGGCCAGGGCATGGCCGAGGCAGTCGCGCAGCCGGACCGGCCCGGTCTCCGACGCCAGCGGATGCCCCGTGCGCATCAGCGCGCAGAGGGTCTGGTGTCCGGAGAAGAGCGGATGCAGCTCCGCCGAAGGCGGCGGTTGCAGGATCAGGGCGAGATCGGCCTCGAACGCCGCCAGGGCCGTCACGGCCTGCGCGTGATCGCGGACCTGGACCATGAAGCCGACCTGGGGGAACCGGGCCCGGTAGGCCTCGACCTCCTCGGGCACCACCTGCGTGACGAAGGCTTGGCTGCAGGCGAGCGACACGTGACCGCGGCGCACCCCCGACAGATCGGCGATCTGCGACCTCACCCGGTCGAGATCCGCCACTTGGTCGCGGATGTGCCGCGCGAAGAGCTCGCCGGCCGCGTTGAGCCGCATCCCCTGCGGCAGGCGCTCGAAGATCGGCGTGCCGAGCTCGTATTCGAGATCCTGGATCTGCCGCGTCAGGGCCGAGGGCGTCAGGTTCAGCCGCTCCGCGGCGCGCCGGATCGAGCCGGCACGTGCGACCTCGGCGACGTAGGTGACGGTGCGCAGGTGCTTCACGCCGGCATCGTGCGCCCCCGTTGCCGAAGATGCAACGACACGCTCAGAAAATAGCACTTCCTTGCAACAGGGAGCGCACCTAGCGTCACGGCGATAGCGATCCCGCAGGAGCCGTTCGATGATCCGCCGCCGCACCCTTCTGGCCGGTCTCGGGGCCGGCTTCGCCCTCGGTCCCCTGTCGCGGGCACGCGCCGCGGGCACGCCGGTCACGATCCGGATGGGCTCGCTCAAGCTGATCCACTCGATCGCGCCGAGCTTCTATGAGCGCTTCACCCCCGCGGGCGTGACCGTGGAGGTGGTGCCCTTCGAGAGCCCCACCGAGTGCAAGAACGCCGTGGTCACCAAGTCGGTGGATTTCGGCACCTTCGGCATCGCCGCCGCGACGCTGGGCGCCGCCGCCGGTGAGCCACTCGTGGTGATCGCCTCCACCTGCAACCGCGGGATGGCGGTGATCGCCAAGAAGGGCTCCGAGATCCACGCCATCAAGGACCTGCGCGGCAAGCGCGTCGCGATCTGGCCCGGCAGCACCCAGGAGGTCTTCGTCCTGGAGCGGATGCGCATGGAGGGGCTGTCGGTGAAGGACATCACCCCCGTGCGCGTCTCCTTCTCGGAGATGCATATCGCGCTCGCCCGCGGCGACGTCGACGCCTATGTCGGCGCCGAGCCGGGGCCCGGCGTCAGCCTCGCCTCGGGCGTCGGCCAGCTCGTCGAGTACCCCTACGGCACCGAGATGGGCGCGCTGAACATGGTGTTCGGCGCCCACCGCGACACGCTGGCCGAGCGGCCCGACCTCGTCCGGACCATGCTGGAGATCCACCGCAAGGCGACGGATTTCGCGGCCGGCGACCGCGACGCGATGATCGCCATGGCGGTGGCCAAGCTCGGGCAGAAGCGCGAGGCGCTGGAACTCTCGGCCCCGAACGTCGAGCTGACCTGGCGCCTCGGGCCGAACGAGGTCCGGCAGGCCGACGCCTACGCGCAGCACATGCTGGCGCTCAAGCAGATCAAGCGGCTGCCGGAGCCCGGCTTCATCGACACCCGCTTCGTCGATGCGATGGGGCGGGCGTGAGCACCGGCATCGAGGCCGGCCCTTTGCCGGTGGCGGCGCCGGTGACTTCGCCGGTGACGCCGGCCCCGGCCCGCGGGGCCGGCCGGGCCGGGGCCGGGCTCGCCCACCTGCGCCGCTTGGCCCTCGCCTGCGTGGTGCCGGCCGTGCTCGTCGCGGTCTGGCAGGTCAGCACCGCGGGCCGGCCCTACAGCCTGATCCCGCCCCCCGCGGAGGTCTGGGCCGAGATGCGGGACCTCGCCGTCGGCGGCGTCAACGACGACGCGTTCAGCGGCACGCTCTGGACCCATCTCGCGGCGTCGCTGAGCCGGGTCTATGGCGGCTTCGCGCTGGCCGCCGCCGCCGCCCTGCCGCTCGGCCTGCTGATCGGCCGCGTGCCCCTGATCCGGGCGCTGCTCGACCCCGTCCTGCAGGTGCTGCGGCCCGTCCCGGTCACCGCGTGGCTGCCGCTGGCGATGATCCTGTTCGGCCTGGGACCCCGCTCGGCCTTCTTCCTCGTGTTCCTCGGGGCGTTCTACCCGATCCTGGTCAACACCGTGTTCGGGGTCCGCTCGGTGGAGCCGCGCCTGTTCGAGGCGGCCGCGATGCTGGGCTGCACCGGCCCGGCGCAGTTCGTCCGGGTGGTGCTGCCGGCGGCGCTGCCATCGATCTTCACCGGCCTGCGGCTCGGCCTCGGCTTCGCCTGGGTGGTGATCGTGGTCGGCGAGATGACCGGGGTCCAGACCGGCCTCGGCGCGATCATCATGGAAGCGCGCCAGCTCTCGCGCACCGAGATCGTGATCTGCGGCATGGCGGTGATCGGGGTCGCGGGGTTCGTGTCCGACTGGCTGGTCATGCAGCTCGGCCGCCGGCTGCTCGCCTGGAGCCCCAATCATGGCTGATCCGACGATCCCGATCCTCGACATGCGGGCGGTCTCCAAGACCTACGCGGCCGGCGGCCGCCGGACCGAGGCCCTGCGCGAGGCGAACCTCACCGTGGCGCGCGGCGAGTTCGTCTGCCTGCTCGGCGCCTCGGGCTGCGGGAAGTCGACGCTGCTGCGGATCGCCGCCGGCTTCGAGGCCCCGACCGCCGGGGAGGCCCTGATGTGGGGCAAGCCGATCGCCGGGCCGGGGCCGAGCCGCGGCATGGTCTTCCAGGATTACGGCCTGTTCCCGTGGCTCACCGTGCGCGACAATATCGGCTTCGGCCCGAAGGCCCGCGGGCGGCCCGCCGCCGAGGTGCGCGACACCGCCGAGCGCTACATCGCGCTGGTCGGCCTCCAGGCCTTCGCCGACGCCTACCCGCACCAGCTCTCGGGCGGGATGAAGCAGCGGGTCGCCATCGCGCGGGTGCTCGCCAACGAGGCCGAGGTCGTGCTGATGGACGAGCCCTTCGGGGCGCTCGACGCCATGACCCGCGAGCGGCTGCAGGACGAGCTGCTCGACCTCTGGTCGCGGACGGGGCTGACGATCCTGTTCGTCACGCACGCCATCGAGGAGGCGATTTTTCTCGCCGACCGCATCGTGATGATGTCGCCCGGCCCCGGCCGGATCGAGGCGATCCATCCGGTCGAGCTGCCGCGGCGGCGCGACGTGTCGAGCCCGGCCTTCAACGACCTGCGCCGGATGCTCGCGGCCCAGCTCCACAGCCACCACGCCCCGCGGGCCGCCGCCTGATGGACACCGCCCCCGACGATCCCCGCCGGCCCGAGAACCGGCTCGCCTACCGCGCCGCCGTGGACCGGCCGCGCCTGACCCTGCCCGGGGGCAAGCACGTCGCCGTCTGGCCGGTGGTCAATGTCGAGCACTGGCTCATCGACCATCCGATGCCGCGCCAGATCCTGGTGCCGCCGACCGCCGCGAGCCTGCTCCCGGACATCCCGAACTGGGCGTGGCACGAGTACGGGATGCGGGTCGGCTTCTGGCGCTTCCTCGAGGCTTTTTCCAGCCGCGGCATCCGCCCGACCCTGTCGATCAACGGCTCGGTCTGCACGGCCTATCCCCGCATCGCCGAGGCCGCCCATGCGGCCGGCTGGGAATTCATGGCCCACGGCTTCCATCAGGTTCCGACCCACCGGGTCGAGGACCAGCCGGAGATGATTTCTCGCACCATCGCGGCGATCACCGCGACCACGGGGCGCCCGCCGCGCGGCTGGCTGGGGCCGGGCCTCACCGAAACCCTCGACACGCCCGACCACCTGCACGCGGCCGGCGTCGACTATGTCGGCGACTTCGTGGTCGACGATCGGCCCTGTCGGGTGGCGACGCGCACGGGGTCCCTCGTGGCGCTGCCCTACTCGGTGGAGCTGAACGACATCCCGTTGCTCGCCATCCAACACCACCGGGCCGACGAGTTCGTGGAGCGGGCGCTCGCCAACCTCGACCGCCTCGCCGCCGAGGCGGCGGGTCCCGGTCCCCTCGGCGGCGCCAAGGTGATGGGCTTCGCGATCCACCCCTACATCACCGGCGTCCCGCACCGGATCGGTCTGCTGGAGCGACTGCTCGACGCGATCCTGGCGCGCAGCGACGCGGTGTTCATGCAGGGGGGCGAGATCCTCGACTGGTACCGCGCCACCGGCGACGAATCCTGAGCAGCGACCCGAGGAACCGCCGTGCCGCCCTTCCCGACGATCCCGCTCCTGCACGCGGCCTACGCCGACGGCCGCGACCCGCGCACCGTCGTGGCCGAGGCCTACCGCCGGCTCGCCGCGGTTGACGACCCCGGCATCTTCCTGGCCCTGGTGCCGGAGGCCGAGGCGCTGGCGCAGGCGGCCGCGCTCCCGCCCTTCGACCCCGTGTCGAGGCCGCTCTGGGGCGTGCCCTTCGCCGTCAAGGACAACATCGACGTGGCCGGCCTGCCGACCACCGCGGCCTGCCCGGACTTCGCCTACACCCCGACCGAGACCGCGCCCGCCGTGGCCCGATTACAGGCGGCCGGGGCGATCCTGATCGGCAAGACCAACCTCGACCAGTTCGCCACCGGCCTCGTCGGCCTGCGCACGCTCGACCCGGTCCCGCGCAACGCCATCGATCCGGCCTACGTGCCGGGGGGCTCCAGCAGCGGCTCGGCCGTCGCGGTCGCCCACGGAATCGTCGCCTTCGCCCTCGGGACCGACACGGCAGGCTCGGGGCGGGTGCCGGCGGCGCTCAACAACGTCGTCGGTCTGAAACCCTCCCTGGGGTCGATCTCCAGCCGCGGCATGCTGCCGGCCTGCCGGACCCTCGATACGCTCTCCGTGTTCGCCGGCACCGTCGCCGACGCCGACGCCGCCTTCCGGGTCATGCTGGGCTTCGACAGCGCCGATCCCTGGTCGCGGGCCTTGCCGGTGCCGCCCGCACCGGCCGGCCTTCCACCGGGCCTGCGGCTGGGCCTTCCCGATGCGGCGAGCCTCCGCTTCGGCGGCGACGGCCACTCGGAGGCGGCCTTCGCGGCGACGATTGCCGATCTGGAGACCCTCGTCGGGGCGGCGCTGCCGGTCGATTTCGCGCCGATGTTCGCCGTAGCGGCCCTGCTCTACGACGGGCCCTGGGTCGCCGAGCGCTACGCGGCGATCCGGCCGATCATGGAGACGCGCCCCGAGATCCTGCACCCGACGACGCGGGCGGTGATCGCCGCCGCCGGGCGCTACAACGCCGCCGACGCCTTCGCGGGTCTCTACAGCTTGGCGGAACTGCGACGGCACGCGGACGCGGTCTGGGACCGGGTCGACGTGCTCGCCGTGCCGACCTATCCGCGTCCCCAGACCTGCGCGGCGGTGGCCGCCGACCCGATCGGCCCGAACAGCGAGCTCGGCACCTACACCAACTTCGTCAACCTGCTCGATTGGTGCGCCCTCGCGGTCCCGGGGCGGCCCCGCGCCGACGGCTTTCTTTCGGGGATCACCCTGCTCGCGCCGCGTGGCTCCGATGGGCTCCTCGCCGCCCTGGGCGCCCGCCTGCACGCGGCTGCGGCCGGCCGGATCGGCGCGGGGGAGACGCCCGTGCCGGCCGTGGCGCCGGGTCCGGCCCGCGGATGGCCCGGCGAGATCGAACTGGCGGTCGTCGGGGCGCATCTGTCGGGCCTGCCGCTGAACCGCGAACTCGCCGCGCACGGCGCCCGGTATCTGCGGACGGTGGCGACCCGACCGGAGTACCGCCTCTACGCCTTGCCCGGCGGACCGCCGCATCGTCCCGGATTGCTCCGGGTGGCCGAGGGCGACGGCGGCGCGATCGAGACGGAGGTCTGGGCCCTGCCGCCCGCCGCCTTCGGGGCCTTCGTGGCGGCCATCCCGGAACCGCTCGGGATCGGCACCCTGCGGCTCGCCGACGGGACCGCGCCGAAGGGCTTCCTGGTGGAGACGGCGGGCGTCGCGGGGGCCGCCGACATCACGCAGTTCGGCGGCTGGCGCCGCTACCTGGCCAGCCGCGCCGCGGCATAGCTGATTGGGCGATGCCAAAATCCACTCCGATGCGGTCGCAGCGCCGATCCACGCGCGCCTGACAAGCGCCCGCAAACCCAAGCGTACGGAGACCGCAGAACCGAGCGCCGGTTACGTGAATCGGCGGCCGCCGGCCCGGATCGCGGGCTTCGCGGCACGAAAGCGCCGCGGTCGGCCCGTCGCGGCCGGTCCGCTTCTTGCTGATCCTCCGCCCGAAGAGTGCCCCGAGGCTGCCGAACCGGGAGACCCTGCATGCGTCGATCCCTGCACACGGACGAGGAGATCGCCTTCCTGCTGGACGAGGCCGCGCGGGGCATACCGATCGCCGCGATCTGCGCCAGCGCTCATGTCTCGCTCGGCACCTTCTACCGCTGGCGAAGACGCCTCGGCGGCCTGAGGCCCGCCGGTGTGGCCCGGCTCGATCAGGTCGAGCGGGAGAATGCCGGCCTCCGGGCCGAGGTGCTGCGGCTTCGGGCAGCCCTGCTCGTCCAGCCGGGGCGCGGGGCACCGGCCACGACGGAGCGCGCGAGCCTGAGCCAGCCGCCGCACCATCGCGGCGCCCAAGCCTGTGTCGGCCGGTTCGCCTTCGGACGCAGCGCGAACTGAGGCGGTCTCCATCTGCAGGAATCGGGTGAGGCGTTCCTCCCCTCATCGCGAGCGCAGCGAAGCGACCCAGGGCAGCGGGACCGTTGAACGTAGCGCTGCTGGATTGCTTCGCTGCGCTCGCAAAGACGGAGGAGGCAGCATCAGCCGAGAATGCGCTCAGGCGGCCCCGGACGTCGACGCGAGGGCAGTCTTGGGCATCAGCATGTGCACGCCCTTGTTGCCGTCGACCGTCTGGGTGATCCGCAGGTTCCCGGCGAGCGAGCACAGCATGTAGGCCTGGTTGCGGGTTAGGCTGGTGCGTGCGCAGACGAGGCGCACCATCTCGCGCACGGCCTGGCGCATCGCCTCGTCGAGGCTCTCGTGCAGGCCGATCGACATCAGGTCGGTGGGCGTCTCGGCGAAGGGCCACGCGCCTGGGAGATCCTTGCGCACGGTGAGGCGGAACGTGCCGGTCAGCCCGGTCTCCAGGGCGGTGATGCAGACCTCGCCGTCGCCCTGCACGCCGTGGCCGTCGCCCGCGTAGAATCCGCCGCCGGGGTTGAACACCGGCAGGTAGAGGGTCGTGCCGACCTTCAATTCCTTGTTGTCCATGTTGCCGCCGAAGGCGCGGGGCACCGGGCTGCCGACCCGGCCCCAGGCGGGGGGCGGGGCGGTGCCCATGATGCCGAAGAACGGGTCGAGGGGCAGCTCCGTGCCCCAGGGCAGGCGGCAGAGGCCGCGGGCGGTGTCGATGTCGGCGTGGACGGTCTCGTACTCGGTGAACTCGTCCGGCAGGGTGCCGAGGAGCGGCAGGATCGCCACGAAGCCCCAGTCGAGGCGGAACTTCAGGTCGAGGATGTCGACCTGCAGCATGTCGCCCGGCTCGGCGCCCTCCACGTGGACGGGGCCGGTGACGAAGTGCGGGCCGGGGCCCCGCTCCAGGGTGTCGAGGGCGTGGAGCAGGTCGGCCGGCACCCGGGCGGGGTCGGGGTGGAGCGACTCGCGCCCGCCCGCCGGATGCGAGTGCAGGGTGACGGTGTCGCCCGATTTCACGGTCAGCACGGGCGGCAGCGCGGCGTCGAAATAGCCGAGCACCATGGTCTCGGGCGTCGCGGGGATCTCGTGATGGGTCGACACGGCGGCTCCTTCTACGGATGTCAGACGGCGATGTGACGGGTGAGGGCTTCGGGGTTCAGCACCTTCGGATCGCCGCGCTCGACGACGCTGCCGCGGGACAAGACCACCACGGAATCGGCGACCCGGAGGGCGAAATCGAGATACTGCTCCACGAGCAGCACGGTGATCCGGCCTTTGAGCCCGGCGATCACCGCCTCGATCGCGGCGACGATCGAGGGCTGGATGCCCTCGGTCGGCTCGTCGAGGAGGAGCGCGCGAGGCCGGGTGGCGAGCGCCCGGGCGATGGCGAGCTGCTGCTGCTGGCCGCCCGAGAGGTTGCCGCCCGGACGGTGCCAGAGGCCGCGCAGCGCCGGGAACAGGGCGGCCGCCTCGTCAATTGCGTCGGTCCGCTCCAGCCCGTGGGCCCGGGCCGCCACCCGCAGATTCTCGGCGACGGTCAGGTCGGGAAAGATCTCGCGCCCCTGCGGCACGTAGGCGAGGCCCGAGCGGGCGCGCCGGTCGGGCAACAGGCGCGTCAGCTCGGTCCCGTCAAGGGCGATCCGGCCGCGGCTTTCCGGGATCAGGCCGGTGAGGCAGCGCAGCAGCGTGGTCTTGCCGGCGCCGTTGCGGCCGAGCACGGCGAGGCAGGCGCCCGGCTCGACGTCGAGGCCGATCCCGCGCAGCACCTGCGCGCTGCCGTAATGCTGGTCGAGCCCCTCGACGGCGAGGCGTGCGGGCGGAGATGCACACGCTTGCGTCATCGGCCGAGGAACACCTCGATCACCCGGGCGTCGTGGCGGGCACCTGCCATGCTGCCCTCGTAGAGGGTCCGGCCCTCGTGCAGCACCGTCACCCGGTCGGCGATGGCCTCGACGAAACCCATGTCGTGCTCGATCACCAGGATCGCCCGGTCCGGCCGGCGCAGGCTCCGGATCAGCGCGGCGGTCTGGGCGGTCTCGGCGTCGGAGAGCCCGGCCACGGGCTCGTCGAGCAGGAGCAGCGCCGGCTCGGCGGCGAGCACCATGCCGATCTCCAGCCACTGCTTCTCGCCGTGGGCGAGGCGGCCGGCCGGCACCGCGGCGCGGGGTCCGAGGCCGATCTCGCCGAGGACGGAGGCGATGCGGGCGGGCCGCTCGCGGGCGGGGAGCGCGGGCCCGCAGCCGATCTCCAGGTTCTCGCGCACGGTGAGCGCGGGGAAGACGCTGGGCTTCTGGAATTTGCGCCGCACGCCGGCCTTCGCGATCTCGGCCTCGGAGCGCTTGGTCAGGTCGATCCGGTCGCCGAGCATCACGCGGCCGGAGACCGGCTTGGTGATCCCTGAGATCACGTCGAGCAGGGTGGTCTTGCCGGCGCCGTTCGGGCCGATCACGGCCCGCACCTCGCCGGGATCGACCGCGAGCGAGACGGCATCGAGGGCCGTGAAGCGACCGAAGGCGACCGTCAGGGCGTCGATGGTGAGGGCGGTCATCGGGCGCCCCGCAGCCAAGTCGGGCGCGGGCGCCAGCCCACGAGGTCGAGGAGGCCGTTCGGCAGGACCAGCACCACGACGAGCACCAGCCCGGACAGGATGAACGGCCACGACTCCGGCATCGCGGCGCTGAGCCAGAACTTCAGGCCGTTGACCAGGATCGCGCCGATCACCGCCCCGCCGAGCCGGCCCAGCCCGCCGATCGCCACCCAGACGGCGATCTCGATGGAAAGGTCCGGCGCCAGCACCCGCGGGTTGATGATGCCGACCTGCGGCACGTACAGGATGCCGGCGAGCGCCGCGATCATGGCCGAGAGGCACCAGATCCCGAGCTTGAGCCGGGTGGTGCTGTAGCCCAGCGTGCGCAGGCGGGTCTCGTCGTCGCGGCAGGCGAGCATCCGCCGCCCGATCGCGCTGCCGACCAGGAGCCGCGCGCCGGCCAGTACCGCCGCCAGCGTCAGGAGGGCGGCGACAGCGAGCCCCGTGACGACGCCGGGGGAGCCCATCGGCCAGCCGTACAGCAGCGGGAAGCCGGTCATGCCGTTGTTGCCGCCGAGCCCGGTATCGTTGCGGTACATCAGCAGCATCGCGACGTAGACGAGCGCCTGGCTGATGATCGAGAAGTAGACGCCGTTGACCCGCGAGCGGAACGAGGCCAGCCCGAACACGAAGGCGACGAGGCCGGCGAGCGCCAGGGCGAGGACGAAGGCGTAGGCCGCGTGGTCGAGGCCGGCCCAATAGGCCGGCAGGCTCTTCCAGCCCATGAACTGCACGAAGTCCGGCAGCACGCCGGTCACGGCCACGCCGTGGGCCAGCAGGTGCATGGCGCAGACATAGCCGCCGATGGCGAAGAACAGCCCGTGCCCGAGGCTGAGGATCCCGAGATAGCCCCAGACCAGATCCAGCGACACGGCGAGGATCGCGAAGGCGGCGAGCTGACCCACCGCGTTGACGAGATACGGGGCGGGCGGTGCCACGAGGAGCCCGACCGCGGCCGCGAGGCAGAGCCCGACAAGGCCGGCGACCAGGGGATCGCGCACGGCGCGGCGTCCCGGTCCGGCGGGGGCGGCGAGGGCGGTCTGCACGGCGCCGCTCATCGCCGCCGCCGCACGGCGAACAGCCCCTCGGGCCGGCGCTGCAGGAACAGGATGATGCCGACGAGCACGATCACCTTGGCGGCGACCGCGCCGGAGATCGGCTCGATCAGCACGTTGGCGCCGCCGACGCCGACGGCCGCCACCAGGGTCCCGACGAGGCTGCCGACGCCGCCCAGCACCACGACCATGAAGCTGTCGACGATGAAGCCCGAGCCCATGCCGGGATTGACGCTGTAGATCGGGCAGAGCGCCACCCCGGCAAGCCCGGCCAGGCCCGAGCCGAGCCCGAAGGCGAGCCGGTCGACCCGGCGGGTCGGCAGGCCGAGGCAGGCGGCCATGTCGCGGTTCTGGGTCACGGCGCGGATGTCGAGGCCGAGCGGCGTGCGGCGCAGGATCACGAGCGTCAGGACCAGCGTCGCGGCCGCGAAGGCGATGGCGAACAGCCGGTTCCAGGTCATCACGAAGTCGGCGTAGAGGGGAACGCCGCCGCTGACATAGGCCGGCATGACGAATTGCAGGTTCTGGGTGCCGACCGTCACGCGCACGAGGTTCACCAGGAACAGGCTCACCGCCCAGGTGGCGAGCAGGCTCATGAGCGGCCGTCGGTAGAGGTGGCGCAGGATCAGCGCCTCGACCGTGATCCCCACCAGGGCGACCGCCCCGAAGGCGACCGGGATGGCGGCGAGCAGGTAGAGGTCGAGCAGGCCGGGGGCGAGGCGGCGGAAGGCCTCCTGCACGCCGTAGGTGGCGTAGGCGCCGAGCATGATGAACTCGCCCTGGGCGAGGTTGATCACGCCCATCAGCCCGAAGATGATCGCGAGCCCGGCCGCCGCCATGAACAGGATGCTGGCGAAGCTCAGGCCGTTATAGACGACCGCGAGCCCGTCGCCGATCGCCACCGCGCGGGAGACCTGCGCGAGGCCGGCATCGAGGGCCGCCCGGAAGGCCGGGTCGGAGGCGTAGGCGGGATCGCTCTTCAGCGCGGCGAGGCGCGCCTCAGCGGCCCCGGACGGGCTCGCCGCCACGGCCGCGATCGCCGCCCGGCGCCGGGCCGGATCGGGCGACGACAGGGCGGCGGCCTGGGCGAGACCGGCGATCGTCCCCTTCAGGCCGGCATCCGTCTCCGCGTCCCGCGCCCGGTCGAGGACCGAAGCCGGAACGGTGGCGATGCGCCGTTCCAGGATCGCGAGACCGGCGCTGCGGGCGGCCGGATCCGGGCCGGTCAACAGAGCGACGGTGCCGCGCGCGGTCTCGACGGCGGCCCGCTGGCGTAGGCCGAGGACCGGCGCGCGCGCCTCGGCGGCCGGACGCGGCGCGCCGCTGACCGCATCGCGCCCCTCGGATGCGCCCGGGCGGTCGAGCAGGAGTGCGCCCTCCGCCGGGCAGGCGAGACGGCGCTCGGCCAGCGCGCCGAGGAGCCCGCCGGCATAGGCGAGGTCGTCGGCCGCCAGATCGCCGCTGGCTTGCACGAGACCCTCGGCCGCGCGGACCTGCGCGGCGCCGTCCCCGCACAGACCCGCCGCGAAGGCCGCCCGGTCGATTGGCGCGGCGGAGGCCGGAAACGTCAGCAGCGCCAGACAGCAGAGGGCCAGGAGCGCGCGGAGCCGATCAGCCATAGGGGCTGAACGGGACCGGCTTGGGGGCGTCCGGGGATTGCCAGAGGACGTCGAAGCCGCGCTTCTCGTTGACCGAGCCGATGAACACGCCGCGGGAGACGTAGTTGTTCTCCCCCGTCATGGTCAGCGTGTAGCCCGACGGGTCGTCGAAGCTGAGCCCCGCGAAGGCCTTGCGCACCTCAGGCACCGCGAAGGAGCCGGCCTTGGCGGCGGCGAGCGCCCAGAGGTTGACGCTGTCATAGGCCGAGACCATCGGGTCGATCACCGTGTCGGCGCTGAACGGGACGTTCTTGGCCTTCACGTAGGCGGCCCAGTCGGCGAGGAACTTTTGGTTGCGCTCGCCCTTGGCGGCCTGAAGATAGGCCCAGCAGTTCAGGTGGCCGACGAGCTTGGCGGTATCGAGCCCCTCAAGGTCCGCCTCCACCATGTCGAGGCCGAGAATCGGCACGTCGGTGGCGCTGATGCCCTGGTTGGCGAATTCGCGCAGGAAGTCGGGGATCGAGGAGCCGACCACGGTGAGCACCACGATCGCCTGACCGCCCGGCTGGCTGGCGAAGCTGCGGACCTGATTCACCAGCGTCTGGAAGTTCGAGAAGCCGAACGGCACGTATTCCTCGCGCCACGCGCTCTCGGGGATGCCCTTGCTCTTCCAGTAGCCCTTGAGCTGCTTGTTGATCGTGCGCGGCCAGACGTAGTCCGAGCCGATCATGAAGAACCGCTTCGCCCCGACCCCGTCCGGGCCCATCAGGTAATCGACCGCCGGCAGCACCGAGCTCGCGGGCGGCGAGTTCACGTAGACGACGTTCTTGGAGTTCTCGTCGCCCTCGAAGTGCAGCGGGTAGAACAGCAGCCCGTCATTCTGCTCGACCACCGGCAGCACCGACTTGCGCGACACGGAGGTCCAGCAGCCGAACAGGGCCGCGACCTTCTCCTGCTGGAGCATCTGCCGCCCGACCTGCGCGTAGAGCGGCCAGTCGGAGGCGGGATCGGAGGTCAGCACCTCGATCTGGCGGCCGTTGACGCCGCCGCGCCCGTTGATCGCGTCGGCGGCCATGCGGACCACGTGGTTCAGCCGGCCCTCAAGATTGGCCATCGTGCCCGAGGACGAGAACAGGCAGCCGAGCTTGACGGTGTCGGCGGCGAAGGCCGGCCGGATGAGGGCCGGGGCCGCAAGCAGCGCCGCCGTGCCCGAGATGCCTGTGCCCAAGACGCCGCGTCGCGTGAGATGCGTCATCGACCCCGAAGCTCCCATGGATGGACCTGGCGATTGTCGGCCGAGGTCCGGGGGACGGGAAGGTCAAAGAGGCTGCAGGCCGGCATGGGCCTTGCGCATATTGGCAGCATTTGTGCGCGCTGCGGGCGGTCCTGTGCCGAGAACGTCAAAATTCTCGTATCGGGTGTCGAACTGGTGTCGCCCGTAGTGCGTCGACGGGATGCCTGCATCCAGCGACCGCATCAGTCGGAAGCCGTGTCCGACCGCGCGCGGACGGACGCGCCGGTCGGGGTGCCCTCGCCGGACGCGGCGCGGACCGGCGAGCGTGCCGGCGAAGCCGTGGGCTGCCGGGTGGCCGGATCTCCGCGACGCCGGCACGAAAGTGGCAGGATGGCGCCGTCGCGGTCCGCCCCGGGCCCGCGCACCGGGAGCGGCGGGATGGACACGGTATCGGCGATCGGCACGGCGGTCCGCGCGCAGCGCGGCCGGGTGGCGGCTTTGTTCGACGACCTCGCCCGGTGCGGCCGGACCGATCCCGGGTTCACGCGGGCCTCCTACAGTCCGGAGGAGAGTGCGGCGCACGGGGTGGTGACGCGCTGCGCCGCCGCTCTCGGCCTCGCGATCGGGCGGGATGCGGCCGCCAACACCACCCTGACGCTGCCGGGGCGGGACCGGAGCCTGCCGCCGATCCTGATCGGCTCCCACCTCGATACCGTGGCCCACGGCGGCAATTTCGACGGCGCCGCCGGGGTGGTGGCCGGCCTCGCCGCCGTCGCGGCGCTCCGCGAGCTGGGGCTGACCCCGGCGCGCGACATCACCGTCATGGGCATCCGCGCCGAGGAGAGCGTCTGGTTCCAGGTCTCCTACATCGGCAGCCGGGCGGCCCTCGGAACCCTGCCGGACGGGGCGCTCGACGCCGCCCGGATCGACAGCGGCCTCAGCCTCGCCGCGCACATCGCCCGGGAGGGCGGCGACCCGGAGGCGCTGCGCAGCGGCCCGCCCGCCCTCGACGCCGCCGCGATCCACGCCTTCCTGGAGGTGCATATCGAGCAGGCGCCGAGCCTGGAGGAGGCCGGGATCCCGGTCGGCCTCTGCACCGGGATCCCCGGCAACGTCCGCTACCCCGACGTCCGGATCCTTGGGCGCTACGACCATGTCGGAACGCCCCGCCGCTTCCGCCGCGATGCAGCCATGGCGGGCGCCGAGATCGCCCTGGCCCTCGATCGGGTCTGGGCGGAGCGCGAGGCGGCCGGCTGCCCGATGGCCGTCACCTTCGGCCGGTTCCACACCGATGCCGCGGCCCACGGCCTGACCACCGTCCCCGGCGAGTTCCGGTTCAGCCTCGACATGCGGGCCTACGCGGCCGAGGTGCTGGCGGCGTTGGAGGCCGCATTCCTGGCCGCCGTAACGGACGTGTCGGAGCGCCGCGGTGTCACGGTGGCCCTCGGGCCCCGCGCCGAGGCGGGCGTCGGCGCGGTTTCGCCCCGGATCCGCGACGGGCTCGCGGCGGCCGCGGACGCGCTCGGCATCGCCACCCGGCCCCTCGGCAGCCCGGCCTCGCACGACGCCGCCGCCTTCGCCAAGGCCGGCGTGCCGATGGCCATGCTGTTCGTGCGCAACGCCAACGGCAGCCACAACCCCGACGAGGCCATGGCGATCGACGACCTTCTCGACGCCGTCGCGATCCTCACCACCTGGCTGGCGGCGGAAACCTGCGACGGCTGAGGGCGGGCCTCATCATGCGGCGAAGCGCGCGAGGCCGCCGACGGGCGTGCCGAGCACCGCGTCGTCGCGCATCACGAGGTGGCCGCGCACGAGCGTGGCGACGGGCCAGCCGGTGACCTCGGTGCCGGCGAAGGGCGTCCAGCCGCAGGGCGAGACGATCCAGGATTCCTCGATCCTGCGGCGCGCCTTCAGGTCCACGAGGGTGAAGTCGGCGTCGTAGCCGGCGGCGATCCGGCCCTTGCCGCGGAGCCCGTAGACGCGGGCCGGCCCGGCCGCCATCAGGTCGACGAGGCGGGCGAGCGGCAGGCGCCCGGCCGCGACGTGGTCGAGCATGATCGGCACTAGGGTCTGGACCCCGGTGAGGCCGGCCGGGCAATCCGGCCAGGGCCGTTCCTTGGCGGCCCGCGCATGGGGCGCGTGATCGCTGCCGATCGTGTCGACGGTCCCGTCGCGCACGGCCGCCCAGGCGGCCGCCCGGTGGCGCTCGTCGCGGATCGGCGGGTTCATGACGCCGAAGCCACCGAGGGTGTCGTAGCAGTCCGGGGCCACCTGCGTGAGGTGATTGACCAGCACCTCCACGGTGGCGACGTCGCGGAAATCGCGCAGGTAGGCGAGTTCTTCGGCGGTGGAGACGTGCAGGATATGGGTCGCCCGGCCGGTCTTCCGCGCCAGCGCCATGAGGCGGCGCGTGCCCAGGAAGGCGCATTCCGGGTCGCGCCATTCCATGTGGGTCCGGTACGGCTGGCCCCGGCTGAACAGCGGCTTGCGGGCCTGGAGCCGGTCCTCGTCCTCGCTGTGGAAGGCCATGCGCCGGTGGCCGGCGCGCATGGCGCGTTCGAGATGCGCGTCGTCCTCGATCATCAGCGCCGCCGTGGAGCTGCCGGCGAAGACCTTGACGGCGCAGACGCCCGGCGCGCGCTCCAGCGCGGCGAGCGCGTCGATATTGGCCTTCGTGCCGGCCACGTAGAGGCCGATGTCGCACCAGCTCCGGCCCGCAACGTAGTCGCGCTTCCACGCGAGGCGCTCGGTATCGGCGATCGGCGGGACGGTGTTGGGCATGTCGAACAGGGTGGCGATCCCGCCCAGCACCGCGGCCCGCGTGCCGGTCTCGATCGTCTCCACCGCCGGGTCGCCGGGGTCGCGCAGGTGGACGTGGCTGTCGATCAGGCCGGGCAGGACGTGCAGGCCCGCCGCGTCGATCACCGCCTCCGCGGTCGCGCCGGCCGGGGTCGCGAGGGCCGCGATGCGCCCGTCGCGGATGCCGAGATCGATCGCCTCGGTGCCCCAGGGCGTCACGCAGGTGCCGCCGCGGATCAGCAGGTCGTAGTGCATCGCCGGTGTCTCCCTACAGGTCCGCCCGGAGCAGGACCGCCCCGAGGGCCGCCGCCACCGCCTGCTGGCAGGGCTCGACGACCGGACACCCGACCGCCCGCTCGACGGCGGCCCGGTGCGGGGCCATCCCGGCGCAGCCGAGCACGATGACGTCGGCGCCGTCGCGCGCGACCAGGGTCCGGGCCGCCCCGATCAGGCGGTCGCGGATCGCCGCCCCCGCCGTCTCGTCGGCCCGGGCCTTCACCGGCCGGCTGCCGGCATAGCGTTCGCCGAGGCCCATCTGGCGGACCATCCGGCGCTGGCGCCGCACGCTACCCTCCGAGAGGGCGACGATGCCGAAGCGCTCGCCGAGGGTGAGCGACCGGAGGAGGCCCCACTCGGCGATCCCCATCACGGGCCTGCCGCGGGCGACCTCGCGGGCCGTATGCAGGCCGGGGTCGCTGAAGCAGGCGATGACGAAGGCGTCCGCCGGATCCTCCGCGATGCGCCGGGCCAGCGGCATCACCACGGAATCCGCGTCCTGCTGGGTCGCGATGCCCGCCGGCCCCTCGGGCAGATCCGTCACCGCGATGACGGGGCCGCCGGCCAGGCGCAGCGGCGTCAGCGCCGCGTCGATGGCGGCCGTCACCGCCCGGGAGGCGTTCGGGTTGATGACCAGGATGCGCGCGGGTCCGGTGGTGCCGCGATGATGCATGCCGCCTCCTGCGGAACCGACGCGCGGGCCTGCCGCTGACGACAGTGGCCCGCGCGATGCGAAACTCGGGCCGCGCTGCGCCGCGATGCCGGCCCGATCGGGCACCGATCTTGCCCGCCTCGTCGGCGCCAGAGAGAGGGTATCGATGTACGACGATGCTGCGGACAAGAGCGCCGGCGCCACCCTGGTGACAGGGGCCCGGTGGGTCGTCGCCTGGGACCCTGACAGCGGCGGCCACGTCTACCGCACCGGGGCAGACGTGGTGTTCGAGGACGGCGTCCTGATCCATGTCGGTCCGGATTACGCCGGCCCCGCGCCGGCCCGGACCATCGACGCCTCCGGCTGCCTGGTCATGCCCGGCCTCGTGGACATCCACACCCATCTGTTCTCGGAGCCGATGAACAAGGGCATGTGGGACGAGGTCGGCAGCCAGCGGCTCTACAACACCTCGCTCTACGAGTACCTGCCGATCCTGCGGCCCGACGCGGAGGGCACCAGCGCCGCCTACGGGGTGGCGCTCGCCGAGTTGGCGCTCTCGGGCGTCACCACCGTCTGCGACCTCGCTTTGCCGAGCGACGGCTGGCTCGATCGCCTCGGCGCGTCGGGCCTGCGGGTCTGCATCGCCCCGATGTTCCGGTCGGGGCGATGGCTCACCCGGAACGGCCACAGCGTCGAGTACGAATGGGACGCGGCGGCGGGCCAGCGCGGCCTGGAGCATGCGCTCGCCGAGATCGAGGCGGCGCAGCGCCACCCGAGCGGACGCCTCTCCGGCATGCTCTGCCCGGCGCAGGTGGATACCTGCACGGCGGAGCTGATGCGCGACGCCCATGCCGAGGCGGTCCGGCGCGACCTGCGGTTCCACACCCATGCGGCGCAGTCCCTGTCGGAATTCCACGAGATCACCCGCCGCACCGGGATGACGCCGATCGAGTGGCTCGACGATCTCGGCGTGCTTACCGAGCGCACGATCGTGGGCCACGGAATCTTCCTCGACGACCATCCCTGGACCCACTGGCACAGCCCGGGCTCGGACATGCGCCGCCTGGCCGAGCGCGGCGCCACGGTCGCCCATTGCCCGACGGTCTTCGCCCGCCGCGGCATCGCGCTCCACCATTTCGGCCGCTACCGCCAGGCCGGGGTGAACATGGGCATCGGCACGGACGTCTACCCGCACAACATGCTCGACGAGATGCGCCTCGTCGCGTACCTCGCCCGGGTCGTCGCCGAGAATCCCCGCGACACCCGCGCGGCGGACGTGTTCCACGCCGCCACTGTGGGCGGCGCAAGGGCGCTCGGGCGCGACGACATCGGCCGGCTCGCGCCGGGCTGCAAGGCCGACTTCGTCCTCGTCGACTGCGCGCATCCGGCCATGCGGCCGTGCCGCGATCCCGTGCAGTCGCTGATCTACTCGGCCGGCGACCGCGCGGTCCGGCAGGTCTTTGTCGACGGCCGCGAGATCGTGCGCGACGGCCGCGCCCTGACGGTCGACTACGCGGCGGCCGCGGCGGCGCTGGAGGAGGCGCAGGGCCGTGCGCTGGCGCAGATCCGGCAGCTCGACTGGGCCGGGCGCGGCCCCGACGCCATCGCGCCGCCGACCTTCCCGGGGCTGTGAGGCCCCGGCGCCGTGATCCTCAGGCGGGCCGGACGTTCCAGAAGGTCGGAAACCCGTCGAGGATCCCGGTGAGGCGGGAGCGGTATGCGGTCGGCTGCAGGTACTGGCCGAGGGGGTAGTAGGGCACGTCCTCCATCGCCTGGAGCTGGATGTCCCGGCACAGGGCGGCGCGGGCCGCCTCGTCCGGAGCCGTGAACCACGCGTCCCGCAGGGTCTCGATCCGCGGGGTCGTGGCCCAGCCGGCATAGCCGCTCTCGCCGGTGCCGCGCAGGGCGATGTAGCCGGCGGGGTTGAGCCAATCCATGCCGGACCAGTTGGTGACGAAGGCGCTCCAGCCGCCCTCGGAGACCGGCCCCTTGTGGTTGCGCCGCTGCAGCATCGCGTTGAACTCGACCGCGTAGACCTCGACATTCATGCCGACGCGCTGGAGCAGGTCGGCCGCGACCTGGCCGAGCGCCAGAAGCGGGGCCGAGTTCGACGGCACCATCAGCAGCACGGTCTCGCCGGCGTAGCCGGCCGCTTTCAGGTCGGCCCGCACCTTGGCCGGATCCCGCGGTGTGGTGAGCGGCCCGAGCCCGTCCGTCGAGGCCATCGGCGTGTCCGGGCAGAAGAAGCCGAGGGGCACGTGGAACAGGCTGGGATCGTCGGCGCCCACCACGCCCTGCATGCAGGACGTCTGGTCGATCGCCCCCCAGAGCGCCCGCCGGATCGCCGGGTTGTTGAAGGGTGGCTGCAGGTGATTGACCCGCAGCATCGTCACGAAGCCGGTCGAGTCGAGGACGCGGGTGGTGACGCCCTTGGCGGCCTTCAGCAGACCGAGCTGGTCGTGCGAGGCGTATTCCTGCCAATCCGCCTCGCCGGCGACCAGCGCCGAGGTGGCCGTGGATGTGTCGCCGATGACGCGCCACTCGACCCGGTCGTAGTGGACGATTTTCGGACCGGAGGTCCAGGTGGGTGTGCCGTCCGTGCGGGGCACGTAGCCCTCGAAGCGGGTGTAAACTGTGCGGTCGCCGGGCACGCGCTCGTCCGCTTTGAAGCGGAACGGCCCCGAGCCGATGAGTTCCGGCACCTGCTGGAACGGGTCGGTGACGGCGAGGCGCTCCGGCATCATCGCGCAGACCGGCACCGAGGCCTTGCCCAGCGCGATCGGCAGGAGCGGGAAGGGGCGCTTGAGGCGGAACCGGATCGTCCGGTCGTCGGGCGCCGACAGCTCGTCGGTCGCCTCCATCAGGGAGCCGCCGAACGGGTCGCGCTTGGCCCAGCGCCGCAGGGAGGCGACGCAGTCGCGGGCCAGCACGGGGGTCCCGTCGTGGAAGCGCAGGCCCTCGCGCAAGGTCAGGTCCCAGCGGCGCCCGTCCTCCTCGATCCGGTGGCCCTCGACCATCTGCGGCGTGGCGCGGAAGGCGCCGTCCATGCCGTAGAGCGTGTCGAAGACCATGTAGCCGTGGTTGCGGGTGATGTACGCGAAGGTCGTCACCGGATCGAGCGTGACGAGATCCTGCTGCGGGATGAAGCGCAGGGTTGTTGTGGCCTCCGCGCGGACCCGGGATGGTGCCGCGACTGCGCTCGCCACGACGGCTCCGGCTCCCTGCAACAGCGTACGCCGCTTCATCGGACAAGTCCCACTCTGCGCGGGCGGTGATTGGACGACCGCTCGCGGTGGTCCGGTACGATCACCGAACCTGGCAACCCGCAGGCTTGCAGGAACGAGGCCGCGGTCCGTCGGGTTCGGACCCGTCGCGGGGGCCACTCCGCCGGCAGGCTGGCACTGTGGAGGAGTGCGGCCTCCCGCCTTTCGGCTGCTCAAGCTCGGATGGCAGAAGCGGCTCGACCACCGCCCAGAGGTCGTCGGATACGAGCGCGTCCGTACCTGCATAACCTGCTCAGTGCGGATTTGTCCGGCGTTCTCAGGCCTCCGCGCCTGTCCGATCGCGCCCGCTCATGAGGCATTGTCGAGGCTAGCTCGATGACCGAGTTGCGCGCGAAGCAGTCAATCGAGGGTCAAGCTCGGGCGGCTGCTTGGTGCCCATCCCGGTCATTCAGCGTGTTTCGAGAACGCTCCGAAGCGGACATCCCTTCCGCAAAGATCCCAGGCCGGAGAAGCTCCTACACGGTGAAGATTTTTGCGCCTTCCACCGGTCGCCGCTCGCAGGCAGTGGCACCGATCAGGCTGGCGCCGACCGCGAAGGTCCCGTCATCGACCAAACGCTCGCCGGTGCGGTGCTGCACAGTGATCCTGAACGCCGCTCGAGGTAGGTCGTCCCAAGCGCCCGCGCTTCATCCGGCAGCAGCCACGCTTCACAGCCCCCTCACGGGCTGGTCGGCACCACGGCCCCGACGCTTGCCGCCCGAGCCTTCAGCCTTGCGGCGGCCGCGGCGTAGCCTCCGCCAGCGCCATCGATGAAGTGCATGTGCCCGCGGCCGGGCACCGGAGGGCTGATGCAGGTCAACTGCGCAGCCAATTGCCGTTCCAGCCCGAAATGGCAGATCCCCCGCGCCTCCGCACCGGCGAGCTGCGCCTCCAGCTGATCCGCGAAGGCCTCTGTGCAGTCCAGCGTCATCCGCAGCGCATCATCGTATTTGCGGAAGTCCGTATTCCCGACGATCTCGTGCCGAAGCGCGGCCGGATCGAACCCTCCCACCCGCAAGCCGATGCGGTAGATCAGGTATTCGGGGATCGATCGTGCCACGAGGCGAAGCTTGCGCCAGAGGCGGCTCCGACGGGAGCCCGGCATGGCGCGCAGCTCAAGATCCAGGCCCGCCCACGGTCCGTGCATCTGCGGTCCCTCATCCTGCATCGGATGTGCGACCTCGGCACTGATCTCCACACTGCGCAGGATCTCTTGCACGAGTTGCCGGAAGGCCGGCGCGTCGCCGCTGTGCTGCGGCACGAGCATGAGCGAGAGCATCAACGCGTGGCGGGGACGGATTGACTGCCATCGGCAGGAGAGGCCGGTCAGGTCGGGCTGGCTGCCGGGCTCAGCCGGTGCGACGGCATAGTCGCCGGCCTTCATGGCGGCCTCTGCCCAGGGCAGGCCGCCTCCGCTGAACATGGCATAGGAAACGTGAGCACTGGGCGCGTAGCGCGCGACGCGCACGTCGAGCCCGCGATCGCGCACGGCTGAGACCGGTACCAGAGCGGTGCGCAACTCGAGCTGCAGCGCCTCGCGGACCCAGACGGCCGTTGCGGCCAGCGCTTCTCTGGCGGCGTCTACGTCTTCCGGGGCAATCGCGAAGCTTGCCCCGTCGCCGGCGAAGACGAACGGGAACGCGCGCCGGCCGAGGGCATTCGAAACGGCCGCGATGATGGCTGCGCCGGCCGCATTGACCGCCTTGTAGCGGCCGAGCCCGATCTGCTGCTGAGAGCCGACGACATCGGTCACACCCAGCCACCAGGTCGTGGGAAGCGGCCGATAGAGGCCTGGATCCATGAGGCTGGAGAAGGCGGTAAACCGGGGCAGGCTCGCGTAGAAATCAGGGGTCGTGCGGCCCATTGCGGGTTCGATTGGCTCCTCTGCACGTCCCGATGTCCTCGTCGCCGTCATCGCCCTGCTCCCCGGCACAGCCTCGGACGCGCGGCGCGCCCGGAACGCGGCACCGACATCTTCCTTGGTGGGACCACCATCACCACGGTCGCGTGCACGCCTTCAAGCGAACGCGCTGCGGCGGCGACAAACTCACGACCGCTCCGCGCTGCCGCTCGGCTCATGTCTAATGCGGTTGCGGTTTGAATTTCGATATTCGGGCGGCGTCTTCGGGACGAATGGGTCCGGGGTGCCGGCTCCCATCCCGTCGTCACGGCAAGCGGTGGTGTGACGACGTCGGCCAACCGGCCGCCGCTGCGGGTGCAGCGGCGGCCGATCGCGCACCGGGGCCTCAATCAGCCGAAGACGGATGCTCCGTCAGCTGCAGACGCGCTCGTGTCCGAAGAACAAGGGGTTGTAGACGACGCGGCAATCCCTGAAATCCGAGCTCAGGAAGTAGCCACCCGTGGGATAATTCCAGTCGAACCCGCCGAAGTGCCGACGGTAGCCACGGTGGTGGAAGTATCGATGGTGGCCGAACCCGCCGTTTCCGAAGCGGCCGTACCCGAATCCGCGATGGCCGAAGCCGCCGTGATGGCCGAAGCCGCCGTGACCAAATCCGTTGTGACCGAACCCGCGGGCATCGGCGCTGGCGGCACCGCCGGCCAGTGTCGCGAGCGCGAGACCTGCGACCATCATCGTCTTCGTCGAAGTCGTCTTCATCGTGCTTCTCCCTGTTGGGGTGACAGCACTCTGCGCCCGACGATGGCCGGCCGCTGTGACCGCCGTCACAGAGGCCCGGAAACGCGGCGTTGCGCGGGATCTATGGCAGCCGCGCAGGTTCGCGCGTCAACCAAACCGCGATGGGTTGGGACCGTCCGCGGATGGAAGCCGTCCGCCGCTCGTCGAAGAGGCCGGCCGGCTCAACGATGCCGGCAGCCGTCAGGAGATCGGCGCTGACGGCGAGGCGGGCCTTGGCCTCCGACGCCACGGCCAGCAGGCGGCTCGCGACGTTGACGGTATCGCCCGTCGCCGTGACCTGCTGATTGGTGTCGCTGCCGAGGCGCGAGAGGATCGCCGGTCCGGAATGCGCGCCGATCCGCACGTCGAGCGCCCGTCCGGCGCCTGCCAGTTCGGGATCGCGCGCGATCCAGTCGCGGGTCCGGACGATGAGATCGCCGGCTGCCCGCACGGCGTTTTCGGCCTGCGCGGGATCGGGGTCCAGGGCGCCGAACACGACCATCGCGCCGTCGCCCATGAAGTTGACGACGAGGCCTTTGTGCGACGAGGCGGTCTCGTCCACGAGATCGTGGAACGTCTTGAGGAGGGCGCGGGTGCGGACCGGGCCCAGGCGCTCACTCTGGCCGGTGAAGCCGGTCAGATCGATGAAGAGCACTGGGATCTCGCGCGTGAGGGGTGCAGCCAGATAGGTCGGGTCCCAGGCGAGCCGTTCCGCGAGCGCGGCGGGTTGAAGTCGGCGCAGGGCCTGCTCCGATCGCGCGAGCCTCAGCCCCTGACGGCGATCCAGCGTCTGGCGGGCCACCGCGCACAGGAGCGTCGGCAGGCCAGCGGCTGCGAGCGGCAGGGCGGCGCTCATCCAGATGCCCTGGCTGAAGGCGACGGTGCCCAGAGCGAACCAGGCGGCCAGGAGGAGGAGTACGAGGATGGCTGCTGGGAGCGGTGGGGCCAGCGCGATCAGGAGCACGGCGGCGCCCGCGAGAATCCCGGCCGCCACCCCGTCGAGCCGCCGAACGCGCGCATCGCGCACGAGTCCGTCGCCCGCGGTCAGATGGGCGATGCCGGTCGCCAGCAGTTCGACGCCGGGCATCACGGGATCGAACGCCGTCGCAAAGGTGTCGCTGCCCCCGAGTGCCGTCGCGCCGATCACCACGACACGGCCCGCCAGAGCGGCGACGGGTGCCGTCCCATCGAGAAGTGCGGCGGCGCTCAAGGTCTGGATCGAGCGCCGCGGCCCGTAGGGACGGAGCGGAAGATGATAGCCGAGGTCGAGCCGGATGACGGCAGGCCCGATCCGGACCTGTCCCTCGGTCAGGACCGGATCGCTCCGGGCCGCCAGGGCCGCTGTGCGCAGGACGAAATGGGCCGCAACGCCGTTGTCCGCCCTGGCAACGAGAGGAAGGTGCCGCGGAACGCCGGCGGCGTCCTCGGACAGGTTGACGAGTCCCGTCAGCGCGGCCGCGCCGATCACCGGGATCGGGCGATGCACGGCGGTGGCGACCGGGATGCCCCCTTCGTTCGTGGCCTCGTCGAAGACGGCTGCCGCCGCCAGGACGGCGGGCACCTTGCGGAGGGCGGCGGCGAGGGCATGATCCGCCTCGGGCTGGCGCCCGTCTTCGAGGAACAGGACATCGACGGCGAGCGCACGGGGGTGGGCCGCGGCGATCGTTTCGATCAGCCGCGCCATCGTCGTGCGCGAGATGGGAAAGCCTCCTTCCCGGCGGACGATTTCGTCGTCGATGGCGACGATCGCGACATCTTTGGGCGGCGTGCGTGGACCGGCCAGGCGCATGCGCAGGTCCGTCGCCGCCGCCTCCAGGTAATCGAGGGGCGTTGCCCGTCCGGCGATGTGCAGGTGCGCGAGCCAGCCGCTCCAACCCAGCGCGGCCACGAACATGAGGAGGGCGAAGCGTCGCTTGGTCCGCCCGGGGCGCGAGATCGACTCAAGCCCCGGCACCGGACCCGCGGCTCTCACCGCCCGAAGCGCTCGAGCAGGCTTCTGACGCGCTCCTGCGGCCACCGTCGCACGTCCAGGGGGGCCTGATCCTCACCGACATCGACGCCTTCACCCGGGCCGAGCGTGACGGACACGGCCGGGGTGTTCCGGCGCGCGACGGCGACGCGGCCGCGAGCCACGAAAACCGCCGTCTTGGCGGTGGTCACATCGACGGCGTAGATCGTGCCGCGCACGGAGGCAATCGCGTGGGGGGTGAGGATCTGGAAGCCGCCCCGGCGCGTCTTCGAGCGCGGCGGCAGGGTCACGAGTACGGCGCTGCCGCCGATCTCCGCTCCCTCGAGCTGCCCGTCGCCGTCCCGATCCACCGGCCGTAACGTGGCCGCTCGCTCGGCTTCGAGCGTGAGCCCGTCGGTGCATCGCAGGATCCGCAGAGGCGGGTCGAAGCGGGTCGTTTCCGTGCAGCGCGTCTGGGCATGGACGGTGACCGGGACGACGACGGCCGCGAATGCGGTCACGACGCGCGCGAGATTCCTCATGGGGTGGATCCCTTCTGCCGCCTCAGAGCCGTGAGGGCGCGCCGAGGGCCGCCAGACGCGGCGCGACCTTCACATGCACGCGTGAGCGCCCAAGATCGATGATGCCGGATCGACGCCAATCCTGAAGGACGCGATTGACGCTTTCCCGCGCCGCGCCAACGTAAGCGGCGAGTTCTTGCTGTGTCACCTGGATTTCTGCGCCGTAATCCTCGGACAGCATAACCAGACGCCGCGCCAGCCGGGCATCGAGGGGAAGGAGTGTCGCCTCCTCCATGCGCTCGCTCATCCAGCGCAACCGTCGGCACAGGAAGCCGATGATCCGCGCCGCTAGGGCCGCGTCGTGCGCCAGGAGTTCGAGGAAGTCCCGCCGGTCGATGACGAAGAGATCCGTCGTCTCGAGCGCGATGGCCTCTGCGGTGCGGGCATGGCCATCGAGCAGGGCGATCTCGCCGAAGACATCGCCCGGGCCGAGGAGGTTGAGCGTCACGGACCGGCCGTCCTCGGTGCCGGTGGCGATGCGGATCTGCCCGCGACGGATCGCGTAGAGGGCATCGCCTGGGTCCCCCTTCTGGAAGAGGATCTCGTGACGCGCAACGCTGCGCATCCGGCAAAGGCCGGCGATGGCACGAAGAGCGTCTTGGCCCAGCTCGGCGAAGAACGCGTTGGCGGCCAAGAGCCCGACAAGCCTGTTCGGCGCGCTCACGACATCCTCTCTCGACTGTGCCGGCCCAGGCTCGTGTGCGCTCCGCAGAGTTCTCCGCGGCGCAGCCTGGTGTCAGCATGATGCCGCACCGTGTCGCCTCTGACCGGCGGGCGGGTCCGTGACAAAACTCACAGCCCGGCTGGCCACGCCGTCCCACGAGGACCGGCTATCGGCCAGCGATCGCGTATGGCCGCCACCGCCTCTCGGGGAGACGCGATCCGGGCTGCCCGCCGAACCTTCGGACGGCCCTGCTATGTCGGAGGTTCCCGCAGCCGGGATGCGGCTGTGACCGAGGGATCGGTTCGCCCCGCGGCTATGCAGAAGGCCGGACCAAGACGCATCTCCGTCGGCAAGATCGACGACAATGGCGTGGGGGTGAACCGAGCCTATCACGCGAAGCGCGGCATGCAGGTCCGCGAAGATCTCCGTAACGCAATCGGGAGCCGAAGCGAACAGGCCCTCGTGAACTTCATCCCGCGCTTCCGGTGTGACGTCGATCACAGTCGCGGAGGTCGAAGGCATGGAACATCCACCCGAATTCCTGCGGCTTAGGATCATTTTCGCGGGATCCGCCGTGTTGGCGGGACAAATCACTCCGTTCATCAGCAACGGCAGCGCAGCATTAGAAGGATGTTACATATCATGAGCCAGTCTCGTCGCGAGGACCGCGATTCATCCCGGCGCGCGCAGGAGAACCAGCAGCGCCTGGTCGCCGACCTGCGCTCGCAATACGATGTCATCATTTGCGGCGCCGGATCCTCGGGCTCGGTCGTGGCGCGGCGCCTCGCGGAAAATCCCGACCTGCGCGTGCTGCTGATCGAAGCCGGAGGCAGCGACGATGCCGAGACGGTGCTCGACCCTGCACAATGGCCGGCCAACTTGGGCAGCGATCGGGATTGGGGATTTGAGGCGCAGCCGAACCCGCACCTGAACGGTCGTGCCCTGTCGATGTCGATGGGCAAAGGTCTCGGGGGCGGCTCCAGCATCAACGTGATGGTCTGGGCGCGCGGGCATCGCAGCGACTGGGATTACTTCGCTGCGGAGGCGGGCGATGCCGAGTGGAGTTACGACAACGTCCTCCAGATCTATCGTCGAATCGAGAACTGGCAGGGTTCACCGGATCCGCGGTATCGCGGCGAGTCCGGGCCGGTCTGGGTCCAGCCCGCCTCGGATCCCAGCCCCATCGCACACGCGATGCTCGATGCGGCCCGCGAGGTCGGCATCCCGACCTTCGCGCATCCGAATGGCCAGATGATGGAGGGGCCGGGCGGCGCCTCGATTTCGGACATGCTGGTTCGCGACGGCCGGCGCCAATCGCTTTACCGGGCCTATGTCCATCCTTGGCTCGACCGCCCCAACCTGACGGTCCTCACCGACACGACCGTGCGGCGCGTCCTGATCGAGCAGCGGCGCGCGGTCGGCGTCGAAGTGGTCCGCGCCGGGCAGGTCCTGGAGATCAGAGCCCGGGCCGAGGTGGTGCTGTCCCTGGGCGCCATCCAGACGCCCAAGGTTCTGATGCATTCCGGCATCGGGGACCATGCGGAGCTGACGCGCTTCGGCATCCCGGTGGTGCAGCACCTGCCGGGCGTCGGCCAGAACTTTCAGGACCATGTCTCGTTCGGATGCATCTGGGAGTATGCCGAACCCATCGCCCCCCGTAACAGCGGCAGCGAGGCGACCCTGTATTGGACGAGCCGCCCCGGGCTCGATGCGCCGGACGTGCTCTTCTGCCAGGTCGAATTTCCCGTGCCGAGCGATCGGACCGCGGCGCGCGGTGTGCCGGCGCAGGGCTGGACGATGTTCGCCGGTCTGGCGCGCCCGGCGAGCCGCGGCCGGCTTCGGCTGACGAGTGCCGATCCCGGAGTGCCGTTGGCGATCGAGGCCAACATGATGTCCGATCCCGCGGATCTGACGACGGCCGTCGCCTGCGTGGATCTGTGCCGCGCGCTGGGCAACGCCCAGGCGTTTCGTCCGCATGTCCGCGGAGAGGCCATGCCGGGCGACATCCGGGGAGACGCACTCGAAGACTTCATCCGTGATGCCGCCGTGACCTACTGGCACCAGAGCTGCACGGCCAAGATGGGCCGCGATGCCATGTCGGTGGTCGATGCATCGCTGAACGTCTACGGGATCGACGCTCTGCGCATCGCGGATGCTTCGATCATGCCGCGTGTGACGGCGGGAAACACGCAGGCCCCCTGCGCCATCATCGGCGAGCGGGCGGCACAGATGATCGCTCAGGCGCACGGCCTGTGATCACCCTGCGGGTCGCGGCCCGGCCGGGTTCTGTGGCTGCCGGGTCCGGCTCTTCTGCTTCGGGCGCCACGCCGCGTCGTGGTGAACTTCATTCTGGCGGTCGCCGATGACTTTCCAAGACGTTCAACACACGCTGCGGCAGATGGGCGATGCGGCAAGAGGCCTTGCCGCGATCGGTGCAGCCCTACGCCTGCGGCAGGAGGCGCCGGACATTCATCCCGAGGTCGCGCGCCGGCTGCACGACGTGGTCGCCGCCGTGGTGCCGGGCGGCCTCGGTGACCGTGATCAGGCGCAGGTCTCCGCGTCCCTGGCCTCCGTCACGCACGCCCTGCAGGAGGCGCGGGATCTGTTGGAGTGTCCCGAGCGACCGCCCGTCTGGCAGGTCCGCGATCCTGCGATGTTGCAGGCTCAGGGCCAAGCCTCGCGGGTCGTCGTACGGCGCTTGGCGGCCCTGGCGGCCGACCGCCCGGCGCTCGCGGCCGCCCTCACCGGGCGCTTCCTGGATGTCGGCACGGGTGTGGGCGGCATTGCTCTCGAAGCCGCAGCGCAGTGGCCCTCGCTGCGTGTCGTGGGCCTGGACATCTGGGAGCCGGCCCTCGAACTGGCCCGTGCGAACGTGGCGGCAAGCCCATTCCGCAGCCGTATTGAGCTCCGCCTGCAGGATGTGACCCAGTTCGATGATCCAGCCGGCTACGCGCTGACGTGGCTTCCGGCACCCTTCCTTTCCCAGGACGCGGCTCGGACAGCGCTCGACCGGCTAACGGTTGCCCTTGAGCCGAAGGGATACCTTGTTGTCGGTCTCTACGCTCCGCCTCCGGATCCGGTCGGCGCCACGCTTGCAGCCCTGCGGCTGGCCCGAAGCGGCGGCCACCTATGGTCGTGTGCTGCGATGGAGGCTGAACTTCGCTCCCGTAAATTCACCGCCATCGAGACTTCTGCGGGACAGCCGGTCACGCTCATGATGGGACGACGCGCGTAGAACGCTTTCCGTCGAGGCGGTGGCCTGCCGCGACGGTGCGCATCAAGCCGGCCAGTACCGACCGGGTCCAAGGCAGCGCGATCAGGACCGACGATCGGGCGGCTCGAGAGCCGCTGCCGCGTCGCGCCTGCGAATGACTTTCGAAGCCGCGATCCGGTTGCTGGGGCGCACCCTGAGGCCTCTGCCTGAACCGCTTCGAGTGGCCGCTCCCGTGCGATTGGCCCCCCGAAGCGGACCGGCGGGTCTCGGCCAAATCCCGTCGTGGTGGCGGGCGCCCCTGAATGACTGGGTTGGGTGGAAAACGGACTGGCGGCTTTCGAGTATTGAACTCGAGAATACGGACTTTCACAAGCTGGTGAAATGCCCAAAGTGAAACGTCCGCTCCACGACAGGTTCGCCGAAAAAGACAGAAGGTTCTCTGGCAAGAGTGCGCCTCGTATTGGCGTGTAACCCGAAGCGAGCTTCGACGAACTAGGCTCGTGGCAAGGAGATCGACGGCATGCCTTGTGTGATCGAGTTCACAGGCGGCGACAGAGGCCCGTGGCGGGTTACGCGCGCGGAGGCAACGGCCGGAGCCCGCCTTGAAGAGGTGGCATTTGTGTCAGTTGGCTTGGTGAGTGAAAGTGAAGATCCGGGACACTTGGCGTCTTCTGGCATGGCATGGCGTCTACGCGGAGCTATTAGCAATCTCCGCTACACCACACGCGATGAAGCCAATAGGCTACGGAGCTTACAAGCTGCTCTTGATCGGCCGACAGCAACTCATGCCGCTCTGATCCCGATCAAAAAATCTCAGCAGTGGTGGGATTTGGCTCAAGACGAGCGCCGTGAAATATTCGAGGAGACTTCCAAGCACACCACGATTGGTATGAACTATCTTCCTGCCATTGCCAGAAGGCTTCATCACAGCAGGGATCTTCGTGAGCCGTTTGACTTTCTGACTTGGTTCGAGTTTGCGCCAGAGCATGAGGCGGATTTCGAAGCTCTCCTCTCTAACCTCAGGGCCACGCGGGAATGGACCTTCGTGGAGCGAGAGGTCGATATACGCCTCACGCGCGATTGACCCATTTAGGCGAGAACCGCCTTTGATGCTGTCGGGGCCATACCTCGCCAGCCTTCATGCAGGAGGCGAAAGAGGGGCGCGCCGCATTGCAGACGCGCCCCAAGTGCGTTCCGGTCTCATGAAGAACGTGCCCGCTCGGTAAGGCCTCACGCTCGCGTGAACAATGCGTCTCGCGTAAGAAGCTGGCTGTGTGGCCGCGTCATCGGAACGTCGCATTGGCCGACGGGATTGTGGCCCAGCCGAGCGGGTGAGGTGCAGGTGAGCAATATGGCATCGATCAGAGAGATCGCAGACACGCTGAAGGAGATTGCCGCCCCTGGGATGAAGCCGAAGGCGATCCGTTCTGCCATCCGCGAACGGCACCCGGAGGCGAGCAAGAAGGAGATCGTTCGCGCGGCGTTTTATGCTGTGACGGAAGCGTCGGCTGCTTCAGACGGAGCGACCGCTGAACTCCATGACTTCGTGTTGGCTGAGCGCATCGCCGAGGACAACGCGGACGTGGTGTTGAAGGTGAGCAAACGCAAAAAGAAGAAGCGCTCGTCGGACGCATTGGAGCGGTCGCCGGCGCACTGATGCCGGGGGAGCCGCTTCTGACTTATGCACTCGAACGTCCGCTTCGAAGAAAAGCTTAGATGCGCGCTTGCGACCGAGTTGGGTAGATTGCGGGAGGGCCGCTCAGGGTGGTTTCCCGCCGGTCTGCTTTCAAGCAAACGACCAAGGTTAAATGACGTTCGAGTTCTAATGATCGATAGACAAGGATCGTGCGCCCGACTCGGGGTCAAAACCAACTGGCGTGTGCAGGGCCGTTAAGCCGCTATCCGTAGCCTCAGCCGGATCATCGAACTGACTGTTGCGCCGCTCGTCGATGCTCACCGGGTGAGCAGCCGTACCTGTGCTTGAAGCGCCGAGAGAAGTGCGCCTGGCTGGTGAACTCGGACTCATAAGCCAGCGTGCCAATCGGTAGGTGCAACGAGGCTGGGTCGGCCAAGCGCTTCGCATCCACCGCCAGCCGGCGCTCCCAGATCCAGTCGGAGATGTGCTGACCGCGCTCGTGGAACAGCTCCTGCAGCCGCCGCAGCGAGACACCCATGGCGGCTGCAAGTCGAGGCGGATCGAGCGTCTGGTCGTGCAGATTGGCTTCGACGTAAGCCTTGGCACGCTGGACCACGACGCTACCGTGCAGCGGCCGGGGCACTTCCTTGGCCAAGCGCTCAGCGATGCTGGCCATGATCAGGTCCAGCCCGATCGACGACATGCGCTCCGCCGTGTCGGCGCCAAGCTGTCCCTCGACCCGGATCAGCTCCCGGAAGTAAGTCAGGGCCAGCGTCGTGGAGGCCAACTCCGCCCCGATGGTCAAGGACGTGTAGAGGTTGGACGGACCAAACAGGCCCTCCAGGCGCGCGCGCGGCAGTTCGATCACTAGTGACTGGCCATCGTCAGCTGTTCCCAGCACGGAGGGCCGACGATTGAGCAAGACCAGATCGCCGGGGCGTTGAACGGCCGCTCGGTCTTCCTGCATGGTTCCCGACGTCGTTCCGGCCAGCTTGAAGAGTGCCAGCACCGAGTCAGGGGCGTGGCTCGACGGGCGCCTTCGGCTTGTCTGCTCTGCTGCACTTTGCGTGAAACGCGCGATCGGCAAGGACCCGATCTTCGTCGCCTCGACCTTGCTCGTGAACGGCAGGTCACCAAGGCGGGTAAACTCGAACTCTCCGTATCGGTCCGCCAGCAGATCGCGCCAGACCTTGAAGCTGTTCGCAGGCGGCAGCATAGCTGTAGAATGAAGAAGATGCATCGACAGGTCTTGTGCTCACCGCCCGCTGAGGCATGTGCCATCACCGACGTTGAATGGTCGTCGTCACCTAGACACAACACCTCAGCTGATATCTATGACGATCGTATACAATCTTCAGAAATGGTGTCCATAGCGCCGCCATTCTGTGAACGGGAAGTCGCACCCAGCTGCGTCCGCGTATGGGAATCTATCTCGGCCGGTTGAGTGACCGAGTTGGGTCGCTACCGGAACGGCGGTAGGGAGTGGTCTGGAGATGGTCTGCTTCTACCGCAGATTGGGCCAATGTGCTGGTTCGGAGTCGGGAGCCGATCGACGACTTGCTCCGCCCGGGCGATAGAAGGCGCAGGGATTCTCCGAAGATGGTCCGGTCTGTGCTTGCCCCGGCTGGCCACCCGATCGTGCCGGTCCCTGTCGTCGCTGGGCACGCGGACGGACGATGGGTTTGCCCCGATGGAAGGGCGGCGCCCCTTTTTTCCACCCCGGTTCCCCCATGCCCGAATGCCTCGTCTTCCGCGTGCCCGCGCAGCATCCCGCCGACGTCTCCGAGGTGATGGGCCTCGTCGCTTCCGGGGCGGTGGACGTGACCGAGATCGTCGCGATCTTCGGCAAGACCGAGGGCAATGGCTGCGTGAATGACTTCACCCGGCAGCTTGCGGTGATGGCCCTGGAGACGGCGCTCGCCACCGCCCTCGGCTGCACGGCGGCGGAGGTCGGCGCGCGGATCGCCCTCGTCATGTCCGGCGGCACCGAAGGCGGGCTGTCGCCGCACTTCCTCGTCCTCGCCCGGCGTGACGGCCCCGCGGTGCCGGAGGGCAAGGCGCTCGCCATCGGCACGGCCTTCACGCAGGAGTTCCGGGCGGAGGAGATCGGCCGGATGGCGCAGGTCGAGGCGACTGCGGCGGCGGTCGGCCGGGCCATGGCAGAGGCGGGGCTCACCGATCCCGCCGACGTGCATTTGGTGCAGGTGAAGTGCCCGCTCCTGACGAGCGCTCGGATCGCCGAGGCGGCCGCCCGGGGCCACGGCGTTGCCACACACGACCCCTACGCCTCGATGGGCTTATCCCGCGGCGCCTCGGCGCTCGGCATCGCCCTCGCCCTCGGGGAGGTCGACCGCGAACATCTCACGGATTCCGCCATCGGCACCCGACGCGATCTTTTCTCCGGCCGCGCCAGCTGCTCGGCGGGGATCGAGCTGATGCGCAACGAGATCATCGTGCTCGGCAACTCTCAGGGCTGGACAGGCCCGCTCGCCATCGCCCACCGGGTCATGGACGACGGCATCGACCTGCCCGCGATTCGGGGGGTGCTCACCGACCTCGGCTTCCTGGAAGCGGGGCAGTTGCCGCCTCATGAGTCGGAGCGCGTGATCGCCCTGCTCGCCAAGGCCGAGCCCTCCCACGACGGCCTGATCCGGGGACGGCGCCACATCATGAACGACGACAGCGATATCAACGCCACCCGGCACGCCCGCGCCTTGGTCGGCGGCGTGGCCGCCGCGGCGATCGGCCGGACGGACCTGTTCGTCTCCGGCGGCGCTGAGCATCAGGGGCCGGATGGCGGCGGGCCGGTAGCGGTCATCGCCCGCGTGAGGGACTGAAGCCGTGCGCGGGGCCGCAGAAGTTCGTCCGCTCTGCCGAGGGCCGTTCGCCAAAGCAAGCTGGTAGCCCTCGGCCAGCTCCCGCGGCGCCAACGCGCCTCCGAGCGCCTTCGATCGGTGGACGGCAATCCTTCGGCTTCAGGGCAAGGACGCATCGAAAGCTGACGTTGATGGGCGATGTTGCCGTCCCGAAAACATTGAACATCGGAAGGCAACACATTCACTCAATCCAACTGTGACGATGCCGTGAGACGCGCAATGACCGGATCGGCGATCAGCCGGGAGGGTGCCCGGGAAGACGGCAAACCCTGTGCCGGATTGCAGCTTCGACTTAGCGCTAACGCTGCAATCCATCGAAGCTGGCAACCAGCGCGTCGATGAAGACTCGCACCTTGGCCGACAAGCTGCGGTGGCTCGGGTAGATCGCGTGAATCACGGTCTCGATGCCCTCGGCGGTGGGCCATAGCCGAACCAGCCGGCCGTCCGCGACGTACGGCCTCGCAAGGAAATCTGGCAGGTACGCGATGCCGGCGCCGCCCAGTAGCACTGGCAGCAGAGCCGCGGAGTCGGAGATGGCGACGGCCGGCGGCAGCTCGATGCGTCTGGCGTCGTCGGTCGCATTGTCCTGGTAGGCCATGGCCCGATCGCCGTAGCCGATCAGCGTGTGGTCGGTGAGGTCCGCGGCGTGAGCGGGCGTCCCGCGCGCCGCGAGATAGCCGGGGCTGGCGCAGAGCCATGCCTCCGAGACCAGCAGCCGGCGGGCGATCAGGTCGCTGTCTACGAGCGGTCCCACCCGGATCAGCAGGTCGGCCATCTCGGCCGGCATGTCGACGAAGCGGTTCTCGACCGCCAGCATCACGCGGACCTGGGGATAGGCGGCCATGAACCCCGGCAGCATGGGAGCGACCAGTGCGGTCGCGACCGTGAAAGGCAGGCTGACCCGCAGCGTACCGGCCGGAACGCCTCCCAACCCTTCGAGTGCCGTGCCTGCCTCGTCCACGTCGGCCAGGATGCGGAGCGCGTGCGGCCGAAACAGCGTGCCGGCGTCGGTCAGCCGCAAATGCCGCGTCGAGCGGTCCATCAGCACCACGCCGAGATCGCGCTCCAGCCGTGCGAGCGCGCGGCTGACCCCCGACTTCGGCAGGCCGAGCGCGCGCGCCGCGGCCGACACGCTCATCAGGTCGGTGATGCGCACGAACGCGCGCAGGTCGGAGAGCTGCATTGTCGTTCCACCTTTTGCAACACCCTGTCCCATCTCGCCCAGCTAATCGCAGGAGAGCGCAACGCCTATTCACCTGATCGGCGAGCGGATGGAGGAATGAGTGGTGGATGGCGCGCAGACCCAGCACTTGGTGGTCGTGGCAGGAGCCACCGGCGATCTCGGCACCCGGATCGTCAAGGCACTGACGGCCAAGGGTAGGCCGGTACGGGCGCTGGTGCGCCGGCCGGCCGATGAGCTGGCCCGCGGCAACGTCGAGCAAGTCTCCGTGGATTTCGGAAACGGTGTTGCGCTGACTCACGCCGTCTCCGGCGCCGCGTGCGTCGTGTCTGCGCTGAACGGTACCGCGCCGGTGATCCTCGACACGCAAGGGCAACTGCTCGACGCGGCGGTGGCAGCCGGCGTGCCGCGCTTCATCCCGTCCGACTTCTGCCTGGACTATCTGACAACCCGGCCGGGCGACAATCGCAACATGGACCTGCGACGCCAATTCGCGGCCCGCCTCGATGCGGCACGGATCCGTGCGACCTCGATACTC
Organism: Methylobacterium sp. XJLW; assembly: GCF_003254375.1. NCBI lineage: Bacteria > Pseudomonadati > Pseudomonadota > Alphaproteobacteria > Hyphomicrobiales > Methylobacteriaceae > Methylobacterium > Methylobacterium sp. XJLW. The sequence goes on along the minus strand of NZ_CP016429.1, from coordinate 6,404,397 downwards.
AACGGGCCGTTCGCCGACCTCCTTAAGGGTCAGGCTCCTATCGTGCTGCACCGCTTTCGCCGCGTCCTCTTCTGGGGCGATGCCGACCAGGTGTTCGACTTCACCGCCAAGGACGACGTCGCCGCCTACACCGCGGACGCGGCGCTCGACCCTGCCGCGCCCCGCCATCTGCGCATCTCGGGCGATCAGATCAGCCCGCGCGGGCTGGCCGAGCTGCTGACCAGCCTGGAAGGCCGGCGCTGGCGGCTGCTGCGCGCCGGCGGCATCGGTCGCCTGAGCGCGATCATAGCTGTCGCGCGCGCGCTGACCCCGGAGACCGACGCGCCGTTCCCGGCGTGGCAGGGGATGCAATACCTGCGCGACATGTCGACCGGGCGCGGCAAGCTGCACGGCTTCGACAACACCCGCTACGGCAAGACCGATTGGACCAGCGCCGCAGCCGTCCTCGCCCCCACGATCCGCTGAGCATCGACCCGCCAAGGGAAAGCCATGCCATGACCGACGCTATCACTCCCTTCCCGATCCGGGTCGCCGACGCCGACCTGACCGACCTGTCCGACCGCCTCGCCCGCACCCGCTGGCCCGATGCCGGCACCGTCACCGACGGGAGCCAAGGTCCGACCGTGCACGCCATCCGCCGTCTGGTCGGCCGCTGGCACGATGGCTACGATTGGCGGGTGGCAGAAGCCCTCATCAACGGCTGGGGCAGCAGCCGCACCGTTATCGACGGCCTCGGCATCCACTTCCTGCATGTCCGCTCGCCCGAGCCCGATGCCCAACCGCTCTTGCTGGCGCATGGCTGGCCAGGCTCGATCCTGGAGTTCCGCGACGTGATCGGGCCGCTGACCGACCCTGCGGCGCATGGCGGAAATCCGCGGTGTGCGTTCCACCTCGTGATCCCTTCGATGCCGGGGTTCGGATTCTCCGACAAGCCGACCGGGCCAGGTTGGAACGTCGGCCGCGTCGCTGGCGCCTATGTCGAGCTGATGCAGAGGCTGGGCTATGGCGACCGGTGGTTCGCCCAGGGCGGCGATTGGGGTGCGGCCGTGGTGACGGTGCTGGCGCACATGCGCGCGCCCGGCCTCGCCGGCATCCACCTGAATATGGTCATGTTCCAGCCGACGGAGGACGAGATCGCGGACGCGACGCCGGAGGAGCAGGCGATGCTGTCCGGCATGGCGCGATACGACCGGGTGCAGTCGGGTTACATGAAGCTGCAGAACACGCGTCCGCAGTCGGTCGGATTTGCGCTGGCGGACTCGCCGGTGGGGCTGGCGGCCTGGATCTACGCGCTGTTTCAGGACGTGACCGACAGCGGCGGCGAGCCCGAGCGCGTGATCCCGCTGGACCACATGCTCGACGACATCATGCTCTACTGGCTGCCGAACGCCGGAGCCAGCTCGGCGCGGTTCTATTGGGACAACGCGCAAGGCCAAGCGGGTATGCCGAACGAACCCATGCCGCTGCCAGCCGGCGTCAGTGTGTTCCCCGGTGAGGTGATGCGGCTGTCACGGCGCTGGGCGGAAAAGCGTTTCGTGGACCTGCGTCATTACAACCGGCCCCCAAGGGGCGGACATTTCGCGGCCATGGAGAACCCTTCGGCCTTGGTCGCAGATGTGCGCGCGACGTTCGCGAAGGTCGGATAGTTCCAGGTGGCTCGGCCTCCACGCGAGGTCATCATCGTGGTCCAGTGCGCGTCCGCATCCCCGTCTGACGCGTCCGATCTCTGTCCGCTTCGAACTTGCGTCGCCCAGCACCGAGAAGGACCGCTTTCGGGACGTAGCAACGGCTGTCGGGACGGTCGATATGGGTCGTTTGGAGACGGTCCGCTTTTGGACGAAAGTGTAGGAAGCAGATGCCCCACGGCATCCAATCGACCGCGATCGGTGTTGGTGAGGTCGGCAGCAGCCTTTCTCAGAAGCGCAGCTGCATCCGAGCAGTCCCCGCATGCGAGAGGAAGTGGTCTCCGACTTGACCTTGATACTCGCCGGTCACCTCGATGCCGCCACCGAGGCTGACCTGAAAACCCAGCCCCACTTCGCCGAGGCGATCGGGGATCGATGATTCCGTAGCGAACAGGCCCAGCGCGCCGGTCCCGTTAAAGCTCGCCTTGCCGGTGAAATGGTCGTCCGACAGGAGTGTCACGCCAAGGGTGCCGTAGGGGCGGACCCAGCGCCCCCCGTCGAAATCGATCCGGCCGCCGATCTCCATCATCGGGCTGAATGCCACCAGCGTCTTGGCCACCGGCCGCATGTCGAGGTTGAAGCCCGGCGCCCCGGTCTCGGAATAGGCGGGGCTGTAGCTGTAGAGCAGGTCCAGATCCGCGTAGGGCTTGAGATACCAGTCGCCGAACAAGACTTGGTAGCTCGCCCGCAGCCGACCGCCCGCGGTGAGGATCCCGGACTTGCTGCGCGCCGTGGCGGTAGCGCCACCAAAATCGATCAGGCGTTTGTTGTCGGCCCAGGAATAACCAAGATTGGCCGAAGCCGCGAGCAGCCAGGGGCCAATCTGGTGCTTGAGCGCCGCAGAGACATCGGCGGCATCGCTTGTTGTCCCGGTGATCCGGTCGGGGTCGCTCTGGATCGCCCGTGTGTAGGCGCCAGTGAGGCCGAAGAACCAGTCCGGGGCGAACTCGGTCTGGAGTCCGCTTTGGTAGCTGAGGGCGGTCTGACGGTAGCCAACGTCGTCCGCGGTGGCGGATTGGGTCGTGTGAGCGCTGGTGATGCGCCCCCAGACGCATTCACCCTCACGCAGGAGCGTACCGGTTCCCGTGAACGCCGGGCAACTCATGGCGCGCTGGAGACCCTTGCGGGTATCGAGCGTCCGGTCGGTCAGGTTGTCCTGGTTGGATTCTGGCTTCAACTCGTCCAGGGCGGCGGCATAGGCCTTCGAGCTGTCGACGGAGAGGAAGCGTCCGTAGAGCGTGCCCAGCTTCGTCGTGTTTCCATCCCAGGCATCCTGCAGGCCTTGCGCCACGCTGCGCTGGTCCTCGGTCAGGGTCACGCCGACCGGCGCCGTGAAATGAGCCTGCGGCACCAGCGCGATGCTGTTCCCCGTCGAGACGATCGTCCAGGAGATTGGGATGGCCCCCGAGCTGATGCTGCTTCCAGTGGCGCTGGCGCCGACGTTCTCCACTTGGCCGGCCCTGAGGAAAGTGTAGCGGCCGGGCGAGAGACCATCGATCACGTGCGGCTCGACCACGCCCCTCAGGGAGGCAGTGCCGGTGACGGTCAGAAGATCGTTCCGCAAGGCGGGATCTGTCGCCAGCGGTGCGATATCGACCAACAGGCGCCCGGACTCGGTCTGCTCGAAATTGCCGGTTATCGTCGCCCGAGCGACTTTGCCGACCCCGCCGATGTCGAGGATGGCGCCGTTGCGCAGGCGGCCGCCATCTCCCAGGGCGATGACACCGTCGGGACCGGTGCGCAGGATCGCCGAAGCTGCGCCGTCGAATCCGTTGTCGAACAGGACGCGACCCGTCTGCCCTCCGCCTGTGAGGTCGACATCGCCGATCAGCGTACCGCGATTGGTGATCGTGCCGGTGGTGAACGCGCCGACGATCGCCCGGCCCGAGGCGGCGCTGACCACGGCGCCCTCCTCGATGGCGATCCTATTGTCGTGCCCACCCTCGACGCGCATCGCCGCGCCCGCGCCGCTGCCGCCAGTGACGAGGCCGCTGACCCGGATGACGATCTTGCCGCTGCGGCTCGGATCGGGCTCGAGGCTACCATCGGTCCGCTGGACGCCGGATTGTGCCAGGATCGCGTGGGCGTCCAGGCCGGACGCGATGATCGACCCGGCCGACTCGATGGAGATATCGCCGCCGCTCCCGGTTACGGCGCGGCTTCGCACGGGCTGCATCCCCGTCTCGCCGGACAGGCCGACGAGGAGCCCGCCACCTCCGCCGAGGCTCTGAGCGACGATGCCGTGGGATTGCGTGCCCGCGGTGCGGATGACGGAGCCCTGCTCCAGGTTGACCCTGACCGCACCGCCGGAGCCGCTACTGCCGTCCGCCAGTCCGTAGGGGATCGCGTAGCCCATGGCCTGATGGGCGCCGCCGTAGCCGCCGCCACCGCCGATCGACTGCAAGAGCAGGGCCGGTGCCGCGTCGCCGGTGGTCAGGATCTGCGCGCTCGCCCCCATCCTGACCTGGATCGAACCGCCATCGCCAGCGGCACCGCCCGTGCCGCCCAGCCCGAACGTATATTTATGGCCGCCCGGTCCCGCCGCCACGGAGGCGAGCCCGCCGCCGCCGCCGATGCTCTGGGCCAGGATGCCGACCGCGCCGAAGCCGCTCGTGGCGACCGTGCCGTCCTGAACGATCCGCACGGTGCCGCCATTGCCCGCCATGGCTCCGGAGCCGCCGAGCGTCAGGCTGCCGGACTTGGCCGAGACGGAGGCAGGATCCTCCGGCGGTGCGATCTGTACGATGTCGAGCGCTGCGAGCAGCGCATCCGTCAGCGCCTTGGCATCGCTCTTCGTGTCATCCTTGGCGCCACTCTTGGCGTCGCTCCCGGAGCCGTCCTTGGTCGTGCCATCGTCAGCCGCGTCGTCGCCAGCCGGTGCGGCGAAGCTGCCGCCGCCGCCGCCGATGCTCTGAGCGACAACGGCATGCGCCTCGATCCCGGCCGTCGCGATGGTGCCGCGGTTTTCGATCGTGACGTCGCCGCCATGCGCGCCGACACCGCCGCGGCCGCCGACGTTCAGATTGAGTGTCAAACCCTTGTTGACTTGGCTGTCGACGCTGGCGCCGACACCGGTCCCGCCGCCGCCGCCGATGCTCTGCGCGTAGAGGCCGTAGGCTGCATTGCCCTCTGTAGCGACCGTACCGAGGTTGAGGATCCCCACAGGACCGCCAGTATTGCCCGTGCCGCCCGAGCCGCCGACGGTCGCCGCGATGTTGGTCGCATTGGTGGCCTGTGCGAACGAAACGCCGCCCTGGCCGCCGCCACCGCCGATGCTCTGCGCCATGATCCCGTGAGCGGAGGCTCCAAGGGTCGTGATCGTCCCCTCGTTCTTGACGTTGACCGCGCCACCGGCGCCTCCGCTTGCCCCGTCGCCTCCCAGAGCCAGGGTGGCCGAGACATTGGGCAGCTTGGTCCCGGTCTTCTTCTGTGTGTCCAGGTAGTTTGAGATGCCGGTCGAGTAGGATTTCAGCGCCTTGCCGAAGTCCGATTTCTTCAGCTTGTCAGCGAGCCCCTTGTAGGTGTCGCTGGCCTTGATATCCTTGAGGAATTGTTCAAGCGATTTCTTGTCGTCCTTGTTATTTTTGTCGGCGGCCCACTGCTGATACGCTTCGACGCCGATCGCCTGCTTGATCTGTTGCCAGATCTCCCCGACGGCGTCGGGCGCGACATCCGTCCCGGCCGCGAGGCTGCCCCCCGTACCGCCGCCGCCGCCGATGCTCTGGGCAAGGATCCCGTGTGCGCCGTCACCCGAGGTCGCGACCGTGCCGGTCGCGGCGTTGACGACAGCCACTGGGCCGCCCGTGCTACCGGTCCCGCCGGATCCGCCAAGCTGTCGGGTGATTTTGAACGTGCCCGTGGCGGCACCCGACACCTCGCCGCCGTTGCCGCCGCCGCCGCCGATGCTCTGGGCCTGGATGCCGGTCGCGTTCGAACCGCCGGTCAAGACCGTGCCTTCGTTCGTGACCCGGACGGTACCGCCGCGGTTGCCGACGCCGCCTGAGCCGCCAACGGTATCGCTCACCGACAGGGTGTCGGCGATCGGGAGCTTGCCGAGAACTTCGTTGAGGGTCTTGTCGAAGGAGACTCCGGACGTCGCGACTGCCGAGGCCGGCCCGGCATTACCACCGCCGCCGCCGACGCTCAGCGCGAGGACGCCGATCGCGGCGTCGCCTCCGGTCATCACGCGGCCCGTCTGAGTGACGGTCACGTCGCCGCCGGTACCACCGCCTCCACCCGCCCCACCGGTCCGATCGCGGTTCTTCCCGCCGATGCCCCGGGTGATGGCGATGTTCTGGCGCAGGCTCAAGGTGTTGCTCGTCGCGGTCGCGCCACCGCCGGTTCCGCCGCCGCCACCGATGCTCAGGGCCTCGATGCCGGACGCGCCGTCGCCGGAGGTCCGCACGGTCCCGCGATTGGTGATGGTAGCGCTGCCGCCGTTGCCGCCGCCGCCGCCCGTGCCGCCGAGGATCGTGGTGGCAGCCACAGCCATCTGCTGCGGCGGTGCGACGGCCAGCGCGTAGGCCGTCGCGTTGCCGCCGATTCCGCCGCCGCCGCCAACGCTGAGGGCGAGGAGGCCGGTCGCCCCATCGCCGTAAGTGGTGACGAGGCCGGTGTTGGCGACACGCGCTGCGCCGCCCGCGCCACCATCCCCTCCCGAACCGCCGATCGCGGTGGAGAACGCGAAGCTCGGCAGCGTCTTGCCGGTCGGGGTCACGAGGGGTGCCGTGATCGCCTGCGCGTTGGCCAGGCCGCCCACGCCGCCGCCGCCGCCGATGCTGAGCGCCGCGAGGCCGTCCGCGCCGAGGCCGACGGTCGTGACCGTGCTGCCGCTCTCGATGACGGCGGAGCCGCCCTGTCCGCCTCGGCCTCCGCTCCCGCCGATCGCCCACGACGCCGAAAGCCCTACACCCACCGCCTTGGTCCTGGCCTCGCCGCCGGCACCGCCGCCGCCGCCGATGCTCTGAACCAGCACGGCCGTCGCGCCGTCACCGCCGGTCTCGACCGTACCGCCGACGCCCGTGAAGCGGGCGAGGCCGCCATCGCCGCCGCCGCCGCCGCTGCCGCCCAGGCCGACAGAGAAGAAGGCATTCGCTGTGAACGCGTCGCCGCCGATGCCGCCGCTGCCGCCGATGCTCTGGACGAGGGCGCCGTATGCGGCGTCACCCGCGGTCACGATCCTGCCGCCGGCATCGACGATCTCGGCGGTGGCGCCTCTCCCCCCGGTGCCGCCGGTACCGCCGGTGGAGAACCACAGCGTCCTGCCCCCGGCACCGCCGCCATTTGCCTCGGACCTCACGGCCAGGGGCGAGAGGGGCAGGGCCGTGTCGGCGCTGCCGCCACCGATGCTCTGCGCGACCAGACCGATCGCCCCGGTACCGCCGGTCGTCACGGTGCCGCTGTTGGTCAATGTCACCGATCCGCCCGTGGCGGCATCCCCACCCTTGCCGCCGCCGAAGATGCCGTCGCCGCCCCTGCCGCCGGGGCCGCCGACCGACTGCGCAACGATGCCCAGGGCATAATCGCCCTGCGTGACCACGGTGCCGCGCTGGATCACCGTGACGGTGCCGCCGTCGCCGCCTCGGGCTCCATCCCGTCCACCTGCATCGCCCTGGCTTCCGCCTCGACCGCCGATGCTCTGGACGAGGGCGCCGAAGGCATAGTCGCCAGCCGTCCTGATCGTGCCGGCCATGTCGAGGCGCGCAGGGCCACCGATGCCGCCCTGCGTCACCTCGGGTTTGCTGTAGGCGGTTCCTGTTCCGCGGTTGCCGCCCGCGCCGCCGATGGACTCGACGATCGCCGCAGTAGCACCGGCACCGTCGGTGCTCACCTGCCCGGACGGCGTCACGACGAGCGAGGCCGACCCGCCGGTCCCGCCCTTCCGGAACGCAGTCTGGTCGGCGGCAACCCCGCCTGAGCCGGCATTTCCCCCGGTGGCGCTCACTCGCACGCCAAGGAAGGCTTGCCCCACGGTCGAGACCATGGACGAAACGGTGAGCGCAACTGGGCCGGCATCTCCGCCGCCGCCGAAGTTCGTGAGGGCGAATCCGCCATCCCCGCCCCGGGAAAAAACGAGGAACCGGGGAATGGGCTTGAATTCCGGCCGAGCGCCGCTGCTGACTTGGTCGCCCAGTCCGGCGACGTCCTCCAACAACGTTACCGAGACGGCACCGCCGGCGCCTCCGTTGGCGCCGAAAACCGAACCGAGGCCAAAATCGTCGCCTCGTCCACCGCGTCCGCCCTTCGAGCCAATTTGGAGCGTCACGGCGGGATCAAGCCCGGCGGCTGCGGTATCGACATCGATCAAGGTCAGATCGCCGCCAGCCTGGCCGGGCGTGGCAGAGGTGTTCCGCCCAATGATGAGGACTTTGCCATCCCGGCCATCTGCGCCGATGACCACTTGGGGTTGGGATTGCTCGGCGGCGTGCGCAGAGAAGCTGACGATCAATGCCAGGGTGGTGGTGGCCGTAACCAGAAATCGTTCGCGGCTACGGACCGTCCCGTGGCAAATTACAAGAGATGGCTGACCTGACTGAGACGGCATCGAGAAAAGGCTCTTTGCTCGCACGGATCCGCACATCTGCGCAGCCCTCAGCGAGAGGGTTGGGGTCATCGGTGCACGGATTGCCCGTCATCGAGGCCGCCCAATTCGACGAATGTTTTTCTCAAAGATGGTTAACAAAATCTTTACGACAGACCCATTCCCGTAAGCCTGGCAGAACATCTTCAGGGCGGCCATCGATTAATGGCTGTATAATTCGACATCGACGCAATGATGGAGAACAATTCCGAATATCAATTGCTGACCGCGCGGGGACAAGGCGCGGTCTGACATCAACGGGGAGGCTGGGTCGATAGTGGCCATTTGCTACCGCGTTGAGCTTCATCTCACACGCGCGCGTTATTCGAACGGTTGGCTGGGATCGCGATCGGAACTGGATTCTCCATCCGGAAGCGGACCTTCCGCATGCGACCCAACGCGGCCGCCCGGATCAACCTCTGCCTTCTCCGAAACCGGTCATTCGTCGGCGGACGGGCAACTTGCGCACGAGGCGGCAAGCGGACCCCATCTCATCGCCCTGAACAGGACATCCGACTTCAAGCCTTGGTTGGCGATGCGATCCGCCTTTACCGAGGACAGGAGGCGGCCGGGCACTGAAAAGCCGTGCCGAACCTCTCCGCGATCACTCGGTCGACCGTGTCCGGTCATGCCGGCGTGCTGGCAGCCGACATCCTGGGCGCGGCGTGCGGACCGGCCGGTCATTCCTGCTCCAGCAAGTTGGTGAAGCTGGCGACAATCCCGGGCATCTGGCTGCCCTTGCGGGACGAGGCAATCAACCGGACCCTGTAGCGAGCCCCGTCCGCCCCCTCGACTATCCGCTCGGAGGGCCGGTTTGCCCTCAGCACCGCCGGGATCTCGTCCAGCAGCCATGTCAGGGGGATCGGCGCCGAGAAGTTGCGCAGGGACCGGCCGACGTCGCTCGGCTGCAAGCCGAAGATCTGCGCCGCTGCGCTGGTGAACATGCGAATGCGGAGATCCGACGTCAAAAGCACGCTCGCGACGTTCATGCCCTCGAACAGCGTAGCCTGATCGTCGATCAACTGGTCGATGGCCTCGATCTTGGACGAGAGCTCGAAATTCACCGTCTGAAGCTCCTCGTTCAGAGACTGCGTCTCCTCCTTCGAAGCCTCGAGCTCCTCGTTGGCGGCCTGCATTTCCTCGTTGACGGAGTGGAGTTCCTCATTCGAGGATTTGAGCTCCTCAAGGGAGGTCTCGTATTCTTCGATCACAGCTTGAAGCCGTTCGCGCGTGACGCTCAATTCGCGCTCCAGGCCTTGGAGCGCCGTGTCCCGCTCGTTCGCCTCGAGCGCTTGCTGGCGTTCCTTCTCCAAGGGTGCGGCGGCCTCTTTGAACACGACCAGGAACAGTGGCTCGATTGCGCCAGGCGTGTTCAGCGGCTTGACCACCAGGGAGATCGATTGGAAACGGCCGTCCGGCAGCTCGACGCCTATGCCGTCCCGCACGACCAGGGTGTTGCCCTCGATCGCCTCGCGCAGGGCCGTCCGGAGATCCAGCCGCAGGCCCTTGCGCGCCATCGCGGCCAGCTCCCGGGTCGGCTGGCCAGGCACGACCTCGAGGTGATCGCCGATCCGCGACGAATAGTGCACGGCCTCGCCGGTCCGCGTCACGACCGCGTGGGGCGGCGTGAACTCGGACAGCATCTGCGTCTCGACCGCGTGCCGCAGGGCCGCGTGCGTCGTCACGTTCCGCCGCTGCGCCTGGCCCACACTCCCAAAGATCGGCGGTTCTGCCCCGGATATCGGCCGCAACCGGACGGGCGGGATCGCGTCGCGAGCCTGGAAAATGCGGTGCTGCTTGTCGATCGTCTCGAACAGGTCCTCGAACCGCGTCACGTTCTCGGACATGCCGATGAACAGGTAGCCGCGTGGACGCAGGGCGTAGTGCAGCACCGGCAACAACTGCTGCTGGGCCTCGATGCCGAGGTAGATCATCAGGTTGCGGCAGGAGACGAGATCGAGGCGTGAGAACGGCGGGTCCCGCAGCACGCTGTGAGGGGCGAAGGTGCACAGGTCGCGTACGGCCTTCGCGACGACCGCGCTGTCGCCTTCGACGACGAAGTGCTGCGCGATCCGCTCGGAAGAGACGGCGGACAGGTAGGCGCTCGGGTAGCGGCCAGTCCGCGCGACTGTGAGCGCGCGCTCGTCGATGTCGGTGGCGAAGATCTGCACGCGCGGCGGATCCGCCAGGGTGAGCATGTGCTCGCGCAGGAGGATGGCCAGGGAGTAGACCTCCTCGCCGGTCGAGCAGGCCGGCACCCAGATCCGTACGACATCGGTCGCCGCGCGTGCGTCGAGCAATTTGGGGATGACCTGGGTGGTCAGGGCCTCGAAGGCCGCGGTGTCGCGGAAGAAGTTCGTCACGCCGATCAGCAGGTCCCGGAACAGCACCCCGACCTCAGCCGGGTCGGCACGCAGAAGCTTGAGGTAGCCGTCCGGCCCGGCCGCGCCGACGACGCTGATGCGCCGTTGCAGGCGCCGCACGAAGGTGCTGGGCTTGTACCCCGAGAAGTCGTGGCCGACCTGCCGGCGGAGGATGGTGAAGATCTCGGTGAGGAACTCGGCGTCGTGCTCCCGCGGGACCGCGTCGACCTGCGCGTCCGGCGCTGCGGCGACGTGTGCAGCGACATGCGCGGCGATCCGGTCGCCCATATGCTCGGCCATCTCGCCGAAATCGACGAAGCCGGTCCGCAGCGAGCTGAGCGGCATGTCGGCGGTCTCGGGGCCGTAGCCATCCGCGGTCTGGGCCAGGGTCAGGCCTCCGTGCTCCTTGATCGCCTTGACGCCGATGGCGCCGTCGCCGTCGCCGCCGGACAGGATGACGCCGACCGCGCGCTCGCCCTGGTCGAGGGCCAGGGCGGTTAGGAAAATGTCGATCGGCTTGGTCTCGCGGGCCGCCCCGAGCGGTGTCAAGGTCAGCCGGCCGTTCGCGATGCCCATGACGCAACCGGGCGGCATGACGTAGACGGTGCCCGGCTCGACCGGCACACCGTCGGCGGCGGCCTCGACCTTGAGCGGCGTGAGCCGCGCCAGCACGTCCGGGAGCAGGCTCTTGTGCTCCTGGCCGAGATGCGTGACGACGACGAAGGCGGCCCTGAGCGTCTCCGGCACTCCGCGGAAGAAGCCCCGCATCGCCTCGATGCCGCCCGCGGATGCACCGATGCCGACGATCGGAAAGTGGTCCTGATCTATCACCGCGTTCTGAACCTTCGGATCGAGGCCGCGCCGTTCGTTGGGTCCCGGCATCATGCGTTCTCGCCCAACGTCGAGGATGGCCGCGCGGATCAACTTTGGTGCGTGGCTTCCTGCACGACGTAGGCGAGGCAGCGTGCCCGGGCCTCGGGGCTCTTCAGCCGCACGAACAACCGCAGCAGCGCCACCGCTTCGGCGAGATGATTCGCGCCCTCATCGACAGTTTCGATTGCCGGCATATCGGCAGGATCGGGCGTCAGAAAGGTCGCGACCGGGACGCCCAGGGTCTGGGCGATGCGGAATAGAGAGCCGCGGGCGTCGTCTTGCGGATCGTCACCGTTCATCATGACCTTTCCGCCGATCCCTGCGTCGCGTCGATCAATGCATAGCGATCCCGGCCGACCGCGGTCCAATCACGCCAGCGACGCGACGCCCGACATGATTGAGCACACGCCCGAGAAGCAAGCGGGTCTGGGTGTCGGTATCGTCTTCCGCGGCCTCGTAGGCATCGATCAGGCTTGTTACCAACCGTTTCGAGGGGCCTGGGTGGTCGCTCTCATTGGGTGCCTGCGGTCGAGCGGTGTCTTGTTCGCGGGCGCGCCGCACGAGATCGCGGGAAGCCTGGAGCGTCCGCCGCGTCTCCTCGGCTGCCGCACGCAGCTCACGGGCAACCTCAAGGTACCGATCTGCGTGAGGGCGGTCGGTCATGGGCGCTCCGAGTTGCACTGCATGCCCGCGCGTGGACGACTTCAGCGCGGAGCCTGGTATCGTGCACTCAATTTCTGGGTGCATCAATCCGAAGCTCGATTTCGATCGCAATAAGAGGGATCAATCGTCAGCATCCATCATAAGTTGGTTCTTCCAGCTTTTCGCATGAGGCGAAGGGATGCGAGGATACGCGTCAAATTTCCAGGTCACCTCTTCGCCAACCACCGCAAAGCGGACCGTTCCAGGGTTTGCCTAGGGTCGAGGACGGGTGGGACGGCGATGTCTGCTTCATCGCCAAACCGCCCGAAAACGGACCGGCACAAATCCACCCAAAGCACTCGGCCGCGTGCTCAAGGAGCGGTTCAGACGTAGGCGACCGGCAACTCGCCGACCTGCGTCGTGTAGCGCGGCGTGCGCATCTCGAACTTCGTGTTCCAGTCGCGCCGGCTCACCAGCCCCGCGCGCGCCGGCACCACGGCGCCGCGGCCCCAGCGCGCGTTGCACGCGTCCATCGCCGCCATGAGCGGGCCCGACCGCTCCCGGTCCAGCGCGCCGATCAGCGCCCGCGGGCTGTGGGACAGCGGCACGAGGTCGTTCGTGACGATCCCAGCCTTGCTGTACCGCCACGGCCGTTCGCCCGGCTCGCGCCAGGTCTTCGCCACCCCGTGCCGCGCGGCCTTGATCAGCGCCAGCGTGTCCGAGCTGTGCTCCGGCAAGCGCATTGTGGTCGAGACCGAGCGCATCGGCGCGTCCCGGTCGTGCTCGCTCGTGTGGTAGAAGATCGTCACGTGGTTGGTGCCGAGCCCCTCGCGCCGCAGCTTCTCGCCGAGCCGCGTCGCGTGCGCGGCCACCGCCTCCTCCAGCGCCGCCCGCTCGGTGATCCGGCTCGAGAACGAGCGCGTCACCGCGCAGCCCTTCCGCCGCGCCGGCACCATCTCCAGCGGCAGGCAGGCCGCCCCACGCAATTCGTAGATGATCCGCTCGCCCACCACGGTCAGGCCCTTGCGCACCGGCCGCGGGTCGAGGTCGCGCAGGTCCGCGACGCTCTCGACGCCCATCGCCTGGAGCTTGGCAAGCGAGGCCCGGCCGATGCCCCAGACTTCGGCTACGTCGATCCGGCACAGCCAATGCGCGTAGGCCGCGGGGTCGGTCAGGTCGCAGACGCCGCCGAGAGCCGGCACGGTCTTGGCGATGTGGTTGGCGAGCTTGGCCAGCGTCTTGGTCGGGCCGATGCCGACGCAGGTCGGGATCCCGGTCCAGGCCCGCACCGTGGCGCGCAGGTCCCGCGCCAGCTCGACCCGCAGCGCCGGCGCCACGTCGGTGAGGTTCAGGAAGCTCTCGTCGATGGAGTAGATCTCCACCTGCGGGCTGAACTGCCGGTAGACCGCGTTGGTCCGCCCCGACATGTCGCCGTAGAGCGTGTAGTTCGACGAGAACACCCGCACGCCCTGGGCGCGGCACAGGTCGCGGATCTTGAAGAACGGATCGCCCATCCGGATGCCGAGCGCCTTGGCCTCGCTGGTCCGGGCGATGGCGCAGCCGTCGTTGTTCGAGAGCACGATCACCGGCACGGCGGCGAGCTTCGGGTCGAACACCCGCTCGCACGAGCAGTAGAAGCTGTTGCCGTCGATCAGCGCCACGGCGCGGCCGCCGCCGATCCGGTCGCGCCGGCGCGCCTCCGGCGTGCTCACGAGACCTGCCCGCGGGCGACGTGCCAGCGGATCGAGAAGCGCACCACGCCCCAGATCACGCCCTCGCCGAGTTCCTCGACCGCGAAGGCCGGCAGGTCCGGGTTGCAGAAGGCGAGCCGGGCGGTGTTGCCGTCGATCACGAGGCGCTTGCAGCTCATCTGGCCGTCGACCGCCGCCACGACGATGCTGCCATGGCCGGCCGTGAGGCTGCGGTCGACGCAGGCGAGGTCGCGGTCATAGATGCCGGCGCCCTCCATGGACGAGCCACTGATCCGCCACAGGAAGGTGGCGGGCGGGTTCGGCACGAGCCAGCGCGGCAGCTCCAGCGCGCCCTCCAGGAAATCGTCGGCCGGCGACGGGAAGCCGGCGCACAGCGCCTGCCCGATCAGGGGCACGCGGACGGCGTCGGGACTCCCGAGCAGCAACGCGTCGATCGGGTGGATCGGCACGGGGCTCAGGCCGTCCCGGCGTGGCATCGTGCGTATCCGCGGGAGATCAGCCGGCCCTGGGCGAGCACGCGCGCTTCGGCGTCTCGCAGGTCGGTGAGCGCATCCTCCACCGCCCGAACGAGGGCGGCCCAGGCATCGCCGGAGGCGGCCCGGTGATAGGCCAGGGCGATCACCTCGGCCTCGGACAGACGGATCTCCACAGGCGGTTCGTGCCGTTGGGCATGCATCCGGATCACAACCTCGACTAGAACATATCGGGAACAAAGCCCGATGGTGGGGCGTGGTTCAATGGCCGTGTCGGATCCCGCGGAGATCGCAGTGGGCACGTGTGGAGAGGTCGGGAAAACGCCAATGCCGCGGAGGCTTTATCGCTTCCACTGCCTGGGAGGCGGTGATGCCGTGTTCGACCTGCAGGGGCGGTGGCTGTCGAGCATCCGCGAGATCCGGCAGCACGCGGACCGGGTGGCGCTGGGCCTGATGGACGGGGTCGGCTGCGAGGACTGGACCGTGTGGTCGGTGGACGTGCGCGATGCCGCAGGCCGGCCCGTGCTGTTCCGCGCGTTCACTGCGGTACGGGTCGGCGGCAAGTCGGCGTAAGGACGGGAGCCGCACCATGGCGATGACGACCAGCTTCGTGGTGCAGCCGTTCGAGATCCACCGCAAGCGCCTGCGCCCGGCCCGCCAGGAGCCGGCGCAGACGGAGAGCGGCGCGCTGAAGAAGGCCGAGACCCTGGCTAGGCGGATGCCGGGTGCGGCGGCGCTGAAGGTGGTGGCCGACGACGAGACCGGCGAGCTGGAGGGCGTCACGATCCTCGGCCAGTGGGGCGAGGTGCCGGACGACTTCGCCGAGAGCCTGCAGGGCTGAGCGTCAGCCGCGCCGCTTGGCGGCGAAATCCCGGACCGGCGGTCCCCAGGTCTGACCCGGCTTGGTCGGGTAGCCGGAGAACCGGTCGAACACGATCCGGTTGGGCTCGACGCCGACGGTCCGGCTAGCGTTGACCATCAGGGCGCCGGCCTACGTCACGCGCAGGACGCCGTGCTCCGGATGGACGCCGAAGAGCTGCGGCGCGGCCCAGCCGAGCCGATACGCAACGCGGCTCGTGATGCTGGATGCCCGGCGGCGGTTACCGGGCCGTTCGGTGTCGGCCGGAGGATGGTCCCGCACAGGAATTCCGAGCACGAAAGAGCCCGCGCCGGCGAACCCGGCGGGCAGATGTCCGAAGGGACAGGGCGACACCCTATTGCGGGCGGAACAGGTCCGGGTGATCCTGCCTTTGCCAGTCGACGCACGATCGACGGCACGGGAGGTAAGCATGACGATCTTCCAGGTGAGGCAGAACAGCACGCGCGCGGTCCTCTGGACGGGACAGGCCGACACAGCGGATCGGGCATTGGAAGTCGCCGCCCAGGCCGCCGGTTATCACGGCTTCGAGGAGCTGCCCGAGACGGCGCGCGCCGATATGACGGCTGAGGCCGTGATCGTCTGAGCACGAGAAAAAGCCCCGTGCGGCGGGCCGGCGGGGTCGGCGCATTCGAGGGATATGGCCGGCTGGCAGACGCCGGACACGAAAAAACCGCCGCGGCCGGAGCCGGGCGGTTCGAGAGAGTCTACGCTTGGGGATTGGTCTACGCGCACGCGGCGGCACGGTTCCCGCGCCTGAATCGGCGAGCGGCGCCCCGGCCGAAACCAGGGTGCCCGGGGCAACGTGAACGTCTGCGTTTGCGGGTGCGAGACCCGCTCGGCCCCGCCCCGATCTGCTCACGGGGCGGGGGAGCGTCCGATCTCATCAGCGTGTGAGCCGAGCCGATACGCAACGCGGCTCGGCGGTAAGATGGCGAGCACCGGTTACCGAGCCGTGCTCGTGCCGGCTGCCGACCAATCCCGCGCCGGGATTCCGCGCAGGAAAAAGCCCGCGCCGGCGCGCCGGGCGGGCTTCTCAGGTCGGGCACCGAAAGGGGGGAAGTTCAGCCAAACCTCGCACCGAGGCTAGGCGGGACGCAGGGAAAGGAAAGCCCCGCTGACGTCAGTGAATCGGAGAGCGAGGGAGCGGCATCCGCTCAGGCAAATCGAACCACCCACCGTTGAAAGCGTTCACGCCCCGCAACAACGGAGAGCACGACATGAAGGTGATCTCAGCGACCGTCCTTGGCCTGGCGCTACTCAGTGGAGCCGCTCCGGCCTTCGCGCAGCCATACGGCGGACGCGATTACGGCTACGATCGCGGCGACTACGGGCCCCGTGACAGAGGCTACGGAGATCGCGGCTACGGAGATCGCGGCTACGGCGACCGTGACCGCCGCGATTACGATCGGGATTACGACCGAGGCTCCCGGGGCGGGCGTGGCGACTACGCGTTCAACGAGGAAGAGTATCTGCGCTGCAATCCGGACGTGCGCCGAGCGGTCATTGGCCGAGCGATCAAGTCGGGTCTGGAACACTACCGCAAGGTCGGGATGGCCGAAGGCCGGAAGTTGACCTGCAATTAGAGCGCATTCGAAGAGCAGAGCAGACTGTGAGAACGCCCCGCGCGGCAATGCCGGCGGGGCTGAAGAAAACGCACGCAGATGATGGCGATGAGCGGCTACCTGCTGCTGCCGCCACCGCCGCCGCCCTGAGGAACGGCGCGCTCTGGCTGATTGGCATTCCCGGCGGAGGACGAGCTGTTCGACATCGTGTCGGCCGGCTGCCCGGTCGGCGAAGTCGTCACGGCGCCATTGCTACCAGTCGTGCTGTTCTGCGGCGCAACCACGCCCGAAGCGCCAGGAGCGGAGGGCGCCACGGGAGTCGCCGCGGGAGCCTGCGCGGAGGCCCCGCCTGCGAGGAGGCTGAAAGCAGCAGCGGCTGCGAGAACTTGATGGCGCATGAAAACCTTCCTTTAGGTAGAAGGCTGATAAACGCTTTCGCTTGAGCGTTGGTTCGAAATCCAAGAAGCCAAGGCGGTTTCGAGACAAATCCGCGCGACGAGCTGGTGGGCACCGCGCGGCTGATCGGCTCTCATCACGGCCTGCAGAGCGCTATCCCCCGGTTACAGCTGGCGCACACCTAGACAACCACAACGCGAGAGCGGCAATCTCTAGTGCCTTGGAGAATGTCGCGTGACCCGCTCTGTAGTTCGTGCAGCCGTAGCCGGTGCGTCCGCCCTCATCCTGATGCCATCAGCGACAAGGGCCTCGGATTTCTCGTTCAGAACTAACGATTTTGTCTCGACATTCACCAGCCAGTACAGAACCGTTGGCGAGCGCGTAAATATCAAGCAAAAGGATTGCGGCGAGCAGGCTCGAGCGATTTGCACCTACGAGGTCGGCGATTTCGCCGTCTTGATGGTGGGCGGCTCGAAAGTGCGCGGTCCTGCCGACGAGGTAACGCTCATCTGCGCCGCTGGAGGTGATCCCAAGAAGGCCGCGAGTTGCCTGCTGTCCTACGTCGTCCTCATCATGTCGGTCGCGCCAAGCCTTTCGAAAGACAATCGCGGCAGCATCCTGAGCGCCATGATGAAGGTTCTCGACGTCTCCAAGGAGACCAGGATCAAGACCGATGATGTCGAGTTTATAATGCAAAACCTGAGCAGCATGGGACTCTGGTTCCACGCCAAGGCAATCTGATGCGCACTCTTCACATCGCCCTCGCTATGATCGCCGCTGTCAGCGGCGCACAAGCAGCGCCTCGTCAGGCTGAGATACCAACGATGGCGATCGCAAATGGCGCCTGTGATCGGCTCGTCATCGGCGGTACGGATCGCACGCGTGAGTGCAGCGGCAAACTCCTGAATACGATTTACCGGAATGGCCGGGTCGGCTTCTACTTCGTGACTGACACCGGCGCGGCGCTGACCTTCACAGGCCTCGGCGACAAGCAGGTGAAGCCGGATCCCGACACGGCCGTGCAGCCGATCGATGGCGTCATTTTCGGGTACGGCGGCAAAACCGATCGGGCGAACGCAGTCGGATCGTGCCGCTTCACCAACCCTTATCGAAAGCCGGGAATCGTTCAGTGTCGAGCTGATACGTCCAACGGGCAATTCGAGGCGTCTTTCCGGACGGATGGCAATCCGCCTTCGGTGACGAATCCTCGCTGAGATTGTACGGCCAGACCAGTCCCCGCTCCGATGCTTTCATGGGGCTGAGAGCCACTGATTTCAGCCTTGTAGGCCGAGCCAGTACGCGACGCGAATTTTCGCGTCGTTTGCCGATAACGCAAGATCGGGCACAAATTGTCGGAGTGCGTAGCTGTCTCGTCGCGAGCCCGCGCTTTGCCTTCGAAATCAAAGAGTGGACCATGATCAGAGCTGTGATCATTCTCGGTGCTCTGGCCACGACAGCAGCCTCAGCGGTGGCTCAGGTGAATGAGAAGCGGGAACGCTGTTTGTCTGAGGCAGTGCTGAAGGGCCTCTACTCGCGCAACCCCGGAAAAGGATCGGCTGCATTCAATCGATATACTATGTCGCAACGCGGCGCCTTCATGCGGGAATGCATGTCTCGGCGCTGATACGCGTCGATCAAGACATCATGGCGCCCGCGAAAAAGCCCCGCTGGGCGGTGCCGGTGGGGCTGATGGTAGTCTCTACGAGGCGTGTCGGGGCTCAAAATCCACGCCGGTCATCAGGTTGAATCAGCTCGCACAGCTCACCGCCCTGCCAACCCAATCTTCGCCAGCACGATCCCCCCGAAGGCCAGCAGCGCCGCCGAGGCCAGCACCCAGCCGATCTTGCGCAGATCCCGCACCTGCCCGGCGATTTCGGCCAGCCCCTTGGCGGCCTCGGCCTTCGCCCCGTCCACCGCCTCGTCGATCCGCCGCTCGATCTCGTCGCGTGCCACGAAGTGCTCGATGTCCCGCCGGTAGGCCACACCCTCCAGCTTCTCGTCCATCCGGTCGAGCTTGCCCCCGAGCGCATCCATCTGCCGGCCGGTGGTCTCGACGCGCTCGATCAGGCGCCCGATCCATTCGGGCAGATGGTCGGCCATGGGTCCGGTCCTTCGCTCGCCGCGGCCCGTCCGAGCCGTCCGGACCCGGGGCGGTGTCTCGTCCGTCATCGAGGCGCGCCCGCGGCCCCGGGGCTCAACTCTTCGACCCGATCACCTGCGGCACGATCTTGTCGACCGAGCGGGCCAGCATGTAGGCGCCGATCCCGACGGTGAGCAGCGACCACAGCTCCGCCGGCACGCCCTTCAGCGCCGCCACCACCTCGACCTGCAGGCCGAGCATCGGCGCCACCACGCCCACCCAGGTGATCATCGCCAGCGCCCACAGCACGGTGATCGGCCGGGCGTTGCGGGCGAGCGGGCTCTCGGACCCCGCATCCGCCTTCATCACCTCGGCCATGGCCCGGCCGAGATCGTCCTGCTGCTCGATCAGGGCCTTCTGCAGCTCCAGCTGGACCTGGAGCCGCTGGCCCTCGTCGGGCAGAACCTTCTGGAGGATCGGACCGAGCGCGCCGAGCAGCGCCGGCAGGAGGGCGAGGAACCCCATGGTCAGGCCCCCTTCTGCATGTTGCGGCGGACGGCCTCGCGCAGGCGCGGCCACCAGGCGGTCGATGGCGGGGCCGGGGCGGCCGGCGGGGCCGCGGCGGCGCACGCCGCCCGGAGGCAGGCGAGGAAGACGGCGTGATAGCCCGCGATCCGCGCGCCGTTCCGCGCGCCGTCGCCGTTGACGATGGCCCGCGCACCCTCCGGATCGTCGGTGCCGCCGTCGAAGTAGCGCGCGAGGGTATGGCCGGGGCGGAACAGGCCGTCGCGCGCGCCGACGATCAGGATCGCCGCGCTCGTCTCCGGCACGAGCGCCAGGTCCGGATCGCCGACGAGGTCGAGGCCGAGCCGCCGGCCGAACCGCCGGTAATTGTCGAGCCAGGTGAGCTGGCTGGCGCCGCGGCCGTAATAGACCCGGCCGTCCACCGGCACGCCGTAGGGATGCCCGCGGCCGAGACCGTCCTCGCGGATCGACAGGTTCAGCCGGCATTCGTGCCAGGCGGTGGCCAGGGTGTAGGCGACGTGGCGGAGATCGCCGGGCCAGCCCAGGCGCTCCCAGGCGTCGAGGAGGCCGGTCAGCCCGTCGACCTCGGTCTGCGCGAGGGTGGCGCCGAGCAACCCCGTCGCGCGCAGCCGCGCGAAGAAGGTCGCCCGCACGAGGGGAGCGGTCATGTCGGCCTCACGGGGGTCCGGGTGGAGGGGGCGCGGCTACGTCAGAGCGAGGCTGACGCCCGCCTTGTTCGCGGCCCTGAGGGCGGTGGCGTCGGTGCGGCCCTGCGCCCCGGAGAAGCCGACCGCGATGCCGGCGCCGAAGGACAGGCCGAGACCCTTGAGGATCTGCTGGTTGGCCTCGGGCCAGACAATCTCGCCGCCCTGCACCCAGGGCGTCGGCAGGCGGCCGTCCTCGCCGAGGATCGGCTTGATGGGGGCGCCGTCGATCGGCTTCAGGGCCAGGAGGTCGCCCGCGCGGGAGTGCTGCTTGAAGGTGGTCCAGGCGTCGAGGACGAGCACGTCCTCCAGGCCTATGCGCAGCCAGTCGGTCCAGGGGAGGACGCCGTCCGGTTTGGCGAAGAAGGCGGTGATGGCCCACTTCATCCGCGCGGCTTGATCCTTCCGCGTCTCGATCATGAGCCGCAGCAGGTCGTCGCCGTCGGCGATCCGGCGTAGCTGGGCGAACGAGACCGGCTCTTAGAGCGCGGGACAAAACCGCAGCGAGCGGGTTTGGCGTGCATGGACGCTCTCGTAGCCGGAGCGCCCGTACCGGCGCGCCAGCTCCACGAGATCGGCGGTCAGCGCCGCCTCATCGTCTCTGCCCCGCGGCACCTTGTGCTGCGTCGACCGTTGCTGACCGAGCGCACGGCACGCGCGGGGCTCAGAGACGTCCAGGACGTCCATCACAAGCTCAATGCAGGCGCGTCGGCGCGCGGGGCTGGTCAGTTTCCCCGGACAGCCTCCTGCAGGATCAGCGTGTCGAGCCTGAGATCCGCGATCACTTTCCGGAGCCCCTGGTTCTCGGTCTCCAAGTCCTTCATGCGCCGGACCTGGTCGCTCTTCAGGCCGCCGTACCCCTTGCGCCAGCGATAGTACGTCACCTCCGTCACGCCGGTCGTGCGGATCGCGTCCCCGACGCTCTGGCCCTGCGAGACCAGCACATCCATCTGCCGCAGCTCGGCGACAACGTCCTCCGGCTTGCGCCGCTTCGTTCCCATCTGTCCGTCCTCGCACTGGCCCGAAAGCCATACCTCAGGGCGGACCACTTCATTGGGGGCGGATCATCCCCTGCAAGCTTCTCCAAAGTGGACCAGCCGCTTACGGCCAGACTACGCCACGCCGGATCGCCAGCGCGCACAGAACCGGACGTTCGGCTTGGCACCCACACCGGACATTCCCCGGCCATCGGACGTCGCTTGAAAGCGGAAGTCTCTCATGGCTTCCTGCTGCATCAAGCAGGTTTTGAAAGAGCGGCCGCCCCGTCAGGGTCGGCCGGCCCTTCTATACCTTCCGTCATTCAGGCTGTCGCGGGCCCTTAGCAATCTCCGCTTCAGGCCTTGAGGAATTCCGTGACAGCCTCGGCGATTTCGTTGGTATGCGTTTCCAGGGCGAAATGCCCCGTATCGAGGAACCGGATCTGGGCATCCGGGATATCGCGCCGGTACGCCTCCGCACCGGCTGGCAGGAAGAACGGGTCGTTCCGCCCCCAGATCGCCAGAAGCCGCGGGCGGTGCGTGCGGAAGTAGGCCTGGAAGGCGGGGTAGAGCGCCACGTTGCTGGCATAGTTGCCGAACAGGTCGAGCTGGATCTCGTCGACCTCCGGCCGCTGGATGTACCACGCGTCGAGGGCGCTCCCGTCCGGCGAGACCAGCGAGGTGTCCGGAACGCCGTGCTCGTATTGCCAGCGGATCGAGGCCGGGGTGAGCAATTCGCGCAGCGCCTGCCGGTTGGCGTCGCACTGGTCCCGCCAGTAACGCTGAATCGGGTTCCAGCCCTCGCTCAGTCCTTCCTCATAGGCGTTGCCGTTCTGCGAGACGATGGCGGTCACTCGCTCGGGATGCGCCATTGCGACCCGGAAGCCGGTGGGCGCGCCGTAGTCGAAGACGTAGAGCGCGTAGGTCTTCAATTCGATGACCTCCGTGAAGCGGCCGATGACCTTCGCCAGCGCGTCGAAGGTGTAGGTAAAGGCGGCGCGCGGCTTGATCTCGGACAGGCCGAATCCCGGCAGGTCGGGGGCGACGAGGTGGAAGCGGTCCGCGAGCAGCGGAATCAGGTTGCGGAACATGTGGCCGGACGAGGGGAAGCCGTGCAGCAGCAGGAGCGTCGGCTTCGCAGAGTCGCCGGCCTCCCGGTAGAAAACCTTGAGGCCGTCGACGTCGACGGTGCGGTAGGTGGTCTGAGTCATCGTTCGCCCTCCGGTGCCGGCGATGCAGCCCGTGCTGCACGCCGTCGGTGAGGCATGGGTACCGACTTGCACTCTGCGGGATAATCTGACCACTCCGAGAGTGACCGTTGCCGAAAACGAGAGGGTGCGATGGACCGGTTGGAGGCCATGAGCCTGCTGGTCGCTGCCGTGGAGGCCGGGAGCCTGTCGGCCGCCGGACGCCGGCTCGGCATCCCCCTGCCGAGCGTCAGCCGCAAGATCGCGGACCTGGAAGCCCATCTCGGCGCGAGGCTCCTGGTCCGCACGACGCGCAAGCTCACCCCGACCGACGCGGGAGCCGCCTACATCGAGGCGTGCCGACGCTTGCTCGGCGAGGTCGAGGAGACCGAGCGGGCGGTCAGGGGCGAGTACACCGAGCCCCGCGGCGCGTTGACGATGACGGCCCCGCTGGTTTTCGGGCGGCTGCACGTCCTGCCGGTGGTCTCGGCGTTCCTGTCCCGGTTCCCGGACATCACCGTGCGCCTGATCCTCACCGACCGGGCCCTGGACCTCGTGGAGGATCACGTGGACCTGGCGGTCCGCATCTCGCACCTGCCGGACAGCGACTTGGTAACGGCGCGGCTGGGCACGGTCACCCGCGTGGTCTGCGGCAGTCCGGACTTCCTCGCCGCCCACGGGACGCCCCACACGCTATCCGACCTCGCCGAGATCCCGTGCGTGACCTTCAGCGACCTGGCCGCCGGCCCGGCCTGGCACTTCGCCACGTCCGACCGGAAGGCCGTCCAAGTGGTCCGGGTGCGGTCGCGTCTGCAGGTCAACACGGCCGAGGCCGCTCTCGACGCCGCGGCGGCCGGCGTCGGCCTCACGCAGGTGCTGTCGTACCAGGCCGCCCCTCTGGTCGCCGCCGGGAGCCAAGTTCTCGTCCTGCGGTCGTTCGAGCTTGATCCGGTCCCGGTCAGCGTCGTCCATGTCGGCCACGGACGCCTCCCGCTCAAGCTGCGGTCATTCCTCGACTTCGCGACGCCGCGCATTCGCGCGTCCCTGGGTGCCGTTATCCCACCCCCATGAAGGCCGATGCGCCCGCGGGCTTGGGACGAGCGTCCGCCGGGTAAGAAAAGGCCGGGCCATCTCCCTCTCGAAATCCGTAAGGCTGAGTTTCGCAAACTCTGTGTTCTAGTGAGTGCCGAGAGAGTTCATCGTGATCACACTGTCCGGTCCCGAGCCTGAACGCCGCGGCACGGTCGGAGGGCTCGCGGCGAAGGCCGGTGCATCCGCCTCGACGTGCGCGACATTCGCGGTCGCGAGGCGCGCAATCCGGACGTTCCCCGGCCCGCACATATGCGAGTGGAGCGATGAGACAGGACAAGGCATTCCAAGACGGGCCTGCCAGGACGACGCGGCGGTGTCTTCTCGCCGGCAGCGTCATGGCGGCAGGCTTAGGCCCGGTCGGCGCCGTCGCGGCGGAAACGCGGCCCGCCGAGGTCGCAGAGGTCCGCCACGGCACGGTTCGGGCCGACGGCGTGGACGTCTTCTATCGCGAGGCCGGCCGGCCCGACGCCCCGGTGTTCCTGCTGCTGCACGGCTTCGCGAATTCGTCTTTCTACTTCCGCCATCTCATGCCGAGGCTCGCGGACCGGTTTCGCCTGATCGCGCCGGATCTCCCATCCTTCGGTTTCACGGTGGTCCCGGACGACCGCGGCTACGTCTACGACTTCGCGTCGCTGTCGCGAACGATCAAGGCCTTCGTCGACGTCCTCGGCCTCCGGCGCTACCGCCTCTACACGTTCGACTACGGGGCTCCGGTGGGTTGGGACCTGGCGCTCGCGCATCCCGACCGCATCGCCGGCATCGTGTCCCAGAACGGCAACGCCTATCTGGAGGGGCTCGGCGAGGCGGCCTGGGCGCCTCTCAGGACCTATTGGGAAAAGCCGAACGAGGCCGCCGTGGAGGCCATCCGAGCCCGCATGACCCTCGACGGCGTCAAGGCACCCTACTTCCACGGGGTGCCCGACCCGTCGGTCATTGAGCCCGAGTCGTACACGCTCGACGCCGCCATTCTGGCGCGACCGGGCAATGCGGACCGCCAAGTCAAGCTCAAGCTCGACTACAAGCGCAACCTGGAACGCTACCCGCTGATCCAGGCCTTCTTCCGAGAGCGCCGCCCGAGGCTCCTCGCTGTCTGGGGACGCAACGACCCCTTCTTCATCCCGCCCGGAGCCGAGGCGTTCAAGCGCGATATCCCGGACGCACGGGTCCGCTTCCTCGACACCGGCCACTTTGCGCTGGAGACGAACGGGGACGACATCGCCCGAGAGATCCGGGCCTACTTCTGAGCCTCCGGCGCGCCAGGCCATCCTCGCGGGCCTGACACGCCGTGCGATGGTTCGGATCGGGCGCTCACTCAGTTCTGGGCGGCCATGGTCCGGGCCACGTCGGCGGCGCTGATGCCCTCCAGGGCGAGGCCGTAGCCGGTGCCCTCCTCGACGAGCCGGCGCAGGCGCTGCGTGAGCGCGATCCGCGTGTACCGGCCGGTGAGCGGCGGCAGAGCTGCGATCCCGTCCGCGATCTCGTGCGCCCTGGCCAGCAGCCGGTCTTGCGGCACGATCTCGTTGACCACGCCCCAATCCTTGGCCGTCTGGGCATCCAGCACCTGCCGCGTCAGCAGGAAGTATCGCCCGCGGATCGAACCGATCACCTCAGGCCACAGGATGTGCATGCCGTCGCCCGGCACGATCCCGAACTCGAAATGCGGCTTGTCCTGGAACACCGTCTCGGGCGTGGCCAGCACGATGTCGGTGAGCAGCGCGTATTCGCTGTGAAGCAGGACCGGGCCGTTGAGCGCGGTGATCATCGGCACCTCGATGTCGAGGATGTTGCTGAGCACCTTGCGGCCCTCCCGCAGGATCTTGTCGTAGCCCTGCGGCGTGAAGAAATCGAAGCCCTCGGGGCTGATCGCGTCCATGAAGGCGTCCCCCGCACCGGTCAGGATCACCGCCCGGTTGTCGCGGTCCTCGCCGATCGCGTGGAACAGGTCGACGAACTGCTCGTGGGTGTGACCGTTGAAGACGAGCTTGCCGCCCTCGGTGTGGAGCATGACCTCCAGCACGCCGTTCGGCTTCCGGGTCAGGCGGGCGTTGGGGAACGCGTCGCGGTAGGTCTCGAAACGGGCCATCGGTGCTGTCCTCGTGGTGGCCGGCCCCGTTGGTCGGCGTGAGGACGAGGTAGACGGCACCGCCCGGCGACGGATGACGGCGCGCAGCGATAAGACTTATGCCGTCGCGGAATGGGGCTCCCGCATCTCGGCCATCACCGCCTCGACGAAGCCGGCGAAGAGCCGCGCCTTGGCGCTGGCCATGCGGCCGGTGGGGAAGACCGCCCAGAGATCGATCATAGGCAACGCCCAGGGCTGCAGCAGCCGCCGGACCGCGCCGCTCTCCAGTTCGGGGGCGAACATCCAGTCCGACGCGATGGTGAGCCCGATATCGGCCAGCACGGCCGCACGCAGGCCTTCGGCCGCGCTGACCCGGACGCGGCCATGCACCGCAACCGAGATCTCGGCGCCGTCCCGGGTGAAGGACCAGGCATCGGGCTGCCGGCTGTAGACCACCGCCTCGTGCCCGGCGAGGTCCGCGGGACTGCGCGGTTCGCCCGCGCGGGCCAGATAGGCGGGCGTGGCGAGCACCGAACGGCCCCCGGTGGCGAGCTTGCGTGCGACGGCGGCCGAGTCCGGCAAAGTCCCCATGCGCAGGGACAGGTCGATCCCCTCGCCGACGAGGTCGATCACCCGGTCGTCGAGGACGATCTCGATGTCGAGGTCCGGGTGCTCGGCGAGGAAGCGCGGCAGCATCGGCACCACGTGGAGCCGGGCGAAGGTGGTCGCCGCCGAGACGCGCAGCCGTCCCGAGAGACCGGCCCCCGCGCCGCGGGCGGCGCGCTCGGCCTCGTCCGCCTCCGCGATGGCCGCCCGCGCCCGCTCGTAGAAGCGCAGGCCCGCCTCCGTGGGGCTCAGGCCGTGCGTCGAGCGGACGAGCAGGCTGACCTGCAGCCGGTTCTCCAACTGCGCGATCGTCTTGGAGACGGCGGGCTGGCCGACATTCAGGAGTCGGGCGGCCCCCGAGAAGGAGCCCGATTCCACGACCTGCACGAAGGTGGCCATCGCCTGATACCGGTCCACGCCATGCCTCCCTGGAATGAGCGTTATCGCCTCGGGCCTTCTGCCCTGTCCATCGGGGGAGGGGCATCAATCCGGCCGTCACCACCGCATCGGCGCAGTGGTCCCGCCGGAGCCAAGTGAACATGTTCGAGGTCTACGCTTTTGCCACGCCCAACAGCATCAAGGTCCTCATCGCGCTGGAGGAACTCGGCCTCCCGTACCGCCTCCACGGCGTGAACGTACGTCAGGGTGAGCAGAAGGCGCCCGAATTCCTGGCGCTGAACGCGAACGCGAAGGTGCCGGTACTGATCGATCCGGCGGCGGCCGATGGCCGGCTGGTCCTGACCGAGTCCGCTGCGATCCTGGTCTACCTCGCCGAGACGAGCGGCCGCCTGATGCCGCCGCACGGCGAAGGCCGGGCGCGCATGTTCGAGCAGCTGTTCTTCCACGCCTCCGGGCTCGGCCCGGCCTTCGGGCAGGCGGGCTTCTTCCAACGCCAGGCCGCCGAGCCGCAGCCGCTCGCCATCGCCCGCTTCTCGGCGGAGGCGAACCGGACGCTCGGTGTACTCGACGGGGTCCTAGCCGAACGCCGCTACGTCGCCGGCGACGCCTTCACGGTGGCCGACATCGCCCATTTCGGCTGGCTCTGGCGACGAGAGTTCGCGGGCGTGAGCTTCGAGAACACGCCGCATGTCGCCCGCTGGTACGACGCGATGGCCGCGCGTCCCGCTGTCCAACGCGCGATCGAGCGGGTGAACGCGCTCGTGCCGCAGGCCTGACCGGTCGCACGCCACCGGACTCGCCCCGGGCCGGTCCATTCCCGCAAGCCAGCAGCGCAAGCCAGCTCGCCAGCCTGTCGCACGAGGCACAAACCCATGACCCTGCAATCCAAGCTCGACGCGTTCAAAGCCGATTTCGAGGCCGGCAAGCCCCCCTACAACGTCCCGCCCTCGGTGATCCGGACGATGCACCGGGCCACCGCGGAACTGATCGCCACCGGCGCCGCGACCCGTGCCCTCCGGGCCGGCGACCGGGCGCCGGCGTTCGCGCTCAACGACCCGGAGGGGCAGCCCGTCTCCTCCGACGCCCTGCTGGCGCGCGGGCCGCTCGTGATCAGCTTTTACCGCGGCGTGTGGTGCCCCTACTGCAACACGGAGCTCCGGGCGCTTCAGGAGGCGCTGTCACAATTCGAGAAGCTCGGGGCGAGCCTCGTTGCCCTCTCGCCGCAGACGGCGGCCAACAGCCGGAAGTCGGTCCGCCAGAATGCCCTTGAATTCCCGATCCTGTCGGACCCGCACAACGCCGTCGCGGCCGCGTTCGGCCTGCGCTTCGCGCTGCCCGATTACCTGGTCGATCTCTACACGAGCCTGAAGAACGACCTGCCGGCGTTCAACGGCGACGCGAGCTGGACCCTGCCGATGCCCGGACGCTTCGTCGTCGGGCAGGACGGCGTGATCCTCTACGCCGAGGTGAACCCCGACTACACCCGCCGCCCCGAGCCCGAGGACATGCTGCCGGCGCTCCGCCGCGCCGCCTCCATTCCCGCCTGACAAGACACGGCCGCAAGGAGATCCAGGATGTCCCGAACCTTTCTCGTGACCGGTGCCAGCAAGGGCATCGGGCTGGCGCTGGCCCACCGTCTCGCTGGCGACGGCCATCACGTCGTCGGCCTTGCGCGCGGAGGCCTCGACGATTTCCCCGGCACGCTCGTGCCGGTGGACCTCGCTGACGGTCCGGCGACCGACGCGGTTCTTGCAGACCTGACCGGACGCTTCGCCTTCGATGGCGTGGTCAACAATGTGGGCTTGGTGCGGCCACAGCGACTTGAGGCCGTTGAGATGTCCGCGCTGGACGAGGTCCTGCGCGTCAACCTCCATCCGGCGCTTCAGGCCGTGCAGGCGACCCTGCCCGGCATGCGCCGGCGCGGCTGGGGCCGGGTCGTCAACATCGCCAGCCTGACCATCCTCGGCAGCGTCGAGCGCACGGCCTACGCGGCCGCGAAGGCGGCGCTGGTCAGCTTCACCCGCTCCTGGGCGCTCGAGCTCGCAACGACCGGGATCACCGTCAACGCGGTGGCGCCGGGCCCGACCGAGACCGAGCTGTTCCGGGCCAACAACCCGCCGGGCAGCCCGGGCGAGACGCGCTACCTCGCCGGGTTGCCGATGGGCCGCTTCGGACGGCCGGAGGAGATGGCGGCAGCCATCGCGTTCCTGATGTCGGACGGGGCGGCGTTCATGACGGGGCAGACACTCTACGTCGACGGCGGTGCCTCGATCGGTCGGGCGGCGCTGTAGCCCCGGACGCGGCTCACCGTGTCGCGGCGGCATCGAGCTCGTTGTCGCCGCCGACCAGCTGCAGGCACCATTCGGTGAAGGCGCGGACCTTCGCGGCGCGATGCTGGCGCGACGGGTAGATCGCGTACAGGGGGAAGGTCTCGTCGGGCCAATCCGGGAAGATCTCGACGAGCTTGCCGCTCGCGACGAAGTTCCGGCTGCCGAGCTGCATGACCTGCGCGATCCCGGCGCCCTCGCAACAGGCGCCGATCATCGTCTCGACGTCCGACACCATCAGGCGCGCCGGCTGCCGCACCGGAACGACCTCGTCGCCGCGGCGGAACTCCCACGCGAAGGGGCGGCCCGTCAGCGGATCCTGAAAGTCGATGCAGGCGTGGTCGTGAAGGTCGCGCGGGTGCGCGAGGCGGCCGTGCGCAGCCAGGTACGCCGGCGCCGCGACTGTCAGGATCCGCGTTTCCAGGAGCTTGCGCGCGGTGAAGCCCGCCATCGGCGGATCCCCGAACCGCAGTGCCATATCGAACCCGTCGGCAACGAGGTCGCCGAT
Organism: Methylobacterium sp. XJLW; assembly: GCF_003254375.1. NCBI lineage: Bacteria > Pseudomonadati > Pseudomonadota > Alphaproteobacteria > Hyphomicrobiales > Methylobacteriaceae > Methylobacterium > Methylobacterium sp. XJLW. The sequence goes on along the minus strand of NZ_CP016429.1, from coordinate 6,374,764 downwards.
CTGATCGCGCATGATCAGTTCGAGCCGCAACTCGCGATGGAGCGCGAGGAAGCGCGTCAGCTCACGCGACAGGACGAGGCGCGAGAAAAACGGATCGACATTCACCCGCAGGCGCCCGCGCACCGTCGACGCGCTGCCCGCCGCCTCCAGGGCGGCTTCCTCGATCCCGTCGAGATGCGGGCCGACCCGCTCCCAGAAGCGACGTCCCTCGTCGGTGAGCCGCAAGGTCCGGGTCGTGCGATCGAGCAACCGCACACCGACGCGGGTCTCCAGACGCTGGATGGCGCGTCCCACACCCGACTGGGTGAGCCCGAGGGCCTCGGCCGCTCGGGTCATGGTTCCGGCCTCGACCACAGCCATCAGAACCGTCACGCCGGCGAGCAGTCGGCCATCGTAAGGCATCGTTCCATGACTCCGAGTCCGGAATGATCTGACAGAACGACGCTAATTCCTGTCCCGACTCTACGCCACATAGAGCCGTGGCAATTCAGAGGAGGCTCTCATGACAGGGCAGTCCACGGCGCTCGTCGTCGGCGCTTCGCGCGGACTGGGCTTCGCCCTCGCGGAGGAGTGGCTCGGGCGCGGGTGGCGCGTGATCGCAACGGCACGCGGCCGCTCCGACCAACTTGAGACGCTCGCGAACCGCTTTCCCGACAGCCTTGAGATCCAGCCGGTCGACATCAACGATGGAAGCTCGGTCCGCGCGCTGCGCGAGCGCTTGAGCGGTCGACGCGTCGACGTCCTGTTCATCAATGCCGGCATCGCCCGCGAAATCGAGGCGAGCCCGGTCAGCGCGCATGAGACGGACTTTCTCGACATGATGCTGACTAACGCCTTCTCGCCCGTGCGCGCGGTCGAGCTCCTGCGGGATCTGGTGCCGGCCGGCGGCACCATCGGGATCATGAGTTCCGAGCTCGGCAGCATCGCGCACGCGACCGGCTTCTGGCAGCTCTACGCGTCCAGCAAAGCCGCGCTCAACATGCTCATGAAGGGCTATGCGGCGAAGCACTTCGATGACGGGCACGCCCTGCTCCTCGTCGCTCCCGGCTGGGTGCGGACCGAGATGGGCGGCGGCGATGCGGCTCTGTCCGTCGCGGAGAGCATCCCGCGCGTGGTCGACATGATCGAGGCGAACCGCGGCTTGGCCGGTCTGCGCTACGTCGACCGGTTCAACAATCCGCTTCCCTGGTGACCGACTGACTGCCAGGCGAACCGGACATGCGCCACCCACGTACCACGGCAGGCAGCGTCCACCCGAGGATATCGGCGATGGTGACCGGAACGGCTCCGGTTGCCGCGCAGAGCAGCCCGTCATCGCCTGGAGCGGTGCTGCCCGAGCAGGGATTCGCGACGCACGATCTACGGGCGGCCGCGGCGTTGCAGCGCTCTCAAACGCCGATCGTGACCGAAGCATTGCTGAAAGACTGACGATGGCCCGTATCTTCATCACCGGATCGTGGGATGGCCTTGGGCTCATGGCGGGCCAGCGCCTGGCTCGCGAGGGCCATGAAGTCGTGCTGCATGCGCGGAACACCGATCGTGGCGAGGTCGCGCGACGGGCGCTTCCGAACGCGGCCCAGATCGACATCGGCGATGTCGTCACGATCGCCGGCATGCGATCCGTGGCCGAGCAGGCCAACGCGATCGGGCACTTCGACGCCGTCATCCATAATGTCGGCATCGGCTATCGCGAAGCGCGCCGGCTGGAGACCCGGGATGGTCTGAGCCATCTCTTCGCGATCAACGTCTTGGCGCCTTACTTGCTCACCGCTTTGATGGAGAGGCCAGACCGCCTCGTTTACCTGAGCTCGGGCATGCACCCAGGCGGTATTCCGGACATGGACGATCTGCAATGGACCAGACGGCGCTGGAGCGGATCGCAGGCTTACGCGGAAACGAAGTTCCTGAATGTCCTGCTGGCTTTCGGCGTGGCACGACACTGGCCCGCGGTGCGATCGAACGCCCTCGAACCGGGCTGGGTACCCACCCGTATGGGCGGCCCCGGTGCGCCGGATGATATGGCCGCTGCGCCCGTGACCCAGGCATGGCTGGCGGTCGGGGACGACCCAGCGACCCGTGTCACGGGCCGGTACTTCTATCACCAGCGCGAAAAATCGCCGGAGCCCAGCACCCGTCGCGTCGGGCTGCAGGAGGCTCTGCTGGACCGGTGCGCGACGCTGTCCGGTGTGCCGCTGCCCTAGACAGCCACGCAGCCCCTCGGTGGAGCGCCTGAGGTCGAGGATCTTAGGCGCGCACGGCCGTCATATACCGGACAACGCTCGGCCCGGACGTCCCGTGAAGCGAAGGACGGCCTCCGCGAAGGCGCAGGCCTCCTCGATATGGGCGAAGTGGCCGCTCTGCTCGAAGATTCTCATTTGCGCCTGTGGTAGCAGATCGGCCAGCAACGCCGCGTGGCGCGGGCCGAGAATGAAGTCGTCGGTTCCGGTGACGACGAGCGCCGGAACCTGCACGGTGGCGAGACGGTCGCGAACGTCGAAGACTTGGCCATCGCCGACCAACAGGGTCGCCTGGAGCCGCCGTTGCAGGGTCGCGAGCATGTCTGGCCAGCGCCGGAAGTCCGACATATAGGCCGGAAGGAGGTCGCGCAGCGCCGCGGTATAGGCCGCGTCTGTGCGGATGGTGGGGATCGAGGCCCAGGCCCTCTCGACCGCTTTGGCTTCCGCCGTCCCCGCGTGGCGTGCCACGAAGGCGGCGATCTCAGCGCTCGCATCGGCCATGAAGGCGCCGCCTGTGTAGGCAGCGCCCGCATACACGATCAGGCCTTTGAGTCCTCCTGGCCGCTTGAGCGCTGCCTCCAGCACCACAAAGGCACCGTGCGAATGGCCGAGGAGGTAAGGTTCGGGGATACCGGCCGCGTCGATGAACGCGAGCAGCTGTTCGGAGAAGCGGTCTACGCTGTACCCCTGGGGATGGGTCGCGAGGCGTCCGGACGATCCTGTGCCGATCGGGTCCAGATACACCATGGTCAGGCTCTCTTCGAGCAGAGGCAATCGCAAGTAGCTGGCGTCTATGCCGGGGCCACCGGCATGCGCGATGCAATAGGGTCCCATGCCGGAGACGTGATAATGTTGAGCTACGCCGTTCACGGCGATGCTGTGCGTGCCAGGCGCTAGGACCGACGGCATGAACATCCTTTCGCATCTTAAATGGCGGGACATGGCACCCGCAGATCCACGTCTCTGATGTTTCGATGGTGCCAGGAGTGACTGCGCGACTCCGTTCTCGACTCGGCAGCAGGCCTCAAGCCGTACGCGGACGCGCTCTTTGCTGGTCTTCGCCGAGCAGACCATTCTTTCATCGGGGCTGGTCATCGACCCAACTAGGCCAAGCGTCTGTGCCACGTTGACGAAGAGCAGCATCGATCGGCGTGGCAGATCCTGATTTCAAGATTTCTCAGCCTTGATGGGCGCCGCTTCTCGGGTCGAGCCGTGCTTACTGAAGATCAGGATTTTTAAGAGTCCTCATCCCCGAAAGGCCGCCCTTCGTTTTACGAATGAAGGCCCCTGAGGAAATCCGGGCCGTCTTTTCGACGCGCCGCTTATATGCAGATTTAATTTCAGAAACCACCAAGTTCGAGCCACAGCACCTGATTTGAACGATAACGCACGCCGTGCGGGTTCCGCCATCGCAAGTTTTTGGCGAGACTATCCGGCGTTGATGATGGCAATACCCTCGGTGCTCGTGTCCAACGCGGACGACATCCACCCGCATGCACGCTCAGGGTCTTTCGGACTTCCGCCGTGCGCCATCGATCCCGAGGTCGGATTGTGGCTCCAGGGATCTGACCAGGCTCGTGGCTTGAGCGCGGTAGGCGCTCGGATCGCACCCGTAAGCGGTCTTGAAGGCGTGCGAGAAGTAACTGCGGCTGGCGTACCCGACGCTCTCAGAGATGACCTTCACGGGCATGGGCGAGGACGTCAGCAGCTTGGCTGCCAGTTGCAGTCGCGCCCGCTGCAGATACTCGATCGGACCCTCGCCGAATGTGGCGGAGAAGCGCTCGGCGAAACCGGAGCGGCTCATTCCACAGAGCGCAGCCAAGCTATCGACCGTATGCTGCGCCCCAGGCGCGTCGAGGACAGCCGCGATCGCCGGGACCAGTCTCGGATCGCGCAGCGCTTCGAAGATCGGCGATTCAGCGCCTTTCTCCTTCAGATGGATCCGAAGCAGGATTGTCAGGCACTGCTTCATCAGCGCACTCGTCACTTCCTGCGTACCGAGACTTGGATTGACCAGTTCCTCGATCATGAAAGCGAAGGCGTGGCGCAGCCTGTCGCTGCCGGATAAATCTTCAATCAAGGCGTTGTGCAGACGGTCGAAAAGACCGAGCGCGCCGGCATATCGCGCCGCGATAGAGCCGCAGGCCAGTAAAATGTCCCGTCTTCCATCACCCGCCGTCAACGCAATAAGGCCATCCGGAAGAACTCTGCGTGCGTCTTCGGCCGTAACCGTTCGGGTAGCTCCCACGAAACCAATTGAGTGCCGCATGCCGCGCGGTGGGATCACCATGCAATTCGGCCCGAAACGTAGAGCTTCTTGACCTTCGACCACGATCGTTCCTGAGCCCGCAAGGACGTAATGGACCAGAATCGCGTCGGCCATGCCGTTCTTCGCCAGCTGCCACCCGGTCTGGATCTCACAGAACGCGAACGCATGGACCTGCACAGACAAAGTCGAGAACAGACGCGGAAGGATATCGCAGGACATGGGCACTCCGTGCGCTCTTACTGGTGAACTAATCTCAGCGTCTTTTGTGGAAGGTCCAGGTCATCACGACAGGCAACTTGGCGGTTGGCTTTTCACATATGGCTTGTCGATCCCATAATTCATCAATTTACGACCACGTATTGGATCAAAAAACACGAAGGGCGCCCGCTATCATGAAGATGAACGCGATCAGATCCAGGCGTCGCTTGCACCCATAGCCGGTGCGGATCATGCACTGGACGAACGCCGTGGCGATGGTGGTGCTGATCGGCTCCGGCTGGGGCATCTACGACGATTCCGTCATTATTCACGGCGTGTACTTTCCCAAGGCGATCCGCCTTGGGTCCTGGGCCGCCGAGAGCCTGCTTTGGCACTTCGCCGCGATGTGGCTGCTGGTTGCCAATGGCGGCGCTTATCTCGTCTACGGCGTCGCGACCGGGCGCCTGCGCGAGCGCCTCCTGCCGATCCGCCCGAGCGACATCGTGCAGACGGTCCGCGACACGCTGCGGCTCAAGCTCGCGCACGAGGACCTGACGACCTACAACGCCGTCCAGGAGATCCTCTACATCGTCGCCATCCTGGCCGGCATCAGCCAGGTCGTCAGCGGGCTGGCCATCTGGAAGCCGGTCCAATTCTTCGGCCTCGTCGCACTGCTCGGCGGCTTCCAGGGCGCGCGCCTCGTCCACTTCGCCGGCATGGCGGTGCTGGCGGGCTTCCTTGCCATCCACGTCGTGCTCGCCCTGCTCGTGCCGCGCACGCTGAGGGCGATGCTGACTGGCGGCCCGGTCCGCCAGCCGGCCCTCCCGGCCATGGCCCGGGAGGCGGCGCGATGAGGTCGCCGTTCCGCCCCCGCACGGTGCCGGATCCCGGCATCCTCGACGACCACCGCCCCCTGGTCCGCCAGATCGAGCGGCGCGGTCTCCTGCGCGGCGGCCTGACGCTGGGCGCGCTCACCATGCTCACCGGCTGCGACGTGACCGACACGACCGCGGTCGGCCGGGCGCTGCGCGCGGTCTCCGACTTCAACGACGGCGTCCAGGCCGCCCTGTTCGATCCCCGCAAGCTCGCGCCGGAATATCCCGCCTCCCAGGTCCTGAAGCCGCCGCGCTTCAACGCCTACTACGACGTCGAGGACGTGAAGCCGATCGACGGCACGGCGTGGCGGCTCGAACTCGCCGGGCCGATCTCCGACAAGCGGCCCTGGACGCGTCGGCAGATCGCGGAATTGCCCGAGCGCGAGATCATCATCCGCCACGTCTGCGTGGAGGGCTGGGACTATATCGGGCAGTGGTCGGGCGTGCCGCTCCGCGCCTTCTTGGAGCGCGTCGGCGCCGACCTCACCGCCAAGTACGTCGCCTTCAAGACGGCCGACAACTATCCGAGCAGCATCGACATGCCCAGCGCACTGCACCCGCAGACGCTGCTCGCCACCCGCTATGCCGGCGCGGAGCTGCCGGACCCCTACGGGTACCCGCTGCGCCTGCGCACCGCGGTCAAGCTCGGCTTCAAGAATCCCAAATGGATCACGGCCATCGAGGTGACCAACACCTATCCCGGCGGCTACTGGGAGAATCGCGGCTTCAACTGGTTCGCGGGCCTGTGAGTGCCCGCGCGATCCGGTGCGCCCGGGGCGTCGTCCTGCTGACGCTGGCCCTCGCCGGGCCGGCGCAGGCGCAGACGGCCGGTCCCTCGCCGGCCCCCGACCACATGCCGAAGCCCGGCATGACCGCCCCCGAGATGGCGGGTCGCGCGGCCGGCCGGTTTCCCCAGCCTGTGCGCGTCGGCGATCTCCCCGGCCGCCTCCTGCTTCAGCCGGAGGAATCACAGCCCGTGCTCGGCCGCGTGACGGGGCTCGTCCGCCGCGACGACGGCGGCACCGATGTGATCGTGCGCCTCGACGGCGTCCTCGGGCTGACCTGGCTCGGACTCCAGCCGGTCGCCTGAACCGGGGTCGGATCCCGGCTCGTGGCCGTGCCGGTCGAAGCGGTGGCGCTGCTCGGCGAGCACGTCGCCCTCATGGGCCTGACGCCGGAACGCCTGCGCGCGCTGCCGGCCTTCGCGCCGGGCTCGGCCACCGCGGTTCAATTGGACGAGACGCTCCGCCTCGGGATCGTCCGGCCCTTCCATTGATCACGGAGGAATCTTGGAGATGGCACCAGGACCGACGTCCGGATCGTCCGCCACCTGCGCGATCGGCGTGATGGCCAAGGCGCCGCGCAGCAGCCGCTCCAAGACGCGGCTGTGCCTGCCGCTGACGCCCGACCAGGCCGCACTCCTGAGCGGTGCCTTCCTGCGCGACACGACCGCCAACATCCTGGAGGCGGCCCGCTCCGCGCCGATCGCCGCCTACGCGGCCTACGCGCCGCGCGGCGCCGAGGCGCTGGTCAGCCCCCATCTGGTCATCGGAACACAGCTCGTCCCGGCGGACGGCGACATCCCGGCCCCGGCGGCAGTCGAGGGTTTCGGCCGCTGCCTGCTGCAGGCCGTCAGAGGCATGCTCGCGGAGGGCCATGCAGCGGCTTGCGTGCTCAGCGCCGACATCCCGACGCTGCCGACGCGCCTCCTCGTCCAGGCCGCCCGGATCCTGCTGGCGCCGGGGGACAGGGCCGTGCTCGGCGCCTGCAGAGACGGCGGCTACTACATCTTAGGCCTCAAGCAGGCCCATGCCCGCCTCTTCGCCGACATCGCCTGGAGCACCGACACCGTCGCGGCCGCCACCCGCGCCCGGGCGCACGAGATCGGCCTCGCTCTCGTCGAGCTGGACCCCTGGTACGACGTCGACGACGCGGCCTCGCTGGCGCAGCTCTGCGCCGATACGTCCGGCTACGCGGCCCCGGCGACGCGCGCGGTCCTGGCGGGGCTCACGGAGACCTCGGAAGCCGTCCCGGCATGACCCGGCTTCTCGCCAGCCCCGCGCACCGGCTCGCGGCTCTCGGCCTCGGGCTGCTCGTCGTGAATGTCGGCGCGCTCGCGATCCACGTGCCGGGCGCCGACACGGTCGGCTCCGTGGCCCGCGCCGACGTCTTCGTCGGCGTGGTCGCGGTTGGTCTCGGAATCTACCTCCTCGCCGTGCGCTTGGTACTGCGGGAGCGGCTGCCGCCCGCGGCCCTGTGGACGATCCTCGGCTTCGCCGTGGCGATGCGGGCCGCGCTGCTGCCGGCGCCGCCGTTCCTGTCGAGCGACATCTACCGCTACGTCTGGGACGGGCAGGTCCAGGCCGCCGGGATCAACCCCTACCGCTACATCCCGGCCGATCCGGCTCTTGAACGGCTGCGCGATGCGGCGGTCTACCCGCTGATCAACCGCAAGTACTACGCGCCCACGATCTACCCGCTCGCGGCGCAGATGGTCTTCGCCGCCGTGGGCCAAGTCTCGCACGGCGTCACCGGCATGAAGCTCGCGATGCTGGGCTTCGAGGCCCTGGGCGTGCTCGCCATGCTCGCGATCCTGCGCGGCGCCGGCCGGTCATCCGCACAGTTTTTTGGAGGCCCTGAATGCGTGTCGTCGTCGATCTCAATCGCTGCCAGGGCTACGCCCAGTGCTGCTACGCCGCCCCTGAGCATTTCGAGCTGCGCGGTCACGAGATCCTGTTCTACGATTCCGCGCCACCGGACGCGAAGTGGTCGCAGATCGAGCGGGCGCAGCAGGCCTGCCCCGTCCGAGCCATTGAGAGCGAGCCCGCCGGCCTCTCCGAGGAGGGCGAACCGTGATCGGCGCACAGCGACCGGGCATCGTCGGCGTGGGCGCCTCCCTCGCCGGGCTGCGGGGGGCGGAGGCGCCGCGGGACGGCGGCTATGATGGGCCCCTGATCCTGGTCGGGGCCGAGCCGCATCGGCCCTACGACAGGCCTCCCCTGTCCAAGCACGTCCTTGCGGGCGAGCTTCCCGCCACGCGACCGCGCTGCCACAGCTCACCCCGTTGCAGGCGCAGTGGCGGCTCGGCCGGGCCGCCGTCGCGCTGGACCGGGAGCGCCGGATGCTGCACCTCGCCGACGGCGCGACGCTTCCCTAGGAGAAGCTTCTTATCGCCACCGGCGTGAGGGCGAGGACATGGCCCGGAGACGGTGCCGACCTCGGCCTGGCGGTGACTTTGGTCGATCCCAACCCGACGCCGCTTGCCCGCCTGCTCGGAACCACGATCGGTGCCACCCTCGCCGAACGGATGCGCGGCGCCGGGGTCGATTTCCGCCCGAAGACGATGGTCCGCGCGCTCTCGGGCGAGGCCGGGCAGGTCCGCCGCGCGCACCTCGCCGGGGGAGAGGTTCTCGAGACGGATCTCGTCATCGTCGCCCGCGGCGCCACACGCGACACCGGCTGGCTCGCTGCGGCGGGCCTCGCCGCCGATGCGGGCGGCCTGACCTGCGACGGAGCCTGCCGCGCGATCTCTATCGCGGGAGAGCCCGACCCCAACATCTACGCGGCCGGCGACGTCGCGCGCTGGCCGAACCCGCTCTACAATGATCGTCCGATGACGGTGGAGCATTGGGGCAACGCTGTCGACCAGGCCCGGCACGCGGCAGCCAACATGATGGCCGCCCCCTCCGCCCAGCAGCCCTACCGGCATCTACCGGCTTTCTGGTCGAGACAGTTCGGCCTGAACATCAAGCTCGCAGGCCACACCGCGGGGGCGGATGCACTCGCGCTCGTCCAGGGATCGCGGGCCTCGCACCGGTTCCTGGCCGTGTATGTCAGGGCCGGTCGCAGCATCGCCGCCGTCTCCTTCGACGAGGCGCGCTGGCTGCCCGCCTATGCCGAGGCCGTCGCCGCCGGGGCGCGCTTTCCTCCGTTTCCCGATGCCATCGACCAGCCACGAATCGAGCGGCTGAAGCCGGGCTTCCCCGCGGCGCGGCCCCCTGCCCATCGCGCCGCGCCGGCGCCGGAGGCTAGCCATGTCTGACGAGACGCTCTTCGCGCAGGTGCTGGCCCCGAAGAACCGGGCGGATCCCTATCCCCTCTACGCCAGGATGCGCGAGACACCTGTGTCCCGGCAGGCGGATGGCAGCTACCTCGTCAGCACCCAGGCGGCGTTGCGGAGCCTGATCTTCGATCCGCGCCTCAGCTCCGAGGATCTACCTCCGTCGCGCCGGCCCGCCACGGGCAACCCCCCGAAGGACTGGATCCTCAACCCGATCCGGCACCGCGTGGTCAATGCCCACCGCCCGCTGATCTTCCGCGATCCGCCCGACCACGACACCCTGCGCGGCATCGTGATGAAGGAGTTCACGATCGCCCGGGTGCGCGACTCCCACGCCAAGGTCGCGACGCTCGTGGATGCCTTGATCGACAAGTGCCGGGGCCGCGACACGGTCTGCCTCGTGGACGACCTGTCCTGTCCGCTGCCCGTCGCCGTCATCTGCGAGCTCCTCGGCGTGCCCGAGGCCGACGAGCGGCAATTCCATGCCTGGGCGACACGCATGGCGACGGCCCTGGAGCCCGACGCGCGCCACGACGAGGCGGGACGGCGCGAGATCGCCGCCACCTTCGACGCGATCTCGGACTACATGCGCCGGCTGATCCGCGAGAAGCGCCGCCATCCGGCCGACGACATGCTCAGCGGCCTCGCCGCCCGCGGCGGCCGGGGCAGACTAGCCATGGGCGACATCGACCTGATCTCCACGGCGATCCTGCTCCTCGTCGCGGGCGATGAGACGACCGTGAACCTCATCAGCAACGGGATGCTCACCCTGCTCCGACATCCGGACGAACTCGAGAAGCTGAAGGCCGACCCCAAGCGGGCGCCCTGCGTGATCGAGGAGATCCTGCGTCACGAGCCCCCCGTCCATTTCCGCACCCGCAAGGCGCTCGGCGCCATCGAGGTGGCGGGCGCGACGATCCCGGCCGGATCCTCGGTGGTCCTGATGCTCGCGGCCGGAAACCGCGATCCGGCGCGGTTCACGCAGCCGGACCGGTTCGATCCCGACCGGAACGACAACCAGCATTTCGGGTTCGGCGGCGGCCTCCATTACTGCGTAGGCGCGCCGCTGGCGCGTGTCGAAGCCGAGATCGCCCTGGTCACCCTGTGCCAACGCCTCGTCGCGCCGCGGCTCCTCGACGATCCACCGCCCTACCGGGCCGGCGCTTCCCTGCGCGGTCCGAAGAACCTCGGCATCGCCATCGCGGGGATCGCCTGACCCTCCGGGCGCGAAAGTGGTCTGGGAATCTGCTAGGCGCCACGCGCCATCGTCTGTCGAAGGCGCGCGTCAACTCACCCTGTCGTACAAGCTTGTCCAGTCATGCGCATCGCACCAGGGACTGAAATCTCTCATTGTGCGACTGACCTTCAAAACGGTGACTCATCGGGATATTTGACCGGGTTCGCATGATCTCGTCCGCTTCTGCGGCAAGCCTTTTCCGGAGCGGTCGTTCTGCTATCGGCCAGGTCCCGAGTCGCTGGCATGGTCTTCTGAATGACCGGGGTGGGTGGATCTCGGCTCGTCCGCTTCCGCTCGAACATGGGGCGGAAGCAGACGTTCGAGGGGTCGTTTCAGGCCGCCGCCCAGGCGACCGCGTCAGCGCCCGCCGGCAGGCGCATCGGGCAGGCCGGGTCGGTCGCCGCGCGCCAGACCGCCTCGGCCACGTCCGAGGCCCGGGTCAGCTCTTCCGTCGCCTGCTGGAAGTTCGCGAAGACCTGACCCGCCAGTTCGCCATAGGCCTCGGGCACATCCATCCCCGTTCGGGTGCGGGCGTTGGTCCCGAACGCGGTCTCCGGCGATCGGCCGGGAATGACGAGATGGGCGCGCACCCCGAATGGCACGAGTTCGTGGGCGAGGGACTCGGTGAAGGCGTTCACCGCCGCCTTGCTCGCGGTATAGACCGCCAGCAGCGGCAGCGGCCGCAGGGTCACGCTCGACGTCACGTTGACGATCACCCCCGCGCCCCGTTCCCGGAACTGCGGCAGCACGGCCTGGGTCATGGCGATGGTGCCGAGGGTGTTCGTCTCGAACACCTCACGGGCGGACCCCATCGACAGGCCTTCCAGGGCGTTCAGCAGCCCGACGCCCGCGTTGTTCACCAGGACATCGAGCGGCCCGGCCTCCGCAACCGTCCGGGCGATGCTGTCGGCGTCGGTCACGTCGAGCGGCAGGACGGTGAGGTGGTCGGACTCCGGGAGCAGGGCGGCCTGAGGCGTCCGCATCGTGGCGACGACCCGCCAGCCACGGTCGAGGAACAGGCGCGCCGTCTCCAGGCCGAAGCCGGATGAGCAGCCGGTGATGAGGATCGTGTTCATGGTGACCTCCCGTGTGACGCACTACGGGGTGATAGGAGTGCTCCGCCGGACGTGATACGGGCGCAAGTCCATATTTCATTGGCGAGCGTCCGAAATGGTCGATCCGCTCACCCAGGTGGTCGGGCTGCTTCAGCCCAGCGCCTCGTTCTCCAAGCTGGTCCTGGCCGGCGGCGCCTGGACCGTGCGCCGCGACGACCACGGCCAGCCGTTCTACGCCGCCGTGCTGGAGGGGGCGTGCCGCCTTGCGATCGACGGCGAGGCGGAGATCGTCCTCGCGGCCGGCGACTTCGTACTGATCCCCGCCGCCAGCGCCTTCGCCGCCTCCAGCCTCGGCGCGCCTTCGGCGGGGCGGGCGCCACCGCCCGTCGAGGTTGGCCCCGGCGTGTTCCGGCTCGGTCCTGCCGAGGTGCCGCCCGACCTGCGCATGCTGGTGGGGCACTGCACCTTCGCCTCCGACGATACGGAACTGCTGCTGTCGCTCCTGCCACGGTTCGTCCATGTGCGCGGCGTCGGACGACTGGCGATGCTGCTCGGCTTGGTGAACGAGGAGACGCGGGGCGACAGGCCCGGTCGCGAGGTGGTCCTGGCGCGGCTTCTGGAGGTGCTTCTGATCGAGGCGCTTCGGTCCACCACGGGTCCGACGGCGCCCTCAGGCCTCCTGCGCGGGCTTACCGACGAGCGCGTGGCCAACGCGTTACGCCGGATGCACGAGCGACCGACCGTTCCCTGGACGGTCGCGGCCCTGGCCCGAGAGGCGGGACTGTCGCGCTCGACATTCTTCGAACGGTTTCGGCGCGAGGTCGGCGTCGCGCCGATGGCGTATCTGCTGGCGTGGCGCATCGCGCTGGCGAAGGATCTGCTCGGTCGCGAGGGAGCCGGCGTAGCGGAGGTTGCCGAGCGCGTGGGCTACGGGTCTGCCAGCACCTTCAGCACCGCCTTCGCCCGTCATGTCGGCAGACCGCCAATTCACTACGCCCGCGAGCAGCGCGCCCAACAACGTAGCCCTGCGCCTCTGCCTGTCTGAGACGGGTGGTTTGCCGCCCTTCCGCTTTATATTACAGACCGGAGAAAGCGGACGTCCGGCGATTGCGCTCAAGCTCACCGAAGGTAAGGGGGCCCAGCGGAGATTGTTCGCCGCCAGATCGAACGACATTGAAATAAACTGAATAAGGTGATGGTGAGGCGGGCATCCTGAAGCTCTCAAGTTCTCAATGCGTCGACAACCGCAGTATCCAGCGAAGTGCACGGCACGTCGCCGAGGAGTTCCATCAATCGACTTCCGTCGAGGCGCATCGCGTGCGCCCAGAACGGACGGACCTCCATGACTTCTCGGGGGAACCCACCGAACGGTGCGAGCGCGCGCATCAGCGCCCAGGGGAATCGGCGCTCGGGCAGGTCGGTGCGACCCGAAGCCCGGCGGACTGCAGCAACCATCGCGCGACCATCGGCATCGTAGTGGCCGGGAAACTGGAGCCGCTCGCAGGGCAGCAGGCGATCCGCAGGCAGTTCCAGCAGGTGGATGATGGTCTCAGCGAGGTCGGGCAGGTACGCCCAGGCATGGCCAACGTCCCGCGTTGCGGGATTGACGATGCGCGTGAGCGGCGGCTTCGCCAGGGCCTGCGCGAACCAACTCTGGCCCGCCCCCGGTCCGAAGAAATCGCCCGCTCGCACGACGAGACTCCTCACCTCCGGGGCGGCCTCCGCCAAGCGCTTCTCCATCTCGACGCGGATCGCGCCCTTGCGCCCTCGCGGATGCTGCGTGGTCGTCTCGTCGATTACCGGGGCGAGGGTCGGGTCGTAGTTGTAGATCGTGCCCGGCAGGACGATCCGGGCGCCAGCCTCCTGCGCCGCCGCGAGCGTGTTGTCGAGCATCGGCAGGACTAGCCGATCCCACCCGCGATAGCCGGGCGGGTTCACCGCGTGGACGATGACGCTCGTCCTTTCCGCGGCGCGAACCACGTCCGCCCGGTTCATGGCGTCGCCAGCTTGCCAACCCGGTGCGACCGGGGCGCTCCAGGCAGCCGCCGCTCGGCTCGGATCACGTACCAAGGCAGTGACGTGCCACCCCCGCGCCAGCATCGCTCGGGTCACCGCACCGCCGACGCCGCCCGTCGCCCCCAACACCAGAGCCGTTCTCATCGTCCTGTTCCTCCGTTCGTCCCCGCGTTGATGCGTCGAACGAGAGGTCCGGTAAATTGACGAGCTTCGATGGTCCGCCTATCGAATTTCGATGAGCAATGCGGATTGCGACTGGGACGATCAACGCGCCTTCCGAGCGGTGCTCGACACCGGTAGCCTGTCGGCCGCGGCGCGAGCCCTCGGCCTCACCCAGCCCACCGTCCGGCACCGGATCGAGGCGCTGGAGCGGGCCGTCGGGCAACCGCTCTTCGTCCGCGGCGTGAACGGGCTGGCGCCGACGCCCGAGGCGCTCGGCTTGGTTGGGCACGTCCGGCGCATGGCTCACGCGTCCGAGGCGTTCCGGCGCGAGGCGAAGGGAGCGGCGTCCGAGGTGGCCGGCCCGGTCCGACTCAGCGTATCGGACTTCGTCGGCATCGAGGTCGTGCCGCCGATGCTGGCGGCTTTGCGAGAGCGCCACCCGCGCCTCGCGGTCGAACTCCTCCTCACCAACACCAACACCGACCTACCCGGCCAGGAGGCGGACGTGGCGGTTCGCATGGCGCGGCCGAGCCAGAACTCGCTCGTGGCGCGCCACGTCGGCAGCATCCCGCTCGGGTTCTTCGCGTCGCCGGCCTACCTCGACCGGAACGGCATTCCCGAGACCGTCACGGACCTTACCCGGCACGCCATGGTCGGGCCCGACCGCATGCCGGCCTACCTCGCGATCCTGGACGCCCTGGGACGCGAGGCGGGCGGGCCGCTGCACGTCGCCCTGCGCAGCGACAGCCATCCCGCACAACTCGCCGCGATCCGCGCCGGCCTCGGCATCGGCGTGGTGCAGGTGCCGGTCGGCGAGCGCGATCTCGTGCGCGTCCTACCGGACCGCGTCGTGTTCGACCTCGACACCTGGATCGTGGCGCACGAGGACGTCCGGCGCAGCGCCCGCATCGACGCCCTGTTCAACCACCTCGTGGAGTCTTTTCAAGCCTACTGCTCCCGGTAGAGGCCGCCCTCAGCCGCTGGGCGCCGACGACACCAGGAGATCCCGCAGCCATGCCTGGGCCGGGTGCCGGTCCGAGCGCCTGTGCCAGAGCAGGTGGAACTCTACTGGGGCGAGTTCGACGGGGCAGGGCCTGACCGTGAGGAGAGGTGCCATGCCCGAGCCGGTCACGACGCCTTCCATCAGCGTCGCGACGAGATCTGTAAAGGGCGGACCAATTTTAGGCCGCCGTGGCGGAGTAAAACCAGGCCACGGACTGCGGACAGCCTGAACGATGAAGGGGCCCGATCGGGCCTCTTCATCGTTTGTCGCGGATCGTGAGGTCAGGCTGGCCGGATCTCGCCCGTCGCGGGATCAGGGTCATCAAGGGTGGCCTGGTTTTGCTCCGCCCTGTCTGTGCGGCCCCGCCGGCTGCGGGAGGATCTGAGGCGGTAGCTGTCTCCGTTCAGGCTCAGGATGCTGACGTGATGGGTCAGCCGATCCAGCAGCGCACCGGTCAGCCGCTCCGAGCCCAGGACCGAGGTCCAGTCCTCGAACGGAAGGTTCGAGGTCACCACCGTCGAGCCGCGCTCGTAGCGCTGGGACAGGACCTCGAACAAAAGCTCGGCCCCCGTCGGCGACAGCGGCACGTAGCCGAGTTCATCGACAATCAGCAACTTCACCGCGGCCAGCTCCCTCTGAAGCCGGAGCAGGCGGCGCTCGTCACGCGCCTCCATGAGCTGGTTGACCAGCGAGGCCGCCGTGGTGAACGTGACCGAGAAGCCCTTCTGGCAGGCTGCCAGTCCGAGAGCCAGGGCGATGTGCGTCTTGCCGGTGCCGGAGTTGCCGAGCGCGATGACGTTCTCCCGACCGAGGACGTAGCCGCAGCGCGCCAGCTCCAGCACGAGCATCTTGTTCAGGCTCGGGATGGCGGCGAAGTCGAAGGTGTCGAGGCTCTTCACCGCCGGGAAGCGTGCCGCCCGGATCCGGCGCTCGACCATGCGCCGTTCGCGGTCGATCAGTTCCAGCTCAACCAGCCGCAGCAGATAGCGGGGGTGGTCGAGGCCGCTCCGGGCGCAGTCCCGGGCGACCTTGTCGTACTCGCGCAGGACCGTCGGCAACTTCAACTGCTTGAGGTGATGGGCGAGCAGGACGCCCGGTGTCGTCTCATCGCCGCTCACGCTCATGCCGCCACCTCCGGCACCAGCACCGTGTAGTCGGCGGCCATCGTCGCGCGCACCGCAGGCCGGGGCAGATGCGGGTAGGCCGACAAGTCGAGCCGAGGCGGCCGCCGTTCGAGACGGGCCAGCGCGATCAACTTGACCGCATCGAAGCCAATCGCCCCGAGCCGGATCGCCTCGGTGACGGCCCAGGCCACGAGGTCCTTCGGCATCGCCTCCATCAGGCGCAGCACCTGGATGAACTCGCGCTTGCCGCGGTTGCCCATGCGCGCCTCCAGAAGGTGGCGCAGGTGCTGGAACGCCTCGGGCAGATCCCAGCCCTGGAGTGCCGCGGCTTGGTCGAGGGCGTTCGGCTTGGTCTCGATCAGCGCGAGGTAGTGCAGAGGTTCGGCGACGAAAACGCCGCTGCCGTAGCTGCGCGGGTGCCGGGCGATCTCGACCCCCGCACACAGGATCACGACTTCCTCGACGAAGCCCTTCACCAGCACGTCCCGGAAGCCGTAGGTGGTCGGCACCGAGTAGTCGTTGCCGCGATAGCGCACCAGCGCGGTCGACGAGACGCGCCCGGCCCTCTTCTCGCACGGCTCCAGCGGCACCGCCGGCAGGGCTCGCAGAACCACTCGATCGGCCATGAGCCGCGTTCCGATGCTCTCGGGATGCCGCCCGGCGCACTCGTTCTGCCGAGCTCGGCAGCGGCGCTCCAGGTCAGCGTTCAGCGCCTCGAACGAGGCCGCCTCCGGAGCCGGGGTCATGAAGTGGGACCGGGCGAACTTGACCAGCCCCTCGACCTTGCCCTTGTCGTTGCCCCTGCCCGGACGGCCGAAGCGATCCCGGAACAGGCAGTGGCTCACCAACTCGGTGAAGGCGCGCGTACGCTCACGCTGTCCGTCGCCGCAGATCTTGGCCACTGCGATTTTGGTGTTGTCGTACAGGATCGACAGAGGCACGCCGCCGAAGAAGGCGAAGGCGGCGACATGCCCGTCGAGAAAAGCTTCGGTGGTCTCCCGCGGATACGCCTTCACGAAGCAGGCGTCGGAGTGCGGCAGATCCATGCAGAAGAAATGGATCTTGCGGCGCACGCCAGCGATGGTGGCGACCGCCTCGCCAAAATCGACCTGGGCATGGCCGGGCGGGTGGGCGAGCGGCACGAAAGTCTCCTGCCCCCGTGCTCGGCAGATCCGTACGTGGTCCTTCACCACGGTATAGCCACCGGCATAGCCGTGCTCGTCGCGTAGGCGCTCGAAGATCCGCTTGGCCGTATGGCGTTGCTTGAGCGGTGCAGTCCGGTCCGCCTCAAGGATCGCCGCGATCACTGGCAGAAGAGGCCCGAGCTTCGGCTTCTCGACCGGCTTCGAGCGTGTGTAGCCCGGCGGCAACGAGAACCGACACATCTTGGCGATCGTCTCTCGGCTCAACCCGAAGACCCGAGCCGCCTCACGCCGGGACTGGCCCTCGATGAACACGAACTGCCGAACGGCTGCGTAGACTTCCACGACGAACATCCTCGGCTCCTCTCGAAAGAGAAGCCTCTCCACTGGCCGGCTTTTACACCGCCCGCATCAGCACAAAGCCGACGCTCCAGTGGATGGTTTTGTCACCGTCCTACACAGCACACCCTTGGCGAGGTCGTGAGTAGCGACCACCACCGCGACAGTGCCGAGCATGACCACGCTCGACGCCTTCGGATGGGTGACCAGCGTGCGCAGGGATTTCCACTGGAAGGTGTTGATGGAGACCATGATCATCACGGCCACGAGCGACGCCATCGGGATCTGCGCCACGTAAGGCCCGAGCACCACGATGAGGAACAGCAGGAACACACCGGAGAATAGGGTCGAGAGGCGCCCGCGGCCGCCGGAGGAGACGTTGATGACCGATTGCCCAATCATGGCGCAGCCGGCCATGCCGCCGAGGAACCCGGAAGCGATGTTGGCGACGCCCTGGCCGGCGCATTCACGGTTCTTGTTCGAAGTCGTGTCGGTCATCTCGTCGACGATGGCCGCGGTCATCAAGCTCTCCAGCAAACCGACCATGGTCAAGGTCAGCGAGACCGGAAGGATGATCCACAGCGTGTCGAGGGTGAACGGCACCTGTGGCAGGGCCACCCACGGCAGCTCGCTCGGGAGCGCCCCCATGTCGCCGACCCTGTGGATGCCGAGGCCGAGGTACATCGAGACGGCGGTGAGCAGGACGATGGTCACCAGCGGTGATGGCACGGCCTTGGTCAGGTACGGCATCCCGTAGATGATGCCGAGGCCAACGGCGGTCATGACGTAGACCGTGGTGCCTTGGCCGAGGAGCTCGGGCATCTGCGCCAGGAAGATCAGGATCGCCAAGGCGTTGACGAAACCGGTGACCACCGACCGCGAGACGAACCGCATCAGGTTGCCCAGGCGCAGGGCCCCGGCGACGATCTGCAGGAGCCCGGTGAGGATGGTGGCGGCGTACAGGTAGCCCACCCCGTGGGCCTTCACGAGCTCGACCATGAGCAGCGCCATGGCGCCGGTGGCGGCCGAAATCATCGCCGGCCGGCCACCGGCGAAGGCGGTGACCACGGCGATGCAGAAGGAGGCGTAGAGGCCGACCTTGGGGTCGACGCCTGCGATGATCGAGAAGGCGATGGCTTCTGGAATGAGGGCCAGGGCGACCACCGCGCCGGCCAATAATTCACGCGTGACGGTGTTCGGAACCCATTCGCTCCAGAGATGTGCGAAGTTCATGTTGGATAGGGACTTTCATCGTCCCGGCACGCGAAGCGTCTGCAAACCCGTGCGGGAGGCGCAAGACGGCAGGTCGGCCCCCGCGGAAGTCCGTGACACAGTCGCCGTCGATTGCGTGGTCCGGCGGATCGGCGGCCGGAAGAGCCACCCGGGCTTTCACCGGGTCCTGTCCTATACCGCCCTCGTACATCAGCGGGGTGGTGCGTTGCAATATCCCAACGATGTCCGGCGCGTCGCCTACCGCAGGATCGGCTTCGACGTCCCAGCATTTGCACGTCTGCTGACCGGGCCTGCTCAGGCGGCATTGGACGACTGGGTGGGGTCGCTATCAGACTGTCCGCTCGGAGTGGTGTCCGGCCCGTCCGCTTCTGGACGGCGAATGCATCGAAGCAGACAGCGCCGCCGGGTCCGTTTGGGGTGCTGACAGTCATTTTGCGTGCATGCTTGCGTAGCTGCGAGTGCTGACCAAAGATATGATCGCGCCTCTCAGGCGCGGTTCTCGTTGCGCAGCGGCTCGGGCTTCTGCTCGTCCGGCAGAACCTCGCGCAGGTGGTGATGCACGATGTCCACGCTGAACGGCTTTCCGATGAAGCGCGCTCCGTCCGGCAGATCGTTCGGTCCGGGCTTGGCCTGCCCCGACGCAACGACGATCGAGATGTAAGGATAGGCGCGCGCAACCTTGCGAGCGAGAGCGAAGCCATCGTGTACGCCCGGCATCTGCACGTCGGTGAACAGCAGCACGATGCACGCGTGGTGTTCTTCGAGCACGAGCAACGCCTTATCACCGGATGCGGCCGCAAAGGTCGCAAACCCCGCTTCCTCCAAGATGTCGATTGCAGCCATGCGGACCATGCCGTCGTCGTCGACGACGAGAGCACAGGGCGCAGCGTTCGAGGAGGCATGGGTCATCTCCCCTCAATGCCGCGTTTCATGGAAAGGTCCGGGTGGAAAGACGCCAAGTTCAGCCGCCTGTCATGAGATGGACGCCCGAGGTCGTCAGCGTTCCGACCAGATCCTCGTCGCCGGCGCACAGGCGAAGCACTTGATTAACCCTCATTCGGCTTGGTGAACTTGCACTTGCCCTGCAGCGACCACGGCCCCCGCGCCCCGACTTCGGCGCAGAACGCATCGACCGCCCGGGTCACACCCGGGAAGCGGCCGCCCAAGCGGTCGTAATCGTCGGCGATCAGGAGGCCTCCAGGCCGCAGGACCGGCCACCAGGCGCGCAGGTCCGCCGCGACAGACGTCTCCTCGTGCCCGGCATCGAGATGAATGACGTCGGCGGTCACACCGCGCAGACGCAGGAGTTCCGCGGCATTCACCGAGTCGAGCGGCAACGGCACGATGTGGTCCGTCATGCCTTCACGCACCACATTGGCCAGGAAGGTCCGGTAGAGGCTCGGATAGCCATGCTCGGTGGCGAGTTCCGCGAACAGCGCCTCGTCCGCCCAGTGATCGACGGCTCCGAGCCACGTATCGACCGCGATCACGGTGCCGGTGACGTTGTGCTCGACCATGGATCGCGCGAGAAAAAGGGCGCTGGCTCCCTTCCATGTCCCGATTTCGACGGTGACGCGGGGTTGGAATTCGATCACCGCCTCTTCGAGATAGGGGTGGATGCTGCGCCAGCCTTGAAGGTCGCCGGCGCGTAGGTCCGCCGGGGGATCCGCGAAGGGGTCGCGGCCGTGCCACAGGGCGGCGATCAGGTCCTGACGGGTCATGGCACTCTGATTTGAGGGTGTTGGAAGGCCCAGGAGGGGCAGACATCCAGGAAGAGCAGTGGGGTCATCGAACGGCGCGGGCCTGCGCGTAGAGTGCCTCGCATCGGTCGAGCCAGCATGCGCGGGTGAACAGGCGCAGGACACGCGCGCGCGGGATCGGCCGCGGGATCACGAGCGCCGCGCCGATGGCACGGGCAAGACCCGCTTGGTCCCCTGGTGCCGCGAGGGATCCGGCTTCGCCGACGACCTCCGAAACGGCGCCCCGGGCGAAGCCGGCGACCGGCAGGCCGCAGGCCATCGCCTCAATCGCCGCCAGCCCGAACGGCTCGTCCCAGCACGGTGTGGCCAGGAACACGGAGGCGCGGCCGACCTCCGCGGCCAGGGCCGTCCCGCTGAGCTGGCCGCCGTAGCGGATCGAGCCGCCGAGCAACGGCGCGACCTGGGCCGCCCAGTAATCCGGCTCCTCGATCGGACCGAACAGGGTCAGGGGCAGGCCGGCTCGGCGCGCCGCGCCGATCGCGTGCTGCGCGCCCTTGTCGGGCGTGATCCGCGCGCACCAGACGGCGCTGCCGTCGCCGTCCGGACGATACGGCCAGGCGGCGGGATCGATGCCGTTGTGAAGCACCGAGGCCTCCGGGGGCGCCCCGTCCGGCCACCACGCGTCGAGATGCGCCCGGGAGGGCGCGGTGATCCGGTGTCCCGGGGCGGGGCTCGCCTGCACGAACCAGCGCAGGGCGTCGTAGGGCGGTACGTGCAGCGACGTGACGGTGGGCGTCGCGGCGGTGCGCCGTTTCTCCAGGGGCAGACGGCTCAGGCTGTTGTTGTGGAGCACATCGAAGCCCCCGGCAGCGATCCGGTCGCAGGCGGAAGCGTAGCCGTCGTCGAGATGAGCCTTCAGGCCCGCATCGCCCCGGTGCTCCAGGCCGGCATGGCTCCGCTCGTGATGGACCGGGATCACAGGATCCAGCGCAAAGCGCGCGTCGCTGTCGCCGGAGGCGAACAGGGCGACACTGTGGCCCCGGGCGGCGAGACCGTCCGCGAGGCTCCACGTATAGGCTTCGAGGCCCCCCGCGAAGGGCGGGGCGATCGGATGGCGGAGATGGGCAAGGAGCGCGATCCTCACGCCGTCACCGGCGCCGGCGCATTCGCGGCGGCCCCGGCATCCATCCGGGCCTCGATGGCGCGGATCACCGACGCCGAGTTGGTGTAGGGCTGGTGGCCCAGCTGACCAGTCAGCGCGAGGTCGGCGGCGTCGGGCCGGCGCAGGATGCGGATCGGCCGATCGGGCGTGTCGTCGATCAGGCCCATCACTTTGAAGGCGTAGAGCCAGTGGCCCATGGTGCGGTAGCCCCACTTGGCCTCGAACAATTCGGCGTTGCGCACCACACTCTCGAGGTGATGGACCGGCGGCATGTGGTGCGGGTGGTACTGGTGATAGGCGCGCGCGCCCTTGATCCAGGCGATCGGGATGCCGCTTCGGTCGAGGAGCTTGCCGAAGTCGGTGTCCTCGCCGCCGTAGCCGGTGTAGCGCTCGTCGAAGCCGCCGGTCGCCAGGAAGGTCGCCCGCCGGATCGCGAAGTTGAGCGACCAGAAGCAGCGGTAATCGTTGCAGATCTCGATGCCGGAGGCCGGGGGCCCGCGGCGGTCGGAATGCCGCTCCGCCACGGCATCGAGGCCGGCATAGTCCCAGGTCCCCAGCGTGGCGCGCTCGGGCAGATGCAGCACCTCGCCCATCAGCAGCCCGTCGAGTTCGGAGAGCCCCCGCGTGTAGTCGGCGACGAGGTCGGGCGCCGGGATGCAATCGACGTCGAGGAAGACCACGGCGTCGCTGTCGACCGCCGCCACGCCGCGGTTGCGCGCCGCCGCCAGCGGCAACTCGCGGCCCCGCACCGGAATCTGATGCACCGGGAAGCCGACCTCGGGCAGGTCGTAGGGCGTCTCCTGCATCACCGCGACGATGAAGGCGGCGGGGGGCTGCGTCTGGCGCTCCAGGCCGCGGAGCACGTTGCGCAGATGCGCCGGCCGGCCCTTCGCGAGGGTCACCACGGAGACGGTGGACATAAGGCGATCGGGCTCCGGTTGGGTTGGGGAGACGGCGGCGGTCACTCGGCGGCGATGCCTGGAAGCGGGACGGTTTCGGCGCCGGCCGGTCCGCAATCCCAGAGCGCGTCGGTCAGCCCTTCGAGCCAGCCGGCGGCGCGGGCAGCGGCGTCGGGGGCGTAGAGGCTCCGCAGGGGAGCCCCGTCGAGGGCGCGGGCGCGGGCGAGGAGGTCCCGCCAGCCCCGGAGATCACCCGGCCAGGCGGGCGCCTGCACGGCAGCGCCGAGCCGGACCAGGGCCTCGGCCTTGCGGGTCTGCTCGGCGAAGTAGCGCCATTCCGGCATCACGATCAGGCGACCGCCGACCCGGGCAACCTCGTGGACCGTGTTGTCGCCCGCCGAGGCGATCACGATGTCGGCGGCGGCGAGATAGTCGGTGACCGAGGACACCCAGCCGAGTTCGCGCAGATTCGAAAAGTCGGTCTCGTGGCCCTCGCGGTGGGTCGGCCCGAGGGTGAGCCACAGGGCGTCGGGTTCGGCGCGGGCCGCGACCGTGAGGGGCGCGAAGGGCGTGCCGCTGCCGCCGCCGCCGGTCACCGCCACCACGATCTCCCGTGCAGGATCGAGGCCGAGCTTGGCGCGGGCCTCCGCGCGCTCCGGCACCCGGTCGACGCTGGTGCACAGGCCGCCGCTGTAGAAGGTCTTGGCGCGCAGAGGTGCCGGGTAATCGTCTTGCTCCAAGCGCTCGTCGAAGGGGGCGAGCATTCCGACGCAGGCCTCGTAGGCGCCGACATGGCCGATATCGGACCGGTCGCCGTGCATGCGGATCTGCACCGCCGGCACGCTGGCGATGCGCGCGAGCAGCGCGATCTCCGCCGAGACATCGACCACGAACAGGCCGATTCCGCGCTCGTCGAGATGGTCGAGGATCGACCGCATCGTCCGGCGCATCGCGTCGAGACCCAGGGGAACGCAGTGCATCACCTGGGGCGTCGGCTCGGCGTAGAGGCGCGCCGTCGGCACGGCGGCGCCGATCATGTTGGGGAGCGCCACGATCTCGATGTCGCGGCCGAAGCCGTCGAACAGGCGTGGATCGGCGGTCAGCACCGAGACGGCCCGGTCACGAGCAAACTCGGCGGCCACCGCCATCGTGCGGTTGGCGTGGCCGCGGCCCTGATGATGAACGAAGAACGCGATCGGCTTCTTCATGGCGGTGGGTTCGGGCTCGCTCTCAAGAGAACAGGGCGTCGGGCCGCAGGGCCGCGGCGATCTCGGGTTCGGTCGGCGGGCGGATCAGGCGGATCGCGGGGGCGGCGACGTCCCAGTCGATCAGCCCGGCCGCGCGGAACTGGTCGAGCCAGTAGGTCATGCACCAGCGCCCGTGCCGCGCCCGGAAACGCGCCGCGTTGGCGAGGATCGACGTGAAATGCTGCAGCGGCGGCACGTGGACCGGATGGTGCTGGTGATAGGCGCGAGCCCCCGCGACCCAGAAGACCGGCAGCCCGGCGGCGGCAAGCCGGGCGGCGAGGTCCGTCTCCTCACCGCCGTAGCCCACGAAGGCCTCGTCCATGCCGCCGGCCGTGCGCCAAACCGCGGCCGGTAAGGCGAAGGACAGGCCCCAGAGCTGGCCTGCATCGGGTTCCGGCCGCAGGCCGTATTTGGGCAAGGCGGGCCGGGCCGGATGGGCTCGGCCGAGGCGGTCGAGTACCGCCGGCTTGCAATCGCCGGTGCCCGCCCCCGGCGGAAGGTAGAGGACCTCGCCGAGCAACAGCCCCTGCGTCGTAGCGCCGGCCCGCGCATAGGCGTCCGTCAAAGTCGGCGACGGGATGCAATCCACGTCGAGGAAGACGAGGAGTTCAGCGCACGCTGCCTCGGCGGCCCGGTTGCGCGCGGCGGCCAGCGGCATCGGCTCGCCCGGCACGTGGAGGTGCCGGATCGGGCAGCCGGGATCGGGCAGGTCCGGCGCACGCTCCGACTGCATCCAGGCGATCACCAGCTCTCGCGGGGCCAGCGTCTGGCGGGCGAGACCCTGCATCAGGTTACGGAGCCGGTCGGCCCGGCCGCGGACCAGGGTCAGGACGCTGGGAGCCGGCCCCCCCGCGTGCTCAGCCGGCATCGGCGAGCATCCGGCGGAAGTGCGAGACCCCTTCAATGATGCCCCGGGCGTGGGTCCGACGGGACACGTAGGAGTGCTTCAGGGCGGCATGGCTTGCGAGGTCGTCGGAATAGTTCGCCACGATGATCGCCTGCACGCGGGCGCCGAGCATCTCGATGTCGTTGCCGGAATCGCCGGCCACGAACACGGCGTGCTCCGGCAGGTCGTACAGGGCCCGGACGTGGTCCACGGCAGTGCCCTTCGAGGCGGCCTCGGGCAGGACGTCGAGATACCGTCCATGACTGTGAATCACACGCGCGGCGATACCGGCCTCTGCCAGACGCGCGCGGACGCGCCGTTCGGTCTCGGTGTCACCGAAATAGCTCAGCTTCAGGGCCCGCTGCTCCAGAGGACCCTGCGGGCTCAGCCCATCAAGCCTGTCGAGCGCTGCCTGCACGGCGGGCCGATCCCAGCCGGGCTCTATGATCCGGCGCCACGCGGCGTCTGCCGTGTATGTCACGCCGTTGGCGTCGAGGTGGTAAATTTCGGATCCCACCGAGGTGATCATTACCTGGGGCCGGGGGCTGTCCTGTTGCTCCAGCACGGCCATCGCGCTGTGGAAGGACCGGCCGGTTGCGACGCCGAAGGCGAGCCCCGCCTGCCGGCTGCGCCACCGGCGGAAGATTCCCATGGCCGCATCGCAGCCGACCAGCGTGTTATCGATGTCGCAGACGAGCAGCTGCCGGGGTGTCTGGGTGGGCGGCTCCGGGGACAGCAGCGCGCGCAGCAGGACGTGATAGCGGGCGGCGTGCCGGTCCCAGTCGTAGGCTGCAGCCGCCCGGGCGCCGCCAGCCACGCAGCGTGCGTAGAGGACCGGATCGCCCAGGATCCGCAGGCACGCCTCCGCGATCGCCCCGTGGGTGCGTGGATCGACCAAGAGCCCGTTGCCGCAGGTCTCGACGATGTCGTTGGGGCCGCCGCTGTCGGTGGCGACCAGCGGCAGGCCGGCGGCAGAGGCCTCAAGTAGCGTCAGGCCGAAGGGCTCGTTGAGGGCCGGGTTGACGAACAGGCCGCCGCGCGTCCGGGCATGGGCGTAGATCGCCGGAACGTCCTCCGGACGGTGCGTCTTCGGGTAGGCGACGCGCCCGTAGAGATCGTAGCGATCGATCAGGACGAGGAGGTCGCGCATGGTCGCGGCCATGTCGCCGTCGAGGGTATCGATGTCGTCACGGGTCCCGGCGATGATCACGAGGTTGGCGTGGGCCTGGAGCGCACGACTCTCGCCGTAGGCACGCACCAGCGCAGCGAGATTCTTGCGCGCCACCGGCCGGGCGAGCGCCAGGATTGCCGGCCTGTCCGGATCGTCGAGGAAGCGGTCGATCGCCGCGTCGACCCGGGGATGGGTCTGGGCCGCGGCGAAGCGGGCGAGGTCGCTGCCCGGAGGCAGGACGC
The DNA here is from genome assembly GCF_003254375.1 of Methylobacterium sp. XJLW. Lineage (NCBI taxonomy): Bacteria > Pseudomonadati > Pseudomonadota > Alphaproteobacteria > Hyphomicrobiales > Methylobacteriaceae > Methylobacterium > Methylobacterium sp. XJLW. The sequence goes on along the minus strand of NZ_CP016429.1, from coordinate 6,348,507 downwards.
GGACGCGTCCGGGATCGTAGGCCGCATAGCCGGCGTACTGCACCTCCGCCTCGTCCCGCGAGGAGGCGATCACGAGCTGGGCTCGCGCCACAGCCTCCTCCTCGGCGGCGATCCGGCGGGCGAGATCAGGCCGGACGGGGGCCGTGCCCAGCATCGTTGCCTTCACGCGTCCGAGGGAATGGGCCGTGAAGACGAAGGGGATGCCCAGGCGATCTTCCACCAGGGCCGCCACCGTCGCCGCGTCCGCGTAATGCGCGTGAATGAGATCCGGCGCCCGGGCCTGGGCGGCGATCCAGGTGATGAGGTTTTCGGCGAAGGACGCGACCTCGGCGTGCATCGCCTCCTTGGCGCGGTAGTCCGGGGACGCGCTCGCGAGCCGCACGAGCGTGACCTTGTCGGCGATCGGCTCTTCGGGCACGGCGTAGGCGGCCCCGAGGGAGCCGCGAAACAGACGGGTCGCCACCACGATCCGCGTGAGATCGCGGTCCTGCACCGAGGCCGAGACCAGATCGAGCAGGTAGCGGATATGGCCGCCCGTGTCGGCGGTGAGCCCGTAGACGACGCCGTCGCCGCGCAGGCAGCCCTGCAGGGCGATATGCAGGACAAACATCAGGCGTGCGCTGCGGCTCTCGCGCGCCGCAGAACGCTTAACTTATGTAAAGCGAACGCCGCGCCCCGGCTTAACATATGTAAAGAGGTTGCCGTGCTTCGCGTCGCGCAGGTCGCTCCGAACATTTTTCCCGTTCCCCCAGACCATCACGGCGGCACCGAGCGGGTTGTGCACGATCTCAGCACGGCGCTACGAAGCTTGGGTGTGGAACTAACATTATTCGCCCCATCGGACAGTGCGACAGACTTACCGCGCGTCGGCAATTACCCGAGTCTCGCGGCGCTGGAACGGCAACACGGGCGCGTCGCACCCGGGGTGCCCGCCGCCCTGGAGGCTCTGCAGCTGGAGGACCTGCGGCAGCGGCTCGACGATTTCGACATCGTCCATTGCCACGGCGAATTCGCCCACGCGGCGCTGCTGGGCGCGCGGCGCCGACGCAGCCTGACCACCATCCACTGGCGGGTCGACGAGCTCGACCGGGCCTTGTTCTTCCAGGGTTTTCCCGACCTGCCCGTCGCGGCGATCTCGGCCGCGCAGGCGACCGGCATCCCGGCCGTGAACCTGGCCGGCATCGTCCATCACGGCATTGACCGGGCGCGCTACGCCTTCCGCGCCGCGCCGGACGACCATGTCGCCTTCGTGGGTCGCATGACCGACCAGAAGCGGCCCGACGTGGCGATCCGGGTCGCCCGCGCCGCCGGTCTGCCGATCCGGCTCGGCAGCACGATCGATGTCGGCAACCCGGACTATTTCGACCGCTGCGTGCGTCCCCTGCTGAGCGTCGACGCGACCTATCTCGGGCCCGTCGACGATACCCGGAAGGGCGAGCTCCTGGGCGGCGCCCGGGCGCTCCTGTTCCCGATCGACTGGCCCGAGCCCTTCGGCCTCGTGATGATCGAGGCGATGGCCTGCGGCACTCCGGTGGTCGCCTGGAACCGCGGCTCGGTTCCCGAGATCGTCGAGGACGGGGTGACGGGCTTCATCGTCTCCAGCGAAGCCGAGGCGGTCGCGGCCCTCGCCCGGATCGGGCAGCTCGACCGCGCCGCGATCCGCCGCCGGTTCGAGGAGCGCTTCACCGCCGAACGCATGGCCCGGGATTACCTCGCCCTCTACTACCGCCTGCGCGCAGCCTGATGCGCACCGCCTTCCTGGCCTGGGACTACCCGCCATCGCCGAGCGGGCTCTCCACCGCGGCCCGAGAGATCGCCGAGAGCCTTGCGCAGGCAGGCGCGGAGGTGACGGTGTTCACCCTCGACCGGACCGGACACGAACGGATCGGCGGCGTCACCGTGTCGGGGCTCGCCCTGGCGCCTGGCAGCTCCCTCGCGCGCCTGCGCCTCTGGGGCTCCGCCGGCCATCTCGCCGCCCCGCTCGCCTTCCGGCGTGCCGTGCTCGAGGCGCATCGCCGAGGGCCCTTCGCCGTGATCGAGGCGACCAATTGGTATGCGCCGGCTGCCCTGCTCGCCGACCGGCGGGATCTGCCGCTGGTGACCCGCAGCTCCACGCCGGCCGCCTTCACCCGTGACCCGGCCGGCAGCCTGCGGAACCGCCTCGACGGCTGGACGGCTGACCGCCTGGAGCGTCGGCAGGCTCAGGCGAGCGCTGGGCTCATCGCAAACACCGCGACGCATGCGGGGGTGATCGCCCGTTGCTACGGGCTGACCGGGCGGCAGCCCGAGGCGGTGATCGGTCTCAGCCTGCCCCCCGAGGTCGCCGAGGCCGCGAGTGGCGCCCCCTATCCGGAGGCGGCGGAACCGATCCGCCTGCTCTTCGTCGGGCGGGCGGAGGCGCGGAAGGGGTTCGATGCCCTTCTCGGCGCGGTCGCGATCCTCGGTGCCGAGTGGGCGAGGGGCGCGCTGCCCGCCTTCCGGCTCGACCTCGTTGGGGTGCCGCCGGACGATCTCCCGGCCGATCTGCCCGATGTGGCGCGGCCGCACATCCGGGCCCGGGGCCGGATCGACGGCCGGGCGCTGTCGGCGGCCTACGCCGAGTCTCACGCGGTGCTGGCGCCCTCGCGCTACGAGAGTTTCGGCCTCGTCTACCAGGAAGCGCTCGCCTACGGCCGGCCGGTCGTGGCCTGCGCCGAGGATGCGAGCGCCCGCGCCTTCGTCGGCGTGCCCGGCGCCGGCCCCCTGGCCGCGGCCGCGACCGGGCCGGCCCTCGCCGACGCCCTGCGTCCGCTCCTCACCGATCCGGACCTGCGCCGCGCCTATCGCGCCCGCGCCCTGGCGGCGGCCGGGCGCTTCAGCCGGGCGAGCCTCGGGCGCGAGACCCTGGCGCTCTACGAACGGGCGATCACGGCGGCGCGGGGCGGCTGATCGTGCAGCCGCGGCAGATCCGGTCCGCTCCGACCCGTCAGTCTGCGTAGGGGCGCAGCAACGCGGCCTCTTCCTCCGGACGTCCGCGCCCGGGATCGAGCGCCTCGTAGCGCCGCGACCGTGCCCGGACATGGGCCGCGCTCAGGCGATGCTCGATGCCGCCGTGCAGGGCGATGAGGCTCCCGGGCCAGCCACGGTCGAGAACCGGGCGCTCATGGACGCGGCCGGCGTAGACCAGATGGGTGCGGTTCAACCGATACTGGACATCCGGGAACACGTCCGAGAGGACGCCGTCGACCCGGTTCGCCCGGGCGAGGCCGATCGAGACGACAGCCTCCGCCTCGGCCAGGGCCGCCAGGGCGGGCAGCAAGCGGCCGGTCGCCGGGCCGAGCGCCTCGTCGGCGTCGAGCTGCAGCATCCAGCCGTGGCGGGCGAGGCCCTGGAGAGCATTGCGCTGCGCGGCGAAATCCCCGTCCAGGGGGCGGGCGGCCACGCGCACCGCCCCCGCGGCGAAGCCCGCGACCGGGACCGGCACCGCCGCCCGCGCCGGCCCGTCGATCAAGATCGCGACGTCGTCCGTCCAGCCAGCCTGCGCCGGCAGCGAGGCCAGGACGGCGTCCCGGTCCGCCGGACGGCAGAGGAGACCGAGGGACACCGGGCGCCGGTCGGCGGCTTCGAGGGCGAACAGCTCAGCGTCGGCCGCCCGGGTACCGTGGGGGTGTCGGAGTTCCGCGCGGCCGGCCGCGTCGCGGGGACGGACGCCGAGCCGCCAACGGGTCGCGGCGCTACGCAGGGTATAGAGGTCGAGGCCGTAGGGCGCCTCCAGGTCGGGCGCGAAGACGGGACCGGCGAGGCTTCGGGCCAGATGCGCGCGGCAGGCCTCCGGGGCCGCGCCGTGCGCGAGCAGGACCCCGCAGGCGTTGCAGGCCAGCGGGAAGGCGCGGCGCGCGCCGCCCGGATAGGACAGGGTCCGGTCGCTCGGCCCGATCATGGCGGCGGCACAGACGAAACACCGGCGCATGATCCCATCTCCGACGCCCGCGATCCAGCAGAGGGGCCTGGATGCGTCGGGCCCGCGCCTTACCTCCGCGGTTCCCATAACCCCTGCCGCACGTGATCCCGGACGTCGACTCCCTCCCTGCCGGACGCGCCGGCCTACCAGCCGACGGGTCCCTCGCCATCGTGGGCAACGCGCCCGGAGCGGGTGCGTGCGCAGCCGCGATCGATGCGGCGGACAGCGTGGTCCGCTTCAACAACGCGCTCGGCTTCGGCGGCGGCACCGGCCACCGCGTCACGCATCTCGCCCTGGTCAACCGCGGCGGCCAGCCGCGGGAATGGCTGGCGGACCGGCGCTTCCTCGAGCGCCCGGTGGTCCGCGCCGCGCAGGCCTTCATCCTGCCCTTCCCGATGCTGCCGGCGGAGCACAACGTCCCCGAGCCGATCTGCTGGACCCGCGAGCTTCTGGCGCGGCTGCGTCCGTTGGGCCGCCCGGTCCTCCTCCTGCCCGAGACGCTGCACCAGCAGGCTCACGCCCTGCTCGGCCCGCGCACGGCGGGACACCCGAACCCGAGCACCGGCTTCCTCGTGACGCTCGCGCTGCTGCTCGGCCGCCCGGCGGGTGCAGGACCGGCGCAGGTCTTCGGCTTTGGTTTCGACGGCTGGCCCGGTCATCCCTGGGCGGCCGAGCGCGCATGGTTCGCCGAGGCTGAGGCGGCCGGACGCATCCGTGTGCATCCACCATCTCTGACCGAGCAATAACGTCATGACCACGCTGATCACCGTCCTGAAGGGCGGCGGGCGCTACGACGCCACCTGGGTCGCCCGCCTCGCAGGCGGCATCCGCCGTCATGCCCCGGCTTTCGAACGGATCGTCTGTCTTACGGACCTGCCAGTGGCCGTCGCGGGCGTGGAGACGATCCCGCTCCGGCACGCTTGGTCGGCCTGGTGGGCGAAGATGGAGGCGTTCCGGCCCGGTCTCAGCACGGGTCCGACCCTCCTGTGCGACCTTGATACGGTGCTGACCGGCCCAGCCGATGCCCTCGCCGAGCCCGGCCTCGCCGCGATGGAGGACTTTTTCCACGCGGGGCGCCTCTCCAGTGCGCTGCTGCGCTGGTCCGGGGACGAGCTCGCATCGCTTTACACGACCTTCGCGGCCGACCCCGACCGCTGGATGAGCCCAGGATCCTGCGGCCCCGTGCCGAACGCGGTGCATGGCGATCAGGTCGTCATCGACCACCTGCTGCGTCGGAGCGGGCGGCAACCGGATTTCATCCAGCGCCTCCATCCCGGCCTGCTCGATTTCTATGACCCCGGCGCGATTCCCATAGCCCGGTCGTGATCTTTATCGGAGCGGCGAAGCCGGATACGGCAACTGGAGCCGTGCATGCTGCGTGGACGCGTAGCTGATGGAGGATTCCCTGCGCTGTCTCGGCTACAACTTCGGGAGCGTAATCGTGATCAGGTCGGCCGCGGGTGAAGACGACCTATCTGGACAGAAGCTCCGAAGCTGCCCTTCGCCTACGGGCTACGTTCTCGCATGATCCTACGCGTGCCAGTGGGTCGCAGTCGGGCAAGGAGAATGTCCGCATTTCGGGCGGCGGCATTCCGAAGCGGAATGGCAGGTTTCGGCCAGACCACGTCACGCCGACCCACAAATGCGCGCAGGAGCAATCGTTCCGCTTGGCGCCCACTACGGCCATTAGCTGCCGGTCGGCGGCATCTCCGAAGCAGACATCGGCTAGAGGCTGTTACGAACCTGCGGCTGCGCCAGTTTTGGCAGGATGCAGTCCCGCCGTGCCTATCCGTCCGATGTCAGCGATGAAGAATGGGCGCTGGTCGCCCCCTACCTGACCTTACTTCCCGAAACGGCCGCTCAGCGCGAGCACAATCTGCGGGAGGTGTTCAACGGGCTGCGCTACGTGGTGCGATACGGCGTGGCTTGGCGTGCGATGCCCCACGATCTGCCGCCCTGGCACGCGGTGTACGATCAAGCCCAACGCTGGCTGAGGGCGGGCTGCTTCGAGACCTTGGTCCACGACCTGCGCGCCGTGCTGCGCCTGGCTTCGGGCCGGACCGAGGAACCTTCGGCCGTGGTCCTCGACAGCCGGACGCTGCGCTCGACGCCCGAGAGTGGGGCCCGCGCCGCTTGGGACGGCCATAAGCGCACCCGGGGATCGAAACTGCACGCGGCCGTCGATACGCTCGGGCAGGTGCTGGCGTTGCACGTCACGCCCGCCAATGCCGACGACCGCGCCGCCGTGGCGAGGTTGGCTGATGCCGTGCAGGAGGCGACCGGCGACAGCGTGAACCTCGCCTATGTCGATCAGGGCTACACAGGAGAGCGTGCGGCGAAGGCAGCAGCCGATCACGGCATCGCTATGGAGGTTGTGAAGCTACCCGAGGCCAAGCGCGGTTTCGTGCTGCTGCCACGCAGATGGGTCGTCGAGCGTGCCTTCGCTTGGATGGCCCGCTTCCGCCGATTGACTCGCGACTACGAGCGCCTGCCAGCCACTTTGGCCGGATTGCACCTCGTCGCCTTCAGCGTCCTGCTCCTCCGCAGGGCCGCTGACTTCGCTGCAGTCCGTAACAGCCTCTACTCCGAAGCGGACTGGCAGCTTTCGGCCAGGAACGGTCGGCTGCTTTGCGCCCATTGCAGATGCGTGGCGTCCAAAATTCATGAGCCGAAAGCAGACGTCCACTCAGCCGGGTGGACGTCTGGCCCGTGTGGAACTGCCGTCAAGCCGATTGTCGCACGCGAGAGTGGATGATGATGTCGCTCGGCTCGGTGCTGACGGCCTCCAGGGCCATGCCCTTCGTCTCGACCCCGAGCACGAAGACGACGACGCCCTGCACAAAGAGCCCGGCAGAGATCAGGCCCAAGACGGCCGTGATTCCACCCTGCATGTACAGAAAGGCGATCAGGAATGGGATGCCGATGTTGGCGAGGCGCCCGGCTGTGCTGCACAGACCCACGCCCCGCAGGCGGATCTCCGTCGGAAAGAGCTCGGGCACGTAGGCGGCGATGCTGAGCGCGCCGAGGATGAAGACGCAGGCCACGAGGCAGAATCCGAGCCCCATGACCAGCGCGGGGTGATCTGCCTGCGGGTAAGCCAAGCCGATCGCGAGGGCCACGAAGGAGAACAGGACGATTCCCCTTTTGCGCCCGAGGCTCTCGGCCAGCAGGCAGCCGATGAAGGCGCCGAGCGGTGCCCGAGCGTCATGACGGCAGTAAAGCCGAGAGACTTCGTGACGGTCATCCCCTGAGCCAGGAAGAAGGTCGGCATCCAGGTGATGAAGCCGTGGGTGATGAGGTTGTTGACGATGTTGATGACGATACCCGTCACCGTTCGGCTCAGGAGTTGGCCCTGGAACAAGGCGGAGAGCGGAACGCTCGGGGCGGCGATCGGGGTGTGGACGGCCGGCACGGGCGCAACCTGCGATCCGTAGACCTGTTCCTCGATGCGGCGGGTGATGGCCTCGGCCTCGGCGTGGCGGCCCTTCGATTCAAGCCACCGGGGCGATTCCGGCATGTTCTTCCGGAGCAGCCAGACGATCCCGGCGCCGATCCCGGCTATGGCGAACATCCAGCGCCAGCCGAGATAGGGGATGATCAGAAAGCCGCCGAAGGTCGCCGCGAACAGGGCCGAGTTGGTGAAGACCGCGAGCAGCGCCGCGAACCGGCCGCGGATCGCGGGCGGCATGAACTCGGACAGGGTGCCGTAGCCCACGACGATTTCCGCCCCGAGCCCGAGCCCCATGACGAAGCGGAAGCCCGTCAGCCACAGGATGTCGGGAGCGAAGGCCGCCGCCATCGAGGCGATCCCGAAGATCGCGAGGTTGAACTGGTAGGTGAAACGCCGTCCATAGCGGTCCCCCAGGATGCCCGCGAGCCAGGCGCCGACGGTCATGCCTGCGAACGTCGCCGAGATGAACCACGCGTTCCGGTCGACGTCCGAGAGTCCCTCGCGGACCAGGGCTCCGAGGACCCCGGCGGCGAGGTAGATGTCGAACCCGTCGAAGAACATGCCTGCTCCGACGAGGAACAGCATGCGCGTGTGAAACCTGCTTCGGGGCAAACTATCCAGGCGATGCCCGATGGACGATCTCGTCATGGTTGCGTCCTCCCTCGCCGCCGAGCCGCATCGGCCCGGGGTCGTTGTGATGTCTCCAGGTCGTCCGGGCTGAAGCTTCAGCCGTCCGCTTCGGCCTCCTCGCAGAGAAACCGGAAGGCGAAGCCATCGCCACGCGTCGCGATGCGCGCCGCGTGGGGCGCCATGAAGTGCCCTGGGAAGAGGACGCCTTCCGCTTCCGCCAACTGCGCCAGAAGCCGGCGGCGCGTCAGCGCGGCCGTGGCCGGGTCGATGCAGCCCATGCAGCTCCATTCGGGATGGAACACCTGGACGGGGTGATGAATGATGTCGCCCGTGAACGCCCCGGCCTCCGGTCCGCAGCGGAGCCAGACCGCCACGTGCCCGGCGTATGGCCGGGCGCCGGCGCGAGGTGGAGAACGCCTTCGAGGACGTGATCCTCATCGACGACGAGGGCGCGCCCCGCCTCGAGGATAGGCAGCACGCTGTCGCGGTAAGCCTGCAGATGCGGGCCGCGCGCGCCTTTCTCGTGTTCGGCCTGCCAGAACGCGTGCTCCGTCCGACCGAACACGTAGGTTGCGTTCGGAAAGGTCGGCACCCAGCGCCCGTCGATGAGCCGCGTATTCCAGCCGACATGGTCGGCATGGAGATGCGTGCACAGAACGTAGTCGATGTCATCCGGGGTGGCCCCGGCCTCCGCGAGGCGGTCTAGGAATGCGGTCGACAGGTTGCACCAGTCGGGCCGGGCGTCCCGAACCTTGCCGTTGCCGACGCAACCGTCGATCAGGATCCGCTTGCCCTCGGTCTCCACGAGCCAGGAATGCATCGAGAGCAGGATGCGCCGGCTTGCCGGATCGAAATGGTGGGGGCCATCCAGCGTTCGTGGGCCGCGATCTCCGCTTCGGTCGCAAGGGGAAGAAGCGCAGCACATCGAAGCTCGAATCGACCATCTCGACGATCGGCGTGACGGTCGCGCGCCCGACCCGGAACGTCATGCCACCGCCTCCCGCAGGACGAAGCCGTCGGGCTCTCCCGTCCCGGACGCGACGGCGCCGAGTTCGTGACCTGCAGCCTCGCGCAGCGGCCGAATGCACAGCACCGACACCACGGACGCGGCGGCGATGTAGCCGGCGAGCGGCCACCAGCTCCCCGACCAGGCCCAGAGCGCCGCCGCGAGGACCGGCGTCGGACCGCTCCAGATTACCGTGGCAAACTGGTAGGCGACGGACACGCCGCTATAGCGGATCGGAGCCTCGTACTGCTCGGCGAACAGGCTCGGCTGGACCGCCTGCGTGGTCGCTTGCCCGAAGACGAGGCCGCCGACGAGCGCCAAAGTAATGAGAGTCGCGCTGCCGGTCCCGATCAGCAGGAAGAACGGCACGATGAACAGCCCGGTGAAGACCATCCCGCCGGCGAAGACGCGCTTGCGGCCGATGCGATCGGACAGCGCACCGAAGAACGGCTGCGCCACGAGGCAGGCCGTGGCGGCGATCATGAGGGCGTTCAGCACCACGGGCCGGGGCACCCCGATGGCGGTCGTCATGTAGGCGAGGGCCCAGACGGCGAAGACGTGAAAGGAGGTGTTTTCAGCGGCCTGGGAGCCGATCACCAGGGCCGTCAGGCGCTTGCGATGCCCGATGATCGCGCCGATCGGCAGGGCTTCCCGCCGCCCTGACTGCTTGAGCCGCTGGAAGCTCGGCGACTCGGCCAGACGGCGGCGAATGACGATGCCGACGACGAGGAGCAGGCCACTCAGCAGGAACGGCACGCGCCAGCCCCAGTCGGCGAATTGCTCCGGGCTCGTCGATGCGGTCACAACCGCCATGACGCCGGAGGACAGCAGAAGGGCCGCAGGAATCCCCATTTGCGGCCAGCTTCCGTAGAATCCGCGCCGCTCCGGCCGCGCGTGCTCCACAACCATGAGCGTGGCGCCACCCCACTCCCCGCCGACGGCGAAGCCCTGGAAGAAGCGAAGGGCGGTGAGCAGGACCGGCGCCCAGAGCCCGACCGTCTCGTAGGTCGGCAGCAAGCCGATCAGGAAGGTCACCGCGCCCATCATGCCGAGGCTCAGCACCAGCATGGCTTTGCGGCCGATCCGGTCGCCGTAATGCCCGAAGACGATGCCGCCGATCGGCCGCGCCACGAACCCCACCGCGAAGGTCGCGAACGAGGCAATCATGCCGGTCGTAGCGTCCGCGGCTGGAAAGAAGAGCTTGTTGAAGATGAGAGCGGCGGCCGTCCCGAAGATGAAGAAGTCGTACCATTCGAGGGTCGAACCGATGAAGCTGGCCAACGCGACCTTGCGCGTGTCCATGCTCTGCCTTTGCATGGCCATGTCCCTCCCTGTCTGTCCTTGCTCTTGTCGGCAGTGACGATCGGATGGTTCAGGCGGGCGATGGCCGGTCGATCGGAATCTCGACGTCGAGCAATGGCGCGTGCTGCTGGGCGCCGTAGACATCCGTGTCGCCGATGTCGCCGGCCGGCACGAGGCGCGGGAGGGTCGCCTTGAAGGCGGCAGCCGTGTCGTAGGGCGTGAACAGCACGTCCTCTTCCGCGACGCCATAGAGCTTGGCGAACAGGGCTGCGTTGAGCACGCCGGTCGCCTTCACCTGTCTGTAGACGTCATGGTCCTCGAACAAGACGTCGATCGTCACGAGGAACGGGCCGGCGTTCTTGCTCTTGCAGATCTGTGCGATGTCACGGATGCGCGGCATGATTACCCTCTTACCGTCTCGTATTCGATCGGGAACATCTCGTACGGGTCCTTCGGCGCGACCACGTGGAAGATGCTGAAGCGGTACATCGCCCGAGTTCGATGTCCGACGGGCTGAACGGGAAGGCCATGTTGCCCTCCTTGCAGAGGCGGCCCGCGAAGTCGGCATGCAGCATCGAGGTGCGGGCCATCGCGACGACGGCGTTGGCGATGTCCTGGGTCCGGCCGACGATCTCGACGACGAAACCGAGTTCGTGCGAGGTGATCGCCTTCTGGGGTTCCCAGGCAGCCATCACACCGTCCTTGCCGTAGGTCCGCACCACCATCGTGTAGTCCGAGGCGGGACGCCGAACGAGGCGGCCTTCGTCGCCACCGTCCTGCGGTGGGTTTCGAGGTAGCTGTCGATCTGACCGATCAGCACCGGGTCCCGCGTGCCGCAGATCGTGATCGCCCGGTAGCCGACGCGCTCCACGCCTTCGAGCTTCACCGTGTAGGTCGAGGCGGGTGTCCAGGTCATGCCGCCGACCCTGACGGCACGGTCGCTGATCGCCTCGAAAGTGCAGGCGCTGGTATCGAGGAGCCCGCCCGGCTCGGTGTGATGGATCGGGCTCGCGTTCTCGTGCAGGGCGAAATTCGCCACGGCGAGCGGCGTCGAGCGGCGGATCGGGTTCGGCGGCTCGCAGACGATGTGATCGTCGCGGACCCGGAGGAAGATGTTGTCCGGCTCCTTCGGAATGGTCGGCTCCGCGCCGCATTCCAGCATCTTGCCGGCGTACCAGGCGGGCGCGGGCGGGATGCCGGCGCGCATGGCCGGGGCGGCCCACTGAGCCGGATCGCTGGAGCGGCCCGCGAGGATGACCTGGGCCCCCTCGTCGAGGGCGCGGGCGAAGGGCTCAGGCCCCATCATGCCGACGATGCGCTCGGCGCGGTCGACGGTCGCCTGATCCAGGGGCTTCATCTTGCCGAGCGGCCGGGTCTTCTCCTCGGCGATGCGGTCGCACAGCCAATCCTTGGGCTGCTCGGAATGGATGAGGGCCATCTTGAACGAGAGGCCCTCCTCGCGGGCGATCTCCCGCACGAGGGCGGCCGTATCCTGCAGGTGGGGCTCGCCGCCCGCGCCGCCCGACGTGCCGATGATGCAGGGGATGCGCGCCGCGACCGCGGCCATCAGCATCAGGCGCAGGTCGCGCTTCACGGAGAGCCGCGAGGTGAAGGATTTGCCGGAGCCGAGATAGTACGGTCCGGGATCGGTGCTGCCGCCATCGCAGCCGATGACGTGCGGCTCCCACGTCATGCCGATCTTCAGCGATTCCTCGGCGAAACCGTAGCCGAGGATCCCGCTGGTGGAGAGCATCCGAAATTCGTTCACGAGCTGCTCCTGCCGTGGGGCGTCGTCACCGGGACGAAGCGTTGGCGGCGGTCTCGGCGAAGGTGCCGAACCGGCCGTCGAGGTAGAGAAGGGGGTTGCGCCGCGGGTTGGTCGCCGCCGACAGGACGCGGCCGATGAACACCGAGTGGGTGCCGTAGCGATGCTCCGCCTCCAGCGCACATCGAAGCTCGCCAGGGCATCCTCGATGATCGGCGACCCGTCCGGCGCCTGCGTGCAGGTCAATTGGTCGAAGCGGTCCTCGCCCTTGAGCCCGGTCCGGCCCGCGAAGAGGCCCGCGACCGCCAAGTCCGCCTCGGCCAGGATGTTGACCGCGAACCGCGCCGTCCGGCAGATCACAGGATGGGCGCTGGCCGTTCCGTTCACGCAGACGAGCAACGTCGGCGGCGCATCGGTGAGGGAGCAGACCGCCGTCGCCGTCAGGCCGGTCCGCTCGCCAGGTTCGCCGCAGGTGATGATCGCGACGGCGCCCGGAACCTCCCGCATGCAGCGGCGGAACTCGTCCGGGTCGACATGTGCCGCGTCGTCGACCCGCTTCGGCTTGAGCCATGCACTCATGACGAACTCCCAACCTTGCGCCAGTCCCCGGCCTGGGGACGCGGAAGACCGAGATTCTCCCGCAGCGTCGTGCCGGCGTAATCCTTGTGGTAGAGCCACGCCGCTGCAGTTCCGGCACGACGTAGCGGGTGAAGTTTCGAAGGCACCGGGCGCGTGGGGTCGCCGCGAGCACGAAGCCGTCGCAGGCTCCGCCCTGGAACCATTCCTCATCTGGTCGGCGATGGATTTGGCCGTGCCGCAGAAGATCGGGAACTCGCCGATCGTGCCGCGTCCGGAGAAGTGGACGAAGTCCCGGACGGTGGGATTCTGCTTCCCGCTGAGGGCGACGACCCGGTCACGGAAGCCGCTCCAGGACAGGCGCGTCAGCTCCTCGTCGGTGAATTCCGGAATCCGGGTCCTTCGAGTCGAAATCGAAGTTGAGCGCCTCGGAGAGCAGCACGACGGCATCGACGGGCTTGGCGAGGGCGCGGATGTATTCGCGGCGCTCCTCGGCGGCGGCCTGGCTGTCGCTGACGACGACGTAGCAGGCCGGGCACACGCTCACGCTGTTCGGATCCCGCCCCGCCGCTGCGATCGCGCTCTTGAGCTCCCGGTACTGCTTCCGGCCGGCTTCGAGGTTCGGATAGACGACGAAGATCAGCTCGCCCCAGCGGCTCGCGAAAGACCGGCCGCGGCCGCTCTGACCGGCCTGGATCAGCACCGGGTGGCCCTGAGGCGAGCGGGGCACCGGCAGCGGGCCCTTGGCCGCGAAGTACTGTCCCTTGTGGTTCAGGGCATGAACCTTGGCGGGATCGGCAAACTGTCCGGTCTGCTTGGCGAGGACGATCGCCCCGTCCTCCCAGCTGTCCCAGAGGCCCATGACGACCTCCATGAACTCGTCCGCCCGGTCGTAGCGAAGGTCGTGAGGCAGGTGCTCCGTGCGCCCGAAATTCGCGGCCTCGGAGTTGTTGAGCGACGTCACGACGTTCCAGGCAGCCCGCCCCTTGCTCATGAGATCCAGGGTGCCGAACAGGCGCGCGACGTGGAACGGCTCGTAATAGGTCGTGGAATACGTGACGCCGACACCGAGGCGGCTGGTCACGGCCGCCATCATGGTGAGGATGCAGAACGGGTCCATCTTCACGGCCCGAACGCCGTTGGCGACCGCGTCGCGGTAGTCGTCGGCATAGATATCCGGCATAGCAAGCCGGTCGTCAAAGAAGGTGAGGTGGAACTTGCCCTCCTCCATGACGCGGGCCAGGCGCTGGAAGTACTCCGGGGTCGTAAAATCCGTGGCACCGCCCGGGTGCCGCCAGGACCCTGGGGCAATGGAGCAGTTCTGCGCCTGCATGAACCCCACCATCTTGATCTGGCGCGTGTCGCTCACCCTGCGACCTCCCTGTTCGTTGCGATATCGCCGCCCCACCGGACTGAGGACCGGTGCGGCTCGACTTTGCGCAAACGTTTGCTCAACTGACCGTCAGAATTATTTCGATCGACGGGGCCCGTCAACGCAACGGGGCACGTGTCGGGCGCCAAAAGCCGGATATTTCGTTGTTGCGGTGCGCAACTATGCGCAAATTTTTGCGCATAAACTGGCAACTAACATGAGGCAGGGATGAGCGAGCGGAGAGCGACGATCGTGACCGTCGCGGAGGCGGCAGGGGTCGCCCCCTCGACCATTTCCCGCGCGTTGAGGGGCGATAAGCGGATCTCGCCAGAGACCCGCGCGCGCATCGCGCGGGTGGCGTCGGAACTCGGCTATACGCCCTACGCCTCGGCGAGGGCCCTGGCCTCGGGACAGAGTGGGTTGATCGGGGTCGTCGTCGGCCCGATCACGAATCCCTTCTATACTCAGCTGCTCTACGAGGCGGTGCGCCAGATCGGCGAGCGCGGAATGCGCCTGCTCGTCATCCACGCGGGCCCCGGCCCCCTGGAGAACAGTATGGCGGACGCCCTGCTCCAGTATCAGGTCGATGGGTGCCTCATCAGTTCGGTGGACCTGCCGTCCCACGTCGGAGCGGTCTGCGCGGCGAACGCCGTGCCGGTCGTCATGGTCAACCGCGTCGCGCAGGCGGATACCTGTGCGGTGGTGTGCGACAACGAATTCGGCTCCGTGCAACTCGGTGAGTTGCTCCTCCGCCGGGGGCGGCGCCGAACAGCTCTGGTCCGCACCTCGACCCCTTCCTCGACCGCCCGCGAGCGCGACGCCGGGTTCACGACCTTCATGCAGGCCGCCGGCCATCCGCCGGTGCTCCGCCTCGACGGCCAATCCTGTTACGAGGGCGGTTTCGCGGCGGGCCAGCAAATCGCGGCTTTGACGACGGCAGAGCGCCCCGACTCGGTTTACGCCGTAAGCGACATCATGGCCTACGGCGTCCTCGATGCCCTACGCTTGGCCGGCATCGCCGTCGGCCGGGACATCGCGGTCGTCGGCTTCGACGGCCTGCCACAATCGGCCCGGCCGATCTACAATCTGACGACGGTCGAACAGCCCATCGGGCCGATGATCAGCCGAGCGCTCGACCTGTTGCAAGCGCGGATGCGAGACAGGACGTTGCCGGATGAGACGATCTCCCTCCGAGGGCGGCTGATCGAACGTGGTTCGAGTCGATCCATTCCATGATCGCCGTGTGCCGCAAAGCAGATGATCCAATCGAGACGAATTTTTTAGGACAGATTTTCTGCAAGTTCGCCTTCATCAGGAATCACAAGCGGCTTTCGCTCAGCTTTAGCTCTGAACTATCATGAGCTCTGCGTCCGCGCGAAGCCATCACGCCGGGAAGCCCAAAAGACCAGGTAGGGTCGAGAGGAAGCTGTCCGCTCTTCGGGGGCTTTTTCGAAGCAAACCGACGGCTTTCGGCCAGACTACGTCACGCCCCATCGCGATCACGCGCAGAACTGGCCGTTCGGCTTGGCGCCTATGCCGGACACACAGGAACGAAGGTCAATCTCTCTGATGCGGACATGTCCTCACGAGGCTTCCAAGAGGGCAGATGGAAGGGAGCAGGACGTCATTGTGACGGAATCACCCGCGCCCGCAAGAAGCCGTTCGTCGGCGATCGCTCGCGTATTGTTCACTCCGGCAAGCCGGCGATCTGCAATGACTCGGCATAAGTCCTTGCCATGCTGGCGAGTGGAACTGGGATACGGGCGAAGAACGCGCTTACTGTCAGGTCCGGCTCGACACGAAGCAGTGTGCTGACAGCGATGCGCGCCTGCTCGGTCTGACCGAGCTTTACGAGAGCAACCGCTAGGACACGTAAGGCCACCGCAAAGCGGCCGTTCTGGGCCAGCGCCTGCTCAGCCGTGCGGGCAGCTTCCGCATAATCCTCGTCGATGACCGAGGCGAGGGCAAGAACGCCGGACATGAGCCAACCGCGCGGGTCTCGCGGGTTGAGCTTTTGCGCGCGCAGTGCCATCGCACGGCCCTCGTCCCGGTTGCCGCACATAGTCTCGATCCAGCCTGCCAGGGTCAGGGCCATCGCCGAGTTGGGGTTGATGAGCAGCGAGCGGCGAAAGAGAATGCGTGCGCGCTCGCGGTCGACTCCAGCCATGTTCCAGATGGCGAACGCCGCCATCCAGAGCACTTGAGCGTCTTCGGGCGCGATCTCGACGGCGCGCCACCCCGCGCTGACGGCGGCCCTGCGGTCGGTGTCCGTTTGATGCATCCACCCTTGGAAGTGGCATTGCGCGCGCGTGTAGGCGGCCGCGGCCAGGGCTTGCGCGTAGTCTGGGTCCACGACCAGGGCTTGGTCGAAATGATCCAGCGCCGCTAACAGGCTCTCCGCGGTGAACGCGGCCAAATGGGCGTAGGCCCGCAAGGTAAGGTCGTAGGCGTCGAGCTGCACCGGGCGTTCCCGCTGCAGGCGGCCGAGCTCGGCGCGCTGGAGGGTAGGCTCGATGACCGCGGCGACGCACTCCGCCACTCGGTCCTGCAGGTCGAACACGTCCTCCGGATCCCCGTCGAAGCGATCAGACCAGATGTAGGCTCCGGAGGCAGCGTCGATGAGCTGGCCGGTGATGCGCAGCCGCGTAGCGCTCCGGCGCACGCTGCCCGCGAGCACGTAGCCGACGCCGAGTTCCTGCCCGACTTGGCGAATATCGATGCTGGCACCTCGGTAGGTGAAGGAAGAATTGCTTGCGATCACGAACAGGCCGCTGCTTCGGGAGAGGGCAACGATGATCTCCTCGGCCATGCCTTGGCCGAAATAGTCCTGCGCTGGGTCGCCGCTGAGATTCGAGAAGGGCAGGACGGCGATTGCCGGCAACCGCGCAAAACGGAGCGCGCCGTGCGCCACGCCAATGGCTTCCTCTGTCCGGGCGCTGCCGTCAGCGACCTCCTGGACAGGAGCGACGAAGCGCAGGCCCTTCCTGGGCAGGGTTCGGATCAGCTGCTGCGCCGCGCCGGTGTCGCCGATCGCGGCGCGGGCGGCGTTGATGCGACTGCCGAGCGTCGCCTCGGAAACGATACGGCCGTGCCAGACTGCCTCGAGCAGGTCGTCGCGGGTGACTACCCGGTCGCGCGCCTCGATCAAGAACTTGAGAACGTCGAAGACCTGAGGCTCGACGGCGACAAGGGTCCCGTCCGTGCTCAGTTCGCGCCGGGTAGCATCAAGGGTGAAGGGTCCGAACCGGTAGATCACGAGGCGTCCGCGGCAGCGCGCGATGGCTTAGCACGCATGGTCTCCCGCATAAATCATGATGCTCTCAAGAGCGCGCCAATGCCCTCTCAAAGCGCGCCACCGCGGCTTAGGGCAGTCCGTGAAGCATCGAAGACGCCAAGTCAGGGAGCTGCTCATGCCGAGGGACATCCATCCCGATACCCACACTTGGAGCCGCCGCCGACTCCTCGGGACCGCTGTAGCGACCGTCGCCGTCGCGGAAGTGGGGCTCGTTAATGTTGCACGCGGGGAGACTGCGTCCATCGCGAAGGCCGGTCCCATGCCCGGCACGCTGAAGCAGATCGATGCCGGCGTGCTCAACGTCGGGTATGTCGAGGCCGGGCCGGCCGATGGCCCGGCGGTCATCTTGCTGCACGGCTGGCCCTACGACATCCACGCATTCGCGGAGGTCGTCCCGATCCTCACTGCAGCCGGATACCGGGTCATCATCCCCCATCTCCGCGGCTACGGCTCAACCCGCTTCTTAGCCCACGACGCGGTCCGTAACGGTGAGCAGGCCGCGCTGGCTGTCGATGTCATCGTCTTGATGGACGCCCTCGGTATCGCCCGGGCCGTTCTCGGCGGCTTTGACTGGGGAGCGCGGACGGCCGGCATCGTCGCGGCGCTCTGGCCGGAGCGGTGCAAGGCGCTGGTCTCGGTGAGCGGCTATCTGATCGGCAATCAGGAGGCCGGCAAGAAGCCGTTGCCGCCGAAGGCCGAGCTGTCTTGGTGGTATCAATTCTACTTCGCCACCAGCCGGGGACGGGCCGGCTACGAGGCATATCGGAAGGATTTCGCCCGACTAATCTGGCAGACCGCCTCACCGAGGTGGCGTTTCGATGACGCGACTTTCGAGCGGAGCGCTCAGGCCCTCGACAATCCGGACCACGTCAGCATCGTCATCCACAACTACCGGTGGCGGATCGGCCTTGCCGAAGGGGAACGGCAATACGAGGCTCTGGAGAACCGGCTGGCGCAAGCGCCGGACATTCGCGTGCCGACCATCACTCTGGAGGGGGACGCAAATGGCGCCCCGCATCCGCAGCCCGAGACTTACGCCAGGAAGTTTGCCGGCCGCTACGAGCACCGCCTGATCACCGGCGGCATTGGTCACAATCTCCCGCAGGAAGCGCCGCAGGCTTTTGCGCGTGCGGTGGTCGACGTCGATGGCTTCTGATTTCCGCATGCACCGGCGGCTGCTGGCCGCGGCAGCCCGTCTCACCGCCGGGTTCGCCCTTGTGTCAGCCGGCACTGCTCAGGACGTCGGAAAGCCGGCCTCACCAATCTATGGTGTCACGATCCCAGACGGCTATCGCAGGTGGCTTCTCATCGCCCCGGCCTCGGAGGGTGAACCACTCAACGAGCTGCGCGTCGTCCTGGGAAACGCGGTGGCGGCGGAAGCCTACACGCGCGGCACGCTGCCGTTCCCTGACGGGACGGTTTTGGTGAAGCTGGCTTGGAAGCATGTGGCCTCGCCCGAGTTCGAGGCGGCCACCGTGCCGGGGATGGCGACGACTGTGCAGGTGATGATGAAGGACTCGAAGCGCTACCCGGCCTCGGGTGGTTGGGGCTTCGGGCGTTTCGTCGACGGTAAGCCGGCCGACGAAGCGGAGCACCGAACCTGCTTCGCGTGTCACGAAGCGCGTGTGAAAGACCGCGACTACGTCTTCACACGCTACGCGCGTTGAGAGAATCCGGTGCAGAGAAACCACACAGTTCCCGGCGATGACTGTGATTTCGCCGAGCGCCTTGCGCCTCAAGGATTGTGAGTCTATTTGACAGCCGCTTATCAGAGTGCCGTCTCGCCATGTGATCCTCGCCCGAACCTGCTTTTTATCCAAGCCTGTTTCGGGAATAGATCCATGTCCGCGTTCATCACGCTTTCGCGCCTTTCCTGGTCGACGCCAGACGGCCGCCCGCTCTTTTCAGACATCAATCTCGCCTTCGGTCCCGAGCGGACCGGCCTGGTTGGACGTAACGGCGTTGGCAAGTCGACACTGCTCCGCTTGATCGCGGGCGATCTCCGACCGAGTGCCGGGTCGGTCTCGCGGCACGGCCGCTTGGGCGTCATGCGCCAGCTTGTCCACGTGGACGCATCTGAATGTGTCGCCGACCTATTTGGCGTCCGGCGCGATCTTGCGGTGCTGCGTCGAGCCGAGCGCGGCGAGGCCGACGCAGAGGATCTGGCCGATGCCGATTGGACGCTGGAAGCACGGCTTGAGGCGGCGCTCGCTCGCTTCGGCTTGGCGATTGCACTCGACACGCCTCTCGCGAGCCTGTCAGGCGGGCAACGCACCTGTGCTGCGCTCGCCGCCTTGGTATTTTCTCGACCAGACTTCCTGCTGCTCGATGAGCCTACGAACAACCTCGATCGAAAGGGTTGGGACGCAGTTGCCGCTCTGCTGGCCGATTGGCGCGGTGGAGCGCTCGTCGTCAGCCATGATCGGGCTCTTCTCGAGAGTATGGACACGATTGTGGAGGTCACGGCGCTTGCCACTAGCCGATACGGTGGCGGCTGGAGTGCATACCGTGCGCAGAAGGATCTGAAGCTCGCGGCCGCTGAGCACGACCTCGCCGATGCCGAGAAGCAAGTGGCCGCCGCCGCTCGTGCAGCACAGGTTGCTGCCGAGCGCAAGGCTCGTAAGGACAGCGTTGGTGCTCGCGCCGCCACCAAGGGCGACGCGCCGCGCATCCTGCTCGGCGCGCAGAAAAACCGCAGCGAGGCGACCGGTGGCGTCCAAGCCCGTCTGGCAGAGAATCGACTGGCCGAAGCCAACGCCAGTGCCGCCGTTGCGCGCGAACAACTTGAGGCCCTGCAGCAACTTCGGGTGACGCTCGCGCCGACGGGCCTGCCGGCCAACCGGCGAGTTCTCGTGCTGAAAAAGGTTACCGCGGGATATGCCCCAGACGCGCCCGTACTCCGTGATACGTCTCTAGCGATCGTCGGTCCAGAGCGCGTGGCAATTGTTGGACCGAATGGGTCCGGCAAGTCGACGCTTTTGCGCCTTCTTACAGGTTTGTTGAAACCTTGGTCCGGTGAAGTCGCGCTCTATGTTAAGTCCGTGATGCTGGATCAACGGGTCAGTCTGCTTGATCCAGGCGAGACAATCCTAGAGAATTTCAAGCGGCTCAATCCAACCGAAGGTGAGAATGCCTGCCGGGCAGCGCTGGCCCGGTTCCAGTTCCGGGCGAATGCCTCTCTGCAGTTCGTGCACAGTTTGAGCGGTGGGCAGATGCTCCGTGCCGGCCTCGCCTGTGTTCTGGGCGGTCGGGCTCCGCCGCCCCTGCTCATCCTAGACGAGCCAACGAATCATCTCGATATTGACTCGATCGAGGCTGTCGAGGCGGGGCTTACCGCATATGACGGTGCCCTACTCGTCGTCAGTCACGACGAACGATTTCTAGACGCGATCCAGATAGAGCGACGCCTCAGGCTGACTAGGTCGCTTGACTTGCGTCCAACCGACGGCAGCTTTCGGCAAGCGCCTGCGGCTGACCACACGGCTGGGTTGGGTCGGTAGGAGGCCGTCCGCTGTTCCGGCGGGCCTTCTCCGAACCGGTCATTCCGCTTACGGCCACTTCCGGCCTTGCTGGCTGGCGCGACTGAACGGCTAGGTTGGGTGGGAAACGGCCCGTCCGCTTCCGGGCAGCACACGGGCCGAAGCCGACATGCCGTCCTAACCCTTCCTCACATCACAGGCTTGCCGAGTGGATCGATAAACCGCTCAGGCTTGCCTTCATCATGGCCAAACCGGTGTGCCGTCGAGCCCCGTGGTCTCTGCCAGACCACAGATGAGGTTCGCGTTCTGCACCGCCTGACCGGCCGCGCCCTTGCCGAGGTTGTCGACGACCCCCATCGCGATCACGAGGTCGCGCTCGGGGTCGGCCGCGTAGCTGACGAACGCAAAGTTAGAACCCGTCGCCCACTTGGTCTGCGGCGGCTTGTCGGTCACGCGAACGAACGGCCGCCCAGCGTAGAAACGCCGTGCCGCGTCCAGGCACGCGTCCGTGGTGGTGCGACCGCGACAGTAGATGGTGGCGAGGACGCCGCGGGTCATCGGTACCAAGTGCGGGGTGAACACGAGACCGGCCGCGCTGCCGCCGCTCAGCCGTTCGATTGCCTTGGCCATCTCGGGCATGTGGACGTGCCGGAGTAGACCGTAGGGCACGAGGTTCTCGTTGCTCTCGGCATAGCCGAACTTGCTGTCGCCGCCGCGACCGGCTCCAGAGATGCCGGTCTTGGCATCGATCACGATGTTGCCGGGTTCGATCAACCCCTCGGCCAGCAGCGGTGCGAGCGCGGTCAGCGTAGCGGCGGGAAAGCAGCCGGGGTTGGCGATACGGCGCTGATCCCTGATTTGGTCCGGCCAGACGTCGGCGAGGCCGTACGCCCAACCCCCGACGAAGCGATGATCGCCACCGATATCGACGACCTTCACGTCCTCCGGCACGCGCGCCAGCGCCTCGGCCGAGGCACCCGTGGGAAGCGAGGCGAACAGCACGTCGAGCTTCGGCAGCGTCGCGGGATCCCATCTCGCAATCACGAGATCAGCGAGCTTGTCCGGCACACCGGAAAACCGGTCCATCAGACGGCTGCCGGCGCTGGCCTCGCCAGCGGCGTAGACGAGTTCGAACGACGGGTGGCTCGCGATCAAGCGCATGGCCTCGCCGCCGCCGAAGCCACTGATCCCGACGATGCCGACGCGGATACTCATGGTGGTGTCCTTCAAAGGGTTGGGAGCAGGGGTCTGGGCCAAAAGAAAACCCCCGGAGCCGGGGGGGCAGCGGGGGTTCGGGAACGTGTGCCGGGATCGTTCCGGCGGGAGAGGCCTACGGGGAGGCCGTCATTCCGCAGAAGGAAACCGGTCAGCACGCAGCCGAGAAGCCGCCGCAAAAGTGCAGCAGCGTCGGCGTCGGTTGCAGAAGGTCCAGTTCCCGATCATGCCCTGACACCCTGTCGTCCACCGCATCCAACGTCAAGCAGAATGCCTGCCAAGCACCTTGTGGACGTCGTTTGACTGCTTCTGATAAATCCTGGCGTCGCTCCGGTCGCCCGGTGTGGGTCGGGAGCGGGCTGTAGCCTGGGGCGGTTCAGACCAATGGGTGGGCCGTGGGTTTCCATATCCGCATTGCAGACGCCGATGATCTCGAACGACTGAGGTTCATCTCAGCGCATGCGCGAGAACGCTACAGGGCAGTTCCCGGGCTCTCTCAGATCGCAGACGCACTGCCACTATCCCCAAGCCGGTTCGAAGCTTGTCGCGTAGCGGCTGCCATTGACGATGCGAGGAAAGAGATCGTGGGCTTCGCCGCGATGCGAACGCTCGATGGCCCGCTCTATCTCGACAACATCTCGGTTGAAGCTGGCTCGTCGGGACGGGGAATCGGGAAGGCGCTGCTCAATGAGGTCCGCTCGCATGCTGCGAGCCTGAACGCACGGGCAGTGACGCTGACGACGTTCAGGGAGCCGGTCTGGAATGGACCGTGGTTCCGGCGCTACGGCTTCCAAACGATGCCGTTGGACCGCATTGGGCAGGGGCTATGGGGGGTCATAGATCACCAGGCCCGGACCTTTGATCCAGCCACCCGGGAGACGCTGTGGCAGCTGCTATAATGCCGCCTCATGCACCTAGCTGAAGCCGTCGGACGGCCGATAGGTGACCGCTTGCGTGAAGACGCCGCGGCTATCTGAACGGCTGGGTTGGGTCGAAGGCGGAACGGCCGTTCCAGCGCCGTTTCGATATCGTCCTCTTCTTCGTGGGTCGTACCCCAGGAGGGAACGACGACGATAGGACACCGGAATAAGCCATGTCTGCGACTATCGCTCACCAAATCGAACGCGAGGACGGTAGAGTCCGCTTGACGGTCCATCGTCGTGAGGTTGGCTTCTTCTTCTATACCGAAGACAGCTTCGAAGCCTGGGACGACACGCCTGCGGTTTGGCGAGAAGGATATCCTCCTTCCGGTCTCTTCGCGACGATGGAGGAGGCTATGGCTGAGGCCAGAGCTATTATACCCTGGTTGCGAGCCGCCTCCACCAAAGGGCACGCACCACCCCAGCCCAAGTTGTCGGACGATGACTGACGGCCGCTTCTAGGAAACGCGAACTGCGCCCCCGGCGGCTGCGTTGGGTCGATTGCGGATCAACCACTTGGCTTGGATTGCCGCTGGTCCGCTCTTAAGCGTGGCTTGCGGAAAAGGACGCCACCGTTGCGCCCGCTCTCAACTCTCCTATGGCATTGAACCCTTGCTACAGACAGATTCCGATCATCAGGCAGCCTACAGTGATACTGAAGCCCACTAGTAAGACCGCGGTGACGGGTACATAGGCTATTGCAATCATCGCCCCTGTAGATAAGCGCTTGGTTGGCAGAAAGAAGCACCCCACCATTCCTAAAAACACTGGTGTCCACAAAGTAAGCTGATCTTATCCCATAACGCCATGTCGAATTGAAAAATATAAACCGAGTGTGATCCAAAATGGTGCAAGTAGTAAATTGATTGCCCAAAATATCGTGGCAATCTTGCGTCTCTGTCCGACGCCGATCCAGTCCACAACATGGTCTTTCAAGTGAACAAGCATGAACTAAGTTTACCACTCTTCTTTGGCGAAGCTGCCGTGGGGATAGCTTATCAACTCCAACTGGAATTTCCAGACGGCTGACGAATGGCTGCTTACGAGGTGCGGTGGCGAGTGTCGAAATGACTGGGTTAAGTCGCTTCTGGAAGGCCCGCTAGGGGTAGCCTTCGAACAGTCCGCGATGATGGCCGACCCAAGGCAAAACGGACGAAGGCGCGTCGTTTAGGCTTCGTAGACACCGCTCTTAAAGGAGGAAATGCCATCATACCGGGCATGCCGCTGAACCGCGCTGCCACTGCAATTATTATGATGTCGCTTATAGTCTGCTGCGCAACAGGCGCGGTAGCCTCAGAAGCGAACAACGGCTCGTCTCGGGACGTTGTGTTTATCTACCTCGTGCCCAGTGATCGCTCGGCGTCAGATACGTACCCTGCAAAAATTACATTTGCAGCTAAACACTTCCAGTCGTGGCTTGGGCAAAAACTGGGCGGCAATACATTTCGACTGCGCTATCCCGTTGTCCGGGTCATTCATTCTGACAAGCCCGCAAAATGGTTCAGCTCGGTCGAGCGATACAATGGTTACAGTGCTTTCTACCGCAACACGTTAGATGAACTCACGCGACTGGGGGCTGCCAAATTGAACGATCCACAGGCGCGCTTCATGGTCTACGTGGATGCCGACCACGCCTGCGGACAGTCCGGCGCTGGTTGCAATGGCGTCGCTGTGGTTTCAGCAAACGATCTCCGTGGCCTGAGCGGAGAAAAGATTGTGCCAGCCTGTGATCGGGCAAACGGCGCGGAGATTGCGGGGCGCTGTCGATGGATCGGAGGAATGGGTCATGAACTGCTGCATACGCTCGGTTTGGTCCATCCCGATCATTCGCCAGCATGCCAGACATCTCAATGCCGTTCCGAAGCCTTGATGATGCAGGGATACATTACGTA
The DNA here is from genome assembly GCF_003254375.1 of Methylobacterium sp. XJLW. Lineage (NCBI taxonomy): Bacteria > Pseudomonadati > Pseudomonadota > Alphaproteobacteria > Hyphomicrobiales > Methylobacteriaceae > Methylobacterium > Methylobacterium sp. XJLW. Next base: position 6,323,664 of record NZ_CP016429.1, on the reverse strand, counting down.
TCCGCGGGCCATCCTTCTTGAGGAGGAAGTTTCGCTCTTGAACCGATCCCTCTTTGTGAGCGCCCGCCATACAGACAGTCCTATCGACTGCTCGCTTCCCTGATATGCCTCGGCATGTCCGCTCCTGACCGACGCCCGTCGCACAATAGATGACCGGGTTGGGTCGCAAGCCGAATGGCTGCTTGGGGTGGAATTCAGCCGCCTGCTTCCGGGCCTGAACCTTCTGAAGTAGACACGGCCATCTCGCTCACCCCGAGCCATCGCAGGCTCATACGACGTCGCTCCCATCCTCCGACGCCTCACGAGCAGGCGTTTACCGACCGTAGTCCGCCGCGTTCAACGCGATGGCGATCCCAGGCGACCCCACGCCAAGCGCTGCCCCGCGACGGTTAGCATGGGCCACCTCACCGTAGAGCCGCATTGCGGCGCAATCATCTAGGGCGGACGTGTCCTGCCCTAGATGCTCCGCGAGCAGCTCGCAGCGCAGCGCTCGCACCACCGTCCCGTCCCATATGGAGGCGTTCAGTTCCACGTGCCCCCCAAGTGAGTTTGCGTGCAGGTTGCACGAGCCGATCGTTGCCCAGGCATCGTCAACCAGCATGATCTTGGCGTGGACGTAGACGGCGTGTGATCCCTTGCCATCTGCTACTCGGAGGCCCGCGAGCACGAAGTTCTCATGCTGATCGAGCGACTCAATGGCCTCAAACAGTCCCGCGCGAGTAGGGTCGCGACGAGCCGCACGGACCCACCCCTCCGGTTCCGAGGGAACGAGCAACACGACTTGCACCCCACGCTGTAGCGCCGCCCCCAACCTCCAAGCGAGCGCGGGCACCGGCAGCGCTTGGTTCTCGATGTAGATGGTCGATCGCGCGGCATCGATCGCCCGCTCGTATTGCTCCAGGATCGATCGTTCCCCCGCTTGGATCGCGTAGGGCTGCCCGCCCGGCGTGGCGGTACCGTCACCATAGCGGCCCGGTGGCACCATGCGCTGTATCTGCACGACGCTCATGCCTCTAGGCGCTGAGAAGCGGACCGGGAAGGGGAGCGACAAGACGCCGGCCGCCCCCCAAGTGCCGTCTGAGCAGTTTCTCTCGCTTGCCTCATTCCAGCGCTGGACGAAGTTGTGGTGCACGTCTGTCGCGGAGGGGCCGGTGACCTCGACATAAATGTCGTGCTGTCCGCCGTCCCGATGGCCGGGTGAGCCAAGCGCTTTTGCGGTCAGGTTCACACCGCCGACGAACACGGTCTCGGTAGGATGACCGGCATCGAGCAGCCAAGACTTTTGGTGCTGGCAGTACGCTGTCCCCGCTCGATCCCAACGAATGGCGAATCGAGCCCCCCGGGCACGGAGCAGTTCGCGGTCGTCATCTGTACCTGGGAAGGCGCGTCCGTAACGGCTGCTCTCTGGATTCGGCCGCCAAAAAAGCACGCGCACGTCGAGCCCACGCGCCACGGCGTCATCCAGCATGTCGAAGAGGCTGCGTCCATCCGCGAATTGGAAGTCGTGCGCGTAGAACGTGACCGTCAGCCAAATACTGTGCCTTGCCGCCTCGATAGCCTCTGCGATGCGCCGAAAGGCCGGCTCACCATCCACGAGGGGTCGCACCAAGTTGCCTGCGCGCACCGGGTAAGCGCCGGCGACGGCGGGGATGTAGCCTCGACGTTCCTCGTCAGGAGACGATGGGTCGAGATCAGGTCCGATGTGGGGTGTCTGGCTCATGCGGAAACTATGCGCGCTAGGCACCGCACGTCGAGGATAATGGCGCTAACTGGTCCAATCCGGATTTACTGGCCGGCCGACGAATGACCGCTTCTGGTGAGCGCTGATGTTCGCCCGCATGGCCGAGTTGGGTCGCCACCAGAAGGGCCGTTTGGGGTGGATTTCCGCCGGTCCGCTTCTGGTCGAAAGGTCGTCAAAGCAGACGAAGTGCTAGGGCTCCTTCAGCGCCAGTTCCTCCGAGGGCGATACAAGCCCAGCTCCGATCGCGATCCAAACGAGATGCGCATCGGTGCGCGCCCCGAGCGTGGCGCGGATTACCGAAAGGTTGTTGTGCACCGTCTTGAGGCTCAGGCACAGCGCCTCGGCGACGGCCTGCGCGGTCATCCCGCCGGCGGTCAGACCTAGGATTTCAAGCTCCCGCGGGCTGAGGTCGTCTAGCGCCGTGCGCCCCCCAGCTACCTCATCCTGAGCGATAGCGCGCGCGATGTCGGCGCTCATCGCCCGCTCACCGCGGAGCACGGTCGCCACCGCCGACAGCAGCTCACGGGGTGGGCTCGCCTTGCTGACATACCCGCTCGCCCCGGCGGCGAAGGCTTGGCGCGCGATCATCGCCCCGGTGCGCATGCTGAACACGACGATGCGAGCTGACCCATCCCATTGGCGGATATGACGGATAGCCTCGATACCGCTTGGGCCCGGCAGCGACAGGTCGAGGATCACGAGATCGGGCGCGTGAGCCTTGTAGTGGGAATAGGCCATTGCCGCGTTCTCGGCTTCAGCGACCACGACCAAGCCCGGCTGTCGCTCGATCAGGCGGCGATAGCCCTCGCGCACGACTGGATGGTCGTCGACGAGCAGGATGGTTGTGGCCATGAGGCGATCTCAGCCGGCCGTCGGCACGGATGCACAGGCATGGATGCCTGAACCGGTGCCGGTGAGCGAAAAGCTTCCGCCCATGGCGGCGAGCCGCGCTCGGATGCCGACGAGCCCACGGCCCGTGTGAGAAGCTGTTCGGGACACATCGCCCCCACCGTCATCGTCGAGCGTCAGCGTCACCGTTCGTGGTCCGGCCTCCGACCGGCCGAGCCGCAGGAAGATCCGGCTCGGTTGGCCATGTCGCAAGGCGTTCGTCAGCAGTTCCTGCGCGATCCGATAGAGGCTCGCCGCCACGTTCTCGGATATGTCGGAGAGATCACCCCTGACATCGAGATGCAGGGCCGGCCCGGACCTGAGTTGTCCTCGCCAATCTGCCACGAGGCCACGCAGAGCCTCCTCCAATCCGGCTTCGGCGAGATCGGGCAGTTCGAGGCGGGCCAGGGCTCCACGCAGGCTCTCCCGCATGGTGGCGATGATGGCTTCGATACCCTGGGCGTCCTCGCGAAGATCGTCGCGCTCCGGGGGCGCAGCCAGTTCGATCGCTGCGGCACGTGCCCCCGCAGCGGCCAGGCACTGGCCGAAGGCATCGTGTAGGTCGCGCGCGAGGGCCTGCCGCTCTTCTTCTTGAACCGTGACGAGCCGCTGCATCAGGCCCGCGCGCTCGGCCTCAATGTGGGCAAGCCGGTCGGCGAGGGCGTTGCAGGCCCGGGCAATCCGGTCGAACTCGGTGGCGGCAAAGCTTGGCAGCGGCGGGCGGATGCCGGCCATATCGAGGTTTTCCAGCCCGTGCACGATCCGCCTAACCGGTGCGACGAGGCGCGTCACGGTGAGCCAGTTTAGAAGGAGCGTCGCCGCCGCCAAACCAAGGGCTAGTCCGCCTGCGAGGCGCGTGCGCCGCCAGAGACGAGCCGCCGATGCCATCGGATCGGGCCATGCCGTGACACTGCCGATGGTGCGTTCACGATACACGATCGCCCGGATCGTCGGCGCGGCAGCGGCCTCCCGGACGAGGGCTTCGCGGAACCACGCAGGGGCGGCATCGAGGCCGTCCCAGTCACCGCAAAAGCGGCGGGGCAATTCCACGCCGAGATGAATGTCGGCGCAGATGCCCGGCAGGAGCGTGACGATGGCCGGCGCGGCCTGCGGTGCGCTGGCGGGCATTGCAGCTGGTCCGGCGCTTCCGAGCCCCGGCTGACGCGCGAGCTGCGCGGCGATCCGATCTGCCGACATTGCAGCCTCCCAGCGGAGGCTCGCGTGAGCGTCCCAGGCGGCCCATGCGATCGCCCCCACTAGGCAGAGCGCGGCCACAACAAGAAGGCGCAGACCGAGATGTGTGGGCAGGCTCATGGATCAAGCAGCCGGGCTCGAAGCGAGGCTCTGATTTGGCACCGGGACCGTGAGGGTGCGCAAGCCATGGCTCACTCGGACGGGAAGAATGCCCGGGCTTCAGCGGGAGGACTTCCCTGGTCTGATCCCGCCACGATCCGGAGGATGGTGCTGTCCCCTCTCCACGGAGCCGACCATGTCGCTTCACCTGTCTCGCCGTAACCTCCTGGCTGCGTCCGCCCTGCTCCCGCTCGGATTTCACCTCCCTGCAATGGCCGCGCCCGTGAATGGCCCGTACCGGGTCGGCGCGTTCACGGTGACGCCGTTGCGCGACGGCCTCTTTCCGCTGGAGCCGAGCATGATCCCGGCCGCCGAAAGCCAGGCCGGACAAGCCTTGCTGGAGGGGGCCGGTCTTCCTGCGAAGGGCCCGTCGCCGGAGCCGGTCAACGCGTTCCTGATCCGACGCGGGGAACGGCACTGGCTGCTCGATGCGGGCTGCGGCACCGTCCTCGGGTCGGGCTTCGACAGGGTAACCGCGGCACTGGCGGCGGAGGGCGTGCGGCCGGAGCAGATCGAGACCATCTGGCTCAGCCATCTGCACGCCGACCATGCCGGTGGTCTCTTGACGCCGGACCGCCTCGCGCGGTTCGCAAACGCGGAACTCGTGCTGCAGGAGCGTGAGGTGGCCTACTGGTCGGATGCGGCTGCCAGAGCCTCCGCTCCGGCTCCATTGAGCCCGATGTTCGAGACCGCACAGGCGGTGCTGGCGGCCTATCCTGACAGGATCCGGCGTGTCTCCGGCGAGGCGGAGCTAGCACCGGGTATCCATGCGCTGCCGCTGCCCGGCCATACACCGGGACATATGGGCGTCTTGATCGCGGACGGCTCCGACGGCCTGCTGATCTGGGGCGACATCGTCCACTCGCGGATCCTACAGATGCCGCATCCGGATTGGACGGTGATCTGGGACACCGATCCAGCGGAAGCGATCACGACGCGACGGCGCATCCTCGACCGTGCGGCAGTCGACGGCTTGAGGGTGACCGGGATGCACCTCGCCACAAGTGGAAGGATCGAGCGTGCGGATACGGGTTATGCACTGGTCTAGCTGCGCCGCAACTAGGGGACCGCGGATGTCCGCTTTCGAGGTCTCTTCAATGGACAATTGGCGACCGCATTGGGTGGAAAGCTTCCGGTCTGCTCATCGATTGGCAGCCCGGGAAGCTGCCGTCGCCCCAGCCATGGTCGTGCTCGGAAGGGGCTCAGGCTTTCGCGACGACTGGAAGCCGGAAGGGCGCTCCGAGCCGATTGAATGCGTTCATCGCCGCGATGGCGATCGTGAGATCCACGAGATCCTTTGCCGTGAAAGCCGCGCTCGCGGCCGCATAGGCTTCGTCGGAAGCGTGCGTCTCGCTAACCAGTGTGACTTCCTCCGCCCACGCGAGCGCAGCTCGGTATTGGTCGGAGAACAGGTGGGGCACCTCGGCCCAGACTGGAACCAGGGCGACCTTCTCGAACGGCATCGTCTTGAGGAGATCACGGGAATGTAGGTCGATGCAATGCGCGCAGCCATTGATCTGCGACACGCGCAAGAAGACGAGGTGGATCAGTTCGTGGGGTAGGTCGGTGCCCGTGGTGATGTAGTGGTGGATGCCGAAGAGCGCCCTTGCGCCCTGCGGCGCCACCTCAGTCCAGACTAGCCGCTTGTTCTGACTCATGACGGATCCCAGTGCTCGGAACGCCGGAGATCGACGTTCGAAGCTACGACGAGCTGGCCCGCAAAGATGTGACATGCCACGCCACATTCCTGTTCGACAGGCGGACACGTGGCTCGTTCACGTTCGGACGTCCGCTTCGAAGCAGTCTCTCCGAGGCATTCGCCGACCGGATTGGGTCGTAAGCAGGATGGCCGCTTTTCCGAACGACTTTCTCCGAAGCGGACTGGCAGCTATCGGCCAGTTCCAGTCCCATCGACGAGCGCCTCTGAACGGCTGGGTTGGGTCGATAGCGGGAGGGCTGCTCAGGGTGGTTTCCCGCCAGTCGGCTTCGAAGCGACATAGGCTTCAATCCGGACGGAGCAGTTCCGCTCCCGCGAGACCGTTCTCGGATCGTGCCGTAAGCAACAGACCTTCAGCGTTGACGACGTCATCGACCAGCTTATGACAGGCTACGCTCTTTCAGAGGCACAACGGGCCTTGGGCAGTATGCATTTTTCCGTCGGAGCCGTGTTGGCAGTGGGGCAACAAGTCATTGCAACCGGCCGCAGAATTATAGGGTTGAACTACCTTCATAATCTTTTTTGGATGTGACCGCGATTAATATATTGAGGGCAAACGTAGCCAAAGCAACTGATGCACTTGCGATAACTGGATATTCAATTTTTTTAATGTTGCAATAACAGTACAAAAGTGCCACCATTCCCACGAAAGTGATCAGCAAAATGTAATTTATCAACGGGCGTTTGATGGCGCAGTTATAGGTAAGCGCCAATAAAGGCCAAACAAATGCCGCTGAAAACATCAAAGCTGGAACTATTGTTAATACGAAAGTGAGCGCATTCAGGGTATCGCCAGACCCATTTAATTTGAAAATTACTGCATACTGCATAACTAAATTGATGATAGTTAATACTGCCAGAGTTGGGCCGTTTGACATAACTAATTCGCTTTACATAACAGTTAGATGGCGCGTGCAGTTGAGTCGGATGAAATATATTCGATCGTCTTGCAAGGCAGGACGGCGAAATAGCAGCATATGGGTTTTGATCCGGCTGGGAATGAACCGTCAGCCTGAACTGAACTTTGATCATCTCCGCTTCGAGATCGGCTATCTTCTTCGCATCACATCACCTTCGTGATTGATAGTCCTATGGGCGGTGCGCCCCGTATAGCGCGAACCACGGCAATTTCCGATACCGCTCTGTAGGGCTAGCGTCCGCTTTCGAGAAACGGGCGAGAGCCGCCGAGTGGCTGAGTTGGGTCGATAGGAGGCCGTCCGGTTTTGCGGCGGCCCCTCTCCGAAGCGGACCGGCAGCTTTCGGCCAGACTGCGTCACGCCGGATCGTCAGCGCACGCAGGACCAGACATTCGGCATTGCGCCCAAACCGGTCTCTGGGTCGAAACGCGGACATCTCGAAAGCTGACCTGCGGCTTGAGCGGACATGCGGCTTGACGACCGCGCTGGGGGCCGCCGCGGAGGGCTTCGGAGGCATCCCTTCGGTCTCGACGCGCGTCGGCATTCAGGGGGTCGATGCCGCGCTCGCAGATCCCGGCAGACATCTCGGCGAGCGTCGGATATCGCTTATGCGTTCCGCAGGAGGCGGAGCCGCATCCGGGCGCACCTCACTGCACCTGCTCCGCGAGCCTGAGCAGCTCGGCGCACGAGGCGTTCTTGCCGGCGAAATCCTTCCAGGCCGTGTCGCGGGCCGCCTCACGCCATGTCTGAATGTGATCGGCCGTGAGTTCGTGGATCTTGGCACCGCGGGCGGCGTAGATCTTGGTGATCTCCTCGTCATCGGCCTTGGCGGCCGCGAAGGAGAAGACCTCCAGCTCCTGGCCGATCTCCTGAACAGCCCTCTGCTGCTCCGGCGTCAGCGCCTCGAACGTTGCCTTGGAGATGATCAGCGGCTCCAGGATGAACCAGAAGGAGCGCCCCCGGCCGGCGGTGAGGTTCTTGGTCAGCTCGTCGAGACGGAACGAGATCAGGCTCGTGGAGGCGCTCACCGCCGCCTCCAGCGCACCGGTCTGCATGCCGATATACATCTCGCTCGACGGCATGGTGGAGACGATGGCGCCGGAGGCCTGGAACACGAGGTCCATCTCGCGGCCGCCGCCGCGGATCTTTACGCCCTTCACGTCGGAGGGCACGAGGATCGGGTGGACGCGCGAGGCGACCGCTCCCGATTGCCAGACCCAGGTCACGATCATCACGCCCTTGTCGTTGAGCGTTTTGGCGAGCCGCTCTCCGACCGGGGCGGTGCGCCACCGGGCGGCCTGATCGTAGTTCGTCACCAGGGCCGGCATCAGGGCGATGTTGGCCTCCGGCAGCTCGCCGCCCGCGTAGGAGAGCGGCACGAGGCTCAGGTCGACGGCCCCTTTGCGCACCGCGCTGAACTGCGCGAGCGTCTTCACCAGCGAGGAACCCGGATAGACCTGTACCGTCAGGCTGCCGCCGGTGCGCTTCTCGAGCTCATGGCCGAAGCGGCGGCAGATGCGGTCGCGGGCGTCACCGGACTCCAGAGTGCCGCCCGGAAACTGGTGCGAGATGCGCAGCACCTTCGGCGCCTGTGCCCGCAGCACGGCCGGGCTGGTGATCAGGCCGGCGCCGATCGCCGCCGATCCGAGCAGGTTGCGGCGTGTGACGATCATGCTGAGTCCTCCATCTTTTCGTGACGGTGAAGCCTGTCACCGATAGACGTGTTCGATCTCGGGTTCTGGGGCGACCGGCCGGCGGCACCCGACCCGGGCCGGGAGCCAACGTGTGCGGCGCGCGCCTCACAGGTGCCGCTCGCCGGCCTGGTCAACAGTTCTCAGGCGACGGTGCGGGCGGGTTCGGGCTGGATGCGCCCGCGCAGCCAGTTGATCACGCCGCCCGCGAGCAGGATCTCGATCTGGCGCGGCGACAGGTCGTGCCGCAGCCGGATCGTCGCCTTGCCGCCCCGGACGGTCGCGGTGATCTCCCGGCCCGCCGCCAGCGCGTCGGCGACGCCGGTGATCTCCACCGTGTCGCCCATCTCCAGCCGGTCGTAGTCGGCCAAGTCCTGGAAGGTCAGCGGCAGGACGCCGAAATTTACGAGGTTCTGCCAGTGGATCCGGGCGAAGCTCTTGGCCAGCACGACCTCCAGCCCGAGATAGCGCGGGGCGAGCGCGGCGTTCTCGCGGCTCGAGCCCTGGCCGTAATTCAGGCCGCCGACGATGGCGTGGCCGGCGCGCTCCTTGCCGCCTTGCTTCGCCCGCTTCGGGTAGGTGTCGTCGATCGGCTCGAAGGTGAACTCGCTCGTCTTCGGGATGTTCGACCAATAGGGCATCACCCGGGTGCCCGCCGGCATGATGTCGTCGGTGGAGATGTCGTCGCCGGTCTTCAGCATCACCGGCACGCGGATGTCGGGCCCGAGCTTGCCGAGGTCGGGCAGCGTCGTGATGTTTTCGGATTTCTCCAGCCGCACCGCCCGGGCCTCCGCCTCGGCCAAGGGCGCCACCAGCATCGTGGTGTTGGCCGGCACCATCGCGGGCGGCACGATCCGCGGGTAGGGCATGTCGAGGGTGCGCGGATCGGTGATGATGCCGGTGAGCGCCGAGGCCGCAGCCGTCTCCGGGGAGCACAGGAACACGCTGTCCTCCCGGGTGCCGGAGCGGCCGGGGAAGTTGCGCGGCACCGTCCGCAGGGAGTTGCGCCCTGAGGCGGGGGCCTGGCCCATGCCGATGCAGCCGTTGCAGCCGGCCTGATGGACCCGAGCGCCGGCGTGGATAAGGTCGGAGAGCTGGCCGTCCCGGATCAGGGACTCCAGCACGACCCGGGTCGAGGGGTTGATGTCGAAGGACACCCGATCGTGGGCGGTGCGGCCCCTCACGATGGCGGCCGCCACGGCGAAGTCGCGGAAGCCCGGATTGGCCGAGGAGCCGATGTAAGCCTGGTAGATCTCGGTGCCGGCGACCTCCGAGACGGGCACGACGTTGCCGGGGCTCGACGGCTTGGCGATCATCGGTACGAGGGAGGACAGGTCGACCTCCTCGTGGTCGTCGTAAGCGCAGCCCGCGTCGGCCGCGAGCGGCGTCCAGTCGCCGCCGCGCCCGACACCGTCGAGGAAGGCCTTCGTCGACGCATCGGAGGGGAACACGCTCGTGGTGGCGCCCATCTCGGCGCCCATGTTGGCGATGACGTGCCGGTCCATGGCGGTCAGGCCCTCCAGGCCCGGCCCGTAATACTCGATGATCCGGCCGAACCCGCCCTCGACCCCGTGGCGGCCGAGCAGCGTCAGGATCACGTCCTTGGCGCTCACCCAGTCGGGCAGCGACCCGGTCAGCTTCACGCCCCAGACCCGGGGCATGCGCAGCTGCAGCGGCTCGCCCGCCATGGCGAGCGCCACCTCGACGCCGCCCGCCCCGAAAGCCAGCATGCCGAGCGAGCCGGCCGCGGGGGTGTGGCTGTCGGAGCCGACCAGCGTCTGGCCGGGCTTGCCGAAGCTCTGCATGTGGACCGGATGGCTGATGCCGTTGCCCGGCCGCGAGTACCAGACCCCGAATCGGCGGCAGGCCGAGCGCAGGAACATGTGCTCATCCGCGTTGAGCTGGTCGTTCTGGACAAGGTTGTGGTCGATGTATTGCGCCGCGAGACCGACCTTGACGCGCTCGACGCCCATCGCCTCCAGCTCAAGCATGACGAGGCCGCCGAGCACGTCCTGCAGGAGGGTTTGGTCGATCCTGAGAGCGATCTCGCCGCCCGGGGTGAGGTCGCCCTCGGCGAGGTGGGACTGGACGAGCTTCTGCGTCAGGTTCAACGCCATCGGGGGCCTCCCTCGTGATCCGTGTCGCGGGCTGCCGGGCCCTGGCCCGGGCTCCCGTCTTGTCGTCGCGTCCAGGCGCCAGGTCTTGCAGTATTGTCCAGCTTGGACCGGCGCGCTGTACCTATGGTTACATTATTGCAGAGTGAACGGGTTCGTGATGGACGATTTTGGATTGATAAAGACGCTCTTTGTCTCAAGGTACTCGTGGATCGCCGCGAGCCCGTTCTCCCGACCGATGCCGGAGTTCTTGAACCCGCCGAAGGGCGCGAGGTAGCTGACCACACGGTAGGCGTTCACCCATACGGTGCCCGCACGCAGGCGCCTGGGCAGGTTCAGGGCCCGTCCGAGATCCGTCGTCCAGAACCCGGCGGCGAGGCCGTAGGGCGTGTCGTTGGCGATCGCCACGGCTTCATCGTCGGTCTCGAACGTCATGATCGATAGCAACGGGCCGAACACCTCCTCGCGGGCGATCCGCATCTGGTTGGTCACGCCCGTGAAGATCGTCGGCTCGACGAACCAGCCCTCGCCGAGCCGGGGATCGCTCGCCCGCTTGCCGCCGAGCACGCAGCGGGCGCCCTCGGCCTTGGCGATCTCGATGTAGTCCAGAACCTTCGCGAGCTGCGGCTCGGTGGCGATCGGGCCGACATCGGTATCGGCCGCGCGGGGATCGCCGAGCCGGGCCTCCCGCATGCGCGCCACGAGCTTCTCGACGAAGGCGTCGTGGATCGAGGCGTGCAGCAGCAGCCGCGAACCCGCCATGCAGGTCTGGCCGGCGGCGGCGAAGATGCCGGAGATGACGCCCTTGACCGCCGCGTCGATGTCGGCGTCCGCGAATACGATGTGCGGGGACTTGCCCCCAAGTTCCAGCGACACGCGCTTGAACTGGCGGCCCGCGGCCTCCGAGATCTTGGCACCGCCGAGGTCGGAGCCCGTGAAGGCGATGCGCTCCACGAGCGGGTGCTCGACCAGCGCGCGGCCGGCCTCGGCCCCGTAGCCGGTCACCACGTTGACGACACCCTTCGGGAAGCCCGCTTCCGCGAACAGCCGCGCCAGCCCGAGCATGGAGGCCGAGGCGAACTCGGAGGGCTTGACCACCACGGTGTTGCCCGCCGCGAGCGCGGGTGCGAGCTTCCACACCGTCAGCAGGAGTGGCGAGTTCCACGGCGTGATCGCTCCGACCACGCCGATCGGCTCGTGTACGACGTAGTTGAACATGCCGACCTTATCGGTCGGCGGCACCGAGCCCTCAATCTTGTCGGCGAGACCGCCGTAGTATTGGAACCAGCGCGGCAGGTACTTCATCTGGCCGAGCATCTCGACCATGAGCTTGCCGTTGTCGCGGACCTCCAGATCGGCCAGCTCCTGCGCGTTCGCGGCGATCACGTCGCCGAGACGGTGGAGCAGCAGCCCGCGGTCGCTGGCGGTCATGCGCGCCCACGGACCGTCGGAGAACGCGGCGTGCGCCGCGCGGACGGCCGCGTCGACATCCGCGGCGCCGGCCTCGGGGATCCGCGCCCAGACCCGGTTGGTGTAGGGATCCTTGGTCTCAATCCATCGCCCGGTGGCCGAGGCACGCCAGTCGCCGTCGATATACATGTCCAGGTCGCGCACGCCGGCCTCCGGCCCGCGCTCCGACGCGGCGCTTGAACCCGGCTGGCCGGGGGTCGAGGACTCGTCCATCCCTGATCTCCTGATCTGTGTCTGGTTCCCGCGCGTCCCCTGGGCCTCAGCGGCCGAGGCAGCGCTCGTAGATCCGCGTCGCCTGCGCGACGGTCATCGGCCGGGCCGCCGGCGCGACGATGTGGGTATCCTCGTCGATGTGCGGCGGCGTCTGCGGCGCGTAGAGGCCCGGAACCGCGAGGCGGGCCATCTCGGCGCAGCGCTCCGGCGGCAGGTGATCCGGCGACAGATGGCGGGCGAAGCCGATGTCGTCGTAGAGGCGAAACAGGGCCGCGACGCCGGCCTCGACGGCCTGCGCGTCGGTGAGGCCGGCGACGTCGGCTCCGAGGGCCTCGGCAAGCCGTCGGCCCTTGGCGGGCACCGCCGCTGCGTTGTGGGCCATGGTCCAGGGCACGAGCGTCCCGACGCCGAGCGGGTGCGCGAGGTCGAGATGGCCTTCGAGGGGCAGCGACAGGGCGTGCGCGTGGCTGAGCCGGGCGTTGCCGCAGGCGATGTTGGACATGGCCGAGGCGAGCAGGTTGTCGGCCCGCGCGGTCTCGTCGCCGTCGAGGATCGAGGCGCGCATCGAGGCGGCCTGCAACCGGGCCGATTCCAGCGCCAGCGCGTCGGTGAGCGGCGAGGCGAGATCCGACAGGTAGGCCTCGATCGCGTGCGTCAGCGCGTCGACCGCGGGCAGGACCGCCGCGCTCCGCGGCAGCGTCGCCAGCACCGCGGGATCGAGGACGGCGACCGCCGGGAAGCTCAGCGGCCCGCCGGCGAGGAGCTTCAGGTGCCGTTCCTCGTCCTTGACGATGGTGAACTGCGAAACCTCCGACCCCGACCCCGCCGTGGTCGGCACCATGACCATCGGCAGCGCCGGCCGGTCGAAATTCCCGGCGCCCAGGTGATCGCGCAGGGTGGTGCCGTTGGCCGCGACGATCGCCACGCCCTTGCCGGTGCACATCACCGAGCCGCCGCCGACGCAGACGATGCCGTCGATCCGCTCCGCGCGGCAGCGGGCCGCCTGTTCGTCGATGTGCGCGAGCCGCGCGTCGATCCCGCAGGCGTCGAACAGCGCGGTCTCGAGCCCCGCCGCTCTCAGGCTGTCGAGGACGCGGGCGAAGAAGGCTTGCTTGCCGATCACCGGATCGGTGACGACCAGAACGTTGCGACATCCCAGGCCGTGGGTCGCCGGCCCGACGCCGTCGAGGGAACCGGGACCCCAGACGACCCGGGTCGGCATGAAGTAGGTCAGGCTCATGGCACGCTCCGCTGTGGCATCCGGCGTCAGGGCGCGGATTGGGTCAGGCCCGGGAGATGTCCGTCCCGCGCGTCTCGCGCGCGAACAGGAGGCTGAGGATCGCCGCGGCGACGGCGACGCCGATCGGGTAGTAGAGGCCGGAATAGACGTTGCCGGTGGCCGCCACGATCGAGAAGGCGGTGGCCGGCAGGAACCCCCCGAACCACGCCGAGCTGAGATTGTAGGGAAACGACATCGCCGTGTAGCGGATGCGCGAGGGGAACATCTCCAGTAACGCGGTGGTGGAGGCCGAGAAGGTCATGGTGCCGAAGCTCAGGAGGACGAACAGCAGCAGCACGATCATCGGCTTGTTGATGGCGTTCGGGTCCGCGTCGCCGAGCGGGTAGCCGGCGGCGGCCAGCGCGGCCTTCAGCTCGCGCTCGAACCGCGCCTTCTGGGTAGCCGCATCGGGCGTGTCGCCCGCGTAGCCGGCCACGCGCGCGGAGCCGACCTGCACCGTCGCCGGACCCGTGCCGCTGCGCCGGTCGTAGCTGAGGCCGAGCTTGGCGACCGCGTCCGTCACCACGTCGCAGGACGACGTGAACGTGGCGGTCCCGACCGGGTTGAACTGCACCGCGCACTCGGCGGGATCGGCCACCACGGTGATCGGCGCATTCTCCTGCGCTCGCGCCAGCGCCGGGTTCGCGTAGGTGGCGAGGGCGTGGAAGATCGGCAGGGTCAGCACCGCCGCCAGGACGAAACCCATCAGGAACACCGGCTTGCGGCCGATGCGGTCGGCCAGGGCGCCGAACACCACGTAGAGCGGCGCCGAGAGCGCGGTGGCGATGATCAGGAGCAGGTTGGCGGTCAGCCCCTCGACCTTGAGGACCTTGGTCAGGAAGAAGAACGAGTAGAACTGGCCCGTGTACCAGACTACCGCCTGGCCGGGGACGATGCACAGGGCCGCGATGAGGATCAGGCGCAGGTTGCGCCACTGGCCGAAGGCCTCGGCCACGGGGGCCTTCGAGCCCTTGCCCTCCGCCTTCATGCGCCGGAACTCCGGGCTCTCGTCGAGCATCAGCCGGATCCAGACCGAGATGGCCAGCAGGATCACCGAGACCAGGAATGGGATGCGCCAGCCCCAATCCGTGAACGGACCTGCCCCGAGGCTGAGGCGGAGCGGGATGATCACCCCGACGGCCAGCAGGAAGCCGAGCGCCGCGGTCAGGACCACGTAGCCGTTCCAGGCCGCACGACGGTCGGCCGGAGCGTGCTCGGCCACGTAGATGATGGCGCCGCCGAACTCGCCGCCGAGGGCCAGCCCCTGGATCATGCGCAGGGTGATGAAGGCGATCGGCGCCGTGATGCCGATGGTCGCGTAGGTCGGCACGAGGCCGACCACGAAGGTCGAGAGGCCCATCAGCAGGATGGTGACGAGGAAGGTGTATTTCCGGCCGACGAGGTCGCCGAGGCGGCCGAACACGACGGCGCCGAACGGACGCAGCAGGAAGCCCGCGGCGAATCCCAGAAGTGTGAAGATGAAGCCCGCCGTCGGGTTCACCCCGGAGAAGAAGGCTTTGGCGATCTCAGAGGCCAGCAACCCGATCAGGAAGAAATCGTAGAACTCGAACACCGTGCCGAGTGATGCGGCCACGATGACGCGCTTCTCCTTGGCCGTCATGCTCGCGGCACGACCCAACACAGCGGCTGTCGCCATCTCACATCCCCCCGGACGCTGAGGACAGCACTGTGAGGCCGCCCGTCCTGTTCTGAAGTTCGACATCCGAACAAGGAGGTTCGGTGGTCGAGTGCTCAAACTCCGGGGCGGAGTCGGTCTGGGTGAGGCCAGGCTTCGGACGACGTTCGGGCGAAGAGTCTCGCGCCAGCACCGCACGGCCCCGGATCTACGGATCCAGGGGGCATTCTAGGCGCTTCCTCCCCGATCGGCCGTCTCGGCCTTGTTCACCCCGCCCGCGCATTCACGGCCGGAATTGGTGATTCGCGATCACATTTTTCTTCTATAGAAGAATTCACTGGATTGATAGGGGATGATGGAACGGCCCGCGGGCTCATCTTTTCGACGACGCTTGGATCGCCGGTGTAAAGCCCTGTATGGCGGCCCGTACTGCCGGGATCCTGGGATGTGGCTCGCCTTCGATGAAGACCTCGCCCGATCGTGATCGTGCTTTGACGGCCGACATCGGTCCATCACCGCTCGGCGACGAGAGCAGCAAGCACGACAGGGACGCTGAGTCGCAGGGGCGACTGGGCGAAACGGTCTCGAAAAATCTCGGCGGGCGCGTCCGTGACCTGCGCAAGAAGCGAGGCTTGACGCTCAACGAGTTGTCCGGGCGCTCTCAGGTGAGCCGGGCCTTCCTCTCCGCGATCGAGCGGAGCGAAAAGTCGCCGACCCTGCCGATCATCGTGCGCATCGCGCGAGGGTTGAACGTTTCGATGTCGGCCCTGCTCGGCGTCGAGCCGGCGGCGACCGGGGTCGCGTCGAACCGGAGCGCGGACCAAGTCACGTTCCGCGATCCGCAGAGCGGCTTCGAGCGGACGGTGCTGTCGCCCCTGCGCGAGGGTGGGGGCGCCGAGATCGTCAAGCACTGCATTCCGCCCGGCCAATCATCCGGGCTTCTGCCCGTCTATCCGACCGCGGTCGAGAAACATATCCTGATGCAGGAAGGCGAATTGACCGCCCTGATAGATGACCGAGAGTACAAAATCTCATCCGGGGACACCCTCTCCTTCATGATCGAGTCGTCTTACCGTCTGTGTAACGAGGGGTCTGTCCCCTGCGTGTACATCGTCGTCATGGTGGAGAGGGGCTAGCGCGGGCAGCTGGGCGGGTCCGGCGGCCTGCGAGTCGTAGCGGCCTATGCGGCGGCCCATGCTTCACTTGCGCCGGGCCCGGGGCGAACCCGGCCCCGTGAACCGGCCAGCCACGACGGGGGCGGCGTTCGGGATCCGGCTTACGGCCGGATAGATCGGGTCTGCTTTCGCGGCGTGTCTCCTCCGGAGCGGACCAGCCGATATCGGCCAGACTACGTCATGCCAAATCGCCATCGCGCGCAGAACCGGACGTTCGGCTTCACGCCCATCTCGGTCGCCGGCCTCAGTAAGGCGCTCAGTGTAGCGGATGCTGACGTAGTGCGAGCTGCGGTCGGAGTGGCAGACGAGGCCACTACCAGCGGAGGGGCGGCGCTCGTGCCTGGCCTGCTCCAGGACATAGAGGAGGCCTTGCTCCGCCCACATCGTCTTGTCCGCCGACGTTCGCAGGTAGTCGCTCACCGCACAGGACGTTTCGTCCAGCCCCGCCTCGATGGTCTCGAGCTAGCGGACGAACGTAGGTCGCACGGCTAACAGGGCTTCTATGTCGCCCGGCACGGGCTTGGGAGCCAGGGAGATCAGAAGCTCCGGCAGGTTGAGCCTTCGGACGAAGGAACGGAACTGCCGCTTTTAGGCATCTCCTTCGATGATCGCCGGCCTGCCTTCGCGGATCAATTCGTCGGCCCATTCCTTCGCGATGCCGATGGCGCTTTTGGCTATGGCCAACGCGAGTTCCGGCGGAACCGTCACCTCGATGAGTTTCAGCAAAGGCGAAACGGGAGAGTGGTCGCCGTTCTCCAGACGGAACCGAGCAATCACGCATGCTCGAAGGTCCTTGTCCGCGGCTAGATATCTTTTCAGATGCGATGCGCACGCGGCGGATGTCGCGGTATTCTAGACCAGTCTTCCGACCTTCGCGTCGACCGAAGCCACCTCGTCTTCGCTGCGGGCTTCGTGAAGCGCCTGGACCAACTTTCCTGTCCGCGTCGGCACCACGTAGAGGCTGAACCGCGCCTTCAAGACGTCGATGCTGCCGCGCCGGCACCCTACAAGCCAATGCGAAGGTCTTCCAGAGATCGGCCGTCCTGTCGGGCACCGGATTCTGCCTGGGCCCGCTCTTGCATTGCTCAAGCAGTACGGAGCCGTCCGGGTAGTGAACGGCGACATCGTCCCGGTGCTCGAGCGGGACGAGCGCTCCCGGCGGAGCCGTCAGAAGGTGATGGCAGAAGCGCACCGGCTGAAGCGCGAAGCCATTATACTGGCCAGGCGCCGCATGCGCGGCTTGCTTCGAGGCGATGTCCATTTCGTACCTTGAGGAACAGTTCCGCAAGAGAGAGGGAAGGTCATCTCCCTCGAGGTGCCCGTCACCCGATTTCCGTCGTCCTCCGCAGGTGCCGATGATGAGCCGCTGCCCCCGACTCGGCGAGCTCTGATGCAAGCCACGCGGGAGCACGCTTCCGGAGAGGCGGTGGGAGGCGACGATAGGACGTCCGCCGACTTGCGATCGGATGCCTCTCCCCTCCGTCCTTTGGATGGGAGGAGGATGCCGCCTACAGGACCCGTCGTCGATGGCGACACCTTCCAGGTGCGACGGCGCAGATCGTCGCCGTTGCCGGTCACGCCGCACGGTTCCTTCCGGCCGCCTGGCTCAGGCCGGTTTAAAGGAACCACTGTTCCTTTATTTCGAGCGAATCAGTTGTGTCTCGGCGCTTGGCGGTGCGAGACCGGTGTACCTTCAGAAGCTGGAGCCGGTGCCGCCGTGGGGGGACAAATCAGGATCAAACCGCGAATCTAACTTTCGCAAAATCCAGCAACCGCAGCGACTTAGATGATGTCGAGTCATGCTGGCGGAGACGGAGGAAGTCGAACCCTCCTTCCAGCTTGGAAGATGCAACTACAAAAAGATGCCGATGCGACTCCCTTGCTGGCGCAGGACCGGTGGCCGACGTGCCACCACCATCGGCGCGGTTGCCGGTCGTTGATCGCTTGAGCTGAAAGAACGAAAGCGCCATTTTAGAGCAATGGACCTGAAGCGGTCTATGCACACAGGCGACATCGGTACCAATCCGATACGAGTTTACAGGTCGGATCGTCCGTGGCGCCGAAAAGCTCAATAAAATCAGTGGTAGCGAGGGAGGGATTTGAACCCCCGACACAAGGATTATGATTCCTCTGCTCTAACCAGCTGAGCTACCCCGCCACGCGGCACGACCGTCCGCGAGGACGATGCGTGCAGTGGCCGCGGTATAGGAAGAGCGGGCGCTCGCTGTCAACGGTTTTGGGTGCGCAAAGCGCGCGTCCGGATCGGGCTCGATCCATGTCCCGCCGATCGCGGACGGGACAGCCCGGCTGTCACCGGAAGTCGACCGTCGCCGATGCGGCGGCCATGTGCGGTCCGTCTAAGCCCGCTAGGTTGACACACGGGCCGCCTGAAGGCCCGTCACATCGCGGAGCGTTCGATGACAGCGCGCACGAACCATCGTTGGAACACCAGCCTCGCCGCCCTTCTCGTGCTGGGCGTGCCGCTCCTCGCCGGCCCGGCCATCGCGGCGGGCAACGACGCCACCTATCGCGCGGCCCTCACCGGCAGCAGCGAGGTCCCGGCGACCACAGGCGCCGGCACGGGCGAGATCACCGCGACCTTCGATCCTGCCGCCAAGCGCCTCAGCTGGTCGGGACGATACAGCGGTCTGACCGGCCCGGTCACGGCCGCCCATTTCCATGGTCCGGCCAAGGCCGGTGAGAATGCCGGCGTGCTGGTTCCGGTGACGGCAGCGAGCAGTCCCTTCTCCGGCGAGGCGATCCTCGACGACGCGAAGGCCGCCGATCTCGCTGCGGGCCGCATCTACTTCAACCTTCACACCGCCGCGAACCCGAAGGGTGAGATCCGCGGCCAGCTGGAGCGCGCGCCCTGATCCGGAACGGCGAGAGCCTCGACGTTCCCGATCGCGCCCGGTAGGCGGATCCCATCCTCCTGCCGGAGCTTTCGATGAAGCAGATCGACGCCATCATCGCCTGGACGCCCCTGCGTTGGGCAGAGCTGAAGCCGGAAACCGCCGGGCAGGTCGTCGTCCTGCCCGCACCCGACACGGCGGGCGAGGCGAAGCGCTACATGATGCGCGCCGGCGCCAGCTCGTCCGCCCTAGCCGCCCTGTCGGAAGAGGCGCGCATCGCCCGCCTCTTCATCGACTTCCAGACCCTCGTGGTCCGCGACGGGATCGACCCGCAGGCGGCCCACCGGGCGTTTCTGACGATCGACGAATATCGGTTCCGCATAGCCCCCGACACCGAGGGTGCGGAGTTCGAGGATCCGCCCGAGGAGGATTAGCCTTCTGCCCGGGGCCGGCCGTTGCGTCGTGCTCACGCAAGCGTGAGAATTATGAATGCACACAGGCCGAAGCCGCCCTATCTTCCGATGGGTCGTGATTTCGTCCGAGGCCGGCCATGCCCGTATCCCGTCGCGCCGTCATCGCCGCAGCGGCCCTCGCCCCGCTCGCAGGGCGATTCGCCACCGCGGCGGAGCCGCTGATCCGCCGCCCGATCCCCTCCACCGGCGAGATGCTTCCGGCCATCGGGATCGGCACGTCCCGACGCTACGAGGTCGAGCCGACGCCCGACGCGGTGGCGCCGCTGAAGGAGGCGGTGAAGACCTTCGTCGCCCTCGGCGGCTCGGTGATCGACACGGCCCCGAGCTACGGGACCGCCGAGGACGTCCTCGGATTGATCCTGGCGGAGCCCGGCCTGCGCCAGAAAATCTTCCTCGCCAGCAAGGTCGACACGACCGGCCGCGATGCGACGCTGGCGGAGTTCGAGCGGTCGCTCAAGCGGATGAAGGTCGATACACTCGATCTCGTGGCGGTCCACAATCTGATCGACGTGACCGAGAATCTGGCGATTCTGCGGGATCTGAAGGATCGCAAACGCATCCGCTATGTCGGCGTCACGGTCTGGCGCGACAACCAGCTCGACGCGCTCGAAGCCGTCATGAAGCGCGAGACGCTCGACTTCATCCAGGTGAACTACGCCATCGACAACCGTGCCGCCGCCGAGCGCGTGATCCCGCTCGCCGCGGACCGCGGCGTGGCGGTGATGACCAACGTGCCGTTCGGCCGCGACCGCCTGTTCAAGGCGGTCCAGGGCAAGGAACTGCCGGCTTTCGCCAAGGACCTCGGCTGCGCGAGCTGGCCGCAGGTCTTCCTGAAATACGTGCTCGGCAATCCGGCCGTGACCTGCCCGATCCCCGGCATGGCGAAGGCCGCCTATGTCGAGGACAACCTCGGCGCCGCGCGGGGCAAGCTCCCGGATGCGGCGCAGCGCAAGCAGATGGAGATGTTCATCGATGCGGTCTGATCTCACCTCGCGCCGCGCGGCGCTCGCCCTCGCGGCCGGACTCGCCGTCGCCGCGGCCATGCCCGCGCTGGCCCAGGACGGCCCGAAAAAGATCCGGATCGGCGTCATCGGGGCCGGAAATATCGGCGGTACGATCGGGACGCTCTGGGTCAAGGACGGCCACGAGGTGATGTTCGCCTCCCGCCACCCGGAGCAGCTGGCGGCGATGGTCTCGGAGCTGGGACCGAACGCCAAGGCCGGCACGCCCGAGGAGGCGATCAAGTTCGGCGATGCCGTGTTCATCGCCGTCCCCTACAAGGCCTATCCGGATCTCGCGAAGGAGATCGGCCCGGCTCTCAACGGCAAGGTCGTCCTCGACGCCGGCAACGCCACGCAGAAGCGCGACGGCGCGCTCTACGACGAGGTCCAGGCCAGCGGGATCGGCGCCACCTCGGCCAAGTACTTTCCCGGCGCCAAACTCGTGCGCGCCTTCAATGCGGCCAACTACAAGGTCTTCGCCAAGGAAGGCGCCGATGGCGGCAAGGGTCGCGCAGGCGGACGGATGGCGATCCCGATCGCCGGGGATGACCCGGAGGCTCTGAAGGTCGCCGAGGGCCTCGTCCGCGACGCCGGCTTCGATCCGGTGGTGGTCGGTCCGCTCAAGGAAGCCGACAAGTTCGCCATGGGCTCCCAGGGCTTCGGTCACGACGTGACCGCGTCGGAGATGCGCCAGAAACTCGGACTGGCGCAGTAGGGGCGTCATCCGATCCGTCGCCACGCCGTGCGGAGGCGACGGGTCGGACCGAGTCTCCGTGAGGGAGGCTTGCCCGAGGGAAAGCCCATTCCGGTGAGATCGGCCCATGTCTGAACCCGCACCCGCCCGCGGCACGCTCGCGCGCCTGATCGACGTTCAGCCCGGCGAGGGTCGGGCACTGGCATGGTCCTGGGCCTACATCTTCTCGATCCTGGCCGCCTACTACGTCCTGCGTCCGATCCGGGATCAGATGGGCGTCGCCGGCGGCATCGAAAACCTGCCCTGGCTGTTCACCGCCACCCTGGTCGGCATGCTCGCCCTCAACCTGCCCTTCGCCTACCTGGTGAAGCGGATGCCGCGGGCGCGGTTCGTGCCGATCACCTACCGGTTCTTCGCGGCCAACATCCTGGCCTTCGCGCTGACGCTCTATCTCGCCCCCGCCGAGTGGGGCGTGTGGATTGGCCGGGTGTTCTTCGTCTGGCTGTCGATCTTCAACCTGTTCGTGGTCTCGATCTTCTGGGCGACGATCGTCGACGTGTTTTCGAACGCCCAGGGCAAGCGCCTGTTCGGCTTCATCGCGGCCGGCGCGACCCTCGGCGCCATCGCGGGTTCGGCGACCACCGCGATCCTCGCCAAGAACGTCCCGACCTGGGGCCTTATGCTCTGCGCGGTGGTGCTCCTCGAGATCGCCGTATTCTGCATGCGCGGTCTCGCGGCCCTGTCGACGCAGCTGCACGAGGTGCCGGGCCGCGACCGCAGCGCCGATGACGGGCAGGATCGGACGATCGGCGGCAGCGTGCTCGCCGGCGTCACGCGGACCTTCGCGTCCCCCTACCTGCTCAACATCTCGCTGTTCCTGCTGCTGTTCTCGGTGACCTCGACCTTCCTGTATTTCGAGCAGGCGGGCATCGCGAAGCGGAGCTTCCCGGACCGGGGTGCGCAGACCGCCTTCTTCGCCAGCGTCGACCTCGCGGTGAACGTCCTGACGCTGGGAATCCAGCTGTTCCTCACCGGCCGGATCGTGAATCGCATCGGCGTCGCCCTGACGCTGGCGATCCTGCCGGCCTTCAGCATCCTCGGCTTCGCGGCGCTCGCCGTCTGGCCCACGATCGGCGTGATCGTCGCGTTCCAAGTCCTGCGCCGGGCCGGCAACTTCGCCATCGCGCGACCAGTGCGCGAGGTGCTGTTCACCGTCGTCCCGCGGGAAGATCGCTACAAGGCCAAGAGCTTCATCGACACGGTGGTCTACCGCCTGGGCGACCAAGTCGGCGCATGGTCGTTCACGGGCATCCAGGGCGTCGGATTCGGCAGCGCCGGCGTGGCGGGCGCCGCGATCCCGCTCTCGGTGGCGTGGCTCGTGAACAGCCTCTGGCTCGGGCGCGCACAGGACCGGCGCCGGGACGAGCAGGCGGCGGAGCCGGTCGGTGAGTCTGCGCGGCCCATGCCGTTCGGTCGCGGGGCGGCCTCGCCCGGCCGGTGAGCGACGCGGGCCGGCATACCGGTGCCGCATGAAGTCCCAGACCAGGTAGGCCGGGAACGGCAGCATGATCGCGAAGAAGATCCAGTCGAACATCTGAGGCATCAAGCCATCTCCCGCTCGGCCCCCTCTGGTTCTACCGGCATGGCCGTGTGAAGTTCCGCGCGGCGGCGGCGGTCCGTTAAGAGGCGGTTTACCCTGACGGGCGACGTATCGCGCTCGGTCCGGGCGGGAGAGAGACATGGCGGGACCCGCATGGTCGGCGCCGCGGCGCTGGTGGCGCACCGCCGAGCCCGCGATGGCCGTGCTCGGGCTCCTCGCCGTGACGCCGGCTCCAGTCGCCGCGCAGGAGCCGCTCTACATCCGCATCCGCCCCCTTCCGGACGCCGAGGCCGCGCGCGTGGCCCGGGAGATGCTCTGGGCGCGCCGGCAGGCCCATGCCCGTGCGGTGATCGAATCCGTCTGCACCGGCTGCCTCGGTGCCTGGAAACCCGAGACCGTCCCGGCCCCGAGCCCGGCTCCGGCGCCGACGGAGGACCGGATTGCGAACCTCACCGTTCCGATAGGGGTTGAACTGGACCCCGGCTCCGGGGCATCCGACCCGCATCCAGATCCATCGACCTCCGAGAGGCATCCATGACGCAAGCGCATCCGACCAGCGGCGCCGAGCCCGAAGTCGATTGCCCGGTAACCCTCGAGGTCCTGGGCTCCGTCTACCGGGCCGACGATTTCGACCTGCCGCTGATCCTGGAGCAGATCCCGCCGCTGAAGCGCGCGCAGCTGGCCACCTACCTCTACGGCAAGAGCCACATGCACAAGCTCGGGCTGAAGGTCGCCCGCTCCTGCGAGCGCGACGACCTCATCCGCGTGGCGGGCGAGATCGGCTCGGTGATCCACGGACAGGCGCACCTGAAGCCGTCGCGGCCGGCGCCCGAGCCGGCCCCGCAGCTGCGCGCCAAGACTCCGCCCGGCCAGAAGAAGGTGAGCCTCGCCGGCGCCGCCGCGAAGCCCGCGATCAGCCTCGGCGGATCGGCCAAGGTCCGCAACTTCGACTGAGAGCCGACGCGTCGGGCCAGCCGAGACCACGTCGCGCGCCTGACCGGATCGGCCGATTCGGGTCCCGGGTCGCGCCGCGTGGCCCCGGGACGATGCAAGAGCGTATGATCGACGGGCGGAATCCGGCATTCCGTCGGCGTCAGCGCGTCGGAAGACCGGACAACCCGGACTTGTGCGTTGCACCCGCCCCGGCCTTCGGATAATCGCCCGCGATGAACACCGACCACGACAAGATCCTGATCGTCGATTTCGGCTCTCAGGTGACCCAGCTCATCGCCCGCCGGGTGCGGGAGGAGGGCGTCTACTGCGAGATCGTGCCCTTCACGAAGGCCGAGGCCGCGTTTCGCGAGCAGAAGCCCAAGGGCGTGATCCTCTCCGGCGGCCCCGAATCGGTAACCGTCGAGGCCTCGCCCCGCGCGCCCCAGCTCGTGTTCGATTCGGGCGTCCCGGTCTTCGGCATCTGCTACGGCCAGCAGACCATGGCGGCCCAGCTCGGCGGCGCCGTCGAGGGGGGACACCACGCGGAGTTCGGCCGGGCCGAGGTCGAGATCCTGGCCGATTGCCCCCTGTTCAAGGGCGTCTGGCACAAGGGCGAGAAGTACCCGGTCTGGATGAGCCACGGTGACCGCGTCACCAAGCTGCCGGACGGCTTCACCACCGTGGCGATCTCCAAGAACGCGCCCTTCGCGGCGGTGGCCGACGAGGCCCGCAACTACTACGCGGTGCAATTTCACCCGGAAGTGGCACACACCCCCCACGGCGCCCTGCTGATCCGCAACTTCGTGCGCGACGTGGCCGGCTGCTCGGGCGACTGGACCATGGGCGCCTATCGCGAGGAGGCCATCGCCAAGATCCGCGAGCAGGTCGGCTCCGAGAAGGTGATCTGCGGCCTGTCGGGCGGCGTCGATTCCGCCGTGGCGGCCGTGCTGATCCACGAGGCGATCGGCGACCAGCTGACCTGCGTGTTCGTCGATCACGGCCTCCTGCGCCTGGGCGAGGCCGAACAGGTCGTGGCCCTGTTCCGCGACCACTACAACATCCCGCTGGTCCACGTTGAGGCGTCGGGGATGTTCCTCGCGGCCCTCGAGGGCGTCTCGGATCCCGAGGTCAAGCGCAAGACCATTGGCCGCCTGTTCATCGACGTGTTCGAGGCCGAATCGAAGAAGATCGGCGGGGCGAAGTTCCTGGCGCAGGGCACGCTGTATCCGGACGTGATCGAGAGCGTGTCTTTCACGGGCGGCCCGTCCGTGACCATCAAGAGCCACCACAATGTCGGCGGCCTGCCCGAGCGCATGGACATGAAGCTCGTGGAGCCGCTCCGCGAGCTGTTCAAGGACGAGGTCCGGATCCTCGGCAAGGAACTCGGCCTGCCCGAGGGCTTCGTCGGCCGCCACCCGTTCCCGGGCCCGGGCCTGGCGATCCGCTGCCCCGGCACGATCACCGCCGAGAAGCTGGAGGCCCTGCGCAAGGCCGACGCGATCTACCTCGACGAGATCCGGCAGGCCGGCCTCTACGACACGATCTGGCAGGCCTTCGCGGTGATCCTGCCGGTGAAGACCGTCGGCGTGATGGGCGACGGCCGCACCTACGATCATGTCTGCGCGCTGCGCGCCGTCACGTCGGTGGACGGCATGACCGCCGATTTCTACCCGTTCGACATGGCCTTCCTGGGCCGGGTCGCGACCCGGATCATCAACGAGGTGAAGGGCATCAACCGGGTCACCTACGACATCACCTCGAAGCCCCCGGGCACCATCGAGTGGGAATAAGCAGGCCCGCAGCCGTCATCGCGAAAGCCGCGAGCCGATTCTGGGGAGCGTGACGGCAGGATTCCGGGCGCTCCCGGATCGCGCCGCGTCGCGCGCCGGGACGATGCGGACGCCGTGCCGCAGACCGCGCCCCGTCACGGCCCGCAGAGCGCCGGCTCGACCGCCTTCAGCGCCGGCCGGAACGCCGCGAGATGCAGCCCGTCCCGCAGGGCACCGGGCTTGGCGTAGCCGGTGTCGCCGTCGCGCAAGGCCGCGAACGGGTCCGTGAACACGCAGCCGAGCCGGCCGCACAGGTTGCGCAGGCGCTGCGAGTAAACTGCCACCGCGCCGGCATCGACGAGCTTGCCGAGCTCACGCCCGACCGGGGGGAGGGCCGTCACCACGACGCGCGGGGTCAAGGTCTGGAGCCGCTTGACGATCGCCTCTGCGGCGGCTTCGAACTGCGCCGTCGGCTTGTCCAGCTGCGGGTTGTTCTTCACGAGGATGTCGTTGGTCCCGATCGTCAGGGCGGCGAGCCGGGGAGGGACCTTGAAGTTCAAGCGCGCGAGGTGGTCCGCATAGCTGGCCGCGGTCGAGCCGCTGATCCCGCCGTTGAGGAAGTCGAGGCCGCAGGGCCGCTGGCTGCCAGGCTGCAGCTCCACCTGGGAATCGCCGGCCCAGAACACGTAATCCGGCGGCGCCTCGTCGAGGCTGACCTGCACGGCGATCAGGCGCATCTCCGCGTAGGCCCGCGCATCGGCGGCCGGCCTATGCAGGCGCCACCCGGCGAAACCGCCGATCGCCAGCAGGGCGAGCCCACCGAGAATGAGAAGGGCGACGCGCCTCACGGCTCGGCCCCGGCCCGGTCGACCTGCGCGTCCGGCCGCGCATCCGTGGAGGCGTAGTAGGGTTTGATGTCGAGGAGCGGCGTGCCGTCGAGGCAGTCGAGCCCGCGCACGCGGAGCGTGTCGCCGTCGCGGCCGAGCAGTTCCACCACCGACAGGGCGATCGGGTTGGGACGGGCGGGCGAGCGCAGGGAGAAGGTGCCGCGGGGACCGTCGGCGTGGCGCGGGCGCTGGATCACGAGGCCGCGGGTCGCCCGGTCCATCCAGTAGAGCAGGATCAGGTGCGTGCAGCCCGTGACGTTGCGCAGGCCGGGGACGTAGGCCGGATCGACCTCCACGGTGCAGACCGCATCGGTCTGCAGGCCGTTCTTCGGACAGTCGGATCGCGCCTGCCAGGGCGTGTGCAGCCGGCCGATGAAGTGGAGGCCCGCATCGAAGGTCGTGGGCAATTCTGCCCTCACTTCGCCGGGACGGGTTCCGAACTCATCCGCGTCCATGCCGCCTCGCTCCGCGCCGGCGGGCTTGTCGGCCATGTGCCCGCGGCCCGCAACCCCGCATCTCGCCCCCGGATGGTGCGGGGTGTAGATCCGGCAGCAGGAACGGAGGCGACATGATCGAGCGGGAATTGCGGCCGATGCAGGCGGTGGCCGATGCCGGGACCGCCGTCGACCGGCTGGTCGAGCTCTACGACGACGCGGCCGGCGCCCTGCGAAATGCCCTGGAGCGCTACCTCGCCGGGGGGCCGCCGCCGGACGCCACCGAGCGGCTCGCCTTCCGCTACCCGGAGCTGCGGATCAGCTATCGCCCGGACGGGCCGCTGCCGCGCGTCCGGCGCGCCACCGCCAAGCTCCAGGCGGCCGGGACCTACGCCACGACGGTGACGCACCCGGCGTTCTTCCGGACCTACCTGACCCGTCAGCTGGAGCCGCTGATCGCGGATTACGGCATCGCCATCGAAGTCGGCCTGAGCGCGCAGGAGATCCCCTATCCCTACGTGCTGGAAGCCGGGCTCGACGCGGGCGGCCGGGCGGTCGACGGCGCGGATCTCGCCACCTACTTCCCGGTCCCGCTCCTGTCGCTCGTCGGCGACGAGATCGCCGACGGGACCTTCGACCAGGTGGCGGGCGAGCCGCTGCCCCTGGCGCTGTTCGACGGCGTGCGGGTCGATTACTCCCTCCGGCGGCTGGTCCATTACACCGGCTGCGACTGGCGCGACGTCCAGCCCTGGATCCTGCTCACCAACTACCACCGCTACGTCGACCAGTTCGTCCGCCACGGCCTGGAGCGGCTGGCCTCGGGCGCGGAGGGGTTCGAGCGGCTGGTCCTGCCGGGCGGAGTCTCCGTGAGCCGCGCCGAGGCCGCCGAGGCCGACCCCGCCGCGGTGATCGCCGCCTCGCCCTGGCACCGGCACCAGATGCCGGCCTACCATTTGGTGGCGCGCGACGCCGACGGGACCCAGCAGGGCACGACGCTGGTCAATATCGGCGTCGGCCCCTCGAACGCGAAGACGATCACCGACCATCTCGCCGTGCTGCGCCCGGATTGCTGGCTGATGGTCGGCCATTGCGGCGGCTTGCGGCAGTCGCAGACGATCGGCGACTACGTGCTGGCGCACGCCTATCTCCGCCGCGACCGGATCCTCGACGAGCTCGTGCCGCCGGACGTCCCGGTCCCGGCGCTGGCCGAGGTGCAGGTCGCGCTCCAGAGCGCCGCCGCTTCTGTGACGGGCGAGCAGGCCGATGCCCTGAAGCGGCGCCTGCGCACCGGCACGGTGGTGACCTATGACGACCGCAACTGGGAGCTGCGCTTCAGCCAGGAGCGGCGGCGGATCAACCAGTCCCGCGCGATCGCGGTCGACATGGAGAGCGGCACCGTCGCCGCGCAGGGCTTCCGCCTCCGCGTACCCTACGGCGCGCTGCTCTGCGTCTCCGACAAGCCGCTCCACGGCGAGATCAAGCTGCCGGGCGCCGCCAATGCGTTCTACGACCGGGCCGTCTCGGAGCATCTCCAGGTGGGATTGGCGGCACTCGACGTGCTGCGCGCCGACCGGCACGGTCTCCACTCGCGCAAGCTGCGCAGCTTCGATGAGCCTCCGTTCCGGTGAGGGGCGCCCGGCGCGGTCTTCATCCGGTCCGCGCCCGAGGACGGCTCTCGCGACGGACTGCCACGTCGCCCCAAATACTCAAGCTTGGATATCGGGGCGATTTGAAGTGTTGGGAGATTAATACACCTCGCTTCAAGCTGAGATTTCCCATGACTCGTATCGCACTTGTTTCGACCGCTCTTCTGGCAGCGGTCGCTTTCGCCCCGACCGGTGCGGATGCGCGCGGCTTCGGCGGGGGTGGCTTCCACGGCGGAGGCTTCGGCGGTGGCGGATTTCATGGCGGCGGGTTCGGCGGCGGCTTCCGCGGTGGCAGCGTGGGCGGCGGATCGTTCCGGAACGGCGGCTTCGGCGGCGGGGCCTTTCAGAACGGCGGCGTCGGTGGGGCGCGGGTCGGCGGCCTGGGTGGTGGCTTCCGGGGCGCGGGGCTCGGCGCGGCCGGCGTGGCCGGAGCCGGCGGGCTTCGGGGCGGCGGCCTCCGGACCGGCGGATTCAACGATGCCGGCCGGTATGGCGGAATCGGGAACCGCGGGATTGTCGGGCGTGGCTACGCCAACCGCGGTTACTACGGCCGGCGCTATGGCCGCGGCGTCGGCTACGGCCTTGCGGGGGTCGGGCTCGGCCTCGGGGTCGGCTACGGCCTGAGCGGCCTCGACTACGGGTACGACAATTGTGCCAACACCTACGGCTACGGGGCTTACGACCCGGCCGCCTGCAACGGCTACTACGGCTACGGCTACTGAGCCACGCGAAGCGGGTCCCCAAACGCTTTTGAGACAGCATTGCGCCCGGCCGGCTCTCGGCCGGGCGTCCGCGTTCGTAAGCAGGCCGGCGCGGCCCATCGCACCAAGATCCTTCGCGGTTAGCGAAGGCTCGCTCAACAAATCCCGAATTGCGAACCGTTCCAATCCGACGAGGATGCCGCCTCCGGCGTAGCGTGGTGCGGGGACGATCGCGGTGAGCGGGGAGGGGTCGATTGCGGCGACGGCGGCACTGCTCGTGGCGTGCATGAGCCTCTGGGCGACCGCCCTGCTGCCCGAGATCGTCACGGCGCTGGCCTTCTTCGGACTGGCGATGCTGCTGCGGCTCGGCTCCGCCGCGACGGTGTTCTCCGGCCTCTCGTCCTCCGCCTTCTGGCTGGTCCTGTCCGGCCTGGTGGTGGGGCAGGGCATGACCCGGACGGGCCTCGGCGCCCGCATGGCGCGGAGCCTCGCCCTGCGCCTCTCGGGCTCCTACGGCCACTTCATCACCGGGCTGGTGGCGCTGAGCTTCCTCATCGCCTTCGTCATGCCGTCGAATCTGGGCCGCATCGCCCTGATGATCCCCGTGACCCTGGCGCTCTGCGACGCCTTCGGCCTCGCGGTCGGCCGCCCGGGACGGACGGGCGCCGTGCTGGCGGTCGGCATCGCCACGCCGATCCTGTCGGCAGCGATCCTGCCCGCCAACGTGCCGAACCTCGTCATGGCCGGCTCGGCGGAACACCTGCTCGGGCTGCAGCTCTCGTACCTGTCCTACTTCGTCCTGCACGCCCCGGTCCTGGCCGCGGTCAAGGGTATCCTGCTGGTGGCTCTCATCGTCCGGCTGTTTCCGGACGACCTCGGCCCGACCGCACCGACCCTGCCGGTGCTGCCGCCGCTCTCCGCGCCCGAGCGGCGCCTCGCGGTGATCCTCGCCTGCACGCTGGTCCTCTGGATGACCGACGCCCTGCACGGGCTCGCCCCCGCCTGGGTCGGCCTCGCCGCCGCGGTGGTCTGCCTGCTGCCGCGGATCGGGGTGCTGCCGCCCGAAGCGTTCCAGCAGGTCAACTTGCGGACCTGCTTCTACATCGCGGCGCTGCTCGGTCTGGTCGCCCTGGTCAACGAGACCGGTCTGGGCGGGCGTCTCGGCCATCTGCTCCTGGCGGTCGCGCCCCTGGCGCACGACGCGCCGACACAGAACTTCGCGGTGCTCACCGGCATGGCGACGGTGCTGACCCTGCTCGTCACCGCCAACGGCGCGCCGGCCCTCTACACGGCCCTGGCGGGCGAGATGACGGAGGCGAGCGGCCTGTCATCCCTCGCGGTCGTCTCCCTGCAGGTGATCGGCTACTCGACCATCTTCTTCCCTTACCAAGCGCCCCCGATCGTGTTCGCCAGCGAGCTCGGGGGCGTCCGCCTCGGGGACGCGACGCGCCTCACCGTAAGCTTCGGCCTCCTGTCGTTGCTGGTGGCCGCGCCCCTCGACTACGCGTGGTGGCGACTGCTGGGGCAGCTGAGGTGACAGAATCGGCAAAGTGTCGCCCCAGACGGCACATTGCGCCGCACCATGGCGGATTGCGGGTTGCCCGCTCAGCCACTAGCGCTACCAGATTAGAGACGGTCCAGTTCGCAGCTGCGAGGCTTCAACCCGATGGCACCCACCGCCCGCCCGACAGTGGCACAGCCGCTATCGCCCCATCTCCAGATCTATCGCTGGACCTGGACGATGGCGATGTCGGTGTTTCACCGTATCACCGGCACCGCGCTCTATGGCGGGACTGCACTGGTCGCCCTCTGGCTCGTGGCTCTGGCTTCCGGACCGGTCGGCTACTCTTACGTGGCCGGCTTCTTCGGCTCGCTGCTCGGGCGCTTGATCCTGTTCGTCTATACGTGGGTGCTGATGCACCACATGCTGGGCGGCATCCGGCACCTGATCTGGGACACGGGCGTGGGCTTCGATCGGGAGAAGCGCCTGTCGATGGCCCGGCTAACCCTGATCGGCTCGGTCGCGCTCACCCTCGTCATCTGGGCGGTCGCCCTTCTGGTCCGCTGAGGAGGCCCACATGGCTCAGAAAGAGGTCCGGCAGGACACGCGCGTCTCGATCCGCACCCCCCGCGCCCGGGTCCGCGGCCTTGGCGTCGCGCACCACGGGGCCGGCCACTGGTGGCTGCAGCGGCTGACCGCCATCGCCAACGTCGTGCTGATGCTGAGCTTCGTGGTGATCGTCGCCAAGATGTCGGGCCGCGGCTTTGCGGAGGCGCGGCTCCTCGTCGCGACCCCCCTGGTGTCAATTCTCCTGATCCTGGCACTGCTGTCGGTTACGATCCACATGCGGCTCGGCATGCAGGTGATCATCGAGGACTATGTGCACGCCCCGGCCATGAAGATTGCGGCGGTTCTCGCCAACAACGCCTACGCGGTCGTCGTGGCCGTGGCCTGCCTCTACGCGGTGCTGCGCATCGGCTTCGGACAGCCGGCCTGAACCCCGCCAACCCCTATTTCGAGGAGCCGAACATGGCCGCCAACGGCACAAACGGCAGCGGGCCTGCCTACACCATTCACGATCACGCCTTCGACGTGGTGATCGTCGGCGCGGGCGGCGCCGGCCTGCGTGCCACGGTCGGCTGCTCGGAAGCCGGCCTGCGCACCGCCTGCATCACCAAGGTGTTCCCGACCCGCTCGCACACCGTGGCGGCGCAGGGCGGCATCTCGGCGTCCCTCGGCAACATGGGCCCGGACGACTGGCGCTGGCACATGTACGACACCGTGAAGGGGTCGGACTGGCTCGGCGACCAGGACGCCATCGAGTACCTCGTGCGCAACGCGCCCGCCGCCGTGTACGAGCTGGAGCACTGGGGCGTGCCGTTCTCCCGCACGGAGGAAGGCAAGATCTACCAGCGCCCGTTCGGCGGCATGACCACCGATTACGGCAAGGGCACCGCCCAGCGCACCTGCGCGGCGGCCGACCGCACCGGCCACGCCATGCTGCACACCCTGTACGGACAAGCGGTGAAGAACCAGACCGACTTCTTCATCGAGTATTTCGCCCTCGACCTGATCATGGACGAGGAGGGCCGCTGCCGCGGCGTCATCGCCCTCGACCAGGCCACCGGCGAGATCCACCGGTTCCGCGCCCAGATGACCATCCTGGCGACCGGCGGCTACGGACGCGCCTATTTCTCGGCGACCTCCGCGCATACCTGCACGGGCGACGGCAACGCCATGGTGCTGCGCGCCGGCCTGCCGCTGCAGGACATGGAGTTCGTGCAGTTCCACCCGACCGGCATCTACGGCGCGGGCTGCCTGATCACGGAAGGCTCCCGGGGTGAGGGCGGCTATCTGACGAATTCCGAGGGCGAGCGCTTCATGGAGCGCTACGCACCGTCGGCCAAGGACCTCGCCTCGCGCGACGTGGTCTCGCGCTCCATGACCATGGAGATCCGGGACGGCCGCGGCGTCGGCAAGAACAAGGACCACATCTACCTGCACCTCGACCACCTGGACCCGAAGATTCTGCACGAGCGCCTGCCGGGCATCTCGGAATCCGCGCGGATCTTCGCCGGTGTCGACGTGACCAAGGAGCCGATCCCGGTCATCCCGACCGTCCATTACAACATGGGCGGCATCCCCACGAACTATCACGGCGAGGTGCTGACGCTGCGCGACGGCAACCCCGATACCGTGGTTCCGGGTCTCATGGCCATCGGCGAAGCAGCCTGCGTCTCCGTGCACGGCGCCAACCGCCTGGGTTCGAACTCGCTGATCGATCTCGTGGTGTTCGGCCGCGCCGCCGGCAAGCGCTGCGCCGAGATCGTCGAGCCGAACGGGCGCGCCATGGAACTGCCGAAGGGGGCCACCGACAAGGCCCTCGAGCGCCTCGACCGGTTCCGCTACGCCAACGGCGCGACGCCGACCGCGGAACTCCGCGCCGAGATGCAGAAGACGATGCAGAACAATTGCGCCGTGTTCCGCACCGGCGAGGTTCTGGAGGAGGGCAAGGGCCTGATCCACAAGGTCTGGAACGCCGCCGCCGACGTGAAGGTCACCGACCGGTCGCTGGTCTGGAACACCGACCTCCTGGAGACCCTGGAGTTCGACAACCTGATCGGCCAGGCGGTGGTCACGATGGAATCGGCCGCCAACCGCACGGAATCCCGCGGCGCCCATGCCCGCGAGGACTTCCCGGACCGCGACGACAAGGACTGGATGAAGCACACCCTGTCCTGGCTCGACGAGAGCCGGCATCAGGTGAACATCGATTACCGTCCGGTGCACACCTACACGATGTCCAATGAGATCCAGTACATCGAGCCGAAGGCCCGCGTGTACTGATACGAACCTCTGCTCAACGACTGCGGCGGCGGGGCTTCTGCCCCGGCCGCCACGTCCTGCTCTAGCGGAAGCCGTCGAGAACCATGGCCCAGTTCAACCTTCCGAAGAATTCCCAGATCACGCAGGGCAAGTCCTGGCCGGCGCCTCCCGGCGCCAGGAACCTGCAGACCTTCAAGATCTACCGCTGGAACCCGGATGACGGGGCCAACCCGCGGATCGACACCTATCAGGTCGACCGCGAGGATTGCGGGCCGATGGTCCTCGATGCGCTCCTGTGGATCAAGAACAAGGTCGACTCGACGCTGGTCTTCCGCCGCTCCTGCCGCGAGGGCATCTGCGGCTCCTGCGCGATGAACATCGAGGGCCAGAACGCGCTCGCCTGCACGATGGGCATCGACGAGTGCAAGAGCCCCGACAACGCCCTGCCGGTCATGACCCGCAAGGACAAGGACGGGGCGATCCGGATCTATCCGCTGCCGCACATGCCGGTCCTGAAGGACCTCGTGCCGGACCTCACGAATTTCTACGCCCAGCACGCCGCCATAGAGCCCTGGCTGCAGACCGAGACGCCGGCCCCGGAGAAGGAGTGGCGCCAGACTCCGGAGGACCGCTCCCGCCTCGACGGTCTGTACGAGTGCATCCTCTGCGCGTGCTGCACCACCTCGTGCCCGAGCTACTGGTGGAACGGCGACAAGTTCCTCGGCCCGGCAGCCCTGCTGCAGGCCTATCGCTGGCTGATCGACTCGCGCGACGAGAACACGGGCCACCGCCTCGACGGGCTGCACGACCCGTTCCGGCTGTACCGCTGCCACACGATCATGAACTGCGCCAACACCTGCCCGAAGAGCCTGAACCCGGCCAAGGCCATCGCCGAAATCAAGAAGATGATGGTGGAGCGCACGCTCTGATTGCAGAGCCGGGCCACGTATTGAGGCCTGAAGGCCACACTGGGCCGAAAAGCCCGGCTCTCCGCAGCGGAGTCGTCTGAGCTTGGGAGGGCCGCCTTGCGGTCAGCGCAATTGGCACGGAGTCAGGGGCAAGCGCGTACGCGCCTCCAAGCCTGACCCAAAGTGGACCGATGCTGCGCCCGAGCCTGTCGACGTTCGCCGTTCTCTGCCTGGGCGCCAGCCTCGGCGCCTGTGCCTCGAGCCGCCTGGATGGGCCGCGGACGCGGGCGCCGTCGCCGCAGGCCTCCCTGGACACGGTGCCGGCCATGCCGTCGGGCACCGTGACCGCAGCCCCCCTGGCGCCTCCGCCCGGCGTGGCCGCGAGCCCCGACGCGCCGCCCCCGCCCGGTGCGCAGGCGGCCGCGCCGCCTGCCGGTCCAACGGTGATCGCCGAGCCGGTCGCCCCGCCGGCGCCGCCGCCGCCGGTCGCCACCGGCGGTCGCTCCTCCGTGGTCGGAAGCTGGGATGCCCGCGACGCCACCGGAGCGAATTGCAAGGTGACGCTCTCGAGCACGCCGGCCCTCGACCTCTACAGGGCGACGGCGACGGGCTGCCCCAACAAGGATCTGGCCCGGGTCTCGGCCTGGGACTTCCGCGACGGGGAAGTCTACCTCTACCAGCCGGGCGGCTCCGTGGCGGCGCGGCTGCGCCAGGGCGGCGGCGGCCTGGAAGGCGCCCTGACCAAGTCGGGCGCCGCGCTGGCCCTGAACCGCTGAGACACCGCGGCGGCGCGACCACTCCGCACGGTTGGCGCGGGGCCGGTCGCGCTTACATGAGGGGCTCCCGCCGCGTCACGCCCCCGTAGACATGTTCCTCGATTGGCTTGAACGCCGCGTCGACCCCTTCGCGCCCTTCGACGAGGCGCGGATGCCGCCGCGGTCGATCCTCGGCTTTGCCTGGTTCTACCTGCGCCCGATCCGCGCCGCCCTGGCGGCCCTGTTCGTCATCGCGGTGATCGCCGGCACGGTCGAGGCGTCCCTCTACCTCGTGATGCGCTGGTTCATCGACCTGCTCGGCTCGGCCGATCGGGCGACGGTGCTGTCGGACCACGCGGTCGAACTCGGCCTCGTGGTCGTTCTCATCGCGGTGGTGCGTCCGCTGTCGATCTGGACGCACGAGGTGCTGTCCAACCAGCTCATCGTGCCGCAATCGACCAGCCAGATCCGCTGGCGGGCGCATCTCTACACCCTCGGGCACGCGCTCTCGTATTTCCAGGGCGACTTCTCCGGCCGTCTGGCCAACCGCGTCGTCCAGGTGGGCCCGGCGGTGCGGGAACTCGCGGTCGTCTTCATCGACACGCTCCTCTACGTGGCGATCTACGCGATCACGGCGGTCGGGCTGTTCAGCGCGATCTCGCCGTGGCTCGCCGTCCCGGTGCTGCTCTGGATTGCCGTCTACGCGGCCCTGACCGCGTGGTTCGTGCCCCGGGCCCGGGCGCGCTCGCACAAGACCGCCGACACCCGCTCGACGCTCATCGGCCGGATCGTCGACAGCTACACCAACATCCTGACGGTCAAGCTCTTCGCCCGCGACCGCGAGGAGCGGGCCGCGGTGCAGGACGCGGTGGACGTCCACACAGCCGCCTATCTTCACCAGTTCCGGCTGGTGACCCTGACCACCAGCCTGCTTGGACTCCTCAACAGCACGCTCCTGATCGCCACCGGTGCCGCGTGCCTCGTCCTGTGGCGCGACGGCGGCATGACCACCGGCGAGGCGTCGGCGGGTCTCGCCCTCGTGCTGCGCCTGATCGCGATGTCGGGCTGGGTCATGCAGACCGTGCGCGGTGTCTTCGAGAATGTCGGCGTGGTCCAGGAGAGCATGCAGACGATGGCCCGGCCGCACGCCCTGGTCGACGCGCCGGACGCGCAGTCCCTCGTCGTCACCGGCGGCGAGATCCGATTCGAGGAAGTCGGCTTCCATTACGGACGCGGCGATGCCACGGTCATCGAGGATTTCTCCCTGACGATCCGCCCCGGCGAGAAGGTCGGGCTGGTCGGCGTCAGCGGCGCGGGCAAGTCGACCCTGGCGGGTCTGCTCCTGCGCCTCTACGACGTGGAGAGCGGGCGCATCCTGGTGGACGGCCAGGACATCGCCGCGGTGACTCAGCAATCGCTGCGCGAAGCCATCGCGATGGTCAGCCAGGACACGTCGCTCTTGCACCGCTCCATCCGCGACAACATCGCCTATGGCCGCCCTGGCGCCAGCCAGGCGGAGATCGAGCGGGCGGCCCAGCTGGCGCATGCGGACGCGTTCATCGCCGATCTCGTCGATCACAAGGGGCGGCGGGGCTACGACGCCCAGGTCGGCGAGCGCGGCGTCAAACTGTCCGGCGGGCAGCGGCAGCGGATCGCCATCGCCCGCGTCATGCTGAAGGACGCCCCGATCCTGATTCTCGACGAGGCGACCTCGGCCCTCGACAGCCAGGTCGAGGCGGCGATTCAGGACTCCCTCGACACCCTGATGGCCGGCAAGACCGTTCTGGCCATCGCGCACCGCCTGTCGACCATCGCGGCCCTCGACCGGCTCGTCGTCATCGACCGCGGCCGGATCATCGAGGAGGGGACCCACGCCGAGCTGGTTGCGCGCGGTGGCGTCTATGCCGGATTGTGGTCGCGCCAATCCGGCGGCTTCCTGGACGACGGGACGGCCCGATACGACAGCGCCGTCGCGTGAGCGCCGCACCGGCAGCGTTACCGGCAACATACCGCGACGATCGCGGGTCGACCTTATCGCCGCGCCGCACACAGCGGCTTGACTCGGGGGCGGCAGACGGTCTCATTGCTCAGATTAGAACCATAATGCTTTGTTCCTGGATCGAGCCGGGACGAGGGCACCTGCGGCCCTGACGCCGACGCATGGAGTTCCGAACCTTGGCGAACACATCAGCCGCCGCTCCCGCGGCCTCTGGTCATGAGGGCAGCCGCCGTGACTTTCTCTTCCTGGCGACCGGCGCCGGGCTGGCGGTCGGGGCCGCGGCCGCGGCTTGGCCGCTGATCTCCTCCATGGCGCCCGATGCGGACACGATCGCCGCCGGGGCGCCGATCGAAGTCGATCTGACGCCGATCCAGGACGGCCAGATCGTCAACGTCTTCTGGCGCGGCAAACTGATCTTCGTGCGCAAGCTCACCGCCAAGGAGGTGGGCGACATGAAGGCGGTCCCGCTCTCGGCGATGATCGACCCGGCCGCCTTCCCGACGCGGGTCAAGAACGGCCACGACCAGTGGCTGGTGGTCTACGGTAACTGCACGCATCTCGGCTGCGTGCCGATCGGCCACCAGGGCAATTTCGAGGGCTGGGCCTGCCCGTGCCACGGCTCGCAATTCGACTCGGTGGGCCGCGTGCGCCATGGACCCGCGCCCATCAACTTGCCGATCCCGCCCTACGCCTTCGAGACGGACACCAAGATCCGGATCGGCGAGGGCGGCAAGGAAGCGGCCTGAGGAGGACGGAAGCATGAGCGGAACGGCCAGCACCTACGTCCCCAAGAGCCGCGTAGCCAAATGGTTCGAAGCGCGCCTGCCCATCGCCGGGCTGGTGCACTCGTCCTTCATTGCCTACCCGGTTCCGCGGAACCTCAACTACTTCTGGACCTTCGGGGCGATCCTCGCCGCCTTCCTGGGCATCCAGATCGTCACCGGCGTCTGGCTGGCGATGCACTATGAGCCTTCGGCGACGGGTGCCTTCACCTCCGTCGAGAAGATCATGCGCGATGTGAACTATGGATGGCTGCTGCGCTACGCGCATGCCAACGGCGCCTCGATGTTCTTCGTGGCCGTCTACGTCCACATGTTCCGCGCGCTCTACTACGGGTCGTACAAGGCCCCGCGCGAGGTGCTCTACATCCTCGGCGTCGTCATCTACCTGCTGATGATGGCCACGGCCTTCCTGGGCTACACGCTGCCCTGGGGCCAGATGAGCTTCTGGGGCGCCACCGTCATCACCAACATCCTGGCGGCGATCCCGGTGGTCGGCGACACGATCCAGACCCTGCTCTGGGGCGGCTACTCGGTGGGCAACCCGACCGTGAACCGCTTCTTCTCGCTGCACTACCTGCTGCCGTGGATGATCGCCGGCGTGGTCGTGCTGCACGTGTGGGCGCTGCACGTCACCGGCCAGAACAACCCGGCCGGCATCCCGATCAAGTCGGGCAAGGACGCGGTGCCGTTCACGCCCTACGCGACGATCAAGGACGTCTTCGCCACCTGCGTGTTCATGATCCTGTTCGCCTGGTTCCTGTTCTACCAGCCGAACTTCCTCGGCCACGCCGACAACTACATCCAGGCGAACCCGGCCGTGACGCCGGCGCACATCGTGCCCGAATGGTACTTCCTGCCGTTCTACGCGATCCTGCGTGCGGTCCCGAGCAAGCTCGGGGGCGTTATCCTGATGTTCTCGGCGGTGATCATCCTGGCCTTCGCGCCGTGGCTCGACACGTCGCGGATCCGCTCGTGCAACTACCGGCCGCTCTACCGCCAGTTCTTCTGGGTGTTCATCGGCGCGACCCTGTTGCTCGGCTGGCTCGGCTCGCAGCCGCCGGAGGGGGGCTACGTGCTGGCCGCTCAGGTCTGCACCATCTACTACTTCGCGCACTTCCTGATCGTCATGCCGCTCTGCGGCCTGTTCGAGACGCCGAAGAAGCTGCCGGGCTCGATCCTCGAGAGCGTGACCGGGCCGGGCAAGCAGGTGAGCGGATCCGGCATGCCGGCGGGCGCTGCCGCCGCACCGACCACCAAAGGTTGACGGGCTGACGACAGGACCATGATGATGACCCGCGTCCTCTCGACGACCGCCGCGGCCGCCCTGGCGGCCCTGCTGATCGGCGCCGTGCCGGTCTCCGCCCAGGAAGGGCATGGCGGGCCGATCCCGGCCCGCGTGAACTGGAGCTTCGCCGGCGTGTTCGGCCGCTTCGACACCGCGCAGCTGCAGCGCGGCTTCCAGGTCTACAAGGAGGTCTGCTCCGCCTGCCACTCGATGAAGCTGGTCTCCTTCCGCAACCTCGCCCAGGAGGGCGGACCGGACTTCACCGCCGGGCAGGTGAAGGCCCTCGCGGCGACCTATCAGGTGAAGGACGGCCCGAACGATGCCGGCGAGATGTTCGAGCGGCCCGGCCGGCCCGCCGACACCTTCCCGCCGCCCTTCCCGAACGATCAGGCCGCAGCGGCGGCCAACGGCGGCAAGGCCCCGCCGGACTTCTCGGTCATCGCCAAGGCGCGGACCTTCTCCCGGGGCTCGCTCTACTTCCTGACCGACTGGCTGCCCTTCGTCGGCTACTCGGAGCAGGGCCCCGACTACATCCACGCCCTGCTCAACGGCTACGAGGAGCCCCCGAAGGACTTCGCCCTGCCGGAGGGTGGTCACTACAACAAGTACTATCCCGGCCACATCATCGCGATGCCGCCGCCGATCACCGACGGGCAGGTCTCCTACCCGAAGAACGATCAGGGCCAGCCGGTCGTGCCCGAGACGGTCGATCAATACGGCAAGGACGTCTCGGCCTTCCTAATGTGGGCGGCCGAGCCGCACATGATGGACCGCAAGGCCCTGGGCTTCCGGGTGATCCTGTTCCTCATCATCCTGTCGGCACTGCTCTACTACGTGAAGAAGAAGATCTGGGCCGATGTCGGCGGCGAGGTGCACGGCCTCCAGCCGGAGCTGCACAAGACCTACTGAGGCGCGCTGCCGCGATCGACGA
The DNA here is from genome assembly GCF_003254375.1 of Methylobacterium sp. XJLW. Classification (NCBI taxonomy): domain Bacteria; kingdom Pseudomonadati; phylum Pseudomonadota; class Alphaproteobacteria; order Hyphomicrobiales; family Methylobacteriaceae; genus Methylobacterium; species Methylobacterium sp. XJLW. The sequence continues at coordinate 6,283,493 of NZ_CP016429.1, read as the reverse complement.
GATGGATGGGCTCCCGAAAGGGGGCCCATCTTTTTTGGGCTGGATCGCCATGTTAACCCGTGGCCACCGCGACGATCGGCTGGACGGAAGCGGGTTGCTCCATCCCTCAACTTCATCCTGAGGTGCTGCGCAGCAGCCTCGAAGGACGGCTCCCAAGATCGTTGCAAGTTCTGGAGCCCTCCTACGAGGCCTCCGCTTCGCTCCGGCACCTCAGGATGAGGTGGCGGATGGATCAGGCGGCCGTTATGCGCTGCGCGACCAGGGGAATACCTTCATGACGGCAGCGGTCCTCGGAGTGATGGGCGGGTCCGGCGTCTACGACCTGCCGGGTCTCGAGGACGTGCGCGAGGAGCGCGTGGCGTCGCCCTGGGGCGAGCCCTCGGACGCCCTGCGCATCGGGCGGATCGGCGAGACCAAGGTCGTGTTCCTGGCCCGGCACGGGCGGGGACACCGGCTCTCGCCGTCGGGCATCAACTACCGCGCCAATATCGACGTCCTGAAGCGGGCCGGGGTCACCGACCTCGTCGCCCTCTCGGCCTGCGGCTCGTTCCGCGAGGAGCTGCCGCCGGGCCTCTTCGTGCTCGTCGACCAGTTCGTCGACCGCACCCACGGGCGCGCCACCTCGTTCTTCGGCGACGGCTGCGTCGCCCACGTGTCCCTCGCCCATCCGGTCGGTCCGGGGCTGCAGGCGCGGATCGCCGTCGCCGCGAAGGCCGAGGACATCGCGGTGCATCGCGGCGGCACCTATGTCTGCATGGAGGGGCCGCAATTCTCGTCGCTCGCCGAATCCCGGGCCTACAAGGCTCAGGGCTTCGACGTGATCGGCATGACCAACATGCCCGAGGCCAAGCTCGCCCGCGAAGCGGAGATCACGTACGCCACCATCGCGATGGTCACCGACTTCGATTGCTGGCACCCGGGCCACGACGCGGTGGACGTCGCCTCGGTGATCGCGGTCGCCCGGGCCAACGCCGACAAGGCGGCGCGGCTCGTCGCCCGTCTCGCCCGCGATTTCCCGGCCGAGCGCGAGCCGTGCCCGGCCGGCGCGCACCGGGCGCTCGACGGCGCGATCATGACGGCGCCCGCGGTCCGGGATCCGGCATTGCTCGCCAAGCTCGACGCCGTGGCGGGACGGGTCCTCAACGGGTAGCCGGCCGCCCTTTCCATTCGGCGGCGAGTCCCTCTAGAAGGCGCGGGCGGCCGCGGCCGCCCCAGACGCGAAGTCCAGACCGAAATGCGCAGCGCCTCCATCAGCCGGAAGACCGCGGAAACCGATATCGCGGTCACCGTCCATCTCGACGGGACCGGGCGATCCAACATCGCCACCGGGATCGGCTTCCTCGACCACATGTTGGATCTGCTGGCGCGGCACGCCCTGTTCGACCTGGACGTGAAGGTCGTGGGCGACCTGCATATCGACCAGCACCACTCGGCCGAGGATTGCGGCATCGCCCTGGGCCAGGCCTTCGCCAAGGCGCTCGGCGACAAGCGCGGCGTCACGCGCTACGCCGACATCCACCTGCCGATGGACGAGGCGCTGACCCGGGTCTGCGTCGACATCTCGGGTCGCCCGTTCCTGGTGTTCCGCACCGCCTTCCGCGTGGAGAAGATCGGGAGCTTCGACACCGAGCTGGTGCGCGAGTGGTTCCAGGCCTTCGCGATGAATGCCGGCCTGACCCTCCACGTGGAGACTCTCTACGGCGACAACGCCCACCACATCGCGGAGAGCTGCTACAAGGGGCTGGCCCGGGCCTTGCGGAAGGCCGTGGCGATCGATCCGCGGGAGGAGGGGCGCGTTCCCTCCACCAAGGGCTCCCTGTAGACCTGTTGTCGCCGGGCGCCCGGATCGGCCACGCGGCCGTCGCGGCGCACGCTGTCGGAGTTTCGCGATGCGGATGCGCAGCTACACGCTCCACCTGCCGGCCGATGCGCGGCCGGGCGAGTCGGTCGAACTCGACCGGGCCGTGCTGGTGCGGGACGGCTTTTCCTGGCCGGCCTTCGCCTTCACAGTGCTGTGGTTCCTGTTCCACCGCCTCTGGATCGCCGCCCTGGTCGTCCTCGTCGGCCTCGTCGCATTGGCCGCGGCCGGCTTCGTGCTCGGGTTGCCGACCGGTGCCGGCTTGATCGTCTCCCTGCTGGCCGCTTGGCTGATCGGCCTCGAAGCGTCGAGCCTCCGCCGCTGGACCCTGGCCCGGCGCGGCTGGCCAGCGCGTGACGCGGTCATCGCCGCGACGCCCGAGGAGGCCGAGGCCCGGGCCCTGAACCGCTGGCTCGAAGCCAGCCCGACAACGCCGCGGGCCCCGTTCCCGAGCGGTCCCAGCCGGCGGTCCGAGTCGGTGATCGGGCTGTTCCCCGCCCAGGAAGGCGCCCGGTGAGAGTCCGGGTGAGACGCGCATGAGCACCGAGACCGTCGCGATCATCGATTACGGGTCGGGCAACCTCCATTCCGCCGCCAAGGCCTTCGAGCGCGCCGCCCGCGAGAGCAGGCGCGATGCGCGGATCTGCCTGACCTCGGATCCGGAGGTGGTGGCCGCGGCCGACCGCGTCGTGCTGCCCGGTGTCGGCGCCTTCGCGGATTGCCGCCGCGGGCTCGATGCCGTCCCCGGCATGGTCGAGGCGATGACCCAGGTCGCGCACGAGGCGGGGCGCCCGTTCCTCGGGATCTGCGTGGGGATGCAGCTCCTGGCGACCCGCGGGTTGGAATATACCACGACGCCGGGCCTCGGCTGGATTCCCGGCGATGTCGGTCCGATCCGGCCGTCGGATCCGACCCTGAAGGTCCCCCATATGGGCTGGAACACCCTGCGGACCGAGCGCGACCATCCCCTGCTCGCCGGCATTCCCACCGGCGACGACGGGCTGCACGCCTATTTCGTGCACAGCTACGCGCTCAATGCGGAACGCCCGGACGACGTGGTGGCGCGCGCCGAGTACGGTGGCCCGGTCACCGCCCTCGTCGCCCGCGACAATGTCGCCGGCACGCAGTTCCACCCCGAGAAGAGCCAGCGGCTGGGCCTCGCGCTCATCGCCAACTTCCTGAACTGGCGCCCGTGAGCGCCGTTCGGCCCAGGCAAGAAGGACAGAAGCGCCCGTGATCCTGTACCCAGCGATCGACCTGAAAGAGGGGCGTTGCGTCCGCCTCATCCAGGGGGACATGGCGCAGGCCAAGGTCTTCGGCGACGATCCGGCCGCACAGGCCGCGATCTTCGAGGCGCAGGGCTTCTCCTGGCTCCATGTGGTCGATCTCGACGGCGCCTTCGCGGGCGCGCCGCGGAACGCGGAGGCCGTCGACGCCATCCTCGCGCGGGTGAAGATCCCGGTCCAGCTCGGCGGCGGCATCCGCGAGATGAAGACCCTGGAGGGCTGGCTGAGCAAGGGCGTCGCCCGGGCGATCATCGGCACCGCGGCGGTGCGCGATCCCGGCTTCGTCCGGGAGGCCGCCCGCAAGTATCCGGGCAAGATCGCGGTCGGGATCGACGCCAAGGACGGCCGCGTCGCGGTCGAGGGCTGGGCCCAGACCTCCAGCATGACCGCGGAGGAGCTGGGGCGCCGGTTCGAGGACGCGGGCGTCGCGGCGATCATCTACACCGACATCGCCCGCGATGGCATCCTGAAGGGCCTCAACGTCGAGATGACCCTGGCACTCGCAGAGGCCGTGCGCATCCCGGTGATCGCCTCGGGCGGCCTCGCGTCGATCGACGACGTGCACCGGCTGCTGCAGCCGGATTGCGCGCTGATCGCCGGCGCGATCACGGGCCGGGCACTCTACGACGGCCGCATCGATCCGGAAGCGGCCCTGGCGGCGATCGCTGCGGCGCGCGGCCCGGCCGCGTGATAGTCTGAGGCCTGCGATATGAGACGGCGCCCGTGCTGAAGACCCGCATCATCCCCTGCCTCGACGTGAAGGACGGGCGCGTCGTGAAGGGCGTGCGCTTCGAGGGCCTGCGCGACGCCGGCGATCCCGTCGAGGCCGCCAAGGTCTACGACGCGGCCGGCGCCGACGAGCTGTGCTTCCTCGACATCACGGCGAGCCGAGAGGCCCGCGGCACGCTGCTCGACATCGTCAGCCGCACCGCCGAGGCCTGCTTCATGCCGCTCACCGTGGGCGGCGGCGTGCGCACCGTCGAGGACGTCCGCGCCCTGCTGCTGGCCGGCGCCGACAAGGTCGCGATCAACACCGCGGCCGTGAAGGATCCCGACCTCGTGGCCCGGGCCGCCGAGAAGTTCGGCGCGCAGTGCATCGTCGTCGCGATCGACGCCAAGCGCGTCTCGCCGCCCGGCGCGCCGGCCGCCTGGGAGATCTTTACCCATGGCGGCCGCGACCCGACGGGGATCGACGCCGTGGCCTTCGCGCGGCTGGTGGCCGAGAAGGGCGCCGGCGAGCTGCTCGTGACCTCCATGGACAAGGACGGCACCCGCTCCGGCTACGACCTCGCGCTGACGCGGGCGATCAGCGACGCCGTCACCGTGCCGGTGATCGCCTCGGGCGGCGTCGGCGGCCTCGACGACCTCGTGGCCGGCGTGGCCGAGGGCGGCGCCAGCGCCGTGCTGGCGGCCTCCATCTTCCATTTCGGGCAGGCGAGCGTCGCCGAGGCGAAGGCGCACATGGCGGCGGCCGGCCTCGCCATGCGCCTCGACGGCCCGGCCTCTTCCGCGAGGGCGCCCCTGTGAGCAGCTATCTTCTGGCGAACGCCAACCTCCTCGATCCCGAAACCGGCCGCGAGACCGCCGGCGCGGTGCTGGTACGGGACGGCCGCATCGCCGACATCGCCGCCGGCGCGGCGCCGGGTGCCCCGGCCGACGCGAAGCGCGTCGATTGCGCGGGCCGCGTGCTGACCCCCGGGCTGATCGACATGCGCGCCTTCGTGGGCGAGCCGGGGGCCGAGCACCGCGAGACCCTGGCCTCGGCGAGCGCCGCGGCGGCCGCGGGCGGCGTCACGACGCTCGTCTGCATGCCCGACACCAACCCGGTGATCGACGAGCCGGCCATCGTCGATTTCGTGCTCCGCCGCGCCCGCGACACGGCGAGCGTCAACGTCCTGCCGGCGGCCGCCATCACCAAGGGGCTTGCCGGCCGGGAGATGACCGAGTTCGGCCTGCTCAAGGAGGCCGGCGCGGTCGCCTTCACGGACGGGCTGCGGGCCGTGGCGAACGCCCAGGTGCTGCGTCGCGCCCTGACCTATGCCCGGGATTTCGACGCCCTGATCGTGCAGCACGTGGAGGAAGCCTCTCTCGTCGCCGAGGGCGTGATGAACGAGGGCGAGCTCGCCTCGCGCCTCGGGCTGATGGGGATCCCCCGCGAGGCGGAGACCGTGATGCTGGAGCGGGACATCCGCCTCGTACGGCTCACCGGCGCCCGCTACCACGCGGCAATGATCTCCTGCGCCGATTCGGTCGAGATCGTCCGGCGGGCGAAGCAGGACGGCCTGCCGGTGACCTGCGGCGTCTCGGTGAACAACCTCGTCCTCAACGAGAACGACATCGGCCATTACCGCACCTTCTGCCGGCTCTCGCCGCCCCTGCGCCACGAGACCGACCGGCAGGCGGTGGTGCGTGCCCTGGACGAGGGTGTGATCGACGTCGTCGTGTCGGATCACAACCCGCAGGACGTCGAGACTAAGCGCCTGCCCTTCGCCGAGGCGGCGGATGGGGCACTGGGCATCGAGACCCTGCTCGGCGCAGCGATGCGCCTCGTCCATACCGGCGACCTGGCGCTGCCCAAGCTTATCGCCGCGCTCACCGTGAACCCGGCGCGGGTCCTCGGCCGCGAGGCCGGCCGGCTGGCGGTCGGTGCCCCCGCCGACTTGGTCCTGATCGATCCCGATCTGCCCTACGTCCTCGACAAGCGCCGGCTGAAGTCGCGCTCCAAGAATTCTCCGTTCGACGAGGCGCGCCTCCAGGGCGCGGCGGTGCTGACGCTGGTCGGCGGTCGGATCGTCCACGCGGTCGACGATCTCGCGGCCGCCGCATGATGCTTCCCGATCTCGCGACCCCGGCCGCCCTCGGCGGCCTCGCCCTCGGCTACGCCCTGGGCTCGATTCCGTTCGGGCTGATCCTGACCAAATTCGCCGGCCTCGGCGACGTGCGGGCCATCGGCTCGGGCAATATCGGCGCCACCAACGTGCTGCGGACCGGCCGCAAGGGCCTTGCCGCGGCGACCCTGCTGGGTGACGCCCTCAAGGGAACTGTCGCCGTCCTGCTCGCCAAGAACCTGGGCGAGGGTGCGGCGCTCGCCGCGGGGCTCGGTGCGTTTCTGGGGCACCTGTTCCCCATCTGGCTCGGATTCAAAGGCGGCAAGGGTGTCGCGACCTTCATCGGCGTGCTCCTGGCCTTCAATGCCGCGGCGCTCGGTCTCTTTGCAGCGATCTGGCTCGGGCTCGCCTTCGTGCTCAAGTATTCGTCGCTGGCGGCACTTGCGGCATCCGCGGCGACACCCTTGGCCCTGTGGGCTCTCGGCGCGCCGACCCAAGCTTTGCTGTTCCTCATCTTGGCCGTGCTGCTATGGTGGAAGCACGCGCCCAACATCCGCCGGCTCGCAAACGGCACCGAGGGGCGCATCGGCCAGAAAGGCTGAGCGCACGCGCGCCACGCGCGGACCTTGGGGAAGTGCATGCAGCTCACCGACGCGCAGCGGCTCGACTGGCTGCGGCTGATCCGGACCGAGGGCGTCGGGCCGCGCACCTTCCGGAGGCTGGTGAACCGGTTCGGCGGCGCGGCGGCCGCCCTGGACGCCCTTCCGGATCTCGCAGGCCGCCAGGGTCGGCGGATCACGCCTCCGACGCGCAGCGAAGCCGAGGCCGAGATCGCGGCGCTCGCCCGCCTCGACGGCCGCCTGATCGCCACGGGCGAGGCGGACTATCCCCGGCTCCTCGCGCAGGTCGACGCGGCGCCGCCGCTCCTGGCCCTGCGCGGCGCCGGCATCCTGAACCGCCCGGCCGTTGCGCTCGTCGGTTCGCGCAACGCCTCGACGGCAGGGCTCGCCTTCACGGAGCGGCTGGCCCGCGGCCTCGGGGAGGCCGGCCTCACGGTGGTCTCGGGCCTCGCCCGCGGGATCGACGCCCGGGCGCACAGGGCCAGCCTTCCGACAGGAACCATCGCCGTGATGGCGGGCGGCCAGGATCGGATCTACCCGGCGAGCCACGCGGCCCTGGTCGAGGCCATCCTGAGGGAGGGCGGCGCCGTCCTGGCCGAGATGCCCATGGGCTGGGAGCCCCGCGGACGCGACTTCCCGCGGCGCAACCGGATCATCTCCGGCCTGTCCTACGGGACCGTCGTGGTCGAGGCCGCCCGCCGCTCCGGCTCGCTGATCACGGCGCGCTACGCCCTGGAGCAGAACCGGGAGGTCTTCGCGGTCCCGGGCTCGCCGCTGGACCCGCGCGCCGAGGGCACCAACGACCTGATCCGCCAGGGCGCCACCCTCGTCTCCGAGGTCGCCCACGTCGTCGAGGTGCTGGGCCCGATCATCGAGCGCGGCCCGGACGCGGAGGCGGCGCCGGCGCGCGGTCGGCCGGACCTCGCCGAGCAGCCGGATTTCTGGGACGAGATCGAGCTCGACGCGACCGGCGCGGATTGCGATCCGATCCCGCTGTGGCCCGACCGCGAGACTGCCGGCCGCCCCGTCTGCGAAGACGAGCCGCCCCAGCCCGCGGATGACCGGGCGCGGATCGTCGCCCTGCTCGGCCCGAGCCCGGTGGGCACCGACGAGCTGGCCCGGAGCGCCGGAGTCGGCGCCCGGACCGTGCAAAGCGTGCTGCTGGAACTGGAACTCGACGGACGGATCGAGCGCCACGGCAGCGGCACGGTTTCCCTGGTCAGTCGCTGAGGAAATTGTCCTCGGTGTCGGCATCGGCGTCGGCGAGATTGCGCATGACGTCGAGGCAGCCCTGCAGGATGTAGGCGGCGGCGAGCTTGTCGACGAGTTCGCCGCGCCGCGCCCGGGAGGCGTCGGCCTCGATCAGCGCGCGCGTGACCACGGCGGTCGAGAGACGCTCGTCGAAGAAGACGTGAGGCAGGGGGAGGATCGGCGCGAGGTTGCGCATGAAGGCGCGGGTCGACTGCACCCGCGGCCCCTCGCTGCCATCCATGTTGAGCGGCAGCCCGACCACCAGGCCGCCGACCGCGTGCTGCCGGCAGAGGGTCGCGAGCCGCTGCGCGTCGGGGGTGAACTTCACCCGGCGGATCGTCTCCAGGGGTGTCGCGATCTGGCGGCCGAGATCCGACAGGGCGAGCCCGATCGTCTTAGTGCCGAGATCGATGCCGATCAACCGGGCGCCGCCGCGGGACTCGGCCGCGAAGGCGCGGATCGCGTCGAAGTTCATGACTCCGCCTGTTCGGTGCGCGCCAGGGTGGCCTCGGCAATACCCTCGAACCGGGCGGGGAGGGGCTCCGCGCCCGGCCCCAGAACCAGCGCCGCGGACGGCGCAGCGACACGGGTGAAGAAATCGTCGAGGCTCTCGCCGCCGAACCGCACCGTCTCCAGATCGGGCGCGAGCAGCCAGACGTCGTACTCGCCGTCCGTCCCGGAGACGTCCCAGAACAGGAAGCTGCCATCCTCGCCCGCGCCGAAGAAGCAGGCGCGCTCGACGACGCTCGCTTCGCCGCCCTCGACATCGAAGCGGTGCGGCTCCGCGCCCTCTTCCAACATGGCGACGGCGGCACCGACACTGTGGGCGATGAGCCCCGCCTGGGTCACCAGATCGCAGGCCGCGAACGGCGCCGGCACGGCGATGCGGAACTGTCCCCCCGCGAGGCCGACGCCGCAGGTTCGGCAGAAGGCGCGATAGGAGGCCGGCAGCGGAAAGCCGAGATCCACCGCCGCACGGTCGAGAGCCCCATCGTCCGGCACGAAGCCCGGCGCGAGATCCGCGAAAACCTGCTCCCACATCGATCCCGCTCCACCGTCCACAGGCTTCAGCTCCTGCGCAGATCGCCCCCGGTGCGCGCGGAGCCGTTCGCGTCTAGGTAGGTTAATGTTCCGTTAAACCACACTGTAGGGGCCCGCCTTGTCGACGAACGGCCAGCTCTCCTGTTCCGCACCGTCCGGATATCGGCGGGCGATGCCGCGCAAGCACCGCTGGATGCTGCTCCTCGCCTTCGAGATCCTGGTCGCGGGCTTCACCCAAGCCATGATCCAGCCGGTCCGGCAACCGGGAATCACCATCGAGATGTCGGTGACGCCCCACCACGTCGTGACCTGATCGGCCCCACACGAGTGTCGGCCTGCGGGTTCGGTCCCGGTGGCGTCGCCAGGGCCGGCCTTCGTCTGCTCCGGCACGTCGGCCTTCCGCCCGCTTCGACCCGCGTTGCAGCGCGTCGAGCGCCGATGCTATAGCCCGACCGACTTCGGGAGAGTGCTCCCGGGCAGGGACGAACGGGACGGCATGTCGGTCGACGAGAAGACGGTTCGGCGCATCGCGCATCTGGCGCGGATCGCGGTCACCGACGACGAAGTCGGGCCGCTGCAGGGCGAGCTGAACGCCATCCTGGCCTTTGTCGAGCAACTCGGCACGGTCGACGTCACGGGCGTCGACCCGATGACCTCGGTGACGCCGATGGCGATGAAGAAGCGTGAGGACGTCGTCACCGAGGGCGGCCGCGCCGCCGACGTCGTCGCCAACGCGCCCGAGACCGAGGACAATTACTTCCTGGTCCCGAAGGTGGTCGAGTAGGCCGAGGACGGCCCGGACCTTGCGGACCGGATTTCTGGCGGGCAGGCGCGCGACAGCGCGCGCGGGGACGTGAACAGCGTGGATCCGAACGAACTCACCCTGGCCGAAGCGCGCGATGCCCTGAAGGCGAAGCGGATCTCGGCCCGCGAGCTGACCCAGGCGCATCTCGACGCCATGGCCAAGGCCCGCGTCCTGAACGCGTATATCCGGGAGACCCCGGACCGCGCCCTGGCGATGGCCGAGGCTTCCGACCGGAAGATCGCATCGGGCGAGGCCCGCCCCCTCGAGGGCATCCCCCTCGGCATCAAGGACCTGTTCTGCACGCACGGCGTGACGACCACGGCGGGCTCCAAGATCCTCGAAACCTTCGAGCCGCATTACGAATCGGCCGTGTCGGCCAATCTGTGGCGCGACGGCGCCGTGATGCTCGGGAAGCTCAATCTCGACGAATTCGCCATGGGCTCGTCCAACGAGACCAGCGCCTACGGCAACGTGGTCTCGCCCTGGCGGCGCAAGGGATCGGACACGCAGATCGTGCCCGGCGGCTCCTCGGGCGGGTCCGCCGCGGCGGTCGCCGCGCGGCTCTGCCTCGGCGCCACGGCGACCGATACCGGCGGCTCCATCCGGCAGCCCGCCGCCTTCACCGGCACGGTGGGGATCAAGCCGACCTACGGGCGGTGCTCGCGCTGGGGTACGGTGGCCTTCGCCTCCTCCCTCGACCAGGCGGGCCCGATCGCCCGGACGGTGCGCGACTGCGCCATCCTCCTCGGCTCCATGGCGGGCCCCGATCCCCGGGATACGACCTGCACCGACCTGGCGGTGCCCGATTTCGAAGCGGCCGTGTCGCGCGGCGTGAAGGGCCTCACCATCGGCATCCCGAAGGAGTACCGGGTCGACGGCATGCCCGCCGAGATCCAGAAGCTCTGGGACGAGGGCGCCGCGTGGCTCAAGGCAGCCGGTGCGACGATCCGGGAGATCTCGCTGCCGCACACCGCCTACGCGCTGCCGGCCTACTACATCGTGGCCCCGGCGGAAGCCTCCTCGAATCTCGCGCGCTACGACGGCGTCCGCTACGGCCTGCGCGTGCCCGGCAAGGACATCGCCGGGATGTACGAGAACACCCGGGCCGCCGGCTTCGGCCGCGAGGTCAAGCGCCGGATCATGATCGGCACCTACGTGCTCTCGGCCGGCTACTACGACGCCTATTACGTCCGCGCGCAGAAGATCCGCACGCTGATCAAGCGTGACTTCGAGGCGGCCTACGCCGCCGGAGTCGACGCGATCCTCACGCCGGCGACGCCGTCGGCCGCCTTCGGCATCGGCGAGAAGGCCTCGGCCGACCCGGTGGAGATGTACCTCAACGACGTGTTCACCGTGACGGTGAACATGGCGGGCCTCCCGGGCATCGCCGTGCCGGCGGGGCTCGATGGCCAGGGCCTGCCCCTCGGCCTCCAGCTCATCGGCCGGCCCTTCGACGAAGAAACGCTGTTCGCGGTCGCGCAGGTGATCGAGGAAGCGGCGGGCCGCACCGTCCTGCCCGAGCCGTGGTGGTCATGACCGTCCCCTATTACCCCTGGACGATCTGGATCTGGGCCGGGTTCGATCCGGCGCTGATCGTGGTGGCGGTCTATCTCGGCTGGACCGCCAGCCAGTTCGGCAAGGTCTTCATCGCGGCGATCGCGGCGCTCGGATTCTCGGTGCTGTTCTCCTACGCGGTCAGCGCCGCCGGCATCCCCTGGCCGGCGCCGATCACCCGCGACGGCCCGACCTTTTTCCCGGTGCGCGCCGTCGCGGCTCTCCTCTGGGCCATCCTCGGCTACGGCGCCCGGCAGGCGGTCAGACGCCGCGCTTGATCTTTTCGCGACGCCGCCCGTAAGTGACCGGACGACATCCACGCCCACCCGCGCCCTCCCCTGAGGTGCCCGCGTGAGCGGGCCTCGACGGAGGCCTCCAGCCGGCCGCGCGATCCCTGGAGCCCTCCTTCGCGGCTGCTGCGCAGCACCTCAGGATGAGGGCGTGGATGGGGGGATCACGCCAAGCTCCTTTTCTCGGCCCGGACGACCATGAACGCACCCGTCGACCCCAAGAAGCTGATCAAGGGCGGCCTCCATGATTGGGAGGTGATTGTCGGCATGGAGATCCACGCCCAGGTGTCCAGCCGGGCGAAGCTGTTCTCCGGCGCCTCGACGGAATTCGGCGGGGAACCCAACGACCACGTCTCCCTGGTCGATGCCGCGATGCCCGGGATGCTGCCGGTGATCAATGCGGAATGCGTGGCCCAGGCGGTGCGCACCGGCCTCGGCCTGAAGGCCAAGATCAACCTGCGGTCGGTGTTCGACAGAAAGAACTACTTCTACCCGGATCTGCCCCAGGGCTATCAGATCTCGCAGTACAAGGACCCGATCGTCGGCGAGGGGGAGGTTCTCGTGGATCTGCCTGACGGTGCGTCGATCACCGTGGGCATCGAGCGCCTGCACCTCGAGCAGGATGCCGGCAAGTCGCTGCACGATCAGGACCCGACCCGGAGCTTCGTGGACCTCAACCGCTCGGGCGTGGCGCTGATGGAGATCGTCTCCCGGCCGGACCTGCGCTCCTCCGAGGAGGCGAAGGCCTACGTGACCAAGCTGCGCACGATCCTGCGCTACCTCGGCACCTGCGACGGCGACATGGAGAAGGGATCGCTCCGCGCCGACGTGAACGTCTCGGTGCGCCGCCCCGGCGAGCCGCTGGGCACCCGCTGCGAGATCAAGAACGTCAACTCGATCCGCTTCATCGGGCAGGCGATCGAGACCGAGGCGCGGCGCCAGATCGCCATCCTCGAGGACGGTGGAAAGATCGACCAGGAGACGCGCCTGTTCGACCCGACCAAGGGCGAGACGCGCTCGATGCGCTCCAAGGAAGAGGCGCACGATTATCGCTACTTCCCCGATCCGGACCTGCTGCCGCTCGAATTCGACCAGGCCTATGTCGACGCCCTGGCCGAGGGGCTGCCCGAGCTGCCGGATGCCAAGAAGGCGCGGTTCGTCTCCGCATTCGGCCTCTCGCCCTACGACGCCGGCGTGCTGGTCGCCGAGCGTGCCTCCGCCGACTACTACGAGGCGGTGGCCAAGGGCCGGGACGGCAAGGCCGCGGCCAATTGGGTGATCAACGAGCTGTTCGGGCGCCTCAACAAGGAGGGCCTGTCCATCGAATCGACGCCGGTCTCGGCGGAACAGCTCGGCGCGATCATCGACCTGATCGGCGAGGGCGTGATCTCCGGCAAGATCGCCAAGGACCTGTTCGAGATCGTCTGGATCGAGGGCGGCGACCCGCGCGCCATCGTCGAGAGCCGCGGCATGAAGCAGGTGACCGACACGGGCGCCATCGAGGCGGCGGTGGATCAGATCATCGCGGCCAATCCCGACAAGGTCGCCCAGGCCAAGGAGAAGCCGACTCTGCTGGGCTGGTTCGTCGGCCAGACCATGAAGGCCACGGGCGGCAAGGCAAATCCCGCGGCGGTGAACGCGCTGCTCAAGGCGAAGCTCGGGATCGATTGACACCCGATCGCCCGAGCGGCGCGAAGCAGGCCAGCTCTGGGATATCGCGCGTCGGCCGAGCCATCGGCGCGGCGACATCGCAGGCCGATTGACCCGGAGCGCGGACGGCGCGCCCGGGCGCTCGAACCACCGTCGGTGCAAGATCGCGTCGTGACGGCAGGCCTGCCTTCCGGGCTCCGCCACGCGGTTCCGGCCTGACCGGCGGACGAGACCACCGGTGGGCTCAGCTCCGCGCAGACAGGCGGTGAGCCGGCCACCCTCGGGGCCACGACGAAATCCCGCCACGGCGAGGCCGGGCAGGCGATGGACCAACAGCTTCTGTCTTAGGGAAACCGCGGCGGAACGGCTCAAAGTGGGGCATTTTGCGTGTTCGAAGGCGCGCCATAATTGGCCGCTTCTGCGCCCCTGGAGCCGCGTCCGTCCGGCTGTCCGTGTGCTGCCGCTAAGTTCCGGGCCGAACCTGTCCCTGAACCGTCTAGGCGGCTTTCCGCTGCGGTGGAGTCATCCCTGTCTCCTCCAGCTTCCGGCAACCGGACGTCTTACGAAACCTGACACCGTCAAGGTTTCCGTCCGGTCGGTGCCGGCTTTCGCCAAGCACAGGTGGAGACTGCGCCTGTCTTGCCGAGCCGTCAATAGCCATTTTGCCGGCACAGGGGCACCTCGCACGACATCGCGGGAGGATCGCAGTGCAGCGCCAAGCCCGTCAATCACTTGGATCGATCCTTCGGCGCTGCGAAATATCGGCTGGGGGGCGCGTTACTTGCCGGCACCCATAGTGTTCTCGACGAGAAAACGAATACCGCGGTCGAAGGACTCGTCCGTGTTACCGCGCAGGTCGACGCTGTAGGCCCGCTCGGGCGCGTCGCCGGTGAGGGGCTTCACGTAGACGTTCAGGTTGAGGATCAGGTTCGAGACCTTCTGCACCTCGCCGGTGATGGCGACGTCGGCGCCGAGTTCGCGGGCGAAGTCATCCGCACAGCCGTTGCAGCGCCGCAGGTCCGCACTCTTGGCGACCGCCGCCCGGACCGGATCGGTCGAGATCACGATGTACAGGCCCTTTCTCTCCAGCAGAGCGCGCAGTTCGGCGCTCACCCGCTTGAGGCGCGCGGCGTCCGCTGCATCGGTCGGCACCGGGGACAGGTTCGAGAACTGGAAATCGAACACCGCCGCCTTCAGGGGCGCGGCCGCGGCGGGCCCTGCGGTCAGCAGGAGGCAGGCGAGTCCAAGCCATCGGTTCATCGGAGTCTCCCACGCGGTGGTGTCTCCGGGAAACCGCATCACCGGCCATCGGGATCGCAGCGGCGCGGCGATTCACCTCTGATCGGCCGCCGCGGTGGGTCCGGCTGCCGGCGTCGTCAGGGCGGAGACCCGGTCGCGCAGGTCCATGAACCAGTTGGGCGCCGGGCCGCGGCCGCCGTTGACGAACACGGTCGCGGTCATGCCGGCGATGAGCGGGACGCCCGGCGGAACATGGTCGATGCGGATGCGGACCGGGACCCGCTGGGCGAGGCGCACCCAGGTATAGACCGGGTTGACGTCCGGCAGCCCCTGCGTGCTCGCAGCGGCATTGGCCGTGGAGATGCCCAGCGTGATGCTGTGAACCGTCCCGGTGAGATGCGGATCGAAGCCCATCAGCTTCACGTCGGCGGTGTCACCGACCCGGATGTTGGACATCTTGGTCTCTTCGAAATAGCCGTCGATCCAGAAGGAATCGGTGTCGACCACGTTGATGTTCGCGGTGCCGGTCCGGGCATAGTCGCCGACGCGCATCAGCAGGTTCGTGACCCGCCCGTTGACGGTGGATGTCACCCGGGTGCGCTCCAGGTTGACCTTGGCCTGCCGCAATTGCGCCTGGGCGCTCTCCAGCGCCGCCTCGGCGATCTTGGCCGCGCCGGCAAATTGCTGCTTCTCTTCGACGGAGGTCGACACCGTCGAGAGCGCCTGCCGCCGGGCCGACTGGGCGTTCTTCACCTGCAGGTCGGCCTCGCGGTTCTTGACCTCGGCATCCGCCGACGCGACCGCGACCTCGAAGTCGATCGGGTCGATGACGTAGAGGACGTCGCCCTTGCGCACGGTCTGGTTGTCCTGGACGCGGACCTCGACGATCTGCCCTGCGACCTGCGGCGCGATGTTGGCGACCTGCACCCGGACCGTGCCGTCGCGCGTCCAGGGCGCCGCCACGTAGAATTCCCAGACGAAGGCCGCCGCCAGGATCGCGGCGAGCAGGATCACGCCGGTGGCCGCCAGCCGGAAGATCTTGGCGGCTCGGCCCCGGCGCGGGATCGCGGGCAACGGATCGCGCCGCCCCGGCGCATCGTCGCGGGCGGCGGGCTTCGGATCGTCCTCGTCGGCGGTCGTGTCGGGCATCAGATGAACGCTATCAGGAGGGCGAGAACACAGACGTAGAGGCCGGCCTCGGCGAGCGGGGCGTTGGCGACGTAGCGGCTGAAGCGGAGGCGCGCGAAGGCGAAGCGCAGGATGATCAGGATCACGAACGCCGCCAGGGCATAGGCGACGAAGGCCGTGACCAGCACCCCGCCGACATGGATGTCCTCGTGCATGGTAACCCCGGAAGAAGTCGCCCGTCAGAAGAGCGCGATGTCGAGGCGATGGAGGAATCGCCGGTGGCGGGTGATGGTCCGTGATGCGGTGACGAGATCGCTGGCCGCGCGGGCGGTGGTGAGCCGCACGGCCCGGCCCTGGCCGGCGGCGGCCCGGATCAGGTCACGCGCCGCGGTCTCGAGCCCGCGATCGTCGCCCGAAGCCAACGCGTCCCGTGCCCGCGGGATCGCGCCACGCAGGGCCTCGATGGACCAGAGGCGGCGCAGCTCCGCGTGGGCCCGGGCGGCGGCGGCCTCCAGACGGGCGAGGGCGAAGGCGTGATGCAGGTTCGCCCGCCGCACGGCGCCGCTCCCCGAGCTGTAGACGGCAAACTGAAACAGCCGGTCGGCATTCAGGCTGGTGCGGGTGGTGGCATCGCCTCCCTGGCCGATTAGCGCGTCGGCGAGCGCCCGCCGGGCCGAATCGAGGGCGAAGCCCCGCTGCTGCGCGGGCGTGACCGGCAGGACCAGGCGGACGACGATCGACAGGATCACGGCCGCCGCGACCACGAGGAACGCGTTCAGCAGGAAGGTCAGGGCGTCGTAGGTCTGCGGATTCGAGGGGCCGAGCAGGACTGGAAAGAACACGATCAGGATGAAGCCGATGCCGAAGGTCTTCGGGTTCAGCGACAGGAAGCAGCCGAGGAAGATCACCGGCGCCATGACGATCGCCAGCATCGGGAACCCCTGGACACCGTTCAGGAGCGCGAAGCGGGCGATGCCCGCAAGGGTCGCCGCGAGCGTCATCCCGATGACGACCCCGTTGGCGAATTTCTTCGGATCCGGCGTCACGGAGGACAGGGCCGCGGTGGCGGCCACCTGGACCAGCGCGAAGGAGGCCTGCGGCAGGCCGAGCGCCACGAAGGCGGCGGCCGTCACGGCGAAGCTCAAGGCGACCCGCAGGGCGCCGCGGAGGGCGACCGGGAAGTCGCGATGGGTCGGCAGCCGGGCGTCGCGCAGGGGCTCGTGGCCGTCCGCCACCGCGCGGATGCCGTCCTGCGCGAAGGTCGCCGCACAGACGAAGTCGAGGGCGCGCTGGAGAACCACCACCTCGTCGAGGGGCCGGTTCCCGTCCCGGATCGCGGAGTCGACCAGATCGCGCAGGCGCTCGTCGTCGCGATCGAGGGCATCGGGATCGGGCGCGTCGGCCACCCTTCGGCAGATCGCCATCGCCTCCGCGACCGCCGGGCTCGGATGGCGCAGGCACGCGGCCGCGGCCGCCACGCTGCGGATCGCGGCCGCCATCGCGTACAAGGCGGCGATGCAGCTGCGCGCGCCGGCCGCACGGAACCGGCCGTCGTCGAGTTCCCCCGCGATGGCGCTGGCATCGGCCCGCATCGGCGCGATGGTGCGGATCAGCGCGGCGGTCCGCGTCGCGCCGAGATCGCCGGATTCCAGCGTCTCCCGGGCATAGCTCCGCGTGTCGTCCCAGCCCTTGCGGAGCTGCGGCAGCAGCGCCCGCCACGTGCTCGGGGAGGCGAGGGCGTCGTTGATGAAGGTGATCACGACGATGCCGAGAACGATCACGGCGACGCGGGACACGGCGGCGTCGAAGGTGCCCTGCGGGTCGTCGATCTGGCCCAGGGCGATGATCGCCACGGTGTAGCCGGACAGCATGGCGCCGTAGGCCCGTGTGTCCTGCAGGTACTGGGCGACGAAGACGCAGAGGCCGAGCCAGACGGTGAAGCCGAGGAGCAGCAGCACCCGGTCCTGCCCGAACAGGGCCATGAAGACGATCGACACCGCGGCCCCGATGAGCGTGCCGAGAAGGCGGTAGACCGCCTTGGAAATGGCCTGCCCGCGCTTGGGCTGGGCGAGGATCGCCACGCAGGTGGCGGCGGACGAGGCGCTGTCGAGCTGGAGCCAGAAGGCCATCGCCAGCGCCAGCATCATGGCGATCCAGATGCGCAGGGCAAAGGCCCAGGCCGCCGGCTTGGGCACCCAGGCATCGAGGAACGCCACCGCGCGGTCGAGAAGCGACCCGGCCGACGGATCCGCGGCGGGCGCGACCGGGGCCTCAGCCATGCCGGACCCGGCGCGATGCGCCGTCCGCCGCCCGTAGGGACGGATGAAGGTCCATCATGTCCTCGCCTTTCCCGCCGCCCCGCCGCGGATGTCTGAACAATCGAGAAGCGCTGCGGTTCGCGACCGGCTCAGGCTTTATCGCCGCCCTTCAGCCGCTTGTTGCACTTGCTCCAGTACTGCGGCCATTTCGGCCCCTGCGCGGCCTTCTGAGCGTCGGTCAGGGCGCGCCACTCGGCGCCGCAGGTCTTCTGCCGGTCGCGGGCGGCGGACTGGCCGGCGCTCGGCTGCTTCGCTGCGGGCGAGGCCGGCGCCGCCGAGGGCGCCTCGGAGGCCGGCGGCGCCTTGGCTGTCGACTCCTTGGCGGCCGGCTCCTTGGCGAGGACAGGCTGGGCGGCGAGCAGCGGCACGGACAGGATCGCGATCCTGACGAGACGATCGATCATCGGATATTCCCCCTCGGGCGTCGTTGCGACGCCCGAGACGCAGTCTCGCCGCTCGCCCCGGGAGACGGCAAGCCCGGCGCCGCAGCCGCCAACAGCTGCCGCCACGCCGTGTCGAATCCTCACGCCCGCTCTCGGGATGCCCTTGAGCGTGGCCGGGAAATCGTCTTCACTGTCGGGGTTGTCCGGAAAAGGCGGAGGACCATCGCACCGCCGACGATTGGGTCCAGGAGCAGACAGAGCATGGCAGCGGTGTCCGGGCGGCCGATCGACGTCCATACCTGGAGTACGCCGAACGGCTGGAAGATCCCGATCATGCTGGAGGAGTGCGGGCTCCCCTACCGCATCGTTCCCGTAGACATCGCCAAGAACGAGCAGTTCGCTCCCGATTTCCTGGCGATCTCACCCAACAACAAGATCCCAGCCATTGTCGATCCGGAGGGTCCCGGTGGACAGCCGATCTCGGTCTTCGAATCAGGCGCGATCCTGCAGTATCTCGGCCGGAAAACCGGGCAGTTCTATCCAGCCGACGAGCGCGCCCGCGTCCTCGTCGACGAGTGGCTGTTCTGGCAGGTGGCGGGCTTCGGGCCGATGCTCGGGCAGACGCACCACTTCAAGATCTACGCGCCCGAGAAGCTGCCCTACGCGATCGACCGGTTCACCGCAGAGGCGAAGCGTCTGTACGGCGTGCTGGAACGACGCCTCGAGGGCCGCGCTTTCCTGGCCGACGACTATTCCATCGCCGACATCGCGACCTTCACCTGGGCGAAGCTGAACTTTAAGCAGGGCGTCGACATCAACACCCTGCCGAACGTGGCGCGATGGCTCGAGAGCATCCTGGCGAGGCCGGCGGTGCAGCGCGGCCTCGCAGCGATCTGACAGGCGCTCAGTTCTTGTTCGCCGCCTGCTGGTTCACGTCCGGCACGCGGGTCCAGGTCTGGGATCCGCACAGGATCTTGAGCATGCAGCCCGAGACGTTGAGTTCGGCCTCGCTCTCGCGCTCCAGGCTGACCGTATAGATCTTGCCTTCTTCGATGTTGTAGAGCTCGCCGGTGTATTTCTCGTCGTCCGGCTTGAGGCCTTCGATGAGCTGCAGGCCGATCACCGGTCGCGCGCGCTTCTTCGGGTCGGGATTCTTCAGATCGGTGCGGGGAGCGCCGTTGTCGAAGGTCGGCGTCTTGAGCCAGACGACCTTGCCACAGACGAGCTTCTGACCGGGCCCGCAGCGATCGATCCGGATCTTGGCGCGGCCGTCGCCGGTGAGCCAGGTGCCGGACGGATCCTTCGCGGTGTCGGCGGCGGCGGCGGTGAGGCCGGCGAGAAGCAGGCTGGCGCTGAGAGCGAGTCGCATGGTTCGTCTCCGGGATTGGGGCGTCGCGGACGCCCGAGGGGTGGACGAAGTCGGTTGGTGCGCGACTAGGCCGTCGCAATCGGGCGATTTTTCGGCCGTGTTGCGGCAGAGCCACGGCTGCGCTTGGACCGGCCGGATCCGGGACGCCGCTTGAGGCACGGGGGGGCGCCCGCTATAAGCCCGGCGCCGAAGCGAAATTTTCGCTGCCGCGGCGCGTCCGGCCTCCCGGCGTGCCGCAAACCTTTTCCACAGACAGACCGGACGCACCATGGCCACCGAGCGCACCTTCTCGATCCTGAAGCCCGACGCGACGCGGCGGAACCTGACCGGCGCGGTCAACGCCGTGATCGAGGAGGCGGGCCTCCGCATCGTCGGCCAGCGTCGCATCCGCATGACCAAGGAGCAGGCCGAGAAGTTCTACGAGGTGCACAAGGAGCGCCCGTTCTTCGGCGAGCTCGTGACCTTCATGACCTCCGGCCCGGTGGTGGTCCAGGTTCTCGAGGGCGAGAACGCGGTGGCCAAGTACCGTGAGGTGATGGGTGCGACCAACCCGGCCCAGGCCGCCGAGGGCACGATCCGCAAGAAGTTCGCCGAGTCCGTCGGCGAGAACACCGTGCACGGCTCAGACAGCGCCGAGAACGCCAAGATCGAGATCGCGCAGTTCTTCAAGGATTCCGATATCGCCGCCTGAGGCGACGGGCGGTGGCGGGTTGGGCACACCGACCCGCCATCGTCACGCACCGCACCCGGCGGCATCGGGAATGCCGCCGTGTGTGACCGGGCCGTCCTTGACGGGACGGAGCCCGGAAGCGTCCAACAGCCGAGCTTAGCCAACCTCAGCCCTCGGACGACCCCGACCATGACGATGCGCCGCCTGCCCCTGCTGATCGCGACCGGCCTGTTCGCCCTCGGCGCGACCGCCGCCCTCGCGGGCGGATCCTCGGCCCCGTTCCAGCAGTACGAGCCGGATCCGGCCCTCAAGACCGCCAGCAAGGCCAATCTCGAAGGCCGCGTGCGCCACGCCTGCACGATCGTCCAGGCCCGCATGACCAGCGCCCCCGAGGCGTCCTTGGAGCGCCCCTGCGGCTGCTACGCCAAGCAGACCCTGCGCAGTCTCGATGCCGCCGAGATCGAGGCCTACCGGACCACGGGCTACTTCAACGATTCCGCCCGCGCGAAGGCCCTCTCGGCGCTGGACAGCTGCAAGCTGCAGCGCCCCGTCTGAGGACGCAGACAGGGCTGCTTCGGTAGACGTCGCCTCTGCGAGCGCAGCGAAGCAGCCCAGCGCATCGGAACGTCGGCGAGCGGGCGATGCCGGATCGCCGGGCTCCGCTCGCAGGGACGATCGGCCGCCCGCTAGAGGCTGAACAGAACGCTGTCGGGCGCCTCGTCGGCGATCACCACGCGGTCGCCGTCCAGGCGGGCGCGGCCGCCGGCCACCAGGGCGAGCACGGCCGGGTAGAGACGGCGCTCCTGCACGATCACCCGGTCGGCGAGGCTGTCGGGATCGTCGTCCTGGCGGACCGGGATCGCGGCCTGAGCGACGATCGGACCCGCATCCAGTTCCGGCACGACGAAATGCACGGTGCAGCCGTGCAGGCGCACGCCGGCGTCGAGCGCCTGCCGGTGCGTGTGCGTGCCCTTGAACAGGGGCAGGAGCGACGGGTGGATGTTGAGCATCCGGCCAGCCCAGGATGCCACGAAATCCGTCGTCAGGATCCGCATGAAGCCCGCGAGGCACACGAGGTCGACCTCGGCCCCTCGCAGGGCGGCGTCGAGGGCGGCATCGAAGCCGGCGCGGTCGGCGAAGGCCTTGTGGTCGATGGCCTGCGTCGGGATGCCCGCCTCCGCCGCGCGGGCGAGACCGGCGGCTTCCGGGCGGTTCGACACGACGAGCACGATCTCGGCCGGGAAGGCGGGATCCTGCGCCGCCTCCAGCAGCGCGACCATGTTCGAGCCGCGCCCCGAGATGAGGATGGCGACGCGGGTCTTGCGGGCGGTCGACATCAGAGGGCGAGGTTTCCGCTGAAGGTCACGGGCTCGGAGCCGCGCGCCGTGATCCGGCCGAGGCGCACGGGCGTCTCGCCGGCCCGGGTCAGGGCCTCGTCGACGTCGTCCACCGCATCGGCGGCGGCGATCACCACCATGCCGATTCCGCAATTGAAGGTGCGCAGCATCTCCGCCTCGGCGACGCCGCCCTCGCGGGCGAGCCAGCCGAAGACCGGCGGCGGGGTGACCGCGTCGAGGTCGATGGCGATGCCGACATCGTCCGGCAGGACGCGGGGCAGGTTGTCCGGGAAGCCGCCCCCCGTGATGTGAGCGAGCGCCCGGATCCCGTCCGTGGCGCCGAGCGCCGCCAGCAGGGGCTTCACGTAGATCCGGGTCGGCTCCAGCAGCGCCTCGCCGAGGCTGCGCCCGGGGGCGAACGGGGCCGGCGCGTCCCAGCCGAGCCCGGTCTTCGCGACGATCCGGCGGACCAGCGAGAAGCCGTTGGAATGCACCCCGGAGGAGGGCAGGCCGAGCACAACGTCGCCGGGCCGGATCCCCGGACGCGGCAGAAGCGTGCCGCGCTCGGCGGCTCCCACCGAGAAGCCCGCGAGGTCGTAGTCGGATCCGTCGTAGAGGCCCGGCATCTCGGCGGTCTCGCCGCCGATCAGCGCGCAGCCCGCCTGCCGGCAGCCTTCGGCGATGCCGCGCACGATGTCGGCGCCGACGCCCGGGACCAGCTTGCCGGTGGCGTAGTAGTCGAGGAAGAACAGCGGCTCGGCGCCCTGGACGATGATGTCGTTCACGCACATCGCCACGAGATCGATGCCGATCGTGTCGTGGCGCCCGGTCTCGATGGCGATCTTGACCTTGGTGCCGACGCCGTCATTGGCCGCCACCAGGATCGGATCGCGGAAGCCCGCAGCCTTCAGGTCGAACAGGCCGCCGAAGCCCCCGATCTCGGCGTCGGCGCCCGGGCGCCGGGTCGAGCGCACCAGCGGCTTGATCGTCTCGACCATGGCGTTACCGGCATCGATGTCGACGCCCGCCGCCGCGTAGGTGAGCCCCGTCTTCGGCTCGTTGCCGTCCTTGGCCGTCATGCCCGCGCCACCTCGTTCCAATCTGGCCCCGCTCTAGCGGCTTCGCGCGCGCCACGCGAGTCGGCTGCGGCGGCGCCTTGATCGGCACGCGCCGCATACCCACTCTGCCCGCGGGCGTGGTGTCTGGGGGAGCGTCGACGTGCGCGCACGGGCTGTGATCGGGCTGGCCGCCGTGGTCGCTCTGGGATTGATCATCTACCTCCTCCGGGAAGTGATGCTGCCCTTCGTGGCCGGCATCACCCTGGCCTATCTCCTCGATCCCCTGGCCGACCGGCTGGAGCGCCTCGGCCTCGGCCGGCTGGCCGCGAGCCTGCTGATTCTGGCGTTGTTCGTCGTCGTCCTCGTGGTGACGCTGCTGATCCTGATCCCGCTCACGGCCAATCAGGTCGTCGCCCTGGTCAATGCGCTGCCCGGAATGGTGTCGCGGCTCCAGGCCATCATCGCGGAGCGCTCCGGGTCACTGCTGGAACGCGTCGGCGGCGCGAATGTCCTCACGGAGCTGCAATCCTCCGTCGGAACGCTGGCGACCCAGGCGGGGACGTGGCTCCTGGCCTTTCTGAAATCCCTCTGGTCGGGCAGCCAGGCCCTGATTTCGATCGCCTCGCTTCTGGTGGTGACGCCGGTCGTCGCGTTCTACATCCTGGTGGATTGGGACCGGATGGTCGCGGCCATCGACGGCTGGGTGCCGCCCCGGCACCGCGCGACGGTGCGCGACCTCGCGCGCCAGATCGACGGCGCCGTCACCGGCTATGTGCGCGGCCAGACCCTGGTCTGCCTCATCCTGGGCAGCTTCTACGCGATCGGCCTCTGGCTGGTCGGCCTCAACTTCGGCGTGCTGATCGGCCTGATCGCGGGGTTTCTCACCTTCATTCCCTATGTCGGCACGCTCACCGGCTTCCTGCTCTCCGTCGGCGTCGCCCTGGTCCAGTTCTGGCCATCCGGGGACTGGCTGTATCTCGGCCTGACCGTGGGCGTGTTCCTCGTCGGGCAGTTTCTCGAAGGCAACGTCATCTCGCCGAAGCTCGTCGGCGATTCCACCGGGCTTCACCCGGTCTGGCTGATGTTCGCCCTGCTCGCCTTCGGCACGCTGTTCGGCTTCGTCGGGCTGCTGCTCGCTGTCCCGATCGCGGCCTCCATCGGCGTGCTCGTCCGCTTCGCCCTGGCCCGCTATCTGGAGAGCCGCCTCTACCATGCCGGACAGCCGATCTTGATCGAGCACGACGGCAAAGACGCTGCGGCCTTGACCTCCACGGGCGGGGGGTGATCCTGGGCGACACATGCGCGAGAACGCACCACCCCGACAATTGGCCTTCGACCTGCCCCTCGACCCACGCTATGGGCGCGAGGATTTCCTCGTGGGACCGGCCAACGAGGCCGCCTACGCGCTGATCGAGGCTTGGCCGGACTGGCCGGACAGTGTCCTGGTCCTCACCGGTCCCTCGGGCAGCGGCAAGAGCCATCTCGCGGCGATCTGGGCAGAGCGCGCCCATGCCTGGACCCTCCCGGCCGCCGAGCTGGGGGCCGACGCGATCCAGCACCTCATCTCGAACGGCGCTCTGGTCATCGAGGATATCGACCGGACGGAACGGCTCGACGAAGCGGCGCTGTTCCATCTGCTCAACCGGGCGCGGGAGCGCGCCTGCCCGATCCTGCTGACGAGCGGCACCGGGATCGACGCCCTCGGCCTCGCCACGCCGGACCTGCGCTCGCGGCTCCGGCTGGCGCCGCGCATCGCCATCGAGGCGCCGGACGACGCCCTGCTGCGGGCGGTCCTGGTCAAGCTGTTCGTGGACCGTCAGCTGGTGGTCGATCTCGGGGTAATCGATTCGCTGGCCCTGCGCATCGACCGGTCGCTGGGCCGCGCCCGGGACGTCGTCGCCGAGCTCGACCGCGACGCCCTCGGGCGCGGACGCCGGATCAGCCGGCCGCTCGCGCTGGCCGTCCTACGGCGCATGGGACTGGACGACGAGCCCGATCCGGCCGGCTGAACGCGGAATGCGGCGGCCGTCACGAAACTGTCGTGAAGGCCGCCGGTCTAGGGTGATACACGCTCCGCCGCCGCGAGGAGCGACGCGTAGAGACAGGGATCGGGGATGGAATCGACGCAGAAGCCCGTGGACCGCGACGCCGCCGACGAGGCAGCCGAGCCCCGTCGGCGCGCGGCGGCCAATCCGACGACGCGGCGCGCGCCCGCGACCCGGCGCACGCAGACCGACTCGATCGCCGCCGGGGCCGCTCCGGCAGCCGCCGCCGACGCCAGTGACGAGTGGCCGGCAGCCGCGGCTCCGGCGGAGCCCGTTGCCGGCGCGGCCCGCGAGCCGGTGCTGGAGGCCGGTCGGTCCCTCCGCCACTCGCCGGAGCGCTTCGTGAACCGCGAGCTGTCCTGGCTGCAGTTCAACCGGCGCGTTCTGGAGGAGGCGTCGAACCCGAATCATCCGCTGCTGGAGCGCCTCCGCTTCCTGTCGATCTCGGCCAACAACCTCGACGAGTTCTTCATGGTCCGCGTGGCCGGCCTGATCGATCAGGTGCGGGCCGGGATCACGGTCCCGTCGCAGGACGGCCTGTCGCCGTCCGAGCAGCTGGCCCGGATCGGCGTGGAGGTCTCGCGCCTCGCCGCCGACCAGCAGGCCCGCTGGCGTGAACTGCGCGCGAAGCTGCACGCCGCCGACATCGACATCGTCGAGCCCGCCGCCCTCTCGGCCGATCAGGCGGCGTGGCTGGAGGAGTATTTCCTCAACCATGTCTTCCCGGTCCTGACGCCGCTCGCGATCGATCCGGCCCACCCGTTCCCGTTCATCCCGAATCTCGGCACCACCATCGCGCTGATGCTGGTGCGTCCCAAGGACGGCCGGCTGCTGCGCGCCCTCATCCGCCTGCCCGGCGTGATCGACCGCTTCGTCCGCCTGCCGGTGAGCGACAGCGAGACCGCGGCGCGGCTGATCACGATCGAGCAGGTGATCGGGATGTTCACCGGGCGGCTCTTCCCGGGCTACCTCGTCAAGGGCAGCGGCGCATTCCGCGTCGTCCGCGACTCCGATCTGGAGATCGAGGAGGAGGCGGAAGACCTCGTCCTGCATTTCGAGACGGCCCTGAAGCAGCGGCGCCGGGGCGTCGTGATCCGGCTCGAGGTCGAGGCGGGCATGTCGGAGGATCTGCGCAGCTTCGTCGCCGACGAGCTGGAGATCGCCGCGGACGCGATCTTCATCGTGGAGGGCATGCTCGCCCTGAACGAGCTGTCCCAGGTGGTCGGGATCGACCGGCCGGACCTAAAGTTCAAGCCCTACAATCCCCGATTCCCGGAGCGCATCCGCGAGAGCGGCGGCGATGTCTTCGCGGCGATCCGCCAGAAGGATTTCATCGTCCACCACCCCTACGAATCCTTCGATTCGGTGGTGCAGTTCCTCGCGCAGGCCGCCCGTGACCCGAACGTGGTCGCGATCAAGCAGACGCTCTACCGGACCTCGTCCAACTCGCCGATCGTCGCGGCGCTCGCCGAAGCCGCGGAGCTGGGCAAGTCCGTCACCGCGCTGGTGGAACTGAAGGCGCGCTTCGACGAGGAAGCGAATATTCGCTGGGCGCGCAACCTTGAGAAGGCCGGCGCGCAGGTGGTCTTCGGCTTCGTGGAGCTGAAGACCCACGCCAAGCTGTCGCTGGTGGTCCGTCGGGAGGGCGACAAGCTGGTCACCTACTGCCACGTCGGCACCGGCAACTACCACCCGATCACCGCACGGGTCTACACGGACCTGTCCTTCTTCACGGCGGACCCCGCCATCGCGCGGGACGTGTCGCGCATCTTCAACTTCATCACCGGCTACGCCGAGCCCGCGGAGCTGGAGCGGATGGCGGTCTCGCCATTGACGCTGAAGAATCGCCTCCTCGAGCACATCGACGCGGAGGTCGCCCACGCGAAGGCGGGTCGCCCGGCGGCGATCTGGATCAAGTGCAACTCGCTGGTCGACAGCCAGATCATCGACGCGCTCTACGACGCCTCGGAAGCCGGGGTTCAGATCGACTGCGTGGTCCGCGGCATCTGCTGCCTGCGGCCCGGCATCCCGGGCCTGTCGGAGACGATCCGGGTGAAGTCGATCGTCGGGCGCTTCCTGGAGCACGGACGCATCTACGCCTTCGGCAACGGCGTCGGGCTGCCGCACCCGAAGGCCACGGTCTACATCTCCTCCGCCGACCTGATGAGCCGGAACCTCGACCGCCGCGTGGAGGCGCTGCTGCCGATCACCAATCCGACGGTGCATCAGCAGGTGCTCGATCAGATCATGCTGGCCAACCTGCTCGACAACCGTCAGAGCTGGCGCCTGCTGGCTTCGGGCGGCTGCGAGCGGATCCAGCCGGCCGATGGCGAGGAGCCGTTCAATGCCCACAAGTACTTCATGACCAACCCCAGCCTCTCGGGACGCGGCAAGGCCTCGAAGAAGTCGAGCCCGCGCGCCCTGAGCCGGCGCGCGCAGCGCAGCTGAGTTTCGCCGCGCAGCGACACTGGGCTAAACCTCCCGCACGGCGCGCCGGCAGGCGCACCGGGCTCATGAAGGACTCGGACGCTTGGGCAGCCCTCGTGCCAACCTCACCCTCGCGCATGATGCGGAGACGATCGGCAGCGCCGCGCATCAGCCGGTGGCAATCATCGATATCGGCTCCAATTCGGTGCGGCTCGTCGCCTATGACGGCCTGACGCGGGCACCGACGCCGCTCTACAACGAGAAAGTGCTGTGCGGTCTGGGCCGCAACGTCCTGACGACCGGTCGGCTGAACGAGGAGGCGGTGACCCGGGCGCTCGCCGCCCTCGCGCGGTTTCGGGTGCTGTGCGAGACGATGCGCGTGGGCCAAGTGTTCGTGCTCGCCACGGCGGCGGCCCGGGACGCCGAGAACGGTCCGGATTTCCTGCGCGCCGCGGAGGCGGCCTGCGGCCAGGAGATCCAGCTGCTCTCCGGACGGCGCGAGGCAGAATTGTCGGCGCTCGGCGTCGTCTCGGGCTTCCACGCGCCGAACGGGGTCGTAGGCGACATGGGCGGCGGCTCCCTCGAACTCGTGGACGTTCGCGGGACCGTGGTCGGTCAAGGGGTGACCATGCCCCTCGGCGGCCTAGCCCTCCAGGATCTGTCCGGCGGCTCGCTCAAGAAAGCATCGAAGATCGTCCGCGAGTATATGCGCAAGGCCGCGCCGCAGCTCGAGACCCTGCGCGGGCGGACCTTCTACGCGGTCGGCGGCACCTGGCGGGCGATCGCGCGGCTTCACCAGGCGGCCCGCGGCTACCCCGTCCACGTGATGCATGGCTACGCGGTGGAGCCGAGCGACGAGCTGAGTTTCCTGCAGGTCGTCGAGCAGACGGATGTGGCGCTGCTGCAGGACGTCGACGCGATCTCGGAAGCACGGCGCCCGCTGCTCGCCTACGGCGCCGTCGTGTTGGAGGAGATCATCCGGGTCGGACGCCCGCGGGAGGTGGCGATCTCGGCATCGGGGGTCCGCGAGGGCCTGCTGTTCGAGCAGCTCGACCGCGACACCCGGCTGCTCGACCCGCTTCTGGCCTCGGCGTCGGAGTTCAATGTTCTCCGGGCGCGCTCGCCCCGCCACGGGGAAGAGTTGATCGCCTGGACGGACCAGTTCGTCGCGACCCTCGACGGTCACGAGACCGCCGACGAGCGCCGTCTGCGCCATGCGGGCTGCCTGCTGTCGGATGTCGGCTGGCGGGCACATCCCGATTATCGCGACGAGCAGAGCATCGCGGTGATCCAGAACGCGGCGTTCGTCGGTGTCGACCATCCGGGGCGGGCCTATCTCGCCCTGGCGGTTTCCCTTCGGCATACCGGGCTCGCCCCGGAAAAGGCGAACCCGATGCTCCGGAGTGTGGCCGGTCCGCGCCTGTTCGAACGGGCCCGTCTGCTGGGCGCGTTGCTCCGCGTCGCCTTCCCGATCTCCGCCGGCATGGACGGTGCCCTCGGGCGGGCACCGCTGGCCGTCGAAGACGGCCGCGTGGTGCTGCGGCTGCCCCATGCCTGGGAGGCCTTGAGCGGCGACCGCCTGTTGAACCGCGTTCGCGGTCTCGGACGCATTATCGGGCTCGACGGGCGCGTCGAGATTACGGGCGGATCCATCTGATCTGATCCGGGCCGAGACCGGACGGAGCGACAGCGCACCTACGAGTCCGCCGCCGCAGGTCGGGTGAGCAACGCGGCGGATTCTTCGCCCTCGGGAATGCGGCGCGTCGCGTTCCTGCGCGCCCTCGTCGCGAACGCGCGATACGCCTCACCGCGACCCAGGCCTCGCAGGCAGCAGTTCCGAAGACAGGCAGACCGGCGCAGGCCGATTCTCGGACACGATGGGCATTCCCCCTGAGAACGAGCACGACACAGCGAAGCATTTCGCTAGATATCGCATCTCTTGAGATTTCATTTTTTCGTTTTCAATTTCGAATAGGCCAGAATTGCTCATAAGGCCGCTCAATAACAGTTGTAATTATCAATACGACCTCGTCAAACCAACAATGATTCATTTTTAGCGCGTGCAATCGGCAGAGCTTCCCGCTAAGAGGCTGTAATAAATTTCTCCCAAAACGATCTTGGAATAAATCGGCATGAATTTGCTCGGCAAATTTTCAATCAGAGCAATAATGCTCACAATCATAATTGTAATGGCCGTTATGCTTCTGGGCTATTCGGGAGATAATCTGGTCTCTGCACACCTGACGGTGCAGCAGGCCCGGGAAGCCGTCAGTCTGTCCCGCGCGAGCCGGCACCTGCTCAAGACGATTCTTCCAGTACGGCTCGAACGGGGCTCCTCTCTTACCCTCGGCGGTGAGGACGTCGCCGACAGTGACAGCCTCGCCGCCATCGCCACGAACCGCGAGGCGATGATCACAAACCTCAAGGTCGTCCTGGACCTGCTGCGGGACCAGAACGTGCCCGCCGTGACTGCAACGCTCAACCGTCTCCATGCGGCTCAGGAGGCCGTGAACGCGCTCCGTCCCCGCGTGGATGCCGCCCTGCGTGTCCCGAAGGCGCAGCGAGACCCCACGCTGCTGCCAATGGTCCTCACCGCCTTTCAGGAACTTCTCGACGCGCTGACGGCGACCACGGACGCCGTGGATGCGGCGATCCCGCGATCCGACGCGATTCTGCAGCGCTATCTCGTCCTCAAGCGGTCCGCCTGGACGACCCGCGTCGCGATCGGGAACGTCGCCCTGCGGGTCCAGACATCGTTGGCCGCCGGAACCTCCTGGTCGCTTCCCGAGACGGTGGCCGCGGCCGAGGAGCGGGCTCAGGTCCGGACGGCCTGGCTGAACACGAGCGAGGCTGCCGCCGACCTGTCGGAGACCGCGCGCGCGGCGTTCGAGAAGGCCAAGCACAACAATTTCGAGGGGGAGGCCGCCGCCGGGGCCAAAACGATCTTCGATGCCCTGAGCCAGCAGCGGCCCGCGCCCTACACGTTCCAGCAAGTGCGGCGACGGAACACCACCGAGCAGATGACCATCGTCAATCTCGCCGATTCGGCCCTGGACGAGATGGTCGCCCGCGCCGAGACCCTTTCGGACTTGGCGCGCCACGGTGTTCTGCGCAATGCCGCGGCCCTCCTGGCGGCCGCGCTGCTCGTCGTCCTGGGACTCATTGCCCTGGTCGGCGGCGTGCTGCGGCCACTCCGGATCGTCGCCGGCGCGATGCGGTCGCTGACTGCCGGCGAAACGACGGTCGATCTTCCCGTGGCCGCGTATCGGAACGAGTTCGCCCCGATCATGGCGGCCGTGCAAGCGTTCCGGGACAACCTGACCCGCACCCGCGAATTGGAGGTCGAGGCCGAGCGGGCGCGCCTGGATGCCGATGACCAGCGGCGGGAGAGCCTGCGCCAGATGGCCCAGCGCTTCGAGCAGGCGGTCGGCGGCATGATCGGCCAGGTCGGGACGTCAGCCTCCGCACTGCAGGTGACGGCGCAGACGATGACCGCGACCGCCACGCAGACGGCCGGACAATCGGCAACGGTCGCGGCCGCCGCCGAGCGGGCGTCCAAGAACGTCAACACCGTCGCGGTCGCCGCCGAGGAACTGGGTGCATCCGTGCAGGAGATCGGGCGTCAGGCCGATGGTTCGGCGGAGCTCGCGCAGGTGGCTGCGGCCGAGGCCGATCGGACCGCGGCGCGCGTGCGAGAGTTGAGCAGCGCCGTGGACAAAATCGGCGACGTCGTGGGGCTCATCTCATCGATCGCCGAGCAGACCAATCTGCTGGCCCTCAACGCCACGATCGAGGCCGCCCGCGCCGGCACCGCCGGTCGGGGCTTCGCGGTCGTGGCCTCCGAGGTCAAGGCACTGGCTGAGCAGACGGCCAAGGCCACGGCGGAAATCTCCGGCCAGATCGCGGCGGTCCAGGCGTCCACCGGTCAGGCGGTCGAAGCCATCGGGGCGATTACCGCCCGGATCCAAGAGATCAACGGCGTGGCGACCTCGATCGCGGCGGCCGTGGAAGAGCAGGGCGCGGCGACCCAGGAGATCGTGCGCAACGTCGGGCAAGCCGCCGTCGGAACCGGGGAGGTCACCAGCAACATCACCGGCGTCGCTCAGGCGGCGGAGAGCACCGGACAGGCCGCGAGTCAGGTTCTCGATGCGGCCTCCGTCCTGTCGAATCAGTCCGAGCACCTGACCGCCGAGGTCGGACGATTCCTGGCCAGCGTCCGCGTGTCCTACGCCGTTTCGGCCGCGCAGGTCAGGCTGGTGCAGGACAGCTTCGCGAAGGTGCAATCGCTGGGCGACACCGCCTCGGACTTGTTCTACGGGCGCCTCTTCGAGACCGCCCCCCAGGTCCGCTCGCTCTTCCCGAACGATATGAGCGCGCAGAAGCGGAAGCTGATGGCCATGCTGGCCCTGACGGTGGCGAACCTGGATAAGCCGGAAGCTTTGGTCGCGACGGTGCGCGACCTCGGGGATCGGCACGTCGGCTACGGCGCCCTGCAGGCTCATTACGAGCCCGTCGGCGCCGCGCTGCTGTGGACCCTGGAACAGGGTCTGGGCTCGGACTTCACGCCGGAGATCCGACAGGCATGGTCCGAGACTTATCGGGTCATCACCGGTCTGATGACCATGGCCGGAACCGCGAAGGCCGCATGAGCCGGTTTCCCTGCGCAGGCTCGATCGACATCGGCCTCTCCGCGCGCATGATCGCCCGGAGATGACCTGGAGAAGCGCGACGCCGTCCGTGATCGGGGCGTCGCCGCATCTCAGGCGACCCGATCGGAGAAGATCGCCTTCTTGACCACGGCGTGGACGCCCCAATTGCCGTCCACGACCTGCGTGATCCCGAAATCGACCGCCACCGACATCAGCGAGATGGCCTCGTCCTCGGTGAGCCCCTTCGCGTGCATCAGGAACTGGCGCATCTTCCGGAAGGCGTCGCGCATGGCGAGGTCGATGGAGGATTTCTGAAAGATCGCAGTCTGTGCGTCCGGGCCGAGATCGCGCAGGTAGTTCGGGTAGCTGAAGCCCGACAGCACCCAGTCTTCCCGGGTTTCGATCATCGGGAAATCGAGCGCTTCGAGCGGCGTTCCGGGCAGGTCGGCCTTCTTGTGCAGGATGAACTGAAAGGTGCCGGTGAGCGAGCACTCGATCGCGGTGCCGCACAATTCGGAATCGCCCTGGCTGGCATGGGGGTCCCCCACTGAGAACAGGGCGCCCGGCACCGCCACAGGAAAGTACAGCGTCGCGCCCTTGCCGATCCGCCAATTGTCGATGTTGCCGCCGGTATAGCTCGGCGGGATCGTGTTGACCCGGTCGGCCTCGGCCGGCGCGACGCCCATGGTGCCGAAGTGCGGACGGATCGGTACCCGGATGCCCTTGAGAACCTCGTAGGTCTTCTGCGTCTTGGAATGATCGACCGGCAGGCCGGGATAGTCGATGGTCGGGTGGGAGACGCCGAACGGATCGGTGACCCCGGGCCAGCGGAAGCTGTAGACCGCCCGGGCCCAGTCGCGCTCGCCGGTGGCGTCGACCTCGTAGATCGTGACGACCTCGCGCGGTTTATCGCCGGTGATCAGGTCGTTGTAATGATAGCCCCACCAGGCTGCCGCGTTGCTGCCGAAGGCGAGACCCTTGTATTTGGGATTGGCGCAGGGGCGGGGCGCCACGTCGAGGATCCGCACTTCCAACACGTCGCCGGGCTCGGCGCCGCGCATCGCCACCGGGCCGGTGCAGATATGAACGCCCTGACCGCCGCCGGGGCCGATCTTCGCGTCGAGGGCGCCGGCACCACGGGGCGAGACGCCCATCTTATCCTTGGTCCAGAGATAGACGCTCTCGGCGCCCGGATCGCCCTGGATCATCCGCTCGGCATCGTCGCTCGCCTGATGGGTGAGCGTCTCGATGGTGACGAAGTCCCCTGAGCCGATCTCGACCTTCGGCTTGAGGCTGCGGCTGAAGAAGCCCCAATGGACGGTCTCGGCATTCGCCGGCAGGTGATAATGCGCGGTGGCGGCGATCTTGGCCCCGCTCGCCTGGGCCAGGGCCGGGCTCACCAGCGAGGGGCCGCCCGCCGCGAAGGCCGCGGCGGCGCCGGTCGCCGCGAAGCTGCTCTTCAGGAACGCGCGCCGTTCCGGTTCCAGATCCCGCCGGAACCGGCGGCGATGCTCCTCGAAGGCGTGGCAGGTTGGATCGTCGCCCGCGCACATAGCGTCTTCTCCCGATGGTTTCGTAACCGCGGGAGCGGTAAGCAAATCGACGGCCACGCTCGCGGCCGTCGACCGGCGTTCCTCATTCGGAGATCATGCCGACGCCGCTCTCTTCGACCCTGGCCGAAACGGCCTCGTCCGCCTGAGCCTCGACGACGGCCGCAGCCGTGACGTTGACGATGCCGCGCGCGGTCACCGAGGGCGTCAGGATGTGGGCGGGCTTGGCGGGCCCGATCAGCAGGGGGCCGACCGGCAGGGCATCCGCCAGCACCTTGGCGAATTGAAACGCGATGTTGGCCGCGTCGAGATTCGGGAAGATCAGCACATTGGCCGCGCCCTTCAGCCGCGACCCCGGAAGCACGCGCTCCCGGACCATCTCGCTCAGCGCCGAATCCGCCTGCATCTCGCCGTCGACCTGAAGCTCCGGGTCGCGCCGCTGCAGAAGCGCGAGGGCGTCGCGCATCTTCATCGCGGAGGGCGAATCCGACTGGCCGAAATCGGAATGGCTCAGGAGCGCGATCTTCGGGGTCATCCCGAAGCGGCTGACATGGCTGGCGCAGGCCTGCGCCACGTCGGCGATCTCCTCGGCGGTGGGATTCTGGCGGACATGGGTGTCGGCCAGGAAGTAGGCGCCGTTATGGGTCACCACGAGGCTCATCGCCGCGCATTGCTCCACGCCCGGCGCGAGCCCGATCACATCGCGGATGATGCGCAGCCGGGTCTCGAACCGGCCCTCCAGGCCGCAGATCAGCGCGTCGGCCTCGCCCCGGCGCACCGCGATGGCGCCGATCACGGTGTTGTTGGTGCGCACCAGCGTGCGGGCCGCGTCCGGCGTGATGCCGCGCCGGCCCGCGACCTCGAGATAGGTCTGCACGTAGGCGCGGTAGCGGGGATCGTCCTCGGGATCGATCAGCTCGAAGTCGCGGCCGTGCTCGATCGACAGGCCGAAGCGCTTCAGCCGGGTCTCGACCACCCGCGGACGGCCGACCAGGATCGGCCGCGCGACCTTGTCCTCGACGATCGCCGGGACGGCGCGGAGCACCCGCTCGTCCTCGCCCTCGGCGTAGATCACGCGCTTGGGCTCGACCTTCGCCTTCGAGAAGAGCGGCTTCATGATCAGGCCGGACCGGTGCACGAACCGGTCGAGGCTGTCGACATAGGCATCGAAATCCGCGAGCGGCCGGCCGGCCACGCCCGAATCCATCGCCGCCTTGGCGACCGCCGGGGCGATGCGCAGGATCAGCCGCGGGTCGAAGGGGCTCGGGATCAGGGATTTCGGCCCGAACGGCCGGGCCTCGCCGCCATAGGCGCGGGCGACCACATCGGAGGTGGTCTCGTGGGCCAGACCCGCGATCGCCTTCACGGCGGCCTTCTTCATCTCCTCGTTGATCTTGTGGGCGCCGACATCCAGCGCGCCGCGGAAGATGTAGGGGAAGCAGAGGACGTTGTTGACCTGGTTCGGGAAATCCGACCGGCCGGTGCAGATCATCGCGTCCGGCCGCTCTTTCTCGGCCAGATCCGGCATGATTTCCGGATAGGGGTTGGCGAGCGCCATGATCAGCGGCTTCTCGGCCATCTCCTTCAGGTATTCGGGCTTCAGCACGCCGCCGGCCGAAAGGCCGATGAACACGTCCGCTCCCGGGATCACCTCGGCGAGCGTCCGCTTGTCGGTCTCCTGGGCGTAGATGTCCTTCCAGCGGTCCATCAGCTCCGGGCGGCCCTTGTAGACCACACCCTTGATGTCGGTGACCGTGATGTTCTCGCGGGTCGCGCCGAGCGAGACGAGCAGGTTCAGGCAGGCCAGGGCCGCCGCGCCCGCGCCGGAGGTGACGATCCGGACGTCCGACAGGTTCTTGCCGGCGAGTTCCAGGCCGTTGAGGACGGCGGCCGCCACGATGATCGCGGTGCCGTGCTGGTCGTCGTGGAAGACCGGGATGTTCATCCGGGCCCGGCACTGCTCCTCGACCTCGAAGCACTCGGGAGCCTTGATGTCCTCGAGGTTGATGCCGCCGAAGGTGGGCTCAAGGGCACAGACCACATCGACGAGCTTGGACACGTCCTTCTGGTCGACTTCGATGTCGAAGACGTCGATGCCGGCGAATTTCTTGAACAGGACGGCCTTGCCCTCCATCACGGGCTTCGAGGCGAGCGGACCGATATCGCCCAGGCCCAGCACGGCCGTGCCGTTGGAGAGCACCGCCACGAGGTTCTGGCGGATCGTGAGGGTCGCGGCCTCCTGGGGATCGTCGTGGATCGCCATGCAGGCGGCGGCGACGCCCGGAGAATAGGCCAGGGCGAGGTCGCGCTGGTTGCCCAGCGGCTTGGTTGCCTGGATCTCCAGCTTCCCGGGCTTGGGCAGGCGGTGGTAGACGAGCGCCCCGGCCTTGAGGTCCTCGGACATGTTATCGGCCATCGCCCACGCTCCCGCTCACCTTTTTCACCGAGGACGACGCGGTCGCGCCTCGCACGGGCTCGCGTCTTGACCGGTCTGTTGCACCGGCTGCGCAGGGGGCGCAACCCGCACAACGAGACGCGGCTCCACCTCGCCAAACTGGCGAGGACCTACGGCTTCTCCATAGGCGCCTATTCGTATGGGCGTCCAAAAGTCCGCTTCCCGGAGAGCGGGCGGCGGCTGACGATCGGCCGGTATTGTTCCATCGCCGACAAGGTCGAGATCCTTCTCGGGGGCGACCATCGGCTCGACTGGGCGTCGACCTACCCGTTCGCAGCCATGCGCGGGCTGTTCCCGGATGCCCGGGCGCCCGAGGATTACCATGCCTCCCGGGGCGACGTGGTGATCGGGCACGATGTCTGGCTCGGGTCCGGCTGCATGATCCTGTCCGGCGTCACGGTCGGGCACGGGGCTGTGGTGGCGGCAAGGGCCGTCGTGACGCGCGACGTGCCGCCCTACGCCATCGTGGCGGGCAACCCGGCGCGGGTGGTGCGGCACCGTTTCGACGCGGCCACGGTGGCGGCGCTCGTGGCGGCGGCGTGGTGGGATCGGCCGCACGACACGGTCACCCGGCTGGTGCCGCTGCTGCAGAGCGGCCGGATCGCGGATCTGCTCGCGGCGTTGCGCGTCAGCGCGGATTCCCGTACCGGCGGGGCCCAAATCGACGACGACCCGAGACCTGGACGATGACCGACACGCCTCCCGACCGCCTCGCCGCCAACCCCAACAGCCCGTTCTACGACGAGAAGGCGCTGGAGCGCGGAGTCGGTGTCCGATTCAAAGGGGTCGAGAAGACCAACGTCGAGGAATATTGCGTGAGCGAGGGCTGGGTCCGGCTCTCGGCCGGCAAGACCCTCGACCGGGCCGGCAACCCGATGACCGTGAAGCTGAAAGGTACGGTGGAGCCTTATTTCCGGGACCCGTCCGCGGAGGCCTGATCGCCCTTCCTGGCAAGAGCGCCCTGGAAGTTGCGCACGGCCTCTGCGACGAGAATCCGAAGTCGCTCCGGGGAGCGCGGTCCGTCGATGATGAGGCTTGCGAGAATATCGGTGCGGCGGGACCGTTGCTTGGCAGTGCGCGGGTGGTTCGACACGCGCAGGTGCCACGGGCCATCGGGCCGCTTCAGATACAGGCTGTCGCCGCGTTCGTTCCGGGCGACGACCGTGAAGCCGTTGGCCTCCAGCATCCGCGCCGCGAGGGCCAGCGCCTTCAGCGGCGAGAGAGGCCCGTCGGCGCTCACGATCCGGCGGGCTCGATCGTGCCGAGGCGACGCCGACCCAGCGCCCGCACCTTGAGCGCCAGGGCCGGCCGCTCGATTCCGTACCAGGACACGGCGGCGACCGGTACGGTCAGGGCGAGGGCGGGGGCCAGCAATGCGGCTCCCGAGACGTCCGGCCACAGGGCATGCAGGCTCTGCTGGATCGGCCAGCCGTAGAGATAGATCCCGTAGGACAGGTCGGCCGGCGGATCGAACGGTCCACGCGCCAACGGGCCGAGGGCGAGCCAGACCACGCCGTAAGCCTCGGCCAGGAACAGCAGGGCCGGATAGGCCGGTGTCCGCGCGAGGACGAACGCGCCGAAGGCCAGGCAGGCGAGGGCGGC
Source organism: Methylobacterium sp. XJLW (assembly GCF_003254375.1). Lineage (NCBI taxonomy): Bacteria > Pseudomonadati > Pseudomonadota > Alphaproteobacteria > Hyphomicrobiales > Methylobacteriaceae > Methylobacterium > Methylobacterium sp. XJLW. The sequence continues at coordinate 6,246,080 of NZ_CP016429.1, read as the reverse complement.
GGCCGAGACCCGCAGGCGGGCGCGCCACAGATAGAGCCCGGCCCCGGCCGCGAAGATCATCGGCAGGCGCAGTGCCGTCTCGGTGCCCTTGGGCAGGTCGAGGCCCCGCAGGGCGCCCATGACGACCAGCGCCAGCGCCAGGCCCACGACAATGATCAGGGCCGACCAGCGCCGCCGGAGCAGACCGCACAGGGCGGCGACGAGAACGCCGAGATAGCACAGCACCTCGTATTTCAGCGTCCAGACCGTTCCGAGGGGCGCCCGGTACGGGTTGCTCTCGAAGACGCCGGGGAGGGCGGCGTTGCTCTTGAAGGTCGTCAGCGTCCCACGGATGAACGACCACAGGCCGGGGTCGCCCAGATACGCGGAGACGGGCAGGCGAGTCATGGCCGCGCCGAGCCCCAGCGATACGACCAGCGTCGCCGCCACGAGTCCCGGCAGGATCCGCAGGGTCCGGGCGATGGCGTAGTCGCGGATGCCGCGGCGGTCGCAGCTCATGGTGACGAGGAAACCCGACACGGCGAAGAAGCCGTTCACCGCGTGCTCCCCGAGCGTGTAGCCGGTCAGACGGGCGAGAGGTTCGTCGCCGGCCGCGCCGGTCGCGACGCTGAACGCGTGGGACACGACGACCGCCAGGGCCAGCATCAGCCGCAGGCCGGTGAAGCCGTTGCGCTGGGCTTCGAGTGCGGCCGCGATCGTCGAGGCGCTCATTCGGTCAGGCCCTCTTGGGCCAGGGCGTCACGGCCGCGCAGGAAGGCGAGGGCGCCCGCGGCCGAGCCGCCGTAGCGCTCCATGCCCGACCGGCGCAGAACCAGCGCCGACAGCAGCGCCTTCGGGACGTTGGTCATCAGGGTGGCGCGGCTCGGGTCAGGAAGGCCGTACTTGCGGCTGACATAGGCGCGCGACCAAGCCTGATGCCAGCGCGATCGGAACACGCGGCCCGGCTCCGGCGCCGAGGACCGGCCGCGACCGTGCAGCGCTTCGGCCCCGTGGACGTGGATCAGCGCTCGGCCGCGATCGGCGACGCGCCGGCAGAGATCATCGTCCTCGTAGAACAGGAAGATGTTCTCGTCGAAGCCGCCGAGATCGAGGAACAGGGCGCGCGGCATCATCAGGCAGGCCCCGGAGAGGAACGGTGCGCAGGCATCGCCCTGGGGCAGCGCAGGCCGGCCGCCGGGATTGGCGAGATAGGGCGCCAGCAGCGAGCGTGCCTGGAAGAAGAAGCGCCCATCGGATTCGACGAGGCGCGGGGCCAGAAGGCCCGCATCGGGCCACATCCGGGCGGCCTCCAGCAGGGCATCCACCGCCCCCGGACGCAGGACCACGTCCGGGTTGACGATCAGGATGTGCTCCGCCGTCTCGGCGGCCCGGACGCCCCTGTTGTTGGCGCGGCCGTAACCCTCGTTGCGGGCGTTGCGGATCACCTGCGCGCCGGCGGCTTCCGCGACCGCCGCGGAGGCGTCGCGGCTGGCATTGTCGACCACGATCGCCGGGACGTGCTGACCGGCGAGCGCGGCGAGGCAGCCGGGCAGCACCGCGGCGCTGTCGTGGGCGACGACGATCGCGACGAGGCTCGGCACCGCGCGGCCGGTCCGCGGCCGGTCTAAGCGGACCTCAGGCCTTCTTCTCGGGCAGGTTGAGGCGGATGTGCAGCTCGCGCAGCTGCTTCGGGGTCGCCTCGGAGGGCGCACCCATCATCAGGTCCTCGGCGCGCTGGTTCATCGGGAACAGCACCACCTCGCGGATGTTCGGCTCGTTGCACAGGAGCATGACGATGCGGTCCACACCCGGCGCGATGCCGCCGTGCGGCGGGGCGCCCATGCGGAGCGCATTCAGCATGCCGCCGAACTTCTGCTCCAGCACCTCGTGGCCGTAGCCGGCGATGGCGAAGGCCTTCTCCATCACGTCCGGGCGATGGTTGCGGATCGCGCCCGAGGACAGCTCCACGCCGTTGCAGACGATGTCGTACTGGAAGGCCTTGATCCCGAGGATCCGCTTGGTGTTCGCGCCGTTCTCATCCTCGCTGGCGAGGGCGTCGAGGTCGAGCGCCAGGAACTCCTCGCGGTCGATGTTCGGCATCGAGAACGGGTTGTGGGAGAAGTCGATCCGCTTCTCCTCCTCGCTCCACTCGTACATCGGGAAGTCGGTGATCCAGCAGAACGCGTACTGGTCCTTGTCGCAGAGGCCCAGCTCGTCGCCAATGCGGATGCGCGCCTTGCCGGCAAGGCCGGCGGCCTTGGCCTCGGGACCGGCGGAGAAGAACACCGCGTCGCCGGCCTTCGCGCCCGCCCGCTCGGCGATCAGCGCCTGAACCTCGGCCGGGATGAACTTGGCGATCGGCCCCTTGCCGGAGAGCTGGCCGTTCTCCTCCTCGAACACGACGTAGCCGAGGCCCGGCGCGCCCTCGGAGCGGGCCCAGTCGTTGAGCCTGTCGAAGAACGAGCGCGACTGCGCCGCCGCGCCAGTCGCCGGAATCGCCCGGACCGCGCCGCCGGAGGCGATCACGCCCTTGAACGCCTTGAACGCCACGTCATCGCGGGCGAACAGGTCGGTGACGTCGGCGATGATCAGCGGGTTGCGCAGGTCCGGCTTGTCGACACCGTATTTCAGCATCGAATCCGCGTAGGTGATGCGCGGGAATTCCTTCGTGACGCGCTTGCCGTCGGCGAACTCCTCGAACACCCCGCGCAGGACCGGCTCCACCGCCTGGAACACGTCCTCCTGGGTGACGAAGCTCATCTCGATGTCGAGCTGGTAGAACTCGCCCGGCGAGCGGTCGGCGCGGGCGTCCTCGTCGCGGAAGCAGGGCGCGATCTGGAAATAGCGGTCGAAGCCCGCGATCATCGTCAGCTGCTTGAACTGCTGCGGCGCCTGCGGGAGGGCGTAAAACTTGCCGGGATGGACCCGCGACGGCACGAGGTAGTCGCGGGCGCCCTCGGGCGAGGAGGCGGTCAGGATCGGGGTCTGGAACTCGAAGAAGCCGCCGTCGCGCATCCGGCGGCGGAGCGAATCGATGATCGCGCCACGCTTCATGATGTTCGCGTGGAGCTTCTCCCGACGCAGGTCGAGGAAGCGGTACCGCAGCCGCGTCTCCTCGGGGTATTCGAGGTCTCCGAAGACCGGCAGGGGCAGCTCGCCCGCCGGGCCGAGCACCTCGAGGTCGTCGATGTAGACCTCGACCGCGCCGGTCGGCAGCTCGGCATTCTCGGTGCCGGCCGGGCGCGTGCGGACGCGGCCGTCGATCCGCACGACCCATTCCGAGCGCACCGCCTCGGCGGCCTTGAAGGCCGGGGAATCGGAATCGATCACGCACTGCGTCAGGCCGTAATGGTCCCGCAGATCCACGAACAGCACGCCCCCGTGGTCGCGGATGCGGTGGCACCAGCCGGAGAGGCGGACACTCTGCCCGACGTCGGACGGGCGGAGCGCCCCGCAGGTGTGGGAACGGTAACGGTGCATGATGGGCTTCTTCTGAGGGAAGGCCGGCACCATTCACGCAAGGCCCCCCAAGTCAAGCGCGCGGCAAGCAGGACCGCTCCGAAAGCCGCGCCGCAATCGCCGTGCGGCCTACCGGGCGGACCCTCGAATCCCCATATGATGTCCATGAACGACAACGTTTTTTTCGCGCCGGAACGATCCGTGAGGCCCGCGCCTGGAAGCGCTCCTGCCGGGTGGCGGACCCTGCCCCTCGCAGGCCATTTCGAGCTCGTCTACGAGGACGCGGCCGGCGCCTGGAGCAACCGCTCCCTCGATGCGCGCGAGCTCAAGCTCGGTCCGGGCCGGACACTGCTCGGCGGCATCGACGCGCGACGCGGCGGCTATCGCGGGTTCCGGGTCGACCGGATCCGCCGGCTCGTCGATGGGGCGACCGGTGAGCGTATCGAGACCGGGATCCTCGACCGTCTGCTCGGTCGCGCGGAGGCGCAGCGACGGGCCGACGCCCTGCGGATCCGCCGGCAGACGCGGCTGCGCCGAAAGGCGGCTGTGGGGTCTCCGGCGTGACGAACGTCGCGCGGCGGTAACGGAACGCGCGCGAAAGATGGGGACCCGAGCGGGTGCGTCTCCCCATGTCGGCTGCGGTTGCGTATAGCCGATGCATGGACCTGATCACCACCACTGACGCGCTGCGCCAGATCTGCACACGTCTCGCCGAGCAACCCTTCGTGACCGTCGACACGGAGTTCATGCGCGAGACGACGTACTATCCGAAACTCTGCCTGATCCAGATGGCGGCCCCGGACGGCACAGGCGTCCTGGTCGATCCGCTGGCGCCGGGAATCGACCTCGAACCCTTCATCGCGCTCATGGCCGACGAGCGTACGGTCAAGGTGTTCCACTCCGCCCGTCAGGATCTGGAGATCATCTGGCTGATCGGCGGGATTCTGCCGCATCCGTTCTTCGATACGCAGGTCGCCGCCATGGTCTGCGGCTACGGCGATTCCGTCTCGTACGAGCAGCTCGTCAACGACGTCGCCAAGGCCAAGATCGACAAGTCTTCGCGGTTCACCGACTGGTCACGGCGACCGCTCTCCGAGGCGCAGTTGAGCTACGCGCTGTCGGACGTCACCCACCTCGTGAGGATCTACGAGGTTCTCGTGGCCGAGCTGCTGCGCACCGACCGGGGCGCGTGGCTCGACGAGGAAATGGCGGTGCTGACCTCGCCCGAGACGTACCGTGCCGATCCCGCCCAGGCGTGGCGGCGGCTCTCCGGGCGGATGCGCAAGCCGCGGGAAATCGCCGTGCTGATGGAAGTGGCCGCGTGGCGCGAGAGCGAGGCGCAGGCGCGCAACGTTCCGCGCGGGCGGATCCTGAAGGACGAAGCGGTCATTGATATCGCATCCGCGGCGCCTCGGAACGCCGAGGCGCTCGGCCGGCTTCGGACGATCCCGGCGGGATTCGAGCGTTCCCGGACCGGGGCCGACATCGTCGCTGCCGTGGAGCGTGGCCTCGCTCGTGACACCAGCGCCGTCCGAATGCCCGAGCGGGTGCGGCGGAGCGGGGGCAACGGGGCCATCGTCGAGTTGCTGAAGGTGCTGCTCAAAGCGGTCTGCGAGACGGAGGGCGTCGCGCCCAAGATCATCGCGACGGTCGACGACCTGGAGGCGATCGCCGATGACGATACCGCCGAGGTTCCGGCCCTCCAGGGCTGGCGGCGGACCCTGTTCGGGGACAAAGCCCTGGCTCTGAAGCAGGGACGTCTGGCGCTCTCCGTCGAGGCCGGCCGCATCGTGGTGCGCCCGCCCCAGGGTGACACCGCGCCGGACGGCGTCGAGCGGGCCGGATGACAGCGCCGAGCCGGCAACGGGACAAATGACGCGCTCGGGCGTGACTCGCAGAAGGGCCGGGATTAAATGGCAATCGGATTGCCGCTTAGTCCCGCCCTTGCGCCCCGCGTATGTTCGAATCCAACGAGATCCTGAAGACGCTGACGGGGCGCGGTCTCGTATCGGCGGAGGGCTGTGAACCGGCCCGCGTCCGCTACCGACTCGTGGTCGAGCGGCGCGAAGGCGGCATCGTCGCGTACGGCAACCTCTACGGCAGTTCAGCAGGCCTCCGGCCGATATGGCTCGAGCCGGATGCCCAGCTCAGGCTCTCCAACGGCCGCCGGCTCAACATCTCCGTGACGGATCTGGTCGGCGACGTCGCCGAGTTCGAGAGCACGGGACCGGTCGGCGCACTCTGACGCCCCGCCCAGCACAGCACTTCTGAGAGTTAGGCGCCCGGCGGCCTCGGGCTGGCCGAAAACCGATCGTTCCGGACCCGGGACGATTCGGCAATTTGTCGCGCCTGACGCAGACTGCGACGGACGGGATCCGCGAAAAATTCGGATGCGGCGACTGGGCGCAGACGGGCAAACCGGGAAAATTCGGCAATGAACGGGCATCGGACCATTCTGCAGTGCAGTTGACTCGCCGACGTCCCGCGCGTTCGTTTCGACCCGCCATGCGGCCAGACCAAGCGGGCGACGCATGCAGACACCCAGCAAAGCTTGTTCGTTTGCAAGATCCGCATGGGAGGCGCCGACGTCTCCGTCAGTTCTGCCTCAAAGAACGGCAAGCTCCTTGTGCATCGCAGCATTTCTTTTCGCAAACGCATGACATCGCCCGTGCCTTTGTCATGCGAAGAGAAGCTTTCACCGTGTGACCACAGCCCTCGAACGGCGAGTTGACGGCGCTCAAAAATCTCTTAAGGTCCATTCAAGCCTCGGTTTCGAGGGAGCCGCCTCAGGGATGGCGGTTCCTGGCTAGGGGATCAGTAGATCTCCTCGAAGTCCACTATGCCCGCTACCGAGGCGTCCATCCCTGTCGCAAACAGTCAGGTCGGAGTCCGCGTGACGCCGTTATCGCTGCGCGTCGCAAATACTCTCAAGACTTGTCGGAGGAACCCATGAGAGCGGTACATCTCCTTGCGCTCGGCGCAGGTGTCGCGGCCGTCGCCGCGCCGGCGCTGGCCAATGAAAGCGTCATGAAGGGCATCGCCAACCCGGCGGAACAGGTTCTTCAGACGGTTGATTACGCGAATACGCGTTATTCGAAGCTCGACCAGATCAACGCCAAGAACGTCAAGGATCTCCAGGTCGCCTGGACGTTCTCGACCGGCGTTCTGCGCGGCCACGAGGGCTCGCCGCTCGTCGTCGGCAACATCATGTACGTGCACACGCCGTTCCCGAACATCGTGTACGCCCTCGACCTCGACCACGAGGCGAAGATCATCTGGAAGTACGAGCCGAAGCAGGATCCGTCCGTGATCCCGGTCATGTGCTGTGACACGGTCAACCGTGGCCTGGCCTACGCCGACGGCGCCATCCTCCTGCACCAGGCCGACACCACCCTCGTGTCGCTCGACGCCAAGACCGGCAAGGTCAACTGGTCGGTCGTGAACGGCGATCCGAAGAAGGGCGAGACCAACACCGCCACGGTTCTGCCCGTGAAGGACAAGGTCATCGTCGGCATCTCCGGCGGCGAGTTCGGCGTGCAGTGCCACGTCACCGCCTACGACCTGAAGACCGGCAAGAAGGTGTGGCGCGGCTACTCCGAGGGCCCGGACGATCAGATGATCGTGGACCCGGAGAAGACCACGTCGCTCGGCAAGCCGATCGGCAAGGACTCCTCGCTGAAGACCTGGGAAGGCGATCAGTGGAAGACCGGCGGCGGCTGCACCTGGGGCTGGTTCTCGTACGATCCGAAGCTCGACCTGATGTACTACGGCTCGGGCAACCCCTCGACCTGGAACCCCAAGCAGCGTCCGGGCGACAACAAGTGGTCCATGACCATCTGGGCGCGTAACCCGGATACCGGCATGGCCAAGTGGGTCTACCAGATGACCCCGCACGACGAGTGGGACTACGACGGCATCAACGAGATGATCCTCACGGATCAGAAGGTTGACGGCAAGGACCAGCCGCTCCTGACCCACTTCGACCGTAACGGCTTCGGCTACACGCTGAACCGCGAGACCGGCGCCCTGCTCGTCGCCGAGAAGTTCGACCCGGCCGTCAACTGGGCGTCCAAGGTCGACATGGACAAGGGCTCGAAGAACTACGGCCGTCCGCTGGTCGTGTCGAAGTACTCGACCGAGCAGAACGGTGAGGACACCAACTCCAAGGGCATCTGCCCGGCGGCGCTGGGCACCAAGGATCAGCAGCCTGCGGCCTTCTCGCCGAAGACCAACCTGTTCTACGTGCCCACCAACCACGTCTGCATGGACTACGAGCCGTTCCGGGTGACCTACACCCCGGGCCAGCCCTACGTCGGTGCGACCCTCTCGATGTACCCGGCCCCGAACTCGCACGGCGGCATGGGCAACTTCATCGCGTGGGATGGCGTCAACGGCAAGATCAAGTGGTCCAACCCCGAGCAGTTCTCGGTGTGGTCCGGTGCTCTGGCCACCGCTGGCGACGTCGTGTTCTACGGCACGCTTGAGGGCTACCTGAAGGCGGTCGACGACAAGACCGGCAAGGAGCTGTTCAAGTTCAAGACCCCGTCGGGCATCATCGGTAACGTGATGACCTACCAGCACAAGGGCAAGCAGTACGTGGGCGTCCTGTCGGGCGTCGGCGGCTGGGCTGGCATCGGCCTCGCGGCCGGCCTGACCGACCCGAACGCCGGCCTCGGCGCGGTGGGTGGCTACGCGGCTCTGTCGCAGTACACCAACCTCGGCGGCCAGCTGACGGTCTTCGCCCTGCCGAACTAATCGGCCGCAGGGTTAGACGTGAAAAACGATGCCGGCGCGGGTTCCCGCGCCGGCATCCTTGTGATTAGACTTTCTCGCAAGAGGCTGCGGCTCGAGGGAGACGAAGAGCCTCGATCCAGGGAGACACATGCGTTGCTCAACCTCAGCAAGATCGTAACGCGGCCGGTTATCGCCGCCCTCGCCCTAGCGACCGTCTCGACGGTTGCCGTACATGCTGAGGATGCCAAGCCCGCCGACCCCAAGCTCGCCAATTCCTTGAACGCGAACGACAAGACCGCCGAGCAGGATCCCAAGCTGCTGAAGCAGGATGCTGCGACGAAGGTCGAGGACGGCAAGTATTTCGATGCCGACGGCCACCCGACGTTCCACGTGACCCAGGACGGCAAGATGCTCGACTGGTACACCTACTCGGGCTACCGCCGCTATCACGCCGAGTGCCACGTCTGCCACGGTCCGGACGGCATGGGTTCGACCTACGCGCCGGCGCTGAAGGATTCGCTGAAGCACCTCTCCTACGAGGAGTTCATCGGCATCCTGGCGGGCGGCAAGCAGGAGGTGAACTCCGCCGAGCAGAAGGTGATGCCGGCCTTCGGCGACAACAAGAACGTCATGTGCTACTCGGACGACCTGTACGTCTACCTCAAGGCGCGCGCCGCCGGGGCGATCGGACGTATCCGTCCGTCGGATCATGAGGACAAGCCCGACACGGCCAAGAAGGCCGAGAAGGAATGCATGGGCGGCTGATGTCGTCTCTTGCCCGGATCGCCGTCCTCTGCGCCCTGACATTCACCGGGGCGCAGGGGGCTCTCGCCCAGCATCTGCCGGATACGGTCACCACGGACGTGCTGCGCGTCTGCGGGGATCCGGGCAACATGCCGTTCTCCGAACGCAAGGAGGACGGCTTCGAGAACAAGATCGCGGCGATCATCGCCGACGAATTGAAGATCAAGGTCCGCTACTACTGGTTGACCCAGGGTCCCGGCTTCGTGCGCAACACGCTCGGGACCGGCCTCTGCGATCTGATCATGGGTCAGGCCTTCGGCAGCGACCTCGTCCAGACCACCAATCCCTATTATCGGTCTGCCTATACGCTGGTCACGCGCAAGGGTGAGTACGAGGGCGTGACCGCCCTCGACGATCCGCGCCTGAAAGGCAAGAGCATCGGCGTGATCGCCGGGACGCCGCCGGTCAACCGCATGGGAGATCTCGGCCTCGTCTCGACCATGAAGGCCTACGCCCCCTATCAGCTCGACCCGGCCCGCAAGCATCAGACGGTTGCCGCCGAGATCATCGCGGCGCTGGCCGCCAAGGAGATCGACGCGGCCGTGCTGTGGGGGCCTGCGGCGGGCTGGCTCGCCAAGCAATCGGGCATCGCGATGAATGTCGTGCCCCTGCTCAAGGAGCCGGAGCGGCCGCCGATGGCCTACCGGATCGCCATGGGCGTGCGGATCGGCGAGAACGATTGGAAGCGCTCGCTGAACACCGTCCTGCGCAAGCGTAAGGCCGATATCGACGCGGTCCTGCGCGCCTACGACGTGCCGCTCCTCGAAGAGGATGACAACAAGCTCGCGGAGCCGGCCGAGCGCTGACGCACCGTTGCGGGTCGCCGCTCGACGGCGACCCGGCCGGGTCGGCTCAGACGCGCGCGATACCGGTCCGGTCGAGCTTCGCCAAGGCATCCACCACGCGCTCGCCGCCGATCACTAGGTCGGGTGCGATCTCGGCCAGCGGCACCAGCACGAAGGCCCGTTCACGGACATAGCGGTGCGGCAGGACGAGACGCGCGTCGTCGACGGCGGCGCCCTCGTAGGCCAGGACGTCGATGTCGATCACCCGCGGCCCCCAGCGCTCCTCGCGGACCCGGCCGAGATCGTGCTCCACGCGGAGGCAGGCGTCGAGCAGGCCATGCGGATCGAGACTCGTCTCCACCGCCACGGCCCCGTTGAGGAACCAAGGCTGATCGGTCTTGCCCCAGGGCGGCGTGCGGTAGTCGGAGGACCGCGCGACGAGGGTGATGCCCGGATCCGCCGCGAGGCCCGCGACCGCGCGGTCGAGCATCGCGGCCATGTCGCCGACATTGCTGCCGATACCCAGATAGGCCCTCATCGGCCGGCTCCGCGACGACGCATGATCTCGATGCTGACACTGTCCAGAATGGCGGGAACGGGAGCGCTCGGCTTGTCGACGCGGACCGTGACGGCGTCGATGAGCGTGAAACGCGCCAGGATCTCCGCGGCGATGGCTTCGGCCAGGGCTTCGATCAGGTTGAATCGATGCTCGGTGGCGATCGCGACTGCCACCGCGGTGAGATCGGCGTAGCTCACCGTGCCGGCCACATCATCCGAGCGGCCCGCCGCGCCGAGGTCGAGCTGCGCTTCGAGGGAAATGTAGAAGCGCTGGCCCAGCACGGTCTCTTCGGCCAGCACGCCGTGTCGGCCGAACACCGCGATGCGAGTGACGCGGATCAGGTCGCCGGCCATGCTCAGCGCGCCTCCGGCCGCATCACGGCATCGACGACGCGCATCGCGTCGACATGGGCCGCAACGTCATGCACGCGCACGATGTCGGCACCGAGCGTCGCGGCGACGGCGTGGGCCGCGAGGGAGCCGGTGAGACGGTCCGCCGGCCGGGTCTCGCGATCATGCAGGCGTCCGAGAAGCGACTTGCGGGAAACACCGACCAGGACCGGAAACCCGAGGGCGCGGATCTCGGGCAGCCGCCGCAGCGCCTCGAGATGCTGGTTCCAGCTCTTGCCGAAGCCGACACCCGGGTCGAGCACGATCTCGGAATCGGCGAGACCGGCGCGATGGGCGATGGTGAGGGACCGCTCGAAGAAAGCGAGCATGTCGGCCACGATGTCGAGATCCGGGTCGATCGTCTCCCGGTTGTGCATGATGATCACGGGCGCGCCGTGCGCCACCGCCACGGAAGCGATGTCGGGCTCACGCTGGAGCCCCCAGACGTCATTCACGATCCGGGCACCGGCCTCCAGCGCGAGGCGGGCCGTGGACGCCTTGTAGGTGTCGATGGAGATCGGCACCGGCAGACGGGGCGCGATTGCCCGGATCACCGGCAGGACGCGCGCCTGCTCCTCGTCGGCCGGAACCGGGACGTGACCGGGCCGGGTGGATTCCCCACCGATGTCGAGTATCGCCGCGCCCTCTGCGACGAGGCGCTCGGCCTGGGCCACGGCTTCGGCCTCCCCGGCGAACAACCCACCGTCCGAGAAGGAATCGGGCGTGACGTTGAGGATGCCCATGACCAGCGTGCGGCCGCCCAAAGGAGGCAGCAGAGCGGACAGGCTGGAGGAGGGTGTCACGGTGCGGGTCCCGTTCACGAGCGCGGTTCGGGAGCCGGTGTGCGCGAATCGCGAGGCCGGCGCAACGCCGGCCTCGCCTCGCAACTCAGCCGTGATAGCAGCGAATCTCGGCTTCGGCTTGGGCGCGGCGCAGGTCCGCCACCTTGTCGTCGAAGATTTTGGTCGACTTGAACTCGTTCGCCCGGTTGCCGATGCCCTGCCGCATCGACAGGATGGTGCTCGCCTGGACGTACTTGTCGTACGGCAGGATCGCGGCGAGCTGGTCGAGCGAGCAGGAGCATTTCTGCAGGCTCTCGCGAGTCTGGCCGTTGGCGGCCATGCAGCCGAACACGTAATCGACCCGCGCGTCGGTCGGGTAATCGTTCTCCTCGGCGGCCCAGCCGGCCAGACCCGACAGCGTCAGGGCGAGGGCAGCCAGGGCGCCCCGTTCAGCCAGCCTTCTGATCATAGTTCAGCTTCTCCTCAAGCAGCTCACCGCCATCCGTGCTCTTCGACGACGCCTCGATCGAGACGATCTCACCCGGGACGGACGGGGCAGTGACGAAGGTATAGGTCATGTCGTCCAGGCCGCGCATGCGCTGCGCCATGGAGTCGCCCTGAAAGGGCTTCGTTACCACGCGCCAGCCGTCGACTTCGCGGCCGCCGACCGTCACCTTCGTCGGCGTCACGGTCGCCTTCTCACGCAGACCCTTGCGGATGGCGAGCTTGAGGTAGCGCGGATTGGCCTCCAGCACCTTGGCCAAGCCGCGCAGGTGGTTCTCCAGGAACAGGGAGACGATCGGGTTGCCCGCCATGTCCTCGAACGGGCCGGCCGGCACACGGTTCAGCCCGGAAAACATCACGACGCTGATATCTCGGCCTTCCGCGCTCTTTCCGGGCTCGACCTTCAGCTGGACCGTGTCTTCCAGCGGCGCCCCGAACGGCCCCTTCGCGATGCCCGAACGGCGCAGATAATCATAGGTCAGCGTCGATCCTGGCGCCGCATTCTTCATATGCGGCTGGTCGAACAGCAGATCCGCGGCGGACGGCGCAGCGACCGCATTGGCCTGGGTCACGATGGCGGGCTTCGACGCATCCTCGGCGAGGGCCGGCAGCACGGCCAGCCCGAGCGCGACGGACGTCGTAGCAAGACCCTTTACGACAAGACCTCTCACGAGTGGACTTCCTCCTTGAGCGGCGACCGAACGTTGCTGCCGATCGTCCGATAAATGTAATCCGGCGGGTTTTCCGCAGCTTCCTCCGCGGCAAGGGCCCGCACCTTGGCGTGGAGCGGGGAGAGCGAGCAGGCAGGATCGGTGGCGGCCGCGTCCCCGGCGAGGGCCAGGGCCTGACAGCGGCAACCGCCCCAGTCCTTCTCGCGCCGGTCGCAGGAGCGACAAGGCTCCTTCATCCAATCGGTGCCGCGATAGGCGGTGAAGGCGGGCGAGTCGCGCCAGATCTCGCCCAGCGAGTGATCGTTGACGTTCCAGAATTCCAGCCCCGGGATCGTCTCCGCCGCGTGGCAGGGGAGGACCTTGCCCTGGGGCGTCACGTTCATCAGCTTGCGGCCCCAGCCGCCCGCGCAGGCCTTGGGATATTTCGCATAATAGTCCGGCACGACGAGGTCGATGACGAGTTGGCCCTTCAGGCGCTCCCGGGCTGCCTCGACGATCCGGATCGACTCGTCCACCTGCGCCTTGTCGGGCATCAGCGCCGCGCGGTTGACGTAGGCCCATCCGTAATACTGCGTGTGCGCCACCTCGAGCCGCTTGGCGCCCATCTTCACCGCGAGGTCGATGAAGCCCGCCACCTCGTGGATGTTGCCGCGGTGAATGACCGAATTCAGCGTCAGGGGCAGGCCGAGTTCGACAACCTTGGCGGCGAACTCGAACTTCTGCGGCTGGGCGTTCTTAAGGCCGCCGATCTTCTCGGCATTCTGCGCGTCGACGCCCTGCACCGAGAGCTGCACGTGGTCGAGCCCGACATCGTAGAGCGCCTGGAGCTTCGCGAGCGCCCCGCCGACGCCGGAGGTGATCAGGTTCGAGTAGAGGCCGAGATCGGCGCAGGTCTTGGTGATCTCGACGATGTCGTTGCGTGCCGTCGGCTCGCCGCCGGACAGGTGCACGTGCAGGACGCCGAGGGCCGCGGCCTCCCCGAGCACGCGCTGCCACGTCTGCGTGTCGAGCTCGCCCGACCGGCGGTCGAGTTCCAGCGGATTCGAGCAATAGGGGCAGCGCAGCGGGCAGCGATGGGTCAGCTCAGCGAGCAGACCCACCGGGGCCGGCGCATCGGGCCGGTTCGGCGTCAGCGCATTCATCGCTCAAGAACCCGTTTCTCCGCGAGGCCGTCGAGCATCACCAGGATGTCGGCCTCAATGGCCCGCGGCTCGGCCGCGTACGTCTTTCCGAGCTCGTCCGCGATGTCGGCGACGCTGCGCGCGCCGTCCACGAGCTTGAGCACCGCGACGGCGTTGTCGTCGAGATCGAAGGTGCGCTCGGGGGCGAGCAGAACCCACTTGCCGCGGGTTTCGTCGTTGCGCAGCCGGACGCCGCGCGGCAGCCGCGGACGGTCGCCGGCCGCCATCTTCCGGTTCCCGCCCACCCGGGCCGGAGATGCCTCGTTCACGAGGCCTTCGCCCGGTTGCCACGCGTCCGGGGGGACCATCCCGGGGGAAACGTAGGCGAAGTACAGGGCGTCGAGCTGCGTCCAGAGGACGTTGCACTTGAACGTCAGCGCCGCCATGGCCTTCCGCTGCAGCTCCGGCGTGGTCGCGTGCTGCTTGACGTAGTCAAGGGCGAAATCGGCATCCCGCGGCGCCTGGGTGAGACGCTTGTCGAAATACGCCAGGGTCTCCTTGGTGATGAAGTCGTAGTTCTTCAGCATCCCGGCGACACGCTCCGAGATGATCGTCGGCGAGAACATCTCGGTCAGCGACGAGGCGATCGCCTCCAGGAGCGTCTTCTCGGTGACGAAGTGCACATAGGCCTCGACCGAGAACTTCGTGGCCGAGAGAATGCCGCGGGTCGATAGGACGTAGTCGCGGTCGAAGCCGACGCCCTCGGCGAGCTTGAGCCACCGCTCGATACCGCCGTCACCCTCGTGGTCGCCGTCATGGTCGACGATGCGCTGGCGCCAGATCCGCCGCAGCGACGCGTCGGTCATGCGCGCCAGCACGGCGGCATCCTTCACCGGAATCATCGCCTGGTAGTAGTAGCGGTTCAAGGCCCAGGCCCGGACCTGATCCTTCGACAGCTTGCCGTCATGGAGCAGGCGGTGGAACGGATGCAGGTTATGGTACCGGCGCGCGCCGATGTCGCGCAGGGCGGCTTCCAGCTCCGCGGGGCTCAGGAGACGCTGGCTGTCGGCGGTGTCGGGGGTCGGGAAGACTGCGTTCATGGCGTTTCCGGCGTCCGTCCTCGGGTCGCGTTTCCTGTGCGGTCGTTCCGCCCTCGGCAACGGGGCGAATGCCGTGCTTCAACGACAATATAGTGCCGGCGGCTTCCAGGCCCAACCGGATGACCCGGACGCGTGCCCCATTCGCGCGGCCAGCGCCTGCGACACAGGGCGCGTACGAAACCCGTCCGGTCTCTCGGTCGCCGAGGCACCTCACCCGATGCGACGGAGACTCAAGGCCCGACCTCAGCCTGGGGCGCGGCGATGCCGCGACGGAGTCCTCCTCGGACGCCTCAGGATGAGGATGCGGAAGGGGTCGACCGGATTCTACGTGCGCTCCACTGTCGTCACAGCCTCAAAGCGACAGGCTCAGGCCGTCATGGGCTACGGTCCAGCCGGCGGCCTCGACATCCGCCCGTTCCGGAGAGCCTTCGACCAGGACCGGATTGGTGTTGTTGATGTGCACGAAGATGCGGCGCCCGATCTCGACGGAACCCAGGGCGTCGATCGAGCCGTTCTCACCGCGCATCGGCACATGGCCCATGCGCCAGCCGGTCTTGGTGCCGACGCCCGCCCGGATCATGTCGTCGTCGTGCAGGACGGTGCCGTCGAACAGCAGCGCGTCCACGCCGGCGATGCGGGCGCGCAGCCCGTCCGTCACCCGGGCACAGCCGGGGATGTAGGCGAGGCGCCGGCCACCAGCCTCGATCAATGCGCCGACCGTGGTCTCGGTCTCGGCGCCGATCTCCAGGGTCTCGTCCTCGAGCCAGAGCGGCACCTTGCCGGGAACGGGGAAAAGGGTGACCGACAGGCCGGGCAGGGGCTCGAAACGCTGATCCATCCCGATCGGCTGGCGGGCGACCACGCCCTCGGCCATCACGTCGAACACGCGGTTGGCATTCACCGATTCGAGGATGCCGCGGGTGCCGTAGAGCGTGTAGGGCTGGCCTTCGCGGAGGGTCAGAAGACCCGCAACGTGGTCGACATCCCCGTTCGTCAGCAGCACCGCCTTGATCGGCGAATGGCGCAGGCCCTCGCGCGGGTGCATCTGCGCATTGTCGAAGAGCTGTTGCCGGATGTCCGGCGAGGCATTGATGAGCAGCCAATCAGACCCGTCGGCGGAGACCGCGATACTCGACTGGGTCCGGGGGCGTACCCGGTCCGGTTCGGACCGTGCCAGCGAACAGATGGGGCAGCGGCAATTCCACTGGGGAAGGCCGCCGCCAGCCGCAGAACCGAGGATCACGACGCGCATGTGCGGCTCCCGAGATCCCCGGTCCGTAAAACTCAGTTGAAGGTGTCGATCTCAGCCGACTCGTAGCTCGTCACTTCCATGCCGACGCAGATCTCGGACACGATCGGGGCAGCCCACTTCATGGTGTTTCTCCTCAGGCGATATCTTCACCGAGCGTCACGCGGATCCTAAGAGGACCCTAAGACACTGATGGCGCTCTCATTTCTGGCGCGGGAGAGGTATCGACGATTCAGGCGCGGGCTTCAAGCACTAAGTTGCCGGATCCTCCCAAATTTTTCGTGAGAGACTTCCTAAACGCCCGGAAACCATCACGAAACGCGCCGCCCTGCGACTAAAGTACAGTGGCTCACTGTCGAAAGTCGGGACCGCGCAGTTCGAGCATGAATCCCTTGCCACGCACCGTGACCAGGCCGGGACCGCCGTAGCGGACGAAATCGGCCATCTTCGAGCGCAGATAGCCGATATAGACGTCGACCACGTTGAGCGAGAGGCCACCCTGGCTGGCCCAGAGCCGGTCGAAGATATCGGCTCGGGAGACCGGCTTGCCGATGTTCTCCATCAACATGCCGAGCAGGTCGGCCTCGCGGGGGGTGAGGCGGGCGCTGGCCTCGCCGCAGCTGGCCTGCCGGGTCTCGAGGTCCAGCATCAGCTTGCCGACGGTGATGCGCGAACGCGGTGCCTCCGCCTGCTCGCGCCGCATCAGATGGGTCCGCAGGCGGGCGACCAGCTCGTCGAACTCGAAGGGTTTGATGATGTAGTCGTCGGCGCCGAGCGCCAGCCCTTCGGCCCGGTCACGAATCTCGTCCCGGGCGGAGAGGAACAGGATCGCCCCGGGAAAGCCGCCCTCCCGCAGGGAGCGGCAGATGTCGTGCCCCGACCCGTCCGGGAGGTTGATGTCGAGGAGCACGGCGCCGGGGGCCGGATCGTGGGCGGCCTTGAGCGCCTCGTCCACGCAGGCTGCCGTCCCGACTTCGAATCCCTCGGCTTCCAGGCCCCGAGCCAGAAGGCCGCGGATGTCGATGTCGTCCTCGACGATCAGGATCCGCGTCATGCGGCCGACTCCTTCACCTGCCCGCCGGTCGCGCCGTCGACCGGCCCCGCATCCCATGCCGGATCGAGGGCCGGGATGTCCAGGGTCACGCGGGCGCCGCGCCCGTCCGGCCCGGCACCGAGCCGAATCGTGCCGCCATGCTGCTCGACGATCCAGCGCGCCAGGGCGAGGCCGATGCCGAATCCGGTCTCGTCGGGACCCGCCCCCGATCCACGCCTGAAGCGTTCGAACAGGTCGGCTTCGGATGCACTGAAGCCCGGACCGTCGTCCGTGACGGTGATCCGCCCGACGGGTCCCGGGCCCGCCGCCAAGGCGACCTCGACGCGGGTGAGGCCGGCGGCATGACGCAGGGCGTTGTCCACGAGGCTCTCGACGGTCTGGCGGATCCATTCGCGGTCGGCGAGGCACTCGACGTCCCGGGTGCCGGGATCGAGGCCGAGGCCGACGCGACGGCGGGCCGCTTCGGAGCTCATGTTGTCCACCGCCTCCGCGAGGAGCTGAGCGAGTCCCAGGCGGCGCTTGTCGAACTCGATCTCGCCGGATTCCGAGCGCGCAACCCGCAGCAGGTCCTCGACCCGCAGCTTGAGACGCTGCGCCCGCTTCTTGATCGTCGCGAAAACCGGATTCGGGTCGGCGCCCCGGGATGCGCCGCGCAGGGCGAGGTCGCACTCGCCCAGGATGACCGTGAGGGGGGTGCGCAGCTCGTGGCTGACATCGGCGAAGAAGCGGCGCCGGGATTGGTCGACGGCTTCGAGGCGGGCGTTGGCGGCCCGCAGATCGGCCGTGCGTGCCGCCACGGTATCCTCCAGCGCCGCCCGGTCGGCCGCAACCCGCGATTCCCGCCGGGCGAGGCGGGCGGCCATGCGGTTGACGTTGGTCATCAGCAGTCCGAGTTCGTCGCGCGTGGCGACGGAGAGCCGGGTGTCGAGGGCGCCGTGGCCGATGGCGCTCGCGGCCCGGCGGACCTCCTCGATCCGCGCCAGGGTCGGCCGGGTGACGCCGCGGTAGAGGATCGCCAGCAGCACGAGAGCCGCCGCCACCGCGGCGGCGGCGGCCAGACGCAGGCGCTCCGACAGCGCCCGGGCCTGCTCGGAGCCGAGGGCCATGCTGCGCCGTTCGGCCTCGATCAGGAAGGACAGGGGCTGGCCGGTCATGGCGCCGAAGCCGTTGAGCGCCCCCTTGATGGCGTCCTGGCGCCGCTCCGGATCGGTCTGGCGGCTGATCAGCGACACCTGCCGGTCCAGGACGGCGCGGGCCGCGCGCAGCTGGGCCATGGGGCGCGTACGGGCGGCGTACTGCATCCGGTCGGCCGGGTCGTCGCTCGGCGGGAAGCTCTTGGCGAGCGCCTCATCCACGGTGGTCAGGGCGCGGTCGGCATTGTCTCGGGCGATCGCCATCGCCTCGGGCTGGCCGTCGGGATTGCCGACGGTCTCCACGGCCGCCATGCCGAACTGGGTGAGGCGGCCCGACAGCTCGGCCAGAAGTTCCAGGCGACGCTGGGCCTCGAGGGTGCGGTCGACGGTCCGTTCCGCCGCCCCGATCGCCGCCAGCGCGGCCGCGGCCGCCAGCATCACGACGATGGCGGTGCCCCCGAGCAACAGGGCGAAGCGGACCTTCAGCGAGCGCATCGTGGTCGTCGCGCCGTCAATGCGGGACCGAGCATGTCACCGTCCGGCCGCTGAGCCAAGGTGCCGTCACAGCTCCTTCGGCAGGCTGCCCTTGGCGGCGCAGCGCCAGCGTTCCACGTGCCATTCGGGATGCGCGGCCTGCCAGGTCGCCAGCGCACTCTGCGAGTTGCGCAGGCAGACGAACGGGCTCGCTTTCTCGAACGACATCTCGATCCGGTCCTCGCGGCAGGTCGAGGGTTGGGCGACGAGGCAGATCGACAGCAGCAGCAACATGGGCGTGTCCCCGGGTTGCCGGCCTCGATCGGGCCGGCTTGGCGGAGAGCATAGGACGCGTCCACGCCCCTTGCCCAGGCGGCGTCAGGCCGCGACCCAGATCTCGCCCTTGGCGATGGTGGCGAGGTCGCCAGAGTAGCGACGCAGCGGCTTGGCGAGCAGGTCGGCATGCTCGGCGCTGAGGCCGCGCAGCGCCTTCGCCAGGAGCCGGAGGAACACGAGATCGTGCGTCCCCGTCTCCACGAAGGTCGAAGCCATCCGGCCGTGCGCACCCAGGAGAAGCGTTCCGCGGCGCATGCCGAGACCGGGGTGATCGCCCACCGCGAGGGCCGCCAGGGTTCCGGCGATCATGCGCGATCCCGCGAAGGCCCCCGCGCGTCCGGCCACGATCGTCCCGCGCCGCATCCGGTCGCCGAGATGGGCACCCGCCGTGCCGCGAATGATCAGGGTCGCACCGTCGAGCCCGGCCTTGGCGGCATAGACCGCACCGCCGGCGTAATCTCCGGCATCGCCCTCGATGGTGATCGTGCCGCCGGTGGCGCCGGAGGCCGCATAGGGCCCGGCATGGCCGGTGACGGTGACGCGGCCGCCCGCCATGCCGGCGCCGAGGCGCTGGCCGACATCGCCGGTGACCCGGATCGTGCCCGCCGACAGGGAGGCGCCGACCCGGTCGAGACGCTCGTGGCCGCCCTCGAGGGTCAGGGTGTCGGAGCCGTCCAACGAGACGGCGAAGCAGTCGCCGAGGCGCACGCCGGTCCGGGTGGTCCCGACTTCCAGGCGCTCGGCTTCGCCCTGCGACAGGCGGCTCAGAGCCGCGGGGTTGATGTTGAGGAAGTCCAGGCGCTCCGGCGGAGCCGCACGCAGGGTGAGGGTGCTCACGGCTCAGCCCTCCGTCTTGGCGTCGTCGCGCGCGATCAGGTCGCGCAGATGGTAGTGGTGGCGGCCGAGATTGCCGCCGTAATTTCCGGCCGTGACCGCGATCAGCCCGTGCTTGCCGCCGATCTCGGTGGCCGCGTGCAGGCCGGCGCGCATCGAGTCGGACACGCCCTGCGAGGTCAGGGCGTCGATCACGATTTCCAGCACCACGCCGCACTCGGCCGGGAGCGCCGAGCCGGCGCGCCCCTTGAGGGTTGGGCAGTAGGCGTCGTTGGTCGAGGCCATCATGCCCTTGGTCCGGCCGCCGACCTTGGAGCCGGAACGGACGATGCCGCCGGGGAACGGCAGGATCGCGCCCGGTACCGCCTTGGCGGCCTCCACGGCGATCTCGGCGACCTTCAGCGTCTCGGCGTGGTTGCGGCCGAGGAACAGCAGGTTGCCGCCACCGACCGCGCCGTCCACGGCCCGGACCGTGTCCTCGCAGAGGAACTCGCCGTCCATCACCGGGATGCGCCAGTAGCGCCGGGCCTTGCCGGTGGCGTCGGGCAGGCGCTTGGCCACCGCGAAGCCGTCACCGAAATAGCGGATCGCGCCGCCGAGCTTGATCTTGGTCGGCCCGTCGACGCCGGCGTAGCAGGCGGTGCCCGGGCAGGTGAGGATGCACTGGCCGACCCGCTTGATCAGCTGGTCCTTAAGGCCGTTCGGCTCGAAGCCGAACAGCAGGATGCGCACGCCCGGCCGCCCGTCGGGAGTCTCCTCCGGCGACAGCTCGGCGTCGATGCCCGCCTCGGCGCCGCAGCCGATCACCGAGGTGGCGAAGCCCGTCATCGTGGTGGCGGCGATCATCGCCCACTTGGCGGTGTCGTTCGTGACGATGATGGCGGTGCCGGCCACATCGAACGCCTCCGCGAAGGTGTCGATGACCGGGATGCCGTTGAGGGAGAGGTCAGACATCGTTCTTCCCGCGGCTCGCCCCTCTGATCACACCCGGCATGGCACCGCCTCGAAATTGTCCGGACCGTCGCCGAAGGCCGCGTCGGGCACGGCGAAGCTGTCGAGGCCTTCGCCGAACCGCTCCGTCAGGTAGGTGTCGGCGCGCTTCGCCATGGCCTTGTCGGACTCGACCGTCAGCGACAGCGTCCGGCCGGCCCGCCATTCCACCACTTCGCCGTCCTCGACGATCGGCACGCCGTCCTTCAGGACGAGCTTGGCGGCGGTGAACATCGCGGTTCGGTCGGTGTCGTCCCGGTAGACCGCCACGTCCGCCCGGGCACTGGCCCGCAGATGGCCGCGGTCGTCCAGCCCCAGCAGCTTGGCCGGACCCGACCGGGTCAGCTGCGCGATTTCCGAGAGCGTGTACTCGCGCTCCAGGCCCGGAAGGCCGGAGCGCTCGCCCACGATCTTGGGCAGCGTCGCGATCTCGCGGTCACGCTCCGACTTGTCCATCAGCAGGTGGATGATGCGCGGGTACTGGGTGAACGGGCCACCGTTCGGGTGGTCGGTCGTCAGGATCGTCCGCTCCGGGTCGGTGGAGAGCAGCATGATCTCCAGGCCGATCGCCCATTGCAGCGAGCTGGTTGGGCCCCGGGGCCGGTACAGGAACGGCACCACGCCGCCGCCTTCGGCGTCGCCCGCGTTCAGCACCCACTTCTTCGGCTTCGCGCCCTTCCGGCCTGCGAACTGACGGAGGATGTCGAGGGACACCGTCACCGTCTGGCCGAACACCACCTGCCCGATGTCGAGGGTGGCGTTCGGATTGTCGGCGATCGCCTGCGCGATGCGCTCGGCGGCCGAGCGGAAACCGCCGGTGCCGGGATTGGCCGGATCGACCGCGCCGTAGGCGTAGAACTGCGCGTGGGCGAAGTGGATGCGCCGGCCCTCCGCTGCATCCAGGGTCGCCATGAAGCTGTCGTCCGCTCCGGGCAGGCCCAGGTTGTTGCAGTGGACGTGCAGCGGGTGCGGGACGCCGATCTCCTCGACCGCGTCGAGGAGCGAGCCCATGATCTGCCGGGTCGAGAGCCCGTAGCAGGGGATCTCGTCGTCCAGCGACAGGCGCAGCGCCCCGTCCTTGAAGGCGGAGGCGCCGCCCGCGTTGATGCACTTCACCCCGAGGCCGCGGGACTGGGCGACCGACAGGGCGACGAGGTCGCGCACGGCGTTGCCGCCCTGGCGCTCGCGCAGCATCTCCAGAAGCTGGTCGTCGTTGCCCATCACCGTGAGGGCGCCGCGGTCGAGCAGCGGGATGTCGGCGAGCTCGAGCTGCGTGCCCAGGGCGTGGGTCGGCGGCATCGCCGGCTCGACGGCCGTGGTGTAGCCCATCCGCGCGTAGGTCGAGCCGATCCAGGCCGCGGCCCCGCCCGCATGGGCGAAGGGATGGCCGTCGGGGGCCGCCTCGCTGACGTAGAGGTCGGGCAGGAGCAGCCGCGAGGTGATCACGTTGCCGCCGGCGATGTGCGAATGCACCTCGACGCCGCCGGCCATCACCACGCAGCCCGCCGCATCGATCACGGCGTCGGGCTCGCGGCCCGGCGGATCGATGATGCGGCCATCCTCGATCCAGACGTCACCGACAGAATCGCGGGACGCGGTCGGATCGACGACGCGCCCGCCCCGGATCACGCTCAGCATGCGGAATCACTCCTCGACGCGGCCTGCACCGTGGCCAGACGCTCCTTGAGGGCGGCCAGCACCGACGCGGCCGACGGCAGATCCGACGGCGCAGTGGCCGGCCAGAAGGTCAGGGCGGCGCGCTGCTCGTTCCACAGGACGCCGCCGTGGTCGCGGCCAGGCTGGCCGACAGAGATCACCACCTCGGCAGCCTGCGCCTCGCCTTCCGCGACCAGAGCCACGGACGGCACCGCGGACAGCCAGTCCGGGCGCTCCACCGGGACGGCACCGAGCCAGAGAACGGCGTCGGCCTCGCCGGCAGCGACCTGCCGGGCGGCGTCGAAGCGCCAGGGATCATGCTCGGGGACGCGGCGCCCGAAGCCGCTGCGCGGCGCCTGACCGGTCGTCCAGGCCGAGACCGGCACGACGGCCCGGTCCTGCCCGGCCGCACCGACCGCCAGGGTGAAGCAGCGTGTGGTATCGCTCAGCTCCATGGCGAGGCCCTGGAGCATCTCGACACCGAACTCGCCGAGTTCGGCCGGATCGTAGAGCAGCACGCCGTACTGCGCGGCCGCGAGCCGGGACGCGATCTGCCCCGGCAAGGCGTCACCGGCGAGATGCCCGCGGGCATAGGCCCGCAGCTCGGCCACGGCCTCCGGCAGCCCGCCATCGGCGGGCCAGGCCAGCGCCGCACCGGCGTTCGCACCCACCGCCAGGAGGGCCCTGTCGGATCCGGCGGCGCGCCCACGGGTCGGCTTGGCGTCGATCAGGCGTTTCATGAGCGGCGCCTGCCAGGGGGCGGCACCGACGACGAGAACCGTGTCGGCGCGTCCGACGGCCTCGGCAGGCGTCGTCGTGAGGGCACCGACCCGGCTCAGCGCTCCGAGCTCGGCATAGGTCCCGGCCGCGCCGGCGGTATCGACCGAGGCGCCGATGCGCCCCGCGAGATCATAGGCTGCGCGGATCGCAGCCACGTCGGCGCTGAGGCCGGCGATCACCGGCGCGCGCGCCTTGGCGAGCAGGGATGCGGCCGCCTCGACGGCGGTGCCCGCGTCCGTCGCGCCACCCTTCACCCAGGCTGCCATGCTCCCTCTCGCAACGTTCTTGCTTGGTTTCGGAGCGGGCGACGGCCGTAAGACCGGACGAAGCAGGTGCACCTCAGCATGAGGGTTCCCCACCGAATCGGAATGGCGCATCCGCCCGGCATGTCCGGGCAGCGGCAAACTCGGCGCGCCGTCGCAACCCCTAGGTTTGCATTCATCCGCGCACCGCGGCAAGGGGGGTCCGGCGGCGATCCGCATCGCCAGGTGGTTCGCGAGGTGGATTGCGCGGATGGGCCGGTGCCGCCCCGCGATCCTGCGGACACCTTGTGCGGACAGGCCGAGCGACCGCGGAACCTGAACCGGAACCGAGCGCCGGAATTGCCGTGACGGCGGTGCGATCCAGGCCTGTCCAAGTTGCCTGGCCCCGGGCCCCGTGTGAAAAGCGCGCCGCGCATGCGCCGGGCCTGCGGGATTCGAGGGACGTGTGTTGGGCGAGGTCCCTGAAAGGAACGAGGTGGCAGCGGATGGTGCCGTGCGGGTCGAGGCCCCGGCACGGCTGCATTTCGGATTCCTGGACCTGCACGGCGGTCTCGGCCGCCGGTTCGGCAGCATCGGGCTCGCCATCGATGCGCCGTCCCTCGCCCTGAGCGCCCGTCGGGCAGCGCGGCCTTCCGTGGAGGGACCCGAAGCCGACCGCGTGCGCGGCTATGTCCGTGCCGCCGCCGCCCATCTCGGGCGCGGCGAGGACGTGGCGGTGACGGTTGAGCGGGTCATCCCGGCCCATGCCGGTTTCGGCTCGGGCACGCAGCTCGCCCTCGCGGTGGCGGCAGCCATGGCACGGCTCAGCGGCGAGCCCTTCGCGCCGGATGCCTTCGCGGCAACCCTGGACCGGGGCAACCGGTCCGGCGTCGGCCTGCGCGCCTTCACGGAAGGCGGCCTGATCGTCGATGGCGGCCGCGGTGCGGACGGGGGCCCGCCTCCGGTCATCGCGCGTCTGCCCTATCCCGAGGCCTGGCGGATCGTCCTGATCCTCGATCCGGGCATGGCGGGCGTGCACGGGACGCGCGAGGTCGAGGCGTTCCGCGATCTGCCGCGCTTTCCCGAGGCCCAGGCGGCGGAGATCTGCCGGATCGCGCTGATGCAGGTCCTGCCCGCGGTCGCCCTGGCCGAGCCCCAGGGCTTCGGTGCCGGGATCACCCGAATCCAGACGCTGATCGGCGACCATTTCGCGCCCCATCAGGGGGGCCGCTACGCCAGCGCCGCGGTGGCGGAGGCGCTGGCGAGCATCGCCGCGCAGGGCGTGTCGGGCTACGGGCAGTCCTCCTGGGGGCCAACGGGCTTCGCCCTGATGGCGTCCGAGGCCGAGGCCCGCGCCCTGGTGGCCGGCCTCGACCGCGGCGGTCCACTCCGGTTCGTCATCGCCCGGGGCCGCAACAGTGGCGCTTCGGTAACCGGTCCGGCGTGAGCCGCCCACCCCGGGCTTGACCCGGGGCACCGCTCCGGGTTTGGACGGTGGACAGGCGCATCTGTCGCGCGCCGCATGAGGATTCCATGGCCCGCTCGATCCTCCACATGCTGACGCCGCTCCGGCACATGAGCCCGTTCGACGTGAACATGGCCGTGGATGCCGGGTTCGAGACGGTGGTGACCTACACCGAGGTCAGCCTCGCCGACGTGGTCTCGCTGACCCAGGATTCGATCTTCTCGCGGTCGCCGGCCGACGGGACGCGAACGGGCATCTTCATCGGCGGCAAGAACGCCGAGGACGCCCTCGACATGGTCGACCGCGCCAAGAAGGCCTTCGTGCCGCCCTTCGTGAACCACGTCTTCGCAGATCCGGCCGGCTCGTTCACCACCGGCGCGGCCATGGTGGCCCAGGTCTCCCGCGCCCTGCGGCAGAAGTTCAACACTGACCTCACGGGTAAGCGCATCGTGATCTTCGGCGGCGCCGGCGTCGTCGCCTACGTGGCCGCGGTGATCGGCGCCCTGCAGGGCGCCACCACCGTTCTGGTCGGGCACGACGGCGAGGAGCGGGTCTCGAAGATCGCCTTCACGATGAAGTGGCGCTTCGGCATCGAGGTCGGCGCTGTCGACGGCACGACCCCCGAGGATCGCCGCGCCGCCATCCGCGACGCCGACGTCATCCTCTCCGCCGGGCCGGCGGGCATCCCGATCCTCACCGCGGAGGACCTGAAGTCGGCGCCGAAGCTGCTCGTCGCCTCGGACGTCAACGCCGTGCCGCCTGCCGGCATCGCGGGGATCGACGTGAACGCGGTCGACGTCGCCCTGCCCACCGGCAAGGGCGTCGGCATCGGCGCGCTGGCAGTCGGCAACGTGAAGTACCAGACGCAGCGGCGCCTGTTCGACCGGATGCTCGCCTCCGACACGCCGCTCTGCCTCGATTTCCGCGACGCCTACGCGCTCGCGGTGGAGATCGCCGGCTAGTCCGATACGAGCCGGCCCCGGATGGCGGATGCGGTCCTGATCGCCGCCCAGGCCGGGCGCGCCCTGGCCGAGGCGGCGCGGCGTGCCGGGCTTCGTCCTTACGTAGCCGATCTGTTCGGGGACGCGGATACGCTCGCCGCCGCCGAGGCCTACCGGCCGCTGCCCGGCCGCTTCGGAACCGCGCCGGCCGCGGACGCGACGGTGGCCGCGCTCGATCATCTGGCCGGAGCCGCCGGCCGGCCGATCGGGCTCATTCTGGGCAGTGGCTTCGAGGACGCGCCGGACTTGATCGGGCGCCTCGCCGCGCGGCACCGGCTGATCGGCGCGTCGGCCGAGACCGTCGCGACTCTCAAGGCGCCCCTGGCCTTCGCGGCCCTCTGCACACGCCTCGGCGTGCCGCATCCCGCGGTGGCAACCGACCCGCCGCCGGATCCGCGGGCGTGGCTGCTCAAGCGCGCGGGCGGCAGCGGCGGCAACCACATCCGGGCTGCGACCCGGTCGCCGGCACCGCAGGGCCACTACTTCCAGCAACGCGTACCGGGCCAGCCGCACGCCCTGAACTTCCTCGCCGACGGCCGGACGATCCGCATCCTCGCCGTCACCGAGCAATGGTGCGCGCCGTCGCCGATCCGTCCCTTCCGCTATGCCGGGGCCCTGGCCCGCGGTGCCGGTGAAGCCCCGGCGCTCCCCGTTTCGCTCGTGGACGCCATCGCCGCCGGCACCGAGCGGATCGTCGCCGCGACCGGCTTGCGGGGGCTCGCCAGCGCCGACCTGCTGGTCGAGGGTTCGGCGTGGTGGCTCACCGAGATCAATCCCCGGCCCGGCGCGACGCTGGACATCCTCGACCGGCGCGGGATTCCGCTGCTTCCCGCCCATATCGCGGCCAGCCTCGGCACGATGCCGGACCCCGGGCCGCATCCGGCGGATGCGGCGGCCGCGCAGATCTGTTACGCGGACCGGGAGCTTGCGCCTGTTCCGGACCTCGAGTGGCCGGACTGCGTGCGCGACCGTCCGTGCCCCGGCTCGGTGGTCCGCCGCGACGCGCCGCTCTGCACGGTGCTGGCCGAAGGCGCGGACCGGGCGGAGGTGCTCGCCCTGTTGGAAACGCACACGGCGCGCCTGCGGGCCGTCTGCGCGGCGAAGAAAACTCACCCCGAGGAAGCCCTGTCATGAGTGCCAGCCAATCCTATCCCAGCATCAACGCGCTCGCGGCGCCCCTCGTCGAGCGGCTCGTGGCGGATGCCGCGACGCTGCGGCTCTCCGTGACGCAGGCGGCCGGCGGCGCCCGGATGGTCGATGCCGGCGCGCAGGCGAGGGGGTCGATCGAAGCCGGGCGGCGCATCGCCGAGATCTGCCTCGGCGGCCTCGGCACCGTCACGATCGCGCCGACCGGACCGATCGCCTCCTGGCCCTATTCGGTGACGGTCCACGCCGCCGACCCGGTCCTCGCCTGTCTGGGGAGCCAGTATGCGGGCTGGAGCCTCGCGGACGAGACCGGTGATTCCGGCTTCTTCGCCCTCGGCTCGGGGCCCGGCCGGGCGGTGGCGGCCGTCGAGGACCTGTACCAGGAACTCGGCTTCCGCGACTCCGCCACGAAGACCGCCCTCGTGCTGGAAGCGGCGGGCGGGCCGCCCGAGAGCGTCGTCGCCAAGGTCGCCGAGGCCTCCGGCCTGAAGCCCGAGGACCTGACCTTCATCTTCGCGCCGACCCAGAGCCTCGCCGGCTCCACCCAGGTCGTGGCCCGCGTCCTCGAGGTGGCCCTCCACAAGGCCCACACGGTCGGCTTCGACCTGCACGCCATCGTGGACGGGATCGGCTCGGCGCCGCTGTCGCCCCCGCACCCGGACTTCATCAAGGCGATGGGCCGCACCAACGACGCGATCATTTACGGCGGACGCGTGCAGCTCTTCGTGGATGCCGACGATGCCGATGCCAGGCAGCTCGCCGAACAGCTGCCCTCGACGACGTCGAGCGACCATGGCGCGCCTTTCGCCGACATCTTCGGCCGGGTGAACGGCGACTTCTACAAGATCGACGGCGCCCTGTTCTCGCCGGCCGAGGCGATCGTCACGTCGGTGCGCACCGGCGTCACCTACCGCGGCGGCCGTCTGGAGCCGACGCTGGTCGACGCGTCCTTCGCGTGAAGCACGCCGGGCTCCCTCTCCCCTGCGGGAGAGGGAGCCCCAACCGGATCCGGACGGCGACATCTTCCTGGCCCCCCCGCAGGCGGGTGGCAGCGTGACGATCAGGACCCCCATGCGCATCGGGCTCGCGGCCGATAACGGCACCTGGCACAAGAACCGCCTGCTGGCGGCCCTGCGCGCGAGCGGCGTGGAGCCGGTCCTGTTCTCCCTGGCGGACGTCGCCGTGGTCACGGGCGGCAGCGAGCCCCTGCGCGTGCCGGGCTTCCCGGACGCGCTGCCGGACGGCGTGCTGATGCGGACCATTGCGGGCGGCACCTTCGAGGCGACGACGATGCGGCTCGGGGTGCTGCACGCCCTTGTCGCGTCTGGTGTCACCGTCTGGAACGCCCCGACCGCGATCGAGCGCTCGGTGGACAAGGCCGCCACGTCGCTGCTCATCGACCGGGCCGGGCTCCCGACGCCGGAGACCTGGGTCTTCTCGAAGCGCGAGGCGGCGGCGTCCCTGGTCGCCGCCGAGGCACGGCCGGGTGCGCCCCTGGTGCTGAAGCCGCTGTTCGGGTCACAAGGCGAGGGACTTGCCCTCATCGAGCGCCCGGAAGACCTTCCCGACGAGGAGGCAGTGGCGCGGGTCTACTATCTCCAGCGCTACGTTCCCCGCCGGGACGGATTGTGGCGCGATTACCGGGTGTTCGTCTGCGACGGACGGGCCATCGCCGGCATGATCCGCGAGGGCGACGGCTGGATCACCAACGTCCACCGGGGCGGCCGGCCGCTCCCCTGGGCGATGCCGCGCGCCGCCGCCGAGTTGGCCGAGGCGGCCGCCGCCGCGGTCGGCGTCGATTATTCCGGCGTCGACCTCGTCGAAGACGGGGAGGGCGGGTTCTCGGTCCTGGAGGTCAATTCCATGCCGGCCTGGTCGGGCCTCCAGACCGTGTGCGAGACCGATATCGCCGCCGCGGTGGTGCGCGGCTTCCTCGCCGCGGCCCGCGGCGCCAGCCGTCCCCGGCTCGTGGTGGCATGAGCGGACCCGGCACGAGCGGAACCGGGATGAGCGGCCTCGACGCGGCGCTGATCGGCACGCTCTACCGGGCCGCCTGCCTCGCGGAGCTCGACGCCCTCAAGCCCGGCAATGTCCACGCCTACGCGCCCGGCCATCGCATGGTGCTGGCGGATTTCGTCATCAGCGCCGATGTCTCGGCGCCGGCCCTGGCCCGGGCGGGCGCCGGCGTGGGCATGCGGATCCGCGACGGCGTCGCCGCCACGATGGCGGCGGTGGGCCAGAACACCAATCTCGGCATCCTGCTCCTCTGCGCCCCCCTGGCCGTCGCGGCCGAGCGGGGCCTGACCGTCGCGACGGCGCTCAAGACGCTGAACACCACGGATGCGGACGCCGTCTTCGCGGCCATCCGCCTCGCCAATCCGGGCGGCCTCGGCCAAGCCGAGCACCACGACGTCGCCCACGCGGCGCCCGCCGCCCTGCACGATGCAATGGCGGAGGCCGCCAACCGGGACCGGATCGCTCGCGCCTACGTGACGGACTTCGCGGACGTGCCGGCGATCGGGCTCGCGGCCCTGGCCGAGGCCCGCGCTGGGGGGCTCGACCCCACATGGTGTACGACCGCGATTCATCTCGCCTTTCTCCAGGCGGTCCCCGACAGCCATGTCGCCCGCAAGCACGGCGCCGCGGCGGCCGAACGCATCCGCCGGGAGGCCGAGGCCCTTCGCGCCGGGATCGACCTCGCCGCACGGCCGGTCGACGCGCTGCTGGCCTTCGACGCGTCGTTGAAGGCGCGGGCCATCAATCCTGGCACGAGCGCCGATTTTACGGTCGCGACGCTGTTCTGGGACGCCCTTGCGGCCGCCGGCGCACGGCTGGTCTGACCGGGGCGCACGATCCGGGGATCGCGGCACCGGACAGTTGGAAATTCCTTCGTGTCAGAGCCTTGCGCGGGTTGTGAGCCGCTGGGCCCCGCTGTAGGGTCCGCCGCGCTGTCCGGCCCAACCGGCTCGGCTCATCCGGCTCGGCCGGCATGGTCGGGCGCCGATAACAAGGATGGCTTCCCGGCCGCGGCACCGCCCGGCGCGCGGCTCTATTTCGGAATCCAGGGAGAGACACCGAATGGCGAAGATCACCAAGGTTCAGGTCGGCGAAGCGCTCGTCGGCGAGGGCAACGAGGTCGCCCACATCGATCTCATCATCGGACCGCGCGGCTCGCCCGCCGAGACGGCTTTCTGCAACGGCCTCGTGAACAACAAGCACGGCTTCACCAGCCTGCTCGCGGTCATCGCGCCGAACCTGCCGTGCAAGCCGAACACCCTGATGTTCAACAAGGTCACCATCAACGACGCCCGTCAGGCCGTCCAGATGTTCGGCCCGGCCCAGCACGGCGTTGCCAAGGCCGTGCAGGACGCGGTGGCCGAGGGCATCATCCCGGCGGACGAGGCCGACGACCTGTACATCCTGGTCGGCGTGTTCATCCACTGGGAGGCGGCCGACGACGCCAAGATCCAGAAGTACAACTACGAGGCGACCAAGCTGTCGATCCAGCGCGCCGTCAACGGTGAGCCGAAGGCTTCGACGGTCACCGAGCAGCGCAACTCGGCGCAGCACCCCTTCGCCGCCAACGCTTAGATCGGGGACGGTCCTGGGCAGAGCGAGCCTCCGCCCGCACCGCGGGGCCTGCTCCAGCGACTGGCTTCGATCTTCCTTGGCCGATAGGTAAGCCTTTGAACGGGACGGCGAAAGCCGTCCCGTTTTTCGTTTGTCGCCCGCCACTCGAAACGCCGCGAGACGGGGCTTCGGGCGCCGGCGCGCTGGACGCGTCATGGTCGGCGCGCGCGACCGCGGACGCGCGGACTGAGCCCGAGACGTCGACCTCCCCTCGACCGCTGTGCGCCGTCGCGGCAGGGTAAGGCGCGGTCGCACCGGTGACGCGGCGGCGCCGCCGACGTCGCGGCTCCGCCGTTGATGTGGAAGAACTCCATCGCGGCGCGCGGATACTCTGTTGTCGCGGCCGCGCCAATCAGAGCCGCAAGGTCAGGTCATGCCAACAGCCGCCGAAGAATCCGGAGCCCTGCGCGATGATTGGATGCACGGCGGCCATCTGGTCCTCGCCGCGGATCCCGATCCGTCGGATCACGCGGCGATCCATGCCTGGATCCTCGACGTCATCGAGGGCGGCGGCGGAGACCCCGATCACGACGGTATCCGCGACCTGATCTACCACAGCCTGAACTTCGACATCCCTTTCCAGGCGACCGAGCGTGTCCGGCAATCCTTGATCGCCACTGTGCGAGCCCGCCTTCAGGCCCCGGCGTCGCGTCAAGGCCGCTGAGCCCGACCAGACTCCGCCGCGCGCGCCGAGCAGCCACGGCAGCGCCAAAAGAAAAGGGGCCGCCTCTCGGCGACCCCCTTCCTCCGTCATGCGCGGTGGCGTGGACTTAGAAGTCCATGCCGCCCATGCCGCCGCCCGGCATCGCCGGAGCAGGGCTGTCCTTCTTCGGGGCGTCGGCGACCATCGCCTCGGTGGTCACCAGCAGGCCGGCGACCGAGGCCGCGTCCTGCAGGGCGGTGCGCACCACCTTGGCCGGGTCGACGATGCCGGCCTGGATCATGTCGACGTACTCTTCGGTCTGGGCGTTGAAGCCGTAGGTCTCGGAGTCCGCCTTGTCGGTGATCTTGCCGACCACGATCGAGCCCTCGACGCCCGCGTTCTGGGCGATCTGGCGGATCGGGGCCTCGAGAGCCTTGAGGACGATCTTGATGCCGGCCTGGACGTCCGGAATGTCGGACTTCAGGGCAGCGACCGCCTTCTTGGCGCGCAGGAGCGCGGTGCCGCCGCCGGGGACGATGCCTTCCTCGACCGCCGCGCGGGTGGCGTTGAGGGCGTCGTCGACGCGGTCCTTCTTCTCCTTGACCTCGACCTCGGTCGCGCCGCCGACGCGGATCACCGCGACGCCGCCCGCGAGCTTGGCCAGACGCTCTTGGAGCTTCTCGCGGTCGTAGTCCGAGGTGGTCTCCTCGATCTGCGCCTTGATCTGGCTGATCCGGCCCTCGATGTCGGCCTTCTCGCCGACGCCGTCGATGATCGTGGTGTTCTCCTTCTCGATCCGCACGCGCTTGGCGCGGCCGAGCATCGGGAGCGTCACGTTCTCGAGCTTGATGCCGAGGTCCTCGGCGATCATCTGGCCCTTGGTCAGGATCGCGATGTCCTCGAGCATCGCCTTGCGGCGGTCACCGAAGCCCGGCGCCTTCACGGCCGCGACCTTCAGGCCGCCGCGGAGCTTGTTGACGACGAGCGTGGCGAGCGCCTCACCCTCGATGTCCTCGGCGATGATCAGGAGCGGCTTGCCGGTCTGGACCACGGCCTCGAGCACCGGCAGCATCGCCTGGAGCGAGGAGAGCTTCTTCTCGTGGATGAGGATGTAGGGATCCTCGAGCTCGGCGACCATCTTCTCCGCATTCGTGATGAAGTACGGGGACAGGTAGCCGCGGTCGAACTGCATGCCTTCGACGACGTCGAGCTCGGTCTCGGCGGTCTTGGCCTCCTCGACCGTGATGACGCCCTCGTTGCCCACCTTCTGCATGGCGTGGGCGATCATCTCGCCGATCTCCTTGTCGCCGTTGGCGGAGATCGTGCCGACCTGGGCGACCTCGTCGGAGGTCGAGACCTTCTTGGCGCGGGCGATGATGTCCTTCACCGCAGCCTGGGTGGCGAGGTCGATGCCGCGCTTCAGGTCCATCGGGTTGATGCCGGCGGCGACGTACTTGGCGCCCTCGCGGACGATGGCCTGGGCCAGCACGGTCGCGGTGGTGGTGCCGTCACCCGCGATGTCGTTGGTCTTCGAGGCCACTTCGCGCACCATCTGGGCGCCCATGTTCTCGAAGCGGTCGGCGAGCTCGATCTCCTTGGCGACGGTGACGCCGTCCTTGGTGATGCGCGGGGCGCCGAAGCTCTTCTCGATCACGACGTTGCGGCCCTTCGGGCCGAGCGTCACCTTCACCGCGTCTGCGAGGATGTCGACGCCGCGCAGCATCTTGTCGCGGGCGTCGGCGGAGAAACGAACGTCTTTCGCTGCCATTGTGTGCCTCTTATCTGGTTGGGTTGCGCCCCAAGACTATGGAAAGTCTCAAAGGGCGGTGAGAGGTGATCCGATCAGACGGCGACGACGCCCATGATGTCGGATTCCTTCATGATCAGGAGGTCCTGACCGTCGATCTTGACCTCGGTGCCGGACCACTTGCCGAACAGGACGCGGTCGCCGGCCTTGACGTCGAGCGGGTTGACGCGGCCCTGCTCGTCGCGGGCGCCGGGACCGACGGCGACGATCTCGCCTTCCTGCGGCTTCTCCTTGGCGGTGTCCGGGATGATGATGCCGCCCTTGGTCTTCTCCTCGCTCTCGATGCGACGGACGACCACGCGGTCGTGCAGCGGACGGAACTTCATGAGCTGCCCTCTTGCTTCAGGTCTGGAGTTGGCGTTGATGCGGCCGGCGGGACCGCTCGCGAACTCGACTGTTAGCACTCTGTCTCGGCGAGTGCCAAAGACGGCGGCGAGATAGGCTCGCTGCGGTTCCGAGTCAAGGCTGTCGCACCCCCGCGCGACGGTGCGATGACGCGCCGGCGGCCTTCCTTCTCGCCCCATGGATAATGCGCCGTCATGTTGAGCCTGCACGGACCCGAAGGCCCGGTGGCGTTGCAACCCGGCAGCCCGATCGCGCGCCATACGGTATGGCTCGACCTGAACGACCCGAGCCCGGAGGAAGCCAAAGCGGTCGAGGCGGCGACCGGTCTGCGCGTGCCGTCCCGGGCGGCGCTGTCGGAGGTCGAGACGTCGAGTCGCCTGCGCCGGGTGAAGGGCGGCCTGTCGCTCTCGACGCCGATGATCACCTTCGAGCAGAGCGCGTCGCAGGTGAAGCCGCTGGGCTTCCTGCTGACCAAGGACCACTTCGTCACGATCCGCTTTCACGACCTGCGCGCCTTCGACTCCTCCGCGAAGCGCATCGCGGAGGGCGATGGCAGCACGACCCCGAGCGAGATCTTCCTCGTCGTCCTGGAGGAGCTGGTCGACAGCCTCGCGGACGCCCTGGAGGACATGGGATCGGAACTCGACACGCTCTCGACCCGGATCTTCGACTTCGACGTCCGCGGTGCCGAGCGGCGGCGCCTGGAGAGCCCGCCGCCCCGGCGCCGCGACCTCGCCCTGCGCCGGATTCTGCGGGGCATCAGCAACCGCGGAAAGGTCCTGGGGAAGATCCGCGCCAGTCTGCTCGGGCTCGAACGGATCGTGCCGTTCGTCGCCGCAGCCTGCGACGGCATCGGCCTGCCGGAGGACGCGCGCTTCGAGACGATCAAGCGGGACATCGAATCCCTCGACGAGTTCGAGACGCGCCTCGCTGAGAACGTGCAGTTCCTGCTCGACGCGGCCCTCGGCCTCATCACCATCGAGCAGAACAACGTCTTCCGGGTGCTCACCGTCGTCTCGGTGGTCGGCGTCCCGCCAACCTTGATCGCGTCGATCTACGGCATGAACTTCAAGCACATGCCGGAGCTGGACTGGACTCTCGGCTATCCCTACGCGCTCGGCCTGATCCTTTTCAGCGCCATAGCGCCTATAGTATACTTTCGAATGCGCGGTTGGTTCTGATATTCAGACCGTTTTAACAGCACAAAAAGCGTCTCGCCAAGTGTTAGTGGCGCGGAAATCATCTACCCCGACCTCGAAGGCACTCCGTCATCGCGATCAAAAGTCTTCGATTGCCTGCCGCCAAACGGAGACCAGCATAACGCAGCAAGAAAGAGTTCATTAACGCTGCGATGCGATACCCGCGGGCGAGGAATGCGAGTGTCGAAATGTTCAACCGTACGACTTTCAACGAAGCCCAGGCCAAGATCGATGCCCTGGATCGTTCGCTCGCGATCATCGAGTTTTCGATGGACGGAAACGTCGTCCATGCGAACAAGAATTTCTTGAAGCTGATGAAGTATGATCTGCCGGATATTCAGAACCGGCACCACCGTCTCTTCGTGGATAGGGCTTATGCCGAGACCGCGGAGTATACGGAATTCTGGGACAAGCTGAAGGTCGGCCAGTACGTCACCGGCGAGTTCCTCCGCCTGGACAAGGACGGCAACTCGGTCTGGCTGGAGGCGACATACAATCCCGTCCTCGACGCCCGTGGCCGGCCCGTGAAGGTGGTCAAGTTCGCCTCGGACATCTCCGCCAAGAAGAAGGAGATCAACCGGCTCCTGACCATGATCGACAACGTTCCGGTGGCCGTCATGACGGCCGACCTCAAGAACGATTTCAAGATCGACTATATGAACGCCACCTCGCGCCGGACCCTCGGGACGATCGACCAGCATCTGCCGGTGAAAGTCGACGAGATGCTCGGCCGGTCGTTCGACATCTTCCACAAGAATCCGAGCCACCAGCGCACCATGCTGGCGGATGCGAGCCGGCTGCCGCACTCCACCAAGATCAAGGTCGGACCCGAGACCCTGAACCTGCGCGTCACGGCCGTGAACGACGAGAAGGGTCAGTATCTCGGGCCGATGCTGACCTGGGCCGTGGTCACCGCGCAGGTGAACATGGAGACCGATGTCAAGCGGGTGGTCGAGGCGGTGGGCTCGGCCATCCAGGAGATGCAGAACTCGGCCGAAGGGCTGATGCAGTCCGCCGAATCCGCACGGCACAAGGCCTCGTCGGTCGCGGCGAACTCCGAGCAGATGAACGGCGCGATCCAGGAGATTTCCGGTCAGGTCGGGCGCGTCTCGGAGCGCGCGCAGCAGATCGCCGCGCAGGCCGGGACCACGGACGCGACCATGCGCCAGCTCGCCGAGAATGCCCGCAAGGTCGACGCGGTGGTCAGCATGATCAAGTCGATCGCCGACCAGACCAATCTCCTGGCGCTGAATGCGACCATCGAGGCGGCGCGGGCGGGGGCCGCCGGCCGCGGCTTCGCGGTGGTGGCCTCCGAGGTCAAGGCGCTCGCAGAGCAGACCGCCAAGGCGACTGGCGAGATCACACAGCAGGTCTCGGCGATCCAGAGCGCCACCGGCGAGGCGGTGGGAGCGATCGAGATGATTACCGCGGCGGTGGGCGAGTTGTCCAAGCTGACCCTGGCGATGGCGAGCGCCGTCGAGGAGCAGGCGGTCTCCACCCACGAGATGGCGGGCAATATCGGCGGTGTTTCCGAGGCCGCCAATGCTACCGGTCAGCTCGCCCGGGCCGTCCAGGATGTCGCCGAGAGCCTCGCGGGCCACTCGGCAAGCCTGTCGGACAGCGTGACCCGGTTCATGAAGACGGCCTGAGGCCGGATCAGACCGGGCGCCTCGCCGCGGCGCCGTCCTGGCGAACGGAGCGAGGCGATCCCGTCGGCGCGGCGCATCGAAACGACGCGCCGCGCGAATTTGCGCGGGATGACGGGCGCGCTCAGTCCCGGGCGAGCTGCGCCCGGCCGATGGCGAAGACCCGACCGTCGCCGAGGAGGTGGGCGGTGAATCCCTTCGGGAACAAGCCCTCGATGGCCTTGTCGCGCACGTTCAGCCCGCCCGCATAGGCGCCGAAGGCCGGCATTACCAGCCGCGTGCCATCCGTGACGAAGCAGCGGCGGCGGACGGCCCGCCCCCGCATCGCCACCTTCCCGCAGGGATGGAGATGGCCGGCGATCTCGCCGGGAACGGGCTCCGGGCTCGGCTCGTGGCGCAGGACGAGGCCGCCGAGGGTCAGCGCGTCGGCGTAGCGCCCGCCGACGCCTTCGTTCACGGCCGCATCGTGGTTGCCGGCGATCCAGACCCAGTCCCGGCCCTCCTGCAGCGCCGCCACCAGGGCGCGGTCGCCCGGCTCCATGCGCTCGGGCCCGCGGGCATCGTGGAAGGAGTCGCCCAGGGCGACCACGCGGGCGGGCTCGTGACGCGCCACCGCCTCGTGGAGGCAGGCGAGCGTCTCACGGGTGTCGTAGGGCGGCAGGAACTGGCCGGATCGGGCCGCGTAGGACGAGCCCTTCTCCAGGTGGAGGTCGGACACGATCAGCGTCCGGTGCTCCGGCAGCCAGAGGCCGCCGCAGAGATCGAGCACCAGGGTCTCGCCCGCGAGCATCAGGGTGGGGTGCTTGTGAGTCTTCTCGAGTCTCAGGCCGGCCGCCAAGATCGCATCCTCGGTGTCGTCGGGGGAGGGCGGATCGACGGTCAGGACAGAGCCTCTTGGAGAAGCTCCGCCTCGGCCTCGGCCAGGATCTCGTCGGCGCCCTCGCCGTAGACCCGCTCGCGCCCGATCTCGAGCATCACGGATACGGAGAGCGGCGAGACCCGGTCGAGAGACCTGTGGATGATTCGCCCCTGGATGCGCTCTAGCATCATGCCGAGGCGCCTCACGTCGAGGAGTCCGGTTGCCGCATCCTGCCGCGCAGCCCGCAGCAGGAGGTGGTCGGGCTGGTGCTTGCGCAGCACGTCGTAGATCAGATCGGTCGAGATCGTGACCTGCCGGCCGGATTTCTTCTGCCCCGGATGGTGGCGCTCGATCAGCCCGGCGATGACGGCGCATTGCCGGAAGGTGCGCTTCATCATGGCCGATTCGTCGAGCCACGCCTCCAGATCGTCGCCGAGCATGTCGACCGCGAAGAGGTCGCCGATGAAGTCGGGATCGCGGGCGGCGCGTTCGGAAACGTCGCGGGTCGTCCAGATCGCGATGCCGTAATCGTTGGCCGCGAAGCCCAGCGGCCGCAGGCCGTCGCGCTCCAGCCGGCGGGTAAGCAGCATGCCGAGCGTCTGGTGCGCGAGGCGGCCCTCGAATGGGAAGGCGGTCAGATAGTAGCGCTTGCCCCGCGGGAACGTCTCTACGAGCAGATCGCGCTCACCCGGCAGGACCGAGCGGCGGCGCTGCTGGACCAGATACTCGCCGATCTGCTTGGGCAGGCGATCCCACGCGAACGGGTCGGCGATGAGTGCCCGGACCCGGGCGGCGAGGAAGGTCGAGAGCGGGAATTTCGCGCCCGCGTAGGACGGGATCGCCGGGTCGGTGCCGGGCGGTGCGCGGGTCACGAGGCACTCGTCCTCGGCGAGGCCCTCGAAGCGGAGGGTCTCGCCCGCGAACAGGAAGGTGTCGCCGACGGTCAGCGTCTCGGCGAACTCATCCTCGATCTCGCCGAGCACCCGGCCGGATTTCGGCAGGACCGTGCCGGGCTTGCCGCGCAGGGTCCGGCCCAGACGAACCCTGACCCGCGCCGCCTCCACGATGGTGCCGACATTCATCCGGTAGGCCTGCGCGGTGCGGGCGTCGCGCACGCGCCAGAGCCCGTCCGGGCCGCGCAGGATCTTGGCGAAGCGTTCGTAGGCGCGCAGCGCGTAGCCCCCGGTGGCGACGTAATCGACCACCTGCTCGAAAGCTTCCCAGGTGAGCCCGGCATAAGGCACCGCCGAGACGATCTCGTCGTAGAGATCGACCGGGTCGAAGGCGTCGGCGCAGGCCATGCCGAGCACGTGCTGGGCGAGGACGTCGAGGGCGCCCTGGCGGGCATCGGGGGTGTCCTGCGCGGCTTCCTCGACGGCGTCGAGCGCCGCCTGGCACTCCAGCATCTCGAAGCGGTTGCCCGGGACGAGATAGGCCTTCGAGGGCTCGTCCATGCGATGGTTGGCCCGGCCGATCCGCTGCATGATCCGGCTCGCACCCTTCGGCGCACCGACATTGACCACGAGATCGACGTCGCCCCAGTCGATGCCGAGATCGAGGGTCGCGGTGCAGACGATCGCCCGCAGCTGACCCGCCGCCATGGCGGCCTCGACCCGGCGGCGCTGCTGCGCGTCCAGCGAGCCGTGGTGGATCGCGATCGGCAGCGCGTCCTCGTTGAGCCGCCACAGCTCCTGGAAGGTGTACTCCGCCTGGAGCCGGGTGTTCACGAAGACCAGCGTGGTCCGGTGCTCCTTGATGAGCTCGTAGATGGCCGGCATCGAGTGCCACGCGGTGTGGCCGGAGATCGGCAGCGCCCGGCCGAGATCGAGCATGCGCAGATCCGCCTTCGCGCCGCCCGCCACCGTGACGAGATCGGCCATGGGGGGCGCGACCTGCCCCCTCTCCCGAGCGGGAGAGGGCTGGGGTGAGGGACGAGGAGTCTCGGGATCAGGCACGTCGGCGCCGGGCGTCGCGGTCGAGCCAGGTTCTGTGAGTTCTCGTTCTTCACCCTCTCCCGCTCGGGAGAGGGGACCCACGCCCGGTCCCACAACCGTGTCGGCCGTTTCGTCGTGCAAAGTGGGAGGCGCACCCGCAGACGGGGGGAAGGGAAGCGGCCCCTGCGGCACCAGATATTTCCGCAGCTCATCCGGCTCGCGCACCGTCGCGGACAGCCCGATCGCCGCGAGCCCCGGGCTCAGGCGATGCAGACGCGCCAGCGCCAGCGACAGCAGGTCGCCGCGCTTGGACGTCACCAGCGCGTGCAACTCGTCCAGCACCACGCACCGCAATCCGGAGAAAAACTCGGCCGCCTCGCGGTGGGCGATCAGCAGCGCCAGCTGCTCGGGCGTGGTCAGCAGGATGTCGGGCGGACGGCTGATCTGACGGGTGCGCTTGTGCGCAGGGGTATCGCCGGTGCGGGTCTCGACGCGCACCGGCAACCCCATCTCGGCGATCGGCGCGTCGAGGTTTCGGGCGATGTCCACCGCCAGCGCCTTGAGCGGCGAGACGTAGAGGGTGTGGAGCCCCGCCGGCTTCAGCTTCTGCGTCCCGCGCTCAGCGAGGGCGACGAGGCTGGGCAGGAAGCCGGCCAGCGTCTTGCCGGCCCCGGTCGGCGCCACGAGGAGGGCCGACCGGCCGGCGCCGGCGATCCGCAGGAGATCGAGCTGGTGCGGCCTGGGCGCCCAGCCGCGGGCCGCGAACCAGGCCTGGAACCGCTCCGGAAGGACCTCGGACAGGTCGCTCAGGCGAGCGCCATCAGGAAACGGTCGATCAGTTCCAGGGCCCTCTCGCTCATCGGGCTCGGATAGCGGGCGAACACGTGACACCCGCCGGGATAGACCGCGGTGTGGCCGCCATTGCCGGCCGCCGCCCAGCGCGCCGACATGTACAGCGTGTCGTCGAGGAGGGGATCGGCAGTGCCGATGGTGAACAGGGCCGGCGGCAGCCCCTTCAAGTCGGCATAGATCGGCGACACGTCCGGCCGACGCCGGTCGATGCCCTCGCGGACATAGCCGTCGGCGAACTTGGTCAGGTCGCGGGTGTTCACGACGAGCCGCTCCTCGCCCCAGTTCCGGACCGATGGGGTGAGGCCGAGGTCGAAGAAGCCGGCATTCAGGTTGGCGCCCCGGAAGGCCCGCGGCAGGTTGTGCTTGTCGCGCAGCCGCAGCAGCACCATCACGGCGAGGTGCGCGCCCACCGACTCGCCCCCGATCGTCAGGGCGTGAATGCCGAACTCGACCTTGCCGGGGCCGGCCAGCCAGAGGGCCGCGGCCTCGCAATCGTGCAGCGCCGCCGGATAGGGATGCTCCGGGGCGAGCCGGTACTCCACCGAGAGGGCGACGAAGCCGCAGGTGTCGGCGATCCGCTCCAGCCAGGGATCCTGCTCGTCGGCGGAGCCCCAGACCCAGCCGCCGCGATGGATGTGCAGATAGGCGCCGCGCAGCTTCGTACCGGGCTTGGGCCGGACCACGCGGAGCTTGAGAGGACCACCGGGCCCGTCGATCGTCAGCCACTCCGCCCGGGCGCTGTGCGGCATGGCCGGCGCCGCCTTGGTGCCCAGGCGGCGGCGCTCGCGGACTTCGGCGATCGGCAGCGACCAGGGATCGGGCAGGGCGGCATGCGCCGCCACGATCTCGGCGTTGATCCGGATCGTCTCGGGATCGATCGTCGCCGGGTCGAACAGGGCGTGGTCGATCATCGTGCGTATGGTCCCGTCGGCACTCGAGCCTCTCACAACACTCCCATATCCCGGGAGTTCTCCCTTTGGTCGAGGGGGCGCTGCGACAACCCGGCGTCGTGCCCCACCCCGTCCTGCATCTTGGCCCTGCATCTTGGCGTGCGCGTCGCCGCTTGCCATCTGCACGGCGCAGGAGAAACCCGCCAACGCCCGATCCGCGTTCCGGTTTCGACGCGGTGTGGTGCGCCGGCCACGGTTCCGCCCGCTTCGTCGCCGATCCGAAGGCCCTGAGGCTTCACGAGGACGCAATGCTCGTCGATCACGACCGGCGCCGGCAAGGCTATCAGCAGGGCGCGCCGCCGAACGCCCCCTACGGGGCGGAGACCTACCGGTCGCGACCCTCGGCGCTCCGGCGCTTCCTCGGCGGCTCGCCCGCCGGCGTGTTCCTGCGCCTGCTGTTCCTGTCGGTGCTGGTCGGCGCCTTCATGTCGATGCTCGGCCTCACGCCCGGGCGGCTGTTCTGGCACGTCTATGATTCGGCGCGGGCGCTGATCGATGTCGGGCTCGCCTCGCTCCACGATTTCGGCGGCTGGATCCTCGCCGGGGCGATCGTGGTCGTGCCGCTCTGGCTGATCGCGCGCCTCTTCGCCGTCTCGCGCTGACCGAATCCGAGGCCGACCGGCACGGTCAGGCCCGTCATCCCGGCGCCGCGGAGCGGAGCCTGGGAGCCTGACC
This sequence comes from Methylobacterium sp. XJLW, assembly GCF_003254375.1. Classification (NCBI taxonomy): domain Bacteria; kingdom Pseudomonadati; phylum Pseudomonadota; class Alphaproteobacteria; order Hyphomicrobiales; family Methylobacteriaceae; genus Methylobacterium; species Methylobacterium sp. XJLW. Next base: position 6,204,293 of record NZ_CP016429.1, on the reverse strand, counting down.
CGCCGATGCCCTCGTCCGGCTTTGCACGGACGGCGCAGCTTTCCAGCGTGAGGCCTGATGCACGCCGCCAGTTCCGGCCGCCCGACGAACCGCCGCGTCCTGGCTCTGGCGCTGCCGATGACGGTCGCCAACGTCACGACGCCGATGCTCGGCTTCGTCGGGGCGGCGGTGATCGGCCGGCTCGGCGACGCGGCGCTGCTCGGCGCCATCGCCCTCGGCGCGGTGATCTTCGACGCGATCTTCTGGTCGTTCGGGGCGCTTCGCATGGCGACCGCCGGCCTGACCGCGCAGGCGGTCGGCGGACAAGACGAGCCCGAGGTCGATCGCATCCTGGCCCGGGCGCTGGCGGCGGGCGCCCTGATCGGCCTGGTCCTGGTGGTCCTGCAGGAACCGCTCGCCCAGCTCGCCTTCCGGATCAGCGGGGCGAGCGAGGCCGTGATTGCGGGCCTTGCGACCTATTTCCACATCCGCATCCTGTCCGCGCCCTTCGTGCTGGCGAGCTACGGCGTGCTCGGCTCGGTCCTGGGGCGCGGGCGCACCGATCTGGGCCTGCTGCTGCAGGTCGCGATCAACCTGACCAATGTCGCGCTGACGCTCACCCTGGTCCTGGGCTTCGGCCTCGGGCTCGCCGGGGCGGCGCTGGCGACGCTGGGCGCCGAGGCCCTCGGGCTCGGCCTCGGGCTGGTCCTCCTGGCGCGCCTCGGCGCGCGGCCGTTCCGGGTGCCGCTGCGCGATCTCCGCGACGCCACGGCGCTCCGCCGGACGCTCAGCGTCAACGGCGACGTGATCCTGCGGACGCTCGCCCTGATCACCGGCATCGTGCTGTTCTCGGCGCTGGGCGCCCGGCAGGGCGACGTGGTGCTGGCGGCGAACTCGGTCCTGTGGAATCTCTTCCTGATCGGCGGGTTCTTCCTCGACGGCTTCGCCACGGCGGCCGAGACCCTCTGCGGCCAGGCGGTGGGCGCCCGGGACGCGGACGCATTCGATGCGGCCGCCACCCTGTGCCTGCGCTGGTGCCTCGGCTTCGGGCTCGCGGTCAGCCTGCTGTCGCTGGCGGGCGGCGCGGCCTTCATCGATGCCGTGACGACGAACGGGCCGGTGCGCGAGGCGGCGCGCTCCTACCTCGTCCTCGCGGCCCTGGCGCCGCTCGCCGCCGCTGCGCCCTTCGCGTATGACGGGATCTACATCGGCGCGACCTGGACCCGGGCGATGCGCAACCTGATGGCGTGCGCGCTCGCCGCCTATTGCGCGATCCTCGTGCTGGTCGAGAGCCTGGGCCTCGGCAATACCGGGCTGTGGCTCGCCTTCGTGGGCTTCCTGGGCGCCCGGGGCCTCGGACAGGCGATCGCCTTCCCGGGCCTCGCCCGGGAGACGTTCCGGGAGCCTGCGTCCTCCGCCCGCGAACAGGCGGCCTAGGCGGATTCCGCGTCCGTGCGAGGCGAGCGGCCTGCTAGCGCGGATCCTTCCAGGTGGTGGGCTGGGCGGACGGCGCGGCGCGGGCGACGGTGCCCGTGGTGCGCGGCATGACGGCCTCCGCCCGACGCGGGTAGGACCGGCGCGGCGCCGCGGAGCCGTAGCGGCGGCCCCGGCGGACATGGCGGCGCCCGCGCTCCGTCGAGTTCCCCACGAAGCCGCCGACCACGGCGCCCGCGACGGCACCGATCGGCCCGCCGACCAGCGCCCCCGCGACCGCGCCGGAGCCGACGCCGAGGGTGGTCCGGCTCTGGGCCCGGGCCGCCTCGGGTGCCGCCAATGTCCCGAGCAAGGCCAGGGTGACCAAGACTTTGCGCATCGTCGAGTTTCCGGGTTCCAAGAATTGGTTTCGTCCGGCCTTTAAGCGGCGGAACATGACCAAACCGCGGCTTCGATCTGCGCAGAGAGGCCGCGGTATCAAACCGCCCGGGAACTCACCGGCCCCGATCGTCAAGGTGTGGCGCGGCCGGTTTCGTGCTTTAGGGTGCAGTGCAACGACAGGAGGCCGCGCGACGGCCCAGGAGGGAGAAGCCGATGGCCACGACGACCGATCTGCGCCTGCGCCGGAGCGTGCTCTACATGCCCGGCTCGAACCAGCGGGCGCTCGACAAGGCCAAGACCCTGCCGGTGGACAGCATCATTCTCGACCTCGAGGATGCCGTCGGTCCGGAGGAAAAGGAGATCGCCCGGGAGCAGGTCTGCGCCGCCGTGAAGAGCGGCGCTTACGGCAGCCGCGAGCTGATCATCCGGGTCAACGCCCCGCAGACCCCCTGGGGTGAGGCCGATCTCCACGCCGCCATCGAAGCCAAGCCCGACGCGATCCTGATGCCGAAGGTCTCGTCGCCGGCGGTGCTGGAGAGCATCGCCGACCGGCTCGAATCCCTCGACGCCCCGGAGGGCATCGCGATCTGGGCGATGATCGAGACGCCGGCCTCGATCCTCAACATCCAGGAGATCGCACGGGCCAAGCGCGATCCGCGCAACCGCCTGACCTGCCTTGTGCTGGGCACCAACGACCTCGCCAAGGACACCTGGGCCAAGATCGTGCCCGGCCGCGTGCCGATGCTGCCCTGGATGATGATGGCGCTGGCCGCGGCCCGGTCGGAGGGCTTGGCCATCCTCGATGGCGTGTACAACGACATCGCCGATACCGAAGGCTGTCGCGAAGAGTGCCGTCAGGCCCGCGACCTGGGCTTCGACGGCAAGACGCTGATCCACCCGACGCAGCTGGAGCCCGCCAACACGTCCTTCGCCCCCACCGAGGAGGAGGTGCGCCGGGCCAAGCTGGTGATCGAGGCGTTCGAGCGCCCGGAATATGCCAAGCGCGGCGCGATCAAGCTGGAGGGTCGGCTCTACGAGCGGCAGCACCTCGGCGTGAACCGCCGGGCGGTCACCTGGGCCGAGGCGATCAAGGCGAAGGGGTTCTGAACCGTCTTCCAGCCCGCAGCGCCAATCTCTGCCGTGTCGCGCAGGCCTGGGTCATCGCGCGACCCTCGTGATGACGGGTCCGCGTTTGTTCATCACGTGGCGCACCCGGCGGATTCGTAGCGCGTCCGCTGGGTGCGCCCGTCGCGCGCCGTGACCACGACGAGCCCCGCCTCCTCCAGGCCGACCAGCGACCGCAGCACGAGGGCGTGCTCCACCCCGAAGGTGCGGGCGAAGGCGCGGCTGTCGCCCGGCAGGCCGAGATCCAGCGCCGCCAGGAGACCCGCCGACAACGGGTCGAGGCCGGGATGAGCGGCCGAAACCCGGTCGAGGGCGGCGACGAACGCCGCCTCGTCGGGGCCCTGGCTCACGCGGCCACGGGCGCCTGCAGGGTCACCAGCACGGACTTGGAGGTCGGCGTGTCGCTCTTCTCGCCGAAGGTCGACAGGGGCACCAGCACGTTCAGCTCCGGATAGTAGCCGGCCAGCGATCCCCGCGGCATGTCGAAGGGCACGAGGCGGAAATTCTCCGCGCGGCGGGTGATGCCGTCGTCGTGCGTGCCCACGATGTCGACGCGCTCGCCGAGCCGGTCGCGGATCGCCGCGAGGTCGTCCGGATGGGCGAACAGGACGCGGCGCTCGCCGTAGACGCCGCGGTAGCGGTCATCCATCCCGTAGATCGTGGTGTTGTACTGGTCGTGGCTGCGGAACGTCTGCAGCACGAACGTGTCGCGGGCCTTCCGGGCGGCCTGATGTTCGGTTTCGGCCGGCAGCGCATCCGCCGAGAAATTGGCCCGGCCGGTGGCCGTCTCGAACACCCGCTCGGCGGCGAGGTTGCGCAGCATGAAGCCGCGGGGCTTACGCACGCGGGTGTTGTAGCCGGTGAAGCCCGGGATCGTGGCGGCGATCGCCTCGCGGATCCGGTCGTAATCCGCGGCGAAGCCGGCCCAGTCGATGGCGGAGGCGCCGAGAGTCGCCTGCGCCATCCCGGCGATGATGGCGATCTCGGACCGCAGCTCCTTCGAGGCCGGCTTGTTGATGCCGCCCGACCCGTGGACCATGCTCATCGAATCTTCGACGGTCACGATCTGGATCTTGCCCTCTTCGGTCCGGTCGATCTCGGTGCGGCCGAGGCAGGGCAGCAGGTAGCCGACCGCGCCGGGCACCAGATGGGCGTGGTTGAGTTTCGTGGCGATGTGGACGGTGAGCCGGCACGACGCCAGCGCCTGCGCCACCACCGGCGTGTCGGGCGTCGCCCGCAGGAAATTGCCGCCGAGCCCGATGAAGGCCTTGGACGTGCCGTCCCGCATGGCGCGGATCGCCGCGAGTACGTTGTGGCCGTGCCGGCGCGGCATGGCGAGGCCGAAATGCTGCTCCAGGGCGTCCAGAAGGGACGCGGAGGGGCGCTCGTTGATGCCGACCGTGCGGTCGCCCTGCACGTTCGAGTGGCCCCGGACCGGGCACAGGCCCGCGCCGGGGCGGCCGATATGGCCGCGCAGGAACAGGAGGTTGGCGATCTCCCGGATCGTCGCCACCGAGTGCCGATGCTGGGTCACGCCCATCGCCCAGGTGGCGATGACCCGCTGCGCGCCGAGATAGACGTCCGCCATAGCGGCGATCTCGTCCATCGTGAGGCCGGACTGGTCGAGGATCGCGTCCCAGGAAGTCGCCTCAACGGCCGACCGATAGGCGTCGAGACCGGCGGTGTGGTGCTCCAGGAAGGCCTGGTCGAGGAGCGACGGCCGGCCGGCCGCCAGGGCCTCGGCGTCGCGGGCGAACACGATCTTGGCGATGCCCCGGAAGGCCGCCATGTCGCCGCCCGAGCGCGGCTGCAGATAGTGGCTGGCGATGGGGCGGCTCGAGCCGCGGAGCATCTCGACGGTGTTCTGCGGATCGGCGAACCGCTCCAGGCCGCGCTCGCGCACCGGGTTGAGCACCACGACCTGGGCGCCGCGCTCGGCCGCCCGGCGCAGGTCGCCGAGCATCCGCGGATGGTTGGTCCCCGGATTCTGGCCGACGCAGAAGATCGCGTCCGCCTTCTCGAAATCCTCCAGCAGGACCGTGCCCTTGCCGATGCCGATCGCATCGATCAGCGCCACGCCGCTCGCCTCGTGGCACATGTTCGAGCAGTCGGGGAAATTGTTGGTCCCGTAGGCCCGGGCGAAGAGCTGGTACAGGTAGGCGGCCTCGTTGGAGGCGCGGCCCGAGGTGTAGAACTCGGCCTGGTCCGGATGGTCGAGCCCGCGCAGGGTCGCGCCGATCTCCGCGAAGGCCGCGTCCCAGCTCACCGGCAGGTAGCGGTCGCTCGCCGCGTCGTAGCGCATCGGATGCGTCAGGCGGCCCTGGCCCTCGAGGGCGTAGTCGCTCCAGTCCCGCAGCTCGGTCAGCGTGTGCTTGGCGAAGAAGGACGGCTTCGTGCGCTTGTCGGTGGCCTCCCAGGAGACCGCCTTCACGCCGTTCTCGCAGAACTCGAAGGACGAGCCGTGCTCCGGGTCGCCCCAGGCGCAGCCGGGGCAGTCGAACCCGTCGGGCTGGTTGGCCTTCAACAGCGCGCGGGCGCCGGTGAGGGGCGCGCGGCTGCCGAGCAGGTGCTTGCCGCAGCTCTTCAGAGCACCCCAGCCGCCGGCGGCGGATGAGCGCTTGGAAGACCCTTCAGATTGGGCCATGAACCGTCCTGGATTGGCTGACGCGACGTGTCTCGCAGACGCGAGATAAGCGGCTCTCCAGGTCCCTCACAATGGCGTGCGGGCGCAGGCCCCTCATGCATGGGGCACAGGCTAAGCTCCCACTCCGCAAAGCCTTTCTAAACTGGCGCGTCCTCTCTCACGCGGTGCGGGCGAGTTCCGCGGCGTCCCGTCCGACCACCGTGGCGAGGCTGGTGACGCCGGCCCGGTCCATCTGCGCCAGCAGGCCCGCCTTGATGCGCCCGACCAGTCCCGGGCCCTCGTACACGAGCGCGGAGTAGAGCTGCACGAGACTGGCCCCGGCCCGGATCTTGGCCCAGGCGGCCTCCGCCGAATCCACGCCGCCGACACCGATCAGCGGAATCGTGTCTCCGACCCGCAGGCGCGTCTGGGCCAGCATCCGGGTCGCCGGGCCGAAGAGCGGCCGGCCCGACAGCCCGCCGGTCTCCCGGGCGAGCCCCTGCTCGCGGAGGCTCGCCGGACGGGCCACGGTGGTGTTGGACACGACGAGGGCCTGGACGCCGCGCCGTTGCGCCGTTGCGCAGACCGCGTCGAGGGCGTCCAACGCCATGTCGGGGGCGATCTTCAGGAGGATCGCCGCGTCGGCACCCGCCGCGTCGCGGGCCTCGACCGTCCGGGCGAGCAGTTCGTCGAGGAAGGCCTCGCCCTGGAGGTCGCGCAGGCCCGGGGTGTTGGGCGAGGAGACGTTGACGGTGACGAAATCGACCAGCGGCGCGAGGGCGGCAGTGCAGGCCGCGTAGTCGGCGAGGCGGTCGGTGGACTCCTTGTTGGCGCCGATGTTGACGCCGACGATCCCGGAGCGGCCTTTCCGGGCACGCAACCGGCCGGCCACCACCGACACCCCCTCGCTGTTGAGGCCGAAGCGGTTGATCACCGCCCGGTCGGCGGTCAGGCGGAACACCCGCGGCCGCGGGTTGCCGGGCTGCGGTCGCGGCACCACCCCACCCACCTCGACGAAGCCGAAGCCGAGGCTCAGCAACGCGTCGGGAACGCGCGCGCCCTTGTCGAAGCCGGCGGCGAGGCCGACCGGGTTGGGGAAACGGCGCCCGAGCAGGTCGACGGCGAGGCGCGGGTCGTCCGTCGGCGGGCCAGCCGCCGGAAGGAGCGCCAGGGCGCGCAGCGTCAGGTCGTGCGCGCGCTCCGCGTCAAGGCGATGGAGGAGCGGCCGGACGAGCGGGAAGGCGGCGTCGATCATGCCGGCAGGATCCCGGCCGGAAATGCGTGCCGCCCGTCGCCGTCCAGCGGCATTTCGTCCACCGCGACCACGGCCGAGAGCGGCAGCGGACCGTAGAGGTGCGGGAACAGGTCGCCCCCCCGGGAGGGCTCGTAGCGCAGGCCGTCGCCGAGCGCCTCGGCCTCGACCGCAACGAGGAGCAGGTCGTCCTGTCCGGCGAAGTGTCGGGCGGCCGTCTCGGCGACCTGGGCGGCCGTCGAGAAATGGATGAAGCCGTCCTGGCGATCGATCGGCGCCCCCGTGAATTGGCCCGCGGCCTCGGCCTCGCGCCACAGGGCACGCGGACAGATCTTGTAGATGAGCGGCATCGAAGCTCCCCGGAACCGACGCGTCGATAGAGGCGCCGGGCGCCGGCGGCAACACCGATGCGCTCTGCCGATTCGAGGAGCGATTGCAATCTGACGCCCGTAGTTCTACTTTCCTACAACTAGGCTGGACGTCACACAGCCCTGTCCGGACCGGCAGAGCGGATCCGGAAAGTAAATTGTCAAGTATCTCCGCGCGTACCCGGCGGGTTTTGAACGGACCCGGCGGACAAACCGTCTCCGTGCCCCCGAGGCAGCCGGATCCCGGCTGGTGAGACGGGGGTGCCGGCCCGCTGAGGGTGAGCCTCCGAGTCCGCGATGCTGTCGCACGAGCAGATCTGGAACGCCATCGACCGGCTCGCCGAGCGCCACGGCTACTCGGCCTCCGGGCTCGCCCGCCGCGCCGGCCTCGACGCCACGAGCTTCAACCGCTCGAAGCGCGTGGGCGCCGACGGCCGCAAGCGCTGGCCCTCCACGGAATCGGTGTCCAAGGTCCTGGCTGCGACCGGATCGAGCCTCGACGAGTTCCTGCGGCTCATCGAGGCGCGGGAGATTCCCGCCCGCACCATGGTTCCGCTGATCGGCCTGACGCAGGCCGGCGCCGGACGCCTGTTCACCGACGAGGGCATGCCCACCGGCGGCGCGGGCTGGGAGGAGATCGAGTTTCCGGATCTCGGCGAGGAGCGGGCCTTCGCGCTGGAGATCCAGGGCGATTCCATGCTGCCGCTGTTCCGGGACGGCGACGTGCTGATCGTGTCGCCCACGGCCAGCGTCCGCAAGGGCGACCGCGTCGTGGTCCGCCTGCATGGCGGCGAGGTCCTGGCCAAGGAGCTGAAGCGGCGCACGGCCCGGACCGTGGAGCTGGCCTCCCTGAACCCCGAACACGAGGACCGGGTCCTGAATCTCGGCGAGATCGCCTGGATGGCGCGGGTCATGTGGGTGCGCCAGTAGCTGGTGCTCGCGGCGGCCGGCGCTTGGCCGTGACGCCGTTCATCGCTATCGCTGGCCCGTCGCGGACCTTCCGCATCCGCTGAGCGCGAACGCAGCATGGTGCAGCCCGGGACGGATCACAGTGCGGCCAGGGGGGAGCCGCTCGGCGGCGAGGCCCGCTCGCTCCTCGACGCGCTGCCGACGCCCAGCCTCCTGCTTGATCCGCAGGGCCGTGTCCTCCACGCCAACCCGGCCCTGGAGCATCTCGCCGGGTATCCGGCCGAGCGGCTCGCCGCGCAGGGTCTGGACCTCATGCTGGCCCATCGCACGACGGCGCTCGATCCCGCCGGCCCCGCGAGTCAGGAATTCCTGGCCGCACGCGCGGACGGGACCACCTTCTGGGCCCATCTGGACACGGCGCCGCTTCCCGGTACCCGCAACCGCATCGGCCAGATCCTCGACGTCACGGCGCGCCGCGAGGCCGAGGGGGCGCTCGCCCTCTCCCGCCAGCGCGAGGCACTGGGGCTGCTGACCAACAGCGTGGCGCACGAGTTCAACAACTTCCTGCAGATCCTGATCGGCTACATCGACGGGCTGAAACGTCGCCTCGGAGACCGGCAGGAGCCGTTCATCCAGCGGGCGATCGCCCGCTCAGCCGACGCCACCGAGCGGGCGGCGATCCTGACCCGGCACCTGCTGGCCTATTCCCGACGCATCGCGCCCGACGTCCGGGCGGTGGACCTCGACGCGATCGTGGCGGATCTCGCAGGCCGCCTCGAGCCCGATCTGCCGCCGGGCATCCGTCTCACCGTCGCGGCGACGCCGGGCCTGCCCCGGGCGATCAGCAATCCGACCCAGATTGAGTTCGCCTTGCGGCATCTCGTCGCCAATGCCTGCGAGGCCATGCCGTCCGGGGGAACGCTGACTCTGTCGACCTTTCGGATCGATCCCGGCGACCGGTCCTTGCAGCAGCCGGGCCTCGGCAGCGTCGGGATCGCAGTCGGGGATACGGGGCTGGGCATGTCGCCCGAGATGCTCACCCGGGCCCTGGCGCCGTTTCAGACCAGTCACGAGGCGGGGCGCGGCGCGGGCCTCGCGATCGTGCATGGGCTGATGAAGCGCCAGAACGGCACCATCACCCTCGACAGTCGCAGCGGGGAGGGGACCCAGGTGCGCCTCGTCTTTCCGGCGGCTCCTGAGCGCACTCTCCACTGAGCCGCCGGGTCCGACGCGCGGCGCAACGCAACCCCGGGCAGCGGGCGTTCGGCGTGCCCGGCTCGACCGGATCGCCGTTCTCCGCGTCCATGGACGGGGGGCGCTCCCGTGGAAAACGTCATCCCGGCGCCGTCGGGCAGGACTAAAACCCGAGCCGGGCCGTTCCCATATCGTCACTGGCGCTCCGCGCTCTTCGGTTCTCGTCCTCTGAGGCGTGTACATGTTTACTGAGATTTCGCGCCGCCGACGTGTGGCCGCCCTCATGGCGCTGGCCGCTGCGCTGACCGTCGCGGCGCCCGTCGTCGAAGCCCGTCCGGGCGGCGGCGGATCGTTCGGATCCCGTGGCTCGCGCACCTACACGGCCCCCTCGGCCACGCCGACGGCCCCGGGCGGCGGCATGACCATGCAGCGTTCGCAGACCGCGCCGTCCCCCGGCATGGGCAGCCCCGGCATGCAGGCTCCGGCCGCGCCCGGCCGGCGGTTCGGCGGCGGCTTCTTCGCGGGCCTGCTGGGTGCCGGCCTGATCGGCGCACTCCTCGGCGGCGGCTTCTTCGGCGGCCTCGGCGGCCTCGCCTCGATGATCGGCCTCCTGTTCCAGGTCGGGCTCGTCGTGCTCGTGGTGATGCTGGCCCTGCGCTTCTTCCGCCGCCGGAACGAGCCGGCCGGCGCCGGTGCCCCCTATGCCCGCTCGTCGCTCAACGACGAGCCCGGCGCGCGCGGCCCGATGGGCGGTGCTCCGGCCGGCCCCGCCGCCGGCATGTTCGGCGGTGGCCAGCGGCCGCCGCAGACACGCCCGGTCCAGATCGGCCCGGCCGACTATCAGGCGTTCGAGCGGCTGCTCGGCGACGTTCAGGATGCCTATTCCCGCGAGGATCGGGTGACGCTGGGCAACCTGTCGACGCCCGAGATGGTCGGCTACTTCGATGAGGAGCTGCGCAACAACGCGGCCCGCGGCGTGGTGAACACGATCTCGGACGTGAAGCTGCTGCAGGGCGACCTTGCGGAAGCCTGGGGTGAGGATCGCACCGACTACGCCACCGTGGCGATGCGCTACGCCCTCAAGGACGTGATGGTGGAGCGGGCCAGCGGCCGCGTCGTCTCGACGGATACGTCCGAGGCGACGGAGCTCTGGACCTTCCTGCGCCAGCCCGGGCGCGGCTGGGTGCTCTCGGCGATCCAGCAGACCCGCTGATTGCGCCGCGCTCCGGCCTCCGGGCCGGAGCCGCCGTGCAGGCTTTCAAGCCGGCGCCGCCCCCGCGGTGCCGGCTTTTCTGTGCGCGTCCCACCGGTTCGCCAGATCGACGAAGCCTGCCACCGGGATTTCCTCGGCCCGCGCCGTCTCGACAAGCCCGGCCGCGGCCAGCAGGATGCCGGGCTCGGGCGTCAACGCCTTGAGGCTCTGACGCAGCATCTTCCGGCGTTGGCCGAAGGCCGCGCGGGTGACGGCTTCCAGCGCACCGGCGCGGCAGGGCAAAGGCTCCGCCCGCGGCACAAGCCGCACCACGCTCGACGTCACCTTCGGTGGCGGCACGAACGCCGAAGGGCTGACGTCGAACAGGATCTCGGCCTCGGTCCGCCAGCCGCAGAGCACGCCGAGCCGGCCGTAATTGGCCCGCTCCTCGGGACTGGCGACGATGCGCTCGGCGACTTCCCGCTGGAACATCAGCACGGCCTGATCCCACCAGGGCGGCCAGGCTTCACCGTCGAGCCAGCCGGTGAGCAGCGCCGTGCCGACATTGTAGGGCAGGTTGGCGACGATCCGGGCGGGACCATCGCCCACCAGCGGCCGCGGATCGAAGGCGAGGGCGTCGGCGTCGACCACCTCGAGGCGTCCCGGATAATGGGCGGCGATCTCGGCGAGCGCCGGCAGGGCGCGCGGGTCGCGCTCGATCGCCACGACGCGGGCGGCGCCCTCGGCGAGGAGCGCGCGCGTCAGGCCGCCCGGACCGGGGCCGACCTCCACCACGGTCACACCCGCGAGGGGACCCGCTGCCCGGGCGATCCGCCCGGTCAGGTTGAGGTCGTACAGGAAGTTCTGGCCGAGCGCCTTCTTCGGCTCCAGGCCGTGGCGGGCGACGACGTCGCGCAGCGGCGGAAGACCGTCCCCGGCGCTCATGATGGCTCCTTCACAGCTCGTCCTCGGCGTCGAAGTGGTGGGCGCCCGGGGATCGCGGCCGCCCGGCATAGACGCTGAACGGGATGATTTCGGCACCGCCCAACGGACCGCGTCGCACCGCCGCGTTGGCGGCCAGCCGATCAGCGAGGCGCAAAGCCGCCACGAGGCTGTCGGGCCGGGCGATGCCCTGACCGGCGATATCGAAGGCCGTGCCGTGGTCCGGTGAGGTCCGCACGAAGGGCAGGCCGAGGGTGACGTTCACGCCGTCGTCGAACGCGATGGTCTTGATCGGGATCAGGGCCTGGTCGTGCGTGGGCGCGAGGGCGACGTCGTAGGCGGTCCGGGCGCGGGCGTGGAACAGGGTGTCGGCCGGGAGCGGCCCGCGGATGTCGATGCCCTGTGCCCGCAGCCGCGCCACCGCGGGGGCGAGGACGTCGCGGTCTTCATGGCCGATCGTCCCGGCCTCGCCCGCATGCGGGTTGAGGCCCGCGAGGACGAGGCGCGGCTCCGGCAGACCGAACCGGTCGCGCAGGTCCCGGGCGACGATCAAGGCGGTCTCCTCGACGAGGTCCTGGGTGAGCAGGGCCGGCACGTCCTTCAGCGGCACGTGGATCGTCACCGGAACCACCGAGAGCTCCGGGCTCCAGATCATCATCACAGGCCTGGGCGGCGTCTGGCCGGGCGGCACCGAGAGGGCGGCCAGGAACTCGGTGTGGCCCGGATGGGCGAACCCCGTCCGGGTCAGCACGAACTTGGCGATGGGGTTGGTGACCACTGCGCTCGCGCGTCCGGCCTTCACGAACGCCACCGCCGCCGTGATCGACTCGATGGTCGCGCCGGCATTGACGGAATCGGGCACGCCCGGCTCGGCGGCGACGCGGGCGCCGCTCGGCAGCGACACCACCGGGAGGGCGCGCGGGAACACCTCGGCGGCGGTCTCGGGATCGACCTCGGCCACCGGAACGGGGCGGCCGAGGCGGTGGGCGAGGCGCTCGACGAAGTCCGGATCGGCCACGAGGAAGAACGGCGGCAGCGGCTCCGTGCCGCCCCGTCCGAGCCACGCGCTGAGCGCCAGCTCCGGACCGATGCCGGCAGGATCTCCGAGGGTGAGGGCGAGGGGCGGCATGGGCGGTCTATAGCGCCGGCGGGGCGCGGGCGCATCCTCGACGCCACGGGTCCGAGCCGCCGGAGATCGCAGGTCCACGGATCCTGAGGCCCACAGACGCGGAGAGCGGGACTTTACCGCACCGAGGCGATGCCGTCCGCGGTGGTGGCGGTGCCGACGTTCTGGCGCAGATCCGCCTCACCCAGCGTCTTGAGTTCGACCCGCAGCAGGACGGTCTGGTTGCGCTCGCGGACGCCGGTGGCCGTCGCGATCGGGGAATTGATGTAGTTCAGCGAGACGGTGGTGCATTCGTCCTGATAGCCGCCGCCGAAGCTCGCCCCCGAGAGATAGAAGCGCCCCGGATTCTGGTAGATCGGCACGGTTCCGATCGGGTTCGCCAGATAGGAGCTCAGGGCATCCGTATAGGTGTTGCGCACGTCCAGGTAGTGCGTGAGGTCGACGAGCAGCGAGCCCGACACGAACCAGTTCGGCGTGATGTTGTAGGTCGCGGACGCCGTGACGCCTTCGCGATAATGGCTGTAGCCGAGCAGCGGCTGCGCCTCGTAGTAGGAATAGAAAGCCGACAGCGTCAGCGGCGCGAACGGCGCGAATCGTGCCGTCACGCCGGTCTCGAACCGCGCCACGTGGAAGTCGGCCTGGTTGAACCGGGCACGGCTGATGAACGTGATGTTCTGGTTCGGCGAGACCTGGAACCGGCCGACGAAGTCCGATCGCTGCGTCTCGAGCCCGGAATCCAGGCCGGTATTGGCGATGTCGCCGCGACGGAACGAGTTGACGCCCGCGAGCTGGATGGACTCGCCGAACAGCACGTTCGCGTACCAGCCGGACGGGGTCACGACGGAGTACTGGCCGCCGAGATTGGTGCGCACGCCGCCTTCGACCCGGTCGTAGCCCGAGAACTTGTCCCATTCGAACAGCGACGTGTCGTCGAAGACGAGGCTCTGCGCGTCCTCGTTCGGCAGGCGGCCGATCCGGGTCTCCGACGGGCGCGCGATGATCTGGCCGATCGGCTCCAGGGTGTGGACGCCGAGCGCGCCGAAATTGGCGACGAACGGGTAGCGGTAATCGAGGCCAATCGCCGGCATGACCCGGCCGGCGAAGCCGTCGTCGATCTTCGCCACCTGCGGCGCGAGATCGTTCTGGTAGCCGGAGAAGCTCGGATTGGTGAAGAACGCGTCCGTGCGCAGATACGCGAACGGCGTGAACTTCTGGCCCCAGTCGTCGATGAAGCTGCGGCGCCAGGACAGTTCCGCGGAGGCGCGGGTGTTGGTGCCGGCGAGCCCGTCGATCGCGCAGAGGCCGCGCTGGAAGACCGTGCAGGTCTGGTAGAGCGGGAAGCTGACGCCGTTGACGCTCGGCGAGAACAGGTAGCTCGAGGTCCGTGGCAGGCCCTGGTACTGCGTGGTCTCGCGGGTCAGGCTGGTGATGTTCGCCTGGAAGCGCACCTCGCCGCCGATCTCCGAGGGGCCATTGACCCGCTTGTCGTAGTCGATGACCGGGGCGACGATCGGCTGCTGCTTCTGCCAGTCGAAGCTCGACAGGCCCTTGAAGTAGTAGCCCCGCGCCTCGAACCACGAGCGGTCGCCCTGGCCGATCAGGTACGCCGTCGAGGTCGCCTCACGGAAATAGTCCGTGGTGATGTTCTGGTTGCGGATCCGGTAATTGTCGAGGAACCACTTGTCGGTGACGCCGACGAGGTCCCAGCCCGTACGCCAGCGCGGGTTGATGTAGAACCGGCCCTGCGACTCCACCGAGCCGCGGAAATCGCGCTCGCCGGCGCCGAGGGGGCTCGGCAGGAAGGCCGAGGGCGTCGTCTGCGAGATGCCCGACAGGCGGATGTTGTAGAAGCCGTTGTCGATCCGCTGGCGGAACTCGCCCTGCGCGAGCAGGCCCTGCCGGCTGAGCAGCGTCGGCGTCACCGTCAGATCGTAGTTCGGTGCCAGATTGATGAAGTAGGGAAGCGACACGCCGTTGCCGAGGGCGGTCGTCGTGATGAAGCGTGGCGTCAGGAAGCCGGTCTTGCGCTTCACCGTCGGATCCGGCGCCTCGAAATACGGCAGGTAGGCCACCGGGATCCCGGCGATCTCGAGCGTCGAGTCGTCGAAGTAGACCGTGTGGGTCTCGTTGTCGTGGATGATCTTCTTCGCCTTGATCTGCCACAGCGGCGGCGTCTCAGGGTTGTCCTTGCACGGCTCGCAGGCCGTGTAGCTGCCGGACTCGAAGCTCGTCTGCTCGCCGTTCAGGCGCTCGGCCCGGGGCGCAGAGAACCGGGTGCGCACGGTCTCGAACTTGCGCTGGACGGTCTGCTGGCCGCGGAAGGCATCCACGAAGCCGGTCTTGAAGTCGTCGGTGAGCTCCATGCGCGCGCCGGTCACAACGCCGCCATCGGCCTCGGTGAGGCGGACATTGCCCTCGGCGAAGACCCGGCCGGAAGTCCGGTCGTAGCGCACGCGGTCGGCCTGCAGGGTCCGCGGACCGTAATGCAGCTCGGCGTTGCCCCGCGCCGTCACGGTGCCGTGGTCGTTGTCGTAGATCAGCTCGTCGGCCTCGACGAGGAGCTTGTCGCCGGGCTTGCCGGCCGTCACGGCGGGCAGGCCCTGGGCATGGGCGGACAGGCCCCCCGCCAGCGGCGCGGCGAGCGCCAGCACAGCTCGGAAACCAGCCTTCCGCAGGATGTCGGCGACCTTACGCAACGCGCGTCCCAACCCCTGTGACGTCTGCCGCCACCAACCTCAACACCCGTCTCCCGTCCCGCGAAGGCTCGCGGAAGTCAGCCGTCTTCCTGGTACAGAAGCGTGAGCGTACCGAGAAGACTGCCTACCACGGCCGGGAACCAGGCCGCCACCGGTGCGGCGACGAGTCCGGACGCCCCGAGCCCCTCCATGACCTGTCGGACCACGTAGAGAGCGAAGCCGGCCGCGACGCCACCGAGCACGAGTTTTCCGACACCACCAAAGCGGAAGAACCGTAAGGAAACGGTTGCGGCGACGATGACCATGGCCACGAACAGCACCGGCCTTGCCCACAGGACATCGTACTGGAGCCGGTATCGGGTGGCGTCCAAACCGGCCCGCTCGGTCCGCGCGATCGTTGTGGGAAGTTGCCAGAAAGGCACAGATTCGGGGGGCGTGAACCCCTGACGCACCTGTGCGGGGTCGAGGTTCGAGGCGATCAGGTAGGTGTCGAACGACTCAGGGGGCGTGTCCGGTGTGAGAACGCGCACATCGGAGAGTTCCCAGTAGCCGTCGTGCAGCGTGGCGCGGGCCGCGACGAGCTGCTCGGCGAACTTGCCGGCCGCGTCGAAGGTGAAGACCGACACGCCGGCGAGGGTGGTCGTGCCCTCGATGGCGGTCTCGGCGCGGAGGATCGCCTCGCCGTCGAGGCCCTTCTGGCGGATCCAGAGGTCCTTGCCCGAACTCGCCTTGGTGGATTTGGCGAAGATCTTCGCCTCGATCTCGGTGGAGCGCTGTTTCAGCAGCGCCGAGACCGGGTTGTAGACGCCGACGGCCAGCGCACCGAGGGTGAGGGCCACGAAGAAGCCGGGCTGCAGGAACTGCCACGCCGAGATCCCGGCTGCCCGCGCGACCACCAGTTCCAGCTTGCGCGAGAGCTGGAGCAGGGCCGCCATGGAGCCGAACAGGATCGCGAAAGGCAGGACGCCCTCGGCCACCGCGGGGGTGCGATAGAGCGAGAGCTGCGCCATCAGCCCCGCGGAGGCGCCCTGGGCCTCGCCAGCGCGGCGGAGGAGCTCGACGAAGTCCAGGGTGTAGACCAGGGCGAACACGGTGACGAACACGCCGAGCACCGTGCGGAGGAACCGGGCGGCGAAATACCGCCCGAGGGTGGGGCCGATCAGCATCATCGGGTTCAGGCCGCCGGCGCCAGGCGCGGGCCGCGGAACAGGCCGCGCACGAAGCGGGCCAGGACGGCGTTGAATGCGCGCACCCGCGGTCCGAAGAAGATCAGGAGGCTCGACAGGACGATCGCCAGAAGCGGCACGCCGTAGACCGCCCCCACGGCCGCCGGGCTGCGCGCGGCGGCGCTGACCGCCGCGAAGCCACCGATGCGCAGGGCCACCACGGCGAGGATCGCCCCGGCGACCGCGACGCCGCGCCCCTGCCGTGTCGTGCGTGGGTCGCCCAGCGCTGCGAAGGCGATGAAGACCAGGGCCAGCGGGTAGAGACATGCGGAAAGCCGGTCGTGCAGCTCCGCCCGGAACCGGCCCTTCTGCAGCTTGTAGTAGCCTTCGGTCGTGTCGGGGAACAGGAGCTGCGCCGTCGATCGCTCCCGGGGCTTGTAGATCGTGTCGGAATCCGGGGGCGCGAAGGCGGCGAGGTCGATCGTGTAGCGCTCGAAGGTCAGGATCGACGAATCGCGGGAATCCTTCTGCTGCTGATGGACGCTGCCGTTCTCCAGGATCAGATAGCTCTGTCCCTCGACGTCGGCCGCGTTGCCGCGCTCGGCGAGGTAGACCTTCGTCTTCCCGGCTTCACGCCGGTCCTGGATGAACAGCCCCTTCAGGGTGCCCCCCGGGCCGCGCTCGCGGAAGTGGAAGGTGATGCCGTTGTCGAGCTGGGTGAACTGCCCCTCCTTGACGACGTTCGCGATGAAGTCGCCGCGGACCCGGGTGATCACGTCGCGCAGCTCCTGGAAGCTCGCGGGCATCACCACCACCACCAGGAATCCCACCAGGAAGCTGACGAACAGCGCCAGTGTCAGGAAGGGGCGCAGGAGCGAGCGGGGCGGCATCCCGGCCGCCGACATGACGATCAGCTCGGAATCGCCGTTCAACTTGTTGAGGGCGTAGATCGTGCCGATGAACAGGGCGACGGGGGCGATCACCACCACGAGGGTCGGCAGGGACAGGCCCGTGACGAAGAGGAAGACCAGCAATGTCTGGCCCTTGGCGGTCACGAGGTCGAGCTCGCGCAGGGCCTGCGTCAGCCAGATCGTGCCCGTCAGCCCGATCAGGCAGGCGAGGGTGGCGCCCAGGGCGATCCGAAAGATGTAGCGCTCGATCTGCCTCATCGGCCCGGCAGTCCCGCTTCAGCATCGTCCCGAAAGGTGGTGCCGGCTTTCGGGCAAAGACGATGCGAATCCAAAGCTCGAGCCCGCCGTGCCGGATCCTTCAAATCCGGCATGATGGTCCCATCCTCTTGCGCCCTCGGAGCGGCAGGGACCCGACAAAAGGGGCGATTCCAGGGCTGTCACGCCGCGTTGCGTTCTCCGTCTCAGCGGCTACACAGAGCGGATGGCCCGCGCCTCGGCGCGCGGGTACGTAGTACGGCTCCGGGATAACGGGCAGGGCGACGGGTATGGCGGACGGTATCGAGATCGGTTTCGGTCCCCTGGAGCAGAGCGGCCAGGGCCCCGGCGGATCCGGCGATCTCGTGGTCTTCGTCGGCGACGACCTGTCGCTCGGATCGGCGGCCCGGGAAGCGCTCGGCGCCTCCGGGGCGGATCTGGTGGCCCGCGCCGCGGCCTCCGAGAAGTTCAAGGGCCGCGCGCTCAGCGCCCTGACGCTGCCGGCCCCTTCGGGCGTCGGCGCCGACCGCCTCGTGGTCGTGGGCCTCGGCTCCGAGAAGGATCGGGCCAAGACCGACTGGCCGGCGCTCGGCGGCTTCACCGCCGGCAAGGTGGCGGGGCGGACCGCCCGGGTCGTGCTCGACTGGCCCGGCACGACGGTCACGGCGACGCAGGCCGGCGAGTTCGCCCTCGGCGCGCGCCTGCGGACCTACGCGTTCGACCGCTACAAGACCAAGAAGAAGCCCGACGCCGACGACAAGTCCGTCACCGCGCTGACCCTGCTGCTCGCCGATCACGGCGCGGCCGCCCGCGAGGGCGAGGGCGCCCGGAGCCTGTCCGACGGCGTGATCCTGGCGCGCGACCTCGTGAACGAGCCGCCGAACGTGCTCTTCCCGGCGGAATTCGCCCGCCGCGCCTCGGAACTCGCCAAGCTCGGCGTCGAGATCGAGGTGCTGGAGCCGGCCCGGATGCGGGAACTCGGCATGGGCGCGCTGCTCGCGGTGGCGCAGGGCTCGGCCCGCGAGCCGCGGATCGTGATCATGCGCTGGAACGGCGGCCCCGCGGCGGAGCCGCCCGTGGCCCTCATCGGCAAGGGCGTCGTGTTCGATTCCGGCGGCGTCTCGATCAAGCCCGGCGGCGGCATGGAGGACATGAAGGGCGACATGGGCGGCGCGGCCGCCGTGGTCGGTGCCCTGCATGCCCTCGCCGCGCGCAAGGCGCGCTGCAACGTGGTCGGCGCCATCGGCATCGTGGAGAACATGCCGGATGGCGGCTCCTACCGCCCCTCCGACATCCTGACCTCCATGTCCGGCCAGACCATCGAGGTGATCAACACCGACGCCGAGGGCCGGTTGGTGCTGGCCGACGTGATCACCCACGTCATTCGCAGCACCAAGCCGAAGGCGCTGGTCGACCTCGCGACGCTGACGGGCGCGATCATCGTGGCGCTGGGCCAGGACATCGCCGGCATGTTCTCCAACGACGACACGCTGGCGGGCAACATCCACGCCGCCGGCGAGGCGACGGGCGAGAAGGTCTGGCGGATGCCGCTGATCCCGGCCTACGACAAGGCGATCGATTCCAAGTTCGCCGACATGAAGAACACCGGCGGCCGTCACGGCGGCGCCGCCACTGCGGCCTCGTTCATCAAGCGCTATGTCGAGGACGTGCCGTGGGCGCATCTTGACATCGCGGGCGTGGCGATGTCGTCGAACGCCAGCGAGATCAACCGCAGCTGGGGCGCGGGCTGGGGCGTGCGCCTCCTCGACCGGCTGATTCGCGACCATTACGAGGCCCGCTAAGGCGGCCGCGGCGGTCCAGACGCCGCGCGCCGGTCCGGGCAATCTCAGCATGGCCGCACACGCCAACGCCGCGCGCGATCGGGCCGATCCGGGTGACGGGACGTCCGGAGGCCGCGTCGGCGGCCTCCTCCTGGCAGCCGTCGGGCCGATTCTCGCCATGCTGGCCGCCCTGGCGCTCGTCGCCGTCACCGGCCTGAGCCAGCGTGGTTTCGTGCCGGAGGCCCTCGAGCCCTGGATCTTCGGCTACTTCATCGGCCGCTACCCGCTCTTCGCCTTCGCGCTGGTCTACGGGCTGGGGCATCTCGCGCGCGTGGCGGCGGAGCCGGGTCCCGCCTCCGTCCCGCGCCGGGTCCTATTCGGCCTCGCGGGGGCGGCCGCCCTTCTCGCCGCCGGGCTCTATCCCACCTTCGGCGGCCTCATCCTGCGCGCTGCCTTCGCCACCGGCGGCATGGCGTTCCTCACGCATCAGCCCCTGTGGCTGGCTTTCGGACTCGGCGCCGCTGTGGGTGCCCTGCTGTTCGGCGGCGTCCTCGGGCTGTTCGCGGTCGCGGCCAACCGCCCCCTGCGGCCGCGCCTGCGCCGGATCGGATTCGGAGCGCTCGCCTTCCTGGCCCTGTGGTTCGGCGCGATCCTGATCGGCCTCGCTGGCGACCTAGGCGTCGGCCCCTGGCCGCGCCGGGCGATGCGACCGGAGGAGGCCGCGCTCGCCGCGGGCCTGCTGATCGCCGCTGCTCTGCCCCACACCGCTCTGGCGACATTGCGCCGGCATCGTCGGGGCGTCTGAGCCCCCTGCCTTGCGGGCCGGCCTCCGTTCCCGCAGAGTCTGCGCGACAGGCGTAGCGAGACCCGGCCACCGAGAGTCGGGCCCGCGGGAGGCATCGCGATGCACGAGGCGAACGTGATCGAGCACGGCGCTCAAGCCGCTACGGCCGGCGCGTCGCCGGCCACGCCAAGCGGCGGGTCCTCCGACCGCCCCTGGCTGGCCTCCTACCCGTCCCGGGTTCCGGCGGAGATCGACGTCGCGGCCCTCGGGACCCTGGTCGGCCTGTTCGAATCCAGCATGGCCGCCTTCGCCGACCGGCCGGCGATGCTGTG
This sequence comes from Methylobacterium sp. XJLW, assembly GCF_003254375.1. Classification (NCBI taxonomy): domain Bacteria; kingdom Pseudomonadati; phylum Pseudomonadota; class Alphaproteobacteria; order Hyphomicrobiales; family Methylobacteriaceae; genus Methylobacterium; species Methylobacterium sp. XJLW. The sequence continues at coordinate 6,183,843 of NZ_CP016429.1, read as the reverse complement.
CTTCGGCTCGACCATGACCTACGCGACCCTCGGCCAGCAGGCGCGCGACCTCGCGGCCTGGCTGCGCGGACAGGGGCTGGCAAAGGGCGACCGTGTTGCGATCATGCTGCCGAACGTCCCGGCCTATGCGGTCGCGATCTTCGGCGTTCTCCTTGCGGGCGGGACGGTGGTCAACACCAACCCTCTCTACACACCCCGGGAATGCGCGCAGCAGATCAACGATTCCGGTGCGCGGATCCTGATCGTCCTGGAGAATTTCGGCGCCACGGTCGCGGCAGCCCTGCCGGACGTCGCCCTGGAGCGGGTCGTCCTCGTGGGCCCGGGCGACGGGCTCGGGCTCAAGGGCCACGTGATCACGCTCGCCAGCCGGCATGTGCGCAAGGCCGTGCCGCCGTTCCGCCTTCCGGAGGGCCTCGCGATCCCCTTCGCCACCGTCCTGCGCCGGGGCCGGTCGATGCCGCGGGCGACGGTCCGGGTCGAACCGGAGGACCTCGCCTTCCTGCAATATACCGGCGGCACCACGGGCATCGCCAAGGCGGCGATGCTGAGCCACCGCAACATCATGGCGAATGTCGAGCAGTCGCAGCTCTGGTTCAACTCGAAGGATCCGAGCGTCCCGCGCTGCGTGGTCACGGCCCTGCCGCTCTACCACATCTTCGCGCTCACGGCGTGCTTCTTCCAGTTCATGCGCAGCGGCGGATCCTGCCTCCTGATCCCCAATCCGCGCGATTGCGACGGCATGGTCAAGACGCTGAGCCGCACCCGCTTCACCCACCTGATGGGCGTGAACACCCTGTTCAACGTGCTGATCAACCACCCGAAGATCGGCACGGTGGATTTCGCCAACCTCGACTTCGTGGTCGGCGGCGGGACCGCCGTGCAGCGGGCGGTCGCCGAGCGCTGGAAGGCGCTGACCGGCAACACGATCATCGAGGGCTACGGCCTGTCCGAGACCTCCCCGGTCGTGTGCGTCAATCCGCACGGGATGCGGGATTTCTCCGGCACGATCGGCTACCCGCTGCCCTCCACCGAGGTCTCGATCCGCGACGTCGCCGGCGAACCGGTCCCGATCGGGCAGCCCGGCGAGATCTGCGTGCGCGGCCCGCAGGTGATGCGCGGCTACTGGAACCGACCGGAGGAGACGGCCCGGGCGATGACGGCGGACGGGTTCTTCCGGACGGGCGACGTGGCGATCCTGCAGGCGGACGGCCAGATCCGGATCGTCGACCGGATGAAGGACATGATCCTGGTCTCCGGCTTCAACGTCTATCCCAACGAGGTCGAGGACGTCCTGGCGGCCCACCCCGCCGTGCTCGAATGCGCGGTGGTCGGCGCACCGAGCGAGGAAACCGGCGAGATGGTGGTGGCCCACGTGGTCCTGAAGGATCCGTCGGTCTCCCCCGAGGCCCTGCGGGCGTATGCGCGCACCCAGCTCACCGGCTACAAGGTGCCCCGCCGCGTGGTGTTCCACGAGACGCTGCCCAAGACCAATGTCGGCAAGGTGCTGCGGCGGATGCTCCGCGACGAGACTCCGCCGGCCTGAGCTCGGCCGATCGTCGAGCGCCCGCCTGCGTCCAGGTGCCGCTCACCTGCGGCGTAACGCCGGGATGCGGGTCGCCGAAAGGTGAGGCTGCGGCGCTTGCGCCCCTGTCGGCTGCGGCCGATCTGTGGGTTGTGCGCGCAGGACATCCAAGGAGACGGCCATGTTGATCAAGCGCAAGCGCGGTTGGGAGATTCCGGAGCATCTGGCGACGCCGGAGGCCGTCTTCATCAACCGGCGGGCCCTGATCGGCGGTGCGGCCGGGCTCGCGGCCGGCTCGCTCCTCGGCCCCCGTCAGGCCCTGGCGGCCGCAGGCGACCCGTCGCTCTATCCGGCGCCCCAGAACCCGGCCTACACCCTCGACCGGCCCCTGACGCCCGAGCGCTTCAGCGCCGACTACAACAATTTCTACGAGTTCGGCACGTCGAAGACCGTGCTACCGGCAGCCAACGCCCTCAAGACGCAACCCTGGACCCTGAAGATCGACGGCCTCGTGGAGAAGCCGTTCGAGATCGGCGTCGACGACCTGATCCGGAAGGTGGGTCTGGAGGAGCGGCTCTACCGCCACCGCTGCGTCGAGGCGTGGTCCATGGCGGTGCCCTGGACAGGCTTCCCGCTGGCGAAGCTCGTGGCGCTCGCCAAGCCCGCCTCGGGCGCGAAGTACATCCGCTTCGAGACCTTCATGGACAAGGCGATGGCCCCCGGCCAGCGGGCCTTCTTCTATCCCTGGCCCTACACGGAGGGCCTGACATTGGCCGAGGCCGGCAACGACCTCGCCTTCATGGTGACGGGGGTCTACGGCAAGCCGCTGCCCAACCAGTTCGGGGCGCCGATCCGCGTCGCGGTGCCGTGGAAATACGGGTTCAAGTCGGCCAAGTCGCTGGTGAAGATCTCTTTCACCGCCGACCGGCCGAAGACCTTCTGGGAGGGGCTGCAGGCCTCCGAGTACGGCTTCTGGGCCAACGTGAACCCGGCCGTGCCGCATCCGCGCTGGAGCCAGGCCACGGAGCGGGTTCTGGGGACCGACCAGCGGGTGCCGACGCTGATTTACAACGGCTACGGCGAGCAGGTCGCCAGCCTCTACAAGGGCCTCGAAGGCGAACGGCTGTTCGTGTGAGGGGCTGCTCGGCGACACCCGCCGAGGCAAACCCGCCCGAGCCTCGCCCCACCGGGCGGGGCTTCAGTTCTTTGTCGTCACGCGTCTGTACGCGGTATCGGCGTCCACTGCGGCGGCGCGCACGCTAGCGCGGGCAGCCATGGGCGCGCTCGAAGGCCTGCAGCTCCGCCACCGTCGCCTGTTCCTGGCGCGAGAGCGGTATGCGGTCCATGGCGTCGTACCGGCAATCGGTATTGCCGAAGGTCCGGATCGCCCGTGGCGTGCTGAAACAATAGCCGGCCTGCTTGTAGATCAGGTTGCGCTGGTACCAAGCTTCCGCGCAGTCATCCGCCATCGCGTTGGTCGAACCCGCGACGAGGATCAGAGCGTAGAGGGCAGCGCGCATCGAATCGTCTCCGTGAGAAGACGCGACTCAAGCATCGGATGCTCAGTAGGTCCAGCGCTGCGCCTTGGAGACCAGGAAGTCGCGGAACGCCTGGACCCGGGCGACCGAGCGCATCTCCTCGGCATAGACGAGGTAGCTCTCGAGGCTCGGCATCTCGGTCTCGCGCAGCACCTGCACGAGCTGCTGGCCGCCATCCACCGCGTAGTCGGGCAGAATCCCGATCCCGGCTCCCGCCTCCATCGCGCGCTGGAGGGCGCCGATGTTGTTCACGGTCAGGTGGACCTGACGCCGGTCCCGGCCATCGCGGCCGGCATCCGCCAGCCAGTGGGCCGCGAGCAGGTACGACGGCTCGTTTCCGCCGAACGAGACGAGGCGATGATCGTCGAGTTCTTCGATGGTCTTGGGCTCACCGAAGCGCTTGACGTAATCCGGGCTCGCGAAGGCATGGTAGTGCACGGTGAACAGCCGACGCTGGATCAGGTCCGGCTGGGCCGGCCGCCGCATGCGGATCGCCACATCGGCCTCGCGCATGGCGAGATCGAGTTCCTCGTTGGTGAGGATCAGCTCGATGCGCACGTCCGGGTAGAGGTCGAGAAACTCGCCCACCCGCTGCGACAGCCAGGAGGTGCCGAGGCCCACCGTGGTGGTGACCTTGAGATCGCCGGTCGGACGCTCGGAGGTTTCCACGAGCCGGGCGCGGGTATTCTCCAGGCGCAGCTTCATGTCCCGGGCGGCGCGGAACAGGAGATCGCCCTGTTCGGTCAGCAGCAGGCCGCGGGCATGGCGGTGGAACAGAGGCGCCTTCAGCTCGCGCTCCAAGGCGCTGATCTGGCGGCTCACCGCCGATTGGCTGAGCCCGATATCGTCACCCGCCTTGGTGAAGCTCCCCGCCTCCGCGACGTTGAGGAAGATCCGGATCTTATCCCAGTCCAAGGCAAGAACCCCTACCAGCGCGCGCCCGCGGGTCGCGCCCGGGTCAGGATGGGCACGAGGCGGCGGGCAGATCACCGGGCGAACTGCGCGGCGCCGAGGGCGGATGACCGATCGCGGCACCGCGCGGGCATGCAATCGGTGCATCCCGGCGCAGTCAGCACTCCTATGCACACAGCGCATGATGCGACGCAAGCGGCGAAGGCGGGAAGTTGTTGAAATGGTGGGCGCTGCGGGCGAAGCGCCGCGGCCGGTGCCGCCGGCATTCCGCTGCGCCGGCCTGGACCGGGCTCTCGCCGATCGTGCGGCTGGCGAGGAATGTCTCGGCCTCCGGCGCCGCCCGTCAGCCCTTGCCGGCGGCGAAGAGCGCCGTCTCGCCCGCCCTGTCCGGCGGCACCGCGCGCTGCCGTCCGAGCGGAGGTGCTCCCCCTGTCATTGCGGGAGCCGCATCTGCTTGCGAAAGCTTTTATCGAAGGCGCTTGCGGGCACGAAACGACGCAGCAGGCTGACCCGCCGGGCCATCTTGCCGGCGGTGTACCGGCTCTTCGGTACCGCCGCGGTCGCCGCCGTCACGACCCTCTCGGCCACCATCCCCGGCGCGTCGGCAACCACCATGACGTCGCGCATCAGCCGCTCCTGGCCGGCGCGCGCGGCGTCGTAGACGGCGAGCGGCGCATCCGGCGTGACGAGGTTCCGGTCGAAGGCCGTGCGGGTATAGGCGGGCTCGACGAGGACGACCCGGATGCCCTGGGTCCTGACCTCGTGGTCGAGGGATTCGGAATAGCCTTCGAGCGCATGCTTGCTCGCGGCGTAGAGCGCCATGTACGGGGCCGGGACGAGCCCGAAGGCTGAGCTGATGTTGACGATGCGACCGCCACCGCTTGCCCGCATTAGGGGCAGGACCGCGCGGGTCATGCGGATGGCGCCGAACAGGTTGACGTCGAACAGGGCCTGCGCCTGCGCGGTGGTGGATTCCTCCGCGCCGCCGCTGATGCCGAAGCCGGCGTTGTTGACCAGCACATCGATCCGCCCCGTCCGGGCGAAGATCGCCTCGACAGCACCCGCGACCGAAGCGTCCGAGGTGATGTCGCAGGGCAGCATCGTGATGCCGCCTTCCACGACACGATCGACCGTTCGGCTTGTGCCGAACACCCGGTAGCCCGCGGCCTTCAAAGCTCTCGCTGTCTCGAGGCCGATGCCCGAAGCGGCCCCTGTCACGACCGCGATCCTGGTTTCGCTCTGCTGCACGATGGTCTCCTTCCGACGCGGCCTGCGTCGCAACCGCTCCCCATATAGATTATGATCATAATCTATAATGACAAGGGGAAAGCGTGCCCTGTCGCCGCGGAGGCGCGCCCCTATCCGCTGTTGGAGGGTCCCGCCGCCGTATCCCGTTCGGACACTTCGGCACCCAGCGAGACGCGAGCTGCCCCCAGTATCTCCTCGGCCAGCGCTTCGTCGTCGACCGCGCGAGCCAGGACGACGGCACCGACCAGCGTCGCGAGCGAGGACAGCGCACGCTGCCGCCTCTTCTGTTTCGGCGTCTTGGGCACGAGGGCCGCCATCAGGTCCACCATCCCGCGCACGCCTCGCGTGAAGCGGGATCGGACCGGGCTGTCCGGGGCTTCCCGTGCGACGTCGTTGGCGAGCGCAGCGACGGGACAGCCCATCCCGGGGGCGCGCACATGGGCGATCGACAGATAGTTGGACACGAGGCTGTCCAACTGTCCCCGTCCATTGTCGGTCAGCGCGGTCTCGAAGGCTTCGGCCGCCAGCGCGTCCTTGTTGGCGAATTGGCCATAGAAACCGCCATGGGTGAGCCCCGCGGCACCCATGATATCGGCGACGCCGACGCCATGGAGCCCCCGCTCACGAAACAGGGTCGCCGCGACCTCGACCACACGCTGGCGGTTGAGTTTGGCCTGCTCCTGCGAAACTCTCGGCATCCCCGGATCCTCAGTGCGCCGCGACCATGTTCAATTTAGATGTTTAGTATCATTTTTGAAGGGATCGGCTGTCGCGTTCTCTGCCCCAGCGCGGGCGCTAGCTATGCAATAGCTGGCGAACGTTTCGCCTCGATCGCGGTGCGTTCGGGGACGATCGGCGCGTGGATGTCCGGCGGAGGCTTGCCGTCGGGGACTTCACCCGGCACGCGGATGTCGGTCTCGAGCACCGCGTCCGCATTGCGGATCTCCAGGTTGGCGATCTGGGCGAGCGGCCTCGGATCGCTTCGAGACCTTCTTCCGACGCCCGCAGAACGTCCGCTTACCCACACCCGACGGCCGAGGCGGACTGACCGCCTCCGGCCAAGTTCGGTCCTCGGGGACCTGTCGGTGTCGTGGAGGCGAGGCACGCCGTTCCGGGAACGCTTCGAGCCGTAAAGGTCGGCTTGCGCGGTGCCGAGGAGCGTTTTGAGGCCGCTCCAGGCAAGAAAGGACGGGCTGGTACCCTGGGGCAAGAGCCAGAGGATGGGGCCGCCGGGCCATGCGCGCGCCAGGGTCGTGACCTCCAGCGCGTCGAAGCCCGGCGCCGCCACGTCAGTGCGGCGCTGGATGCAGGGCGCGCGTCCGCTCGCCTAGTCGTAGGCGCCGATCATCTCCGGCTCCTGCAACTCCTCGGTCCTGACCTTCGGGTCCGGGGAGTGCTCGGCGAGGAATTTCTCCGCCTCGAGTGCCGCCATGCAGCCCATGCCGGCGGCGACCACCGCCTGCCGGTAGACGAACTCGGCGCAATCGCCGGCGGCGTAGACGCCCTCGACGCTGGTCCGCGTCGTGCCCGGCACGATCTTGATGTAGCCGCCCTCCAGCAGTTCGAGTTGGCCAGCGAAGAGCTTCGTCGCCGGGTCGTGACCGATGGCGACGAAAAGGCCGTCTGCAGGCACGTCCCGCGTGGCGCCGCTGCCGGTGTCGCGCAACCGCACGCCGGTGACGGCCTTCACCGGCTCCCTTCGGCCGAGGACCTCCTCGACCACATGGTTCCAGATGACCGCGATCTTCGGATGGGCGAACAGCCGATCCTGCAGGATCGGCTCCGCCCTGAAGCGGTCGCGCCTGTGGATGACGGTGACCTTCGAGGCCAGGTTGGCGAGGTACAGGGCTTCCTCGACGGCGGTGTTGCCGCCGCCAATCACGACGACCTCCTTGCCGCGATAGAAGAACCCGTCGCACGTCGCGCAGGCCGACACGCCTGCCCCGTTGAACTCGATCTCGGAGGGCAGGCCGAGCCAGCGGGCCTGGGCGCCCGTGGCGGCGATCAGGGTATCGGCGACGTAGGTGTCGCCGCCATCCCCCTTGGCCACGAAGGGGCGCTGAGACAAGTCGACCGACACGATGGTGTCGGAGAGGATCCGGGTACCGACGTGCTCGGCCTGCAGGCGCATCTGCTCCATCAGGTCGGGCCCCTGAACGGCGGTCGCGAAGCCCGGATAATTCTCCACGTCCGTGGTGATCGTCAGCTGGCCGCCGGGCTGGATGCCCGTCACCAGGATGGGCTTCATGTTGGCCCGGGCGGCGTAGATGCCCGCGGTGTAGCCGGCCGGTCCGGCCCCGATGATGAGGACCTTCGTCTTGTGAGTGGTCATGGCGAGCCTGGACGTAGCGAGGGAGCGGAGATGTCTTGAATGTGCTCTACGCCGCAGCTTCAAGCACGGGCCGCGGACGATCATCGTTCGCCGGGCAGGTGTTAGGATCCACACACATCCGGGACGCCAGCGGTTCGGAGATCGTCACGAGCACGTTCGGGGTCTCGGATTCCGGCGGTGCCGGGCGTCTCGCTCCGGGAGCCACCGTGGCGCATGGGCAAAGACCCGTCGCCGATCGCCGTGGCCGGCTGAATGGGCGGCGCGGGGATGGGCTTCATGTCGGCCCGGGCGGGACAGAAGCCCACCGTGCCGGCGGCGTGCCCGGAGCCGACGATCACGCGTTTGGCGTACGTGTGGGCCATCTGTTTCGGCCTCCTCAGGCCGGTCCGGCCGCGCGTCGTGCGGCATAGACGTCGGCGAGCGCCTGAGCGATCACCGGCGTCGCGTCGATCGGCTTGTACGTCAGCTCCGCCAACTGACCGGTGAACGGCCGCAGCGCTCCGGCGATGGCAAGCCCGGCGAACATCCGCCGATGCCGAATATAGGTGCGCGGCAGGTCGAACAGCAGGACCGGCGCGCCGGTCGCCACCGCTTCGCTCACCATGTTGGCCGAGTCGGAGGTGACCACGATCGCCTCGGCGAGCGCCAGCATGGCGACGTAGGGATTGTCGCCGGACCCGTCCCAGAGGAAGCCGCCGGTCTCTGCCGCAAGGGCCTTCACGGCTTCGCGGAGCGGGTTGGGCGTCCGGCGGGAAATCGTCACCATGAGCCGGCAGCCCTGCGCCGCCAGCCCGCGCAGATCCTCCACGAGACGGATCATGTCGGTCTTGCGGTAGCTCAGATGCCGGCTGTCGCCGCCGACCAGGACCGCCACCCGCGGACCGTCGAGGCGCGCGAGGCGCGGATCCGGGTGGGCCCGGGCGGCGGCCAGTCGCGCGGCCGTGACGAGATGCGGAGCCGTGAGGGTCGTGAAGACGTTCGGGCCGCGCAGGTCGTCGTAATCCGGCACCCAGATGAAGTCGGCGCTGTCCGCGCCCATCCGCGGATCCTTCAGGAAGGCCGTGAAGGTCCGGCCACCCGTGGCGCGGCGCACCGCCCGCAGGTAGGGCACGGACCGGCGCCCGGACGCGATCAGGATGTCGGGGTAGGGGCCCGACAGGGCGCCGGCGCGCCGGCGCGGGCCCTCGCGGGGGTCGATCGGCCCCCACGGTGCCATCCACCCGAACGGTCCGGAGGCGGGCACCTTACGGGTCTCGAAGGCGAGCCCCAGGGTCTCGGCGATGCCGACGCACTGGTTCTCGTCGCCGGCCTTGCCGTCGGTGACGATCCAGGCGCGGGCGCGGGCGAGTTCGGGCAGGCGCCCGGGCCGCGAGTCCAAGCGGCTGAGCGGCGCGGTCTGCGACTCCGTCACGTCGATGCTTGCCATGCTCCTCACCGGAAACGCCCTACGCCGCGGGCCGGGGCGGACGGCCCTTCTCTAATCCCGCGGCAGGTCGCGGGCGAGCCACTGGGCATAAATGTCGGCGATCGCGGCCAGCCGGCGTTGCTCGAATTGCGGATCGTACCACGCGCCCCCGTAGCTGGACGGCGTCGCGGTCATCTGCGGATAGCGTCCCAGCACTTGGCCCTTGGGCCCGACCAGCAGGGCTTCGCCCTCCATGTAGTCGGTCTGGAAATTGCTGCCGAAGCCGGGCCGGTCGCCACTGCCGACATAGGGGCGCAGCGACAGACTGGTGACGACCACGACGAGGCGCGGCCCGCGGCCGCCGATGCGACCGGCGAAATTCTTCCGCAGGGCCGATGTGAGATCGGAAGCCAGCGCCTCGGCCTGCAGGCCTGCGCCCTTGTCCACGAGCGGCCGCACATCGACCCGGATGTCGGAGAAGACGGCGGTGGCGGGAAAATCGCCTGCCGCCGCGGATCCCGCGACGACACCGAGAATCAGGCCGGCAAGCCAGCCCCAGGAACGCGGGCGCATGCCTCAGCCGCCGTACTGGACGGCGACGACCTCGTAGGACTTGCCGCCACCGGGGGTGGTGACTTCGACGGTGTCGCCGACGCCCTTGCCGATCAGGGCGCGGGCGATCGGGGACGTGATCGACACGCGCCCGGAGCGCACGTCGGCTTCCGGCTCGCCGACGATCTGGTAGGTCTTCTCCTCTTCCGTGTCCTCGTCGACGAGCTTCACGGTGGCGCCGAACTTGATCTTGTTGCCCGAGAGCTTGGTGACGTCGATGATCTCGGCCCGCGCGATCATGCTCTCCAGCTCCATCACGCGTCCCTCGTTATGGGACTGCGCCTCCTTGGCGGCGTGATATTCGGCATTTTCCGACAGGTCGCCCAGGGCACGGGCCTCGGCGATCGCCTGGATGATGCGCTGACGCTCCACCTGCTGCCGGTGCTTCAGCTCCTCTTCGAGGGCTGCGAAGCCGCGCACCGTGATCGGAACCTTGTCTATCGTCATCGTCTCGCGCCACAATGAAGAGGCCCGGCCGAGAGTGGAGCACTCTCTCCGGGCCACGAGATAAAGTCAGCGGAACCCTCAGGTTCAGGCCGCGAAGTATTCCTGCAACGCGCGGACCTTGAGATCGCCTTCTAGATAGGCCTTGATCCCCTCGGCCGCGGCCATCGCGCCGGCTAGAGTGGTGTAATACGGCACCTTATGCAAGAGGGCCGCGCGCCGGAGCGAGCGCGAGTCCGAGAGGGCGCCGGCCCCCTCGGTGGTGTTCAGCACGAGGTGGATGCCGCCGTTCTTGATCGCGTCGACCACGTGCGGCCGGCCTTCGAGGACCTTGTTGATCCGCTCGGCCGGAACGCCGTTCTCGACCAGATAGCGCTGCGTGCCGCCCGTGGCCAGGATGGTGAAGCCGAGATCGGACAGGAGCTTCATGGTCGGCAGGATGCGGGCCTTGTCGGCATCCCGCACCGAGACGAACACGGCGCCCGCCTTCGGGACCTGCGTGCCCGAACCGAGCTGGCTCTTGGCGAAGGCCACGCCGAAGCTGGTATCGAGCCCGATCACCTCGCCGGTGGAGCGCATCTCCGGACCGAGGAGCACGTCGACGCCGGGGAAGCGGGCGAACGGGAAGACCGCTTCCTTGACGGCGATGTGCGGCAGGGTCTTCGGCTTCAGGCCGAAGGTGGACAGCGCCTCGCCCGCCATGAGCCGGGCCGCGATCTTGGCGATCGGCTCGCCGATGACCTTGGCGACGAATGGTACGGTGCGCGAGGCGCGCGGATTCACCTCCAGCACGTAGATGACGCCGTCCTTGATGGCGTACTGCACGTTCATCAGGCCGACGACGTTGAGCGCCAGCGCCATCGCCTTGGTCTGCCGCTCCAGCTCGTCCATGATCTCGGGCGAGAGGGAGCGCGGCGGCAGGGAGCAGGCCGAGTCGCCGGAATGGATGCCGGCCTCCTCGATGTGCTCCATGATGCCGGCGATGAACACGTCCTTGCCGTCGCAGACCGCGTCGACATCGACCTCGACCGCATCCGACAGGTAGCGGTCGAACAGGAGCGGGTTCTTGCCCAGCACCGTGTTGATCTGGCCGGTCTTGTCGTTCGGGTACCGGGCCTTGACCTCTGAGGGGATCAGGCTCGGCAGGGTATCGAGGAGGTAGTCGGCGAACTGCGTCTCGTCGCGGATGATCGCCATGGCGCGGCCGCCGAGCACGTAGCTCGGGCGCACCACGAAGGGCAGGCCGAGATCGGCCGCCACGAGCCGGCTCTGCTCCACCGAATAGGCGATGCCGTTCTTCGGCTGCTTCATCCCGAGCTTGTCCAGCAGCCGCTTGAACTGGTCGCGGTCCTCCGCGAGGTCGATGGCGTCGGGCGAGGTGCCGAGGATCGGCACCCCGGCGGCCTCAAGGGCCCGGGCGAGCTTCAGCGGGGTCTGGCCGCCGAACTGCACGATGACGCCGTGCAGCGTGCCGGCCTGCTTCTCGGTCTCGATGATCTCCAGCACGTCCTCGGCGGTGAGCGGCTCGAAATAGAGCCGGTCCGACGTGTCGTAGTCGGTGGAGACCGTCTCCGGGTTGCAGTTGACCATGATGGTCTCGTAGCCCACCTCCGACAGCGCGTAGCAGGCGTGGCAGCAGCAATAGTCGAACTCGATGCCCTGGCCGATCCGGTTCGGGCCGCCGCCGAGGATCACGACCTTCTTGCGGTCCGAGGGTTGCGCCTCGTCCACCACCGCGCCCGCGAAGGGCGCCACGTAGGTGGAGTACATGTAGGCGGTGGGCGACTTGAACTCGGCCGCGCAGGTGTCGATGCGCTTGAAGACCGGGCGCACGGACAGCGCACGCCGCGCCGCGCTGACCGCGGCCTCGTCGGTCTTGGCGAGGACGGCGAGGCGCGCATCCGAGAAACCGGCGGCCTTAAGCTGGCGGAAGGCGCCGGGGGTCTTCGGCAGGCCGTGCGCCTTCACCCGGTTCTCCAGGTCGATGATCGCCTGCAGCTGCTCCAGGAACCACGGATCGATCTTGCACGAGGCATAGACCTGCTCGTGGCTCACACCCAGCCGCAGGGCCTGCGCGACCTTGAGAAGCCGGTCCGGGGTCGGCGTGCCGATCGCCGCCTTGATGGCGTTGTGGTCGTCGCCCTTGCCGAGGCCCTCGATCTCGATGTCGTCGAGGCCGGTCAGCCCCGTCTCCAGGGAGCGCAGGGCCTTCTGGAGCGATTCGGCGAAGCAGCGGCCGATCGCCATGGCCTCGCCCACCGACTTCATGGCGGTGGTCAGCGTCGGCTCGGCGCCCGGGAACTTCTCGAAGGCGAAGCGCGGGATCTTGGTGACGACGTAGTCGATCGTCGGCTCGAACGAGGCCGGGGTCGCGCCGCCGGTGATGTCGTTGGCGATCTCGTCGAGCGTGTAGCCGACCGCGAGCTTGGCGGCGACCTTGGCGATCGGGAAGCCGGTGGCCTTCGAGGCCAGCGCCGAGGAGCGCGACACCCGCGGATTCATCTCGATCACGATCATGCGCCCATTCTCGGGGTTGATCGCGAACTGCACGTTGGAGCCGCCGGTCTCGACACCGATCTCGCGGAGCACCGCCAGCGATGCGTCGCGCATCACTTGGTATTCCTTGTCGGTGAGCGTCAGCGCCGGGGCGACGGTGATCGAATCGCCGGTATGGACGCCCATCGGGTCGATGTTCTCGATGGAGCAGACGATGATGCAGTTGTCGTTCTTATCCCGAACGACCTCCATCTCGTACTCCTTCCAGCCGAGCACGCTCTCCTCGATGAGCACCTCGTTGGTCGGAGACGCGTCGATGCCGCGCTCGACGATGTCGAGGAACTCCTCGCGGTTGTAGGCGATGCCGCCGCCGGTGCCGCCCATGGTGAAGGACGGGCGGATGATCGCCGGCAGTCCGACCTCGGCCAGCGCCATCAGCGCCTGCCCGATCGCATGCTCGCCGTAGCGCTTGCGCCGGTCGGTCTCGCCCGCGGCCCAGCTCTTCTCGAAGGCGGCCAGCGCCTTCTGCCGCGCCTCCGGCTCCGCGTTGGCGGCTTCGATGCGGGCGATCTCGGCGAGGTAGGCCTGCCGGTCGGCCTTCTTGGCCGTTGAGGCGTTGGCCAGCGCCGATTTCGGGGTGTCGAGCCCGATCTTGGTCATGGCGTCGCGGAACAGGCTCCTGTCCTCGGCCTTGTCGATCGCCTCCGCGGTGGCGCCGATCATCTGCACGCCGTACTTCGCCAGCACGCCCATCTTCTGGAGCGACAGGGCGCAGTTCAGCGCCGTCTGGCCGCCCATCGTCGGGAGGATCGCGTCGGGGCGCTCCTTCTCGATGATCTTGGCGACGATCTCGGGGGTGATCGGCTCGACATAGGTCGCGTCCGCCATGTCCGGATCGGTCATGATGGTCGCGGGGTTCGAGTTCACCAGGACGATCCGGTAGCCCTCTTCGCGCAGCGCCTTGCAGGCCTGGGTGCCGGAGTAATCGAACTCGCAGGCCTGTCCAATGATGATCGGACCCGCACCGATGATCAGGATCGAGGAGATGTCGGTGCGTTTGGGCATCTGCGGCCTTGTCGGGCCAAGCGCGCCCGATCGGGCAGGGCTGACTTCAGCCCTGCTCCCGGACGCGCGTGGCGGGATTGTCGTTGAGCCCCGCGTTTACACGGGCCACGGGCGCATTGGAAGGCCGGGACAACCGCGCATCCTCACGGTGCGTTCGACGCATGGATGCGACGCCGGTCGGCCGAATTGGAGCTCTTATAAATGAACGCCCGCGCGGGAAGATTTCTTGCTGGGTTCCGGAGCGATTTGTAGGCCTCGATCGATCGGCCGATCCGTCGATCGATACCACAACGAGTCGAGACCGAAGATGCTCTGGCCAGCCCCTATTTCCGCAATGCTTCTGATCGGATCGATCCTGGGCGCGAACGCTTCGGAAGTCGCCATCAAGACCCTGAACAGCGGTCCGGGCGGGATGATGGTCTTCGACCCGGCCTACGTGAAAATCCAGCCCGGCGACACGGTGCGGTTCGTGCCGGCCGACAAGGGGCACAATGCCGAGCTGATCAAGGGCATGGCACCCGAGGGGGCAGCGCCGTTCAAGACGGTGGTCGGCAAGGAGGAGACCGTGACCTTCGACAAGCCCGGCCTCTACGGAATCAAGTGCTCGCCGCACTACATCATGGGCATGGTCGGCCTGGTCCAGGTCGGCGACAAGCCCGACAATCTGGAGGCGGCCAAGGCGGTCCCGCAGAACAAGCTGGCCGCCAAGCGCTTCGAACCGCTGTTCGCGAAGGTCGAGTAGGCAAACGGGGTGGCGCCAGGCCGCCCCGTCCCGACTCAGAGGCCGGCGTGAAGCGCCGCGACGGCCCGGTCGATCGAGAGATAGAAAACCCCGAAGGCCACCACGGCGGCGGCCGCGAACTCGACGGCGACGTTCGAGAGCGTCTGCGCGCGGCGCAGCGCCTCGCGGCCGAAGTAGAGAGAAACCCAGGCGAGGGCGAGGACCGCCGGCAAGGCGAACAGGTAGGACACCGTGCTCTCGACGCGGTCGAGCCCGCCCGTCGGATCGATGAGGGCTCGGATGTTGCGCACCCAGGGGGCGTAGAAGGCGGCATAGACGGCGGTCAGCCAGGACAGACCCACGGCGACGCCAAGGTGGAACGTGAAACTGCGATGCAGGCGGGAGAAATCGTCGCGCGCCTCGTCGATGGTCATCCGGCAATCCCCTGCGACGGGCCGAATGCGCGGGACGCGGATGCGCCGCCGTTCAGGGGCCGTCGTGGGCTCTCTTAAGCTGCCCGATCTGGCGGATTTTATGGCCCCGCCGCGGCCCGATTGGGATCGGGCCGCGGGAGCAACGCGGGCTCGGATCCGGTCTCAGGCGCCCTTGGCGGTCTCCGGCGTGCCGGAGCGCATCAGCGTCACGAAACGCTCGAACAGGTAGTGGCTGTCGCGCGGGCCCGGGGAGGCTTCCGGGTGGTGCTGCACCGAGAAGGCCGGGCGGTCGGTGAGCGTCAGGCCGCAATTCGAGCCGTCGAACAGCGACACGTGGGTTTCCACGGCCGTCTCCGGCAGGCTGTTCGGATCGACCGCGAAGCCGTGGTTCATCGAGACGATCTCGACCTTGCCGGTGGTCTTGTCCTTCACCGGATGGTTCGCGCCGTGGTGGCCCTGGCCCATCTTCACGGTCCGGCCGCCGAGGGCGAGGCCCATGAGCTGGTGGCCGAGACAGATGCCGAAGGTCGGCACCTTCGCGTCCAGGAGCTTGCGAATCACCGGGACCGCATAGGCGCCGGTCGCCGCCGGATCGCCGGGGCCGTTCGACAGGAACACGCCGTCCGGCTTCAGCGCCAGGATTTCCTCCGCCGCGGTGGTGGCCGGAACCACGGTGACATCGCAACCGGCCTGGGCGAGGAGGCGCAGGATGTTGCGCTTCACGCCGTAATCGATGGCCACGACCTTGAGGCCCTCGCCGGGCGCGCGCTTGCCGTAGCCGTTGCCGAGCGCCCACACGGTCTCCGACCATTCAGACGGTGCGCGGCTGGTCACCGGCGGCACGAGGTCGAGCCCTTCCATGGGGGCGAGGGCCGCCGCCCGGGCCTTCAGGGCCTCGCGGTCGAACTTGCCCTCGGGATCGTTGGCGATCACCGCGTTCGGCATGCCCTGGTCGCGGATGCGGGCGGTGAGCGCCCGGGTGTCGACGCCGGTGATGCCGACGATGCCACGGGCCTTGAGCCAGCCGTCGAGATGCGACGACGAGCGCCAGTTCGACGGCTTCGTCACCGCCGAGGCGATCACCGTGCCGCGCACGCCCGAGGCCGGTGCCGCCTCCAGGCTCTCCAGATCCTCGTCGTTGGTGCCGACATTGCCGATATGCGGGAAGGTGAAGGTGACGATCTGGCCGGCATAGGAGGGGTCCGTCAGGATCTCCTGGTAGCCGGTCATCGCGGTGTTGAAGCAGACCTCGCCGTCGGCCACGCCGGTCTGACCGATGCCGAAGCCCTCCAGGATGGTGCCGTCAGCCAGCACCAGCAAAGCTGTCGCGACGGGCTCGGCCCAGGGCTCGGGCGCCCGAGTCTCGGGGGCATGCGCGGCGGCGTCTTGCAGCATGGGCTGAGTCTCGCTTATGTCCGGCCGAAGGCGGGCACCGGGTTGCGGCGCTCTCGGCTTGCAGCATGATCGTGTGCGGCGCTCTTAGCGAGCGGCCCGCGATGGGGTCAATGTGGTCCCGGCGCCCGCAGGGCTCAACACCCGCAAACCGCAGGCCAGTCCCCCGCTTCGACCGTTGGAAGGTTCACCGAGATGCTGCGCGCGCGCTTCACCACCGAGATGAAGGAGGCCATGAAGGCCGGCGACAAGGAAAGGCTCGCCACCGTCCGCATGATCCAGGCCGCCCTCAAGGACAAGGATATCGAGGCGCGGGGTCTCGGCAAGGAGCCGGCCTCCGACGAGGAGATCCTGTCGCTGCTCCAGAAGATGATCAAGCAGCGCACCGAATCGGCGTCGGTCTACGAGCAGGGCGGCCGCCCGGAACTCGCCGCCAACGAGCGCGCCGAGATCGCCATCATCGAGAGCTTCCTGCCGAAGCAGATGGACGAGGCCGAGATGAAGGCGGCCGTCGAGGCGGCGATCGTCGAGACCGGCGCGGCCGGGCCCAAGGACATGGGCAAGGTGATCGGCGCCCTGAAGGGGACCTTCGCGGGCCGGATGGATTTCGGCAAGGCGAGCGGTCTGGTGAAGGCGGCGCTGGCCGCGAAGGGCTGAGCCTCTCCCCGCAATCCTCCACCGGATTTCGAGCGCGTGAGGGACTCCGTTACGCCTCACGCGCTATAGGTGCGGGTTCACGCAACCCATCCCAGGCCCCGTGCGCTATCCGCCCCACATCCTGGAAGAGATCCGCTCCCGGCTGCCGGCCTCGTCGGTGGTCGGCCGCCGCGTGCAGTTGAAGAAGGCCGGCCGCGAGTGGCGCGGCCTGTCGCCGTTCAACGCCGAGAAGACGCCGTCCTTCTACGTGAACGACCAGAAGCAGTTCTATCACTGCTTCTCGTCCTCCAAGCACGGCGACATCTTCACCTTCCTCATGGAGACGGAGGGTCTCAGCTTCCCCGAGGCGGTCGAGCGGCTGGCGGGCGAGGCCGGCGTCAGCCTGCCGGCCCCCACCGAGGACAACCGCGCCAGCGAACGCAAGCGCGCCGGGGCGATCGAGGTCATGGAGATGGCCGCGCGCTGGTTCGAGGACCGGCTTCTCGCGGGCCAGGGCAGCGAGGCCCGCGCGTATCTCGAACGCCGCGGGCTCAAGGACGAGACGCAGCGAGCCTTCCGCCTCGGCTACGCGCCGAACGATCGTTACGCCCTGCGCGACCACCTCGCCGGGCAGGGGGTCGACAAGGCGCTGATGGTCGAACTCGGCCTCATCGCGGCCGGGGAGGGCGTCTCGGTCCCGTACGATTATTTCCGCGACCGGGTGATGTTCCCGATCACCGACACACGCGGCCGGGTCGTGGCCTTCGGCGGGCGGGCCCTCGCCAAGGAGGTGCGCGCCAAATATCTGAATTCCCCCGAGACGCCGCTCTTCCACAAGGGCCGCACGCTCTACAACCTCCACGGCGCGCGGAAGGCCGCGCACGAGCGCGGGTCGATCATCGCGGTCGAGGGCTACGTCGACGTCATCGCCATGACGCTCGCCGGCCATCCCGAGACCGTGGCGCCCCTCGGCACCGCGCTGACGGAGGATCAGCTCGGCCTGCTCTGGCGCCACGCCGACGAGCCGATTCTCTGCTTCGACGGCGACAAGGCCGGCCAGCGGGCGGCCTTCCGGGCTCTCGACATCGCGCTCCCGCTCCTCGCGCCCGGCCGCTCGCTCCGAATCGCGCTGCTGCCCGGCGGCCAGGATCCCGACGACCTGCTGCGGTCGGGCGGCCCGGCGGCCATCGATCAGGTGCTGACGGCGGCGTTGCCGCTCTCCGAGCTGCTGTGGCGGCGCGCCCTCGAAGCGGGGCCGGTCGACACGCCCGAGCGGCGCGCCGGCCTGACGCAGACCCTGCGCACCACCGTCGCGACGATCCGCGACGAGACCGTGCGGCGCTATTACCGCGACGATATCGAGGAGCGCCTGCGGAGCCTGTCACCCCGCAGCGCGCGAGCCGCCGCCGGCGGGGCTCCGCGCGGACGCCCGCGCTTCACCCGGCCCGGCGAGCCCGTTTCGCCGCGCATCACCGGGAGTCCGAGCCCCTCCATGACGGCCTCGGCAGGCTTCACGGGCGCCGCTTCGGTGCGCGAGGCGGTCATCGTGGGCACCCTGCTCGCCCATCCCGAGATGATCGCGGAGTTCGGCGAAGAGACCGCCGATCTCGATTTCGAGGATCCGGATGCGCGGGGGATTCTATCGGTCCTCCTGGCCTGCGCCGCCGAGGACGAGCATCCGGTGCCGGAAGTGTTGCAGAATCGCATCAATCGCGCCGGACTTGCTGCGGCTGCCGAGAGAATCCTCGCCCTGGCCCGCTCTCGGGACCGCACGACCCTGGCCCCGCACGCTGATCCCGCACACCGCGCAGACGCCCTGAGACAGGCGATGATCTTGCACCGGCAGGCAGGAGCGCTACATAGCGAACTTCGCGAAGCACGGCAGGCGTTTGAAGACGATCCGACCGATGCCGGATGGGCATGGCTCTGCGAAGTGAAGGCGAGGCTGGAAACCGTCATCGCCGCCGAGGCGGAGGCCGATGCACCGGTGTCGAGCGACTCGACGGCCGCGTGATCCCTGTGTCATGGCGGTGGCGGCGGGCGGAGTCTCGCCATAGTTAACAATCGGTCAAGCCTCAGGCTTGCATACGGAAACCGACGACTCAAGGCGACTGGAGCAATCCGGCGCCGATCTCATACAGCGGCGCCGACGGCGTGGAGCGGCCCCATCGGGGCCTCCGCAACGCGCCGCGTGCGAAACAATAGGCTGATCATGGCGACGAAGGCAACGGAACGGGACGAGACGGACGCTGCCCCCGAGCAGCAGACCGACGGGCCGCTCCTCGACCTGACGGATGCTTCGGTCAAGCGGATGGTGAAGCTCGCCAAGAAGCGCGGCTACGTGACCTACGAGGAGGTCAACGAGGTTCTGCCTGAGGGCCAGTCCGATCCGGACCAGCTCGAGGACGTGCTGTCGCAGCTCTCCGAGATGGGCATCAACGTCGTCGAGGCCGAGGAGACCGACGAGGCGGCCGGCGAGAAGGCCGCCGAAGGCGAGGAAGAGGAGGCCGAAGGCGGCGAGGTCGCCGAGGTCGCGCCGGCGCGCGCCGTCACCGTCGCCACGACCACCAAGGAGCCGACCGACCGGACCGACGATCCGGTGCGGATGTACCTGCGCGAGATGGGCTCGGTGGAGCTCCTGTCCCGCGAGGGCGAGATCGCCATCGCCAAGCGCATCGAGGCCGGGCGCGAGGCGATGATCGCGGGGCTCTGCGAGAGCCCGCTGACCTTCCAGGCGATCATCATCTGGCGGGACGAGCTCGTGGAGGGCAAGGTCCTCCTGCGCGACATCATCGATCTCGAGGCGACCTACGCGGGGCCGGACGGCAAGAACGCGCCGCAGCTCGGCGAAGGCGAGGAAGGATCCGAGGACGGCGAGCCGCCGGCGCCCCCGGAGGGCGGCGACGACGAGGACGACCTCGAGAACAACGTCTCGCTGGCCGCCATGGAAGCCGAGATCAAGCCGCGGGTCCTCGAGACCTTCGACGCGATCGCCGCGAACTACCGCAAGCTGCGCAAGTTCCAGATCGAGGGCACCGAGCGCAAGGCGGCGGGGGAGCAGAACACCCCGGCCCAGAATCAGAAACAGGCCGAGCTGAAGGACATCGTCGTCGCCGACGTGAAGTCCCTGTCGCTGAACAACAACCGCATCGAGGCGCTGGTCGGTCAGCTCTACTCGATCAACAAGCAGCTGATCGGCCACGAGGGCCGGCTGATGCGCTTCGCCGAGAGCCACGGCGTGGCCCGCGACGAGTTCCTGCGCCACTATCAGGGTTACGAACTCGATCCGAACTGGATGGAGCGCGTCGGCACGCTGGGCGGCAAGGGCTGGAAGAACCTAGTCGAGCGCGGCTCGAAGCAGGTGGCGGAGCTGCGCGCGCAGATCCTCGATCTCGCCTCCGAGACGGGCTTGGAGATCGGCGAGTACCGCCGGATCGTCAACATGGTCCAGAAGGGCGAGCGCGAAGCCCGGCAGGCCAAGAAGGAGATGATCGAGGCGAACCTGCGCCTCGTGATCTCCATCGCCAAGAAGTACACGAACCGCGGCCTGCAGTTCCTGGACCTGATCCAGGAGGGCAACATCGGCCTGATGAAGGCCGTGGACAAGTTCGAGTACCGGCGCGGCTACAAGTTCTCGACCTATGCCACGTGGTGGATCCGGCAGGCGATCACCCGGTCGATCGCCGATCAGGCCCGCACGATCCGCATCCCGGTGCACATGATCGAGACGATCAACAAGATCGTCCGGACCTCGCGCCAGATGCTGCACGAGATCGGCCGCGAGCCGACCCCGGAAGAGCTGGCCGAAAAGCTGGCCATGCCGCTGGAGAAGGTCCGCAAGGTCCTGAAGATCGCCAAGGAGCCGATCTCCCTCGAGACGCCCATCGGCGACGAGGAGGACAGCCACCTCGGCGACTTCATCGAGGACAAGAACGTCGTCCTGCCGATCGACGCGGCGATCCAGTCGAATCTGCGCGAGACCACGACCCGGGTGCTCGCCTCGCTCACGCCCCGCGAGGAGCGTGTGCTGCGCATGCGCTTCGGCATCGGGATGAACACCGATCACACCCTCGAGGAGGTCGGCCAGCAATTCTCGGTGACCCGCGAGCGCATCCGTCAGATCGAGGCCAAGGCACTGCGCAAGCTGAAGCACCCGTCGCGCAGCCGGAAGCTCAGGAGCTTCCTGGACAACTGAGCCCACGCCGCGGATTACGCGGCGCTTTCCCGTCGACCGCGTTGCTTCGGCGCTGCGCGGCATCCACTCTGGCGCCATGCTCGAACGCCGCCCGCCACCGCCCGGATCCCCGACGGCCTTCGCGGACGGATCGGAGGCCGACGACGTGCCCTTCGGCGCGCTCCAGCCCTCCGTCGGCATCCGCGACTGGCTGCTCGGCGAGGGGGCGCGGATGCCCAACGCCGAGGAGATGCTCACCGGGCTCGCAGAGCGTCTGATCGCCGTCGGCGTACCGGTGGACCGGGCATCGACGGCCATCGACACCCTGCATTCGGAATATGCCGGCGTTGGCCGGATCTGGACCCGGGACGGCGGCACCACCGTGCGGCTGTTCCCGCACGGCGCCCGCTCGACGGATGCCTATCTCAACAGCCCGTTCCATACGGTCCACGCCACCGGCGATTGGCTGATCCTCGACCTGTCCAAGACGCCGGACGACGCCTACGCGATCGTTCCGGACCTGAAGGCCGGCGGCTACACCCACTACGTGGTGGCGCCGTTGTTCTTCACGAACGGCACCCAGAACGGCATCACCTTCGCCACGCGGGCCCCTGATGGGTTCCGGGACGACGACATCGCGATCCTGCGCTTCGTCATGCCGGCGCTGGCGGCCGTGATGGAGATGCGCGTCCTCAACAAGCAGCTCGACCACGTCCTGCGGCTCTATGTCGGCGACGAGCCGCACCGGGCGATCCTGGCCGGCGACATCCGCCGCGGACAGGTGACGCGGATCCGCTCGGCGATCCTGTTCGCCGATATGCGCGACTACACCCGGACCTCCGCCGACATGACGCCCGAGGAGGCCGTCGGCCTGCTCAACGTGTTCTTCGACTGCCTCGTGCCGCCGATCGAGCGGGAGGGCGGCGAGGTCCTGAAGTATCTTGGCGACGGTCTGCTGGCGATCTTCCGGGAGTCCGGTGACGACCTCGGCGGCGCGGCCAAGGGTGCGCTCACGGCGGCCCAGCACGCCCTGGCGGCCCTCGACGAAGCGAACGCCCTGCACCAGTTCCCGGTACCGGTGGCCGCGGGCATCGCGCTCCACCACGGCGAGGCCGCCTACGGCAATGTCGGGTCCGGCTCCCGCCTCGACTTCACGGTGATCGGCCGCGACGTGAACCTCGCGAGCCGCATCGCGCAGCTGAATCGCACCCTCGGCGAGCCGCTGCTGATGTCCAAGCCCTTCGTGGACTTCCTCTGGGGGGATCCGATCCCGCTGGGCGAGCACCGGCTCAACGGGTTCGACGAGCCCATGGCGGTCTTCCGGCCAAAGTTCCTGCGCCCGCGCAAATCCAGCTGAGCCCCTCTCCGATCGCGTCCTCGATCGGCTCTCGGCGTCAGGAAGCCGTCCCACCCGTCCGCCGTGAACCCTGCCCCGCAGCCGATCCGTGCGCCGCTCGGACTCACCACGTCGGCACGAACGGCAGAGTGTAAGGGTTGTGTCGGCAACCCCAGACCGGGTCGATCATCCTCGCCATCACCTCCCGGGCCAAGGCGCCGGCATGTATGGCCACCTCCTTCGGGACATGCCTCCGTTCGAGGATCTTCAGGCAGGCATGTCCGCACGCGCTGTACTGGCCGATATGGTACGCGTTGATGGCGAACTCTTCGAGTATGCCGTATTCGTAGACCCACGGATTCAGGGAAATCCCCTCGCTCGGAAGTTCGAGTGCCAGGCCCGCCTCCGCGTATCGATATCCGTCCGCGAACCGCTTCCTCAACCGGCAGAACCGACTGGCCCCGTGGCGCGCTTCCGCCCGCGCGGGGCGGACGGAGGTCGCGCGCTCGTAGAGCTGCAACACCCTGTCCTCCGGCTCATCGAGGCGCTCCGCGTTCACAGCGGCCATCAGCAGATTGTAATAGATCTCCTCGTCCCATCCGCCCAGCTCTGCTCGTTTCAGAAAGCATTCGAGAGCTTTCCTGTATTCTCCAGCAGCATTATACGTTGTCCCGAGGTACATCGTGTATCGGGCGATCATGTGGGGATCGGTCTCGACCGCCAACGCCTTCTTGAGAACGGCGATATCCCGCGCGTCCGCCGTGGTGTCGCGGTGACGGGCGCCGTCATCACCCCGGCGCATCGCGAGGGGAAGGACCGGTGTCTCGGAGACGCCGGGGCAGCTGAGAAATTCGTGCAGGACGCCCCGGTAGCGCCAGTTTTCCCGGCATCTGACCAAATGGGTGCGCCAGTATCGCGTCTGCTCGTCGATGATCTCGAACCGATAGCCGGGCGCATGCAACTTCGGCATCGTGAAGTCGGCCGGGATGACCAGCTCATCATCCGCATCGATGATCAGAGCGTACTGCGCGTGACGCCGCGCGAGTTTCAGGGCCTCGTTCCGATTGAAGGCAAAATCGACCCAGGGGCGCTCGACCAGGGCCCCCGGTATGTCCGCGAGCGCGGCACGGACAATATCCTGTGTTCCATCCGTCGATCCAGTGTCAACGATGATCCAATGATCGATAATCGGACGAACAGAGTCGATGCACCGACGGATCACGTGGGCTTCGTTTTTCACAATCATCGATAAGCAGATCGTGGATTCGCGATTCTTCATCCTGAAGCCGCCCCGTCATGCACTCACGCCTCGAACGCGCAGTCATCACGGCTACTAGCACCACATCAGCGCATTCACAAAACGACCGATTGCTCCATGACAATTCTGATTGATCGGCGTATTTGCAGCTTTATCGGGGTCAAACTCAGAAATATTCAAACACAATAACCTAATATCTATAAATTAACCGGGAAAGATTGAATTATTCAACCGGTCGGGGACCATCCATCATCGGGCCGTCCGTCGCCTGCGCACCGAATATTTTCCGCGCAGGATCGGCCGCGTGATCGACCTGGTCCCGCAGCCGATCCCGGGGAGACGGGCCGCGCCAGCCGCCGTTGGCGCACCGCGACCCTAGAGATCGGCATGGGCGTTCGGGCGTTTCAGCCCCTCAGAGTCATCGTGCTGCCGGACACGCCGAAATCGCGCAGGCGTCTGAGGAATGACATGCCCAGCAGGCTGGTGGACAGGAGCCCGCGCGGGATCACGACCGCATCGACGTCTCGCACCGTGATCGATCCGATCTGCACGATCGCGATCCGGATCGGCGCCACGCGAACCGTCCCGTTCGCGGTGTTCCAGACGCGCGTGAAGTCGGACGCAGCGACCTGGATCCCGATCCGCGCGGCATCCTCCTCGGAGAACGCGCAGGCGCTCGCCCCGGTATCCACCATCATCGGCAGTGAACGGCCGTCCAGCAGAGCGTTGACGAAGAAGTGGCCGTTGCGGCCAGCCTGGAGGGCCACACCGGCGGCGGCACGGCCTGCGAGATCCGGCTCCGGCGGCGGTGCGACGGCGAGCGCGACCGGCGCCGCCCGCATGCCGTCGCGCACCTTCAGGACGGCCGTGACACCGAGAAAGCCGAGCATGCAGATCAACAGGATTGTGCGCACGCAAATTCGCCCGTGACGTGGAGTGCCGGCGCCCGGAGGAGGTCCGGGATCCCGGCGATCAGATCCCAGACGCGTGAAGGGATGGTGCGCGCCGCCTATCGCGACCGCTGTCCGCGCGCCGATTCCGGTCCGCTTGGTGTCTGGACTGTCACCGCGACCCGCGGATTGTCACGGGAATGATGCAGGGGCGGCGGCGCGGGGTTGACCGACACAAGCCGTGACGCCACATCTGCGTCTGTTCCAGGGAGATCCCCGGCAAGGGGCTGAGAAACCGCTGGCACGTCCCTCAGGACCTGCGGCGCGGAAATCCTTCGAACCTGATCCGGCTCATACCGGCGTAGGGATTGGACCGCGGCCGCCCGAAAGGCAGGCCACAGCTTCTGGCAGAAGCGCACGGCCCGCTCCCCGCGACGGCAATCCGCGGAGATGCCTGTGCCCTTCGACCGACCTGCCTCACCGATCGGCCGCCGCCGCAATCCCGAGGGCGTCGTCGCGCCCGCCGTCCTGCCGGCGCGGACCGACGTCGCCGTCATCGGCGGCGGGCTGATCGGTCTGTCGATCGCGTGGCGGCTCGCGCGGGCCGGCCGTACGGTGACCGTGCTGGAGCGGGAGACGATCGGCGCGGGCGCGAGCCTCGCGGCCACCGGCATGCTGGCTCCGGCCGCCGAGCACGAGCCCGGCTCGGACCCGCTTCTGCCGCTCGCCCTGGACTCGCTCCGGCTCTGGCCCGGCTTCCGCGACGCCCTTGAGGCCGAGTCCGGCCGAACCATCGACTATCGGGCCGACGGCACCCTGGTGCTGGCGGTCGGCCGCGACGAGGTCGAACGCCTGCGCTTCCGCTACGACCTGCAGCGCCGCTCGGGACTCGACGCCACCTGGCTGCCGGGCAGCGAGGTGCGGCGCCTGGAGCCCGGCCTGCGCCCCTCCGTCACCGCCGGGATCCACTGCCCGCTGGACCATCAGGTCGATCCCCGTCTGGTCATGGAGGCCCTCAACGAGGCTTGTCGCCGGGCCGGCGTGATCCTGGTGGAGCGGACCGCCGTCACCACCCTCGACTGGTCGGGCGGCCGCGTGACCGGGATCCGCGCCGCCGACCGCGTCGTCGCCGCGGAGACCGTCATCCTGGCCTCCGGCGCATGGAGCGGGGAGGGCGGTCTGCTCCCCGACGCGCTCGCCCTTCCGGTCCGCCCGCTGAAGGGCCAGTCCCTGGCGCTGCGCACCACCGCCCGCACCGGCACCCTCGCGCGGATGGTCTGGACCGAGCAGGTCCACATGGCGCCGAAAAGCGACGGCCAGCTCATCGTCGGCGCGACCGTGGAGGATTGCGGCTTCCGGCCCGGCGTCACCGCGGGCGGGCTCTACGCGCTGCTGGAGGGCGCCCGCCGGGTGCTGCCCGGTATCGAGGAGATGGAAATCGAGGCCGTCTGGAGCGGCTACCGCCCGACCTCGGACGACGACGCGCCGATCCTCGACACCATCGCACCGGGCCTCGTCGCCGCCACGGGGCATCACCGCAACGGCTACCTGCTCGCCCCGGTCACCGCCGAGGCGATCGCCGCGCTGGTGTTGCACGGCGCGCTGCCCGAGGTCGCCCGTCCCTTCACCCGCCTGCGCTTCGGCCAGCCGGACGCGCTGAGGGCCTCGGCATGAAGCTCGTCGTCAACGGTGAGCCGCGCGACTGCGCGGCCGAGACGGTGGACGCGCTGTTCCGCCTCGAGGCCGCGGAGAGCGGCATCGAGAGCCCGCAGGGCGTCGCCATCGCGCTGAACGGCCGGGTGCTGCGCCGCCGCGACTGGGAGGAAACCCGGATCGCGGAGGGCGACCGCGTCGAGATCGTTCGCGCCATGCAGGGAGGTTGAGCATGGATCAGACCCATACGCCGCTGCGTCCCGAAGGTGGGGATGACAGCCTGACCATCGCCGGCGTGAGCCTGTCGTCGCGACTGTTCATCGGCACCGCCGGCTATCCGACGCAGGCGATCATGCGCGACGCCGTCCAGGCGAGCGGCGCCGAGGTGGTCACCGCCTCGATCCGCAGGGTCTCGCTGCAGGGCCACGGCTCGGACACGGTCAAGATCTTGAAGGGCAAGCGCTTCCTGCCGAATACCGCCGGCTGCGAGACGGCCCGCGACGCGATCATGACCGCCGAACTCGCCCGTGAGGCGCTCGACACCAACTGGATCAAGGTCGAGGTGATCGGTGACCGGGAGACGCTCTACCCGGACGTGATGGAGCTGATCGAGGCCTGCCGCCATCTCGTCGATGACGGCTTCGTGGTGCTGCCCTACTGCAACGACGACCCGATCGTATGCCAGCGCCTGGAGGATATCGGCTGCGCCGCCGTGATGCCCATGGGCTCGCTGATCGGGTCCGGGATGGGCATCGCCAACCCGGCCAATCTCGAACTGATCTGCCGCAGGGCGAAGGTGCCGGTCGTGGTCGATGCCGGGATCGGCACCGCCTCGGATGCGGTGATCGCCATGGAACTCGGCGCCGCCGCCTGCCTGATCAACACCGCGGTGGCCAAGGCCGACGATCCCGTGCGCATGGCCCGCGCCATGGGCCGGGCGGTGGAGGCCGGACGCGACGCGTATTGCGCCGGGCGCATTCCCCGCCGCGGCCGGGCCGAGCCATCGAGCCCGCAGCTCGGCCTCGTCGGCTCGTGAGGGCGCTGCCGTCGCCGCTGCTCGCGGTGACGGACCGGCACGGACATCCACGGCCGCTCGCCGAGACGGTGCAGGCGATCCTCGATGGCGGCGGGCGCTGGATCTGGTTCCGGGATCGCGATCTTGAAACGGACGCCCGTCGGCACCTCGGCGAGGCCGTGGCAGAGCGCGTGCGCGCCGCGAAGGGCGTCCTGACGGTCGGCGGTGACGTCGCGTTGGCGCGCGCCCTCGGGGCCGACGGCGTCCATCTCGGCGGCGGCTCGGGACCGGAGGCCATCGCGGCGGCGCGGGCGGCGCTGGGAGAGCGGGCGCTGATCGGCGTGTCGGCCCATGCGGCGCACGAGGTTGCCCAGGCGGCGTCGGCCGGTGCCGATTACGCCACCCTCAGCCCGATCTATGCGACCGCCAGCAAGCCGGGCTACGGCCCGGCGCTCGGCCTCGCGGGGCTCGCGGCGGCCTGCGATCGCGAGCTTCCGATCGTGGCGCTCGGCGGTCTCGACGCGGACCGAATCGGCGGATGCCGGGCCGCCGGGGCGGCGGCGGTCGCCATCATGGGTGGGCTGATGCGAGCGCGCGAGCCGGCCGAGGCCGCGCAGGCCGTCCTGAAGGCCTGGAGCTTGGCCCATCGCGCCCCCGCGTGAGGGGCGCAACCTGGTCGGCGCACGGGCCTCGCGACCGGCACGGACCCGGGGCCCTTTGCTCCGCTCGGAACGACGGGCGGGGCGATATCAGCCGCGAGTCCGCGCGGACACGGCGCCGGATTGGATCCTCGCGCAAGCCCTACGCGCAAGCCCTATTTGTCCGCCGGCCCGTAAGGCGGCCGCGGGATGGCCCGATGCGCGGCCCGGAGCGCCGCCGACCAGCGCTCGCGCAGGTCGTGGAAGTAGCCCTCACCAGCCTCGATCCGGTGATTCACTTCCAGCGTCAGCGCGTTCCGGCGAACCAGGGCGATGTCGATCGGCAGCCCCACGCCGAGATTCGACCGCATGGTCGAATCCATCGAGACGAGGCTGACCTTGAGGGCGTCGTACAGCTCGGTCGTGTATCTCACCGCCCGGTCGAGGATCGGCTTGCCGTACTTGTGCTCGCCGATCTGAAGGAAGGGCGCATCGGTGCTGCACTCGATGAAATTGCCGGCCGAATAGATCAGGTACAGGCGCATCTCGCCATTCCCGATCTGGCCGCCGAACAGCAGCGAGATCGAGAACCGGATGTTGGCCGCCTCGAACCCGTCCTTCTCGATCGCCCGCACCCGTCGGATGGCCCGGCCGATCAGCTGCGCGGCCTGGAACATGGTCGGCGCTTCGACGAGCTTCTGCGGCGGCTCGTCGTCCTCCTCGCCGGGCACGCCCTCCTGGAGCATGCTGAGGACAGACTGGGTGATCGAGAGGTTACCGGCCGAGGCGAGCATCATCACCCGCTCGCCCGGCACGTTGAAATGGTGCAGCTTTCGGTAGGTCGAGATATCGTCGAGCCCCGCATTGGTACGGGTGTCGGCGACCATCACCAGCCCTTCCTCGACCAGGACACCGACGCAGTAGGTCATTGTCTTCGGATTCTCCTACGGCCGGCGGACCGGTGTCTGAACGATCAGGATTGGGCGGCGGTCCTGCCTTGCTCGACCCGGAGCTTCACGTCCAGTGTTTCCGTGCCACCCCCCGTGCGGCTGCCGCGGATCGGGGCTGCGCCGAGATAGTCCAGGCCC
Organism: Methylobacterium sp. XJLW; assembly: GCF_003254375.1. Classification (NCBI taxonomy): domain Bacteria; kingdom Pseudomonadati; phylum Pseudomonadota; class Alphaproteobacteria; order Hyphomicrobiales; family Methylobacteriaceae; genus Methylobacterium; species Methylobacterium sp. XJLW. Next base: position 6,155,034 of record NZ_CP016429.1, on the reverse strand, counting down.
GTTGCGACGCGGATGTAATTGTCCGAGGGGCTGACGTCGTAGCACGGATCGAACGCCACCCAGCCGAGATCCGGCACCAGGGCCTCGACCCAGCCATGGGGCGCCTCGACATCCGCCTGCCCGTCGTCCCGGGCCCGGTAACCGGCCACGTAGCGGGCCGGGATGCCGATGTGGCGGGCGGCGGCGAGGAAGACGTGGGCGAGATCCTGGCAGACGCCGCTCCCGGCCGCGAAGGCCTTGGCGGCTGGAACCGCACTGGAGGCGGGGCCGGGCTCGTAGGTCACCGCGCCGCGGACGGCGCCCATCAGCCTGTGAAGGAGAGCCAGAACCGCACCGTCGCCCTCCGCGGCGACGCGTTCCGCGAAGGCGTGCAGCTCGGGGCTCGCCGCGCACAGGTCCGTGTCGCGCAGGAAGAACTGATCCGGCAGGCGCTCCACAGTGCCGCGCACGACACCGTTCGTGTCATCGGTATCGACCTCGCCGGTCACGCGGATGGTGAGGGCGTCGGCCGGCTCGTCCGGGGTGAACCAATGGACGACATTGCCGAACCCGTCCTCGCGGGCGGTGAGCCGCCCGTCGATGGTGGTGTCGATCCGCCACGTGCGGACGTATTGGCCGTCATGATCCCGGGGCGTCAGCCTCAGGACCTGCACGAGCCCGCGGGCCGGCTGCTCGTAGGTGTAGATGGTCTCGTGAACCACGCGGATGCGCATGCGCTGTCCTGTCCGTCTCGTTCAGCCGACCAGATACTGCTTGGCGATCGCCTCGCCCACCCTGTTGTTCTCGGCAATGAACGCTTCGACGAATTCGTGCAGCCCTGAGGCGAAGACTCGGTTGATATCCTCGCCTTCCAGTTTCGCCAGCATGTTGCCGGCGAGCCGCTGGCTCGGGCCCCGGCGCCCGTAGGCGTCGGCGATGAGATCCAGGTACTCGACGATCACGCCGTAACAATTGGCGAAGGAGCGCGGCATCTGCTTGTTGAGCATCAGCAGGTCGGCCACCAGCAGCGGCTTGACGCTCTCGCGATACACCCAGTGATAGGCATTGAACGCCGAGACTTCGCGCAGGATCGTGGTCCACTGGAAGTAGTCGAGGCTGCCGCCCACCGTCTCGTCGTGCGGCAGCAGGATCTGGTACTTCACGTCGAGGATGCGGGCGGTGTTGTCGGCCCGCTCGATCGCCGTGCCGAGCCGTGTGAACCAGAAGGCGTCGTTGCGCAGCATCGTCCGGAAGGCCGAGCCATCGAAGGTCAGCGAGACGGTCTTCACCCAGTCGAGGAAGCGGCCGAACTCGTCGCGGTTGAGGTCCTTGCCGGCGTAGTTGCGCAGCTCCAGCCACGCGCCGTTGATCGCGTCCCACATCTCGGTGGTGAGCGCCGTGCGCACCGAGCGGGCATTCTCGCGGGCCGCCTCGATGCAAGAGCGGATCGAGGACGGGTTGTGCGGGCTGAAGGCCAGAAAATCGCAGACCGTGTCGGCGTTCACCGCACTGTAGTGCGTCTTGAACGCGTCCGGGTCGCCGGCAGAGGCGAGGGCGGATTCCCACTCGTTGCTCCCGCCGCCGCCGTAGCTCGTCGGCAGCGAGGCGAAACGGTGGGCCGCATCGAGGATACGGGCGACGAAGTCGGCCCGCTCCACGTAGCGCGAGAGCCAGAAGAGATTGTCGGCAGTCCTGGAAAGCATCGGTCTTCAGCCAAGTCGTGCGGACCACGGTGTCCGCGCCTCGGAACGTCCGGACGTCGCGGACCTTAGGCGTCGAGCACCCAGGTGTCCTTCGTGCCACCGCCCTGGCTGGAATTGACCACCAGGGACCCTTCCTTCAGCGCCACCCGGGTCAGACCGCCCGGCACGATCCGGATCTTGTCCGCCCCGCACAGCACGAAGGGCCTCAGGTCGACGTGACGGGGCGCAACGCCGGAGGCCACGAAGGTCGGGCAGGTGGAGAGCGAGAGAGTCGGCTGGGCGATGAACCCGTCGGGCGCGTGCTTGAGCTTTCGGGCGAAGTCGTCCAGCTCGCGCTTGCTGGCGTGCGGGCCGACCAGCATGCCGTAGCCGCCCGAACCGTTGACTTCCTTGACCACCAACTCGGAGAGGTTGTCCATCACGTACGCGAAAGCGTCCTTCTCGCGGCAGCGATAGGTCGGCACGTTGTGCAGGATCGGCTCCTCGCCGGTGAAGAATTTCACGATCTCCGGCATGTAGCTGTAGACGGCCTTGTCGTCCGAGATGCCGGTGCCGACCGCGTTCGCCAAGGTGACGGAGCCGCGCTCGTAGGCGTTCATCAGGCCGGGCACGCCGAGCACCGAATCGGGCCGGAAGACCAGCGGGTCGAGGAAATCGTCGTCTAGGCGGCGGTAGATCACATCGACCTTTCGCGGCCCCTCGGTGGTGCGCATGTAGACCACGTCGTCCTTGGTGAAGAGGTCGGATGCCTCCACCAGCTCGACGCCGAGCTTATCGGCCAGGAACGAGTGTTCGTAGAACGCAGAATTGTAGCGGCCTGGCGTCAGCAGCACGACCGTGGGGTCTCGGGTCGTCGAGCCCGGCGCGAGGCTGCGCAGGGTTGCGAGCAGGGAGTCCGGGTAGTTCTCCACCGGCGCGACCCGGTGCTTGGAGAACAGGTCCGGGAACAGGCGCAGCATCACCTCCCGGTTCTCCAGCATGTAGGAGACGCCCGACGGGATCCGGGCATTGTCCTCCAGGACGAAGAAGTCGTTCTCGCCGGTCCGCACGATGTCGATGCCGGCGATGTGGACGTAGAGGTCGTGGGGGACCCGGAAGGACCGCATCTCCATGCGGTAATGGGCGTTCCGGTAGACGAGATCGGCCGGGATGATGCCGGCCTTGATGCACTCCTGGGCGCCGTAGATATCCTTCAGGAACAGGTTGATGGCGGTGACCCGCTGCTTCAGCCCACGCTCCAGGAAGGCCCATTCCGGCTTGGTGATCACTCGGGGAATGATATCGAACGGGATCAGGCGCTCGGTCGATTCGTTGTCGCCGTAGACCGCGAAGGTGATGCCGATCCGGCGGAACAGAAGCTCGGCCTGGCTGCGACGGGTGTTGAAATGCTCGGGCGGCGTGGATTCCAGCCAGGCCTTGAGCTGGCCATAGGCGTCACGGACGGCAGCCGGATCGGACGCGCCGATCCCGTTCATCTCGTCGAAGGCCGTCACCGCCATCTCACTCCTCCCGTACGCTCCCGCTTCTGAGGCAAGAGGCGCGCCATTCATTCATGGCTATATCCGCAGGCGATAACGCTCAAGGCGGCCGGAGGATCAGATGAGCTTCAGGCCTTTCAGGCTAGCGTGACCGTTGCGGCCGAGGATCACGTGATCGTGCACCACGATCTTCAGCGGCGCCAGGACGGTCACGATCTCGCGGGTCATCGCCACGTCGGCGGCGGACGGGGCCGGATCGCCGGACGGATGATTGTGGGCCAGGATGATCGCAGTCGCCGACAGTTCCAGCGCCCGGCGGGCGACCTCGCGGGGATAGACCGGCGTGTGGTCGACGGTGCCGCGCCCCTGCACCTCGTCCGCGATGAGGTGGTTGCGCTTGTCGAGGAACAGGATGCGGAATTCCTCGCGCGGCGCGAACGCCATGGTGGCGCGCAGGTACTCATGCAGCGCGCTCCACGATGCCAGAAGCGCGCGCTCGCGGATCGCACCGCGGGCAAGCCGCCGGCCCGCGGCCTCGATCACCTTGAGGTCCGAGGCGACCCCGGCGCTCACCCCTTCCACCTCCAGGAGCCGCGCCGGCTCGGCGCTGACCACCTCGGCGAAGCTGCCGAACCGGGCGACCAGCGCCTTGGCGAGCGGCTTCACGTCGCGCCGCGGGATCGCCCGGAACAGGACGAGTTCCAGCAATTCGTAATCGGGGAGCGCGTCGCCGCCGACCGTCGCGAACTTCTCCCGCAGGCGGTCCCGGTGGCCGTGGTAGTGCGGCGGCTCCTTCTCCACGGACGACGGGACGGCACTGTCAGCGAACAGCCCCGCCTCACCCTCGTCCGGCCCCGGCGCCACGGCCGGTCAGGCCGCCGGGTTGACGGGCTGGTGCAGCCCCTTCGGCGAGACCGTGAAGATCTCGACGCCGGTCTCGGTGACGCCGACGGTGTGCTCGAACTGGGCGGAGAGCGAACGGTCGCGGGTCACGGCGGTCCAGCCGTCGCCCAGCACCTTCACGGCGGGGCGCCCGAGATTGATCATCGGCTCGATCGTGAAGAACTGGCCGGGCTTGAACGGCACGTCGTAGCTCGCCTCGACGTAGTGCAGGATCGTGGGCGCGTCGTGATAGGTGCGTCCGAGCCCGTGTCCGCAGAAGTCGCGCACCACCGAGCACCGCTCGCTCTCGGCAAAAGATTGGATCGCCCGGCCGATGTCGTTGGTCGAGCCGCCGGGCTTCACCGCCGCGACGCCGCGCATCAGCGCCTCGTAGGTGATCTCGCACAAGCGCTGGGCCTTGCGCGGCACCTCGCCGACATAGGCCATTCGGCTCGAATCACCGTGCCAGCCGTCGAGGATCAGGCAGATGTCGAGATTGACGATATCGCCCTCGCGCAGGGGCTTGTCGTTGGGGATGCCGTGGCAGACCACGTGGTTGATCGAGGTGCAGATCGACTTCGGATAGCCGCGATAGAGCAGCGAGGCCGGATAGGCGCCGTGATCCATGGCGAAGGTGTAGGCGAGCTTGTCGAGTTCCTCGGTGGTGACGCCGGGCTGCGTCGCCTCCATGAGCAGGTCGAGGGCCTCGGCGGTAAGGCGCCCGGCCCGGCGCATGCCCTCGAAGCCCTCGGGACCGTGAATCGGCGGTTCCGGGGCGCGGCGCGCACCCTGCGCACTGGCCTGTTCCTGCTGCATGGTCGGGACTTTTTCGCGGCGTCGTCAATCGGGCGTCGCTCTATGTACGGTGCGGCGCGCTGGAGGCCAAGCCGCGTCCGATGCAGGAGGAGCGAGGCTTGCGCCGGCTGCGGGGCTGGCGGCATAAGCGGCCGCGAGGCGCCCGGGCGCGCGCGGGCAGATTCGCCGCGCGATCGGTCACGGGGCAGGCGAGGGCCGGATGGCAGGCAAGGCGGTACCGCACTTCCACAACGAGCCGGGCGTGCCGGTGATCACCGTGGGCGTGAAGGAGTTCATGTGCATCGGCGCGCTGCCGCCGTTCGACCACCCGCACGTGTTCCTCGACATGGGCGCCGACAACGAGATCATCTGCCAGTACTGCTCGACGCTCTATCGCTACCGGGCCGGCCTGAAGGCCGACGAGGCGGAGCCGCAGGCCTGCGTGTGGCGGGACGACGCCAAGCTCGCGGCGGAGTAGGCGCCGCCCCCCGTGCCCTCTGACAGGCCATCTCTGCGGATCGGGATCGTCGGTGCCGGGATCGGCGGGCTGACGGCGGCTTTGGCGCTGTCGGATGCCGGCCATGCCGTGACGGTAATCGAGCGCCGGACCGGCTTCAGCGAGGTCGGGGCCGGGATTCAGATCTCGCCCAATGCGAGCCGGGTTCTGGCCGGCCTCGGTCTCTCGGCCGCCCTGCGCCGGGCGGCGAGCGAGCCGCCGTCGGTGGAGATCCGGGCCCTCGACAGCGGCCGCCGCATCGGCAGCGTGGCGCTCGGCGCGCAGGCGCAGGCGCGCTTCGGCGCGCCCTACTACGTCATCCACCGCGCAGACCTGCAGACCCTGCTCCTCGACGCGCTGCGCAGTCGTTCGGCGATCCGACTGATGATGGGCCGCACCGTGACGGCCGTCGCCCAGACACCGTCCGAGGCCGCCCTCACCGTCGAGGGCGCGAGCGGTGCCCAGGATGTCGCCTTCGACCTCGCGATCGGTGCGGACGGGATTCGGTCGCGCCTGCGCGCCCATCTCGATTCGGCGCCGCTTCGCCCGAGCCAGGCCGCAGCGTGGCGGGCACTGATCCCCACGGAGGCGGTACCGGAGGAGTTGCGCGGCGCCGCGACCGGGCTCTGGCTCGGCCGCGGCCGGCACGTGGTGCATTACCCGGTGCGGGACGGCCAGTTCCTCAATGTCGTGGCGGTCGTTCCCGAGGCGGTGAGCGACGAGGGCTGGGGCCGCCTCGGGGAGCCGGCCGTCCTGCGCGGGCATCTGCGCGGCTGTGCCGGGCCGCTGCGCGACCTTCTGAGCCTTCCGGATTCCTGGCTGGTCTGGTCGCTCGCCGACCGGGCCGTGGCGCGTCCGCTCGCTCGCGACCGGGTCGCGCTGATCGGCGACGCCGCCCATCCGGTCCTGCCCTACCTCGCGCAGGGGGCGGCCCTGGCGATCGAGGATTCCGCAGTCCTGACGCGTGCCCTCGCGGACCATGCGGATGTGCCGGCGGCGCTCGCCGCATTCTCGGGCGCGCGGACCGGCCGGGTGCGACGCGTCCAGAAGGCGGCACGGAGCAACGGCCGCACCTATCATGCCGGCGGCGTGGTGGCGCTCGTGCGCAACGCCGTGATCGCCCGGCTCGGCCCGGACGGCATGCGCGACCGCTACGCCTGGCTCTACGGCTGGACGCCCCCCGCTTGATCGGGCCCGCCGCCCCCGCTACCGAGGGCGCATGCGGACGTGGCGGAACCGGTAGACGCACGAGACTTAAAATCTTGCGGCCGCAAGGCCGTGCGGGTTCGAGTCCCGCCGTCCGCACCACCCCGCCATCGCGACGCGCCCGTCCGTGCGGTCGCAACCGGTTCGCAGCCCCGTGAAACCCAGCCCGCGCACCGCCCGTCGGACCGGCGCGCCGGAGGAGAATGGCGTGGTCTACGTGCTCATCATCATGCTCGCCGGCTCGGGCTCCGCGATCGGATCGGTCGAGTTCAACAGCAAGCAGGCCTGCGAGGCCGCCGCGAAGCAGATCGCCGAAGCGGAGCGGCCCTATGGCGGGGCCTCCCCGGTCACCGTGTGTGCGCCGCGGGGTTGAGACGCCTGCGGCGCGGGTCGGCCGGGATCGTTCGCATTTGAGCGATCACCGAAACCGGCTCTTGTCGTCTCCCTGCCAGGATCGCCCGCGGGGAGATTCCGGCATGATCGACGCCCTTCAGACCGCCACGACCGGCATGACCCGGGCCACCGACCGGCTCGGGAAGGCGGCCGAGACCATCGCGGCGAGCGGTGCCCCGGTCGGCGACACGGCTCTGCCGCCCGCCGCCCAGGTGGATCTCACGAGTGCCGCCGCGGATCTGGTCGGGTCCAAATCGGCCTTCGCGCTCAATGCCGCGGTGGCGCGCACCGCCGACCGCATGATGGGCCAGCTTCTCGATATCAGCGCCTGAGGGCGGGCAGGGCGAGGCAGGCCAGGATCGCGGCCGCCGCGAACAGCAGCGCCACGCCGACGAGCCGATAGGCGACCACACCCACCAAGCCGCCGCCCAGGAAGGCGCCGACGGTCAGCAGATACAGCCGTAGCCGCACCGGATCATGCGGCTTCAGCCGATCGGACGCGGATGCGTCGCGGTCCAGCCAACGCGCGAGCTCGATCCCGATATCGGTGATCATGCCGGTCACGTGCGTGGTCCGTACCCGCGCCTCGGAGATCTTGGTCACCGCCGCATTCTGGAGACCCAGGATGAAGCTCAGGCCGAGGACCAGGCTGTGGCTCCGGACCGGCTCGGCAAGCGGCAGGACGAGCAGGCCCACGGCGACGAGGAGGAACGCCTCCGCGCAGACGCTGTAGGCATATGCGCCGGGACCGGCCTTCCGGCGGCGGCACCGGATCATCAACGTCGAGGTCGTTGCCCCGAGCACGAACAGGACCACGAGCAGGCAGGCCTGCGCGGCGAGGACGAGATCGCCCGTGCCTGTGCGGTCGGAGATCGCCGAGACGTTCCCGGTCATGTTCGAGGCGTAGAGGCCGACCGCGTCGAACCCGGCGGTGTTCAGCGCGCCGGCCACACCCGCGAGCGACAGGGCGAGCGCCCTGTCGGCCGCCGGGCTGCGCGTCTCGCCTTCGTGGACCAGCATGGAAGCGTCGGTTGAGTGTCGCAGGCCGAATCGGCCCGATGCCGCCGCCGTCTTAAGCCACGCGCCCGGGCGCCGTCACGGCACCCGGAGCGCCCCTGGGCTCACTAAAACTCACCAGCCGCGATAACCGTAGCCGCCATCCCAGTCACCGTGCCAGTGGCGGGCGGGGCCGTAGCCGACAGGAACCCGCTCGTACGTCACGGTCCGGCGTGTGGCGTAGACCGGCGCATCCTCCTCGTAGACGCGGTAGACCGGGGCCGGCCGTACCGCCACCGGGGCGGGGGCGTAGCCGTAATCGGCATAGCCATAGCCGTAACCGGGCGCCGCATGGGCCTGAGTTGCGGCGCCGATCAGCGCGCCGGCCGCGAGGCCGCCGATGATGCCCGCCGCGATGGCACCGCCGCCGCGGGCTTCGGCGGTCGTGGAGGCCAGGGAGCCCGCGCCGATCAGCGCGGCGGCCGAGAGCAGAGCGATGCGTGTCATGACCTGTCTCCAGAAAACCGGGGACCGCCTGCGGCGTCCCGGATCACGAGAGAGACAGTGCCAGACCCGCGCTGCACCGAAGCTGAAGCCGCCCTGCAGCAACTGTTCAGCTTGTCGGCGCGCCCTCCGGATCCGGGGCGGTCCGGATGTACCCGCGGGAGATCAGGCGGCTGCGCTCGCGGGTGCGCCGCTCGGCCTCCATCAGGTCGGACAGAGCGTCGGCGATCGCGCAACGCAGGGCGATGCCGGCATCGCCGCCGGCAAAGCCGAGATACGCGGTGCTGATCACCTCGACGGGGCACACGTGATCATCGCGCTGGGCCAGGACCTGGGTCAGCATCGGGTTCTCCTTCGTTGCGTCCGGGAACGAAAAGAGAACAAGCCATAAGGGTTAACGTTCCGTCAACGTCGCCCCGGCCGTTCGCGCAACGCCCTCCGAACCCTGTGGAAAACACCGATTTTCCAGCTGACGGGCTGTGGATAAGCCGGATCACTCGGGCAGGCGCGGCAGGGGCTTGCCGTCCGCGGGAATCGCATAGCGCGCCGCGTTCAGCTCCATGGCCAGGAACGTGTAGTAGCCCGAGATCGCCGCCAGATCGACGACACCGGGCTTGCCGAACCGGGCCTCGGCCCGCGCGAAGGTCGCGTCGGAGACGCGCTTGGTGTCCTGCAGTTCCGCGGTGAAGTCGTAGACGATGGTCTCGTCGTCGCTCATCTTCGCAGGCCGGCGGCCGTCGCGGATCGCCGCGATGATCTCGGGGGCGATACCCGCCTTCTCGGCGATCGGCGCGTGGACGTACCATTCGTAATCCTGCGTCCAGCGGCGGGCGGTCATCAGGATCACCAGTTCCGAGAGCGTGGTGCCGATCTTCGGCTTGAAGCGCAGGTAGTCGCCCATCGACCGGGCCAGCGTCATCACCTCCGGGGAATACATGAGCGGCTCGAACGGCCCGAAGGGCGGCTTGCCCCGGGCCTGCGCGAAGGCCTCGGCCGCCTGCTTCTGCTCGGGGCTGTAGTCCTTCGGCGGGATGGTCGGCAGCCGGTCCTGCGCCTGCGCGGCGGCCGTCGCCAGCGGCAGGGCCAGGGAGAGGGCGGCGAGCGTCAGCGCGCGGCGGAAGGGGTTCATCGGTTCTCTCATTCTGGGTGTTGTGCCGTCAGGCCGCACGATCGCGGCAGCGCCGTCCATATGCCAGGGTCCGCACGGCGAAGACCGTGTCGAAACCCGCGCGGCGTCACGGACCGGCCAAGCCGGTTGCGCTCGACGCCGCGCCGCGCCATCAGCGGCCGCGATGGCCGGCTCCGCATCCATGCTGCCGATCGAGGCGGCGCTCCCCGATCTGCGTCGCGCGCTCGCCACGCGGAATGCCGCCGTCCTGGTAGCCCCTCCCGGAGCCGGCAAGACGACCCGCGTGCCCCTGGACCTGCTGGGGGCGCCGTGGCTCGACGGGCGCAGGATCATCCTGCTCGAGCCGCGCCGCCTCGCCGCCCGGGCAGCGGCCGCCCGGATGGCGCAGACGCTCGGCGAGCCGGTCGGCGGGACCGTCGGCCTTCGGGTCCGCCTCGGCTCGAAGATCTCGGCGCGGACGCGGATCGAGGTGGTCACCGAGGGCGTCTTCACCCGCATGATCCTGGACGATCCGGAACTCTCCGGGATCGGCGCTGTCCTGTTCGACGAGTTCCACGAGCGCTCCCTGGACGCCGACCTGGGCCTCGCGCTGGCACTCGACGCGCAGGCCGGCCTTCGGGAGGATCTGCGGATCCTCGTCATGTCGGCGACCCTCGACGGCGCCCGGGTCGCGCGGCTGCTGGACGACGCGCCCGTGGTCGCCTCCGAGGGCCGCGCCTTTCCGGTGAAGACCCGATACGCGGAGCGCGATCCGAACCGGCGGATCGAGGATTCGATCGCCGAGGTGACGCTGCGGGCCCTGCGGGCAGATCCCGGTTCGATCCTGGTGTTCCTGCCCGGACAGGCGGAGATCCGCCGGACCGTCGACCTGCTGGCCGAGAAGGTCGGACCGGACGTGCAGCTCGCGCCCCTCTACGGGGCGCTGACACCCGCCGAGCAGGACCGCGCCGTCGCCCCGGCGGCCGCCGGAACCCGGAAGGTCGTTCTCGCGACCAGTATCGCCGAGACCTCGCTGACCATCGAGGGCGTCCGGATCGTGGTCGATTCGGGACTGGCTCGGGTTCCGGTCTACGAGCCGGGCCTGGGCCTGACCCGTCTGGTCACGGCCCGCGCCTCCCGCGCCTCGGTGGACCAGCGCCGCGGCCGCGCCGGCCGCACCGAGCCGGGCCTGTGCTGGCGCCTCTGGTCCGAGGCCGGCACCAACGCCCTCGAACCGTTCACGCGGCCGGAGATCCTGTCCGCCGACCTCGCCGGGCTGCTCCTCGACTGCGCCGCCTGGGGCGTGACCGATCCGGGCACGCTCGCCTTCCTCGACCCGCCCCCCGCGCCGGCCCTGACGGAGGCCCGCGCCCTGCTGACCGAACTGGGGGCGCTCGATGCCGATGGGCGCCTGACGCCGGTCGGCGCGCGCCTGCGAGCCCTGCCGCTGCCGCCGCGGCTCGCCCGTATGGTGACGGTCGCGGCCGGAAACGGCCACGCACGGGCCGCCGCCGACCTCGCCGCCGTGCTGGTGGAGCGCGGCCTCGGGGGGGACAGCCTCGACCTCGACGAGCGGGTCGAGCGGTTCCGCCGCGACCGCGGCGGACGCGCCGCCGACATGCGCCGGCTCGCCGACGGCTGGGCCCGGATCGCCGGGGCAGGCAATTCCGCGCTCCCGGATGCCGGCCCGGTCGCCGCCGGCCCGCTCCTGGCGCTCGCCTATCCCGACCGGGTGGCCCGGGCGCGCGGCCGCGACGGCGAGTTCGTGATGGCGAGCGGACGGGCCGGTCGCCTCGACCCGGCGAGCCCGCTCGCCCGCGAAACCTATCTGGTGATCGCCGATCTGGCGGGATCGGCCGCGAGCGCCCGGATCCTGGCCGCGGCGGCGATCGGGGCCGAGGCGATCGAGCGCCTCTTCGCCGACCGGATCGAGTTGCGCACCGAGATTGCCTTCGACCAGCAGGCCGCCGCCCTGCGGGCGCGGGCGGTCCGGCGACTCGGCGCGGTCAGTCTCGGGTCACGGCCGCTGCCGGTGCCGTCCGATCCGGAGAGCGCCGAGATCCTGGCGCGGGGCATCGCCGATCTCGGGATCGAGCGACTGCCGTGGACGCCGGCCCTGGCGCAATGGCGCGCCCGGGTGATTTTCCTCCACGCCGCCGAGGGCGATACCTGGCCGGACCTGTCGGACGCGGTGCTGGCCGGAACCGCGGAGACGTGGCTGGCGCCGTCCCTCGTGGGGCGCGCCACCCTCGCGTCGGTCACCGCGGACGATCTCGCCGGCGCCCTCCAGAGCCTGGTGCCCTGGGCGCTGCGCGCCCGGCTGGACGCGGAGGCGCCGACCCACGTGGAGGTCCCGACCGGCTCGCGCATCCCGGTGGATTACACGGCCGAGGAACCGGCCCTGGCCGTGCGGGTCCAGGAGCTCTTCGGCCTCGACCGGCATCCCCGGGCCGGAGGACGGCCGCTCGTCCTGCACCTGCTGTCGCCGGCCCAGCGGCCGATCCAGATCACCCGCGATCTGCCCGGATTCTGGCGCGGATCCTGGGCGGCGGTGCGGTCCGAGATGCGCGGCCGCTATCCGCGCCATCCCTGGCCGGAGGATCCGCTCAGCGAGGCGCCGACCCGCCGGGCCAAGCCGCGCGGAACCTGACGGCCGCAACGCCCTTCCTCCGCATCGACACCAACGGATCGGATGCGATGACCACGGACACGACCGCTTTCGACCCCGCAGCCGCCGGCTGGGCGCTGGTGGAGGACAAGGGCTTCATCGCCCATGTCGGTCCGCTTCATGTCCGCGGCACCGACGGCGCCTACGCGTTTCGAGCCGAGCAGAAGCACGCCAACCTGATCGGCGTGGTCCATGGCGGCATGCTCATGAGCTTCGCCGACCGCGCGCTGGGCGAGACCGCGATGCAGGCCGCGGGCGGCGCCAATTGCGTGACGATCCAGCTAGAGATGAAGTTCATCGATGTCGGCCGCCTCGGCAACTGGATCGAGATCCGGCCGCAGGTGGTCAAGCGCACCGGCTCCCTCGTGTTCATGCGTGGCGACGTCCGCGACGACACGCGCCTTCTGGCCTCGGCGGACGGCGTGTGGAAGATCCTGCGCCGCCGCCCGGATTGACCGTCTCAGGACACCTGTCCTAGCTTGCCGCCGCGCGTCGCGGCGTTCCGACCGGGTGCGCAATGGAGGATCGCATGCGATCGTCGCAGACCGATACATCCGGCGTCGAGGCGAAGCGCGGTCCGGCTCGACCCTCCCGACGCGCGATCCTCGCGGGGTTGGCGGCCTTCGCCGCCACGCCCGACGGAGCGGCGGCGCAACCTGAGCCGCCCAGCACGGTGACCAATCCGCCGCGCGACTTCCGGCCCGGCGCGGCCCCCACCACCTACTTCACCGATCCGGACATCGTCGCGGTCGACCCGGCCTTCGAACCCTACATCGTGCCGAACAGCGCCATCCGCCGGCTCTGGACCGGCGCCCTCTGGGCGGAGGGGCCGGCCTGGAACGCCGTCGGCCGCTACCTCGTCTGGAGCGATATCCCCAACAACCGGCAGATGCGCTGGCTGGAGGAAGACGGGCACGTCTCCGTCTTCCGGATGCCGAGCAACAACGCGAACGGCAACAGCTTCGATCATCAGGGGCGGCAGATCAGCTGCGAGCACGCCACCGGTCGGGTCGTGCGCTACGAACTCGACGGGGCGGCGACGATCCTGGCCGATGCGTTCGACGGCAAGCCGCTCAACTCGCCCAACGATGTGGTCCAGCATCCGGACGGCGCCTACTGGTTCACCGATCCGCCCTACGGCGCGCTGCTCTACGAGGGGCTGCCGGACGCGGCGGGCGGCCCGAGCAATCCGCAGGGCCATCTCGACCCGCGGCTCGGCCAGCCGGCCGGGACAGCGCCCCGGCGGCGGGTGCTGCCCAATGCGGTCTACCGCATCGACCCGTCGGGGCGGATCGACCGGGTGCTCACCGACGATGAGGTGCCCGATCCGAACGGCTTGTGCTTCTCGCCCGATCACCGGACGCTCTACGTCTGCTCCACGGGGAAGGGGCCGGGGGATACGGGGCCCGGCGGCAAGGGCGAGATCTACGCCTTCGATGTCGGAGGCGGGGCCTTACTCTCGAACAAGCGCCTGTTCTCGGATTGCATCGTGGACGGCGTGAAATGCGGCCCCGACGGCCTGCGGGCCGATGTCGACGGCAATCTCTGGGTCTCGAGCAATGCCGGCCGGGCCGTGGGCTACAACGGCGTCACCGTCTGGTCGCCGAAGGGCAAGCTCATCGGACGGATCCGCCTGCCGGAGGTGTGCGGGAACCTCACCTTCGGCGGCCCGAAGCGCAACCGCCTGTTCATGGCGGCCAGCCAGTCGCTCTATGCGCTGACGGTGAACACGCAGGGTGCAGGGCCGGCCTAAGGATTCGGGTGCGCCCCGCAGCGCTCCGCGGCGGCAGGCGACCCACCTCTCACGCCCTCTCGCTGGGGTGCCCGCGGCAGTGGGCCTCGAACGAACAGCCCGCGTGTGATCCCAGAAGCCCTCCGTCGAGGCATCCCCGCCGGGGCCTCAGGACGAGGGCGCGGATCGGTGAGCCGGCCTTCGCGCATGCGCGCGTCGGGCCGGACAACGCGGCCCTGCGATCGGGACCGGATCCGGCGGGATCCTTCGGCCGGCCATGGCTGACGGCGCACCGGCACGCTATCTGTCATGGGTATGAGCGTGGATCCCGCCCCCGACCCGACCTTGAGCCGCCTCAGCGCGGCCCTCGGGGACCTTCCCAAGCGCGGCCTGCCGCCCGTGGAACGCTGGGACCCGCCCTATTGCGGCGCCATCGACATCCGCATCGCCGCCGATGGAACGTGGCACCACAACGGTTCGCCGATCCGGCGGGACAAGCTGGTCAAGCTGTTCGCCAGCATCCTGCGGCGCGAGCCGGATGGCCGGACTGTCCTGGTCACGCCGGTGGAAAGCGTCGGGATCACCGTCGAGGATGCGGCCTTCGTGGCCGTCGAGATGGCCGTCGACGGCACGGGAGCGGACCGGCGCCTCTCCTTCCGTACCAATGTCGACGATCTGGTGAGCGTCGACGCGGAGCACGCCCTGCGCTTCGAGGAGGGGCCGGACGGGGCCCTGAAGCCCTACCTCCATGTCCGCCGCGGGCTGTGGGCGCGCGTGACCCGGGCGCTCACCTACGACCTTGTGGATCTCGCCGAGGAACGCCTCGTCGACGGGAGGCCCTGGCTCGGCCTGTGGGCCGGCGGCACCTTCCACACCATCGCACCGGTCGCCGCCGCGTGAGCGACCCGCTCGCCGAGTTTCTCGCCCGCGCTGCGGCCGGCCTGTCGCCGGATCCGCCGGGACCGGACGATCCGACCTCCAATCCCCGCGGCGACCACAGCCTCGATCCGGATGGCACGGCCGTGATGCCGCCGCCGCCCCATCGCCGGGCCGCGGTCCTCGTCCCGGTCGTGCGCCGCGCGGACGGTCCGAGCCTCATCCTCACCATGCGGGCGGCCAACCTGCGCGACCATTCCGGACAGGTCGCGCTGCCGGGGGGTAAGATCGATCCCACCGATCCCGGCCCCGCGGATGCGGCCCTGCGGGAGGCCTTCGAGGAGATCGGGCTGCTGCCCGCGGCCGTGCGGCTGCTCGGCTATCTCGACCCGTACCTCTCGGGCACCGGATTCCTCGTGACCCCGGTGATCGGCTTGGTCGATTCCGAGGTAACCCTGACGCCGAACCCTGCCGAAGTGGCCGACGTCTTCGAGGTGCCATTCCCGATTGTCATGGATCCGGAACGCTATCGCCTGCGCTCCCGCGCCTGGCAGGGCCGCGAGCGCTGGTTCTATGCCTTGACCTACGGCGAGCGGCTGATCTGGGGTGTCACCGCCGGGATCCTGAACAATCTCCGGGAACGGCTCTATCCGGAAACGGAGTCGGGCGACGTCGGTCGCCCGGCGCGATAGGCTGCCAGGCATGCTGCGCCGCGTCCTCGAAGAGTTTGGCCTCTTCCTCGTCCCCTTCGCCCTCTTCCTGGTCTACCTGCTGCTGTCCGGCCGCAACCCTCTGCGCCGGGTGCACTGGGACCCGCACCTGTTCCGCCTCGTCCTGGCCGGGCTGGCGGTGGTGATCGGCACGCTCGTCTACGAGGGGCTGTTCTCCGAGCGTCGCCCGGCGGGCTACGTGCCCACCCACATGGAGAACGGCCGCCTCGTGCCCGGTGGATTCCGGTGAACCAAGCGCTCGACCAAGCCGGTCTCATGGCCCTGCTCGACCGCCCGGGCGTGCGCCGCGTGCTCGCGGCCCTGGATGCCCCCGGTGCCGAGACCCGCCTGGTCGGCGGCTGCGTGCGCGACGCGCTGCTCGGCGTGCAGACCGCCGACATCGATATAGCGACCACCCTGCTGCCCGAGGCGGTGATGCATGCGGCGCAGCGGACGCGCGGCCTCAAGGCAGTGCCGACCGGGATCGAGCACGGGACGATCACCCTGGTGACCGAAGATGGGCCCATCGAGGTCACAACCCTGCGCGAGGACGTCGAGACCGACGGACGGTACGCCGTCGTCCGCTTCGGCACGGACTTCCTCCGCGATGCCGAGCGCCGGGACTTCACGATCAACGCGCTCTCGCTCGGTGCCGACGGAACGCCGCACGATCCGGTGGGCGGCCTGCCCGATCTCGAAGCCGGACGGGTGCGCTTCATCGGCGATCCGGCGACCCGCATTCGCGAGGACGCCCTGCGGATCCTGCGCTTCTTCCGGTTTCAGGCGCGTTTCGGCGCCGGGGCGCCCGATGCGGCGGCGCTCGCCGCCTGTGTGGCCGCGCGGGACAGTCTGGACCGGCTCTCCCGCGAGCGCGTGCGCGCGGAGTTCCTGAAGCTGCTGGCGGCCTCCGGCGGTCCGGCCATGGTGGCGACGCTGAGCGCGACCGGCCTGCTGCAGCGGATCACCGGCGGCGTCGGTGAACTCGGGCGGCTGGAGCGCGCCGCCGCTGCGGGATTGTCTCCGGTGATGCGCCTCGCGGCCCTCTCGGTCGGGGCTCGGCACGACGCGGATCGGCTGCGCGAGCGGCTGCGTCTCTCGAAGAGCGAGCACGGACAGCTCATCGGCTACGCGGAAGCGCTGGCCGATTTCCACGGACGTGCGGTGCTGGATGGGGTCGCGGCGCGGGCGCTTGCGGCCGGGCACGGCCTGTCGCGGCTGGCAGACGTGCTGGCGATCCTGGCGGGAGAGCCGAGGCCTGCCGTAACCGAGACGGCGATCAGCGCCTTTGAAACCCTCAAGGGGGAGGGGGCGTCGCCGGCCTTTCCCCTGGCGGGGGCGGATCTGGTCGCGGCCGGTGTGGCGCCGGGTCCCGCGATCGGGCGTGGGCTGGCCACGGCGCGGAAAGTCTGGCTGGAGTTGGGCTGCCCGACGGATGCCGAGGCGCGGGCCGACCTCCTGGCGCGGGCGCTGGAGGGCGCCCGCTGAACGAGGCTCAGAGCTTCAGGAGCGCCTTGGTCTCCTGGAGCTGGACGATCTGGCCGTTCAGCTCCTCGCGCTTCTGCAGGTCCTCGGTGGCGTCACGCTGCATCTCGATGGCCTCGATGTCGCGGTCGAGGGATTCGTGCGTCAGCTCCTCGATCGGCGCAGCACGCTCGGCGAGCACGGTCACGGCCGTCGGGCCGATATCGGCGAAGCCGCCGCGAACGTAGATCCGCTTGCCGCTGCCCTGGCTCTCGGTGACCACGATGACGCCGACCCGCAGGGAGGTCAGCACGGGCGCGTGGCCCGGCAGCACCGTCATCTCGCCCTCGACGCCGGGCAACTGCACGGCGCTCACCTCGCCGGAATACAGCGTCCGCTCGGGGCCGACGAAATCGAAGTGGAAGGTGGCCATCTCAGGACGATCCCGGATCCGCAACAAGCTCTCCTCCCCGTGCGGGGAGGAGTTGGAGGTGGGGGTGGTTCAGGATGGAGCGCAGCGGCTTCGCCTGCACCATCCCCACCCCCGATCCCTCCCCGCGAGGGGGAGGGGAGGGCGTCGTCTTACGCGGCCTTCATCTTCTTGGCCTTCTCCTGGGCCTCCTCGATGGTGCCGACCATGTAGAAGGCCGCCTCCGGGAGGTCGTCGTAGTCGCCGTTCACAAGGCCCTTGAAGCCCTTGATGGTGTCCTCGAGGGCGACCTGCTTGCCCGGCGAGCCGGTGAACACCTCGGCCACCGAGAAGGGCTGCGAGAAGAAGCGCTCGATCTTGCGGGCGCGGGCCACGGTCAGCTTGTCCTCCTCGGACAGCTCGTCCATGCCCAGGATCGCGATGATGTCCTGGAGGGCCTTGTAGCGCTGCAGGGTCTGCTGCACCCGGCGGGCGACGTCATAGTGCTCCTCGCCGAGGATGGTCGGCGACAGCATGCGCGAGGTCGAGTCCAGCGGATCCACCGCCGGATAGATGCCCTTCTCGGCGATCGAGCGCGACAGCACGGTCGTGGCGTCGAGGTGGGCGAACGAGGCGGCGGGCGCCGGGTCGGTCAGATCGTCGGCCGGCACGTAGATGGCCTGCACCGAGGTGATCGAGCCCTTGGTCGTGGTGGTGATGCGCTCCTGCAGGGCGCCCATGTCGGTGGCCAGCGTCGGCTGGTAGCCCACCGCCGACGGGATGCGGCCGAGAAGCGCCGACACCTCGGAGCCCGCCTGCGTGAAGCGGAAGATGTTGTCGACGAAGAACAGCACGTCCTGGCCGTCGTCGCGGAACTGCTCGGCGATGGTCAGGCCGGTCAGGGCGACGCGCGACCGGGCGCCGGGCGACTCGTTCATCTGGCCATAGACCAGGGCGCACTTGGAGCCCTCGGCGGAGCCATGCTCCTTCGGGTCCACGTTCACCTTGGACTCGATCATCTCGTGATAGAGATCGTTGCCCTCGCGGGTGCGCTCACCCACGCCGGCGAACACCGAGTAGCCCGAGTGCACTTTGGCGATGTTGTTGATCAGCTCCATGATCAGCACGGTCTTGCCGACGCCGGCGCCGCCGAACAGGCCGATCTTGCCGCCCTTCGCGTAAGGGGCGAGCAGGTCCACCACCTTGATGCCGGTGACGAGGATCTGCGCCTCGGTCGACTGCTCGGCATAGGAGGGGGCCGGCTGGTGGATGGCGCGGTAGGTGTCGGCCTGGACCGGACCGGCCTCATCGATCGGCTCGCCGATGACGTTCATGATGCGGCCGAGCGTGTTCATGCCCACCGGAACCTTGATCGGCTCGCCGGTGTCCGTGCATTCCTGACCGCGGGTCAGGCCCTCGGACGTGTCCATGGCGATGCAGCGGACAGTGTGCTCGCCGAGCTGCTGGGCGACCTCGAGGACGAGGCGGGCGCCGTTGTTCTTGGTCTCGAGGGCGTTCAGGATCTCGGGCAGGTGGCCCTCGAACTGCACGTCGACCACAGGGCCGATAACCTGGGTGATCTTGCCGACCTTGTTGGAGCCGGCGCCGGGGAGTGCGGTGTTCGCCATCGTTAACCTACCCTTCAAGCTGTGCGTTCAGGTGGCGGAGCCTCAGAGGGCTTCCGCACCCGAGATGATCTCGATGAGTTCCTTGGTGATCATGGCCTGACGCGTCCGGTTGTAGATCAGCGTCTGCTTCTTGATCATCTCGCCCGCGTTGCGGGTGGCCGAATCCATGGCGCTCATGCGCGCGCCCTGCTCGGAGGCGGCGTTCTCCAGGAGCGCCCGGTAGATCTGCACCGTCAGGTTCTTCGGCAGCAGCGTCTCGAGGATCGCCTCCTCGGAGGGCTCGAACTCCAGCGCGGCGTTGCCGGCCGCAGCCTTCGCGGTCGTGTCGACCGCGGGCAGCTCCGCGGGGATCAGGCGCTGCGCGGTCGGGATCTGCGAGATGACCGAGCGGAACTCGGAGTAGAACAGGGTCGCGACGTCGAACTCGCCGTTCTCGAAGCGGGTCAGGATCTTGTCGGCGATCCCGGCCGCGAACTCGTAATCCACCGGGCGATTGCCACGGATGTCCATGCTCTCGACGATCTGGTCGCGGTACTGCCGCCGCAGCGCGTCGAGGCCCTTCTTGCCGACCGTCATGATCTTGACGGTCTTGCCCTCGGCGGCGAGCTTCTGCGCGTATTCGCGCACCGCGAGGCGGACGATCGACGAGTTGAAGGCGCCGGCGAGGCCGCGGTCGCCCGTGCACACGACGAGCAGGTGCGTCTGCTCGGAGCCGGTCCCGGACAGGAGCCGCGGGGCGCCGACGCCGCCGACGAGATTACCCGCGAGATTGCCGAGCACGGCCGACATCTTCTCGGCATAGGGACGGCCCGCCTCGGCGGCCATCTGCGCACGGCGCAGCTTGGCGGCGGCGACCATCTGCATGGCCTTGGTGATCTTCTGCGTCGCCTTCACCGAGGTGATGCGGTTGCGCAGGTCCTTCAAACTCGCCATCGGGTGAGGTCCAGGTCCGTTCTATGGGCCTCTCCTTCCCTCGGCGGGAAGGAGCCGGAAGTTCGGGCGGTGCAGCGCGGATCGCAATCCCCCTGCACCACCCAAGATCCCTCCCCGCGGGGAGGGGCCTCACATCAGCCGATCGACTTGGCGACGCTCTCGACGACGCTCTTCAGCTTGCCGGCGTTCTCGTCCGACAGGTCCTTGGAGGCGGCGATCGAATCCAGCAGGTCCTTGTGCTTCGAGCGGAGAGTGCTGAGCAGCGCGTCCTCGAACGGGCGGACCTTGCTGACCGGCATCTTGTCCAGATAGCCGTTCACGCCGGCGTAGATCACCGCGACCTGCTCTTCCATCTTCAGCGGCGAGAACTGCGGCTGCTTCAGGAGCTCGGTGAGCCGCGAGCCGCGGTTCAGGAGCGCCTGGGTGGAGGCGTCGAGATCCGAGCCGAACTGCGCGAAGGCGGCCATCTCGCGGTACTGCGCGAGCTCGCCCTTGATCTTGCCAGCGACCTTCTTCATCGCCTTGGTCTGGGCCGAGGAGCCCACCCGCGACACCGAGAGGCCGACGTTCACCGCCGGGCGGATGCCCTGGTAGAACAGGTCGGTCTCGAGGAAGATCTGACCGTCGGTGATCGAGATCACGTTGGTCGGGATGTAGGCCGACACGTCGTTGGCCTGGGTCTCGATGACCGGCAGCGCGGTCAGCGAGCCGTTGCCGGCGGCGTCACCCATCTTGGCGGCGCGCTCCAGCAGGCGGCTGTGGAGGTAGAACACGTCGCCCGGATAGGCCTCGCGGCCCGGCGGGCGGCGGAGCAGCAGCGACATCTGGCGGTAGGCCACGGCCTGCTTGGAGAGATCGTCATACACGATCACGGCGTGCATGCCGTTGTCGCGGAAGTACTCGCCCATGGCGCAGCCGGCGAACGGCGCGATGAACTGCATCGGGGCCGCATCGGACGCCGTGGCTGCGATGACGATGGAGTATTCCAGGGCACCCTGGTCCTCCAGCACCTTCACGAACTGGGCCACCGTCGAGCGCTTCTGGCCGATGGCGACGTAGATGCAGAAGAGCTTGGCCTTCTCGTCGCCGCCGGCGGCATGGCCGGGCTTCTGGTTCAGGATCGTGTCCAGGGCGATGGCGGTCTTGCCGGTCTGGCGGTCGCCGATGATCAGCTCGCGCTGGCCGCGGCCCACCGGGATCAGGGCGTCGATCGCCTTCAGGCCCGTGGCCATCGGCTCGTGCACCGACTTGCGCGGGATGATGCCCGGAGCCTTCACGTCGACGCGGCGACGCTCGGTGGAGACGATCGGGCCCTTGCCGTCGATCGGGTTACCGAGGGCGTCGACCACGCGGCCGAGCAGGCCCTTGCCCACCGGCACGTCCACGATGGCGCCAGTCCGCTTGACGGTCTGGCCTTCCTTGATCTCGCGGTCGGAGCCGAAGATCACGATGCCGACGTTGTCCTGCTCGAGGTTCAGGGCCATGCCGCGCACGCCCGACTCGAACTCGACCATCTCGCCGGCCTGGACGTTGTCGAGGCCGTAGGCGCGGGCGATGCCGTCGCCGACGGACAGGACCTGCCCGACCTCGGAGACCTCGGCTTCCTCGCCGAAGTTCTTGATCTGCTCTTTCAGGATCGCGGAGATCTCGGCGGCGCGGATGTCCATACTCGGGCCTCTGTCGCTGATGCGTCTATGCGTGTTCGGATCGGATGGGGGCGCTTAGCGCGCGGCCCGCATCGCGAGGCGGATACCGTTGAGCTTGGTCTTGAGGGAGGCGTCGACCATGCGCGAGCCCATCTTCACGACGAGGCCGCCGATCAGGCTGGGATCGACCACGAGATCAACGTCGACCTCGGCCTTCGCGATGTCGCGCAGCGACGCCTTGATCTCCTCGATCACCGCGTCGGAGGGCTTCTCGGCCACCCGCACCTGAGCGCGGACGATCCCCTTCGAATCCTGAACCAGGCTCCGGAAGGCGCTGATCATGTCCGGGAGGGCGAAGAGCCGCCGGTTCGCGGCCGCGAGGCGGATGAAGTTGCCGGCGAGACCGCCGATTTCCGCCTTGTCGAGCACGGCGCCGATGGCGGCTGCCTGCTCCTCGGCGCTGAAGACCGGGCTGCGGATGAGGCGGCGGAGATCCGCGCTCTCCTTCAGCAGCGTGTCGAATTGATTGAGGGATTGGGCGACCGCGTCGACCTGGCGCTCGTCGCGCGCGAGCTCGAACAGGGCGGAAGCGTACCGGCCCGCCACGCCTGCGACCAGGGGACCAGCCTCGGAACCGTTCTGCGCCACCCGTCGCTCTCTTCTCTGGTTGCCCGCCCGCTCCGCGCGCTCCGGCAGGAGCGCGGTGCGTGACCGTTCGGGACGTGGGATCGTGCCGGCAACGGACAGGGTCAAGACCTGTCCTCGCGGCGCGGCGACCGCCTAGCATGCCAGCATGGCCGCACGCAACACGGCAGGCGCACCGCGCAGCGCGTGACGACGGCGGAAGTGTGACGCCGGAGCTGCCTCAGCAGGCGAGCCGGTCGCAGCGCCGGACGCTCGCGATCATCTGCGCCATGGCGCGCGCGCCCGGATGGCCCAGGATGCCGTTGTTACCGAGCACGTAGGAGGGCGTCGCGTAGAGGCCGAGATCCGCCGCCATGCGCATCTGGCTCTTGAGCGCCGCGCGCACCTCCTCGCTGTCGGCGATCGCCTCGACCTCCGCCTGCGGGATCCCCAGCGCGGCCGCGGCGGCGAGCGCCCCGGGCCCGTCGATGCGGCCGGGCTTGGCGAGCAGCGTCTGATAGAAGCGCCAGGCGGCGTCCGAGCCGAGCTTGCGCTGCACGGCCAGCATCACCTTGGCGGCCTGAGCCGATTGCGGCGACAGGATCGGGTTGTGGACAAGCCCGATGCGCAGGTCCGCATCGCCGGCATGCAGGGCGACCACGTCGGCGGCGGCCTTCCGGCAATACGGGCAGTTGAAGTCGAAGAATTCGTAGAGCGTGGTCGCGGCGTCCCGCGGTCCCACATAGGTGACCCCGCGCAAGGCCGGAATCTGCCCGGTGATCTCGCCCGGCAGGATCGAGTTCGCCACCGCCTTGCCGTCATCGCCCGTGACCGCGACGCGCTGGCCATAGGATTGCGCAGCCGCCCGTCCGAAACCCGAACCCAGCAGGATGCCGGCGGCGGCGAGGATCAGGCGACGGGAAACAGGCATGGGACACGTCCAAAGCATCGGGGTTCCGCTCCGGTCGCGCCGAAGCGAAGCCGGACCAGAATCAGGGAGGCGAGTCGGTTTGATGGCGTATCGGCGTGACGGTGGCGCTACCGCAGCCCCTTCGGCCGGTCGCCGGTCGCCCAGGCCAGCGCCTGCTCCAGGCGGTCATTGCCCCAGAACAACTCGCCGTCATCGGCCAGGAACGTGGGCGCCCCGTAGATCCCACGGGACCGCGCCTCCTCGACGCTGACCCGCAGCTTCGTCTTGTTGGCCTCCGCGGCGGCGGCGCGCACGGTCTGGGTCCCGTCGAGCCCGAGCGAATCGACGATCTGGGTCACGGCCGCGGGCTCCGCGATCGAGCGGCCCTCGGCGAAACTCGCGGTGAACACCGCCTTCGAGAACGGCACGAGCCAGTCCTGGTCCTGGCCCAGGATCGCCACCCGCACGGCACTGAGGCTGTTCTGCGGAAACTGCGCGGGGCGCGTCACCGGCGGCAGGCCGAGCCGTGCAGCCTCGCGCTCGACGTCCCGCCACATGTTCTTGCCCTTGGCCGGGTAGAGATTGAAGGGCGAGGTCGTCCAGCCCTGCGCCGCGAAGAGCGGCCCGACCAGGAACGGGCGCCACCGGATCGCCACGCCCGCCTCGGACGCCGCCGCCTCGACGCGCATCGCGGCGAGGTAGGAGTAGGTGGAGGCGAATTCGTACCAGAACTCCAAAATTGGCTGGCGCGCCATAGACTTCGCTTCTCCGATGCACTCTTGCGGCGATGACGACTGGCAACGCCCGCGCCATTTCTCGCACGGCCGCAAGGCCACCGTGAGGCGAAACGCGGCCGATCTCTCGCCATCAGAGCTACGCGCGAGACGGCGCGCCGGTTGCAGGCCGGTGACACCCGCGATAAGCCGCTGACGCCCCGCCTCAGTTCCGGAAGTCGCATGTCCGTTCCCGCGAAGAGCCCCGTGAAGAAGGTCGTGCTGGCCTATTCCGGCGGCCTCGACACATCGATCATCCTGAAGTGGCTGCAGACCACCTACGGCTGCGAGGTCGTGACCTTCACGGCCGATCTCGGCCAGGGGGAGGAGCTGGAGCCGGCCCGCCGCAAGGCGGAGCTGCTGGGCATCAAGCCCGAGAACATCTTCATCGAGGATCTGCGCGAGGAGTTCGTCCGCGATTACGTCTTCCCGATGTTCCGGGCGAACGCCGTCTACGAAGGCGTCTACCTGCTCGGCACTTCGATCGCCCGGCCGCTGATCGCCAAGAAGCAGATCGAGATCGCCGAGAGGGTCGGGGCCGACGCGGTATGCCACGGAGCGACCGGGAAGGGGAACGATCAGGTCCGCTTCGAACTCGGCTATTACGCCCTGAAGCCGGATGTCACGGTCATCGCGCCCTGGCGCGAGTGGGACCTGCGCTCCCGTGAGCAGCTCATCGCTTTCGCCGAGCAGCACCAGATCCCGATTGCCAAGGACAAGCGCGGCGAGAGCCCCTTCTCGGTGGACGCGAACCTCCTGCACGCCTCATCCGAGGGCAAGGTGCTGGAGGATCCGGCGATCGAGGTGCCAGACTACGTCTACTCGCGCACCCTCTCCCCCGAGGAGGCCCCCGACCAGCCGACCGTCGTCACGATCGGCTTCGAGCGCGGCGACGCGGTCTCGATCGACGGGGAGGCGCTGTCGCCCGCGAACCTGCTGGCGAAGCTCAACGAACTCGGCCGCGCCAACGGCATCGGCCGGCTCGACCTCGTGGAGAACCGCTTCGTCGGCATGAAGAGCCGCGGCATGTACGAGACACCGGGCGGTACGATCCTGCTGCCGGCGCACCGCGCCATCGAATCGATCACCCTCGATCGCGGCGCCGCGCACCTGAAGGACCAGCTCATGCCGCAATACGCGGAGCTGATCTACAACGGCTTCTGGTTCTCGCCGGAGCGCGAGATGCTCCAGGCGCTGATCGACAAGAGCCAGGAAAAGGTCACCGGTACGGTGCGGCTGAAGCTCTACAAGGGCGGCGTCCACGTGATCGGCCGTGAGAGCCCGCACTCGCTCTACGACCAGGATCTCGTGACCTTCGAGGAAGGCGCCGTCGCCTACGACCACCGCGACGCGGCGGGCTTCATCAAGCTCAACGCGCTCCGGCTGCGCACCCTGGCACAGCGCAAGAAGCGCGAGGGCTGAGGCTCGCCGGGGCCCGCCGACGCCGCAGCGCGTCAGGCGGGCTGCCAGCCCGCAGCCGACCGCCGGAAGGCGCCGGGCCCGAGATCGGCGTAGCGCAGGAAGATCTGCAGGGCCGGCTGCAGCTCGCGATGGAGGCGCACCAGCCGCGCCTCCGAATCGTCGTCGTCGTTCGCGGCCGCCCCGGCCACCGCGGCGAGATGGCGTGTCATGGCGGCGGTGTAGGAGGCGTCTTCGCCGTAGGGCCGCTGCGGGTCGACGTGCGGAACACCCTGTGCCGCGTTCCAGCCGACATTGAGCCGGGGGATCAAGGCCAGGTGCTCCGGAGTCACCGCGAAGGTGATGACGTCCGGCGTCTCGCCGGTCGCCGCATCCCGGAAAACGTCGCCGACCGCGCCCGGATCGAGCTTCGCCAAGCCATTGTGGTACTGGTATCGACCCGGCTTCAGCTGCGCGTTCTGAACGAAGACGGCGAGGCCGTCCTCGAGCGACCGGTGCTCCTCCTCGGCGCCCTCGTCGTCCCCGGTGACGTTGGCGATGTCGCCGTCGCGATCCAGGCTGCCATAGGGCGCCGCCGGGTGAACGGTCGGCGCCCCGGGCTCGGCGCCATCCCAGGCAACGACCATCCGGCGGATGAGGGCGATGCGCTCCAGGCTCAGGTCGTAGACGGCATCGCTCATCGTGTGTGGGTCCGCGTCCTCAGGGGGTGACGCTCCTCTTACAGACCGGATTCGGCCGTTGCTACCGCTGCCGACTCCGATGCTCTTTGAGTGAGCAGGCCCGGCCGAGGGATGTACCAAGCGGCTCTCCCAACTCTGCGAAGGCGGCTCCGCGTATGATCCGCTCACCGGTCCTCACCAGCGATCGCAGCCACGCCGTTCGCCTCGTGAAAGCGGGCACAGTTCCGGCCGACGTCCATCCAGCCGATATCGTGGAGATCGGGCGTTCGCGGGCGATTGTGCCGGAGGGGCACCAGTGGAAAGATCTGTTTCGAAATGAGCCGCGCGCCGGCGACGAATCGATTACAGAACCCGATAAATTGCCCACGAATTGGCGTAAGATTTTCTGATTTTTGAGATATATACGATACAAATATTTGCATTAAATCCGCAATGTCATATTGCTCGCCGCAGAATATCGACTTAATATAATGGCATAGTAATTCCTTTTCTTGAGCTTAAGCCGAGGAAGCACCCTTGCGACGCAGGGAAATTCTTACGCCAAGCTGAGAGTCCGACGGCGATCACGCATTTCAGTGCTCGGCGCGAGGCAGCGCCCTTCGCCGACAAGGCAACGGCCGATTGTGGACACGTTCGCGCCGAGCTGCAGCGGGGCGGCACGCCCCGCAACGCGTACTTTACACAAAGTGACGCGCCCGGCGCGAACCCTTCAGACTTCAAACGGGCACGCAGCGCGCCCGGATTGAAATCGGGATCGGCTATGGTTCGATCCGCCGCCGCTGAAAACCGGATTGCGGACGGCGCGGCTGTCAGGGCGCACGGCACGGACGATGCCGCAACGCTCGGTCCGGGGCTCTGGACTCAGCCGGATCCGCACGACTGTAGCTCACCCGCTGTTGGCCAGGCATCCATCCCGTCAGCGGCGGCCCCGAAACAGCCGACGATCGCGACCCTGACCGGGACCGGGCCGCTATCGCCGCACGCAGCCGGTGAGCCCATCGATCTGACCCATCATGGCCTGGATCCGCGCTGCGCGGCGGCGCACGCCCGGAGAGGGGCGACCGGCGCTGCGGGTGATCGGATTGGGCAGGACGGCGGCGAGGAGGGCGGCCTCGTTCCGGGTCAGCCGGCTCGCGTCCTTGCCGAACCAGTGCCGGCTCGCCGCCTGCGCCCCGTAGATACCGTCGCCCCACTCGGCGACGTTGAGGTAGATCTCCATCATCCGGCGCTTGCCCCAGAGCGTGTCGAGCGCCAGAGCCAGCGGGATCTCGACCGCCTTGCGGATGTAGGACCGGCCCGGCCACAGGAAGACGTTCTTGACCGTCTGCATGGCGATGGTCGAGGCGCCGCGGCTCGGCGAATCCTCATCGTCGACCACGTCGCGGATCGCCCCGAAATCGACGCCGTGATCGAGGCAGAAGCGCTGATCCTCGGAGGCGATCACCGCCAGCGGCAGGACGGGCGCGATGCCCGAGAGCGGGACCGGATCGCGGCTCACCGGTTGAAGCGTCAACCACCGCCCGAGCATCAGGGTCGACGGCGGCATCACCGCGCTATAGACGAGCGCCAACGTCAGCGTGAGGACGAATCCGATCGCGGGGAGCAGGAGCAGCATCCCGACGATCCGGCGGACCGGGCGGGAGCGCCGCGGGCGCGCGAGCGGAAGGTCACGACCTGCCGTCTCTCGCCTGCGTCCCGCCCCATCCACCGTGAGTTCGTTCCCGCTCAACTGACGCTCGATTGGTTTCTAAGGCCAGGACCGGACGTAGCGCCCGATGACCCCGACCCCCTCAACGCAGGCACCGACCGGTTCGGTCAAGGCAGGCACGCCAGCTGTCGATTTTACCCACAGGTTGACGGAGGTCGCCGGGAAGGTCGAGACCTTCCTGGTCGGGCGCCTCGGACCGGACGTCGGCCCCGGCGAGATCGCACGGCCGTCCCGCCTGATGGAGGCCATGCGCCACGCGGTGCTCGGCGGCGGCAAGCGTCTGCGGCCGTTCCTCGCCATCGAGACGGCGCGGATGCTGGGCGGCTCCGAAGCTGCGGCCCTCGCGGCCGGTGCGGGGGTCGAGTTGATCCATTGCTACAGTCTCGTCCACGACGATCTGCCGGCCATGGACGATGACGACATGCGCCGCGGCAAACCGACGGTGCACAAGGCCTATGACGAAGCCACCGCCATCCTGGTCGGCGACGCTCTGCAGACTTTGGCCTTCGAGATCGTGGCCGATCCGACCTGGCAGCCGGAGGCGCGGATCCGCGCCGACCTCGTCCTCGGCCTTGCCCGTGCCTCGGGCCTGGGCGGCATGGTCGGCGGCCAGCTTCTCGACCTCACCGCCGAGGGCCGGTTCGGCGTTGCCAACATGGACGTGGACGACACCCTGCGGATGCAGGCGATGAAGACCGGGGCGATCCTGGCCTTCTCGGTCGAGGCCGGCGCAATCGTCGGCGGAGCCGACGAGAGCCAGCGGGCCGCCCTGCTGCGCTACGGCCTCGCCCTGGGCCAGGCCTTCCAGATCGCCGACGACATCCTCGACCGGGAGGCCTCGCCGGAGGCCATGGGCAAGGCCACCGGCAAGGACAAGGATGCCGGCAAGGCGACGCTGGTCGATCGTCTCGGCATCGACGGCGCGCGCGCCGAATGCGACCGCCTCGTCGGCGTCTGCGAGGACGCGGTCTCGTCCTGGGGCGAGGGCGCGCGCATCCTGCGTGACGCCGCCCGCTTCACGGTGGCGCGCAAGACCTGAGCGTTTCGGCAGTGCCGTCCCCTATCGGCGTCGATCCGGTGGGGGGCGGAGGAAGGCCGGACGGGTGAAGCCGCCCGGATCAGGCGCGGCGGCTTCGTGGGTCCGGTGCGCCGCCGCGAGAGCCGCAGGGCGGCGCTGGCCTGCGGGACATGGGCGCCCGCGGGGCTGCGGGCCTTGCGCCCGCAGCGCATCGGCACAGATCGGCACCGTTCCATTCGGATCCGGGGGAAGCGGACCCGCGCGGGCCGATCGCCGCTTGCGCGGACGTGGTCCGGTCTCGGTCTGTCGCGGCGCGGACCGGCTGTTCAGAGCCGGTTGTTTTTGTTGTGGACATCCAGGCACACGGCGGCGAGCAGTACGACGCCCTTGATCACCTGCTGCCAGTCGACGCCGATTCCCAGGATCGACATGCCGTTGTTCATGATGCCGATGATGAACGCGCCGATCACCACGCCCGACACCTTGCCGATGCCGCCGGCCGCGGAGGCGCCGCCGATGAAGCAAGCCGCGATCACGTCGAGCTCCAAGCCGACGCCGGCCTTCGAGTTCGCGGTGTTGAGCCGGGCGACGAAGATCATGCCGGCGAGGCCGGCGAGCGCACCCATATTGGCAAAGGTCAGGAAGGTGAGGCGCTCGGTCTTGATGCCGGAGAGGCGGGCCGCCTTGATATTGCCGCCCAACGCATAGATCCGGCGCCCGATCGTCGTCCGCGTGGTGACGAAGCCGTAGAGCATCACCAGCGCCAGCAGGACGAGCAGGACGTTGGGCAGGCCCCGATAGGCACTCATCTGCCACGCGAAGGCAAGGATGAGGACGGCGGTGACACCGTTGCGGCCGATGAAGCTCGCCAAGCTCTGCGCCGCCTCTCCGGTCCTCACCTGCGCCTGCCGCCGCCGCCAGTTCAAACCGACCAGCGAGGCGACGAAGACAAGCGCGATCAGGAGGGACGTCGCAGGTCCGGCGAAGTTGGAGAGGAAGCCCTTGGCCAGCAGCTGGAACACTTCCGGAAAGGGGCCGATGGAGGTGCCCTGCAGCAGCACCTGGGTCAGGCCTCGGAACACCATCATTCCGGACAGGGTGACGATGAAGCTCGGTATGGCGAGATAGGCCACGAAGTAGCCCTGCAATCCGCCGATGACCGCGCCGACCGCGAGGCACAGAAGGGAGGCGGAGAGCGGGTCGAAACCGAAGCGGACCATCAGCAGCGCCGCGAGCGCGCCGACGAAGCCGACCACGGATCCGATCGACAGATCGATGTGGCCGGCCACGATGACGAGCAGCATCCCGAGCGCCATCACGACGACGTAGCTGTTCTGCAGGATGAGGTTGGTCAGGTTCAGCGGCTGGAACAGGACGCCGCCGGTGGCGACTTCGAAGAACACCGTGATCACCGCCAGCGCGAAGAGCAGCCCGTAGGTCCGCAACTGCGCCATCGGCAGCCGGCCGGGTCGGCCCCGCGGCTCGCTTGCGGCCGTGTCGCCGCCAACGTCGCCGCCGGGAAGCATGGACTTGCTCATCGTGATGTCGGTCATCCGTTCAGGCCCTTGGAGCGCATGATCGCGCGCATGATCGCTTCCTGGCTGGCCTCGGCGCGCGAGAACTCGGCGACGAAGCGTCCCTCGTTCATGACGTAGATGCGGTCGCAGAGGCCGAGCAGCTCCGGCATCTCCGAAGAGATCATCAGGACACCGCGCCCGTCTTCGGCCAGTTCGTTGATGATGCTGTAGATTTCGTACTTGGCGCCGACATCGATGCCCCGGGTTGGCTCGTCGAGGATCAGCACCTTGGGCTGGGTGAACAGCCACTTGCTCAGCACGACCTTCTGCTGGTTGCCGCCGGACAGATTGACGGTCTGCTGCGTCACCCCGAAGGAGCGGATGCGCATCTTGGTGCGATAGCCGCCGGCGACCCGCTGCTCGGCCTCCTCGTCGATCACCGTCGCGGTGGAGATTCCCGGAAGGTTCGCCAAGGTCGTGTTCCGGGCGATGTCCTCGCCCAGCACGAGCCCGAGCTGCTTGCGGTCCTCGGTCACGTAGGCGATGCCCGCAGCGATCGCCCGGTCGATCGTCGAGACGTCGACTTCGGCGCCAGCGATCCGGACGGTGCCGCGGATGCCCTGACCGTAGGAGCGGCCGAAGAGGCTCATGGCGAGTTCCGTTCGGCCCGCGCCCATCAGGCCGGCGATCCCGACGATCTCGCCCCTGCGCAGGGTCAGGCTGACGTCGCGCACCACCGCGCGATCGCCGTGAAGCGGGTGGTGAACGGTCCAGCCGCAGACCTCGATCAGAAGGTCGCCGATCCGCGGCGTCCGCACCGGATAGCGGTTCTCCAGCGTGCGACCGACCATGGCCCGGATGATGCGGTCCTCATCGACAGCGCCGCTGCGGCAGTCGAGGGTCTCGACGGTGGTGCCGTCGCGCAGGACGGTAATCCGGTCGGCCACCTTCGCGATCTCGTTGAGCTTGTGGGAGATCAGGATCGAGGCGATGCCCTGCGCCTTGAAGCGCAGCAGAAGCTGCAGCAGGGCTTCGCTGTCCGTCTCGCTGAGGCTCGCGGTCGGCTCATCGAGGATCAGCAGCTTGACCTCCTTGGAGAGCGCCTTGGCGATCTCCACGAGTTGCTGCTTGCCGACACCGAGATGGGTGACAAGGGTGTCGGGGCTCTCATCGAGGCCCACCATCGCCATCAGCTCACGCGCCCGAGCGGAAACCCGGCCCCGGTCGATGATCCCGAAGCGGGCCGGCTCGTTGCCGAGGAAGATGTTCTCGGCGATCGACAGATAGGGGACCAGGGCCAGTTCCTGGTGGATGATGACGATTCCGAGGCGCTCGCTGTCGGAGATGTTCCGGAACTGGCCGGGCCGGCCCTCATAGGTGATGCAGCCCGCGTAGGATCCGTGGGGATAGACGCCGCTCAGAACCTTCATCAGCGTCGATTTCCCGGCACCGTTCTCGCCGACGAGGGCGAGGATCTCGGCGGGCTCGACGGTGAGGTTGACGTCGTCGAGGGCCTTCACGCCGGGGAAGGTCTTGGAGATTCCCCGCATTTCGAGGACGGGCTGCATGCGACGCCTACCAGCTCGGACTGCACCTTCGGCCCCCGCGCCGGCTCGTGCGGCGCGAGGATGGGAATCGCCGGAGCCGGCGGGCTCCGGCCAGGCTTCGATCACTTGAGCTGGTCGAGGCTGTAGTAGCCCGTATCGACGAGGGCCGATTTCCAGTTGGCCTTGGTGACGATCACCGGCGTCAGCAGGTAGGACGGGACGATCTTCTTGCCGTTGTTGTAGGTCTTCACGTCGTTGACCTCGGGCTGCTGGACAGCCTCGATGGCGTCGATCATCGCCACCGTCACTTTCGCCAGATCCCGGGTGTCCTTGAAGATCGTGGCCGTCTGCTCGCCCGCGATGATCGACTTGACCGATTGCAGCTCGGCATCCTGGCCGCTGACCACCGGCAACGTCACACCGCCGGACCCGTAGCCCACGCTCTTGACCGAGGAGAGGATGGCCGTGGAGATGCCGTCATAGGGCGACAGCACGGCATCGAGATGCGCGGTGCCGTAATAGGCCGAGAGCAGGTTATCCATCCGGGCCTGGGCAGTCGCCGGATCCCACCGCAGGATCGAGACCTTGTCCATGCCGAACTGGCCCGAGAGGACCACGAGCTTCTTCGAATCCAGGTAGGGTTTCAGCACCGACAGGGCGCCGTCGTAGAAAAAGTATGCGTTATTGTCGTCGGGCGAACCGCCGAACAGCTCGATGTTGAAGGGCCCCTTGCCCTCCTTCAGTCCGAGGGCGTCGACAATCGACGTGGCCTGCTGAACGCCTACCTTATAGTTGTCGAAAGTCGCATAGTAATCAACGTTCGGCGTTCCCTTGATCAGCCGGTCATAGGCGATGACGGTGACGCCCCGTTCATGCGCCTTGGCCAGGACATCACTCAGGGTCGTGCCGTCGATGGAGGCGACCACCAAGATCTTTGCCCCCTTGGTGAGCATGTTCTCGATCTGGGCGAGCTGCGTCGGGATGTCGTCGTCCGCGTATTGCAGGTCGGGTTTGTAGCCTTTGGCCTTCAGCAATCGGACGATGTTGTTGCCGTCGTCGATCCAGCGCTGGGAGGATTTCGTCGGCATGGCGACACCGATGGGATCGCTGCCCGCGGCCTGTGCCGATGTCACGGCGAGCGCCCCCAGAAGCGCAGCACTCAGGATTGACGGTCCGGAGCGCAATTTCTTCTTGGCTATCCCGGAAATCCACTGCTTGACGATCATGATTTTCCCCCTTCTTATCATTATATTTATCCGATCAAATTGACGATCTCGCTTTGCCGAGATCGCGAAATACGAACTCAACGAACCGTTTTATTGTCACAAACGCCGATGCAACCGGACGTCCACTGCGATACAGCCGACATGTGGCGCGAGAAACGGCTGCACATATCTATTCGCCGGGCCCATTGAGACTTTTTAACTGGACATCGGGCTCTTCAAAAGGTCGCCTCCCGGAACCGCCGACGTCAGCGCGCGAGACGCGCGATCTCCTCTCCTATGGAATTGGCTGCATCCAACCCGTTTTTCGTGACCGATTTGTATGAGTTATGAATTGGGCCGTCAATCGGCCCGCCTGGCTTTGCGCGTCAAAAATACGTGGCTGTGCCGGGCGCGAGAGCCTTGCGCGGCAGGTCGAGTATCAGGGCGCTGACGGCCGCCTCTCGGCCGCGATCGGGCGACCATCGGACACGACGAGGTCGCCTGTCGGGGTCACCGCTTCGCTGTCGCCGTGCTGGGCGGCATCCCGATCGGACAGGAGAAGATTGCGACGACGTGATCGGCCCGGCCGGCTCGCCGGATCGATTCAGGGTTCGCCTTCATGCGCAACGCGCTGTGCGTGCTTCGCGCGATCAGCGACGTTCCGGCGGCCGCGATCGCGATCCGCCCCTGGAACGAGGCTCGACCATGGGGCCGCGGAGCGACCGGCGCGACCATGTCCGGTCGGTTCCGGGCGTAGCGCTGCAAACGCACCGCAGGAGGCGTACCTGGACAGCACCGGCATGACCGGGGCCGCCCATCGACGGCGGCCGACCGTCGCGAATCCGGGGCGGCTCAGCCGCGCCCGACGAACGGCATCTTGGTGGCCATGATCGTCATGAACTGCACGTTCGCCTCCAGCGGCAGGCTCGCCATCGAGAGCACCGCCTGACCCACATGGTCGGGATCCATCACCGCCTCGGCACGCAGGGAGCCGTCCGCCTGCGGGACACCGGCCTTCATCTTTCCGCCCATGGGCGTGTCGGCATTGCCGATGTCGATCTGTCCGCAGGCGATGTCATAGGCGCGCCCATCGAGGGAAGTCGCCTTGGTCAGCCCCGTCACGGCGTGCTTGGTCGCCGTGTAGGCGATGGAATTCGGCCGGGGCGCGTGCGCCGAGATCGAGCCGTTATTGATGATCCGCCCGCCCCGGGGATTCTGATCGCGCATGATCCGAAAGGCATGCTGCGTGCACAGGAACAGGGCGGTGAGGTTGGTATCGACCACCTGCCGCCAAGTCTCGAGCGGCAGATCCTCCAGCGGAACCGCCGGGGCGCCGATGCCGGCATTGTTGAACAGCAGGTCGAGGCGGCCGAATTCCGCCCGCGTGCGGGCGAACAGGGCGGCGATCGAGTCGGGATCGGTCACGTCGGTGGGCACCGCGAGAGCCCCGTCGCCGATCTGCGCCGCGACGTCGTCCAGGGGCTCCCGACGCCGCCCCGAAAGCACGACGCGCCATCCGGCGCCGGCGAGGGCCAGGGCGGCAGCCTTGCCGACCCCCGTCCCAGCCCCGGTCACGATCGCGATTCGCTCAGCCGTCGACATGCGTTCCTCCCGGTTCCGGCGTTGCTCCGCCTGTAGCGGATGGCCGGCGCGGCGCGAAGAGATCAGCGTTTCAGATGCGCGCCGCGGTCACGGTGCGGAGCGACGGGACGCCTGCTCTATGGTGGCGCGTCGCGCGCCGGACGGGGAGGGGGGACGGAACGATGGGGCTCAATGTGTCGCCAGGGCTGCGCCAGACGATCGCCGCGGCGGTGGCAGGGTGAGCGCCCCCGAGATCCCGTTCCTGGCCGGGCTCGACGCGGCGGCGGTCGCGGCCGTTCGGGCCCGCATGGTGCCGGTTGCGGTTCCGGGTGGCCGGATCCTGTTCGAGCAGGGCGAGACCGGAAACGCCCTCTACACGCTCGTCTCCGGCGTGGTCGGCGTCTCCACCCGCGACCACGCCGGGCGGCCGACCCGGATCGCGCGCCTGCGCCCGCCCGAAACCTTCGGCGAGATGGCCCTGCTGTCGGACGCTCCGCGGGCGGCCACCGTGGTGGCCCTGCGCGATTCGCATCTCCTGCGGCTCACCCGGGATGCCTTCGAGGCGGTCATCGCCGAGCATCCGCATACGCTCCTCTACTTCGCCCGGATGCTCGCCGACCGCCTGCGGGCGATCTACGACGGCCATTCGGTCCACCATGCGCCGCGAATCTTCACGATCCTGGCCGTGACGGAGGGGCCCGATCCGGCCCATGTTGCGCGGCAACTCGCCGGCGCCTTCGACGCCCTGCTGCCCGGCGCAACCGGCTGTCTCACCGACTGGCCGGAGGGGGCTGACGAGGCCTGGTTCCAGGCCTTCGAGGGCGGCCATGCGCGCACGATCTTCGCAGCGCACGACATCGACTGCCCCTGGTGCCGGCAGAGCCAGCGGCGCGGCGACCACGTCCTGCTCCTGGCCGAGCCCGGCGCGCCGCCGCGGCCCAGCGCGGCGGCCTATCTCGACCGGGTCCGCTCCGATTGGATCCGGATGGATCTCGTCGTCCGCCAGGATCCGGCGGCCCGGCGCCCGAAGCCCCTGCATCCGGAGGTCGCCGCCCTGCCTGCGGCGATGCGAATCCAGCTCCGAGACGGCAATCGGGGCGATCTGCATCGCCTCGCCCGGCTCGCCAGCGGCGCCGCACGGGGCCTCGTCCTCGGCGGGGGCGGAGCGCGCGGGCTGGCCCATCTCGGGGTGCTGAAGGCCCTCGACGAGGTCGCCTGCACGCCGGATTTCGTCGGCGGGACCAGCATGGGCGCGATCATCGCGGCGAGCCTCGCCATGGGCTGGAACGTCGCGGAGATCCAGGCGCAGATCGAGGCGTTCTTCGCCACCAGCAATCCGATCAACGACTACACGCTGCCGCTGCACGCCCTGACCCGCGGCGCCAAGGTCGATACCGGTCTCGCGGCGCGTTACGGGGGGGTGTGTATCGAGGATCTCTGGCTGCCGTTCTTCTGCGTCTCGTCGAACCTGACCACCGGCAGCACCATGGTGCATCGCTCGGGCGACCTGCCGAAAGCCCTGCGGGCCAGCATCGCGATTCCCGGCCTCCTGCCGCCGGTGCTCTGCGACGAGGGCGTCCTGGTCGATGGCGGCATGATGAACAACCTGCCGGCGGATGTCGCCGCCGGGCTGGAGCGCGGACCGGTTCTGGCCGTCGATGTCGGGACCGACCGGGCGTTCCAGGACATGCCGCAGCGCGGCTGGAGCGGCCGGCTCGTACGCAAGCTGATCGGCTCGCCGCTGGCGATGCCGGGTCTGGCACCGCTGCTGCTGCGCGCCGCCACCGTGTCGAGCGACGCCCAGAGCCTGATGGCGGCGGCGCACGCGACCGCCGTGCTCAAGCCCCAGCTCTCCGGCATCGATCTGCGCGCCTGGTCGCGCTTCCGCGAATCGGCGGAACTCGGCTACCGGGAAACCCGCGCCGGCCTTGCGACCGGGAGGCTCGCGCGCTGGCTGGACCCGGTGCGCTGAGATGTCCGCGTGCGGCGGCGCACGCGCGGGTCCCTCGGTCCTGTAACTCCGGGCATTCGGTGACGATGTCTCCTGCAGGATGTCCTTTGGAGATCAGAGCCATGCCCCACACTGCGACGCCTCCGACCGACACCGTGACCGGTTCCGAGCGGGACCGGACCGCTCCGGACGATCGCTCCGCACCGCACGCCCTCCTGCACGGGGCCGCCTTCGTCCTCCTGTGCCTCTGGACCCGGACTGCGCCGGAGCGCCTGCGCGACCAGCTCTCGCCTGAGGCGGAAACCTGCGGCGCGCTCGGCTTCTGAGCGGATCGGATCTGGACGCGGAGGCGTTTCCCGCCGCCGGCAAGGCGGGCAGGACGGAGCGCACGAGAACATGACCGTCGCGGGTGTGAGGTTGCGCCGGGTCGAGTTGCCGGAGGTGGGCCTGAACGTGGCCGAGGCGGGTCCCGAGACAGGACCGCCGACCATCCTGCTGCACGGTTTTCCCGAATTCTGGTTCGGCTGGCGCCATCAGATCGGGCCTCTCGCCGAGGCGGGTCTGCGGGTGATCGCGCCGGACCAGCGCGGCTACGGCCTCAGCGACAAGCCCGCGGGGATCGCCGCCTATCACCTGGATCGTCTGGCAGGCGACGTTCTGGCCCTGGCTGACGCCTATGGCGCTCCCACGGTCCGCCTGGTCGGACATGATTGGGGCGGCCTCGTCGCGTGGTGGGTGGCGAGCCGCCATCCCGAGCGGATCGACCGGCTGGCGATCCTCAACGCGCCGCATCCCGCCGTGGTCGGCACCTACATGCGGCACCATCCGGGCCAATGGCTGCGCAGCACCTATGTCGGCCTGTTCCAGATCCCGCACCTGCCCGAACGGCTGCTCACGGCCGATCGCTGCCGGGCCCTGCGCCGCGCGCTGACGACCACAAGCCGCCCCGGCGCCTTCGCGCAGGCCGACCTCGACCGCTACGTCGAGGCGTGGCTGCAGCCGGACGCGATGACCGGCATGCTGAACTGGTACCGGGCCCTGGTGCGACTTCCCCGGGAGCGGCCGCCCCGGGTCCGCGTCCCGGCGTTGATCCTCTGGGGGCGACGGGACACCGCGCTGCAATCCGGCTTGGCGGAAGCCAGTCTCGCTCTCTGCGACGCGGGGCGCATCCAATGGTACGCGCAGGCCAGTCACTGGCTGGCGCATGAGGAACCCGCTTCGGTCAGCGCCGACCTCCGCACCTTCCTGTGCTGAACCCCTGTGCTGAACCCGTGTTCTGAACCACCGAGCGAACACGGCTTCTCGCCCGCCGCCCGGGCTGAGGTGAGAGCCGAAATCAATGCACGGACGGGTATCGCCGATCCCGGCACCGTCCCGCCCGGAGACGCGACGGCTGCCGCATCGGTCCGCACGCCGTCCAAAGAACGGGTATTATTTTTAACGCCCTGATCCGGAACATTACGATCACTTGTTTCTTAGCTGGTGGCTCATAGAAGCTGATCGGAGCTACTCCACGATGTCTGTTCGTTCTTTTCTAACCGCGGGTGTGGTCTTCGGTGGCCTTCTGGCCGGAACCGTCGCGTCGCAGGCCGCGCCGGCGATGGCGCAGCCCGGTCTGGCGGGATCTGATATGGTCGAGACCGTTGCGATGCATCGGCATTACCGCATGCACCGCCATCACTCGGCCCGGCACCACCGCCGGATGCGGCGCATGAACACGATGCGCCACGGCGACCCGAACGCCCGCAATCCGTCGCGCCCCGGCTACCAGCAGCAGCTCGGCAACACCACGGGCGGCCCGCGCCACTGAGTTCCTAACGGCGCTCGGACCCGCGCTGCGTGCGTCGGATCCGGGCGCCATCCACCGGCGATACGCCTTCTCCCCAGCTGCGTCGGCTTGAGCGGCCTGATTCGCCGTCGACGCTCTGCTAAGAGGCGGCATGGCCCGAACCGCCGTCCGCCCCGCCGCCGATACGACGCCCACGCCCGGTCTGGACCCGGCCGGCGCCACGCCGATGATGGCGCAATACATCGAGATCAAGGCTGCGAATCCGGACTGTCTCCTGTTCTACAGGATGGGCGACTTCTACGAGCTGTTCTTCGAGGATGCGGAGATCGCGTCCCGGGCGCTCGGCATCGTCCTGACGAAGCGCGGCAAGCACGCGGGCAGCGAGATCCCGATGTGCGGCGTGCCGGTCGACCGGTCCGACGACTATCTGAATCGCCTCATCGCCCTCGGTCACCGGGTGGCGGTCTGTGAGCAGACCGAGGATCCGGCCGAGGCCAAGAAGCGTGGGCCGAAATCCGTGGTCCGCCGCGAGGTCGTGCGGCTCGTCACCCCCGGCACGATCACCGAGGATCGGCTCCTCGACCCGGCCCGGGCGAACCTGCTCCTGGCGATCGGCCGCCGGAAGACCGGTGAGGGTGCCGTCGCCTACGGCCTCGCCGCGGTGGACATCTCCACCGGCCGCTTCTCCTTGAGCGAGGTCGCGGGCGGCGACCTGTCCGGTGCCATTGCCCGGCACGACCCGCGGGAGATCGTCCTGTCGGAGGCGATCCACGCCGATCCGGCCCTCGCGCGGATCTGGCAGGAGAGCCGCGCCGCGATCGTGCCCCTGGCCCAGGCCGAGCTTGAGCCCGCGGCCGCCGAGCGGCGCCTGCGCGAGCAGTACGGGGTCTCGACCCTGGAGGGGTTCGGCCAATTCACCCGGGCCGAGATCGCGGCGGCCGGGGCCGCGCTGCTCTACATCGGCCGCACGCAGCTCGCCGCGCGACCACCGCTCACGGTTCCGACCCGCGAGGATGGCGGCGCGACCCTGGCGATCGATGCGGCGACGCGCGCCAATCTCGAACTCACCCGCACCCTGTCGGGCGAGCGGACGGGAAGCCTGCTCGCCACGATCGACCGGACCGTGACGGCAAATGGTGCCCGGCTGCTGGCCGAGCACTTGGCCGGCCCGCTCACCCATCTCGACGCCATTACCCGGCGGCACGCGGCGGTGGCCCATCTGGTCGAGGACGGCCGCCTGCGCGGCAGTCTGCGCGACGCCCTTGCGCGGGCCCCCGACCTCGCCCGGGCGCTGTCGCGAACCGGCCTCGGCCGTGCGGGACCGCGCGACCTCGCGGCCATCCGCGACGGCCTCGCCGTGGCGGCGGATCTCGGCGCCCGACTCGCTGCGATTCCCGACCTCCCGGAGGATCTCGCCCGGCTGGCCGAGCATTTGGCGGAGGCCAACCCGGACCTCATCGCCACCCTGGCGGCGGCGCTGGCCGACGATCTGCCGCTGAGCCGGCGCGACGGCGGCTTCGTGCGGGCGGGGTATCATCCGGAGATCGACGAGGCGCGGACCCTGGGTCAGGATTCCCGCAAGGTGATCGCCGCCTTGCAGGCACGCTACGCCGAGCAGACCGGCTGCCGCACCCTGCGGATCAAGCACAACAACCTCCTGGGCTTTTTCATCGAGGTTCCGCAATCCGTCGGCGAGGCCTGCCTGAAGGGTCTCCAGAGCGAGTTCGTCCACCGCCAGACCATGGTGGACGCCATGCGCTTCACCAGCGTCGAACTGGGCGAACTCGAGTCGAAGATCTCGGGCGCCTCCGACCGGGCGCTCGCCCTGGAAGCGGCCGTCTTCGACGACCTCGCGGCCCGCGTCTTGGCTCAGGCCGAGGCCATCGCCGAGGTGGCCGAGGCCCTCGCGGGTCTCGATGTGGCGGCGAGCCACGCCGAACTCGCCGTCGAACTCGACTGGCGCCGGCCCGTCGTCGATGAGTCCTTGAGCTTCGTCGTGGTCGGCGGGCGCCATCCGGTGGTCGAGGCGGCTCTGCGCCGGGCGGGCGAGCCGTTCATCGCCAATGATTGCGACCTGTCGGGCGATACCCGCGGCCGGATCCGCCTGATCACCGGCCCGAACATGGGCGGCAAATCGACCTTCCTGCGCCAGAACGCGCTGATCGCCGTGCTCGCCCAGATGGGCGCCTTCGTGCCGGCTGCGGAGGCGCGCATCGGCCGGGTCGACCGGCTGTTCTCCCGGGTCGGCGCCGCGGACGACCTCGCCCGTGGCCAGTCGACGTTCATGGTCGAGATGGTCGAGACCGCCGCGATCCTGAATCAGGCGACCCGGCGCTCCCTGGTGATCCTGGACGAGATCGGCCGCGGCACCGCGACCTTCGACGGCCTGTCGATCGCCTGGGCGTGCCTGGAGCATCTCCACGAGGTGAATGCCTGTCGGGCGCTCTTCGCGACGCATTTCCACGAGTTGACCGCCCTCGGTGACCGGCTGGCGCGGCTGGACAATGCGACCCTGAAGGTGGCCGAGCATCGGGACGGCGTCGTGTTTCTGCACGAGGTCGTGCCCGGCGTCGCCGAGCGCAGCTACGGCCTGCAGGTGGCGCGGCTCGCAGGTCTGCCGGGCAGCGTCGTGACCCGGGCCGGGGCGATCCTCAAGAGTCTCGAGAAGGCCGAGATGGGCCGCCCCGCGCGCGCGCGGATCGACGACCTGCCGCTCTTTGCCGCCCTGGCGCCACCACCGCCGCCGGAGCCGCCGCAGGAGGACCCGCTGGGCGCGCTCCTCGACGCCATCGACCCCGACGCCCTGACGCCGCGGGAAGCGCTGGATGCGCTCTACCGGTTGAAGCGCGAGCGAGCGACGCGAAGCTGAGACGGCGAAGCCCCGTAGCGACGCGCCTCGACGCGCGTCAGACGGGCGCGGGCGAGAACCCGTCCGGACAGGCCGGCCCGTGGCGACCGGCCCGGCGATCGGCCACGTAGTCGAGGGTGCTGGCCACGACGCGCTCGGAATAGGGTTTCGCGATCACGCCGATCGCCCCGGCGAAATCCGCCGGAATGCGCTTGGCGTTGGCGGTCATGAACACCACCGTGGTGCGTCGGTCGGCCGAGAGCGCCCTGGCGACGTCGATTCCGGTCGGACCGTCGACGAGGTGGATGTCCACGAGCGCAACGTCGGGCGCGGTGGAGCGGCCCATGGCGATCGCCTCGGTGGCGTTGCCGGCGACACCGACCGTGACATGCCCGAGATCGTCCAGCAGGCATTCCAGCTCGAGGGCGATCAGGGCCTCGTCCTCCACCACGAGGATGCGGAGCGCGGCGGCGTTCCCGGTCCCCATGCGTTCATCGTCCTCCGGCCCCGTGGCCGCCGAGCTTGAAGCCTGCACGTCGATTTCTCAAGCCGGCTGCTGGAGCGGGATATCGATGTCGACGGTCGTGCCCGGACCGGCATCCGCCCAGGCGATGGTCCCGCGCATCTGCCGGACCACCATCTCCACCAGATTTCGCCCGAAGCCGGCCGGATTCGGAGCCGCCGCGGCGACACCGACGCCGTCGTCGCGAATCGTCATATGCATCCCTCTCTCGGTGCGGCGGGCGACGATCGACACGCGTCCCTCCCGCTCGCCCGGGAAGGCGTGGCGCAGGGCGTTTGCCGTGAGTTCGTGGATCATCAGGGCCAGGGGCGCCGCCATCGCGGCAGCTACGGCGATCGACTCGACGTCGGCCTCGACCCGGCGCCGCTCCGGATCCAGGCCGGCATTCATGTCGGCCAGGAACTCGGCCGCGAAGTCGCCGAGGTTGAAATGCGTGCAGTCGCCCTCGGAATACAGCATCCGATGGGCTGTCGAGAGCGCGCCGATCCGCTCGGCCATGCCTTGGAGCGCGTCCCGCGCCTCGCCCTCGGGCGTTCGCCGGGCCTTCAGCAGCATCAGCGAGGAAATCACCTGAAGATTGTTCTTAACCCGGTGATCAACCTCGTGCAGCAGGGCCGTCTTCTGCTCAAGGGCGGTGGTCAGATCCTGGGTCCGCGCGTTGACGAGGCGCTCCAGCTCGTCGTTGGTGCCGCGCATCGACACTTCCATCTGGTGGACATAGGTCATGTCCGCCTGGGCGGCATAGAAGAAGGCGAGACCCTCGGCGTCGTTCACCGGCGTGATGGTCATCGCGTTCCAGAAGGTCGTCCCGTCCTTCCGGTAGTTGAGCAGCTCGACGGAGATCGGCTCCGCGGCCTGTACGGCCGAGCGGATCCGCTCGACCGTGAAACGGTCGGTGGCCGGACCCTGCAGCATCCGGCAGTTGCGCCCGACGATCTCGTCAGCGGTGTAGCCTGTCACCTGCAGGAATGCGTCGTTCGCCCAGGCGATCGGGTTGTCCGGAGCGCGGGCATCGGTGATCACCATGGGCGACGGGCTGCGCGCGAACGCGTCGACGAG
The DNA here is from genome assembly GCF_003254375.1 of Methylobacterium sp. XJLW. Taxonomy (NCBI): domain Bacteria; kingdom Pseudomonadati; phylum Pseudomonadota; class Alphaproteobacteria; order Hyphomicrobiales; family Methylobacteriaceae; genus Methylobacterium; species Methylobacterium sp. XJLW. The sequence goes on along the minus strand of NZ_CP016429.1, from coordinate 6,112,279 downwards.
CGTCGCCAACGGCGGAGCGGACTCGGATCGGAGACTCAACGCATCATTCCACGACTGGGCGGCGTGCCCGTTCGTCCGGCGGCGCCTCCAACACGCCGCGATCCGTGGGACGTGGACACCGCGTTAAGCAAGCTTCTACCAAGATTGAGGCGCAACACATCACGATCCAGCGAAAACCGGTGCGGCGTAAGGCTGCCACGATTTCGCGAGATCAAGGCCACGAAGGCTCAGGAGTTCCATGCCATGGCGAACCAGCCACAGGCGATGCGTCGCTTCCGGCTCCGCGACATCGTCGAGGACCGGCGGATCGTGCTCATGCTGGCTCTCGGATTCTCCTCGGGCCTGCCGCTGCTCCTGGTCCTCGGCACCTTCACGCTCCGCCTCGCCTTCTCGGACATCGACGTGCGGGCGATCGGCCTGTTCAGCTACGTGGCGCTGCCTTACTCGCTGAAGTTCCTCTGGGCGCCCGCGATCGACAGGCTGAACGTTCCGGTGCTGAGTGCCCGCCTCGGGCGCCGCCGGGCCTGGATGGTGACCACGCAGGCCGCGGTCGCCCTGTGCCTGACCCTGATGGCCTTCTCGGATCCGAAGACCAACCTCGCGCTCCTGGGACTCGGGGCCTTCCTGGTGGCCTTCTGCGCGGCGAGCCAGGATGTGGTGATCGACGGCTGGCGCATCGACGCCGCCGGCAGCGACTTCCAGGGTATCCTGGCGGCGACCTCGAACCTCGGTTACCGCCTCGGCCTGATCACCGCCGGCGCGGGCGCGCTGTTCATCGCCTCGGCGGGGGGCTGGACGCTGGCCTACCTGATCATGGCGGCGCTCATGCTGGTCGGGATGATCGCCGCCCTGCTGGCCCCGGCCTTCGACAGGCCTCGCACGGTTCAGGCGGAGACGCCCGGCCGCTCCCGGTTCTGGTCGATGCGCCGCGCCGTGCTGGAGCCGCTCACCGAGCTGCACGGCCGGTTCGGCGGCGCGCTCTGGGGCATCCTCCTGCTGGTGGCTTTGTTCCGGCTCCCCGATTTCCTGTCCGGCGTGATGGCGAGCCCGCTCTACCGGACGCTGGGCTTCGACCTGAAGGCGATCGCCACCGTCACCAAGCTCTACGGCATCTGGGTCGGCATCGCGGGCGGGTTCGCGGGCGGATGGGCCCTGGCCCGGCTCGGCCTGTTCCCCACGCTGCTGCTGGGCGCCTTCCTGGCCGCGTCCTCGCACCTCGCCTTCGCGTGGCTGGCGGCCGGCGCGCCCGAGATCTGGCGCCTGACGGTCGCCATCTCGATCGAGAATTTCTGCGGCTCCTTCGCCGGCATCGTGCTCATCGCCTACATGTCGAGCCTCACCAGCCCGGCCTACGCGGCGACGCAGTACGCGCTGTTCTCCTCGCTCTACGCGCTGCCGGGCAAGCTGATCGCGGGCTCGTCGGGTTTCGTGGTCGCGGCGATCGGCTATCCGGCCTTCTTCGTCATGACCTCCCTCGTGGGTATCCCGGTCCTGGTGCTCTGCGTCGCGGTCGGGCGCAGGACCGGGCAGGCGGAGGCCGCGGCGGCACCGGCGCGGGATGCGCAGGAGGCGGGGAACCGCATCCCGGGGCCCGAGCTTCCTACCACGGCGCGCGCGCCAGGGGCGGCGTGAGCACGACAGATCCAGGGATTCACGGATGAGCACGAGCGACCTCACCTTAGCCGGCGAGACGCTGCCGGCGGCGACTCCAGAAAAGACGCTGAGCGACGCGGACCTCGCCGCCCTGCGCCGCGCCGTGCAGGTGCTGGAGCGTCCGAGCCTCGCGGGGCGGCTCTCCGCGGCGGCCGGCGCGCCCCTCGACATCATCGGCCGATCGCTGCCGGCTCCGGTCACCGAAGCCGTCAGCCGCAGCACCGAAGCGGCCATGCGGGGGGCGCTGCGCGTCGCCCTCGCGACGCTGCCGCGCCGGGAACTCGTTCCGGCCGAAGGGGAGGGCCTCGGTTCCGTCGCCGCCAAGGCCGAGAGCCGGTTCGCGCAGCTCCTCGGCTCGGGCGACGCCAAGCACAAGGCGATGGCGGCACTGTCCGGCGCGGTCGGAGGCGCGTTCGGCCTCGCGACGCTGGCCGTCGAGCTTCCGGTCTCGACCACGCTGATGCTGCGCTCCATCGCCGAGATCGCCCGGGAGGAAGGCGAGGATCTCGAGACCCCCGAGGGGGCGCTCGCCTGCGTCCAGGTCTTCGCCCTCGGCGGCCGGGCCACGGCAGAGACCGAGGCGGGCGCGGCGCTCACCGAGAGCGGCTATTTCGCCGTCCGCGCGGCCCTGGCCAAGACGCTGTCGGAGGCGGCCCGCTATGCCGGCAGCAAGACGCTCCTCGACCAGTCGGCCCCGGCGCTGATCCGCTTCACCGCACAGATCGCCGCGCGCTTCGGTCTGGTCGTGTCCCAGAAGGTCGCCGCGCAGGCGGTGCCGATCCTCGGCGCCTTCGGCGGGGCGGCGGTCAACACGGCCTTCATGAACCATTTCCAGTCGACCGCCCGCGCGCATTTCACGGTGCGGCGCCTGGAGCGGTCCTACGGGGCCGCCACGGTGCGGGCCGCTTACGAAGTCGAGAAGGCGGCCCTCGGGATCGCTTGATCCGCCCACGGCAAAGCCGCAAGGATCCGCGCCATCCGCACGGGGCGGAGAAACGGAGGCGGCTCTGATCGGCAACGGCGAGATGGTGGCCCGGCTGGCACTGGCGGCCCTGTTCGGCAGCGTGATCGGCCTGGAGCGCGAGCGCCTGCTCTGGGCCGCAGGCCTTCGCACCCACATGCTGGTCTGCGTCGGCTCCTGCCTGATCATGCTGGTCTCGGCCTTCGGATTCGCCGACGTGCTGGGCACCGCCCACGTGGTGCTCGACCCCTCCCGGATCGCCGCGCAGGTGGTCTCCGGCATCGGCTTCCTCGGAGCGGGGACGATCCTGCTGCGCGGCGAGGTGGTGAAGGGTCTCACCACGGCGGCCAGTCTCTGGGGCGTGGCGGCGATCGGGCTGGCGATCGGCAGCGGCCTCTACGTGCCGGCCCTGGCCGCGACGGCACTCATCGTCGGCATCCTGGCGGGTGTGAAGCCCTTCGAGCAGCGCTGGCGCGACCGGATGCGCGCCCAGACCCTTCGGCTGACCGCCCGAAAAGGCGCGATGTCGCTCGACACCGTGCAGGCGGCGACGGGCGAGCGGGCCTCACGGGTCCGGACCTTCACGGTCCATCCGGGTCCTGATTCGGACCACGAGGAGGTGACGATCACGTTCGTGCGTCTGTCCCGGACGAGCTTCGAGGCCATCGCGGCAAAGCTTCGGGCGATGCCCGATGTCGCGTCGGTGGAGGTGGCCGAGGAATGACCGTGCCCGACGCTGCCCCTCGATCATGAGAACAGCGAGGTGGCTCGAAGGCGCGCGACGAGAGCCCCCAGGGACAACCTGGGCTGAGGGGGCTCAGGCCGCCCCGGCGCCCTCGCCGTCGAGGAACAGGCGGTAGGCCGGGTTCTCGGTCTCGTCGGTGGCCGGGTAACCGAGGGCGTCGATGGCGGCGTCGAACCGGGCGCGCTCGGGCGGCGGCACCGCGATCCCGGCGAGCACCCGGCCGTAATCGGCGCCGTGGTTGCGGTAGTGGAACAGCGTGATGTCGAAATCCGGCCCGAGGGCGTCGAGGAACTTCATCAGCGCACCCGGCCGCTCCGGGAACTGGAAGCGGAACAGCCGCTCGTGCGCGACCCCGACGGCACGGCCGCCGACCATGTAGCGGACATGGACCTTGGCCATCTCGTTGTCGCTCATGTCGAGGACGCGATAGCCGGCCTCGCGCAGCGAAGCGATCAGCGCCTGCTTCTCGCGCTTGCCGCCGCTGACGTTGATGCCGACGAAGATCTGCGCCTCCGAGCCCGGCGCATGGCGGTAGTTGAATTCCGTGATCGCCCGCGGTCCGAGGGCGTTGATGAAGGCGCGGTAGGCGCCGGGGCGCTCGGGGATCGTCACGCCGATCAGGACCTCGCGCTGCTCGCCGATCTCGGCGCGCTCGGCGATGTGGCGCAGGCGGTCGAAATTCAGGTTCGCCCCCGAGGAAATGGCGATCAGCGTGCCGTCACCGCCCTCGCGCTCGGCATACAGCTTGGCGCCGGCGAGGCTCAGCGCCCCGGAGGGTTCCGACACCGCGCGGGTGTCGTCGAAGATGTCCTTGATCGCCGCGCACATCGCGTCGGTGTCGACGGTGATGACCTCGTCGAGATGCGCGCGGCAGAGCCGGAAGGTCTCCTCGCCGGCCTGACGCACGGCGACGCCGTCGGCGAACAGGCCGACACTGGGCAGGCTGACCCGCGTGTCGGCCGCCAGTGCCGCGGCCATGCAGGCGGCGTCCTCCGGCTCGACACCGATCACCTTGGTGCCCGGCCGCAGATACTTCACGAAGGTGGCGACGCCGGCAGCGAGCCCGCCGCCGCCCACCGGCACGAAGATCGCCTCGATCGCGCCGGTATGCTGCTCCAGGATCTCCTTGCCGATGGTGCCCTGACCGGCGATCACGTCGGGATCGTCGAAGGGGTGCAGGAAGGTCAGGCCCTGCTCGGCCTCAAGGGTCTTGGCCTGTGCGAGCGCCTCGTCGAAGGCGTCGCCGTGCAGAACGACCTCGGCCCCCCGGGCCCGGCAGGCATCAACCTTGATCGACGGGGTGGTGCGCGGCATCACGATCACGGCGCGCGCCCCTAGCTTGGCGGCGGCCAGCGCCACGCCCTGCGCGTGGTTGCCCGCCGAGGCGCAGACGACGCCGCGGGCGATCTGGTCCGGACTCAGGCCGGACATCTTGTTGTAGGCGCCGCGCAGCTTGAACGAGAAGACCGGCTGGAGATCCTCGCGCTTCAGCAGGACCGGCCGCCCGAGCCGCTGCGTCAGCCGGGGCATCGGGTCGAGTGGGCTCTCGATCGCCACGTCGTAGACGCGGGCGGTGAGGATCTTGCGGATGTAGTCCGTCACGGTGTGGAGTCTCGGCCGATGCGCGGGGCTGTGCCGGCCAGATAGACCCTCCGGCCCGCGGATGCGAGCGCGCCCACGCGCGGCAGGTCAGCCCAGCCGCTCGACCAGCGCCGCCACCCACACGAGCAGCGCCGCCATCTGGGCCATGAAGGTGCCGGCGGAGGCGAGGTCCTTCACCGTACCGATCATCGGGTGATGCCCCGGATGGACGTGGTCGCAGAGCTTCTCGACGGCGGTGTTGAGGAATTCGGCGGCCAGCATCAGCAGCAGGCTGACCATCAGGGCGACCCGCACCCAGAGTGTCGCGCCGAGGAACAGGGCGACCGGCACGCCGAGAGCCAGGAGCAGGAGTTCCTGCCGCACGGCCCGCTCGGTGCGCGCGCCGTGGCGCAGGCCGCGCCAGGAATTCAGAAAGGCGAGAACCAGGGCGTTCATCGGATGGCGGTCTCCGGCACGGACCGGCTGATCCACTTGGCGAGCAGCGGACCGGTGAGCAGCACCACGAACAGGCGCAGGGTCTGGACCGCCAGCACGAAGGAGACGTCCGCCTTCGAGCCGACAGCGATGATCGCCACCGAATCGAGGCCGCCGGGACTCGTGGCGAGGACTGCGGTGAGCAGGTCGATGGGCAGCAGCAGCGTCAGCCCCCAGCCCCAGGCCGCGCAGAGGGCGATGACCGAGAAGGTCGCCGCCAGGATGCCGGGCAGGGCGGTGAATGTCAGGCGCAGCGTCTCCCGGGTGAAGCGCAGGCCGACATAGATGCCGATGCAGGCATAGGCGAGTTCGAGGAGGGGCACCGGCAGCGCCATGCGCACGAGCCCGGTGGCGTGGAGGAGGCTGCCGAGCACCATCGGGCCGATCTGCGCGCCGGCCGGCACCCGCAGGGCGAGCGCCGCGCCCGCGCCCACGATGGCGACGGCCAGCGTCGCGAAGACGGAGAGCGGCCCGGTCACCTCGGCGACGCCAGCCGAGGCCCCGGGAACCGGCGTCTCCATCAGGAAGCGGGCGGCCAGCGAGGCCGAGAACACCACGGCGGCGACGCGCACGTATTGCATGAAGGCCACGAGGCGCGGATCGGCACCGAAATCCTCGGCCATGGCGACCATGGCGGAGGCGCCGCCGGGGGACGATCCCCAAGCCGCGGTGGTCCCGGGCAGCACGCGCAGGCGGGTCAGGATCCAGCCGACCAAGCCGCTGACCGCGACGGTGACCAGCACGACCGCGACGATGAGCGGCCCGTCCTCCACCAGGGTCTGGGCGATCTGCCCGGTGACCGCATGCGCCACGAGGCAGCCGATCGCCGCCTGGGAGGCCTGGAAGGCGGCCCGGGGTACGCGGAGGCGCGAACCGCCGACCCCGAACGCGATGGCCGCGATCATCGGCCCGAGCAGCAACGCGGCCGGGAACTGCGCCTGCATCAGGCCGTATGAGACGGCCGCGGACGCGGCGGCGAGGGCGGCCCAGAGGCCGAGGATGCGGAGAGAAAGCAAGGCGACCGATCGGGAGAGGCCCGCTTCAGACGGCAGGCGTCAGGCGCGCGCTATAGCGCAATATTGGCCCTGTCACGGCAGAGTTTCGACACGGCCGCCCCGCGCAATCGTCAGGGCTCGTGGGTCAGCGCGGCGAAGGCGGTGTCGAGGCGTGCCCGGGCATCGGCCAGGCCCTTGCGGCGGTCATCGCGCCATGCCCGATCGGCCTCAAGCCGCTCTCGGGCACCGGCCAGCATGCGCCGGACCTCCGCGGGCTGCGGGCCGCCGAGCCCCGCAGCCGCGTCGATCATGCCCCGGGCCGACAAGGCCGCCCGGAAGCGCGCCTCGTCGAGGGGCAGGTCCGGCTTCAGGCCCGTCCCGGCGGCGGCCTCGGCGTAGATCCGCCGCACCTCCGCGAACGGGAGATCGGCGGGCCGCAGATCGTGGCTGCGGCCGTAGCTCACCAACTCGGAGGCGAAGTGGTGGCCGAGCCGGAACGGCACGTCCGCCTCGCGCTGAAGCGTGTCGGCGAGTTCCGTGGTGGTCGAATAGTCGGCGGCGACTTCGTCGGCGGCCCGCGCCCGGTCCACGACCAGCCCGTCGAGCACGCGGGTCCAGCGCCGGCACAGCTCGGCGGCCTCGGCGAGCGTCCGGCCCGGCGGCTCGGCCTGGTTGCGCTTGTAGTCCGGCATCCCGGAATCGACGTTGTGCGCCATGATGACGAAGGCCTGCGCGGCCCCGACCACGTCGCTCGCCTTCATGCGCAGGCCGTAGAGGGCGACGGGATTGCGCTTCTGCGGCATGATGCTGCTCGGCCCGGTCAACGCCCCCTCCCGCAGCAGGATCCACGGCCGGGTCTGGTGATACTGGGCGTAGAGGTCCTGCGCGAAGCTGCCGGCCGTGGTGGCGAGTGTCGCGGAAAGCCCGGTCAATTCCAGGCCCATATCCATCGGCGCGAGCTGGCCGGCATCGTAGCTGTTCTCCACGGGCGCATCGAATCCGAGCAGCTCGGCCAGGCGCTTGCGGTCCACCGGGAAGCTCGACGTCCCGAGGGCGGCCGCGCCCAGGGGTGACAGGTTGAGCCGCGTCCAGGCCTCGCGGAGGCGCTGCGCATCGCGGGCGAGCACGGCCGCGTAGCCGAGATAGAGGTGGCTGAGCGTCGTCGGCTGGGCTTGCACGCCGTTTGTATAGGCCGGAATGATCGTGTCGGCCTCGCGGTCGGCCACGGCCAGCAGGGCCCCCCGGGTCTCGTCCAGGGCCTGGGCGAGGGCGAGAAGGCGGTCGCGCTGCTCAAGCTTCAGCACCGTCGGGATGATGTCCTGGCGGCTGCGCCCCGAATGCATCCGGGTGGCCTCCGGGCCGGCAATGGTGGTGATCAGCGGCTCGATCCGGAGATAGTCGTCCGGCCGTTCCGCGCCGGGCTTGGCGGCGTCGGCGGCGACCTGATCGAGCGCGCGGGCGATGGTCGCGGCCAGGGGGCGCGGGACGATACCGGTCTCGGCTGTCATCACCAGGGAGGCCCGGTTGATCTGATCGATCCGCGCGAAGCTGTCCGTCGGCGCGGCGTGGGCGCCGAGGGGGGCGAGCAGCGCCAGAATTGCCCCGATCATCCTGCGCCGCATCGGCCCGTTCCTCATGCCCTGATCAGTCCTGATAGACGCGCCAAGCGTGACCGTCTTCATCACAGCGGGGCCAGGTGCCCGCGACACCGCCGCTCACGCCACAGCGTCGTCGCCCCGGCAGGCCGCGGTTCCGGGCGGCGCGTGCGCCCGGAAGAAGGCGGCGAGGTTCGCCAGTCCCGCGGCGCGGGGATCGCTCGCCCGCCAGACCAGCGCGATGGTCCGGCCGGGACCGTCGACATCGAAGGCCCGGGTGACCGTCAGGCCGCTGGGATCGGGGCTGGCGGGAACCGCGAGGGCCGGAAGCAGCGTGTAGCCGGCGCCGGCGGCCACCATCGAGCGAAGCGTCTCCAGGCTGGTGGCATGGCGGCCGACCGACGAGCCGGCGCCGCAGGCCGCGATCGTCTGGTCGCGCAGACAGTTGCCCTCATCGAGCAGCAGCAGGTCCGGCCCTGCGATCTCGGTCGCCGAGAGCGCGCCGCCCCGGGCCAGGGCGTGCTCGGCCGGGCAGGCGAGCCAGAACGGCTCGACGAACAGCGGCGAGACCGCGAGACCGTTGGAGGGCAGCGGAAGCGAGACCAGGGCCGCGTCGATGCGGCCGTCGCGCAGGCCCTCGACGATGTCGGCGGTCCGCGATTCCGACAGAGAGAGCGTCAGCAGCGGGTACTGCTCGCGCAGCGGTCGCAGCACCAGCGGGAAGAAATAGGGACCGAGCGTCTGGATCGCCGCCAGGATGAGGCGCCCGGTGAGCGGCGAGCCGCGGCCCTCCCTGGCGAGCGCCAGAAGCCGCTGCGCCTCCGCCAGGACGACGCGTGCCTGCCGGATGATGGCTTGGCCCGCCTCGGTCAGCAGGATCCGCCGGTTCGACCGCTCGAACAAAGTCAGGCCGAGCGCGGTTTCCAGCTTGCGGATCTGCACGCTCAGCGTCGGCTGGCTGACATTGCAGCGTTCGGCGGCCCGGCCGAAATGCCCCTCGTCGGCCACCGCGACGACATATTCGAGATCCCGGAGGGAGAGGCCAGCCAGATTCATAGGCTGTATCTATCAGAACCTTTGTGACGATGCATTTGCCTCGGGGTCATGCCGGGGTCATAACCTTTTTCCAGAACGGTTCCAGGCTGGCCTCGGCCTCCGAGAGCCTTCGCTGAACGGAGAGACGATACGCATGAGCGATCAACGCCCGATCCTGACCACCCGCCAGGGCCATCCGGTCCGGGACAACCAGAGCACCCGGACGGTCGGTGAGCGCGGCCCGGCGACGCTCGAGAACTACCAGTTCATCGAGAAGATCACGCACTTCGACCGCGAGCGTATCCCCGAGCGCGTCGTCCACGCCCGCGGCGCCGGTGCCCACGGCTGGTTCGAGGCCTACGGTAAGATCGGCGACGAGCCGGCCTCCAAATACACCCGCGCCCGCGTGCTCACCGAGACCGGCGTGAAGACGCCGATGTTCGTGCGCTTCTCCACCGTCGCCGGAGCCAAGGAGAGCCCGGAGACCGAGCGCGACCCGCGCGGCTTCGCGGTGAAGTTCAAGACCGTCGACGGCAACTGGGACCTCGTGGGCAACAACCTCAAGGTCTTCTTCATCCGCGACGCGATCAAGTTCCCCGACATGATCCACGCGTTCAAGCCGGATCCGGTGACGAACCGCCAAGAGGCGTGGCGCTTCTTCGACTTCGTGGCCCAGCACCCCGAGTCGATCCACATGGTGACGCACCTGAAGTCGCCCTGGGGCATCCCGGCCAATTACCGCGAGATGGAAGGCTCGGGCGTCAACACCTACAAGCTGGTCAACGACCAGGGCGAGGCGGTGCTCTGCAAGTTCCACTGGATCCCCAAGCAGGGCGTCCGGAACCTGACCTCGCAGCAGGCCTCCGAGATCCAGGCCAAGGATGTCGGCCACGCGACCCGCGACCTGTACGACAACATCAAGGCCGGCAACTTCCCCGAGTGGGAATTCGCCGTGCAGATCATGCCGGACGGCCCGAACGACCACCTGTCGTTCGACCCGCTGGACGACACGAAGCTGTGGCCGGTGGACCAGTTCCCGCTGCTGCCCTGCGGCCGGATGGTGCTCGACCGCGTGCCGGACAACTTCTTCGCTGAGGTCGAGCAGTCGGCCTTCGGCACCGGCGTCCTCGTCGACGGCGTCGACTTCTCGGACGACAAGATGCTGCAGGGCCGGACGCTGTCCTACTCCGACACGCAGCGCTACCGCGTCGGGGCCAACTACCTTCAGCTGCCGATCAACGCGCCGCAGCCCGGCGTGAAGGTCTACTCGAACCAGCGCGACGGCCAGATGGCCTACACAGTGGACGGGACGGGCCCGAACAAGCACATCAACTACGAGCCCTCGACCCTGGCCGAAGGCCTGCGCGAGGCGCCGAAGCCCGCCAAGGACTATCACCAGCCGGTCCAGGGCAATCTCGGCCGCTACCAGACCTCGCGCACCGAGGACGACTACACGCAGGCCGGCGTGCGCTACCGCTCCTTCGCGGATTGGGAGCGCGACGACCTGATCGCCAACCTCGTCGCCGACATGAAGCAGTGCCCGGAGCCGATCCAGCTGCGGATGGTCTGGCACTTCTGGCACGCCGACGAGGATTACGGCCGCCGCGTCGCCGAGGGCGCCGGGATCGACCTGGAGAAGGCCAAGGCGCTTCCGCCGCTGCCGGGGCGCGCCGCTCCCGGCAAGCGCCTGCAGTCCGAGACCTACACGGACGGGTCGCAGGCCCACCGGGTCGCCGCGGAGTAAGCGTCGCGGACCCGCCGCCCATCGAAGCCCCGCGCGGTCATCCGGCCGCGCGGGGTTCTTGTTTGAACCTCCGGCGGGGACGGCGATGGCGAGTGTCGTGCACCGAGGGCTTGGCCCGAACGCCGTCATCGGCGGCATGCGGATCTTTCATCTGGCGCGCAGCGACGAGACGGCCGACGCCATGGGTGTCTATCGGGTCGAGATGGATCCACGGACGCCGGGAGCCGGGCTGCACCGCCACGCCCGGTTGACCGAGACCTTCTCGGTCGAGGCGGGCCGGCTCGCCCTTCATGTCGACGGCGCGGATCACGACCTCGGGCCGGGCGACTTCGCGCTGATCCCGCCCGGCATTGCCCACGCCTTCGCCAATCGCAGCGACCGGCCGGTGCGCTTCACGCTGAGCTTCGCGCCGGCGCTGGGCCGCGAAGGCTTCTTCGAGGGGCTGGCCCGGCTGGCCGCGGCGGGGCGTCTCTCGGATCGGGCGGCAATGGCCGACCTGATGGCGCGCTACGATCAGGAACCGCTGGCCGGTTTCGCGGCCTGGAGCGAGGTCAGCGGCTGAGCCGCAATGTTCCGCGCCTGGGGTTCGCCCGCGCAGACCTTGCGGTCGCGGCCAGCGGCTTGACCGATCAGGATCGCCGCGACGGCGATGGCGACGAACAGGGCACCCGGCACGCCCCAGCCGCCCGTGGCCTCATGGGCCAGGCCGAAGACCAGCGGCCCCAGGCAGGCGCCCGTATAGCCGATGCCCTGCGCCATGGCCGAGAGTCCTGCGGCGCTCGCCGCGTCGGCGGCGCGCAGGACGATCAGGGTGAGACCCAGGCCGAAGCAGCCCCCGATCCCGAAGCCGAGTGCGCCGGCGGCGGGAATGCGCAAGGATTCCGCGCCGAAGGCCAAGACCAGGAACGCCACGACGGTGAGGCCCGGGATGGCGACGATCCAGGCCCGCTGATCGCGGGCGCGGGCGGCCAGCATGGCGGTCAGGAGCGCGCCGGGCGCCTGAACCAAGGTTGTCAGCGAGGCGTAAAGCCCGGCATCCAGCGGCGTGAGACCACGGCCCTGCAGCAGCAGCGGCAGCCAGCCGAACAGGATGTAGGCGAGCGACGATTGCAGGCCCATGAAGCCCGTCACCCACCACGCCAGCGGGTCGCGGAGCAACCGCCCGGCGGAGGGCGCGGCGGTCGAGGTCGTCCGGCGGGCGAAGGGGATCCACACGAAGGCGGCAGCGAGCGCCGGCAGGGACCAGATCGCCAGGGCGGAAGGCCAGCCGCCCCCGAGGGCGTGCTCCACCGGCACCGCCGCCCCGGCGCCCGCGGCCGCGCCGAGGCACAGGGTCATCGTGTAGAGGCCGGTCATCAGGCCGCCGCTGGCAGCGAAATCACGCTTCACCAGAGCCGGCAGCAGGACGTTGTCGAGGCCGATCCCGATCGCGGCCAGCGCCGTTCCGGCGAAGAGCGGCACGAGACCGCCCAGGCCGCGAAGCGCCAAGCCGGCGACCAGGATCGTCGAGCCCGCGAGCACGGCGAGGTCGGGCCCGATCCGGCGGATCAGCGGCGCGGCCAGCGCACAGGCGATGCCCAGGCACAGGACCGGCAGCGTGGTGAGGATGGCGGCGCCCCCGGCACCGAGGCCCGTCCCGTCCCGGATCGTCGCCAGCAGGGGGCCGACCGTGCTGAGCGCCGGACGCAGGTTGAACGCCACCAGCATCAGCGCGAGTCCGAGCAGGAAACGATTCGCGGTGGCGCGCTCCGCGCTCACGGCCGCCGCCGCGCGACCACGGCACCGCCGAGGCAGGCGGCGAGCATCAGCGCGAAGGCGGCATCGCCGAACCGACCGTAGGGCGTGCCGCCGACGATGCGTGCGGGCAGATCTGCGTCGAGCCACGTCTCCTCGTCCAGCCGGGTGCGGGCGACGATGCGGCCATGCGGATCGATCACGGCGGAAATCCCGGTGTTGGCATCCCGCACGAGGGGCATTCCCTCCTCGACGGCGCGCAGGCGCGCCTGGGCGAGGTGCTGGCGCGGACCGGGCGTGTCGCCGAACCAAGCGTCGTTGGTGACGTTCAGGATCAGCCCCGGCGGCTGCGGCGACGGCGCAGCACGCCCGGCCGGTAGGATCGCGCCCGGGAAGATCGCTTCGTAGCAGATGGTCGCCGCCACCGGCGGCAGACCCGGAACCGCCAGGATCCGCTGCCCGGCGAGCGTCCCGGCCGAGAACCCGCCGGGTATCGCCACGAACTGGCGCAACCCCACGGCCCGCAGGGCGGCGTCGAGGGGCGCCGGAAGGTACTCTCCGAAGGGGACGAGGTGGACCTTGTCGTAGCTGTCGGAGATCTTGCCGTCGGACCCGATCACCATGACGGCGTTGAAGTAGCGCAGGCGCTCGCCCGGCAGCGGCTCCTCGGCGCGGGCCGCGCCGGTGATCAGCTCCTGCCCAGGCTTCAGCCCCGCCGCGACCTTGGCCAGGGCGTCGGGATCGCGCTGGATGAGGAACGGGAAGGCGGATTCCGGCCAGACGATGTGGGTCGGCTCCGGCGCTCCGGCCTCCGTCGGACGCTGGCTCAGCTCGATGTAGCGGTCGACGATGTCGGTCCGGTTCTCCGGCCTGAACTTGGCATCCTGAGGCAGGTTGGGCTGGACGAGTCGCAGCCGGACACCGGCCACCACCGGATCGGGCGGGCCGAGACGCTCGGCCCCGTAGAGCGCCAGACCGGCGAGCAGGATGGCGGCCGCGGCGCTCGGCCCGAACCGGCCGCGGAGCCCCCCGCCGTTGGCGAGCGTCGCGGGTGCGGCGCAGACGAGCACGGCCAGGATGCACAGGCCGTAGAGCCCGATCACGGCAGCCCATTGCATCAGCCAGAGATTCTGGGCCAGCGCCATCCCGAGGGTGTTCCAGGGAAAGCCCGTGAACACGTGGCCGCGCAGCCAGTCGGCGGCGCCGAGCCCGAAGGCGAGGGCGGCGATCCGCGCCGCGCCCCGGCTCCACAGCAGGCCCGCGGCGCCGAACCCGGCGCCGTAGAACAGGCCGAGGGCGAAGGGCAGACCGACAACGCCCAAGGGCAGGGCCCAGAGGAACTCGTCGGCCTCCACCAGGAAGGCCTGGCCCAGCCACCAGAGTCCGGCGGTGAGGTAGCCGAAGCCCCAGGCCCATCCGACCAGGAAGCAGGGCCAGAACCGCCGGAGGGTGGTCCGCCCGGAGGCGGCCCCGTCCTGCAGCCAGACCGCGACCGTCAGGGACAGGGCAAGGGCCGGCAGGATCCCGTAGGGCGGCATGGCCAGCGCGCCGAACGCGCCCGCGAACCACGCCAGCCCGAGGCGGCGCCAGCCGGTCAGATGCGTGATCGCCAGCACGGCGCCCGGCACATGCGCGCGCTCCGGATCGGGCAGGGGATCCCGCATCGGCCCGCGCATGGATGCACCGGCCGCTGCAGGCGACCGGGCGAAACCGTCCGCCAGACCCGTCACGCCACGACCGTCACGGGTGCGGCGTCTCGGCGACCGGGGGGCTCGATGGCGGGGGCAGGGCGAGCGGCACGACGGTCCCGATCCGCGCCGCGCCCTTGTGGAACCGCAGGCGCTTCAGACGCCGCGGATCGGCGTCGAGCACCTCGAATTCGAGATCGCCCGGACCGGCGATCAGCTCGCCCCGCGACGGGACGCGGCCCGCCAGCGTCACGATCATGCCGCCCAGCGTATCGATCTCCTCGGCCATCTCGCCGACCGCCGCCACGAGGTCCACGCCCGTCACCTCGGAGACCTCGGCCAGCGGCGTGCGCGCGTCGGCCACGAAGACCTCGCCCTCGCCGTCGACGCGCTGGACGAAACTGTCCTCCGCGACGTCGTGCTCGTCCTCGATGTCGCCGACCACGACCTCGATCAGGTCCTCGATGGAGATCAGCCCGTCGGTGCCGCCATACTCGTCGATGACGAGCGCCATATGGGTGCGGGTCGCCTGCATGCGCACCAGCAGGTCGATCGCCGGCATGGAGGGCGGGACGAACAGGACCGGCCGCTGGATGCGCGTCGCCGCCAGGGTCGTCGTCAGGTCGACCTTTCCGAGGTCCAGGCCCCGCGGCACCCGCGGAGCCGGCCGGCGCGGCCGCGGTGCGGCCGCCGCATCCGCGGTACCGTCGGCCACGGTCTCCGCGGGCTTCACGACCGCGGCGGCACTGCGCCGGGCCGGCTCGGCCTTGGCGGCGATGTGATCGACGAGGTCGCGGATGTGGACCATGCCGCGGGGGTCGTCGAGGGTCTCGCCATAGACCGGCAGCCGGGAATGACCGGCCGTGCGGAACAGTTTGAGCAAGTCGCCGAGACTCGTGTCGTTCGACACGGCGACGATGTCGGCTCGGGGGACCATCACGTCGTCGACGCGCACCTTATGCAGGCCGAGGACATTCTTGAGCATGACACGCTCAAGCGGCGTGAGGCCGCTCTCGCCGGCATCCGGCTCCGCCAGCGCCTCCTCAAGACCCTCGCGCAGCGAATCGCGCGGCTTGAGATGAAGTGCCTGGAGCAGGCGGTCGTACCAGGGCTCCCGATGCGGGGATTCACCCTCGGTGGAACTGGGCGCGGCCAGGGCCGCGCCGCGACTTCGATCGTTGCTCATGTCTCTCGGGTCTGGGGTCGATCGGGCGTCGCGCGCTCAGGCATAGGGATCCGGGATGCCCAGCGTCGCGAGAGCCGCGACCTCAAGGGCTTCCATGGCATCGGCCTCGGCCTCGCCGATCTCGTGGTCCTGACCGAGACAATGCAGGATGCCATGGACGAGCAGATGGGCGAGGTGATTCTGGAGCGGCTTCGACTGCTCCGCACTTTCGCGCACCAGGGTCTCGTAAGCAAGGACCACGTCGCCGAGGGGCGTCGGAACGCCGGGATGCACCGGCTGCGGAGCGGCGGGGAAGGACAGGACGTTGGTCGGCTTGTCCTTGCCGCGCCAGGTCCGGTTGAGGTCCTGCACCGCGGCATCGTCGGCCAGCAGGATGCTGACCTCGACAGGTCCGTCCGGCCGGTCGGGGGCGATGGCGAGGCCGGCTTCCACGGCGCGCGTGACCCGGGCTTCGAGGTCCGGGATCGCCGTCTCCCAGCGCGCGTCCTCGACGGCGAGATCGATCGCGTGCGGCATGCTCACGCCAGCGGCCGTCGGCGGGGATTGGGATTGCGGTCGGCCTCGGCGCTGCCGTGGGCGGCGCGCTCGTAGGCGGTGACGATCCGGCGCACGAGGTCGTGGCGGACCACGTCGACGTCCTTGAACCGCACGCGCCCGATCCCCTCGACGCCGTCCAGGACGCCGACCGCTTCCACGAGGCCGGATTTCTGGCCCGGCGGCAAGTCGATCTGGCTGGGATCGCCCGTGATGATCATGCGGGAGCCCTCGCCCAGGCGGGTGAGGAACATCTTCATCTGCATGGAGGTCGTGTTCTGCGCCTCGTCGAGGAGCACCACGGCGTTGGTGAGGGTGCGGCCACGCATGAAGGCCAGCGGCGCGATCTCGATCGTGCCGGTCTGCAGGCCGCGGTCGACGTGACGCGCCTCCATGAAGTCGTAGAGGGCGTCATAGATCGGCCGCAGGTAGGGATCGACCTTCTCGCGCATGTCGCCGGGCAGGAAGCCCAGGCGCTCCCCGGCCTCGACCGCCGGACGCGACAGGATCAGCCGCTCGGCATGGCCCTGCTCCAGGAGCGATACGGCGTGGCCGACCGCGAGCCAGGTCTTGCCGGTCCCGGCGGGCCCCTCGGCGAAGACCAGCTCATTGGTGCGCAGGAGCTTGATGTACTCGTCCTGTGCCGGATTGCGGGCCCGCACGGCGCCGCGCTTGCGCGTTGCGATCTGCTCGAAATGCGGCGTGTCGGCCTCGGCGGCGATCGCCGCCGCCGGGAACAGGGTTGCCTGGGCGGTGGCTTCGCGGATGGCGCCGTCGACGTCGCCGAGGCTGAGGGTGCTGCCGCCGGTCCGCACTCGGGCGTAGAGTTTCTGGAACACCCGCCGCGCCGTCTCGACGGCGTCTGCGGGGCCCTTGATGACGAGATGGTTGCCGAGCGCCGTGGCGGTCACATCCAGCCGGCGCTCGATATGGGCGACGTTCTGGTCGTATTGGCCGAAGACGAGGCTCGCGAGGCGGTTGTCGTCGAAAGTCAGCGGCACCTCGACCGCCTCGTCCGATCCGGCCGGCAGCGCCGCCGGGCCGCGACCCCGGAGCGCGCCGCGCGCACCCCCACCGTCCGACGCGCTCAATCCGTCATCCTCGCCATCCGTCCGACCGTTCCGATCCTCACGCCGCCGCAGCCTCCGAGACGAGTTCCCCGAACAGGCTATTGGCGCCCGCCTCGGTGATCCGCACCGGCACCACCTGTCCGATATGGTGCGGCGCGGCGTCGAACTGGACGGCCAGCAGGTGCGGCGTCTTGCCCGCGACCTGACCCGGGTGACGTCCCGGCTTCTCCACCAGCACGTCGAAGACCCGGCCCTCGGCCGCCCGCTGATAGGCGTGCCGCTGGCTGTCGAGGAGCGCCTGCAGCTCGGCGAGCCGCGCGGCCATCACGGCCTCAGACACCTGATCGGTGCGGTCTGCGGCCGGCGTCCCGGGACGGGGGCTGTACTTGAACGAGAATGCGCTCTCGAACCCGACGTCGCGCACGAGCCGCAAAGTCTCGGCGAAATCCGCATCGGTCTCGCCGGGGAAGCCGACGATGAAATCGGAGGACAGGGCGATGTCCGGCCGCACGGTCCGGATCCGGTCGATCAACCGGCGATAAGCATCGCCGGTGTGCTTCCGGTTCATGGCGGCGAGGATCCGGTCCGACCCCGACTGCACCGGCAGGTGCAGGTAGGGCATCAGGGCCGGCACCTCGGCATGGGCCCGGATCAGGGCCTCGTCGAAGTCGTTCGGATGGCTCGTCGTGTAGCGGATCCGCGCGATGCCGGGGATGCTGGCCACCGCCCGCACCAGCCCGGCAAGACCCACGGGCGCGCCGTCGGGCCCGTCGCCGTGATAGGCGTTGACGTTCTGACCGATGAGGGTGATCTCGCGCACGCCCCCTTCGGCGAGCTTCTCGGCCTCGGCGAGCACGGCCGCCACGGACCGCGAGACCTCCGCACCCCGTGTGTAGGGCACCACGCAGAAAGCGCAGAATTTGTCGCAGCCCTCCTGCACGGTCAGGAAGGCCGAGGCCCCGAGGGTCCGCCGACGGGGCAGGTGGTCGAACTTGTCCTCGACGGGAAATTCGGTGTCGACGACGCGGCGCTCGCGGGACCGTGTCAGGAGATCGGGCAGGCGGTGATAGCTCTGCGGCCCGACCACCACGTCGACAGCGGGCTGCCGCGCCTGGATCTCGGCGCCCTCGGCCTGGGCGACGCAGCCGGCCACGACGATGCGGGTGTCGAGGCCTTTCGCCTTCCGTTCACCTTTCAGGACGCGCAGCCGCCCGAGTTCGGAATAGACCTTCTCGGCAGCCTTCTCGCGGATATGGCAGGTGTTGAGGACCACGACATCGGCGTCCTCGACCGAGTCGGTCGCCGTGTAGCCCTCGGCGCCCAGGACGTCGGCCATGCGGGCCGCATCGTAGGCGTTCATCTGGCAACCGTAGGATTTGACGTAGGCCTTCTTCAACGCGCGCCGTCCTGAACCAATCCGCTTCAATCCCCACGCCCGTCCCGCGACGCGGGCCGGCGCGTGGCCTGTAGCACGGATCGCGCGGCCCGTCGCGGCGCCAAAACGCGACCGGCCGCCCGAAGGCGGCCGGTGCAACGGTGCGGCGGAGGATTCCTCCGCCGGCCTCAGTGGGCCGCCGGCGCGGCGGCGGGCAGGTCAATGACCATCTGCTGGAAGAAGGGCACGTAGGCCTGCAGCATCACGAACAGGCCGACCAGGCAGGCGAGCGCGATCGAGTGCCAGAACACGAAGCGCAGGATCTTGCCTTCCTGGCCGAAATAGCCCGTGGCCGTGGAGGCGACGACGATCGACTGGGCGTCGATCATCTTGCCCATGACGCCGCCGGACGAGTTCGCCGCCGCCATCAGCACGCCGGACAGGCCGAGCTGCTCGGCCGTGATCCTCTGGAGGCCGCCGAACAGCACGTTCGAGGCCGTGTCCGACCCGGTGAGCGCCACGCCGAGCCAGCCGAG
Source organism: Methylobacterium sp. XJLW (assembly GCF_003254375.1). Taxonomy (NCBI): domain Bacteria; kingdom Pseudomonadati; phylum Pseudomonadota; class Alphaproteobacteria; order Hyphomicrobiales; family Methylobacteriaceae; genus Methylobacterium; species Methylobacterium sp. XJLW. The sequence goes on along the minus strand of NZ_CP016429.1, from coordinate 6,093,352 downwards.
GAGCGTCCCGAAGAACGGGTAGAGGATGCCGGTTCCGGCGAAGGCGAGGCCGAGGGTCGCATCGACGCCCGCGTAGCGGGTGAGGACGCCGAGCGCGAGCATCGCCGAGATCGTGATCAGCGAGTACCGCAAGGCCCAGATGGTCTCGAAATACGCCGTCACGAGGCGCACCGGCGAGAACCGCATGATCAGGCCGGAGATGATCGCGGCGATCAGCACGCCCGTACCGGTGTAGGACATGTAGGTGAACAGGAAGACCGCACCCTCGGGCACCGGCTTGGCCACCACCGGGGGCACCTTCATGATCACGTTGTGCAGGCCCGGCACCTCGTACTTCCAGGTGAAGATCGGGTTGACGATGCCCTTGAACCAGCCGGTTCCCCAGATGGCGACGACCACGGACAGGATGACCCACGGCACCCAAGCCCAGAGGATTTCGCCCTGGGACGCCGTGCGTGCGCCGATATGGACCGGGGGCGTGCCGGGCACGCCGGCGCCGAGCGCCACCGGGCGCGGACCGGCCACGGCGAGCGACGGATCGTGCCCGCGCAGCGCCGGCGACGTCCAGATCTCGCGGGGCTGCCAGACCTTCAGGAACAGGACCAGGGCCAGCATCGAGGCGATCGAGGCGCCGATATCGACGATCCAGGGATTGACGTAGTTCGAGATCAGGAACTGCGCGACCGCGAAGGAGGCGCCGCAGACCAGGATCGGCGGCCATACCCGGATCATGCCGCGGAAGCCCGCGAACACCCAGATCAGCCAGAACGGCACGATCAGCGAGAACAGCGGCAGCTGCCGGCCGATCATCGCGCCGAGGATCTCCGGCGGGTAGCCGGTCACCGAGGCGAGTCCCTGGATCGGCGCGCCGAGCGCCCCGAAGGCCACCGGCGCGGTGTTGGCGATGAGCGACAGGCCCGAAGCGGCGAGCGGCGAGAAGCCGAGGCCGATCAGGATCGCGCCGGTGACGGCGACCGGGGTGCCGAAGCCGCCCGCGCCCTCGAAGAAGGCGCCGAACGCGAAGGCCACCAGCAAGAGCTGCAGGCGCCGGTCGGCCGTGATGCCGGCCACCGATTGCTGCAGAATCGCGAACCAGCCCTTCTCCACCGTCAGCCGGTAGAGGAAGATGACGTTGAGGATGATCCAGCCGATCGGGAAGAAGCCCGTGACCATCCCGAGGATGGCCGCCCGGCTGGCGAGATCGGTCGGCATGCCGAAGCCGACGATGGCCACCAGCATGGCGAGGCCGAGGGCAATGACGGCCGCAATATGGGCCTTCACGCGCCCGCTGGCGATCATGGCGAGCAGTGCGATGACCGGCACTGAAGCGGCGAGCGTCGAGAGCCAAGCGCTCCCGAACGGATCGTAAACCTGATTCCAGGTTTGCAACGGGCGTCCTCCACAAATCCCGACTGTTCCGGGTTGCGGCCTAGCTAGCAGACGGGTTCGACCCGCTCAATGCGTTGCATCATGTATTCCGGGGTCGTGCCTCTGGAGCTTCGGAGATCTGAGGCCCCAAGATCTCGCATCCCGCCTGACGTCGGCGCGGGTCCGACGCCGGAACGGGCCTGTTCGGGCGCTAACACACTCGCCCGACGAACGTTTTCTGCAGCCCCGTAACCGCGGGCCGAAGACGGCCGAACGTCCGGATGTGCTGCATGATCAGCACAGTTCGCGAGGTTTCGACATGCGCAACGGATTACAGCTCTCCGCCGCCTTCTTCGCCGCCGCGCTGGCCGCGGCTCCGGCCGTAGCGGAGACCATGAACAAGGATGCGATGAGCAAGAATTCCATGGCCAAGGACAGCATGGCCAAGGACAGCATGGCCAAGGACAGCATGGCCAAGGACAGCATGGCCAAGGACAGCATGGCCAAGGACAGCATGGCCAAGGACAGCATGGCCAAGGACAGCATGGCCAAGGACTCCATGCATAAGGGAGCCATGGAAAAGTCGGCTCCCATGGGAAAAACCGATGCCATGGACAAGGGTGCGATGAGCCGGAGTGACGCACCGAAGCGGTAGAGCACGGCAGACGCGCGGCGGAGACCGGCCGGGATCGGCAGATCCGTCGCGCGTCTCGAACCGCGCTGTCCGGGACCGCGGCGCCGGGGACCACCTGCCGAGCCCGCGGTCGAACGGCTCCGCTCAGACCGTCGCAATCTCCTGACCCTGAAGGCCGAGATCGCTGGCCGCTGGCCGGACATTCGGCGCGGGCGCGACCCCGTCGCCGCCCGCGCCGATGCCCCGCAGGGCCGCGCGCACCTCGGCCTCCGCGGCGGCCGTGGCGGCCTTCCGGTCGGTTGTCGCCTCGAAGACGATCGGCGCCCCCCAGACGACGTGCACGTCGATGGGGCCGCCCTGCACGAAGGCGGCGAGGTGGGGGGCCAACTCCATGTCCCCGTACCAGGCGATCTCAGCGCGCTCGGCCCGCGTCACCGGCAGGCCGTTGCGACGGGGATAGGTGATGGCCAGCGGCTGGAGGCGCACCCGGCCGCGCCCGGCCTCGGCTTGCAATGCCGCCCGGGCTGCGCCGACCAGGGAGGAGCGGAACGGCAGGAGCCGGGTTCCGTCGCCGGTGGTCCCCTCCGCGAACAGAACGACGAGCTCCCCTTCGGCCAGCCGATGGCCCATGGCGGTGCTGACGGTGGCGGTTGCCCCGCGCCGCTGCCGGTCGATGTAGATCGTCCGCTGCAGCCCCGCGAGGGCGCCGATCAGCGGCCAGCCGGCGATCTCGGACTTCGCCACGAAGGAGAGCGGCCGCAGCGACCCCACCGCGATGATATCCAGCCACGAGACGTGATTGGCGAGCACCAGGGCCGCCTCGCCGGGGGCAGGGGGTGTTCCGCTCTGCATGACCCGCACCCCGAACAGGCGCAGGAAAGCACGGTGGAACAGGACCGGCGCCAGGGCCGCGCGGCGACGCAGCAGCCGCAGGGCGATCCAGTGCGGAGGCCCCAGCACCGCGAAGGCGAGGCCGAGAGCCGCGACGCGCCAAGCGATACCGAGGCGGCTCACGGCGTCACAGATCGGCGCTCATCGTCAGCGCAGTCGCACGGCTGCCGTCGGCCTTGAGATAGTAGCCGGTGCGCGAGCCCACCTGTCGGAAGCCGTGGCGCGCGTAGAGCCGCAGGGCGGGGGCGTTGCCCTCGTCGACCTCCAGATGCACCCGGGCAACCCCGGCGAGGGCGAGGCTCGACAGGTGCTCGCGGAGCAGCTTGCGGCTGTGGCCGCCGCCGCGCAGCGCCGGGGACAGGACCACCGTCAGGATCTCCGCCTCGTCGGCCGCCCGGCGCGAGAGCACGAAGCCGTGGAGCGTGCCCGCACGCCACAGGGCGTGCGCCTGGGTCGAACGCTCGCAGAGCATGCGCTCGAATTCGTGGGCCTCCCAGGGCCGCGCGAAGGCGGTCGCGTGGAGCCGGGCGAGGGCAGGGGCCTGCGCCGCGTCGCGGAGCGGGGCGACGTAAGGCTCCGGGGTCAGCGCGTCCCACCACGCGAACCACCAGTCGAAGGGCCAGAAAGGCAGCGGGCGGGTCATCGCCGTGCGATCCGCGCATGATCCTGCGGCCGGGCATCCGGCCCGCGCAGGTAGAGAGGCCGTGCCAGCGCCTGCGCCGGGTCTGCGACGAGACCGAGGGAGGCCACCGACGCGATATCCGGGCCGGAGACGTTGGCGACGCGCGCCGCGACGCCGCGTTCGGCGAGCGCCGTGGCCAGCATCGGCGCACCGGAGCCCGTGAGCACCACCGGGCCGGAACCCAGCTGCTCGGCCGCTGCCTCGACGGCGAGGTGCGCGGGGGCGAGGCCGTCGCCGGGACCGAGGGCCTGGACGTAGACGGCGCCGTGGCGGGCATCGATCACCGCCGCGATCGTGCCCTCGACGGTCTCCGCCAGGAGGGGAGCGAGGAGAGCCGAGAGGGTGCCGACGCCGACGACCGGCTTTCCGGTGGCGAGTCCGATGGCCCGGGCCGCCGACAGGCCGACCCGCAGCCCGGTGTAGCTGCCCGGCCCGACCGTCACGGCGACGCGGTCGATCGCCTCAAATCCGCCCTCGACCCGGGCGATTACCCGCTCGATCAGCGGCAGCAGGGATTCCGCGTGGCCGCGCGCCATCGGCAGCGCCTCGGCGGCGAGGGGCGCCTCGGACTCCTCCGCCATGACGCAGGCGGCGCAGGTGTCCAGCGCTGTGTCGATGGCCAGGATACGCACGCTCACTCCCACAGGACGGTCCGAACCGGCCGCTTCCTCCTGCGTCACGACGGACGCGAAGAGTCTCAAGCGTTAGAGCAAAACCGCCGCTTCGTCAGCGGCGGGGGAGACCGAGCCGGCTCTTCGGCGGTCGAGTGTTGCCGGCTTGCGCCGCTCGGCCTGCACACTGGGAGGCCCCAAGGCCGCACCAAGGTCGGACGCCTTCGCTCGGCGCGCGGCCGCGGCACGGATCACGCCCTCTGGCGCCGGCGACGACGCGCGTCACCCGCTTGAAACGCGGCGTCGACGGCCTTGGGAAAGCTCGAGGGCGATGCCGGCCGGCAGGATCCTCGAGCTATACCGCGGAAACGGATCGTCAGATCGCCTGGACTTCGCGGATCTCCGGCAGGAAGTGCCGGAACAGGTTCTGCACGCCGTGCCGCAGGGTCGCCGTGGAGGACGGACAGCCCGAGCAGGCGCCCTTCATTTCCAGGTAGACCACGCCCTCCTTGTAGCCGCGGAAGGTGATGTCGCCGCCGTCGCCCGCCACCGCCGGGCGCACCCGGGTCTCGAGCAGGTCCTTGATGGTCACGACGGTGTCGTGGTCGGCCTCGTCGTAGAACTCGTCGCTGGGCTCGATCTCGCCGTGGCTGCCCTCGGCCATCACGGGCACGCCGGACTGGAAGTGCTCCATGATCGCACCGAGCACCGCCGGCTTCACCTGCGCCCACTCCGAGCCGTCCTCGGCCTTGGTCACGGAGATGAAGTCGTGCCCGAAATAGACGCCCGCCACACCCGGGACGGTGAACAGCGCCGCAGCCAGGGGCGACCGGGCGGCGGCCTCGGGATCCCGCGCCTCGAAGGTCGATTCCGGAAGGACGACACGGCCGGGCAGGAACTTCAGGGTGGCCGGGTTCGGCGTGGCTTCGGTCTGGATGAACATGGTGGGATCACTCCGCTGCGCCGGTTCAAGGCCGGCCGGGACAGGCGCCGCGAGGCACCGCCTTCCATGTGGACCGGCAAGCGGATTTTCTCAACCGGTCGTGGCGTCCGCGCCCATCGACGAGAGTGGACATTCCTGCAGCGGCGCGACAGGACGGGCGGAATCGGGATGCCAGAGGAGCCGGCAGTGGACGTGACCGCGGACCAGACCCTCGCGCAGGAATTGCTGAAGGATCTGCGCGAGACACAGATCAAGCTGGAAGCCGCGCGGACGGAGGCGGCGTCGCTCAAGGTGCTGCTGGCGTTGCGCACCCATCAGCACGACCAGGCCTGGCAGGACGGGCGGCGCCTGGCGGCCGCGCTCGAAGACGCGGAGGCGCGCACGAAGGCGGCCACCGAGCAGGACGCGGCGCGGGAGAACACCGCGTCGGCCGAAGCCGTGGCGATGGCCGACGAGCGCACCGAGGCGGTCCGGACCGTGCTGTCGGCCGTCCTCGCGAGCATCGGCCAGCGCGCCCTCGACCGGCGCCGGTTCCAGGAGATGATCGCCCGGGCCGGACGCGAGGCGCCGGATCAGGGACCCGGTGCGGCTCGCCACGCGGTACTCCTGACCGAGGCGCGGCGGGTGCTCGGGATCGCCGAATAGGCCGCGGGCACGTTCGCTCGGAGAGGGGCCGCGTCCGGCTCCCGGCCCCGGCGGGCAGGGTTAACCGACGCTTAACCTGACTCTCCCATCGTCGATCCCGGGACGGACAGGAGATCGACTGCATGCTGATCAGCGAGCACCAGGTGCGCGAATGCGCCTACTACATCTGGGAGAACGAGGGCCGGATTCACGGCCATGCGGCCGCCCACTGGATCCGCGCCGAAGCCGAGCTGCGCGCCAACGCGATGCTGGCGGCCGGCGTCGCCTCCAAGACGGTCGAAGCTCCGAAGGCCACCAAGGCCGCCGCTGCGAAGACCGCTTCAGCCAAGCCCGCGGCCGCCAAGCCTGCGACCACGAAGTCGGCCTCCGCTAAGCCGACCGCCGCCAAGCCGACCGCTGCCAAGCCCGCGGCCGTGAAGGCCGCCGCGAAGCCGGTGGCCCCGAAGACCGTTCGCGCGTCCAAGGCGGCGGTGACCGCCGGCCTCGCCGCCAAGGCGAAGCCTGCCCGGACCGCAGCCTCGATGCACTGACGGGCCGGCGCCGCCGCGCCGATGACGTTTCAGGAGCCCGCTTCCCGAGGGGAGGCGGGCTTCCGTCGTGCAAGCATCCGGCTCCGCGAATCCGGCCTCGCGGAACAGGCTGGCCCCGGCCCGGTTGTCCGGCCGAACGCGGGCGCCGGGCACCGCGAGGGGGCTCGCGATGCGCGCGGCGATTTTCGACATCGACGGAACGCTGCTCGACAGCGTCGATCTGCATGCCCGGGCCTGGGTGGAGGCCTTCGCGCATTTCGGGGTGACGACCGACCCGGCGGAAGTGCGGCGACAGATCGGCAAGGGCGGCGACGAGTTGATGCCCGTCTTCCTGTCGCAAGAGCGGATCAGGCGCGAGGGCGAAGCGATCGAGGCGTACCGCTCGGACCTGTTCAAGCGGCGCTACCTGCCGGATGTGCGGCCCTTCCCCGGTGTCCGCCCGCTGTTCGAGCGCATCCACGAGGCCGGCCTGACCATCGCCCTGGCCTCGTCCGGTAAGCGTACCGAGGTGGATCGCTACACCGAGATCCTCGGGATCGGCGATCTCGTGGACGTCGCCACCAGTGCGGACGATGCCGACCGCTCGAAGCCGCATCCTGACATCTTCCAGGCCGCCTTGCGGAAGCTCGACGGCGTGGCGCCGGACGCGGCGCACGTCGTCGGGGACACGCCCTACGATGCCGAGGCCGCTGCAAAGGCGGGACTGCCCACGATCGGCCTGCTCTGCGGCGGCTTCCCGGAAGCGGATCTGACCGCTGCGGGCTGCGTGGCGATCTATCGAGATTCCCAGGACCTGCTCGCCGGGTTCGCGTCCTCGCCGCTGGCCGGCACCTGAAATCGCGATCGGGCAAGCCGATTCGGACTCTCAGCCCGAGTCGTCCACACTTTACCGCCGCGCTGTTGCCCCACGGTGACGGAGACTGATGCCGGCTACGTAATCGCGCGAAAGGGGCTGGTGTCCGTCGATCGAAAGGCGTAGCGACCCGCCCGCCAATCTGGACTCTTTCGAAGGACGAGCGCCTCGCATGCCCCAGACTCATCAGGCCGGCCCGGCACCGCGCTACGTTCCGGCCGCCAAGTCCCTGCCGGAGCAGATCGCCGACGCCGTTGCGTGTCGTTCGACCCCGCTCAGCCACTTGCTGCGCCTGATGGCCGCGCTCGATGCCGAGGGTGGCAACGAGGCCCTGCGCCTCCGCCTCCGCGCGCGGATCGGCGCGCCGCTCGACGCCTGACAGCGCCGCCGCCGCTCAGCGGCGTCGGCTGCGATGCCGCCGACCACCGCGCCGGGCCGCCGGCGCGGTCACCTGTGCGACGCGCTTCATGCAGGCGAAATAGATTCGCCGCCCGATCTCCTCGAGTTCCAAACCCTGAGGGTTCGGCGTGGAGAACACCTTGGCGCGGGCCTCAAGGCGGCATGCCGCATCCTCGGGGCTCCGAATCGGAGGCTCTGCGCGGGCCGTTCCACAGCTCAGCGCCGATGCGATCCAGACCGCGGCGAACATCGACACGCGGGTGCTTTCGAGGATACGCGGCATACTGATGTTCAGGGCTCACACGCTCAAGACGTGAGAAATAGCGCGTCTTGCTGAGCCGTGAAGCTTCGTCAGAGTGCTGGCCTGACCGAAAAACGAGGGCGTGCCCGGCTTACGGGACAACCCAGAGACACCGCCCCGCATCGGCAACACTCATGCACTCGTAAGGCGCCCCGCCGATCAAGGCCCGTTGCTCGACGGCGCCGATGGCGCTGCGCGGGATGCGGCGGCAACCGGTCTCCCCAAGCGCTTGACGCTCGGCACCCGCGGCAGCATCGATCCGGCGTGCGGAGATCAGCGTCTCGCAGGCGGTCACCGTCTCCGAATCCTGCGCGTGGGCCTGTTCGGCGGCGAGGAGGATCGGCAGAGCGCCGACGATGAGGGCCAGTCTCGTCCAGGATTGCATCGCGACCTCGGCTGCGCCCGCCGAGCGAGGACGTCGCGGGTTCGACCGGCCCCAACGCGCGGGCACACGCAGCGGTTGCCGAGCGGGCATGACCCAAAACGCGAAGACGCCCGCCTGGCGGGCGGACGTCTTCGGTTTCCGTGGCGTGAAGGAGCCGTCGGTGCGCGTTCAGCGCTTGGTCTTGACCTTTGCCTTGCGGGCCGCGTAGCGCGCATCGCGCTGGGCCTTCTTGGCAGCCAGTTCGGCCGACTTGCGCTCCTGCGCCGCGGCCAACTCGGCGGCCTCGCGGGCGAGCTGGGCGGCGAGTTCCGCCTCCTCCCGCTGACGCTTCTCTTCGGCGGCCTGCCGCTCGGCGGCGATCCGGGCCGCCTCGCGCTCGCGGGAACGCTCCTCGCGGGCCTTGGCGATCTCCGCGCGGGCCTTCGCCTTGGCGATCACCTCCGGATCATCGGCCGGCGGACGGGCCTTGAACTTGGCCAGCAAGGCGGCCTTGGCGTTCTGGGAGTTCTGACGACGGTCGTCGAAATTCCTGTAGTCGAATGCGCTCATCTGACCTTTCTCAGTTGGGTACGTCTCGCGTGTCGCGGGGACATCCGGCGGGGCCGGGCACGTACGGAGTCTGCCGGTTCCAACGCCGTCCCCGCGCCCCGGAACCGCACCGATCCATCGGCTGTACCGATGGTCCGACCCGAACGCTCGGCGTGCGTCTGAACGCTCGGGTCGAACCATTGTTTCGAAGATCGCAGAGCCCTTAACCAGAGCTCCCCACACGATGCAATCGTCGGAACCTGCGCAGGCGGGCGACAAAGCGACAATCCACGCCGTCTCTGTAAGAGTTTCGTCCGGCGATGCGGAAAAACCTCAAGCCGAGGGCCGGGCCGCAAGGTCGGCACGCCCGCGTGTGGCTCCCGTCATCCTGCAGGTCTGACTGTGGATGATGTAGGTAGGTCGCGTGCGCGCTGAGAACAAGGATTGAACGTTCGCAATCCACCGACACATGGACAGCCGGGCCAAGGCGACGCCGTCTCAGGCTATACCTGCGCGGTCTTGCTTCCGGGCGGAGCATTCTTCGATCGCAAAGCAGACCTGCAAAATCGGCAGTCTATAGGAGGTCTTGGCTAACCGGCCACGTGCAACGGCCACCGAAGCCACCTCGACCGGAGACCGGGCGCGCCCGAATCCCGGTCCTGCTTACGACGCGGCGCCCAAAGCGCGGGCAACTGACCGCGCCGCCCCCGGATGCCGCGTCGCGTTCGTCGATATGCTCAACATTTAGGCACAATCGGATGCCGATCGGCAGATCTGTCGCGGCCTGCGCGGCACAAGGCCTGCTTCCCCCGCGAGACCTGCCTGAATCGACATCACACCGAAAGCAGCGATGCCCGAGACCTGCCCGCCCTTCGATCCCGAGAGCTATGCCGCCGTCACGGCAGCGCTGCTCGGCCTCCCGCTCGATCCCGCCTGGATGGGGCCGATCACGGCCAATCTCCGTGTCCTGGCCGCAGCGGCCGCGTTGGTGGAGGCGTTCCCCCTCGCCGACGAGATCGATGCGGCGCCGAGGTTCGAAGCGTGAGCGCATACGAGCTTTCGACGGCCGTCGCGGTCGCCGCGGCCATCACCGACGGCCACACCACCGCACGGCAGGTCGTCACGGCGGCTCTCGACCGGATCGAGCGGCTGGACGGCCGGGTCGGCGCCTTCACCGACGTGGTGGCTGCCCGCGCCCTGGCCAGAGCCGACGCCCAGGATGCCGCGCTGAGCGGCGGAGCGAAGCCGGGACCGCTGACCGGCGTGCCGTTCGCGGTGAAGAACCTGATCGACATCGCGGGCCTGCCCACCCGCGCCGGATCGAAGATCAATCGCGAGCGGCCTCCGGCCGAGAGGGACGGTGCCCTGTTGCGGCGCCTGGAGGCGGCGGGAGCCATCCTCGTGGGCGCCCTCAACATGGGCGAATACGCCTACGACTTCACAGGCGAGAACGTCCACGACGGCGACGCCCACAATCCGCACGCCCTCGATCACATGACCGGCGGCTCGTCCGGCGGCTCAGGCGCGGCCCTCGCCGCCGGCATGGTGCCCCTGACGCTGGGCTCGGACACCAACGGATCGATCCGCGTCCCCGCCGCCTTCTGCGGCTGCTTCGGCCTCAAGCCGACCTACGGCCGGCTGACCCGCGCGGGCAGCTTCCCCTTCGTGGGGAGCCTCGATCATCTCGGGCCCCTGGCCCGGAGCGTGACCGACCTCGCGCTCGCCTATGACGTGATGCAGGGCCCCGATCCGGACGATCCGGTGGCGACGCTCCGGCCGGCGGAGCCGGTCCTTCCGCATCTCGATGCGGGGATCGATGGCCTGCGCATCGCGGTGGCCGGCGGCCATTTCGCGCGCGGCGGCGACCCGGACGCCTTCGCGGCGGTTGCGCGCGCCGCCGAGGTCCTGGGTGCGCGCGGCACGGTCGAGTTGCCGGAAGCGCACCGCGCCCGCGCGGCCGCCTACCTGATCACCGCCGCGGAGGGCGCGACGCTGCACCTCGACCGGCTGCGGACGCGCCCGCAGGATTTCGATCCGGCGGTGCGGGACCGGTTGATCGCCGGGGCCATGATCCCGGCCCCCCATGTGGAGCGGGCGCAGCGGTTCCGCCGCTGGTACCGGGCGCGGGTGCTGGAGCTGTTCGAGACCGTCGACGTGATCCTGGCCCCGGCCACGCCCTGCCGGGCGCCGAAGGGCGGACAGACGCACTTCGTCCTCGACGGCGTCACGCTGCCGGTGCGCGCCAATATCGGCGTGTTCACGCAGCCGATCTCGTTCATCGGCCTGCCGGTGGTGGCGGCACCGATCCGGCTCGACGCGGGATTGCCCCTGGGGGTCCAGGTGATCGCCGCGCCCTGGCGCGAGGATCTCGTCCTGCGCGTGGCGCGTCACCTCGAACGAACCGGCGTCAGCACGTCGCCGATCGCGGAGCTTGCCTGATGATCATCGACGATCCCGCCGTGAAAGCCGAGGTCGAGGCCGCGTTCCGGGCCTACGAGACGGCACTGACGACCAACGACGTCCCGACCCTCGAGGCCCTGTTCCGGGACGATCCGCTGACCATCCGCTACGGCATCGGCGAGAATCTCTACGGCATGGACGCGATCCGCGCCTTCCGCCGGGCCCGATCGCCGGTGGGCCTGGAGCGCACCCTGGCGCAGACGCAGATCACCACCTACGGGCGCGACTTCGCCACCGCGATGACGCTGTTCGCCCGCGCCAGCGCGCCGGGCAAGATCGGCCGCCAGAGCCAGACCTGGGCGCGCTTCCCCGAAGGCTGGCGGGTGGTCGCCGCCCATGTAAGCCTGATCGACGCGCAATAGCCACGACACGCTCCCTGCATGCAGGACGATCCGTCTGGCCGCAGGCTTGCATAAGGTCGAGCGTATCCCGGGCCCTCAGGCTCGGGCCAACGTGAGCACCCGACGCAAGATGCTGTCCCGTCTGAGAAAACTCGGCGCCCGTGCGGCGCTGGCCGGCGCCCTGGTGCTCTCCGCGAGCACCGCTGCCCTCGCGCAGGGGACGCTGCGGATCGGCATGACCGCCTCCGACATCCCGCTGACCACCGGCCAGACCGACAATGGCGGCGAGGGCATGCGGTTCATGGGCTACACGGTCTATGACGGCCTGATCAATTGGGACCTGTCGAGCGCCGAACTGGCCTCCGACCTCGTGCCGGGCCTCGCCACCAGCTGGGGCGTCGACGCCACCGACAAGACCAAGTGGACCTTCAAGCTCCGGCCGGGCGTGAAATTCCACGACGGCTCGGACTTCACCGCCGACGCGGTGGTTTGGAACCTCGACAAGCTCCTGAAGGCCGACGCGCCGCAATACGACCCGCGCCAATCCGCCCAGGGCAAGACCCGCATCCCAGCGGTGGCGAGCTACCGGGTGGTCGACCCGCTGACCGTCGAGATCACCACCAAGGCCCCCGACGCGACGCTGCCCTACCAGATCGCCTGGATCATGATGTCCTCGCCCGCCCAGTGGGAGAAGCTCGGCAAGTCCTGGGACGCCTTCGCCAAGCAGCCCTCGGGCACCGGCCCGTGGAAGCTGACCCTGTTCGCCCCGCGCGAGCGCGCCGAGATGGTGCCGTTCAAGGAATACTGGGACGCGAACCGCGTCCCGAAGCTCGACAAGCTCGTGCTGATCCCGCTGCCGGAGGCCAATGCCCGGACCGCAGCGCTCCGCTCCGGTCAGGTGGACTGGATCGAGGCGCCCGCTCCGGACTCGGTGGCGTCGCTGAAGAGCGCCGGCTTCACCGTCGTCACCAACGCCTACCCGCATAACTGGACGTGGCACCTCTCGCGCGTCGAGGGCTCGCCCTGGAACGACATCCGCGTGCGCAAGGCGGCGAATCTCGCCATCGATCGCGACGGTCTGAAGGAACTGCTCGGCGGCCTCGCGATCCCCGCCAAGGGCTTCATGCCGCCCGGCCATCAATGGTTCGGCCATCCGACCTTCGATGTGAAATATGACCCCGACGCCGCCAAGAAGCTGCTCGCCGAAGCCGGCTACAGCCCCGCGAAGCCGCTGAAGCTGAAGGTGGCGATCTCGGCCTCGGGCTCGGGCCAGATGCAGCCGCTGCCGATGAACGAATTCGTCCAGCAGAACCTCGCCGACGTGGGCATCCAGGTCGATTACGAGGTGGTCGAGTGGAACACGCTCATCAACATCTGGCGGGCCGGCGCCAAGGCCGACATCTCCCGCGGCGTCTCGGCGATCAACTACTCGTACTTCATCCAGGATCCGTTCACCGGCTTCATCCGCCATCTGCAGTGCAACTTCGCCCCGCCGAACGGCACGAACTGGGGCTATTATTGCGACCCTGCGATGGACAAGCTGTTCGATCAGGTCCGCAACACCTTCGACAAGACCGAGCAGACCAAGGTCTTGGAAAAGATCCACGAGAAGTATGTCGACGACGCGCTGTTCATCATGATCACGCACGACGTCAATCCGCGGGCGATGAGCCCCAAGGTCAAGGGCTTCGTCCAGGCGCAGAACTGGTTCCAGGACTTCTCGAAGATTACGATGGCGACGGCGGGGCGGTAGCGCCGCCGTCGTGCCTGCGAGCTATCGGAGGCACGGAGCGGGTTTTCTGGAGGGGCGGGTTCCCTCTCCTATGCGGGAGAGGGACAGGGTGCGGGGTGCGACCTCTCTGGATGGACCTGATCCCTCACCCCAACCCTCTCCCGCACGGGAGAGGGGGGATTGTCGCGCCTCGCAAGGACCGAAGCGTGATCTTCGAAGGCTCTCCACGGCGGGGGCGACCGGACGGCGACAAAATATCGGTGGGCCAAAAGGCGAATAATGCTGCTCTACATCCTCAAACGGCTGGTCTACGTGACGCCCGTGGCGTTCGGGGTCAGCGTCGTCTGCTTCCTCCTCGTCCATCTCGCGCCGGGCGATCCCCTGAGCGCGGTCCTGCCCGCCGACGCCACCCAGGCGACCATCGACGAGATGCGGGCCGCCTACGGGTTCGATAAGCCCCTGCCGGTCCAGTACCTGATCTGGCTGTGGCACGTGCTGCACGGCGATCTCGGCACCTCCATCGCCACGGGCCGGCCGGTGCTCGGCGAGGTTAGCCGCGCCGTGGTGAACTCGCTGATCCTCGCCTCGGTGGCGACCGTGATCGGGTTCACCTTCGGCACCCTGTTCGGCTTCGTGGCGGGCTACCACCGCAACTCGCTGGCCGACCGGGCCGCCTCCGCCGTCTCGGTCTTCGGCGTGAGCGTGCCGCATTACTGGCTCGGCATGGTCCTAGTGATCGTGTTCTCGGCCAATCTCGGCTGGCTTCCGCCCACCGGCGCCGGGCCCGACGGCTCCGGCAACTGGCGGCCCGACTTCGAGCACCTGCGTTACCTGATCCTGCCGGCGATCACGATGTCGGTGATCCCGATGGGGATCATCGCCCGCACCGTCCGGGCGCTGGTAGCCGACATCCTGTCCCAGGACTTCGTCGAGGCCCTGCGCGCCAAGGGCATGGATGAGCGCGGCGTGTTCCGGCATGTCGTGCGCAACGCCGCCCCGACGGCGCTGGCCATCATGGGCCTGCAGCTCGGCTACCTGCTGGGCGGCTCGATCCTGGTCGAGACCGTGTTCGCGTGGCCGGGCACCGGCTTCCTCCTCAACGCCGCGATCTTCCAGCGGGACCTGCCCCTGCTGCAGGGCTCGATCCTCGTGCTGGCGATGTTCTTCGTGGCCCTCAACCTGCTGGTGGACGTGATGCAGACCGCCCTCGACCCGCGCATCGAGCGCGCCTGACCCGGAGCCCGATGATGACTGCTCCCGTCACCGCGGCCTCCGTGGCCCTCGACGGCGGCGTGCTTGCCGCCGAGGACGTGACCCACGGGCCGGAGGCCGCCTTCGCCCCGTCGCGGGGCTTCTGGGGCCATGTCGGCCACCGTCTGGTGCGCGACCCCGTCGCCATGGGCGCCGGCGCCGTGATCCTGATCGTCGTGCTCATCGCGATCCTCTCGCCGTGGATCACCCCGATGGATCCCTACAAGGGCTCCATGCTGCGCCGCCTGAAGCATGTCGGCGACGCCACCTACTGGCTGGGCTCGGACGAGCTCGGCCGCGACATGATCAGCCGGCTGATGCTGGGCTCGCGGCTGTCGCTGTTCATCGGCGTCACCCCGGTGCTGATCGCCTTCGTGATCGGCTCCGGCATCGGCATCCTGGCGGGCTATGTCGGAGGCTGGACCAACACGATCCTGATGCGCACCATCGACGTCTTCTTCGCGTTTCCGTCCGTGCTCCTCGCGATCGCGCTGTCCGGGGCGCTCGGCGCCGGCATCTTCAACTCGATCGTCTCGCTGACCTGCGTTTTCGTGCCCCAGATCGCCCGGGTGGCGGAGAGCGTCACCACGGGCATCCGCAAGCGCGATTACATCGACGCCGCCAAGCTGTCGGGCGCCTCGGCGCTGACGATCATGCGCGTGCAGGTGCTGGGCAACGTCGTCGGGCCGATCTTCGTCTACGCGACCAGCCTGATCTCGGTCTCGATGATCCTGGCCTCCGGCCTGTCGTTCCTCGGCCTCGGCGTGCGCCCGCCCGAGCCCGAATGGGGCCTGATGCTGAACACCCTGCGCACCGCGATCTACGTCAACCCGGTCGTGGCCGCCCTCCCGGGCGTCTGCATCTTCATCGTCTCGATCGCCTTCAACCTGTTCTCGGACGGGCTCCGGTCCGCCATGGAGATTCGCCAGTGAGCGTCATCCCGGACGCCCCCGACCCGTTCGCCCGCGACCGCGGCGGACCCGCCCAGCCGCTCCTGTCGGTCTCGGGCCTCATCAAACACTTCCCGGTCCGCAAGGCCGGCGGAAAAAAGCAGGTGGTCCGCGCCGTCGACGGCGTCGATTTCGACGTGCTCAAGGGCGAGACGCTGGGCATCGTCGGCGAATCCGGCTGCGGGAAGTCGACCACCGCCAAGCTGCTGATGGGCCTGATCGAGCGCGATTCCGGCCAGATGTTGTACGACGGTCAGGCCATCGGCGAGCGCGCCATGCCGTGGCGGGCCTACCGCCGTCAGGTCCAGATGGTCTTCCAGGACAGCTACGCCTCGCTCAATCCGCGCATGACCGTGGAGCAGTCGATCGCCTTCGGCCCGAAGGTGAACGGCGTGCCCGGCCGGGAGGCGGTGGAGCGCGCCCGCGCGCTGCTCGCCCGGGTCGGCCTGGAGCCGAAGCGCTTCGCCGGGCGCTACCCGCACGAGATCTCCGGCGGCCAGCGCCAGCGGGTCAACATCGCCCGCTCCCTCGCCCTGGAGCCGCGGCTCGTGCTGCTCGACGAGGCGGTCTCGGCGCTCGACAAGTCCGTGGAGGCGCAGGTCCTGAACCTGCTGCTCGACCTCAAGGCCGAGTTCGGCCTGACCTACATCTTCATCAGCCACGACCTGAACGTCGTGCGCTTCATCTCCGACCGGGTGATGGTGATGTATCTCGGCCGGGTTGCGGAGATCGGGCCGTCCGACACGGTGCTCGACGCACCGGCGCATCCCTACACCGAGGCGCTGCTCGCCTCGATGCCGTCGCTCGATCCCGACAACCGCACCCAGGCCGCGCTGCTGGCCGGCGACCCGCCGAACCCGATCGACCCGCCCCCGGGCTGCCGCTTCCACCCGCGCTGCGCCCTGGCGGAGGGCGTGTGCAGCCAGAAGGAACCGCCCCTCGACGCAATCCGGCCCCTGCACCGTGTCGCCTGCCTCGCCCGTCAGCCCGGATCGGGCCATTCCGCGGCCCGCGCAGACGCGCTCGCCGCATGAGCATGCCCATGAGCACGCCGATCTCTTCCTCAGAACCCGCAGTCGTCCTCAAGGACCTGCGCGTCGCCTTCGGCAAGGTTCAGGTGGTCGACGGCGTCGACCTCACCGTGGAGCGTGGTCAGGCGATGGCGCTGATCGGCGAATCCGGTTCCGGCAAGAGCGTCACGCTCCGCGCGATCCTGCGGCTGTTCCCGGAAGGGCGCAGCCGCATCGAGGGCCGGATCCTGGCCGCCGGCAGGGACGTACAGGCGCTCACCAAGCGTCAGCTCGCCGATTTCCGCGGCGGCGACGTCTCGATGATCTTCCAGGAGCCGCTGCTCGCCTTCGACCCGGTCTACACCGTGGGCCGGCAGATCACCGAGGCGATCCTGCGCCACGAAACGATCTCCAAGGACGAAGCCCGGAAGCGGGCGCTGGCCCTGTTCGAGCGGGTGCGGATCCCGAGCCCGGAGCGGCGGCTCGACAACTACCCGCACGAGATGTCGGGCGGCATGCGCCAGAGAGCGATGATCGCGCTGGCGCTGGCCTGCCGGCCGCAGGTGCTGCTCGCCGACGAGCCGACCACGGCGCTGGACGCCACGGTGCAGATCCAGGTGCTGCTGCTCCTGCGCGAGCTCCAGCGCGACCTCGGCCTGTCGATCATCATCGTCACCCACGATCTCGGCGCGGCCGTGGAGGTCGCCGACCGGATTGCCGTGATGTACGCGGGCAAGATCGTCGAGACCGGCACCGCGCATCAGGTGGTCCTGGACCCGCACCACCCCTACACGATCGGCCTTCTGCGCAGCCGGGCGGAAGGGGCGCTGGCCAAGGGCTCCCGGCTCGAGACCATCCCGGGCAGCCCGCCCGACCTCGCGAACCGCCCGCCGGGCTGCCCCTTCGCGCCGCGCTGCTTCCTGGCCGAGGAGCGCTGCCGCCGGGAGATGCCGCCGGTCGCCGAGATCGCCCCCGGCCACCGCGTCGCCTGCTGGCGGACCGAGGAGGCCTCGGCGGCCTACCGGGCCGGCCCGACGCCCGTGCGCGCCGCCGAGGCGGTCCCGGCCTGACCTCGACGCCCCCGCGCCGAGGCTTTATCCGGCTCGGCGCGGTCCCGCGGTGGCGGACCGCGTCCGATCCGGCCGCGCGGGCGTCACGATGAGCCAAGTCCTCTCCGAGCCAGTCTCGTCCGAGATCCTGCTCGTTCCCCGGGGCGAGGCCGGGCACTTCCTGACGGCGGCCCTCGGCTGGCTGGGCAAGCGGATCACCGTCACGGCCCAGCCCGGCACGGCGAATCACGTCCTCTGCCTCCCCGTCCTCGATTTCGTGCGCCTCGGCTTTCCGGAGGCGAACGGCCGCCTCGACCTCCTCGAACCGGGAGACGCCGAGAACCTCCGCGCCGGGCGCGCCGCGCTCCTCCTCGATCTCTCCAACGAGGGGCCGGGCCTGCACGCGCCGACCTTCGAGGCGCTTCACCGCAACCTCGCGGGGCTCGGCATCCCGCGCGATCGGGTGATCCTAGTCACGCAGAACCGGCTGCTGCGGCTCGATTACGAGCGGCTCTACGGCGAGGGCCTGCGGTTCTGGACCTTCGAGTTCTTCCCGCTCCAGGTTGCCCTCTGGCTGGACGCCGAGGCGGGTCCGCGGCTCTTCCCCCAGCATGCCCTCGATCGCACCGGCTACACGCCCTTCGCCCGCGCCTCCGGCCCGGCCCGCTTCCTCTGCCAGAACGCGGCTTTGCGCTGGCACCGAGTGCTGCTCTACCGGTGGTTCCAGCTCAACGGGCTGGACAGGGACGGGCTGATCTCCTTCCACGGCATCGGCGAGGACAACCCGAAGGCGGGCGGCATCAACGTCTTCCACGCCCCGCCGGAGATCGAGGCGGCTTTCGGCCCTCTGCTCGCCGATGTCGGCAGCTGGATCCCGCGCCGGGCGCGGCGGATCGATGCCGATCAGGGCACCGACATGGTCATGACCCTCGACACCGGCGCCTACGCGGAGTGCGACCTGACCGTCATCTCGGAGACCGACTTCTTCGAGCTGGGTGTCGAGCGCATCACCGAGAAATCCATCAAGGCGGCGGCGACGGGCCTGCCCTTCGTGATGGTGGGCGCGCCGCGCGCCGTCGAGCGGCTGTCCGAACTCGGCTTCCAGACCTTCGGCGGCCTGATCGACCACCATTACGATCTCGCGGCCGACCCGGCCGAGCGCCTGCCGCTCGTGTTCCGGTCGATCGAGCGGGCCTGGGCGACGTGTCGGGGCGACCGGGCGCGCTGGCATCGTCTGGCCCGGGAGCAGGCTGAAGCCAATGTCGCCCATGCCCGAACCGGATTGCTGCCGCAGCTCGACCGGGTGATGGTCGCCCCGCTGATCGTGCGCCTGGCCCGGTTCATGGAAACGGGCGCGATCGTGCACTGACGGCACTCCGACCGTGACCGCAGCCCCTCTGTCGCCGGACCGCCATTGCACCACCTGCGGGCGCGGCCACTACATCGCCGTCCGGTTCTGCCCCTTCTGCGGCGCCGCCCAGGAGCTGCCGCGGTCCGGCCCGGATGACGGGCCCGTCCCCGCGGTCCACGTCCTGCTGGTGCCGTCACCGGAATTGGACCGACCCGCGCGCGCGACGGCGCCGTCCGCCCCGGAAGCCCTGCTTCCCCCAGCGCCTCCATTGCATCGACCGCCGCGCGCCGCGGCCCCGCCGGGTCGTGCTGGCGCTCTTCACCATCGGCGCGCTCGCGTGGCTCGCGCAGGGCAGGCGGGCGGGGCGTCCCGCGCCGGTCCGGATCACGGCTCAGGCCGGCTGGACGCCTGTGACCCTCGCGCCCTTCCGGGGCGCAAGGCTGCTGCGGGTCACGGGGGAGACCGCCTTCAGCCTGCGCATCGACGGGGAACGCATCGTGCGCGTCGCACCGGACCGCGGCGCGACCGTCCGGATGAAGGCCCTGCGGAGCCTGGACGTGCGGGCCGACCAGGGGCGCACCGTCGTCACGCTGACACCGCGACCGGAGTGATCGGGACGGCGCGCAGGGTCTCCGCCAGGCGCAGCACGGCCGGGTCGATCGCCCGCTCCGGCACAGCGGCATAGCCGAGCAGCAAGCCCGGCTCCGCCGGCCCGGCATGATAGGCCGAGAGCGCGACCGCGGAGATTCCCGCCCGGCCGAGTGCGGCTGCGGCGGCCACGTCGGTGAGGGCTGCGGCCCAGGCTGGCCCCGGCCGGGCGATGACGTGCATCCCGCCCTCCATGGGGGCGATTACGGCGACATCCCCGGCATGGCGGCGCGCGGCCTCGATCAGCGCCTCCTGGCGCAGGGCGTAGAGGCGTCGCGTCCGGCGGAGATGGCCGGCGAGGTGTCCGTCCTCGATGAACCGGGCCAGCGCCCACTGACCGATCCCGGGCGGGGCGGGCCCCGTCTCCGCGAGGGCCTGATTCACCGGCGCCACGAGCCCGCGCGGCAGCACGAGATAGCTCAAGCCCAGTGCGGGGAGCAGCAGCTTGGAGAAGCTGCCGACATAGATCACCCGTCCACCGCGATCGAGGGCCCGCAAGGGCGCCAGCGGACGCCCGGCATAGCGATAGGCTCCGTCGTAGTCGTCCTCGACGATCCAGCCCGAGACCGCCTCGGCCCAGGCCAGGAGGTCGAGGCGGTTCTCCAGGCTCATGGCGTACCCGAGGGGGTAATGGTGGGCCGGCGTCACCACCGCGAGCCGCGCCTCCGCCGCCGGCGCGGCGGCCAGGGCCACCGACAGGCCGCCTGGACCGACCGGGACGGGCACCGGGCGCAGGCCGGCGCTGGCGAGGGCCTGCGCGATGCCGGGGAAACCCGGCTCCTCGACCAGGGCGGTCTCGCCGGGATCGAGCAGCAGCTCGGCGAGCAGGCGCAGGCTCTGGCGGATGCCCGCCGTGACGATGACGTCCTCGGGCTCGCAGGCGACGCCGCGGGCCTGTGCCAGATAGGCGGCGATGGCGCCGCGCAGGGCCGGCGATCCGCGCGGGTCGGGCTTCTCCGTCGGACCGTGGCGCCACTCGGCCTGGAGCAGGCGAGCCCAGACCTCGAACGGGAAGGCGTCCTGCGCAGGCCGGCCGAGGGCGAAGGCGTCGGGCACGCCCGGCCCCGCCATGTAGCGCCGTGCCGGAGCGGAGACGAGGCGGGCGCCGCGGCCCGACAGGTTCGGCGCCGGCTCGGCGCCCGGTCGCCGGATCGGGCCTGGCGCGGGGAGCGCGTCGTCGGGAAGGGTCGCGGCGACGCGCGTCGCCGAGCCCGGCCGCGCCGTCAGGTAGCCCTCGGCGGTCAGCTGCTCCAGCGCCAGGACCACGGTTCCGCGCGCGCAGCCGAGATCGGCCGCCAGGACCCGCGAGGCCGGAAGCCGGGCCCCGCGCGGCAGGCGGCGGTCGAGGATCGCGGCGCGCAGGCCCTCCCGGAGCTGCGCGTGCAGCGGCGTCGAGGCAGCGGCATCCAAGGCCAGCGTCAGCGGCAGGGGGCTTCGGGACATGGCGCAAACTGGTCCAGTTGCAGTTCGAGAATTGGACCTTTCGCCTGGACCGCCGAACGGTCAAGCACGCGTGGGCATCACCGCCGCAGGACGGACCCATGTACCAGCCGCCTCACTTCCGGGACGATTCGCGCGCCGCTCAGCACGCGCTGATCCGCGCCTATCCCCTCGGCCTGCTGATCACGGCCGGCTCGGGCGGCCTGACGGCGAACCCGATCCCGTTCCTGCTGGATGAGGCCGGGCCGCACGGCGTGCTGCGGGCGCATATCGCCCGCGCCAACCCGCAGGGCCTGGATCTCGCCGCGGTGGAGGAATGCCTGATCGTGTTCCAGGGGCCGCAGGGCTACGTCACCCCGAGCTGGTACGCGAGCAAGCGCGAGCACGGCCGCGTCGTCCCGACCTGGAACTACGCCACCGTCCATGCCTGGGGCCGGCCGCAGATGATCGAGGATGTGGAGTGGCTCGGGCGCCAGGTCGCCGACCTCACCGCCCTGCGCGAGTTGCCGCGGGCCGAGCCGTGGGCGGTGGCCGACGCGCCGGAGCCCTTTGTGGCCGCCCAGGTCCGGGGAATCATCGGCATCGAGATTCCGATCACGCGGATCGAGGGGAAGTGGAAGATGAGCCAGAACAGGCCCGAGGCCGACCGACACGGGGTCATCGCGGGGTTGCGCGCCGAGGGCGAGGCGGGTCTCGCCGGGCTGGTCGCCGAGCGGAGCGGCCTGTGAGCGCGCGCTTCAACGCCTTCGGCCAACCCATCGGCCCGGCGCTGCCGGACTGGAGCCCGCGTCCGCGCCCGCCGCGGACGCCCATGGAGGGCCGCACCTGCCGGCTCGTCCCGCTCGACGCCGCCGCCCATGGCGGGGCCCTGTTCGAGACCTACAGCGCTGCCCCCGACACGCGCGGCTGGACCTACCTCGGCGACGAGATGCCAAAGAGCGCGGCGGCCTACCGGGCGCGGCTGGAAACCCAGCAGACAAGCGAGGATCCGCTGTTCTACGCGATCCTCGATCCCGCGCGCGGCGACGCGCTCGGGATCGCCTCGTATCTCCGGATCGATCCGGGTAACGGCGTGATCGAGGTTGGCCATCTCCATTTCGGGCCGCGTCTGCAGCGCTCGCCCGCCGCCACGGAGGCGATGGCGCTGATGATGACCCGGGCCTTCGAAGAACTCGGCTACCGGCGCTACGAGTGGAAGTGCGACAGCCTCAACGCCCCGTCCCGGGCGGCGGCACTGCGGCTGGGCTTCACCTTCGAGGGCATCTTCCGCAACGCCGTCGTGGTGAAGGGCCGCTCCCGCGACACGGCGTGGTTCTCGATCACCGCCGCCGAGTGGCCGCGGGTCCGCGCCGGCTTCGCCGCATGGCTGGACCCGTCGAATTTCGACGGGGAGGGCCGGCAGCGGCACGGGCTCGCGGACCTGCGCGCCGCTTCGGGCTGAGGCATCCTCAGGCCCGACCGGCCAGGAACGCCTCCGCACTGCGCAGGCTGAGCGCCATGATGGTCAGCGCCGGGTTCGCCGCGAGCGAACTCGGGAAGGTCGAGCCGTCGCAGATCCACAGGTTGTCGATGTCGAAGCTGCGGCCGTGCGGATCGACGACGGCGCTCGACCCGTCGCGGCCCATCCGGCAGGTCCCGAGCGTGTGGGCGACGCGCTCCAGCACCCAGATGTCCTCGGCCCCCGCCTCCTCCCAGAGCCCGCGCATGACCTTCGTGGCATGCGCGTTGAGGCGGTCCTCGTTGGTGCCGTAGCCGAAGCTGATATGGGCCTTGCGCATCCCGTGCGCGTCGGTCTCGTCGGCGAGGGTCAGCACGTTGGCGTCGCAGGGCAGGGTCTCGCCGTTGATGCCGATGCCGGCGAGGCGGTTGTAGCGGTCGAGGTAGTCGAGGAGCGGCTTCCCCCACAGGCCGCGCCCCCGCGCCACCGCATTGCCGAAGGTCACCGGCACCACGCCGAGGCTCTGGATGAGGTAACCGCCGGCGAAGTCGGCGCCGGCGCGGATGAAATCCTCGGTGATCAGCGAGGACGGATAGCCCCGGTTCATCCGGACCTCGTTGTCGAAGGTGCCCCAGACCTGGGTCGCCACGTGCCCCATGTAGTTGCGCCCGATCTGGCCGCTGGAATTGGCGAGCCCGAGATTGAGCAGCAGGCGCGGAGTCTCGACGGCCCCGGCACAGAGGAAAACGGCGCCGCACCGCTGCCGGCGATCCTCGCCGTCCTGGCGGTAGACCACGCCGGTGACCCGGCCGTCGGCAGCGCGCTCCAGGCCGTGGACGAAGGCCTCGGCCCGGATCTCGGCACCGTGGGCCACCGCGTACGGCAGGTAGGTCACGTCCATGCTCGCCTTGGCGCCCGTGCGGCAGCCCTGGTGGCAGAAGCCACAATTGATGCAGGCGTTGCGGCGGGGTCCGTCCTCGGACTGGAAATCCTGGGAGACCACGGCGGCGGGCGCATCCGCCCACCGGATGCCGCGGGCCTCGCAGGCCCGCGCCATGATGTCGGCCGGGCCATTCCGCGGGACCGGGGGCAGGGGATAGCGCCGGCCGGCATCCCACGGATAGCTCGGCGCGCCCGACACGCCGAGAAACCGCTCCACCCGCTCGTAGAACGGAAGCAGGTCCTCGTAGGTCAGCGGCCAGTCGACGCCTTCGCCGGTCTCCGTATGGAGCCGGAGGTCGCGGGTGTCGGCCCGGGGCACGAAGGCACCCCAGTGCAGCGTCGAGCCGCCGACACCCGTGCCGCTGTTGTTCGCCCCGAAGGCCTCCGGGGTCGCGCCGCCGCTCAGCCGCTCCTCGGTCCAGTAGATCTCGTCCGCCAGCGTCTCGTCGAAGGCGAAGCGCTCCGGCGTGAAGTTCGGTCCAGCCTCCAGAGCCACGACCCTGAGGCCCGCGGCGGCGAGGCGCGCGAGGAGCGGCGCGCCGCCCGCGCCAGTCCCCACCACGACCGCATCGACGACGTCGTCCGCGCGGTAGGTCCGCATGCCCGCGAGATTCATCGTCCTGCCTCCGTCTGCAGCGCTTGGGGCTCCCAGGGTTCCGGCGCGTCGAGCCCGACCGCGTGGAAGCCCGGCAGGCCGTCGGCGATTTCTCCCGGCCGGTCGCCGCCGGCACCGATGCCCGAGAAGCCGATCCGGGCCAGCGCAGCCGGGTGGCCGAGCCAGAGCCGCACCGCGTCGGCGCGGAGATCCTCGAACCAGAACCGCATCCGGTCGGCGTCGAGCCGGCCTCCGAGGGCGTCCGTGACCGTCAGATCCCCACGCTGGCAAAGGGTGAGCAGCGCGTCCTGCCGTGGCGCGTCGAGGGTTGTGAACGGGCGGCCCTGCGCGGCCCGGGCTGCGGCATCCAGGGTGCGCAGGGCGGCGCGGTAGGCGTCCGCGTCCGGCGGTAGGGCCGAGAAGCGCCAGCCGTCGCCGGCGCCGGACGCCAGCCGCCGATCGAGGCGGGCTGCGAGATCGAGATGCGGCACCGGCATCACCCGGGCGAGGGCGGCCCGCAGGATCGCGAGTTCCACAGGGTCGATGGCTGCCGGTCGATAGGCGGGGTCGTCCGGCGCGGCGCGCTCCGCGAGCGCCTGGCGCAGGCGGCCGTTGACCCGCTCGGAGGCGATCAGCGCCGCGTAGTCCGGCGCCACCGCCGGGGCTGCCTCAACCGGTCGGCGGGGCCGGTCGTCGACATGGGCGCGCAGCCCGTCGGCCAGGGCGGCCGGCCGCTCCAGCGGCAGGAGATGGCCGACGCCGTCGACCGTCACGAGGCGATGATGTGCGAGGTGGGGCGCCGTCAGGGCCTGCTGCGCGTCGGGTCCGAGGTCGGCGTCCTCGGATCCGGCCAGAATCAGCGCCGGGGTGCGCAGGACGCCGACGCGGCGGCACCAATCCTCGTTGGCGCCCGCCTCGAGCCAAGCCTTCCAGGCGGCCGGCGCGGCCCGCAGGACGTCGGCTACCGCCCGTTCCTCGGTCTCAGGGTCCAGCCGGTCGCCGACATTCGCGCGTATGAAGGCCTGAGCCTCGCGCCGCCGCGTCTCGGGATCCGCATCGATCCAGGCGAGCATCTTGGCGCGCCGGTCCTCCGGGATCGGCTCCGGGCTCGGCGGCGAGCCGGAGACCAGGATGAGATCGGTGAGGCCGGTCAGGCCCGCTTCGCCATCCTCGGCCCGGCGCGCCAAGGCCAAGGCGACCTTTGCCCCCATGCTGTGACCGGCGATCCCGAACCGGGCCGGAGCCCGCGCGCGGATGGCTTCGGCCACGTGATCGGCCATCGCGGCGACGGAATAGCCCGGCGTGCCGGCGGCATCGCCGAAGCCCGGCAAGTCGACCGGCACACATGTCAGCGGCGTCCCCGCGAGGGCACGCGCCAAAGGCTCCCAGCTTCGGGCGCTGCCCCCCAGGAAGTGAAGGCAGAACAGGACTTCAGGTTCGGACATTGCGGAGACATCGCGCGGTGCCAGAGTGCTTCAAGCGTACGCGACGCCGCATGGCCGACGTTTTGCCCCGGACCGAACGGTCAAGCCGGGACGGCGTGCGATCAGGGCATACGGAGGAGACCGTGGTGACGGATCTTGAACAGGCCTGGCGCGTGGAAGAAGCCTGCCTCAACGCCTGGCCGAGCCCGCGCGAACTCCTGATCCACGGCTACCTGCTGCGCGCCGCGGGCGGGCGTTCGAAGCGGCAGAATTCCGTGACCCCCATGCGGGGGAGCGGCGCGCCCGGACCGGCCATCGAGGCCGCGCGCGCCATCTACGAGCGTCTGGGGCGGCGCGCGATCTTCCGGATTCCGGCGATCGCTCCGCAGATGGAGCCGCTCCTGTCTCACGCGGACTTCGCCGTCGTGGACGAGACCTGCACGCTGCTCCGCGCGCTCGATGACCTGCCGGCGGTGCCTGAGCCGGCAGCGACGGTCGCCGCCGTCCCCGGTGAGGACTGGCTGGCGGTGCGCGATGCCGTGAACCACGCGGACGCCGCAGCCGCGCAGGTCTTCCGCGACACCGTCGCCGCCCTGTCCCTGCCGCGGGCCTTCGCGGCGGCCGCGGCCGAGGGCGGGATCGGCGCGATCGCCTTCGGGGTGCTCGACGGTGGTTGTCTGGTCATCGAGGCGGTGGCCACGCCCGAACCCCTGCGCGGCCGCGGCCATGCCCGGCGCGCCGTGGCCGCGCTGCTGCGCTGGGGGAGGGCGGAGGGCGTCCGGGCGGCCTGCCTGCAGGTCGTCGCGGCGAACACGCCGGCGCGGGCGCTCTACCGCGCCCTCGGCTTCGAGCGCGAACTGTACCGCTATCACTATCGGGTCGGTCCGGAGCCCGGCTGAGACGCGAGCCGGATCGCGGCCCAGTCCCGCACCCGCTCCGGCCGTCGTCTCAGGCGTCGAAGAGCGAGCCCTGCCGCGTCGGGGCAGGGCGCGTACCGGTCCGCCTGCCCGACGTTGCCGGCGAGGCCGCGCCGCCGCGACGCGCGGGCTTCGCCGACGGGGATGGATCGGACGTCCCGGACGGATCGGCCGTCCCGTCGGGCACGGCCGTCACGGTCCCGTCGGCGAATTGCAGACTGAGGCGGGTGGCCGCCGCCGCATCCGCGGCGCGGCGCATCGGCAGCCCCGCGGCATCGCGCACCAGCACGTAGCCGCGGTCGAGCACGGCGCGGTAGCTGAGCGAACCGAGCAGGCCCGCCAGCCCGTCCAGACGGTCGCGGCGGCGCTCGATACTGCGCGCCCCGGCCTGGGCGAGGCGCTCCGACAGCGCGTGCAGGCGGTCGGTGTGGCGCGCCTGCAGCGCCCGGGCCCGTTCCAGGCCGGCCTCCCGCGCGACGACGAGGCGCCGCCCGAGCTGGATCAGGGCTTCGCCCTTGCGCTGGACGTCGTTGCGCAGGGCATTGAGCGGCCGGTGGTCGATCCGCGCCAGCCGCGCGCGGGCGTTGGCGAGGACCACGTCGGGCGAGCGCCGGGCCATCCGGTCGAGGAGGAGCTGGAGCCGCGCGCGATGGCGGCTGGCGCCCGCCGCGAGGGCCGGGGCGAGGCGCGCCTCGGCGAGGTCGAGCCGCTGGCGCTTGGCCGCCAGCAGGGCGTCGGCACTGGGCAGAGCACGTCCGAGGGCGCGCAGATCCGACCGGTCGCGGTCGATCCGGCGCCCGACCGCCCCTCTGCCACGGGCGGAGAGGTCCGCCACCGTGGCGATCAGGTCGGCGCGGACCGGCACCGCCATCTCGGCGGCGCCCGTCGGGGTCGGCGCCCGGCGGTCGGACACGTAGTCGATCAGCGTGGTGTCGGTCTCGTGCCCGACCGCCGAGATCAGCGGGATCGCGCTCTCGAAGGCGGCGCGGACGACGCATTCCTCGTTGAAGGCCCAGAGATCCTCGATGGAGCCGCCGCCACGGGCGACGATCAGCACGTCCGGGCGCGGGATCGCGCCGCCCGCCGGAAGCGCGTTGAAGCCGCGGATCGCGGCCGCGACCTCCTCGGCCGCGCCGTCGCCCTGGACCCGCACCGGCCAGACCAGGACGGGCCGCGGGAACCGGTCCTCCAGCCTGTGGAGGATGTCGCGGATCACCGCGCCGGTCGGCGAAGTGACGACGCCGACGACCTGCGGCAGGTAGGGGATGGGCCGCTTGTGCTCGGGGGCGAACAGCCCCTCGGCGGCGAGCAGCTTCTTGCGCTCCTCCAGAAGAGCCATCCAGGCCCCGAGACCCGCCGGCTCCAGGTTCTCGATGACGATCTGATAGGAAGACTTCCCGGGAAAGGTGGTGATGCGACCGGTGGCGACGACCTCCAGCCCCTCCTGGGGGCGCTGGCGCAGGCGGCCGAACACACCCTTCCAGACCACCGCGTCGATCCGCGCCTGCCCGTCCTTCAGGGAGAAATAGGCGTGGCCCGAGCCGTGCTGGCCGCGATAGCCCGAGATCTCGCCGCGCAGGCGGACATGGCCGAAGGCGTCCTCCAGCGTGCGTTTCAGGGCACCGGCCAGTTCGCCCACCGACCATTCGGGCTGGTTGGCATTGAGCACGCGGGTCGGCGGGATATCCGCCGCGGGCTGGGCTGCGGGGCGCGGGGGCGGCACGAGGGGCATGGCCGGACGCTAGGGGGCTCCGGCAGGACAGTCAAAGGTCCGCTGTGGAGATGCGGTCGTTCGGCCGGAGCGCTGCGACGCTACTCCACGGCGAGTTCGCGCGGACGGTCCGAGATCGCCACCCGCGGAACGAGGAGCGACAGGAGCAGCGTCAGCACCGCCACGACGAAAACCGTCCAGAACGTGCCGTGCAGGGCGTGCTGCAGCCCGTGCCGGATGGCTTCGCCGCCGGCGCCGAGGCTGCCGGGATCGTCGAGCAGGCGGCGGAGCTGGTCGGAATTCACCGCCGGGCCGCTCGACGGGTGCGTCAGCCGGTAGTTCAGCACGGCGCCCAGCACGGTGGCGCCGAGGGTCGAGCCGAGATTGCGCGAGAAGATGTTCGAGGCCGTCGCCGCCCCGCGCTGCGCCCAGGCGACGCTGTCCTGGATGATCACGATGGCGGCGGTGGACAGGAAGCCCATGCCGAGCCCCATCACCACGGAGCCGCAGGCCGCCACCACGGGGGATGTGTCCGGCCCGAGCGCCACGAAGGCGATCGCGCCGAGGGGCAGGAGGGTCGCGCCGACCAGCAGGATCGGGCGCAGGCCGAACCGCACGAAGCTGCGCGCCGCCGTGGTGGCGCCGATCGGCCAGCCGAGGACCATCAGGGTCAGCGTCAGGCCGGCGATGAGGGGCGATTGCCGCAGAACGCCCTGAACGTACATCGGCAGGAACGCCGTGAGCCCGATCACCGTCATGCCGGAGAGCAGCGTCGCGGTGTTGGCCGTCGCGATGGGGCGCTGCATCCACAGGCGGATGTCGAGCATCGGATCCGGGGCGCGCCGCTCCTGGACGACGAACAGGATCGCGGCCACCACGAAGGCCAGCGCCGGCCACAGGGCGGCTTCGGCCGATTCACCGGCCTCGGTCAGCGCGAGCATCAGCGCCGCGATGGCCGCGGTGAACAGGGCCGCGCCGATCACGTCGATCTGGCGGCTGCGGCGCTCGACGCCCTCGTGGAGGAAGCGCAGGAACAGGCCGGCCGCGATCACGCCGATCGGCAGGTTGATCCAGAAGATCCACGGCCAGCTCAGATGGCCGATGATCAGGCCGCCGACCAGCGGCCCGGCCACCGACGAGATCCCCCAGACACTGGCGAGGAAGCCTTGGACCCGGCCGCGCTCGCGGGCCGAATACAGGTCGCCGACGATGGTCAGGCTCACCGGCTGGATCGCCCCGGCGCCGACGCCCTGCACGAGGCGGAACAGGATCAGCGAGGGCATCGACCACGCGAGCCCGCACAGCAGGGAGCCTGCGAGGAACACCGCGATGCCGAACAGCAGCACCGGCCGGCGCCCGTAGAGGTCCGACAGCTTGCCGAACACCACCGTGGTGGCCGTCTGGGTCAGCAGGAAGGAGGCGAACACCCAGGCGTAGAGGTGGAGGTCGCCGAGCTGTCCGGCGATCTGCGGCATCGCCGTCGAGACGATCGTCGCCTCGATGGCGATCATGAACATCGCCGCCATCACCGCGGCGAGGACCAGCGGGCGGCGCGTCTCGGAAGGCTTCGGCATGGCGCCGGTCTAGGCCCCACGAGCGTGCCGACCTAGCCTCGAAACCGGAGACCGGTTCTCTGGCCGCGAGAGCCGTGCGCGAGCGCACATACACCGGCACCTGGCCCCGCGGCGCATGCATGAGCATGGCGCCGCGATGCTCAGGGCGCATGCGGCCGGTCTGTTCAGGCCTCCGCGTCGGCGTCGAGGTCCCGCCCGCGCGTCTCCGGCAGCAAAAAGGCGGCAACAGTCCCGACGAGGCTGAACGCGGCGAGATAGTAGGCCGGCGCGAGCCGGTCGCCGGTCGTGGCGATCAACCAGTTCACCACGTAGTTGGTGCTGCCGCCGAACACCGAGACCGAGACCGCGTAGACGATCGACAGCCCGGCGCTGCGGACGGCCCGCGGCAGTGCCTCCGGAATGCCGACGATCACCGCGGCGGCGTTGATGGAAGACAGCGCCGAGAGCAGGAAGGTGACCGCGTAGACGCTGGCGGCGCTCGGCGCCTGCACGACCCAGGCGAAGGCCGGAACCGCCAGGATCAGGATCAGCGCACGCGGCCAGATCATCACCGGCCGCCGGCCGACCCGGTCGGCGAGCCAGCCGCCGAGCAGCGGGAAGATCACGGAGGCGAGCCCGAGCGCGATCGGCACCGCCGTGGCGGCCGTCTCGCTCAAGCCGAGCGTCGCGCCGGCGAAGACCGGCATGTTGGTGCCGACCGCGTTCGACACGGTGGAGGCGGCGATGACCAGGAAGGTCAGGCCCAGCAGCCGGCCATGCTCCCGCAGCAACCGGCCGACCACCGCCAGGGTCGAGGCGGCCGCGTCCGGATCCTCCTCGGCGCCGGCCGTCTCCGGCAGATGACTGCGGATGACGAGGCCGACCGGCACCACGCACAGGCCGAGGGCGAACATCAGCCGCCAGCCCCATTGCGCCATGGCCTGGTCGCCGAGGACGAGCGCCAGGGCGGTCGCGAAGATCCCGGCGAACAGGGCCGCACAGCCCTGGCTGGCGATCTGCCAACTTGTCACGAAGCCGCGCTTCTCCGGCGGCGCCGCCTCCAGCAGGAAGGCGGTGGACGGGCCGACCTCGCCGCCGAGGGCGAGCCCCTGCACGAGCCGTCCGGCGATGACGATCACCTGTGCCCAGCCGCCGATCGTCGCGTAGGCGGGGCAGGCGGCCAGCATCAGCATGCCGACCGCCATCAGCGCGATGGTGATCAGCATCGCGGGCTTGCGGCCGGCACGGTCCGCGAAGGCGCCGATCAGCACGCCGCCGATGGGCCGCATGACGTAGCCAATGCCGAACAGGGCGAGCGACGCCAGCAGGCTGTGGGTCGGATCGTTTGCCGGGAAGAAGGCCTCGCCGATCGGCTTGGCGAAGAAGGCGTAGACCGTGAAATCGTAGAACTCGAGAGCATTGCCCAGGACGACGGCCCCGACCGACTTGCGGTCGAGCGTAGGATGATGTGCGCCGGGATGCGGTGCGGTCCGGGCGTCCATCAGCGGGCCGATCCGTCGACCGGGTGCTTGGCGAGACCGCCGGTCGCGGATTCTGCGCCATCCGCCAGGGCTTCGTCATGACCGGACAGCCGGAGCGCGGGCGCTTCCGTCCCCTGCGCGCAGGCGCGGGCTTTCGCGGCCGAGCCCTTGGCGGATGCGGCTCGGCCGAGCGCGCGGGCATCGAGATCGTTCGGGGGCGAATCCATTCGGGCGCAGCTCCGTATCGGTAGGCTGCGCCGCGATGTAGGGCGCGGATCGCGCGCGTCGTCGCTCTCAGTGACGCGTCGGATCCTCCGACGGCGGAAGCACGACGGCCTCGCTGAACGGGAATTCCAGCACGACCTCGCCGTCATCGTCCATGACCACGAGGCATGCGGTCATCAGCCGGGCCTGATTCTGCGGATTGCGCAGGGCGGCGCGGATCGTCTCCTGGGCCATCTCCCACGCCGCGTCCGGATCGCGCAGCTCGGTCCCGGTCGGGTCGGAGACGACATCCGCGCCGATATGCGTATGGAAGAAGTACCGCGGCATGGCTTTTACCGGCTCGGAGGCGTCCGCCAGGGCGGAGCGATCCGCGATAGGTGGGGATCGCCGGTCCTTGGACCAAACCGCAGCGCAGGCCGCCCAGCCGCGCCCGTCCTCAGCCGTTCGCGGCGCGTCTGTCCGGTGCGGACGGGACCGGGCGGAGGGCCCGCACTTGGCCGGTGACGCCGGCCGCGCGGTGCTGCTTCTCCATGGCCATGAGCGGACGCAGTTCCGGCTCGGCGAAGTCGAGGAGCTTGGCGTTGCGCCAGCGCGGCTTACCGGAGCCGCGGCCGAACCAGCGGGGACGCTCTTCCTCGACCAGCAACACCAGTCGCCCCGTCCAGGTCTTTCGGAACCAGAAACGCCCCGTCAGAGACATCGCTCAATCCTTGCAGCAGAGCCGCCCCCGTCTTGGTGCCTCAATAGCGAACTCGGCGGTTCGCGTACGGTTAGAAGAAGCAGAAGGCCCGACGAAATCCCGCTATCCACAGCAGCCGGCGCAGCGGCACGGCGGGGAGCGCCTACCGTGCGAAGTGCCGGAGGGAGAGTGCCAGGACGACGAGCCAGACGCCCCCCGAAACGGCGAACACGAACCCGCGGAGGATCGCTGTCTCCAGCGCCGCGTGCGCCGAGCGCCGATCCGGTGTTCGTGACACGCCGCCCCTGCGCGAAGGCTCGGGACGCGCTCCGACCGCCCGCTGCTCCGGCACGGCGAGCAGGCGCGTCAGGCTGTCCGGGAGCGGTCGCGGGTTTGTCTGCACGGCACCCGCGAACCTACAGGGCTCAGAGCCGGGGCGACAAGCCGTGCAGGGGCATCCCGGATCGCCGCTCCCGGCGCCCGCTGCGATCCGATTTGTCGGCTTCCGGCCCCATGCTACAGCGCGCGTTCGGCGGGCTTGTCCGCCCGTCGGTCCGCGGATGTCACAGCCCCCTGTCTTGATCACCGGCGTCGCCGGCTTCATCGGGAACCAGCTCGCTTTGCGTCTCCTCGAGTCCGGCCGCCAGGTCGTCGGACTCGACAGCGTCAACGCCTATTACGACGTGCGGCTCAAGGAGGCCCGGCTTTCCCGTCTCGCGGGCTTCGAGGGCCACAGCTTCACGCGGCTCGACCTCGCGGACCGGGACGGCCTCGACGCGCTGTTCCGCCGTCACGACTTCCGGACGGTGATCCACCTCGCAGCCCAGGCGGGCGTGCGTCATTCGCTCACCGATCCCCATGCCTATGCGGCGAGCAACCTCGTCGGCTTCCTGAACATTCTGGAGGCCTGCCGCCACGGGGGTGTGGAGCATCTGCTCTACGCCTCATCGAGTTCCGTCTACGGCGGCGGCACGACCATGCCCTTCTCGGTGCATCAGAACGTCGACCATCCGCTCAGCCTCTACGCCGCGACCAAGAAGGCGAACGAGCTGATGGCGCACAGCTACAGCCATCTCTACGGGCTGCCGACCACCGGCCTGCGGTTCTTCACCGTCTACGGCCCCTGGGGTCGGCCGGACATGGCCCTGTATCTGTTCACCCGCGCCATCCTGGCGGGCGAGCCGATCCGGGTGTTCAACGAAGGGCAAATGCTCCGGGACTTCACCTACATCGACGACATCGTCGCGGGGATTCGGGCTTTGACGGAACGGCCGGCCACGCCAAACCCCGCCTGGAGCGCTGCCGAGCCGGATCCGGGGACCAGCGCCGCCCCCTACCGGATCTACAACATCGGCAACAACGAGCCGGTGGCGCTTCTGGAGATGATTGCACTCCTTGAGGCGGCCCTGGGCCGCAAGGCGGAGAAGATCCTGCTGCCTATGCAGCCGGGCGATGTTCCGGCGACCTACGCCGACATCGACGATCTCGTGCACGAGACCGGATTCCGCCCCGCCACGCCGTTGAAGACGGGCATCGGGCACTTCGTCGATTGGTATCGGACCTACCACGGCGTCTGAGACAGGCGCGGTGAGCGCGCGACCGGCCGCCGGCGGCCGGACGGGGCTTCCGGCCATCCGGGGAGCCAAACCGGCCGCACCGTGTTGAGGCAGGCGGCGCGCCGGGTCGGCCGCCGATCTGAACACGGGCGACGGCTTTGCCAGACTAGGCCGTTGCGCCCGCCGGGCAGATTCATTTAGAGCTATTCCAGGCAGGCAAGCTCTGCCCGCATCGCTGCCGCAACGGTGGCCAACAGGAGGAAATCCATGCGTTCACTCGTTTTCGGCGCCGTCCTTGCCGTTGTCATGCCGCTCGCGGCACAGGCCCAGGAGGCCGGGGATGCGGCCGCCGGCGAGAAGGCGTTCGCTCCCTGCAAGGCGTGCCACAATTTCCAGAAGAACGGCGTGGGCCCTGATTTGAAGGGTGTCGTCGGCCGCAAGGCGGGCACCTACGAGGGTTACAACTACTCCGCCGCCCTGAAGAACTCGGGCATCACCTGGGACGAGGCCAACCTGCACGAGTGGCTGAAGAACCCGAAGGCGAAGGTCCCGGGCACCAAGATGATCTTCCAGGGCTATCCCGACGACAAGAAGATCAACGACGTCATCGCCTACCTCAAGACGCAGTCCTGAGACGCGAATTCGCGCAAGCCAGAACCGGGAGCGACCGCGCGGTCGCTCCCGGGCCGGGTGCGGTCCCTAGTCGGACGCGAGACCTGCCTGAAGGCTCAACCTGAGGGTAACGAGATCGTGAAGGAGATCCTTGCGACCCTGGATGTCGAAGCCGGTCAGGCCGCCCGCCTCGTCGGGGATGCAGGCCAGTTCGTCGCGCAGGGCTAGGCCGGCCGGGGTGAGGAAGATGCTGACCTGACGCTCGTCGACCCGGTCGCGGGCACGGCGAACCCGGCCTGAGGCCTCGAGGCGCTTCAGGAGCGGCGTCAGCGTCCCTGAATCCAGGAACAGACGATTGCCGATCTCCTTCACCGAAAGGCCGTCCTGCTCCCAGAGCACCAGCAGGACGATGTATTGCGGATAGGTCAGCTCGTAGCGCCCGAGAAGGTTTCTGTAGGCGCGACCGAAGGCGTGCGCGGCGGCGTAGACCGCGAAGCACAGCTGATTGTCGAGGCGCTGCCGCTCCTGCTGCGAAGGCTGATCGGCACGCGTGTGCCCCGCCTGATCCAGCTCAGCGCCGATCTGCGAGGCCGAAGGGCCTGACATAGGATAACTCTCTCTGGTAAAGGCTGGCTCGCGTACCGGTATGGCGAAAGGCCCCTCTTAGGCATTTCGCATAACCTATACAATTGGGGCGATCGACCAGGATTGCCACGCGTTCTGTGCGGTGATCCTCAGCCATCCATCAACGGATGCAGATCGCGGACCATCGCCTTCAGGCGTTCATCGAGCACGTGCGTGTAGATCTGCGTTGTCGAAATGTCGGCATGACCGAGCAGCTCTTGGACGATGCGCAGGTCGGCCCCGTTCTGCAGGAGATGGCTGGCGAAGGCGTGACGGAGCACGTGGGGGCTGACGCGGTCCGGATGCAGGCCGGCCGCCGCAGCGAGCGTCTTCAGGTCGCGGGCGAAGGCCTGCCGGGTGAGATAGCCGCTGTCGCTGTCGGCGGGGAACAGCCACGCGGAGTCCTCCGGCACCGCCGGAAGATGGGCCGACATGGCGGCGCAGGCCGCCTCGGTCAGGGGGACCAAGCGCTCGCGGCCGCCCTTGCCCTTGATGAAGAGGTAGCGCTCGCGGCTCACGCCCGCCGCGCGCGGCAGCGCGACCAGCTCCGAGACGCGCAGGCCCGTGGCGTAGAGCAACTCGAGCAGGCACACCATCCGGCGTGCCCGGCGGGCCGGCCCCGGCGGCTGCTCGGCGGCGGCGGCCGCCTGCGCGGTGGCGAGCAACCGGTCGACCTCCGCGATGGAGAGCACCTTGGGCAGCGACCGTCCCCGGCGCGGTCCGGAGACCGCGACGCTGGGATCGCTCTCGGCGCCCCCCTCGGCGTACAGGAACTTGTGGAAACCGCGCACGCAGGACAGGCGCCGCGCTGCCGAGGAAGCCTTGAGGCCGCGGGTCTCGAGATCGATCAGGAAGGCTCGGAGCGTGCCGGAATCCACGGCGTCGAGCGCGGTCCCCGACCGGGCGAGGTAACCGAGATAATCCTCCAGATCGCGCCGGTAGGCGGTCAGGGTGTTGAGGCCGGCACCGCGCTCGGCGGCCAGCATGTCGAGATAGTCGGCGGCCTCGGGGCAGAGCGCCCGGCCGGCATCGCCGGAGACGTCCGACCCGCTCAACGGTTGCCGGGCTGGAGCTTCGAGGCGGGGATGGAAACAGTCATCTCCCGCGGCGTCGGCTGGACGAAATTCGCCAAGGCGAACATCGCAGCGAAAACCAGACCCGCCAGGATCGCGAGGGTGGCGAAGAAACGGAATAGGGTCGGCACGTCGGTCGAACCTCGGGCAGACGGGCGCTGGCGGCGGGAAGGGGGACGGGCGAGGGCTGTCTCCGAGCCGCCGCGGGTGCTCGGGTTCGACCACGCGAACGCGGCGCTGACAAGGCCCACAACGACACAGCGATGCGTTTCGCAGCCCGCTTGAATCGCGCTAAGAGCCTGCCGCAGGATGGAGGCAGCCCGGCGACAGGCGCTCGGGGGCCGGTGAGGAGGCGGGGACGCCACACGGATGCGATGCAGGAGTCGATGCAGGAGGCCATAAGCGAGGAGGCGGCGGGTGAACCGATCGAGGCGCGTCTGCGCCGCGCGCTCGGCCTGCGCTCGATCGTGCTCGTCGGCCTCATGGGGGCGGGCAAGAGCACCGTCGGCCGGCGCCTGGCGAGTCGCCTCGGGCTGATCTTCAAGGATGCCGACATCGAGATCGAAGCGGCGGCCGGCCTG
Organism: Methylobacterium sp. XJLW; assembly: GCF_003254375.1. Taxonomy (NCBI): domain Bacteria; kingdom Pseudomonadati; phylum Pseudomonadota; class Alphaproteobacteria; order Hyphomicrobiales; family Methylobacteriaceae; genus Methylobacterium; species Methylobacterium sp. XJLW. Next base: position 6,056,939 of record NZ_CP016429.1, on the reverse strand, counting down.
ACGATCCCCGACATCTTCGCCATCTATGGCGAGCCGAGCTTCCGCGACGGCGAGGAGCGGGTGATCTCGCGGCTGCTCCGGGCCGGCCCGCTGGTCCTGGCGACCGGCGGCGGCGCCTACCTTCGCGAGGCGACGCGCGCCCGCATCGCCGAATCCGCGGTCTCGGTGTGGCTGAAGGCCGATCTGGACGTGCTGATGCGGCGCGTGCGCAAGCGCGGCAACCGTCCGCTGCTGCAGACCGAGGACCCGGAGGCGACGATGCGGGACCTGATGGCCGTGCGCCACCCGGTCTACGCCGCCGCCGACGTGATGGTCATCTCCCGGGAGGTGTCGCACGACCGGGTCGTCCAGGACGTGCTGGAAGCGCTGGACGCCCATCTCAGCGGCGAAGGCTCCGTCCCCGTTGCCGCCCAGTGAGACCCGAGCGAACCGCCCCATGACCGAGCCGACGCCCCGTCAGGACCTCCTGACCGTCCACGTGCCCCTCGACGCCGGCCGCGCCTACGACATCCTGATCGGCCGCGGGCTGATCGACACGGCCGGCGCCGCCGTGGCCGCGCTCGGGGGACGCCGCGCCGCCATCGTGACGGACGCCACCGTCGGCGCCCTCTATGCCGCGCGGCTTCGCACCAGCCTGGAGCGCGCCGGCCTTCAGGCGGGCGTGGTGACGGTGGCACCGGGCGAGGCGTCGAAGTCCTATGCGGGCTTTGCGGAAGTCTGCGACGGTCTGCTCGCCCTCAAGGTCGAGCGCGGCGACCTTGTCGTGGCCCTGGGCGGCGGCGTGGTCGGTGACCTCGCCGGCTTCGCGGCCGCCACCCTGCGGCGGGGCGTGCGCTTCGTGCAGGTGCCGACGAGCCTCCTTGCCCAGGTCGATTCCTCGGTGGGCGGCAAGACCGGCATCAATGCGCCGCTGGGCAAGAACCTGATCGGCGCCTTCCACCAGCCGCGTCTCGTCCTGGCCGATACGGCCGCCCTCGACACCCTCTCCGAGCGCGAGATGCGCGCCGGCTATGCCGAGGTCGCCAAGTACGGGCTGATCGCCGATCCGGGCTTCTTCGACTGGTGCGAGGCGAACTGGCGCGGGATCTTCTCCGGCGGCCCGGAGCGCGAGCAGGCGGTCGCCTCCTGCTGCCGGGCCAAGGCCGCGGTGGTCACCCGGGACGAGCGGGAGGACGGGGAGCGGGCGCTGCTCAATCTCGGCCACACCTTCGGCCACGCCCTGGAGCGCCTGACGGGCTACGATTCCGCCCGGCTGGTGCATGGCGAGGGCGTGGCGATCGGGATGGCGCTCGCCTTCCGCTTCTCGGCCCGGCTCGGGCTCTGCGGCGGGCAGGATGCCGGCCGCGTCGCCAACCATCTCGCCCTCGCCGGGCTGCCGACCCGTCTGCAGGCGGTCCCGGGCGGATGCGGCACCGTCGGGTCGATTCTCGACGCGATGACGCAGGACAAGAAAGTCCGCGACGGCGCGCTGACCTTTATCCTGGCCCGCGGGATCGGCCAGAGCTTCATCGCCCCGGGCATTGACCGGGCGGCGGTGGCGGCCTTCCTGGAAGACGAACTGGCGTCGCATCGAGACCTCTGAAGTGCTCGATAGTCGGCGGTGGCCTTGCCTAACGCAGGCCGTGCCGCTATGAGCCTGCCACGTCCGGCGCCGCACACTGCGTGCGTCGGTCACGGTTCCTCGGAACCAGGGCCGCAATAGCTCAGCTGGTAGAGCACCTCATTCGTAATGAGGGGGTCGGGGGTTCGAATCCCTCTTGCGGCACCACCACTTAGCCCTGCGCTTGCTTACCGGAAATAGCGACCGGTAAGCACATAGTAAGCAGGCCGAGGAACTTGCGCCGAGGCAGCGAGCTACGCGACCCAAGCCGATGCCCTTCACGTGGCGCCGCACCTTTCCTGACACGCACCACGATTTCGTCGCCGAGGATGCCGGCCAGCATGTCGGCCGCATCCGGCGAATCCACGGCGGCCCGCAGGATGGCGTCTGGATGTGGAGCTGCACCGGCTGCCAGCGCGGGCATGAGGCGACGGGCGTCCGGCCGCTCAATGGCGAGGCCGCGACCCGGGACGAGGCGATCGAGGCGCTTGCCGCCGCGTGGGGCCGGGCAAAGGCATGGAGCGCCGCGTCCGGGCTGCCGCTGGCGCATTGAGTTCAAGAGGCAGAGCGGCCCATCTCTCGGGCATCAGGTTCGGCGCCGCCTGTGTATCGGTGGTTGTACGATCGCACAATCAAGCAACCTGGGCGAAGCATCACGGCAAATTTAATCGACAAGACTTGTCGTCGCCGTGATCGCCTGCGTAGAGACATGCGGTCCTCAACCGTGGATTGACTAAGTTGGAAAATAGCACAGCAACTTCAGGTTCGTCTGGCGCCAGCGATGAGCTGGTCAATGCAAGGATGGCGTTGGCGGCGGCCGGACATCACGTCCTTCCGGGGGCGCCGGCAGGCTCGAAGCTGTGGCACATAGACCGGAGCGGGCCGATGACTGGAGAGGAAGTTGTTGCCTTTGCGCGACAGCGCAACCTCCTGCCGCCAGAAGGCCCGTCCAAGGACCTTTGAGCGCCACAACTCTACGTCTATAAGCCGTCCAGCAGGGCAAGCGGTCGGCGGGCATGAAAGTCGTAGTTTACGCGAATTGCCAAGGCATCGCGGTCAAGAAGCTCCTTCCGATCATATCGGGGATGGGCGACACGCTTCAGATCAATAACTTTGAGAATTACAAGATCATATCTGGGCAAGAGCCGAACGATCATCTGTTTGAAGCACTCGCGGACGCTGACATATTTATTTATCAGCCCCTTGGCGAAGGGCATGGGATCTACAGCACGTTTGGAGAGAGCGATAATATCCTCAATCGACTAAAGATATCTGCTGTGCAAATCTCCATGCCGTACATTTATAACAACGGCCTGTGGCCGATGTACCATGAAGGATCTGCAAAGAACACCGCAGCGATTGACGCCTACCTGTCTGACGGCGCGACCGCACAGGATGTCATCAAGATTTACGACAGCGGCGACATGTTCTTCGACATGAAAAACCGCATGCGTCAAAGCCTGGAAATGCTCCGCGACCGCGAAGCCGGGCTGGACATCAAGATCGCCGACTATATCGAACAGAACATGCTGGATCGCGAGCTTCTGTTCGTTCAGAACCACCCGACCACGGATCTGTTTCGAGTAGCTATCGAGCAGATGATCCGCCACATATTCGGCGAAGGGTTCCAGTTACCGCGCGTCGATTACGCTGCCCTGGGCTCCAACTACTCCGATCTGCCTGGGAGATATCCGATCGACAGATATTGCATTGAAGAAGGCGGCATCAGGTACGTGGATGCGCCGGAGGAAGGGGCCCAGCTATACTATCATGGCCTGATCTACATGCGACATGAAGAGTTGAACAAGCACAACTCCCCGCCAGTCAGTTAGGGGCGGGTTCGCACGGGACCTCGAATGGGGTCAGGGCGTCGCGCGCGTGCTGCCGCCAGATATGACGTTGGACCCAGTTGCAGGCAGCCGACGGCTTGGTTCGGATCTGAGCGGAGCCGCACGCCATGTCGAATGGAATGGCGATGTGGATCGCCTGCCCGCGTCCGTTGAAGCGCCACGGCGTGCTCGTCCGCTCCTCCGGCAGGATGATCGGCGGCTCGCCGGGATTCGCAACGCTCTCGATCTGCCGCGCGAAGAACAGGTCGCAGTCGTCGAGGTAGGTCCGGACCGCGATCACCGTAAGCGTCCCACCACGCGGTACTCGATCCGTCACGACGTCGATTGATTGGACGACGTAGGGCCAGCGCCAATCCCCGGCGGTGAAGGACAGGAGAGAGGCGAGGAACAGAAACGCGATCCCGCCAGCCACGTGCAGCGTCCGGTTCAGCCAGCGATCGAAGGTGCGAACGGTCACGATCCGCCTCCCTTGACGTTGAGGAGCTTCAGGGCCTCGCGCAGCAGCGGCAGAGCCTTATCGAAGAAGCCCTGCGCCCAGGCGAAGATGACCGGGACGACGAGGCAGGCCACCTTGTAGAAGCGCCGCCACAGCTTGCGGATGGCCTTCCGCTCGCGGTGATCCTCGACCAGCTCCTGGAGCGCTGTCAGCCGGTCGTCGTCGAACCAGCGGATGGTCTTCCGCCAGCCCGGCGTGAAGCGCATGAACAGACGCTGCTCGACCTCCTCCTGCTCGCTGTCGTCGAGCAGCTTGGCGACAACCTCCTCGCCGACCGGGCCGAGCCCGGAGCCGTCGGCGGGGAGACGCTTCTTGATCGCCTCCGCCGCCGCGTCCGCGGTAACCCGCGGGGCGACGGCAGCCGGGTCCGGCGGCTTTTTCGTGGGGGGCATGATGGCTCATCGGTTCGGCGACGGGGTCAGCGCTTCACGGCCTGGGCGACGGTGGCCGCGATCTGCGCCGGGCCGGGGACCGCAGCGCTCCGCGCCACCTCGCGGATGGCGTCGCCGTTGCGCCGGCTGCTGTCGGACGACCCGGTCCAGTACTGGACGACCGCTCCGAAGGCCGTGGCCAGGATACCCATCATCACCGACAGGAGCTGGAACACGCTCTGGGGCATCTCCGCCCGGACGAAGAACAGCATGAACATGATCCCGAAGAACCCGATCGTGACCACGACCGAGACCACCGGAGCGCCCCACGCGATGTTGCTGCCGACGGTTGCGAGTTGCACCGTCGTCGCCCGGGCGTTGGCGATGTCCGCCAGTTGCGCCTCGTTCGCCTTGGTCTCGGCCTCGATCTGCGCCAGTTTCACGGCTGCGGCGCTCGGGTCGGCGGCGATGGCGCTGGAAACGGCCTGCGGGGTTGGTTCGACGCCGAGCGCAGCAGCTACGCCCTTGCCGACGAGGCCGCCGATCGTGCCGCCGAGCGGGCCACCGAACAGCGTACCGAGGGCGGGGAGCCCGATCTGCGCGAGCTGACCCGCAATGCTCTGCCATTCCATGATCAGGCTGCCTTCTTGGTGAAGAGGGATTTCAGGGCGGCCCAGAAGCCGCCGGTCTGCACGACCGGGCCGAGCGGCGCCGGGGCGGGGGCAGAAGAAAGCCCGCCAGAGGAGGCGGGCTGGGATGGTGCGGGAGGGCCCGGGGGCGTGGGCGCGACTGCCGCTGGAGGCAGAGGCGCCGTCTCGACCGGCGGGATGGGCACGGCCGCCGCCACTCCACCGGGGACGTGCCCGGCGCTCTGGAGTGCATTGAGGAAGGCGCGATGCAGGACGGCAACCGCGGCGCCGTTCACATCGGCATTGACCATAGCGCGGGCGCCGACCGGGTTGTCCCGGCCGCCGCCAAAATAGTCCGAGAGCTTCTTGCCCGTGTACCAGCCCTCGGACAGGCCGACGAACAGCATGGCCGCGGCGATGTCGGGGTTGAGCATCAGGGTCGGGGTCTGCTCGAGGTCCTGATCCGCGGTCAGGTAGCCGAGCTCGCGCAGCCGCTTCGTCGCGCGGCGGGCGTTGTCCCGCCCGGTGGACTGGACGAGGCCCATGCCGCGGAAGTCCCAGCCGTCGTTCGGCTGGGTGTTGCCCATCCGGCCGCCGTAGACCTTGTTCGCGAGCGCCTGCGGGTTGCGGACGTAGGGAGCCGCTGCAGCTTCTGACGCAAACCGCGAGGGCCACACCGCGCGAATCCGGGCTGCGCTCGTGTAGTTCAGGTTCTCGATCCGCGGCGCCATGGCGCCGCCGGTCTCGTGATGCGTGGTCCCGAGGCTGTAGGCGAGATCCAGCGTCGGCATCAGCGGCGGCGCCATGTCGAGCATGGCGTTCAGGCCGTCGACCTGGGCTTGGCTCAGTCCGGCGAAGGGTGATCGGCGCACGGCTGCGAAGAAGGCTTTGCGATCCAAGCTTGCGGTCATCTCTGGCTCCGAGGCGAGGGGTCAGTGCCGGGCGCGGGCCGGGCGGGCGGAGATCCACACCGTGCCGACGCCCTCGATGAAGACGGGGACGGACACGGCGCGGGGGCGATGGTGGCGCGGCGCGGCGGCCTGCGCGCACGTCGAGAGAGCCGCCAGCAGAGCCGCGGCGTAGAGGAGGGGCATGGGAGCGAGCCTCAGTTGAAGGGGTTCGGGACCGGGTTGTCCTTCGGCACCGACAGGGCCGGCGGGGTGCGGCGCTCGCCTCGCGGCGGCGGCGGGGCGCTCGGGTCGATGCCGACGCGGCGGCGCTGCGGCTTCCTGACCGCGTCGCCGTCGAAGGCCCAGCCGTCCACCTTGGCGTCGAGCGCGAGGTCGCGGATCTCGGCCTGCGTGCCGTCGGCCAGGAGCCGGCGCTGCGCCTCCGGCCAGAGCTTCGCCACGGTGTCGGTCGGGAGGATCTTGTTGGTAGCGTAGCGAGTCGCCAGCTCGGCCGCCGCGACCGGGCTCTGCGCCTTCAGGACCGCGAACTGATCCTCGGCCGAGAGCATGGGCCGGCCCTCGTAGCCCTTCTGGCCCGTGAGCACGAGGGCGTTGCGCTGCTCGATCGCCTGGAGCACGCGCAGGTTGTCGATCACGTCGCGACGCTTCTGCGGGTCCAGCCCGATCCGCTCGCCGTCCTCGAAGGTCTTCTGGCTGTTGTTCGTCAGCTCCTTGATGAGGCCGCCGACCACCTGCACGGCGTTGGCCGCCCGGGTGATCGGGTGGAGGCGCTTGTCGTCGGCGTTGAACGATGCCTTGCCGGTGTCCTCGTCGCCGCCCTGGGTCAGCATGACGTAGGCACGCTGCGCCGCCGGCAGGGCTGCGAGGTAGTCCGAGGCGTCGCGGTCCTGGTAGCTCTTGAGAAGATCGCCGTAATGCGCTGCGGCCTGGGCGAAGGCGCCGTTGCGCTGGGCAGCCTGCTCCCAGAACAGCTTCGTGGTCTCGCTCGACCGGTCCGCGCCCTTGATGAAGCGCCGGAGGAACATGGTGTCCTCGTTCGCCGCGGCCGGCTGGTTCGGGTCGGCCTGGTTCGAGACCGACATCAGATCCCGGCCCCAGTTCCCGAACATGGAGCCGACGGCATAGTCGACCTTGATCGGGGAGATGTTGAGCGCGTTCCCGATGGCCTTCGCCGCCGACGACGTGTTGGGCTTCACCTCGAAGCGCGGGTTCTCCTTGTTTTGGAGGTTCTCCGGTACGATGTCGCGGCCGGTGAAGAACGAGCGGTTCAGCGTCAGCTCCGCGGCGGTCTTCACGAGCGGTATGCCGGTCAGCGGATTCGGCGGCTGGATCACCTCGCGCACGCCGTCCATGGCGAAGTGCGCGGCCCGGGGGTCGCCGGTGGCGATCTTGAGCCCGACCGCCTCGCCCAGGTTGAAGCCCATCGCGAGTTCGAACGGCTTCGGCACCACGAGGATCTTGCCCGGCCGGCCGAACGCATCGCCCGGCAGGATCAGGTGCGTGGCGCGAAGCTCTTCGTTCGCATCCCGGTAGGCCTCGCTCTGCGACGCCCAGAGGCCGTACATGGTGCCGAGCGCGCCGCCGACGCCGGCCAGCTTCAGCCAGGCCACGCCCGCGTTCTTGAGCGCGGCCGCATCCTGCTCGGTCACGATGCCGTCCCGGGCCGACCGCCAGAGCGGGTCGATCAGTGTCCGCCGGGCGAGGTCGAGCGCCTGCAGGTGCGCGTTGAAGAAGGGCACCAGCGTGCGGAGGTAGAGCGTCCCGGACCCGTGCCGGCCGAAATCGAGCACGTCCGTGGCCTGGGCCGCCGCCTCGATCATGGCGTCGTAGTCCGACAGGCCCTGCCGCTTCTTCTGCTCGAACACGGTCCGGATCACAGACAGGCGCGTGCCCGCCTCGGCCGTCTCGATGATCTCGGCGCCGGCCTTGAGCGGCGCCAGCAGATGTCCGTGCGCGAGATCGCCGATACCGCCGACCTTCTGTGTCAGCCATCCCTTCCGGGCGAGAGCGTTCACGTCGCGGTCGATCAGTTCCGAAAGGCCCGCAGATCCGGCGCCCGGGGAGACACCACCGGCATAGGCATAGAGCGCCGGCCATTGCTCCTTCACGAGACCCGTCTCGTTCAAGATGCCACGGGCGCCCGACACAAACGGCACATAGTCGGACCGCAGGATGCCTACCGCCAACTGATCGCGGAAGAAGTTCGTGATCGCGAAGGTGGGATTCGTGACGATGCCCGTGCGCAGCAGGCTCGACGTGGTGGCGCCGAATTTCAGCGCGAAGTCCCGGGCCACCGGCGGCAGGGCGGACAGGGTCTCGTAGAGGGCGAGTCCCTCGTCCCGGGCCTGGAGGCGCACCGCGCGGAGCTGCCCGCCGTCCTTGTAGAAGACGAGCGGCTCGCCGCGCTTGCCCGTGGGCTCGGCCCGGAAGATCGTCGCCATGATCGGGTCGTTGCCGAACACGTCGGTGATCGCGCCGTTCAGCACCGCGAGGTCGTCGCCCGACGTGCCCGCCGCGCGCGCCGCGCTCTGCACCGCCTCAGCGAGATCGAACTTCTTCCCCATCATCTGCGTGGGCGGGATCTCCTCAAGGATCCGCCCCACGCCCTCGGCGCCGGCCTCGCGCGCCAGCCGCGCCAGGGCGACGAAGCTCTTGATGATGTCGTTGTGCTGGAGCGTCCGGTTCACGAGGAAGGCCTGGGTCATCAGGCTCTGCGTCGGCGGGATCACGTCGCGGTCCGAGCCGCGCAGGCGCTTGATGGTGTCCACCGTGCCGGGCCCGTCCGAGCCGCCGGCCCCACCGCCGAGACCTTCCGGCCGCTCGTCCATGTGCCGGTAGAGGGGCACATAGAACTCCTCGTCCATCAGGCGCGCGTAGAGGTCGGCATCGATCAGGCCGCCCTCGTACTGCTTGCGCAGGAGCTGCCGGGTGAACTGGTGGATCTGGTCGGCGCCGGCCCGGAACGTCGGGTTCGCGGCCTCGGCCTCTGCCACCGCGGTCCGCACCTCCTCCGGCGACAGCGCGATCGGACGGCGCTCCAGCGTGCCGTCGGCCACGCGCCGATACAGCACCTCCGCGCGCCGGGCGACGAGGTAGCGGTCGAACTCCTCGACCTTGCCGGCATCCCAGCGCCCGAGGATTCCGGGCTGGCCGGTGGCCGTCGCGAGCGCGTCGGACATCGAGGGCCCCTCGGGCGCGATGCCGTGATAGGGCCGCACGCCCTCGCGCATGTCCTGCACCGCCGCCTGGTTGGCGCGGGCGAACAGACGCACGAGGTTCTCGGGGTTCTCGCCGCCCTCCAGCCTGACCCGCTCTCCGGTCGCGGCGTAGATCGCCCGCGTCATGGACCGGACTGCCCGGGCCACCGGCGCCTTGTCGTCGAACACCGCCTCGTAGGCGCGCGACAGGTACAGGCCGACCGTCGCCGGCAGTCCGTCCCGGCGGATGGACTGGATCACGCCCTCGTCCTCGGGCTTGCGCACCATGGTCGCGAGCTTCTCGCCGGTCGGCGCGGCGAGGTAGGCCTGATGCGCAGCCACGGCTTGGTCGAGGCGCTCCAGCAGATCGGGCGCCTCCCGCTGCATCAGCGACCGGAAGGACTGCGCGAACGCGGGCGCCTGCCGCTGCCCGGCGGCCGGGTTGAACATGGCCGTGCGCACCCACTCGGCGAATCCCTCGCCGGCGTCGCCGCGCTGCGGGTCATAGTCGAGCGGCCCGAGCTCCACGGCGTGCCGGTCGATCAGGTCCGACAGCGGCTCGCCGATCCGCTTCTCCAGGGCGTGGCCGGCCTCGTGCGCCACCGTCTCGAAGTCGGCGACGTTCCGGACCCGCATCACCTCGTCCGAGTTGCGGAACTGGCCGAGCGCGTCCTTGCCGCCCTGCACGCGCCCGGAGCGCAGCGGCACATCGAGCGCATCGGCGAGGTCCTGCGACTGCTGTTGGAGCGAGCGCAGCGGCTCAGCCGCCGGGCTCTCAGCCGGCGCCGCAGCGGAGACCACGCCGTCGGGCGGCTGGGGCCGGCCCGGCTCGCCCGCGGCGGCCGGCTCGCGGTTGCGGAAGCGGATGTCTCCGCCGTCATCGCGCAGCAAGCCTCCCAGATCGGAGCGGGCCGCCTGCGTCTCCGGCCGGGCATCGAGCGCGCCCTGCACCTTCGACAGCGTTCCAGGCTTCATCCGGAACTGGAGCCCATTGACCGCCTGCGCCTGCTGCCGCTGGCCCGGCCCGGACTCGCCCGACATCATGGCGTGCTCAAGCGCCACGAGCGGATCGTCCGCGTCGCCGCGCCAGAGCATCTCGGCCGCGTCCATCATCGTCCGCTGATCGACGTCGCCCGCGCGGATCCCGACCTTCTTCGCCGCCGCCGTGATCTTCCGAGCCTGCGCCTCGATCTCGCGCGTCTGGTTGTCGGCGCCGCCCTTCTCTGGCACCTGGTCGTGCGCGCTGAACTGGCGCTGCCCGCGCTGCTCCCGGTCGAGCGCGTCGAACAACTCCCTCTCGATATTCCGCGCCGCCATGCCGTCGGCATCCGGCGGCAGGTAGCCGTGCTCGATCAGCGCCTCGCGCCAGAAGCCGTCGATGCTGTGGCCCTTCGCGCGGGCGAGCGGACCGCCACCGGGCACGAACACACGGTTCAGGTCGCGGGCCCGGGCCTCGCCGTCGAGCGCCAGTCCGCCGTTCCGAGCGATGAACTGCGATAGGGACAGGGGCTTGCCCGACGAGGAGGTCACGACAGCCTGCGCGGGCGTGGCCGGGATCTCGGCCGCGGGCCGGGTGACGGCACTGCGCTGCATGAAGGCAGCGGCCTCATCCGGCGAACCAACCTCGACGCCTGGAAAGCGAGCGCGCGCCGCCTCAACGGCCGCATCGCTCCGCGTGTTCACCGTGACGAAGGCCGGGCCGTCCGTCATGGATCGGTTCTTGTCGTAGAGCAGCACATAGGGGGCATCGGTCCGCGTGGCTGCGGTGCCCGTGGAGCGCTCGACATCGTTCGGGAGTACCGGGCCGGCATTCATCTCTGGGTGATCGCGAAGGATGCCCTCGACAGCTTCAGCGCGGGTACCGCCGCGCGTTGCCGACACGCCGTGCGCCTGGAACTGGTCGCGCACCTCCGGCGGGACCTTCTCCATCGCCTGCGTGTAGGCCTCTCGCGGATTGGCGCCGTCTTTATAGAAGTCGGGGCTCAGCTGATGTTCGGTGCTCTCCCGCTCCAGCAGCCGGTCGGGATCGGGCGACGCCGGCTCCTCGCGCGGTACGTCCGCCGCCGCCCGCGCGGCCGCCGCCTCCGGGTCCGCGACGACGGTGGAGGCGTCCATCGCGGGGGATTCGGACGCGGCCCCTCCCGTCTCAGGGGAGGGGACGTCGCCCGCCCGGGGAACGTCGACGGTCTGCTCGGGTAGCGTGACCTCGGTCGAGGGCTCGCCGACCCGCGGCCCAAGTGCCTGATCTCGTTCCGTTGTCGGTATACCGATATCGCTCTGGCCCGCGGTCTCGCCGCCCGGCCGCAGCGCAGGATCCTCGCTCGCCAGTGCCGCCATGTTGCGGCTCTCTGCCGCCTGCTGCTCGGCCACGCGGGCGCGAGCCAGCGCGTCGGTGTCCACCTTCGCGGCCCGGCCAGATCGGGCCAGCGCACCCACAGCCTCGCCGGCGCCATGCAGCGCGCCGCCCAGCACCGCGCCGCCGGCCGCCGCGGCGAGGTTCTCGCCCAGGCTGTAGCTCTTCCGAAGTCCGGACTGGATCTCGCTCGCCTGGATCGCCGGGTTCGCGACGCCCTGCACGGTGGCCTGCGCGGCTCCCGCTCCGAGCACACGCCCGGCCACGCCGCCGACAAGCCGCTCTACCAGGCTGTTCACGCCCGGCACGCGGGTGACCAGAGCCTCGGGCGAGGTCATGCCGCCGCCGAGCTGACCGGCCAGCGCGACCGCGCCCTCCAGCGGCCCGTCGAACCCGCGCATGGTCTCGTACCGGGCGAGGTCCTTCGTGATGCGCTCGTACTGGTCGGGAAACGCCCGCTTGAACTCGGCGAGGTCGGCCGAGCCGGCGATCGTCCCGCGGTATGCCGCCTCGACGGCGTTCAGCCGGGCGCGCTCGGCCAGCGAGACCTCGCCGAGCGACGGGTCAGCCTGCAGGCGATCCGCAAAGGGGTTCGGCCCGTCGTCCTGGGGGGACGCGGGCGCTGCGCTGTCAGCCATGTCGGGGTCTCAGATCAGGGGCGGCCGGTGATCGCCAGGACGCGCTCGGAGGCGCCCGGGCCATAGGTGCGGTCGAACTGCCGGGCGAGGTCCGGCTTCTTCCGCAGCATGTCGATGGCGCCGGCGTCCGGGGTCGGGAACGTCGGGCGCGCGGCCAGCGCGGGCTGCGGGTTCAGGTAATCCGTCCCGGTGGCGCCCGCGGTGGCGTCGAAGTTCAGAGGCAGCGGGCCACCGCCGGCCGGTGCACCCGGGGCAACGCCCGCGACGGCCCGGTCCGCGGCGCTCGTCCGCTGCGCCTCGTCCAGGGCCCGGGCATCCTGCGGCGTCGGCATCTCGCGGTTCGCCAGCTTCCGCAGCACCACCGCCGCCATCTCGGCGCCGGCCCGGCCGATATGCGCCTCCTTGATCACCTGCTGGAGCGCGGTGTCGCTCTGGTCGCCGAAGCCGGCCTGGAGCTGCTTCACCGTGTCGGTGAGGACGTCGCGGATCTCGCGCGGGTCGCCGCCCTGCTGCGCCAGTTCCAGCGGCCGCGCCACCTGCTGCGCCTCGGCCCGGGTCATCGGCACGCGCAGATCCTCCGGGATCCGTAGACGCTCCTGCGCGATGGCGCGGGCCTTCGCCACGGCCTGATATGTGTCGGGCCGGTCGAGGCTGGCGTTCTGGAGCGCGGCGCGCACCTCGGGCGTCCGGTCCGCGGCGGCGGCGGGATCCTGCTGCCGCTCCTTCTGGATCTTGCCGGCCTGCTCCTCCGCGATCGAGAACAGTCGCTGCGCCGCCTCGAAACCCTGCGCGCCGGGCGCGGGCTTGAGCGTACCGAGCCGGGCCCGGATCTCCTCGATGGGGATCTGGCTCCAGTCGTTCGTCGCGTCGTGGAACTGCACGGCCTGCGCGCGGCCTTGGGCGAACTGCTCGGCCGCGGCCGGCCCGAGCGAGGCTGACACGCGCTCCGGTGTGATCTGACCGAGCGGGGCGCCCTGCGCCATGATGGACGCCTCGTCGTCCTTCATGAGTTGCCGGACGGTGGCGGCCTCGTTCGCCTGCGCGTTCTGCGTGGCCCGGTCCTGATTTACGAGGTCGCGCGTCGCGCCGTTCGCCAGGGCGAGGCGCTGCTGCGGGTCGAGGTAGCGTGCCAGCGAGCGCTCGTTCGGGTCGCCGGCGCCCGGGCCGGCCTGCGCCGCCATGCGGGCATAGCCGGAAATCTTCGTGCCGTTCTCATCGCCGCGGTCGACGCCGCCACGGAGCCAGCTATCGGTTCCGCCGATGCCGCCGAGGTGCGCCGCCGTGTAGATGCCCTCGCGCGTGATTGGCACGCCGTTGACCGTCTGTCCGATGAACTTGCCGAGTCCGCGGCGCTCGATCTCCTTGTCGTAATAGGAGGTCGAGGCCTGGAATGCGGCCCGCTGCGCCTCCGGGTTCTCGCGGAAATCGGACAGCGTGCGCACGCCCGGGAAGCCCGGGATGTTGAAGGTGCCCGACCACTTGCTCGGGTCGTCCTTGACCTTCGTCGTGCTCCACGTCTGGAGGTTCTCGCCCGCGCCCGGCGTGTAGAGACCGAGCGTCTTCAGCAGCGGCGCGCCGAACTGGTACAGGCCCGCATAGCCGAGCGGGTTGACGATGCGCGGGTTGTTCGAACTCTCGCGGTTGATCAGCGCGCCTTCCCAGCCGCCGCGTGCCGCCGCGAGCCGCGCCTGCGGGTTCATAGCGTTGAGCGCATCGACCGCATAGGACCGGCCCCAGGCCTCGCGCTGCTGCTGTGCCTGCACGGCGGTGATGTAGCCCTCCTTCTCCATGCCGGAGATCAGGGCGTTGCCGGCGTCGATGTACCCGGCCTTCTTCTCGGGATCCTGGTCGTTGATCGCGGTCTTCTTCAGCTCCTCGAGCTGCTGCAGCGTGCTGGCCCGGGTCTGATCCGAGGTGATGTTGAAGGCCTTGTCCTTCGCGGCCGTGCCAAGCGTCTCGATCGTCGGCCGGGCCCGCTCCAGAAACAGCGCGCGGCGGTTCGGGTCGGTGATCCGGTTGGCCGCCGCATCGAGGTCCGCTTGGGCGCCCTCGCGGTGGATCTTCTCAAGGTCGGCCGCGGTGGTGGCGTCACCGATCTGGCTCCGGCGCTTCGCCGACGCGGTCAGAAGGTCCGCCTGGGCCTGCGCGTCCTGAAGGGTCTCGGCCTGCCGGTTCTCCCGGGCAATCATCTCCAGGCCAGTGTTGACCCCGGCGTTGCCGATGCTCTGCACGCCGGCCGCGACCGCCTGCTGCCCCCGCGCGAGCGGCGAGGCGTCATAGGTCGCGATTCCACGGCGGCTCTCCAGCGACGGAGCAGGGCCGAGGTCTGCTTCAGTGGGGAGCTTGGGCATTAGCCGAACAGGCCTCCAGAGCCGCCGAGGCTCCCGAACCGAGATGCGAGCGAGCCGATCCCGCCCAGAATGGTGCCGGTGGCCTGCGCGCTGGCGCCGGCGGCTGCAGCGGCGCCGGAGTAGCGGTCAGCGCCGGCCTGCTGCCGGAAGCCGGCGGCCTTGTCCTGGCCCGCGAACAGGTCGCCCAGCGCGAGGTACTCGCCGCGGCCTGCCACGTTGTCGGTCAGGCTGAGCACGCCCGGATCCGTCGCCGATCCGCCATCCGCCGCGGCGCGGGCCTGAAGCGTCGACTGCGTCAGCGCCGTCTTGCGCTGCGTGTCGAACATCGTCCGCTGGCTCGCGGCGATCGCCTGCGTCGCCTGCTGCTCCTCCTGCGCCGCCTTGAAGGCGTATTGCTGCTGCTGCGCCTGCCCGGCCTGCCGCGCGGCCGAGGCCGACCCTAGCGTACCGAGCGCGCTGATCCCCGCACCGACCCCGGTCAGCGCCGCTGCCATCCCCACGTCAGGCCTCCCAGATCCACACGTTCGGAACTTCGCTCTCGCGGAAGCCCAGGCGAGCGAGCCACCGCGCCGCCGCCTCGATCGAGGTGTCGCACTCGGCCACGATGCGCCGGACACCGCGCGCCCGCGCCGCCGCCAAGCCGGTCATCACCGCCCGCGTGATCGCGACGGGAAAGCGCTGCACCGTCTCGGTGCCGGCATAGAAGGCGTGCGCCGTGCCGTCCGGCCCATAGGCCAAGCCGCCGATCGCGACGCAGGAGCCGTCCCGGTGCGCCGCCATTCCGCGGATCCGCCAGGGCGGCGCGGTGCCGAACACGGTCTCGAAATCCGAACCGGTGGCGGGCGCCAAGACGATCACTGCCGTGTCATCCCGGTTTCGACGCTGGTCTCCATCGTCAGGCTCGCCGCCATGACGGTGCAGGGGCGCGGGGCCTGCCCGACCAAGCACAGCCGAGCATCCGTGGTCCACGACCCCGGTAGCTCGACCTCCTGCTCATCGTAGCCGTACCAGCCGCCGGTCAGATCGATGCCGATGTCGTCCTCGGTCCAGGGCATCGGATCCAGGGCGTCGTAGCTCTGGCCGATCTGGAGGCCCTGAATGTGCGCGTCGGCGAGGATGAGACCCAGGCCGATCGTGCGTTTGCGACGGTTCAGAGCGGTTCCGCCCTGCGGCGCCCCGTAGGCCAGCTTCGCCGACCTCCATCGTGCCTGATAGGGCAGGCCGACGCAGACCGCCGAGTAGGAACCTCCGAGCGCGACCTGACCGCCGCTCACGACCGCAGTTCCGCGGTCCTTGCCGTCGGCCCAGATGCACACCGTCTTGCCGTTCAGATGCGTCAGGCCGCCGAGCGCGCTGATCGGGCTTCCCAGAGACGACACATGCGCATCTGCCATCAGGTTCAGTCCGCCGCCGCGCGCCTGATCCAGTCGAGCCATTTGCTCGCGGCAGCGCGTGCCGCTCCGATTCACCGTGTAGTAGACCGCATCCTCAAGCTGCCCTGGCAGCACGTAGACGTCTTCCACGAAGCCATCGGTCTCGATCCGGTACCACGCCGCCACGTCGTCGTTCGGCTCGAACACCAGCACCGCTACCGTGCCGTCGGCACGCACGCAGTGGATGCGCGTGTTCGGCTGCCGCTGCACGGCGATGCGCACGATGGCATTGCCGAGGAAGAGATCGGGGTGCAGGCGGGTCAGGTCCGAAGCGCCGTAGTCCTGGCTGTTCACGTCGTAGGCGAGCTGCAGCAGGCGCCGTCCGGACCGGTCCGCAAACAAGCCGCGCGTGTCGCATTTCACAGCCGGCACGAGGGCCGAACCGTAGGTCGAGCAATCGCGCATCGCCATGCCACCGGTCGGCGTCAGCGGCGCGTCCAGGGCCGAGGAGCGCACGGAGACCTCGCTGCCGGCGGTCCCGAGCAGGAGGCGCGTCAGGGGGAGCATCCAGTTGATCGTCGCCACCGGCCCGTAGCCGATTGAGCGGGAGATCGCGGAGGAATCCCCGACCGTGGCACCGCCGCTCCCGTCATCGATCTGCGCCGCGAAGCTGTCGAAGGCGTCCGAGACCGACATCCAGAGGCGATCGCCGCCGGAGAAACCGAGACGCCCGTCGAACAGCGCAACCGCTGTCGGCCATCCGGCGGCGTCGGACCAATCGCCGAACTGCCAGGAATCCGAGGGGTTGTCGCTCGACGGCGGCTGTATCACCTGGGCCCGGGCGCTGGTCGGGCTATCGACGGCGAGGATCCGCAGCACAGCCGTCCGGCCCCCGGACCCGCCATGGATGATCTGGGCGTTGATCACGCCGGAGGTCAGGCTGGTGGCCGAGATCCGATACCAGGCCACGACGTTGTCGAGGTCGTCCTGATAGGTGCCCCCGCCGTTGCCATTGGCTGTGAAGACCGTGCCGTTGCCGGCGGTGCCGCCCTTCTGCGTCGTGGTCGTGGAATTGCTCGTCCCGGTCGTGTTCGTCTCGCTGCTGCTTGTGCTCGATGAGGTGCCGTTCGACGTACCCGATGTGGAGTTCGATCCGCTGCTGCCGCTCGAAGTGTCGGTGCTCGTTCCGGAGGTCGAGCCGGTCCCGATCGCCTTGCTGGTGCTGGTCGTCGAGGTCGTCGAGCTGGTGGAGGTGATGGGTTGCGGGACGGCCGCGAATCCGTCGTTTGGCCCGGTGATCGACCGCTCAAGCTGCCAGGATCCGCTGAACGAACCCGAGACGTTGAAGGCGATGGAGCGAGCGACGCCGACGCCGGAGACACGGACCGCCGGCATGGCTGCCCCGGTGGCGCCGAGGGCGAAGGTCGCGTTCGCATTGGGCGTGAAGACCTGAAGCAGGCTGTTCGCGTGCCCGGACTGAAACACAGGTCGAGACGCGGTCACAGTCGCGTAGCCCTGCGCGTTCGAGACCTGGAGCTTGCAGGCCGGCGGCGTGCCAGCCGCAAAGGGACCGTCATCGGCGCGATAGGGCACGATGGACCAAGAGAACGGCGTGGGCCGCTGGATCCGCATCGGCGGTTTCCCGGCGCAGGCCAGGAAAACCACGTTCGCGGACTGATCCCATCGCACGTTCGGGAGATCGGCATCGCCCCATGAAGTCGGCAGCCGCAGCTCGCCGGCGCTCTCCAGCGCCACCGAGCCGATGAGCGCCGTCGCGAACTGGCGGTTCTGGAATTCGGCCCAAGCCGCGGCGCCCGGAGTGAACGCGATCGAGTGCGTGCCGACGTCCAGGCTGAGTTCGCCCACGAGATCGTCGAGCCCCGCGCTCGAGCCGATGCGCAGTCGGATCGGCCCGCGTAGGACCACGATCCGAAGCGCATGCAGAACGCCGGGGGAAGAGACGCCGACCGGCGCGCGAGCAATCGCGTAGCCGCCGATCGATGGCACATCGAGAGCGATCTGGCCGCTGATGGTGACGGACCCATTGCCCTGAACGCTGGTCTGCCAAGCGCCGCCTGGGAAAGAGGATCCCGTCGCGGGTCGCCGCAGCGCACTGGTCTGCGTGATGATGCGCAGCACGCCCGGGGTAAGCTCCAGCAACGCGGTGTCCTGCGTCGAGTAGACGAAGGGCAGCGTGTAGGCCTTCGCGTTGCCGGCCGTGTCGTTCACGTATGCCAGCCCGGGCCGGACCTGCATGGGGCCCAGGGTGTGCGGGATCCAATTCACGCACTCCTCGGCCGCGAGGCGCAGCTTGTCGACGTCGACGCGGCCGAGCGCGAGGCGCGAGACCTCGCCTCGGTTGAACGCTGTTAGGGCAGTCGTGATGCGGGCCATGGGTCAGAGACGCGAAACGGCATAGGTGCCGCCCGTGCATCGGATCTGCGCGTCCAGCATGGTGTTGCTGGCCGCCGGCGCGATGGTGGTCGAGATCGTCGTGACCGCCCCGGAGGTCGTGTAGTTCACGGTCGCGAAACCCGAGGCCGCCTGTGTCGAGTAGGCTGTGCCGACCGGCAGCACGACGGCGCCGCCGCCGTTGCGGGCGATCAGCAGGCCTTGCCGCACGATGCCGCCGCCGACACCGCCCACGAGGCCAGAAACGTTCACAGTGCAGTCGGTGCCGGTATAGGGGTTCAGGCTATCGAGCGTTACCGCGAACAGCGGGACGATCTGCTGTCCGGTCGCGTTGGTCGCGTAGTTCTTGCCGGCACGGCGCTGATCGACGAGCTGATCGTCGATGAGGCTGTCCGCCACCGGTGGCGTGTTCAGCGTAACGCCGCCGCCCAGGTTGTTGCCGGTGAATGAGATGCGCTGGAACGTCGGGCTGTTGGGCGCGAAGTCGAACGGCACGTTCATGCCGGCGTCGAGCTGAGAGCCCGAGACCAGGATATTGTTCCGATAGTTCGTCGACGTCCCGACCTTGATCAGCTCTGAATTCGTTCCGCCGAAGTGGCCGCCGTTGATGACGATGTCTCCGACCACTCCCGCCGGATAGTAGAAAGCCACGGCGCCGGCCGAGTAGAACGCCGTCTTGATGTTGTTGTACGTCGTGCCGGTGCCGGACCCGTTGTTCCAGATCCATCCATACATCGCGGGGCCAGAGCCGCCGCGGATCGTGATGTCGTCGAAGGAGAGCCAAGCCTGCGTGCTCTCCTGGCCGAACGACGTCGCAAACGAGGCTTTTCCGTTGTCGAAGGCGGCGTACAGCCCCTCGAAGGTCAGGTTTCGAAAGTGATTGTACTGGAAAAAGTTGGCGTTGTTGCCGGTGAAGGTGAAGCCGCGCGATGCGCTGTTGTCCGCGCCGGACGCGAACTGACCGCGCAGCGAGAAGTTCTGCACGAGCGCATTCGAGACCTCGGTGGCATCCGTCGTACCGCCAGGGCCGTTCGTGTCCCAGGTGAAGATCGGCCCGTTGAAGGTAGCGACCAAGATGGAGCGGGCTTGCCCGTCGCCGATGAGCGACACCGGCCCCTTGATCGGGATGGTGGAACCGAGGACGCACAGGCCTTTGCCGCCGATGTGCAGCGGGCGCTTGGCGGTCATCGCCACCGTCGCCGCGGCGCGGTACGCGGCCGAAACGTCCGTGGCGCCATCGCAGAACTGGGTCGGATCGCCCGTCCAGTAATCCTGCGGGTAGACGGGCAGATCGTCGAGGCGGCTCGCCAGGGTGCGCGTGACTGCGCCCAGAGCGCCGGAAGCGGTCAGCAGATCGTCGGCGCGACTGGTCTCCACGGCGCGCTTGCCGGCTGCGGTCGCGTAGAGTGAGCCCACGAGGGGAACCTGCTCCCGGGGCACGAGCCCGTCGGCGCCGAGGCTCGCGAATCCACCCGGGATCCCGCGCGCGCCGAGGATGCCGTTCACGCCGCCCTGGAGCTGCTGAAACAGGGTGCGCGCGGGAGCGCCGGACCGATCGTTCGGGCCGCCCCCGAGATTGAGCTGCAGCGGCTGCGGTGCGGTCTGAGGCCACGCCGGCGTGGCGACAGCCAGCGCGACGAGCAGCGGAGCGATCAGGCGAAGGGTGCGCATCGGCTTATCCGGAGATACGAGGGATGAAGTCGTTGTTGATCGGTAGGTCGGAGTCGCCCGACAGGGTCGTGTCGCCCGTGAAGGGGATCGGCGGCCCGCCCGGCCCCGCGCCCCAGCGCCGTCCGGCCCGGTTCCCGCCACGGCGCGCGGCGACCCAGGATCCATTCGGTGCAAACCGGGGCGGAGTGTTCAGCGCATCGGTCGCCCGCAGCCGCTTCATGGCATCGGCCCGCAGCGCCATGAGCCCGGCGACAAGGCCACCTGCGCCGATCTGCGGGGCGATCCGTTCGGCGATCCGCAGCGCCACGAGGTCGACGAACGACGGCGACCAGCGTTGCAGGTTCATGCCGTAGTTCGGACCCAGGGACAGGTACTGGACGAAGAGGCCCGGCGCGTCGGCGAACCACCAGCCGGTCTCATCCGCGAAGGTGGTCGAGCCGGCCCGGAAGTCGTCGAATTCGGAGACGAGGACGGTCTGCAGCCAGTCGTCGGGCTTCTTGAAGGCGTTGGCGTACCCGAAGGTCGGGACGTTGTCGCCGAAGGGGCCGATCATGATCGCGCGGATGGCGAAGGTCCACGGGCCCTGCTCCAGCGCCCAGCGCACCGCATGCGGCCATGCCTCGATCATCGCCCGCATGACGGGGCCGGCATCGGTCAGCGCAGCCATCCGGGGGCGACCGAGATAGGCGAGCGCGTCGTTCAGCACCGCGATCTGGCTGCGGAGGTCCGCATCGCCCGGGTAGCGCCGGGCGGCATCGGCGGCCTCGACGGCCTGGGCCTCCTGCATCGCAGCGTTGCGCTGCTCGACGATGCCGGGCAGCGCCGCCTCCGCGCCCAGACGCCCGGCACTCAGCTCTGCGAGGCGCAGCGCCACAAGGTCGAGGAACGCCGGGGTCCACAGCGTGACGTTCCGCCCGTTGGCCGGATCGCTCGACACGTAGCGAACCACGATCTGCGGGGCGGCGGCGTACCAGAGGCCGGCCTCGTCCGCGAACTCGGTGATTGGCTGCGTGACCTGGGCGTCAGCGGCCACGTCGAGGGTCGAGACCCAATCGACCGGCTTCGCGAACGCAGCGGTGTAGGGAGCGGGCGGGACGGCGCCGTTCGGCACAAGTGTAGCGACGCGCGCCGCGAACGCCCACCGTCCCTGACGAAGGCACCACCGGACCGCCGTCGCGAACTGGTCGTTCAGCGCCCGGCTGGTCGCGTTCGTCTCGCTGATGGAGGCCATGCGCGGCCGGCCGAGGTGACCGAGCGCGGTATTGTAGACTTCGAGCTGCGTCTGCTGCGCGGCGCCAACCCCGAAGACACGAGCTGCGCGCGCCGCCTCCGCATCCAGGGCGGCCGAGCGCTGGGCTTCGAGATCCTCGGTGAGCGCCTTGACCTGCTCCTGGGCACCGAGCACGCCGGCGACTAGGGCGGCCAACCGGGCCGCCACAAGGTCTCGGAACCCTTCCGGCCAGTTGCTGAGGTTCAGTCCGAAGTTCGGATCGGCCGAGACGTAGCGCACGGCGATCGCGTTCGAATCGGCGTACCAGAACCCGGCCTCGTCGTTGAAATTCGGGATCGGCTTCGTGAACGCTTGGTCGGCGGCGATGTCGAGAGTCAGCACCCAGTCGGCAGGCTTGGGAAACGCGCCGCTATAGACGCTGACGTTGGCGCCCGTCGTCGCGTTGACGCCGATCACGCGGGCGGCAAAAGACCAGGGCGCCTGCGCCAAGGACCAGCGAACGGCCTCCAGGAAGAACCGGTTCAGCGCGCGCATCGCGGACGTGGCATTCGTCAGCGATGTGGCGCGGGGCCGGCCGAGCCGGGTCAGCGTGTCGTTGAAGACCTGAAGCTGCGTCTCACCCGCGCCGGTCGGAAGCGGATACTGCCGGGCGGCGGTCTCCTGCTCGTAGGCCAGCGCATCGTGCATCGCTGCTTCGCGCAGCTTCAGGATGTCGCCGAGCATGTCGGCCGCGCCGGTCAACCGTCGGCAGCAGCGGGCGGCGAGCGCCAACGCGACGTAGTCCGCGAAGGGCTGGTGCCAGAAGGGAACGTTGTACCCGAACGCCGGATCGGTCGAGACGTAGCGGACGATGATGAGCCCGATGTTGGCGGCCCAGAACGTGCCCTCCTCGAGGTACTCGGTGAGCGGCTGCGTCAGCGTCGGCTCGACCCCGATATCGACGGTGCGCAGCCAGTCGCTGGGCTTCGGCAGTCCATAGGGATACGGCCCGGTGCCCGTCCCTGCACCCGTCGTGGTGATCGCCGCCGTCTTCGTCGAGAAGGCCCAGGGCGCGATCGAGAGGCAGCCGTTGACGGCCGCGACCCATTCGTCCGCCAGCACGCGCGTCGGCTCGCGCGGCTCCGCGAGCGAGGCCAAGCGCCGCTCGCCAAGGTGGGCGAGGGCGACGTTCCAGATGGCGAGCTGATCGGCCATGGCTCAGATCACGCGGCGGTGCGGCGGGCGGTCTGGAGGTAGACGGTGCGCTGCCGGCGGGCCTCGCGCTGCTCGCCCAGACCGGACTTGATGATCGTCCCATCGGCGACCCGGACGACGCGCCAGAGGTCCTGATCGCCGGCCCATTCGACGCGGACGCCGTCCTGCTCGTCGATACCGGGCGAGGGCAGCGGCGCCACCTGCTCGTCGTCCTGGTCCCGGAAGAGGCCGCCGGCGACCGGGTGAACGACCAGCGCTCCCGAGGCCATGGCGCGCACGTACAGGATCACGAAGCCGGACCCGTCCTCCCATGCGCAGTGGATCAGATCGCCGGCCCGGACCTTGGCGGACAGCAGCCGGTAGAATTCCGGCGTGCGCAGATCCTCCAGGGTCGTTCCGGCCTCAAGCCGGGCCCGCCACGTGTTGTTCGCGTGCTCCGCGAGGTTGAACCGGGCGTCCGTGATCTGTCGGGGCATCTTGTCGGTCCCATGAAAAAGGGCGGCCCGAGAGGACCGCCCTGTGGAAGGCACTGCGGTGCGGCCCAGGTCAGCCGGCGTTGGCCGCGGAGAGAACGGTGCCGTCGGACAGGTCCGCGGAGCCGTTTGCGTTGATCGTGATCACCTCGTGGCTGGTGACGACGGGAGGCGAGACGCCGTCCTGCCGATACCGCACCGTATCGCCGACCTTCATGCCGAGGGCCGCGGCGTTGGTGATGAAGCCGTTGCCGGCGAACACCGCGGGGGTGTCCGTGCCGTTGTAGAGCCAGTGCGACGGGCCGCGGCGACCGAGGTCCTGCTCGACGATGCGCGGGGCGTGGGTGGGATCGTAGGCCATGACTGCCTCTGATTATCGGGTTCGGAGGAGACGGGGCCGAAGCCCCGCCCAGTTCAGTCCGGCCATCAGCCGATCGCCGATCCGTCGTGAAGGGCGTAGACGAGGCCCTTCTGCTGGAGGATCTGCGAGCCCATGAAGATGGTCGAGCGGGCGAAGGAGTAATCGTCCTCCTCGTTGTACCCGGCGACCACCTGCATATCGCCGGTGTTGACGCAGTGGCCGAGCGCGTCGCGGTGGAAGAGCACCACCTTCTCGGCTGCGGTCCCGACGCCAGCGAGGCGGTTCGAGAACAGCCACATCGCGCCGGCCCACTGCACCATCTTGCGGACCGGGCCGACAAGCGGCTTCACGTCCACGTAGTCATGCGAGTTGAAGGTCGGCAGCTGGTAGAGCTCCGCGCGGAACGACGGGGTCGCGAGGAAGATCAGCTTCGTCGGGTCGTCGACATCGACGTCCTGGCGAGCCAGCTTGGCGATCATGCTCTCGATCAGCGCCAGGGTGGCCGGGTAGGTCGAGCCGGCGTTGCCGCCCGCGGCGACATACTGGTTCGCGGCCATGCCCAGCGCGCCGATGATGTCGTCATCGATCTTGCGGTTCATCACCGCCCGGGTGGTCTCCTGCATCTTGCGGCGACCGTCGCCCTGAGACGCGAAGATGTTGAAGCCGGTCTTGATCGGCTTGTCGTGCCACTCCTGGAGGGTGACCGTGATCTGGTTCTCGTTGTCGGTCCGGCTCGGGATGCGGCCGTTGACGCCGCGGGTGACCGCGGTGGCGCCGCCGGAATCCACGATGTCGAACACGGCCTGGTTCCCCTTG
The DNA here is from genome assembly GCF_003254375.1 of Methylobacterium sp. XJLW. Classification (NCBI taxonomy): domain Bacteria; kingdom Pseudomonadati; phylum Pseudomonadota; class Alphaproteobacteria; order Hyphomicrobiales; family Methylobacteriaceae; genus Methylobacterium; species Methylobacterium sp. XJLW. Next base: position 6,033,012 of record NZ_CP016429.1, on the reverse strand, counting down.
GCCTGCGCGTCCGAGTTGATCATGGACTTGAGCACCGACTGGTTCTGCTCGAACCCGTGGGTGAACTCGTCCCGGTACTGGGTAACGAATGCGGTGTCGCCGGCCATCGCGCCGCGCTCCTGTCGTGCTCAGAGGTCTCGGGTGAGCCGCTGCGACAGGGTGGCCTTCGGCGGGGTCCCGGGGTGGCCGCCGAGGCGGGGCCGGGTGAAGCGCTCGAAGGGGCTTCGCTTTGGCGAGGGGCGGGCCATCAAGGTCCGCGCTCCGCGTGCTGTGTTGCTGCCAAAGAAGGGCAAAGTCGTCAAGCCCTTGCGCTCTGCTTCTCAACTGCCGTGAGAAGTTCGCGGTAGCGGGCCTGCTTCTTCTCGGCCTCTGGGCCACGCCAGTAGGCGCTCGACTGGTCTCCCATCTCGGCCCGAAGCGCTGCCAGCTCCTCGCTGGCCGCCTTGCCCGCATCCTGGGTTCCGGCCGGCACGACGGTGCCGAGCGGGTTGATCTCGCGGGCGAAGGTGTTCAGCAGCCTGAGGAAGGCGGGGTTGTCGCCGAGCAGCTTCCCGTCGGGCGATCGGGCGCCCATCAGCGCGTCACCAAATCCGGGCTCGCCGTAGCGATCGACGATGTTGCGGATGTTCTGCAGGTTCGGCCGGAACTCGCGGCCCCACTCCTGCTGAAGCGCATCCTGCGCCTCCATGCGGAAGGACTTGTCAGCCTGATCCATGGCCGCGCGCTGCTGCTCGCCGAGCTGCGCCACGAACGCGGCGCCCTGGTTCACCTGTTGCGGGGTCCAGTTGCGCTCGTGCGCGAACTGCCGGAAGGCGTCGAGCATCGGCTTGTCGGCCTCGCCGAACACCAGCCCATCGCCCGGCTCGATCTTGTAGTCCTCGGCCTTCTCCGGGATCCCGTTCTCCTTGCGCCACGCGGTGATCTGCTCGGGGCTCGGGTTATCGGGAAGCGGCTCCTTGGCCTGGCCGGAGCGGATCCGCTGCTGCGCCTCGAAGCCGGCCTTCGCGTAGTTCGCGGGGCTCGCGTAGCGCTTGAGCTGCTTCAGGAAGGCCTCGTCGCCGCCGGCGAGCTGCTCGCGCCAGTCGTCGGGCCACTTCGCGGTCGGGGCCGGATCGGGGCGCTCTTCGCCCCCACCCTGCGCGAGCGAGCGCGAGCCCTGATCGCCACCCTCACCGCCGCCACCCGCACCCTGGTCGCCGCCGGCCGGGGCGGCGCCCTGATCCTGACGTGCATCGGGGGCCGCTTGGGCCCCCGTGGTGTTCGGCTGCTGCTCGCCAGGCGCCGGAGCGCCGCCGTTGTCCTCAAGGCTCATGTGCCGATCCCTCAAGCTGGTTCGGGTCGAGCTTCATCGCCCGAACGATCTGCTGCCCGACGAACATCATGCCCGCCGAGAAATCCGTGGCCCGGGCCCCGTCCGCGCCGCCGGGCCGGAAGGGCTGGTCGTAGGTCCGCGCGCAGGCCTCGATGATGAAGGCGAGGGCGGCCTTCTGCTGCTGCTCGCTGGCGGTGCCCGTGGCGAGGCTCGTGAGCGCGTAGTGCTGCGCCTTCGACGGCTGGGCCGGCACCCACGGGTCGCGCGGCGGGACGGGGGCGGCGCGGGTCACGAGGCCGCGTTCTCCAGCAACTGCCGCTTCGCGAGCTCCAGGAGCCAGAGGATATCCGGCGCCTGTGCCTCGCTGCCGGCGAAGTAGAGCGTGCCGTCCGGGGCAACCCCGACGACGATGACCTGGGTCAGCCCCGCAAGGCCGGCCTGATGCAGCACCCGCTCCGCCGGCACGGCGACCCGGCTGAAGCCGCCAAGGAACTCCACGTTGCCGGCCTCATCCAGCGCGACCGGGTTCTTGACACGGCGCTTGGCCGCAGTCGGCAGGCGGGTCACCTTCCGGGTCATACCGGCGCGCCCTCAACCGCGTTCGCCTGTGCTGGCGCGGGCAGGAGCCCGGCAGCCTGCCCCTGCGAAACGGCTCCGGCAACGGCACCGCCCGCGTTCGCCATATCGGCGACGTGCTGGGCGTCCTGCTGCTCCTTCTGGCGCTGGGCAGCCTGGGCGCGGACCCGCTGGGCCTGCTCATCGTCCACGATCCATGATGGCTCGCCCAGCCCGTCGAGGCCATCGCGGAAGGCCTTGCGGGTGTCAAACTCGACCGTGGACATCGGGTCGATCTGCATCGCGGCAGCGAGGAGCTGCCCGGCCTGCTGGAACGCGACCGCCTTCTGCTGGCCGGCCGCGGCCTGCAATGGGCTCTCGAACGAGAACCGCACCTCCTGGCCGGCGAGCATCCGCGGAAGGTCCGACATGTTGCCGAACGCGCCGTTGTCCATCGCTAGGTTGAACACCTCCTCGCAGATGGCCCCGTTGTAGTCCGTCTCCATCGGCTCGAAGAGCGGCAGGGCAGCCCGGATATACTCCTCGGTGCGCATCCGGACCTCGGTCGCGGTCATCGCCTCGCCCGCCGGCGGGAGCCGGATCTGGTCGAGGTAGAACGCCCGCTTGATCATCATCTCGGCGTTCTGCGCCATGGAGATGCCGAACTGGATCCCGGTCTTCTGGGACACGGCGTCGAGCACACGAAGCGCCTCGCCCTTCCGCTCGTCGTAGTCGGCGTCCACCCACGTGACGCCGCCCGGGTAGACGTTGAGCCCGCCCTGGATCTGGTTGCCGACGGCGACCATCGGCGGGTTCACCGCCTTCTCGGCCGCCTCCAGCAGCGTGAACGTCATGCGCTGCAGCAGCCGGGCATCGGACAGGCCGACCACCGTCGCGGGGCTGTGCGCGTAGGCCGAGCCCGAGACCGTGACCCAGCGCGGCACGATGTACGGGGAGCGCCGCAGCGGCGTCTCCTCCAGCACCGTGTCGTGGTCGCAGTCGATGTAGATCGAGACGAACGGGAACTTCGCGCTCTGCACCTTCGGGCGCGGGTTCACGAAGTCGTATTCGTCTGCCGGGAGGACGATGTGCCGGAGCCGCACGAGGGCGTTCGGATCCTTCTGCGCCATCTCGCGCAGCTTGGCGTCCACCTTGTCGGGCCAGAACTTCAGCACGGACCGGGCGGGGAGCCGCCACTTCCGGTGCATCGTGTCGATTTTGCCGTGCGCGTCCTCGGCCCAGGCGCAGTCGCGCAGGTGCCAACACCGGAACAGCAGCCCGTTCGCGGTGGCGTTCAGCTCCACGGAGATTACGCACTGGCCGAACGCCGCGAAGTCGCCGTCACCCTCCTTCGTCGCCCGGGTGAAGCCCGCCTGCGTGTCGTACATGATCCGGCGCATGGTCGCGGCCTTGGCCTGGAACCACGCCTTCACGGTCGAATCCTGGGCGACCCTCTCGTCCTCGACGGTCATGCCGAACCAGTCCTTGCCCTTGGGCCGGAGCATGGCGGCGAACTGGTCGGACAGCTCCCGGTGCGCGAGGATCGGCGAGCCGGTCATCAACCCGTCCATCCATTCGCGACCCTCGGAGTAGCCGTAGGGGTCGTGCCGGGTGAAGTCGGACCGCAGCGGGTGGAAGTTCTCGGCGATCTCCTGCCAAGCGGACATCAGGCCCGAGCGACGGCCGTAGAGCGCATCGCCCTGGCCCATCAGATCGCGGACGCGGGTTTTCACGATGCAGCCTCTACGGTCTCGGACATGGCCTGCCGGTAGCGGCGATAATCGGTCGGCGAGAGCACGAGCACGTCGCCGGGCTGCATCTTCCCTTCGGCCCACGCCAACGGACCAGCGATCACATATCGATCACCGCGGGCAACACGGCAGTTCCCCGGCTTCACGAGGCGGCTACGACGGACGGCGATGGTTTCAGTCATGGCGGCCGTCCACCCAGGTAACTTGCCCAGGCCAGCAGCCCTCGCGCTCGCGCACGACCGGCGGCGCCCAGGCCCGGCGCGGCTGCGCCGCGGACCATGCCTCGTGCGCCGCATCCTGTAGTCGGTGATAGTCAGGCGCAGGCCACGGTGCCCGCATGCCGACCGGCACCGGCGACCGCGACAGCACCCAAAAGCCAAGCGCGCACAGGCTTGCGATCGCAATGGCGGCGCAGGTGAAGAGTATGCCGCCAAACACGCTCACCGCCCGCCCCCAAGCGTGCTGTTCGCGTAGCTGTCGCCCGCGTTGACGCCACCGCCGGCCAGGGCGTTGCCGGTGCCCATGCTGCCACCGAGCGCCGTGTTGCCGATGCCGCCGCCCATAATGGTGCTGGCCCGGCCGCCGCGGGCCGATGCATCGGCGAGCGCCTTCTTGCGCGCCTCCAGCACCTGCGGGTCCTGCGTGTCGGGCATCGGCGTCGGGGCCGCGACCGTCGGCGTCGGCATGTTGATCTTGGGGGCGGAGAATAGGGAGGTCATCAGCGCACCTCGGAGAAGATGGCAGGGAGCCGGGCCACGACGCGCCAGCGGAACAGGACGAGGGCGCCGGACGTGCCCTGCATCTCGGCGCCGGCCCGCACGGCCTCCCACCGGGTCAGGAACGGCAGGCCGAGCCGGCGCGAGCCGTCGCGCATGCGGTACTCGTTGCGCCAGCAGCGAGCGTTCACCGCGTCACCACCAACCAAGTCAGCGTCAGGGCGGCATCGAAGACGAGGAGGACGCCGCCCAGCAGGACGGGGATCGAGCCGCCCACGCGCTCGTCTGCGGAGCCCGGACCGTCAGTGATCCTGAAGCCCCACCAGATCATGGCGAGGCTGAGCGCGAACAGGATGCCGATCAGCCACTTCATGCCCGCATCCTCCGCGCATGCACGGCAGCGTACCGCGCCCCCATGTTCGCCGTCGTCGGGCGGGAGCCAGACCGGTTCGCCTTCGCCGCGACGACCATCTTCTCGGCCTGATCGAACAACATCGTCAGCACATCGCCCTTGCCCGGGGAGCGGCCGATGCGCTTCCGGATCTCTTCCTTGCTCTCGACCTTCACGCCGGTACGGGTCAGCTCCCAGCGGATCGCGCAGAGGTCGGCCTTCAACTCGTTGTCCGGCGGCAGGGCGATGATCGAGCCGCCCTCCTGGGTCGGGTCGAGGGCCTCGCGCAGGCGCCAGTGCGCCTGGGCCCGGCAGTTCGTGAAGGCGAGCTGCGCCTTGTCGCGCGTCACCTCCGTGCTGGCCTCGGCGCCGACGAAGGCTGCGGCCTCAATGCCGTTGTCCTTCAGCCGGAGCGCGGTCGCGCCGCCGTAGCCCCCGCCACCGTCGATCACCACCGGGCAATCGTTCCGGCGCATCATGACCACGCGGCCGGCCATGGCGTTCCCGTCGGCGGTCTCCGGCCCCTTCACGGTGACGAAGGGCGAGACCCAGCCACCATAGCGCGCCGCCATCTCAGCCGCATCCTGGCCGCCGCCGGCCGGGTCCATGGCTATCGCTGTCATGGACTGGCCGAGATGCCCGCCGGGGCGCCAGCGCGCCTGTGCGGCCAGCACCCACTCGGTCGGAATGAGCTGCCACGCATCGTCAGCGAGGTCGGCGGTGAACACGCCATCGCGGTAGGCGCGGCGCAGCTCGGGCGGGAGCGAATCCAGGCTGGCCCGGTAATCGGTCTCCCGGAGGAACGGGTTGTCGTCGAGACGGGCGCGGATGAAGGTCCGGGACCGGGCGTGCAGCACCTCCAGGCCCATGCGGTGCGGCCCGCGGCCCTCGACCTCGATCTCCTCGCCCTCGTCCGTGCGCACGTACCAGCGCAGCTCACCGGGCTTGGCCGGCTTCGGGTGGGCGGGATCGAGCCACGCGGCCCAGCGTTTCAGCACCCACAGGCCCTCGGGCCGGGTCGGCGGGTTGCCGGCCGCCATGATGCGGCAGCGCTGGCCGGGCTTGGCGGAGCGGTTCCAGGTGGTGATGAACAGGTACTGCGACTCGGTGAAGTCGCCGATCTCGTCGAAGCCGTAGAAGTCCTTGGCGCGGCCCTTGTACCGCTCCTTGTCCTCCTCGAACTGGCAGCCGCCGAACCGGACCTCGCGGTCGTTCACGCGCAGGATCCGGTCCTGGCCGTTGTAGGAGCCGGCCTCGCCGACGAACTCGCGGGCGACCTTGGCGATGTCCTTCGCGTCGTCGTTCACGCGACGCAGGATCAGGCTGTCGGTGTGCTCCTCAAGGGCAAGCCCGACCAGCAGAGCTGATTTCCCGCCGCCCGCCTCGCCGCCGTAATAGACCTCGTCCGCCTGGCTCAGATACGCCTCGGTCTGCGGCCCGGGCGAGGGGATGAAGAACCGCCCTGCGGTCGCGGCCATGACCTCCTTTTCAAGCTGAGCACGCGCGTCCGCCGGCATGCCGGTAATGCGCCCGATCAGTTCGTCGAGGAGGGCCATAGCCGCGGGTTCGCTCAGCCTTCGACCGGCCGCCCCTGCTCCTCGGCCGCGTCCTGGCGCTCCTTCGTCTCGCTCAAGTCGGGCTCCGGATCGGGCTCGCCGTTCCATTCCTCCGCCTTGAAGGGCGTGCCGGTCTGGGCCTGGAGATCGGACAGGCGGGTGGACAGTCCGTCTTCGTCGCCCTCGAACACCTCGTGGGCGTGATGGGTGGGCGGGCCCTGCGGCTGGTCCGCCATGGGGGTGAGCTTCCAACGCTTCATGGTTAGGTCTCCTCTGCGCATCGCCACAGCGGCGATCACTGCGTGGGCTCGCGGCCGATCACCATCACGGCGGCGCTGGCGGCGGGTGAGCCGAACGGGTTGACCAGCAGGCCGACGAGCGTTCCGCCGAGGGTGGTGGTGGTCGATTGCCAGCACTTGCCGGTGGCACCGGTCGCCGAGCGCGAGACCACGTTGCAGACCAGCGGCAGCGAGCCGGTGTTGATCGGGATCGGCAGCACGACGGGCGTGGGCGACACGAACGACCGCCCCCAGGTCACGGACCAAGAACCGTCGGACGCGCTGGTGATGACGTTGGCGGCCTGGACGGCTGTCGGCCGGGTCGCGTCCCGGGGCACGAAGCAGTTGGTCGAGCCGGGCGACCCATTGAGGGTGTCCATGGCCGGGACGGCACCGCAGGGCACGGGCGGAACCGGCTGCTGCACGCCGTTGAGGAAGAGCTGCGCACGCGCGTCCCCGGCCGCCAGGAGGCCGGCGGTCAGGACGAGAGCGAACGCGAGGCGCATCAGTTCGAGGACAGCGAGACCGAAGCGTAGGCGACCGTCGCTGCGGTCGAGCCATTCGTGAGGTAGGCGCGATACCGCGTGCCCGTGGCGGTGACCGGCGTAGCCTGCAGTCGCAGGTTCGTCACTGTGGAGGCGGTGACCGTGCCGGTCGAGATCGTATAGAGGTTGGTCCCGTCCGTGGCCTGCACCGTATAGGTGCCGCTCTGGTTCGAGTAGAAGCTCGCGTTCAGGTAGACGTAGGGGCTGGGACTGGCCCCGAGGAAGACGTAATTCGCATCGTTCAGGAACCCGCCCGCGGCGAGGTTGCTGCTTGTGGAGACGAGGAAGGTCTGACGGCCGACGGTGGCCTGCCAGATCGAGGACAGCCACCCGGTGATCCCGGTTCCGCCTGCGGGCATGGTGACGCCGGTGACCGCCGTCCCGGCCGGCTCGATGTTCGCCAAATCCGAGGCCGGCGTGACGGAGCGCGACGCGGCCTTGGTCTGCGTGCCGATGGCCGGGGTCTTGGTGTCGAGCGAGGCCAGCGAGGAATTGCTGACACCGACGGGGACACCGCCGTTGATGCCCTGCACCGCCTGCGCGGTGGTGCCGTTCGTTCCTGCCGCCGTGACCGATCCTCCGCCGCCGGCTGCGACGTTCACCGGCAGCGGGTTCGCCGTCGAGATGTTCTGGTCGTTCCAGACGATCTGCACGAGCTGCGAGATCGTGGCCGGAACGCCGTTGATCGTGGTCGCCGCGATGGCACCGGACACGGCGAGAGACGCCGCCCCGGCGAGGAGCAGCGTGCGGAAGCGGGTCTGCATGGGGATCAGTCCTTGGTCGGTGCCTGCGCGGCCGCGCCGCTGGCGAGCATGAAGGCGAGGCGCCGGGCCACGTCGTCGGGCGAGGCCTCCGGGATCAGATCCTTCCCGTCCTTGCCGGTGTGCTCGATGCTGGCGAGCTTCGGGTGCACGTAGGGGGCAGCATCCTTCGCGATCGAGGCGGCGGCGGCGGCCTTATCGAGGTCGATGCGCTCGCCCTTCGTGGCCTCGGTCCAGACGGCCCGGGCGGCGCCCAGCATGATTTCCAGCGGGGTCACGCCCTCGACCATCAGAGCCTCAGCGACCTCGCGGGTGCGCTTCGTGAGCGATCCGGGCTTCCGCCCCGCTCCCGTCCGCGCTCCACCACGTGCCATGATTGATTGCTCTGATTTCTCTGATTGATTTCGATTTCAGCGCCCGGTCACGACACGCACGAGCAGAAGCGTGGACGTCACGACGAACAGGACCCACGCGGCGAACAGAGAGGCCTGCATCCACGTCGGAAGCGCCCCGATCTGCTGCACCGTGAGGAACATCGCCTCAGTCCTCGAAGCTCATACGATCCGACAGCGGGCGCCGCTTCACGCCAGTTCCCGCACCAGCCCGATGATCAGGACGATGACCAGAATGCCGAGGACGCTGATCGCCGGACCATACCCCCACTCCGCGTTGTAGGTCAGGCCGAGCGGAAGCACGCCGGGCAGCACCGCGATCAGAACGAGGATCAGAACCCAAAGGCTCACAGGCTGCTCCAGAAACGACAACGCCCGCGGCCCTGGTGAGGGATCGCGGGCGCACTGCGCGGCGTACAAATGGCTGGCAGAAGCGCCGTCGGGTGTCAACGCGGCCGGGTCGCGAGCGGGGGATAACCCCGGTCACCAGTCGCCTGACGTCTGGAAGTCCTCGTCCAGACCATCGTCACCCTGGCTATCGCCCTCCCGCTCTCGGCGCTTGTAGTCCGAGATCTCGGCCCGGGTCATGAACCGCCAATCGGAGGCGAGCCCCTCCAGCGGCGCGACGTCGACGCTCAGCGAGCGCAGCAACTTCACCGCCTCGGGCTGTGCGGTGAACGCCGGCAGGAGCGGCAACCCACCGATCCCGACCTTCACCTCAAGTCCGGTCTCGTCCGACGTCACGAAGAACGTCAGGTTATCCGGATTATCGCGTGGAGTCGGCGAAGCCATCAAGCCAGCCCTTGGTGTGGAATGTGTTGCACCGATTGCAGAGATCAATCTGCGCAATCGGTGTGTACTGGCGTCCCCCAGCAGGGCCGTAGAAGCCTCGCCCCCATCCGATAAGGTGCAACGGGTCCATCTCTGCGACGGGGAACTGCCCCAGGCATTCCTCGCATACTGCCAGTCGGAGCTTGCCGCGGGTCGGCAGCGTCAGCGCGCGAGCCCGGATCGCGTCGAAACGGTAGCCGCGCCCGGCTCGGTTGACGATCTTGATCAGCCCGTTGGCGGCCTCGGTGTAGGCGTTGGTGTAGGGGTGATCGAAGTACGCGAAGACCTGCTCCCGCCATGCGTCGATCGTCTTGGCGACGCCCTTGAACTCATCCACCTCGCTCGGGATGCTCGTCTTCCAGCGGTCAAACATGGTCTCGGCTTCGTGCCGAGACCGCCGCTGTTCACCGCCCCAGATGTCGTAGAACGCTTCCTTCGTGTGCCAAGCCGCCGACAGCAGATCGTTGTTCTTGAGCATGCCGTCGAGGACGAACGCGCGCTGCGGGCTGAGGGTCTTGCCATGCGCGTGCAGCAGGCGGCGAGCCCGCCACGGGTTGCGCCGATCCTTGCCTTTGGCGCCCCGCCGCTGCCGATTGCGGATCACATCGAGTGCAGCGTTCGCTTTGCTCTGAACGTGCCATCGGTCGGAGATGATAACGGCATCCGGCAGAAGGGCTTGCACCGCCTCGCGGTACGGCCCCCACATGTCGATAGTGACGATCTTGATGCGACGGCGGTTCGTCAGGATGCTGAGCCAGCGGTCAACCGCTGGCCGGTTCATGCTGTCGATCAAGTCGAGGATCCGGCGCTCGCCGACATCCGTGAAGATGGTTCGCTTGCGGCCGAGAAGGTGCAGTTCGTCGATGCCGAGCGCAACCGGTGCCGTAGGCTTGTGCCGGGCCAACAGGCTCTCAATCTCCTCGTTGCAGATGTCCCGGATGGTCTTCTCGTCCAGACCGATCTCACGGGCGAGGTGGGCGTAGGGCCGGATCAGACCCTGCTCGCGGATGTGATCGGCGCATCGCCGCGTCATCCGCCGCTGCGGGTCCATGTCGGGCAAGGGCTGCATGAACGTCGCGCTACAGTCTCGGCAGCGGTAGCGCTGGACATCGACCGCGACGATGGTCCGGAGTCCGTGTACAGGAGCATCCACGTAATCGATGGCCCGTGGCCCATGTCGATAGGGCTGCCGGGTGGAACCGCACTTCGGACAGTGGGTGGGCTCGACATCGTAGCGGGCCACCAGCCGGTAGCCCTCTTGCGACCTATCCACGGCCTCCACGGTCCAGTCGTCCAGATAGAGTGCGTTGACGGCCATCAGTCGGTGTAACGGAAGTCGCTGCGCGCTGTCGGGCGCCCGCTGAGACTTCCAATCGTCGTATCCGCCCGATGCGCAGGTTTGGGCGGCCACTCGCCGACGAAAGAGCCAGAGGCATCCACTCGATCAATCAAGATGCGCAGCGCATCCGCCATCGTCTGACAGACGCCGTGTGCGTCGAGCGCCACGATGGTGCTGCGGATCGCGCCGATGGCTGCATTCCGATCAGCTTCAAGTTCACGGAGGCGCAGGGCTAACGCCGCCTTCTCGTCGGCTGCACCAGCCAAGGCGCTGCATAACATGCGGGTCTGCATCTCCGCGAATTCATTGAGTTTCGGCCATAGGCAGACAACAGCATGAGGCGGTTCTGCTGGGAGTTCATCTGCCGGGATCAGGTTGCTCAAAGCCGTCATACTGGTGGCGAGAGCATTCCAGTCATCCCGGTTGACGGCGAGAGGTAGCCACTCATGGTAGCCGGTATTATCAACAAGCGCCCACGCTGAACGCACGACCTCCAGAATTGCATCGTATGCGGCCGAGTTGGCATTGACGGAATTTTCCATCCCACTGCTCCATCTTAAGAGCATCTCAGTGCTCTGGCGCTTCGGCAACCCACACCGAAATCCGGATTGATGATAGCACGTCTGATGCTACTTTCAACACTCAAATCCGGAAAGCCGAACGTCAGCCCGCATTCGCAGCCCTCGGGCAGTCTCTCGTCGATACCCATCGTCATCCCACGCTCCTGAACCCGCGGATCTGTCCCGCTGCCTCGGTGTCTGCGCCGCTGAGCGCCCGTGTCGCCTGCCGCAGCAGCCACCGGAATCGGCTGGCGATCTCGGACGCCGCCCGCTCGCCGGTCCTGCCCTCGGCAGCGGCCATGTCGGCGAAGTAACCGTGCCCGCAGAGGACGGCGCGCAGCACGGACAGACCCTCGCGGCCGACGGCGTCGCGCACCTCGGCATTCAGGTCCTCGGCCCGGCGGGCGCCGACGATGCGGCGGATGGCGAGCACCTCGGCCGCTGAAAGGCCGTCGGTGATCCCGCTGCGGCGGCTGCCGCCGGACCAGTCGGCGCCGGAGACGTGGCTGCCGTCCTGGCCCTCCCAGATCGCCTGCATGGCCCGTCCGGTGTGGAACTCCTCGTGGCTGATCCGCTTCTGGGCGCGCTCGTGGGCCAGCGTGTCGACGCGGCGGTTGACGGCGACTTCCCGGGTGACGCCGGGCGCGCCGGGCACGGGGCGGTCAACGAGCGCCACGTCGCGGTGGCTTCGGGCGTCGTCTCCGGCCCCATGGGCGAGGGCGATCTGCCGGCGCGTGAGTGGCGCCGCCTCTTCGAGCACGACGGCGCGGTGCGCCTGCGCGGCCATCTCGACGGCTCGATCAGCTCGGGCGTTGGCTGCCCGTCGATTCCGGATCCGGTCGGCGTCCTGGCTCACCGCCATGCGCCGGGCCCGCATCCAGAGATCCTCCAGCCGGGCGAGCTTGCGGCTATGCTCGGCCAGGACGTCGGCCGGTGCGCCGCGCTCCCGATCTCGGTCGAGCAGCGCGCGGCGGCGCTCGGCGGCGGCGTGGTGGCGCTCGACGGGCGTCATGCGGTCACCTTCGGCTCACGGGCCATGTCGGCGACGCTGGCGCCACCCGCTGCGCGTCCGGGCTGACCGCAGACCTCGATCAGGTGCTGGCCACACCAACTCGTCGGCTTCCCGGCCTTCCACGCGACCGGCTCGCCGCAGAACCGGCGCTCGTGCGGTCGGGCTCGGTGCGGCGTGACGGGGAAGCGGCACTGGCCCTCAACGAGTTCGGCGATGCGGAACGTCCCAGGCTCGCTCATGCGGTCACCTCGTCGACTTCGCGTCGCACCGGGGTGTTGTTGTTCCGCACCGTCGCTGTGCCCGCGATCGAGACGAACATCGCTTCCTCGTCGACGATGTAGGCGTAGCCGTCATCACGCCGCTCGGTCTGCAGCCGGGTGACCATCACGCCGCCTTCGCGGGTGAGCCGCTCGCAGAACGTCTCCAGATCCGGATCGGAGACGCCGATCGGGAACGCGACGAATCCGCCGCGCGAATTCGGGATGGTGCTCGTCCAGAACAGCACCAGCATCACGCGGCCTCCATCTCGCCGCGCTCAACGGCGACCGTCCGGCGCGCTTCCTCGACGATGTCCGAGGCGGTTGTGCAGCCGGCGGTGCCCGGCCGCATCTCCTCGGGCCAGCCCTGCCGCCACTCGCCGCGGAAGTGGGCGACAGCCTTGGCGAAGCGGCTGCGGCGGTCCTGCTCGGGCGTTGCCGGCTTGGCGGCTGCTCGCGCCATGGCGCCGCGATTCCCCGAGGATGCCTCCTCAATCCTCCGGTCGAAGTAGCTCAGCGACCCGACGTCGGGTTTCCGAGATAACCCTTCCCGGATCACGGCCAGGATCACCGCAGGGTCGTGCCCCGCTGCCAGCCAGACCGCGACGCGGTTGGTGTCGGGTACCAGTCGGTTCGGGGCCAATTCGCCGAAGGCCGCCGCGACGTCCTGTCGACATCGAACCGAAACGTCGCGCGCATCAGAGCTTACTGGCTTCTGGCTTCTGGCTTCTGGCTTCTGGGTGTTATCCAGACCCTTATCCCCCAGGTTAAGCCCAGCAGAATTTTCCTTTTGTTTTCTGAGGGTTGGGTTGCCTCCCAATTTCCCCTTTTTCACCGCAAGTGCGCTCTTTTTTTTGTCCCTGATCATGCGCCGGCTGTAGATCCTGCCGTGACGATCGCGGGTGAAGACGCCGTTCCGCTCTAGCTCGTCGAGAAGGATTTCCACCTCAGAGGCGTGACCGCCGGTAAGCCGGGCGATCTCTGGTGCAGTGAGGGGTCGGCCGTTCAAGACGACGTAGCCGGTAGGGTCAGCCGTCGCCGCGATGCAGAGCAGGTCGATCCAGAGACCGCGCGCTGCGTAAGAGGATGCACGAACACCAGGGTCGGACATCCAATCGCTCCAGTACCACTTGCCGTAGACGGTCGCGCTCATCGCGTCAGTCTCCCAGCAGGCGTGAAAGAGGCCGGATCGCGTTCAGCGCGACGTCGCAGTGCGCGCGCACGATCTGGTTCGGGCCGCCAGCCCGGTTCTTGTCGATGATGATCTCCAGGTCGTTCCGGACGCGCTCGAACTCCTCGTGCGCGGCGGCGTCGCCGTCCCTGAACTTCTGGCTGCGCTCGACGTAGTAGGCCGGCCGGTAGAGGAAGCAGACCGTGTCGGCGTTCTCCTCGAAGGCGCCGGCGCCGCGGATGTCGGCGAGGCCTGGCCGCTTGTCCTCGCGACCCTCGGTCTGGCGATTGCACTGCGCCAGGAGGAACACCGGCACGTCTAGGTGCTTCGCCAGCGCCAGCGCGCCGTCAGCGACCTCCTTCAGTCCCTCGTCCTCGCGATTGAAGGCGCGGCTCGCGCGGACGATGTGCGCGTGGTCGATGACGATGCTGCCGAGGGGGATGTTTTTCCTGGCGTATGCGTTCGCCACGCGCTCGGAGGAAGCCGCGATCTCCAACATGGAGCGGCGACCGCCATCCTCGATCGTAAGCGGCTGCCCGCGCATCTCGTGCAGGCAGTCCGATACGAGCTGGGCTTGGCGCGGCGTCAGCGCCCCACGTTTCATGATCAGGCCGAAGGGCAGGCGCACCCGGCGCCGCTCCAGGGCGCTCGACACCAGCCGGGCAGCGACCTGTCGCTTCGACATCTCCAGGCTGTGGTAGATCGAGCCGAACCCCTGTTCGGCCATGTTTCCGGCCACCTCAGTCCCGAAGATCGATTTGCCCATCGACGTGCGACCGGCGACCACGATCAGGTTCGATGGCTGCGGGGCGCCCCCGATCTCCTGATCCATGGAATCGATGCCGGAGGCGGGGAGGTGGCGCCCCTCACCCTTCAGTCCGGCCTCAAGCTCGCGGACCAGATCGTCGCCAGCCTCATCCAGTGTGGCGGAGACAGGCCGGCGCTCCACGAAGGATGCGCGCACCTCATCGACCCGGGCGTAGATTCGCGCCAGAGCTTGGCTCGGCACCATCACGCCGCCTTCGCGCACATCGGCCGTGGCGGCCGCCAGCTCGCGGAGCTGCCAATAGTTCTGGATCGCCTTCGCGTGATCAGGGGCATGCAGGGGCACGCACAGGGTCGTCGCGACCTGGATCAGGTATCGCTTGAAGGTGATGCCGCCGAAGTCGCGCTCCGCAGCCTTCGGCCCGATCGCCGCCAGAACGCGGGGCAGGTTCGGCACATCGCCGGCCGCGGCCATCATCTCGATCAGGGCCCAGACCTCGCGGTGTGCGGGCTCATGGAAGTGCTCGGCCGAGACCAGCGTCTGCACGACCGGGAAGACGTGCGGCTGAGACAGCACGCAGCCGATCAGGGCCTGCTCGCACTCGATCGTGACGCGCGGCAGGTCGTCGGCGGTGCCGCCTGCGATCGGAAACGGGACGACGTTGTCGGCGCCGACGCTCATGCTGCGATCCTACGAAGGCGACGGGGCAGCATCTGCTCGGGCAGCATCACCGTGCCGCGGGAGATCCTGCAGGGAAGCTCGGTGCCGTCCGCGTGCCAGTGCCGTCCATCGACCAGCACACCGCGGGGCTCGCCCTCATCGTCGAGATCGCGCCCGACGTGGAACAGGACGCCCAGCCGCTCGCCGGCGCTCAGGCAGTCCTCGCGGGAGCCGCGGTAGAGGACGCGGCCGGCCTGTACGATGACCCAGGTCATGGGGCTACTCCGCAGCGATCAGTGGAGCGTCGAATTTGCCGGACTCGTTGCCAGCGATGGTCCAACCAGGGCGCGACTGCCGGCCGAAGACTTCAAGGTACGGGCCGGGCACGCGCGCTTCGATCGCGGCATGCAGATCGGTCGGCTTGCGCGAGTGTTCACGGCGCGGCGCGATCATCACCCCGGGGAATGGATTGCCCTTGATGCTGTGCGGCCTGCCAGCTTTCAGGATCGCGACGTATTCGGCGTTGCCCATCACCTCGAAGCCGGTGCCTCGTGCGATCGACGACGGGTACATGAACAGCCCGCTTTCAGACGGCCACAGCTTGATCCACGGGATCGCGGACGAGTACCGGAGGCGCCAAGCCTTCGCGATCTCGGGCAGGCGATGAAGCAGAGGCGCGGTGATCCAGAGGAAGACGCGGCCGCCATCTGGATGAAGGTGGTCGCGCAGCCGCAGCGAGCAGACCTCGCTGAAGGTCATCCGGCCGTAATGCTGTGGTCGGCTCTTCGTGCCACCAGAGAACCGCCACGGCGGGTCAATGATGACCGCATGGAAATGGCGCGTCGGGATGCCTTCGAGCGGGTTCATGCTGCCGCTCCGGCACGCGGGCGGATCACGCCCCAGGTTTCAAGAAGCGTGATCGGCTCGTCTCGGCCGTGCGTGACGATGCAGGGGATCGCGAGGGCGCGGCATCGCTCCTGGAAGGCGAGCTGCGCATCACTGGTCCGGCCGCGAGCCGTTTTGAGCTCGATGAATGCGACGCGCACGATGCCGCCAAGGACGAGGAGGTCAGACAGTCCGGCGGTAAGCCCCGGCTGGCCGAGGGCGCCCGCGTTCGGGATCGCCGCCACCAGCGAGCCCGGCACGCCGAGGGCGCGCCAATGCTGAATCACGGCGGTCTGGATGGCTCGCTCGGAGATGATGGGGCGCCGCATGTCCGTCGCGATCTGTGAGGAAGGGCGCCGCCCGCTGAACTCGGGCGGCGGCTCGCGCTTCAGGCTCCGGCCGATTGCTCGGGCGCGGTCAGGTCGTCGAGCGTCTTGCGCAGCTCGGCGACCTCGGTCTCCAGCGCCGACACGCGCTGTTCCAGGCTGGTCGTGTCCGATCCGCCCTCGTGGCCGAGCGCGTCCTTCAGCTTGCCGACGAGGCCCTCGACCTCGTGCGCGGCGACGCCGAACAGGTTGGCGAGGAAGTTCTTCTTCGCGTCGTTCATGGGTTCTCTCCTTCTGGCCGGGATGGCCGAAGCTCAGGCGGCCGCGAGGGCCGAAACGGGGATCAGCGGCGCACGCCGGAAGCGCAGATCCTGGCGGCGACGAGGTGAGCGCGGCGGCGCAGGTTGCCGAGCAGCAGGACGAGCAGGCGCAACGGCATCTCCCAGGAGTTCCGCCAGCTCTCGGTCGAGCCGGTCGTTATCGGCCTCGACCCGCGCGCATAGGCGGTCGTAGGCGGCGCGGATGTTGAGGAAGTCGCGGAGCCGGACGCCGACGCTCGGGTTTCGACCGAGGTGCTTGCGTACCCAGGACTCCGACTTCCCAGCCGCATCGCCGATGCGGGCGTAGGCATCCATCTGCGAGACACCCTGCTCGCGAAGAACAGCGACGGCGCGTGCGATCTCGGCACGCAGTAGTTCGGCCTCGTGATCGGCTGTGATCATCGAACCGTAGACCCTCGACTTTGGCACGACCTTCCCACTCCGTGATGCTTCAAAGCAGTCGCGAAGTAGGGAGCGGTCAGATGGAAGGGGATCCGGTACGCAGAACAATCATCCGGATTTACAGGCGCGCAAACGTCTTCGACTTGGCGGAAGAGCGACGTGTGCGCGCGATGGGCGACCCGGCGGCGGGTCACGGCGATGTCGCCGCCGGGCGCTCGAGCCGTGACACCCCTGCAAGCGTCACGGCGAGCTGAAAGGGGAACGCCCAGCCCCAACTCGGGCGAGTTTCGCTGGGCGCCCACCCGCGACGGGCTGGAGTGGCATTCGAGCACTCGCCGCGGATCGGTGAAGGGGATCGAGACGGTCAGCGCGAAACCGCCTCGTGAATGCGCATGGCCGCAGCCTCGTTGAGGCTGCTCATCGCGGGCATGCTCGCGCGCGGCCGGCATCAGGCGGCGTCCGCGGTCGTCGGCGCCGCGATCGGCGGCCGCTCCTCGTCCCAATGCTCGGGGCGAACGATGCCGTTCGTCCACTCGGCGATTCTGTTCGCCACTACGCGGCCCGGCTTCCCGGTCCCGCATAGCTGCGTGACGAAGCTCGGCGTCACGCCGACGGCGCGCGCAAGCTCGATGCGCTTGCGCTCAGGATGATCACGGAAGAAGGCGGCCAGCGGTGACATGCGCGGACTTTAGCACAGCTGCAATTCTGTCAGCAAGTGGGTTGAAGCTGTGCTCGCTTCAAGGCCCGCGCCTGTCCGCGGATAATTGAAGCATGGGTAAACTTCGCGCTGATCCGAAGCTGCAGCGGCCGGTGTTCCTGCGCGAGTGGCGGGAGCACAAAGGGCTCAAGCTCGAGCAGGTGGCCGAGGAACTCGGAATCACCGCCGGCGCCCTGTCGCAGACCGAGTTGGGGAAAACGAATTACACCCGTCCGCTGCTCGAAGCGCTGGCCGCGCTCTACGGGTGCGAGCCCGGTGACCTGATCATGCGGAACCCGGCCGACACCGATGCGGTCTGGACGCTGTGGGAGCGTGCGAAGAAGGGCGAGCGCGAGCAGATCATCGGCATGATGAAGCTGATCGTCGGACGCACCGGCACGGACGGCTGATCGTGCTGTTCTTCGTTCGGCGACGCTGGGCGGTGCGCGTCCTCACCGAGACCGGGCTGCCGATCCGCGGACCGACCGCGACGCTTCTGATCGACCTCATTGTGTGGGGCGCGAAGCAGAGCGAGGCGACAGCGCGATCAGCCGGACAGCGCCTGCCGAAAGCAGAATCTGTCTTGCTGATGGCGATGGGGCTGCCCCGCAATCCCACCGTCGCCGCGCGCATGATGCGCTCTCTGCCGCTGACACAGGAGCAGGCTTCCCAAGCCCTGGATGCGACACGGACCGCAGCGCGGGTGATCGCCCGCGCCTACGGCTTCGATAACCTCGTCGCGCTCGACGACGCCCGCTAAGCGGCGAGGCAGGCCTCGACCAGGTCGTTCGGGATCTCACCGACGCGCGCGATCACCCGCGCTTCGTCGTAGACCCCGACCTTGTCATCCCCCGTGCGCGAGTAGACCAGCACCGGCTTGCCGCCATCGTGGGCCCGGGCAGCGATCCGAAGCGCGTCGCTGGGCGACTTGGCCGTGACCAGCCCGTCGGGCGTGTACTCGTTCCATTCGTTGACCGTGAAGCTCTGAACCGCAAGCAGGGTGTGCTGTCCCATGGGCGCCTCCGTTTTTAGCCTGAGTACAGAACAGAGCAGGAACGGATTTGGAGCGCAACCCAAGGTCGTCCAGCCTGTGGACGGTTTCGCGTGGCGCCGAGTTATAGCTGTGCTCAAATTTCCGGTTGCGAACTGTTATAGCTGTGCTACAACACGCCATCGCCCGCCGCGATGGAGCGCACCGTGCTCGCAGCCCTCGACATCTACCTCTCAACCGCATCCGCCGCCGAAATGGTGGTCTACGCCACCCTCGGCGTAATCGCCGTCGGCGGTCTGCCCTGGGGCATCGGCCACGCCCTCGACCACGCGCTGGCTGCCCGCCGCGCCTCGCAGGGCATCCGTTGATGACCGGCGCCTTCAACTGGTCCGCCGCGCTGCTCGATCTCCGGGCCCGCCGCGCGCTCGAAGCCGCGCAGGGCAAGCCCGCTCGGCGCATCCGTCCGGCCCCGCGCCGCTACGCCGCCAACGTCCCCTTCGTCGTCGCATCGGAGGATGAGGACGAGAACCGCCTGACGCCCCGCGACGTGCTCGGCGCGGACGCATTCGAGCGGAGGCGCTGATGTCGACGCCCGAGACCCTCCCGCGCGAGGAGTATCTGCGCTCGAGCCGCGGACTTCGCGGTACCCCTGCGCTCCCGCTGTCCGCTTGGCGCGGGGCCTCCGGTCGACGCTACCTCGTCGGCGTCCATCAGGCCCAAGGCTTTGAGGCCGCCGAGGCCGCCGAGGCCGTGTGCTTGGCCGTCAAGCGCAACAACGCTGGCATCGCCGAGCTGGTCAGCGTCGCAATGAACCTGGGCCCGACAGGCACCGAGGTCTGGCTGCGCCGCGCCAAGAAATCCGGCGCCACCGAAATCCACGTCCATCGCCTTTGCGAGTCGGCCTCTGAACGGACCGCCGTCGCCGAAGACCTCCAGCCGGAGTAGCGCCGCCGTGCCCAAGATCCGTCCCGTCACAGCCCCAGAGCGCGCGAAGATGCGACGCATGCGGGAGCAGCGCATGTCCATCTGCCGGATCGCTATCGAGGTAGACCGTACCGAGGCGTGCGTCTGGTCGCACGTCAAGGACATGCCGATCAGCGTCACGCACGGGATCAAGGCTTGGCCCGAGGCGAAGGTTGACCGGTTCCTGACCGCCTATGGCCGCGGGATCCCTCCCGAGGAGCTCGGCCCGCTCTACGGGCTCTCGCCGATCAGCGTACGCGCAACCGCGTGCAACCTGCGTCGGAAGCTCCGGGAGGCGCGGGCATGAATGCCTTCGCCGATCTCATCGAGGCGCAGTGCATCCGAGAGGCCGTCCGTGCGCAGAGCGCCGGCAAGCAGGCCGATCTCACGCACGCTGTCGCATCCGCTCTCGCGCTGACCATCGCACTCCAGGCGAAGGGGCACCCGAAGGCCTGCGATCTGGTCCTGCGGGTCATCCTCGAAGAACTGCCTACCATGGTCGAGAAGCGAGCGGCGGCCGTGCGTGATCACCTCATGGAGATCTCTCAATGACCGCCGCTCTCGTCGCCCCTCTCACGCCGACCGAGCGCGAGCGCCTCGTCGGTGTCGTAGACGAGGCACTGACCTCGTTCGGGCTCCAGTCCTACTCGATCCTGCAGGCCGATCTTGCCCTGGCGCATGTCGGCTTCAACGCCGCGGTGCGCGAGCGAGCTATCGGGCTGGCGAACGCCGAGAACCGGCGGCTGCGCGTCGCCCTTACGATCGCTCTCCAAGACGTGCTCGCCGTCCAGGGGCTGCTCGACGAGGGCCGCCACGAGTCCGCGGGGCACGCCATCGCGGCCATGCTGCCGGACCTGCGTGTCGCCGCCCACAAGATGCAGCCGGGCAAGCTCCCGCTGTCCGTGACCGTGCTGGAGCATGCGCGCGAGCGCCGGGACGGTGCGCGATGAAGGCGGCGACCCATCCGGCCCACGTCGAGGGCGTGACGCCCAGGCAGGCCGCGCAGCGCCTCTACGACACCGGCCGGCGCTTCGCCTCTCTGCCGTTCGGCAACCGCGCGCTGGCCGTCGAGATCGTCCGCGCCTTCGAGGGCACGAGCGTCCGCCTCGGCGACACGCTGGCCTCCGCCTCCGCCTTCACGGAGGTCCGGTACGAGCTGCAGCGCATCTGCGCCGCCGCGATCGCCAACCCCTTCGACCCTGAACACCTCGACGCCGTGAAGGCCGAATCCGCGCGCTTTGCGCGGCAGGCCGGGCGCGCGTCCAACACGGAGACGCAGCAGTGAGCCAGCCCCAGCAGCAGATCGCCACCGTCGAGGAGCAGCGCGCCGCTGCGCCGGCGGTCGTGCAGAGCGAGTCCACGGCGATCATCAGCATGATCGAGCGGGCCGCGTGCGACCCGAACGTCGACATCGACAAGATGGAGCGCCTCCTCCAGATGCAGGAGCGCGTCCTGGCGCAGCGCGCCCGTGCCGCGTTCGCTTCCGCCCTCGCCGAGCTGCAGCAGGAGCTCCCCGTCGTCCGCGAGCGCGGCCGCGGCGATAAGCAGGCGAAGTTCGCCCTCTGGGAGGATTTGAACGAGGCGATCCGGCCCGCCATGGGGCGGCACGGGTTCTCGCTGACCTTCCGCGTGGGGAGCAACGCGGGCGGCAAGCTCTCGGTGACTGGCGTCCTGATGCACCGGGACGGCCACGCCGAAGAGACCACCATGGAGCTGCCTCTCGACAACAGCGGCTCGAAGAACGCGGTGCAGGCGGTCGGCTCCTCGACGAGCTACGGCAAGCGCTACGTCGCGATGGCGATCCTCAACATCACCAGCACCGGCGAGGACGACGACGGCCGAGCCGGCGGTGGCGCCCCGGTGATCAGCGACGACCAAG
Organism: Methylobacterium sp. XJLW; assembly: GCF_003254375.1. NCBI lineage: Bacteria > Pseudomonadati > Pseudomonadota > Alphaproteobacteria > Hyphomicrobiales > Methylobacteriaceae > Methylobacterium > Methylobacterium sp. XJLW. The sequence goes on along the minus strand of NZ_CP016429.1, from coordinate 6,011,696 downwards.
CCGACGAGATCCGCGATCTGATCAAGAAGCACGGCGTGCGCATCGACCAGTTCCTGCGCTTCTTCAAGGTCGAGAGCATCCCGGATCTGCCCGCCACCCGGCACGCCGAGGCGGTCAGCATGATCAACGACTACGCCCGCAACCAGAGGGGGCGCTGATCATGGCCGAGATGATCCAGGGCAGCAGCCAATGGCTTGAGGCGCGCTGCGGCCGCTTCACCGCCTCCCGTGGGCACGAGGCCTTCGCGTTCCGCAAAGACGGCAAGCCCTACGCCGCCCGCGAGAACTACATCATGGAGGTGGTTGCCGAACGCCTCACCGGCTACGCGACCCAGCACTTCGTCAGCTCGGCGATGATGGACGGCCAGGAGCGCGAGCCCCAGGCGGCCGACGCCTACGCCTTCCTGTTCGGCGCGGACCTGACCCAGGTCGGCTTCGTCGAGCACCCGCAGATCCCGATGTCCGGCGCCAGCCCGGACCGGCTCGTCGGCGAGGACGGGCTGCTCGAGATCAAGTGCCCGACGATCAAGACGCACCTCGACACGCTGCTCTGCGGGGAGATCCCCGAGGAGTACCTCGCCCAGATGCGCTGGCAGATGGCCTGCACTGGCCGCCAGTGGTGCGACTTCGCCTCCTGGCACCCGAGCGTCCCCGCGCACCTGCGGCTGTGGGTGAAGCGCCTCCACCGTGACGACGCGCAGATCGCGAAGGACGAGGCGGCCGTCGTCGCCTTCCTGGCCGAGGTCGATGCCCGGGTCGCGAAGCTGCTCGGCACGGATCAGGCGGAGGCGGCGTAGATGGCTGAGCCGATGAAGGCCCTCTCGATCATGCAGCCGTGGGCTTGGCTAATCGTCAACGGCCACAAGGACATCGAGAACCGGGATTGGCGGTGCCACCGCCGCGGGCATGTCCTGATCCACGCCGGCAAGAAGGTCGATCGGGACGCGATGCAGGACCTGCACGCGGGCCGGCATCCGGTCACCGGCGAGCCGCTGCGCCTTGACCTGCCTGAGGTGTTCGAGACCGGTGGCATCGTCGGTGAGGCCACCATGGCGGGCTGTGTCGAGCGGTCGGAAAGCCCGTGGTTCGTCGGCCGGTTCGGGATCCTGATGCGTGACGCACGGTCGCTGCCGTTTCAGCCATGCAGGGGCGCGCTCGGCTTCTTCCTGCCGACGCTTGATGCGGCGGTCGCAGTATGAGCGCCCTCGACCTCTCCGCCATCGACCCGCTGCGACTCGCCCTCGCCGCTGAGACCGCGGCCCGGGCCAGCCTCGACGCCGCCGGGATCCTCGGCGCATGCCCCGAGCGGAACACTGGCGGCGCCACGCGGCGCGCGATCGAGCACGGCCAGGCCATGGCCGACGTCGCCCGGTTCCTGGCCTTCATCGCAGAGCACCACGAGGCGCTCTTGCCGGTTCTGCTGGCGCTCCAGGAAGGCTCCGTCGTCGCCGTCGAGGAAGCCCAGCCCGTGCGGCGCAGAGAGGACGGGCGGCCCGCGCTCGCGCTGGTGGCGGGATGATGTTCTGGCTGGGCTTCTTCGTCGGGCTCGGCGCCTCGAGCTTCATAGCCCTGCTGGTGGCGACCGCAATGTCCTTCGCGCCCACAGGCGAGGAGGAGGACGAGCCGCTCGCATCGGGCTTCGATCTGCTCGAGCCGGAGCTCGGCCAATGACCGCCGGCGCTGCCGATCTGTTCGGCTACGCGCCGGCCGAGGCCGAGGACGCGGCGCCGCTGCGGGAGGCGTTCGCGAAATTCCATCGCGAGCACCCCGAGATCTACGTGCTGTTCGACAGGTTCGCGCGGCAGACCATCGCGCGCGGGCACCGCCGGTTCTCGGCCGACGCCATCCTTCACCGCATTCGCTGGGAAGCATCCGTCGAGAACACCGGCCGCCACTACAAGATCAACGACCACTTCAGCGCCTACTACGCCCGCCTCTGGATCGAGCAGAACCCGGCGTGGCCGCACTTCTTCGAGCGCCGCGTCGCCGAGGGCGAGAAGCCGCCGCGGTCGCCGGGCGCCGCCCGCAGACCCCATCAGCAGGAGCGCATCCGATGACCGTCGAATCCGCCACCTCCGCGCTTGAGGAAGCCGTGCGCCGCGAGGCCGCTGCGAGGGGGGAGATCGCGGCATGAAGACTCATCACACACCCGGCCCTTGGGTCGCGCTTCGCGACCGGCGCCGCACCTCACCTTGGCGCATCGAAGGTGATGGCGGCATGCTCGCCGAGGTCCTGGCGCAGGGCTCATTCGGCACCGCGTTACCCGAGGAGACGGAGGCAAACGCCCGCTTGATTGCGGCCGCACCCGAACTTCTGGCCGCGCTCGTCGGCCTCTACGAACTGTGCACGCTCGGCGCCTCGGAAGACGCATTCCGCAACGGCGTGACCGACAGCCATGGCATCGTTGACGAAGGCGACGCCCGAGCCTTCGACCGCATCTCGGCAGCGCGTGCCGCCATCCGCAAGGCGGGGGGCGAGAATGCGTGAGTGCTGGATCAACGTCTACGAGCGGCGGCGCGATGGCTTCCAGAAGCCGGGGGCAGGGTTCAGCAGTCGCCGAAGCGCGGAGCTTGCGGGCGGCTCGATTGGCTCGACGGAGTCATTCCGGCTGCTCTACCGCCTGCACGTGCGCCTCAAGCTCCCCGCTCTTCCCGCCACCGATGCCCTGGCCGCCGTGAAGGCGGGTGAGGACAATGGGAGGGCGGCTCGTGGCTAAGCTCTCCAAGGCCCAGGCCAAGCAGCACGCCGAAGCCGAGAAAATCCTTCAGCAGGATCGGCTCAGCGAGGACGACCGCCTGTTCGTGATCGAGAACTGGCAGGAGTCGGCTCGGCACATCAACAGCATCGCCGGGGCTTTCTTCACGCCCTGGTCACTCGCCCGCGATTTCGCGATTGAGGTCCCGGCAGGCCGCATGATCGACCTGTGCGCCGGCATGGGCACGCTGTCGCTCGCCCGCTGGTGGCGCGGCCAGTTCACCCAACACGACCGCATCTCGGAGGTGGTCTGTGTCGAGGCGAATCCGGACTATGCCGCTGTTGGGCGCAAACTCCTGCCGGAGGCCCGGTGGATCGTCGGCGACGTGTTCGACCTACCGACGGATCTCGGCCACTTCGACGCCGCGATCAGCAACCCGCCGTTCGGCATCGTCAAGCGCACCCGGTCGGCCCCGCGCTTCACCGGCAGGCCGTTCGAGATCCACGTCATAGACATCGCGTCGGACCTCGCGGACTGGGGCGCGTTCATCATCCCTCAAGCCAGCGCGCCGTTCCGCTACTCCGGGTGCCCGGCGGGCGGCTGGCCAGCGACCCGCCGTGACGGCTTCGGCAGCGGCTACGAAGACTGCCCCGGCGAACTGCACGCGACCCTGCTCGCGCAGACCGGCATCGTCATGCAGCCCAACTGCGGGATCGACACGGCCCTCTGCCAACAAGAGTGGCACGGCGTGTCGCCGCTCTGCGAAGTCGTGATCTGCGATTTCGTCGAGGCCCGCGCGCGCCGGGCGCCTCCACCGGCTGAGCAGTCGGATCTCTTCGCCATGGCTGCGGAGTGAGCCGCATGACCTCCCTCGCCCTGGCCGCCGGTCTGCTCGCCTACACCACAGGAGAAGCCGCGTGACCGAGCGTCGAACCAGCGATGTGGCCCGCCTGCTCGGCGTGGCGCCTGATCTCCTTCGCAAGTGGAAGGCTCGCGGCTTCCTGCCGAGTGCGCCGGGCGGCGTCGCCGGCCAGGGGCGCGGCAACGAATGCTTCTGGTCCGATGAGGCCGTGGAGGAAGCACGGCGCGTCGCAGACACTCGCAAGCCGACGAAGGCGAGGACACGATGAGCGAACGTTGCCCGATCTGCGGCGAGACCGCACCGGAGCCCGCATCCCTCTGCATCCCGAGGGCGGTGCGCATCGCAGAGTCGGGGAAGCCTTGCGACTACAGCCGCGAAGGTGAGGCTAGGTTTGCCGCCGAACTCGGCCAGGAAAAAGCAACGCTGATCTCAGGACTAACAGGCGAGACTAAGATGGATGACGATTACCTGCTTGCCGACCTCCGCTCGCTCGCCCGCGTCTTAGATACGGACAGCAGTACGGATTACGCCACCGCCGTTCGCCAGGCCGTGATTGAGATAGTGCGGCTACGAGCCGAGGTGCGTGAACTAGGGAAGCTGGCCGTCAGTCAAGCCAAGTCGACCAGTGCCACTAATCCTGTGAGCGCCAACAGATGATCCCCCGCGCAGCCGGTCAACGACGAACGTGGGGACGGGGACTGATCCGAAATCCGAACCGATAGGAGACTGAAGCCATGCGCATCTGGTTTGACACAGAGTTCCTTGAGGATGGTCGCAACATCGAACTGATCAGTATCGGCTTGGTCGATGAGGACGGCCGCAGCCTTTACATGGAAACGAAGGAGGCTCGGGATCTGGCCGACAGCACCCCTTGGCTGCGCGAGAATGTTCTGCCGCATCTGCGCGGCGGCGGCTACACCCACACCCGTCAGCAGATCGCCGGCTACCTTCAGATCTTTGCAGGCGAGAGCCCTGAGTTCTGGGCGTACTATGCCGACTACGACTGGGTCGCGCTGTGCCAGATTTTCGGCACGATGATGGGCCTGCCGAAGGGCTGGCCGATGTTCTGCCGGGACCTTCAGCAGGCCATCGGGCTTGCTGGACGAGGTAAGCCGCCAGAGCAGACGTCGGGGGAGCATGACGCTCTCGAGGACGCCCTGTGGACCCGCGATGCCTGGACGTGGCTCCGCGATGCCACACTCGGCGGCCACGGCATTCTGGTGCCGCTGGAGGGCCCTGGCTTCAAGTCCCTCGCCCCCGCGACCGAAACGTCGGGAGCATGAGAGATGGCCGAGACCACCTACGCCAACCCGGGCAGCGGCAGCTATCCCTTCACGCGGGCGCTGCCCGACCCGCATGCGGCTTGGTGGATGGCCGAGCGCCTGCCACCTGAAGCCATCAGCATCGCCGACCAGATGCCCCCGCAGCACAAGGAGGTGCTCGGCTTCGTGTCGGCGCCCGAGGTCGCGATCCATCACTTCCCGGTCGTGATCTGGTGGAGCGATCGACTCGCGTCCGGCGAGATCCGTTGGTGGGGCGGGCTGCCAGGCAGCTACCTCGACCTGCGGCGATGGAAGTGGAAGGTCACCCACTGGCTGCCCTTGGCCAACGCCTCCGCCGCACTTGCGACGGGAGGTTCTCGTGGTTGACCGCAAGATCCACTGGCGCTGCTTCCACTGCGGCGAGGGCTTCACCAAGGCGCAGGAGCGTTGGGCTCGGCAGCACTTCGGGGCTGACGAGATGGAGACCCCCGTCTGCCTGATGCGGATCCCCGGCGAGCATCACCTGCTGGAGCGCCTTCGCCGGCAGGAGGCGGAACTGGCCGCCTACCGGGCCGAAGACACCAACCTGCATCGGGCGATCCACGCCATGTCATCCGACCACGCGCAGGCGCTGCGCCGCGAGGAAGAGCGCGGCTACGAAAAGGGCCTCCGTGATGGTCAGGCTCTCGCTCTCACCCCCTCGGAGGCCTGAGACCATGGCGAACGAAGATCTCCACAAGCAGGTCTCCGACCAGTGTCGCGTGGTGGCGCATCTCGCGACCGCCATTGCCAAGGTGCATTCCGACTATGCCGCCCTGATCGAAGCCGGGGCCATGTCGGATCTTCACGAGCGCATCGGGCGGCGCACAGCATCGCTGATGGAACGGCTCGGCGACGTGCTCAACGGCATGGACGCGGTCTCAGATGAGGACGACTGGACCCATCCGGTCTTCCGCGAGGCGCAGCGTCTCTTCCCCGCCTCGGAGGCCTGAGGCCATGGACGGCCAGCCCGATCCGCACCGGTCCCAGATCCTCCGGCAGCAGTGCAACCGGATCCTGCGGGACAAGAGCATCCACGACATCGTCGGCGCCCTGGAGATGCTGACGGCCGACGCGCTGCTGAGCCTGCCGGGCATCGGTGAGGCGCAAGCGCTCTCAGCCTTCGACGCCATCGCCGGAGACATCCGCAACATCATCCGCGAGCGTTTCGCTGCGCAAGGGAAAGGACACTGAGACCATGTCCTCCGCAACCAAAGCACCGGGCGCTGAAGGGCCGGGCGATTGGGTTCTCGTGCCGCGCGAGCCGACGCCTGAGATGCTGAAGGCGGGATATGACGCATATGCGGCTGCCGAATGGGATCAGGGGCGGGCAAAGCGCGGTCCAGAGCGTGAGAGCCTGCCGATCGCCTATCGTGCTCTGATCGCATCCGCCCCCGCACCTTCTGATCCAGCCGGAGCGGGCGGGACCTGGTTGCCGATGAAGGACGCGCCCACGGGCGTTCCGATCATCGCCAAGCATAAGCCGAATGCCGCGATGCCTCACGGCTGGGTCGCCACCATCAAGCTCGGTCACGGCGACGACGAAGAGGCCGGCTGCTACGACACGATCCTCCACTACAACGGCGAGGAGAGCTTCCGGGGCTTCCGGGGCACCTGGACCGGCTGGCTTCCGGTTGGCTCGGCTCTCCCAGCCGGAGCGGGCGGGGATCTGCGTGCAGCAGCCCAGGCCGTGTTCGATGCCATCAATGCCGATGGCCCAGGTGTCGGCGAGCCGGGGTATCCGGACGACCCCGCGTACAACCTTGAGGACAAGGGCCGCATGAGGCTGACGACCGGCCTCGTCCGGCGCTTGCACGATGCTCTCGCCTCGACACCGGGAAAAAAGGGAGCGGGAGAGGCCATCAAGTTCGCGGTCGGGATCGATGATCACTACGACCGGCTGGAGTTCCTCCAGAGCTGGCTGAGCGGCGACACGTCAGAGTGGCCTGAGTTCATCCAAACGCCCCCATCCCCGCCCTCCGCAACGCCCGAAGGCGATCCTCCGATGACGGTCGAGGAGGCTGAATTATTCCCACGAGGCTGCGGGTCGGGGACATACTTCCGCCGGCTGCCGGACAACTCTTGGGTCATGCTCAACAGCAGTTCCCAATGGGTCACGGTCCCAAAGTTCAGCGCAGAGATTGACGCAAACGGGGCAGCTATCGCCGCGATCAAATTCGCGCTGACCATTGACGATCACTACGACCGCCTCGACTTCCTCCGCGATTGGATCAAAGGCGACGTGTCCGAGTGGCCTGAGTTCGCGCCCACCGAGTCCCCGTCCACCAAGGAGGCGTCGGATGCTTGAGAGCCCCGCCACCGATCCCGGCCGTGCGGCCGAGGAGGCAATGCGAGACTGGTCCGGGTTCTCCGGCTGTGGCGTCCATCAGGTGCGCGGCCGAAAGGAGGACATCGATCTCGTTAAGCGCTGGTGCGAGCAAGCCGCAAGCATTCCGGCGCTTCAGGAGCGCATTCGATCAACGCAGAGGCTCTTAGCCGATTGCCAGCAGAAACTACGAACCACCGAGGCAACGGTCGCGGTTGCTCGGGCCCTGAACGAAGCCGCCGAGCAAGAAGCCGCCCAACTCCGCGCTCGGCTCCGCGAGGCTGAGAAGGGCGAGGCGCGCGCTGGATCCGAATACGCCGACGCCATGGACGCGCGCATGGAAGACGCGGCGCACATGGAGACCTTGCGCGTCGCCGTGCTGGTGCTGGCCGAGTGCAAGATTGGGAGCGGGCTGGCCGCCGTGCGGGAGTGGTTCGCCGACGGCATGCGGGGCCCGATCCAGTGGCCGGAGGGGACGCTGTTCGCTGCCTGGGCCGACGAGCACGACATCTACGACTGCAACGGCGCGATGGGCTTCCGGCGGCGCGACAGAGGGAGGGCCGCATTAGGGATCGAAGCGGCTCTGCCGCCGGAACCGAAGGATCCGGCCGAAGGCGAGAGCCCGGCCCCGACAGGGGCAATGCCCGATCCCCTCACCCCCGCACCAGAAGCAAACCAGGAGGCAGGCGATGGCCGCTAAGAACCTGTTGTCGTTCCACCGCCGCGCCTGGGTCATCCCGAACGGTAGCGGGATGCTCTGGACTGATCGGATCTTCGACACTGAGGCTGAGGCGCAGGCACACGTCGATGCCTACTGGGCCGAGTCCGGATGGACGACGCCGAAGCACAAACCCATTGAGGCGTCGGTTCGCGTCTCCGCGAAGCTTGCTCTCCTGACCCAGGAGGCTGGCGATGCATGACGCCTTTCGCCGTCGCCTGCTCGGTACGACGTTGCCGGTCGCGATGGATCGGCCGCTGACTCTGAACACGAGCACGGCTCCCACCAAGCCGCCGCCCACGGGCTCCGAAATCATGGATACATGCAAGAAGCTGCTGGACGAGGTGATGCCCGGCGGCACCCGTCCGCGCTGGCTCGGCGGCGTCTCCGGCATGCTGGTCGAGGTCGACCCGAACATGCCCAACGGCTGGTTCGGCCTGCGCCAGCCTGGCGAGGCGATGGCCTATGCCGGCCCGCTGCCGATGACCTCGTTCGGGATCTTCTACCGCGGCGGCGATGTCGTGCGCCTCTCGCCAAGCAATGCGGCGCAGCTCGCCGCCAAATCCGCCCCTTCCCTCAACCGATCCGAGACCGATGGAGGACGCTCTTGACCGACGCATCGCGCCACGTCGTGCCGTTTCAGGTCGCCGCCCGGGAACTAGGACTCAGCGCCGCGACGCTTCGCCGGATGTGCAAGGACGGCCGCGGCCCGACGCTTCTTCGGCTTAGCGAGCGCCGGCTCGGGATCCGCCGCGGCGATCTCGACGCTTGGCTTAAGGCCTGCGAGATAGGCGCCGAGCGCGTCTAGGGCCTCGCGCTTCTCCGTGGCGTAGAGCGCCCGGTTGTAGATGCCGGCCACGCCCGCCTTGTGGCCGGAGATGTGGTTCAGCACGGCCTCGATCACGTGCGGGAGTACCTTCAGGCGGTCGCCCATGACCGTGGCGGCCGTGCGGCGCAGATCGTGCAGCCGCCAACCGGTGACGCCGGAGCGCTTGTCGAGCGCCGCCTTCGCCCGGGAGAACCCCTGGAATCCACCGTCGCCTTGGCCGAACACCAGCGGTCGCCCCTCGATGCGCTCCGTCCCGGCGAGGATCTGCAGGGCAGGGGCCGACAGCGGCACGTCGTGATCCTGCCCGTTCTTCACGCGCTCGCCCGGCAGCGACCAGAGGCCCGCAGCTAAGTCCACCTCGGTCCATGCCATGTCGGCGACCTCGTCGCGGCGCTGGCCGGTGAGCAGCAGCAGGCGCACGACCCGTCCGAAGTCATCGTCGCGGCAGGCCTTCAGCACCCGAGCGATCTCGTCCTCCGACAGCACCCGGGCGCGGCGGACCTCGGGCGCGGGCTTCGGCACGCCCATGACCGGGTTCGTCTCGGCCTTGCCCGTCCCAACCAGCCACGCGAAGTGCGCCGACAGCGCGGCTCGAGCTCGGTTCGCCGCGTGCGGCCCGGTCTCGTTCCGGATCTTGGTCAGGTGCTCGGTGATCTCGGGGCGACCGACGGTGTGCAGCGGGAGCTTGTGCAGCGGCTTCCAGGTCGTTCGCAGGTAGCGGCCGGCCTCGGCGAGGTAGGCTGGCCGGAGGCCGGGCCCGACCGCTTCCAGGTACGGCTCGACCACGGCGCCGAACGTGACCGCCGCCCGAGCCTTGGCCTTCACCTTCTCGGCGTGCGGGTCCTCGCCGAGCTTGGCCCGGGCCAGCCGTTCGCCGGCGGCGCGGCGCGCATCGGACGCGGACAGCAGGCCGACCTTGCCCAGCGATTCCCGCTTCGATTGACCGAGCGCGTTCCGGTACTGGACGACCCACATGCGGGACCCGCCCTTGCTCAGGCTCAGCCCGAACCCGGGAAGATCATCGTCAAACACCACGATCCGATCGCGCCCGGCGGGAAGCCGAACGGCAAGGGCAGACTGGTTCGTGAGGCGCATCGCTGTCCGGTAAGCACATAGTAAGCAGCGGGGACGAACCGAGCGGTCGGTCCCGTCCGCATAATGAGAGGGTACGCGCACACAAACCCCTCACAGATCGACGCTTCTGCGGGCCGGTAAGCAGTCCTGTCAACTAATTTGCTGGGTAACTCATGTTTCGTAATGAGGGGGTCGGGGGTTCGAATCCCTCTTGCGGCACCACCACTTAGCCCTGCGCTTGCTGACCGAATGACCGGCCCGGCATGCATATGGCAGGCAGCATGGCGAACAACTCGACCATCTCCGAGCTGCGCTAGGCCGCCGTGGTCAGCGGCCAGGACATCGACGCCACCGTCGATGCGGTGCCGGCCGAGCTCGTCACCGAATCGTATCCGCTCGCGAAGGCTGGGCGCCGATCTCGTCGCGTCCCTCCGTACGCACACCTGGGCGACCGAGGCGCTGATCGCCGACAAGCCGGCGCGCCTGGAGGCCAAAGGCCCAGCCATCAGCCAGAAGCAGCGGACCGCGATCCCGTGGCGCTTCGCGAGGGCTGCTCCCGCCTCTCTTGATGCGAGCCCCGCGGCGTCATGTAACAAGGCTGCTTTCGACCCGCCTCGGTGACACGCGGGAGAATATCAAGGCTGCGCGGGCGGCAGTTGAATGGACGCCTCGCACCACAGCGCGACCGGCGGCCGCGTAGTCGCAATCTCGCGACCAGCTGGCATCGTCATGTCTTGAGCCAGCGCATCTCAATGACTGGATCTACTACTGCAGACCGCGGTGATCTCGTCGAATTCGCGGGGATAGTTATCGAAATTTATCTCTCTGAGCCGCAAGCGATCGGAAATTACATAACCAGCAGCAGATGGCCAGCCGGCAGCAATACGAGAATACGAGACGAATCAACTTAAAGTAGAAAATGCGGAGTTCAATCCTTCTCGAAAAGTCTACACTTAAAGAAAGTTTACTGATATTTTATTAGTTTATGAAAGAATTGGCATAGAAACGTCGATATTAAAAGCAGGTTAAGATGCTGTCTCTCCGTCCCAGCCATCACGCGAAATTGAATGCGCTCGACAGCTCTCACGCACTGATCGAATTCGATCTCGACGGAAAGGTCGTCACCGCCAACGCCAACTTCCTGTCGATCCTCGGCTACCGACTGGACGACATCAAGGGGCGGCATCACTCCATCTTCGTCGACCCGGTCGAGCGCGAGAGCGCAGCCTACAAGGCGTTCTGGGACGCTCTGCGCAGCGGTGTACATCAGACATCTGAATACAAGCGCATCGGCAAGGGCGGCCGCGAAGTCTGGATTCAGGGGAGCTATACCCCACTCATCGGGCGCAACGGCAAACCCTACGGCGTCTTCAAATGCGCCACGGACATCACAGCGCAGAAATTGCGCAACGCCGATTTCGAGAGCAAGCTGAACGCCCTCGACCGCTCGCAAGGGATCATCGAATTCAACCTCGACGGGACGATCATCACCGCCAATGAGAACTTCCTCGCGGTGGTCGGCTACAGCCTCGACGAGGTGAAGGGCAAGCACCATGCGATGTTCGTCGATGCGGCAGACCGCGATACCGCGGCCTACCGGGCCTTCTGGGACCGGCTCCGGAGCGGCGAGTATCAGCAGGCGGAGTACAAGCGCATCGGCAAAGGCGGCCGCGAGGCCTGGATCCAGGCCACCTACAACCCGGTCCGCGACGCCGCGGGCCGCCTCGTGAAAGTGGTGAAGTTCGCCACCGACATCACCGAGGCCGTGGCCGAGCGGCTGCGGCGGGCCGAAATCCACCGGGGCGTCGACCGCGACCTCGACGTCATCAGCGGCTCGATCTCTCATGCGTCGCAGCAGGCGGTGAGCGCGGCAAGCGCGGCCGCGCAGGCCTCAGGCAACACCCAGAGTGTCGCCGCCGGGTCCGAGGAGCTTGCCGCCTCGGTCGGCGAGATCAGCGCCCAGGTGAACCGCGCGCTGCAGGTCACGGGGCGGGCCGTCGAGCAGGCGGTCGCCACCTCGACAGTGGTCGCCGGCCTCGCCTCCGCCGCCCAGCGCATCGGCGAGGTGGTCGAGATGATCAACACGATCGCCGGGCAGACGAACCTGCTGGCGCTGAACGCGACGATCGAGGCCGCCCGGGCCGGCGAGGCCGGCAAGGGCTTCGCCGTGGTGGCCACCGAGGTGAAATCCCTCGCGGCCCAGACCGCGAAGGCGACCGAGAGCATCAGCAGCCAGATCGCGCAGGCGCAGGACGCTGCGAATCAGGCCGCCACCGCCATCGCGGGCATCGGGCAGACGATCGGAGAGGTCAACGAGATCTCCTCGGCCATCTCGACGGCCGTTGAGCAGCAGGCTGCGGTCGCCCAGGAGATGTCCATCAACATGCAGGCCATGACCCAGGCCGTAGGGGAGATCAGCCGCAATGTGAGCGTGATCGCCGCCTCGACCCAGGAGGTCGACTCCTCAACGCGGCTGGTGCGTGAGGCGTCACGGGCCATGGTAGCTTAACACCGCCCGTCGCTGCCGCTTCTGCCTCTGCGGTCGTCCGCTCCAGCGCGGGCCGCCGTAAGGCCGTCCGTCGCGGAGCGCGCGAGTCGGTTCGACCGCGGGACCGGGAGGCTCAAGACGGTAAGGCGCCGTCGACCCGTGGCGGCACCTCACGCTTCCGCACGATCCGGGCCCGGTCCCGCAGCGTGACCTCATGGGTCGGCCATTCTCGGCAGGCAGCCTCGAACGCGGCGAGCGCCATCGACAGCGGGTAGATGGTGGCGAGGTGCAGCGCGACGTTGCCGCCGGCGTCGCGCCAGACCTCGATCGTGTAGGGCACCCCAGGCGGCACCGGCGGGATCTGCTTCGCCGGCGGCGGCAGCGTGATCGCGGCGAGGCAGAGGCGCTCGTATTTCCGCGCGGGCGCAGCCCCGGGCCGGCGCTGGTAGCGGCACGACGCCGTCAGGTGGCGGAGCAGATCCACCGTCGGGACGTCGGCGCCGTAGCGATCGATCAGGCTGGCCACGGTGTAGCGTCCCGAGCGCTTGCAGGGCGCGCAGTCGACGTAGACCCGACCAGGCTGGACGTTGCCCAGGCGCCCCATTCTGGTGCTCCTCCGCTTGCGAACGAACGCAGAACAAGCCTGAGGCGGGGGGAAGCTTCAAGGCGCCCGCGCTTCTGATCTTCGCAACCGGTGGACGAATGTGAATGGCGGCCGATTTCGGCTGTCTGGGCATCGGCTTATGAGAGAACCGCGCTCGGATGATATCGGCCCGCGCCCAGGCCATCGCCTGTCTCGGCCTGCGGACCGCCACGAAGAAGCAGCACGTGGCCGAGCATGCCGCCGACCGGCGGTCCGGCAACTGGGGGGCTCGGGGACTCTCACAAGCCAGTGCGTCCGAGAACGATGCCGCCCCACGGTCGAAGGCAGCATCCAAGGAGGAGGCTCCATGAGGCAGGCTGCGAGCGATGAACGGCTCTCCCTCGACGCCGTGTCGGTCGAGGACCTGAACGCCGCCCTCCGCGTGGTCCGGCGGCTGCACCTGGAACTGCTGGGCTTCCTCATCCTGTTGCCGATCGTCGGCATCGGCCTGTCGTGGCTCAGTACGGCCCTCGCACCACCCTATGGCCTCTCCATCTTCGGGCAAGGCCTCGTGACCTGGGGCTTGCTTCTGACGCTCGCCCTGCTGTTCGGGCTGTTCTGGTGGCGGGGACGACAGGTCGGGCTTCTCCTGCACGACCCGGCCATCCTGGCGTCGCCGGAGATGAGCCTGATGTCGGTGCCCGGCGTGTTGGCCGCGCGAGCGCAGGCCCTGGGCCTGGAATGGAGCGGGTTCTACGGGCCGCTCCGCCCGCGCCGAAAGTGAGTCCGCGTCTAGATCAGGCCGCCTGACGATCCCGCGGTCAGCGTCTGGCCAGCCCGGTTCACGAGCTTCGCGAAGGCCAGCGCGGCCGCCGAGGCCTGGGTCTCGGACGGAAAGGTGCGGTCCGATTCCAGGACCGTCATCTGCGTCGCGTCGAGCAACACCCAGGTCCAGAGGTGGCGGCCGGTGGCGCGGATCTCGAAGTGCATGGCAGGCTCGTGGCGCAATGGGACATGCCCGCACCATGCGCCGCGAAAAGGCCTGACGCGTTAATGGCTTGGCCGGCGCAACAACCTGCGTCGGCTAACCGCGCGGTTGCCCCCGACATCCTCGCAGATCACAGGCGGGATCAGCCGCGCCCCTTGGCCGCGAACTCCCAGACCGGCGGTCCCCAGGTCTGACCCGGCTTGGTCCGGTAGCCGGAGAAGCGGTCGAACACGACCCGGTCGGGCTCGACGCCGGTGACCCGGCTGTCGTTGACCATCAGGGCGCCGGCATATTCCACGCGCAGGAATCCGTGCTCCGGATGGACCCCGAACAGTTGCGGCGCGGTCCAGCCGAGCCGATGCGCCTCGGCGCCGAACTGGTCGAGGAAGGCCAGCGCGCTCGCCCGCATCGCCGCCCACTTCGCCGGCAGGAGATACCGGCACGGCGAGGCGTGCTCGGACAGGCGCTCGATCTGGTCGCGCCAGGACGCGACGGCGGGCGGGAGGTCGGACATGACGGCCGGGTTAAGGGGCGCAGACTTAATAGACCGTCATCGGGCGGAGAATGGCAGACGGAGGGAGAAGAACGTCGTGATCGCGCCGCTGCGCTAACCTTGAGCTTCTGACAAGAGCTTATCGCGTGGTTTGTGCTTGGCTCGTTCGTGCGCCAGATTTGGTCGATGTCGCTCGAGGACGCCTATCGTGCTCGGCAGACCGAGCCTGCGTCGAGCTTCCGGGACCTCGATGACGTGGTACTGCGCGTCGACGCGATCAGCGATGACGGCGACCGCATCGCCGCGGGCACGGAAGGCACGATCGTCAGCATGCATGATGATGGTGCGCGCTTCGTCGTGGAATTTTCCGAGCCGGACGGTGTGCTGGTGACAGCTCGGCCGCATCAGCTTCCGCTCGCGAACAGATCGGACGTTGAGCGCGAAGCTCATCCCGGTCCTCTTCACGATCGATGGCCCGATCCCCAAGGCGATCCCGTCAGGATCCGCGCGGCCCCGCCCCGATCTGCTCACGGGACGGGGGAGTGTCCGATCTCACCAACGATGAGCCATGCCCATACGCCGAGCGGCTTGAGGCCAAGACGCTGACACCCGAGTTACAGCGCCGCCGGTGCATCGAAGCCGCGGGTGACGCTGGCGCCGGCGAGGATCAGACCGATTTCGATGCCGCCGTGGGACAGATCAGGACGCCGGTGAAGGCCAAGGGCCGAGCGAACTCGCGGCGTCGTTGAGCCGGACTCCCGCGAAGGTGAGCGTCGCCGTGTAGACGACGGTTCCAGCCTCATCGCGGACCAGGACAACGAAGGCTTGGTTGTCCCCGTCGCCCGGGATCGCGAACCGTGCGATCTCGGGCAGGCTTCGCATCGCGAGAGCGCGGGCCGCCTCAAAATTAGCGCAGTCGCTGCCTTCCTCGTCGCGATGGAAGCTTCGGTTGCTGATATCGAAAAAGTACCGCGGCATGGGGCGCTCCACAGTAAAGGGGCGGGAGCACGCTCTACTCTCGGCCACTGACGCCCGAATCAATCTGCCAGCGATAGGCGCACCTTTACACGGTCATGCGTGGTCGGCATTGATCTGGATCGCCGAATACCGCCTATCTCGTATGACCACACTGCATCATCGCTGACGAATAAACGCGGACGGGGCGGCCCTTCCGGGATCCGCGCCCTGGGGGATGAAAAGCCGGATCCGCGGCGCGAAGCGGTCGTTGCCCTGCGCCTCGGCGCGATGTTGATCGCGTTCCGCGGCTGGAGCGCTGCCGTGAGGGCCTGCTCGATATCGGCGATGCTCGGGATCGGCGCGGCGATACCGGCGCCGGGCCCGCGCCGCCCGTCCGGGCGGCGCCGACGATGGATCCGGTGAGGCGCACAGTGCGTCGATCACGGCGCTGGCTCCGATGCCCTCGGACGGTTTCCGGCGGAGACTCCTCACGGTCCGATCGGTTCGTCCTGAACCGCCCGACGGCGCCAAGCCGTGAGCAGAGCGGCGAGGGCGTCGGGGTCCAAACCGTAGCTGTCCGGCAGCCCGGCTCCACGCCCGGTGAGCTGGCGGTTCAGGGCGACGAGGCGGCCCTCTCCGACGCGCGCATCGTCGAACACGACCATCCGCTGCATCGTGCCCTTCACGGTCACCGCTGTGAAGCCGCTGACGTCGTGCCAGGACATGCGCCGCGACCGGCCGGCATGCACGATCGCCAAGCCCGTCCCGTCGAGATACAGCGACGAACCCCGGATCGCCACGAGGATCAGGACCGGCAGGCCGCCCAGGAACAGCACGACACCCGGCCAGAGCAGCACCCGCATCGTCACCGACGGCGCCTCGTGCATCAGCATCCAGACCATGACCCCACCGAAGACGGCCGAGAGGGCGGCGAGGAACAGGATCTTCTTCACCGAGGCCCGTAGAACCACCGGACCGGGATAATGCGCGAGCACGGTCTCCGCCGAGCGGGTCTCCGATTCCAGCAACCCGGGCCGCATGTGCCAGACGGAGACCGCCGCACAGACCCCGAAGAACGCTGTCGTCGCGACGCCACCGTCCGCCCCCGTGACGATCATTCCGATGCCGCCAGCGACGAGAACGAGGCTGAGGCCGAGCAGCAGCGCGTGTCGGAAACGGGAACCGCTGGCTTGGTTCGACACGGACAACCTACCCCTGATGGGCGCGGCCGATCAGGTTCGTCCGCGTCCGGTTGCTCATGGTCACGCCAAGGCCAGCACGCCCGCGACCACCGCCACGCCGACCCCGAGCCACGCCACATAGTCGCCGATCAGGCCGCTGTGCAGCACCTCCAGCGCACGGGTCGGCGCCGATTGCGTCGCGCTCACCGGCCGGACCACCAGCGCCGGCAGGCGTCTCCGGAACAGCCCGTAGCCGGCACCCGCCAGCGCGGCGACCACGGAAATCCATGGCAACCAGCCCGGTCCCTCCGCGAGGGTCTCCACCGCCGGCCGGTGCAGGAAGGCCGACGCCGCCCGCGGAAGGGCGTGCTCGATCAGGCCCGCCGGCACACCGACGTCGAGGGCGAGCAGAACGCAGCAGGGCGCCAGCATCAGCCAGAGCGGCCGATTGGCCTTCTCGCGCTCGTCCTCGCTCGGTGCCCCGGCCTCGTCGCCGGGATCGGGCCCCAGGCCCAGGAAGATGCGTCCTGCCGCCCGGAGCACCGCCGCCCCCGTCAGGGCCGCGCCGATGGCGCCGGCCGCCAGCGCGATCCCGTGCCCCTGCTGTGCCAGCGCGCCCTGGACCAGGCGCGTGCCCTGATCGAGCACGCCGAGCGGGAGGCCGCAGAGCAGCAGCCCGGCCAGACCCATGGCGATCCCGGCGGGCCAGATCCCCCGTCCGAGCCCCCGCAGGGCGATCTCGTCGATGCTGGCCTGGGTCGCGAGCAGGATGCCGGCGATCATGAACAGGGCCCCCTTCACCAGCCCGTGGCCCACCACGTAGACCAGCATACCGCCGGTCCCGTCCACCGAGAGGGCCCCGAGGCCGGTGAGCATGATCCCGGCATGCGAGATCGTCGAGAAGGCGAGCATCCGCTTCAGGTGGCGCTGCAGCAGGGCCATCCAGCCGCCCAACAAGGCGGTGAAGCTGCCCAGCCCGATGAGGAGCGCGGGCAGGGCGTGCCGAACCTGATCGGAGCCGCCGAACACGACGGCGCTCACCTTCGCGAGGCCGAACAGCCCGAGCGAGACCATCGCCCCCGAGAAGATCACCGAGACCGGGCTCGGCGCCACCGCGTGGGCGTCGGCGAGCCAGAACTGGAACGGCACGATCGCGCCCTTGATCATCAGGGCGGACGCCACGAGGCAGAAGGCTCCGGCCACCACCGGATCGCGGCCGCCTCGCGCCACGGCGGCCGCGATGCCCTCGAAATCGAGCGTGCCGGTCTGGGCGTAGATCAGCCCGATGCCCCCGAGCATCAGGAAGCCCGCGAGGCTGTTGACCACGGTGAAGTTGATGGCACCTGCCAGCGACGATTCCGCCAGATGGTAGGCCGTCAGCGCGAAGGCCGCGACGCTCATCACCTCGAACCACACGAACAGGTTGAACATATCGCGGGTGAAGCAGAACCCGACCATGGCGGCCAGGAACAGCAGCATCAGGATGTGGAAGTGGCCGTGGGTGCGATCGAAGAAGCCCCAGGCGAACACGAAGGTCAGGGCGTAGAGGAGGCCGATGAAGGCCGCGACCCAGCCGCTGGCCTCGTCCACCGAGAAGCCGATTCCGAGATGGACGCCGTCGCGCGGCTCCCAGCCGCCGAACCAGTAGACCAGGGGCCCGTCGGCGGCATGCACGGCGATGACGCCGCAGAGCACCGCGACGCTCAAGGCCGCCAGCGTCGCCAGGATGTCGGGGAGGCGGCCTGGCAGGAAATGGGCGGTCGCCAGCATCGCCGCGCAGATCACGAGCGGGATGGCGACCGGTAGCGGGAGAAGGGCGGCGGGAAAAGCGGTCACGAGGCTTTCCGCTCCCCATCGCCCACCCGGTTCGATCCCCGATCGCGCCCGGACTGGCCGCCCGCGCGCATCGGCCGGAGCTTCTCCGGGTCCAGGCTGCCGCCGCGCTTGTAGGCCTGGATCGTCAGGACGAGGAGAAGCGCGGTGAGCGTTGCGCCGACCACGATGTCGGTGAGCACCAGCGCCTGCATCACCGGGTCGACGGCGGGCGTTCCCGGCGGGTGGTCGTAGAAGATCGGCGCGATGCTGCCCCAGCGATAGCCGAGGCCGAGCAGGAGCACGTAGGTCGCCGATTGGCAGACGCCGAGGCAACCCACGAGGTGGATGAAGTTGCGGCTCGTGGCGATGCCGTAGAGACCGATCCCGAACAGCCAGGCGGCAACCGCGTAGGGGAGAACACTCACGCGGATTCCTCCCCCGGTTCCTCGGGCTCGCGCGCCTCGCGGGTCTCCTCCATGAATTCCAGGAAGAGCTGCGTGAAGCCGCCCGTCACCGCCAGGGCGACGCCGAGGTTCTCGACGAGCATCAGGCCGCCCGAGAACAGGTCGCGGAAGGTGCCGAGCGGCAGGATGTTCTGCATGAAGGCGGCGCCGGTGAGCATCGGCGCCAGCCCGCACAGGGCGAAGAGCAGCGCGCCCCCGCCCTCCAGGGCGTCGAGCCAGTGGCTGCGGATGGCGTCGCGCCAGCCGGCATAGCCCTCGCCGAGATAGATCAGCAGGGTCCCGGAGGCGAGGATGACGCCGCCCTGGAAGCCGCCGCCCGGCGTCACGGTCGCGTGCAGCACGACGTAGAGGCCGAACAGCGCGGTGAGCGGGCCGGCGATCCGGCAGGCGAGCACGACGGCCTCCGAGCGCGGGATCACGGCGCGGCCGGGCCGGCGCATGGCGCGCTCGGTGTTGCCCTCGCCGCGCCGCCCGCGCAGCAGCACCACCGTGCCGGTGATCGCCGCGAGCAGCATGAACTCCTCGCCGAGGGTGTCGAGGCCGCGCAGGTCGAAGTTGATGGCGCTGACCATGTTGGCGACGTGCCGCGCCTCGGGGGCGACCGCGTTGATGCGTTCGCCATACTGCGCGATCGTCGATCCGAAGGGCGGCAAGCCGGCGATCACCGCCGCCGCGCCGGGGAGCAGGGCGAGGCCCGCGAGGGCCAGAAGGACGATCCGGGCGTTCGGGCTCACGAATCCTCCTCGGGCGGCTGGGTCTTCACCGCCATGAGCGCCACGAGGAAGAGGAGCGGGACGGCCGCAGTGCCGACCGCCAGCTCGGACAGGGCGACGTCGGGCGCCTGAAGGGCGTCGAACAGGATCGCCAGGACGAGCCCGTTGACCGCGATGGCGAAGACCTGCCGGGCGGGATCGCGCACGAGGACCACGGCAGTGCCCGAGATCGCGGCGAACAGGAACAGCAGCGGCAGGATCGCCGTCATGCCGAGCGGCCCTCGCGCATCAGCACGGCCCGGCCGGAGACGTGCGACAGCACCGCCGCCCAGGCGAGGAACACCACCATCATCACCAGGATCTTGAGCGAGCGCCCGGAGACGCCGTCGGCGAGGAACGCCGCCATGGTGACGAGGACTGAGGCCGCGACGTTGAGGAAGGCCAGCGCGTGCAGCCGGTCGAGGGCCCGCGGCAGGCGCCACAGGGCGAGCGCGGCGAGCCACGTCACCGCCACCGCGAGGACCAGCAGGACACCGATGACGACGCTCATATCCAGCGCTCCAGGAAGACGGCGAGCAGCATCGTGCCGGGCAGGTTGAGCAGAACCAGGGTGAGGGCGAGGTCGGTGATCGAAGCCTGGTCCGTGGCGAAGGCCATAAGCGTCAGGATCAGGACCGTGACGCTGCCGGCGAGCTGGTAGGCGGCGAAGCGCTGGCCGGGCCGGCCCCGCCACGCCAAAGCCGCCGCAACGGCGAGCGGCGGCAGCAGCGCCAGGATGGCGGCCGTCCAGACCGTCATCGCGCCTCCTCCAGGCCGTGCGTCACCACCGTTCCGTGATCGCGGTCGAGGGTGAGGACGTAGCTGTCGGGGGCGAGCGAGGCGGCGAGCAGTCCGACGGCCCGCGCGGCCGGCGCCGTCGCACCGTCGGGCGTCGCCCAGGCGAAGTCGGAGGCGCTCCGCTCGCGGGTCGTCCCGCCGCCGGCGCCGCCGCGCAGGGCCCTCACCAGCTGGCCGCCCACCTGAACGGTCTCGCGGGGCAAGCCGCGCAGGGCCCGCCAGATCGGCCGCAGCGTCCCCCGGTCGAAGCGGAACCGCACGCCGCCGCGCCGGCCGACGCCCCACCACCACAGCGTCCCGAGGCTGGCGCAGACGAGGGCGGCGAGTCCCTCGTTCACGCTCACCGAGCCGGCAAAGACCATGTAGGTCAGTGCTAGGGCGACCCAGATCGCGAGGCCATCACGCCCCGAGCGCCTTCTGAGTCCGCTGATCGGTCCTGCCCGCATCGATCCTGACCGGAGCGCGCCCCGCGGAAGCGTGGCCATGCGCATGACCGACCGAACGTCACGGCGGGCGCCCGCGTTCCCGGAACCCGAAGACACGCTTCCGTGTAGGGCGATCAGAGATGGGAGTGCGCATGAAGGCCGAGATCCTGAACATCCGCTTCCTCCACGAGGGCTGGAGCCGGTTCGGCATCGCGCAGGTGCGCCTCGCTGACGGCGCCGTGGTCGAGCGGGAAATCGAAGATCACGGCAACTCGGTGGGGATCCTGCCCTACGACCCGGAGCGGCGGGTCGCGACGCTCGTGCGCGAGTTGCGGGTCCCGCCGCTATTCGCGGCCGGCGAGCAGGTCCAGCTGGAAGCCCCGGCCGGCCTGATCGATGACGGCAGCCCGGAGGAGAATGCCCGCCGGGAGGCGATGGAGGAGGTGGGCCTGCGCCTGCACGCCCTGGAATTCGTCGGCGCCACCTATTCCTGCGCGAGCCTCACCACCGAGAAGATCCACCTGTACCTCGCGATCTACGGCTTGGCGGATCGGGCCGAGCCGGGCGGCGGGGCCGAGGGCGAGCACGAGAACATCCGGGTCGTCGAGATCCCGCTGGCCGAGCTCGCCGCCCGGGCCGACCGCGCCGAGATCACCGACCTGAAAACGCTCACCCTGATCCTCGCGCTCCGGGCACGCCATCCGGAGCTGTTCCACCGGTGAGGAACCGCCAGCGCGCATTCGCCCAGGGTCTGCTGACCGCGCTGGTGCTGGCCGGGGTCGCGTGGATCGCGTTCCACCTGCGCTGAAAGCGACCTGCGTGAAGGACACTCATGCGGACAGTAAGCTCCGAAGAGCCGTCGGCACGTCTTGATCGCCGGCCACGGCGGGCCCATCGTCCGCGCAAGACTCGGGAGGTCACCGGATGACGCGCGCCTGCATCGTGGGCTGGGCCCACACATCCTTCGGCAAGCTGGAGGAGCCGGATGTCGAAGGGCTGATCGCCCGGGTCTCGGGCGAGGCGCTGGCCCATGCCGGCGTCGAGGAATCCCAGGTCGACGGCATCTATGTGGGCTCGATGAACACCGGCTTCTCGAAGCAGGGCTTCGAGGGCGCGCTGGTGGCGGTGAATCGGCCCGGCCTCGCCCACGCCCCGGCGACCCATCTGGAGAACGCCTGCGCCACCGGGTCGGCGGCCCTCTACGCGGCCCTCGACTTCGTCGACAGCGGCCGCGGCCACGTGGCCCTTGTGATCGGCGCCGAGAAGATGACGGCCAAGACCGTCGCCGAGACCGGCGACATCCTCCTGGGCGCCTCCTACCGGAAGGAGGAGGCCGACATCGAGGGCGGCTTCGCCGGCGTGTTCGGGCGGATCGCGGCGGGCTATTTCCAGCGCTACGGCGACCGCAGCGAGGAGCTGGCCCGGATCGCCGCCAAGAACCACCGCAACGGCGTCGGCAATCCCTACGCGCAGCTGCGCAAGGATCTCGGCTTCGACTTCTGCAACCGAGTCTCGGAGAAGAACCCCTACGTGGCCGCTCCCCTGCGGCGCACCGACTGCTCGCTGATCTCGGACGGCGCGGCGGCCCTGGTGGTGGCGGATGCCGAGACGGCGGAGGGTCTGGAGCGGGCGATCGGCTTCCGCGCCCGGGCCCACGTCAACGACATCCTGCCGCTGTCCCGCCGCGACCCGGCGGAGTTCAAGGGCGCGCGGATGGCCTGGGAGAAGGCCCGCGCGCAGGCCGGGATCGCCAACGAGGACCTCTCCTTCGTGGAGACCCACGATTGCTTCACCATCGCCGAGCTGATCGAGTACGAGGCGATGGGCCTCGCAGCCCCCGGCGAGGGCTACCGCGTGGTGCGCGAGGGCCTGGCCGAGAAGGGCGGGCGGCTGCCGATCAACCCGTCCGGCGGCCTGAAGGCCAAGGGCCATCCGGTCGGCGCCACCGGCGTGTCGATGCACGTGATGGCCTGCCTCCAGCTCATGGGCGAGGCCGGCGAGATGCAGGTACCCGGTGCGGAACTCGCCGGGATCTTCAACATGGGCGGCGCGGCGGTCGCCAACTACGTGTCGATCCTGGAACGGCGGCGCTGAGCGGAGGCTCGGCGGCCCGGCGACGATCCAGAGGGGCAGGCTTCCTCTCTGGACCGGACGAGGATCGAACGCGAGAGGTCAGGTCCTTCGGGAGGTCTCGCCGTCGCCGTCTTCGCGACCGGAGCGCGGCAATCCAGCAGGGCGATGACGGCCAGCGCGCATTGCCGTGGTTCGCTGCGGTCGCGGCGGATGAGGAGAGGGGCCGCACGCCCTTCGGACGCGAGCGTCCCGCTCAGCCCAGCCGGTCCAAGGCCTGCGTGAGATCGGCGATCAGGTCGGCCTCGTCCTCCAATCCGATGGAGAGGCGAACGGTTTCGGGCCCGACCTGCGCGGCGGCCTTCTCGTGTTCCGGCAACTGCCGGTGGGTGGTCGAGGACGGGTGGATCGCCAGCGACTTGATCTCGCCGATGTTCACGAGGTGCGAGATCAGCTCCAGGGCGGCGATGAACGTCAGGGCCGCCGGCTCGCCGCCCTTCAGGGCGAAGGTAAAGATCGAGCCCGGCCCGTTCGGCGTGTAGCGCCGGGCGAGGTCCTCCCCGGGCTGTCCCGGCAGCATCGGATAGCTCACCCAATCCACCGCCGGATGGTCCTTGAGGAAGGCCGCGACCGCCCGCGCATTTGCGCAGTGCCGCTCCATGCGCAACGGCAGGGTCTCGATGCCCATGAGCGTCAGGAACGCGTTCATCGGCGACAGGCCGGGCCCGAGGTCGCGCAGGCCGAAGAACCGGCAGGCGGCCGCGAACGGGGTTTCGGGGAAGGCCTTGGTCAGGACGAGGCCGTCATAGTCCGGCCAGGGCTCGGTGATCAGGTTGTAGCCGCCGGCCTTTTCCCAGTCGAAGCGGCCGGCGTCGCAGATCACGCCGCCGATGGTCTGGCCGGAGCCGCTCAGAAACTTCGAGGTCGAGTGCCAGACGATGTCGGCGCCGTGCTCGATCGGTCGGATCAGGGCCGGCGAGGCCAGGGTATTGTCTACGACGAGCGGGAGATCGTGGCGCCGCGCCACCGCGGCGATCCCATCGAGGTCCACCACCGACGCGCAGGGATTCACGATCGATTCGCAGAAGATGGCCCGGCAGTCCGGGGTGATGGCCGCCTCGAAATCCTCCGGGGCCATGCCGCGTGCGAAGCGGGGCTTCAGGTCGTAGCGCCCATCGAGGCGGCGCATCAGACCGAGTGACCCGCCGAACAGGCGCGGCGATGCGACATAGGCGTCGCCGCTCTTCATCAGCGTCATCAGGACCAGCTGCATGGCGGACTGTCCTGAAGACACCGCCACGCCGGCCTTCGCGCCCTCGAGATCGGCGATGCGACGTTCCAGCGCGGCGACGGTGGGGTTCGAGCCGCGGGAATACGAGAAGCCTGTCCGCCGGCCGGCGAAGATGTCCGCCGCCTGCTCGGTCGAGTCGAACACGAAGCCGTTGGTGAAGTAGATCGGCTGGACCCGCGCGCCCGTGGCGGGGTCCGGCGCCGCGCCGGCATGGATGGCCCGGGTCGCGAAACGGTGCGGTCGGTTCTGATCCGTCATGGCTCTCGGTCGGGTGTTCGATGCCCGGACCGGGGCGTCAGCCCGAGCGGATCCGTGCGTCACGCCGCGCGGCGGAGGAAGGCCTGCAGGGTTCGGACCAGGGTGGTCGGCTCGTAGGGCTTCGGAATGAACCGGGCGCCCTCCGGCATGTCGTTGGGACCGGGCGTACCCATGCCCGACACCACAAGAACGGGGATCGACGGCCAGCGATACGCCACGAGGCGGGCGAGGGCGAAACCGTCCATCGAACCCTGCGGCATGTCGACGTCGGTCATCAGGACGCCGACATCGTCACGGTTCTCCAGGACCTTCAGCGCCTTGTCGGCGTGCGTCGCCTCGACGACGGTGAAGCCCGCATCCGCAAGGGTGTCAGAGGCCTCCATCAGCAGGAGGCCGTCATCCTCCACCAGGAGCACCACGGGTTGATCGGACGGGCTATCTGACATCAGACCTGCGAAGGTGAGTCTCAATTCCGAAGTCCGCGCCCTATTCCTCCGGGGCTCCCCCCGTCAAGGCGCGGGACCGGTTCGGTCAGGCCGCCTCCTCGCGCTTGCCCAGGCGCTTGTCGAGATAGGTGTCCACCGTCTGTGTCAGTTCCTCGACCTTGCCGTCGAAGAAGTGGTTCGCGCCATCGACCATCTGGTGCTCGATGATGACGCCCTTCTGGGTCTTCACCTTCTCGATCACCGGCATGACCTCGCGGGCGGGCGCCACCCGGTCCTCGGAGCCGTGCACGAACAGGCCGGAGGAGGGGCAGGGGGCCAGGAAGGTGAAGTCGTAGCGGTTCGCCATCGCGGCGATGGAGATGAAGCCCTCGATCTCGGGGCGGCGCATCAGGAGCTGCATGCCGATCCACGAGCCGAACGACACGCCGGCGATCCAGCAGGACTTCGCCTCGGGGTTGACCGACTGCACCCAGTCGAGGGCGGCGGCGGCATCCGACAGCTCGCCCGAGCCGTGATCGAAGGAGCCCTGGCTGCGGCCGACCCCGCGGAAATTGAAACGCAGGGCTGCGAAACCGCGATTGGCGAAGGTGTAAAAAAGGTTGTACACAATTTGATTGTTCATCGTACCCCCGAACTGGGGGTGCGGGTGCAGGATGATGGCGATCGGCGCACCGCGCTTCTTGGGGGCTTGATAACGGCCTTCCAGGCGGCCGGCCGGGCCGGTGAAGATGACTTCGGGCATCGCTCGTCTCTCACTCTCGAGATCGCCCGCCGGGCGATCGGCACGGCGACGCGGCAGCCTTGACTCGTCGCGCGCGCCCCATAAAAGCAGTCTTAGAATGGTTCTAGATGATTAGAACTATTCTAAAGAAGCCGCCTGAAGCTTCGCGCCGGCTGCCACGCCGACCGGATTGGGGCGGCGGGATCTCATTCTCTCGGCGCGCCTTAGCACGGCGAGCCGGTGCGCGGGCAAGGAATTGTGACGCGCCGCAGCAGAGGACTTAACGGAACGCGGATGAGCCGGGGACGCGCCTATCTCGACTACAATGCGACAGCTCCGGTCCGTCCGGCCGTCGCCGAGGCGGTGGCGCGCGCGCTGATGCTCCCCGGTAACCCGTCCTCGATCCACGCGGAGGGTCGGGCCGCCCGGGCCGCTCTTGAAGCGGCCCGCGCCGAAGTCGCGGCCCTGGTGACGGCGCGGCCCGAACAGGTCGTCTTCACCAGCGGCGGCACCGAAGCCGCCAACGCCGCCCTGTCGGGCGCCCTGCGTCGCCGCAGCACGCCGGCTCCGACCCGGCTCCTCTACTCGGCGACGGAGCACCCCTGCGTCGCGGCGGGTCACCGGTTCCCGGAAACGGCCGCGGAGGCGTTGCCGGTCACGGCCGACGGCGTGGTCGACCTCGCCGCCCTGGGGACACGGCTCGCCGCGCTGTCCGACGAGTCCGTGCTCGTCTCAGTCCATGCCGCCAACAACGAGACCGGCGCCGTGCAGCCGCTGGCCGACATCGTCGGGTTGGCTCGCGAGCACGGCCGGACCATGGTCCACAGCGACGCGGTGCAGGCGGCCGGGAAGGTCCCCCTCGACATGGCCGGCCTCGGCCTCGACGCACTGACCCTGTCGGGCCACAAGTTCGCGGCGCCGAAGGGTGTCGGCGCGCTGGTGCTGGCCGACGGGGTCACCCTGGAGACCGCCTTTATGCGGGGTGGCGGGCAGGAGCGCCGGCAGCGCTGCGGCACCGAGTGCCTGCCGGCCATCGTCGGCATGGGCGAGGCCGCGCGGATCGCCCGCGAGTCGCTCGACCGGGAGAGCGCGCGCCTCGGGGCGCTGCGCGACCGGATCGAGGCTGGCATCCGGGCCCTGGCGCCCGACGCGGTGGTGTTCGCCGCCGGGGCCCAGCGCCTGCCCAACACCCTCAGCTTCTCGGTCCCGGGCCTCGATGCGCCCTCGGCCCTGATCGCCCTCGACCTCGCCGGCGTGGCGGTGTCGTCGGGCTCGGCCTGCTCTTCGGGCAAGGTCGCGCGCTCGGCGACGCTCGCCGCGATGGGCGTCGGTCCTGACCTCGCCGGGGGGGCGCTGCGCGTCAGCCTCGGCTGGAACACGGTGGACGAGGAGGTGGCATGCTTCCTCGACGCCTTCGAACGGGCCTTGCAGCCCCTATATAGACGGCGAGGACAGGCGGCCTGAGGGCCGCGCCCCCGCTATCCGACAGACGCTTCCCGGCCCTTGACGCCGGAGATGCCCAGGAGACGCTGATGCCTGCCGTGCAGGAAACCATCGACCGGGTCCGCTCGATCGACCTCGACCAGTACAAGTACGGGTTTGAGACCACCATCGAGATGGAGAAGTCCGCGAAGGGCATCTCCGAGGACGTCGTGCGCTTCATCTCGGCCAAGAAGAACGAGCCCGCGTGGCTGCTGGAGTGGCGCCTCGACGCCTACAAGCGCTGGCTGACCATGAAGGAGCCGGAGTGGGCGCGGGTCTCCTACGACAAGGTCGATTACAACGACATCTACTACTATGCGGCGCCCAAGCGTCCGGCGGCGATGTCGCTCGACGAGATCGATCCTGAGATCCTGAAGACCTACGAGAAGCTCGGCATCCCGCTCCGCGAGGTCGAGGTGCTGGAGGGCATCGCGCCGGAGCGCCGCGTCGCGGTCGACGCCGTGTTCGACTCGGTCTCGGTGGCCACCACCTTCAAGAAGGAGCTGGAGAAGGCCGGCGTGATCTTCATGCCGATCTCCGAGGCCGTGCGCGAGCATCCCGAGCTGGTGAAGAAGTACCTCGGCTCGGTCGTGCCGGTGACCGACAACTTCTTCGCCACGCTCAACTCGGCCGTGTTCTCGGACGGGTCGTTCGTCTACATTCCGCCGGGCGTGCGCTGCCCGATGGAGCTGTCGACCTATTTCCGCATCAACGAGCGCGACACCGGCCAGTTCGAGCGCACGCTGATCATCGCCGACAAGGGCTCCTACGTCTCGTATCTCGAGGGCTGCACCGCCCCGAAGCGCGACGACAACCAGCTCCACGCCGCGGTGGTCGAGCTCGTCGCCCTGGACGATGCCGAGATAAAGTACTCGACGGTCCAGAACTGGTACCCGGGCGACAACGAGGGCAAGGGCGGGATCTACAACTTCGTGACCAAGCGCGGCGATTGCCGTGGCGCCCGCTCGAAGATCTCGTGGACGCAGGTCGAGACCGGCTCGGCGATCACGTGGAAGTACCCGTCCTGCATCCTGCGCGGCGACGATTCCCGCGGCGAGTTCTACTCGATCGCGGTGTCGAACGGCATGCAGCAGGTCGATTCCGGCACCAAGATGATCCATCTCGGCAAGAACACGACGAGCCGGATCATCTCGAAGGGCATCTCGGCGGGTCGGTCGCAGAACACCTACCGGGGGCTCGTCTCGGCCCACAGGAAGGCTTCCAACGCCCGGAACTTCACGAACTGCGACTCCCTGCTGATCGGCGACCAGTG
Organism: Methylobacterium sp. XJLW; assembly: GCF_003254375.1. Classification (NCBI taxonomy): domain Bacteria; kingdom Pseudomonadati; phylum Pseudomonadota; class Alphaproteobacteria; order Hyphomicrobiales; family Methylobacteriaceae; genus Methylobacterium; species Methylobacterium sp. XJLW. Next base: position 5,983,407 of record NZ_CP016429.1, on the reverse strand, counting down.
CGGCGCGCACACCGTGCCCTATATCGAGTCGAAGAACGCCTCGGCGGTGTTCGAACACGAGGCGACAACCTCGAAGATCTCCGAGGACCAGAAGTTCTACTGTCAGCAGCGCGGCCTCTCCGAGGAGGAGGCGACCGCACTCATCGTCAACGGCTTCGTCCGGGACGTGCTGCAGCAGCTGCCCATGGAGTTCGCCGTCGAGGCGCAGAAGCTGATCTCGATCAGCCTGGAAGGCTCGGTGGGCTGACCGCCTGGGCGGTTTCGACGACGACGTGCTGCGGGCCGCGCATCGGCACAGCGCGCGGCACGCCGACGAGGTCAGGAGCAGCGTCCTGTGCGGATGCTTCTTCTGCATCGAGGTTTTCGCGCCGGACGAGATCGCGGGGTGGATCGCCGATGATGGCACCGCCCTCTGTCCCCGGTGCGGCATCGACGCGGTGACCGGCGATCTCTCCGGCTACCCGGCCGGGAACGTCGCGTTCCTGAGGGCGATGCGAGACAAATGGTTTTGAAGGACTTGGACTGACATGCTGGAAATCAAGAACCTCGTCGTGCAGATCGAGGACAACCGCATCCTGAACGGCCTGAACCTGACCGTGAACGACGGCGAGGTCGCGGCGATCATGGGGCCGAACGGCTCGGGCAAGTCGACCCTGTCGTACGTCATCGCCGGCAAGGAGGACTACGAGGTCCTCGACGGTGAGATCCTGCTCGACGGGCAGAACGTGCTGGAGATGGCCGCCGACGAGCGCGCCGCGGCCGGTATCTTCCTGGCCTTCCAGTACCCGCTGGAGATCCCCGGCGTCGGCACCATGACCTTCCTCAAGGCCTGCCTCAACGCGCAGCGCAAGGCGCGCGGCGAGGCGGAGCTGTCGACCCCCGACTTCATCCGGGCGGTGAACGGCGCCGCCGACAAGCTCGAGATCAACAAGGAGATGCTCAAGCGCGCCCTCAACGTCGGTTTCTCCGGCGGCGAGAAGAAGCGCATGGAGATCCTCCAGATGGCGCTGCTGCAGCCGAAGTTCTGCGTGCTCGACGAGACCGATTCCGGCCTCGACATCGACGCCCTGCGCATCGTGTCCGAGGGCGTGAACGCGCTGCGCGACAAGAACCGCTCGTTCCTGGTCATCACCCACTACCAGCGGCTGCTCAACCACATCGTGCCCGACACCGTGCACGTCATGTCGAAGGGTCAGATCGTGAAGACCGGCGGCAAGGAGCTCGCCCTCGAACTCGAGGCCTCCGGCTACGCCGAGTATCGCACCAACGAGGCGGCCTGAACCATGGCCGGCGTCACCAACCTCCGCTCCCCCGCCGAGGCCGGCCTGTCGAAGCTGTTCGAATCGGCCCGCCAGAGCTTCGCCAGCGAGACGGCGATCGCCCGCGAGGAGGCGTTCCGCTTCTTCGAGGCGACCGGCCTGCCCAGCCGCCGGGTCGAGGCCTTCAAGTACACGGATCTGCGCGCCGCCATCACCGAGGCCGCACCGCCGGCCGATGCGCCGAGCCTCGAGGTCGCCAAGGCGGCCGTCGCGCAGGCGAAGGGCTTCTCCGGCATCGAGGCCGCGCGCCTGACCTTCGTGAACGGGCACCTCATCGGCGAACTGTCGGATCTCGATGCGATCCCCGAGGGTGTCACGGTCGTGCCGATGTCGGAGGCCCTCGCCAAGGGCCATGCCGGCCTGAAGCAGCTCGCCCCGGTCGCACAGGCCCGGGAGAACCCGGTCTACCAGCTCAACACCGCCTTCCTGGCCGATGGCGCGGTGATCACGGTCGCTGCCGGTGCGAAGCCGGTGCGGCCGCTGCATCTCCGCTTCGTGGGCACCGGCGACGCGCCGTTCTCCACGGCGACCCGCGTGCTCGTCCAGCTGGGCGAGGGCGCGGAGTTCAGCCTGCTGGAGAGCCATGAGGGAACGGACGGCCTCACCTGCCAGCCGAACGACGCCCTCGACGTGGTGGTCGGCCCGAAGGCTGCCTTCCGGCACACCCGCCTGAACATCGAGGGCGATGCCACCATCGCGCTCTCGACCCTGTCGTTGAAGGTCGAGGCCGAGGGGCAGGTGGAAACCGTGAACCTCGTGACCGGAGCGGTGCTGTCGCGCCACCAGATCTTCGTGCACATCGCGGGCGAGGACACGAACGTGGTCGTCAACGGCGCGGCCATGCTGCGCAGGGGACAGCTCGCCGACTCGACGCTTCTCGCCGACCATGCCGCCGTGGGCGGTGTCGGCCGCGAGCAGTTCAAGTGGATCATCGACGGTGACGCCACCGGCGTGTTCCAGGGCAAGATCATCGTCCGTCAGGCCGCCCAGAAGACCGACGGCAAGATGAAGTCCGACTGCCTCCTCCTCACGGACGAGGGGCAGATGATGAACAAGCCGGAGCTGGAGATCTTCGCCGACGACGTCGCCTGCGGCCACGGGGCCACCTGCGGTGCGCCGGACGACGATCTGCTGTTCTACCTGATGGCCCGCGGCCTGCCGCGCGCGATCGCCGAGAGCCTGCTCGTGCAGGCCTTCGTGGGCGAGGCGGTGGAAGCGGTCACGCACGAGGGCGCCCGCGCGGCGCTGGTCGGCGAGATCGAGGCCTGGCTGAAGGCACGGGTGTAGCGTCCGCAACCCGCTCCGTCCTGCACGCGATGCGCTCTCCTCCCCCGTGCGGGGAGGAGCCCGAGGTTGGAGCGGCGCCGGTCGAATCTCGGCGGCGCCTCATGACCCGCCCGCACCCTTACCCCTCCCCGCATGGGGGAGGGGGCCCGTCCTCTTCGAAGGGTGGGCGCTCAGTGAGTGAGAAGCGATGAACGCACCCGTCCTCACCCCCACCTACGACATCGAGGCGATCCGCAAGGATTTCCCGATCCTAGGCCAGCAGGTCTACGGCAAGAAGCTGGTCTACCTCGACAACGCCGCTTCGGCGCAGAAGCCCCGTCAGGTGATCGACGCGATGGTCTCCTGCATGGAGACCGGCTACGCCAACGTCCACCGCGGCCTGCACTACATGGCGAACGCCGCCACGGAGGGCTTCGAGGGCGCCCGTGAGACCACGCGGCAGTTCCTCAACGCCGCCTCCACGGACGAGATCATCTTCACCCGCAACGCCACCGAGGCCTACAACCTCGTGGCCTCGTCGATGGGCTGGGCCGGCCTGATCGGGGAGGGGGACGAGATCATCCTCTCGATCATGGAGCACCACTCCAACATCGTGCCCTGGCACTTCCTGCGCGAGCGCCGGGGCGCCGTGATTAAGTGGGCACCGGTGGACGACCAGGGCAACTTCCTGGTGGAGGAATACGAGAAGCTGTTCTCGCCCCGCACCAAGATGGTGGCGATCACCCACATGTCGAACGTGCTGGGCACGGTGACGCCCGCCGCGGAGATCGTGCGTATCGCCCACGCCCACGGCGTCCCGGTCCTGCTCGACGGCGCACAGAGCGCGGTCCATCAGCCCGTCGACGTGCAGGCGCTCGATTGCGACTTCTTCGTCTTCACCGGCCACAAGGTCTACGGGCCGACCGGAATCGGCGTGCTCTACGGCAAGAAGGAATGGCTGGAGCGCCTGCCGCCCTACCAGGGCGGCGGCGAGATGATCCGGACGGTGAGCGAGGACGCGGTCACCTACAACGAACCGCCGCACAAATTCGAGGCGGGCACCCCGGCCATCATCGAGGCTGTCGGCCTCGGCGCGGCGCTGGAATACATGATGACGCTGGGACGCGACGCGATCGCCGCCCACGAGGCGAAGCTGACGGCTTACGCGCAGGAGCGGCTCGGCGCGATGAACGCCCTGCGCCTGATCGGCACGGCTGCCGGCAAGGGCGGTGTGATCGCCTTCGAGATGAAGGGCGCTCATGCCCACGACATCGCCACGGTCATCGACCGCCAGGGCGTGGCGGTCCGGGCCGGGACCCACTGCGCCATGCCGCTGCTCCAGCGGTTCGGCGTGACCTCGACCTGCCGCGCGTCCTTCGGGCTCTACAACACGACCGCCGAGATCGATGCCCTTGCCGAAGCGCTCGGCAGGGCGGAGATGCTGTTTACCTGATATCTGGATCCGAGGCTGGTCCCGTCCGCGCGGGTCCGGGGAGAGTGAAGCGATGACCACCGACGCCACCATCACGGGGGGCATGAACGCCCCCGCCGTCGAAGGCGATTCCGCGATCCCGCAGGCGGAGCTCGATCGCCTGACCGACGACATCGTCGCGGCCCTGAAGACCGTCTACGATCCCGAGATTCCGGCTGACATCTACGAACTCGGCCTGATCTACAAGGTCGATATCGGCGACGATCGGAAGGTCGCCATCGACATGACGCTGACCGCCCCGGGCTGCCCGGTGGCCGGTGAGATGCCGGGCTGGGTGGAGAACGCGGTGAGCGCCGTGCCGGGCGTCCAGTCCTGTTCGGTGACCATGGTGTTCGATCCGCCGTGGGATCAGAGCCGCATGTCGGACGAGGCGCGCGTCGCCCTCGACATGTGGTAGGGCGGATCCGCGTTCACAGGCTCCTGAACACGCATGGGCGCGTGCCGCGAGGCGCGTGACCGCGCTCGAGTTTCGCTGCTGCGACAAGGGCATAAGCCGAAACGTTGGCATTGCGAAGGAATGGACGGCACCGGCGGACCTGCGGCGATCTACGTAGCCGTTAAGGTCTCGCTAACCATCGCGGCGCAGAGCGGAGACGGCCGCAGCAACAGCGGCAACTCCCTCGATACGGTTGGTGGAAACGGATGGCTTCGGGCTACGTGGTCGCGGCGTTCCTGGAGGCGGCCGGGCTGGTCGGCCTCGTGATCGCGGTGCTCCGGATACGGACGGAACGCCAGGCGAAGGCCGCCGAATTGCGGAGCTTTCTCCGCTCCGGGCAGATCCCGTCCGCCACCGCCGGAACGCCCCGCCGCGTGGACTTCGCGTCGCACGCGGTCGCCGTCCCGTTCACACCGGGACGCGGCAGCGGATTGCAGGGCCGCCCTTCGGCAGCCCGCTCGGCGCTCGGACGCGCCATCGTGCGCGGCGGCCCGGCCCTGCCGCCCCGCCTGACCGGTGCCATCAGCGCAGGATGATGTCGAGGCCGCTGCCGAACAGAACGACGGCGCTGAGCGTCAGCATGAACTTCAGATCTTCCAGGCGCGCGCTCATGATCGATCCTCGTTGTTCGGCTGACGGGCCGCCGCTGCGATGTCCGATCATCATCTAAAGCGTGGGATTCTCGCGAGTCCTTTCAGGTTCCGTTAGGGATTTACCGACGGTTTCTGTTTACTAACGTTACCGCTGCGTTAATTCGGGATCCGCAGGCGGCGGTTCATCTTGGTCCGATCCGATGCGGCGCTACGCACCTGCTGGCAGCAGGAAGGTTCGAGCCATGGCCCCATCACCGCCTACGACCGTCCGGCGGGCGCTCGATTGGCTGTTCCGCGACAGGAACACCGGCGCCATGACGGTGGCCCAGTGGCCCAATCTGCCGCTCTGGCTGTTTGCTGGCTTCAGTCTGGCCGCTTGGTCGGCGCAGGAGCAGGGGCCGCTCGCATCCTGGCTGTCCCTTGGGGCGGATCTTGCGCTGGCTTGGTGGGCTGCCGATGAGCTGCTGCGCGGCGTGAATCCCTGGCGTCGATTTCTCGGCGGTGCGACGATCCTGGGATTGGCCGCGCTGTTCGCCCTGCGCCACGCGGCCTAGGGCGGCATTTTCGCCACCTATAGTTGTATTTTTTGATGATGTTCCAGCGTGGAGGTTGCTTCACGCTGGCCGAATCCGGAGGCACGCCCACCGATCTGCCTCTACGCGCCAGCCATTCGGCCTTAAGTCGCAGCCCTCTTCCGAGGTAGAACCATAACGGTAGGTTGCACCCGCCGCGAGAGTGTGAATGGTAGAGCCGCGCCGCGCGAACGGCGCGTTTGTGGGACCCCGTGCATTCGCGCTCGGCTGAAGGATTGGTTTCGAAGAGATCATGACGGACGCGGGCGGATTCGATCTCGACGGCGCGGCCCAGTCGGCTCGTGAGCGGGACAAGCTGCTTCGAGACATCGCCCGCATGTTGAACGTTCCGGAATCCACATTCCGGAGGCCGCCAGCCTCCGGGGGAACCCGCGGCCCGAGCGCCGCGGAATGTGCCGCGCTGCTGACGGCCTTCTCGCGCATCGAAGACCCGGATCTCCGGAAGGAGTGCGTGGCGCTGGCGGAGCGCTACGGCCGCACGTGAGGGACGCGGCGTCCTCGCGGTGCGGTGGCACACACGGGGTCTGTCAGCACCGTGATTGCCGCGTGCTATAGGGGCGCCCGCTACCGAAGACGGTCCGATCGGTCGGCCCACCGCGTTTCCGGTGCCGGCCTCATGGCTGCCGGCACCGCGCATGCCCCAGCTCGTTCCAGGCCCCGATGCCGATCATCTCCATCTCGAAGCTGTCGAAGACCTACACGTCCGGCTTCACCGCCCTGCGCGACATCGAACTCGCCATCGAGCGGGGGGAGATCTTCGCGTTGCTGGGTCCGAACGGTGCCGGCAAGTCGACGCTCATCAACATCGTCTGCGGCATCGTCACCGCCAGTTCGGGAAGCGTTCTGGTCGACGGCCACGACATCGTGGCGGATTACCGCGCCGCGCGCCGGGCGATCGGCCTCGTGCCGCAGGAACTGACTACCGACGCCTTCGAGACGGTGCTGAACACCGTGAGCTTCTCCCGCGGCCTGTTCGGGATGAAGCCCGATGCCGGGCATATCGAGCGGATCCTGCGGGCGCTGTCCCTCTGGGACAAGCGCGACAGCCGGCTGATGACCCTGTCGGGCGGGATGAAGCGGCGGGTGCTCATCGCCAAGGCGCTGTCGCACGAGCCCCGGGTGCTGTTCCTCGACGAGCCCACCGCAGGCGTCGACGTGGAGCTGCGCCAGGATATGTGGCGCCTCGTGCGCGACCTGCGCCAGCAGGGCGTCACCGTCATTCTCACCACCCACTACATCGAAGAGGCCGAGGAAATGGCCGACCGCATCGGCGTGATCCGCCGGGGCGAGATCATCCTGGTCGAGGAGAAGGCCGCGCTGATGCACAAGCTCGGGCGCAAGCGGCTGACCCTGCATCTCCAGCAGCCGATCACCGCGGTGCCGCCGGAACTCGCCGATTACGGCCTGGCGCTCTCCGGGGAGGGCAGCGAGCTGGTCTATACCTATGACACCCGCGCCGAGCGGACCGGCATCACCGGGCTTCTCACTGGCCTGGCGGCGGCGGGAATCCGCTTCAAGGACCTTCACACCGAACAGAGTTCGCTGGAGGACATCTTCGTGGGCCTCGTGCGCGAGGAGAGGGCACAGGTATGAGCGCGGCGTTCACCCTGAACTGGCCGGCGGTCCGGGCCATCTACCGGTTCGAGATGGGCCGCTTCTGGCGCACCGCCGGGCAGAGCATCCTGGCTCCGGTCATCTCGACCACCCTGTACTTCGTGGTCTTCGGCGCCGCGATCGGCTCCCGGGTCTCGGCGGTCGACGGCGTGCCCTATGGGCTGTTCATCGTGCCCGGCCTGATCATGCTCTCGCTGCTCACGCAGAGCATCTCGAACGCCTCCTTCGGCATCTACTTCCCGCGCTTCGCCGGTACGATCTACGAGATCCTGTCGGCGCCGATCTCGCCGCTTGAGGTGGTGCTGGGCTTCGTCGGCGCGGCGGCCTCCAAATCGATCCTGATCGGGCTGATCATCCTGGCGACGTCGGCCCTGTTCGTGCCGCTGCGGATCGATCACCCGCTCTGGATGCTCGGCTTCCTGCTCCTCACCGCGGTGACCTTCAGCCTGTTCGGCTTCGTCATCGGCCTGTGGGCGGACGGCTTCGAGAAGCTGCAGCTGGTCCCGCTCCTCGTCGTGACCCCGCTCACCTTCCTGGGCGGCAGCTTCTACGCGATCTCCATGCTGCCGCCCTTCTGGCACGCGGTGAGCCTGCTCAACCCGGTCGTGTACCTGATCAGCGGTTTCCGCTGGGCGTTCTTCGGCAAGGCGGACGTGAACATCGCGATCAGCCTCGGCATGACCGCGCTGTTCCTGGTGATCTGCCTTGGCCTCGTCACCTACATCTTCCGGACGGGCTACCGGCTGAAGAGCTGAGGCTTCAGGGCTGCGCGGCCAGGAAGGCCAGCACCCCGTCCCGGTGCGGCTTGGCACCGACCGCGGTGGAGTGGTCCTTGCCCTCGATCTCGAGGGCCCGGGCGTCCGGGATCAGGGCGGCGAGCCCCGGGCCGGAGCCCGCGACCGTATCGAGGGTCCCGACCGAGACCAGAACCGGGACCTCGATCTGCGCGAGTTCCCCCCGGCTCAGCGTCTGACGTGAGCCGCGCATGCACGCGGCCAGCGCCCGCAGGTCGCTGCGGGTCTGCTCGGCAAAGGTGCGGAAGGCTGCGGCCGTCGGGTTGGGCGCCGGCGTCCCGGCGGGCGCCTCCAGGGCCTCAGCGATCCCCGAGGGCAAACCCTTGCCTTCGATGAGGTGCATTCCGAGGCCGCCGATCAGGGCCGAGCGAACCCGGTCCGCATGGTCCAGGGCAATATGGGCGGTGATCCGCCCGCCCATCGAGTAGCCCATGACGTGAGCGCGCTCGATGCCGAGATGGTCGAGAAGCCGGATCGCGTCGTTGGCCATCGCGTCGGAGCTGTAGGCGGCCGGATCGTAGAGCTTCTCGCTCTCGCCGTGACCGCGGTTGTCGAGCGCGATCGCGCGGTAGCCGGCCTGGGTCAGGGCGCGCACCCACTGGGTGTTGACCCAATTGACCGCATGGTTCGACGCGAAACCATGGATCAGAAGGATCGGCTTCCCGGCCCCGTCCGCGGGCGGGACGTCGATATAGGCGATCCGCACGCCGTCGGAATTGAAGGACTCCATGCCGCGCAACCCGTGTTCATCAAGCTCGGCCACGGCTTAGACCACCGGAGCGCGCCGGAGCAACGTGGATCGATCCGCTTGCGGCTCGGGGCGCCGGCTGGCAAACCGCCCCGGTCATGACCGACATCCAGCCCTACGGCACCTATGAACCGTCCGGTCTCGTCGCGGCGATCACCCGCCGCACGAACCGGATCCCGGCCGAATCCTGGTACGGGCGGCGCCTCGCGCTGTTCCTGCGCCGGATCGCCATCGCGCGGCTCGGGGGCAAGCCCCTCGACGTGACCCGCTACGGCGCGCGGATGCGGCTGCACCCCTACAACAACAACTGCGAGAAGAAGGTGCTCTTCACCCCGCAGTTCTTCGATCCGGAGGAGCGCGCGCTGCTCCAGAAGCACCTGCCGAGGGACTGCGTGTTCCTCGACATCGGAGCCAATGTCGGCGCCTACGCCCTGTGCGTGGCGGCCTTCTCGGGCCCGGGGGCGCGGATCGTCGCGGTCGAGCCCCAGCCCGACGTGTTCGACCGCCTGACCTACAACATCGCCCAGAACCCGTTCCACACCGTGAAGGCGGTCGCCTGCGCGGTGGCCGACAAGGCAGGCGAGCTGACCCTGTTCATCGATCCGCGCAACCGCGGCGAGTCGAGCCTGCGCATCGTCGGCACCAACGAGGGTGCGCGGATCACCGTCCCGGCGGTGACCCTCCTCGATCTCCTGCGGAGCGAGGGCCTCACCCGGGTCGATGCGGTCAAGCTCGACGTCGAGGGCGCCGAGGACCTCATCCTGGAGCCGTTCCTGCGCGAGGCGCCGGACGCGCTCCTGCCGCGGATCCTGCTGATCGAGAACGGCACCGGGCAGTGGCAGCTCGACCTGCTGCAGCATCTGGCGCGCTACGGCTATCGCGAGATCGCCCGCTCCCGGCTGAACCTGATGTTCGAGCGCAGCACCGTCAGGGCGGCGTGACCACCGGAATCTCCCCGGCGAGGACGACGCCCTCCGGCCCGACGGCGCATCGGTAGGCCCGGACCGCCACACCCGCCGCTCGCGCCTCCCGGAACGCCCGGTCGAAGGTGGGGTCGATGTCCCGGGCAACGTCGAACGCCTCGGCCTTCATCTGCACGACGATGACCACCAGCGCCCGGCCCCCCTCGGCCACGACCTGAGCCAGGTCGCGCATGTGCCGGGCGCTGCGGGCGGCTTTGCAATCCGGGAATTCCGCGAGGCCCGCCCGACGCATCATGTGACAGTTCTTCACCTCGACGTGGCAGGGGCCGGCCACCGCGCCGCTCGCCAGGAAATCGACCCGGCTGGCCTCGGCATAGCGGACCTCCGGCTTCAGCGTGTCGTGGCCGGCGAGCGCCGTGATCGCGCCGGCGCGAAAGGCCTCGGCCACGAGGGCGTTCGGGCGCAGGGTGTTGATGCCGACCCATTGCAGCCCCCCGGGCAGGTCGGCCTCCACCAGCTCCCAGGTCAGCGGCAGCTTGCGCGCCGGATTGGTCGAGCGCGACAGCAGCACCCGGGCGCCGGGCGTGTTCAGCCCGAGCATCGCTCCGGGATTGGGACAGTGCACCGTGACCCGTCCCTCATCGGTATCGATGTCGGCCAGGAAGCGCTTGTAGCGTTGCACGAGCCGTCCCGGCACGAGCGGCGCGGCGAACTGCATCGGATCCTCGGGGTTCACGTAGTCGCGGGCAACGGTTGCGCTATCTGCCTGCAGGCCCCGCCCGACGCCAGAGTTCCATGCCCCAGCCTTCCGAATCCGTCACCGCCGCGATCCTCGTCATCGGCGATGAGATCCTCTCGGGTCGCACCAAGGACAAGAACATCGGCACGATCGCCGACTTCCTCACCGCCGCCGGCATCGACCTGCGCGAGGTGCGGATCGTGCCCGACGAGGCCGCCATGATCGTCGAGGCGGTCAACGCCCTGCGTGCCCGCTACACCTATCTGTTCACCACAGGCGGGATCGGCCCGACCCACGACGACATCACCGCCGATTGCGTGGCCGAGGCCTTCGGGGTCGGCATCGATGTCGATGAGCGGGCGCGTGCGATGCTGCTGGAGCGGCACAAGCCCGAGGACCTGAACGCGGCGCGCCTGCGCATGGCGCGGATTCCGTTCGGAGCCGACCTGATCGCCAACCCGGTCTCGAAGGCGCCGGGCTTCCGCCTCGGCAATGTCCACGTGATGGCCGGCGTGCCCGGCATCATGCAGGCCATGCTGGATTCGATCGCCCCGACGCTGACAGGCGGCGCCGCGATGCTGTCCGAGACGATCGAGGCGGCCGGCCTGCCGGAGGGCAACTACGCGGGCGACCTCGGCGAGATCGCCAAGGCGCGGCCGGCCGTCTCCATCGGCTCGTATCCCGCGATGACTCCGGACGGTTTTCGCAACCGGATCGTCGTGCGCAGCCGGGACGCGCAGGCGCTCGCGGAGGCACGGAGCGCGGTCGAGGCGCTGGTGGCGCGTCTCTCGGCCTGACGGACTATCCTGCATCCGATCGGATCGAGTTGCGTTGCGGAGCTGGGCGGATGGTTCGGGACAAGAATAAGCGCGGCGATCCGGAGGCTCGCCGCGACGCGTTGCTGAAGGAGGTCTCCGAGATCGTCCGGCCCGATGCCTACGTCCTGCACGAGGTCATCCGGCTCGGCGGCGACGAGGAGCTGCGGCGCCACGGCCTCGCCCTGTTCCTCTCGGCCTTCGCCGCCGGCCTGAGCATCGCCCTGTCCCTGATCGTGCCGGGGGTCCTGCGGAGCCACCTGCCCGAGACCGATTGGGCCAAGATCGTGAGTTCGATGGGCTATGCGGTGGGATTTCTGGTCGTCGTCCTCGGGCGCCAGCAGCTCTTCACCGAGAACACGATCACGCCGATCCTGCCGCTGCTGCACGACCGCTCGGTGAAGACGGGCCTCCGGGTCATCCGGCTCTGGACCATCGTGCTGTCGGGCAACATCCTGGGAACGCTGGCGATCGCGACGCTGCTCGCCCATTCGGGCGCCTTCGAGCCGCCGGTCCTCAAGGCTTTCGCGGAGATCAGCCACGATGCCATCGCGCACGGCTTCTGGGCGACGTTCATCAAGGCGGTCTTCGCGGGCTGGATGATCGCCCTGATGGTCTGGTTCCTCCCCGCCACGGCCAGCGCGGCGCCGTTCGTGATCCTGCTGATGACGTGGCTGGTGGCGCTCTGCAGCCTCGCCCACATCGTCGCCGGCTCCGTGGAGGCCTTCTACCTGGTCGTTACGGGGGCGGCCTCAATGGGCGATTACGGGCTGAAGTTCTTCCTCCCCACGCTCCTCGGCAACACCTTCGGCGGCGTGGCGCTGGTGGCGGTGCTGAATTACGGGCAGGTCGCCCCGGAGGTGGAGGAGACCAAGGCCGTCGAGGGCGAGCGGGCGGATTAGACCCGGACGCCCGGTCCAGAACCGGTCCTGCCACCGCGCGGTCCGACCCGAAGCGGCCCTCAGCCGATGCGGCCTCGGCCGGACGGCTGGCGCCGACCGAGACGACGACCGGCGTCGCCGTGCAAAGGCCTCGCAGTTCCCGAAACGAAAAAAGCCGCCCGAAGGCGGCTTCTCCCTGCGGCGATGCCGGTGCGGTCAGGACCGCATGCGGGTCCGGACCTCGCCGAGGCTCGCACGGATCAGGCCCTGCGCCGCCTCGCCCTGCATCCGCTCGCGCAGGATGGTCTCCGATACCTTCACCGCAGCCTCCGCGGCAGCGGCGCGGACCTGGGCCTCGGCCTGCGCCTCGGCCTGGGCGATCTTCGTCTCGGCAGCCTTGGTGCGGCGGGCGAGGAAGTCATCGAGCTTGCGGTGACCCTCCTCGGCGGCGCGCGCGGCCTCCTCGCGGGCACCGGCGACGATCGACTCGGCCTCCTTCTCGGCCTCGGCGCGGCGACGCTTGTAGTCGGCGAGTACGGCGGCCGCCTCCTCGCGCAGGCGCTTGGCCTCGTCGAGTTCGTGGCGGACGCGGTTGGCGCGGCCGTCCAGACCCTTGGTCATCGTCGAGAAGGCACCGGCCTTCCAGGCGATGCCCATGAAGATGACGAACGCGACGGCGACCCAGAATTCGGCTTCGAGCAGCATCGTGGGATCCCGTTCAGTGTGCGGTGGCGTCGAGGGCGCGGTCGAGGGTGGCCCGGTCGGGGGCCTGACCCGTCAGACGCTCGACGATCGCCGAAGCGGCCTCGCCCGCGATGGAGCGGACATTGCCCATGGCGGCTTCAGTCCGCGTGCGGATCGTCGCCTCGGCAGCGACGAGCTTGGCGTTCAGCTCCGCCTCCAGCGCCTTGCGCTTGGTCTCGGCCTCGGCGGCCAGCGTGTTCCGGGTGGTCTGCGCGATGTCGCGCGCCTTGCCCTGGGCATCCCGGAGGCCGGTCTCGAAGGCCACGCCGGCGGCATCCGCCTCGGCCTTCATCGCCTGCGCCTGGTCCAGGTCGGCACGCAGGCGCTCGGCGCGGGCGTGCAGGATCGACTGGATCCGCGGCAGCGCGATCTTGTCCATCAGGTAGTAGAGGAGCCCGAAGGCCAGGGCGAGCCAGATCAGCTGCGCCAGGAAGCCCGACGTCTCGAAGGGCGGGAAGGCGCCCGAATGCGCTTCCGTATGTTCGACATGGCCCGGCACGAGCTTCGTGTCGGCGCCCGGGGGCGGCGTGGTGAGGGGATTGGGCTGCGCCATGAGACCGCTACACTGACACCGTTCGGTGAGGCCACCGCCGGCGCGGTGACGGACGAAGGCGGACGCCCCGTCGCGGGAGCGTCCACCCGTTCATCGGGCCGGAGCCCGGGAGGAGACCGCGGGGACCGCGGCCTCCGGGGCGCCGATCAGACGGCGAAGAGCAGCAGCAGGGCGATCAGCAGCGAGAAGATGCCGAGCGCCTCGGTGAGGGCGAAGCCCAGGAGCAGGGTGGCGCGCTGGCCGTCGGCCGCAGACGGGTTGCGAAGGGCGCCGGCGAGGAACTGACCGAACAGGTTGCCGAGGCCGATGCCCGCACCCGCCATGCCGAGGCAAGCGAGGCCGGCGCCGATGTACTTCGCAGCGACGGGATCCATGGTAACTCCTGAGGTCTCTTCAGATCGAAACGTGCAGTGACGTTTGCGGCGGGTGGAGCCGGCCAGGTCTGACGACTAGTGGCCGGGGTGAAGGGCGTCGTTGAGGTAGATCGCCGTCAGCGTCGCGAAGACGTAAGCCTGAAGCGCCGCAACGAGGAACTCGAGAGCGGTCAGCGCGATCGTCAGGAACAGCGGGAGCGGCGATAGCACGCTCCAGGCGCCTGCGAGAAGAAGCTGGACCACGAAGAAGGCGAAGATCTTCATCGCGATGTGGCCGGCCAGCATGTTGGCGAACAGACGGACCGACAGGCTGATCGGGCGCGAGATGAACGAGATCACCTCGATCGGCACCAGGATCGCGAGAAGCGGCTTCGGCACGCCCGACGGCACGAACAGGCCGAAGAAATGGGTGCCGTGCTTCATCACACCGAAGATCACCACGGTGGAGATCACCAGCGCCGCGAGGCCGAAGGTGATGATCAGGTGGCTGGTCACCGCGAAGGCGTAGGGGATCATCCCGAAGAGGTTCAGGACGAGCACGAACATGAACAGCGAGAACACCAGCGGCAGGAACCGCTTGCCGCCGTCGCCGGTCGCCTGATGCACGGTATCGGCGATGAATTCGTAGAAGATCTCGGCCAGCGCCTGCATGCGGCCCGGCACGACCGAGCGCGACGCCGTCGCCACGATGGTGATCAGCGCGATCACCCCGACAGCCGCGAACATGTAGAGGGCGGACTGTGTGAACGCGAGCTGCTGATGGCCGATATGGCCCAGCGAAACGAGCGGCTTCAGCTCGAACTGATGAATCGGGTCGATCGTGACCGCCATTCCCGCTTCCGCCCTTCTTGTCCGGCGCGCCGACGGGTGTCGGCCGCCCCACATTCCCTACCGATCGGCGCGCCTTATGGCTCCTGCCGATCGCGCCGTCCCGGACGCGCGCCGGCGAAACCCGACACCCGCATCACGTTGTAGATCCCCGCGACGAACCCCAGCATCAGGAGGACGATCAGGCCCCAGGGCTTCGTCCCGAAGACATGATCGACGATCCAGCCGAGTATGCCCCCTGCGATCACGCCCGCGACGAACTCCGTGGAGATCGTCATGGCCTGGCCCAGCGAGGATGGCCCGCCGTTCCGAGGGCGCGTCGATGGATCGGGAGCAGCCTGCGGCCGCTTCCGTTCGATCTGCGTCTCGAGACGTCTGAGCCTCGCGGAGAGTTCGCTGTCCGTCGGCGTCTGCTGGGTCCCTTTCCCGTCCCTCTGGTCGTCGCCGTTCACGGCTCAAAACTCATCGGGCAGGAGGATCTGGAACCCGCTGGACACCCCCAGCAAGCGGGGCGCACCATAGTTTCGCCTATCTTGAGTGTCAAGGCGAACCCCATACACAGTAAGTCTTTGATTTTGAGTTGGAATTCCAGCTTCAAGCGACGCGCCGGAGCCGCGTTGCGCACAAGGCTCCGGCAGGGCTCTCAGGCCCCGATCAGCGGCTTGATCACCTTCTCCATCCCCTCGACGGTCATCTCGCCGGTATAGCGCTCGCCGTTGATGAAGAAGGTCGGGGTCGAATCGACCTTGAACACGTCGAGGCCGCGCTGCTTCACGGCGTTGACGGCGCTGTAGATCTTCTGGTCCTTCAGGCAGGCCTCGAAGGTCTGCTTGTTGTAGCCGGCCTGCCGGAGCATCTGCTCCAGGGCGTCCACAGGCTTGGGCGTGAAGGCCCAGGCCGGCTGCTGGTCGAACAGCAGGTCGGTGATCGGGTAATACTTGGAATCGCCCTGACAGCGCGCCAGCATGAAAGCCGCCGTCGCCAGCGGGTCAAGGGGGAACTCGCGGAGCGTGAACCGCACCTTGCCGGTGTCGATGTAGCGCTCCTTGAGGGTCGGCCAGGTGTTCCGGTGGAAGGCCGCGCAGTGCGAGCAGGTCATCGACGCGTATTCGATGATCGTGCACTTGGCGTCCGCCGGGCCGAGCCAGACATCGCCGAGGGGACCCGGCTGCAGCAGCGCGGCCATCTCGGAATTCTGCGCCCGGGCGGGCCGCGCGAGATAGGGCAGGGCGAGACCGGCGCCGAGGGCGAGGCCGGAGAATTTGAGAGCGTCGCGTCGCGTCGTCATCGGGCAGGCTCCGCCGGATTGAACAGTCGTGGCGTTCCGAAGCCGGTACTCGGGCGCGACCGTCCTGGCAAGGTGACCGAATCGACCGCTCACCGGTCCGGGCGCGTCGCCACCGCGGCGATGCCGAGGCGATCGAGGGCGGCGCGCAGGCCGTCATCGGCGATCCCCGCTACGGCGCGCTGCACCTCGACGGCGGCGGCCGGATCGATGCGGGCGGGGGAGGGCGCTCGGGCGCCGCGCCCGACCCGGTCCTGCTGCAGAACGATCCGCGAGACGCAGGCCCAGCCGTAATGGGCGTTGATCCGCTGGATCACCACCGGCGCGAGATGCTGCAGCTCGAGGGCGAAGACGCCCTCGACGCGCACCACCAGCGTCCCGGCTTCGGGCGTGCCGGCATCCTTCCGGCGACGCTTGGGCCATTCGAGCTTGGAAGGCCGGCAATATCGCGCGAGCCGTTCGCCGACGATCTCCGGCCAGGCGGCCAGGATGTCGGTCGACGCGAAGCCCTGCGCCGCGAAGGCAGGTCCGATGCAGCTCTCGATCAGCTCGGCCAGCGGTTTGACGCGCGCCATGGTGGTTCCGGCCCTGTGGATCCGCGAAGGTTAGCGCAGGATGGTTGACGAAGGGAGCACGGGGCCGCGCTGTCATCGCCCTATGATCGCCGCCGACCTGCGGCTATGCAGCCTGAACGCATGCCGACCCGCACCGCCACGGATCCCAAGCCCGGCCCCGAACCGCGCGCCGACGAGCTGCTCGCCTGGTACGACCGGCATCGGCGGGTGCTGCCCTGGCGGGCGCTCGCCGGCGAGGTGCCCGATCCCTACCGGGTCTGGCTGTCCGAGGTCATGCTGCAGCAGACCACGATCGCGGCGGTCCGGCCGTATTTCGAGCGCTTCCTGACGCGCTTCCCCGATGTCGTCGCCCTGGCCGACGCCCCCGAGGAGGCGGTGATGTCGGCCTGGGCCGGCCTCGGCTATTATTCACGCGCCCGCAACCTCCATGCCTGCGCCAAGGCGGTCGCGGCGGCTGGCGGGCGGTTTCCCGACACGGCGGACGCCCTGCGCAAGCTGCCGGGAATCGGCGCCTACACGGCAGGGGCCATCGCGGCGATCGCCTTCGACCGGCCGGAGGCCGCCGTCGACGGCAATGTCGAGCGGGTCCTGAGCCGGGCCTACGCGGTGGAGACGCCACTGCCGGGCAGCCGGCCGGAGATCCGCCGCCTGACGCAGGCACTGGTCCCGGAGGACCGGCCCGGCGACTTCGCCCAGGCGCTCATGGATCTCGGCGCGACGATCTGCACGCCCAAGCGCCCCGCCTGCGCCCTCTGCCCGTGGATGCTGCCCTGCCGCGCCCGGTCGGTCGGCACCCAGCAGACGTTCCCGCGCAAGATCAAGGTCGCCAAGGGCGCGCTCCGCCGCGGTGCGGCCTTCGTGGTGATCCGCAGCGGCGACGAGGCGGTGCTGCTGCGGACGCGCGCGCCGGAGGGGCTGCTCGGCAACATGGCCGAGCCGCCGGGCAGCGCCTGGGAGCCGGACTACGATGTCGCCGCCGCCCTCCTGGACGCGCCGCTGGATGCCCGGTGGAAGCGGCTTCCGGGGCTCGTGCGCCACGGCTTCACGCATTTTCCGCTGGAGCTGACGGTCTTCGTGGCCCGTGTCGCGCTCGCGACACCGGTTCCGGCCGGTATGCGCTTCACCCCGCGCAGCGCCCTCGACGACGAGCCGCTCCCCGGCCTGATGCGCAAGGTCCTGGCCCACGCCTTCGATCCGAAGCCGGAGCCCGAGGCGAAGCCGCGCGGACGCCCCCGGAAGGAGCCGCCGCCGATGCCGCTCCTCGCGGCGATGGAGGCGCCGGTATCGATGCCGGATCCGGTTCCGCGCCCGCGCGTGCGGGCCGTTCCGAAGCCCCAGCCGAGGCCGGCGCCCGCGCCACCGCCCGAAGCGGACGATCTGCATGAGGGCGAGGTGGAGCCGCCCGCGACACCGACCTCGCCGCGGCGCCGGGGCCCGGCCCGAAGACGGTCCTGACCCGGTCGCACCGCACGTCCGGAGCTGCCAGCAGGCGCGAGCCCCGGAATCCAGCGACCCTGCCGGTCCGGGACGGTGCCTTTAAGCTCAGTGCCGGCGCGGTTCCGGATTCCGGGCGCAGCGACGGGGCCCAGGGCAGGGCGACATCCGACAGCGTCATGCCAGCCTGGATGGCGTCGCTCCGCCCGCGCGGACGGCCGCGACGTTTGTCAGCTGTTCGCCATCGCCTGCCGCAGGCCCGCCCGGTAGGTGTCGATCACCACCGGCTTGCCGCCGCGCTCCACGTGCCAGAAGGTCCAGCCATTGCAGGCCGGCAGGCCCTGGACCAGGGCGCCGATCTTGTGGATCGAGCCGATGACGAGGCCGTTGTCGAGCTGGCCGTCGGGGCGGACCGTGGCGCGGAAGCGGCGGCGCTCGTCCGTGACGGTCTCGCCGGGGCGGATATGGCCCGCCTCGATCACCGACAGGAACGGCACCCGCGGCTCGGCGCGCTTGGTCGGCGCCACCATGAGGGCGGCCTTCGACAGGGTCTCGACGGCGGCGATCCGCTCACGGGCGGCCGCCGCGTAGGTCTCCTCGCGCTCGATGCCGATGAAGCGGCGGCCGAGGCGCTTGGCGACGGCGCCGGTGGTGCCGGTGCCGAAGAACGGGTCGAGGACCACATCGCCGGGATTGGTCGCAGCCAGCAGCGTCCGGGCGAGCAGGGCCTCGGGCTTCTGGGTCGGATGGACCTTGCGCCCGTCCGCATCCTTCAGCCGCTCCTCGCCGGTGCAGAGGGGGATGAACCAGTCGGAGCGCATCTGGAGGTCCTCGTTGCCTCCTTTCAGCGCCTCGTAGTGGAAGGTGTAGCCCTTCGAGTCCGCCGAGCGCGAGGCCCAGATCAGGGTCTCGTGCGCATTGGTGAAGCGCTTGCCGCGGAAGTTCGGCATCGGGTTGGCCTTGCGCCAGACGATGTCGTTGAGGATCCAGTAACCGAGATCCTGCAACGCGCTCCCGACCCGGAAGATGTTGTGGTACGAACCGATCACCCAGAGGGTCGCGTTCGGCTTCATCACGCGGCGGCAGGCGGCGAGCCAGTCCCGGGTGAAGGCGTCGTAGGCCTCGAAGGTGGCGAACTTGTCCCAATCGTCGTCGACGGCGTCGACGCGGCTCTGGTCCGGACGCAGCAGCCCGGCCTCGCCGAGCTGGAGGTTGTAGGGCGGATCGGCGAACACGCAGTCGACGCTGGACGCCGGCAGAGCGTTCATGGCCGCGATACAATCCCCGACGAGAACTTGGTCGAGGGGTAGGGAACGCTGGGCGGGTACGAGACCCATCCGTGGCGCCGACGCGGGCCGCCCGGCACGCGAGACCTGTTTCCGGGCGACGGCGTCGGCAGCCACGGTACGCGGGGAAGCCATGGCAAACACCGGTTACGCGACTGACCGGCAGACCATGCCTCCGGTACGGTAAAGGTCACGTTGTCGAATTCGGCGGCGCCGCGTCCCGTTCTGGGGCTGCAGATTTTGCCGACCCCGCTCTCGGACAATCCTGCGACAGATTTAGCAACGGTTACCCGGCGGTCCCGGGCGCCGTTTACGCGGCGATGACCCGTCACATCTGCGGGCGTCCGGCCCTAGCGCAGGGCCTGGACTGTCCGAACCGCCGGGCATGCCGGGCGGCGGCCATAAGGTCTGGTTTCCGCGTCCGCTTCCAGCTCAGCGGGATGCAGGGTCACAGCCGATGCAGGGCTTAGGAAAATCAGCCCATTTCGGCGCGCCGCAGGGTGGCCTGGACAGTACTTTCCGAATACGCGAAAGATCCAAACAATGCATTCTCCGCGAAACAAATGGAAACAAACCGTAATAAACCTCCATGTAATAATCATGATCAGGACGAAATCGGCCAAAATGTGACAGAATCGGCCCGCAAATGCCTGCCATAATCCGGCCGATTTCGGACACGACTGGCGCCGCCCCGACAACAACAAAGGGAATGCGTCGAGAATGTCGTTTGGTTTCGGTAAGCTCGTTGTCTCACTTGGAATGCTGTCCACCGTCGTCGGAACAAGCCTCCCGGCCGCCGCGCAGAGCGGAGCGGCCTCCTGGTATGGAAGCGGTCATCGCACCGCGAACGGCGAGCGTTTCAACCCCAACGGACTGACCGCCGCCCATCGCAGCCTGCCGTTCGGCACCCGGGTCCGCGTCGAGAACAGGCGGACCGGCCGCTCGGTGGTCGTTCGCATCAACGATCGCGGTCCCTTCGTGCGCGGCCGCATCATCGATCTGTCGCGTGGCTCCGCCCGCGCTCTGGGCATGGGCGGCACGACCTACGTGTCGCTGCAAGTCGTGCACTGATCCCTCACGGGCGCCGCACGCGCCGGGCCGCCGCCCGTCCGAGAGGGCGGGGCGGCTCCCCGGGCGTTGTCTGCCGCGCCCGGACGCCCCATCTGCAGCCGGGTTCAGCTCGGATCAGTGCCCATGCCCAAGCCCCTCATCGTCGACATCCCGCACGACCTCGGCCGCGATGAGGCCAAGCGTCGCCTGGAGCACGGCACGGATCAGGCGCGGGCCTTCCTGGCCAAGAGCGGCATCACCGTGGATCAGCTCGCCTGGACGGGGGACCGACTCGATTTCGGCGTGTCGGCGATGACCCAGAAAGTCGCCGGGACGATCGACGTGGGCGCCGAGAGCGTCCGCCTGGAGGTGAAGCTGCCGTTCCTGCTCGCCCTGTTCGCCGAGAAGATCCAGAAGGTCGCGAGCAAGGAGGGCAACCTCCTGCTGACGAAGAAGTAGCGCTCCGGAACCGGATCGGCCGGTCTCTGTTTCCGCGGGACCGGTGCCGAAGTGCGCCGTCGGTCTCGTGGAGGATTACGGTGCCCGATTACACCCTCGCCGATCCGGGGCAGGTCCCCGAGGTCCCGCCGCAGCCGGCTCCGGTGCCGGACCGGCCCTACGATCCGCCGCAGGCCCCGACGCAGCCGCCCGGACCGGAGATCCCGGGGAACACCCCGGCCGAGGCGCCGGGCGTCCATCCGCCGGAGATCCCGGTCAACGATCCGGGCGCGCCCGAGATCAGCCCGCCGACGGGACCGGCCAATCCGATCGCCTGACCCGCCGACGAGGTCGGGGGGCGGCGCCGTTTGAACAGGCCGCCCCACACTGCCATAAGCCGGCCCATGGCCGCTCCCCCGCTCCTCACCCTCCAGGACGTCGCCCTGACTTTCGGCGGCACGCCCCTGATCACCCGTGCCGACATCGCCATCGCGCCGGGTGAGCGCACCTGCCTCGTCGGTCGGAACGGGTCGGGCAAGTCGACGCTCATGAAGATCGCCGCGGGACTCGTCGATCCCGACAAGGGGCGCCGTTTCGTCCAACCCGGCACGACGATCCGCTACCTCGCCCAGGAACCCGACTTCACGGGCTTCGACACCACCCTCGATTTCGTCGAGGCCGGGCTGCCGCCTGGCGAATCGACCCACCGCGCCCGTTACCTGCTGGAGAGCCTCGGCCTCACGGGTGCCGAGGATCCAACCAAGCTCTCCGGCGGCGAGGGGCGGCGCACCGCATTGGCGCAGGCGCTCGCCCCCGAGCCCGACGTGCTGCTTCTCGACGAGCCCACCAACCACCTCGACCTGCCGGCGATCGAGTGGCTCGAGGCCGAGCTGAAGGGCACCCGCGCGGCCCTCGTGCTGATCAGCCACGACCGGCGCTTCCTCTCGGCCCTGTCGCGGGCCACGATCTGGCTCGACCGGGGCGAGACGCGCCGGATCGACCAGGGCTTCTCCAGCTTCGAGGCGTGGCGCGACGCCTTCTTCGAGGAGGAGGAGCGGGACCAGCACAAGCTCGACCGCAAGATCGCCGCCGAGGAGCACTGGCTGCGCTACGGGGTCACCGCCCGGCGCAAGCGCAACGTCCGCCGCCTCGGCAACCTGCACGAGCTGCGCCAGAACCGGCGCGAGGTGCGCCGCCCGGTGGGCAGCGTCAGCATGCAGGCTTCCGACGCGGAATCCTCGGGGAGCCTCGTGGTCGAGGCCCGCGACATCGCCAAGAGCTACGGGGAGCGCAAGATCGTCGACGGGCTGTCCCTTCGGGTGATGCGGGGGGACCGGCTCGGCATCGTCGGGGCGAACGGCGCCGGCAAGAGTACTCTGATCAACCTGCTCATGGGCCGGCTCGCGCCCGATTCCGGGCAGGTCGTCCTCGGCACCAACCTGCTGCCGGTGGTGCTCGATCAGGCCCGCGCCGTGCTGGAGCCCGGGATGACCGTCACCGACGTGCTCACCGGCGGCCGCGGCGACAGCGTCGTGGTGAACGGCCAGAGCCGCCACGTGATCGGCTACCTGAAGGACTTCCTGTTCACCCCCGAGCAGGCCCGCACGCCCGTCTCAGTCCTGTCCGGCGGCGAGCGCAACCGCTTGCTGATCGCCCGGGCCCTGGCCCAGCCGGCGAATCTTCTCGTCCTCGATGAGCCCACGAACGACCTCGACCTCGAGACCCTCGACCTGCTCCAGGAGATGCTGGGCGACTACCAGGGGACGCTGATCCTGGTGAGCCAC
Source organism: Methylobacterium sp. XJLW (assembly GCF_003254375.1). Taxonomy (NCBI): domain Bacteria; kingdom Pseudomonadati; phylum Pseudomonadota; class Alphaproteobacteria; order Hyphomicrobiales; family Methylobacteriaceae; genus Methylobacterium; species Methylobacterium sp. XJLW. The sequence continues at coordinate 5,960,843 of NZ_CP016429.1, read as the reverse complement.
GACCGCGACTTCCTCGACCGCGTGGCGGGCAGCGTGCTGGTGTCCGAGGGCGCCGGCCGCTGGGTCGAGTATGCCGGCGGCTACAGCGACATGCTGGTCCAGCGGGGCCAGGGCGTCGAGGCGCGGACCGTCGCGCCGAAGGCGAAGGAGCCGCGCGAGCGCAACGCCGCACCGGCGGCCCAGCCCGCGGGCAAGCCCAAGCTCGGCTTCAAGGACCAGCACGAGTTGAAGACGCTGCCGGCCCGCATCGAGAAGCTGGAGGCGGCGATCGCCCAGCTCAAGACGATCCTGGCCGACCCCGAACTCTACGCCCGCGATCCGGCCCGGTTCGACAAGGCTTCGACCATGCTGGCGCAGGCCGAGACCGAGCTGTCGCAGGCGGAGGATCGCTGGCTGGAGCTGGAGATGCTTCAGGCGGGGTGACCGCCGCAGCATCAGGCCGCGAGACGTACCGGACCGGAGACCGCATGACCGCCTACCAGATTCTCGAACAGCGCTTCGCCCGGCTCGCGGCTCTCGAGGGCGCGGCCGGGATCCTCGGCTGGGACGCGCAGACCCTGATGCCGGACGGCGCCGCCGAGGCCCGCGGGGACCAGCTCGCGATTCTGCGCGGGCTCGCCCACGGGATGCTCACCGCTCCCGAGGCCGCCGAGGAACTGGCGGCCGCCGAGCAGGGCGGGGACCTCGAACCCTGGGCCGCCGCCAACCTGCGGGAGATGCGCCGCGCCCAGGCCCATGCCACGGCCGTCCCCCGCGATCTCGTCGAGGCCAGCTCCCGCGCCGTGTCCCGCTCGGAGATGGTGTGGCGCGAGGCGCGGCGCGACGCCGACTTCGCCCGCCTCGAGCCCCACCTCGCCGAGGTGCTGCGGCTCCAGCGGGAGATCGGCCAGGCGAAGGGCGCGGCCCTCGGGCTCGACCCCTACGATGCGCTCCTCGACGGCTACGATCCCGGCATGCGCCGGGCGACGATCGATCCGCTCTTCGCGGATCTAACCGGCTGGCTGCCGGACCTGATCGCCCGCGCGCGCGAGATCCAGGCGTCCCGTCCGGCGCCGCTCCCGCTCGCCGGCCCGTTCGACGTGGCGGTGCAGCGCGATCTCGGCCTCAGGCTGATGGAGGCGGTGGGATTCGACTTCACCCGCGGCCGGCTCGACATCAGTCTGCATCCGTTCTGCGGCGGCGCCACCGACGACGTCCGGATCACCACCCGCTACGACGCGGCCGATTTCGGGCGGGCCCTGATGGGCGTTCTCCACGAGACCGGACACGCCCTCTACGAGCAGGGCCGGCCGGCCGCGTGGCGGAACCAGCCGGTCGGCGCGGCGCGGGGGATGAGCCTGCACGAGAGCCAATCGCTCATCGTCGAGATGCAGGCCTGCCGGAGCCGGGACTTCTTCACCTTCCTGGCGCCGCTCCTGCAGTCGGCCTTCGGGCGTTCCGGACCGGAATGGTCGCCGGAGAACCTGCACGCGCTCAACATCCGGGTGGCGCCGGGCTTCATCCGGGTGGATGCCGACGAGGCGACCTACCCGGCCCATATCCTCCTGCGCTACCGTCTGGAGACGGCGATGATCGCGGGCGACCTCGCGGTGCGCGATCTGCCGGGGGCGTTCAACGACGGCCTGCGCGATCTCCTCGGCCTCACCGTACCGGACGACCGGGTCGGTTGCCTCCAGGATATCCACTGGCCGAGTGGCGCCTTCGGCTATTTCCCGACCTACACCCTCGGCGCCTTGGCCGCCGCGCAGCTGTTCCGCGCCGCCCGGTCGGCCGAGCCGGCCTTACCGGACCGCCTCGCGCAGGGCGATTTCGGCCCCTTGCGGGACTGGCTCCGGACGAACGTCCATGCGGTCGGAAGCCTGCTGGACACCGACGCGCTGCTCACCCGCGCCACCGGGACGCCACTCGGCACGGAAGCGTTCCGGGCGCATCTTGAGGCACGCTATCTCGGGGGCTCGGGCGCCTGAGGAGGGCCGCGCGCCGGGACGGGGCGCTTCCAGCCCCTTCTACAGCGCCACCACGTCCACCGCTTCGCCGAGCCTGTCACGGGCGATGTCCGCCACGTGGCGGTGGTGCGTGAACAGGATCGGCTGGACCCGTTCCCCGATCGCCGCCAGGGCGTCCAGACCGTAGCCGGTCCGGGTCTCGTCGAAGGTCGAGAACAGGTCGTCGCCGATGAAGGGCGCCGGCTCGGCGCGTTCGGCGTAGTCTTCCAGGTAGGCCAGCCGCAGGGCGAGGTAGAGCTGGTCGCGGGTGCCCTCGCTCATGCCCTCGATCGCCACCGTGCCGCCCCCGGCGCGCTGCCCCGCGAGCTTCGGGGTGTCGGCCTCGTCGTAGATCTGGGCAAGGCCGGAGAACGCGCCGCCGGTGAGGGCGCGGAACAGCGCGCCCGCCCGGGCGACGAGGGGATCCTGCTGCCCCGCGCGATGGCGGGCCACCGCCTGCCCCAGCATCAGACCGGCGAGCCGCAGCACGGCCCAGGAGCGCGCCGCCGCCTGGAGATCCGCCTCCGCCGCCTTGCGCTCGGCGAGGGCCAGTTCGGCGCCGGTGCCGCCCTCCAGTTCCGCCCGGCGCCGCTCGGCGCGGTCGCGGTCGGCGAAGATCACCTGCCCGCGTTCGGCCTGCTCCTCGGCCTCGAGCGCCAGACGTGCCAGTTCGGCCTCGATGGCCTCTGGGGGCAGGGTCTCGAGACCGGCGCGCAGCTCGGCCTCGGGAAGCCCGTCGGCTGCGCCCGCGAGGCTGCCGCGGAGCCGCAGACGCTCGGCGCGCAGCAGCTCCCGGGCACTCAAGCGGCCGAACAGACGATCGATCTCCGCAGTCGGGGCCGCAGCGAGGTCCGGCATCGCCTCGGCCACCAGCCGGACGAGGGTCGCCCGGGCCGCCTCGTGCGATTCCGCGGCATCGCGATGCGCCAACTCGGCCTCCTCGCGGCGGCGGTCGAGCTCGGCACGCCGCGCTTCCCGGGCTTGCGCGGCGACGAGGCGGCTGTGGAGGGTCCGGATCGCACCGGCGGGCGGCGCCTGCGCGAGATCGGGCGCCAGGGCCTCGACCAGGGTGGCCACCGTGACCCGGAACGCCTCCATGTCCCGCCGGATGCCGGTGGACCGGCGCTGCAGGGCGGCCCGCTCCGCCAACCGGTCCGGCACGCTTCGCCATGCCTCCAGCGCGCCCTCGGCCTCTTCGGGCCCAGCCGCACCGTCGAGCCCGAGGGGCAGCAATGCCGCCGCCCAATCGGCCTGCCACGCGGCGCGACGGGAGGCGGTCTCGGCGAGGGCCCGCTCCAGCCGCTCAACCGAAAGTCCGGTGGCGCGCACCAGACCGGCAGTCTGAAGATTGGCTTCCCAGCGGCTTGCCAGGGTGGCGACCCGCGCTTCCAGACCGTCCAGCGCGGCAGCGATCTCGAGGTCCGGTGCGGCGTCGAGCCCGGCGCGGTGGCGCAGATCGGTCAGCGGCGCCCGGGCGGCCTCGATCCGCACCCGGAGGCGATCCGCCTCGATCCGCTGCGCGGCGAGCCGCTGCTCCGCTTCGATCAGGCTCTCCACCTCGGCGAGCCACGCCGCCATCTCGGCCGGCGGGCCGGGCACGAGGGCGGCGGGCCGCCAGGCCTCCTGCCAGGCCGCCTCGCCCGCGGCGAGCTCGGCGGCGAGGGCGGCGAGGACCTCATCGGCCTGCGTGGCCTCCGCCTCCTCGGTGGCGAGGCGCTCCAGGTCGGCGGCGTGGGCCGCGACCCGGGCCGCATCGGAGGCCCGCTCGTCGGCGACGCGGTCGGCCGACAGGAGCGCGCGCTCGAAGGCTGCGATCTCGGCGATCCCGGCCGGGCGCCCTTCCGCCAGGGCATCGCGGAGAAACGCGAAGGCGGCATCGCGGGTCGCCCGCAGCGCGTCGAGCCGCTCCCGGGTGGCGACGGGCCGGCCGGCCTCGCGCTCACGCAGCCGCGCCTGGGTGGCGGCGACCTGCCGGCGGGCGGTGTCGCGACGGTCGGCGGCCCGCTCGTGCTCGCGGGTCTTGGTCTCCAGACGCTGACGGTAACGCGCCACCGTATCGGGAGCGGGCAGAGGCGTCCGGACGAGGACGGCGAGGTCGGCCACCGGAGGCGACAGCCGCCCCGCCTGGTTGTGCAGCAGCGCCGCCTCTCGGCAAATGGCGGCGTCGAGGGTCTCGCGGGCGGCGATCCATTCGTGCAGGCGGGCGAGAGGCTTCAACGCTTCCCGCAGGGGGATCGGATCCCGGGCCGCATCCGCCGCCTCCATCTCCCGGGCGAGGCGCTCCCGCTCGGCGCGGGCGGCGGCGAGGTCACGGCCGAGCTGATCCTCCGCGGCCGCGAAGGTCCGGCCCTCCCGGATCAGGCGCTCGATTCGTGCGCGCGCGGCGTCCGGAGGCTGCCCAGCCTCGAGCGCGGCGAGATCGGGGGCGCCGATCCGGCCGCGCAGCCGCTCAAGCTCCAGCCCGACCTTGTAGGCGTCGCCCTCGATCCGGGGCAGGTCGGTGCCGCCCTTCTCGAACTCCTTGGTGCCGCTGAACGCCGCCAGGATCTCGTCGGCCCGGTGGGTCAGCGCCGGCTCGACCGGTACCGCCTCGGCCTCGCTCCGGGCCCGGTCACGCGCGGCTTCGGCCCGCACCGCCTCGGCTTCCGCGGCGCGGCACGCGTCAAGGGCGGCCCCGAAACGGGCGATCCAGGCGGGATCCGCATCGGCGAGGTCGGTCTCGGCGGCGATGCGCTCCTCCAGCGCGTCGATCTCGGCGATGATCGGCCGGACGCGCTTGAGCCGCTCCAGCCGGGCGCGCGCCACCGCGATGGCCTTCTGCTCAGCCCGCAACGCCTCAAGCTGCGCGGCCGCCGCGGCGATCTCGTCGTTGAGCGCCCGCCAGTCGCCGGCGCGCAGGCCCCGCTCGCGGATCGCCCGCCGTGCCGTCTCGTGACGCTCCAAGGCTTGGTAGAAGGTCCGGTGCTTGGCTTGGCGCGGGGCGAAGATGGCGTCGGCCTCCGCATCGAGTGTCGTCTGCAGCTCCGTGAGTCCGCGCAGGCCCGAACCCGCCGCGAACAGGCTCGCGCCAACCTCGCCCTCCACGTCGACCATCTCGCGCCCGCCGGCCCGGAGGCTCGCCGCGTCGAGGCCGAAGGCCCGGCAGAAGACCGGCCGGGACAGTCCGCCGAGGAACGGCGCCAGCGCGTCGTCGGGGAGCGGCGCCTCGGCGGCGTCGATGAGGGTCCGGCTGTTGCCCTTCCGGCGCCGGAAGGACAGACGGCGGCCGTCGGCGGCGGCGATCTCCGCGCCGAGGCGCAGCTGCGGCATGTCGTGCAGGAAGGCGTAGGGGGTGGATTTCCCGAAGCCGAACAGCAGGTCGGTGACCGCCGCCAGCGCGGTGCTCTTGCCGGCCTCATTGGCGCCCAGCACCACGTGAAGGCGCGCATCCGGCCGGAATTCGACCGTGCGGTCCGTGAAGGCGCCGTAGCGCTCCAGGGCGAGGCGGATCAGGCGCATCGGGCCTCCATGGGCGATCGCCTCAGCAGTGCCGGCCGCCGAGGCGCCCGAGGACCAGCGCCTCCGCCTCGGCACAGAGGGCGTCGAATTCCGCGTCGAAGTCGGCTTCCGCTGCGGCGGTCACCGGGATCCGGCCACCGATCTCGGCCAGGGCCGCCTTGGCCCTTGTGCGGAAATCGGGGTCGCGGTCGAGCTCGGCCAGCAGCGCGGCGGGGTCGATGGCGGCACCGGAGGGCTCCACCGCGGCGCGCGGGCGGCACGTCTCGATCTTCAGGCGCTCCAGCCAGATCTCTTCGTGCAGCCGGTGCGCGGCCGCCTGGATCTCGGCCGTCAGGGTCTCCCGGTCGGCCGCCAGGGCGTCGTGGGCGCGGGTGGTGCCGACGAGGTGGACGCGGACCAGGAGCAGCCGGCGGGCCGCGACGGCGGCGAGCGGCCTCAGGGCCGCCTCGACGGCCTCCACGGCGCCGCGCGGGTCGGCCGCCGCCGCGAGGTCGACCGCGATCCGCTCGAACCGGGCTCGGTCGAGGGGCAGGCGGCTGACGCCCGTCACCCGCCCGTCGGCGACGTCCACCACGACCGCCCCCTTCTCGCCGCACTCGCGCACGCTCCGGCCCTGGAGATTGCCGGGGAACACGATCCAGGGATCCCGGGACAGCTCCGCGTATTCGTGGATGTGGCCGAGCGCCCAGTACTCGTAGCCCCGGGCCGCGAGGTCGGCGACCGAGCAGGGGGCATAGGTTTCGTGGGCGGCGTGGCCGGTGCAGGAGGTGTGCAGGACCCCGAGATTGAACCAGCCCGGCACGGCCGCCGGGTAGGTGAGCGACAGGTTCTCTTCGACGGCCCGACCCTGGAAGCTGCGGCCGTGGATCGCGACCCGCAGCGCGTCGAGGCGCAGGGTGCCGGCGCGGGCCGCCGGGAAGACATGCACGGAGTCCGGCAGCGTGATCGAGCGCGTGATGACGCTCTCGGCGTCGTGGTTGCCGCGCACGAGGATCGTCGGGATGCCGGCACGGTCGAGGCGCGCCACCTGCCGGGCGAAGAACAGGCCGATCGTGGTGTCGGCCCAGTCGCCGTCGTAGACGTCGCCGGCCACCACCACGAAGGCGACCGACCGCTCGATCGCTTGGCTCACCAGGTCCTCGAAGGCCTGCCGCCCGGCCGAGGCGAGGCGCCGGGCGAGATCCGCGTCACGCGTGGCGAGGCCCGAGAGCGGGCTGCCGAGATGCAGATCCGCCGCGTGGATGAAGCTGAACGCAGTCATCGGTCTCCGGGAGGGATCGGTGGCGAGCCGGGGCGCGATCGCGCGCAGCCGTCGGCATCACAATGCGGGCTCTTAGGCCGCCGACAGGGGTCGTCTCAAGCGGCGGCATGCGACGAGCTGTGGGGCACGTCGCCGGGGACGGCCTCTGTTGCTCGTCGATCGGGCCCTTCCGCGGCGTCGGTGCGAATCCGGTCGAACGTCCCGGCCCCGGGCGCGTTAGAGCGTGGCGGTGACGGGAGAGCCGCGCGATGAGGTTGAGACCGGCCCGATGAATCCTGCTGCACGCCCGGCCCGCCTCACCGCCGCATCGTCGCACGCCCTGCCGATTTACCCTGCCGATCGGCCGCATCAGCCCTTCAAGATCGTGAGCTGGAACCTGCTGCGGCGCACCGGCGCGGCGGTTGACGACGTGGCCGCCCTCGTCGTCCAGGAGAAGCCCGACCTGCTGCTGATGCAGGAGGCGACCCGGGCCATCGGCTTCCTGCTGGACCGGATCGGCGGCCACTACGCCTGGGCACCCCTGCCGGGCCGGATCCACGGGCTGGCCATGTGGAGCCCCAGGCCCTGGCCGGCGCCGCCCCGGGTCATCGCGCTGCCCTCGGGGGCGCTGGTGCACCGGGTCTGCCAGATCCTGGACCTCGGCGAGTTCGGCGTGGCCAACGTCCACCTGTCGCATGGGCAGATGCTCAACCGCCGCCAGCTGCGCCGCATCGTCAGCGAGCTGCCGCCCCGGGCCGCGGTTCTCGGCGATTACAACATCGTCGGCCCCGCGATGATCCCGGGTTTTCGCGATGTCGGACCGCGTCAGTCGACGCACGCGATGGTCGAGGTGCTGCCCCTGCGGCTCGACCGCTGCCTCGCCCGCGGCCTCGTCTGCCACGCCCATGCGGTGCTGCCGCGGGGGCCCTCCGATCACCGGCCGATCATCGTCCATCTCGGCCCGGCTCCCGAGGCGCATGCCCCGGGACGCTTCAAAGGTATGGCAGCAGCAGTCGCACGCCTGCGTCGCGCAAACGGACCGGCAGGCCGCGCGCGGCGAGATCCTCCCGCCTGAGCTGCGTCTCCATTTTGCCGCGCATGAACCGGTCGAGCGCGGCCGCGCAATCCGCGTCGATGATCTCGACGTTCAGCTCGAAGTTGAGCCGGAAGCTGCGCATGTCCCAGTTGGCGCTGCCGACGAAGCACCAGATGTCGTCAACCACCATCGCCTTGGAATGGTCGAAGGGCGGCTCGTCGAGCCACACCTGCACCCCGGCCCGCAGCAGCGGCTCGAGATGCGCCCGGGTCGCCCAGTCGATGAACGGATGGTCGCTGACCCGCGGGATGATCACGTCGACGGTGATGCCCCGCATCGCGGCCTGGGCCAGAGCGCCGGTCACCAGTTCGTCGGGCAGGAAGTAAGGCGTTACGAACCGGACCTTCCGGCGCGCGCAGGCGAGCGTCTGAAGGATGACCTGCTCGATCTTCTCGACGTCCGCATCCGGGCCGGAGGTGACGGCCCGGGCGACGCTGGGCCCGCACGGCTCGAGATCGACGAACCACGGTTCGCCGTCGAGGATCTCGCCGTCCACGAAGGCCCAATCCGCCGCGAAGGCGGCGGCGAGTTGCTCGACCACGGGCCCGGTCATACGGAAATGCGTGTCCCGGATCGGATGCTCGGGCTTCAGCGCGACGCGATTCGCGTGCGAGATGTTGAGACCGCCCGTGAAGGCGATGCGCCCGTCGAGGATCAGCAGCTTCTTGTGGGAGCGCAGGTTGAGGAACGGCATCCGCCAGGGAAGGGCCGAGTGCATGAACAGGGCCACCGGCACCCCGGCCGCCGTCAGCCGGCGGTAGACGGGCGTCCGGAAGTAGCCGCCGCCGATCCCGTCGATGATGACGCGCACCTTCACGCCGCGGTTCTGCGCCTCGACGAGGGCGTCGCAGAATTCGCGGCCGGTGGCATCGTCCCGGAAGATGTAGCTCGACAGGCCGATGCTGGCCTGCGCCTCGCGGATCGCCGCCAGCATCACCGGATAGGCCGCGTCGCCGTTTCGGAACATCTCCACCGCATTGCCCGCGAAGGCCGGCAGGCTGGTAATCCGCCGGATCGCCCGGTCGAGGGGCCAGAGCGTCTCCGGCACCACGGCGTCGTCGGTGTCGGGCAGCTGCGTCGCATCGGAGGGCTTGGTCCGCAGCCGCCGGGCGCGGCGCGAGACCCGGTTGATGCCGAAAGTCAGGTACAGGGCGGTCCCGAAGATCGGCGACAGCCACGCGAGACCAATCCAGCCGACCGCCACGCTCACCCGGCGCTTGCGCAGCAAGGCATGCAGGGTGACGCCGATCGCCAGCGCGACGCCGATCAAGGCCTCGACATCCGCCCGCATCAATGCGGTCGACTGAACCCAGCGGAAGAGCGCGTTTTCCAAGGTCTCGGTATCCGGGTTCGCGTCGGGAGGCACCGGATTGGCCCAAGGCCCGTGCGGCGGGCGGGATTAATCCGCCGGCTTGGCCGGATGCGCAATGGCGGCGGTCCCGGCGGGCCGCTCGCAGCGATAGGGGCCGCTGCCGTCCAGCGCCCCATACAGGACCCGGCCGCCGGAGGCGATGCAGCGCGCCTTGGCTTCGGCGTAGGGCCGGTGGAAGCTCCAGATGGTGATCATGGGACCGATCGTGGCGAGGCAGATGCCCCCGAAGATCACGGCGGCGGCCCAGGTCGCGCCGTTGCGATCCGGCCGCGGCGGTCGCGGCGGCGGCATCGCCCCGTAGAAGGCCAGCGTCAGTCCGAACAGGTCGATGGTGCTCATCAGCCGTTCCGCGTTGCGGCGCCGCGTCCGACAGGATCGGGTGTGCCGAACCACCTAGGGCAGGGCGCGTCGTTACCTATAAGCACGGCGCCGACCGGCCTGCGTCGTATCGCGCCACCGCGCGCGATCTCGCAGCCTCACGGCTCCCAGCGCGGCGGCCTCTTGCCCAGGAAGGCGTCGATGCCCTCCTGGGCGTCGGCCATCATCATGTTCCGCGTCATCACCTCGGCGGCGTAGCCGTAGGCGTCCTCGAGACCCATCTCGAGCTGGCGACCGAACGCCTCCTTGCCGATCGCCAGGACACGCCGGGCCTTCCCGGCGATCCGCGTCGCCAGGGCGCCGACCGCCGCGTCGAGTTCCGCCTCCGGGACCACCCGGTTGACGAGGCCGATCCGCAGGGCCTCCGCGGCGTCGATCGGCTCGCCCACCAGAAGCATCTCCAGCGCGGCCTTGCGCGAGACGGCGCGCGACAGAGCGACCATCGGGGTCGAGCAGAACAGGCCGATCTGCACCCCCGGCGTGGCGAAACGGGCCGTCTCGGTGCAGACGGCGAGGTCGCAGGTGCCGACGAGCTGGCAGCCGGCGGCGGTGGCGATCCCGTGAACCCGGGCGATCACCGGCTGCGGCAGGCGCGTCAGGCTCAGCATCAGCCGGGCGCAGGTGCGGAACACCGCCTCTGTCGCCGCGCGGGAGGGATCGGTCCGCATCTCCTTGAGATCGTGCCCGGCGCAGAAGGCGGGCCCCGCCCCCTGGAGAATCACGACCCGGACCGCCGGATCTGCGCGGATGGCGTCGAGCTGATCCTGGAGGGCGCCCATGAGGGCCATCGACAGGGCGTTGCGCGCCTGGGGCCGGTTGAGCGTCAGGGTCGCGACCCCGTCGGCGTCGCTGCGCAGCAGTACCGGCGCCTCCGGAGCTGTCGCGGCGTGGGCCGTGGCTGAGGTCATCGCGGCGTCTCCCGGTGCCGGCCTCCCTGGCACGGGGCCGATCTCGTCAAGCGAGGTTAGCACGCCGGCTCCGGCTCCGCGATGCCGGCGCGGCGAGCCGCGCCGTCGGCCGTCCTCGAACCAACCCGGCGGCGCGCGGTGCGCGGGCACCGGTCCCGGACCGGGTGGGCTGCCCGTCAGGCCTGCTCGGCGAGGGCGAGGTCGAGGCTGGCGTAGTCGGCGCCCGGGCCGTTCCACCAGACGGCGGGATAGCTGGCGAGCCGACCCATCAGCCCGGCATAGACATCGGCAAGGTTTGTATCGACGACGACCAGCGCGGCATCCGACTGGGACAGGCTATCGGCGAGGGCCTGGCCGCGGCCGGCGCAGTCCAGGCAAACCACGCGCAGGCCGAGGCGGACGAGGCCGAGCCGCATGGCCTCGGCCTGACCGAGATCCTGCACCAGGAGCGCCACGGTCTGACCGGCGCGCAGGCCCTCGCTCCAGGCCCAGCGGGAAAAACGGTGCGGGCAGATCGCGGCGGCGGGTCCGGACGGTGCCACGCGACGATCCGCGTTGGCCCCTCCCGCATCGCCTGTCCGGACGCGCCGGTCGGCGTCCCGCGCCGGGACTGGAAGGAATGCCGCAGGAGGATGGACGCCGTACATGCGATGCGGACCGCCTGAATCTGGACAAATTGCAGGCTCTGGCGTGACGCGAGCAGGTTAACACTCTCTCACGCGCCGGCGTTCCACCGAAAAACGACGCCGTTTTCGTCGGCGTGCCGGTCAGGGACTGCCCCTATGGCCAACAGGCCGTGAAAGTAGATGCGCGGATTGCCGGCAAATTCCGTCGCATTGGCGTGCGCACCGGACCGGCCTATGTCCCGGTGCCAGACGTGGCCCGCAAGAGGCCCCGCTCGATCGAGGAAACTACCGCGCATGCGCCCGACCACGACCCGGATCGCCCTCCTCGCCGCCGCCGCGCTGACGGCATTGCCGGCACAGGCGCAGATCCGCAACGCGCCGTCGCCGCGCGCCCTGGAGTTCGCCTCCTACATCTTCGCCGCCTCCAATGTCTGCGGCTACCGGATCGGCAGCGCGCAGTTCGAGGCCCTCCTGGCGAAGCAGAATGTTCAGATCGCCGACGTTCAGCCGCGGGGGCCGTTCGGCAACCGTGTGCAAACCATGTTCACGCTGATGTCGAACCAGATGGCGCAGAACCGCGACCAAGCCTGTCTCGCCGTCGCTGGCGAGTACGGGCCAGAGGGCACGGTGGCCAAGAACGTGCTCCTGCCGGCGGGCCAGGAGCCGGGCGCCCCGACCAAGACGCCTGCGGAGCCGGCCGAACCCGCCAAGCCGCAATAGAGATCGGCGACGGCGTCAGCCGAGGCGCCAGTCGATCGGGCGGCGCCCCTGCGCGGCGAGCCAGCGGTTGGCCCGGCCGAACGGGTCGGAACCGGGGAAGTCCCGGGCGCGGTTGAGCGGGGAGGGGTGACCGCTCTCGAACACGCCGTGGCGGTCCGCGTCGATCAGCGCGGCCCTGGCCCGCGCCTGCGCGCCCCAGAGCAGGAACACCGCCGGCTCCGGGCGATCCGAGACCGCGCGCACCGCCTCGTCGGTGAGTGCGGCCCAGCCATAGCGCAGATGCGCTCCGGACTTGCCAGCCTCGACGGTGAGGGCGCTGTTGAGCAGGAAGACGCCCTGCCGTGCCCAGGGCGTCAGGTCGCCGCCGGCGGCGCGGTCGGATCCGGCCTCCGCCAGGATCACCCGCAACGACGCGGGCAGGCGCCCCGCCCCGACGAACGAGAAGGCGAGGCCGTTGGCGTCGCCCGGGGTCGGGTAGGGATCCTGTCCGAGAATCACCGCCTTGACGTCCTGCAGCGGCGTCTCCCTCAAGGCGCGGAAGATCCGGTCCGGCGCCGGCAGCACCTGGGCCCCCGCGGCGATTCGTCCGTCGACACGGGCCGCCACGACGTCGGCCTGACCATCGGCGAAGAACGGCAGCGTCAGCCAGGACGAGCCGGAGGCGCGGAAGGCTTCGAGGGCATCGGCCACAGGCGTATCGGTCATGGTCTCTCGCGGGTCGGATCGGGGCCGAGATAGCGGGCAGCCGGGCGCCGTCATCCGGGCAGCGGTTGCGGCCCGAGGCCCCGCGTGTTTAGGGACATGGGTCGAGCGTGCCGCATATCGCGGTGCGGCATGTGGCGTCCGGTCTTCGCCGGGCGGCTTCGCACCCTACATGGAAGCACACCCCACGGGGAATTGAGCCCCCGGCCAGGTTCAGGCGTCCGCGCCGGCGGCCGGGTATCGGAAACCAGAAGAAGGATCTCGGCGCGCGGCGCCGGAACGCTGCCATGAACGAACGCGTCGAACCCGCCGCGCTGGCGAATGGCCGGCCCCTCGCACCGCTCAAGCCCGCGGCCGACACCCTGCCGGCGGATCACCCGAAGGTGGCCTGGGGTCGCGTGGGCGTGCTCCTGATGAATCTCGGGACGCCTGAGGGCACGTCCTACTGGCCGATGCGCCGGTACCTCAAGGAATTCCTGTCGGACCGGCGCGTGATCGAGGTGCCGCGGCTGATCTGGTGGCCGCTCCTCAACCTCATCATCCTGACGAAGCGCCCCGGGCCGAAGGGCCGCGACTATGCCAGCGTGTGGAACAACGCCCTGAACGAGGGGCCGCTGAAGACCATCACCCGCGGCCAGAGCGAGCGCCTCCAGGCCGCCATGGGCGAGTCCGTGGTGGTCGACTGGGCGATGCGCTACGGCAAGCCCGAGGTCGCCGGGCGGATCCAAGCGCTCCTCGACCAGGGCTGCGACCGCATCCTTCTGGTCCCGCTCTATCCGCAATACGCGGCGGCGACCTCGGCCACCGCCTGCGATCAGGCCTTCCGGGCGCTGATGGACATGCGCTGGCAGCCCACGGTGCGCGTCTCGCCGCCCTATCACGACGACCCGGTCTACATCGCCGCCATGGCCGATTCGATCCGCGAGGGCCTCGCGAAGCTCGATTTCGAACCGGAGGTGATCCTCACCTCGTTCCACGGGGTGCCGCGGAGCTACCTGCTCAAGGGCGACCCCTACCATTGCCAGTGCCACAAGACCGGGCGGCTGATCCGCGAGGCCCTGGGCCTGTCGCCGGACAAGATGCGCGTGACCTTCCAGTCGCGCTTCGGCAACGAGGAGTGGCTGAAGCCTTACACCGACGAGACGGTGATGGACCTCGCGAAGTCGGGCGTGAAGCGGATGGCGATCGTCGCCCCGGGCTTCACGGCGGACTGCCTCGAAACCCTCGAAGAGCTCGACGGCGAGAACCGCCATTACTTCGAAGAGAATGGCGGCGAGCGCTTCGCCTACATTCCCTGCCTGAACGACAGCGACCTCGGCATGCGGGTGATCGAGCACGTGGTACGCCGCGAACTTCAGGGCTGGGTCTGAGATCGGCGCCGGGTTGCCGCTTGCGGCGCGGCCCGGCCCCCCTATTATTTTCCTAAGCTGAACGGGCGCATCGGTTCGGCACGGGAGGATCTCATGGCGTTCTTCATCGGCATCGCGTGTCCGTGGCTCCTGATCGCGGTGCTCGACAGGATCGCCGAGGGGCGCCGGAGCGCCGAACTCGCGGCCCTCGGGCTCACGCCACAGCCGGCCCCGGCTCAATCCAGCTACCTCGTCCCTGACCGGCCGTATTGAGGCCCGACTGGGGCGTGACCCAGCCGGAACCTCGCCCCACGTCGGGCGGGCCCCGCATTGCCGTCACAGGCCGAGCGACGTGACCCACGACAGCGCTGCTCTAGGACAGCGCGACGCCCGGTAGCGTGCCGTCACACGGATCGCTTCCGGGCGGTCGAAAATATGGCGGCGTTTCCGGTTCATAGAACCGGACGACCGTTTCGCTGCGGGCCCGGCGCCGCGCGGACCGACCCATCATCTCTTCAGAGGGCTGGACCGAATCAGAACCCGGCCCGGCCCTCTGTCGCATCCGGCTTACGGCTTCTTCGGCTCCGACTCCGGCTGAGCGGCCGGCGGCGCGTCGGTGCGCTCGATCTTGGCCTCCGAGCGGAGCTTCAGGATCATGTCCTGCTGCGCCTTGCGGATCAGGTGCTGGTCGATCTGCTCTTTCAGCTCGTCGAAGGTCGGCTGCGGCTTCGTCCGCTTCTCCTCCACCTTGATCACGTGCCAGCCGAACTGGGTCTTGATCGGGTCAGAGACCTGTCCGGGCTTCATCGCGAACGCGGCGTTGGCGAAATCCGGGACCATCCGTTCCTTCGTGAACCAGCCGAGATCGCCGCCCTCGGTCTTCGAGCCCGGATCCTTGGAGGCCTCGGCGGCGACCTTGGCGAAATCCTCGCCGCCCTTGATGCGCGCGGCGATCTTCTTGGCCTCGGCCTCGTTGTCCACGAGGATGTGGCGCGCGTGCACCTCCTCCTCGGGCTTCATCAGCTTGACGGTCTGGTCGTAGATCGCGTGCTCCGCCTCAGGCGTGACCGCGCGCTTGGCCTCCTGCTCCAGGTAGTCGTCGAGCAGCAGCTTGTCGCGGAAATAGGCGAGCTTGCGCTTGAATTCCGGCGTGTCGCCGATCTTGGCGGACTCGGCGGCCTGCGCACCGACGCGGAGATCGACCATGTAGTCGACAAGCAGGTTCTTCTTCTGCGCCTCGTCGACGCCCGGCAGCGACAGGGCGGGATCGTCCGCCGCGATGGCGAGGTCGCCCTGCGTGATCGGCTTGCCGTTCACGCTCGCCACGACCGAATCCGCGCTCGGCGCGGCGGCCGGCGCAGCGGCAGGTGTGTTAGCCGCCGGTGTCGGAGCCTTCTGGGGGGCCTGGGCCAGCGCCAGTCCCGGCATCGCGATCATGACGGCGAGCGCGCTGGCGCGCCGGAGAAGGGCGGTGTTCGGCATACGGGCGAAGTCCTCGGCTCACGTCTTGGCGCCGCACCGGATCGGCCGGGCGGCAGGCCGCGGCACAGGTGGGCCGCGTCGGGCGAGAAGGCAAGCGCGGCCATTTCACCGGTGCCGGAACCGTGACCGTACCGGCATGCGTTGAGGGCTGCCCCTTCCAGGTGCGCCGGGCGATGTTTACCTCTATAAGCCCGGCCAACTCCGTCCAGGCCGGCCCGCCACGCTCACCCGTGTGCGGGCTCGCGCGTCCGCAGGTCAACGATGCTCGGCTCCTTCGCCAAGAAGATTTTCGGCTCCTCGAACGACCGCCGCGTCAAGGGCTATCGCCCGCGCGTGGCGCAGATCAATGCGCTGGAACCGGAGATCCAGGCCCTCTCCGACGAGGCCCTGCGCGCCCGCACCGATATGCTGAAGGCGGAACTCGCCAACGGCAAGAGCCTCGACGACATCCTCGTGCCGGCCTTCGCCACGGTGCGCGAGGCGGCCAAGCGCGTCTTCGGCCAGCGCCACTTCGACGTGCAGCTCATCGGCGGCATGGTGCTCCACGAGGGCGGCATCGCCGAGATGAAGACCGGCGAGGGCAAGACCCTGGTGGCGACGCTTCCGGTCTACCTGAACGCCCTGGAGGGCAAGGGCGTCCACGTCGTCACGGTGAACGACTACCTCGCCTCGCGCGACGCCGAGTGGATGGGGCAGGTCTACCGATTCCTGGGCCTCAGCGTCGGCACCATCGTGCACGGGCTCGACGATGCGCAGCGCAAGGAGGCGTATGCCTGCGACATCACCTACGGCACCAACAACGAGTACGGGTTCGACTACCTGCGCGACAACATGAAGTACGAGATGTCCCAGCTGGCGCAGCGGGGCCATAATTTCGCGATCGTCGACGAGGTGGATTCGATCCTGATCGACGAGGCGCGGACGCCGCTGATCATCTCGGGCCCGGTGGACGACCGTTCGGAACTCTACGTGGCGGTGGACGCGCTGATGCCGCGCCTGCGCAAGGAGTTCTACGACCTCGACGAGAAGCAGCGCACCGTCTCGCTCACCGAGGAGGGGAACGAGTTCATCGAGGAGGCGATGCGGGAGGCGGGCCTCCTCAAGGAGGGCGACCTCTACGACGCCCACAACGTCACGCTGGTCCACCACGTGAACCAGGCCCTGCGCGCCCACACGCTGTTCACCCGCGACAAGGACTACATCGTCAAGAACGACGAGGTGGTGATCATCGACGAGTTCACCGGCCGCATGATGCAGGGCCGGCGCTACTCGGAGGGCCTGCATCAGGCGCTGGAGGCGAAGGAGCGGGTCACGATCCAGCCCGAGAACCAGACGCTGGCCTCGATCACCTTCCAGAACTACTTCCGTCTGTACAAGAAGCTCGCCGGCATGACCGGCACCGCCTCCACCGAGGCCGACGAGTTCGCCGAGATCTACAAGCTCGACGTGGTCGACATCCCGACCAACAAGGAGGTCGAGCGCGTCGACGAAGACGACGAGGTCTACCGCACCGTCGCCGAGAAGTACGAAGGCATCATCGCCGAGATCGACAAGGCGCATACCCGCCACCAGCCGATCCTGGTCGGCACCGGCTCGATCGAGAAGTCGGAGCACCTCGCCGAGATGCTCAAGAAGGCCGGCTACACCCTGCTCGACTATTCCGACCCGAACGCGCTCACCGACGTCTACGCCGCCGCCCGTGAGGGCCGGGTGACCAAGCGGTTTGCCGTGTTGAATGCCCGCTTCCACGAGCAGGAGGCCTACATCGTGGCCGAGGCGGGTGTCCCCGGCGCGATCACCATCGCCACCAACATGGCGGGCCGCGGCACCGACATCAAACTCGGCGGCAATCTCGAGATGCGCATCGAGAAGGAGCTGGGCCACCTCGCGGACGGTCCGGAACGCGCGTCCGCCATCGAGGCGATCAAGGCGGAGATCGCCGAGAACCGCGCCAAGGTGTTGGCCTCGGGCGAGCCGGCCGATCCCGCGGCAGGGCGCAAGAAGGACCTGCCGGGCGGCCTCTACATCATCGGCACCGAGCGCCACGAATCGCGGCGCATCGACAACCAGCTCCGCGGCCGCTCCGGCCGCCAGGGCGATCCCGGCCGCTCGAAGTTCTACCTGTCGCTTCAGGACGACCTGATGCGCATCTTCGGCTCCGACCGCATGGACGGGATGCTGCAGAAGCTCGGCCTGGAGCAGGGCGAGGCGATCATCCACCCCTGGATCAACAAGGCCATCGAGAAGGCGCAGCAGAAGGTCGAGGCGCGCAACTTCGACATGCGCAAGAACGTGCTCAAGTACGACAACGTCATGAACGACCAGCGCAAGGTCGTCTTCGAGCAGCGCCGCGACTTCATGGGGCAGGAGAGCGTCCGCGAGACCGTGGACGAGATGCGTGAGGGCGTGATCGACGACCTCGTCGCCCGCCACATCCCGGAAAACGCCTATGCCGAGCAGTGGGACGTCGCCGGCCTGCGCGAGCAGGTGAAGGAGATCCTGAATCTCGACGTGCCGGTCGAGGACTGGGCCAAGGAAGAGGGCATCGCCGACGAGGAGATGCGCGAGCGGCTGATGAAGGCCGCCGAGACCGCCTATGCCGAGCGGACCGAGAAGAACGGCGCCGAGGTCACCGCCTATATCGAGAAGCAGGTCCTGCTCCAGACCCTGGACCACCTGTGGCGCGAGCACCTCGTGACGCTGGACCACCTCCGGCAGGTGATCGGCTGGCGCGGCTTCGCCCAGCGCGACCCGCTCAACGAATACAAGTCCGAGGCCTTCGATCTGTTCGGCGGTCTCGTGACCGCCCTCCGCGAGCAGGTGACCGCCCAGCTGTCGCGGGTGGAGATCATGTTCCAGGAACAGCAGGAGGGTGAATTCCCGACGGCGCCTCCGGAACTGCCGCCGATGTTCGCCCAGCATCTCGACCCGGTCACCGGCGAGAACGAGATGGACCATGCCGGCTTCGGCTCGGGCAGCGACGGCGGCGGGGGGCCGGCCTACGGCTACGCGGCGCAAGGCCTGGCGGCGGATGGGGCCGTGCTGGAGCGCGACCCGAACGACGCGAGCACCTGGGGCCGCGTCGGCCGCAACGAGCCCTGCCCCTGCGGTTCGGGCAAGAAATACAAGCACTGCCACGGCAGCCTCCAGGCCTGAGGCCGGGATGCCCGCGCGGGCGCTCTTCATCGCCGGGGCCGGAACCGAGATCGGCAAGACCTACGTCACCGCCGCCCTGACCCGCCGCCTGCGGGCGCAGGGCCGGGCGGTCCGGACCGTGAAGCCGCTCGCGAGCGGCGTCCCGTCCCTCGGTGATCCCGGCTTCATCGAGAGCGACACGGCCCGGCTCCTAGACGCGCAAGGCATCGCCCTCGACGCGGAGGCCGTGGAGTCCTGCTCGCCCTGGCGGTTCTCGGCGCCGCTCTCGCCCGATCAGGCGGCCGTGCTGGAGGGGCGGTCCCTGAACCTCACCGACCTCGTCGGCTGGTGCCGCGCAGAGATCGCCCGCACGGAGGGCACGCTGCTCATCGAGGGCGTCGGCGGCCTCATGAGTCCGGTCACCGCGGTTGCCACCGGCCTCGACTGGCTCCGGGCGCTCAACGTGCCGGCGCTGCTCGTCTCCGGGAGCTATCTCGGGGCGATCAGCCACGCGCTCACCGCCTGCGAGACCCTGCGCCTCCACGATGTGCCGTTGCGCGCCGTGGCGGTCAGCGAGAGCCCGGGTGCACCGGCCCCCGCCGCGACCGTCGCCGCCGCGATCGCCCGGCATGCCGGCGCCCCCGTGTTCTGCCTGCGCCGCGGCGAGACCTGCCCGGAGGATCTGGCCGGCCTGATCTGATCGCGGCCGGTGTCCGTTGCTGGACGGCGCGGCCGCAGCCGCTACCTTTATCGTTGCGGCATCACACCCGGCGCCGGAACGCGATGTCCGGACGTCGAGACCGGGTGGCCCTCGGGGAATCCTGCATTGAGCCAGACCCTTGCCCCGGCGGCGAAGACCCGGCCCGAGACCGGCACGACCGACGCGGATGCGGCGCGCGGCCGGCTCCGACCCGCCCTCGTCCTGGGCGCGCTGGGCGTCGTGTACGGCGACATCGGCACGAGCCCGCTCTACGCGTTCAAGGAGGCCGTGAAGGCGGCGACCGCCGGCGGGGCGTCGGTGCCGGCGGCGGCCACGGGGGCGGTGTCGCTGATCCTGTGGTCGCTGATCCTGATCGTGTCGCTGAAATACGCGGTGCTGATCCTGCGCGCCGACAACCGCGGCGAGGGCGGCATCGTCGCCATGCTGGCGCTGCTCGGCGCCCGGCAGGCCCGGCCGGGCACGGGGAGGGCGCTGCTTCTGGTGGTCGGTCTGGTGGGGGCGGCGCTGCTCTACGGCGACGGCGCGATCACCCCGGCAATCTCGGTCCTGTCGGCGATCGAGGGCGTGAAGGTCGATGCGCCGGCGCTCGGCCCGTACGTGGTGCCGATCACGCTCGTCATCCTCGTCGGGTTGTTCTTGGTCCAGCACAAGGGCGTGGCCGCCATCGGCCGCGTGTTCGGGCCCGTGATGCTCGTCTGGTTCGTGGTGCTGGGGCTGCTCGGGATCGCCGGCATCATCGCCAAGCCCGAGATCCTGGCGGCGGCCAACCCGTTACGGGCGGTGGACTTCCTGGTCCATGCCGGCTGGCATGTCAGCTTCCTGATGCTGGGCGCGGCCTTCCTGGCGGTGACCGGCGGCGAGGCGATGTATGCCGATCTCGGCCATTTCGGCGCCCTGCCGATCCGCATCGCATGGTTCGCGCTGGTGCTCCCGGCGCTCATGCTCAATTACTTCGGCCAGGGCGCCCTGCTGATCGCCGCGCCCGACGCCCTCGAGAACCCGTTCTTCCGCCTCTGCCCGGATTGGGGACACCTGCCGCTGGTCGCCCTGGCCACGATGGCGACCATCATCGCCTCGCAGGCGATCATCTCGGGCGTGTTCTCGCTGACCCAGCAATCGATCCAGCTCGGCTTCCTGCCGGCGATGCGCATCGTGCAGACGGCGCACGAGGAGCGCGGCCAGATCTACGTGCCGGCGGTGAACTGGCTGCTGGCCGCAGCGACCCTCACGGCGGTGGTGGTGTTCGGCTCCTCCGACGCCCTCGCCGGGGCCTACGGGATCGCGGTGTCGATGCTGATGGGCATCACCACGCTGCTCGCCGCGCTCATCGCGCTGCGCTGGGGCTACAATCCGATCCTGGTCTTCGCGGTCAACGGCGCCTTCCTCGCCCTCGACGCCGTGTTCTTCGCCGCCAACAGCGTGAAGCTGTTCGAGGGCGGCTGGTTTCCCCTCGTGCTCGCCGGTCTCGTCGCCCTGATGATGCTGACCTGGAAGAAGGGCAACGAGCTGGTCGAGGAGGCGCGGGCCGCCCTGCGCCTGCCGGAAGACGTATTCCTGACCGGCCTCCAGCACCGCGATCTTCTGCGCCTGCCGGGCACGGCCGCGTTCCTCTCGGCCGCGGAGCACGGGATCCCGCTGCACCTCTCGCGCTTCGTGGAGCGCAACCGCGCCCTGATGGAGCGGATCCTGATCATCACGGCGCTTTATGAGGAGACGCCCACCGTCCCACGGGATCAGCGCGCCCATGTGACGATCCTGGCGCCGGACTTCTACCGGGTGATCCTGCGCTACGGCTTCATGGAGGAGGCCTCGATCCCGGAAGGCCTCGCATGCGCGGTCGAATCCCGCCATCTGCCGCCGCACATCCTCGACGACATGACCATCTTCGTCGGACACGAGACGATCATCCCGCGGAACGACAAGCGGGGCATGGCGCCCTGGCGGGAGAACCTGTTCGCCTTCATGCAGCGCAATGCCGAGCGCACCGGCGCGTTCTTCGGCGTGCCGACCCGGCAGGTCGTGGAGGTCGGCACCGAGATCGAGATCTAGCCCGGCGCCCGAGACATTCCCGCCGCCCGGACAGTCACCGGCGCGACGCGCGGCAGCAGAGGCCGAGTCGTACCGAGAGATCGACGGACCGGCGGCCCGTCGATATCCACCGATCGGGCCCCGGGGATTGGCGCGACCGCCGTCCTGTGCTCCGCGCCGATCCGGACCTGCTTCCGGCATGCGTGCGCCGAAGCACGGAAACTTGAAGCCGCTCCGCCCCGCCGCGGGGAACCGGAGCCGTCCGCCGTCGTTCCGCCCCGACACAAGCGACGCGCCCCTTTTGGGCGCGCCCGATCGGAGAGACAGCATGAACAGGGATCATCTCGAAGGCGGCGTCCGCCATCTGCGCGGTCGGGTCAAGACGGCCGCGGGCGCGGTTCGCGGCCGGGCCGGCGACCAGTTCGAGGGCGCTTACGATCAGGCGGCCGGCGCCGCTCAGTACGCCTACGGCGAGGCCCGGGACACGGTGCGCGACCTGCGCCACGGGGGCGAGCACCTCGTCGAGGAGGGGCGCGCCCGGTTCCGTGAGGTCAGCGATCGCGGGCACGCCCTGGCCGACGAGGCGATCGAACGCGGTCATCATTACCGCGACCGCGCGGTGCGCCACGGCCGCAGCCTCGCGGCGCGTGCGGACGAGAACCGCGGCGCGACCCTCGCCCTCGTGGCCGCCGTGGCTTTCGGCCTCGGATGGCTGGCGCGGCCGAGCCGCTGAGCGGCCGCATCGACCCTGATCCGGAGCGGGGCGGGCACACGCGTGGCCGCCCCGCCGATCAGAACGCATAAAGACATCTTTATGTCTTGATTGCTTCGTAGGTCGCAGGATGGTAGGGGATTGCCCCGACCCGCAACGCGAACACGGAGCCATCGACTCATGGCCAAGGATTACATCGTCAAGGATATCGGGCTGGCCGATTACGGCCGGAAGGAAATCTCGATCGCCGAGACGGAGATGCCGGGCCTGATGGCGGTCCGCGAGGAGTACGGCGCGGCGCAGCCCCTGAAGGGCGCGAAGATCGCCGGCTCGCTCCACATGACGATCCAGACCGCCGTGCTGATCGAGACCCTGAAGGCGCTCGGCGCCGACATCCGCTGGGTCTCCTGCAACATCTACTCGACCCAGGATCACGCCGCCGCCGCGATCGCCGCCGCCGGCATCCCGGTCTTCGCCGTCAAGGGCGAGACCCTGGAGGAGTACTGGGACTACACCTCGCGCCTGTTCGACTGGCATGACGGCGGCATGCCGAACATGATCCTCGACGACGGCGGCGACGCGACCATGTTCGTCCATCTCGGCCTGCGCGCCGAGAACGGCGATACCGCCTTCCTCGACAAGCCGGAGAGCGAGGAGGAGGAGGTCTTCTTCGCGCTCCTCAAGCGGAAGCTCGCCGAGAAGCCGAAGGGCTGGTTCGCGGGCCTCGCCGACAGCATCAAGGGCGTCTCCGAGGAGACCACCACGGGCGTGCATCGCCTTTACGTGCTCGCCAAGGAAGGCAAGCTGCTCTTCCCGGCGATCAACGTGAACGACTCGGTCACCAAGTCGAAGTTCGACAACCTCTACGGCTGCAAGGAGTCGCTGGTCGACGGCATCCGTCGCGGCACCGACGTGATGATGGCCGGCAAGGTGGCCATGGTCGCGGGCTTCGGCGACGTTGGCAAGGGCTCGGCCGCCTCCCTGCGCAACGCCGGCTGCCGCGTGCTCGTGTCGGAGATCGACCCGATCTGCGCGCTTCAGGCTGCCATGGAGGGCTACGAGGTCGTGACCATGGAGGATGCGGCCCCGCGCGCCGACATCTTCGTCACCGCCACGGGCAACAAGGACATCATCACCATCGAGCACATGCGGGCGATGAAGGACCGGGCCATCGTCTGCAACATCGGCCACTTCGACAACGAGATCCAGGTCGCCGGCCTGAAGAACCTCAAGTGGTCGAACATCAAGCCGCAGGTGGACGAGATCACCTTCGCGGACGGCCACCGCATCATCCTCCTGTCGGAGGGGCGCCTGGTGAACCTCGGCAATGCCACCGGTCACCCGTCCTTCGTGATGTCGGCCTCGTTCACCAACCAGACGCTGGCCCAGATCGAGCTGTGGTCCAACCCGGGCAAGTACCAGAAGCAGGTCTACACCCTGCCGAAGACGCTCGACGAGAAGGTGGCGGCCCTGCACCTGGAGAAGATCGGCGTGAAGCTCTCGAAGCTCCGCCCCGATCAGGCGGCCTATATCGGCGTCGCCGAGAACGGCCCCTTCAAGTCCGAGCACTACCGCTACTGAGCCCGGCGTTCCGGGCGGCGCGCACGGCCCCGATCGCGGGCCGAGCGGCGCGCCGTCCGGTCCCGGCACGCGGCCAGTTCGGCAGGAATCCTGGAGGCCCGGCGCGCTGCGCCGGGCCTTCTCGTTTGTCAAGCACTCGATGCCGATTCGAACTGTGTCTTCTGTGTGTCGTTAACGAGTGATTATGCCGACATCGTCAAAGGCCACGCTTCGTTCCCCTTCCGGGTCGAATCCGCCCCACTGTAGAGTGTGGGCGAATCTTAGATCGGCGGGGCTGCGGCGGTTCGGGAGAATCACTGCAGGAACGGTGCGTTCCGCGCCGCGCGGTGACGCGCGCCGGCCGGACCGCCATCGGGCGCGAGGGCGGGGCGAAGCATGGGTGTCGGTCGTGCGACGCACGTTCGGATCGGCGTGGGCGCACTTGCCCTGATGACGGCGAGCGCGGCGCTCGCCGAGCTGCCGGAGGCCGCCGCGGCACATCCCGCGCGGGAGATCCACAGCGTGGCCGCCCTGGCGATCCTGGGCGGCCTCGTAGCTTTCGCGGTGATCCTGTCGCTCCTCCACCTGTACGAGCGCGGGCGGTGGACCCGTCGCGAGCGCGAACTCGCCGCGACCCTCGATGTCCTGCGCGGCGCCCACGACCGGGCCGAGATGCTCCTCAACGCCGAGCGCCAGATCATCGTGACCTGGGATCAGCGCAGCGAACCGGTGGTGGAGGGCGACATCAGCCTTGCGATCCACGGCGAACGGCCGGCCTCGGGCTATGCCCGCCGGGTGCTGGCCTTCGGGACCTGGCTCGTCGCCGCCGACGCGACCGCAGTCGAGGCCGCCGTGGAAACCCTGCGGACGCGGGGCACGAGCTTCGCGCTGAGCCTGCGCAGTCAGACCGGCCGGAACATCGAGGCTCACGGGCAGGCCGTGGCGGGACGGGCGCTCCTGCGCCTGCGCGAGACCAGCCAGGAGCGCTGCGAGATCGCC
Source organism: Methylobacterium sp. XJLW (assembly GCF_003254375.1). NCBI lineage: Bacteria > Pseudomonadati > Pseudomonadota > Alphaproteobacteria > Hyphomicrobiales > Methylobacteriaceae > Methylobacterium > Methylobacterium sp. XJLW. The sequence continues at coordinate 5,936,332 of NZ_CP016429.1, read as the reverse complement.
GACCTGCGGGCGACCCTGGACGAGACCCGCCGGGGGCTGTCGGCCCTGTCGGGTCTCCTCGACGCGATCCCGCAGCCGGTCTGGCGGCGCAACCGGGACGGCGGCCTGAGCTGGGTCAACGCCGCCTACGTGGCGGCGGTCGAGGCGGAGAGCCGCGAGGCGGCCCTCGATGCCGGCCTGGAGCTGTTCGACCGGCCGGCGCGGGAGACCATCGCCCGCGAGGAGGCGGCCCGCTTCGCCGGCCTGACCCGAAGCGTTCCGCGCCTCTCGGCCATCGTGGCCGGCAACCGGCGCATGCTCGACGTGTTCGAGACGGGCCTCGAGACCGGCCGGGTCGGCATCGCCATCGACGTGTCGGAACTCGAGAGCGTGCGCGCCGACCTGCAGCGGCAGATGAACGCCAACGTCCGCACCCTCGACCAGCTGCCGACCGCCGTGGCGATGTTCGACGTCTCGCAGCGCCTGATCTTCCACAACGCCGCCTACCGTCAGCTCTGGGACCTCGATCAGGCCTTCCTGGACGGCCGCCCGTCGGACGGCGAGATCCTCGATCACCTCAGGGCAGAGCGGAAGCTCGAGGAGCATGCGGATTTCCGCGGCTGGAAGCAGGGCGTGCTGTCCGCCTACCGGGCCGCGGAGGCGAACCAGACGTGGTGGTACCTGCCCGACGGCCGGACGCTGCGCGTCGTCGCAGATCCCAACCCGCAGGGCGGCCTGACCTATCTGTTCGACGACGTCTCGGATCGCCTGAACGCCGAGTCGCGCTACAACGCCCTCCGGCGGCTGCAGGCCGAGACCCTGGACACGCTGGCCGAGCCGGTGGCCGTGTTCGGCGCGGACGGGCGCCTGACCCTCGCCAACCGGGCCTTCTGCACCGTGTGGCGGCTCGACCCGGCCATGGTCGAGGACCGCCCGCACGTGGACGCCGTCATCGCCGCCTGCCGCACCCTGGCGCCCGCCGAGGAGCCGTGGCTCGACATCCGGGATGCGGTGGTCGGCCTCGAGTCGCGCACCGCCCGCGCGTGCCGGCTTGAGGTGGTGGACGGCACCGTCCTCGACTGCGCGGCGCAGCCGCTCCCGGAGGGCGCGACGCTCCTCACCCTGATCGACGTCACGGCGAGCGTGAACGTCGAGCGGGCCCTCACCGAGAAGAACGACGCCCTGGAGAAGGCCGCGCAGCTGCGCGACACCTTCGTGCACCACGTCTCCTACGAGTTGCGCTCGCCGCTCACCAACATCATCGGCTTCACCCAGCTCCTGGGCGACGAGACCGTGGGCGCGCTCAACGAGCGGCAGCGCGAATATGCCGACCACATCATGCGCTCCTCGGCGGCGCTGCTCGTCATCATCAACGACATCCTCGACCTCGCCTCGATCGATGCCGGCTCGCTGGAGCTGCAGCGGGAGGATGTCGATGTCCAGGCGACGATCGAGGCCGCAGTGCGCGGCATCGAGGACCGGCTGGCGGAATCGCACATCACCCTGGCGCTCGACGTGCCGGAGGATATCGGCAGTGTCCATGCGGACGGGAAGCGGGTCCGCCAGATCCTGTTCAACCTGCTGTCCAACGCCGTCGGCTTCTCGGATGCGGGCCAGCGCGTCGAGGTCCATGCCCGCCGCACCGCGCAGGAACTTCTCCTCAGCGTCCGGGACCACGGCCGCGGCATGCCGCCCGAGATCGCCGATTCGGTGTTCAACCGCTTCGAGAGCCACACCCTCGGCACCCGCCATCGCGGTGTCGGTCTCGGCCTGTCGATCGTCCGATCCTTCGTCGAGCTGCATGGCGGCCGGGTCCTGCTGGAGACCGCTCCGGGGAACGGCACCCGCGTGACCTGCACCTTCCCCACCGATCTCGCGGGGCAGCCCCGGCGCGAGCCGCTCCCCGAATCGCGCCCCCCGGTCCCGCCACAGGCGCCGCCGCGCAAGCCCGGCCTGAGCGTGGCCTCGAGCCGGCTCGAGGCTGCGACATCCGACCGGCGCACGTCGCCGTAGCGCTTGCTTCTTCCGGCGGTCCCGCGCAGCAGGAAGCATGTCCGCACACGATCGTTCCGGCTGGGCCGTCTTCGGCATCGGCGATTTCCGCCTGTTCGGCGCGGCCCGTTTCCTGACGGGCCTCGCCTATCAGATGCAGGCCGTGGCGATCGGCTGGTTCGTCTACGATGTGACCCATTCCGCCCTGGCGCTGGGCCTCGTGGGCCTCGCGGGCTTCCTGCCAGCGGTGCTCTGCGCGCTGATCACCGGCCATGTCGCGGATGCCTACGATCGCCGCCTCGTCGGCGCCGCCGCCTTCGCCCTCCAAAGTCTGGCGAGCTTCGGCCTCCTCGCCTGCGCGCTCTCAGGCGTGCACGCCGTCTGGCCCATCTACGCTCTCGTCATCCTCGTGGGCACCGCCAGGGCCTTCGCCAACCCGGCCCTCCAGGCGCTGCTGCCGACCCTGGTGCCGGGACCGCTTTTCAGCTCGGCCATCGCGTGGAACGCGTCCCTGTGGCAGAGCGCCTCCGTGATGGGACCGGCTTTGGGCGGCTTCCTCTACGCCCTCGGGCCCGCCGTGGTGTTCGGCGGGGCCGGGGCCAGCTTTGCCGTGGCCAGCGTCCTGACCCTGCTGATCCGCTTCCGGCCGGCGGCGGTGAGCGAGCGGCCGCCGATCACCTGGGCGGCCCTCTCGGCCGGCATCGCCTACATCCGCTCGCAGCCCGTTGTGCTCGGGGCGATCAGCCTCGACCTGTTCACCGTGCTGCTTGGCGGCGCCACGGCGCTGCTGCCGATCTATGCCGACGAGGTGCTGCATGTCGGCCCACTCGGGCTCGGGGCGCTCCGGAGCATGCCGGCCTTCGGCGCGGTCGCCATGGCGGTGCTGCTGGCGAATTACCCCCTGCGGCGCCATGCCGGGCTGCGCATGCTCCGGGCCGCCGCCGTGTTCGGCGCCGCCACGGTCGCCTTCGGGCTCTCGACGTCGCTGCCGCTTTCGATGGCCTGCCTGTTCGTCACGGGCGCCGCCGACATGATCTCGGTCTACGTGCGCCAGACCTTCGTGCAGGGGGAGACGCCGGACGCCATGCGCGGCCGCGTCTCGGCGGTGAACACGGTCTTCATCGGGGCTTCGAACGAACTCGGCGAGTTCGAATCCGGGCTGCTGGCCGCCGCCATCGGGGCGGTCCCGGCGGTGGTGGTCGGGGGCGCCGCGACGATCGGCGTGGCGCTGCTCTGGGGCCGGCTGTTCCCGGCCCTCAAGGCGCGCGACCGGCTGATGGTGCAGGGGTGACGAGATCGGGACGCGGCCGGAGATGCCTCAGCGTCGTCCGCGATGGCCCGCGTCGCCGCCGTGTTCGCGCGCCGAGCGCAGCGATCCAGGCCGGCGCCACGCATGCGGACCTGACGCGGCCCTGGGTCACCGCACGGCACGCGCGATGACGGGCGGAGCCGCGGCGTCCGACAACACCGGACGCCGCGGATCGGGAGAGGTGGCTGCCGCTCAGCGGCCCGCCAGCAGCGGCGACCATGTGGGATCCGACGCGTAGGCGGGCGTCGGGACCGGCTGCTCGACCTTGCCGGTGATGTCGACCATGAACAGCTTGCCGCCGCCCTGACCGCCCGGATCGCGGAAGAACAGCACGTACTGGCCGTTCGGCGCGAAGGTCGGGCCCTCGTTGTGGAAGCCCTCGGTGAGGACGCGCTCGCCGGACCCGTCGGGCTTCGCCACGCAGATGGCGAACCCGCCGTTGCGCTGCCGGGTATAGGCGATCAGGTCGCCCCGGGGCGACCAAGCCGGCTGGGAGGCCGAGCCGGCGCCGAAGGTGATGCGGTGCGGGTTCGAGCCGTCCGCCCCCATCACGTAGACCTGCTGCGAGCCGCCGCGGTCGGACTCGAAGGCGATCTGCGCGCCATCCGGCGAGTAGGTCGGCGAGGTATCGATCGCCATGCCGTTGGTGATCGACCGCTGGGCCTTCGAGGCGATGTCCATGGTCACGATGTCGGCGTTGCCGCCCTGCTGGACGCTCATCACGATCTTACGCCCGTCCGGGGAGAAGCGCGGGCTCGCGCTCATCGAGTCGACATTGCCGAGCGCCTGGCGCGATCCGGTCTCCAGGTTGATGACCTGGACCCGCGGCTGGTGGCCGGTGGCCTGCGCCATGAAGGCGATGTCCTGCGTGGCCGGCGAGTAGCGCGGCGCCACGATCGACATCTCGCCGGTGGTGATGGCCCGGACGTTGGCGCCGTCCTGGTCCATGACCATCAGGCGCTTCCGGCGATTCTCCTTCGGACCGGTCTCGTCCACGAAGGCGATGCGGCTGTCGAACCAGGGGCCGAGGCCGGTGATCTTTGTGTAGACCGCATCGGAGATCAGGTGGCCGGTGCGCCGGACGTTGGCGGCGTCCGTGCCGTATTGCTGGCCGGTCATCTGCTGGCCGGAGGTCACGTCCCAGAGCCGGAACTCGACCTTGACCCGGCCGGCCTCTCGGACGACGCGGCCGGTGACGAGCCCCTGGACGCCGGTGGCGCGCCACTTCTCGAAATTCGGAGCGGCATCGAAGTTCGGCTGCTCCGGGAAGCGGGCGTGTTCGAGGGGCGTGAAATAGCCGGAGCGGCGCAGGTTGTTGGTGACCACGCCGGAGACGAGGCCGCCGAGGCTCGGGTCGCCGCCGAAATCCGCGATGGCGATGGGCATCGGCTGGAAGTTGCCGCCGCCGATGCGCAGCTGCAGCTGCGCCTGGGCGGGCCCCGCCAGGAAGCCCGTCAGCATCACGAGAAGCGCGATCAGGCGCGCGGCGTAGGACGTCGGGAGACGCCCGACGAAGGGGAGGTGCAGCATGATGGGTCGGATCCGAGTGACGATCAGACGAGGACGCGGGGACGGCGGTACGCGGGCTGGAAGACCTCAGGTCGCCGTGAACTCGAACTCCGCGTTGATGGCCTTCCAGTCGTTGTAATACGGCGCATAGGTGGCCGGAATGTTGTACGGCGCGCAACGGCGGACCGCCCGGAGCGCGGCCTGTGCGATCGACTGATCCACCGCGCTCGACCCGCCGCGCATGATCCGCGGCTCGGTGCTGAGCGAGCCGTTCGGGTTCAGGCGGATGTCGAGCACCGGCAGGACCACGCCCTGGGCCGCGCCGGGAGGCGCCGAGTAGCAGCGCTCGATCTGCTGCTGGAGCAGGCCGACCAGGGCGTCGCGCAGCGACGGGGACAGACGCTGCGCCGTGCCGGTCGCGGCGCCCAGCGCCGCCACCTTCTGGACCGTGTGGCCGGTGGCGCCGGTCGATTGCGACGGCGCCTTCGAAGCCAGCATCGAACGGATATCGCCCGCATTGAACTTGTCGGCGAGTTCGGCCTGCTTGCGCGCCTTGGCCTCGGCGTCGGCCTTCGCCTTCGCATCCGCCATGGCCTTCGCCTTCGCTTTGGCAGCAGCCTCCGCCTTGGCCTTCGCGGCGGCTTCCGCCTTCTCGCGCTCCGCTTCGGCCTTGGCCTCGGCGATCTCCTTCTGGCGCTCGGCCTCCGCCTCGGCCTTCGCCTTGGCGTCCGCGGCCTTCTTGGCGGCTTCCTTCGCGGCTTCCTTGGCCGCTTCGGCCTTGGCGGCGGCCTCGGCCTTGGCCTTCGCGGCGGCCTTCTGCGCGGCGGCCTCGGCTTCGGCCTCCTGCTTCTCGATCAGCTTCTCGAGCTGTTCGCGCTTCTCGGCTTCGGCCTTGGCAGCGGCGGCCTCGGACTTGGCCTTCGCCTCGGCCTTGGCGGCCTTGTCGGCCGCAGCCTTCTCCGCGGCGGCCTTCTCCGCAGCCTTCTCCGCAGCCTTGGCGGCCGCCTTCTCGGCGTCGCGCTTCTCCTGCGCCGCCTTCGCGGCCTGAGCCGCCTCCTGCGGATCCGGCTCGCCGCGGAGCGGCATCTCCTCCGCGTTGGCGAGCTTCATCTCGGCGGTGCGGGTGGGGGCGGTGGGGGCGTCGGTCTTGGCGTTCTCGGGCTCGCGATCCTCGAACTTCTCGGCCTTGCGGTCCGCCCGCGACGTCGCGTTCGGCATCGGCTTGTCGGCCTGCCGCTCACCCTTGGTGATCTCGGAGAACTGGTTCTCGGTGATCACCTCGACGGGCACGCCCTCCTGGGCCTCCGGCAGGGCCGGGGCCGCAACGCTGACGAGCGCCAGCGCGAGCAGCGCGACATGGGTGCCGGCGGAGATCCAGACACCCGGTTCCTTGCGGTCGAAGCGGAACTCCACGGGACGGCCCTACTGATGCTCAGGCTCGGTGACGAGGGCGACCTTCTTGAAGCCGCCGCCGGTCACGATCGCCATCACCTGCGCCACGCGGCCGTAATCGACCCGCTTGTCGCCGCGCACGAAGACGCGCTCCTCGGTCCCGGTCTTGGCGGTCTCCATGAGCTTCGGCACGATCGTGTCGTCCGTCAGCTCGTCCTCGCCCAGGAAGACCTGGCCGGTCTGGCGGATCGACAGGGTGATCGGCTTCACGTCGGAATTCAGCGGGGAGGCCTTGGATTGTGGCAGATCCAGGGGAACGCCCACGGTCATCATCGGCGCCGCGACCATGAAGATGATCAGGAGAACGAGCACGACGTCGATGAACGGCGTCATGTTGATCTCGTTGATGGGACCGCCGCGGCGGCCCCGGCGCCGGCGGCGCTTGCCGCCCTGCGATGCGCCCGCTGCCATGCCCATGGATCATTCTCCTCTGGATCAGCCGGGTCAGGCGGCGAGCGGCAGCCGCTCGTCGATCTGGCGGGAGAGGATGGCGGAGAACTCGTCGGCGAAGCCCTCGAGGCGCGACTGCGCCTTGGTCACCTCGGCCTGGAGCTTGTTGTAGGCGAGCACCGCCGGGATCGCGGCGAACAGGCCGATGGCGGTGGCGAACAGCGCCTCGGCGATGCCGGGAGCGACGACCGCGAGCGACGTGTTCTTCGAGGCCGCGATCGACGTGAAGGCGGTCATGATGCCCCAGACCGTGCCGAACAGGCCGATATACGGGCCGGCCGAACCGATCGAAGCGAGGAACAGGAGCCGCGACTCAAGCCGCTCGACCTCGCGGTGGATGGTGACGTCGAGCTGCTTCTCGATGCGTTGCGAGAGCGACTGGATCTGCCGGCCGGATCCCTCGAAGGAGCGCTTCCACTCCCGCATGGCGGCGACGAAGACGGCGGCGAGGCCAGTGGCCGGACGGTCGTTGAACGAGCGGAACAGCTCCTCCAGGGAGCGGCCGGACCAGAACGCGTCCTCGAACGCGTCCATCTCGGCCTTCGTCCGGCGGAACAGAAGTGTCTTGTCGACGATGATCGACCAGCACCAGATCGAGGCGCTGAGCAGCCCGATCATCACGATCTTCACGACGAAGTGGGCCTGCAGGAACAGGCCGAGCAGCGTCATGTCGGCGACAGGCGCGGCCTGCATCGCGTCGGCTGGGTTCATCCGTCGAGATCTCCTGCTCCGGATCGCGATGCGCCGGGCGAGGCCCGCGTCCGTCGGATCCGTGAGCGATATCAACGCTGTCGCCCGCGAATCTGTCGAAAGTAAGGGCCGTCGGCGGCCCTGCGCCCCGCCGTGGCATCGCCTCCGTTAAGGGCGCGGCAGGGTTAAGGATCGGTTTCGATCCAGGCGATCCTGAGGCACCGGACGCGGGCTTCCGGGCCATTCGGGCTGGACCTGCCGAAAGAGCCTCCCGTATGGTCGCCGCCAGCGGCGCCGAGTCGAGAGCCCTGAGATCCACGCAGGACGCGCATGACCCTCCCCGTTCCCAGCTTGCCCGACCTTCTGCCCACCGGCCCGGCCCGGTTCCTGGGCTGGTCCATGATCGCGGACCCGATGGTGGCCGGCTTCCTGGCGCGCGCGGGTTTCGATGCCGTGCTCTTGGATCAACAGCACGGCACCCACGATTACAAATCTTGTTGTGCGGCGATCACGGAAGTGGCGCTGGCCGGCAAATCGACGCTGGTGCGGGTGCCGGTGGGCGACTTCGCCATGGTCTCGCGGATGCTCGATGCCGGCGCCGCCGGCGTCGTGGCGCCGATGATCAACACCGTGTCGGACGCCGAGGCCTTCGCCGCCGCCGCGAAATTCCCGCCGGTGGGCCAGCGGAGTTGGGGGCCGGACCGGGCCATGTGGCTGTCGGGGCTCCGGAACGGGGCGGATTACCTTGCAGGCGCCAACGACCGGGCCCTCACGATCGCCATGTGCGAGACCCAGGCGGCGATCGCCGACCTGGAGGCGATTCTCGCCGTACCGGGCATCGACGGGATCCTGGTCGGGCCCGCCGACCTGTCGATCGCCCTGTCGCAGGGGACCGTCATCGATCCCCTGGGATCGGCGGTGACGGCAGCCCTCAGCGAGATCGCGCGCAAGACCCGGGCGGCAGGCAAGATCCCCTGCGCCTTCGCGCCATCTCCTGCGCGGGCGCGGGAAATGGTCGGGATGGGCTACCAGCTGGTCTCGATCGAGTATGACGCGATGACCATCGTCAACGCCTTCGCCCGCGTGCTGTGCGAGGCCGATCCATCCCGGGCGGGCTGAGCTCCGGGTAGGCTTGCATTGGCAAGCCGACGCATGATCCGCTCATGGCGCTGGCTGATGCCGGGTATCCGCCGCAGAGCCGGCGGCCGCTTTTGCAAAATCTGATCAGGCGGCCTCTCCCGGCGCGAGACGCTGCCGGAGCGCGTCCGGGAGGCGCACGGCGCGCCCGTCCCGGACGCAAGCGACTGTCACATCGGCTGAAACCAGAACGGCATCGCCCCGCCGGACGTCCTGGGTCAGGTGCATCGATGCGCCGCGCAGGGCGCGGGTTCGGGTGACGACGGTCAGGAAATCGTCCATCCGGGCCGGCCGAATGAAATCGAGGCTCATGCGCCGCACGACGAAGACGAGACCCCGGGCGTCGCGGTGCAGATCGGACTGATCGCCGGCGAGTTCCCGCAGGAGTTCCGTGCGGCCGCGCTCCAGGAAGCGCAGATAGCTCGCATGATACACGAAGCCCGAGAAATCGGTGTCCTCGTAGTAGACCCGCACGCCCAGCCGGTGGCCCTGGCCATCGACCTCGGCCGTTTCGTGCATGTAGGGCTCGATCGCGCTCATGCGCTCCTTTAGCGACGGCTTGAGCGACGGCGCAACACGACGAGGGCCGCCCGGGGGCGGCCCTCGCACAGATCAGCGATGACGCGCGGCTCAGCCGCCGATGCGGGCCGCGAGGCTCGCCGAATGGGCGTGCTCGTCGGCGATGTAGGGCAGCGCCTCGGTGGCGAACTTGCGGCCCTGGGCATTGTCGCCGGACTTGGCGTAGGCGTCGTAGAGCGCCAGGGTGCGGGCGTCAGAGCGGGCCTGCTGGTCGATATAGGTCCGGTCGAAGGCCCGGCCGCTGCGCGCCGCCTGGAGCTGCGCCAGACGCGCCTGGCCGCGGTCACCGAGGGCCACGCGGCGGCCCGGCTCGGCCGGGTTGTTGTCGACGAGCCCGACCGCGCCGAGAGCGCCGCCGACGATGCCGGTGCCGATATTGGCAGCCACCGTGACCGGGGCGAGCACGAGGCCGATTGGGTTGCTCAGGTCGGTGCGGATGCCCTGGTTATCGGACACGACCGATCCGCTGCGCGACAGCGAGGTGTTCGGCGGCAGCAGCGCGTCGGTGGTCGCCTTGCGCTCGACGAGGACGCGGTTGGCGTAGTTGCGGACCTGCGGGTTCCGCGACCGCTGAAGGGCCATGCGGCTCGCCTCGATGCTGGCAGCATCCGAGCGGAGCGCCTCGGCCCGGAAGGCGGGCGTCTCGGTCGCAGCGGCGCCGACGCCGTCCTGATTGGCGAAGGGCAGCACGCGGATCGGAAGGGCGTCCTGCGCGAAGGCCGGCGCAGAGATGGCGGCGACGGACAGGCCGAGCACGGCGAGCGTAAGCTTCTTCATGGCGGAAGTTTATCCCTGACGTTGTTTTTGAGATCTCGAAGATCTGTCGCGATCAGAGAGACAGGGCCTCGATCCCAACAGGCTTGCCGGCGCCCAGCAGACTGAGCGCGGTCGCCTCCACAACTGTCGCGTTTGGGCGCTGTTCCATGGGATCCGTCACTTTTTTCGTGCAGATCATCAGCAAAGTCGGCATCTAAGCTTAGCAATATTGCTTGAGCGGCGTCGTCAAAAGGGTTTGCATCGCAGAGACTTACTGATGCCGCACCGCAAAACCTCTTCGCGGGAGCGTCGTTTTTCGGGGCAATCGGCGCATGAGTTGCGGGAAATGCTGATCCGAACTCCATGCATGGGCAGGTCGGCGGCGGGCCTTACGGCGCGTCGTCTCCGAAGAAGCCGAACTGTCCCGGCGTCTCGCGCTTCGGCTCCGGCAGCTGCATGTGGCGGTAGGCGTGCCGAGTGAGGACGCGGCCGCGGGGGGTGCGCTGCACGAAGCCGCGCTGGATGAGATACGGCTCGATGATGTCCTCGATCGCGTCGCGCGGCTCCGACAGGGCCGCCCCGATCGTCTCGATCCCCACGGGCCCGCCCCCGAAGGAGCGCGCGATCAGGCTCAGGTACTTGCGATCCATCACGTCGAGCCCGGCCGCGTCCACGTCGAGCAGCTGCAGCGCCCGGTCGGCGATCGCCCGCGTCACCGTCTCGGCCTCCGCCACCACGGCGAAGTCCCGCACCCGCCGCAGGAGACGCCCGGCGATCCGCGGCGTGCCCCGCGCCCGCCGGGCGATCTCGTTGGCGCCCTCCGCCGACATCCCCAGGCCCAGGACCCGCGCCCCGCGCGCCACGATCTGCTCCAGCTCGTCGATCTCGTAGAATTCCAGCCGGATCGGGATCCCGAACCGGTCGCGCAGCGGCGTGGTCAGAAGCCCCGCCCGGGTCGTGGCGCCCACCAGCGTGAACTTCGGCAGCTCGATCTTGACCGAGCGCGCCGCCGGGCCCTCGCCGATGATCAGGTCGAGCTGGTAATCCTCCATGGCCGGGTAGAGGATCTCCTCCACCGCCGGGTTGAGCCGGTGGATCTCGTCGATGAACAGGACGTCGCGCTCCTCCAGGTTGGTGAGCTGCGCGGCCAGGTCCCCGGCCTTGGCGATCACCGGGCCGGAGGTCGAGCGGAAGTTCACGCCGAGTTCGCGCGCCACGATCTGGGCGAGCGTCGTCTTGCCCAGCCCCGGCGGGCCGACGAACAGCACGTGGTCCAGCGCCTGGCCGGTCTTCCGCGCCGCCTCGATGAACACCTGCATGTTCGCCCGCGCCGCACGCTGCCCGATGAACTCGGACAGGCTCAGAGGGCGGATCGTCTGATCCACATCTTCGGCACGCTTCTCCGGCGTCAGGAGCGCGTTGGTCGGAGGCTTCGGCTTGCTCATGAACCCTTGCTTCGTGGACCGAGCCGCGCAGCCCGCGATCAGGGACCTCGCAGGACGTCAGGACACCGGCGCGTCCGGTTTTGTTCTTCCTTACTCGCGAATGCCGGGAAATCTAAGCGCCGCGGCCGCGGATGTGAGAGGGCGCACGGCTCACCGCAGCGGATGCAACCGAACCGGCGGCCCGTGCATTCCTGAAGCGAATCCCCAAGCACGGCCGCAGAGCGCGTTTCCCGCCATGAAGATCCGTTTGATTGCCGCCGGCGCAGCCGGCGCCGCATTGCTCCTCATGCCGCTCGCGGCTCAGGCCGCACCCACCCCTGTCGAAACCAAGGTCGCCGAAGCCGATCCGCAGGTTCACGGCGCGACCGTGGAGCGGGACGACGACGTCACCTGCAGCCGGGCCCGTCGCCGCCTGTGGATCGAAGGAGAGGGCTGGGTGGTCCGGCGGATCACCACCTGCCGGTGAGTGTGCCGCATCCGAGCGGCGATCGTGCCGGTATGAGGGGTTATTCAGCACTCTCCGCGGCTGGAAACGCGGAACGGCGGATGATCCGGTCTGTTGGCCCCGCATCCGGCGCGGACCGAGCGCGCCGCCCCTCATCGGAGCCGGCCTCATGACAAACCGGATGGTCCTGACGGTGATCGCCCTGGCGGCGGCTGCGCCCGCGTCGGCGCAGACCTTCCGGAGCATCGAGCCCTACGCGCCGGTTTCGTACGGTTCGGGCTATGCCGGCGATCCGAGCTTCGCCGGCGAATTCGTACGCGGAACCTATATCGGCGCTCCGCTGACCCGCGTGCCGCGCCCGAGCCAGATCGTGCCCGCCCCATGGAGCTACGGCACTTACGGCATCCCGACGGTGACGGGAATTCCGGCCGCTCCGGCGGCCCAGCCGACCCTGACGGTGATCAACGCCGCGCCCAAGGCTCGGCGCCACGAGCGCGCGGTCGGCGCAGACCCGGTGGCCGGGGCACGGGTCATCGCGGTTCAGGTTCCCCGGCGGTGAGCGCCGCAAACCACGGTGCGTAGGGCGTGTTGCGGACGAGGTGCCGGTTCAGGTCTGGCGCGCCGTCCGTCCACCAGACCGGCCCGCGCTCGCCGAGGGCGATCTTGGCCGCGTCGACCGCGGCCCTGGCGGCCGTCAGCGCTTCCGCGGCCCCCGCTTCGCCGGCCCGCTCAGCCTGCTTGGCGTGTTTGACGTCCCGGCGCGCCGCCATCAGGCGCTTCACCAGCGCCGCCCTGCAGGCCTCTGACAAATCCGGGTTGGCGCAGCGCCACAGGCGTTCCCGAACAACGATATAGCGCCGATCCGGAGTGGTAATCGCCACGCTCATGCTGAAATCAGCTCCGTTGGGGGGGAGTTAAGCCTTCCAGCTTAAACCGCGGATCTCAGTTGCGGGTCACGCCATGCAGATTGTCATCGTCGACTCGAGCCGCGTCGTGCTGCAGATCATCACGTCGCTGATCGAGCCTCGGGGCCACGCGGTGCACGCCTTCACGGATTCCGAGCAGGCGCTGCAATTCCTGGCGGCGACGCCCGCGGTTCGCGTCCTGATCACCAGCCTGGAGGTCCGGCCGCTCTGTGGGCTGGAACTCTGCTGGTCGGCCCGGCTTCTCGCGGAATCCCGCGGGCCGCTGCACGTCATCACCATGTCGTCGGCGCGCAACGTCCGCAGCCTGGCCGAGGCCCTCGACAGCGGCGCCGACGACTTCATCGAGAAGCCGCCGAGCGCCGAGGAACTGAACGCGCGGCTGCGCGCGGCGGAGCGCCTGACGACCCTGCAAGAGGAGTTGATCCGCCTCGCCGAAACGGACCCGTTGACCGGCTCCTACAACCGGCGCGCCTTCTTCAACCGGGCGCGCATCGCCGTGGAGCAGCACCGGACCCCGCCCGCGATCTCGGCGATCCTGCTCGACATCGACCATTTCAAACGCATCAACGACGAGCACGGTCACGATGTCGGCGACGTGGCGATCAAGGCCGTGGCCGAGACGATCTCCGGGGAGGGGATCGCCGGACGCCTCGGCGGGGAAGAATTCGCCGTGATCCTGCCGGGCTGCAGCCTTCTGAGGGCGGTGGCGCATGCCGAATATCTTCGTATCGGCGTCCAGGCCCTGAAGATCCGCGGGACCAAGGGGCCGGTGGGCTTGAGCTGCAGCTTCGGCGTCAGCACGTGGCGCGACGGCGACAGCATCGAGGCCCTGGTCAAGCGGGCGGACATCGCCCTCTACGCCGCCAAGGGAAGCGGCCGGAACCGGGTGGTGCCGGACCGGGGCGAGGGGGCCCGGGCCGTCGCAGGTTGAGACGGCGGGGCAGGCCCAAATCGGCACAGTCTGTCGAGCAGTGTTCGGACGTCGTCCCAGATCGGCGCATCGATCCGCCGAGTATCCGCCAGAGCGGCGCGATTCCGCCAATATAAAGCTTAATATTCATCAACCGTTATTGGAACGGATCTTGGAACTTCGCCTTCGATCCCGGCCGCCTGTATCAAGCTGGGAGAGCGAGGTGCGAGGTCATGAGTACGGCCGTTGGCGTCCTGATCCTGGATGAGCCGGAGGACCTGAGCGCGACGGTGCGCGCCACACTGGAACACATGCCGGAGTTCCACACCGTTGGGGAAGCCGATCTGGACCGCGCTGACGCCGGCAGCATCGTCGCCCTGGTCTTTCTCGACGAGATCCGGCTGGCCGACGGCATTGCCCGCATCGTCGCGCTGAAGGAGCGGCAGCCGAACCTCCGCACGCTGGTCGCCTTCGGCGCCCTCACGGCGGACGACCTGCGCGCCCTGCTGGCCGCGGGCGCAGACGCCTTCGTGGCGCGGTCCAAGTCGCCGCGTGAACTCGGCGCCGCGTTGCTCGCTCTCGCCGAGGGCTCCGATTGCCTTGTTCCCCCGGAGCAACCGGTGGCGCTACCGGCCGAGGCGGGGGACGGCCTCGGGCTCACGCCCCGGGAGGCCGAGGTGCTGCGCTTCCTCAGCTCCGGGTTCAGCAACAAGGAGGTCGCGCGGCGGCTGGCGCTCAGCGTCCGCACCGTGGAAACGCACCGGCTCAACCTGCGGCGCAAGACCCAGACCGGACGGCTGAAGGATCTGGTCTCTCTCGCCCGGCAGCTCGGACTTGCGCCCGTCGTCGAGAGCGGGGAGCAGGTCCGGCGCGGGACCGACAGCCGGTCATCCGGCAACGACAACCAGTCCCGGCACTAAGCGGGACTCCGGGCGGTCCCGCCGGGACCGCCCCCCTAAGCAGCCGCAGCCTTCCTGCGGACCCGGGAAGCCCGTTTGGCCTTCGGCGCGGTCTCGGCCATGCCGGACGTCTTGGAAGCGGTCGTCGGCGCCGCAACCTTATCCCGCGGCTTCTTCAAGCTCCGCATGCGCGTTCCCGCCGGCTTGACCCGCGCCCCGGCCCGGACGCTCTCCCCGGCCGCGGACAGCCGCGCCTGGAGCAGCCCCAGCACCGCCGCCTCCTCCGGCCGCAGCCGGGAGAGATCCTCGCTCAGCTCGGACTCGACCGCGCCCTTCACCTGCAGGAGCAGGTCACCCTCCAGATAGCAGTCGAGGATCTGCGGGTGGATGTAGCACTTGCGGCAGATCGTCGGGGTGTTTCCGAGGCGGCCGGCGACGCTCTCGATGGCCGCGCGGATGTTGCGCTTGGCCCCCGCCTCGCTGTCGAAGCTTTCGAACTCGCGCAGCGCCAGCGCCGCCAGCACCGTACCGGCCCAGGTCCGGAAATCCTTGGCGGTGAAGTCCTCGCCGGTGATCTCCCGCAGATACGCGTTCACGTCCGAGGAGGTCACGTCGCGCTGCGTGCCGTCCGGATCGAGGTACTGGAACAGCTCCTGTCCAGGCAGGTCCTGGCAGGCCTTCACGATCCGGGCGACGCGCCGGTCCTTCAGCGACACGTCCCAGATCTTGCCGCTCTTGCCCTTGAACCGGAACGACAGGGCCGAACCCGCGATCCGCACATGGGGATCGCGCAGGGTCGTCAGGCCGTAGCTCTTGTTGGTCCGCGCGTAATCGTCGTTGCCGACGCGGATCAGCGTGGTCTCGAGCAGGTGGACCACGGTGGCCAGCACCTTCTCGCGGGGCAGGCCCGGCCGCTTCATGTCGGCATCGACCCGCCGGCGGATGCCCGGCAGGGCGTCCGCGAAGGCCATGATCCGCGAGAACTTGTTGGCCTCTCGCGCCTGCCGGAAATCCGGGTGGTAGCGGTACTGCTTGCGGCCCTTGGCATCGCGGCCGGTCGCCTGGATGTGGCCGTTGCTGCGGGGGCAGATCCAGACATCCGTGTAGGCCGGAGGGATCGCCAGCGCGCGGATGCGGGCGAGCTTCGCCTTGTCGCGCACCGGGGCGCCCTTCGCGTCGAGGTAGCGGAAGCCGGAGCCGCTGCGGCGGCGCGACAGGCCCGGCCGGCCATCATCGACGTAGACGAGGCCGGCCTCCGCCGCCGCCGCACGGAGGTCTCCGCCGTTTTCCGCCGTCTCGACACCCGCCATGCGCCACCCCTCCCATCTACGCCGCCCGGCTGACCGCCCGGCGGGACGGCCTCGATCAACTGGCATCCCCGGATCGCCGTTCCGGGGCAGCACATCCGTCGCAGGACGATCCGCGCCGACGTGCTAGAGGGATCGGATGCAGTCCGAAGCCACCCCCGGGAACAGGCCCGTTCCGATGCGCCGTCTGGTCTTCGTGGTGACCGAGGACTGGTTCTTCGCCTCGCATTTCCTGCCGATGGCCCGCGCGGCGATCGGCATGGGCCTCGCGGTCGCGGTGGTGACGCGGGTCCGGGCCCATCGCGCCGTCATCGAGGCGACCGGCGCGCAGGTCGTGCCCCTGGAAGCCGAGCGGGCGAGCCTCAACCCGATGGCCGCGGGTTACGCGGCCGGGCAGCTCGCGGCCATCCTCAAGGCCCTCAAGGCCGACATCGTCCACTGCATCGCCCTCCGCGGGATCCTGGTCGGCGGCACCGCCGCCGCCATGGCGGGCATCCCGTCCCGGGTCTACGCGCTGACCGGCCTCGGCCTCGTCGGGGCCCGGGGCGACCGGCTGGGGCGGGCGGCCCGCCTGGCCCTGCGGACACTGATCCGCGGCCCACTGGCCTCGTCCCGAACCCGCTTCCTGTTCGAGAACCCGGACGATGCCCGGGCCCTGGGTCTCGATCCGCTGGAGCAGTCCGTGACCGTGGTGGGCGGCGCCGGCGTCGATCCGGCCGCGTTCGTCCCGCGCCCGCTGCCGCCCATGCCGCCGCTCCGGGTGGCCGTGGTCGCCCGCATGCTCTGGTCGAAGGGGATCGACGTCGCCGTCGAGGCGGTCCGCCTCGCCCGGGCCCAGGGCGCGCCGGTCGAGCTGGCGCTGTATGGTGCGCCGGACCCATCGAACCGGCGGGCGATCGACGAGGGGACCCTGCGTGCGTGGAGCCGCGACGGCATCGTCTGGCACGGGCCGACGACCGACGTGGCGGCGGTCTGGGCCGGCCACCATGTCGCCTGCCTGCCGTCTCGCGGCGGCGAGGGCTTGCCGCGGACGCTGCTGGAAGCGGCCTCCTGCGGCCGGGCCCTGGTCGCGTCCGACGTCCCGGGCTGCCGCAGCCTCGTGCGCGATGGCGTCGAGGGCCTGCTGGTTCCTCCGAACGACGCGCCGGCCCTGGCCGCCGCCCTCGCGCGCCTGAGCGGGGATGCCGGCCTCGTCGCCGGCCTGGGCGCGGCCGCACGAACCCGGATCGAGACCGGGGGCTTCACCGAGGCTGCGGTGACCGACCATGTCCGCGCCATATGGCGCGACCTGCTGGAGGCCTGATCGTGCGCGCACCGGACGATCCCGCCGGATTCATCCGGGCCAACACCCGTCTGCTGCCCGTGCCCCATGCACCCGAGATCCATCTGCACGTCGCCGACGAGGCGACGGACCTCTGGCAGCGGACCGAGGAGGAGTTGCAGGAGATCGGGCTGCCGCCGCCGTTCTGGGCCTTCGCCTGGGCCGGCGGGCAAGCGCTCGCCCGGTACGTCCTCGACCACCCCGACGTCGCGGACGGGGCCCGCGTCCTGGATTTCGCCTCGGGATCCGGGTTGGTGGCGATCGCCGCCGCGCTCGCCGGAGCGGAGCACGTCGTGGCCAGCGACCTCGATCCCTTCGCCAAGGCGGCGATCCGCCTCAACGCCGAGGCCAACGGGGTCGGCGGACGGATCACCCCGGTCTGCGACGACCTCCTCGGCCGCGATCCGCAGGTCGACCTCGTCCTGGCCGCCGACGTCTTCTACGAGCGCGACCTCGCCGGGGCCGTGACCGCCTGGCTCTCCGGTTTGCAGGCGCGGGGCGTCACGGTGCTGATCGGCGATCCGGGCCGCACGTACCTGCCGCGCGACCGCCTCGATTGCCTCGCCACCTATGCGGTGCCGGTCTCGCGTTCGCTGGAGGATGCCGAGATCAAGCGCAGCCATGTCTGGCGGCTGCGCGGATGAGGGGCGGCTCGAGACGGTCGCGTCGGACCGCCGCCCATGCGGCCCCGCCGAGGGTTTATACGGCGCGGGAATGCGCTACCGTCAAAACCACTCGTGTCGCGTGCCGCGCATGCGCCAGAGTTTGCGAAGGCCCGGATCGGGGCATGCTGCGGCGGAAGGTTTCGTGGTGAGTGTCGAGTCGAGTGTGAAGCCCAGCGTTGCCCGCATCGTCGCCTTCTCGGGGAGCGCCAAGCGGCCCTCGCGCACCCGCATCCTGGTCGAGGCGCTCGGCGCCGAACTCGGACGCCTCCGCGGGATCGATCTCGCCGTCTACGACCTGATGGATGCCGGCCCGGGCCTCGGCGCCACGCAGCGGGACGCGCTGTCGGCACCGGCCCTGCGCCTGGTCGAGGCGATCGAAGGAGCGGACGCCCTCATCGTCGGGACGCCGGTCTATCAGGGCGGCTATGCCGGGCTGTTCAAGCACGTGTTCGACTTCGTCGATCCCGCCCGGATGATCGGCATGCCGGTGGCCCTCACCGCCACGGGCGGCGGCCTTCGCCACGCCCTGGTGGTCGAGCACGGGCTCCGGCCGCTGTTCGGCTTCTTTGCCGCGCATGTCGCGCCGACCTCCGTCTATGCCGGATCCGACGACCTGGTGGATGGCCGCATCGTCGACGAGACCGTGGCGGCCCGGATCCGCGCCGCGGCTGCGGAGCTTGCCGCCCTGCTCGACGTGGCACGGACGGCCGCACCCGGCGCATCCGACTGACGCGAGACTCCCCCGGCCTGCCGCGGGCCCTAGATCGAAGGCGGACCACGCTCACCCGCGAGGGATCATGTCAGGTTCTCCGATCACGGCCGGCAAGGCGGCGACAGCGCTGCCCGCAACCTACGTCACGGCCTCCGGCCTGCCGCGCTACCATCCGGTGTCGCAGGCGCTGCACTGGCTGAGTGCGGCCCTTGTCCTGGCGGTCCTGCCGCTCGCCTGGGTCGCGATCAGCCTGCCGCCGACACCGGCCAAGGGCAGCATGTTCGTGCTGCACAAATCGGTCGGCCTCACGATCCTGGCGATCGTGGTCCTGCGGATCGTCTGGCGGATGATCCGGCCGGCGCCGCCGGATCCGCAGGCGCCCCGGCTCCTGACGCTGATCGGCCGCGTCAATCACTATCTCCTGTACGCGATCTTCCTGATCATGCCGATCAGCGGGTACCTGCTCAGCGCGCTGTCCGGTCGCGACACGCCGTATTTCTGGCTGTTCACGGTCCCGGGGCTGCCGAAGGACGATGCGGCCCAGAAGATCTTCGAGGCGATCCACGTCTTCGGCCAGTGGCTCGTCTATGCCCTGGTCCTGCTGCATGTCGCCGGGACGGTGTGGCACCTGATCATCCGGCGGGACGGACTCCTGGAGCGGATGCTGCCGGTACAGGACGGTCGCGGGTCGTCCCGCTGACGGAAACCCCGCGGCGCACTCAGTCGACGCGGCGCAGGACGAAGGCGGTGCCGACCTCCGGTTCGCGCCGCCAGCGCCCATCGCCGCTCGGTGCGAGGTCGATGCTGTGGCCGCGCTTGGCGGTCAGCGTCATCCGCCCGTTCGCGTAGCGCCAGCGGACCGGATCGAACACCTCCAGGCCGCTGTCGTGGCAGCCCGGGACGATGTGCACGCCGCCGCCGGTGCCATCGAGGGTGATCCGGCAGGTGTCGCGCTGCTGGAACCGGTCGAGGGCATAGAGACCCGGTGCGGGGGCCGCCGAAGCAGTCGCCGCCGGCTGCAGTTCGGCCGGAACCGGGGCGGCGGCCTGGAGCGGGGCGGGGTTCGGGCTGGCTGCCACGGCCGGCTCGGACTCGGGCGAGCCTGCGGCGCCGGCCGGACGCATGGCCACGATGTCGAGGGGGACGAGGCTGTAGCGGCTACCGTCCTCGGCCAGCGCGACGAGGCTGCGCTGGTCCGGCCGCCGGGTGAATTCGAGGACGGGGCGGACATTGCGGTCCACGAAGCGGACGTTCCCTTCGACGAACAGCCAGCCGGCGACGCCGTTCAGGACGGGCAGGGCCCGGCGGCATCCGGCCGGGAAGCGCAACTTTTGGCCCGCATCGCCGCTGTCCAGCACCAGGGTCATGACGCAGCGGCGGTTGGTGCCGTCACGGGACAGGTCCCACGTCCCCGGCGCCTGACCGAGCCTTTCGGGCAGGCTGGGCGGCGCGGACGGGACGGGCGGCGCGGCGAGCGTCTCCGCGGCCGGCGGAGCCCCCGGTTCGACGGTCGCGGCCGGCACGTCCTGCGCGGCGGCAGGCCGGGCGACCGCGCCCATTGCGATGAGGGCGGATGCGGCCAGTCGGGCGGCCTGTGCCGGTGTCACGCGTTCGGTCTCCAGGGTGTCTCGGCGACGGGCGTCAGCGGGCCCCGTCCCTCGAACCACGAGACGACGTTGTCGACGACGAGCTGGGCCATCGCCGCGCGGGTGTGCTCGGAGGCCGACCCGACATGCGGCAGCAGGACCGTATTGTCGAGGGCGGCGAGGTCCGCCGGGACGTGCGGCTCGTTCTCGAACACGTCGAGGCCGGCGCCGAGGATCGTGCCCGCCGTCAGCGCTGCGGTCAGCGCCGCCTCGTCGACGAGCGTCCCCCGGGCGACGTTGATCAGGATGCCCTCAGGGCCGAGCGCCTCCAGGACGTCGGCGTTCACGAGATTGCGCGTCTCGGGCCCGCCGGGCGCCACCACGATCAGGATATGGACCGCGTGGGCGAGGCCGATCAGGGTGTCGTGATAGGTGTAGGGAACGTCCGCCCGTCGGCTGCGGCCGTGATAGTCGATCGCGACGCCGAAGCTCTCCAGGCGGTGAGCGATCGCCCGCCCGATCCGGCCGAGACCGAGGATGCCGACCCGCCGCCCGCGCAAGGAGGCCGTGAGCGGGAAGGGGGCCTTGAGCCAGTGGCCGGCGCGCAGGTAGCGGTCGGCCTGGGGGATCTTCCGCAGGGTCGCGAGGACGAGGCCGAGGGCGAGGTCGGCGACCTCGTCGGTGAGAACGTCCGGCGTGTTCGTGACGATGATTCCGCGCCGATGCGCCGCCACGGCGTCGACGGCATCGTAGCCCACCCCGAAATTCGCGATGAGTTCCAGGTTCGGCAGCCGGTCCATCAGCGCCCCGTCCACGCTGACGTGACCGCCGACGCAGAGCGCGCGGACCCGCGGGCCGATCTCGGCCAGCAGGGCCTCGGGATCCGCGGCCTCCGACAGCCTGTGGACCCTGTGCCGCCCCTCGAAGGCCGCCTCGACGAGCGGATGCATCTTCCGGAGCATTAGGATCTCGACCGGGGCCTCAGCCATCGTTCACTCCCATGTTCGGCCGTTCGTCCGCGCCGGCCCCCGCCATCGTCCCGGCATAGAGCCTGTGCGGGGTCGCGCGCCAGCGCGCCGGGCCGCCCGCGGTGACAACCGCACGGATCAGCCGGGCGGCCAATCGACCGGGACAGGGCTCGCCTCTTTCGAAAACCGCGCGCGATGCCTACTAAGGACCACGCATCATCGCGAGAGTTCTGAACCGATCCCATCTCCGAAGACGAAGACCGATGACCAGCCCGCGCACCCTCTACGACAAGATCTGGGACGACCACGTCGTCGATGTTCAGCCGGACGGCTCCAGCCTCCTCTACATCGACCGTCACCTCGTTCACGAAGTGACGAGCCCGCAGGCGTTCGAGGGTCTCCGCGTGGCCGGCCGGAAGGTGCGCCACCCGGAAAAGACGCTCGCCGTGGTGGACCACAACGTCCAGACATCGGACCGCACGCAGGGCATCGACGACCCTGAGAGCCGCACGCAGCTCGAGGCGCTCGCCGAGAACGTCCGCGATTTCGGCATCGAGTTCTACGACGCCCTCGACCGGCGCCAGGGCATCGTCCACATCATCGGCCCCGAGCAGGGCTTCACGCTGCCCGGGCAGACGATCGTCTGCGGCGATTCGCACACCTCGACGCACGGGGCCTTCGGGGCGCTGGCCCACGGCATCGGCACCTCGGAGGTCGAGCACGTGCTGGCCACCCAGACGCTGGTGCAGCGCAAGGCCCGGAACATGCGCGTCTCCGTCGACGGGACGCTGCCGCCGGGCGTGACAGCGAAGGACATCATCCTGGCGATCATCGGCGAGATCGGGACGGCTGGCGGCACCGGCCACGTCATCGAGTATGCCGGCGAGGCGATCCGCGCCCTCTCGATGGAAGGCCGGATGACGATCTGCAACATGTCGATCGAGGGCGGTGCCCGCGCCGGCATGGTGGCTCCCGACGCGACGACCTTCGCGTACGTGAAGGACAGGCCGAAGGCACCCAAGGGAGCGGCCTTCGACGCCGCGCGGCGGTACTGGGAGAGCCTCGTCACGGACGACGGCGCCCATTTCGACCGCGAGGTGCGCCTCGACGCGGCCGCCCTCCCGCCGCTGGTGAGCTGGGGCACGAGCCCCGAGGACGTGATCTCGATCCAGGGCCGCGTGCCGGACCCGTCCGAGATCGCCGACGAGAACAAGCGGCAGTCGAAGGAGAAGGCGCTCGCCTATATGGGCCTGACGCCGGGCACCAAGATCACCGACATCACCCTGGACCGGATCTTCATCGGATCCTGCACGAACGGCCGCATCGAGGATCTGCGCGAGGTCGCGCGGGTCGTCGGCGACCGCAAGGTGCACGAGGGCGTCTCGGCGATGATCGTGCCGGGCTCTGGGCTGGTGAAGGCGCAGGCCGAGGCCGAGGGCCTCGACAAGATCCTGAAGGCGGCGGGCTTCGACTGGCGGGAGCCGGGGTGCTCCATGTGCCTGGGCATGAACCCGGACAAGCTGCGGCCGGGCGAGCGCTGCGCCTCGACCTCGAACCGCAATTTCGAGGGCCGCCAGGGTCCGCGCGGGCGCACGCATCTGGTCTCGCCCGCGATGGCGGCGGCTGCGGCCGTGGCCGGACGATTCGTCGACATCCGGGAATGGCCGCAGGGTTGAAATCCCGATTGACGGCGGCGGCTCGGTTGCCTAAACGGAGCCGTCGCCGGCCGATGGCCGACGGCAAGCCCAGGTGGCGGAATTGGTAGACGCGCTGGTTTCAGGTACCAGTCTCGCGAGAGGTGAAGGTTCGAGTCCTTTCCTGGGCACCAAATGCCTGACAGCAGCCCGCCAACGCATTGGCGGGCTTTGTTGTTTCTGAGGTGCGGAATTCCTGGGCCCAGGGGGCGAGAGTTCTGCGCGCCTCGCGGGCCATCCGAGCCCGGTTGGTCGTCCACGTGTAGGTTGCGCTCTCCCAACTTCCGTCGGCCCAACCGAACAGGGCGTCGAGTTGCGCCTCTGTCGCCCCGTTCTCGGCGGCGCGACGCGCTCCGGCCTTCCGCAGCCCATGAGCCGGACCCGGGCATTGGGCCTCGCGGTAGACCTTCCCGACCCACGTGCCGAACGATTCCTTGGTGGACGGCTCTCCGCGCTCGGTGCAGATGAACGACGGATCGCCCGTCGGCCCCGCGGCGATCGACGCGGCGAGGGCTGTCAGGATCGGCGCGATCACCACCATCCGGGTCTTTCGGTGCGGATGGGGAATTCACCGTTCCGGACGTGCTGGCAGCCGAGCCGAACCGCGTCGCCGCGGCGCAGGCCGGTGTAGAGCAGCAGATCGAAGGCGAGGCGCTGCGGGTGCCGACCGGCCAGCAGGCCTCGAACCGCGCCAATTCCTCTCCGGTCCAGGCTTGGAAGCCGCCCGCATCGTTCCGGCCCGAGAGGAGCGACACGCCCCGGGTCGGATCGGACGGCACCAGCCGGCGCCCTACGGGGCCGTCCGCACGGCTGCGATCCGATGTGTCGCCCGGGGGTCGCTCTGACCGGAAGGGACAAATGATGGTCGGACCGCTCGCCGGCCGCGCATCGAGCGAACGGAGATCTGAGGAATGCAGGAGCAATGATGAATCGCGCCCGGAGCACGGGCAAAGGTCGCTAAGCGACCTCGAGGTCGCGATCGAGAT
The DNA here is from genome assembly GCF_003254375.1 of Methylobacterium sp. XJLW. NCBI lineage: Bacteria > Pseudomonadati > Pseudomonadota > Alphaproteobacteria > Hyphomicrobiales > Methylobacteriaceae > Methylobacterium > Methylobacterium sp. XJLW. The sequence continues at coordinate 5,912,615 of NZ_CP016429.1, read as the reverse complement.
CGACGAGCGCGCGATAGGAGTCGATCGGCTGCGGCTTGCCGCGCAGATAGCCTTGTATCTCTGCACACCCGTGCTGCCGTAGAAACGTCAGCTGCGCCTCTGTCTCGACGCCCTCCGCAATGACCGGAATGTCCAAGCTCTCACCGAGACTGAGGATTGCCCGGACGATCGCGCCGCCTTTGCTCGTCACGCCGATCTGCCACACGAACGACCGATCGATCTTGATCTTGTCGAACGGAAAAGCCTCCAACGTCGCCAGGGATGAGTATCCCGTTCCGAAATCATCCATCGAGATGCGCACACCGAGCGCCTTCAGGTCGCGCAGTGTCTCCTGCGCGCGTGCCGAACCCTTCAGAAAGAGGCTCTCGGTCACCTCGAGTTCGAGACGGTCGGCCTTCAGTCCGGTCTCCTTGAGCACCGCACCGACGACATCGCACAGGTCGGCTTGCTGGAGCTGCGCGATCGAGAGATTGACGGCGATGCCGAGGGGCAAGGCCCAACGCGCAGCCTCGCGGCAAGCCTCACGGAGCACCCACTCGCCGAGCGGGAGGATCGCCCCGGTCTCCTCTGCCAGCGGTATGAACTGCGCAGGCGAAATCGTCCCACGGGTCGGATGAGTCCATCGCAGAAGCGCTTCGAAGCCGCAGGCGCGATCCGAGGCGACTCTGAACTGGGGCTGGTAGTGCAGCGCGAACTGTCCGGTCCCGATCGCCGCGCGCAGGTCCAGAGCCAATCGGTGCCGCTCGAACGCTGCCTTATCCATCTCCGCCTCGAAAAAGCGGTAGGTTCCCTTGCCTTCCTTCTTGGCGCGCACCAGCGCCATATCGGAAGCGGACAGCAGGGCGTCGTAGGTGTCGCCATCGTGGGGGAAGAGAGCGATCCCGACACTGCAACTGACGGAATACCGCAGCTCGCCGTCGGCGTAGGGCGCAGAGATCGCCTCGATGATCGCCTGGGCCCTCGCGGCAGCGTGCCCGGTGGCGGCGAGATCTGTCGCCAGCACCGCGAATTCGTCGCCGCCGAGGCGCGCGACCGCGCCGCGCGCGCCGATCAATCCCTTCAAGCGCGCGGCGACCTCGATCAGCAGGCGGTCTCCGGCCGGATGGCCGAACAGATCGTTGACCTGCTTGAAGCCGTCGAGGTCGAGACAGAGAAGGGCCACATCCTCGGCCCGATCGGCGCTTGCCGCCAACTCAAGCTCGACGACCTCCTCGAAATGCAGGCGATTCGGCAATTGGGTCAGGACGTCGTGCCGCGCCAGGAAGCGCAAACGCGCTTCGCTCCGACGGCGCTCCGTGATGTCCTCGTGCGTCGATATCCAGCCTCCGTCCGGAAGGAGCACGCGGAGGACGCTGATGTCCCGATCGTCAGTCAGATGCATGACGCTCGCCGTGTCCGAAGGCACCCGGGGCAATGGCGGCGTCAGCACGGCTTCCCAGGGACCTCCTGAGCCGCGGTGCTGCGCCAGCACGAACCTGCGGAGATCCTCGGCTTTCGTGCCGGGTTGCCGAAGGTGATCGGGGATTGCGTAGAGACTGGCGAAGCGCGCGTTCAGGATGACGAGCCGCTCGTCGGCGTCGAATAGGCAGAGCCCCTGAACCATGTTGTCGAGAGCGACGCCGAACCGCTCGTAATGGGCGCGTAAGTCACGCTCGCTGCGGGCGCGTTCTTCGGCGCTCGCGATCCGCCGCTCGGCGCTCGCCCCCCGAAGAAAGAGCCGAAACAGGGCCGCGATGCACACCAGAAGGAGTGCCGTTGCTGCACCGACCGCGAGCGCCTGCCGGCGGAAGGGGGCCAGGCACGCTTGCGTCGTGCGACTGATGCTGAGAATGAGCGGGTAGCCGGCGAGAGCCTTCGTCGCGATGATCCGTTCTTGATCATCGACGGGGCTCACGTTGCGCATCACGCCGCCCAGAGGACTCGTCTGGGCGATCCGCGCGGCCCCCGTGGTCGGCAGGATCTTGCCGATCACGTTATCCCGATAGGGATGACGGACGAGCAGCATCCCGTCGTGGCGGAAGACCGAGACAACAGCGTCGTCGGTCGGTGCGATCTGCCGGTACAGTCGTTCGAAATAGCCGAGCTCGATCGCGCCGAGCACGAGGCCGAGGAACGTTCCGTCGGGTGCCGTGACCTTCCGGGCGATGTAGATCGTCCAAGCGCCGTCGCCGCGGTTCTGCACCGGTTGGCTGATGAAGCGTTGCAGCTTCGGGTCCGCTGCGAGTGCCTTGAAGTAATCCCGATCTGCGATGTTGACGTTCGGGATCGGCCAGAAGCGGCTGAAGTTCAGGAGCTGGCCGGCGTGATCGATGATCGTGACCGCGTTGACCTGTGGCAATGCCGCAACGCGCGCTTTGAGTGCCTCATGTAAGTCGCGCCGGCTCGCCGCCGCCGCGTACTCCGCGGGAGTCGAGACCTTTGCGCCGGCCATATCCTCGATGATGGCTTCTTGAACGATCTCGAGGGCCTGGAGCGAGCGATCGGCCTGATCAGCGAGGATCGTGGAGAGTCCGATGAGGTTGCGTTCGGTATCCTGCAGCGCCTGACCGTACATGTCGGCGATGAAGACGATCGCGCCTGACACAATCGCAAAGGCCAGAACGACCAGTGACGTAACGAGAGCGGCATACGATCGAACAGGTGATCCGAACATCAATGGAACCCTGGCACTGATGTTCAACTTTATTCAGACTGGAAGCAAAAGGCGAAAACGTCGATCGAGGCGGTTAGTCCATGGCACGCGCGGCTCGCAGCCCTCGGCGGTCGTTCAGGGTCCTGCCGTCGCGCGTGTCGAGCTTGGCGGACCTAGCCGGGTCGGGACATGGAGCATGGTGATCGTTCAGGGCAGGTGACCGGCGAAGCCTCTCCGCCGACGCCTGGCGCACCTCTGGACAAGCCGATCGCACACAACCGACTAAGACATCGTTGCCAGGGCGAGACGCCCGTTTTCGGGACCTGCCGATAACGGCTCGGACGGCTGGGACAGGCGTTCGCTCGGCGAGCGGGTGCTTGAAACCGCCTTCCCGGCCGACCTCGATCCCGATGACCGGGTCTATCCGTGCCCGCCCGCCACGTGCCTCGCGGACGAGACGCCGCACCAGGAATCCGGCACCGTCACGGTGTGCTACCGAGCCGGCTACCCTGTGGTGGACGGACGCAGCACGGTCCCGGCGCCGATCCGGCACGCGATCCTGCTGATGGTCGGGCATCTGCGCGACCTGCGCAAGATCGGCTGGGGGCTGGCCTCGGCGGTGCTGCTGGCCTTCGGGGGGATCGGGCTGGCGAAGATCGGGCTGGCGGGGCGCTGAGCCTGATCGGAGACTCGAAACCGCGCCGTCTCCCCGCGCGCAGACCGGGCCTCGACATGCCCCGAAAAGACCACCGTGAACCGCCCGGCTCCGGCCGCGGCGGCTTATTTGCGGACTCAAGCGCAGCCGTCGGAACGACCCTCCGCCAGATCCCATTGTCCCCATACATGCCTTTCAGGGGGCCATGACATGCTGAAGGTCACCTACATCGACTTCCACGAGAAACCGGGCAGCACCGTTCACAGCGGCTGGTACATTACCGACGAGAACGGGGCGATGATCGGCGGGGCGCATCGCTACGCGGACCAAATCAGCGGACTGCGGGCCCTGCTCGCGCTCAGCTGATTTTACCCCTCGGGAGATCTCGGCCCGCCCGGTCCGCCGGCGCGGGCCTTTTCGTGTCGGCTGGCCCGCGGCTTGCGCTGGCCCAACACGCCACCCAAAAATTCACGCAGCCCCGCCGGCACCGCCGCGCGGGGCTTTTTCATCCGCGGTTGGCTCGCACTCTTGAACGCTCGAACACAACCACGGGTCGAAAAATCGGCCCAACCAATCAGCCGGGCTCACGTTCAGACGGATAAGAAAACTCTGGATTTTCCGAGTTCAGAGATGCCGCGTATGCCAGGCTCGCGAAGAATTTTCGGACCTTGTAGGGTGCACAATTATACAATTCACCGCGCCCAGGGTAGACCATGCCATACAGGGCCTGGCCTGGATCGCCGATCTTGTCAGCATTTGCAGACCTGCAAACCATACGGAACTCTTTAAATCCTGCGAGGACCGGGCCGGTAAGATCGCTGACACGCACGTTCCACCCCCTCAATCGTACTCGGGCTCAATGACTCCATCCCGTTGCGATCCGCAAATATAGGCCATCACTCCGCAGGTCAATAAACCGAGCGCGGATTGGCTCCGACTCCGTATTCGATATCTGATTTGCGCGCGGTCTGTGTCGGTGCTGATGTCAATAAGGTGCGGTCGCCCAGACTCGATGATGAACGACGTCGCGTTTTGCGGCCCCGCCTGCGCCGTCCGTGAGGCAATGAGCCCACCGCTTGCGACGCTCTGCCCGCCTCTTCCCGGACCAATCTTCAGCCTCGCCGCCGCCGCGCTGGGCTGCTTCGTGCCCCGATACCCGGTGCGGTACCATCCTGAGCCCGGCCGGTATGGCCCGGTGACCGCCGCGGACGTCCTGAGCCCGAGCCACCTTAAGTATCGGCCCGGCCCAGACGTTGGTGAGATCAGGCGCTCCCCCGCCCCGTGAGCAGATTGGGGCGGGGCCGAGCGGCCGATTCCCGGCGATGGCGCCCGCGCCACACGGGGCGGCGTGACGATTTCGGAGCCCGTTATCGACCCTTGCGCGTCAGCGTGCCCTGGAATTCACACGAGGCGCCGTGCCACGCCAGGCAGCCGTCCTCCTCCAGAGCGACCGATCGAAGGTCGGGGCTGTAACGGGCCATGATCCGGCAAGTCTGTCCGTTCTCGGTCTTGCTGAAGAGGATCGTACGAGGCCCGGTCGATCGGCCCTTCATGGTCACACCACCACCGCAGCCTCTGGACCCGACCGAGAACTCGGCGACATAGCCGGACGCACCGGACGCCTTCACGACGACGCCCTGCTCGTATCCATCTTCCTTGCGCTCGAAGATGCCGGTCGCCTGCCGTCCAGGGCCGGCGGCCTGAACTGGAAAAGCGAAGAGGGTCAATGCAATCAGGATCTGGAGCCGGTGGCACATCAGACGGCAACCCTGCCAGCGTGAGCGTACAGGCAGAAATCAAAGATCTTGCCCGGCAGCCATGGCGCTTTTCGCGCTTCCGACCCGTGGCAGGTGCAGATCAGACCCATTGAAACGAACCGCTTCTCGGTTTGAAGGTGCAACGCCGAGGTCCCCATGCTCTACGAACTCGCTACCCTTTCGTGCCCGTTGCTCGCAATCGATCGAGCATCCGACGGGGTTTATGACTGGGTGAACGACGCGGAGGCCAAGGGTGAACTGTTCGGCTGCTGGCGGACCGAGATAGGGACACTCGGTCGCCTGATCGTGCTGCGCGGGTTCGAGGCACCGGAAGATATGACCGCCGAGCGCCGCCGGGCGCTTATGAGTGCTAACCCGTTCAATGCGGGGAGCGTGGTGACGGCGCTGGAAATGGACAGCTATGCGCCGTTCGCCTTTCTGCCGCCGATCCGGACCGGGGACCGTGGCGGGGTGTACGAGTTCCGGACCTACCGCCTGAAGCCCGGCGGGCTGCCGCCAACGCTCGCGGGTTGGGAAGCGGCTATCGCACCCGCACGTGAATATACCGAGCATCTCGTCGCGAACATGTACGCTCTCGATGGAGCACCGCGGATCACACACATTTGGGGCTTCACAAGCTTGAAGGAACGGACCGAGTTACGCTCTTGGGCTTATGGTGCAGCTGTCTGGCCGCCCGAGGGAGGCCCGGAGCAGATTGCCGAAGCAACTTCGACTATTGCGCTTCCACAGGGGCCATCTCCCCTGGCCTGAATCATCCTTCGTCTCCGCTCTCAAACGACCCTGAGGGTGGCTCGCAGATGACTGCTTTCGGGTTGCGTTGGCGACCTTCCGTATGACCGGCAGGGGTCGAAAGCGGGAAGGCCGCCTGGGTTGGTTTCCCGCCTGTCCGCTGACCAGAACTGCTGCCGCAAAAACGGACGTGCGGAGATTGGGGTGGTCGGCGGACTTGCGCCCCTCTCGATAATCCGAGGCACCTCGGTCAATTCTCGGCAGCAGACGTCGAGCGCGACAAACGACCAGCAGTACCCTCCGCCCAACTCCACGATATGCGTTGAAAGACGGCGCCTCCAGCTTCGGCCTCCTCGACACCGCGTGGCCCAGATTTTCGAGTCTGTTGTGGGAGCGCGATTGCGCCGTGGTTGATCATGGTGGACAGAAGATTTTCCGCTGCGTCTAAGTCCAAGCTGTAGTCGTCGCCAGCGATGACTTCATTTTGACTGTTGAGCAGGGCGAAGCCGCCGCGGTTCCGGATATACGGCTGGTGTAAAGGGCGGACCAATTTTAGGCCGCCGTGGCGGAGTAAAACCAGGCCACGGACTGCGGACAGCCTGAACGATGAAGGGGCCCGATCGGGCCTCTTCATCGTTTGTCGCGGATCGTGAGGTCAGGCTGGCCGGATCTCGCCCGTCGCGGGATCAGGGTCATCAAGGGTGGCCTGGTTTTGCTCCGCCCTGTCTGTGCGGCCCCGCCGGCTGCGGGAGGATCTGAGGCGGTAGCTGTCTCCGTTCAGGCTCAGGATGCTGACGTGATGGGTCAGCCGATCCAGCAGCGCACCGGTCAGCCGCTCCGAGCCCAGGACCGAGGTCCAGTCCTCGAACGGAAGGTTCGAGGTCACCACCGTCGAGCCGCGCTCGTAGCGCTGGGACAGGACCTCGAACAAAAGCTCGGCCCCGTCGGCGACAGCGGCACGTAGCCGAGTTCATCGACAATCAGCAACTTCACCGCGGCCAGCTCCCTCTGAAGCCGGAGCAGGCGGCGCTCGTCACGCGCCTCCATGAGCTGGTTGACCAGCGAGGCCGCCGTGGTGAACGTGACCGAGAAGCCCTTCTGGCAGGCTGCCAGTCCGAGAGCCAGGGCGATGTGCGTCTTGCCGGTGCCGGAGTTGCCGAGCGCGATGACGTTCTCCCGACCGAGGACGTAGCCGCAGCGCGCCAGCTCCAGCACGAGCATCTTGTTCAGGCTCGGGATGGCGGCGAAGTCGAAGGTGTCGAGGCTCTTCACCGCCGGAAGCGTGCCGCCCGGATCCGGCGCTCGACCATGCGCCGTTCGCGGTCGATCAGTTCCAGCTCAACCAGCCGCAGCAGATAGCGGGGGTGGTCGAGGCCGCTCCGGGCGCAGTCCCGGGCGACCTTGTCGTACTCGCGCAGGACCGTCGGCAACTTCAACTGCTTGAGGTGATGGGCGAGCAGGACGCCCGGTGTCGTCTCATCGCCGCTCACGCTCATGCCGCCACCTCCGGCACCAGCACCGTGTAGTCGGCGGCCATCGTCGCGCGCACCGCAGGCCGGGGCAGATGCGGGTAGGCCGACAAGTCGAGCCGAGGCGGCCGCCGTTCGAGACGGGCCAGCGCGATCAACTTGACCGCATCGAAGCCAATCGCCCCGAGCCGGATCGCCTCGGTGACGGCCCAGGCCACGAGGTCCTTCGGCATCGCCTCCATCAGGCGCAGCACCTGGATGAACTCGCGCTTGCCGCGGTTGCCCATGCGCGCCTCCAGAAGGTGGCGCAGGTGCTGGAACGCCTCGGGCAGATCCCAGCCCTGGAGTGCCGCGGCTTGGTCGAGGGCGTTCGGCTTGGTCTCGATCAGCGCGAGGTAGTGCAGAGGTTCGGCGACGAAAACGCCGCTGCCGTAGCTGCGCGGGTGCCGGGCGATCTCGACCCCCGCACACAGGATCACGACTTCCTCGACGAAGCCCTTCACCAGCACGTCCCGGAAGCCGTAGGTGGTCGGCACCGAGTAGTCGTTGCCGCGATAGCGCACCAGCGCGGTCGACGAGACGCGCCCGGCCCTCTTCTCGCACGGCTCCAGCGGCACCGCCGGCAGGGCTCGCAGAACCACTCGATCGGCCATGAGCCGCGTTCCGATGCTCTCGGGATGCCGCCCGGCGCACTCGTTCTGCCGAGCTCGGCAGCGGCGCTCCAGGTCAGCGTTCAGCGCCTCGAACGAGGCCGCCTCCGGAGCCGGGGTCATGAAGTGGGACCGGGCGAACTTGACCAGCCCCTCGACCTTGCCCTTGTCGTTGCCCCTGCCCGGACGGCCGAAGCGATCCCGGAACAGGCAGTGGCTCACCAACTCGGTGAAGGCGCGCGTACGCTCACGCTGTCCGTCGCCGCAGATCTTGGCCACTGCGATTTTGGTGTTGTCGTACAGGATCGACAGAGGCACGCCGCCGAAGAAGGCGAAGGCGGCGACATGCCCGTCGAGAAAAGCTTCGGTGGTCTCCCGCGGATACGCCTTCACGAAGCAGGCGTCGGAGTGCGGCAGATCCATGCAGAAGAAATGGATCTTGCGGCGCACGCCAGCGATGGTGGCGACCGCCTCGCCAAAATCGACCTGGGCATGGCCGGGCGGGTGGGCGAGCGGCACGAAAGTCTCCTGCCCCGTGCTCGGCAGATCCGTACGTGGTCCTTCACCACGGTATAGCCACCGGCATAGCCGTGCTCGTCGCGTAGGCGCTCGAAGATCCGCTTGGCCGTATGGCGTTGCTTGAGCGGTGCAGTCCGGTCCGCCTCAAGGATCGCCGCGATCACTGGCAGAAGAGGCCCGAGCTTCGGCTTCTCGACCGGCTTCGAGCGTGTGTAGCCCGGCGGCAACGAGAACCGACACATCTTGGCGATCGTCTCTCGGCTCAACCCGAAGACCCGAGCCGCCTCACGCCGGGACTGGCCCTCGATGAACACGAACTGCCGAACGGCTGCGTAGACTTCCACGACGAACATCCTCGGCTCCTCTCGAAAGAGAAGCCTCTCCACTGGCCGGCTTTTACACCGCCCGCATCAGCACAAAGCCGACGCTCCAGTGGATGGTTTTGTCACCGCCCTACACAGCCACGGTGGCCGGCGACGCGGTCGCCCTGCGCCGCGTCGTGGCCAACCTGATCGGGAACGCCGTCAAGTTCGGGCGCTCGTCGGTGTCGGTGGCGGTGAGCCGGGCCGGAACGGTCTGCCGGATCGTTGTCGAGGATGACGGGCCGGGCATCCCCGAGGCGGAGCGGACGGCGGTGTTCAGCCCCTATTACCGGGTCGAGCGGTCGCGGAGCCGGCAGACCGGCGGGACAGGCCTCGGTCTCGCCATCAGCCGCCAGATCGCGGAGGCCCATGGCGGCACGGTGGTGGCGGAAGCCGGCGCCAACGGCGGCGCACGCCTCGTCGTGACCCTGCCGGGCCTGTCCTGAGCGGCCCGCGGCAACGGCCGCGCAACCGGCGGTTACACAACGTTACAGGACGGCGCATCCCGGTCACATCCGGGAAGCGCGCAGGGACGAACCTTCGCCCATACGCCGCGGCCAATACCCCGCCCCGGCGCGGGCCGTCGGCCGAGAGGCCGCGCCAGCCCGATCGAGCAGAAGGAGATCATCGATGTTGAAGAGCCTCGCCCCGGCCGCCTTCCTCGCCAGCCTCGCGGTGCCCGCCTCGGCGCTGCCCCTGGTCCAGGACGCGGTCGCCACCGGCTTCGACGGCGCCCGGATCGTCCAGGTATACGGCGGCTGCGGCCCCTACGGGCATCGCGGCCCCTACGGCGGCTGCCGGACCGGCGGGCAATGGGGTGGCTATGTCCGCGGCCGCTCCTGCCCGGCCGGTTTCCACATCGGTCCCTACGGCCGCCGCTGCTGGCCGAACTGAGCCGCCGCATCGCCTGATCGCACCCTGTCCCTCGTCCGGCCTTAGGGCCGGACGCCCATGGAGTGAGTCATGATCCGTACCCTCGTCGTGCCCGTGGCGCTCGCCGCGGGAGTCCTGATGGCCGGTTCGAGCGCCGAGGCGCGCGACGGCTGCGGGCCCGGTTTTCACCGCAACATCTACGGCTGGTGCCGGCCGAATCTCGGCTACGGTCCGGTGGTCTACGTCCCGGCCTATCGGCGCGTCGGCTACCGGTGGCATTACGGCTACCGCTACGGCTGGCACCGCCGGTTCGCATGGCACGGCGGCTCCCGCTGGGGCGGCTTCCGCCGTGTCGGCTGGCATGGTGGCTGGCACGGCGGTTGGCACCGCGGCTGGCATCACGGCGGCTGGCATCACCGCTGGTGACCCCGCGCCGGATCCGGCCCCGCCCGTCGCGGGGCCGCGACCGGTTCGCAGGCCGTCCTACGGCAGCACGAGGCCCGATGCCGCGTAGGTCAGGGCCGCGACCAGGGCCGCGGCCGGCATCGTGATCACCCAGGCGATCACGATGCCCTGCGCCACGTTCCAGCGGACCGCCGAGACCCGGCGCGCAGCCCCGACGCCGACGATGGCGCCGGTGATCGTGTGGGTGGTCGAGACCGGGATGCCGAAGGCCGTCGCGGCGAACAGGGTCGCGGCGCCCCCGGTCTCGGCGCAGAAGCCCTGCAGGGGCGTCAGGCGCGTGATCTTCGAGCCCATCGTGTGGACGATGCGCCAGCCGCCCAGAAGGGTGCCGAGCGCCATGGCGCCCTGACAGGACAGCACGACCCAGAGCGGCACATGAAAGGCCCCGCTCTCGCCGTGGGCGTAGAGCAGGGCGGCGATGATGCCCATGGTCTTCTGGGCGTCGTTGCCGCCGTGGCCGAGGGAGTAGAGCGAGGCCGAGACGAATTGCAGGCCCCGGAACAGCCCGTCCACCGCGTGCGGGGTCGAACGGATGAAGATCCACGAGACCGCCAGCATCAGCACCAGGCCGAGGGCGAAGCCGAGGGCCGGCGACAGGACGATGGCGGCGCTGGTGGCGATCACGCCGGGCCAGACGATCACGCCCATCCCCGCCTTGGCGATGCCGGCGCCGAGCAGGCCGCCGATCAGGGCGTGCGAGCTCGAGGACGGGATGCCGGCATACCACGTGATCAGGTTCCAGCTGATCGCCCCGCCGAGCGCGCCGAGAATCACCCGGTCGTCCACCGCCGCGACGTCGATGATGCCCGAACCCACGGTTCCGGCGACGTGGAGCCCGAACACCAGGAAGGCCACGAAGTTGAAGAACGCCGCCCAGAACACGGCGTAGCGGGGCGCCAGCACCCGCGTCGACACGATGGTGGCGATGGAATTCGCGGCATCGTGCAACCCGTTCAGGAAATCGAAGACCAGCGCGAGGGCAATAAGGACGATGAGGAATGTCACGCGGCGGCCTGCAGCTTAAACGTGTTCGACGACGATGCTGCTGATCTGGTTCGCCACGTCCTCGAACCGATCCATGACCTTCTCCAGGTGGCCGTAGAGTTCCGACCCGACGATGAAGGCCATGGGGTCCTGTCCCGACGCCTTGAACAGGGCCTTCAACCCGTCGTTGTGCAGGTCGTCGGCCCGCCCCTCCAGCTCGATCACGCGCTCGGTCAGGCCGTTCAGCGCGGTGGCATTCTCGCCGAGCGCCCGCAGCTTCGGCAGGGCCTCGGCGGTGACCTGCGCGGCCTCCTGAATGACCGCCCCCATCTCGCGCATCGCCGGCTCGAAAGTGGTCACCTCGAAGAGCTGGACCGCCTTGGCGGTCTTGAGCATCTGGTCGATGGCGTCGTCGAGGGACCCGACCAGGGCCTGAATATCGCTGCGGTCGAAGGGCGTGATGAAGGTCCGGCGGACCGCCAGAAGCGCCTCCCGGGTGATCGCGTCCGCGGCATCCTCATGGGCCGCGATCGCCACGTAGGCCGCCGATACGGCTTGCGTGCCGTCGAGGAGCGACCGAAGCGCGGCGGCGCCCTCCGTGAGCGTCGCGGCATGACGCTCGAACAGGTCGAAGAACCGGTCCTCTCGCGGCATCAGGGCACGAAACCAAGCCAGCATGTCGTGTCCGGGTCGAGAGGTCGGCGGTATCCGCCGGGCGCGAAAACGCCCGGCAGGCACAACGGGCGAAAGCGCCGGCCGATCCGGCGGCCGGGATACAATCGACCGTTGCTGATCGCCCTCCGGCCGCGCGGCTCAGCAGGCTTGTCCCGTGGAGGCGTGAAGCCAGCCGAAATCCACCGGGTAACCGAGGCCATGCAGCATCTTCACCCGCTTCCAGGAGGCCGACCGCGCCAAGGCTGCGTCTTGTCCGGCCTCGATCTCGGCGCTCTCCATTTCCTGAAGCTCGCGGCTCAGCGCCTCGCGCAGACCCGCGTCCTTCATGTTGCCGAGGGCGGCAGTGAAGGCCTGCTCGGCGATCCGAACCTGATCACAAATCTGACGCACGCTCATCAGTCCCTAACCCTCCCGCGCGGCGTGAACACTGCGATCCCGCAGTCCATCAGAGATTATCATGCGCATGGTCGCCGGGAGATGTACGTCTTTGGTGCAGCGGCCCTCACCGCATCGGGAGCGGCCCGATGCGCCGTGCCACCCGCGGCGGACGCCGCCACCGGCGCTTGCGTCCGAAGGTCCGGCGCGGATCCGGCACGCGCGGATCCACCTCGTTCCTCCGGCTAAGGCCCGGCTGGAAGCTCGCCCCGATCGCCACGATCGCGGCCGACCCGATCAGCGCGACGAGCGCCGCGCCCCAAAACATGCTCTCGAACATCAGGCACTCCCGGAACGGAGCCCCGCCGCAGGCCGCTCGGACCCGCGGGCGATCACGAATCAAGCTAAACCATACTCTCGAATGCGATCAACGCCCAGTATCGAGCTGTATTCAGCTTTCGACATCTGATCGAAGCCCGCCATTGGCCCAAATCGTCCCTGAACGTGTCGGCGCCGTCGGCGCGCTGCGGCCGACGGACCGGCTCCTCCGTCTGTGCGGTGACGCACCGCGCATGCGCCGCGGCCGTCCACCTGTCGCCCCATTCCGGTGCGACACGGCGATCATCCGCTTTCCGGTCGAACGCACCATCATCGTCTTCACGGCGAAGACGATTCTGACCCGCGCCTCGGACCCGGCTGACGCAGCCGGCCCCGGCCTTCGGCAACGGATCGGACGAGGCGATCGAGGGCGGAATTTACGGGGCGTTCATCCTCCGGGTGTCCGATCCGGATGGTCAGAGGCGGAGAAGCGGAAGCGATGCCGAGCGAAACCAACAGGCCGCACCAGGATGCGCCCGCTCAGGAGCCGATCCTCGAACTCTGGCGGATCATCGCCCTCGCGCTGATCGTCGCCGCCGGCATGCTGTTCGTCCACCTGATCGTTCCGACCGAAGCCGATGCGTCCGCAGCCCCGTCGACGACCATGCCGAGTGCCGCCGGCCTCAGCGCCTCCTGAGGGGCGCGTGGGCCGGACACGGCACCGAGGGCCGGGCCCGGCGGCGCTCACGCGAGCGGGCGGGCGGATGCGCATCCCAGGGCTCAGGCGCCCGTTGTGGCGCCCGGGATCGCCGCGCCCATCTACTGCATCGGCAACGGGATCGACTCCACGCCGACCTCACCGATTCCGCGGGCCGCGAGGGCTGTGCACAGGGCGTCGGTCAGGCAGCTTCCGGCCGTGAAGGCGCCGAGCGCGGAGCCGTGCCGGTCCGCCTCGCGCGGGAGCGGGCCGATCAGCTGCACGACGCGCCGGGCGATGGCGGGGGCCGGGTCGATCCAGGTCACCGGCCAGGGCGCCACGGCCTGCAGGCGCGGAAGCAGCAGGGGATAGTGGGTGCAGGCGAGGCAGATCACGTCGGTGCGCCGGCCGTCCGCCTCGGTGACGAAGCAGGGGGCGATCTCCGCGGCGAGGGCGGCATCGTCCACCGGCGCGCCGGCGAGCTCGGCTTCCGCGTAGCCGGCGAGATTCTGCGAGCCGATCCGCGTGACCGCGCAGGCGCCGGCATAGGTCGCGATCAGGTCGCTCGTGTAGGACCGCGCCACCGTGCCGGGCGTCGCCAGCAGGGTTATCATCCGGGAGCGCGTCACCTCGGCCGCGGGCTTGATCGGCGGCACCACGCCCACGAAGGGCGTCGTGAAGCGCTGCCGGAGCGCCGGAAGCACCAGCGTCGAGGCGGTGTTGCAGGCGATCACGACGAGATCAGGCCTGTGGGTCGCGACGAGCCGCTCCATCACGGTGAGGACGCGGGCGACGAGGGGCGCCTCCCCGAGCCGGCCATAGGGGAAGGCGGCATCGTCGCCGACATAGACGTAACGGGCATCCGGGCGGGCGCGCCGCACGGCGTCGAGGACGGTGAGGCCGCCGAGCCCGGAATCGAAGACCAGGATGGTCGGCTCGGCGGCACTGCGCAGCGCCGCGGCGGACAGGCTGGCCCCGGCCATCAGATCGATCCGCATGAGAACCCGGACTCCTCGAAGAGCGTCCCAAAATCTCGGCCGTGAGGGTTAAGGCGATCTCACTGCGGCGAGAGAAAGATCCGCGATCCCCAACCCGTTCCGTTAACCGCCGCGCGTCCGCGGCGAAGTGCCACCAGACCGGCTGCGCCGAGCCGATGCTCGTCGGAGAGGTTGTCGGACCATAACCGGGACATATCTTCTGCCGGCCGGCCCGGAATTGAGGAAATGGTTCTCGGTGCGGCAGGATTAAGGGGATCATCGTCATGGCAGCGACGGCCGCACTGCGTCCGGACGAGACGCACGACCCCCGGGCACCGGCCTTTCCGCCGCCGCCCGTCACCGCACGACCGATCGATCGCGCAGCGTGGATCGCGGCCTTCCGGCAGGTCCGGAACGAGACCGAGCGCCGCGCCGCACCGCTCTCGCCCGAGGACCAGCAGGTCCAGTCCATGGCGGATGCGAGCCCGACCAAGTGGCACCGGGCGCATGTCACGTGGTTCTTCGAGCAGTTCCTGCTGCGGGAGCATCTGCCGGGCTACGCCATCTACGACGCGCGGCTACACTACCTCTTCAACTCGTACTACGTGGCGGCCGGCCCGCGGCAGCCGCGCATCCAGCGGGGCATGATCACCCGCCCGACCATGGCCGAGGTCGCTGCCTACCGGGCCCATATCGACTGCGCCGTCGAGACCCTGCTGAGCCAAGCCTCCGATCGCGCCCTGGAGATGGTGCTGCCGATCCTGGAGATTGGCCTCTATCACGAGCAGCAGCATCAGGAATTGCTCCTCACCGACATCCTCCACGCCTTCGCGCAGAATCCGCTCAATCCCGCCTACGATCCGGACTGGCGCTTCCCGGACGCAGCCGCGCAGCGCGGTCAGGTCGAGCTCCGCCGGGAGATCGCCTGGATCGGCCACACGGGAGAGGGGTTCTCGTTCGACAACGAATCCCCCCGCCACGAGACGCTGATCCCGGCCGGCCGCATCGACCGGGCGCTGGTGACCAACCGCCAGTGGCTCGGCTTCATGGAGGACGGCGGCTATGCCAAGCCCGAGCTGTGGCTCTCGGACGGCTGGTATGCCGGTCCGGCGGAGGGCTGGGAGGCGCCCGGCTACTGGCGCCGGGACGGGGAGGGGTGGGCGACCATGACCCTCGGCGGCCAGCGGCCTGTGGATCTCGACGCGCCCGTCACCCACATCAGCTACTACGAGGCCGACGCCTATGCCCGCTGGGCCGGCCGGTTCCTGCCGACCGAGTTCGAGTGGGAGGTCGCGGCCCGGGACGGCGGTCTGCCGGATGCCTTCGGCCTCGTCTGGCAATGGACCCGCAGCGCCTACATGCCCTACCCGGGCTACCGGCCGCTCCCGGGGGCCCTCGGCGAGTACAACGGCAAGTTCATGGCCAACCAGTTCGTGCTGCGCGGCTCGTCGGTGGCGACACCCGAGGGTCATGCCCGGCTGCCGTACCGCAATTTCTTCTATCCGCACCAGCGCTGGCAATTCACGGGCCTGCGCCTGGCCGATGCCGCCTGACGCCCTCCGGAGCTGCCCTTGACCATCAAGCCCACCTTCCCCGACGCGACGCCGGTCACGCTGGACGCGGCGCCCCTGTCGTTCCTCGACGACGTCCGGACGGGCCTGTCGAAACCCCAGAAGGCGCTCTCGCCGAAGTACTTCTATGACGCGGCCGGATCCGCTCTGTTCGAAGAGATCACCCAGCTTCCAGAATATTATCCGACCCGTACGGAGATCGGCATCCTGGAGGCCAGCGGCCCGGAGATGGCGACGTTGCTGCCCGCGCATGCGGCGCTGGTCGAGTTCGGCAGCGGCTCGACCGTCAAGCTCCGTCGCTTGCTCGGCCATCTCGACACGCTCGCGGCCTATGTGCCCGTGGACGTCTCGGGCGAGTTCCTGCGGGCGCAGGCCGAGGGGCTCCGGGGCGACTTTCCGCATCTGCGGGTCGAACCGGTGGTCGCTGACTTCACCCAGGACTTCAACCTGCCGGACAGTCTCGACGGCCTCCCGCGGGCCGGCTTCTTCCCGGGCTCGACCATCGGCAATTTCGATCCGCACGAGGCCGAGGGTTTGCTGCACCGCTTCGGACGGATCCTCGGCCCGGGCGCCCACATGATCGTCGGCGTCGACCTCGTGAAGGATGCCGCGGTTCTGGAGAATGCCTACGACGACGCCCAGGGCGTCACGGCCGCCTTCAACCTCAACCTCCTGACGCGGATCAACCGGGAACTCGCGGGCCGCTTCGAGCCGGACGCGTTCAGCCACCGGGCGGTGTTCAACCCCAACGCCTCGCGGATCGAGATGCACCTCGTGGCCCGTGACGCGCAGGCCGTGCGGGTCGGCAGCGACACCTTCGCCTTTGCGGCAGGCGAGACGATCCACACGGAAAGCAGCTACAAGTACACAGTGGCCACGTTCCGCGCCCTCACCGAGCGGGCCGGCTGGACATGGCTGAAGGTCTGGACGGATCCAAACCAGCTCTTCTCGGTCCACGCCCTCCGGCTGGACTGAGGACAAGGCCGGGGCCGCCCCATGCGTATCGGGCCGCCCTGGTTCCTCCTGGTGGCGCCTGGATTGGGGGCGCTCGCGGGGCTGCTCTACGGGACGCTTTTCGACGTCGGTCCCCTGACCGGCGCGGCGATCCGCGGCGCGATCATCGGCACGCCGATCCTGCTCTACGAGCGCAGGCTGCTGGCCCCGCGCCTGCGCGACCGCATCCGCGCCCTCGCGACGCCGCTGTTCCTGATCGCCACGGTGGCCCTCTATATCGGGCTGATCGTGATCGGGAATGCGGTCGCCAGCACCGTTCTGAACAAGCTGTTCCGCTTCATGTACAGCGCGCGGAACGCGATGCTGATGACCGATACAGGCCTCCTCTACGCGCTCGGCATCTCGGCCCTCGTGGTGTTCGTGTTCCGCGTCCGCGACCTGATCGGTCCCGGCGTGTTCGCCAACCTGCTGATCGGGCGCTATCACCGGCCGATCAGCGAGGAGCGCATCTTCCTGTTCCTCGACGTGATGGGCTCGACGCACTTCGCCGACCGCTACGGCGACCGGGAGGCCCAGGCCTATCTCGGCCAAGTGTTCAACGCCCTGGCGCTGCCGGTGTCGCGCGCCCGCGGCTCCATCGACGATTACATCGGCGATCTGGCGCTGGTGACTTGGCCGCTGGACCGGGGGTTGCGCGATGCGGCCTGCCTGCGCTGCGTCTTCGACTTCGAGGCGCGTCTGGCCGCGGAGGCTGCAAGCTGGCGCAGCCGCTTCGGCCAAGTCCCGCAATTCCGCGCCGCCCTGCATTGCGGCCCGGTGGTCACCGCCGAGATCGGGCTGGAGCGGCACAAGATCGCGTATTTCGGCGACGTCGTGAACACGACCGCGCGGCTCGAGGCCCTGTCGAAGACCCTCGGGGTGCACGTGCTGGTTTCCGCCGATCTCCTCGACCGGATCGGAGAACTGCCCGACGACCTGATTGCGGACGATCTCGGTGCCCATGCCCTGCGGGGGCGCGCCGAACCCCTCGCGGTGGCGGCGATCCGGCGACGGTCCTCCCGCGCGGCACCGGTCGTGCCGCTTTCGAGCCGCGCCGCGACGGGCTGAGGCCGGGCGGTCCCGTCCGGCCTCCAGGGCAGAGACGGCGCGCGCGCCCTCTCAGGTCGACAGCGCCTTCAGAACGTCGCGGGCGGCGCGCGCGCCGTCCAGCGTGGCCCCGCCCACCGTCATGGCCCCGCCGCCGGCCAGCGCCTCTCCGGCGAAGAACACGCGTCCCCCCACCGGGTCACGCAGGCGGTCACGGGCCTCCGCGTGGCCGGGGGCGACGATCGCGTACGATCCGAGGGCGTACGGATCCGTCCACCAGCCGGCGAGCCGTCCCGCCACGACCGCGTCCCGGGCGTCCGCGCCGAGGATCGCGACCAAGCGCTCTGTGGCCAGCGCCACGGCCGCCGCCTCACCGACGCGGCACAGGTCGCGGGCGAGATCGCCCCCGAGATTGGCCACCGTCAGGGACCGGCCGAACGGCTTCATCTCGAAGTAGATCGTCGGTCCGCCCTTTGCCAGCGACACCGCATCACCCACGGTCGCCGGATCGAGCTTCGCCGGGTCGAGGCGCAGACCGATCTTGGTGTAGGCGCCCATGCGCAATCCATCGAGAGCCGCCTGTGTGCTGGCCGGCAGGGCCGGGGTGAAGGCCACGCGACCGGCCTTCAGCACGCCCACCGGCACCGTCACGATCACCGCGGCTGCGGTGAGGGTGCCACACCCCGTCTCGATGCGGACGTCCTGTCCGGACCAGTCGATCGCGTGAACCGGGCAGCCGAGCCGCACCGGCAGGTCGGCGAAATGGTGCGCCACCAGGGCGCCGTAGCCGTCGACCCAGAGGTCCGTGCCGGACCAGAGCCGGTCGTAATCCACGGCCGAGACGCGCTCGGGATCCTCGCCGAGCGAGAGCCGGCTGAGGCCGGCCGCGGCCTGCACGGCCATCGGGCCGCCGATTCCGGCCGCTTCCGCCAACGAGATGTCGGCCGCCTTCGGAACGAGGAGCGCGTCGAGGCCCGAGAAGCCGGCACGCCGGTTCGCCATCTCGGCTTCGGTGGCGGGGCGACCGTCGATCACGAGCTTGCGCGCCCAGCCTTCCTCGCCGGCGAAGCGGGCCTTGGCGGCCCGGGCGATGGGCGCCCAGGGATTGCGCTCGGCCCAATGGATATACTCGGCGCCGGCATCGAACGGATACGCCGCACCGAGCGCCCTGTCGGTGAAGGCGCGCCCGCCGATCCGGTCCCGTGCCTCCACCAGGATGAAGCTACGTCCGGCGCTCCGCAGCGCCGATGCCGCCGCCAGCCCCGCCGCCCCGGCACCGACGATGACCACCGGGCCGGTGCGGGCCCAGGCGCGCAGTGCCGGGGCCGCTACGAGGGCAGAGGTGAGGACTGTGCGTCGGGTCGGTCTCATGGCGCACCCGCTCGGAGTCATCCAGGCTCCAGTCCACGGCGCGCGGACCGAAAGCGGTGCGCTAGCCGCGCGCCCCCGGGCTGCCCGAGCGCTTCTCCATCATGGCCTTGACCTGCATCAGCTGGTCCCAGACCTGGCCGGGCGATGTGCCGAAGAAGTCGAAACCGGCGCTGATGCCCAGGTAGATGCCGACGCAGATCAGCGGCACGAGCACCCAGGCGAGCACCTCCTCGCCGCGCCGACGCCGCTGACGACGCCGCCGCCGCTCCTCGCGCCGGGTCAGCTTCTTGGGGGGCGCCGGCTGCGCGACGGGGGACAGGGGTCCCTCGTGCAGGTTGTCTGTCATCGGGCGCCTCCTCGCCGCGGCGCTTTCGCGTCGCGGCGGTCATAGACCGGCGGCCCCTAGTCCGGAAGGCCGCCAGCCGGCATGCACACCATTAGGCGCGCACGAGTGGCACCTTCGGCACGGTCCGGACGCCGCCGCCCGAGCTGCCGCCGCCGCCCTTGTTGTCCTTCGGCGTCTTCTTGCGCGCCGCGGCGCGGGGCTTGGCCCGCTTGTGGCGCTTGGCGGCGTTGGTCACGTCCTTCTCGGGCTTGGGCGTGACGGGGCCGGCCGGGAAATCGAAGCCCAGGCTGTCCTTGGCGCCCGACTTGGCCTCGGCATCCTCCGGCTTGCGCACGACCACGCGGACCGCACCGCCATCCTTCAGCCTGCCGAACAGAACCTCGTCGGCGAGGGGCGTCTTGATGGTCGACTGGATCAGCCGGGCCATCGGGCGGGCGCCCATCGCGTCGTCGTAGCCATGCTCCACCAGCCAGTCGCGGGCCTCGTCCGAGAGCTCGATCGTGACGTTGCGGTCGGCGAGCTGCGCCTCGAGCTGGAGGACGAACTTGTCGACCACCTTGGCCACCACCTCCTTCGGCAGGTGGCCGAACGAGATGATCGCGTCGAGGCGGTTGCGGAATTCCGGCGCGAACAGCCGGTTGATCGCCTCCACGTCGTCGCCGGAACGCTTCGACTGGGTGAAGCCGTAGGCCGCCTTCGCCAGATCCGAGGCGCCCGCATTCGACGTCATGATGATGATGACGTTGCGGAAATCGACCTGCTTGCCGTTGTGGTCGGTGAGCTTCCCGTGGTCCATGACCTGCAACAGGATGTTGAACAGGTCCGGGTGAGCCTTCTCGATCTCGTCGAGCAGCAGCACGCAATGCGGGTGCTGGTCGATCCCGTCGGTGAGCAGGCCGCCCTGGTCGAAGCCCACGTAGCCGGGGGGTGCGCCGATTAGGCGGCTCACCGTGTGGCGCTCCATGTATTCCGACATGTCGAAGCGCAGCATCTCGACGCCCAGCGACGCGGCGAGCTGCTTGGCGGCCTCGGTCTTGCCGACGCCGGTCGGTCCCGCGAACAGATACGAGCCGATCGGCTTGTCCGGGTCGCGCAGCCCGGCCCGGGCCAGCTTGATCGCCGAGGTCAGGGCCTCGATGGCGTTCGGCTGGCCGTAGACCACGCGCTTCAGGTTCTCGGTCAGGTGCTGGAGCACCACCGCGTCGTCCTTCGAGACGGTCTTCGGCGGGATGCGGGCCATCGTGGCGATGGTCGCCTCGATCTCCTTGATGCCGATGGTGCGCTTGCGGCGGGCCTCCGGCACGAGCATCTGCGAGGCGCCCGTCTCGTCGATCACGTCGATCGCCTTGTCGGGCAGCTTGCGGTCGTTGATGTAGCGCGCCGACAGCTCCACCGCGGCCTTCACGGCTTCGGTCGTGTACTTGAGCTTGTGGAACTCCTCGAAATACGGGCGCAGGCCCTTCACGATCTCGATCGTGTCGGGGATCGACGGCTCGTTGACGTCGATCTTCTGGAACCGGCGCACCAGGGCGCGATCCTTCTCGAAGTACTGGCGGTACTCCTTGTAGGTGGTCGAGCCGATGCAGCGCAGCGTGCCCGAGGCCAGCGCCGGCTTGAGCAGGTTCGACGCGTCCATGGCCCCGCCCGAGGTCGCACCGGCGCCGATCACCGTGTGGATCTCGTCGATGAACATGATGGCGTTCGGGTGCGCCTCGATCTCCTTCATCACCTGCTTGAGGCGCTCCTCGAAGTCGCCCCGGTAGCGGGTGCCGGCGAGCAGCGTGCCCATGTCGAGGGAGAAGACGGTCGCGTCGGCCAGGACCTCCGGCACCTCGTGCTGGATGATCTTGCGGGCCAGCCCCTCGGCGATGGCGGTCTTGCCGACGCCCGGGTCACCCACGAGCAGCGGGTTGTTCTTCTGCCGGCGGCACAGGACCTGGATGGTCCGCTGGACCTCGGTCTCGCGGCCGATCAGCGGGTCGATCTTGCCGTCGCGGGCCTTCTTGTTGAGGTTGACGCAGTAGGCGTCGAGCGCGTCGCCCTTCTTCTTCGCGCCGCCGCGGGGATCCCCCTCGTCGCTCGGGCGCTCGGCGGCACCCTCGTCCTCGGCACCGCGCACGGGCTTCGCCTCGGAGGCGCCCGGGCGCTTGGCGATGCCGTGGCTGATGTAGTTGACCGCGTCGTAGCGGGTCATGTCCTGCTCCTGCAGGAAGTAGGCGGCGTGGCTCTCGCGCTCGGCGAAGATCGCCACGAGCACGTTGGCGCCGGTCACCTCCTCGCGACCGGAGGACTGGACGTGGATCACCGCCCGCTGGATCACGCGCTGGAAGCCCGCCGTGGGCTTGGCGTCCTGCCGTCCGTCCCCGGTGAGGTTAGAGAGTTCCGTGTCGACGTAGTCGACCAGGCTGCGCTTGAGCGTGTCGATCTCGACGTTGCAGGCACGCATGACCGCGGCCGCATCCTGATCGTCCACGAGGGCGAGCAGGAGATGCTCCAGCGTCGCGTATTCGTGCCGGCGTTCTCCGGCCAGCGCCAGGGCGCGGTGGAGAGCTTGTTCTAGGCTGCGTGAGAAGCTTGGCAAAGCTGGCCTCTGTGTGGGTGCCTACCGCGAGCGGCGCCTATTTCTTTTCCATAACGCACTGGAGAGGATGTTGGTGTTTGCGCGCGAAGTCCATGACCTGCGTCACCTTGGTCTCCGCCACCTCGTAGGTGAAGACGCCGCACTCGCCGACCCCGTTCTGATGCACGTGCATCATGATGTGGTAGGCGTCCTCGTGGCTCTTGTTGAAGAACCGCTCGACCACCAGGACCACGAACTCCATCGGCGTATAGTCGTCGTTCAGAAGGAGTACCCGGTACAGGCTCGGCCGCTTGGTCCGCGGCTTGGTGCGGGTGATGATCGCCGTGTTGGACCGGTCGTCGCCGCCAGGGGCGCGCGAACCGGACGCCGTGACCGCTTTGCGCGCCGGCCAGTGAACCTTCGTCGAACTCGCGGTGCCCTGCATGGGGACCTGTGTCATGTGCGTCGAACCGATCCCTCGTTTGGAGCGGGCGCCGCCGGCCCTGACGGCCGATCCAGTCCTGGCCTGCCGGGAGCAGCGCTCGGCTCCACGGCCGTTAATCTACAGACGGTGAGCCGACTTCGCCAGACGCCTGTGCGCACTTGTCCGCCTCGCTGATCATGCGCCAGCGGCTCACGTCTGCGCCGATCCGGGACGGGGCGCGCCTTCGAGCGCTGCCTTCGGCCGCAGAAATGCGCCGGTGAGGCCGAGGATCATGTCGCCGGCCGCGGCAGAGCGGGCCGTGGCGCGCGCGCCGGCCCGGTTCAGATATGCGGCCTGAACCGCCACGAGTTCGGCCGGGCCGCGGGCCGCCGCCAGCGCCCGCGAGGTAGCCCCGAGATCGTCGAACGCCGTCTTGAACGAGTCGGCATACGTGATCCCGAGGGTCTGGGCCGCCCGACTCACGATCCCGAACCGATGAAGGGGCGTTCTGAACCCGGAGACGACCGGGCTCAACGGAAGGGCAGGGGGCCTCTGCATCGCCGATCTCCAGACCGCCGCCGAACCTGCCGGCCACCCGCGACCGACCTCTTCGGATCGGCGCGAGAGTGTGCGGCGCGACAGCCAGCGTCAAGCTCGGGCGGGTAAGACCCGCCGGCCGCAACCGGCATGGGTTGGCAGGCCGGTGACGGTCCGCGAGCGATCGACCGTAAACGATGGCCGGAACGACACGATCCGGCATTCGCCGCGATCGCATTAACGGGCCTGTAACTGCACCTGCCTAACTCTCCACTGATGCAGCGGGGCCACGCGATCGGCGGGAGGCTCTGCAGGGGATACGACCGGCCAGATCCGGTCTCGCGAGGCAATCAGGCGTGATGCGTAGCGTAGTAGGCCGCTCCCGGACGATTCCAGCGCTCCCGGCCGCGATCCTGGCCGCCGCGGTCCTGACGGCCCTGGCCTCGCCGGCCGAGGCCCGGCGCGGCCGGCACCAACACCATGCCCGGGCCACCGGCGGCTACAACCCGCCCTACGCCGCGATGGTCGTGGACGTGAAAAGCGGCAAGACCCTGCACGCGGTCAACGAGGACGCCCTGCGGCACCCGGCCTCGATCACCAAGGTGATGACGCTCTACATGCTGTTCGAGCAGATGGAGCGCGGCAAGTTCGCCCTCGATTCCGAACTGACCATCTCGGCCCACGCCGCCGCCCAGGCGCCGTCGAAGCTCGGCCTGCGGCCGGGCCAGACCATCACGGTCGAGGATGCCATCAAGGCGATCGTGACGAAGTCGGCGAACGACGTGGCCTGCGCCATCGGCGAGAACATCGCCGGCTCCGAGGAGCGCTTCGCCCAGATGATGACCGCCAAGGCCCATGCCCTGGGCATGAGCCGGACGCGCTATGCCAACGCCTCGGGCCTGCCCGACCCGGACCAGCTCACCACCGCCCGCGACCTGACCGTCCTCGCCCAGGCGATCCAGGACCGGTTTCCGCGCTATTACCGTTACTTCCAGACCCGGTCCTTCGCGTTCCGCGGCCGGGTGATCGGCAACCACAACCACCTGCTGGGCAACGTCCAGGGCGTCGACGGGATCAAGACCGGCTACACCCGGGATTCCGGCTTCAACCTGATGACCGCCGCGAAGTCCGACGGCCGCCAGATCGTGGCGATCGTGCTCGGCGGCAAGTCCGGCGCGAGCCGCGACCGGATCATGGCCGACCTCGTCCGGTCCAGCCTGCCGCGGGCCTATGCCGGCGCCCGGGTCGCGCCCGCCGTCACCGAAGTGGCCGAGCGCGCCCGCCCGGCAGTCGTCGCCGACGCGGTCTCGCGGACCCGCACGCAGGTCGCCTCCGCCGACGACGAGGATGTCGAGACCACCGGCACCACCGGCGAGCCCCTCGACCTGTCGCCCTCGAAGACGACGACGCCGGGCGGCACCTGGAAGCCCGGGCCGCAGGGAATCCCGAAGGCGGCCCAGGCCTATGCCGGCGGCGGCAATGCCCAGCCGCCCTTCCCGGGGGCGTCCAAATCCACGGCCCGGGTGGCCTCCCTCGAGCGCGACGAGCCGCCGAAGGCGGTCTCCGGCGCCCGCGTCGTCCCCACCGCCTGGGTGATCCAGCTCGGGGCCATGGACGACGAGGGCAAGGCCCGGTCGATGCTCTCTGAGGCGCGTGCCAAGGTGGGGGGCAGCCTCTCCAAGGCCGCACCCTACACCGTCAAGGTCGAGCACGGCGGCACCACGCTGTTCCGGGCCCGCTTCTCGGGCTTCGCCGAGCAGGATTCCGCCCAGGAGGCCTGCTCGGCCCTGAAGCGCAGCGGCTTCAGCTGTTTCGCCACCCGGAGCTGAGGCTCCGGAGACCGGCCGGCGCGCCCGCGCGCCGACACGGAACGGCCGCGACCGAGTTCGTCCGCGGCCGACGATCGGTATCTCTCTGACAACGCGCGTGGAGTTCAGCGATGTCGGTTCAGAAGCCTGTCCCGGGCCGCGTTGACGCGCGCCGCCCGCTCGGCGCTGCCTCCCTGGTCGGGGTGAGCCCGCTTCATGAGAGACCGGTGGGCCGACCGGATCTCCTCAGCGGTCGCCCCGCGCTGAAGCCCCAGGACCTGGTACGCCTCCTCCTGCGTCATCGTCCCTGGGTTCGCCGGACGGCGCGGCCGCGGGTCGCGATCGCGCTCAGCGTCTACACGCCATCCGGGCGCCCGGCGGTCGAGATACGGCTCTAACAGGGCGGCGCCCGCGGCGTCGCGAAGGCGGCAGAGCCGGAGCAGATCGACCACGGCACCGGTTGGCATGGCGTCGAGCGACGTGCCGGCGCTTGGCCCGGCGATGACCCGGCCGGTGCGCAGGCTGCCGTCCGGGCGCAGGAGCGCGTCGATCAGGATCGTGCGGAAGCGGCGATCCGCAGGATCGCGGGGCCCCTGACCGGGGTCCGGCCGGATCAGACGACGGAGCCGCGCGGTCATCGCGGCCTGCCCCTCGATCAACCAGACGCCGCTGAGCCCGAGAAGCGCCGCCAGGACGAAGTTCCCGCGCAGGAGCAGGAACCCGGCGGCGAGCAGCGCGAAGGCGCCGAAGGTCGGCAGCCGCACACGTCCGAGGGCTGAGCCGAGGCCCGCCCCGAGGCCGCGCCTGATCCGTCGGCCGAGGCCGCCGTTCTTGGACAGCCACCACAGGGTCAGGCAGGCGAGCAGGCCGGCAAACAGCACCATCGCTCAGCGCCGCACGCCATAGGTGGCCGAGGCGCTCCCGCCGATCTGGATGCTGGTCCCGTCGCCCAGGTCGAAGAAGCCGGGACGGCGCGGCTTCGGCGGGCGGATGTCGGCGTCGCAGCCGGGCTGCGGCGGGAGACGCACGCCCTCGGGCAGATTCTCCGGGCAGAGGCGCGCGCGCGCCGGCGGCTCGCCGGCCTGCGCCGCACCGGCGAGGAGGATGACGGGGAGGGCGATGACGGGGAGGGCCAGGCGCAGGCGCGTCATTGCCGGTTCTCCGCAACGTCCGCCGTGGTGACGCGGACCTGCCGGATCCGGCCGTCGCGCACCACCTTCAGGGTCACGCCGGCGCCGAGGCCGGCTTCCTCGATGGCCGCCGTCAGGTCCGCGAGCCGATGGACCGGGCGGCCGTTGGCCTCGACGATCACGTCGCCGATATCCCCGGTCTGCGGGTCGACGCCGCGCAGCCCGGCCTGCGCGGCGGGGGAGCCGGGCAGCACCCGCACGATCACAACGCCGTCGATGCCGAGCCGCGCGGTGGCCGCCTCCTGGGCGGCGATGATGCCGATGCCGGGATTGCGCACCCGGCCGGCCTTGATCAGCTCCGGCACGATGCGGTTGACGACATCGACGGGGATCGCGAAGCCGATCCCGGCGCTGGCGCCGGACGGCGAGACGATGGCGGTGTTGACGCCGATCAGCCGGCCCGCGGAATCGAGGAGGGGCCCGCCGGAATTGCCGGGATTGATCGCCGCATCCGTCTGGATCACGCCGGACAATTCGCGCCCCTCGCTGGTCGGCATGCGCCGCCGCACGGCGCTGATCACGCCGGTGGTCAGGGTGTGGTCGAGGCCGAACGGGTTGCCGATGGCGAAGGCCGATTGCCCGACCTTCAGATCCGCCGAGGTGCCGATCGCCAGCGGCGGCGGCATGTGCCGCACCCGCCCGAGCTGCAGGACGGCGAGGTCGTAGGACGGCGCCAGGCCGACGAGGGTCGCGGGGACCACCTCGCCGTCGCCGAGCCGGACGGAGACCGATCCGCCGCTCTGCGCGGCGTTCTGCACGACATGGGTGTTGGTGACGATGTGGCCGGCGCCGTCCCAGACGAAGCCGGTGCCGGTCTGCGTCCCGCCCTGGTCGCCACCCTGGTCGTCGAGGTCGAGCAGGTCTCGGTTCTGCGCCGCCCCCTGCGCGAAAACGTGAACGACGGACGGGCTCGCGCGCTCGAACAGCGCGACGGTCGAGGTCTCGGCCGGCGCCAGATCGCCGCGGGCCATCACCGCCCGCGGCGTGTCGGCGGAGTAGAGCAGCGGTTGCAGGTAAGGTTGGGCGACGTAGAGCGCCAGCAGGACCAGGACCGCGGCGAGGACGATGCGCACGGTACGATCCGGCACGGGTGTCTCCGAAAGAAGCGCAAAGGCAGGCCCTCGACGGGCGAAGCCTTAAGTGCGCGTTCAGGATCGGGGCGTCA
This sequence comes from Methylobacterium sp. XJLW, assembly GCF_003254375.1. Lineage (NCBI taxonomy): Bacteria > Pseudomonadati > Pseudomonadota > Alphaproteobacteria > Hyphomicrobiales > Methylobacteriaceae > Methylobacterium > Methylobacterium sp. XJLW. Next base: position 5,885,445 of record NZ_CP016429.1, on the reverse strand, counting down.
ACACAGAGAGGCGCCGCCGCCGACAGGCTCCTGACGTGTTCTGGCGCACGTCGGCGACCGGTGCAGACTGGCTAACGGAATGGTCACCATTCAGGAGCCACAATTCTCGCAAGTCCAGGGCAGCTCAGCTGTGCTCAATACGGACATGGAACACCGAACCCCGCCCACGCTCGTGCCTCGGCACCGGGTGCTGGCTTCGAAAACCGCCCGAATTGATCGCAAAGCTGCCGCAGAGATGCTTGCATTGACGCTCAGACCCTCGATCGCCACCGCTCCTCGGCCCAGCCCGGCGGCGGCGATCTGAACGGTCCAAAACGGTTCGGAAGGACGAGTACCCATGGAAACCGAAGCTCTGGAACGGCCCGCGGATCTGACGATCTGGCGCACGGCCCCGGCGAGCGCCCCGCTCGCGCAGCCCGAGCGCTACGACACCCTGCGCGAGGCGATCGCGGCCGCGGCCGGTGCCCTGGCCGACCCGGCCAAGCAGCCCTGGATCATCACCGAAGAGGGCGAGATCCTCTCGCCGAACTGGATCCGCACCTACCTGAACTGACGCCCGGCGCGACGAAGAACGGGGATACCGGGGATGGCGGCGCGAGCCCCGCCCCGGCCCTGCGCGGGCTCGGTGAGCCCTCCCGGTGATGGCGTCGGCGCCGCTGTCCTGGCACGCGGCGCGCAGCAACCGCGAGCACCACGTTTCCGAACGTCCCGAAGGCAAGGGTCGCGACGCGCGTCACGACCGTGAGGGCTCTGATCGCCCGAAGGCGCCGACCCCGGCGCCGATCACTCCGCCGCGTCCGGCTGGCGAAACCCCTCGATCCCGATCTGGTCGGGGTTGATCGCGTGCAGCGCCCGCCGGGCCGCCTCGAGGGGATGTTCGGCCTCGATCCGCACCGAGGTGAGATCCGGGCTCTTATAGACCGTCACGATCGTATCCATCACCTCGGTCAGCGTGGTGCGCTTGTCCTCGGGGGCGGCGATCAGGAGCTGCAGCCCCCAGGCCCGGTACAGATCGACCAGCGCCTGGCTGTTGCGCACGTCGAGCTTCGAGAAGGCCTCGTCGAGCAGGCACAGGCCCAAGCCCGGATTCTCGTCGCCCGGCCGGTCGCCCGGATAGTAGGCGCTGGCCAGCGAGGCGGCGATCGCCACGTAGAACGGCGCCTGGGCCTCGCCGCCGGAGCCGCGCAGCGCCCGGGCCGACATCGTGGTGCGGTTGCCCGCCCGGTCGCGCATGCCGATCTCGTAGACGAAGTAGTTGCGGTAATCGGCGAGCCGCGCCGCATCCTCCTCGCCGGCGATCAGCGCGGTGATCTCCTCGAGCGCCGCCGCCATCTGCCCCTCCGCCTCGCCGGCGAGCAGCGCCTGCGCGGCCTCGGGTGAGCGGGCGGTCTCGGTGGCGAGCGCGTGCACGGCGGCGTAGCGGCGATCCACCGCCGCCTCGAACGCGTAGGTCTGGCCGGTGAAGCTGCGCGCCGAGAGCCGCTCGTTGAGGGCGGCGAGCCGGGCATGGACCCGCTCGAACCGGTCGGCGAGGCGCGTCAGCAGATCCTCGGTCATCAGGCGGCGCATCTCGACCTCGGCCCGCTCGGCCTGCGCCCTGTAGCGGCGGAGTTCGTGCCCCTCCACGGCCTCGTATTCCCGCCGCACCCAGGCGAAGCCGTCGATCGCCGGGGCGTCCCCGGAGGCGAGCGGGTTCTCCACCCGCCAGGCGGCGCAGGCCTCCGCCAGCTCCCGCTCGGCGATCCGCCCGTGGGAGCGGGCGGCCTCGGCGGACTCCCGGGCGAGGCCGCGCTCGGCGGTCACCCGGGATCCGGCCGCCTTGGCATCGAGGCCGGCCAGCGCCCGCCGCGCCTCGGCGACCACGCCGAGGTCGAAGGGCTCGCCGCGGGCGAGGCGCACCCGCGCGGCGTCGCCGGCACTGAGCTGGCGCAGGGCCGCGCGGCGGGCCGACAGAGCGGCGCGGACGGCCTCGCGCACCGGTCCCATCCGGGCGCGCAGCGCCGCCTCGTCGGCGAGCAGGCGGTCGAGCTTGGGCTCCAGCTCCTCCGACAATTCCCGCAGGTAGCCGACCCGCTCGGTGGTCAGCGCGGCGATCTCGGCGGCGAGCCCGGCGGTATCGCGCTTCTCGATACCCTCCCGCTCGGTCTGGAGCGTGCGCCGCCGCCCGTCGAGCCCGTCGAGCTCGGCCCGGAGCGCCTCCACGTCGTCGAGGCCCCGGGCGACGCGGGCCCGGATCGCGGCCGCCGTCCGGGCGGCCTCGCGCAGGACCGCGGCCTCGCCGCGCAGGCGCCGCGCCTCGGCGACGGCGATCTCGTGGGCGCGGCGGCTGTCGGCGGTGGGCCCGCGATGGCCGCGGGTCATCAGCAGGTCGACGCTGCGGGTGACCGAATAGGCCATCCCGGCCGTGGTCCGGCCGCTCGGGGCGACCGCCCGGGCGAGGCGGGCCAGTTCGGCGTCGTCCCGGGCGAGGTCGTAGCCGCCGAGCCGCACGCCGAGGAACGCCTCCGCGTGCGGGTCGCTGGTCTCGATCACGGTGAGCGGACCGTCGTCGTAGCGGCGGGACCGCTGCTTGGCGGTGTCGGTGGTCTTCACCAGGATGCAGCGGTGGAACCGGTCGCGGCCGGATTGCAGGACGCCGAGTGCCTCGTTCAGCCGGTCCGGGGGAACCACCAGGGCCTCGCGGGCGCGCCCCAGCAGGCCTTCGAGGGCCGGCCCCCAGGTGGGGTCAACGATCTCGGCCAGTTCGCAGATCGGCACCGCGTCGATGCCGCGGCGCTCCAGCTCGCCGCGGAACGCCACCGTGTCGGAGGACAGGCGCGCGGTCGGGCCGCCGCCGGTGCGCGGCGCCGTGCGCTCGGCCTCGCTCTCCTGGGCGCGGGCCTTCAGCGCCGCGTCCTCGGCGGCCCGCTCCAGCGCCTCGTCGAAATCGGGCAGGCGCACCAGCCCGTCGGCCAATTCGGCGAGCGGCCCCTCGGGGCGCAGGATCTCCTCGGGGGAGGATTCCCGACGCAGGCCCGCCCGGGCGCAGGCCTCGGCGAGGCGGGCCGCCTGCGGGCAGCTCTGGCGCAGGATCGGGGCGACCGGCTGGAGCTTGGCCATCTGCCCGACGAGGCCGACGAGATCGCCGATCCGGCCGATCAGCTCCTTCCGGTCGCGCTCCAGCATGGAGAGGCCCAGCGTCGAGGCGGCGAGCCGGCCCTCGGCGGCGCTCGCGGTGGCCAGCGCCTTCTTCTCGGCGATCTCGCCGTCGATCTCGCGGACGTAGCCGCGGCTCGCCGCGACGCGCTCGCGGGCGATGCGCAGGGTGTCGGCGCCTTCCCGGAGCCGGGACCGGACGGCGATGAGGTCGAGGCTCCGGCGGCGCAGCTCGGCGCTCGCCGCGCGCAGCTCGTGCGTCGCGGCAGCGAGGACCGCCTCACCCCAGGCTTCGTAGCGGTCGCGTAGGCGCCGCAGGCGTCCGAGGCGGCTCTCCAGCTCGGCGATGGTCTCCAGAAGCCGACGCCAGTTGGCGATGGAGTGGCGCACGCGCTCGACGTCCAGGGGCTCCGGGTCGAGCACGAAGGCGCGCACGAAGGCGCTGGTGTCGAAGATCGGCTTGAACGCCACCGCGTTGGCGAAGCTGCGCAGGAAGTGGCGCGGCTCCGGCGACGGCGCCCCCTCGCGCAGGGTGGCGAGGACATCGGCCGTGAAGCGTTCGCCGGAGGTCCGGTACTCGGTGAAGCTCGCCGCGCGGGCCCGCAGGTCCGCGGCGATCTCGCTCCAGGGCGCCGTGTAGGTGCCGCCGGGGGCGGTGCGGGCGTAGTCGGAGACCTCGAACCGGTGCCCGACCGCGATGAAGCGCGAGAGCACCGTCTCCTTGGGCTCCACGGCCCGAGCGGCCAGGGCGAGGCCGACCGAGACCACGCGGCCGGAATCGGGATTCTCGAAGACCAGGACCAGCACGGTCTCGCAGGATTCCCGGGTCGGGCGGCCGCCTTCCGCCGGGTCGCTGATCCAGCCCAAGCAATAGTCGCGCACGGTTCGGGCGCTGCGCCCGGAGGCCGAGGCGTTGAGGGCGAGGCGGCTGGCGTTGTTGCCGGCCAGCACCGTGCCGACCGCATCGAAGATCGTCGATTTCCCGGCCCCCGTCGGCCCGACCAGCGCGGCGGCACCGCGCAGCCGGATCTGCTCGCGGCGGATCAGGTACCAGTTGGAGATGGCGATGTCGGTGAGGACGTACACGATGTGGGTGGGTCGGGCCGGTGGCGAGGAATGTTCGGCCCAGTTGGCCGGACTCGGCCGCGTATGCAAGCCGACACGCGCGAACCTCTGAAGCCCGATCCTACCTCAGGTTATGACACTATTAGCACAACCTGTTCATGTCCTGCCGGTCTCGTCCGCACGACCGGAACCGACCGATGCGTCTCAGTCTCAAAGCAAAGCTCAGCGGCCTCTTCGCCCTCCTGCTCCTGGCGGCGCTGGTTCAGGGCGGCGTGACTCTCGACAAGATGCAGGCGGTCGACCAGCGGCTCGCGGAGCTGATCGACAACGCCGTGCCGTCGATCAACGAGGCCCAGGCGATCAACGCCCTCGTGATGCGCTCGCGACTGTGGCAGTTCCGCTACGTGACGGCGGATACCGAATCGGAGCGCGCGACCAGCCTGAAGAGCGCGGACGAGATGATGCGGAACCGCCAGGCGAAGGCCGAGGCCTACCGCACCCTGGTGGCGTCGAAGGAGGAGCAGGCGATCTACGACGACCTGCTCGCCAAGCTCGCGGTGCAGCAGGCCGACTGGACCCGTCTGCGCGCCTTCCCGGCCGATCAGCACGATCAGGCGCTCGCCTATTTCCGCGGGCCGATGAACGCCAACTATCTCGCGGCCTCGACCGCGACCCGCGCTCTGGCCGACCTGAACATCAGGAACGGCGAGGCGGCCGGGCGCACGGCCCGCGACAGCCAAGCGGACGCGGTCCGGACCACCATCGTGAGCCTGCTCGTCAGCTTCGTCATCGCGCTGGGCGCCATGCTGTACGCCTTCACGGGCGTGTCGCGGCCGCTCGCGGGGATGACGCTGTCCATGCGGCGCCTCGCCGACGGCGACACGCAGGCCGAGATCCCCTACGCGGCGCGGCGGGACGAGATCGGCGCCATGTCGGCGACCGTCGCGGTCTTCCGGGAGAACCTGCTGCACGCCCGCGCCCTCGAGGCCGAGACCGCGCAGGCCCGGGCCGGCGCCGAGGCCCAGCGCCGGCAGGCGACGCGCGAACTCGCCGACCGGTTCGAGTCGGCCATCGGCGGCATCGTCGGCTCGGTGACGTCCGCGGCGACGCAGCTCCAATCCACGGCCCAGAGCCTCACCGTGACGGCGACGCAGACGGCCGGCCAGTCGACCAGCGCGGCGGCCGCCGCCGAGGAGGCCTCCAGCAACGTGACCACGGTCGCGGCGGCCGCCGAGGAACTGGGCTCCTCGGTCAACGAGATCGGCCGTCAGGTCGGCTCTTCGGCGGATCTGGCGCAGGCCGCCGTCCGCGAGGCGGCCGCCACGGCCGATCTCGTCCAGGCCCTGAGCACCGGCGCGCGCCGGGTCGGGGAGGTGGTGGACCTGATCTCGGCCATCGCCAGCCAGACCAACCTGCTGGCGCTGAACGCCACGATCGAGGCCGCCCGGGCCGGCGCCGCGGGACGCGGCTTCGCGGTCGTCGCCACCGAGGTGAAGGCGCTGGCCGACCAGACCGCCAAGGCCACGGCCGAGATCTCGGCCCAGATCGCACAGATCCAGGGCTCGACCGGCCAGGCCGTCCAGGCCATCGACGGCATCGCGGGCCGCATCCGCGAGATCAGCGGTATGGCGACGTCGATCGCCGCCGCGGTGGAGGAGCAGGGCGCGGCCACCCAGGAGATCGTCCGCAACGTCGCCGAGGCGGCGACCGGGACCGGATCCGTCACCGCCAATGTCAGCGGCGTCGCGGGCGCCGCCGAGGAGACCGGGGCGGCCGCCGCGCAGGTCCTGGCGTCGGCCTCCGAGATGGCCCGGCAGGCGGCCCATCTCGGCAGCGAGGTGGAGCACTTCCTGGCGACCGTCCGGGCGGCCTGACCGGATCCCGGCCGGCCGGAGGCGTCCGGGCGATGAGCCCGGTCGCCGCCCGTCGTCACGGGCGCCACGCCTGACCCCGGTCTGCGGGACATCGTCGAGCGGGCCGCCGCCGGGACGCTTCGCTCCGTCCGCGAAGACGACACCCCCTCAAGGACGGACGTCGGCCTCAGGCCTCCCCGGCCTCCGACCACGCCCGAAGGCGTTCCATCCAGGCGTCGGAAGCCAGCACCGTCAGCCCCGGCAGGAGCGAGAGCGGGGTGACCCGCTCGACCCGGTCGCGCTCGCCGAGGCGCAGGCCGCCGCGCTTCGCGTAGAGGCGCAGGATGTCGGCGAGCCGCCCCTCCTCGGGAGGCTCGTTGCGCGCCACGGTGCGGATCTTCTCGACGATCTCGTCGGTGGTGCAGTCGACGATCCCGTCAGTCCCGGCCCGGTGGTCGCGCAGGCCCTCCTCGTAGAGGAGCCGGAGCGCCAGGAGCACCAGCGTCTCGTCCTTGCGCAGGCGCTCCGAGACGATGTCGTGGCGGGGCGCGTCGGCGGCCGGGCTCAGCGAGACCATCTGGTCGCGATGCGAGACCGTGAGCGCGTAGCCGAGGCAGGCGAAGTAGTCGGTGAAGAACGGGGCGTAGTGCCGGGCGAGCTCGTAGGAGCGGCCGATCCCCTGGGTCTCGGCGTAGATCACCTGCCCCTTCAGAAGCACTTGGAGGGCACGGCTCAGCTCTTCGGCATCCGGCGCCCTTGCGCCGGGCGGCGGCGGCTCGTCGCCGTCGATGATCGCGCGGAAGCCCTCAAGCATAGGGGCGGCGCTCCAGAAGGAAATCCGGGCAGTCGAGCCAGCCATTGGCCACCCGCTCGGGCAGCCGGGTGACGGCGTAGCGCTCGCCGAGCTTGGCGTCGAACAGCACGTCGATCTCGCGCAGGCGCTGGAACACGATGAAGTCGTCGACGCCCGCGATCACGATCTGCGACCCGCGCAGCCGCACCGCCTTTCCGAGTCGGGCCTCCACGAAGGCGCTCATGCTTTCGGGCGTCACGGTGGTGCGGCGCCGGAACTCCGCCTTGGCGGCCGCGAAGGCGTCGACCACCGGATCGTCCTCGATGTCGGGCAGGGGCTCCATGTCGATCGCGGCCTTGCGGGCCCGCGGCGCCTGGAGATGCGCGTGCCCGATGGGCGGCCGCAGCAGCGAGACGTCGCCCGGCACGTCGGGGGCGATCTCCGACCCGCCGACGGCGCGCAGCATCGCGGCCACGCGCTCGACGCCGCTCGGATCCGGGCGGTCCATCACGTGCAGGGCGGAGGCGATCCGGCGCTCCAGACGCGCCACCACGGCGTCGACGGCATCGAGATGGTTGTCGAGCCCCTCGAACACCGCGAGAATCTGGGCGAGATCCGTCCGGACGGCCCGCTGCGCCGCGTCGAGATCGGCGCTCCGCCCCTCCCGGATGAGGCCCTCGGCCAGGGCCCGGACGGTGAGGGCGTCGCGCAGCGCCCGGCCGGCCTCGCGCACCACGCTGGCGCGGAAGCGGAACGGGTTGAAGCGGGTGTGGAGCGTCCGGTAGTCGCTGATCAGGTGGCGCTCGACGAAATCCTCGAAGAACAGCCGGAAGGTCTTGGCGCGGTCGGGCTCGCGCAGGATGCGCTCCTCGACCTTGCGCATGCCGGCCGCGAGCCCGCGCACGTGCGACAGGAAGGCGGCCGCGCCCCGGGCGGCGTTGGAGAGAGCCTCGGAGCGGTTCGCCGGATCCGACAGGGCGCTCTCGAGGCCACCCAGAACCTCCAGCACGGCCCCGCCGTAGGAGCGGGTCTCGCCCCGTTCCAGCCGGGACAGCTCCTCCAGGAGGAGCCGCGCCTCGGGGTCGAACTCCGCGACGGGGACGTAGCGCTCGCGGCGCTCGATCAGCCAGCCGGTGTCGAGGAGGCGCCGGTAAAGCGCCGTGCGGCGCTCGGTCGGATCGGCGGAGATCGGCTCGTCGCCGCTGACCTCGGGATCGCTCCAGCCGGCGGCGAAGTCGCCGATCTCGGCCAGAAGCTCGGCCTTGCGCACCGGCTCGGCCCCGAGGACGCGCCGGTGCAGATGCAGGAGCAGGGCCGCGTTGAAGCTGCGGCTCGGCGAAGCCAGCGGCTTGAACAGCTCGTCGGACAGCTGCGCGAACAGCATGGTTCTGGAAACTCTCGCCGTCGCGCAGCCGTGCCGCTTACTTCGCGCCGAGGAGTTCGACGTCGAAGATCAGGGTGGCGTTCGGCGGGATCACGCCACCGGCGCCCCGGGCGCCGTAGCCGAGCTGCGGCGGGATGATCAGGGTGCGCTTGCCGCCGGTCTTCATGGTGGCGACGCCCTCGTCCCAGCCCTTGATCACCTGGCCGGCGCCGAGGGGGAAGCTGAAGGGCTGGTTGCGGTCGCGGGACGAATCGAACTTCTTGCCCTTCTTGCCGCCCTCGTCGAGCCAGCCGGTGTACTGGACGGTGACCTGCTGGCCGGCCTTCGGCTCAGGCCCGGTGCCGACGACCTCGTCCTGATACTTGAGGCCGGAGGGCGTGGTCACGGTCTCGGCAGTGGCGGCTGTGGTCATGGCGATCAACGCGGCTCCGAAGAGGGGGGACAGGCGAGGCATGGTTTCTCCCTGGAGCCGGCGCCGTGCGCGCCGGCCGTCGGGAGGCCTTCTATCGCCTCGGACCCGTCCAGGCCAGGGAGCCCGGTCGCCCGAGCCTCCGGGACCGTTCAGGCGGCGCGGACGCTGTCCAGGAACCGGTCGACCTCGGCGGTCAGATGCGCGGACTGGGCCGACAGGGCCGCGGCCGCGGCCAGAACTTCCCCCGCCGCCGCCTCGGTCGCGCTCGAGGCTTCGGCGACGCCGGCGATATGGCCGGTGACCGCGGCCGCGCCCTGCGCCGCCTGTCCGACGTTGCGGACGATCTCTTGAGTGGCGGCGCCCTGCTGCTCTACCGCGGCGGCGATCGAGGTCGCCACGCCGTCGATCTCGCGGATCCGGGCCGTGATCGTCCCGATCGCCGCGACGGCCTCGCCCGTCGAGGCCTGAACCCGCCCGATCTGGCCCGAGATCTCGTCCGTGGCGCGGGCAGTCTGAACGGCCAGCGCCTTCACTTCGGCGGCGACGACCGCGAAGCCGCGACCGGCGGCGCCCGCCCGCGCCGCCTCGATCGTGGCGTTCAACGCCAGCAGGTTCGTCTGGCCCGCGATGGTCGCGATCAGCCCGACGACGTCGCCGATCCGCGACACGGCCTCGCTCAGGTCCCGGACCAGCGCGCCGGTCTGATCGGCCTCCGCGACGGCCGCACGCGCGAGATTGGCCGAGCCGTCGACCTGCCGGCCGATTTCCTGCACGGAGGTGCCGAGTTCCTCGGCAGCCGCCGCCACGGTGTTGACGTTGCTCGCCGCCTGCTCGGCGGCGGCGGCGACGGTTGTTGACTGCCCGGCACTCTCGGCCGCGGTCTCCGTCATGCTCCCGGCGGTGGCCTGCAGGGCCGTGGCCGAGGCCGAGACCTGGGCGATGACGCCGCCGACCGCCCGCTCGAAGCGCTCGGCCATCGCGCGCAGTCCGCTGCGGCGCCGCGCCTCGGCGGCCTGCCGGGCCTCTTCGGCCTCGGCTTCGAGGCGACGGGACCGGATCAGGTTGTCCTTGAAGACCTGCACGGCCCGGACCATGGCGCCGATCTCGTTGCGCCGGTCCAGGCTTGGGACCGCGACGTCGGCATCGCCGGCCGCCAGGGCCTCCATCGTCGCGGTGATCGCCCGGATCGGCCGCAGCACCCCGCGGAAGAGCACGATCAGGGCGAGCGCGACGAGGAGCAGGGTTGCCAGCAGAGCCGCCCCGTCGCGCAGCAGGACGCGCCGGGCCGCGCCGGACAGGGCCTCGGCCCGCGCGATCATCTCGTCGAGGCAGACGAAGGCGAGGTCGACGAGGGTGACCTGCTCGGGCGTATCGAGCTTGCGCGCCTGCGCGAGCGTCAGACCCGGCGGCGTGCCGCGGCTCAGCGCGGTCGCCACTGCGGACCGGCGGGCCAGGGACGGGCCCTCGAAATTGTTCTCCCGGGCCCGGCGGAACGCCGCGCGAACCGTCTCGGACATCTCCGAAGCGGCCTCGATGGCCGATCTCCAGGCCGCGTCGAGACGTCCCCGCTCCTCGGCGGCCGCCACGGTCTCGTCCAGCGTCCAGGCCGTTCCGGCTGCCAGGGACGTCTGCACGCGCAGGGCGACGGCTCCGTTGGCCATGCGCGTCGACCAGGCCGCCCGCTTGAGGGCGAGGTCGCGTCGGAGGATGCCGTCGGACAGCGGGATCGCGGCATCCACGGCATCGCTCGTGGCGATCAGGGCATCGAGCATCTCCTGGAAGTCGGCCTTCGCCTCGGTCGTCACCGCGCCATCCCGCTGGGATCCCGACAGCTTCAGGGCCGCGTCGACCCGGGGCCGGAGGCCTTCGACGCGTCCGCCGGCAGCCCGCAGGGGGCCGAGGGTCGCAGTCACGGCGGGGAGACCCAGCCCGTCGAGGAGGGGCTGTGCTTCGGCCAGCCCGGCGATCACCCGCTGCCGGTCCGCGTAGAGCGACGCGCGGGTCTCGGCCTCGACGGGCTCGGCGGCGGCGAGGAATTGCAGCGTCGCCCCCCGTTCGAACCGGGCCACGTTCAGGGTCTGGAGAAGGGCGCGGCTCGCCCGCACCAGGGTGATGACCTGCTCGGCCTCCGCCGCCTGCTCCTGCGCCTCCCGCACGGCGCCCGTCGCGAAGGCCAGCATGATCGTCGCCATGGCGACGAGGACGAGACACATGGTCGTCCGGATCGACAGGTCCCGCACCCGCATCATGCTTCACCTCCGACGGCCCGACAGATCGAGCGTATCGCAGGATCATAACAAGTTTTTCTCAGGCACAATCAAAAAATCCGATGTATTTCTATGGTCATTCGACCGCGTATAGCCTCATTCGAAATATGATTTGAGGGAATTTCCGGCATTTACCGAATGAAACCGCGAATAATCGCGAAAAGCATCTCTTCCAAAATACAAATATCTCAGGACCGTCTCTCACCCGTCTGCGCGCGATCGACGTCGCCGCCGGGGTGCGGGCCGACGAAGCACCTTCGAAGCACCTTCGCGGGGCAGGGAGGCGGGCTCGCAGCGGCCCCGTCGCGTCAGCCGGCCAGAAGCCCCGCGACATGGGCCACGAGCCGCCGGGCGACTTCCTCCTTGCCGAGGCGCGGCCAGGTTTCCACCGCACCGTCCCGTCGGATCAGGTGAACCGTGTTGTCGGCGCCGCCCATGACGCCGCCCTCGGCCGACACGTCGTTGGCCACGATCAGGTCGCAGCCCTTCCGGGCAATCTTCGCCCGGGCGTGCTCGACGACCGTGTCGGTCTCGGCGGCGAACCCGACCACGAGGGGCGGGCGCCCCACCGGCAGGCGGGCGATCGTGGCGAGGATGTCGGGATTCTCCACCAGCGGCATCGGCGCCGGGCCGGTACCGTCCTTCTTGATCTTCTTGCTGCCGGCCTCCTGCTCCGGACGCCAGTCGGCGACCGCGGCGGCGAAGACCGCGATGTCGGCCGGCAGCGCCGCCTCGACGGCTTCCAGCATCTGCCGGGCGGTCTCGACCCGGACGACGGCGACGCCCGGCGGATCGGGGAGCGCCACGGGCCCGGAGACCAGGGTCACGGCGGCACCGGCCGCAGCGGCGGCCGCCGCGATGGCGTGGCCCTGGCGGCCGGAGGAGCGGTTGGCGATGTAGCGGACCGGATCGATCGGCTCGTGGGTGGGACCGGAGGTCACGAGCACGCGCCGACCGGCCAGGGGCCTGTCCCCGGCCTGCTGGCCGAGCATCCGCTCCAGCGCATCGGCGATCTCGTTGGGCTCGGCCATGCGGCCGGGGCCGGATTCGGGCTCCGCCATCCGGCCGGCATTCGGCCCCACGATCCGGACGCCGTCGCCCTCCAGGACCGCGCGGTTCCGGCGGGTGGCCGGATGCGCCCACATCTGGACGTTCATGGCCGGCGCGATCAGGATCGGAAGGGTCGTCGCCAGCAGGACCGTGGTCGCGAGGTCGGCCGCGTGGCCGCCGGCCATGCGGGCCATCAGGTTGGCGGTCGCGGGCGCCACCACCACGGCATCCGCCTGACGGGCGAGCTTGATGTGGCCGATCTCGGCCTCGGAAGCCCGGTCGAACAGGTCGGTATGGGCCCGCTCGCCGGCGAGCGCGGCGGCGGCAAGGGGCGTCACGAATTCCTGCGCCCCCGCGGTCAGCACCGGGCAGACGCTGGCGCCGCGCTCGCGCAGGCGCCGGATCAGGTCGAGGGCCTTGTAGGCCGCGATGCCGCCGCCGATGACGAGGAGGACGCGGCGCTGGGCGAGGGTCTCGGTCATGCCGACGACCCTCTGCGCGCCGGTGCGCGCCCGTCAAGCGGCCTCAGGCCGCGGCCGAGACTGCCGGAGCCTTCAGCCCGCCGAACCGGCGCTCGCGGCGGCCGAACTCGGCGACCGCCTCGGCCAGGTCCTCGGGACCGAACTCGGGCCACATCCGCTCTGTGAAGTGCAACTCGGCATAGGCCGCCTCCCACAGCATGAAGTCGGAGAGACGCCGCTCGCCGCCGGTGCGGATCAGCAGGTCGACATCGACGGGAGAGCCGTGCATCGGGCCGGCCACCAACTTGCCGAAGCTCTCGCGGGTCGGATCTTCGCCCTGGAGGCGCTGCGCCGCGGCGATGATCGCGTCGCGGGCCGAGTAGTCGACGCAGATCCGGAGATGCAGCCGGGTCCCCGCCGCCGTGGCGGCTTCCGCCGCGGCGATCGCCTCGGGGATGCCGTCCGGCAGACGGTCGCGCCGGCCGACGACGCTGAGGCGCGTGCCGGTCCGGGCGAGGCGCTGGGTCTCGTTGCGCAGGTAGGAGCGCAGGAGCCGCATCAGGCCGCCGACCTCTTCGGCGGGGCGCTGCCAGTTATCCGCCGAGAAGGCGTAGAGCGTGAGCGTGCCGATGCCGAGATCCGGACAGGCCTCGGCGGTGCGCCGGATCGACTCCACGCCGCGGTGGTGGCCGGCCAGCCGCGGCAGGCCGCGCTGCGTGGCCCAGCGCCCGTTACCGTCCATGATGATCGCGGCGTGCAGGGGACCCGGCACCGCTTCGCTTTGCATCGTAAAGTCTCCCGGCATGGGCGTGGCGTTCAGGTCTATCGAGACGGGATTAACATTCCCGGCGGGACGGGGCGGTCTCACGCCGTTTTCGTGGCCGGATCGAGGCCGCGGACACCGGATTCGGGGCCGCGCTCGGCGGCCTGCGCGGCGTCGCGCACCACCTGCTCGAGCACGCCGAGATAGCCGATGAAGCGCTGGCGCCCGGTGACGGTGAGGCGGCAGACTGTCTGCGACCGGTTGTGCGCGAAGCCCTTCTCGAGGCTCACCAGATCGGCCTCGCTCAGCACGGCGAGGTGGCGGCTCAGGTTGCCGTCGGTGAGCCCGCACAGGCGCTTGAGATCCGGGAAGGGCAGGCCCTTCGGATGCGCCACCAGGGAGGTCAGCACGCTGAGGCGCGCCCGCTCGTGGATGATCCTGTCGAGCCCCTCGTAAGAAAAGCGCCCGTCGGAACGGTCAGCGGTCGTCATCGAAGGCCCGGGCCGCGTGATGGATGATCCCGGCCAGCCACGCTTGACCGAGCAGGAAGGGCAGGCCCATCGTCCAGGGGGACAGGGCCCGGGTCTCGGCCGAGACCGCCAGCACGGCGAGCCCGGCGAGCAGGTACCAGGCGCCGACGCCCTGGACAGCCCGCGGCAGGATCCGGGACGAGGCGAACAGGCCGAGGCCGACCAGCACCTGCCAGAGACCCGGCAGCATCCAGACCTCGTCGGGTGCGAAGCGGGCGACGACCAGGGCGAGGCAGGCCCCCGCGCCCGCGGCCGGCAGGAACACCTCGATGGCGTTCCAAACCATGGCGTCGGCGAGGCCGGAATGCAGGCGCCGGCTGCGCCGGACCGCCTCGACGCCGATCATCATGAAAGCCGCGAGGGCGGCCGCGATCCAGAGGCCGAAGAACAGGCCCGGCCGCGCCGCGGGATCGCCGAGCCACAGGGCCTGCCCCGCCGCGCAGGCCAGCGCGAGGAAGCCGGTGCCGGCGACCGTCGCCGCCCCCAAACCCCGGAACGCCGTGTCGCGGGCGATCTGCGAGCGGATCGCCACGATGTCGGCCAGCGCCTTGTCCAGGTCCTGCATGTGCCTCAAGCCCCCGGCTGCAGCATGCTTCGCACCGCGCTTTGCATCGCAAAGTATCGACAGGATGGGCTTTCCGCAAGCCGCCTGTCCCACTCCGCGGATGCGGATCTTCTCAGCATCCGAGCCCGAGGTCGAGATCGGCACCCCGTGAATTCTACTTAATGGCTGTATTCGCTACACCTTCTCCAGTGGAAAGGGGTCTCGCCCACCCGCCGGTCCGAGGCGCGGGCGGCCTCCCACGGAAGTTGTCAAACTGCACCCGTGCAGGGTTCCTCGGAGCGGGGTCCAGGCCCATATTGTTCTCATGCCAGCACCGAAGAAACCGCGCGCCGCTTCCGTTTCGGCGTCGTCCGCCAAGGCGTCGAAGCCCGAGCTCAAGCCGCTCGACACCTATCTGGCCGAGCTCCTGAACCCGGCACTCAACCGGAACCGGCCGGCCGCCGTCGAGCCGCCCCCCGAGCCGCCCGCGCGGCCGGGCAAGCCGAAAGGACGAGCCGGCAAGGACGGCACCAAGGCCGCCGCGCGCCGGGGCGCGATCGCCCGCGACGGCTTCGCGGAGGCTCCGCAGGCCGGTTACGCCCTCGGCGACGCGGCCGATGTCGATCCGCGCCTCGCCCAGGCGCTCGGCCTGACGCCACCGGAGGACGGTCCGGTGCCCGAGGGCGCCGACCTGCCGGATCCCGGCGGCGACGGCGGCGCCTCGGCCACGGTGTCGGCCCTGGAGCGGCTGCTCACCGAGGGCAACCCGCTGTTCAAGGACGGCCAGACCTGGGTCCCGCACCGCCCAGAGCGACCGAAGAAATCCGAGGGTGGCGTCCGGTTCACGCTGAAATCCGAGTTCAAGCCCGCCGGTGACCAGCCGAAAGCGATCGCCGAACTCGTCGGCGGCGTGCAGGGACTCGAGCGCGATCAGGTGCTGCTCGGCGTCACCGGCTCGGGCAAGACCTTCACGATGGCCAAGATCATCGAGGAGACCCAGCGCCCGGCCCTGATCCTGGCGCCCAACAAGACGCTGGCCGCGCAACTCTACGGGGAGTTCAAGGCGTTCTTCCCGGACAACGCCGTCGAGTACTTCGTCTCCTATTACGACTACTACCAGCCCGAGGCCTACGTTCCGCGCTCCGACACGTTCATCGAGAAGGAATCCTCGATCAACGAGCAGATCGACCGGATGCGCCACGCCGCCACCCGCGCCCTACTGGAGCGCGACGACGTCATCATCGTCGCCTCGGTCTCGTGCATCTACGGCATCGGCTCGGTCGAGACCTACACGGCGATGTCGTTCACCGTGTCGCTCGGCGAGCGGATCGAGCAGCGCCAGCTCATCGCCGACCTCGTGGCCCTGCAGTACAAGCGGATCCAGTCGGATTTCGCCCGCGGCACCTTCCGGGTGCGCGGCGATTCCATCGAGCTGTGGCCCGCCCACTTGGAAGACCGCGGCTGGCGCATCGGCCTGTTCGGCGACGAGGTCGAGAGCATCGTCGAGTTCGATCCGCTCACCGGCAAGACGATCTCCGAACTGAAATTCGTGAAGGTCTACGCCAACTCGCACTACGTGACGCCGCGCCCGACGCTGCAGCAGGCGATCAAGGGCATCAAGAACGAGCTGAACGGCCGGATCGAGGAATTGACCAAGATGGGCCGGCTCATCGAGGCGCAGCGCATCGACCAGCGCTGCACCTTCGACATCGAGATGATCGAGGCCACCGGCGCCTGCAACGGCATCGAGAACTATTCCCGCTACCTCACCGGCCGGAAGCCCGGCGAGCCGCCGCCGACCCTATTCGAGTACCTGCCCGACAACGCCCTGGTCTTCACCGACGAGAGCCACGTCACGGTGCCGCAGATCGGCGGCATGTACCGGGGCGACTTCCGCCGGAAGGCGACGCTCGCCGAATACGGCTTCCGGCTGCCCTCCTGCCTCGACAACCGCCCCCTGCGCTTCGAGGAATGGGACGCGATGCGCCCGCAGACGGTCCACGTCTCGGCGACGCCCGGCAAGTGGGAGATGGAGCAGACGGGGGGCGTCTTCGCCGAGCAGGTGATCCGCCCGACGGGACTCGTGGATCCGGTGATCGAGATCCGCCCGGCCCGCAGCCAGGTGGACGACCTGCTGGGCGAGGTCCGCGAAGTCGCGCAGGCCGGCTACCGGACGCTGGTGACGACGCTCACCAAGCGCATGGCCGAGGACCTCACCGAGTATCTCCACGAGAACAGCGTGCGGGTGCGCTACATGCACTCCGACATCGACACGCTGGAGCGCATCGAGATCATCCGCGACCTGCGGCTCGGTGCCTTCGACGTGCTGATCGGCATCAACCTCCTGCGCGAGGGCCTCGACATCCCGGAATGCGCCCTGGTGGCGATCCTCGACGCCGACAAGGAGGGCTTCCTCCGCTCGGAGACCTCGCTGATCCAGACCATCGGCCGCGCCGCCCGCAACGCCGACGCGCGCTGCATCCTGTACGCGGACAACATCACCGGCTCGATGGAGCGGGCGATGGCCGAGACCGAGCGGCGCCGCACCAAGCAGCTCGCCTACAACGAAGAGCACGGGATCACGCCGCAGAGCGTGAAGCGCGGCATCGCCGACATCCTCAGCAGCGTGTTCGAGCGCGACCACGTCCAGGTCGATACCGGGCTGGCCAAGGACGCGATCACGGTGGGCCACAACCTCAAGGCCGTGATGGCGGATCTGGAGAAGCGCATGCGCGCCGCCGCCGCCGATCTCGACTTCGAGGAGGCAGCCCGCCTGCGCGACGAGCTGAAGCGGCTCCAGGCCACCGAGCTTCTGGTCTCGGACGACCCGATGGCACGACAGAGCGACGTGGAGCGCGAGGCCGGGAAGTTCGGCCGGAAGGCGCCGCGCGGGGCAGGGGGCGCAGGCGGAGGCGGCAGCCGCATCGCCAAGCCCGACCTCGACAATATGGGCCCCGGCACGGACCGGGAGCTTCCGGTGGGCGGCCTCGCGCCGGCCTGGCAGGAGCGGCCGAAGCCGCGCTCGACGCAGGGGCTCGGCGGGCAGAAGCCCAAATACAAGGGCGGCGGCGGACGGCGGCGGGGCTGACCGGCCGCCGTTGGCTCAGGCGGCCTCGTGATCCCGGCCATGCGCCGTCGCGGCCTCGCCGGCATCGACGATGGCCTGGGCGATCCGGACGGCGAGGGCGTTGCAGGCCTCGTCGTAGGCGTGGGGATCGGCCTGTACGGCCGCCTGTGCGACCGCGCCTGCGCGCTCCCGGACGATGTCGCGCGCGGTGCGCAAGGCGTCGGCGAAGGGCTCGAAGGGTCGGGGCATCGGCGCGCTCCGGAAGCGTCGGGCCTTTGGCCCGGATTGGCGGCTGGAACGAGCAGCGCCCCGAAACTGTTCCCGCCGCCGCTGGACGTGGACGCCGGACCGGCCCAGATCAGCGGCCAGAAGAGACGAGCACGCGATGGCCTCAGAGACGAACACGCCCCCGACCCTCGATGACGAGACCCTGGCCTTCGCTGCCCGCGTCTTCCAGTACGCGCGGATGGGCCATGCGGAGGATCTCGCCGACCTGTTCGGGCAGGGGCTGCCGGCGAACCTGCGCAACGACAAGGGCGACAGCCTGCTGATGCTGGCCGCCTATAACGGCCAGGCGGACGCCACGCGGGTGATCCTGGAGGCCGGCGGCGACCCGGAACTCGCCAATGACCGTGGCCAGACGCCCCTCGCCGGCGCGGCCTTCAAGAACGATCTCGCGATCGCGCAGCTCCTGCTCCAGCACGGGGCCAGGGTGGACGGGACCGGCGACGGCACCCGCACGGCCCTGATGACGGCGGCGATGTTCGACCGCACCGAGATGGTCGACCTGCTCCTCCGCCACGGCGCCGACCCGGACCGGCGCGACGCCTCCGGACAGAGCGCCGCCGACATGGCCCGGGCAATGGGTGCCCAGGCGACGCCGGCGCAGCTCGACGGGGCGCCCCGGAGGCAGGCTTAGGCTCACACTCAGAAACGGATCCAGGCGGGCGCGACTGTCGCCGCACAAGGGAGCACAGCTTTGGCGCGATGGATTGGGGCGGTCCTGCTGGCCTGCTTTGCGGGACCGGCGTCCCTCGGGTCGAGCTCCGCCGCTGAATCGCCCTGGCCGGCCTTCGGACACGATCCGAGCAACCGCAACTTCTCCGACCTGACCCAGATCGATCGCGACACTGTCGGTCGGCTGCGCCCCGCCTGGATCTTCCAGACCGGAATCACCGGATACTTCCAGGCCCAGCCCGTGATGGTGGACGGCACCCTCTTCGTCTCCACGACGCAGAACAACGTCGCGGCCCTCGACGCGAAGACCGGCAAGCCCGTCTGGACCTACACCCACAAGCCGCGCACCGAGAAGATCTTCGGACCGCCCTCGAACCGCGGGGTGGCGGTGTCGGGGGGTCTCGTCTTCGAGGCGACCATGGACGGGCGGCTGATCGCCCTCGACGCGAAGACCGGCAGGATCGTCTGGGACAAGGAGGCGGTCCGCCCCGAGGAGGGCGAGAGCGAGACCGCCTCGGGCCTCGCCGCGACGCTCGGCGGCAAGCCCGTCCAGGGCTCGAGCCGCCTCGGCTTCAAGATGCCGCCGTTGGTTGCCGACGGGCTCGTGATCGTCGGCGTCACCGGCGCCGGATACGGCCTCCACATCGAGGACGAGGCGGGCGGCCTCGATGGCGGCGCCGTCGTCGGCATCGAGGGCGGGTACGGGCGACGCGGCTGGCTCGCGGCCTACGACGCGAAGACCGGCGAGGAACGCTGGCGCTGGTACGTCACGCCGTCCGAGGGTTGGGAGGGGGGCTTCGTCGCCCAGACCGCCG
Organism: Methylobacterium sp. XJLW; assembly: GCF_003254375.1. Classification (NCBI taxonomy): domain Bacteria; kingdom Pseudomonadati; phylum Pseudomonadota; class Alphaproteobacteria; order Hyphomicrobiales; family Methylobacteriaceae; genus Methylobacterium; species Methylobacterium sp. XJLW. The sequence goes on along the minus strand of NZ_CP016429.1, from coordinate 5,866,349 downwards.
ACGGCACGCCGCTCCACCGGGACATCGCCGCCGAGAAGGCCGCCGCTCCGGCCAACCGCGACGCTTGGCGCGTCGGCGGCGGCTCCCTCTGGATGACGCCGGCCTATGATCCGGATCTCGGCCTGATCTTCCTCGGCACCGGCAACCCGGCCCCGCAGAATTTCGGCCTCTCGCGTCCGGGCGACAATCTCTACACGATGTGCCTCGTGGCCCTCGACGTGAAGACCGGCGCGCTGCGCTGGTACTACCAGCAGGTGCCGCACGACGAATGGGGCTACGACGTCGCCGCGCCGCCCTTCCTGCTCGACATGCCCGATGGCGCGAAGGCGGTGGCTTCGGCAAGCAAGACCGGCTGGATCTACGTCCACGACCGCGCCACGGGGACGCTCCTGGCGCGGTCCGCGCCGCTCGTCGATCAGAAGAACCTGTTCGCGCCGCCGACGCCGCAGGGCACCGTGGTGGCGCCCGGTCCCCTCGGCGCGGTCTCGTGGCCGCCCACCGCCTATGACGGCCGGCGCGCCTACGTTCAGGTCCGCCACGGGGCGACGACCTACACGGTGAAGACCGTTCCGGCGGCCGCCGGGCGTCCGGAGATCCGCTACACGGAGACGGGCGAGGCGAAGGGCGAGGCGTCCTTCAGCACGCTGACGGCGGTCGACCTCGTGGATGGCGGTAGGATCGCCTGGTCGGTCCGCAGCGGGAGCCGTCTCTCCGGAGGGACCCTGGCGACGGCCGGCGGCCTCGTCTTCTCGGGAGAGGAGGACGGCCATCTCGACGCCCACGATGCGAAGGACGGCCGGATTCTCTGGCGCTTCCAGTGCGGGGCCGGCATCAGCGGCCCGGCGATGACCTACGCGCTGGACGGCAAGCAATACCTCGCGGTGGCGGCGGGCGGCGCCTCCTTCACCAAGGCATCCGGGTTCGGCACCGGCGACGCATTGCTGGTCTTCGCGCTGCCCGATTGACCGCGACCGAGCTTGGCCGGATGTCTCCCGTCCGTTCGGGGGACGGATGGCCATGGCGGACCTGTGCGAGGACATCGGGGGCGGGGCGACGGTCCAGCCGACGGATCGCGGTCCGCCGGTCATCCGCACCATCGCGATGCCCGCCGACACCAATCCCGCCGGCGACATCTTCGGCGGCTGGCTCATGGCACAGATGGATCTCGCGGCCGGCAACGTCGCGGCCCGTCGGGCACGGGGCCGGTGCGCCACCCTCGCGGTCGACGCGATCACCTTCCACCACCCTGTCTTCGTGGGCGACGAGGTGAGCCTCTATGCGTGGCTCCTGAAGGTCGGGCGCTCCTCCCTGCGCATCCAGGTCGAGGTCTGGCGGCGCGAACGGGCGAGCGAGGTCACCATGAAGGTGACCGAGGCGACCTTCACCTTCGTGGCGATCGGCGAGGACCGGCGCCCGCGGCCGGTGCCGCCGGCCGAATCCGGGCTCTGATCCGGTTTCGAGGACGGGATCGGGGCGACCTTCAGCGACGCGGCGCGATCCTCGGCGCCTGAGGGGACCGGCGCGGATCCGGACCGGTGGCGTGCGCCCGAGGGTCAGCATTCTATGCGCGCGGGCGGTTTTGCCGATCCGGGACCGTATCGGATCGGTGCCGGACGGCCGCAGCCCTGTCATCGCGGGCCGTGAGACCGTGGCGACCGTTGAAGCGCCGGGAAACATGCGCCTCGGTGGCGAAGCCGCACCGATACGCGAAGGCGCCGATCGACATGTGGAGGCAGGCCGGGTCGGATCGACGTCCCTCTCCGGGCCCTAGAGAGGCAGTTCCAGGAACCGTCCGGGCTGTCGGCGTCCGACGCGACGCCGCCAGCCCGTCGATCCGGCAGGATGATCCCGCCCGGAGCCTGAACCGAGCGCCGGTCGGCAGGGCGAGCCACATCCATCCTGCGCCGATCCCGCAGGGCGGTCGCCAAGCGGCTGCATCTCGGTCGCGAGGACGGCATTCCGCGCGCGTCCCGCGTCCGGCGGCGATACGCGTGGGATGGCGAAGCGCCGAGGGTCGGGGACGATCGGGCGGCGGATCCGCCTCAGCGCGCCAGGACGGCGTAGCGGGTGCGCAGGCGCAGGCCGAACACCGCCATCATGAACATGCAGCAGGTGGCGTTGTTACCGTTGTAGAGCACCGTCTCGAAGGAGGCCGAGACCAGCCCGAGAAACCACAGCCGCAGGAACAGCATGGTCTCCGCGTCGAGGCGCATTCCGCCGGCCACGCGCTGCAGGTCGCGCACCGGGGCGAGGACGAAGGCCACCACGGTGAGCGCGAGGAACGGCAGGCCGCCGATCAGCGCGGTGTCGAGATAGGCGTTGTGGGCATGGTCGACGGTGGTGACCCAGGTCAGCTCCTCGGAGCCGGCGTACATGGTGCGTTCGGTCATCCAGAAGGCGCCGATGCCCCAGCCGCGCCAGGGCCGGATCATGATGTTGTCGATGGCGAACTGCCAGATCTCGCTGCGGCCCGTGAAGGTCGCGTCGGTGAGCAGCGCCCCCACTGCGTCCTGGATCGGCGGCGCGAGCACGGAGCCGATGGAGATCAGCGAGAACCCGATCACGGGGCCGAGGAGCAGCAGGCGCCGCAGGAACCCGCCGGTGAGGACCTGGCACAGGCCGGTGACGGCGAGGATCACCGGAAGGAGCAGGATCGCGGTCTTCGAGCCGCTCGCCACCAGGAAGCCGGCCGCCAGGAGCACGATCGCCCAGCCGAGCAGACGGCTCGCGACGGTGGCGACGTAGAGGCCGACGATCACCAGGATCACCATGGCTGCCCCGGCCTCGTTCTTCTGCGGGAAGATTCCGCGCCAGAGACCGGGATGGCTGGGATCGGAATTGACGTCGAAGGCCGAGTGGATCGCGAGATTGGGCACGAGGGCGACCGCGAGGTAGGAGCCGAGCACGATCACCAGGGCGGATCCGGCCATGGTCAGCGCCAACTGCCGGGGGGATCGGGCCACGATCAGCACGCCTGCCGAGAGCATCGCCGCGATGGCGAACAGGACGAGCCGCCGCAGCGACAGGCTGGGCTCGATCGACAGGAGCGCCGTCGCCCCGAGCCAGAGGGCGCAGAGGACGAGGGGACGCGTCAGCAGCGGATGAAGGTGCCGGACGCCGATCCGGTGGATCGCCGCGGCCATGGCGGCACCGGCGCCGAGAAACAGGACCTGCGTCAGCAGGCTTCCATCCTCGGAGGCCGCGAGCATCGACCGATCCGACAGATCCTTCAGCCAGACGTGGTTCCAGAGCAGGACGAAGACGAACCCGTTCAGAAGCACGCGCAGCACGTCGGGCATGTCCCGGCCCGCGACGCCGCGCTGCCGCCCGTCGGCCGGGATCCCGATCGCCGCGTCCGCAGAAGCCATGCCGTCCCACCGCGAGGCCGCGCCGTGCGGCCGAGACCATTCTAGCGGCCCGCGGGTCCGGGGCGATGGAAAATCAGACGTTCCGGCCGACGATCGCGCGATAACCTTGACGTAAGCCCGAAGCGATCAGCGCCGCATCGTGTACTGCGAGCGGCCGGCGGATTGCCGCATCAGGAACGAGGCCATCTCGGCGAGTTCCGGGGCCTTGGAGCGGAAGGTGACGGACAGCGCCAGCAACGTGTCCTTGTGATCGAGCCCCGCATAGATCCGCTCCTGGACCGGGACGTGCTCGGCCCGCAGCTTGGCGGCGAGGCTGACCGTGTGCCGCGGCTTCACCACCGTGTCGGCGTCGCCGGTCGCCAGGAAGGCGGGGGGCGAGAGCGGGCCCGCGAAGGCCACCGGCTGCGTTGCCTCCGGATCGGGAGCCTTCCCGAACACCTTCACGGTGGTGTCCTGATCGAACGGCAGGAAATCGTAGGGTCCGGACAGGCCCGCGACCGCCTTGATGACCTTGGGATCGATTCCGGCCGCGATCACGTAGCGCGGGTCGAGGCCGAGCATCACCGCGTTGTAGGCCCCGGCCGAGTGGCCGGCGAGCACGATCCGGCGCGGATCGCCGCCATAGCCCGCGATGTTGTCGCGCACCCAGGCGATGGCCGCCGCACCATCCTCCAGGAAGCCGGGAAACGGTGCCTCCGGGTAGAGCCGGTAGTCGGGCAGCACCGTGACGAAGCCCTGCGCGGCGAGCGCGTGCCCGACGAAGGCGTAATCGTCCTTGGAGCCACTCTGCCAGGAGCCGCCGTAGAAGAACACGAGGACCGGCGCATTCTCGGCGGCCGCCGTCGGGACGTAGACATCGAGGTGCCGCCGCGGCCCTTCGCCGAAGGGCTGGTCCTTCGCGGCGAGGCGCCCCCCCGGATCGCGCGGGCCGATCGCGTCGAACAGGGCGAGCGGCGAGGCAGCGGTGAAGCCGAACGCGGCGAGCCCGAGACAGAGGAGGCTAGCAAACGCGGTGAGGAGGCGTGTCATATCCCATCCGGTTATCCCGACCGGCTCATACCGCACCGCCCTCGGGGCGGATTGATGACGGTCCCGCGGCGGATCGTGAAAAATCAGGTCCGCAGGACGATGCAGGCGCCCCCGACCTTGCGGATGCGGCCGCACAGGTCGTCGGCCGCCTGCCGGCTCTGCGCCGGGATGCGGATCCGGTAGAAGGCGCGGGTGCCGCGGTTGCGCAGGCGGGTACCGATGATCATCGGCCGCACCTCGCCGATCACCCCCGCATAAGCGCTCCGCGCCCGGTTGAAGCTCTGGAGCGCCAGCGCCTTGGAGAAGTTGCCCGCGAGCTGGATCCCCCAGGGAGCGGCCGGTCCCTCGTTGAGGCCGAGGGCGAAGCGGTCGCCGCGGGACGGAACGCGCAGGCTGGCGGTCACCTGCAGGCAGGTCTGCGGTGCCTCCGGATGGGCCTCCTTCGGGTCCTTCGGGTCCTTCGCGTCCTTGCCCTCGGGCTTGGCGGGTGCGCCGCCCTCCGGGTACTCGATCGCCTTGGCGGGCCCGGTCCGCCAATCGTCCACCGGCCGGCCCGTGATGACCGCCACGTAGGTCCGGGTCTCGGCGGGCAGGCCGCCATCGCCGGCGAGCCATTTGCTGACCCGCGCGGCGCCACCGTTATAGGCCGCGGCGGCGAGCCCAAGATTGCCGAACTGTCTGTTCAGGTCGGCGAGCAGGTGGGCTGCATGCGGGATCGCCTGCTCGGGATCGAACGGGTCGAGGAGGCCGCGCTCCCGTGCCGTTCCCGGCATGAATTGCGCGATGCCCTGCGCCCCGGCCGGGCTCACGACCCCCACGCGAAAGCTGCTCTCGCGCCAGATCAGGCGCGTCAGGAACGGCACCGGCAGGCCACGGGCCTTGGCGGATTCGTCGATCAGGCGGCACAGGGCCTGCTCGACGGTCTCGGTCGCCCCTTCGGACGGGGCGGCCGCGGCCGGATGCGCGCAGGCGAGGGCGAGGAGCAGGGCGCCGAGGCGCAGGGGCGGGGCAATCACGCCGCGCATGTAGCGACCTGCGGGTGCGGATCAATCCAGACCGTCAACCTTCCCGTGCGGTTCGGGCGGTGCACCTTTGCGCTATGGCGCTTCCGGGCCGGTCCGTCGTAGCGTCCCGACATTCGAGCGCCCCACCAAGGCGGCGCCATGGGAGATGCGCCGATGTCCGATCTGGCAACCCTGCGCGGCCTGTCCGGCCTGAGCCCCGCGCCGGCCCCGCTCACGGGCTCCGCTCTGGTGATGATCGACCTGCAGCAGACCTATCGCGAGGGCGTCATGCGGCTCGAGGGCGTCGAGCCTGCGCTCCGCGAGGCCGCGGGCCTGCTGAAGCGGGCGCGCGACGCGGGGATCCCGGTGATCCATGTCCGCCACAATGCCGGGCCGGGAACGCCCTACGATGTAACCGCGCCGATCGGCCAGATCAGCCCGGAGGTGGCGCCGCAGGGCGACGAGCCGGTGATCACCAAGGCCTATCCGAGTTCCTTCGTGGGCACGGACCTGCAGGCACGCCTCCAGGAAGCCGGCGTGCAGGACGTCATCCTGGCGGGATTCATGACGCATATGTGCGTCAATTCCACCGCCCGGAGCGCCTTCAACCTCGGGTTCCGTCCCACCGTCGTGGCCGCCGCCACGGCGACGCGGGATCTTCCCGGGCTGGACGGACACGTGGTGCCGGCAGCCCAGCTCCAGGCCGCGAGCCTCGCCGCCCTCGGCGATCTGTTCGCCGTGATCGCGCGCGGGCAGGGCGACATCCCGGACTGACGCCGTGGGAACAAGGCTCCCGCTCCGCACAGCCCGCGCGGTATCCGCCTGAAGCGGCGGCACGGTCGAATCCGACGGGATCAGGACTGGAGCCGGTCGATCTCGGCGATCACCGCGTCGAGCGCCGGCCGCCCGTCGGGATCCGGCTGCATACAGGCCTGCGCCAGAGCCCGCAGAGTCTCCGGCGGCGTCGCGCAACGATCGAGCAGCTCATCGATCAGGATGCCGACGGCGCGCACCTCGACCCGCGCCAGCACCGCGCCGCCCCGTCCGTCCGGGAGCGCCGAGGCGGCACCGAAATCGCTGAGCACGGCGGCGCCGGTTGCGGCATCCCACAGGGTGTTGTGGGCATACACGTCGCCGTGGAGCAGCCCGCGCCCGTGCAGATGGGTCACCGCCTCCGCGACCGAGCGGGCGATCCGCAGGGCCTTGGCCGGCTCCAGCCGCAGGCTCGGATCGTAGACGTCGCGGCTGCAACTCGCGAGGCTCGGCGGGCCGGCGAGCACCCGCCAGTGCGACGGGAGAAGCCGGAGCAGCAGCCCCTGGACGCCGGCGGGATGATCGTGGAGCCGGCCCAGCGCACCGGTAAGCGCCGGATGCGTGCCGGCAGCGAGACAGGCCTCCATCTCCCGCTCGGGCAGGCCGTCGCTGGTCATGGCGCCCTTGAACAGCTTCAGGGCGACATCCTGCGCGGCGATGGGACCGCGCCAGGCCGCGCGGAAGACGCGGCCCGACGCACCCTCACCGAGCTGATCGCCGACGTCCAGGTCCGCCCACGGCACGCGCGGCGCGTCCGCGGGCTCGGAGGCCGGCTCGGCGGGATTGCCCGCGTAGGCGACCCAGGCGAGGCGCGGAAGGGTGCCGAGCCAGGGCGGCAGCGCTTCGAGCCGGTTGCAGGAGAGCCGGATCAGTTCGAGACGCGCCGCGCCCGCGAAGCTGTCCGGCAGCGCCGCGATCCGGTTCCCCGACAGCATCAGCTTCTGGAGCAGCGGCCGCTCGCCGAGGGCGGCGGGCAGCTTCGCGATCGCGTTGTCGGTCAGCGTCAGCCAGCGCAGGTCGCGCGGCAGCGACTCCGCCGGGACCTCGCGGATGCCGCAGCCGCGGAAGCCCAACTGGCTGAGCGCGGGGCAGGCGCCGAGCACCGGCGGCAGGCGCGGGAACGGATTGCCGGAGCAGAACAGCACGCGCAGGCGGTGGAGGCGGCCGAAATCGTCCGGCAGGTCGGCGAGGTCGCCCCGGCCGAGATCCAGCACCTCCAGCGTGTCGGCGAGGGCGAACACCTCGCGCGGCACCGCCGTCAGCCCGTCGGGCAGCCGCAGCTCCCGCGCGCCGCCGAGATCGCCGCGCCGCAGGGCCGCGAGGGTTTCGCTCCGGTCCAAGCTTCAGCTCCGCTTGAAGAAAGCGTCGGCCGCGCCCTGCGCCGCCTGCTTGGCGGCCCGCGCCGCCTCGAGCCGGGCGATCTCGGCGCGCAGGAGCGCGACGCGCGCGTCGAGATCCCCGAGGGAGAGCGTGTCGAGGGGCTGCCCGATCTCGTGGGCAACGGCCTTGCGCGGCCGGTCGTCGTCGTCCCGCACGTCGTGTCCTCCTTAGTCCAGGAACGATGTTCCGGCCCCGTCCCAGGCCAGCCCGAGATGGGCCGCCACGGTGGCGCCGATATCCGCGAAGGTCTCCCGCCGGCCGATCGACCGGGCGGCCACGCCGGGGCCGAAGGCCAGGACCGGGACCTGCTCGCGGGTGTGGTCGGTCCCGGTCCAGGTCGGATCGTTGCCGTGATCGGCGGTGATCACGGCGAGGTCGCCCGGCGCCAGCGCCGCCAGGATCTCGGGGATCCGGGCGTCGAACGCCTCCAGCTCCGCGGCATAGCCCGGCACGTCGCGGCGGTGGCCGTGCTCCGTGTCGAAATCCACCAGGTTGACGAAGATCAGGCCGCCCGCCGGCAGGGTCGCCAGCGCGGCGAGTCCCGCCGTCACGCAGGCCGCATTCGGGCCCGGCTTGATCTCGCGGCCGGTGGCGCGGTGGGCGAAGATGTCGCCGATCTTGCCGACGCTCACCACCGCGCGGCCGGCCGACTCGGCCCGGTCGAGCAGGGTGCGCCCGGGCGGCGCGACCGCGAAATCCTTGCGGTTGCCGGTCCGGCGGAAGCCCGCCTCCGCCGAGCCCACGAAGGGCCGGGCGATCACCCGGCAGACGCGGTAGGGGTCGCACAGCCGGCGCGCCACGCGGCACAGGTCGTAGAGCCGCTCCAGCCCGAACGCCTCCTCGTGGGCGGCGATCTGGAACACGCTGTCGGCCGAGGTGTAGCAGATCGGCTGTCCGGTCCGGACATGCGCGGCGCCCAGCGCGTCGATGATCGCGACGCCCGGCGCGTGGCAATCGCCCAGGATGCCCGGGATGCCGCCTTCCGTGATCAGCGTGCGGGTCAGCTCCGGCGGGAAGGCCGGCCGGGTGTCGGGGAAATGCCCCCAGGGCTCGGTCAGGGGAAGCCCGGCGATCTCCCAGTGACCGGAGGGCGTGTCCTTGCCGGCGGCCTTCTCCACCGCGTGGCCGTAGGCGCCCCGCGGCGGCCCCGCCGGCGCGAGGTTCGGCGGGATGCGGCCCGAGGCGCCGCCGGCCGCCAGTCCGAGCCCGAGTCCGGCGAGATGGGGCAGACGCAGCGGACCCGCGCGCAGCCCCGCCCGATCGCCGCTTCCCTCCGCGCAGCGCTCGGCGATATGCCCCAGCGTGTCGGAGCCGGCATCGCCGTAGCTCTCCGCATCCGGGGCCCCGCCCACGCCCACGGAATCGAGGACGATGATGAGGGCGCGCGCCATGGTCAGGCGGATTCCAGCTCGGCGGGCGCGTCGCTCTCGAGGACGAAGGCGGCCTTGAACAGGGCGCGGGTGTAGGGGGTCTGAGGTTTCGCGAAGATCGACTCCGCAGGGCCTTCCTCGACCACGTGGCCGTTCTGCATGACGATCACGTAGTTGGCGAGGGCCCGCACCACCTTCAGGTCGTGGCTGATGAACAGGTACGCGAGGCCGCGCTCGCGCTGGAGGTCGCGAAGCAGGGTCACGATCTGCGCCTGGACCGAGCGGTCGAGGGCCGAGGTCGGCTCGTCGAGGACGACGAAGCGGGGATTGAGGACCATGGCCCGCGCGATGGCGATGCGCTGGCGCTGGCCGCCGGAGAACTCGTGCGGGTAGCGGTCCATGGCGGCCGGGTCGAGCCCGACATCGGTCAGGGCCTTGGCGACCACGGCGCGGCGCTCCGCCCGGGAACGCGCCGCGCCCTGCACCACCAGCCCCTCGGCGACGATGTCGGCCACCGACATGCGCGGCGAGAGAGAGCCGTAGGGATCCTGGAAGACCACCTGCATGTCCTTCCGCAGCGGGCGCATCTGCGCCACGCCGAAGCCGTCGATCGCCCGTCCGAGGAAGACGATCGGCCCTTCCGAGCGCGTGAGCCGCAGCAGGGCGAGGCCGAGGGTCGTCTTGCCGGAGCCGGACTCGCCGACGACGCCGACGGTCTCGCCGGTCCGGACCCGCAGGGACACGCCGTCCACGGCCCTGACATGGCCGGTGACGCGCCGGAGCAGACCCGATTTCAGCGGGAACCAGACCTTCAGGGGCCCGGCCTCCAGCAGCGGCGCGGCATCGGCCGGGACGGGGTTGGCCCGGCCCTTCGGCTCGGAGGCGATCAGGCGGCGCGTGTACTCGTGCTGCGGATCCGCGAAGACGGCCTTGGTCGCACCGGCCTCCACGATGCGGCCCTTGAGCATTACGCAGACGCGGTCGGCGATCCGCTCGACGATGCCGAGATCGTGGGTGATGAACAGCATCGCCATGCCGAGGCGCTTCTGCAGGTCGGCGAGCAGCGCCAGGATCTGCGCCTGCACGGTGACGTCCAGGGCCGTGGTCGGCTCGTCGGCGACCAGAAGGTCCGGCTCGCAGGCGAGCGCCATGGCGATCATCACGCGCTGGCGCTGGCCGCCGGAGAGTTCGTGCGGGTAGGCGCCCATGCGCCGCTCCGCGTCGCGCAGGCCCACGAGGTCCAGAAGCTCCAGGATCCGCCGACGGGCCGCCTTGCCGGAGAGTCCGCGATGCAGGCCGAGTACCTCGCCGATCTGCCGCTCGATCGTGTGGAGCGGGTTCAGCGAGGTCATCGGCTCCTGGAACACCATGGTGATGTCGGCGCCGCGGACGTCGCGCATCGCCCGCTCGGGCAGCTGCGCGAGGTCGCGGTCCTTGAACAGGATCCGGCCGTCCTGCCGGGCCGATCCATCGAGGAGGCGCAGGATCGCCAGCGCCGTCACCGACTTGCCCGATCCCGATTCGCCCACGAGGGCGAGGGTCTCGCCCCGGCGGATGGCGAAGGAGACGCCGTCGACCGCCACGGTCTCGCCCTCCCGCGCGCGGAACGCCACGGACAGGTCCTCGACGGCGAGGAGCGGCTGGGGATCGGCCTCTGACATGAGCCCCTTATAGCGCGCCCGGCCCCGGACCCTAGCCCGTACGGGTGCCGCATGACGCCGACCCGACATGTGCGACGGCGCGCTCCGGGAAGTCGCGCGGCCGCCCGCGCTGCGCCGCGTTCCTACCGCGCCGGCGCCCCGGGATCGATCGCCGGCAACTCGTTGGCGGGCAGCCCCATCCCGGCCTGGGCCTGCGGCCCTCCGGCGCCGCGGGCGCGGTTGGCGAGGGCCACGGTCAGGCGCTCGGCGGTCTCGGGCTGCATCACCGCCAGGACCTCGGACATCTTGCGGGGATTCATGGCCAGCACGATCGGGACCAGCACGTCGAGCCCGAGCCGGTCGAACACCCGGGCGGCGTCCTTGGGCTTCATCGCCTCGTACATCGTGACGATGTTCTTCAGTCCCTGCTTCTCGGCGTCCTCCTTCGCCTTCACGACGGCGTCGACCTTGTCCTCGGCCTTCTTGAGGTCGCCGAGGCCGGTCTCGAGCTTGCGCTCGGCCTCCCCCAGCATCTTCTCGCGCAGCTCCAGCTCCTCGCTCTTCTGGCGCAGGGCGTCGCGCCGGGCGCCGAGCTTCTCCAGGAGCAGGCGCTCGGTGGGCGAGGCCGGGTTCCCGGCCGCGGGCGGTGCGGGCCGCGCCGGGGGCGGTTCCGGCGGCTTCTCGGTCGCGGCGGCCGGCGCCTCCTTGGCGCCCACCGATCCGGTCGTCACCGGGTCGTAGGGCTCGTAGCCGGTGCGCGCCCGGGCGACCGCGCGCCCGTATTCCGGAAGCTCGGCGCTCTCCGGCAGGCCGGCCTGCAGCAGGCTGAGCAGCTTGAGCACGAGCAGCCCGCCCGCCGCGAGCGCCACGGCGTCGATGAGGCGCAGCCGGAACTGCCGGACGGGCTTCCGGCGCGCGCGCCGCTGCGGCGTCGCGGCGCGGCGTATCCGCTCCTCGGGATCCGGCTTCGGCGGCGGGATCTTCGGGGCCTTTACGCCGGTCACGCGGCGCGCGCCCGGACGCGGGCGAGGGCGCGCTCGCTCATGGCGAGGGCCGCCGCGGCCGCCACCCCGAGGCGCTCCCCGTTCGGACCGGCCTGCTCCGGCCTGCGCTCGGGCGGGATCTCCGGCGCGGGCCTCGGCTCAGGGGACGGCTCGGGACGGATCGGGACGGCGCGCATCTGCGCCACGATGGCGCCGATGCGCGTGATCACGCCCTCGCCGGCCTCGACCTGCAGCTTCAGCTCGGCGGCGCGGATGGTGGCGGTTTCCAGGCTGGCGTTCAGCGTGCGGTCGCCCTCGTCGATCGTCGCCCGCAGACCGGCGATGGCCCGCTCGGCCGTGCCGGTCGCCACCATCAGGTCGCCGATGGTCTGGCGCAGGGCGGCCTCGTCGCCCTTCATCTGGCCGATGCGGCGCGAGAGACGGAGGGACGTGACGATGGTCGCCGCCAGGAGGACGGCAACCAGGATGTCGGCGGCGAGGGTGACGAAGAGACTCATGTTGGGACCCTCATCGGCCCTAATTGTCCGACCGGTTGTTCATCGAGGCCTCGTAGGCCTGGATCGTCGTGCGCGAGCGGCGCAGGGGCCGCGTGACCTGGACGGCGATGTGCCCGTCGACGCGGCCCATCCGCCCCTGGGTGAGCGCCCAGTCGCCGCAGCGCACGGTGATGAGATCCGACGGCTTGGCGTCGAACATCAGCGTCTCGCCGACCTTCAGGCTCATGACCTGTTTGAGCGGCAGCATCATCTCGTGCAGCACCGCCTCCATGGTCACGTCGGCCTGCCAGATCTCGGTGGCGAGGTGGCCTTCCCAGACGTGATCGCGGCCGAGCTTCTCACCCATGAAGCTCTGGGTCAGGAGTTCCCGGATCGGCTCGATCGTCGCGTAGGGGAACAGGATCTGCAGCATGCCGCCGCGCCCGTCGACGTCCAGGCGCAGGCTGATCAGGATCGCGGCGTTGCCCGGCCGCGTGATCGTGGCGAAGCGCGGGTTGGTCTCGATCCGGTCGATGCCGAAGGTCACGGGCGACAGCGGCTGGAACGACAGCTCGAGATCGCCCAGCACGATCTCCACGAGGCGGCGCACCAGCGTCATCTCGATGGCGGTGAACGGGCGACCGTCCAGACGGCTCGACAAGCCGCCGCGCTTGCCGCCGAGCAGCAGGTCGAAGGTCGCGTAGGCGAGGTTCGAATCGACCGTGACGAGGCCGGAATTCTCCCATTGCTCGGCCCGGAACACGCCGAGCAGGGTCGGCAGCGGGATCGCGTTGAGATAGTCGCCGAAGCGCACCGAGGTGATGTTGTCCAGCGTCACCTCGACGTTGTCCTGGAACAGGTTGCGCAGGGAGGTCGACAGCAACCGGATCATCCGGTCGAAGACGATCTCCAGCATCGGCAGGCGTTCGTACTGGACGACGCCCGAATCGACGATGGCCTGAACGCCCCCGGCCCCCGAGGCCGAGAGCTCGCGCATGGAGAAGCCGAGGACGCCGTCGATCTCGTCCTGGTTCAGCACCCGGTCGTTGCCGGCGAGTTCGGGGAGGTTGTCGCTCTCCCCGTCCTCGATCATCGTCGCCCATTCGGCGGCGACGTCGCTCGCGTTGCGCGTGGTGCCCTGCTCGGCGAGGGCCGCGCCCCATTCCTCGGCGAGGGACGAGTCGCCGCCCTCGGCGCCCTGCTCCAGAAGGGCTGCCGACCAATCGTCCTCGGGGAGTTCGTCCTCGGGTTCCATCAGGCGTGCTCGATCGGGGGCCGGCCCGGCGCGGGGTTGGAGGCGATGGGGGTGGTCGCAGGCGCGCTCATTGGACGATCACGTCCTTGAAGAGCACGGCATCGACCTTGGCGGGATACAGGGCGATGTTGACCCGCCGCAGCAATTCCTCGCGCAGCCGGAACAGGCCCACCGAGTTCGTGATGTCGCTGGCGCGCAGCTCGCGCATGTAGACCTGCAGAGCGTCCTCCACCCGCGGCATCAGCGGCTTGACCTCCTCCTCGGCCCTCGCGTCCTTAAGCTCCAGGGCGATCCGGACCTTCGCGTACCGGGCCTTGTCCTGCGGCTGGTCCGGACTGAGGTTGAGGAGCATCTCGCGCACGTCCACGAAGACCACGGGCTTCTTGCCGTCCGGGCCGACACCCTTGCCGTCTGCGCCGTGCCCTCCGCCGTGGCCGCCGTCCTGTGCGGCCTCCTTGCCGCCGCCGCCGCCCATCATCAGGAAGGCGCCCGCGCCGCCGCCCACGAGCAGGACCGCGACGGCCACCATGATCATGAGCTTCTTCTTGCCCTTCGGGGCGCTTTCGGCTCCGGCCCCGCCTTCCTCGGCGGAGGCCTTCTTCGGCTTCTTGGCCATGGAATAATGCTCTCTCGCGGGAGACTGCGCGCCAGGTACACCCGGATATCGGAGCATCACGGTTAACGTGCCGTTAAGCAGGCAATTCCTGCCGGGCCAGGTTTGCCGCAACGCAGACCCGGCGCCGACGCGACGACCGCGCAATTCCCGTCAAGCCCTTGTCAGAACGATGGAATTTTCTTCCGTTGGGTTTGGCACAGCGGATGCTGAATGGATCGTTGCCGCCTCCGCGGCCCGCGAGTCCCAGAGTCCACGATGCAGAATGCCCTCTTCGTCGGCGTGTCGAGCCAGATGGCGCTCCAGCGCGAGCTGGACGTGATCGCCAACAACATGGCGAACGTCTCGACCACCGGGTTCAAGGCTCGCAACACCCGCTTCCAGGAATACCTGATGCCGGTGGCCAGCGCGGATTCGTTCGCCCGGCCCGACCGGCGTCTCTCCTACGTCATCGACCAGGGCACCACCCTCGATCTCGGGCAGGGCCCGGTCGAGCGGACCGGCAACCCGCTCAACGTCGCGATCAAGGGCGCGGCCTTCATCGCCGTGCAGTCCCCCCAGGGCGAGCGCTACACCCGAAACGGCGCCTTCGAGATCGACCCGCAGGGCGCGCTCGTCACCAGCGACGGCTACAAGGTGGCGGGCGAGGGCGGACCGATCACCATCAACCCGCAGGAGACCGGCCTCGCCATCGGCCCCGACGGTACCGTGTCGACCAATCTCGGCATCCGCGGGCGCATCAAGCTCGTCACCTTCGCCAACCCGCAGCGGCTGACCAACGAGGGGGGCAACCTCTACGCCTCGCCGGAGCCGGCACGCCCCGCCGGCATCGACGGACGCCTGGAATCCGAAGCGCTGGAACGCTCGAACGTCCGCCCGGTGATCGAGATGACCCGGCTGATGGACGTGAACCGGTCCTACGCCATGGTGTCGAGCATGATCTCGCGCCTCGACGACCTGCGGGGCACGGCGATCCGCCGCCTCGCCGACGTCGCCTAAGGGGAGCTCGGCCGATGCGCGCCCTCTACTCCGCCGCCACCGGCATGGCGGCCCAGGAACTCAACGTCCAGGTCATCTCGAACAACATCGCGAACCTGCGCACCACCGGCTACAAGCGCCAGCAGGTGCACTTCCAGGATCTGCTCTACCAGAACCTGCGACGGGCCGGCGCCTCGACCTCGCAGCAGAACACCCAGCTTCCGGCCGGCCTCGCCCTCGGCTCGGGCGTGAAGACGACCTCGACAGCCCGCGTGATGTCACAGGGCACGCTCTCGTCCACCGAGAAGGATTACGACGTCGCGATCCGCGGCGAGGGGTTCTTCCGGGTGACGCTCCCGGACGGCCGCACCGCCTATTCCCGGGACGGCTCCTTCGACCTCTCGGCCTCGGGCCAGCTCGTCACCCGCGACGGCTACCTGCTCGATCCGGCGATCACCGTGCCGCAGAACGCGACGTCGGTGACGATCAGCGCGACGGGCGTCGTGCAGGCGAGCATTCCGGGCCAGACGGCGCCGCAGGCGCTCGGCCAGTTCCAGCTCTCGCGCTTCGTCAACAAGGTCGGCCTCGAATCGATCGGCGACAACCTGTTCGTCGAGACCGCGGCCTCCGGGCAGGCGATCAGCGGCCTGCCGGGCGCCGACGGCTTCGGCAACCTCCAGCAGAGCTACCTGGAAGAGGCGAACGTGAACGCCGTCACCGAGATCTCGTCCCTGATCGCCGCGCAGCGCGCCTACGAGATGAACTCGAAGGTCGTCACCGCGGCCGACCAGATGCTCTCCACCACCACGCAGATGTTCCGCAGCTAACCGCGCGACCCGCACCCGCTTCAGGTCCCTGAACATGTATGCCGGCATGCATCCCGCTCATCCCGCTCATCCCGATCCCGACTTCGAGACCCTCGATCTGCCCCGTATCGGCATGGCGGACGGAAGTGACATCAGCCCGATCATCCGCCGTCCCCGGCCGCGGGTCTCCCCCCTGGGCTCGGCCGTGATCCTGCGCGCGGTGCTGGCCTTCCTGACCTTCGCGGTCCTCGGCGCCCTGGCGATCCCCGCCATGGCCCAGGCTGAAGGTCTGCGGCTGCGCGGCGACGTCACAGCCCGCGGAGACATCCTGACGCTGGCCGACCTGGTCGAGGGCGTGCCGGAGCGCCTGGCCGCGCGTCCGCTGTTCCGCGCACCCACCCTGGGTGCCACCGGGACGATCCAGACCCGCCGCATCCTCGACGCCGCCGCCGCCCTGGGTCTCGCCAACCTGGAGACCGGGGGCCGGCTGCAGATCGCCGTGCAGCGCGCCGCCCGCCGCCTCGGGCCGCCGGAGATCGAAGCCGCGCTCAAGCGCGGCCTCGAGACCAGCTACGGGCTCGACCCCCGCAGCGTCACGATCCGCTTCGACGGCGACGGCCCGACCCTGCTCGCTCCGGTGGACCTCGAAGGGCAGGCCGCAGCCCTCGACGTCACCTACGACCTGCGCTCCCGCCGCGTCGCGGGGCTGGTCAGCCTCGGCGAGCGGCAGGCCTCCCTGCGGGTATCCGGCGTGGTCGTCGAACTGCGCGAAGTGGCGGTGCTCACCCGGACGCTCAACCGCGGCGAACCGGTGAAGGAGGGCGACGTCGTGGCGGAGCGGCGTCCGCGCGAGACCGTCGCCTCCGACGCGCAGGGAAGCGCCACGGCGGTCATCGGCGAGGTCGCCCAGAACACGCTCACCGCCGGGACCGTGCTGCGGATGACCGATACCGCCCCGCCCGAGCTGGTCGCGCGCGGCGAGAACGTGACCATCGTGTACGAGACGCCGAACGTCAGCCTGTCGATGCGCGGCCTGTCGAACGATTCCGGCCGCATGGGCGCCGTCGTCAACGTCGTCAACGTCGCCTCCAAGAAGATCCTGCAGGCCACCGTGATCGGCCCCGGCCGGGTCTCGGTGAGCCCCAGCCCCGCGGCTCAGCAGGCCGCCGGCGCCGCCCCCGTCCAGGCGACCGCCTCCCTGCGCTGACCGCCCGTCCTGCACGCGTCGAAGAGTGATTGCCCGATGGCCCGCCGCATCGTCCTGAACCCGCTCGCCGCCGCTCTGATCGCCGGCGCGCTCGGTGCCTGCAACACCGCCGACCGCCTCTCGCAGGTGGGCGCGACCCCGGCCTTGTCAGCGATCGAGGATCCCACCACCCAGCCGGGCTACAAGCCGGTGCGGATGCCGATGCCCGACGTCCAGCCGGTCTCGTACGCCCCGAACTCGCTGTGGCGGACGGGCTCCCGCGCCTTCTTCAAGGATCAGCGCGCCGCCCGGCTCGGCGACCTCCTGACCGTGAAGGTCAACGTCACCGATCAGGCCAACATCAGCAACGAGACCAAGCGCTCCCGGGCCAACACCGAGAGCTTCGGCCTGCCGAACGCCCTGGGACTGGAGAACAACGCGGTCGGCAAGTCCTTCGGCGTCGGCAGCACCGCGCTGCTGTCCGCCACCTCGGCCACCGCCAATGACGGTGCCGGCTCGGTCCAGCGCGCCGAGACCGTGACGACGAACGTCGCCGCGGTGGTCACCCAGGTTCTGCCCAACGGCAACCTCGTGGTCGAGGGCAAGCAGGAGATCCGCGTCAACTTCGAAGTGCGCGAGATGGTGGTCGCGGGCGTTGTCCGGCCGGAGGATATCGAGTCGGACAACACCATCGACTCGACCAAGATCGCCCAGGCCCGGATCGCCTATGGCGGGCGGGGCCAGATCACCGACGTGCAGCAGCCGCGCTACGGCCAGCAGATCGTCGACATCCTGCTGCCGTTCTGAGGCCCTTCAGCCCGGCTCCTCCGGCTCCGGCCCACGGGTGACGTCGAGGCCGGACCCGGCGCCGGGGGGCGGCCCGACCTTGACCGGAGCGCCGGTCCGCGCGGCCTCATAGATCGCCTCCATCAGCACCTGATCCTGCAGCCCCTCCTCGCCGGGGGTGCGGGGGCGCAGATCCTCCTGGATGCAGCGCGCGAAGTGGTCGAGTTCCAGGGCGAACTGGTTCTTGGGGCTCAGGACCTTCTCGTCCCGCGCGGCGTTCTTGCCGTCGCGGTGGCCGATGATGAGCCGCTGGCCCTGGTAGGCGAAGGCGTTCTGGAGGTCGATGGCGGCGGTTCCGGTGTGCAGGGTCAGGCTTCGCGCCTCGTAGACCCCGTAGCTCGACAGGCACTGGGCGATCACGCCGGACGGGAAGTGCAGGGTGAAGCTCGCCGTCTCCTCGACCTCGCGGTACTTAAGATCGTCCGGCGGCGAGTGGATCTGGGCCTGGATCAGGTTCGGCTCCTCGCCGAGGACCGCGCGGGTGGTGTTCAGGCAGTAGAGCCCGATATCCGGCAGCGACCCGCCTCCTGCCAGCGCCTTCCGCAGGCGCCACTGCTCCGGCAGTCCCGTGGTCTGGCCGTTGAAGGCCTGGATCAGCCGGGGCCGGCCGAACTCGCCCGAACGGGCGAGCTTGATCACGGCCCGGTTGTGCGGCTCGTACTGGCACCGATAGGCGATCATCAGCTTGACGCCGGCCTTGGCGCAGGCCGCGATCATCTCGCGACACTCGTCCGAGGAGACCGCCATCGGCTTCTCGCAGAGCACCTGCTTGCCCGCCGCCGCGGCCGCCACGACGTTGTCCCGGTGCACGCCGTTCGGCGTGACGATGTAGACCGCCTGGACGTTCGGGTTGGCCTTCAGCCGATCCCACCCGTCGTAGCCGTACACGGCATCGTCCGGCAGCCCGTATTGCCGGGCCACGAGCTTCGCCTTGTCGGGGGAGCCCGACATCACCGCCGCCAGGCGGGCGCGCTTGGCCTCGCCGAAAGCCGGGAGAATCTCGTCGAGGCTCAGGCGCCCCAGACCGACGACGCAGTAGCCGACCCGCTGGCCCGGCGGCTGAGGCGCCGGGCTCGGGGCGGGCGGCCTGTCGCCGGCACCGCGCCAGTTCGGGAACATCACCCGTCCGCCCTGCACGGCACCGGTATCGGCCGGAACCGAGGGGGCCGGTGGAGTGCCCGCCGGGGCGGCCTGGGCGCCGCCGCCCATCGCGGTGCCGGCCAGGGCGCCCCCGGCTGCGAGAAGATTGCGTCGTGAGAGCCGGGTGTCGTCTGCCATGGGCCTCGCCGTGTCGCCGGGACGGAATGGAGGCGCCTTGGGCGCCGCATGGCGTGGAAGCCGCCGAGGGCGGGACCGCGCTTTCAGTGAACGCGACCCGGCGGCGTGCCGTTTCCGTCGAGAAGCGCGGCGCGCAGACGCGCCACCTCCGCCTCGCTGGCGGCGAGCCGGCGCGCGATCGCCGCCGGCTGCGTCGCGGCCCCCGTCTCGGCGAAACCGAGACCGACGCTCTCGCCCGCCCGCCAAGCTATGAAGGCCCGCCGGGTCTCGCCGCGGCAGGGGATGAACAGCTCGATGCAATCGGGCAGCGTTGCGTCGGCTGGGACCCGGATCCGTGCCCCGTCCAGGGACACGTCGCGGACCGTGCAGTCGAGATCCGGCAGAAAGGCCGCGACGCGCAGTCGGCCGCCCAGGCAGACGCGGCGTCGGGCAGTACGGCGTCGGTCGACCACGAGCGCTTCATCCTGATGGGTTCGGATGTCGGGACAACCGCCTTTCAGCCCGAAGCGGACCGGCGCGTCTCCTTTAACCGTCGGTTTACCTTAACGTTGGCCTCAGGCGGGCGGCGGCGGATCGGGCGCCTCGACCTCGCCGCGACGCTGCAGCTGCAGGGCGACGAACCAGCACAGGGATGCCCAGGCCGCGCCGATGCACCAGCCGGCCAGCACGTCGCTCGGCCAGTGCACGCCGAGATAGATGCGGCTGATGCCGACCAGCAGCGTCACGCTGACTCCGAGGGCCAGGACCAGTGCCTTCGCGCGGCGGTTGCGCTCGACCCGGGCGATGAGGGTCGCCAGGGTCAGATAGGCGATGGCCGACATGGTGGCGTGGCCGCTCGGAAAACTCGCCGTGAACACCTCCATGCCGTGAGGGACGAGGTCCGGTCGCGGCCGGTGGTAGAGCATCTTCAGCAAGGTCGAGACCAGCTCGCCGCTGCCCACCGCGGCCAGGACGTAGAGGCCGATGCGCCGCCGCCCGGACACGGCGAGATAGCCCGCCACCGC
Organism: Methylobacterium sp. XJLW; assembly: GCF_003254375.1. Taxonomy (NCBI): domain Bacteria; kingdom Pseudomonadati; phylum Pseudomonadota; class Alphaproteobacteria; order Hyphomicrobiales; family Methylobacteriaceae; genus Methylobacterium; species Methylobacterium sp. XJLW. The sequence continues at coordinate 5,846,299 of NZ_CP016429.1, read as the reverse complement.
GCAGGTGAGGAACAGCACCGTGAAGACGCTGCCGAGCCCGGTGATGTCGCGCATCGTCTCCTCGAGCCAGGGCGGCCCGATCGGATCGGCGAGATCGGCGGGGTTGCGCAGGGCGAGCAGGATCCGGCGGTCGAGGGCCGCGGTGGAGCCCTCGCCGACCTCGTGGGCGAGGTAGAAGAACCCATAGCCGAGGGTGCTCAGGCAGAGCAGGGCGACGAGGGGACCGACTTCGTTCAGGCGCAACCGCAGCCACACCGCCAGGGCGGGCTCGATCAGGCGATTGTTGCGGATCTGGCTCGGGGCCTTCATGCGACGGGATCCGGGTCGGGGACGTGCGTCATCAGTCGTTCTCTCCGAAGGGCAGGCGGGCCACCGCATCCCAGAGACCGCCACGGTAGCGCCAGAGCAGCGTCGCCGGCGCGGCGAAGCGGAACGGCGCGAAACCGGCCGACAGGTCGGCGTGGAGCGCCCGGGCCTTGTCCGGAGCCACCTTGTTCTGGACCGTAACGTGGGGGCGCCAGCCCTGCCGATCCTGGGCGGTGAGATGAGGCGCGAAGCCCTGCGCAAGGCGGGCCCGGAAGTTCGACAGCGCGTCGGATTCGAGCACGTAGGCGACGCCCCGGCCGGTGAAGCGCAGGCCCGTCACGGCGACCTCCGGCCTCGGAACGGTGCGGGCGAGGACGGTGATGGCCTCGATCACGCCCCGCTCCCGGTCGCCCGGAAGGTGGTGGAACAGGGTCGCATGGGCGGGAATGCGATTCAGCGCTTCGGGGAAGTAGCGACGCCGCTCGCCGTCGAATCGGGCGAAGGTCGGCTCATCGAAGGCGAGCGTCAGGATCAGGGGGTCCGCGTCCATCATGCGGGCCAGATGGCGCCCGAAGCCGCTCAGGTCCAGTACAGAATCCGCGCCGTCGGCAGGTCTCGGGCGAGGCACGCGGTGAGGTGGCTGCGCATCGCCTGCATCAGGAGCTTCGGGAAGACATACTTCACGGAGCCGAACTTGGTGCGCTTCTCGACGCGCTCGGCCTCGTCGAGGGGCAGGTCCGAGCCGGGATACCAGCCGCGCAGCACCGCCTTCGAGCCGGGGGTGAAGCGATGGGTGATGAGTTCGGCGGTGAGGTCGAGATCCGGCACATCGGCGAGGGCGTCGGCGGCGGCGCGGATCAGCCCGGCATAGGCCGCCTCCCACTCCGGGACCGGCAGGATCGGCGCGACGGTCAGGCCGACCGGATAACCGGCCCGGGCCACCTCGGCCATGGCGGCGAGCCGGGCGGGGAGGGGATCGGTGCCGCCCTCGTAACGCGCGGCGGCCCGCGGGTTGACCGAGAAGCGGATCCGCGTGCGCCGGTTGTGCGGCAGGTCGAGGAGCGGTGCCACCGCGGCGAACTTGGTGGTGAAGCGCAACTGAACCGGCGCGTCCCAGGCGCCGAAATGCCGGATCGCCGCCGAGAGCGAGCCGGTCAGGTGCTCGACGCCGAGGGGATCGGTGTAGCAGGACGCCTCGAAGGTGGTTCCCTCGTGCGCCCGCTCCCGGGACGCCGAGGTCACTGCCCCGCGCCCGGCATAGGCCGTGAGGTTGCCGAGGATCGCCTCGAGATTGGCATAGGCGCGCGTCACCGGCGGCCCCGCGAGCGAGCCGGCGAGGTAGCAGTACTGGCAATGGGCGGGGCAGCCCTCGGCAAGGTCGAAGCGCCAGTCGGCCGAGGGCGGGATCGGCTGCAGCCGCAGCTTGGTCGGCGGGGCGCTCGTCAGGACGAGGGTCGCCTTCGCGGCCGCGTAGGCCCGGCGGGGATCCGCCTCGCGCGGGCTCGGCAGGCGGTTGGACGGCAGGCGCTCCACCGGCAGGCCCAGGGCCTCGGCGCGGGCCAGCATGGCCCGGCCATGGGGATGCTCCAGAGCGGACGGCATCACCAGCACCCGGCGCGGGCGCCACGGGCGCCCCGGGCGGACGGGCTCCGGGCCATCGGGGGTCTGAACGGCCGGGAGGGACGAAGGCGGCATGCCTGAGGAACGCCTCGTCCCGGCACCGGGTCCGGCCTAGTCGCCCGCTCACGGTGCGGCTAAAGCACCGTCATGTCTTCAGGCAGGGAGAGCGTCCATGTCGGCCGCGACGGCTGGTTATTTCTCACCGGAGGAACCAACCGGGTCATGGACCGGTATCGCGGCGGTCTGCGGCACTGGCTGCTGCTGCGCGGCTGGACGCGGCTGATCAAGGCCCGTGCGCGGCGGGCCGAGGACCTCGGCATTCGCTGCCTCCACGTGATCGTGCCGGAGAAGCTGTCGGTCTACGACGACAAGACCGACGGCCTGCGCTACGCGCCGGGCAAGGCTTCGACCCGGCGACTGGCCCGACGCCTCGCGCGACACCCGGCCTATCTCGACCTTCTCGCGCCGCTTCGCGCTGCCCGCAACGGAGCGACGCCACTCTACCTGCGCACCGACACCCACTGGACCGCGCAGGGGTGCCTGCTGGCCTATCGCGAGATCATGCGGGCGCTCGGGGCGGTTCCGCCCGCTGATATCGGCGGGCGTCCCGGCACCGTCTCGGAACAGATTATGGATCTCGGCGAGAAGCTGCCCGAGCGGCCGCGCGAGCGGCTGGAGCGGTTCATGCTGCAGCGCGATGCGATTCGGGTGGAGACCGGGCCGCTACTGGCCGCCTACGAGGCGCAGGGCCGCGACCGCGAGGTGCATGTCGGCGCGCATGTCGTCTATCGAAACCCGTCCCCGGGGGCCGATCCGCGACGGCTCGTCCTGTTCGGCGATTCCTGCGCCCATTTCGACCCGTTCCTGCTGACCGGGCTGCTCGCCGAGAGTTTCAGCGAGGTTCACTTCGTTTGGTCCTCGAGCCTCGACTGGCCCTACATCGAGCGCGTGCGTCCGGACATCCTGCTGTTCGAGATCGCCGAGCGCTTCCTGGCCAAGCTGCCGAAGGACGATTTCGACGTGGCCGTCGCCGGTCAGCGCGGGACGGGCGGTCGCCTCGCGCGGCTCAGGAGCGACGGCCTGGGACGTGCCGTGGCGCCTCAGTAGATGGCCGGATCCAGGCGGGCGAAGTCGGTGACGCTGGCGGCCTGATACTTGGCGACGGATTCCGGCGCGCAGGCGATCCCGATCATCAGGACGAGGAGTGTCGCGAGGCACGCGAGCGTTGCCGTGACCACGTCGGCATGGCGCCGCAGAGCATGGATCACCAAGCATCCGAACGTGAACAGGGCCGCCTCGGCGACGGGCACCAGCGCGAACGACATCACTTCACCTCCATCGATCTCCCCACGCGATCGGGCCGCTGCGGCACGTGCGCGGCGACGGGTGGGTGCCCGAGAGATGGCTCAGTTTGCTGCACCGCAACAGAAGGATCGGCGCAGCCCTGCCTTGCGCAGAACTCGCGGGCCGGCGGGACCGGGCGCACCGGTCGCGCGGTCGGCGCTCCTCGGATGCAGACCGGCATCCGTCTTCACAGACGCCGCGCGAGGCCCATCTGGGTCGGATCGCTTATGGGACCGGAGACGACGATGGGCCTCCTCGTGGACGGCATCTGGCGCGACCAGTGGTACGACACCGCCGCGACGGGCGGCCGCTTCGAGCGCAAGGCCTCCGCCTTCCGCAACTGGGTGACCGCCGACGGATCACCGGGTCCCTCCGGATCGGGCGGCTTCCGGGCCGAGCCGGGCCGCTACCATCTCTACGTCTCCCTGGCCTGTCCCTGGGCGCACCGCACGCTGATCGGGCGCGCGCTCAAAGGGCTGGAAGACGCGATCTCCGTCTCAGTGGTCGATCCGCACATGGGCGCCGAGGGCTGGGTGTTCGGCGACACGCCGGGCGCGACGCCGGACCCGATCCACGGCGCACGGCGCCTCTACGAGGTCTACCTGGCGGCCGACCCGTCCTACAGCGGCCGCGTCACCGTGCCGGTGCTGTGGGACCGGGAGCGCGGCACCATCGTGTCGAACGAATCCGCCGAGATCCTGCGGATGCTGAACGACGCCTTCGGAAGCACGGGTCCGGATCTCTACCCGGCGGACCTGCGTCCCGAGATCGACGCGGTGAACGCTCGGGTCTACGACCGGGTGAACAACGGTGTCTACAAGGCGGGCTTAGCCACCACCCAGGACGCCTATGCCCAAGCCTTCGAGGCCCTGTTCGCCGAGCTCGATGCGCTCGAAGCGCGGCTCGACCGGAGCCGTTACCTCTGCGGCGACCGCGTGACCGAGGCGGATATCCGCCTGTTCACCACCCTGGTGCGATTCGACGCGGTCTATGTCGGGCACTTCAAGTGCAACAGGCGCCGGATCGCCGACTATCCGAACCTGTCGAACTATCTCCGCGATCTCTATGCCATGCCCGGCATCGCGCCGACCGTCGATCTGACGCATATCAAGCGGCATTATTACGAGAGCCATCCGACCATCAATCCGACGGGGATCGTGCCCCTCGGACCGGAGCTGGATTTCGCCGCCCCGAACGACCGCGCCCTGCGGTTTGCGGGCTAGCCGGCTGCGGCTGGGGTTCGGCCCGTGGTGAGCCCGACGCCGGCCCCGTCCCGATACCGCCCCCTCGACGGCGGACGCCGTGCGCCTAGTTCGGCTCTCAACCGGAGGATGCCCGACCCGCCATGACCAATCGCCTGCGCCTCGCGCTGCTCTGCGCTCTCGTCAGTCTTCCCTCCGCGGCACGCGCCCAGGCCGCGTTGCGGCTGGACGGCACCTGCGAGAAGCTCGTGATCGGCACGCAGGATCTGAGCAGCTCCTGCAGCAACGTCCTGACGAACGCGGTGAGCCGCAATCGCACCAGCTTCGACTTCACCACCTCCGACGGTCAGGCGCTCAGCTTCAGCGGTAACGGCGCCCAGCAGGAAGCCACCGAGGAGACCGATCCGCTGCAGCCGATCAACGTGGTCACCACCGGAAAGGATGGCGCCCCGATCCTGGCGATCGGCGCCTGCCGCTTCTCCACCCCGGAACCGGGCCGCACCGCGATCACCTGCGAGGCCAGCACGGCCGACGGACGCCCGTTTGCCGGAACGTTCGTGACTGCGGCCAAGGCGCCTGCCGGTGCGCCGGCCGCCGCACCGGCCCGCTGAGCGTCCCTGTCTTTGGGCTGGTCAGATCATGGCGGAAGCCCCATTTAGGGAACTCCACGAAAAAGGTTCCGAAGCCAGACCGATGCTCAACGACACCCTCGCCGGGGGCGGTGCCCCGGCCGGCGACACCGGCACCCTCATCAAGGACACGACCACTGCGAGCTTCCGGCAGGACGTGCTCGCCGAGTCGATGCACCGGCCTGTGCTGGTCGACTTCTGGGCGCCCTGGTGTGGGCCCTGCAAGCAGCTCACGCCGGTGCTGGAGAAGGTGGTCCGGGAGGCCGCCGGCGCGGTCGCCCTGGTGAAGATGAACATCGACGAGCATCCCTCGATAGCGGGTCAGCTCGGCATCCAGTCGATTCCGGCGGTCATCGTCTTCCAGAAGGGCCAGCCGGTCGACGGCTTCATGGGCGCGGTCCCCGAGAGCCAGATCAAGGAGCTGATTGGGCGCGTGGCCGGTCCTCAGCAGGATCCGCTCGAGGCCGCGCTCGCGGACGCCGCCGCCCTCATCGAGGAGGGCGACCTCGCCGGTGCTGCGGAAATCTACGCGGCGGTCCTGGAGCAGCAGCCCGACAACGTCACGGCGCTGGCCGGCCTCGCCAAGATGCAGCTCGACGCAGGCGAGATCGAGAACGCCAAGCGGGTTCTGGCCATGGTGCCGGAGGCGAAGGCTGGCGATCCGGCGCTCGCCGGCATCCGCGCCGCCCTCGAACTCGCCGAGCAGGCCGCCTCGCTCGGCGATCTCGCGGGCGTGCAGCGGGAAGTGGAGGCCAACCCGGACGCCCATCAGGCGCGGTTCGACCTCGCGCTGGGCCTCGCCGCCCGAGGCGAGCGGGGCCAGGCGGTCGACCACCTGATCGAACTGCGCCGGCGCGACAAGGACTGGAACGACGACGGGGCGCGCAAGCAGCTGCTGCAGTTCTTCGAGGCCTGGGGCGTGATGGATCCGGATACGATCCGCGGACGGCGCAAGCTCTCGGCGCTTTTGTTCTCGTGAGGTTCCGGCTCGCGCTTCGGACCACCAATCGGCCCCCCCGGGAGGCGCCATGAGCACCCATGCGAGCTACAAGGGCCCGGCGGATTGTCCCGCGGTCATCCCGGTCTTCCCCCTCTCCGGGGCGCTGCTGCTGCCCCGCGGGCAGATGCCGCTGAACATCTTCGAGCCGCGCTATCTCGCCATGGTCGACGATGCCATGCGCACGGACCGGATCATCGGCATGATCCAGCCGGATCCGGAAGGATCGGGCGGGGCCAATCCGAAACTCTACCGCGTCGGCTGCGCGGGGCGGGTGACCCAGTACGCGGAGACCGGCGACGGACGATACCTGATCTCGCTCACCGGCATCACGCGCTTCCGGGTCGAGAGCGAATTGGCATCGATCGGCCCCTATCGCCGCTGCCACGTCTCCTATGACGACTTCGCTGTGGACTTCGAGCCCCGGGCGGGCGAGGAGCAAGTCGACCGCGCGGGCGTGCTCAAGGCGTTGCGCGACTTCGTGGAGTCGAACGACCTCAAGGTGGACTGGGCCGGAATCGACGAGGCGCCCGACGAGGCGCTGGTCAACGCTCTCTGCATGATGAGTCCGTTCGGTGTGCGCGAGAAACAGGCGATGCTCGAGGCCCCCGACCTGAAGACGCGGGCCGAGATCCTGATCGCGGTCACGCAGATGGAACTGGTTCGCGGCTCGGGCCCCGAGTCGACGATGCAATAGGCTGCACGAACGATGACCAACGACCTCACCGCCCCCGTCGAAGCGACCCGCGTGGACCCGAAGCTTTTGGAGATCCTGGTCTGCCCGCTGACCAAAGGGACACTGGAATACGATTCCGTCCGCCAGGAACTGATCAGCCGTTCCGCCAAGCTCGCTTATCCGATCCGCGACGGGATCCCGATCATGCTGCCGGAAGAAGCCCGGCCGCTGACGGACTGATCGCCCGGGCCGCTCGTTTGCGCGGGGGGCAGCCCGCGTCGCTTCGCATCCCGAGCGCCCCGTGCTTACGGGACCCACTCCCTCCGGTCGGGCTCGGCGCGCCCCGTGCCGGCCGCCCCCTGCCAAACCTCAGGATGTCGGCGAGACTTGGCATCAGGTCTTCCGATCGGAGAGCAGATTCGGCTCTATCGAGCTTGACTATTACTCCGCCCTTCGCCGACCCTGATCTATCTTGAGCTAACGCGTGGCGGCCATACTCTTGCCGCTTCGATCGTTCAGCGTCGAGTCATCCCCGATCGATGATTCTGACCGTGCATCCCGCCTCAGGCGGCATCCACTTCGCTGAGAGATCGCCCCGCATGATCAAGCTGACCGCCGTCGCGGCCCTCGCCGCCGGCCTGTTCCTTCCCCTTTGCGCGCCCGCCAGCGCGGAGCCCGGCACGCATAACGGACGGTGGTCGGTGGAACTGGTCACGGAAACCGGTCTGTGCAGCGCCCGCTACACCTACGCGCTCGCCATTCGCGAGGGTCACGTGCAGCTGATCTCCGGCGCCGCCGGCGCGCAGGTGAACGGGCATGTCGGGGCCGATGGCAGCGTCGGGCTCACCGTCAACAACGGCACCGCGAGCGGCACGGGAACGGGGCGGCTCCGGGCCGGGAGCGGCGCGGGGACCTGGAAGGTCTCGTCCCTCTGCTCCGGCCACTGGACCGCGCGGCGCAGCGATACCCGCACCGCGCAGGCCGACTGAGACCGCTCAGACGGCGGCTGCGAGCCAGGTGCGCGCCTCGTCGATGCGGGCCCGCTCGAACACCTTGATCTGGGTCGGCGAGACGAAATTGAAGGTTTCGGCCAGCGCCTTGAGCCAGGGTGCGTCCGTCACCAGGGCGACGTGGCTGACGCTCTTCATCATCGAGAAGCCGAAGCGCGGATCCTTGAAGAAGGCGGCCGGCTCCATGCCCTCGAAGGCGCGGATGTCCTCGAGCAGCTTGATCTTGCCGCCCTTGTCGAGGTCGGCCTTCATCGCCGTCATCATGGCGTTCATCTCTTCGTCGGTGATCTTCCCGTCGACCACGATCTCGGCGACGTTGGAATCCGGCGTCTTGGTATAAGTCAGCACTGATCGCTCCTCCGGGAACCGCATGCGTCCCGGCCAATCTCCGGCCGGGATCCGCCGCCCGTCGCCCGAGTGTCCTACAAAAAGCTCTGCGGGTCGACATCGATGGCGACCCGGACGTTGCCGCGCACCTTCGGACCCCGGGCGATCCAGGCGCGCAGGTAGGCCTGCAGATCGACGTTGCGCTCGGTCTTCACGAGCAGGCGGAAGCGGTATCGGCCGCGCACCAGGGCCAGCGGCGCCTCGGCGGGACCCAGCACCATCACGCCCTCCGGCGGCTCGGCCGCGCGGGCCAGCGCCTGGCCGTGGGCCTCCGCCACCTCGCGCTCGGTCGCCGAAACGATCAGCGCGGCGAGCCGCCCGAACGGCGGAAGGCCCGCCGCCTCGCGGGCCTGGATCTCCTCCGCGTAGAAGCGCTCGGCATCCCCCGACAGGAGGGCCGCGATCACGGGATGGTCCGGCTGGTAGGTCTGGACGAGGGCGCGGCCGGGCTTCTCTCCGCGGCCGGCACGGCCGGTGACCTGCTGCAGCAGCTGGAACGTCCGTTCCGCGGCCCGCGGATCGCCCGAGGTCAGGCCGATATCGGCGTCGAGCACGCCGACCAGGGTCAGGAACGGGAAATTGTGGCCCTTCGCCACGAGTTGCGTCCCGATCACGATATCGCATTCGCCGGCTGCCACGGCATCGAGTTCCTGCCGCAGGCGCTCCGCGCCGCCGGGGAAGTCGCTCGACAGGACGACGACGCGCCGGTCCGGAAACAAGGCCGTGGCCTCCTCGGCGATCCGTTCGACGCCGGGGCCGCAGGCGGTGAGATTGTCGAATGTGCCGCACTCGGTGCAGGCCTCCGGCCGGCGCTCGGCATAGCCGCATTGATGGCAGACCAGCGCCCGGCGGAACCGGTGCTCCACCAGCCAGGTCGAGCAGTTCTTGCACTGGTAGCGGTGGCCGCAGGCCCGGCAGAGGGTCAGGGGCGCGTAGCCCCGGCGGTTGAGGAACAGCAGCGCCTGCTCGCCGCGCTCCAGGGTGCTCTTCACCGCGTTGACCAGCGGCGGGCTCAGGAAGCGGCCGCGCTCGGGCTGGTCGAGGCGCATGTCGATCGCCGCGATGTCGGGCAGGCGCCGCCCGCCGAAGCGCTCGGGGAGCAGGATGTGCCGGTAGCGCCCCCTTGCGGCGTTGACGCGGGTCTCGATGGCGGGCGTCGCCGAGGTCAGCACCACCGGGCAGGACTCGAGACGCCCGCGCACCACCGCCATATCGCGGGCATGGTAATGGACGCCGTCCTCCTGCTTGTAGGCGGTCTCGTGCTCCTCATCGACCACGATCAGCCCCAGCCGCGCGAAGGGCAGGAACAGGGCCGAGCGCGCGCCGACCACCACCAGCGCCTCGCCCTCGGCCACCGCGGCCCGCAGGCGCTCGCGACGCCTGCCGCCGATTCCGGAATGCCACGCCGCCGGCCGAACCCCGAACCGGGCTGCGAAGCGGTCCAGGAACTGGGCCGTCAGCGCGATTTCCGGCATCAGGATCAGCGCTTGGCGGCCCGCCCGGATGCAGGCGGCCACGGCCTCGAAATAGACCTCGGTCTTGCCCGAGCCGGTGACCCCCTCCAGCAGGACGGGCCTGAGATCGGCCGGATCCTCCGCCGGCGGCCGGTCCCACGGAAAGGGCGCGACCAGAGCCGCCACGGCCTCGGCCTGGGCGGGCGAGAGCGGCGAGCGCGGGAAGTCCGGATCGGGCCGCGGCGCGACCGGCTCGGGCGCGACCGCCACGGTCTCCAGGGCACCGTCGTCGATGAGCCCGTCGACCACCGAGAGCGAGACCCCGGCCTCCTTGGCCAGGGCGCTCTTGCCCCGCAGACCGCCGTCGGCGGCCGCGGCGAGGACCTTGGTGCGGGCCGGGGTCGGCCGGGCCGGGGGCTTGTCGGTGATGCGCACGGCGACCCGGGCGGTCTCGCCGGCCGCCGCCTCGTCGGGCAGGCGCAACACCATGGCCAGCGCCGAGCCTTTCGGCGCCAGCGTGTAGCGGGCGATCCAGTCGACGAGGCTGCGCAGCGAGTCCGACAGGGGCGGGAAGGGCAGGCGGTCGGTCACAGGCCGCAGGTTCGAGCCGCCGGGGCTCTCGGCCACGCCCCAGACGACCCCGACGATCTCGCGCGGTCCGAGAGGCACCTGCACCACGTCGCCGGCGGCGAGGTCGAGCCCGGCCGGCGCCACGTAGCTGTAGGGTGTATCGAGGGCCAGCGGGATCAGGATCTCGGCGACGACGGGCATGCTGGGCTTTTCGGGCGGGTCCGTTCCGGGTCCGTACCACAGGCCCGGGAAAAGAACCCGCCGCTTCAGCGATCCCGCAGCCCCGGCACCAGCGGCAGGGCCGCGAGACTCAGGGCCGCCATCGCCCAGAAGGCGGAAGCCCCAAACGACCCGTAGAGCGCCCCGGAGGCCAGGGTCGCGGCGACGCCGGACAGGCCGAGGCCCAGGGTGCCGTACAGGGCCAGCGCGGTCGTCCGGAGGTCGGCCGGCGTGGTGGCTTCGATGAGCCCGAGGCAGGCGAGGTGGAGGAGGGCGAAGCTCACCCCGTGCAGGGCCTCGACGGCGGCGAGCCACGGGATCGCGGTCGTGGAGCCCAGCACCGCCCAGCGGACGGCCCCCGCGCAGGCCGCGGCCGCGACGCCTGCCGCAGGGCCGATCCGCGCCAGCAGGGGCGGCCCGACCAGCAGGAAGACCAGAACCTCGGCGGCCACCGACACCGACCAGAGGAGGCCCGCGGTGGCCGGCGCGATCCCGGCGGAGCGCCACAGGATCATGGCGAAGCCGTCGTGCATCGCGTGGGCGCCGATCACCAGGGCGGCGACCAGCACCGTGCGGCGGAAACGCGGCAGCGCGATCAGGGCAGCGAAACCGTGCCACGGCGCCCCGGCCCGGGTCGTTCGGGCCCGATCCGCCGGCAGCGCCAGGGCCGACGCACCGGCGGCGAGGAACAGGCCGCCGCTCGCGACGAGGGCGGCGGCGAGGCCGAAGATCCCGATCGACCAGCCCGCGGCGGCGGTGCCCGCGATGAAAGCGGCCGAGCCCGCGCCACGGATCCAGCCGTACTGGAACGCCGCCCCGCCCCGCGCGGCGGCCAGGGCCAGCGCGTCGACGAGCGGCGCCGGGGCCGCGGTGCCCACCGCATAGAGCAGAGCCGGGGCGATCAACTGCGCCAACCCGACGCCCGGCAGATGCGCCAGGGTGCTGAGCCCCGCCAGCGCGAGACTCGCCGCAAGAATGGATCTGCCGACGCGATGGCGGTCGGCGAAGGCACCGGCCAGCGGCCCGATCCCGAGGCGCAGCGCACCCGCGGCGGCGAGAAGAAGACCGATCTCAGCCGGCGTCAGGCCACGGGCCGCCAGGAAGCCCGGCAGGATCGGCGACAGAACGCCATAGGCACCGTAGAGCGCCGCATACAGGACGAGGAACCGGGGGAGCCCGCCACGTCGTTCCGCCCCTGGCGCCCGCTTCTGCATGGGCGGAACGTAGTCCGGCAGGCCTCCCGAAGTCAGGTCAGCAGGGGCGACGGACGGCGTAGCGGTAGCGCCGCCCTTGCGCGTCGAGCAGCTCGCTGTCGGGACCTTCCTGCCAGACGACCTCGTCCTCGGGCCCCGCCGCGTTGGTCAGGGTTGCCCCACGGACGATGTCGAGGCTGAGGCCGAACCCGTAATTGGTGGCGGTCGCGTCGGTGATCGCGGCCGTGATGTCGGCCTCGTCGGGCAGGCAGGCGAACAAGACGCCGTCGGCGATGGCGAGGGTGTAGGTTTGCACGGATGGGCTCCAACAGGCTCGAAGAGCGTGGACCGGCACGGGAGCGCCCAAACCTAGGCATCGCCACCGGTATGTGAAGGCTTCCCACCGAAATGCTGCATTGCACCATTTCGTGAGGACAAGCCCCGCGCAAGCCCGCCGCGCCGCGTCTCACCGCCCCAGATGGCTATCGAAGAACCGCGCCATCTCGGCGAACACCTCCTTGGTCTCCGGGGCGTCCGGGGTGAAGAGGTACTGGGCGTGGGACATGCCCTCGAACACCTGGAGGGACGCCTCGATCCCGGCGGCGCGCAGCTTCCGATGGGTGCGCACGGTGTTCGACAGGAACAGGTCGCGGGTGCCGGTGATCAGGATCGCGGGCGGCAGGCCGGCGAAATCGCCATAGATCGGCGAGAGCTGCGGGTCCTTCAGGTCCCGACCGGCGGCGTAGAGCTTGGCGGCCGGCGTCAGGTAGCCGGAATAGCTGACGAGGACGTTGTCCAGCCACTCGTTGGTCCGGTAGCTGTCGCCGGTCTCGGTCATGTCGGACCAGGGCGTGCCGAGGCCGATCGCCGCCGGCAGCGCCAGTCCCTCGGCCTTGGCGCGGAGCATCAGAGCCAGGGTCATGCCGCCGCCCGTGGAGGTGCCGAACACCGCCATGTTCTGAGGCTTCTGCATGGTCAGCATGGCGCGCCACACGGCGGTCGCGTCGTCCATGGCGGCGGGGTAGGGGGCATCCGGCGGCATGCGGTAATCCACCGCGATGACCTTGTAGCCGCCGAGGCCGGCCATCAGGATCGCCTCCAGCGTGCCGGACTCGCCGGGATTGTAGACGTAGCCGCCCCCGTGGATGTGCAGGAGCAGGCGGTTGCGGTTGGCTTCGGGCATCTGCCGGGGCTGGATCACGAAGGCCTTCACGCCGCCGATCACGGCGGCCTCGCTGGTGACGCCGAGCTTCTCACGCAGGGCGGGGAGGGCGGCGGCGCCGGCGGCGGCCAGCCGGTCGACCAGGGCCTTCCAGGCCGCGGCGTCCGGCGGGTTCGCGTTCCAGGCCGGCACGCGGTAGGGCGCCGCCACAGCCGTGCGGAATTGCGGACTCGTCGTGTCGGCGGGCACCGGCACGACCTTGGCCGGTACCGTCCGTGGCCCCGGCGCGGCATTGGCCGCTCCGATCTCGGCCTCGAGCTGCTCGAAACGGGGAACTGGCCTCTCGGCGGGTGCGGCCTGCCCGAGGGCGGCGTGGGTTCCGCAGGCGATCATCAGCAGCGCGGACAGGCTCAGGCGCATCTCGGTTCCTCCTGGGCAGCCCGGTCTGCGGACCCGTCTCGGCGGGGGCCGGCTGCGTGGATCCATGAAGTATCGGACGGGGCGGACCGCGACAGCGGCCCCGGTTACGATCACGGCCTTGCGTTCACGCTTCGAGGCGCGGCAGCGCAGCCGGGGTGGCCGGCTCGACCACCAGGGTCGCCGGCACGGCGCCGTCACCGGCCAGCGCCTCGGCGATCGCCTCGGGGGCGATCGGGTCCTCGGCGGCAGAACCGGCGAGATCCGGCGTGATCCGGGCGGTCTCCCGCCGTGTATCGGTCTCCGCCGCGGCATGCTCGTCGGCGACGCCGGCCACCGCCTCGGGGGCGATCAACCCGATGGCCGCCGCATGCTCGGCCATCGCGACACTGTCGCCGGCCAGCACCAGGCTCGATCCGGCCCGGGCGACGGCGCCGGCGAGGCGGACGATCTCCTCGACCCGGGCCGAGTCGCGGGACACGTTGCGGATGTAGACTGCCAGCACCCGCCCGGGATTCTCCTCGACGATCTGCGCGTAGACCTCCGGATCGTGCTGGCCGCTGTCGCCGATCAGCACGAAGGGCAGATCCCGGTAGAGGGCGAGCATGTGGCGGATCAGCGCCTGCTTGTGGTCGGTGGCCCGGCGCGGCAGCGGATGCGTCCAGGACAGGCCCCATTCCCTCAGGAACAGCACCGGCCCCGCCGGAATGCCGTGGCGCTGGAAGAATTCCGACAGCATTTCGTAGAGGCCCCAGGGGGCCCGGGAGACGTAGAGCATCGGGTTGCCCTCGCCGCCGCCGGCGCCCGCATGCAGGGCCCGGTAGAGGGCGGCCACACCCGGGAAGGCGACCCGGCTCTCGGCATCCTCCACGAACAGGCGCCAGAGCATCGTCAGCTTGTTGGCGACACCGGTGCGCATGACCGTGTCGTCGATGTCACTGACGACGACGACACGGCACTGGTCGGGCGGGATGAACACCGCGCCCTCGGCGGGGATCGGCGGGTCGGCGTCGAGAAGGAGATCGACCGCGTGCCACTCCCCCGGCGCAGCCGGTCGCGTGCGCGGGTGCAGGTGCAGACGGAAATAACCGTCGCGGTCGGTCTCGACCCGGACGGCGTCGTCGCCGAACCGGGCGGTCACGGCGGCTCCGGCAATCGCCCGCCGGGCGATGCGGCGCCGCAGGTCGCGCCATTGCGCCCGCAGGGAATCGGGATCCTCGCCGGGGATCCCGGGCGATTGCCGGAAGACGCGGCCGATCAGGAATACTTCATCGCGTGAGCCGTAGCCGCGGTACGGCTCGACCACGAGGCCGCCCGGTCCCTTGCCGCCCCGGCCCTGCGCCCGGCGGACCGGCCGGGTGAGGACCCGCAGCGCCTTGGTGGCGCCCTTGCGCACGCGTGAGGCCATGGACCGGCCGCTCCCGGGCGCTCAGGCCTGCGGCAGTTCGGGGCTGAGCCCCATCGCGTCGAGGCCCTCCTCCAGCAGATCCCCGGCGTCGGGCGAGCCCAGCAGCTCCCGCACGGCGCCCTCGCCAGCGGCCTCGCGCTCGCGGGCGAAGCGCACGGCCTCGCTCCACTCCTCGGGCTCCATGTCGCCGCGTCCGATATAGAGAAGGGCGAGCAGCTCGGCCCGGGAATCGTCGTCGAGCCCGGCGATCAGGCCCCGGACCTCGGATTCCGTGGCGTCGTCGGTGCCGGAGGTCAGGACGTCGGTGGACCCGTCGTCGATCGGGTTCGAGCCCGAATCCGGATCGGTGTTGCCCTCCTTCACCTCGATGGCGCGCAGCCGCATGACGATGTCGGTGACGGTTTCGACGGCGATATCCATGCGCTGATCTCCGAACGCTGACAGGAGCGGCCAAGCGGGGCCCTCAAGCCGCGACAACGGACGAGCGGGCCCGGGGTTCGCCCCATCCCCATCGAAGGCGCGGTGCGTGGTCCGCGCCACTTCCCGGTTCGACCACCGTAGGATAGAGCCTGCGAGACTATTTCGATAACCGGGTCAACATCGGCGATAGACGTGGTTTCTATAGAGTCTGCTGGAACATCCTTCGCCGATACCACCGTCTCCTGCGTACGCGACTCAAGGTCTCGGCGCTCGGCCGGGCGCCGCTGGCACGTCGGCGCCCTCGCGGGGCTCTGGGGAGTGGCCGGATCCGTGCTGCTTGGACCGGTCCACGCCGAGGCCAGGCCCGCGAGCTACGAGGGCAGCGCGCCGAGCTGCTTCCTCACCGGCGGCGGCGCCCTCGAGATTTGCCGGGATGGCTCGGAGGCCGAGGGCGTCCTGATCGCGCCGGCGCCCTGCGCGTTCGTACGCGGCGTTCAGCTCCTGCGGCTTGCCCGTTCCGAGGCACCGGGCCCGATCCAGGCCCTGTTCCAGGGGCAGACCCCGGTGGCATCCCGACGGGACGAGCCCTGCCCGGAGCGCCGCGCCACGGACAGCCGGGATGGCGGCGCCCTGCGCACCGGGCGGACCTTCGAGGCCTTGGTCACGACGCTGCCGCCCACGGCCGACCGGTTCTGGGTCGACCTGCCAGAGCAGAGCACGCGGGCGCGCGGCTGGTCCGAACCGACACCGACGGCCGAGGGGATCGGCCCGCGCGACCCGATCGCGGTGACGGGCCGCACCTGGGCCGGGGAGGCCTACAGCTACGTCTTCCTGCTCGGGCAGGAGCGCGTGGGCGTCACCGGCGGGGACGATGCCGAGACCGAGCGCCGGGGCCGCCGTGGGCGCCGGCGAGCGGAGCAGGACGCGCCGACGTCCGGCCCGGCCGATGTCCGCCGCCGCGTGCAGATCGAGGCCCGGACCCTCGATTTCCAAACCTTCGAGATCCGCACCCGCACCGCGGACGGGTACGGCCTGGCCTGGACGCCGTTCGAGGCGGGCGCGGGCCGCGGGCGGCGCAGCGACCCGCCCGCCCCCGCCGCGGTGATCGACGAGGCGGGCAAGCCGGTGACCTCGGCCTGCACGGCCCCGGCCTTCGAGACCCACGGGCTCGCCGGTTCGATCAGCGTCGTGGATCGCACCTATCACTACGTCTACACCGACGTGCTGCCCGAGGATTGCGGCCTCGCCCCCGAGAAGCGCCGCACCGGGCTCTTCCTGCGCACCGCACAGGACCTGTCCGGGGCGAAGGTCTGGTCGACGGCCCGCAAGCTCGCCGGGCCGCTGCCGCCCGGGTCCCTCGTGCGGGTGGCCCGGGCCAAGGGCTTGCAGCGCTGGGCGGTCTCCTACACGTGCCAGCGGCCGGCCAACGCGCCGGGCGGCCCCGTGGCGGACATCTGCCTCCAGTACACCGCCGACATGAACCTCGACGGCATCGGCGCCCTCAAGCTCTACGCCGATCCGGTCGAAGCCGGCCGCTCGCCGGCCTATCTCGGACTGCGCTCGGGGGGCGACGGCAGCGGCCGGTACGATCGGAGCGCGCATTTCTGGATGACGGACGCGGAAGGCAACCTCGACACGCCGGCGATCTATCCGAACAAGGCCGGGTTCCTGACCTGGCTCGACCGGCTCGCTCCGACCGCCTCCGGCCGCGACACGTCGAGCCTCTACGGAAGGCCCGTCTACTGGGCGACGTGGACGGTGCGCCAGATCGGCGCGCAATAAGTCGCGGGAGGCGCTATATGGGCGGCCGACAAGCCGCGCGCGGCGTGCCTGACGGACCCGATGGAAACCCATATCGACCTGTGGTTCGCCGCGAGCATCGTGGCGATCTCGTTGCTCCTCTCGGCTTTCTTCGCGGGCGCGGAGACGGCCTTCACGGCCGCGTCGCGGGCGCGGATGCACGCCCTCGAACAGGCGGGCGACCCGCGGGCCGCGATCGTCAACCGCATCCTGGCGATCCGCGAGCGCTTCATCGGCGCCATGCTGATCGGCTACAACATCGTGGCGATCGGTGCCTCGGCCTTCACCACCAGCGTGCTCACCGCGCTGTTCGGCAAGAGCGGCGTGATCTACGCCACGGTCGGCATGTCGGTGCTGGTCATCGTGTTCGCCGAGGTGCTGCCGAAGACCCTCGCCATCTCCAAGCCCGACAAGGCGGCGCTGCTCACCGCCCGGCCGGTGGCCTTCGCGGTGGCGCTGATGGGCCCGCTGGCCATCGCCATCGAGCATCTCGTGCGGCTGATGCTGAAGCCGTTCGGCGTCACCATCGGCGAGCACCAGTCGATCCTCACCGCCGCCGAGGAGCTGCGCGGGCAGGTGGCGCTGATGCACCGGGAGGGGGGCGTCGCAAAGGCCGAGCGCGACATGCTGGGCGGCCTCCTCGACCTCTCGGACCTGTCGGTCTCCGACGTCATGGTCCACCGCACCAAGATGCGGGCGATCGACGCCGACCAGCCCTCCGAGGACATCGTCCGCGCCGTCCTGTCCTCGCCCTATACGCGCATGCCCCTGTGGCGCGGCACGCCGGAGAACATCGTCGGCGTGCTCCACGCCAAGGACCTTCTGCGGGCGCTCGACGCGGCGGGGGGCGACGCCTCGGGCCTCAAGGTCGAGGCGCTCGCCCTGGAGACGTGGTTCGTGCCGGGCACCACGTCCCTGCGCGCCCAGCTCAAGGCCTTCCTCACCAAGAAGACCCACTTCGCCCTGGTGGTCGACGAGTACGGCGAGGTGATGGGCCTCGTGACTCTGGAAGACATCCTGGAGGAGATCGTCGGCGACATCGCCGACGAGCACGACGTCACGGTCTCGGGGGTGCGCCCGCAGGGGGACGGGTCGGTGAACGTCGATGGCGGCGTGCCGATCCGCGACCTGAATCGCGCGATGGACTGGAAACTCCCCGACGAGGAGGCGACCACGATCGCGGGCCTCGTCATCCACGAGGCCCGGACCATCCCGGATCAGGGGACGGCCTTCAACTTCCACGGCTTCCGCTTCCAGGTGCTGCGGAAGGCCAAGAACCGGATCACCACGCTGCGCATCACGCCGCTGACGGCGACCGGGCTCCAGGCCACCGCTCAGCCGGACGCGCAGCGCGACGCGGTGTGATGCCGCGTGCGGGCGGCGGCTTCGACGTCGCCGCGTCCGCGCGCACAGCGCCGCCTTTTGGAGGCGCGATGCTGATGGACCTCGCGGCATGCCGGGTCACGTCGCGCCACGCAAAATGACGGGGCGCGCGTCTTCGACCGGAATGCGGGTGCGGCACCGGGTCCGGACGACGGTTTTCCCGCCGTCCGTCTGAGGTCCATCCGCGACCGGCCGCGCGCCTCAGCCCGGCATCGCCTCCAGCCCCTCGGCACGGATCCAGTCCCGGGTGCGGTCGAGCGCCCGGCCGAGCCGGTCGAACAGGGCATCGATCTCATCCGGCGCGATGATCAGCGGCGGGCAGACCGCGACGCGGTCGCCGGCAAGCGCCCGCACGATCAGCCCTTCGCCCTGCGCGAAGGCGACGCAGCGCGCAGCGACGCCGGTCTTGGGGTCGTATTGCCGCTTGGTGGCCTTGTCGGCGACGATCTCCAGGCCGCCGATCAGCCCGATGCCCCCGGCCTCGCCCACGAGGTCGTGCCCGGCCAGCGCCGAGAGGCGACGCTGGAACTGGGGTGCCTTCTCGGCCGCCCCCTCGATGATGCGGTCGCGGCGATAGATCTCGATGGCCTTCAGCGCCACGGCCGCAGCCACCGGGTGTCCGGAATAGGTGGTGCCGTGGCCGAAGGTGCCGATCTTCTCGCTCTGGCCGACAAGGGCTTCGTAGAGCGGTTCGTCGATGCTCACGCCGCCGAGCGGCATGTAGGCCGAGGTCAGGGCCTTGGCGAAGGAGATCGAATCGGGCCGGGCACCCAGCGCCTCGCTGCCGAACCACGTGCCGAGCCGTCCGAAGCCGCAGATCACCTCATCGGCGATGAAGCGGACCTCGTATTTCGCCAGCACCGCCTGGATCGCGGAAAAATAGCCCCGCGGCGGCACGATCGCGCCGCCCGCGCCCATGACCGGCTCGGCGATGAAGGCCGCCACCGTGTCCGGCCCCTCCCGCAGGATGGTCTCCTCCAGTTCGGCGGCGAGGCGCGCGGAATAGGCCTCCTCGCTCTCGCCCGGCTCGGCGCCCCGGTAATGGTGGGCGGCGGAGACGTGCAGGAAGCCCGGAAGCGGCAGGTCCCAGTCGGCGTGATTCGCGGCGAGCCCGGTCATCGACGCACTGGCGACCGTCACGCCATGATAGCCCTTCTGCCGAGCGATGATCTTCTTTTTATTCCGGCGCCCGAGGGCGTTGTTGTAATACCACGTGAGCTTGACCTGCGTGTCGTTGGCCTCGGATCCCGAAGACGTGAAAAAGATCTTCGAGGTCGGAACCGGCATCAGCTCCTTGAGCGTCTCGGCGAGTTCGATACCCGGATCGTGGCTGCGGCCGGAGAACAGGTGCGTGAAGGGCAGGCGCGCCATCTGCGCCCGGGCCGCCTCCACCAGCTCGGCGTTGGAATAGCCCAAGGCCGTGCACCACAGGCCGGACATGCCCTCGATATAGGGACGCCCCTCGGTGTCGTAGACATGCACACCCTCGCCGCGCTCCAGAACCAGCGGACCGATCTGTCGGTGCGTCGACAGGTTGGTGTAGGGGTGGAGAACGGTTTCGACGTCGCGGGTCGCGAGATTCGAGAGCATGGTTCGCAAGGTCCTCGTGCGAGGGTCACCGCCGCCACACTACCGACCCGATGCCCCGGCAGGTAGCCCGAAGGACCCGCGGCCGGCCGTTACCGGACGCATGCCGCCCGCGACCGCCTCTGTTGACGCCCGACCGATGCTCAATCCGGAAACGTTCGTCGCACAACCCGCCCCCGGCCGCGCCTGCGGCGCCTGCACGCTCTGCTGCAAGGTCTACGACGTGCCCGCGGTGGAGAGCGTGGCCGGACAATGGTGCCGGCACACCAGGGCCGGCCAGGGCTGCGCCATCCACGCCACCCGGCCCGACCATTGCCGGGCATTCCACTGCCTCTGGATGACGGAAGGCTGGCTCGGACCGGAATGGAAGCCGGATCGCGCCAAGATGGTGCTGAGCCTCGACCCGCTCACCCGCAACATGAACGTCCAGGTCGATCCCGGCCAAGCGGGCGCGTGGCGGCGCGAACCCTATTACGGGCAGCTCAAACGCTGGGCCGTCGCCTCGGTGCCGCTGCGGCGGCACGTGCTGGTCCACCTCAACAAGAGCACCACCGTCGTCCTGCCGGACCGCGATGTCAGTCTCGGAGTGGTCGGCGCCCACGAACGCATCGTCACCACCGACCGCATGACCCCGCAGGGCCCGAGCTTCGACGTCCGGAAAGTCCCGGCCTGAGCCCATCGGCCCGGACCGGAGGAGCCCACTCTCAGGGGCTCATGGACACGTGACCGCTCCGTTTCAGCACTCCGGGTCGGACGCTCGTCAGCCGGGCGGATTGCCTGTCCGGCAGTCCGGTGCCCGGCGCCTCCGGCACCGTGGATGCGCCCCGGATGGGGACGCGACAGCGCGGCATCCCCACGCCGGACTCGGAGGGGAGGCGGGCCCGACGCGCCGCCGGCGCCGCCGCGGCGCGGTCGCGATGAGATGATGCGCGCGTCTTGCGGAACCGGCCGGTTTGTTCAAGTGATCGGGCATGACGACAGTTCACGATCTCAGCGTGTCCGCGGCCGACGGCACGCCTTACCCGCTCGCGCAGCATCGCGGACAGGTGCTGCTCATCGTCAACACGGCCTCCCGCTGCGGCTTCACCCCGCAATATGAGGGCCTGGAGGCGCTGTGGCGCCGATACCGGGAGGAAGGTCTGACGATCCTGGGCTTCCCCTGCAACCAGTTCGGCGCCCAGGAGCCGGGCGACGCCACCGAAATCGCGCAGTTCTGCTCGCTGCGCTACGACGTGAGTTTCCCGGTCCTCGCCAAGATCGCGGTGAACGGGCCGGATGCCGATCCGCTCTACGCCCATCTTACCCAGGCCCGACCGGGGCTGTTCGGCACGCGGATGGTCAAGTGGAACTTCACCAAGTTTCTGGTGGGTCGTGACGGCCGGGTCATCGCCCGTTTCGCGCCCGGGACGAAGCCCGCGGCCCTGGAGGCGAAGATCCAGGCGGCCCTGGCCGCGCCAGCCTGAGCCGCGTCGGCGTGACCTTGGCGTCAGACCGCGTCGAGATCCGCCGCCTCGGAGGCGGGAACGCGGCGTCGGTCGACCCGCTCGCGAGCCCGCAGCACCGTCCGCAGGGACGCGACCGGGAAGGGGCGCACCGACTCGCGCAGGATGCCCGTCAGGAAGCGGATCTCGGCGATCTTGCGCAAGGTCAGGTCGGGGGCACCGGCGCTCTTTGCCCTGCGTTCGAGGTCCGAAAGAGCGTCGAAGAGCGCGTATCGCGCGGGTAGATCCCGGAACGATTGCTTCGAGGCAATCAGCGTCGCCAGTTCGCCTTCAAATCTGCATCGGACAGGCTGATCGGAACGCATTGTCGACTCGAACACAATGTGCGCCGACCGTAAAACAGTGTTCGCGGCTTGTCAGCCGCTGAAGCCGACCGGGCGCCGCGAATGCCGGATTGTTGCCCAATTGCATCTGCGCGACGGATCGCACTTCGGGTCTCGGCTCAGCCTTCGACGCCGACGAACGCGGCCGCCGCCTCGAACTCGATCCGGCGCGCCGCGAGGCGTGCTTCCGCCTCCGCGTCGCGCCCCCAGACGGCAGCCTGGTAGGTCTCGTCGACGTGAGCGGCGTCCCAGGCTTCCGCCGGGGCCAGGCGGCCACGCAGCACCGCCAGCGCGATCAGAAGGGAGCCGGTCAGGGTGGTCAGGGTGTGCAGTCCGGCCAACCGGAACGGATCCGTCACCGCATTCACCGCCGTGGAGAGGGTCTGGATCGTGTCGGCGGGCTGCTCGACATGCATGACGCCCTCGCTCAGGATCACCCGCGCACCGAACTCGTCCCGCGCCCAGGCGAGGATCGGGTCCCAGGCCGCCGCCTGCGCCGCCACGAGGCGCTCCGGGTCACCAGCGC
The DNA here is from genome assembly GCF_003254375.1 of Methylobacterium sp. XJLW. Classification (NCBI taxonomy): domain Bacteria; kingdom Pseudomonadati; phylum Pseudomonadota; class Alphaproteobacteria; order Hyphomicrobiales; family Methylobacteriaceae; genus Methylobacterium; species Methylobacterium sp. XJLW. The sequence goes on along the minus strand of NZ_CP016429.1, from coordinate 5,824,164 downwards.
GATAGGCCACGAGATCGGTGCCGGCATAGGCGCAGAGATCGGCCGCCACTGCAGCCAAGCGGGGCGTGACGCCGTCGATCGCCGTGTTGGCGAGCCGCGTCAGCGGCATCTGTGCCGGGTCGATCGCAGTGTCCTGGGCCGCCCATTCCGCCGCGACCCGCTCGGCCAGGGCGCGGCTCGGGAGCCGCAGCGGGTTGCGGGCCGGCGTGTTGGCCGGACGTCCGTCCAGGGTCAGCCGGAATCCGTCGGCCTCTTCGGAGAAGCCGGCCTCCGTGTAGAACCGCCGGGGCAGGGCGGGCTTGGAATGGCCCCGGGCCGCACGGATCGGGTCGGGCCGCGCGCCGTCGCCCGGTTCGCCGAGCCAGTCTGTCGTCTGATCGCTCATGGACGCGAGATAGGCGTTTCCGGCCCGGCGCGCGAGCCTTTCGCCATCAGCCGCCCGTCGCGAGGCCCTCGAGAAGCAGCACCTCCAGCGCAGCGGCCGTCGGGACGACCGTCACGGCCCCGGCCCCGTAGAGCGCGTCCGGCGGATGATACCCCCAGGCGACCCCAATGGCCGTGGCACCGGCCGCCACGCCCATGGCGATGTCGAAGGTCGTGTCGCCCACCATCACGGTCGCCTCCGGCGCGCAACCGGCCTCGCTGATCGCCTGCCGCAGCATGGTCGGGTCCGGCTTGGACGGCGCGTCGTCGGCGCTCTGGGTCGTGGCGAACCACTCCGCCCAGCCGTGATGCGCGATAAGCCGGTCGACGCCGCGCCGCGACTTCCCCGTCGCGAGGCCGATCAGCACATCCCCACGGTCATGGAGCCGGGTCAGCAGGTCGGCCATCCCGGGGAACAGCGGTTCCTCATGGGCCGGATCGAGCCGCAGGCGGTTGTAGGCCTGCTTGTAGCTCTCCGAGAGTTCCGCAACGGGGCCGTCCTCGCCGACCAGACGCCGGAAGGCCTGCGGCAGTGACAGGCCCACCACGGACAACGCCTCGCGCCGCCCCGGGGCCGGCAGGCCATTCTCCGCGAAGGCCACCTCCTGGGCCGCCACGATCAGGTGCTGGCTGTCGACGAGGGTGCCGTCGACGTCGAAGACGACGAGCCTCATCGCCGACGACGCGCCAAAGGCGGCCCCGACGGCGCGGATGGGCGGATGTCGGACTCGGTCACGGCTTCCGGCCCGGCTGTGCCGGCGCGGCCGCGGCGGGCTGACCGCCGGGAACCCGGGTCCGCTCGTAGCCGAGCCGGCAGCGGATCAGGAAACGCCGGCGCTTGCCGCCGCGCAGGCCGCGCTGGTGCGAGGCGCGATTGCAGGCCGCATAGGAACGCCGGCGGCGCTCCGCGCGGGAGTTCGGGGCCGGGCGCTGCGCGGCCTGCGTGGGCGCCGCATTCGCGGCGGGAGCGGCGGGCGGATGCGGCGACGCCGCCTCGGCCGGATGGGCGCCGTTCGCGGTCGGCGCCGCCTTGGCTGCCTCGCCTGGTGCGGCGTGCGCGATCGGCCCGGTGAGGCACAGGGCGGCGAGGCAGGCCAGCATCGCGAGCTTCATATGTCAGGGTCTCGAACCGCCGGAAACTGGCCCCGCAGCGGATCGGCGGGACGCGGGCAGCATATGAGGCGGCACGGCCGATTGCCAAGGCATGCGCGGCACGGCCCGCCCCGATGACGGTCCACTTTCACCGGGGATACCGCAGCGCACATCTCCCGCGACAATGATTTGGGGATGGAAGGGGGATCCGGCGATCAGGCTCCTGCGGCTGCCCGCTTTGATGCGCGAAACCGACCTCTCACCGGAGACCGAGACGGCCTCACGCGCTTCTCTGAGCGGGGATCCCGCCATCCGGCGCGTCGCGTCGCCGCAGTGGCACCTGGGCGATCGTTTGAACCGAGCGCAGGCGCCCATCTTCGTTGCCCCTTGCGTGCCGGCACGGCGGCGCAGGCGCGACGGACCTCCGGAGCCATCACCCCTATCCACCAGCGAAGCTTGCAGGAGCCTCGACCGGACGGGCGATCGTCCCGCCGATGCATCCGGGCCGGGTCGAGGATACCGCCCTCGGGACGCGCATTCGGCCGAAGGGCGACGGGCACGGCGAAGCGGTTCTCCTGCCCGACCCGGGTCGTGGCCGCAGCCCAGGAGGTCCGGCGCGGACTCGACCAGACGCGGGACCGTCGCGACGGCATACCGGGCGCGGCCCCGACGGCGATCGGCGGGTCGCGCCGCAGGGCGGCGGCCGGAAGTCCCGGACGCCCTGACGGACCCGGCCGTGCCCTGGCTGCCCGCTCAGGCTTCCGGGGCCTCGACGATCGGGTCGTAGCGGGTGGCGTCGAAGCCCAGCAGGTTCCAGCTCTGCGCCATGTGGGGCGGTAGCGGCGCGCTCACGTCCACGGGCTTGCCGGTGCGCGGATGCGGGATGACGATCCGGCGGGCGAGCAGGTGCAGGCGGTTCTGGATGCCCCCCGGCAGCTCCCAATTCTCCACGGAGAAGTATTTCGGGTCGCCGACGATCGGGTGGCCGATATGGGCCGCGTGGGCGCGCAGCTGGTGCGTCCGTCCGGTCACCGGCTTGAACGACAGCCAGGACAGCTTCTGGGCGGCCTGATCGACCATCGCGTAGTAGGTCAGCGCGTGGCTCGCCCCCTCGTCGCCGTGCTTGGCGACGCGCATCCGCGCGTCGGCGTCGGTGGGCTCCTCCTTGGCGAGGTAGGTCGAGACACGCCCCTGCCGGACCCGCGGCACGCCCGCGGTCAGCGCCCAGTAGATCTTCCGCGCGGCCCGGGAGCGGAAGCTCTTGGCGAGCGTCGCGGCGGCGAGCCGGGTCTTGGCGACGATCAGGCAGCCGGCCGTATCCTTGTCGAGCCGGTGGACGAGGCGCGGCTTCTGGCCATCCGGGCCGGTGAGGGCGGCGAGCAGGCCGTCCACGTGCCGGACCGTCCCCGAACCACCCTGGACCGCGAGGCCGAAGGGCTTGTTGAGGATCATCATGTCGGCATCCTCGTAGAGGATGAGCGACCGGATGAATTCGGCATCGTCCTGCTCGCGGGCGGCGTTGCGCGGGCGCTCGGAGGGCTGGTCGAGGCGCAGCGGCGGCACGCGCACGCTCATGCCCGGCTCCAGCCGGTCGTTCGGCTTGGCGCGCTTGCCGTCGACGCGCAGTTCGCCCTTGCGGACGATGGTCTGCACGCGGGTGAAGGGCAGGAGCGGAAAACGCGCGGTGAGGAAGCGGTCGATCCGCATGCCGGCCTCGTCCGGCTCGACCATCAGGGTCTGCACCCCGGAGGCGAGGGTCGCGGAGGCGGCCGCGCGCTGCTCGCGGCGGGTCGGACCGGGTGTCGGCGCGGGGGAAGGGGCCGGGGCAGGCGCAGGGGCCTCCGAGCGCTTGGAAACGGGCCGGCTGCCGGGCTTCGCCGCCAGCGGACCGCGCGGCGCGGCGGCGTCGCGCCGCGGCTTCGCGGGCCGGGCCGGGGCTGCGGCTGCGGCGCCCTGCGCACCCCAGGGATCGCGCGCACCCGCATCGTCGCCGCGATTGCGGGCCGCGCGCTCTGCAGCGTCGCGGGCGCTGGTGCGCGGGCCCGTACGGGCACGGCCGTCGGCCTGGAACTTGCCGGGCTTGAACTTGCCCGCATCGAACTTGCCGGCCTGAGGCTTGCGCCCCTTCGGCCCGCCGCTTTTGGGAGGTCGTGTCGTCATGCTTCCGCCGGCACCCGTCTCCGCTTCGGACGGAGCGTCCGGGCGCATGGGCCGCGGCGTCGCGGACGTCCGGACCGATGGGATTGCACGGCTGTAGCATCGCCCGCGCGCAGCGGCAAAGGCGGCAGCGCGATCGCGCCCGTCAGGGCTCCGCGTCCCACGCCGCGCGGAGCAAGGCCTTCAGCCCGGCCGGGAAGAGTTCCGGCCCGCCCGGGACGTCGAGCCCGTCGAGATCGCACCACCGCGCCACGCAGGCGGTGCCGCAATCCTCGTGGAAGACGAAGCGCTCCTGTCCGTCGAACCGGCCGGGCGGCAGGGCGACCGGGAACAGGAACAGCACCTCGTGCCCGACCTGCCCCTCGTGCAGGAAGATGTTCTCCACGACGCGCGGGCCGCCGAGCACCGTGACGGTGACGCCGAGCTCCTCTTCGAACTCCCGGATCAGCGCGTCCTCGGCCCTCTCACCGAACGCAACGCTGCCACCGAGGGGCCGGACACCTGTCAGCCGTCCGTCATCCGCATGGATCTCCGCCACCAGCAGGCTATCGCCGCGCCGGGGGAGCCCCAAGGCCTTCACGCGGATCTCCGCAGGGGGACGCCAGACCGTCATGCCGAACCGGCTAAATCGTTCCCGACGGCGCCGCAACGAACCGGCGGGCCGCCGCGTCGATCCACGACAACTCCCGGACGTGCGGTTGACGCCCGGACGCACGACGGCCAAGCTGTTCCTCGACGGTTCCCCTCGGGGATCAAAAGGGAACGCGATGAGGGGTCCGCCCCGAAGCCGCGGCTGCCCCCGCAACTGTAAGCGGCGAGCCCTTCACCACCACGTCACTGGGTCACCCCGGGAAGACGGTGCGAGGGCGGCGACCCGCGAGCCAGGAGACCTGCCGTCAGCCGTGGTCACACGCGAAACGCGCCGGGCGGGGTGTCCTGGCGGGTGTCGAGGCGCCGTCAATCCCGAGGGGAGGCGGCCGCCGAGGCCTCGTTCGCGGTGACGTGCCACAGCAAGCGCGCCCGCGACGCCGTTCCCATGTCCGTCTCCACCGTTTCGCGACCTGCGATCCCTGTTCCGGGAGGCCTCCGCGCACCCGCTCAGGCTCAGGTTTCCAGGCGGTCAAAGCATTGTAATGTTATTACAATGCTTATAGGACGAAGGGGCCGGCGCGCGCCGTGCACGGACCGCTTCCCCCATGCTTCTCTCGATCCATCGCGCCCGCTCCGGCGGGCCGGCTCCCCTCTGCGGCGTTCTCCTCGCGCTCCTCGCCAGTCCGAGCGCCGCCCAGGAGGCCGTCACCCTGGATGAACTCTCCGTGGCCGGCGCGGGCGGAGACCCGAACCGCGCTGCGCCGACCGGCCTCAATCTGCGCACCCCCGACCGGACCGCGAGCCGCCTCGGTCTGACGCCGCTGGAGACGCCGGCGAGCCTCGACATCGTGTCGGGTGAGACCGCGCGGCTGCGCGGTCAGGACACGATCGCCGAGGCCGTGACCCAGGACGCCACCGGCATCACCACGATCGCGGCACCCGGCAACGGCAACGGCGCCTTCACGTCCCGGGGCTTCGCCGGCCCGAACTCGATCCAGCAGCTCTACGACGGCACGCGCTTCTACGTCGGCGCCAACACGGTGACCTTCCCGTTCGACACGTGGAACGTCGAGCGGATCGAGGTGCTCCGCGGCCCGTCTTCGGTGCTGTACGGCGACGGCGCCATCGGCGGCGTGATCAACGTGGTGCCGAAGAAGCCGGTCTTCGTGCCGATCAACGTCGCCCGCGCCGTTGTCGGCACGGATGGCGTTGCGCGCCTTGCGTTCGATTCGGGCGGTGGAATCGGTCAAGCGGAGTTCGGCGACACCTTCGCGTATCGCCTCAACGTCAGCGGCAATCGCGCCGACGGCTGGATCCGGCCGGAGGGCGATTTCCGCAACCTCGCGGTCTCGGCCGCCCTGCTGTTCCGACCGAGCGCCGATCTGGCGTTCACCCTGAGCCACGATCTCGGCTACCAGGAGCCCGCCCGCTACTGGGGCACGCCGCTCGTCGAGGGACGGATCCCGGACCTCATCCGGTTCAACAACTACAACGTCCGGGACGCGAAGATCACCTGGGCCGACAACTGGACCCAGCTCAAGACCGAATGGTCGCCCTCGGCCGACATCACGATCCGCAACACCGCCTACCGGCTCACAAGCCGGCGCCACTGGCTCGACGTCGAGCAATATTCCTACAACCGCGGCACCGGGCTGGTGGACCGGGGCGACTATCTGGAAATCTACCACAGCCAGGAGCAGGTCGGTGACCGGCTCGACGCGACGTTCCGGGGCAGCCTGTTCGGCTTGCCCAACCAGTTCGTGGCCGGGTTCGACGTGAACCACATCGACTTCCGGCACACCAATAACTTCTACTTCGACCAGACCACCAGCGTGCCGCTCGTCGGCTACGATCCGGGCCTCTTCCCGCAGAACGGGCGAGCCCGTCCGGCCTACGCCACGCAGACGAGCCAAGCCTCGGTCTTCGCGGAGGACCGTCTGATCCTGTCGGACAAGCTCTCGTTCCTCACCGGCGTGCGCCTCGACGTGCCAACGCTGAATCGGGAGGACCTGCAGACGGGATCGCGGTTCGAGAAGACCTACCGGGCGCTGGGCTACCGGTTCGGCCTCGTCTACAACCCGACGCCGGACAGCGCGCTCTACGCCCAGTACAGCTTCGCCACCGACCCGGTGAACAGCCTGATCACGCTGAACCAGTCGCTGGCGGGCTTCAAGCTCGCCACAGGCGATCAAGTCGAGATCGGCGCCAAGGGTCTTGCCTTCGACGGTGCCGTGGAATGGACCATCGCGGGCTACCGGATCGTCAAGGACAACCTGATCTCGGCAATCCCCGGCCAGCCGACGCTGTCCACGCAGGTGGGGAGCCAGTCCTCGCAGGGATTCGAGCTGGCCTTGGGCTGGCGCTTTGCTCCGGGCTGGCGGCTGGACGGCAACCTCGCGCTGCTGCACGCGCAGTACGACCGGTTCGACCAGACGGTGAACGGCGCCACCGTGTCGTATGCCGGCAACCAGCCCATCGACGTGCCGGAGCGGGTGGCCAACCTCTGGCTGACCTGGGACGTCTACCGCGACTGGACCGCGCGGGTCGGGCTTCAGAACGTGGGGCAGGTCTACAGCGACTTCGGCAATACGGCGCGGCGCCCGGCCTACAACCTCGTCAACGTGGTCCTCGACCATCAGGTCACGGCGGAGTCGCGCCTGTCCGTGCGGGTCTACAACCTGTTCGACAAGGTCTACGCGATCAGCGGCAATGCCGTGAACGGGGTCGGGACCAACTGGCTGCTCGGGCGGCCGCGCTCGGTCGAGGTCGCCTACACGGTGACGTGGTGAGCCTGCCGCGGCGGCTCGGCAAGGCGGGACGGCGCTGGCTGCTGCTGTTCCACCGCTGGGCCGGGATCGCCGCGGGGCTGTTCTTCGCCCTGTGGATCGGCTCCGGACTGGTGATGCTCTACGTGCCGTTCCCGGCGCTCACCGGGGCCGAGCGCCTGGACCGACTCGCACCGATCGCCTGGGAGCGCGTCGCGGTGGCGCCCGACGACGCGCTGCGGGCCGGCGGTCTTGCCGGCGTGCCGGCGGCCTTCGCCCTGGAGATGCGCGGTGCGGAACCGGTCTACCGGATCGCCGACCGCGAGGGGCGCCGGGCCACGGTCTCGGCGCGGACCGGGGAGCGGCTCGGCCCGCTGAGGCCCGAGGATGCGTTGCGTCTCGCGGCCGAGGGGATTCCGGGCGCACATGTCGATCCGGTCGAGCGGGACCAGTGGACCGTCACGGCCCGGTACGACCCGCTCCGGCCATTCCTGAAGGTCGTCCTCGACGATGCGGCCGGGACCGAGCTCTACGTGTCTCAGGTCACCGGCGAGGTCGCCCTCGACACGACCCGCTTCGAGCGCGGCTGGAACTGGGCCGGCGCCGTGGCGCACTGGATCTACCTGACGCCGCTGCGCGCCCGGGCCGATCTGTGGCGGACGGTCCTGCTTTGGCTGTCCGGCTTCGCCGCCCTCGGGGCGCTGAGCGGCCTCGCGATCGGGATCTGGCGCCTGCGCCTCCGCCGCCGCTACGCGGGCGGGGCCGTCACGCCCTATCGCGGTCTCGCACGCTGGCACCACCTGTTCGGCCTCGCGGGCGGAATCGGACTCAGCACCTTCATCCTCAGCGGCTGGATTTCGATGAACCCGAACCGCTGGTTCTCGTCGAACGCTGCGCCCGCCAAGATCCGCGCCGCCTATGCCGGACAGCCCGCCCCCCTCGGCCTCGACGCCGGAGCCCTGCGGGGCTTCGCAGAGGCCGGAACCCGCGCGCTGCGCTTCGCCGCCATCGGCGGGTCCTGGTGGATCGTCGCCGACACACCGGCGGGAGCCCGGAGCCGCAGGGCGGATGACGGCACGCTCCTCGATGCCGCCGCGCTCGCGCGGGCCGCCGGTCCGGCCCTGCCCGGCGGATTACGGACGGCAGAGACCCTGACCGCCTACGACCTGTACTGGTATCCGCACGGGATCGACCCACGGCCGCTTCCGGTGCTGCGCCTGCGCTTCGCTGATCCGGACGCCACGTGGCTCCACGTCGATCCCCGGGACGGGACCATCCTCCAGCGCCTGGATCGCTCCGGCCGCATCAACCGCTGGCTGTTCGACGCCGCGCACCGCCTCGATCTGCCGGGGCTCAGCGGCAACCGCTCGCTCCACGATGCCGCCCAATGGGTCCTGAACCTCCTGGCGGCGGGGATCGCGGTCACCGGTCTGGTCGCGGGCTGGCGCCGCCTGCGCCGCGTTCTGTCGGCCTAAGAGGCCGGCCGAGGCTCCCGGTGCCCGACGCGGCCGATCACGCCCGCTTGGTCGTCACGCCGAAAGCGCAGTGACCCGGTGCCCGCCGACAACGCGACGTCCGGCGCAGCCCTGGATGGCTTCGCCGCTCGCGCAAGGACGGCGCCGTGGCGGCCGCAGCGTTCAGAACCGCGCCGTCAGGAACAGCCGCACGTTCCGCCCCGGCAGCAGGATCTCGTCCTTCTTGAACGAGGTCGAGTTGCGGATGTCGTCGTTCAGGAGGTTGCGGCCCTGGACGCCGAGGGTGATCGCGCTCGCCCCGTAGACCGCGGGATCGACCGCCTTGGTGTAGCTCAGCTCGGCCCGCAGGTCGTCGTAGCCGGGCGTGGGCGTCTCGTAGACCGCCGTGGCGTCGTGGCTGAAGGCGTGGATGAGGTTCACCCGCGCGAACCATCCGTCGGCCCGCAGGTAGACGCCGCCGCCGAGCCGGTAGGGTGGGATGCGCGGCACGTTGGTGCCGTTGTCGAACTGAGCGCGGACGAAATCGAACTGCCCCTCGATGCCGGCGAAGCCGTTGCCCACCGGCAGGAGGTCGTACTGGCCGATGATCTCGGCGCCGTAGAAGGTCGCGTTCTGCTGCTGATAGACGATCTGCCGGTTGTCGGTGCCGACACCGCAGGAGGCGAAGTCGTCGTCGCAGGTCAGCCCCGTGTAGTTGCGGTAGATGAAGCCGGTATAGCGCGTGAAGTAGCCGGTGGCGTCGAGGCGGAAGGGTCCCTCGGCCCGCCGGATGCTGGCCTCGACGGTCCGGGCGCGCTCCTTCTTGAGGTTCGGGTTGCCGATCTCGAAGGTCGCGGTGGCGTCGTGGGGCCCCTGCGAGAACAGCTCGTAGCCGGTGGGTCCGCGCTCGACATAGGAGCCGGTGAGGCTCGCCACGAAGCCGTAGGGCAGATCCTGCAGGGCGCCGATACTGGCGCTCTTCGGCGCGAAGCGGCGGGTCCGGGCGTACTGGAACGGCTCCTGCCCGTCGACGGGCACGTAATCGCTGGGGAACTGCGCGGCCGTACTCGACAGCCGATCGACCTCGTAGCGCCCGGCCGCCTGCAGACGCGTGCCCGGACGCAGCTCCAGCTCCTCGAACAGGTAGACCGCGTTGGCACGGGACTCGGTCTTGGGCAGGAACGATTCGAGCTGCGTGTTGATCACACGCCGGTCCGACTGGAAGCCGAGCGCGCCGGTGAGCTTGCCGAGATCCGTGAAGACCGGGACGTGCTGGAGTTCCAGGCGCCCTTCGGCCTCCCGGTTCTTGAAGATCGCCTGGACGCCCTCGATCCCGTCCTCGCCGATGCCGACCTCGTTGTGGCGGTAGACCGAGTAGCCCGCCCAGTAGCGGATCACCTCGAACGGACCGTCGAGGGGCCGGTACTCGCCCCGCGACAGGACGCGGTCCTGGTTCGGGGTCAGCCGGGTCCGGTCCTGCTCCGCCACGCCGCCGGGGATCGCATAGATGGCGTCGTAGTGGCTGAAGGAGATGCCGACGAAGCCGCGGTCGCCGATCGCCGAGATGCCGACCGCGCCGCCCTGCGACTCGTTGTAGGAATTGCGCTGGATCCCGCCGGGGATCGCGTAGCTGTCGTTGGCCGTCTTGAAGCCGTCGGCGTGGACCGCGATGCCATCGCCGCCGGCATCCACCGTGGCGGCCCCGAGACGGCCGTTGTCCACGCTGGAGAAGCCGGTGGTCACCTGCCCCTGCACCCCGTTCGCCGGAATGAAAGTCGGCACCCGGTTGTTGTCCGCCGAGACTACGCCGCCGATGGCGCCGGAGCCGTAGCGCAAGGTCGCGGGGCCGCGGATCACCTCGATCCGGTCGGCCACCAGCGGATTCACCGGCACGGCGTGGTCCTCGCCGAGGTCGGACACGCCGCCGTTGACGATGCCGTTCTCCTGGATGCGCACCCGGGCATTGTCGAGACCGCGGATGATCGGCCGTGAGGCCGCGCCCGGGGCGTAGGACGTGCCGGAGATGCCCGGCCTGTCGAACAGGGCGTCGCCCAGGGTCCGGGGCTGATCGCGCGCGATCTGCTCCTGGGTGACCACGGTGACGGGGGAGAAGGTGTTGGTCGCCACCGGCAGAACGCCGATCGGGACCGCCGCGTCGGCGATCGGCGCGGTGCGCGGGGCCTGGATCGGGCTCGGACTGGTGACGCTGATCTCGTCGAGGGTGACGGCCTGCTGGGCCCGGGCAACCGACGGAGCCAGCATGCCGGTGCAGACGGTCGAGGACAGCATTGTGCCGGCAAGGAAGCGGAGGCGACGCAGGCGGGACATGGAGACTCACATAGTGTTATACTGTTTCAGTGTCGCGGACCTCGGGTCCGGTGCAAGGTGTAATCCCGCGCCATCCCGACACGCTTGAGAAACGTTACATCGTTGCAACAGCTTCGCCGGGTCCCGCCGCTGCGGAGCGTTTCACCGCCTTGACTTTGAAATGTTATAACATTTTGATTGCGGCATGACACAGCCCGATCGCCGCCTGCCCGTCACCGTCCTGTCCGGCTTTCTCGGAGCCGGCAAAACGACGCTGCTCAATCATGTTCTGAACAACCGCGACGGCCGCCGGGTGGCGGTGATCGTGAACGACATGAGCGAGGTCAACATCGATGCCGACCTCGTCCGCGCGGGCGGAGCCGACCTGTCCCGGACGGACGAGACCCTCGTCGAGATGACCAACGGCTGCATCTGCTGCACCCTGCGCGACGATCTGCTCGCCGAGGTCCGCCGCCTGTCGGAGACCGGGCGGTTCGATTACCTGCTGATCGAGGGCACCGGCATCGCCGAACCGCTCCCGATCGCGTCGACCTTCTCGTTCCGGGACGAGGCGGGCCGCTCCCTGTCGGATCTGGCCCGGCTCGACACGATGGTGACCGTGGTCGACGCGGTGAACCTGTTGAAGGATTACGGCTCGGCCGCGTTCCTGCGTGAGCGCGGCGAGACCGCGGGCGCCGAGGATACGCGCACGCTCGTGGACCTGCTCGTGGAGCAGATCGAGTTCGCCGATGTGGTGGTGATCAACAAGGCGCACGACGTCTCACCCGAGCATCTCGCGCTGGTCCGCTCGGTGGTGCGCGGCCTGAACGCCGACGCCCGCATCCTCGAGACCGAACACGGACGTGCGCCGCTCGCGGAAATCCTCGACACCGGCCTGTTCGACGAGGAGAAGGCGCAGCAGCACCCGCTCTGGTTCAAGGAACTCTACGGCGCCCACGCGCACGTACCGGAGACCGAGGAATACGGCATCGCCTCCTTCGTCTACCGGGCCCGGCGCCCCTTCGACCCCGAGCGCTTCAACGCCTTCGTCAACGCCACCTGGCCGGGCCTGATCCGGGCGAAGGGCCATTTCTGGCTGGCGACGCGGCCGGATTGGGTCGGCGAGTTCTCCCTGGCGGGGGCCGTGGCCAGGGTCTCCGCGATGGGGTTCTGGTGGTCGGCGGTGCCGCGGCGGCGCTGGCCGGAGGCGCCCGAGTTCCGGGAGCGCCTGCATACGGTCTGGAGCGAGGTCTGGGGCGACCGGCGCCAGGAAATGGTCTTCATCGGATCCGGGATGGACCGCGCCGCGCTCATCGCCGCGCTCGATGCCTGCCTCGTGGACACCGGCCCGGATCGCGCACCTTTCGATCCCGCGCCCTACCGCGAACTGCCGGATCCGTTCCCGGCTTGGCGCCGGGCTGCGGCCTGAGCCCCGCCGGTCAGGCCGGCAGGCCCTCCGTCTCGTCCTCGGCCTCGATCTCGGCATCGGCCTCCGTCACCTGACCGGAGGCACCGGCTGCCTCGGCGAGGCCGCGGGCGGCCTTGCGCAGGAGCTTGCGCAGGCGCCGGCGGTCGGTCTTGTCGAGGTGGTCGAGCAACTCGGCCTCGACCTCTTCCTGGATCCGCTCGATCGCCTCGGCCTTGGCCATGCCGGCTTCCGTGAGCTGAACCCGGACCACGCGGCCATCGCCCGACTCGGCCCGGCGCTCGACGATGCCGAGGGCCGCGAGCCGCGTCACGGTCTTGGACGCGGTGGGCGGCCGCACTCGCAGCAGCGCCGCGAGATCACCCATGGTCATGGTGCCGGCCGCGGCCAGCGCCTGCACCACCTGCTCCTGGCCGGCGAAAAGCCCCAGCTTGGCCAGCCGGTCGCCGGTGCGGGCGCGGTGCAGGCGCGCCGCCTGCACCAGCGCCCAACCGACGCTGCGGACGCCGGGCGGCCGCATCTTCTTGGACGTGTGGCCGAGCACGGCCGCAGCTTCGTCCTGATGATCGCGCTTCTGCTTGTCGCCCACCGGAGCGTCCGAATTAATGCCGGCGGCCGCCGGACGATCCTGAAACTGCACCGTCCACCCCCGTCACGCGGCCGCTCCGGTCCGTGTGGCGCTGGCCGGTGACGGTGCGATGACGGGGCCGACGTGAAGGTCGGATCAGCAGTGCATGAGGCGCTGAAGACGGTCCAGGATATCCTCGCCGGTGCAGGGCCGGGCGATGAACTCGGCATGCTCGGGCATGCGGGCCGGATCCGGGGCCGCGCGCCCGGAGACGATCAGGATCGGCAGTTGCGGCCGCGCCTCGGCCACGGAACTCGCCAGATCGAACCCGTCGGTCTTTCCCGACAGCTGCACGTCCGTGACCAGGCCGCAGATGTCCGGGCGCGCCTGCAGGATGCTCAGCGCGCGCTCGGCCGAGGCGCACTGAACGGTGTCGTAGCCGCCTTCCTCCAGCACGTCCCCGAGGTCCATGATCGTCAGCGCCTCGTCCTCGACGAGGAGGATTACCGGCCGATCGCCGCTCGAACCCGTCTGCTCGCTCGCCACTGTGTACTCCCTTTGGCAGCGTCCGGCCGCGCGGGCCGCCGCACGCATCTCCAGCCGTAGGCCCAACGGCAGAAACGGTCACGGGTTGCAGGCGCCCGCGGAGACGGCTCACGGGAATGTGGAACGCCCGGTCGTCATGCCGATCCGGGCGCCAGCTCGGTCACCACCGCGGCGACCGCCTCGATCAGCCGGTCGAGATCCGCTGCATCGATCGTGAGGGCGGGGGTGAGATAGACGATGTCGCCGAACGGCCGGACCCAGACGCCGCGGGCGAGCAATCGCGCCTTGAGGACGGCCAAGTCGGGCGCACGGGCGAACTGCACCGCTCCGATGGCACCGAGTACCCGGACATCCGCCACGCCGCGCACCCGCCGCAGGGGTTCCAGCCCCTCGGCGAGACGGGCCGCGATGGCGCGGGCCTGGATCAGCCGTGGCTCCGCCTCGAACAGATCGAGGCTGGCATTGGCCGCTGCGCAGGCCAGGGGATTGGCCATGAAGGTCGGGCCGTGCATCAGCGCGGCCGCGGGGTCTTCGGACCAGAACGCCGCGAACACCTCCGTGCGGGCGACCGTGGCGGCGAGCGCCATCGTGCCGCCCGTAAGGGCCTTCGACAGGCAGACGATGTCGGGCACGATTCCCACCTGCTCGCAGGCGAACAGGCTGCCGGTGCGCCCGAAGCCGGTGAAGATCTCGTCGGCGATGAGCGGCAATCCGTGCCGGCGCGCCAGCCCGGCGATCGTCGCGACCACCTCAGGCGGGTGCATCCGCATCCCGCCCGCACCCTGGACCAGCGGCTCGACGATCACCGCCGCAAGGGTATCGCGATGAGACGCGAGGGCCGCGTCGAGCGCCGCGGTCTCGGCCGCGCTTCGCGGCAGGTCGCAGAAGATCTGGCTCGGCAGGTAGGCACCGAAGCGGCGATGCATGCCCTCCTCGGGGTCGCAGACCGACATCGCCCCCATCGTGTCGCCGTGATAGCCGCCCCGGAACGCCAGGACCTTCGTCCGGCCGCCCACCCCGCGGTTGATCCACATCTGTGCCGCCATCTTGAGCGCGACCTCCACGGCGACCGAGCCCGAATCGCTGAGGAAGACGTGGTCGAGATCGCCCGGCAGCAAGGCGGCGAGCCGGCGCGCCAGCGTCTCCGCCGGCGCATGGGTGAGGCCGCCGAACATCACGTGGGGCATGCGCGCGAGCTGGTCGGCGACAGCGCCCGCTATGTGCGGGTGATTGTAGCCATGCACCGCGGTCCACCAGGAGGCGATGCCGTCCACGAGTTCGCGGCCGTCGGCGAGGCGGATGCGGGTGCCATGCGTCGCGACCGCCTCCAGCGGCGGCGGGGCGAGGCGCATCTGCGTGTAGGGCCGCCAGAGATGGCCTGCGGGCGTTTCGAGGGTCATGCGTCCGGCATGGAAGCCCCTCGGACGGGGGTCAAGAGTCCGGCACCCGCCGCTTGACTTTGCCGCCGCGGCATCGCCCATCCCCATCCCCATGGACAGCCTCGACGCCTTCGCCACCGGGAAACTCGAAGCCCTCGAGGCCGGTCGCCTGCGCCGCACGCTGGTTCCGACGGAGCGCGGCTCCGGCGCCGCGGCGGCACGACGGGGCCGGACGCTCGTCTCCTTTTCCTGCAACGATTACCTCGGCCTCTCGCATCACCCGCGGGTGATCGCGGCGGCTCAGGCGGCCGTCGCGAGCCACGGTGCGGGGTCGGGCGGGTCGCGGCTCGTGACCGGCGACCATCCGTATCTCGGCGCGCTGGAGGACGGCCTCGCGCGCCACAAGGGCACGGAGGCCGCCCTGGTCTTCGGCAGCGGCTATCTCGCCAATCTCGGCATTACCCCGGCGCTGGCCGGGCGGGGCGACCTCGTCCTGCTGGACGCGCTGTCCCATGCCTGCATGTGGGCCGGCGCGCGGCTGACGGGCGCGCGGGTCCTGACGTTCCGCCACAACGATCCCGGCGACCTCGCGGCCCAGCTCGCGGAGCACCGCCCCCATTACGGGCGCGCCCTGGTGCTCACCGAGCGGGTCTTCAGCATGGATGGCGACCGGGCGCCGCTCGGCGACATCCTGGGCATCGCGGAGACCTTCGACGCCTGGACGCTGGTGGACGACGCCCACGGCATCGGCGTGGTCGAGGACGGGCCGCGGGCGCCGCTGGAAATGGGCACCCTGTCGAAGGCGCTCGGCTCGTATGGCGGCTATCTCTGCGCCTCGCGCCCGGTCATCGACCTGATGACGAGCCGCGCCCGCAGCTTCGTCTACACCACCGGCCTGCCTCCGGCCTCGGCCGCCGCCGCCCTGGAGGCGCTGACGATCCTGGAGGCGGAGCCCGACCGGCGTGCCCGACCGCTGACCCTCGCCCGGCGCTTCACCGCCCGTCTGGGCCTGCCGGAGGCCGAGAGCGCCGTCGTGCCGGTCCTGGTCGGCGAGGCGCAGGCGGCGCTCGACATCTCGGCCGCGCTGGAGGCCTCGGGATTCCTGGTGGTGGCGATCCGCCCTCCGACCGTGCCGGCCGGGACCGCGCGGCTGCGGGTGGCCTTCTCGGCCGCCCACGACGAGGCCCAGGTCGACGCCCTCGCGGAAGCAGTGGCCGTCCTCACCGGGCGCGCCTGAGAACCGCTTCCCGTCCGCGTGGCGCGCACCTATACCGGGCGCCTGACGGAGCCGGAACGCTCCGGCCGGCCCGCCGCCGAGAAGCGGGTCAGATCCGGAATTGAGAGGACGACGCCATGGACGCCACCACGCTGCGAGCCCTCCAGGCTCCGATCAAGGACAAGTACCGCACCGCACCGGACGCGGCGGTCATCACACTGAAGGCCAGGGGCACGCTGGACGACACCAAGATCGCCTGCAAGGTCGAGACGGGCCGCGCCATCGCGGAGGCCGGGCTCCATCCGGCGACGGGCGGTTCGGGGGCGGAGCTGTGCTCGGGCGACATGCTGCTGGAGGCGCTGGTCGCCTGCGCGGGGGTGACGCTCAAGGCCGTGGCCACAGCCCTGGAGATCCCGCTGCGCGCCGGCACGGTCAGCGCCGAGGGCGACCTCGATTTCCGCGGCACCCTCGGGGTCGACAAGGAGGCGCCGGTGGGCTTCCGCAGCATCCGCCTGTTCTTCGAACTCGATACCGACGCGCCGGAGGACAAGCTGGCGCAGCTCCTGAAGCTGACCGAGCGCTACTGCGTGGTGTTCCAGACCCTGAACCACAAGCCCGAGCTGTCCGTGGCCACGACCACGGTCTGACGGAGGGAGCATGGCGGGCGGCATCACCCAGACCGAATACTGGAACGGCGAGGTCGGCACGCGCTGGGCGCGCAATCAGGCCGTCCTCGACGCGATGTTCCTCCCGCTGACGGAGGCGCTGTTCGCCCGCACGCCCCTCGCTCCCGGCGACACGGTGCTCGATATCGGCTGCGGTGCGGGGGCCACGACCCTGGAGGCCGCCCGCAGGGTCGGGCCCGGCGGCGGCGTCACGGGGGCCGACATCTCGGCGCCGCTGCTCGCCGTGGCGCGGGACCGCGCCGCCGCGGAGGTTGCACGCACCGCCCCGATCCGGTTCGTGGAGGCGGATGTCGGGACGGCCGATCTCGGTCCTTTCGACGGGATCCTGTCGCGCTTCGGCGTGATGTTCTTCCCGGATTCCGCCGGCGCTTTCGCCAACATTCGCCGGATGCTCAAGCCGGGCGGCCGGCTGACCTTCCTGTGCTGGCGGACCTTGCCCGAGAATCACTGGGTGAGCGTGCCGCGCGACGCGGTGCTTCCGCTCCTGCCGGAGCCCCCGCCTCCGCCGCAGCCCGACACGCCGGGGCCCTTCCGCTTCTCCGACCCCGACCCGCTGGTCGCGCTCCTGCGCGCCGCCGGGTTCGCCGGCGTGACCTGCGACGCGCTCGACCGGGACATCGTCGTCGGTCAGGGCGAGACCGACACGGCGGCGACCGCGGCGGCCACCCACGTCTCCCTGAACCTCGGCCCCAGCTCCCACCTCGTCCGCGAGGCCGCACCGGATCTCCGGGCGCGGGCCGAGGCGGCCGTGGCGGCGGCCCTCGCGCGGCACGCGGCGGGTGGCGCCGTGCGCCTGCGCGCCGCCTGCTGGCTCGTTCAGGCGGGCTGAGCCGGCATCCCGCGCCGCCGGGCGGGCGGCGCGTTCTCTCAGAGTCCCAGGGCGCCGCCGTCCGAGCGCGGGTCGTGGGTCGCCTCGATCCGACCGTTCCGGGGATGGCGGACCAGCATGCCCGCGTGCCCGAGCGAGTCGATGTAGGGTCCGCCCAGTTCCTCGATCTCGTGGCCGAGTCGGCCGAGGGCCGCGATGCAGGCCGAATCGAACCGGTCCTCCACCTTCACGCTGAGCGAGGGCGCCCCCCAGGTGCGCCCGTAGAGCAGGCGCGGCGCGTCGACGGCATCGGCCACCGACATCCCGTAATCGGCGTAGCGGGTGAAGATCTGGGCCTGGAATTGCGGCTGCCCGTCGCCGCCCATGCTGCCGTAGCTCATCACACGGCCGTCGTCGAAGGCGGCGAGCGCCGGGATCAGCGTGTGGAAGGGGCGGCGACCGGGCTCCAGGGGATTCACGGCCTTCGGGTCGAGGGAGAACGACATGCCCCGGTTCTGCCAGCAGATGCCGGTGGCGGGCAGCACCGTGCCGGAGCCGTACTCCCAGTAGACCGACTGGATGTAGGAGACGGCAAGCCCGTCCTTGTCGATCGCGCCCATCCAGACCGTGTCGCCGTGACCCGGATCGGGCAGGGGCACCCGGGCTGCGCGACCCATGTCGATCAGCGCGGCCTCGCGGGCCAGCCGTTCCGGGGTCAGGAAGGCGGCGGGGTCGTGCCGCAGGCGGGCGAAATCGGTGACCACCCGGTCGCGGATCGCGAAGGCCCGCTTCGTCGCCTCGATCAGCCCGTGATAATGGGCCGTGCGTTCGGGCTCGGAGACATTCAGCCGGTCGAAGATCCCGAGGATCAGCAGGGCGGCGAGCCCCTGGGTCGGCGGCGGGAAGTTGTAGAGCGTCGCGTCGCGGCGCCGGATCGACAGGGGCGCCCGCTCCACCGCCGCGAAGGCCTCCAGATCCGCCCGGGTGACCGGCGCACCGAGGCGCTCCAGGTCGGCGGCGATCTCCCGGCCGATATCGCCGCGATAGAAGTCGCCGAGCCCCGCATGAGCGAGCTGCTCCAGGGTATCGGCGAGGCGGGGCAGCGCGCGGGTCTCTCCGGCGGGATAGGGCTTGCCGTCCTTCAAGAAGGTTGCCGCAAAGTTTGGCGCGTCGTGGAGCGTGTCGAGTTCCTGTGGCACGTAGCGTGCCTCCGAGGGCGAGACCGCGACGCCGGCTCGGGCCTGACCGATCGCGTCGGCGAAGAGCGTCTCCAGGGGCAGGCGGCCGCCGAGCGCCCGCGCCAGCTCCAGGGCGAGGCGCCAGCCGCCCACCGCGCCCGCCACCGTGACCATGGCGTCGGGTCCCCGCGCGGGGATCGCGTCGTAGCCCTTCTCGCGGTAGCGGGGGATCGTGGCGAGACGCCCGGCCGGGCCGCAGGCCTCGATGCCCCGCACCCGGCCGCCCCGCTCGCGCACCAGCCAGAACCCGTCGCCGCCGATGCCGTTCATGTGCGGATAGACCACCGCGATGGAGGCGGCCATCGCCACCATCGCCTCGATGGCGTTGCCCCCCTGGGCGAGGACGGTCTGGCCGGCCTGGGCGGCGAGGCTGTGGGGTGCGGCGACGGCGGCGGACGTGAAGACGGGGGTCTCGGGCATCGACGGTCCTGTGGTGTACCGGCCGCAGGGTTAGGCGAGGCGACGCCTCCTGCAAAGACCAAGCGCATACGGGCGGCGGGCCATGCTATGCTGCGCGTGTGCTGTCGCCCAGAAGCGGCCGATGTCCTGCAAACTCATGTCCTGGCTGGCCCTCGGCCTGTCGACCCTTCCCGCTGCGGCCCAGACGCGGACCGTGTACGAGGGCGCGGGCGCCGATCCGCGCATCTCGGTCTCGCAGCCGGAGACCACCAGCCAGGCCTCGGGCGGCTATGTCCGCTCGGTGGAGCCCTCTCTCGGCCCGCTCGGCGACCCGCTCGGGATCCGCCCGGTCCTGAAGGAACGGGGCATCGCGTACAGCCTGACCTACATCGCCGACGTGCTCGGCAATCCGGTTGGCGGCCTTAGACAGGGTGCGATCGTCGAGGATCGCCTCAACCTGCGCCTCAACCTCGACCTCGACCGGCTGGCGGGCTGGCAAGGCGCCACGATCCATGCCAACGCCTACTTCATCCACGGCACCGGCCTGTCGCGCTACTATGTCGGCAACCTGCTGACCACGAGCGTCATCGAGGCGCTGCCGTCCACGCGGCTCTACGTGCTCTGGTTCGACCAGAGCCTGATGGACGGCCAGCTCGGGATCCGGATCGGGCAGCAGGCTGCCGACACCGAGTTCTTCGTCAGCCAGACCGCGACGCTGTTCGTGAACTCGACCTTCGGCTGGCCGGTCATCACCGGGCTCGACCTGCCGAGCGGCGGGCCGGCCTACCCGCTCGCAGCCCCGGCGATCCGGGCCAAATACGTGCCGGGCAACGGCTTTTCCCTGCAGGTCGGGCTCTACGACGGTGATCCGGCCGGTGCGAACCGTCCGGGTGACGATCCGGAGGCGCAGCGCCTCGACCGGACGGGCACCAATTTCCGCCTGCGCGATCCGGCCCTGATCATCGCCGAGGCCACCTACGCGTACAACATCGCGCCCGGTTCCCGGGGCCTGCCCGGCGACATCACCCTGGGCGGCTGGCAGCATTTCGGCCGGTTCGACAGCCTGCGCTTCGACATCACCGGCGTGCCGCTCGCCGACCCGAACGCCACCGGGATCGGCCGGCCGGTGCGCGGCAATGCCGGCCTCTACGCGATCTACGACCAGACCCTCTACCGGGAATCCGGCAAGGACGACGAGGGCCTCGGCTTCTTCGTGCGTGCCGCGTGGTCGCCCACCCGCTCCAGCCTGATCGATGCCTACGTGGATACCGGGCTGGCCTACAAGGGCCTGTTCGACGGGCGCGACGACGACACGATCGGCCTCAGCGTCGCCTACGCGCGCATCAGCAACGAGGCCCAGCGGGCCGACCGGGACACGATCCTCTACTCGGGCATGCCGATGCCCCGCCGCCGCGCCGAGGCGGTGATCGAGGCGACCTATCAGGCCGTGGTCGTGCCGGGCTTCACGGTTCAGCCCGACGCGCAATACGTCATCCGGCCGGGCGCCGGCATCGCCGGTCCGGACGGCCGCCGGCTGCGCAACGCGGCGGTGCTTGGGGTACGCGCCACCGTGCAGTACTGAGCCGGCCTGCGACCGTGGGCCCCGGAACGGTCCCGGGGCTCCGCCTCTTTCAGCAGCATGTTAGTCTTCGAGTGGGTCGTCGGCGTCCTGTTCGGCGCCGTCCTCCTGGCCGGTGTCGCACGTCGGCTCGGGGCGCCATATCCGGCCTTCCTGGCGCTGGGCGGTGTCGGCCTCGCCTTCGTCCCCGGCGTCCCGAACCTGCGGCTCGATCCCGAACTGGCGCTCGCGCTGTTCCTGGCTCCGGTCCTGCTCGATGCCGGCTTCGACGCCTCCGTGCGGGATCTGAAGGAGAACTGGCGCGCGGTGGCCGGGCTCGCGGTCGGGGCGGTGGCGGTGACCACGCTCGCCGTCGCGGTCGTGGCGCGGCTCGTCGTCCCGGACATGCCGCTCTCCGCCTGCATCGTGCTCGGTGCCGTGGTCGCGCCGCCCGACGCCGTGGCGGCACTGGCGGTGCTCAAGCACGCGCCGATGCCGCACCGGCTCGCCACGATCCTGCGTGGCGAGAGCCTGCTCAACGACGCGGCCTCGCTGCTGATCTACCGGCTCGGCGTGACGGCCGCGATGGCCGGCACCTTCCACCCGGCGGAGGTGGCGCCGGCGTTCCTCCTGGGCGTCGTCGCGAGCCTCGTCGTCGGCCCCTGCCTCGGCCTGCTGTTCGTGGCCGTGACCCGGCGCGTGACCGACCCGGCGAGCGCGATCGTGATGCAATTCGTCGCCGCCTTCGGGATCTGGCTCGCCGCGGAGCGGCTCGAGCTGTCGGGGGTCCTGACCATCGTGACCTTCGCGGTGACGGTCGCCCGCCGGGCCCCCGGCGTCACCGCGCCCCGGGCCCGGGTGATCTCCTACGCCGTCTGGGATACGGCGGTGTTCGTGCTCAACGTCCTGGCCTTCGTGCTGATCGGCATCCAGATCGACCCGATCCAGGAGCGGCTGAGCGGCGCGGATGCGTGGCAGGCCCTGATCCTCGCGGGCGCGACCTTCGCCACCGTGGTGGTGACCCGCCTCGCCTGGGTCCTGCCGACCACTGGGATCCGCGAATTCGGCCTCCGCCAAGCCGGAGTTCCGGCGCGGCTGGGGCCGGGCATCGCCCTGTCCTGGGCGGGCATGCGCGGGATCGTCACCGTGGCGGCCGCCCTGGCGCTGCCTGCCCAGTTCCCGCACCGGGATCTCGTGGTCGTCGCCGCCTTCGTCACGGTGCTCGGAACCCTGATCGTTCAGGGCCTGACCCTGCGGCCGCTGCTCGCCCATCTGCGGCTCGAGGACGACGACCCCGTGGGGCGTGAGACGGGCCGGGCCCGGGCGGCGGCCTACAAGGCCGCCCTCGACAGCCTCGCGGATGCGGAGGACGCGCCGGCGACCGACGCGCTGCGCGCCGAGTTCCGCGCAGCCCTCGCGGAGGCGGAGGCGCACGACGAGGGCCTGGCGCCGGAGAGCCTGCCGGCGGACGCCGCCCGGCGCCAAGCCGTCGAGGCCGCCCGCGACGCGGTGCTCGCCCTGCGCCGCCAGGGCCGGATCGGCGACGACGCCTATTTCCTGCTGGAGGAGGAGTTCGACTGGGCCGAACTCAGCGCGACGCCGCGCGCGGAGACCTGAGACCGCGCGCCGTCACACGCCCTTGCGTGCCGCGATCCGGGCCTCGATCGCATCCCAGACGGCGACGGACAGGTCGGGGCCCCCGAGCCGCTGTATCGCCCGGATGCCGGTGGGCGAGGTGACGTTGATCTCGGTGAGGTGCCCGTCGATCACGTCGATCCCCACCAGGATCAGGCCCCGCCGCGCCAGCTCGGGCCCGATCGTGGCGCAGATCTCGCGCTCGCGGTCGGTCAGCTCGGAGGCGGAGGCGGCCCCGCCGCGGACCATGTTGGAGCGGATGTCGTTGGCCGCCGGGACGCGGTTGACCGCGCCCATGGGGACGCCGTCGACCAGGATGATGCGCTTGTCGCCCTCCGTGACCCGGTCGAGGTAACGCTGCACCACCCAGGCCTCCCGGAAGGTCGTGGCGAACAGGTCGAACATCGAGCCGAAATTCGGATCCTTCTCGGTGACCTTGAACACGGCCGCGCCGCCATGCCCGTGCAGCGGCTTCATCGCCACCGTCCCGTGCTCCAGCCGGAAGGCCTCGATCTCCGCCTT
This sequence comes from Methylobacterium sp. XJLW, assembly GCF_003254375.1. Lineage (NCBI taxonomy): Bacteria > Pseudomonadati > Pseudomonadota > Alphaproteobacteria > Hyphomicrobiales > Methylobacteriaceae > Methylobacterium > Methylobacterium sp. XJLW. The sequence goes on along the minus strand of NZ_CP016429.1, from coordinate 5,801,394 downwards.
GTCGCGGCTGATCAGGGTCGGCGGCATCAACTCGGGAAAATCGAGGACGAACAGCTTCTCGGGCGCGTTGCGCACCTCGAAGGGATCGTTGACCACGAGGGTCTCCGGATGGATCCGCTCGAGCATGTGGGTGGCCGTGATGTAGGCCATGTCGAAGGGCGGATCCTGGCGCATCAGCACCACGTCCGCCTCGGCCAGGTCGAGCCGCTCCGGTGGCGCCAGAGTGTAATGCGCGCCTTCGACGTCCTGTACGGTCAGACGTTCGACCCGCGCGGTGACGCGCCGGCCCTGCATCGAGAGCCGGTCCGGCGTGTAGTAGACGAGCGTATGCCCCCGCCGCTGGGCCTCCAGCAGCAGGGCAAAGGTCGTGTCACCCGCGATCCGGATATTCTGGATCGGGTCCATCTGAACCGCGACGGTCAGGCTCATACCAAACGCCCCTCGCCAACGGCGGACATCACAACCGGATGCGGCAATCTCAATCGTCGGACAGAGACTTGCTGCCCGTGCGCTTGTCGTAGTCGCCGATCGCCGACCGGCATTCGGGAGACAGGCGCTTGCGGTTGCGCATCATGCAGCGATCCGCGTCCTGGCTGTTCGGGTCGACGCCCGCGCAGAGGCGGAAATAGTCGTTCGCGCAGCCAAGCTGCAGGCCTTGGTCCTCGCGCTGGGCATAGGCGGGGCCAGCCGTCAGCGCGAACAGCGCCAGCGCCGCAGTAGCCAACCCGCGGCGGCGGGCGGCGCGCAGGGATCGTTCCGGAACCAGTCGCATTCAGCGGTGTCCTCAATCTCGCTCGGGCGGAGAACCGACGCGGCGGTCCCGCAATCGCCCGCGTCCGGCATATCGGTCGGGCCGGGCGGTAGGCAAGCGTTGGAGGTCCCGAGGGGTTCCGCGCAGGAACGTCGCGACCACGCTTCGCCGCGGTGTGGCTCGCGGGTCGCACGGCGGCGGCGTCCGACAAGACACGACGGTCCACATAAGAAGGCCCCGTCCGGGATCGGACGGGGCCTCAAGTCGAAGGGAGGAAACGCCCGCCATGGGCACGGAAGGCCACGCAAGTCGCGCGCCAACTCCCATCAGAGCGCTCTTCGGGCGCCGATGCCTGGAAAGACTCCGTTAACCACGTCGTGCTGGATTGTTTCGGTAGCCCTTGCCGACGCCCTCCGAAGGGCCCGGGCCAGATGCTCGGACCGCCGACAGGAGCCGGAGACCATGACCCTTTTCAAGCCGCAGGAGACCGGCGAAATCCGCTCGTCGAAGTCGGCCGCCGATCTGTCCCGCAGAGTTGCGCCGGCCGCGTCCGCGGACCTGATTCCCTTTCCGGGCGCAGAGGCGCGTCGGAGTTCCCGCATTCCGCGCTCCGGCGAGCGGCGCGGCGAGATCCTCCTGTTCCTCGGCGTGCGCTACGAGCGCCTCGCGTCCTGAGGACGTCGCGGTCCATGTCACATCGGCCGCACGCCGCCACAGACGGTTCTCCCATGTCAGCCCCGGATCGCCGGCCGTTCGGCCGCGCCCGCCGAGCGATGCGCCTCGGCCCCGTCGGCGCTGCACTGGCCGTGCTCGCAGCCTGCACCCAGAGCGGCGATTTCGGCCGACCGCGTACGGGGGTCTGGAACGGGCTCATCGATACGACAGGCAGCTTCAGCACCCGAGACCGCGGGCGCCTGCTGCTCGAATCCGGCCTCACCGACGACGAGCAGGCCCTGCGCGACCGCGCATGGCGATTCGTCCAGCCCGCCAGCAGCTTCACCGCCTTTCAGGACGCGGTGCTCGGCCTCGCCAGCGCCCACGTGCTCCCGCCGACCTGGCGCTACGAGGAAGTCGGTTCCTATTACGAGGCCCTCACGGCGGAGCCGTCCCGCTCCCCGGTCTCCCGCTACCGGAAGCTCGGCGACGACGCCACGGCCGATGCCCGGCTGATCCCGATCTTCGTGGCGCTGGCCGCCCGCGTCATCGACGCCGATGCCGCGCGTCTGCGCAGCCTGCCCTTCGCCAAGACCCTCGACAACGCCGACGTGCTGGAGGCCGCCCAGCGGGTCGCCGAGAATCGCTGCCTGATCGCCTGGGTGCGCTTCGAGGCCGGCCTACGGCTCGCGCGCTACCGCTTCGCCCTGGAACACCTGTTCGCCGCGGCGCCGGCACCGGAATCGGTCTCGGCCGAGCGGTCCATCATGATGCTGGCCGCCCGCCGCAACTTGCTCGACCCGCTCCTCCCGCCGGATGCCGCGGCCCGCTGCGGCCTCGGACCGGCTCCGCTGCCGCCCCCGGTGCCGGTCGCGCAGGCGGAGCCGCTGGTGGTCAAGTATTGAACGACCGAGACTGCGGTCGCGCCCCATCCTGACGACGACAGCGCCCGTGCCGCCGCGACATCGGCCGCGTGGCCGACGTGCAGGCCCGCGCGTGTCCGGATCGTGGGTCAGGGAGAGGGGCAGGTCCATCCGGCCGATCGCCTAGTGCTGGAGACGCGGACGATCCGCGGATCTTCGAACGGACGAAGGTGGCTGAGGGCCGCCGCACGTCGATCGACGCAGCCAGCCCGTTCGACGGTCCCGCTAGCGTCCCGTCCCCTTGCCGGGCCCATCCTTGCCGGGCGCGTCCTTGCCGGGCGCGTCCTTGCCCGTCGGCGCATCGTCCGTCGACGTGTCGGTGGTGCAGGAGACGGCCTGGACCGCGGCATTCGCGGCGGGACGCTGGCTCGGGAGACCGGCGATCACCCGCACCACCACGAAGCCGCGCGTGTCGGGCGCCACGATGCGCACGTCGCGGCTCGGATCGTTCTCGTCGTCGTCCGCAAGCGCCTCGTCGTACTGAGCGCGGGTCAGGATGACGAGGTCGAGGGCGCCACGGACCGCGGCCTGGTCGGTCACCGCGTAGAAGGCCCCGCGGCGGGCATGCGCGGCGAGCGACAGGGACAGGGGACCGGTGCGGGCGGAGACGCGCATGGGCCCGTCCGCGAGGTTGTAGGCGCAGACGCCCACCGCCACCGCCGGATCCGGGATCGGCAGCCATGCCTCGGGCGGGGAGGGGTCGTCACCGGTGGCAACTGTGTAGATCGACTGCGGATGGTCCAGGTTCTCGCTGGTGCGGGCGCGCGAGACGGCGTCGGCTTCCGAGAGGGCAGGGATCGCCAGGACCGCCGCGATGTGGACGATCCCGGCGAGCACGAGGCCGATCAGCGTGGCGTAGACGAAGCGCAGGCTCACGAGGCGCATCCGAGGCGAGTGACGGCCGGCACGGAACTCCGGTCGAGGGACCCGACGCTGGCGGCCACCGGCGTATCGTAGAGGCGCAGCGCCAGCCGGACCGGACCGGTCGCCCGCGGGCTCGGGAGCCAGTTCCCGGGCTGCACATCCGGCGCGAGCACGATCGAGAACCACCCGTCGGGCGCGCGCAGCACTTCGGTGGAGGTGAAGCCCTCGCGCAGGGGCGCACGGCCGGGATCGCGCGGGCCGCGGCCGGCCACCGTGATCGTCCAGGCGCGGGCGGGCGGCGTCGCGCCGCCGATCCGGTAGGTGCAGGTGGCGTCGAGCGCCTGTCCGGCATCGTCGACCGCCGCCGTCAGGAGCAGGCCCTCACCGACCGCCAGAGGGATCTCTCCCCGGCGGGCATTGACGGCGCGGGTGTAAGGATCCGCATTCGCCGCGCCGGCCCGCGGCCAAGCGGTCCAGGCACCGACCTGAACGCCCCCGAACGGATAGCCGCCGCTCGTCGCCCAGTCGGCGCTGGCGAGGCCCAGGAGGGCGCCCAGCGCCAGGGCGTAGACGGCAAGGCCGGCGATCGAAGTCTTGCGCCACAGCCGTCGGACGAACCGGACCGCGCGGCTGCGCGGGGCGCCGGCGGACATGGAGACGCGGCCGAACGCGTCGGGAATCGTGAGCTTCATGCGCTCACCGAACCTCGGTGAAGCCGCCGACCGGGCGGCTGCCCTCGGCAAGTTCGCGCAGCTGGCCGGACGGCGGCACCGCGGCCCGGTCGCCGGGCTTCCTGCCGGTCTTCCGCGCGTCTCCGGTTCCGGAGGGTGCGTCCGGAGCCGGTTCTGCGGGGGCGCGCTCGACCGTGCGGAACAGGCCGTTCAGGCCGCTGATCACCTCGAAGGAGCGGCGCGAGAGCTTGCCGTAGGCGCTGGCATTGGGGTCGATCGGGGCGGTCGGGCCCCCGGAAGCCTGCTGCTGGGCGGCGCGCGGGCTGTCCTTCAGGCCGGGCAGACCCTTGATCTCGATGCCCTGATGGGCCGGCTCCATGATGTCGTGCCAGGTCTGCGCCGGGAGCGAGCCGCCGGTCAGCTTGTTGGTGGAGGTGTGATCGTCGTTCCCGAACCAGACGGCGCCGACGTAATTGCCCGTGTAGCCGACGAACCACGCGTCCCGGTAGGCGTTCGTGGTGCCCGACTTGCCGGCCACCTTCACGCCCTCGAGCTGCGCCCGCTTGCCTGTGCCCTCCTCGACCACCTTGTTCAGCATGAAGTTCATATCGGCCACGACCTGCGGCGAGAGCACCCGCTCGGGCGCCTCGTCGGCGTGGCGGTAGATCACCTCGCCGGACGAGTTCTTCACCTCGATGGCCGCGTAGGGCTTGGCGCGGAAACCGCCGTTGGCGAAGACCGCATAGCCCGCCGCTTGGTCGATCACCGTCACCTCGTCCGAGCCGATCGGCATCGACACCGTGTCGATCAGGTTCGAGGTGATGCCCATCTTGTGGGCAAGTTCGGTGATCTTTGCGCGGCCCGCCTTGGCGGCCCGGGCCTCGTGACTGATGCCCATGGCCTTGCCGAGGGAAATCGAGATCTTGATCGGGATCGTGTTGATCGACTTCGCCACCGCGAGCCACATCGGCACCCGGCCGGCATAGGAGCGGCCGTAATTCTGCGGGCACCAGTTGCCGATGCAGACGGGACTGTCGACCACCGTCGTGTCGGGCTTGAACAGGCCGGAGGCGAGCGCGGCCGAATAGACGTAGGGCTTGAACGACGAGCCGGGCTGGCGCAGGGCGTCGGTGGCGCGGTTGAACTGGCTCTCGCCGTAATCGGCGCCCCCCACCATGGCGCGCAGCGCCCCGTCCGGGTCGAGGATCACCATCGCGGCCTCGTCGACGTCGTAGGCGTCGCCGGACTTGCGCAGGATGTCGGCCACGACCTCGTCGGCCCGCTTCTGGATGGCAAGGTCGAGGGGCGTCTTCACGGTCAGCACACGATCGCTGCGCAGCTTGCCCGCGTCGGCCATGGCCTTGATCTCGCCGAAGGCCCAATCGAGGTAATAGTCGGCGGTGATGTCGCGGGTGCGGGTCACCGGGGTCGCCGGGTTGCGGAGCGCCGTCTGGATCTGGCCCTCGGTGACGAAGCCCGCCTCCACCATATTGTGCAGCACGTCCGCCGCCCGGGCGCGCGCCGCCGGCAGGTTGACGTGCGGGGCGTACTTGGTGGGCGCCTTGAACAGGCCCGCCAGCATGGCGGCCTCGGCGAGGCTGATGTCCTTGAGCGGCTTGCCGAAATAATAGTCCGCCGCCGCCACGGCGCCGAAGGTGCCGCCGCCCATATAGGCGCGATCGAGGTAGAGCTTCAGGATCTCGTTCTTGGTGAGGTGGCTCTCCAGCCACAGGGCCAGGAACGCCTCGTTGATCTTGCGCTCCAGGGAGCGCTCGTTCGTCAGGAACAGGTTCTTGGCGAGCTGCTGGGTGATCGAGGAGCCGCCCTGCGTGCCGCCGCCGCCGCGCGAGTTGTTGACCAGCGCCCGGAGGGTGCCGATCGGGTCGATGCCCCAATGCTCGTAGAAGCGCCGGTCCTCCGTGGAGACCAGCGCCTTGATCATGATGTCGGGAAAGTCATCGAGCTTGAGCGAATCGTCATGCTTGATGCCGCGGCGGCCGACCTCGGTGCCGTAGCGGTCGAGGAAGGTGACGGCGAGGTCCTGCTGCTTGAGCCAGTTCTCGCTCGTCAGCTGGAAGGCGGGCTGAGCCAGGGCGAGCATCAGGACAGCGCCCCCGGTCCCGATGGTGACGCCCTCGCTCGTCAGGTCGAGGGCGACGCGCTTCCAGCCGCGCACGGCGAACCGGCTCATGACGCGCTGGAAGCGCTCGTAGGCTTCGCCCGTGGACTGGCCGCCATCGTACAGGCTGGCATTGACCCAGGCATCGAAGGCGAGCGCGGCGCGTTCCAGGCGGACCTTGATCTCGGTGAGCGTCGGCAGGCGCACGATGTCGAACCCGGCTTGTCGAGCGCCTCTGCGGCGGATCCTGGCGGCGGATGGTCGAGGGCCCGCGCCGCGGACACGAACCCTGCGCCTGCGCCACCGCACGGCATCCGAGGTCCATAGCAGGATCCGGAACCGTCGGCGAGGCTCTGCGCAGTCTCGCGAATCGCCGCGGACGAGCTTGGGCGTAACGCACGACGGTGCGATCCGGTCGCATGGAGGTCGTCGGCGGCCACGCTTGCAGCGGTGCCCGGGCTCGGGCAGAGAGGCGGCTTCCCATCCGAGAGACTTTCCCGATGCCCAAGCCCGAGGCGCCGCGCCGCGGGGCGGTCGAGCCGTTCTGGCGGACCAAGACGCTCGAAGCCATGACCCCGTCCGAGTGGGAGAGCCTGTGCGACGGCTGCGGCCGGTGCTGCCTGATGAAGCTCGAGGACGAGGATACCGGCGAGGTCCATCACACCGATATCGGCTGCACGTTGCTCGACGGCCTCACCTGCCGGTGCCGCGACTACGCGCGGCGCCAGAAGCGGGTGCCCGACTGCGTGCGCCTGACGCCGGAAGCGGTGCGGTCGATCGCCTGGCTGCCGCCGACCTGCGCGTACCGGCTCGTGCGCGACGGGCAGCCGCTCTACCCGTGGCATCCCCTGATCTCCGGCCGGGCCGCGAGCGTGCACGAGGCGGGCATCTCGGTCCGCGGCCGGCTCGCCGGCAACGAGGAGGAATTCTCCGAGGACGAGTTGCCGGACCGGATCGTGGACTGGCCGGGCCTCGATCCCAGCGCCGCCTGAGGCCAGCGCGCCGGACGCCGGCGCCCGCAGACCGGCTCACGCCGCATGGTCGCGGCCCGGCGCCTCGACCGGTACGCCCTAGCCGGCCCCGGAGTGCCGGCCGAGCAGCCGGCCGCCCGCCAGGCCGTTCGCCGCGATGACGATGGTCACCGCCGCCGCGTGGAACAGGAGATCCGTGGCGGTGGCGTCGTGCGGATGGACGGGCATGAGCAGCGCCGCCGCCGCCGCCGCCACCGCCAGCCCCCCGAGGGCGGCGGTGAGGTTCGGCCGCAGCGGGCAGGCGCGCCGCAGCATCACGACGATCAGCACCGACAAGGGCACCGAGACGCAGATCAGGAAGCTGAAGCAGCCCGTGATCGTGTGCTCGCCGGGCACGTCGGCCCCCGGCGCGATCCAGTCGCGCAGGCAGCCCAGCCCGCTCGCGCCGACCCAGAGGGCGAGGGGCGGAAGCGGCAAAAGCGCCCAGCGGCTGGACCGTCCCGGCACGCTCGTGGCGAAGGCCGCGAAGGCGGCCGTGATCGCCGTCAGCACGGCGCCGACCGCCGCGAGGGCCAGATCCGGCACATGCATGCGCAGCATGAAGCCGCCGGTTCCGATCCAGGCCGCGAGGACGACGCCGACCACCAGCGTCACGCCGAGCCAGAGCGCCGCGCGGGCCTCCGGGGTCGGCAGCGGTCGCACGGGTTCGAGGCCGCCTGCGAGTTCCTCGACGAGTCGGTCGTAACGGGACAGGTCCCCGCCGGCCCGATTGCTCCCCTCTCCGGGCATCACTCCCGCTCCTGCGTCAGACTGGCCCGGAGCGCCTTCAGCGCCCGGTGCAGGTTCACCTTGAGGGCTCCCTTGCTGCGACCGGTGAGGGCCGCGGTCTCGTCGAGCGACAGCTCGCGCAGGCCCAGGTGCTCCACGGCCTGCCGCTGGCCGTCGGGCAGGGCGGCCACCGCCCTGGCCAGGGCGGCCGCCCGATCCCGCGCCTCCAGCCCATGGCCGGGGATCGGGCCCGGATCGACCTCGGCCTCGTAGGCCAGGGGGTCGTTGACCTCCCGCGGGCGCCGCCCGGCGCGGCGCAGCCGGTCGATCGCCCGCCGCTGGGTGATGGCGCGCAGCCAGGGCAGGAAGGGACGGGCCGGATCGTAGCTCGCCCGGGCCCGGTGGACGGTCATCAGCGCGTCCTGCACGACATCGTCCACCGCCTCGCCGCGCACGCCCTGTGCCCGGGCGATCGCCGAGACCACGGGCAGACACGCCTTCAACAGCGAGCGGTAGGCGGCCGCGTCGCCGCCCTGCGCCGCCGCCATCAGGGTCGCCAGTTCCTCTTCGAGCGCCATCCGGGCTCCGCCGTCGTTCCGCCCCCCGGCCCGCGTCGTGTCTACCCCGCGGTGGGATCCCGACGCCAGCGCCCAACCGCGCGCGGGCATCCCGCCCGAAACGGCGAGCATCATCGTACGGCCTCCCGTCCCGTCCCGGCGGGGGCCGCGGCGAGTCGCGCCGCGCCGAGGATGCGCCCGTCATCGGTCTGAAGCAGCAGGGCCGCCGTCTCGCCCTCCGGGCGGGTCGCCGTGAAGGTCGCGGCGGTACCGGACCAGCGCCCGAGATCCTGCAGCGAGCGGACGACGTTGGCCTGCTCGAGGGTCCGCCCGGCATTCTCGCCGCGCAGCACCCGCGTGGTGTGGCTCGGATCGTATCCGATCAGCAGGACGCGGCCGGAGGCCCCTCCGGCGTCGGGCGCGGGCCCGATCTGCGCGACGACGCGCCCGCCGTCGCGGGCCAGGGTCGCCGGGATGCCGGGGCCGGCCTCCCGGGCGCGGGCGATGGCAGCGCGCAGCCCGACCTCGTCGGAGCCGACGAGCCCGGTCTGTCCGTCGATCACGGCCTGCGGCGTGTAGGCGGGTCCGCCGAGGCGGGCCGCGTAGGATTCCTGGCGTGCGGTGGCGGCCGGCAGGGCGTAGGGGTCGCGCCAGTTCAGGTGGTTCCAATAGGTGACGTGGAACGCGAGCGGCAGGACGTCGCCCTGCGCACCCGCCGGCTCATGGGCGAGGCGGCCGATCAGCGCCTCCGCGGGCGGGCAGGAGGAGCAGCTCTGCGAGGTGAACAATTCGACGACGACGGGGCGCGCCGCCGCCTCGGCCGAAGGGAGGACGGCACACGACAGGACGGCGGCGATCAAGAGGGCAGGGCGCATGGCCGGAACTCCCGCACGCCGGCGGTTCGGACCCGGCGTACCGGCTCCTTCGGCGCTGCCGCGGCGGCGGTTACACGTCCGGGTCGAGTTCGAAAGCGTCGACGTCGCGCAGGAGGGCGAGGAAGGCCCGGGCGCCGTAGTCCAGCGCCGCACGACCCGCCTCGGCGGTTCCAAGACGCGCATCGCCCATGGCGCCCGAAGGATGGAGGTCGCCGGCCTTCCACGCGAAGGCGGCGGGGCGGCCGGCACGCAGGTGAGTGAAGTCGCGGACCATCGCCCGCGTCCGCGGCGGGAAGTCGGCGATCCGGTCGGCCCGGACGAGGTCAGGCCGCAGGGCCAGCATCAGCGCCGTCTCGATCCCACCGGCATGGATGCCGTGGGCGATCTCGTCGGCGGGGAACAGGCCCTCGGGATAGCCGAGTCGCGCCCAGGACGTCGTGACCGCCACCATGCGGAACCGGGCGCGCAACTCGCCCGCCACGAGATCGATGAGCCCGCTGTTGCCGCCGTGACTCGTGACAAACACCAGCTTTCGGCAGCCGGCGCGGTGGACGGCCGCGCCGATTCCCGTCCAGGCGGCGAGCGCCGTCCCGGTGTCCAGGGAGAGCGTACCCGGGAAGGAATCGTGCTCGTCCGACTTCCCCACCGGCTGGACTGGCAGCAGCAGCACGTCGAGATCGGGCGGCGCGTGGTCGCGCACCCGGGCGAGGTAGCCCTCGGCGATGAGGGTGTCGGTGGCGAGCGGCAGGTGCGGGCCGTGTTGCTCGATGGCGGCCACCGGCAGCACCGCGATCGCCCGCCCCATATCGCGACGCGCCAAGTCTTCGGTGGTCAATTCGGACCAGAACCGCGCCGTCATTCCTGCCGAGGCCTCTTTCCGGCGCCGCCGGGCGGCGGCGGGTTCGGGAGGCGATCTAACCGGCAGGCCGCCGCCGAGTCGACTATCGGGCCGGCGGTCGACGCCTCGCCGGCAAGGTTCGCCTCAGGCGAACAGCGCGTCGATGTCGTCCTGGGAGGGCGTGGCGTCCACAGCCTGCGGACCGTTCAGCAAGAGATCCTCCGCCCGGGCCCGCCGGGCGCGCTCGGCGGGATCCATGGAGGACGCGTCGCGGGCCTTCACGGCCCCCACGAACCGCGCCAGGCGCTGCTCGAACAGGCGCAGCGATTCGACCACCTTGGCGATCCGCTGGCCGGTGATGTCCTGGAACGCGCACGCTTCGAAGATCGTGTTGATGCGCTCCTCGACGGCCTCGCGGTAACCCGGTCCGTCGGGCAGGCCGAGCATCGCCTCGGCGGCCTCCATGATCGTGTTGGTGGCGCCTGCCGTCGCCGCGACAACGCTGCCGAGTTCCTCGTGCGCCATGGGGATGCGGTCACGGCTCATCTCGTTCGCGCGCAGCGCCCCGATCTCCTCACGGAGATGGGCGATGTAATCCGCGATCTCGATCAGCTCGGCGATCACGGTCTGCGGTTCACGAAACCGCAGATCGGCCTGCCGTGAGGCGGCTGACGACATGCTCTTCTCCTCGGATCTGTGGCCGTCCTGACCGGCCACGCCACGTCTCGGCGCCCGGCGGCGCAGGAGCGAACCGCCCGGACGGCGAGGGGACGAAGAAGGGGAGCCGGTCAGCTTCCGCAGACCGCCTCGATCTTCGACTTCAGCGTGGCCGCGTTGAAGGGCTTGACGATGTAATTGTTCACGCCGGCCTTCTTGGCCGCGATCACGTTCTCGGTCTTCGATTCGGCCGTCACCATGATGAACGGCGTCGTCCGAAGATTTTCGTCGGCGCGCACGTGCCGCAGCAGCTCGTAGCCCGTCATCGGCTCCATGTTCCAGTCGGAGATGACGAGCCCGTACTTGCGGCCCTTCAGTCGCGCCAGCGCCTCGGTCCCATCGGACGCGTCATCAACCTCTTCGAAGCCGAGCTGCTTCAGTAGATTGCGAATAATGCGGACCATCGTCTGGTAATCGTCGACAACGAGGATCGGCATGCTCAGGTCGAGAGCCATCGAACAACTGCTCCGTATTGCCCGGCGGGAAGCCGCGGCGGCTCCCGGATAGATTAACGCTTCGCTAACGCTGCGTTTTAGCTGCGCTGCACAGCATTGAAAATAGGGCACGCGCATTGCGAAGCGGTTAATCGGGACGGCCGGGGCGAGGCCGCGCGCCCCGAGGGCAGCCCGGCGCCCTCGGAATGCCTCGCTTGACCCTCCGGGCGCCTTTGGGCAGGGTCCGGCCGCGTCGGGCCCCTCGCGGACATGTCAGGCGATCCCATCCGACCCTTCCGAGCATTCGACCCCGAACCGATGGCCCCAGGCGACGACACGGCCGCGCGGCCCTTCACGATCTGCCGCGCCGATGCGCCCGTCCCACCCGCCCTGGCCGGGGCCGTGGCGGCGATCGGCAATTTCGATGGCGTCCATCTCGGTCATCGGGTGCTCGTCGAGGGCGTGCGCGCCGAGGCCCGTGCGGCCGGCCGACCGGCCGTGATCCTGACCTTCGAGCCGCATCCGCGGGCCTATTTCACGCCCGATGCGCCGATGTTCCGGCTGACCGGCCTCGCCGCCAAGGAGATCGTGTTCGCGCATCTGGGCCTCGACGGCCTGATCGTGCGCCGCTTCGACGGGGCTCTGGCTGCCACGGGCGCCCGTGCCTTCGTGCTCGACTTCCTGAAGGGGGCGCTCGGCCTGTCCGGCGTTGTCGTCGGGCACGATTTCCATTTCGGCCGCGGCCGCGAGGGTACCCCCGCGATCCTCGCCGAACTCTGCCGTGAGGCCGGGATGCGCTGCCGGATCGTGGCGCCGGTCGCCCTCGGCGGCGAGACCGAGCCGGTCTCGTCGAGCGCGATCCGCGCCGCCCTCGCGGCCGGCGACATCGTCCGCGCCAACGCGCTTCTCGGCTATCGCTGGTTCGTCCTCGGCGCGGTGCGCCACGGCGACAAGCGCGGGCGGCAGCTCGGCTTTCCCACCGCCAACATGATGCTGCCCGATTGCGGGCTGGCACACGGCATCTACGCGGTGCGGGTCCGCCTGGCGTCGGGGGACTTCCGCGACGGCGTGGCGAGCTACGGGCGCCGTCCGACCTTCGATGACGGCGCGCCGCTGCTGGAGACTTATCTCTTCAATTTCTCCGACGATCTCTACGGGCAGGACATCGCCGTGGAGTTCGTCGGACACATTCGCGGCGAGGAGCGGTTCGCCAGCGCCGACGCGCTGGTCGAACGCATGCATGTCGATGCGGCGATGGCGCGGGCCCTGCTGGCGCGCGATGAAACCCCGTCGATGCTGACCTGAACCTCGCGGGCATCGCGGGGCGTGCAGATCGTGTAGAAGGCGCCATCGAGCAGGAGGCGGACGTGCTGGGTCGTTACGAGCGCGCGAACAACGGCGAAGCGGTCGTCGAATACGGCGACGGCACCATGCGGGTGGTCAAGCCCGGCAGCTTCGTGCGCTGCGCGGTGACCGGCGAGCCGATCCCGCTCGACGGGCTGCGCTACTGGAGCGCCGCCCGCCAGGAGGCCTATGCCTCCCCCGAGGCGATTCTGCAGCGGCTCAAGGAAACCGGCCGTCCCTGAGGGTCACGGCGCGCGGAGCGCGTCGCGGATCTGCCGGCGCAGGGCGTCCGCGTCGTCGAGCACGAGGCGGACGCGCAGGACGCGCACGTCTGCCGAGAAGGCCGGCGGCAGGCGCACGGCGTCCTTCTCGGTGGTAACGAGGTCTGCGCCGAGGCGCCGGGCCGACTCGGCCAGGGCAGCCAGTTCTCCCGGCCGGTAGGGATGATGATCCGGGAACGGACGCGTCCCGGCGATCACCGCGCCCGCCGTCGCCAGGGTCGCGAAGAACTTTTCGGGGCGGCCGATGCCCGCGAAGGCGAGGCAGCGCCGGCCCGCCAGATCATCCGCCTCCCGCACGAGTCGCGCCCGGTGGACGGGCAGGCCGCGCCGCTCGGCCGCCCGGGCGACCGCGTCGCCCCCGGCACCGTCACCGATCACGATCAGCCCGCCGACATGCGGCCATTGCCGGGCGAGGGGCGCGCGCAGCGGCCCCGCCGGGAACGGCAATCCGTTGCCGAGGCCGGCGGGGCCGTCGACCACCGCGAAGCTGAGATCCTTGACGAGGCTCGGATTCTGCAGGCCGTCATCCATGACGATGACGTCGGCGCCAAGCTGCCGGCAGAGGGCGGCGCCCGCCGGCCGGTCCCGGGAGACGATCGCGGGCGCCCTGCGGGCGAGGAGCAGCGGCTCGTCGCCGACCTCCGCGGCGGCGTGGCGGTCGGGATCGACCCGTACCGGGCCCGCGTTCCGGCCCCCGTAGCCGCGGGACAGGAAGGCCGGCCTGCGGCCGAGCTCGGCGAGGAGGGCCGCGACCGCCAGGGCGGCCGGCGTCTTGCCGGCACCGCCGAGGGTGAAATTGCCCAGGCACAGGACCGGGCAGCCGGCCGGCGCGCCGGGACGATCCATACGCCGGGCCACCAATGCCCCGTAGAGCGCCGCGAACGGGGCGAGGCCGCGCGCGGCCGGGTGATCCGGCCCCGCCGTCCAGAAGGCCGGGGGCCGCATCAGGCCCGCACGAGCGGTCGCGCGCGGCTACCCCGGTCGAGGCGCTGGAGCTTCATCTGCGCCACGAAGGGATCGAGCACGGCGAGCGTGCGCGCCACCGCCCCCTCGAAGGGCTCCAGGGCACGCTGCCCCTCACGGGCCATGTCGGCGAGCCGGCTCCGATCGCCGAGGAGCTCCGCGGCGATCGCCGCCAGTTCGACGCCGTCGCGCACGGGCAGGGCGCCCCCGGCCCGGTCGAGGGCCTGATAGACCACGCTGAAATTCTCGATGTGGGGCCCGTGCAGCACCGCAGAGCCGAGGCGCAGCGGCTCGATCGGGTTCTGTCCGCCCCGCGGCACCAGGGAACCGCCGAGAAACACCAGGGGACTCAGGCGGTAGAACAGGCCCAGCTCACCGATCGTATCCGCGACGTAGACCTCGATGGACGGGTGAGGCCGCCCGCCGGTGGAGCGCCGGGCGCTGCGCAGGCCGACGGCGTCGGCGCACGCCACCACCTCGCCCCCCCGGGCCGGATGGCGCGGGGCGATGATGGTCAGGAGCTGGGGGAACTGCACCTTCAGCATCGCGTGCGCATAGGCGACCATGGTCTCCTCGCCGGCATGCGTGCTCGCGGCGACCCAAACCGGCCGGCCGGCCATCATGGCCCCGAGATAGGCAAGCTGCTGCGCGTCGGCCGGGGGCACCGACGCGTCGAACTTCAGATTCCCCGCGATGCTCACCCGCGGCGCCCCGAGCTTGGCGAAGCGCTCGCCGTCCTCCTGGGTCTGCGCGAGGCAGATCGCGATCCGCGTCAGCAGAGCCTTGGCGGTGCGCGGGCAGCGCCCCCAGCCTCGGAACGAGCGCTCCGACATGCGGCCGTTGACCAGGATCAGCGGGATCTCGCGCTCATCCAGCGCCAGGATCGTGTTCGGCCAGATCTCCGATTCGGCGATGACCGCGAGGTCCGGCTGCCAATGCTCCAGGAACCGTCCGATCCAGCGGGGCGCGTCGAGCGGCATGTACTGATGCACCGCGCCGGGCGGCAGCCGGACGCCGACGAGTTCGGCCGCCGCGCGTGTGCCCGTGGTCACGAGCACCGAGAAGCCGCGGGCGATCATGCCCTCGACGAGCCCGATCAGCGACAGGGCTTCGCCGACGCTCGCGCCGTGCATCCAGGCCAGCGGCCCGACCGGCCGGGCCCGCCCCGGCAGACCGCGCCGCTCCGGAAGCCGACGCGGATCCTCCTTGCCGCGCTGCGCACGCCACGCGAGCAGGCCGGTCAGCGCCGGCTCGCCGATGCGCAGGCCGGCCCGGTAGGCCTGCAGCGGCAGGGTGACGGAGGGACGCCTCACGCGAGGTCTCCCACCGGCGCGTCTCGGAGCTCGGGAAGCGGGTCGCGGTAGAGCGCCGCCCGGTCGGCGCGCCCGACGAGCGCGTAGGCGCGGGCATGCACCCGATTCATCTCGGCCTCGACGAAGCGGCGCAGCGTCTCGAACGCCTCGCCGTCGCTGTCCCGCGGAACATAGATCGGGTCGCCCAGCACGATCGCGCCGCGGCCGAAGGGCAGGCCCAGGCAGGCCCGGTCCCACGAGTTGAAGCGCAGATGCCGGCTCGTCACCACGGCCGCCGGGACGATCGGCCGCCCGGAGAAGCGCGCCAGGGTCAGGATCCCGGCATCGCACCGGCGCGAGACCTTGGGAACGTCGGCGCTGAAGGCTACCGATTCGCCGCCCTTCAGGGCCCGCAGCATGGCCCGCAATCCTTCGGCTCCGCCCTTGGCGCGCAGATCGGTGGCGCGGCTGCGGCCGCGGGCGCCGGAGGCCCGCATCACACGGACGCCGAAGCGTTCCAGCGCGATGGTGTTGATGTTCCCATCCGGATTCCGCGAGATGATCGTGGCCACGCGGTCGCCCGGGCGACGCATGAGCGGCATCATGATGTGCTGGCCGTGCCACATGCCGATGATCAGCGGCTTGCGCGCGTCGATCCAGCCGTCCGCGGCCCCCGGGGACCCATCGCCCGCATGGATCTCGAAGCGGTTGGTGAGTCGCACGAGCCGCAGATAGCCGGCCGCGAAACGGCCGAGGAGGCCCTGCACGGACGGATGGCGGATGAAACGCTTGCCGAGGTTCATGTCACGCGTGGGGCGGCTGGACGGCCGCCCGATCAGTTCCGGATCGAATTCGACCGGGCATGGTCTAGCCCCCGCCCCCGAGACGAGACAATCGGCCCCGCCCACAACCACACGTTTGAGCCACCGGTGTCGACCGGCCTGCCGGCGTCGCGGATGCTCCCGCGGAGCGGCGAAAACACGGCAAGCACCCTTGTTTGGATTAATTCCAGACTGTAGATTGGAATTGATCCAAACAAGGAGATTCGCATGGCCGCCGCCCTCGAAAGTGCCGTCGCATTGGACGCGGAAGCGCGCCGCGCCTTCGTTTTGCGCTACGTGCAGCCCGGCCTTGCGGGCCTGATCGACGGCTCGGTCTCGACCCTCGCGCCGATCTTCGCGGCGGCTTTCGCCACGGGGCATAACGGCGCGACCTTCCTGGTGGGGCTCGCGGCGTCGGTCGGGGCCGGCATCAGCATGGGCTTCACCGAGGCGCTCTCGGACGACGGCCAGGTCACGGGCCGCGGCGACCCCTGGCTGCGCGGCTTGGTCTGCGGCGCCATGACCACGCTGGGCGGCCTCGGCCACACGCTGCCCTACGCGATTCCCGACACGCTCCCGCCCGGCTGGCCGAACCCGTTCGTGCTCGCCACGAGCCTCGCCGTCCTGGTCGTGGTGGTGGAACTCGCGGTCATCGCGGCGATCCGCACGCGCTTCATGGCGACGCCCTTCTGGCGCGCGGCCCTGCAGGTCATGCTCGGCGGGGCGCTGGTGCTGGTGGTCGGGATGCTGATCGGAAGCGCTTGACGCGAGGCGCCGCGCCCGCGATGCGGGGCGCCTTCCGTCCCCGTGTCGAGGGTGACCACCGGCGTTGACCTTCCGCCTCGCCCATCTCAGCGATCCGCATGTCGGCCCCCTCGGCCGGGTGCGTCTCCACCAGCTCATCGGCAAGCGCGCCACCGGCTACGCCAATTGGCGACGCGGGCGCTCGCGCAGCCACGACATGACCGTGCTGGAGGCGCTGGTCACCGATCTGAAGGCGCAGGGCGCCGGACACATCGCCTGTACGGGCGACCTGTGCAACATCGGCCTGCCGAGCGAATGGGAGACGGCCCGCACCTTCCTGGAGGCACTGGGCTCGCCCGAAGCGGTCAGCTTCGTGCCGGGCAACCACGATGCCTATGTCCGCGGCTCCCTCGAAGGCCTGCTCGCCGCCTGCGGCCGTTACACGGGCGACGATTCCGGCTCGTGGGGCCGCTTTCCCTACCTGCGGCGGCGTGGGCCCCTGGCGCTGGTCGGCCTGTCCAGCGCGATTCCGACCAAACCCTTCGTGGCGACGGGCCGCCTCGGTGCGCCGCAGCTGGCCGCGGCCGAAGCCCTGCTCCGCGCCCTGGCCACGGAGCCGGGGCGCCCGTTCCGCGTGGTGATGATCCACCATCCGCCGCAGCCCGGGGGCGCCTCGCCCGGCCGCGAGCTGAAGGATGCCGCAGCGTTCACCGCGATGATCGCACGGGCCGGGGCGGACCTGATCCTGCACGGTCACAATCACGTCACCAGCGCCGCCCGGATCCCGGGGCCGGACGGCCGGGCCGTCCCGGTGGTGGGTGCCCCCTCCGCATCGGCGCGCCCGCACGGACACGGGGCGATGGCGTCGCGCCGGGCCTCCTACCTGCTGTTCGAGATCGACCGGTCGGACCAGAGAGTCTCGGTCACGGCCCGGCGACGGGGCCTCGATGCGTCAGGCGCCATCAGCGATCTCGGCGCCCTGGACCTCGACGGGTCGGACCTCGACGCGTCAAACCTCGCCTGACGAGCCGGGCCGGCCGGCCCGTGAGGGGGGCGCCGGCCCGGGATCGGGATGCGGGTCAGATGCCGACGACTGCCAAGTCGGTGCGCTGCTGTCGGCTGAGGCTCGCTTCGTAGCGCTCGGCCTGGAGGCGGGTAAGACCGCAGATCAACGCGAGTGTCCCGCGATACACAGTGTAGGTGCCGTCGTGTGTCGGCCTGACGCGAATCACCTCTGCCATGGAAGCCTGCCTTCTGCTGGAGGTTGCCTGCCCTCGTCTAAGAAAGTCGTTCCTTCTCGCTGAATTGGCCGGTCGAACGCGCGAACGGGGGGGAGGTTATCAGTCGTTCCAAAGGTAGCAAGAGCCGCCTACGTCGGAATGCTTAGGTCTTTTCTGCTGCATTGCGGCAAAGCCTTGCCGGCGTTGGCGATCCACGGAAGCGGAAAAAAGCGGCCGTCGGCTTGCATATTGAATATGCTGCGCGGGCCGGCCGGGAGCCGCTCGGGCGGTGCGAATCGTAGGATGGACCCCGCCCGTCCGGGCGCGCGAAAGGAACCCCCATGCAGCTCTGGCGTCTGACGGCGACCGACCTCGCGGCCCTGATCCGCACCGGCCAAGTTTCGGCCCGGGAGGTCGCGCGGGACGCCCTCGACCGGCTCGAGACGGTCAATGGGCGGATCAACGCCGTGGTCGAGCACCGCCCGGAGGATGTGCTGGCGCAGGCCGACACGGTGGACGCCGCCCGGGCTCGGGGTGAGGCGCCCGGCCCGCTCGCGGGTGTCCCGGTCACCATCAAGGTCAACGCCGACCAGCAGGGCTTCGCGACGACGAACGGGCTGCGTCTCCAGCGCGACCTCGTGGCGACGGACGACAATCCCGTGGTCGCCAATTTTCGCCGGGCCGGCGCGGTGCTGCTCGGTCGGACCAACACGCCCGCCTTCTCGCTGCGCTGGTTCACCACCAACCAGCTCCACGGCGACACCAAGAATCCGCGCGATCCGGCTCTGACGCCCGGCGGCTCGTCCGGAGGCGCGGGCGCGGCTGTGGCGGCCGGGATCGGCGCGATCGCCCACGGCACCGACATTGCCGGATCGGTGCGCTATCCAGCCTATGCCTGCGGCGTGCACGGGCTGCGTCCGAGCCTGGGCCGGATCCCCGCCTGGAATCCGTCCTCGCCCGAGCGCGGGATCGGTCCCCAACTCATGGCGGTCTCGGGGCCGCTCGCCCGCAGCATCGCGGATCTTCGCCTCGGCCTCGAAGTCATGGCGGCCCCGGATCCGCGCGATCCATGGTGGGTGCCGGCGCCGCTGGAAGGGCCGTCCGTGCCACGCCAGGTCGCCCTGTGCGTGCGGCCTGGGGGCCTCGCCACTGCCCCGGAGGTCGAAGCCGCCCTGCGCGAGGCCGCGCGCCGCCTGGCCGAGGCCGGATGGACGGTCACGGAGATTGCCGACACCCCGCCGATCCGGGAAGCCAGCGAACTCCAGCTCCAGCTCTGGCTCGGTGACGGCTACGCGGCGGTCCGGGCTGCGGCGGAGCGGGAAGGGGATCCGGCGGCCATCGGGCTCCTGGAGAGCTTCCGGTCGCGGGCCGAGGCGATGGCGCCCGACGCCATCGCCCGGGCGCTCACCCGGCGCGCGACGCTGGCACGGGAATGGTCGCTGTTCCTTGCCGAGAACCCTGTGCTTCTGGTCCCGGTCTCGGGCGAGCTGCCCTTCCCCGACGGGCTCGACCGCACCGGGGATGCCGGCGTCGCCCGGGCCTTCGAGGCGAACCTGCTGCAGGTGGGACTGGCACCGATCGGGGTCCCGGCGCTCACCGTGACGACCGGCCTCGTCGGACGGACCCCTGTCGGGGTGCAACTGGTCGCCGCCCGCTTCCGGGAAGACCTATGCCTCGCGGCCGGCGCGGCGATCGAGGCCGGAGGCGTGCCGGAGATGCCGGTCGACCCGGTCTGACGCCGGGCCGCCCCTGTCCGGACCCGAAAAGTGGCAGGCCTGCCGGTCCGACGATCGGCTGCAGGAGTCGCGACGGGTCGCGGATCGCCACAGGCGGGTGCGTGTGAAGCCCCTGACCGGTCTGCCGACCGCGCCGTCAGGTCCGCTCCTCGCCCTGGCGGGCTTCGTCCGCGGCGGCACGGCGGGGGGCCTGCCGGGGGTGCCGTCGCGATCGCGGCACTCGGCCGGGTCCGCGCCTGACATCACGCCGGCCGGGCTCAGGCCCGGCCTGCGGCTCCGAGGTTTGCCAGCAGGGCCGCGAACAGCCGCGCCCGCTGCGGCAGGGTCTCGATCAGCACGTGCTCCTCCAGGGTGTGGTAGCCTTGGCCCAGCGGCCCGAGCCCGTCGAGGGTCGGGATACCGTTGGCGCCGGTGAAGTTGCCGTCCGAGCCGCCGCCGGCACTGCGATGGGGCAGGGGCTGGCCGAGCGCCTCGCTCAGGGCACGCGCCTGCTCGTAGAGCGCCATGCAGCCCGCATCCGGCTCCCAGACCGGCCGGGTCACGCCCCGGGTCACGGTGAAGCGGACGCCGTCCTCCTCCCCCGACAGCGCCAGCATCCGCTCGACGCCGCGGTCGAGGTCGGCCTGGCGCTTGGCCATGCTGAGCGCCTGCCCGCGGCAGACGGTCGGGACGCAGTTCACCCACTGCCCGCCCGACACGATCCCGGTGGAGACGGTGCAGTCGGCGTCCGAGAGCCCATCGATCGCGAGGATCTTGCGCGCCATCGCGCGGATCGCCGAGCGCCCCTCGTGGGGCGAGGCGCCGGCATGGCTCGGACGGCCCAGGGCCTCGAGGTCGAAGCGGGCGATGGCGTAGCGACCGGTGACCACGCCGTTGTCGGGCTGCCCGGGTTCGGGCACCAGCACGACGGCGTGGCGGGCCGCCTCAGCCTCGATCAGGTCGCGGGTCGAGGGGCTGCCGACCTCCTCGTCGCCGGTGAACAGGACGGTCACCGGCAGCGGCGTCTCGATCCCGGCCGCCGCCAGGGCGCGGATCGCCGCCAGGGCGATGACGTTGCCCCCCTTCATGTCGAGGATGCCCGGGCCGTAGGCGCGGTCGCCCTCGATCCGCCAGGGCAGGCTTCCGAGGGTGCCGACCGGATGCACCGTGTCGAGATGGCCGAGCACCAGAATGCCGGGCCGGTCGCGGTCCCGGTGCGGGAACCGCGCGCGGACGCAGTCGCTCAGGCCCATGCGGCCCGGGATCGTCTCGACGGTCGCCCCGAGGAGCGCGAGATCGCGGGCGGCGACGCTCATCATCCGATTGACCGCCGCCGCGTCGTGGGTGGGACTCTCGCACAGGACCCAGGGCTGCAGGGTCGCGAGGATGTCCTGAGCGTCGAAGCGCAGATCCGGAATCATCGGGCTTTCTCCTCGGCGAACGGATCGGCGACCCGCGGCCAGTAGAGGCCCGACCGCTTGGTGTAGGGGATCGCGCCGTAATCCGGCGGAACGGCGCCGGGCGCCGCGACGTAGCGGACCTCGCTCGCGATCGGCGCGAAGGCGGCGTAGAAATGCTGCATCGACTTCACCACAACCATCCGCTTGTCGTCGAGGGTGAGGCCGAGACCCGTGAACGCGTCGGGCGCGAAGGCCTGCTGGCGCTTGTGGGTCAGCACCACGTGGATCCCGTCCGCCTCGACCCAGGCCGCGGGGCCGAGATGGGCGTGGCCGCCGCTGAGGCCGGTCTGGCTGTGGTTGTCGGACAGGCCGCGCACCGTGACGCGCAGGTCCACCGGGTTCCCGGAGGTCACGCCGCACTTGCCGCCGATCCGCAGGGTGAAAGACGCCCCGAGCCCGGCCTCGTGGCAGATGCCGACCGCCCCGGGATCCCAGATCAGGCCGAGGGCCACGTCCTTGACGCCCCGCTCTGCGAGGCGGGCGAGGATCGCGGTGTTGTCCGAAGGCGCGCCCGCGCCGGCATTGTCGGCGAAGTCGGCGAGGACCATCGGGCGCGGGTCGGCGGAGGCGAGGGCGAAATCGATGGCCGCGTCGATCGTATCGCAGCGGCTCGCGGCCTCCTCCCGCATCGCCCAGACCGCGCCGGCCAGCTCATCGGCCAGCGCCTGCGCCTTGCCGGCATCACCGTCGGCGACGACCAGCATCTTGGCACCGACATCCGCCACGTCGCCCCAGGGGAAGCCGTGCCCGAAGGAGACCGACAGGATGCCGTCGCGCCCCTCCAGGGACTCCATCCGGCGCACGAAGCCCGCGACCGGCTCGCGGCTGGTGCGCCACATGTTGACGATCCGGCAGTCGGCGTACGCCATCACCGGCCGGATGTCCTTCGACACCGTCTTGACGACCAACGGATACAGGTCGCGGGCGCGGTCGACGATGTCGGTGTGCGGGTATTCCTTGTAGATCACGATGACGTCGGCGTTGGTCCGCATCGTCTCGGTGAGATGGCAGTGGAGGTCGAGCTCGACGCCGATCGTGGCGTCCGGCCCGACGATGGCGCGGACCCGCTCCAGGATGTCGCCCTCGCAGTCGTCATAGCCCTCCGCCACCATGGCGCCGTGCATGAACAGCAGCACCGCGTCCACCGGCATCGCCGCCTTCAGGTCCTCCAGCAGGGTGTCGCGCAGCGCCTCGTAGACGGCCCGCAGGGTGATGCCGCCGGGCTGCGCGAAGGTCGAGAGGCTCTCGACCACCGCATGCCCGTCCGCCTCGGCCAGCGTGCGCCAGGCCTTGAGGCCGATATTGCTGAGGCTCGGCGGGTTCCGGCTGCCGTCGCGGCGGGCGTAGTCGGCGTGAAACGCCGCTTGTCCGGTGGGCAAGGGCGCGAAGGTGTTGGTCTCTGTGGCGAGACCCGCGATGAAGATCTTCAAGGTCCTGTCCCAATCCGTCCCGGCCGCCGGGTCAGGCGGGGCTCGGGGTCAGCGTGATCACCGTCTCGGTGGCCGCGTCCACGGCCGCGCGGCCGTAGAGCATCGGCACATAGTCCTGGCGCCCCCAGACCGGGGCCAGATCGGCGTAGTGCGGGCTTGCGGGGTCTCCAGACTGGCCCGGCACGTTGATGAAGACCGAACGGTCCCAGTCCCCCACATCCACGACCATGCGGAACGAGGCGCCGTGGGTGAGCCGGAACGTGTCGGTCCGGTACTCCGCGTGCATGACCGATGCCGCGGCTCCGCCCACGGGCAGCGGACCGATATCCCAGCGGCAATCGGGCCTCAGGGCGGTCAGCGGATGCGCGAACAGCGCGTGGTGCAGGCGGCCCCAGGACCAGCCCGCCGGATCGGCGCCCATCCGCTCCCGGCAGGTGCGGTAGGCGGCGGCGAGGGCGTCGGTGAGCAGCGCCGCGCACGCCGTCGGGTCGAGACCGGTCTCCAGCCGCTCGATCAGGCTCTGCGTGTCGCCGGGCGGCAGCAGGCGCCGCGTCCCCGGATCGGGCACCAGCGCCGCGAGCAGGGCCGGGCGGAGGTGCCGGACCCAGACCACCTCGATCAGGGCCGCCGCCGCGGAGCCGTGGTGCAGGGCGCCGTCGAACGACGCCAGCACGGCCTGGGCCGCGGCGACATCGGGATCGCCCGCCGCCGGCAGGGCCCGCACCAGATCGGCCAGCCGCCGGGCCGGCTCGGAGACGACATCCCCCTGGAGCGCCTGCGAGTCGGCGAGGCTGTGCCGGTCCTGCTCGCCGAGCACCGCGCGGATACGGCGGGCGCGCCAGGGCTCAGCCCATTCGAACCCGACCTTCCGATCTTCCGCGGGGTAGTCCGGCGGCAGGTTCATCTCGTTGGCGGTGGCGAGCCAGCCCGAGGCCGGATCGACGCTCCGGGGCAGGGCGCCGGGATCGTGGAATCCGGCCCAATCGTAGCGGCCGTCGCCCGGCACCGGCAGCAATCCGTCATGGCCGAGCCGGACCGGCGCCTTGCCGGCCATGAACCACGCGATGTGCCCCGCGGTGTCGGCGTAGAGCTGGTTCACCGAGGGCGCCGACCAATGGCGCAGGGCCTCGCCGAAGGCCTCGGGCGTCGTGGCGCCGAGATAGGCGAGGCTGCCGAGATAGGCGGCAGCGCCGGGCTCCGACCAGACGGTCCGCAGCGCGAAGGCGCGGCCGCGGTCCTCGCGAAGCACAGGCCCGTGCCGGGTGAAGCCGAGGATGACGGTCTCGTCCGGTCCGCCGCGCACCGGGATCCGCTCCGTGATGCGCATGATCGGCGCCCAACCGTCGCCGGAGCGGTAGCGATCGGGATCGGCCGGGTCGGTCTCGCAGACGAAGAGATCCTCCTGGTCCATCGGCGCGATGGTGAGGCTGAAGGCGGCCTGGCCGTTATGGCCGATGGAGATGCCGGGCAGGGCCGGCTCGCCGGCCCCGATCACGTCGAGCCCCGGGGCGGTCAGGTGCACGGCGTAGCGCAGCGAGGGCTGCAGGTAGACCCGGTGCGGATCGCTCGCTAGGATCGGCCGTCCGGTGGCAGTGCGGGACGGCGCCACCGCCCAGTTGTTCGAGCCCTCGGCCGGCTCCTTCGGCACGCTGCGGGGGCCGCGCGTGACGGCTCCGTGCGCGTCGACTTTGGACCAGTCCCAGGCCTCCGCGCGGGTCGCCGCCATCCGGTCCGGGCTGAACCCCACCGTCGCCGTGGCCAGTCGGAAGTCGTCGAGGAGATCGTCCGGCCAATCGACGGCGCCGAAACCGTCCGGGACGATGGGTTCGTGGGGCGGGCTGATCCGCTTGCGCAGGTCGTCCGCGTCGAGCCCGTCTGCCCGGCTCTCCGCACGGGCGAGCACCCGTGCGCGGGCGACCTCGGACAGGACGTTGCGGATCAGCCCGTGGCTGCGGATGCGCACCACGTCCTCCGGCTGCCACAGGGCCGGGCGCGTGTCCGTCACGGCGAATTCCGGCGGGCGCAGCTCGGGACGCGCCTCGGTCAGGGCGACGTAGGCGTTGATCCCCGCCACGAATGCCGCGACGATCGCCCGCGTGTCCTGCGGCCCGTAGGCCGCCCACTCGGCCGCCATGTCACCGCGGTAGAGGAACAGCCGGGCCGCGCGATCCTGGGCGAGGTAGCCGGGCCCGAAATCCGCCGCCAGCAGGCCGAGGCCGCGCTTGCGCCAGAGGTCGAGCTGCCAGAGCCGGTCCCGGGCCGCGTTGAACCCCTGCGCCCGAAAGGCGTCGAGCGCCGTGCCGGCGCGGATATGCGCCAGCCCCCAGCGGTCGAGGCGGATCTCCACCGACGCGTCGAGGCCGGGGAGGGGATAGGTCGCGCCGCTCACAGAGCCACTTCGATGAGGTGCGGACCCGGATTGGCCAGCGCGTGCTCGAACGCCGCGATGAAGTCGGGCAGGGTCTCGACCCGCCGCCCCGCGACCCCGAATCCTCGGGCGAGGCTCACCCAATCCACCGCCGGATCGTCGAGGCTCAGCATGCCGAGCGCCTTCGGGCCGGGATTGAGCGCGCCGACATTGGCGAGCTCCGCCCGCAGGATCGCGTAGGAGCGGTTCGACCAGACGAGCGTCACCACGTCGAGGCGCTCGCGGGCCTGGGTCCAGAGCGCCTGCACCGTGTAGAGACCGCTGCCGTCCGCCTGCAGGTTGATGACCTTGCGATCGGGGCAGGCCACGGCCGCGCCGGTCGCCATCGGGATGCCGAGGCCGATCGACCCGCCGCTGAGCTGGAGCCAGGTATGGGGCGCGGCATCCCGGGTCAGGGCGAAGAAGTTGCGCCCCGTCGTGATCGACTCGTCGCAGATCACCGCGCCCTCGGGGATCAGCGCGCCGAGCACCTGCCCGATCGTGTCCTGGTCCAGCGGACCTGAGGTCGGGAGCTTCGGCCGCGGGCCGACGGCGACCGGTTCGGCGGGCGGGGCCGCGACGGCCTCGGCGAGCCGCTCGAGGGCGTCGATCTGGTCCTCCTCGGGCGTCGCCAGCGTGATCGTGGTGCTGCCCTCCGGCGCCAGCAGGCTCGGCTTGCCCGGGTAGGCGAAGAAGCCCACCGGCGGGGTCGCGCCGATCAGGATGATGTGGCAGAAGTCCTTCAGGGCCGCGATGCCCTGGTCGATCGGGTAGGGCAGGCGCTCGATCGGCACGGTGCCGGCGCCGCGGTCGATCCGGGCATTCGACGTCATGGCCATCAGCTGCGCGCCGGTCTTGCGGGCGATCCGGTCGGCGATCACCCGGCCCTCGTTCCGGACTGCCCGGTCGCCGAGATGCAGGAGCACCGGCTCGCCGCTCAGGAGCGCCTCCACGGCCGCCGCGATCGCGTCGTCGCTCGCCCGCGCACGCTCGGGGATCGGCGGCACGGGCGCGGGTCCGGTGCCGGGATCCCAGGCGGTGTTGGCCGGCAGGATCAGCGTCGCGACCTGACCCGGGGCGGTACGGGCGGCCGCGATGGCGGCGGCGCCGTCGGAGCCGATCTCGGTCGCGCTCATCCCGGTCCGCACCCAGGACGACATCGGATGGGCCAGCCCCTCGATGTCGGAGGTGAGCGGCGCGTTGTATTCCCGATGGTAGGTCGCGTGCTCGCCGACGATGTTGACGACGGGGGTGCGTGCCTTCTTGGCGTTGTGGAGGTTGGCCAATCCGTTGGCGAGGCCCGGCCCGAGATGGAGCAGGGTCGAGGCCGGCTTGTCGGCCATGCGGGCGTAGCCGTCGGCGGCACCCGTCGCCCCGCCCTCGAACAGGAACAGGACGCAGCGCATCCCCTCGACCCGGTCGAGGGCGGCGACGAAATGCATCTCGGACGTGCCGGGATTGGTGAAGCACACCTCGACCCCGCCCTCGACAAGGGTCCGGACCAAGCTCTCGGCCCCGTTGATGGCGCGCGGCGTCTCGTCGGTCACGGGTGTCTCCCTCGCGGTGCCGCCGAGTTGGCCGGCGAATCGCATTTTTTATTATCGTGACGCGGCTGACGCCACGCGCAAGAGGCGAAGTCCGGCATCTTCTGTTCGCCGAACGCAGGACCTAAACTTGAGCGTGGCGCGGGAATTGCGCTTGGCGCGCCGCAACTACGACGATTGGGATCCGGATGACATTTCGCCGCCTGATTGCCGCCGCCCTGGCGGGTTCCGTGGCCCTGACGGGATCGGCCAGCGCCGAGAGCGTCCTGCGCATCGCCATGACGGCGAGCGACATCCCCACCACGACGGGCATGCCCAACAACGGCTTCGAGGGGATGCGCTTCCTCGGCTACCCGATCTTCGAGGGGCTGGTGCAGTGGGATCTCAAGAGCACCACCAAGCTCGCCGGGCTCATCCCGGCTTTGGCCGAGCGCTGGGAGCAGGATCCGAACGACAAGGCGGTCTGGACCTTCCACCTGCGCCAGGGCGTGAAGTTCCATGACGGGACGCCGTTCAACGCCGACGCGGTGATCTGGAATCTCGACCGCTACTTCAAGAACGACAGCCCGCAATTCGAGGCCCAGGGCGCCGGCATCACACGGGCGCGGGCGCCGCTCGTCGGGAGCTACAGGAAGATCGACGATTCGACCGTGCAGATCACCACCACGCAGGTCGCCTCGTACTTCCCCTACATGGTGGTCTACGTGCTCTTCACCTCGCCCACCTCCTTCGAGAAGGCGGGGCGCGACTGGAGCAAGGTCGCGGCGCTGCCGGCAGCCGGCACGGGCCCGTTCAGGATCACCCGCGTGGCCCCGCGGGAGGCGGTCGATCTCGCCAAGTTCGACGGCTACTGGGACCCGGACCGGATGGCCAAGGTCGACAAGGTCCGGCTGCTGCCGATCCCGGAGGCGAATGCCCGGGTCGCGGCCCTCCGGGCCGGCCAGGTCGACTGGATCGAGGTACCGGCGCCCGACGCGATCCCGTCGCTGAAACAGGCGGGCTTCACGATCACCACGGGCTCATACCCGCATGTCTGGCCCTACCTCTTCAACATCGGCGCCAAGGACAGCCCGCTGAAGGATGTGCGCGTCCGGCAGGGCCTGAACTACTGCATCGACCGGGCGGGCATCGTCGAACTCCTCAACGGGACCGCCGAGCCGGCGACGGGGTGGCTGAACGACAAGGACCCGAATTTCGGCAACCCGAAGAACCGCTACACCTTCGACGCCGCCAAGGGGAAGGCGCTGCTGGCCGAGGCCGGCTTCACCGACAAGAAGCCGCTCAGCCTCAAGGTGATGATCTCCTCCTCCGGCTCGGGGCAGATGCTGCCGATGCCGATGAACGAGTACCTGCAGGAGAACCTGAAGCAGGCCTGCAACGTCGATCTGACCTTCAACGTCGTCGAATGGCAGGTGCTGCTGAACGCCGCCCGGGCGCTCCCCGACGCGCCGAACCTTCAGGGGGCGATGGCGCTCAATGTCTCCTCGCCCTCGTCGGATCCCGCCGTCATGGCCCGCTACTTCGCGGGCGACCGGTTCCCGCCCAACGGCTTCAACTTCCCCAACTGGAAGGATGACCCGTTCGACACGGCCCTGAAGGCGCTTGCCGAGACCACCGACGCCAAGGTGATCGACGCGCAGACCAAGACCGCCCACGAGCGCCTGGTGGACAACCCGCCCTGGCTGTTCGTCGTCCACGACCTCAATCCCCGCGGGATGTCCAAGAAGATCCACGGTTTCGTCTCGCCGCAATCCTGGTTCGTCGATCTCACCCTCGTCAGCGTGCAGTAGAACCCATGTCCGACATCGATCCCATACACGCCTCCGCGGCCGAACTCGCCCGGGCGATCCAGGGGCGGACGCTCTCGCCGGTCGAGGCCGTCGATGCCCTTCTCGGACGGATCGACCGGCTGGAGCCCAAGCTCCAGGCCTTCACGGAGGTCTTCGCCGCCGATGCCCGCCTCGCCGCCGAGGGCGCCGACCGGGCGATCCGGTCGGGCCATGCCGTGGGGCCGCTCCATGGCGTCCCCGTCGTGCTCAAGGACCTGATCGACCTGGAGGGCCGGATCACCATGGGCGGCTCGGCCGCCCACCGGGCCCGGCGGGCGGAGCGCACCGCGACGATCGCCAAGCGCCTCATCGGCCAGGGCATGATCGTGCTCGGCAAGACCCACACGGTGGAGTTCGCCTATGGCGGCTGGGGCACGAACCAGCATCTCGGCACACCGTGGAATCCCTGGGACACCGAGACGCCGCGCACCCCCGGCGGCTCGAGCAGCGGCACCGGCGTTTCGGTGGCGGCCCGGATGGCCCCCTGGGGCATAGGCACCGACACCGGCGGATCGGTGCGCCTGCCGGCCGCCTTCTGCGGGCTGACGGGGCTCAAGGTGACGGTCGGGCGCGTCTCGACCTGGGGGATCGTGCCGCTGTCTATGACCCTCGATACGCCCGGACCGCTGGCCCGCACCGTGGAGGATGCCGCGCTTCTCTACGAGGCGATCTCCGGCCCCGATCCCCGCGATCCGACCACCCGCGGGATCCAGCCGGAGGCCCCCTGGTCCACGCTCAACCGCGGCGTCCGCGGTCTGCGCCTCGGCCGGATGCCGGCCTCGGAACGGGACGGGGTCGCCCCCGACATGCTGGCCGCCTACGACGCGGCCCTGGACCTCCTGGCCGGGCAGGGGGCGGAGATCGTGGATGTCGCTCTGCCGTTCCGGTTCAGCGACTGCATGGCGCTGACCGAGATCACCAACGCGGAGGCCTACTTCGTCAATGGGAGCCTGGCGGAGGATCCGTCCGCGCAACTCGGCGACGCCGTGCGGGGGCGGATCCTGGCCGGCGCGACGGTCTCGGCCCAGGCGTACCTCGGCACACTTCACCGGCGGGCCGCGATGAAAGAGCAATACGCTGCCGTCCTCGAGGGGATCGACGCCCTGCTGACGCCGACCACCGAGAGCGCAGCCGTGACCCTCGCCGCCGTCGACGAGGCGCACCTGCCGTCGCGCTTCACCCGCTTCGGCAACCTGCTCGACCTCTGTGCCCTGGCTCTGCCGAACGGCTTCACCGGCTCCGGCCTGCCGCTCTCGCTGCAGATCGTCTGCCGGGGATACGAAGAGGCAACGGCTTTGCGGATCGGACAGGCCTACCAGCGGGCGACCGACTGGCACCTGCGCCGGCCGCCGATGTGAGGGGCGTTCGGACGCGTGCCGCCGGCTCCATTACCGGCTCACGGGACGGCGCGGCGAAAGGAACACGTCCGCCGCTCCGCCCTGCACCGGGCATCAGCGGGCGAAGAGAGTCCAGATCCAGACGCCGAGTGCCCAGAACGCCTTCAGGTTCAAGATCAGCGCTCTGAACCAGACCGACAGAAAGCTGAGAAAGACGACGGCACAGAGGAACGCGCTCATCCAGGCGGAATCCTCGGTGACGAGACCGAGCCGCCAGATGGCCCAGGAGCAAGCGAGTCCGAGGAGGCAAAGACCGAAGGCGATGACCACCGGGTGCGCCAGCCCCCGGTGCGCGGCGCTTCCGCCGTCTTGAGACGAAGCGTCCATGCGCGCGGCCCGTCGCGGAGATCGCCATGAGCCTACGCGGCCACGGCTTACGATCGCCTTAGCGCCGAAGACCAATCAGCCGGACCGGCCTGCCGCCGAGCCGCCAGCTCAGACAGCCGGTGCCTGGCCCGAGACCACGACGCCGAGGGTATCGAGCAGCGACGACCGGGCCCGGCTCACCCGGCTCTTGACGGTCCCGACCTGACAGCCGAGCTTCAGGGCGGCCTCCTCGTAGGTGTGACCCTCCGCCCCCACCAGCAGCAGCGCCTGCCGCTGCGCCGAGGGCAGGTCGCCGAGACGCTCCCAGACGACCTTGAGGGTGCTGGCATCCTCCTGGTCGGAGGGGCTGCTCATCTGACCCGCATGCGTCCCGTCCACATCCTCCACCTCCCGCCGCGTCTTGCGCAGGTCCGTGTAGAACTGGTTGCGCAGGATGGTGAACAGCCAAGCGGTGAAGTTCGTGCCCGGCCGGAACTTCTGCTGGTTCGCCCAGGCCTTCACGAAGGTCTCCTGCACCAGATCGTCGGCGCGGCTCACATCGCCGACGAGCGACAGCGCGAAGGTGCGCAGAGCCGGCAAGGCCTTGATGATGTCGCCGCGGAAGT
Source organism: Methylobacterium sp. XJLW (assembly GCF_003254375.1). Taxonomy (NCBI): domain Bacteria; kingdom Pseudomonadati; phylum Pseudomonadota; class Alphaproteobacteria; order Hyphomicrobiales; family Methylobacteriaceae; genus Methylobacterium; species Methylobacterium sp. XJLW. The sequence goes on along the minus strand of NZ_CP016429.1, from coordinate 5,770,873 downwards.
CGAAGGGCACCGTGTCGCCATGCGCCTTGATCGCCACCTCGAACCGGGTAACCAAGGCGGCGAGCTGCGCCGGCAGCGGCTCCTGCTCGACGACCCGGAAATACTCGCGGATCGGCAGGACGAGGTGCTGGCCGATGGCTGCGGCGTAGCTGTCATCCCGGGCACGTACGACGGCGTCGGGCAGGTCCGCAGCAGCATCAGTCATGAATCTTTCCGCCTCCAACACCGATTTACTGGAATCGCTCTAACGTCGGTAGCGGTAAAATTCTGAACCTATGCCAAACGCTCCCGAACGTGACAGGGAATTTAGGCAGAGCGCCCGGCAAGACGGACGAATCGGATCCGCGCAGCCGGACTGGCGCCGCCCCCTCGGGGGATGCACACTGCGCGCAGCCAGGAGAGCGGGATGAGCCACGATCACGCCGATCATGAGCATGATCACCACGATCATCAGCACGATCATCACCATGGCAGCGCCTTGTCGCCGGTGGAGGCCCGGGTGCGCGCCCTCGAATCCCTGCTCACCGAGAAGGGCTATGTCGACCCGGCGGCCCTCGATGCCCTGGTCGAACTCTACGAGACCAAGGTCGGCCCGCATGCGGGCGCCCGGGTCGTGGCACGGGCCTGGACCGATCCCGCATACCGAGCGCGACTCCTGGCCGACGCCACGCCGGCCATCGCCGAACTGGGGATCGGCGGCCGCGGCGGCGAACACATGGTGGTGGTCGAGAACACGCCGGAGACGCACAACCTCGTCGTCTGCACCCTGTGCTCCTGCTACCCGTGGCCGGTGCTCGGCCTGCCCCCGGTCTGGTACAAGGCGCCGCCCTACCGGGCCCGGGCGGTGATCGACCCGCGCGGCGTTCTCGCCGAGTTCGGGGTGACGCTGCCGGAAACCACCCGCATCACCGTCTGGGACTCGACGGCCGAGACCCGCTACATGGTCCTGCCCATGCGGCCTGCCGAGACGGAGGGCTTTTCCGAGGAGTCGCTGGCCGCCCTCGTGACCCGCGATTCCATGATCGGCACGGGCCTGCCCAAGGGCATACCGGCCTCGCCCGTGGAGATGCCGGTATGAACGGCGCCCAGGATCTCGGCGGCTGCCACGGCTTCGGGCCGGTGACGCCGGAGCCGGAGGAGCCGGTCTTCCACGCCCCTTGGGAGCGCCGCGTCTTCGCGATGGCGATGGCCATGGGCTACACGGGTGCGTGGAACCTCGACGGCAGCCGCGCCAATCGGGAATCCTTGCCGCCCGCGGAGTACCTTGCGGCGAGCTACTACGAGATCTGGCTGAAGGCCCTGGAGAAGCAGGTCGCCGCCACCGGATTGGCGACGCAGGCCGAGATCGAGGCCGGCAAGTCCGCGGCCCCGGCCGAGCCTGTCGCGCGCGTCCTGCACCGCGAGGGACTGGAAGAGCGCTTCCGGGCCGGCTTCCCGAGCAGCCGCACCGCCGCTACCGCGGCCCGTTTCGCGGTGGGCGACGCGATCCGGGCGCGCAATGATCACCCAACCGGCCATACGCGGCTGCCGCGCTACGTCCGGGGCAGGCACGGCCGGATCGTGCGCGTCGACGGTGTCTTCGTCTTCCCCGACACCAACGCCTACGGGGCGGGCGAGAACCCGACATGGCTCTACACGGTGGCCTTCACCGCGCAGGAGTTGTGGGGCGAGAGCGGCGATCCGGGCGGCATCGTCACGGTGGCGGCCTTCGAACCCTATCTGGAGCCCGCGTGACCAATCCGTCGCCGAACGCCTTCGCGGCGCCCTGGGAGGCGCAGGTCTTCGCCCTGGTGGTCGCCCTGCGGGAAGTCGGAGTGTTCACGTGGTCGGAATGGGCCGCGCGCCTCGGGCGGGAGATCCGCCCGGCGGGCGCGCCGGAGCAGGCAGCCGATTACGGCGCGTGGCTCGCGACGCTGGAGGCGCTCCTGGCCGAGCGCGGCGTGGCCGGACCCGAGACCGTCGCGGCGCGGACCGCGGCCTTCCTGCGGGCCGCGGAGGCCACGCCCCACGGCCAGCCGATCCGCCTGGAGAACGATCCGCTCTACCGGCCCTGAGGCCGGAGCCCGTCGAGCGGCACCGGAGCCGCGTGAGACCGGCCGCTCATCAGCTGGTCGAGCAAGGCCAGGACCTCAGGCCGCCCGCAATTGCGCGCGGGCTCGAACGGCGTCCAGGTCTGGACGAAGTCGAGTCGCTCGAACACGTCGCGGTAGCGGCGCAGTTCGCTCGGCGTGAGCGGTACCCCGCGGACGAAGGCCTTGTGGGCCGAGATCGTCGTGGCGCGGCGAAAATCGTCTGGGTCGAGTTCGAATTTCAGCGCGTCGCCGCAGAAGCAGATCTTCCGCGACCGGTCGTACAGGACCGCGTGGCCGTCGAAATGGCCGGCGGTCCGGTGCAGTTCCAAGCCGGGCAGGGGCTCGAGGAAATCGTCGTAGGGCCAGCTCACCTGGAGCGCGGCGCTCCAGGTGAAGTCGGCCGCCGGCAGGCACAGCTCCGGGTCGAACCGGTCCTGGAGCTGCGGCAGCGCCCCGTAGGAATGCGGGTGCGAGGCCGAGAGGACCGCCATGCCGCCGAGCCGGGCGATCTGGTCGAGGGCGGCCTCGCTGAAGACCGGGCAGCCCTCGAAACCCATATTCCCGTGCTCGGTCTGGATCAGGTAGGCGGAGGGCCCGATGCCGGAGACCGGCTCGTTCCAGAAGCGCCAGACGCCCGGCTCCAGCTCCTGCCAGTGACAGGGGAACGCCTCCTGCGCCTCGCGGGCGGTGCGGAAGCGCCAGCCGTCCTGCGGCACCACGTGGCGGGCGTCGAGGCACATCGGGCAGGCCGCCGGCGTCTCGAAGTGCCGCTGCCAGAAGCCGCAATTGTCGCAGGTATAGGCGGGCAGCTTCAGGGCGCCCGCGAAGGGCAGGTAGCCGGGCATCGTGGTGGACCTTCCTCGAGGCGGATCGTGTAACAGGCGGCGCGCTCGGACGCAGCCGTCAGGTCCTCTGAGGCAGCCGGCGCGCCGAACGGGCGGCATGGACGGTGCCGGCGAGCCCGACCAGCGCCAGCCCGGCGAGGCCGGCGACCAGGAGATCGCGGGTGCGGCTCGTGGCGAACTCGGTCCGGCTCGCCTTGGTCCTGTCGGAGAATCGGCCGTCGATCCCGACGGAACCGGGCACAGGCTCGTAGAGGTTGCCCGCCATGGCGGGAATGGTCTCGTCGGAGAGCTGCGCCGACCACATGGATGCGGCCTTGCGGTCGGCGAGCGCCGGCGCCAGCGCCTGCGCTGCGGCCATCATCATCGACGAGCGTCCGACCCAGACCTCCCGGCGCGGATGCTCGACCGCGTACAGGATCGCCTCGGCGCAGAGCCGCGGGTCGAAGACCGGATCCGGCGCGAATTGGCGGTGCCCGGTGCGGTTGCGCGCCCAGTTGAACTGGGGCGTGTTGACCGCCGGCAGGTAGATCACGCTGAGGCTGACATTGACCCGGTCGTGCAGCAGCTCGCAGCGCAGGGCGTCGGTGAAGCCCGACACCGCGAACTTCGCCGCGCAATAGGGCGCCTGCAGCGGCGCCGCCCGGATCGCCAGACCGGACGAGACCTGGATGATCGCGCCGCGATCGCGTCGCTTCATGTAGCGCAAGGCGGCGAGCGTCCCGTAGACCTGGCTGAGATAGGTCGTCTCGGTGACTCGCCGGTATTCGTCCGGCGTGATCCGATCAGCCGGGCTCACCACGGTCGACATGGCGTTATTGACCCAGGCGCGGATCGGGCCGAGTTCGCGCTCCACCCGTTCCGCGGCCTCGTCCACGGCCTGCGAATCGGCCACGTCGGCCCCGATCGCCAGGACCGGCTGGCCGTAGGCGGCCAGCGCCCGCTCCACCGCGGCGAGACGACCCGGATCCCGTGCGATCACCGCCACCGACCAGCCGCGCGCAGCGAATTCATGGGCCGTGGCGAGCCCGATCCCGGCCGTGCCCCCAGTGACGACCGCAACCCGTGCCATACCCACCTCACCGTCGACAGATCGAACCGGCAACACGGATCGGCGCCCTCGGTTGCGTCGTCGGACCGGGCCGCATCGTCACGGGGCGGCCGAATTCCGTTCCGGCGACGCAACGTCCGACGGCCACAGCTGTTGACTGCCTGTACCGCGTCATGCCGAACCATCGAGGGTCGCAGCCATGCGCACCGGACGACGCTTCTCCCTGCCGATCGATCCCTGGCCGCAGGCCTCTCTGGCCGAGCGGACCGCCGTCGGGATGGTGCTGACGTTCCTGCTGCTGCTGCCGGCCTGTGCGGCCGGGGCCGCGCTCTTCGTGATCACGACGCTCGCGGCCCACATGTACTGGTCCTACGACCTCGGCGCCTCGCTGCACGCCCTCATCGCCCGGCACGTCGGGCGGAAGGAGCGCCTGGCCCCGAAGACCTGACGCGGCCTGCCGGCCGATCCGCCACGGGCGGTGCCGGTTCACACGGTCCGACACCGCGACGGCCGTGATCCCTGTGCGTTCGCATCGGTCCGATTTGACCTGACCGTCTCTCGTAGGCCAGTCAGGGTCGGAACCGAGAGAATGCCATGTTCCGTACCCTGATGACTGCGCGGCGGTTCGCGCCGCTGTTCTGGTGCCAGTTCTTCTCGGCGTTCAACGACAATTTTCTCAAGAACGCGCTGGCCTTCCTGATCCTGTTCGGCATCGGCGGCCAGGCGGATGCCCATGCCGGCGTCCTGGTGACCCTGGCGAGCGCCGTCTTCATCGGGCCTTTTTTCATCCTGTCAGGACTCGGCGGCCAGTGGGCCGACCGGTACGACAAGGCCCTGATGGCCCGGCGGCTCAAGTTCGCCGAGATCTTCGCGGCCGGTGCCGCCGTGCTCGGCTTCCTGCTGCATTCCGTGCCGATCCTGTTCGTCGCGCTCGGCCTGTTCGGGACGATCGCGGCCCTGTTCGGCCCGATCAAGTACGGGATCCTTCCGGACCATCTCCGGCGCGAGGAGCTGCCCGCCGGCAACGCCCTGGTGGAGGCGGCGACCTTCCTGGCGATTCTGCTGGGGACGATCGCGGCGGGCGCGGCCTCGGCGATGGGCGGGTCCGGAATCGTGTTCGGCGCCCTGGTGATGGGCTTCGCCGTCCTGTGCTGGCTCTCGGCCCGGATGATCCCGGCGACCGGGGAGGGGGCACCGGACCTGCGCGTCGACCCGAACGTCGCCCGCTCCACCTACGCGCTGCTGCGCGACCTCTGGGCCGACACGCGCCTGTGGCGCGGCTCGCTCACCGTGAGCTGGTTCTGGCTCGTCGGCGTGGTGGTGCTGTCGCTGCTGCCCGTCCTGGTCCGCGGCGCCTTCAACGGCACCGAGACGGTGATCACGCTGCTCCTGGCGCTCTTCTCCATCGGCATCGCATTGGGCTCCGGCCTCGCCTCGTGGCTCGCCAGCGGCCGGATCGTGCTGCTGCCGACGCCGGTGGGCGCGGTTCTGATGGGGCTGTTCGGCCTCGATCTCGCCTGGACGGTCGGCCATCTCCCGGCGCCCCCCGCGGAGCCGATCGGGCCCCTCGCGTTCCTGCAGACCGGCCACGGCCTGCGCGCCGGGATCGACTTCCTCGGACTCGCGGTCTCGGGCGGCCTCTACATCGTCCCGTCCTTCGCGGCCGTGCAGGCCTGGGCCGAGAAGGCGATGCGGGCGCGAATCATCGGCGCGGTCAACGTCATGACGGCGGCCTTCATGGTGGCCGGCACCCTGGCGCTCGCGGGCCTGCAGGGCGCGGGCCTGTCGATCGCGAGCCTTCTCGCCGTGGTGGCGGTGCTGAACGTCCTCGTCGGCGCGATCGTGTTCGCGACCCTGCCGACCAGCCCGTTCCGCGACGCCCTGTCGATCGTGTTCCGGGCCTTCTATCGCCTGGAAGTCCGGGGCTTCGACAACCTCGCGGCGGCCGGGCCGAACGCCATCGTGGCGCTCAACCACGTCTCGTTCCTCGACGCGCCGCTGGCCCTGTCGCTCCTCGAGCAGGAGCCGGTCTTCGCCATCGACAGCGGAATCGCGCAGCGCTGGTGGGTGCGGCCGTTCCTGCGCGTCACCAAGGCGATGCCCCTGGACCCGACCCGGCCGCTGGCCACCCGGACGCTGATCAATGCGGTCAAGGGCGGCGAGACCCTGATCATCTTCCCCGAGGGTCGGCTCACCGTCACCGGCAGCCTGATGAAGGTCTATGACGGCGCCGGGCTCATCGCCGACAAGTCCGACGCGATGGTGGTGCCCGTGAAGATCGACGGGCTGGAGCGCACCGCCTTCTCGCGCCTCTCCCGCCGGCAGGTCAGCCGCCGCTGGTGGCCTAAAGTCGTCGTGACGGTGATGCCGCCGGTGCGCCTGACGGTGGACCCGGCCCTCAAGGGCAAGGCGCGGCGGCAGGCGGCCGGTGCGGCCCTCTACGGCATCATGTCGGACCTCGTCTTCCGCACCACCGACATCGACCGCGGATTGATGGCGGCTTTGATCGAGGCGGGCGAGCTTCACGGCTGGCGCCGCAACGCCCTGGAGGACCCGGTCGGCGGAAAGCTCAGTTACGGCCGGCTCGTGATGGGCGCCAACATCCTCGGCCGCAAGCTGATGCCCCTCGCGCCCCTCGGCGGGCGGATCGGCGTCATGCTGCCGAACGCCAACGGCGCCGCCGTGACGCTCTTCGCGCTGGCTTCCGCGGGCCGGGTCCCGGCGATGATCAATTTCTCGGCCGGCCCCGCCAACGTCCTCTCCGCCTGCCGGGCGGCCGAGGTGAGCCGGATCCTCACCTCCCGGGCCTTCATCGAGAAGGGGCGGCTCGGACCGCTCGTGGAGGCGATCCGCGACTCGGTGGAGCTCGTCTACCTGGAGGACGTGCGGGCCGGCATCACCACCGGGGACAAGATCCGGGGCTTTCTCGCGCCCCGGCGCCCCCTCGTGGCCCGCCGCGGCGAGGATCCGGGAGCGGTGCTGTTCACCTCGGGCAGCGAGGGCACGCCGAAGGGTGTGGTGCTCGCCAACCGCTGCATGCTCGCCAACGTGGCGCAGGTGGCGGCCCGGATCGATTTCGGGCCGATGGACAAGGTGTTCAACGTCCTGCCCGTGTTCCACGCCTTCGGCCTGACGGCCGGGCTGATCCTGCCCTTGGTCTCGGGCGTGCCGGTCTACCTCTACCCGTCGCCGCTGCACTACCGGATCGTCCCGGAGCTGATCTACGGCTCGAACAGCACCGTTCTGTTCGGGACCGACACGTTCCTCACGGGCTATGCCCGGGCCGCCCATTCCTACGACCTGCGCTCGCTGCGCTACGTCGTCGCCGGCGCCGAGGCCGTGAAGGAGACGACCCGGAGGACCTATGCGGAGAAGTTCGGGCTGCGCATCCTGGAGGGCTACGGCGTCACCGAATGCGGACCGGTCGTGGCGCTCAACACGCCGATGTTCAACCGCTTCGGCACGGTCGGGCGGATCCTGCCCGGTATCGAGACCCGCCTGGACCCGGTGCCGGGGATCGACGAGGGCGGCCGCCTGTCGCTACGCGGCCCCAACATCATGCTGGGCTATCTGCGCGCCGAGAAGCCGGGCGTCCTGGAGCCGCCGCCGGGGGGCTGGCACGACACCGGTGACATCGTAGCGATCGACCCGATGGGCTTCGTGACGATCAAGGGCCGGGCGAAGCGCTTCGCCAAGGTCGCGGGGGAGATGGTCTCGCTCGCCGGCGTCGAGGCGTTGGCCGCCGAACTCTGGCCCGATCGTCCGAGCGCCGTGGCGGCGCTGCCGGACCCGCGCAAGGGCGAGCGGCTGGTCCTGTTCACGCAGGAGACGGGCGCCACCCGGGCGGCCTATCAGAGCTTCGCCAAGAGCCGTGGCGCCTCGGACGTGGCGATCCCGGCCGAGGTCGTGGTGCTGGAGGCGATCCCGATGCTCGGCACCGGCAAGATCGACCAAGTGGCCGTCACCAAGCTGGCCCTGGAGCGCGCGAAAGAGACGGCGGCCGCCTGACCGGAGGCCCTCACGCCCCGCGTCACCCAAACGGGGGATGCGGGGTGCCCCGGGATCCGATGGTATCGCGCATACAGCCGCGATTCGAGACGCTCGGCGCGTACGGGTTGCGTGTCTGAGGGGGACGCGGGTCGGTTCGACGAGGGGCAGATCATGCAGAAGGGCAGGCCTATTCCCGCTTGGCTGGCGAGGCGGACCTATTTCAAGCGGATCGGGCGCTGGACGAAGCCCGGCAAGGCGGCGCCGCCGCCCTCCGGGCCGGTGGCGGCCCCGATGCCCTCCAACGTCGTGCCCTTCCCGGTGCGGATGAACCGCCCGGATCGCCCCGTCCTCGAGGACCTGCGCGTGGTCGGCACGGCGTAGGGTCGGGCCTCACCCGGACCGGACGGTCGCGCGCGGTCGGCGCTCGGGATCGCCGGAGGACTTGTCGGCCGCGCCGGAACGGTAAATCCTGCGCCGTCGGAGCCGGAACCGGGGGGATGCGTGCCGCACGACGGGTCCGATCCGAGCAGGCCGGCGCCCCCGCGGGCGCGGCGCATCGGTTCGCGGCTGGCTTTCGGAGCCGCCGCGCTCGGTCTGAGCCTCCTTGTGGCCGGCGTCGGCGCGCTCTGGCGTTTCGCCGACGCGCTTCCCCCCCTCGACCTCAGCCCCGCAGAGGCGCGCTCGACGGTGGTGCTGGACCGGGCCGGCACGCTGCTGCGCCCTTTCGCGACGGCGGACGGGCGCTGGCGCCTGCCGGTCACCGCGGAGACGGTCGATCCACGCTATCGGGCCATGCTGCTCGCTTTCGAAGATCGCCGGTTCGCCGATCATCCCGGCATCGATCCGGCCGCGGTGTTGCGCGCCGCCCTCCAGTGGCTTGTCCGGGGCCACATCGTGTCGGGTGCCTCGACCCTGTCGATGCAGGTGGCCCGCCTGGTCGAGCCGCGGCGGGAGCGCTCCCTCGCGGCCAAGCTCCGCCAGATGGTGCGCGCGGTCGCGCTGGAGCGACGTCTCGGGAAGTCCGGGCTCCTCGATCTCTATCTGGCGCTGGCCCCCTATGGCGGTCCGCTGGAGGGCGTCCGGGCGGCGAGCATCGCGTATTTCGGGCGGGAGCCGGTGCGGCTGACCGCGGCGCAGGCGGCTCTCCTCGTCGCCCTGCCGCAATCGCCCGAGACCCGCCGCCCAGACCGGTTCGCGGAGCGCGCCCGCGCCGCCCGCGATCGGGTCCTAGCCGTCGCGCAGGCCCGCGGCATCCTCACCGCGGCCGAGGCCGAGGCCGCCCGGGCCGAGCCGGTGCCGACGGCGCGCCGGCCGTTCCCGATGCTCGCGGCGCATGCCGCCGAGGAGGCGGTCGCGGCCGACCCGGAGGCTGCAACGATCCGCCTTGCCATCGACGGCCGCCTGCAGGAGAGACTGGAAGCGCTGGCGGCCGAGCGCGCAGCCGCCGCCGGGCCGGACCTCTCGGCCGCGATCCTCGTCCTCGACAATCGTGACGGGCGGGTGCTCGCCCAGGTGGGCAGCGCCGGCTACCTCGACCCGTCCCGGCGCGGCGCCATCGATATGACCCTGGCGGTGCGCTCCCCCGGCTCGGCGCTGAAGCCGTTCGTCTACGCCATGGCCTTCGCGGACGGCCTCGCGCATCCCGAGACTCTGCTGGAAGACCGGCCAGCCCGCTTCTCGGCAAGCTACGCCCCGGAGAATTTCGACCTGACCTTCCAGGGCACGGTGACGGCCCGCCGGGCCCTGCAGCTCTCGCTCAACGTGCCGGCGGTCGAATTGATGGACGCGGTGGGGCCCGCCCGATTCATCGCCCGCCTGCGCGCCGCCGGGGCCGGGATCCAGCTCCCCCGAGAGGCCGCGCCGGGGCTGCCGGTCGCGCTGGGCGGGCTCGGCATCACGCTCACCGATCTCGCCCGTCTCTATGCCGGGCTCGCCCGCGGCGGCGCGGTTCCAGACCTGCTGCGCCGCGCCGACGGGGTCGCGGCCGAATCCCGGCACCGCGTCGCGGAGCCCGTGGCCGCCTGGTACGTCGCCGACATCCTGCGCGGGACACCGCCGCCGGAGAACGCCCTGCCCAATCGCATCGCCTACAAGACCGGCACCTCCTACGGGTACCGCGACGCCTGGGCGGCGGGCTTCGACCGTCACGTCACGGTCGTCGTCTGGGCCGGTCGGCCGGACGGCGCCGCGGTGCCGGGGCTCGTGGGCCGGACGGTCGCGGCGCCGCTCCTGTTCGACGCCTTCGCGCGCCTCGGGATCGAGCCCGAGCCGGTCTCGCAGCCGCGGGATGCGCTGGTCGTGGGGACGGGGCGCCTGCCGCCGCCGCTGCAGCACCTGCGCCGAGAGGCGGCCGAGACGGCGGCCCCGGCGCTGCGGATCGCGTATCCGCCGGACGGGGCGCGGATCGATCTCGGCCTCGGCGCGGACGCCCACGGCGCGGCGGATGGCGGTCCGGGCCTCGCCCTGAAGGCCCTGGGCGGGGTGCCGCCGCTCACCTGGCTGGTCGATGGGCAGCCGGTCATTCAGACGCCGCGACGGCGGGCAGAATGGGTGCCGGGGGGCGCAGGCTTCGCCCGGATCTCCGTCCTGGATGCGACCGGCGCCAGCGACAGCGTGTCTGTCCGGCTCGAATAGGCCTACGCATTCCTGGCTGCCGGCGCAGCACCGGGCGCCGCAGTGGAATCCGGATGCGTCTGGATCAGCGGCCGATCCCGAACCCGCGCGGTGTGTCGGCGGCGCCGCGCTGCCCGCAGGCCTCCAGCGCGGCGGCGATCCGCGTCGCGCTGGCCGCGGACCCGTGCGACAGGCTGAGGACGGTGCCGAGGATCCCGGCGCTCACGAGGACGCCGAGGGCTGCCACACCGAGCAGCACGTAGCTCATCAATCTGTTGCGGCGCAGGTCGGCCGTCAGCGCCCGGATCAGATCCTGGTTGTCTTCGGCCAGTCGATTCCGCGCCGCCACCAGCTCGTTGTACATGTTGGTGATGGCGTTGGTGGACATGTACACGAGCAGCAGGTGGACGACGAAGTCGTCGTCCGTCGTGGTGTTGAGGGCGGCCGCGATCCGCACGGCGAGCTGGCGCTCCCAGGGCTGCAGATCGCGGCCATGGACCGACCGGTAGAACCGCTCGAGGTTGGTCACGGCCGAAGGGCATCCCGCCACGCCGTGTGGAAGTTGCGCCGCAGGCGGCGACCCTCGACCCGAAGGCGCATCGGCGCGCTGTTCGCCAGAGCCTGCCAGGTCATGTGCTGGACCCGCAGGGCCTCGATCAGCCGCTCGCCGATCCGCTCCACCTCGATGACGCGGAAGTTCGACTGCTTGCGCAGGGAGCGCACGAGATCGGACGATTCGAGATAATCGAAATTCGTCGCCTGGGCGGTGTTCTTGGCCAGGATCGCCCGATCGCACTCGATCAGCATGGGCCGGAGTTCCCTGAGGACCTCCAGGGCGGTGGGATCGACCGCGCCGGCCGCAACGACCACGGCGAGGCGGATATTCGCCTCCCGGCAGCTCTCCACGATGATCTCGGCACAGCGGCGCGTCGTCTCGGTATCGCCGGCCGGGAAGTCGACCACGATGAAGCGTTCGGGGGTCTCGATGACCCGTTCGATCAGGTCTTGGCACAGGGTCGGGTCGACGCGCCCCGTGCTGTCTTCGGCACGCAGGCGCTGCCGGAAGCCGGCGATTCCGGACCTGCGCGCCACGAAATTGTCGCTGCCGGGATTGGTCTCCTGCATGAGCGCGGTGTGGAAATGCCGGTTGGCCGGATCGGTGTCGATCGCCAGCACCGGACCCGCCTCCGCACAGAGATCGGCCACCTGAAGGGCGATGGTGGTCTTGCCGACGCCGCCCTTGCCGCCGAGGCAGAGGACGAGAACCTTCGCGGCAGAGCCCAGAAGATCGCGCTGGATGTCCTGGATCTCGTCCGGGCTGTACCAGGCCGGAACTTTACTCTGGGACGTGTCGGTCATGCGCTGTCTCCTTGCTGATTCATGCAGGACGGCCTCGGCACGCGGGGCACCGGGCCTGCGGGCATTCGGGGGTCACGGGACCAGCCCGCACGGGCGCTCCGGGGACGCGGTGCGGGCTCCCGACGGCGCGATCGCACAAAGGGCTCTCGGGCCTTCGTGAGGGAAGGATCCGATCATGCCGGTGCCGACGGGGGCGGGGAGACCCACCGGTGACGCTGGCCTGGGCCGAGCGCGGTCGCGTGCGCCGTCCCTTCGCGTCCCCCCGGCGATAGGCGTCTCGGCTTGGCGTCCGTCGCCACGGTAGGCACTCCGTTCCTGGATCTCTTTCTTCGACAGTTGGACCCAGAAGCTTTCGCATCGCTGCAGCCGCGTTCTGGAAAGATCTGGCGTGCCACAGGAAACGACGCAAGCCATGTCTTATCAGTTTTCCTCTTAAATCTCCGTCTAACGTTCGATCATTAAAAAACTTTTATATTTGATTATAACGCACTAATCGTCGGTTAAATGAGTAATTTTATTATACTCATCGATATACGACAGACATAATCGTCAATTCGGCAGATTCGTCCGGACGGATAGCGAGCCCCTCCGCATATCCGGCATGTCACGGGAAAGGCCCGTCGAAACGATCCGATCCGGGGCGGCCCTCAGCACTTCGCGAATGACGGGTGCGCGCGCGGACGTCAGCGGGCCGCAGCGAGGGGGGCGAACACGTCCAGGAGGCCGTTCACCAGGATCTGCGTGCCGACGCACAGCAGCAGGAAGGCGAAGAGGCGGCCCATCACCCGGGCGCGGGCCGGGCCTATGAACGCCACCACCCGGTCGGCGGAGGCGTAGAGCACGGCGACCGTGGCGGCGACCGCGAGGGCTGCCAGCGTGACGCCGATGTAGAAGCTGAACCGCTCCGCATAGGCCGTCGGCCGGTTCGCCCCCAGGGTGATGGCAACCGCGATCGTCCCCGGTCCCGTGGTGAACGGCAGCGTCAGGGGGAAGAAGGCGATGTCGGAGAGGGGGCCCGGTGCCGGATCGCCCTGCGGCTCTGTCGAGACCGCGCCGCGGGCCGCCGAGCCCGAGGCCTCGGCCTGCTTGCGCGCCTCCCGCGCCTCCGGCCGGTTCAGCTGCGTCCAGGCCGACGACATGACCACGAGTCCGCCGGCGATGCGCAGCGCCCCCAGCGTCACGCCGAAGAAATTGAGGATCGGCGTGCCCGCCCAGAGGGCGCCGAGCATCACCAGGGCGGCGTAACCGCCGATCCGCCGCGACAGCAGCACGCGCTCGGCGTGGCTGAAGGCGCTCGTCACCTGTGCGAAGATGAACGCACCCCCGATCGGGTTCACGATCGAGAACAGGGCCGACAGGGCGAGCAGGAACTGCTGGGTGGTGAGGTCGAGGCTCATCGGGTCCAACCGGATCGCACGCTGTCCTGGACCATCGACCGCCGTGGATGGGGATCGCGCATCCGGATCAGCCCGGGGAGGGGGCCGGCACCAGCACACGGGCCGGCGCGAGACGGCGGGCGCGCCGCACCTGCTGCACGGCGACGGGCCGGTACAGCTGCTTCGTCGCGTCGACGACGTGCAGGCCCGCGAAGGGCAGGGACAGGCTGGTGCCGAGCCACTCCCAGGCGGGTCCGGTGCGCAGCATCAGGCGCGAGCGTGCCGGCGGCATGTACAGGGTCTCGGCCCAGCTCACCGGCGAGAACAGCGTATCCCGCATCAGCCGTCCGAGCTGCGAGCGGCTGTAGGGCTGGCCGTGACCGAAGGGCGTCGCCTCCCGGCGGGCCCAGACGCCCCGGCGGTTGGGCACCACCAGGATCATGCGACCGCCCGGGGTGAGGGTCCGCCAGACCTCCTGCAGCAGCTCTGTCGGGCTCTCCACCGATTCGAGGGCGTGGACCAGGATGACCCGGTCGATGGCGGCCTCGGGCAGCGGCATCATGGTGGGATCGGCCAAAGCCGCGCAGGAACGCCCGGTGCTCGGCCAGTTCACCACGCCCTGCGTGGCCGGCATGAAGGCGAGCGTGCGCTCGGCGATATAGTGGACCGGCCCGAGATAGGGCGTCGCGTAGCCGATCCCGAGGACGCGCAGTCCCGAGACCGAGCCGAGGAAATCGTGGAGCGCGTGGCCGACCACACGATGCGTCGTGCGGCCCAGAGGGCTGGCGTAGAAGGCCCGCAAGCCGTTGACGTCGAGACGCATGGGAACAGAAGATCGCGATCGGAACGGTCGTTGTACTCAATGGTGAGCCGCGCGCCGCGCGGCAAGCGTCCGAGGAACCCGGCGGGACCATCACCTGTTCACGGCAACAGATTTCGCGCCCCTTCGCGTTCCTGGGAGACCCCGTCCGATGGCCGCCGAGACCGAGATTCGCACCTTCCTCTGCCGCAGCGACAATATCGGCGTGCTCATCCGCGATCCGGCGACCGGCGCCTGCGCGGCGATCGACGTCCCGGAGGCCGAGCCGGTCCTGAAGGCCCTCGACGAGACCGGCTGGCGCTTGACCGACATCCTCGTCACGCACCGGCACGGCGACCATGTCGAGGGCATCCCGGCGGTGAAGCAGGCGACCGGAGCCCGGGTGGTCGCCCCCGCCAAGGCCGGGGACGCGGTCCCGCAGGTGGACGTGACGGTGCGAGAGGGCGACACCGTCGCGATCGGCCGCCTGGAAGCCCAGGTCTGGGAGACGCCGGGCCACTGCGCCGACCACGTGACCTATTGGTTCGCCCAGGCCGGCCTCGTCTGCGCCGGGGACACCCTGTTCACCCTCGGCTGCGGGCGGGTGATGGAGAGCCCGCCCGAGACCCTGTACCGCTCCCTGCGGCGCTTCGACGATCTGCCCGACGCGACGCAGGTGTTCAGCGGCCACGACTACGTACTCTCCAACGCACGCTTCGCCCTGGCGGCCGATCCGGACAATCCGGACCTGAAGGCGCGCTTCGCCGAGGCCGAGCGCGCCAAGGCGGAAGGCCGCTTCCTGATCCCCTCGACCATGGGCGCGGAACGGGCGACCAACCCGTTCCTGCGCAGTGGACAGCCGGCCCTGGCCCGGTCCGTCGACCTACCGCCGGAAAACGATCCCGAGGCGGTGTTCGTCGCCTTGCGAGCGTGGAAGAACCGCTTTTAACGCAGGTGATAACGAGAAAAATTTGTTGCCTTCTCAAGGCAAACTGACACATAGGGATGTTTAAGCGGTCCTAATCCGCTCAGGTAACCGGGCTCCCGGGGGGAAGCCGTAACGTCAACGCGAAGCGCCGGGACGCTTCAGCCGGTATGATGGGGGTCCGTCTCGCCCTACCACCTGTCCACTTCCCGCCTGCCGCTGCCTTTCCTCAAGCCAGAGTCCGACGGGTCCAAGGAGGAGGCGCTCAGCGCCAAGCCCAAGATTTCCGTCGCCGACGCACTCCGCGAAAATGGTGACGCGGCCAGTCCTGCGCGCCCGCGGGCGCCGGTTGCGGCCGACGTCCGGCTGCTCGGCATCGCCACCGAGCATCTGTCGCGGCTCGGCCCCAAGCGCGTGACGGTCGTGGCCGTTGCCGCCGAGGCCGGCATGACGCACGCCAACGTGTACCGTTACTTCCCGTCGAAGGACGCGCTCCTCGACGCGGTGGCGGGGCGCTGGCTGCGCGAGGTCGAAGCGCGGCTCGCCGGCATCGCCGACGCGCCCGATCCCGCCGACGACAAGATCGAGCGTCTGCTGACAGCCCTCGCGACGGTCCAACGGGACGCCCTGTTCGACGAACCGAACCTGTTCGCGGTCCATCTCGACGCCACCGTGTCGGCCCGGCCGATCGCCCGGCGGCATCGCGTCCGCCTGCGCAGTCTCGTGGAGCGGGTGGTCGAAGAGGGGATCACGTCCGGGATCTTCTCGGCTCGCGATCGGGAGCGGGCGATCGCCTACATCTTCGACGCGAGCTACCGCTTCACGCATCCCCTGGCGATCCAGCACGATGCCGAAGTGCCCCGCGACCTGATCGAGGCCCGTTTCGGAGCCGTCATCCACGCGATCCAGCGGGTGCTCCGCTCCGGCATCCTCTGATCCACCGCTTTCGCGAACGCCGCTCGCCGGGCCCGGACTCCCCTGTCCGGGCCCTTGTCGTTTCCGCGCTGCGGGCCGATCCGAGCGCCGCCCCCGACCGAAATGACAGGTTTCAAAATCTGTCATCGAGACTTCGGAGCGCCTGCGGAGCCGGGTGCACTGCACCTAAAACCTTCGCGACGTTGACGTTTCGGCACACCCCTCGCCTCGTTGAGAGGCCGCCGGATGCCTCGGACGCGCCGGCCGCGCACCCTGCATCGGGTTGAAGCCACGGTGCTTTTCGGCCACACAGCCGCGCAGATTTCAGAGTGACGAATCCGGTCTCGGACCCTGGCGGCCGAGCACGGCCGGCCTCGCGCACCGCATCACCGAAGTCGAACGCAGCGGAGACGAATCCGACATGGCTCGCAACAAGATCGCGCTCATCGGTGCCGGCCAGATCGGCGGCACCCTGGCACTTCTCGCTGGCCTCAAGGATCTCGGGGACGTGGTGCTGTTCGACATCGTCGACGGCGTGCCGCAGGGCAAGGCACTCGACATCGCCGAGGCCGCCCCGGTGGAGGGCTTCGACGCGACCTACGCGGGCGCGAGCGACTACGCCGCCATCAAGGGGGCCGACGTCGTGATCGTCACCGCGGGCGTGCCGCGCAAGCCCGGCATGAGCCGCGACGACCTGATCGGCATCAATCTCAAGGTGATGCAGGCGGTGGGCGAGGGCATCAAGACCCACGCGCCGGACGCCTTCGTGATCTGCATCACCAACCCGCTCGACGCGATGGTCTGGGCGCTCCAGAAGTTCTCCGGTCTGCCCACCAACAAGATCGTCGGCATGGCCGGCGTTCTCGACTCGGCCCGCTTCCGCCACTTCCTGGCCGAGGAGTTCAAGGTCTCGGTCGAGGACGTCACCGCCTTCGTCCTCGGCGGCCACGGCGACGACATGGTGCCGCTGACCCGCTACTCGACGGTGGCGGGCGTGCCGCTGACCGACCTCGTCAAGCTCGGCTGGACCACCCAGGAGAAGCTCGACGCCATGGTCGAGCGCACCCGCAAGGGCGGCGGCGAGATCGTCAACCTGCTCAAGACCGGCTCGGCCTTCTACGCGCCCGCCGCCTCCGCCATCGCCATGGCCGAGAGCTACCTGCGCGACAAGAAGCGGGTCCTGCCCTGCGCCGCCTATCTCGACGGCCAGTACGGCGTCTCCGGCATGTTCATCGGCGTGCCGATCGTGATCGGCGCGAACGGCGTGGAGCGCGTGCTCGAGGTGACCTTCGACGCGGCCGAGAAGACGATGTTCGACAAGTCGGTCGCCTCGGTGGCGGGCCTGATCGAGGCCTGCAAGGGCGTCGACAGCAACCTCGCCTGACCGGTAAGCGGATACCGGGCCGCGCGTAGCGTTCGGGGATTCGAATCCCCGTCGCTCCACGCTGTTCGTTGCCACCTATTCGCTCCTCCCTACGAGGCTCCGATGAACATCCACGAATACCAGGCCAAGGCCGTGCTGAAGGAGTTCGGCCTGCCCGTCTCCCGCGGCGTGGCCATCTTCAACCCGTCGGAGGCTGAGGCCGCCGCCAAGGAGCTCGGCGGCCCGGTCTGGGTCGTGAAGAGCCAGATCCACGCGGGCGGCCGCGGCAAGGGCACCTTCAAGGGTGCACCCGAGGGCGCCAAGGGCGGCGTGCGCGTCACCAAGTCGATCGACGAGGTGAAGCAGTATGCGGGCGAGATGCTCGGCCAGACGCTGGTGACGATCCAGACCGGCCCGGCCGGCAAGCAGGTCAACCGCCTTTACATCGAGGAAGGCGCGCAGATCGCCGAGGAATTCTACCTCTCGATGCTGGTGGACCGCGCCACGGGCGGCGTCGCCTTCGTGGTCTCCACCGAGGGCGGGATGGACATCGAGGCGGTGGCCCACGACACGCCCGAGAAGATCCACACGATCGCGGTCGATCCGGCCACGGGCGTCATGCCCCATCACGGCCGCGCCGTCGCCAAGGCGCTCGGGCTGTCCGGCGCCCAGGCCAAGGAAGCCGGCGCGCTCACCGAGAAGCTCTACGCGGCCTTCGTCGCCAAGGACATGAGCCTCCTCGAGATCAACCCGCTGGTGCTCACCGCGGACGGGCATCTCAAGTGCCTCGACGCCAAGATGGCCTTCGATTCGAACGCCCTCTACCGGCACCCGGACATCGTGGCGCTCCGCGACGAGACCGAGGAGGACGCCAAGGAGATCGAGGCGTCCAAGTACGACCTCGCCTACATCGCGCTCGACGGCACGATCGGCTGCATGGTCAACGGCGCCGGCCTCGCCATGGCGACCCTCGACATCATCAAGCTCTACGGCGAGGAGCCGGCGAACTTCCTCGATGTCGGCGGCGGCGCCTCGGAGGAGAAGGTCACGGCGGCGTTCAAGATCATCACCGCCGATCCGAACGTGAAGGGGATCCTCGTCAACATCTTCGGCGGGATCATGAAGTGCGACGTGATCGCAAACGGCGTCATCGCGGCCGTGAAAGCGGTGGGCCTGCAGGTGCCGCTGGTTGTGCGCCTCGAGGGCACGAACGTCGAGGAGGGGAAGGCGATCATCCGGAATTCCGGTCTCAACGTGATCCCGGCGGACGACCTCGACGACGCCGCCCAGAAGATCGTCGCCGCCGTGAAGGGAGCCTGATCATGTCGGTGATGATCGACGCCAACACCAAGGTCATCTGCCAGGGTTTCACCGGCAAGAACGGGACCTTCCACTCCGAGCAGGCCATCGCCTACGGCACCAAGATGGTCGGCGGCACGAGCCCCGGTAAGGGCGGCTCGACGCATCTCGGCCTGCCGGTGTTCGACACGGTGGCCGAGGCCCGCGAGGCCACGGGCGCCGATGCCTCGGTGGTCTACGTGCCCCCGCCCGGCGCCGCCGACGCGATCTGCGAGGCGATCGCCGCCGAGATCCCGCTGATCGTCTGCATCACCGAGGGCATTCCGGTGCTCGACATGGTCAAGGTGAAGCGGGCGCTCACCGGCTCGAAGTCGCGTCTGGTCGGGCCGAACTGCCCGGGCATCGTCACGGCGGGCGAATCGAAGATCGGCATCATGCCGGCCAACATCTTCCGGCAAGGCTCGGTCGGTATCGTCTCGCGTTCCGGCACGCTGACCTACGAGGCGGTGTTCCAGACCTCCAATGCCGGCCTCGGCCAGACCACCGCGGTGGGCATCGGCGGCGACCCGGTGAAGGGCACCGAGTTCATCGACGTGCTGGAGCTGTTCCTGGCCGACCCGAAGACCGAGTCGATCGTGATGATCGGCGAGATCGGCGGCTCGGCCGAGGAGGAGGCTGCGCAGTTCCTGAAGGACGAGGCCAAGCGCGGGCGCAAGAAGCCGATGGTCGGCTTCATCGCCGGCCGCACGGCGCCTCCGGGCCGCCGCATGGGTCATGCCGGCGCGATCATCTCGGGCGGCAAGGGCGGCGCCGAGGACAAGATCGCCGCCATGGAGGCCGCGGGCATCCGCGTGTCGCCGTCGCCGGCCCGGCTGGGCTCGACGCTCGTCGAGGTCCTGAAGGGCTGAGGGCAAGCGCGCCTGCGTTGCGGCCATCGCAGGGCCGCAACGCCCATATCGGGCGTGCAGACGATTTCAGCGGGGCGGTCACCCGCCCCGTTTCGGTTTGAGGGCGATCCGCCGCGCTGACGGGGAGCCCGAAGGGCAGGGGAGCCTGCCCGCGCGACAGGATGGACGCACCATGGCACGCCAGGACGTGAACGAAGCGCTCCTCGAAACCTCGTTCCTCTACGGCGCCAACGCCGCCTACATCGAGGAATTGCAGGCGGCCTACGCCCGCAACCCGTCCTCGGTGGATCCGGAGTGGCAGACCTTCTTCAAGGGGCTCGGCGAAGACGAGACCCTGGTCGAGAAGAACGCCGCCGGCGCCTCCTGGGAGAAGCCCAACTGGCCGGTGCCGCTGAACGGCGAGCTGGTCTCGGCGCTCGACGGCAATTGGGGTGCCCTGGAGAAGGCGGTCGGCGACCGCATCGTCGCCCGGGACGGCAAGGACGCCAAGGACGCGAAGCCCGGCAAGCCGCAGGACAGCGTCACCGCAACCACCGGCGTGTCTGTGGAGCAGGCGACGAAGGATTCGGTGCGGGCGATCATGCTGATCCGCTCCTACCGCATGCGCGGCCACCTGCACGCCAAGCTCGACCCGCTCGGGCTTGCCCCCCGCGGTGACCACGAGGAGCTGCACCCGCAGCATTACGGCTTCACCGAGGAATCCGACTGGGACCGCCCGATCTTCCTCGACAACGTGCTCGGCCTCCAGTTCGGCACGATCCGCGAGATCGTCGACATCCTGGAGCGGACCTACTGCCAGACGCTCGGCGTCGAGTTCATGCACATCTCCGACCCCGCCGAGAAGGCGTGGATCCAGGAGCGCATCGAGGGCAAGGACAAGGAGATCTCCTTCACGCCCGAGGGCCGCCGCGCGATCCTCAACAAGCTGATCGAGGCCGAGGGCTTCGAGAAGTTTCTGGATCTGAAGTACACCGGCACGAAGCGCTTCGGCCTCGATGGCGGCGAGTCGATGATCCCGGCGCTGGAGCAGATCATCAAGCGCGGCGGCGCGCTCGGCGTCCGCGAGATCGTGCTGGGCATGGCCCATCGCGGCCGGCTCAACGTCCTCACCAACGTGATGGCGAAGCCCTTCCGGGCGGTGTTCCACGAGTTCAAGGGCGGCTCGGCTTCCCCGGCCGAGGTCGAGGGCTCGGGCGACGTGAAGTACCATCTGGGCGCGTCCTCGGACCGCGCCTTCGACGGCAACAACGTCCACCTGTCGCTCACCGCCAACCCCTCGCATCTCGAGATCGTCGATCCGGTGGTGCTCGGGAAGGTCCGCGCCAAGCAGGACCAGTGGGCCAAACCCAACATCGAGCGTCGCACGGTGCTGCCGCTGCTGATTCACGGCGACGCCGCCTTCGCGGGCCAGGGCGTGGTGGCCGAGTGCTTCGGCCTGTCGGGCCTGAAGGGCCACCGCACCGGCGGCTCGATCCACTTCATCATCAACAACCAGATCGGCTTCACCACCGATCCGCGCTTCTCGCGCTCCTCGCCCTACCCGTCCGACGTCGCCAAAATGGTCGAGGCGCCGATCTTCCACTGCAACGGCGACGATCCGGAAGCCGTCACCTTCGCGGCCAAGGTGGCGGTCGAGTACCGGCAGAAGTTCGGCAAGCCGGTCGTGATCGACATGCTCTGCTACCGCCGCTTCGGCCACAACGAGGGCGATGAGCCGGCCTTCACCCAGCCGAAGATGTACCAGCGGATCCGCAAGCATCCCTCGGTGCTGGAGAATTACGGCCGCAAGCTCGTCGAGAACAGCTCCGTGACCCAGGAGGCGCTCGACGCCCGAAAGGCCGAGTTCCGCGGGATGCTCGACACCGAGCTCGACGTCGCCAACACCTACAAGGCCAACAAGGCCGACTGGCTCGACGGCCGCTGGTCCGGCGTGAAGGCGGTCCACGAGGACGTGGACGATCCGCGCCGGGGCCGCACCGCCGTGCCGGCCGAGACCCTGCAGGAGATCGGGCGCAAGATCACCCAGGCGCCGCCCGGCTTCCACCTGCACCGCACGATCCAGCGGTTCATGGACAACCGCGCCAAGGCGGTGGAGACGGGTGTCGGCATCGACTGGGCGACCGCCGAGGCCCTGGCCTTCGGGGCGACCCTGCTCGACGGCAACCGGGTCCGGCTCTCCGGCCAGGATGTCGAGCGCGGCACCTTCTCGCAGCGCCACGCGGTGGTGATCGATCAGGAGAACGAGCAGCGCTACACGCCGCTCAACGCCATCCGCGAGGGCCAGGCCTCCATCGAGATCATCAACTCGATGCTCTCCGAGGAAGCGGTGCTCGGCTTCGAGTACGGCTACTCCCTGGCCGAGCCGAACGCCCTGGTCCTCTGGGAGGCGCAGTTCGGCGATTTCGCCAACGGCGCCCAGGTGGTGATCGACCAGTTCATCGCGTCCGGCGAGCGCAAGTGGCTGCGCATGTCCGGCCTCGTGCTGCTGCTGCCGCACGGCTACGAGGGGCAGGGGCCGGAGCACTCCTCCGCCCGGCTGGAGCGCTACCTCCAGGCCTGCGCCGAGGACAACATGCAGGTCGCCAACGTCACGACGCCGGCGAACTACTTCCACATCCTGCGCCGGCAGCTGAAGCGCGACTTCCGCAAGCCGCTGGTGCTGATGACGCCGAAGTCGCTGCTGCGCCACAAGCGCGCCGTCTCCAGCCTCGACGCGCTGGCCGAGGGCTCGACCTTCCACCGCGTCCTCTGGGACGACGCCGAGGAGGAGGGCGCGCCGAACAAGCTCGTGCGCGACGACAAGATCCGCCGCGTCGTCCTGTGTTCCGGCAAGGTCTATTACGACCTACTGGAGGAGCGGGAGAAGCGCGGGCTTAACGACATCTACCTGATGCGCGTCGAGCAGCTCTACCCGTTCCCGCTCAAGGCTCTGGCCAACGAGATGGCCCGCTTCCGCAACGCCGACGTGATCTGGTGCCAGGAGGAGCCCAAGAACATGGGCGCCTGGTCCTTCGTCGAGCCCTACCTCGAGTGGGTGCTCGGCCAGGCCGGCTCCGCGGTGAAGCGCGCCCGGTACGTCGGCCGTCCGGCTTCCGCCTCCACGGCGGTCGGTCAGATGTCGAAGCACCAAGCGCAGCTCCAGGCCTTCCTCAACGAGGCCCTGGCGGTCTGATCATCCGGCCATGGCTTATTTCCTGCTCCGTCTGGAACCGCCCCGCCCGAGCTTCCCGTTCGACGCGACGGAGGCCGAGAAGGCGCTGTTCTCGGCTCATTCCGGCTACTGGATGGAGCAGGCGGCCGCAGGGGCCGCCATCGCGGTCGGACCCGTCTTCGAGTCCGGCGGCACCTGGGGCCTGACCCTGGTCGAGGCCGACGACGCGGCCCAGGCCGAGGCGCTCGGCGAAGCAGATCCCGTCCTGATGGCGCAGGCAGGCTTCCGGTACACCGTCTCGCCCGTTCCATCCCTGATCCTGCGGCGCTGACGTCGCGGCCCGACATCCAGAGGAGGCCCCCCGCGGGGCAGAAGAGAGCATGGCAACCGACATCCTCGTCCCGACCCTCGGCGAATCCGTGAGCGAGGCCACGATCGGCCGCTGGTTCAAGAAGCCCGGCGACACGGTCGCGGCCGACGAGCCGATCGTCGAGCTCGAGACCGACAAGGTCACCCTGGAGGTCAACGCCCCGGCGGCCGGCGAGCTCGGCGAGATCCTGGTCAAGGATGGGGAGACCGTGGAGCCCGGCGCCCTGCTCGGCTCGATCGTCGAGGCCGGCGCGGCCGGCAGCGGCAAGAAGGCCGCCCCCAAGGAGGCCCCGAAGGAGGCCGCCGAGATCAAAGCCGAGAGCCGGAGCGAGGCCCCGAAGGCCGCCGCCCCCGCGAAGGCCGAAGCGCCCGCCCAGGAATCCTCTGCCGGCTACGGCAACCACGGCGACGCTGCCGCTCCGGCGGCAGCCCAGCAGCGCCCGGTGGGCGACAACGGCCCGGCGGTGGCGAAGCTCGCCCGGGAATCCGGCGTCGACCCGTCGGCGGTCAGTGGCTCCGGCAAGGACGGCCGCGTCACCAAGGGCGACATGCTCGGCGCCATCGCAAAGGGCCCGTCGGCCGCGCCCGCCAAGGAGGCCCGACCGACCCTGCCGCGCGCGCCTTCGGCGCCGGACGACGCCGCGCGCGAGGAACGCGTGCGGATGACGAAGCTGCGCCAGACCATCGCGCGCCGCCTCAAGGACGCGCAGGACACGGCGGCGATGCTGACGACGTTCAACGACGTCGACATGTCGGCCGTGATGGCGATGCGCAGCCAGTACAAGGATATCTTCGAGAAGAAGCACGGCACGAAGCTCGGCTTCATGGGCTTCTTCACCAAGGCGGTGATCGGCGCCCTCAAGGACGTGCCGGCGGTCAACGCCGAGATCGACGGGCAGGACCTCGTCTACAAGAACTACTACCACATCGGCATCGCGGTCGGGACCGATAAGGGCCTCGTCGTGCCGGTGGTGCGCGACGCCGACGACCTGTCGATCGCCGGCATCGAGAAGAAAATCGCGGGCTTCGGCAAGAAGGCCCGCGACGGCAAGCTCTCCATCGAGGAGATGCAGGGCGGCACCTTCACGATCACCAACGGTGGCATCTACGGCTCGCTGATGTCGACGCCGATCCTCAACGCGCCGCAATCGGGCATCCTCGGCATGCACCGCATCGAGGAGCGCCCGGTGGTCCGGGCCGGCAAGATCGAGGCCCGGCCGATGATGTACCTCGCGCTGTCGTACGATCATCGCATCGTCGACGGTAAGGAGGCCGTGACCTTCCTGGTGCGGGTGAAGGAGGCGCTGGAGGATCCGGCGCGGCTCGTGCTGGACCTCTGAGGTCGTCATGTCGGGCGCTGAGAACAGGGTTGCGATCGTCACCGGCGGCAGCCGCGGCATCGGCCAGGCCGTGTCGCTGCTTCTCGCGGAGCGCGGCTACGCGGTCTGCCTGAGCTACGTGTCGGACGCCGCCGCAGCCAAGACCGTGGTGGACGCGATCACCGCCAAGGGCGGCAAGGCGCTCGCCGTGAAGGGCGATGTCGGCAGCGAGGCCGACGTCATCGCGCTGTTCAGGGCGGCCGACGGGCTCGGGCGCCTCGCGGCTTTGGTCAACAATGCCGGCGTCGTCGACGTGAAGTCCGACGTCGCCGACATGACCGAGGGCCGGCTCCAGCGGATGATGACAACCAACGTGGTCGGCAGCTTCCTGTGCGCCCGCGAGGCGGTCCGGCGGATGTCGACCAAGCGCGGCGGGGCAGGGGGCGCCATCGTCAACCTGTCCTCGGTGGCGGCGCGGCTGGGCGGCCCCGGTCAGTTCGTGGATTACGCCGCCTCGAAGGGGGCCATCGACGCGCTGACGATCGGGCTCGCCCGGGAGGTGGCCGCCGAAGGCATCCGGGTCAACGCGGTGGCGCCCGGCATCATCGCCACCGAGATCCATGCCAGCGGCGGCGAGCCGGACCGGGTGGAGCGCCTCGGCCCGGGCGTCCCGATGAAGCGGGCCGGCACCGCCGAGGAGGTGGCCGCACCGATCGTGTGGCTGCTCTCGGAGGAGGCCTCCTACACCACGGGCGCCATCCTCGACGTCGGCGGCGGCCGCTGAGCCTCAGCCCGACCTGACATTCCCTGCCCGTCTCACACGCGGCACGACCGAGCGGAAGCGAAGCCTCATGTCCTACGATCTCGTCGTCATCGGCACCGGTCCCGGCGGCTACGTGTGCGCCATCCGCGCGGCGCAGCTCGGCCTGCGGACCGCCGTGGTCGAGAAGCGCGCGACCCATGGCGGCACCTGCCTCAATGTCGGCTGCATCCCGTCCAAGGCCCTGCTGCACGCCTCCGAGGCGTTCGAGGAGGCCAACACGCATTTCGCCGATCTCGGCATCGATGTCGGCACGCCGAAGCTCGACCTGAAGAAGATGATGGCCTTCAAGGCCGAGGGCGTGGCGGGCAACACCAAGGGCGTCGAGTTCCTGCTCAAGAAGAACAAGGTCGAGACCTTCCACGGCACCGGCCGGATCGCGGGTGCCGGCCGGGTCGAGGTCGTGTCCGAGGATGGCGGCAACCAGATGCTCGAGACCAAGAGCATCGTCATCGCCACCGGCTCGGACGTGGCGCGCCTGCCCGGCGTCACCATCGACGAGAAGGTGGTGGTCTCCTCGACCGGCGCCCTGGAGCTCGACCGGGTGCCGAAGAAGCTCCTGGTCATCGGCGCCGGCGTGATCGGTCTGGAGCTGGGCTCCGTCTGGCGCCGGCTCGGCTCCGAGGTCACCGTGGTCGAGTATCTCGACCGGGTGCTGCCCGGCATGGACGGAGAGGTCGGCAAGCAGTTCCAGCGGATCCTGACCAAGCAGGGCATCGCCTTCAAGCTGTCCACCAAGGTGACCGGCGTCGAGGTCGGCAAGAAGGGCGGCGCGACCGTCACCGTGGAGCCGGCCGCGGGCGGCGCGGCGGAAACGCTCCAGGCGGACGCGGTCCTCGTCTGCATCGGCCGGGTCCCCTACACGGAGGGCCTGGGCCTCGACACGGTGGGCGTCCAGCGGGACGACAAGGGCCGGATCCTCACGGACTCGCACTACGCCACCAACGTCACCGGCATCTACGCCATCGGTGACGTGATTGCCGGCCCGATGCTGGCCCACAAGGCCGAGGACGAGGGCGTCGCGGTGGCCGAGATGCTGGCCGGCCAGTCCGGCCACGTGAATTACGGCGTGATCCCGAACGTGGTCTACACGTTCCCGGAGGTCGCCTCGGTGGGCAAGACCGAGGAGGAGTTGAAGAAGGACGGCGTCGCCTACAACGCCGGCAAGTTCCCCTTCACGGCCAACGGCCGGGCCAAGGCGAACGGCACCACGGACGGCTTCGTGAAGGTGCTGGCCGACGCCCAGACCGACCGGGTGCTGGGCGTGCACATCGTCGGCGCGGATGCCGGCAACCTGATCGCCGAGGCGGCGGTGGCGATGGAGTTCGGTGCCTCCTCGGAGGACATCGCCCGGACCTGCCACGCGCATCCGACGCTGACCGAGGCCGTCAAGGAAGCCGCCCTGGCGGTGAGCAAGCGCGCGATCCACGTCTGAGTGGCGGGCGGACGCACGAGCGTCCATCCGCAGGGGGGCTGGGACAAAAGGGGCGGCTCACCGAACTGCCCCTTGTCCTGAGTCGCCGGAGCGCAGCGCAGACCATGAGGCAGGGCGCCGGAGACCGTCGCGCTCCCCGAAGCCCTCCTTCGAGGCCCGCTTCGCGGGCACCTCAGAAAGAGGCTGGGAGATCGCGGCCGCCTGCCGGCGGCGGGATCAGGCGATCTTGCGCCGGGAGTTCGGCAGGTCGGCGATCCGCAGGAGGGCACTCGGTGCGGGCGGCGCCGTCAGGGCGTTGAGCAGGTAGGGCCTGCGCAGGCCCAGGGCGTTGTGCAAGGCGAGGTCAATGTCGCGGGCGTAGAACGGCATTCGCAGGACCGCATCGACGCCGAAGTAGCGGCCGGCCTGGGCGACGGGCTCCAGCTCGGACGTCGTCAACAGTGTGATCCGGGTCGGAAGGCTGAGGGGCTGGATCTGGCAGGCCAGTTCGAGCCCGTCGATGCCACCGAGCTTCACGTCGATGAAGGCGAAGTCGTAGGCGGCAAACTTCAGCTGCCTGAGGGCGTGGCGTCCGTCATCCGTCTCGTCGAGGTCGATGGCGAAGCCGCTGCGCGCCACGACGCGGCTGATGGCCGAGCGCCCCGCCGGGGTCGAGCAGGCGAGCAGAGCCCGGGTCGGGGCGCGGCGCCGGGCATCGGCGTGGAGCAGCTGCTCGATATGGCCTGGATCGAGGGGGGTCTTCAGGACCTCGTAGGCCCCGAGGCTGGTGGCGATCTCCTGCCAGTGCGGCAGGACGCGGGTGGCGACCAGAACCAGACAGGGCGGCTCCGCACCCGCGCGACGCGCCACGGCGACGGCTTCGGGCCCGCTCAGGTCGTCAAGCTGAAGCCCGACGAAGGCCAGAGTCGGGCGGTGACGCAGCAGGATGTCGCAGAGCGCCTGACCGGAGGTCGCCTCGTCGATCACAGCGCGTGGATCGAAGCGCAGGACGATCTCTCGCAGGGAGAGGCGCCGGCCCGGATCGCAATCCGCGATCACGACACGTGCCGGCGCCCCTCCGTCCTCAAGCTCCATGACGCCCGCCCAAGCCGATCCGAATGTTCATGCTCATAGTGGCTGAAGATCGTGACGAAGCTCTTAAAAAGCGCGGTTGTGCAATGAGCCGATCGGATGACGCGTCTATAGATGATGTTGAACAGCCCCGAAGTCGAAACTTCCAGCACTCTTGATCAGCGACCCGCCCGGGGATGGGCCGCCGCGTAGGCGCTCATGAGACGGGCGGCATCGACCTGGGTGTAGAGCTGAGTGGTGGACAGGGAGGCGTGACCGAGGAGTTCCTGGATCGCGCGCAATTCACCCTGGCGGGCCAGCAGATGGGTGGCGAAGGAGTGCCGCAGGGCGTGCGGCGTGGCGCTGTCGGGCAGGCCGAGGGCTCCCCGCGCGCGGGCCACCGTATACTGGATGATCCGCGGCGACAGGGCCCCCCCGCGCGCGCCGACGAAGAGCGGCCCCTCCGGCGGCAGCGGCAGCGGGCAGGCGGCGAGGTAGTCGGCCACGGCCTGCGCCACCACGGGCAGGATCGGCACCATGCGCTGCTTGCCGCCCTTGCCGAGCACGGTGACCTGATCGACCCCGGGCAGGGGCGCGTCGCGGCGAGTCAGTCCGAGGGCCTCGGAGATGCGCAGGCCTGCGCCGTAGAGCAGCGCCAGCACGGCGGCATCCCGGGCGAGAACCCAGGGCGCGCGTTCCTCGCCGGCGCGAATCGCCGTGTCGGTCAACGCCACGGCGGCGCTGACGGGCAGGGGTCGCGGAAGCCGCCGCGGAACCTTGGGCGAGCGCACGCCGCCCAGGGCCGAGACGGTGCCGAAGCCCTCGCGTTCGAGGAAGCGTGCGAAGGAGCGCAGGCCCGCGAGCATGCGCATCAGCGAGCGCCCGGAGACCTCCTCGGCCCGGCGCGCCGCCATGAAGGCGCGGATGTCCCGCACCTTCAAGCCGACGAGCATCGGGATGGTCGGCGTGCTCTGCCGCGACGCGAGGTGGTGGAGAAACTGACGGAGGTCACGCCCGTAAGCCTCGACGGTGTTGGGCGACATTCGCCGCTCGCGGGCCAGCCCCTCGATCCAGGCCTGGACGGCCGCGCGGAGGCGGGCATCGCCCGGAAACAGCAGCCGATCGCCTTCGGTTTCGTGCGCGCTCATGGTGCCACTCGACCGGATCATCCTTGCTGGGAGCTTAAGACCCTGCCTTGGTGAAACCGGGCGTTCACGATACGTACGGCAGCCTCGGGCCGTTCACCGAGCCGTGGAGCCCCATGACAACCCCCATCCGCATCCTCGGCATCGATCCCGGCCTGCGCCGCACCGGCTGGGGCCTGATCACCGCGCAGGGCACGAAGCTCACCTACGGCGATTGCGGCGTCGTGACCTCGGACGGCGACCTGCCGCTGGCCCTGCGCCTGCGCGAGCTGTTCGAGGGGATCAGCCGCATCGTCGAGACCGTGCGGCCCGACGAGGTCGCCGTGGAGGAGACCTTCGTCAACAAGGACGCGCAGGCGACGCTCAAGCTGGGTCACGCCCGGGCGATGGCGCTGGTGGTGCCGGCCCTCGCCGGCCTGCCCGTGTTCGAATACGCCGCGAACCTGATCAAGAAGACCGTGGCGGGCTCCGGTCACGCCGAGAAGGTACAGATCCAGGCGATGGTACGCTTCCTCCTGCCGAAGGCCGAGTTCCGCGTGGCGGACGCCGCCGACGCGCTGGCCATCGCCATCACCCATGCCAGCCATCGGGACGCCCACGCCCTTCGGCAGGCGCATCTGCCGAAGGGTAAGCGCCGCACGCTCACGGGCCAAGCGGCCGCAGGACAGGGGCTCGAAGGGAAGGGATTCTCCGCCGCCGCAGCCGCGCGCATCGAGGCCGCATTGGCGAAACAGGGCTGATGGGACCGGGAAGAACTTGGTGGGGGAAGTAGGACTCGAACCTACGAAGCTTACGCAGCGGATTTACAGTCCGCCCCCTTTGCCGCTCGGGACATTCCCCCAAGGCAGGTTTCTCACCCGCGGCGCCCTTATGGTGAGGGGGCGGCCGGGTGTCAACGCTTATGGTGAGCTGATCCGCGTTGGCGCGTGCGGCAACCGTGGAGAGCGGTGCGGTTTCGATCGATCGCACCGCGCGAGCGCCTCCCTGTCCGCCCCTCGGGGAGGGGGACGAAAACGCGAACGTTCCGCGACTCCAGGGATTCACAAAGGAATCCGGATCGGCCACGGTGCGCGGATGTCATCCTGCTTCGCCGGCCCTTGACCCGCCCCGCCCCGTCTCTGCGGTCCCACCAGCGCACGCTGATGGCCCTGGTCGCGGCCATGGCGCGCGGCGAGGCGGCCCATGTCCGGAAGATCCTGGCCGCGGTGACGCCGGGCGGCGGCAAGTCGCTGCTGCCGGTGATCGCCGCGCACGGGCTGATCGCCGCCGGGCTCGTCGAGCGCGTGGTCTGGGTGGTGCCGCGGGATTCCCTGCGATTGCAGGCGGAGGAGGCTTTCGCCGACCCACTCTGGCGCGCCGCGTTCGGGCACGCCCTCAGCGTGCGGGCGGCGGACAACGAGCGCGACCCGGCGCGGGGTCTGGCCGGCTACGTCACCACCTATCAGGCGGTCGCCGCCGCCCCGGCGCTCCACCTCGCGGAAGCCCGGGCGCACCGGACCCTGCTGGTCGTCGATGAGGTCCATCACCTGCCGGTGCCCGGACGGCCCGGCGCCGATGAGAACGCCGCCGAGGACGCGGAAGCGGGGGCGTGGTCCCGCGCGATGCTGCCCGTCATGGAGGCAGCGACCGTTCGCCTCTACCTGTCCGGGACGCTGGAGCGCGCGGACGGGCGACGCATCCTCGGCCTGCCCTATCAGCCCGCCGCGCCCGGCCGCGGGCCGGATCTCGACCTCGACGCGCCCGGCCTCGCGGTGATCGGCTATTCGCGGGCGCAGGCGCTGGCCGAGCGGGCGGTGCTGCCGGTGACCTTCGGCGCCATCGACGGCGAGGCCAGCTGGCTGGAGGGCGGCCGGATCGCCGGCGACAGTCCGCGGGTCGGCCCGCACCGGCTGGGTGCGGGCTCGGTCCGGATCACCACCCGGCCGGCCCTGTTCACCGCCCTGCGGACCGGCTTCGCCCGCGACCTGCTGAGCGAGGCCTTCTTCGCCACGAAGCGCCTGCGTGCCCGGCGCCGGGCCGAGCGGGATCTCCCGCCCGGCGAGCCGGCCCGGGGACTCGGCAAGCTCCTCGTGGTGGCGCCCGATCAGGCGAGCGCGCGGGCCTACCTCGCCACCCTGCGGGACTGGATGCCGGCCGGGCAGGGCGAGCGCGACGTCCGGCTCGCGACCTCCGGCCAGGGCGACGCCCACGCGGCGCTCGCCGCGTTCCGGCTCACGCCGGAACCGGCCGTGCTGGTGACGGTGGCCATGGCGTATGAGGGCCTCGACGCCCCCGAGGTCGCGGTGGTCGCGGCGCTGACCCATATCCGCTCGCGGCCCTGGCTGGAGCAGATGCTCGCCCGGGCCACCCGGGTCGATCCGCATGCGGGCCCCTACGACGGGCAGCAGGCCCTGATCTTCCACCCCGACGACCCGCTCTTCGCCCGGTTCCGCCTGGAACTGGAGACCGAGCAGGGCAGCAGCGTGCGGCCGCCCCGCGAGCGGCCGGCGAGCGCCATCGTGCCCGAGCGGACCCGCTGGCGCGACGACGAGCCGGCCGGGATCACGCCCCTGGAGAGCAACGCGATCGGGCTGCGCTACGCCCTGCTGCGCCCCCGCCTGCCCGAGCCTGTCCCCACGATACCCGCGCCCGAACCGCCGTCCATCACCGAGCGGACCCTGCGCCAGCGGCTCGCCGCCGCGGTGGCGGCCCAGGCGGTCGAGGACGAGACGTCCCTGCGGGTGCCCCGCGGCGGCAACCTCGCCCACCGGTACAACGCCGTGCTCAAGCGCGTCCTCGGCAAGGGGCGTGCGACCATGACCCTGCCCGAGTTGGAGGCGGCCTTGTCCTGGCTTGAACGCAACCGCCTCGCCGACCATCTCGACTGCCTCGACGGCGATGCCCGCTACGCGTGGTCCGCCCGCCAGCGCCGCGGCCGCTGGCTGCCGGAGCGCGCCGCCGGCCGCTGAACCGGCACGGGAGGGAGAGAGCCGTGACCGAGAGCCTGCCCGCCGCCTTCACCGCGACACTCTCGGCGCCCGAGCCGCCGCCCGGCTGGCCCGCACCGCTCGCCGCGCTCTGGTGGCTCGCCCACGATCCGTCCGGACCCGCCTCTGCCGCCTGGGACCGGGCCCACCGCCTCGTTCAGGACGCCGCCGGGCCCGATGCCGCCTGGGTGCACGCCCATCTCCACCGGATCGAGGGCGATGACGGCAATGCGCGCTACTGGTACGGCCGCGCCGGCCAACCGGGCCCGCATGGCACGCTCGCGCAGGAGCGGGCCGCGCTCGTCGGCGCCCTCTTTAAGCCGATCTGATCGCCCGGCCCCCGCCGAGTCTCGGAACGCCCGGCCTCACAGCCAGTTGAATGGCCGCCCGGTGCGGAGATCGGGCCTCGATCATCGGAGCGGATCCATGAGCCTTCTCGGCAGCATCGTCAGCAAAATCCTCCATCCGTTCGGCGGGGGTAGCGCGGACGCGGCCCCCGCCCCCTCCGGCGGCACGACCGGCACGAGCGCCCCGTCCACCCCGTCGGCCCCCGGCACCGCCGGCGGCGAACCCGTGGACGTCGCGGCGGTCCTCACCGGCCTCGCCGAGAAGAACCCGCAGAAGCTCGACTGGCGCCACTCGATCGTCGACCTGATGAAGCTGCTGGGCCTCGATTCCGGTCTCGCCTCGCGCAAGCAGCTCGCCGACGAGCTGCACTACACCGGCGACAAGGACGATTCGGCCAGCATGAACATCTGGCTGCACAAGCAGGTCATGCAGAAGCTCGCCGAGAACGGCGGCAAGGTCCCGGACGATCTGAAGCACTAGATCGCCCGTTTCATCTTACCTGAGCATCGCCGCGGGCGGCCTGTGACGGCCGCCCGCGGCACTGTCCCGGACGATGCGGGCGGGAGAAGCGAGGCTGCCGAACGCCTGCGCTTGTCCCCGGCAGCGGGCCTTGCAGGGGCCCTGTCCTTTCCGATCACATGGACCGCGTCACACAGCGCCGAATCACGGGGCGCCGGGGAGCGATCGGTCATGTCCATACCGATGGGGCATCACAGGGACCCGTTCCGAGGGCTGCACCTTGCGCCCATCGCCGCCGCCGTCGCCCGCGGCGATCTCGCCGGCATCGCCGCGCTGGCCCCGGGCGTGAACCTGTCCGACCGCGGCGACCAGAACATGACCCTCCTCGAATGGGCAATCTGGAACGGGCAGCCGCGCGCAGTGTCCGCGCTTCTCGAGGCCGGCGCCGACCCGTCCGAACCGGGCCTCGACCAAGAGACCGTCATGCACATGGCGGCGATGGTCGAGGATCCGCACTATCTGGAGATCCTGCTGCGGCACGGCGCGCCGGTCGATCCCGTGAGCGTGCCCCGTCACTGGACGCCCCTGTTCCGTGCAGTCCAGAATCGCCGGGAGGCACAGATTGCGTCGCTGCTGCAGGCCGGCGCGGATCCGAACCGGGTCGATGACACCGGCAATTCCCTGCTCCATCTGGCAGCGCAGGTCGGTGCGGCCAATCCGTGGGTGCTGAGGCTGCTTCAGGCCGGCCTCGACCCGACGCTGCGCAATGCACAGCAGAAGACATTCCAGCCGTATTTCTTCACGACGCCCGATCATCTGCTGAACGATGCCGCGCGGCAGACCCGCTCCGCCGTCCGCACTTGGCTGATCAATCACGACATCCCGCTGGACGAGGCGTGCTGACGGGGCATCCACAGGGTCCGACGCGTCAGCGCGGCCAAGGCATGCCCGGGCCGGCCACGCGCGATCCGTCCGATCCGCCGCGAAGCCCCCGCGGGACATCGCATCGGCGGGGGGCCGAGAGGCACACGCCCCCCCGGCTCTCGCCCGTCAGCGCCCGGTGCGGACCCGGGTCCAGAGCCGGGTGACGAAGCGCTGGGTACGGTCGTCCCAGGCGGTGTTGATCGACAGGCGCTGCATCGTCGCCTCGTCCGGGTAGATGCCGGTATTGTTCAGGATCTCGGGCTTCACGAATTTCTTCGCCGCGAGGTTGCCGCTGGCATAGGACACGAAGTTGGTGTTGGCCGCCGCCACATCGGGCCGCATCATGTAGTCGATGAAGGCCAGGGCCTCGGCCGGGTGGGCGGCATCCTTCGGGATCGCGAAGGTGTCGAACCACATCAGCGCGCCCTCTTTCGGCACCACGTAGGCGATGTCGATCCCGTTCTTGGCCTCCTCGGCCCGGCGCTTGGCCTGCATGATGTCGCCGGAATAGCCCACCGCCAGGCAGATATCGCCGTTGGCCAGCGCCTGGATGTATTCCGACGAGTGGAACTTCCGCACGGCGCCGCGCACCTTGTAGAGGGCGTCGGTCACCAGGGTCAGGTCGTCCCAGCGCTTCGAATCCGCCTTGGCGCCGAAGACCGGGAGCAGGCTGGGGATCAGATCCTCGGGGCTGTCGAGCATCATGATCCCGCACTCCTTCAGCTTGTTCGCCGAAGCGGGATTGAGGACGACGCCCCAAGAGTTCAGCGGCGCATTGGGACCCAGCCGCTCGCGGACGGCGGCGACGTTGTAGCCGATGCCGGTCGTGCCCCACATGTAGTCGACGGCATAGGTGTTGCCGGGGTCGTAGGCCGCCAGCCGGCTGGTGACCTCCGGCCAGAGATTGCCGAGGTTCTTGAGCTTGGACTTGTCCAGCGGCAGGAAGGCGCCGGCCCGGATCAGCCGCTGCAGGTAGGGCCCCGACGGCACGACGATGTCGTAGCCGGACCGGCCGGCGAGCAGCTTGGTCTCCAGGATCTCGTTGTTGTCGTAGGTGTCGTAGACGACCTTGATGCCGGTCTCGCGGGTGAAGGCCTCGAGCACCTTCGGGTCGATGTAATCCGACCAATTGTAGATGTTGACGACCCGCTCCTCGGCGGCCGGGGCGGGCGGCACGAGGGGCAGGGCCGCCAGGACGCCTCCCAGCAGGGCGGCCGCGGCGGCCGCCAGCACCGAGCGACGGCGGCCGCTCATCGGCTCTTCGCGGCCACGATCACGATCTCCACGAGGTACTCGGGCGCCGCGAGCTTGGCCTCGACGGTGGCGCGCGCCGGCGGGTTCTCCGGGGAGACCCAGGCATCCCACGCGGCGTTCATCTCCGCGAAGGTCGCGATGTCGGCGAGGTAGATCGTGGCCGCGAGGATGCGCGCCTTGTCGCTGCCGGCGGCGGCCAGGAGACGGTCGATCTCCGACAGGATCTGCTGGGTCTGGATCGTCACCCCGGTGCCGACCGTGTCGGACGCGACCTGACCGGCGAGATAGACCATGTCGCCGAAGACGACGGCCTGCGACATCCGCTTGCCCGGCTCGATCCGCTGAATGTCCATACCCGCCTCCACAACCTTGATAACCGGCGTATCTGCCGTCGCACCCACCCGGCCGTAAAGGGCCACACACGCACGCACCGCTGGAACACGCGGAAAATCGTCACCGCGGGGCAGGGTGCGGGCAACCGTCGCGGGTCTCGAAGCGTTCTGCCGCCATCGACAGTCATGCTTTGGGGTTTGTCATGGGTATCCTCTGGACCATCATCATCGGTTTCCTCGCGGGCGTCATCGCCAAGTTTCTCATGCCGGGACCGAATGAGCCGGCGGGCTTCATCCTCACGACGATCCTCGGCATCGTCGGCGCCTTCGTGGCGACGTTCCTCGGCCAGGCCGTGGGCTGGTACGGGCCGAACCAGGGAGCGGGCTTCATCGGCGCCATCGTGGGAGCCGTGGTGGTTCTGTTCATCTACGGCATGATCGCCGGCCGCCGCACCACCACCTACTGATCCTTCCGGCCGACCCGGAAACGATGAGGGGCGCCCCGCGGGGCGCCCCTTTTTCTTTGTCGTCCGATCGGCCTGCGCGCTCAGAAATGCTCGGAGGCGGCCTTCACGGCGCAGTGGCCGGTCGCGCCACGCACCGCCAGGCCGACGCCGACGACGAGCGCCAGCAGGCTCAAAAGCTTGTTGGGCCGCGGCTGCGCGGCCACGGCCGCGATCCCGAGTCCGAGAGCCACCGAGACAGCGCGCTCGGTGGTGGAGATGTTCGGCTCCCCGCTGAAGATGTCGTGCATCATGTCGTTGGCCATGGACGGATCCCTGTTGTGAAGGTCGCCGGTCGAACGCGGGCGCGCCGGCTGCGTTCCCTTCGCCGTCGGACGGGGCGGCCGCGGATGCCGCCGGACCCGTCGCGCAGGGTGTCGGACGCGGCGGCGATCCTGGTCCTCGCTTACGCTTCCGGTGTTCCAGCGCGGCGCCCTAGCGCTGCGCCGGCCCGTGACCCGCCGAGGCGAGGCTGCGGGTGCTCGACGACACCGTGGACCGCCCGCCGGGCCGCAGACTCCGCGGGCCGTGCTGCGGCACCTCGCGGAGGCCGCGCATGCGTGTCCTCCGGACTGGGTGATCGCCCTCGCGGATCACCGGTCGCCGTCGATCAGGCCTCTTACACATCGGAGGCGCAGGGCCTGTATCCGCCGTTTGGCCTTCGGCTGGCGCCCTTGTCCGCGTGGATCGCGCAGACGCGCGATGTCCTGAAACCCGGAACGGCTTGGGCCGTCGCCCCACTCGCGAGATGACGAGCGACGGGCGCTGATCGCCAAGACAGGTCATGCGCAGGCGTGGCAGCAACGTCCGCTTCGGTGCCTGTGCCGCCGGGACGCGAACCGTCGCGAAGCCACCCATCGCCGCCCCCATGCGGTCGAACCGGGCAGTCTCCGTGCGGGTGTACGGCGACGCGCCCGCGATGAGGGAGGGGGCACCGCTCCGGGCGGAGGCGGGGCGATGCGCCATGAAAAAGGGCGCGGCCCCGAAGGACCGCGCCCATCTGAACCATCCCGCGCCGGCCGAAGCCCGCACGGGGTGCGTGCGCGCGCTTACTCGCCCGCCTCGCGGCGGCGCTCGCCGCGGTGGCGGCCGCCCTCGCGGGGCTCGCGGGACTCGCCGTCCCGCTCGCCGCGGCTGGAATCGCGCTCGGCCTTCACCTTCTCGGTGATGTCCTCGCCGGTCTGCTGATCGACGACCTTCATGGACAGGCGGATCTTGCCGCGGTCGTCCTGACCGAGGAACTTCACCTTGACCTTGTCGCCCTCCTTGACGACGTCCTGCACCTTGGCGACCCGCTGGGCGGCGAGTTCCGAGATGTGGACGAGGCCGTCCTTGGCGCCGAAGAAGTTCACGAAGGCACCGAACTCCATGCACTTCACGATCGTGCCGTCGTAGATCACGCCGACCTCCGGCTCCGCCACGATCGAGCGGATCCAGTTGTAGGCCGCCTTGATCGCCTTGCCGTCGGCCGAGGCGATCTTGACGATGCCGGTATCCTCGATGTTGATCTTGGCGCCGGTCTTCTCGACGATCTCGCGGATCACCTTGCCGCCGGTGCCGATCACGTCGCGGATCTTGTCGGTCGGGATCTGCATCGTCTCGATGCGCGGCGCGTACTCGCCGAGCTCCGGACGGGCAGCGGTCAACGCCTTGGCCAT
The DNA here is from genome assembly GCF_003254375.1 of Methylobacterium sp. XJLW. NCBI lineage: Bacteria > Pseudomonadati > Pseudomonadota > Alphaproteobacteria > Hyphomicrobiales > Methylobacteriaceae > Methylobacterium > Methylobacterium sp. XJLW. The sequence goes on along the minus strand of NZ_CP016429.1, from coordinate 5,733,628 downwards.
CTCGGCCAGGATGTGGGCGCGCCCGTCCTTCGCCTGATCGAGGGCGACCCGCATGATCTCCTCGGTGATGCCGGCGATCTTGATGTCCATCTGGAGCGAGGTCACGCCCTCGTCCGTGCCGGCCACCTTGAAGTCCATGTCGCCGAGATGATCCTCGTCGCCCAGGATGTCGGACAGGACCGCGAAGCGCTCACCCTCAAGGATGAGGCCCATGGCGATGCCGGCCACGGGACGGCGCAGGGGCACGCCCGCGTCCATCAGCGACAGCGAGCCGCCGCAGACCGAGGCCATCGAGGACGAGCCGTTCGACTCGGTGATCTCCGACACGACGCGGATCGTGTAGGGGAACTCGTGGGCCGGCGGCAGGACCGGGCGGATCGCCCGCCACGCCAGCTTGCCGTGGCCGATCTCGCGACGGCCGGGGGAGCCCATCCGGCCGGTCTCGCCGACGGAATAGGGAGGGAAGTTGTAGTGAAGCAGGAAGCGCTCCTTGTAGGTGCCTTCCAGCGAGTCGATGAACTGCTCGTCCTCACCGGTGCCGAGCGTGGCGACCACGAGGGCCTGGGTCTCGCCGCGGGTGAACAGCGACGAGCCGTGGGCGCGGGGCAGGACGCCGACCTCGGAGACGATCGGGCGGACCGTCTTCAGGTCACGGCCGTCGATGCGCGAGCCGGTGTCGAGCACGTTCCAGCGCACGACCTTCGACTGGGCTTCCTTGAAGGCGGCCTTGACCTTCTCGGCCGGGAACTTCTCGGCACCCTCGGGGCAGAGGGCGGCCATCACCTTCGCCTTCACGGCGTCGACGGCGGCGTAGCGCTCCTGCTTGACGGTCTTGGTGTAGGCGGCGCGCAGCTCCGTCTCGCAGATCTCCAGGACCGCCTTCTCGACGTCGGCGTTCTCGGGGGCCTTGAAGTCGCGCGGCTCCTTGGCGGCCTTCTCGGCCAGGCGGATGATCGCCTCGATCACCGGCTGGAAATGCTTGTGGCCGAACATGACGGCGCCGAGCATCACGTCCTCGGAGAGCTCCTTAGCCTCCGACTCGACCATCAGCACCGCGTCCTGCGTGCCGGCGACGACGAGATCGAGGCTGGATTCCTCCTTGGTCTCGGTGACCAGCGGGTTCAGCCGGTAGCCGCCGTTGATGTAGCCGACGCGGGCGCCGCCGATCGGGCCCATGAACGGGACGCCCGACAGGGTCAGGGCCGCGGAAGCCGCCACCATGGCGACGATGTCGGGATCGTTCTCGAGGTCGTGGGTCAGGACGGTGACGACGACCTGCGTGTCGTTGCGCCAGCCCTCGACGAAGAGCGGACGGATCGGGCGGTCGATCAGGCGGGAGACCAGGGTCTCCTTCTCGGAGGGACGGCCCTCGCGCTTGAAGTAGCCGCCGGGGATGCGGCCGGCCGCGTAGGCCCGCTCCTGGTAGTTCACGGTGAGCGGCATGAAGTCGATGCCGGGCTTGGGCTCCTTCGTGGCGACCACGGTGGCGAGCACCGAGGTCTCGCCGTAGGTGGCGACCACGGCGCCGTCGGCCTGACGGGCGACCTTGCCGGTCTCGAGGACGAGCTTGCGGTCGCCCCACATCAGCTCTTCGCGTTGAACGTCGAACATTCTTGATCTCTTCCTTGCCTGCGACGGGCCTGGCCCGGCGCCGCCCGGGGGCAAGACGGCGCGACACTTCCCGCTGAAGTGTCGTGCGATCCTGCCCCGATGCCGGCGCCTCGAAGCGGCCCGTTTGTCGGGAGGCCGGACCCATTCCGGCAGCCCGCGATGGTGAAACGCGGCCCCGGGCCGGGCCCGGAACCGCGCGAAACGCGCCTTAGCGGCGGATGCCGAGACGCTCGATGAGGGCGCGGTAGCGGGCCTCGTCCTTGCGCTTGACGTAGTCGAGCAGCGAGCGGCGCTGCGAGACCAGCTTCAGGAGGCCGCGGCGGGAATGGTTGTCCTTGCCGTGGGTCTTGAAGTGGCCGGTCAGGTTGGTGATCCGCTCGGTGAGGATCGCCACCTGGACCTCGGGGGACCCGGTGTCCTTGGCGTCCTTGCGGTGTTCCTTGATGAGCGCGGTCTTGCGCTCTGCCGTGATCGACATCGCATGCCTTTCGGGTTGTGCTGGTCGGATGCGGCGCCCCGTTCGGGCGCGCGCGGGCTCGGCGTTCGGCCGGTGCCGGGATGTCGTCCAGCACGGTCACAGCGCCAAGCGGCTCAAGCCCCGCCCGGTAACCCGGGTCGAGGCCGCGCGATCCATACACGAAATCGCCAATTATGCCAGCCCTGGGCGAAGCGGTCGCGACTGAACGGTTCTCGCGGCGACCCGCGTGCCGGCTCCGCCGGGCCGGGCCGGGTCGTGCCAAGCCGCGGCCCCCTGGCGCAGCACCCGTCCGGGAACGGGCATCGGGCTCGCGACGCCCCCGCGGCCCTGGCCCCGACAGGCGGAACGCTCGTGGAAACGGCCCCGATCCTGCGCAAGGACAGGGCGCGAAGCCGCCGCACCAAGGGGCCCCGGATTTTCCAAGGGAACGGTTAACGCGTGCATGGTAGCCGAGCCGGAGCACGAAACGCGGCCCGGCGATGAACGGCACCCTCTCGGATGCGTGCGGCGTCGTGGTGGCGACGCTGCTCGGCATCCCCCTCGTCCTCCTGCCGGGCTACGCCCTGGGCAGGCTGACCGGCATCTTCGGCTTCCGTGCGCTCGCGGCCGGCGACCGCCTGCTGTGCGGGGCGCTCCTCGGGATCGGGCTCCTGCCCGCCCTCGACAGCCTGGTGATCCAGGCAGCAGGCGTCCCGGCTGCGGCATTGGCGAATGGCGCGTTGGGACTCGCCGCGCTGCTTCCGGCCCTGCGAAGCCTGCGGACGTCCCTCAACCGGGCGGTCCTGGCGCTCGCCGCACTCTGGCTCGGCGTCGTAGCCTATGCGCTGATCGACATCGACACCGGCACCGCCCTCTATCAGCCCGTGACGGTCATCGACCTCGTCAAGCACGCGGCTCTCACGCGGGCGATCGTCGCGCATGGGCTTCCGCCCGTGGATCCCTTCTTCGCCCGGCCCGATCGGGCGGGCTACTACTATGAGTTCTATACGCTCACCGCGCTGGTCGACGGGGTCGGAGGGCGCCTCGTCGACGGGCGCACCGCCTTCGCGGGGCTGGCCTTCTGGACCGGTCTCGCGCTCCTCGGCCTGCTGGACCGGCTCCTGGCCGCGACCGGCCTCCTGGGAGACGCCGCGCCCCGGCTCGTCCGCCGCGCGGTGCTGTTGTTGCTGCCGGCGGGCGGCCTCGACATCCTGCTGGTCCTCGCCGATCGGGCCGCGTCCGGGACCTGGCTACCGGTTCCGGAATGGGTGAACGAGCAGGTCCTCAACTGGCCCGCCTCCCTGGTCTGGGTGCCGCACCACGTGGCCGGCGCCCTGGCCGGATGGCTCGGCCTCCTGGCCCTGGCCGAGGTGGCCGACCGCACGCAGCCGAGTCGGCATACGGAAGCCGTGGCGATCGGTGTCGCGGGCCTGGCCTTCGCGGCCTGCGCGGGCCTGTCGGTCTGGGTCTGTCTCGGCACGGCGACCGCCGCGGGGATCTGGCTGGTGCTGCTGGGCCTGGAGCGCCGCTGGCGCGCCGCGGCCCGGCTGGCGGTCGCCGGCCTGCTCAGCGCCGCGCTGGCCGCACCCTGCCTGCTGAGCATCCTGGCCAACCGGACCGATGGTGGCTCGCCGATCCGACTCGCGATCCGGCGATTCGGGCCCCTCGACGGACTCGTCGACGAGCCCGCCCTGAGCGCGCTCCGGATCGTCCTGCTGCCGCTGAACTACTACGTGGCGCTGGGTGTCTTCGCCGCCGGGACGCTGCTGTTCTGGCGGCTCGTCCCGCGCCGTGAAGCGCATGCCCGGGAGGCGGGACGGTTGCTCACCCTCTGCGCAGCGGCCAGCCTGCTCCTCGGCGGCCTCCTCCGCTCGGCGATCCTCAACAACGACCTCGGCGCCCGCGTGGTCCTGCTGGCGCAGGTCGCGGCCCTCGTCTGGACCGTCGTGGCCCTGAGCCGCCTGGTCGAGGCGCGGCGACTCCGGTTCCCCGGCCTGCTCGCCACGCTGTTGATCCTCGGATACGCGACGACCCTCTACGGCTTCGTCGGGATGCGCGCCTATTCCGCCTCCGACCGGCCCGCCTTCGCTCGCTTGGCCGGCCGTCCCGACATCGACCGGGCGCTGCGCGCGGCCTATGCCTGGGCCGGCCTGCACCTGCCCCGGGATCTGGTGCTGCAGCAATCGCCCGTGCCGCGGCGGGTGTTCGATTTCGGCCTCTACGGGCTCCAGCCGACGGGAGTGGCCGATTCAGAGGCGCGGCTGTTCGGCGCCCCGCCCGAGGCCGTGGCGTCCCGGCTCGCCGATGTCGCGCCGATCTTCCGCGACCGCCTGGACGGTCGCGAGGTGCGCCGCCGGGCCGAAACGGCCGGGATCGGCGCCCTGGTCGTCACCGAGCAGGATGCCCCCTGGAGCAGCCAGGATTCCTGGGTCTGGCGGCACCGTGCGGTCTATGCCGATCCGCTCGTCCGGATCCTGCGGGTCGAGGATCTTCATGACTGACGCCGGCTCCAGGCCCCCCGCAGGCCGGCGCGCCGGACAGGTCGTGCGCTGGCTCTGCGCCCAGGCGCTGCTGCAGGCCGGCGCCGTCGCCCTCGGCCTCGGCTGCTTCGTGCTGCTGTTCCAGACGGATCTCTGGTCCGGCGTGACCATCCTGTTCTACCGCGGCCTGATCCTGCTGGGCGTGGCCTTCCTGCTGACCCTGGCGGCGACGGCGGCGCTTGCCGGCCTCGGCCGGGCCTGGGGGCTGCGCCGCCGGGACGCCCTCGGCGCCTGCGTCCTGTCGCTGGCCCTCAACCTGAGCGCCTTCGTGATCCTGCCGGTGACGGTCGACCGCTCGATCAGCGTGTTCCTGCTCGGCCAGATGGCAGCCCATCCCGAGGAGCGCTTCACCCCGGAGCGGGCGCGGACGGTGTTCGAGACGGTCTATCTCGGCGCCTTCCGGCAGATGGAGCGGCGCCTGTCCGAGCAGCAGGCCTCGGGCAACGTCGCGCAGACGGCCGACGGCTACGTCATCACCCCCCAGGGCCGCGCCTTCATCCGCTTCTGCGGCCTCGTGGCCCGGGCATTCCGGACCGACACCCGGATGATCGACGCCGCAGCGTCCGCCCCGTCTGCCGCCCGCGATCCGGGAGCGCCCGACAGGTCCGCGGGCGCGGTGCCGCGATAGGCTGGTCCGCCAACGACCGGACTTGGACCGGATCGGAGTTGGTCACGCCTCCGGGGAGGCCGGCATCCCGGCATGGACTGTGCCAGATGACCATCCGGGCGAGGGAGAAGGGACGCGATGGCGGATCCCGCGATGACCAGGAATGAGCGTGCGGATGCCGGGGAGGGGCGTGAGCTCGCCCGGAGCCTCACCGCTCCGGGCCTCGTCGCCATCGGCCTCGGCGCCACGATCGGCGCCGGCATCTTCGTGCTGACCGGAACGGCGGCGGCGCAGTATGCGGGTCCCGCGCTCAGCCTCTCCTTCGTGATCGGCGGCATCGCCTGCGGCTTGGTCGGCCTGTGCTACGCCGAATTGGCCGCTATGATCCCGGAGGCGGGATCCACCTACACCTACACCCGCGCCAGCCTCGGCCGCCTCCCCGCCTGGATCATCGGCTGGGACCTCGTCCTCGAATTCGCCGTGGCGGCGGCGACCGTGGCGGTCGGCTGGTCCGGCTACGCGCAATCCCTCGCGGCGGAGTTCGGTCTGCATCTGCCGCCGGCTTTGGCCAGGGCCCCCGGCGATGGCGGGCTCGTCAACCTGCCGGCCGTCGGCATCGTGCTGCTGCTCAGCGCGCTCCTGATGCGCGCGACGAAGCAGGCTTCCCTGGTCAACGGGCTGCTGGTCGTCTGCAAGGTCGCGATCATCCTGGCCTTCGTGGGCGTCGGAGCCGCCCATCTCCGGCCCGAACTCTGGCACCCCTTCGTGCCCGAGAATACCGGCGCCTTCGGCGCCTATGGCTGGAGCGGCGTGTTCCGCGGCGCCGCGGTGGTGTTCTTCGCCTTCGTGGGCTTCGAGACCGTGGCGACGGCCGCGGGCGAGTGCCGGGCGCCGCAGCGCGACGCGCCGGTCGGCCTGATCGGATCGCTCCTGATCACCACGATCCTGTACGTGGCCATGGCGGCCGTCCTCACCGGCCTCGTGCCCTATCGCGATCTGAACGTTGCCGACCCGGTGGCCAAGGCGGTGGACGTGATCGGCCTGTCGGGGTTCTCGACCGTGATCAAGGTCGGCGCCCTGATCGGCCTGACGACCTCGGCGCTGACCGCCCTCTACGGACAGAGCCGGATCTTCTTCGCCATCGCCCGGGACGGACTCCTCCCGGAGATCTTCTGCCGGGTCCATCCGGTCACGCGGGTGCCCGTGGCGAGCCAGCTCGTCATCGGCGTGTTCACCGCTGGTGTCGCGGGGCTCGTGCCCATCGACGTGCTCGGCGAGATCGTCAGCATCGGCACGCTCCTGGCCTTCTGCCTCGTCTGCGCCACGGTGCTGATCCTGCGCCGCACCGCCCCGGACCGGGCGCGTCCGTTCCGCGTGCCGGCGGTGACGCTCACGGCGGGGCTCGGGATCCTGTCCTGCGTGACGCTGATGGCCGCCCTTCCGGCCGACACCTGGATCCGCCTCGCGATCTGGCTGGCGATCGGCCTCGCGATCTACGCCGGCTACGGCCGGCGGCACGCCGGGTTCAGCCGATCAGGTTGATCGTGGCCTGCGTGAGCGTTTTGATCGACGACGAGGCGTTGAGGCTGAGCTCGTAGTTCCGGATCACCCGCTGCAGGTCGGCCGATTCCACCGCGATGTTCACGTTCGGCAGGCGGACATAGCCCTGGAGGTCGGCACCGGGATTGGTCGGGTCGTAGCGGCTGCGGAAGCCGGTGGTGTCGCGGACGATCCGGCCGACCGGGTCTCCGGGGGCGTCGGCGACCACGGGGGCGAACACCGCGATCTTGCGCGCATAGGGGGCGCCGCCGGGGGTGGTCGGGACCGAATCCGCGTTGGCGAGGTTCTCGGAGATCGCGCGGATCCGCCCGCTCTGCACCTGCCGGCCGGCGGCCAGCGCGCTGGAGGCCGAGTGGAGGGCGCTGGAATCCGGCATGCGCGGGCCCTGTCGACGGCGAGGATCTGACCGAAACCTTGTCGAACAGCCTTAACCTGCGGTTAAGACGCCCGGGCGGAGAGGCTCAGCGCCTCGCGGAGATCCTGCCCATCCGTCAGACGCAGCCCGCGGCGGCGCAGGGAGGCCAGCATCGCGCGGTCCGGGAATGGGCAGTAGGGCAGCACCGGCACAGTCTGCCCCTCGGGCAGGCTACCGGTCCGGTCGATCGTGTCGAGCAGCCCGTCCAGCATGCCGCGCCCGTGGGCATGCAGCGCCACGGCGGCCCGGGTGGCGGTGGTGCCGGCAGGCAGCGGTACGGCTTCCTGGGCGAGGATCGCCCCGGTATCGATCGCGGCCGCCAGCCGGTGCAGGGTCATGCCGAAGCTGCCGGGGCCCTCGGCGAGGGCGTGGATCGTCGGCACCGGACCGCGGTGGCGCGGCAGCAGGCCGGGATGTCCGTTGATGCCGCCGAGCCGCGCCAGCCCGATCGTCTCGGGCTTGAGGATCTGGTCGAAATGGTAGGTGAGGATCAGGTCCGGCGCCGTGTCCCGCAGGGTCCGCGCGACGTCGGGACCGTTGACGTCGTCGACCGTCACGGTCGGGATGCCCATGCGGCGGCACAAGGTCTTGAGCGGTGTCGCCTCCGGCGCATCGCCGCTTCCGGACGCCGCCTGGGTCAGGGGCGCCAGGGGGCGCAGCAGGTCCGGCAGGCCGAAATTGACCGCCAGATACGGCAGGATCCCAGTGCCCGAGCGCGCGAGGTGTCGCCGGATCTGGCCGGTGAGGCCGCCGCTCGAGGGCCGCTCGGCATTGGAGAGGCCCACGAACGCGATGTCGGCCCGGTAATCGGCGACGAGCCGGCGCACCACGCGGGCGTTCGGCAGCGCCTCCAGGACGAACAGCGCGATCCGGGGCCGCGCCATCAGCGCCGCTTCCGGCGCTGGAATCGGAAGGCGTAGAGGCCGGCCTTGCGGACGTTCTCCGGCAGGAGCAGCACGGTGCGGGCGAGCGCCGTGAGGATGAAGGGGAAGGCGATCACGTCGCGGTTGGCCGCGATGCCCTTGGCGATGCGCACGGCGGCCGCCTCGGCACTGATCTCGAGGGGGCGCCAGCCCTTCAGTTCGCCGCCCATCGGCGTCTTCACGTAGCCGGGCGTGACGACGTTGACCTTCACGCCCCGGGGCGCGACCTTCTGGCGCAGGGCGAGGCCGTGGGCGACGAGCGCCGCCTTGGCGCCGCTATAGGCCGGCGCGTCCTGAAGCGGCGCGTAGGCCGCCAGCGACGACAGCAGCACGATCTGACCGCGCCCGCGCTCCAGCATCCGCGTCAAAGCGGGCAGCATCACGTTGAGCGAGCCGGTGTAGTTGATGTCCGCGGTCTCGAAGGCGACGTCCTCGGCCTCCACCTGCCCCTCTTGATTGCCGCCGTTCACCGCCGCATTGGCGATGACGAGGTCGAGGGGCGCCTCCGTGTCCGACTGCCGCACGAGCGCCACCGTGGCGGCCCGGTCGCGGGTGTCGAGGCGGGCGGTCTCGGCGGTGGCGCCGCTGGCACGGCAGTCGCGGGCGACCGCCTCCAGGCGTTCGGCGTTGCGTCCGACGAGGACGAGGCTCACGCCGGGTTGCGCGTAGTGGCGCGCCAGCGCGGCGCCGATGCCGCTCGACGCGCCGGTGATCAGAATGCGGGGCATGGGGCGGGTTACGCCGCCGCGCATGGAAAGATCAAGGTCGCGAAAGACTCACCGGCGGCGAAAGCCGCATCAAAGGCCGCCGAATGACGACGGGTCGGCGGCCGGCCGGTCAGTAGACCGGCGCGAGTTCGCCGTCCCGCTCGGCCGCCTCGACGACCGCCCGCGCCGCCGCCAGCATCGAATCGGGCAGGGCCGATTCCATCCGCGGAACCGAGCCGGCCACGGCCCGGTCGATCGCTTCCTTGGAAAAGAAGCCGCCATTGACCTGGGTCCGGTGCAGGACGACGCGGCGGAAATCCGCCATCAGGTCCATTTCCGGCGGCGTCGGGCTCTTCCAGAAGCTGTCGAGATCGCCCTGATGGGTCAGGCCGGCCATGTTGTAGATCGCGGTGCCGACCGCGTGGGTCGGACAGCCCATCTCTAGGGACAGCATCCCCACCGTCGAATTGACGATGACCACGCCGCGGGCGCTCTTGATCAGGGCCGGGAGGTCGCCGCCGTCGATGAAGTCCAGCCGATCGCTGACGCCGTGGCGGCGGGCCGAAGCGCGGGCGAACTTGCGCCAGTTGATCAGGCCGCTGTCGAGCGGGTGCAGCTTCACCAGGAGCCGGGTCGGCGCCGAGGAGCCGTCCGCGAAAGACTTGATCACCCGGTCCATGAAGCCCTCGACGCCGAGGAACGGCGAGTGGACCCGGATCTGGTAGTCGCTGTCGAGCTGGAGCGGCAGCAGGAAGTAGTCGCAGCCGACCGCGCGGTAAATCTCGTCGCAGCGCGCCGCCTCGCGGCGGGTATGGGCGCGGCGGGCGAACTTCTTGACCCAGCCGGCATACTCGGCGGCGATATGGGTCGGCCGATGGCTGCGGAAATGCGGGAAGAGGTAGGGGAACAGGACGTTGGCGAGGTTGTAACCGACGTCCCAGACGCTGCGACGGGCCATGTCGCCGGTCGAGGGCATCGCCCGGCCGGGCTGCGGCAGGCGCCGCGCCAGAGCCCGGATCTCGGCGGCCGTCCGGGGGAGGGACGAGAAGCCGTTCACGCCGCCGAGTTCGCAGGTGATCCAGTTCGGCCGGATATAGCCTTCCTCGAACACATGCACCCGCAGGCCGCGATACTCGGCGATCATGCGGGCGGCCTTGTGGAACGGCCGGCAATCGCCGAACAGAACGATGTCGGTCACGGTTTCGCGGTCGAGATAGGCCTCGAGATACTCGCCCCAGGCCTCGCGGCGACCCCGGTAATTGTCGGCGTCGCCGCTCCAGAACAGCCAGTCGCCGGGGCAGAGATTGATGCGCCGGACAGTGTGTCCCCGTGCGCGCAGCGCCTTTCCGAGATCGGAGAAGAACGGCGTCGCGATGCCCTGCAGGAAGAGGAAAGTCGCGGGGCGGTCGCGAGGGACGTCGAGGGCGGGCTGTTGCATTCCGCGGCGCTTCTGTCCTTGACCCAGGGCCGGATGAACCGAACCGACGAGAGACTCTTGAGGTGGCACGGCGCCCGGCGGGCCCGCAATCCGAAGCCATGCCGCGGCATGGCATTTCCGCGCCTGCGTGGCCCGTCTGCAACGGTCGCACGCCTGCGGCTCAGCCTTCGGATTAGGCGGGCAATCGCGGCGACGATATGTCCAAATCCTTTCCAGGACGTGGCGACGGCGACGCGCGCTCAGGTTGTCCCCGCGTTGCACCACATCCCAGGCCGACGAAAATGCGCTACAGGCGGGCCCAGCACCTCACCCGACCGGAGCCGGACGCACCGACCATGCCCCCTGACCCGACCTCGTCGCTCTATGCGACCGGCCGCACGATCCGCCGCCTGCGGGCGGAAATCGAGGCCGCGACGGGCCTCGCCTTCGGGGCGGCGCGTCCGGGCGCGATCGGCGCGGTCTGGGGCGCGGGAAGCTTGGCCGCGCGGATTCTGGCGCTGACGGGCCGGCGCCGCCTCGTGGTCGCCCCCGGGCCGCTCCTGAGCCCGTACGACTCGCCGGAGACCGGCTTCGCATCCCTGCGGATCAGCCTCGACGGGGCGCCGGTCGGCGGGGAGGGGGGCGTCCACTACTTCGACCCCTGGACCCGGCTGCCGATCGACCGCGCGACTTGCGCCGAGCGGGTGGCATGGCTCGCCGCGAGCTTCGCCGAGAACGACCGGCGGGTGGTCTATGTCGGGATGTCCCGCTGGAAGCGGCCCGCCTTGGACGTCCTCGGCGCCGGGCCCGCCGGCCGGCCGATCCACACCATGACCACCGAGGCCGCGATCGCGGCGGGGCGGCGCCATGACGGCCGCCTCCTCGCCTGGGCGACGCGGGCCCCGGGCCAGCTCGAGGAGGCCTGCGCGCGGGCCGGCCTGCCCCTCGCCCGGGTGGAGGACGGGTTCCTGCGCTCGGTGGGCCTCGGCGCCAGCCTTCAGCCCGGCGCCTCCGTGGTGGTGGACGACCTCGGCATCTACTACGACCCGCGCCGGGAGAGCCGCCTGCAGCGCCTGCTGGCCGAGGCCGACTTCACCCCGGACCTCGTCGCCCGGGCGCGGCGCCTGCGCGAGGAGGTCGTGGCGCGCCGGCTCAGCAAGTACAATGTCGGCCTCGACTCCGCGGCCCTCGACTGGCCCGCCGGACGGCGGATCGTGCTGGTGCCGGGGCAGGTGGAAGACGACGCCTCGGTGCGTCACGGTTCGCCGCTGGTCCGCTCGAACCGGGCCTTGCTGGAGGCGGCGCGGCGGCGGAATCCGGACGCGTTCCTGCTCTACAAGCCGCATCCCGACGTGGAGGCCGGGTTCCGTCCCGGCATCATCCCGGAGGCGGAGGCCCTGACCCTGGCCGACCGGATCGTCGCGGGCATCAGCATCGTCGACCTCCTCGACCGAGTGCATCACGTCGAGACCATGACGTCATTGGCCGGATTCGAGGCCCTGATCCGCGGACTCAGCGTGGCGACGCATGGCCGGCCGTTCTACTCGGGCTGGGGCCTGTCGGAGGATCTCGCGCCGGGCGCCGATCGCGGCCGCCGGCTGAGCCTCGACGAGTTGGTGGCGGGCGCCATGATCCTCTATTCGCGCTACCTCGACCCCGTGGCGATGAAGCCGTGCAGCCCGGAGCAGCTCCTCGACCGCTTGAGCGCGGCCCGGGCGGCGGCGCCGCGCAACGCCCTCTCCCTCGGCCGGACGGCCCATTTGGTGATGCGCGCGCGCTACGGCCTCCTCAATCCGGTGGTCCGGGCCCTGCGCCTCCGGCGCGGCGTCGGCCGCGAGGCCGGAGGCGGCCCGCGCTTGACCGGGGCCGTCGCGCGGAATCCGGTTTCACGAGACTCTGATGTGACACCAAAGCGATAGCGCGCGCTGCTAGAGTCAGACCTCAGCAGCCCGCCCCGGGGCCGGTCCCGATCATTCCGGATCAGGAGCGGCTCGCAACTCCTTGCTCCCGCGCGCTGTTTCCCGCCGGACCGGATTCCGGCGGAGAGCAGGCCCGCCCCACGCCGAGTGTCCGAGTCTTGACGACGTTCCTCATCGCCACCGGTCTCGCGCTCGCCGTCTGCCTCGCCCTGGAGGTTTTGGCGGGCGACTCGCTCAGCCGGGCGAGCCTCGCGCCGCGGGATCTCGGCCTGCGGCTGCTCGGCTACCTGCTGATCCTGCTGTTCTGGTTCGCATTCTCCTGGCGCCCCTGGCTCGCCGGGCTGACCTGCGTGATCACGGTGGCGATCCTCATCGTCGTCAGCCGCGCCAAGCGCTCGGTCATCGGCGAGCCGCTGCTGTTCAGCGATTTCGCCCTGCTGCCCCAGGTGCCGCGGCATCCGCAGCTCTACTACATCCCGCCCCTGTGGGATCCGCGCATCGCGGGTCCGGTCCTGCTCACCCTGGCGGTGACCGTGTTGTGGTACCGGACCGAGCCGAGCGTGCTGCCCGCCGCCACGCTGCCGCGCATCCTGGCCCTGCTCGGCCTGCCGCTCGCGCTCTGGCTGCTGGTCAAGGCCGCGCCGCGCCCGCCGCTCGCAGGGCTGATCGCCCGCTGGTTCCCCCAGCCCGACCTGGAGGCGGACGTGACCCGGGTCGGCCTGCCGGCGAGCCTTCTGGGCTACACCGCCCGGGCGATGGCGGGCGGCGAGCCCGTGCCCGAGGCGCCGGCGCTGCCGCACGGGCCGGGCGACGACGTCGTGGTGGTGATCCAGCTGGAATCCTTCGTCGATCCGGAGCGGCTGGGCGGCGCGAAGCTGCCGGTAATGGACCTGTTCCGCACCCGGGCCGCGCAGTACGGGCGCCTTCGGGTCCCGGCGCACGGTGCCTACACGATGCGCAGCGAGCACGCGGTGCTCACCGGCCGGCCCTCCGACAGCCTCGGCTTCGGCCGGTACGACCCCTACACGTCCCGGGGCGGGGACGAGCCGACGAGCCTCGCCAGGCTCGCCCGCGGACGGGGCTACGGCACGTTGTTCCTGCACCCGTTCCACAGGGACTTCTTCCGCCGGGCACGGGTGATGGAGGCCTTCGGCTTCGCCGACCTCGTGATGGGCGAAGCCTTCACGGACACGCCGCGAGTCGGCCCCTATGTCGGAGACATCGCCCTCGGCGATCGCCTCCTCGCGGAGGTCCGGGCCCGGCAGACGCCGCTGTTCCTGTTCTGCGTGACCATGGAGAACCACGGCCCCTGGAAGCCGGGGCGGCTGCCGGGCATTGACGACCCGCAGGCCCAGTATCTCCACCACGTCGCCAATACCGGACAGATGGTGGAGGACATCGTGGCGGGCCTCGACGTCATCGCCCGCGAGCGCCACCAGACCATCACGCTCTGCGTGTTTGGTGACCACGCACCGTCGCTGCCGAGTTGCAAGCCGGGCTTTGGAGGCCGGACCACCGACTACGCCCTGTTCCGCTTCGGCCAACCGCAGGGCGCTCCGGCTCAGGTCGACATCGCCGCCGACGAGCTCGGGCGGGCGCTGCGGGGGATTCTCGCGAGCGCACCGGCGGACATGGCTGCCGGGACATGATAAGGTTAAGCTTGCGCGCCATAAGCGTGGCTGTGCCACGCTGGTGACGCATTGCCCACGGATAGCGCGACCGTCCGCGAGGCGGCCGCCGGTTCGGCGCGGCCGTTAAAGCGATCGCAGCGTTTGGCGGTCAAACTGGATGTCCCGGCCCGGGCCAGCGATGGCGCGGGGTCGGCGAGGAGAAGTCTCTGTGATGCTGCGTAAGACGGCGCGCACCGCCCTGATGGCCGCTCTGGCGGCGGGATCTGCAGGGGGTTGCACCTACCTGCCTGCGGCGGGTCCGACGGCGAGCGCGATCCAGGCGGGGGCGGAGGTGGCCACCGCCGACGGCGGCCTGATCGCCCGCTACGAGATCATCGACGTCACGCCCTCGGTGGTCGAGGCCCTGCGCGGCCGGCCGCTGGACAGCCTGCTCGCCTCCTTCGGCGACCACCGCCCCTCCTCGGAGCCGGTGATCGGCGTCGGCGACATGGTCTCGGTCTCGATCTGGGAAGCCGGGTCGGGCGGCCTGTTCTCCGGGCCGCTGGTGGCCGACCGCTTCTCGGCGGGCTCCAAGTCCGCCCTCATCCCCGAGCAGCCCGTCGGGCGCGACGGCGCCATCTCGGTGCCCTATGCCGGCCGCATCAAGGTCGCCGGCCGCCGCACCCAGGACGTCCAGGCGCTCATCGAGAACGAACTCGCCGGCAAGGCCATCCAGCCGCAGGTGCTGGTCTCGGTCACCCGGCCGATCAGCCAGGCGGTGACCGTCACCGGCGAGGGCGCCGCCGGCGCCCGCCTGCCGCTCTCGGGCCACGGCGACCGCATCCTCGACGTCATCGCCGCCGCCGGCGGCAACCGCGCGCCGGTCAACGAGACCTTCGTGCGGCTCTCGCGCGGCCCGGTGACCGCGACCGTGCCGCTGACCACGGTGGTGTCGAACCCCAAGGAGAACATCTACCTGCGGCCCAACGACGTGCTCACCCTGGTGCGCGACCCGCAGACCTTCATCGCGGTGGGCGCGCTGGGCAACAGCACCGAGCTGCCGTTCCAGGCCGACGGCATCACCCTGGCCCAGGCGCTGGCCAAGGCGCGCGGCCTGTCGGACTTCGCCGCCGACCCGGCCGGGACGTTCATCTTCCGGTTCGAGCCGGCCAGCGTCGTGCGGCGCCTCAGCCCCAGCTCGCGGCTGCTCGGCACGCCGCTGGTGCCGGTGGTCTACCGGATCGACATGCGCGATCCCAACAGCCTGTTCGTCTCCCAGGCGTTCCGCATGCGCAACCGCGATCTGATCTACGTGTCGAACGCGCCGTTCACCGAGGTCCAGAAGGTGCTCACCGCCTTCAGCGGCGTCACCGGACCAGTCTCCTCCGCCGCCTTGGCCTACTCCTACGCCAAGTAGGGAGCGGCCCGCATACGGGACGATCGGGATCGCGGCGCCGCCTGTGCGCGCGATCCTGGATCCCGGCCCTTCCTTATCGAGCCTGCAGACACCCTGGATTCAAAGCGAAACGGGGCGCGGATGACATCCGCGCCCCGTTTCCCGTCATAACGCTCAACGTGGATCCGGGGCCCACGGCCCCGGACGGGCTCAGACCCGCTTGGCCAGCAGCTGCTCGATCAGCGAGCCGCCCTTGTCTATGGCCGCCAGTTCCTCGGCCACCGCGTTCACGGTGTCGCGGATCTGGTCGGGGGTGTGCTCGGAGGTCAGGAAGAAACGCAGGCGCGAGGCCCGCTCCGGCACCGCCGGGTGGATGATCGGCTGGACGTTGATGCCCCGGCGGAACAGCCGGTCCGACAGGGTGACGGCTTTCAGCGAGTCACCGACGATGATCGGCACGACCGCGAGGCCCAGGCTGAAGCCGGTGTCGAGGCCCAGCTTCTTGGCGGTCGCCAGGAACAGGGTGCCGTTCTGACGCAGGCGCTCGACCCGCTCCGGCTCGGCATGCATCACCGCGAGGGCCACCTCGGCAGCGGCGGCGAGCGGCGGCGACATGCCGACGCTGTACACGAATCCGCCCGCCGTGTGCTTGAGGTACTCGATCAGGGCAATCGGCCCGCAGATGTAGCCGCCGCAGGTGGACAGGGTCTTCGACAGCGTGCCCATCCAGATGTCGACCTCCTTCGGGTCGACACCACAATGTTCGAACAGGCCCGCGCCGGTGCGGCCGGTGACGCCGAGACCATGGGCCTCGTCGACCATCAGCCAGGCGTCGTAGCGCTTCTTGAGGGCCACGAGCCCGGCGAGGTCCGGCGCATCGCCGTCCATGCTGTAGAGTCCCTCGACCACGATCAGCGCCCGGCGGTGCTCGTGGCGGGTCGACTGGAGCAGGGTCTCCAGGGCGTCGAGGTCGTTATGCGCGAAGGAGCGCCGCTGCGCCCCCGAGAGTTGCGCGCCCGTGACGATGCTGTTGTGGGAGAGGGCGTCGTGGAAGATGACGTCGCCGGATTCCAGCAGGGCGCCGATCGTCGTGACGTTGGTGGCGTGCCCGCTCACCATCACGACGCAGCCCTCGGACTGATAGTGCTTGGCCAAAGCCTGTTCGAGGCTGATATGGCCCGGCCGCTCCCCCGCCACGACACGGCTCGCCGACGAGGAGGTGCCGTAGGCATCGATCGCCTCGCGGGCGGCGTTGCTCACCCGCGGATGGCCGTTCAGGCCGAGATAGTCATACGACGAGAAGTTGGTGAAGGCCTTCTGGTCGATCCGGGTGGTTGCTCCGGCCTTGGCGTCGTGGACGCGGAAGAACGGGTTGCCCAGGCCGATCAACTCCGCCGCCTGACGCTGAAGCTTCAGCTCCCGGTAGCCCGGCAGGTTCTCAAAGTTCTGCGCCGCCGACTTCCCGGCCGGCGAGGCCGCTTTGACGGGGGCCGGGCGCGGCGTGGCGCGCCCGAGCCGGTTGGTCACGAAGCCGGCGAGCGCCGCCCGCCCGCCGTCCGGCCGTGCCGTGTCGGTCATGAGTTGGTCTCTTTGATCCCGCTGGACGTCTGCTCGATGAGTTCCTTGAGAGGCGCGATCATCTGCGCATCCACCTCACCGCCGACATGCTTCGCCACGAGGCTCATCGCGACGCCGGCGGTCTCATCCATGGGCGCGGAAACCGCCTGAATTAAGGACTCCGACAGTTCGGTGACGGTCATGCCCGAGGACAGGCCCGCGGGCGGCGCGTCGAGGGCGAAGCGCTCCTGCAGGCTGGCGCCGAGTTCGACGCCCATCAGCGAGTCGAGGCCGATCTCCGAAAGCTGGCGGACGCGGCTGATGTCGTCCTTCGGCAGGCGCAGGATCCGGGCGATGTCCTCGACGATCGCATCCGACACGGTCTTGCGGACCGCGTCGAGGTCGCCCCCCTTGAGGAGCGCCCCGATGTTGATCGCCTGGACGCCGCCGGCCTCGACCTGCTGGTCCGACCCGAGTTCCGCGTAGCTCGGCGAGCGCATGGTGGCGAGCCGCTCGCGCGCCTTGCCCCAATGCATCGCCGCGATGGCGATCACCGCCTCGTCGGGGGACGTCCCCTGGCATTCCAGCGCCTCGGCCATCAGGTCGAGGCAGCGGCGGGCCTCCATCGGCGTGACGCCGACGCGACCGGCCAGACCTTCCATGACCGCCCTGTTGCGGGCGAGCATGCCGACATCACCGATGGCCCCCCAGGCCACCGCCAGGGCGGGCAGACCGCGGCGGCGGCGCTGGCGCGCCAAGCCCTCCATGAAGCCGTTGGCGGCCACGTAGGAGCCCTGACCGGGATTGCCGATGAAGGTCGTCGCCGAGGAGAACAGGACGAAGTAGTCGAGGCTCCGGTCACGGGTCGCGGCGTCCAGGTGCTGGGCGCCGATCACCTTCGGGCCGATCACCGCGTCGAGCGCAGCCGCGTCGATGTTGGAGATCAGGCCGTCCTGGAGCACCGCCGCGGCGTGGAGCACGCCCGCGAGCTTCTTGCCCTTCTGCTCGATCTCGGCGAGCAGACGGTCCACCGAGGCGCGGCTGGTGATGTCGACGGCCTTCGCCTCGACGGTCACACCCTGGGCCGACAGCTCGGCGACGATCGCCTTGGCCTCATCGGTGGCCGCCCCCTTGCGGCCGGCCAGCACGAGGTGCTTGGCACCCCGGTCGATCAGCCACCGCGCCGCCTCGAGGCCGAAGCCGCCGAGGCCGCCGGTCAGCAGGTGGACGCCCGTCTCCGAGACCGTGAACGGCTTCGCCGTGTCCTTCATGATCGTGCCGGCCTTGGGCGGGCTGATCACGATCTTCCCGATGTGACCCGACTGCTGCATCAGCCGGAACGCGTCCGAGGTCTCGGCCGCCGTGAAGGGCTGGTAGGGCAGGGGCTTCAGGCCGCCGTCGTTGAACAGCGCCATCACCTCGCGGAACATCCGCGCGCCGTCATCGCCCTGGTGCTGGATCACCTGATCGAGGTCGACGCCGAAGTAGCTGAGGTTCCGCCGGAACGGGCGCAGGCCGATATGGGTGTTGGCGACGTAGTCGCGCTTGCCCAGCTCGACGAAGCGGCCGAAGGGCCGTAGCGCGTTGAGCGAACGCTCCATCGCCTCGCCGAACAGGCTGTTCAGCACGATGTCGACGCCGTCGCCGGTGATCGCCCGGACCTCGTCCACGAAGGCGAGCGAGCGGGAATCGAGCACGTGCTCGGCGCCCAGCGCCTTCACGAGGGCCCGCTTCTCGCGGGAGCCGGCGGTGGCGATGACCCGCGCACCCTTCAGCTTGGCGATCTGCAGGGCCGCGAGGCCGACGCCACCCGCGCCGCCATGGACCAGCACCCACTCGCCGCGCCGCATCCGGGCGCAGGAAACGAGGCCGTAATAGGCGGTGAGGAAGGCCACCGGCACGGTGGCGGCCGCCATCGGGTCGAGGCCCTGCGGCATCGGCGCGACGACGAGGTCGGGCACCACGATATGCGTGGCGAAGCCCGACTGGGCGAAGGCGACGACCGGATCGCCGACCTTGAAGCCCTTCACGCCCGGGCCGACGGCCGTGACGCGGCCGGCGCATTCGAGGCCGAGGCGCGGGCCGGCGAAGCCGTCCTCAAGGATCTCCTCGGGGAGCATCGAGAGCGCCCAGAGCACGTCGCGGAAGTTGAGGCCGGTGGCCTCGACCGCGATCTCCATCTCGCCCTTGCCGGGGGCGCGGCGCTCGGCCGGACCCCAGACCATCTCGCTGAGGCCGCCGGTGTTGCTGCGCTCGAGCCGCGCGGCCTCGGCCGGGACGGTATCGGCCGGATCCCGGTGCTGCGGCCGGCCGGCATGGAAGCGCACGACCTGGGTCCGCTCATCGTCCAGCACGATCTCGGTCTCCGGCGTGCCGGAGAGGATCAGGTCGCGCAGACGCTCCGAGGCGCGCTTCGACGACATCTCGGGGGAGAGGTCGATGCGGCGGACGTCGAGGTTCGGGGCCTCGTTGGCGAGGGTGCGGGAGAAGGCCCACACGCCGGCCTCGATGTTGGTGGTCTGGCCGCCGCGGTCGCGGGTGGCCCCCGGCGCCACGACCCACAGCCGGGTCTGGCGGGCGCCGAGATGCTCCGTGCAGCGCTTCAGGCTGAGGCAGCGGTCGCGCAGCCGCTCGGCCGCCTCGCCGCCGCGGGTGAAGGCGCCGGCCAGGAACACCACCGTGTCGGGGGTCTCCTTCTCCAGCTCCATCAGGGAGGTCTCAGAGTCGAGGATGATCGAGACATGCACGCCGCCCGCGACCAGCAGCGTCGCCAGGGAGGAGGCGGTCTCGGCCGCGAACTCGTCGTCGGAGCCGATGATGAAGGCGAAGCTCTGTGCCGGAGCCGGGCCCGGACGCACCGGCGCCTCGGCCGTCAGCAGGAGGTCATCGCCGTTGGCGGAGGCCGCCCGCTCGACCTCCACCTTGACGAGGCCGTGGGCGCTCAGCGTGCGCTGCCAGCCCTCGATGTCCTCGAGCCGGCCCACAGGCATGCCGCCCACGGCCTCCTCGAACCAGCCGGCCGTGAGACCGAACACGAGGTCGCGGAACAGGGACGCTCCCGGCTCGACCGCCACCAGCAGGCCGCCGGTGGCGAGCGCCCCGGCGAGCTGGCCCGGAAGGGACCGGTCGCCCCGGTGGAGGCTGCCGGCCGCCAGGATCAGGTCGAAGCTGCCGGGAGCGAGCTCCTCGGCGGTCTCGACCACGGCGGCGGCGCGTCCCAGGGACAGACGGGCGCGCTCGGCGAGCCGGCGATCGGTCTCGAAGACGGTGAGCCGGGCCTCGGCGGCGGCCGCGAAGGTCGCGGTTTGCGCCGAGAGCGGGCCGAAGCCGACCTGGAGGACCCGCAGCGCCCGCTCCTTCGGGAGCTGGGCTCGGCTCCGCTCGATCAGGCTGGCGACCACGTCGGCGCCGTGGCGCGCGGTGGCCGAGCGCAGCACGAAGGCGTCGATCGCCCCCTGCGGCAGGGCGGGCGCGTCGGTCAGCTTCCCGGCGAGCAGCCGGTCGACCAGGGCGCCGACATCGGCGATCAGCACCAGTTCGGCCGAGAGATCCGGATGATCACCGGCGATCCAGCGCATGATCTCGTCGGGCGCCGGCAACGCGGAGCCGTCGCCCAGCGTCCAGTTCTGGCCGGCACGCTCGGCGAGGCCGCTGCTTTCCAGGGCGTAGAGGGCGTTCAGCAGCCAGGGGCGCAAGGCCTCGGGCACGCGGCTGTCGGTGACAGAGACGGTCGCACCCTGGGCCAGACCGGAGGCGAGGCGGTAGGCGAGCGAGGTCGCCCAGCCTTCCAGCAGGAGGTGCCCCGGAGACAGGGCGGCGTCGGCCGGCCCCTTCGCCTCGGCGGCCAGCGGGCGCAGCCGCGCGGCCACGCTCGGACGGCGTTCCATTGGGATCGCGGTCGGCTCGGTGGCGAGTTCCGGCACCTGCGAGATCGCGAAGGCCGCGAGGTCACCGCCGCTCTTGGCCCGCAGGGCCTGGAATCGGCCCTCGCGGATCGTGGCGACCACCGCCCCCTCGGCATCGAGGAGGGTGAAGTCCGCCAGGATCGAACGCTCGTTGCAGCGGCGTGTCCGGATGATCGAACGGGCGATCACCGCGCCGGGGCGCAGGAGGCGCACCTCTCCGAAGCGTACCGGGATGTAGGCCTTGCCGCCATTCTCGCCGAGAAGATCGGCGAAGAGCAGGATCAACCCGTGAAAACAGGCATCGAGCCGGTTCGGCACCAGGGCGTAGCGGCTGTCGGGCTCGGCCGGCAGCAGATCGGACACGATGGTGGCGTCGTCCAGCCGGGCGCTCATCGCCACCTGCTGGAAGCTCGGGCCGAAGGCCAGACCCGAGGCGAGGGCCTTGGCGTAGAGCGCGTCGCCGGTGAGCACGTGCTCGCCGGCGGTCTCGAAGCTGAAGCCGTTCAGGTCGGGGGCTTTCGGCGACGAGAAGGTGCCCTCGACGATCTTCGCCTGGGCGTGGAGCTGCCAGGGCGTCTGCGTCAGGCGCGGACGGCTCAGCACCTGGATGCCGTTGCCGGAGCCCGAGAGGCGCACCGCGACCTCGCGCAGGGCCTCCTCGGCGAACACCATCGGCGCCACGATCTCGAAATCAGCCAGCACGACCTCGTCGTCGCGCAGGGCCTCGCGGACGCAGGCCAGCGCCATCTCGACGAAGCCGGCGCCGGGCATGATCACCTGGCCGTCGACCTTGTGGTCCTCCAGCTCCGGCACGGTGACCGGATCGACGAAACCGTTCCATTCCAGTCCGTCGAAGGTCGTGCGCGACCCGATCAGCGGATGGTAGGGGCGGGGGCTCATCGCGCCGACGCCTTCGGTGGTGTCGGCGAGACGGAACGGCCGGCGCTGCCACGGATAGGTCGGCAGGCGGACATCGCCCTTGGGCGCGTCGCCGAACAGCAGGGTCTCGTCGACCTGCGCGCCCTGGACCAGCGCGGCGCTGACCGCCTTGGCGATCGGATCGCCACCGGAGGCCTTGCGGTGCATCACGCCGACCGTGGCGGTCTCGATGCCCAGCGGCTCGACCGCGTCGCCGACATGGGACATGAGGGTCGCGCGCGGGCCGACTTCGACGAAGACGCGGGCGCCGCGGCGGGTCGCGTCCTGCACGGCTTCACAGAAGCGCACCGGCTCGCGGATGTTGCGCCACCAGTAGCCGGCGCCGAAATGGCTGCCGTCCAGCACGCTGCCGGTGACGGTGGAGACCATCGCGGTGGTGCCGGCCTTGGCCTTCAGCCCGGCGAGATCGCGCAGGAGCGGCTTCTCGGTCGGGTCCATCAGCCGGCCATGGAAGGCGTAGGCGAGGTCGAGCTTGCGGCCGCGGCGGCGCTTGCGCGACAGCGCCTTGAGGGCGGCGTCGATATCGGCCACCGGCCCGGCGACCGTGACGGCCTTCGGGCTGTTGTAGGCGGCGATGTCGAGGGACGGGTAGTCCTTCAGGAAGGCCTCGACCTCCTCGGACGGCATCAGCAGCACCGCCATGGTGCCCTGGCCGTGCGTCGTCTCCTGATGGTGGCTGCGGTAGTAGATGACCCGGACCGCGTCCTCCAGGCTCAGGATGCCGGCGGCCTCGGCGGCCGCGATCTCGCCCACGCTGTGGCCGAGGACATAGGACGGGATCAGACCCTTGGCCTTGAGGGCGGCCGTGGAGGCGCTCTCGATGGCGAAGATCAGCGGCTGCGAGACGCTGGTGAGCACGAGGCGCTCGTCCAGGTCGTCGGCGTAGAGGGCGTCCTTGAGCGACCAGTCGGAGTAGCCCTGGAACAGGGTGTCGATCCGGTCGAAGGCGGCGCGGAAGGCGGGGTTCTCCTCGTAGGCCTCGCGGCCCATGCCGGCCCACTGGCTGCCGTTGCCCGAATAGACGAAGGCCACCTCGGCGACGCGGTCGACGGCGGTGCCGGTGAAGGCGTCCTGCGTGTCCTCGCCTTCGCCGACGGCGCGCAGGGCGGCAACCACGTCGGCCTTGCCGTCGAGGGCGATGGCGAGGCGGGCCGACATGCGCTCGCGGCGGTGGGCGACGGCGGCCGCGATGGTCGGAACCTGGGCGGGCTCGGCCTCCAGGCGCTCGGCGTAATCGAGGGCCAACTCGTTCAGTGCGGCCCGGCTCTGGGCCGAGAGCAGCAGCACCTGGGCTTCCGGCGCCGGGGCCGACTCGGCGGCCCTGGACCAGGCCGGGGCGTCGGTGATGACGACATGGGCGTTGGTGCCGCCGAACCCGAAGGAGTTCACGCCCGCGAAACGCTCGCGCGCGCCGCGGGTGATCGGCAGGGCCTTCCGCACCACGTGCAGGTTGAGGTCGTCGAAGGGGATCTCGGGATTCAGCTCAGCCGCATGCAGCGACGGCGGCACGAGGTCGTGCTCCAGCGCCAGCGTCGCCTTCATCAGGCCGGCAAGGCCCGAGACAGGCTCGGTGTGGCCGATATTGGTCTTGATCGAGCCGATCGGCAGCGGCGCCTGCCGGCCGCGGCCGAGCTTCGAGCCGATGGCCGAGGCCTCGATCGGATCGCCCACCGGCGTGCCGGTGCCGTGCGCCTCCATGAAGGCGAGGTCGTCGAGACCGATCTCGGCCTCGCGGTAGACCTTCTCCAAGAGGGCGCCCTGGGCGTAGCCCGAGGGCAGCGAGATGCCGGTGGTGCGCCCGTCGGAATTGATGCCCGAGGCCGCCACCACGGCGCGGACCGTGGCGCCGTTGCGCCGCGCGGCCTCGGCCGATTGCAGCACGAACACCACGCCGCCCTCCGAGCGCACGTAGCCGTCGGCGTTCTTCGAGAACGCCTGGCACAGGCCGGTGCGCGAGAGCATCTGCGCGGTGGAGAAGCAGATGAAGTTGAACGGGCTCGCCAGCACGTTGACGCCGGCGACGACCGCGGTGTCCACCCGGCCCGACCGGATCGCCTGCACGGCGTTGTCGAAGGCGACGAGGGAGGACGAGCAGGCCGTGTCGACCGTGAAGCTCGGGCCCTTCAGGTCGAAGATGTAGGAGATGCGGTTCGAGATGATCGAGAGCGTGTTGCCGGTGGCCGCATAGGCGTCGCCCGACGGCGCGTCGAGGATGCGCAGGTTGCCGTAATCGAGCGACGAGGCGCCGACGAACACGCCGATATTGCTGCCGGCCACGCTGGACGGGCGCAGGCCCGCATCCTCCAGAGCCTCCCAGGTCAGTTCCAGCAGCATCCGCTGCTGCGGATCCATCTGCTCCGCCTCGCGGGGCGAGATGCCGAACACCGCAGGGTCGAACGACCACACGTCGTCGATGACACCGGCGGCCCAGGTGTAGCTCTTGCCGCGCTCATGGGCGCGCGGGTGCGCGAACCGCTCCAGGGAGAACCGGTCGGCCGGCACCTTGCTGACGGCGCAGCGCCCCTCGGACAGGAGTGACCACAGCCCGTCGACGCTGGGGGCTCCGGGCAGTCGGCATGCGCGTCCGACAATCGCAATGTCTGTACGTTGTGTCACGTTCGGTTCGCACACGCTCGTTATCGGAAGTCGGCTCGGCTCTCGACGAGTGAGTACCCTCTCACCCCTTACTGTGGCACCATTGCGGTGTCCAACCAGCCCCAACGCGAGGTCATCCCTCTGCGGCGAAATTGCCAGAGGCTGTGACATGTATTCATCAGCGGCTTATCCAATCCCTGCGCCCAAAACGCCAAGATTGAACCGCTGGACCGCCTGTCGAGACGCGAACTCGACCACGAGAAAGCCACAGTTGCCCCTCGGGGGCGGCAGCCCGTCTAGCGGCATCGGGCCCGATTCCGGAAGAAATCTTCGCGCGCCGGCGCAGATCCCGCACAGGAATTCAGGCCCGTCGGTCTCCACCGCGATGATCAAGACCCGTTCCGCGCGACGCTCTCCTTGGTTCGTCCGACGCCGCAATAGGTGAAACCGTGTCGCGCCGCGCTCGCGGGGTCGTAGATGTTGCGCAGGTCGATCAGCACGGGGGCCGATCCGTCGGAGGACATGATCTGACGCAGCCGGTCGAGGTCCAGCGCCCGGAACGCGTTCCACTCGGTGACGATCACCAGGGCGTCCGCACCCTCCGCGCAGGCATAGGCGTTCTCGGCGTAATCCACAGCCGGCATCAGGATCCGGGCCTGCTCCATGCCCTCCGGATCGTAGGCGCGCACCTTCGCCCCCGCATCCTGAAGCCCGGCGATGATCGCCAGCGAGGGCGCATCGCGCATGTCGTCGGTGTTCGGCTTGAAGGTCAGGCCGAGCAGCGCCACCGTCTTGCCGCGTACGCTGCCGCCGCAGGCCTTGATCACCTTGCGGGCCATGGCGCGCTTGCGCTGGTCGTTGACCGCCACCACCGTCTCGACCATCCGCAGCGGGGTGCCGGCATCCTGGGCGGTCTTGACCAGCGCCAGCGTGTCCTTGGGAAAGCACGAGCCGCCGTAGCCCGGCCCGGCATGCAGGAACTTCGACCCGATCCGGTTGTCCAACCCGATGCCGCGAGCGACCGCCTGAACGTCGGCGCCGACCGCCTCGCACAGGTCCGCGATCTCGTTGATGAATGTGATCTTAGCCGCCAGGAACGCGTTCGCCGCGTATTTGGTCAGTTCGGCGGTGCGCCGCGCGGTGACCATGATCGGGGCCTGATTGAGATAGAGCGGCCGGTAGACCTCGCGCATCACGGCCTCGGCCCGCGCCTCCTCGGCGCCGACCACGATGCGGTCGGGACGCTTGAAGTCGGCGATGGCCGCGCCCTCGCGCAGGAACTCGGGATTGGACACCACCGCGACGTCCGCGCCGGCATTGGTCTCGCGGATGATGCGCTCGACCTCGTCGCCGGTGCCCACCGGCACGGTCGACTTCGTCACCACCACGGTGAAGCCCGAGAGCGCCCCGGCGATCTCCCGGGCGGCATCGAACACGAAGCTCAGGTCGGCGAAACCGTCGCCGCGGCGGGACGGCGTGCCCACCGCGATGAACACCGCGTCGGCCTCGGCCACGGCCTCCCGCATCGATGTGCTGAATGCGAGCCGTCCCTGGCGGACGTTCTCGGTCACCAGCGCGTCGAGGCCGGGCTCGTAGATCGGCATGCGGCCGGCATTCAGGCTCGCGATCTTGTCGGGATCCCGGTCGATGCAGACGACCGCGTGGCCGAAATCGGCGAGGCATGCCCCGGAGACCAGGCCGACATACCCGGCCCCAATCATCGCAATCCGCATCGGGCCCTCCCGGCAGCTCGCCCAGCGGCTTGCTGCGATGCAACATGATCCCGGCCGCCAGACGATGCAAGCCGGGCCAGCCTGGATCCGGTCCAGTCTGTCACGGGAATGCAACACCCGCGAAGGATGACTGTAGTTTGACAGCCACCGGGGCGCCGTGCGCCGGCGGCCGGGCCGCGCGCCGCCGATCCGCGAATGGAGGCGGGGCGGCTTCGCAGCGCGGACGGCTTCCTGTAGAAGCGCCACCGCCCGAAGGGGAGGCCGCAGATCCGCCCCCGAGGACCCGACCCAAGGATCGGCGAAGGACCGCGATGACCGAATTGCCCAACGTGCACGTGCGTGCCGAGGTCCTGGCTCAGGCGCTGCCCCACATGCAGCGCTACGACCAGGAGATCGTGGTCATCAAGTACGGCGGCCATGCCATGGGCGACCGGGCCGCGGCCGAGGATTTCGCCGAGGACATCGTCCTCCTGGAACAGTCCGGGCTGAAGCCGATCGTCGTGCACGGCGGCGGGCCGCAGATCGGCAAGATGCTCGACCGGCTCGGCATCCAGTCTGAGTTCCGCGGCGGCCTGCGCGTCACCGACGAGGCCACCGTCGAGGTGGTCGAGATGGTCCTGGCGGGCCTGATCAACAAGCAGATCGTCGGCTGGATCTCCGCCGAGGGCGGCCGGGCGGTCGGCCTGTGCGGCAAGGACGGCAACATGGTCCGGGCCAAGCGGGCCATGAAGACCGTCGTCGATCCCGAGAGCCACGTGGAGCAGACCGTCGATCTGGGCCTCGTCGGCGAGCCGGATCACGTCGAGCGCGGCGTCCTCGACGCGGTGCTGAAGGCCGAGCTGATCCCGGTCCTGGCGCCCGTCGCCTACGGCGCTGACGGCCAGACCTACAACGTCAACGCCGACACCTTCGCGGGGGCGATCGCCGGGGCGCTTCGGGCCAAGCGCCTGCTGCTGCTCACGGACGTGCCGGGCGTGCTCGACAAGGACAAGAAGCTGATCCCGGAACTCACCGTGGAGGATTGCCGGCGCCTGATCGCGGACGGCACCATCACGGGCGGGATGATCCCGAAGATCGAGACCTGCATGTATGCGCTCGAGCGCGGTGTCGAGGCGGTGGTCATCCTCGAC
The DNA here is from genome assembly GCF_003254375.1 of Methylobacterium sp. XJLW. Classification (NCBI taxonomy): domain Bacteria; kingdom Pseudomonadati; phylum Pseudomonadota; class Alphaproteobacteria; order Hyphomicrobiales; family Methylobacteriaceae; genus Methylobacterium; species Methylobacterium sp. XJLW. The sequence continues at coordinate 5,706,607 of NZ_CP016429.1, read as the reverse complement.
GGCAAGGTCAACCATGCGGTGCTCCTCGAGCTGTTCACCGATTACGGCGCCGGCACCCTGATCCGTCGGGGCTGAGAATCGGACCGACCCGCACCGCGCCGCCTCCCGGCGCGGTGCCGCCCGCATCGGTGGCGGCAACATCTGCGCCCGCCGCGCATTGTCGTACCCCGCCCACAGGACCAGCCCCGGACAAGCATCAAACTTGCGAGCTTGACCGTTCCGGTCCACAGATTCCGTGGGTATCAGCAACCTGAGGGGTTCCGGTGCACCACCCCGGCAAGGCCCAGTTCACCACCCCCGCGGCGCGCGGCTTCGCCGACGTCGACACCTGGGTGTTCGACCTCGACAATACCCTTTACCCGAGCGATGCCGCGGTCTGGCCGAAGGTCGACGAGCGCATCACCCTGTACGTGATGCAGCTCTACGGACTCGACGGGATCTCGGCGCGCGCGCTGCAGAAGCATTTCTATCACCGCTACGGCACGACGCTGTCGGCGCTGATGGTCGAGGCGGGCGTCGATCCCCACGATTTCCTCGACTTCGCCCACGACATCGATCACTCGTCGATCAAGCTCGACAAGAGCCTCGGCGACGCGATCGAGCGGCTGCCCGGGCGCAAGCTGATCCTGACCAACGGGTCGCGCCGGCACGCCGAGACCGTCGCCGCCAAGCTCGGCATCCTCGATCATTTCGAGGACGTGTTCGACATCGCCGCCGCCGACTTCGTCCCGAAGCCGGAACGCACGACTTACGAGCGGTTCCTGGAGAAGCACGCCGTCGAGCCGACCCGCGCGGCCCTGTTCGAGGACATCGCCCGGAACCTCGCGGTGCCGCACGACCTCGGCATGGCCACCGTGCTGGTGGTGCCGAGGGTCACCGATCCCTACCGCGAGGCCTTCGAGCAGGAGGCCGTGCGCGAGCCGCATATCGATCACATCACGGACGACCTCGCCGCCTTCCTGGCCGCCTGCGTGCTGCCCGAGGCCAAGGCGGAGCGAGAGCCGGTCGACCGGGACCGTCGCTGAACCGCGTCCAACGGCAATCGACAAGCCGGCAACGATCCTGTAGAGAGCCGCCCAACTCACAACAGGATCGCCGAAATCCTGGCGCCGATCGCCCATGAGGGGCGAAGCGGCGCGACGGCCGGAGCTATGCCATGAACATCATCGAGCAGCTGGAGCGCGAGGAAGTCGCGCGCCTCGCCAAGACCATCCCGGATTTCGAGCCGGGCGATACGCTGATCGTCAACGTCCGCGTGAAGGAAGGCGAGCGCACCCGCGTTCAGGCCTACGAGGGCGTCTGCATCGCCCGCTCGGGCGGCGGCCTCAACGAGAGCTTCACGGTCCGCAAGATCTCCTACGGCGAGGGCGTGGAGCGCGTGTTCCCGGTGCACTCCCCGATGATCGATTCGATCAAGGTGGCCCGTCGCGGCAAGGTGCGTCGCGCCAAGCTGTACTACCTGCGCGACCGCCGCGGGAAGTCGGCCCGCATCGTCGAGCGCACCGACCGCTACAAGACCAAGGACGCCCCGGCCGCCGCGCCCACCGCCGCCGAGTAAGCTGTCCGAATCGCTCCGCAGGCCGGAGCGATCGCCCGGTTTCAGACCGGCCCGGCTCAGCCGGGCCGGTTTTTTCTTGGCCGGCCGCCCCGTCCCGGCCGCCGATACGATCCGCTCAGGCGGCCCGGATCCCGTCCAGGAACCGGCGGATCTCGGCGGCGAGTTGCTCGGACCTGCGCGACATGTCGATCGCGGCGTCCAGAACGCGCTCGGCCGCCCCGCCCGTCTCCTCGGCGCCCTGCGAGACGTCGGCGATGTTGCCGGTGACCGCCTCGGTGGCCGCCGCGGCGCGCCCGACGCTGCGCACGATCTCTTCGGTTGTCGCGCCCTGCTGCTCGATCGCCGCAGCGACCGTGGCGGCGAGGGTGCTGACCTCCCCCATGGTGCGGCCGATCCCCTGGATCGCCTCCACGGCCTGGCAGGTCGACGCCTGGACCGCGCCGATCCGTAGGGCGATCTCCTCGGTGGCGCTGGCCGTCTGCTCAGCCAGCGCCTTGACCTCGGCCGCCACGACGGCGAAGCCCCGGCCCGCCTCGCCGGCCCGGGCCGCCTCGATCGTGGCGTTGAGGGCCAGGAGGTTGGTCTGACGGGCGATGCCGGCGATCATGTTGGCGACGGCACCGATCTGCTCGGCCCCGTTCGCGAGGTCGCCCACGAGGGTGTCGGTGCGCTGCGCTTCGGTCGCGGCCTGCGCCGTCTTGGCCGAGGATTGCGCCATCTGTCCGGAGATGTCCTGGATGGTGACCGCCATCTCCTCGGTGGCGGCGGCGACGCTCTGCACGCTCCCGGCGGTCTCCTGCGCGGCCCCCGCCACATGCGTGGCCCGGACACTCGTGCGGGAGGCCCGCCGTGCCATGGCCTCGGCGGTCACCTGCATCTGCGCAGCGGCCGCGGAGACGCCCGTCATGAGGGCCCCGGCATCGGCCTCGAACGCCCGGGTGAGCACGTCGAGCCTCTGCACGTGCTGGGCCTTGGCCGCCGCTTCCTGCGCCGCCGTCCGATCCATCTCGGCCTTTGCGATCAGCGCTTGGCGGAAGACCTCCACAGTCCGGGCCATCTGCCCGATCTCATCCGTCCGATCGAGCCCGGGAATCGAGCCCGTCACGTCGCCCTGGGCGAGGGCCTGCATCCGGCGGCCGAGCCGGTCGAGCGGACGCGTGATGCCGCGCCCGATCAGGACCGAGCCGAGCACGCCGAGGGCGCCGACCGCGAGAAGCAGGCCGCTTGCCGCCAGAGCGAGCGACAGGAAAGCGTCCTTGATGTCGTCGGTATAGGTCCCGGCCGCGATCATGATGTTCCAGGGCGTGAACCTGACGGCGCGTGTGGTCTTCAGGTACAGGCCCTCGCGGCCGGGTCGCGGATACTGATACGTCGTCAGGGCCGTGTCGGAGGTCTTCAGCAGATCGATCAGCATCCCGGCCACGCGCACCCCGTTGACCCGGACGTCCAGCTGGTTGCTGCCGACAAGCCTGCGGTCGGGAACCGCCAGAGCCGTACCGTCCATCGCGTAGATGGCGACGTAGTTCGTGCCGTTGTCGAAGCGCATGGCCTTGGCCGTCTCGGCAAGTTCCGCCAGGGCGGCTTCGCGGGTCAGGGCGCCGCTTCTGACCCGGGATTCAAGGTTTTGTGCGTAGGTGGTGAACAGCTCCGTGATCGCGCGCAGGGATTGAAGCCGCTCGGCCAGCATTTCCTCGTAATACAATCGCAATCCGCCAGCGCCAATGGCTGAAACGATCAATACGGTGAGTACAATTTGCGCCATCATACGACGAAACAGACTTACGCTGAAAAATCGAATGCGCATAATAAATTCCCGCAGATCGCCAAATCCAGCGATATCGCGGCATGATCTGATAAATTCGATTGCTCATGTCAACAGAAGCGCGCAGATCAAGATCATGACCTACAAGTTGAACGACCGAGATCTGCAGATGAGGCGACGATGCCGTTGCTTTTGACATGGCGCATGCCGGCCGCACGGATGGGCTGCCGCCAGCGACGACAGAACCTGAGATCGCCCCGGCGAACCGCACCTGCACCGCAGCAATGGACGGGTCGAATGCCCCCGGCACACGGCACGGGCGCGGCCGTAATGCGGGCGCGACGGAGATGATCGGGTCGGAGGATCGGATGGCTCTGCGGCCCGGCGGAACGGCACGCGGGGGCCGCTCGCCGTCGCCGGCGCGATCGGGGCGCCGCTACCGGGTCCGCGCGGTGACCTCGATCTCGACGCGCATCTCGGGGCGTAGAAGACCCGCCACGACCAGGATCGTGGCGGCCGGCCGGACATCGGCCAGCACCCGGCCGCAGACCGCCAGCACGGCCTCGGCGTCGTCCCGGTCGATGACGTAATAGGTGGCGCGCACGATGCCGGCGAGATCTGTTCCGGCCTCCGCGAGCACCGAGCGGATCGTGCGCCAGCAGGCCTCGGCCTGCGCGGCGGCCCCCTCGGGCATGGTCATCGTGGCGTAGTCGTAGCCGGTCGTCCCGGACAGGTAGACGGTGTCCCCGTCGACCACCGCCCGGGAGTAGCCGTAGTCCCGCTCGAACGGGGAGCCCGACGTGATCAGCCGCCGTCTCACCCGCCGCGCAACGCCTCCAGCACCTTGCCGCCGGGACGGCCCGTGGGCGTCATCCCGAGCCGGCGCTCCACGTCCTTGATGGCATCGCGCGTCTTCTGGCCGACCTTGCCGTCCGGCTCACCGACATCGTAGCCGCGGGCGGCCAGCCGGGTCTGGAGATCGCGCCGCTCGGCCCGGGACAGGGGCGGGTCGTCGGTCGGCCAGGCGGCCTGGACGCCGGGCTTGCCGCGCAGCCGGTCGGAGAGGACCGCGATGGCGAGACCGTACGACTCGGCGGCGTTGTACGAGTAGATCGCGTCGAAGTTCTTGGTCACCAGGAAGGCCGGGCCGTCGATGCCGGCGGGCGCGATGATCCCGGCCGGGCCCTCGCCCGAGAGCGGGCGCCCGTCCACACGGGTCACGCCGAGCGAGGCCCAGTGGGCGACCGGTTTCTTGTTCTTGCGTCCGGCGGCTCCGACGTTGAAGCCCCGAGGCAGCTTCACCTCGTAACCCCAGACCTGGCCGTTCTGCCACTTGGCGACGTGCAGGAAGTTGGCGGTGGACCCGACGGCGTCGGCCACCGAATCGACCACGTCGCGCCGTCCGTCGCCATCGCCGTCAACGGCGAGGCGGTGATAGGTGGTGGGCATGAACTGGGTCTGGCCGAAGGCGCCCGCCCAGGAGCCGGTGAGCCGCTCCGGCGCGATGTCGCCGCGCTCGATGATCCGGAGCGTGGCGATCAGCTCGCCGCGGAAGAAGTCCCGGCGGCGGTTGTTCGAGCAGGCCAGCGTCGCCAGCGACTGGACCAGCGGCATCTTGCCGAGGTTCTTGCCGAAATTCGACTCGACGCCCCAGACCGCCGCGATCGTGTAGCGGTCCACCCCGTAGCGCGCCTCGGCCTGGGCCAGGGCCGCCGCGTGCTGGCGCATGGCCGCCCGCCCGTCCTCGACCCGCTCGTCGTCGACCAGCGCCGCCATGTAGTCCCAGATCGGCGTCTTGAACTCGGGCTGCGCCTGAGACAGCTCGATCACCTTGTCGTCGTAACTGATGCCGCTCGTGGCGGACCGGAAGGTCTGCGCCGAGACGCCCGCCGCGGCGGCCTGCCCTTGGATGCCGGCGAGGCAGCGGTCGAAATCGGCCCGTGCGGGCAGGACTGCCAGCGGCACGACCGCGATCCCGGATAGCAGCCCGAGCGCGCGCGCTTTCCTCGGTCCCGTCGGGTGCTTCGGCATGCTGGCGATCCTCACGATGCGGGGCGGAGTCTGGGCGCGGATTCAGGCGACATGTGGGTTAACGAAGGGTGAGGAAATCCGCGTCGTCTTGACCACCGCGCCTACCAATCGATAGGTTGGCTCGGAGCCCGCCAGCGAGCGGCGGGCCCTCCAAGGCGGGAGACGAAACGCATGATGAAGGATTGGAATCAGTACGGCGCCGAGCTGGTGAGCACGCTCGGGCGCATCGGCGCGGTGAGCCCGGACCTGCTCAAGGCTCATGACCAGCTCGCCGCGGCGGCGCCGACCGAGCGCAAGCTCGACGCGAAGACCCGCGAGCTGATCGCCCTCGCGGTGGCGGTGACGACCCGGTGCGACGGCTGTATCGCCGTCCATTCCGAGGCCGCCCGCAAGGCCGGGGCGAGCAAGGAGGAGGTCGTGGAGGCGCTGGGCGTCGCGGTGGCGCTGAATGCCGGTGCCGCCCTGGTCTACACCGCCCGGGCTTTCGAGGCCTTCACCGGCGAGAACGGCTGAGGCGGCGAACCGCGTCGATCCCGGGCCCTCGCGCGGGCCCGGTGCCGGCTTCAAGACGAGGCGCCCGCCCGGCCCAGGCTCCGCAGGCGGTCCAGGTAGGCGCACAGCATGTCGGCCAGCGCGCCGGCGGAGGCTTCCACGGCGGCCTGCGTCCGCGCCGCCTCCGAGATGCGCTCGCCGACCTCGCCGAGGGTCATCGCGATGATCGCGCCCGCGACCTGCAGATCCGCCTCGGGAACCGCCGGAAGCGCCTCGCGCAGGAAGTCGCGAAACGCCTGCGTGCCGGCCAGCTGCGGCTCCGCGGCCTCGGGCGCATCGCGATAGGCCGGGGCGGCTGCGTCGAGGGCCCGTCGCATCGCCGCCTCCGCGCATTCCGAGCGCACGAAGGCGTGGACCGCGGCGCGCAGCCGATCGCCCGGCATCGTCGTGCGATCCTGCAAAATGCCGGCGAGGAGAGCCGTCGTGTCCCGCCATTCGTCGCTCTGCAGCTGGAACAGGATCGCCGCCTTGTTGGGGAAGTACTGGTAGAGCGAGCCGATGCTGACGCCGGCGCGCTCGGCGACCCGCGCCGTCGTGAACCGCTCCGCCCCGACCTCCGCCAGAACCTGAGTGGCCGCCTCCAGGATGGCCGCGACGAGGTCGCTGGAGCGCGCCTGCCGGGGCTGCTTTCGCTTGGAAATTCCGAGGCTTGGCCGATCGGGCATGACGTGTGGCTCGGAACGCGAATAGGCGCGGGCAGGGGGCGCCGGTATTCTGCGTCGTGTTCAGTCGAGCACGCAAGACGGAAAGCAAATCGCCATGTCACGCTCAGCTTCTACTCTCGCCGAGCCGCGTATCGCGTCCTTGTTGGACAGTCTCTTCATGGAATCAGAGGCCTCCTCACCCGTGAGCGCCATCGGCGATCTCTCGGCGGACGAGCGGACGCGCCTCATGGGCAGCCGAACCGGCTACCGAGACTTCTACAGCCGGCTCAAGGACATGCCCCTCGCGGTCTCACGGGAGACCGGCCGGCTGCTCTACATGCTCGCCCGGACCCGCCGCGCGCGGACGATCGTCGAGTTCGGCACCTCCTTCGGCCTCTCGACCCTGCACCTCGCCGCGGCCCTGCGCGACAATGGCGGCGGCCGGCTGATCACCTGCGAGTTCGAGCCGTCCAAGGTGGTGCGGGCGCGGGCGAACCTGATGGAGGCCGGGCTGGCGGATCTCGTGGAGTTCCGCGAGGGCGATGCCCTGCAGACCCTCGGCCTCGACCTGCCCGACTCGGTCGACCTGCTGCTCCTCGACGGGGCGAAGGGGCTCTATCCGGAGGTTCTCAGCCTCGTGGAGAGCCGCCTCGGACCGGGCGCCCTGGTGGTCGCCGACAACGCGGACCACAGTCCGGACTACCTGGCGCGCGTGCGCGCGCCGAGCCGCGGCTACCTGTCGGTGCCGTTCGCCGAGGTCGTCGAGCTGTCGATGCGGCTCGGGTGAGGCAGGGCCCGGTATCCGGGCCGGACCGGCGGCCGCCTCAGCGCGACCGCCGTCGGGACACTCAGCGGGCCGCTCAGGCCCATTCGCGCTGGGCCAGCTTCTGCTCGTAGGCATCGATCGACGCGGCGCGCGCCAGCGTCAGGCCGATCTCGTCGAGGCCGTTCAGCAGGTTGTGCTTGCGGCCCTCGTCGATGTCGAAATGCAGGGTGCCGCCGTCCGGCCCCCGGATGGTCTGCGCCGCCAGATCGATCGACAGGGTGGCGTTCGCGCCGCGCTCGGCATCCTCGAACAGCTTCTCCAGGTCCTCGGGGGACACGACGATCGCCAGGATGCCGTTCTTGGCGCAGTTGTTGAAGAAGATGTCCGCGAAACTCGTGGAGATCACGCAGCGGATGCCGAAATCGGCCAGCGCCCAGGGCGCGTGCTCCCGGGACGAGCCGCAGCCGAAATTGTCCCCGCACACCAGGATCTTGCTGTTCCGGTAGGCGGGCTGGTTGAGGATGAAGTCCGGGTTCTCGGAGCCGTCCTCACGGTAGCGCATCTCGGCGAACAGGCTCTTGCCGAGCCCGGTCCGCCGGATCGTCTTCAGGTACTTGGCCGGGATGATCCGGTCGGTATCGACGTTGATCGTCCGCAGGGGCGCCGCGACGCCCTCCAGGGTCGTGAACTTTTCCATCGTCTGACGGCTCGTGTCGGTGGTCTCTCTGTCGCGCGGTTTAGCAGCCGCAGGCCCGGGCCGGAAGCATCACGCGAGGTCGGGTGCCGTCGCCCGGGACAGGGTGCCGTCGTGGAGGGCGGAGGCGACCAAAGCCCCAGCGATCCCGGCCGCCCGCAGCGCCCGCAGGTCGTCCGGGCCGCGCACGCCGCCCGCCGCGTAGAGGCGGCGGTCCGGCGCCCGCACCCGCAGGGCCCCCAGGGCCGCGAGGTCCGGGCCGGCCCCGGCCCCGACCTGCGCCAGCGTCATGGCGATCACCTCCGGCGGCCAGAGCGACGGATCGTCGTGGAGCGCCGCCGGGCCGAGCCGCTCCGCCCCGCGGGTGTCGAGGGAGAACACCGCCCGGTCGCCGAGCCGCGTCACGAGGCCGGCATCCGCCTGGCTCTCGCTGCCGATCACCGGGCGCCCGAGGCCGGCGGCCAGGAACGCCGCGACGCCCGCATGCTCGGCGAAGCCGGCATCGATCCACAGGGCGATTCCCGGGCAGGCACGGGCGATCGCCTCCAGGGCGCGGAGGTCGGGCGCGGCGCGATCGATGATCGCGTCGAGGTCGGCGACGTAGAGGATCCCGGCGGGCCACGCATCGACCAGCCCGCGGGCCACCGCGGCCGGCGCCGAGCCCTTTGCCAAGGGCGTCTCGATCGGGGCATAGGAGGAGCGCTCGCCCCGGCGCGCCCGCACCACGCGGCCGCCCCGGAGATCGAGCACCGGGATCACCGCGAAGCCGGGGCGCCCGATCCTGTGGTCCATCGAGGCGCTCATCGCGGTCCCATGCGCTCATCAAACCCAATGACGATCGGGTGGGACCTCGGCGGGGTCCACGTCAAGGTCGCCCTGGTGGAGGACGGCCGCGTCGTGGCCGCCGCCCAGGTGCCGTGCCCGCTCTGGCAGGGCCTGCCGGCCCTCGACCGGGCGCTGGAGGCTGCGCCCGACTGGGCCCGCGGCGCGGCCCTGCACGCCGTGACCATGACGGGCGAACTGACCGACTGCTTCGCCGACCGGCGCGACGGCGTCGCGGCCCTGTCCGGATGGGCCGAATCGCACCTCGCCGGAACCGTGCGGATCTATGCCGGCCGATCCGGCTTCGTCGCCCCGGAGGCGGCCGCCTCCCTGTCGGCGGACGTGGCCTCGGCCAACTGGCACGCCACCGCGGCCCTCGCCGGCCGGGTCGTCCCGGACGCGCTCCTGATCGATATCGGCTCGACCACCGCCGACCTGATTCCCGTCGTGGGCGGGCGGCCGGCCGCGACCGGCTACAGCGATGCCGAGCGGCTGGAGACCGGCGAGCTCGTCTATACCGGCGCGGTGCGCACGCCGGTGATCGCGCTGTCCGGCCACGCCCCCTTCGCGGGCCGCCGGACCCGGCTGATGACCGAGACCTTCGCCCACATGGCGGACGTCTACCGCATCCTCGGCCTGCTCCCCGAAGGCGCCGACCAGCAGCCGAGCGGCGACCGCAAGGGCAAGACGGTCGCCGAGAGCGAGACCCGGCTCGCCCGGATCGTCGGGCGCGACCGGGCGGAGGCGCCCGCCTCGGCCTGGACGGCGCTCGCCGCCCACTTCGCCGAGGCGCAGCTGCGCCTGCTCCACGACGCGGCGGCGGAGCTCCTCAGCCGGCCCGATCTCGGCGTGGACGCGCCCCTCGTCCTGTGCGGCGCCGGCGCCTTCGTGGGCGCCCGCCTCGCGGAGCGGCTCGGCCGGCCGGCGACGCCGCTGGTGGCGCTGCTGGCGGACCGGATCGCCGGTGCCCGCGACGGGATCTCGACCTGTGGACCGGCGGTGGCGGTCGGCCTCATCGCCGCGGAGGAGGCAGTCGCATGAGTGCAATCAAGATCCTGGCCCGGATCCTGACGGCCCGGGTGGGGCCGCATATCGAATTAGCCGTGGAGACGGAGTCCGGGGAGGTCCTGAAGGTGCTCGCCACCGAGGACCAGATCGACCGGCTGGTCGACGAGCTGGACGACATCCTCAACTCGCCGGCCGACCCGGAGGATGACGGGCCGCCCCAGGCGGCCTGACGCCGCGGGCCGTTCGGATCGCCATGAGCCTGATCGCCGCCAAGATCATCGTCACGCCGACGCTGATGTGGGCCGTCTCGGCGGCGGCGCGGCGATGGGGCAGCCTCGTCGGCGGCCTGCTCTCGGGGCTACCGCTCACCTCGGCGCCGATCTCGATCTACCTCGCCGCCGAGCAGGGCGAGCGTTTCGCCGCCGACGCCGCGATCGGCTCGGTGGAGGGGCTGGGCGCGGTCACGGTCAGCTATCTCGCCTACGCCGTCTCCGCGCCACGGATGGGGATCCTCGCCGCCATCCTCCTCGCTCTGGCGGCCTTCATCCTCGGCGGCGCCCTGCTGCACGGACTCCTCCAGCCCGGCCTGTGGCTCGCCACGGCGATCGACCTGCCGGCGATGGCACTGCTGGTCGCCCTGTGCCGGCCGCGCGTGGGGACCGAGGCGCCGGTCCGCCGGTCGCGCCCGCCGCGCTGGGACATGCCGGCCCGGCTCGCCGCCGCCACGGCCCTGGTCCTGCTGGTCTCGACGCTGGCGCCACATCTCGGCTCCGGCCTGAGCGGCGTCCTGGCGCCGATCCCGATCATCTCCTGGCCGCTGATCGTCTTCGCCCGGGTTCAGGACGGTGTCGGCGCCGCCCTCGACGTGGTGCGCGGCAGCGCCCAGGGCGCGTTCGGCGTGCTCGCCTTCTATGTCTGCGTGCACCTGCTGCTCGGGCGAATCGACCCGGTCGCGGCCTACGCCGTGTCCATCGCGGTCTCGGCGCTCTGCGTGCTGCCGTGGCTCGTCGCGCGGCGCCGCCCGCGGGCCGCGTGACCGAGCCGCGCCGACGCGACAGCGGAGGAGATTCATGCTGCCGGATACGGGGATCCCGACCCTCACCCCGGGCTACGCGGCGGTGCCGCCGGGCCATCTCGCCTCCATCGTCACCAGCCTGGAGATGCTCCGCCCGCCGCCCCCGCGTCCCGGACGGCCGTTCCCGCCGGGGCTCGCCCTCGAGCCCCTGGCGCGCACCGACCCGGAGACCTACCGGACCCTGTTCCGGGAGGTCGGCGCCGACTGGCTCTGGTTCTCGCGGCTCACACTGGCGGACGGGGCGCTGGCGGCGATCCTGGCCGACGGGGACGTCGAGATCTTCGCGCTCCGGCGGGACGGGCGGAACGTCGGCATGCTGGAACTCGATTTCCGCAGGCCCGGCACCTGCGAGCTGGTCTTTCTCGGACTGACCGGGGATGCGGTCGGAACCGGGATCGGCCGCACGCTGATGAACGCGGCGATCGGCCGGGCCTGGGCGCGTCCGATCACGCGGTTCTGGGTGCATACCTGCACCCTGGACCATCCCGGCGCGCTCGCCTTCTACCGGCGCTCGGGCTTCGTCCCCTTCGCGGTCCATGTCGAGGTCGCGCCCGATCCGCGGCTCGACGGGACCCTGCCGCGCACCTGCGCTTCGCACGTGCCGCGGCTCGGCTGACGCGTTGCGGGGATCCGGAAACCAAAAGACCCGCGGCCTCGCGGCCGCGGGTCTCGTGTCGTCAATCGTTCGGGCCGGTCAGGCGGCGGTGCGCTTGCGGGCTTCCTGCTTCGTGTCGACGCCGGCCGCTTTGATCTCGGACAGCTTCTGCGCGACGTTGCGCGAGAACACGAACTCGGCCGGGCGCTGGTTCTCCAGGCTGACCTCGGGGGCCATCGCGCCGTCGGTCTTGATGCCGCGGATCGCGTGCACCAGCGGCTTCCAGGGCTTGCGGACCGAATCGACCACCGAGGAGGCCTCGTAGCCCGAGTGGACCATGCAGTCGGCGCACTTCTCGTAGTTGCCGGTGCCGTAGGAATCCCAGTCGGTGGTCTCCATCAGCTCCTTGAAGGTCGCCGCGTAGCCCTCGCCGAGCAGGTAGCAGGGCTTCTGCCAGCCGAACACGGTGCGGGTCGGGTTGCCCCACGGGGTGCAATGGTAGGTCTGGTTGCCGGCCAGGAAGTCGAGGAACAGGCCCGACTGCTGGAAGGTCCACTTCTCGCGGCCCTTCTCCTTGCCGTGCCGGAACACGCCGCGGAACAGGTCCTTCGTCGCCTTGCGGTTCAGGAAGTGCTTCTGGTCGGGGGCGCGCTCGTAGGCGTAGCCGGGGGAGACGGTGATGCCGTCGATACCCATCCGGGTCACGCTGTCGAAGAAGTCGGCGATCTTCTCCGGCTGGGAATTGTTGAAGAAGGTGCAGTTGATGGTGACGCGGAAGCCCATCTCCTTGGCCTTCGCGATCGCCGCCACGGCCTTGTCGTAGACGCCGCGCTGGCACACCGACTGGTCGTGCATCTCCTTGTCGCCGTCCAGATGGATCGACCACGTGAAGTACGGGCTCGGCTTGTACTCCTTGATCTTCTTCTCGAGGAGCAGCGCGTTCGTGCAGACGATCGCGAACTTCTTCTGGGCGATGATGCCCTCGACGATCTGCGGCAGATCCTTGTGCAGGAGCGGCTCGCCGCCGGCGATCACCACCACCGGAGCGCCACACTCGCGCACCGATTCGAGGGCGTCGGCGACCGGCAGGCGCTTGTTCAGGATCTCGTCCGGATAGTCGATCTTGCCGCAGCCGGCGCAGGCCAGGTTACAGCGGAACAGCGGTTCCATCATCATCACAAGCGGGTAGCGCTTGCGGCCCGTGAGGTGCTGCTTCAGGATGTAGCCGCCGATCTTCGCGACGTACCGGAGGGGGATACCCAAGATTGCGGCTCCTTACTTCGTCGACCCCGGGGCATTGGGGTGCTTAACGCGAAAAAATCTCGAATTCCAGCGATCTAGCTTGGAACTAATCTGAAACGACCCCGTTTCGGCGAGGTCATGACATCTTATCCTGCTCCTGACGCAACGGCGCCACACGCACCGCTCCCGCGGGATCCGTGAGCGGAGACGTCCGATCGTTGAGGACAGCACGTGCATTGCGTCGGCAATACGACCGGAATCCCAAGATTCTGGTGGCCGCGCCAGGATCGCCGTGCGCTAGCGCACACGGACAGGCGCGGGATGCGCGCCACAGCGGCCGCGTTGCAATCTGGCATCGCCCTCTTTACTGAGCCTCGTGGCCGCGATGCAAGTCCCGGCCCGCGGCGGGTGACCCGACCGCGGGCCGCGTCATCGGGCGGAGTCGGGTCCTGGACGCGCACGGCGTGGCCAGAACGGGCAGTGCGGCGTTCCTCGAACCCGATGCGCACCCGACCGGATCGCGGCGCGATCGGCCGGCGGAGCCCGGGGCCCGTCCGTGTCGGTGGGCGGGGTCTGGACCGGACGAATGACAGGAGCCGGTCGCGCATGGGGCGCGTCCGATGCGAACAGGCAGGGTGCTCGTGATCGAAAGTCTCGTCGCGTTCTCGGTGCGGTATCGGTGGATCGTGATCGCCTTCACGGCGTTCGTCACGGTCGCGAGCCTCGGGGTCGCGGCGCACCTGTTCCGAATCAACACGGATGTCGAGCGGCTGATCGACCCGAAGGAGCCGTGGCGGCAGGACGAGATCAATTTCGAGAAGGCGTTCCCGCAGCGCAGCAACACGATCGTCGCGGTGATCAACGGCGAGACGCCCGAGGAGACCGAGGAGGCGGCCGCCAACCTCGCCAAGGCGCTGACCGCCCACAAGAACCTGATCGAGACGGTCTACCGGCCCGATGGCGGCCCGTTCTTCAACAAGAACGGCCTGCTGCTGATGTCGCAGGCGGACCTCGATAAGACCCTCGAAGCGCTGACCCAGCAGCAGGGCCTGCTCGGGCCGCTCGCCGCCGATCCGTCCCTGCGGGGCGTGATGCGGGTGCTGACGCTGGGCGCCCGCGGCGTGAAGACTGGCGACGCCAAGCTCGAGGATCTCGAGAAGCCCATGGGGCAGATCGACGACACGCTGCAGAAGGTGCTGGCCGGCAAGCCGGCGCGGATGTCGTGGCAGGAGCTGCTGTCGGGGGGCCAGACCAGCGTCACCGACAAGATGAAGTTCGTGGTGATCCAGCCGGTCCTCGACTTCAACGCCCTGGAGCCCGGCTACCAGGCGACCAAGCTGATCCGCAACGTCGCGAAGGATCTGGGGATCGACGGGCAGAACGGCCTGCGCATGCGCCTGACCGGCACGGTGGCGGTGGCGGACGAGGAGTTCGCGACGCTGTCGGAGGATGCGGGCCTCAACAACAGCATCATCGTCGGCGCGATCGTGCTGTTCCTGTGGCTGGCCCTGCGCTCGGGCAAGCTCGTCGGCGCGGTGATCATCACCACCTTCGCGGGTCTCGTGGTCACGGCCGCCCTGGGCCTCGTCATGGTGAAGGAGCTGAACCCGATCTCGGTGGCCTTCGCGGCCCTGTTCGTCGGGCTCGGCATCGATTTCGGCATCCAGTTCTCGGTGCGCTACCGGGCGGACCGCTACGAGCAGCCGACCCTGGAGAGCGCGATCCGCGCCGCCGCCCGCGGGGTCGGCTGGTCTCTGACGCTCGCCGCGGTGTCGCTGGTCGCGGGCTTCTTCGCCTTCCTGCCCACGGCCTTCCGGGGCGTGTCGGAGCTCGGCCTGATCGCCGGCGTCGGCATGGTGGTGGCCTTCCTGTTCTCCCTGACGCTGCTGCCCGCGCTGATCGCGGTGTTCAAGCCCGTGGGCGAGAAGGCGGCGGTGCAGACCAACTGGCTCGTCGGCGTCGATCCGTGGATCATCCAGCACCGCAAGCCGATCCTGATCGGCGTCGGCCTCGTGACCCTGGCCGGGGCGCCGCTGCTCTGGCACCTGCCGTTCGACTCGAACCCGATGCACCTGCGCAGCCCCAAGACGCAGTCCATCGCGACCTATCTGGACCTGATCAAAAATCCCGAGACCAGCCCGAACTTCATCGACGTGCTGGCGCCGAGCGTCGACGCAGTCCCGGCGCTGTCGAAGACGCTTCTGGCCCTTCCGGTCACCGCCTCGGTCAACAGCATCGACACGTTCGTCCCGCGCGACCAGGACAAGAAGCTGGCCCAGGTCGCCGATACGGCCCAGCTCCTCGACCCGGTGCTCAATCCCGGCCGTCGGCCGCCGCCGCCGACCGACGCCGACAACGTCAAGGCGCTCAAGGACGCCGCCGCGGCGCTCAACGGCCTCTCGACAGACGCCAAGGGCGACGCGAAGGGCGCCCAGGAGGCCAAGCGCCTCGCCGGCACCCTCGACAAGCTCGCCGCTGGCCCGGTGCAGATGCGCGAGGCGGCTTCGGTGGCGCTGACCAAGGACCTCGTGCCGCTGCTGGCGCGGCTGCGCGACCTGCTGCATCCCGAGAAGATCACGCTGGAGAACCTGCCGCCGCAGCTCAAGGCCGACTGGGTGGCGGCGGACGGGCGCGCGCGCATCGAGGTCCACCCCAAGGGTGATTCGAACGACGATACGGTGCTGCGCCGCTTCTCGGACGAGGTCCTGAAGGTCGCCCCGCACGCCACCGGTGCGCCCGTGGCCACGACGCAGTCGAGCTACACGATCCTGGGCGCCTTCGTGCAGGCGGCGGTGACGGCCTTCGTGCTGATCTTCGTCATCCTGTCGGTCGCCCTGCGGAAACCCTGGGACGTGGCGATGACCCTCGGCCCGCTGGTGATCGCGACCCTCTGGACGCTCATGGCGATGCGCATCGTCGGCATGCCGCTGAACTTCGCCAACATCATCGCCCTGCCGCTGATGCTCGCGGTCGGCGTGGCGTTCCACATCTACTACGTGATCGCGTGGCGGGCGGGCGTGACCGACATGCTCGCCTCCAGCCTGACCCGGGCGATCTTCTTCTCCGCGCTGACCACCGGCAGCGCCTTCGGATCGCTGGTCCTGTCGAGCCATCCGGGCACGGCGAGCATGGGCAAGCTGCTGGCGCTGTCGCTGTTCTTCACCCTGGTGGCGGCGTTCTTCGTCGTGCCGGCAACCCTCGGTGAGCCGCCGGCGCAGCCCGACGATGACCGTCCGGAAGCCGAGAAGGCGGCCGGCGCGGCCCTGCGCAAGACCGCCCCGCACCAGGATCCGGTGCCGGCCAAATAGGACGGGCCGAGTCGCGCCGGCCGGTCGTGGCCGGCGCTACGGAAGGCCTCAGAGGGCCTTCTCGAAGAAATGGTCCGGGTAGGGGTCGTCGTTGAACCGGTCGATCTCCACCCAGCCCGACCGCCGGTAGAGCGTCAGGGCCTCGGGGAGGGCACTGTTGGTGTCGAGCCGCAGCGTCCGGATCCCGAGGTCGCGGGCGGCCACCTCGGCCGCCTGCATCAGCCGCTTGGCAAGGCCCAGCCCGCGGGCCGCGGGATCGATCCAGAGCCGCTTGATCTCCGCGACCGCGCCGCCGTTCCCCTTGAGCCCGACGCATCCGACCGGCAGCCCGTCGCCGCTCGCGAGCAGGAACACGCCGCGTGGGCGCACCATGGCGGCGGCCTCGGGGTCGCACGACCGGGCGACGTCGAACCCGCCGGCGAATCGGCTGGCCAGCTCGGCGTAGTAGGCGTCGAGGCAGGCGCGGGACGCTGCGCCGGTCGGATCAGTCTCCGTGATGGCGATGGCGTCGTGGCCGAGGGCCAGGGCGACCCGGTCCATGGCGTGCAGGAGCGCGTCCACCTGCGGCGCGCGCTCCAGCAGGGCGACGGCGCGGGCATCCGACAGCGCCTCGTAGGCCGCGAACTCGCTCCGCCCGGCCTCGGTCAGCGACGCGATCCGGCGACGGGCATCCGCGGGATGCGGCGCCGTCGCGACCAGTCCCTCCTCCTCCAGGCCCCGCAGGAGACGGCTCATCAGGCCGGAATCGAGGCCGAGATAGGTGCGGATCGCGCCGACCTCCGTGCGCCCGGCCCCGATCGCGTTCAGGACGCGCGCGGCCCCCAGGGGACGGCCCCGGCCGAGGAACGAGGAATCGAGCGCCCCGACCTCGGCGGTGACGGCACGGGCGAACCGGCGGACACGGGCGATCTCGGCGGGCGTCATTTTATCTGACTAAAGTCAGATATCGGCGCGGGTCAAGTGAGGAAGTCGGAGAAGCCGCCGCGAACCGCGCCCGAGGCTTCGGCTGCCGCGCGGGAGGCGGGGGCGGTCAGCGCATCGCGCTCGTCGGCATAGCGGTAGCCCGGCGCCTCGCCCGGGAAGCCGCCGCCGGTGGCCGGATGGGTGTAGAGTTCGGTCAGGCCGTCGGGGAGCTGGGCCAGCAGCGCCGCGACGCGCGCCGGTGTCATGGCGCCGGACCAGGCCAGGCCGAGGGTGCGGTCGGGGATCAGCAGCCCGGCCTGACGGGCGCGCACGGCGAGCAGCGCCGCCCAGGGGGCGATGTCGAGGGCGGCCCGCGGCCGCGCTCCGGGCTCGGCGCGGCGCAGGATCTCCCGCGGCTCCCGGGGCACCCGCAGGGCGCGCATGCCGAAGTCGCGGCCGATGCGCAGCACCGCGCCCGCGATCAGCGGATGGACGTGGAAATGCTTGTGGGCGTTGACATGGTCGAGCGGCAGGCCGGTCGCCCGGTAGGCCTCGAATTGGGCGCGGATCTCGGCCGCGAGCTGCCGCCGGGCGGCGGGCTTGCGGGCGAAGTCGAGGCCGAGGCGCCCCATGTCGGCGCGCATCAGACCGGCCGCGTCGGTCAGGTCGGGCAGGTCCGCGGCGGGGAGGGTGGGCCACGCCTCGACGAGGACGAGGTGCAGCCCGACCCGCAGGGACGGCATCCGCCGGGCCCGCGCCACCGCGTCGGCGGCGGCCGGCGCCGAGACCATCAGGCTCGCCGCCGTGAGGATCCCGTCGCGATGGGCCTGCTCGACGGCCTCGTTGACCTCGGGGCTCAGCCCGAAATCGTCCGCGGTGACGACCAGACGCTTCACGCAAACCTCGTAACGGGTGTCGAGAGGGCGTGCCCTCTCGCGGGTCCAGGGCGGAGCCTTGGGTAGGGGGCGGGGCTCTGCCCCGCTCCCCGCCGGGGCCGAAGGGCCCCGGACCCCTGACTTACGCCGCCTTGGCGGTGCCCTGACGCTCCTTGAGGAAGCGGTAGAACTCGACGCCCTCGCGCAGGCGGCGCTTCATCATGTCGGGCGAGCGCACCATCTCGCTCACGATCGAGGCGATCTTCGGCGCCCGGAAGTAGAACTTCTTGTAGAACTCCTCGACCGAGGTGAAGATCTCGGTGTGCGAGAGGTGCGGGTAGTGCAGCGGCGCGACCTGCACGCCGTTCTCGTCGACGAGTTCGGCGTTCTCGATGTCGAGCCAGCCGTTCTCCACCGCCTGCTTGTACAGGAATGTGCCCGGGTAGGGCGCGGCCAGGGAGACCTGGATCGTGTGCGGGTTGATCCGCTTGGCGAAGGCGATCGTCTCCTGGATCGTCTCCTTGGTCTCGCCCGGCAGGCCGAGGATGAAGGTGCCGTGGATGGCGATGCCTAGGTCGTGGCAATCCTTGGTGAACTTCTCGGCGACCTCGACCCGCATGCCCTTCTTGATGTTGTGCAGGATGGTCTGGTTGCCGGACTCGTAGCCGACCAGCAGCAGGCGCAGGCCGTTCTCCTTGAGCACCTTCAGGGTCTCGCGCGGCACGTTCGCCTTGGCGTTGCACGACCACGTGACGCCGAGCTTGCCGAGCTCGCGGGCGATCTCCTCGGCGCGCGGGAGGTTGTCGGTGAAGGTGTCGTCGTCGAAGAAGAACTCCTTGGTCTGCGGGAACTCCTTCAGGCAGTACTTGATCTCTTCGATCACGTGGGCGACCGAGCGGGTGCGGTAGGTGTGGCCGCCGACCGTCTGCGGCCAGAGGCAGAAGGTGCAGCGGCTCTTGCAGCCCCGGCCGGAGTAGAACGAGATGTAGGGGTGCTTCAGGTAGCCGATGAAGTACTTCTCCATCTCCAGGTCGCGCTTGTAGACGCTGGTGACGAAGGGCAGCTGGTCCATGTCGGTCATGATCTCGCGGTCCTCGTTATGGACCACGACACCGTTGGCGTCGCGATAGGACAGGCCCTTGATCTCCGACATCGGGACGCCCTCGGCGACTTCCTTGACGGTGAAGTCGAACTCGTTGCGGGCGCAGAAATCGACCACCGGGGCCTGGGCCATGGCGCCGGCGGCGTCGACCGCGACCTTGGCGCCGATCAGGCCGGCGATCAGCTTCGGGTTGGCGGCCTTCAGCGCCTCGATCGTCTTCACGTCGGACTTGAACGACGGCACCGAGGTGTGGAGCACGACGAGGTCGAAATCGTTGGCCTGGGCCACGATCTCGGGAAGCTTGATGTTGTGCGGCGGCGCGTCGATCAGCTTCGAGTTCGGCACCAGGGCGGCCGGCTGGGCCAGCCACGTCGGGTACCAGAACGACTTGATCTCGCGCTTGGCTTGATAGCGGGAGCCGGCACCGCCGTCGAAACCGTCGAAGGTGGGGGCCTGGAGGAAGAGCGTGCGCATGGGGTTCAAGGCCTCAGGGCAATGCCGGGGGGAGGGGGAAGGAAGCGAAAGCCGGGATCAGCGGGTGGGCGCGCCGGCATCGCGGCCGAGTTCGGCGTCCGGGATCAGGGTGCCATCCGCAACCACGTGATAATCGTGACCTTTCCATGTCACCGCCCCCGACACGAAGGCCCAGGAGAAGTT
Organism: Methylobacterium sp. XJLW; assembly: GCF_003254375.1. NCBI lineage: Bacteria > Pseudomonadati > Pseudomonadota > Alphaproteobacteria > Hyphomicrobiales > Methylobacteriaceae > Methylobacterium > Methylobacterium sp. XJLW. Next base: position 5,687,013 of record NZ_CP016429.1, on the reverse strand, counting down.
CAGGAAGGAGAGGATGTCGCGGATCGGCAACAGTCCGTAGGGGTGCGGAGCCAAGCCGAAGGCACGCTCCAGTTGCCGACAGAGCAGGATCCGACTCGCCAGCGCCGCAGCGGCGACCCAGAGCGCGCCGGTGCCGGCGCCGGGCAGGAGGGCGCCCAGCAGGGCGAGGGGGAAGGCGTGGGTGACGATCGAGCCGGCATAGCCGGCCGGATCGACGGTGCGGATGGTGCGGTTCCAGCGCAGCTCGTGCCGCCACAGGCCGGCGAGGTCGGTGTCGACGCTGGTATGGCCGATGGTGAAGCTGGGGATCGCCACACGGCCCCCGAGGCCGCGCAGGGCGGCGCCGATGGCGTAATCGTCCGCGAGATCGTTGCGGAAGGTGCGGAAGCCCCCCACCGCCTCGAGGCTCGCCCGGGTGAAGGCCACGGTGGAGCCGAAGCAGGGCTTCGCCAATCCGAGGCTCAGGCCCATCACCACGTTGGGCAGGAACTGCGTGTCGATCGCGAGCGTCGAGAGCTGGTCGTAGAGGCCGCGATAAGCGGGCACGCCGTGATACAGGCAGGTGACGCCGGTGACGCCGTCCTGCGACAGCTCCGCCACGAGGCGCTCCAGATAGTCGGGGCCGACCACCATGTCGCTGTCGGCCAACACCACCACGTCGTGGGCGATGGCCTCGGCCATGTTGATCAGGTTCGAGACCTTCCGGTTCGAGCCGTGCTGGCGGCTGTCGATCACGAGGTCGATGCGGGCATCGGGATAGGCCTGCTGCAGCCGCTCCACCACGCCGATCGCCGGATCGGTGGTCCTCTGGACGCCGAACAGGATCTGGACCGGCCCGGCATAGTCCTGGCGCAGCACGGTCTCGAGATTCGCGTAGAGGTTCGGCTCGAGACCGCAGAGCGGCTTGAGGACGGTCACGGAAGGCCGGGCCGCGCCGCCGGCAAGCACCGGGGGGCGGCGTGCCGCGTAGCGGCCGGCGCAGACGGCGGCGGCCAAGCCGTAGACGCAGCCCGCCGCCGCCAGGATCAGGCAGAGCAGCGAAAGCCACGAGAGGCCGAGCAGCGCCAGCGAAGAGACATCCATCCGGTCGGATCCGTGCGGTCGTCCGGCCGCCTCAGGCGGCGAAGGCCGCGAACGGCCGGTTCAGGTCGGCACTGGCAGAGACGACGCTCACGGCGTCGGCTTCGCGGCGAGCATGCCGTCGGCCCGCGCCCGAAGGAACTTCACGACGCCGTCGGCCCCCCCGGATTTCAGCGGCGCCGACAGGGCGTTGCGCTGCGCGGCGATCTCGCTGACATCGCCGTTGAGCAGCACGTCCTGGATGCGGTTGTCGGCGTTGACCACGAAGTCCACGGCGGAATCGTCGCCATCCGCCGCGGTGACGCGGGTCGGCACCACGCGCTGGGCGCCGCGCTCCTCGATCTTCGGGGTCACCTCGAACTTGCCGCCGGCGGCGCGGGCCAGCCGGTTGGCGTAGGTGACGGTCAGGCTGCGCTTGAAGGCGTCGATCACCGCCGCCTGCTGCTCCGGCGTGAAGCTCGACCATTTCGAGCCCACGGCGATGCGGGTCATGGCGGGAAAATCGAACGCCTTCTCGATCGCCGGCCCGACGGCCTCGACCCGCGCCGACAGGGGGCTCGGGCCATCCTTCAGCGCCGCCGCGAAGGCGGCGTAGAGGTCGCGCACGGTCTGAACGGCGGCCTCGTCGGCAGCCCAGGCGGGACCCGCGGCGAGCAGGGGCAGGGCCAAGGGAACGGTGATCGAGGGAACGGTGCTCAAGGGAGCGGCGACGAGGGCGGCCGCGAGCCGGCGGGTCAGGCGCACTTCTTCAACTCCTCGCCGTCACCGAGCCGCGATCCCATGCGCGGCGGGGCGTAGCTGTAGAACGGCCCCAGCGTCGCGGGCGGCGCGATCCTCTTGGCCTTGCGTCCGGCCTCCGGAACCGGCTCGCGCTCCTCCTCCTCGGGCGCCTCGGACCGGAGCTTGGACTCGATCCGGTGCCAGAGCAGGAGGCTCGGGAGCCCGACGCCGAGATCGGCGAAGCGCTTGACCAGGGAGAGGGCGAGCGCCGCCTCGGCCGGGATATCGAACAGGCCGCACAGGGCGATCAGGCCGCCCTCCTGCGCGCCGAGGGCACCGGGCACCGCGAAGGCCGCGCCGCGCACCGCCTGGGCGAGGCTCTCGATCATCAGCGCCTGCGCGAAATCGATGGGATAGCCCATGAAGCGCAGGCAGACGTAGACCTCCAGCGTTCCGATCACCCAGCCGGCGAGGTGCACCGCCAGAGCCAGCGCGAAACGCCCGTGGTTGCCGTAGAGCCGGCGCAGGCTGTCGTACAGCTGGTCGATCGCGCCGAAGGCGCGCCATTCGCGCCCCGAGGCGAAGCGGCTGAGCAGCCCCTGGATCAGGCGGTGCCCGGCCCGCCGCTGGATCAGGTAGAAGGCGCCGAGGGCCGGGACCGCCAGGGCCAGGCCGCCCTCGACCGTGTGGGCGATCGGGCCGTCGCCGGAGATCAGGACCAGCAGGGCGAGGCCGATCACGGTGAACAGGAGCTGCGTCAGCGCCTGGGTCATCAGATCGACGAACATGCTGGCGCCCGCGAGCGCGCCGGGGACGTTGCGCTTCGACAGGAGGCGCGCGCCGACGAAGTCGCCGCCGACGGTGGCAACGGGCAGAAGCGTGTTGATGCCCTCACGGACGAAGCGGAGGGACACGCAGTCGGCGAGCTTGGCCGCGGCCCGCGGAAAGACCACGTACCAGCCGAGCCCCGCCCAGGCGACGGCCACGATGCGGGCGAGCACCACCAGGGCGGCGCCCCAGCCGGCGCTCACGACGGCGGCCGACACATCCTCCAGTCCGGAGGACATGAACAGGCCGACGACCGTGCACAGACCGGCGATCGAGGCCAGGGTCGTGAGGCGCTTCATTGTCGTCTTTCAAGCTCGCAAAAGGCTTGATGCGGGAAATCGGTCACGGTCGCGGCAGAAATAGGTCCGTCGGCCCGGGAACGTTTCTGTCACGTTGCAGCACGGATTAGCGGTGTCTATCACCCGTTTGACACACCGGGTGCCAAAGCGGCGCGGGGCTTGAGCGCCTACGCAGAAGGCCGCGGCACGTCGCAGAAGGGGCACACGTCATGGAGCGCGAATCACCGATCACGGCCCTCGAGGCCGTGACCGACGAAACGCATGCCGGCGGCCTTACGGGCAGAATGGAACCGGGTGTCCCGGCCCCCCAGTCCCCGGTTATGGCCTGGAACGAGTGGGATCCGCTGGAGGAGGTGATCGTCGGCTCCCTCGACGGCGCCACGATCCCGACCCATCACCTCACGGTGATCTTCAACCTGCCGCGCGCCGCGCAGCCGTTCTACCGGCTGGCCAGCGGGTGGAAGTATCCGAAGTTCATGAAGAAGCTCGCCCAGGCCGAGCTCGACAACTTCATCACTATCCTGGCCGGCGAGGGCGTGAAGGTCCGCCGCCCGGACGCAGTGGACTTCTCCAAGAAGTTCAAGGCCCCGCGCTGGTCCTCCCGGGGCTTCTGCGTGGCCTGCCCGCGCGACCCGTATCTCGTCATCGGCGACGAGATCATCGAGAGCCCGATGTGCTGGCGCTCGCGCTACTTCGAGGGCGACGCCTACCGGTCGCTGTTCAAGGAATACTTCCGCGCCGGCGCCCGCTGGACTTCAGCCCCGCGGCCGCAGCTCACGGACGACCTCTACAATTACGATTACCGGGTGCCGAACCTGAAGGCCGGCGAGCCCATGCAGTTCACGGTGAACGAGTTCGAACCGGTCTTCGACGCCGCCGACTTCGTGCGCTGCGGCCGCGACCTGTTCGTCACCCGCTCCAACGTGACAAACCTGATGGGCATCGAGTGGCTGCGCCGCCACCTCGGCCCGGGCTTCCGCATCCACGAGATCGAGAGCCGCTGCCCGCAGCCGATGCACATCGACTCGTCGTTCATGCCTCTGGCCCCCGGCAAGGTGCTGGTGAACCCAGACTACGTCGACGTCGAGAAGCTGCCGGCCGTGCTCAAGAAGTGGGACGTGCTGATCGCCCCGCGCCCCGACCCGGTCGAGGGCTTCATGAGCAAGATCTCGATGTGCTCGCCCTGGACCTCGATCAACGTGCTCGCGATCACCGAGAAGAAGATCGTCGTCGACCAGAGCCAGCCGACGCTGATCAAGGCTCTGAAGGATTGGGGCTTTGACCCGATCCCGGCGCCGTTCCTCAGCTACGGCCCGTTCGGCGGCTCGTTCCACTGCGCGACCCTCGACGTCCGCCGCCGCGGCGTGCTGAAGTCATACTTCTAGGACCGGTCCACGCCGACGACCGTCATCGCCGGTCGTCGGCGATCGCCGGACGTCCGAACCACGCCCCGCATCCTGAGGTGGCGGGCGATCAACGATCGCTCGGCACCCCAGGATGCGATCGAGGACGGGATTGGCCGGTCGAGCACGCCGTCAGATGCATCCGCGCCGGCACACGGACGACCGGACTTTCACGGCGCGGACATCCCCTTGATCAGCGCCGCATTAAATCCCTCGGGGTCGGACATCTGCGGCGCGTGGCCCAGGGCCGGGAACTCCACGAGCCTGGCCCCCGGGATCGCCTGGGCGGCCGCCTTGCCGAGCTCCGGGTAGTTCCCGAGCCGGCCCCGCACCTCCGGCGGGGCGAGGTCCTTGCCGATCGCCGTGTTGTCCTTCTGGCCGATCATCAGCAGGGTCGGCACCGCGATCTGCGGGAACCGGTAGACCACCGGCTCGGTGACGATCATGTCGTAGAGGAGCGCCGAGTCCCAGGCGACCGCCTCCTTGCCGGGGCCGCCGTTGAGACCCGCCAGCATCGTCACCCACGGCTCGTAGCGGGGCTCCCACAGGCCGGCATAGTAGGTCGCCGTCTCGTAGGCCCGGATCGAATCCGCCGTCACCTTCAGTTCGCGCTCGTACCAGTGCTCCACCGAGGTCGGCGGTACGCCCTTGGCGGCCCAGTCCTCCAGGCCGATCGGGTTGACCAGCACGAGCTGCTCCACCGCCTTGGGGTAGAGCAGGGCGTAATGGGCGGCCAGCATGCCGCCCGTGGAATGGCCGACCAGGACCGGACGCTCGATCCCGAGCTTGGCCAGGAGGGCGTGGGTGTTCTCGGCGAGCTGCCGGAAGGTGAACTGGTAGGCCGCCGGCTTGCTCGACTTGCAGAAGCCGATCTGGTCCGGCGCGATCACCCGGTACCCGGCGGCGCTGAGCACGCGAATCTGGCTCTCCCAGGTGGCGGCGCAGAAGTTCTTGCCGTGCAGCAGCACGGCGGTGCGGCCGTTCGGCGTCGCCGGTCGGACGTCGAGATAGGCCATCTGCAGCGGCTGGCGCTGCGAGGTGAACAGGAACCGCTCCACCGGGAACGGGTAGGCGAAGCCCTCGAGCTCCGGCCCGTAGGTCGGCTGCGGTTGCGGCTCCGCGGAGACGCCGCCGGGCAGCGCCAGGGCCAGGAGGGCGGAGGCGAGGACGGTTCGAAGCATGGCCGCGACGGAGCCTGATCTGCGAGCGGCGTGCGGCGCCGCGCCGCCCGCTCAGATCGGGCATCCGGGATGCCCTGTCCATGCGCAGTCGGCATTTGTCGCGCCGCGGCTACGCGGCTCGGGCAACCCGCGCTATCTGGTGCAAGCCGATCTGTCCTGCCGCGGATTTCCCCATGCTGCGCCTCTCCGCTCTGACTGTCCTCGTCGGCGTGTTCAGTCTCGGATCCGCACCAGCCCGCGCCGCCGACGCCTGCGACACGCTCGCCGCGACGGTGATCCGCGCGACCGGAGCCTCTCTGGCCGGTCGGACGGGCCCCGTCGCGGTATTCCGGGCGCAGGATGCCGAGCGGATGAGCCTCGATTGCCGCGCCCCCGCCAGGCTCACCGTGGCGTCCCTCGATCGCGAGCCGCCCCCGGGCTACTTCATCCTGATCGGCCGCGCGGCGCGGGCGCTGGCCGGGGCTGACGCCGCCTCGGCCGAGGTTCTGGCGCTCAACCTCCACCAGGCCAGCCTTCTGGCGCAGGCCCCGCGCCGGGGCGGCATCGGCCCGATCCTGATGCTGTGCGAGACCGGGCCCCGGACCGATGGCCTGCGGGACGACCTCACCGTCTGCCGGATGGCCCACAGGCCCGGGCTTTCGCGGATCCGCCGCGCGGGCTAGACCGGCCCGCATGTCGCAGATCGAGACACCCGGCCCCGTCGTCCAAGTCGGCGGCGTGCGCTTCGCCAACCACCTGCCGCTGACGCTGATCGCCGGCCCATGCCAGCTCGAAGGGCGCCAGCACGCCCTGGAGATCGCCGCCGCCCTCAAGGAGATGGCCGCGGGCCTCGGCGTCGGTCTCGTGTTCAAGACCTCCTTCGACAAGGCCAACCGCACCTCCGGCAGCGCCGCCCGGGGCATCGGCCTCGACGGGGCGCTCCCGGTCTTCGCCGAGATCCGCGAAACCCTCGGGCTGCCGGTGCTGACCGACGTGCACGCCGCCGAGCAATGCGCCCCCGCCGCCGAGGCGGTGGACGTGCTCCAGATCCCCGCCTTCCTGTGCCGCCAGACCGATCTGCTGCTGGCCGCGGCCGCGACCGGCCGGGCGGTCAACATCAAGAAGGGTCAGTTCCTGGCGCCCTGGGACATGAAGCACGTCGCCGCCAAGGTGACGGAGGCCGGCAATCCCAACGTCATCGTCACCGAGCGCGGCGCCTCCTTCGGCTACAACACCCTGGTCTCGGACATGCGCAGCCTGCCGATCATGGCGCAGGTCACGCAGGGCGCGCCGGTGGTGTTCGACGCCACCCACTCGGTGCAGCAGCCCGGCGGCCAGGGGGCGAGTTCCGGCGGCCAGCGGGAATTCGTCGCCGTCCTCGCCCGCGCCGCCGTGGCGGTGGGCGTGGCGGGCGTGTTCATCGAGACGCACCCCGACCCGGACCGGGCCCCCTCGGACGGCCCCAACATGGTGGCGCTGAAGGACCTGCCGGCGCTGCTCGAGGAACTCCTCGCCTTCGACCGCCTCGCCAAGCGCCGGACCGCCTGAGCGGCTCAGGCGGCCTCCGGCTCCAGCACGTGGATCCGCAGGGGCTGGACGAGGCCGAACCGCCCGTCCGCCTCGCGCGCGGCCGCCTTGTGGAAAGCCTCCGCGATCACGGGGCGCCGGTCCCGAATGGTCGCCGCGCGGGCCGGGTCCACGGCGCTGACGCGGGCGAGGAAGGCGTCGAGGGAGTCGAAGTGCTCCCGCCGCTCGACGGTCACGTCGCGGCGGCACGCGTAGGCGCGGCGGGCCAGGGCGTCGGCGATGGCCGCCTGGGCCGCGGCCCGGACCGCCGTCTCGTCCTCGATCGGCCGCAGGGCGTCGAAGAAGCTGCCCTCCGCCAGGGGCTCCACCACGACGAGCCGGCCGCCCGGGACCAGCACGCGCGCCGCCTCGGCGAGGGCGGCCGCCGGGTCCGGCACGTGGTGCAGGGCGTTCAGCATCACGGCGCCGTCGAAACCGGCATCGGGGAAGGGCAGGGCCTCGCCGGTCGCGGATTCGAAGCGCGCCTCCGACACGGTCTCCCGCGCCCGGGCGAGCGCCGCCCCACCGGGGTCGATGCCGGTGACCGCCGCGCCGGCGTCAACCAGCCGGCGCGCGAGCGCCCCGGGCCCGCAGCCGATGTCGAGGATCCGCTTGCCGGGCAGGGGCGCGAAGCTGTCGCGAATTAGGGTCCAGGCATCCATCGTCGGTCCTCCGGACGGAGCCGTAGCACGACCGCCCCGGAGGAGGGCGGATTTCCGCCGCCGGGCCCGGCCGATCGCCAATGCGCCGCCCTCGAGCCCCGGCCGTCGCCGGCCGCGGCCGCGGCCGCGCCAGGCTCTTCGCAAGAGTTCGGGCGTGCTCCACAGGCGAACGCTCAAGCTTGACCGCAATCACGGCGGCGCGAGCGCCGATGAACAACGGTTCAGGATCCAGACTGTGTGCGCATACGCACCAAAACTCCGGGCGAGATCTGGAACGGTATCGGGGCGACAACGTTATCGGGCATGTTCGATCGAGGATCGAGAAGGAACACTATGCGCAAGATCGGTATCATCGCCACCGCCGCCGCCATGGCCATTGGCAGCGTCGCCGCTACGACGGGCGCCGAGGCGCGTCCGTGGGGCTACCACGGTGGTTACGGCGGCTACGGCCACGGCTACTACCGCGGCCGCCGCGGCATCGGCACCGGTGCCGCCATCGGCCTCGGCATCGCCGGCCTCGCCGCCGGTGCGATCGCCGCCGGCGCGGCCCGCGACAGCTACTACGGCGGTGGCTACGGCTACGCCCCGTCCTACGGCTACGGCTACGCCCCGGTCTACGGCGGCTACGGCTACGCGGCTCCAGGCTACGGCTATTACGGCTATGGCTACTGAGATCTGAGATCCGGATGGATCGGGGGCGACCGGCGCGAGCCGGTCGCCCTTTTCGTTTGGCCGGTCAGCGTCCGCGGTAGGGCGGCACGCCCGGATCCGGCAGCCACGCGTTCTTCGGCAGCTCGCCCGTCTGCCAGAACACGTCGATCGGGATGCCGCCGCGGGGATACCAGAAGCCGCCGATGCGCAGGTAGCGCGGCTCCAGAAGGTCGCGCAGCCGCTTGCCGATCGCCACGGTGCAATCCTCGTGGAACGCGCCGTGGTTGCGGAATGAGCCGAGGTAGAGCTTCAGCGACTTCGACTCCACGAGCCAGTCGCCGGGCACGTAGTCGATCACCAGGATCGCGAAATCCGGCTGCCCGGTGACCGGGCAGATCGAGGTGAATTCGGGCGCGGTGAACCGGGCGACGTAGTCGGTGTCCGCGTGCGGGTTCGGGACCCGGTCGAGTCGCGCCTCCTCGGGGGAGGTGGGGAAGGGCGTCGGCTGGCCGAGCTGGAGGTCGTTGGCGGAGGTCATGGCGGGCATATAAAGCCTGTCGGCGCCGCGCGCATCTGTCTGATCCGCGACGCTTTCCCGGGTGGACCGGGCTGTGCGCCGCCCGTCCCGACGCTTGCCGCCGGCCGCCGCTTGACGGATAAGCCGCCGCGATGCGCCGCACCCTCTGATTTGGGCGCGGCCACCGACCCGCGGCCCCCGCGAGAGGACGTTCCATGACCGCGATCACCAATATCAGCGCCCGCGAGATTCTCGACAGCCGCGGCAACCCCACGGTCGAAGTCGACGTCATCCTGGAGGACGGCTCCTTCGGCCGCGCCGCGGTGCCGTCGGGCGCCTCCACCGGCGCCCACGAGGCCGTGGAGCTGCGCGACGGCGACAAGAATCGGTTCCTCGGCAAGGGCGTCCTCAAGGCGGTCGAGGCGGCCCAGACCGAGATCCTCGACGCGATCGGCGGCATGGAGGCCGAGGATCAGGTCGCGGTCGACGAGGCGATGATCGAGCTCGACGGCACGCCCAACAAGGCGCGGCTCGGCGCCAACGCGATCCTGGGCGTCTCGCTGGCGGTGGCGAAGGCCGCGGCCGAGGCGTCCGGCCTGCCGCTCTACCGCTACGTCGGCGGCGTGCAGGGCCGGGTGCTGCCGGTGCCGATGATGAACATCATCAACGGCGGGGCGCATGCCGACAACCCGATCGACTTCCAGGAATTCATGATCATGCCGGTGGGCGCCGATTCGCTCGCCGAGGCCGTGCGCATGGGCTCCGAGGTGTTCCACACCCTCAAGGGCAAGCTGAAGAAGGCCGGTCACAACACCAATGTCGGCGACGAAGGCGGCTTCGCTCCGAACCTGCCGTCCGCCGAGGCCGCTCTCGACTTCGTGATGGAGGCGATCAGCGCCGCCGGCTTCAAGCCCGGCCAGGACATGGCCCTGGCGCTCGACTGCGCCGCCACCGAGTTCTTCAAGGACGGCGCCTACGCCTACGAGGGCGAGGGGAAGACCCGCACCATCGAGGCGCAGGTCGATTACCTCGCGCAGCTCGTCGCCACCTATCCGATCGTCTCCATCGAGGACGGCATGTCGGAGGACGACTGGGCCGGCTGGAAGCTCCTGACCGACAAGATCGGCGCGCAGTGCCAGCTCGTGGGCGACGACCTGTTCGTCACCAACGTCGAGCGCCTGTCCCGCGGCATCGCGGAGGGCACGGCCAACTCGATCCTGATCAAGGTCAACCAGATCGGCTCGCTCACCGAGACCCTGGCGGCGGTCGATATGGCCCAGCGCGCCGGCTACACCGCGGTGATGTCGCACCGTTCCGGCGAGACCGAGGATTCGACCATCGCCGACCTCGCGGTCGCCACCAATTGCGGGCAGATCAAGACCGGCTCGCTCGCCCGCTCGGACAGACTGGCCAAGTACAACCAGCTGATCCGCATCGAGGAAGGCCTGGGCCCGCAGGCGCTCTATGCCGGCCCGGCGGCGCTCAAGCAGCTCGCCCGGCGCTGATCCGGCGGATCCTGCTGACCGGCCTGCTCACCCTCGGAGCGGCCGGCCCAGCCTGTGCCGACCCGCTCTGCGACGGCGCACGTCCGACGCTCAGCGCGCAACTGCTGTTCGGCCTGTCGCGGCCGGATGGCGGCCTCATCCCGCAGCGGGCCTTCGACCGGTTTCTGGCCGAGCGGATCACCCCCCGCTTCCCGGACGGGCTGACGGTGTTCTCCGGTCGGGGCCAGTGGCGCGGGCCGGACGGACGGCGCGTGCATGAGGCTGCCCGCATCGTCCTCATCGTCACCGGGGCGACGCCCGAGGCGGTCGCGGCCCTGCGCAGCATCAAGGAAGAGTACCGGGAGCACTTCGCCCAGGGCGCCGTCGGGCTGGTGCTGCAGCGGAGCTGTGCGCTGTTCTGAGGGCGGCGGCAGGACGGGGGGAGGCCGGTCTTCCGGGCCCCGCAGCCTGCGCCGCCTCAGGCCGACGCGGCATCGGACGGCTCCGCCGGCACGGTCCAGACCCGCATCGGCCGCGACAGGCCCCGCAACTCGATCGTCCCGACAGGCTCCAGCCGCCGGGCGCACCGCTCGGCGAAGGAATCCGAGACCAGGAGCGCATGGCCGAGGGCCGCGCACTGGCTCTCGATCCGGCTGGCCTCGTTGACCGCCCGCCCGATGATCGTGAAGTCGAGGCGCCGCTCGGTCCCGACATTGCCGTAGATGACCGTCCCGAAATGCACGACGCACTCGGCCGGCAGCTCCGGCAGACCCGCGGCGCGACGGCGGTCGTTGAGCGCCGCGTTGGCGGCGAGCCCCTCGGTCGCGGCATCCAGGGCGCCGCCGCAGACCGGGCAGGGGAGGGTGTCGGCGTCCGGCACCGGGAAGATGGCCAGGAACCCGTCACCCAGGAATTTCAGGATCTCGCCGCCGTGCCGCGCCACCGGGTCGCCCAGCGCGTCGAAATGCTCGTTGAGCCACGTGACCATGTCGGCCGGATCGACCCGGTCGGCCAGCGCCGTGAAGCCGCGCAGGTCCGTCAGCAGGATGGCGGCCGGAATGGCCCGCCCCTCGCCCCGCCGGATCTGGCCGTCGAGCACCCGTTCGGCGGTGGAACGGCCGAGATAGGTCGCCGACACCTCGCGGAACGTGTGGGCCAAGCTCATCTTGGCGATCGCCAGCGTCAGGAACGGCAGGACGTCGGCGATGGCCGACAGGTGCGCCTCGGTGAAGCCGCCGGCGCCGCGGGTGCAGAACGACACCGCGATGCCGCGCAGCGCAGTGCCGGGCGCAAACTCGACGATGTGCAGCACGTAATCGACGCCGCCCTGTGCCCCGAGGGCCTTCAGGACCGGAAAGTCCGTCTCCAGCTCGGGCGCGTCGAGGCGCCAGCGGCCGAAGGTCTCGCCCTTCTCCACCAGCGCGTAGACGGGGCTCAGGAGCCAGTCGCTCTCCTCGTCGGCACCGTGGGCGTTGGCCACGAAGGACAGCCCCTCGCCCGCATGCCAGTTCAGGCTGACGCCGCGCAGGGTCGGATCGAGGGCCGGGGCCATGACGCTGACCCGCCAGACGGGGATGCCCGCACCGACCAGCGCCTCGCAGAAACCGGAGAGCAGGCTGTCGTGGTCGTCGGTCGCCGTTGCGTGCGCGGCGACCCAGCGTCCCAGATGCGTCAGGTCCATCCCTCAGCCTCGCCCCTGTCCGTGCCGATCGCGCCCCGACCCTGTCGCGGCACGATCGCAAAGAACCATTAACCTTTCCGCGCGAGGGTCGCGCCATGGTCGTGCGCCGCCGAGTCAGAATGGTTGTGTTGCCGCTGGGTCTCTGGACCCTGTCGGCGCTCGTGGTCGGCTATTTCGTATGGCAGGCCGAGAGCGGCAACCGCGGACTCGAAGCCAAGAAGGCGCTGAAAATCCGCGCCTACGGCCTCAATCAGGAACTCGCCGCCGTGCGGGCCGAGCGCGCCACCTGGGAGCACCGGGTCGCGCTGCTGAAGAGCGACCAGATCGACCGCGACCTCCTGGAGGAACGGGCGCGGATCGTGCTCGGCCGGGTCCACGCCAACGACGTGGTCATCATCACGCCCTGATCGCCGCCGGGCCCCGGGAGCCCGCCCCGAAAGTCCTCTGACAAGAGCGGCTTCCTGTCAGAGCGGCAGCCCTCGCTTTCCAATCCTCGCTGTCCTACACCCCCACCACGTCGCGTGGAATCACGGGGAGAGCGCCGATGGACGCCGCCAAGGAGCCTGCCAAGGACGCTTCGTCCTCCCAATCGCAGGCCGCGAGCCCTCAGGCGGCCGAGGCGCACAAGCCGGCGCCCAACATGCCGCAATTCACCCGGGACGAGGATCTCCACGCCTACCACGAGATGCTGCTGATCCGGCGCTTCGAGGAGAAGGCCGGCCAGCTCTACGGCATGGGCCTGATCGGCGGCTTCTGCCACCTCTATATCGGCCAGGAGGCCGTGGTGATCGGCATGCAGATGGCCTCGGTCGAGGGCGACCAAGTCATCACCGGCTACCGCGACCACGGCCACATGCTGGCCTGCGGCATGGACCCGAAGGGCGTCATGGCCGAGCTGACCGGCCGCCGCGGCGGCTACAGCCGCGGCAAGGGCGGCTCGATGCACATGTTCAGCCGCGAGAATCAGTTCTTCGGCGGTCACGGGATCGTCGGCGCACAGGTCTCGCTGGGCACGGGCCTCGCCTTCGCCGACCATTACCGGGAAAACGGCAAGGTCAGCCTGACCTATATGGGCGACGGCGCGGCCAACCAGGGCCAGGTCTACGAGAGCTTCAACATGGCGGCGCTCTGGAAGCTGCCGGTCGTCTACGTCATCGAGAACAACCGCTACGCCATGGGCACCTCGGTGGCCCGGGCCTCGGCGCAGACCGACTTCTCGAAGCGCGGCCTCTCCTTCGGCATCCCGGGCGAGCAGGTCGACGGTATGGACGTGCGCACCGTCCGCGAGGCCGCCACCCGGGCGATCGAGCACGCCCGCAGCGGCCAGGGGCCCTACATCCTGGAGATGCAGACCTACCGCTATCGCGGCCACTCCATGTCCGATCCGGCCAAGTACCGGACCAAGGACGAGGTCTCGAAGATGCGCGACGAGCACGACCCGATCGAGATGGTGCGCAAGCGCCTGCTCGAGCTGCACGGCGTGCCCGAAGCCGAGCTGAAGGCCACCGACGCCAAGGTCCGCGAGACGGTGAACGCCTCGGCCGAGTTCGCCACCAACGATCCCGAGCCGGATCCGTCCGAGCTGTGGACCGACATCCTGCTGGACGCGCACGCCTGAGCGCGTCGCCGACGACGCTGGCCGCCCCCCAAACGAGACGACGACCGCAGAGCTGAGCATGGCGACCGACATCCTGATGCCCGCCCTCTCGCCCACCATGGAGGAGGGCAAGCTCGCCAAGTGGCTGAAGAAAGAGGGCGACCCGATCAAGTCCGGCGACGTGCTGGCCGAGATCGAGACCGACAAGGCCACCATGGAGGTGGAGGCGATCGACGAGGGCGTGCTCGCCAAGATCCTGATCGCGGAGGGCACCGAGGGCGTCGCGGTGAACACGCCGATCGCCGTCATCGCCGGCGAGGGCGAGGATCCGGCGAGCGTCCAGTCCGGCGGCGGGGCGAAGCCCAACGGCGCCGGCGGCCATCCGGCGCCGACGCCCGACATGCAGGCCGAGGGCATGGCCGACAAACCCGCGCCCGCCGCCAAGACCGGCGACGACGCCCCGAAGGCGCCGGCGGCACCGGCCGTCATCACCAACAAGGCCCGAGAGCCGGTGATGGAGGAGTTCCCGGCCGACACGCCGATGGTCACCCAGACGGTCCGCGAGGCCCTGCGTGACGCCATGGCCGAGGAGATGCGCCGCGACGGCGACGTCTTCGTCATGGGCGAGGAGGTCGCCGAGTATCAGGGCGCCTACAAGGTCACCCAGAACCTGCTGCAGGAATTCGGACCGAAGCGCGTGGTCGACACCCCGATCACCGAGCACGGCTTCGCCGGCATCGGCGTCGGCGCGGCGCTCGCCGGGCTGAAGCCGATCGTGGAGTTCATGACCTTCAACTTCGCCATGCAGGCGATCGACCAGATCATCAACTCGGCGGCCAAGACCCTGTACATGTCCGGCGGCCAGCTCGGCTGCCCGATCGTGTTCCGCGGCCCGAACGGCGCGGCCGCCCGCGTCGCCGCCCAGCACAGCCACGACTACGCCGCGTGGTACTCCAACGTGCCGGGTCTCAAGGTGATCGCGCCCTACACGGCCTCCGACGCCAAGGGCCTGCTCAAGGCCGCGATCCGCGACCCGAACCCGGTGATCTTCCTCGAGAACGAGATCCTGTACGGGCAGTCCTTCCCGGTGCCGCAGCTCGACGACTTCGTGCTGCCGATCGGCAAGGCGCGGATCCACCGGACCGGCAGCGACGTGACCATCGTGTCCTTCGCGATCGGCATGACCTACGCCCTCAAGGCCGCGCAGGCCCTGGCCGAGCAGGGCATCGAGGCGGAGGTGATCGACCTGCGCACGATCCGCCCGATGGACACCGAGACGGTGGTGGAATCGGTGAAGAAGACCGGCCGCTGCATCACCGTCGAGGAGGGCTTCCCGCAATCCGGCGTCGGCGCCGAGATCGTGGCGCGCCTGATGGTCGACGCCTTCGATTTCCTGGACGCGCCGGTCCTGCGCATCACCGGCAAGGACGTGCCGATGCCCTACGCGGCGAATCTGGAGAAGCTGGCGCTGCCGAATGTGGCGGAGGTGGTCGAGGCCGCCAAGAGCGTCTGCTACAAGTGACGGGCGCGCGGGCGGGGCGCATGTCCCCGCCTCCGTCCCGGCAGGGGGCCCAAGGAACAGCCGGCGCGCCATGAGCCAAGATTCCAGCAGCGACTTCGCCGAACTCGCCATCCCGCCCGACGCCCTCGAACAGGGCGGCATCGAGGTGCTGCGCGCCGCCGTGGTCGACGGCGCGGTGAGCGTGGCCCTCCGCCGCTCCTTCGACGACCCGGCCACCTGGGGCCGGCTCCTGGCCGATCTCGCCCGACAGGCAGCCCGCGCCTACGCGCTGGAGACCGACATGTCGGAGGAGGAGGCGGTCGAGCGCATCCGCGCGGGCTGGGAGGCCGAGGGGCTCGACCCCGGCGGCCTCAACTAGCGATGGCTGCCGACCATGGCTGAGGCGGCTGTCCGGCAGGCGACCTACGCGGATCTGGAGGCTGTCCCCGCGCATCTCGTCGCCGAGATCATCGACGGTGTGCTGGAGACGCATCCGCGGCCGCGGCCCCGGCACGCGATGGCCGCGTCCGATTTGTCCACCTTGCTGGGCACCCCGTTCCGTTATGGACGCGGCGGACCCGGCGGCTGGATTTTCATGATTGAACCGGAACTCCACCTGGGTGCCCATGTCGTGGTGCCGGATCTGGCGGCTTGGCGCCGGGAGCGGGCGCCGACCGACTTGGAAGCGGCCCACATCGAGATCGCGCCGGACTGGGTCTGCGAGATCCTCTCGCCCTCCACGGTCCGCCTCGACCGCGGCCGCAAGCGCCGCATCTATGCGGAGGCCAAGATCGGTCACCTCTGGCTGCTCGATCCAGCCGCGGGCGTGCTGGAAGGCTTCGCCCTCGCGGACGGGCGTTGGGTGCTCCTCGCCACGGTCCAGCGCGGCGAGGCCGTGGCCCTTCCACCCTTCGACGCCGTCCCGTTCCCCCTCGACGACCTCTTTCCCTTCGACGATCCGGCCGCCCCGGCCTTGCCCGAGACCTGATGCCATGCCGATCAACGTGCTGATGCCCGCGCTCTCCCCGACCATGGAGAAGGGCAACCTCGCCAAGTGGCTCAAGAAGGAGGGCGACGCGGTCAAGTCCGGCGACGTGCTGGCCGAGATCGAGACCGACAAGGCCACTATGGAGGTGGAGGCCATCGACGAGGGCGTGCTCGCCAAGATCCTCGTGCCCGAGGGCACCGCGGACGTGCCGGTCAACGACCTGATCGCCATCATCGCCGCCGAGGGCGAGGACGTGTCGGCGGCCGCCGCCGGCGGTGCGCCGAAGGCGGCCTCCAACGGAGCGGCCAAGCCTGACGCCAAGCCTGAGCCGAAGGCCGACGCCTCGGCGGCCAACCAGAACACCACGCCCGGCGGCGGCCACATGGGGTACGAGCGGGTGAACGCGGCGCCGGAAGGCGCGCAGCCCGGCGGGGCGCCGCAGGCCAGCACGGGCGGACGGGTCTTCGCTTCGCCGCTCGCCCGGCGGATCGCCAAGCAGGAGGGTGTCGATCTCGGCGCCGTCCAGGGCAGCGGCCCGCACGGCCGCATCATCGCCCGGGACGTCCAGGCCGCGAAGGCCTCCGGGGCCACCCAGGCGCCCGCCGCCCCCCAGGCCGCCGAGGCGCCGAAGGCGGCCACCCCCGCCCCGAAGGCCGCCGCCGCGGGCGGCGCGCCGGCTGGCCTCACGACCGATCAGGTCAAGGGCTTCTACGCCAAGGATGCCTACGAGGAGGTGCCCCTCGACGGCATGCGCAAGACCATCGCCAAGCGCCTCACCGAGGCGATGCAGGTCGCCCCGCACTTCTACCTGACGGTGGATTGCGAGCTCGACGCGCTGATGAAGCTGCGGGAGACGCTCAACGGCTCCGCGGCCAAGGACAAGGACGGGAAGCCCGCCTTCAAGCTCTCGGTGAACGACTTCGTCATCAAGGCGATGGGCCTCGCGCTCACCCGCGTGCCGGCCGCCAACGCGGTCTGGGCCGAGGACCGGATCCTGCGCTTCAAGCACGCCGAGGTCGGCGTCGCGGTCGCCATCGACGGCGGGTTGTTCACCCCGGTGATCCGCCGGGCGGACGAGAAGACGCTCTCGACCATCTCCAACGAGATGAAGGACTTCGCCGCCCGGGCCCGCGCCAAGAAGCTGAAGCCCGAGGAGTACCAGGGCGGCGTCACCTCGGTGTCGAACCTCGGCATGTTCGGCATCAAGCACTTCACCGCGGTGATCAACCCGCCGCAATCGAGCATCCTGGCGGTGGGCGCCGGCGAGAAGCGCGTCGTCGTGAAGGACGGGGCGCCGGCCGTGGTCCAGGTCATGACCTGCACCCTGTCCTGCGACCACCGCGTCCTCGACGGCGCGCTCGGCGCGGAGCTGGTCTCGGCCTTCAAGGGGCTGATCGAGAACCCGATGGGCATGCTGGTCTGAGCCGGAGCACACGATGTCCGACACCTACGACGTCCTCATCATCGGCGCCGGGCCCGGCGGCTACGTCACGGCGATCCGCGCGGCGCAGCTCGGGTTCAAGACCGCCGTGGTCGACCGCGAGCATCTCGGCGGCATCTGCCTGAACTGGGGCTGCATCCCCACCAAGGCGCTGCTGCGCTCGGCCGAGATCTACCACTACTTCCAGCACGCCGGTGATTACGGGCTGACGGCGGAAAAGGTCGGGTTCGACACCGCCGCCATCGTGAAGCGCTCCCGCGGCGTCTCGGGCCGGCTCAACGGCGGCGTCGGCATGCTGCTCAAGAAGAACAAGGTCGACGTGATCTGGGGCGAGGCCGCGGTCGACAGCGCCGCACAGGGCAACCAGCCCGGCCAGGTCACCGTGACGGAGACCAAGCGCGCCGAGGCGCCGAAGGGCGCCAAGGGGGCCGGCACCTACAAAGCCAAGCACATCATCGTGGCGACCGGCGCCCGGCCCCGGGCGATCCCCGGGATCGAGCCCGACAAGAATCTGATCTGGACTTACTATGAGGCCATGGTCCCCGAGACGATGCCCAAGAGCCTGCTGGTCATGGGCTCGGGCGCGATCGGCATCGAGTTCGCCTCGTTCTACCGCACCATGGGCGCCGAGGTGACCGTGGTGGAGCTGCTGCCGCAGATCCTGCCCGTGGAGGATGCCGAGATCGCAGGCCTCGCCCGCAAGCGCTTCGAGAAGCAGGGGATCAAGATCCTCACCGGCGCCAAGGTCACGAAGGTCGAGAAGGGCGCGGATTCGGTCACGGCGACCATCGAGGGCGGTGACGGCAAGACCCAGCAGATCACCGCGGAGAAGCTGATCTCGGCGGTGGGCGTGGTCGGCAACATCGAGAATATCGGGCTGGAGAAGCTCGGGGTGAAGATCGACCGTGGGATCGTGGTGACGGACGGGCTCGGCCGCACCAACGTGCCCGGCCTCTACGCGATCGGCGACGTCGCCGGCCCGCCGATGCTCGCCCACAAGGCGGAGCACGAGGGCGTCATCTGCATCGAGACGATCAAGGGCCTGCACACCCACCCGATGGACAAGGCCAAGATCCCGGGCTGCACCTATTGCCAGCCGCAGATCGCCAGCGTCGGCCTGACCGAGGCCAAGGCCAAGGAGCAGGGCTTTGCCGTGAAGGTCGGCCGCTTCCCCTTCGCGGGCAACGGCAAGGCGATCGCGCTGGGCGAGCCGGACGGGCTGATCAAGACCGTGTTCGATGCCAAGACCGGCCAGCTGCTCGGCGCCCACATGGTCGGCGCCGAGGTGACCGAGCTGATCCAGGGCTACGTGGTGGCGATGAACCTGGAGAGCACCGAGGAGGAGCTGATGCACACGGTGTTCCCGCACCCGACGCTCAGCGAGATGATGCACGAGAGCGTGCTCGACGCCTACGGCAAGGTGATTCACACCTGATCCGGCAGTGGGAAGCCGGGCTCGGGTCGGGCTCCGGTCCGGCCCAGGCCGGCACGGGCCCGTCAGTCCGAACCGGGTGCCGCCGCGCGCGTCAGGCTCACCAGCTGAAACAGGAGGATCACCGCGACCGTCGCCGTACTGCCGCCGACGGGGATCAGGAGCAGCGCCGCGATGGGATCGAGCCCCCGGACGAGCAGCAGCGTGATGCAGCTGCCGAGTACGGACGCGAGGGTCATCCGGAAGATGCAGCATTCGGAAGGTTGCATGGTCCCTCCAGTCGAGCGTCCACGGGAATGTGGGAGCGCGCGGCGGTTCGGCAACCATAAATAGATAAAACTCAAAAACAAATGCTGAGGTTGCGCAAGGCGATGGCGATCCGCGCCGACACCGGAACGCCCGTCAGCGGCGCAGCCGATCCACCGGCTCGGCCTGATCCGGCGAGGGGACGTAAGCGCACCACTCGCAGATGCCGCGCTCGGCGCCGCGCTGTGCGTTGCGCTGCGAACAGAGCGGGCAGACGAGCAGGATCAGGCGCCGACCGGATTGCAGGGCCAGCCCGCGGCCCCGGAATGTGACCTCGGTCGCCGCATCGCCGGAGGCCTGATCCCGGGCGCTCATGACGCCACCCCGCCGACCGCCGGCCGGATTGCAGGTCTGCACATGGTCTCGATCCGCATGGCGATGCCGCCCCCCAGCGTTCCTGCCAAGACGTCGCTGCGGGGATAAGCGGCGAAGGGCCGAATGGCTCCGCTTCCGCATGTGGACCGGGCCGGATGCGCACGGACCGAAACGGCCCTATGACGTCCGGCACGACCGGCGCAGGAGCGATGCGAAACGCGATGCAGGACACGATGCAGGGCGACCCCATCGACGCGGCCGGCGGCCTTCCCACCTTCGCCGATGTGGCCCGCGCCGCGGAGCGGATCGCCGGGGCCGCTCATCGCACGCCGGTCCTGACCTCGCGCACCGCGGACGCGATGACCGGCGGCTGGCTGTTCTTCAAGGCGGAGAACCTGCAACGGGCCGGCGCCTTCAAGTTCCGCGGGGCCTACAACGCGATCAGCGCCCTTCCGGAGGCGGCCCGCGCCCGCGGGGTGATCACGTATTCCTCCGGCAACCACGCCCAGGCGATCGCGCTGGCGAGCCGGTTGCTCGGCGCCCCCGCCACCATCATCATGCCGGGCGACGCCCCCGCCGCGAAGATCGCCGCCACGCGCGGCTACGGCGCCGAGGTGGTCCTGTACGACCGCTACAGCCAGGATCGCGAGGCGCTCGGCCGGGAGATCGCGCAGGCCCGCGGCCTGACGCTGATCCCTCCCTTCAATCATCCCGACGTCATCGCCGGGCAGGGGACCCTGGCTCAGGAGCTGATCGAGACGGTCGGCCCCCTCGACATGCTGGTGGCCTGCCTGGGCGGCGGCGGCCAGCTCGCGGGCTGCGCGCTGGCCGCGGCGGAGCTGTCGCCGGGCTGCCGGGTGATCGGCGTCGAGCCGGAGGCGGGCAATGACGGGCAGCGCTCGTTCCGCGAGGGCCGGATCGTCACGATTCCCGTGCCCCGCACCATCGCCGACGGGGCGCAGTCGACGGCGCTGGGCGACCTCACCTTCGCGATCATCCGCGCGGGGGTGTCCGACATCCTCACCGTCACCGACGCGCAGCTCGTCGAGACCATGCGGTTCTTCGCCAGCCGGATGAAGCTCGTGGTCGAGCCGACCGGCTGCCTCGCGGCGGCGGCGGTGCTCCACGGGCTCGTGGACGTCACGGACAAGCGCGTCGGCGTGGTGATCAGCGGCGGCAACGTCGATCTGGCGGCCTTCGCGCGGCTCACCGGCGAGTCGGCCTGAGGCGTCGATTGCCGGGCCGGTGTGCTCCCGCCGCGGTGGACCGGCCCCGACCCAATGCTTATCTTGTGGCTGCCAGAATGCGCGTCCCCGGGCCTTGAACCCGGATGGGCGGGAGGATGACAATGTCCACGAGCTTCAAGGTTCTGTCGCTGACCGATCGGGCTGCCGATCGGATCAAGGCGATCATGGCGGAGGCCGACCGGCCGATCGCCGGTCTGCGCGTCGGTGTCCGGAACGGCGGCTGCGCCGGGATGTCGTACACGATGGAGTATGCCGAGGCGGTCAAGCCCGGCGAGGACGTGGTCGAGGATCGCGGCGTGCGCGTCTTCGTCGATCCGAAGGCGGTGCTGTTCCTGCTCGGCACGGAGATGGACTTCACCACCACCAAGCTGGCGTCGCAGTTCGTGTTCAACAACCCGAACCAGACCTCGGCCTGCGGTTGCGGAGAATCCGTGGCGATCACGCCGGTCTCGGCGGACCGCCTGTCCGCGCCGGCCTGAGGCTCCCGCTCACAGTCGGCGCCGGGAGCGCGGCGGCCCGGCCGCGCCCCCGGCGCGGAGGTCTCCCGCTCCCGAAGCGCTCCGCCGCGGGCGGGCGCCGTCGCGGCGCCCCTAGGCCACCTGCGACAGCGACTCGGCCGCATCGTCCAGGAAGCGGTTCCGGCCCGCGCGCTTGGCCGCGAACATGCACAGGTCGGCCCGCTCCATCAGCGAGGCCGGCGTATCCCCCGGGCACAGCACCGCGACCCCCAGGGAGATGGTGATCTTGCCGAGCGACTCGCCGGTCGAGCGCTTGACCAGTTCGCGCCCCATCACGCTGGTGCGGACCGTCTCGGCCACCCGCTTGGCCACGGTGCGGTCGGCTCCGGGGAGGATGATGCCGAACTCCTCGCCGCCGAACCGGGCGAGCTGCGCCTGCTTCCCGGCATTCTCGCGCATCACGATCGCCACGAGCCGCAGGACCTGGTCGCCCGTGAGGTGACCGTACAGGTCGTTGAAGCGCTTGAAGAAATCGATGTCGAGGATGATCAGGCTCATGGGATCGGTGCGCGCCCGCGCCGAATCCATGGCCGCCTTCAGCGTCTCCTCGAAATGCTTGCGGTTCGCCAGCCCGGTCAGGGCGTCGGTCAGGCTCTCGCGCCGGCTCGCATCGAGCTTCTCGCGCAGCGTCTCGATCTCGCTGCGCGTCTCGCGCATGCGGGCCTCGAGGATCCGGTTGTTGGCGGCGACTTCCCGGGTCGTGGCGGCCAGGGTCGCCACGATCTCGCCGAACCGCGCCCGGCTCGGAAGGCCCTGGGAGAGATCCTGGGCGACGCCGCGCAGCGATTCGCTGTACTGCGCCGTCGAGCCCAGGGAGAGGTCCAGGATCTCGGTGACCGCCGCGATCTCGCTCAGGACCACGCGGCTGACGTCGTCGGTGGTGCTCGCGAGGCGCCGCCCGTCGAGATAGGTCTCGTGCAGATCGTCGATGTCGCTCTCGGTGAGGCAGCCGTTCTGGGTGGTGAGGCGCTTCACGGCATCGGCGAGGAGCGGCAGCTCGCCCGACACGTAGGCATACCAGACCGCGTAGGCGCGCGGCGTCGCGGAGGGGCCGTAGTCGCGGATCAGGTCATGGCTGCGCTTCGCCAATGCGAAGCTGCGATCGCGGTCCGAATAGGTCTCCTGGCTCATCCGTATCCCGTGGTCCCGGGCGATCGGCGCGCATGCGCCGCGACCCTGACTTGATATACGGCAGTCTGGTAGCCGGACTGTTAAGCTCGAAAAGACCCTTGTTACCTTTCTTTCTTCGCCAACACTGGTCGAAGCAGAAATGCCGGGACGTGGGAACCCAAACCGACGGGCGTATCACCGTCCGCATCGTTCCGGCGCCCGCGCTCCTCGCGCCCGGCCGCGCCGGCGCGCGCCGTCGTGCGTCCCGCAGCACGGCTCTCCGGGCGAGCCTCTTGGCGCCCCTCCTGCCGACTCTCTTGACGACTCTCCTGGCGTGCCTCCGGACGCTGCGCGGCCGCCGCACCGCGACCGGTGCGTGCCCGCGGACGCTCCTCCCGGGCCTCCTCGGCCTCGCCGGCGCTCCGGATCTCCTTGGCGTCGCCGCGACTGGCGTCGCCGCTCCTCGCGCGACCGCCCCGGGCAGCACCGCCCTTGTCGCCAGCCTTCGCGGAGCGCGCGCCGCGGCGGCCCTCGCCCGACCGGCCGCGGTGACGCGTCCCGGTGTCACCGGACGGCTCGGCCACCGTCGACAGATCGCCGTCCAGCCAGGGGATCGGCTGGCCGATCAGCGCCTCGATGGCGCCGAGGGAGCGCGTGTCCTCGGGGGCGACCAGCGTATAGGCCGTGCCGCTCCGGCCCGCGCGGCCGGTGCGGCCGATCCGGTGGACGTAATCCTCGGGGTGATGCGGCACGTCGAAGTTGAAGACGTGGCTCACGGCGGGGATATCGAGGCCGCGCGCCGCCACGTCGCTGGCGACGAGCAGGGCGGTCTCGCCGTTGCGGAACGCGTCCAGGGCAGCGGTCCGCGCCCGCTGATCCATGTCACCGTGGAGGGCGGCGGCGTCGAAGCCGTGGCTGACCAGGGACTTCTGGAGCAGGGCGACGTCGCGCTTGCGGTTGCAGAAGATGATCCCGTTCTTGAGTTCCGCCTCGCCGCGGATCAGGTCGCGCAAGCGCTCGCGCTTGGCATGCCCCTCGGCGCCGGTTGCGACCAGGCGCTGGGTGATCGTCGTGGCCGTGGAGGCGGGACGGGCGACCTCGACCCGCTGGGGGTTGTGCAGGAACATGTCCGCCAGCCGCTCGATCTCCGGCGGCATGGTCGCGGAGAAGAATAGGGTCTGCCGGGTGAACGGCACCATCTTCACGATGCGCTCGATATCGGGGATGAACCCCATGTCGAGCATGCGGTCGGCCTCGTCGATGACGAGCAGCTCGACGCCGGTGAGCAGGAGCTTGCCGCGCTCGAAATGGTCGAGGAGGCGACCGGGTGTCGCGATCAGCACGTCCGTGCCGCGCATCAGCTTGGCGTCCTGGTCGGCGAAGGACACGCCGCCGATGATCAGGGCCACGTTGAGCTTGTGGTTGGTGCCGTAGCGGTCGAAATTCTCGACCACCTGGGCCGCCAGTTCGCGGGTCGGTTCCAGGATCAGGGTCCGGGGCATCCGGGCCCGGGCGCGTCCGTTCTCCAGAAGCGTCAGCATCGGCAGCGTGAACGCCGCCGTCTTGCCGGTTCCCGTCTGGGCGATGCCGAGGACGTCGCGACGCGCCAGCACGTGGGGAATGGCCTCGGCCTGGATCGGCGTCGGCTCGGTATAACCCGCCGCTTCGACGGCGTTCAGGACTTTGTCACTCAGTCCCAGGTCGGAAAAAGGCATCTGCGTTCAGGAACCGTTGCGCGCCCGGCCGGCGCGAAGGACACCGTCGCGGCAACGGCTGGGAAAGGCTCGCGCGGGGCGATCGGGCGCTCCCGGGGCCGCGGGGCGCATCACGCATGTCAGTTAGGGCCCTGGCGCGACTTGTCAATCTCGCAATGGTGATGGCGCCCGCCGACGCACAGGGGATCGGGCGCCAAAACGGGCCTCGATCAGGGCCGGAGACGGTCGGATGCGGGCACGAGGCAGGGATCCAGGCGGGTGGACCGGGCGAATTCCGATGCCGCGAGGGCGCCGGTCGTCTGCGGATCCGCGATCCCCGGATGGGCCGGTCCCGCCACAGCGGCGACCGCGGCGGCCATCGGTGCCGCATCGGGCCGGCTGAGCCGCGCGAGCTGGTAGGCGCCAACCACCGTGAGGAGCCCGACGAGTCCCGCCATGCGCAGGGTCCAGGGCAGGGGCCCGGCGGCCCGCCTCGGCCGCGCAGGATGCGATGCCGGGCCGGGAAGGCTCGCCGGAAGACCGGCCATCCCCTCCGGAGTCCGGCGCCTGCCGAAGGTTCTCCGGCTCCGTTCGTCGTGGCTGAGCATGGATGGACGGCTGTCTCCACCGGGCGAGGCGGCCGGCCGCGATGCGGGAGCCGGCAGGAAGCCGGTCGCGGGTGATCGAGAGGGTCGGCCCGCCCGCAGCGACGGACCATCGGCGGATACGGTTAACCGATCGCTTACGACCGCGCGCACCCTCTCGCCAAAGTTGTGCCGGAATAAAACGGCCGCCCTGCATGCAACCGGCGAGACGCCGGACGCTATCGCGGCACCCGTTGAGGCGTGCCCGAATATGCACGTCGCGCAACACAGCTAGTCTTCCGAGCCTTTTCAGCTGTCCGCGTACAGTCTCGACGGGCAAGCGAGCCGGCTGCTTGGGAGACGGTCGGTTAGTCTTCATCTTTCGTTGACGGGATGTCCCTAGTCTGAGGATGCTTGTTGCAGGAAAGCGACAGACCCGCCATCCGAGAGCGCCTAGAAGGCTGCCGGCTCAAGCTAACCCCAGGACCGACACCACCATGAAGAAGCTCCTACTCGCATCCACCGTCCTCGCCGGCTTGACCGCAACGGCGTCCGCCGCCGACCTGCCGCGCCGCGCTGCGCCGCCGCCGGTGTTCACGCCGGTGCCGGTGTTCACCTGGACCGGCTTCTACGTCGGTGTGAACGCCGGCTACGGCTTCGACGCCAACAGCCGCAACACCACCAGCTACGCCCTGCCGGGCGGCTCGCTGATCAACTCCCCCGGCACCTCGGGCGTCGTCAGCGTCAACAACCGCAACAACAACGACGGCTTCTCGGGCGGCGCCCAGATCGGCTACAACTACCAGTTCACGCCGGGCTCGGGCGTGGTGATCGGCTTCGAGGCCGACGCCCAGTACGTCGACTTCGCCCGCCGCGCCAACGCCACCCAGAACTACAGCTTCCTGGGCTTCCCCGGCGTCGCCTTCTCCAACCCGCCCGCCTTCGTCGCCACCAGCGGCAACGGCCTCGACTACTTCGGCACCGTCCGCGGCCGCCTCGGCTACGCCTTCGACCGCACCCTCGTGTACGGCACCGGCGGCTTCGCCTACGGATCCGGCCAGGACGACCAGAACTTCTCCGGCAACCGCTTCCGCGACAGCTTCCGCACCGGCTGGGCCGCCGGCGGCGGCGTCGAGTACGCCCTGCCCACCGACTCCTTCCTGAACTTCTTCCGCTCCTCGGCCGTCACCCTGAAGGTCGAAGGCCTGTACGTCAGCCTCGACCGCCAGAAGAACTCCGCCGGCGGCGTCTTCTACGGCAACCTCCTGCCCCGAACGGCACCGCCTACCTCAACGGCGCCGCCGCCAAGACCGAGTTCGCCGTCGTCCGCGCCGGCCTGAACTACAAGTTCGGCTCGTACTAAGATCGAACGTCGGAGCCGGCTCGACCGGCTCCGCGCAACGGAAGGGCTCGGCCGCAAGGCCGGGCCCTTTCGCGTTTCAGGGTCGTGCCGCCGGACGGGTCGGGTGCGACAGGGAGCGCCGGAACCGCGCGTGCCACCCGCGATTGAGACCGCGGCGCCTCATGGGGACCGAGCGGGGACCGGGACGGGAACCCCGCGACGGGTCCGGGCGCACCGGAGCGATCAGCCATGCGAAGCCGAATCCTTCTCCTGTCGCTCGCGGCCCTGGCTCTGGCGGGAGCGCCTGCACGCGCGCAGGATGCCTCCGTGATCGGCAAGGATACGGTCCTGCCGGGCACGGGGCCGGGGACCTCGACGGACGGCCAGGGCGTCGGGCGGCTGATGGCGGCGGCGAATGCCGAGGACGCCGCCAAGCGTCAGGGGCTCAAGCCTGTGGCCTTCCTGGCCTCCAAGATGATCGGCGTGACGGTGCGCAACGCGGCAGGCGACAGCGTCGGCAAGATCGACGACCTGCTGATCACCGATGGCGGGACCCTCAAGGCCGTTGTGATCGATGTCGGCGGCTTCCTCGGCCTCGGCAGCAAGGTGATCGCCGTGGAGCCTGGTGCTCTGGTGCTGCGGCCGGGAGGCGAGCGGTTCTCGGCGGTCCTCAACATGAGCACCGACACGGTGTCGGCGGCCCAACCCTTCGACCCGGCCAAGGCGGTTACCAAGCCCTGACGGTCCGGTCGGCCGGCGCGGTGGAAACCGCGTCGGCGCGACGGTTCAGATGTCGAGGTCGGCCCCCTCGGCGAAGGCCGCGCGCTCGCTGATGAAGGCGAAGCGGGCCTCGGGTTTGTTGCCCATCAGCCGCTCAACCGTGTCGCCGGTCGATTCCCGGGCCTCGTCCAGGACCGCGACGCGCAGCAACGTGCGCTTCTTCGGGTCCATGGTGGTCTCCTTGAGCTGGGCCGGCATCATCTCACCAAGGCCCTTGAACCGCCCGATCTCGACCTTGCCGGCCTTGAACACCGTCTTGATGATCCGCTCCCGGTCGGCGTCGTCCCGGGCATAGGCCACCTTGGAGCCCTGCTGCAGCCGGTAGAGCGGCGGGATCGCGAGGTAGAGATGCCCGCGGTCGATGAGCTTGGGCATCTGGCGGTAGAAGAAGGTGATCAGCAGCGAGGCGATGTGGGCGCCGTCGACGTCGGCGTCCGTCATGATGATCACCTTGTCGTAGCGCAGGTCGGCCTCGCGGAAGGCCGCGCCGGTGCCGCAGCCGAGCGCCAGGGTGAGGTCGGAGATCAGCTGATTGGCGCCGAGCTTGTCCCGGCTCGCCGAGGCGACGTTGAGGATCTTGCCGCGCAAGGGGAGGATCGCCTGGGTCGCCCGGTCGCGGGCCTGCTTGGCGGAGCCACCGGCCGAATCGCCCTCGACGATGAAGATCTCCGAGCCCGCGGTGCCGGCGGCCGAGCAATCGGCGAGCTTGCCGGGCAGGCGGAGCTTGCGGGTGGCGCTCTTGCGGGCGACCTCCTTCTCCTGGCGGCGGCGCAGGCGCTCCTCGGCCCGGTCGATCACCCAGTCGAGCAGCTTGTTGGCCTGGGCCGGGGAGGCGGCGAGCCAATGGTCGAAGGCGTCGCGCACCGCCGTCTCGACGATGCGCTGGGCCTCCACGGTGGCGAGCTTGTCCTTGGTCTGGCCCTGGAACTCGGGCTCGCGGATGAAGACCGAGAGCATGGACGCGCAGGTCGCCATGACGTCGTCGGTGGTCACCGCGGTCATGCGCTTGGCCTGGTTCACGCGCTCGGCGTGCTCGCGCAGGCCCCGGAGCAGGGCGACCCGCAGGCCGGCCTCGTGGGTGCCGCCCTCGGGCGTCGGGATGGTGTTGCAGTAGGAATGCGAGAACCCGTCCTCGGCGACCATCCAGGCCACCGCCCATTCCAGCGACCCGTGCGAGCCCGGCTTGGTGATCTTGCCGGAGAACATCGCGTCGGTGACCAGCTCCTTGCCGTCGATGTCGCGGGCGAGATAGTCGCGCAGGCCGTCGGGGAAGCGGTGCACGGCTTCCGCAGGTACGCCCTCCAGCCCCTCGAGGAGGGCGGGGGCGCAGCGCCAGCGGATCTCGACGCCGCCGAACAGGTAGGCCTTCGAACGCGCCATCTTGAACAGGCGGCGCGGGTCGAATTTCAGCGAGCCGAAGATCTGCGCGTCCGGGTGGAAGCGGACCCGGGTGCCGCGCCGGTTCTGCACCCGGCCGATCAGCTCCAGCGCGCCCTGCGCGTGGCCACGGGAGAAGGTCTGGCGATAGAGGGTCTGGTTGCGCGCCACCTCGACCTCGAGGAGGTCGGAGAGCGCGTTCACCACCGAGATGCCGACGCCGTGCAGGCCGCCCGAGGTCTCGTAGACCTTCGAGTCGAACTTACCGCCGGCATGCAGCGTGGTCATGATGACCTCGAGCGCCGACTTGCCGGGAAATTTCGGATGCGGGTCGACCGGGATGCCGCGGCCGTTGTCGGTGACCACGAGGGCACCGGTCTCCTCCAGCTCCACCTCGATGAAGCTGGCATGGCCGGCCACCGCCTCGTCCATGGAGTTGTCGATCACCTCGGCGAAGAGGTGGTGCAGCGCCCGCTCGTCGGTGCCGCCGATATACATGCCGGGGCGGCGCCGGACCGGCTCCAGCCCCTCCAGCACCTCGATGTCGGAGGCGGTGTAGCCGGAATCGGGCTCGGCCGCTGCGAGCGCCGTCACGGAGGCCGTGGCGTCCAGGCGCCGTCGCGGCTCCGGCGCGCGAGACGGGGCTGTCGAGGCGGCCGCCTTGCCGCCCGGTCCGAACAGGTCGCGGGCCGGATCGCTCACGCGCGGCCTCCGCGGGCGCGGCGCATCGGCCGGCTCGGATTCGCGCAGACGGGTCTTGGGTCGTGGAGCATGCGCCTTCATCCCCGCATGATAGCGGAACAAAACGTAAACATCAAAACCGTTCGCCCCCAGGCGACGCGGCCGCACCATCGCATGCTGCGGCGCCGCGAGCGAGGGCCGGAACCGCCCCGACCCCCGAGGGGGCCAGGCGGCCCGTCATCACGACGTTGCACAACGATGGGTTAAGGCTTTCCCGTGACCAGCCTGTTCGACCTCCACAGGCCGCCGCCGGAACAGACCGGGACGATCGACGTTGACGGCGGAGATAAATCTTGACCGTGGTCAGGGAGCCGCAGCCCATGAGCGATGCCGCGATCGAGGCCCGCCGCCTCACGTTGATCCGCTTCGAGCACGCGGCCGGCGCCGCCTTCGGCTGCGACGACGACGCGGCCGGCGTGCCGCCCGGCCGGGCGCTCATGAATTCCACCACGATCGCGCTGGCGACCTTCGCGACGGCGCTCGCGGCGACCATCACCTACCTCGTCTGAACCGGGCGGCCGGACCCGGAAACCGGGACGTGCATCCCGTTCTCCGCGTCGGTCTGCCCCTGTCTCCCGCCCCCGGGAGAGCAGCGGAGGACCGCGTGCCCGCCCTGGACACGGACCGGCGCGGCTGACGCGCCTTGCACCCGGCGAGCGGGTGAAGGCCGCCTCGACCTGTCTGCGTCAGCCGGCGCCCGTCTTCTTGGCCGCGGTCTTCTTGGCGGCGGGTTTCTTCGCTGCCGTCTTCTTGGCCGCCGGCTTGGCGCCGCTCGCCGCGCGCGTCGCGGTCTTCCGGACAGCGCCCCGTTTCGCCGGCTTGCCGCCGCCCGAGGCACGCTTGGCGTTGACCAGGGCGATCCCCTCGTCGAGCGTCAGCGCCTCGGCGCTCATGGTCTTCGGCAGCGTGGCGTTCACCTCGCCGTCGGTGACGTAGGGGCCGTACTTGCCGGCCTTCACCACGAGGTCGCGCCCGCTCGCAGCGTCCGTGCCGAGCGGGCGGCCGGGATCGGCAGCCGGACGGCCGCGGCCGCCGCCCTGCTCCTTGGCGACGATCAGGTCGATGGCGCGGTTGCCGCCGATCTCCAGCACGTCGTCGTCCTTGCCGAGATTGGCGTAGGTCTTCCCATGCTGCACGTAGGGCCCGAACCGGCCGAGATTGGCCAGGATCGGCTCGCCGGTCTCGGGGTGGCGCGCCACCTCGCGGGGCAGCGCCAGCAGCGCCAGCGCCTTCTGCAGGTCGACCGCCGAGGGACTCAGCCCCTTCGGCAGGGAGGAACGCTTCGGCTTCTCCGCCCCCTTCTCGGTGGAGGCCTCACCGAGCTGCAGGAACGGCCCGAATCGGCCGTCGCGCAGCGTCACCGGCAGACCGGTGGCGGGATCGTCGCCCAGCACCCGGACGCCCGGCTGGCCGCCCTCGGCCGAGGAGCCGTCCCCCTCGCCCTCGACGCCCGAGGCCGAGAGCTGGCGGGTGTACTTGCACTCGGGATAGTTCGAGCAGCCGATGAAGGCGCCGAACTTGCCGAGCTTCAGCGACAATTGTCCGGTCCCGCAGACCGTGCAGGTGCGCGGGTTCGAGCCGTCGCCCTTGTCGGGGAAGATGTGCGGCCCGAGGAGGCCGTTCAGCGCCTCCAGCACGTCGGTGACGCGCAGCTCCTTGGTCTCGCCGATCGCCGCGGAGAAATCGCGCCAGAAGTCGCGCAGCACCGCCCGCCAGTCGATCTCGGCATTGGAGACGCGGTCGAGCTGCTCCTCGAGGTCGGCGGTGAAATCGTACTCGACGTAGCGCCGGAAGAAGCTCTCCAGGAAGCCCGTGACGAGCCGCCCCTTGTCCTCCGGCTGCAGCCGCTTCTTCTCGATCTTGACGTATTCGCGGTCGCGCAGCGTCTGGAGCACCGCCGCGTAGGTCGACGGGCGGCCGATGCCGAGTTCCTCCATGCGCTTCACGAGGCTCGCCTCGGAATAGCGCGGCGGCGGCTCGGTGAAGTGCTGGGTCGAGCTGATCCGCTCGCGGGTGAGCGGGTCGCCGGCCTTCATGGGCGGCAGGCGGCGGCTCTCCTCGTCCTCCTCGTCGTCCTTGCCCTCCTGGTAGAGGGTGAGGAAGCCGTCGAACTTCACCACCTGGCCGGTGGCGCGCAGGTCGATCTGGCGGGGGCCGACCTTCGCCGTGACGTCCACGGTGGTCCGCTCCAGCTCGGCCGATTCCATCTGGCTCGCCATGGTGCGGGTCCAGATGAGATCGTAGAGCCGGGCCTGCTCGGGCTCGAGGTGGCGCGCCACCATCTTGGGCAGGCGGCTCATGTCGGTGGGCCGCACCGCCTCGTGGGCCTCCTGGGCGTTCTTGGCCTTGACGCTGTACTTGCGCGGCACGTCCGGCACGTAGCGGTCGCCGAACTCCTTGCCGATCACCCGGCGGGCGTCCTGGATCGCCTCCGGCGCCATGTCGACGCCGTCGGTCCGCATGTAGGTGATGATGCCGACGGTCTCGCCGCCGATATCGACGCCCTCGTAGAGGCGCTGGGCGACCCGCATGGTCTGGGCCGGCGCCATCCCGAGCTTGCGCGAGGCCTCCTGCTGCAGGGTCGAGGTGGTGAAGGGCGGCTGCGGGTGGCGCTTGGCGGGCTTCGCCTCGACGCTCGCCACCTGGAAGGTCGCGAGTTCGAGGTCGCGCTTGAAGGCGGCGGCCTCGTCGCCGGTGCCGACGTCGAGGCGCTGGATGCGCTTGCCGTCGGCGCCGACGAGGCGGGCCTCGAAGGTCGCGCCGTCGGCGGTCGTCAGCGTGGCGATGAGCGTCCAGTACTCGCGCGGCTTGAACCGCTCGATCTCCATCTCGCGCTCGACGACGAGGCGCAGCGCCACGGACTGCACGCGCCCCGCCGAACGGGCGCCCGGGAGCTTGCGCCACAGGACCGGGGAGAGGTTGAAGCCGACGAGGTAGTCCAGCGCCCGGCGCGCCAGATAGGCGTCGACCAGGGCCTGGTCGATCTCCCGGGGCTTGCGCATCGCCGCCTCGACCGAGGCCTTGGTGATGGCGTTGAAGGTGACGCGTTCGACCGGGATGCCCTTGAGCGCCTTGCGGGCGGTCAAGGCCTCCAGCACGTGCCAGGAGATCGCCTCGCCCTCGCGATCCGGGTCGGTGGCCAGAATCAGCTTGTCGGCGCCCTTGACCGCCTTGGCGATCTCGGAGACCCGGCTCGCCCCGCGGTCGGCCAGTTCCCAGACCATGTGGAAATCCTGCTCGGGATCCACGGAGCCGTCCTTGGCCGGCAGGTCGCGGATGTGCCCGAACGAGGCGATCACTTCATAGTCGCGGCCGAGATACTTATTGATCGTCTTGGCTTTGGCCGGCGACTCGACGACGACGACTTTCATTCAGACCTCTGCCCCTGACGGGACCTGAGCGCGACGGACGAATTCTGATCGTAATTCGCGTGGGACATATGCCCGCCGTCGGGCCGGGGCCGCGCGCCGGGGACAAGTGGGTCACGGGCGGCGGGATGTCAAATGGCGGGCTGTGCCGCCGGTGTGGGGTCGAGCCGCTCCGTCGCGCATGCCCCGGCTGGCGCGGCGCCGAAACTCAGATCCCCGCGTACCATTCGTAGCCGCGGTCCTCCCAGTAGCCGCCGCCGCCCTGGCCGATGCCGTCGAGCGATTCCACCATCTCGACGCGCATCACGTACTTGGCCTGCTTGTAGCCGAGCTGGCGCTCGACCCGCAGGCGCAGGGGCGCGCCGTTGGAGACGGGCAGCGGCTTGCCGTTGAGGTCGTAGGCCAGGATCGTCTGCGGATTGAAGGCGTCGTAGAGGTCGATGCTCTCGTAGTAGCGGATCGGCGTACGCTTATCCTCGGGCTCCGCGGCCGGGCTGCCCTGGCCCCAATCGTCCTTGGGCGCGTCGGTGGCGGTGGGCGCGCCGCCCCAATCCTCGGCGGCGGCGAGCTGGATGTAGGCGTCGCGCACCGCGCCCGGATGCCCGGGGCGCCCCAGGAAGGCGCCGTCGCCGCCTTCGAGGCCGCCGCCGGCATATTCCAGCGTGTCGGCGCAGTGGAACACCGCGTAGCGCGCCTGCGGCTTCAGCCCGGCCCGCTTCAGCACCTCGGCGAGCGGCACGCCGGCCCATTGCCCGATGCAGCTCCAGCCCTCCACGCAATCGTGACGGGTGATCTGGGTCCGCGACGGCAGGGCGCGCAGGTCCGCGAGGCTCAGCGAGAGCGGCGTCTGGACGAGCCCGTCGACCGTGAGCTTGAACTCCGCGAACTTCTTGGCCGCGAGGGCCCGGTAGGCGCGGTCCGGCGGGTCGATGGTGCCGTTCGGCTTGAACCAGGGCGAGATCATCGCGGCCGGGAATTCCCGGGCCAGGGTCGTCGGCGACATCAGCAGGCGCTGGACGTACTGGTTGGCGTCCTCGCCGACCTGGAGGGTCTGCCGGCCCGCATCGGATCCGGCGAATCTGTCGCAGCCGCCGAGCAGGGCGGTGCCCATCAGGCCGGCACCGGCGGTGAGGAGCTTGCGGCGGTGGAGGATCATCGGGCACCTTCCCGGTCACGGCCGAGGCTGAACCAGCCGGTGATCATGCCGCGCATGTTGTTGACGAGGCCGGAGACCAGCACCAGCAGCACGTGGACCACCACGAACAGCACGATGAGCCCGGCGGCGATGAAGTGGACGCTGCGCGCCGATTGCCGGCCCCCGAACAGCTCGGTGAGCCAGGGCCAGGCGGCATCCATCCCGGGCGACATGGCGAGTCCCGCGAGCACCATCGCGGGTAAAAGGCCCAGCACCAGGACGAGATAGGTGAGCTTCTGGATGACGTTGTAGCGCTTGGCCTCCGTGCCCTCAGGGAAGCGCAGGAGCAGGTGCTCCTTCACGGAAGCCCCGAAGTGGCGGATCTGGTCCCCGTCCGGAATCAGGCGACGGCGGAGCTGGCCGCTGAACAGGCCGTAGGTGAGATAGACGGCGCCGTTGATCACCAGCAGCCACGCGAACAGGAAGTGCCAGCGGCGGCCCGTGGCGAGGTCCTGGTCGGCCGGCAGGGTCGCCCAGGACGGGAAGGCCCGCTCCACCTCCGTGCCGCCCTCACGCGACAGGCCGAGAACGCCCGTGGTGTCGAAGGTCCGCGTGCCGACCGTCACCACCCCGCGGCTCTTGCCGTCGCGGCCCTGATCGCTCGTGATGGCGAGCGCCGGGTCGTCGAAGGTCGAGACCGCGCCCCAGTAGAGCGCGGGGTGGGCGTTGAAGATCTGGAGGCCGCTCATCAGCAGCACGAGCAGCACCGCGGCGTTGATCCAGTGCGCCAGACGGATCACCAGCGGATGGCGGTAGAACCACCGGCGCCCCTGCCGGTCGACGGTCTCGGGGGCTTGGAGAGCAGGGGAGGCGGCCAAGAATCGGGTCCCGGTTGGGCGTCGCTGGGCCGGGGATCGTCCGAACCCCGACCGTTCGGGCCAATACGTGGCGCGAGGAGCACCGGTTACCATCGGGCGGAAAAAAGGCCGCAGGTCCCGTCCGGCTTCCCCGGCGCGGCGGCGGGCTGCAGGGCCTGCGGGGGCTCCAGGCACGGGGCCGAGGGCGGAGCGCGGCCTGACCCTTTCCGAGCGGACGCCAGCCGGGAGCTCACGCCGAGCCAGCCCCTGTGCGCCGGAGGACGCGTCCCGGCCTGAACCGCGATGGATGCGCGCGATGGATGCATCGGACAGCCTTGCCGGGACGGCGCGCCGCACCTACACCCGGGCCTCATCATGACGACGCCCGCGCCCCCGGCCTTCCCGCACCGGCACCTCCTCGGCATCGAGGGTCTGACCCGGCCCGACATCGAAGGGCTGCTCGACGCCGCCGAATCCGCCGTCGACCTCTCGCGGCAGGTGGAGAAGAAGCGCACGACCCTGCGGGGCCGGACGCAGATCAACCTGTTCTTCGAGCCCTCGACGCGGACGCAATCCTCCTTCGAACTCGCCGGCAAGCGGCTCGGCGCCGACGTGATGAACATGTCGGTCGCCTCGTCCTCGGTGAAGAAGGGCGAGACCCTGATCGACACCGCGGCGACGCTGAACGCCATGCGGCCCGACATCATCGTGGTCCGCCACGAATCGGCCGGCGCCGTGCACCTGCTCGCCCGGAAGGTCGACTGCGCGGTGGTCAACGCGGGCGACGGCGCCCACGAGCACCCGACCCAGGCGCTCCTCGACGCGCTCACCATCCGCCGCAACAAGGGCCGGATCGAGGGCCTGCAGGTGGCGATCTGCGGCGACGTCCTGCACTCGCGGGTGGCGCGCTCCAACATCATCCTGCTCCAGGCCATGGGTGCCCGGGTCCGCCTGATCGCGCCCTCGACGCTGCTGCCCGCCGGCATCGAGCGCTTCGGCGTCGAGACCTTCACGGACATGCGCAAGGGTCTCGTCGGCTGCGACATCGTGATGATGCTGCGCCTCCAGCGGGAGCGCATGAACGGTTCGTTCGTGCCCTCCGTGAAGGAGTATTTCCGCTATTTCGGCCTCGACGCCGAGAAGCTGGCGCTCGCCAAGCCCGATGCCCTGGTGATGCATCCGGGCCCGATGAACCGCGGCGTCGAGATCGCCTCGGACGTCGCCGACGGGGCGCAGTCGCTGATCCGCGAGCAGGTGGAGATGGGCGTCGCCGTGCGCATGGCGGTGCTGGAAGCGCTCGCCCGGCACCTCCCGAACGGCTGAGCCCCGGACAAAGCCCATCCGCCTTCACCCGCGCCGCTTGCTCGCAGGGCGGTCGTGGCGCAGTTTCCTGCTGAAATCCGGCCCGGAGCCGTATAAGGGGCCGGCGCAACATGCAGATCGCTTCATGACCGCCTACACGCTCGCCGACCTCGCCGCCCTCGTGGCGAGCCGCGCCGGGACCGATCCGGCCACCTCCTACACGGCCAAGCTCCTGTCCGAGGGCCCCGCCAAGGCGGCCAAGAAGCTCGGCGAGGAGGCGGTCGAGGCGGCGATCGCGGCCGTGCAGGGCGACAAGACCGGCCTGAGGAACGAGGCCGCCGACGTGCTCTACCACCTCGTCGTGCTGCTCCGGGCCGGCGGCGTGGAGCTCGAGGCGGTGATGGCCGAGCTGGAGCGACGGACGGCCCAGAGCGGCATCGCCGAGAAGGCCGCGAGGCGCCACGCGTGAACGCGGCCGCGCTGCCGGGCTCGGTCGAGGCGATCCTCGACGCGTCGGACCGGCTCTCGCCCTATCGCCGCTTCAGCCGGGAGGAATGGGCGCAGCTGCGCGCCGACACGCCGCTCACCCTCAACCAGGAGGATCTGGAGCGGCTGCAATCGATCAACGATCCGATCTCGGTCGAGGAGGTGGTGGCGATCTACCTGCCGCTGTCGCGCCTGCTGGCCCTCTACGTCGCGGCGACGCAGGGGCTGTTCAAGGCGACGCAGCGCTTCCTCATGGCCGAGCGCGAGACCAAGGCGCCCTACATCATCGGGCTCGCCGGGTCGGTGGCGGTGGGCAAGTCCACCACGGCCCGCATCCTGACCGCCCTGCTGGCGCGCTGGCCCAACACCCCGAAGGTCGACCTCGTCACCACCGACGGGTTCCTGCTGCCCAACGCCGAACTCGCCGCCAACGGCCTGATGGAGCGCAAGGGCTTTCCCGAAAGCTACGACACCGCCGCGCTGCTGCGCTTCCTCCACGACGTGAAGGCCGGCCACAAGCGCGTGACCGCGCCGCTCTACTCGCACCTCGTCTACGACCGGGTGCCCGGGGAGGAACGGGTGGTGGAGAGCCCCGACATCCTGATCGTCGAGGGCCTGAACGTGCTCCAGCCCGCCCGCCTGCCGCGGGACGGCACCGCGATCCCGTTCGTGTCCGACTTCTTCGACTTCTCGATCTATCTCGACGGCCACGAGGACGACCTGCACCGCTGGTACGTCACCCGCTTCATGAAGCTGCGCCAGACCGCCTTCCGCGACCCACGCTCCTACTTCCGGAAATACGCCGAGATCCCGGAAACCGAGGCGCTCGACATCGCCGACCGGCTCTGGACCACGATCAACCTGCCGAACCTGCGCGAGAACATCGTGCCCACGCGGCAGCGGGCGAGCCTGATCCTCACCAAGGGCGCGAGCCACCGGATCGAGAGCGTGGCGCTGCGGCGGCTGTAGGTCGGTCCAACCCTCCAGCTGATCCTGAGGTGACCGCGAAGCGGGCCTCGAAGGAGGTCTTCCGGGCCCACAGAGCCCTCTGGATGAGGGGAGGCCTGAAGCGGCCGCCTCACGCGAACGGAAAGTCCGCCTCCGCCACATACGGCCCACCCCCGGTCGATTCCCGCGCCGAGAACAGCGTCACCCGGTCAACCGCGAAGGCCAGCGGCGCGAAGACCGGCGCCTGCGACAGGTACATCGCCGTCGCCTCCGGCGTGGCGTCGCGGCGCAGCCGGGCCAGGGTGACATGCGGGGTGAACTTCCGCCGTTCCGGCTCGACCCCGGCGCGGCGCACCAGCCGCTCCTGCTCGGCCTGGAGATCCGTCAGCGCCGGATCGGCCACCACCGCCGCGTAGAGCGCCCGCGGCCTGTCGCCGCCGAAGATGCCGAGGCCGTCGAGAGTCACCGTCAGGGGCGGGCGTACCCGCATCTCGGCCAGCGCCTCCACGACATCGTCGGCGACGGTGACCTCGACATCCCCGAGGAAACGCAGGGTGACGTGAAAGTCGCCGGGCTCGATCCAGCGGGCGCCGGGCAGCCCGCCCTGGTAGGCCTTGAGGGCGTCGGCGACCGCCGGCGGCACGGCGAGCCCTGTGAACAGGCGCGGCATCAGCGGACCGGCGCCTGGCGGATCCGGTCCAGGAACGAATCGACCGTCGGCAGCATGCGCGCCGCGATCGTCTCCACGCCCTGCCGGTTCGGGTGGATCATGTCATCGAGGTGCTGCGCCCGGTCACCCACGATCCCGTCGAGGAAGAACGGGTAGAGGGTCAGCCCGTAGCGCTCGGCGAGGGCCGGAAAGATCGCGTCGAACCGCGCCTTGTAGTCCGGCCCGAGATTGGGCGCGGCCTGCATGCCGGCCAGCAGGACCGGGATGCCCCGGGCCTTCAGCCGCTCGATGATCGCCGACAGCGCCCCCTCGGTCACCTTCGGGTCGGTGCCGCGGAGCATGTCGTTGGCGCCGAGTTCGAGGATCACGCCCGCGGTCCCGTCGGGCACCGACCAGTCGACCCGGTCGAGGCCACCGGTGGCGGTGTCGCCGGAGACGCCGGCATTGGACACGGTCACGTCTTCGCCCTTGGCCTTGAGCAGCCGCTCCAGGACGGTGGGGAAGGCGGCATCGGCGGGCAGCCGGTAACCGGCGGTCAGGCTGTCGCCCAGGGCGACGAGCTTGACCGGGCCGTTCGGGGCGGCCTGCGGTGCCGTCATGAAAGGGACCATGAGGACGGCTAGCGCTGCGGCAAACAGGGCCGTGCGCCGGAACACAGCGCCGCCGTCATGGCGCGGCCCCAATGCGGATCCCATATCGCGGTGCCCCTGCGGCCCGTGCAGCCAAGTTCGCAGCCAACCGAGGACCTCGCGCGCCATGCTCGTCATCGCCCACAGATCGGCTCGCCCGTGAGCCAAGGCAAGGTGCTGCGCGATCCGGCGATCGCGCTGTCGAACATCGATCTCAGCCTCGGCCGCGGCGCCGCCCGGGTCCACATCCTCCGCGGCATCTCGCTCACCGTCGACCGCGGCGAGGCTGTGGGGCTCGTCGGTCCGTCCGGCTCCGGCAAGTCGACGCTTCTGATGGTCATGGCCGGGCTGGAGCGGCCCGATTCCGGCGGCGTGGTCATCGAGGAGACCGATCTCGTCCGCCTCGACGAGGACGCGCTCGCCCGCTTCCGGGGCCGGCGCATCGGCATCGTGTTCCAGGCCTTCCACCTCGTGCCGACCATGACGGCGCTGGAGAACGTGGCGCTGCCGCTGGAACTCGCCGACCGGCCCGGCGCCCACGAGCGGGCCCGCGCCGAGCTGGAGGCGGTGGGCCTCGGGCACCGGCTGCACCATTACCCGGCGCAGCTCTCGGGGGGCGAGCAGCAGCGCGTCGCCATTGCCCGGGCGGTCGCCCCGGATCCGGCGATCCTCGTGGCCGACGAGCCCACCGGCAACCTCGACGAGGCCACCGGCCGGCAGATCGT
This sequence comes from Methylobacterium sp. XJLW, assembly GCF_003254375.1. Lineage (NCBI taxonomy): Bacteria > Pseudomonadati > Pseudomonadota > Alphaproteobacteria > Hyphomicrobiales > Methylobacteriaceae > Methylobacterium > Methylobacterium sp. XJLW. Next base: position 5,647,869 of record NZ_CP016429.1, on the reverse strand, counting down.
CGATCTCCTGTTCCGGCTGAAGCGCGACCGCGGCGCGACCCTGGTGCTCGTCACCCACGACAATGGCCTCGCCCGCCTGTGCGACCGCACGGTACGCCTGCGCTCGGGCCGGATCGAGGAAGCGGTGACCGCCTGATGCACGGCACGATCACCCGACCGGCCCCCGGGCCCCGCCGCCTCCCGCTCATCCTGCGGCTGGCGCTCCGCGAACTGCGCGCCGGCCTCACGGGCTTCGCGGTGTTCCTCGCCTGCATCGCGCTGGGCGTCGCGGCGATCGCGGGCGTGGCGTCGATCTCGCGCTCGCTCTCAGACGGGCTCGGCCGGGAGGGGCGGCGGATCCTCGGCGGCGACCTCGCCTACAACCTGATCAACCGCGAGGCCACCGACGCCGAGCGGCAGGCCCTGGCGCGGGAAGGCCGGCTCGATAGCGTCGCCTCCCTGCGGGCCATGGCGGTGGCGGAGAGCGGCGACGCGGCCCTCGTCGAGCTGAAGGCCGTCGACCCGGCCACCTATCCGGCGGCGGGCGACCTCGCCACCGACCCGCCGGGCCGCCTCGCCGACCGGCTGGCCGAACGGGACGGGGTGCCGGGGGCGCTCGCCGACCCGGCCCTGCTCACGCGCCTCGACGTCAAGGTCGGGGACCGGATCGCGCTGGCCGGGCACAAGGTGGCGATCCGCGGGACCATCGTGTCCGAGCCCGACAAGATCGCCGGCGGCATCGGCTTCGGGCCGCGGCTGATGATCTCCGAGCCGACGCTGCGCGCCACCGGTCTCGTCCAGCCCGGCAGCCTCAACCGCTGGAGCTACCGGATCCTCCTGCCGCCGGGCACGCCGGATGCCGATCTCGACGCCGCGCAGGCCCGGATCCGTGCCGCGACGCCGGAGGCGGGCTGGGAGGTCCGCTCGCGCAGCAACGCCGACCCGCGCTTCGCCAAGAGCATCGAGCGCTTCACGCAGTTCCTGACCCTGGTCGGGCTCACCGCGCTGATCGTCGGCGGCGTCGGCGTCGGCAATGCCGTCCACGCCTTCGTGGAGCGCAAGCGGGCCTCGATCGCGACCCTCAAGAGCGTCGGCGCGCCCGGCTCGCAGGTGGTCGCCCTCTACCTGACGCAGGTGATGCTGATCGCCGGGATCGGCACCCTGATCGGGCTCGCGATCGGCGCGAGCCTGCCCTTCCTCCTCGACGCGCTGTTCTCCGCCGACCTGCCGCTGCCCCTGAACCCGACGCTCGCCCCGGGCGAACTCGCGCTCGCGGCCGCCTACGGGCTCCTCACCGCCTTCGCCTTCGCGATCACCCCGCTCGGCCGCGCCCACGACGTGCCGGTCTCCGGCCTGTTCCGCGACACCGTCGATCCCGCACGGGTGAGGCCGCGCTGGCGCTACCGGATCTGGTTGGGCCTGAGCCTCGCGGCGCTGGTCGGCCTGTCGGTGGTCACCGCCTTCGACCGGCGCGTGGCGCTGATCTTCATCGCGGCGGCCGCCATCGCCTTCGGCCTGCTGCACGGGGTGGCCCTCGGCCTGATGGCGCTCGCCCGCCGCCTGCCGCATCCAAGCTGGCCCGCGCCCCGGATGGCGCTCGCCAACCTCCACCGGCCAGGGGCCCTGACGCCCGCCATCGTCCTGTCGCTGGGCCTCGGCGTGACGCTCCTCGTGACGCTCAGCCTGATCGACGCCAATGTCCGCCGGACGATCAGCGCGACCCTGCCGGCCCGCGCGCCGAACCTCTTCTTCCTGGACATCCCCTCGCGGGACGCCGCCCAGTTCCGCGAGTTCCTGGCGCGCGCCGCCCCGAACGGGAAGATCGAGGACGTGCCGATGATGCGCGGCCGGATCGTCGCCCTGAACGGCGTGCCGGCCAGCAAGATCCGGCCCCCGGAGGATGCCGCCTGGGTGCTCGACGGCGACCGGGGCATCACCTACGCCGACACGGTGCCGGAGGGCTCGAGCCTCACCGAAGGCGCGTGGTGGAGCGCCGAGCAGGGCGCCAAGCCGCTGGTCTCCTTCGAGGCCGACCTCGCCCGCCAGCTCGGCCTCAAGCTCGGCGACACCGTGACGGTGAACGTGCTCGGCCGCGACCTCACCGCGACGATCTTCAACCTGCGCCGGGTGGAGTGGCGCAATCTCGGCATCAACTTCGTGATGGTGTTCTCGCCGGGGACCTTCCGCGGCGCGCCGCATTCCGACCTCGCCACGCTGACGCTACCGGGCGGCACCGACGCGGCCGCCGAGAACCACATCCTGCGCGACGTCGCCAAGACCTTCCCGTCGGTGAGCGCCGTGCGGGTCAAGGACGCGCTGGACGCGATCGGCGACCTCGTCGGCCGGCTGGTCCTGGCGATCCGGGGGGCGAGCGCGGTGGCGGTCCTGGCGAGCCTGTTCGTTCTGGCCGGCGCCATCGCGGCCGGGCACCGGGCGCGGCTCTACGATGCCGTGGTGCTCAAGGTGCTGGGCGCGCGCCGGTCGCGGCTGCTCGCCGCCTACGCCCTCGAATACGCCGCCCTGGGCCTCGCCACGGCCCTGTTCGGCCTCATGGCCGGGACGCTCGCAGGGTGGGTGATCGTCGCCAAGGTCATGCACCTCGACTTCCGCCTCGACCTGTCGGGCGCGCTGGTGGCGGCGACGGCCGCCGTCGCGCTGGCGATCCTCCTCGGGCTCGCCGGCACTTGGCGGATCCTGGGGCAGAAGCCGGCGCCGTATCTGCGGCAGATCTGAGGAGCGCCTCCCGGTCCCGGGAGGACCGCCCGGGCGCTCAGACCCGACGGGCCGCCGTCAGCGCCAGAATGTCCACCAGGGCCGTCGCACGACGGGCACCTCGCGATAGCCGCTTCCCGAAAAGCCGTGCTGGAACGCCCCGGGCGCACTCTCCGCGACGTCCGCAGGCCGGGGGAACGGCTTGGAGCCGCCGAGCAGGAGGTTCTCGACCAGGAAATCGAGACACCGCGCCTGATACTCGGCTCCGTGCGTCGCGAGCATCGGCTCCGCGCACAGGGCCGACACGACGCGGTATGTCTCGCCGTGCCGCTCAAATCCGACCCGGTAGACGCCGAGGCCGGTCCAGCTCCGGTGGAAGCAGAGATCGAGTCCGTCGAGATAGATGAACCACTTGTCTTCCATCACCTCCGGACGCAGCCCCTTCGCCAGCTCCGCGAATTGGGCGGGGTCGAAGGCCGCGCGATAGGGGATCGGGGACATCGCCGCGAAGGGCAGGCGCTTCCAATCGTCCGGCTTCGCCGTCGCCCGTATCGCCATGTTTCCGGGGTCTCCAGCCTTTGCCGCCGGCGGCGTCAGCCCTCGGCCGGTTCCGAGCCGACCATCCCGAGGACCGCCTCGCCGAAGCGTCGGCGCGCCGCCGGATCGAGCTGGCGGAGATGGACCTTCACCAGAGCCAGGAGCCGCTCCGTCTCCCAATCGATCGCCGGCCGCGTGGCGGGGCCGCACCGATCCGGCTGGTAGAACGCCTCGATCGGAAGATCGAGGGACTGCGCGATTCGAATGAGGGCTTGGGACGACGCAGTGTCCGCTTTCGCGCCGGCAATCATGCGCAGACGTTCGAGCCCGTTCTCATCCATGACCGACCCTCGAACATCTCCAGGAAGGCGCAAATCGACCCACAGCACCGCGGAGTGCCCGACCGCAACTTTATCCGCAAGTGAACTCTTTGTCATTTGTGTGATATATTGGTACGGAGAAAGACGTTCGGGCTCCGGCCGACCAGAGGACCAACCGTCATGGGCATTACCGTCATCGATGGCTACGGGGAGGATACGGAGCGTCTCCGTGCCGCCCTCGAAGCCTCGTGCGTCGTGGGTGCCTGGGAATGGGACCATGTCGGCGGCCGTGTCGTCTACGATGAGGGCGCGGCCATGTTGCTGACCGGCACCCCCGACCTCGCCAATCGCCCGATCAGCGGACCGATGGCACTGGCCGCGGTGCATCCGCAGGACATGACCTGGCTGATGGACCACATGCTCCGGGCCGTCCGGTCCGGTGGACTGGTGCTGGCCGAGTACCGCGTCTTCAAGACGGACGGCTCGGTGCGATGGCTCCTCAGCCGCGGACGGACGCATCGGGACGCGGCCGGCCAGCCGGTCCGCTCGCACGGGATCCTGATGGACATCACGGAGATCCGGGACGGCGGCGATCGCTACGTCCTGGGCAGGCCTCCTTCGGGGGGCGCCCCGCTGGAGCGCGCGGCCGACCTGGCGATCGCGCTCAAGGAGACGCTCACCGACGATATGCCGGCCGAGGTGCAGGTCGCCGCCGAGCTGATGCTGCTGAGCCTGGGCCGCGCCTTCGCCCGCAGGGCCGCGCACTGAGCCCTGGACGTCCGGTCCGCCGGAACCCTGCGGACGGGCGGCGGTCGGCCCGCGCCGGACAAACCGGCGCGGGCGCTGCCGCGGGTGGCATCAGGAAACCGTTAAGACTGCTCGCACGGCTATCGAAACACCTGCATCCCGGCAACCGTCAGTCGAACGACACGCTTTGCAGCAGGAAATGCATTTTAATCCCTGCCCGGATGGACAAAAATACATCCTCCGGACACGGAAAACCCGGGCCGCAACCGTGGCCGGGGACTTGTGTCCAGGACGCGGGCGCAACATATTCCTGACCGAGGCGCCAGCCTGGCGCCAGAGGTCCTGCGTGGGCCTCGCCCGAACACCACGCTGAGAGAGCCTCCGCAAGGAAACTCCCATGGCATTCGAGAATAGCCCCTTCCGGTACGGCGCCCAGCAGCCGACCGGCTACGCCGGCACCCAGGTCGAAGTCGACCAGGGCCTGCGCACCTTCATGCTCGGCGTCTACAACAACATGGTCGTCGGGCTTGGCATCTCGGGTCTCGTCGCGCTCGGCCTGAACATGGCCTCCGTGGCGGCCTACCAGGGCACCCGCCCGATCCTGACCCCGTTCGGTCAGACCCTCTATCTCAGCCCGCTGAAGTGGGTCCTGATGCTCGCCCCGCTGGCGTTCATCTTCGTCTTCTCCATGCGGATGGACCGGATGTCGGCCTCCTCCGCGCGGACGATGTTCTTCGCCTTCGCGGCGGTGATGGGCGCCTCGATGTCCTCGCTCCTGCTGGTCTTCACCGGTGGCAGCGTGGTCCAGGTGTTCTTCATCACGGCGGCGGCCTTCGGCTCGCTCAGCCTCTGGGGCTACACCACGAAGCGTAGCCTCTCGGGCATGGGCTCGTTCCTGATGATGGGCCTGATCGGCATCATCCTCGCGTCGCTGGTGAACATCTTCTTCGCCTCGTCGGCCCTCCAGTTCGCCATCTCGGTGCTGGGCGTGCTGATCTTCGCGGGGCTGACCGCCTACGACACGCAGAAGCTCAAGGAGATGTATCTCTACGGCGGCTTCGACGGTGAGATGGCGGCCAAGATGTCGGTGAACGGCGCCCTGACCCTCTATCTCGACTTCATCAACATGTTCCAGTTCCTGCTGAGCCTGATCGGCGACCGCCGCTAAGCCGCAAGAACCGACCGTTGACAGAAACCCCGGCGGGCAACCGCCGGGGTTTCTTTTTGCCTCGCCGCACCGACCGGATGCGCTAAGCTCGGGCCATGCCCGCGCTCTCCGGCCTTTCCGGCCTCTCCGCCTTCCCGATCACCCCGAGCGACGCCGACGGTCGGGTCGATGCCGGAGCCCTGCAACGCCTGCTGGAGCCCCTCGTGGCCGCCGGGGTCGATTCGATCGGCCTGCTCGGCAGCACCGGGACCTACGCGTATCTGAGCCGCGACGAGCGCCGCCGGGCGGTGGCGATCGCCCGCGAGGCCGTGGGCGGCCGGGTACCGCTCCTGGTCGGCATCGGCGCCCTGCGCACCGACGAGGCCATCCGCCTCGCGCAGGACGCACGGGCGGCCGGCGCGGATGCGGGGCTGCTCGCCCCCGTCTCCTACACGCCGCTGACCGAGGCCGAGGTCGAGGCGCACTTCGCAGCCGTGGCGGAGGCGGGCGGATTACCCCTCGTCCTCTACGACAACCCCGCGACCACGCATTTCCGCTTCACGCCGGCGCTGATCGGCCGGCTCGCCCGCCGTCCCGGGATCGTGGCCGCCAAATGCGCCGCGCCGGCCCCGGCCGACGCCGCGGCCGGTGTCGCCGCCCTGCAGGCAACCGTCCCGGCGGGCTTCCCCCTCGGCTTCAGCGGCGACTGGAACGCGACCGAGGCGCTGATCGCCGGCGGCACGGCATGGTACAGCGTGGCGGGCGGCCTGTTCCCCCGGACCTGCCGCGCGATCGTCCGGGCCGTGGAGGCCGGCGACACGGACCGGGCGCGCACCCTGAACGCGGAACTGGAGCCGCTCTGGACGCTGTTCCGGACCCATTCCAGCCTGCGGGTGGTCTACGCCTTGGCCGATATCCTGGGCCTGTGCCGCGCCGAGCCGCCGCGGCCGATCCGTCCCCTGCCGCCGGAGGTCGTGGCCGAGATCGCCGCGACCGTCCGGCGGATGCCCCTGTCCTGAGGGGCGGAGCGGGATGCTGTGCGGGGGCAGACCGCCGGTCAGACCGCCTTGGGCGCCGGCTCCAGCACGGCGATGACCCGGGCGAGTTCCGAGCCGCGCTTCAGGATCTGGCCGCTCGCGGCGATGACCGCGTAGGCCCCCTGGCGGCGGGCAAGCTTGGGATCCTTCTCGATCCGGTAGAGCGGCATCTCGGAGGCGCGGCGGTAGATCGAGAACACCGCCCTGTCGCGGCGGAAGTCGAGGGCGTAGTCGCGCCATTCGCCCGCGGCCACCTGCCGGCCATAGAGGTTGAAGATCGTGCGCAGCTCATCCCGGTTGAAGGCGACCTGTGGAGGAGCCGCGCGGGCGGGGAAGGGAATGACATGCCCCGCCGCCTCGTCGGGCCTCGGCCCGGCGCTCGTCCTTTCGGTCATCACCACTCCCGTGCATCGTTCCTTTGCCGGATGATGGGCTTCGCCGCAGCGGCCCGCAAGGGTGACGGCCGCCCCGCGCCGTGACCTGCGAGACACGCCCAAGCGACAAAAAACATGGTTTGGCCAGATTCGCGCCTTTTGCAGGCCGCGTTGCCGCGCGACAACAGACGTCGAACCTCGCCGGGTCCTGCCCGGCCGGCGCCCGACACCCAGCTCCCCAGCCATCGGCCGCCGTTCGGGATCCCAGGATCCGGCACTCCGAGGTTTCGAGACCCAAGACTTCAGGCCGCCCCTCCGGGCGGCCTTTTTTCTGTTTCCCGTTGGGCCCGGGAAGCGGGTATGCCACCGGCATCATGGGCCCGCCCGCCTTCGACGACGCCTTCCTGCACGACCTCGACGCGCTGTTCGCGTGGCGCCGCGACGTGCGCCGGTTCCGGACGGATCCGGTGGACGAGGCGTGCCTGCGCACCTGCCTGACGGCGGCCCACCGGGCGCCGTCGGTCGGCAACAGCCGGCCCTGGCGGTTCGTGCGCGTCTCGGATCCGGTGCGGCGCCGCGCGGTGTCCGACAACTTCTCCGGCTGCAACGCCGCCGCGGCCGCAGGCTACGATGCGGACCGCGCCGCCCGGTATCGCGGCCTCAAGCTCGCCGGCCTGCGGGAGGCGCCGGTCCATCTGGCCGTCTTCTGCGACGCGGCGACCGAGACCGGCCTCGGGCTCGGACGGGCCAGCATGCCGGAGACCCTGGCCTATTCGGTGGTGGGGGCGGTGCAGTGCTTCTGGCTCGCCGCCCGGGCGCGCGGCCTCGGCGTCGGCTGGGTCTCGATCCTGGAGCCGCAGACCGTCTCGGCGATCCTGGCGGTGCCGGAGACGTGGCGGCTCGTGGCCTATCTCTGCGTCGGACACCCGGTGGAGGAGCATCTCGACCCGGAGCTGGAGCGCCACGGCTGGCAGCCCGAGGACAAGCGGGGCAGCACGCTCTACGAGCGCTGAGGGGCGGCCGAGCGGCCCCGCCGCGCCCCCGCGCCGTCGATCGTGGTTGCTCTTTTACCGTGCCTCACGGATGCGGCACGCTGACCCCACATCAACCATAGCTATTCTTGGAACGGTAAGCTCGGCCGCGGATTACTTGCCCGCGTCAACTCTTGCTTGTCGAGGATCGTAGTGATGTCGGGTCGGGTGGCGGCTGTATTCGGTTTGGCCGGCGCGATGCTGGCCGGTTGTCTTCAAACGGCGCAGGCGCGCGAGGTCGTGCCGTTCCAGAACGGTGTCGCGCCGGGCTCGGTGGTGATCAGCGTGTCGCAGCGCAAGCTCTATCTCGTGAACGGCGACGGCACGGCGATCCGCTACCCCGTGGCGGTGGGCCGGCCCGGCAAGCAGTGGTTCGGCACGAAGCCGATCGACGGCAAGTACGTCGCCCCCGCCTGGTCGCCCCCCGCGGAGGTGAAGCGCGACAACCCGCGCCTGCCGAACCTCATCGCGGGCGGCTCGCCGCACAATCCGATGGGTGCGGCGGCCATGACCCTCGCGGGCGGCGAATACGCGATCCACGGCACCAACCGGCCGAGTTCGGTGGGCACCTACGCGTCCTATGGCTGCATCCGGATGTACAATCAGGACGTGGTCGACCTCTACGCGCGGGTCGATGTCGGCACGCAGGTCTACATGACCCACTGAGGCCCGCGGGCCTCAGCCGGCCGGCGGCGCGGTCGCCTCGACGGCCGTGAACGTCTCCAGGATCCGGTAGGTGTGCGCGGCGCCCGCCGGCACGCAGTAGGAATCGCCCGGAGCGAGGGCGAGGGTCTCGCCCTCCAGGACGAGCTCCGCCCGGCCGCTGACCACGTAGCCGACGGTCTCGTAGGCCGATTTGGTCATCGGCTTGTCGGCGTTCGGCTCCTCCGCCCGCCACATCCGCATCCCGAGCCGCTCGCCGCGGGCCAGGGTGATCGCGCCGTGCGGTCCCGCGACCGCGCTGCGCGCCGATACCGTTGTCGCCATGCTCGCCTCCTCCGGGTGAATCCGCTCAACGGGCCCGGAGGCTCTACGTTCCGCGCCGGACGTTCCGTGCCCGACGGCGTGCCGCTTGACGGCCCGCACCGGGCCCCGACAGGATGACGCACCGGTTCGACAGACGCCCGACAGAGGCGCGGACCGGGGCGGCGCCCGCGAACCCGCCCGGGTCCGATGCGCCGGCGAGCGATCCGGATCGGGAGGATGCGCGCCATGCAGATCAAGGCGGCGATCGACAGGATTCCCGGCGGCCTGATGCTGGTGCCGCTGCTGCTCGGAGCCCTGTGCAGGACCTTCGCGCCGGGGTCCCCGGCCTATTTCAAGGGCTTCACGCAGGGGATCATGACCGGCGTGATCCCGATCCTGGCGGTCTGGTTCTTCTGCATGGGCGCCTCGGTCAGCCTGAGGGCGACCGGGACGGTGCTGCGCAAGTCCGGCACGCTGGTGGCGACCAAGCTGGTCGCCGCCTGGGCGATCGTGCTGGTGGCCGGGCTGTTCATCCCGCCCGAGGGGATCCAGACCGGCTTCTTCGCCGGCCTGTCGATCCTGGCGATCGTCTGCGCGATGGATATGACCAATGGCGGCCTCTACGCCTCGCTGATGCAGACCTACGGCAGCCGCGAGGAGGCCGGCGCCTTCATCCTCACGTCGATCGAATCCGGCCCGCTGATGAGCATGATCATCCTCGGGGCTTCCGGGGCGGCGCATTTCGAGCCGCAGATCTTCGCGGGCGCGGTATTGCCCTTCCTCGTCGGCTTCGCGCTCGGCAACCTCGACCCGAAGCTCCGGGCCCTGTTCGCCCCGGGCGGCCAGCTGATGATCCCGTTCTTCGCCTTCGCGCTGGGGAACACCGTGGACCTCAGCAACCTGCTCTCGCCGCTCGCGGGGCTCGGCATCGTGCTGGCGCTGGCGGTGATCGTCCTGACCGGCATCCCGCTGATCCTGGCCGACCGGGCGATCGGGGGCGGGACCGGCACGGCGGGGCTGGCGGCCTCCTCGACGGCCGGGGCCGCCGCCGCCAACCCGCTGGCGATCGCCGCCGTCGCCCCGCACTTCGCCCCGGCCGCGCAGACCGCCACCGTGCTGGTGACGATCTGCATCATCGTCACCTCGATCCTCGTGCCGATCCTGACCGGGCTCTGGTACCGGCGGTTCGGGGCGGGTGCGGCGGAGGCCCGGACCGAGGCCGGCCCGCCGCTGGCGGTCCCGGCCGAATAGGGCCGGACCGGTGCGCCGGCCCCTGCGCCGTCCTCAGAAGTCGACCGCGAGGCCCTTCACCTCCCAGTCGTCGTAGCGCACCGGCTCCAGGCCGCCGCGCCCCTGGCGCTCGGGGCGGGCGCTAATCTCGGCGGCCCGGGCGTCGATCGCCGCGCGGCGCTCGGCGGCCTCGGCCAGGGCGCGCTGCGCCGCCGGGCTGAGCGCGCGGGGCGGGGCCGTGCCGTCGCCGGCCTCCGGTCCGTCCGGATCCTGCCTGTGCGGGTCTTGTGCGGTCGGCTCTTGCATCGCGCTCGCTCGAGTGTGAGGGCGTAGGCCCAGAAGACGTTGGATCTGGAGCAGAAGTGGCATCGCGGGACACAGGCCGCAACACGCGGAAGGAAGCTTCGACGGGCGAGACCGGGCCGGATACGGCAGGCCTGGGCGCGCGCCGCGCGGCGATGCAGGCGGTCGCGGCCCTGATCGGCCAGGAGCGCCCCCCCGCCCTCGACGACGCCCTCGCCCAGGCGATCCGCGCCGAGGCGCTGGCGCCGGCCGATGCCGGGCTGGCGCGGGCCATCGCGGTGGCGACCTTCCGCCGCTACGGGCTGATCCGCGCCGCCCTGGCCGCGCGGCTGGAGCGCGGGCTGCCCGCGGCCAAGCCGCAGCTCACGGCCCTTTTGGCCACCGCGACCGCCCAGCTCCTCGACCTCGCGGTCCCCGACCATGCCGCCGTCGACCTCGCGGTGCGGCTCGCCAAGGGGGATACCCGCACGGCCCATCTCGCCGGGCTGGTCAACGCGGTGCTGCGCCGGATCGCCCGGGAGCGCGACGCGATCCTGGCCGCGGACGCCGACGCCCTGGCGGTCAACACGCCGGACTGGCTCGCCCGCCGCTGGGTCGCGGCCTACGGGCCCGAGCGCGCGGCGGCGATCGCCCGCGCCCATCTCGCCGGGGCCGCCATCGACCTGACCCCGCTGCGCGACACCGCCGACTGGGCGGAGCGTCTCGGCGCCGTCACCCTGCCGACCGGCTCCCTGCGCCTGCCGGAGAACGGCCCGGCGATCCCCGACCTCCCCGGCTTCCAGGAAGGGGCGTGGTGGGTCCAGGACGCCGCCGCGGCGCTCCCGGCCCGCCTCCTGGCGCCGCAGCCCGGAACCCGCGTCCTCGACCTCTGCGCGGCGCCCGGCGGCAAGACCCTGCAGCTCGCCGCCACCGGCGCTCAGGTCACCGCCGTCGACCGGTCCGCGCCGAGGCTGGAACGCCTGCGCGAGAACGTCGCGCGGCTCGGCTTCGCGGTCGAGATCGTGGTGGCCGACGCCCTCACCCTGGAGCCGCGGGACCACGACGCGGTCCTGCTCGACGCGCCGTGCTCGGCCACCGGGACGATCCGGCGCCACCCCGACGTGGCCTGGACCAAGGTGGAGGCCGATATCGGGCGACTCGCCGCGCTCCAGGCCAGGCTCCTCGACCACGCGGCCGGGCTGGTGCGGCCGGGCGGGCTTCTCGTCTACTGCACCTGCTCGCTGGAGCCGGAGGAGGGCGAGGCGCAGATCGCGGCCTTCCTGGCCCGCGACTCCCGGTTCACGCGGGTGCCGGTCCGGCCCGAGGAGGTCGGTGGCGCCGCGGCTCTGATCGACGGCAACGGCGACCTGCGCACCCTGCCGTGCCACCTGGCGGAGGTGCCGAACGCCCGCGGCGGCCTCGACGGCTTCTTCGCGAGCCGGCTCCGACGGGCGGATTGATCGGGCACGCAGGCCGGATCTCCGGAGGTGGACCGGCGGTCCGGTCCAGCCGCCCGTCCTTCCGGAGCGCCGCGGGCGGACAGAGGGAAATGGCGCACGGCAGCGTGTGTCGCGCCGCCCGCGCCTTGACAATGTTCCTATTTTGTGCTTCCTGACCGCACCTGTCCGCGGCGGCCCGGGAGCGATCCCGGGGCGTCCTTCGGGGGCCCGCCCGGTGGCTGACCGGGCGGGTCCGGGGCGGGGCGGCGCCCGCGTCGGTGGCTTTCAGCCGCCATCGCCCCGGGCGGCGGACCGGTGCGGGGCGTGTCTCGGAAGCGGGCGTGAGACCGGGCGGCAGTTTGCCCGGCGGGGTCGAGGAAATGCCCCCGCGCCGACCCGCCTCTGGGCCGACCCTGAGCGACCTGCGGACCCGCCCACTACGAGGCGGGGGGCGGCTGGAAGGCCACGGCGCTGATGCGGGTTCCGGAGGTGCGGGCACGGCGTGCCTGGGCCTCGCCCGAGACCGCGAACAGGGAGTCGCAGGACCGGGGCGCTGGAGACGCCGCGACGAGAAAGACGGCACCGGCCGGGGCAGGCGCCCGGTCGATGCCGCGGGGCGCCGCGGGGATCGGATCCCGCGCGACTTTGGCCGACACCTGGGTTCCCGCGGCGTCCCGCGTCCCTCGTGTTCGCTCCCGGGCCATGCCCCCGGCGCCACCGGCGCGCGGGGACGATGACGCGTGGCGGGAGGTCCGCGCGCCCGAATCGGTGCCCGACGAAGCGGAACCCGGCAGGGGCGGGCGCGACGTCCCGCGGCGATCCGCGACCCCTGGAAAGTTGACGGCGGCCCGGCGGACTGCCATCCGCCCGTCCGACACGTCCGCCTGCCGGCGGTTCCCTCGAGTCCGAAGAACCCATGACCGACCTGATCGAGACGATCCGCCGGACGCTCGTGCCGATCCACAAGGAGGGCTATCCCTTCATCCTGATCGGCATCGTGCTGACGGTCCTGGCGGGCTATTTCTCCCAGTTCTTCGGCTGGATCTTCCTGATCCTCACCCTCTGGGTCTGCTACTTCTTCCGCGATCCCGAGCGGGTCACCCCGGTGGCGGACGGACTCGTGATCTCGCCCGCCGACGGGCGCGTGAACCTCATCGCCACCGTGCTGCCGCCGCCCGAGCTCGACCTGCCGCAGGTGCCCACGCTACGGGTCTCGGTGTTCATGAATGTGTTCGACTGCCACGTGAACCGGGTGCCGGTGGCCGGCCGGATCGGCCAGATCCACTACACGCCGGGCCTGTTCCTCAACGCCGAGCTCGACAAGGCCAGCGACGACAACGAGCGCAACGGCATGGTCATCGAGACGACCCATGCCGGCCAGCCGAAGCGCGTCGGCGTGGTGCAGATCGCCGGCCTCGTGGCCCGGCGCATCGTCGGGTTCGTCTCGGCGGGCGACGTGCTCGGCGTCGGCGAGCGCTTCGGCCTGATCCGCTTCGGATCGCGGGTGGACGTCTACCTGCCGGCCGGGTCGACCGTGCTGGTCGGGCTCGGCCAGAAGGCGGTGGCCGGCGAGACGGTGCTGGCCGATCTCGGCGGGGGCCCGGAGCGCCTGTTCAAGCGGATCTGAGGCCATGGACGATCTCTTCCCGCCCTTCGCGCCCGATCCGAACGAGCCGCGGCCGCGCCGGTTCAAGCCGGTGCCGTTCCGGATGATCGCGCCCAACATGATCACCCTGATGGCGCTCTGCCTCGGGCTCACGGCGATCCGGCTCGCCTTCGAGGGCAAATTCGAGCCCGCCGTCATCGCCGTGGTGGTGGCGGGCGTGCTCGACGGCATCGACGGGCGGGTGGCGCGGCTGCTCAAGGGCACGTCGCGCTTCGGCGCGGAGCTCGATTCCCTCGCCGACTTCGTGAATTTCGGCTGCGCCCCGGCGCTCATCCTCTACGGCTTCGTGCTGTTCCACCTGAAATCGATGGGCTGGATCGTCGCGCTGATCTTCGCCATCGCCATGGCGCTGCGGCTCGCCCGCTTCAACGCGATGCTCGACGATCCGAACCGGCCGGAATGGAAGAAGGACTTCTTCGTCGGCATGCCGGCGCCCGCGGGGGCGCTCACCGCGATGCTGCCGCTCTACCTGCACTTCCTGGGCTTCGGCATCGAGACCTGGGCGGCGCCCGCGGTCCTGATCTACGTGCTGTGCATCGCGCTGCTGGTCGTCTCCACGGTCCCGACCTATTCGGGCAAGACCATGGGCAAGCGGGTGCCGCGCAGCCTCGTCCTGCCGATCTTCCTGTTCGGGGTCGCGGCCTTCGGCATCCTGATCAGCTACCCGTTCGAGGCGCTCGTCGCGGTGAGCGGGGGCTATCTGCTGACCATCCCGGTGGTGGCCGCCCAGTATCGCCGCCGGGTCAAGGCGGAACTCGCCACCTTGGGCGAGGACCGGCCCGCCCTAGCCACGGCCGGCCGACCGGCATCGGAATAGGCGCTGGCCTTCGCGGAGCCGTCCTCTATCTTGGCGGTATCAAGCGGGCGGGGGCTGGCGGATGCTCGGGGATTTCAAGACGTTCGCGCTGCGCGGGAACGTGGTCGATCTCGCGGTCGGCGTGATCATCGGCGCGGCCTTCGGGGCCATCGTGACGTCGGCGGTCCAAGACATCTTCATGCCGGTGATCGGCGCGATCACCGGCGGGCTCGACTTCTCGAACTACTACATCCCGCTCTCGTCGAAGGTGCAGGCAGGCCTGCCCTATGCGGATGCCAAGAAGCATGGCGCGGTCATCGGTTACGGCCAGTTCCTGACCCTGACCCTGAACTTCCTGATCGTCGCCTTCGTGCTGTTCCTAGTGATCCGGGCGATGAACCGCCTGCAGACCGCCGAGGCCAAGAAGCCCGACGCGATGCCGGCCGACGTGAAGCTTCTCTCCGAGATCCGCGACCTGCTGGCCGAGAAGCCGCGCGTCTGACACCGGTGCAGGCGCCCGGTGCCGCCTCAGCCCTTGGGCTTGTCGGTCTCGTCCGGCTTGACGCCGAGGGCATCGAGGATCTGGTCGAGGGCATGACCGACGGCTTCGGTCCCCTCCTCGTGGGTCTTCAGCCGGGTCTCGAGCCGGCGGATCTGCGGCTCGAAGGCATCCGGCACGGGATCATCGCCGAGGAAGCGGGGCTTGTCGGACCCCACCGGCAGGACGCCGCGCAGCTGCTGCCCGAGGTGGTCGCGCACGGGCTCCGGCAGAGTGGTTTTCGGATCGGTGGGTGCGTCGCTCATGATCGCCTCACGGCTCGGGCCATCTCTCAACGGCCGGACGGATGAAGCGTTGCGCCGACGGCCGCGGCTATGAAGATGCCCCCGGAGCCGGGCTCCGGGGGCACTTGGGCCAGCGCAAGACCGGCCCGGGGTCTTAGTCGATGACCTCGACAATGCGGTGGCCGCGATCGACCAGCACCGGACGATCGTTCACCACGGTGTAGCGGTAGCCCGGCTGCACGCGGTACTCGTTGGGCACGTCGTAATAGGTCACGCCCGAAGCCGGCAGGGTGGTGCCGACGGCGACGCGGCCGTCATAGTCGTAGGAGCGGACATTGCGCTCGCGGACATAGCTGCGGAAGCGCGGGGCCATGTCGACGCCGAGGATGCCGCCCACCGTGCCGGTGGCCGCACCGACCGCGCCGCCGACGATGCCGCCGATCGGGCCGGCCGCATCGGCACCCGCCGCCGCGCCGCGCTCGGCGCCGGGGATCGTGCCCTGGGCCTGGGCGGCCAGCGGAAGCGACAGGACGAGGGCCGAGGCGGCGATAAGGGTCTTGAAGGTCATGCGGGACATCTCCGTTCCGTGGTGTTTCGCCACGCAGGCGCAGCGAAGCTCGGGCCGGTAACGCCCGACCCCCGGAATCGGATGCATCTTTTTTTGTGGAACGCCGGATGCAGCCGGCTGAGCCCTCACGCGTCCTTGGGCATCGCCGACTGGATGAAGCGGTCGGAGCCGAGATCCTCCTCGTCGTAGCCCAGCAGCTCCGCGAGCCTGCCACGGGCGCGGCTGACGCGGCTCTTCACCGTGCCGACCTTGCAGCCCATGATGGCGGCAGCCTCCTCGTAGGAGACGCCCTCGGCGCCGACCAGGACCAGGGCCTCGCGCTGATCCGGCGGCAGCTTGGCCAGCGCCGATTGCAGATCCTCGACGTCCAGCCGGTCACCCTGGTGCGGGGCGGTGGCGAGCCGGGCCGCGTAGGACCCGTCCTGATCCTCGACCTCGCGCACCCGCTTGCGGTGATCCGAGTAGAAGATGTTGCGCAGGATCGTGAACAGCCACGCGTTGAGGTTCGTCCCCGGCTGGAACCGGGCGCGGTGCTGCCAGCCCTTGAGCAGGGTGTCCTGCACGAGATCGTCCGAACGGGCGGGGTTCGACGTCAGCGACAGCGCGAAGGCGCGCAGGGACGGGACGGCCGCGAGCAGACCGTTGCGGAATTCCGGCTCGATCGCCTCACCGCGGGCGCGCAAAGCCGCCTCGAGCTTCTCGATCAGCTCGGCGAAGCGGGACGGCAGCGTCTCCTCGCCGATCCGCTCGTAGACGGTGCGCAGATGCTCCCCGAGATGCGTGCGGATCCCGGGAGCCAGGTTCGGGCGGCCATCCCGAGTCCCGTCCTCCTGGGACAGGACGGTGTCGGTGTCGTCGCGGGTCATGTGTATCGCGCTCGTCAACTCGTCGTGGCTCGACCTGTGGTCCCCGGCGGGTCGAGGCGGAGCGCTTGTCGGCCCGATCCGGTTGGAAAGCCCGGCCGATGCGCTCCTGTTACCGGAGTTCTAGCGCATCGGGCGCGGGCATGCACCCTCAGGCAAAACACACTTAAGCTAAGTTGGCCGGTCTCAACAGCCGGATCGCCCCGTCGCGCAGGGTCAGGACGTCGCCGCGGGCGAGATCGGTCCAGCACTCGTCCCGGGTCAGCGCCTGGGTGGCGATCACCGTCACCACGTCGTGCTCGGTGGTCTCCTCGGCGAAATCCACCTGCCAGTCCTCGTCGATCAGGGTGGCCTTGCCGAAGGGGGCCCGCCGGGTGAGGTAGCAGAGGCGCTTGCCGCAATGGGCGTAGAGGGTGCGGCTGTCGGTGAGCAGCATGTTGAACACGCCGAGGGCGTGGAGTTCGCCCGCGAGGTCGGCCACGGCCCGGTCGAGGGTCTCGGGCCGGGGGAGGGCGCGGAACCGGGCTTGGAGCCGGCCGAGCATCCAGCAGAAGGCGTGCTCGCTGTCCGTCGAGCCGATCGGCATGAAGCCGCCCAGCGGCAGCCGCTTCACGCCCTTGAGCTGTCCGTTATGCGCGAAGGTCCAGCGGCGGCCCCACAATTCCCGCGAGAACGGGTGGGTGTTCTCCAGGCTGACCCGGCCGCGGTTGGCCTTGCGGACATGGGCGACGACGATGCGGCTCTTGATCGGCATGTCGCGCAGCAGCCGGGCGAGCTGCGAGCGGGCGCTCGGCTCCGGCTCGTGGAAGCTGCGGCAGGTGCGCCCGTCGTAGAAGCTGATCCCCCAGCCGTCCGCATGCGGCCCGGTCTCGCCGCCGCGTCGGGCGAGGCCCGCGAAGGAGAAGCGGATGTCGGTCGGCACGTTGGCGCTCATGCCGAGCAGTTCGCACATCGTCTGTCAGCCGGGCTATGCGGGGGAGCGGCGACGTTTAGGAGTGTTCGGCCGCCCGGACAACGGATTTCGCGTCGCTCAGCGCGCCAGATAGTCGGTCAGCGTCATGCCGACCAGGATGGCGACCCAGAAGAAGCCGAGCCCCGAGAACAGCCGGATCAGCGGCGGCTCATGGATCACCTCCATGGAGACGAGGAGGATCAGCGCCACCATCACGGCGACCACGGCGAGTTCGACGATCCAGACCTGCGCGAAGGGGAGGGTGGCGCCGAGGGTGACGTTGACGGCCAGAAGCGCCAGCAGCGCCAGGAAGGTGAGCACCGGCGTGCGCAGGCGCCGCCGGATCAGGGCGCGGTCGTCGGCGCTCAGGGTCGCGAGGGGGTTCCGCATCCTACCGGTTCACCACGTAGAGGATCGGGAAGGCCAGGATCCAGACGAGGTCGATGAAGTGCCAGTACAGGCCGTAGACCTCGATCCAGTTCTGGTGCCGGGCGAGGAACCCGGCCTTGGCGGCCATCCAGGTCATGCCGAGCAGGAGCGCGATGCCGGTGAACAGATGCAGCGCGTGGAGCAGGGTTGCGACGTAGTAGAGGTTCACGAACAGCCGCGCCGCCGGCGTCTCGGCCAGCGCGAAGGGCCGATCGCTGAGGAACGGCATCATGTGCTCGGCCCAGTCGGCGTAGTACTCGTAGCCCTTGAGGACGAGGAACAGGCCCCCGAGCGCCGCGGTCGCCAGCATCGCCCGCACCATGGCGCGCTGCCAGCCCATCCGGGAGAATTCGATCGCCATCGACATCGTGAGCGATGAACAGATCAGCACCACGGTGTTGGTGGCGCCGATCCAGAACTTGAGGTGCTTGGCCGCCGCGATCGTCGCTTCGGGATGCTGGATCCGGGTGATCAGCGCCACCAGGAACAGCGCCGAGAACAGCAGCAACTCGGTGATCAGCCAGGCCCAGATGCCGAGCGTCGCCGCCTCGCGCTGCTGGGCCACGCTCTCGAAATGCTCCGCGCGCGCGACCCCGACGCCGTCGGCCAGACCTTTGCTCATCCGTGCTGGTCCCGGGATTCCTGGGCCTGGATCGGGTAGTCGTAGGGGATGCGCGGCACCTCGGGCGGGGACAGGAAATTGTGCGTCGGGGGCGGGGAGGCCGTCTCCCATTCGAGCCCCTTGGCGTTCCACGGATTGGCGGGCGCCTTCCGGCCGAACCAGAGGGAATAGACGAGGTAGAGCATCGGGAAGATGTAGCCCGCCGCCAGGATCGTGGCGCCCGCCGAGGACAGCACGTTGAGCAGCTGGAACTCCGCCGGGTAGGTCGCGTAGCGCCGCGGCATCCCGAGGTAACCCAGGATGAATTGCGGGAAGAAGGTCACGTTGAAGCCGAGGAAGATCAGCAGCGCCGAGACCCGGCCCCAGGGCTCGCTGTACATCCGGCCGGTGAATTTCGGCCACCAGAAATGCAGGCCGCCGAGGAACGCCAGCACCGTGCCGCCGACCATGATGTAGTGGAAATGCGCGACCACGAAGTAGGTCGCGTGGATGTGCTGGTTGATCGAGAGCGTCGCGAGATAGAGGCCGGTGAGGCCTCCGAGCACGAACAGGCCGATATAGCCCATCGCGTAGAGCATCGGGGTATCGAGCCGGAGCGAGCCCTTATGGATCGTGGCGGTCCAGTTGTAGACCTTCACCGCCGAGGGCACCGCCACCGCGAAGGACAGGCCCGAGAACACCAGCGAGGCCAAATCGCTCTGGCCGTTGACGAACATGTGGTGACCCCAGACGAAGAAGGTCACGGAGGCCAGTCCGATCGACGCGTAGGCGACGAAGCGGTAGCCGAACAGCTTCTTCTGCGCGAAGGCCGGGACGATCTCGGAGATCACCCCCATGCCGGGCAGGACCATGATGTACACGGCCGGGTGGGAGTAGAACCAGAACAGGTGCTGGAACAGCACCGGGTCGCCGCCATAGGCCGGGTCGAACACGCCGATATGGAAGGCGCGTTCCGCGATCAGCAGGATCAGCGCCGTGGTGATGACCGGCGTCGCGAGCAGGAAGATCAGGCTCGTGGCGTAGTGCGCCCAGACGAAGATCGGCAGTTTGAACCACGTCATGCCGGGCGCCCGCATGGTGTGGATCGTGACCACGAAGTTGAGCCCCGTCAGGATCGACGAGAAGCCCACGATGGTGACGCCGATCAGCGCCGGCAGCACCCAGGTGTTGGAGAAGGCCGTCGAGAGCGGGGCGTAGAAGGTCCAGCCGGTATCGACCCCGCCCAGCACCACAGAGACCAGGGTGAACAGGGCCCCGGTCATGAACACGTACCAGCTCGTCAGGTTGAGCTTGGGGAAAGCGAGGTCCTTGGCCCCGATCATCAGCGGGATCAGGAAATTGCCGAAGGTCGCGGGGATCGACGGGATCAGGAAGAACCAGACCATCACCACACCGTGGATGGTGAAGGCCTTGTTGTAGGTGTCGTTGGTCATGATCGCGCCGTTCGGCACAACCAGAGCAAGGCGGACCACGCCCGCCGCCAGGGCGCCGATCACGAAGAAGCCGGTGATCGAGGCGAGGTAGAGGATCGCGATGCGCTTGTGGTCGGTGGTGAGGAACCACGAGCGCAGGGTCGATTCCGCGTGCAGGTAGTCGGATTTGCGCCCGATCGTGGATTCCGGGGTGTGGGGTTCCCGGTGGGCGGTGCCGCCGATGCTGCCCGATGCGCTCATCGTGTCGCCCTCGATAGGCAGCGTCGGAAGCCGGACGTCAGGACGTTCGCGGGCTCGTCCGACCCCGATCCGCGGGCCGCGATGTTCACAGGTCTGAGGCGGACATCGCCGCTGGCGACAGAGCGCGACGGGCCCCCTCTCCCGGGCGGGAGAGGGTTGGGGTGAGGGACGAGAAGGCTCAGGATCGAGCACACCCTTGAAGCATCGACAGGTCGCGCCTCGTCTGGAGCGTTCTCATCCCTCACCCTGTCCCTCTCCCGCTCGGGAGAGGGGACCCGCGCTCGATCCTGAAAACGCAAGGCCAGATCGGAGGTGTGAAACCGCGAGCAGGGCGAAGAGCTGATCCGGTGCACCTTGCGATCCGACGACTGAATTTTCAGGTTGACGCAGCTCATCATCGTGTCGCGTCCGCGGCTTTCGAGGTCGGATAGGCTTTCAGAAAGTCGATCAGCGTCCCGAGTTCGTCCGCCGGGATCCGGCCGGCGAAGCTCGGCATCACCTGCTTGCCCCCGCCGGCGAGCCGGTCGCCGTTCGGATTCAGGATTTTCTCGCGCAGCCACGCCGCGTCGGCGGTGACGGTGCGGCCGTCGGCGAGCCTCACCTGCGACCCGAACAGGCCCGCGAGGCTCGGCGCCTTCACGGACGTGCCGGGCTCGTGGCAGCCGGCGCAGCCATAGGCCTCGTAGAGGGCCCGGCCCGCCGCGATCTTGCCCTGCTGCGCGCCGGCATGGGTCAGCCAGTCCTGGTAGTCGCCGGGGTTCATGAAGGTGACCTCGCCGCCCATCACGGAGTGGTCGGTGCCGCAATATTCCGAGCAGTAGAGGTGGTAGGTGCCGGTCTTGTCGGCCTTGAACCACAGGTCGGTGTAGCGGTCGGGCAGGGCGGCGACCTGCATCCGCACGGCCGGCAGGTAGAGGGCGTGGATCACGTCCTGGCTGATGATGTGCAGGCGGATCGGCTGGCCGATCGGCAGGTGCAGGTTGTTGATCTCGGACTGGCCCGTCGGGTGCTGGAACTTCCACATCCATTGCCGGCCGATCGCCTCGACCACCATGGCGTCGGGGGGCGGGTTCTTCGACTGGATGAACAGCTTCGCGCCCCAGACGAAGAAGATCAGCGTCAGCAGGAACGGGATCAGCATCCAGCTGATCTCGATCAGGTTCGAGCGGATGCCCGAGGGGCTCCGGTCCGCCTCGGACCCCTCGCGGTAGCGCAGGGCGAAGTAGGTGATCGCCACGAAGACCGGGACGGTCAGGAGCAGCGTCAGGACCGTGAAGGCCAGGATGAGCAGGTCGGTCTCGCTCGCGGTGGCGGAGACCGCCGCCGGCCAGAGCTGGAGGGAATCGTGGCTCGGCGTCATCGCGCAGCGGGCTCCGCCGGTTCGAGGGAGCGGCCGACGATCAGGTCCATGGCGCGCCCGATCGGGATTCGGGCGCGGGTCCGGGCTTCGTCCCGGTAGCCGTAGCCGGCGAGAGACGCTTCGGCCGCCGCCCGCGCACGGTCGATATCGGCGTACGGGTCGGCCTGAAGGTTCGGAGGCGGCGGCGCCAACTGCGTGGTCTGCTGCGGCGTCAGGGCCGGCAGGGCCCGGCGCTGACGCGCCGCGAAGGTGTCCATCAGCCAGATCATCGTCCCCACGACCGCCAGGACCGTGAGCGCGAGGCCCGCCATCACCATCACGGTGTTGCGGACATTGACGTCCCGGGTCTCGTGCCCGGGCTCATTCGGATCGCGCTGGGTATTGGCAGCCGGACGGGGCGGCCGCCCGTTCAGGAGCCCGCTGCCGCGCAGGGTCAGCCCGGCAAGGATCGCCGGGATCAGCCCGGAGGGGCCGTCGGCGCTCATGCCGGCCTCCCGGCGCGCCGGGCGTCGGAGGCCACGCGGTCCGCTCGCGGCCGCAGCACCGGTCGGAGCGCGGCCGCGAGGCAGGCCACGGCAGCGGCGGCGAGCACGTCGCTCGGCCGGAGGACGAAGCGGTCGCGCACCGCCGGTGTGATCAGCCAGAACATCTCCAGGGCGTGGACGGCCACCGCCGCGCCGGCCAGGATCCGGGTGGTCGGGCGTCCCGGCCGGAGGGTCGCGAGCCCGGCCAGCACGACGACGGCGCCGGCCACGACCGCCAGCGCCCGCCCGACCCAGCCGCCGCGGGCGAAGTACCACGTCACCTCGGGCGGCAGATTCGCCGACCAGACGATCAGGAACTGGACGAAGTGCAGATAGGCCCAGAGGCCCAGAAGCACCACGAGGGGCACCAGCCGGCCCCGTCCGGGCGCGGTACGGCCGCGGCCGACGGGCTCCGGTTCCTCCCAGGCGAGGAGGATCGCCGCCGCGAAGGCGAGGCCGCTCCAGGCCGTCATCACCAGGAGGCCCAGAAGGGTGGAATCGAGCCGCGGATCCAGGGAGGCGACGACGTCGGTGACGAACAGCGTGCCGACGACCGCGTGCAGTCCCACAGCCGGCACGGTCCGCCCCTCGCCGGGAGCGTCGAACGGCCTGGCGAACCTCAGCGCCAGCCAGGTCCAGGCTGCGAGATAGACGATCGCCCGGATCGCGAAGAACGGCACCGTGAACCACAGGGCGGCCAGCGGCGTGCGCGCCGGAGCGCTCACCCAGGGATAGAGCAGGGGCGTGGCGGCCAGAAGCGGCAGCGACAGCACGGCCGCGACCGGCATCAGCGCCATCAGCCGGCGCAGACCCGCCAGCATCTCGATGCCGCCGCGCTCGCGGACCCGCTTGCCGAAACGCTCGGCGACGATGACCACCGGCAGGGCGCCGACCGGCAGGGCGAGAAGGACGAGCCACGCCGCGAGATACGAGGCCGCGGCCCCGCGCCAGCCGCCCGCGAGCAGGCAGACGGCCAGGAGGACGAGGCCGGCGAGGCCGAGCAGGGCGGGGCGCCTCACGGCGTCGCCTCCAGGCGGGTGCGATCCTCCGGGGGCAGGCTCGCCACCGGGGTGTCCTGGCTGAGCTGGAGGGCGCGGAGATAGGCGATGATCGCCCAGCGGTCGGCCGAGGGGATCATCTGGGCCATGCCGAACATGGACTTCCGGCCGTTCGAGATGGCGTCGTAGAGCTCCGCCGCGGAGGCCATGCGCACGGGCTCCGCCGTGAGATTGCCGGGGGAGGGAAATCCCCGTGCCACGATCATGCCGGCGCCGCGCCCGTCCTGCCCATGGCAGGGGGTGCAGAAGACTCCATAGCGTTCCCGGCCCTGGTCGAGCAGCGCCCGGCTGATCGTCTGCGGCTGCGGCGCCGTCCGGGCCGGATCGATCCGCGGCACGGTGCCGGCCACCGGCTGGCGCATGGTGATCTCCCGGGGAAAGAACGGGTTCTTGTCCCAGGTCTTGGCCCGGGCCTGATCGGCCATGTCGGCCTCGCCGCAGGCCCCCAGCGGCGCGAGGGCGAGGAGGGCGAGCGGCACGGTGCGGAGGGCGGCGCGCCTCATCGCGGGATCCGCCGGAGCTCGAGGGGACGCCCGGCCTCGGCCGGCAGGGCCGCGAGCCGCCGCTCGATCCGGCCTGCGTCGAACCGGTCACCCCGCGCCTCCGCGGAGAGGAAGAACCGGTCCTCGGAAGCCCGCAGGAAGCCCGGGATGTTGAAGGCCGGGTGATTCAGCCGGGGCAGGCGGTTGAGCACGAGGAGCGCGAAGTGGATCGCCACGCAGCCCGCCATCATCGCGACGGAGACGCTCGGCACCACGAACGAGGGCCAGGACAGGCGCGGGCGCCCGCCGATCAGGAAGACGTAATCGTAGGCCGTGGCGTAGAGGCATAGGGCGAAGAAGCCGACACCGCCGAGCAGGGCCCCGGCCAGGGCGTAGGGCAGGATCGAGCGTCCCTCCAAGCCCAGAGCCCGCAGGGTGCGGGGCATCGGCACCGGCCCGTGCCCGTCGAGATGGACGTGATCAGGACTGATCCCGGAGACCGCCTGGAGGGCGGCGGCGAGGTCGCCCTGACTCGCGAAGGTCGCGGACACGCCCCACAGGGGCGCGGTGACCGGGTCGTCCTCCGGGCGACCGGTGGCCCGGGATGCGGCCGCGCGGGCCGCCTCCTGCGCGGCCGGCGACACCATCAGGGCGAGGCGGCGGCTCTCGACGATCGACACGGCCGGCAGGTAGCGCAGGAACAGGAGGAGCAGGGTCAGGAACAGGCCCACCGAGCCCGCGAAGGTGGCGATACCCCAGACATCCGTCGTGTAGGGCAGCCGCGAGGACGGCAGGAAATCCTGCGTTAGGGTGACGACCAGGACCATGACGTGGTCGGCATAGGCGCCGATCGCCACGAGAAGGCCCACCACCGCGATGGCGACCGGCGCCGTCCGGGCCCGCGCCGACCACAGGATCTGTGCGGGCAGGACGAGGCACAGGATCGCCGTCCAGGACACGAGGGCGTGGTCGCCGGTCATGCGCCGGACCAGGACGCCGCGCCCCGCGGCGTCGCCATTGAGGAACGTGTCGAAATACTCGGCCGCGTAGCAATAGGCGCTGGCGCAGCCGAGACAGAGCAACAGCCGCCCGAGCACGTCGAGATGGCGGTCCGTCACCAGGGCGCCGAGGCCGTACACGAGGCGGATCAGCATCACGATCACCGCCGTGACGCCGACGCCGGAATAGACCGCATTCACTAGGAAGCTCACCGGCAGCAGCGTGCTGTGCCAGCCGGGCATCAGCGAGCCCGCCAGCATCACCGAGGCCCCGGTCTGGACCGAGACCACCAGCAGCACACCGAGCAGCGCCACCGTCCGGTAGGCCTGAACCCAGATCTGCCAATGGGCCGCCGAGCCGCGCCAGCCCGAGGCGAGGATGCCGTAGACCTGCGCGCGCAGCAGCGCGCGCTTCCGGGTCGCTGCCTTCGTCTCCCGCTGGCGCATCGCCTCCGCGTGGGCACGGTCGCGCAACGTGGCGAGGTCCGGCAGCAGGCCGATGAACCAGAGGCTCACGCAGATCACCAGGAAGGACACGATGTCGATCGCGTCCCAGAGGAGTGGCGAGCGGAACTGCGGCCAGAGATCGTAGGTGTTGGGGTAGGGCAGGTTCCAGAAGAAGAACCACGGCCGTCCGAGATGGATGATCGGGTAGAGCCCGGCGGCCGCGGTGGCCAGCAGTGCCAGGGTCTCGGCCACGCGGTTCACCGCCCCGCGCCACTCCGCCCCGAGCAGGAGCAGGATCGCCGAGACCAGCAGGCTGCCGGACGCGACGCCGATCCACCAATCGTAGCTCGCGATGTCGAGGGCCCAGACGACGGCGTTGTTGTTCGCCCAGATGCCGGGACCGGCATAGAGCAGATAGCCGAGGGTGAGCACGAACAGGCCGAGGAGCGAGGCCGCCGCCGCGAAGGCGATCCACCAGCGCCGGTTCCCCGGATGCGTCAGCGGAATCGCCGTGACCGCGCCGCCGATCCCCTGAAGGGTCTCGTCGGGCCGGATCAGGGGGCCGGGCTGCGGACCGCCGGAGAGGGGGCCGGCCATGCTCAGCCCTCCCGTCCGTTCGGATCCGCGGCGGGCGCGAGCCCGGCGAGATAG
This sequence comes from Methylobacterium sp. XJLW, assembly GCF_003254375.1. Lineage (NCBI taxonomy): Bacteria > Pseudomonadati > Pseudomonadota > Alphaproteobacteria > Hyphomicrobiales > Methylobacteriaceae > Methylobacterium > Methylobacterium sp. XJLW. The sequence goes on along the minus strand of NZ_CP016429.1, from coordinate 5,622,196 downwards.
GTGGTGCGCGGCCGCGTGTTCAGGTGGCCGAGGAGCGCGTATTCCCGCGTGTCCCGCCGGGCGGCCGAGACCCGGCTTCCCGGATCGGCGACGTTGCCGAAGGTGATCGCCCGGGTCGGGCAGGCGCCCTGGCAGGCGGTCTCCACGGCCCCGTCGGGGATCGGCGCGTGGGCGTCCTTGGCCGATGTGATCCGCGCCGCCGTGATCCGCTGGATGCAGTAGGTGCACTTCTCCATCACGCCCCGGGACCGGACTGTGACCTCGGGATTGCGCTGCTGCTGCTCCACCGGGGTCATGCCGCCGGTGTAATCGAGGTAGTTGAAGCGGCGGACCTTGTAGGGGCAGTAGCTCTGGCAGGTGCGGGTTCCGACGCAGCGGTTGTAGACCTGCAGGTTCAGGCCCTCGCTGTCGTGGAGCGTCGCCTCCACGGGGCAGCCGAGTTCGCAGGGCGCCTGCTCGCAATGCATGCAGGGCACCGGCTGGAAATGCGTCGTCGGCGCGTCGAGGTCGCCCGCGTAGTAGCGGTCGATCCGCAGCCAGCCCATCCAGCGGCCGAGTTCGACCTCCTCGCGCCCGACCACGGGGATGTTGTTCTCCGCCTGACAGGCGGTGACGCAGGCGTTGCAGCCGGTGCAGGCATCGAGATCGATGGCCATGCCCCATTGCGCGGCGACCCAGCGGTCCTGGCTCTCGGGGGGCGGATAGAACGAGGCGGGCGTCGGCGCGCCCTTCGGATCGCCCACGGGTGCGGCGCCCAGAGCCTGCACGCGCACGAGATCCTGACCCTCCATCGTGCCGAGATGCTGGGTGGTGACCGGCCTGCGCTGCTGTCCGGTCTTCGTCAGCCGGGCTCCGGCGAGCCCCCAGGGAGAACCCGGTGGCCGCAGGGGCGCGGCGTCGTAGCCGAGGCCGCGGGCGAGGTGGTCCGGGACGTCGCGGCCGTAGCCCAGGGTGAGGGTCACGGTGGTGTCGGCCTGCCCCGGAAGGATCCAGGCCGGCCCCTCGACCGCGCGGCCGCCGGCCTCGACCCGCAGGATGTCGCCCGTGGCGATCCCCTCGCGCTCGGCGAGGCGCGGGCTGAGCGCGATCACGTTCTCCCAGACCACCTTGGTCAGGGGCTTCGGGAGCTCCTGCAGCCAGGCGAGATCGGCATGCGTGCCGTCCCAGATCGTCGGATCGGGCCGGAACAGCACCTCGACCCCGTCGGCGGCCGGCGCGGGCGATGAAGCCGCTTCGGGGGCGGCTGCCGCCGCCTGCGTCAGCGCCACCGTCTCGGCCGGACGCGCGCTGTCCGCCCAGAAGCCCAGGCGCAGGGCCTCGGAGAAGCGGGCCTCGAAGGCCGCCTCGTCCTCGCCCGGGTTCCGTCCCTGCGCCTTGAGGAGCCCCAGGGCGTCCTGACCGCCCTCCCCACCCTCGCCGCTTGCCAGGAAGGCCAGCATCTCCGCGAGCGTCCGGCCGTTGTACAGGGGGGCGACCGTGGGCTGGATCAGACCCACCGTCCCGTCGAGGGACCGGATGTCGCCCCAGGATTCCAGCGGGTGGGCGGCCGGCAGATGCCAGTCGGCATGCGCACCGGTCTCGTCGTAGTAGAGCCCCGCATGGATCTTGAGGGGCACGCGCGCCATCCGGGCGGTGAAATCGAGGGCGCCGGGCGCCTCGTAGACCGGGTTGGCGCCGAGGACGACGAGCACCTTGACGGCACCCCGATCCATGGCCTCCGCGAGATCCGCGAGGGTCCCGGCGCCCGTCTCCGCCACGGGCGCCGTGTGGACCAGGGTCGCGCCGGTGTTGCCGAGGGCGCCGTTGAGGCGGTGAACCAGCGCGTGCAGGTCCGGGCTGGCGGTCAGGCCGGCGGTGACGATGCCGCTTCCCCGGGCCTCGGCGAGGGCCGTCCCGGCGCTCCGCGTCCAGCGCGCGACGGGATCGTCGCCCGCCGGGGCCGCGCCGCCCGCGGCCAGATTGAGCAGATCCCGGGCGAGGGCCTCCAGCCGGCCGGCCGGGACCACGAGCCCCCGATCCGCCTTGGCGCTGGTCAAGGTCGGTGTCGGCGCCGCCGCGTGGAGGGTGAGGAGGCGGCCCTCCGCGTAGGCCGCCCGCCGTGCCTCGCTCCAGCGCCGCGACAGGCCGACCTGACCGGGTCCGAGATCCAGAAAGTCGCCGTCCAGCGCCACGATGGTCCGGGCGCGACCGAAATCGGGGCGGGTCTCCAAGGGCCGTCCATAGGCCTGGCGAGCGCCCTCGTAGATCCCGTCGCGCCCCGCCCCGGCGCCGACATACCAGCGGAGCGCCGGGTAGGCGGCCCGCAGCCGCGCGAGCTGGGCCGCCACGCCGGGCGAGGTCACGGGGCCGGTGAGCAGGGCGAGACCCTCGCCCCGGCTCTCGCGCCAGCTCGGCATCCGACCCTGCAGGTCTGCCCGGAACGCCGCCCAGGAACTCGGCCGGCCGAGATGCTGCACCGCCTGGGAGCGGAACGGGTCGTAGAGCCCGAGCACCGAAGCCTGGGCCAGCACGTCGGTGCCGCCGCGGCTCCAGGGATGCTCGGGATTGCCCTCGATCTTCAGGGGCCGGCCGTTGCGGGTGGTGACCAGGATGCCGTTGCCGAAGCCGTCGAACACGGCCGAGGAGGCGTAGGACAGGTCCGTGCCGGGCACGATCCGCTCGGGCTGATTGACGTACGGCACCTCGTAGTCGCGGCCGCCGCCCCCGCCGCAGGCGGTGAGGCCGCCCAGCGCGAAGGAGGCGGCCATCAGCTTCAGGAAGCCGCGCCGCTCCGGGGCCGCGGCGAGCCGGGACGCCGACGGGAACTCGGCCGCCAGATAGGCGCGGAACTCGGGGCTGTCGGCCACGGCGTCGAGGCTGCGCCAGAAGCGCGGACCGTCGCCGCCGGCGAGTTTCGCGCGCAGGGCCGCGATGTCGGGGGCGCCGGTCATCGGTGGCAGATCCCGCATTCGGTCAGCCGCTCCCCGCCGCGGATATGGTACTGGGCGACGAGCTTGGGGCCCAGCGTCGCCTGGTCGGAGGGCGGCGTCCAGGTCATGTTCCAGACCTGATCCGGCGTGCGGACGTACTTCTCCGGCGCCCGGTGGCAATCGAGGCAGAACTGCATCTCGAAGGCGTTGGCCCGGTAGGTCATCTGCATCGCCGTGACGTCGCCGTGGCAGGTCGAGCAGCCGATCCCCTTCGTCACGTGGACGGAGTGATTGTAGTAGACGTATTGCGGCAGCTTGTTCAGCCGCTTCCATTCGAGCGGCTTGTCCTGCGCGTAGCTGTCGCGCACCGGCTTGAGCATCTCGGAGCCGGTCCAGATCTGCGAGTGGCACGTCATGCAGGTATGCGTCGGCGGGATGCCGGCCGTGGCCTCCCGGTCGACCGTGGTGTGGCAGTAGCGGCACTGGATGCCGAGTTCGCCGGAATGGTGCTTGTGGCTGAACGGCAGGGGCTGGGCCGGCGCGACCCCGACGCCCGTGACGTAGTTCGAGCGCACGATCCCGGCCGCCAGAACCGGGAGCCCAACCAGGCAGGCGACGCCGGTCATCAGAGCGAGGCGGTAGAGCGCGTCGGCCCCGGGCGTGAACAGCTGCGCCATCAGGCCGACCCGCAACAGGCGAAGGCCGGGAGATGGCGCTCGGTCTTCTCAGCCCCTCGCCGCAAGCGTCGCCCCACCTTCTGGTCCCGGTCGAAATCGTGCGGTGCGCCGGCCGGCCGCGCGATACGGCTCGGGCGCCCGCGGCGATCAGGCTTGGAGGTCCCGCGCCTCGCAGATCCGAGCCACGGCCGCGCCATGCCCCATGGTTGTAACGCTGGAGCGCTTCCAAACCAGGGCCACAACCGCAAACAACCCGGCCGACATGTCGCAGCGGCCGGCGGCAAGGTCCGCGCAAGGGAAGCCCGCGCCCGCGACCCTTCCCGTGACCGGCGCGAACGCCTATGCCCGCGCGACGGTTGAGACGCCCGATCCTGTCCGGAGACGCATGGAATCCGATCCTCTCGTCCTGACGTGGCGCGCCGCGCGGCCTCAGCACACCGCGGCGGCGGCCCTCGCGGTCGGGATCGGCGCGCCGCTCTGCGCGCTCGCGCTCCTGTGCCTGCGCGACCTGATCGCGGTCCTGCCGCGCGACGAGGCGCCGGTGCTGCCCTTCCTGCGCGTGGCGGTCGCGCTTCCGGGCGGAGAGCTGGTGCTGGCCCCCGGCATCCCGATGCGCCCCGCCGAACTCGAGCTCACCGCCTTCCTGTGCATCGCCGTCTGCGCCCTGGCCCTGGCGGGCCTCGGCTGGTGCGTGGCGCGCCTGTGCTTCAAGGCGCAGAACAAGGCCGGGGACGCCGTCCGCGAGGGCGTTCTGCGGGCGATCCTCGACGCCCCCGCGGGGGCCCGGGACGAGGCGCGCAGCCTGGCCCGGATCGTCGGAGAGGTGCTGGCCCGAGCCGACCGCCTGCTCGCCGCCGGCATCGTCCTGCCGGCGATGACCCTCGCGGCCCTGATCCTGGCCCTCGGCTTCGCGGCCCTGGCCGCGCCCCGGCTGATCCCGGCGGCCGTGATCGGACTGGCGGCGATCGGACTCGCCTACGGCTTGGTGCTCGAACGGGCGCGCGACCGGCAGGAGTTGCGCCTGCGCTCCAGCGCGCGGGCGGAGGAGAACCTGAACGACCTCGTTCGGCGGCTTCCTGCCGTGCGCAACCACGGAGCGGCGGCCATCGAGCGCAGACGTATCGCCGCCCGCGTCGCCGCGATGCGGACCAATGTCGGTCGCGCCGAGGCGCGGCTGGCCTACGCCCGGGCGCCCGCCCTGGCGCTGGCGGTGATCCTGCCGGCCATCGCCGCCGGTACGGCACTGTGGCGCTCGGCGCCAGGGCAGCCGCCCGCGGCCCCGGTGGATCCGGCCGCCCTCCTGGCGGCCGTCGGCGCCTTCGGCCTCGCGGGCTGGCTCGCCGCCATCTGCGCGCGGTTCTGGATGGTCCGCCGGTCGGTGCGCCCGCGCCTCCGCGACCTCGCCCGCATCATCGCGTCCCTCGAGGGGCGGCGGGCGAGGGCCGCCCGGATTGGTGCGGCCGCATTGCCGCTGCCCCGGTCCGGGATCCTGGCCACGGAAGGCGTCGGAGCCTTCGATCCGGCCACGGGCGAGCGCCTGACCGGCGTCGCCGTGGCCGTGACGATGCCGGGCCACGTGGCGATCACGGGCAGCCGCGGCAGCGGCGCCCGGGCGCTGGCGGCGGTGCTGGCCGGGCAGGTCGAGCCGACGGCCGGGGCCGTCACCTATGCGGGCACGGACCTGCGCGACTTCGACGCCGCGGAGCGCGCCAGGCGCATCGCCTTCACGTCGGGGGAGGCGATCCTGATGGAGGGCTCCCTCCGGCAGAACCTGCTCTACGGCACCGATCCGGCGACCGCGCCCGACGACATCGCGCTGATCGGCATCAGCCGGCTCACCGGGCTCGACGGCTTCGTATACGCCCGCGGGCTGACCGGACGGCTCGATCCGGCGGCCCAGCCGCGGCTCGCCGCCGCGATCGTCACCGCCCGCCGGACCATGCGAGTGGCGCTGGCCGCCAAGGGCGCCGAGCGCCTCGTCGAGCCCTTCGATCCCGACCGCTACAACAACCAGGCGAGCATCGGCGAGAACATCCTGTTCGGGGAGCCGGTGGGCGGCACCTTCGCGCCCCTGCGTTTCGCCCGCCACCCCTATCTGCGGGCGGTTCTGGAGGCCGAGGGGCTGGTTCGCCCGCTCACCGAGATCGGCCTGTCGGTGGCCCGCAGCACGGTGGAGATCTTCGCCGACCTGCCCAACGACCATCCCCTGTTCGACGCCTATTCGCTGTTCCAGGCGGCCGAGCGGGGCTATTTCGAGGATCTCGTGGTGCGCCTGCCCAACGCGGCGAGCCTGCGCCGGGGACCGGCGGGCCAGCGCGACCGCTTGCGGTTGATCGGCCTGGCGCTGCGCTACAACGAATCGCGCCACCGCTTCGGCCTGATCGACGGCCCGTTCGAGGAGCGCCTCGTCCAGGCGCGGCGGTCCTTCGCACGGATGCTGCCGCCCCACCTCGCGGGTGCGGTGGAGTTCCACGACCCCTCCCGGGTCAATCCGGCCGCCAGCCTGGAGGAGAACCTCCTGTTCGGCCGGATCAGCCTCGGCGAGGCCAATGCCGAGCCGCGGGTGCGCGAACTGGTGCGCCGGGTTCTGGCCGACGAGGGCCTTGAGGCCTCGGTCTATGGCCTCGGCCTCGACAGTAAGGTCGAGGCTCAGCCCAGCACCGGGGCTCTGGCGGACGGCGCGATCAATGCCCGCGAACGCGTGGCGATCGAGCTGAGCCGCTGCCTCGCCCGTGATCCCGACATCCTCGTGGTCGCGGTCGCGATGGACGAGCGGAAGGTCGAGGGCGCACGCGAGCGCCTCGCCCAGCTGCGGCAGGCGCGGGCCGGGCGCGGCCTGATCGTCTGCCTGCCCGAGACGAGTCTTGCGGAGAACGCCGCGCCCTTCGACGCGGTGATCGCCGTGGAGAACAGCGCGGTCATCGCCCCCGTCCCGGCCGCCGCCGAGCGGGACCCCGCACCGGCAGCCTGACAGGACGTCACGATCCGCCGGCGCCGTCGGCCTTCCGCGCGCAGCGGGACAATCCAGCGGGGTCGGGCTGACCGGACGCGCAGCCTCATGGCCGCCGCAATAATCCGTCAGGCCGCGAGGCCGCGCCTGTCCGGCAGCCATCCCGGCCGATCCAGCGCGGACGGTTCATGCCCCTGTCGACCTCGATCCCCCTCGCTGCCGGCCTCGTCGTGCTGGTCCTCGCCGGTCCGGCCGCCGCGCAGGCCGGCAAGGCGGAGGCGCCGATCCCCGCCGCGACCCTTGCCCTGATGGCGCAGAAGGGCGTGACGGCCGCCTCGCCGGTCCTGTTCCGGGCCTACAAGAAAGAATCCGAGATCGAGGTCTGGAAGAAGGGTCGCGCCGGCTACGTCTTCATCAAGACGTTCCCGATCTGCCGCTGGTCCGGCCAGCTCGGGCCCAAGCGCAAGAGCGGCGACCGGCAGACCCCGGAGGGGTTCTATACGGTGCCCCGGCGCCAGATGAACCCGAACTCGCACTACTACCTGTCCTTCGACGTCGGATATCCGAACGCCTACGACCGGGCCCATGGCGGAACCGGGTCCGCCGTGATGGTCCACGGCATCTGCTCGTCCATGGGCTGCTTCGCCATGACCAACGGTACGGTCGGCGAGATCTACGCCATCGCCCGGGACGCGCTGAACGGCGGGCAGGCGGCCTTCCAGTTCCAGTCCTACCCGTTCCGGATGACCGCCGAGAACATGGCCCGCCACCGGACCGACCCCAACATCGCCTTCTGGCGGGAACTCAAGGCCGGCTCGGATCGGTTCGAGGCGAGCCGCGAGGAGCTGCAGGTCTCGGTGGTCGCCGGCCGGTACGCGTTCGCGCCTTCGCGGGATCCCGCCATCGAGGCGGCGGTCACCACCCGCCGGGCGGTCGAGGAGGCGCGGATGACCGCGCTCGCCGAGGCGGGCGAGCCCGCCGTGCGCACGACCTATTCCGACGGCGGCCAGAACGCCTTTTGGGCGGCCTACACGGCCCGAGGCGGGGCGGTCGGCGACATCAGCCGGCCGGAAGCCCTGGCCTTCGCCGGCCAGGAGGTGGTGGTCGTGCCGGGCCATCGCGCCCATCGCCCGGTGCCCGACACGGTCTGGGCCAGCTGGGCCGCGCCCGAGTCGGGCCTGTCGCCGCGGCAGATGGCGGGCTTCGTCCCGGTCTACGAGCGCGCCCCCGATCCGTTCGGGGCGCTGGTCGCGCCGCTCCCGACCCGCTACAGCGACGCGCTTCCGTCCTGGCTGGCCGCCGGCCTCGCCGGATCGGGCTCCGGACGCCCGATTCTGGCCGGTTCGCCGGGCGGTCTCCTGGCCTCGGCCGAGGCGCTCTGAGCATGCGAGGGTCCGGTCAAGCGTCCCGTGCGTGTGCGCGGACGCACATCACGACCGCCTGCGGCACACCAATTCATGATACGGCAGGGGATGAGCGGTACACCTGCTCCGTCGGCCTGCCTTATTCAAAGCTACCTTCCCGGAACGGCGACGGGGTTTCGATCATAACCGATCGGGACCGACTGTCCGCGGATTCGTGATCGCCATGTCGAACAGTTCCGAGCCGACTCTCCTGACGGCCGACCAAGACCTCGTACTCCGCTTCTGGGGCGTCCGCGGCTCGACGCCCGTCAGCGGCCCGCAATACGCCGAATTCGGCGGCAGCACGCCCTGCATCGAGGTGCGGTGCGGCCAGCGGATGTTCATCGTCGACGCGGGCTCGGGCATCTACAATCTCGGACAGGGTCACCGGACCGATCTGCCCCGGGAAGTCGATCTGCTGTTCAGCCACCTGCATCTCGACCACACCGCGGGGCTCCCCTTCTTCAAGCCGGCGGTCCTCGACTGCGACCGGGTGATCAACACCTATTGCGGCAACCTCGGCGGCGAATCGGCCGGCCCGACCCTCGACCGCCTGTTCGCGCCGCCGCTGTTCCCGGTTACGCTCGACAGGCTGTGCTGCACCTTCCACCACCACGGCTTCGAGGCGGGGCAGACCCTGACCTTCCCGGACGGGACGCGGGTCGCCACGATCCTGCTGAACCATCCGCAGGGCTCCGTGGGCTACCGGTTCGAGCATGCCGGCAAGCGCCTGTGCCTGATCAGCGACATCGAGCACAGCGACCCCTGGCCCGATCCCAACCTCGCCGCCTTTGTGGCCGACGCCGACCTGATGGTCTACGACGGCATGTTCACCGACGGCGAGTATCCGACCTGCCGGGGCTGGGGCCACTCGACCTGGCAGAAGGGCGTGGAACTCGCCCGGACGGCGGGCGTCAAGGCGCTCGGGATCATTCACCTGCACCCGGCCCATTCCGATACGGCGCTGCGCGACATGGAGGCCGACATGCAGGCCGAGATGCCGACCGCATTCATCGCGCGCGAATGTCAGAGCCTCACGGTCGGGGCTCCCCGGGCGGTCGGCGGCCGTCCAAACGGGCGTCCGGCCGTGGCGCGGGAGATGCGCCGCCGGATCAAGGTCGCCTGAGCCGGCGGATCAGGCGGAGTGCCGCCTGCGGGTCCGGCTGTACCGGGACCACGCGAACAGCACGAACAGCGCGACGCCGATGATCAGAATGCTCCAGCCGTAGTTGCTGACGAGCTGCGCGTCGATCGGGTGCCCGACGAACCCCAACGCGACCAGCAGGCCGAACACCGCGATCGCCGCGGAAACGAGCATCCCTACAATCATCGAAGTCCCCGGCGCGTCCCATCCGCGCGATTCGGCAGGGCCGTATGGTGGGGAAGAATGCTTGGCGGCCGCACCCGTTCCAGCGTCCGGCCCTCTGCCGCGCCGGTCATCGGCCCCACGCTGTTCACCGGAATGGCGCGGCGGCTCATTCGGCGGCTCCCATCGCGCCGAAGTTAGGCTAAGTAGGCCGCCTGACGGCGCCCCGGGGCGCGCGAGGAGCTCGAGACCACGGCGATGAGCGGCCAAGAGAACACGACGGCGCCCGCGGCGGCGCACACGAGTCCGGAGACGCAGTCCGCATCCGCCGCCACGCCGGGGCTCCTGCGTCCGCAGGACCAGCTCGTGACGATCTACGGCGGCTCCGGCTTCCTGGGACGGCACGTGGTGCGGGCGCTGGCCAAGCGCGGCTACCGGATCCGCGTCGCGGTGCGCCGGCCGGATCTCGCGTTGTTCCTGCAGCCCCTGGGGAAGGTCAACCAGATCGTGGCCGTCCAGGCCAACCTGCGCTACCCGGACTCGGTGGTCCGGGCCGCCGAGCGGTCGGACGTGCTGATCAACCTCGTCGGCATCCTGCAGGAGACCGGCTCCCAGAGCTTCGCGCGGCTGCAGGTCGACGGGGCCGAGGCGATCGCCCGCGCCGCGGCGCGCCAGGGCGCCCGGATGATCCACGTCTCGGCGATCGGGGCCGATCCGGCCTCGCCGTCGGTCTACGCGCGCACCAAGGCAGAGGGCGAGGCGCGGGTCTTCGCCGCCTGTCCGGACGCGGTGGTGTTCCGGCCCTCGCTGATCTTCGGGCCCGGCGACAGCTTCTTCAACCGCTTCGCCGGCCTCGCCCGGGCGCTTCCGGTTCTCCCGCTCGCCGGCGGCCAGTCCCGCTTCCAGCCGGCCTTCGTGGGCGACGTCGCCGAGGCGATCGCCCGCGCGGTCGACGGCACCGTGGCGCCCGGCAAGGTCTACGAACTCGGCGGCCCGGAGGTGGGCACGCTGGAGCACTTCGTGCGCTACATGCTGAAGACGATCCGGCGGAAGCGGGTGGTCGTGGACCTGCCTGCGCCGGCGGCCAAGCTCCAGGCCCGCATGCTGGAGATCGCCGACACCCTGACCTTCGGCCTGCTGCCGGATTCGCTGAAGCTGACCCGCGATCAGGTGACGCTGCTTCAGAACGACAACGTCGTCTCGGAGGCCGCCAAGGCCGAGGGTCGGACCTTCGAAGGCATCGGCATCACGCCGACCGCCGCCGAGGCGGTGGTGCCGGGCTATCTCTGGACCTTCCGCAAGGCGGGGCAGTTCGCCACCGACCAGGACGAGTCGTACCTGTCCGAGGTGCCGGACACGCTGGCATCGAAACCCCTGGCGGCCGGCTCTCAGCATCGGCCCCAGACCGCCTCCGGCCCGGCGATCGGGGCCGATGCCGGCAGCTCGCCGGGGGCCGGGCAGGGCAGCAGGGGCGTGCGCTGGGGAACTCGGAAACCGGGCTAGGTGACGGCCCGCGCCCGGATCGCGCCATGAGCGCGCTCTCCCTCCACGGATCCGGCGGCCCGGTCGGGCGGCGCATCCTCGTCACCGGGGCGGCCGGCTTCGTGGGCGGCCACGTTCTGCCGCTCCTGGCGACGATGAGCGCGGGAGCGGGCGATTGCGTGGCCGGGATCGGGCGGGGGCGGGCGCCGCACCTGCCGGAGGGCGTCAGCTACGCGGCGATCGATCTCCTCGACGAAGCCGCGCTCCGCGGCTTCGTGGCGCGATTCCGGCCGACCGCGATCCTCCATCTGGCGGGCCTCGCCTCGGTGGCGGATTCCGCCAGCGGCCCGGGCCAGACGTGGCGGGTCAACGTCAACGGCCTGATGAACCTCGTGGCCGCGGTGGAGGCGGTGCCGGGCTGCACCTTCTTCTTCGTCAGTTCCGGCGAAGTCTACGGCAGCGCCTTCCTGGCGGGCCACGCCCTCAGCGAGGCGGTCGAGCCCCTGCCGCGCAACACCTACGCCCGGTCGAAATGGGTGGGCGAGCAGCTGCTCCGCGACCTGCTGCCCCGGATCGGCGTGAAGCTCGTCGTGCTGCGGCCGTTCAACCATATCGGCCCCGGCCAAGACGAGCGCTTCGTCGTAGCCTCCTTCGCGGGCCAGATCGCCCGGATCGAGGCCGGCCTCGTGCCGCCCTGCCTGGAGGTCGGCAACCTCTCCTCCTACCGCGACTTCCTCGACGTCGCCGACGTGGCGAACGCCTACGCCGACCTGATCGGCCGGGCGGACGCCCTGGCGGACGGGAGCGTGTTCAACATCAGCTCGGGCCAGCCGCGGACGATCGCCAGCGTCCTCGAGGACCTGCGCGCCCGGGCCCGGGTCCCGTTCGAGATCCGGATCGCCCCGGAGCGCGTGCGCCCGACCGAGATTCCCCTGGCCGCGGGCGATGCCGGCCGCCTCCACGCCGCCACCGGCTGGCAGCCGCGGGTCTCGTGGGACGCGGCCCTGACCCGGGTGCTGGACGACGCGCGGGCGCGGCTGGCGGACGCGCGCAAATCCGGCTGAGGCGCCGGGTTTGGCGCCACCGCGGCGCTCAGCGCTCCGCGACGGCGATCAGGGCGGTCGAGGGGATCGGCAGGACGGGTCGACCGCCCGCCATGCGCCGCGCCTCCGCGATCACCGCGGCCCGGTCGGCCGCGCTCAGGTCGACCCAGTCCGGCGACAGACCGAACACCGTGTCGGGGTCGTCGAGCATGGCGACGTCGAGCGCGTAGTCGAAGGTCACCCGGTCGATCCGGGGGGCTGCGTACCCGGCCGCGACCAGCGCCCGGGTGAACCCCGCCGGATCGCCGAGCGCCCGCACCCCTTCGGGCATCGCCCGGCTCTCGCGCTCGGGGAACAGCTTGCGACGGATCTCGCCGAGCAGCAAAAACGTCGCCGCGCCCTGATCCTGCCACGTGGCCACGACGCCCGATCCCCCGGGCCGCGTCACGCGCGCCATCTCGGCGAGGCCCTTCCGCCAGTCGGGGAACATGATCACCCCGAAGATCGAGAACACCGCGTCGAAGCCACCGTCGGGTAGGGCGAGGGCCTGTCCGTCCATGACCCGCGCGTCGACATTGGGCAGTCTCGCCCCGGCGATGCGCGCGACCATGCCGGGCGAGAAGTCGACCGCGAGGACCTGCGCCCCCGTCCGCGCCGCGGCCAGCGCGAGGGCACCGGTGCCCGCCGCGACGTCGAGGACGCGGCTGCTTCCGGTCAGCGGCACCCGCGCGAGCGCCGCCTCGGCGAAGCGCGCCGTGAACGGATGGGCGGTCGTCTCGTAGTGCTCGGCGACCCTGTCCCACCGATCCGGGTTCTCGAACTCGCGCACCGCTTCAGCTCCGCTCCATCACGTAACTTGATAAGTATCGTGATGGCGCACGGTTGCCAATCCCGAGTCCGGTGTGATGGATCGACGGGTGCGCACCGACAGCCGCCTCTCCCGAACGCTCCATGTGCTGCTTCACATGGCGCGCCACGACGGACCGATGACGTCCGAGGCGATCGGGCGGATGCTCGGGACGAATCCCGTGGTCGTCCGCCGCACGATGGCCGGGCTCCGGAACGCGGGCTACGTGACGTCGGAGAAGGGGCACGGCGGCGGATGGACCATCGCGGCGGACCTGAACGCGGTCTCGCTGCTCGACATCCACCGCGCGGTCGGCGGGCCACGCATCTTCGCGATCGGCAGCGATCGCGCGAACCCGGCCTGCGCCGTCGAGAAGGTCGTCAACGCGGCGGTCGAGGACACGCTGCGCGAGGCCGAGGCTCTCCTGATCACGCGGCTCGGTTCCGTCAGCCTCGCCGAGCTCGCGCGAAGCTTCGACGCCCGGTGCCGGCCCGAGGGGGCATCGGACACCTCGACCTGCGCGTGACGGCGGGCGCGGCGGCGGGCATCGCCGCGCGCGACCAGGCTCGCGGTCGGAACGGAGTGTCGGATCGCGGCGGGCGCTTGCCGCGCCGACGGTCGGGCGCCATGCTCCGCCTCGACGCGGACCAGCACGAGATGATCGGCCATGGGCCTTCTGGACGGATTGCTCGGACACGGCTCGGCCGTCGATGCGGCCTCCCTGGAGCGCCGGCTCGACGGCATCCTGATCGACGGCGAGACGGCGCGGCTCGCCTTCAAGATCATCCGGGACGTGTTCGTGTTCACCGAGCGCCGCGTCATCCTGATCGACGTCCAGGGCGTGACCGGCAGCAAGGTCGAGTTCCTGTCGGTGCCGTACCGCGCGATCGTGCGCTTCTCGGTCGAGACCGCCGGTACGTTCGACCTCGACGCCGAGTTGAAGATCTGGGTCTCGGGCGCGGCGGAGCCGATCCAGCGGACCTTGAAGAAGGGCGCGGACATCCGGGGCATCCAGCGGGCCCTGGCCGAAGGCGTGCTGCGCTAGCCCACGGCCCGACCGCGCGGATGACGGCCCGCTCCGACCCGCGGCGAGCCATCCACGGCACGCGACGGCAGGAGGCGAGCTGCAGGAGGCGACCTGCAGGAGGCGACCTGCCTACCGGACCACGCCCTTGGCCCGCAGCGCGTCGCGCGCGCCCTCCGGATAGTCCAGCTCCTCGGCCAGGATCTCGGCGCTCGAATCCCCGAGGCCCGGCGGCATGCGCCGCACCGGCAGCCGGCGGCCGTCGAGCCGGTAGGGCGGGGCGATGACGTGGGCATTGCCGGGCGCCGTCACCACCAGCCCGGCCTCCTGGGCCCGGTCGCAGGTGAGCGCCTCGCGCAGGCCCATCACCTCGCCGCAGGGGATGCCCGCGGCCCTGAGCCGCGCGATCAGCGGCGCGCGCTCCCACTTGGCGAGTTCCGCCTCCAGCACCGGGATGAAGGCGGCGCGGTTGCGCGATCGGTCGAGGTTGGTGGCGAAGCGCGGGTCGGCGACCCAGTCCGGCCGCTCCAGCACCTGCTCGCAGAAGCGGCGGTACTGCCCGTTGTTGCCGACCGTGATCACCACCGGCCCGTCGCCGGCCTCGAACACCCCGTAGGGCACGATCGAGGGATGGGCATTGCCGTAGCGGGGCGGATCGATGCCCCGGGCCAGCGCCTCCAGGCCGTAATAGGAGGTCAGCGCGACACCGCAATCGAACAGAGCGAGGTCGATCGTCTTGCCCCGTCCGGTCCGCTCCCGCTGGTACAGGGCCGCCAGCACGGCCTGGGCCGCGAACTGCCCGGTGAACAGATCGACCGCCGCGACCCCGAACTTGAGCGGCGGCCCTCCAGCCTCGCCGTTGAGCGCCATCACACCGGATTCACCCTGCACGACGAGGTCGTAGCCGGGTCGTCCGGCCTCAGAGCCGTCGGAACTGTAGCCGGCGATCGAGCAGTAGATCAGGCCGGAATTTTCCGCCGACAGGTCGCCGTAGCCGAGGCCGAGCTTCTCGGCCCCGCCGGTCTTGAAGTTCTGCACCAGGACATCGCTCTCGCGCGCGAGCGCCTTGACGATCGCCAGCCCGTCCGGGGTGGCGAGATCGATACCGATAGAGCGCTTGTTGCGGTTCACGCTGTCGAAATACGAGGTGTTGCCGGGGCTCGTGGGCACGCCCCAGTCTCGGGTATCGTCGCCGCGCTCCGGGTGCTCGATCTTGATCACGTCGGCGCCGAGATCGCCCAGCACCTGCGCGCACCACGGCCCCGCCAGGACCCGGGACAGGTCGAGGACGCGGATCCCGGCGAGCGGCAGGTCGTCGGTGGCGGATTCGGCATCCATCGCGGACATCCTCAGGCTCCCATGACGCCGTCGAGGCTGCGGACGGCTGCGATGAGTCTCGGGCGCGCCACCTCCATGAGGAAGCGTGCGTCGGTGATGACGGTGGGGGCGCCGCAATTGACCGACATGGGCGGCAGGCCGCCGCCGGGATGGAACCCCACCGCGATGGCGCAGACGGTTTCCTGCCACTCGCCGAACGAGGTGCAGCAGCCGATCTCCCGATGCTCGGCCACGGCCCGGTCGAGACCGGCCCGGAGCGCGGGCCAGGCGACCGGGTCCAGGGCCTTCAGGTCCTCGTAAATGCCCTCGCGCTCGCGATCCGTGCAGATTGCCACGTAGGCTCGGCCCATGGCGCTGCGGGCGAGGGAGATGCGCGAGCCGGTATCGAGGTTGAGCGAGATCGCCGCCGGGCCGCGCTGGCAATCGACGTAGCGCATGCTGAGACGGTCGCGGACGCCGAGTCCCACCGAGGCGTTGGCGGCTTCGGCCACGGCGCGGAGCACGGGCCGGGCGATGCCGCGGACGTCGAGGCCTCCGAGAGCCGCCGAGCTGAGCGCGATCGTCGCCGTGCCGAGGCGGTAGCGGCCGATCTCGGGCAAATGCTGCAGGTAGCCGAGCTTGGTCAGCGTGTAGGTGAGCCGCGACACGGTGGAGCGCGGCAGGCCGCAGGCCTCCGCAATGTCGTGGTTGGCGAGGCTCGTGCGCCCCGGGCCGAAGCAGGCCAGCACCGACAGCCCCCGCGCGAGGGCCGTCACGAAGTGCCGGTCCTCCTTCGCGCCGAGTCCGGCGGTGTCGGGATCGGCCAGCAGGGCCGCGTCCGCATCCATCTGCGCCCTCATCGGTGCAGGAACGCCGCGAAGGCCGCCTGCGCCTCCGGGGCGCGGCGGAGCGCGTGGAAGACCTCCGCCTCCTCGCCGAGCGTCCGGACAACAGCTTCCTCGTGGCCACGGCGCAGGGCCTGCTTGGTGGCGGCGATCGAGAGCGGGGGCAGGGCCGCGAGCGCGCGCGCCTTGCCCAGGGCGGTCTCCAGCGCCATCCCCGCCGGGACGGCGGCGTTGACGAGGCCCGCCGCGGCGGCCTCCGCGGCCGTGAAGGGCTCGCCGAGCATCAGGAGTTCGGCGGCGCGCTTCGAACCCGCCACCAGGGGCAGCAGGTAGCTCGATCCGCCCTCCGGGCTGAGGCCGAGCGCCGTGAAGGGCAGGCGGAACCGGGCGCCGTCCCCCGCATAGGCGAGATCGCAATGAAGCAGCAGCGTCGTGCCGATCCCGACCGCATGGCCCTCCACGGCCGCCAGGACTGGCTTCGGGCAGGCGCGCAGAGCCTTGAGGAAGGTCAGGCCGGGGCTGTCGCCGCCGGTCTCGACGTCCTGAAAATCCTTGAGATCGTTGCCGGCGGTGAAGCAGCCGCCGGCGCCGGTGAGCACGACGGCGCGCACCGCCTCGTCCCGGGCCACGGCCACGATGGCCGCGGTCAGGCCCGCATAGGTCGCCCGATCGAGGGCGTTGCGCCGCTCCGGCCGGTCGATGGTGACGAGCCGGATCCCGGGCTCCGGGTCGGCGACGCGCAGGTTCGGGGGGGCGGATTCACACATCACAGGCGCGCCCCCGTCTCCCGAGCAGGCCGCTGTCCCCTCGCCGGACGGGCAACGGGCGGCGAGATTCGCGTGCCCCCCGCCATCGCCGACGGAGCGCGACAGGCTTCCGCCCCCGTCCGGGGGCGGGGACCGGCACCGCGCTGGGGCGCCGAAGCTCGGATATCCGGAGCCCGGACCTCCATCGCCCATCCCGTGAAGGGGATGAGACGAGCCGCCTGCGCCGCGAGAGGCGGATGCACCCGGACGCTCACGGCACGGCCTCGCCCGCGTACTCCGCCGACAGGCCGGCCATCCGCCCCCGCGCCGCCGCGTATTCCCGCGCGAGACGGGCCACGAGGTCGGCGGTGGCCGGCGCGTCCGCGATGGTGCCGACGCCCTGGCCCGCGCCCCAGACGTCCCGCCACGCCTTCACGCCGCCGCTGCCGAAATTCATCGCGGTCTTGTCGCGCACCGGCAGCGCCTCGGGATCGAGCCCGGCGGCGCGGATGCTGGGCGTCAGGTAGTTGCCCGGCACGCCGGTGAAGTAGGGGGTGTAGAGGATGTCGGCGGCCGCGCTGCCGGCGATCATGTCCTTGTAGGCGGGGGCGGCGTTCGCCTCCCGGGTGGCGATGAACCGGGTGCCCATGTAGGCGAGGTCGGCCCCCATGGCCTGGGCGGCCAGGATCGCCGCGCCCGAGGTGATCGCCCCCGAGAGGATCAGCGGACCGCCGTAGAACCGCCGGATCTCGCCGACGAGGGCGAAGGGGCTCAGCGTGCCGGCATGCCCGCCCGCGCCGGCGCAGACGAGGATCAGCCCGTCGACCCCGGCCTCCAGCGCCTTCTCGGCATGGCGCACGGTGGTGACGTCGTGGAAGACCACGCCGCCATAGGCGTGAACCGGGCGGATCACCGCGTCGGGCGCCCGCAGCGAGGTGATGATGATCGGCACCCGGTGCCGGACGCAGGCCTCGACGTCCTGGGCCAGCCGGTCGTTGGACGCGTGGACGATCTGATTCACCGCGAAGGGCGCGACCTTGCACGACGGGTCGGCCGCCCGGGCCTCCGCCAGCGTTCGCGTGATCCGCGTGAGCCATTCGTCGAGCAGAGCGGCGGGCCGGGCATTGAGCGCCGGGAACGAGCCGACCACGCCGGACAGGCACTGGGCGATCACCAGTTCCGGCCCGGAGACGATGAACATCGGCGCGCAGATCACCGGCAGGGCGAGGCGTCCGCGCAGGGCTTCGGGCAGGCGCCCGGACAGGGTCTGCTCGGGACCGTCGCTCACCGCCCGCTCCCTGCCGCCCGATTCCGCGCCGGACAGGCGCTCCCGGGCCGCTCGCCCCGATGGATGCCACGCACCGCGATCCTCCCCTGCTTCGGGCAGCCCGATCATCGCTCACCCGGCGGCGACCGCAACCGAGTCCCGCCCGGGGCCGTTTTGATGACATGGCGCCGGGGCGCGGGTCAAACGGCAGCATCCATCGATTTCTGCAATGCAGAATGATCGGTTCGGAGATGACGTCAGCCGCAGACGAGTCACGGCCCTCGCTTGACGCTCGCGTCGACCCGGACCAACATTCATCCAACGTGCAGACCATTATTCTGCATTGCAGAATGACAGGGAGTGTTGTGTGGTTCGTCAGGAGGTCGATGGCGGCGTGGCCGTGCTCACGCTCGCCAACCCGCCGGTCAACGCGCTCGGTGCCGCGTTGCGGGCCGCCCTCGACGGGGCCCTGGACCAGGCCATCGCGGACGAATCGGTCCGCGCGATTGTGCTGGCCGCCGAGGGTAAGGTGTTCGTCGGCGGGGCCGACATCACCGAGTTCGGCAAGCCGCAGCAGCCGCCGAGCCTGCCCGACATCCTGGACCGCCTCGATGCCAGCCCGAAGCCCGTGGTGGCGGCCATCAACGGCGTGGCCCTCGGCGGCGGCCTCGAACTGGCGATGGCCTGCCACGGCCGGGTCGCGGCGCCCGCCGTCAAGCTCGGCCTGCCGGAGATCAAGCTCGGGATCATCCCGGGGGCGGGGGGCACGCAGCGCCTGCCGCGCCTGATCGGCCCCGACGCCGCCTTCCCGATGATGCTCACCGGCGAGTCCGTCTCCGCCGAGAAGGCGGCGGCGCTCGGCATCGTCGACGCCGTGGTCCTGGGCGACCTCGTGGCGGAGGCCCGGACCCGGGCCCTGGAGCTGGCCGATGCGGGCCGCCTCCCGCGGGTGCGCGACCGGTCGGAGAAGCTCACGCCGGAGGCCCGGGAGCGGTTCGAGAGCCTGGCCGCCGAGGCGGTGAAGCGGGATCCCGACGCCACCAACGTCCACGCCCTGGTGCGGGCCGTGCGCGCCGGCCTGGAGCAGGATTTCGACGCCGCCGTCGCGGTGGAGCGGGCCGAGTTCCGCACCCTGGTGGAGGATCCGCGCTCGAAGGCCCTGCGCTACGCCTTCTTCGCCGAGCGCGAGGCGGCCCGCGTCCCCGGCCTGCCGAAGGACACGCCCCGCCGCCCCGTCCGGACGGCGGCGGTGATCGGCGCCGGCACGATGGGCGGCGGGATCGCCATGTGCTTCGCCAATGCCGGCATCCCCGTGACGGTGATCGAAACGGAGGCCGGTGCCCTGGAGCGCGGTCTCGACCGGGTGAGGGGCCTCTATGCCGGCTCGGCCAAGCGCGGCTCGATCACCGAGGCGCAGCGCGACGAGCGGGTCGGCCGGATCACGGGGGCGATCGGCCTGGAGAACGCCGCGGAGGCCGACATCGTCATCGAAGCAGCCTTCGAGGACATGGGCGTCAAGCGGGAGATTTTTTCCAAGCTCGACGCCATCGCCAAACCTGGCGCGATCCTGGCCACCAACACCTCCTACCTCGACGTGAACGCCATCGCGGCGGTGACGAGCCGGCCGCAGGACGTGCTCGGCCTGCACTTCTTCAGCCCCGCCAACGTCATGCGCCTCGTGGAGGTAGTCCGGGCCGAGAAGACCGCGCCGGACGTGCTCGCCACCGCCCTGGATCTCGGCAAGCGCCTCAACAAGCTGCCGGTGACGGTGGGGGTCTGCTTCGGCTTCGTCGGCAACCGCATGCTGGAGCGCCGCAGCCGCGCCGGCGAGCGCCTGCTGCTCGAGGGGGCGCTGCCGCACGAGGTCGACACGGCGGTGACCGGTTTCGGCTTCCGGATGGGCCCCTTCGCCATGAGCGATCTCGCGGGGCTCGATATCGGCTGGCGCTCTCGCAAGGATTTCGGAGGCCGGGCGCCGGTCGCCGATTCGCTGGCCGAGCAGGGCCGCTACGGCCAGAAGACCGGCCGCGGCTTCTACCTCTACCCGGACGGCGCCCGCACCGGCACCCGCGACCCGGACGTGGAGGCCCTGATCGCCCGCGTCGCCGCCGAGCACGGCATCGCGCGCCGCAGCTTCACGCCGGACGCGATCGTGGCGCGACTGATGTACCCGATGGTCAACGAGGGCGCGCGGATCCTGGAGGAGGGCATCGCGGCCCGGCCCGGCGACATCGATGCGATCTGGATCAACGGCTACAACTGGCCGGCCTGGCGCGGCGGCCCGATGCACTGGGCCGATACGGTCGGGCTGCGGACGGTCGCCGAGGCGCTGTCGCGCTTCGCGGCCGAGACCGGCGACGACAGCCAGGAACCGGCACCGCTCCTGAAGCGCCTCGCCGCCGAGGGCGGCCGCTTCGCCGACTGGAAGGCTTCGGCCTGATGCTGTGTCGGCTTGCGCACACCAAGTCCCGGTTTCGAAAGGTCCGGGACCTTTCGCGGGTGCAGGGCAGCGCCCTGCTGACGGCCGAGGCCGCATCCGTCGGGGCCTCGCCCCGACACCCCACCAAAGGGCGTGACGCCCTTTGGGAACCCCAGAGGATTCCGGCATGACCGACGCGGTGATCGTCGCGACCGCTCGCACGCCCATCGGCAAGGCCCATCGCGGCGCGCTGAACCTCACCCGCGGCGCCGATCTGGCCGCCCACGCGATCCGCGGCGCCCTGGACCGGGCGCGGCTGGAGCCGGAGGCGGTCGAGGAGGTGGTGCTCGGCTGCGGCTATCCCGAGAACGCCACGGGCGGCAACGTCGCCCGGCACGCCGCCCTGGTGGCGGGGATCCCGGTCGAGTCGGCCGGCGTCACCGTCTCACGCTTCTGCGCCTCGGGCCTGGAGGCGATCGCCAGCGCGGCGCGCCGGATCATCCTCGACGGCGTGCCGGTGGCGGTGGCCGGCGGGGTCGAGTCGATCAGCCTCGTGCAGCCCAAGGTTCAGCGGGAGCTGACCCGCAACGCGTGGCTGGAGGCCCACCTGCCGGCGATCTACATGCCGATGATCGAGACCGCCGACATCGTGGCGGAGCGCTACCGGATCTCCCGGGAGGCGCAGGATCTCTTCGCCCTGGAGAGCCAGCGCCGCACCGCCGCCGCGCAGGAACGCGGATTGTTCGACGACGAGATCGTCCCGATGAGCGCCGTCATGGCGGTGACCGACAAGGCCACCGGCGAGACCCGGGAGGTCGAGACCCGGCTCGCCAAGGACGAGGGCAACCGGCCGGACACGACCCTGGAGGGTCTCGCCAAGCTCAAGCCCGTGCGCGGGGAGGGGGCCTTCATCACGGCGGGCAATGCCAGCCAGCTCTCGGACGGGGCCTCGGCCAGCGTGCTGATGTCGGCCGATGAGGCGGCGCGGCGCGGCCTCGAGCCCCTCGGCATCTTCCGGGGCTTCGCCTCGGCGGGCTGCGGGCCGGACGAGATGGGCATCGGCCCCGTCTTCGCGGTGCCGCGGCTCCTCGAACGGCAGGGTCTGCGCGTCTCCGACATCGACCTGTGGGAGCTGAACGAGGCCTTCGCGTCCCAGTCGGTCTATTGCCGCGACCGGCTCGGGATCGACCCGGACACGGTCAACGTCAACGGCGGCGCCATCGCGGTCGGCCACCCGTTCGGCATGTCGGGGGCGCGGCTCGTGGGCCACGCCCTGCTGGAAGGCCGCCGCCGCGGCGCGCGCTACGCCGTGGTGACCATGTGCGTCGCCGGCGGCCAGGGCTGTGCCGGCCTGTTCGAGATCGCCCGGAGCTGAATCGATGGATCTGCGCTTCACCGACGAGGAAATCGCGTTCCGCGACGAGGTCCGGAACTTCTGCCGGACGGAGATCCCGGCCGAGATCCGAAAAAAGGTCTCGGAGGGGCGCAGCCTCTCGAAGGACGACTACGTCACCAGCCAGCGGATCCTCAACGCCAAGGGCTGGGCGGTGCCGCACTGGCCGCAGGAATTTGGCGGCCGGGATTGGAGCCCGATCCAGCGCTACATCTACACGGAGGAGCTGTTCCAGGCGGCGGTACCCCTGCCGCAGCAGTTCAACTGCTACATGTTCGGCCCGGTGCTGGCGACCTTCGGCCGGCAGGACCAGAAGGAACGCTTTCTCCCCCGCGCCGCCAACCTCGACGATTGGTGGTGCCAGGGCTTCTCCGAGCCCGGGGCCGGCTCCGACCTCGCTTCGCTCAAGACCAAGGCCGTGCGCGACGGCGACCACTACGTCGTGGACGGCCAGAAGACCTGGACGACGCTCGGCCAGCACGCCGACTGGATCTTCTGCCTGGTCCGCACCGACTTCGAGGCCAAGAAGCAGCGCGGCATCTCATTCCTGCTCATCGACATGAAGAGCCCAGGCATCACCGTGCGCCCGATCCTCACCCTGGAGGGCCGGCACGAGGTCAACGAGGTCTTCTTCGATTCCGTGCGCGTGCCGGTGGAGAACCTCGTCGGCGAGGAGAACAAGGGCTGGGACTACGCGAAATTCCTGCTCGCCAACGAGCGCACCGGCATCGCCCGGATCGGGCTCACCAAGGAGCGGATCGCCCGGATCAAGCGCCTCGCCCGGGAAATGCCGGCCGGACCCGGCACGATGTGGGACGATCCCGCCTTCCGGTCCCGCGTCGCGGAGGTCGAGGTCGAGCTGAAGGCCCTGGAGATCACCCAGATGCGGGTGGCGGCCAAGCAGGGCCGGGCGGATTCGGTGGAGCCGGACCCCGCCTCCTCGCTCCTCAAGATCCGCGGCTCGCAGCTCCAGCAGGCGGCGACCGAGCTCCTGGTGGAGCTCGCCGGCCCCTTCGCCCTCGCGGCGCCCGCGCGCGGAGCCGGGGCCAACAACCTGCCCGGCGGCTTCGACTGGGTCGATGCAGCAGCGCCGAGCTACTTCAACAACCGCAAGGTCTCGATCTACGGCGGTTCGAACGAGATCCAGCACAACGTCATCGCCAAGGGCATTCTGGGGTTGTGAGACGATCCCGGATCCGCTTGCAGGCTTGAGAAACGCGGCGGTCGCGGCCTCGGCTCTCCCTCCCCCCTCTGCGGGGGAGGTTGGCCCCCGAAGGGGGTCGGGAGAGGGGAGCGACGTTTCAGGACGCGGGCCCGCCCTTCATGCCGGTCGCGCCCTGTCCTGCAGCCGGGTTCCCCTCTCCCGGCCCCTGCTGACGCAGGGGCCACCCTCCCCCGCAGAGGGGGGAGGGAACGTCCGAGGACACCACCATGGATTTCGACCTGAACGAGGACCAGTCGCTCCTGCGCGACAGCGTCGAGCGGCTGGCCGCCGATCTCTACCCGTCCCTGGAAAGCCGGCAGGCGCGGCTCAAGGCGCCGCTCGGCTTCCCCGCGGAGGGCTGGGCGGCTTTTTCCGAACTCGGCGTCACGGGACTGCCCTTCTCGGACGAGGACGGCGGCCTCGGCGGCGGCCCGGTCGAGACCATGCTGGTCATGGAGGCGGTCGGCCGCAACCTCGTGGTCGAGCCGCTGCTGGCGAGCCTCGTTCTCGGCTCGACGGCCCTGCGGCTCGGCGGCAGCGCCGCGCAGAAGGCGCGCCTCGTTCCCGACTTGGTCTCCGGTGACCTGCGCCTGACCCTCGCCCACACCGAGCGCCAGTCCCGCTATGACCTCGCCGACGTGGCGACCACGGCCCGACGCTCCGGCGACGGTTTCGTGTTGAGCGGGGCCAAGAGCGTCGTACCCAACGCCGACGCGGCCGGCCTGATGGTGGTCTCCGCCCGCGTGTCGGGGGAGCGGCGCGACGCGCAGGGGATCGGCCTGTTCCTGGTCCCGGCCGACGCCGCCGGCGTCGCGATCGAGGCCTACCCGACGCAGGATGGCGGCCGGGCCGCGGAGGTGTCCTTCTCGGAGGTACAGCTGCCCGACGACGCGGCGCTGGGCGATCCCGAAGCCGGCCTGCCGCTGCTGGAGCGGGTGGTGGAGCACGGGATCGCGGGGCTCGCCGCCGAGGCGGTGGGCTCCATGGACGCGCTCCACACGCTCACGGTCGAGTACCTCAAGACCCGCAAGCAGTTCGGCGTCAGCGTCGGCTCGTTCCAGGCGCTGCAGCACCGGGCGGTGGACATGCTGATCCAGCTGGAGCAGGCCCGCTCGATGGCCCTCTACGCCGCCATGATGGTCGACACGCCGGATGCGGCGGCGCGTGCGGCGGCCCTATCGGCCGTGAAGGTCCAGATCAACAAGGCCTGCCGGTATGTCGGCCAGGAGGCCGTGCAGCTCCACGGCGGCATCGGCATGACCCTCGAGTATATCGGCGCCCACCACTTCAAGCGGCTCGCCATGATCGAGTACCAGCTCGGCGACACCGCCCATCACCTGCGCCGCATCACGCAGGACGCGAACGGACTGCTCGCGGCGTAACCCACGCGGACAAGGGGCTTCCAAAGGGCGTGCCCTTTGGTGGGGTGTCGGGGTGAAACCCCGACGAACAGGTCTCCGCCCCAGGCAGGGGAGGCGGAGACCTTGTGAAACCGCCTTCAGACCGTCGAGCGGTCAGTTGAACAGCGAGCCGACCCCACCCTGCACCCGGCCGAGGCCGGCGCGGGCGACGGAGTTGTTCGGATCGATCGTCGCTGCGCGCTGGTAGTTCTCCATCGCCTCCTTGCGCTGGCCCGACTTCTCGTAGGCCAGGCCGCGATAGGCCCAGGAGGTGGCGTCCTTGTTGTTGACGTTGAGGGCCGCGTTGTAGTCCTCGATCGCCTTCGGGTACTGGTTCGTGGCGATCAGGCTCTGGCCGCGCGCGGCGTAGGGCGCGGACTTGAAGGGGTCGCGGTCGATGGCGGCGTCGAAATCGGCGATCGCCTGCGTGTCCTGACCCTGCTTCTGCCGCACGAGGCCGCGGGCATGATAGGCCTCGGCCGATTCCGGCATCAGCCGGATCGCGACGTTGAGGTCGTTGAGCGCCTGGTCGAGGTTGCCCTGGGCGCGCTCGACATTGGCGCGGCCGATATAGGCCGGGCCGTAATTCGGATCGATCCCGATCGCCTTGGTGAAGTCCTGCAGGGCAGGGCCGTCGCGGCCGATCTGGCGGCTCGCCAGGGCGCGATTGTTGTAGGCGGAGGCGGAGTTCGGATCGAGCTGGATCGCCTTGGTGAAGTCGGCGATGGCATCGTTGAACTGGCCGGCGCGGGCATAGGCGGCGCCGCGGGTGTTGTAGGCGGCCGCGTCGTTCGGGTTGCGCTGCACGACCTCGGTCAGGGAGGCGATGTTGACGTTCGTGGCCCCCGTGGTGTCCTTCTCGAGGACCGCGTATTGCCGCGGGCCGGCCGCGCTCCCGACGGTCTCGCAGCCCGCGAGGCCGGCGGCCGAGACCATGGCTGCGCCGATCAGTGCCGTCTTTCGTCCCAGCCCGTTGCGTACGTTCATTGCCCCACTCTCCCCGAGGCGTCGCCCGCCTTGCGCGTGCCCGCCTCGCCCCTCACAGTCCAAGAGCCCGCGCCGTGCGCCGGGCACGCCCGAATCCGGGGCACCGTCGCGCATCACGGTGAAGGCCGGCTTAAGAAGCGCCGCGTCGTGATCCGGCCCCCGCCCGTCCCGGGGACGAAGGCGGTACAGGCGGAATCGATCGACAGCATTCGGAACCGACCACGCTGTGGTGGAAGCGGTGGGATGTGGCGAAGGTATGGCTCGACGGTTCCGGGACGCCGCAGGCGGGCTTCCGACCGCCATGCGACGATGCAGGTGTGCCTTCGAAGCCTCAGGAACCGGCCGGGACGGGCCCGAGGCGGGTCACGTGACCCATCTTCCGGCCGGGACGCGCCTCGCCCTTGCCGTAGAGGTGCAGATGGGCGCCGGGCTCGGCCAGCAGGGCGTGCCAGTCGTCGGCCTGGGCGCCGATCAGGTTGCGCATCTCCACCGGCAGGCCGCCGACCCGGCCCGGATCGCCCAGCGGCCAACCGCAGACGGCCCGCACGTGCTGGGCGAATTGCGAGGTCAGTGCCCCCTCGCTGGTCCAGTGGCCGGAATTGTGGACCCGGGGCGCGATCTCGTTGACCACGAGCCGCTCCGCCCCGTCCTCGCGGACGAGGAACATCTCGACGGCGAGGACGCCGACATAGTCGAGGGCGTCGGCGATCCGCCGGGCGATCTCGAGGGCGATGCGGCCCGTCTCCGGGGCCACGCCCGGGGCCGGCACCCGCGTCAGAGCGAGGATGTGATCGCGGTGCTCGTTCTCGCACAGGTCGTAGGCCGCGAAGCTGCCGTCGCGCCCGCGGGCGCCCACCACGGAGACCTCACGCTCGAACGGCACGAAGCCCTCCAGGATCAGCGGCGCGCCGCCGAACTCGGCGAACAGGGCGTTGCGGTCGCCCTCGGCCCGCTCGCGGAGCATGCGCTGCCCCTTGCCGTCGTAGCCGAAGCGGCGGGTCTTGAGCACCGCCGGCAGGCCGATCACCTCGATCGCCCGGTCGAGATCGTCGGGCGTGTCCACCGCCCGGAACGGCGCCGTCGGGATGCCCAGCCCGTTGATGAATTCCTTCTCGGAGAGGCGGTCCTGCGTGGTCGAGAGCGCCCGCGCGTTCGGGTGCAGGGCGGCGTGCCGGGCCAGGATGTCGGCCGTGGCGTGCGGGATATTCTCGAACTCGTAGGTCACGACATCGACGCTGCGCGCGAAGGCGGCCAGCGCCTCGGCATCGTCGTAGGCCGCGCAGGTGGTCCGGGCGGCCACGTCGAAGGCGGGGCTGTCCGCGTCGGGGGCGTAGACGTGCGCCTTGAGGCCGTAATCGGCCGCCGCCAGCGCGATCATGCGCCCGAGTTGGCCTCCACCGACGATGCCGAGGGTGGAGCCGGGGCCGAGGATCTTGTCCGTCACGCGTTCTCTTCCGTCACCGGCCGTTCGGCCACCGAGGCGGTCTGGGCCGCGCGCCACGCCTCCAGGCGCTCCGCCAGATCCGGATCGGAGAGCGCCAGGACGGCGGCGGCGAGCAGGGCCGCGTTGATGGCCCCGGCCCGGCCGATCGCCAGGGTCCCCACCGGGATGCCCGCCGGCATCTGGACGATCGAGAGGAGGCTGTCCTGGCCAGACAGGGCCTTGGATTCCACCGGGACGCCGAAGACCGGCAGGCGGGTCATCGCGGCCGCCATGCCGGGCAGGTGCGCGGCGCCGCCCGCCCCCGCGATCACGACCTTGAGGCCGGCCGCGACCGCGCCTTTGGCGAAGGCCACGAGCCGGTCCGGCGTGCGGTGGGCCGACACGATGCGCGCGTCGTAGGGTACGCCGAGGGCATCGAGCGTCTCGGCGGCATGCCGCATGGTCGCCCAGTCGGACTGGCTGCCCATGATGATCGCGACCGGAGGCGACGCCATCGTTGATCCCGGAAAAAGAGGGCGCTTACAGGCGGTGCGGGCCCGCGGCAAGGCGCGGCCCGAAGACGTCCACCGGCATCAGGCGATGATGTCCGGCGTGAGCGCGTCCTCGATGTGGAAGATGCGGTCACGCAGGGTGAGCTTGCGCTTCTTCAGACGCTGGATCTGGAGCTGGTCGCCAGCCACGCTGCGCTCCAGCGCCTCGATGGCACCGTCGAGATCCCGGTGCTCCTCGCGCAGCCGCGCCAGTTCGCCCAGGAGGTCCGACTGCGCACTCTCACCCGCCTCGTCCGCCATCGTCACCTGAGGACCCGAAGACCGTTCATGGCCCGAGAGCATGCGTCACGCTCCGGCGCCGGACAAGACGGCGCGGTAAGCAATCATCAGACTTAGCAGCAGAAAACGCTTCGACAGGTCCGGCATCTTGTGCCAATCTCGGTGTGTCGAAACGATGACAGGAGATTCGGCTCATGTCGCTGCAGACGCATCTGAACCAACTCGCCCGGAAGCACGAAGCCCTCGAGCGTGAGATTCAGGAAGCGATCCACAGGCCTTCGGCGAACGACCTTCACATCGCCGAGATGAAGCGACGGAAACTCCTTCTCAAGGACGAGATCAACAGGCTGCAGGCGAACGGCAATACGCTGCACTGAGCCCCTGATCCGTCCGCACGGATAGCAAAAACGGCACGACAGCTGCCGCCGCATCGGGAGACCGGTGCGGCGGTTTTGCGTTCTGCGACCGCTCGTTTGGAGAAACGGCCGCCTGGGGATCGCCGATCCGGGCGGGCGTCGTGCTCTCGCGGATGTGACCCCGGAGCCTTGGCGACGGGGCGCCTGCCGCGCCCGCACGCCCGGGGATCGAAACAGACGACCCGCGACCTCCCGGCAGATGCGTTTCCCGCCGGCCACGCCGAGGCGCCCGGCTTCGAAGCAGCCGATCCGGGATGCATCCGGCGAACGCGTCACGGATCACCCCGATCGCGCGAGCGAAGGTGCGCGGCGGTTCCGGCGACCCACAACCGGCCTCGCACCCGCGGAAGAATGCGCTACTCTGGGCCCCGCCGCCGGAGAGCGGCCCGCGAGGAAACGCCGAACCGATGACGAGAGCCAGCCTGCCGGGCCGCTACCCGGACATCTACGACTCGGCCCGCCGCGAACCGGAGGCGTTCTGGCTCGGCGCGGCGCAGGCGCTCGACTGGGCGGACGTCCCGCAGCGGGCCTTCGCGCCGGATTCCGGCCCCTACGGCCGCTGGTTTCCGGACGGCACCCTGAACGCCTGCCACAATGCCGTGGACCGTCACGCCGACGGAGCGCGGGCGGATCAGGTGGCGATCCGCTACGATTCGCCCGTCACCGGGACCAAGCGCAGCATCACCTACCGCGCGTTGCGCGACGAGGTGGCGGTACTGGCCGCCGT
The DNA here is from genome assembly GCF_003254375.1 of Methylobacterium sp. XJLW. Classification (NCBI taxonomy): domain Bacteria; kingdom Pseudomonadati; phylum Pseudomonadota; class Alphaproteobacteria; order Hyphomicrobiales; family Methylobacteriaceae; genus Methylobacterium; species Methylobacterium sp. XJLW. Next base: position 5,593,620 of record NZ_CP016429.1, on the reverse strand, counting down.
CCTCGCCGGCCTCGGCGTCGGCAAGGGCGACCGGGTGATCCTCTACATGCCGATGGTGCCCGAGGCCCTGTTCGGCATGCTGGCCTGCGCACGGCTCGGCGCGGTGCATTCGGTCGTGTTCGGCGGCTTCGCGGCCAACGAGCTGGCGGTGCGGATCGAGGACGCGGCGCCGAAGGTGGTGCTCGCCGCCTCCTGCGGGATCGAGCCGAACCGCGTGGTCGCCTACAAGCCGCTCCTCGACGCGGCGATCGCGGCCTCGCGCCACAAGCCGGAAGCCTGCCTGATCCTGCAGCGCCCGCAGGCCGCCGCGACGCTCATGCCGGAGCGGGACCGCGACTGGGCCGAGACCGTGGCGGCCGCCCGTGCGGCGGGGCAGCGGGCGGCCTGCGTGCCGGTCGCCGCCACCGACCCGCTCTACATCCTCTACACCTCCGGGACGACCGGGAAGCCCAAGGGCGTGGTCCGCGATACCGGCGGCTACCTCGTCGCCCTCGCGTGGTCGATGCCGAATCTCTACGGCGTCCAGCCCGGCGAGACCTATTTCTGCGCCTCCGACATCGGCTGGGTCGTCGGGCACTCCTACATCGTCTACGCGCCGCTCCTGCACGGCTGCACCACGGTCCTGTACGAGGGCAAGCCGGTGGGCACGCCGGATGCCGGCGCATTCTGGCGGGTCGTCGCCGAGTACGGGGTCGTGTGCCTGTTCACCGCGCCGACGGCGCTGCGGGCCATCAAGAAGGAGGATTCCGCCGGCGCCCGGATCGCCGATTACGACCTCTCCGCCTTCCGCAGCCTGTTCCTCGCGGGCGAGCGCGCCGATCCCGATTCGGTCGCCTGGGCCGAGCGGGTGCTGAACCGGCCGGTGATCGACCATTGGTGGCAGACCGAGACCGGCTGGCCGATCGCCGGCAACCCGATGGGTCTCGGCCTCCTGCCGGTGAAGCACGGCAGCACCTGCGTGCCGATGCCGGGCTACCGGGTCGAGGTGCTGGACGAGGGCGGCAAACCGGTCCCGGCCGGAACCATGGGCACCATCGCGATCCGCCTGCCCCTGCCCCCCGGCTGCCTGCCGACGCTCTGGGGCTCGGACGCGCGCATGCGGTCGAGCTACCTTTCCACGTTCCCGGGCTACTACGACACCTCGGATGCCGGGGTGATCGACGCGGACGGCTACATCACGGTGCTGGGACGCACCGACGACATCATCAACGTCGCCGGGCACCGCCTGTCCACTGGCGGCATGGAGGCAGTGCTGGCGGGCCATCCGGACGTGGCCGAGTGCGCGGTCATCGGCATCCGGGACGCCCTGAAGGGCGAAGTCCCCTGTGGCTTCGTGGTGCTCAAGGCCGGCGTCGACCGGCCGACCGAGACGATCGAGCGGGAACTCGTGGCCAAGGTGCGCGACGAGATCGGCCCCGTGGCGGCGTTCAAGCTGGCCCTCACCGTGCCGCGGCTGCCCAAGACCCGGTCGGGAAAGATCCTGCGGGCCACCATGAAGCGCATCGCCGACCACGAGCCCTGGACGATGCCGGCGACGATCGACGACGCCGCGGCCCTCGACGAGATCGACGAGAGCCTGAAGGGGCGGGGAATCGGCGCCGATTGAGGCGCCGGACGGTCCCGCGATCGGGACAGGCGCCGAGTCCAGGCGGCTCTCCCCGCGCGGTGCCGGGACACCGCGCAGCCCAACCGCGTCCTGCGGATAGAGCCGGAGCGGCGGTGAGGGTGATGATGCAGGAGGCAGCCGCCCTGACCCGCCGTCGCCCCTCTGCGGCCGCCGCGCTCAGCGCGCCTGCGTGATCCGCAGATTTCCTCCCGGCGCCACTGCCCCGGGAACGCGAGTGCGGCCTCCCCCACGCTCAGGGGAGAGGCGACGGGTGGGGGCGGGGCAGATGGCACCGCACCGCTCGAGCCTGCGCCATCCCGCACGGAATCTGCGACCCTGGCACGCTCTGGGACGCCACCACTCCCCGGGAAGAACGCGCGCGGGCTGCCGGGCAGGTTCCCGGGCCGCATGACCGGCGTGCGCGGCGCCGCCGCCGGTCTCGATACGCCAACGCCCATTGTGCTTCGGATGCCCATCACCATCTCTAAACCATCCAACGGGATGGCCTGGAGATGTTTCGACGATGACCGACACCGCGCGCGACCTCCGTCCGAAGGTGCCGGACAGCGAGAAGATCACGGTCAATCTCGGCTTCGTCGATCTCGGGCGCGTCGACCTGATGGTCCGCGACGGCTTCTACGCTAACCGGGCCGACTTCATCCGCACGGCCGTGCGCAATCAGCTGGACCGGCAGGAGGAGGCGGTCCGGCAATCGGTGGCGCGGCGCCAGCTCCGGCTGGGGCTCTCGCACTTCTCCCGCGCGGACCTGGAAGCGGCCCGGGATGCCGGCTCGCCCCTGCACATCCAGGTCCTGGGCCTCGCCACGATCGCCACCGACGTCACCCCCGAACTGGCGCGGGCCGCGATCGCGTCCGTGGAGGTCCTGGGTGCCTTCCAGGCCAGCGCCGCCGTCAAGGCGGCACTGGCCGACCGGACCACCTGACCGTCCGCGCCCCGGTCGCGCGGAATCTCCACCCGAACCACGCCGTATGAGGATCCTCCCCATGTTCCGTTTCCCCAAGATTGACCCGTCGAAGTTCGACCTCTCGGCGTTCGGAATGTCGCAATTCGACCCGCACGCCTTCGGATCCGCGACGGCGAAGGGCAGGGGAACGGGGCCAGGAACCGGGGCAGCGGACCGGACCGCCCGGATGCAGGACGCCATGGCGCGGTTCCGCCGCGGCCAGGAGGCCGCCGTCGCGCAATGGACCAAGGCACGACGCGGCATGGCAGACCGGCCCGGCACCGCCGGTCATGCCGAGCAGACCCTCGACATGGAGGCGCCGACGGCGGCCGGCGGTGCCTGGACGGCGCCGGATCAAGGCGGCGGTTCGCGGCCGGGGACGGCTCCGGACCTGTCGGCGATGTTGCGCGCCCTGCGCGAGCGGCTGTCGAATGCCGGTCCGTCAGCCCGCCGCCCTGCCGCCGAAGTCCCGCCCGGGGCGCGGTTCGAGGATCGCGTTTTCACGGAGGCCGCCGGCAGCCGGGGCTACAAGGTCTACGTCCCGAGCGGCTACCGCGGTCAGGCCCTGCCCGTCATCGTGATGCTCCACGGCTGCACCCAGAACCCCGACGATTTCGCGGCCGGCACGCGGATGAACGCCCTGGCCGAGGAGCAGACGTTCCTGGTCGCCTATCCGGAACAGCCCCCGTCGGCCAACCTGCAGCGCTGCTGGAACTGGTACGCGGCGGGCGACCAAGTCCGCGAGGGCGGCGAGCCGGCGCTGATCGCCGGCATCGCCCGGTCGGTCGTGGCGGAGTTCTCGGCCGATCCCGGCCGGATCTACGCGGCCGGGCTCTCGGCCGGCGGCGCCGCGGCGGCGATCCTGGCGGCGACCTATCCGGACCTGTTCGCGGCCGTGGGCATCCATTCCGGGCTGGCCTGCGGAGCGGCCCGGGACATGCCCACCGCCTTCGCGGCCATGCAGGGGCAAGGGTCGGCTCCGGGGCCGAATCGGCAGGCGGTCCCGACCATCGTGTTCCACGGCGACGGCGATCGAACCGTGCATCCCGTCAATGGCGATCGGGTCGCGGCGCAGGCCGTGCCGGCCCCGGGCCTGGACGAGACGGTCAGCCGGGGCACGAGCCCCGGGGGCATGGCCTATACCCGGACGGTCCGCAGCGACGCGACCGGCCGGCCGGTGCTGGAGCAGTGGGTTCTGCACGGGGCCGGGCACGCCTGGTCGGGCGGAAGTCCCGACGGATCCTACACCGATCCGCGCGGGCCCGATGCCAGCGGCGAGATGGTCCGGTTCTTCCTGGCGCAGGAAGGAGCGTCCGCGGACCGTGCCTGATCGTGACTGACCGCGGCGAGCGACGGCGCGGCCGGTCCGCCGCGCCGTCACCGTCGGGCGCTCATGAGGGTGTCAATCGGCGTCCGAATCGTCGGCGTCATCCTCCAGGCCGGCGGGGGCCGATCGGTCCAGCGCCGGCGCGTAGGCGTCCTGCGTCGCATTCGTCGAAACCGACGCCGGCACGCTCCGCGCGTTCGGGTCGGTCGGGATCAGGGTCGCGCTGGCCGCGACGAGGCCGGCCATCGAGCGGACGTCCTGGGGCTGGCGCGGATCGCGGGAGATCAGCGTGGCCTCCCGTTGCAGCCGGAGATTGCAGGCCTGCGAGGGCAGCCCGCCATTCGGCGTGCAGGCATCGTGGCGGGCGCAGGCGGCGTCGAGGGCATCGATCGGCGGCAGCGGGGCGTTGTTGCCCGGACCGCAATAATTGCCGTGAACGAGCATCTTGGGTCCGCCGAAGGCGGCCGGCTGGGCATATGACGGCGTTGCGAGGGCGGCGCAGCCGGCGGCCAGAAGGAGCGAGGCGGCAAGTTTCGTGATCATCATTCAGGACCTCGGGCGATCTCGCCCCCTCAGGCGGTTCGCGTCGTGGCGACAGCGTCAGAAACGGTCAGCCGCATCGGCGAGTTCCCGAACCCCCAGCCGCAGGGCTGACCTGCCGCAGCGCGCTGGCCGGCGCGGCCGTCCTGCGCCAGATTGACCGGACGCATCCGGAGCCACCCATGACTGCACGCCTGTTCGAACCGCTGGTTCTCGACGCGCTCACGCTCGAGAACCGCATCCTGATCGCCCCGATGTGCCAGTATTCGGCCCGGGACGGCGAAGCCACCGACTGGCACATGATGCATCTGGGCCAGCTCGCCATGTCGGGGGCGGGCCTGCTCACCCTGGAGGCGACCGCGGTCTCGCCGGAGGCCCGGATCACCGCCTGGGACCTCGGCCTGTACAACGACGGCTGCGAGCGGGCGCTCGGCCGCGTGCTCGACGCGGTGCGCGAATACGCGCCGATCCCGATCTGCATCCAGATCGCCCATGCCGGCCGCAAGGCATCGAGCGCGGCGCCCTGGGCCGGCGGCCAGCAGATCCCGCCGGAGCATCCCTACGGCTGGCGCACCGAGGCGCCCTCGGCGGTGGCGCACGGGGAGGACGAGGTCCCACCCCACGCCCTCGACGCCGCCGACCTGAAGCGCGTCCGCGACGCGTTCGTTGCGACCGCCAAGCGGGCGGTCCGGCTCGGCATCGAGGCCGTGGAGTTGCACGGCGCCCACGGCTACCTGCTGCACCAGTTCCTGTCGCCGATCGCCAACAAGCGCACGGACGCCTACGGCGGCAGCCTCGAGAACCGCATGCGCTTCCCCCTCGAGGTCTACGACGCGGTGCGCGACGTCGTCCCGTCGGGCAGCCCGGTCTGGCTGCGCGTCTCGGCCACCGACTGGGTCGAGGACGGCTGGGACCTCGACGAGACCGTGGCGCTGGCCCAGGCGCTGAAGCGCGCGGGCTCGCCGGCGCTCCATGTCTCGACGGGCGGCGTCTCGCCGAAACAGGCGATCAAGCTCGGGCCGGGCTACCAAGTGCCCTATGCCGAGCGGATCAAGGCCGAGACCGGGCTCACCACCATCGCAGTGGGGCTGATCACGGAAGCCCGGCAGGCGGAGACGATCCTGCAGGAGGACAGGGCGGACGCGATCTCGCTGGCCCGCGCCATGCTGTACGATCCGCGCTGGCCCTGGCACGCGGCCGCCGAACTCGGAGCCCGCGTCCGGGCGCCCAAGCAGTACTGGCGCTCGCAGCCGCGGGAGTACAAGGACCTGTTCAAGGACACGGCCTTCGGGCAGCGCTGAGGCCACCCTTAGCGCGGCAACGCCCCGACGAGCGGCCCCAGAGGCCGGCTGATGTCGGCGCGGCTGAGATTCGGCGCGTAGAGGCTCGAGACCGAGCCGTCGAGGAACAGGGCGTTGCGGCAGCCGAGATCGTCCCGGAACAGCCGCGCGAAGGCCCCGAAGGTCACCGGTCGCTCGGAGATGGCGAAGATCGCGACGTGCCCGTCGCCGGGCACGCCGACGCCGTTGCGGATCTTCTGGCTCGGCCCGTCGGCGGCGATCTTCGGGTGGATCTGGCCGTCGATCACCAGCATCGGTCCGGACTGCGTGGCGAAATCCGGGCGCATCTTCGCGCGGAGATAGCGGGCGGTGTCGACCACTCCGGCGCGCTCGCCCTTCACCCAGAAGATCCCGTTGGGCTTGAGGTGGAAATTGCCCGGCCCGTCCGCCGTGGAGGCGCGCTTCAGCTCGTGGCCGTCCTCGATGTAGAGGCCCACCGGCGCCTGGTCCTTGTCGTACATGCCGGCATTCATCGCGAAGGCGAGACGGCCGCCCTGCTTCTCGGCGAGGGTGCCGAGGGCGCCGTAGGGCTTGCCGTCGTCCGAGAGCCAGAACAGCCGCAGCCGCTGCCGCCGCAGATCGATGGTGCAGACCGTGAAGGTCTCGCCCTGCGCCTCCACCGGCCGGCACGGTTCCGCCGCCGCCGGGGTCGCCGCCCGGGCCGGGGCCGCGAGGGCGAGCAGCGCGATCAACAGGGCGTGAGCCGGTCGCAACATCATCATTCGTTCCATGCAGCTCGGGGACGGCGAGTCGGGGACGGCGAAGCTAGATCGGCGCGCGTCTCGCTCTGGAAAGCGGCGATTTTCGTGTCTCGGCCCGACCGGGACGCGTCAGGGGATCTCGCGTGGATCTCGCGGCTCCGCGCCGCGGGGCGGGGCTGGACCGTTTTGCCGATTCGCACGTTCTTAGCCGCAGAGGGCATTTTTTCCACGGAGATGACGTGATGAAGGGTGCAGTGCTCGGATCGGCCCTGCTGGCGGCGGGTGCCCTGGTTCTGGCGCCGGCCAGCGCGGACGCGCGTGGCTTCGGCGGCGGCGGCTTCCATGGCGGCGGCTTCGGAGGCGGATTCCACGGCGGCGGCTTCGGCGGCGGCGGCTTCCGTGGCGGCGGGTTCGGGGGATTCCGCAACGGCGGCTTCGGCGGCGGCTTCCGCGGCGCCGGCTTCCGTCCGGGCGGCTTCGGCTACGGCCGCGGCTTCTACGGTCGGGGATACGGCTGGCGGGGCGGCTACGGCTATCGCGGCGGCTACGGCTACGGCCTCGGCGGCCTGGGTCTCGGCGTCGGGCTCGGCCTCGCGGCCGGCAGCCTCTACGGCGGCTATGGCTACGGCTATCCGGGCTACGGCTACGGCGGCTACTACGCGCCGGCCGCCTACGATTACGGCTACGGCGGCGGCTGCTACACCGTCCCGCGGGTGCGCTGGACCCCCTACGGCTACCGCCGGGTCCTGGTCGAACGCTGCTACTGAGCGTCATCGACAGCGAAAAGAATGGGACAGGCCGCCTCCGGGCGGCCTTTTCCTTGCGTGGCCCGCCGCATCGTTGGACAGCTCAGCCTGGGACGCCGATACTGGTATCCGGCGGCGGGAGACGGTGATGAGTTCAGCAACCGGGCAGGGGCGCGCGGCCGTGGAGGTGGTCGAGATCCGCGACGCCAGCCTCACCGCCTTCTATCGTTCGATGACCCCGCCGGAGCGGCACACCTTCTGGGCCTGCGCGGCCGGCTGGTGCCTCGACGGCATGGACTTCATGATCTACCCGCTGGTGATCGGGACGATCATGGCCCTGTGGCACGTGGATGCCGGCACGGCCGGTCTCGCCGCCACGGTGACGCTGCTGGCCTCGGCGCTGGGCGGCTGGCTCGCGGGCTTCATCGCCGACCGGATCGGCCGGGTTCTGACCCTGCAGATCACCATCCTGTGGTTTTCCTTCTTCTCCCTGCTCTGCGCCTTCGTGCAGAATTTCGAGCAGCTCCTCGTGGCCCGGGCGATCCTGGGCCTCGGCTTCGGCGGCGAGTGGGCGGCCGGCGCCGTGCTGATCGGCGAGACCATCCGGGCCGAGTATCGCGGCCGGGCGGTCGGCTCCGTCCAGTCCGGCTGGGCCATCGGCTGGGGGCTGGCGGTCCTGTCGCAGGCGGTGACCTTCTCGCTGCTGCCCCCCGAGATCGCGTGGCGCTGGATGTTCGCGGTGGGCGCCCTGCCGGCCCTGCTGATCTTCTACCTGCGCCGCTACGTCCAGGAGCCGCAGGTCGCCGCCGAGACCCGCGCCCGGGCCATCGCCACCGGCGACCGGCCGAAGATCTGGGAGATTTTCTCCGGGCCGATCCTCAAGACCACCCTGCTCGCCTCGCTGGCGGCGGCGGGCTGCCAGGGCGGCTATTACGCGATCACCACCTGGGTGCCGCGCTTCCTCACCACCGAGCGCGGCCTGTCGGTGGTGTCCTCCACCGGCTACCTCGCGGCGCTGATCATCGGCTCGTTCACCGGCTACCTGGTCGGCGCCTGGCTCGCCGACCGGCTCGGGCGGCGGCCGCTGTTCCTGATCTTCTCGCTGGGCGCCATCGCGGTGATCGTCGCCTACACGCAGATCCCGCTCTCCAACAGCGTGCTCTGGGTGCTGGGCTTCCCCCTCGGGTTCTTCGCCTCCGGCTACTTCTCCGGCATGGGCGCCTTCCTGACCGAGCTCTACCCGACCCGCCTGCGCGGCTCGGGGCAGGGCTTCTGCTACAATTTCGGCCGGGGCGTCGGCGCCCTGTTCCCGGCGCTGGTCGGCTTCCTCGCCGAGCGCGCCGGCCTCGCCTCGGCCATCGCGATCTTCGCGGCCATCGCCTACGGGATCTTCTTCCTGGCGGCCTTCGCGCTGCCCGAGACCCGCGGCCGGGTCCTGCACGCGGATACCTGACCATGCCGGAGATCCGAGACTGCCCCGCCCCGGATCCGCATCCGGGCGGGCCCACCCGCTACCGGGTGCCCGCCGGCGCGGTCGACACCCACGCCCACGTGATCGGCCTGCCGCCGGCCTATCCGCTGGTGGCCGACCGCAGCTACACGCCCCCGGCCGCCCCGGCGGACCGGTATCTCGCGATGCTCGACGCCACCGGCATGGCCAACGGCGTACTGGTCCAGGTCAGCGTCCACGGCACCGACAACCGGCTGATGGTGGAGACGCTCCGGGCCAACCGGGAGCGTCTGCGCGGCATCGCGGTGATCCCGCTCGGCCTGCCCGACGGGGAACTCGCCGCCCTCAAGGAGGCCGGAGTGGTCGGCCTGCGGCTCAACGTTCTGTTCGGCGGCGGGGTCGGGCTGGATCAGGTCGAGTCCTACGGGGCGCTCGCCCGCGAGATGGGCTGGCACCTCCAGTTCCTGCTCGATGCCCGTGAACTGCCGCCCATCGCGGGCCGCCTGTCGCGGCTGCCGGTGCCGCTGGTCTTCGACCATATGGGCCATATGCCGACCTCGGCCGGCGTGGACCATCCGGGCTTCCGGGCGCTGCTCGGCCTCGTCGCCGACGGCAACTGGGTGAAGCTGTCGGGCGCCTTCCGGGATTCCGTGACCGGTCCGCCCTACGCCGACACGATCCCGTTCGCCCGCGCCCTCAACGACGCCGCCCCCGAGCGCTGTCTCTGGGGCTCGGACTGGCCGCACGTGGCCGCCTGGGACGGGCCGCCCCGGACCGCGACGCTCCTCGACCTGATGGCCGACTGGGTGCCGGACGCGGATCGGCGCCGGATGGTCTTCGCCGACAACCCGCGCCGGCTCTACGGATTCGGGTAGGGCAGGGGTTCAACGCCGGCCGGAGACCATGCCGTCTGCGCGCGCGGAATTCGTTCGCGCCGCCGGCAAGGCGGGGGCCCCGGTCAAACCCGCAGGTCGACGCTCAGTCCCTGTCCGGGGGGCGCCGGGGGACTGGCGCTTGCCGCGCTCTGGGCGCTGTCCGCGACGAGCCCGGCGACGGCCTTGTCGGCCGCGAGCTGCTGCTTGGCGACGGCGATGCCGATCTGCTGGTTCTGGGACGAGCCCAGCATCTGAACGGCGGTGGCGGCCAGGGTATCCATGACCCTCTTCTAATCCTCCCGCCTGAATCCCGCGTTACGCAGATCCGGGGCTTTCGAGCGAATCCGGATCAATCGGCCCGGACGGCACCGCGGGCGGCCTGCCGTCAGAAGCTCGGCGGCGTGCAGGCGCTCACCACCTCGCAGGGGTTGGGCCCGACGCAGCGGAACCGGTGCGGGCGGCGGCTGTCGAAGCTGTAGGCGTCGCCGGGGCCGAGGATCCGGCGCTCGGCGTCCACCGTCACCTCCAGGCGGCCGGAGAGCACGATGCCACCCTCCTCGCCCTCGTGGGAGAGCGGCACCCGGCCGGTATCGGCCCCGGGCTCGTAGCGCTCCTTGAGGATCTGGAGCTTGCGGCCGAACAGGCTGTCGCCGACCTGGCGGTACGAGATCGCCCCCTTGGCGGCCCGGCGGCCGATCTCGGTCAGCTCCTCGGCGGCGAAGAACGCCTTGCGCTCCGGCTCCGGCTCCAGGGCGAAGAACTCGGCCATGCCGATCGGCACCCCGTCGAGGATCCGCTTGAGCGCACCCACCGACGGGTTCACCCGGTTCGCCTCGATCAGCGAGATCGCCGAGTTGGTCACGCCGGCGCGCTTGGCGAGCGTCCGCTGCGACAGGCCGTGGCGGGCGCGCACGAAGCGCAGGCGCGCGCCGACATCGATGCTCATCCGGCTCAGGCCCGTTTCAGGTGTTGCGGATCCCGCAACGGTGCCACCCGCGGCCCCATTCCTGCAAGGGGTTGGCGGCGACCAGAAAAGGACTTGTTGCCCGATCGGCGAAGGTGTCCCCTGGTCCCGCCGCCCGATCCGCGCCGCCCGCCCCGGAGAACCGCCCCATGACCGACCATCCGCTCCGCAACACGCCCGCGATGGACGCCTTCTGGATGCCGTTCACGGCCAACCGCCAGTTCAAGGCGGCGCCACGCCTGCTCGTGTCGGCCGAGGGCATGCACTACACCGCCGATGACGGCCGCTCAGTCCTCGACGGCACCGCGGGCCTCTGGTGCGTCAATGCCGGCCACGGGCGCCGGGGCATCGCGGCGGCCGTGGAGCGCCAGCTCGCGACCCTCGACTTCGCCCCGACCTTCCAGATGGGCCACCCGATCGCGTTCGAATTCGCCGAACGCCTCGCCGAGATCGCCCCGGGCGGCCCCGACAAGCGCCTCGACCGGGTGTTCTTCACCAATTCCGGCTCGGAATCGGTCGACACGGCCCTCAAGATCGCGCTGGCCTACCAGCGGGCGATCGGGCAGGGGACCCGCACCCGGCTGATCGGCCGCGAGCGCGGCTATCACGGCGTCGGCTTCGGCGGGCTCTCGGTCGGCGGCATCGTGTCGAACCGCCGGGTCTTCCCGCAGCTCAACGGCACCGACCACCTGCGCCACACCCACGACCCGGCCCGCAACGCCTTCGTGAAGGGCCAGCCCGAGCACGGGGCGGAACTCGCCGAGGATCTGGAGCGGCTGGTGGCCCTCCACGGGGCCGAGACCATCGCGGCCTGCATCGTCGAGCCGGTGGCGGGCTCCACGGGGGTGCTGATCCCGCCGAAGGGCTACCTGGAGCGCCTGCGCGAGATCTGCACGAAGCACGGCATCCTGCTGATCTTCGACGAGGTCATTTCCGGATTTGGCCGCCTCGGCGCGCCGTTCGCGACCGACTTCTTCGGCGTCGTCCCGGACCTCGTGACCAGCGCCAAGGGCCTGACCAACGGCACGGTGCCGATGGGCGCGGTCTTCGCGAGCCGGGCGGTCCATGACGGGCTGATGCACGGCCCGGACGGGATCGAGCTGTTCCACGGCTACACCTATTCCGGGCATCCGGTCGCCTGCGCGGCCGGCATCGCCACGCTGGACATCTACCGGGACGAGGGGCTGCTGACCCGCGTCACCGACATCGCCGACGACTGGGCCGCGGCGATGCACGACCTGCGCGGGCGCAAGAACGTCATCGACATCCGCACCATCGGGCTGATCGCCGGCATCGAGCTGGCGCCGCGGCCGGACGCGCCCGGCAAGCGCGCCTACGAGGTGTTCGTGGACTGCTTCGAGCGCGGCCTGCTCACCCGGGTGACCGGCGACATCATCGCACTGTCGCCGCCGCTGATCATCGAGCGCGGCCAGATCGGCGAGATCGTGGACGTCCTGGGCGCGGCGATCGACCGGGCCGCCTGAGAGCGCTATCCGCCTTTGCGAGCGCAGCGAAGCAATCCAGGGTCGCGCCATGCTTAAGGATGTCGCGCTGCCCTGGGTCGCGTCGCTGCGCACGCGGTGACGGAGAGGGGTGACGCGATCCCGCAACCCTTGCGGTCCGCACAGGCGCCCCCGGCGCGCGGTGGGGTTGTCGCGACACTGCCGACGCCCATCTGCCCCGGACCCGGATTTGAGCCGGGCATGAGGGTTTCTATGTCGAACACCGCCCTGATCGTCGGCGCCAGCGGCATCGTCGGCAGCGCCACCGCGGCGCTGCTCCATCAGGAGGGCTGGCAGGTTGCCGGCCTCGCCCGTCACCCGGTGCGGCAGGACGGCGTCGCGCCAGTGGCCGGCGACCTGCAGGATCCGGCCTCCCTGGCGCGGGCGCTCGCCGACATCGCCCCGTCCCACGTGTTCCTGGCGACCTGGCAGCGGCGTCCCACCGAGGCGGAGATGATCCGCATCAACCGGGCCATGATCGAGAACCTGCTCGAGGCCCTGCGCCCGAAGGGCAGCGTCCGCCACGTCGCCCTGGTGACGGGGCTGAAGCACTATCTCGGCCCGTTCGAGGCCTACGGCAAAGGCCGCCTGCCGCAGACGCCGTTCCGCGAGGACCAGGGCCGGCTCGATATCGAGAACTTCTATTACGCCCAGGAGGACGCGGTCTTCGCGGCCGCCGCGCGCGACGGCTTCACCTGGAGCGTCCACCGCCCGCACACGATCATCGGCAAGGCGGTGGGCAACGCCATGAACATGGGCACGACGCTCGCCTGCTACGCCACCCTGTGCCGGGAGCTGGGGCGGCCGTTCGTGTTCCCGGGCTCGGCCGTACAGTGGAACGGGCTCACCGACATGACCGACGCGCGGTTGCTCGCCCGCCAGCTGCTCTGGGCCTCCACGGAGCCGAAGGCGGCGAACGAAGCCTTCAACGTCGTCAACGGCGACGTCTTCCGCTGGAGCTGGATGTGGGGCCGGATCGCCGACTGGTTCGGGATCGAGGCGGTGCCCTTCGACGGCACGCACCGGCCGCTCGAGCCCCGGATGGCGCAGGACGGGCCGGCCTGGGCGGAGATCGCCGCGCGGCATGGGCTCGCCGAGCCGAACCTCGAGAAGCTGGCCTCCCCCTGGCACACGGATGCCGATCTCGGCCGGCCGATTGAGGTCGTCACCGACATGAGCAAGAGCCGGCGCCTCGGCTTCACGGCCTACCAGCCCACGGACGACGCGTTCTTCGACCTGTTCGGCCGGCTCCGGGCGGACCGGCTGATCCCCTGAGCCGGGGCTGTCCGGTCAGCGCGCGTCGCGCTGCGAAGAAAGCACGCGCACCAAGCCCTCTCCCCTGCGGGGGGAGGGAACCCGCCCCCGACCCCGGCCTGCCGACCTCAGGCGGCCTTGCGCTCGGTCCCGCACCACTCGGCCACGAACAGCGCCATGGCGGTGGTGCAGCGTTGCACGGAGGCCAGGCTCACCCGCTCGTCGAAGCCGTGGATGTTCTGGGCGGTCGGACCGTAGCAGAGCGCCGGCACCCGGTCGTAGAGGGCGTGCACGCGGGTATCGAGGTAGGAGGGCGACGTGAAGCTCTGCAGCGGCGAACCGATCGCCCGCGCGTGGGCGCGGCCGAGCACGGCCTCGGCCTCGGAGCCCGCCTCCAGCACGTAGCCCTCGACGAAGAAGCCGTTGAAGACCACGCGCGGCGGATTGTTGGCCAGGAACGGGTCGCTACGGGCGAAGCGCGACACCGCCGCCTCGATCTCGGCGGCGGCCTGGGCGGCGGTCACGCCCGGATAGAGCGCGATGCGGCAGTGGATCCGGCACCAGGCCGGGACCGAGGAGGCCCAGTCGCCGCCCTCGATCTTGCCGATATTGAGATTGATCGGGTGGTCCTCGTTCTCGAAATGCGGGTGCGCGCTCGTCTCGGCGTTCCAGCGGGCCTCGACCTCCCGGAGCGCGCCGATCACCCGGTAGGTGGCGTCGATGGCGTTGGCGCCCGCCCCCATCTCGCGGACGTGGACCGGCACGCCCCGGACCTCCACGGCGAACCAGAGCACGCCGGTATTGGCGCGCACGAGCTTCTCGTCCTCGGGCTCGGGGATCAGCACGGCGTCGGCCCGGTAGCCGCGCAGATGGGTCATCAGCGCGCCGTTGCCGGTCGATTCCTCCTCGACCACCGACTGCACCGTCACGGAGGCCGCCGGCTGCAGGCCGAGGCGGGCCAGGGCGTCGAGGGCGAACAGGTTCGCGGCGTGTCCCGCCTTCATGTCGCCGGCCCCGCGGCCGTATAGCCAGTCGCCCTCGACGACCGGGTCGAAGGGCCGATGGGTCCAGAGATCGAGCGGGCCGGTCGGCACCACGTCGACATGCGCCTGCAGGATCAGCGAGCGCCCGGTCTCGGTGTTCGGGCGGTGGTGGCAGACGACGATCGGCGCGTCCGAATGGAGGGCGTCATCGATCTTGGAGCCCCCCGGATGCGCCGCGATGGCGGCGCGGTCCATGGCGAAGCGCTCGGTCGCGTAGCCCCGGGCGCGGAATTGCGCGAAGACGTAATCCTGGCAGGCATGCTCCGCGCCCCGCAGGGAGGCGAACCGGACCAGAGCCTGCGTGTGGGCGACCTGATCGGCAAAGCCCTCCGCCACGGACGCTTCGATCTCGGCGGCGAGGGTGGGGTCGAGGGCCATGGGAACTCCGAACCGTCTGTGGCCGAAGGAGGCCCCCGGGCTCGGGCCGCTGTCAACCGGCGGTCGGTGAGGCATGGTCCGTGCCGTCAGGCCGGGAAGGCTGCGCGGATCTGCTCGGCAAACCGCATGAACGCCGCGCTCGGCTGGCTGTCCCTGCGGTGGACCAGCAGGGTCTGGGCATGTCCGTCGCCATCCGGAAGCGGATGGACCGATACGCGCCCGGCGCGGCGGGCGGGCTCCGCGACGACGCGCGGGATCAACGTCACGCCCAATCCGGCGGCCACGCAGCCGAGGATGCCGTCGAGGGTCCCGAATTCCATGCGGCGGACATGCACGAGGCCCTGCCGGGCCAGAAAGTCCTCCAGGCGCCTCCGGTACGTGCAGCCGGCCCGGAACACGAGCACCTTCGCCTCCCGCGCGCGGCCCAGCCGGTCGAGCAGCGCCGCCGGGTCGCCGACGGCCGGATGCGCCACCAGCACCAGGTCCTCCGTGAGCACCGGGATCGCGACGAGGTCGGCCTGAATGACCGGACCGGCGACGAAAGCCCCTTCGAGGACCCTGTCGAGAACCCGGGCGATCAGCTGCTCCGTCGGGCCGGTCTCCAGCTCGATGTCCACCTCCGGGTGGCGGGCGGCGAAGGCGGCGAGCGGACCAGGCAGGCGCAGGGCCGCGGTCGTCTCCATGGCGCCGATCCGCAGCGGTCCGCGCGGCTCGCCCTCGGAGAGCAGCGCATGCCGCGCCTCCGACAGCAGCCGCCCGACCTGGATCGCGTAGGGCAGGAGCCGCTCTCCGGCCCGGGTCAGCGTCACCCCACGGCTGCCGCGGTGGAAGAGCGGCACCTGCAGGGCCTGCTCCAGCGCCCGGATCCGCCCGGTGACGTTCGACTGCACGGTGTTGAGCCGGGCCGCCGCGCGCCCGATGCCGCCGGTCTCGGCGACGGCGGCGAAGAACATCAGGTCGGTGCTGTTCATGCCATCTGCTTTCGCGATGACATCCTTCTGAAGGAATCATTTTTTCTGCGTCAAGCGGGTCGATAAGCCTGAGATCCCGTCGGCGGCGCCGCGTGCGCGACCGAGGGTCGAGCCGGATGCGAAGCGGGGAGGGACCATGGCTCTGAGGACACGACTCACCGAGGCGTTCGGGCTGCGCCATCCGGTCGTGCTGGCCCCCATGGACCCGGCATCGGGCGGGGCCCTGGCTGCGGCCGTGAGCGCGGCCGGCGGACTCGGGCTGATCGGCGGCGGCTACGGCGATCACGACCGGCTCCAGCGGGAGTTCGCCGCCGCCGGCAACCAACGGATCGGCTGCGGCTTCATCACGTGGTCCATGGCCCGGGACCCGTCGCTCCTCGACGCGGTGCTCGCCCGCGCCCCCGCCGCCCTGATGCTCTCCTTCGCCGATCCCGCCCCCTTCGCCGCGCGGATCCGGGCGGCCGGCGTGCCCCTGATCTGCCAGGTTCACACCCTCGCGCATGCCCGGCGCGCCCTGGAGGTCGGTGCGGCCGTCGTGGTCGCCCAGGGGACGGAGGCTGGCGGCCACGGGCTCGCCGCGCGCGGGACGATGGCCTTCGTGCCCGTCGTCGCCGATCTGATCGCCCGGGAGCACCCGGAGACCCTGCTGCTGGCGGCGGGCGGCATCGCCGATGGCCGCGGTCTCGCCGCAGCCCTGGCCCTCGGGGCCGACGGCGTGCTCGTGGGCACGCGGTTCTGGGCGACCCGGGAAGCCCTGATCCACCCGGCCGCGAAGCAGCGGGTGCTCGCCGCGACCGGCGACGACACGGTGCGCACGCGGGTCTACGACATCGCCCGGCAGCGGCCCTGGCCGGCATCCTATACCGGCCGGCTCCTGCGCAACGCCTTCATCGACACCTGGCACGGCCGCGAGGACGCGCTTCACGCGGCCGCCGCCGAGCGGCGACGGGACGTGGAGGAGGCCGACGCGGCGGGCGATTACGATGTCGCCAACGTCACGGTCGGGGAGGCCGTCGGGCTGATCGAGGATCTGCCCGGGGCCGGCGACGTGGTGCGGCGGATCGCCGACGAGGCGGAGGCCGCGATCCGCCGCAGCGCCGGCCACATGGCGGCGCCGTGACGGCCTCGGCAAAGCGTGACTACGCAGGGCCGGAGCCGGCCGGAACCTCGGCGTTGCCAACGGCTTAGCGTGACGGCAAACCGCCGCGGTTGTTCACGCCGGAGTCGTCCATGCGTATCGGTCTGATCTCGGTCCTGTCCGGCCTGCTCCTGTGGAGCGCGACCCCAGGCGCAGCCCGCGCGGATGTGGTCGTGAACGTCGACAAGACCACCCAGCGCATGGAGGTTTCGGTCAACGGCCAGCCGCGTTATTCCTGGCCCGTTTCCACCGGCGTCGCGAGCTACGACACCCCGTCCGGCTCCTACCGGCCCTTCCGGATGGAGCGGACGCATTTCTCGAAGGAGTGGGACGACGCCCCCATGCCCTTCGCGATGTTCTTCACCACCCAGGGCCACGCCATTCACGGCACCAATCATGTCCGCAGCCTGGGGCGTGCGGCCTCGCACGGCTGCGTGCGCCTGTCGGTGCGCAACGCCGCGACCCTGTTCAACCTCGTCAAGGCCGAGGGCGTCGGCCGGACGCGGGTCGTGATCGAGGGCGCGGACGTCCCGATGGCGGATCGGGGCCAGCGGGGGACGCGCGTCGCCCGGCGCCGCAACCCCTATCAGCCGGACGATCTGCTGGCGGACAACGATCAGATGGGCCGCCGGTCGCTGCCGGCGTATTATCGTCCCGCCGGGTCCGGCTACGCGCCCGCAACCGTCTACGGATACCCGGCCGAGACCGACGGGATGGACGGCTGGTAGCCCGGCCTCGGACGGCATCGTCCAGGCACGATCGTCATGCGCGGCCGCCGCGACCCATTGCCGAGAGCGTGATGCCGGCCTAGCTCCTGCGCGGCCATCAGAGCCCCTCGCGGCCGATGCTGCGATTTCAGACGGACGGAGACACCCCCAAGATGCCCTTCGCTTTCTGCCGCTCCCTCCCCTTTGCCGCCCTGGCGCTCGCGGCGGCCACCGTGCCGGGTTACGCCCTTGAGGTGACGCGCTCGGCCGACATCGCCGCGCCCCCGGCCAAGGTCTGGCAGACCATCGGCGAGTTCTGCGGCATCGGCGACTGGCATCCCGCCATCGAGAAGTGCGTCCTGTCCGACAAGGACGGCATGAAGGTCCGAACCCTCAGCCTGAAGGGCGGCGGCACCATCAAGGAGGAGCAGGTCTCCCGGGACGACAAGGTGATGAGCTACACCTACACGATCCTGGAGAGCCCGCTGCCGGTCTCGGACTACAAGTCCACGCTCTCGGTCGCCCCCGCGGAATCCGGCTCAAAAGTGACTTGGACCGGGACCTTCAACGCCAAGGGCGCGCCGGACACGGTCGCCAAGGACGCGATCCAGGGCATCTACGATTCCGGCCTGAAGGCGATCTCCGAGAAAGCGAAGTAGGCTCCGTCACGATTCGGAGCGCGCTGCCGGACCCGGTCGGCGGCAGCGCGCGCCAACCTCTTCTGAAGACAGCCTGTTTCGCGGTCTCGACCCTGACCGCCCGCCGGCCGCGCCCGATCGGCCTGCGGCCGGGGCGATTGACCCACTGCCAAGCTCGGCTCACAACCCCGGCGGCGCAGCCCGTGCGCCCCAACAGGATGACAGCCGTGCCCGCGTCCCGTCGATCGATGCGTCTCAGCCTCGCCGCCCTCGCCGTCGCGGCGTTGGGCGCCTGTCAGCAGCGCGCTGCGCCCGCGGTCTCCGAGCCCTCGCCCGTCATTCCGGCCCCGATCGTCCTGCCGACGGGCAGCGGCTGCGGCCCTGAGATCGCCCGGACCAAGGCGATCGTCGACAGCGACGTGGCCACCGGCAATCTCAACAAGCCCGTGGGCGACCGCTTCGGCGCCGACCTCGCCCAGGCCGCGGCGGAATGCGCGGCCGGCAAGTCCGGCGAAGCCCTGCACCTGCTCGCCGCCGCCAAGAGCCGGTATGGCTATCGCTGAGCGGACGCGGCCGGTCCGACCCGCTCGCGCAGGATCGGCCGCATCCACTTGACGGGCTGAGCTTTGCGGCATCCCGAGCGGTTCCGACCCGCCCCCATCCGGAAGCGGTGGAGCGTTGCCGAGCCTGCACGAAGGGCCGTCCAGCCGGCCACGCCGCTTTCTGCAGGCCGCCGTCGCGGCCGTGGATGCGGGTGTGTTCGCACGGGGGTGCGGTCCGGGACGTAAACCGCGCCGGCGCGGATGCCAGAGTCCGGCTAGATCACGAAGAGCAGGTTCAGTCCGGCCCGCCGAAACCCTTCCTCGGCGATCTTCAGATCGAGCCCATAGGACGCGATGTCGTCCGCGACCGGGTCGAGGGTCGGCGCCCGGTGCTGGTGCAGGTGCTTGATGTAGCTGTGGCAGGTCGTGCAGGTCTCGACCTGGACGTCCTTCGAGACCTCGTCGAGGCCGTAATAGCTGACGCCCTCGCCGTCGCCGCAGGCGGTGCAGCGGATCCGGACGTGATTCCAATACGTGCCGCAGAGCGAGCAGCTCAGGTAACGCGCCTTGTCGGCCGGGGTCCAGGCGACGATGACGCTCGCCACAGGCGCGCCGCCGCAGCAGGGGCAGACCCCGTCGGCCACGGGCTTCAGGGTCTTCGTGTCGAGCCGCGCAGCCTGCTCGGCAAGACGGACCTGCAGGGCCGCCGAGACGAACACGCATTCGGCGATCCGGTCCACCGGCAGCGCACCCTCGAAGACCTGGAGGGCCAGATCGAGGCGATCCTCCCGGGACGCCGCACGCAGGCTGTCGCGCGCCGCGACCGAGGCCTCAGGCGCCGTCGTGAGGTCGAGTTCGGCGAGCAGCGCCAGGAGCCCGTCGTCGAACCCCTGGTCCGCCTCGAGGCTATGCCGCGACAGGGGCGGCATGCCGTGCTCGCTCCGCAGCGCCAGATCGGAGGCCTCTGGAAGCGATGCCGGCGGCCCCTCCGCCTGGATCACGGCCTGAGCCCGGGCGACCTCGGCGACGAACCGGAGATAGGCCTCCATGGGATGCCCGGGGGCCGCCTCGAGAAGGCGCGCGGACCGGTCGGCGAACAGCCGTGCGGGATCGGGCAGGCGGACGAAGGGCACCGACCCGGAGATCCCGATCTTGTCGGGATCGGGCTTCAGCTCGCTGAAATCCCGGCGGCGGGGGCTCGTCGCGGGTGCTGCGGTCGGCGTCTCATCCGCGGCCGGAGCCGCGGATTTCCGCTTGAAGAAACGGGCCAAGGCTCAGGATCCGCGCTTGTCCACCGAACCCCGGCGGCCCGTGCCGCCGGCCATCTGACGGAACCACTTGCGGTGATGGCGGTAGGCCCAGCCGCCCGTGACCGTGCCGCGGACCATCGCCCGGCCGGTGCCGCGGACCCAGATGCCGGCGTAGATGTGCACCACGATGATCGCGATGGCGATCACCGCGGCGAGGGAGTGGGCCAGAAGCGCCCAGCGCTGGGTCTCGATGGAGGTGAGGCCGCCGAAATAGGTGTTCCAGATCACGAGCCCGGTGACGAACATCACGCCGATCAGCGCGGTCTGCCCCCAGAACACGCCCTTCTGTCCGGCATTGTACTTGCCGAGCTCCGGGAGCCGGTCCTCACGGTTGGTGACCACGTCGCCGATATGCTTCGTCCACTCGACATCGTCCTTGTTGGGGATGTTGAGCTTCCAGAAGCGCACGAACAGGAAGAAGAAGCTGACCGCCAGCGCCACGCCGAACCAGGGATGGATCGCCCGGGTCGCCTGCCCGCCACCGAACAGGCCGGTGAGCGAGAACAGGTAGGGCGTGAACATCGCCAGGCCCGACAGGGTCAGCAGCGTGAACAGGATCGCGGTGATCCAGTGGTTCACGCGCTGCACGCCGGTGTAGCGCGGGACGTACAGCACCTCCGTCGCCTCGGACTTGGCGTGGTGCAGGGGGCGGGGATCGCCGTCCCGGATGTCGCGGTGGATCGTCATCGACCTTCACTCGCCTGATGCGGCGCCGGCCCCGCATCGCGGCGGAGGGGGCTCTCGGAAACTCAAGATAGGGGCTGTCGGCCCCGCCGTCTTCGATTCCCCGATCCCTGCGTCGTCGGAGGGGACCGCGGATCTCCTCTCCCCTGCGGGAGAGGGCGTCCGTCGCGTTGCCCGGGCCGCAGAGCGACCCGGGCTTGGTCTCAGTGCGGCCTGGCCTCGCCGCCGCCGGTCTCGCGGCGCTTGGCCTCGTCGTATTCGACCGCCTCTTCCTCCTCTTCGGGCACGACCTCGTTGGGGCCGGCCGTCACGTAGTGGAAGAAGCCCGCCACCGCGGCGAAGCCCATGGCAGCGAGACCGAACACCTTCGCTCCGCCCTTCCAGAAGGCGACGAGCGGCGAGATCTTCGGGTCGTTCGGCAGACCGGCGTAGAGGCTCGGTTGGTCGGCGTGGTGCAGCACGTACATGACGTGCGTGCCGCCGACGCCGGCCGGGTCGTAGAGGCCGGCATGCGCGAAGCCGCGCGACTTCAGATCCTCGACGCGGTCATGCGCCTGGTCGATCATGGCCTGCTTGGTGCCGAACATGATCGAGCCGGTCGGGCAGGCCTTGGCGCAGGCCGGAGCCTGACCCACCGCCACCCGGTCCGAGCACAGGGTGCACTTGTACGCCTTGTGGTCGGTCTGGCTGATGCGCGGGATGTTAAAGGGGCAACCCTTCACGCAATAGCCGCAGCCGATGCAGTTCTCCTCGATGAAGTCGACGATGCCGTTGGAGTACTGCACGATGGCGCCGGGGGACGGGCAGGCCTTCAGGCAGCCCGGCTCGGTGCAGTGCATGCAGCCGTCCTTGCGGATCAGCCATTCGAGGTTCTGGGTCTCGGGGTTCTCGTACTCGGTGAACCGCATCAGGGTCCACGACTTCGGGGTGAGGTCGTGGGGGTTCTGATACGTGCCCGTGTTGACGCCGATATCGTCGCGGAGGTCGTTCCACTCCTCGCAGGCCGATTGGCAGGCCTTGCAGCCGATGCACTTCGACACGTCGATGAGCTTGGCGACCTCCACCTGGCGGCGGATCTCCGGCGGCGTCTCCGTGGAGGCGGAACGCTGGCGGATGTCGAGGGAGCTGTAGTCAGCCATGATTCAGCTCCCCTTACGCGACGGCATCGGACGGAGGCGTGGTCGGCTCGATATTCACGAGCCAGGCCTTGAACTCCGGCGTCTCGGTATTCGCGTCGCCCACGACCGGCGTGAGCGAGTTCGGGTGCCATCCTTTCTTGGTGTGGCCCATGAAGCCCCAGTGCTGCGGGATGCCGACGACGTGGACCGGCTTGCCGTCGCAGATCAGCGGCTTGATGCGCTTCGTCACCACGGCCTTCGCCTTCAGGGAGCCGCGCTTCGACCAGACGCGGACCCAGCCGCCCTTGGCGATGCCCTTCTCCTTGGCGAGTTCCTCCGAGATCTCCACGAAGGCCTCCGGCTGGAGGATCGCGTTGATCCGGGCGTGCTTGGTCCAGCCGTGGAAGTGCTCGGTCAGGCGGTAGCTCGTCGCCGCGTAGGGGAAGTCCTTCGCGTCGCCGAGATCGGCCAGGTCGTCCTTGAAGATGCGAGCCGCGGGCGCGCCCTTGATCTTCGGGAAGGCGACGTTCTGCACCGGGGACTCGAAGGGCTCGTAGTGCGTCGGGAACGGCCCGTCGCGCATGAGTCCACGGGTCCACAGGCGGGCGACGCCCTCCTGGTTGAGGATGAACGGACCGACGCCCTTATCGGGGGCGACGGTGACGCCGTAATCCGGCACGTCGAAGCCGATCCACTGCTTGCCGTTCCACTCGATGAGCTTCTTCTTCTCCGACCACGGACGACCCTCGGGGTCGCACGAGGCGCGGTTGTAGAGCACGCGCCGGTTGGCCGGCCACGCGAAGGCCCAGTTGGGCGCGATGCCGCGATCGCCGGGATCGGTGTTGTCCCGGCGGGCCATCATGTTGCCCTTCTCGGTGTAGCAGCCCGAGTAGATCCAGCAGCCGCAGGCCGTGGTGCCGTCGTCCTTGAGCTGGGCGAAGCCGTCGACCTGCTTGCCCGCCGGGATGACGGTCCCGTTGAGATCCGGCGTCGGCGCGAGCGTGTAGCCGTTGAGCTCGCGGGCGAGCTCCGTGGGCGTCGGCGACTCGGCGATCGCGTAGTCCCACTTCAGATTGACGATGGGGTCGGAGAAGGCCCCGCCGTCCTTCTTATAGGCTCCGCGGATGCGCAGGAAGATCTCCGACATGATCTCGATGTCGGAGCGGCACTCCCCCGGCGCGTCCTGGGCCTGCCAGTGCCATTGCAGCCACCGGCTGGAGTTCGACAGCGAGCCTTCCTCCTCCACGAACAGAGTGGTCGGCAGTTCGAACACCTCGGTCTGGATCTTGGTCGGATCGACGTCGTTGTACTCGCCGTGGTTCTCCCAGAACCGCGCCGTCTCGGTCTTGAGCGGATCCATCACCACCAAGAATTTCATCTTGGAGAAGGCTTCCGTCATCTTGGCGCGGTTCGGGAACGACAGCAGGGGGTTGAAGCCCTGGATGACGTAGCCGGTCATCTTGCCCTGCTTGGCGAGCTCGAACCCACGCAGCACGTCGTAGGTCGGCACGTCGAGCTTGGGCAGGTAGTCGTAGGCCCAGTCGTTCTCTTTCTGGGCCTTGTCGCCCCACATCGCCTTCTGGAACGAGACGAAGAACTTGTTGTAGTTCTGCCAGTAGCTCGTCTGCCCCGGGCGCAGCGGCTTGAACTGTCGCTTGGCGATGTAGCTCGCGTAGTCGGGCTCCTTCTCCACGGGGATGTTCAGATAGCCGGGGATGAGATTGCTCATCAGCCCGATATCGGTCAGCCCCTGGATGTTGGAGTGGCCGCGCAGGGCGTTCATGCCACCGCCCAGCATGCCGATGTTGCCCAGCAGCGTCTGCACGATGCACATCGAGCGGATGTTCTGCGAGCCCTTGGAATGGTGCGTCCAGCCGAGGGCGTAGAGCGACGTCATCACCCGGTCGGGCGCGGCCGTCGTGGCGATCAGCTCGCAGACCTTGAGGAAGGTGTCCTTGGGCGAGCCGCAGATCTTCTCCACCATCTCGGGCGTGTAGAGCGCCACGTGCTTCTTCAGGAGCTGCATGACGCAGCGCGGGTGCTGCAGCGTCTCGTCGACCACGGCGTAGCCGTCGGGACCGATCTCGTAGTCCCAGGTGGTCTTGTCGTAGTCGCGCTTGTCCGCGTCGTAGCCCGCGAACAGACCCTCGCTGAAGTCGTAGCCCTCGCGGACCACGTACCCGGCGTTGGTGTAGGCGGAGACGTAGCGGTGCTGCAGCTTGTCGTTGTCGAGCAGGTACTTGGCCACGCCCGACAGGAACGCGATATCGGTCCCCTGCCGGATCGGGCAGTAGAGATCGGCCACCGACGCCGTGCGGGTGAAGCGCGGATCGACGACGATCAGCTTGGCGTTGTTATGGGCCTTCGCCTCGACGACCCACTTGAAGCCGCAGGGGTGAGCCTCGGCGGCATTGCCGCCCATCACGGTGATCACGTCCGCGTGCTTGATGTCCATCCAGAGGTTGGTCATCGCACCGCGTCCGAAGGAGGGCGCCAAACTGGCGACCGACGGACCGTGTCAAACCCTGGCCTGATTGTCGAAGACCAGGGCCCCCATGCTTCGGACGGTCTTGTAGGTCAGCCACGCCGTCTCGTTGGTCGTGGCCGAGGCCGCCAGGAATCCGGTCGTGGTCCAGCGGTTGACCGTGAGATCGCCGTTCTTGGCCACGAAGTTCTTGTCGCGGTCCTCCTTCATGAGCTTCGCGATCCGGTCGAGGGCGAAGTCCCAGGAGACGCGCTTGAACTCCGAGGAGCCCGGGGCGCGATGAAGCGGGTACTTGGTCCGGGTCTCGGCGTGCACGAAGTCGAGGAGCGCCGAGCCCTTGGGGCAGAGCGTGCCGCGGTTGATCGGATGATCGGGGTCACCCTCGATGTGCATCACCGAGGAGCGCGCGTTCTTCGAGCGATCGCCCAGGCTGTACAGGATGACGCCACACGCGACCGAGCAATACGGGCACGTGTTGCGGGTCTCGCGCATCTGCGCGAGCTTGAAGGGCCGCACCGCGGCGGCCATAGCGGGCTCGAGTCCCCCGAACCCGAGGGCACCCAGCGAGCCGCCCGCGAGGCCGGCGCCGGCCCCCTTGAGCAGGCCACGCCTTGAGACCTGGACAGTCATCTCCGCCTCACAGAAAAGCGATCTGGTATAATTCCAGGGTGTCCCAAAAAAGCCCGCGCGAGGCAAGTGCGGTTGCGTGACACAGCAAGTCCCTGTGTCTCGGACGAAGCACCACGTTCGTCCGAGCCGGTATCATCCTGCCGAGAAACGATTTCTTTACTTGCTGGGGATCGCCGGATTCATCCCCGAGGGGCTCGCCGTGCGGTGCTCCAGGGGAGCCTGCGGCTCCGTGGCGGACGAGCCGCCGGGATTGGCCTGCGGAACCGGGCGGTTGGCGTTTTCCTTGGTCGATTGGCCGCCCGGGTCGGGCGCATCCTTGGCGGCCGATTGCTCGCGGGGAACCGGCGCCTGGCTCCAGCCGTCCTGGGCGCTGCGGGATTTGTCGCCCATCGCGTCGACACCCTTGATCTCGCCCGGCTTGGTCTGCGCGAGGCACGGGGTGCCGACCGTCACCGCCCCGAGGAGCACCAGCATCATCAGGGGAATCGAGCGAGGCAAGGGACGTCTCCGGGGAACGGGCAGGGGGATGCGCGGGCAACGTGCCCTGCACCGCCCCAGTTCCGGCCTGCGACACCGCCCCTCCGAGAGGCCGCCGGATCGGACGACCCGTCGATGCGCCGGCGTCGGTGACGGCTCCTTAACCACGCCCTGCAACGCTGCGTGCTGGCAGGTGCGAGGATCGCCCCATCATGTCGAAGCCGCATCCGGAGCGCGCCTCCGAACTCGAACAGATTCCAGAAGCAGCGCCGCTCCCCCCCGGCGTCCGCCGCCATCTCGGCCAGACGTTGCGCACACTCTATACCGATACGCTCTCGGCCCCCGTCGACGAGCGCCTCAAGGCCCTGATCGCCCAGCTCAGCAAGCCGAAGCGCTGACGCAGCCCGCCACCGGCGCGATCGCCGGACATCCGGATGGGACAGGGCAGGGACCCCGCGTCGCACCGCCAGCGCCTCACGCCCCCCCCCGACGGAGGCCCACTGAAGTGCGCCAGCGCACATAAGATTGTTCGTTCTGAGAAACCCGATCCGGCATTGCGATTCTTCTCCTGTCGCGGAGATCCGGAGAAGATCCATGCGTTCTGGCGGCCTACTGCGCTGATCCGCCTTGCATTCCGGCCGACGACGCCGTTCCTGAGCGAGCGATGCCATCCCGCGTGCCCGCGTCCGAGGCTTGACTTCGTTCGGTAAAAAGAACGATTTCCGGCCTCCGGGGATGCAGGTCCCCTGGATCGCAATCGCGCATGGCGGGGGATCGGACGTGATGAAGAACGCTGCAGGTCGCGGCCGGATGGCCCGGGCGATCGGGTTCTCCCTGCTGGCGGGTGCCGGCCTGTGGGCCTGCGTGCTGCCGGCCGCGGCCGAGACCGCGCTCCTCAACGTCTCGTACGATCCGACCCGCGAGCTCTATCGGGAGATCAACGCCGCCTTCGCGGAGGAGTGGAAGGCGAAGACCGGCGAAGCGATCACGATACGGGCCTCGCATGGCGGGTCGGGGGCGCAGGCGCGCACGGTGATCGACGGCGTCGACGCCGACGTGGTCACCCTCGGCATCCCGTCCGACATCGACGCGATCGCCAAGCTCACGCACAAGATCCCGGAGGATTGGCGCAGCAAGCTACCCAACACCGCCACGCCCTACACCTCGACGGTGGTGTTCCTCGTCCGCAAGGGCAACCCGAAGGGCATCAAGGACTGGGCCGACCTGATCAAGCCCGACGTCAAGGTGATCACCCCGAACCCGAAGACGTCCGCCGGCGGGCGCTGGAACTTCCTCGCCGCCTGGGGCTACGCCTACGGGACCGACAAGGACGCCGCCAAGGCCGACGCCTTCGTCGGGCAGGTCTACAAGAACGTCCCGGTGCTCGACACCGGCGCCCGCGGCTCGACCGTGACCTTCGCCCAGCGCGGGCTCGGCGACGTGCTCCCCACCTGGGAGAACGAGGCCTACCTCGTGCTCCAGGAATTCGGGGCCGACAAGTTCGACATCGTCTCGCCGCCGAGCTCGATCTACGCCGAGCCGCCGGTGGCCCTCGTGGCGGTCAACGCCGAGCGGAAGGGCACCACCAAGGCCGCGCAGGCCTATCTCGACTTCCTCTACACCGACCGCGCCCAGGCGATCTTCGCCAAGCACCATTACCGGCCGATCCGCCGGGAGGCGGCCGCCCAGGCCGACCTCGCCCAGCTGCCCGACATCAAGCTGTTCAAGATCGAGGATCTCCAGGGCTCCTGGGACGAGATCCAGAAGCGGAACTTCGATGCCGGCGGTCTGTTCGATCGGCTGAGCCGGGCCGGCCGCTGAAGGGCGCATCATGGTCGAGACGCACCGCCCCCGATGGACATTCCGTCGGCCGAGCGTGATCCCGGGCTTCGGGATCAGCTTCGGCTACACCCTGACCTGCCTTGGGCTGATCGTGCTCCTGCCACTCGCCGGGCTGGTTGTGAAGGCGTCGGGGCTGGGCCTGTCCGGCATCTGGGACGTCGCCACAGACCCGCGGGTGGCGAGCGCCCTGCGGATCAGCTTCGGCGTCTCGGCGCTCGCGGCCCTCGTGGCCTCGACCTTCGGCTTCCTCGTGGCCTGGGTTCTGACCCGCTACCGCTTCCCCGGCCGCAAGCTGGTCGACGCGGCGGTCGACCTGCCCTTCGCGCTGCCGACCGCGGTCGCCGGTATCGCGCTCGCCTCGCTCTACGCGCCGGACGGGCTGCTCGGCGCGCCCCTCGCACGCCTCGGCATCCAGGCGGCCTACACGCCGTTGGGCATCTTCATCGCCATGGTGTTCATCGGCCTGCCCTTCGCCGTGCGGACCGTCCAGCCGCTGATCGCCGAAATCGACAAGGAGATCGAAGAGGCCTCCGCGACCCTCGGGGCGACGCGGTTCGCCACCCTGACCAGGGTCGTGCTGCCGCCGCTGATTCCGGCCGTGCTCACCGGCTTCGCCCTGGCCTTCGCCCGGGGCGTCGGCGAGTACGGCTCGATCATCTTCATCGCCGGCAACCTGCCCTACGTGTCGGAAATCGCGCCGCTGCTGATCGTCATCAAGCTCTCCGAGTTCGATTACGGGGGCGCGGCGGCCATCGCCACGATCATGCTCGGCATCTCGTTCCTGACGCTGCTGGCCATCAACCTGATCCAGGCCTGGTCACGGAGGCGGTTCGGCTATGTCTGAGATCTTCTCGCCCGCCTTCGTGCCGGCCACCAAGCAGGGTCCGGTCGCCTCCGAGGGAGCCGCGACCCGCACGGTCCTGATCGGGATCGCGGTTGCGTTCCTGGCGCTGTTCCTTGTTCTGCCGCTGTTCGCGGTCTTCATCCAGGCCTTCTCGAAGGGGCTCGGAGCCTTCCTGGACGCGTTCCGCGAGCCCGACGCCTGGAGCGCGATCCGCCTGACGCTCACGGTGGCGGCGATCGCGGTGCCGTTCAACGTGGTGTTCGGGCTGGCGGCCTCCTGGGCGATCGCCAAGTTCGAGTTCCCCGGCAAATCGCTGCTGATCACCCTGATCGACCTGCCGTTCTCGGTCTCGCCAGTGGTCTCGGGGATGATCTACGTGCTGCTGTTCGGCTCGCAGGGCCTGTTCGGCTCCTGGCTGATCGATCACGGCATCCAGATCCTGTTCGCGCTGCCGGGGATCGTGCTCGCCACAGTGTTCGTGACCTTCCCGTTCGTCGCCCGCGAGCTGATCCCGCTGATGCAGGAGCAGGGCACCGCCGAGGAAGAGGCGGCGCTGACGCTCGGCGCCTCGGGCCTGCACGCGTTCCGCACGGTGACGCTGCCCAATATCCGCTGGGGCCTGCTCTACAGCGTGCTCCTCTGCAATGCCCGGGCGATGGGCGAATTCGGCGCGGTGTCGGTGGTGTCGGGCCACATCCGCGGCCTGACCAACACCATCCCACTCCACGTGGAGATCCTCTATAATGAGTACAACTTCGTCGCCGCATTCGCCGTCGCTTCGCTCCTCGCCGTCCTTGCCCTCATCACCCTCGTCCTCAAATCCGTCCTCGAATGGCGCTTCGCGGGGGAGCTCGCGGGCGGCCGGTCTCACTGACCGGCCCTCCACGGCCATCCGGGTCGAGAACGTCTCGAAGACCTTCGACACGGCCGCGGTGCTGCACGACCTCTCCCTCGACGTGCGGGCGGGCGAGCTGATCGGATTGCTGGGCCCCTCGGGCTCGGGCAAGACGACGCTGCTGCGGATCATCGCCGGCCTCGACGCGCCGGACAGAGGACGCATCCTGTTCGGGGACGACGACGCGACCGGGCTCGCCGTGCAGGAGCGCGCGGTGGGCTTCGTGTTCCAGCACTACGCCCTGTTCAAGCACATGAGCGTGGCCGACAACATCGCCTACGGCCTGAACGCGCGCCGCCGGGCCGACCGGCCGGCCAAGGCCGAGATCAAGCGCCGGGTCGGCGACCTCCTCGACCTGATCCGGCTCTCGGGCTTCGGCGACCGCTACCCGTCGCAGCTCTCCGGCGGCCAGCGCCAGCGGGTGGCGCTCGCCCGGGCGCTCGCCGTCGAGCCGCGGGTCCTCCTGCTGGACGAGCCCTTCGGCGCCCTGGATGCTCAGGTCCGCAAGGACCTGCGCCGCTGGCTGCGCGAGATCCACGACCGCACCGGCCAGACCACGATCTTCGTCACCCACGACCAGGACGAGGCCCTGGAGCTGTCGGACCGCGTGGCGGTGCTCGACCGCGGGCGGCTGGAGCAGGTGGGCACCCCCGACGAGGTGCAGGAGAACCCGGCCTCCGCCACCGTGATGAAGTTCCTCGGCGATTCCGTCGAGGTGGAGGCCATCGCCGAGGGCGGCCGGGTGCTGGTCCGGGGCCGGGAGACGCCGGTTGCGGCGCCGGCCGGGACCATCGGTCCGGTCAAGCTCTACGTCCGGCCCTGGCAGTTGCAGCTCGCCGAGCCCGAGGCCGCGCATCTCTCCGGCACCGTGCGCAGCTCGTACAGGACGCAGGGGCGTCAGCGGATCGAGGTGGTCGATGCCGAGGGGCGCGTGCTCGCGGTGGAGGATTTCGACGGGGTCCGCTACGCGGCCGGGCACCCGGTGGGCCTGCGGATCAACGGCGGCCACGTGTTCGGGTGACGCTCGCCAGCGGCAACGCAGCATCCTAGGCTCCCGACCATGACCGTACCGAGTCGCGAACCCGCACCCGATGTCCTGGCCGCCATCGGCCAGACACCGCTGATCCGCCTGCGCCGGGCCTCCGAGGCGACCGGCTGCGACATCTACGGCAAGGCCGAGTTCCTCAATCCCGGCCTGTCGGTGAAGGACCGCGCGGCGCTCTCCATCGTGCGGGACGCGGAGGCGAAGGGCCTGATCCGGCCGGGCGGCACCATCGTGGAGGGCACCGCCGGCAATACCGGCATCGGCCTCGCCCTGGTGGCTTCCGTGCGCGGCTATCGGACCCTGATCGTCATCCCGGTCACGCAGTCCGAGGAGAAGAAGCAGACCCTGCGGCTCGCGGGTGCCCGGCTGGTGGAAGTCCCGGCCGTGCCCTTCGCCAATCCGAACAATTACGTCCATGTCGCACGGCGGCTGGCCGAAAAGCTCGCCGCCACCGAGCCGGCGGGCGCCTTCTTCGCCGACCAGTTCGACAATGTCGCCAACCGGCAGGCCCATGTGGAGGGCACCGGCCCGGAAATCTGGGCGCAGACCGGCGGCCGGGTCGACGGCTTCGTCTGCGCGGCCGGGACCGGCGGCACGCTGGCCGGCACCGCGGAGGCTTTGCGCGCCCGCAACCCGCAGGTGCGGATCGCGCTGTCCGATCCGGAGGGTTCGGCCCTCTACGCGCATTACACGACCGGAACCCTGAAGGCCGAGGGCAGCTCGATCACCGAGGGGATCGGCCAGGGGCGCATCACCCGGAACCTCGAAGGCTTCACCCCCGATCACGCCTTCCGGATCCCGGACCGCGAAGCCCTCGACATCGTCTTCGGGCTGATGCGGGAGGAGGGGCTGTCGCTGGGCGGCTCGTCGGGCATCAACGTCGCCGGGGCGATCCGGCTGGCCCGGGAACTCGGGCCCGGCCACACCATCGTGACGATCCTGTGCGACGGGGCGGCCCGTTACGCCTCGAAGCTGTTCAACCCGGCCTTCCTCACCGAGCGCAATCTGCCGGTACCGGGCTGGCTCGACGCCCCGCAGGATCCCCTGCCGGACTGGCACGCCTGAGCCGGGGGACCGCATCCGGACTTTTCCGCATAAAAGCGTAGCTTGGCGTTGAACGGAACGGAATGTCGCAGCGTTTGAACGGTCACGCTCGCACCAGCGCGACCGTCCGGAGAACGCGACCGATGTCCCTCGTCACCATTCTGCTCATCATCCTGATCATCCTGGCCTTCGGCGGCGGCGGCTTCCTCGGCGGCGGTGCGTATCGCGGACCCGGCTTCGGCCTGGGCGGCATCCTCCTGATCGTGCTGATCGTCCTGCTGGCGACCGGGCGGCTGTAAGGCGGCCCTCTCCGCCTGGACGGACGCGCGCCGGCCTGCCGACGCTTCGTCCGCTCAGGCCATCGGGCGGGCGCAGGTCCGTCAGCCGGCACGGCGGCCGTCCCGGCAGCGCGCCGGCTAGCGGCAGGTGATCGCCACCACCGCCGGCGCGGCCGCGGCCGGTCCGCCCTCCGGCCGCGGTGCAGCCACGGGAAGACCTTGCGCGGCCAGGAAGGCCGCCACCGCCCGCGCCGGCACCAGCGGCAGGCGCGCGGGCGGGACCACCCCGGCGACGCGGCGCGGCGCCGAGGGATAGCGGGCCACGAGGCCGACGAGCCTGCCCGCGCGGTCGAGCACCGGCGCGCCGCCGGAGCCCGGCTGGAGCGCCGCGATCACATCGTCCCCGCGCGCCTCGCCGGGGGCCGCCAGGATCCCATCGGGACTCGGCGCGAGGGCGATCAGGTTGTCCTCGCCGGCGACGGGTTCGGTCCGGATTGCGGGCCGGAATGGGGCGGGGGCGCCTTGTACCTCGAGAAGCGCGAGGCCGGCCGGATCGGTGGCGAGCACACGCGCCGGCGCCGACCCAATCTGGGGCTGGGCGCACCCATCCAGCACGGCAGCGGCGGTCAGCACGCGTCCTGGCGCCACCACGAGGCCGGCGCCCGAAGCCGGAGCGGACGACAGGCTCGCCGGCCTCAGGGGCGCGGGGGCCTGCGGCTGGGGCACCGGATTGCCGGCGGCGCGGGTGGTCCCCGCTGGCGTCCCGGGGCTTGCCGGCATCTGCGCGGCCGGCGCTGCGGCGGGGTCCGGAAACGGCACGAAGGCATTCGCCACGGCGATGACGAGCCGGCCGACCTCCGGCGCGAGGGTGCGGTCATAGCCGAACAGGAAGCCGCGGACTCCCTCCGGACCGGACGCATAGCGGATATAGGACAATCCCGGCCCGGTCTCGGCGGTGACCACCACGGTGTCCGGCCGCCGCAGCTTGTAGGTCACCTTGCGGCCGGGGAGCGGCGCGGTGGCCTTCTCGAAGAGGGAATCCAGGGTCTCGGTCCCGGGCGGGAAGGTGCGGGATTCCAGGGTCACGCGCCCGTCCTGGCTCTGCCAGCGGGTTCCGGCGGGGAGAGCGGTGCGCTTCGCCAGCAGGCGCTCCGGCACCCCCAGCAGGGCGCCGCTCCCGGAATCGACCGCGACGCGGAAGCGCGCCGCGTTCCGCGCGGCGGCACCGGCGGCCAGCAGCGCGGACCGGCCGTGGGGATCGAGGGGATCGCCTCCCCCGGTCCGGGCGCCGTAGGCGTGGAGCGCCTCGAAGGTCCGGCGCCCGAAGGCTCCCGACACCACGGCGTTGAAGTCGCCGGTCCAGACCAGGGCGTCCTGGACCGCCTTGCGGTCGGCCTCCGGCAGGGCCTCGAAGGTCGCCTTCGCCGCCTCGAAGGCGGGATCGGCCGGAGCCCCGGCAACCGGCGCCGGCCTCGGCGCGGTGCGGGCCGGGACCGGCCGGTCCTGAGCCTGAACCGGCCCAAGGCCGAGGGCGATCAGGATCGCGAGCGGTGTCACGCGCCGGGAGCGGCCGCGCGAGGCGCCCGGGAGCCGACACCGCGACGCATCACCCGAATCCATCGCCGCCCCCCGACCCCCGTCGTCGCGATCCTGGCAGAGGCCGCAGCGGCAGGCCAGACCAATCCGTCTCCGGCCACCGTGCGTCCGGGGCGACGATGCGCTAAAGGGCAGATGTCCGGTCCTGGGCGGCGGCCGGATTCCCGGATCGGTCGTCCGGCCATGCGATGCCGTCACGGTTCGACGCGGAGCCCGGCATGAGCGACACGAACACCACCTTCAAGAAGGCGCCCAAGCGCAAGGCCGCCAAGGGCAAGAGCATCAACGTCTCTCCGGAGATGCGGCAGGCCTATGCCGACCTGATCCAGGAGCGCGCGGAGAAACAGGAAGTCTATGGCCGCCACCTGCCGCAGGATGAGACGCGCCGCCGGTAGCCGGAGGCCGGCCCAGGAATGCGGCGTCGCCGCGATTCGTCCGGGCGGGCGATAGCGGGGCGTCCGGTTCAGACGCCGGATCTAGGCCGCACCGGCAACCGCCGACCGACCCGGTAAGGCCGTCCATTCAGCGCTTGCGCACGAATTCGGTGCGCAGGACCAAGCCCTTGATGGTGTCGTGGCGGCAATCGATCTCGTGCGGATCGTCCGTGAGCCGGATCGACCGGATGACCGTGCCCTGCTTGAGGGTCTGGTTCGCGCCCTTGACCTTCAGATCCTTGATCAGCGTGACCGAATCGCCGTCGGCGAGGGCGTTGCCGGCCGCGTCGCGGACCGCCGCCTTCTCGGGGGGCGCGGCCGCGGACCCGGGCGGGAGCCATTCGCCCGTCGCCGCGTCGTAGACGTAGGCCTCGTCGTCGTTCACAGCCGTACCCCGGGTTCGGATCGTGGCCGGGTCCTGTCAGGATCTCGTGGGCCCGTCATCCGCGCGCGTCCCGGCACACCGAACCGGTCGCCGAATCGGCGCGGGACGCCGCGAGCTTAGCCGATCGGGCCGGCCCCGCGCGAGAGCGGCGGGCCGGCCCGACGGAGTGCCTTACCGCTTCAGCGGGCCGGCCTCGATCACGTCCTCGACCGTGCGCAAGCCGGCGCGCGGGGAGTTGACGAGGCAGGCCATGTTGCCCGGCGGGTGCTGGTTCTTCCACATCTTGGTGTGGGCCTGGGGGATCTTGTCCCAGGGGAAGACCTCGCTCATGCACGGGTCGATCCGCTGGTCGAGCACGAACTGGTTCGCCGCCGAAGCCTGCTTGAGGTGGGCGAAGTGCGAGCCCTGGATGCGCTTCTGCCGCATCCAGACGTAGCGGGCGTCGAAGGTGATGTTGAAGCCGGTCGTGCCGGCGCAGAACACCACCATGCCGCCGCGCTTCACCACCAGCGCCGAGACCGGGAAGGTCGCCTCGCCGGGATGCTCGAATACGATGTCGACATCCTGCTTGCCGGTGATGTCCCAGATCGCCTTGCCGAACTTCCGCGCCTCCTTGGTCCAGGCGTGGAACTCGGGGCTGTTCACCTTCGGGAGCTGCCCCCAGCAGTCGAAGTCCTTGCGGTTGATGACGCCCTTGGCGCCGAGGCTCATCACGTAGTCGCGCTTCGACTCGTCCGAGATCACCGCGATGGCGTTGGCGCCCGACGCCGCGCAGAGCTGCACGCCGAACACGCCCAGGCCGCCCGAGGCGCCCCAGATCAGCACGTTCTGGCCCGGCCGGACCGTGTGCGGCGCGTGGCCGAACAGCATGCGGTAGGCGGTGGCCAGCGTGAGCGTGTAGCAGGCCGCCTCCTCCCAGGTGAGGTGCTTCGGCCGGTGCATCAGCTGGCGCGACTGCACCCGGCAGAACTGCGCGAAGGAGCCGTCCCCGGTCTCGTAGCCCCAGATCCGCTGGGTCGGTGAGAACATCGGGTCGCCGCCGTTGCACTCCTCGTCGTCGCCGTCGTCCTGGTTGCAGTGGACGATGACCTCGTCGCCGACCTTCCAGCGCTTCACCTTGGCGCCGACCTTCCAGACGATGCCGGAGGCGTCGGAGCCGGCGATGTGGTACTCGCCCTTGTGCACGTCGAAGGGCGAGATCGGCTCGCCGAGGCCGGCCCAGACGCCGTTGTAGTTCACGCCCGCGGCCATGACGTAGACCAGCACCTCGTCGTCGCCGATCTCCCAGACCGGCAGCACTTCGAGCTGGTGGGACTGTTCCGGCGGCCCGTGCCGCTCGCGCCGGATCGCCCAGGCATACATCTTGGCCGGCACATGACCCAGCGGCGGGATTTCACCCATCTCGTAGAGGTCCTTGACCTCCCCGCCCGTCGGACTGATCGCAGCGCTCGCCGCCATCTCGCTCTCCTCTCGTCCCGCGTGTTTCTCACGGCCGCGGTTCTCCATCGCGCTATAGCGGTGATGCCGGAGGCGTCCAAGTGGGCCGAAAGTCGAAACCCGATGGTTTCCGACACGAAAAAGGCGTCGGCACAGGGCGGGCAGCCACGTATTCAAAATCGGCTTTCCGGCAGACCAAGTATTATTCGCCCCTCGCCATGACGGCGCCGGTCCCGAGACCTTGCGCGGCGGCGCCACCGCGGGCCTGTGCTGCTCCCGGGCGCCCCGCAAGCCTCGCCAGCTCTAAGTCATTGTTCTGACGCGTTCTCTCGCGCCAGACCAAAGGCCGCTCCTGCGAAGAACAGTTCAGGTAGACTTTATACCAGCAGCGACGATGCTGATCGGGATCGGCGCGGGATGCCATCCGTGACCGGATGGGACAGGGTCCTGCGGGGAGATCCCGCGTCGCCGCCTTCAAATCCCGCTGTTCCGGCGGGCAAGTTTTTTCATGGGCCGCGGAGGCCCGCGGGAGCCGTCTTGCACTTCCGTCCCGGATGACGCGTGCCCAAGCCTTCGCTACGGTGTCCGCAAGGCCGCGCCCAGCGCGGATACAAAGATGACACGGAGGCGAGGAATGGGCGCGAGCGTCGCCGAGACCAAGAGCGACAAGTCGAGCCGCGACAAGCCCTGGATCATCCGCACCTATGCGGGGCACTCGACCGCGGCGGAGTCCAACAAGCTCTATCGGGGCAACCTCGCCAAGGGCCAGACCGGCCTGTCGGTGGCCTTCGACCTGCCGACCCAGACCGGCTACGACCCCGACCACGAACTCTCCCGCGGCGAGGTCGGCAAGGTCGGCGTCTCGATCGCGCATCTCGGCGACATGCGGACCCTGTTCCAGGACATCCCGCTCGCCCAGATGAACACCTCGATGACCATCAACGCCACGGCCCCGTGGCTGCTGGCGCTCTACCTCGCGGTGGCCGAGGAGCAGGGGGCGCCGCTCGCCGCCCTCCAGGGCACGACCCAGAACGACATCATCAAGGAGTACCTGTCGCGCGGGACCTACGTGTTCCCGCCCGCACCGTCCCTCCGGCTCACCAAGGACGTGATCCTGTTCACGACCAAGAACGTGCCGAAGTGGAACCCGATGAACGTCTGCTCCTACCACCTGCAGGAGGCGGGGGCGACGCCGGTCCAGGAGCTGTCCTACGCGCTGGCCATCGCCATCGCGGTGCTCGACACCGTGCGGGACGATCCCGAATTCGACGCCGCGAGTTTCTCCGACGTCTTCGGACGGATCTCGTTCTTCGTGAATGCAGGGCTCCGGTTCGTCACCGAGATCTGCAAGATGCGGGCGTTCTCGGAACTCTGGGACGAGATCGCCCAGGAGCGCTACGGCATCGACGACCCGAAGAAGCGCATCTTCCGCTACGGCGTACAGGTGAACTCCCTCGGGCTCACCGAGCAGCAGCCGGAGAACAACGTCCACCGCATCCTCATCGAGATGCTGGCGGTGACGCTCTCCAAGCGCGCCCGCGCCCGCGCGGTGCAGCTGCCGGCCTGGAACGAGGCCCTCGGCCTGCCGCGCCCCTGGGACCAGCAATGGTCCATGCGGATGCAGCAGATCCTGGCCTTCGAGACCGACCTGCTGGAATACGACGACATCTTCGACGGCAGCCACGTGATCGAGGCCAAGGTCGAGGCGCTGAAGGCGCAGACCCGGGCCGAGCTGGAGCGGATCGGCGGCATCGGCGGCGCCGTCGCCGCGGTGGAAACCGGGGCGCTCAAGCGCGCGCTGGTCGAATCGAACGCCCGGCGGATCTCGGCCATCGAGGCCGGCGAGCAGATCGTGGTCGGCGTCAACAAGTGGCAGCAGGGCGAGCCCTCGCCGCTCACCGCCGGGGAGGGGGCGATCTTCTCCGTCTCCGAGACCGTGGAGATGGAGGCCCAGACCCGCATCCGCGAATGGCGCGGTCGCCGCGACGCGAACGCGGTCGGTCAGGCCCTCGACGCCCTGGAGCAGGCGGCGCGCTCCGGCGCCAACATCATGCCCCCCTCCATCGAGGCCGCGAAGGCCGGCGTGACCACCGGCGAATGGGGCGCGCGCCTGCGGGACGTCTTCGGCGAGTACCGGGCGCCCACCGGCGTCACCCTCGAGACGGTGTCCAGCGGCGCGGCCGAGGACGCCAAGCTCCTGATCGCCGATCTCGGCGAGCGCCTCGGCGAGACGCCCAAGCTCGTCGTCGGCAAGCCCGGCCTCGACGGGCACTCCAACGGCGCCGAGCAGATCGCGCTCCGCGCCCGGGATGTCGGCTTCGACGTCACCTATGACGGCATCCGCCAGACACCGGCCGAGATCGTCGCGAAGGCCAAGGAGACCGGTGCCCACGTGGTCGGCCTGTCGATCCTGTCGGGCTCCCACGTGCCGCTGGTGCGGGAGGTCCGTGCCAAGATGCGCGAGGCAGGGCTCGACCACATCCCGGTGGTGGTCGGCGGCATCATCTCGCCCGAGGATGAACTGGTTCTCAAGAACATGGGCGTCCGCGCCGTCTACACGCCCAAGGACTACGCCATCGACCAGATCATGGTCGGGCTCGCAAAGGTCGTGGAGAAGGGTCTGGAGCGCCGGGACGGCCCATCGGACCAGCCGCGCGCGGAGGCACAAGTCTACTGAGACGTGGCGGCATTAAAGTTGAATCAATAGCTGCCATATCTCAAACAAGTTTAACCGTTTCCGCATCATGATGTCCTCGGTCCCCCTTTCGGGACCGAGGAAGAAGCGACATGCGCCCTAGCATCTCGATCGCGGCCAAGCTCGGATTCTGCCTCGCCGCACTGGCTGTCCTGATCGCCGCGACGAGCGGCCTCTCCCTGACGGAACTGCGCAGCGTCAACGCCACCGCGGCGGAACTCCGCGACGTGCGCGTGCCGGCGACCGACGTGCTCGGCCGGATCGGCGTCATCATCATGCGGCAGCGGGTCAACGGCGGGCGGTTGATCACCGCCGACACGCCGGAGTTGCGGACCGAGGTCGCGGCCACGATCGCCAAACGCGACGGACAGCTCGCCGCGCAGTTCGCCCGCTACGAGGCGCAGCCGCTCACGCAGGCTGAGCGCGACGCCTACGCGGCCCTCCGGCGCCAGCTGGACGCCTACAGGGCGTTGCAGACGGAAGCCTTGGACAAGGCTGCCTCCGGCGACGTCGCCGGTGGCCAGCGGATCTACAACACCACGATGTCGACCGGCATCAATGGGGTTCTGGCCGAATGGGACCGGCTGGTCGACCTGAACGCCGCCGGCTCGCAGGCGAGCGGCGCGCGGATCGAGGCGACCTACGCGGCCGCCAACCGGAACATGCTGGTGCTCGCCGCGCTCGCGCTGTTCGTCGCGCTGGGCGCCATGGTGCTGGTGCTGCGCGGCGTCAGCCGGCCGCTGCGGGCGATCGCGGCGGCGACCCAGCGCCTCGCCGCGGGCGACGCGGAAGTGGGGATCCCGGGCCAGGGCCGGCGGGACGAGATCGGAGCCCTGGCCGGCTCCGTGCTGGTGTTCCGCGACAACCTCGTCCGCTCGCGCGCCCTGGAGGCGGAGACGGCGCTGGCCCGCGCGGATGCCGAGACACAGCGCCGGACCGCGACCCGTGCCATGGCCGACGCCTTCGAGCAGTCGGTGGGCGGCATCGTCGGCGGCGTGTCGGCGGCGGCCACCGAGCTGGAGGCCACCGCCCGGTCGCTGACCGGTAGCGCGTCGGATGCCGCCGGGCAGTCCGGCACCGTCGCGGTCGCCGCCAGCGAGGCCGCCGCCAACGTCAACACCGTCGCGGCAGCCGCCGAGGAACTGGGCTCATCCGTGCAGGAGATCGGCCGCCAGGTCAGCGGCTCGGCGGAACTGGCGCGGGTCGCCGTCGCGGAGGCGACCAGCACGGTGGCGCTGGTGCACGATCTCAGTGCCGCGGCCGCGAAGGTCGGCGACGTGGTGGCGCTGATCTCCGGGATCGCCGCCCAGACCAACCTTCTGGCCCTCAACGCCACGATCGAGGCCGCCCGCGCCGGCACCGCCGGACGCGGCTTCGCGGTGGTGGCGTCCGAGGTGAAGGCGCTCGCCGAACAGACCGCCCGGGCCACCGAGGAGATCACCGGCCAGATCGGGCGGATCCAGTCCTCCACCGGGCAGGCCGCGTCGGCGATCGACGGGATCGGCCGACGGATCCGCGAGATCGACGACGTGGCCTCGAGCATCGCGGCAGCCGTGGAGCAGCAGGGTGCGGCCACCCAGGAGATCGTCCGCAACGTCGCCGAGGCCGCGGTCGGCACCGGCGCGGTGACCGGGACGATCGCGAGCCTTGCCCACTCCGCCGAAGAGACCGGTGCGGCCGCCGCCCAGGTTCTCGGGGCCGCAAGCGAGATGTCGCGTCAGTCTGAGCATCTGGGGGCCGAGGTCGCGCGCTTCCTCGCCACGGTGCGGGCGGCCTAGGGCGCCCACTGACGGTCGGGCGGCAGATCGCGTAGGACGGCGCCATGCCGTCCGAAATGCCGTCCGCCCTGCCCACGATCCTGCTGCTGGCGGTGCCCCTCGCCGCCGCCCTCTCGGCGGGCCTGATCCTGCGCCTGCGCCCGCTGCTGCAGCGCTACGCCCTGGCCCGGCCGAATGCCCGCTCGAGCCATACCGTGCCGACCCCGCAGGGGGGCGGGATCGCCGTGGTCACGGCGTTCGTCACGATCTCGGGCCTGCTGATCGCGGCGCCGGAGATCGGAGGCCGTCCGGACTGGATCTGGCTTTCCGGCTGCGCCCTGGCCCTGGCGCTCCTCGGTGCGGTGGACGACATCCGGCCGCTGCCGGCCGCGCTGCGGCTCGCCGTGCAGGCTCTGGTGGTCGGCCTGCTGGTCTGGCACGTGGACGGGCGCTTGCTGCCCGGTCTGCCGCTCTGGCTGGAGCGCGGCCTCGCGCTGCTGGCGGGCCTGTGGTTCGTCAACCTGACGAACTTCATGGACGGGCTCGACTGGATGACGGTGGCGGAGATCGTCCCGGTGGCGGGCGCGCTCCTGCTGTTCGGCCTCGCCGGGCGCCTGCCACCGCTGCCGACGCTGGTTGCGGCGAGCCTCCTGGGGGCGGTGCTCGGCTTCGCGCCGTTCAACCGGCCGGTCGCAAAGCTCTTCCTCGGGGATGTCGGCTCGCTGCCGATCGGGCTCGTCACCGCCTGGCTGCTGTGCCAGCTGGCCCTGGCGGGCGGCCTCGCCGCGGCCCTGCTGCTGCCGCTCGTCTATCTCGCCGATGCCAGCCTGACCCTCAGCGCCCGGGCGGCGCGGGGCGAGCGAGTCTGGGAAGCCCATCGCGGTCACCATTACCAGCGGGCCACCGTCAACGGGCTCAGCGTCCCCGGCGTGGTGGGCCGTGTGTTTGCGGCCAATCTCGCCCTGGCGGCGCTCGCCGCCGCGACCTTGCTTTGGCCGTCCTGGCCGGTCACGCTCGCCGCCCTGGCAGCCGGGCTCGCCCTGGTCGCCGCCCTGCTCCGCCGCTTCGCCCGCGCCCCGGCGCCGGCCCCAGCCGAAGGTGCCGCTCAGCCGTGACCGGACTCATCGCGCTCACCGGGGCGACCGGCTTCATCGGCCGGCATCTGCTCGCCGACCTCACCGCGCGCGGCTACCGGGTCCGCGTGCTGCTGCGCCGGCCGACGAGCGTGCCGGAGGGCGCCGCGAGCGCGGTGGTCGGCGACCTGACGCGCCCGATCAACATGGCGGCGGCCCTCAGCGGCGTCGACGCGGTGGTGCACTCGGCGGGCCTCGCCCACGCCAACCTCGGCCCGACGCCGTCGGGCGCCCCGGAGGACGATTACCGGACGCTCAACACCGAGGCGACGCGCAAGCTCGCGGAGGCGGCGGCGCGCGCGAAGGTGCGCCGCTTCGTGTTCCTGTCCTCGATCCGCGCCCAGGTCGGGGCGAGCGCACCGGGCGTGGTCGGGGAGGGCGATCCGCCCCGGCCCACCGACGCCTACGGCCGCTCCAAGCTGGAGGCCGAACGAGCGCTCGCCGAGACCGGGCTGGACTGGGTCGCCCTGCGCCCGGTCCTCGTCTACGGGGCGGGCGTGAAGGGCAACATGGCCGCCCTGCTGCGGCTGGCGCGCAGCCCCTATCCGCTGCCGCTGGGCGGCCTCGCGGCGCGGCGCTCGCTGATCTCCCTGGAGAGCCTGTCGGGCGCCGTGGACGCGGCGCTGGCAGCGCCCGGCCCCCTGAACCGCGCCCTCATCGCCGCCGACCCGGATCCGCTCAGCCTGCCCGAGATGATCGCGTCCCTCCGCCAGGGCCTCGGCCGCGGCCCGGGCCTCGTCCCGGTGCCGGCCGGGCTCATCAAGCTGGCCTGCCGGCTGACCGGCCGGGACACGCAGTTCGCCCGCGTCGCCGAGGGGCTCGTCGCCCACGCCGACGGCCTCGCGGCCCTCGGCTGGAGGCCGGCCGGGCCGACCCGCGACGGACTCGCCCGGCTGGCCCGCGACGGCGGCTGACGGCGCGGGCCAAGCTCAGCCGCCCGCGTAGATGTCGGTGATCGTGCCGAGCAGCGACAGGGCGTCCGCCTTCGAGCGCTGGAAGGCGTTGCGGCCCACGATCGAGCCGAAGCCGCCGTCCGCCTGGATGGCGCGGATCTCGTCGAGGAAGGGAGCCTCCTCGGCGTGGGCACCGCCGGAGAAGATCACGATCCGCCGGCCGTTGAAGGCGCATTGCACCACGTGGCGGACGCGCTCGGCCACGGTGCCGATCGGGATGCCGGTGGCTTCGTAGACCTTCTTGGCCGCCGGCTGCTCGATATGGGCGGTGGGCAGCTTCACCTTGATGATGTGCGCGCCGAGCTGCGCGGCGATCTGCGCCGCGTAGCCGATGACGTCGATGGCGGTCTCGCCCGCCTTCGACAGGGCCGAGCCGCGGGCGTAGGACCAGATCACCACGGCGAGCCCGACGCTCTTGGCCTCTTCGGCGATCGCCCGAATCTGACCGTACATGGCGTTGCGGTGGGCGGAGCCCGGATAGATCGTGAAGCCAACGGCGCAGGCGCCGAGCCGCAGGGCGTCCGCCACCGAGCCGGTGATCGCCTGCTCGGGATCGTCCTCGTCGGCCAGGAGGTCGTGGTCATTGAGCTTGAGGATCAAGGGGATGCGCCCCGCATAGTCCCGCGCCCCCGCCTCCAGGAAGCCGAGCGGCGCCGCGTAGGCGTTGCACCCCGCCGCCAGGGCCAACTCGAAATAGTACAGCGGGTCGTAGGCTGGCGGATTCGGGCCGAAGCTGCGGGCGGGGCCGTGCTCGAAACCCTGGTCCACCGGCAGGATCAGCATCTTGCCGGTGCCGCCGAGCTTTCCGTGCTCCAGCATCCGGGCGAGGTTGGCGAGCGTCCCGGGGCTGTCGGCCCCGTACCACGACAGGATCTCGGTGACGCGGTGGGATCGGTCCATCGGGCAGACTCCTGGTCGGGCAGACTCCTGGTCGGAGACCGTCGCGCCGCATGCCGTGCCACGCCGTACCATGCCGTGCGCGGACGGCCCGCCTTCGGAACGGGGCGGGAAAAACCGAGGTTCCCGCACGCGGCGCTTTCGGCTAACCGGATGGGGAGATGGGCGCCAGGAATCCGGTGGCTCAAAGCCCCGGGATCGGCCCAGAGATTCGCATCAGAGGTTCGCTCATGCGCAGGCTGATCCTGTTGCGGCACGCGAAGTCCGACCGTCCGCCGGGCGTGGCGGACCACGAGCGCCCGCTCGGGGCGGGAAAAACCGAGGTTCCCGCACGCGGCGCTTTCGGCTAACCGGATGGGGAGATGGGCGCCAGGAATCCGGTGGCTCAAAGCCCCGGGATCGGCCCAGAGATTCGCATCAGAGGTTCGCTCATGCGCAGGCTGATCCTGTTGCGGCACGCGAAGTCCGACCGTCCGCCGGGCGTGGCGGACCACGAGCGCCCGCTCAATGCCCGCGGCCGGCGGGCGGCCCCGGCGGTGGGCGCCCACCTCGCGCGGGAAGGCCTCTGCCCGGATCTCGCCCTGGTCTCGACCGCTGCACGGACGCGCGAGACCTGGGAGGCGATGGCGGCCACGCTCGGCAATCCCGAGACGCGCTGGCGGCCCGAGATCTACGAGGCGCCGGCGCAGCGGATTCTCGCGGTGATCCGGGAGGCGCCCGACACCGTCGGCACGGTGATCGTCGTCGGCCACAATCCGGGACTCGGCGACCTCGCGGCGGGGCTGGCGGGGGCGGGGCCGCGGGCGGCGCGGGACCGCCTCGCCCTGGAATTCCCGACCGCGGCCTACGCGGTGATCGACTTCGCGGGCGACCTCTGGGCCGAGGTCGCGCCGGGCCGGGGACGCCTGGAGCGGTTCGTGCGCCCGCGGGACATCGACCCGGATCTGGCCGGCTGACGCCTCAGGCGACCGGCACCGCGACGGCGTGCGCCTCGACCTCGGCGTGGCTCGGCAGGGGCGAGCCCGGCACGAAGGCCTCGAAGGCCGCCCAGAAATCCTGCCGGATCGCGTCCCGCTCGGTGAGGATCTCGTGCCGGGAATCCGGCAGGACCAGGATATGGCCGGCCTTCAGCCGGGCCGCGAAGCGCTCGGTGTCCGGCGTGCCGCAAACCGGGTCGGCCCCCGCCGCGACGATCAGGGTCGGCAGCGTGATCCGCGGCGCCGCCCGCGGGTCGCGCAGGCGCGCCATCGCGCGGAACGCCTCGGCGAGCCACGCGATCGTCGGATCGCCGACCGCGCCGGCGCCGACCTCCCGGGCCGCCGCGGCATTGCGGGCGTAGCGGACCGGATCCCGCGACAGCCTGTTGCCGGCGAAGGGGTTGGTGGCGATCGAGACCGGCTTGCCGAGCGGGATGTACCGGCTCCCGAGGCCCAGACGGTGCAGGCCCTGCGACAGCAGCGCGGCGCCGGCCGGCCAGCGGATCATCCGGATCGACAGCATCGGGGCCACGGTCACCAGCCGCCGGAACGGCAGCCAGCCGTCCAGGGCGCCCAGGAGAGCGACGCATCCGCCCATGGAATGCGCGAGGCCGACATGGGGCTCGGGCATCAGGGGCACCAGGACGGTCTCGGCCACGGCCCGCAGGTCGAGGCGGTAATCGTCGAACCGGGCGACGTGGCCCTTGTGGGGATTGTCCACCCGCCGGTCCGATTCGCCCTGGCCGCGCCAGTCGAAGGCGACGACCGCGAAGCCCCGCGCCCGCAGCTCGTGGATCGTCTCGTAGTACTTCTCGATGAACTCGGCCCGGCCCTGGAGCAGGCAAACCGTACCCCGGCAGGTGCGCGCCGTCGTCTGCCAGTAGGCCGCCCGCAGGGTGCAATCGTCGCGCGTGCCGACCGCGATCAGCGTGCCGCCCGGCGGGACCGGATTGTCGGGCGTGCT
This sequence comes from Methylobacterium sp. XJLW, assembly GCF_003254375.1. NCBI lineage: Bacteria > Pseudomonadati > Pseudomonadota > Alphaproteobacteria > Hyphomicrobiales > Methylobacteriaceae > Methylobacterium > Methylobacterium sp. XJLW. Next base: position 5,549,054 of record NZ_CP016429.1, on the reverse strand, counting down.
GCGCAGGGTCAGGAGCGGCGGCTCGCGCCCGGTACCACCGTCGAAGCGTCTCACTGGCCTCACCTCAGCGCGTCCGTGCACCGCCCGCTGCACCCGCGGACCGTAGCGAAAAAATTGCGATTCCTGCCATCGCCCGGGGTCTTGAAGGGCGATTTTCCCCCTCCGATATCTCGTCTGTGCCGGCCGTCAGGCGGCACGAAAGACGGGTCCGGCCCATCGGGCGGACCGGAATTGCATGTTGCTCACACGAGGATATGTCATGCGTCAGTTCGATCTCGCTCCCCTGTACCGTTCCACCGTCGGCTTCGACCGCCTGTTTTCCGCCCTCGACCAGTTCGCGAGCGCCGAGGCGGCCCCGACCTATCCGCCCTACAACATCGAGCGGACCGGCGAGAACGCCTACCGCATCACCGTCGCGGTCGCCGGCTTCACCGAGTCCGACCTGTCGATCGAGGTGCGGGAGAACGCCCTCACGCTGAAGGGCGAGCGCAAGGCCGAGGGCAAGGCGGAGTTCCTGCACCAGGGCATCGCGGCCCGCGCCTTCGAGCGCCGGTTCCAGCTCGCCGACCACGTCCAGGTGACGGGTGCGGCGCTCGAGAACGGCCTCCTCCACATCGACCTCGTCCGCGAGGTTCCGGAGGCGAAGAAGCCCCGTCGCATCGAGATCGCCACGGCGGCGCGCCCGAGCGCTCCGGTGATCGAGGGCGATGTCCGCAAGGACGCGGTCCAGCAGGCCGCCTGATCCCGCGCCCGCGCGGAACCGTCAGGTTGATGGAGCGCCCCGGCCCCGGCCGGGGCGCTTTCTTGCGTGGGCTGTCATAATGGCGTGTGCCCTTCGTGCTCTGTGTCGGATTCGACGGTGCACGGACGCGCACCCGGAGTGAACCCGACCATGGTCGCCAATCTCGCCCGCGGAGCCTACAGCGCGCTCGGAGCCGGCTGGCACAAGGGCGTGCAATGGGGGGTCGGCGCGCCGATCGCGAAGCTGCGCCGCCGGTCGATGCCGCTCCCGGGCGTCGAGGGGGCGAACGGAATCGCCGATCTCCTCTCGGCCGAGCGGGCGATCCGCCTGCCGGAGCCGTTCGAGGGGCGCAGCCTCGGCCGCATCGGCAGCCTGGAGGTGCGGCTGGCGACGCGAAAATCCGAGATCCGGCGGGCGCAGCGGCTGCGCTACAAGGTCTTCTACGAGGAGATGTCGGCGGTGCCCTCCGGGCTCGCCGCCCTGTCCCGGCGCGACGTCGACAGCTACGACGCGGTCTGCGATCACCTCCTCGTCCTCGACCATGCCGCCCCGAAGCGGAAGAAGCCCTTCGTCGAGCCGCGTCCGAAGGTCGTCGGCACCTACCGGTTGCTGCGCGGCGCGGTGGCCGAGCGGCATACCGGCTTCTATTCCGAGAGCGAGTACGACCTCGCGCCGCTGCTGGCCGCCCAGGGGCATCGGCGGCTCCTGGAACTCGGCCGTTCCTGCGTGCTCAAGCCGTACCGGAGCAAGCGCACCGTCGAGCTGCTCTGGCAGGGGATTTACGCCTACGTCCTGCACCACAAGATCGACGCGCTGATCGGCTGCGCCAGCCTGGAGGGCACCGATCCGGACCGGCTGGCCCTGCCGCTCGCCTTCCTGCACCACCATGCCCGCGCGCCGGAGGGCTGGCGGGCCCGGGCACTGCCGAAGCGTGCCGTGGCGATGGACCGGATGCCGAAGGAGGCCGTGGACACGAAGGCCGCGCTTCACGCCCTGCCGCCGCTGATCAAGGGCTACCTGCGCCTCGGCGCGACCTTCGGCGACGGCGCGGTGATCGACCACCAGTTCGGCACGACGGACGTGTTCGTGACGCTGCCGGTGGAGGTGATCGGCGCGCGCTACCGGGGCCATTTCGCGCCGGCCGGGTGAGGGGCCGGCGCGGCCCGAGGCCGTCATCCAGCCACCCCTCCTCATCCTGAGGTGCGGGCGCGCAGCGGCCGCCTCGAAGGAGAGGTCCAGCCAGCCGCGCGATCCCTGGAGCCCGCCTTCGGGTCCGCTTCGCGGTCACCTCAGGATGAGGGGACCTGTCGGGAGGAACGAACTCTTCGGCCCCGTCCCTACAGATCCCCCAGCGCCAGCTGACCCTGGTTGCGTGCCTTCGGCGGCGCGGCCTTGCGCTCCTTGGCCCGCGCGGAGGCGGCGCGGGCAACGGGCGGCTTCTTGGGCTTCGGGTCGCCGCGCATCCGGGCGACCGCCTTGTCGCGGGCCACGGCCTCCGGGGCCGTGGGATCGTCGGTCAGCCACTTGCCGCGCTTGATCACCTCGTTCACGCGGCCCTGGTTGACCCCGACCTTGAAGGCGATCTCCTGCTGGGTCATGCCGGTCGTGGCGTGCAGGTCGAGGATCGCCCGGGCGAGCTCCGGGGTCATCTTCTGACCCGTCAGGCGCCGGGCGGGCTTCACCGTCCGGGTCGCGCGGTCGCGCTCGCGCAGGCGCTCCAGAAGCGCCAACGCCATGTTCATGCCGTGCTCGCGCAGGGCCTCTTCGAATTCCTTCAACGTCGCCATCGGCGCCAACCTCCGCCGGGCTCTCGGGCCGGTTACTCGCGGGGGAACGTGCCGGGAACGAAGCGGTTGCGCAAGCCGAGGGGCGAGGGGGGCCGCACCGTGTCGGTGGACGGCGGGTGTCATCCACCGGAAATGCGCGGCCCTGGCCTCCCCCGGCGGCTCGGCGCCAGGGGCCGGGGGTCAGGACGGCCGTCAGTCCGCCGACGATGATCACCCCGATCCGCAGGATCGCCTCCGGCGAGGCGCCCGGCTTCCTCGTCCGGGCGCCGGAGGCGGGGGCGGCGGGCGAGCCGCGGCGCTGGCGGATCGGCGAGGATTTCAGGTCGCTGGCGGAGGGGCTTATGCCGCGGCTGCCGGGCTACGCGCCGCTCAAGGCGCGGCTGCTCGCGGCCCTGCGCGTCACCAAGGCCAAGCGCTCGGGATACGACCACCTGATGCCGCACCTGCACGACGCACTGAAGCGGGACGAGACCTGTCAGGCCGAGTCGCCCCAGGCCGACGTGGACTTCCAACCCGGCGAGACCTGGGGCACTTTCTCGGACCTCGTGATGCACGGGGCCATGGGCGGCCGTTCCATGCTGGAGCAGACCGTCTATCTGCCGGTCTCGGCGCAGGCCGACCCCTCTTCAAGCCCGCATCGCATCCTGGCGGCCAAGCTCGGCCGCGCCCTCCGCACCTGAGACAAGGACATCAGACCATGATCCTCGAGATCGCGCAGATCGAGATCAAGCCCGGCATGGAGGCCGAGTTCGAGGCAGGCATCACCGAAGCCTCGGCGATCTTCAAGGCGGCCAAGGGCTGCCGGGCCTTCGAGGTGCGGCGCTCCGTCGAGCATCCGCAGCGCTACCGGCTTCTGATCCACTGGGACACGCTGGAGGCCCACACCAAGGACTTCACCGGCTCGCAGCCCTGGCAGGAGTATCGCGCCCTGGTCTCCCACTGCTTCGCCGGACCGGTGGCCGTCGAGCATACCGAGCAGGTTCTGAAGGCGTTCTGAGCGCCGCCGCGCTGCGCCCCGGACGGCGCCCGCCAGAGGGGCGACGCGTTGCGGCGCGCGCCTCCGGTGCTAGGCTCCCGCATGAGCGAACCCGAAGCGAATCATCGGGGGCGCGGCAGGCGGGAACCAGGCTGGGGAACAGGCTGATGGCGCGGCTCGGACAGCTCGCGGGTGCCCTGGCGCTCCTCGGATGGATCGCGGGGCCGGCCCTCGCCCAGACCGCGCCGGCGGCCCGCACGACCGCACGGGCGGTGTCGGCCGCATCGGCGTCGTTCGCGAAGAGCTTCGTCCGGGCCGACCTCGCCAGCGCTGCGGTCCGCCTGGAGACCGCGCTGAAGGCGGAAGCCGGGGGACCGCTGCGGCCGGCCGGCCAGTCCCGCGCCGCCGGGCTGGCCCTGCTCACCGCCGACAAGCCGGACGAAGCGCTGGCGCCGCTCGCCGCCGCGGTGGCGGCCGACCCGGCCGACGCGCGCAACTGGCAGGCCTATGCGCGCGGGGCCGCGGCGGCCCTGGGCGCGCTCGAGGACAACGACTATCAGGGCCGGTCGCGCCTGCGCGGTCGGGTGACGGCCGCCGCCTACCGCGCCTACGAGCGCGCCGGCACGGCCGCCGACGCCGCGGCGTCGCTGGCGGCCCTGGGGGCGGCAGAGGCCGAGCAGGAATCCTGGCGCCCGGCGCTGGACGCCTACGCGGCGAGCCTCGCCCTGGCCGAGACCGGTCCGGTCCGGGAGACCTACGAGACCCTGCGGGCGCAGCACGGCTTCCGCATCCTCGATTACAAGGTCGATTCCGACGCGGCCGCCCCGCGGGCCTGCTTCACCTTCTCGGAGGCGATCAAGCCCAAGACCGACTACGCCCCCTTCGTCGCCGTCTCGGGTAGCAGCGCGGCCGCGGTGACCGGGGAGGGCTCCCAGGTCTGCGTCGATGGGCTCAAGCATGGCGGCCGCTACGCCATCGTGGTCCGCCCCGGCCTGCCGTCGGCCGTCGGCGAGAGCCTGCTCAAGGCCGCCGACTACGAGATCTACGTCCGCGACCGCGCCCCGCAGGTGCGCTTCACCGGGCGCAACTACGTCCTGCCGCGCACGGGGCAGGCGGGCGTGCCCCTGGTCTCGGTGAACGCGCCCAAGCTCGACGTCGAGGTGCTGCGCATCGGCGACCGCAGCCTGCTGCCGACCCTGCGGTCGGAGGACTTCCTGGGCCAGCTCAGCGGCTCCACCGCCCGGACGATCGCCTCCGAGAAGGGCCAGCGCGTCTGGAAGGGCACCCTCGACACCGCCAAGGCCGAGATCAATCAGGAGGCCGTCACCGCCTTCCCGGTGCTGCAGGCCGTGGGCAAGCTGGAGCCCGGCCTCTACGTGATGCTGGCCCGCCCCTCGGGCACGGCCGCCTCCGACGAGGAATACGATACGCAAGCGACCCAGTGGTTCGTGGTCTCCGACCTGGGACTCACCGCCACCAAGGGCCGGGACGGGGTCACCGTGGTCCTGCGCTCGCTGGCCTCCGCGCAGGTGATGGCGGGCGCCGAGATCCGGCTGATCGCCCGCAACAACGAGGTGCTGGGCACGCGGACCACGGATTCGCAGGGGCATGTCGCCTTCGATCCGGGTCTCGCCCGCGGGGAGGGCGGCTTGGCGCCGAGCCTCGTGGTCGCCCAGGCGGGCGGCGATTACGGCTTCCTCGACCTCAACCTCGGCGCCTTCGACCTTACCGACCGCGGCGTGAAGGGGCGGCCCGAGACCGGCGGCCTCGACGCCTACCTGTTCCCGGAGCGCGGGGTCTACCGCACGGGCGAGACCGTCCAGCTCACCGCCCTGCTGCGCGATCCCCGCGGCGCCGCCGTGCCGGACCTGCCGCTGACCCTGGTGGTCAAGCGGCCGGACGGCGTCGAGTACCGGCGCGTCTCGGTGCCCGACCAGGGGCTCGGCGGCCGCGCCCTGCCGCTGCCGCTCCTGTCGGGGGCGATGCACGGGACGTGGCGGGTCTCGGCCTACACGGACCCGAAGGCGCCCGCGATCGGCGAGACCAGCTTCCTCGTGGAGGATTACGTCCCCGAGCGGCTGGAGGTGACCCTCAAGGCCCGGCAGGCGGCCCTGAACCGGGGCGAGGCCGCGCAGGTCGACGTCGCCGCCCGCTACCTCTACGGCGCCCCGGGGGCGGACCTCGACGTGTCGGGCAGCGTGACCGTGCAGGCGGCCGCCACCAGCGGCATCAAGGGGCTCGAGGCCTACGCCATCGGTCTCGACGACGAGGCCGTGGAGCCGGCGACGCAGGAACTGCAGGAGCATGCCACCACGAACGCGCAGGGCGGGGCCACCGTCACGGTGCCGGTGCCCCAGGTCGCGGCCCCGCGCGCCCTGGAGGCGAAGATCACGCTGGCGGTCGGCGAGCCCGGCGGCCGGGCGCTGTCGCGCAGCCTGACCCTGCCGATCCTCCCGGCCGGCCCGGTCCTCGCCCTGCGCAAGGGCTTCACCGACCTGAAGGAGGGCGGGGTCGCGGGCTTCGACGTGGTGTTCGCGCGCCCCGACGGGGCGCTCCTCGCCCGGCCGGGCGTGAGCTGGACCCTGTCGCGGATCGATTCCTCCTACCAGTGGTATCGGACGGACGGGCGCTGGTCGTTCGAGGCGGTCAAGTCCGCCCGGCGCATCGCCAGCGGCACCGTCGACCTCACGGCCGCCGGTCCGAGCCGGATCGAGGCGCCGGTCGGCCTCGGCCGCTATCGGCTGGAGGTCTCGGCCGCGGGTGCCCCGGAGGCGACCGCGAGCCTCGGCTTCGAGGTGGGCTGGGGCGGCTCCGAGACCGCGGAGGCGCCCGACCTCCTCGACCTGACCCTCGACAAGGCCGCCTACGCGGCCGGCGACACGCTGCGGGCCAAGCTCAGCCCGACGTTCAAGGGTCAGGCCAGCCTGATGGTCGTCAGCGACCGCGTGCACCACACCCTGGAGGTCAGCGTGCCGGAGGGCGGCACCACGGTCAGCATCCCGGTGAAGGCCGAGTGGGGCGCCGGCGCCTACCTGGTGGCCACCGCCTACCGGCCCCTCGACCAGGCGGCCAAGCGCCTTCCGGGCCGGGCGCTGGGTCTGGCGTGGTTCTCGGTGGACCGGGAGCGGCGCAGCCTCGGGGTCGCCCTGAAGGCGCCGGAGCGGGCGCGCCCGCGCCAGGACCTGACCCTACCGGTCCAGCTCACGGGCCTGAAATCCGGCGCGCCGGCGCGGATCACCGTGGCCCTCGTCGATGTCGGCATCCTCAACCTGACCCGCTACGCGGCGCCGGATCCGACCCAGTACTTCCTCGGCCAGAAGGCGCTCGGGCCGGAGGTCCGCGATCTCTACGGTTACCTGATCGACGGCATGCAGGGCTCGGCCGGTGCGATCCGCTCCGGCGGCGACGCGGGCGGCGGCGAGCTCGCCGATTCCCCGCCGACGCAGGCGCCGCTGGCGCTCTATTCCGGCGTCGTGACCGTGGGGCCGGACGGCGCGGCCAGCGTCACCTTCCCGATCCCGGCCTTCAACGGCACCGGCCGCGTCATGGTTACCGCCTGGAGCGGCGACCGGGTCGGGCAGGCCCAGGCCGACGTGATCATCCGCGACCCGGTCGTGCTCAGCGCCACGCTGCCGCGCTTCCTCGACACCGGCGACCGCTCGCGCCTGTTCGTGGCCCTCGACAATGTCGAGGGGCAGGGGGGCGAGTACACGGTCGACCTGAGCCCGACCGGCCCGGTGGTGGTCGGCGCCAGTGCGCTGCGCCAGACGCTGCGGCTGGAGGCCGGCGCCAAGGGCCAGTTCGCGATCCCGCTCACCGCCGCAGGACCGGGCACGGCCCGCCTCGACCTCGCCTTGTCGGGGCCCGGGCTCCCGTCCACCCTGAACCAGAGCTTCGCCCTGGGGATCTCGCCGGGAACCGGGGCGCTGCTGCGCCGCTCGGTGCGCAGCCTCGCCCCCGGGGCGGGGCTGACGCTGACGTCGGATCTCCTCGCCGACCTGCAGCCGGGGACCGGCAGCGTCTCGCTCTCGGCCACACCCCTGCCGGGGGTCGATGTGGCGGCGCTGCTCCGGGCTCTCGACCGCTACCCCTACGGCTGCTCCGAGCAGGTGGTGAGCCGGGCGATGCCGCTGCTCTACGTCAACAAGCTCGCGGCCCTGGAGAAGCTCGCCCTCGACGCGGGCGCCGACGATCGGGTGCGCGAATCGATCGAGCGCCTGCTCGCCCGCCAGGATTCGAGCGGCGATTTCGGCCTGTGGTCGGCGCAGGGATCAAGCGACCTCTGGCTCGACGCCTACGTGACCGACTTCCTCACCCGCGCCCGGGAGCGCGGCTTCGCGGTGCCGCAGAAGGCCTTCGCCCAGGCGCTGGACTACCTGCGCAACGCCGTGGCCAACGCCACCGAGGTGCGCAACGGCGGCGCCGACCTCGCCTACGCGGCCTACGTGCTCGCCCGGAACGGCCGACCGGTGATGGGCGACCTGCGCTACCTCGCCGACACCAAGATCGGCGACTTCTCCTCCGCCCTCGGGCGGGCGCAACTCGCCGCCGCCCTGGCTCTGCTGGGCGACCGCGGACGGGCCGCCAAGACGATGGACTCGGCGCTCACCCTGCTGCGCGCCGACCGCGACAAGGGAGTCTATCGCGCCGATTACGGCTCCCGCCTGCGCGACGGGGCCGGGCTGATCACGCTCGCCGCCGAGAGCGGGCTGGCGCAGGGGGCACTGGGCCCCGCCGCTTCCGTGCTCGGCGAGGAGCAGCAGGCCGAGCGCTCGACGAGCACGCAGGAGAATGCCTGGATGGTGCTCGCCGCCGAGAGCCTGTCGAACGAGGCGGGCGCCCTGTCGTTCACCGTGGACGGCGCCCCGCAGACCGGAATGCTGGCCCGGGTCTACCGGGAGGCGGCCCTGGCCGACCGGGGCGTTCAGCTCACCAATACCGGCCGCGCGCCTGTGCAGGTGGCCGTGACCGTCAACGGCAGCCCCCTGGTACCGGAGCCGGCGGCGCAGCAGGGCTACACGATCGAGCGCAGCTTCCGCCGCCTCGACGGCAGCACCGTCGACCCGGCGAGCGGCCTGCGCCAGAACGACCGGCTCGTGGTGGTGCTCAAGGTCACGGAGGCCAAGGCGGAGGCGGCGCGGCTCCTGCTGGTCGATCCGCTGCCGGCGGGGCTGGAGATCGACAATCCGAAGCTGCTGGACGCCGACGCGCTCCAGGGGCTCGCCTTCGCCAAGTCGGACGTGCAGCCGGTCCACACCGAGTTCCGGGACGACCGGTTCGTGGCGGCCTACGACCGCGACCCGAGCCAGTCGGCCTTCTTCACCGTGGCCTACACGGTGCGGGCGGTCTCCCCCGGGACCTACGTCCATCCGGGCGCCACCGTGGAGGACATGTACCGGCCCGCCCGGTTCGGCCGGACCGCCTCGGGCAGCGTGACGGTCGGGACGGCGAAGTAGGACGGGCGGCGTTCGAGCACTGCGCTCCCGTCATCGCGAGCGAAGCGAAACGACCCGGGGCAGCGCGCCATCGGTGCGCGTGGCGCTGCCCTGGATGGCTTCGCTGCGCTCGCAAGGACGTCGGTGCTGAAGCCCTCGTCCGGGACCCGCCTCGGACGCGACGGCGCAACCCGCCGGGCCGGGCCGCTGCGTTGCGGCGGGCACATGGTGCGTCGCGGAACCCCCGTAATCGCCCGTCCTTTCCCACTGGTCCCGTTCGGAACCCGTGGAGCGATGCCCGATGCCGGACCTCGACGCGCTCGCCGGCTCCGCAGCCCGCGCGCTGGCCTACCTGCCGTGGTGGGCCGAGAGCCTGATCCTCATCGTCGCCTGCTGCGCCGTGGTGATGCCCCTGCACGGTGTCGTCTACCGGGCGATGAAGCGGGCGGTCGCGGGCAAGAGCCTGTTCTGGCGCTCGCTGGTCTCGCGTACCCGCGGGCCGAGCCGCCTCGGCCTGATCGTGGTGGCGATCAGCCTCGCCTCGACCACGGTGCATCTGTCCTGGGAGGTGCGGATCGCCCTCAACCAGATCCTGCTGGTGGCCTTCGTGACGCTGACCGGCTGGTGCTGCGCCACCGCGCTCCACATCGCCACTGTCATCTACCTGCGCCGGTTCAAGCTCGACGCCGAGGACAACCTTCTGGCGCGCAAGCACTTCACCCAGATGCGCATCCTGGAGCGGGCCGGCGTGACGCTGGTGGCGCTGATCACCCTCTCGGTGGCGCTGATGACCTTCGAGCCGGTGCGCCAGTACGGGGTCAGCCTGCTGGCCTCGGCGGGCGCGGCGGGCCTCGTCCTCGGCCTCGCCATGCAGCCGGTCCTGTCGAACCTCGTGGCCGGCATCCAGATCGCCATCACCCAGCCGATCCGGATCGAGGACGCGATCATCGTCGAGAACGAGTGGGGCTGGGTGGAGGAGATCACCGCCACCTACGTGGTGGTCCGCCTCTGGGACTGGCGCCGGCTGGTCCTGCCGCTGACCTACTTCATCCAGAAGCCGTTTCAGAACTGGACCCGCGACGGCGCCTCGCTGATCGGCAGCGTGTTCGTCTACGTCGACCACCGGGCGCCCGTCGCGGCGATGCGCGAGAAGCTCGCCGAGATCGCCAGGGCCACGCCCCTGTGGGACGGCAAGGTCGTGAACCTCCAGGTCTCGGACGCGAAGGAATCGACGATCGAGATTCGGATGCTGGTGAGCGCCCGCAACGCGCCCCAGGCCTGGGACCTGCGCTGCGTGGTCCGCGAGGCGATGATCACGTGGCTCCAGGCCGAGCACCCGGAGGCCCTGCCGCGGCACCGGACGGAATGGGTCGGCGCCGAGGAGCCGGCCCTGCGCCGGGCGGAGGAGCGGCGGTTCGCGGCGTGAGGTACTGCGTTCAGTGTTGCGGGATTCCCAGCCACGCCCTCATCCTGAGGTGCCGAAGCGCAATGGAGGACTCGAAGGAGGGCTCCAGGAATCGCAGCGGCTTCTGGAGGGCTCCTTCGAGGCGGCTTCGCCGCACCTCAGGATGAGGGCGCGGGTTGGATGTCTTCCGATGGACCGTCGCTCAGTCGTCGGCGCCGGCGTAAAAACTCTCCACGCCGATGCCCTCCTCCTGCATCAGCCGGGCGCGGGCGCGCAGCTTCTCGGTCTCGCTCTTGAGCTGGCCGCAGGCCGCCAGGATGTCCCGGCCCCGGGGCGTACGCACCGGCGAGGCGTAGCCGGCGTTGAACACGATCTCGGAGAAGCGCTCGATCCGGTCCCAGTCGGAGCATTCGTAGCGGCTGCCCGGCCAGGGATTGAACGGGATCAGGTTGATCTTGGCCGGGATGCCCTTGAGCAGGCGGACCAGCTCCCGCGCGTCCGCGTCCGAATCGTTGACGCCCTTCAGCATCACGTACTCGAAGGTGATCCGGCGGGCATTGCTCAGGCCCGGATAGGCCCGGCAGGCGGCGAGCAGCTCGGCGATCGGGTATTTCCGGTTGAGCGGCACCAGCTCGTCGCGCAGGTCGTCGCGCACGGCGTGGAGCGAGATCGCCAGCATGGCGTTGGCCTGCTCGCCGAGGCGCGGGATCTGCGGCACGACCCCCGACGTCGAGACCGTGATGCGCCGCCGGGACAGGCCGAGCCCCTCCTGGTCCGACATCACCCCCACCGCGTCCACCACGGCGTCGAGATTGTAGAGGGGCTCGCCCATGCCCATGAACACGATGTTGGTCACGAGCCGGCCGACCTCGCCGGCACCGCCGGCGTCGCGGCTCGGCATCTGGCCGGGCCAGTCGCCGAGCTCGTCCCGGGCGGTGACGAGCTGCTGCACGATCTCGGCGGCCGAGAGGTTGCGCACGAGGCGCTGCGTGCCGGTGTGGCAGAACGAGCAGGTCAGGGTGCAGCCGACCTGGGAGGACACGCAGAGCGTGCCCCGGTCCGGGCCGGGAATGTAGACGCACTCGATCTCGGCGCCGCGATTGTGCTCCTGCCGGTTGGTCGGCGCCATGCGGAGCAGCCACTTGCGGGTGCCGTCCCGGGAGACCTGCCGGCTGGCCACCTCGGGCCGCTCCAGGGTGAAGTGCTCGGCGAGCTGCGCCTTCAAGGCCTTGCCGACATTGGTCATCTCGGCGAAGTCGGACGCCCCGCGGAAATTGACCCAGTGCCAGACCTGGCCGGCGCGCATCCGGCTCTCGCGCTCGGGCACGCCCATGCCGACGAGCTGCGCCTTGAGGGCGTCGCGGGTCAGGCCGACCAGCGATGGGCGGCGGCCGGGCAGCGCCTCGGGGAGGAGATCGGGCGCCTTCTCGATCGCGGCATCGGCCGCGCGGGCGCTGTCGAGCGACGGCGTCGCCATGGCGTTCAAACAATCCATACGATTGGAAAGGGTCTGATATAGGCGATCGCGCCGGCGAATGCGAATGCGCGCTGGCGACGGCTGACCCCACGGAGAGCCATGACGACCGACACGCAGGCCGGGCAGGCGATCTACAATCCGCGGACGCTGCAGATCTACGACCTCGTCGTGCTGCGCCTGTCGAACCCGCTGATCTGGCGCTGCCCCACGGCGCGGATCCTGGATCTCTACGACCGGCACGCGGGCTTGGCGCATTGCGACGTCGGGGTCGGGACCGGCTGGTATCTCGACCGGTGCCGCTTCCCCGCGCCTGCGCCGCGCATCGGCCTGATGGACCTCAACGCCGACAGCCTCGCCTTCGCGGCCGACCGGATCGCGCGCTACCGGCCCGAGACCTACCGGGTCGACGTGCTCGGCGCTCCGGCCACCGGCATCGCGCCGTTCGACTCGATCGGGATGACCTACCTGCTCCACTGCCTGCCGGGCGACATCGCCGCCAAGGCGAAGGCCTTCGACACGGTGCGGCCGTGCCTGCGGGACGACGGGGTGGTGTTCGGCGCCACGATCCTGTCGGGGGGCGTCCCGACCACGGCTGCGGCGCGCGCGCTGATGCGAGTCTACAACCGAAAAGGGGTGTTCTCGAACAGCGCAGACACGCTGCCGGCCCTGCGCGCGGCCCTCGATCAGCGGTTCCGGTCGGTGGAGATCACGGTCGTCGGCTGCGTCGCCCTGTTCGTGGCGCGGGAGCCCCGCTGACCCGGCCACCGTCCGCGCACACGAAAAAGGGCGCCCGCAGGCGCCCTGATCCGTTCGGCCAGTCCCAAAAAATCAGGCGGCTGCGGTCTTCACCGGCACACCCTTCTCGGCCAGGAAGGTCTGCAGCTCGCCCGACTGGAACATCTCGCGGGTGATGTCGCAGCCGCCGACGAACTCGCCCTTCACGTAGATCTGCGGGATGGTCGGCCAGTTCGAGAAGGCCTTGATGCCCTCGCGGATGCCCTGATCGGCCAGCACGTTCACGCCCTTGAACGGCACGCCGAGGTAGTTGAGGATCTGCACCACCTGCCCCGAGAAGCCGCATTGCGGCATCTGCGGCGTGCCCTTCATGAACACCACCACGTCCTGGGAGGCGATCTCGTTCTGGATGGTCGTGTTGGCGTCGGTCATCGAGTTAGTCCTCGTTCGTCCTGTGACGGTTTATCGTGCAGCAAGCTTATAAGCTTGGCGTATGCTTCCTTGATTCCGCGATTTGCAGCAGTATCGCGTCCATATCAAAGCGTGCCGAAAGAAGCTCGTCCGGATCAACCGGACAGCTATCCGGCAGGTTGGGCAGAAGGCCATCACCGTATGGCGTAAGACCCAAGTTGGCGGTTTCGCGTGCGGATTTCCAGATCCGGTCCCAATCCAAACGCTGCCGCATCGATCGCTCGAACCTGTTGCGCGCGGCGATTTGGAACGTCAGCGTCTCCTCACGCCAGGGGCGGGTGACGGGCAGATCCGGCGCCGATAGGCGCTTCAGCATATGGGCGAGAGCCTGGACCAGCAAACCCTCAACGGCTCGAAGTTGAGACCGTCCTACGCTCTCGATCTCCTCGGCGACATTCTCCCAGTCAACCGCATTCGACAGGTCGCTGCGGGCTCCGAGCGCGCGCAGAGCCGCAGCCTGCTCCTCGGCCGAGGTCACGATGTCGTCGTCGTAGAGACTCGGTCGATCCATCGGGAGAGCTACCGCGAGAAGGCCTAATCCTGCGGGACACCCGTGGTCAGCGCAAGGGCGTGGAGGACGCCGCCCATCCGGCCCTGAAGAGCGCCGTAGACCATCTGGTGCTGCGCCACCCGTGTCTTGCCCTTGAAGGCCGCCGACAGGACGGTGGCGGCGTAGTGGTCGCCATCGCCCGCGAGGTCGCGGATCTCCACCTGCGCGTCCGGCAGCGCTTCGCGGATCATGCGCTCGATCTCGCCCGCATCCATCGGCATCGGCAAACTCCTGGGCGTAAGGGGGTTCAGGCGGCGGGAGCGGCCGGCTGGCTCGCCATATAGGCGGGCAGCCAGCCCTCGTGCGCCGTAGACAGGTCGGCCAGCGATATGGTCTCGCCGCCCGGCAGGGTCAAACGGTCGGAGCCGGTAACGCCGACCACCGCCGCGTCGATCCCCTGCGCCGAGGCGCTGTAGAGGAGGTCGCTGGCAGCTTCCGGATCGATCGCCAGCAGGTAGCGGCCCTGGTCCTCGCCGAACAGGTAGGCGTGGGGGGCGAGATCCACCGGCACCTCGGGCAGGGCAGCGCCGATGCCGCCGGCCATCGCCATCTCGGCGAGGGCGACCGCGAGGCCGCCGTCGGAAAGGTCGTGGACCGTGTCGACGGCGCCCGACTGGATCAGGGTGCGGACGAAGTCGCCGTTGCGGCGCTCCAGGGCGAGATCCACCGGCGGCGGCGCGCCCTCCTCGCGGCCCTCGATCACCGACAGGTAGGCGGATTGGCCAAGCCAGCCCTCGCCGGAGCCGATCAGCACCAGCACGTCGCCCTCGCGCTTGAGGGCGATGGTGGCGTGGCGCGCCACGTCGTCGAGCACGCCGACGCCGCCGATGGTCGGGGTCGGCAGGATGCCGACGCCGTTGGTCTCGTTGTAGAGCGAGACGTTGCCGGACACGACCGGGAAGTCCAGCGCCCGGCAGGCCTCGCCGATGCCCTGCAGGCAGCCGACGAGCTGGCCCATCACCTCGGGCTTCTCGGGATTGCCGAAGTTCAGGTTGTCGGTGATGGCGAGCGGCTTGGCCCCGACCGCCGTGATGTTGCGCCACGCCTCGGCCACGGCCTGCCGGCCGCCCTCGACCGGGTCGGCCTCGCAATAGCGCGGGGTGACGTCGCAGGTGAGCGCCAGCCCCTTCGGCCCGTCCTCGACCCGCACGATGGCGGCGTCGCCGCCGGGCTTCTGGACGGTGTTGCCCAGGATGAAGTGGTCGTACTGCTCGAAGACCCAGCGCTTGGACGAGAGGTCCGGGGAGCCGACGAGGCGCTTGAGCGCGTCGGTGAGCGAGGCCGGGGCCGGAACCTCGGAGGCCGCGAGCACCGGCAGGTGCGTGTTGGACAGGTGCGGCCGGTCGTAGAGCGGCGCCTCGTCGCCGAGCTCCTTGATCGGCAGGTCGGCCACGGTCTCCCCGTGCCACTTGATCACGAAGCGCAGCGTGTCGGTGGTCCGGCCGATCACCGCGAAGTCGAGCCCCCACTTCACGAAGATGGCTTCCGCCTCCGCCTCCATGCCGGGCTTGAGCACCATGAGCATGCGCTCCTGGCTCTCGGAGAGCATCATCTCGTAGGGGGTCATACCCTCTTCGCGGGCCGGCACCTTGTCGATGTCGAGTTCGACGCCGAGGTCGCCCTTGGCGCCCATCTCAACGGCCGAGCAGGTGAGGCCGGCGGCGCCCATGTCCTGGATGGCGATCACCGCCCCCGAGGCCATCAGCTCCAGGCAGGCTTCGAGCAGCAGCTTCTCGGCGAAGGGATCGCCGACCTGCACGGTCGGACGCTTCGACTCGGAGGCCTCGTCGAACTCGGCCGAGGCCATGGTGGCGCCGTGGATGCCGTCGCGGCCGGTCTTGGAGCCGAGATAGACGATCGGGTTCCCGATTCCGGCGGCGGCCGCGTAGAAGATCCCGTCGGTGCGGGCGAGCCCCACCGCCATGGCGTTGACCAGGATGTTGCCGTCGTAGCGCTTGTGGAAACCGGTCAGACCGCCGACGGTGGGCACGCCGAAGGAGTTGCCGTAGCCGCCCACGCCCGCGACCACGCCGGAGACGAGGCTGCGGGTGCGCGGATGGTCGGGGGAGCCGAAGCGCAGGGCGTTGAGCGCCGCGATCGGCCGAGCGCCCATGGTGAACACGTCGCGCAGGATGCCGCCGACACCGGTCGCCGCGCCCTGATAGGGCTCGATGTAGCTCGGGTGGTTGTGGCTCTCCATCTTGAACACGCAGGCGAGCCCGTCGCCGATGTCGATCACGCCGGCGTTCTCGCCCGGTCCCTGGATCACCCACGGCGCCGAGGTCGGCAGCCCGCGCAGGTGCTTGCGGGAGGACTTGTAGGAACAGTGCTCGTTCCACATGGCCGAGACGATGCCGAGTTCGGTCAGCGTCGGGTCGCGCCCGATCAGGCCGCGAAAGCGCTCGTACTCGTCCGGCGTCAGGCCGTGCTGGGCCACGAGCTCGGGGGTGATCGGAACGTCGTTGCGGAACATGGGGCAGCCTCGACGAGGGCGGTCCGGGAGCCCCGACAGGACCCCCGACCCGATAAGCGACCCGAACCGGGCAGCGTGCGGCGACGGTGACGGATTAGTGCGTTCTCCCACCGCGTTGCAATACGCCGTCTGACGCCACCGTGGATGAAGCCCGGTCACGCGGCCGGCGGATGGGCCAGGAAATCGGCGATCGCCGCCACGAACTTGTCGCCGTAGGCCTCGCGCTTGCGCTCGCCGACCCCGTGGACCGTGCGTAGAGCCCAGAGGTCGACGGGCTTCTGGCGGGCCATCTCGATCAGCGTTCGATCGGGGAAGACCATGAAGGCCGCGATGCCCTCGGCCCGGGCCAGCGTGGCGCGCAGGCCGCGCAGGTGCTGGAACAGCGCCTCGTCGGCCTCCGAGAGGGCGATCTCGCCGTCCTCGCGGGATGCAGGCCGGCGTCGCTCGCGGGATTCGGCCTTCGGCTCCGGATCCGGGCGGAGCTGGACCGGCTCCCGGCCGAACAGGATCGCCTCGCCCTTCTCGGTCATGGACAGGCCGCCGAAGCCGTCGGCGTTCTCGGCGATCGCCCCGGCCGCGAAAAGCTGGCGCAGGATCGCCCGCCACGCGGCCACCGGCTTGTCGGCGCCGACCCCGAAGGTCTTGAGGCTCGCGTGGCCGTTGCGGCGGATCTGCTCGCTCTCCTTCCCGTGGACCACGTCGCAGATATAGGCCGCGCCGAAGCGCTGGCCGGTGCGCACGATGGCCGAGAGGATCTTCTGCGCCGAGACCGTCCCGTCCACGAGGGTGACGCCGCCGCGGCACAGGTCGCAGCGGCCGCAAGGGCCGCTCGCCTCGCCGAAATAGGCGAGCAGCGACTGGCGGCGGCAGGTGGCGCCCTCGCACAGGGTGATCATCGCCTCGAGCTTGCGCCGCTCGACCCGGCGGCGCTCGTCGGAGATCTCCTTCTCGTCGATCTGGCGGCGGCGCAGCGCCATGTCGTCGAGGCCGTAGAGGGTCAGCGTGTCGGCGGGCAGCCCGTCGCGGCCGGCGCGGCCGATCTCCTGGTAGTAGCCCTCGACGTTGTTGGGCATGTCGGCGTGGCAGACGAAGCGCACGTCGGGCTTGTTGATGCCCATGCCGAAGGCGATGGTGGCGGTCATCACCACCCCGTCCTCCTGCAGGAACCGGTCCTGGTTGCGCATGCGCGTGCCCTGGTCGAGGCCGGCATGGTAGGGCAGGGCGTCGAACCCGTCCTTCTTGAGGGTCTCGGCCAGTTGCTCGACGCGCTTGCGCGAGGAGCAGTAGATGATCCCGCTCTCCGCCCGCCGATGCTTCAGGAACCGCTCGATCTGCCGGGCCGGGTTGTCCTTGGGCTGGAAGGTCAGCCGGATGTTCGGCCGGTCGAAGGAGTGGACGAAGATCTTCGGGGGCCGGTCCTGCGGGAACAGCCGCTCGGCGATCTCCGCGCGGGTCGCGGCATCGGCGGTGGCGGTGAGCGCCAGGGTCTGGATGTTGCCCAGCGCCACCCGGGCCCGGGCGATCTCCCGGTACTCGGGCCGGAAATCGTGGCCCCATTGCGAGACGCAATGCGCCTCGTCCACCGCGAGCCGCCGGACCCCGGCCCCGCGCAGGGCCTCGATGCAGCCCTCCATCAGCAGGCGCTCGGGGGACACGAACAGGAGACGGAGGTCGCCCGAGCGCAGGGACCGCCAGGTCTCGCGGGACTCCGTCTCCGCCACCGTCGAGTTGAGGGTGGCGGCCTCGATGCCGACGCTCTTCATCTGCTGCACCTGATCGTGCATCAGCGCGATCAGCGGCGAGACCACGACGGTCAGACCGGGCTCGACCAGGGCGGGGAGCTGGTAGGTCATCGACTTGCCGGAGCCGGTGGGCATCACGGCGAACACGTCGGCGCCGTCCAGCACCGCGCCGATCACCTCGTCCTGCCCGGGCCGGAAATCCTCGTAGCCGAAGGTCTTCTTGAGCGCGGCGCGGGCCTCGTCGAGGCGGGTCATCGGGATCCTTGATCGGGGTTCTGGCCGCCCTTGCGGCAGGGGTGTGTAGACACTGGCCTCCGTGCGTCTATACGGGGGCTGCCATGCCGCTCAACATCCGCAGCGAAGAGGTGAATCAGCGCGCCGAGAAGCTGGCATCGCGGACGGGCGTGAGCAAGACCGAGGCGGTGCGACCCGCGCTCAAGAACGGACTGGCGCGGCAGAACGCGGAGCGCGAGGCTTTCCTGGAGCCGGTCAAGCCGATCCAGGACAGGTTGGCATCCTTCCCGTCGACGGGCCTCAAGGCGGATGAGGCCTTCTACGACAGCCTGAACGCCGCGTGATGTTCGTCGACGCGTCCGCCAGCATGGCGATCGTCGCCGGCGAGCCGGGACATTCTGCGCTGATGGATCGGTTGCGCGACAGTCCCGTGCGGCTCACGAGCGGCGTTGCCGTGTATGAGGCGGTGCTCGCCATCACCCGGCTCCAGGCCGTCTCGCCCGAAGTCGCCAAGAGATCGTGGACGATTTTCTGGCCGCCACAGGCGTCACGCGGGTCCCGATCGCCGAAGCGGAGACGCGCCTCGCCCTCGCGGCCCACGCCCGCCACGGCAAGGGCCGCCACCCGGCGCGCCTGAATCTCGGCGACTGCTTCGCCTGTGCCTGCGCGCGGATGCACGGCGTGCCGCTGCTCTACGTCGGCGACGCCTTTCCGCAGACCGACATCCGCTCCGCCCTGGCCTGACGCCTCAGCCGCCGTGGAACTCGGCCACGTGCTGGGCCACGATCGCGTCGAAGGATTCATCCGCCCGGAAGCCCAGAGCCAGGGCCGCCTCCGGCTCGAAGGCCTCCGGCCAGGAGCCGACGATCCGCGCGATGGTCGCGTCCGGCGCGCGCCGGATCAGCGCCACGGCCTTGTCGCCCGCCGCGCGGCGCAGGGCCTCGATCTCCTCGGCGACCGTGGCGGAGACGCCCGGCATGGTCAGGCTGATCCGGGGGCCGATCGCCGCGAGGTCGAGCCCGGCGGCGTGGACGAGGAAGCCGACCGCCGCGGCGGGGCTGGCGAACCAGTGCCGCACCGTGTCGGGCACCGGCAGGATCGCTTCCTGGCCGGCCAGCGGCTCGCGGATGATGCCGGAGAAGAAGCCCGAGGCCGCCTTGTTGGGCTTGCCCGGCCGCACGCAGATGGTCGGCAGGCGCAGACCGATCCCGTCGAGGAAGCCGCGGCGCGCGTAGTCGGCGAGCATCAGCTCGCCCATGGCCTTCTGCACCCCGTACGAGGAGGCCGGTCGCAGGATGTGGTCGTCCGGGATCACCTTGGGGAAGGGCGGCCCGAACACCGCGAGGGAGGAGGTGAAGACGAGCTTCGGCCGGTAGCCGTCCGCCGCGTTGGCCGCGCGGATCGCGTCGAGGAGCAGGCGGGTACCGTCGAGATTGACCCGGTAGCCGAGTTCCAGGTTGGCCTCAGCCTCGCCGGAGACCACCGCGGCGAGGTGGAAGATCACCCCCGGCCGCCCGGCGATGGCGGCCTCGGCGGCACCCGGGGCCGTCAGGTCGGCGGCCTCGGCCCGCACCGGGCCGGAGAAGCCTTCCGGCGCCGCGGGCGGAACCACGTCGAGCAGGGTGAGGGCGCTGAGCATCTGCCCGCCGACCTGGCCGTCCTTCACCAGGGCGTCCACGAGGCGGCGGCCGATCATGCCGGCGGCACCGAGAATCAGGGCGTGCATGGGAAACCTCTCGTCGGAGTATGCGGCCTCAGGCCATCATGTCGAGGGCGCGGCCGAAGAAGTCCGGGCCGCCGAAATTGCCGGATTTGAGGGCGAGCAGCATCGGCTCCGGTCGCCCTGCGGTCCGCAGCACCGGTACGCCCGCGGCGATCTCCGGCCCGAGCAGGAAGGCGGTGAGGCCCAGCCGGTCGACCACCGACCCCGAGGTTTCGCCGCCGGCGACCACGAGCCGGCGCACGCCGCGGGCGACGAGGCCCTCGGCGATGGCGGCCAGCGCCGCCTCGATGGCGTGGCCGGCCGCGTCGACCCCGTGTTCGGCCTGGAGGGCGCGCACCGCCTCGGGGGGCGCCGAGGACGCGATCAGCACCGGGCCT
Source organism: Methylobacterium sp. XJLW (assembly GCF_003254375.1). Lineage (NCBI taxonomy): Bacteria > Pseudomonadati > Pseudomonadota > Alphaproteobacteria > Hyphomicrobiales > Methylobacteriaceae > Methylobacterium > Methylobacterium sp. XJLW. The sequence continues at coordinate 5,528,927 of NZ_CP016429.1, read as the reverse complement.
GCGGCGAGCCGTTCCGCCGCGAAGGCCAGGGCCTCGGCCACCACGTCGGCGCCGGCGAGCAGCCGGGCCGGGTCGAGGCGCATCACCGGCATGATCTTCTCCGCCGCGGCGACCTGCTGGAGGGTCGCCTGCGAGCAGCTGCCGGCGAGGCAGGCGGCGGCCCCGCCCACCGGCTCGCCCACGGCGGCCCCGGCGGCATCCTGCGTGCCGCGCCCGTCGGCCACCAGCGCCCGGGCGAGCCCGAGCCCGAGACCGGACGCCCCCACGGAGAATTTCTCGGCGATGATCGCCCGCCCGAGGGTTTCGAGATCGCTGTCGAAGATCGCGTCCGCGATGGCGGCGCCCTTGCCCTCGGCCGCCAGGTCCTGGAGGCGGGCCGCCACGGCCTCCGCACCCCGGGCCACCGTGGCGGTGTCGATCAATCCGACCGGGCTGGCGCTCTGGCGCCCGAGCACGCGCACGAGGTTGGCGTCGCGCATCGGGTTGAGCGGATGGTCCTTCAGGGGACTCTCGTTCAGCGGCACGGATCCGACGAACAGGTTGCCCTGGTAGACGCTCCGGCCCGTCTCCGGGAACGCCGGGGTCACGAGCGCGATGGCCGCGCCGGCCTCGGCCCGCAGGGCGTCCATCACCGGGCCGATATTGCCCGCATCCGTCGAATCGAAGGTCGAGCAGACCTTGAACATCACGTGGGCCGCGCCCCGGGCCCGCAGCCAGGCTTCCGCCTCGCGGGAGCGGGCCACGGCCTGGTCGGCCGGGATCGAGCGGCTTTTCAGCGCCACCACCACCGCGTCGGCCTCCGGCAGGGCGCGGCCCTCCTCAGGCACCCCGATGGTCTGGATCGTGCGCAGGCCCGCCTTGGTCAGGGTGTTGGCGAGGTCCGAGGCGCCCGTATAGTCGTCGGCGACGCATCCCAGCGCGAGGCTCATCGGGCGCTCCCCTTGTAGGCGGCGAGCCAGCCGAGGCCCGCGACGGTGTCGGCGGCCGGGATGTACTCGCAGCCGACGAAGCCGCGGTAGCCGAGCCGGTCCAGCTCGTCGAACAGGAAGAAGTCGTTCATCTCGCCGGTTCCGGGCTCGTGGCGCTCGGGCACGCTCGCCGTCTGGACGTGGCCGATGATCGGCATCAGGGCGCGCAGCCGCATGGTCACGTCGCCGTGCAGGATCTGGCAATGGTAGAGGTCGAACTGCAGCTTCAGGTTCGGCAAAGCCAGCTCACGGATCAGGTCCGCGGCGCGGCCGAAATCGTTGAGGAAGTAGCCCGGCATGTTCCGGCCGTTGATCGGCTCCAGGACGAGGTCGAGGCCGGCGTGGGCGAGCCGCTCGGCCGTCCAGGTCACGGCCCGACGGTAGGATTCGGCGGCCTTGGGATCGTCCCAGGGGGCGAGGCCCGCCATGAGGTGAAGCCGGCCCACGCCGGTCGCCTCGGCGTAGCGGAGCGCCGTGTCGACACCCGCCTTCAGCTCGTCGAACCGCTCGGGGAAGGCGGCGATCCCGCGCTCGCCCCCGGCGAAGTCGCCCGGCGGCAGGTTGAACAGCGCCTGGGTCAGGCCGTTCGCCCGGAGCCGCGCGCCGATGGCCTCGGGCGGATGCTCGTAGGGGAACAGGAACTCCACGGCGTCGAACCCGGCGCGGGCCGCAGCCTCGAACCGGTCGAGGAACGGCACCTCGTTGAACATCAGGCTGAGGTTGGCGGCGAAGCGCGGCATTCTTTTGGGACTCCCTGCCCGATCCTTAGAAACGCGACGGTCCGCTCAGCGGACCACGATCCAACCCAATCCCCGCATCCTGAGGTGCCGGAGCGCAGCGGAGGCCGCGAAGGCGGCCCGCTGGCGCGGGCACCTCAGGATGAGGAAGCGGGTGGGATCAGGCCTCCTCAGGCCGTCCCCGGCAGCTTCGCCCCCGAGACCTGCGCGTAGAGCCGCGCCACGGAGGCGTCGTCGTCGCGGCCCATGCCGGCGCCGGACGCCATCAGGAACATCTGGAGCGCCGCGGCCGCCACCGGGACCGGGTACTTCTCCGCCCGGGCCATGTCCTGCACGATGCCGAGATCCTTGACGAAGATGTCGACCGCGCTCTTCGGGCTGTAATCCGCGTCCAGGATGTGGGGCACCCGATTCTCGAACATCCAGGAATTGCCGGCCGACTTGGTGATCACCTCGTAGACGCGCCGGAGATCGAGGCCCTGCTTGGCCGCGAAGGCCATCGCCTCGCAGGCGGCGGCGATATGCACCCCGGCCAGCAGCTGGTTGATCATCTTGAAGGCCGCGCCCTGGCCGGCCGCGTCGCCGAGCTCGTAGAGCGTGCCCGCCATGGCATCGAGGGCGGGCCGCGCCTTCGCGAAGGCCGCCGCCGAGCCCGAGGCCAGGAAGGTCAGGCCGCCGTCGGCCGCGCGGGCGGCGCCCCCGCTCATCGGGGCGTCGAGATAGTGGCGGCCGGTGGCCTCCAGCCGGGCGGCGAGCGCGCGCGCGACGGCCGGATCCATGGTGGCGGAGGAGACGAACACCGCGCCCTCCGGCATCGCGGCGGCAGACCCGTTCTCGCCGAACAGCACCGCCTCGGTCTGGGCGGCGTTGACCACCACGCTCACCACCACGTCGGCATCCCGCGCCGCCTCGGCGGGGTTCGCGGCGCCCCGGCCGCCGGCGGCGGCGAAGCGCGCCACCGCCTCCGGGTTCACGTCGCAGGCGGCGACCGAGAAGCCCGCCCGCAGGAGCGAGCCGGCCATGCCGGAGCCCATGGAGCCCAGGCCGATCACCGCGGCGCGGCGGGTGGGGGTGTCTGTGGTCATCGCGGGCTGATCCTGCCTGAAGGGAAGGGCGCCCCTGCGTCGCCGCGCGGGGCCCGAGGCCCCACTCCCGCCGGGAGAGGGGCCGTGTCGCGCTCGGCTCGAAGCCTCAGCGGTTGACCATCCGGGCCGGCGTGACGAACACGCAGACCGAGCCGACCACCAGCATCGCGGCGAGCGCGTACATGCCGGCGGCGGTGCTACCGGTGGCGTCGCGCAGCGCCCCGATCACGTAGGGGCTGACGAAGCCGGCAAGATTGCCCACCGAGTTGATCAGGGCGATGCCGGCCGCCGCGCCGGCGCCGCTGAGGAACGCCGTGGGCAACGACCAGAACAGGGGCGAGCAGGTCAGCACGCCGGCCGCCGCCACCGAGAGGGCCGCCACCGCGATGGTGGTCGAGCCCGCGCTCGCCGAGACCACGAAGCCGACGGCGCCGAGCAGGGCCGGGACGATCAGGTGCCAGCGGCGCTCGCGCATCCGGTCGGCGCTGAGCCCGAACAGAACCATCACGATGGCCGCGCACAGGAACGGGATTGCGCTGATCAGGCCGATGTTGAGATTGCCCTGCACGCCCGACGCCTTGACGATCGTGGGCATCCAGAAGGTGAGGCCGTACTGCCCGGTCACGAAGGCGAAGTAGATCAGGCTCATGAACCACACGCGGCCGTTGCGGAACACGGTGGCGATGGAGTGCGGGCTCGATTCCTTGCCCCGGTTGTCGGCGGCGATGTCGCGCTCAAGGAGCTGCTTCTCGGCGTCGCTCAGCCACTTCGCCTCGGCCGGGCGGTTGTCGAGGTAGAAGAACACGGCGAGTCCGATGAGCACCGCCGGCACCGCCTCGATCAGGAACATCCACTGCCAGCCGGACAGGCCCTGGGCGCCGTTGAACGCGTCCATGATCCAGCCGGAGAGCGGGTTGCCGAAGATCCCCGAGATCGGGATCGCCGCCATGAACACCGCGATCACCTTGGCGCGGCGATGGGCCGGGAACCACGACGTCGTGTAGAGGATCACGCCCGGATAGAAGCCGGCCTCGGCCAGCCCGAGCAGGAAGCGCATCCCGTAGAAGCTCCACTCGGAGTTCACGAACAGGAACGCGCCGGAGATGATTCCCCAGGTGATCATGATCCGGGCGATCCACACCCGCGCGCCGACCCGGTGCAGGATCACGTTCGAGGGCACCTCGAACAGGAAGTAGCCGAGGAAGAAGATCCCGGCACCGAGGCCATAGACCGTCTCGGAGAACTTCAGCTCCTGGGACATCTGGAGCTTGGCGAAGCCGACATTCACCCGGTCGAGATACGCCACCACGTAGCAGAGCATCAGGAACGGCACGAGGCGCCAGAACACCTTCGCGTAGGTGCGGTCGGCGAAGGACTTTTCGTCCGCGGGCGTGGTGGCGCCCCCCAGCGGAGCGGCTTGGACCGGCATGGCGTTCTCCCTCGCCCATACGCTCGCGCGGATGGGCGGATCATGGTCTTCGCCGCTCGTCGGGCGGCGCTGGGGCGGTGCCATATCGCCTTTTGGCAGCGCTGCCAATCCGGTTGTGCGACATAATGCAGGCCGCTATGTCAGGGGTCGGATCGCTGAGGACGGTCTTCCCAATTGCACCCCCATCCCGCGGTGGCGCAGCGCAGCGGAGGCCTCGAAGGAGCCCTCCAGGGAGCGCCGCGCCGTCTGGAGACCTTCTCCTTCGGGGCCCGGTCGCGCGGGCATCCCGCGATGAGAGGGCGGATGGGCGATGCGACGGACGTCATCAGAGACCACGCCGGGAGAAGCGGGGCCATGGACGAATTCCAGCCGCCGGGGCGGCTCGTGACGCTCACCGACGTGGCCCGTGAGGCCGGGGTCGGCGAGAGCACGGTCTCGCGGGTCCTGCGCAACCACGGCTCCTATTCCAAGCGCGCCGGCGCGCGGGTGGCGGAGGCAGTGGCCCGGCTCGGCTACGTGCCGAACCGCCTCGCCGGCAGCCTCGCCGGCCAGGGCGCGAGCGCGCGGCTCGTGGGCGTCGTCATCCCGTCGCTCGCCAACGTGGTCTTCCCCGACCTGCTGCGCGGCCTGACATCGGCGCTCGATGCCGAGGGCATCCCCTGCGTGATCGGGGTGAGCGAGTACGATCCGGACCGGGAGGAGGCGCTGGCCGCCGCGCTCCTGTCGTGGCGGCCGGCGGCGCTGCTGCTCACCGGGCTGGAGCACAATCCCGGGACGGTGGCCCTCGCCAGGGCCGGGGGCGTGCGCGTCGTCGAGATGATCGACACGGATGGCGACGGGATCGACACGGTGGTCGGCTTCTCCAACCGGGCCGTGGGGGCGGCGAGCGCCCGCCACCTCGTCGCGCGGGGCTACCGCCGCATCGCCTATCTCGGCCACGACTTGCGCATAGACGTGCGGGCGGGCAAGCGGCTGGCCGGGTTCGAGGAAGCCCTGGCGGAGGCCGGGCTGGCGCTCCAGGCCCAGGAGATCCGGTCGGGGCCGTCCTCGCCGGCCTCGGGGCGGGCGGGGCTGGAGGCGCTGCTGGCGCGCCACCCGGATCTCGATGCCGTCTACTTCTCCAACGACGACATGGCGCTCGGCGGCTACTTCGCCTGCCTGGCGGCGGGGCTCGCGGTCCCGGGACGGATCGCGCTGTTCGGCTTCAACGGGCTCGACTTCGCGGCGGCGATGCCCCAGCCCCTCTCGACGGTGCGCACGCCGCGCCTGGAGATCGGCCGGCGGGCCGCCGCCTGCCTGACCGATCAGAGTCCAAAGAAAATCGATCTCGGGTTCGAGCTGATCGAGGGAGCGACCGCATGAGCGACGAGAGCCGGCTGCGCGAAGACATCTGCCGCTACGGCCGCTCGCTGTTCGAGCGCGGCCTGACGCCGGGCTCGTCCGGCAACATCTCGCTGCGCCTGCCCGACGGCGGCTGGCTGGTGACGCCGACCAACGCGTCCCTCGGCTTCCTCGACCCGGCGCGGATCTCCCGGCTGGACCAGCAGGGGCGCCTCGTCTCGGGCGACAAGCCCACCAAGGAGATCCCGCTGCACAGCGCGCTCTACGAGAGCCGCAGCGAAGCGAAGGCGATCGTCCACCTGCACTCCACCCACGCGGTGGCGGTCTCGATGCTGCCGGAGATTGACCCGCGTCAGGTTCTGCCGCCTTTGACGCCCTATTACCTGATGCGCACCGGCGGCACGGCGCTGGTGCCCTATTACCGACCCGGCGACCCGGCGGTCGCGGACGCGATCCGGGGGCTCGCCGGCCGGTACAGTTCGGTGCTGCTCGCCAATCACGGCCCGGTGGTGGCCGGGGACAGCCTGGAGGGCGCGGTCTTCGCCACCGAGGAGCTTGAGGAGACCGCCAAGCTCTACCTGCTGCTCCGCAACCTCAACCCGCGGCAGCTGAGCCCCGGGCAGGTGGCCGATCTGGTGAGCCATTTCGGCCTGACCCTGCCGGAGCCGGAGGACCATGCCGGGCACGATCACGGGTGAGGGTGGCCCTCAGTGGTCTGTGCGAAGGCGCAACGCGCCCACTCTCCCATGCGGGAGAGGGTCGGGGTGAGAAATCGGGTCTTTCCGGTGAGGTCGCACCCCTCACCCTGTCCCTCTCCCGCACGGAAGAGGGGAGCCGCGCTCCGTTCAGATGGCGATTGTCCGCGGGGAAGGCTCCGCCTCACCCCTCGATCTTCGCGAACTCCGCCACCTCCCGTGTCGCAGCGCGCAGGGCGTTGAGCAGAGCCAAGCGGTTCTCGCGGAGCTTCGGATCGGGCGCGTTGACGGTGACGTCCTGGAAGAACGCGTCCACCGGCGCGCGGAGCGTGGAGAGCGCCTGCATGGCCCCGGCGAAATCCTCGCGGGCGACCGCCGCCGAGGCGGTCTCCCGGGCCTTTGCCAGCGCCTCGGCCAGCGCCCGCTCGGCCGGCTCGCCCGCGGCGGCGAGGGCGGCGTCGGGCGCGGCATCGTAGGCGCGGCCGTCCTTCTTCTCCTCGATGCGCAGGATGTTGGCCGCGCGCTTGTAGCCGGCCAGCAGGTTCTTCCCGTCCTCGGTGTCGAGGAACTGTCCGAGCGCCTCGACGCGGCGCACGACCATCAGCAGGTCGTCCTGGCCGGGCAGGGCGAAGACGGCGTCGATCAGGTCGTGGCGGGCGCCCTGGTCGCGGAGGTAGACCTTGAGGCGGTCCGCGAAGAAGCCGAGGAGATCCCCGGCATCCGCACCGGCCCGCCCGGCGAGGCCGCGATCCGCCGCGCCGACCTGCTCGAGAAGGCGCAGGCGCAAGCCGCGGTCGAGGATCAGCCGGATCACGCCCAGAGCCGCCCGGCGCAGGGCGAACGGGTCCTTGCTCCCCGTGGGCTTCTCGTCGATCGCCCAGAACCCCACCAGCGTGTCGAGCTTGTCGGCCAGCGCCACCGCGATGGAGACCGGATCGCTCGGCACCCGGTCGGAGGGGCCGAGCGGCTTGTAATGCTCCTCGATGGCCGCGCAGACGCTTTCGTGCTCGCCCTGGAGCGCCGCGTATTTGCGGCCCATCAGGCCCTGGAGCTCGGGGAACTCGCCGACCATCTCGGTGACGAGGTCGGCCTTGGCGAGACGGGCCGCGCGTTCGGCGAGCGCCGGGTCGGCGCCCACGCGCGGCGCGAGGTCCTTCGCCAGCGCGGCGATACGGGCGATCCGCTCGCCCTGCGTGCCGAGCTTCTCGTGGAAGACGATGCTGTCGAGCTTCGGCAGCCGATCCTCCAAGCGGATCGCCTTGTCGGTCTCCCAGAAAAACTTCGCGTCCGACAGGCGCGCCCGGACCACCCGCTCGTTGCCGGCTGTGATCGCCCGGCCGCCGTCGCTGGCGACGAGGTTCGAGACCAGGATGAAGGCCGGCGCCAGGTCCTCCGACCCGCCCTTGCGCAGGACGAAGCACTTCTGGTTCGCCCGGATGGTCGCCCGGATCGCCTCGGCGGGGATGTCGAGGAAGGCCTCGTCGAAGGAGCCCATCAGCACCACCGGCCATTCCACGAGGCCCGACACCTCCTCCAGCAGCCCCTCGTCCTCGACGAGGTCGAGGCCGCGGGCGAAGGCGAGGTCGCGGGCGTCGTGCAGGATCACGTCCTTGCGCCGGTCGGCGTCGAGGATGACCTTCGCCCGCTCCAGGGCCTGGATGTAGTCGTCGAACCGCCGCACCTCGATCGCCTCCGGGGCGAGGAAGCGGTGGCCGTAGGTCACCGTGCCGGCCGCGATCCCGCCGACCGCGAACGGCACGACCTCGGGGCTCTCGGTCTCCGGCCCGAAGGTCGCGACGATCGATTGCAGCGGGCGCACCCAGCGGAGGGACCCCGGCTCCGCCGAGGCCGCGCCCCAGCGCATGGATTTCGGCCAGGGGAAGTTCTTGACGATCTCGGGCAGGAGCTCGGCCAGGACGTCGAGCGTCTCGCGGCCGGGCCGCTCGATCACCGCGAGATAGAATTCGCCCTTCTTGGGATCGGTGACGGTCGTGGCCTGATCGAGGCTCGTCAGTCCCGCGCCCTTCAGGAAGCCCTGGACGGCCGCCTCGGGGGCGCCGACCCGCGGGCCGCGGCGCTCCTCACGCACGGCCTCGCCCCGGGCGGGGAGGCCGGCGATGTGCAGCGCCAGCCGGCGCGGCGTCGAGAACGCCTTGGCGCCCTCGTACAGGAAACCGCGCGCCACCAGGGCGTCGGTGACGAGCTTTTTCAGATCCTCCGCCGCGCGCCGCTGCATGCGGGCGGGGATCTCTTCCGAGCGGAGTTCGAGCAGGAGGTCGGGCATGGCGCGGCCATATCGCCGCGCCGCACCCCTGTCGAGGGTCGACGGCCCAGGCTCAGCGCGCCTCGCCCTTGAGGATGGTCGTGAGCTGCCACTTGCGGTCGCCGATCGCGTGGGCGTCGGAGACCTTCCAGCCCCCATCCTCGCGCACGAGGTCGTAGACGATCGCCTTCGATCCGTCGCCGCCCTTGCGCTCCACCGTGACCTTCGCCTGGTCCTTGCCCTCGGTGGCCTCCTTGAAGGTCAGGTTCTTCACCGTGTCGGGCTGCAGGGGCTCGCCGTTCAGGCGGTAGTCGAAGTCGAGGTTGCCGGTGGCACCGTTGGCCTGCTTCGCGTCGGCGTCGAACAGGCCCTGCAGGCGCTTCGAGTACACGGAGGAGTGATTCGGGTGCGGCTCGGCGTAGAGCTTCTTGACCGTGGCCTCAGGCCCGGGATCGGCCGCCAGCGCGGGGGCGAGGCCGAATCCGAGGAGGCTGAGGGCGAGGATCGTCTTCTTCATCACGAGGTTCCCGCGTCTGCGGACGCGCCGGAGCGCGCCGGTTGGCGGGGGTTGCAACGCGCGAAGGCTCAAGGGGCTCCGCCGGCCGCGGTCTTCAGCCACGCGGCCCCGCAGGCCTTGGCGAGTTCCCGCACCCGCAGGATGTAGCTCTGGCGCTCCGTCACCGAGATCACGCCGCGCGCGTCGAGGAGGTTGAAGACGTGGCTGGCCTTGATGCACTGGTCGTAGGCCGGCTGCGCCATCCGGTGGCGCTCGCCCTCCGCGGCGGGCGCGCCCGCCGCGAGGTAGGACCGGCAGGCCGCCTCCGCGTCGGTGAACTGGCGGAACAGCATCGTCGTGTCGGCGGACTCGAAATTGTGGCGGGAATATTCCTGTTCGGCCTGCAGGAACACGTCCCCGTAGGTGATCCGGTCCGCACCCTCGGCGCCGTTGAAGTCGAGGTCGTAGACGTTCTCGACGCCCTGGACGTACATGGCGAGCCGCTCCAGCCCGTAGGTCAGCTCGCCCGCCACCGGCGCGCACTCGAAGCCCGCGACCTGCTGGAAATAGGTGAACTGGCTGACCTCCATCCCGTCGCACCAGCATTCCCAGCCCAGGCCCCAGGCGCCGAGCGTCGGGCTCTCCCAATCGTCCTCGACGAAGCGGATGTCGTGGAGCTTGAGGTCGACGCCGATGGCCGCGAGCGAGGCGAGGTAGAGCTCCTGCAGGTTCGGCGGGTTCGGCTTCAGGATCACCTGGAACTGGTAATAGTGCTGGAGCCGGTTGGGGTTCTCGCCGTAGCGGCCGTCCTTGGGCCGGCGCGACGGCTGGACATAGGCCGCCTTCCAGGGTTTCGGGCCGAGCGCCCGCAGGGTCGTGGCCGGATGGAAGGTGCCGGCGCCGACCTCCATGTCGTAGGGCTGGAGGATCACGCAGCCCTGCGCCGCCCAGAATTCCTGAAGCGTCAGGATCAGACCCTGGAAGGATTTCTTTTGGGACATGGGTGTCGGAGGCTCGGGCTCGCGCGGCGGCTCGGGCCGCTGGCGGGCCGGTTTAGGTGCGGGCGGGCAGGGGTGCAAGGCGCAGGGTGTCGGGTGAAGGCGATCGGGTGACGGGTCTTCGGCGCCGGCGGCCCGGGTTGCCTGTCCGGGCCGGATGAGGTCCGATCCGTCCGGACCAGCGGAGAGAATCATGGACAGCAGCCTCGCGATCCGCCGGATCGGCGCCGGCGACCGGGATGCTTGGCTGCCGCTCTGGCGGGGCTACCAGGCGTTCTACAAGGTCGACCTGTCGGACGCCGTCACGGAGACGACCTGGCGGCGCCTCAACGACCCGGCCGAGCCGGTCGACGGAGCCCTGGCGTGGCGCGGCACGGAGGCGATCGGCCTCGTCCACCACATCCGCCACCGCTCGGCCTGGACGGTCGGGGATTACTGCTACCTCCAGGACCTGTTCGTGGCGGACGGCGCCCGGAATCTTGGGATCGGGCGGCGGCTGATCGAGCACGTCTGCGAGGCCGCGAAAGCCGCCGGCTGCTCCCGCGTCCACTGGCTGACGCACGAGACCAACACCGACGCGATGCAGCTCTACGACCGGATCGCCGAGAAATCCGGCTTCGTGCAGTACCGCAAGATCCTCTGAGGGCCCGCGCCCCAGGTGCGGCGGGACACGCAAGCGTGGCGGTTTTTGGGCAATACCGGGAACCGCCAAGCCAACGGCCAAGTTATCGCTGCAACAGGGGATCTCGGCACCTCAGCGCTGCCGAACGCAATACGACGGACCACTCGTCATGTTCAATGCTCGCACCCGCAACACCTTCGGCCGCAAGAACATCGCCGTCTTCGCCGCGCTCGCCATCTCGTCGCTGGCCGCGACGCCCGTCGTGATGAGCGCCAGCCGCGCGCTCGCCACCTCCGAGGACCAGCCGGTGGCCGCGACCCTGCGGGTCGAGCCGGTGGACGTCGCGCCCGTGGCGGTGGCGCCGAAGTCCGAGGGGACCTGCCTGCGCAAGGTGCGGGTCGTCTACAGCGGCTACGGCCAGCCGGCGGACGGCTGCGCCGCCCATTGAGGAGCCGCACCCCGGCCGGGCGCGGCTCCAGGCCCCTGGTTCGACGCGCTCTCCGACGCCGGACGGGATCCCACTTCGGCGGAGAGCGTCCTAGCCATGGGCCGGCGCGGTCCCGGCCAGACGCTTGAGATGGAGCTCTTCCAGATCGATCTCCGTTTCCAGCTGACGCAGCACCGAGCTGTGGACCCGGTTCTGCCGGTGCAGGTCGATCAGCGCCGACCGGCCTGACCGCACGGCGAGCAGCGCGGCGGCGAAGTGCTCGTTCTTCTCGGCTTCGAGCGCCGTCCGCTCGTCCCGGTCCCGCGAGGAGGCCCGGACCCGGCGACGATACTCCTCCACGAGGCGCGGGTGCTGCAGCGCCCCGGTCTCGGGGAACACCAATCCCTCCAGGGCGGCGAGTCCCGCCTCGTTGACGACGACGCGGGCCATGGGCGCGTCGAGATGGCCGTCGGGCAGGTGCGCCACGGGATCGAGGCGGAGCCGGCGGATCAGCGGCCCCAGGGTCGTGCCCTGCACCAGCACGGTGAACAGGATCACCACGAAGGCCGCGACCAGGATTGCGTCGCGGCCGGGGAAGTCCACCGGCAGCGCCAGGGCCGCCGCAAGGGTCACGACCCCGCGCATCCCGGCCCATCCCACGATCAGCGGCACGGCCGGGTTCGGGGAGGGTTCCCGCGCGCGCAACCGCGGCGACAGGAGCCGCCGCAGGTAGACGGCGGGAAACACCCAGAGCAGGCGGGCGACGACGCAGGTGGCGGTGACGGCGAGCGCCAGGGGCAGCCCCGCCGAGAGCGAGCCGTACTCGCCGCCGGTCCGGGCCAGCACGCCGCGCAGCGCCAAGCCGATCAGCACGAAGACCAGGGCCTCCAGCACGAACACCACGAATGCCCACACCGCCACGGAATGGCGGCGGGCATGGGCGTCGAAGGTCTCGTGCTCCCGGCCGCCCATCATCAGGCCGCAGGCCACAACCGCGAGGACGCCGGAGGCGTGGACCTCCTCGGCCGCGAGGTAGGCGACGTAGGCGGCGAGGAAGCTCAGCACCGTGATGGCGTTGGCGTCGTGCAGCCGCCGCATCCCGGCGTTCACCGCCAGCCCGCAGGCGAGCCCGACCGCGACGCCCGCCACCGCGAGCCACGCGAAGCTGCCGGCCGCCGCCCAGGCGCTGAAGCTCCCCGTCAGCGCGGCCGCCACGGCGAAGCGGTAGAGCACGAGGCCCGAGGCGTCGTTGACGAGGCTCTCGCCCTCCAGGACCGTGATCATCCGGCGGGGCAGGGCGACCCGGGCCAGCACCGCCTTGGCGGCGACCGCGTCCGGCGGCGAGACGATGGCGCCCAGGGCGAAACAGGCGGCCCAGGGCAGGGCCGGCACCACCGCGTGGGCGACGAGCCCGACGATCAGGGTCGTGAACAGGACCGCCCCGAGCGAGAGCGACAGGATCGGGCCGAGGCTCGCCCGGAAGTCGCGCCAGACGGTGAAGTAGGCGGATTCGAGCAGGAGCGGCGGCAGGAACAGGACCATGATCAGGTCCGGGTCGAGCGTGAAGGCCGGCAGGCCCGGCACCACCGCCAGCGCCATGCCGCCGATGACCAGGGCCGCGGCCGGCGGGAAGCCCAGGCGCCCGGCCGCCAGCGACAGCAGCAGGGCCGCGCCGAGGAGGCCGAGGATCAGCTCGAACAGGGCGACGGAGGTCATCGATGAATCGGGCTCGGCGCTGGATCGGCGGGAAGCGCGGCCGTTCTACGCAGATTTCAATCGTCGGTGGAATACCAGTGCAGACGTACCAGACCGAAGCCCGCCGTCCATCGCCAGTCGGTCGTCTGCGCGATCAGCCGCCCTGCGCGGCCTGCCAATCCAGCGTGGATGTCCTTCCCGCAGATGGCGGATCGCTCACGCGATCCTCGGGAGCCGGTGGGAGGCCGCCCTGCGGTTCATGACGCGATCGAACGCATCCGTGTCCGCGCCTCGTCCGCGCCTCGACCACGTTCGGCGAGACAGCTGCCGCTCTCGTCGCCGAAAGCTTCTCGGCCACCGCCGACGCGACGGATGGGTCCAGCGTCGTTCAGCCGTCCCGGGCGGTCCGTCGCGTCGGCGCGAGTCGGCCGCCGGCCGTATCCTACAGCGCCCCCTCCCGCACCGCGCCCGGATCGGCGAGCGCGTGGAGGATGCGCGCGGCGCTGTGGGCGAAGCGGAGCGTCACGGCCTTGCGCCGGGCGCCGCTCAGCGGATGCTCGGGCGCCGCACGCAGGATCCCGGCCCCGTAGGCATCCGCGACGATCAGGCCGCATTCCTCCGGGATCAGGGATTCGGGCACGTCCTCGGGGATCGCGAAGAAGAACCGGTCGCAGAAGTCGCGGTAATCCGGCCATTTCCGGTCCGCGCGGAAATCCGCCACGCTCGACTTGATCTCCACGATGGTGAGCTTCCCGGCGCCGCACAGGGCGATCACGTCGGCGCGGCGGCCGTTGACGAGGGAGAATTCCGGCAGGGTGACGCAGCCCATCTCGGAGAACAGCCGCCGCACGCCGCGCTGGATGCGCAGCGCCGTCGGCGACTGCCGCCGGTCGGGCGGCAGGAGCGCCTCAGCCGCCGGGGGCGGAGAAGCCGAATCGGAAATGCCGATGGAAGCGGACATCAATCTCGGGGAATGCGCCTGTGCCGAATCGGGACATCCTGCCAATCCCGGCGCCGTCCGTCACCTGCGGCGCGGCATCGCCCCGGGCAATCATCCAAGGCGGTCATCCGAGGCAGGCCCGGATCGCGTCGAACCCGTCGGTGAGCGCGGCCGGGCCAGGCTGCAGGATCAGCGGCGACTTGATCTCGTGGATGCGCCCGTCGCGCACGGCCGGGATCGCCGCCCAGCCGGGTCGGGACCGGATGCGGTCGACATTGACCCGCTTGCCGCACCACGAGGCGAGGATCACGTCGGGCGCGGCTTCGATCACCTGTTCGGGCGTGACGATCCGGTCCTGCGCGGCCGGCTGCCGGCTCAAGGCCGGGAACACGTCCCGGCCGCCCGCGAGGCCGATCAGATCCGAGACCCAGCCGATGCCGGAGATCATCGGCGCGTCCCATTCCTCGAAGTAGACGCGCAGGGTCGGCCGGTCCCGCACCGCCGCGGCGGCCTCCGCCATCCGCGCCTCGAAGCCGGCCGCCAAAGCCTCGGCCCGTTCCGGCAGACCGACGAGGGCGCCGAGGGTGCGGACCATGGCAAGGCAGCCCGACACGTCGCGCTGGTTGAACAGGTGCACCGCCACGCCGGCCCGGGCGAGGTCGGCGACGATGCCGGCCTGGAGGTCCGAGAAGGCCAGGACGAGGTCAGGCGCCAGCGCCAGGATCTTCGGGATGTCCGCGCTGGTGAAGGCCGAGACGCGTGGCTTCTCCTTCCGGACCCGGGGCGGGCGCACCGCGTAGCCCGAGACGCCGACGATCCGGTCCTCCGCACCCAGCAGGTACAGAGTCTCGACGGTCTCCTCGGTGAGGCAGACGATCCGCTCGGGCGGGAAGCGCCGCATCAGCGATGGAACCACGTGAGCAGCCCGGCCCCGGGGGCCAGCAGCACGAAGGCCCAGACCAGGGCGGAGGCGACGTTGGCCAGCTGGAACGGCAGCCGCGCCAGGCCGAGGATGCCGGCGAAGAGCGGCACCAGGGCCCTGGCCGGCCCGAAGAACCGCCCCAGCGCCACCGCGGCGATGCCCCAGCGCCCGATGAAGGCCTCGGCCTTGGCCATGAGCTCGGGGTAGCGCCGCAGCGGCCACTTGGTCTTGGCCCCCGGTCCGAGCCAGCGCCCGGCCTCGTAGGAGATCCAGTCGCCGAGCGCGGCGCCCACCGCCGCGGCGATCACCACCGGCCAGAACGGGATGTCGGCGCCGCCGACGAGGGCGCCGATGCCGACCAGGATCACGGTCGCCGGCACGAACAGCGACAGGACCGCGATCGATTCGCAGAAGGCGAGGCCGCCGGCGATGAACGGCGTCCAGGCCTTGTGCGCCTCCACGAAGGCGAGGGTCGTGGTGCGCAGCGCTTCGATGTCCATGGGGCTCTGAACGGGGCTCGGCGGGTGGGAGGAGGGTCGGTCCCATCTGAGGCGCGCGGGGGAGGGCGGCAAGCGATAGGGGTGCAGGCGGCGCGGGAACCGGCTAACCGTAGCGGGACAACGAGCGAGTCCCGCGTTGAACGTCCTGTCGATCCAGTCCCATGTCGCCTACGGCCATGTCGGCAACGCCTCGGCGGTGTTTCCGATGCAGCGGCTCGGGGTCGAGGTCTGGCCCGTGCATACGGTGCAGTTCTCCAACCACACCGGCTACGGCGCGTGGCGCGGCCCCGTCTTCGACGCGGCGATGATCCGCGAGGTGGTGCGCGGCATCGGCGAGCGCGGCGTGCTCTCGACCTGCGACGCGGTGCTGTCGGGCTATATGGGGTCGGCCGAGATCGGCGCCGCGATCCTGGAGGCGGTGGACGCCGTGCGGGCGGCGAACCCCCGAGCGCTCTACTGCTGCGACCCGGTGATCGGCGACGTCGAGGAGGGCGTCTACGTGCGGCCCGGCATCGAGGCGTTCCTGCGCGAGCGCGCGGTCCCGGCCGCCGACATCCTCACCCCCAACCAGTTCGAACTCGGACTCCTCACCGGCCTGCCGAGCCGCACCCTGGCGGAGGCCGGAGCCGCGATCGCGGCGCTCCAGGCGCGCGGGCCGCGGGTGGTCCTGGTCACCTCGGCGCTCTGCGCCGACACGCCCGCCGACAGCATCGACCTGCTCGCGGGCGCGGAGGGACGGGTGTTCCGGGTCCGCACCCCGCGGCTCGCCATCGCGGTGAACGGGGCGGGGGACTGCATCGCGGCCCTGTTCCTGGTGCACTATGCCCGGACCGGCTCGGCCGAGGCGGCGCTCGGCGCGGCGGCGGCCTCGATCTACGGACTGCTCAAGCGCACCGCCGAGGCAGGATCGCGGGAGATCCTGACGGTGGCCGCGCAGGAGGAATACGTGAACCCGAGCGCGCGGTTTCCGGTCGAGGCGGTGTGAGCGCGCTGCCATCGCGCGATCGATCTGCCGCATCGGCCCGGGCACCCGCGCGCTGTGCGCCGCGCCCCATGCCCACATCGCGCACCGCCCGCGTCGAAGCCTGTCCAAGCACCGTAGCCGCCGCTACGCCCAGCGACGCAGCATCAACCTTAAGGTAATCGCTGGGGAAAATTCAATCTTAACGAGAAGAACACGTAGTGCCAGCCGGCACGCGCATGTCAGAACCCACAGATACGGTTCTTCGTCGATGGCCGCTCGCCCGTGCTCAGACTTCAAACGCAGATCAGCGAAACGATCATCGTCCCAGATCTCAACAAAGCTGCGGAAAAACTGCGCGACCGTGCCCCTCTGACGCTCGCCTGCGCCGGGGCGCTGCTCATGATGATCGGTCCTGTCCGGGCCTACGACGGGGGCGACTGCGTCCGGCAGGAGACCGTCCCGGTCACCGTCGAGGAAGCTTACGGAACGTGGTCCGAGATGGACGCGGCCCGCAAGCGGGCCCTGGACCGCACCAACCAAGTGGCGATCGGCCAAGTGATCGGCTTCGAAGTCAAGTCGTCGCGCGAGAACCGCGCGGAGATCGTGAACAGCGACGCCGAACAGCGCTTCAAGCAATTCGAGCAGACCAATCTCGCCGGGTTCGTGCGGGTCAAGGTCCTCGAAGAGACCCGCAAGGAGGCGGATGCCGGTGGCTCCCTCTCGCTCAAGTCCGAGGTTACGGTCTGCGTGCCGAAATCGCAGGCCGTGAAGAAGGAGGAGCAGGAGCGTGCGGATCGGCGCCTGCGGCCGCCGAAGCCGGTCGATCCGACGAGCGCGGCTTGGTTCGATCCCGTCACGGGGCAACCGCGGGTCTGGTACTGGCGCGAAGGGCTGACGTACGAGTTCTTCGACAATTCCGGATTTCATCCGAGGACCGGCGACAAGCTGCTGATCGTCGACCGAAAGGTCGTGACCGAGTGGCGGCAGAGCGTCGAGCGGGCGAAGCGGGAAGCCGTGGAGCGTGCCCAACGGGATGCGGCCCAGCGGGAGGTCGAGGCCCAGCGCCAGGCGAGGATCGCGCGGGCGGGCGATCTGTGCGACCAGGCGGCGGCCGGCCTGTACGATCCCGATCGCCCGAAGGCGCTGCCCGGTGTCCCGTGGGATGTCCTGAAAGGGGCGGGGACCGACGCGATCGAGGCCTGCGAGATCGCCGTTCGGCAATACCCGGAGGAGCGGCGCTACCGCTACCAACTCGCTCGGGCGTACCAGACGTCCGATCCGAAACGGGCGCTACCGCTGCTGCAGGTGCTGATGCGGCAGAACTACCGCGCAGCCTATGACAATTTCGGATGGGCTCTCTTGGATACCCGCGTCGGCCGCAACGATCTGGCGGGGGCCATCGCGAGCTTCCGGCAGGGCGCCACTCTCGGCGATCCGGACGCGATGGTCAGCCTCGCGACGATGATTTCGAAGGGTCGCGTCGAGGGATCCGGGCCGGATGACGCGTATCGGCTCTTCAAGCGTGCGGCATCGATGGGACACCGCGAAGCGGCCGACGCGGTCGAACGCTTGATGGAAGGCCAGCGCCAGGCCGAGCAGCAACGCCTTCAGAATGAGCAGGCGGCGCGGGCCTTCATGGGAATTGTCGGCGGTGCCCTCGGCGGCATCGGCCGGCGCTGATTGGGAGAAACCGGATGACCGCGATCTGCCGCCAGGCCTTCGGTCTGGCCACCCTGTTGCTCGCCGGCCTGAATGGAGCCGCCGCTCAGTCGCCCGAGCCGGCCGGGTCCGCGGAAGCGGCGGCGGCGCTCAACGGCGGCGCCCATCTCACCGCGGGCGCGCAGCCCGCCTCGGTCGAGACGTGCTGGGCGGACTGGAAGGCGAAGGAGAAGCTCGAGGACGGCAAGAACGAGAAGAAGAACGGCTACTTCGTCTACGTCGCCCACGAGCAGGCGGCGGTCGCCGAGCCGCCGGGCTCCCGCAATTGGCTCGTCGGTCGCAATGCGGCCTTCACCTACGCGGAGATCAGCGCGCGAAAGTCCCTCGCGGAGTCGATGCGCTCGACGATGCGGTCGAGCCGGTCAGCGGCCGTCCAGATGTTCGGCGGGAGCGACGCACCGCCGTCCCTGCGGCCTGTCGTCGAGCAATTGTCGATCGTCGACAAGTCGCGCGTCCTCGCGGACAAGGCCCTCGATGCCGAGATCAAGAAATTCGATCCGCAATGGTCGGGCGGGACCGCGGCGCAGCAGCGCGCGGCGATCGCCACGCAGCAATTGCGGATCGACCAGAGCATCGAGAGCAGGGCGGAGATGTTCGCCTCCGGTGCGTTCACCGTTGTTCAGTGCGAGGGGCCGAGCGTGGAGGATGCAGGCAAGTACCACGTCCTGACAGGTCTGATCTGGTCGCCGAAGCTCGCCGGCATCGCGGAGACCATCTGGAACACGACGTTGACCCTGCAGCGTGAAGCCCCTCAGCCGCCGATCCGCCAGCAATTCGAGGCGATCAAGGCCGGGAACCCGGATTGGCTCGCCTACACGATGGGTGCCCGCGTCTTCACGGACGAGAACGGCGAACGCGTGGTGGTCGGCTTCGGCGTCGCCCCGCAGACCAACCTGATGCCCGCCGACCGAAGCCGTGCCAGCTTGGCGGCCATGGCGGCCATTCAGCAATTCGTCAGCGAGCGGGTCGTGGCGAACAGGATCGGCAAGGACGCCTACGAGTCACGCGGCATGAGCGACGGCTCGGTGCAGAGCTTCAATCTCGGAACCTATAACGAGGCTGTCAGGGCCCAGGCCGCGGATCTCCAGCTGAAAGGCGCCGCCGAGATCCTGTCGTGGCGGGGGGAGCATCCCTGGTCGAAGGCGAAGATGCAGGTCGTGGCCGTCGCCTGGAGCCAGCGCTGGGCGAAGGATGCCGACGCCGTCGGTCGGGCCATGGGCGCGGCAGAGCAGCGCATGACGAAGCAGGGCGGCCTTCCCCGGGCGTCCGCCACAGCCGACGAGGGCGATGGCGGCGCGCCGGCCGCCGCGCCCGTGCGGGCGGGCGCCGCTGCGACGACATCGGATTTCTAAGTCGCCGACGACGGCGGTAATCCGCGCGGACGACCGTCGGACCGGCGGTCCGTCCGCTGTCACCGAGGAGTTGATCGCCTGCACGACGGTGACGCGACCACGCGTGTCCCGGCCGCGGACGGCCGCGTGATCTCCGCGGCACGGCCGCCGTCGCATCGCGTGACCTCAGCTGGACCGTCGGTTACGAGTCGAGCCGCTGCTCGCTGACGGTCATCAGCATTGGACGGATGTCAGGCGGCAGCCAGATCAGGAAGGCCCGACACGATGGCGCGCCGCTTCGTCACCCTCGACGTGTTCACCGAGCAGAGGCTCGCCGGCAATCCGCTGGCCGTGGTGCTCGACGCGGAGGGGCTCGACACCGCCGCCATGCAGGCCATCGCGCAGGAGTTCAACCTGTCGGAGACGGTGTTCGTCATGCCGCCCACGGAGGCCCGGCACCGGGCGTCCTTGCGCATCTTCACCCCCGGCCGGGAGCTGCCCTTCGCCGGCCACCCGACGGTGGGCACCGCCGTGCTGCTGGCGCTGCAGGATCCGTCCCGGGGCGATGCCCGGGCCTTCGGCCTGGAGGAGCGGATCGGAATCGTCCCCTGCGTGGTCGAAACGCTGGCGGACGGCAGCGGCGGACGGGCGCGGTTCCGGCTGCCGATCCTGCCGGAATACCTCGGTCCCGGCCCCGAGCCCGCCTTGCTGGCCCCGCTCCTCGGCCTCAAGCCCGCCGACATCGGCACCGGCCGGCACGCGCCGAGCCGCCACGGCGTCGGGCCGAGCTTCACCTGCGTGCCCGTGGGCTCGGTGACGGCCCTCGACGCCGCCCGGCCGGCCCAGGCGCCCGACCCGAACGACGGGCTCTACCTCTACACACCCGACCCCGAGGGCACCGGCCTGAGCTGGCGGGTCCGCATGTTCGCGCCGAATTTCGGCGTCACGGAGGATCCCGCCACCGGCTCGGCGGCCTCCGCCTTCGCGGGGGTGCTGATGCAGTTCGAGGCCCTGGGCGACGGCACGCACGACGTGGCGATCCGCCAGGGTGAGGCGATGGGGCGGCCGAGCGAGATCGCGCTCCAGCTCACCATCGAGGCGGGGGCCCTGCGGAGCGTCGAGATCGGCGGGGCCGCGGTGATCGTGGCCGACGGCACCCTGCATGTCTGACGGCTTCCGGATCACGCAGCTTGCCGCCGTGACGGCGCGGTTCGTGACCTACGACTGGGCCTTCCCCCGGGAGAATGCCGACGCCATCGCGGCGCATTGGCAGACCCGGATCGCCCGCGCGCCCGGCATGTTCGACGGCACCGTCCTGCTGTGCTGCGATCACGCGGTCGCGGACGGGGCCGCCCGCCTGGACCTGTTCGCGACGCGCTACGCCACCTTCACCTACTACCGGGACACCCGGCACGCCGACGCCCGCATCGCAGACGCCCGCATCGCCAATGCCTTCGCGGCGATCGTGCCCTGGACCTCGGACGGCGCCGTCCTGCTCGGCGAGATGGGGGCCCGCACGGCCAATGCCGGCCAGCTCTACTTCCCCTGCGGCACTCCGGATCCGGACGACATACAGGGCGCGCGGGTCGATCTCGCCGGCAGCGCCGCCCGGGAACTCGCCGAGGAGACCGGCCTGGCGCTGCCGGACGAGGCCGAAACGGATTGGGTGCTGCTGGAGGGGGAGGGCCAGCTCGCGTTCCTGCGGCCGGTGCGCTTCCCGGAGACGGCCGCGCGGCTCGTGGCGCGGATCGCCGACCATCTCGGCGCCGAGGCCGAGCCGGAACTCGCCGGGATGCACGTGGTGCGGGGCCGCGACGACATCGATGCCGCGCGGATGCCGGGCTTCGTGCGGGCCTACCTGGCGGACGCGTTCCCGCCCGCCCGCTGATCGGCGCGGCGCGGGGAAAGACGTTCGTCTCCCCGCGGGGGCGGCCGGATGTCATCTCTAGCATCAATCGCGGGCAATACAGATTTTCGTTTCATTGACCGCCCTCGCGGCAAGCATAAGCTCGGCCTTCCACAGAACAGCCCCGCACAACGCGGGCAGCGGATCGCGGCAGGCCCCATGCTCATCGGATCTCACGCGCGTCCCGGCGTCCGCCGGTTCGCCGGCGCGCTGCTCGCCGCCGCACTGACGCTGGCCACGACGACGCTGGTCACGACGACGCTAGCCGCGGTGGCCGCCCGCGCGGAGGAGGTCGTCCTGCGGGTCGGCGACCAGAAGGGCGGGAACCGGTCACTCCTCGAGAGCGCCGGCTCCGCGAAGGATCTGCCCTACCGGATCGAATGGTCGGAATTCCCCGCCGCCGCGCCGATCCTGGAGGCGCTCAACGCCGGCGCCCTCGATGTCGGCTACACCGGCGACCTCTCCTTCCTCACGGTCGTCGCGGCCGGGGCACCGATCAAGGCGATCGGCGGCACTAAGTCGGATCCGCGGACGCAGACGATCCTGGTCCGCGCGGATTCGCCGATCCGCTCGGCCGCCGACCTCAAGGGAAAGCGACTCGCCGGCACCCGCGGCGGCTGGGGCCAGTTCCTGATCAGCGCGACGCTGGAGAAGGCCGGGATCGCGCCATCCGAGGCCACCTTCGCGCCGCTCAACCCGGTCGACGCCAAGGTCGCGCTGATGGCCGGCTCGGTGGATGCCTGGGCGGTCTGGGAGCCCTACGTCTCGTTCGCGACGCTCAGGGACAAGGCCCGGCCGATCGCGGACGGCGCGGGCCTCACGCCGACCATCACCTTCATCGTCGCCTCGGACAGCGCCATCGCCACCAAGCGGGCCGCCCTGCAGGACTTCCTGAGCCGCCTGGACAGGGCGCGGCTCTGGTCGCTGGACCATCTCGACGCCTACGCCCGGAACACGGCCGCGCTGACCAGGCTGCCGGAGGACGTCCTGCGCGCGGCCTACACGGCGCAGCGGACGCGGCCGATCGCGCTCGACGACGGTGTCGTGACGGAGGTCCAGGAGGCCTCGGACCGGGCGACGCGGTACGGGATCCTGTCGAGGACGCTGGACGTCGGGCGGGCCATGGACCGGAGCTTCACCGCCGCGGCCTCGAACTGAGCGCGGCGCGCAGACGGGAGGAGTCTTTCGTCTTCAAGCACCCGTCATGCATGGGAAGCGCGGCCCGTCCGAGGAGCGCGGGTTGCGCGCGTCTCCGCGGTGCGCCAGGATCACGCCATGTCCTTCGAGACGATGCACACGTTGCGCAAGGCGCCGGAGGTCACGCCGCTCTTTCCCGAGCTGAGCGTGGTCATGATCCTGCGCGACGCCGTCACGGACGACGGCCTGCCCGTGCCAGCCGGCGCCCGCGGGACCATCGTGGAGGTCTACGCCGATGGCGAGGCCTACGAGGTCGAGTTCGCGAGCCCGGTTGCGGGCACGGCGACGATCCTGGCCGAAGCCCTCGCGGCTGCCTGACCTTAATGTCACGTTTCGGCGGGCGTGTGCCGGTGCCCTGCATCCCGGACGCGAAGATCGGCGGCTATCTGCTCGACGACCGGCATGCCGAGGGAGGCCCGAAAGCCGCGTTCTTTCTGTCGCGCGGCTTCACCCGCGAGGATCCCCGCAGCTTCATCGCCGCCCTGCTCGAGCATGGATGCAGCGATAATCTCGTCGCCAGCGTCGAGAACAGATTTGTCATCAAGTACATCTGCGAAGGTCCGATGCAGATGCCCGACGGATCGCGTCATCCCGTCAGATCCGTCTGGAAGCAGATCGACGACGGCGCGCTCATGGCGCTGGTCACGGCTTACCCGATCACTCCACCATCCGCGCGATGACTTCGGCATTGCCGCGCCTAAGCCCGGACGCGGCGGTCGCCACCCCGACGTGGGGCGGATCGACGTCCGACCTTCCCCTCCCCTGAAGCCGCCCGGTCCTCCCCACCGGGAACGCCGTCGCCCGGTCGCTGAGGTGTCCCGGCCTCACCGCGCAGCACCCCCGCGATTTTTGCGGCACCGCGGGAGCTTCGCTGTTTCCGGCACGTTCACCCGACGCTCCCCGCGGCGGCACGTGGCCGGGCGGGTCGCGTTCCGGAGTGTCCATGTCCTCTACTCGTCGTCCCGCATCGCAGTCCCGCGCGGCCCGCACGCGCATCCAGGAAGGCCAACCCTACCCCCTGGGCGCCACCTGGGACGGGCTCGGCGTCAACTTCGCCCTGTTTTCCGCCCACGCCACCAAGGTCGAACTCTGCCTGTTCGACGATGCCGGCGAGCAGGAGATCGAGCGGATCGAGCTGCCCGAGTACACGGACGAGATCTGGCACGGCTACCTGCCCGACGCCCGCCCCGGCACGATCTACGGCTACCGGGTCCACGGCCCCTACGAGCCGAAGGCCGGCCACCGGTTCAACCCCAACAAGCTGCTGATCGACCCCTACGCCAAGGGGCTCGTCGGCTCGATCACCTGGAACCCGGCCCTATTCGGCTACAAGATGGAGACCGGCGACGACCTGACCTTCGACGAGCGGGACAGCGCCCCCTACACCCGCCGCTCCCGGGTGATCGACCCGGCCTTCACCTGGGGCCGGCACCAGAAGCCGCTGGTGCCCTGGGACAAGACCATCGTGTACGAGGCCCACGTCAAGGGCATGACCAAGCTCGACCCGCGGGTGCCGGAAAAGCTACGCGGCACCTATGCCGGCCTCGGGACCCGGGACGTGCTCGACTACATCAAGAGCCTTGGCGTGACCTCGGTGGAGCTGCTGCCGGTCCATTCCTTCGTGCAGGACGACTACCTGCAGGAGAAGGGGCTGGTGAATTACTGGGGCTACAACACGATCTCGTTCTTCACCCCAGCCCGGCGCTACGCGGCGGTGCCGGACTTCGCGTTCTCCGAGTTCAAGGAGATGGTCTCGCGCTTCCACGGCGCCGGCCTCGAGGTGATCCTCGACGTAGTCTACAACCACACCGCCGAGGGCAACGAGAAGGGCCCGACCCTGTCGTTCAAGGGGGTCGACAATGCCTCCTATTACCGGCTCCTGCCCAACGAGCCGCGCTACTACATCAACGACACCGGCACCGGGAACACCTTCAACCTGTCGCATCCGCGGGTGCTGCAGCTCGTGACCGATTCCCTGCGCTACTGGGCGCAGGAGATGCAGGTGGACGGGTTCCGCTTCGATCTCGCCACGATCCTGGGCCGCGAGCCCTACGGGTTCGACGAGGGCGGCGGCTTCCTCGACACCTGCCGCCAGGATCCGGTGCTCAACAACGTCAAGCTCATCGCCGAGCCGTGGGATTGCGGCCCCGGGGGCTACCAGGTCGGCGGCTTCCCGCCCGGCTGGGCCGAGTGGAACGACCGGTTCCGCGACGACGTCCGCGCCTACTGGAAGGGCGATGGCGGGCTGCTGCCGGATCTGGCGGCGCGGATCGCGGGCTCGGCCGACAAGTTCAACAAGCGCGGGCGCAAGCCCTGGGCCTCGGTGAACTTCCTCACCGCCCATGACGGCTTCACCCTGCACGACACGGTCTCGTACAACGACAAGCACAACGACGCGAACGGCGAGGGCAACCGCGACGGCCACTCGCACAACCTCTCGTACAATTACGGGGTGGAGGGCCCCACCGACGACCCGGAGATCCGGGCGGTGCGCCTGCGCCAGATGCGCAACATGCTGGCGACGCTGTTCCTGTCCCGCGGCACGCCGATGCTGCTCGCCGGCGACGAGTTCGCCCGGACCCAGAACGGCAACAACAACGCCTACTGCCAGGACAACGAAGTCTCCTGGCTGGACTGGGATGCGATCGGCGACGAGGAGCGGGATCTCGCGGAGTTCACCCAGCGCCTGATCATCCTGCGCAACGCCCTGCCGATCCTGAGCCGCGGGCGGTTCCTCACCGGCCAGTACGACGAGGAGTTCGGCGTCAAGGACGTGACGTGGCTGCGGCCGGACGGGAGCGAGATGGCAGGCGAGAACTGGTCGGACGGCGAGGCCCGCGCCTTCGCGGTCCAGCTCGACGGGCGCGCCCAGGCCACCGGCCTGCACCGCCGCGGCGGGGACGCCACGCTGCTGATCATGTTCAACGCCTACCACGACCTCGTGACGTTCACGCTGCCCGAATCCGTGGGAGGCGTGGCCTGGACGCGGCTCCTCGATACGAACCTGCCCGACAGCCAGGACGTGGAGAGCTTCAAGTTCGGCTCCGGCTACGACGTGACCGGGCGCTCGCTCCTGATGTTCGTGCTGAAGCCCGAGGACAGCCCCGGGACGGAGGACAACGCCATGGAGCGCTCCTACCAGCACGTCATGCAGGCCTTCGAGCGGGCGAACGTGGAGCATGTCCGCTTCCACCTCGACGACGCCGAGGGGTGAGGGACGCGGCCGGGCGGTTTTCGCATCGCCCGGCCGACTGCGCCTTGCGCCGGACGGCGCACCCGGCTAACAGCACGGCACCGCGCGGTCCTGGCCGCGCCCGGCGCGCCGCGTGCGCGGCCGGGCGCCCGGTTCGCGGACGGAGGGGTGGCCGAGTGGTTGAAGGCGCACGCCTGGAAAGTGTGTATACCGGAAACGGTATCGCGGGTTCGAATCCCGCTCCCTCCGCCACCACAAGCGCCGAAACGCGGTCTCTTCGAGCCTTCTGCGGCTGAGCGCCGACACGGCGGCTGTCGCGCGGTCGCGGACCGTCGAGTTCGGCCCCGACGTGGCGCCCCGGAGATGCGTGGCAGCACCGATCCGTCCGGCAGGCTTGCACCCCGCACTCCGATCACCCGGCCGACATCCCGAAACGACTTGGCCGGTCGGTGGACCGCGCGGGGCTCGCGGGCCTGGCGACGCGTCGAACCATCGGGCTTGGCCAGCAGCCGCATCGGCGCGCCTCCAACCGCAGCAGAGGCCGTCCAGCGCGCAGGATTGCGCATCACGTCCTCGCGCGCATGCCCGGCAGAGACATCGCGGTAACCATTCAGGCGCATTGCCCGCTGCAGCAGCCGCCGGAGCCCACATGCCCAGCCCCCGATCGACGATGCCCCGCCCGTTGACGGCGACGCCCCGCACCCTGGAGACGACGGTTCTCGCCGATCGGATCAAGGCGCTCACGGCCTGGGATGCCGGCGCGGCGATGGCCCGAACCGCCAAGGCTGCGGATAGCGACCCGCCGGTGATCAGGCTGCCGCTGGCCGCCTAGCATCGACACGGCCCGTCTGCGGGGACCCGCCCGGCTCGGCCGCAGCGGGCCTTGTCGTGCGCGCGGCGTCCAGCCGGGAAGGACGCATCATTTTCCGGCGCGGGCCGGATTATCGCCCCGCATCGGACGTCAACACTCCGACATGCCAAGTTTGGAAGCATTCTCAGATCCGCCGTTCGCCCGTCCCGCCGCCCGGGGACGCGCCCCGCGGATGCGCGCGAGCGGGCCACCGATCCGAGGCCTGCCGAGACGCGCCGAGAACGAACCGCGGAACCGGGCATGACATCCGAAATTGTTTGATGCATCGTTCAATATAATCTGCACGGCTTCGCAGATTTTTTCCCTTGCATCGAAGAATTTTTCTGTCAGAAACGCGAAGCTTATCTGATCAATTCGGGGTCTATACATGCGTATGCTTGCACTCGGCGCCGTCCTCGCCGTCGTCATGCCCCTCGCGGCGCAGGCCCAGGAGGCCGGGGATGCGGCCGCCGGCGAGAAGGCGTTCGCTCCCTGCAAGGCGTGCCACAATTTCCAGAAGAACGGCGTGGGTCCTGACCTGAAGGGTGTCGTCGGCCGCAAGGCGGGCACCTACGAGGGCTACAACTACTCCGCCGCCCTGAAGAATTCCGGCATCACCTGGGACGAGGCCAACCTGCACGAGTGGCTGAAGAACCCGAAGGCGAAGGTCCCGGGCAACAAGATGATCTTCCAGGGCATCACGGACGACAAGAAGATCAACGACGTCATCGCCTATCTGAAGACCCAGTCGTAAGGCCGATCCGCCTTCGGAGCGGCGACGCGAGCGATCGGCGCTCTGGATTCACTGATTTCACCCCGTCCGGCCGAGCCGGACGGGGATTTATTCGTCACTCTACAGTATTGAAGAAATAATTTGCCGGATTTGTCATCGCGAGAGCTTCACATCGCGAGCAATGATGGTATTCTAAAACCAGTCGCCCGACGTAACGCACCGGGCGTCCTCAACCTTCAGCCCCGCCGGCACCCGCCGCGCGGGGCTTTTTCGTGGCTCAGCGTCCGCTGCCGGAGGACAAGCTCGACCCGACGCTTCCGGAGAGCTGGCTCGGCGTTCCCAGCTGGGTGCCGTTCGGATTGGTGTCCAGGCTGAGATCGGGCGACACGAGGCCGCCGGGCGCGGGGTTCGTCGACTGGGCCGGCTCGAAGGCCTGCCGGGCGCCGGCGAGCGGAATGATGACCCGGTCCGGTCGGATCGTGGTCTCGCAGAGCCCCTGGCAGATCGGAATCGTGAGGTCCGTCTCCTGGCAGATCGCCTTCATCTCGCCCCGGACGCACGTGCAGCGGCACAGCGCCGAGGCCGGGACGGGCAGGGCCAGCAGGGCGGCGGCGAGCATGATCGTGCGCATGATGATCGACCTCAGGGCCCGCGACAGGGCGATCGGGGCTCATAGCACGTTGCGCCCCGGAGCCCGAACGCGCCGGCACCCCCGGCATCCCGCGTCGCAGCGAAGCCGGGCGAGGCTGACGCGGTCCTGAACCGCCCCGGGGAATCAGGAGACCGGCGCGCCGGTCTCCCGGATGATGCGGACGGGCCGAAAGGCGCGCGCGGACACCTCGGCCTCGACCCAGGCGCGGGCCGCGTCGGCCGCGGGATGATCGGCGAAGGCGGCCGGGCGCGGCGGCCATTCCGATCCGGACTGGACGACGTAGCCGCGCATGCCCGCGGCGCACGGGCCGACATAGCCGAAGACCTTGCCGGTGCCGTCCACGAGGTCGGTGCAGTGGACCGGCCCCTCGGTCCAGCGGAGGTCAGGCATCGTCTCGCCTCATGCGCGCCCCGGGCTCGATCGGTCTCTGCCCGTCGGTCAGGTGGTCTTGGTGCGCCGCGACCGGCCGGCGACGCGCCGCGCGGGCCGAAGCGAGTCGACGCGGGCCCGGGCCGCCCCTATACGCGCCCGGCGGCCGGACCGTCATCGGCGCCTTCCGAGCCCGCAGAGGGATCCGGCGTGGCGGACAGCTCGGCAGACAGCGTGGCGATCGTCGGCCTGGGCTATGTCGGGCTCCCGCTCGCCCTGGCGTTCGGCCGGGCGCGGATCACGATCGGCTACGAGCGCGCCGCCGACAAGGTGGCGGCCTACCGGGCCGGACACGACCCGGCGGGAGAGATCGACGCGGCGGCGTTCCGGGCGGCCGGGCACCTCGCGATCACCGACGACCCGGCCGCCCTGAGCGCGGCGGACGTGATCATCGTCACGGTCCCGACCCCGGTGGACGCGGCCCAGAGCCCCGATTTCACCCTGCTGATCCGGGCCTCGGACCTCGTCGGGCGGCACATGCGGCCGGGCGCGACCGTGGTGTTCGAATCCACCGTCTATCCCGGCGCCACCGAAGAGGTCTGCATCCCCGTCCTCGAGCAATCCTCCGGCCTGCGCTGGAAGACGGATTTCTTCGTCGGCTACTCGCCGGAGCGGATCAATCCGGGCGACCGGGAGCACAGCCTCGCCAAGGTGGTGAAGATCGTCGCCGGCGACACGCCCGCGACGCTGGAGCGGCTGAAGGCCCTCTACGGGTCGATCATCGAGGCGGGCCTCCACGCCGCCTCGTCCATCCGGGTGGCCGAGGCCGCCAAGGTCATCGAGAACACCCAGCGCGACCTGAACATCGCGCTCATGAACGAGCTGTCGCTGATCTTCGACAAGCTCGACCTCGACACGCAGGAGGTCCTCGCGGCGGCGGGGACCAAGTGGAACTTCCTGCCGTTCCGCCCCGGGCTGGTCGGCGGCCACTGCATCGGCGTGGACCCGTACTACCTCACCCACAAGGCCGCGATGATCGGCCATCATCCCCACGTGATCCTGGCGGGGCGCCGGATCAACGACAGCATGGCCGCCCACGTGGCGCGCAGCACGGTGAAGCGGATCGTCCGGCGCGGCGGCCATGCCGGGCGGGCGCGGGTCATCGTCCTCGGCCTGACCTTCAAGGAGAACTGCGCGGACCTGCGCAACTCGAAGGTCGCCGACCTCGTGCGGGAGCTGGAGGAATTCGGCTGCGCCGTGTCGGTCCACGATCCCCGCGCCGGATCGGCGGAGGCCCGGGCCGAGTATGGCATCACCCTCGTCGACTGGGCCGACCTGCCCGCCGACGCGGACGCGGCCGTGATCGCGGTCCCGCACCGGGATTATGCCCGGCTCGGGCCGGAGGCGATCGCCGCCCGGGTGAAGCCCGGCGGCCTGATCGTGGACGTGAAGGCGCTGTACGAGCGCGCGGCGTTCGCACGGCTGGGCTACGAGGTCTGGCGGCTGTGACCGTTGCCGGGCCGCCGGCAAGCATTGCGATCATCCGGACGACGAGGGGACATGCCATGGACGAGACCGGCCACGATCACCGGCAGCCCGCGCCCGGCGACCTGGCGGCGCTCGCGGAGCGCCACGCCCGCTACCCCGACGCGCAGATCCGCGCCCTCCTGAACACCACGCGCACGATCGCGCTGGTCGGGGCCTCGGCGAACCCGGCGCGCCCGAGCTGGATCGTCCTGAAATACCTGCTCGACCGCGGCTACGCGGTGACGCCGGTCAATCCCGGCCTCGCCGGCCAGGACCTGCTCGGGCGCCGGGTGGCGGCCTCCCTGGCCGAGATCCAGGCCAGCCTGGGCGACCAGCCGATCGACATGGTCGAGATCTTCCGCAATTCCGCCGCCGCCGGGCCGCTGGTCGACGAGGCGCTGGCGCTCAGCCCGCCGCCGAAGGTGATCTGGATGCAACTCGGCGTGCGCGACGACGCGGCCGCCGCCCGGGCCGAGGCGCGCGGCCTCACGGTGATCATGAACCGCTGCCCCAAGATCGAGTACGGCCGGCTCTCGGGCGAGATCGGCTGGACCGGCGTGAATTCCCGGATCCTCAGCGCCCGGAAACCGGTGCTGGCGGCCAAGGGCGTCCAGAAGCTCACCATCGCGGAGCGGGGCCGTCGGGGCGACTGAATCCGATCCTCATCCGATCCGAGACAGCGCCCCGTGGCCAGCGCCCCATTCGCAGCGCCGCGTCCGATCGCGTTGCGACGGTCTGGACGGAAGGCGATTCCGTTCGAGACAGCCGCGCCATCCTCCCTCTCCCGTTCGGGAGAGGGTCGGGGTGAGGGACACGACGCTTCGCGGTCGAGCGCACCATCACGGCTCGGGCAGGCGAGCCTCGTCCGGACGAACCTGATCCCTCACCCTGTCCTTCTCCCGCACGGGAGAGGGGACCCGCGCATCGCGTGGAACGGGCTCGGCTATCGCCCCCGTCTCAGCGCGATCGGGAACGATTCCCGCCGGATCGGGTCAGCCCACCCAACACCCTGATTCCGAGGCGTGAGCGCAGCGAGCCTTGAAGGAGGCCTCCGCCGCTCTGCGGCCCCTCACGATGCGGCGGTGACGGGAATAGCCGACCCGGCCCTCTGCGGCCCCGTGCCCGCCATGATGTGGTATTCTGATACCTTAACCGCCAAACCTCTCTGATTGCTCGCCTTTTCGCGATTTCCGATTTCGCTGTTGACCCGGCATCCGGGCCCGTCTATGCACTGGCCACCGCCGCCGCGTGTGCCCCACGCGGCGGCTCGTTTTTCGGCACCCCGATGTTCTCGGATCCCGACGCGTCGGGGCCCTGGTCCGTCGGAACCCCTGGGATTTGGCTATGAAGACCACCTCGCTGAAGCCCGCCGAGGTCGACAAGAAGTGGATCGTGATCGACGCGGAGGGCCTCGTCGTCGGCCGCCTCGCGTCGATCGTGGCGATGCGCCTGCGCGGCAAGCACAAGGCCGCCTACACGCCCCACGTCGATTGCGGCGACCATGTCATCGTCGTCAACGCGGACAAGGTGAAGTTCACCGGCCGCAAGTACGTCCAGAAGCGCTACTACTACCACACCGGCTATCCGGGCGGGATCAAGGAGCGCACGGCCAAGTTCATCCTCGAGGGGCGCTTCCCCGAGCGCGTGGTGGAGAAGGCCGTCGAGCGCATGCTGCCCCGCGGCCCGCTCTTCCGTCAGATCCTCGGCAACCTCCGCGTCTACAAGGGCTCCGAGCACCCGCATGAGGCCCAGCAGCCGCAGGCGCTCGACGTCGGCGCCCTCAACCGCAAGAACGTGAGCGCTTGATCATGGCGACCCTGCAGTCCCTCGCCGACCTCAACCGGTCGAACACCGGCGCGGTCGATCCGGCCAACGAAGCGCCCATCCACGTCCAGAAGCTGGACGCCCAGGGCCGGGCCTATGCCACCGGCAAGCGTAAGGACGCGGTCGCCCGCGTCTGGATCAAGCCCGGCAACGGCACGGTCACGGTCAACAAGCGCCCGGTGGAGACCTACTTCGCCCGTCCGGTGCTGCGCATGATCCTGCGCCAGCCGCTGGAGATCGCCGGTCGCGTCGACCAGTACGACATCACCGTCACGGTGGCGGGCGGCGGCCTCTCCGGTCAGGCCGGCGCGGTGCGCCACGGCCTGTCGAAGGCCCTGACCTACTACGAGCCGGAGCTGCGTGCCCCGCTGAAGCGCGAAGGCTTCCTCACCCGCGACGCCCGCGTGGTCGAGCGTAAGAAGTACGGCCGCAAGAAGGCCCGCCGCAGCTTCCAGTTCTCCAAGCGCTGATATCCGGTCACACCGGTGTCACGGAGAGGGCGGTTCCTGCGGGAGCCGCCCTTTCGCGTTTCGGGGCTGCGGCGCGGCCGTTGACAGGCTGTCGCACCGCGCTCACCAGTTTCCCGGCCGCGATGGCCGACTCGGGCGGCACTGCCTTTCGGAGAGAGCGAGACGGACGATGGCTGGCGACGGCGTACAGAAGCCCACCGTGTTCATCGACGGCGAGGCCGGCACCACCGGCCTCGGCATCCGCGAGCGCCTGGAGCGCGACGGGCGGGTCGCCCTGCGCAGCATCGCGCCGGAGCACCGCAAGGATCCGGAAGCCAAGCGGGCGCTGCTCGCCGAGGTCGACCTCGTGGTGCTCTGCCTGCCGGACGAGGCCGCCAAGGAGACCGTGGCGCTCGCCGACAGCCTGCCCGGCGGCGGCCCGCGCGTCCTCGATGCCAGCACCGCCCATCGGGTCGCGGAGGGCTGGACCTACGGCTTCCCCGAGCTGACCCGGGAGCAGGGGGCCGCGGTGGCCCGCGCCCGGCGGGTGGCCAATCCCGGCTGCTACCCGACCGGCGGCGTCGCGCTCCTGCGCCCGCTCGTGGAAGGCGGCTTGATCCCGGCCGATCACCCGATCAGCATCAACGCGGTCAGCGGCTACAGCGGCGGCGGCAAGAGCATGATCGAGGCCTACGAGCAGGGCACGGCGCCGCCGTTCCAGCTCTACGGCCTCGGCTTCGCCCACAAGCACCTGCCGGAGCTGCAGCGCTACAGCGGGCTGACCCGCCGGCCGATCTTCGTGCCGGCCGTGGGCAACTTCCGGCAGGGAATGCTTGTGAGCGTGCCGCTCCATCTCGACGCGCTGCCGGGCCGGCCGGCGGCCGCCGATTTGGAGGCCGCCCTGCGCGACTGGTACGCCGGTCAGCCGCTGGTGCAGGTCGTGCCGGGCGCCGCCACCGGAGCGCACCGCGAGAAGATCGAGCCGGAGGACCTCAACGACACCGACCGGCTGGAGCTGCGGGTGTTCGGCTCGTCCGAGCACGGGCAGGCGGTGCTGGTGGCGCGGCTCGACAACCTCGGCAAGGGCGCCTCCGGGGCGGCCGTGCAGAATCTCGGGCTGATGCTCGGGCTCGACGGCTAGCCGGCGGCGGCAGACACATCAGCCCCGGCTTTGTGCGCGGAGCGAAGGAATCGAGGGCCGCGCGCCGTTTGGCGGCGTGCCGCGTCCCGTTCGATTCGCCCCGCGGGCAAGACGTCGAGGGCCGTGTCGGGCTCCGCGTGAGCACGACCCGGCAACGCGAGCCTCAGGCCCTCCTCGACAGAGGGGACGCCGCCGGCGAAGAAAGGGCCGTGAGGCAAGGCCCTCGAACCGCTCCCTTCGCACCGCGAGAGGCGATGAACGGCGACCTGATCGATGTGGCGTTCGGCCGGCCCTGGCGCAGCGGGGACGCTGCGGCGGACGAGACCGCCCTGCCGCGCGGCACCCTGAGCTTGCAGGTCGATCTCGGCTTTCGATGTCCGATTCGACGCGTCGAGATCGGATCCGCTTGTGCCGCGCGGCCGAGCCTCGCCCTGTCCGATGACGGAAAGGTCTGGCGCACGCCCGACCTCGACGCCTCCCAGAGCGGGGCGGAGGCCGCGGCCCTGATCCTCGGAGCCGAGGAGGGCGCCTGGGCGCGGCATGTCCGCGTCACCCTGGACGCGCCCGCCGGAAGCGGCCTGCCTGCGGTACAGGTCCTGTGCGCGCAGGCCGATTTCGACCTCATCGTCCTGCGGCGCGTGCTGGACGTGCCCTTCGACATGGCCGACGAGCGGCCCGGCGCGAACCCTTACGTCTCCTACCGCCTCGTCAGCGCCGAGCGGCCGCGTTCGCGCGCCCTGGTGGGGCTGGCGCTCTACGAATGCGGCGCTTTCGGCAACTGCCTGATCCAGTTGCTGCTCGCCATCGGCATCGCCCGCAACCTGAACCTGAAATACATCAAGCTCCCGGCCGCAGACCGCAGCGAAGTGATCGGGCTGACCGGCCCGCTGACCTGCGGCGGGATCACCTTCATCCCCGGCTCCGCGCCCCTGCCGGACGACGGCGCCTTCCTGTCGGGGATGTATTTCGATCTCGGGATCCAGCAGCTCGCCGGCCCCCTCGGCCCCGCCGAGACCCGGGACATCGTCCGAACCTGCATCCGGCCGCTGTTCAGCCGGCTGCCGCCGACCATCCCCGCCAAGCCCGACGACGCGCTGCTGATCCACATCCGCTCGGGGGACATCTTCAGCACCTGGGTGGCGCCGACCTACCCGCAGCCGCCGCTCGCCTTCTACCAGATGGTCATCCGGCGGCTCCTGTCGGAGGGCCGCATCCGTCGGATCACGATGGTGTTTGAGAACCGGCTCAACCCGGTGATCCCGGTTCTGGAAGCCTGGATCGCGGATCTCGGCGTCCCCCTGACGACGCAGAGCGGCACCCTCGTCGACGACGTCGCCGCGCTGATGAACGGGCGCTACCTCGTCTTCGGGCTCGGCACCTTCGGACCGGGCGTCTGCCAGCTCTCCGAGCATGTCGAGCAGGTCTTCTACTTCGCCTCCGGCTGGCCACAGCACTTCAAGAGCATCCCGACCATCGGGCGCGTCGTCGAGGTGCTGGACGTGGCCGGCGCCTACACGAAGGTGGGCGAATGGGACAACTCCCCCGAGCGGCGCGCCCTGATGCTCGACTACCCGGCCGAGAACCTCGCCTTCGACGACGCCTGATCCCGCCGGGACCGCCTTGCCGAAGCCGGCAAAACCAGTGACAAGCGCCCGGCTCATCCGTCGGAGGACAGATTTGGCCAGCGCTGACCAGCCATCGGAAGCCCTGCGCATCAACGCCTTTGACATGCACCGCGCCGAGGTCTTGATGCTGCAGCGGCGTCGGCTCCGGCCGCGCCATGCCACCCTGGTCAGCTTCGCCGCCAAGTATCACTACGTCGAGAGCCAGCGCCGGCTGGTCGCGGCGGCCGCCGCCACGGGCGATTTCGACACGATCGAGAGCTGGTCCCCCGACCGGCTGCGCGAGACGCCGTTCTACCACGCGCACCGGGGGATCCTCGACCGGTCCCGGGGCGCCGGGAACTGGGCCTGGAAGCCCTACGTCATCGCCGAGGCTCTGGCGCAGCGCCGCGACGGCGACTTCATCGTCTTCAGCGACACCGGCATGCAGGCGGTGGGCGACGATCCGCTGCCGCCGGTGGCGCCGCTGCTCACGTGGCTCGACAGCTCGGAGCGCCGGGTCGCGGTGGGTGTGCTCCACGGACGGCCGCAGCGGGCCTGGACCAAGCGCGACTGCTTCGTGCTGATGGACTGCGACGCGGAGCGCTACTGGGAGGCCGACCAGATCCAGGCCTCCTGGATCGCCTTCATGGTGAGCCCCGCCACCCGCCACCTCGTGGCCGAGTGGCTGCGCTACGCGGGCGATCCGCGCATCGTCACCGACAGCCCCAACGCGATGGGCCTGCCGGATCTCGACGGCTTCATCGACCACCGCTTCGACCAGAGCATCCTGTCGAACCTGATCTACAAGCTCGATCTGGAGATCCCGCCGCTGCGGCAACCGTCCAAGCAGATCCGGACCCTGATCGAGGAGCTGGAGACGGACACGCTGGTGACGGCGCGTCCCTCGGAGAACATCGCGCTGGGCAAGGCCTGGCGGGCGAGCTCCGCCTCTGCCTGGTCGGGGACGACCGGCACCTACGGGGAGCGCACCACCGGCGACCCGTCCTTCTTCTTTCACACCGGGCTCGACCGGAACCCCTGGTTCGTCCTCGATCTCGGCGCGGTCGAGCGAGTCTCGGAGATCCGGATCTACAATCGCTGGGGGCAGCTCAGCGAACGGGCGCAATTCATGCGCGTCTGGCTGGGCGAGACCGAGACCGATTACCGTCTCGTCTTCGATGCCGTGGACGCCCATTGCCATCCGGGCCTGCCCCTCCACCTGCGGTTCGACAATGCCCGGTTCCGCTACCTGAAGATCGATCTCGACGAGGAGCAGTACCTGCACCTCGACGGGGTCGAGATCTTCGCGGCGCGCTGAGACGACAGAGCCATCAGTCCCGCATGAGCGCTCCGGCACAGGACAAACCGCTGTTTCCGTTCGGGCCGATCCTGTTCTTCGGCGATTCGGTGACGGCGGACCTGACGGCCGAGACGCCGCCGCTCTTCTCCGGCCCTCAGACGGTCGCGCGGGGGATCGGCGGCCAGTCGACCCGGGACATGGTGCGGCGGCTTCGCTCCGACATCGCGCTTTACGGCGCGCGGGGCCTCCACCTCATCGGCGGCCGCGACGATATCCTGAGCCGCGATCGGGCGCCGTCGCTGGACCGCATCGTGACCGATATCGCGGCCATGCTGCAGGACGCACGCGACCTCTACGTGCGGACCTGGGTCGGATCGATCCCGCCGGTGGATCCGGACGCGCCGGGCGCGGCCGGATTGCCGGTCTCGCTCATCGGGGACGTCAACGCGTGGCTGCGCGACCACGTGGGGACCTACGGGGCGCAGTTCATCGACTACGACGCCGTCCTGGCCACCGAGACGGGCGCGCTGAGGCCTGGATTCAGCGACGACGGACTCCGGCTCAACGCCGCCGGCTATGCGGCGCTCCGGGACGCGATGATGGCGGCCCTGACGGCCCCGGGTGTCGAGCAGATCTGGGCGCCGCCGGAGAGCGAGGACGCCGTACGCCGGCGCAAGTTCCTGCACCATTTCGGCTATCTCGATTCGAACACGCGCTATCCGAGCCCGTTCATCCAGTTTGCCGGCAAACCGGGTGCCAGCCATTACGGCGTGCCGTTCGACGCCGACGGCTTCCTCAACGCCGCCCCCATCGTGGAGCGCAAGCCGCGAAGCGAGACCCGGATCTTGGTCGTCGGCGATTCGACCACCATCGACGGCGGCGACATCGCCAACACCCTTCCCGGCCGCCTCGAACGGATCCTGCGGGCGGAGGGGCTCGACAGCGCGAAGGTCTACAATTTCGGGGTCATGTCGAGCTGCCTCACGCAGATGACGCACCTGATCTGGTCGCGTCTCGTGACCTACGCTCCCGACGCGATCCTCGTGCTCAGCGGCAGCACCGACCTGTTCCAGCCCTGGACCTACGATCCCCGGCCGGGCCATCCCTACAACGCCTTCATCACCCAGCGGCTCTACGACCATTTCTTCGACACGCACGATCCCCGGGCCCGCGAGGACGGCCTGTCCTACGAGGCGCTGATCACGCTGATCTACGAGGAGCTGAAGCGGCTGCGCACTGAGGTGGGCTGGCAGAGCCCCGGCTGGGAGGATGCCATCATCCACCATTACGCGCTCGCGGCCCACCGGCTGACCAAGCTGTCGCACGACCACCAAGTGCCGATCGTCAGCGTCCTGCAGCCGACGATCCTGCGCAAGCGGCACCTCACCGAAGCGGAGCGCGGCGTCGCCTCGGGGGCGTTCCTGGCCTATCTCGACCGGCAATACGCCAAGCTGGAGGCCTTCACCGCGCAGCTCGCCGCGCGGCGCCCTTACCGGCGCACCTTCACGGCCCTCGACCTCAGCGGGATTTTTCGCGACCGGGAAGAGGGGACCTTCTACGACATCGTCCACTACGACGATCCCGCCCGCGAGATCGTCGCGACGCGGCTGGCTGTCGAAGTGCGGCGGCTGCTCGCGCAACCCCGCTCCCCCATGACGCGGGTCCGCCGCTTCCTGACGGGCGGCCGCAGGCGATAGGGCCGCCGCGGCTCCGTCTCAGCCGGCGCTCAGCCGTTGAGCGGATGACGGAGAGCCCGGTTCCCGGGGCGGGCAAACGAGGCCCCGCTCCCGTCGCCGCGGCGAACGGACATCGCCGAAATCTGCGAAGCGCAGGACATGCCACCGGCTTCCGGGCCCTGGTCGTCGGCAGGGCGGCCAGCCCTCCGAGGCCGGCAACTTCTGGATGCCGTATCTCAATTTTTTTCGCCCATTCGGAGAGTGTTTACGTTTTGCTGAGGATGGTCGATCTTCTCTAGGTTGTCGCAGTCCGAGAGGAAATCGTTCCGATGATCAGCTCCGCGGATCGGGCGGCCAAGTTCGAGCGCTTCAGACATATCCTTGAGGAGCCGTGGCACCAGTCGAAGGCAGGAACATTTCCGCTCTTCACCACCGATTGCTCCTACGATCTTGAGAATTACCAGAGCGAGAGCCAGGGCAATCCCCCCGAAATCTTCACCCACTTCGTCGAAGTCCAGCCGGACAAGCTGTTTATGGACCTCGGATGCGGATATCGAGGCGACATCCTTTTCCACAATGTTCTGAATGTGGAAGTCTACCCGAGCCGCTCGGCAGATCTCATCGTCGATCCGACCCGCCCGTACCCGATCCGATCCGAAACTCTGGATGGCATCGGCTGCTTCGCCGTCCTCGAACACACCCGACAGCCTTGGGTTGTCGTCCGGGAGATGCGGCGCATGCTGCGCAAGGGTGGGACGGTCTTCATCGACTGGCCCTTCCTGCAACCCGTTCACGGCTACCCGAGCCACTATTTCAACGCGACGCGGGAGGGGCTCAAGACCATCTTCGAGGACGAAGGGTTCGAGGTCGAGCTGTGCGACACGTTCGTCAACCAGACGGTCGCCTACACGGTCTCCTGGGTGCTGGGCGCCTTGAACCACCATCTGCCCGCCGAGATCCGGCCGGAACTGCTCAACATGACGGTCGGAGAGCTGATGGCCCTCGACGTTCAAGGGGAGCAGTGGCGCAGGTGGCTTGAGGCCTTGCCCGCAACCGCCCGGGAGGAGCTGGCCTGCGGAAACTCCCTGGTGGCCAAGAAGGCAGCCTGAGCGAGAAGGCAGCCTGAGGCGACCGGACCGCCGTCGGCTCGGGGGACGGGCTCTACCCCTGTTGACCCGACCGCTTGACCCGGTGGGTGAAGATCACCGAGAGCCAGGGCACCACCGTATGCTCGACCTCGATCGAGATCAGCACCTCGAGGTGGAGGGCGTAGGGTAGGGTGAAGCGGAAGCCGCAGCGGGCCTCCTCCATGGTGGTGGGGATGTCGCCGAGCACCGCCGCGATCACGTCCGGCCGGTGGACGTCCACGGGGATGCGCTGGACCTCGCCGTCCACCTCCACGACCAGGGTCGCCTTGGCGCGGCTCGCCGACACGACCCAGCCGGCCAGCACCACCTGCCCGTCCTGGATCTCGGCCCAGACCCGATCCTGCGGGGCTTCGAGGTTGGCGCGGGCGAAGGAATCCGGCAATTCGCCGTCGAGCTCGGCCACGGTGCAGCCGACCTCGTACTTCTCGAAGCCGCGCCCCTCGCCGAAGATCCCGGCGAATTCCTTCTGGTACTGGGCGATCCGGGCGTTCTTGATGTCCTCCGGCAGGCCCGACCACTGGCCCTTGGCCTGAACCGTGTAGACCGAGAGCAATTCGCGCAGGAACGCGATGCGCCCCTTGTCGGCGACGTAGAGGTTCATCAGCCAGTCGGCCGCCGACGCGTTCTCGTAATAGGCCTCCGGCACCCGGCGCAGGGCCTCGGCGCGGTAGAAGCAGCAGGAGAAATTGGCGGTGAGCGGCGAATTGGCCAGCACCGGGAAGCTGATCGTACCGGTCGGGTAGCGGCCCTGCTCGTCGTGCGGCAGGTAGGAGCCGGTGGCCGGGTAGTGGAGCAGCACCCAGTTGAAGCACATGTCGAGGCTGCGGTCGTTGCGCAGCATGCGCATCTGCATGGCGATCTTGCGGTCGGACAGCCAGTAATCGTCCGCCTCGCAGAAGGCGACGTACCGGCCCGTGCAGGCGGAGAGGCAGTCCTGCATGTTGCGCAGCATGCCGAGGTTCTGCGGGCGGGGCCTGACGACGATCCGCTCCGGGTGGCGCGCCCGGTAGCTCTCGACGATCTCGGCCGTCCCGTCGGTGGACGTGTCGTCACCGATCACGACCTGCATCCGGAACAGCCCGCGCTGTCCCAGCACCGCGTCGAGGCAGCGGCCGATCTCGGCGGCGTGGTTGTAGGCCGTGACGATGACGCTGACGGTGAGCTGCTCCATCAGCCACGCGCGCAAGGCGTCCGGCTCACCGGACAGCGCATCGGGCGCGTCGAGGCCCATGTCGTGCAAGGCCGCGCGGGCGATGTCGGGATTGGCCTCGATCAGCCGTCCGAGGCTCGGGACGTCCTCCTCGTCGAGATAGGCCTCGGCCAGCCGGCGGAAGATCGATTTCTGCGCGGCCTCGTAGCCTGCCGCGTAGCGGCCGCCGAAATGGCCGCGCAGCTTGCGGAAGAACGCGATCTCGGAATTGCCGAGCTTCTTGTGCCGGGCGAGTTCGGTGGCGTAGGTCGCCCACATCCCGGCGGCGTGCTTGCGGTAGACCGCCATCACCTCCGGCAGGAAGCCGATGCGCCCGACCTCGGCATGCATCAGGTGGACGTACCAGTCGCCCGGGGCGATGCCCTCGTCGAACGCGAACGCCTCGGCACCGTGGTAGCGCCAGCGATAGAGCACGCTGTTGGTCTGGACGAAGTTGTGGGCCACGAGGTCGGACAGCGACGGCTGCGGGCTGCACTGCTTCGGGTACAGCTCCTCGACCCCCGGCATGTCCTCGTAGACCACCCGCACCCGATGGAAGCAGAGGGTGAATTCCGGGCGTGCCCGCAGGAAGTCGACCTGGCGCTGGAGCTTGCGCGGGTCGGTCCAGTAATCGTCGCCTTCGCAGATCGCCACGAACTCGCCGCGGCAGCGTTCCGTGAGGTCGGCGAAGTTCCTGTTCGGGCCGAGGTTCTCGCTGCGCAGGACCGCCACGAGGTTGGGATGGCGCGCGGCGTACTCGGCGACGATCTCGGCGGTCCCGTCGGTGGAGCGGTCGTCGCCGACCAGCAGCTCGAAGGGGAAGTCCGTGGCCTGGCCGAGGATGCTGTCCAGGGTCTGCCGGATGAAGGCCGCCTGGTTGTAGGTGATGCACAGGACCGAGACGACCGGCCGGTTCCAGGCCGGCGCGGGCTGGGTCTCGGCGCGGGCCCGGATCCAGGCCGCGAAGGGATTGACGAAGCTGCCGTCGAAGGTCTCGTCCGGCGGCGCGGTGAAGTCGGCCCGGGGCCGGCGCCCGAGCCGGGCACCGTACTTCACGTAATGTTCGAGGGGCGACAGGTCGGTGAGACCCACGTCGGGATAGCGCGTCGCGTAGCCGATATGGTCGAACAGGCCGCTGGCGTAGATCGTCGCGAAATCGTCCTGCCACGGCTCGAGCGCCGGCGCGGCCTCTCCTGCACCGTCCTGCATCGATCAGATCCCTCGAACGCGCGTCAGCGGGCCGCTTCCCCAGACCGGACCCTCAGAGGGTGCTGGGGAGGCGCCCTTCCTCGGAGCCGTGGTTGTAATAGTGCTGCGTCGGATCGGCGCCGGCATTCGCGACGTCGTCGTTGCACGCGAGGTAGTACTGGCGGTCGAACAACCCGGAGGTTTCGAGCCATCCGAGCATCGTTGCCTCGGGTACGACGGGGGCACGATCGGGCGTGGCAGCGGCAGCCTCGCGGTAGAGATGCGCGAACCGGGCGATCCGGGCGGCCACCTCCTTGGCGGCGGGCCTGCGGACCGAGGAAGCGACGACGCTCGACTGCTCACCGGGGCGCCAGCGCTGAAGGTCGGCCTCGGCCAGACGCACCAGACGGGCGAGTTCGCCCTGGGCCTCCTTGAGCCGTGCCTGGGTCTCGGCGAGCTCGGCCCGCAGCGCTTCCACGTCCTCGCCCACGGTCGGCTCCGTCTCAGTCGCGACGCTCTCAGGAGCTGGCGCGCACGGGCGCGGCGTGAACGGCCGGGGACCGGCGCGACAGCGCGCTCCTGTCGGGTGAGGCGGGGTGATACGATTGCCCCCCAGACCGGTCAACCCTGAGGCATCGGCGCGCCCGGCCGCGTGTCAGCGCGGCATCAGCAGTCCGACGACGCGGCGCAACGCCAGGGCGTCCTGTACGGGGGAGGGGGCGGTGCGGAAGCCGCCCGCCGCCCCGGCCTCCGTCGACAGCCAGGCGGGCTGCGTCTCCGGGTCCGGAAAGAGCTGCCGGGCGACGGTTTCGATCGGCTCGCCGGTGAACCACGGCGCATAGGTCGCGGTGAAGAACCGGAAGTAGACCGGCCAGTTCTCGGGCGTCGGTGCCAGCCGGTTGTCCGTCGCCCCCCGGGCGATCAGCGACAGATAGGTCTTCAGCGCCGCCGATCCCTCGCCGTGCATCAGGTCGCCGGTGGATTTGAGCGTGTTGGTCGCATGGGTCCGGTAACGGAGGTGCGGGGTCGGCACGAAGACCGGCTCCACGTGGACCATGCAGCGGATGAGGAAGTCCCAGTCGTGGCACATGCGGTAGGCCGCGAAGGGGCCGACCGTCTCGTAGAGCCCGCGCGAGAAGACGAGGTTGCCGCTCGTCACCGCGATGTTGTGGCGGAGGAGCGCGAAGCCGACGGTCGGGCAGGCCCCCGCCTGGCCCAGGACGTCACGGTACCACGTGCGGACCGGGTCGTCCTCGGCGAGCCGGGCACCCGAATCGTCCATGAAGTCGACACCCGTAAAGGCGATGAAATCACCCTCCGGCGGCAGCGCGTCGCAGATCACCCGGAACCGGTCGGGGCCATAGGCATCGTCTGAGTTCAGGATGGTGAGCGCGTCGCCGCTGGCCTTGGACAGGCCGAGCGCGATCGCCGCATGCGCCCCACCGTTGCGGTCGAGCAGCGCGCACTGGATCCGGACCGGTCCGGCATAGCCCTCGATCGTCCGGGCGATGACGGCCCGCGACTCGTCGGTCGAGCAATCGTCGACAATGATCAACTCGTCGACCGGGCGGTCCTGATCCAGGACGGAGCGGATCGCCTGCGCGATGTAGGGCGCGTGGTTGTAGGATGGGATGACGACCGAGATCCGCCGCGCCGTCGGCGGGCGGGCTTCGGGCCGCGGGCGCGCGGACTTGGTCAGGAACCGCAACATCGGCGCGTGCACCTATCTCTGCGCGATCCGCCGGGCCGCGCCTCTACGCGGCATCGAGCTGTCCCCGAAGCAGGTCGAGGCGCGGCCGCATCTGCCGCTCGAAGCTGTATTCCCGCAGGATGGCGAGCCGGCCGGCCTCGCCGAGCCGCCGGAGCGCCTCCCGGTCCCCGGCGTAGAACTCGATCCGGGCGGCGATCCCGTCGGCGTCGCGCGTGATCAGCTCGAAGTCTTCGCCGGGCAGCATGGCGGGGGACCCGTCGAGCCGGCGGTTCAGGGCAAGGGAATCGGAGAGGAACATCGCCACGCCGCGCAGGCCCGCCTCGACGCAGGATGTGGTCGGGAAGCCGTCGAAGGATCCGCGGCCGCCGTCGCGCTCCATCGGCGACTGGTTGGGCGAGATGACGATGTCCATGCCGGGATAGAAGTCCTGGAAGAACGAGGCCGGCTGCACGCCGTGGAAACGGACACGGTCGATCCGCGTGAGGCCGAGCAGGTCCGGCGTCCAGTCGCCGACATAGTGCCACTCGAAGCGCGGATCGTCCGCGTAGCGGCGGACGAGGTCGGTGAAGACGTCGCAGCCCTTCTCGATGCCGAACTCCGTATAGCGCTGCGCCACGAAGCAGATCCGGATCGTGTCCTGCAGCGGACGCCCGATCCGCGAGCAACGCGCGCTCGCCGCGACATCCCAGCAATCGGGCGAGACGGCGCCGAAGACGAAAGCGATCTGATCCGGATCGCACCAGCCCCGGTCGAGCAGGTAGTCGCGCTGCAGGGTATGGGTCGTGAGCACCTTGGCGAAGCGGCGATCGCCGAGCACACGCCGGAGCTTGGCATCCGACACGGGATCGTTCGGCATGAAGCCGCCCCCCGGATAGAGGGTGAAGACGAAGCGCTCGGCGCGCAGGTCCGGGTTCGAGGCCAGCAGCACGGCGGCGTTGTGCAGGAAGGTCGTGTGCAGGACCTTGGCGCTGAGATCGTGGCCGGTGTTCAGGGCGCGCACCCGGCCGGCCAGGGTCGGATGCTCCGCCTCGAACTGCCGCACTTCGTCGAGGAAGGTCCGGTCCGGCCGGTAGCGGTCGATGTCGCGCAGCGACGAGGCGGCCCGGCTGTCCGGGATGGCGGACAGATAGGTGAGCAGCTCGCCGTAGCGGAACGCCGAGAACCGGGACGGGAAGCTCGAATCGACGAGGAGGAGGCCGGTTCCTCGGAGCCGGGCCGGCCGGATCGGACCCGTCACCTGCGGGTGGGCGGCCCAGGCCTGGTTGGCCGCCTGCCACGCTTGCGGCGCGAAATCCGGAACGGCACGGCTCTCGGCATGGAGCCGCTCGGCCTGGGTCCGGTCGCGGGCGAGGAGGTCGTGGAGGGCTCGGGTATGGGGGCTGGCATCGCCGAGTTCGAGGGCGAGGCGCGCCTGCTCCTCGGATTCCACGAGCCGGCCCCAGGTCCGGAAGATGACCGCGAGGCGGAACCGGAACAGGGCCGGATCCTCGCAGCCCACCGCCAGGGCGATCTCGTAGGCCGCCGCTGCGGTCCCCAGCCGGCCCAGCGTCTCGGCCTGGTAGGCGGCCAGACCGCACCGGGCGATCAGGCCGGCGCCCTCGACCTCCGCGGCTGCGCGGGCAGCCTCGAGCGCCCCGTCGCGCCGCCCCAGGGCGAGCA
This sequence comes from Methylobacterium sp. XJLW, assembly GCF_003254375.1. Taxonomy (NCBI): domain Bacteria; kingdom Pseudomonadati; phylum Pseudomonadota; class Alphaproteobacteria; order Hyphomicrobiales; family Methylobacteriaceae; genus Methylobacterium; species Methylobacterium sp. XJLW. The sequence goes on along the minus strand of NZ_CP016429.1, from coordinate 5,484,479 downwards.
GCGCTCCGACGCGCACGAGGAGCGCCTGAAGGCCGGCGACCGGACCGCCCGCCAGCAGCGCGAGCGCCGCCGCGGGATCGTTGGCGTGCAGCCGCTCGGACGCGGCCTGGACCCGTGCATAGGGGTTTTCTGGATCGTGGGTCAGCGCCGCCGCACTGGCCTCGGCGAGGGCGCGGCCTTCCAGGAGGTTGGGCAGCCGTCCTTCCGGGGCCCCGTAATGGAGGTAGTGGCCCAGGGGATTGACCCCGGCTGCGGCGATATCGGGATAGAGGGTCAGATAGGTGCGGGTGCTGAACAGCGGACCGGGATCGAGCCCGATCGCGGCGCCATGGACGCAGTAATGCTCGGCCGGGCTGAGGCTGGCGGCCTCCGCGGCCGACACCTGCGCCCGGTAGAAGGCCGAATCGAAGAGGGGATTCGGATCGCGTTCGGAGCACCAGCCCTCGGCCGCGTAGGCTTCCGGCGTCGCGACGCCGCGGTGACCGTAGCGGCGGGTCACCGAATCCGCGTCGAACAATCCAGCCAGATCCGGATGCATGCCGTCGTCCGTTTCTCTCGGCGCGCCCGCACGGGCCGGCTCCGGACGGAGGGACGTCTGACCGTCCGGCCGGCGCGCTCACGTCCCGCCGAGCCGTTGCGCGGGGGCTTCTCGCATAGCGGGTCCCGTGTGCCTACCCTGCCCGACGGCGGAGGAGGGGCCTGAGGCGCGGGCCCGCTCCATCAGGCCAACGCGCCGGCGGTCCCCTCTGCGGTGTCGGGCGCGGCGCCCGGGCCCGTCAGACGCCAGCCGACGACGATCAGGAGAACGACCGGCACGACGAGGATCAGCGCGGCGCCGAGGATCCCGACATGCCCGACGAGGCGTCCGTAGAAGCCACCGGTCACGCCATCATGCCACGAGACCAGCGTCATCCCGACGGCCGACGCGACGATGAGGGCGGGGATCTTGAACCACAGGGGCAGGGCGCGTCGGCGCGGCGGCACGATCGCATCGAGGCCGGTCTCGCTCCGGCCGGCTTCCCGCTGGGTCAGGAGTGCTTCGACCTGGTCGGCGAAATCCGCCTGGATCCGGTCGCGCCGCGCGGCGTCGTCGTCGCGCGCAAGCGGCGCCGCCTGCGGCGCGGTCCCGTCCGGCACCTCGGCCAGCGGCCCCGGGATCGCCGCCTCGGCGGCGACCATCAGGCGCGCCTCGTGCCGGCGCATGAACAGCCAGAGTGCGACGGCGCCCATCAGGACGAAGGCCAGCAGCCCGAGGCCGACCGGCCCCATGACGTTCTCGATGGAGCGCCCGCAGAGATACGCGCCGAAGCCCATGATCGAGGCCCAGGCGACGCCGCCCAGCGCATTGAAGGCGAAGAAGCGGCGGGCGTCGAGCTTGTTCACGCCGGCAAGCACCGCCGCATAGGCGCGCAGCATCGCGGTGAAGCGGCCGAAGAACACGATCTTCCCGCCGTGCCGGCGGAACAGGTATTGGCCGAGCTTGAGCCGGCCGTGATCGAGGCCGATCAGGTGCCCCTTGCGCAGGAGCAGGGGCAGACCCCAGCGGCGGCCGACCCAGTAGCCGGCATTGTCGCCCAGGATGGCCGCGGTTGCCGCGATGGCCACCACCACGGCGATGTTGATGTTGCCGGTGCTGCCGGCATAGGCCGCCGAGGTCAGCAGGACCGTCTCGCCCGGCAGGGGCAGGCCGGCGCTCTCCAGCGTGATGATGACGAAGATCGCCAGGTAGCCATAGTGCGCGATCAGGTCGGCGATCGGCAGATCGTGCAGGAAGGACATGCGGTCTCCGTGCGGCTCGCAGGTCGCGCTGTCGACGACAAACGTGGCCGCTCCGGGGCGGCGTGACGATCAAGCCCGCCGCACAGGCTCCGTCGCGCCGTCGGCCGCGACGGCGGTCACGGGCGCTTCATCCCTCACGGGCGGGGTGCGGCGCCGCAGCGCCCGCTCCGATCTCGGCGAGATGGGCGCGCATCCACGCGATGGTGCTGATGAGCCCCTCGCGCAGGGCGACGCGCGGTTGCCAGTCGAGCTCGGACCGGATCAGCGCGGTGTCGAGGACGTTGGCGGGCACGTCGGCGGCGCGGCTCGGCTTGTGGATGCAGGGCAGGCGATCCCGGCCGAAGGCGACCTCCAGCTCGGCGATGATCTGGTTGACGCTCAGGCCCCTGCCGCTCCCGACATTCAGCACCTTGTGCGGCCCGTCATAGGACACCGCGGCGAGGAACGCGTCGCTGACATCGTCGACGTGCAGGAAGTCGCGCACCACCTCCCCGGTACCCCAGACCTCCAGCGGCAGGCCCAAGAGGACACGGTGGATGTAGCTGCCGATCAGGCCCTGGTGCTTGGTGCCGAGCTGGAACCGGCCGTACGGGTTCGCGATCCGGAGGATCTGGTAGTCGATCCCGTGGAGATGCCGGTACAGGTGGAGCGACTTCTCGATCATCAGCTTGCCGATGCCGTAGGCCGAGATCGGGTCGGTCGGCGCCTGCTCGGGGATCGGGATGGCCCGGGGAATGCCGTAGATCGCGCCGCCGGAGGACGAGAACACGAGCTTCCTGATCCGGGCCGAGCGGCAGATCTCGAGCAGATGCAGGGTGGCGATCGGCGCGGCGGCGAGTTCCGCGGACGGATCCCGGTTCGAACTTTCCGGGATCGAGCCGGCGATCAGGTGGAAGACGACGTCCTGACGCTCGACGGCGTTGGCGATCGCGAGGCGGTCGGCGAACTGGCCGGTGACCCGGGCGACACGTCGGTCGAGCACCTCGGACTGGATGTGGCTGCGGCTGAAGCAGGTGACTTCGGCCCCCGCCGCCGCGAGGCGGTTGCACAGGTTCAGCCCGAGGAAGCCGCCGCCGCCCAGCACGAGGCAGCGGAGCCCCGCCATGGACGGCGCGGGCTGACCGGATCCGGCGGGATCGAGCGGCTGCGGGCCCTGCCGGGTGTCACTCATGGCCGACATTCAGCGCCGTCTTGGATCGGCGTGGGGGCCGGAAGGGCATCTTCCGGCCGCCGGCCCGGATCGGCGGGATCGCGCTCACGGGCCTCGATCATGCGCTCGACCAGCGCAAGGGCCGAGCGCTGAAGCGCCTGCCGCGTCGGTTCGAGGGGCGCCTTCCCGCAGGCGCGGGCCGCCGCGTAGGCGGCCGCGTAGGCCGCGTCCCAGCCGGCGGCGAGGACTGACGGGCCCGCGGCCTCCAATGCGTCCCGAACGGCGCCCCAGGCCGCTTGATGGGCCGCGTCCCAGGCCGCGCCCCGAACGGCCGAGCCGGTCTGCCGCAGGGTCAGGTTGGCGACGGCCGCCCGCTTGCGCGCGCGCTTGAGGTGATCGCACAGGGAGACGAGTTGGGCGACGTCCTCGACCTCGGGCAGGTCGGCCAGTTCGTCCCCCTCCACGTTCAGCTTGGCGAGGCGGAACCACGCCGGCAGGTGGGTGCGGATCAGCCAATCGGCCACCAGGGCGACCCGCCGGCGCTCCAGGGCCTCCGAGCCCCGGGTGCCGACCAAGCGCGGAACGAGCGGCAGGATCAGGGCATCGCGCGCATCCTGCGGCAGGCGATCGCTCCAGGTTCGGACAAAGGCGGCGATGCTGGGCGACGCGCAGGCGGGTTCATCCGAATGCGGCTCGCCGGCGACGTAGGCCACCGCCTCCAGGGCGCACAGGCCTGCCTCCGCGCCCGCATGGGGGCCGGCCGCGAGCGTCCTGACCCGCGCAAGCCGGACTGGGTCGACGCGCGCGGGCCCGACGGTCCGCTTGTCCTGCAGCCGGGAGGCACCGCGATCCGGCACACGGATCGGCCGATCGTCCGCAGCCGCGATCGAAAAGCCGGCCGGTGCGCCGGTGGCGACCTCGGCCTCGAGTGCGGCCACGGCGGCCACGACCCGCCCCGGGTCGACCGTATAGCTCACGTGGAATGCGTGCACGCCGGGGCGCGGGAGGGTCCGGCCGCGCAGGAACAGGATCCGCGCGCCCCCGGCCTCGATGAAGCTGGCATAGCCCCGGAAGTTGAAGGACAGCTCCTCGTGGATCAGGCCGAGGATCCGGCACCCGGGCCGGCAGAACAGGGCGTTGCTGAGCGCCGAACTCGATGAGCCGACCACCAGTTCGGCGGAATGGAAGGCCTCGACCTGTTCGAGGAAGGTCAGCGTCTCCGGATAGATCACCTCGAAGCCCAGGGGGCGCAGCCGTTCGGCGATCTCCGCCTCGTTGACGAGGGCGCGTTGGGTGAAGGCCTTGCGCGAGATGAACAGGCGCCGGTCGGTCCGGCCGGAGAGGGCCCCGCGCGCGCGGGCGCGGTCGAGGATCTGCTGGCGGATCGCCCCGAAGACGTCGGCCGGCCAGACCGTGTCGTAGAAGGGGCGGCCGGGCTTCATGTCGAAGGGGAAGAAGGCCGGCACCGGCGCCATCCCGAGGAGCCCGAACGCGACGGGCCTGGGCGGCAGCGCGATCACGGGCCGGTCGCGCGTGTCGAGAAGGCCCAGGATCTCCGCGTGCGCCCCCGGCATGTGGTCGTCGATGCAGAGCGGGATCCCGTCGGGGCAGCGCGGGTCGTTGTAGCAGAGCATCCGCGGCACGAACTCGCAGAACCAGTGCCCGTAGTTCCGGCTCTGCAGGCCGAACATCATGAGGCCGGCCGCGATCGTGTGCTCGGCCTCGGGCACCTCGACGAGGGCCCGCGTGGCCCCGAAGGCGGCGGTCATGATCTGGTCGGGGTTGAGGCCGTCCTGCAGCAGGATGTCCGGGCGCCGCGGATGGGCGGCGAGGTCGTAGACGAGCTTGCCGCCGGCGATGACGACGTTGCTGCGCGGGAAGGCGCGCGCGCCCTCCAGGAAAGCGAGGTACTGGGCCGGGATGTCCAGGCTGCCGGCCTCCGACCGGAGGGCCGGGGGCGGTTCCCAGAAGCGCAGATCGGGCGCGGCGATGCGGCGCTCCGGGAGCACCGTGATGACGCGGGCGCCGCCGGCCGCCGCCAGGGCCTGGACGGAGACGATGTCGTAAGCCTCCAGGGGCCCGGAGCCGGTGACGTGGCGCGTCGCCGCGTGGAGCGCGATCGCCGCGTCGAAGCGCCCGTCCTCCAGCAGGGTGTCGAGGAGCAGGCGGCGCAGGTTCTTGACCTTGGTGCTGAGCCGGTCTCCGTCCTCCGTCGTCACGCCCGCGTCGCCGCCGTTGAGGTCGTAGGCGAGGCGGTAACAATGGAGGCACGGCTCGGGCTGGTTCCGGCACTCGTAGGCCCATCCGAGCCGCAGCAGGGTCGCAAGCCCGTCCTGGATCAGCACGGGCGCCTCGGCGTCGGCGCGCAGGCCCGCGATGTAAGCCTCGGCCTCGGCGAACCGGCCGCGCTCGCACAGGTCGCGCAGGCGCGCCGTGGCGGCGGCCCTCGTCCAGCGCGCCCGGGGGCCGGGGACCAGGGCGGCGATCAGGTCATAGGTCTCGGCGGCGGCGCCGAGCCGTTCGTCGCCCTCAAGCCGGAACGCGAGGGTTTCGAGGTGCCGGCACAGCGCGCCGCGCCGGACCGGCTCGCGCTCCTCGGCGGCAAGGGTGCGGATCTGCGCGAGGACGTCCGGCGCGTTGTCGCGATGGACCGTCCGGATCAGGTCGATGAAGGTCTGCGTCGGCCTCATGTCGGTTGCGCGCCTGATCGACCCTGCCCGTCCGCGCGCCGGTCGACCGGCGCGCCCTCGCGGGCGGTGTACTGGAACCAGCGTGCCGTGACGAGATATCCGAATGCCCCTCGCCTGGGAGGGCCGGCGGACGCGGCGCTGGAGGGCGCACGCGGTCTCGTGTAGGGCAGGGCACCGGGCAGGCAGGGATCCCCGCGCATGGACGACGACCGGAACGACACGCTGCATTCGGGCCGCGGACGGATCCGATCCCGGATCCGGGCACGATGACCGTCCGCCTCGTCCTGTACGGCGCCGGCGCGCTCGCCCGCGAGATTGTCGACGCCCTGCAGCGCCTCAACGCGCACGGGACCGCGATCGAGCTGCAAGCCAGCATCGTCGATCCCGGGATCGACGCGCCGGAGACGTTTCGGGGCCGGCCCGTGATTCGGGATGTGCGCAGCCTGGCGGGCGACGCGAGCCTGCGCTTCGTCGTCGCCCTCGGCGAGCCCGGGCCCCGGGCCCGGGCGGTCGCGCATCTTCGGGCGGAGATCGGCGCCCAGTTCACCTCGATCATCGATCCGGGGGTGCTGATCGGAGCGAGCAGCCGGATCGGCGCGGGTGCCGTGATCCTCGGCCATTCCTCCATCACGACGGATGCGCGCCTCGGGGAGCACGTCCTCGTCAACCCGGGCTGTACCGTCGCCCACGACGACGTGCTCGAGGATTTCGCCACGCTGAGCCCTGGGGTCCACCTGGCCGGGCATGTCCGCGTCGAGGAGGGCGCGTTCCTGGGCACCGGGGCCTGCGTGATCCCGCGGATGCGGATCGGCGCGCACGCCGTGGTCGGCGCCGGCGCCGTCGTGATCCGGAACGTGGCGCCGGGCCAGACGGTGTTCGGCAATCCGGCGCGGTCCCTGCGGCGCGCCTAGGCGGGGAGGGGCCGGCATCCGGATCGCCGCCTTCCGCGGTCCTGTCCGGCCATGTATAGCGGGCGCGTCACCTTAGCATGCCCGTGAGGATGGTGGCAGCAGACAGTCAGGACGTGTCTCGACGATGATCCCCGTGCTCATTCCAAGCCTGCCGGAGACGGATGCCATCGTCCCGTATCTGCGCCGGATCGATCAGTCGCACATCTACAGCAATTACGGTCCGCTCTCCCGGGCGTTCACCGAGACGCTCTGCCGCTTCGTCTCGGAGCGCGCCGACGGCGCGCCGGTGGCGGCGACGATCACCGGCAGCGGGACGACGGCCATCGAGCTCGCCCTGCGCTACCGGATCGCCGGTCGGAAGGGCCGGCTCTGCCTGATGCCCGCCTACACCTTCGTCGCCACCGCGCATGCGGCGGTCAATGTCGGCCTGGAGCCGTTCTTCGCGGATGTCGATCCCGAGACGCTGGCGCTGACGCCGGCCATTGCCGCCCGGGCCCTGGCGGCGGCCGGGGGCGATGTCGCCGCCGTGGTGGTGGTCAGCCCCTACGGCGCGCCGATCGACGTCGCCGCCTGGGAAGCGTTCGAGACGGCGCACGGCATCCCGGTGGTGTTCGACGCCGCCGCCGCCACGCTCAACCTGCACCGCGTGGGCGCGCAGCCGATCTGCGTGAGCCTGCACGCCACCAAGGCGCTCGGGATCGGGGAGGGCGGGGCGATCCTCACCACCGACACCGATCTGGTCGCCCAGACCACCGCCATGACGGGCTTCGGCTTCTCGGCGAGCAGCCGCGTGTCGGAGGTGCGGGGCGGCAATTACCGGATTTCGGAATACGCCGCCGCGGTCGGACTGGCGGTGTTCGACGGGCTCGAGGCGCGCATCCAGCAATTGCGGGACGCATCCCTCGCCTATGTCGCGGGCTTCGAGCGGATCGGCGTGCGCATGCAGCCGGGCTTCGGCAGGGACTGGCTGACCATGACGATCACCGCCCTGTTCGAGCCCGGCACCGCCGATGCGGTGACGGCAGGCTTCGACGCGGACGGGATCCAGTGGCGGCGCTGGTACGGGACCGGCTGTCAGGCGCACCCCGCCTTCGCGACCTGCCGGCACGACGGGCTGGCGGGGACCGCCGCGGCGGCCGCGAGCGCCATCGGGGTGCCGTTCTTCCCGGCGATCACGCCGGCGCAGATCGATGCGGTCTGCGGCAGCGTGGAGCGGTCTCTGGCGGCCCGCTGAGCGGCGACGGTGGGCCCGGGCCGAGAGGAACGGTCGAGGACGATGCAAGGCGATTTTCGGCGTATCCTGAGTCAGGCCGATCCCTCGAACGGCGCCGCTGCGCTCGACGCGATCGAGGACGGCCTGTCCGCACTCACGAACAGCCGACCGGCGGTCGCTGCGCAGCACCTCGCCACGCTGGCTTTCCGGTTCATGGGCGAGAACCGGCTCGACCTCGCGGCGCGTGCCTACGACCTCGCGGCCCGGGTGACGCCTGCACCCGCAGCGGCCTATCGGCTCGCCGCCATCCGAACCCGCATCCTCGATCTCTGCCGCCGCAAGGCGTTCGATCCGGTGGAAGGGTTGCTCCAGGAGTTGCGCGCGGCGAAGGCGGCCGCCGGGGATCACGGGCAGAACGACCCGTCGCTCATCCACATCGCCTGGGACTACGAACTCGCCGGGGACGCCGAAGGCGCGGTGCGCAGCTACCTGCTCGCGCGGATCGCGCGGGACCAGCTGGGCGGTCAGGCGCTGACGATCGACGGCGACACCCTTGAGCGCAAGATCCGGAACCTGCGCATCCTGCAGATGAACGCCCTGGCCGAGGCGGGCCGGCACGAGGAGGCGCAGACGCTCCACGAACGGACGCGGCACGTCCTGGGGCTCGGGCCGCTGCGGATCTACGACATTGTGTCCGCCCGCCAAGCGGCCGCGGACGGGCAAGGCGAATACCGGGAGCTGCTCGGGGCCCGCCGGATTGCCGAGCCGGAGATCGCCTTTCTCGAAGGGCCGGTGGCGCTGACCTCAGCGTGCGGATCCCTCGACGCGCCGCCGCAATACATCGCGCGGTTCAAGGATTGCCTGACCTTCCCGCGCAGCAATCTCGTGCTTCAAGGCAACCGCCTGATCTACGATCTCGCCGCCCACCCGCTCAGCGGCATCGCCGACATCAAGGACGGGGTAAACCCCGACCAGATCATGACGGCCGTCTACGGCGCGAAGCGGGCCCTGGTCGAGGAGCCGGCCGAGACGCGCACGCTCGATGCCGGGCTGATGATGTTCGGGCTCCAGAGCAAGAATTATGGCCACTGGCTGCTCGAGTTCGTGCCGCGCATGCTCTGGTTCAACGATCCCGCCTGCCCCGCGGACTTCCCGATCTGCATCGACGACCACATGCCGGAGACGCATCGGCAGATCGTCGAGTTGCTCGACGAGCGCGATCGGCCGATTCTGCCGCTGTCGGCACAGGCGACGCGGTTCCGCGAGCTCGGCGTCGCCCCGGTGCCGACCTTCTTCCCGTTCGATTCACGGCCCGGCATGCCGGTCTACGACGCGATCTGGCCGAAGGATGTCCTGGCGGGCATGCGGCGCGCGGTGCTGGACCGGCTCGCCTCCCGCGGTGTCGACCTGCGGCCGTCAGGGCGCAAGATCGTTCTCTCTCGCCGCGGCTTCGCGCAGCGCCAGCTCCTCAACGAGGCGGAGATCATCGAAGTGCTGACCCGGCAGGGTTTCGAGGTGGTCTATCCCGAGACACTGTCCTTCGTCGATCAGGTCAAAATCTATCACACGGCCGACACAATCGTCGGATCAGCAAGTTCTGCGCTGACTAACTGCATTTTCTGCAATCATCAGGCGCAAGTTATCGCTCTTATTCATGAAAATCTGTCGTTCAATTTTCGCGGATACACCAGTATGATCGAGTCGAGTCAGGCAAGACTGGTTTTTATTCGCGGTACTACGGTGGCGGGCGAAGCGGTACACCATTTCCATGCGAATTACCGAGTCCCGGCTGCCCAGGTCCTGAAAGCCATCGACCGCATCCACATACTTTAGGCAGACCGCCCGCGACGGATCGCGCCCCCTTCCGCTCAGACCGATTGCCCCGTCCTGCCAAGAGTCGAACCCATGCCTAACACCCATCCTCCTGACGCGCCCGGATACGTCGATACGGCCTGGTACCTGTCGCGGTACCCGGACGTCGCGGCGGCGGGCCAAGACCCGGCCGATCACTACAAGTCCTACGGCCGAGCCGAAGGCCGGTACCCGAATGCGGCGGCAGAGGACGCCGCGAGCCTACGCGCCCAGGTCGATCCGGTCTGGTACCGCGAGCGCTATCCCGACGTTGCCGCAAGCGACATGGATCCCGCCGACCACTACCTTTCCTACGGCCGGGCGGAGGGCCGTTTCCCCGACGCGGCCACCGAGAAGATCGCAGTCGTGCGCCCCCAGGTCGATCCGGTCTGGTACCGAGAGCGCTACCCCGATGTCGGCGCTGGGGACATGGACCCAGTAGATCATTATCTCCGCTTCGGCCAAGCGGAGGGCCGCTTTCCTGACGCGGTTGCCGAGGAGCGCGCCGTGCTGCGGACGCAAGTCGATCCTGTCTGGTACCGGGAGCGCTATGCGGGTGAGATCGACGCGGCCCAGGACCCGATCGACCACTACATCCTGAAGGGGCGCTTCGAGGGCCGGTTCCCCAACGAGGCCGCCGAGGTTCAACGGCTCCTGGCGCACCGGATCGACGTGGCCTGGTACCTGCGGCGCTATCCAGACATCGCCCAAGCCGGCCGCGACCCCGTCGAGCACTACCTGGCTTTCGGGGTGCAGGAAGGCCGGGCGCCGAATGCCCTCGCGGAGGAATATCGGAACGAACCGCAGACCATCTTCGAGGCTCTGCTCCGGAAGATCTTCTTCGCCACCACCGGGCGCGACGCCACCGGGCCTGAAAAGAAGGCCTGGCATCGCAAGTTGAAATTGGGGCTCGATTACAGCTCGATTCAGGCCGCCCTGGAAGGCAGCCGCGACCTCGCGGGACAGGCGGCGCCGGCGCTGTCATCAGCGACCCCGGACGGCACGGTCGCGCTGTCCGAAGCCGACTTTCGCGATTATCTCCTGATGTTCCATGACCGGTTTCTGGGTCGGGCGCCTCGGGACGACGAGTACCTGAAATACATGGCGCTCAAGGCGCAGGGCAGCCGCCTCAGCGACATTATTGAGACGATCGAGTTCGGGGAGGAGGCCCAGAAGCTGCGGCACCGGCCGGATCTGGCTCTCCTGCCGGAGGGTCAGTTCGTGCAGCTCTTGTTCGAGATCGCCTTCGGCCGCGGCGCCACCCCCCGGGAGGTCGAGCATTACGCGAACGCGCTTGTGCAGAAGACAGTCGGGCGGAAGGACCTGATCGAGAGCTTTTTCAACTACGCGGCGGTCGAGAAGCTAAACCCGACTCGCGCGCAGTTCGGGCTCGCGCAAGCCCATGTCGCGCATCTGTACGGCGAGAGAGAGAACCTGACGATCGACCGGTGGCGCGAGCGGCGGGATCGGCTACGGGGTGACCCGAAGGCCGATTTCGACACGACACGTCGCCATCCCCGGTTGCCGTACTCCCGTTCGGCTAAACCGGAAGTCAGCATCATCACAAGCATGTACAAAGGGGCCAAATATATCAAGAATTTCATGGAAAATATCACGTCACAGACGATCTTCGAAGATTCCGAATTGATCATCGTCGATGCTGCCTCACCAGAGGACGAGATCAGCATCATACGGCCCTATCAGGCCAAGCACGCCAACATCCATTATCATCGGATCGACTACAGGATCGGGATCTACGATGCGTGGAACTACGCCGTAGAGAAGAGCACCGGCCGATTCCTCACTAACGCGAACCTGGATGATTGCCGTGCCGCCGAGTCGTTGGAGATCCAGGCCGCAGCGCTCCAGACTCTGCCCTTCGTCGATGTGGTCTATCAGGACGTGTTCTACGCGATGGAACGCGATCTCAGCTTCGACGATATCCGCCGCTGCGGCTTCGCGACGAATCTGCCGGTCGTGAGCCGCTATAACCTGCTGGAGTTCAACAGCCCGCACAACGCCCCCATGTGGCGGCGGAGCCTCCACGACGAACTCGGCCTGTTCGACACGAACTACAAATCAGCCGGCGATTACGAGTTCTGGATGCGGTGCCAAGTTGCAGGAAAGACTTTCTTCAAATCGAACGTTCCACATGTCGCGTATTACGTCAATCCTGAAGGTTTATCGACACGGCCGGACACCCGCGGCATCGCGGAGGCGAACGACATCACGAAGCGATATTGTAGGCAGCTCGTCTCGGAACATCTAACCAGCACCGAATCCGACTTCTTCCACGCTCTGCCCGGCTTTGACGCCGAGCAGGACGGCGGGAAATCGCGGTACGAGGTGGTGCAGTCATGCCTCAGACGTCTCGCATCAGCCCCTTAGGGTGCAACCTGCGGCGCCGGACTCGAGTGGGGGGCGGCCCGCCCACCCCCGGCGCACTCCGATACCGGTGGCGACGCGCGAGGTGAAAAGGCCGGTCGACGCGGCCAGCGTCTGAGATTCGGGCCGCAGCGATGAGGCGCCGGATCCGGCGGGCCTCTGCGCACGACGCACATGCCCGGCCTCCGGCCGGAGCGGGCCCCGTCGACGCTCCCTCGAAGCCTCCCGGCTCCCAGTCACAGGAACCCGCATGCCGCACGCCTTTGACGAGGATCTCTATCTCGCGTTGAACCCCGACGTCCGGCGCGCCATCGCGGATGGCACATTCAAGTCTGCCGACGAGCACTGGAAAGCGCTGGGCAGGCGCGAGGAGACCGAAGGCCTGCGGCCGACCATCGGCAAGCATCTGCGGGATCTGGCGGCCGCCGGGACGTCCGTCTGGTCGCCCGCGTCGGCGTTCAATCCCATCACATACCTGAACGCGCACCCGGACCTTCAGGCGGCGTTCGGCCATGATCTGAACGCAGCGCATGACCACTGGCTGCAGCACGGGCGCCGGGAGGGCCGGACGATCGGCGAAGGGCCGGCGTATCGGCGGCGCACCTGCATCGCCAGATTGTTGGGCCGGCCGCTGGGCGTGAACTTCTATGCGCCCCTGTCCTCGCAGAGCGGACTTGGCGCCGCGGCACGGGGATACCGCGCCGCATTTCGGGCCGCGAACCTGCCGCTGCGCCTCGTCAATTACGAGTATTTCGACGGACATTTTCACATCGATCCGCAGGACGCGGAGCCGGCGGCGCCCTATCGGATCAACGTCATCCAAGTCAACGCGATCGGCATCAAGCAATTCATGTCCGAGTTCGGGCAGACCTTATTTGACGATGCCTACAACATCGCGATCTGGGCCTGGGAACTCAGCACCTTCCGGCCGGACTGGCAGGACAGGTTCGAGAATCTCGATGAGATCTGGGCGCTGAGCGACTTCAATCGGGACGCGATCGCAACCGTGTCCCCCCTCCCGGTGACGACCATCAGGCCCGCCCTAACCCCGCGCCTGGACCCGGCCGACGCTCCGAAGGTCTGGAACAGACCGGACGGGTTCGTCTTCGTCTGCGTCTTCGACGTCGGCAGCCAGCTCGAGCGGAAAAACCCGCAGGCCGTCATAGCGGCCTTCCGAGCCAGCTTTGCGCACCGCGAGGATGTCCATCTTCTCCTCAAATTCCACTCCGCGCATTACAACCGCGCCGAGGTCGATGACCTGCTGCGCGCGATCGCCCCCGACCGGAATATCCACGTCGTCTCCGATCTCCTAACGCCGGCGGCCCTCCAGAACCTGCTGGACAGCACGGACTGCCTCGTCTCCGCGCACCGCGCGGAAGGATTCGGCCTCAACATCGCCGAGTATATGCGGGACGGCAAACCGGTCATCGCCACGTCGTACTCGGGGAACACGGATTTCACCCTTGAGGACTGCAGCTTCCTGGTGAGATACGAGCTGGTCAGGACAGGCCAGGCTCCCTTCCCCTACGAGACTGGGAGCGTGTGGGCGGATCCGAGCGTGCCTCACCTGAGCGAGCTCATGAATTACGTGGCCGACAATCCGTCGGCGGCGCAAGCCGTCGGTTCGCGTGCGGCGCGGCACGTGCAGGAGATCCTCTCGCCGGAGCGAATCGGCCGCGCCATTGCCGACCGCGTCGCGCAGCTGCGTTTCGAGGCGGACCTCCCCGCCTTCGTCAGGCACCTGTCCGGCAACAGCGCGGCCCCGGCTCCCGCGCGTGCCGCTACGCCGGATGCCGAACAGGATCCGACGGACGCCCAGCATCGGGTCAGTATCTTCGTCGATCTGACTTCTTGCCGATCGGCCGAACTCGCACGGTTCGTCGAGGATGTCCTGTCGATCGGATCCCTCGCTTGTGAGATTTGCCTGATCGTGTCGTCCCGGCTCGATCCCGACGTGATCGACACGGCGATGTCCTACAGGGGCTCTGACGCACGGATCAAGGTCCGGCCTCTCGGGGATGCCGTCGACAAGGTCGCGTCTCTGCAATCCTTCGCCGAGATCGCCTCGGGCGCGTGGTCGCTTCTGGTTTCGAATCCGGCCTTCTCGCAGGACCACGATCTCGAACGCATCTGCACGTCGATCCGCGCCCGGCCCGGGGCCGACATCGTTATCGCCCCCAGGATTTCCTGGTCGCAGACGGCCCTGCTGCTCCTTGATCGCTCTCGCGTGCGGTCACTCGGCCGCGTGGTGCGGGATCCCGGCGTGCCCGTCGGATGCTGTCTCGTCCGGTCCGACGTGCTGTTGAAGCTGGCCTTCGGGCAAACGTACCGGACGGTCCGGCCGCTCCTCTTGGCCGGCGCGTTCGCGGAGATCTGAGGGCAGCCAGACCTCCCGCGCCGGCCCGGGCGCCCGGGGCCTGCCCGCTCGGGTGCTGGCTACTGGCCGCCGCTGAGCACCCTGATGACGTGGTCCTTCTTTTCGCGATCGTCATTGATCACGTCGATTTCCCTGACCAGACGATTGATCAGTTCATCCTTGGCCGACCGGTCCTCATTGATCGCCACGATCTCGCGGGACAATCGCTCGATCACCTCGTCCTTCGCACGGCGGTCGGCATCGACTGCCTCCCGATCCGCGCACAGGCGCTCGATCAGCCGGTCACGCGAAGCCGTGAGTTCCGCATCGAGATGTGCCTTCAGGCCGGCATCGTCGATCCCATGCGCCGCGCACGCATCCCTGAGGAACTCCACCATCTTGATCTCGGAGAGGATCCAATAGGACCAGAAAACGCAGTATTTGCTGCCCGCCGCGGCCGAGAGTCCGACATGCGGGTCCAACTCGGCGTAGGTCGGAGGCCGCTGGTTCACTTCGTAACTGAGGGACGGCGCGGCATCGTCGACGAAGCGCCATTCATAGGCATCGTTCGTATAGCGGTGCGCGAACGCGCCGTAGATCATGAACTCGCTCGGCGGCATGCCCGGATGGAAAATTTTCTCCCTTGGGATCGCCTCCCGGATGCGCTGCAGGACAGGGCGCGCGAAGACGTATTGCGCTCGGTCCATGAACTGATGCGGCGGATCGAAGCCGAGCACGTCCGCCGTCGGCTTCCGCCACCGCAGGCTCGGTTCGTTGTCCCAGGGACGCATGAGCCAGATCGGCCGACCCTGCGCGAAAAAATCGCTCTCGCTGACGAAATCCAGCAGCAGGTAATCCGAGTCAATGACCCAGACGTAGTCCTTGTCACTGTAGAGATCGATGTTCAGCTTGATCGCCATTTGACGCCGGAAGTCGTCGCCGGGAATCCCCAGGGATTGCTTCGCGATGAGCCGATGTCGGGGCGGCAGGTCCATCCGGCGGATCGCGTCGCCATCGTCCTCATCGTGGAAGATCAACAGAGACCCCTCGGTCCGGCAGAACCGGGAGTAACTCTTGAGCATGAGGCTCAGGAGTCCCAGATCGCGACGGCAGGTTACGACTGCCGTATCCATACTGATAGCTGGACCCATGATCCTTCATCCTCAACGCGCTGGAGGCCGCGGCGCACCGGCGATGCGTTCGGCCGTTCGGGATGTCGTGCGTGGCGCGGCTGCATCTCGGCTTCGACGATCACCCCACGTGCTCGGCAACCCTAGGGTCGTCAAGCGCCCGCGCGATTCTCGCTGGATCGCGGGCAGGCAGTTCGCGTGCAAGTCGCCCTGGCTTGCCTTGCCTGCGGCCGGAAACGGCCCAGATCGCGCGGGTCCCAGCCCGGCGGCGGGAACCGGCCGGCGCAGCGCCTCTCTCCGCCACCGCTCCGCGCGGGCCATCCCCGAGCTGCGACGCGCGATCCGTCCCCATCAACCCGGTTGCGACGGCTGAGGCGCGGGCGGCCTCGACGGTCAGCAAAGCACCGGCGTCCCGGCGGATTGCGCCCCGCGATCCTCACGCTCGACCGCTCGGCCTGCATCGCCAGCGAGAGGTATTTTGACTATCGTGGGCCGGAGATGGGCCCATCGACCGCCATCATCCGTACGTGATCGAAGCCTGGAAGCCGGAACGGGCCATGCGTGTCGTCATCTATGCGAACTGCCAGGGTATCGGTGTCAAGAAAATCGTCCGGCGCTGACACGCGACATTTTCGAAAATCAGATCAAAAATTTCAATAATTATAAAATCACTTGCGGCGAAGACAGCTATGACGGCTTCATTCGCGCGACAACTCTGGCCGACATCTACATCTATGAGCCCTGGGAGCAAGCCAGGGGCTGTTTTCGACCGTGGCTGGCGAGGACAAGGTGATGTCCTACGCGCGCAAGATCTCGCTTCCCTGACATCTACAATGATGGCCTCTGGCCGCTGTATCACGAGGGCACCGTGCAGAACGCGGAGCCGATCGACGCGCTCTTCGCAGGCGGCGCGAGCGCTTACGAGATCATCGAAGCCTACGACGTGGCAGATCCTCTTCAACTTCAAGGATCGGGTCGCGCAGAGCCTCGATATTCCTGCGGGGCGCGAGGCCCAGACGGGACGTCAAGGTGGTCTATTTTCTGCAGACGCATATCAGGCATAGGGAGCTGATGCTGACGCAGAACCATCCGATCACGAGACGTTCACCCACGCCCTCGATCACATGCTGACGATCATGCTCTAGTGGTTTGATTTAGAAGTCCGCGTGCAGAAGCGAGCGATACTGGCCAAGATCGCGTCGGCTGACTTGGTCCAGACGAATGGCTTGGGATGAGCGTTTGTCTCAGTGATGTAGTCTCGGATCGCGGCCTCCAGATCCTCTGTGCTGGTGAACGCACCGCGCTCCAGCCGACGCCGGCTCAGAACGGAGAACCAGCACTCCACGAGGTTGAGCCACGACGCGCTCGCCGGTGTGAAGTGGAGGTGGAACCGCGGGTGTTGGACCAACCAGTCATGCACCAGGGTCGTCTTGTGCGTCATTAGGTTGTCGAGCACGAGATGCACCTCCAGATCGCGTGCGACGCTGCTCTCGACCTGCTCCAGAAAGGCGCGGAACTCGACGCTGCGATGACGCGGCTTGCAGCTCCCGATCACCGTTCCGGCTTTCACGTCGAGGGCGGCAAACAGGTCGAGCGTGCCATGCCGGCGATAGTCGTGCGTCACGCACTCGGCCCGGCCCGGCCGGAGGGGAAAGGCTGCAGCCGTACCCTGCACCGCTTGGATCTACGGCTTCTTGTCGACGCACAGCACCAGCGCGCGATCGGGTGGAGCGAGGTAGAGGCCGACGACGTCGCGCACCTTTTCGACGAACGCGGGATCCGCGGAGAGCTTGAAAGTGTCGGCCTGGTGCGGCCGCAGACCGAAGGCGCGCCAGATGCGTGACACCGCACTCTGGCTCATGCCCGTACGGCGCGCCATCGTGCAGGTGCTCCAGTGCGTGGCGTTGGCCGGTGCCTCTTCCAGAGTGAGGGCGACAAGGCGCTCGACGGCCTCATCGTCGATGCTGCGGGGCGCTCCGGAGCGTGGTGCATCGACCAGCCCCTCCAGCCGATGCGCGGCGAAGCGGGCCCGCCACAGCGCCACCGTCTGGCGGGTGACCCCCAGCGCCTTAGCCACCCCCAGGTTGGTCGCGCCCGGTTCGGCACAGGCCAAGATGATACGCAGGCGCGAAACCAGCGCCTGCCCGGTCCCGTGTCGGCGCAGCAGGCGCTGGATCTCACCCTGCTCCTGCTCGCTGAGATCGAGAGAGACGACCTTTGGACCACGCGACATGGCGCACCTCCATCAGGAAGCACCTAACGATCCGCAAACCCGACTAAACTGTCAAACCTCTTCTAACTCAGGCCACTAGGGCCGCTTTGCGCGCCCGGATCTGGATCTCGCACCCCTCGGCAATAACCATGCTGCGCTGCCGTGCCGGTACCCGCTCGATTAGCTATGCGTTGAGGAGGGCGGACTCACGTACACGAGCGGACCAAAGGAGGGCGCGAAGATCTATTAGCATAACCTAATTCATCTCCGCTCCCGGGAACTGGGCCTATCCTGAGGCCGCTCCGCAGCGGTACGCCTTCGGGACGTGTCCGCCCTACCGGCGCGGCGCGGAGGCGCTCAGAGGCCGACCTGCGCGCCGCGCTGCACCTTCATCCGGCCGTGGCGCGCCAGGATGTTCGTTTCGAGATCGGATGCGCCGTCGCCCCGCCAGCGCGCCGTCAGGGTCAGGACGCAGTTTCCAGCCGGATCTGTGCCTTCGGCCGTGGCGATCGTCGGCCATCCTGGCGGCACGCCGGCCGTCGCGTCGGCCGAGATCTGATTTCCGCTGACGAACACAGTCCGCATCGCGCCGCGCGCGCCGCACGCGACGTCGAAGGTGCTGATCACGCCGCCAGCGCCCAGGGTTCCGGCGGAACCGGTGACCGAGACCTCGATGCGCGTCATGGAACGCGGGGCGATCGTCACTTTCCAGAGTTCCGCGACGTTGGTGGCAGCGCCGCCGTCAGCCGTCCGGCCGTGCTCGACGATGTGGGCGCCCGCACTCCATCCCGACCCGCCGAGATCGTCGACCGCGCTATGTCCGAGCGGTGGCACGCCCGACCAGGGCGCGGATCCCCCGAACGAGCCACGCGCCATGACGCGGGAGGGGGGCGTCGGGCCGCCGTCCCACGCCAAGACCTCGGTCGATCCCGCGTCGACCTGTGTCCCGTCGACGACGATGTTGCGGTTGAACGTCGTGTTCGGGCCGATCGAGATGACCCGGCCGCCGCCCAGCTGACCCGCCGTGACCACGATGTCGCCGACGACGAAACCCGGCCCCTCGTAGCGGAGGAAGGCGCGCTTCGGGGCGCCGCGGAAATTCGTGTAGGTGTTCCCCGTCGAGGATCCGCGCGGGTAGAGAAGGAAGCTGTCCGGCCGGATGCCCTGGCTGCCAGGCCCACCGTAGAGATCGGAGAAGTCGTTCCAGCCAGAGTAGCTTTCCCACCCGTCCCCCGACTTGGCGCCCGGATCCGTATCGATCTTCACGATGTGGTCGATCGCGTAGCCGCCCAGGTCCCGGAAATGGCCGTAACTCCAGCCCGGGGATGCGCCTTCGATGTCGATGAGGGCCGCGCGATCGTGGGACGCAGCCGCGGATGGCCACTGCGCCTGCGTGTTGATATGGGCGATTGTGCGTCCGGTCTGCGGGACATTCGCCTGAACGGTCGCGCGGATAACCGGTCCGTTGTAGTTCGCGAGCACGAACAGCGTCTTGTCGCCCTCGCCGGAGAGGCCCGGGCAGTTCTGGCCGGAAGCCGTCGGCCACGCGGCGGTCCCGGAGAAGAGATAGGTCCCGGCCGGCGCGAGGACCGGCCGCCCCGTGACGCCGCAGGCGTCGAGCGCGGCCTGGAGCGCAGCGGTCGAGTCCCGCCCCGAAACCGCCCCAAAATCGGTCAGGAGCAAGGGCCTGACCGCGCGTGAGGCCCCGTCCGGGTCCTTGTTCCGCGCAGGCCCTTGCTGCTCCGGCGATGCTTGGGATTGCCCGGGCGGCAGGCTGAGCCCGGCCACGAGGGCGAGGACGATGAACGGGTGCAGCAGACGCATGGGGCTGCCTTTGCGATCCAGATCAGAAGCCTCGCCTTGGTCGGCGAATCGGGCCGGGCGCATCTCGGGCGGCGATCGGCTACGCTGTCGCAGCCGGCTAGTGGGAGGTTTTCGGTCTGCACGGCCCCGAGCGCGGCAGCTGGCTCAGCGTCCGTAGATGTCCTCGACGCGGATGATGTCGTCCTCGCCGGTGTAGGAGCCGACCTGGACCTCGATCAGCTCCAGCGGGATCTTCCCCGGATTGGCCAGCCGGTGCATCGAGCCGATCGGCAGGTAGACCGCCTCGTTCTCGTGGACCAGCACCACCCGGTCGTCGATCGTCACCTCGGCGGTGCCGCGCACCACGACCCAGTGCTCCGCCCGGTGGTAATGCTTCTGCAGCGACAGGCGTCCGCCCGGCACCACCTGGATCCGCTTCACCTGGAAGCGCTCGCCGATGTCGATCCGCTGGTACCAGCCCCAGGGCCGGTACATCCGCAGATGCGCGTCCGCCTCCGGTGCGCCCGAGGCCCGCAGGGCGTTGACCAGATCCTTCACCTGGCCCGAATGCGCCTTGGAGGCCACCAGCACCGCGTCGGGGGTGGAGACCACCACCACGTCCTCCAGGCCCACCACCGCGGTCAGGCCCTCGCCCTGGCTGTGCACGAGGCTGTTCTTCGTGCCGATCAGCGACACCCGGCCCCGCACGGCGTTGCCTTCCGCGTCGTGGTCCAGCACCTGCCAGACCGCGTCCCAGGTGCCGACATCCGACCACGAGAACGACACCGGCAGCACCCCGGCCCGGGCGGTCCGCTCCATCACCGCGAAGTCGATCGAGATCTTGGGCGCCCGGGCGAAGGCCGCCGCATCGAGGCGCACGAAGTCGAGGTCGGTCACCGCCGCCTCCAGCGCCGCGCGCGCGGCCGCCAGCACCTCGGGGACGAACGCCTCCAGCTCGGCCAGCATCAGGTCGGCGCGGAACAGGAAGTAGCCCGAGTTCCAAAGGGCGCCGTCCGTGATCAGCGCCTCGGCGCCGGCCCGGTCGGGCTTCTCGACGAAGCGGGCGACCCGGGCCGCGCCGGGCGCCTCGGCGATCGGCTCGCCCCGGCGGATGTAGCCGTAATCGGTGGCGGGCCGGTCCGGCTCGATGCCGAGCGTCATGGTGTAGCCGGCCTGGGCGCCGGCGGCCGCGCGCCGCACCGCGTCGACGAAGGCCTCCGTGTCGGGCACGACGTGGTCGGCGGCCAGGATCAGCACCACGGCCTGCGGGTCGGCGGCGGCGGCATGCAGCGCGGCCACCGCCACGGCGGCGGCCGAGTCGCGGCCCTGCGGCTCCAGCAGGATGTCGGCGGCAAGACCCAGCTGGTCGCGCTGCTCGGCGACGATAAAGCGGGCCTCGGCCGAGGCGATGACCGTGGGCTTGGCGAAGACGGACGCGTCCGACACCCGCGCCAGCGTCGCCTGGAAGGTCGAGCGCTCGGCATCCACCAGCCGGGCGAACTGCTTGGGCATGCTCTCCCGCGACGCCGGCCACAGCCGCGTCCCCGTCCCCCCACACAGGATCATCGGGTGTATCTGGATGGTGAAATGAGACATCGTAGGCAGCCGTCTCAGGCGTTGGCGCTGAGGCGCTTGATGTCGGCGTCGACCATCTCGGTGATCAGGGCCTCCAGGCTGGTCTCGGCCTCCCAGCCGAAGGTCGCCTTCGCCTTGGCGGGGTTGCCGAGCAACACTTCCACCTCCGCGGGCCGGAACAGCGCCGGGTCGATGACGAGGTGGTCGTCCATGGTCAGGCCGACATGCTTGAACGCGATCGCGCACATGTCCCGCACCGTCGTGGTCCGGCCGGTGGCGATCACGTAATCGTCCGGGCGGTCCTGCTGCAGCATCAGCCACATCGCCTGCACGTAGTCGCGGGCGTGACCCCAGTCGCGCTTGGCGTCGATGTTGCCGAGCCGCAGCTCCTTCTGCGTGCCGAGCTTGATCCGCGCCACCGCGTCCGTGACCTTGCGGGTCACGAACTCGACCCCGCGCAGCGGGCTCTCGTGGTTGAACAGGATCCCGTTCGAGGCGTGCAGCCCGAAGCTCTCGCGGTAGTTGATGGTCATCCAGTGGGCGTAGAGCTTGGCCACACCGTAGGGCGAGCGCGGGTAGAACGGCGTCGACTCGCTCTGCTTGGCCTCCTGGATCAGCCCGAACATCTCCGAGGTCGAGGCCTGGTAGTAGCGCGCCTGGGGGCGACCGAGCGCAGGCATTCCAGCATGTGCGCGGCGCCGAGGCCGGTCACCTGCCCGGTGAGAAGCGGCTGCTGCCACGACGAGGTCACGAAGGACTGGGCGGCGAGGTTGTAGATCTCGTCGGGCTTGGCGGCCTGGACGATGCGCATCAGCGCCGAGAGGTCGAGCAGGTTGCCGTCGACCAGCTCGACATCGTCGAGGATGCCGAGCCACTTCAACCGGTGGTCGAACACGCCGGCATGGCTGGAGCGCCGCACGATGCCGGTGACGGCGTAGCCCTTCTGCAGCAGCAGCTGCGCCAGATAGGCGCCGTCCTGGCCCGTCACACCCGTGATCAGCGCTCGCTTGGCCGTCATGAACCCGTCCCGTCCCGAAGATGCCCGGCTGCTACGACCGCAACGGGCCGCGCGTCAAGGCAGCTGACAGGCCCACCGACCGCCGGAGGATCAAACTCTGCGGCCGATAAAGCGTGTAGGTGACCTTATTTGACTTTCTAAAGATCGATTATTCGCTCAATTTCTAAAATCTCCTCACTACCCGCCGACCGATCAGCTCGTTCGCCACTAAGACAATATTGTTTGACAAAATGTTCAGGATTGCAATCTCCCCAATTCAAATGAATATGATAAGCCGGCGTATCAGTAGGCCTATAGTAACTAAACGCCCCCATAAGATTGAACTCAGAAAATTCGTGACGGAGTTTCAGCCGCGGTTCAATGCCCTCATATCCGAAACCGTGAGTGCCACTAAACCATTCCTCGAGATCGACATACAATCTCCGCGGATAAATAAGCGGAAACAGCGCCATAAACTCGAAATCGACCTGCCGACACAGAAATTTTGATGTAATATATTGCCACGGCATCTCAACCTTTTCTCGGTAGAAATAGTCATACTCCCTGTGATAAAGCACAGGCAACCCATTGAAAAAATGCGAAGCCAAATCGAATGGTTTGATAAATATACAATCGCTATCGACATGAAGGACAAAGTCACAATTCGTATAAATATGAGACCTCAATTTTGTTATCTGCTGACCTATGTAGTCGAAATCATAGTCTGGGCAAATTGAAAACTTGAAACGACTGTAACGCGAAACAATCGGCTCTATTGCCGACCGGCACCGCTCGCGACAGACTACGACGTATTCATCAAGTTCTTTGCAATACTTATCAATTGATTTTAATAAGAACTCGAGCCTCTGCGCATCGTCGGCGTAGGTTCTAACTAAAAGGGAGCAACTTGGAGTACCTGACATAATTCGGATCCGCCACATGGACGCTGCCCAGCAGCGCAAATTTACATGGGATTTAGCGGGAAGCTCGGAGGTTGGCCATAGCTGAGTTGGTATAATGGACGGCGATCCAGCGCTTCCTGTACGACGATAGTCTTTTCGAGATAATCGGCGCGAGCAACTCCAATCCGTATCTGGAGCTCGCATTAAACATTATAACGGCCCCACATGGCCATGTCTCACCGTGCTGGCAGGCTCCCTAATCGAACCAAGCCAACCGGAGGGAGGTCATGGCCGCTCCTTAAGACTTGCAAGCCAGGGCGTGAAAGTATCCGCAGCGCTGTGAGAGACATATGGAGCCAACTATTTGCGGGTTGCAGCCTATCCAGGATGCACGACGTGCAGCCCACGACCGCATTTCGGCGCAGTAATGGATCAACGGCGGGTCGCTTCCCCCAGTCCTAAACCACCGGCTCGCCGGGGCGCATCAAATGGCTCCTCAACCCTTGACTGCCATCAGCGGCGCTTTTCAGAATATTGCTTTGGTATTAACTTGAGATTGGATAGATCGAAGAAGCGTCCATTTATCGTAAAAGCCTTGGCGTTCACCCTGCTTTGCATCCTTTAACGCGTCACAACATGCGTCAAAGAGCGCCCGCCCAATGTCGTTCCAATTATACTGAAGACAGTCCCTCAAGCCGGCCGCGCGCATTGCTTCTCTGCGGCTCTCGTCGTCGAGCAGCGTGAGTGCGCCGATCATATCGTCGACGGAGTCAGGCTCAACAATTATGCATGCCGGTTCTCTGGCAATCTCGGCCAGAGAGCCCTTGTTGGTTGTGACGATGGGGCAACCACAAGCCATGGCCTCTACGACTGGCAGCCCGAATCCTTCATAGAGGGAGGGATAGATGAACGCTCGGGCCGCTGAGTAGGCATGTGCAAGTTCCTGGTCGGTCGCCTCGATGCGCATCACACGAAATTGATTTCCGATTTCAGCGATCAATTGCTCGTCAAATTTCTCTTCGCCGCCTATGCACAGTACGTCTAAATCGCATCTGCCTGAGTTGAGCAGCGCTTCAAATAAAATTTTCCCATTTTTATATCCTTTATTCTGATCTCGGGACCCCACCATCAGGAGAAATGGCCGCCGAAGCCCATAGGCATTCAAAAATTTCTCGATTTCGGCCGGACTTGATCGCACGAAGATAGACTTATCATAGCCAAGGTATTCAAACCGGACATTGCTCGGAGATATTTCTGGATAGAGATGCAACAAATCACTTTTTGTCGTCCTCGAAATACAGACAAACCAGCGCGCATAAGAAAGCGCGGTTTCCTTCTCGGCCCAGAAACGGTCGCGAAGATCGAACGAAAACCTTTCCGGGATCATGTCGTACACCACTTGAACACTCGGAGTTTCCAGCGGGGTGGTGAAGAAGGTTGACAAAAAGATATCGGCCCTGTGAAAATCACAGAGCTTTTGCAGGAGGATAGAATCGTCCGCCGCGTAGGACGCATGGTATGCTGGAAACGGAACGGATTTTACGCCCACGATGTTGGGACAGTTACCTCGATCGGCGAGAATGATCGAAACGTCAGGATAAGAATTGAGTATAGGAATAAGCGAATTCCATACTCGCGCAATCCCAGACTGCGCAAGTTGGAAGAACACGCCGTCGATTAGGATCCGCATCTTACAACCATAATCAGAGAAAATTCTTCCGCTGCCCGGCCAAAAAGCCTGTAGAGACGCTGCGCTGAGATCAGATTTATTCTTAACCACTCAGCTCCGAATCGAGGCGTGGTACTCGAGGAACCATCCATAGGTCTGGCGCAGCCCGTCCTCCAGGCCGATCTCCGGCCGCCAGCCCATGGCCCTGAGGCGCGACACGTCCATCAGCTTGCGCGGCGTCCCGTCGGGCTTGGTGGCGTCGAAGTCGAGCCGGCCTGCGTAGCCGATTACCCGGGCCAGCGCCTCGGCCAGTTCCCGGATGGTGCAATCCTCGCCGGTGCCGACATTGATGTGCGACAGGTCCGGCCGCGTGTTGGCCGCGTAGACCCCGTCGTCCATCTCCATCACGAAGACGCTGGCGCGGGCCATGTCGTCCACGTGCAGGAACTCGCGCATCGCCCGGCCGGTGCCCCAGACCGTGACCGACGGGCGGCCTTCGACCTTCGCCTCGTGCAGGCGGCGCATCAGCGCCGGCAGGACGTGGGCGTTCTCGGGATGGAAGTTGTCGTTCGGCCCGTACAGGTTCGTCGGCATGACGCTGCGGTAGCGCCGCCCGTATTGGCGGTTGTAGCTCTCGCACATCTTGATCCCGGCGATCTTGGCGATCGCGTAGGGCTCGTTGGTTGGCTCCAGGAGCCCGGTCAGGAGCGCGTCCTCGCGCATCGGCTGCGGGGCCAGCTTCGGGTAGATGCACGACGAGCCGAGGAACAGCAGCCGGTCGACATCGTGCGTGTGCGCGGCGTCGATCAGGTTCGACTGGATCAGCAGGTTCTCGTGGATGAATTCGGCGGGATAGGTGTTGTTGGCGTGGATGCCGCCGACCTTGGCGGCCGCAAGGTAGACCTGATCGATGCGGTTGTCGGCGAAGAAGCGACGGACCGCCGCCTGATCGAGAAGGTCGAGACTCTGGCGGTCGGCCGTGAGGATGCGCTCGTGGCCCAGCTCACGCAGCCGACGCACGATCGCCGAGCCCACCATGCCCGATGGCCCGCCACGAAAATGGTCTGACCTCGACCGTCCATCACGCGTCCGTTCCCTGCCGAAAGCTCGGATTTCCAAGCCCCTATAGCCTATTTGCGGCGCGATAGCGTCGGGCACACACGCATTCTCGCAGTCGATGATCTGAGGTGTAAGACGCCAGCATCTTCCGACCAAGCCGTGTTGCCCCGATCAGCCCATTCCGGGCGCAGCGCTAAGAGCGCTTGATTAGCGGCATGTTAGCACAACGATAATCCCACCGAGGCGAGCGGGCAAGCGCCGCCTAGCAGCACCCGGCAGGCGACTCAGACAAACATTTGCCAACGCTCGCGTTCTCTTCGTGAGTTTGGGGTTTTCAGCGCAGGAGGATTGCGAGGGCACGGTTTTACCGGCTCTCGGATGAGGCCTGGGCGCTGATCGAGCCGCATTTGCCGGACGGCCAATCAGACGAACCTCGGATCGAGGACTGGCAGGTGGTCAGCGGCATCCTGCACGTCCCAAGGTCGGTCGCCGCTGGCAGGACGCACTCTCCGCCTCCGGGCCCGCACACGACGATCTAACCCCCCACAGGCACATCCCAGAGCCGTCGGGTGACCGGCCCTATCCCGTCCACGGGCACTCGGACGGTGCCCTTCCAGCATAGCCGCATTGCCTCCCGGTGGCGCAATCGGATCGCGCGCCTGTCCGGCCATCTCAAGAATCGGCGGCGCGCTGCGACCCGCTACGACCGCCTGGCCTGCAACTATCTCGCTGCAGTCGCGCTATCCTTTAACATTGCCGTTCATGCCCGTGGAAACAAACGCCCTCCCGCTCGTTTGGCGGGAGGATCGGATGCAGCCGCGCTTCCCTAAAACCCGGCCTTAGAAACGGGACGACGTCGCCTCTGAGAGGCCTTCAAGCCAACTGTCCAAAAGCCTCAATTCCCCGCGGCCGACAAGTTCGAGTGCCACCAATCGCTCGTAGCAAGCGCGCATGTTGTCGGGAATATGCGCTATCCCCGCTCCGACCTCAACCTGATCGAGGGCGTCTCGAATGGCCGTATTATGGAGGTATCCCGGCACTTCCTCGGCGAAGTCCCGCATCAGATCGTGAACGTTGCGCTCTTGAAAGACGGTGGCTGCGTGGAACAACACGCCCCATCCGTTGGCATACGCGATCCGCTGCGCAACGAAGCTGCGCCAGATGTCAGTCATTCGAAACGAGCAGTGATAGGGCAGGTAGAGAAGCGGAAAGGCGTCCGGCCACCAGGTCGTGTTCTGACTGTTGAAGGGGCACCAGGCACCTCGCAATGCCAACGCGGGGGCCTCGTTGAAGCGGAACGGGATGGGCAGGAGGAGCCTATAGATCGCATCGACGTCTGGATTATCGTCGGCCAAACCCTGCTGGATAGGACAGTAGACGTCTTGAGCGGATATCGGCTCGGGCAGAGGCGCGTTCACCTGGTCGAGGGGCAACCCCCGCGGCCAGACCAATCCATCATGGAAGTAGCGGTAGACATTGGTCCAGGCCGGCTGGCTAATGACCCGAGCCGAAACGCGGGCAGACCGAGGTTTCCAAAACTCCGGATGCGGAATGTTGTCATCGTCGGTCTCGATCAGAACAGTCGCGCCCGCGGCGATCGCGTGGAGATAGCCGACGTTCTTGCGGGCATAATGCTGCGCCGGAGCTTCAACCGCGTAGCGGAAACCGGTGCGCGCCTGAGCATCGAGATCTAGATACGCGGCGCCGGGCTGAGCGAAGTCGGGTGGGCTTTTACTGTCCCCGACGATGACAAACCGCGCATCCAGTCGGCCTGCGTCGCGAGCAATCTCGGTTACGGCTCGTGTCGGGTAGTTGATACTCGTGATGACGATGGCGTATTTGTCCGACATATCTATGATAACCTTCAGTCCTTGTGTCTCAGCTTCAATTGTTTTGCTAACGTAACCGCAGAAACCTATCAATAATTCCGCAACAAGGGACCAACATTGATATCGTAAATTTCACGCACCAATCACAAGTCATATTATTTCAATAAGTTTAACCAAGCTCGCGTTGCACCTTCGAAATCGCGGGCCGATTGATTTTTCTGCTTGCGACTTTGATTGAAATTATTGAAATGACTAAGCATCTCTCCGAGTTCATCGAGGCTGTCGAACAATTTGACCCCATCCCAGTGGTACCAGTCGGAATATTGCAGCCAGAAGCGAACCGCGTCTCTGTCGAAGTCATTCTGGGGATCCGGCATCGTTTCGATGACCGCCGCCATTCGTGACGCGCACATTGGCTTCAGGGATGGCTTGCGCTCGACTAACAGGTAGTTCGAGCAGTGCCACTCGGTCAGGAGTCGGAGCGACGGGAAGAACAGTGGTATACCCATCGAGAGGTATTCGAAGAACGATCCGCTGCTCACCGCATAAGGTATGACCACCATCGCGCGGCACTCGCATAACTTTTCCCAGGAGTGGCCGTCCGGAAATGCTGAGGCGACCGTCTGCACGTTCAGCCCGAAGCGCGAACGCGTTTGTTCCGCTATAAAATCCATGAGGTAAGTGCCGTAACTATAATGCCTGCCTGGGCCAATCAGAACTCGATCAGATTGAGGATTGTAGTGTTTTTCAATATATGAGCCCGTCGATGGAATGTATGTCGGCTGAATGCCTGTGTAGTAATAAAAATACATGGCATCGTAACGGTTGTTTGCGCTCAACTCGAGACGTCCCGATCCAGCCAATCCGATCAGCAGATCCCGGAGAGCCGCGGCATCGCTGGGAAGAAGCTCATGGTTGTCGTCAAAGCGAAACGACAACTGACAGTAGATTGGGATCTCAAGATATTTAAACAGATGCACAAGCTTAGATGTAAAACTAGTGTAGAAGAAATCAGCTCTATTTCCATTTTGCGTGAACCACTCTGTAAAACGATGAGCCAATCTCTCGAAGGCTTCCTGAGAGTAAGGGGCCGACACTTCCGCGCGCGTTATAGGCAGACCTATAGCAGGATCCTCCTCGTAGAAAAAGCGCCAATGAGAACTTAAACAGTGATCACTTCCGTCCAGTCCAATATTATGAAATATTTTTTTTGCCGATTGCGTAGTGAATACGTGAAGATCATTCATCCAGTACACGTAAAATCTCCGCCCAATCGTCGCGATTCGTTGGCTGCACTGATCCGGAATTCGGATGCGTCCACCACTTTGTAAGCGCGTCCGTTCCCTGTGAATCTGGTCAAGGCTTTTGTGGGTATGGATTTGACTCCATAGAGGATTTTGGCTCGAGGGGAAATTGGCCTCTTCCCGCCGAGGGCTCGTCGCATCGGAGAGGCAGTGCACGCCGACCTTGTGTTATGCTCGCCCCATTCACAAATGGGCGTCCGCAGTGATGCAAGAGGCAACGCGGCGAGGATTTGGCCGTCGGTTCGGAAATTTGCTAAGGATCAAGCTCAGCCAGCCTCTGCCCCGCCGGGTCAGTAACCGAGAGCGAATCCGGTTATCGGAGCGGTCAAAGTCTGACTTCGATGCCACGTCGCAGAAGACGCTTCTCTGATTGTGGTCGGCGAGGTATCGTTGCAGAAAAGGCCCCTGGTTAGAGCCGTTCCCGCTTACGTAGCGACGGCCAAGTCGTTGTCGTAGCCGGCGGCGGCGAGGCTGTTGCGGCACTCGTCTGGAGTGAAGCGGGTGAAGGCGTGCCGGATGGCGTTCCAGAGGTCTGGCACGGTGCGGGCGGCTGCGCTCCGCAGCAGGGCTTTCAGCTTGGCGAAGATCTGTTCGATCGGGGTGAACTCGGGGCTATAGGGCGGAAGGTAGAGCAGCCGGGCGCCGGCCGCCTCGACCCGCTCGCGGATGCCGCTGACCTTGTGAGCTTGCAGGTTGTCGAGGATCACGACGTCGCCGGGCCGCAGCACCGGGACGAGGCGGTTGGCGACGTAGTCGCGAAAGCGCTGGCCATTGGTAGCGCCATCCGCGAGGTCGAAGGCGCACAGGCCGGTGGTGCGCAGAGCGGCGGTGATAGTGGTCGTTTTGTAATGGCCCTGGGGCACGAGGAGCCGGCAGCGCTTGCCGCACGGGGCGCGACCGTAGCGGCGGGCCATGTTGGTGGCGGCCGCCGTCTCGTCGAGGAAGACGAGCTTGTCGGGGTCGAGGTCAGGCTGAGCCGCGAACCACGCCTCACGCGCCGCCTTCACGTCAGCCCGCTCCTGCTCAGTTGCGTACAGCGCCCCTTTTTACGGGTGATCCCATGGCGAGCGAAGAAGCGTGACAGCCCGCTCGTGCTGGTCTGCACGCCCTGCTCGGCCAGGGCGTCGCGCAACTCGCGCAGGAAGCGTTCGGGCCGGGCCTCGTCGAGGGAGAGGATCAGATCCGCATGCGCCTCGATCGCTGGCAGGCGGTCGTCGCCGTGCGTCGGTTTGGGGGCGACGTGACCCTGCTGCGCAAACCGTTGCGACCTGCGGCTGGCGCTCGACACGCTCACCCCGAACCGCGCCGCCGCCTGATGGAAGGAAGCGCCCTCTGTCACGGCCGCCACGACGCGCTCGCGCAGATCGACAGACAACGGTGAAGGCATCGCTGGCTCCTTCACCCGTCAACGCTCCAGCCACCGTCCTGTCGCAACACCGCCGGGCACGGCTCTAAGCAGCACGGATTAGAGCGCCTAACAGAACGGGCACGGATCGGGCGGGTGGGCGTTGGTCGTAATGGCTCGTCCGCTTCTGCCCGATGGTCTCTGGACCGAGATTGCGCCGCTTCTGCCGCCGCCCCGCCCACGTCCAAAAGGTGGCCGACGGCCGATCGAGAACCGAGCCGCGTTGACCGGCATTCTGTTCGTGCTGCGCTCAGGCATTCCCTGGGAGATGCTGCCAGCGGAGATGGGCTGCGGCTGCGGGATGAGTTGCTGGCGGCGCCTGCGCGACTGGCAGGCGGCCGGCGTGTGGGCCCGCCTGCATCAGGTGCTCTTGGAGCGCCTGCACGGGGCGGGCGAGATCGACCGGAGCCGAGCGAGCCTGGACAGCGCCGCTGTCCCGGCCAAAAAAGGGGCTCTGCCACCGGCCCGAACCCGACGGACCGGGGCAAGGCGGGCACGAAGCGCCACCTCGTCACCGACGCGCGCGGTACACCGCTCGGCTTCCGCCTGAGTGGGGCCAACCGGCACGACAGCGTGATGATGGCACCCACCCTCGATGCCATCCCACCCGTGCGCAATGGTCGGCGAGGCCGGCCGCGACACCGCCCGGACAAACTGCACGCTGACAAAGCCTACGACGCTCAACCGCGCCGACACGAGTGCCGGGCGCGTGGGATTGCCCCACGCATCGCACGCCGCGGCATCGAAAGCAGCGAGAGGCTGGGCCGGCACCGGTGGGTGGTGGAGCGCACACACGCTTGGTTCAACCGCTTCCGTCGGCTGCCCGTGCGCTATGAGCGACGTGCAGACATCTACGAAGCCTTCACCAGCCTCGCTGCCAGCCTCATTACACTCAACCAGCTCAAACGGTTCTGTTAGGCGCTCTTAATCTGAGAAGCCGGCGCGACCGAGGCCGGCACCAGCGCTCATCCGGTCTTGTTCAGGGTCGTCCCGAAAGCGGGGCCTCAGGCACGGACTCGGCGCGATAGCGCCCGTCAGGCTGGTATCGCGCCAGACCTCAGCGGAACTTAGTGCTGATCCAACGCATCCATGGAAGCACTTTATCTTTGCACGGCCCTAATTTTCGACCCGAATTATCCCATGTGGACGGATCACGGGGTTCCAATAGGGTTGTCGGGCTTCGGCCAGATCGCCGCGTCGTTCGGAACGCCGCGCAGCACGGTGCAGCCCATGCCGATCATGGTCCGCTCACCAATCTTAAGGCCCTGCAGTACTTTGGCCAACGGTCCGACCAAACTGTCTGCACCTATTGCGCAGCGCCCACCGATGAACGCCGCGGGTGAGATCGTCGTGTTGTCGCCAATCTCGGCATCGTGCCCGATAATGGCGCCGGTGTTCAACACAGAGAACCGCCCGAGCCGCGCATCGACGTTGACGATGACTCCATGCGCTACGAACGCCCCCGCGCCCAGCCCGACGCCCTGGCTGACGATCGCATGCGGCGAGACTAGGGGCGGGCAGGGCAGGGCGTGGTGGTCGAGCCACGCGATGATCTCGGCCCGCGCCTGGATCGCCGCCCGGCTCACCCCGCCCACGGCCAGGGCCACACCTGCATAAGCGGCGCGGTCGGCCAGCAGTTCGTCGAGATAGCCCCTGTAGGTGCCGACCTGCGCGCTCGGCTGGCTCGAATAGGTTGCATCGACGGTATAGCCGCACATTTGCGCGACCTCGGCGATCTCCTTGGAGAATCCGCCACCGCCGATCAGCGCGAGACGCTGCCCCGGCGCGGTCACAACATGGCTCCGCCATCGACCCGGAGGATCTCGCCGGTGACGTGCCGGGCCTGGGGCGACATCAGGAACGCGATGGCGTCGACCACGGATTCGACGGTCGCGGCGCCTGCGGGGCTCCGTTTCTCCAGCGCGTCCTTGAACTCCGGGCCGTACAGGCGGGCATGGGCCTGAGTCATCTCGGTGTCGAGCCATCCTGGGGCGACGCCGACGGCGCGCCGGGGGGCAAGTTCCCGGGCCAGCCCCTTGATCAGGGCGTCGAGCCCCGCCTTGGAGGCGGCATAGGGCACGATCGCCGGCTCGGGCCGCTGCGCCGCGACGGACGACACCGCGCAGAACACCGCGTCCCGGGTCGAGACGCGGGCGCTGCCGAAGGACGCCGCAAACAGGGTCGGCGCGACGAGGTTGGTGCGGTAGAGTCGTTCGATCTCCTCGACGCCGAGGCTGCGCATCGGCTTGATGATCTGAACGCCCGCGCAATACACGAGCCCGGTCAGAAGGCCCCGCTCGGCCACCGCCGCCTGCAGCACGCAGCCGATCGCCGGGAGATCGGTGACGTCGGCCGCGACGACGGCGCAGCCGAGCGCCTCCAACTCGGCGAGCCGGTCCGCCCGCCGGGCGAGTGCGGTGATCCGCATCCCGCCCGCACGGAGACGCTCGGCGACGGCGCGGCCGATGCCGCTGCTGGCCCCGACGACGAGGACGTGCCCCCCTGGCTGCGACATCGGCTCCGACATCGGCTCAGGCCTGTAGCTTCGCGCCAGCCAGCGCGATCAGGTCGTCGGTTGTCGCCGCGCCGGCGATCCGCTGAGGATCCACCTCAAGGCCTAGCGTGTCGTAGAGTGCCATGATGTTGAGGATGCCCAGCGAGTCGAAGGTCTCGATCTCCCCGAGGCTCTGCCCGCGGGCCAACGGCCCCGGCTGATCGAGGATCGTGCCGAGCTCGTCCAGGAATGCGCCCTCGGTCATCGGATGGTCTCCTCGTAGGTCATGACCGGGGGCGCGTAGATCCGGTCGGTAGTGATCGTGCAGGCCCCCCAGCTCAGGCCGACCCCGAAGCCGGCGAGCAGCGAGCGCACTTGTCCGTCCGCATAGGCCTCCGCGAGGAAGCCCGAGATCGTGCCGGGGATCGAGGCCGAGTTCTGGTTGCCGTAGACCGACTGGGTGCCGGTCGGAAGCTTGCTGTCGTCGAGTCCAAGGCGGCGCTGGAGGTTCTTGAGGATGTATTTGTTCGGCTGGTGCAGGACCAGGAAATCGAGGTCCTCGGCGCGCGTGTCCGAGAAAGCCAAGATGCCCTCGATCAGCGGCGGGACGCGCTTGAGGGAGAAGTTGAAGACCTGCGCCCCATCCATATGCATCGTCGCGGACTTGTCCGCATCCGCCGCGTCGGCCCGCAGGCCGCTATGGGGGATGAACAGCGCCTTCTCCCCCGAGCCGTCGCTGTGGAGCTGGAAGACGCTCTCGCTCTCGCGCCGCTCGATCAGCACTGCGGCGCCGGCATCGCCCATGATCGGGGTGATCGAGCGGTCATTGGTGGCGACCATGCGGCTCGCGACGTCGCCGACGCAGAGGAGGACGCGGTTGAGGCCGGATTCGATGAGGCTGTAGGCGACCGACAACCCGTAAACGAAGCCGCTGCAGCCGAGGCGGATGTCGAAGCAGAGCGTGTCGGTCCGCATGCCGAGGCGGTGCTGCATTGCGATCGACGTGGAGGGCGAGCTGTAATCCGGCGTCTGGGTCACGAGGATCAGCCCGTCGACGGCGTCGGGCTGCAGGTCGAGGCCGCGCAGCAGGTGGCGCGCCGATTGCAGGCAGAGATCCGCCGTCGTGGTGCCGGGATCGGCGACGACGTGCCGGGTCGAGAAGCCCATCGCGCGCTTGAGGCGCTGCGCCTCCTCGGGGGCAAGCCCGAGGGCGGCCGCCTCGTCGTCGAAGGCCAGGACGCGTGCGCCGACCGTGGTGACGAGCCCCGAGAGGGTCGCGCGCGAGAACCGCAGGTCAGCCATGCTCGACCGTCTCGGCGACGTAGTCGATCCAGCCCTGGAAGCGGCGGAGGGGCGACTTCGTGCTGTCGAGGATGCTCTCGTTGGCGAGCGGCACGTAGCGGCCGACCGTCCGCTCGATCTCGGATTCCGTCTCGAGGAGGAGCTCGACCACCGCGAAGGAATCGAGCCGCTCGTAGACGTCGTCCTCGGGCCCGGGATTCTCCAGGTCCGGGCGCCCCCAGGTCTCGACGAGCCGCGCGAAGGTCGCGCGGGCAGCCGCCTCGACGGCGCCGCGGTCACTCCGCGACGATGTGGATGTAGGGGGTGTCATCCGGTCCTCGTGTCAGTCGGTACGTCTTGCCCTCGGGGCCAGCGCTGAGGGGTTCGAAGCCGTTGTCGTCGAGGAAGGTCTCGACCATCCGGTTCTTCGCGCTCGGGCGATACCGGGCCTTCAGGTCCCGATCACCCTCCTGGTGGCAGACGTGGCGCAGAATTTGGGCCTCGATGCGGCGACCGAGCGCCCGGCAGCTCATCAGGAAGGTCTCGAGTTCGCCGCCCCGGACGATGGCGACCCCGACGATGCCCATGTCGCCAAACCGGTCGACCACCCGGGCCGCGTAGACGCCGCCCTCCTGCATGGCGGTGGCGACCTCGTCCTCGGTGTAGCGTCGGGTCGTCAGGTTGAACTGGTTGGTCTTGTTGATCAGCTGCGTGACCCGCCGCAGGGAGCCCGGGTTGTTGCGCGCGACATGAACCCGGATCTCGAGGGAGGCGAGGTAGTCGTCCATCGAGGCGGCCGAGCGCTGCAGCTCCTGCCGCTGCGCCTCGCCGCGGTACTGCTCGGTCTTGGCCAGATCCTCGGCGGTGACGTTCCGGGCGCGCAAGGAAGCGATGCCGTCGAGCAGGGTGAGCGCCTGCTCGGGGCGCGTCCGGTCGAACAGGTGGCACTCGACCCCGGGGAGCCGGGCGCGGACCTCCTCGATCTCGAAGGGGTTGTCGTCGAGGAAGACGAAGCTGTCGAGGCCGAGGTTCAGCGTCGCCGCGAGGTCGCGGATGTTCTCGCTCTTCTCCGACCAGTTGCTGCGGTAGGCCACGAAATCGTCGAGCCGCAGCGGCATCGCGCGCTGGGCGAAGACCGCGCGGAAATCCTCCTCGTTGTTCTTCGTCACCGCGCAGAGCAGGATCCCGAGGCCCTTCAGGCGCAGGAGCTGGCGCTGGAGCTGGGTGTGGACGATCCCCGGATAGTCGCTGTCGACCTCCAGGTTCTCCACCCCGTCCTCGCCGACGACGCCGCCCCAGAGGGTGTTGTCGGCGTCGACCACCACCACCTTGCGCCGCGCCCGCAGCCGCGCCGCGACGGCGTCGGCGTAGCGCGCGTTGAGCGCGTCCACGGCGGCCGGGGCGTAGGGCATCTGGTACATGTACCGGTTGCGCTCGCGGAAGGCGTTGGCGAAGCCGAGCAGCGCCAGGGCGCCGGCGGCGTCGACGACGCTGACCCGCTCCTGAGCCCGGGCGAGGTCGAACAGCACCGCGTTCACCCGCGCCAGGGCCGCCAGCTGGTCGTGGAGGTCGCTCTCGACGGAGGAGACCGGCACGAACGGCACGGTGTTGAGGATGATCGTCCCCGGCGCCCGGGCGAGCCGCGCCGAGACCAGCTCGGCGAGGCCGCGCGCGCGGGCGACGGCCGCCTCGTCCGGGGCGACGTCGAAGAACCAGCGGTGGTCGAGATGCACGATCAGGACGTCGGCGGCGGCGGGACCCGCCAGCACCTGCTCGATCTGTCCGATGGGGAGATGCTCGCAGGAGACCGTGGCGAGATCCGCAAGGCGGCCCGCCATCTTCCCGAACGGGTTGGTGACGACGTTTCCGACGAAGCCGATCGACAGGGCGCGAGCCGTGGTCATCCTCGATACCGGTCCCTGCGACATCCTGCGGATGCCTGCCCTCCGGCGATCGACCGGCCCCTTACCGTGCGTGCGAGCGCCGCCCTCTTGCGAGATCGCGTGTCATAAAGCAAGGGGCCGGGCACCCGGCGGCCGGCCAGCCCGGCCGGGGCGGGGACCGGCCGAGGAGGAGCTGCGCGATGAACGGATCCGGTTCGGACGACGCCGCCGCGACGCGGATCTGGACCGAGGCGCACCAGGCGGCCTTCGCGCGGGCCACGGGGGACGTGAACCCGATGCACATGGATGCGCGGATGGCCCGGCGAACGCTCGCCGGCGAGCGGGCCGTCCACGGCGTCCACGCCGCCCTCTGGGCCCTCGATGCCTGCGCCGACGCCCATCCCCTCGACCGGCTCGCGACACTGCAGATGCGGTTCGAGCGGTTCGTGCTGGTCGGGGATTGCACCGTGCTGACGGTCCACGCGGCGGAGGCGGGGCAGCTGCGCCTGTCCCTGGCGGTGGACGGCGTCCGGACCCTGACGATCAAGGCGACCTTCGCGGCGGACAAAGCCCCGGCCCAGCCGATCGAGACGGCGCCCACCGCGATCCCCGCGGAGCCGGTTGCCCGCGATCCGGCGGCCCTGACGGGGCTCGCCGGAGCCTTCACGCTGCCGGACCCTGCGGCGATCGCCGCGCTGGCGCCGCGCCTCGCCCGCGCCCTCGGTCCCGGCCGGGTCGCCGCCCTGGGCGGACTCTCGACGCTCGTCGGCATGTTCGTGCCCGGCCTCCACTCGATCCTCTCGAAGATCGACGTGACCGTCACCGACAGGGATGCCGGCTCGAGCCTCGGCTACGCGGTGAAGCGGTTCCAGCCGATGCTGCAATCGGTGACGCTGGACGCCGCCGGCCCTGGCCTCATGGCGCGGGTCGAGGGCTTCGTCCGCCCGCGGCCGGTGGAGCAGGAGAGCCTGCAGGACCTCGCGGCCCTGGTGGAGCCGGGCGCCTTCGCCGACGTGTCCGCGCTGATCGTCGGCGGGTCGCGGGGCCTCGGCGCCGCGACCGCCAAGCTGATCGCCGCAGGCGGCGGGACGGTGTGCATCACCTACGCGTCCGGCGCCGACGAGGCGGAGGCCGTCGCCCGGGAAATCCGCGACGCGGGCGGGCGCTGCCAGGTCCTCCGCTACGACGCCGCCGAACCCGCCGCCGCGCAGCTCGCGGCGCTGGCGATGCGCCCGTCGCAGCTCTACCATTTCGCGACGCCCCGCATCTTCCGCCAGAAGCGCGCGCCCTTCGAGCCGGCCTGCCTGGACACGATGATGCGCGTCTACAATGCCGCGTTCTACGAGCTGAGCCAGTTCTGCCTCGACCGCAGCGACGCCGTGGCGGCCTTCTACCCGTCGACCACCGCCATCGACGAGGCGCCTCGCGACACCCTGGAATACGTCATGGCCAAGATCGCGGGCGAGACCCTCGCCGCGACTTTGGGGCGGACGCTCCCGAAGCTGCGGACCGTGATCGAGCGGCTGCCCCGGGTGAAGACCGATCAGACGGCCACGATCTTCCCCGTGCCGGCCGCCGCCCCGAGCGCGCTGATGCTGCCGATCATCCGGCGGATGGCGTCGGCCTGACCCGAAGGACCGGGGCGCGGAATCGACGGGCCGGACGGGGCCGTCACAGGGCTGTCGATCAATTCAAGCCCCCCCTGCACCGACACGAGCGCAGGACGGTGAGCCCGGCCAGCGCGACATCTCCGCGCGCGGCGCCGCTGTCTTGTTTCGCTCCGCCCGCCAAAGCCGGCACCATCGCCCTCGCCGGACGCCCGGCTCACTCGGCGGCGTCGTGTTGGACCTCCGCATCCGAGTCCGGGTCGGCCTCGTCCTCGGCGTCAGCCTCACCGTCCTCGGACTCCACGGGCGCGGCGGCCGTGAAGAAGTCGCCGTTTCGGATCGCCTCGCCGCCGGTCACCAGCATGCTGAGATAGGTGTTGAGGGTATTCGGCGCGACGTCGGGCAGCCGCTCGGCGATCTCGACATGCGACAGGCCCTGCGGGCCGGCCGAGCCGAGCAGCGCCTTCAGCCGTCCCTTGGCCGAGTTCGCACGGGGACCGCGGGCGCCGCGCCGTCCGCCGGAGGCGGGCGCGGCGCGTTCGGCCGCGGAGGCCCGCAGACCTTCGGGCGCGTGGAGACCGGAGGCGTCCAGCGGGATCCCTTCGACGATCGAGGTCAGCGCCGCCTCGGCCGCCCGGAGCTTGGTCAGCTCGGCTCCGATCCGGTCGTAGTCGCTCTGGAGCGCGGCCCTGCGCGCCCGCACGTCGACCAGGGCCTTCGTCAGGGTGTTGTCCTCAGCCACCGGACGGCCTCATCCCATGATTTCGCTGGGTGACGGCATACGTCATAGGACCATTGCGGCGTCAACAGGCGCGCGGAGGCTCGCCGGCCGGGCCCGGTGACGGCCCGCGATCGGCAGCGCGAGTTGTGAGGACGACGCCCGATGGCTTAGAGACATCTTCGAACGCCTCTGCCGGCTTGGAGTCATCGGCGCAATTGCCGAATCTCGACGGATTCCGATTTCGGCACGCCGATACCGTAATCGTCACGTCAGAAGGCGAACGTTCTTCCACGGGTTCGATGTGCGGCCGTCCGCTCCGGGACGTCGGCCGCGTCGCGCCCAGGGGCATTCATAGATCCCGCAGAGCAAATTATGTCTTTGAATATTTTCGACAAAGGGGAGAATAATGTCATCGACATCGATTCGCGGGATCAGCACAGCCAAGCCGGAAAGATCTACATCAACGGCGACAACAACTACATCCGCATAGGCAGAGGCTGCGTGTCCGACAAGGACATGCACATCGTCATCGAGTCCAACTGCCGGTTCGATGTCGGCGAGCACGTCCGGCTCTCGATGGCCAACATCTATGTCGGCCCCAGCTCGATCCTGCGCATCGGCGACAGGACCGGCTTCACCGGTCTGGTCCATCTCAATCCCGTCGAGGCGAAGGCGATCGAGATCGGGACGGATTGCTCCATTGCGTCCGGCGTCTGGATGACAACGAGCGATTTTCACTCGATCGTCACCCGGGATACCGGGCAGCGGCTGAATCCGGCCAAGCCCGTTCGCGTCGGCAATCACGTCTGGATCGCCAATCACGCCACGCTCCTCAAAGGCTCCGTGGTCGGCGACAACGCCATCATCGGCGCACACGCTGTCGTCACCGGAACCGTGCCGCCCCATTGCGTGGCCGCCGGCAATCCCGCACGCATCGTGCGGGAGGACGTGACGTGGCGTCCGGACCTGATCTGACCGCACCCGCGATGAGGCAGGCGAGGGCGGACGGCTCCGGGCCTCGGACCGGTCCTGCGGAGCACCGTCGGCGCCCCGTTGTTTA
Organism: Methylobacterium sp. XJLW; assembly: GCF_003254375.1. Taxonomy (NCBI): domain Bacteria; kingdom Pseudomonadati; phylum Pseudomonadota; class Alphaproteobacteria; order Hyphomicrobiales; family Methylobacteriaceae; genus Methylobacterium; species Methylobacterium sp. XJLW. The sequence continues at coordinate 5,445,213 of NZ_CP016429.1, read as the reverse complement.
CCCGGTGCGCGTGTTCCGTTAGGGCGATGAACCGCCGACACGGCGTCTCGTCCGACGCGCCGGCACGCCTTCGATCAAGCCCATAATCGGCCCGCGCGAACACATGCTCCTCCGAGCCTCAGGTCTCGTCTCAAGCGCCGCCGGGCCGAAGCCCGCCTCGGGGCTGGTGGCCTGCACCGCCTCCGACGCCGCGGATCGCGGACCGGCGCGCGCGGCGCGCGGCGCAGCGCGAGCGGTGCGTTGAAGCGGTTCTTCCGCCTGTACCGCAGGATGCGCGGCAATCCGCTGATCCGGCTGGCGGTGCGCCGCGGCCTTCCGGCGGCGAACGATCTCGTCACCGCGGACGCGCAGATCGCGACTCTGGCCCCGCATGTCGATGCGGCCTTCTACGCGAGCTGGTACGGGATCACGGCCGATCCGGTGCGCGACTACCTCGTCCGCGGCTGGCGCGAGGGGCGCGACCCGCGCCCCGACTTCGACTCCGCCGCCTACCTCGCCGACCGCCCCTACCTCGCCCGGGCCGGCATCAACCCGTTCCTGCACGCCCTCACGCGCCGGCGCGCCCGGGCCGGCGGCGAGGGGGGCAGCGAGGGCAGCGGCGCGGGCGGGGCGGCCGGCGCGCCCCTGCCCAAGCCCGACACGGCCCGGGCCGAGCGCCTCGCCCGCCGCCTCGTGGACAGGGCCTTCTACCTGGCCAACAACCCCGACCTCGCCGCCGCCGGCGTCGATCCGGTCGACCACTACATGGCCTCCGGCTGGCGCGAGGGCCGCGAGCCGGCACCGCAGTTCGACACCCTGGCCTACTGCCTCACCCGCGGCCTCACCTTCGCCACCCAGAACCCGCTGGTGCACTACGTCCGCAACGGCGGACCCGCCCGGCCCGACCCGGACGCGGCGCTGGCCCTGCGGATGGAGACCCTCGCCCCCTACTTCGACGCCGCCCATTACCGGCAGCGCCTGCCCGGCCCCCAGGCCGAGGCGCTGGCCGGGGCCTCGGACACCGCGCTGCTGCGCCACTACGTGGCGGAGGGCTGGCGGGCGCGGGTCAGCCCGCGGCCGGACTTCGACCCGGCCGGCTTCGTGCAGGCCCGCGCGGGCAGCCGGGCGGTCGGCGACGACCCGTTCTTCCGCTACGTGGCCGAGACCCGGCTGTCCGGGGGCGCGCCGTTCGCCGAGCCGCACCGGCTGAACCTGCCGGCGGTGGATGCGGACTGGTACCGGGCGACCTACCCGGACGTGGGCGGTCGGGAGCCGTACCTGCACTTCGCCGAGGCGGGCTGGCGGGAGCTGCGCGACCCGGGGCCCGGGCGCTCGACGCTGGCCGCGCTGCTGGGCGTCTGCGGCCTGCGCCCGGCGCGGGCGCCGATCGCCGATACGGGCTGGCTGGGGGCGATCGGGCAGGCGGCCTGCGACCGGGACGGGCTCCTGGACCTGCAGGCGCGGCTGGTGGCGGGGCATTTCGACCACGGCTTCTACCGGGCGCGCTACGGGCTGTCAGAGGCGGACGACGCCGTGCGCGACTATTGCGACACCGGCTGGCGGAACGGCCGCAACCCCAGGGCCGACTTCAACGGCTGGGCCTACCGCGCGCACCATCCCTACGTGGAGGCGACGGGCATCGCGCCCTTCGTCCACCATCTGGCCCGGGCGCTGCTGCGCGGCGACGACCTCGCGGGCGATGCCTTCGATCCGCGCTACGGCGCGCCGCCGGCCGCGGAGGACGCGGAATTGTTCGAGCAGGCCCGCCTGATCGAGCCGTTCTTCGACGCGCCCTGGTACCTCAAGCGCTACCCGGATACCCGCGGCTTCGAGAACGGGCCGGCGATCCACTTCCTGTCCCACGGACAGGAGGAGGACCGCGATCCGAGCAAGACCTTCTCGACCCGCTTCTACCGCCGGGCCTACGGCCATCTCCTGGGTGCGGGGGAGTCGCCGTTCCTGCACTACGTGCGCACGGGCCGGGCCGCCGGGCTGATGGCCGCCCCCGAGGATCTCGGCACCTACCCGCCCATGGAGGCCCCCGCGCCCGAAGCATGGGACCGCCTGCCCCGGGCCCTGCCCATCGACCAGGCCCGGGTCGTCGTGATCGTCCCGGTCTACAAGGGCCGCGGCGAGACCCTGCGCGCCCTCCACGCCTGCCTGTCCCAGCCCCAGGCCACCCCCTTCACCCTGCTCGCCGTCAACGACCGCTCCCCCGACCCGGAACTCACCGCAGACCTCGCCCGGCTCGCCGGCCGCGGCCTGTTCCACCTCGTCGAGAACGAACGCAACCTCGGCTTCGTCCGCTCGGTCAACCGCGCCCTCGGCCTGCGCCAGGGCCGCGCCGTCGTCCTGCTCAATTCCGACGCGCAGGTCTTCGGCGACTGGCTCGACCGGCTCGTCGCCCACGCAGACCCCAAGGTCGAACCCGAGGCCGCCCCCAGGGCCGAACCTGAGGCCGAACCCGGGGCGGGGCTGCGCGTGGGCAGCGTCACGCCGCTGTCCAACAACGCCACGATCTGCTCCTACCCGCGCTTCAACGCCAACAACACCATGCCGCTGGAGATCGACCGCGCCGATCTCGACCGCATGGCCGCGCAGGTCAACCGCGGCCACGCCGTGCCCGTGCCCACCGGCGTCGGCTTCTGCATGTACATGACCGCCGCCGCGCTCGACGCCGTCGGCACCCTCGACGCCGAGGCCTTCGGCAAGGGCTACGGCGAGGAGAACGACTGGTGCCTGCGCGCCATCAAGGCGGGCTTCGTCAACCTGCTCGCCGAGGACGTGTTCGTCTACCATGCCGGCCAGATCTCGTTCGGGCTCGACGAGGGCGGCGAGTACGTCCAGGGCCAGGCGGCCCTGCTGGCCAAGCACCCCGACTACCCGGCCCGGGTCGGCCAGTTCGTCCAGGCCGATCCCGGCCGGCGCGGGCGGGCGCGGCTCGACCGGGCGCGGCTGGCCCGGCACTTCGCCGGCCGGGCGCTCCTGTACGTGACCCATTCCTGGGGCGGGGCATCCAGCGGCACATCGACGACATGGTCGCCCAGGCCCGGGCCGAGGGCCTGAGCGTCGTGCTCCTGCAGATCGACCGGACCCGCAACCTCGAGGTCCACGTCGCCTACCGCAGCCCCGAATTCCTGTACCTGCCCAACCTCGACAGCCTGTACCTGCCGCGGGACGCGGACGAACTCGCCGGCTTCATCGCAGAGCTGGCGCCGGTCCTGATCCACGTGCACTCGCTGGCGGGGCTGCGCTGGGCGGCGGCGCGGGCGCTGATGGATCGGGTGGCGGGGTCGGGCCGGCCCTACGCCTGGACGCTGCACGACTACTCGCCGGTCTGCCACCGCAACCACCTCGTCCAGCCGGACGGGCGCTATTGCGGGCTGGCGCCGGTCAGCGCGTGCCGGGCCTGTCTGGCTTCGGACGCGGACGGGTTCGAGGAGCCGGATCCGGGCGAGCGGCGGGCGGCGTTCGGGGCGTTCCTGGCGGGAGCTTCGCGGGTGTTCGCGCCGTCCGCCGACACGGCGGGCCGGATCCGGGACGTGTACCCGGATCTCGCGGTCACGGTCCGGCCGCATGTCGAGCCGGAGCGCAGCGTGCGCTCCACCGCCCTGCAGCGGCCCGGACGCGTCCGCCGCGTCGCGGTGCTCGGCGCGATCAGCCTGCCCGAAGGCGGATTGCTGCTGCAGGCTTTGGCGTCGGACGCGCGCAAGCGAGACCTGCCTTTACGCTTCTCGATCGTGGGCTTCTCCGACCCGACCCTGACGGGCGGCCTGGAGCGGGCCGGCGTCACGGAGACAGGGCGGTACTCCACCGACGACCCGACCCTCGACCGGGTCGCCCGGGCAGCCCTCCAGATCGCCGAGACCGGCCGTCATTGGGAGGATGACGAAATCCTCGATCTCGTGACCCAGGTCTCTGCCGATCTGGTGCTGATGCCGTCGATCTGGCCGGAGCCCTACGCGTACGCGATGACGCTGGCGCTGCGCACGGGCCTGCCGGTGGCGGCCTTCGACCTCGGCGAACCGGCGGAGCGGCTGCGTGCCGACCCGGACGGCCATCTCCTTCCCTATGCCCTCGCTACCGACCCGGCCGCCTGCAACGACCGCCTGCTCGCCCTCGACATTCCGGCTGGCGGCCGAGTCGCCACGCCGATCCGGGTCGCCACCTCTGACGGCCTGATGCGCGGCTACTACGCTCTCACCCCCTGACGCCGACCGGCGCGGGACGCGCCCGTCAACGCACTTTGGCCCCTTTTCTCGTCGAAGCAGGCCCGGCAACGCGAGGTCAAATCGATGCCCGCCCTCCCGACGGCTCCCGGGCAAAAGAGCCCGATCGAGTCCTATCTGCATGTCCTGCACGCCCTGATGCTGCGGGACATGCGCACCCGATTCGGTGCCTCGCTCTGGGGTTACGGCGTGGTCGTGCTCTGGCCCTGCGTCCACGTCTTCATGCTGATCGCCATCTACACGTTCCAGAAGCTGGCGGCGCCGCTCGGCGACAACCGGGCCCTGTTCTTCGCGACCGGGGCGGTTCCGGTTCTGGTTTTCCAGTACATCTCCCGCGAGGTCATGAAGGCGGTGATCATGAACCGACCGCTGACCTACTATCCACAGGTCAAGCTGTTCGACGTGATCCTGGCTCGGATCCTCGTGGAGATCGTGACCGGCTTCCTCGCACTGCTGGTCGTCTGCTCCATCCTGATCGCCATCGGGACCAATCCCGTCCCCGCAGAACCGTTCACGGCCATGTGCGGCTATCTCGCCGCCATCATCCTGGGGGTCGGGATCGGTACGATCAACGTGGCGGTCATCGGCTTCTTCCCCGGCTGGATGATCGGCTACGCCCTGTTCAGCATCATCCTGTACGTGTCCAGCGGCGTCATGTTCCTTCCGAGCTACATGCCCGACAAGGTATATTACTGGATGAAGTACAATCCCGCCATGCAGTTGGCGGAATGGGTTCGATCGGCATACTATCCCTATGCCGGCATTCAGGTAGATTACCTCTATGTCGTCATGTTCGGATTGACCTGCGCCAGCATCGGCCTGCTGCTCGTCAAACATGTCGTCAGCAAGATGCAGGGGTGAGCCGGGACGGGATTACGCCTGTCCCGAGAGCCGCGCCTGACGCGGTCGGCACGATTCTCGGGCCGGTCTGGCACAACCGGAGGCACGCGGGAGCCGCGGCATCCGACCGGCCAGACCGGATGCCGATCCGGATCCGGGGCCGCAGACGGACCCTCGGGCCTCGAAAACTCAACCCGCTCCGGGTCAGGGCTGCCGCACGATGACGAATGCCGTTCATGCGATCGATACGACGTACATCCGCCGGATCCAGCAGCAGCAGATCGAATTGACCCTTCTCAGGGCCGAGCGCGACGCCGCCCTGCAGGAACGCGATCTGGCCCGGGCGCGGTCCGAGGCGACATCGACTCTCCTCGAGGCGCTCGTGGGAGGCCTGCGGCCCTACGGATTCAGCCGCAAGCGCTTCCTGTCCGCGATCCGCAGGGCGGCGCGGACCGTGCCGGATCACGGCCCCGCCGCGCTCCAGCACGGCATCCTGTTCGAAGGATCGAACCGGATCCTGGCGGGCCCGCGCAGGCCTGTCCAGGCGGCGGCACACCGCTGACACCCCCGCGCTTGCGCGCGTTCCCCGTTCGGAGACTGGAGCCGAGGACCATGGATGTCGAACTCCTGACGGTGTTCAATGCCCTGATCAACCTGAGGGACAATCTGGACGCGCGCCCGCACATCCTCGGCTCCGAACTCGACTTCCTGTCCTTCGCTACCCGGATGGCGCCGTACTCCAACGCGCAGCTGCTGCAGGACCTGTGGGTGCTGTATGAGCTTCAGGAGAAGCGGAACGGCTATTTCGTGGAGTTCGGCGCCTGCGACGGCGTCAGCCTCAGCAACACGCTCCTGCTGGAGAAGACCTACGCCTGGCAGGGCGCCGTCGCTGAGCCCGCCCGGGCGTGGCACGCGGCGCTGCAGCGCAATCGCAACTGCTACATCTCCGACAAGTGCGTCTACAAGACCGACGGGATCGAGGTGCTGTTCAACGAGGTCGACATCGGCGAACTCTCCGGCATGGAGGACTTCGCAGACGGCGACTTCCACGCCCAGTTCCGGCAGGAGCGCCGGCAATACCCGGTGGCCACGATCTCGCTGGACCGGTTCCTCGCGGAGGCGCGGGCGCCGCGGCGCATCGATTACATGAGCATCGATGTGGAAGGCGGCGAGTTCGACGTGCTTCAGAGCTTCGATTTCACGCGTCACGACATCGCGCTGATCAGCGTCGAGCACAATTTCTCGGGCAGCCGGGAGAAGATCGACGCGCTGCTGACCGGTCAAGGCTACCGGCGGCGCTTTCGTCAGCTCTCCCTGTTCGACGATTGGTACGCGCGCCCGGATCTCGTGGCCGCACGGTCCTGACGGAGGGCGGGGCCATGTCGGCACAGACCGCGATCGCGATCCTCGATTCCATGTTCGACCTGTTCAAGGAGATGGGCAGCGGCATCGCCCTCGACCTGAACTGGCTCGCCATCGCCCGGCGCCTTCAGCAGGTCCGGGCGCAGGCCGTCTGGTCGGCCGATCTGGACTTCGTCGCCACCAAGCTGAAGGCGCACGCCGCCCATTATGCGGCGACCTACCGCCCGCCGCTCGGCTCGGAGGCGATCAGCAAGGCGAACGCCGACAGGCTCGATGACGTCGTCCGCCACTACTCGATCCTGCGCGCGCATCTCGAACAGCAGTTACCGGCCTCTTGAGGCGCTGGCGGCGGGTCCGCCGGCACAGAGGCGTTCCGAGCGCGGGCCGCACCAGGCAGCGCCGCCCGCGTCCCGGGGCGGACCAGTCTCGCCCGGCCCGAGCCAATCCGCCGGTCCCAAGCGTTGAGAATGCGAACGGTTTGGGGCATCGATCGCGAGCGCGTGCGTCGAAACGGAGCCGATGGGGATCTCGTGAGCAGTCTGAAATTCGGGACGAGCGGCTTGCGCGGTCTCGTGACCGACCTCGTCGGCGGGCCGAGCTACGCCTATGCCAGCGCATTCTTCCGATCCGTCTCGGCGGATGACACCCACCGAGCGGTGGTGATCGGGCGGGACCTGCGCGACAGCAGCCCCGCGATCGCCGCCACGGTAGCGGAGGCGGCCGCGGCCGCCGGCTTCACCGCGATCGATTGCGGCGCCCTGCCGACCCCGGCCCTGGCCCTCGAAGCGATGCGGCGCGGCGCCTATGCGGTCATGGTCACGGGCAGCCACATCCCCGAGGATCGCAACGGCCTGAAGTTCTACCGTCCCGACGGCGAGATCACCAAAGCCGACGAGGTGGCCATCCTGGCCGCCCTGGCGGACATCCCGGCCGGCGGCGAGAAACCGGCGGCGTCGTCCGCGACGCCCGAGCCTGACGCCATCACGCGCTACCAGCAGCGCTACGCCGCCGCCTTCGCGCCGGACATCCTGAAGGGCCTGCGCATCGCGGTCTATCAGCAGAGCTCGGTGGCCCGCGACCTGCTGGCCGACCTGCTCGCCGCCTTCGGCGCGCAGGTGACGCCGATCGGTCGGTCGCAGGTCTTCGTGCCGATCGACACCGAGGCCCATCGTCCCGAAGACATCGCCTTCATCCGCGATGTCATGGCACCGGGGTCTTTCGACGCCCTTGTGACCACGGACGGCGACGCCGACCGGCCGCTGGTCGCCGATGGGACGGGCCGGATCCTGCGGGGCGACGTGCTCGGGCTCATTACGGCCCGTTACCTCGACGCCGACACGGTGGTGGTGCCGGTCACGGCCGGCTCGGCCCTCGAGCAGTCCGGGGGCTTCCGGACAGTTGTGCGCACGAAGGTCGGCTCGCCCTTCGTCATCGCCGGCATGGAGCAGGCGACGTCCGCCGGGGCGCGGATCGTCGTCGGGTTCGAGGCGAACGGTGGGTTCCTGCTCGGATCGGACGTCACGCTCCACGGTAGGACTTTAGCCGCCCTTCCGACGCGCGACGCGATGCTGCCGATCCTCGCCACATTGGCAGCGGCGCGCGCGACCGGCACCGCCCTCGCAGATCTCGTGGCGTCCCTAGATGCGGGCGAGATGGCGAGCGACCGCCTGCCCAACACCCCGTCCGACACCAGCACCGCCTTCCTCGAGCGCCTCCAGGATGCGGACTACCGCGCCGCCTTCCTCGGCCCGATTGGGTCATCGAACTCGATCGATCAGCAGGACGGGATCCGGATCGAACTGAACGGCGGGCGCACGATCCATTTCCGGGCTTCGGGAAATGCGCCCGAGCTGCGCTGCTATGCGGAGGCCAAGTCGGCGCAGGAGGCGCAGGACCTCGTCCGATGGGGACTTGCCTCCGCCGCGACCGCGATGGCGGCAAACGCCTGAACCCTCACGAAGCCTCGGAGCGATGCCCGAACAACGCAAGAAGCCGGGGCTCTCTTCAAGGCGCGCTGACGACCTTCACCTCTTGGCGCGACCGCGCGGGGAAGGCCAACGGACGGGCTTCGCGCGACATGCCCGATGGCCACACGCGCCCTGCTACCGGTCGGCGTACCCCGCCGCGACGGGCCTGCGCAGGCCCGCTTCGAGATCGATGTGCGGCTGCGTCGAGTGCGCAGGTGCCGGTCGTCACGTTCCTGCGCCGGGTCTGGTTGCAGAACTTCCGCCTCAACGAACGTGACGATGACGCACTGTACGCAGACGATCGGGTCCGGTGGCGCGCCGAGACCGACGGCAATCCGGCCGCCCACACGATGGTCGCCTCGCCCTACGACCTGGACGTCCATAACGCGAAGAAGTGCATCACCTGAATCGATCACGAGGTCCACATCACGGAGCGGTACCACGACGGCGGCCGCCGGTGATCGCCCACAGAGCGTCGATCCCGGCCCGGTCTCGAATCACGCGCTGCTCGGCCGGCGGCACATCGCGCTCGCGGCGGAGGACCTGCTCCAAGCGCACGATCTCGTCGACGTCGTCTCCATCGACGCTGAAGGCCTCGCGTCGACCATGGCTTATCACGGTGGCGACCTCATCGGGCCAATGCCGGGGAACAACCAATTGGAGGCGGGCACCGAGGGAGCATTCGCGCTCGAAGATTTCCAGCTCGATCGGTATCGCTAGGTCGCTGTCGACCCGGCCGGCCACAGCAGCCGGATCCGGCATTTCGACTGCAACTTCGGACCTAAGGTGGTGCACACCCGGTTGGCGATGAGGACCACAATGCCTGCATCCTGCAATGGCGCTGCACGCGCTCGGAGCGCCGCCTGGGGACACCGCGCTCGTGAGAGGAACATGGGGCACACGGCGGCACGGGCGCGCGAGGGTCAGCCAGCTGTCGCACTGCCGACTGGGGAAGGCGAGTCGGTTTCGAGGGCACGTGTCGCGCGGGATGCGGGCGATGTGGCTGCGCGGAAGTCGCCATCTCGCCTTGGCCAATTCGGCACGGCTGAGATTTGACTACAGCACTTGGTGACGACCGCTCTTATCAACCTCAATCGCCTCGCTGCGCCTGGATCGACGACACGCCCGCCGCCAGAACCCCGCGCTCCGCCTTCACGCGCCTTATGGCTTGGCCGACAGGCGCGTAGGCGTTAACCGGCAGGATCGAAAACGGGGCGTTCCCGATCCGGGCACGCCCCGCCTGCGTCAGAAGTGCGGAAGAACCCCAGTTTGCCGTGTCGCTCGACAACGGCTTACGTTGGGTTCGTGCCAGTGCTGGCGAGCCTGTATCGAGTCGCTACGAGGTTGGAGTTGGCGGAGGGAGGTCCCTTTTTGCATTCTGGACGAGGCTCGCTCGATCAGTGAATGACACGTAGCGTAAGCGTATCAGATCTTCGGCTCCTTCTGGAGCTCGGGTCTGGATCGGCTTCCAGCCGCTTGCTGCGGAACGAGGCGCATAATCGCGAGAGGCTGTCTCGTCGGTCGCGTGGCCGAGCAGTGCCGCGACCTCGGTTCGGGTCTTAGCAGCCTTCAGGCGTGCCGCCGCGACGTGCCGACAGGTGTAGGGAGTGACAGGCCTCCTGATCAAACCGGGGATCCCCGTCGCTATGCAGGCAGCCCGGAGAGCCCTGCGAATCCCGGCATGCACCCGGCGCCATTCACCATCGGCCGTGGCCCGTGCCAACGCTGCGATGAACTCGCCGAGCCTTTCAATGTAGCCCTCGGAATACGCGTCCAGTTTGATCGTCCGAGTCGATCCGTTCGCGCGGCCATTGGAATTTTTGCCGTTCTGGACGACCAAGCTGGTGCCAATGATCTGAGCCGTTGGCCATTCGCTTGGACGCAGCCCGAGAAGCGACGCGTAGGAGAGGTAGGGCCGCGCGAGGAACGCGTACCGGTGGCGTAGGCCTAAGAGGGCCGCGTCAACCGCGTCGAATTCGGTCGCGGTCAGGGACTTCCGCTTGCCCGCGCTTGTGCGCCGAGGCGTCTTGATGGCCCGTGGGGCGGCGAGACGGCCGGTTTCGGGGTCCATCACCTTAGCCAGGAGATCAAGAGCTGTGTCTATGTGCTTCGATCTGGCCGGGTTTAATATGCCGAGGTAGACGAGGCATTCCCGGATTGAGGCTCGATAAGTCCGGATCGTGGACCGGGACCAGCGATCCTTTTCGCCCAGGAATCACTCGGCGAACTGGATCGGCGTGAGCGGATCGATCCCGGTCTCTCTGGTCGCCATTTCCAGGAGAAGGGTACCTCGCTTAACATAGGCTTTGACGGTCGCCGGCGCTCGTGTCCGGTCTCGATTGGCTGGATCCACCACAGACCACCCCTGTTACATGCGCCGAGAGCCCTCTCCGCCGGCCGCATTCACAGCGTGCTCACCAACCACGAAAATCGCCATCGCACTCCGGCCTACCCGCCCAGTCTTCTGGTCCGAGTCCAAAGGCGGCAAGCGCCACGGCCTCGTACGCGTATCGCCGATGTGGGCGGCAGAACGTGTGTCCCTCGTCCGCGCAGATGAAAGCCGCGCGCGCCTCGCAGCCGCGCTCACTGCATCGGGCATACCACCCAGAATTTGGCAAGCGATCGATCAGGTCTTGGACATGGGTACGTTGAAGGTCGCGCGTCCACTCTGAAAAGGGCACAGACGCCTCGGGACGCCGGTTACCGTCCCGCGAGGGTTTACACCGTCCGGCAACCTTGACGGCCGCTGGCTCCGTCACTGCGATATCCTCAAGTTTGCGATTTAGAGCCTCGCATGAGGAGGGTTTCAGATCGGGGTCCGCACCGACACTCGGTTCTAGGCCTATAGCCGCATGCGGTAGCGACAGCCGCATTTCGGATAGGGTCGGATCAAGGGTTCGAATGTGTTGGACGACCTTGCCGGCCGCTGGCGCCGTTATTGCGGCCTCCTCGAGTTCGCCATTCAGCGGCTCGCATGAGGCAGGTTCCGGATCGGTATCCGCACCGACACTCGGTGCTAGGCCTATAGCGGCATGCGGTAGCGATAGCCGCTCTTTGGTGAGGCTCGGTTCAAGAATTGGAATGTCCTGGACGATATTGATTGTCGCTGGCGCCGTCATTGCGACCTCCTCGAGTTCGCAATTCAGCGACTCGCATGAGGTATGCTTTGGATCGGTACCTGCACCGACAATCGGTGCTGGGTCCATAGTGACACGCGGTGTCGATAGCTGGTCTGTGGCGAGGACCGGAAAAAGGGTTCGAATGTCCTGTCCGCGGCTCGTACGCCACGTCCAATCGATGTGACCGCGCGACCGCAGCTGCAATATCGCATTCTTGACGGTGTTCTCCGCCACCCCCAGTTCGGCGGCGATTTCCGCATCCGTCGCCCGGCAACGCGCTCGGCCAAACTCAGAGCGATCCGCTAGGGCCCAGGCCACAAAGCGGGCGGCGCGCCGTATCTCCCGGTCCCATCGGACATTGGCCGACCAAGCTCGTACTGAATCCGCTACCGTCATGGCTATGCTCGCTCGCCTGCAGGTCTCGGAAGGCTAGCAACGAACGTCGCAAGAGCGATGGCTGCACCGAATGTCGGTGCGCTTGCTACGGAGCGCTCGGGCGGGCACCAATCTCGCGCGACATCCGGAACCACTCCCTCGCGTTGCCTTATGGTGGGATGTAGCTTCGAGGAAGCCTACGCGATCACCGGCCGGAGCCTGGAGGATCAAACTGCCAGATTCGCCTCGTTGTAGAGAGCACTCTTGCCAGTCGGCACATAGCTCGAACGCACGGCGAAGTGGACTACCTCAAGCCAAACAAGTCCAGTCCCGAATGCGGCTTGTCAGTGCTCGGCGTACTCCGCCGCGACGAGCCTGCGCAGGCCCGCTTCGAGATCGATGCGCGGCCGCCAGCCGGTCCGGTCGAGGAAGCGCGTCGAGTCGAGCAACTTGTAGGCCGCGCCCTGGAAGGAGCCGGGCGGGCTCACCAGGGGGACGGACCAGTCGAGGGCGGCCAGGGCCGCCCGCGCCACCGCCTCGACGGTGACGGGCGTGTTGGCGGCGCAGTTGAGGATCTCGTTGTTGAACGCCCGGTCGGCCGCGAGGATCGCGTCGATCTGGTCGTCGACGTGCAGCACCTCGCGGACGGTCTGCGGATTGCCCCACACCTCGAACTCCCGCGCGTCCGCGGCCTTCTCCCGCACGGCCCGGTCGAGGAGGGCGCCTACGAAGTGGCTGCGGTCGGAAGCCGTGTTGTCGTGCGGACCGTACAGGGTCGCCAGCACGCAGTGCAGGAAGCTCAACCCGTACTGGTGCGCGTAGGCCGCCGAGCCCGTCGCCAGGACCTGCTTGGCGAGCCCGTAGCCGATCACGGAGGGATGGGTCGGTCCCTGTCCGAAGCGCGCCTCGGGGAGGGGCTCGGCCGATTCCGGATAGGTGCAGGACGAGCCCGTGGAGACGAGCTTGGCCTGCGGCTGGTACAGGCGCCACGCCTCGAGGACGTTCAGGTGGATCCGGGTGTTGATCGCCAGGAGCTCGCCCTGGATGTCGTACTGAATCGCGCCGGTCCGCTGGCGGGTCACCACGTGGAAGATCCGGCCGGCCGGGGCGGCGTCGCGCAACGCCCGCTCGACATTGGCCCAGTCGGACAGGTCGCCCGCCGCGCGGCCGATCTCGACGACCTCGCGGCCCTCGGCCCGGAGCCGCGGCACGAGGTTGCGCCCGAGGAAGCCGTCCGCCCCGATGACGATGTCGCGCTCAGGCCCCGGCATGGCGGTACTCCTGGCGATACCACGAAATCGTCGGCCGCAGCCCGTCCGCGAGCCCCGTGAAGGTCGACATTCCGAAGCGCTCGCGCAGCCGCCGGTTGGTCGAACGGCGGGCGAGGACGCCGTGGGTCGTCGTGTCGGAGGCGTGGACGGGCCGGTCCTCTCCCGCCACCTCCAGGATGGTGCGGGCGAGGTCGAGCAGGGTCGTGGTCTCGCCGCGGCAGAGGTTGAGCGCGTCGCTCGTCTCCCGGATCACGAGCGACCGAGCGAACACGTCGACGACGTCGCCGACGTAGATGAAGTCGCGCTCGACCAGCGGGTTGCCCTTGATCGTGAAGCGCTCGCCCGGGGCCAGCGCGCGCATCACGAAGGCCGGCAGGACATGCGCCTTGCGCGGATCCGTCGAGTCGTGGGGACCGTAGGGGTTGCTCAGGCGGAAGCTGATCGTGTGGATCCCGTAGCGCTCGGCGTGCAGGTCGGCGACCACCTCGGACCAGCGCTTCGACCACGCGTAGAAGGCCTCGTTCGGATTGGGCGGCGCGTTGAGGTCGACCGGCCGCGCGTCGTCGAGGGGATCGCAGGCTGCCGGGTAGACCGCGACGCTCGAGGCCGCGCGCACCTCGCGGATGCCCTTCGTCAGGCAGAACCGGTAGAGGCGGTTGGCGATCTCGGCGTTGCCGGTGAGCAGGTCGCTCTGCGCCGTCTCGAACTTATCGGCGTCGTAGCGCTGCGCGGCGACGTTGACGACGATCGCGTCGGCGGGGACCGAGAGCGCCTCGAGGGCGTCGAAGCGCGCGGCCTCGGTCGCCCCCGGCACCGCACGGCCGGAGGGGCTGACCGCGATCAGCCGCGACACGCGGCCGGCGAGATGCGCGACGAGGTTGCGGCCGACGAACCCGGTCGCACCGACGACGAGGACGGCCTCGGGCAAGGGGGCTGAGGGGAGGGCGGCCACGCTCAGGCTGCCGGCAGGTCGGCGGCGGTGATCACCTTGAGGTCCGGCACCGGAACGATGAAGGCGCCGCCGTTCTCGAGGTAGCGGCGCTCGCGCGCCAGGAACTCGTCGATGAAGTTCCAGGCGAGCACCAGATAGGCGTCGGGCGCGGGCACGCTGCCCTCCTCGACGATCGGGATGCGGGCGCCGGGGATCAGGCGGCCGAACTTCAGCGGATTCTTCTCGGCCGCATATTGAACCAGCCGCGGGCCGATGCCGAAGGCGTTGAGCAGCGTCGCGCCCTTGGCCGGGGCGCCGTAGGCGTGGACCGTCTTCCCCTCGGCGTTCATGCGCTCCAGCAGATCGAGCAACGCCGCCTGCAGGCGCCGGACGTTCTCGGCGAAGCCGACATAGGTCTCGAACGTGCCGTAGCCGCGGGCCTCCTCGTCGGCGCGCATGCGCTTGACCGCGTCGCTGACCGGGTGGGCGCCGGGGAAGCCGACATGCGCCTCGAGGGAGCCGCCGTGGACCGGGACGACGCTGACGTCGAAGACCTCCAGGCCGTGGCGCGCGAACAGCTGCTCCAGGGAGCGGAGCGTGTAATAGCACAGGTGCTCGTGGTAGATCTGATCGAAGGCGGTGTTCTCGATCATGCCGCCCAGGTAGATCGCCTGCACGACGAAGACGCCGTCCGGCTTGAGCAGCGTGACGATGCCTTTCACGACGCTGTGCAGTTCCTCCAGGTGGAAGAAGACGCCGGCGGCGGTGATCAGGCTCGCTGGCCCGTCCTGCGCGCGGACGATCTCGGCGGTCTCTTCGTTGAAGAAGCGGTTCAGTGTCGGCACGCCCGCGGCGCGAGCCAGTTCCACGACGTTGGCGGCGGGCTCGACGCCGCAGCGGCGCAGGCCGAAGGGCTCGTACTGCCGCAGCCACGTGCCGTCGTTGCTGCCGATATCGACGACGAGGTCCTGCGGCCCGAGGCCGTACCGCTCCACGAGCCGGGCCGCCGTCTGGCGGAAATGCTCCACCAGCGTCTTCGTCGTGCCAGAGACGTAGGGGTAGTCGCTGAACATGCTCTCCTTCGGGATCGTGTGATCGATCTGGACGAGCGTGCAGTCGTGGCAGAAGCCGGCGCGCAGGGGGAAATGCGGCTCGCGCCGGTCGGCGAGGTCCGGCGGGATCAGGCGGTTGCAGTGCGGCTGATCGGTCAGGTCGAGGAACAGCTCGACATCGCGTCCATCGCAGACGCGGCATGCCATGGCGAGTTTCGTTCCCGTCATCGTACGACCTATGACATCCGCGGCGCGAGACTCTACGTGCCCGAGACGCTTACCGGCTGAGCTGGAGGGGCGCAACGATCGCTCCGGCCCGGATCGACGACAGGGCAGGACCACTGGATTCGACCCGATCCATACCGCCCGCACCCTCGCGCTGTTCAGCGCATCTCTGCCAAAACACTACCAATATCTTCGATTTGGAAACAATCATGCCCGAAACCGCGTGGACGATCCGCAAGTCGCACTACATCATGAAGGATCGATGGCTCGGCCTCCGTGCCGACGACTGCGTGACACCGTCGGGCCACGTCCTCGATCCCTATTACGTGCTCGAAACCGCGGACATCGCCCTCGTGCTGGGCATCGACGCGGCCGATCACGTCATCCTCGTACGCCAATACCGGCACGCCTATGGGAGCCCGAGCCTGGAGCTTCCGGGCGGGGCCATCGACCCCGGCGACACGGATATCCTCGCGGCCGCCGAGCGCGAGATGCGCGAGGAAACCGGCTACACCTTTGCCGATGCCGAACGCGTGGTCACCCTCAACGCGGATCCGGCCCGCTACGCCAACCGCATGCATCTCATCCGCGCGCGCGTGATCGCGGCCGGGCCGGCGCGTCCGGATCCCGGCGAAGACATCGCGGTGATGCGCGTGCCGCGGGCCGAAGCTCTGCGGCTCGCCCAGTCGGGCTCCATCGTCGGAGCCGTGCATGCCGCCATGATCCTGATCGGTCTGTCCGGCCGCGGATGAGGGGCGTCACCGGATTGTGGATCGAGCGATCGAACCGCTGACAAGGCCCGCGCGTTCCGCCAATACGATTAATCGCAGGTTAAAGAGCGGATTGAAGCGTGCCCGAGTACGACATCAAGATCGTCGCTCCGCGAGATCGGAAGGCCGCGGACGCCGAGCGCGAGACGCCGCCCAAGCGCCGGCTCGACTGGGACCGCGCCATGCGTGAGGCGGCCGAGGCGGAGCTCTCGATTCAGTCCCACGACTGAACCCGCCGCGCGGCGACGCGCGCCCTGGTCCCCCACACGTGTTGCCGCTTCCTAGCCCGTCAGCGCGGCCTCGCGCAGGAAGGCGAGCAGGTCGTCCGACCGGAAGTGATGCACGGCGAGCCCCGCCGCCCGGCCGGCGGCGAGATCGGTTTGCTGATCGCCGATCAGGAAGCTGCGCGCGCGGTCGATGTCCCACTGGTCCATCAGGTCGAGGATCATGCCGGGTTCGGGCTTCCGCCAGCCGTGGACCGCCCTGTAGGCCTCCACCGTCCCGTCCGGATGATAGGGGCAGTACCGGAGATCATCGATATGCGCGCCCGCCGCGCGCAGGTCGTCCCGCATCCAGGCCGTCAGACGGGCGACATCGGCCTCGGTGTAGAAGCCGCGGGCGACCCCCGCTTGGTTCGTGACGACGAACACGAAGAAGCCGGCGTCGTTCAGCGCGCGGACCGCATCACGCGCGCCCTCCATCCAGTGGAACCGGTCCACGGAACCGACATAGCCGTGGTCGTGATTGAGGACCCCGTCCCGGTCGAGGAAGGCGGCCGGTCTCGTCCGGCGGGCCGGGATCTCCACCTGAGCGCGGTCGTAGCTCTCGGGCACGCCGATATCGAGAAAGTAACCGTCGTAGGCCTCGCCCACGACGCGGCCCTCGGCGACCAAAGCGGGCAGGACGTCCCGTTCCAGCGAGCAGGCCGGCGGGAAGCCCTTCAAGGCGTCGCGGCGCACCAGATAGACGCCGGCATTGACGAGACCGGGGCCCGGCTCGGGCGGCCGCTCGAGGAAGGCGGTGATCCGCACGCCGTCGAGGAGCGCGACGCCGTAGCGTGCCGCGTCCGGCACCCGGCGGAGCGACAGGACCATCGCCGCCTCCGGATGACGCGCCGCCAGGGCGGGCAGGGCCAGCAGGTTGACGTCGAACCACGAGTCGCCGTTCAGCAGGAGGAAGGTCTCGTCCGCCTCGGGGAGGGCGTGCACGACGGCGCCGCCGGTCCCAGCCTGCTCCGGCTCGATCGAGACCCGCAGCGTCATGCCGAAGCGTCGCGCGACCGCGTTGTCGGCGGCGTAGGCGCGGATCTTCTCGCTGTGGAACGAGGCCAGCAGCACGATGTCGGTGAAGCCGTGGCGGCCGAGCTCGAACAGCAGGACGTCCAAGAACGGCTCGCCCGCCACGGGCAGCAGCGGCTTGGGCATCGCCGACGTCAGCGCGCCCAGGCGGGTGCCGAATCCGCCGCACAGGATCATGGCCTGCCGGACGGGGCTGCCGGCGCCTCTCGGTCTCTCGGTCACGGGCCGCCCTTCACGCCGCCGTCCCGCGGGGGAACAGGCTTTCCTCGACGAGGCCGCACACGATGTGCGCGGCGGTGATGTGGACCTGCTGGATCAGGGGCGTCGCGTCCGACGGCGCGTACAGGCACAGATCCGCCCGTTCCGGCATCGCTCCGCCCGTCGCGCCCGTGAACGCGACGACCCGCACGCCCAGCGCCCGCGCCGCATCCATCGCCTTCAGCACGCTCGGCGAGCGCCCGGAGGTGGAGAGGGCGAGCAGGACGTCGCCCGGCCGCCCGAGGGCGAGCACCTGCCGCGCGAACACGTGCTCGTACCCGTAATCGTTGCCGATCGCGGTGATCACCGAGGTGTCCGTGGTCAGCGCCAGGGCGGCGGCGGGCGCCCGATCGTAATTGAGCCGCGAGACGAACTCGCCCGCGATGTGCTGCGCGTCGCCGGCGCTCCCGCCATTGCCGATCGTCAGGAGCTTGCCGCCGCCGCGCAGGGATGCGGTCACCACGTCGGCGATCTCGGCGAGGGTCGCCTGGAAGCGGGGATCGTCGAGGGCCGCCTGGAAGGTGTCGCGGGTCTGCGTGAGGAAATCGACGATCGCGCTCATGAGCACCTCGGTCCGTGCCCGCGCCGGCCGACCTGTCGGGCCGTCCGGCGGGGTGATCGCTGCTGGGCTGGAGGCGTCCGGATCAGACGTTGGCGAACCGCGAATTGCGGATCATCCGGAAGCCCTTGATAAGCTCCTTGATCCCCCGGTCGAGGTCGAAGTCGGGGAACCAGCCGGTCGCCTCCAGCTTCGCATTGGACACGATGTAGTCGCGCTTGTCCGGATCCTCGCCGATCGGGGCCTCGACATAGACGAAATTCGGCACGTGCGCCTTGATGCGCGCGCAGAGTTCCAGCTTCGACAGGTTGGCGCTCGACAGGCCGAGATTGTACGCCTCGCCGCGCATCCGGTCGTAATTGTCGATCGCGTGGATGAAGCCTTTGGCCACGTCGCGGATGTGGATGTAGTTGCGCTTGAAGTGGCCCTCGAAGACCAGGAGCGCCCGGTCGGTCACGGCCCGGTGGGTGAAATCGTTGACGAGGAGGTCGAGGCGCATGCGCGGCGCCATGCCGAACACCGTGGCGAGCCGCAGGCTGACGCCGCGCCCGCTGTCGAGCACGGCCGTCTCGGCCTCGACCTTGGTGGTGCCGTAGAGCGAGATCGGCCGCAGGGGCGATTCCTCAGTGCAGAACTTGCCGGCCTCGCCGACGCCGTAGCCCGAATTGGTCGTTGGGTAGACGATCCTCTGCTCGCCGCCCGCGCGCTGGACCAGGGCGATGACGGCGTCACGGTTCAGGGTCGTGGCGCCGATCGCGTCCTCCTTGCACAGGGGAGCGCCAACCAGGGCCGCGAGGGGAATGAGCACATCGTGCTTCGGGATGAGGTCGTCGAGGATGCGCGTATCGCGGGCGTCGCCCTTGATCGGCTCGAACGTATCGTACTGGCAGGCCGAGGACAGGTCCGGACCTCCGGACTTGAACGTGTCGAGAACCGTGACGTGATGCCCGCGCTCCAGGAGCATCGGCACCAGGATCGTCCCGATATAGCCGGCGCCGCCGGTGATCAGAATTCGCATCGTTGCCTCTCGTCGCGATGAGCCGTCGGGCCGCCTGCGGCCGGGCTGGAATGATGGGCGGGCGCCGCTCAGCGGGTCTGGCGATAGATCAGGGTCGACCCGTCGACATCGATGCCGATCGGAACGACGGATAGCGGCGCCACCCGTTCGGTCAGAGTCGGAAGCCGGTCCGGATCGATGAGGGCGAGGAAGAAACCGCCCCCGCCCGCGCCGCACAGCTTCGCCCCGTAGGCCCCCGACGCGATGATCGCCTCGAACAGATCGTCGAGCACCGCATTCGAGACCTCACGCGACAGGGTCCGCTTGATGCGCCACGAGGCGGAGAGCATATCGCCGAGCTGCGTGAGCCAGCCGCTCGTCCCCGCCTCCAGCAGCGAGACGCATTCCTCGACGAGACGGTAGAGTTCGGACAATTCCTTGTCGATCGCGCGCGCGCGCGTCACGGCGATCTGGGCGGCGACCGTGGTCGTCGCGCGCCGCGCGATGCCCGTATGGACCAGCACCATCGACGCGTTGAGCTGTTGTGTGGCCGCAGAACTCATCTGAACGGGGGAGATGCGGATCGCGGAACCGCTGAAATCGAACCGGTTGATCCCACCGAAGGCGGCATGGAGCTGGTCCTGCACGCCGACATTCTCGCGCAGGATCTCGCGTTCGACTTCAATGGCCTTCTTCGACAACTCGATTTTTGTCGGTTTCTGGTTCAGAATTGTATAGATTGTCCGAAGAAACCCGACAGTGAAGGCCGACGAGGATCCGAGTCCGCTGCCTGCCGCAGGCAAATCGGATATGATGCTTATGTCGAGCCGACGATTGACATCGAAATGCTTGAGGACTTCCCGGACGACCGGATGCTCTATGTCCTCGACATTGTTACAATGCTCGATCCGGGAATAGCTCAATCTATAATTGTAATCCTGGCAACCAATCAAATCGAGCGCAGCGATGATAATGTATTTGTCAATCGCCGTCCCGACGACCGCACCGGGCGCGCGCTCAAAATATTCAGGATAATCAGTGCCGCCACCGAAAAGGCTGATTCGAAGTGGCGTCCGAGTGACCGTCAGCATCTAGGCATTCCAGATCTTGCATGCGCGTCGTTGTTTTGGACATTGAAAACACGGTCCGACCGGATCAATCGAGCGCACTGCAACGCGCACACGCAAGAAACAGTGCCATGGCGCCTGTGGCAGGAGCAACGGCAAGGGCTCTTCCTCAAGCGCGACACGTCAAATGTCCTTGTCGGTCTATTTATCGACAATCCTTCAGATCGAACGGGCGAAGATTTTCATATGGCTTTGAACCCGGGATCCCATGAGAACCGGATTTCGTCCTGCGCGAGCCGATGCCGAACGGCCTCGTCCCGGGCGCTCTCTCTTGGAACGATGCGGGACCAGCCCATCCTGAAGCCGACCGCGCACGCCCCCGATCGCAGCGGCGAAGGCGCCAGACCGGACATCCTCGGCCCGCCGGAGAGCGCCCCTGCGGCGTTCGCGCCAACGCGTCACGCCGTTGCAGATCGCGCGCCCCAGCTGCGAAGCCCCCGCGGACACACGTCTCCGGCCGCCGAGCACTGTCCCGGCCGTCACGATCCCGTCGGCTGTCGTCGATCGTCCCGCCGGCCCCGTCCCGGCGCCGCGCCCTGCGGGAGGGATCGATATACGCATCCCATCGGACGACCGGTGATCCTGGCCCATATATCCCGACTGCGACCGCAGTTTCGAAGCGGTCGTTCCTGTGGATGCAGCTTCCGAAATCAGGGTTAAAGGTTCGTAAACGATCGTTTGGGCCCAGGATGAGGATCCGCGCATCCGTGTGCATCGGTCCGTCGGTTCGACGGCCTCCCGGCACGGCAACGGACAGCCCCGCGCCGGACACGAAGTCTGCACGGATGCCGGGTTCCCTCTGCGAGCCGTCTGCCGCCATCGGTCGGCCCGGCCTCCGGCAGCGCCTCGAACGGCCTCGCTGAAACCGCGGCGCGCCATCACGCAGGGCTCGCGGCGGCGTCCGTGCCGCGAGCGCCGGGGCGGGTTCACCGGCTCAGGCGGCCCGCACGCCGGGCCCATCCCGCCCATGCGCCTGATCCATGATCTCGCCGATCCGCTCGCCGACGGCGACGGCGATCTCGACCGAGGCCGCCCCTTCCGAACCCTGCCGGCAGATCCGGGTGAGGACGTCGGTCACGCGCTGCTCCATGACCCCGAGGATCGCCGCGGCCGCCTGCGGCTGCGCGCCGCGCAGCACGGCGGCGAGGTCGCAATAGGCGTCCTGAAGAAGTCGGAGCGTGAGCCGCTCGACCGCTTGTTCATCCTCCGCCGACAAGGCTTGCATCAGACCCCACTCCCGACAGCGCCCCCAGCCTTGCCCCGACATCTTAACAAGCCGTGAAGGATGCCGCGGGACCGCAAGATTCGGCTAACCCTGCCGCAGGGCCGGGGGACGCCCGCTCACGCGCGACGCGGATTCCGGGCAGCCGAGGCGGCGCAGCGCGATCCGCGGCCGGGCGGAGGGAACTTGGCGGGCCCTCGGCGGGTCGACCCCGCAAGATCCGTCAGCGCGAGAGCCTCCCCATGCGCCTCCTCATCACCACGAGCCTCTGTCTGGCCGCCATCGCCGCGACACCGGCATCGGCCCAGGTTCAGCAGACCAATCCCAACGCCGCCAACCGATCCATGGAAACCGGCGGCCAGTTGCGCGCCCTGCGGCAGGAGCAGACGACCCAGAGCAACACGCTGCGGATGGACATCCAGCGCAACCAGGCCGCGACGCCCGCCCCGAATACCGGACCGAACGCGATCGGCCCGACCGGCGGTACGGGTGTGATCGGCCGCTAGGACCGGGACGGTGCTGGCCGGAACCGGTCCACGCTCCCTACACGTCCGGCAGGCGCCGCCCCTTCACGACCACCCGCGGCCACCGGTCCAGCCCGATCGGCATCAGCACGGCGATCCCGGGCGGCACCGCGGCGTCGCCGAGCAGGCTCTCGAGGGAGACCCGGCAGGCTTCCTCGAGTTCGCCCCGCGTGCGTGCGCCGGACGTCTTGATGTCGGCGATCAGGAGCGCCGCGATCTCGTGGGCAAAGGCGTCGCCGTCCAACATGCCGGGCTCCTGTTCTACGCGTGATCCCGTAGAGCCTCTCGCACAACGCCCGGAGCGCGGTTGCGGTCGGAGGCGAAGCCGCCGGCGCCCGAGAGTCTTGTGGGAAACCCTTAGCCGTCTCGGGCCCCCGCGAGCAGCCGGACAGAATTACGTATCCCCATACCGATTGCGGATGGTGTCACCGTCCGGTCCCGGGCGGCCATCCCCCGCGAGACGACCGTGCCGGCCCCCTACCCATAAAGGAGAGATAGTCCGCCCCGGACGGCCCGTGCCACGTCGGACCGGCAGATCGCGGCTCGGAAGCCGCTTGCCGATCGGCGGCGCGCTCCTGGGCTCGCGTGACGGGGACCAGGGTCCGGGTGCCGTGGGGACGCAGCCCGCGATGGCGCCAGAGGGATCGAGGACCGGACCGATGATCATCGTCGACGAGCGCTCCGGCCCCTTGAGCCCTGGCGCCGCCCCCGCCTGCATGCGCGCGTCCGCGGAGAGCTCGCCCGCCGGACGCCGGGGCGCCGGGCGACTGGCGATCCTGGTGTCGGCGGGGACGATCCTGTTTCTGATCCCGGCCCTCTGGAACGGCCACCCGTTCCTGTTCCCCGACAGCGAGCACTACTTCATCATCGGCCGGAGCATCCTCAGCGGTCTCGCCCGGCTCGGCGGCTCGGCGGCGGCGGCCGGCAGCGGCGGCGCCGTCATGGCCGATCCGGCCGCGAGTTCGGATGCGGCGGGCGGCCTTGCCGCGATCGCGGGCGGGCGCTCCCCGGTCTATGCGCTGCTGCTCTACGTCCTGTCCGCCCTGGCGAGCGTGTGGTGGATCATCGTCCTCCAATCCGTCCTCGTCTCCTGGCTGACCGTGACATTCCTCGACCTCGTCTGGGAGCGGCCCCGGCCCGGTGCGGTCCTGGCCGGTCTGGCGGCCTTGGCGCTGCTCACCTCCGCCGGGGCGTTCAGCGGCTTCCTGATGCCCGACATCTTCGCGGCGACCTTCGTCCTGGCGGCCCTGCTGCTCGTCTTCGACACAGCGGCGTCCCGCGGAAAAACCCTCGCCTATGCGGGCGTTGTCGCCCTCAGCCTGGTGATGCATGCCACGATCGTCCTGCTGGCCGGATCCGCGCTCGTCCTGATCGCGCTGTGCCGGCTCGTCCCCTTCGCAGACCGACATGTCCGCAGGGCGTCGCTGCTCTGGATCGGGGGGGCGCTGATCCTGGGGCTCGCCTTCAATGCGGCCTATCTCCGGCTCGCGGAACGCGTCTCCGGGCACCCGGTCGGAACGCCGCCCTACCTGATGGCGCGCGTCATCGCCGATGGGCCGGGGCGTCTGCTCCTCACCGAGACCTGCACGCCGTCCGATCGCCCCTTCGCGGCCTGCGCCTTCGCAGGCCGGCACTTCGTCGACCACAATGACTTTCTCTGGGGCAGCGGGAGCCCCGGTCCCAACTTCAGCACCGCGCCCGCCGCCCTGCGCACGGCGCTCGGCGCCGAGGAGGGGCGCTTCGTCCGCGCGGCAATCCTGCATCATCCGATCGCGCAGGCGGCGGCCTCGACGCGCAACGCCCTGCGGCAGCTCGTCAGCGTGGACATGACCGAGTTCGTGATCGGGACGCATCTCCTCGTCGACGATGCCGAGTTCAGGACGGCCGCGATCCTGAAGACGATCCCCAAGCTCGACCGGTGCCTCGCGCAACCCGGCGTGTGCCCGCCGGAGGCCGCGCTCGTCCCGACCCTGCAGGGTGCCTTCGGCGTCAACCTCCTGTCCTGCTTGGCCGCGATGGCCGTCACCGCGCTCTACTGGGCACTGCGGCCCCGGCTCGGGGCCGACACCCGGGCGCGTCTGGATCGCCTCATGCTGATCGGGACCGGGATCTGCCTCCTGCTGCTCGTCAACGCGGTGGCCTGCGGCGCTCTGTCCGGACCGCATGACCGCTACCAAGCGCGCCTGGCGTGGCTCAGCGCGCTGTTCATGGTAGCGCTCGCGGTCCGTGCGGGCGGGCCGGGCGAGCCGCAGCCGGCGCGCAAGCCGGTGTGACGGGCGCTGCGCGTGCCGAGCCGACCCGTCCGCGGCGGGACGGACGGCATGCGCCGGCGGAGACGCGAAGCGGCCACCTCCGGGGGATGCACGGCGGCGGTCCCCCCGCGGTCGGGCATCAGGCGCGGATCGCGCTACCCGGACCTTCAGACGATCTCACCGGGCAACGAACGGGCCCGTCCCGAAGCTGAACCGGCTCCAGCGCCTTCCGGCAGCCGAAGCCGACGGTGCGGATTGGTCCAGCACGGCCGGACCGAGAGGCCGGCTCCGTCCAGGGAGCGATCCGGACACGGCCGTCCGCTACGGCCGGACCCGTCCCGATATCGCGGCGCGGCCTGCGGATCGGAGGCTGGCCTGGGCAGCCGCGCCGCCCCGCTATCGAAGCTCGGGGGCGGACGACAAGCCGACCCGGGAGCCGACCCGGGAGAAGACGAGGAGGCGCGCGCCCGCATAGTTCAGGACGAGGGCGACCGCGGAGGCCAGGGCCAGCGCGGCGAGGGGGGCGGAGAACGGCTCGGGAAGCCGGAGGATCGCCAGAGCGAAAACCAGCATGTTGCAGGCGAAGCCGAAGGCCTGCACCAGCAGGTAGCCAGCCAGGGCGCTCAGGACCGGGCGCCCCCGCAGATCGGCGAAGCTGAGGCTCCTGTTGAGCAGGAACGTGACCAGCACCGCCACCGTGAAGGACACCGCCCGGGCGGCGAAGGGCCCGCAGCCGAAGCCGTGGATGCAGAGCGCCATCAGCCCGGCATCGGTGACGAATCCGATCCCGCCGACGAGGCAGAAGCGCGCGAAGCGCTCCGCCTCGCTGCGGGGTGCCCGGGCCTCAGCGGACATCGAGCTGCCGGGCCACCGAAAGGTAGAGCAGGCGCTTCAGCTCCTGACGGGTGCGGGTCGTCAGGTCGAGGACGATCCCGGTGAAGAAGGTCAGCACGCTGAGGATCACGATGCCGAGGCTCAGGACCGCCGTCGGCAGGCGCGGCACGAGGCCGGTCTCGACGAAGGTGACGATGACGGGCGCGACCAGCACGAGCGCGGCGAGCAGCAGCGCCACGCTGAGCGCGCCGAAGAACTGGAGCGGCCGCTCGTCCTTCATCAGGCGCAGAATCAGGTACAGGATGCGCGCACCGTCCCGGTAGGTGCGCAGCTTGCTGACCGATCCCGCCGGCCGCTCCTGATAGGCCGTCGTGACCTCGGCGGCGGGCATGCGCAGCTCCAGCGCGTGGACCACGAGTTCGGTCTCGGTCTCGAAGCCGCTGGACATCGCCGGGAACGACTTCACGAAGCGGCGCGACATGACCTTGTAGCCCGAGAGCATGTCCCGGAACTCGCGCCCGAACACGCCCTGGACGAGGCCGGTGAGGACGCGGTTCCCGAGGCGGTGGCCCGGCCGGTAGGCCTGCTGCGAGACCTCCGCGCGGGCGCCGTTGACGAAGTCGAGGTCGTCCTTGAGCACCCGTCCGACCAGGAACGGTGCCGCCGCGGCGTCGTAGGTGCCATCCCCGTCGACCAGGATGTAGATGTCGGCCTCGACGTCGCCGAACATCCGCCGGACGACGTTGCCCTTGCCCTGGCGCGGCTCGATCCGGACGATCGCGCCCGCGGCTCGGGCGACCTCGGCGGTCCCGTCGGTGGAGTTGTTGTCGTAGACGTAGATCTGCGCCGTCGGGAGGGCCGCGCGGAAATCGCCGACGACCTGCGCGATCGTCAGGCTCTCGTTGTAGCACGGGACCAGAACGGCCAGGCGGGGCGGGCGCGCGGTTTCGGCGACGAGGCCAAGGACGGACATGGCGGGGCTCCGCGGCCTCTGCCTGAGGCCTGCCGCCACCGTGCGGGCCGTCCGGATCGACCACAATCGGCCGCGCTCCGGAGCCGGACCGCGCTTTCGACGTAGCGGCGCCGGCCGAAGGAGGGCGGGCTACGTCCTTCGGCGGACCCGGCCGCGCGGGCTCACGCCTCGGCCCGCGCCCGCTTCCGCGCCTCCGGGACGGCGGCGGGCGCCGCGCGGCCGGGTCCGCCGAAGGGCAGGCGCAGGCCCGCGACCACCGGATAGACCGCCGGCAGCACGACGAGGGTAAGCAGCGTCGCGGAGATCAGGCCGCCGATCACCACGGTGGCGAGCGGCCGCTGCACCTCCGCGCCCGCGCTCGTCGAGAGCGCCATCGGCAGGAAGCCGAGCGCGGCGACCAGGGCGGTCATCATCACCGGCCGCAGCCGCATCTCGGCGGCGCGCGTCGCGGCCTCCTTGGCGCCAAGGCCGGTGGCCTCGAGGTCCCGGATGTAGCTCGTGAGCACCACGCCGTTCAGGACCGCGATGCCGAAGGTCGCGATGAAGCCGATCGCCGCCGAGATCGAGAACGGCATCCCGCGCAAGGTCAGCGCCAGGATGCCGCCGGTGGCCGCCATCGGCACGTTGAGGAAGATCAGGCCGGCGATGCGGATGTCGGCGAACATCACCACCAGCAGGATCAGGATCGCCGCGAGCGCGGCCGGGACGACAACCGTCAGCCGGCCGGTCGCCTCCTGCAGGTTCTGGAACTGGCCGCTCCAGACCAGGGCGTAGCGCGGCGGCAGCGTGACCTGCTGCGCCACGGCGGCCTGGGCGGCCGCGACGAAGCTCTGCACGTCGCGGCCCCGGACGTTCGCCTGAACGGAGATCCGCCGCTGCAGCCGCTCCCGGCTGATCTGCGCCGGTCCCGTCGCGACCTCCACGCTGGCGACCATCGCCAGCGGCACCATCATCCGGCTGCCGGCCTCTCGACCCGCCTCCTGGCCGGAGCGGCCGACCGGCAGGGCACGGATGCGCTCGATGTCGCCGCGGTCGGCGGGATCCAGGCGCACCACGATGTCGGTGATCGAGTTGTCGTCCCCGTAGACCATGCCGGCGGTGCGGCCGCCGATGCTCTCGACGACGTCGAGCACGTCGGACACGGTGATGCCGTAACGGGCGGCCCGGGCCCGGTCGACCTGGATCGAGAGCGCCGGCATGCCGGCCTGCGCCTCGGCCTTCACGTCCGCGGCGCCCTCGACCCCCGACACCGTCCGCACGATGGCATCGGCCGTGTCCTTCAGGACCTTGAGGTCGTCGCCGTACAGGCTGATCGCGACGTCGCCGCGCACGCCCTCCAGCAGATCGTCCATGCGCATCTGGATCGGCTGCGAGAAGCTGTAGGCGACACCGGGCACCTCCTCCTTCAGCCGCGTGTCGAAGGCGGCCACGAGGCCGTCCTGCGTCGCCGCGGTGGTCCAGGTGGCGGGGTCGGCGAGGGTGATGAAGCTGTCGGTCGATTCGACGCCCATCGGGTCGGTGGGGATCTCGGCGCTGCCGGTGAGGGAGACCACCCGCTTCACCTCGGGGAAGGATTTCAGGACCCGCTCGATCCGGCCGACCGTGGCCAGCGACGCGTCGAGGGCGATGCCCGGCAGCTTCTCCGAGGTGACGACGATCGCGCCCTCCGACAGCTTCGGCAGGAACTCGCCGCCGAGGCGCGTGGCCAGCACGCAGGAGCCGGCGAAGAGCGCGAGCGCCACCCCGACGGTCAGGACCACGTGCCGCTCGGCGCCGCGCAGCAGCGGCCTGTAGGCGGCGCGCATCCCCCGGACGAGGCGCGTCTCGCGCTCGCCGACGCCGCGACCGGCGAGGAAGAGGGCGGCCAGGGCCGGCATCAGCGTGAGGGTGACGACCAGAGCGCCGGCGAGCGCGAGGATCACGGTCAGCGCCATCGGCACGAACATCTTGCCGGCCACGCCCTGCAGCGCGAGGATCGGCACGTAGACGAGGATGATGATCGCCACCGCGAAGATCACCGGCCGCGCCACGGCGGCGGTGGCGTCCCGGACCACCTCGGTGGCCGGCCGGTCCGGATGCTCCCCGCGCGCGCGCAGCACGTTCTCGATCATCACCACGGCGCCGTCGACGATCAGACCGAAATCGATGGCGCCGAGGCTCATCAGGTTGCCCGACAGGCCGAGCAGGCGCATGCCGGCGAACGCCATCAGCATCGCGAGCGGGATCGCGACGGCGACGATCAGGCCGGCCCGCAGGTTGCCCAGCAGCAGCAGCAGGACCACGATCACCAGCACCGCCCCCTCAAGGAGGTTGTGCGCGACCGTATGGATCGTGCGATCCACGAGGGCGCTGCGGTCGTAATAGGGGACGATCGCCACCCCGGGCGGCAGTTGCGGGCGCAGGTCGTCGATGGTCTTCTTGACCCGCTCGACCACCGCGCTGGCATTCTCGCCGTAGCGCATGAGGGCGATGCCCACGACCGTCTCGCCCGCGGCGTCGTGGGTGACGGCGCCGAGCCGGACCTTGGGCGCCTCCTGCACGGTTCCGAGCGTCGCGAGCGTGACCGGGACGCCGCCGGGGCCGGTCGCCACCACGACGTCGGCGATGTCCTGCGGGCCCTTGGCGAGGCCGAGGCCGCGGATCACCTCCTGCTGATCGTTGTGCTCCAGATAGGCGCCGCCGCGCGCGGCATTGTTGTCGGCGAGCGCCGTGTAGACCTGGGCGAGGGTGACCCCGTAACGGCGCAGGGCGTCGGCGGAGATGCGGGCCTCGTAGGTCGGCATCTGGCCGCCGTAGATGTTCACATCGGCGATGCCCGGCGTCAGCTTGAGCTTCGGGGCGATCGTCCATTGCAGGATGCGCTTGAGCTGCATCGGCGTGTAGGCCGGCCCGCGCAGCTCGAACTGGTAGATCTCGCCCAGGCCCGTCGCCATCGGGCCCATCTGCGGGTCTCCGACGCCGGCCGGCATCAGGCTCTTGGCCTGCGGCAGGCGCTGGAACACCTCGGCCCGGGCCTCGGTCACCGATACGGATTCGTCGAAGGTCGCGTAGACCGCCGAGACCCCGGCCCGGGACGTGGAGCGCACATTGGCGAGGCCCGGCGCGCCCGCCATGGCATTCTCCACCGGGAAGGTGACGAGACGCTCGACCTCCAGGGGGCCGAGCCCCGGCGACAGGGTCAGGACCATCACCTGCCGGGGCGAGATGTCCGGCACCGCGTCGATGGAGAGGCCCTCGAGGTTGGCGATCCCGCCCGCGGCGGCCGCGAGCGCCACCACCAGGACCAGGAACCGGCGGCGCACCATCAGGGCGAACCAGGTCTTCATCGCGGTGCTCAATCCGTGGAGCCGAGCAGGCTGCGCATGAGGATCGCCTTGAGGCCGAAGCTGCCCGCCGTCGCGACGCTCTCTCCGGCCGCGACGCCGCGTGTCACCTCGACCCAGTCCGCCCGCTGGATCCCGAGGGTCAGGACGCGCCGTTCGAAGCGGTCGGGGGCGACGCGCACGAAGGCGATCGGGCCCGCCTCGGTCTGCTGGATCGCGGCGGCCGGGACGGTGACGCCCGACCGGCCGAGATCGGCGGCCACCGTGACCGACACGAACATGTTGGCGCGCAGCAGGTCCTCGGGATTGTCGAGTTCGAGCCGCGCGGGCGCGGTGTTGGTCGCCGGATCGAGGGCGGCGTTGACGGAGCGCACCCGGCCCTCGAAGGGCGGCTGGCCGGGGATCGGGCTGTCCACCGTGGCCGCGTCCCCGGCCTTCACCCGGGTGATGTCGGGACCGTAGAGATTGGCCAGCACGACGACGCGGGCCGGATCGGCCACCGTGAACGCGTCGCGGGCGGTGTCGACGACCTCGCCGAGGGTCACGCCGACCTGCGTCACGACCCCGGCGATCGGGGTGACGACCGCGCTGGTGCCGGGCGCGGCGCCCTCCGCGGGGGCGAGGCGCTGATACTGCGCCCGGTACATGTCGGCATTGGCCTGGGCGGACTGGACCGCCGCGCGCGCCTTGGCGAGATCGACCTGCCGCCGCTCGACCTCGGCCTGGGCGACGCCGCCGAACTTGAGCTGCTCCTGGCCGCGCTTGAGCTGTATCTCCGCGGCCCGCTCGGAGGCCTGCGCCTCGCCCAGGGTCGCCTGGGCGGCCTGGAGGCCGTTGCGCGCGTCCAGGATCCCGGCGGCGTCGAGGGTCGCCAGGGTCTGGCCGGCCGCGACACGGTCGCCGGGCTGGACCGCGAGGCTCAGGACCCGCCCCTGCGTGCGCGGCTTCAGATGCGTCACGCGCCGCTCGTCGAAGGCGACGGTGCCGGGGGCGCGCACCGGCAGGACGATCCGGCGCGTCTCGGCCGTCCCGAAGGCGAGGCCGGACCGCTTCTGGCCGTCCGCGTCGAGGGTGACGAAGTCCGATTGTGCCGGCGCGTCCTCCGTCTTCGCGGCGGACGAGGCCGTCGCCGAGGCGTCGTCCCCGGTTTGGGCAGGCCCCAAGCCGAGCCGGTCGCGCAGCGCGTCGCGCGAGATCCAGCCGGCGCCCAGGAGCGCGGCGAGGATCAGGACGAGCCAGACCAGGCGTGCGCCGCCGCGCCGGGCCTTCCCGGGCTGGACCTCCGGAGCGGCCGCCGCGGTCGGCCCCACATCCGGATGCGGCGCCTGCGCGTCGGTCTCGGCCTCCCGCGCGGCGTCGGAGGCGTCCATGGTCAGCGCCATCCGATCCACCGCAGGCCTCCCCATCGCCCGGCGCCGAGCGCCGCAGCCGACTCGACCGGCCGCCTCACGCGTCGAGACCCGGCTTGAGCACGTCCTCGGTCACGAAGCGCCCGGTCTCGACCTCACGGACCACGACCTCGTAGCCCGCGCTGCGCAGATCCTTGAGGTGATCGAGGGTGACGTAGGCCCGGGTCTCGACATCGTACAGGCGGCTCGCCGCGTAGCGGTTGATCAGGCGCCGCGGGCGCCGCTTCCTAGGCATGCACCGACGTCCACGGATCGGGCGCGAAGCGGCGGGACGGGCAGGGAAGGCGAGACCAAGTCCGCATCGAGGGAATCCGGAAGCGCACCGTCCGGCGGCCGAGGGGCACGCGGGTACGGGCTAGAGTCATTCCAATAAAGAGGGCCAACGCGATGCGGTGCCATTAAATTCGGGTTCATGCGGACGGTCGCGGGGCGATTTGCGCCGCGAAGTCCGGCACAAGGGTCCGGGACCGGGAAACAGCCGCGCCTGCGCCGGGGCGTGGAACCGGGGCGGGGGCCGCGCGTGGCGAAGCTGCTGCTGATCGAGGATGATGCGGAGACGGCCGGGGACGTGCTCGACGACCTGCGCGGACGCGGCCACGAGGTCGTCTGGACCGCGACCGGTCCGGACGGAGCCCGGGCGGCCCGGGACGGCGGCTGGGGCGCGATCATCCTCGACCGGATGCTCCCCGGCCGGGACGGCCTGAGCGTCCTCCAGGATCTGCGCCGCGACGGGGATCGGACGCCGGCGCTGGTCCTGAGCGCCCTGGGCGACGTCGACGAGCGGATCCGGGGCCTGCGCGCCGGCGGGGACGACTACCTCGCCAAGCCCTTCGCGCTGGCCGAACTCGCCGCACGCATCGAGGCGCTGCTGCGGCGGCCGGTCGACAGCCGCGAGACCGTCCTGCACGTGGGCAACCTCGCGATCGACCTGATCGCCGGCACGGGCCGGCGCGGCGCCCGCGACCTGGAGTTGCTGCCGCGCGAACTCAAGCTCCTGGCGTATCTCATGCGCCGCCCCGGCCAGATCGTGACCCGGGCGATGCTGTTCGAGGAGGTCTGGAACTACCGGTTCACGCCCAAGTCCAACCTGATCGACGTCCATGTCGGGCGCCTGCGCCGGAAGCTGGAGGCGGGGGGAGAGCCGCCCCTGATCCACAGCGTGCGCGGCACCGGCTTCACGCTGACGCCCGATGGTTGATCGGCTCCGCTCGGCGGACCTGTTCCGCTCCACCGCGATCCGCTGGGCGCTCGGCATCGCCCTGTGGTCGCTCCTGCTCGCCCTGGCGATGTTCGCCTTCGTCTACTGGCAGACGGCCGACTACCTGCGGGAGGAACTCGCCGAAACGCTCCGGCTGGAGGTCCGGGCGGCCGCGGCCGATCCTGGCGTCGCGGCGACCCGGGTCGATACGTGGATCGCGATGGATGTCCACGCCACGCATTACGGCGGCCTGTTCGCGCCGGACGGGACGCGCCGGGCCGGCAATCTCGGGGCGTTGCCGGCCCGTCTGGCGCGCGACGGCGACGCGTACCGGGTGAGCGCGACGGTCGATCTCGCCGGTCGCAGCCTCCAGGACGAGATCTGGGCGGCCGCGCTGGCGCTCGCCGACGGCAGCACCGTGGTGATCGCCCACGACACCGACGAGATCGACCGCGTGAAGGCCACGATCCTGCGCGCCCTCGGCCTCGGGCTGGTGCCGACGCTGGCGCTCTCGGCCCTGGGCGGCCTGCTGCTCACGAGCCGCGCGCGCCGCCGCCTGGCCGCCACCGAGGCCGCCGTGGCCGAGGTGATGCGCGGCGACCTGGGCAAGCGCCTGCCGGTCGGCCCGGGCGACGACGAGTTCGACCGGCTGACCCGGACCGTGAACCGGATGCTCGACGAGATCGAGCACCTCATGGGCGAGGTCCGCAGCGTCGGCGACGCAGTCGCCCACGACCTGCGCACGCCGCTCACCCGCCTGCGCGCCCGGCTCGAGCGCACCCGGTCCCAGGCCCGGACCGTCGCGGAGTTCCACGAGGCGATCGACCAGGGGCTCGTGTGGATCGACCAGACGCTCGCCATGGTCACCGCCGTCCTGCGGATCGGCGAGATGGAGGACGGGCGGCGGCGCGGCGCGTTCACGCGGGTCGATCTCGGCGAGGTGGCGGCCGTGGCGGTCGAGTTCCACGCGCCGCTCGCCGAGGAGAAGGACATCGACCTCACGCTCGCGGCGCCGGACGGGCCGCACCCCGTCCACGGCGACCGCGACCTGTGCTTCGAGGCCCTCTCTAATCTCCTCGACAACGCCCTGAAATTCACGCCGCCCGGCGGCCGCGTCGCGGTGGGATTGCAGCGGACCGAGGCCGCGATCGTCGTGACCGTCGCCGATACCGGCCCGGGGCTGCCACCGGGGGAGCGCAGCCAGGTGTTCCACCGCTTCTATCGCGCGGAGGCGGCGCGCCAGACGCCCGGCCACGGCCTGGGCCTGAGCCTCGTGGCGGCGATCGCCGACCTGCACGGCGCCCCCGTGGCGATCCGCGACGCGGCGGGCGGCGGCTGCCATGTCGAGCTGCGCTTCCCGCACGCCGAGGCGGAGGCCGGCCCTCGGACGGCCCGGTCAGCGCCATCCATCACAAGTGGACCGTCATCCCCATAATTCGCCCGTGATGGCTCGGCCGCTCGGGTGCGAAAGCCGCGGTTAAGGCGCGCCATGTCAGTACCCGGCAACGAAACGACGCCTGTGTGGGGCCGATGAACGTGTTGCGGCGCGCCGGTTCCTGGCTCAGATCGGCCCGCACCTGGATCGCGCTCGGCGTCCTGGCCCCGTTGGGCATGGTGGTGACGTCCGGCCTGATGCTGGCCGATCTGCGCCGGGACGCCTGGGACAGCGCGGACCAGACCAGCCGGAACCTCCTCCAAGTCCTCGAGCGCGACATCGTGCGCAACATCGAGATGTACGATCTCTCGATCCGCGCGGCCGTCGACAACCTGAAGGTGCCGGGCCTGACCGAGGCCGATCCGCGCCTGCGCCAGCTCATCCTGTTCGACCGCGCCGCGACCGCCCGCGACATGGGCGTGATGCTGATCCTGAACGAGGAGGGCGATGTCGTCGCGGACATCGCGGCCGTCCCGCCCCGCAAGGGCAACTACGCGGATCGCGAGTACTTCCAGGTTCACCAGGCGAGCGCCGGGCTCGGCCTCCATGTCGGGCGCCCGATCGTGTCGCGGCTCGACGGCGAGCGGATGCTGCCGTTCAGTCGCCGCATCGACAGGCCCGACGGCAGCTTCGGCGGCGTGGTTCTGGGCACCGTGAAGCTGTCCTACTTCACGCACCTGTTCAGCGAGATCGACCTCGGGCCGGGCGGGGCCATCAACCTGTACCTGACCGACGGCACCCGCATCATGCGCTATCCCTACGTGGAGGCCGATCTCGGGGCGAACATCGCGCAGGCGCCGACCTTCAGGCGGTTCCTGCGGGAGGGGCGGGGCAGTTTCGTCAGCACCTCCGTGCGCGACGGCGTCGAGCGGAGCTACAAATTCACGCGGATCGGGACCCTGCCGCTGATCCTGAACGTCGCCCTGTCCACGAAGGACGTGGAGGCGGACTGGGCCGCGAAGGCGACGATCATCGGCGGCATCGTGCTGGCGCTGTGCGGCCTCACGATCGCGCTGTCGCTCCTGTTCGGGCGGGAGCTGCGCCGCCGCGAGGCGATGCGGGCCGAGATGGCCGCTTTGTCGCGCACCGACGCCCTGACCGGCCTGCCGAACCGCCGCTGCTTCGAGGACATGTACCAGCGGGCTCTGGACGCGGCCCGGCGCGACGGCCATCCCCTGTCGCTGCTCATCGTGGATGCGGACCATTTCAAGCGCTTCAACGACCAATACGGGCACCCGGTGGGCGATGCGGTCCTGCAGGGCCTGGCGCGCAGTCTGTCGGCGAGCGTGCACCGCCCGCAGGATCTCGCCAGCCGCATCGGCGGCGAGGAGTTCGCCGTGCTCCTGCCCGAAACCGACGAGGCGGGCGCCCGGCGCGTCGCCGACACGATCCATGCCGAGGTGGCGAAGCTCCCCGTCCCGTCGGCCGGGCTCGGGGCAGGCGTCGTGACGGTGAGCATCGGGCTCGCCGCCGCGCGGCCGAGCGGCGACCGGAGCGCGCCCCTGCCGGACCTGTACCGCTTGGCGGACGGCGCCCTCTACGAGGCCAAGACCGGCGGCCGCAATCAGACCCGCAGCGCGGCGCCATCACCCGCGCCGCTCCAAAGGGGCGCGCTGCAACTGGTGAAGACGTCCTGACGGGGCCCGGCTGCGATCGGTCTTCCGATTTCTTGACGGAATCGACACGAAAACCGTGATCTTCTCGCGCCGATGGCTGACGGACCGGCCCGTGCCGCCCGTCGTCATCGCGCGCCGATGGACGGGTAGGCAGCGGGACCCGTGCGTCGGATCAGCGATGCTCGTGTGGATTTCGCGTGGAATCCGGCCCCGCAAGCCAAGGGTAACGAGGATGGACGACAGACGTGTGGCGCCCCGCAGACGGACGCTTCTCGAGGGGCACATCGAACTCGCCGGTGGCGGTGCGATCGACTGCACGATCCGCAACATCTCGGACGGCGGCGCCCGCCTGCGCGTCGTCAGCGTGATCGGCGTTCCCGACGCCTTCGTGCTGTCCTACGGGATCAACGGTCAGCGTCGGCCGGTTCGCGTCACGTGGCGTCAGGAAACCGAACTCGGGATCGCGTTCGACGACGCCTGACGGCCCGCGCCGGACGAGGCTTCCACGCCCACCCGTGTTGAGGGGCGGATCGGAGGGGCGTGGAAGGCCTGCATCCGGCTGGTGGCCCACCGATGCGCCGACAGGGTTAACGTTTCCTTACCGGGCGGCGGGGGCCGCGCGCCGGGCGTGGAGCGTCTCGGCGATCACCACGCCGGTCCGCAGCACGTGGCGATGGGCGATGGCCCCGGCCTCGGCGGCGTCCCGCCCGGCGAGGGCCTCGAACAGATCCCGGTGCTCCCGGGCGGATTCCGCCCAGCGGCTGCCGCTGGAGAGCGCGCGCAGGCGCGCCCACTGAGCCCGGGCCTGGAGCGGCGCGTGGGCCTCCGCCAGCGGACGGTTGTGGGCGGCCGTGACGATCGTCCGGTGGATCTCCTGGTTGAGGGCGAAATAGGCGTCGAGCACCTGGTCCCGGTGCATGCGGTCGAGCTGAGCCTGCTTGCCGCGCAGGTCGTCCATCAGGGCCTCGGAGATCCGCGGCGCGGCGAGTTCCGCGGTGAGCCGCTCGATGCCGGCCAAGGCCTCGAACAGTTCGAGGATCTCTTCCGGCGTCCAGTCCGGGACGCGCGCGCTGCGATTCGGGTGCAGGTCGACCAGCCCCTCCGCGGCCAGGAGCTTGAGGGCTTCCCGCAGCGGGGTCCGGGAGACCCCGAGCGCGACGGAGAGGTCCGTCTCCACGAGGGTCGCGCCCGCCGGCAGCACGCCGCGGACGATCATGTCCTTGAGCCGGGCCGCCGCCTGCTCGTGCAGGCCGATCCTGTGCACCTGCGCGGCGGGGACGATCAGGGCCTTGCGGGGCCGGCCCCGGCCTCGTGCGACGACGTCCATCGATCCTCCCGCTCCACCGCGCCAGCCTAGCGCGTGCGGCCGCCCGATCGATGATCCATTTTTCGGCCACTTGCGCTGCCATATCATGCATTTGCGCAAATTGCATGCAGCATGCAGAAAATACCTTGTCGCTCGTCCCGGCCTGTCGGATGCTCCGCGTGTCGGGGAAGGATGCGATGGAACGACCGAACCGCACGACGCGCCTGGGCATGCTGACGCCCTCGTCGAACAGCGTCCTCGAGCCGGCCACCGCCCATCTGCTGGCCGGCTGCGCGGGTGTGAGCGCCCATTTCGCCCGCTTCCGCGTGACGGAGATCGGCCTGTCGGCGGCGGCGCTGGACCAGTTCGACCCCGAGCCGATCCTGAGCGCGGCCGACCTGCTCGCCGACGCCCGGGTCGCCGCGATCCTGTGGAACGGCACCTCCGGCGCGTGGCTCGGCTTCGACGCGGACGAGCGCCTCGGCGCCGCGATCACCGACCGGACCGGACGCCCGGCCTCCACCGCCGCGCTCGCCTTCCGCGACCTGTTCCGCGCCCGGGGCTTCCGGCGGATCGGCCTCGTCACGCCCTATACCGGCGACGTCCAGCGCCGGATCCAGGCCAACTGGGGTGCGGCCGGATTCGACTGCGGCGCCGAGCGCCATCTCGGCCTGTCGGAGAATTTCGCCTTCGCCGAGGCCGGTCCCGAGGCCATCGCCGGCATGGTCCGGGCGGTGGCGGCCGAGGGCGTCGACGCGGTGGCGATCGTCTGCACGAATCTCGCGGGCGCCGTCCTGGCTCCGGATCTGGAGGCCGAACTCGGCGTGCCGGTGATCGATTCGGTGGCCGTCACCCTGTGGAAGGGCCTGGACCTCGCCGGCTGCTCGACCGCGCATCTCGCCGCCCATGGCCGCGCCTTCGCGGCGGACGGGGAGGGCCGTCCGTGAGCGCCGGAGCCGGAACCACCCTGATCCTCGACGGGATCACCCAGCGCTACGGGACGGCGCTCGCCGTCGACACCGTGACCCTCGACATCAAGGGCGGCGAGCTCGTGGCGCTGCTCGGGCCCTCGGGCTGCGGCAAGACCACCCTGCTGCGGGCGGTGGCGGGCTTCCTGAAGCCGACGGAGGGGCGCGTCATCATCGGCGGCCAGGCGGTCGACCACCTGCCGCCGAACCGCCGCACCGTCGGCATCGTGTTCCAGAACTACGCCCTGTTTCCCCACATGAGCGTCGCCGACAACGTCGCCTACGGCCTCGCGGCCCGGGGGGTCGGGCGGGCCGAGCAGAAGGCACGGGTGGCCGAGATGCTGGCGCTGGTGCGGCTGGAGCACCTCGCCGGGCGCTACCCGCGGGAGATGTCGGGCGGCCAGCAGCAGCGCGTGGCGCTGGCCCGGGCGCTCGCCGTGCGCCCCTCGATCCTGCTCCTCGACGAGCCCTTCGCGGCCCTCGACAAGAACCTGCGCCTCGACATGCAGATCGAGATCAAGCGCATCCAGCGCAGCGCCGGCACCACCACGCTGATCGTCACGCACGACCAGGAGGAAGCCCTGTCGATGGCCGACCGGGTCGCCGTGCTCAATGCCGGCCGCCTGGAGCAGTTCGCACCGCCCACCGACGTCTACGACCGCCCCGAGACGCTGTTCGTCAACACCTTCGTGGGCACGGCCAACGTCCTGCACGGCCGGCTCGCGACCGGGCCGGGGGGCACCCGCGTGGTGGCTCTGGAGACCGGCGGCCTTCTCCCCACCGTCACGGCCCTGCCGGACGGGACGCGGGTGGCCGCCTGCCTGCGGCCCGAGCACGTCGCCTTCGCGACCGGAGGGGAGGGGCTCGACGGCGTGGTCGAGATCGGCCTGCCGCTCGGCGCCACCCTGGTCCACGAGATCCGCCTCGACGGCGGCGCCCGCCTGAAGACCGCCGAGGCCCGGGCCGCGGGCGCCCGGCCCCGGCCGCCCGGCACCCGCGTGCGCCTGTCGCCGACCGCGCCCGAGCGGGTCAGCGTCTTCCCCGATTCCCGCCACTGAAGCCGAGCCGCCCGAGTCCGAGCCAGGAGAGCCGACCATGACCCTGCACCGCCGCAGCCTCCTCGCCGGCGCCCTGACCCTCGGCGCCGCGCAGGCCTTCCCGGGCCTGTCCCGCGCGCAGGCGCGCAAGCTCGTCTTCGCGACCTTCACGGGCAGCTGGGAGGAGGCGCACCGGGCCGTGCTGGTGCCGGCCTTCCGCAAGAGCTCGGGAGGCGACGTCATCCTCGATCCGATGCTCTCGGTCGACCAGATCGCCAAGGTCCAGGCCGCCCGCGCCAACCCGCCGATCGACGTGATGCTGCACGATCCGGGCCCCGCCCTCACGGCCATCGCCCAGGACCTCGTCGAGCCCTATCCTGTGGCCCAGTCGGCCCATTACGGCGACCTGATCGCCGACGCGCAGGAGCCGATGGGCCCGGCGCCGTTCTTCCAGATCGTCGGCCTGACCTACAACCCCGAGAAGGTGAAGACGCCGCCGACCTCCTGGGCCGACCTGTGGAAGCCCGAGTACAAGGGCCGGGTCGGCATCACCAACCTGAACTCGACGCTCGGCACCGGCTTCCTCGTGGAGATCGCCCGGATGCACGGCGGCTCGGAGACCGATGTCGAGCCGGGCTTCAAGGCGCTGGAGGCGCTCAAGCCGAACCTCGCCGCCGTGGCGGCCAACCCGGGCGCCCTGGCGGCCCTCTACCAGCAGGAGCAGGTCGACATCGGGCCGGGCAATTTCAACGCGATCCAGATCCTGAAGGCCCGGGGCGTGCCGGTGGAGTTCGCGATTCCGAAGGAGGGCATCATCGCCTTCAAGACGACGATCCACATCGTCAAGAACACGCCGGTGAAGGAGCTGGCCTTCAAGCTGATCGAGGCCGCCCTCTCGCCGGAGGTGCAGGCCAAGCTGATGCAGAGCCCCTACCTGATCGTGCCGACCAACCGGAAGGTCGCGATCGAGGGCGCGATCGCGAAGGTGCTGGCCAAGGACGCGGACGAACTGAAGCGCAAGTCGGTCTTCCAGGACTGGGCCGCGATCAACCGCAGCCGGTCGGCCTGGATCGAGCGCTTCAACCGCGAGATCCGGGTGTGACCGCCGGCCCGGCCATGGCGACGGCGGGCCCGGTCGCGGCGCCAGGCCGCCCGGTCCGCGCCTGGACGGCGGCCTACGACATCCGCCTCGCTCTGCCCCTCGGTGCGTTCTTCCTGGTCTTCTTCCTGGCGCCGCTGGCGCTGCTGCTGCTGGTGAGCTTCTACGCCGATCCGGGCATGACCCGGTTCGGCCTCGACCAGTACGCCCGGTTCCTGCTCGACCCGTTCTCCCTGCGGGTGCTCGGCGCGACCCTGTGGCTCGGCGTCGAGGTCACCGCGCTCACCCTGCTGCTCGGCCTGCCGCTGGCGCTGCTCCTGACCTGGGCGCCCGGCCGGCTGCGCGGCCTGCTGACCCTGATCGTGCTGCTGCCGCTGCTCACGAGCGTGGTGGTGCGGACCTTCGCGTGGATCGTGATCCTCGGGCGCCAGGGCATCGTCAACGCCGCCCTGATCGG
Organism: Methylobacterium sp. XJLW; assembly: GCF_003254375.1. Taxonomy (NCBI): domain Bacteria; kingdom Pseudomonadati; phylum Pseudomonadota; class Alphaproteobacteria; order Hyphomicrobiales; family Methylobacteriaceae; genus Methylobacterium; species Methylobacterium sp. XJLW. The sequence goes on along the minus strand of NZ_CP016429.1, from coordinate 5,405,201 downwards.
CCTCGGCCTAAGCGACACGCCCCTGAAGCTGCTCTACACCGAGGGCGGCCTCGTCCTGGCGCTGGCGCAGGTGCAGATGCCCCTGATGGTCCTGCCGCTGGTCACCGCCCTGTCGCGGATCGACCCGAACCTCGCCGACGCCTCGGCGGCTCTGGGGGCGGGGGCGTGGCGCACCTTCCTCCGGGTGACCCTGCCGCTCTGCCTGCCCGGCATCGTGGCGGGCTGCCTGCTGACCTTCGCGGCGGCGATCACCGCCTTCATCACCCAGTCGCTGATCGGCGGCGGGCAGATGCTGTTCATGCCCATGTACCTGTACCAGCAGGCCTCCTCGCTCAACAACTGGCCTTTCGCGGCGGCGATCGCGATCGTCTTCCTCGTGGCGGTGCTGGCCTGCGTGACGCTCCTCAACCTCGTGGGCCGCCTGTCGCGCGGCTACGCGCAAGCCTGAGGTCACCATGCGGACGTCCCTGCGGCGCGACTTCGACTGGTTCAGCTTCCACGGCACCGTGCTGCTGCTCGCCGGCCTCTGCCTCGTCCTGCTGGCGGCGCCGACCGTGATCGTCGTGGTGGTCTCGTTCACCAACGGCTTCTCCCTGCGCTTCCCGCCGCCGGGCTATTCCCTGCGCTGGTACGCGGCGCTCGCGGAGGCCGAGCAGCTCCAGGCCGCCGCCTGGAACAGCCTGGTGGTGGCGGGCTGGGCGACCCTCCTGTCGGTGGTGCTGGGCACCGCGGCGGCGCTCGCCATCGCCCGGTCGCGGCGGCTTTCCGCGCGGCTCCTCGACAGCCTGTTCCTGTCGCCGCTGGTCCTGCCGGCCCTGGCCTTCGGGCTCGCCGCCCTGATGCTGTTCAGCCTCGCCGGGATCCCGGTCTCGCCGCTGACCCTGATCCTCGGCCACACCGTGGTCTGCGTGCCCTTCGTGGTCCGCACCACGGTCGCGGCCCTGTCGCAGATGGACCCGGTGCTGCTGGAGAGCTCGACCTCCCTCGGCGCCTCGCGCCTCTACACGTTCCGCCGGGTGACCCTGCCGCTGATCCGGCCCGGGATCCTGGCCGGGGGCTTCATCGCCTTCATGGCGAGCTTCGACAACGTCCCGGTCTCGCTGTTCCTGCGCGACGCCGCCACCGACATGCTGCCGATCCGGATGTGGCAGGATCTGGAGGGGCGCCTCGACGTCACGGTGGCGGCGGCCTCCAGCCTGCTGATCCTGGTGACGGTGGTGCTGGCGGTGGTGATGGAGCGGGCCGCCGGCCTGTCCCGCCGGATGGCGGGCTGACCCGCCATGCGGATCCTGCTCCTCAACCCGAACACCTCCGCGGCGATGACCGAACGCATGGCGCGGGCGGCGCAGGCGGCGCTGGCCCCCGATGCGCGGATCACCGCGCTCACCGCCACGACGGGCCTGCCCTACATCGCCAGCCGGGCCGAGGCGCAGCTCGCCGGCGCGGCGGTGCTGGAGACGCTCGCCGCGCACCAGGCCGGCCACGATGCCGCGGTGATCGCGGCCTACGGCGATCCCGGGCTGATCGCGGCGCGGGAGCTGTTCGACCTGCCGGTGGTCGGGATGGCCGAGGCGGCGATGCTGACCGCCTGCCAGGTCGGAGCGCGCTTCGCGATCGTCACCTTCGCCCCCGCGCTGCTGCCCTGGTACGAGGATGCGGTGGCCCTGGCCGGCCTGTCGGCCCGCTGCGCCGGCCTCTACGCGGTGCGCCGGCCGTTCCAGGCGGTGACCGAGGTCCAGGACGACTTGCGGCCCGAGATCCTGGCCCTGGCTGAGCGGGCGGTCGAAGAGGGGGCCGACGCGGTGATCCTGGCCGGGGCGCCCCTCGCCGGCCTCGCCACGACCCTGCAGGACGCGGTGCCGGTGCCCCTGGTCGACCCGCTGGCGGCCGCCCTCGGCCAGGCGCAGGCGCTGGTGCGGCTCGGGACGCGGCCGCCCCGGGCCGGACGCTTCGCCCGGCCGCCCGCGAAACCGGCCACGGGCCTGAGCGGGCCGCTCGCCCGCTGGATCGCGCATCGCGAGGGAGAGCCATGATGCAGACCGATGCGACGGGCCCGCTCTGGACCCTCTCGGCCACCGCCCTGGGCCGACGCTACGCCGCCGGGACGGCGAGCCCGGTCGCGGCCGCTCGCGCCTGCCTGGACCGGGCCGAGGCCGTGAACCCGGGGCTCAACGCCCTGGTCGCCGTCGATCCCGAAGGTGCGGCGCGCGCCGCCGCGGCGAGCGCGGCCCGCTGGGCGGCGGGCCGGCCGCTCGGCCCCCTCGACGGCGTGCCGGTGACTATCAAGGACAGCCTGAACGTCGCCGGGTTCGCCACCGGCTGGGGCAGCCGGCTCTACGCGGGGCAGGGGGCGGACCGGGACGAGACGCCGGTGGCCCGCCTGCGCGCGGCCGGAGCGGTGATCCTGGGCAAGACCAACGTCCCGGAACTGACCGTCCAGGGCTATACCGGGAACCCGGTCTCCGGCGTCACCCGCAACCCCTGGGATCCGGCGCTGACCCCGGGGGGCTCCAGCGGCGGCGCCGTCGCGGCGGTGGCCGCCGGGATCGGCCCCCTGGCCCTCGGGACCGATGCGGGCGGCTCGATCCGCCGCCCCGCCTCCCATACCGGCCTCGTCGGCCTGAAACCCACCGCCGGACGGGTGCCGCGAACCGGCGGGCTGCCGCCGATCATGCTCGACCTCGAGGTGGTCGGGCCGATGGCGCGCACGGTCGACGACCTCGCGGCGCTGATGCGGATCCTCGGGGCGGCCGATCCGAACGCGGTCGCGCCGAACGGCTTCGGCCCGTTCGGGACCGCCGCAATGCCGGAGCGCCCGCTGCGGATCCTCCATGTCCCGGCCTTCGGCACCGCCCCGGTCGATCCCGAGATCGCCGACAGCGTCGCCGAGGCGGCCGGGCGCCTCGCCGGCCTCGGCCACCGGGTCGAGACCGGCCGCTTCGACGCGGCGACCGCCATCACGGAGGCGTGGCCAATCCTCGGCCAGGCCGGAATCGCCTGGCTGATGCGGGCGCATCCGGGCCGGCGCGACGACCTCGGCCCCGACATCCGCGCCCTGGCGGAGGCCGGGGCGGCCCTCTCGGCGGCCGACCTGTTCGACGTGCAGCGGATGGCGCTGGCGCTGCGTCAGGATCTCGCCGCCCTGTTCGCCGCGCATGATCTGCTGATGACGCCCACGGCGGCGGCGCTACCCTGGCGGGCGGAGGACACCCATCCGGAGCGCATCGCCGGGGTGCCGGTGGGCCCCCGCGGCTCGGCGACCTTCACGGGCTTCGTCAACGCCGCCGGCTGTCCCGGGATCTCGATCCCCTGCCGCCCCTCCCGTGCCGGGCTGCCGATCGGGTTCCAGCTCGTGGCGCCCTGGGGCCGCGACGAGGCTCTGGTGGCGATGGCGGCGGCCTACGAGGCCGCCCATCCCTGGCGGATGCTCTGGGAGGGCGGCGCCCCGTGACCGGCCTGTCGCTCCACGCCGTCGACGCCGCCACGGGCCGGCCGGCCGCGGGGATGCGCGTGCGCGTCCTGCGGGCCGGGTCCCGGCGGCGGGTGCTCGCCGAGGGGCGGCTCGGCGCGGACGGGACGCTCGATCATCCGATCGTGCGGACGCGGCTCGCCGCCGGACTCTACGAGGTCGTGTTCGCGATCGGGGACTTCGTCGGGGCGGCGGGGGAGGGGTTCCTGGAGGAGGCCGCGATTCGCTTCCGGATCGACGACCCCGACGGCCACTGCCACCTGCCGCTGAAATTCACCGCCTTCGGCGTCGCCCTGTTCCGCGGCTGCTGAGCCGGGGTGCGTCGTCCCGGCACGCGCCTGCGGCGGCGCGGCCCTGCCGGCTCCCTCTCCCTTTGAGGTGACCGAGGCCCCCGGAGCGCCTAGACTCGATTCCGATCGGAGCGGGGCGCAGGAGGAAGCCGATGCGGGTTCAGGCGATGACGATCCCGGCCGCGGCCGGGCGCGCGACGCGCGGCGCCCCTCCGGCGCGCATGATGCTGGCCGCGCTGACGGTCCTCGCACTTCCGCTGGCCTGGATCGCGGCCGGACGCTCCCCTGCGGCCGAAATCGACCCCGATCTCGTGCGGGTGATCCGCTTCATGGCGCTGATCAAGGGCGGGTTTGCCCTGGCGGCGCTGGCCGGCTGCCTCTGGCGCCTCGGACGCCCCGCGGCCGCGTGGCGGAGCCTCGTCTACGTGGCCGGGCCGCCGCTCATGGCGGTCGGTGCGGCCGGCCTGTGGTCCCTGCACGATGCCGGCTCGGCGGCGCTCGCCCTGCATCTCGGTCTGTTCGCGCTCCTCGCGGCGGCGCTGACCGACCCCGATGCCCTGCCCGACGGTTCCCTGCGGCACGCCGTCAGATCGTCTCGTAGGCGAACAGAACCGAGATCAGCGTCAGACCGATCAGCCCGATGACGAAACAGATGTCGGCGCAGCGCTCCAGGCGGATCGCGAGGTCGCTGACATCCCCCAGACGGATCGACAGGTAGGACGCGATCGCGCTGACCAGGAACAGGACCGCCGTCAGGGCGGCGGCCTCGTCGACGTGGCTCGGCCCGATCCAGCCCTCGGCGATCTTCACGAGGCCGATCAGCGTGGTGCAGACACCGACCATCGTACCGGCATTGGGGAGGATGTGGCGCGACAGGCCGTCCTCGCCGGATCCGGTGGCCTTCCGCCTTTCGGCCATGCGCTCCTCGTACAGCTCCGCGCCGGCCGATCCCCCTTAGATATCGCGCCCGTGGAGGTTCGTCATGAAGCGACCGCTCACCACCAGCTTCTCCGCGCCGCCGCCGGCGCAGGCCGCCTCCCCCGAGCCGGCGACCTCGGCGGCGACCACAGCGGCATCCTGGCGCGACGTCGCCCCGTTCGCGGCGGCCCTGATCGCCACCCTGGAGGGGATCGAAACGGGGCCGAAGGCGGGGCCGGCGATGCGGGCACACCGCTCCGCCATGCGCCGCCAGGGCGCGGCGGCCGCGGCGCTCGGCGGATCCGAGGCGCTGGAGGCGGTCCTCCACCAGGTCGCGGAGGCCGACGCGGCGCGGGCCGCTCAGCGCCTCGCGCTCATCCGCGAGGCCTGGACCGGGCTGCCGGGGGCGGGGGCGTGAGGCGTTCGGTCGGCCTACCGGACCGGGCTGGCGGCAGGTCCCGGACGCAGGTCCCGGACGAAGCGCGCCGTCGGGCGGGGCGCCGCCGCTTCGCGCCCCGGATTCAGACCGTCGCGTAAAGATTTGATACAGGATCTGGGATAAATTCGGGCTCAGCCACGCCGCGTCACACCGAGATCGATCGTCAGGAATTTGTGATGAACGACCAAGACAAGCAATTCATCACCCAGCAGATTCTTGATGTGGGCCGCCAGCTCTACGCCGCCCTCGACAGCAAGATCATGGCGGCTCACGCGCAGCAGCTCGCACAGATGCAAGATGTCAGGCGCCTCGCCGTCGTTCAGCTGGCGCCGAAAAACAACTTCTGTCTCGTGACAGATCATCCGATCGCCTACGAGAGCAACGATCACACGGTTCCGCGCGGAACAAAGGATGACAATACACGCAATCAGCGGTTCTGTCATGCGATCGAAAGCCATTTCGGCCGAAAGGTCACCGCCCTGGACCTCGGCTGCGCAGGGGGCGGCCTCGTCTTCGATTTCCTCATCAGAGGCAACGCGGCATTCGGAATCGAGGGAAGCGATTACTCCCTTCGCGCGCAGCGCGCCGAATGGTCTATCATTCCAGATTATCTAAAGACATGCGATATTACCAAGCCATTTTCTCTGATAGATCAGAAGACGGGTACGAAAGCCAAATTTGACGTCATCACGATGTGGGAGGTCCTCGAGCACATCGAGGAATCGTTGCTTCCTCAGCTGTTTGCCAATGTGAAATCTCATCTGGCCGACGGCGGTCTTTTCGTGGGCTCCGCCGCGACATACGACGATGTCGCCAACGGCGTGAGCTACCATCCTACAGTCAAGCCGGAGACGTGGTGGCGCGAGCTTGTCCGGCAGCACGGGCTCGAATTCGTCCCGAAGAGCATGTTTCAGTTCAAGGATTTTTGCCGAGGTTCCGGCAATGAGAACGCATTCTACGATGCCGATTTCAGCAAGAACCCCGAACTCGGCTTCCACTTCGTGATGAAGCACGTCGCCGCTTAGGTGCGGGGCATCCGAACGCGGCCATGAGGGCGCCGCACGCTTGAGCGGACCGAGCGCGCGCCCCACATGGACGGGAGCGACAGCATGGGGGGCCGGCCGTGTACGACCTCATCCACACCCTCCGCCTCTGGCTCTGGCGCCGTCAGATGTGGGCCATGGCACGGGCGTGCCGAGTGCCCGCGACCGGCGACGGCGACTGGATCGCCGCCACCGTGGCGGCCTCCGCGACGAGCTCGGGCGCGCCGGTCTCGTACGTGAGCGGCGCCGGCCTGTAGCGGATCCCGCTTTACCGGGAGCGATCAGCCTTCCGGAGATGGCTCGGCGGCGGCGGCGCCCGGCTCGGGTGCCGGGCCGGTGTCGAGGGTGCCGCTGTGGACCAGGGCGCCGGCCCAGGCGCTCGCGATGATCCGGACCTGCTCGATGGCCTCGGCGCGGGTGAAGGCACTGTCGCCTCCTCCCGGCCTGCCCTCGTCCCAGTAGACGAAGCCGGTGCGCCGGCCGCCGGCATCCTCGACGCAGGCGGCGTTCTCGAGGACGCAGATCCGGAGCGGGAGCTTGAGGCCGAGTGTGGGCATGGGGCCCATATAGGGCGCCGATCCCGCAGGAAATCGGCGCGCCCGCCGCGTGACGGTGCGCCTCAGGCAGGCCTCAGGTGGGTTTGACCGCGTTGAGCGCCCGCGTCAGGTGCGCCACGACCTCGTCGCCCTTGGGCGGAGGCTCGGCTTCCTCGACCCGCCGGGCGACTTCCATCACGAGGTATGTCACCGATGGCGGCCACGATACGCCGTTGTCCAGGAGCATCCGGGCGGCGCTCACGAGCATCCTGAACTGGTCCGGCGGGATCGTGAGACCGGCCTCGTGCTGCGCGAGGATGTGGTCGGCGATGGCAGCCGCCAGTCCAGCAACCTCGGCCATCTTGTCGGGCGGACCCTCAGCCGTCATCTCAGATCGCGCTTCGTCTTGGAACGTTCGGTGCGGAGCATCTGTCACCTCTCCCAGGCCCACACGGTTCCACAAGCAATCCTGGGCAGCAAGCCACGCGGGCGGTTCGCAACTCCGACGTGTTGGATTGTGAACCATCGACGTCATGCGGCGGATCGGGCGACCCATGCGTCTGCGCGGCTGGCCGTGCGCCCTGGCATCCCCTCATCGAGGCTCCCCGTTCGTGGCCGCTCTTCACCCGGCGGCCGGCCCCGTGCGGCCAGGGAAGCGGGCCATTGCCGCCCGTGAATGGGATCCGGGGCTCGCGTCCGTGCGGAGCCGCGCGCCCGGCCCTCCGCCGTCCACCCGAATGCGATGTGACGGGCGCTCCGACGCGGCTTGACCGGTGAGCCAGCTGCGCTGGTCTGGGAGGCAACCGCGTCCTGACCGAAGCCGCGGGCCTCGAAGATCCTGTGGACGACGCCTGGCCGCTTCGCCTCGTCCAGCCCGATCGTGACGCAGGCGAGGGCAGCGGGGCGGCCCTGCGGGACAGCGACCTGCATCTGCTGGTCGACCGGCCACAAACGGAACGGCGACGGGCCGCGCGTGCGTCAGCGTGCGGGCGGCGGCGCGGACGGTAGTCGTCCCATCGATGGCCACCGTCACGCCGTCGGGTTTCCCGTCATCCGAGCGACTGACAAAGATCAGCCCGGCGGTCGGCGCCCCTATCCGGCCGACCCGGAGCGGACCGGTCGGGGCAATGTCGAAGTAAGAGCGGACGGTCCGTCTCCGACCCAATTCGGCCCCTCGGCGGACTCGGACGACAGCCCGAAAACGGATGCGGCCGACGGCACGTCCTACCTGTGCGCCCGCCGGTAGTCACGCGGGCTCATGCCGTGGCGATCCTTGAAGCGGCGCGCGAAATGCGCCTGGCTGCTGAAGCCGCAGCCGTAAGCCAGCATGCCGATCGACAGGTGGGCGCAGGCCGGATCGGCTAGGCGCTTGGCTGCCGCCTCTAGCCGGCGTCCCCAGATGTAGTCGGAGATGTGCCGGTCGCGCTCGTGGAACAGCTCCTGCAACCGGCGCAGCGACACGCCGACCGCGGCGGCGAGCTTCGGCGGGTCGAGGGTCGTGTCACTCAAGTGCGCCTCGACGTAGGCCTTGGCGCGCTGGACGGTGGCGTTGCCGTGTATGGAGCGGGGCACCTCCTGCGCCAACCGTTCGGCGAGACTGGCCACGACGAGATCGATCCCAATCGACGCCATGCGCGCCGCACCGTCGGGGTTGAGCCGATCTCCCACCCGGATCAGTTCCTGGACGTAGGTGTTCGCCAGCATCGTAGAGGCGAGGTTGGCCTCGACCGCGAGGGCAGTGAACAGTTGAGACGGGCCCAGCACGCTCTCCAGGCGCTCCCGCGGCAGGTCGAGGATCAGGAAGGTGCCGGTCTCGATCTCGCTCACGCCCGGTCGATGATCGAGCACGACGAAATCGCCGGCCCGAGCCAGCGCCTCACGCTCGTTCTGCTGGACGGCATGGCGGCCGGATTGGCTGAAGACCGCGTAGAGGCGGTCACCCCGGCCGTTCCGCCGCACCGCCTCGGGTGTCACTTCGGTCCGGGTGGAACTCTGAACGCTTCGCGTGATCGGCAACGCTCCGATCGCGGTGACCTCGATCCGGCCGTGGAACGGCGCAGCGTCAAGATTCCGGATCTCGTTCGGAACCATCTGATCGCACATCATCTCCCGCCATCGCCGGAAGGCGATCCTGGGGTGGAGGCCCTCAGTCGAAAAAAGCGGTCGCATCCGCGGTCTCGGTCCACAGGTCGCCATAGGAGGGCGGAGATTGGACGGGCCGCCCGTCTATTGTATATAATCTAACGATTCAAGCATTGCGGGCCGCCCGAAAACGGACCGGCGGAAACCCATCCCGAGCCGCGTTTCCGGACGCGACCCATGCCAGACGCTTAGGCGACGATCAGCGCATCCCGGAAGCGATCGTAACTCGTTCGCGCCCCACTTTCGTTCGAGGCCGGGTTGGCTGTCGCCGTCGTTTCAACTCGGCGACAGGGGATCCTGTCCAAGGAGCTTTGCACCCATATCCGCCGAACGGCGAACCACCTCGAAGCCATAGGTGGTCATCTCCCGCTCATACGCCTGAAGCGCTGCATCGCAGGACAACTCGCCTTTGTGATGCTTCACGATCCAGTTCCTCAAAAGCCCCGCATCGCGCAAGGCGACGTTCGCGCCTCGCCCCAGGCTGGGTGTCATCGTGTGGATCGCGTCGCCCAGGAGCGTGACCCTCGTCTCCGGCTGGAGATCGAAGGGAATGCAGGAGGCCATCTCGACATAGAAGAATGAACCCGCTTCGCCCGCCTGCGGCACCTTTGCAGCCCCTGACGGCCACTCTGCCAGAAGCCGGCTCGCCAGATCCTGCAGCGTGTCGCTGGAGGCCGCGCGCAGGGCGGCTTCGTCGTCCCCGAACAGCTCCTTGCGCCCCGCGATGATGCAGCCGATGTAATCATCCTGCGTCCGAAGCCTCGCCTGCGGCAGCAAGGCGCGGGCCGCTTGATCGGGCGCCATCGGATAGATCACAGGCCCCACGCCCAGGATCAACTTGCGGGTGTCGAAGGCGGCGGTGAAAATATCGGCCAGGGCGTGAGGCGGCAGAACCCGCCGCGCGTCGCTCAAGGCCAGGCGGCCATAGATGGCGCGGGCACCCGAATCCATCATCTTCGCGTCAGGCGCCCTTTGACGGCGCAACGCCGACCCCGCGCCGTCCGCACCCACCAGCATTGTGCCGCGCGCCGTCCGGCCATCGGAAAAAATCGCGGAGACCCCCGTCTCATCTGTCTCATAACCTTCGAGCCGTGCATCCCAGTGACAAACATCCTCCAGATCCTGCAACAGGATCTCGCGCAGGGTCGCACGGTTCACGTTCAGATGCTGGGCAATGCCGTCGGTCAGGTGATGCTGCGTCTTGCTGTAGTCGTCGGTCTGGAACCGGCGCTGGATTGCGAAACTCGTGTCCATGATGGTCGTGTAGGGCAGCGGGTGCATCGAGGTGGCCTCGAACAGCGCAAACAGCGGCCCAGGCAAGGCGGCTTTCAGCGCCGAGATGCCATCGGCATCCAGATGCAGGCGGTAGCCCTGCTTTCGATCCCAGGGGCCTGCATCTCGATCATAGACCGCGACCTCAATTTGCGATGCGCGCAAATGTTGCGCAAGACAAAGGCCGCCGATCCCCGCACCGATGATGATGATTTTCACGTTTGTTGTCCTTGATATAGGCCTAGATCGAGCGACCAGCCGCCGGGGCGGCCTGCGAAAGGACCTGGAGCTACCAAGGTAAGCGCTGAGATGGTTTTCGAGACGATGTCTGTTAAGCGTTCAGACATAAGGCGCCCATCTCCACCGGCGCGCTACGCGCACGCCTACGTTCACCTTGGCGTCCGCCAGGTTTGAACGTCGTGGAGCCAGTTGGGCGATGAGAAACCGCAAGCGGCGACCGCGCTACCAATCGGTCTGCTCTCTTCTCGACATGGAAATCATATTCTGAGTCGCGCCAAAATCAACCTGCCGAGCGCGAAAATCGAAGCGCGAAGGGTGGTGATATCCTGGTTCCAAAACGTCGGCCCATAACCGAGCAATAGGAGATCATCACGTGCATCAGACGGCCATCGACTGAGTGTCCTTCTGGATCCTCGTAAACGCGTCTGCTTCTTGCGTTTTGCGCCCGGAAGCGGATTGTCAGAAACCCACCCTGAGCCGCCGGTCCGCACCCAACCCCTGCCAGCCGTGCCGCCAGCTTTCGCCGACACCCGGAAGCAGCCATTTACCGCCCCTCCGACACCTTCGGCTGAGGGTGGACAGCGGACCGTAGATCGTCGTCCAGAAGCCGACGTTCAGCCTCCGACCGACCATCGTTGCACATGTTGCGGCCTGACTCGCGCCAGATCTGACAGAGATTCCGATCCAGATCTCAAACAGGAACTGCGATCTATCCACCACGTCTCGATCGCGAAGGTTCGGACTGCATCATGGATCGGGGCCAATCAGCGGCCGAGCGCTCCCTGACTTGCTGTTGAAGCCAGTACGCCCCCGCCATCAGGGCGCGCTCCCACGCGGGCGGATGCTGTCCGCCGCTCCCGCTTCCACGATGGTGACAGAAATTGTCACCACGGCGGCGTAGGACGCCGCCTCGGGTGAAAGGCGAGTCCATGAAACGCATTCAATATCACTCCTACGGCGGCCCCGAAGTCATGCGGCTCGAAGAGTTTGCACTGGGAACGCCAGGGAAGGACGAAGTGGCGGTCGCCGTCCGTCGCGCCGCGCTCAACCCGATCGACTGGAAGGTCCGCAACGGGGCGATGAAGATCGTGACCGGGCGATCGTTCCCGCGTGGAATGGGTCTGGACCTGGCCGGCACCGTCACCGCGGTCGGGGCCGACGTGACCCGATTCAAGATCGGCGACGCGGTCTTCGGCATGGCGCGCTTCAAGGAGGCCGGTTCACTGGCCGAAGCTGTCATTGCCAAGGAAGCCGCGCTCGCGAAAAAGCCGGAGACCGTCTCCTTCGAGCAGGCCGCATGCCTCGGGACGGCGGGCGTCACGGCTTGGAATGGCCTCATCGACAAGGCGCAACTGAGGCCCGGTCAGAGCGTGTTCATCAATGGATGCTCGGGTGCTGTCGGAGAGGCCGGCGTGCAGATCGCACGCATGTTCGGCGCCGAGGTGTCGGGCAGCTGTGGCGCCGAAGGGATCGAGCGTGCCCGCTCGCTCGGGCTCCAAACAGTCTATGATTATCGGGTCAAGGCCGCATCCACGATTTCCGAGGTATTCGACGTGGTGTTCGATGCTGCAGGAACGCTCTCGACGTCAACCGGTATCGGCCTGCTGCGCAAGGGCGGCACCTTCACCACGGTCGAGCCTACGCCCGTTCGGTTCTTGCGTGCCGTGTTCGACCGGCGGATGAAACCGATCGTCGGAAAGCCACGTGCGGACCTGCTCGACCGCCTGGCAAAGGCAGCCCATGACAGGACGCTGGTTCTGCCGATTGCCGAAACCGTGCCGCTCGCGCAAGCTATTCCGCTGATCTCGGCAATCGAGGCGGGCCGCAAGCTGCGCGGCAAAGTGGTCGTCACGATCGGGTAGCCGTGTCGCGCAGTCACCGTCTCTTCGACCTCCTCCAGCGTCTCCGCCGTCACCGAGGGGTGGTGGCGGGCGCGGTGCTCGCTCGCGAGGCCGGCGTCTCCTTGCGCACCATCCGCAGGGATATCGCGACTCTGCAAGCCATGGGGGCCGACATCGATGCGGAGGCCGGCGTCGGCTATGCTCTCCGCCCTGGTTTCTTGCTCCCGCCGCTCTCATTCACCGAAGAGGAACTGCACGCACTGGTCATCGGTGCGGAATGGGTGAGCCGTCAGACCGACGCCGCCCTGGCTGAGGCCGTTCGCAATGCTCTCGCTAAGATCGATAGCGTGCTGACTCCGACCCTGCGGCCGGCTCTCGACGACAGCAGTTTCTACGTCGCCTCCGGCCCTCCCTCGGTCGCCACGCGCTTCGATCTGGCGCAGTGCCGCCGCGCGATGCGCGAGCAGCGTAAGATGCGGGTTGTCTACCGTGAAGAAAGTGGCGGCACGTCGGAGAGGATCGTCTGGCCGATCATGCTTGGTTTCGACGGTTCCGGGCGAAGCTTTGCAGCTTGGTGTGAGAGAGAGGCCGGTTATTGCATTTTCGACGCCGAACGCGTTGTCGATATGACCCTTCTCGTGGAGCATTACCCGGGAAGCCGTCGACAGCTGGTCAAAGCGTGGCGCGCCGTGGCAGAACGACTGTGCGCGCAAAGGGTCCGATAAGGCCGCGGTCCTCCGCAGGGCTGCCGAGGAAGCGGCCGCACCAGCCGTGCAGTCAGCGGCCGGCCCGCCGATCAGCAGGAAAGCGAGCGGGCGGCAGGCGCGGTCGGGGGGGGCGCGTGGATCCCGGCCGTGCGTCCACCGCGCGAGCGCCCGCTTGCCCGCATCGGTTCTCCCCTTCGCCTCCCGTGGAACAGCGATGGGCCTCCACCCCGGATGCGTCGATCAGACCCTGGGCCGGCGGTCCGCCAGCCTGAGCCAGAGCTTCGAACAGACCGCCCGTCCTTGCCTGCCCAGCGCATGAAGCGGTCAAGGTCTTCTTCGGGCCGTAGATCTCGCGCGGTGCGTCCGCCCGACGTCCGCCGGATTTCAGCCCGTGACCGATGCCGCCGATCACGCGCGGGTCGTCGACGCGCTCCTTGCCTCGCGTATCGGTGGGCAGGTGCGGAGCGATCTTCGCAGACTGCTCGTCCGTCAGCCAGGAATGATCCATCGGCGCCTCCGGCAGGAGCCGTGAATCACATCCTGCCGGGCCGCGCTATCGTTATGGGGGACGACACTTAGAGCGCCTAACAGAACCGTTTGAGCTGGTTGAGTGTAATGAGGCTGGCAGCGAGGCTGGTGAAGGCTTCGTAGATGTCTGCACGTCGCTCATAGCGCACGGGCAGCCGACGGAAGCGGTTGAACCAAGCGTGTGTGCGCTCCACCACCCACCGGTGCCGGCCCAGCCTCTCGCTGCTTTCGATGCCGCGGCGTGCGATGCGTGGGGCAATCCCACGCGCCCGGCACTCGTGTCGGCGCGGTTGAGCGTCGTAGGCTTTGTCAGCGTGCAGTTTGTCCGGGCGGTGTCGCGGCCGGCCTCGCTGACGTCCCCCCATCGCTTTGGTCCGGCGTGAGTGCGAGTTTTCCGGTTGTGTGAGACCCTGATGGGAGGAGCAAAGCCGTGAAGAAGAGCAGGTTCACCGAAGAGCAGATCGCCTTCGCGCTGAAGCAGGCCGAGACCGGGACACCGGTCGCGGAGGTGCTGCGCCGGATGGGCATCTCGGAGCAGACCTTTTACCGCTGGAAGAAGCTCTACGGCGGCTTGGGCACTGGCGAGTTGCGGCGGCTGAAGCAGCTCGAGGACGAGAACCGCAAGCTCAAGCAACTCGTCGCCGATCTGAGCCTCGACAAGCACATCCTGCAGGACGTGCTCGCAAAAAAGCTCTGACGCCTGGTCGGCGACGCGAGCTCGTGCACCAGGTTCAGGAGGCGCACGGGGTGAGCGAGCGGCGCGGCTGCGCCGCGCTCGGCGTCGGCCGGTCGGGTATCCGCTACCGCTCAACCAAGCCCGATCAGGCACCGCTGCGGATGCGCATCTGCGATCTGGCCAAGAGCCGGGTGCGCTACGGCTACTTCCGGATCTACATCCTGCTGCGCCGGGAGGGTTGGCGGGTGAATCACAAGAGGGTCCACCGTCTCTACCGGGACGAGGGGCTGAGCCTGCGGCTCAAGCGGCCGCGCCGGAACGTCAGCGCGGCACACCGTGAGCGTCAGCCTGCTGCGCTCCGGCCGAACGAACGCTGGTCGATGGACTTCGTCTCCGACGCGCTGTTCGACGGCCGCCGGCTGCGGGCCCTGACGGTCGTCGATGCGTTCACGCGCGAGGCTCTGGCGATCGAGGTCGACCAGGGCATCAAAGGCGAGCAGGTCGTGGCTGTCGTCGGTCGCTTGGCGCTGCTGCGCGGAGCACCGGGCGCGATTCAGGTCGATAACGTCCTACGTAGCGATGAAGGACGGCTGGCCAGGCAACAGGTCTCCGTCCGCGAACATGCGCCCGCGGTGTGTTTGTCGTCAACGTCGATCCAGGCGGCTCCTGCCGATCCGGAAGAACTCTCGGCCATAGCGAACACAGGATCCAGCCGATGCACGCGGCACCGTGGTCCTCACCGTCCTCAACACGAGATGTCGATCCAGGCAGGAGACCCGAGCATTATCTACAGGGTCGTGGTTCTCACGCCCTCACGGCTCTGCTGAGAGGGTTCTCCCACCTGGCACCGGCCCTCGACGAAGGGCCGGTAGTCGGCACCGGTCTTGATGACGGCGTGCACCACGCGCGCCATCTTGGCGGTGATCGCGGTCAGCGCCTTACGCCGCAGGTCGGCATTGTGCCGGTCGCGGGCGATGTAGCGCTCGAACTTGTCGCGGAAGCCGTTCTCCCGCTGCCGGATAGCGACCTGTCCGGCCAGCCAGAGCGTACGCCGGAGCCGGGCGTTGCCGTACTTCGACAGCTTGGTCTGGCCGCGGAAGGTGCCGGATTGCTGGGTGGCCAGATCGAGCCCGCAGAACTTCAGGAACTGCCGGTGATGGCTGAAGCGGCGCAGGTCGCCGGCCTCAGCCAGGATGGTCAGGGCGTTGATCGGGCCGATGCCGGGGATGCGGCGCAGCAGCTTGTAGTCGGAGCTGTCGGTCAAGAGGGCGTCGGCCGTGGCCTCGATGGCGTCGCGCTGCTGGATCAGCCCGCGCGCCTCGCCGATGACGAGCCGGAACATGCTCACCGCCGGAGCGTCAGGCGGCACCGGCAGGCCGATCGAGCTGTGGGCCGTCTCGTAGATGTCGCCGAGCAGTTGCGCCTTGGCGACCTTGCGCCCGACGACATCCCAGGCGGCGGCGATGAAGGCTTCCTTGCTCAGCGCGGTGATGCAGGCGGGCGTGGGGAAGCGATCGAGGAAGGCGAAGAACCAGTCCGAGCGGCTGTTGTGGCGGAAGCGGTCGACCTCTGGGAAATACAGCGGCAGGTAGTGGGTCAGGATCCGATGCAGCACCTCGGTCTTGGCCCGCGAGACGGCGTCGTGCGTCTTGGACAGCTCCTGCACGTCGTTGATGCCGGCGGCGAGCGGGTCGTGATACACCTGCGAGGCGCCGATGCGGATCATGTGCAGCATGACTTGGGCGTCCTTCGGGTCGTTCTTGTCCCAGCCGTTGTGCAGGGCCTCGCGGGTGCGGGCGAGCCCCACGGAGGAGATCAGGCGCACGGCAAAGCCGGCCTGGAGCAGGCGCCAAGCGATCGGGCGGTGATAGTTGCCGGTGGCCTCGAAACCGCAGGTCACCGGCTGGCCGAGGTTCGACAGGAGCGCGATCAGACGGTCGTGCTCGGCGCGGGTGTTGAGGACGCTCAACCGGCGTCGTCGGCCGGAGCCGGGCACCTCGATGAGGACCTCGTTGCGGGCCTTGGCGACGTCGATGGCTACGAGAACGCCGGCCGGCGGCGTAAGCTGTGGTCTGGTCATGGTCGATCCGTCTCCGGAATGAGGCTTCGAACACCGTCATTCTAGAGACCTGTCGATCGGCCATGACCGCCCAGGGCGGCGCGCTGCGCTCAGCATGGCTTCGCGCGCCGCCCCAGAGCCGTCGAGCCATCTTCCCGATGTGCTACGGGCCTGAGTTCGTCTCGAAAGCCCTCGACCGCTGGGCCTACGAGAACGGCGTCACGTTGGACTTCTCACGACCTGGCAAGCCGACCGACAACGCACTGGTCGAGTCGTTCAACGGCCGGCTGCGCGACGAGTGCCTGAACGCGAACTGGTTCTTGTCGTTGGCCGACGCGAGGAGCAAGATCGAGACGTGGCGGCGGCACTACAACGAGAGCCGTCCTCACACCGCCCTGGGGTGGCGAACGCCCCAGGAATTCGCCCTGGCGGCGGCCCTGCAGGCCGCCGAATGAGACCCGGAGGCTCACCTTTCGGCCGGACCAAGATCCGGGGGACCCTCAATGGCGGCCCCCGTCGATCAACTGGACGGCGTGGCTTCTGCAGGCGGACCCGAGCGCGCGCGTTGCGGACGATCGCCGCTTCCTCGATCGCCTGCGAGTGGAGGCACCCGATCTGGCGAAGTTCGCCGCCGGTCTCGAGCGCGACAGGGACGCGTTACGCGGCGCGATCACGGCGCCCTGGTCGACGAGTCCGGTGGAGGGGCAGATCGGCAGGCTGAAGATGCTTAAGCGCACGATGTTCGGCCGCGCGGGCTTCGCGCTGTTACGCCAGCGCGCCCTCACCGCGCCCTGATCTGGCGTTCCGCGCCACACGAGATGCGGAAGAACGAGACTTCGGCACCCGTTGACAGACTCAGACCAAACCGAAAATGCTTTATAAAAGGGTCAGCAGTATCGAGCTTCCCCAGATTGGGATACTGAGTTCGCACACTATCTGCGCAAGCTCCAAAAATTTGCGTCGCCAGTGGAAAACACTTCTATACGCTGACGTCGACCGGGGGATTCGTTATTGCGTATCAAATCGTAGATGTCGTGCAGTATCGCCTCTGCTTGAGAAAAATAGGAATGACCTAAAAGGTCCAAGTCGAAATTTGGGACCGTAATAGTATCGATTGATGGAGCAACAGTGTAAGGTTCAAAATAGCCGGCGCGAGGCGCGTCGTGCAACTTCGATGATAGATGCACCGGCCGGTCAGCATTCGATATGTAGAGTGTGGTCCGCTCGCCGTGCTGCGCGTAGAGGTAAGCGAGGTCAAGGAACAGGTCGCGGTCGATATCCGGCGCAGCAAGGACGATCTGACCGAACTGTATTTTGCCGCTAGTGTTGGCATCGGCGGCGATCCGCTGCAGCGCGCGCAGGAATCCGCGATTTCCCATACTATGGGCGATCACGTGCAACTTGCGAGCGCCACTTTTGGTTGCGAAATCGACCAGGAAGTTCTTGATTGCCTTCTCGCTCGCTTCGATCGCTGCCTCATCTACCGGATATGCGATCGCGCTACCACGTGAGGGCCAACTGAAAAAAGCCGTCGCCCCGATGACCTTGAGGTCATACCCGATTTGTGCGGCTCGAATGGCGGCCTCTTCAAAGCCGACGTTATAGCCGTGCAGGAATACGAGTCCGTGCGGCTCCTCGCCGCTCTCGACCGCGGCATTCATGACGCCCCGTAGGTCCGCCATGAAGGCGTCTGGCTCTAAAACCTGCATGTCCAGCATCTTTAGACGATCGTCCGAGATGTTGAAGCGAAGGAGGCGCTTCCAGAACGGCGTGCCGGTCTCGCCGAAGCGGTGCGCGTGCGGAATTTGGACTTCTACCCGCCCATAGACCACTCGATCGCTGCGTTCGCCCGAGAAGCCCAGCTTGTCGGACGTTGGCCGGCGGCTGGTACCGAACCATACCGGGTAGACGACGCCGTCACTGCTGCCACGCTCGAGGTCGAACGAATCAATTGTGATGCTTGGCGGCGCCGACTTGGCGTCTTCAAACTCAGTCATCAAGGCCCTGACCCGGCGCTCAAGTGCGGCGCACTCCGCCGCCGCCTCTGCAAGCCCCTGCAGGATTGCCTGTTGGAGCTCCAGGATACGATCCGTGTCTCGAGTCCGAACCGCCTGCGCAAGCTCCGCCACCATGAGGTCGAGCGATAGTTTTTGGGTTGGGGACATCGGGAGTTCCTCGCTGTCGCTATATCGAGCCGCGGTTGCGGAGCTTTTCGCGCAGGCGATCCAAGTTAGCTTGCAGAGCTCCGACATCGACGCCCTGCAGCGCCTCGCTAAGCGGCTGGAACGCGGCGTCCGCCATTAGGTCTCTGATTGACAGGCTGCCTGCATCCGCGCTGCTGGCTAAGAGCTGCCCATAGCCCTGCACTGCCATCCTGAATTGAGCTGCTCCTCCTGAGAGAAGTCCGTATATAAGGGCAGCGACCCGATTTTTTTCGGCTGGTAATTTCTGAATCTCAAGATAATTTGCGAGATTATGGTGCGCAGCGCTGCGATCTTCAAAATATGGCAATGCATCAAATATCGTGATCGCTCGCCGCTGTTGTCGCACAGCCTCTGACGTGTCGCCTGTTTTTTCCAAAATTTCCGCAATGTTATGCAGCGCCCTAGCCCGGCTCAGTGGATTATTCTTAAATATATCGAGAGATCTCTCTAGCACGCGCTTAGCCTCACCGAGTCTCCCGAGTTGGGTCAGGAAAACAGCGCGATTATTCTCCTCAGACGCTAAATCCCCTAGAGGTGATCCTAGGGACTTCAACACGTCAAGTTTCTGATCGGTCAGCCTCAACGCCGACGTCCAATCTTGCCGTTGGGTGTGAGCCATCCGGGCTGCATCAAGCCCACTCAGCAAAAATTGGGCAAGCAGACCGTGATGGGGGGCATCGGGCGGTACATCTCCCGCAATGCTCTGGGACCACCATCGCTCAATCTCGGCCACCCTAGCCTCAACGTCAGGAAGCACCTCCTCACTTCGTCCGTCCAGGATATCAAGCCGCAGCATTTCCAGCTCGCTGCCGATAATGTGGACAGCAGGCGCCGCGGCCTTCCTCAACGCTTCGGCGTTCTCGCTTTGCCGTTTGCGGGAGGCACTCAGATCGCCGACTTTCCTCAAGGCAGCTGCCCAATTGCCGAGGATAACCGAGAGATCGGACCATTCCTGACGGCCGTCGCCGCCTGCTTGCCTGGCTGCCGTTCTGGCGAGATCGGCAGCCTGGTCGTAGAAGGTAAGGCTCTCTGGCGACCGTCCCGAATTATCCAGGGCGTCGGCCAGAATCAGGAGGCAGACGGCGCGGCCGTGCTCTTCGGGCGCTTGTAGCGCTGCGTTCTGAAGATACGGCATCAATACGTTCAGAGTCTCAGGGTCGCTCGTATGGATGATGACGCCGTCGGCAAAGTAACGGAGTTGGTCGTAGGCCCTGGCGTCGAGGAAGTAGACGATCGCCCGTCGGCCGGCTTCCAGTGCCGCCCTCATATCCGTTCGTCGCATTTCCCTAAAGAGCGAGCCAAGAAGCGTGCCGTAATAGGTGCGGACGTACGTTGCGGTGAGGCCGTCCAGGTCGTCAGGATGCTCGTTCATCCACGCGAAGATGCACTCACGAACCACCTCGTGGCATCTGAACAGGGGGGGGCCGTCGTCAGGCTCGGCCGTCTCCTCGGTGACCAAGCCCAGAGCTACGAGATGGCGCAGGAGGTTGACCGGATCCGGCTTCGCCAGCCCGGTGTGAGTTGAGCCGATGGCGGCGGTGGCTGCCAAGCGCGCGCGCCGCGCTTCCACGTCCTTTAGGTCGTCGCTCCAGACGGCCAGTATCATGTGCCGGTTGATCGGCTCGTTGGCGAGGGCGATCATCCAAAGCAGGCGGCGTGCTGCAGGGGGAGATATCTCGATCAGGCCGGTGTTCGAATTAGCAAGCGCATCTTGAAGATACGCGATCTCATCCCGATCGCCGCGGGTAGCCTCGAAGAGCGCTGACAATCTATCATGGCCGTCAGTGGTCTCTGAGGCTTGCAAGGCTTTTAAGAGCTGAGGTCGCAAGGTCGGGCCGCCGCTGGCCAGGCTCGCGAGCCGAGACATCATGAGCGGATGGAACCGGCTGAGATTAAGCAGGCGGATGGCAAGCATCCGCTCGCCCTCGTCGCCGCCGAACATCATTCGGCTCAAGCCGGGATGGTCGCGCAGGTACAGGGCGGCTTCGTTAGACGACAGGGACCCGAGCCGGACCGTATGGACATTGCCGCAGGCGAGGGCCGCGAGCGGCCGCCGGCAGGTCACGAGCACGCGAGAGTGGGTGCCAACTAGCTCTTCGGCCATGCGTCGCAGGCAGAGATCCCACGCCGGATCCTGACAGGCCCAGGTAGGTTCGCCTTCTGGCGAGAGAGACGCCGGATGAGACGCCAGGTTCGTCTCGAAATTGTCCAAGATGAGGAGGATCGGCTCGTCCCGAAGCGCGCGGATTAGGTTGTTGGTCAGACGGTCGACCCTCGCAGGCCCCGTAAAGCCAGACGTGCCGATGCGATGGATGGCGTCGGCCGGGTTGGCCTCCACATGCTGGTGATAGAGGCCGAGCTCGCCCAGGAGTTTTTGGTGGATGTCGTTCAGCGTGGCGTCAAACGATAGTGCGTTCGGCTTAGCTTGGTAGAGCAGCACCCATTGGAAGCGCTGCTCCCAGAGCGCCAGCGCTTCGGCCGCAAGCGCCGTCTTCCCCATACCGCCGAGGCCGGTCACTTGCGCGATCGACTTCGCGTCGTCGTCGCGGCCGGCGCCGATGAACTCCGCGCCGAGGCCCGCAAGCTCCCAAGTCCGGCCGACGAAACTCTCGTGCTCGGATGCTTTCAGCTCGGCCATTCGGTGAAGCCGTGGGTCTCGCGTGATCAGGCCTGGGCTGCGGCCTGCCGGCAGGACGAGGCCAGGATGCTCGGCGCCGTACAGCAGGGCTGTGACGTGATCGCAGGCGGCGAAACGTGCCCGATGTTCGTGCGCAGGCTCGCGTAGGGCGTGTCGTGCAATCGCCAGCGCGGCTGCGGCACCCTTGGGCTGAGGATGCGCGAGGAGCGCCCGATAAAACTCTACAGCCAGCTCGCGTGCGTAGTCGTCCCCGACCGCATAGCGCATCGCCACTACGGATGGTACGCCGCCAGCAATTAGCGCCTGCGCTATGCCGGAATACCCAGGCTCCTTAGGCCGGGCGTTCGGTTCCACCTGCGGCGCCTCGCGGATAACTTTCGCCTCTTCGCCCTGTGCCAGGGCCAGGAAGTCCCGCCAGTTCCTGATCGGCACGGACTCACCAGATTGGCAGGCACTCAGGACAACGAGCGCCGGAACAATGCCGCCTGCCTGGGCGAACAGATCGAGCAGTTCTTGCCCCGAGAGGCTATCTTTCGCGCCGCCTGGTCCAGCAAGCTCCAGCGCGTTAACGTGGCCGTGCCCGCTCCAATGCACAATGTGATAGCCACCGTTCTCCTGAATCTGCTGGTGCAGTCGTTTGCGCGTCACACCGTAGGATAGGGTGTCGGCAACGATCCGGCGTTTCGGGTAGATTTCTCGCTCGAACAGGCGCTGCAGTTTTTTCCGCTCGCGCCGCGCACCAAGGGCTCGCGAGCCTCGCGCCTCCGCGAAGACGAACAATACGCGGAGGCTTTCGCTTGGTCCAAGCACCAAGGAGGGAGGCGCCCCTTCGCCTTCTCGGCCAACGCGAAACGACAACCTGCGATCGTCGAGCGTGGGCTGGTCCTGGGCGGTTCGGCCGATCTCCCAAGGGAAGCGGGCGAGGGCGGCGGCTAGCCAATCGTCGCTTGCTGAAGGTAGCCGGACACGGACCGTCCCACCCGGCGAAGCGTCCCATAATAGTCTGAAGATCTCGGGGCCTAGGACATCTTGTGCGATGCACACGCCAATTTCAGCGAGGGCGGTGCTTTCCTGTCCGGGTTCGACGTAATGGCGCAGAAATTCACGCAGGTCGAATAGGCCGTGCCGGCGCGACAAGGGTACGACCTTGAAGTCGACGCGCTGGTATCCGAGATGCACGCCATGCTCATCTAGAAGACGGATTTCCGCCGTTTGGCTCGGCGCATCGGTCGAGATGAGCATATCAAAGCTAGGAGGCATCGGCCCTGACCTTGCGTGAAGAGTTTCGGCCCGCGAGCCATCCACCCACAACCTTCATCTGTGGACAGCCCGTGGAACGCAAGCGGCTTTTGGTGTGGAGTCACGAGGTGGGCTGCTGCCATCTGGCCGGCTTCTAAGCTCGACTTTGGCCAATCGGACGGGCGGTTGGGCGGCAGGTGACGAAGCAAGCATGACGGGTAGGCTCGGTGTGTCCCGACCAAGAGACACCCAATGCCTGGTCTGCCCGCCCGCTTCGCCGGGCTCATCCTTGCGTTCGCGCCGCTGTTCGTCCACCGCTCGTGGCGACACGCGCAACTGCTGTTGATCGGTGCGATCCTGACCCCGGAGCGGCGCACGATGGGGAGTGACCTGCGCATCATGGGTCGCGCGCAGGATCGGCGGTTCGTGAACGTTCACCGCATCCTCAACCGCGCCGCGTGGAGCCCGCGTGCTGGCGGCCGTATCCTGCTCGGGCTGCTGATCGCCGCTTTCGCTCCGCGCGGTCCCGTCGTCATGGCTCTCGACGACACGATCGAGCGCCGCCGCGGCAAGCGGATCGCCGCCACGGCGACCGTCCAGTGGAACTGGCAGAACTCGGCGACGACGAGCCATAGCTGATCTTTAGGACGAACGCCGCGGGCGTCCTCTCCCCCTATAGGTCCCGTTCGCGATCTTGGAGTTCTTGTCACTCGCGCGACGACGCCTTCCGCGCTCGACCTCAGCGAGACGCCTGCGTTCGTTGCGCTCAGCCGCGGTCTCAGGCTTGCTCCCGGTGTTGGGCGTGGCTCCAGACACCGATCCTGTGGCATCCATAATCCCGACCTCGGGAATAGGGATGATCATCACGTCGGTGTAGCCGCCAGCGATCAGGCGATCCTGGAGACGCTGTGCTTGTCCTTCATCGTAGACGTGGATCTCGAAGAGCCCATCGAAGTCAGCGTCTCGGATGGCGCCGCGCGTGACGAATTGGAAAATGTCTTGGTCTTCGCGGGCTGCCCTGATGGCCTCCCGGCTGAGTCCCAGGGCGTCCATGATCGCCGCGTCGTTCGGCGTGGCCTTGGCGCTGTAAAGCAGGGCGGCGCTGACGTGGTGGCGGAGACTGTTGGTCCCGGCGAGCTTCGGGCTGCACTGCTCGCCGCCGATGCGGCCGACGAAATACGGGGTAATCTTCTCATTCGCGGCCCAGTAGCCGTCGAACCCAGCCGCTTCCAGATGTCGCGAGATCGCGACCAAGCAGGCCGCCCCCTGCGGCTTCGCCCAGAACGCCGTCGAAGCGGGTTGCCGGGTGTAGAAGTAGACCCTGACCTGAGGCTGTCCGATTCGCTCGGCGCCCACCGGCACGACTTCGACCCGAACACCGCCGGCCCGCTGGACGGCATACTCAGCCAAGCTGCCCTTGTACCCGGCGGCGGCGACCTGAAGGGACGCGCAACCTCGGAGCATGGCTAGCGACCAGATCGAGCGCCACTGGACTTCGCACCCGGAGACCCCGGCATCCGCCCAAGCGCCGATATTGACCTCGACGATCCGGCCGCGCGAGCCCGCGAGGCGATGCAGCTCGACGAGGTCCCGACCGACGTCCCCGAGGACCTGCCGCAGCCCGATCGCGTCTCGCCGTAGGACGAGCTGAAACCAACCGGGCTGCGCACCGGGCACGAGATCGTAGATGGCAGCCAAGGCGGGCCAGGAGGCGCCGAGACCGACCTTGCCGGACACGAGATCTGCCTCGGGCAACTCGTCCCACCAGATGTGCCAGCCCTCGATGTCCTGAGGCTCCTGACCCATCAGGGCGGCATGGGTAGTGAGGATCAAGGTCCGTGGGCTTGTGGCCGCGTCGAGGGCATCCCGGAGGCGGCGTTCGACCTTCCCCTGCGTACCGGGCTGGCGAGAATGGATCTCGACGATGATCGGGGGCTCGGTCTCGCCGGACGACATCTCGCGCAACCGAGCGACATGCTGCTGGAGGAGATCGATCCGCGGGACCGCGATGATCTGAGGGGCATCCAGAGCGAGGGCCCCCTTGAGAATCGTCGTCGATTTGCCCCCACCTGGGGTGCCGTGGAGGAGTTGAAAGGTGAAATCGCCCGCGAGTGCTTGCTGGGGCGTCGTAGAAAATTCCGTCCGCTGCATGTCTATAGGAGTAATCGGCTTGAATTAATGGGGTCTCTGGTGCGGATCTCGGTTTAACATAATGGGAATGCGACGCGTTAATTCAAATCAATCTTGACTTCTTCAACGCGCATTGCGCGTACGCGCGCTGTTGTCGTCGGGTGCGGGCCGTGCCCGTGCCCGAAGGAGACGAGCGCGCACAGCGGCGGGTCGCGCGTGCGCGACCTCGCCCTGTCCTAAAGGTGGTCCACCATCCCGAGATCGATCCCGTGGCGGCGCAGATCGCGCCGCAACAGGACCTCTCGCCACGTCGCTTCGCTTCGACCGGGGCTGGCGCCCCACTCGGTCTGCGCTCGTGGCGTTCTTGGAGTGCTCATGTGATGGCCGACATGTAGTTACCGCGCGACTACCTCGTCATCGGGTTTCTCTCGTCGCCTCCCTCGACGCCACTGTCTTCTCTGCGGAAGGCGCCGAAGGCGCCGTCCAGGCACGCAGCGGACGGGAAAGGCAATTTTTGCGATCGGTTGGTCAAACATGGAGGCACGGCGCCTGACACCCGCCACGTCTAAAGAGCTGTCAGCGGGCGTTGAATACTGGTTCTCCGTCACTTCGTGTGGTGGGTCAGATCGCGTCGAGGACGCGCTGACGCAGGAGTTCGAAGCCGGCGCGGCCATACATCTGTCGCTTGATCGTCTTCAGTCGGCTGATCTCGCCCTCCGCTGGCCCTGTCGACCACGGCAGGGCGATGGCATTCTCGATCCCGGCCGCATCGCGTTGCAGGCCAGCGGCTAACCGCTTCAGCACACTCGAGCGAGCCGCGGCCAGCCAATCCGCGACTGGCTCTGAGGACTGACCGCGCAGCATGCGCGCGAAGCGAACTGCCAAGTCGGCCACGTTGGCCAGTTTCGGTGCAGTGCGCCTCAGGCGCGCGATGAACACGCCGTCCGCGCCGGCTATCCCCTCAGCGTCGCTCTGCAGAAGCCGGGCGATCCGCCTCGTTCCGGGCGGCTTCCAAGAGAGAGCGACGCCCTGGCCGCCGGCATCGAGCGTGTCGCCGCCAAGCCGGCGCCGCGCCGTCGCCCAAGCGCGCACCACCCGTGGATTGCCCATGCCCAAGCGCCTGCTCCCGTTCAGTCCGCCCTCGCTGCGGGTCGTCGCCGTCACGGCCGAGCCCGAGCACGTGATGGTGCTCGCGGTGCCGCGGTCGACAGCACCGCGCTGTCCCGCCTGCCGTAACCGGTCGGACAGCGTTCACGGCACCTACGAGCGACACCTTGCCGACTGCCCTGCCAGGACCGCTCCGTCGGCCTGTGCGTGCGGCTACGCCGCCTGCGCTGTCGCAATCCCGCCTGCCCCCGCCGTACCTTCAGCGAGACCCAGCCGGACGTCGCGGCGCCGCACGCACGACGCTCGCAGCGCCTTCATGACCTGCAGCGCCAAATCGGTCGCGCCCTCCGCGGAGCCCCGGCCGCGCGGCTTGCCCACCGTCTGGCCATCCCGGCCAGCCCATCCACCGTCCTGCGCATCGTCCGGGCCGGGCCGGCCCCAGTCGCGCTACCGCCGCGCGTGATCGCTATCAATGAGTCGGCCTGGCAACGCGGGCGCCGCTACGGCACGGTGATCGTCGATCTGGAACGTCGGGTCGTCGCCGATCTCCTGCCCGATCGCGAGACCGAAGCGGTCGCCGGATGGCTGCGGCGCCATCCCGGGGTTGAGATCGTCACCCGCGACCGGGCCGAGATCTATGGCGAGGCCGTCCGGCTGGGGGCGCCCGAGGCGGTGCACGTCCTGGACCGCTGGCATCTGCTGCGCAACCTCGGCGAGGCGTTGCAGGAGGCGGTCGGCAGCGAGCACGTCGTGATCCGCTCTGTGGCGCGCAAGCTCAGAGATGAGCGGGCCGCGGCGCACCGGACCCAGCAGAACCATGCGCGTCCGGCCACAGCCGCCGACCGGCGCCGGCTCGCCAGGCACGCGCCGGGTGCGTCACGCCGAGGTCCTGCGGTTGCATGGGGCCGGCGCCTCCGTGTCCGGCATCGCGCGCCATCTCGACCTCGATCGCAAGACGGTGCGGTGCTGGCTGCGCCGGGACGAGCCGCCGAACTGGGCGAAGCCAGCGCGCCCGCGCCTCATCGACCCTTACCGGCCCTATCTCGACCAGCGCTGGAGCGAGGGCTGCCGCAACGCGGCGGCCCTGGCCCGCGAACTCGATCGCCTTGGGGCTCGTATCAATCTCGGACGACCATCATCCTCATCCGAAGCCGCTGGCGGCACGCCGGGTCCCGGTCCGCCCACCCCACCACACGAAGTCACGGAGAACCAGGCTTCGGCGCTCGTTGACAGAACCGGGTAGCTGGACCGGCATCACGCGGCGGTCGACAGCGCTACCATATTAGCAAAGAGGGGGGGGCGGCGACTGGCCCGAACCTAACGGGCCGCAGCAAGTCAAGTAAAAATGCCGCCCCTCAGGCGACTTGACCGCTAACAGACTGAAATCATCCTGTGTTTCTTTTTGGACGGTCTTTTGGACCGAAGTTTATATCGAATATTGGGTCCGTCTCCGTCGCGGCAACTAGCGCTGTTCCAATCTCTGTATTTCGAAGATTTGGCCTTTTTGCTACAAAATTCTTAATAAAGTTTGCAGAATCTCGATCAAGGATTACTTTTGTCTTCGCTCTTTTTGATGCTCTGCAGAAAGTTTCGAGATCATTGTGCTCCTCCATCGCTCTCAAAATTTTGGCAAGATCGGATGCTTTCATAGAGACAGAATTCTCTACATTTACTACCGGCTTCTTGACTCGTCTCTTGCCTGAGTTGACATTGCTCGGCATGTAAGATCCTCACGTTATCGTGGCAATATGACCGTTTGTCTGAACAGATCGCGGGTCAGGGCTTGGTTGACGGCCTCGGCAGCGGCTTGTTCCGGACCGCCGCCCGCAGCAGTTAGCAGGCTGCCGAACAATGTTCCGCGTTGAGCGGCAAATTTATTGATTTGATTTACGCTCGCCAACGACAAGCCCATAGTAAGCTTATGCACATCCTTCCGAGTGAGTTCAGCGGTTAGACCAGCGTCAGCAATATGCAGATTCCCCAGGCGTGGTGTGAACGTCAATTTAGGTGTTAGACTGGTACCGAGTGCGGTCTGGAATTCGAGTTCGTCAACGATAGTCGGCGCAGTGTTCGGTGTTTTTCTGTCAGGCGACAGGTTAGCGAACAACGCAAGCTTTACAAAATCTTGGACAAGAGGCTCGACCCCTATCTTTCCAGTGATAGGATAAGCAAAATTTTCTTCTGCTAACATGCCTTTGCAATAGCGCTGATCAATCTTTAGTAGATTACTGAATCTGTCAGTTAATGTGAATGTTCTAGTATTCCTTCGCTGCCGATCAAAATCAGCAGAAAATCCAAAGGATCTTTTGGAAGATGGCAGCGAACTCAATACATTTACGGTTGCTCCGAGGTTATTCGTTTCCGTCATATCCAATGAAAAATTATAGGCAACGCCAGTATTCCAGAAAAATTCTACAAACGAACGGGCAAATCCACTTAAGAGTCCCGGCTCGAAAGTAGATATCGGGACACTCGTCTCGTTGTATAATTTTCCCACAGCACGAGATCTATCATCAACTTTAGGATCGTATAATAGAAACCCTATAAAGGATTGAAACACGGCATCTCTAGTTTCACATCTGACTTGCCTTGCTATTTGATAGGTCGGAACCCCTGTATAATCTTCCGGTAGAGGCCGTATTGCACATCCTCCGACTGAGAGTCCTATTGCAGCCGATATAATAGACGCGCAAAACTTCATAATGAGATTTCCGCCGGGAACGGGCCCTGACCAACTCTAATTACATCGGACCCGCAGAGTCAAAAACGGATGCCGTTATAATTGATTTGGCATACACATGTTGCAAAGAAGCAACTTCAGATCATGTGTCCAATAATTAAGCTTGTATTTCCAGCTGAGGCATATAAATCTCGGTCTAACGTACGTCACGAATATCAAAGTCTGAATAAAATTTGATATATACAAATGATATTCCGACAAAAGTAAGCGTTATACTCGAATATGAGTTCGGCCGCGACAGTCGAGTATCCAAATTATTTTGCAGCCGTATCAGCAATGACGAGTTTTGCGCGCCGTCAATTCAGTAGCTCAGCCTCTTAAGCCGTTCCAGTTGAGCACGATGACGTGTCGCATAAGCATCTATATTTCGCCAACACAGTATTCGATGCCAACACAATATGTCAGAATCAAAACTAATTTTCTGGGGGAAGTACCTTTTGGTAATCCAGTACGCGGTTTAATCAGTATGCCGGTGAACGCAGCAAAATCCGGGGTGGGCGTCGGTCGACATGAGAAGCGGACTGACGAGCCGTAGGAGCGGCGCGATCGCCGCCCAGCAATCATCGGGGGCGAGAGCTTTGACCCGCCCCCTTCAATGCACCAGACCCGGTTCCATTAGGCGCTCTAGATTACGGAGCACTGACTCCGGCAGGCTCAATCTCCGAGATATCGAGCGCGCTTCGGGTAGGTGTCCGGTAAACATCCGCGAACGCGATGCAGTTCGACGTCGGCGGCATCTTCGGTTTTTAATGGCGGGCCAGCTTGAACGAACACCACATGCCCTGGCGCAAAGCCTAGGAACTTTCCCGAAAATTATTGCAGGTTTTCGTCGAGCGGAATCGAGCTTGGCGCTCAAATGCTCGGACGTCGTCGCTCATACGCTCCGGCGGACTATCAGGATACGACGCGAGAACTATCCACCATCCTTCAAGAGGCTGAGCCAATGCGCACTTGCTCCAGAAGAGTGCGGATAGTACGAAAGCGATACGCATGCTTATCCCTGATCATTCTGGACAATCAATGCATAAGTCATTTCTTATCTGTTTTGCAGCATCATGCCTCGCCTTTACAACAGGCCGTGCCATAGCATCCACTGGAGACTGCTATCTACGCGTCTCCGGAAAGGTGTATCTCGATGAACGCTGCAACATCGTTGCCGACAAAGGCGGAAGTTTTACGATCGGCGTTACGGACGAACCGCCTCGATCAAAGTACTTTGCCTACGTGAATAACGTCAATGCAGCTACAGGCAAGCGTGACGGGTTCTGGAACGGCCCACCCGCTGCAAGTCATGCTCAGTGGCCACTCGGCGAGCTGACTCGTCGGGGAGGATGTTGGTTCAATACGACTGCGAAGGTGTGTGCCTGGAAGCTGGGTACGAAGCCGGAGCAGTTCTGAGATCCATCCCGGTTTTAGCTTGCCCATGCGGGACGTTCCAGAGGTGGGCGTCCAACGTCCCGTACAGGTCGGTGTAGAGCGGCTTGGCTTCGCCCATTGGCAGGATGCGCAGCCGCTGCACCGGGTGGCCGAGGCCGCGCATGTAGTCCCGGAAATCCGACACCAGCCGCGCCTCCCGACGCTGCGCCTCATGCTCTTCCGTGCGCGGGCGAACGGCGGCCTCATACTGACCCGGCAGACAACCGCCCGAGATCAACGACGAACCCCGCCTTACTACCGGCTGGTCCCACGCGATCCTCAGCAGCGAACGGGCCTCGTTGATCCGCGCCAACGAGATGTCTCTTCCCAGGCTTCCGAATGGGATCTGCCGCCGCTCGTGCCTCCGCCGTTAGATCCCGACGAACTGGTTTGGGCGGGGCAGATTTTTTAGGGACGCTGGATAGCAAGCGGTTTCCAATGAGGCGAGTAGAGGTACTTACCACCGGCTTCCCGATCGTTGAGCTTTGCCCGGATACGAAAGCGCGCACCTACCAGATAATTGCGACTGAATGATTTTGAACAACTAACTCGCAGTTTCGTCGAAGAGCAGCTGTCGGCCGTGGGACGAACATGTACGCTTCCGTGTAGCCTCCCAGTCTTTGCCGGCTCGTAACTTTCAACCCAAATTTCGACATAAGGCTCTGCGGGCTTCGCCATCGTGTGAGATCCGCTTTCCGCAAGCTCCGAGCTTGCCTAGCGCAGGCGCCGCACCGTGCACCAGCGCAGAGGTACCCTTCCTATCGCATAGTTGGTCACAGCCTGACGCTCCTAACGGCGCCAGGGCATATCGGATGCCCCAGCGGCCATAGTTGAATTATCCAGTAGACAGCTTACCCCGCGGCACGCGACGGGAACGCGACGACGTTCGAGTAGGCCCCCGCTCCGCTTTCTTGCGGGGCGCTTTCGTCGGCCAAGCGCATTAACGGGGCGATGACCTGCTTCTCCCAGGAGGCCGTGACGCCTTCCTCGACTTTGTCGAGGTGCTGCTTCTCTGCCTGGAACCAGTCCTCCAGGTGCTTCGCCACCCGGTCCTTGAAGCCGGAGCCCTTGCCCCACTCCGCAGCGCACTGCTGCCAGACCGGCGACTGCCTGAGCGGTTCGCGGTAAACCTCCATCCCGGTCTGCTGGACCGTGTCGAGGAACGTGGTCTTCGAAGCCGCAGCGCTAACGCGGATCTGGTCGATCGTGCGTCCCGCCTGTGCGAGGTCGTCGTCCGCCTTCAAGGAGTTCAGAAAGGCGTCGAGTGCCTTGAACCATCCATCACACCGGGAGCGCGCGTCCCGCGCAGCGCCAGACCCCATCATGTGGACGATGTTCAACCCCGAGTATTCCCCGTTGCGACGGCTCGCAGCCCACAGGGTGGAAGCGTAGCGGATGCCCCGCAGGGTGCTCATCACGTCTACGTAGGGAAGCCGCTCCCGCGCGCCGAGCCGCCGATTTGCCTGAAGAAAGGTGCTGAGCCGCTTGGAGACCTCCTCGATCGCCAACTGGATTGCCTGCTGCTCGATGTTCTCCATGAGGTCTTCGATGGCGGCGCACAGGTCGAGCAGGTGATCGGCGCCGCGCTGGCGCATCCGCATCAACTGCTCAACCACGTTCTCTCGGACCGCGACCGGCTCGTCGGAGATCACGTTGAAGAACATGACCGGGAGGGCCTTCACCCCCTCAGCCGTTAGCTTCTCAGCAATCTGAGCCTCTTTCAGTTCGTAACCCTCGGCGTCGCTCTCGGCCTCGTCGCCCACGTCGTTCTTCATCGCTGTCGCTTGGCCGGAGAGCGGCAGTGCGAGGATGGCGGCCTTGCCAGGGTCGAAGCCCTCGGCGAACGTCTCGCGCATGTGCTTGAGCAAGGCGCCCGTGGTCGGACCGGGCGCGTCGTTGAACCCCGAACAGAAGACGACGGCCGTGCGCGGGTCCTTGAGGCGTGCTTCTAGGTCCTCACGGACGGCGTGATCCTCGACACCCTTGGTATCGATCAACGTGAGTTCCAGATCGCCGAAGCTCTTGCCGAAGTTCGGGACGAGGAGATCGATGGTCTCGGGCAGCGGCACATCGCCGATCTGGCCCTTGTTGATCTGGCTGAAGACCTCCTTCACCCACTCCATTGGGTGTTTATGGGTCGCGCTGTCGTACCAGAGTTCCCGGCGGGTTCGCTCCGGCAACTGCATCCGCTCGATCACCCGAGCCCTGAACTCCGCCTCGCTCTCGCATGACCGGGCAAGATCGGCGGCCGGGTCGCTAGTAACCTTCTTGCCGGTTCCTGTATCAGTGCGGCGGTTCAGTTGCGCCATGTTGCGCAGGGCACGGTCCATCTCCTTGCTCACGCGGGCGATCTCACCGGCCGGATCCTGCGCGTCACTGTACACGCTGTTCCAGGTGACATTGCAGAAGTCCGATATGCGCTGGCGCATCTCCACGTCGCTTAAAGGCACGACCGTAACGCCGAACTCCGGCCCCTTCTTGATGTGAACCTCGCAGATGGTCGTGCCGCCTGCGCCTGTCTCCAGGACGGTGCGCTTGAGCGGGTTCGTCACCGTCGTCGCTGGGACCAGCAGGTCGAAGAGGAAGCTGATCGCGGTCGATTTGCCGACGCCGATATTCCCGATGAACGCGATGTTGTGGTTCAGGCGCGTGAGGAACGAGGTCGCCGACAGCAGTAGGTCGCGGTGGCGCTCAATGTGTCGGCGAACCGGCCACGGGTGCTCCGACTCTGAAAGGAACAGGGCGACATTATCGAGGACCTCGTCCGCCTGTTCGAGGTAGCCACGCTGCGGGTTCCAGAACGAGGGCGGCTCGACGTGCTGCCACTCGCGCTCCAAGAACGCCTTGAAGTCCATCGCATGCATTGAACCGAGGGCGGCGAGGGCATTGAGGATGCTCTTGACCTCCGTCGCGCTGAGGACTTCCCCCTTCTCAAGCCTGGACACCCGGCTTTGGTCGAGCTTGGCCTCATCGGCTACGACCTTCTGGGTCACTCCGAGTTCAGCGCGAAGGCGGGCAACAACCGAGGCGATCTGATGACTGGGCGACATGGCTCTTCCTTATGCAGCATTCTTTTAGACATATATGCAGCATGCTTGAAGATTGTCAATTGGCGCTCAGTTCGGGTCCGCTCCGGCTAAGGGCGATGGACTGGGCTCGATGGCGTGGCCGAAATGCCGCTCCCCGTCCTATCTGGCCGCTCTCCCTCTACTCAAGGTTGAGAAGCTCATGAGCGCCCATTACGGTCAGGCCGAGAGCGCGACAGGCGTCTGGGACCGATGGCAGAAACCGCCAACTTCGGCTTCATGGGAGGGTACGGGCAGAACCTTGAGGCGCTGCCCGCGCTCGCGGAGAGCTATTTCCGAACGGATCCCTCGACGGCCCTGATCAAGCTGCGGCAGTTCGCCGAACTCCTGGCCAAGGAGATCGCCGCCCGCCAGGGCCTGTATCAGCCTGAGCGTCGCGACAGCTTCGAGACTATCCTGTCGCGCCTGTCCTACGAGCGTGTCCTACCACGCGAGACCGCGGACCTGTTCCACGGCCTGCGTAAGCTCGGAAATGACGCGGCCCATGAGGTCAAAGGCACGCACGCCGAGGCGCTGTCGGGCCTAAAATTTGCCCGTCAGATCGCGATCTGGTTCCATCGCACTTACGGCAAGCAGCCCGACTTCAAGCCGGGCCCGTTTCTGCCGCCGCCGCCGCCGGTCGATGCATCGGCAACCCTGCGCGAGGAGATCGCCGCGCTGCGGCTGAGCCTCGCCAATAGCGAGGGCGCAGCAGAGGCGGCCCGGCTTCTCGCCGAGCAAGAGGCGCGCGAGCGTGACAGCCTGTCTGAGCGCCTGCGTCGCGAGAGTGAAGACCGGGCAGTCTGGGAGGCGCTCGCCCAGGAGGGCGAGGTCGAGAAGGCCGAGTTGGCCTCCAGACTCGCAGCCCTTCAGGCACAGGCGGAGAAAACCCCGGTCACTACCCTCCAGGCTCTCGTCACGTCGGGCGAGAAGGCAGCCGAGAAGATCGACCTCGACGAGGCTGACACCCGGGCGCTGATCGACCGGCAGCTAAAGGACAACGGCTGGGAGGCCGACACGCGACGGCTGCGCTGGAGTGAGGGCACCCAGCCGGTCAAGGGCCGCAACATGGCCATCGCCGAGTGGCCTGTCTCCAAAGGGCGTGCCGACTACGCGCTGTTCATCGGCCTGACCCTCGTCGGCGTGGTCGAGGCGAAGCGCAAGAACACCAGCGTGTCGAGCGCCATCGATCAGGCCGAGCGTTACGCCCGCGACATCACCGAGACCGGCGGGGTCACGTTCGTCGATGGCGCACCCTGGCAGGACGGGCCGCACGCCTACCGCGTGCCCTTCGTATTCGCCGCCAACGGCCGCGTGTACCTTCGGCAGATCGAGACGCAGAGCGGCGTGTGGTTCCGCGACGTGCGCCGCTCGTCCAACCTTCGCCGCGCGCTCGTGGATTGGCCGACGCCGGAGGGCCTGCTGGGCAAGCTCAACGTCGATGTCGAAGCGGCGACCCAGGCGCTCAAGGACCAGCCGATGACTTTCGGCTTCCCGTTGCGCGACTATCAGAAGGCTGCCGTCGCCAAGGTCGAGGAGAACTTGGAAGCGGGCCGTCGGACGATGCTGGTGGCGATGGCGACGGGCTCGGGCAAGACCAAGCTCGCCATCGCGCTCCTGTACCGCCTGCTCTCAACCAAGCGCTTTCGACGTGTCTGCTTCGTCGTGGACCGGTCGGCACTGGGCGATCAAACCGAGGGCGAGTTCTCGACCACCAAGGTCGTCACCGGCAAGACCTTCGCCGACATATTCGGCCTGAAGGGCTTGAGGGACGTGGTGCCAGATGCCGAGACGAAGTTGCACATCTGCACGATCCAGGGGTTGGTGAAGCGCGTCCTGCTCACCGACGACCCGGCGCAGGCCCCCGCAATCGACCAGTACGACCTGATCGTTGTGGACGAGTGCCACCGCGGCTACCTGCTCGACCGCGAACTCTCCGACGCCGAGTTGAGCTTCCGCGACGAGGCCGACTACGTCTCAAAGTACCGGCGCGTGCTCGACTACTTCGACGCGGTCAAGGTCGGCCTGACCGCCACGCCCGCGCTGCACACCACGGAGATCTTCGGCGAGCCGGTCTTCACCTACTCGTATCGCGACGCGGTGATCGACGGCCATCTCAACGACCACGAGCCGCCGGTCCGTATCGAGACCGAGTTGGCGCGCTACGGCATCGAGTTCGCCCAATCCGACCAGTTGGAGTTCTTCAATCCCCAAACGGGTGAGATCGACCTCGCGCACGCGCCCGACGCCCTGCGCTTTGAGGTCGAGCAGTTCAACAAGAAGGTGGTCACCGAGAACTTCAACAAGGTCGTGGCCGAGGAACTCGCGCGTCACATCGATCCGAGCCTGCCGGGCAAGACCCTGATCTTCGCGGCCTCGAACGACCACGCCGACATCGTGGTGAAGCAGGTCAAAGATGCTTTCCAGGCCGCCTACGGCGAGATCGACGACTCCGCGGTGAAGAAGATCACCGGCAAGGTGGACAAGGTCGGCGACCTCATCCGGGCCTTCCGCAACGACGCCAACCCGAAGATCGCGGTCACGGTGGATCTCCTCACCACTGGCATCGACGTGCCGTCGATCACCAACCTCGTGTTCCTGCGGCGCGTGAACTCCCGCATCCTCTACGAGCAAATGATCGGCCGGGCGACGCGGCTATGCCCGGACATCGGCAAGGATGTGTTCCGGATCTTCGACGCGGTGGATCTCTACCCCCACCTCCAGAAGATCACCGACATGAAGCCGGTTGTGGTCGCGCCCGCGATCGGGTTCGAGCAACTGGTCGCGGAACTCGCCTCCGCCGACGATGAGCGGCAACGCGAGACCGTGCGGGCGCAGTTGGTGGTCAAGCTGCGGCGTCGGCTCAAGACGATGCCCGAGGAGGCGCGCAGGCGCTTCGAGGCGGTCGCGGGCGAGACGCCGGAAGCGACGTTGGCCCGGTTGCACGCGGCGCCCGGCGAGGATCTCGTCAACTGGGTGCGTGCTCACCAGGGCATCGGAACCGTGCTCGATGCGTCCAGGAGCGACGATGAGCCCGACCGCAAGCCGATCTCGCACCACCCAGATGCGGTCATCAGTGTGACGCGCGGTTACGGCACCGCCGAGAAACCCGAGGATTTCCTCGACGGCTTCGCCACCTTCGTGAACGAGAACGTGAACACCCTCGCGGCCTTGAAGGTGGTGGTGCAGCGTCCGCGCGACCTCACGCGTGCACAGCTACGTGAACTCCGTGCTGAACTCGACCGCGCAGGGTTCCCGGAAGCGACGCTCAAGCGCGCCTGGAAGGACGCGAGGAACGAGGACATCGCCGCCTCGATCATCGGCTACGTTCGCCAAGCCGCATTGGGTGACCCGCTCATGCCCTACGAAGAGCGTGTCTCCGCGGCGATGAAACGGATCATGGCGCGCCAGCCCTGGACGGACCCGCAGCGCGGGTGGTTGAAACGAATCGGCGAGCAGATCGTGCGCGAGGTCGTCGTCGATCGCGAGGCGCTCGACCGCGAGCCCTTCCGGGCGGACGGCGGCTTCAACCGCCTGAACAAAATTTTCAGCGGCGGCGTGGAGACGCTCCTCGCCGACGTGAATGAGGAACTCTGGAAGCAGGCAGGCTGATGGAAGCGGTCACCCCCACTACGCGCGATATCGTCGCCAAGCTCTGGTCGCTCTGCCACGTCCTGCGCGACGACGGCGTCGGCTACAACGAGTACGTCACCGAGATCACCTACCTGTTGTTCTTGAAGATGCTCGCCGAGACAGGCGGTGAGGGACGCCTGCCCGCGCAGTACCGCTGGGCGGGGCTCGCCAGGCGCGAGGGGCTTGATCAACTCGACCACTACAAGCGCCTGCTGCTCGACCTCGGCAACCCGAAGATCGAGACCGACCACCTCGTGCTCGCGATCTTCACGGACGCGCAGACCCGCCTGACCCGGCCGACGAACCTGAAGGCGCTCACGAGCGCGATCGACAAGCTCGACTGGTTTTCGGCGCGTGAGGAGGGCCTGGGCAACCTCTACGAGGGCTTGCTGGAGAAGAACGCCGCCGAGAAGAAGTCGGGCGCTGGGCAGTATTTTACGCCGCGCCCGCTCATCGACTGCATCGTGCGGCTCATGCAGCCGCAGCCGGGCGAGGTGATACAGGACCCGGCCGCTGGCACAGCGGGGTTTCTCGTGGCAGCGGATCAATACATCAAGGCCAAGACCGACAACCTCTACAAGCTGCCGGAGTCGCAGGCGTTCTTCCAGCGCAACGGCGCCTATCACGGTGCCGAACTCGTGCATGACACGCATCGTCTCTGCCTGATGAACCTGATGCTGCATGGCATCGAGGGGGGCGTGGAGCACGTGGACACGCTCTCGCCGGACGGTGAGGGGCTGGGCAAGGCCGACCTGATCCTCACGAACCCACCCTTCGGGACGAAGAAGGGCGGCGGCCGTCCCACGCGAAACGACTTCTCGGTGACAGCCGAGACCTCGAACAAGCAGTTGGCGTTCGTGGAGCACATCGTCCGGGCGTTGAAGCCCGGCGGCCGGGCGGCTGTTGTGGTGCCTGACAACGTCCTCTTCGAGGACAATACTGGGCGTCGTCTGCGCACGTGGCTGATGGACCTGTGCAACCTGCACACGATCCTGCGGCTTCCGACCGGCATCTTCTACGCGCAGGGCGTGAAGACGAACGTGCTGTTCTTCCAGCGCGGAAAGACGGACAGGGGCAACACGAAGGTGGTCTGGGTGTACGACCTGCGTGCCGATATGCCCGCATTCGGCAAGACACGCCCGCTGAACGTGGCGGACTTCGCGGCCTTCGAGACCGCCTATGGAGCCGACCCCAACGGCGGGGCGGAGCGCAAGGACGAGGGCGAGACGGGACGGTTCCGGTCCTTCACCCGCGAGCAGGTGATCGAGCGCAACGACAACCTCGACATCGCGTGGCTCCGGGATACCGAGGCGGACGCTGAGGAGGGTCTGACAGAACCGGACGACATTGCAGCAGCCATCATCGGGCACCTCCGGGCGGCGTTAGCCGACATCGAGGCGCTGTCGGACGAACTCGACGGCAACCAGAGCACGGCTACCGTCCTGCCGGAGGCGGCAGAATGAACACGCTACCTTTAGGTTGGATCTATTCGACATTAGAGCAGGTCTGTGTCTACATCCAACGCGGCAAGTCGCCGAAATATGCACCTGTGAGTGATTTGCCAGTAATCAACCAGAAATGCATCCGTTGGGAAGGGATCGAAGAGCAGCATCTGAAGTTTGTTGATCCCTCCCAAGCTTCCGCCTGGGGACCCGAGCGATACCTTTGCTCAGGTGACATACTTTGGAATTCCACAGGAACAGGAACCATCGGGCGAGCTTCGCTCTTCGGCGGCTCAAGAACCTATCCGCGGATGGTGGCCGACAGTCATGTGACAGTAGTTAGACCTTCTAACCATGTAGAAGGCCGCTTCATTCACGCCTTGATATCGTCTCCGATCGTACAATCCAAGATCGAGGACATGCAAAGCGGCTCTACAAATCAGGTCGAATTGAGCCGAGAGCAAGTTCTATCGACCTTAGTGCCTCTTCCGCCACAAGAGGAGCAGCGCCGGATCATTAGTAAGATCGGAAGCCTCTCGACGAAGTCGAAACGCGCGCGCGACCATCTGGAACACGTGCAGCGACTGGTTGAGCGATACAGAATACTCGTTCTAGGTGCGGCTTTTCGAGGTGATCTCGCCTCCGCATGGCGTGCGGTGCATGCGCTTTCGCGACCTCCGATGAAACCGTTGGGGGAAGTCGTTAGCGAAATCCGTTATGGCACTGCGCAGAAATGCGAAGTTACCGCAAACGGCATTGCCGTCCTTCGCATACCTAATGTTTCCTCGGGCTCGATCAGTTTGTCTGGCCTCAAGTACGCACAACTTGATGCGCGGGAGTATAAGAAAATTCGGCTTGAGGAGGGTGATGTACTTGTTATCCGCTCGAACGGGAGCGCCGACCTTTTGGGTCGAGCCGCTTTAGTTCCGAGTCAAGCGAGCGGCATGGCGTATGCCGGATATCTGATCCGCCTTCGAGCAGATCGTTCGATCATCGATCCGAAGTTTATGAATTTTATGTTGGGCGCGCCTCAGATCAGGGAAATCATTGAGGTGAGTGCTCGCTCGACAAGCGGCATACATAATATCAACACCGTCGAGCTTGCCTCGTTGATGCTGCCCGTACCAACTTTGTCCGAACAGCGTGAAACGGTCCGTCGAATTGAGGCAGCCTTTGACTGGATCGGTCGCCTCGACACTGAAGCGTCAAGCGCCCGCAAGCTCATCGATCGCCTTGATCAGGCCGTCCTCTCGAAGGCGTTCCGCGGCGAGCTTGTCCCTCAGGATCCTGATGATGAAGCCGCGAGCGTGCTGCTGGAGCGGATCAAGGCTGAACGGGCGGGGTCAACACCCGCGCGAAGCGGCCGAGGTCGCCCACGCCTCGCAACAGCGACCTGATGTCCATTCCCGACTTCCAGACCCTAATGCTGCCAGTGTTGCGCGAGGCGGCCACAGGAGAGAAGCGCATCGGCGATGTGGTCGAGCACCTCGCCGATGAGTTTGGTCTCAGCCCTGAGGACCGCTCGCATCTACTGCCGTCCGGTCGTCAGACGACCTTCGCGAACCGCGTCCATTGGGCCAAGAGCTACCTCGGCAAGTCTGGTCTCATTGAACTCACCCGTCGCGCCCACTTCCAGATCACCCCACGCGGGCGCGAAGTGCTCGATCAACCATCCGCGCGTATCGACATTAAATTCCTGGCCCGGTTCCCGGAGTTCCAGTCCTTTCGCGTCGCTCAGGATGGCGCCGAAGAACAGGCCGAAGCAGCCGTCCAGACCAACGATGCCACAGCGAGCTTGACGCCCGATGAGGTTATGCGTGCTGCTGGACGGCAGCTTGAAGCGGCACTCGCCAGCGAGTTGCTTCAGCGCGTAGTGGCTGGCACGCCCACATTCTTTGAGAGCCTTGTCGTCCGCCTGCTGATTGCGATGGGCTATGGCGGCTCGGTCAATGATCTCGATCGCGCTCTCGTCGGCAAGTCGGGCGACGGCGGCGTGGACGGCGTGATCGACCAGGATCCACTCGGACTCGACCGCATCTACGTCCAGGCAAAGCGCTACTCCGCCGACAACACGGTGGGCGCCTCGGCCATCCGTGATTTCTTCGGGAGCCTCGACCGCTTCAAAGCGACGAAGGGGCTGTTCGTGACGACCTCATCGTTCACATCCTCGGCGCGCGAGACGGCAGAGATGCTGAGCAAGCGCATGGTGCTGATCGACGGCCCGCAACTCGCGCGCCTGATGATCCGGCACGAGGTCGGCTGCCGGATCGAGGAGCGACTCACAATCAAGAAGCTCGATGAGGAGTTCTTCGACGGGTAGCTCCAAATTCAAATCTACCAGAATACGGTTCATTCGAATAATCGACCCAGCGATCACACATGTAAAGCTGCTATTTCGTAGCCGCCCCGCACAAATTATATCAAGACGACAGAAATGCGCGGCAATATCTTAGAAGTGATGCTCACGATGCTTGCATGGCAACACTTAATTAGAGCTGCCATGCCGAAGTCCAACCGCCCGATGAAGTTAGGATCCGATGGTTTCTACGAGAGATCTCTTAATGGAGAAGGGCTTATTTCCAGAAACCCTTCCACCGTGCTTTGATAGCTCAGGAATTATCAAAGCTTTCCACGGCATTATTTCCGAAATTAACGATCGATCGCTTCATAAGGGCCGGTTCACACGATACGCTAGATATGTCGGAACCAAACACGACGGCAATCGGCGATTTTATGCCACGCCCAACCCAGTCTCCTATCTGCCGATAGCGCAATTTTTGCAAAGTCACGAAAGAACTCTGTTTCGACAATATAATAAGTCAGCATTTTCGATAAGCGCGCCACAAATCAGCGAGCCAAGCGCCGACCGAGCGATATCCATAAGCTCGCTGAGCGAATTGTCAGGCAGACTATCTGGAAAGATCAGATATGCGCCATATTTATTGAAGACGGACATTGCTCAATTCTTTCCGAGTATATACACTCATGTCATTCCTTGGGTTGCGCACGGCATCAGCTCGGCTAAAATCGATCAAAATAGACATTCAAAAAGTGTAACGTTTAACAAACTAGATTGGTATTGCCAGCAGTGCCAAAACAGCCAGACTCGTGGGATACCGATTGGACCGGATGCTTTCCGAATGATAGCCGAGTCCATTGCCTGTGAAATTGACAAACAATTGGCGCAGCGCGCAGAGAAGTACATTATTGGCGCCGTCAGACACGTGGATGACTATTACATAGGAATAAAATCTGAGTTTGATGCTGCAATTGTGCTTTCTACATTGCGGGATGTGCTCCAAAATTTCGAACTTCAAATCAATGATGCAAAGACAAGAATTGTTTCCGGCCTAGAACCAA
Organism: Methylobacterium sp. XJLW; assembly: GCF_003254375.1. Taxonomy (NCBI): domain Bacteria; kingdom Pseudomonadati; phylum Pseudomonadota; class Alphaproteobacteria; order Hyphomicrobiales; family Methylobacteriaceae; genus Methylobacterium; species Methylobacterium sp. XJLW. The sequence goes on along the minus strand of NZ_CP016429.1, from coordinate 5,364,067 downwards.
TTGATGATATTTGGGCGCAGAGATTGCGCGCCCTTGATGCATCTCCATTCAGTTTGGATGGTCCAGGTAGATTACTTGATGAAGCATATGCTCAGTCGAGAGCAATCAATTCTGAAAGCCCGATGAAATTAGCACTCCGACGCCTAGACCAATTGCGTTGCTATGAAAGCAGTTCGCACTGGACAAGGATCCAAAATCAGCTTCAAAGGATCGCATTTCATTTTCCTCATTCTTTGGATTATATTTGTCTTTTGGCCGTAAAAAGGTTTGCCATATCGGGAGAGATCGACATCGATGGCTGGAGTGAGGTCGCCTCTGCCTTGATCAGCAGACACGCTGATTTTGGGCACCATCATGAGATTTGTTGGATGCTATGGCTGGTCTCGTGCTGCCGCCTGAACGTACCACGTGCGATCATAGATCGAGTTTCTAATATCCGCGACACTCACACGAGCGCGCTATTGATTGCCGCCTATGTATCCGGACGAATCTCGCACAAACCTGCAATAGCATTCCCAAAAAAATTAAGCTCAACTGATGAAAATTGGCTGCATAACACAGTGGCCCGGTCGGACGAATTTGTAAAATCAAGCTTTGGTGGCCCTCTAAGTGGCGAATTCGAACATATAAGCTCAAGACACGTTAGATTAATTGATTTCGAGAAACATCTTAGTGCCGTTGCGCTCGAAAACGCCAATGCGATCAGTCGGTCTAAGTATGGGTATGATTTGGAAGATTCCGATGAGGACTATACGGATAAAGATGACGAGTATGATCGCCAGCCGTATGATTTTGACTCCGGTGATGAAGAAGATTTCTGGTCGTGATAAGCGCGTCCCACGGGTTTGATGATGGAAGACCCGAAGCGGCTGCTGTCGGCCTATCTCCACCCGCCCGCTGCGTGCTCCTATCGACAGGCTATGAAAGCGCTGAGCCCTTTGGCATGCTCAGCCAGATCGGCCGGAGGCAGGGCGGCGGTGTCGGTCCCTGTCGCGTAGGCCACGCCGTTGCTCTCCAGGAATGCCCCCGCCAGCGACCCCTTGATGGCGAAGTTCACGTTCTGCGGGATATCGCCATTCGTAGCCACCATCACCTTCAAGGCATTCAGCTTCGCGCTCACCACACCGATCAGGTTGCCGGAGGCGTCCACGAGCGGGCCGCCCGAGTTGCCCGGCTGAACGGGTGCTGAGATCTGGAAGTAGCGGCTGTCATCGGCGAGCCCCGTCAAAGCCGTGACGTTACCCAGCGTGAAGTTGCCCGAGGTCGAGAGCATGCCCGACATCGGGTAGCCGAAGACCGCCACCGCCTCGCCGAGCCGCACGCCTGTGCGCAAAGCGGCGATCTTCACCGGAGTGATCTCAGCCTTCAGAAGCGCAAGGTCGTTCGTCCGGTCCTGGGCCACAAGCCGAGCGGCTACCAGCCCATTCGGTCCATTCACCTCAATGGCCGCGCAGTCCTGAACGACATGGGCGTTCGTCAGCAGGTGGCCAGCGCGGCTGATGAAGAATCCGGTGCCCGATGAGGCCGTATGCGGCTTGGAATCCGGCGGCCGAGGAGCGACTGCGGGCGGCATCGGGACGACCGGCTGTGAGGGCGTGGCCACCGCGACCGCCGGAGGCGGCGGAGCCACGGCGATCGGCGCCGTGAACGGCGCGCCCGACATGCTGGCGGCCAGCGACCCCGAAACCAGCACCGCGACGCGCTCCATGTGCAGGTCGGTCTCGGCGGACTTCCAGGCCAGGAAGAAGCCGAGCGTGCCAGCCCCGTCCCGATGGAAGCGCATGTACCAGTCAAGCCCGTCCGTTCCGGACGCCGAGATCGCGAAGAAGTCCGGGCGCAGCACCTTGTAGTTCACCCGTGCGCCGTCCCCGGCGAGCCGTTCGAGGGCGGCGCGGTAGCCGTCTTCGAGCGCGCTCGGGGTGGCGATGTAGGTGAGCGTCGCGCGCTTGGCCGGGTCGGTCCAGGTCACGCCCGAGCCCGTGCGCTCCTCGCGCAGCCCGAGGCCAAACGGCACCCAGATCGGGTGGCCCCGGTACGGATGCGCCGCGGCGCGAAAACCCCAGATGCGCAGCAGCGGGGTCGCCTCGCTCATGAGCGCGGTAGCTTGCCCCCCATCGATCACCCCGGTGACGGGTAGCCCGCTCTGCGACTGGAAGCGCACCACCGTCTCGAACAGTCGCTTGGAGAAATCGACGTTCGGCACGGCGACCTGATGGCCGGTGGCGGTCAGCAGCACCTGGAGGCGGATACGCTCATTCACCGGCTGGGACTCGAAGGCCGCAGCGGCGACCTCGTACCGGGCAGGGCCCGCAGGCACAGTGATCGCGGGCGGTGCCACCGCCAGCGGTCCGAGCCAAGGTGTCGGATAGCCCGCTTCGTTCAGGTGACGCCGTAACGTGGTCGGGAAGTCGGTCTTGCGTCTCCGCGCGTCTGGGCATTTGGCCAGGGGCAGGGCGACCGTGCATTCCTCGTAGGGCCACTCGGCATTGCGGTCGTAGAGTTGCAGCATGCGCGCCCACGCGGCCTCACCGCGTCCGACGAGGATGCTTTGCGCGACCCAGCCGCCGAGGAAGTTGTTATCATGCCACCGCTCGGGGTCGAGGTTTGCCGCGTGCTCCATCCCGGCGAGCCGCTGGCGCTGGTAGCCCGCGAAGTTGGCGTGGCGGGTCACATCCTCCAGCCGTCCGGCCCGCACCCAGTGGATCTGAGCGGGTGGATTGGACGAGGCATAGGGGCCGAAGGCATACAGGAAGCTGTTGTCGCCGTTGAGCAGTTCGTAGGTGCCGTCTCCGTCAAGGTCCTCAAAGGCGTAGCCGCCGCTATCCAAGGTCTCGCCGTCCGCGACCAACCAGCGGTCTGTGCGCGAGTCCTGCGTGGCGATCTTCGTCACCGTGCAGCAGTGGGCGCCGCCCCAGAACGATGAGAACACGAGGCTGACGCGGGGCGAGATCGGGTCGAGACGCACGGCGGCGACCTCGGCGAAGTCCGTGTTCGAATCGTCGTCTGTCCCGCGCGTGGATTGATCGAGGGACATGGCAAAGGCCGCCTGTCCATCCTCGCGGCCCACAGCAACCGGGTGGCGATCACCATCCTTCCCTCTGGCGCTGCTGAGGTGCACGGACAGGCTGCCGACGCGCAGGATGCTATCGTGCTTACCGTCAAACTTGGCGCTCGGCCCGCTGGGCGAGGGCGGTGGCGTCCAGACCTGCTCGACGTAGCTATCACCGCGCGAGAAGATGAAGTCGCTCGGCAGACCACCTGTGCGGGTGAGGCGCTGGCGCAGGGCGCGCGGATCCGTGGCGTTCTCCGGCCCAGCGACGACCGCGAACCAGCCGTTGGCCGCACGCATGACACGCACGCTCGGGAACTGCCAGCGATGGTAGCGGGCGACGCCGATGGCAGCGTCGAGGTCAGGTCGGCTGGCCAGAACGACCCACCGAGCGTTGCCGGACAGCGCGAGGCCGCCTGCGTAGGCGTGACAGGGCGGCGCGATCAGAAGGATCGCCGCAACAAAACCGGCCCACAATCTGCCCATGCCAACCTCCGGGAGGCAAACTGGCTGGGTCAGGACACCGAATCAACCTGAAGTCGGAGGCTATCCAACCCTCACGCGAGGGCTCGATCTGCCAATGTCAAAAATTTTCTGAACGTGCGACGCTGTTGAGGTGGTCTCTATCACGCCCACAGGCGACATCTTTGGCACACCTCCGGCACACCATCCCTCGAAAGGTCAGGGGCGCCAGATAGGTGAATCAGATAAGTCGCTGACGAATGTGGGAAAATTTGGCGCACCCGACACGATTCGAACGTGTGACCTTTGCCTTCGGAGGGCAACGCTCTATCCAGCTGAGCTACGGGTGCTGGCCGTGGCCATTCCCTAGCCCAAGCGCGCGAGGAGCGCAACGGCGGCGATACGATCACGCTCCGCCTCCAATCGCCTCGACGGGGACGTCGCGGGGCTCCTGCGGCCACGGTCGCAGGTTCGAAGCGTGTCGGGAGCGCGTTTCGCTTCGAAAGCGTTGCGTCCCCGACCTTCGCCTACAGCCAGTTGGCAGGATGCAGTCCCGCCGTGCCTATCCGTCCGATGTCAGCGATGAAGAATGGGCGCTGGTCGCCCCCTACCTGACCTTACTTCCCGAAACGGCCGCTCAGCGCGAGCACAATCTGCGGGAGGTGTTCAACGGGCTGCGCTACGTGGTGCGATACGGCGTGGCTTGGCGTGCGATGCCCACGATCTGCCGCCCTGGCACGCGGTGTACGATCAAGCCCAACGCTGGCTGAGGGCGGGCTGCTTCGAGACCTTGGTCCACGACCTGCGCGCCGTGCTGCGCCTGGCTTCGGGCCGGACCGAGGAACCTTCGGCCGTGGTCCTCGACAGCCGGACGCTGCGCTCGACGCCCGAGAGTGGGGCCCGCGCCGCTTGGGACGGCCATAAGCGCACCCGGGATCGAAACTGCACGCGGCCGTCGATACGCTCGGGCAGGTGCTGGCGTTGCACGTCACGCCCGCCAATGCCGACGACCGCGCCGCCGTGGCGAGGTTGGCTGATGCCGTGCAGGAGGCGACCGGCGACAGCGTGAACCTCGCCTATGTCGATCAGGGCTACACAGGAGAGCGTGCGGCGAAGGCAGCAGCCGATCACGGCATCGCTATGGAGGTTGTGAAGCTACCCGAGGCCAAGCGCGGTTTCGTGCTGCTGCCACGCAGATGGGTCGTCGAGCGTGCCTTCGCTTGGATGGCCCGCTTCCGCCGATTGGCTCGCGACTACGAGCGCCTGCCAGCCACTTTGGCCGGATTGCACCTCGTCGCCTTCAGCGTCCTGCTCCTCCGCAGGGCCGCTGACTTCGCTGCAGTCCGTAACAGCCTCTAGGGCACGGAGGGTTGGGGATCAGGGTTGGGGACGAGGGCGGGGCCGAGGTCGACGGGGCGGCCTCTCGACCGCAAGACGCTGTTCCACCTCGATCAGGACGAGCAACGGTCGGTACGGAGGCGCGGCGCGCGCTGGAGCCGCGACGTCGCCCCCGACACGCGCGACGAGGGACGGCGCTTCCGGCATCCGCGTCGTGGTCGACGATAGCTCGCGGGCGTGCGCGGCGCTTGGGACGACCATGCGGGTGGCGACAGAAGGCACACCCGCGTCGGCACGCCGGATCGTCCAGGACGTCACCCGCGCGGCAGCGGAGGTACCGATACCGACACGAGCCCGACAGGCTGGATCTCGCGCGGCACTTGGGGTGGTGTAGGTAGGAACAGTGCCGTTGAAGGCGCACATCGATCGTGCCGGCCCGACGGCCCGGCCCGACGGACGCGGCTTTCAGACGCGGCTTGCCCGCTGCGGAAGGCAGTCGCGGCGAGTTGCCCGATGGGCCCCAACGGCGCCGCGAGCGCGCCACACGCGATGACCGGCAGTTCGGCGATCGGCTCAGAGACTGAATTCTATCGCAGCCCTCAGCACCTTGAAGGGTCGGCCCCTCCAGCTTCGGAGGGCGACGCGCTGTCCGGCTGAGCTGCGGGCCCGGGCCACGGCCATGCCCTGATCCGACTGCGTCGCCCGTGCAACGGCGCCCGTCCCATCGCGCGGCGCCGCCCGATCCCCATCCGGTGTGGCGCCGGCGTCCTTGCCTTCGCGCGCCGCTTCTTGACCCCTGAACACCGGGCAGAGGGGTCGGGAGCGAACAGCGGTGGCGGAGGTGACGGGCGGCCGGGATCCGCGGGCGAACAATTTCGGGTCCCTGCGCCTCCTGTTCGCGACCCTCGTGATCCTGGCCCACGCCCCCGAACTCGTGGACGGGAACCGGTCGCGCGAGTTGCTGACGCAGGCCTTCGGCACCCTGTCCCTCGGGGAGATCGCCGTCGACGGGTTCTTTCTCGTGAGCGGCTACCTGATCACCGCGAGCTACCGCGCCAAGCGCTCCTTCGCGGATTACCTGATGCGGCGGGCGCTGCGGATCTACCCGGCCTTCGTGGTGGCGTCCCTGCTCTGCATCGCCGTGGTCGCGCCCCTGGGCGGCGGCGACCTCGCGGCGGCCTCGCCGCTGGAGGCCCTGGCGCGGCTGTCGCTGCTCCTCATGCCGGTGGTTCCCGGCACCTTCGCCGGGCTGCCCTATCCGCTGCTCAACGGATCGATGTGGACGATCCCCTGCGAGTTCGGCTGCTACCTGCTGCTCGGCCTCGTCGGCACCGCCCGCGCCCTGCGCCGGCGCGGGCGCTATCTCGGTCTCCTCACGGGTCTCGGCATCCTCCTCGCCCTGCGCTGGCTCTACCTGCCCATCGGGCATCCGGGAGATGCCCTCGGCTCCCTGTCGGAGATGATCCGCCTCACCTTCGTGTTCTGCTGCGGCGGCGCCTTCCGGCTCTTCGCCGACCGGATCACCTACACGCGCCGCGGCGCCGGCCTCGCCGCCTTGCTGCTGGTGCCGCTCCTGTTCAGCCGGCCATTGGCCGAGCCGGCCTTCGCGCTCCTCGGCGGGTATCTGATCTTCTGGTTCGCCTTCGCGGTGCGTCCCAATGCCCTCAGCCGCGCCACCGCCCAGATCGATCCGTCCTACGGGCTCTACCTCTACGCCTGGCCGCTGCAGAACCTGCTGATCGCCCGGATCCCCGGCATTTCCCCCTGGGCGGTCGCGGCCCTGGCGCTCGGGGCCGCCATGCCCCTCGGCCTGCTGAGCTGGTTTCTGATCGAACGGCCGATGCTCCGGTTCCGCGCGGGAACGGGCGCCGCCGCAAGCCCCGAGCCCGGCCCCATACCGGCGGCGCGTCCGGCGCTCAGCGCCTAGCGCCGGACGCGCCGCCGGGTAACCGGGCCCGCCCGGGCGCGTTTCGCGATAGACCATCGGGTCGCGGCCGGGGAGGACGGGGCATGACGCAGGGTCTGGATCGCGGCACGCTCGACCGGCTGATCGCCCTCGGCCGGAGCCGGGGCGCCATCACGGCCGACGATCTGCGCACCGCGCTGCCCGTCGAGCGCATGGATGTCGATGCCCTGGTTCTGGTGATGCTGGAGCTGGAGGCGGCGGGCGTGAGCGTCGAGCCCGAGGCCGTCGGCCCCCCGGCGAACCGGCCGGTCTCGACCGCGGTGGAACTCCCGGCACCGAAGCCCGGCACGCCGCCGGACCGGGCCACGGAGGCAGGATACGGCGCCGCCGCCTTCGCTGCGCCCAGATCCGCTGCGGCGGCCCCGCCGGAGCCGATCCCGGACGACCGGGCCGATGCCAGCCGGGCGGTCATCCTGGCCGGCCTCGCGACCGTGCTGATCCTCGGCGCGGTGCTCCTGATGCTGTGAGCGTCGGGGGCGGAACGCTTCGGCCCGCGGCCCCGTTGGCCCGGGACGGCCGGAAACGGCCCCGAGGACCATCGTATCCATGCGTCAGACCCCGGACGGAACCCTCGCCCTGCTGATCGCGGCCTTGCGCGAGGGGACCGCGCACGTGGAGGCGCTGCTGACGCTGGCGCGGACGGAGATCGACGGCAACATCCGGGCGATCGTATCGCTGGTCGCCATCATCGGCACGATCCCGGTGCTCCTGATCGTCACCTTCTTCCTCGGCCTCGACGCCGTGGTGAAGCTGCTGGCGGTGCCGTTCGGTGCCGAGGCGCCGGCCGCGCTGCTCGTCGCCGCGCCGTTCCTGGCCGTCGCGCTCGGCCTCGGCTGGATGGGCGTGCGCCGGATGGCGCTCTCGAACCTGGAACCCTGGCGGACATGGCGACAGGTGAAGCGGGACGTCCGGGAGGTTACACGCATCAGCACCTGATCCCGGGACCGAAAGGTCGTTTTCCGTCAGGTGGCTATGCCCGTTCGTTCACGTGTGACGCGAGCGGCCCGGCGCTTCGCCGGCAGAGGGACTGCTTCGTCGTTCCGCATCCTGTCCAAGCCAGCCGGCCCATCGCGCCCGGCTGATCCGGATGTGCTGAACCGATCAATCAGAATGTCGCCTCAACGCCCTGTCGTATCGAGACAATCTTGCTGAACCCCGTGGGCTCTAGCCCGTGGGTGCCAGCATCGTGCCGAGCCCCGGATCCAGCGGCACGTCGATCCGGCACTGGAGGCCTTGGGGCTCGAAGGCGAGATCGACCGTGCCGGCGAGCTCGCGCCGCACGCCGCCGGCGATCAGCCGCGTCCCGAAGCCGACCCGGGTCGGCGGCTGCACCGGCGGGCCGCCGCTCTCCTCCCAGCGGAACCGCAGATGTCGCGCGCCCGGCGCGAGCGACCACGTCACCCGGACGCGGCCCTCGCGGACCGAGAGGGCGCCGTACTTGGCGGCATTGGTGGTCAGTTCGTGGATGGTCATGCCGAGCGCGAGCACCTCGCGGGGGCTCAGCGAGACGTCCGGACCGTCCAGGCGGATCTGGTCGCCGCCGGTCCGGTAGGGGCTTAGTTCGTTCTCCAGCACCTCGCGCAGGGACGCCCCGCTCCAGTCCTCGCGGGTCAGGAGGTCGTGGGTCTTCGACAGGGCCAGGATCCGCGCCTCCAGGACGTCCGCGGAGCCGCGGGACTGGCGGGCGAGGGCCTGGACGGTCGCCAGGGTGTTCTTCACCCGGTGGTTCAGTTCGTGCAGCATCGTGCCCTGCTGCGCCTGCAGGGCGCGCCCGTTCTGGATCTCCGCGTGCAGCGCGGCGGTGCTGCGTTGGAGGGTGCCGGCCATGGCGTCGAGCTTGCTGCCGAGGCGTTCGAACTCCGTGGCGCCGCGCAGGCCGGTGCGGGCGGCGAGATCACCGGCCTGCCAAGCCGCCGCGATGTGCAGGAGCCGCTCGACCGGGCGGCGGATGAAGAGCCGCCCGGCCACGAGGGCGGCGGCCAGCGCCAGCGCCGCCCCGAGCGCGATCAGCACCAGCCCGCGGCGCGTGGCGGCGTCGATATCCGCGAAGGCGGCGGCATGGTCGCGCCCGACCACGACGCGCACCCCCGCCAGCGGGCCGTCCGGCGTTGCGGCCGCGATGATCCGCAGGCGGCCGTCGAGCCCCTCGGCGACGCGGACTTCGCTGCCCTGGATCTCCCGCATGGCGCGCTGGTCGGGCGGGAGCGGCTTGCCGATCCAGGCGGCCTCGTCCGGACGGCGGGCGATGATCAGGCCGTCGCGGTCCGTGACGGTGATCGCCGTCTCCGCTTGATGGAGCGTCTGTTCCAGATGATCGGAGAGCCAGTCGAGGTCGACGGCGGCGAGGAGGACGCCGGTGGGGGCCGCCGTCGCGTCGCCGGCATGGACGGCCCGGGCGAAGTGGATCGAGGGCCGCCGCGTCTGGAGGCCGACCGCGTAGCCGCCCACCGCGTAGCCGCCCGTCTCCAGGGCGCGGCGGTGATAGGCGCGGTCGCGGCTCGTGTAGGAGCCCGCCGGGGAGCTGGCACTGTCGCAGAGCACGGCGCCTTCGGGATCGGTGAGGGCGATCAGCAGCACGTGCGGCAGCCGGGCGGCGGCGCGCCGCAGGTAAGCGGTGCAGGACGCCGGGTCGCGGGTCTGCACGGAGGCATCCCCGGAGATCAGGTCGAGAGCCTGCTGCATCCGCTCGGAGATCTGCGCGAAATCCTCCGCGACGTCCCGCGCGATGGCGCGGGCCTCGGCCCGCACAGCCGCGTCGCGGCTCGCCCGCAGGGCGACCTCGTTGTAGCCCTGGATCGCCAGCGCCGGGGCGAGGGCGAGCAGGACGAGCAGCAGGATGCGGGTCGTCAGCGACAGAGGCAGCGAGAGAGGCGGCGGCGGCGGCGACGGCGGCGGGGCGGCGGGGCGTGGGACGCGGGGCGGCATCGGCGGTCAGTCGCGACCGGCGATCATCGCCCGCACCCGGGCGGCCAGCACCTCCACGGAGAACGGCTTGGTGATCATCTGCATCCCCGGTTCCAGGTGACCGGTGCCGAAGGTCGCGTTCTCGGCATAGCCCGTGATGAACAGGACCTTCAGGTCCGGCCGGTGCGGGCGGGCCGCATCCACCATCTGTCGGCCATCGAGGCCGCCGGGTAGGCCGACATCGCTGATCAGAAGGTCGATCCGGCCCGGTCCCCGCAGCAGGGCGAGCCCCGCCCGGGCGTCCGCGGCCCGGACCGCGGTGTAGCCGAGGTCGGCCAGCACCTCGACGATCAGGTCCCGCACCACCGGCTCATCCTCCACCACCAGCACGGTCTCGCCGCGCGCCGCCCGGTGCAGCACCGTGCGATCCGAGGCCACGGATTCGGGCTCCGCGACGCCGCGGTGGCGCGGCAGATAGAGCGTGACGGCGGTGCCGCGCCCCGGCTCCGAATCGATCCGGACATGCCCCTCGGACTGCCGGGCGAAGCCGTAGATCATCGACAGGCCGAGGCCGGTGCCCTGGCCCAGCGGCTTGGTCGTAAAGAACGGATCGAAGGCCCGGGCGGCGACCTCCGGGCTCATGCCGGTCCCGGTATCGCTGACGCGGATGCTCACGTAGGAGCCCGCCCTCGCGCCGGCCTCCAGCCTTGCGTCGGCGTCGCCCAGGCGGGCGTTTCCGGTCTCGATCACGAGGCGGCCGCCCTCCGGCATCGCGTCCCGGGCGTTGATGGCGAGGTTGAGGACGGCGTTCTCGAGCTGGTGCGGGTCGCACAGGGTCAGCCACAGGTCGGCCGCCGTGACCAGGGCGAGTTCCACCCGCTCTCCCAGGGTGCGGCGCAGGAGCTCCTCCATGCCGGCGATCAGCGGGTTGGCGGCGGTCGGCTGCGGCGCCAGGGGCTGGCGCCGGGCGAAGGCGAGCAGCCGGTGAGTCAGGGCCGCCGCCCGGTTGGCCGATGCCATGGCGGCGCCGGCATAGCGCTCGATCGCGTCGAACCGCCCCTGCCGGATGCGGGTCTGCATCAGCTCGAGGGAGCCGATGATGCCGGTGAGCAGGTTGTTGAAGTCGTGGGCGATGCCGCCGGTGAGCTGACCGATCGCCTCCATCTTCTGCGCCTGCAGGAGCTGTTCCTCGGCGCGGCGCTGCTCGGTCAGGTCCCGCCCGACGATGTAGAACAGCCCGGCCCCGGGCTCGGGCACCGCGGTCCACATCACGACCCGGCGGTCGCCCGCGCGGGTGAGGACGCGGTCGACGAAGCCCGCCACCCTCTCGCCGGCGGCGAGCCGCCCGACCACCGCGGCGGCCTCGGCATGGTCGTCCGGATCGATGAACGTCGCGAACGGGCGTCCGAGGAGCTCGGCCTCGGTCCAGCCGAGCATGCGCGCCCAGGCCGGGTTGACGCTCTTGAGGAAGCCGTCGAGCCCCGCCGTGCCCATCAGGTCGTTGGTGGTCTCCCACAGCCGGTCGCGCTCGCGGGTGCGCTGCGTGACCTCGGAGAGCAGCGCCGCCTCGACCTCCTTGCGGTCGGTGATGTCCTGGACGAACACGTGGAAGCCGTCGACCGCCCCGCCGGCATCGCGCCGGGGCAGATAGCGGATCTCGGCATCCCGGTGGCGCCCGTCCGCGTGGGGCCACGCCGCCTCGAACAGGACGGCCTCGCCGGCGAGCGCGCGCTCGATATAGGTGCGCCGCAACTCGGCATTCGCCGGAGTCAGGAGCGCACGCACGTCGCGGCCGACGATCTCGGAGGCCGGGCGGAAGAACCAGTCCTGATAGGCCGCATTGGCGAAACGGTAGATGTAGTCCCGGCCGATGAAGGCGATCAGCACCGGCAGCGCATCGGTGATGAGGCGCAGCTCGCGCTCGTTGGCCTCGGCGAGCCCCTCCGCGGCCTTGTGGTCGGTGATGTCGCGCACCGCGCCGACGAACCGGACCGCACGCCCCGCGCCGTCCCGCTCGAACGCGCCGCGCCAGGCGATCCAGCGCTCCGCGCCGGTATCGGCCCGCCGGATCCGGTAGGCGACGTCCCGCGCGGCGCGGCCGGCCGCGCGGTCGGCCCGCCGGGCGATCAGGCCGGCATCGTCCGGGCTGACGAGGCTGGCGATGACGTCGACGGGGAGCCGGTCCTGCTCCGGCAGCCCGTAAAGGCGAAAGAAGTTCGGCGTCCCGTGGACGGTGTCGCTGGCGATGTCGATGGTGAAGACGCCGACGCCGCCGGCCTCCTGGGCCCGGCGCAGGCGGCCCTCGGAGGCGCGCAGAGCCGCCTCGGCCCGGGCCTGCGCGCCGATCTCGGTATTGACCCCGAACCAGCGCGCCACCCGTCCGGTGGCGTCCCGCAGGGGCACGATCCGGGTGAGGAAGGGCCGGAACACGCCGTCGGCGCCCCGCAGGGGGAAGACCATCTCGAACGGTTCGCCGGTGGCGATCGCGGCGGCCCAGACCGCCTTGACCCGCGGCAGCTCGGCGGGGTCGTGGACAGCCTGCCAGCCCCAGCCCGCCATCGCCTCCTGGGTGGTGCCGCAATAGTCGAGCCAGCGGCGGTTGTACCAGAACAGGTAGCCGTCGCTGCGGGCGAGCCAGCACAGGATCGGCAGGTGGTCGGCGAGGTTGCGGAACTCGGCATCGTCGAGCCGTGCCGGGTCGGGATCGGGCAGGGTCGCGTCGATCCGCGCGGGCGCGCGCCAGAAGGCGCGGCCGAAGGCGGTCTCGTCCGCCGGTGCGACCGCGGCGTCTGTCTCCGCCCGGGCCGCGAGGGCGGCACGCAGGCCTGCGACCTCGTCCGCGAGCGCACGGTTGCGCTGCCGGAGATCCGCGACCTCGTCCACACTCATGAATCGCCGCCGGATCGGGCGGACGCGATCGACACGCGCGCGCAGGCGGATTCGAGAGCGGGATGCGGTGCCATACCGGCGTTTTTGCAGAACCGGCCGGCCCTTGCCAGTGCGCCGCGGGATCCGGGCGCCGGAAGCGTGGGCGGGATCGTCTCAGCGCCCGCGGGGGCGGCCGGCCTGCGGGCGCAGGTACAGGAAGCTGCGCTCGCCGGTAGCGGCTTCGGCCACGTGCTGGATCGTGTCGAGCAAGTCGGCCACGGCCTGCGGCGCGGCCGGACGGAACCCCGCCTTCGGCTCGACCCAGCGCTTCTGCGTGCGTCCCGCGGCGATCTGAGCTTCGCTCAGCGCGTCGAAATCCCGGCGTCGGGTCATGGTTCTGCCCTCCGCCTGGGATTCTGTCGGCGGTATGGTTGACGAAAGGTTAACGCAGGATCCGCTCTCCGCGAGGGGACAGCGCGCCGCATCTGCCGACCGGCTTGATCCAAGACCCGGCCCCCTCTAAACAACAAAAACTGAGGTAAATCAATAGATTAGTGTGATTATAAACTGCAGCCCCCGGGACGGCGCGGGACTCAGACCAGCGTGTGGGCCGCGGTGACCGGATCCGCCGGCCCCGCCATCGGCACCCGGGTCGTCGACGCCCTGGCCGGGCTGCGGCCGCTGGCGCCGTTCTTCTGCCTGTACGTGACCTTCGGGGCCACGCTCGGCTTCCTGTCCGGCGGGGCGCCGCTGATCCTGCGGGCCCGGGGCGTGGAGCTGGCCGAGGTCGGCCTGCTGCAATTGATCAACCTGCCGGTCGGGCTGACCTTCCTGTGGGCGCCCGTCCTCGACCGGCTACGCCTGCCGTTCCTCAGCCATCGGATCGGCTGGATCGTGGTCGCGCAGGCCGCTTCGGTGCTCCTGCTGGTCGCCCTGAGCTTCGGCGAGACCTGGCCGCTCCCGGCGCTGCTCGCCCTGGCGATCGCCGCCTGCGCCTGCGTGGCGACCATGGATATCGCCCTCGAGGCGCTGGTGGTCGAGACGGTCCCGGCGGACGAGCGGGCCTACGTGGCCTCGGCCAAGCTGTGCGGGGCCTCCCTGGGCGGGATCCTGGGGGTCGGCGTGCTGGTCGGCTCCTACGACAGCCTGGGCTGGCACGGGGCGGTCCTGGCCTGCGCGGCGCTCGACGCCCTCTGCCTGCTGCCGATCCTCGGCTACGGGGAGGCGCGCCTGCGCGGGGCCGGGCCAAGACTGGAGCGCGGGTCGGGCGCGCTGGCGCGTCTGCGCCGCCTGGCCGGACGCGTGCTCGTCCTCGGGGCCTATTTCGCCGCCTCCTATCTCGTCGCCGGGCCCAACACCCTGGCGCTCCTCGATCTCGGCGTGTCGCTCGGGCAGGTCGGATCGCTCACCGGCACCGTCCTGCCGGCCGTGAACCTGGTGATGGCCCTGGCGGCGGGGGGCTTGGCCGCGCGGTTCGGCACGGTCCGGCTGATCGCCGCGGGCGCCCTCGGCGTCCTGGCCTCAGGGGGCCTGATGGCCGTCGCCTGCGCCGGCCGGATGGCGGATCTCGGAATCGCCGCCACGGTGCTCAGCTTCGTCGCGGGCGGTTTCCTGGGCGTGCCGGTCTTCAACATGATCTACCGGTGGGCCCAGGGGCCGAGGCCCGCCACCGACTACGCGCTGCTGTTCGGGGCCGCCTTCTTCGCCGCCATGCCCCTGCGGGTCGCCGCTCCGGCGCTCGCCGGCTGGGTCGGCTGGCCGGGCTACTTCGCCGCCAGCCTGCCGCTCTACGCCGCCGCGGTGGCGTGGCTCGCCGTCGCGGTGGGCCGGACCCTGCGGGCCGACGGGGTGGCGCGATGATCGCCGAGGTCGCCGCGCAGATACCCGACTCGCTCGCGGCCTATCGGGACGGCGTCGCGGACGGTCCCGGCGGCCCGGAGGCGGTGCCCCTCGGCGCCCTGCGCGACCCGGACGTGTTCGACGCGACGCTGGCGGCCTTCGGGGCCGGGTTCGGCGCGGAGTTCCAGACCGCGGATCCGCGGATCCGGGTCTCGTACTGGAGCCAGTTCTACCTCGCGGCCCTGGCGACGCCGGCGCTGACGGCCCTGGTCCGCCTCGGCCGGCCGTTGCCGCTCGCCTTCGATGCGATGCGCCTCGAACTCGACGCGGCGGGGCGGCCGTGCCGCTTCCGCCTGCCCGCGAACGGGTCCGGCTGCGCGGCCTGCCCGGCGCCCGGCCTCACCGGGCTGGTGGAGGCGCATCTGCGCCCGTTCGTGGAGCTGTGCCATGCCCGATGTGGCATCGCCCCCCGGATCCTCTGGGGTAACGCGGCGGTGATCCTCGACTACGTCGCCCGGGAACTCGGGACCCCGCTCGGGGACGGGGGCGGGGACGGGGCGGGGGCCGGGGCGCCCCCCGCCTGCGCCGCCGCCTGTGACGACGTCGCGGCCTGCCTCGGATGGCGTCCGGGCCCGGGCTGCGTTAGGAGCCCCCTGGCGCAGGCGCTCTGTCCGGGGACGTCGGGGTGCCGGCGGCGGCGCGTCTGCTGCCTGCGCCAGCGCCTGCCGGGGGTGCCGTCCTGCGGCGCGCTCTGCCCCGTCGCGTGCGCCGCCCCACGCTGATCCGAGCCGCGCGATGCTGAAGGCCTTCCTCGCCTATTACCGGCCGTACCGGACGCTGTTCCTGGTCGATTTCGGCTGCGCGGTGCTGTCCGGCCTGCTCGAACTCGGCTTCCCCATCGCCGTGAAGGGCTTCATCGACAGCCTCCTGCCCCGGCAGGATTGGGGCCTGATCCTGCTCGCCGCCGCGGCGCTGGCGCTGGTCTACGTGGCCAATGCCGGCCTGATGGTGGTGGTCACCTACTGGGGCCACGTGCTCGGCATCAACATCGAGACCACCCTGCGGGAACGGGCCTTCGACCACCTGCAGAAGCTCTCCTTCCGCTTCTACGACGGCCAGAAGACCGGCCACCTCGTCGCCCGGGTGACCAAGGACCTGGAGGAGATCGGCGAGGTCGCCCATCACGGGCCCGAGGACCTGTTCATCGCCGTGATGACGCTGCTGGGCGCCTTCGCGCTGATGCTCACGGTGCACGCGCCGCTGGCGCTGATCACGGCGGCGATCCTGCCGCTGATCGCCTTCGTGTCGATCCGCTACGGCGGCCGCATGACCCGCAACTGGCAGGCCCAGTACGGCCGGGTCGGGGCCTTCAATGCGCGGATCGAGGAGAATGTCGGCGGGATGCGGGTCGTGCAGGCCTTCGCCAACGAGCCCCACGAGCGCGCCCTGTTCGCCCGCGACAATGCCCGCTACCGCGACACCAAGCTCGAGGCCTACCGGCTGATGGCGGCGGGCCTGTCGATCAACTACCTGGGCCTGCGCCTCGTGCAGATCGCCGTGCTGCTCGGCGGCGCGGCCTTCGTGGTCCGGGGCGACCTGACGCCCGGCGGCTTCGTGGGCTTCCTGCTCCTCGTCGGGGTGTTCTACCGGCCGCTGGAGAAGATCGGCGCCGTTGTCGAGACCTACCCGAAGGGTGTGGCGGGGTTCCGCCGCTATCAGGAGTTGCTCGCCACCGCGCCCGACATCACCGACCGGCCGGAGGCCCGCGCGGTGGAGTCCCTGCGGGGCGACATCGGCTTCGAGGGGATCGGCTTCGGCTACGGCCCCGGGCGCCCGGTCTTCGCCGGCCTCGACCTCACGGTGGCGGCGGGCGAGACGGTGGCGTTCGTGGGCCCCTCGGGGGTTGGCAAGACCACCCTCTGCGCCCTGCTGCCGCGCTTCTACGAGGTCGAGGCGGGCCGGATCACCGTCGACGGGATCGACATCCGCGACATCACCCTCGCGAGCCTGCGCCGGCAGATCGGCATCGTGCAGCAGGACGTGTTCCTGTTCGCCGGCACGATCCGGGAGAACATCGCCTATGGCCGCCTCGACGCCACGGAGGCGGAGATCAACGCCGCCGCCCGGCGCGCCCGGCTCGGCGGGCTGATCGACGGCCTGCCGGAGGGCCTCGACACGGTGGTGGGCGAGCGCGGCGTGCGCCTGTCGGGGGGGCAGAAGCAGCGCATCGCCATCGCGCGGGTCTTCCTCAAGAACCCGCCGATCCTGATCCTCGACGAGGCGACCTCGGCGCTGGACACCGAGACCGAGCGGGAGATCCAGCGGGCGCTCGCCGAACTTGCCCGCGGGCGCACGACCCTGGTGATCGCCCACCGCCTCGCGACCATCCGGGACGCCGACCGCATCGTGGTCCTGGGGGAGGGCGGCGTGGTCGAGGAGGGCCGGCACGCGGCCTTGCTCGCCGCCGGCGGCCCCTACAGCCGCCTGCACGCGGCGCAGTTCGGACGGGGCGACCCCGAGACGGGCATCCTCGCGGCGGAGTGAGGCGCCCATACGGGCCGCGGAACGCCGGCCTCGGCCTCCTAGGCCTGCGGCCGCGCCGCGGTCGATTCGCGCACGACGAGGCGCGTGGGAAACAGCCGCTGGGCGAGGTCGTCTGGGGCGCGCGTCCCCTCGATCAGCTCGACCAGAGTCGCGAAGGCGAACCGGACCATGTCGAGAGTCGGGACATCGACCGAGGTCAGGCTCGGGACCGAGTAGGCCCCCTGGGTGAGGTTGTCGAAGCCCACGACGCGGATCTCCGCGGGGACCCGCACGCCGCGCTCGTGCAGCGCCTTCAGCGCGCCGAACGCCACCCGATCGCTGGCGGCCACGATGGCATCCGGCCGGTCTCCTGACCCCGTGTCCAGCCGCTCCAGCAGCGCGCGCGTCGCCCGATAGCCGCCCTCGGACGTGCAGTCGCACGCCACCACGCGGTCGTCGCGCAGCGGCAGCCCCGCCTCCGCGAGCGCGTCCCGGTAGCCGCGGAACCGCTCGGCCCCGGCACGCCACCGCCGACCGTCGCCCGCGCCCGTGAAGAAACAGATGGACCGGCTCCCGGCCTGGATCAGGTGGCGGACGGCGTCGCGGGCCGCGTCGCGCTCGGCCTGCATGGCGTAATGCGTGCCGGGAACGTCGAGGCCGAACACGACGAACGGGAACCGCTTGGCCTGCAGCAGGCCGATCAGCGGGTCGTCCTGGCGGTCGGCGAAGACGACGATGCCGTCGACCCGGGCCTCGCTGACCAGGCTGGCGATCCGGCTCAAGCCGTCCGGGTCGTCGCCGCGGCGACACCGGTGGACCAGGGTATAGCCCTGCTGGTCGGTCACGTACCCGAAGGTCTGCAGGACGAGGCCCTGATCGGCCTCCTCCCTCAGGCGGAACGTGGCGTCGGCGGGCTGCGCCCCGAGGGAGAACACGCAGGCGATGCTGCGACTGGGCTTCTTGCGCAGGGACCGGGCGGCGAGGCTCGGCACGAAGTCCAGGTCGCGCATGGCCGTCTCGATGGTCTCGCGCGTGGTCCGGGCGACCTTCTCCGGATGGTTCAGGACCAGCGAGACCGTCTGGAAGCTCACGCCGGCCCGTCGGGCGACGTCCTTGATCGTCATCTGGCCCATCGTCACCTCGGGAGCCGGTCTGCCCGGCAGGACGGCGCGCCCGCGCCGGGACGGGCCCGGTGCCGGCTCGTTGGGCCCGCGAATCTAGATCTGTATCGATTGGAGATAAAGCCGCTGGCACGGCAACGAAGACGGGTCGTGTCAGCACTAGACCGGTCGTTTCGGCGTGAAATCCGGTCAATCCCTCAGATTGTCGGCGGCTCCGCCGCGCCGTCCCCGGCCTGGACGGCGCGGTTCGCCAAGCAGGTTTTCCGGGCAGGATCTCCAGGCAGGCCCCCCAGGCGGGACCTCCAGGCGGGATCGGGCCGTGTCGCGTGGCCCGCCCCATCGGCAGGCGTCCCCCCCCCCGCACTCCACCGCGCCGCAGCCGAGGGCAGGGGCGCAAGACGGCCGCCCGACGGCCGGCGTCCGACCGCTGTCGCGTCAGCCGGCCCGGGCGCGCAGCCGCTGCATCAGCCTGAGCAGCACGCTACGGATATGGGATCGGAGGCGGGTGGTCTCGGCCATGGGACGCGGTTCGAAGCGCCGGAGCGCGGCGCCTTGAGAAACACGTCCATCGGACGAGCGTTGCTACGCAAAAAGCGGGTTCGCTCCGGCGGCGATGCCCCGGAACCACCGTCCAAGGGTGTAGCGCGAGACCCGCATCGACGCGCGGCCGCGCCCCGTATGATGACTGCGGATCGTCGACAGAACGTTCTTGATATGCGCCCGCAGCGTGGCTTTGCGGAGCGCGGCTTTCTCGGCGCGCGCGTTGGGCGGATCGGCGGAGGTCGACATGTCAGGGGTCCCGACTCCAAGAGCGCCACCTCAGCAAGCCATCGGACATCGGCGGCGGCGTGCCTGGTTCTTATAATCGATAATTCAATCGAGACTGGGCCGCCTTCGCACAGATACAGGCAAATCCGCGTTTTAAATGCATTAAGGTTTATCCGATCAAAGACCGGTCCCAGTCATATTCCGGACTACGTAGAGAGATCAGGACGACCGCCGGAGGGCGGCAGCAGGGGGGAGGTCGGTGTCCGAACGCTTCTACTTCGACGTCGAGAGCGGCGAGGAAACGATCCGCGACGAGGAAGGCGTCGAGGTCGGCAGCCTGGACGAGGCCCTGGCCGAGGCACGCAGCGTGATCGCCGAGATGGCCGATGAGGTCTGCGCGGCCGATCCCGGCCGCTCCTGGAGCCTGGTGGTGCGCGACACCGCCGGGCGGCCCATCCGCCGGCTTCCGATTCGGCGGTAGCGCCGTGTCGGCGACATCCGACAAGGAGCCCGCCGCGGCAGGGCCGGGCGGGCTGAAGGTGATCTCGTCTCGGAGAAGTGGCGAGCGTAGAGACCGGCCGGGGACCGCGCATCCCCCATCCGGATGAGGCGGCCACACGATCCTGCGAGGATTGCGTCGAGGCCCGCGCGGACGCGGATCGGGCTGCCGCACGGATCGCGTCGGCCGCCCGGGACAACCCGGTCGCCATCAGGCCCCGCCGTCCGGGGACGCTACAGCCACAGGGAAAGGCCTTCCACGGCCGCCGGGCCGGTCAGCCCCCGAAGGCGCGGGGCGGCAGGCCGGTCACGCCGACATCGAGTTCGAACAGGGCCCCCGCCGCCGGCACGTGCTCGGCGCCCCGGGCGGCCGAGGTGACGAACAGGCGGTCGAGCCCTTCTCCCGCGAAGGCGCAGCTCGTGATGTTGGGGGCGGGCAGTGGGATCGCCCGCATCAGTCGCCCCTCGGGATCCACGCGGCTGAGCCGGCCGCCGCCCCAATGGGCGATCCAGAGGCAGCCCTCGGAATCCGTGGTCATCCCGTCGGGCCAGCCCCAGGCCTCCGGAAAGCGCAGGAAGGCGCGCTTGCCCGTCAGCGTGCCGTCCGCGGCGAGGTCGAAGGCGTAGACCGTCCGGGCGGCGCTGTCGCTGTGATAGAGGATCCGGCCATCGCGGCTGAAGGTCGGCCCGTTGGCGACGCCGTAGCTCGTGTCCATCCGCCGCCAAGTCAGGTCGGGATCGAGCCGGTGGAGGGATCCCGAAGCCGCGGTCTCGGCCTGGTGCATGCTCCCGGCCCAGATCCGGCCGGCGCCGTCGACCTTCGCATCGTTCAGGCGGTTGTCGGGCTCGTCGGGCTCCGGATCGCCGATCGGCGTGATCCGGTCGGCCTCGAGGTCGTAGATCGCGAACCCGCTCTTCAGCCCGACGATGAAGTCGCGCCGGCCGGCGCGGGGGATGATCCAGCCCAGCGGCTCCGGGAACGGATGGGTGCCGGTCTCGCCGCGGGCGAGGTCGAGCCAGTTCAGGGCCGGGGCCTCGATGTCGACCCAGAACAGCAAGCCCCGCTCCGGAACCCAGATCGGGCCTTCGCCGAGCCGGTCGCGCCGGGGCCGGTCCAGGATGCGGATCCGCGGGTCCATGGCAGAGCGCTCCCCGATGCCGCCGACGCTCAGGCGCCCGCCGGCCGCGCCGCGGCGGCGGGGCGGCAGCCCCAGAGAGCGTAGAACAGGACGTAGAGTTCGCAGGCGGCGGTGATCAGGAAGGAATGCTGCAGCCCGAACCGGTCCGCCGCCCAACCCTGCACCACCACCAGGGATCCGCCCGCGATCGCCATGATCAGCAGCCCGGCGCCCTCCTCGGTGAGCGGCCCGAGGCCGCGGATCCCCAGGGTGAAGATCGTCGGGAACATGATCGCGTGGAACAGGCCCACCGAGATCAGGGCCCACATCGCCCAGTGGCCGGTCGCGAAGGTCGCCACCAGCATCACCGCGCAGGCGCCGATCGCCGCCCCGGCCAGCACGGTCTCGGCCGCCCGAGCCTGCATCAGGTAGCTGCCGGCGAAGCGGCCGACCATCATGCCGCCCCAGAGCAGGAACAGGTAGCGCGAGGCCTGGGCGTGGGTCAGGTCGCCGATCTCCGGCTGTGAGACGAAGTTGATGAACAGGTTCGACACCCCGATCTCGGCGATCAGGTAGATGAAGATCGCCGGCACGCCGAGCACGAGGTTGCGGTGGCGCCAGAGGGACAGGCCGGCGCGCTCGGCCTTGACGGCCCGGGCCGTGGCGTCGCCGGCGCCGCCCAAAGCGGGCAGCGGGAAGCGGGCGATGATCACGGCGAGACCGACGAGGATCGCCGCCACGATCAGGTAGGGCAGCTGCACCGATTGCGCGTCGGCCAAGCGCTCGGCCGGTGTCAGGATGGTGCCGGCGGCGGCGTTGCCCGCGGCGGAGCGCCCGAGGATCAGGTAGCCGCCGAACAGCGGCGCCAGGGTCGTCCCGAAGGAGTTGAACGCCTGCACGAGGTTGAGGCGCGCCGGAGCGCTCTCGGCCGGGCCGACCACCGCCACGTAGGGGTTCGCGGCGACCTGCAGCAGGGTGATGCCGCTGGCGATCACGAACAGGGCCGTGAGCGTGATCGCGTAGGAGACTTGGTGCGCGGCCAGGATCATCCCGAGCGTGCCCAGCGCCATGATGCCCAGCCCCGCCACCAGGGCGCGCTGGTAGCCGACCCGTTCGATCAGCTTGGCCGCCGGGATCGAGGCCACGAAATAGGCGATGAACCAGACGGACTCGATCAGCGTCGTCTGCGTGTAATCGAGGTCGAACACGCTGCGCAGGTGCGGCAGCAGCGTGTTGTTGATGACCGTGATGAAGCCCCACATGAAGAAGAGGCTCGCCAGCAGCGACAGGGCCGGGCGGTAGGCGCCCCGGTCGCGCGCGGCCTCCGCCCCCGTCCGGGGCGCCGTCGTCCCGACGGTCGCGATCGGTCCTGCCATCCGGCGTTGTCCTCTGCGTTCCGGGCCGCCTTGCCGGCGGTCCCATGTTGTCCATTTCATTTGTCTGAGTATATATCGGATTCGCGGACGTCAACCGCGTCCCCGTCGCGTGCCGGCGCAGGATCGGCGGGACGGGCGGCTTCATCGAGGGGAGGATGCGATGCGTGGAGTGGGACCCCTGGCGCTGTGCGCCTGCGCGGCAATCCCGGGCCTGACCCCGGCTCCGGCCCAGGCGGCCGAACCGGTCCGGACGGTGTTCGGCACCCTGCCGGACGGCCGGTCGGTGGAGGAGGTGACGCTGACGAACGGCAAGGGGATCACGGCCCGGATCCTGTCGTGGGGCGCGCTCCTGCGGAGCCTCGACGTCCCGGACCGGTCCGGCAAGGCCGCGGATGTGGTGCTCGGCTACAACGACCTCGCCTCCTACCTGACCAAGGGCAGTTATTTCGGCGTGAGCGTCGGGCGCTACGCCAACCGCATCCGCGCCGGGCGCTTCACCCTCGACGGCCAGACCTACACGCTGGCCACCAACGACGGCCCGAACGCCCTGCACGGCGGCGCGGCCGGCTTCGACAAGCGGCTCTGTACGATCACCGCGGTCAAGGGCGGCGCGGCCCCGTCGGTCACCCTGCGCTACGTCAGCCCGGACGGGGAGGAGGGCTATCCCGGAACGCTCACGGCCACCGCCACCTACACACTCGACGCGACCGACACGCTGACGGTCACCTACGAGGCCACGGCCGACAAGCCGACGATCGTCAACCTGACCAACCACAGCTTCTTCAACCTCGCGGGTGAGGGCTCGGGCCGCTCGATCCTCGATCAGACCCTGACCATCCCGGCGGAGCGCTTCACGCCGGTCGACGCCACCCTGATCCCCACCGGCGCGCACCTGCCGGTGGCCGGAACGCCCTTCGACTTCCGCAAGCCCACGGTGATCGGCGCGCGGATCCGCGACGGGCGGGACGAGCAGATCGTGCGGGCGCGCGGCTACGACCACAACTGGGTCGTCACCGACGCGCCCACGGCCGAGCCGCACCTCGTGGCGCGGGTCGAGGATCCGGAATCGGGCCGGATCCTCGAGGTGGCGAGCAACCAGCCGGGGGTGCAGTTCTATGCCGGCAACTTCCTCAACGCGACGGTGGTGGGTAAATCCGGCCTCGCCTACCGGCAGTCGGACGCCCTGGCGCTGGAGCCGGAACTCTTCCCCGACACGCCGAACCAGCCGGCCTTCGGCTCCGCCCGGCTCGACCCCGGCAAGACCTACCGGAACGTGATCGCCTACCGGTTCTCGACCAGCCCCGCTCACCGGACCCAGAAATGACCGACCGACCGATTGCACGGCCCCTGCGCTCCCGCGCCTGGTTCGACAACCCCGACAATATCGACATGACGGCGCTCTACCTGGAGCGCTACCTGAACTTCGGCCTCAGCCTGGAGGAGCTGCGCTCGGGCAGGCCGATCATCGGCATCGCCCAGACCGGCTCGGACCTGTCCCCGTGCAATCGCCACCATCTCGTCCTCGCGGAGCGGATCCGCGAGGGCATCCGCGAGGCGGGCGGGATCGTCCTGGAATTCCCCGTCCACCCGATCCAGGAGACCGGCAAGCGGCCGACCGCGGGCCTCGACCGCAACCTCGCCTATCTGGGCCTCGTGGAGCTGCTCTACGGCTACCCGCTGGACGGGGTCGTGCTGACCACGGGCTGCGACAAGACCACCCCGGCCTGCCTGATGGCCGCCGCCACCGTGAACATCCCGGCCATCGCCCTGTCGGTGGGGCCGATGCTCAACGGCTGGTTCAAGGGCCAGCGCACGGGCTCCGGCACGATCGTCTGGAAGGCCCGCGCGATGCTGGCGGCCGGCGAGATCGACCATGACGGCTTCATCAAGCTCGTCACCTCGTCGGCGCCCTCGACCGGCTTCTGCAACACGATGGGCACCGCCACCACGATGAACACGCTCGCCGAGGCCCTGGGCATGATGCTGCCCGGCTCGGCCGCGATCCCGGCGCCCTACCGCGACCGGCAGGAGGCCGCCTACCAGACCGGCAAGCGCATCGTCGCCATGGTGGCCGAGGACCTGAAGCCCTCCGACATCCTGACCCGCGACGCCTTCCTCAACGCCATCGCGGTCAATTCGGCGATCGGCGGCTCGACCAACGCGCCGATCCACCTCGCGGCGATCGCCCGCCACATGGGGGTCGACCTCGACATCACGGACTGGCAGACCCACGGGCTCGACGTGCCTCTGCTGGTCAACCTGCAGCCGGCGGGCACCTATCTCGGCGAGGATTACTACCGCGCCGGCAGCTTGCCCGCGGTGGTGGCGCAGCTCATGCGCCGCGACCTGATCCGGGAGGGCGCGCTGACGGTCAACGGGCGCACCCTCGGCGACAATTGCCGCGGCGCCGTGATCGAGGACGAGGACGTCATCCGGCCGATCGACCGGCCCCTCAAGGAGGCGGCGGGCTTCCTGGTCCTGCGCGGCAACCTGTTCGACGCCGCGGTCATGAAGACCAGCGTCATCGGCGACGAGTTCCGCGCCCGCTACCTGTCGAACCCGGAGGATCCGGACGCCTTCGAGGGTCCCGTCGTGGTCTTCGACGGACCGGAGGATTACCACGCCCGGATCGACGACCCGAGCCTCGGCATCACCGCGGAGACCATCCTGATCATGCGCGGGGCCGGGCCGATCGGCTATCCCGGGGCCGCCGAGGTGGTGAACATGCGCCCGCCCGCGCAGCTGATCCGGGCCGGCGTGCACGCGCTGCCCTGCCTGGGCGATGGGCGCCAGTCCGGCACCTCGGGCTCGCCGTCGATCCTCAACGCCTCGCCCGAGGCGGCGGCCGGCGGCGGCCTCGCGCTCCTGCGCAGCGGCGACCGGGTGCGGATCGACCTGCGCCGCGGCACCGCCGACATGCTGGTCGACGCGGACGAGATCGCCCGCCGCCGCAGCGCCCTGGAGGCGGCGGGCGGCTACGCCTATCCGGCCTCGCAGACGCCGTGGCAGGCGATGCAGCGCGCAGCCGTGGGGCAGATGCACACCGGGGCCATCCTGGAGGGCGCCGAGGCGTTCCAGCGCATCGCCCAGACCCGGGGCGTGCCGCGCGACAACCACTGAGACGAGGGCCGGGCCGGCGGTGCGGACGCCGCCGGCTCCGTCAGGGGCGCATCGCCAGCTCGGTGTCGGCGAGGGCGAGGCGGACCAGCTCGGTCATGGTCTCCCGGGCGGCGGCCGGGTCGCCCGCCACGATCGCGTCGTAGAGGGCGCGGTGGTCGGGCATCGGATCCCGGGGCAGGCCCTGGCGGCGATGCTTGAAGATCGTCGTCCACGTGACCGCGGCGGCGATGGAACTCGACAGGGCCATCAGCGCCCCGTTGCGGGCCGATTCCAGGATCGTGTTGTGGAAGGCCTGGTCGGCGGCCCGTCCGGCCTCGGTGGCGAGGCCGTGGCGGCCCATCTCCTCCAGGGCATGGCCCATCCGGGCGAGGTCGAGGCCCGAGCGCCGCTCCGCCGCGAGCGCCGCCGCCGCCGGCTCGACGATCATCCGCAGCTCGAACAGGTCGCGGATGAAGGACTCGCTCGGCTCCGACTCGAAGGCCCAGGCGAGGATGTCGGGGTCGAGCAGGTTCCAGCGGCTGCGCTGGCTCACGCGGGTGCCGGTGCGCGGGCGGCTCTCGACGAGCCCCTTCGCGCTCAGGATGCGGATCGCCTCGCGATAGGCGGTGCGCGAGACGTTCAATTTCTCAGAGAATTCGATCTCCCCGGGCAGCACGTCCCCGGGAGCGTAGCGGCCGCCAAGGATCGCCACCCCCAGATCGCGGGCGACCGAGCCGTGGATGCGGCGCGAGCCCGAGGCGAGGGGCAGCGTGACGTTCTCCGGACCGCGATCCTGCCTCACTCGTCCACCTCCAGTCCGGGCCACCGGGTCGGTCGGGGCGGGATCGGCGTGATTCTATCCTGAAGTTGTAGGAGCGCAAAGAGGAACACCCCCTTCACCGGAATCGCGGCCGCGCTTGCGGCGGGAGGCGAACTGCCCTAGCCTAATTGTATGAGTAGTGAATCGCCAGGATCCGTGACGATCCGCGGCAGCGTCCTGATCGGCGCCGCCGACGTGACCACAGCCGCGCTCTTCCGGGCCGTGGATCCCGCCACCGGAGCGCCCCTGGAGCCGGCCTTCTCGGCCGCAGGCCCTCGGGAGGTGGAGGCCGCCTGCACGCTGGCGGAAGCGGCGTTCCCGCATTTCGCGGAGACGCCACCAGAAACACGCGCTCGCTGTCTCGAAGCTGTGGCCGAGGGCATCGCCGATCTCGGCGCGCCGCTCGTCGAGCGGGCGATGGCCGAGACCGGCCTGCCGCGGGCGCGGCTGGAGGGTGAGCGCGCCCGCACGGTCGGGCAGCTGCGGCTGTTCGCGGATCTCGTCCGCTCCGGCGCGTGGATCCGGGCGACGATCGATCTGGCGCAGCACAAGCGGCAGCCGCTGCCCCGGCCGGACCTGCGCCGGCGCCACGTCGCGATCGGCCCGGTGGCGGTGTTCGGCGCCTCGAACTTCCCGCTGGCCTTCTCGGTGGCGGGGGGCGACACCGCCGCCGCCCTGGCGGCGGGCTGCCCGGTGGTGGTGAAGGGCCATCCGGCCCATCCCGGGACCGGGGAGCTGGTCGCGCGGGCCGTGCGTGCGGCGGTGGCCACCGGCGGCCTGCCCGAGGGCACGTTCTCCTACCTGCCGGGACCGTCCACGGACCTCGGAAGCGCCCTGGTCGCCGACCCGCGGATCAAGGCCGTCGGCTTCACCGGGTCGCGCGCGGGCGGGCTCGCCCTGATGCGGGTGGCCGCCGGCCGGCCCGAGCCGATCCCGGTCTATGCCGAGATGAGCGCGGTCAACCCGGTCGTGCTCCTGCCCGGCGCCCTGCGGGCCCGGAGCGCGTCCCTGGCGGCGGGCTTCGTCCAGTCGCTGACGCTGGGGGCGGGGCAGTTCTGCACCAATCCCGGTCTGCTGATCGGGATCGCCGGCTCCGACCTCGACGCCTTCGCGGAGGCCGCCGCCGCGGCGATCCGGGAGAGTGTGCCGCACACCATGCTCACCCCGGACATCCGCGACCGGTTCGCGCACGCCGTCGCCGCGCTGGCGGCCCGACCGGGAGTGACGGTCGCGGCGCGCGGGGCGGCCGCCGGCCCGGGGGGCGCCCCCGCCTGCCTGCTGCGCACGGAGGCGCGCCACGTCCTCGCGGATCCGGCCCTCGCCGACGAGATGTTCGGTCCGGCCGCGCTGCTGGTCGCCGCCGCCGACATGGCGGAGGTCACCCGGCTCCTCGAGTCCCTCGGCGGGCAGCTCACCGCGACGTTGCACCTCGACCGCGCGGACGAGCATCTCGCCGCCGGGCTCGTGCCGCTGCTGGCCCGCAAGGCCGGACGGATCCTGGCGAACGGCTGGCCCACCGGCGTCGAGGTCGCCCCCGCGATGGTGCATGGCGGGCCGTTCCCGGCGACCTCGGACGGCCGGAGCAGCTCGGTGGGCACGCTGGCGATCGAACGGTTCCTGCGCCCGGTCTGCTACCAGGACCTGCCCGACGCGCTCCTGCCGCCGCCCCTGCGCCCGGACAATCCCTGGCATCTCGCGCGCCGGATCGACGGCGTTCTCGACCCGCAACCCGGCCGCTGACAGGCCGCCGCGCGACCCTCGACGGCCGCGCGTTCAGGACGACCCGAAGCGGTCGTCCCCGGGAGGACACAGATGGGACGATCACTCCTACAATTCCGCGCCGCCGACGGGCAGCGGGGCGTCGCGCTGCTCGCCGACGGTCGGGCGCGGCGGGTGCTCGGCGTCGACAGCGTGCGCGCCCTGGCGCGCAGAGCTCTCGAGGCGGGGGACGATCTGGCCGCGACGGCGGAGCGGGCGGGACTCGGCGTGCCCGTCGATCTCGACACGGTCCGGCTCCTGCCGCCCATCGACCACGCCGATCCCGCCCACCTGATGCTGAGCGGCACCGGCCTGACGCATCTCGGCTCCGCGGAGGGCCGCGACGCGATGCACCGCGCGGCCGCGGCCGACCCGGCGCCGACCGACTCGATGCGCATGTTCCGGATGGGCGTCGAGGGCGGCAAGCCGGCGCCGGGCGAGGCCGGCGTGCAGCCGGAATGGTTCTACAAGGGCGACGGCTCCGGCCTGGTCGCCTCCGGCGAGCCGCTGGTCTCGCCGGCCTTCGCCCGCGACGGCGGCGAGGAGCCGGAGATCGCCGGGATCTACCTGGTCGACGCCGACGGCACCCCGGTGCGCCTCGGCTTCGCCCTGGCGAACGAGTTCTCCGACCACGTGACCGAGCGCGGCAACTACCTGTGGCTCGCCCATTCCAAGCTGCGCCCGGCCGCCCTCGGCCCGGAGCTGTGGCTCGGGGCGCTTCCGCCGGACGTGCGCGGGACCAGCCGCATCCTGCGCGACGGCGCCGTGCTCTGGGAGAAGCCGTTCCTCTCCGGGGAGGCGAACATGTCCCACAGCATCGCCAACCTGGAGCGGCACCACTTCAAATACGCACCCTTCCGGCGCCCCGGCGACGTGCACGTCCACTTCTTCGGGACCGCCACCCTGTCGTTCAGCGACGGCGTCGCGACCCGGCCCGGCGACGTGTTCGAGATCGAGGCTGCGCCGTTCGCGCTGCCCCTGCGCAACTCCCTGGCGGCCGCCCCGCCCACCGATCCGACCGTGCGGGTGCTCTGAGATGGCGAGCCCGATCCGCATCGGTCTGGTGGGTGTCGGCAAGATCGCCCGCGACCAGCATCTGCCGGTCATCGCCGCCTCCCCGGATTACAGCCTCGTGGCGGTGGCGAGCCGGCATGGCGGGCTCGACGGCGTGCCGAGCTACGGCAGCCTGGAGGCGATGCTGGCGGCGCACGGCGACCTCGACGCCGTCGCCCTGTGCCAGCCGCCGCAGGCGCGGTTCGCGGCAGCCCTGGCGGGGATCGCGGCGGGCCGCCACGTCCTCCTCGAGAAACCCCCGGGGGCGACGCTGGCCGAGGTCGGGCTCCTGGTCGAGGCCGCCCGGACCCGGGGCGTGAGCCTGTTCGCGAGCTGGCACTCGCGCTTCGCGCCGGGGGTGGAGCCCGCGCGCCGCTGGCTGTCGGGCCGCCGGATCCGGTCGGTGGAGATCGCTTGGCTGGAGGATGTCCGGCACTGGCACCCGGGCCAGGACTGGATCTGGGACGCGGGCGGGATGGGCGTGTTCGATCCGGGGATCAACGCCCTGTCCATCGCCACGCATATCCTGCCGCCGTTCCACCTGACCGGCGCGACCCTGTCGGTGCCGGAGAACCGGCAGGCGCCGATCGCCGCCGACCTGCATTTCGCCGATGCCGCCGGCACCCCGATCCGGGCCCGGTTCGACTGGCGCCAGACCGGGCCGCAGACCTGGGACATCCGGGTCGAGACCGACGACGGTACCCTGGTGCTTTCGCAGGGCGGGGCCGTCCTGACGATCGACGGCCGCGACCAGCCGCTCCCGCCCGAGGCGGAGTACCGCGGCCTCTACGACCGTTTCGCCGCCCTGGTCCGCTCCGGCGCCAGCGACGTCGACCTGAATCCGCTGATCCACGCCGCCGACGCCTTCATGCGCGGCGAGCGCCGCACGGTGGAGGCCTTCACGGACCGACCGGACACGGACTGACCGGACACGGACTGACCGGGAGGCCCCCTGCGGGACACGAACGCGACAGAGCCAGGCAAGGCCGCGCGGTTAAGGGGGAGTCACATGGGAAAGCATAGGCGATGGGCCGCGCTCGCATTCTGTGCCGCGACGGTCACGGCGGGCGCGTGTCCGGCGGTCGCACAGGTTGAAGCCACGGCTCCGGACGGGGGACCATCGCTGGTGAATCCGGGGCCGAAGGCGAATCCGGCGCAGAAGGCCCGGTACCGGGCGAACCGCGCCCGGCGGCGGGTCATCCGGGAGGCGCGGAGCTTCTCGGGCGCCAGCAGCGCCGCGGCCAGCCTCGACGTGCAGGGCAGCAGCGCGACGCCGCCCAGCCTGCCGCCGGGCACCCTCGATCTGGGCAACGGGATCAGCATGATCCTGAACTACACCGGCGAGTTCGCCGCCAACCCGTCCGGCGGCATCCGCCAGGGATCGGCCTATGCCGGCCAGATCGCCTTCGGCCTCGACGCCGATCTCGCGCGTCTCGCGGGGATCGACGGCGGCTCGGTCCACACCGTCGTCACCCAGCGCCACGGACGGAGCCTGGCGCAGGATTCCATCGGCTTCGACGGCAGCGTGCAGGAGATCTACGGCGGCGGCCAGACCGCCCATCTGACCCTGCTGTCCTATGAGCAGAAGCTGTTCGACAACCGCCTCGACCTCGAGGTCGGCCGCCTGCTGGCCAACCCGAACTTCCTGGCCTCGCCGCTCTACTGCAACTTCCAGAACAACGCGACCTGCGGCGCCCCGAAGTCCATCTTCAAGCTGACGAACTTCACCTACTGGCCGATCGCCACCTGGGGCGGCCATGCCAAGGCCTGGGTCAACGACAAGGTATTCCTGCACGCCGGCATCTACGAGGTGAACCCCCGCGACCAGTTGCCGACGCAGAACGGGATCGACTGGTCGACCAACGGCGCCACCGGTGTCCTGGTGCCGGTGGAAGTCGGCTACTCGACCAATTTCGGCAATGACCCGCTGCCGCGCAACTACAGCGTCGGCGTCGTCTTCGACCGGTCGGACTACAAGGATCCCGTGCTCGACCAGCGGGGCGGCGCCCGGGTCTTCAGCGGCCTCGATCCGCTGACCCGGTTCGGCCGCTCGGCGGTCTACGCCCGCTTCGACCAGATGGTCTGGCGGCCGGACCCGAGCGGCATCCAGGGCCTGTCGGTCTTCGGCGTCGCGCTCGGCGGGACCGGCGGCCGGCAGACCCAGGATTACTTCCTGGAGGGCGGCGCCGTGCTGACCGGCACCTTCCCCGGCCGGCCCTACGACACCCTCGGCTTCGTCTTCGCCATGGAGAAGCTCTCGCCGCTGGGCACGGCCAACATCCGGGCGGCGCGCACGGCGCTCGGGCTCGGCACCCGGAACGTCGAATCCCTGCAGACCATCCTGGAGCTGAGCTACGGCATCCAGCTCACCCCGGCGGTGCGGCTGATGCCGAACCTGCAATACGTGATCGACCCGGACCAGACCCGCTTCCCGTTCCGTCCGAAGCCGATCCCGGATGCCTTCGTGATCGGCGCGAAGCTGTCGGTGGACCTGTTCACCCTGGCCGGCCTGGCGAAGGGTCCGGGCAGCCAGTGAGCGCGCGAACCCCCGGCGCCCGCAGGATGCGGGCGCCGGTCCTCCATCGCGGCGCCAATCCCGGCTGCCGCACGGCGCGGCCGTCCGGCAGGACCGATGTCCCGGTCGCGCCGACGGTCGCGCCGACGGTATCGGCCGGCGCAGGAGCGCGGCGGACGGGGTTTCGCCCTGCGCGCTCCTTCGTGTACGAGACCGGGCTCCGCGTTCCGTCACGCGGTCGGTGGGCTGCCCGCCCGTCGGGCGACGGCAGAGACCTGGACATGGCAGTGACCGATCAAGACGCGGCGCCGGTCTGTACCGGAGTGGCCGGCCTCGACCACATCCTGGACGGCGGCTACGCGTCCCGGCGCTCGCACCTCATCGAGGGCCGGCCCGGATCCGGCAAGACGACGCTGGCGATGCAGTTCCTGCTCGACGGCGTGCGGCGGGGCGAGCGCTGCCTGTACATCACGCTGTCCGAGAGCCGGCGCGAGCTCCTGAACGTCGCGGGGCGCCACGGCTGGTCCCTCGACGGCATCGAGATCTTCGAACTCATCGCGCCGGAACTCAGCCTCGACCCGAACCAGCAGCAGAGCCTCGTCCATTCGTCCGATCTCGAACTCGGCGAGACCATCCGCATGGCGATCGCCGAGATCGAGCGGACCAAGCCGCAGCGCGTCGTGTTCGACAGCCTGTCCGAGATCCGGCTGCTCTCGCAGGGTTCGCTGCGCTACCGCAGGCAGGTCCACGCCCTGCGCAGCTTCCTGCTCATCCAGAACACCACGGCGCTGCTCCTCGACGATCTGACCGCCGAGGCGGACGACCTGAATCTGCACAGTCTCAGCCATGCCGTGATCCGGCTGGAACAGCTCGCGCCGCTCTACGGCGGGGAGCGGCGGCGCCTGCGCGTGATCAAGATGCGCGGCACGCCGTTCCGGGGCGGGTTCCACGACTACGTCATCCGGCGCGGCGGTCTCACGGTGTTCCCGCGGCTCGTCGCGGCCGAGCATCTCGGCACCTTCGCCGACGACCAGTGCGGCACGGGCAGCCCCGAGCTCGACCTGCTGCTCGGCGGCGGCATCGATCGCGGGACCAGCACGATGCTGATCGGCCCGTCCGGCGTCGGCAAGTCGACGGTGGCGCTCACCTGCGTCACCGCGGCGATCGCTCGCGGCGAGAAGGTGCTGATCCTCAGCTTCGACGAGACCACGAACGTGCTGCGGCGCCGGGCCCGCGGCCTCGGCATGCCGATCGACGCCGTGATCGCCTCCGGCGATCTCCGGGTCGAACAGATCGATCCGGCGGAGGTCTCGCCCGGCGAACTCGCCGACATCGTGCAGGAGGCGGTCGAGCACCAGGGCGTGACGACGGTCGTGATCGATTCCCTGACCGGCTATCACAACGCCATGCCGGAGGAGAACTACCTGCTCCTGCAGATGCATGAGTTGCTGACCTACCTGAACCAGCAGGGCGTCGTCACGCTCCTGGTCCTGGCCCAGCACGGCATGATCGGGGCGATGGGCGCCAATGTCGACCTGACCTATCTCAGCGACACGATCCTGCTGTTCCGCACCTTCGAGGCCGATGGCCGGCTGCGGCGCGCGATCTCGGTGGTGAAGAAGCGGACCGGCAGCCATGAGAACGCGATCCGCGAATTGCGGATCGACTCCGACGGGATCCGCGTTGGCGAACCACTCAGCGCGTTCAGGGGTATCATGACCGGCGTTCCGACATTCGAAGGTGAACGGTCGTCCCTCTTGCCCACCCACAGGGCTGATGACCGACGCTGAACCGCCGGTTCTCCTCTTCACGCCGGGGGGCCGCGACGCCGTCGTCGCCGCGACCATCCTCGGCGAGGGACAGATCGCGTCGCAGATCTGCGGCAGCCTCGCGGAGGTGGTCGCCCGGCTCCACACGGCCGCCTGCGCGGTCCTGACCGAGGAGGCGTTGCTCTCCTCGAACCGGCAGGCGCTGGCGGACTGGATCGCCGCCCAGCCGCCCTGGTCCGACTTCCCGTTCATCCTCCTGCGACTGCGCGGCGCCGAGCCCAACACGCAGTTGACCGACCTCTTGGGCAACGTGAGCGTGCTGGAGCGCCCGTTCCATCCGGCGACCCTGATCATGGCGGCCCGGGCCGCCCATCGCGCCAAGCGCCGGCAGCTCGAGGCGCGGGCCCATCTCGAGGAGCGCGAGCGGACGACGGAGCGGCAGGCGCTCCTGATCCGCGAGCTGCATCACCGGGTGAAGAACACGCTGGCGACGGTGCAGGCGCTGCTCGGGGCTTCGGCCCGGTCCGCCACCACCGTGGACGCGTTCTACGAGGCGTTCTCGGCGCGGGTGATCTCGCTGGCCAAGACCCACAATCTCCTGACCGAGGATTACTGGCAGCAGGCCCCCCTGCGCGAGATGCTGATGAACGAGCTGGGGCCCTACAACGACGTCGAGGGCTCCCGCATCCAGCTGGACGGGCCGCCGATCGACCTGATGGGCGACCTCGCGGTCCCGACCGGCATGGCCATCCACGAGCTGACGACCAACGCGGCCAAGCACGGCGCCTTGTCGGTTCCGGAGGGCTGTATCCGGATCCGCTGGGGTGTCGAGCAGACGCCGGCGGCACGCATGCTCCATCTCGACTGGACCGAACGGGGCGGCCCGTTCACGGAGACACCGACGCGGAAGGGCTTCGGCTCGACGCTGCTGCAACGCGTCCTGAAGCTCCAGTGCCAGGCGGAGATCGCCTTCGATTTCCAGCCGGCCGGCCTGCATTTCACCATGCGTGCGCCGCTGCCCGAGACGCGCGTCGTCCCGACCTACTGAGCGCACCGGTCCTCGAAAGCCGGCGGCCCGGATCCGACCGCGGGATGTGCGCTTTCACACAGAAGTGTGGTGCATCCTCCGGCTCAGGTCGAACCGATCGCAGGTGCGAGATTTGGGATGTCGCAGCACAGCGACACGTTTCTCGATGACCAAGTTTGCCCCTCTCGTCGCCGCCATCCTCGCCTGGGCCGCCTTCGGCACCTGGGCCGAAGCCCGGCGATCCGCGCTCCAGAAGGATATTCCGGCCCTGCGTCCGGGCATCGAAGCCGATCTGGCCGCCCGGAACTGCCCGAATGTCCGCATCGACACGGAGCGCTTCCGCCAGTTCTCGCGAGAGAACCACCTCAACCACGCCGATTTCTTCACGAAGAAGCGCTCGGTCGCCCTGCAGCAGGACCTCGACGCGGAGGCGACGCAGTTCCGGGAGCGTCCGGAGCAGGCCTGCGCGCAGATGTGGGACAAGTACGGCGACGACGGTACCGTGCTGCATCTCCTCGCCCGCAAATAGACGGACCGCCGGCCGGGCGCGTGCTGGAACCGGCCCGCCGCCCGGCGGGCCGCCAGGGTTCGCGGCCGACGGGTGAGCGTCTGCCGGTTGCCGGCCCGCCGGGCTCCCGGCCGATGAGGCCCTTCCAAAGCCCCGCGGAATGCGAGAGCGCCCTTCTCCCGCCCGGCTCTCCGGGAGACGAAATCTTCGATTCCCGCGCGACCACGCCGCCGCGGCACAAGATTTCGGCGCGAGTCCGCCCGGAATCCTGAGATAAAATCTCATCCGGGGCGAGATGTTTCGAGCAGAACGTTTTGCGTTCGCGAGACAATTGGGAACCGCGTTTCATTGACGGCGGAACGTGGGGCGATCAATTCTATCGACCTATTCGGATGTCCGGCCGCACCATCCTCGCTCTTCGAGATCGCGGCGGCTCGCCATCCTGTCCCGCAGCAAGGCACCCGGAATGACACGACCGAGACTCGTCGGCCTGAGCGCGAACGTGCAGCGGCCCTCCAAGACCCGGACGCTGGTGGATGCGGTGCTGCGCGAGGCCGGCGCCCGGGCGCCCCTCGATGTGCGCCTCCTCGACTTCGTCGATGCCGGAACCGGCCTCGGCGCCGCCTGGACCCGCGACCAGCTCCCGGCGTCTTCGCGCAGCGTGCTCGCGGCGATCGAGGAGGCGGACGGTCTCGTGGTCGGCTCGCCGGTCTACAAGGGCGCCTATACCGGCCTGTTCAAGCACCTGTTCGACCTCGTCGATCCGGGGGCGCTGGCCGGCAAGCCCGTGGCGATCGTGGCCACCGGCGGCGGCGCGCGCCACGCGCTCGTGGTCGAGCACGCCTTCCGGCCGCTCTTCGGCTTCTTCGGCGCCCTCCAGATCCCGACGGCCGTCTACGCCTCCGATCCCGATTTCAGCGACGGCGTGCTCACCGAGGCCGGCGTGCGCGCCCGCGCCGCCGAGGCCGGCGGGCAGCTCGCGGCCCTGCTGGTCCACCGGTCGGCCTCCGCCGCGCCCCTCGCCCTGGCCGCCGCCGAGTGAGCCGGGCGATGCTTAACCGCCGCAGCCTGCTGGCCGCCCTGGCGGCCCTGCCCCTCGCGCCGGCGCTGGTCCGGGGCGCCCGCGCGGCCGAGCCCGGCGTGGTGCGGATCGGCTACCAGAAGAACGGCATCCTGGTCGTCGCCAAGCAGCAGGGAATCATCGAGAAGCGCCTGGAGCCCCTCGGCCAGAGCGTGCGCTGGGTCGAGTTCTCCTTCGGGCCGCCGCTGCTGGAGGCCCTGTCGCTCGACGGGATCGACTTCGGACAGACCGGCGACGCGCCGCCGATCTTCGCGCAGGCCGCGCGCGCCAACCTCGTCTACGCGGCCGCCCAGGAGGCCGGCGGGTCGGGGGCGGGGATCCTGCTCCCGAAGGCCTCGGCGATCCAGAGCCTCGCCGAGCTCAAGGGCAAGCGGGTCGCCTTCGCCAAGGCGTCGAGCGCCCACAACCTGACCATCGCGGCCCTGGAGAAGGCCGGCCTCAGCTACGCCGACATCACGCCGGTGACCCTGGCGCCCGCGGACGCCGCGGCGGCCTTCGCCCGGGGCAGCATCGACGCCTGGACGATCTGGGACCCGTATTTCGCCATCGCCGAGCAGGGGGAGGGGGTGCGGGTGCTGGCCCGCGCCAGCGACATCACCCCGCAGAACAACTACTTCCTGGCGAGTCGCCCCTTCGCGGAGACCCGCGCCCCGGTGCTCCAGGCGGTGATCGACGCGCTCGGGGACGTGGCGGCCTGGTGCACGCAGAACCGCGGCGCCGTCGCCGACCTCCTGTCGCAGGGCACCGGCGTGCCCCTCGCCGCCACGCGCCGGGCGGTGGACCGGACCGACTACGTGATCGGCCCGATGAACGACCGGGTCGCCGCCGAGCAGCAGCGGATCGCCGACCGCTTCCACGCCCTGAAGTTGATCCCCAAGCCGATCCGGATCGCCGACGCGGTCTGGACCGCCCCCGCCCGCAACGGCTGACACCGACTGCCGAGAGCCATGACCGACCGCATGCCCCGCGCCCTGGCCCTGCCGCCGTCCGACGGCCCGGCGCCGAACCGCCGCCTGCTCCTGTCCGCCGGGCTCGGCCTCGCGGCGGCCGCGATGCTGCGCCCCGCCCGGGCCGCGGGCAGTATCCGGATCGGCTACCAGAAATACGGCTCCCTGGTGCTGCTGAAGGGCCGCGGCAGCCTGGAGACGGCGCTCCAGCCGCTGGGCGTCACGGTGGCGTGGTCGGAATTCCCGTCCGGGCCGCCGCTCCTGGAGGCGCTGAATGCCGGGGCGATCGATTTCGGCTCCGCCGGGGAGGCCCCGCCGATCTTTGCCCAGGCCGCGAGCCCGGAGCTGCGCTACGTCGCCACCGAGCCGCCGGCGCCGCGGGGGGAGGCGATCCTCGTGCCCAAGGACAGCCCGGTGCGCAGCGTCGCCGACCTGCGCGGGAAGACCATCGCCCTCAACAAGGGCTCGAACGTCCACTTCCTGCTGGTGCGCGCCCTGGCGCAGGCGGGCGTGCCCTATGACGGGGTGAAGCTCGCCTTCCTGGCGCCGGCGGACGCCAACGCCGCCTTCGTGCGCGGCTCCGTCGACGCCTGGGCGATCTGGGATCCGTATCTCGCCGCCGCCGAGCGCGCCACGGGCGCCCGGGTCCTGGCCGACGGGCAGGGGCTCGCCCCCAACCGCCAGTTCTACCTGTCCCGGCGGGGCTTCACCGATTCCAGCCCGGAGATCGTGTCGGCCGTGCTCAAGGCGATCGGTGAGGTCGATGCCTGGGCGGAGGGCCACGCGGACGCCGTGGCGGCGGAACTCGCCCCCGCGGTGGGCATCCCCGCGCCGGTTCTCGGCGTCGCCCTGGGACGGCTGTCCTACGGCGTCGCGCCCCTCGACGCCGCGGCGGTCGCCGACCAGCAGAAGGTCGCCGACGCGTTCCACGGGCTGGGCCTCCTGCCGCGACCGATCCGGGTCGCCGACGCGGTCTGGACGCAGCCCGAGCGCCGGGCCGAGAATCGGGCGGAGACTCGCTGATGCGCAACGCCAAGCTCGATCGCCTCGGCGACACGGCCCTGCCCTGGCTCCTGCCGGCGGCGCTCCTTCTCGGCTGGCAGGCCGCGGTCTCGGCTGGCCTCGTCTCCAACCGCTTCATGCCGGCGCCCCTCGACGTGGTCCGGGCCGGCTGGGAGGCCGGGCGGACCGGGGAGCTCTGGACCAATCTCGGCGTCAGCACCCTGCGGGCGCTCGCGGGCTTCGTGATCGGCGGCGGCATCGGCTTCGCGCTCGGCCTCGCCAACGGCCTGTCGCGCCTGTCGGAGCGGCTCACCGACACCTCGGTGCAGATGGTGCGCAACGTGCCCCACCTGTCGCTGATCCCGCTGGTGATCCTGTGGTTCGGCATCGGCGAGGAGGCCAAGCTGTTCCTCGTGGCGCTCGGCGTGTTCTTCCCGATCTACGCCAACACCCTGCACGGCATCCGCTCGGTGGATCCGGGCCTCGTGGAGATGGGCCGGGTCTACGGCATGTCCCGCAGCGAGCTGTTCGCCCGGGTGGTGCTGCCCGGCGCCCTGCCGTCGATCTTCGTCGGCCTGCGTTACGGCCTGGGCATCATGTGGCTGACGCTGATCGTCGCCGAGACGATCTCGGCCTCGTCGGGGCTCGGCTACATGGCCATGCAGGCGCGCGAGTTCATGCTGGTCGACGTCGTGGTGCTGGCGATCCTGATCTACGCGGCCCTCGGCAAGCTCGCCGACGCCCTGACCCGCCAGCTCGAGCGCACCTGCCTCGCCTGGAATCCCGCCTACAGGAGCGCCTGATGCTGCTCGACGCCGTCCGCCGCGAGGCGCTTCCCGACGCCGGATCGGCACCCCGTCAGGCCGGGGGATCCGCATCGTCACGCCCGCCCGCGGAGCCCGCGGGCCGCGGCATCGCCGTCACCGTCCGCGACCTGCACAAGAGCTTCGACGGCACCGCCGTCATCGAGGGCCTGAACCTGTTCCTGCCGGCCGGCGGGTTCACCGCGGTGGTGGGCCGCTCCGGCTGCGGCAAGAGCACCCTGCTGCGCCTGATCCTCGGGCTGGAGACGCCCACCGGCGGCCGGATCGATCTGGAAGGGCCGGCGACGTCGCCCCGCCGGTCGGAGCCGCCGAAGCGGATCATGTTCCAGGAGCCGCGCCTCCTGCCCTGGGCGCGGGTCGTCGACAACGTCGCGGTCGGCCTGTCGGGCCTCGGCTCCCGGGCCGAGCGCCGGGAGCGGGCGCTCGCGGCGCTCGCCGAGGTCGGGCTCGGCGACAAGGCGGGACAATGGCCCGCGACCCTGTCGGGGGGCCAGCGGCAGCGGGTGGCGCTGGCCCGGGCGCTGGTGAGCCGGCCGGGCCTGCTCGCCCTCGACGAACCCCTCGGCGCCCTCGACGCCCTGACCCGCATCGGCATGCAGGACCTGATCGAGCGGATCTGGCAGGCGCAGGGCTTCACGGCGCTGCTCGTGACCCACGACGTCGCCGAGGCGGTGGCGCTGGCCGACCGCATCCTCGTGGTGGAAGCCGGGCGGATCGCCCTCGACCTGCGGGTCGACGTGCCGCGCCCGCGCCGACGCGGGGATCCGGATCTCGCACGCCTCGAAGGCCGTATTCTCGATCATCTTCTGGGCGCGCCGCAGGCCGCCTGACCCGCAACGGAGCTTCCCGATGACCGCATCGCACGACGGGCGCGCCGACGTCCTCTGGTTCCTGCCGACCCACGGCGACGGGCGCTATCTCGGTGCCCAGGAGGGCGCCCGGGACGTGTCGCTCGGCTACCTCCAGCAGATCGCGCAGGGCGCCGACGCCCTCGGCTATTACGGCGTGCTGCTGCCCACCGGGCGCTC
The DNA here is from genome assembly GCF_003254375.1 of Methylobacterium sp. XJLW. Classification (NCBI taxonomy): domain Bacteria; kingdom Pseudomonadati; phylum Pseudomonadota; class Alphaproteobacteria; order Hyphomicrobiales; family Methylobacteriaceae; genus Methylobacterium; species Methylobacterium sp. XJLW. Next base: position 5,324,806 of record NZ_CP016429.1, on the reverse strand, counting down.
CTGCGAGGATTCCTGGATCGTCGCCTCGGCCCTGGCGCCCCTGACCCGGCAGCTGCGCTTCCTCGTGGCGGTGCGGCCGGGCCTGATGGAGCCCTCGGCCGCCGCCCGCATGACCGCGACCCTCGACCGGATCTCCGGCGGGCGCCTGCTGATCAACGTCGTCACCGGCGGCGACCCGGTGGAGCTCGCCGGCGACGGCGTGTTCCTGTCCCACGACGAACGCTACGCCGTCACCGACGAGTTCCTGACGATCTGGCGCGGCCTGCTGGCGGGGGAGACCGTGACCTTCCAGGGCGCGCATCTGCGCGCCGAGAACGGCCGGCTGATCTACCCGCCGGTGCAGAAGCCCTATCCGCCGCTCTATTTCGGCGGCTCCTCGCCCGCCGGGATGGCGGTGGCGGCCGAGCATTGCGACGTCTACCTCACCTGGGGCGAGCCGCCGGCGCAGGTCGCGGAAAAGATCGCCGCCGCCCGGCAGGCCGCCGAGGCGAAGGGCAAGACCTTCTCGTATGGCATCCGCCTGCACGTGATCGCCCGGGAGACGGAGGGCGAGGCCTGGGACGCGGCCGAGCAACTGATCTCGAAGCTCGACGACGCCACCATCGCGAAGGCGCAGGAGACCCTGAAGCGGCAGGATTCCGTCGGCCAGAGCCGCATGATGGCCCTCCACGGCGGCAAGCGCGACAAGCTGGTGGTGTCGCCCAACCTCTGGGCCGGCGTCGGCCTCGTGCGCGGCGGTGCCGGGACGGCTTTGGTCGGCTCGGCCGATCAGGTTGCCGACCGGATGAAGGAGTACATCGATCTCGGGATCGACCGCTTCATCCTCTCGGGCTACCCGCACCTGGAGGAGGCCTACCGCTTCGCCGAGCTGGTCTTCCCGAAGCTGCCGCTGCGCGCCACCACGGGTCGCCCGGCCACCAATGCCCGCAACGACGGCCCGTTCGGGGAGATCGTCGCCAACGACATCGTGCCCAGCCGCCGCGTCGGCGCGCACTGACCGGAGGATCGGGCCGCCCTCCGGGACCGGGCATGGCTGATCTGCATTCGCGCTGCCCGGGTGTCATGGTGACGCCATCCTTGGCGTCCATCCGCCCCGCCCATCGCCGCGCGCCGTACGCGCGCGGCCGGGACGAGTAAAGGATGTCCATGACTTCGACCAAGACGGCCCTGCTGGCCATCGGTCTCTGCCTCGGCCCCGCCGCGGCCTTCGCGGAGCAATCCCCGGCCCGGGAAGCGCTCAAGCAGTACTGCACCGGCGACTACATGGATTTCTGCAGCGCCTACGCGCCGGGCGGCCCGGAAGTCGAAGCCTGCTTCAAGGCCAATCTCAAGAAGCTCTCGCCCAACTGCTCGGCGGCGATCACCGCCTACAAGAAGGAGCAGCGGGCGACCAAGCGCTTCAGCGAGGCGCGCTGAACCGTCACCGCACGGCGACGCCCAGAGGCGCGCCGCTGCAGTCGAGATGCGCCGGGTTGGTCGAGACCACCCCGGCATTGCACCCCGCCTGCGTCCCGACATAGAGGGGCGTCCCCCCGGATCCGGGCCGCGCGAGGTAGCCGATCGGCCGCGTGCCGGCGTCGAGATGGCGGGGATTGCTGGTGACGAGGCCTGCATCGAGCCCGGCCGCCGTGCCGACATAGACGGGCGGGTCGCCGGGGTTACCCGGTTGCGCCAGCGTGGCGCCGATCGGCGCCGTGGCGCAGCCCTTGTACCCCGGGTCGATCGTCACCTCGCCGGCGTTGCAGCCGCCCTGCGTGCCGACATAGAGCGCCGTACCGGGCGCCCGGGCGGCCGGGGGCGGCGCGACGGCCGCCTGCGGCGCGATAGCAGCCCGCGGCGCTTGGGCGGCCCGCGGCGCTTGGGCAGCCTGCGGCGCTTGGGCAGCCTGCGGCGCTTGGGCGGCCGGCCCGCCGCCGAGCGCCGTCCGCAGGGCCGCGATCCCCGCCTTGACGTCCTCCAGCGTGCCGACCACCACGTAGCAGGTGTAGCTGTGCGCCCCGGCCGGGACGTTGTTCTCGCGGAAGACGCAGTTCCACTTCACCGTCGCGTTGCCAGGGCCCGGCAGGGTCGCGAAGTTGAACCGGCCGTAGCCCGCGTTCGGCACGCTCGGCTGGGGGAGGGCGGGGCTGTACACGCCCATGGCCCGGGATCCGTCGGCATTGGCCAGGATCACCGGCACGCCCTGCTCGGCCGGCCCCGCGGAGAGCGGCGCGGAGCGGCCCGTCGCCGGATCGTAGCTCCAGAACTGCGCGAAGTCGGGGGGCATGTAGGCGGTGGCCGCCTCGAAGGTCGCGGAGGCATGCGGCTCGGCGGTGACGTAGGTGGCGCGGTACGCGATGGCGTTGGCCACGCCCTCGGCGCCGAGGGTGACGCGCTTGGCCAGGACGTCGTTGGAGCGCGGCCCGGCATGGGGGACGGGGCCCTTCGGGCAATTGCCGGTCGTCGCACCGGGCCCGATCCAGTAGGCCATCTGGGACCGGGTCTCGAGCGTGTCGGCGCCGACCTGCAGGGCCGTGAGCAGGCTCGTGCTGCGCGGGCCGGTGCCGTCGGCATCGCTGCCGGCCTCCGTGGGGTTCAGGCACTCCCCGTAGCCGTCGAAGGCGGCGGCCGATTGCAGCTCCCGGCCGTGGTCGCGGGCGTTGATGAACTGCGTGCCGCCCCAGGTCAGGCTGTCGATGGCGCCCGCGGTCCGGGACGAGACGCCGACGGCGAGGGGCGATCCCTTGAACGGCCGGCTGATCGTCGCCCGGCCGCCGGGCTCGGGCCATGCGATCGACGGCGCATCCGCGGCGCGGGCGGACCCGGCGAAGCCGGCGAGCAGCAGCGCCGCGCAGGCGGGACGGGTGGGTCGGATCGGTGCGGTCATCGGCGACTCCTGGGCGCCGTCGGCTTAGCAGGTGCGGGCGCGCCGTCCAGGATCGCATCCCGGACACCCGACCGGGACCCGCGCGCCGCAACCGGGCCTCGTCGGTCCGCCGCCCGCGCCGATGCTGCCTTCGGGCAGCCTCACGCCTGCACGATAATTTAAGCCCGTGGCCGCCATCAGGTTAGGACACGCGCGGCCGAACTCCGAGTCCTGCGGCTCTGTGATGATCGGCCCGCGCGACTATCGGGAACCTGTCTCGGCAGTCCCGGAGACTGCACGATGTGGAGGCCGTGCCGATGACGACACCCGACCTGACGTCCGCCGGAACCGCCTCCCGGGCCGGCGGCCGCGAGGGGCTGCTGCGCGGTGCACGCATCGGCGCCGCCGCGGCGGTGACCGTGATGGTGCTGCTGCTCGATCTCATCAGCTACTCCCAGCTCATCTTCGCGGGGCCGCTGGCGGAGAGCCGCGCCGCCGGCCTGTCGGGCCTGCTCGCGGCCTACGTGCTGGGCAGCCTCGTCTTCATCGCGCTCCGCCGGACCGCGCGGATCTCGCTCTCCTTCATCGGCGCGGCCGCGATCGTGCAGGCGGCGATCGCCGCGGGCGTCGCCGGGCAGCTGGAAGCGGCGGGCGTGACCGATCCGGAGACGGTGGGCCAGCTCGTCCTCGTCGCCTGCGGCGTCTCGACCTTCGCCACCGGATTGGTCTTCGCGCTGCTCGGCACGCTGCGGGCCTCCCTGCTGGTGCAGCTCCTGCCCTATCCGGTGCTCGCCGGCTTCCTCGGCGGAGTCGGGCTGCTGTTCCTGCGCAGCGGCGTGCAGATCGGCGGCCATGTCGACGATCCGCTGGCGGCCCTGCTCCGCACCGTCGACCCGGCGGCCCTCGATCCGGGCCGGATCGATGCCGGAGCGCTGGCGCGCATCGCCCTGACCCTCGGCATCGGCTTCTGCGCCTTCTACTTGCCCCGGATCGTCCGGCACTGGGGGACCTATCCCACGGTCATCCTGTCGAGTCTCGCCGTGGTCCATCTCGGACTGGCCTGGACCGGCACCAGCGTCGCCGCCGGGCAGGCCGCGGGATGGCTGATCGAGCCGCTGCCGGCGGGATCGCTGCTGCGGCCGCCCGCCATCGGCAGCCTCATGGCCTTCGACCCGCACCTGCTCCTGCCGATCTGGCCCAAGATCGCCACCCTGGTCGTCGTGGCGGTGATCATCCAGATCCTCTACGTGGTGAGCGTCGAGCTGGAGATCCGGCGCGACCTCGACATCGACCGGATGTTCGTCGCCTCCGGCGCCACCAACATGGTCGGAAGCCTGTTCGGCAGCTCCGCGATGGGCTTCGGCCGGACCTCGACGCTCCTGCTGCACAACATCGGCGGCGGCCACTGGCTCGGCTGGTGGCTGACGCTGGCCGTCATGGCGGCGCTGCTCATCGTCGGCGCGAGCCCCCTGGCGCTTCTGCCCCGCCCGCTGGCCGGCGGCGCCCTGATCGCCATCGGCATCGGGCTGCTGTTCAACCTGAACCTCGCCTGCCGGACCCTACCGGGCTGGGAGATCGCCATCGCGCTGGTCGTGTGCGCCGCCACGGCGTTCTTCGGGGCCACCACGGGCTTCCTGGTCGGCGTCCTGCTGGCGATCCTGATCTTCGGGGTCCAATACGGGCAGATCGGCGCGATCCGCCGGTCGCTCTCGGGGGCAGAGCGGCGCAGCAGCGTCATCCGCGGTCCCGACGCCGCGGCGCGACTGCAGGAAGCCGGCGGCCGCACCCGGATCTACACCCTGCAGGGCTACCTGTTCTTCCTCAACGCCCAGGCGATCTACCGGCGCGCCGGCGCGGAGGCCGGGGATCTGCGCGTCCTGATCCTGGATTTCCGCGAGACGGTCGGGCTCGACAGTTCGGCGCTCATCGCGTTCCGCAAGGTCGGCCAGCTCGCCGAGCAGCGGGGCTTCGACGTGCTGCTGGTCCATCTCGATCCGGCCGCACGCCTGCAGATCGCCCGCAACGGCCTCACCGCGGACCCGCATATCCGGATCCGCGACACCCTGGACGAGGCCCTGCGCGAAGCCGAGGCCACCCTCCTGGTGGAGGCCGGGGGAGCCGGCCCGGGGGAGGTCGCCGTCTTCGCCCGGCACATGGCCGATCGGCTGGGCAGCACGTTCGGGCCGGACGACTTCGCACCGTATCTGACGGTCCGCGACCTGACGGCCGGGGCGACGCTGATGCGCCAGGGGGAGGCGGCCGACGCCCTCTACTTCCTGGAGCAGGGCGTCGTCTCCATCGAGATGGAGGTTCCCGGCCGCGGAAACCTGCGCCTGCGCACCACCACCGCGGGCACGGTGATCGGCGAGATCGCGCTGGTCCAGGGCGGCCGGCGCACCGCCACCGCCATCGCCGAGAGCCCCTGCCGGGTGGTCGGCATCGACCGCGCCGGCCTCGCCCGCATGGAGCGGGAGCGCCCCGATCTGGCGCTCACCTTCCAGCGCTTCCTGATGCTGGAACTCGCCGGCAAGGTCTCCGACACGAACCGGCTGCTCGAGGCGGAGATGCTGTGACGCGCCCGGCGGCGCCCGCCCTCCGCACCGCGGATCAGGCCGCCGCCAGCATCACGGCGAACCCGAGATGGGTGACCTGATGCAGGAACTGGTCGATGCCGACCAGCCACCAGAACCGGGCATCCGTGGTGGGCAGGCGCGTCCGCTGGGCGACCAGCGCCTTGCCGCGGTCGATCGCCGTGTGGATCGCGAAGTCCGCCAGCGCCAGCCACCACAGGGCCGGCTTCACCGCGAGGGCGATCAGCAGCGTGCCGAGGCCGTGCAGGCCGGTATGGGCGCAGAGCGGGACGAGCCACGCGGACGGCCGTTGCTTGCCTTCAGCCATCCAGTTGGTCTGGAACAGGAAATCCGCCGCGAGGTGCTTCACGGCGAACGCGAGGACCAGCAGCGCGAAGGCACCCACCGGGACGAGCGTATCGACGGACGGCATCGCGGCCCCGGCTCTCCTGACGCGATCCTGCGGGGAAGGGTTCGGATGCGCATCCCGCGCTCCGAATCGACAGGCCGCCAGCATACACGCGCCGACCGGCCCTGGCGCGGACGGAAATCCGATCCCACGGCCGCTCCGGCACCGGACGCCAGACACCAGACGCCGGACCGCAGGATTCAAGACTTAGAAAGTCGTCACGACCTTCTTCGCACCCGGAAATCAGATATTTTCGATAATCGCTGCGAAAACATCCCGAACAGCGAATATTTTAATCATTCTAATTCACGAAGATAGACATTGTTGTCCAAATCGACCGCATGATAGCTGTCCCGGCTGCGTGAGCTACGCAGGCGGGACAATGTGAGCGGGATCGTGGCGGCCCGGAATTACGACGCTGGCCTCTCCGGCCAGAGGATCACGGCGGCTCCCGTGCCCGGCTCCGGCCGGCAGCCGCCCGGCGGATCCTGGAACCTCGCGGCGTTCGAGCGCCATCGCGCCGCCTATCTGGCGAGCGCGCGCCGCATCCTCGGCTGCCCGGCCCAGGCCGAGGACGTGGTGCAGGACGTGCTGCTCCGGCTCATCGCGGATCCGCCTGAGGCCGGGGATGCGGTCCAGGCCGCCTATGTCGGGCGGATGGTGCGCAACCTCGCCCTCGACCGGGCTCGGCGGCAGGGCTTCGAGCGGCGCCTGTTCACCGGCCTCGATGCCGCCCCGGATCCGGCCGACCCGGGGATCGGAACCCCCGAGGCGGCCGCGGCGTCGCGCGAATCCCTGCGGCAGGTGGAGGCCGCGGTGGCCGAGCTGCCGGAGCCGGTGCGGACCGCCTTCCAGCTCCACCGGGTCGAGGGCGTTCCGCAGATCGAGATCGCGGCCCGGCTCGGGGTCTCACGTGCCCTGGTGTGCGGCCTCGTGCGCCGCGGCCACCTGCATTGCCTCGCGGCCCTCGACCGGCGCTGCGCCGCCTGTCCGGCGCGCGCCGACGCACCACGCGAGCATCAGCGCCAAGCCGATCCCGTCGGCCAGGAACTCGGCCGCGACCCGGCTGGCGAGCACCCCCGTATAGCCGAGGAGCGGCGGCAGGATCAGGAGCGGCGGGATCAGCGCCAACCCCTGCGCCGCCAGCGACACGGCGGCGGCCCGGCGCGGCGCGCCGATCGCCTGGAACAGGGTCGCGGCCGTGAGCTGTAGGCCCACCGGCATGAAGGCCACGGCGAAGATCGCGGTGGCGCGCGCACCCTCCCGGGCGGTCCCCGGATCCTGCGCGAACAGGCCCGCGAGGGGCTCGGCCAGCACGATCATCAGGCCGCCCACGATGGCTCCGTAGGCGAGGGCGGCGGTGAGCACGAAGGCGAGGGCGCGGTGCAGGCGATCCCGGCGGCCGCCACCGGCGGCGTGGCCGAGGACGGCCTGGGCGCCCGCCATCGTCCCGAGGAGCGGCAGCGCCGCCACCAGGGTCAGCCGCAGGGCGATGCCCTGCGCGGCGACGGCGGCGTCGCCATAGGGGGCGGCCGCCTCCACGAACAGCGCCATCGCGAAGGCCGCGAGGAGGCTGGAGCCGGTGGCCGGCACGGCGAGGGTCAGGGCCTCGGCGAGAGCCGCCCGCCCGACCCGGCTGCCGGGCCATCGGACGCTGATGCGGTCCGGCCCCCGCGCCCGGGCGAAATGCAGGCCGTAAGCGGCCGCCCCCGCGAGCTGCGCGCCGATCGCCGCCCAGCCGGCTCCCGCCGTGCCGAGACCGCAGACCCGGATCAGCACCCCGTCGAGCAGGATGTTGAGGCCGAAGCTGCCGACCATGACGGCGCCGCTGAGGCGCGCATGGCCCTGGGCGCGCACGATGAAGCCGCCGACGATCATCACCAGCATCAGCGCCGTGCCGACCGTGGCGAGCGCCGTGTAGGGCGCGGCCTCCGCGGCGAGGGCGGCATCGGCGCCGAGGAGGCGCAGCCAGAACGGCGTGTCGGCGACGATCGCGGCCGTGACGGCGAGCCCGGCCGGCAGGCTCAGCCAGAAGCCCAGGCCGGCAGAGGCCGCGGCGCGGTCGTCGTCCCCCGCCCCGAGGGCGCGGGAGACCTGCGAGGCCGCCGCGATCCCCGCCCCGTAGCCGAGCGCCGCGACCAGCAGCGTGACCGGATACGCGATGGCGATGGTGGCGATCGCGGCCGCGCCGAGATCGGCCACGAACCACGCATTGACCAGCATCTGCAGCGCGTGGGCCGAGATGCCGAGGATCGCCGGCCCCGACAACCGCAGGACGAGGGCGACGACCCGGTCCTGGTCGAGATCGACCGGCCGCCTCACGGGGCCGCCGCAGCCGACCGGATGGCCGCCCGGGCGGCGCGTTCCTCTTCGAGGATCGTCTGCGCGATGGCGCCGGCCCGCACGGGCAGGATCGACAGCAACGTCTCGGTCAGACCATGCGTCGGCTCGCTGAAGCCCTGGAGGTGCAGGCTCACCCGGGGCTCGGCGCGCTCCAGCGGCAGGCGGTAGTGCCGGTCCGCGGTCTCGCCGGCCATGAATGGGCGCACGGGATCGAGGATCGCCGGCACCGCGGCGCGCTGGTAGCCGGTGGCGCAGATCACCGCCGCGTAGCTCTGCCGTTCCTCGGTGCCGGCGACGTCGTCGCGCAGGGTCGCGCGCAAGCCCTCCGATGCCGGCTCCAGCGCCACCACCCGAGTGCTCCGCCGCAGCCGGTAGCGGGTCACGCCGCTCACCGTCTGCTCGTAGAGCGTGGCGTAGAAGTCCTGGATCAGGTCGGCGTCGACCACCGCATAGTTGGTGGCGCGGTGGGCGGCGATCAGCTCGGCCCGGACCGGCGCGGGGGCGCCGTGGATCCGGTCGACGGCCGCAGGGTCGAAGATCTCGTTGACGAAGGGACTGTCGTCGGCGGGCTTCAGGGCGGGCCCGCGGATCGCGAGGTCGACGAGCGCCCGCGGGTAGCGTGCGCCGAGATCGGTGACGATCTCCACGGCGCTCTGGCCGCCGCCCACCACCAGGATGCGGGGCTCCGGCCCGTCCAGGCGCGGCGCCCCGAGGGCCTGCGCGATCCCCGGCAGGTACCAGGAGGAGTGGATCAGCCGCCGGTCCTGCGCGTGGGCCGCGAAGGGGGCCGGGATCGCCGGGTCGCCGCCCGCGGCCACGACGAGGTGACGGCAGCGGCGCAGGCGGCGCGTCCCGGCGCCGTCCCGGGCCTCGACCACGAAGGCGGCGAGCCGGCCGTCGCGGATCTCCGGCCGCACGGCCTCCACGGTCTCGCCATACGCGACCACGTCCGAGAAATGGTCCGCCGCCCAGGCCAGGTAGTCGTTGTACTCGACCCGGGACGGGTTGAACGTCTTGAGGTTGAGGAAGGTGCTGAGCCGCCCCTTCACGTGCAGGTAGTTGAGGAAGCTGAACGGGCTCGTCGGATCGCGCAGGGACACGAGGTCCTTCACGAAGCTGATCTGCATGTCGGCGCCGGGCAGCATCATCGCCCGGTGCCAGCCGAACCGATCCTGCCGCTCGATGAACCGCAGGGACGTCCGCGGCGGCCCGTCGCCCATCGCGTCCCGCAGGGCGATGGCCAGGGACAGGTTGGCCGGGCCGAAGCCGATGCCGATGATGTCGTCGGTCGCGGGGTGATCCGTCATCGCTCGCATCTCTGTTCGCTCGGGGGGCGGTCTAGGCCGGCACGGCGGGGGGCCGCGGCGCGGCGTCGGCGGCGGCCGCGCCCGGCACCCAGAGCCGGTCGCGGACGAAATGCTCGCGCGACAGGGCGACCAGGGCCGCCCGCTTGTGGGGGAAGTCGACGGTGGCGATCGTCGCGAAGCCGGAGGCGTGAAGATTCCGGATCTGCTGGGCGTGATCGGCCCGGGGCTCGCCGACGATCCGCTGCGTGCGCGGCTCGTCGAGGAGCAGGTAATGCATCAGCGACGGCAGCCACGCCGAGAGAACGGGCCGCCCGCGGACGGCTTCGTCGCCGATCGCCACGTGCCAGCCGCGGTCGTAGGGCCCGGCTTCGTAGAGCGGCCCGAGGCGGCTCTCCCGCGCCCAGTACAGCTCGAAATAGCCGAACGGCTTCCCGTCGAGGCAGCCGAACAGCGGCAGGGTCGCGGGATCGGACTGGAGCTTGGCGATGTATGCGGCATGCGCCGCGAGGGTGCCGGTCTCCTGCCAGATCGCGGCGACCCGGGGATCGTTCATCCAGGCGGAGAACAGGGCGACGTCGCCGGGCTCCGTCATCGTGCGGAAGCTCACGGTGCGGCCGAGCCAGGGGATCGCCCGCGCGTAGACCGTGCCGGCGGGCGTCCCGGGCCGCAGCGGGTGGCGGCGCCCGTCCGTGGCGGTGAACAGCTCGGGGAACGGCGGCCGGACCGCGGGAAGCCAGCGGGCGGCGCATTGCCAGAGAAGCCCCGGCAGGATCTCGACCCCGTCGCCGCTGCGCCGGGCCGCGCCGAGGTCGAGCAGTCGCCCGGTCGTCGCCGGATCGGCCGTCACGGCGATGCGCAGGACCCGCGTGTCCTCGGCGGTCAGCGCCTCGGCGCGCGCCAGGATCGCATCCACGGCGGCCGCCGGCTCGACCGAACCGGCGAGGCGGATCACCGGCACCTCCCGGGTCCCCTCCAGGGCCAGCGGCACCCGCGCGTCGGCGTGCGCCGTGTCGTCGTGCATCCCGTCCCTGGACATGCTGGGCCTCGAAGCGTCCGTCATCCGTCCTCCGCGTGTCGCCGGCACCTCCCTGACGGATGGGGCCGCCCGGCGTTCAGACCTTTCGTGCGGGCGCGGCCCGGAGGCCCCGGGGACGCCGCCGTGAACGGCCCCACGCCTCAACCGTCAGTTCATCGAGGCCCGGAGCGGCGCAGGAGCGAGCGGATGGACAGGCAGACCGGCCAGGCGGCGATGGCGGACGAGGCGGCGATCGCGGACACGGGCGCGGACACGGGCGGGGACACGACCGCGGACGCGGCCGGGGATTGGACCCTGGCACCGGTGGTGGTGGCCTTCGACCGGGCCGGGCGCGGCGCCTTCTGGCCGGCCGGCCGGGCGCTGCCCGCCGGCTGGAGCCGGGCATACGGCCCCTGCGGGATCGCGGCGGCGCGGGACTGGATCGCCGATCCGGCGCACGCGCCCGAAGCCGTCCCCCTGTCGGAGCCAGCCCCCGACGCCGACCGCGAGAGCGTCCCGGCCCGGCTCGCCCGCCTCGCCGCGGCCGAGCCCGGGCGGCCGGCGGTGGTGTTCGGGAACCGGACGATCACCCGGGGCGAGCTCGACACCTGGGCCTGCGCCCTCGCGGCCGGGCTCGCGGCCCGCGGGATCGGGCGCGGGGACCGCGTCGCGGTGGCGCTGGAGCGGTCGCCGGAGATGATCGTGGCGCTGCTCGGGGTTCTGCGGGCCGGCGCGGCCTTCCTGCCCCTCGATCCCGCATACCCCGCCGCCCGGGTGCAGCTGATGCTGGCGGATGCCGGCATCGCGCATTGCGTCACGACACCGGCGATCGCCGCGCGCCTGGAGCTTCCGGCGGGCCTCGCCCGGCTCGATCCAGCCGCCCTGGAAGCCGACCGAGCCGCCGCCGTCCCGGTGATGCCGGAGCCGGGGGATGCCGCCTACCTGATCTACACGTCGGGCTCCACCGGCATGCCGAAGGGCGTGCTCGTGGAACACGGCCCGCTCGCCATGCACTGCCGCACCACGGCCGCGGCCTACGCGATGGACGCGGAGTCGCGCGAGCTCCATGTCCTGTCCTTCGCGTTCGACGGCGCCCACGAGCGCTGGATGACGCCCCTCGTGGCCGGCGGCTGCATCGTGCTGCGCGGCCCCGACCTCTGGACCGCCGCCGAGACCCTGGCGCAGATCCGCCGGCACCGGGTGACCCATGCGGGCTTCCCCACGAGCTTTATCGGCCAGCTCGCCGACTGGGCCGAGCGCCTGGGCGAGGCCCCTTCGGTCCAGGTCTACTCCTTCGGCGGGGAGGGGATGCCCCGGGAGACCTTCGCGCGGCTCGGACGCGCCCTGAAGCCCCGGCTGCTGATCAACGGCTACGGCCCGACCGAATGCGTGATCTCGCCGCTGATCTGGGCGGTGCCGCCGGACGCGACCTTCGACGAGCCCTACGCGCCGATCGGCGGCCCGGTGGGCGCGCGGGCGGCCTACGTGCTGGGGCCCGATCTCGAACCCGTGGGCGCGGGGGAAACCGGCGAGCTCTACATCGGCGGCGGCCTCGCCCGGGGCTATTGGGCGCGTCCGGCGCTCACCGCCGAGCGGTTCCTGCCGGACCCCTTCGCCGCGGGCGGCGGCCGGATGTACCGAACCGGCGACCGCGTGCGGCGCCGCCCCGACGGCAGCCTCGCCTTCGCCGGACGGGCGGACGATCAGGTCAAGATCCGCGGCCACCGGATCGAGATCGGCGAGGTCGAGGCGGCTCTGCGGGGGCTGCCGGGCGTCGCGGAGGCCGTGGTCCTGCGCCGGGAGGGCCCGGCCGGTGCCTATCTCGCGGGCTACGTCGTGCCGTCACGCGGGCGCCGCCTGGAGCCCGGCCGCCTGCGCGCCGGCCTCGCCCGCACCCTGCCGGAGCCCATGGTGCCGGCGAGCCTGACCCTCCTCGACCGGCTTCCGGTGACCGCCAACGGCAAGCTCGACCGCCACGCCCTGCCGGACCCCGCCGCCGACGACCGGCGCGGGCGGCCCCCCGGCTCCGCCACGGAGCGGCGGCTCGCCGGGATCTGGTCCGAGGTCCTGGGCTTTCCGGTCCGGGTGGCGGACCGGCGCTTCTTCGAACTCGGCGGCGATTCCCTGTCGGCCCTGCGGCTGGTGGCGCGCCTGCGCCTCATCGCGCCCCGGGGCGGGATCGGCGTGGCGGACCTCCTGCGCGATCCCACCATCGCGGAGCTGGCGGCGCGGATCGATGCCGGAGCGGAGGCGGCCGACGAGGGCCTCGCCCCCACGGTCCGGCTGTCCGCCGGGCAACCGGAGAGCGACCGGCCGGTGCTGGTGCTGTTCCCGGGACTCCTGGTGAGCACCCGGGAATACGAGCCCCTGGTGGCCCATCTCGGCCCCGGGCAGGAGGCGCACGGCTTCCTGTGCGCCTCCCTGGTGGAGGCGGTCCGGCCGCTGCCGGCTGTGGCCGACCTCGCCGACGCCTATGCCGAGCGGGTGCGCGGCCTGATGCGCGGCCGCGCCGGCACGTGCGTCTTCCTGGGCTGGTCCTGGGGCGGAGTGCTGGCCTACGAGACCGCCCGCCGGCTCGGCCCCGGCTTCCCCCTGGCGTGCGTCGGCATGCTCGATGCCTGCGGCCTGGAGGCCAATTTCGCCCCCGGCGCCGGCCGGCCGATCGCGCCCGAGGAGCGGGCGGCCCACGAATCGCTGGTCGGCGCCTGGCTCGAGCGCTCGCCGATGCGTGCGCATTGGGCGGCCCTGCGCGCCCGCATGGACCCGGAGGCCGACCTGCAGTTCCTGCGCTTCCTGGCCGCCGAGCCGCAGCCCCTGCCGACCGACGGACCCGAGGTCGGAAGCCGGGAGCGGATGCTCTGGACGCTGGTCGACCACGCCATTCAGTTCCGCGGCCTCCGGCTGGAACCCGCCGCGGTGCCGGTCCACAGCTTCGTGGCGGCGGAGTCCCTGACCCGCGGCCTGCCGGTGATCGACTGGTCCGCGCTCACCAGCCGGCTTCTCGCGGTGGAGACCGTACCGGAAACCGATCATCTCGACATCGTCCTGTCGCCGTATCTCCACGACCGGATCGCCGCGCTGATGGCGCCCGGTGCCGGGGCATGGGGCCGGGCCGCGCGGACCGTCGCCGGGACTGCCGCCGGAGCCGCCGCCGGGACCGCCGCATGACTCCGCGGGATCCCGATCTGACCTTCGAGGCCCTGCGCGACGCCCATGTGGCCGCGCTCACCGGCTCCCTGATCGACGGCGTCGAGCACGGCCCCGGGGGGGCGGGTTACGTCTGGTCGCGGAGCATTCCGGACCCGACCCTGAACTTCGCCTTCGGGGTGCATCGGCCCGACCAGTTCGCCTGGGCGGGGGCCGCGGCCCTCGGGCGTGCCCGGGCGCCGGCCTTCCTGGCCCGGGACGACGCGGAGGTGGCGCTGCTGCGCGATCTGTTCGAGCCGGCGGCGCTCTACCCGGCGAGCTGGATGGTGGCGTGGCCGCGGCCGTCGTCGTCCGCGGCGGGTGGCGCGATCACCGTGCAGGCGGCGCCCGCACCGGGGCCGGATTTCGAGCGAGTCTTCGCTCACCTGTCCGACGACCCGGGCGTGCGGACGCATCTGCGCCGCTTCTATATCCCGGCCCTGCGCGCGGCCCGGAGCAGGACGGGACTCGCGCCGTTGCACCTCGTCCTGCGCGACGCCACCGGTCCGGCGGCCTGCGCGAGCCTTTACCTGCGCGGCGACAGGGCGGGGCTGTACAATGTCAGCACGCGGGCCGACCGGCAGCGTCGCGGCCTGGGCACCGCCGTGACCGTGGCGGCCCTGCGCGAGGCGCGGGCCCGCGGGGCCACACAGGTCTTCCTGCAATGCCCGGCCGGCGGCGCGGTCGAGGCGCTCTACGTCCGGGCGGGCTTCCGGACGGTCTGCGCGCCCACCCTGCTGTGCACGAGCCCGCCTTGATCGGGGCGCGTGATACGCGGCCCGGCGTCATGCCGAAACCGTGAGGATCACACTCCCGGTCGTGCGTCCCGCCTCCAAGTCGGCATGGGCTTGGCCCGCGTCCCGCAGCGGGTACGCGGCACCGATCGGGTTGGTCAGTCCGGATTGCAACGCCGCCAACAGATCGGAACAGCCCCGGCGGTAGCAGTCCGGATCGTTGGCATAGGCGATCACGCTGGGGCGCATCAGTGCGAGCGCGCGGCTCCCGCCCAGATCCTCGACCCGGACCGGCGGGATGGGTCCAGCCGGCTGCCCAATGCTGGCCACCATCCCGAACGGCCGGACCGCGTCCAAGGTTCGGGTCAGCATGGCGCCGCCGATGCCGTCGATGGCGAGGTGGACACCCACGCCATCCGCGACGGCGCGGGCGCGCGCGACCCAGTCAGCCTGTCCGTGAAGGAACACCGCATCGGCGCCGGCAGCTTCAGCCTGAGCCCGCTTGCTCTCGGACCCGACCGTGCCGATCACGCCTGCGCCGATGCGTTTCGCCCATCGGGTGACGAGCTGGCCCAGTCCGCCGCCGGCAGCGTGGACCAGGATCCAATCTCCCGGCTGCACGACCCGCACCGAATGCAGCAGCATGTGAGCGGTCAGGCCGCGCAGCATCGTACCGCCCATAACGTGTTCGGAAAGGCCGTCGGGCAGCTTGATCAACCGGCTCTCCGGCAGGACGCGGGCCTCGGCATAAGCCCCCATCGGCATGCCGTGATAGGCGACGCGGTCACCGACCTTGAGCGACACGACGCCCAAACCGACAGACTCGACCGTCCCGGCACCTTCGAACCCCAGAACCGCAGGAAGTCCTTCATGGGGATAAAGACCGGTGCGATGATATATATCGACGAAATTTACGCCGATGGTTGATTGGCAAATACGAACCTCACCGGGCCCCGGATCCTGCACTTTCACTCTGATCGGCAGAAGAACTTCCGGTGTACCGGGTCTGCTCATTGCTATGGCTATCGTCATGGTCCACCTCCGCACCGGCAGAGAATGGCTTTTTGACCGGCGAGGAAATTCCGAGTTTTCTCACAGCCTCCTTGCGGAGATCCACGGATGCTCGACTGGCAGGACCTTCACTACTTTTCGGTTCTGGCGCAGTCCGGCTCCCTCTCGGCCGCAGCGCGGGCGCTGGGCGTCGATCACGCGACCATCGGGCGGCGTGTCTCGGCCCTGGAGAAGGCCCTTGCTGTTCGGCTGGTCGAACGGCTACCGCGCCGTGTCGCCCTGACTGGAGAGGGCAGGGCGATCGCCGCCATGGTCGAGACGATGTCTGGAACGGTGCATGCCATCGAGCGCTGTGCGCGTGGACTCGCGGCTTCACCCGCCGCGACCGTCCGCGTCAGCGCCCCGCCCGCTGTCGCGGCCCGGCTGATCGCCCCGCAGGTGATAGACTTCCATCGAATCCATCCAGGGACCACGCTTATCCTTTCGGGGACCTCCCACCGGGCGGCGCTGGATCGGGGGGAGGCGGACATCGCCGTACGGTTGACGCGTCCTGACGACCCGGACCTCGTCATCCGGCGCATTGGGCTCATGCGATTCGCGCTGTATGGCACGCCGGAACTCGCAACGCGGCCGCCGGCCGAATGGACCTTCATCGGCTACGATCCGGCTCTGGACCATGTGCCGCAGCAGGCTTGGCTGCGGAGCCTGCTGGCCGGGCGACCCATCGTGTTTCAGGCCAGCGATCTGTTCGGACAGCAAGAAGCGGCGCGGGCGGGCCTCGGTGCGGCGGTTCTTCCGCGCTTTATCGCAGACGACGATGCAGCCCTCGTCCGCTTGCCCATCAAGCCGATGCCGCCGATGCGCGAGATCTGGCTAGCGACCTATCCAGACCTGAAGCGTTCGCTCCCGATCCGTGCCACGATGGCCTTCCTGATGGCAGCCGTTGGCCGAGGCTGCCCGGTCACCGCACCGGAGGCGCAAACGGCAAGCTCTCAGAACTTTTCCGCGCCATACCCATAGGGCGTGACCTGGAAGACGAACCCAATCTCCGCCTCGGAGTCGCGCAAAGCCAGGGCGCTCGCCGGCCCGGTCACAATCTTACCGGCACCCACCCGCCGGGCCTCATACCGACCGCGGAGCCCGAGGGCCGCCAGAGCCGCCAGGGCGTGCCGCGCAGCCCGGGGTCGCCGGACGCCATTCTCGGCGAGCCAGACCGTCGCGTCCTCGGGCCAGAACCGCAGGGGCAGCTGCGGCGCGGCACAGCCCGGATCTGGGCGCGCGGCCCGGAGCGCGCGGATCCTCACGGCCGGCCGACCCAGGCCGCGCGCAGGACCCGCAGGGGCGCCGTCGCGGCAGGCGCCGTCGCGACGGGCGTCGGGCGGGGCCCGGGACAGGGCACATCCGGGCGGAGCGGCCGCCCGGCCGGAGGGACCATGCCCGCCACCGCGCGGGAGAGCGCCGCGGCCAGGGGCGCGTAATCGGCCAGATGCACGCCGTCCCGGTGGAGACCGGGGCCGGCGAGCCCCCCGGTGCCGGCGCGCCACGCCGCGAACGGGTCGAAGAAGGTGTGGCCCCCCTCGGCACACAGCCTCGCCAAGCGGTCCGAAAAGACCGCGACGGCGGCGGGATCCCGGCCGGTCGCCCCGATTCCCACCGGCGGTACGGCGGCGACGAACACCTGTGCCGACCACGCCTCCAGACTGCGCAGGATGCGCCGGACATCGGCCTCGAACCGGTCGACCACGCGGGCCCGCTCGGGATGCCGCCAGCGCTGGAGGTCGTTGGTGCCGATGATCAGCACCGCGGCCGCGCAGCGGGTCGGCACGCGCAGCTCCGCGAGATGGCGGCCGCAATCGACCGCGGTGCTGCCGCCGACGGCGATGTTGATGCAGGCCCGGCCGCCGAGATCCGGCGTTCCGACGAACTCCGCGTGGGAGTTGCCGGCCAGCAGCACGCTGTCCGGCGCGGCCGCCCGCAGGGCTGCGCGGATGCCGGGACGCCGGTCGGCGAACCGGCGCCCGACGATCCGCCCATGCCGCCAGTGCCGGGCGGCGGTCTCGATCCAGGGGACGTCCATGACTGTCCTGATCAGGCGTGAGGGCTCGGCCGCTCCCGGATGGCCGGGACCGGAGAATGACGGGTGCGGTCCGCGACAGAACCGTCACGACCGCACGACTCGGCCGCACCATGACTTGGCCGCTCCCTGACATGGACACGGCATGACTTGGCGACCGGGCACCGAAGCGCGGGAAACACGGGGACATCCGATCCGCAACCGCAGATCGTCTTCGCATCTTCTATGTGGGAAAATTTCACACGTCAATCGCCCAGCGGAACGGATCGGTCCCGGATCTGAACGGGGACGACTTCCGGCCGCTGCGGCGCCGCGCTAGGTCGGTGGCCGCGGGGCGCCGTCGGTCGCCCGGAACCGTCGGGGGGCCAGGATGGCCAGCGAGATGATCAGGGATCGGGTCTTCATCGTCACGGGCGCGGGCTCCGGCCTCGGGGAGGCGACGGCGCGGGGCCTCGCGGCGGCGGGGGCCCGGGTGGTCGTGGCCGACATCGCCCGGGAGGCCGGCGCCCGGGTGGCGGCGGATCTCGGGACGCAGGCGCGCTTCGTCGAGACGGACGTCACCCGCGAGGCCGATGGCGCGGCGGCGGTCCGGACGGCGCTGGACGCCTTCGGGCACCTCCACGGGCTCGTGAACTGCGCCGGCATCGCGCCGGGGGAGAAGGTGGTCGGCCGCGACGGGCCGCACCGGCTCGAGACCTTCGCGCGGGCGGTCTCGGTCAACCTCGTCGGCACCTTCAACATGATCCGGCTGGCGGCCGACGCCATCGCCCGGGAGGCGCCGGACGCGGCGGGCGCCCGGGGCGTGATCGTCAACACCGCCTCGATCGCGGCCTTCGACGGCCAGATCGGGCAGGCCGCCTACGCGGCCTCGAAGGGCGGCGTGGTCGCCATGACGCTGCCCCTCGCCCGGGAACTCGCCCGGCACGGCATCCGGGTGGTGACCATCGCGCCGGGCATCTTCGAGACCCCGATGATGGCGGGGCTGCCCCAGGACGTGCAGGACACCCTCGGCCAGAGCGTGCCCTTCCCGCCGCGCCTCGGCCGCCCGTCGGAATACGCGGACCTCGTCCGCCACATCTGCGAGAACCCGATGCTGAACGGCGAGACGATCCGGCTCGACGGGGCGCTGCGGATGCCGCCGCGCTGACGGCTCAGCCGATCGACACGCTGGTCAGAACCGCGGCGGCCCGGCGGACCTCGGCGGCGATCATCTCCTCGCTCGGACCGTCGATCGGCATATCCGACAGGATCGCCGCCACGTCGCGCTTCACGTCCTCGCGGATCTCCGGGTTCTCCTCGGAGAGCCGCCCGATCAGGACGCCGAGCACGATCTCCAGGGCGGACAGCTTGGCGTGCAGGCGCGTGAAATCGTCCAGCGGCTCGGGCTCGTGCGCGGTCATGGCCTGCTCCATCCGTGAGGGCTCCGCCGTCGCCGAGGGGCACGCCGGATCGTCAGCGTCTCATACAGGGGCCCCGGCCGCCCGTCTCGCGGGGCGCCCGGCCGCGCTCCGGGGCGACGGCGGCAGAATTTTTTCCGGGCGCGGGCAACCGGATTTCCGGACCCGACGTTTCACGCTCCCGTGAACGAGCCCGCAAAGGGACTACCCGCCATGATCACCCGCCTCACCGCTGCCGCTGGCCTGCTCGCTCTCTCCGCCAGCTTCGCCGTGGCCCAGACCCCCACCGCGACCCCCGCCGAACCCGCCACCAAGGCCGACAGCAACCTGAAGGAGTGGCAGGTTGCCAAGGTCGCCAAGGTCGGCCTCGCCCAGGCGCTCGCCACCGCCGAGTCGCAGGGCGACGAGAAGGGCGGCCGCGCCATCGACGCCGACTTCGAGAAGGCCGACAGCAAGGATCCGGCCCACTACGCGATCAAGGTCGTCTACCCGAGCGGCAAGCTGGTCGAATACGGCATCAACGCCGATACCGGTGCCCTCTACAAGACCGAGAACCAGCCGATCGAGCGCTACTTCACCCGGCTGAAGGCCTCCGACTTCCAGAACGCCAAGACCTCGCTGAAGGACGCGCTGGCCATCGCCGAGCAGAAGGCCGGCGGCGGCAAGGCCTACGAGGCCGAGGTCGAGAAGGACGGTTCCGCGGTTCAGTACGAGATCAAGGTCGCCGGCGCCGACAAGGAGCAGGAGATCAAGGTCGGGCCGGACGGCAAGGTCCTGAACTGAGGCGCCGGGCTGCGGCGCAGGCCGCCGCAGCCGGCCCCGTCCTCGCGCGGGGCGCGCGCAATCCGGGGGACGCCCGGCCGATCCAGGCCGCGCTGCCCCGAAGCGCTTCATGCGCGAGGACGGCTCGGCCGGAGCGGCCGCTGCAACCTGTCGCCCCGCGGCGAGCGGACCCGAACCACCGTCTCGTCCATTCCCTTCGTAAGCGGCGGCCGGAGCGGCCGCGGACGGGAAGGGCAGGATGGACGCACGCGCGCTGGACGAGGGTCATCTCGGACGGGCCCATACCCGGGTCGAGGGCCCCGACAAGGTCACGGGCCGGGCCCTCTACAGCTCCGACCGCATTGGCCCGGAGACCGCCACGGCCCACGCCGCCCTGGTGACCAGCAGCATCGCCCGGGGCCGCATCACCGGCTTCGACCTCGAAGCCGCCGGGCGGGTGCCGGGTCTCCTGGGGATCTTCACCCACCGGGATTTCGCGGGCGCGGTGGCGCCGGTGAAGCACCTGATGGCCGGCGGCTTCGCCAACAGCTCGCACCGCCCCCTCGACTCCGAGGCGATCGCCTATGCCGGCCAGATCGTGGCGCTGGTCGTGGCGGAGACGCAGGAAGCGGCCGCGGCGGCGGCGGGCGCGGTCCGGGTCGCCTACGCGGCCGAGCCCGCCGCCGGCGGCTTCGATGCGCCCGGCGCCGAGACCGTGCGGCTGGCTGACCTGAAGCCCCATCACGAGGACATCGCCCGCGGTGATGCCGAAGCCGCCCTGCATACGGCGGCCGTCCGGATCGAGGCGCGCTACGAGACCCCGGTCCAGCACCACAACCCGATCGAGCTGTTCACCACCCGGGCCGCCTGGGACGGCGACAGGCTCACGGTGCACGAGCCGACCCGCTACGTCGGCGCAGTCCAGCACGGACTCGCCACGCAGCTCGGCCTCGATCCCGCGCAGGTGCGGGTGGTGGCGGGCCTGATCGGCGGCCATTTCGGCTCGAAATTCGCGCTGTCGCAGCACACGGCGCTCGTCGCCCTGGCGGCCAAGCGCCTCGGCCGGCCGGTTTCCCTGGTCCCGAGCCGGCGGCAATGCTTCACCATCGCCAATTACCGGCCGGAATCCCGCCACCGCATCCGGCTCGGCGCCGACCGGACGGGCCGCTTCACCGCCCTGGTCCACGAAGCCGACACCGTGACCTCGCGCTTCGATCCCTTCGTCATGGAGGGCGCGGAGGTGACCGCGAGCCTCTACGCCTGCCCGAACATCCGGACCGAGGAGCGGGCCGTGCGGGTCGACCGCAACACGCCGGGGCCGATGCGGGCGCCCCCGGAGGTCCCGTTCCTGTTCGCCCTGGAGAGCGCCGTCGACGAGATGGCGGCCGCGCTCGGCATGGACCCGATCGAGTTGCGCCGGCTCAACGACACGGCGATCGATCCGGTCTCGGGAAAACCGTTCTCGACCCGGCCGCTGATGGCCTGCTTCGATGCGGGCGCCAAGGCCTTCGGCTGGTCGCGCCGGGTGCCGCGTCCGGGTTCGATGCGCGACGGTCCCTGGCGGGTGGGTCTCGGCTGCGCCACCTCGGTGCGGCCGGTGAAGACCGCCGCCGCGACGATGCGGGTCCGGCTGGGCCCGGACGGGTCCGCGGAGGTGGCCTGCGCGCATCACGAGATCGGCAACGGCATCACCACGCTGCTCGCCATGGGTGCCGCGGACGGGCTCGGGGTGCCGGTTGAGCGGGTCACGGTCCGGCTCGGCGACACGGAGCTGCCGGCCGCGGGCATCTCGGGCGGATCGAGCACGACCACCAGCCTGATGAACGCCCTGGCATTGGGCTGCGGGCAGATCCGCGAGACCCTCGCGCAGGCCGCGACCGGGCAGGGCGGCCGCCTCGCCGGCCATGATCCGGGGACGCTGCGCCTCGCGGACGGGCGGCTCGTGGCCCCGGACGGGGCCGGGATCGCGCTGGCCGAGGCGGTCGGACCGGCGGGCGTGGAGACCGTCGCGGCGTTCGTGCCCGAAGGCGGCGACCACGAGACGGCGCTCGCGGGCCTGCGGCAGGGCCATATCGGGCTCAGCCTCGGCGGGGGCGGGAAAGCCGTCTCCTGGGGCTTCGGCGCGCAGTTCGCGGAGATCCACGTCCATGCCGAGACCGGGGAGATCCGGGTGGCCCGGCTCACCGGCGCGTTCGCGGCGGGGCGCATCCTCAACCCGCTGACCGCGCGGAGCCAGCTCACGGGCGGGATGATCTGGGGCCTCGGCTCGGCGCTGCTCGAAGAGACAGTGCTCGACGGTGCCGCCTACCGCAACCCGGATCTCGCCGAATACCTCGTCCCCACGGCGGCCGACGCGCCGGAGGTCGAGGCGCTGCTGGTACCCGATCCCGACGACCGGGTGGACGCGCTGGGCCTGAAGGGTCTGGGCGAACTCGGCATCATCGGGGTGAACGCCGCCATCGCCAATGCCGTCCACCACGCCACCGGCCGCCGCATCCGCAGCCTGCCGATCCGGCTGGAGGACGTGGCGTAACGCCGGCCGCTTCTCCCTCCCCCTCTGCGGGGGAGGGAGGGCGCGCCTTTCTGCGACCCGCTCTACTCCATCGTCGGCGCGAGCTTCTTCACGCTTGCCACATCCTCGCCCAGCCATGCCGCGTTCTTGGCCGTGCCGTCGAAGGTCGCGCTCGTCTTGAACAGCTCGTACTTGCCCTCCAGCGCGTAGGGCTTCGACCGCGACAGCAGCTCGGCCACCGCCGCCTTGTCCATCGGCTTGAAGGTCTTCACCGCCTCGAAGGCCTGGTCGAGGTCGCGCTGGTTCTGGATGCCGGTGATCACCACCGAGACCGGCAGGTTCAACGAGAAGTGCAGGTACTCGATCGGCTTGATCGGCGCGTCCGCCTTCAGGATCACCCCGTCGCCAAAAGTCTTCATGGCGAGCGGCGCGATGCCGTTCTGCACGAGATAGGGCAGGACGAGGTGGCTGAACGAGCGGAAATGCGCGTCCATCACGTTGACGGGCATCTGCACGGAATCGAAGTGGAAGCCGCGCTCGGCGGCGACCTCCAGCATCTGCAGGTGGATGCGCGGGTCCTTGTGGCCGGTGAAGCCGATGTAGCGCAGCTTGCCGGCCTTCTTGGCCTCCAGGAAGCCTTCCATCGCCCCGCCCTCGGCGAAGACCCGGTCCGGGTCGTCGAAGCGCAGGATCTCGTGGTGCTGGACGAGGTCGATCCGGTCGGTGCGCAGGCGCAGGAGCGACTGGTCGATCTGCTTGATCGCCTCCTCCTTGGTCCGCCCGTCCATCTTGGACATCAGGAAGACCTTGTCGCGATAGCCGCCCTGGGCGAGGGCCGCGCCCATGCGCAGCTCGGAGCGCCCGTCGTTGTAGTCCCAGCAATTGTCCATGAAGGTGATGCCGCGATCGATCCCGGCATGGATCAGCCGCGTCGCCTCGTCGTCGGTCACGGCCTTCTTGCCGAGGTGGAACCCGCCCATGCCGATCGCCGAGATCTTTTCCGACGTCTTCCCGAAGGTCCGGTAGAGCATCTCGCCCCGGCGCTCGCCGGGATCGATGACGAAGGGCAGGTCCGCCGGGTCCTGCGGGCGGTTGCCCGGGAGCACGGGGGCGTTCACGGCCGCACCTGCGCTGCCGGCGCCCGCGAGGCTTGCGCCCGAAAGTCCTGCGCCGAGCACGGCGCCCTGGAGGAAGCTGCGGCGTTCCATCGGCTGTCTCCGTTCGAGGATGTGGGGATCGGTGCCGGCAGGCCCCGTGTCGGGGCTGCTGCCGTCGAAAAAGGCGGCGCGTGTCGCCTCTCCCGTGCGGGGGAGGGGGCTCGTCGCGCTGCCTGCCGTGTGGCGTGGGATAACGGTTCGCGCCGGCTCATCGTTCGGTCTCCGCGGCGAGGCGTCCTGCCGCGTGGAGCAGGCGCAGGGCGGCGCAGGCGGCGCCGTAGCCGTTGTCGATGTTGACCACCGTGATGCCGGGGGCGCAGCTCGCCAGCACGGCGTCGAGGGCGGCGCGGCCGCCCGCGGCGACGCCGTAGCCCACGGAGGTCGGGACCGCGATCACCGCGCCGGCCACGAGGCCGCCGACGACGCTGGGCAGCGCCGCATCCATGCCGGCGGCGACGATCACCACCGGATGCGCGCGGATCTCCTCGATCCGCGTGGTCAGCCGCCACAGGCCGGCGACGCCGACATCGGCGAAGAGCGCGGCAGCCCGGCCGGCATAGGCCAGCACCCGCAGGGCCTCGCGGGCGACGGGCACGTCCGAGGTGCCGGCCGCCACCACGGCGACCCGGGCCGGGCCCGTGATCCGGGGCGCCTCGCCGAACACCGCCGTCCGGGAGACCGGGCAATAGTCGAGGCGGGCCGCCGCATCGAGCCGGTCGCGCTTCTCCGGATCGAGGCGGGTGAGGAGGAGCGAGGCGCCCCGGGCGCGAGCGGCCTCCAGGATCGCGTCGATCTGCTCAGGGCTCTTGCCGGCGCAGAAGATCGCCTCCTCCAGCCCGATCCGCTCCGACCGGGCGAAGTCGAGGGTGAATTCTTCAGCGACGCTCACGAACGGGCCTCCCCCTGCTGCACCAGGAAGGCGCTGCCGACCCGGTAGGGCGCGAACCGGACCGGGCCGGCGAGACGCGCCGGCGCGATCTCCCGGATCCCGGCCCCGAGTTCGGCGCGGCTGTCCGCGTCGAGGGCCGCCAGGCTCCCGGGATCGAGTTCCACCACCACGCCCTCGGCGCGCACCCGGCAGCGGACCGCCCGCTTGGCGCCGGTCCCCGTAGCGAGGGCGCCCCCCACCAGCC
This sequence comes from Methylobacterium sp. XJLW, assembly GCF_003254375.1. Taxonomy (NCBI): domain Bacteria; kingdom Pseudomonadati; phylum Pseudomonadota; class Alphaproteobacteria; order Hyphomicrobiales; family Methylobacteriaceae; genus Methylobacterium; species Methylobacterium sp. XJLW. The sequence goes on along the minus strand of NZ_CP016429.1, from coordinate 5,300,351 downwards.
GCTCGACGGCGTGGATGAAGCCCAGCGTCTCCGGCTCGATCGGGATGCCGGTCTCGACCCGGCTCGACAGGCACGGGGCCGCCGGCAGCTCCGCCACGGCGCCGAGGCCGAGGTCGCGGGCGAGCGCCCGCACGGAAGCCTTGTCGAACCCCGCCTCCACGTAGGGGTGGCGCACGCCGTGCTCCCGGGCGGCGTCGAGGCCGGGGCGGTACTCGCCGAGGTCGTCGCGGTTGGCGCCCGAGAGGATCTGCCGGTCGGTGACGGCCCGGACCGCCCCGTACAGGTTGGTCTTGCAGAAGAAACAGCGGTTGACCGGGTTGGCCCGGTAGGCCGGGTCGGCGAACTCGCCGGCCTCGATCACCCGCAGGGCCCAGCCCTCGCGGGCGCCCTCGGCGCGGACCCGCGCGGTCGCCTCCTCCGGCACGGCCGGCGAGACCGCGTGCACCACCAGGGTCGTGCCCGGCGCCAGCCGGTGGGCGAGGGTGGCGAGGGTCAGGCTGTCGACCCCGCCGCTCACCGCCACGGCGACGGGGCCGAGTCCCGCCAGGACGGCTTCGAGTTTCTGGCGCGTCACCGCTCCTCCTCCGGCACAGTCAGGGCGAGGCGCTCGGCCTCGCGGCGCAAGCGCGCCCGTGCGGCGTGACCCGCGTGGTCGCGGGCATCGTCGGCCTCGGCCTTGGCGGTGCGCCCGCCGGGGCGGTCCACGACCTTCACCCGGACGGGTCGGCCCGCATGATCCACCGTGCGGGCCTCGCGGTCGAGCACCGCCCCCTCGACCCGATGGTAGCGCAGGCCGATCGTGGTGGTCTCCCGGAAGCAGGCCGCGATCGCCGCCTCCAGGCTCTCCGGGCGGACCAGAACCTGGATCCGGGCCATCATCCGGCCCTTCTTGCCGAGGACCGGCGCCTGCACGACGTCCAGGATTCCGGGCTCACCCCGCAGCCGGTCGAGGCCCATGGCGAGATCCTCGCCGGACTGGTCGTCGATCTCGAAGGCGATCACCGCGAGGTCCCGCCGGCCGGGACGGGCGGCCGCCTCATCCAGCACCAGGACGCGCAGGCAGTTGCTCAGGCCCGGCAGGACCTTGGTGCCGAACCCGATGCCGGTGCGCCCGAGAATGCCCCGCGGACGGCCCCGCCCGGGGTCTTCGCCGCAGAGATGGCGCAGGATCGCCGCGCCGGTGGGGGTGACGCGCTCGCCGGGCACGCCGTCGTCGAGGGTCGAGAAGCCCTCGAGGAGCAGCGTCGTGGCGGGGGCCGGGACGGGGAGGGGACCATGCTGGGTCCGCACCCGGCCGGAGCCCAGCGGCAGGGCCGAAACGCTCCAGCTCCGCGCCCCCAGCGCGGCGATCAGGTGGGCGGCGGCGACGATGTCGGCGATGGAATCGAAGGCGCCGACCTCGTGGAACGCCACCGCCTCGACCGCGATGCCGTGGACCCGGGCCTCGGCCGCGGCGAGGTGGCCGAAGATGGCGAGGGCCTGCGCCCGGACCGCCGGCGCGAGATCCGCCGCCTCCAGCGCGGCGCGGATCTCCGACCAGGGCCGGTGTCCGTGACCGTGACCCTGATCGTGGCCATCGCCGTGACCGTGGCCGTCATCATGGGCGTGATCGTGGGCGTGATCGTGGGCGTGATCGTGGGGATGCGGATGGTCGTGGCGTGCCGGGTGGTCGTGTCGGTGCGGCGCGGGTCCGGGCTCCACCCCGGGGGCCGAAACGGCGAAGCGCGCGCCGCTGAGGATCCCGTCATTGTGCGCCCGGACCGCGCAGGCGATGCGCCCGTCGACCGCCCGGATGCTGGCGGAGACGCCGGCCTGATGCTCGGGGAAGGCGTCCAGCAGGGCGGCGGCGAACATGTCGCCGGCCACGCCGCCGAGCGCGTCGAGGTGGATGTGCATCGTGTGTCGCGCGGGCCCGTGCCGGGAGGGAGGTCCGCCTCAGATCGGCCGCGGCGGTTCCGCGGCAAGGTTCGGCCGGCCTGCGGGGCCGCGGCGTATCGCCCGCGCCGGTCAGGAGAGCTGCAGATAGGCCGGATCGAACAGCCCCCGCTCCATCAGCCCGTCGAGGTCGCGGATCGTCAGGCGCCGGCTGCGCAGGGCGACGAGGCCGCTGATGCGCAGCTCCTTCAGGGTGCGGTTGATGTGCACGCTCGTCTGGCCGAGGGCATCGGCGAGGTCGGGCTGGGTCACCGGCATCGGCAGCGTCATCCCGTCCGCGAGGCCGACGCGTGTCAGTCGCAGGTGCAGCTCGCAGAACAGGTGCGCCAGCCGCTCGATCGCCGAGCGCCGGCCGACGCTGGCGATCCACTCCCGGTGGAGGGCCGTGGTGGCGAGCATCTCCCGCCACAGGCATTCCTCCACGGCCGGCCGGCCGCGGATCGCGTCGCCGAGCTGGTCCGGCGCGATCCGGGCGACGGTGACGGAGGTCAGCGCACCGATGGCGTGGTCCATGTGCGCCCGGCGGAAGACGAACGGATCGCACAGGTCGCCCGGCAGGAGCAGCGCGACGATCGCCCGCCGCCCGTCCGGAAACTGCTTGTACCGGCAGGCCCAGCCGTCGAGGATGAGGTGCGTGTGGGACGGGTCGCTCTGCTGCCCTTCGATATCCTGACGGGCCGCGACATGGCGGACGTGCTGGCGCCCCAGCCCGTCGAGGACCGCGCGGTCCTCGGGTGCGAGCCGGACGTGCCGCTCCATCTTCCGCACGAACGGGTTCTCCACGTCCCCCTCCGGTCAGATCACCGCGACACCGGCGTGTCGGCGACCCTCGGGAGGGAGACGGGCCCGACCGGAGATTCGGCCGCGTCGCGGCCGGGTACACGGGACCGGGGGACGTCGCGCGCGTCCGAAGCGTCCCGCACGACGGTGCCGCCGGGGGTATCGGTGAAATAATGGGACAAGGATATTTCTATCGGCAGGGACCAAACCGTCATCCGAACATCGAAATCCGGATCATCTTGATCGGCTTGTGCCTGCAGCAGAAAAACGTGCGCCAACCTGTGTTAAGTCGTCGTTCCCGGGCTTGAGGATGGGGGACGCGTCGATCCGGTGCGCCCGCGCAGGTTGTTCGCGCAGATCGTACGCGCGGGTCGCTCGGAAAGGCCGTTCGCGCCGGACCGGGTGCGGCGCTAGTCCGCGGCGGCGCCCACCGTATCGGCCATGCGTGCCCGGCGCGTGCCCAGGGGCTGGGGCGCGCCGACGGTGGTGTCCTCGGCGGTCTGATGCTCCATCTCGGCGTTCACCTGGGCGCCGGCCAGCATGATCATGGTCGAGAGCCAGATCCACGTCATGAACCCGACCGCCGCACCGAGGGAGCCGTAGGTCTTGTTGTAGCTGCCGAAATGGGCGACGTACCAAGAGAACAGCACCGATGCGCCGAGCCACAGCACGGCCGCCAGGGCACCCCCGGGCGTGACCCAGCGCCAGCGCGGCGCGTCCCGGCTCGGCCCGTAGCGGTAGAGCAGGGCGAGCCCGAGCAGGACTGCCAGGAGCAGAACCGGCCACCGCAGCAGCGACAGCCACCACGCATCCGCGCCGAGCCCGAGAGACGCGAGAATCACCGGCACCGCCACCACCGCGGCCAACGCCAGGACGAGGAACAGCAGCGCGCCCGCCGTGAAGGCGAGGGAGACCAAGTTGAGCACGAAGAAGTTGCGCTTCTCGCGCTCGTTGTAGACGAGGTTGAGGGCGTCGAAGACGTGCTTCACCCCGCCATTGGCGCTCCACACCGACAGGACGACGCCGAACACCAGGCTGAGCCCGAGGGTGCTGTTGCCCTCCGCGTTCAGCCGCTTCACCTGGTCGCCGACGATCTCCAGGGCGCCCTGGGGCAGGATACCCTGGAGGCTGGCGAGCTGGTCGTTGATGGTCGCCGCATCCGCCACGAGGCCGTAGCAGGAGACCAGGGCCGCCACCGCGGGAAAGATCGCCAGGAGCGTGAAGAAGGTGACGCCGGCCGCGATCAGCGACAGGCGGTTCTCGCCGATGTCGTGATAGGCCCGCAGCGCGATGTCCTTCCAACCCTTGGCGGGGATCTCGGCCGGCGTCGAGGCCCCTCGCCCGCGATCGGCCTGGGTCCGGGCGACGGCCTGCGCCTCCTGGCCCGCGTGCGAGGGCGATGTCCGGCACGCCCCGTCCCGCCCGGCGGAGCGGTCTCCGGAGCGGTCGGCGGGGCGTGGGGCCGGCGGCCCCGTCCGGCGCGGAAGGGCGACGAGGCCGATCAGCGCGGTGGCGAGGGCGAGCGTCCAGACCGTCGAGGCGCTCCCCTCCGGAGCGGAACCTGCGGTGCGGGCTGGATCGGGGGCTGGCATCGGTGACCTCGGCGGGGTTCGGGCGGACGTGTCGGCGCAGGCCAGTCGGCCGCGCATGACGGCGCACCCGACCGGCTGCAGCTGCGAAGGCAAACACCGCGGCGCGGGCAAGGGTTCGCCGTCCAGTTGCAATACGACGGCAACGCGGGACGCAGGGACTGATCGGCGCGCCTGAGCGGCGGGTCGGCGGTCGTGACCGGCACCTCGGGCGGCATCGGCCGGCCCGTCCCGACGGCGCTGCGCGCCGGCGCGGCCCCGCGGCCGAGCCCCCTTCGGGAAAAGCGCTAACCCATGTTGCGGCATGGGCGGCCCGGGCACGCCACAAACAGTCCCATGGGCGCAACCGGCCCACTCGCCGACGACCGGACCGTATGCCCGACACCGAAGGCTCATCGCTCCTCGATCCCGTGACGGATCGTGCAGAGGAGGCCGGGGCGGAGACCCGCCACGGCCTGCCGGAGGCCGTGCGGGCCCATCTCGGCACCCTGCTCGGCCGCGCCTACGACCGGATCGGCCTCGGGTCGGAGCCCGCCTCGGACCCCTTCGCCGACCTGCTGGCGCGCCTGGAGACGGCCCTCGCGCAGGCCGAGGGCGAGCGGGACAAGCTGTTCCGGGCGGGTCTGCTGGAGGTGGTGCCGGCGCTGCACCGATTCGCGGTCTCGCTGACCCGCGACCCGGCTGCGGCGGACGATCTCGTGCAGGACACCCTGCTGCGCGGCTGGCGCGGCCGCGGCGGCTTCACCCCCGGCACCAATCTGGAGGCGTGGCTGTTCACGATCCTCCGGAACGTCTTCTACAGCCAGCACCGCAAGCAGGGCCGCGAGGTCGCCGACACCGACGGCACCTATGCCGAGCGGCTGACCAGCATTCCCGAGCAGGGGGGCCATCTCGATCTTCAGGACGTGCGCGCCGCCCTCGACCGCCTCGCCCCGGTGATGCGGGAGGCGCTGGTTCTCGTGGCGATCGAGAACCTGAGCTATGACGAGGCCGCCGCCGTGATGAACTGCCGGATCGGGACCGTGAAGAGCCGCGTCTGGCGCGCCCGCGAACAGCTCGCGCGGATGCTCGGATACAGTGGAGCCGAGATCGGCAGCGACGGGGTCATGCTGTCGGTGACCGGCAGCTCGGCCTGATCGGGACGATTCTCCAGGTCGAATAAGCCAATTCGACACTCAGACCGCCGTATTCGGCAGGAAATTTGACTTAGGTGAAAGCGTCCGGGCCGGCGCCTGGGCGATATGAAGCGGGTTGGGTCGATCCGTCGACTCGGCTCGGCTCCCATCGGTGTGACATCCCCCCGATCCACCGATGGGGGCCTCTTCCCGCATCTCCGGCGGATGTGCCGGGCAGAGGTGGGGCCCAGCCCAGACCTCAGTTCGAACCGCCGCCCCGGTCCGTGTCGAGCTGCTGCAGCAGCTCCGCCAGTCGGGGATCCAGAGCCTCGTCGATCACCGGATCGTACATCGCCCGCATCTGGTGGCCGAGGCGCAGGCGCGTCTGCGCGTCAAGAACCGGGCCGCCCGAGAGGGGAACCACGCGCAGGGCGGAGGGCGCCGGGCCGGGGCCATAGCGTTCGGTCGGTCTCGGGGCGGCGCGCCGGCGTTCGGGATAAGGCATGCCTTTTACATCGGCCCGCACCCCCGCGACGGCAACCACCTGCCGGCGCGAAGGCGCGCCCGGGTCGTCCGCCTCACGCATCGTCCTCCGGCGCGAACACCTCGCCCCGCTCGGCGAGCACGGTGTTCGCGGCGTCCTGGGCCAGTTCATCCTGGGCCAGCTCGTCCCGGGCCACCGCCGGATCGGGGCGGCCGAGGGCGCGCGCCAGGGCGCCCTCCCAACCGGCCGGAGGCGCGTGACCTTGGCCGGCGAGGATCTCGCCGGCCCGTCGGCAGAGCCGAGTCCAGTCCGGCGCGGCGAGGGCGGCCCAATCGGTGCCGAGACCCAGTTCGGCCGCGGCCTGCGTCGCGGCGGCGGTCCAGCCCGACGGCGGGGCGGGGATGTCGGTCATGGCGATGCGGCCTCCTGCCGGGATCTCGCGTCTCCGGCGGACGATAGCGCGCGCCGGCGGCCTGTCATCAGCGCAGGCCGTGGGCCGCGAGTTCCTCCGGCACGCCCGAGGCCGCCTCCTGGCGGATCAGGATGGCGTCGAGGGTGACCGGACGGTCGTTCCAGGCATCCACGCCGACATCGCAGGAGCGCGTGGTGTCGGCGAGGCAGCCGTGGCTGTGCCCATAGAGGTGGCGCGTCTCCCGCCACAGCCCCGGCCAGGCCCGATGCGCATAGTGCGACAGGAACAGGCGGTGCGGCCGCCCCTGCGCGTCCGCGACGGAGAGGCGGGCGCTCTCAACCGGCGGCTCCGCCCAGGGCAGGTCGAGAACGCGGTTCGAATCGTGATTGCCCCGGACCAGGCGCTTCGTGCCGTTCAGCCGCGCGAAGATCGCCGCGCAATGGGCGGGGCTCGCATGGGCGGCGAAGTCGCCGAGATGCCAGACGGCATCCTCCGGGCCGACCACGGCGTTCCACCCGGCGACCAGGGCCTCGTCGTGGGCCTCGAGGCTGCCGAACCGCGCCCCGCGGTGGCGGAGGATGTGCGGGTCGCCGAAATGCGTGTCCGCGGTGAAGAAGATCGCCATGCCGTCGAGACCTGGGCCGCCATCGCGTTCCGTCCAGACCGGCCGGAGAGGCCCGGACAAGATGGCGCTGCGCGGCATCCCGTCTGCCGGACTGGAAACGGGGCCGCGGCTCGGATACGGGTGCGGCGCGCGAGGCCGGCCGGCTCCCCGAGGGGCGGAGCGCCGTGCGGGCCGGATGGGCTGAGGCGATGCTCGATCCCGCGATCTACGCCCATCTCCTGGACGCGGCGCGCGCCCATCCGGCGCTGCAGGCCGCCCTCGTTCAGGCCGGTCCGATCCGGATCGAGCCGCCGGCGCATCCGCGCGTCGCCGACCGCCTGTTCGTCGAGGTGGTCAACCAGCAGCTTTCCACCCGGGCGGCCGGGGCGATCTGGGCCCGGATCGAGGCGGCCGCCGCGGCGGCGGATTCGAGCCCCCGGGGCCTGTTCGAGGCCGGCGACGCGGACCTGCTGCGGGCCTGCGGGATCTCGGGCAACAAGGTGCGGGCCCTCCAGGCGATCGTGGCGGCCGAGGCGGCGGGCCTGCTCGGCCCCGGCCTCGCCGGCCTGCCGCATCCCGAGCGGGCGGCGATCCTGTGCGGCATACGCGGCGTCGGCCCCTGGACGGCCGACATGGTCGGCATCTTCCATTTCCACGACCCCGACATCTGGCCCGCGGGCGACGTGGCGGCGGTGGGGTGCCTGCGCCGCCTCACCGGGCAGGCCGATGCCGGCGCGGTGGCGTCGGCCTTCGCACCGTACCGCTCGATCCTGGCGCGCTACCTGTGGCGCATCAAGGACGGGGCGCCCCTGCCGGGGGACGAATCAGCCCGTCAGGCCCCGGCCCCCCGGACCCGGCGCCTGCGCGGGGCGGCGAAATCCGGGTGACGGACGGCCGGGGATCGGCTATCCGTCGGCGCCTCCCGGGCCCGTAGCTCAATGGTTAGAGCCGGCCGCTCATAACGGTCTGGTTGCAGGTTCGAGTCCTGCCGGGCCCACCAGGCTGGCCGCGGGCAGCCGCACCACCCTCGCCGGCCCCCCGTATCCCGCATTCACGCGGTTCCGCCGACCCACAGGGGCCGAGCCCGGATCGGTCCCTCGCCCAGGAGCCGCTCACGACGGCGAGGCCGAACGCGCCCTGTGGCACGGCCGCGACACCGCCCGACACCGTGATGTGGACGGTGCGCATTGATCCCGATCGATCAAGCGCGAACGGGCAGTCTGCGACGCACCGAATCAGACCGAGTCTTCGCCGCGTTCGTCGCTCTCTCGCCTTCCTCCCCTGCCATCGCGTCGGTCGCACCGCGCCCGCCGCCACGCTCTCTCCCGCCGACAGCCCATGCTTCCGCACTACCGCTGGCTCTGGGCCCTGACCCTCCTCCTCGCCTGCGGCGGGGCGGGCCTCCTCTACAATGTGCTCTTCGTCGGCGGGGCCTCGATGCTCGCCGGCCTCGTCTACGCCCTGGCAGTGGGCGGGACGGTGCTGGCCTTCGTCCCCGCCCTGACCCTGTCGGGTCTCCAGCCGCGGATCCGCCGCCTGCCGGCGCTGGTCTACATGCTCGCGGCCGAGTTGCTCTACGTGGTGCTGATCACCCTCGGCTGCGCCCTCGGCGGCCTGGTCGTCTGGGGGTTCGGCCTCACCGGCGACAGCCTGTCCACGGCCGTGCGTATCACGCCGCGGTTTCTCGCCTACTCCCTGGCCGTGTCGGCCCTCCTCGTCTTCGCCATGCGGATGCGCGACCTGATCGGCGGCGCCGTGTTCGTGAACTTCATGATCGGCCGCTACCACAAGCCGGTTCAGGAGGAGCGGATCTTCCTGTTCCTCGACGTCGTCGGCTCCACCGCCTTCGCCGAGACCCACGGCGATCTGCGCGCCCAGGAGTATCTCGGGGCCGTGTTCGCGACGCTGGCCGAGCCGGTGCGGCGCAACGGCGGCTCCGTGGACGATTATGTCGGCGATCTCGCCATGATCACCTGGCCGATGAGGCGCGGCCTCAAGGACGCGCGCTGCGTCACCGGCCTGTTCGCGGTGCTCGACCGGATCGAGGCGGATGCCGCGGCCTGGACCGCCCGGTTCGGGACGGTCCCGCGGCTGCGGGCGGCGCTGCATGGCGGCCCGGTGGTCACGGCCGAGGTCGGAGTCGACCGCCACAAGATCGCGTATTTCGGCGACGCCGTGAACGTGACGGCGCGGATCGAGGCCCTGTGCCGCCCGCTCGGCGTCGGCATCCTGATCTCGCAGGATCTCCTCGGACGGCTGGACCCGCTGCCCGACGGCGTCCGCGCCCGCCCCCTGGGCCTGCACGCCCTGCGCGGCCGGGGGGCGCCCCTGGCGGTCGCCACCCTCGAACGCGGAGCCGCGGTGGCGGAGAGGCCGATCCCGGGGCGGAGGCCGGATCCGAGGGCGCCGGATCGCCCGGAGGTCGTCGCGGAACGGCGCTAGGAGGTCGCATGCCGCGCATCCCGGCCGGCGCCCGGCGCGGCGGCGTGGCCGGTCCGGGATCGCGTCTCAGCCGCGGCGGAAGCAGCGGTTCCAGAGGCGCCGCCCCCAGGCGACCGGCGCGCGCCGGGGGGCCGCCGCCTGGCTCGGCCCGTCGAACGCCGCAGCCAGCGCCGCCGGCAGGGTGTCGATGATCGCCGCCGGCCCCTCGATGTCCCAGCCGATCACGCAGCAGCCGCAGCCGGTGCTGCGCACGCAGGTGAGCCGGCCGGCATGGGCCAGCATCCAGCGCTCCGCTGCGGCGACGTCGTCCGCCTCGTCCACCTCCACGCACAGGCAGGCGCGCCTGAGGCCCGGGGCAGGGGGACCGGCCGGCCACGGATCGCTCCGCCCGTAGAGGGCCCGCAGGGCCTCGGGATCCTCCCCCGCCTCGCCGGACCTCACGGCGCGTCGTCCGCGCTGTCCGGCGGCGCGTCCATCTCGGCCACCTGCCGCTTGGCGAAGGCGCAGGCCGCGAAGTCCGGGTTGATCGCGCAGGCCATGTCGAACGCCGCCCGGGCGCGGGACGCCTCGGCGGGGACGCCCTCGCCCAGGCGGTAGGCCTGGCCGAGCAGGGCGCAGCCCCAGGCGCCGCGCCGGTCGCAATCGAGGCGGAAGCTCCGGGCGAGGCAGGCGTCCGTGTCCGCGCGCGGCGCATCGCGGAAGGGATCGGCCGCGTAACCGCCGTTGCGGATCCCGGCGGCCCGGTTGGTGCAGCCCGCCGGAAACCCGCCCGCGCAGGCGAGGGCGTAGAGGCGCTCCTTGTCGAGGATATCCGGGACGTCGAGGGAATGGTGCTCGAAGGCGAGGGCGAGGTCGAAGCAGGCCGGCGCGTTCGACCACCGGGTGCAGAGCACGAAGCAGGCCGCGGGTTCGCGCGCGCAGCGGCGCTCGGTGGGCCGCCGGGGCGCGAAGGCCCGCCGCCAGACCGGGCGCTCCCGCGCGAAGGTGTCGGCCGGGCAGGCCGGGAAGCTGCGCAGCAGCGCCGGGTCCTGCCGCAGCGGCTCCCCGATCCCCGCGGCCTCCGCCTTGTTGAAGATGATTGCGCCGGGCGCCTCCTCGGCCCGGGCCGCCGGTCCGCGCGCGAGGGCGAGGGCCGCAGCGAGGCTGGCCAGGATTCGCCCGGCCAGACGGCGCCGGGGCGGGCTCACCGGCGCCGGCGCCAGCGGCGCAGCAGGCGTCGGAGGCCGAGCACCAGGGCGACCACGAGGACGAGCAGCCCGAGCGCCGGATGCAGCAGGGCGCCCGCCTGGAACAGGACGAAGACCCCGAGGACCACCTTCCAGGGCTTCATGGGGGCGTCGTCGGCCTCCGCGACCGTGCCGGGCGCGGCCTGCGCGGGGGCGACCGGCTCGGGTGTACCGAACCGCGGGCGCCCGGAGGCCGGCACGCCGCTGCGGCCCGGCACCGGCGCGGCCGCGCGGGCCGCAGCCTCGGCGACCGCCCGCGCGGCAGCCGCCTCGGCCTCGGCCAGGATCGGGTCCGGCTCGGGCGCGGGACGGGGGGCCGGCGCCCACCAGCGGGCCAGGGGCATTGCTCCCCGCGCGGACCGGGCGCGGAAGTCCGGCTGCGGCCGCACCGCAGGCCGCAGCCCGTGGCGGTCCGCGAGGGCGCGGGCCTGCGCCACCAGCGGCGCACCGGTCTCCGGCGTGACCATCCGGACGAACTGCGCGAAGCCGACCGCGGCGCGGAGCACGTCGCCCTCGCCGGCCGCGCCCCAGCGCCGCCCGGCCGGCCCGTGCCGATCGAGCCCGTGCAGCAGCGCGCGGAAGCGGCGCAGGGTCTCCCGGGGCACGCCGACGCGCTCGTTGACGGTCAGCCCGGTCACCTCCTGGTGCCGGCCGCGGCGCATCACCCGGGTCTTGTCCGGATGGACGGTGAAGCCCTCCCCGGCGACGATGGCGTGGACGTATTTGAGCAGCGCGCCGACTTTCCCGGCGGCCGCGCCGGAGGCCGAGAAGGTCAGGTCGTCGGCGTAGCGCGTGTAGGTGAAGCCGAGGCTGGCGGCGAGGCCGGTGAGCCGGGCGTCGAGCCGGGTGCAGACGAGGTTGGTGAGCGCGGGGCTCGTCGGCGCGCCCTGCGGCAGCCGGCGGGGGCCCCGGGCGGCGTAGAGGCGCGCGCCGTCGATCTCGACCGCGTCCACGTCCGGCTCGGTGCAGAGCAGCGCCAGCACGGTGGCCACCGGCTCGGCGTAGCCCAGGCCCCGGAACTTCCCCTTGATCCGCCGGTAGTCGAGGCTCGGGAAGAAGTCCTTGAGGTCGAGATTGACCACCACGTCCCGCCCGACATGGGCGGCGGCGTTGGTGACGATCGAGCGGCCGGGCACGAAGCCGTGGGCCGCCCCATGCACGGGAACGTGGGCGAGGAGCGCGTCGAGGATCCAGTACTGCGCCCGCTTCAGCCGCGGCATCGGCGCCGAGATGCGGCGCAGGCCGCCCGCCTTCTTGGGGATGGTGAAGCACCGGTAATGGCTCACCGCACTGAGCGCCCGGTCGTAGGCGAGGAAGCGCAGCTCGCCGAGGCCGATCCCCATGGCCTCCGCCAGCGCCTTCGGGCTCGCCAGGGCGGGAAGACCGGGGGCGGGCCCCCGCGCGGGCGCATCCGCGTTCGCGAGGCCGGCCGAGACGCCACCGCCGAGATGGAGGATCTCCGCCTCCCGGCGGGCGTGCCACGCCTGCGCCCGGGCGTGGCGGTCGCGGGCGTTGCGCAGCTTCGTCTCGCGCCGCCGCTCCAGCGCCGCCGTCTTGCGGCGGCGATGCATCTCCTTGAGGGCGGCCTCGGGGTCGCGCCACGCCGCCTCCCGCCGGTGCAGATCGGCGAGGGCGCGGGCGATCTCGCCGCGGCGGCGGATCAGGTCCTCCGGCGGGTTGGGCTGCTCTGCCCCGTCCGGCCAGAATCCGAGCCGGATCATCTCCTCGAGGATGACCTCGTCCTTCGAGCTCTCGCGGATCCGGTCGTAGAGCTGCTGGCGGGTCAGGCTGCCGGGCTGCGGGCTCATCGGCGGCCTCCGGCGCGGGCGGCGGGAGGCGTGACGGGGGGAAGCGTGACGGGGGACGTCGGCCAGGATGCCTTCGTCAAGTCTCGGGACTGGCCCGGTCCACTCGACGCCGGCACGACCACCGGTGCGCGTTTGGGTTCAGCGAACCCAAACCGCGAACGCGCACCGGTGGTCAGTGCCGGCCCAGTGAAGAGCGGGCCAGTGACGCTTTGCCGGGCAGGGTGCAGGGACGGCGAATCGCCGCCCGAAAAGCAAGGTCCGCCCCGGCCGACGCCCCTCGTCACGGTCAGGATAGGCCAGGCTTGCGGCCGCATCAATCGGGTCTGCCTCACGCCTGCCACCGCGCCGGCTTGCCCTCGACCTGGGCGTGGAAGAAGCGGCGCACGGCCAGCATGTGCGCGCAGGGGCCGCGGGTGAGCCGGCTGTGGGTGTAGAAGCCGCACTGGCAGGTGCCGCCGACCATGCGGTCGTCGGAATCGAGCTCCACCGCGGGCGTCAGGCTCCGGCCGTCATCCAGCACGGTCCCGCTCAGGCGCCGCCGGTCCCCCGCCTGCTCGACGGGCCCGAGGGTGACGAGCCCGGCCGCCAGGAACCGGTCGGCCTTGGCCTCCTGCTCGGAGGCGAAGCGCAGGGCGCCCGGCGCTAGTGGCTCCCGGGTCAGCTCCCGCAGGCGGTAGACCCGCTTGTTGAGGTCGAACATGGCGCGGCCCGCCTGCACGTAGCCGCCGAGCGCCGCCTCCACGGTCGACCGGTCGAGGCCGGTCTCGGCGGCGAGTTGCCCGGTCCCGGCGGCGTGGTGGCGCCGGAGCGCCGCGAAGACGCGGGCGGCGGTGTCGGCCTCGACCTCCCCCCGGGGGGCGAGCAGGTCGAACTGCCCGGCCCGGGACCAGTCGTTGGCGGTCCAGCCCGACAGGCCGAGGGTGAAGCGCAGGCCGCCGAAATCCACCACCGCGAAGCTCGGCAGGCCGGTGCCGAGGAGGTGCAGCCGCACCGACCGGGCGAGCGGCAGGGTCCGGGCCAGGATGGCGAGGCGCCGCCGGCCCCACAGGCGGATCTCCGCGGCCTCGCCGCCGCGGTAGATCGAGCGCCGGAAGGTCAGCCGCTCGTTCCAGGGCTCGATCAGCACGCTGACCGGCCGGCCGGGCTCGAGCAGGAACCGCAGGGCGCGCGGGCCGTGGCGCTCCCGGCGCGCGGCGAGGCGGGTCAGGATCGCGTGCATGTCGACCGGGTGCAGGTCCACCACGTGGGCGGGCTGCGCCATGGCGCTCGACACCTGCAGGAAGCCCCGCATCCAGGAATCCGGCAGCTCGATCTTGTCCTCGCGATAGGCGGCCTCGCCGGAGGTCTGGACCGCGAAGCCGGTCGGGTCGATCGCCAGCTCGGTATCGCGGTAGCTGCGGATCTTCTGGAACTCGTCGTAGAGCGCGTGGCTGTAGTCGATGTTGGTCGTGCCGCAGGCCATGTCGCCGATCCGCGCGAAGGTGTCGTGGTCGCAGGACAGGCGCCCGTAGCTCGATTCGTCGAGGCTGAACGCTTCGAAGAAGACCTCGTCCGGATGGACGGTGATGACCGGGTCGAGGACGATCCAGGCGTCGAAATTCTCCCGGTAGAGGTAGTCGAAGTACCGCTTCCGTGCGTCGTAGAACGGCCGCATCACCGCGTCGGAGCGGGCCGCGATGTCCCGGTGTTCGGCGCGCAGCGCCTCGATCTCGGCGCGCAGGCTGTCCTTCTCGGCGAGGGCCTCGGCCAGGAGTTCCTGCTCGTGGGCCTGGAGCCACGCGAAATAGGCAGTGCGGTCCTTCGGCTTGAAGCGCAGGTCCGACACGACGACGTGGTGCAGGGCCGAGATCGCCTCCCGGAACGGCAGGTGCCGCGCCACCGTCCCGGCGAAGTAGGTCGGCTCGCGCAACGTGTCGGGGACGAAGCCGAGCCGGGTCGCGTCCGCATCCGAGACGGCCCGGCTCTCGCCGAGGTAGCGATGGACGAAGTTCATCGAGCCCCTTCCGAGACGGGTGCCGAGGGAGAGATGGGCCCCCGCGCCTCCGGCGGCCGCCGGACGAGGGGCACGGCGAGGCCGGGATGGGCCTCGGCGATGTCGCGCAGCGCCAGGATCGCGGCGCTGCGGTCCCGGGCCGTGCCGCTCAGGGTGAGATCGGCGAAGAGCGGCAGCAGCGCCTCGGCGCGGGCGCGGCTACGCAGGGCCTCGGCCCGGAGGAAGGCGGCCATCCGATCCTTGGCGACCCGGCCCCGCAGCACCTGCAGCATCACGATGCGGGCGAGGGGGATCAGCCGCGCGAAGGCCGCCTCGCTCGCCACGGCCTGCTCGGTCAGGAGTTCGGTGAGCAGGAGATGCATGGACGGAGCGGGGTGCTCCAGCAGGCGCAGCACCTGCCCCTCCGCATCCTCGGGCCGGAGCCGGCTGCGCAGGAGATGGCGGGCGAAGGCCAGAACCTCCGGCTTGACGCTGTCGGTGACCACGGCGAGCGCGCCGGGCGTCCAGGCAGCCTCCGGCCACGTTTCAAAAAAGCTGCGGGCGAAGGCGAGGGTGTCGGGCCAGTCGCTCTCCACGAGGAGCACGGCCTCGGCCGCCGCGGCCTGGAACCGGGCCGGGTCGGCCGCGAAGGCCGCCATCGCCCAGTCCCGCACCGCCCGGTACGGGTGGCCGCCGAGCCGGGCGATCTGGCGGACGCTGAAGGCCGCGGGGTGGCGGTCGGGCAGGAGGGCGGCGCCGAGGCGGCGGGCGCCGTCGGCGCGGGCCTGCAGCAGGCGCCACAGGGTGCCGTCGTCGAGGGCGGCGCATTCCCCCGGCAGGGCCTCGCGCAGCAGGGCCACGACGTCGGCGGCGTAGGCGTCGTCGGGGGCCGCGCGGAACAGGCTGCCGATCAGCTCCCGGGCGAGGCGGGGAGCGAGACCCGGATCCGCCGCCGCGAGGCGCGCCACCAGGGGCCGGGCGGCCTGCCGGACGGCGCTGCCGGGCCCGCTGGCGAAGGCGACGATCCGCTCGGCGTAGGGTCCGAGCCGCGCGTCGTCGAGACGCGCCAGCAGGACCAGGGCGGCAATCCGGATGTCCTCGGAGCCCGTGCCGATCAGCGCGTCCCAGCTTTCCGGGGGCAGGCCGTCGGCTCCGGCAGGAGACTGCGCCAGGAGCGCGAGTCCGGCCGATCGGACGGCAGCGGCCGGGTGCGCGATCAGGGCGGCGGCAGTCTCGGGCTGCACCGGCAGGTCGTGGCCCGGCCACAGGAGGGGCAGGGCGGCGCGCAGGCCCCGGATCGCGGCCGTCGCGGCGGCGTCGGGCTCCGGCGGCATCGCCCGCAGCCACGCCACCAGCCGCGCGACCAGGGGCGCCGCGAGCCCTGGGGGCAGCGCCCGGGCGAGCCCCGGGACCGCCGCCTGGACATCCGGCTCCGGGCTCGTGAGCAGCGCGGCGGCGAGGTCCGGATCCGACCAGACGACCGGCACCCCGGCCTCGAGGCGCCGCAGGGCAAGCGCCCGCGCCTCCGGCAGGGCTGCGGCCAGCAGCGCCGCCACCAGGGCGGCGAGGTCGGCGGAATCGGCGATCCCGGCGGCGAGGCGCGCCTGGGCGATCTGGAAGGCGAAGATCCGCACGGCGTCGTGCGGGGCCGCCAGAAGGCGCCCGATCGCAGCGGCGTCCAGAGCCGCGCAGGCCTCCGGGCCCGCGCGCAGCACCCGCAGGCCCAGCCGCGCCACCGGCTCGATCCGCCCCTCCGCGGCGAGGCGGAGCGCCAGGTCCGGACGGGCGCTCCAGAGATCCGGGAAGGCCTCGTCGCGCCGGTCGGGATCGACGGCGCCGGTCTCCAGGAAGGTCAGCGATCCCGTCCGCGGCCGGGCCTCCGGGGCGTGGCGGTACAGGAGCTGGCTCGCCGTCCAGTTGCGGCCGAGCGGTCCCCGTGCCCGCGCCTGCCGCCCCCAGGTCCCGTCCGGCTTGCGCCCCCAGGCGGTCCAGCGGGTCGGGGGGTCGAGATCCTCCGGCCCGAGGGCCAGCAGGAAGCCCGTCGCCAGCGCGGTGAAGGCCGGGTCCCCGACGGCGCCGCGCTTGCGCAGGGCGCGCCAGATCCGCCGCTTCATGTAGGCGCGGGTGGCCGTGGACAGGCCGAGCCGCGCCTCCGGGCCGTGGCGCGCCGCGTCCACCGCGACGTAGCGCCGGAGGTCGGGGACGTAGGCGTGGCTCCGGCCGGCCTGGTACATCGCCTGCGCGGTCTCGAAGCGCTGGGCGGCGGCGCCGAACAGGGCGGCATCGTCGGCCATCTCGGCGTGCTTGAACAGGCGCCGCAGGCCGATCAGGTAGGGCGGCCGCGCCGGCAGCCGGAGGAGGGCGGCGCAGAGCGTCGCGTGCAGCGCGGGCCGCCCCTGGGCAAGCCGGCCCAGCGCCACCAGGGCCGGCCCGACCCGGCCGGGATCATGCCGGGCGAGGCCGTCCAGCGCCCCGCACAGGCCGTCGACGTCGCCCGCCTCGGCCGGCCGGGCGACCATGCCGGGCAGGTCCGGCTCGGCCTCCGGCGGGCGATACGCCCCGGTGAGCGGGGCGGCCAGGGCGAAGCGGGCGAGGTCCCGGACGACGCTTCCGGGGGCGTCGGCGGCGATCGCGTCCAGGATCGGGCCCGCCTCCGCGCCGGCCGCCCGGGCGAGCGCCCAGACCAGAGCGTAGCTCGCCTGCGCCGGACCGAGGGCCCGCGCCAGGGCGATCAGGTCCGGGGCGGCCGCGGCCAGCCGCAGCTCGCCGATGCGCCAGAGCAGGCGGTCGCGCTCCCGCTCGGGCCAGCGCTGGTGCAGGCAGGCGGAGAGCCGCGCCCGCAGCACGGCCGCGCGCCCGTCGGCCGACGGCTCCGACGCGGCGGAGGGCTCCGGGCCGTCGATCCGCCGGTAGCCGCCGTTGATCTTCGCGACGATCACGCTGTCGAACACCCGGGCCGCCGCCTCGGCGGTGAGGGGCTGGGGTGTCTTCGAGCCCTCGCGCAGGGTCGCGCCGCGCCGGCCGTAGCGTGTGTTGACGAAGTAGCGCTCGGGCGTCCCGAGGGCCTCGTTCTCGATCAGATCGACGTTGTAGACCTTGTCGGAGGTGGCGTCCCGCAGGTGGAGGCGCGCCGCGCGGACGACCCTCATGCCACCGCGTGGGCGTGCGGGCCGCGCGCCGGACGAACGGGATGGCCCAGGCCTGGGCGACGATCGACGGATCCGCGCATTCGGGCTCCTCACGCAACGATCGGGACGGGACGGCCGGCGAATCACGGCGCCCGAAACCGCGGCAAGCTGCCCCAGGGCGCCGGATGGGGCAACCGCGTCCCCACGATTCCGTGATCAGCCCTCCGCCGGCCCGGGATCATCCCGCATGGCGGCGACCCAGAGGGCAGCCCGGGCGAAGGGATCGGGCTCCGCGCCCGGGGGGGCCAGGGCGGCGGCGAGGAAGGCCGAGAGCCGCGCGGCGGTGGCGGGATGCCCCGCCGCCGCGAGGCGCGCCACGAGGTCGGCCCCGCCGGCGCGGGCGTTCGCCGCGAAGGCCCGCCGCCCGGCATGGAGGGCGTTCGCCAGGAGTGCCGCCGCCTCGTCGAGGAGCGTGGCCGGCCCCAGGTCCGGTGCCGGCGGGATCGGGTGGCCGGCGCCGTCCGGGGCGGCGAGGTCGGGCACGACGAGCCGGTCGACCGACACCGACCAGGGATCGCAGACCAGGGACCCATCGGCGATCCGCACCGGGCCGGCGACCTGCCGCACCGGTCCCCAGCGCCCCGAGCAGGCGCCCGCGAGGGCGTCCAGGGCGTGCGGCGCGGCGGGGTCGTAGGCGCGGGCGAGATGCAGCGTGCCGCCCGCCTCCGGCAGTTCGACGGCGGCCTGCCACGTCTGGGCGCCCGGTGCCCAGGCCTGTCCCAGGACCGCGTCGACGGGGAAGACGTGGAAGGCCTCCAGCCGGTCGCGCGGCCGCAGGAAGGCCGGCGGCCGCTCGGCCAGACGGCGCAGGATCGACGGGACGTCCCGCGCCGCCAGGGGGGCCGGCACGGTCACGCGGGCGTCCCGCGGCAGCAGGGCCGTGCGGCCCTGCGCGCCCCGGCCGAGGGCGAGGAGCCCGTCCGCCCGGCGCCGGGCGACGCTGGTCAGGATCTGGCCCTGGCCGGTGCCCGAGACGGACAGGCCCGATCCCAGGAGCCGCCCGGGCAGGCTGCCGACGAAATCCACCTCGGCCTCGCCCGGCGCGAAATCGCGCTCCAGGGCCAGGAGCGCGCCGGTATCGGTGTCGGCCAGGGCCACCCGGGCGCTGGCGCCGCGCCCGCGGGCGAGGAGCCGGGCGCCCAGGGAAACGAGGCGCGTCCTGCCCATGGCGGTCTCGTAGGGCTGGCCGACGCCGAGGGCGGCCTCCCCGCCCCGGACGCGGCCGAGGAGTTCCGTGGCGAGCGCCAGGACCACGGCCGCGTCGTAGGCGGCGTGACGCCCGGCATAGGCCGCGAGTTGCCCGGCCAGGTCCGCCTCGGCCAGCAGGATCTGCGTGGCGCCCCGCCTCTCGGCCGCCCGCCGCAGCCGGACGAGGGCGGCGTCGTGGGCTTCCGGACCGGATACCACCCCGGCCTCCAGCAGGCCGGCGACCACCCGGTCGGCGGCCTCCGCGAGGCCCTCCTCCGCCGGCCCCGCCTCCGCTCCGGCCGGCGCCGCCCCGCCCAGGCGAATCTCGGCGGCGCCCCCGGCCGCCCGGAAGGCGCGGATCGCCAGGGCGACGTGGGCGCAGCCGCCCCCCGCCGCGCAGTCGCAGCGGGCGTAGCCGACCGCGTCGGGCACGAGGAAGCGCACGGTCGCGGTCGGGAGCCGCGCGGCCGGGACGGCGCCGCGCTCCAGCCCGACCGTGATCCCACCCGCCAGGAGGCGCCGCAGCTCCGCCGCCGCCGCGCCGCCGAGCCCCGCCTCGAAGGCGGCGCCGTCGAGGCTGCCGGGATCCCAGGCGACCGCCGCGGGTGCGGCTGGCTGCGCCGGTCCATCCGCGACCGCCGCGGCCCGGTAGGCGACGACGAGGGCGACCCGGTGGCGGCACATCCCGCTCGCCGGGCAGGTGCAGCTGGCCTCGCCCGGGGGCCGGCCGGGGCCGAGCCGCGTGACCGTGCCGTCGGCGAAGCGCGCCTCGACGGTGCCGTCCTCGGCCTCCGCGAGGGCGGGCCCCTGGCCGGCGGCCACCTCGCGCTGCGCGCGCTTCACCAGGCCGGCATTGGCGAGCTGGACGAGGCCGTCATCCGTGAGGGCGCGGAGGTCGGGGCGGGCCATCGCCGCGGCTCAGCTCCGGATCGCGGCGGCGAGCCAGCCGGCGAGTTCGCCGGGCGTCATCGCGGCGATCTCGGCACCGGCCGCCACGAGCCGCTGGGCCATCGCCCGGTCGTAGGCGGGCCGGGCCGCCGAATCGAGGGCCGCGAGCCCGAGCACGCGGGTGCGCTGGCCGGAGAGCGCCCGCACCTGAGCGACCAGGGCGGCCTCGCTCGCGCCCTCGTAGAAGTCGGAGACCAAGACCACGATCGCTCGCTCCGGCGCCGCGATCAGGCCGGCCGCGTAGCGCAGGGCCCCGCCGATATCGGTGCCGCCGCCGAGCTGGATCTTCATGAGCAGCTCGCAGGCGTCGTCGCAATCGCGGGTCAGGTCCACCACCGCCGTGTCGAAGGCGACGAGATGGGTGCGGATGCCGGGGAGCTTCCACAGGCAGGCGGCCATCACCGAGGCGTGGATCACCGAATCGAGCATCGACCCGCTCTGGTCGACGAGCAGGATCACCTGCCAGGGCCGCATCTGCCGCCGGTTCCGAGCGAAGAAGTGCAGCCGCTCGACGGTGATCCGCCGGCTCTCGGGATCGTAGTGGCGCAGGTTGTCGCGGATCGTCCGGTTCAGGTCGAGGTCGCGGGCGCCGGGCAGGCGCGTGTGCCGCCGCCGGTCGAGCACCCCCGAGAACGCCACCGCGAGGTCCCGGGCCAGCCGCTCCATCAGCTGCCGCACCACCTCCTGGACGAGCTTGCGGGCCATCACCAGCACGTCGGGCGCCATCAGGTGCTTGGTGCGCAGGACCGCCTTCAGCAGCGTCTCGTTCGGCGCGACCCGGGCCAGCACCTCGGGGTTCGTGACCACGTCGTCGATGGCGTAGAGCTCGATCGCGTCGCGCTCCAGCCGCTCGATGGTCTCGCGGGGGAAGAGCGTGTGGACCGCGTTGATCCAGCCCGGCACCGTCAGGGTCGAGCCCTCGCGGCCGCCCTGGCGCCGCTCCCCCCGCGCCGTCCCCTCGGCGTCGCGGCCGTAGAGCCAGTCGAGGGCCTGATCCATGGCGGCGGCCTCCCCCGACAGGGCGCAGCCGGCCCCCGCGCAGGCGGACTCCGCCGCCTCGCCCAGGATGAGCCGCCAGCGCGTGACGGGGTCGAGGCTCACCGCAGCCGCGTCCCGGCGAGGAGGCTCGGTCCGCGCAGGAGCTCGCTCGCCGTCACCGGCGCGAGCGCGCCGAAGGTCCGCTGGCCCGGCTCCGTCCGGTTGCTCCAGGGCGAGCCGAGGGTCAGGTCGCCGAGGGTCTGCTCCCGGTCCTCGAACTCCACCGCGCCGGTGAACAGGCCCTCCGAGAAGATCAGCGAGGCCTGGCCGGCGGCGCCCCCCGGGAAGGTGACGGCGCGCTCGATCCACCAGACCACACCGCCATCCTGCGGTGACCCGAGGGGCCAGCCCTTCGCGGCCATGCCGCGCAGGCGGTTGGCCTCCACCACTGTCCCGGCGAAGCGGCTCGTGGTCGATGCGGCCGCCTCGGCCTCCGTGAAGGCGTAGGTCTCGCGGGCGAGCTGCGGGAAGGGCTGGACGATCTCGTAGTCGCCGAACAGCGCCCCCCAGGCGGCCAGGGCCCCGGGGTCGAGTTGCAGGGGATGGACGAGGCCGATCAGGCCCGGGGCCGCCCCGGTCAGGTCGAGGTCGAGCGGCGCGTCGTCGGCATCCGTGAAGGTCAGGTCCTCGGCCACCCGGAAGGTCAGGCCCGGGCCGGTCCGCGGGTCGGCATCCGCGAAGGTGGCCCAGACGAGGCGCTGGGCGAGGTGGCGCACGAGCGGGTGGGCGGCGAAGCAGGGGCCGAACACCGTCGGCTGGACCCGGCGGGCGCCGGCGAGCATCGCCTCCAAGCGGGCCACCTGCAGGCTCGCCACGGCCCGCGCGTCCTTCTTCAGGGCACCCCAGCGGGCCACCGCCGCCGCGGCCTTGCCGGCATCGTCGGCCTTGGCGGGCTTGGGCAGGTCCTTGAGCCTCTGGCCGGCGGCGTCCCGGACCCAGGGCTTCAGGGTCTCGTCGAACCCGACCCGGAAGCCGCGGGGGCCGAAATCGAGGTCGAGGCCGCCGCGCTCGTCGAGGTCGAGGTCGGGGGCGAGCCGGTCGGCCAGCTCCTCGGGGGTGAGGCCGCGGGCCTCGGCGAGCTGGGCGATCTTCTGCCGGGCCTTCTCCTGGAGCCCCTTGAACTTCAGCTTCTCGGCGATGCCGTTGAGGTTCATCAGCGCGACGTCGGTGCCGATATCGACCAGCACGTCGAGTCCGGTGACCGCGCGGGCGTGGGCGGCCTCGCCGGGCCAGCGGCGGATCAGGCGGGTCAGGTCGCGGGCCGTGGCGTCGGTGCCGAACCAGCCCAGCGCGCGCAGGGCCCAGCCGTCCTTCGAGGGCGTCCCGGCGGCGATCCAGGCGGAGAACAGGTCCCACGCGAAGGCCGCGAGGCTCGCCTCGGTGCAGGCCTCGCGGACCATCGGCACGCCGGCATAGACGGCGTCCGGGTTGGTGAAGGACAGCATCTCGCAGAGGGTCAGGATCGCCGCGTCCGGCAGGGCGGTCCCGTCCCGCAGACGCGGGCGGGTCAGCATGGACGGCACGACCCAGGCGGGCGGCTTGCCGACCTTGGCGGGGACGCGGGCGAGGGGATCGCGGTCGAGCACCTGCGCGACCGCCTCCGTCACGTCCGGTGCCTGGTCCGCGTAGCGCGCAGCCACGGAAGTGATGATGGCGCGGCCGTCCGCCCGGTCCTGCGCCAGCACGCGCAGGGCGTGCTCGCCAGCGTCGCGCAGCGCCCCGGGCCGGCCCACGGCGTCGGGCAGCAGGCGGATGAGGGCGGTCTCGGGATGGCGGCGCAGCCACGCCAGGGCCGGCTCGCGGGCCTTCTTGAGCTTCGTGAGGGCGCGGGCGGCAGGCACGGCGAGACGGCCATCGTCCACCGCCAGGACCGCCGGCAGGAGCCCGACCGGATCGGCCTCGACCAGCCCGACGAGACCCGGCATCGCCCGCTCGCCGAACCGCGAAAGCATCTCCCACACGATCTCCGGCCATTGCGAGACGTGGAAGCATCCCGCAACGACGCGCGACTGGGCCCAGAGGGCGAGCGCCAGGGGTTCGGGCTGCCGCTCCAGGCTGCCGACCAGTTGGCGATAGGGCGAGTTCGCCCAGTAGCGGCAGGCCTCGTCGATCTGGGCGACGCGGGCGGCGACCCAGGCGATCAGGGCCGGCGGGTCGTCGCGCGGCGGCTCGGAGAGCGGGGGCGGGATCCGGCTCCAGCCCTGCGTCGGATGGGCCAGCTCGGCGGCCGTGACGAAGGCCGGCAGGGCCTCCAGGCCATTGAGGGTCACGGCATTCCGCTCCCGCCAGTAGCTCGGCGCCACCTCCGGCACCGCATGCGCGAACGGCGTCGGCAGCGGCGTGAGGGCGAGGACGAGGTCGTCCCGGGTCCGGGCCTTGGCCCGCCAGGGCGGGTCACGCAGCACCCGCGGCCAGGCGGCGGGCTCCGCGAGGGGCACGGCGCGGGCCTCCGCCAGGGCATCGAGGATCCCCCCTCCACGCCCGCCCGACGCCGCGAGCCAGCCGCGGACCCGGTCGATCCCGTGGATATCGAGCGCCCGGTTCACCCGGGCGCGCAGGGCCGGCTCCGATCGGCCGCCCGCGAGGGCGGCGAGGCAGCGGGGCAGGATCGCGGCGGGATCGGCCTCCAGTGCCGCGTCGAGGGCCGCCGCGACGGGCTTCTCGTGGAGATGGGGCAGCAGGGCCGGCAGCGCGCCGGCCTCCCCCGTCGACAGGATCGCCAGGGCGACCGTCCGGCGCTGGTCGTCGGTGGCGTAGTGCAGCAGCCAGTCGAGGGGCGGCAGGGCCGGCTGCCCGGCGGCGCGGGCCACCGCCAGCAGGGTCGCGGCCGCCTCGGCCGCGTCGACGGCGCAGTAGACGAAGTAGAAATGGTAGCTGCGCTTGGTCCGCCAGGGCGCCACCGCGTCCGGCGGCGCATCGGCGAGCAGCGGCACGAAGGCCGTATCGGCCGTCACGTCGATCCCCGCGGAAGCGGCGGCTTCGAGCACGGCGCGGGGCTGGAGCGGGTGCGGGGCGGGCCGGTCGTCGGCCAGGATGAACGCGCAGGCGCAGGCCGCCGGCCAGTCGTGATCCTCGGCGATCCGCGCATTCAGGAACGCGACCGCGGCGTCGTAATCGGCCTCCGGGGCGTGCACCAGGGCGGCCCGCAGGGCGAGGTGGAGCGGCTCCGCCCAGGACAGGCGCTGGTAGGGGCGCGGCGTCTTCGGGGTCGGGCGGCGCCGGTCGGCCAGCCGGGCGACGGCCTCCGTCCCGCCCCGGGCCACGGCGTAGCGTAGGATCGCCTCCAGCGCCCGCCGCAGGATGGCGTCGCCGGTGGCGGCCCGGGACGGATTTCCCTGTCGGCGCGCCTCCGCGGCGTCGACGATCGCGTCCAGCCAAGCGGCGAGGCCGTCCCGGTCCGGCGGCGCCCCGGCGAGGCGCGCGGCCTCGGCATCGCCGAGCGCGGCCGCCAACGGCGCCGCGATCGCCCGCCAAGCCTCCGCCGCGTCCGGGCGCGGACCGGGGCGCAGGCGGGTCGGCAGCGGCACCGCCTCGAAGACCGCGGCCGGGTCGGGGGCGGGACGGGCTCCGCCGGGGCAGCCGGCGGGGGCTCGGCGGGCGGCGGGGCGGCCGGCTCCGCGGCCCGCTCCGCGGCTGGCTCGACAACCGTCTCGCCGGCCGGCCCGGACGCCTGCGCCGGGGCGGGCT
Organism: Methylobacterium sp. XJLW; assembly: GCF_003254375.1. Taxonomy (NCBI): domain Bacteria; kingdom Pseudomonadati; phylum Pseudomonadota; class Alphaproteobacteria; order Hyphomicrobiales; family Methylobacteriaceae; genus Methylobacterium; species Methylobacterium sp. XJLW. The sequence continues at coordinate 5,275,935 of NZ_CP016429.1, read as the reverse complement.
TCCTGGCGGCGGCGGTCGGTGCCGGGGCGGACGCCGCGGCCGGGGCGGGCGCCGCTCCGTCGGCGCGGACGTAGCCCTTGGCGGTCTTTTCGCGGACGAGCTTGTCCTTTTCCTTCACGGCCGCGGCCGCATCGGCGCAGGTCTTGTCCTTGCTCTGGCCCTGGGTGCCGAGGCGCCCGAAGCGGACGGTGAGCGTCGGGCCGGAGACACCGACCTCCCAAAATTTGGCCGCGCTGCCCTCGACCAGCTCGTAGCGTTCCATGGGCTGTCTCCCTCTCACGCGTCGCCGGCGGCGGCGAGCAGGCTCGGCGTGCGCAGGACCTCGCTGGCGGTCACCGGATCGAGGTCGCCGAACCGGTGGGTCGCCGCGGCGCGCCAGCCGGTCTCGGACAGGGTCAGGGTCCGCAGCGTCTGGATCCCGTCGCCCTCCGGGCCGGGCCGGTGCCAGAACCCGTCCTCGAAGCGCAGGACCGCGACGAGGCGGGTTCCGTCGGGCAGCGCGACCGGCCGCTGCACCGCATGGACGTGCTCGCCACCGGTGTCGGTCGACCAGCCCTGGGGCCGCAGGCCGCGCAGGCGGCGGCCGCCCACCCGGATTCCGTCGAAGCGCAGGGTCTCGGCGCCGCCCCGCTCGGCCTCGGTGAACGCGAAGGTCTCGCGGGCGAGTTGCGGGAAGGGCTGGGCGATCTCGTAATCGGCGAACAAGCCGCTCCAGGCCGCCAGCGCTTCCGGGTCGAGGTGCAGGGGATGGACGAGGCCGACCACGCCCTCGGCCGCCGCGACGTCGAGGGCGAGGGCGTCGTCCGCGGCGTCGGTCGGCGAGAGATCCTCCGCGAGGCGGAAGACGTGCCCCGGCGGCGTCGCGGGCGCACCGTCCGGATAGAACCCCCAGACGAGGCGCCCGGCGAGGTGGCGGATCAGCGGGTGGGCGGCGAAGAACGGCCAGAACACCCCGGGGGCGACGCGGCGCTGGGACGCCAGCATGGCCTCGAGCCGGGTGACCTGCAGGCCGGCGGCGGCTTCCGCGTCCTTGCGCAGGGCCGCCCAGTGCCGGGACGCCGCCTTGGCGGCCTCGGGATCGTCCGCCTTGGTCGGGCGGGGCAGGGCGGCGAGCCGCCGGCCCTCGGCGTCGCGCAGGACGGGCTTCAGCGTCTCGTCGAAGCCGACCCGGAACCGGCGCTCCCCGAAGGACAGGTCGAGCCCGCCCCGGGCGTCGAGGCCGAGATCGGGGGAGAGCCGGTCGGCGAGGTCGACCTCGTCGAGGCCGCGCGCCTCGGCGGCGTCGACGATGGCGGCGCGGGCAGCCTCGCGCAGTTGCAGCAGCGGGCTCTTCTCGGCGATGGCGCTGAGGTTCATCAGCGCCACGTCGGTGCCGATCCCGGCGAGCACGGCGATGCCGGCCCGGCCGCGGGGCTTCAGGCCGGCCTGCCCCCAGGCGCGGATCTGACGGGTGAGGTCGCGGGCGGCGTGGTCGCCGCCGATCAGGGCCAGCGCCTGCAGGGCCCATTCCCCCGTCGCCTTGGCGCCGGCGGCGATCCAGGACTGGAACAGCGCGACCGCGAAGGCGTCGAGGCTCTCCGGCGTGCAGGCGGCGCGGACCTGCGCGACGCCCGCGTAGGGCGTCAGTGGGTCCGAGAAGGCGAGCATCTCGCACAGGGCGGTGACGGCGGCGTCGGGCAGGGCGCCCCCGCTCCGCAGGACCGGGCGGGGCAGGGCGGCGGGGACCACCCAGTCGGGGAGCTTCGGCGGCTTGGCCGGCACCTGCTCCAGCGGGTCGCTGTCGACCCCGGCGGCCACCGCCTCGGTCACGCCGGGATCCCGCTCCGCATAGGCCGCGACGGCGGCGTCGAGGGCGGCGCGCCCCGCGGGCTCGGCGGCGAGGAAGCGCAGGGCCGCGTCGGCGGCGTCGCGGTCCGGGCCGGCGGGCCCGAGGGTCTCGGGCAGGAGCCGCAGCGCCGCGGTGCGGGGATGGGCGCGCAGCCACGCGGCCGCGGCCGGCCGGAGCTTGCGGGTGCGGTGGAAGACCCGGGCGGCGACCGGGGCGAGGTCGGCGGCGTCCACCGGCTCGACCTCCGGCAGGAGCTGCGCCGGATCCGCCGCGACGAGGCGGACGAGGCCGGGCACGGCCCGCTCGCCGAAGCGGGACAGCATCACCGCGATGGTGCGCCGCCACGCCACGTAATGGGCGCGCTGCGGCCCGGTCTTCTCCCACAGCATCAGCGCCAGGGGCTCGGGCTGCCACCCGACCATCCGGAACCAGGGCCCGTAGTTGAAGTAGAAGAAGCCTGTGAACTGCTCGCGGGTGAGGTCGAGCCGGCGGTCGAGCCAGGCCAGGGCCGCCGCGGGATCCGCGTCAGCGGCGGGCACGGGCTCGGCCGGCGGCGGGATCGGCATGTCGTAGAGGGCCTCCGCCTCGGTGGCGCGGATCCGCGCCGCGAGGTCCGTCATGGCCTCCACAAGCGTTCCGGCCTGGAAGTAGAAGGTGCTGCGGTCGAGGGCCTGCTCGGGGTCGAAGCCGTGCGCGAAGGGCGTCGGGATCGGCGCCACCACCCGTTCCGGCCGGGCGCGCGCGGCCCCGCGCCGCCGCCAGGGCGGGTCCCGGAGCACGGGCGGCAGGGCCTCCGGCGCCGCCTGCGGCCCGCTGCCGGCGGCGAGCAACCGGTCCAGGCGCCCCGCGCCCCGGCCCCCGTCGGCCGCCGCCCAGGCGCGGGCGGTCTCATGTCCGTGGCGCTCGGCGAGCGTGACGACCCGCGGGCCGAAGGCGGGCTCCCCCTTGCCATGGAGCGCCCCGAGATAGGCCCGCAGCATCCAGTCGGGGAAGGCCGCGTCTGCGGCGTCGAGGGCGTCGCGGACCAGCTTGGTGCCCACGAAGGGCAGGAGGGCGTCGAGGGCGTCGGCGGCCCGGGTCTCCAGGAGCGCCCGGGCGATGAGCGTGCGCTCGGGGCCGACCGCTCCCTCCAGGAGCCAGACGAGGGCGGGGGTGGCCGGCTCGCCGGCCGCGTCGGCGACGGCGATCACCGTGGCGGCGGCCTCCTCGGCCCCGACATCGCAGGTCGCCAGGGTCGCCCGGTGGAACGGCGCGGCGTACCAGGGCGCGGCCTGGCTCGGCGGCAGGTCGACGATCAGCGGCAGGGCGGCGTGGGAATTGCCGTAGGCCTTGGGATCCGGCGGGTCGCAGCGCGCGAGCACCGCGCGGGCGCAGAGGGCATGGTCGGCGCCGGGCCGGTCATCCGCGAAGACCGCCGCGAGCCAGCGGGCGAGGGTCGGCTCCGGCTCCGCGGCGGCGAGCCGGAGGGCTGCCTCCAGGGCCTCCGCGTATTCCGCCTCGGGGGCGGCGGCCAGGGCGGCCCGGATGCCGAAGGCGGTGGGCATGTCCCAGGCCGAGACCGGCAGGGAGCCGTACCGGCCGGAGGGGCGGGGCTGCAGCCGGTCGAACAGGGCCACGAGCGTCCCGGTGCCGGAGCGGGCCACGAGCCAGCGGGCGAAATGGGTGAACGCCGCCCGGGCCGCCGGCCCCTGCGGTCCGGGCTTGGCACCCCAGAGGCGCTGGTTCAGCGCCGGGCAGGCCGCCTCGAGCTGCTCCAGCCAGTGCCGGGCCTCGGCGTGGTCGGGGGCCGGCGGCGCGCCGTCGAGCCGGGAGGCGAGGGCCTCGGCCGGCGCGCGGGCCTCGTCGGGAGCGGTTTCCAGCAGCGGGCGGATCCGCGCCGCGAAGGCCGCCCAGTCGGCGGCGGCGTCGAGGGGCGGGCCGGGGCGGGTGCGCGTGGGCAGGGGCGTGCCGGAGAAGATCGGGGCGCCGCCGGTTGCCGGGGTGCAGCGCGCCTCCGCCCGGGCGGCGGGGGCGGGCGAGGCCTCGGCGGTTTCGGAATCGGCGGCCCGGGCAACCGTGGCCTGGGCAACCGTGGCCTGGGCTGTCGCCCCGGCGGCCGAAGCCGGTGCGGCGTCGCCGGCCGGGCGATAGCCCTTGGCGGTCTTCTCCCGCACCAGCCGGTCGAGCTCGACCCGAGCCGCCTGCGCGCTCGCGAAGCTCTTGGTCTTGGACTGCCCCTGCGTGCCGAGCCGGCCGAATCTCACGATGAGAACGCTGTCCTCGGTCCCGGCCTCCCAGAACTTCGCCGATGATCCCGCCGTCAGCTCGTAACGCTGCATGCAGTCCTCTCCCCCGTGGCGCGGCGGTAAAATTTTCCTTGTCGCGTCTCAGGTCAACCCGTAGCGGGCGAGCCGCGCGGCGACCCGCGCCTCGCGGGACAGGGCCTCGGCCTGATCGGCCGGGCGGGCGCGCTGGCGCATCCAGGCCAGGGCCTCGACCTCGGCCCGTGCCTCGCCGAGGCCGCTCCGGCGCAGGATCGCCACGGCGATGCGCTCACGCTCCCGGGGCGGGAACCACGCGAAGGCCATCCGCAGGGACGGCAGCGCCCGCAGGAAATCCTCATCGCCCCAGGCGGCCACCAGCCCCTCGACGGAGGCCAGGGTGGCGTCGGCGGCGATCTCCTCGCGGGCGAGGGCGAACAGGCCGGCGAGGAAGTCGCCCAGCGTCGCGGGCAGGCCGAAGCGGCGCAGCCGGGACAGGGCGGCCTCCGGGTCCGAGCCGGCCGCGCCGCAGGCGACCCGGAAGCCGAGGGCCGCCCCCGCGAGGGCCGGGGGCGTCTCCGGGTCGGCGAGGCGCCGGCCGAGCATGGCGGCGAAGGGCCCGCGCAGCTCGTCGAGGCCCGCAACCTCGGCGCCGACCTCGCGGAACAGGTCGCGGCAGGCGAGGAGCAGCGGGATGGCGCCGAGCCCCGCGCGGGGCTCCCGGATGCCTTCGACGACGAAGAGCGCCCGGGCCGCCAGAGCGGCGCAGAGGCGGGCGAGGGCGGGCCGCGAAGGCGCGAAGGCGTCGCCGAACCGATACAGCCGCACGATCCCGGCCCCGGCGGCGCCCAAAGCGGCCACGTCGTGTGCCGCCGCGATGCCGGCGCTCAAGCGGGCCAGCAGATCGCCCTCCAGGGTCAGCCCGGCGAACAGCGCGTCGGACAGGGCCCCGGTGAGAACGGCGAGGGAATCCGGCGCCGCCTCGACCCGGGCGGAGATCCGGGCGGCGGCGGCCATCTCCAGGGTGCCGCCCCAGAGCGAGGCCTCGATCAGGGCGCCGAGCCAGTGCGGGTGGCGCACGAGCGTGAAGCGCTCCCGCGGCAGGCCGGGCTCGGCGCGGTCCGGCCCCTCGCGGGCGATCCCCGGCAGCCCGAGCAGCGCCAGCCGGTGCAGCAGGTGCGCCCGCGCCCGGTCGCCCGGCTCGGCCCAGTCGAGGTCGATGCTGCGGCGCGCCGGCCCCGGCTCCAGATCGGCGGCGCGCAGACGCTCGGCGACGTCGGCCACCAGGGGCGGCTGCCGGGTGCCGGGAGCGAGGCGTCCCTCGCGCCGGCCGGTGAGCGCCCGCAGCATCGCGGCGAGCGCGGGGTGGCCGGGCGCGGCGCCGCCGGCCGCCCAGGCGGGCGGGCGGTCGAGGGCGTCCTTCACCAGGGCGGCGAGGGCCGCGTCGATCAGGTCGGCGCGCAGGATCGCCGGATGGGCGCGCAGCCGGGCGAGGGCCTCGGCATGGACCCGCCAGGCGATGCGGTCGGCGGTGGAGACGACCTGCCCGGCCTCGCGCAGGGCCGCGGTGATCGCCGTCATCGCCCAGTCGGCCGCGGGGGCGAGGCCCGCCTCGGCCACGCGCTCGTAATAGCCCGGCGCCGGCATGCCGGCCGCGTAGCCCGAGAACCGGTCGAGCCGGAGATAGGCGTAGGGCACCACGTAGCTGCCGGTGCGCAGGTCCGGCTCCGGCGGCACCGGCTCGGGCCGGGTCCCGTCCGCCTGCGCGGCGTGGCGCCGGACGGCGTCCGCGTGCCAGCCGCCGCAGACGAGGACCACCGGCCGGTCGCCGGCCGCCCGCAGGGCGTGGGCCGCGTAGGCGCCCATGAAGCGCTCGCGGGCCGCCTCGGCGGGATCGTCCGTGCCCGGCGGGCGCAGCAGGGCGAAGTAGCGGTCGAGCCGGGCCGGCAGCTCCGCCTCGGAGGCCGCCTCGGCGAGGACGTCCCAGAGGGCGTCCTGGTCGGCGACGCCGAGGGCGGCGGCCAGCGCCCGCTCGGCGGCCTCGGCGCGGGCCCCGTGCGGGTCGGCGTAACGGTTGGCGCGGCGTCCGAAGGCCGGGTCCCAGGCCGGCAGGTCGCAGAACAGCGTCTGCGCACCCACCGCCCGGCCCGCCTCCAGCGCCTGCCATTCCGGCGAGAAGGCGCAGAACGGCGTGTAGGAGGCGGCGCTGCCGGTCGCATCCGACCGGAACGAGAAGATCGCCACCGGCAGGTCGTGGCCGAGGGCGAGGTCGGGCAGGTGCGGGTTGAAGTCCACCGGACCCTCGATCAGCACGAAGGCCGGCCGCAACGCCGCGATCCTGCGCCGGACGAGCCCGGCGCAGGCCGGGGAATGGTGGCGTACGCCGATGACGGTCAGGCGGCCGGAATCCGGCGCGGGACCGCTCATTGCGGGGTGAGGAGGTGCCGCGCCGCGTAGAGCTGGCGCCACGCCGCGCCGGAGCGGCGGCTGACGCGCTGGTCGAGATAGCGGCGCAGGCGGGCGAGATCCTCCGCGTCGTCCTTGGCGGCGGTGCCGGCGAGGCAGGCGACGATGTCCTCCGGCTGGCCGGCATCGCCCCGCAGGAAATGGCCCTTCACCCCGATGGCGTGGGCGACGCTGACCGCCTCCGCGGTGCTCATCACGGAGGAGAGCCGCTCCATGCCGGTGCCCTCCGTATCCACGGCCTCGCGCAGCTCCCGGAAGCAGGTCACGAGGAGTTCGAGCACCTCCGGATCCGGGCTGCGGGGCACGCCGGAGCGGGCCAGAAGCGCGGTGGCCTCGCGCTGCACCAGGGCGAGTTCGGCCTCAAGATCGGCGATCGGGAACACGGTCTCGAAGCCGAACCGGCGCTTGAGGGCCGCCGACATCTCGTTCACGCCCCGGTCGCGGGTGTTGGCGGTGGCGATGAGGTTGAAGCCGTCGCGCGCGTAGACCATCCCGTCCGCGTCGGTGAGTTCCGGCACGGCGAGCACCCGGTCGGACAGGACCGAGAGCAGGCTGTCCTGCACCTCCAGCGGGCAGCGGGTCAGCTCCTCGAAGCGGACGATCCGCCCCGCGCTGAGGCCGGTATGGAGGGCGCCCGGCACCAGGGCGCGGGGGCTCGGCCCCTCGGCGACGAGCAGCGCGTAGTTCCAGCCGTAGCGGATCTGGTCCTCGGTCAGCGACGCACCGCCCTGGATCGTCAGGGTCGAGCACCCGCTGATCGCGGCGGCGAGGAGTTCCGAGAGCAGGCTCTTGGCGGTCCCGGGCTCCCCGATCAGCAGGAGGGCGCGCGAGGTCGCCAGGGTGACCATGGCCCGCTCCACCAGCGCGGGCGCGCAGACCACCTTGGCGGGGGTCGCGCCGTCACCGCAGATGAAGCGCCGCACGGCCTGGAGCGAGAGCTGCCAGCCGGGCGGCCGCGGCGCCGAATCCTCGGCCCGCAGGCGGGCGAGTTCCGCAGCGTGGACGTCCTCGGCCGGGGGTCTCTGACGCGCCTCGCGATCGCCGCCCGCCCGCACCGCCTTCGCCATGCACCCGTCCCCTGCCGTCGCGCCGATCCTGTCGGCGTGTCCTGCGATCGGCAGAGCATGCCCCGGCACGGGCATGTCTCTCAAGCGCCTCCGAGCATCTCCAAGCATTGGTGGCCCAGCGCATGCGTACGGCCGGCCCGCACGGCACCGGACGGGCCAGAACGGATGTCTTTCCGAGAGCGTCTACATCGACACCAAGCACAACGTCAGGATCGCGATCTCGAAGACGATCCAGCCACCGAAGACGACGACCAGCTCCCAGTCGGTTCTCTCTTTGGTCTTGGCCAAAGCGTACATGTTCGACCTCCTCGCGCAGCCCGAGAGGCCACAAGCGAATTCAGTCACCACGATAGGACGCGACGTATACGAATATTCAATCAGATTTTGCCGTGGATTGCAATTGTTCGAACCCGCCCAAGCCCGAAGATAAATCAATACATCACTCCGCGAAACGCGCGCCGCGCCTTCTCGGACGCGGAAATATTGCATCGCAGCAAGTATTTCCCCGCAGGCCCGGCGCTCGCGCAACCCCGATCCCGGGAACGTGAACGGGATCCGTCCGGCCGCGTTGCTCCCGACAGGCCCGGTAGAGGCAGCCTGGGGAAGCGTTCCGAGGATTCGCACATGAAGACGTTGATCAGCCTGACCGTCGCGGGCCTCCTGGCGACGGGCGCGGCCGCCACGGCCGCGGAGAATACCGGCCCCCGCATGCAGGGCTCGCCCAATGCGGCCGGCTATACGGGCAAGGACGAGACGGGGAAGGGCGCAACGACGGGGACGACGACCGGATCACCGGGCTCGGAGATGCCGCAACAGGACGGCCGGATGAAGGGACCGCCGAATGCGGCCGGCTTCCAGCCGGGCGGCGACAAGGCCGGCGGCGCGGCCGGAGCCCCGGACCGTCGCTGATTCGCCTCATGCCGGGGCGGGATCCGGCCCACGATCCCGCCCCTGAAGCCGGAGCCCCAGCCGCGACAGGCGGGGGCGGCAACCGGACGGGCCGCGCAATGCGGCGGCCCCATGGAGCACGGCGCGCGCAACGATATCCCCGCCACGGCGACGGCGATCGAAGGGCGGGGCCGCGATGGCCCAGGTCGAGGCGGAGCCGGTCGCAGGGCCCTGACGAAGGCCGTCGACCTGCCGGAGACGCCGGGATTCGAGGACGGCGGCGCCGTCCCCCTGCGCGCCCGGGCAGCGAACGTTCTGCTCGTGAAGCCGTCGCGGCACCGCGGCGGCGCACCGCGGCGGCATCGCGGCGGCATCGCGGCAGCATCGCGGCAGCAGCATAGCCGGGACCTGTGCCGCTGCGGCGGCCCCGTCATCCAGCCGTCATCGGGCCGGCCTAGGGCGGCGCCTCCCGCCCACCCGACCGGCTGTACTCACCTGATGGATTGGTCCGACCTGCCCGAAGACATCCCCCCGTCGTCGGCCGCCGACGCGAGCCGGATGCGGCTGTACATCACCGTCGGGCTGATCGGCATGGGGGCGCTCGGCATGGTCGGCGGGATGCTGCACATCCTCCCGGCCTGAGCGAGACCGCCGCCGCCCCGGCCCGGCCCGTTCGGTCGCCGCCCGGATCGCGGCGATCCGGCCGCCGATCTCGTCCGTCGTCCGGGCGGTCTGTCCGGCGGTCACCTTCACCGCCGCGGCGACCACGGCGAAGCCACGGCCCGCCTCACCGGCGCGGGCGGCCTCGATCGGGGCGACGCCGCATCATTCAGCGAACCAGGATCGATCCCACGCACCAGACCGGCGCCCCCCTGCCGCAGGAACCGGAAGGTCCCGGCGGGCGGTGCGTCGCAGCGCGGCTCCATCGGCTGGACGACGCTGCCGCCGGGCCGGCGGCAGGCTACCGGACGGGATCGGGCAAGGCTGAAGCCGCAGCGCCGGGGAGGCGATCCCGGCTGCTTCCATGCGGATCGCCCGATGGCAGCGCCACGGGAGGTGCCCTGAGAGGCCGGGATCGACACCCGCGGGTGCCGCTGCCGAATCCCGGAGGTCATCGCGGCTCCAGAGCGCCCGCCGGAGCCGGGGCACGCGGTTCGGAGCCCGAATCCGCTCAGGCCGCCAGCTTGAGAACCCAATCGTAGAAGTCGGTCCAGGTCTCCGACGGGGCCGCCGGCTCTGTGCCCGACGATTTCCCGGGTTCGATCGCGACCTGCGCGCGGACATCCCGAGGGGCGCAGCCGAACTCTGCGCGGAAGGCCTGGGTAAAATGTGCGGGGCTCTCGAACCGCCAGCGATACGCCACATCGGAGATGCGGGCGAAGCGCCCGTCGCCGGCGGCGAGGTCCCGATAGGCGCGGGCGAGCCGGCGCTGCCGGATATAGCCGGACACGCCCCCGAGGGGGACGAACAGCCGGTACAGGGCGCTGCGCGAGACGCCGAACCGCTGCCCGATCGCCTCGGCGGTCAGGTCCGTGGACGCAAGCTCGGCCTCGATGAAGCGCCGGATGGCGACGAGCAGGGGGGCCCGCTCGAGTGGCTGGACGCCCCCATCCTCCTGCGTCAGGCCCAAGGCCGCCACACCGAGAAGCGCCGCCGTGGCCTCAGCTGCCGCAGCGGCCTCCGGCTCCGAGAACCCGGTCGCGTGCGTGCTGAGGGAGCGCAGGTGGTCGGTGAGCATCCGGCCGAACGGCGTCGCACCCCGGATCACCGCCCCGTGCAGGGTGTCGAGCGCGCTTTGCCGGACGCCGAAGAGCGGCCGCGGCAGGACGACCGTGATCGCCTCGTAATCCGTGGAGGCGGCGGAGAGGGGCCGCGACAGGTCGAACAGGCAGATGTCCCCCGGCGCGCAGTCCTGCTCCCTGCCGCTGACCGCCACCCTCGATTGTCCGGAGACACGCATGTGGGCGACGATGTGATCGACGCCCATCCGGGCCACCAGGCCACGCTCGCGCACGAACCGGAGCCCGGAGGCGCGGGCGCTGCAGACGATCGCGGTGCCGAGGTGCCGAACCCGCGACTGACCGCGGAAATCGGACAGATCTTCCTTGCGGATCGTGAAGTCCCAGAACGGCGCGACGGCGTCGCGCCAGTCGTCGGCTTGACGATGACCGGGGCTCTCACCCGTGAGCAGCAGGATCGGTTTTGGTCGCATCGCCCGTGTTGTGGTCCGGACCGCGCACATGGCATCGGCCCCGCCGCCAGTATGGCGATTCCTGCTGCTTAGAAAAGTGGCACTCCGTTCCAAACACCGGACTCTGCGCTCCGGGCTCGTCCTGTCCTGCGGGATCCGGTGCCGGATGCGGAACGTCCCGCAGGCCGGTCGGCCGCGGGACGGGACGGGACACGGTTGTGAGGATCGCGGACTGCGATCCTGATGGTCGAGCCCCGTTACCGTCCGCTCGGGGCTGCGCCGCTGCCGGTGGCACCGTTGCCGGTGCTGTTGTCGCCCGCAGGGGCGCCGGGGGACGAGGTGTTGCCGTTGGGCGTGCTCTGCGCGGCGGCTATCCCGGCGCTGCCGGCGACGAGGGCGAGAGCGAGCAGGGCGGATTGAACGGTTCGGCTGGTCATGGCTCTCCTGGATCCCGATCGGATTCTCGACGTGCCGGCCCATGCCGGCTTGCCTTCGAGAACCGCCCCCGGCCCGCCCTGTTCCCGCCCGGACGGGAGCGGCGCGAATCGGCCGCGGACCTCGGGCATGCCCGTGCAAGCATCCAGACCCGGAATGCGGCCGCGCTGCCCGGCTCGTGGATCGGGCAGCCGTTGTGCTCGGCCCGGAAGCCGGCCGAGCGGGGATAGACCACCCGGCGCGCGCATGAGGGCGCCGAGCGGACGATGGGCGGCGAGGCCGTGCCAAGGACTGAGGACGAGGCCGTCATCGCGAGCCCGCGCCTTCGCGTCGCTCCAGGCCTCCTGACGCGGCACGGTGATGCGCGCCACAGGGCGATAGGGGCTCTCGGCCTCGGGCCAGGGGACCGAAGCGTCCTCGACCGGCATCGTCTCGCGATTGGTGAGGAGTTGAGCCCGGATTTCCCAGACGCCCGCCTGCGCGGCGAAGAAGGCCGCGACCGCCTCGCGCAGGCCGTTCGGCTTGCCGTTGACGTTCAGGGCGGCGCCCGTGAGCGCGGTCAGTTCGGGCGAGACCGGCGCCACCGCGACCTTCGCGACGTAATCGCCCCAGCGCAGGGGCGCCTGGCTGTAGAAGGTCTCGCCCAGGATGTGGGTTTCGGGATGACCGCCGAGGGCGATGACTGTCGGGCTCTTCGTGCCGAGTCCCTCAAGCACCGCCTCGACGCCGCGCAGCAGGGCCGAGAAGCCCTTCTTGAACACCTGCGGGGTGTCGGTGGCGCTCGCCGGCAACGCCGAGATTCCTGATGGCGAGGCCCCGGGGTGTCGACACGCTGTCGTCGAGGATGTCGCCGGGATTGGTCGAGAAGCGCAAAACCACATCGTGGCGCCCCGGCGCCGCGAAGGCGCCCTGGGCGAACGCGGGGGACAGTCCGGGCAGCACCTCCAGGGAGCCGACCAGCAGGCCGTGCGCCTTGGCATGAACCCCGCGCACCGCGTGGCCGTCATCCTTCAGGGTGGTGCCCTGGATCTTGGCGAATTGCTCGACCATGCCCGCATGGACCGCCGCCTCATCGGGCTGCGGAGCCTCCAGGTCGGGCGTGTAGCGAATGAAGTCGGTCATGGGCCTCGGGGAAGACTCGGGGGCGCCGGGCAGCGGATCCGAGCCGCAAACCGTTCGGATGCAGGCCGTTCCGGGCATTTAGGGCGGCGGGAGCTGCGGGCCGCGCCGTTTCCGCCGGGAACACCCGGCAGCCCCCCGAGCTTGTCCGAAGGTCGAGACTTGGGGCGTGGCGTGAAGGTGTTCCGGATCATGCAGGCGGCGACGGGGGCGATCCTCTGGATCGGCTCCGCGCTCGATCCCCTTGCAGCCCTCGACGCGATGGCGCGCGCAGCCGGCTTCCGCGACAGCACCCGGATCCCGAGCCACCTGCGGGCCGGAGGCCTCCATGTCGAAGAGGTGGAGGTCTGAATCCGCGCCGCGCCGAGCAACGGGCCGGGCGGCTGGACGTGCGGCGCCGATATCCCATCCCGGGCTGGCGGATCGAGATGCGCTCGCCGGAACCGACCACAGCGACCGCTGTGTGCATCGGGGAGAACAGGGGGGTTGCCGACAAGTGTAGCGATGCCGTTCACGCGTCTTCAGGGAACGCCACGGAGGGTACGGCATGAACTCCGCCGATCCGACACCGCGCCTGCTCGCGGCCGGGGCGTCCCTCACCGGGACCGGCATCCTGATGTGCCGGACCGAGCCGTCCTGGGACGGGATCCTCATCGGCCTGCTTTGCCTCGGGCTCTGGGCCCTCGGAACCCTCGCGACACGTCCGGGGCCCGTGACGCGGCCCACACGGACGATGCGGCCGGTCCTGCTTGAGGCGGTCGTCGTCGAGCGCCCCCGACCGCCGCCCCTGTTGCTGCCCGCGCCCCGGACGTCGGCCGACGACCGGGCCGGATCGAGCCCATCCCGCCTGCCGGACAGGCCGACGCACCGCCCACGCGTCATCGGGCGCCGGCGCGGCTAGGGCCCCATGGCCGGCCCGGGATGCCGCTGACCCGGCAGGCGAGCAGGGGCGAGAACCGCGCTTCGAGAGCCTTGAGACGTGTCACCGGGGTGCCCCGGCGACGGCCGGGGCGGCCGCGAAGACCGCGGCGGGGAGCCCCGCCCGCGCCGAAGGAATCTGGTAAGGAGGTGAGCCAGTCATCGATCCCAGGCCGGCCGGATGTCCTGCGGCGTCCTCGCCATCCGGACCGACAAACGGCCGCCGTCCGGAATCCTGCGTCGCCGCGCCGGCTCTGGCGGCGCGCCGCCCTCATGACCGGCCAGGAGATCGCCATGGCCCCGATCGAGACCCCGGTGCCCTACCGGCTGCAATGCATCGTCCACCGGGAGAGTGCCGGCGGCATCATTATCCACGACGAGCAGATTCCCGGCGCCACCGACGAAGCGGCGGTCGCCACCGCGAAGGCACGCTTCACGCAGCTGCTCTCCGGCCGGTCGGGCTCGGCGGCTCTGAGGGACCCCGCAGGCCGGGTCGTCTGGTCTGCCCGGCAGACGCCGCCGCCCGGCACGGTGGAATCCGGCATCCCGTAGGTTACCTCCCGGCGAGGTCAGGGGGTGTGGCGCGCCTCGAGATCGATCACCGGGCCGCCCAGATCGAAGAACTCATCCTCGTACGGGAGCAGGTCCTGCGGTTCCTCAGCCTCCCGCCCCCCGAACGGCAGGAGCGCGGACAGGACTCCGAGGCAGAGCGCTCCGGCAACGAGGGCAATCATAATCGCGAAGCTCATCACGGAACACTCAGGCGAAGCCGACGGCGGCATCAGGCCGTCGGAAGATTAAGGCCCGGTTCCCGCACGCCGCAATCGTTCATGGCCGTCCGCGCGACCACGGATCGACCGTTCTGCACTCTGAACGGCGCCCCGCACGCCCCGAAGCGCCACGGGGGCACCGCTGGCGCACCGTTGCGGGGCGCATTCGAGGATTGGACCGGCCCCGGCGCGGCCCGGGTGATTCGGATGCGGAATCACCGTGGCGTCGTGACCGCATCCTGACGGTGCTCGACCTCGTCGCGCACACCGCGGCCGGCCATGAGGATCTCGGTCATGAACGCCGCGATCGCCGCCACCGTGCAGATCAGCGCCGCGCCGAAGCAGGCGAACAGGACGGAGGCGGTCGCCGCGTCGCGCAGGGCCCCGACGAACAGGGTCAGCACCGCCAGGCCGATCAGCCCGCCTCCGAGCGAGGCCAGGACCACCGCCACGTCCAGCACGAAGGAGCGCCGCCGCAGGAAGGTCAGACGGCGGGTGAGGCGGACAGCCTCGGCGGCCGTGGCCCGGGCGGTCTCCGCCGAGAGGCTGTCGACCTTGTCGGAGATCCGGCCGAGTCGGGTCGAGAACACGTTGAGCAGCGTCGCCAGGGCCGACAGCAGGAAGGCGGGCGCGAGCGCCACCTGGATGATGTGCGCGACGCTGTCAGGCTCGGTCGCATTGAGGGAGAAGCCGAACATCGACGCGCTACGCTCGCGGACATGTCATGTCCCGGCGCGGCCGGGCATCGGTGCGGATGGAGGCGCGGGTGCGCACGGGTCCCGGGCGGAGCAGCCTACCATAGGAGCCCCTCCGCCTGCAGCCCGGCCACCAGCAGGAACAGCGCCGAGAGGAACGCGACCGCGATGTAGGGGGCCGGCGTGTCCGTCACCGAAGCCTCCCGGCGGGCGTGGGGCACAGATGCCCGATCCCGATACGGGCCGGGAGGACCGGCATCGAAGGCAGCGCGACGGGTCCCATGCGCGTCTCCTGAACTCTCCACCGATGACGAGGCCGGGCAGATAGGGCCTGATATGCGCCGGGAAAGCCGCGGCCGTTCGGCCGTGCGGCGGCCGCAGGTTCTTCCCCACAGGCCGGGCGGAGCGGGTCCGCACCGGGAGCCGGCACCGGGTCTTGCGCGAGATCTGCGGCGTCCCGGGAGATCGATCGGTCCAGGAGATCGATCGGTCCATGGGGCCGCGGCCGGACTCACGGTCGTCCGCCCGAGATCCGGATCCGGCCGGGCCCCCTATTCGCGCGGGCGCATCCGCCGTCGGACGCCGGAAGATCAGGGCCGGGCCGGCGCGAACCCGACGGGCAACGATCCGATACGCTCCCGGACCGGAGCAGATCTCCTGCCTCGCGCAAGCGGGCAATCCGGGGGACCGATCTGGGCTGTTCGTAAATTAATGTTAACCGCTCTTCGGGTCGCAGACGGACTTGCGGGCCGCCTGCCGGTAGGCTCTAGTGAATGTCGAAGCTTCCTGGTTGGTCCTGGGAACGTTTACGAACGAACTTCAGCCCCGTCCGCACCGCGCGGCGGGGCTTTTTGTTCTCGGAAACACTCCGATACACATGGTCGAGAGCGCTTCGACCAATCCCGATCGGGATGTGCCCCAGCACACTTGGCTGTCTTGGCGGGAGGGCCCGTATCCGGGCTGTTGCGGCGACGCACTATCGCCCTGGCACGCCCTGTCGTTCTGTCCGCCCCGCACACATCCCGCACAACGGGAGACAGAGGACCAGATGATCAAGAAGCTTCTTCTCGCGAGCGCCGCCACGGCCCTCCTGACCGGCGCCGCCTCGGCCGCCGACCTGCCGCGCCGCGCCGCCCCGCCGCCGGTCTTCACCCCCGTCCCGGTCTTCACCTGGACCGGCGCCTATTTCGGTATCAACGCCGGCTACGCCTTCGACGCCAGCAGCAACAACACCAACAGCTTCGCCGTGCCCTTCCCGTACGGCAACGGCACCACCGCCTTCTTCAACCAGCGCAACCAGGAAGGCTTCTCCGGCGGTGGCCAGGTTGGCTACAACTTCCAGTTCACCCCCGGCTCCGGCATCGTCGTCGGTATCGAGGCGGACGCCCAGTACCTCGACTTCGGTCGCAACCGGAACAACGCCTTCGTCGTCGGCCCGCTGGCTCCCGGCTACTACGTCACCGACCCGCGCGGCCTCTCCAGCCTCGACTTCTTCGGCACCGTCCGCGGCCGCATCGGTTACGCCTTCGATCGCGTGCTGTTCTACGGCACCGGCGGCTTCGCCTACGGCTCGGGCAGCGCCGACCGCTCCTTCGGCGGCTACGCCGGCAATGACAGCTTCCGCACCGGCTACGCCGTCGGCGGCGGCATCGAGTATGCCCTGCCCACCGACTCCTTCCTGAACTTCTTCCGCTCCTCGGCCGTGACGCTCAAGGTCGAAGGCCTGTACGTCAACCTCGACCGCAACACCCGCAACCAGGGCGCGTTCGTCATCAACGCCGCCAACAACTTCCCGGTGGCGTACAACACCATTGGCCGCCGCGATGACGAGTTCGCCGTCGTCCGCGCCGGCCTGAACTACAAGTTCGGCTCGTACTGAGATCCTCGCGCGATCGCGCCCCCCGCGCCGCGGGGGGCTGCGTCCCGGCCACCGGGACAGCGCGAGGCCCTCTGAGCAGGCCGTATCCTTTCTCGACCTGAGCATCCCCAGCCCGATCAAACTGGCCGCTTGAGCCGAGGAGCGTCCCGGGAGTCATTCCCGGGACGTCTTGCCCGGGACGTCTTGCCCGGGACGTCTTGCCCGGGACGTCTTGCGTCCTGGCGATGGCCCTCCGCGTCACGCCTCAGGCGTGGACCGCGTGTTCCAGTTGCGCCTTCGACATCCGCGACCGGCCAGGCACGTTCTGAGCGCGGGCCTTGCGCATGAGCTCGGCCTTGGTCGGCTCCGACCGGCTGGAGCCCTTGCCGGACGTCTTGCCCTGTCCGGCAGACCTGCCGTCCTTCCTGCCGTCCTTGCGCGCCGCGGCAGCCTTCTCGGCGGCGGCCTCCGGCTGCTTCGAGAACTGCTTGCCCTTGCGGGTATCGGCCCGCTTCTTGGCCGTGCTGGCGGCATATTCCTTGTCCGTCAGACTCTCGCGGGCCTTCTTGGGCAGGTATCGTTCACCGGTCTTGCCGCTCTCTTCGCCCGATTTCGTGCCCCATTCCTCGTCGGTCCATTGCCGGAGATGGTTGTCGGCCGTCTTCTTGCCGGCATAGCCACCGCCTTCCTTCTTGTATTCGGCGGTCGCCATCTGCGCCTTGCGCGCCGACCACTGCCCAGGCTTGCCACCCTTGTCCGATTTCGTGACTTGCGTCTTGACCTTCTCCCACAGCTTGGGGTCGGTCTTCTTCGCTGTACCCGACATCGTCGCGCCTCGTGAAAAAGATTTGGCAGACAACACGAGCCCTGCGGCTCTGTTCCTGCGGCGCGTTCACTCCCCGCGCCCCGCCCGGTACGGTCCCGCGCCCCGGCGCCCCGCGATGCCATCCCCGGGGAGGGGACGCGTCTCGGAGCGGAGCGGGATCGGCCCGACGGCGGCCAGGATTGAGCGCCTTTCAAGGCGCGGGAACGGGGGCCGGAAGACGCAGCAGCCCGATCCGGCGCAAGCCCCTGCGCGCGCCCCTGCGCGAGCCGAAGGGCGTCATCGTCGGCGGCCGAGGCCCCCCATCCGCAGCGCCTCAGGAGCCGTCGATCACGCCGGTTCGGACCGGAAGTCTGCTCTCGGCAGTCGCCGCCGGAGGGTTCCGGAATGTTTGTTTCTGGACGGTTATGGCGGAGGTCAGCCCACATTCAGGCGAGACGACCATTCTATCGTGGCCTTGTGTCGGTCCCGACCGGCACAAATCGAACAGAAGGTCAGATCATGATGCACGTGAAGATGTTCGCGGCGACCGCGGCCGTCATCGGCGGCCTCGGCCTCGTCTCCGCCAGCGCGGCGCCCCTGGCACCCGCCGGAGCCGCCGCGATCACCGGCCCCGCGTCTGTCAGCACCGTCGCCTTCGGCTGTGGACCCGGCTGGGCGCCCGGCCCGTACGGGCGCTGCCGGCCGATCTACCGTCGTCCGCGCTTCTACGGCCCCCGCTGCTTCTTCCGCCCGACTCCCTGGGGCCCGCGGCGGGTCTGCCGCTAATGATCCGACGGCTCGGGATCGATCGCGGCACCGAACCGTGACGCGAGCCGCGAGCTGATCCAGGGGCAGGCGCCGTCTCCGAGGAGGCGGCCCTGCCCCTTCCCGTTGGAAGGGACGCGAACGCCCGGGATCGCGCATCCGGCCCGTGCCGCCAGGCAGGTCGGGGCCCGGCCGCAGAGCCGCGCGCCGTCGGACCGAAAGTCCCGGCGCGGGGCGGGAATAAATCCCGCCGCCCACCGGTTCCTGATCGTGTGGCACAACGCTGCGGTCTGGAGCACGAGGGTCGGGACCCCATGGCTTCGCAGGCTCTCGACGGGGCGGGCCCGGCCCGGCCGCCGACATGACGACCCTGGCGCGGGCGCGCTTCAGCCAGTTCGTCCTGCCGCGCCTCGACGAGGGTTACCGGCTCGCGCACTGGCTCACCGGAAATGCCACCGACGCCGAGGACGTGATGCAGGAGGCGTGTCTGCGCGCGTACCGGGCGATCGAGGGGTTCGCCGAAGGCAATGCCCGCGCCTGGTTCCTGACGATCGTCCGCAACACCGGCTATTCCTGGCTGCAGCGGCACCGGCCGCGGGCGGTGGTCTTCGCCGACGACCTCGCCCCCGAAGCCCGCGCCGAACTGGAGACCGGAGGCGCCCTGGCCGAGGCCCCGGAGACGCCCGAGTCGACCCTCATCGCCCGCGACGAGGCGGGGCAGCTCGCCCGGGCGGTCGGGTCCCTGCCGGTGGCCTTCCGGGAGGCGCTGATCCTGCGCGAGTACCACGGCCTCAGCTATCGGGAGATCGCCGCGGTGACCGGCGTCCCGATCGGAACCGTGATGTCGCGCCTCGGCCGCGCGCGGCAGCATCTGCTTGTACGGCTCGCGAAGGACGGGCGATGACCGACGACGAGACCCTTCAGCTCCTCAGCGCCTACGCGGACGGCGAACTGTCCCCTGGCGAAGTCCTGGCCATGGAGCGCCGTCTCGCCGCGGACCCCGCGGCGCGGGCGATGGCAGAGCGCCTCCGCGACCTCTCGCGCGCCCTGCGCGGCCCTCTGGCGGGACCGTCGGCCCCGGAGACCCTGCGGGCGGGCGTGATCGAGCAGATCGGCTTCTCCGATCCGCCCCCATCCCGCACCCGGCTCGGCTCCTGGCAGGTGCTGGCCGCGACGCTGCTCCTCGGTCTCGCCGGCGGCGCCGCGCTCGGCGCCGGGGCCGTCTATCTCGACCGCCCCGGCGGCGCCCCCGATACGGGCGCGTCCGTGCTCGCCGGCCACCTCCGCGGCCTCGCGGCGCCCCAGCCCTTCGACGTCGCCTCCTCGGACCGGCACGTGGTGAAACCCTGGTTCAACGGACGGACCACCATCGCGCCCGAGGCTCCGGACCTGTCGGACCGGGGCTTCCCGTTGATCGGCGGCCGGGTCGACATCGTCGCCGGCACCCCCGTGCCGACCCTGGTCTATCGCCGCGACCGGCACGTGATCAGCGTCACGGTGGTCTCCGCCGCCGACGGGGCTGCGGACGGCGAGGGACGGCGGGACGGGTCCACGATCGAGCGCTGGCACCTCGGCGACCTCACCTACTGGGCGGTGTCGGACCTCAACCCGCGCGACCTGCGCGCCTTCGCCGACCTGTTCCGGTCTCGGGCCGGCGGGCGCCCGAGCTGAAACGGGAATAATCGGCATTTCCGACGGGTTGTTACTGATATCGGGGAGTCGATGCGGCGAGGAACCTGGCGTGATCAGTCAATCGCACATGAACATCCGCAGAACCGGGGGCATGCCGGAGGCCGGCCCGGTGCACGCGCGGCGGTCCCAGTCCGGCGGCGCCCCCACCGTCCCGGACGCGTTCGTGGTGGAGGCCGCACTCCACCTCCTGGCGGAGCATCTCGAACAGGGGCTGGCCGTGACCGACCGGAGCGGTCGGCCCTATTTCCTGAACCGGGCTGCGCAATCCCTCATCGACCGGGGCCTTCTGCGGCTCGAGCACGGCGGCCTGCGCGGCGCGGGGCCGGAGGACAGCGCGACGCTCCGCCGCGTCATCGACCGCTGCGCCGCCGGCCAGCGCGGCGCCGCGGTGCGCCTGGACGGCCCCGACGGGACACTCCTGGTCGCCGCCTGCGCGATCCCCGGGGCCTTCCGCCCGATCGCCGAGGGCGCGGTTCTCCTGCGCCTCATCGACCCCGCGGCGCCACGCCTGCCGGATCCCGGCGTTCTGCAGGACCAGTTCGGTTTTACCCCCGCGGAGGCGGCCCTGGCCATCGACATCCTGGCGGGGAACGACCTCGCGGCGAGCGCGACGCGCCGCCAGATCACCCGGAACACGGCACGCGTGCACCTGCGTCACCTCTTCGAGAAGACGGGGACGCGCCGCCAGGCCGAGTTGATGCGCCTGCTCCTGCTCTGCCCGCAGCCGATCGCGGGTGTGTAGAGCCGTCCTCGGTTTCCCGTGCGGGACGGAGGGGCGTCGTCTGGACCGGCAGAGCCTGCCCTGTCAGGCGGCAGGCCGCAACAGGCTCGCCCCCGGCAAACAAGTCTACTTCGACAACACGCAGTAACCTGAACAGATGATGCGAGAAAGAGACGATTCATCGACACTGATCCGGCCGAAATTGGATAAAGAACCGATTTTTTGGCACAACGGAGACCAGATCATGATCCTCTCGTTCGTTAAATACATTCGAAAAAACCGCATCACCGCGCGAAACATGCGCATCTTATCGGCCCTCGACGACGATATGTTGAGCGATATCGGGCTCGACCGGCGCACGCTCCGCGCCTTCTGCGAGAACGGCTGTTCGCACATGCTGGCCCGGCCGGGCCAGCCGGAGGCATCCCGGACGGTCGCGCTGCCCAGGACGCTCGGGATCGCCGTCCGCTGAACCGGCCAGACCCCTTCAGTCCCGCTCAGATCGCGATGCAGATCTTGCCGAAGTGGCGGTTGCTTTCCTGGTGGCGGAACGCCGCCACGAGCTCGTCGAGGGGGTAGCGGCTGTCGACCACCGGCCGCAGGCCGCAGGCTTCGATGCCGCGGACCATCTCGATCTGGTGGCGGCGGCTGCCGACCAGCACGCCCTGCAGGCGGATCTGCTTCAGGAGCGCCGGCACCAGGGGCAATTCCCCGGCCACGCCCGACAGGATGCCGATCACCGAGATGTGGCCGGCGACGCGGACGGCGGCCATGGACTGCTCCAGCGTCGCCGGACCGCCGACGTCGACGACGTGGTCGACGCCGCGCCCATCGGTCAGCCGCCGGGCGGTCTCGCCCCAGGCCGGGTCGGCGCGGTAGTTGATGACGTGGTCGGCGCCGAGCCCGCGCAGGCGCTCCAGCTTGTCGTCGCTGGACGAGGTGGCGATCACCGTGGCCCCCGCCGCCTTGGCGAATTGCAGGGCGAACAGCGACACGCCGCCGGTCCCCTGCACCAGCACGACGTCGCCGCTCTTCAGGCCGGCATCGGCGTGGAGCGCGCGCCATGCGGTGAGCGCCGCGGTGGTCAGGGTCGCCGCCTCGGCGTGGTCCCAGCCCTTCGGCGCGTGGGTGAAGGCGCTGGCCGGCGCGGTGACCCGCTCCCGGGCATAGCCGTCGACCCCGTCGCCCGGCACGGTGGCGAAGCCCTCGACCCGCGGCGTGCCCTCGGTCCAGGTCGGGAAGAACGTGCTGACCACCCGGTCGCCGACCGCGAAGTCGTTCGGGCCGGGTCCCACGGCCTCGACCTCGCCGGCGCCGTCCGACATCGGGACGCGCGGCTCGCTCGGCCCCCACATCCCGCTGACCACGGCATAGTCGTGATAGTTGAGGGAACTCGCCCGCAGGCGGACGGTGATCGCGCCGGGCCCCGGCTCGGGCACCGGCCGCTCCCCGAAGGTCACCTTGTCGAAGCCGCCGCCCGGCTGGACGATGACGGCCCGGGCTGTCGATCCGGTCATGATGCACCTGTCGCTCCGCGGCCGCGGCCGCCGGGAGGTGGACACTGGCAGGCCTCACGCCCGGCGTCGAGACGACGGACGGGGACCGTCCGCCGCGGGGGCCGGGGCGGACGGCCCGCAAAGGGCGCTCCGGTCCGGGACCGGCGCGCCCAGGAGCCGCGCGCAGGAGCCGGGCGCAGGAGCCGGGCGCATGCCCCTCCCGACCTTGCCGCTCCGCGACGCCAGCGGCAAGGTCGCGGATCGCATCCCGTCCGTGGAAGGAGCACAGACCGTGTCGACCGAGCGCGTCGTTCTGACCGAAAGCATAGCGCCGACGGCGTCCAGGATCTTCACGCAGGCCGGGATCGGCGACATCCGCCAGCTGCCTCGTGCCGTCAGCCCCGATGATACCCGGGATCTGGCCGACGTCACCGTCCTCGGCATCCGCTCCCGCACGCACGTCACCGCCGCGCTGCTCGACGCCCTGCCCGATCTCACCGCCATCGGCTGCTTCAGCGTCGGGACCAATCAGGTCGACCTCGAGACGGCGCGCGCCCGGGGCGTGCCCGTCTTCAACGCGCCGTTCTCGAACACGCGCAGCGTCGCCGAACTCACGATCGGCGAGATCGTGATGCTGCTCCGGCGCATCCTGCCGCGCTCGATCGCCGCCCATGCCGGCGGCTGGGACAAGTCGGCCTCCGGCGCCTTCGAGGTGCGCGGCAAGACGCTGGGGATCGTCGGCTACGGAAACATCGGCGCGCAGCTCTCGAACCTCGCGGAGGCGATGGGCATGCGCGTGATCTTCTACGATCTGACCGACAAGCTGCGTCACGGGAACACCGAGCCGGCCGAGAGCTTCGACGCGCTGCTCGCCGCCAGCGACGTGGTCAGCCTGCACGTCCCGGAGACGCCGCTGACCCACGGGCTCATGGGCGCGGAGCGCATCCGCGCGATGAAGCCCGGCGCCTACCTCATCAACAACAGCCGGGGCACGGTCGTGGACCTAGACGCCCTGGCGGCGGCCCTGCGCGACGGCCATCTCGCCGGAGCCGCGATCGACGTCTTCCCGGTCGAGCCCACCTCCAACGCGGAGCGCTTCGTCTCGCCCCTGCAGGGGCTGCCGAACGTCATCCTCACCCCGCATATCGGCGGCTCGACGGAGGAGGCGCAGGACCGCATCGGCGCGGAGGTGGCCCGCAAGCTGGTCGACTACGCCCAGACCGGCTCGACGCTCGGCGCGGTGAATTTCCCGCAGGTTCAGCTGCCGCCGCGCCGGTCCGGCGCCCGCTTCCTCCACGTCCACCGGAACGTGCCCGGCGTGCTCGGGCAGATCAACGCGGTCTTCTCGGGCCGGTCGCTCAACATCGACGCGCAGTACCTGCAGACGGACGGCGAGTACGGCTACGTCGTGGTGGACGCGTCGGTGGGGCCTGGCGAGGCGGACGCGGTACTCGGCGCGCTACGGGCCATCGACGGTACGGTGCGGACGCGGCACCTCCGGCCGGCGGTGGCGTGAGGCTGACGCCGACGGCTGCCCCACCTCGTCGCCCCGTGCGGGCGACGAGGTCCACACCGCTGCGCGTGCGCCTCCCACAGAGCTCGGGCTCGCCCGAGATCTGTTCCTGGCAAGCCCGCACGGGCGAGGGGACCCGCGCCCCGTCCTGAGACCCATGGGCAAGACCCGAGATCGCGTCGCCGCCCTGCAGAGGACGAGCGCGGCACGGATCCGATCGCCCCCGGGGTCAGTGCCGCGGCAGGGTGTGCAGCGCCGTCAGGAAGGCGTCGACCTCCGCGCGGGTGTTGTAGAAGGCCAGCGATGCCCGCACCGACTGGTCGACCCCGAACCGGCGGAGCGCCGGCAGGGCGCAGTGATGGCCCGAACGGACCGCGATGCCGCGGGCATCGAGGTGGTGGGCGACCGCCTCGTTCTCCTGGCCTTCGATCACGAAGGACATCACGCTCGCCTTCTCCCGGGCCGTGCCGATCAGACGCAGGCCCTTCACGTCGGCAAGACCGGCCTGCGCATAGTCCAGCAGGTCGTGCTCGTAGGCGGCGATCGCCGGCAGGCCGATCCGCGCGAGGTAGTCGAGGGCCGCCCCGAGCCCCACCGCCCCGGCAATGTCGGGCGTGCCGGCCTCGAATTTTTCCGGCGCGCCCTTGTACACCGTCTTCGCGAAGGTGACGTCCTCGATCATGTGGCCGCCGCCCTGCCAGGGGGGCATCGCCGCGAGCAGGTGCGCCTTGCCGTAGAGCGCGCCGATGCCCGTCGGCCCGAACACCTTGTGGCCGGAGAAGACCAGGAAGTCGGCGTCCAGCGCCTGCACGTCGAGCGGCATGTGCGGCGCGGATTGCGCCGCATCGACCAGCACCGGCACCCCGTAGGCATGGGCGAGCTGGATGATCTCCCGCACCGGGTTCACGGTGCCGAGCGCGTTGGCCACCTGCGTCACCGAGACGATCTTGGTGCGGCCCGACAGCAAGGCCGCGTATTGCTCGAAGATGATCTCGCCCCGGTCGTTGACCGGGATCACCCGGAGCGTCGCCCCGGTCTGCTGGGCCAGCATCTGCCAGGGCACGATATTGGCGTGGTGCTCGATGGTCGAGACGATGATCTCGTCGCCCGGGCCGATCTGCGCCCGGCCGTAGGAATGCGCGACGAGGTTGATCGCCTCCGTGGTGCCGCGCAGGAAGACGATGTCGTCCTTGGAGGGCGCGTTGAGGAAGCGGCGCACCGCCTCGCGCCCGCCCTCGAACAGGTCGGTGGCGCGCGCCGCCAGGGTGTGGGCGGCGCGGTGGATGTTGGAATTGTGCCGGGCGTAGAACGCGTTCGTCGCGTCGATCACGGCTTTCGGCTTGTGGGTCGTCGCGGCGTTGTCGAGCCACACCAGCGGATGGCCGTTGACGCTCTGGTGCAGGGCCGGGAAGTCCCGGCGGATAGACGCCACGTCGAAGGGCGCCGCGACCGGGCTCGACCCGTGCGAGAGCGCCCGCGGCGCGGGGCCCGGCGCGCGGCTCGGCTCGACGCGCGGCGTCGCGGGAGCCGTCCGGGCCGGGCGGGGGCCGAGGGTCAGGAAGTAATAGTCCGACAGGTTGTCGGCGGCCGGTTCGGGCGCCCGCGAGAGGCGGCCGGTCCTGCGAAAGCTCTCCTGCGCCTCGTCCACGCCCGCCTGCGACGGGTCGGCCGGGACGAGGTGCGGGGCGAGCGCATGCGCGAAGGCCTGGGCGCGGGGGTGATCCGCCGCGACCTGCCGGTGCAGTTCAGGGCCGCCCGGAAACGAGATGTCCGGCAGTGCCGGAAGCGGGCTCACCGGGTGGACCGGCGGGATCGTGGCGGTCCCGGCGAAGGCCGGGCCGGCGGGGGCGAGATTCGGCAGGCCCGGGCCGGTGAGGCCCGGGACGCCGGCCGGCGACGCGCCGAAGGCGCGGGCCCCGAGGGCGGACAGGTCGGGCTGGATCCCCGCGGGCAGCCCGGCGGCCGGTGCCGAGGGCACGCCCACGGCACCGCTCGGCAGCGGAGCGCCGCCGAACCCCTGAGGCACGCTGTCGAGCGCCTGCGGGCCCGCGGGGAGGGTGGGGGCGAAGGGCTGGCTCGCCGCCTGCCCCTGACCGTAGATCTCGCGGGCGAGGCGCCCGACGAGATCCGCGTGCGCGAGGTCGCCCGGGCTCGCTCCGGGCACCGCGAGGGCCGTCGCCTCAGGCGTAGTCATGGTAGTTGCCCAGGAGCACGTTATCGAGGCGGGCGATCGCATCCTCGACCAGCACGGCGGCCGAGAAGTAGCGGGTCACGAGGTGCGAGGCGATCGAATGGTCGTTGGTGCCCATGTAGCGCACCGACAGGCCGGGCTCGATCTCGCCGGTCACCCCGGATTTCTGCAGGCCGACCACGCCCTGCTCGCCCTCGCCGACCCGCAGAAGCAGGATCGAGGTGGTCTGCGCGCCGGTCACCGGGTCGATGTCGATGGGCAGCTTGTCGCTCGGCACCAGCGGCACGCCGCGCCACGTGATGAACGGCGCGCCGAACAGGTGGACGACGACCGGCGGCACGCCCCGGCGGGTCGCCTCCCGGCCGAAGGCCGCGATGGCGCGGGGATGGGCCACGAAATAGGCGGGCTTCTTCCAGACCAGCGTCAGCAGCTCGTCGAGATCATCCGGGGTGGGCGGGCCGCCGCGGGTCGGGATGCGCTGGCGCGGACCGACCTCGTGGAGCAGGCCGAACTGCGAATTGTTCAGGAGTTCCCACTCCTCGCGCTCCTTCACGGCATCGACCGTGAGACGGATCTGCTCGCGGAGCTGGTCGATCTCGTTGGAGTAGAGGTCGGTCACCCGTGTATGGGTGTTGAGGATCGTCTGGATGGTCGAGAGGTGATACTCGCGCGGATCGACCTCGTAATCCACGAAGGTCGTGGGCAGGCGCGGCTCGCCGGTATGGACAGCCAGCAGCTCGATGCCCTGCTCGCCGTAGGAGTTGGTGTGGCCCGTGAGGCGGTCGCGCTCCTCGCGGTACTGGGCGATCCTGGCGCGGATCTCCTCGCTCTCCACCGCGGCGGCGTCCAGCGTCAGGAGGGTCACCGCCGACAGGGCCTTCACGGCCGGGGCGGGCGCACGCTCGCCGGCCAAGCCGGCATCGCCGAAATAGTCGCCCTTCGTGGCCAGGCCCTGCCGCAGGCGGCCCTTGTAGGGGCCCGACAGGGTCAGCTCGACGGTGCCGTCGGCGACCACCGTGAGGCTGCGGCCGGAGGCGCCCTCCTCGTGGATCACATCGCCGGCCTTGTGCCGGCTCTCGGTGAACTGAGCCGCCAGGGCCGCGAGCTCCGCATCGCCCAGCCGGCTGAACAACGGCACGGCCCGCAGGGAGGCGGGGCGGATCACCCGGCGCTTGCCGTCTCCCTTGCCGTCTCCCTCTCCCTTGCCGTCTCCCTTCTCCTCGGCGGCGAGATCGATCCGGCCGGGGCGCGCCAGCACGACGGCGCGGCGGTTGACGCGGTAGACCCCGCCCGCCACGTCAACGAAGGGCAGAAGCCGGAGCAGCCAGCGCGGCGTATTGGCCGCGTTCTGGACCGAGGTGACGGTCGCCGTCGCGAGATTGCGTGCCGCCGTGGCGCTCACGCTCAGACCCGGTCCGCTCATCGTTCGTCCTCACTCCATTCAGGGTTGCAGGCGCGCCGCATCCATCCGCAAGCAGCGGTTCGTCCCGCAGCGTATGCGGGGTCGGCGCGAGACGTCTTGATCAGGACTTGATGATGATCACGGGCCGGCAGACCGCCTGATCGTCAGTCGAATGATGTATTTTCCAGCGCTCGGACAATCCTTGTCCGCCGCTTATCCGGACTCAGTTCTTGTTCGGCCCGACAGGATCTGGATAAGGTCCGAATCGCCCAAGGGTCAACGGAATTATTTCCCTATTTTAGGCCGCTTCATAGGAATTGCACCTTTGGCATACCCGACGCAAAGGACATAGCGATCGTGCGATCGCCGGATCGAAGAATTTAGTTTCATCCCATCGGGGCGCGCGGCGCAGGCCGGGCGACTTTGTTTCACGGGAAGGATTTTCCGGCGCGCCTCAGATGCCGTCCCCGTAACCGAAGGACTGGTCCATGCTGAGCGCCGGCTCCTCGCCGACGGGCAGGCGCGAGACGACCCGGGCCGGCACGCCCGCCACGGTCGTGTGGGGCGGCACGTCCTGCAGCACCACCGCGGCGGCCGCCACCTTGGCGCCCGCGCCGACCCGGATATTGCCCAAAACCTTGGCCCCGACGCTCAGCAGCACCCCGCGCTCGATCTTGGGATGCCGGTCGCCGCTCTCCTTGCCGTTGCCGCCGAGCGTCACAGACTGGAGGATCGAGACGTCGTCGGCGATCACCGCCGTCTCGCCGATCACCACCCCGGTGGCGTGGTCGATGAACACCCCCGAGCCGATCCGGGCCGCCGGGTGGATGTCGCAGCCGAACACCTCCGAGATCCGGCTCTGGACGTGCAGCGCCAGGGTCGCCCGGCCCTGGTGCCAGAGCCAGTGGCCGACCCGGTAGGCCTCCAGCGCCGCCAGCCCCTTGTAGAACAGGAACGGATCGAGGAAGCGGCGGCAGGTCGGGTCGCGCTCGCGGATCGCCACGAGGTCGCGCACCGCGTGGGCGCCCGCCTGCGGATCCGCCTCGAAGGCCGAGAGACACAGGTCGCGCATCGACAGCCGGGCAAGGTCGCCGTCCCCGAGCCGGTGCGCGAGGCGGTAGGCGAAGGCCTGGGCCAGGGAGCGCTGGTCGAGGATCGTGGCCTGGATGATGCCGGCATAGAGCGGCTCCTCGATCAGGGCCGCCTCGGCCTCGGCGCGCAGGCCCGCCCAGACCTCGGCCTCAGCCGTGCCGCGGCTCGTGACGCGCAGCGGCGGCTGGACCACGGCCATCGTGGCCCCCGCGGGGGGCAGGGCGGCGTGATGCATCGGGCGCCGCCGGTCACCGCACGGGGCGGAACAGGTCGGGCAGATAACGTTTCAGGGTGTCGTGCCCCTGGAACTTCACGTCCACGGTGGCCGGGGCATTGCCCGGGGGGTGGATGCCCACCACACGGCCCCGGGCATGCCGCCAGATCCCCAGAATCTCCGCGAGGTCGATCCGCGCGAACACGACCTCGTCGCCCTGCATCATCCGCCCTGGGGTCATGGTGTCGGCTCTCCTTGAACGGCCGGTCGCGGCGGCCTGATTCGGCGGCCAACGGCGCCGGAACCGGGCCGGCGGCGTTGGCGGGAAGTCTTTTCCGGGCACCCCGGTCCGGCGGAGAAGGTTTCGACCGTGCGCGGGCGAAACGGGAGCATCATCTTCGCTAAGCCCTTGTTATATATTGATATTTACGCATCGCCCCTGCCTTGGCAAGCCCCGCGCGCCCGGCCTCGGGCCGGAACGGGCGTCCTCGATCGCGGCCACGATGCCGGCCCGCCCGGGCCGGACCTGAGCTTCTGCTCCAGGATGCGCCTTCGACGAACGACCTGCGCTGCAAGTCCTCGTCAATTTGGCAGCACATTCTCGGCCCCGGCCTCTAGATTGACGGTGTCGGCGCGCAGTCGACGCAGAGCCGAATGGAGGTTTGCCGTGATCGTGAGCAAGAAACGGATCGCCGGGACGACTGCGCCGTGTCTGCCGTGTTGCCGCATCCAGGACGAGGAGAGCGCACGACATCAGACACGAAAGGCGAACACCGATGCTGACCTATGACACGAGCCGGAGCACCCAGCCCGACCTGAGCGCCGAAGCGGCCGTTTCCCTCGGCCGAATCCTGACCCGGAGCGTCCGCTCCCATCCCTCCCATGAACGCGCCGCCCTCGCGAGCGCCCTCGACGACGGCCTGATGCCCGACGAGGTCGACCGGATCCTCGCCGGCCGCCGGGTGGCCGAGGCCTTCCCGATCCGCCGGGGCGAGAGCCCGGAAGCCTACGCGTCACGGGCCGTGTCCGAGATGTTCGTCGCCTACCTCCAGTAGGCGCGCCGCGTCCGGCCACGCCGGCCTCCCCGAACACGAACGATGGACACCTGTCATGTCGGTCTTCCCCCCCGGGTGGAGGCGCCGGACGGGGACGGCTGCCTGCGCCCTCGCCCTGGCGCTGGGAGCCGCCGGCCCGGCCGCCGCGCACCCGCCGAAGGGCCGCGGCGCGGCCTCCGCGGCGTCTGCCGCCGATGGGCCGGCCGTCCCGGCCCGGCTCACGGTCGGGCCGGGCGGCCGGGACCTGCGACTCGCCGGCGATCTCACCGAGGGTGTGGCCGCACGGGTCGCGGCCCTCCTCGCCGCGCACCCGCAGATCGCGCGCCTCCATCTCACCAGCGACGGCGGCCTGGTGGAGGAGGGGGCGGCGATCGGGGCGCTCGTGGCGGCGCGGGGGCTCGCCACCTACGTCCCCGACGCCTGCGCCTCAGCCTGCACGCTGATCTTCGTCCGCGGCCGGACGCGCTACCTCGCGACCGGCGGCCGGCTCGGCTTCCACGCCCCCTACGAGATCGGGGCGCAGGGCCGGATGCGCCCGGTGAATTCCGCGCCGGAACGGGCGGCCTACCGGGCCGCCGGCCTGCCGGCGGCCTTCGTGGCGCGGGCCCTGGCGGTGCCTCCGGCCGGGATCTGGATCCCGGCCGCGGCCGAGCTGCGCGCGGCCGGCATCGTCACCGAGGTCGTCGGCCCGGACCGCTTCCCCGATTCGACCCTGGACGCGGATCCGAGCGCGGCCGGGGCCCGGGCCGCGATCCTGCGAACCCTGCCGATCCTGCAGCAGGCCGACGCGGCGGGGCTCGACCCGATCACCCGGTGGTACAGGGACGGCTACGCCGCCGGCCGACCCGAGGCGGAGGCCGCGGCAGGCCTGAGGCGGATGGCCGCCAGCTACCTGCAGCGGCGCTTCCGGGCGGCCGATGACGGGGTCGTCCGGGCCCTGGGCCACCGGATCCTGGCGATGATGCGAAGTGCCGGATCGCAGGATACGGCCGCCTGCGGCATCCTCGCGGCCGGCGACCTCGTGGCGCTCGATGCGCGGCTGCGGGCCGAGCGGCCGGCGTCGCGCGGGCTCGCACCGCTCCTCGCCCGGACGCAGGCGGGGCGGCCGGACGATGCGGAGGCGGCAGCCCCGGACGCCGCCCGGTCGGCGGATTGCGCCGCCCGGATCGCCGGCACGCGGCACGCCCTCGGCCTGCCGCCCCACGCGGCGGCCGCCGCGCTGCGGGCGCTGTTCCTAGCCGCGCCGCAGCAGATCCTGGCGAACGGCGCCGGGCCGTAGCGGCCCGCCCCCTCTCGACACGCCGCGCAGGCGCCTATCTTCGCATCCGCCGCCAAACCTCAGGCAGCCTGGTCGGAAACGGGAGTCGATGGATGCCGGATTATCGCCTGCGCGGGGCGGTTCGTGGCGCGGACGGGGAGATCGGCGCGCCGCGCCTCGACGAGATGCTCACGGCCGCGGACGCGAAGGAAGCGGTACGCCTCGCCAACAGACGCTCACTGACGATCGAGGACGATGCGGTGAATGCCCTGTGGCTGGTCGACGCGAACGGGACCATGCTCTGGTCCCTGCGCCGGGCCGATCTGGAATCCTGACGCAGTCCCCACGGAAGGCCGGAGCCGTCAGGCCGGCGCGTGGCGGCGCGCCTCGGGCGCCGCCGCCTCGGGGCGCTCGGCCCCCCCGAGATACAGGGACCGGACATCGTCCCGCGCCCGCAGGGACGCGGCACTGCCGGCCAGCGCGCTGCGTCCGCTCTCCAGCACGACGGCGTGGTGGGCGTGGCGCAGGGCGAGACGGACATTCTGCTCGGCCACCAGCAGGGTCAGGCCCTCGGCCCGGTTCAGGCCGGCGAGCACCCGGTAGATCTCCTCCACCACCCGGGGCGCGAGCCCCATGGACGGCTCGTCGAGGACGAGGAGCCGGGGCCGTCCCATCAGGGCCCGGCCGATCGCCGCCATCTGCTGCTCGCCGCCCGAGAGCAGCCCGGCGGCGACCTCCCGCTTCGCGGCGAGGCGCGGGAACAGGCCGTAGACCCGCTCCAGGTCGGCGCGCACGTCGCTGCGGCCCGAGCCGCGCCCGAGTCCGCCCGCGACGAGATTCTCCTGGACGCTCAGTCCCCGGAAGCAGTGCCGGCCCTCCAGCACGCCTACGAGCCCGGCGCGAACGAGGGCGTCGGTCCGGGTCCGCGTCACGTCGCGTCCGTCATAGGCGAGGCGCCCGGCCGTGACCTGGCCGCGCAGGGCCGGCAGCAGGTTCGACACCGCCCGCAGCAGGGTCGTCTTGCCGGCGCCGTTGGCGCCGACCAGGGCGACGATCTCCCCCGCCCGGACCGCGAGGTCGACGCCGTGCAGGGCGTGCACCGCCCCGCCGTAGACGACCTCCAGGGCCTCGACCTGCAGGAGGGTCGGCGCGGCGCTCATCGGGCGCTCACCGGGCCGCCGCGGCGGCCTGCTTGCCGGCCGCGTCCGCGGCCTCCTCCGCCGCGCAGTCGCGCGGGGTGAGGCCGTGCTCCTTGGCGTAGGCGGTCGCGGAGGCCTCGATGATCGGGCGCAGGCTCGCCCAGTCGGGGGCGAGCCAGTCGGACACCACAGTCCACTTCGCCCCGTCCCATTGCTGGAAGGTGACGCGGCCCTCGCCCTCGTGGTTGGCGCAGGTGACGTTGATCGAGTGGAACAAGCCCTTGGCGCCGAGCGCCGCCACCCGGGCCTCGTCGAGGCGCAGGTGCTCGAAGCCCCAGCGCACCTCGTCGCCGGTGAGCGTGCGCGCACCGAACTTGCCTTGCGCGATCCGCACCGCCTCGACGTTGAGGATGCCGTTCAGCACCCCGAGATTGTGGTAGACGCTGCCGATCCGCTTCCTGTCGGCGAGGTTGCCGTTGCCGGCCCCGTAGACCTTGCCGACGACCTCCTGGATCACCGGATAGGCGGTCCCCGAGGCCTGGGTGGTGATGGCGACGTAGCCCTTGGCGGCGTCGCCTGCCGGGATCACGTCCTCCTCCGAGTTCGACCAGACATTGCCGACGATGCGGTCGGCCGGGAAGCCGGTCTTCTGGGCGGTCTTGAGGGCCACCGGGTTCATCACGCCCCAGCCCCGCAGCACCACGAAATCGGGCCGCAGGCGCCGGATCGTCAGCCATTGCGACTGCTGCTCGTTGCCGGGATGGGGCACCTCGATCTGCGCGACCGTGAAGCCGTACCGCTCGGCGAGCTGCGCGTAGATCGGGATCGTCTCCTTGCCGTAGGGCGAGCCATGGTAGAGCACCGCGATGGTCTTGCCCTTGAGCTTGTCGAGGCCGCCCGCGCGGGTGCCGAGATACTGGATGATGCCGCTCGTCTCGCTGTAGGGGTTGAGCAGCAGCGGGAAGACGTAGGGAAAGACGCGCCCGTCGGTGGAATCGGTGCGGCCGTGGTTGATCGTGACCAGCGGCACCCTGTCGGCGGTGATGCGGTCGATCATCGCGTAGGCGATGCCCACCGAGAGCGGGTTCCAGGCGGCGATGCCGGGCCGGGACTTCAGCCGCTCGTAGACCTCGACCCCGCGCTCGACCTCGTACTGGGTCTCGCCCTCGCTCCAGGTGAGCTTGACGCCGTTCACGCCGCCGTCCCGGGCGTTGATCAGATTGAGATAGTCGATGAAGCCGCCGAAGAAGCCGGTCCCGCCGGCCGCGTAGGGGCCGACCCGGTAGCTCTGGAGCGGGAAATACTGCTCGTCGGCCCATCCGGCGCGCGGCGCGGCGGCGGCGAGCATCACGGTGCCGGCGAGGAGCGCGGCGCGGAGGCGGGTCGTCAGGGGCATGGTCGTCCTGGGGTTGGTCAGACGGGGAGGGGATCAGGCGGCGCGGCGGCCGAGGCGGCGGCCGGCCCGGTCGAGGAGGGCAGCGAGGCCCGCGGGCTCGCGGATCAGCACGGCCACGATCAGGGCGCCGAGGACGATGCGCTGGACCATCTCCAGGGTGCCGAAATCGAAGCCGTCGCCGAGGAGCGCCGCGCCGAGGCGGGCCAGCAGCAGGGGCAGCACCACGATGAAGCCCGCGCCCAGGAAGGCGCCGCGCAGGGTGCCCAGGCCGCCGATGATGACGATGAACAGGATCTGGAAGGAGCGGTCGAGGTTGAACCCCGCCGGCTCGACGGTGCGCAGATACGCGAAGGCCCACAGCGCCCCGGCGATCCCGATCACGAAGGACGAGACCGCGAAGGCCAGGAGCTTGGTCCGGGCGACCTTCACGCCGACGAGGCGGGCGGCGGTCTCGTTGTCGCGGATCGCCACGAGGTTGCGGCCCGTGGGGGAGCTCACGAGCCTCCACGCGACGAGGGTCAGCAGCGTGACCACCGTGAGCGAGACCAGGTAGCGCCCGCGCGGATCGTCGAAGGACAGGCCGGCCACCACCAGCCGGGGAGCGGTGATGACGCCCGAGGGGCTGTCGTCGGAGATCCAGCCGATCCGGTTCAGCGCCCAGGCGACGAAGAACTGCACGGCGAGCGTCGAGACCGCGAGGTAGAAGCCCCGCAGGCGCAGGGCCGGCAGCCCCGCCGCCAGCCCGGCGAGCGCCGCCACGAAGCCGGCGAGCAGGAGCGACGCCGGGAGCGGCAGGCCGGGCAGGCGCAGCGACAGGTTGAAGGCCGCGTAGGCCCCGACCGCCATGAAGGCGGCCGAGCCGAGGGAGAGCAGCCCGGCATAGCCGGTGAGCAGGTTGAGCCCGAGGCCGGCCAGCGCCAGGGCCAGGAACGGCGTCAGCAGCGCCTCGAACAGGTAGCTCGTGCCGGTGAGCGGCACGATCCCGTAGGCCAGGACCAGCAGGGCGCCGAGGCCGAGGGCTCCGGCGGGCAGGTGGGGGCGCGGCGCGGCGCGGGGGAGGGCGTCCATGGCGTCTTCAGACCCGCTCGACGGCGCGCAGGCCGAACAGGCCCGACGGCCGGACCAGCAGGAAGCCCAGCGCCGCCACGTAGGCGATCCAGCCCTCGATGCCGCCGCCGATGACGGGCCCGAGATAGACCTCCGACAGCTTCTCCACCGCGCCGACGATCAGCCCGGCCACGATCGCCCCGGCGATGGAATCGAAGCCGCCGAGCACGAGCACCGGCAGGGCCTTCAGCACCACCAGCGACAGGGAGAACTGCACGCCGAGCCGCGCGCCCCAGAGCAGCCCCGCCACCAGCGCGACGATCCCGGCGGCGATCCAGACCGCCGACCAGATCCGGGGCAGGCGCAGGCCGGTGTTGAGGGCGGCCAGCGGATCGTCCGCCACCGCCCGGAAGGCGAGGCCGGTGCGGGTGTAGCGGAAGAAGGCGGAGAGGAGCGCCACCATCAGGCCGGCGGTCGCGGCGGCGAACAGGTCGAACCGGCTCATCAGCACGCCGCCGAGATCGATCGGCGTGTCGTCGATGCCGAGGTCGAGCCCGTGGACCTGGGTGCCCCAGGCGAGCTGGGCCGCGCCCTCGATCACGTAGGCGACGCCCAGCGTCGCCATGAACAGGGTGATCGGCGGCTGGTTGACCAGCGGCCGCAGCACCGTCCGCTCCACCGCGAGGCCGACCACCACCATCGCGGCGAGGGTCGCGGCGAGCGCTGCGGGAAAGGGCAGGCCGCGCTCGGTCAGGCTCACGAAGGTGAGGGCGGCGAACAGCACCATCGCGCCCTGCGCGAAGTTCAGCACGCCCGAGGTCTTGTAGATCAGCACGAAGCCGATCGCCACGAGGGCGTACATCACGCCCGACAGGAGGCCGCCGACCACGACCTCGATCAGGAAGGCGAGATCCGGGCTCATGCGGCGGCCGCGCCCGTGTCGGCATCCCCGTCCGCATCCCCGTCCGCGAGTCCCAGATAGGCGGCGATGACCGCCGGGTCCGCCTGCACCTCCGCCGGCGTGCCGGTGGCGATGCGGCGGCCGTGGTCGAGCACGGTCACCCGGTCGGAGAGGCGCATGACGACGCCGATATCGTGCTCGATCAGGACGATCGCGGCCCCGGACGTCTCCCGCGCCGCCCGGATGAAGCCGGTCATCTCGGCCTTCTCGGTCGCCGTCATGCCGGCCATCGGCTCGTCGAGGAGCAGGAGTCGCGGCCGGGCCACCAGGGCCCGGCCGAGTTCGACCCGCTTCTGGAGCCCGTAGGGGAGGCTGCCCGCCGGACGGTCGGCCACGGCTCCGAGGCCGAGGCGGCCGATCACGGCCTCGGCGGCGTCGCGGTGCGCCCGCGCCTCCCGCCGGGCCGACGGCAGGCCCAGGATCTGGGCCCCGAGCCCGGCGCGCCGCGCCGCCGCGAGCCCCGCCAGGACGTTGTCGCGGACGCTCAGGCCCGTGAACAGGGCGAGGTTCTGGAAGGTCCGGGCCACGCCCAGTGCGGCGAGCCGCCCGGCCGGCACCCGGGCGAAGGATTCCGCGCCGATCCGCACCCGCCCGGCCTGAGGCGCATAGAGGCCGGTGATCGCGTTGATCAGCGAGGATTTGCCGGCGCCGTTCGGCCCGATCACCGCATGGATCTCGCCGGCCCCGACCGCGAGGTCGATCTCCGCGAAGGCCACCGTGCCGCCGAAAGCGAGGGACAGCCCCTCGACCGACAGGACCCGTCCCGCCCGGTCCCGATGCGGGCTCCCGCCGGGGGCGGGGACGGCAGCCGGGCGGGGGGCGGGCCCCGGGAGGAGGGGCCGATTGCCGTCCCGTCCCGTTCGAACGAGGCGCAGCGCAGGCTGCATGATCCGGATTCCGTTCAGGACAGGCCGCCCGCTTCGGCGCGAACCGGCGGCACCCGTTGAGAGAAGACGAGACGCAAGACGATGATCCGTCCCGGGAGGACAGTTCGACGCTCCTGCTGTTCAAATCCTGCTGCTCAGGGCGAATGAAGTCAAAAGCACAGTCTTTCCAATTTCAGGACGACACGCGAACATTCTCCCGCTGGGGAGCCGCGGCACGAGATCGCCTCCATCGTCGCGCCGACGGGCCGCACGGGACGGTCAGATCTTGCCCTGCCGGCGCGGCGACAGAGCCCGGACATCGCTGAATCAGCCCGGCAGCAGGGGCGGAAAGACACCTTGTGGTAGCATAAACTAATCCATGTAAGTATTCATGCGCGGAAACAAAATGTAGGGTTGCACGCTCAGGCCGTTGCGGAGATGCAGCCATGCCAAGCCCGCTCGCGCACAAGCTCAATTGCTACGTCCGGCTCTCGGAAGACGACCGGATGTGCTTGGCCGACGCCATGGGCCCGAGCCGCATGGTCGCCCCGCGCACCGACATCATCCACGAGGGCGACGATCCCCGCGCCATCAACGTGATCCTCGACGGCTGGGCCTGCCGGTACCGGCAGTTCGCCAACGGGCGCCGCCAGATCGTCTCGCTCCTGCTTCCGGGGGATCCGTGCGATCCGCATGTGTTCCTCCTCGACGAGATGGATCACACGATCGGGGCGATCACGCCCGTGCTCCTCGGCCAGATCTCCGGCAGCGCGATGCGGGATCTGACCGCCCGCAGCCCGCGGCTCGACCTGGCCTTCCATCGCGAGAGCCTGGCCACCGCGGCGATCCAGCGCGAGTGGACCGTCAGCCTCGGCAGCCGGACCGGCATCGAGCGCCTCGCCCACCTGTTCTGCGAGCTGCATGCGCGGCTGACGGCGATCGGGCTGGCGGACGGCAATACCTGCGCGATGCCGATGACGCAGAACGATCTCGGCGACGCCATGGGCCAGACCAGCGTGCACATCAATCGGACGCTTCAGGAGCTGCGCGGCCTGGGGTTGATCACCCTGCGCAGCCGGCGCCTGACCATCCACGACCCGGCGGCACTCGCCCGGCTCGCGCATTTCGACGCCGCCTATCTGCACCGCACGGAGGTCGACCGCATCGTCGCATGCTGAACCCTGCCGGCCCCGTGGCGATTGAGGCAGGTTGAACGACATCCGGAGTGGCCCGGCATGACAGACCCTCGCGACCCGGCGGAGCGACTCTCGGCTCTGGAGGCCGACAACGCACGCCTGCGCCGGCTGCTCGACGAAGCCGGCCTTCCGGACAGCCTGCGCCACGGGATGCGCAACACGATGGCGATGCTGCGCACGGTCATGCACCGGTCCGCCGAGAGCGCCGCGGATGTCGAGAGCTACGTGGCGCATCTCGACGGACGGTTCGGCGCGATCATGCGCGTGCAGGCCGCGACGGACGCGTTCGGCGATGCCGACCTGCACACCCTGATCTCCGACGAGTTGATGTTCCACCTCGCGCGGGAAGGGGAGCAGGCGACCCTCGCCGGCCCGCGGGTCCGCCTCCGCCCCAAGACCGCCCAGGTTCTTGCGCTGGCCCTGCACGAACTGACCAGCAACGCGGTGGAACACGGATCCCTGGCGCTCCCGCAGGGCCGGATCCGCGCCACGTGGCGGGTGAACCTGGAGGTCGAGCCGCCTGTCCTCAGCCTCGCCTGGGCCGAGACCGGCGGCAGCGGGATCACGGCCCCGTGCCGGCGCGGCTTCGGCACGGACGTGCTGACGGAGATGCTGGCCTACGAGCTCGGCGCGGCGGTCGATCTGCACTTTGCGCCGGATGGGCTGCGCTGCGCGATCCGCGTGCCGCTCACCGCCCGGATCGGGCGCCACGTCGCCGAGGATCCCGAGACGGCGTGGGACGGCGACAGCCGGTGAGATCCGGGCCCGGGAGGACGATGCGGGCCCCCACCGGCCCCGGCGGCGCTCACGGTCCCGATGCCGCCCGCACCTGCCCGGTCATCTGGGGGAGCGCGCCGAGCGCCTCCGGGGTCTGGGTCGATCCGGGCAGCAGGAGGTAATCCGGCGTGAAGCCGGAAAAGTCCTGCAGTCGCTTCAGGTTCGGCACGCGCACGCTCTTGCGTCCGCTCTCGATCAGTCCGGCCCTGCGCAGATCCGAGAGGACCCGCGAGAGGTGGACGTTCGAGAGCCCCGCCGTGTCGGCCAGTTCCGACTGCGCCAGCGGCAGGCGGTAGTCGGGCTCCAGGCCGAGGCCGACGGCATTCAGGCGGGCGAAGAGTTCGCAGATGATATGGGCGACCTGCCGGTCGGCGGACCGGCGCCCCACCCCGACCAGCCATTCCTGGAGCACGGCTTCGTCGACCAGAACCGACCACCACAGGGCGCGGTAGATGTTGGGCCGGCGGGCGGCGAGCTCCTTGATCGTCCGGTAGGGCACGGAGGCGACGGTGCAGGGCGTCAGCGTCGCCACGGAGTGGATCGCCCGGTTGAGGAGGGAGGCGTGCAGGTCGCAGCCGTCGCCGGGCACCAGATAGGCGAGGATCGATCGCCCCCCGTCGGGCACGAGCTTGTAGCGGCAGGCAAATCCCTGAAGGATCACGTAGGCGGCGTCGGGCCGCTCGCCTTCCGAGACCAAGTCGCGCCCCGCCTCGACCTGCGCGGTCGCGCTGGTCGCAGCGTCCAGCGCGGCCATGTCGGCCTCATCCAGGTCTGCGCGCAGCGCCAGCTTGCGAAGGAAGGGGTTCAAGGGATGTTCCGGAAGGACCGCGCCGCGTCACGAGCCGCGCCAGCGTAAACGCGCGACCGCCTATTCCTACTCCCTCGGGTCATCACATCACCGTCTCGTCCGGCCCCGGATGCCGACGGCCTCGATCCGCCGGACCATTGAACGGCCGGGCATACCGCTGCCCGGATGCGGCGTTCAGCAGAACCGGGCAAGAGCCGGACCGTTTGGGATCCACAGCCTGCGCCGGGACGAGCCACGCGACGGAAAGGCCGTGCAGACCCGCCCGTCAGGCCCAGGCTCGGCCGGATCGCGCGGGTGAGCCCGGCGCATCAGGAAAGCTGAAGCGTGCGCAGGACGGTGCCGGCCCCGTCGTGGATCTCCATGCGCCAGCCCTCCCCGGCGTCCGGCAGCTCGCCGGCGCGCCGGAACTCCTCGATCAGCACCAGCGCCTCCGCTTCCGCTTGCGCGATCGACGCGGCCAGGACGCCCACCTCGTCCTCGATCGTCTCGCCGTCGCTGCTCAGGCGAAAATAGTAGCGCTCTGCCATATCATCCTTCTGCACAGGCCCGGACCCGATTTCGACCCGCCCGCGGGCTGCCGCCCGTCGGGCGACGCGTCCGCGCGCCGCGGGTTGAGGTAAGTGGCATCGATCCGCGCCCGATCAACGTGTCGGCGAAAACCCGATGGCAGATGCCCACCGGTTGATCCCGCCGCCGCCCGAAGCAGCATGAAGCTGCCGGTCTCGCGGGCGAAACGCCGCCCATCTGTGCGCCGCTCCGGCCGGGCCGCCGCGCGATGAGGCATGCCTAAATATGTGGCATACGATTTGCGAAGCCCCGAACCGTCGCAAGGAAGACGACGCAGGGGACCGCCATGAAGGCATTTGGAACTTGGGCTTCGGCCGCCGCGCTGGCCGCCGGGCTCGCGATGGGCGCCCTGGGGGCAGGCCCCGCGCGGGCTCAGGAGACCATCAAGGTCGGCATCCTGCACTCGCTGTCGGGCACGATGGCGATCTCGGAGACCACCCTCAAGGACGCGATGCTGATGCTCATCGCCGAGCAGAACGCCAAGGGCGGCGTGCTCGGCAAGAAGCTGGAGCCGGTGGTGGTCGACCCGGCCTCGAACTGGCCGCTCTTCGCCGAGAAGGCCCGCGAGTTGATCAGCAAGGACAAGGTCGCGGCCGTGTTCGGCTGCTGGACCAGCGTGTCGCGCAAGTCGGTGCTGCCGGTGTTCAAGGAACTCGACAACATCCTGTTCTACCCCGTCCAGTACGAGGGCGAGGAGAGCGAGCGGAACGTGTTCTACACCGGCGCCGCCCCGAACCAGCAGGCGATCCCGGCCGTCGACTACCTGATGTCGGAGGATGGCGGCGGCGCCAAGCGCTGGGTGCTGGAGGGGACCGACTACGTCTATCCCCGCACCACCAACAAGATCCTCGAAGCCTACCTCAAGTCCAAGGGCGTCAAGGACGAGGACATCCTGATCAACTACACGCCGTTCGGCTTCTCGGACTGGCAGACCGAGGTGTCGAAGATCAAGGCCTTCGGCTCGGCCGGCAAGAAGACCGCCGTGGTCTCGACCATCAACGGCGACGCCAACGTGCCGTTCTACAAGGAGCTCGGCAACCAGGGCATCAAGGCGACCGACATCCCGGTCGTCGCCTTCTCGGTGGGCGAGGAGGAGCTCGCCGGCATCGACGCCAAGCCGCTGGTCGGCCACCTCGCCGCCTGGAACTACTTCGAGTCGATCAAGACGCCGGAGAACGAGGCCTTCATCAAGAAGTGGCAGGCGTTCAAGAAGAACCCCAAGGCCGTCACCAACGACCCGATGGAGGCCCACTATATCGGCTTCAACATGTGGGTGAAGGCGGTCGAGAAGGCCGGCACCACGGACCCCGACAAGGTGATCGACGCCCTGCCGGGCATCGAGCAGAAGAACCTCACCGGCGGCACCGCCACGATGCTGCCGAACCACCACATCACCAAGCCGGTCTTCATCGGCGAGATCGAGGCGAACGGCCAGTTCGACGTGGTCTGGAAGACCGACAGGCTGATCCCCGGCGAGGCGTGGTCGAAGCAGCTCGAGGGCTCGAAGGACCTCGAGGCCGACTGGGTCAAGCTCAAGTGCGGTAACTACAACACCAAGACCAAGACCTGCGGCGGCGCCTGAGGGGCCCTCCCGCTGAACGGAGGTGCCGGACCTCCAGTTCGGTCCGGCACCTTCGGATCGCGGTGAGGCGCGGGTCCCCTCACCCGTGCGGGAGAGGGACAGGGTGAGGGATCGGGTCCTTCCGGACAGCGCGCACCCCTCACCCCAACCCTCTCCCGTGCGGGAGAGGGGGCCTGTCGCGCCTCGCATCGACCGATCCGTGCAGACCGCGGCCGCCCGTTGGCGAACTCAGGTGCCGCACGCGTCCCCGTCCCGCTTCCCAGGCGCAACGAAAGTCTCGATGCTCCGTCTCCTCACCCTCCTCGTCCTGCTGCTGGCCGCCCCCGCGCTGGCCCAGGCGCCCGATCCCTACGGCCAGCTCGCCGGGGACGGCTACGCCGAGATCGAGGCGGGCGTCTCCGGCCTCGC
Organism: Methylobacterium sp. XJLW; assembly: GCF_003254375.1. Lineage (NCBI taxonomy): Bacteria > Pseudomonadati > Pseudomonadota > Alphaproteobacteria > Hyphomicrobiales > Methylobacteriaceae > Methylobacterium > Methylobacterium sp. XJLW. Next base: position 5,234,509 of record NZ_CP016429.1, on the reverse strand, counting down.
CGCCAGCGGCGACCCGCGCGCGGACGCGATCCTGTCGGCCCTGTCGGACGGACGGCTGCTGGTGCGCCCCGCCGACAGGACCCTGCTGATCCGGCAGGGCGGCACTCTGGTCGACGCCCGGACCGGCGCCGCCGCCGCCGACAGTCCCGACCTCAAACCCGTGCGCGCCAACAACCGGGTCCGCCGGGCGATCGAGGCCGCCCGCGGGCAGCTCGACCTCGCGAGCCCCGATCCGGGAAAGCGGCGCATCGCCGCCGACGCGGTGTTCAAGGCAAGGGACGCGGCGGCCCTGCCGGCCCTCGACGCCGCCCTGGCGCGCGAGACCAGCGCGCCCGTCCGGCAGGCGCTGACCGAGGCCCGCGCCGCCGTGCTGCTCGCCAGGCCCGGCACCGCGGAGACCGACCGGATTGGCGCAATTCCCGCCATCCAGGCCCGGGGCGATGGCGACGCGATGGGCATCCTGCGCGGTCTGGCGGCGGATCCGAGCGAGGCGGTGCGCAATGCCGCCGCCCGGGGCATCGCGGCGATCGAGACGCGGCTCGCGATCCTCGGGGCCCTCCAGAACGTCTGGTACGGGATCTCGCTGGGCTCGGTCCTGCTGCTCGCCGCCATCGGACTCGCCATCACCTTCGGGGTGATGGGCGTGATCAACATGGCCCACGGCGAGATGGTGATGCTCGGCGCCTACACGACCTATGGCGTGCAGGAGCTGATCCGCACCCAGGCGCCGTCCCTGTTCGGCTGGTCGCTGGCGATCAGCATCCCCTGCGCGTTCCTGGTCGCCGGCCTCGTCGGCGTGCTGATCGAGCGGTTCATCATCCGCTTCCTCTACGGGCGCCCGCTGGAGACGCTGCTCGCCACCTTCGGGGTCAGCCTCGCGCTGCAGCAGGGCGTGCGCTCAATCTTCGGTCCGACCAACCGCGAGGTCGGCGCCCCCGCCTTCATGAGCGGCGCCTTCGATTTCTACGGCCTGTCGATCACCTGGGGCCGGATGTGGATCATCGCGTTCGCGCTGGCCGTGTTCCTGGGCCTGCTGTTCGTGCTCAGAAAAACGTCGTTCGGCCTGAAGACCCGGGCGGTCACCCAGAACCGGCGCATGGCCGCCGCCATGGGCATCCGCACCCCCTACGTCGATGCCCTGACCTTCGGGCTCGGCTCCGGCATCGCCGGCATCGCCGGGGTGGCGCTGTCGCAGATCGACAACGTCTCGCCCAATCTCGGCCAGGGCTACATCATCGACTCGTTCCTCGTGGTCGTGTTCGGCGGCGTCGGCAACCTCTGGGGGACGCTGGTGGCGGCGCTGACACTCGGCGTCGTCAACAAGCTCGCCGAGCCGTATGTCGGCGCGGTGCTCGCCAAGATCGGCCTCCTGGTCTTCATCATCCTGTTCATCCAGAAGCGCCCGCGCGGCCTGTTCGCGCTCAAGGGCCGGGCGGTGGAATCGTGAGCCCCATGCCGTCCCGCCCCCCTCTCATCGACCTGAAGGGCTGGATCTTCCTCGCCGTCCTGGCCGCCTTCTGCGGCGCCGTGCCGGTGCTGAACCTCGCGGTGCCGGAGGGCTCCGGCCTGCACCTGCCGACCTACCTCGTCTCGCTGTTCGGCAAGTACCTCGCCTACGCGCTGCTCGCGGTGAGCCTCGACCTCGTCTGGGGCTATTGCGGCATCCTCTCGCTCGGCCACGGGGCGTTCTTCGCGCTGGGCGGCTACGCGATGGGCATGTACCTGATGCGCCAGATCGGCTCCCGGGGCGTCTACGGCAACCCGGTCTTGCCCGACTTCATGGTGTTCCTGAACTACAAGGCCCTGCCCTGGTACTGGCTGGGCTTCGACCACTTCGCCTTCGCGGCCCTGATGGTGCTGCTGGTGCCGGGGCTGCTCGCCTTCGTGTTCGGCTGGCTCGCCTTCCGGTCGCGGGTCACGGGCGTCTACCTGTCGATCATCACACAGGCGCTGACCTACGCGCTGATGCTCGCCTTCTTCCGCAACGACATGGGCCTCGGCGGCAACAACGGCCTCACGGACTTCAAGGATCTTCTGGGATTTTCCGTCCAGTCCCAAAACTTCCGCGTCGGCATCTTCGTGGCGACCGGCGTGGCCTTGGCTTCGGGCTACCTGATCGCCCGGGTCATGACGGTCTCGGCGTATGGAAAGATCCTGATCGCCGTGCGCGATGCCGAGAGCCGCACGCGCTTCCTCGGCTACCGGCCGGAGCACTTCAAGACGCTGGCCTTCACGGTCTCGGCCATGATGGCCGGCGTCGCCGGCGCCCTCTACGTGCCGCAGGTCGGCATCATCAACCCGGGGGAGTTCGCCCCCACCAACTCCATCGAGACGGTGATCTGGGTGGCGGTGGGCGGGCGCGGCACGCTGGTCGGCGCGGCTCTGGGCGCCGTGCTGGTCAACTACGCCAAGACCGTGCTCACCGGCGCGATGCCCGACGCGTGGCTGTTCGCGCTCGGCGGCCTGTTCGTGGTCGTGACGCTGTTCCTGCCGCGCGGCCTCGTCGGCACCGCGATCGAGCGTCTCGGCTCCCGGCGCGCCGCCGCCACGCTGCCGCCGGAGCCCGACATCGCCCCGAAACTCGCCGAAGAAGGGCAGGGCTCGTGAGCACCGACCTCGTTGAGCGCCCGGACGCCCGGGGCCCCGCCAACCGGAAGCGGGAGACGGACGCGCTCCTCTACCTCGACGACCTGCGGGTCACCTTCGACGGCTACAAGGCCCTGCGCGGCCTGTCGCTGACCCTGGCCCGGGGCGAGTTGCGGGCGATCATCGGGCCGAACGGCGCCGGCAAGACCACCATGATGGACTGCATCACCGGCAAGACCCGGCCGGACAGCGGCATCGCGCTGTTCGACGGCACCCACGACCTGCTCAGGAGCGACGAGCCGGCGATCGCCGACCTCGGCATCGGCCGCAAGTTCCAGAAACCGACCGTGTTCGAGAGCCACACGGTCGCCGACAACATCCTCCTCGCCCTCAAAGGCCCCCGCGCGGCCTTCGCCTCCCTGTTCGGCTGGCGCAACCGGGTGGAGGCCGCGCGGATCGACGCCCTCTTGGAGACCGTCGGCCTGCTGGCCCACCGGGGCCGCCCGGCCGCCGATCTCAGCCACGGCCAGAAGCAGTGGCTGGAGATCGGCATGCTCCTCGCCCAGGCCCCCAAGCTCCTGCTGGTCGACGAGCCTGTGGCCGGCATGACCGACGCTGAGACCGCCGAGACCGCCCGGCTGCTCCGGCGGATCGCGGGCGAGCACGCCGTCCTCGTGGTGGAGCACGACATGCACTTCGTCCGCGACCTCGGCTGCCGGGTCACCTGCCTGCACGAGGGCGCGGTGCTGGCCGAGGGCTCGATCGACGCGGTCTCGGCCGACCCGCGGGTGGTCGAAGTCTATCTGGGACGATGACCATGCTCAGTGTCGAAGGCATCGATCTCTATTACGGCGCCGCCCAGGCGCTCCGCGGCGTCTCCCTGACGGCCGAGGCCGGGCAGGTGACGACGGTGCTCGGCCGCAACGGCGTGGGCAAGACTTCGCTCATGCGGGCGATCGTCGGCCAGCAGCCGGTGCGCTCCGGCGCGATCCGGCTCGACGGCCGTCCCATTCAGAACCTCGCCCCCTACGACCGGGCGCGGGCCGGGATCGCCTTCGTGCCCCAGGGCCGCGAGATCTTCCCGCTGCTCACCGTCAAGGAGAACCTGGAGACCGGCTTCGCGCCGCTGAAGCGCCGCGACCGCCACATCCCGGGGGAGATCTACGACCTGTTCCCGGTGCTCAAGGACATGCTGCACCGGCGCGGCGGCGATCTCTCGGGGGGCCAGCAGCAGCAGCTCGCCATCGCCCGGGCGCTGGTGACCCGGCCGAAGCTCCTCGTGCTCGACGAGCCCACGGAGGGCATCCAGCCCTCGATCATCAAGGATATCGGCCGGGCGATCACCTATCTCCGGTCCAAGGGCGAGATGGCGATCGTGCTGGTCGAGCAGTATTTCGCGTGGGCGCGCGACCTCTGCGATTCCTACGCGGTGATGGATCGCGGGCAGGTGGTGCTCGCCGGCCCCCGGGCCGGGATGGTCGAGGCCGACGTGCTCCGGTGGATGTCGGTGTAGGGCGCGCCGGTCGCCACGCCCCTGCCGGTGCTGCGCCGGAGGCACTTGGGAATCCGGACCTCCGATCCGATTATTTGGACGGATGTTCAGCAATCAGACGATGGGCATCCGAAATTCCGGTCACGAAATCTGTGTTCACCGCCTCGTTCGGCCAAGGTTAAACCACAATTTGGGTTCGCCATGGGGGTCAACCACGGGGGCGCCCATGACGATCCTGGATCCGATCACCGGCGAGCTGGTCACCATCTCCCTACCAAGGCCGCGTCCGCAGACCGGTCCGCGCTGACAGGCGGTGGGGCCTCATGACGAACGCGACCGATCGAAGAACCGGACGCCGCGGCGGTCGTAGCGGCCGCCCCCAGATCCGGACGATGCCGCCGGGCCTGCTGCTGGCCGGCGGCACGGGGGCGAACGCCGCGCTGACGGCCATCGACCTCATCGCCCAGGCCCGCGCGGCCCGCCGAGAGGCCGAATCGCGCGACGGTGCGGACCGCGCGGAGCAGGGCTGACGGCGGCGACCGATTCGGTCACGCCATCGCCCGCCTGTGAGAATCGGGCTCCGCGCGACGCGGGCGTCCCGCCGGCTGCCGGGTCGGCACGGTCCGGCTTGAAAGCACCCGCGCAGGAGCGTCAGAAGGCGCCAGCCTCGCAACCGCTGACGGGTGACTCATGAAGATCGGTGTCCTGATCCTGGCTGGAGCCTGCGGCGTGATCGTCGGGATCGTCATCGGATACGTGGCGGGCACGCGCGTCAGCCAGGCCTTCGCACGGCTGCCGGTGACCGACCGCTCCCCCGCCGCCCAGGCGCTCCGGATCGTCTCGCAGATCGCCACCGAGCACGGCCTCACCCGGGACGCGCTGCTGAAGGCGATGATCGACCCTCAGGCCGGCGGGGAGGGGACGGAGCGTCTCGGCAAGGGTACCGGCAAGGACCGGCGCGATCTGGCCCGGTAAGGGGAAATCCGCGACCGCATGCGCGCCGGCCTCACGCGACCGGCACCGGCCGCGGGCGCAGCCTGATGCTGGCGGCGATGAGGACGGAGCGCAGCTCGGCCGGCCGAACCGGCTTCGAGAGGATCGGGATGTCCGGTGCGCCCAGATCCTCGCGCACGCGCGCCTCGTCATGGCCGCTCATCACCACCGCCGGCAGCGCACGGCCCGCCAGGCCGCGGACCGCCGCGATGCACTCCGTTCCCGTCACGCCGCTCCCGAGTTCGAAGTCGGTGATGAGGAGGTCGATCTCGGGCAGCGCAGCGGGGATCCCGGCCTCGGCCTGAACGCGGCATCCCCATTTACGCAACAGGCTGGCCGTCGCCCGCAGGACGGCGCCGTCATCCTCCACCAGCAGCACGCGCAGCCCGCCGATCGTCGCCGGCGGGTCGAGGGCGTCGCGCGGGGCCGCGGGCACCGGAGCCTCGGCGAGGGGGAGGTCGCCGATGGTCACGCAGGTTCCGCGCCCCGGCACCGAGCGCAGCGTCACCGCCAGGTCCAGCAGCGCGCCGAGCCGCCGGACGATCGGCAGGCCCAGGCCCACGCCCTCGACGTCCCGGTCGCCGCGGCGGCGGATCTGGTAGAATTCGTCGAAGACCCTGTCCTGATGCTCGGCCGGGATTCCCGGGCCGCGATCGTAGACCTGGATGGCGAGCCGACCGCCCCGCCGCCGGCACGCGATCAGGATCGGCCGGCCGGGCGCGTACTTGATCGCGTTGTTGACGACGTTCTGCAGCATCGTCGTGAGCAGCGCCCGGTCGGTGTCCACGACGCTGGCGCAGGCACGGCGGCGCAGGACCGTCCCGGCAAGCTGGGCGGCCTCCGAATTCTGGCGCCACACGTCGTCGAGGATGTCGTTGATCGGGACAGGCTCGGGGCGGGGCACCACCCGGCCGCTGTCGAGGGTCGAGATATCCAGAAGCGACTTGAACAGGCGCGAGACGCTCTGCAGCGACCGGTCGATGTTCTCGACCATCTGCAGTTCCTCCCGACCCAGCGCGGCGTCCCGCAGGCAGGCGGTGAACAGGCTGATGGCATGGATCGGCTGGCGCAGATCGTGGCTCGCCTGAGCCAGGAAGCGCGACTTGGACAGGTTCGCCTCCTGCTCACGCTCATAGGCGCGGCGCAGACGCTCCAGGAGGCTGTAGATGTAGGTCGGCACGAGGACGGTGATGGCCGCCAGCGTCAGGACGAGAAACGGATTGCCGCGCCAGTACGCGTTGAAATACGTCGTGACCGCGAGCGAGACCAGGGCCGCGGCCGTGGACGCCTTCAGGGAGGTGCACCCGTAGCGCAGGCCGTTGCCGACGATCAGCCGGATGACGATCGCGTAGAGCGGCAGGAACGGCGCGCCGCCCACGGCCATCGCGTAGGTCATTCCGCCGAGATCGAGGGCGAAGGTGACGACGCGGCGCGGCGTGTTGCTGCCGGGATGCCGGGCGATCCAGCCGTACAGCGCGACGGCGAAGACCCAATGGCCGGTCACGAGATAGGCGACGAACCGGGCTTCCGGCGGGGCGATGCCACCGTAGATCTGGGGCAGGAGATACAGGCAGGCGCAGCCGATGACGACGGCTCGGATGAGGGCCTGCGCCTTCTCGTTGTCGTACGCCTCGTCCCGCTGGCGGCGCGGCTGGAACATCGGCGATCAGGCCGGGCCGGAAGCGAACGGCACGGCCCCGACGCCGTCCCGGGACTTCACGGGGGCTGCGCCTCCGGCATACGGCCCGCCCCCCCTCCTGCCGGCCCCGGTATCCTGCTGTCGCGTCATCGTGCGAACTGCCCAGCCGTATCACCGCCCGGACCCGGGCAACGGCCGCAACCGTCGCCGACCGAGGACAGATCTCTCAAGCCTACCTGAGGGTGAGCAGCACTACCAGGGGTAAAAAGAAGGGGCGATCGGGCGACGCGGACGGCATTTCCGGGCGCCGGGCGGCTATACAATCCTCGACAATCCTCGAAAGTCCTCGGCACAGCCCAGTCCGATCATCGCAACAACATCGATTTGGAAAATATTCAGTGTGATCTTGTTTACGACACTGCAAAAATAGTCTCGCTCCACGGCCGAGTGCTCCCGGCGACCGGCACCCCGTGGCGTGGCGGGTGGCCCTCCGGGAGGCCGGCCGGGTGGCCGGCCTCAGCGGTAGGTGCCGGTGGCCGGGTCGAATCGATAGAGGCGGGCATCCCGGTCCGTGGCCGGACGCAGGCTGCCGTCCGCGCCCAGCACGGTGCCGCTGAGGGTGACCCGGACCGGGGGCCACGCGGCGGGATCGCGGGGATCCTCCGGCCGGATCTCCAGCCGGCCCTCGCTCGTGCCCATCCGGCAGGGCTCCTCCTCGACGCAGGCGGCCGAGCCGTCCGAGCCGGCCGAAACCTCACCCGCCAGCACCCAACGCGTCGGCGCCCCGTAGAACTGCAGGAGGAGGAAGGAGAAGTCGCGGGCCCCGGCCGCACCGGAAGCCGCAAGGCGCAGGCCCATCAGGAGGCGCCCCCGGCTCAGCGGCTTGAACACCGCGCCTCGCTGCTCGTCCACCGCCGGGGCGCTGCCGTTGCGGTTTCCGGCCCCGATCCGCCCGGACAGGGTCTGCACCCCCGCGAGACGCCAGCGCATGTCCTTGAGGGCGTAGGTGGCGGCCGCGACGCTCCGCCGGTTGGGCGCGGCGGCATCCTCACCCGGCGCCGGCATCGTGACGAACCCGGTGAACCAGCTCCCGGTCTCGGTGGAGAACATCGCGGCGGTCCAGAACTCCGCCGTGCGGCCGTCCTTCATCCGGCAGGTCTCGGCTTCCTTGTCGGCGGGCCGCCCGCAGATCGCCGCCAGCACCGTGGCATGCGGCAGCATGGCGAGGTCGGGATCGGCCGCAGCGGGCCGGGCGGCCAGTCCGGACAGCCCCGCCAGGCCCAGACCCGCCAGACGCCGCATGCGGGCCGGACGCCCGACCCCGTGTCCCGATCGCCTCATGCCCCGGCCCTTGCCACGGGGTCCGCGACGGCGACATTCGGACAGGTGTACGATCGGACGCGCCGCAGCCGCCGCCCCGCCCCCCTCATTCGCCGACACCGGCCGTAGCGGCTTTCGCGGCCGCCGCGGAACGGGAGGTGACGTCGAGGGCCCGCAGGAGCGCCGAGACGTGGATGCGGACGGTGAAGGGCGAGATGTCCAGTTCCCGGGCGATCTCCTTGTTGGTGTGCCCCCGGGCGACGAGGCGCAGCACGTCGCGCTGGCGCTGCGTCAGGGGCGGGAGCGGTCCGCGCGGTAGGGCGAGGCCCGAGACGGGGCTTCGCCGGATCACGAACTCCCCGTCGCGAATCGCCGCGATCGCCTGGGCGATCTCCGCTGCCGGCAACGCCTTGCCGATGAAGCCGTCGGCGCCCTCGGCCATGACGGTCCGGATCAGGCCCTCGTCGTCGGTCATCGACACGACGACGATCGAGGCCCGCTCGAACTCGACGCGCAGCGCTCCGATGGAGTGCCGGGGATCGAGGCCGGGGAACAGAAGGTCGAGGAAGAACGCCCGGGGCGGCGGCCCGGTGCGGGCCATTGCCAGGACCTGCTCCATCGTGGCGGCCTCCCGGACGAGGGCCTGGGGATAGAGCCGTTCGGTGATGCGCCGCATGCCCTCGCGGAACAGCGGATGATCGTCGGCGACGATGAGGGTCTCGCGCGCGGAGCCGTTCATTCCACTCCCGATCGCAGCATCGGAATCTTTCCCCACGACGTCCCCAGCACAGGGCCATGCCGGATGAAATCCAGGCCCTGTCAAGGGTGCGACGATAGGTCAGATACACTAGTAGACCGGTTTTTTCCGCATGCCTAGAAGTCAGCCCGTCATGATGACAGGCATCGGCCGCCGGTTCTTTTGAATCTTTCCAAAAACATCAAGGCTGTTTGTCCTGTCGTGCGTGCCGATGCGGCGCACGAATTACGTCGTTCCATGTTCGGGGGCCTGCTGGATGTCGGAAGTCGAGCGCCAGAATGCTGAGCGGCAGGCTCAGGACAGGCTGTCCGGTCCCCACGCGGCCCCGAGCCCGGCGGCATCCGCCAAGCCGGCCCTGTCGCCGAGCCTCATCGCGATCGTGGGCGGGCTGGTGGCAGCGGGCGCCGTCGCGGGCGTGCTGCTCTCGGGCGGCGGCGAGACCGCCGGGACGGCCGAGCGGCCGGCCCTGAACCTCGTCAAGACGGGCCAGATCGACAAGGCCGCCGAAACCCTGCCCGCCGACGAGAAGGACAAGATCGTCGCCGAAGCCAAGGCCTGCCGGGCGCCCCTGGGCCTGATGCGCCTGTCGAAGACGAAGGCCGATGCCGGCGGTGTGGTGCGCATCCGCGCCGGGAACTACCTGTCGCCGGCCTTCAACATCACCGACGGGCCGATCAACATCGCGGTCCCGTTCCCGGCCCCCTACGAGGCCGGCAAGGGCGAGATCGTCATCGAGGGCGCCGCCAAGGACGTGTTCGTCGAGCTGACCCCGGGTTTGACGGTCGATACCACCGCGGGCGTCAAGCGGATCCCCGTGATCTGGAACACCAGCAAGCCCTGCGGAGGCTGACGGATGTCGAAATCCGCCATCCTCCCCTTCGTCGTCTCCGGCCTCGTGGTCGCGGTCCTCACGCCGCTCCTGCTGAGCACCGATTACGGCCCGGTCGCCTGGTGGAACGCCGCCGGAGCGGAGCTGCGGTGGAGGGCGGCGATCGGGATCGCCGTCGCCCTGCTGGCGGCGCTGGGCCTCGCCGCGACCGCGACGGCCGCCCGCAAGGCGGAGGCCGGCCTCGGGCAGCCGGCCGGGGGCCTGCTCGCCCTGCCGCGCCTGATCGTGGCGCCGCGCCGGGTCGTGGAGGCCCGGTCTCCCGAGGCCGTGATCGCGAATCTGGAGAACATGGTCGGGCTCGCGCCGGTCAAGCGCGAGGTCAACGCCCTGATCGCGCGGCTGGAACTGGAGCAGCGGCGGCGCGCCGAGGGCCTGCCGGTGGCGGCGATCAGCCAGCACATGGTGTTCACCGGGCCTCCAGGCGTCGGCAAGACCGAGGTCGCCCGGGCGATCGGCGAGATCTACCGGTCCCTCGAGGTGCTGCGCCGCGGGCATCTCGTGGAGGTCGACCGCGCGGCCCTGGTGGCGGGCTATGTCGGCCAGACCGCGGCCAAGACCCTGGAGAAGTGCCACGAGGCCCTCGACGGCATCCTGTTCATCGACGAGGCCTACACCCTGGCCGCCGGCGGCGGCGGCGGGGGCGACTTCGGCAAGGAGGCGATCGACACCCTCCTCAAGTTCATGGAGGACAACCGCGACCGGATCATCGTGATCGTCGCCGGCTACACCAACGACATGCGCCGGTTCATCGACACCAATCCGGGACTGGCCGGCCGCTTCACCAAGACCGTCGAATTCCCGCCCTACAGCCCGAAGGATCTCTGCGAGATCCTGAAGCGCATGGCGGCCCGGCAGCAATTCGCGCTCCCCGAGGGGTTCGAGGCGGCGCTCACCCCCTGGCTCGCGCAGCGGTCCCGCGCCGAGGACTGGTCGAACGCCCGCGAGATGCGGACCCTCCTGGAGAAGGCCCGCGAGGCCCAGGCCGCCCGGGTCGCCCTGCAGGGCGGCGACCTGCGCCGCCTGGAGATCGTCGATCTGCTCCGCGCCACCGGCGAGGACGCCTGACGGCGAGACGATCGCGGGACGCCCCGCGCCCGCTCAGCACCACGGCCAGCACCAAGGTTTGTCACGTCCATGGAACGCCTCGACAAGCATCCGGTCGCGCTCTTCGCGGTCATCGTGCTGGGTGCCACCGGCCTGCTGGTCGCCCTGCGGCCGGACCTGCTCGGGCCGCTCGCCGCGACGCCCGCGGCCCTGCTGCGCAACGGCCTGATCCTCGGCGGCCTCGTCGGGGGCCTCCTGGCGGCGAGCTACATCCCGGCGCGGATCGAGGCGACGCGGCGCGCCCTGGACCAGGCCCGGGCGAGCCGCAGGATCCGCCCGATCCGCTTCGTGGACGACGGCGCGGGCGCGGAGAAGAAGGACCTCCTGGCCACCGCGCTCGCGACCCTCGACGGCATGGTCGGCCTCGACCCCGTGAAGCTGGAGGTGAAGGGCGTCATCGCCCGGATGCAGGTGGAGCAGCAGCGCCGCGCCCAGAACCTGCCGGTGGCGGCCATGAGCCAGCACATGGTGTTCACCGGGCCCCCCGGCGTCGGCAAGACCGAGGTCGCCCGGATCCTCGGCAACGTCTTCAAGGCGCTGAAGGTGCTGCGCAAGGGCCACGTCGTGGAGGTTGACCGGGCCGGGCTGGTGGCGGGCTATGCCGGCCAGACCGCGATCAAGACCCTGGAGCGCTGCCGCGAGGCCCTCGACGGCATCCTGTTCATCGACGAGGCCTACACCCTGGCCGCCGGCGGCGGCGGCGGGGACTTCGGCAAGGAGGCGATCGACACCCTCCTCAAGTTCATGGAGGACAACCGCGACCGGATCATCGTGATCGTCGCCGGCTACACCAACGACATGCGCCGGTTCATCGACACGAATCCGGGGCTTGCCAGCCGCTTCACCAAGACCGTCGAGTTCCCGCCCTACAGCCCGCCGGAACTCGCCGAGATCCTGAAGCGCATGGCGGCCGGCCAGGGCTTCGTCATGCCGGAGGGGTTCGAGAAGGACCTCGCGGCCTATGTCGGCGCCCGGTCCAAGGCCGAGGACTGGGCCAATGCCCGCGAGATGCGCACGGTGCTGGAGAAGGCCCGCCAGGCGCAGGCGCTGCGCCTCGCCGCCAGCCCCGGCGGCGACATCAACCGGCTCGAGCCCGCCGACATCGCCGCGGCCCTCGGCCGCCAGGCCGGCGGCGCGGTCGACATGGACGCGGCCCGGAAGGTCATGGCCCGCCTCGACGCGATGATCGGGCTCGCGCCGGTCAAGGAGCAGGTGAAGACCGTGGCGGCGCGGGTGCTGGTCGATGCCCGGCGCCGCGCCGAGGGCATCGAGGTCGGCGCGGTGAGCCAGCACATGGTGTTCACCGGCCCGCCCGGCGTCGGCAAGACCGAGGTGGCGCGCATCATGGGCGACATCTTCCGGGCGCTCGGCGTCCTGCGGAAGGGGCACGTGGTCGAGGTCGACCGGGCCGGGCTGGTGGCGGGCTATGTCGGCCAGACCGCGGCCAAGACCCTGGAGCGCTGCCGCGAGGCCCTCGACGGCATCCTGTTCATCGACGAGGCCTACACCCTGGCCGAGGGCGGCGGGGGCGGAAGCGACTTCGGCAAGGAGGCGATCGACACCCTCCTCAAGTTCATGGAGGACAACCGCGACCGGATCATCGTGATCGTCGCCGGCTACACCGGCGACATGGCGCGGTTCATCGACACGAATCCCGGCCTCGCCGGCCGCTTCACCAAGACCGTCGAATTCCCGGCCTACGATCCTTACGACCTCGTCGAGATCCTGCGCCTGATGGCGTCGCGGCAATCCTTCCGGCTGCCGCCGCGCTTCGAGACCCTGCTGATCCCGTGGGTCGAGCAGCGCGCGCAGCGGCACGACTGGGCGAATGCCCGCGCGATGCGCACCCTCCTGGAGCGCCTGCGCGAGGCCCAGGCGATGCGGCTCGCCAGCGATCCCCTGGGCGATTACGGCCAGTTCGAGCTCGTGGATTTCGAGCGGGCGCTCGGCGGCGGCGCCCCGCGCCCCGCCGCATTGTCGTGACGGCCCGGGAGCCGTCGCGGCCATGAGCATCGCACGCGAGGACTGGCTGCGCGCGCACGCGACCCTCTGGTACGACGATCGCCGCTACCGCCTGGCCTGGCTCGCCCTGCCGCAGGCCGTGACCTGCGCGGTGGCGGGCCTATGCATGGCGCTGGCCGCGCAGGGCGTCTGGGGTCAGCCGGCCACCGCCTCGAAGGCGCGGATCGCCGAGCTGAGCGCCCTGCGCGACCGGGCCGGCAAGGACGGCGACCGCACGGCGTTCGACGCGCTGACCGCCGCGGCCACCCGGGGCCAGATCGACGCCGCGACCAAGCTCGGGACGCTCTACGACCCGCTGACCGCCGCCTACTTTCCCAGCAAGCCCGCGCCGAACGATTTCGCCCGGGCGGCCGCCCTCTACGGACCGGGCGCCGCGATCGGCGACCTCCTGGCGGTGGCGCGCCTCGCGGACGTGCTGCTCGATCCGGCCAACCCCAACCGCGACCTCCGGCGCGGCTGCCGCCTCGCCCAGACCTGGTTCGACGATCCCGAGACGCTCGAGCGCACGATCACCGGCGAGGAGCGGCTCACCGTCAAGCTCGCCACCTGCTACGTCGAGCCCGAGAGCGGCCTGCCGCAGGACCCGGTCCGGGCCGGGGGGCTGGTGACCGCGGTGCTGTGGCGCAAGCACCGGCCGACGATGGACGCCTTCATCAACAATCTCGGCCAGCAGAACCCCGCCCTGGTGTCGGGCCTCCAGCGGCATCTGGCCGAGCAGCGTCGCTATATCGGCCCCGTGGACGGGCGGCCCAATCCCGGGATCATCACGGCCCTCCAGGTGGAGGCGGGGATCACCAACACGGTCGCGACCCCGCGGCCCGAGCCGCGGCGGATGGCGCCCAAGGGCCCGGATCCGGAGGTGATCGCCCTCGCGACCGCCGCCCGGGCCGGCGACCGGCGGAAGCTGGCCGAGCTCAAGGGCCGGGCCGATGCCGGGGACGCGGACGCGCTCACCGCCTATGCGCGCCTGTTCAACCCGGTGATGAACAAGGGCGACGTCTTCGCGCCGGACGCGCAGGTCGCCGTGGCCGCCTACGAGCGCGCCGCGGCCGCCGGGAACGGCATGGCGGCGGGCGAGGCCGCGGTGCTCTACGATTCCGGCTACGGCAACGTCGCCAAGGATCCCCGGAAGGCCGCGGCCCTCGCCCTGCGGGGCATCGACCTCAAGGACGACCAGATCACCTTCTGGCTGCTGTTCCCCGAGGCGGGGCACTGGAGCGACGGGTTCTGGGGCGCCCTTCAGGCCGAACTGACCACCCGCGGCTTCTACACGCTCCCGGTCGAGAACACGCGCAATCCGGCGGTCATCACGGCCCTGCGCGCCTACATGAAAGCCAAGTCATGAGCGGCGTCTTGATCGGGACCGACCGGCTCCGGGCGCACGCGACGCTCTGGTACGCGGATGCGCGCTACCGCCTCGCCTGGCTGGTCCTGCCCCAGGCCGCGGTCGCGCTCCTGGCCGGCCTCGCCCTCGCGCTGCTGAAGCCCGCGGGCGAGTGGGGCAAGCCCGCCGACAGCAAGGAGAACGAGAAGCTCTATCTCGACCTGCTCGACAAGGCCGGCAAGGACGGCGACAGGGCCGCCTTCGAGAAGCTCAAGGCGGGTGCCGAGGCCGGCGACGTCAGCGCCCGCTCGTTCATGGGCGCCCTCTACAATCCCGAATGGGCCGCGCTCTACGCCAAGAATCCCGTCAAGCCCGATGCCGCCAAGGCCCTGACCTACTACCAGAAGCCCGCCGACCTCGGCTTCCCCGGGGCCCAGCGCGGCATGACCGAGCTCCTGCTCAACAGAGGCCGCGGCCAATACGATCTCAAGCGGGGCTGCCGCTACGGGCTGGCCTTCCACGCGAACCCGGTCGCCGCCCGGAACGCCTATCTCGATTCCTGGTCGACGCTCTACTGGATCGCCGGCTGCTACACCGATGCCGAGAGCGGCGTCCCGCGCGATCCGCAGAAGGCCGCCGATCTCTACATGGACACGGTGGCGGCCAAGCTGCCGCTGGCGGTCACCACCTTCACGGACGAGCTCGGCCGCCAGCCCCCCGACCTCGTGGCGGCGATCCAGCGCAATCTCGCGAAGCGCGGCTTCTACACGGGCCCCGCCGACGGGTCGGCGACGCCGCAGACGCGCGCGGCCGTGCAGGCGCTGGCCGGCAGGGCCGCCGGCCCGCAGACCAATCCGGGGACCGGCAATCCAGGGGCGGGCAATTCCGGGGCGGGCAATTCCGGCCCCGGAAAGCCGGGCACGCCGCCGCCCGCGACACCGCCCGCGACACCACCCGCCTCCGCACCGAGCGTCGAGGCGTTGATGGCGCTGTTCAAGAGCGCCACCACCAACGCCGCCGACGAGGCGAAGCTCAGGAGCCTGGCGGAGAGCGGGGTCTCGGTGGCGCAGTATCTCTACGCGCTGCTCCTGTCGCCGGCGAACACGGAGCAGCGGATCACCGCCCCCGACGGCCTCTTGGCGCGGCGGTATCTGGAGCGCCTCGCGGGCGAGGCCTCCTTCGCCCCCGCGGCGGCCTCGGCGGCGTTCCTGTTCGATATCGGCGGCGCCGGCCTGCAGCGGGATCCCGGCAAGGCGGCCGACATGACGATCCGCGCCCTCGAACTCAAGTCCACCGAGATCCTGCAGAACCTCGAGCAGGACAAATGGGGCGTCGGCTTCTGGGCCGCGCTCCAGCAACGCCTCGCCGACCGGAATCTCTACCAGGGCCGCGTCGTCGACCAGCGCAACGACCGCACCATCCAGGCGGCCCGCCGCCTCCTCGGCAATCCATAGGAGACGGCCATGGCCCCCCGCCGCCGTTCGAATCCTGCGCGGTTCCCGGCCCCTCGGGCCGGGCGCCGCCTCGCCCTCTTCGCCGCCGCCCTGTTGGCCGGCCTCCTCCTGCCCGCCGCCGCGCAGGCGCAGATCAAGGTCCGCAAGGCCGATTGCTTCTTCGCGGCCGACGGCAGGACCGTCATCGACGGGGTCTGCGAGTTCCTGACCGATGCGCGCAGCTACGGCGTGGGCGGGTTCCGCCTCGCCACCTACGACAACGGCTACCTGCGCGACGGGGTGGTCGTGTCGGTGACGGCGCCGGGCCGGGGCACGGCCACCTGGAACCGGGAGCCCGGCGGCAAGCCCGAGGACGGCCCCTCCGACGGCGTCACGTCGGAGGGCGCCTGCTGGACCGGGTCCCGGAGCCGGGTCTGCGCCTGGAAGGTCGGCGAGGGCCGCCCCGGCTTCGGCGGGGCTCCCGCGGCGGCGCCCGAGGCCGGCGCGCCGCGGGCCGCCGATTGCTACCTCGAGGTCGCCGGCGATGTCCGCCTCGACGGGGCCTGCCAGTTCCGGGCGGAGACCGGGCAGACCGGTGCCCGCGGCTTCGAGATCCGCTCCTATTCCGGGAGCAAGCTCGACGTCGTGGCGCAGCTCGTCCGAGACCCGCAGAACCCGCTGAAGGCCACCGCCTTCTGGAACGGGTCGTCGGGTGGCCTGCGCGCCGCCGAATCCCTCGGCGCCCTGTCCCCGAGCGGCCCCTGCTGGGACAATGACGGCGTCCGTCTCTGCGTCTGGCAGCCCGGCCAGCCTCGCGGCGGCTGGGACCGGCGGGACGGCGGGACCGCGCCTTCCCGCGATCGGCCCGCCGAAGCGCGGGCTCCGGCCCCGCCCGACACGCCGCCGCCGCCGTCGCAGTCACCGTCTCCACCGCCCGCGCCCCGCGACACCGCGGAGGCGCGGGACCCGCCGCCGGGCACGTTCCTGAAGCTGTCCTTCAAGGGCCGCTGCGAATCCCTGGTGATGGACGGGGAGGATCTCACCGCCCTCTGCGCCTCGGGTGCGGTGAACACCTCCGTCGTCGGGAGCCCGAAGGCCGGGTTCATCTTCGGCACCACCGACGGCAAGGCCATGGCGTTCCTGGCCTCGGCGAAGGGCCTCGTCGCAGGCGGCACCCTGCGCCAGCCCATCGACGAGCTGATGTACGCCGAGCGCGACCAGTCCACCATCAAGGTGAAGGGCACCTGCGAGTTGCCCAACCCGATGGGCGGCCCGGTGGTCATCACGTGCAACGCCCAGTCGACGAACAGCACCTACGCGGTCCGGTTCCGCACCGATGGCGGCAAGCCGGTCCTGGAGCGCTCCGACCCGAAGTGAGCGTCCCGCCCGCGGTCCACGACCGCCCGTCCCGCAGGCCGAGGAGGAGTCCCATGGCACACAGCGTCCCGAAGACGAGAGCGGCCGGGGTCGTGCGGCCTGGGCGGCCCGGCTTCGGCTTCCTCTTCGGCCTCCTCGGGCTCTGCCTCGCGGGGCCGGCGCTCGCCGGATCCACGAGCGTGACCGCGCGCCCCGGACAGCGGATCCGCCTCGACGGCTACGCCACCCACGAGACCCGGCCGGGCTGCCCGTCGGTTCCGGCGGCCGCGGTCGAACTGGTCACGCCGCCCCGCGGCGGACGCATCGAGCAGCGGCGCGAATTCCTGGTCCTCGGCCGGAACACCGACGGCACCCCGTCGCGGGACGGCTGCCAGGATGTCGAGCGGGACGCGCGGGCGCTCTACTACACGGCCCGGCCCGATTTCTCCGGCCTGGACACGGTGTCGGTGATCGTCACCTTCGTCACCGGCGAGGAGGCGACCTACACCTACAGGATCACGGTGCCCGAGGGCGAAGGCCGGCGGGCGCCGGCGGTGTCCCAGGCACCCGCCCCCCGCGACGCGGGCCTCTCGCGGCCGGCCCCGACGGCGCGCGCCGCTCCGGCCGAGCGAGCGGCTCCGGCTCCGGCTCCGGCGCCCCAGGAGGCCAGCACCGGCGACTTCCTGCGCGACGCGGTCCGCGGCGCGGTCCCGGCCGGCCGGCCGGCACCGGCTTCGCCGCCCCCGAAGGCTGCAGAGGCCGCGGCGCCCGTGTCCGGCACGCCCGCACCGCCCGCGCTGCCGCCACAGCAGCTGGCACCGCCGCGCCCGCCCGCCGCGCCGCAGCTCTGACGCGCCGCGGACGGTCAGCCCTGCGGCGGAGGCCGCGCCCCCCATCGCCAAGCCGAGGACGAGTCCCGTGCATCAGCACCTTCCGAACGCTCCCCGATCCGCAGCACCGACCCGACCGCGGCGGCGCACCGGCGCCGGCGTCCTGGCCCTCGGGTCGGCGCTCGGCTCAGCGCTCTGTCTGCCGCTCTGCCTCGCCCTGCCGGCCCGGGCGGAGGTAGAGAACAAGACCGCGCGCCCCGGCCAGCGGATCTTCCTCCAGGGCTTCACCTACTACTTCGCCACGCAGGGGTGCCGCTCGCGCGCGGCCACGATCGAACTCGTCAGGCCGCCGCGCGGCGGGCGCATCGAGCAGCGGCGGGAATTCCGGATCCTCAGCGGCAAGGTCGACGAGACCGGGGCGCAGATCCGGCAGCCGGACGGCTGCGAGGACGCCAAGAAGGATGCGATGTCGCTCTACTACACGGCACGCACCGACTTCTCCGGCCTCGACACCCTGTCGGTCGCCGTCACCTTCGGGGACGGGTCCACGGTGCCGTACACGTTCCGGATCACCGTGCCGCCGGGCGAGCCCCGCCGGGCCCCGGCGGTGTCGCAGGTGCCGGTGCCGCGCGACGGCGGCAGCGGCCAGGCCGCACCGGTGGCCCGGGCGGCGCCGGCTCCGGCGTCCCGGGAGGCCGGCACCAGCACCGGCGATTTCCTGCGCGACACGGTCCGCGGCTCGGTCGCGGCCCCGCGGCCGGCGCCGGTCGCTGAGCCTCCGAAGGCGGAGGCGGCCGCGTCCGGCGCGGTGCCGCGGACCGAGCCCCCGGCACCGCGCGAGATGGCGCCGCCGCCGCGCCCCCGGCCACCGGCCGCGCCGCAGCTCTGAGACCCTGCGGGGGGCCGGCCGGCGCGGACCGGCCTCCCGCACCCGTACGGATCGACGCCCGACCGGGACCCGGCCGCGCAGGTCCGCCAAGTCCACGCCAGAACGAAGTGAGAGGCGCCCCATGGGATCGATGCAAACCGCGTTCGTCCACGCGGCAATCCTGTCCACACTCGCGCTCCCGGCGGCCGCGGCGGAGACATGCCGCGACCATTACCGGAGCGAGGGGACGCCGATGCTTCAGGCCATCACCTACAAGACGTGGATGATCTTCCCCTCGGTCAGCCCCAAGGCCGCGTTCGACCGGGTGACGCGGGCGGTCCTGGCCGAAGGCTTCGTGGGCGTGCACGTCGAGAAGCAGCTCGGGACCCTGACGGCCCAGCAGGAGACATCGGGCTCGGGGCGACCGCAGACGCTGCGGGTCGTCGTGCGCAAGGCCGGGACGGGCAGCCGGGTCGACGCCCTGTTCATGGTGCAGGCCGGGCAGATCGGTCAGGACGTCGACCAGAACCTGTGCCGCGTCGTCGATGCCGCGGCGCAGTAGGGCCCGGATGGCGCGCGGCTGCGGGCGTCCGCCCGAACCCCGCGGCCTGTCACGGGGGAGCGGCGTGGCTCCGCGGCGCTGCCCGGGCGCGCGGTCCGGATGCGAGGTTCAGATGCGCCGTTCAGTGCGAGGCCGGCCGTGACGCGGCTCCTGGTGGCGGCCGTCGCCGCATCCCTCCTGGCGCCGTCTGCGGCCCGGGCGATCGACTGCCGCAGGGCGGCCAGCCCGCTCGAGCGCATGATCTGCGCCGACGCGGCGCTCCGAAAGGCCGATGCCGCCCTGGGTTCGGCCTATGCCGGCCTCCTGCACGGCACGGACGACGCCGAGATCCGGGCGATGCTGATCGCCAGCCAGAAGCGCTGGGTGGCGGCCCGGGACACGTGGCTCGGCGACCTGGACGCGGCCGACGCGCGCACCATCGTGCTGGGGGCGATCCGGGCCCGGACCGAGGACCTGTCCGGCCGCGCGAAGAGCGATCCGGCCCGGCCGCACTGGATCGCGGCGGCGCTGCGCCAGCGGGCCTTCGCGGCACGGTTCACCGGCGGCCCCTTCGCGGGGTTCGACACGGCCTGCTATTTCCTGCCCGTCGGGCAGGACCGGGTCTACGGCTGCTTCGGCAGCCGGCGCTTCCAGAACGGCGACCGGGTCTGCACGCTGTCCGACGACTGGGCGAGCGGGCACACCACCGAGACGCGCACGGTCGGGCGGGTCGTCGACGGCGCCGTGCGAACGGTCGCGACCTGCACGATCGGCGGGGGCGACGACGCGGAATGCCCGGGTCCCGAAAACCCCGCCGGCCGCTGGACGCGGCCTGCCGCCCCGGCGGCCGCGACTGCCAGCGCGACGACGGCGCCCGCAGGCCCTCGGGCCGTCCTCGATGTCGAGCTGGCCTCGGACGCCGAGGCCGAGACCTGGCTCTCGACCTGCCTGACAGACCCCGCCTATCCGCCGCCCGACCCGGTTCCGGCGGCCGGGACGGAACCGGGGTCGCGCCCGCCGGCGCGCGCGGGCGACCCGAACGGGAAGTGACGATGAGACCGGACGCCCCCTTGCCGGACCCGGCCCGCAGCCGCCTTCCGGGTGACGCCGGCCTTCGGCTGCGCGCAGGCCGTGGCGCAGCCGGGGAAGCTCCTCGGCGCCCGCGCATCGGCCGAGCCGGCCGGGCACCCGCCTTGGCCCTCGGCCTGATGCTCGGTCTGATGCTCGGCCTGCCCCTCGCCGAGCCGGCCGGGGCGCAGGACGGGCCGCCGGCGCCGCGGGTCGCCTCCGCCGTGAAGAACCTGCGCTTCGTGCCCCTCGCCGCGCTGCCGCGGGCCCCGGGCGGGGCGGGCCGCCAGGCCGGCTGCCCGGGCGAGGTCGTCCCGGCGCAATCGGAAGCGGCGCAGGCCGTGGCCGCCCGGGACTGGTTCGTCACCGGCGAAGCGGCGCTGGGCCGCTACCGGGCCGTCAGCTTCGCCAGCGACCTGCAGCAGGGGACGAGCGGCACCTGCTTCATCGCGGACGGCAATGTCGGCCTCTTCGAGGGACCGCGCCTCGTCGCCCTCGTGTACGGCGCCGGCCGGACCGGCGCGGTCGGCCGGATCGCGGCGCGCGCCGGCGGCGTGCGTCTCTGGGACGGCGATCTGCCGCCCTCTCCGGTGGGCGACCTGACCCTGCGCCCGGACGGGACCCTGTCCCTGGAGCCGCTTCCCACGGTCGAATCCGTCTGCGGTGGCCGCGGAGCGGTCCCCGCCATCCGCGGCCAGCCGATCGACACGGCCCGGGCGGCGCTGATCGCCGCGGGCTGGACGCCGGTGAAGGGTCCGCCGAGCGACGATGCGCGGGAGCGGGACCTCGCCCGGCGCGGCGTGATCGAGGTCGACGGCTGTTCCGGGACGGGCCTCGCCTATTGCAGCTTCCGGTATGCGGGGGCCGCTGGCGCGCTCTCGGTGACCACGACGGGCGACGGGGACCTGCCCGAGGTCCACGAATACGGAGTCACGTGCCGATGAGACGGATCCTGCGGGCGCTGGCGCTGATCGCGGCGACGGGGCCGGCCGCGACCGCCGCGGTCGCGGCGCCCGCGCCGTCCTGCGCGGCCGAGGCCGAGCGGCAGGCCCTCAAGCTGCTGCGCTTCCACAGCGACGGCGACGCGCGGGCCACGGTCGATCCCGCTTCCGTTCGGTCCGTCGGCACCGTCGCGTCCCTGGTCGGGACGCGGCGCTTCCAGGTGATCGAGGCGGAGGGCAGCATCGACAAGGGCGATTATCGGATCCGGCTGATCTACGCGCCGATGCCCGGGAGCTGCGTGCTGATGGGGCAGGAGATCCTCGAGCGGTCCGATCCCTACTGAGCACCGCCCTCAGCGCGCGCCGAGGCAGCCGGTCCCGGGCGCCGGCAGGACCAGCCAGGCGCCCCCCGCGTAGAGGCGCCGGACCGCGCCCGGCGCGGCGGGCCGGATCACCAGATACGCGCGGCCGGCCGAGACCAGGGCCCCATCGTCGGCGGCCGCCAGGGCGGCGGGGTTCCCGAGCGCCACCACGGTCTCCGGCTGGACCGCGAGGGCGGTCAGCGCGGTCACGCCGAGCCACCCGGCGAGCGCCGCCGCCGCCGGGGCGACCGGCAGGCGGCGCCGTCGGCGCCGATCAGTAATCGTAGGCATGCTCGAACCGGCCCCCCGCGGCCTCGACGGCGCGGATCTGTTCGACGAGCTGCTCCACCGCGGTGTCGTAGCCGACGCGCTGCCAGCCCGGCTCGGACTGGATCGGCATCGCGAACAGCGGCTCGGCCCCGGCGAGGGCGACCGTCCGGCCCGGCGGCAGGAGGACGGTGGTGAGGATGCGGTCGTTGCCGGCGATCTCCAGCACGGTCCGGCCGCGCGCCCCCAGGCCCCGCAGGATCTCCGTGAAGGCCCGGTAGCGCGGCGTCTCGATCAGGGCGGCCGGTCCGCCATCGCCGGCCGGGACGGGGCCGAGGCGGGTGATGCGCGGGTCGGCGGCCGCGTCGGCGGCGTCGAGCCCCGCCACGACGCTGCGGATCGTCAGGCCGGCCGGGTCCATCCCGGCGAGCCACGCGATCCCCTGCGCGTAGGCCCATTTCACCCCGTATTGCAGCGAGAGCGCGCCGCGCCGCTCGACCGCCCGCAGGGACGGCGTGAACGGGACATCGCGCCAGAGCCGGGACAGCTCCGCGTCGAACGGGTAGCGGTACCAGGGGGTCTGGCGCAGGAACACGGCGTAATCCGCGAGCAGCCGGGCGTTGAACCGGTCCTCCTCCGTGGGCTCGGGCCCCCGCCACCACGCGGTCAGCGCCCCGACGGTGCGCTCGTAGGCGCCCTGGATCAGCATCTCGGCCGTGAAGCTGAGGCCGATGACGTAGTTGGTGACCTTCTGGCCCGCGGTGACGTCGCCGGTGCGCCCGGCCGCCCGGGTCGCCCCGCACAGGCTCGTCCAGAAGCCGGTGGTCGCCGCCCAGTAGTCGAAAGCCGATTCCGAGGCGGATCGCGTCACCCCGGCGAGGTCCGCGTAGGCGTGGACGATGTCCCATTCGGGGAAGGTCAGGTAGCTGTCGCCGGCCGCGCGCTTGTAGCCGTCGGGGGCGATCCCGAAGCGCGAGCCGCCCCCCGCACGCCCCTGCAGGGTGGGATCGGGCGCGACCGCGCAGCCCCCCTCGATCGCCGCGACCGGCAGGGCGCAGGCGAGCGCGAGGAGGGCCAGGCCGGCGGCCGCCCAGCGGGCGGCCCGGCGGCGGCGACGGGCGGGACGGGGGCTCACGCCGCGCCCGCCGCGGCGGCGCGCCACGGCCACCAGCCGAGCACCACGCCGGCGAGCCCGAGGCTCAGGTGCGGGCCGTTCGAGAGGAGCGGGCTGTCCTGGAAGCCCTTCAGGAACAGCGACAGGTCGAGGAAGCTCGATCCGGTGATCACCCCGACCACGCCGTCGAGGAGGTAGATCGCCCCGAAGGCCCGCAGGAAGGTCACGGCGGCGTGCCGCGACCACAGGGCGGCGGCGAGCGCCCACAGGCCGGAGGCGAGGTGGAGCGCGTCCTTGTAGACGTCGAGCCGGAACAGGCCGAAGACGCGGCCCTCCGCGTCCCGGAAGGCCGGGATGTAGTCGGTGGCGGCGGCGAACAGCAGGATGGCCGCGAAGGCGAGGGCGGCCGCCTGTGGGGGCGTGGGTCTCATGAGCGGATCCTTGCGCGGTCAGGCCATGGAGGTCGACCAGAGGGCGTTCCGGAACAGCAGCCCGGGATCGTACCGGCGCTTGGCCGCCACGAAGGCGTCGAGCCTGGGATAGGCCCGGGCCATCTGGTCGCGCCGGGCATGCAGGCGGTAGGGCAGGTAATAGGCCCCGCCGAGCGCCACGACGCGCTCGATCAGGGCCTCGGTCATGCGCATCATCGCGGCCTCGTCGCCGGGGGTGAGCCCC
The DNA here is from genome assembly GCF_003254375.1 of Methylobacterium sp. XJLW. NCBI lineage: Bacteria > Pseudomonadati > Pseudomonadota > Alphaproteobacteria > Hyphomicrobiales > Methylobacteriaceae > Methylobacterium > Methylobacterium sp. XJLW. The sequence goes on along the minus strand of NZ_CP016429.1, from coordinate 5,210,928 downwards.
TGCGAGAACGACATCACGGCACCGATGCGGGGAGAAGGCGCGTAGGCCAGCGTCGAGTCCGGGTCCGCCGCCACGTAGCGCAGGGTCACGTTGAGGCAGTCGCAGCCCGAGCCCGGGATGATCTCCCGGCAGGCGGCGCGGAACGCGTCGAACCGCTCGGGCGGGACGAAATACTCGTGCAGGATGTCGGTGCGGTTGCGGTCGCGCGAGGCGAGGTTCGCCACCGGCTCGTTCATCAGGCTGTTGCGGGTGGCGAGGCCGGGGTCGAGCGTCGGGTTGAGCCGGGTCTCGGCGATCCAGCGGGCGCGCTTGCCGAACTCGCTGCCGACCTGGGCGCGGTAGATCTCCCGCGAGACCGCCGAGAACGCCCCCTGCGCGGCCGCGGCGGGCAGGACCTGCGGCGGGTGCTCCGCCTCCGCGTAGGTGACGAGGATCGCCTCCTCGAAGAACCCGGCCTGCGCCACCGAGAGGCGGCCGTAGGCCATGCGCAGCCGCGGGTCGCGCTCCACCGCCGCCACGAAGGCCGGCGCGAACTCCGCGGCCGGCATCACCGCGAAGGTCGGCGTCAGGAGGCGGTTCGGCACCATCTCGACCACCAGGTCGACCACGATCCCGAACAGGCCGTAGCCGCCCATCGCCAGCCCGAACAGCTCGGCGTTCTCGGTGCGGGAGCAGGTGACGAGGCTGCCATCGGCCAGGACGAAGCGGAGGGCGCGGACGGTGGAGCCGAAGGGCCCGCGCGGGGCCGGCCAGCCATGGGCGTTGACGCTGAAGGTCGAGCCGACCCCGAAATCGCTGTTCGACTGCATCACCGCGGGCGAGAACCCGATCCGGTCGAGCTGCCGGATGACCTGCGACCAGCGCGCGCCGGCCCCGACCCGGTAGAGGCCGGCAGCGGTGTCGGGCTCGATCGGGCCGCCCTCCAGGGTCACGGCCGTCCCGTCGCGGGCGAGGCTCTGGCCGCCCATGGAATGGCGGGCGACGCCGACCGCCACCGGCCGCCCGGCGGCGGCGGCGTCCCGGATCTCGGCGCGCAGGGCCTCGATCAGGGCCTCGGTCGACCCTGTCGGGAGCACGGCGTGGCGGGCCACCGGGGTCGGGTTGAGGCCGCTCGCATCGTTCAGGATGATCCGCGGCGCGGCCCGGGCCGCCCGCGGCAGCAGCGCGGCGGCCGCCAGGGCGCCGCCGCCCGCGAGGATCCTGCGCCTGCTCGGTCGTATCCCCGCCATGACCGTCGCCCCCAGCCCTCGATTCGCACCGGCGGGGCGACCGGCTCGCCCCGCCGGCCTACCCTGCGACGGGTCCGGGCCCGCCGGCGTGAGATCGCGCACGGAGCGCGATACGGCCAAACAAACCGACCGGCCCTCTTCGCACGCGGCGGCTCGTTCGCCCCTACCAGCGGCCGGCCGCGCGGTTAACCGCACGCCTGCGCGGGTCCTGCGCCTGCTCAAGGCTCGCCAGGATGCCGTCTTGCGTGACCTGCTGCCCGCGGGCCTGCCCACAGGCGCCCGTGACGGCGAGCCTGCCGCCTTATGAGGTCCGCCCCGTCCAACGGGAGGACGAAGCCCTGCGGGGCGCGCGGGGTAAGACGGGTGCCGCATCGTCGGTCGGCCGCCCGGCCGGCCAGGGCCCGTGGCGACACCCGATCGGCCCTGTGACGCCCGCCTGTCCCGAGAGCGTGATTCTGGCCGGATCCGGCGCATGTCCGGCTCCGGGATCGGAGTGTTCTGCGTGCGCGGAGATAACCGGCCGTCGCCCCCGCAGGACTTCCGAGATTCTTCGTGCCGCCCGGCGGCCGAAGCCGTCTCAAGGCACGCGATTGTCCATCGCGGCTTGACACTGACCTTCCGCCTTGTGGCCACTCGCCGGCCTTCATCCCCTGCGCTGGAGCGGATATCGGCCGCGGCGGGACCAGCGGCGCCTGCAGATCCGTTGCCGGAGGCGGATCCGACGCGACGCCACTCGGGCGCTCGCTTGCGCGCGGGTCTCGCGGGTTGCTGCCGAGCGCGGTGGCGCGTCGTCCGTGAGCCCTTCGGCCTCTTAAGCATGCCCGAGGCGGCGCGCGCGCCGTGCGGAACGGTGTCGTGAGCTTGGCTGTTGCCTCCCTGCCGACCAGTCCTTGGCCGGCACCGAGCCGCCGGCGATGACCGGCGCGCCGACACCCTGAGAGGAACGCCTATGAGGAAATCCCTGCTGGTCGTCGCCGTCCTGGCCGCCTTCGGCGCGGCCGGCGCCGCGACCTCGGCCTCGGCCGCGCCCGGCCTGCCCGGCGCCGTGAGCGCCCCGTCGGACGTGGTCTCCGTCCGCATGGACCGGATGCACGGACACCATCACCACCGGATGATGCGCCATCACCGCCACGGGCACATGATGCGCCATCACCATCATCGCGGGCACATGACGCGGCATATGCACCGCCATCACCGCATGTGAGCTGGTCGGGGCCCCCGAGGGGCCCCGTTCCCCGGAATCCGGCGTGCGGCCCGGCCCTGCGACCGGCGCGACATGAGCCGGGCCAGGCGGCCCCAGCGGGAGGACTGACCGCACGCCTCTACTCTGCGGCCTCGCGGTGGACCGGCTCCGGCTGGCGCGCCCGGGACGTGGCCGTCGCGGGCCGGACCCTGCCGAAGCGGGCGTAGAGGGCCGGCAGCACCACCAGCGTCAGCAGGGTCGCGCTGATCAGGCCGCCGATGACCACGGTGGCGAGCGGCCGCTGGATCTCGGCTCCGGTCTCGGTGGCGATGGCCATCGGCACGAAGCCGAGCGAAGCGACCAGCGCCGTCATCGCCACCGGCCGCAACCGGATCATCGCGCCCTCCAGGATGGCCTCCCGCTTCGGGCGCCCCTCCGCCACGAGCTGCTTGATGAAGGTCAGCATCACGAGGCCGTTCAGGACCGCCACGCCCGACAGCGCGATGAAGCCGACCGCCGCCGGCACAGAGACCGGCATGCCGCGCAGCCACAGGGCCACGATGCCGCCGGTCAGCGCCAGCGGCACCGCGCTGAACACCAGCAGTGCGTCCCGCGGCGAGCCCAGGGCCGAGTAGAGCAGCAGGAAGATCAGGAAGAAGCACGCCGGCACCACCACCATCAGCCGCTGCTTGGCCGAGGCGAGGTTCTCGAACTGGCCGCCCCAGGTCACGAAGGAGCCCGGCGGCAACGGCACTTGCCGCCCGACCTCGGCCTGCGCCTCCGCCACGAGGGAGCCGATGTCGCGCCCGCGCACGTTGGCGGTGACGACCACCCGGCGCTTGCCGTTCTCGCGGCTGATCTGGTTCGGCCCCTCCGTGACCGAGAAGCCCGCCACCTGCTTGAGCAGGACCGAACGCGCACGGCCGTTCGGGCCGGGCGGCAGGGGCACCGGGATATTCTCCAGGGCCTCGCGGTCCTCGCGCACCGTGTCGGTGAGGCGCACCACGATGGGAAAGCGCCGGTCGCCCTCGAAGACGACGCCGGCATCCTTGCCGCCGATGGCCGCGCCGATGACCTCCTGGATGGCGCCCGTGCTGAGGCCGTAGCGGGCGGCCTCGGCCTTGTTGATCTTGATCTCCAGGAACGGCAGGCCCGCCGTCTGCTCGACCTTCACGTCCTCGGCGCCGTCGATGCCCTTCAGGACCGCCGCGATCTGGTTGGCGGTCTTCAGCATCGGCTCGAACTCCTCGCCGAACACCTTCACGGCGAGGTCGCCCCGGGTGCCGGCGAGCAGCTCGTTGAAGCGGAGCTGGATCGGCTGCGAGAACTCGTAGACGTTGCCGGCGAGCGCCCCCACCGCCGTCTCGATCTGCGCCTGCAGGTCGGCCTTCGACAGGCTCGGGTCCGGCCACGCCTCCTGCGGTCTGAGCATGACGAAGGTGTCGGAGGAGTTCGGCGGCATCGGGTCGGAGGCGACCTCCGCCGTGCCGGTCTTCGAGAACACGTAGGCGACCTGCGGGAACTTGGAGACCACCTGCTCGACCTTGAGCTGCATCGCCTGCGACTGGGTCAACGAGGTCGAGGGGATGCGGGTGGCGTTGAGCGCGATGCTCTTCTCGTCGAGTTGCGGGATGAACTCGGTCCCGAGCCGGGTGAACAGGACGCCCGCCCCGACCAGCAGCAACAGGGCCGCCCCGAGAAAGGCGAGGGGACCGCGCACCGCAGCCCCGAGCACCGGCCGGTAGGCCGCCTTCAGCGCCCGGATGATGAGGTTGTCCTTCTCGGTGACCGTGCCGGTGATGACGATGGCGATCAGCGCCGGCACGAAGGTCAGCGACAGGATGAAGGCCGAGACCAGCGCGATGATGACGGTCAGCGCCATCGGCGCGAACATCTTGCCCTCGACCCCGGTGAAGGTCAGGAGCGGCACGTAGACCAGGATGATGATGGCTTGCCCGTAGAGGGACGGCTTGATCATCTCCTCGGCCGACGCCCGCACCGTCTGAAGGCGCTCCTCGGTCTCGAGGGCCCGCCCGAGGGCGTGTTGCTTCTCGGCGAGATGGCGCAGGGCGTTCTCGGTGATGATCACCGCCCCGTCGACGATGAGGCCGAAGTCGAGGGCGCCGAGCGACATCAGGTTCGCCGAGATCTTCGCCTCGACCATCCCGGTCAGGGTCATCAGCATCGCCACCGGGATGACCAGCGCCGTGATGACGGCCGCCCGGATGTTGCCGAGCAGCAGGAACAGGATGACGATGACGAGGGCCGCGCCCTCGGACAGGTTCTTCACCACCGTCCTCACCGTCGCCTCGACGAGACGGGTCCGGTCGAGGACGGTCTGGACCGCGACGCCGGGGGGCAGGCTCCTGCGGATCTGGTCCATCTTGGCGTCGACCGCGGCGGCCACCGTGCGGCTGTTCTCGCCGATCAGCATCAGGGCGGTGCCGATGACGACCTCCTGGCCGTCCTCGCTGCCCGAGCCGGTGCGCAGGTCGCGCCCGATGCGGACCTCGGCGATGTCCCGGATCCGGACCGGCACGCCGCCGCGGGTCGCGACCACGACGTTGCCGATGTCGTCCATGTCCTCGAGGCGTCCGGCGGCGCGCACGACGTAGCCCTCGCCGTTATCCTCCAGGTAGCGAGCGCCCTGGTTGGCGTTGTTCGCCTCCAGCGCCCGGGCGACGTCCGAGAAGGACAGGTCGAGGGAGGCGAGCTTATCGGGGTCGGGCTGGACGTGGTACTGCTTCTCGAAGCCGCCGATCCCGTCGACGCCGGCCACGCCGGGCACGGTCTTGATCTGGGGCCGGATGATCCAGTCCTGAACCGTGCGCAGGTACGCGGTCTGCTCCAGCGCGGTCCTGAGACGCTGGCCCTCGGGGGTCAGGTAGCTTCCGTCGGGCTGCCAGCCCGGCGCGCCCGCCTTCGAGAGCGTTCGCTCGCCGGGCTTCGCGTAGTGGATCGACCACATGTAGATCTCGCCGAGGCCCGTGGAGATCGGGCCCATGGCGGGCTCTGCCCCGGGGGGCAGAGCCCGCCTCACCTGGGCGAGGCGCTCGGCCACCTGCTGGCGGGCGAAGTAGATGTCGAGCGTCTCGGCGAAGACGGCGGTGACCTGCGAGAAGCCGTTGCGCGAGAGCGAGCGGGTGTATTCGAGCCCCTTGATGCCGGCGAGGGCGGTCTCGACCGGGTAGGTGACCTGCTTCTCGATATCGACCGGCGCGAGCGAGGGCGCGGTCGTGTTGATCTGCACCTGGTTGTTGGTGATGTCCGGGACCGCATCGATGGGCAGCTGCGTCACCGCGTAGCCGCCGAAGCCGGCGGCGAGCAGCGACAGCAGCAGCACGAGCCAGCGCTGGCGGACCGAGACGTCGAGGATGCGGCTGATCATGTCTCGGCCCCTCAATGCTCGTGGCCGGCTTCGCTCTTCCCGAGCTCGGCCTTGAGGAGGAAGGTATTGGCGACCGCGATGTCCTCGCCGGCCTTGAGGCCGGAGACCACCTCGTAGGCGTCGTCATCCGCGCGCCCGAGCTCGACCTCGCGCTTCTCGAAGCCCTCGTCGGTGCGCACGAAGACGACGCGCTTGCCCTCGACGGTCTGGAGCGCGGCCTTGGCCACCCGGACGGGCACTCGATCCGTCTCGGTCTCGACCTCGGCGGTGACGTAGGTCCCCGGACGCCAGGCCATGTCCTGGTTGGGCAGCGAGACCACCACCCGGGCGGACCGGGTGTCGGCGTTCAGCAGCGGGCTGACGAACACCACCTTCCCCTGCACGCTGCGGCCGCCGCGGTTCACGGTGACCCGGGCGCCTTCCCGGACCTCGTCGAGGTCCGAGGTCGGCACCGCGAGCTCGATCCAGACGGTGGAGAGGTCGGCCACGGTGTAGACGTCGGCCGGGTCGCCCTCCTTGCCGACGGCGGTGCCCACGTCGACCTTGCGCTCGACGATGCGGCCGGAGATGGGCGCCCGCAGCTCGTACTGGCGCAGGGTCGAGGCGTTGGGCGTCGCCTCGTCGCGTTTCTGCGCGGCGGCGACCTCGGCGGCGTTCAGGCCGAGCGCCGAGAGCTTCTGGCGGGCGAGGTCGACGCGGAGCTGGTTCTCCTGGAACACGGCCTTGGCGTTGTCGAACGCCGCCTGGGATGCCGCCGCGGATGCCAGCAGCCTCTGCTGGCGCTCGAAATTGACCTTCTGGAGGTCGGACTGGACCATGGCGGTGAGGTACTCGCTCTTGGCGTCGGCGACCTCGCGGCTGTCGAGGACGGCGACGACGTCCCCCTTCCGCACGTCGTCGCCGAGGCGCTTGCGCATCTCGGACACCGTGCCGACGACGCGGACCGGGACGCGGGCGATCCGGTCCGTGTCCGGGGTGATCGTGCCGGGGACGAGGATGTGCCTCGACAGCAGGCCGCCTTCCGCCTTGGCCACCTTGATGTCCTGGTTCTCGATCTGCTCGGCGGTCATCGTGACGTGCCCCTCCGCGCCCTCGGCTTCGGAAGGCTCGTGCGCTCCGTGAGCGTGGCCTGCGCCCGCCTTGGGGGCGGCGGCCTTGCCGTGGTCGTGGCCGCCGCCCGCTTCGTGGCGGGGCTCGCCCGGCGATGCTGGGCCAGGCCCGGCGGCGAAGGTGTGGAGGGCCGGCGGCAACCCGGCCGCGGCGAGGAGGCCGCGAACGAAGCCGGACACGGCGGGAACGGCGGCGCCCACGAGGACGCCGGCGGCCACCAGGGCCGCAGTCAGGAGAATGCGCATGATGCCTGCTCGTCGGGGCGCCGGTGCCGTGGCGGCTTCCGGGCCGGTCCCGTTGCGATGACGTGAGGAAGCGGCCCCGGGGCCTCGGACCCGGGGTTCAGGACGCGCGCCGTCGCGGCGTCACCTCAGGCGCGCGGCGGACGCGGCAGGCGGTCGGGGGAGATCGAGGCGCGCGCCGCGTCGACCGGAGCGTAGCAGGGTCGGGACGGCAGGGCGGGCGGAACGGGGGCGAGGCCGTCCGACGGCATGGCCACGTGGCAGCCGCAATGGACGTGGCAGGCGATGCCGGGATCCGCCGCCCGGGCCGAGGCCGGCGTCAGGTCCGACGCCATGACCAGCTCCGTCCGGTCGTGGCCCGGATGGTTCTGATGATACGCCAGGTCCTCGGCGAGGCCGGCGGTCGGGAGAGCGACGGCCAGCGCCAGGACGAGCGCGAGCGCGCGGGCGACGGTCGCCCACCACCCCGTCCAGGCCCCGAAGGCTCGCTGGCGTCCCGCCGACTTCATCGTGCTCCTTATGGGCGATTCGGGCGTCGGGCCACAAGACGCGGGGGTGAAACGCCGGGCGGTCAGGTCGCCGGTCCGGCCGACGGAGTGCGGAATGTCACCGTCCGTCGCGGCTCAACGCCGTCGCGACAGCCTGGCTCGGCCGGCATCGGGAGAGACCCGACAGGAGACGACACCTCTTCGCCCTGGCGCCAGACGCCCAATCCTCCGCGGGCGGCTCCGGCGACTGGCGGCCGCACGACCACGTCGACGACCACGTCGGCCGGCATCACCATCCGCGCCGCGACGAGGACAGGTCGTTCTTCGATGAACGGGGCCCCCATCCCCCCAACCACGACTTCGCCGACGCAACGGACCGCCCCGGACCGAACGACGGTCCGGGGCGGTCGGCGGAGGCTCAGGCGCCCCGCGGCCCGAACAGGATGAGGGCGCTGCCGAGCACGCATACGAGGCCGCCGGCGATGTCCCAGCGGTCGGGCCGGTGGCCTTCGAAGCCCCAGAGCCACAGGATGGCCGCGACGACGTAGATGCCGCCGTAGGCCGCATAGGTGCGTCCCGCCGCCCCGCTCTCCACGACGGTCAGCAGGGAGGCGAACAGCGCCAGCGAGGCCATCCCCGGGACGAGCCACCACGGGGATCTGTCGAGGCGCAGCCACGCCCAGAAGGCGAAGCAACCGGCGATCTCGGCCAAGGCGGCCGCGGCGAAGGCGGGATAGGTGAGCATGGGCGCGTGTTCGCATGCGCCGTGCGTGCGGCAAACCGGCGACACGGGCCGGAGGCGCCGGTCCTGACCACGCGGCGGGCCGGCGCCGTCTCGACCTCCTCCCGTCCCGGCTTGAGGCGGCCGAGCCGTGCGGGCGCCGCCGGCGCCAAGCTGCGCCCGGGCGCACGCTGCCGTCCACGCGCCACGTCAGGTCCTGTCGGGACCGGCTTGGGCCTGTACGGCGGCGATCTGCCGTATCCGCCGCGGCAGGTCGCGAACGAGAGCGGTCTTCCGGTAGGGCGTCATCTTCCGCCACGCGCGGATCTCCGGGACCGTGCGGCCGCATCCGAGGCACCAGCCGGTCCGCCCGTCCCACTGGCAAACCCCGATGCAGGGGTCGTCCGTCTTCATGTTAGGGCTCCGTACGCCAGGCGGCCCGTCCGCCGCTGGACACATATAGGGTACCCCCCTATACGTCACTACGACGAGGAAGCCCGCGATGGCCCACACGGTCAAGGAAAAGGCCAAGCTCCTGGCGCGGGTGCGCCGGATCAAGGGACAGGCGGAAGCCGTCGAGCGGGCCCTGGAGGCCGAACTCGGCTGCGCCGACGTCCTGATGCTGGTCGCCTCGATGCGGGGGGCCATCAACGGCCTGACCGCCGAGCTGATGGAAGACCACATCCGTCACCACGTCGTGAACCCGGACGCGGAACCGGACGCCGAGCGCGCCCGGGGCGCCGCCGAGCTGATCGAGGTGGTCCGGACCTACCTCAAATGAAGGCCGCCCCATGACGCCGTTCGCCGACCTGCTGCAGCAGGGGACCGCCCATGCCTGGCTGTTCGTGCCGAGCGCGATCCTGCTGGGCGCCCTCCACGGCCTGGAGCCCGGTCACGCGAAGACCATGATGGCGGCGTTCATCATCGCCGTGCGCGGCACGGTCCTGCAGGCGGTCCTGCTCGGGCTGGCGGCGACGCTCTCCCACACGGCGGTGGTCTGGACCATCGCGCTGGGCGGCCAGTACCTCGGCCGGGAATGGGGCGGCGAGGCCGCCGAGCCGTATTTCCAGCTCGCCTCGGCCGCCCTCATCCTCGGCGTCGCGTTCTGGATGGCGTGGCGGACCTGGCGCGAGCAGCATCACGCCCACGACCATCACCACCCTGACGCGCATCGGCCCATCGTCACGCGCGACGGTGCGCTGACGCTGGAGGTGTTCGAGGACGGCGTGCCGCCGCGCTGGCGCCTGCGGGCCGAGGGCGGATCGTTGCCGGTCCCCGCGGCCGTCACGGTCGAGACGGTGCGCCCGGATGGCGCCCGGCAGGCGTTCGGATTCGTCGCGCGCGAAGGCTTCCTGGAGAGCCGGGACGAGATCCCCGAGCCCCACGCGTTCACGGCGCGTGTCCGCCTCGACGGCCCGGCCGGGTCGGAGATGCACGAGGTCGCCTTCGCGGAGCACGACCACGACCACGACCACGATCATATGAACCTCGGCGACGAGGACGACGCCCATGCCAGGGCGCACGCGGAGGACATCCGCCGCCGCTTCCAGGGCCGCACCGTGACCACGGGGCAGATCGTGCTGTTCGGCCTGACCGGCGGGCTCATCCCGTGCCCAGCCGCCATCACGGTGCTGCTGCTGTGCATCCAGCTCAAGCAGTTGAGCCTCGGCTTCGCGCTGGTCGCCTGCTTCAGCATCGGGCTGGCGCTCACGATGGTCTCGGCCGGCGTCGTCGCGGCCTTGAGCGTGCGGCACGTGGCCGGCCGCTGGTCCGGGTTCGGCGCGTTCGCACGCCGGGCGCCGTACGCCTCGGCGGCGCTGATCGTGCTGGTCGGCCTCTACACCGGCTGGCTCGGCTGGGACGGCATCCGCCACGCCGCCGCGGCGCAGGCGGCCCAGTCCGGGACATCGGTCGGGTGAGCGACGACTGCCGGGTCTGAAACGCCGGCGGCGGCCTCGACCTTCCGGCCCAGGGCTGAAAGCCTATCGCACGGCCGGAAACGGACGGGCTCGGGCATGGCAGGCGATTCCCCCGGAAGGTCTCAGCAGGCGGCCGGATCGCGCACGGCTGCCCGAGGCCTCGACAGCGATCCGTCAGAGCAGGGCCAGGGCGACGCCGCCCAGGGCCGTGAGTGCGACGACCATCCAGGGCGGCGTCCGGCCGACGGTCAGGAGCCCGAAGGCGAGCACGGCCACCGCGTAGTCGCGCGCGTTCCCGACCGCGCTGGTCCAGACGGGATCGTAGAGCGCGGAGCCGAGGATTCCGACCACCGCCGCGTTGGTCCCGCGCATGGCCGCCTGGGCCAGCGGTCGCGTCCGGAGCGCGTCCCAGTAGGGCAGCATGCCGTAGACCAGCAGCAGACCGGGCAGAAAGATCGCGACCAGCGCGATGGCCGCACCGACCACGCCATGGGGTGCCGGTCCGGCGACGGCTCCGAGATAGGCCGCGAAGGTGAACAGCGGCCCGGGCACGGCCTGGGCGGCCCCGTAGCCGGCGAGGAAGGTGCCGGGGCCGACCCAGCCCGGGGCGACCACCTCGGCCTGCAGCAGCGGAAGGACCACGTGGCCGCCGCCGAACACCAGAGCCCCGGAGCGGTAGAAGGCATCGAACAGCGCCAGAGCCTGGGATTGCAGACTGGCGGCCAGCAGGTGAGGGACGACGAGGAGCAGCGCGAAGGCGACCAGGCCGATTGCGCCGGCCCGTCGGGACACCGGGAAGGCGAGAAGCCCGGCCTGCTCCTGCGGCGGCAGCCGGCAGAGCACGAGGCCGGCGAGGGCACCGAGCGCGATGGCCCCGACCTGACCGACCGACCCGGTGACGAACACGGTGAGGAACAGCGCCGCCACCGCGATGCCGGCGCGCGGCCGATCCGGCGCCAGCGCGCGGGCCATGCCCCAGACCGCCTGCGCGACCACCGCGACGGCGACCAGCTTGAGCCCGTGGATCGCGCCCTCGGCCACCGGGCCGGACAGGGCGCCGGCGCCGGAGGCGAAGGCCAGAAGCAGCAGGGCGGAGGGCAGGGTGAAGGCCGTCCAGGCCGCGAGGCCGCCGAGAAGCCCGCCGCGCAGAACCCCGAGCGAGAACCCGACCTGGCTTGACGCCGGCCCAGGCAGGAACTGGCACAGCGCCACGAGGTCGGCATAGCCACGCTCGTCCAGCCACCGGCGCCGGATGATCAACTCGTCGCGGAAATAGCCGAGATGCGCGACCGGGCCGCCGAACGAGGTCAGGCCGAGCTTGAAGAAGGCGCGGAACACCTCCCCGGCGGAGCCGGACGCGCCCGCCGAGGCGGGATCGGTACGCCGCGCCTCGGCGGCCGCGGGGGCTTCGGTCATGGGCGGCCTCGCTCCGTCGTGCCGGCGGGGGGACGGCCGGCCATGCGTTCGCGAGCGGCGTCCCGCATCGGACGGCCTCCGACGGCGCCCCCGCGAAGCCCGCCGCGCCCTGCGGTCGCACCCGCCGGGACCGGGGCGCCATCCTGCGGTATCGCATGTCGGTATCGGGATCGAGGGACCGGTACAAGCCACCCGCGCAGGCCTGTCTCGCCCCGGTCCCGCAGGGGATCGCCCCCCGGCAAGGTCATCGGCAAAACGGCCGACAACGGCCCGGGACCGGCCACCGGTCTACGCCGTCACGCCGAGGCCCGCCGGCACGCCGAGGCCCGACGATCCCGGGGGCTTGACCTTCCAACGGTGGGAAGCCCCATCTCGTCGGGACGGCATCCGAAGGAGAACGTCATGGTCCGCTTCAAGGTCGACAGGATGGGCTGCGGTGGCTGCGCCGAATCCGTGACCCGCGCCGTTCAAGCCATCGATCCCGGCGCCCATGTCGAGGTCGACCTCGGTGCGAAGCGCGTCACCGTGTCGAACGCCTCGGCTCCGGCCGAGCGGATCGCCCGGGTCCTCGTCGCCGCCGGCTATCCGGCCGAGCCGATGCTCGCGGCGGCCTGATGCTTCGGGCCGCCAACCCAACCTGCGCTGTGCATGGACGTCCCATGCCCGACATGGTCCCGCCACTCGAACCGGTGTAATCCTGATTCCATGTGCTTCGACCGGCAGATCGCGCGCCTGATGGCGGCGATGATCCTCGCGATCATCGCCTACGTCGCGCCGTCCGCCGCCCAGGCCCATGGGGGTCATGGCGGCCATGGGGGCCACGGCCGCCACATGGCCGCGGCGCAGCCACAGCCGAAGGCGGCGGCGGCGGTGGCGGCGAAGCCGACGGTTCGCGCCGCGGCGCCCACGTGGTCCAAGGTCGTCACCACAGCCGTCGAGGCGGCGTACATCGCGCCGACCGGGGATGCGTGTTGCCGGCCCGGTTGCAAGACCCGCTGCTGCGGGACGATGTCCTGCTGCGCGACCGGCGTCCTGTCCGGGTTCGACGCCCTCGTCCCGTCCCTGTTCCGGACCGGCACGCTGATCCCGGGGGACGTCTCCGGCCGCGCCGGCACCGACCCCGAGACCCTGCCCAAACCCCCACGAACCCTCGCCTGAGATGAGGCGCGCCCGAGGCGCGCGACGCCCGAGCTGCGCCCGCGAACGGCCGCGCCCGGCATCCCCACCGCGAGGAATACCGTTTCCATGTCGACCCGTCTTGCCGCCGCCCTGGGCGCGATGGCGCCGCTTGCCGCCGTTCTGGCGGGATCCGCGCTCGCCCACGAGGGCCATGACCACGGCGCGGCCCCGCCGCCCGTCTCGAAGACCATCGCCCCCCGCGGCGAGGCCCTCTCGGAGACCTTCGAACTGGTCGCCGTCCCGCGCGACGGTACCCTGACGCTGTTCCTCGACCGCTTCCGGACGAACGAGCCGGTGACCGGCGCGACCATCGATGTCGAGACGCCGGACGGCCCGAAGACCGCGACCGCCACGCCGGAGGGCGGCTACGCGCTCACGGCCCCGTGGATGTCGGCGCCCGGCCGGCACGAATTCGTCGCCACCGTCACGGCGGGCGGGGACGTCGACGTCCTGACCGTCGCGGTCGCCGTGCCGGACCCCTCCGGCCGCGCGGCCGCGGCGCCCGCCGAGCCGTCACCGGGGCGGGCCGCCCTGTCGCGCGTGTCCGAGGTCGCCCAGGGGGTTCGCGCGCGCCTCGGGCAGAAGGATCCGACCCTGGTCGGCGCGGTCGTCGTCGCCTTCCTGCTCGGCATGCTGGTGACCGGGCTCGCGCGCGGGCGCCGCAGCGTCCCGGCGGTGGCGTTGCTCGCCATCGGCATCACCCTCGTCCTCGGCACGGCCGCCTTCGCGCATGGCGACGAGGACCACGGCCCGGCCGTGCAGGGTGCCGCGCTGACCGAGCCGCGCCCGTCCGGATCCTCCGATCTCGCCCAGCGCCTGCCCGACGGCTCCGTCTTCGTGCCCAAGCCCACCCAGCGGTTGCTGGTTCTGCGCACGACGATGACCGAGCAGGGCCGGTTCCACCGCGCGGTGGAACTCCCCGGCCGCATCATCCCGGATCCGAATGCGAGCGGCGTCGTGCAATCCTCGGTCGGCGGCCGCCTCTCGCCTCCGGCCTCGGGGCTGTTTCCCCGCCTCGGCACCCGGGTGCGCCGGGGCGAGGTGCTGGCCACCGTCACCCCGCCGATCCAGGCCGTCGACCTCTCCGACATGCGCCAGACGCAGGGCGACCTCGACCAGCAGATCTCCATCGTCGAGCGCCGGGTCGACCGCTACAGGCGTCTCGCCCTGACGGGGGCGGTGGCCCAGACCCAGCTCGACGACGCCCTGGCCGAGTTCAAGGGCCTGCAGGACCGGCGCGCGGCCCTCGACCGGATCCGCCGGGAGCCCGAGCCGCTGGTTTCCCCGGTGGATGGCGTGGTCGCGCAGGCCGCGGCGGTCGCCGGGCAGATGGCGAGCCCCGGGCAGATGGTCTTCCAGATCGTCGACCCGAACCGCCTCTGGGTCGAGGCGCTGAGTTTCGATGCCCTCACGGCGGCGCAGGACGCCACGGCGCGGCTCGCCGACGGCCGGCTCCTGACGCTCGCCTACCAGGGCTCGGGGCTCGCCGACCGCAACCAGGCCATCCCGGTCCAGTTCGCGGTCCAGGGCGACGCGTCGGGCCTGCGCGTCGGGCAGTTCGTCACCGTGCTCGCCGGGACGGACCGCGAGCAGGTGGGCTTGGCCCTGCCGCGCGCGGCGGTCGTGCGGACCGGCAACGGGCAGGACGTCGTCTACGAGCACACCAGCGCCGAGCGGTTCGAGGCGCGGCCGGTGCGCGTCGAGCCGCTCGACGGCGGCCGCGTGCTGGTCGCCGAGGGGATGGGGCCCGGCCGGCGGGTCGTGACCCAGGGTGCCGAACTCCTCGACCAAGTGCGCTGAGGAGGCCCGCGATGTTCACCGTCCTCGTCGGCCAGTCGGTCCGCAACCGCCTGCTCGTCCTCGCGCTCGCCGCGGCGCTGGTGCTGTACGGCGCCTTCGCCGCCACCAAGCTGCCGGTCGACGTCTTCCCCGATCTCAACAAGCCGACCGTCACCCTCATGACGGAGGCGGAGGGGTACGCCCCCCAGGAGGTCGAGCAGCTCGTCACCTACCCCATCGAGACCCGGATGAACGCACTCCCGGGCGTCACCCGGGTGCGCTCGGTCTCGGGCGTGGGGCTGTCCATCACCTATGTCGAGTTCGACTGGGGCACCGACATCTACCGGAATCGCCAGCAGGTCGCGGAGCGTCTGGCGCTGGTGCAGAACCAGCTGCCCCGGGGCGTGACCCCGGTGATGGCCCCCATCTCCTCCATCATGGGCCAGATCCTGCTGGTGGCGGTCACGAGCGCGACGGCGAGCCCGATGCAGGTGCGCGAGGTCGCGGACTTCACCCTGCGGCCGCGGCTGCTGACCATTCCGGGCGTCGCGCAGGTCATCCCCATCGGCGGTGAGGTGCGCCAGTTCCGGATCGGCCCGAACCCGGCCGCCATGCGCGCGCTCGGGGTGACCAACGCGCAGCTGGAGACCGCGCTCACGCAGTTCGGCACGAATGCCGGCGGAGGCTTCACCGACCAGAACGCCCGCGAGTACCTGATCCGGAACATCGGCCGCACCCTGAGCCTCGACGACCTGCGCAACCTCGTGGTCGCGACGGTCAACGACGCGCCCGTATCCCTGCGCCAGGTTGCCGAGGTCTCCTTCGCCGCGAAGGTGAAGCGCGGCGACGCCGGGTACATGGCCAAGCCCGCGGTCATCGTCTCGGTGGAGAAGCAGCCCGACGTCGATACGGTGCGGCTGACCCGCAGGATCGAGACCGCCCTGAAGGAGATGGCGCCGACGCTGCCGGCCGGCATCCGGGCCGACCGGATCCTGTTCCGGCAGGCCGACTTCATCGAGACCTCGATCCGCAACGTCGAGGGCGTCCTCGTCGAGGCGGTGCTGGTGGTGGCGGTGGTGCTGTTCGCCTTCCTGCTGAACGTCCGGACCACGGCCATCTCGCTGCTCGCCATCCCGGTCTCGGTGCTGACGACCGCCGCGGTGTTCCACCTGTTCGGGCTCTCCATCAACACGATGACGCTCGGCGGCCTCGCCATCGCCATCGGCGAACTCGTCGACGACGCGGTGGTCGACGTCGAGAACATTTTTCGCCGGCTCGGCGAGAACCGGAAGGCCGGCAACCCGAAGAGCGTGTTCCAGGTGGTGGTGGAGGCCTCGAACGAGGTCCGGTCCGGCATCGTCTACGCGACGCTGATCATCATCCTGGTCTTCGTCCCGCTCTTCGCGCTGTCGGGCATCGAGGGCCGGCTCTTCGCCCCCCTGGGGCAGGCCTACATCATCTCCATCCTGGCGAGCCTGCTCACCTCCATCACCCTGACCCCGGTGCTGGCCTCCCTGCTGCTGCCGGGGCTCAGGAACCTGGAGCAACACGACAGCCGCTTCCTGGCCCTGCTCAAGCGGGCCAACGCCGCCCTGCTGGGGGCCGCCTTCCGGCACCAGGGCCGGCTCGTCGGCGCCGTCGCCGTGGCGGTGGCGGCCGCGAGCGTGGCCGCCTGGAACCTGCCCCGGGCCTTCCTGCCGCCGTTCAACGAGGGCTCCTTCACGGTCAACATGACGTTCCGTCCGGGCATCTCCCTCGCCGAGAGCGACCGGGTCGGGCTCATCGCCGAGCGGCTGCTCCTCGACATCCGGGGCGTGAAGGCGGTGGGCCGCAGGACCGGCCGCGCCGAACTCGACGAGCACGCCGAGGGGGTCCACGCCTCCGAGATCGAGGTCGCCCTCGACGCGGACGCCGCGCGTCCGAAGGAGGCGCTCGTCGCCGACATCCGCGGACGCCTCGCCGCCCTGCCGGTGGCGGTGAATGTCGGCCAGCCGATCGCGCACCGGCTCGACCACATGCTCTCGGGCGTCCGCGCCGAGATCGCCCTGAAGGTGTTCGGCGACGACCTCGACGGCCTGCGCCGGGTGGCCAACGCCCTGCGCGACCGGCTGGCGGCGATTCCGGGCCTCGCCGACCTGCAGGTCGAGCGGCAGGTGCGCATCCCGCAGCTGGAGGTGCGGGTCGACTATACCCGGGCGGCCCTCTACGGGGTTCAGCCGGCCGCAATCGTCGAGCAGATCAGCCGCCTGTCGAACGGGCGGGTGGTCTCGACGATCGTGGATGGCGTGCGCCGCTTCGACGTGGTGCTGCGCCTGTCCGAGGACCGGCGGACGACCGCGGGGCTGGGCGATCTCCTCCTGGAGACACCGTCGGGCTGGGTGCCGGCGCGGCAGCTGGCCGACATCCGCGAGACGGACGGGCCGAACCAGATCCTGCGCGAGAACGCCCGCCGCCGCATCGTCGTCCAGGCCAACACCGACGGCGCAAGCGACATGGCGACCGTCGTGGCGGCCATCCGCGAGGCCGTGGCCAAGGAGCCGCTGCCGCCCGGCTTCTTCACCAGCCTGGAGGGCACCTTCCAGGCGCAGGAGGAGGCGAGCCGGACCATCGCGGCGCTCTCCGCGCTGTCCCTGGCCCTGGTCTTCGCCATCCTGTTCAGCCGCTACCGCTCGGCCGCCCTCGCCCTGATCATCATGGGCAACGTCCCGCTGGCGCTCATCGGCTCGGTGGCCGCCCTCTGGCTCGTGGGCCAGCCGCTCTCGGTGGCGTCGATGATCGGCTTCATCACGCTGACCGGGATCGTCGCGCGCAACGGCATCCTGAAGATCAGCCACTACCTGAACCTGTCGCTGCACGAGGGCGTGCCGTTCGGGCCCGACCTCGCGGTGCGCGGCAGCCTGGAGCGGCTGACCCCCGTGCTGATGACGGCGCTCTCGGCGGGCGTCGCGCTGGTGCCGCTGCTCTACGATGCGGCGAGCCCCGGCAAGGAGATCCTGCACCCGGTGGCGGTGACGATCTTCGGCGGCCTCGTCAGCGCGACGCTGCTCGACACCGTCCTGACCCCCGTCCTGTTCCTGCGCTTCGGCCGCACGTCGCTGGAACGGCTGCGCGCCCTCCACGCCGAAGCCCCGGCCCACCCATCGCCGTCGGGCACGCCCCCGCGCCCGGCCGAGGCGTACTGACCCCCGAGGAGACACGCGCATGATCCGAACGAGCATGACCCTTGCCGCCGGCCTGCTGGCCGCAACCGCCGCCGACGCCCACGAGACTGCGGGCCGGCACGGCGGGCGCGTCGCCGACGCCGGCGACTTCCACGTCGAACTCGTCACCCGGGGCGAGACCGTCGACGTCTACGTGTCGGACGGCACGCAGGCGCCGGTCCCCGTCGCGGGCTTCAGGGGCACGGCCATCCTCGTGGCCGGCGGCAAGGCCGCCCGCGTGCCGCTGGAGCCGGCCGACGGCAACCGCCTGACCGGGAAGGCCCCGGCGGCGCTCGGCGACCGCCCGAAGGGCGCCGTGCAGCTCGCCGCCCCGGACGGGGCCACCGTCAGCGGCAAGTTCAACTGAACCGACCACCGAAGGGATCTCTTCCATGACCGTCGCCCGGACCCTCCTCGCCGCCGCCCTGCTGACCGCAGGCCTCGCCGGCACCGCCCGCGCGCAGGGCCTGCACGACCACGGTTCCATGTCCGGCCAGGGGAGGGGATCGATGAAGCCGGACCCGAAGGACGACGCCTCGACCCGGGCGTTCAAGGCCGCCGACCAGGCGATGATGACGGACATGGACGTCCCCTACACCGGCGACCCCGACGTCGACTTCCGCACGCACATGATCCCGCACCACAAGGGCGCGGTCGCCATGGCCGAGGTCGCGCTGAAATACGCCCGGGACCCCGCCACGCAGGCGATGGCCCGGAAGATCATCGCCGACCAGACCACGGAGATCGCCGACATGGAGGCGTGGCTGAAGCGGCACGGCCGGTAGTCGCCGCCGGGGCCGGGCCGCCGACAGGGGCGCCCGGCCCGCGTCCCGATTCCACCCGCGCCTGTCCGGGGGCAACCGATGCATGCCGCCCGCAAGGCCACGCTCCACCGCATGGCCCCCTCCGAGCGCCTCTGTCCCTCCGGCCTGAAGGCCTAGGACCTGCGCGAACGCGGGGGCTTCGCGGTCGAGGACCGCAGGCTCACGGCCCGCGATGAGGCCGAACGCCTCAAGGACGAGCCCCCGGTCAAACCGACGCCCCGGACCTTCATCGACGACCTGCAGCGCCGTCTCGGCAAGGCGGCCCACGCCCGAACATGCCGACCTCCGTGCCGGCCAACGCGGTGTTCAAGGCGGTCGACCTCGAAGGGCGCGACATCGAGTGCGCCTGCGCCGGCGGGGCGAGCACGGTGCCGCCCGGCTTCGTCGCGCTGACCGAGAGCGTGATGATGGTCGCCCTGGCGGTCCGGATGCTGGCGATGCCCCCGTGAGCGGGGTCGTCGGCCTCTTCCCGCGGGGCCGGCCGCTCCCTGCGGCTCTTCAACCCGGCGATCCGGCCCCCCGGCTGAGACGCGTGGGGCATGTGGTCCGGCCCGTCGGCGCCCGCTCGCCGTGGACTGAGGCCCCTTCCGCGGGCGGCACGCCACGCTGGAGGCGCACCACCACGGGACGGTCAGCCTCCGAGCGGGCCGCGTACGCCCCTCACGTGCCGAACGGGCATCACTCGCGGGTCCATGGGCTGGCATCCATGGCCTGGCACGGTCTGAGCGAACGGTGTGAAACAGCCATGTGAGCCGCACCAGCACCTTCAGCTACGGGCTTGAATGTGCTGGCGCGCCCTACGGGAATCGAACCCGTGTTTTCGCCGTGAAAGGGCGACGTCCTGGACCGCTAGACGAAGGGCGCTCTGGCTAGGCCGGGGTTCTATAGTCGGACCGGAGACGCCCGGCAACCGTTCATGCGCGGCACTGGTGCCACAGGACCCAGGTTTGACCGCGGGCCGGGTTGGGGCGATGGAGGACGGATGCCCCAATCCCCCCCTCGCATGACCCTCGTCCTCGGCGGGGCGCGGTCCGGCAAGAGCGCCTACGCGGAGGGGTTGATCGAAGCCTGCCCCGGCCCGTGGCTGTATCTCGCCACCGCGCAGGCCTTCGACGACGAGATGGTCGCGCGCATCGCCCAGCACCGCGCCCGGCGCGCCGGGGCGTGGCGCACCCGCGACGTGCCGCTCGCCCTGCCGGAGGCGGTCGCCGCGTCCGAAGGGCCGGTCCTGGTCGATTGCCTCACGCTCTGGCTCACCAACCTGATCCTCGCCGAGGCCGATCTGGACGCTGCGACGGCGCGCCTCCTCGCAGCCTGCGCCGGCGCGCCCGGCCCGGTGGTGCTGGTCGGCAACGAGGTCGGGCTCGGGATCGTGCCCGACAACGCCCTCGCCCGCCGCTTCCGCGACGCAGCCGGCCGCCTGCACCAGCAGCTCGCCGCCCGGGCCGACCGGGTCGTGCTCACCGTGGCCGGCCTGCCGCTGGTCGTGAAGCCGCAAGCCCCCACCGCAGGAGCCTCCGCATGAGCGACGACGACGCCCGCCACCGCGCCAAGATGGAGAAGCGCAAGGCCGTCCAGGATGCCGAGGTGGCCGCCAAGACCCTCGAGAAGGGCCTGCTCCTCGTCCATACCGGTCCGGGCAAGGGCAAGAGCACGGCGGCGCTGGGGCTGATGCTGCGGGCGCTCGGCCGCGGCTGGCGGGTCGGCATGGTGCAGTTCATCAAGGGCGGCTGGGATACCGGCGAGCGCCACGCCGTGGCGGCATTCGGCGACCGGGTCGTGTGGCACACCCTGGGCGAGGGCTTCACCTGGGAGACCCAGGACAAGGCCCGGGACATCGCCGCCTGCCGCCACGCCTGGGAGGTCGCCGCCGGCCTGATGGCCGATCCGACGATCCGCCTGCTCGTCCTCGACGAACTGAACATCGCGCTGCGCTACGACTATCTCGACCTCGACGCCGTCGTCGAAGCCCTCCGTACGCGGCGGCCGGACCTGCACGTGGTCGTCACCGGCCGCAACGCCAAGCCGGCCCTGATCGAGGCCGCCGACCTCGTCACCGAGATGGGCAGCGTCAAGCACCACTTCGCCGCCGGCGTGAAGGCGCAGGAAGGGATCGAGTTCTGAGCCCACCGCGGACAAAGGCCCTGATGATCCAGGGCACCGGCTCCGATGTCGGCAAGTCGCTGCTCGTGGCGGGGCTGGCGCGCGCCTTCACGGAGCGGGGCTTAAGGGTCCGGCCGTTCAAGCCGCAGAACATGTCGAACAACGCCGCCGTCACCGCCGATGGCGGCGAGATCGGCCGCGCGCAGGCCCTCCAGGCCCGGGCCGCCCGGGTGGCGCCCTCCGTCCACATGAACCCGGTCCTGCTCAAGCCGCAGAGCGAGGTCGGCTCCCAGGTGGTGGTGCAGGGCCGGATGGTCGCCACCGTGAAGGCGCGCGACTACCAGGCCTGGAAGCCCCGGCTGATGTCGGCCGTCCTCGACAGCTTCTCCCGGCTCGCCGGGGAGGCGGATCTGGTCCTCGTCGAGGGCGCGGGCTCGGCCTCAGAGGTGAACCTGCGGGCCGGCGACATCGCCAATATGGGCTTCGCCCGGGCCACCGACACGCCGGTGGTGCTGGTCGGCGACATCGACCGGGGCGGGGTGATCGCGAGCCTCGTCGGCACCAAGGCGGTGATCGACCCGGAGGACGCCGCCCTGATCGCGGGCTTCCTCGTCAACCGCTTCCGCGGCGACCCGAGCCTGTTCGCCGACGGCATGCGGCTGATCGCCGAGCGCACCGGCTGGGCGGCTCTGGGCCTCGTGCCGCACTTCCCCGATGCCGCGCGCCTGCCGGCCGAGGACGTGCTGGGGCTCGCCGGCTCGGAGTCGCGCGGGCCCGGAGCCGTCACGGTGGCGGTGCCGGTGCTGCCGCGCATCGCCAATTTCGACGACCTCGACCCCCTGCGGGCGGAGCCGAACGTGTCGGTGGTGCTGGTCCGGCCCGGCACGCCGATCCCCGCCGAGGCCGCCCTCGTGCTGCTGCCGGGCTCCAAGACCACGATCGACGACCTGGAGGCCTTTCGCCAGGAGGGCTGGGACGTCGACCTGCGCGCCCATATCCGCCGGGGCGGGCGGGTGCTCGGCCTGTGCGGCGGCTACCAGATGCTGGGCAACAGCCTCGCCGACCCGCACGGGATCGAGGGCGCGCCCCGCACGGTGGCGGGCCTCGGGCTCCTCGACGTCGACACCGTCATGACCCCCGAGAAGCGCCTCGCGGCGGTCACCGGCACGAGCCTGCCGGACGGCGTTCATTTTGCCGGCTACGAGATGCATATCGGCGCGACGGAGGGCCCCGACGCCGCCCGGCCGCTCCTGCGCCTCGCCGACGGGCGCCTGGACGGGGCGGTCTCGGCGGACGGGCGCGTGGCCGGCACCTACGTGCACGGCCTGTTCGCCCACGATGCCCAGCGGGCGGCCTGGCTCGCGCGCCTCGGGACGGCCTCGGACGGCCTGGGCTACGAGGCCGGGGTCGAGGCGGCGCTGGACGGCCTCGCGCGACACATCGCGGCCCATGTCGACTGCGACCGCCTCCTGGCGCTTGCCCGGTAGGCGCGGGCCGCGCCAGGAATTACTCTGTGTAATGCCGGTCCCGCCACGAAGGGCCGCACGCGCCAGAGGAACGCCCCATGCCCCCCACGCAATCCCCCGTCGGGGAGGATCTCGGCGCGAGCACCGTCCGCACCGTGACGCTGCGGCTGATGCCGCTCCTCGGCCTGCTCTACCTGATCGCCTATATCGACCGGCAGAACGTCTCCTACGCCAAGCTGGAGATGGTCGGCAGCCTCGGCCTCTCCGAGACCGCCTACGGGCTCGGGGCCTCGCTGTTCTTCCTCGGCTACTTCCTGTTCGAGGTGCCGGCCAACGTCTTCCTGGAGCGGGTCGGCGCCCGGATCTGGTTCGCCCGGATCATGATCACCTGGGGGATCGTCACCGTCCTGCTGGGCTTCACCCAGGGCACGGCGATGTTCTACGTGCTCCGCTTCCTGCTCGGCGCCGCGGAGGCCGGCTTCTTCCCCGGCGTGCTGTTCGCCCTGACCCTGTGGTTCCCGCAAGGACACCGGGCGCGGATGATCGGCTGGTTCATGATCGCCAGCGCGGTGGCCAACGCGGTGGGCGCGGCGGTGGGCGGCGCGCTGCTCGGCCTCGACGGGCTCCTCGGCCTCCAGGGCTGGCAATGGGTGTTCCTGGCCACCGGCGCGCCGGCGATCCTCATGGCCGCGGTGGTGCTGGTGGTCCTGCCGGACGGTCCCGAGACGGCGCCCTGGCTGTCGCAGGCGCAGCGCGACTGGCTCGCCCGCACCCTGCGGGCCGAGCGCGAGGAGGGCGGCCATGTCGACCACGGCAACCCCTTCGCGGCGCTCCTCGACCGGCGGGTGCTGATGCTCGCCGGGGTCTACGTCTCCCTGCCGCTCGCCGCCTACGGACTGGGCTACTGGCTCCCCACCGTGGTCAAGGGCTTCGGCGTCTCGAACCTCACCAACGGCTTCCTCAACATCATCCCCTGGATGGCCACGGCCGTCGCCCTCTGGTGGGTGCCGCGCCACGCCGCCCGCACGGGCGCGCAGGGCAATGCCCTGACCTGGCACGTCGTCGGGCCGGCGCTGGTGGGAGCGGCGGGCCTCGCGCTCTCCGTCGTCCTGCCGGGCAACGCCGTGAAGTTCGCCTGCCTGTGCGTGGCCGCCGCCGGGACCTTCGCGGCCCAGCCGGTCTTCTGGTCGATGCCCGGGACCTTCCTGCGCGGCGCCTCGGCGGCGGCCGGGATCGCGGCGATCAACTCGGTGGGCAATCTCGGCGGCTTCGTCGCCCAGAACGCGGTGCCGTTCATCCGCGACCAGACCCGGAGCGACCTCGTGCCGATGCTGTTCCTGGCCGCCTGCCTCGCCGTGGGCGCCGGCCTGATGTTCGTGGTGCTCTCCGCCCTGCGCCGGGACGCGGCGCGGCGGGCGGCGCCGAATGGGGCACGTCCGGCCTGAACACGGGCCGGATCCGTGCGTTATCCTTCCTCAAGCCGGATCGTCCGGCAGGATGATGCAGGACCGCATCCCGCGGGACAGCGTCGAGGAGGACTACACGATGAGCCAGGGATTTCCCCTTATGATCCTCGCCTTCGGGACGCTCGGCGGCATCTGGTTCCTGGCCGCCGCAGCCCGGAAGCAGGTCGCAGACGCCAAGGGCAGCCCGGAACGCTCCAACCTGATCCACCAGCACGGCGGCACGCCGCGGCCGAACATGCCGGGCACCGAGCACTGAGGCTCCGTCAGCCGGCGGCGATCCGCCGGCAATGATCGAGGGCGGCGCCGATCAGGTTGTCGCTGGCCTCTGGCGTCCGGAACGCCGAATGCGCCGAGAGGGTGACGGCGGGCAGGGACACCAGCGGGTGGTCCGCCGGCAGGGGCTCGACCGTGAACACGTCGAGCCCGGCCTGCGCGACGCGGCCGCTGCGCAGGGCCTCGACCAGGGCGGCCTCGTCGATCAGGGCCCCGCGGGCGGTGTTGATCAGGAGGACGCCGGGCTTCATCGCGGCGATGCGCGCGGCCGAGAGGAAGCCGCGGGTCTCGTCGGTCAGGAGCAGGTGGAGCGAGACCACGTCGCTCTCGGCGAGCAGCCGCTCCAGCGGCACGAAGGTCACGTCCGGATGCGCCTTGGGCGTCCGGTTCCAGGCGAGCACCCGCATGCCGATGCCCCGGCAGAGCCGTGCCATCTCGGCCGCGATCCCCCCGAACCCGACGAGGCCGACCGTCTTGCCGGTGAGCTGGACCGCCTCGCGGCGCAGCCAGGTGCCGGCACGCATCGCCCGGTCCATCTCGGATAGGCCGCGGGCCGCCGCCCACATCAGCGCGAAGGCGCATTCGGCCACCGCCGTGTCGCCGTACCCCTTGATGGTGTGGACCGTGATCCCGCATTCGGCCGCGAGGGCCTCCGGGTCCATGTAGCTGCGGGCGCCGGTGCCGAGGAACACCACGTGCCTCAGGCCCCCGCAGGCCCGGGCCACCGCGCGGGGGAGGGCGGTGTGGTCGATCACGGCGATCTCCGCCCCGGACAGGAGGCCGGGCAGGTCCTGCGGAGCGATGCCGGGATCGGCGTGGATCGCGAAGGGCGGGTCGTCCGGCCGCAGCAGCCGCCGGGCCACCGCCGCCAGGGTCTCGTTGGCATCCACGAACACCGCGCGCATCGGGGTCTCCCTGTCCGGTCCCGTCACGATGCGTCGGGAGCGCGGGCCGTGCCAAGGCCCGGTCGGCCGGGGCGGACGGGTCAGCCCGCCAGCGCCAGGGACAGGGCGAGCAGCCCCAGCACGAGCCCGCCCTGGAGCCAGCAGGCCGTCCGGTACAGGGTCAGCGCCCGGGCGATGTCGTCGGCCGTGGCCTCGGCCCGCCCGTCGCCCATATGGGCGTCCGGGACGAGGGTGCCGTCATAGACCCGCGGTCCCGCGAGCCGCAGGCCGAGCGCCCCGGCCATGGCGGATTCGGGCCAGCCGGCATTGGGCGAGCGGTGGCGGCGCGCGTCCCGGGCCATCGCCCGGAGCGCGCCCCGCGCGTCGGCGCCGCGCAGGAGCGCCGCCCCGGCGATCAGCAGGCCCGCGAGCCGGGAGGCCGGCAGGTTCACCCCGTCGTCGAGCCGCGCCGCAGCCCAGCCGAAGGCTTCGTAGCGGGGCGTCCGGTGGCCGATCATGCTGTCGGCGGTGTTGATCGCCTTGTAGAGGGCGCCCCCCGGCAGGCCGAGGCCGCCGATCCAGAAGGCCGGCGCCACGATCCCGTCGGAGAAGTTTTCCGACAGGCTCTCGATCGCGGCGCGGCAGACCGCCGGTTCGTCGAGGCGCTCGGGGTCGCGCCCGACGATCATCGCCACCGCCCGGCGCCCGGCCTCCAGGCCGCCGGTGCGCAAGGCCTTCTCCACGGCGGCGACGTGCTGGTGCAGGCTGCGCTGCGCCGGCAGGCTCGCGCAGAGCAGGCCGAGGAGGAGCAGGGCGGGGAGGGGGCCGGCCAATCCCGCCAGCACCGTGAGGGCGAGGGCCGGCAGGCCCACCGCGGCAAGCAGGCAGGCCAGCGCGGCGCAGCCGGCGATCCGCCGCCGCCGCGCGGAGCCGCGGTTGAGGCCGCGCTCCAGGGCGGCGATCAGCCGGCCGATCCAGGTGACAGGGTGACCGGCCGCCCTGTAGAGCGCGTCGGGATAGCCGGCCGCCGCCTCGATCCCGAGGGCGACGGCGAGGACGGCAAGCGTGTCGGCAAACGTACCGGGCAGATGGACCATTCGGTGTGGAGCGTTCCCACGCGTGAGGTCGCCCCGATCGCGCATGGCGGCGATCTCGGCGGACTCCGCAAAGCCTTTCCCGACGCGCCGGAGCCCTGGCTCGACCTCTCGACGGGGATCAATCCGGTCCCGTACCCCGTGCCGCCGGTGGAGACCAGCGCCTGGACGCGGCTGCCCGAGGCCGCCGAGCTCGGGGCGCTCCGGGCGGCGGCCGCCGCGGCCTACGGCGCGCCGGACGCCGCGCATGTCGTGCCCGCCCCCGGCACCCAGATCCTGATCGAGACCCTGCCCCGGCTGATGGCGCCGACCCGCGTCGCGGTGCTCGGGCCCACCTATGCCGAGCACGCCGCCGCCTGGGCGCGCGCCGGGCACGCGGTGACGGAGATCCGGAATCTCGATGCCCTCGGCGAGGCCCGGGTGGCGGTGATCGTCGATCCCAACAACCCGGACGGGCGGACCCTGCCCCTGGCCGAGCGCCGGGCCCTGGCCGCGGCCCTCGGCAAGCGGGGCGGCCTGCTCATCGCCGACGAGGCCTTCGCGGATCTGGAGCCGGTGGAGAGCCTGTGCCCACACGCGGCGCCGGGCCTCGTGGTGCTGCGCTCCTTCGGCAAGACCTACGGGCTCGCCGGCCTGCGCCTCGGCTTCGCGGTGGCCGATCCCGGCACGGCGACCCGGATCGCCGAGGCCCTCGGACCCTGGGCGGTGTCGGGCCCGGCCCTGGCGATCGGGCGCGCCGCCCTGTCGGATGTGGGCTGGCGCGCGCAGGCCGCGGCGGCGCGGTCCGCGGACGCGGCCCGCCTCGACCGGATGATCGCCCGGGGCGGCGGCCGGATCGTCGGGGGCACCAGCCTGTTCCGGACCGCCGACTTTTCCGACGGGCCCGACCTCTACCGGCGGCTCGCGGCGGCCGGGATCGCGGTGCGGCGCTTCGCGGATCGCCCGGAGCGCCTCCGCTTCGGCCTGCCGGCCGGGAAGGCGGCGTGGTGCCGTCTGTCGCGGGTCCTCAGGTAGACCGCACGCCGGGCGGATGCGGATCGCGCGCCGCCACGATCACGGCCAGCGCCGAGAAGGCGAGGCCCACCGCGCAGACCCCCGCCCAGCCGACCAGCAGGAACGCCTGCGAGCCGGCATAGGCGCCGAGCGCCCCGAACACGAACAGGGTCGTGAACAGGACCGTGTTGATGCGGCCCCGCGCCCCGGGGACCAGGGCGTAGGCCCGCGTCTGGTTGGCGATGAGGGCGCCGTTTATGCCGATGTCGATCAGCAGCACCCCGAGGGCCACCGCGACGAGCGACCACGTCCCGCCGGCCCAGAGCACCATGAAGGACAGCGCCACGAGCAGGCTACCGCCGAGCACCACGGGCTTGGCGCCCCGCCGGTCGGTGAAGCGGCCCGACAGGGGTGCCACGAAGGCGCCGCAGACGCCGATCACCCCGAACAGCCCCGCGCCCGCGGCGGAGAGTCCGAAGGGCGGCCCCTCCACCAGCAGCGCCAGGGTCGCCCAGAAGGCGTTGAAGGCGGCAAACAGCAGCGCCTGCGACAGGCTCTCGCCGTGCGCAGCACCGGCTGCGTGCGGGCGAGGTGCAGGATCGACAGCATCAGGGCGCGGTAGCGCAGCGGGTGCGTCTGCACCGTGTGGGGCAGGGTGGCCCGGGCGATGGCCGCCATGGCGAGCGCCAGCAGGGACGCGACCAGGAAGACCGGCCGCCATCCGAGATGCGCCCCCAGGACGCCGCTCGCCGTCCGGGCGAGCAGGATGCCGGTGAGCAGGCCCGTCATGACCTGGCCGACGATCCGCCCGCGGCTCGCATCCGGGGCGAGTTCCGCCGCGAACGGGACCGCCTGCTGGGCCGCGCTGGCCAGCACCCCGACCGCGAGGTGGGCGAGGGCGAGGCTCGCGAGGTTCGGGGCCAGGCCCACCGCCAGCAGCGCCAGGGCGAGTCCGAGGCATTGCCCCACGATCAGGGTGCGGCGCGGCAGGGCATCGCCGAGGGGCACGAGCCCGACGATGCCGAGCCCGTAGCCGACGAGCGCCGTGGTCGGCACCCACAGGGCGGCGCGGTCGCCGAACTCCGCCACGATCAGCCCGAGCAGCGGCTGGTTGTAGTAGATGTTGGCGACCGCTCCGCCGGCGATCAGCGTCAGGCCGAGCCGGGCCTTCGCGTCGAGCGTCGTGGTCACGGCTGGGTCGGGGGCAGGCAGGCACGCCGCCGCGGAAGGGCCATGGTCGGGTCCGTGTGCGGGAGAGGTCCGGGCCGCGAGCGATACGGGCGGAGCGTGCGGTGGAGCAAGCTGCGGCGATGCATCCCTGCCGGCACGCCCCCGGCCCCTTCACCGGAACCGAGGGCGCCCCATATGCGGAAGATGCAGCCGGCGCCGTCCGCACGCGAGCGGGCGCCGCAGGCCATGCACCGGGCGTCGAGCCGATAGAGGTTCCGAACCGGATTACGAACGAGAGGGCGGTTTCGTTCCGGATGAACGGGGCCGGAACCGCCGCAGCAGGGAGTACGGGATGCCGAACTACCGCATCGACTTTGCCAAGGAGATCCTCGGGGTACCGTTCACGGTCGGCTCCGTGGCGATCACGCGGGCCCGCGATCCCGAGCGCGCCCGCCGCGCCGCCGAACTCCGCTTCGCCCGCCAGCACGGCGTCGGCGACTGGCGGGAGCGGGCCGACCTCGCCACCGTCGCCGAACAGCTCTGACGCACCCGACCCGGGATCGTCACACGACCTTCGTGCCGCTCCCGCACGCTGGGAGCGCGCCGTTCGGGCCGGTCAAGCTCTGGTCGCGGCGGCCGCGGCGCCGTAGAATGGCGGGCGGATCGGGACGCTGAGCGAGCCGCCCCGGAGTGGGCGGCGGCTGCCGGATCCGCACGCGCCCGTCCGACGAGCCGGCGTCGCGGGGCCGGAAGCGTCTCGAATCCGGGTCGACGGGGGTCAGTGCAAGGGTCATGGCGGCGATCTCCTTCTTCGGCGACCTGCTTCAGACCATCAGCGAGCGCGGCCGCGACCTGATCGGCATCGGGCGCGGGGACATGACGTCCCGGGCCAGCGCGGGCGACCTCGTCAAGCTGTGCGAGGACCTGATCTCCCGGCGCGGCGAGGCCTCCGGGGTGGCGCTTGCCCGCCTGATCCTCGACCGCTACGCCAGCTTCGGGCAGGCGGAGCGCCACGCCTTCCTGCGGGCCATCGCCCTCGATTTCGATGCGGACCACGAAGCCGTCGACGAGGCGATCGCCGCCTACCGGGCCGCCCCCTCCCGCGCCCGCCTCGGCAGCCTGCACGAGGCCGCCGAGCCGCGCAGCCAGGAGCTGATCCGCCGCCTCAACCTCGCCCGCGGCGGCACGCTCAGCCTCGTGCGGATGCGCGAGGACCTGTTCGACCTGCGCCGGGCGCTGCGCGCCGGCGACGAGGCCGACCCCGCCCTGATGGACGCCGTCGACAGCCTGGACAGCGATTTCGAGCACCTGTTCGCCTCGTGGTTCAACCGCGGCTTCCTGGTGCTGCGCCACATCGACTGGACGACGCCGGCCCATATCCTGGAGAAGATCATCCGCTACGAGGCGGTGCACGCCATCGCGGACTGGGACGACCTGCGCGCCCGCATCGAGCCGCCGGACCGGCGCTGCTTCGCGTTCTTCCACCCGGCGCTGGCCGACGAGCCGCTGATCTTCGTGGAGGTGGCGCTCACCGACCAGATCGCCCCGGCCATCGCCCCGATCCTGTCGCGGGAGCGCAAGCCGCTGCAGCCGCAGGCGGCCAACACGGCGGTGTTCTACTCGATCTCGAACTGCCAGAAGGGGCTCGCCGGCGTCACCTTCGGCAATTTTCTGATCAAGCAGGTGGTCGAGGACCTCACCCGCGAGGTGCCCACACTCAAGACCTTCGTGACGCTGTCGCCGGTGCCGGGCTTCGCCGCGTGGCTGGCGCGGGAGCGCCGGGCCGACAGCCCGCAGGGCCTGCTGCCCGAGGATGTCGAGGTCCTGCGGGCGCTGGACGACCCGAACTGGCCGGCCGACAAGGCCCGGGCCGAGACGGTGCGCCGGGCGCTGATCCCGGCGGCGGCGGCCTATTTCCTGCGCGCCAAGAACGAGCGCGGCCGCCCCCTCGACCCGGTGGCCCGGTTCCACCTCGGCAACGGCGCGCGCCTCGACCGCATCAACTTCCTGGGCGACACCTCGAAGAAGGGTCTGGCCCAGTCGCACGGCCTGATGGTCAACTACCTCTACGACCTCGCCGCCATCGAGCGGAACCACGAGACCTATGCCAATCTCGGCACCGTGGTGGCCGCGCCGGCGGTGACCCGTGAGCTGCGCGCCAAGCTGCCGCCGCCGCGGGCCGTGGTGCTGGCCGAGGCGTAGGATCCGGGCCGGTCGGGGCCCGCCTGTCACCGCCGGGCCGCGGAGCCCCACCGGAAAGGGCTCGCCGGAAGGCCCTCCGGGCGGTTATGGGTGCGTCAGACAGACAGGTCCCGCGACAGCTCTAGCCTCACGATGACGAACCACCTCTTCTCCCTGGTGCGGGACGGCGTCCCCGATCCCGCCAAGACCGTGATCGAGACCCCTGAGGGCCGCCGATACACCTACGCGGACCTGATCGCCCGCTCCGGCGCCTACGCGGCGGCCCTGCGGGCGGCGGGCGTCGAGACCGGCGACCGGGTGGCCGTGCAGGTCGAGAAGAGCCCCGAGGTGATCTTCCTGTATCTCGGCGCGGTCCGGGCCGGCGCCGTGTTCCTGCCGCTCAACACCGCCTACACCCCGGCGGAGATCGGCTACTTCCTGAACGACGCCGAGCCCGCCGTGTTCGTCTGCGACCCGGGCCGGCGCGACGCGCTGGCGGAGGCCGCCGCGGGCGTGCGCCGGATCTGGACCCTCGACGGGGCGGGCGGCGGCAGCGCCGCCGAGGCCGCGGACCGGGCCGGGGATGCGGGGAGCGCCTTCGCCGACGTGCCCCGGGGCCCGGAGGATCTCGCGGCGATCCTCTACACCTCCGGCACGACCGGGCGCTCCAAGGGCGCCATGCTGACCCACGACAACCTCGCCTCGAACGCCCGGACCCTCGTCGATTTCTGGCGCTTCACCGCCGACGACGTGCTGATCCACGCCCTGCCGGTGTTCCACACGCACGGCCTGTTCGTGGCGACCAACACGGTGCTGGCGAGCGGCGGCTCCATGCTGTTCCTGCCCCGCCTCGACCCGAAGCTGATCCTGAGCCTGATGCCCCGGGCCAGCGTGCTGATGGGCGTGCCGACCTTCTACACCCGCCTCCTCAAGGAGCCGGGCCTCACGCCGGAGGCGGCCGGAGGCATGCGCCTGTTCGTGTCGGGCTCGGCGCCGCTGCTCGCCGAGACGCATCGCGCGTGGCAGGCCCGTACCGGCCACGCCATCCTCGAGCGCTACGGCATGACCGAGACCAACATGAGCACCTCGAACCCCTATGCGGGCGACCGGGTCGCCGGCACGGTGGGCTTCCCCCTGCCGGGCGTGTCCCTGCGGGTGGTCGATCCGGAAACCGGCGCGGCCCTCGGTCCGGACGCGGTGGGCATGATCGAGGTGAAGGGCCCGAACGTGTTCCTGGGCTACTGGCGCATGCCCGAGAAAACCGCGGCCGAGTTCCGGGCCGACGGGTTCTTCATCACCGGCGACCTCGGCAAGGTCGATGACCGGGGCTACGTCCACATCGTCGGGCGCGGCAAGGACCTGATCATCTCAGGCGGCTTCAACGTCTACCCCAAGGAGGTCGAGACCGAGATCGACGCGCTGCCGGGCGTGGTCGAATCCGCGGTGATCGGCTTGAGCCATCCCGATTTCGGCGAGGCCGTCACCGCCGTGGTGGTGGGGGGCCCGGGATGCCCGGACGAGGCCGGCGTACAGGCCGCCCTGGAGGGCCGGCTCGCCCGGTTCAAGTGCCCCAAGCGCGTCCTGTTCGTGAGCGAGCTGCCGCGCAACACCATGGGCAAGGTGCAGAAGAACCTTCTGCGGGACGCGCATGCGGAGCTCTACCGGGACTGACGATCCGATCCGCCGGCAGGGACCGGCGGATCGGGAATTCGGCCGCACCGTCGTCGCGCGCGGCGGGATGACGGTGCGGGCGTAACGCGACGGTGCCGATCCGGAACGCGGATCAGAGATTGTGCTCCTTCCGCTCGCCCTCCGGCGGCGTGTGGCTGTCCGGATCCACCACCTTGCGGGCGGCCGCGTTCAGGTTGTCCGGATCGAGGGCGGTCTGGACGAAGTCGCGGCCGATGCTGGTCACCTCGCGGGCGTAGCGCAGGCCCTGGTCGCGGACCTCGTCGGCCCAGGGACCGATGCTCCGATCCTCCTGGCGGGTGCGCGGCAGCAGCGCGCCGAGCAGAAGGCCGGCGGCCACGCCGACCACGCCGACGAGGAGGGGATTGTCGTCCACGAAGCGCTCGACGGCGGTGCGGCCGCGGTTGAGCCCGTCGATACCCTGGGTGGTCAGGCCGTCCAGCGCCCGCATGTTGCGCCGGCGCAGCGTGCCGGCCCGCTCCCGGACCTCGTCGTAGGCGGACGCCGCGCGGTCGCGGGCCTGATCGGCGGCGCCGCCGAGACGGTTGCCGACATCGTCCGCGAAGTCCGACACCGTCTGCCGTGCCTGTCCGGCGAGATCCGCGGCACGGTCACCGGCCGCCTGGACGCCCTCCTTCACGGTGGCGGAGGCGGCGTCCACCCGCGAGGCGCCGGTGGCGCCGCCGCTCGAATGGCCGCCGGCCGAGAGGGGCGCGGCGCCGTGCGGCAGCGGGTCGTGCAGCCCGCGGGGGTCGGGCCGGAGCGTGAAGTCTCCCGCCGCCGCGCCGGGGATCCCGCGCGGGTCGCCGAGACCGGCCGGATCGGGCCGCAGGCTCCCGTCCCGAGCGCCGTGCGGCGGCGCCTCGCCGGGGCGCGGCTCGGGAATGCTGGAGGGGGTGGCGGGGGTACCCGGCTTGTCGGTCATGGCGGTGTCCTCGAATGTCGGTCCCGGCAGCCCGCCTTCGGCGCCGGTCTGCCCGGCCGTCCGGCCGGGCGCGGGAGGTTTCTCGGTCCGGGCCCCGCCCGGTCGTCAGATCTCGGTCGTGTCCAGCGGATCGCGGGCCGGGCGCGCGGTCGGAAGGTCGGGGTCGTAGCCGCGGGCCGCGCCGGTGTTCAGGGTGGGCACGCGCTCCGCCGAGACCTCGGTGCGCCGGCGCTGGGCGTCGCGCGCCATCCGGTTGAACAGCAGGCCGACGCCGGCCGCGATCAGCAGCACCGGCACCGGGTTGCGGCGCACCGCCTCCAGGGCCGAGTCGTAGGTGCTGTTCAGGGCCGGCACCCGCCGGGCATTGCCCAGCATCTCGTCCACGAGGTTCGGCACCGAGAGCCGCCCCTGGATGCGGTCGATCGTGTCGTCGAGCCGGGCGCGGCTCTCCTCGATCTCCTTCTCGAGGTCGTTCATCGTACTCATCCGGACACGCGCTCCGACAGGGCCTGGGCATCCTGGCGGACCTGGCGCGTGGTGCGCTTCGGGGCCAGGGTCGAGAGGGACAGGACGCTGCGCGCCCACAGGGCCATCCCGAGGGCGAGGGCCAGCAGCACGCCGCCGACGATCAGGGCCGAGAGCCACTCGGACCCGACGATGGTGGCGAGCCATTTCACGAAGGCGCCGATCAGGACCAGCAGGGCGACCACGGCGAACACCGCCGAGCCGACCATGCAGGCGAGGCCGACGATGAGCTGGCGGATGTTGCCGGCCATCTCGGCCCGGAACAGCGCGATCTCCTTGCGGGCGAGTTCGTTGGTCTCCCGCAGGGCATCGCCGATGAGGCTTTGGATGCTGGAGGCGCCGGTCTGGCGCGGGTCGGAGCCGTGCGTCATGGCGTCAGGCCCGGAAGCTGTCGCGGGCATCGCCGTCCGGCGCCTCCGGCGGCAGGCTCGACGACTTGATGAAGCGGGCGGCGATCAGGCCGGCCACGAAGGTCCCCACCGCCACCGCCACCGGCGCGCGCCGGGCGAAGGCCTCGGCCTCGCTGTAGAAGTCGCCGAGGCTGCGGCGTTCGATGGAGGAGCCGAGCTGCTCCAGCCCGTCGGCGGCGCTGTCGAAGAAGGCGCGCACGTTCGGCTTGTCGCCGAGGTCGCGGCCGGAATTGCGGATCGTCTGGGCCAGATCGTGGACCGACTGGGCCGCATCGCTCTTGCGCTGCTCGACATAGGTCTGGGCCTGCAGCCGGGCCGCGTCGAGCAGCCCGCGGCCGCGTTCGGCCGCCACGTCGGCCAGCCCCTCGACATCGCCCTGCAGGGCGCGCCACTGGGCACGCTCCTCCGCGGCGGTGTGCGGCGCCGCGCCGTGCGGATCCGCAACCGGGTCCACGGGGGCGCCCTGCGGTAACTCGTTGCCGGCCATCTCGAAAATACTCCTCGCGGCGCGGGTACGGAGCCGCTCGCGGCGACCGCGAGCCCCGCGATGGCTGAGTAACCGACTCGGCTGTCACGGGTTCCGGTCCCGGTGCACAGTTCCGATCTGCGCACGGGCTCCGACGGGACGGGCGGCACCGCTCACTCCACGTTCAGGCACGATCTGCCAGAACCGCCACGCTTGCACAACGCGCCCGATCGGGACGGAGCGGCCCCCCTGTCCCGGAACGGTAGGGCCTCGACTTGACCCGCGCCCGGCTTCACGCTTGGGTTGCCTGACAAGCAACAAAGGATCGCGCAGGCCCCCCGCGCGTTCTGACATGTTAGTGAAGTCTCGATGCAGGCGCGGCCGGCCGCGCCCCTGATCCGGAGCCGACCCGCGTGGCACGCCTTGTGATCGTATCGAACCGCGTCGCCATCCCGGAAGAGGGCGG
Source organism: Methylobacterium sp. XJLW (assembly GCF_003254375.1). NCBI lineage: Bacteria > Pseudomonadati > Pseudomonadota > Alphaproteobacteria > Hyphomicrobiales > Methylobacteriaceae > Methylobacterium > Methylobacterium sp. XJLW. The sequence continues at coordinate 5,176,139 of NZ_CP016429.1, read as the reverse complement.
CAAGGCGGTGGCGGCGGGCGGCCTCGCCGTCGCGGTCAAGGAGGCCTTCACGGCCTATGAGGGGCTTTGGTTCGGCTGGAGCGGCACCATCTCTGAGGAGCCCTCCGAGGAGCCGACGCTGATCGACCGGGGCCGGGTCCAGTACGCGGTCGTCGACCTCTCGCCGCAGGACCACCTCGAATATTACGCCGGCTTCGCGAACCGCGCCCTGTGGCCGATCATGCATTACCGGCTGGGGCTCGGCGCCTTCTCGCGCTCGGATTATGCCGGCTACAGCCGTGTGAACCGGACCTTCGCGCGGGCGCTCGCCAAGCTGGTGGAGCCCGACGACATCATCTGGGTGCACGATTACCACCTGCTGCCGCTCGCCGCCGAGTTGCGCGGCCTCGGGCTCGACAACCCAATCGGCTACTTCCACCATATCCCCTGGCCCGCCGCCGACGTGTTCAACTCGCTGCCGGCGAGCGGCGAGCTGCTGCGTGCCATCGTCGATTACGACCTGATCGGCCTGCAGACCGAGGCGGACGTGCAGAACCTGCAGCGCAACCTCGTCGATACCCAGCGGGCGATCCCGCTGGGCGGCGGCTCGCTGATGGTGGATGGCCGCCGCACGCGGATCCGCGCCTTCCCGATCGGCATCGACGTCGCGGGCTTCAAGGAGGCGGCCGAGAAGGCCAACGCCAACAAGGTCGTGCGCGAGACCATCGCGGGCCTGCGCACCCGCAAGCTGCTGATCGGCGTCGACCGGCTCGACTATTCCAAGGGCGTGCCCGAGCGGATGGAGGCGGTGGAGAGCTTCTTCGCCTCGAATCCCGACCAGCGCGGCAACGTCACCTACATCCAGATCACGCCGAAATCCCGCAGCGAGGTGCCCGAATACGAGCAGCTCTCACGCGACGTGAACGAGAAGGTCGGCGAGATCAACGGCTCGCTGGGCGACCCGGCCTGGACGCCGATCCAGTACATCACCAAGGCCTATCCGCGCCCGGTGCTGGCGGGCCTCTACCGGGCGGCCCGGGTCGGCCTCGTCACGCCGATGCGCGACGGCATGAACCTCGTCGCCAAGGAATACGTGGTCGCCCAGTCCGAGGACGATCCGGGGGTTCTGGTCCTGTCGAAATTCGCCGGCGCCGCCCGGCAATTGCCCGAGGCGCTGCTGATCAACCCCTACGACCGGTTCGAGGTGGCGGAGGCGATCCGGGCCGCGCTCTACATGCCGAAGGCCGAGCGTGTGGCGCGCTGGAAGCCGATGGTCGAGCGCATGACCCGCGAGGACGTCGATTGGTGGGCGCGCAACTTCCTGGCGGAGCTCGAGAATTTCCGCACGATGGAGCGCGAGGCCCCCACCGCCGCCGCGGCCGCCGAATAGCCGGCGCAGCCCGCTGATTCCGCCTGCAGCCCCCCGTGTGACCGGACGCCCCACATGATCGCCGTCGATGACGGGGTGCCGGCGCCGCTCGGCGCCCATTTCGACGGGCGCGGCGTCAACTTCGCCCTCTTTTCCGAGCACGCCACCGCGGTCGATGTCTGCCTGTTCGAGGCGGGGGAGCGGCACGAGACCCGCACGGTGCGGTTGCCCTGCCGGACCGACGACGTCTGGCACGGCTACCTGCGCGGCGTGCTGCCGGGCCAGCTCTACGGCTACCGGGTGCATGGCCCCTGGGATCCGGCGTCCGGCCACCGGTTCAACGCCTCGAAGCTCGTCCTCGACCCCTACGCCCGGGAGATCCGCGGCCGGATCCGCTGGCACGATGCGCTCTACAGCCATCGCCGGGGCGGGCGCGAGGACCGGATCGACCGGCGCGACAGCGCGGTCTACATGCCGAAATGCGTGGTCACCGCCCCGGAGGTGCCCGATCTGGCCCTCACGCCGGTGCGGCGGCCGCTGGCCGAGACGGTGGTGTACGAGGCGCACGTCAAGGCGCTGACCCGCACCCATCCCGACATCCCCGAGGCGGAGCGCGGCACCTACGGGGCGCTCGCCCACCCGGCGATCATCGAGCACCTCGTCAGGCTCGGCGTCACCGCCCTGGAGCTGCTGCCGATCCAGGCCTTCGCGGACGACCGCTTCCTGGTGGAGAAGGGGCTCGTCAATTTCTGGGGGTATCAGCCCCTGGGCTACTTCGCCCCGGAGCCGCGCTACCTGGGGGAGGGCGGACTGGGCGGCCTGAAGGCGGCGATCCGGGAGCTGAACGCTGCCGGGATCGAGACCTGGCTCGACGTGGTCTACAACCACACCGCCGAGGGGGACCACACCGGCCCGACCCTGTCGTTCCGCGGCATCGACAACGCCAGCTACTACAAGCTCGATCCCGCCGACCCGCGCCGCACCATCGACTGCACCGGCTGCGGCAACACCTTCGACGCGAGCCATCCGCGGGTGATGCAGCTCGTGCTGGATTCCCTGCGCCATTGGGTCACCGCCTACGGCATCGCGGGCTTCCGCTTCGACCTGGCCTCGAGCCTCGGGCGCGCGCCCTTCGCCTTCACCCCGCAGGCGGCCTTCTTCCAGGCGGTGGCGCAGGATCCGGTCCTCGCCCGGGTGAAGATGGTGGCCGAGCCCTGGGATATCGGGGAGGGGGGCTACCAGCTCGGCGGCTATCCGCGCGGCTGGAGCGAGTGGAACGACAAGTTCCGCGACGCCGCGCGGGGCTTCTGGAAGGGGGATTCCGGCACGCTCGCCAAGGTCACGCAGGGGCTGACCGGCTCGCGGGAGGTGTTCGCCCCGTCCCGGCGCTCGCCGCTGGCCAGCGTCAACTTCATCGCCAGCCACGACGGCTTCACCCTGGCCGACACGGTGGCGTACGAGCAGAAGCACAACGAAGCCAACGGCGAGGACAACCGCGACGGCCATAACCACAACGTCAGCCGCAACTACGGCGTCGAGGGCGACACCGACGACACGGCGATCCTGGCTCTACGCGCCCGCCAGAAGCGCAACATGCTGGCCACCATGATGCTGGCCCAGGGCGTGCCGATGCTGCTGATGGGCGACGAGCGCTCCCGCAGCCAGGGCGGCAACAACAACGCCTATGCCCAGGACAACCCGACGAGCTGGATGGACTGGAGCGTCGATCCGGATCCCGCCCTCACGGATTTCGTCGTCAACCTGCTGGCCCTGCGCCGGGCCCAGCCGGCCCTGCGGCGGCGGCGCTTCTTCACCGGCGCGCTGATCGACCCCGACGAGCCCCTGCGCGACGTGCACTGGCTCTCCCCCGAGGGCACCGAGATGGAGGGCCGCCACTGGTCCGACGACGGGCTCCAGGTGTTCGGCATGCAGATCGGCAACGACGGCGATCCGGGCGACCGCCTCCTGATGCTGTTCAACGCCGGGGAGGGCGCCGTCCCGTTCCGCCTCGCCCCGGTGGTGGGCGGCCCCTGGACGCCGGTCTTCGACACCGGCGAGCCCGCGGGCGCCCGCGCGCCCGGCACGCCGGCCGTCGAGTCCGGGGCCGCCGTGCCGCTGCCCGGCCGCACGGTCCTCGTGCTCACCGCACCGGGGACGGAGACCGGAAACCGGGGCGGCTGGGTGCCGGAACGCTAGGGGCAGGAGCCCCCCCGCGGATTCGTCAGTCGAACAGGCTGGAGACGCTGGATTCCGTCGCCGTGCGCCCGATCGCCTCGCCCAGCAGCGGCGCGATGGTGGCCACGCGGATGTTGCGGGCGAGCTTGACGGCCTGCGTCGGCTGGATCGAGTCGGTGATCACCAGCTCCTTCATCCGCGAGGCGGCGATGCGCGAGACCGCGCCGCCCGACAGCACGCCGTGGGTGATGTAGGCCGAGACGTCCTTGGCGCCGGCATTGAGCAGGGCCTCGGCGGCGTTGACCAGGGTGCCGCCCGAATCGACGATGTCGTCCACGAGGATGCAGGAGCGGCCCTCGACCTCGCCGATGATGTTCATCACCTCGGACTCGCCCGGGCGCTCGCGGCGCTTGTCGACGATGGCCAGCGGGCAGTCGATCCGCTTGGCGATGGCCCGCGCCCGCACCACGCCGCCGACGTCGGGCGAGACCACCATGCGGTTGTCGCCCGGCAGCCGCTCCTTGATGTCGCGCACCATCACGGGGGCGGCGAACAGGTTGTCGGTGGGGATGTCGAAGAAGCCCTGGATCTGGCCGGCATGGAGATCGAGGGTCAGGACGCGGTCGGCGCCCGCCTCGGTGATGAGGTTCGCCACCAGCTTGGCCGAGATCGGCGTGCGGCCGGAGGTGCGCCGGTCCTGCCGCGCATAGCCGAAATACGGGATCACCGCCGTGATGCGCCGGGCCGAGGATCGGCGCGCGGCGTCGATCATGATCAGCAGTTCCATCAGGTGGTCGTTCGCCGGGAACGAGGTCGACTGGACGATGAACACGTCCTCGCCGCGCACGTTCTCCTGAAGCTCGACGAAGATCTCCATGTCGGCGAAGCGCCGGACCATGCACTTGGCCAGCGGCAGTTCGAGATAGGCCGCGATCGCCTCGGCCAGGGGCCGGCTGGCATTCCCGGCGATGATCTTGATCGAGGATTTCATGGGCGGCCGCTCACTCGCGGCCGGACCTTACCGCCGCTCTTGTCCAGACCGGTCTCCCGAGGAGCCGGAACGATCCGATGACGGGCGAGGCTCTTAGCAGCGGGCAGGAACTGTCACAATGCCTTCACGGCCGCCCAGCACTCGCCGCCGACAGGTAGAGCGGCGGCGCTCAGGGAGCCGGCGGCTCCAGCAGGCGGTGCAGGTGCACCACGAAATAGCGCGTCTGCGCGCTGTCGACGGTGGCCTGGGCCTTGGCCCGCCACGCGGCCTGGGCGGAGGCGTAGTCCGGGAAGATGCCGACGATGTCGAGGCCCTTGATGTCCCGGAACCGGACCCCGTCGAGATCCTGCAATTCACCACCGAAGACCAGGTGCAGCTTCTGGTCGCTGTCGATCGCCGTCGCCATGGCCTCTCCTCACGTTTCTCCGCGGCGCTCGCAAATGGCGGGCCTCCGGTCAAGCCTGCATGGTCGCAGCCGAGCCCTGAACCCGCCGCAGGTCTGCGCGGCGGCCGGGTTCCGGGCGCAGCGCCGCGCCGGATGCGCAACCTCGGATGCGTCATGCTACGAGCGGACCATGACACGCCGACCTCTCGCTCTCCTCGTCCCCGTCGCGGTGACCGTCAGCCTCAGCGCGGCGCAGGTTCTGGCGCAGCAGGCGCCCCGGGCGCCCCGCGCCGCCGGATCCGACAGGAGCGCCCCCGACCGGCGGGGCGGGCCACCGGTGATCGGCTGCCCGTCGCTCGCCAATTACCGGATGCTGATGCGCGACGGCGCGGCGGCGGCCGCGGCGCATCTGGCCGATCCCAAGGCGGACCATCTCGGCTGCTCGGCGCTGGCGCGCACGGAATTCACCGGCATCGTCGACAAGGTGACCTTGGGCGGCCAGAGCTACGATTGTGCCGGCGTGCGCGGCACCACGGCCTGCCACTGGATCGCGCCCGGGACGATTCCCGAGACGCCCGCGCCGGCCAAGCGCTGACCCCGACGGGTCTCTCGGTCCGGCCTCAGCGCAGGTGGCCGCTGGCGCGCAGGTCGCGTTCGACCGCCTCGTGGACGGCCTGGAGCGGATTGTCGTTGATGGCGGCGGGGGGAAGCAGCGGCGTCATCGCGGCGGGCCGCGTGTCGAAATCCGGCAGGATCGCGGATTGCGGCGCCGGCGGGCGCACCGGCACATCTGCCGGCATGCGTGCCGGCAGATGTGCCGGCATGCGCGCCGCGAGGGTCCGCAGCGCCTCACGGGCGCCGGAGGGCAGGAGCGTCACGAGTCTGTTCAGCATGGCCGGCCTCAGCGCGCACGGCCGGCCGGGGCCGGCGGGAACGGGACGGTGGCGGCGGAACGGTTCTTCACGGGGACACCAGCACGGGATCGGTCGCGGGAAACGAACCGGCCCCCCCACAGTTCCGACAGATCAGTATTGCCAAATTTTCGGCGCGTGTCGCCTGGATACAGGCGAACACTGATTTGTCGGTTGAGGCAGTCTGAAGAATGGCGGAAGCGGATGGGAATCGAACCCACCGTACGCTGTTGGCGTACCGCTGGTTTTGAAGACCAGGAGGGCCACCAGACCCCGTTCGCCTCCACCACCGGGGTTACGGGCCGCCGCCGGACGGGTCAAGGTCCAGGATGCCGGCAGGCGGGCGTGGCGGCGGGCCAGCGCGCAAAGGTCGCGGGCCGGGGTCGGGGTCGCGGGTCGGGGGCTGCGGGTCAGGGATCCCGCTCGTCCGGCGCGCGCGTCAGGCCGACCGAGGTCCCGGTTCGCGCCGACCTGAGCGCCGCCTCGAGGCAGGCCATCACCCGCACGGCCTCCAGCGCCTCGGTCTGGTCGACCGGGGTGCGGGCGATCGCCCCGGCCACGGCGCGGTAGAATGCGCGCTGGTCGCCGGCCAGCGCCGGTGCGCGCGCCACCCGCCCGGTCGCGTTGTGGATCTCCAGCCCGTCCGGATCCGCGCCCCAGCCGGCGGCCCCCGGCTTCACGCCGGCCAGCAGCTGCTGCTCTTGGATGTCGGGACGGTGTTTGATCAGGCTGCCGGCCTCGCCGTGCACCAGGAAGCGGGGCGATCCGCCGGCAGCCAGCATGCTGGCATGCAGCACCACGCGCAGGCCCGGATAGTCCAGCACCGCATGGGCCCAATCGTCGGCCTGCGCGCCGGGGCGGAGCCGCGCCAGATGCGCGCTCACCCGATCGGGCAGACGGAAGAGCTGGAGCGCCTGGTCCACCAGATGCGGACCGAGATCGTACCAGATCCCGCTGCCCGGGCCGGGCCCCTCCCGCCAGCGGTCGCGGACCTCCGGACGGAACCGGTCGAAGTGCGATTCGAAGTGCCGGACGCGGCCGATGCGCCCCTCCGCGACGGCTTGGCGGACGCTGAGATAGTCGCTGTCCCAGCGCCGGTTGTGGAAGACGCGCAGCAGCCGGCCCCCGCGCCGCGCCGCGGCGGCCAGCCCGCGCGCCTCGGCGAGGTCGAGGGTGAAGGGCTTGTCGACCACGACGTGCTTGCCCGCCGCCAGGGCGGCCCGCGCCAGGGGCGCGTGGGTGTCGTTCGGGGTGGCGATCACGACGAGGTCGACGGCCTCCGCCGTGGCCACCGCGACCGGATCCGCCGACACCCTCACGTCGGGCAGGTCGGCCCGGACCCGGGCGGGCGCGCTCGAGCCGACCAGCCGGAGGTCGAGCTCCGCCACGGCGCCGATGAGCGGGGCATGGAAGGTCCGGCCGGAATAGCCGTAGCCGATCAGACCGACCCTGATCCGTTGCCCTGCCTGCATGCCGCGCCCCCGGCTCTCCGGGGCGACGCCGAGACCCGCCGCACCCGACTTCTGGCCCCCCGGCACCGCCGGTCCCAGCGCGCCACCCTACACCCCGCAGGCCGTGCGTGGCTGGACCGGCCGCGCGCCGCGCTCCGGAGGACGCGGGCGGCCACCGGGACCGGGGCCCGCGGTCCGGACTGTGGTCGTGGCGGTCGCATGCGACGGATCGCGCCGCCGATCCGCCGCCCGGAAGCCCGGATTCGTATTAATTCCGCCACACTGTTGTGGCCCTGCACCAGTCATGCCGTTCCTGAGACGCCCACGGACAGAGGAAGGCTCCACGCCGGCACCCGAGAGGGCCGGCGACGGGGCTGGCCAAGACGTGGCTCAAGGGGCGGCTGAAGCCGCTGGCCAGCAGGCCGCGGACCAGCGGGACGCGGGTATGCCCGCGGGTTCGGACGCGCCCCCGCCGTCCGGGACGCCCCTGGCGGAATCCCTGCAGCCCGGCCCGCGCGGTCCGGGCTGGATCGGCGCGGCCATGGTGGTCACCGCCCTGGTCTCGGCGCTGGCGACCTTCCTGATCCTGGCCGGGGTGATCCGGGTGACGCCGACGCCGGCCTACGGCGTGACCCTGCTCGCCATCAACGCCGCCCTGGTGCTCGGGCTGGCGGTCATCATCGCCTGGGAGGCGCGGGTCTTCCTGCACGCCCGCAAGGCCAACGCCGCGGTGGCGCGGCTGCACACCCGCATCGTCGGCCTGTTCAGCCTGATCGCGATCCTGCCGACGATCCTGCTCGCCGTGGTGGCGTCCGTGACGATCGACCGGGGCCTGTCGCTGGGCTTCACCGACCGGGTCCGCGACGTGGTGCTGAAATCCGTGGAGGTGGCCGACGCCTACCAGGAGAACCAGTGCCAGAGCCTCGCCCGGGAGATCCGCATCCTCGCCGACGACCTGACCCGGGCCCGGCCGAATTTCGACGTGAACCGGGACTGGTTCCAGACCTTCCTGACCACCCGGGCGACCAATCTCGGCCTGCCGGTGGCGCAGATCATGCGCGGCCCCACCGAGGTGGTGGCCCGGGCCAAGATCGACGTCCTGAAGACGAACCGCCTGCCCTCGGCGGCGGCCTTCGAGGACGCGGCCAACTCGGCCGACCCGATCTGCCTCCTGCCCACCGAGGGCCGGGTCTTCGCCGCGCTGCTGCGCATGCCGGCCTACGACGACGCCGTGCTGATGGTGCAGCGGGAGGTGAGCCAGCTCGCCATCGAGTTCCCCGGCGTGTCCCGGGCGGCGGCGGCCGAGTATCTCACCTACGATTCGCTGCGCCGCTCGATCCAGATCACCTTCGCGTCGGTGTTCCTGCTGATCGCGCTGATCGCGCTGCTCTCGGCCGTCTGGTTCGGGATGAACTTCGCCAACCGGTTCGTGGCGCCGATCCGGCGGCTGATCAACGCCGCCGACCAGGTGGCATCGGGCAACTTCTACGCCCAGGTGCCGACCAAGAAGACCAGCGGCGACCTCGCCCATCTCGGCGAGAGCTTCAACAAGATGACCCAGGAGCTGCGCCGCCAGCATGCCGGCCTGATCGCGGCGAGCGACCTGATCGACACCCGCCGCCGGTTCACCGAGGCCGTGCTGTCGGGGGTCTCGCCCGGGGTGATCGGCCTCGACGCGGCGGGCTTCGTCACCATCGCCAACCCGGCCGCCGAGCGGATGCTCGATCTGCCGAGCGACGCCCTGGTCGGCCAGCCGCTGGCCCGCGCGGTGCCCGAACTCGCCCCCGTGCTCGCCGAGAGCGAGGCGCGCTCGCGCAGCCTGCAGCAGCAGCAGATCCAGCTCACGCGCTCCCGGGGCGAGCGCACCATCACGGTGCGGGTCACGAGCGAGCAGGCGCAGGGCGCGTCCCGGGGCTCGGTGGTGACGCTGGACGACATCACCGACCTCGTCCAGGCGCAGCGCAGCTCCGCCTGGGGCGACGTGGCGCGCCGCATCGCCCACGAGATCAAGAACCCGCTGACCCCGATCCAGCTCTCGGCCGAGCGGATCCGGCGCAAGTACGGGAAGGTCATCACCGCCGACAAGGAGGTGTTCGACCAGTGCACCGCCACGATCGTGCGCCAGGTGGACGAGATCAAGCGCATGGTCGACGAGTTCTCGGCCTTCGCGCGGATGCCCAAGCCCGCGATCGCGCCGAACGACCTCACCGAGATCGCCAAGCAGAACCTGTTCATGATGCGGGTCGCGCATCCGGATATCGACTTCGCCTTCTCGGCCCAGAGCGGCGCCGGGGGATCCGAAAAGATCGTGGCGGCCTTCGACATCAGGCTGCTCAGCCAAGTGATCACCAACATCCTCAAGAACGCCGTCGAGGCCGTGGCCGAGGTGCCGGAGGCCGAGCTCGGCAAGGGCAAGATCGCCTTGAGCCTCGCCGTCGAGGACGGCTTCGCGGTCATCGCCGTCACCGACAACGGCAAGGGATTTCCCGCCGAGGGGCGCCAGCGGCTCCTCGAGCCCTACATGACCACCCGCGAGGGCGGCACCGGGCTGGGGCTTGCCATCGTCAGCAAGGTGCTGGAGGAGCACGGCGGCGGGATCGAGCTGAACGACAATCCCGCCGGCCGCGGCGGCCAGGTGCGGATGCGGGTCCCGCGCGAGCACGGGCCCGAACCGTCCGGCGCGGGTCCCGACACCAAGACCCCCGAGACGAGTCCCGTCACGACAGAGGAGAAGGGCGCCGCACCGACGGCCCCCCGGATCGCGGAGATGCACGCATGAGCGCCGATATCCTGATCGTCGACGACGAGGCCGACATCCGCGACCTCGTGGCCGGGATCCTGGACGACGAGGGCCACCGCTGCCGCACGGCCGGCGGCTCGGACGAGGCGCTGGCCGCCATCGAGGCGCGCCGGCCGCACCTCGTCTTCCTCGACATCTGGCTGCAGGGCTCGCGGCTCGACGGCCTGCAGGTGCTCGACCTGATCAAGGCCGCCAACCCCGACCTGCCGGTGGTGATGATCTCGGGCCACGGCAACATCGAGACCGCGGTCTCGGCCATCAAGGCGGGCGCCTACGACTTCATCGAGAAGCCGTTCAAGGCCGACCGGCTGATCCTCGTGGCCGAGCGGGCGCTGGAAGCCTCCCGGCTCCGGCGCGAGGTCCGCGACCTGACGGCGCGCTCCGGCGCCACCAACCGGATCGTCGGCACGTCGCTGGCCATCAACCAGCTGCGCCAGACCCTCGACCGGGTGGCGCCGACCAACGCCCGGGTGATGATCACCGGGGCCTTGGGCTCCGGCAAGGAACTCGCCGCGCGCAGCCTGCACAAGGCTTCGGCCCGGGCGAACGGCCCCTTCGTGCTGCTCAACGCGGCGGCGATCCTGCCCGAGACCATGGAGGCGGAGCTGTTCGGGGTCGAGGGCGAGAGCGGCCGCCGGGTCGGCGCCCTGGAGGAGGCCCATGGCGGCACCCTCTACCTCGACGAGGTCGCCGACATGCCGCGCGAGACCCAGAACCGGATCCTGCGCGTCCTCGTCGACCAGAACTTCCAGCGGGTCGGCGGCACGACCCGGGTGCATGTCGACGTGCGGATCATCTCGTCCTCCTCCCGGGACCTCCAGGAGGAGATCGCGGCGGGCCGCTTCCGCGAGGACCTGTTCCACCGCCTCTCGGTGGTGCCGATCCGGGTGCCAGCCCTGTCGGAGCGCCGGGAGGACGTGCCCGAGTTGATCCAGTTCTTCATGGACAACATCTCGTCCCAGACCGGCCTGCCCAAGCGTCGGATCGCCGAGGACGCCATGGCGGTGCTGCAGTCGCACAACTGGCCCGGCAACGTCCGCCAGCTCAAGAACAACGTCGAGCGGCTGATGATCCTGACCCAGGCCGACCCGGAGCAGGAGGTCACCTCCGAGATGCTGCCCTCCGAGATCGGCGCCCTGGTGCCGACCACCCCGGGGGGCGCGGGCGGCGAGAAGCTGATGAGCCTCGCGCTCCGGGAGGCCCGGGAGATCTTCGAGCGGGAATACCTCGTGGCGCAGATCGCGCGGTTCTCGGGCAACATCTCGCGCACCGCCGAATTCATCGGCATGGAGCGCTCGGCCCTGCACCGCAAGCTGAAGTCCCTGGGCATCGGCCCGTGAGGCTCCGGAGCCGGGGCGCGCGTTGAGGGCGGGGCCGATCCGTCACGGATCGGCTGGAACGGGGGTTGCTTGCGCCCACGCTTTCACGGCGTCATGGTATTTGTATACATGGGCCCTGGACCGGGTGTTCGGACGATCCGGCCGGCGGCATACGACTCATCCCGGACGGAGCGATCCGGGACAACAAGAAGGCTAAGAAGATGGCGGGCGAACGCGCACAGAACCTTCAGGACACGTTTCTCAACCATGTCCGCAAGAACAAGATCCCCCTGACCATCTTCCTCGTCAACGGCGTCAAGCTGCAGGGCGTCGTGACGTGGTTCGACAATTTCTGCGTGCTGCTGCGCCGGGACGGGCATTCGCAGCTGGTCTACAAGCACGCGATCTCCACGATCATGCCGGGCCATCCGGTGCAGCTGTTCGAGCCGGACGAGACCACCGAGAAGGCGTGAGGGCTCGTCGCCCCGGGCGCCCGGGGCGAGGCCGGCGGATCGGACCGACCGAGGCCGCTGCCGAAGCTGGGACCGGTCCGGGGCTGTCGCGCGGGGCGAGGGCGGCCTCCGGACCGATGCCGCCGCGCGGCCTGGTTCCCGATGCCGTCGCGGATATCCGCCACCGCCCCGGCCCGGCCCGGCATATTGACCCGGCATCTTGGCTGAGGTCGCCCGCATCCCCATTCTGTCGGATCCGACCTCTCCAACGAAGCCGCCGGCCTCCCGGCGGTCACAAAGGCTGCATGAGCGAGACGCTGACGTCCGGCGAAGCCCGCCTCCAGGCGCAGGCCGCCCCCGAGGGCGAGATCGCCGCGGCGACCCACACCCTGGTGATCGGCCCCTATCTGGCCCGCGGCGCCTCGGGGGCCGGGCAGGGGGGCGGGCAGGGGGCCGCCGCGCCGTCCCGCTCCGTGGAGGCCCGCCTCGACGAGGCCACCGGCCTCGCCGCGGCCATCGAACTCGACGTGGTCGAGAGCCTCGCCGTCAGCCTGCCGCGGATCCGGCCCTCGACCTATCTCGGCAAGGGCCGGGTCGAGGAGATCGCCGGCCTGATCCGCGCCCGGGAGATCGGCCTCGTGGTGATGGACTGCGCCCTGTCGCCGGTGCAGCAGCGCAACCTGGAGAAGGCCTGGGGCGCCAAGGTCATCGACCGCACCGGGCTGATCCTGGAGATCTTCGGGCGCCGCGCCTCGACGCGCGAGGGAACCCTTCAGGTCGAGCACGCCCACCTCGCCTACCAGAAGTCGCGCCTTGTCCGGTCCTGGACCCACCTGGAGCGCCAGCGCGGCGGCTTCGGCTTCCTGGGCGGCCCCGGCGAGACCCAGATCGAGGCCGACCGGCGCATGATCCAGGAGCGCATGACCCGGATCGAGCGCGACCTCGACGCGGTGGTCCGCACCCGCGGCCTGCATCGACAGAGCCGGGCGCGGGTTCCGTATCCGATCGTGGCGCTCGTGGGCTATACCAACGCCGGAAAATCCAGCCTGTTCAACGCCTTGACCCGAGCCGAGGTCACCGCCAAGGACATGCTGTTCGCCACCCTCGATCCCACCGCCCGGGCGACCAAGCTGCCCCACGGCGAGACCGTGATCCTGTCCGACACGGTGGGCTTCATCTCCGACCTGCCGACGCCCCTGATCGCCGCCTTCCGGGCGACGCTGGAGGACGCCATCGAGGCCGACGTGCTGCTGCACGTGCGCGACGTCAGCCACGTCGATTCCGAGGCCCAGGCCGAGGATGTCGGCGAGGTGCTGCGGGAGCTCGGCATCGAGACCACGGCGGACCGGATCATCGAGGTCTGGAACAAGGCCGATCTCCTCGACGACGACGAGCGCACGCGGCTCCTGAACCTCAGCGGCCAGGCCAAGGCCCGCAACGACCGCGACAGCGCCGCGCCGGTCCTGGTCTCGGCGGTCACCGGGGAGGGGCTCGCCGCCCTGACGGCCCGGATCGAGGCGCGGATCGGGCGCAACCGCGCGAGCTTCGCGGTGGCGCTGCCGCCGGAGGACGGTGCGGCGCTCAACTGGCTGTACGAGAACGCCGAGATCCTCGACCGCCGGTCGGAGGCCGACGGCACCCTGCATCTCGCGGTCCGGATCGCCCCCGAGAAGGAGCCGCGCTTCCTCAACCGCTTCGCGGCGGCCCGGCGCCTCGGCCGGGGCGGTTGATGGCCTCCGGCAGCTTCGGCAATCCACCGCTTCCCGGCCTGCAGACCATGCGGGCGCCGGCGGCGGGCCGGGCGGATCCGGGATCGGACGACGAGGCGGTGCTGCGGGCCATGCAGGCCGGCGGCGGCCTGCGCCTGCTCGGCCTGCGGATCGTGATCGTGCTGGTGCTGCTGATGGCGGCCCAGGCCTATGACGGCTCGCTGCATGCCCTGAGCCACTGGCTCATCCTCGGCTTCTACGGCCTCGGCACGGTCTGGTTCGGTCTCCGGGAGCGGGGCGGCGGCCCCGCGGCCAACGTCTACAGCTGGGCCGGCACCGGGCTCAACGCCGGTCTCGCCGTCTACGTGATCATCGAGCACATGCTGGCCGGCGGCGGGGCCGGTCTCGGCGCCGACGCGGTGAGCCGCCTGCCCGCCTTCCTGCTCCTGCTCCAGACCGGCCTGAGCATGCGGGTGGCGCAGACCCTGCTGTTCTGCGGCGTGGTCACCCTCTGCTGGAGCGCGGCCTTCCTGGTCGGGCTGCTGCATCCGGACCTGTTCCCGAACGCCGAGACGTTTCCGACCGCGCAGCTCACCGGGCTCGCCACCTTCATGGCGGCGGGCCTCCTGGTGGTCGACGGCATGATCCGCCTGCGCGCGGCGGTGGCGCGGGCCCTGCGCATGGAGCACGAGCGGGCCCAGCTCGCCCGCTTCGTGCCCGACACGGTCGCCCTCGATCTCGCCGCCGAGGACGGGGATTCCGGCCTCGGCATCCACCGGCGCCACGCCTGCCTGATGATCCTCGACATCCGCGGCTTCTCGCGGCTCTCCCGCGAGCATCCGCCGGAGGCCATGGTCACGGCCCTGCTGGCGGTCCGGGCGGCCGCCCAGGCGGCGGTGGCGGAGCAGGGCGGCCTCGTCGACAAGTATATCGGCGACGCGGTGCTGGTGCAGTTCGTCGTCGGCCACCCCGACGCCCAGGCCCGGGCGGCGCTTGCCTGCGCCCTGTCGATCCGCGACCGGATCGCCGCCCTCAACGCGTCCCGCGCCCGGGAGGGGCTGTTCCCCCTGCGGGTCGTGGTCGCCCTGCACGCGGGCGACCTCCTGGTCGGGGTCTTCGACGACGGGGTGCGGGCCGAGTACACGGTGCTGGGTCCGGCGATGAACGCCCTGGCGCGGATCGAGACCCGGGCCAAGGCGGCCGAGATCGAGCTCGCCGCCTCGGGGGATTTTCTGGATCTGCTCGGCGGCGTGCTCCCGGCCGGGATCCGGGCCGTGCCGGTGCCGGACGCCGCCCTGCCGGAGCCCCTCACCCTGGCGGCGATCACGGTGGCGCCGGGCGCCTGAGGCGGACCGGGCAGGACCGGGACTACGGCGCGCCGATCGCATTCGGTCTCGGCCGGCCGCTTCCGACGCCGCAGGGCGCCGGAAGCGCGCGGATTGAGGCTGGCGGGCCGGGCGTCTTCTGCTACGTCCGCCGGATTGTCAGCCCACCGTGCGTGGGCACGGTGCCACGAGGAAACGATGCTGGGATCGAAGCGGGAATCGGGATGGTTGGGGCGGCTCGCCCTGGGAGCCCTGGCGGCCCTGGCCGGCGCCGGGCCGGTGCGGGCGCAGGAGACGGCAGCCCCGAAGGCGCTCCCGCCCCTCGTGTTCACCGGCATCCCCGATCAGGACGAGAGCCGCCTGGTCGAGCGCTTCGGCAAGGTCGCCGCCTATCTGGAGGCCAAGCTCGGCGTGCCGGTGCGCTACATCCCGGTGAAGAGCTACCCGGCGGCGGTCACCGCCTTCACCAACGGGCAGGTGCAGCTCGCGTGGTTCGGCGGCTTCACGGGCGTCCAGGCGCGCAAGGCCGTGCCGGGCGCCCAGGCGATCGCGCAGGGCGCCGAGGACGCGGCGTTCAAGACCTACCTCATCGCCAACGCCGCCACGGGGCTGAAGCCCGACAAGGCCTTCCCGAAGGACATCGCGGGCAAGACCTTCACGTTCGGCGCCCGCGCCTCGACCTCCGGGCGGCTGATGCCCGAGTATTTCATCCGGCAGGCCTTCCCGGGGCAGAGCCCCGAGCAGGTCTTTGCCCGGGTCGGCTTCTCGGGGGATCACAGCCGCACCATCCAGCTGGTCCAGTCCGGCGCCTTCGCGGTGGGCGCCGTCGACTACTCGGTCTGGGACCTCGACGCGAAGGCCGGCAAGGTCGACCGACAGGCGGTCTCGGTGATCTGGGAGAGCCCGGCCTTCCCCGACTACCAGTGGACCGTGCGGGGCGACGTGGAGCAGACCTACGGCGCCGGCTTCACCGAAAGGCTGCGGGGGGCGCTCGTCGGCATCACCGACCCGGCGATCCTGGAGCCGTTCGGGCGCTCGAAGTTCATCCCCGTGACCAACGCCGCCTACGAGCCCCTCGTCGCGGTCGGACGCTCCACCGGCCTGCTGGACTGACGTCCGTGGCGAGCGGCGCGCAAGCCCGGGCGGCCATCGTCCTCCGGAACGCCTCCGCATCCTATGGCGGGCGTCCGGTGCTTTCGGGCCTCGACCTGACCGTGCGGGCGGGGGAGCGCGTCGCGCTGATGGGCCGCTCCGGGGCGGGCAAGTCGACCCTGATCGGCCTGATCCACGCCCAGGCGCCCGAGCAGGTGGCGCTGGTGCCCCAGGCCGCCGCCCTCGTGCGGCCGCTCTCGGTGTTCCACAATGTCTATATGGGCCGCCTCGACCGGCGCTCGACCCTGCACAACCTGCGCACCCTGGTCCGGCCGGCCCGGGCGGACGTCGCCGCGGTGGAAGCGGTCCTCGACCGGGTCGGGCTCGCGGACCGGCTCTGGGCCCGGGCCGGCGAACTCTCCGGCGGCCAGCAGCAGCGCGTCTCCGTGGCCCGCGCCCTCTACAACGGCCGGCCGATCCTGGTCGGGGACGAGCCGGTCTCGGCGCTCGACCGCCAGCAGGGCGCGCGGATCCTCACCGAGCTGGCCCGCAGCCACGAGACCCTGATCCTGGCGCTGCACGACGTGGCCCTGGCCCTCGCCCAGACCGACCGGATCGTGGTGCTGGAGGCCGGCCGGATCGTCCTCGACGCCCCGTCGGCGGGCCTCGATCCGGCGCGGCTCAGCCCGTTCTACGCGGCCGCCTGATGCGCAGCCCCGCCTTCCTGCCGCGGCCCGGCTACGCGGCGGTGAGCCGCTGGTTCCTGGCCGCGGCGCTCGCCGGCCTGCTGGTGGCGGACCTGCAGGTCACGACGCTCCACCCCTTGGCCGACCTCGCCCGCCTCCTCGGCGGCCTGATCCGGCCCGATTTCCCCGCGGTGGAGGGCTGGAGCGTCGTCTACACCGTCGCCTTCGCGATGCTCGGCGTCGGGCTCGGCGCCGGGACGGGGCTGCTGCTGGCGATCCCCTTCGCCCGCTCGCGCACGGTCCGGCTCGCCTGCGCGGGCGTCCGCGCCGTCCACGAGCTGTTCTGGGCCCTGCTGCTGATGCAGGTCTTCGGGCTCTCGGCGACCACCGGCGTGCTCGCCATCGCGCTGCCCTATGCGGGGATCTGCGCCAAGGTCTATGCCGAGCTGATCGAGGAGGCCGACCTCGCGGCCGTCCGGGTCCTGCCCGCGGGCACCGGCGCGGTCTCGGCCTTCCTGTACGCCCGCCTGCCCGAGGTGGCCGGGCGGATGCGCGACTACACCCTCTATCGCCTGGAATGCGGCCTGCGCTCCAGCCTCGTGCTCGGCTTCATCGGACTGCCGACCATGGGCTTTGCCTTCGAATCCGCCTTCCGCCAGGGCCGCTATGCGGAAGCCGGGGCGCTGCTCCTGATCTTCTACGCGCTGATCGGCACGCGGCGGCTCTGGGTGCGGGCCCGGACGCTGCCTCTCCTCCTCGTCGGATCCGTGCTGGCGCTGCCGCCCACCGTCGGCAGCGCGGCGATCGGCCCGAGCCTCGCGCGCTTCCTCGGCCACGACATCGTGCCGGCGCCGCTCCGGGACGCCGCCCTCGCCGAGCCCGAGACCTGGGTCCGGCTCTGGTCGTGGCTGCGCCCGATCCTCGCCGGGCAGATCCTGCCCGGCACCGCGCAGACCCTGATCCTGGCGCAGATCGCGCTGGTGGCCACCGCCCTCGGGGCGCTGGTCCTGTTCCCGCTGACCGCGCGGCGCTTCGCCGGCCCGGTCGGGCGGCCCCTCGGGCGGGTGCTTCTGGTGGTGGTGCGCTCCACGCCGGAATACGTGCTCGCCTATCTCGGCCTGCAGCTCCTGGGCCCCTCGATGCTGCCGGCGATCCTGGCGCTTTCGCTGCACAATGCCGGGATCGTCGCCTACCTGATGGGCCGCCACGCCGACGCGATCCCCTACCGGGCCGACGCGCCCCGGGGCCTCGATCTCTACGCCTACGAGACCGTGCCGCGCCTCTACGGCCAGTTCCTGGCCTACCTGCTCTACCGCTGGGAGCTGATCCTGCGGGAGAGCGCGATCTTCGGCATCCTGGGGGTCACGACGCTGGGCTTCTACGTCGACGCGGCGATCTCAGAGCTGCGCCTCGACGTGGCCGTGGTGCTGATCGCCGCCACCGCCCTGGTGACGGTGGCGGTCGACGCCCTCTCCCGGGCCCTGCGCCGGTCCCTGCGGATCGACGCCCTGCCGACCCGGCTCTCCGGGCCGCAGCCGATCACCGGGGCGGAGCCGACCTGAGCGGGATCGGTGACGCCGGCCCGGACGGGGCGCCGGCCGGCGATCCGCGGCGCGAACCGAACCCGGGTCGCCCGGAGCCTGCGCCGGACCGGGACCGTGAAACCCGGGCGCCCCGCCTCACCACTTGTAGCTGATCTTCGCCAGCACCCGCCGGGCATCGCCGTAGAAGCAGGAATTCTGCGCCTGGCAGGAGGAGACGAAGCGCCGGTCGGCGAGGTTCGTGGCGTTCACCTGGAAGCGCCAGTTCTCGTAATCGTAGTGCACCTGCGCGTCGAACAGCACGTAGTCCGGCAGGCGCAGGGTGTTGCCGACGTCGGCGAAGGAGCGGCCGATGTAGCGCACGCCGCCGCCGAAGCCGAAGCCGCGCCAGTCGCCGGTCGGAATCGTGTAGTCGAAGAACAGGTTGGCGAGGTTTTCGGGGGTGTTGACCGGCACGCGCCCGAGCTGGTCGACGGTGCCCCGCACGGTGTTGATCCCGAAGACCGTGAAGGAGCCGACGACGTTGAGGCCGTCGAACAGGTTGGCCACCAGCTGCGCCTCGAAGCCGGTGGAGCGCACCGCGCCGAGCTGGCTCTGGAACAGCGTGTTCGCCGGATTCGGCGTCAGCACGTTGTTGCGGTGGATGTCGAAGCCCGCGAAGGTCAGGAAGTAGCCCTGGCCCGGCGGCTCGAACTTGACGCCGCCCTCGATCTGGTCGCCCGTCTCCGGCTTGAAGGTCTGGCTGTTGATGTCCGTGCCGATCAGCGGCTGGAACGAGGTCGAGTACATCACGTACGGCGCGAGGCCGAAGTCGAAGTTGTAGATCGCCGCCGCCCGGTAGGTGAAGGCGCTGTCGTTGCGGCCGTTGCTGTTGGCGGGGGTCAGGCGGTCGTAGACCCGGTTGTCGACGAAGTCCTGCCGGCCGCCGAGGATC
The DNA here is from genome assembly GCF_003254375.1 of Methylobacterium sp. XJLW. NCBI lineage: Bacteria > Pseudomonadati > Pseudomonadota > Alphaproteobacteria > Hyphomicrobiales > Methylobacteriaceae > Methylobacterium > Methylobacterium sp. XJLW. The sequence continues at coordinate 5,157,020 of NZ_CP016429.1, read as the reverse complement.
AGGCTCAGCTCCGGCGTGAGCTTGATCTGGTCCTGGAAGTAGAGCCCGACCTGCTGGAACGAGTCGGCGTTGATCAGGTACGGCGAGGCGGAGACCGTCTGCGGACCGTAGACCGGCGCGAGGATGTTCAGGTTCGGGGCCGGGAAGCCCGAGGCCTGGTTGTCGTGGATCTGGAAGTTCCGGTACTCCACGCCCATCAGGAAGTCGTGCCGGAAGAAGCCGTCGGAGAACTGCGCCTCGGCCTGGGTGTCGACGTCGAGCTGGGCGACCTTGGCGTGGTCCCGGAACAGGTAGCGGGCGAGCTGCGTCTGCTGCGGATCGGCGTAGCCGAGCTGGCCGATATAGGAGTTCTGGTAGCTCTCCGCGAAGGCGTAGCGGGCGTTCTGGCGGACCGTCCAGGTCTCGTCAAAGGCGTGCTCGAACTCGTAGCCGATGAAGGCCTGGTCGCGCCGGAAGGTGTTGAAGCCGGCATCGCCGACGTTGAGCGCGCGCGGGATGCGCAGGCCCAGCGCGGTCGGCTTCACCGTCCCGTAATAGGGCAGGAAGTTCGAGGTCACGGCGGAGTTGTCGCGCTGGAAGCTCGACAGGATCGTGAGCCGGGTCGCGCCGTCCGGCTTATAGGTGAAGGCCGGGGCGATGTAGTAGCTGTCGTCCGGCGCCCCCTGGACCTGGGTGCCGCCGTTGCGGGCGTAGCCAGTCAGGCGGGTGAACCAGTGGCCCTCCCGATCCGCCGGGCCGCCGACGTCGAAGGCGGCGTAGCGCTGGTCGAAGGAGCCGCCGCCGACCTCGATGGAGCCGAACGGCGTCTCGGTCGGGCGCTTGGTGACCTGGTTGATCAGGCCGCCGGGATTGCCGGCGCCGAACAGCACCGCGGCGGGGCCGCGCAGCACCTCGACGCGCTCCAGCCCGTAGGTGTTGACCCGGTAATACGCGAATCCGTAGTTCAGGAGCTGCAGGCCGTCGCGGTAGAGGCCGTAATCGCTCGCCACGAAGCCGCGCAGCTGGAAATAGTCGAGGCGCGAATCCGCGCCGAAGGTGCCCGCATAGGTGCCGGCCACGTACTGGGTCGCCTGCTGCAGGGTCTGGGCGTTCTGCGTGTCGATCTGCTGACGGCCCACGACGGTGATCGATTGCGGGGTCTCGATCAGCGGGGTGTTGGTCTTGGTGGCGGTGGCCGAGCGCCGGGCCACGTAGCCGTCGATCGGGCCGGTCGGGCTCTCCACGGCGCGCGCGGGCGCCCCGGCGCGGACCGCGGAGGCCGGCCCGCCGCCGCCCTGGCTCTCCACGCTGAGCTCCTCGAGCTGCACGCTGCTGCCGGCCGGCGACGCGGCGGCACCGCGGCGCGGCCCCGCGTCCTGCGCGCGGGCCGGGCCCGGCGCGGCCTGCGCCAGGACGGCCAGGGAGGCGCCGGCGAGGAGGGTGCGCAGGGTGACGCGCCGGACGATGCCCGTGGCGCCGGGGAGGGGGTGGGCGGCTCTCATGATCTCTTGCCGGATGCGACGCTGCGGGCAGCCGGCCGCGTTCGCCGGATTCGCCCCCGACGTGTCGGCCGCGCTGTTTAGAATCGTGATAAACTACTGTAATACTTGATCTTTCCAGCCCCGGACTACGGGCAGCCGGGCGCGGCCGCAAGCAGCCTTCGCGCGGAAGACGAGGGCTGTTGCCATTTCAACACGTATCGGTGGTGCAGCGACCGGGCCCGCGGCCCGGCGGCCCGGGGCTACTTCACGCGGCCCGCGATCCAGCCGGCCAGGACGTCCGCCACGGCGTCGCTGTTCGTCTCCAGCATCATCATGTGGCCGTTGCCGTGGAGGCCCTGATCGGCCAGCCGGACCACGTCGGGCTTGGCGCCGGCCTGGGTCAGGAAGGCGATGGTGCACTCGTCGTAGGTGGCGTGGAACGAGGCCTCCGCGGTCACCACCACGGTCGGCACCTTCGCGAGGTTCGGCAGGGCCCGGACGGGCTCGCCCTGCAGCCAGCAGCGGATCCGCCCGTCGCCCCCCTTCGGATCGCCCCCCTTGGCGTCGGACCCTTTGGCCTGCTGCGCCACGATCAGGTCCTCGGGGGCCTTGACCGGGGGATCGAAGGTCAGCGGCATGCGGGTCAGGCCGTAGGCCCGGGCGCGCCCGTCCCCGGTCTTCTCCCAGAACTCCTTGCCGCCGCGGAACTGCACGTCGAAGAAGGGCGGGCCGTTCGGCTCGACGGCGACATGCGCCTTGACGAGGTCCGGCCGCGCATCCGAGGCGGCCCAGCCGAACAGGGCCGCCTGGCCGTGGGTGATCAGGATCGCCGGACCGATCTTCTCCAGCAGGGCCAGCAGGGCGGGATCGACCAGCTCCTCGGTCTGCTGGCTGTTGGCGAGGAAGGGGACTTGGCTGGCGAAGAACTGATCGAAGGCGGCGTTGCCCGGCACGCCCGCCCCGCCCGGCCAGCGGGTGTGGAGCTTGGCCTGCGGGTACAGGTCGTAGACCTCCGGGGCCGTGTGGGTGCGCTCCAGGCTCCGGGTGCCGAGCCGGTCGTAGGGGCCGTAGACCTCCGGGTTGGTGCCCGAGCGCCCGCGCCCGACCTGGTCGACCACGTAGACCGGGTAGCCCTTCTCGACGAAGCGCTGCACCCAGCCCGGGCGGCCATCCGCGGTGGCGAGGTAGTTCACGCCGGTCTGGGCGAGGCCGTGGACCATCACCACCGGGTAGGCTTGCGTGATCCGGGCCGGGCTGCGCGACTGCACGAACATCTGGCCGACCATCACGGTCTTGTCGCCGAGCTTCTGGTAGCGGCCGCCGATGTAGAAATAGCCGGCGCGCGTCACCGGCTCGGACGGTCCCGCCGGGGCGGAGGCGGGCGCCACGCTCTGGGGGGCGGCGGCCTGCGCCGGCGGCTGGGCCGGGACAGGGCCCTGGGCCCGGGCCGGCCCCGCCGCCAACCCGGCGGCCAACCCGGCAGACAGGCTCAGCCCCTGAACGGCGAGCAGCGCCGCGCGGGCGCCGTTCGCGATGCCGTTGCCGGCCATGCCGTCTCTCCCGGATGCGCGCCACTCCGCGCGGGCGCTTATTGCGGGAAACGCAACGTTCGGCCAGCCGGGAAAGCTGCACCATCCCGCCCGCGATGTCCGCAGCGGGGTCGGGCGAAGCGTCACGGCAACCGGATCGCGGCCGAGCCCGGCCCCCGGCGCATGCCAGGCGCGCCCGCGGCGGTGCTGGCGCGGCGCGGGTGGCACGCCCACCTTGGGATCGCATCGGCGCCGCTACGCGCGCCCCTCGCCCGGATCACCCGCGGCGGGGCAAAGCCAAGGACTCCAGCCGTGGATCCCGCAACCGCCAAGACCCTGGTTTCCGCCGCCCTGGTCGCCGCCATCAGCCTGTTCAGCCTGGTGTCGCTCCAGGCCTTCGTCGCTCAGATCCTCGCGGACCTCCGCGACGCCGGGTCCGCCCCCAGGGCGGTGCCGGTCCCGGTCCGCGTCGACCGCCGGATTCCGCCGCAGGCCTGATCGGTCCGAGCGGGCGGCGTCAGCCCCGTCCGCCGGGATCTTCTGACGGATGCCGGTCAGGTCCCCTCCTGCCGGGCCCGCTCGCGCAGGATGAACTTCTGCACCTTGCCGGTGGAGGTCTTGGGCAATTCGCCGAACACCACGTGGCGGGGGAGCTTGTAGGAGGCCAGCCGCCCCCGGCACCATTGGATCAGCTCGTCGGCACTGGGGGATGCGCCGGGCTTCAGCTCCACGAAGGCGCAGGGGGTCTCGCCCCATCTCGCATCGGGCTTGGCCACCACCGCCGCGGCGGCCACCGCCGGGTGCTTGAACAGGGCGTCCTCAACCTCGATCGACGAGATGTTCTCGCCCCCCGAGATGATGATGTCCTTCGAGCGGTCCTTGAGCTGCACGTAGCCGTCCGGGTGCTTCACCCCGAGGTCGCCGGTGCGGAACCAGCCGCCCTTGAAGGCGGCCTGCGTGGCGGCGGGATTCTTGAGGTAGCCGCGCATCACCACGTTGCCGCGCATCATCACCTCGCCGATCGTGGCCCCGTCGGCGGGCACCGGCTCCATCGTCTCAGGGTCGCGGACGTCGAGGGCCTCGAGCACCGGATAGCGGACGCCCTGGCGCGCCTTCTTGGCCGCCCGCTGGTCGGCCGCGAGGGCGTCCCAGTCGCCGTGCCAGGCATTCACAACCGCCGGCCCGTAGCTCTCGGTCAGGCCGTACAGGTGGGTCACGTCGAACCCGGCCTCCGACATGCCGGCGAGCACCGCCTCCGGCGGCGGCGCGGCGGCGGTGAAGAACGCGACGCGCTTGTGCAGGTCGCGGCGCTCGGCATCGGAGGCGTTGATCAGCATCTGCATCACGATCGGCGCCCCGCAGAGATGCGTGACCCCGTGCTCGTCCATCAGCCGGTACATGGCCTCCGCCCGGACCTGGCGCAGGCAGACATGGGTGCCGGCCACCACCGACAGGGTCCAGGGGAAGCACCAGCCGTTGCAGTGGAACATCGGCAGGGTCCAGAGATAGACCGGGTGCTGGCCGAGCCCGCCCGTGATGACGTTGCCGAGCGCCAGCAGCGCCGCCCCCCGGTGGTGGTAGACCACGCCCTTCGGGTCGCCCGTGGTGCCCGACGTGTAGTTCAGGGCGATCGCGTCCCACTCGTCGTCCGGGAGACGCCAGTCGTGCTCCGGGTTGCCGCCGGCCAGAAACGATTCGTAGTCGGTCTCGCCGAGGCGGGCGCCGGGGCCATCGTATTCGGGATCGTCCACGTCGATCACGAACGGCTTGGTCTCCAGCCCCTCCAGCGCCGCGGCGGCCGTGCGGGAAAATTCGCGGTCGGTGATCAGCACCGCGGCCTCGCCGTGTTCCAGGCAGAAGCGGATCGCGCCGGCGTCGAGGCGGGTGTTGAGGGTGTTGAGCACCGCCCCGGTCATCGGCACGCCGTAGTGGCACTCGATCATCTCGGGGGTGTTGGCCAGCAGCGCCGCCACGGTGTCGCCCCGGCCGATCCCGCGCGCCGCCAGCGCCGAGGCGAGGCGGCGCGCCCGGGCGTAGAGGTCCCGGTAGGAGCGCCGCAGGGGGCCATGGACCACCGCCACGTGCTCGGGAAACACCCGCGCGGCCCGGTCCAGGTAGAGCAGGGGGGTCAGCGGCTGGTGGTTGGCCGGGACGCGGTCGAGGTCGCGGTCGTAAATCGTGTCGCGGGCCATCCCCGTCCTCCCGGCAAAATGTTGCCGGGACCGTAGCTTGCCGGGACGGGCGCGATCAATCGGGCGGGCGCGGGCATCCTCAGTGGCGGGGCTCGTCCTCGGGCTCGGGCAGGAAGCGGGCGAGTTCGAAGCCGATCTCGATCATCAGGTGCTCGATCCGGTCGGTGAGGGTCGGCCGGTGCAGGGCGCGGGCGAGGTCGCGCAGGGCGATGATGTGCTCGGCCATCCGGTTCACCACCCGCTCGCTCTGCACGAGATTGGCGGCCTGCTCCTCGGTGCGGTCGATGGCGATGCCGCGCCCCCGGGTCGCCCCGCCGGCGGGGTCCCGCTCGATCCGGCCGCGCATCAGCAGCGTGCGGATCCCGGTGCGCGTGTCGCGGGTGCGGAACTCCGCCTCGACCGGACCGCCGGTCTCGGCCATCGCGTGCAGGTAGCTCTCGATCCGGATGCGGTCCTCGGGATGGGTGTGATCGAGGAACACCTCGAGGGACACCCCGCCGGCGGCGGCCTCGGGGTCGAGGCCGAGCAGATCCGCGAAGGTGGCCGAGAGCGCCAGCTGCCCCGCCCAGTAATCGTGGGCCCAGGTGCCCACGACGCCGGAGGCTTCCAGAACGGCTTGCGGGATCGGGGCTTCGGCCGCGCCAGTCCGCGCCGGGGCGACACCCGCTTTTAAACTTGAGGTTTTCACCCCCATCGGACTCCTCGTCTCACCCGCACTCACGCTACGGTATCCGAGCGCCGCTGGAAAGGCTGTTAACTCTCTATATGCTAAGAATCTTAACCTGAAGTTTAGATGGATAGCCTGTGGCCGCATTGGGCCGGGATCTTCGGAACGACGCGCCGTCTTAACGGGTCGTTAACCATGTCGGCCGCAACCTGCCTTGGGACATCCTTGGGTCACAGGATCGCGGCACGCCGCAAATTCCATACCTGAGGTTGATCCAGACGGCGCAGCGACCGGCGGTCGCGGGCGCCCGAACGGATTCACGGGGCCTTCTGGAGGACGCCCAGGATGAAAGCGATCACCTTCGTCACGCAGAAGGGCGGCAGCGGCAAGAGCACGCTGTGCATCTCCCTGGCGGTGGCCGCCCGGGAAGCCGGCCACACGGTCTGCATCCTGGAGATGGACCGGCAGGCCACGATCTCCGACTGGCTCGACCACCGCACCGCCGACGGCCCCGAGGTGGCGCAGATCGACGCCACCCAGATCGACGCCGTGATGGAGCGCCTGCGCGAATCCGCCTACGATTACGTGTTCATCGACACGCCGGGGGTCGATTCCACCGGCACGCTGTCGGCGATCCGCGCGGCGGACCTGTGCATCATCCCGTGCCGGCCGACCCCCGCGGACCTGCGGGCGTTCAAGCCGACCCTGGCCGCCGTCTACCGGCTGGAGAAGAAGTTCGCCTTCGTGCTGAACCAGACCCCGCCGCGCTCCTACCGGGTCCGCGACGCCGCGGACGGGCTGGCGGTGCTCGGCATCCTGCCCGACGTGAACATCGTCGCCCGCACCGACCACCAGGACGCGATCGGCCTCGGGCAGGGCGTCACCGAATTCAACCCGAAGGGCCAGGCCGCCGGGGAGGTCCGCCGCCTCTGGTCCTGGATCGAGCGCCGCACGCAGCCCCTGAGGACGGGTCAGCATGTCCAAGCCGCCTAAGCTCAGCCTCGCGGCGATCGTGGCCTCGGCGAGCCCGCAGGTGAAGCCCCTCGCCCGATCCGCGCCGGCGGTCCGGCCGCAGGGCGCCGAGATCGTGTCGTTGACCCTCGCGCCTCCGGTGCCGAAGCCCGCGGCCACGCTCAAGCAGCGGGCCCGCCAGATGTCGGTCTATCTGGAGCCGCCGGTCTACGACCAGCTGCGCGACCTCGCCTACGCCGAGAGGACCAAGATGCACGCCCTGATTCTGGAGGGCCTCGACCTGCTGTTCAAGCAGCGCGGCGCCCAGTCGATCGCGCAGCTGACCGACGCGCAGTCCCGCTGAGGGCAGGCGGCTCCGCCTCCCTCCCCCGCGGCGGGGAGGGAGATGCCCTCCGGGAGCGCCTTTTCCCTTCTCGAACAGCCTTTTATGCGTCGATCCTGAGATCACGCACGAACCGCCCGGCACCGTCGGGCGCAGCGCCTGAACCCCGACCTCCGGCAACGTTCAGGCTTCCTTTACGCGATCCCTACAATTCTGGGTGGACCCGGCCGCGGGCCTCTTGGCGCGTCCGGATCCGGTCCGGTTCGGGCCCCGGCCACGCGTAGAGTTTGGTGACCCCCACGATGGTGCGCACGACGCTTCCCCGGCCGGCGCGCCTCGCCCTGCGGCTCATGGCCGTCTCGGGCGTGGCCCTGGCCACCGCCAACTGCGCCACCTCGCCCCAGCAGAAGCTCGCCGCCGGGAACGGTATCGACCCGAAATACGGGGTCAAGGCGAGCCCGCGCCTCTACAACGAGGGCGACGTGATCCCGAAGGGCGGCGGCCGCCGCTACACCGGCAAGCCCTACGTGGTCGCCGGCCAGACCTACGTGCCGAAGGAGAATCCGAACGGCTACGTGCGCGAGGGGCTCGCCTCCTGGTACGGCTCGGCCTTCCACGGCCGCATGACCGCCAACGGCGAGGTGTTCGACCGCCACTCGATCGCCGCCGCCCACCCCACCCTGCCGCTGCCGAGCTACGCCCGGGTGACGAACCTCGACAACGGCTACTCGATGGTGGTGCGCGTCAACGACCGCGGCCCCTACCATGCCGGGCGCGTCATGGACGTGTCGGAGGAGGCGGCCGACGCCCTGGGCTTCCACCGCAAGGGCACCGCGCATGTGCGCGTCGAATATGTCGGCAAGGCCTCGGTGGCCGGCAGCGACGACCGCAAGCTGCTCGCCAGCCTGCGCACCGACGGCCGGCCGGCCGGCCGCTCGACCGTGATGATGGCCGATCTCGGCCCGACCGAGGACACGGAGCGCTACACGCGCTCCGCCCCGGCGCCGCTGGCCTTCCGTCCCGCCCAGGATTCCGCGTCGGAGCCCGCCGAGACCCCGGCCGCGCGGCCCGAGAGGACGGCACCGGTGCGCGCGCCGATCATGCTGGCCTCCGCCGCCGTGACGGTCCCGGCGGCCGTGCAGCCCACCGCCCCGCGGGTGCGGGAGTTCCGGCCCGCCCCCGTCCAGACCGCCGCCGCCAAGGGTGGCGGCGTCGGGGCCGGCAACCTGAAGGTCGCGGGTCTCAACCCGGCCCTCGCCCAGGGAGCGCCCCAGGCGCCTGGGCATGCCGCTGCCGGGAAAATCGCCTCGAAACCCGGCTCGGCCGCCCGTCCGGCGCTCGCCGAGGTCCACGGCCGGGGGGCTCCGGCGCCCGGCCCGACGAAGCTCGCCAAGGGCCCCTCCGCGCCGCCCTCCGCGCCGCTGCCGGCTTCGGCCAAGCTCGCCATGGCACGCCTCGCCGCCGTGCCGGCCAAGCCCGCGGCGGCCGCGCCGTCCAAGGCGGCGCCTGCCAAGTCCGCAGCGCCTGCCAAGTCCGCGGCGCCCGGCAAGGCGTCACCGAGCAGGATCGCCGCCCCTGCCGGCGCCCATCACGCCCGCCTGGCCGGGATCTACTGACGCCGCCCGCGGCGTCGGCCATCGGGGCCTCGGCCGGATCCCGGCCGGGTCTCGGCCGCCGATGCGGCATTTCGCGTTCGATCCGGCGCCGAAACCGTAATATGGTCACGCTTGTTATTGGGATACGGCCGGGATGCTTCCGGGCCGGCGGCAGGCGTGGGACGGAACGGTGATGCGCAGACCCCTTCTCACCCTCCTCGCGGCCGCCTGCGCCCTGGGCGCCGGCCTCGCCGCCGCCGCCGCACAGAGCTTCCAGACCGCGGCCCCGCACGCGATCCTGATCGACGCCGATTCCGGCTCGGTCCTGTTCGAGAAGGCCGCCGACGAGCGGTTCTCGCCGGCCAGCATGGCCAAGCTGATGACCACCGACATCGTGTTCGAGGCGCTGAAATCCGGCCGCCTCTCCATGGACACGGAGTTCACCGTCACCGAGGACGCGTGGAAGCGCGGCGGCGCCGGCGGGGGCGGCTCGTCGATGTTCGCGCAGGTCAACAGCCGCATCAAGATGGCGGACCTGCTGCGCGGCCTGATCGTGCAGTCGGGCAACGACGCGGCGATCACCATCGCGGAGAACATGGCCGGGTCCGAGGAGGCCTTCGCGGGGCTGATGAACCAGCGCGCCAAGGAGATCGGGCTGACGAACTCGACCTTCCGCAACGCCACCGGCTACGCGGCGCCCGACCAGAAGGTCACGGCCCGGGACATGGCCAAGCTCGCGCTGCACATCATCGACACCTACCCGGATTACTACAAGATCTTCTCCGAGAAGGAGTTCACCTGGAACAAGATCCGCCAGCAGAACCGCAACCCGCTGCTCGCCCTCGACATCGGCGCGGACGGGCTCAAGACCGGCTACCTGGAGGAATCGGGCTACGCGCTCACGGGCTCGGCGGTGCAGAACGGCCAGCGGCTCGTTCTGGTGGTCTCGGGGCTGAAGAGCGCCCGGGACCGCGCCTCCGAGTCGCGCAAGCTGATGGAATGGGGCTTCCGCGCCTTCGAGCCCCGGCAGGTCTTCACGCCGGGCGAGACCGTGGCCGAAGCCTCCGTGTATGGCGGCCAGTCGGGCTCGGTGCCGCTGGTGGCGAAGAAGCCCGTGCGGGTCCTGCTGCCGCGCGGCTCCAGCGACCGGGTCAGCGCCAAGGTGATCTATACCGGGCCCCTCGTCGCCCCCGTGGAGGAGGGCCGGCGAGTCGGCGTCCTGCGCATCCAGCGCGGCGATACGGTCGCCCTCGACCAGCCCCTCTACGCCGGCGCCTCGGTGGAGCCCGGCACGCTGTCGCAGCGGGCGATGGATGCGGCGCTGGAATTCGGCACCGGCCTCGTCCGCAAGGCCCTCGACCGGGCCGGCAAGGGCGGCGACAAGGGTGGCGACAAGGGGACGGACAAGGGTGCTGCCGGGGCGGCCAACCCCTCGTGACGGCGCGCGCGTGACCGTGCTGCGGCTCCGGGATCCCGCGGAGGCGGGCGGCGCCTTCCTCACCTTCGAGGGGGGGGAGGGGGCCGGCAAGTCGACCCAGATCGCCCGCCTCGCCGCGACCCTGCGCGCGCAATCGGGCCGGGCCGTCTGCGTGACGCGCGAGCCCGGCGGCTCGCCGCGGGCGGAGGAGATCCGCACGGCCCTGCTCGACGGCGTCGCCAAGCCCTACGGCCCCTTCGCGGAAGCCCTGCTGTTCAGCGCCGCCCGGATCGACCACCTCGACCGCTTGATCCGTCCGGCCCTGCGCCGGGGCGAGATCGTGCTGTGCGACCGCTTCATCGACTCGACCCGGGCCTATCAGGGCGCCGCAGGCGGCCTCGATCCCGGGATCCTGGACGCCCTGGAGCGGGTCGTCGTCGGCCCGACCCGGCCCGACCTCACCCTGATCCTCGACCTCGCCCCCGAGGCGGGCCTCGCCCGCGCGGCCGGGCGCGGCGCCGGGACGGGGCAGGGGGCCGACCGGTTCGAGGCCGAGGCCCTCGACTTCCACATCCGGCTGCGGGAGGCCTTCCTGGCGATCGCCCGGGCCGAGCCGGAGCGCTGCGCGGTGATCGACGCGTCCCGCGATCCCGACGCGGTCGAGGCGGCGATCCGGGCCGTCGTCGCGTCCCGGCTGCCCGAGCTTCTGCCCGACCGGCCGAAGGGGACGGGCAGAAGCGGCGATGCGGTGTGAGCGGCGGCGCTCCGCGGCCGGTTTGCGGCGTGCCCCGTTCGGGCTATCGTCCGGGCTATCGTCCGGATGGAAACCGCCGCTCCCTGGCGCTGACCCGTCAAGGTCGAGCCGGCGCACGATCACGGGGTGCAGGGCGCGTCGGCGGTGGAACCTCCGCTCGCCCTGTTCCGCGCGCGAGAATGCCGGAGAGGCCCATTCTCGGCACGCAGGCTCGGCACGCAGGGCCGCGCGCGACCGGCGCGGGGTGGGTCGGTGAGGCCCGGGCGAGGCCGGTGCGACCGGCCCAGGGGCGTTCCGAGGGGCGCTCTCGGGGGCGCTGGGCACCGCCCGTGGGCTTCCGGAAGCGCAGCGGTGCCGGAACCGCCAGAGGAGCGAAGGCTCGCATGAAACCCGTGGACCGCGCCGCCGACGACGTCGAGCCCGGAGACCTGTCGGGCATCCCGCGCCCGCGCGAGACCCTCGGGCTCGTCGGCCACGGGGCGGCGGCCGACGCCTTCGCGGCCGCGATCGCGGCGGGCCGCCTGCACCATGCCTGGCTGATCGGCGGCGCCCCCGGCATCGGCAAGGCGACGCTGGCCTACCGGGTCGCGCGCCGCCTGCTCGCCCATCCCGCGGGCGGCGGGCCGGCGGGCCTCGACGTGCCGGCGGACGATGCCGTCATCGGCAAGGTGGCGGGCCTGTCGCACCCGAATCTGGTGGTCCTGCGCCGCCACCGGACCGCCGGCACCAAGACGCTGCCGACCAAGATCTCGGTCGACATGGTGCGCCGGGCCCTTGACCTCTTCGCCTCGACGGCCACGGATTCCGGCTGGCGGGTCTGCATCCTCGACAGCGCCGAGGATCTCAACGCCAACGCCGCCAACGCCCTGCTCAAGGTCCTGGAGGAGCCCCCGCCCCGGGCGCTGTTCCTGATCCTGTCCCACCAGCCCGGCCGGCTGCTCCCGACCATCCGCTCCCGTTGCCGGGTCCTGATGCTGCGCCCGCTGTCCCCCGCGGCGGTCGCCCAGGTGGTGCGCGGCCTGCCCGAGCCCTTCCCGCAACCCGACGAGGCCGCCCTGGCCCGGGCGCTGGCCCAGTGCGAGGGCTCGGTCGCCCGGGCGCTGGCGATGCTCGATCCGGTCACCGCCGGCCTCGTGGCCGAGATCGAGACCCTGCTGGCGCGGGCGCGCACGCCCGATTGGGGCCGGGTGCTCAAGCTGGCCGAGACCCTGGCGGGCCGCGACGCGGAGGCGCGGTTCGAGGCCGCCCAGGACGCGGTGCTGCGCTTCGTCTCGGCTGAGATCGACCGGCGCCGGGACGAGCCCCCCGCCCGCCTCGCCGCCCTGGTGGAGGTCGCCGACCGGTTCGGCCGCGCCGCCCGGGAGGCGGCGATCTACAACCTCGACCGGCGCCCGGTGATGCTGTCCCTGTTCGGCGACCTCGCCGAGGTGGCGTAGGGCCGGACGCGGCGGTGCCGCGGGCGATGGGCGCCGTGAGAGGCCGCTGCGTGAGGCCGCCGCGTGAGGCCGCCGCATCCCGTCGTCCCGGGGCCGCCCGGCGGGGCCTGGGATCCAGACACGCCGAGGCGGCACGGCCTCGCACGGACGGTGTTCCCGGGTCGCCCGGCTCCGGCGTACCCCTCCGGGTCCGGGTTCGTCTGCGGCACCCCGGAATGACCGCGCGGATCGATGGGCGCAGGGCATCACCGCCCGGACGCGCCGCCCGCACCTTGACAATGTTCCTATTTTGTGCTTCCTGACCGCACCTGTCCGCGGCGGCCCGGGAGCGATCCCGGGGCGTCCTTCGGGGCCCGCCCGGTGGCTGACCGGGCGGGTCCGGGGCGGGGCGGCGCCCGCGTCGGTGGCTTTCAGCCGCCATCGCCCGGGCGGCGGACCGGTGCGGGGCGTGTCTCGGAAGCGGGCGTGAGACCGGGCGGCAGTTTGCCCGGCGGGGTCGAGGAAATGCCCCGCGCCGACCCGCCTCTGGGCCGACCCTGAGCGACCTGCGGACCCGCCCACTACGAGGCGGGGGGCGGCTGGAAGGCCACGGCGCTGATGCGGGTTCCGGAGGTGCGGGCACGGCGTGCCTGGGCTTCGCCCGAGACCGCGAACAGGGAGTCGCAGGACCGGGGCGCTGGAGACGCCGCGACGAGAAAGACGGCACCGGCCGGGGCAGGCGCCCGGTCGATGCCGCGGGGCGCCGCGGGGATCGGATCCCGCGCGACTTTGGCCGACACCTGGGTTCCCGCGGCGTCCCGCGTCCCTCGTGTTCGCTCCCGGGCCATGCCCCCGGCGCCACCGGCGCGCGGGGACTATGACGCATGTCCGGAGACGGTCGACGACGGCCGCCTCCCGGACCGGCCGCCGTCGCGGCAGCGCCGGTCTTGCCGGCCGCGACGGTTGCGTCCCGGCTCCGGTCGCGCGACAACGCGGGCAGCTTCCCGCGCTCATCCGGAACACCACAGACGTGACGTCCAACGCCCCGGCGCCCCTGAAAAAAACCTTCGGCCTCTCGACCGCGATCTCCTACCCCAACGGCGCGCCCCATATCGGCCATGCCTACGAGGTGATCGCCGCCGACGCCATCGCGCGCTTCCACCGGCTCGACGGCTACGACGTGCTGTTCTCCACCGGGACCGACGAGCACGGGCTGAAGATCCAGCAGGCCGCGACCCGGGCCGGCACCACCCCGCGCGCGTATGTCGACGGCACCGCCGCCCGGTTCCAGGCGATGGCCGACCGGCTGGACTGCGCCTACGACCGCTTCATCCGCACCACCGAGCCCGGCCATTCCGCCGCCGCCCAGGAGATCTGGCGGCGGATGGAGGCCAACGGCGACATCTACCTCGACAAATATGCCGGCTGGTACTCGGTCCGCGACGAGGCCTATTACGACGAGGCCGAGACCCGGCTCCTGGAGGACGGCAGCCGCCGCAGCCTCGCCACCGACACGCCGGTCGTGTGGATGGAGGAGGAGAATTTCCTGTTCCGGCTCTCCGCCTATCAGGACCGGCTGCTGCAGCTCTACGCGGACCAGCCCGACTTCATCGGGCCGGACACCCGCCGGAACGAGGTGGCGAGCTTCGTGCGCTCCGGCCTCAAGGACCTCTCGGTCAGCCGCACCAATTTCGACTGGGGCGTGCCGGTGCCCGGCCATCCGAGCCACGTCATGTACGTGTGGGTCGATGCGCTCACCAATTATCTCACCGTCACCGGCTTCCCCGACGAGTCCGATCCGCGAAAAAAATTCTGGCCGATGGATCTGCACATCATCGGCAAGGACATCGTCCGGTTCCACGCGGTCTACTGGCCGGCCTTCCTGATGTCGGCCGGGCTGCCCCTGCCCAAGCGCGTCTTCGGCCACGGCTTCCTGCTCTCCAAGGGCGAGAAGATGTCGAAGTCGCTGGGCAACGTCCTCGACCCGTTCGAGCTTGCCGACACCTACGGCGTCGACCCGGTGCGCTACTTCGTGCTGCGCGAGGTGCCGTTCGGCGGCGACGGCAGCTACAGCCACGAGGCGATCATCGGCCGGATCAACGCCGATCTCGCCAACGACCTCGGCAACCTCGCCCAGCGCTCGCTCTCGATGGTGGCCAAGAACTGTGACGGTGCGGTGCCGGATCCGGGCAGCCTGGACGAGGCCGACCGCGCCCTGCTCGCCCAGGTCGATGCCCTGCCGGAGCGCGCCCGCACCCTGATGGGCGACCTCGCGCTGCACAGCATCCTCGCCGAGATCTGGGCCGTGGTGGCGGAGGCGAACCGCTACTTCGCCGCCCAGGAGCCCTGGCGCCTGCGCAAGTCCGACCCGGCGCGGATGAACGCCGTGCTCTACACGACGCTGGAGGCGTTGCGCGTCTTCGGCATCCTGACCCAGCCCTTCGTGCCGGGGGCGGCCGCCAAGCTCCTCGACCTGCTGGCGGTGCCGGCCGACCGGCGCAGCCTCGCCGCCGTGGGGGAGGGGGGCCGGCTCGTGCCGGGCACGGCGCTCGCCGCCCCCGCGCCGATCTTCCCGCGCTTCGAGCGCCCCGAGACCCCGTCCGCCTGACGAATCTTGCCGCCCGACGGCCCCGAGACCCGATGCTCATTGACAGCCACTGCCATCTCGACTTCCCGGATTTCGCCGCCGACCTGCCCGGGGTCATCGCCCGGGCGAAGGCCGCGGGCGTCACCGGCATGCTCACCATCGCCACCCGGGTCGCCAAGGCCGACACCTACCGGGCGATCGCCGAGGCTCATCCGGAGGTCTGGTACACGATCGGCACCCATCCCCACGGGGCCGCCGATGAGCCGGACGTCGCCGCCGGGGCGATCGCGGAGATCGCCGCGGCCAGCCCGCGCTGCGTCGGGATCGGCGAGGCCGGGCTCGATTACCACTACGCCGACGCCGCCCCCGAGGCGGTGCAGGAGCGGGTGCTGCGCGCCCATATCGAGGCGGCGCGCCTGTCCGGCCTGCCGCTGGTGATCCACGCCCGCGACGCCGACGACCACATGGAGCGGGTGCTCTCCGACGAGATGGGCCACAAACCCTTCCGGGCGGTGCTGCACTGCTTCTCCTCGGGGAAGCGGCTGGCGGAGGCCGGGGTGGAGCTGGGGCTGTTCGTGTCCTTCTCGGGCATCGTCACCTTCCGGCGCTCGCACGATCTGCGCGACATCGCCCGGAGCGTGCCCCTGGATCGGATCCTGGTGGAGACCGACGCGCCGTTCCTCGCCCCCGAGCCCCATCGCGGGCGGACCAACGAGCCGGCCTACACGGCCGACACGGCCCGGTCCCTCGCCGAGACGCTCGGGCTGCCGGCCGAGGACCTCGCCCGGATCACCACAGCGAACTTTTTCAGCCTGTTCGACAAGGCGGCCGGCGCAACGCCCCGCAGCGGCGCGTGACCGAAGCGGGCGGGAGCGGGAGATCCGGATGGCGCGCCTGACCCTGCGGATCCTCGGCTGCGGCTCCTCCGGCGGGGTGCCGCGGGTCGGCACCGGCTGGGGTGCCTGCGATCCGGAGGAGCCACGCAACCGCCGGAGGCGCTGCTCGATCCTGGTCGAGCGGGCATCCGGGGCCGGGCGGACCACGCTTCTGGTCGACACCTCCCCCGATCTGCGCGAGCAGCTCCTGGATTCCGGCATCCGGCGTCTGGACGGGGTGCTCTACACCCACGCCCATGCCGACCACACCCACGGAATCGACGACCTGCGCCCGCTGGTGATCGCCATGCGGGCACGGATCCCGGTCTACGCGGACGCCCTGACCCGGTCGCTGCTCACGACCCGGTTCGGCTATTGCTTCGAGACGCCCCCCGGAAGCGCTTACCCGCCGATCCTCGACCTGCGCGACCTCGACGCCGACCGCGACCTGACCCTGGAGGGGGAGGGGGGCCCGATCACCGTGGCATCGCTCCCGGTGGAGCACGGCAACGAGGCCGCCCTCGGCTTCCGCTTCGGCAATGCGGCCTACATGCCCGACGTGAGCCTGATCCCGGACGCGACCCTGGCCCGGCTCCACGGTCTCGACCTGCTGATCATCGATGCCCTGCGGGACACCCCGCACCCGACCCATTTCTCGGTCTCGGACGCGCTGGCCCTGATCGAAGCGGTCCGGCCCCGCCAGGCGGTGCTCACCAACCTCCACACCGACCTCGACTACGGCACCCTGGCGGCGCGCCTGCCCATGGGTATCGCGCCCGCCTATGACGGGATGAGCCTGACCCTCGACGTCTGAGGACGGCGGGCAGGGGGAAGGCAGGAGCGAATCGCCCGTCACACGCCTGTCGTCGCCGGAGTCCAAGAAAATCGACTTCCCTGCGAAGAAGGCTGTTGACGGCCCGGAACGGTGGGCCTATACCCCGGCTCATCGGCGCCGGCCGCGGAAGTGGACCGGGCGCTGAGGCATCTTCTGACAAGCGGCGGGATTGGCCGGCGGGTTTAGCCGGGCGGCCTTCTGTTTTCTGCGAGATGCCGGCTCTGCGGAGGGCCGCTACGGCGGTTTCGAGGCGGGGTTGACAGGAAGATCGGCGGGCTCTAGACGCCCTCCACCGCTGAGGCGGACCACTGAACAGTCGGTCCGGTATCACGGTTCCTCCAGTCGAGCAAGGGTCCCTCGGGCGTCAGCCCGGACGGTCTGTTGCCGGCGCGGGCTTCGGGTGACCGGAGCCGCTCTTTGACAAGTTGGAATTGAGGAAGGGAGACGCGGGCGGCGTTTGTCCTTGCGGCCAGGCCTTAGGGTCTGGCGTGAGAGACTTGTGCCGATCTGTTGTTCTTCTTTCTGAGCTCACCGACGGGTGTTTGGCGCTGTGAAGCGTTGGATGCTTGGTCGATGTGAGGCTCCGTCTGAGAATATACGTGATCGGCCAGATCAATCTCTTCAACGTGAGAGTTTGATCCTGGCTCAGAGCGAACGCTGGCGGCAGGCTTAACACATGCAAGTCGAGCGGACCTTTCGGGTCAGCGGCGGACGGGTGAGTAACGCGTGGGAACGTGCCTTCCGGTTCGGAATAACCCTGGGAAACTAGGGCTAATACCGGATACGCCCTTATGGGGAAAGGTTTACTGCCGGAAGATCGGCCCGCGTCTGATTAGCTAGTTGGTGGGTAACGGCCTACCAAGGCGACGATCAGTAGCTGGTCTGAGAGGATGATCAGCCACACTGGGACTGAGACACGGCCCAGACTCCTACGGGAGGCAGCAGTGGGGAATATTGGACAATGGGCGCAAGCCTGATCCAGCCATGCCGCGTGAGTGATGAAGGCCTTAGGGTTGTAAAGCTCTTTTATCCGGGACGATAATGACGGTACCGGAGGAATAAGCCCCGGCTAACTTCGTGCCAGCAGCCGCGGTAATACGAAGGGGCTAGCGTTGCTCGGAATCACTGGGCGTAAAGGGCGCGTAGGCGGCGTTTTAAGTCGGGGGTGAAAGCCTGTGGCTCAACCACAGAATGGCCTTCGATACTGGGACGCTTGAGTATGGTAGAGGTTGGTGGAACTGCGAGTGTAGAGGTGAAATTCGTAGATATTCGCAAGAACACCGGTGGCGAAGGCGGCCAACTGGACCATTACTGACGCTGAGGCGCGAAAGCGTGGGGAGCAAACAGGATTAGATACCCTGGTAGTCCACGCCGTAAACGATGAATGCCAGCTGTTGGGGTGCTTGCACCGCAGTAGCGCAGCTAACGCTTTGAGCATTCCGCCTGGGAGTACGGTCGCAAGATTAAAACTCAAAGGAATTGACGGGGCCCGCACAAGCGGTGGAGCATGTGGTTTAATTCGAAGCAACGCGCAGAACCTTACCATCCTTTGACATGGCGTGTTACCCAGAGAGATTTGGGGTCCACTTCGGTGGCGCGCACACAGGTGCTGCATGGCTGTCGTCAGCTCGTGTCGTGAGATGTTGGGTTAAGTCCCGCAACGAGCGCAACCCACGTCCTTAGTTGCCATCATTCAGTTGGGCACTCTAGGGAGACTGCCGGTGATAAGCCGCGAGGAAGGTGTGGATGACGTCAAGTCCTCATGGCCCTTACGGGATGGGCTACACACGTGCTACAATGGCGGTGACAGTGGGACGCGAAGGAGCGATCTGGAGCAAATCCCCAAAAGCCGTCTCAGTTCGGATTGCACTCTGCAACTCGAGTGCATGAAGGCGGAATCGCTAGTAATCGTGGATCAGCATGCCACGGTGAATACGTTCCCGGGCCTTGTACACACCGCCCGTCACACCATGGGAGTTGGTCTTACCCGACGGCGCTGCGCCAACCGCAAGGAGGCAGGCGACCACGGTAGGGTCAGCGACTGGGGTGAAGTCGTAACAAGGTAGCCGTAGGGGAACCTGCGGCTGGATCACCTCCTTTCTAAGGATGCTGACAGCAGGATGACCGGTTCTCCGGTCCGCTCCTCGGACGGCGTCATTAGGATATCAGGGCTCAGTCAGAGCCCATTGGCGGGACAGATGCCGCCCTCGTTTCTCTTCCTCACCAGATAGCGCGATCGCTCAAGCGATCCGACTGCGGCTGATGCTGCGGTTTGGTCTCGCGACAGCTTGATCGTACTGGGCCTGTAGCTCAGGTGGTTAGAGCGCACCCCTGATAAGGGTGAGGTCGGACGTTCGAGTCGTCCCAGGCCCACCATGGACGGGACGTTCGACCTGCTGGCATGCCCCTTGGGGACATAGCTCAGTTGGGAGAGCGCGTGCTTTGCAAGCATGAGGTCGTCGGTTCGATCCCGTCTGTCTCCACCATCTTTTTGGACTTGGCGTCGTGCAAACGGCCGCCGCCCGAAGGTGTGTGTCGAGGCCGCTATCTGGAGACTGCGTTTGCCGCGGCAATGATCAGCGAGGACCGACAGGTTCGGTTGATGCTGCCGTGTGCGAAAACAATCAGTGACATCGTGAAGAGGGAATGTGGCCGTCAGGCGCGCGAAAGCGTCTGCCCGGCGGTCATGTTCGGCAAGCATACGGTGATCGGGTCGGAAACGATCTGATCACTGGTCTTTTTGTGACCGTGTCGCGCTGATCGGCCAGCCTTACGGCTGTCGGATCAGCGACGGACATCGATCACGAGAGCGATCAAGTGCCTTAAGAGCATTCGGTGGATGCCTTGGCGCTGAGAGGCGATGAAGGACGTGGTACGCTGCGATAAGCCTTGGGGAGCTG
>NZ_CP016429.1:4135000-5132500 GCF_003254375.1 Methylobacterium sp. XJLW | reverse complement strand
GATCAACCCGGGCAATTCGGGCGGGGCGCTGGTCGATCTGCGCGGCCAGCTCGTGGGCATCAACACCGCGATCTACTCGCAGTCGGGCGGAAGCCACGGCATCGGCTTCGCGATTCCCGTGGGCATGGTCAAGGCCGTGGTCGATGCCGCCCGCGACGGCGCGGGCATCGTGCGCCGGCCCTGGCTCGGCGCGCGCATCCAGAGCGTGACCCCCGACATCGCCGACAGCATGGGCCTCGACCACCCGACCGGCGTGCTGGTGGCGAGCCTGCAGGCCAAGAGCCCCGCCGAGGAGGCGGGCCTGAAGCGCGGCGACCTGATCCTCACCGTCGACGGCCAGGAAGTGGCCGACCCGGAGGCCTTCGGCTACCGCTTCGCCCTCAAGGGCATCCAGGGCAACGCCCGGTTCGGGATCCTGCGCGGCACGACCCGCCAGACGGTGGCGGTCAAGCTCGCTCCGGCGCCGGAGACGCGGCCGCGGGACATGCTCAAGGTGAAGACCCGCTCGCCGTTCCTGGGCGCGACGCTCGTGAACACCTCGCCTGCGGTGGCCGAGGAGATGCAGGTCGATTTCCCCGCCGACGGTGTGGCCGTGCAGGCCGTGGACGAGAACTCCATCGCCGCCCGGGTGGGGCTGCAGAAGGGGGACGTGATCGTAGCGGTCAACGGCGTGCCGATGGCGACCACCAAGGATCTCGACCGGGTCACCCGCAACAGCCTCAATTCCTGGGAAGTGGCGATCAACCGCAACGGCGAGGTCCTGACCTCGGTGTTCGGCGGCTGATCCCGGGCGAGCCCGGCACCGGCTCGCGACCGTGGGCAAGCGTGGGCAAGGTCGGGCGCGCCGCTTGCGCCGCCGGTCGCGCCCGGTGTTGATGCGCAGATGTCCGACCTGTTCGCTTCCGCGGAGCCGCCCTCCGCGCCGGATTCCGGCCGCGCCTCCGGCACCGAGGCGGGCCGCCCCCTCGCAGACCGCCTGCGGCCGCAGAGCCTTGCCGAGGTCGTCGGCCAGGAGCACCTGACCGGGGAGGGCGGGGCGCTCACGCGCCTGCTGCGCGGGCGCAGCCTCGGCTCGCTGATCTTCTGGGGACCGCCCGGCACCGGCAAGACCACCGTGGCGCGGCTGCTGGCGCAGGGCACGGACCTGCATTTCGAGCAGATCTCGGCGATCTTCTCGGGCGTGCCCGACCTGCGCAAGGTGTTCGAGGCCGCGCGCAAGCGCCGGGCGACCGGACAGGCGACCCTGCTGTTCGTCGACGAGATCCACCGGTTCAACCGGGCGCAGCTCGACGCCTTCCTGCCGGTCATGGAGGACGGCACCGTCACGCTGGTGGGGGCGACGACGGAGAACCCCTCGTTCGAGCTGAACGCCGCGCTCCTGTCCCGGGCCCGGGTGCTGCTGTTCCGGGCCCTCGATCCGGGCGCCATCGCGCGGCTGCTGGTGCGGGCCGAGGCGCTGACGGGCCGAGCCCTGCCGCTCACCGAGGAGGCGCGCGACGTGCTGGTCCGCATGGCCGACGGCGACGGGCGGGCGGCCCTGACCCTGGCGGAGGAGGTGTGGCGCTCGGCGCAACCGGGGGAGACTCTCGACGCGGAGGCCCTGCAGGCCATCGTGCAGCGGCGGGCGCCGATCTACGACAAGGCGCAGGAGGGCCACTACAACCTGATCTCGGCCCTGCATAAGACCGTGCGCGGCTCGGATCCGGACGCGGCGCTCTATTATCTCTGCCGGATGCTCGATGCCGGGGAGGACCGGCTGTTCATCGCCCGCCGGCTGGTGCGCATGGCGGTGGAGGATATCGGGCTCGCCGACCCGCAGGCCCTGGTGGTGGCCAACGCCGCCAAGGACGCCTTCGACTTCCTCGGCAGTCCGGAGGGGGAGCTGGCGCTCGCCCAGGCGGCGATCTACCTCGCCTGCGCGCCGAAATCGAACGCGGTCTACACCGCCTACAAGGCCGCGACCCGGCTCGCCAAGGAGGCGGGCTCCCTGCCGCCGCCGCGGACCATCCTCAACGCGCCGACCAAGCTGATGAAGCGGATCGGCTACGGCGAGGGCTACCGCTACGACCACGACGAGCCCGATGCCTTCTCGGGACAGGATTACTGGCCCGACGCGCTGGGGCGCCAGCACCTCTACGAGCCCACCGAGCGCGGCTACGAGACCCGCCTCGCCGAGCGCCTCGACCGGTGGGAGGCTCTGCGCAAGCAACGGCGCGGGGAGGCGTAGAGGCGTCCGACGTCATCGCGAGCGCAGCGAAGACAGCGTCATAGGTCGAGGGGCGCGTTGTCGATCACCTCCTTCATCACGAAGAAGGTCCGGGTCTGGCGCACCCCCGGCAGGCCGATCAGCGTGGCGCTGTGGAGGCGGTTGAAGTCGGCCATGTCGGAGACCCGGATCTTCAGCATGTAGTCGAAGTCGCCGGCCACGAGATGGCAGTCGAGGAGCACGGGAATCGCCCGCACGGCAGCCTCGAATTCGGAAAAGCTCTCGGGGGTCGAGCGGTCGAGCACGACGCCGACGAAGACCAGGGTACCGCGTCCGACCCGCATCGGATCGATCAGCGCCCGGACCGCCCGCACGAACCCGTCCGCGAACAGGCGCTGGATCCGGCGGTGGCAGGTGGCCGCGCTGGTGCCGACCCGCTCGGCGATCTCGGCATTGGCCATCCGACCGTCCGCCTGGAGCAGGCGCAGGATCTTCTGGTCGATCCGGTCGAGCCCTTCGGACATGGACGATTCTTTCATGTTCGACTGGAAAACCGGACTTTCCTGCGTGAGTTTGGCTTGGCAACGCAAGAGACCGGCCTTCGACGCCCAAAGATCGAGAGCACCTTTCATTGCAAATCGGGTAATTTTCCCTGCGCCTCGAAGATAGGAGCCGGGACCTCACGGCCCGGTCGTTCTCGGGGCCTCGCCTCGATGCATCCGGGCCGGACGGAGACCGCTCCTGCCCCCGGGCGCGTCCCGAGATCTGGAGAGACCCGATGCTGGCACAGTTCGAGCGCTATCCCCTGACCTTCGGCCCGACGCCGATCGAGCCGCTCAAGCGCCTGACGGCTCATCTCGGCGGCGAGGTTGAGATCTTCGCCAAGCGCGAGGATTGCAATTCCGGCCTCGCCTATGGCGGCAACAAGCTGCGCAAGCTCGAATACATCGTCCCGGACGCGATCAAGAGCGGCGCCGACACGCTGGTGTCGATCGGCGGCGTGCAGTCGAACCACACCCGCATGGTCGCGGCGGTCGCCGCCAAGATCGGCATGAAGTGCCGGCTGATCCAGGAGGCCTGGGTGCCCCACGAGGACGCCGTCTACGACCGGGTCGGCAACATCCTCCTGTCGCGGATCATGGGCGCGCAGACGCAGCTCGTGGATGACGGATTCGACATCGGCATCCGCGACAGCTGGAAGCGGGCGCTCGCCGAGGTCGAGGCCGAAGGCGGCAAGCCCTACGCGATCCCGGCCGGCGCCTCGGTGCACAAATACGGCGGGCTCGGCTATGTCGGCTTCGCCGAGGAGGTGCGCAAGCAGGAGGCCGAGATGGGCCTGCGCTTCGACTACGTGGTGGTCTGCACGGTCACGGGCTCGACCCATGCCGGCATGCTGGTGGGCTTCTCCGCCGACGGGCGCGCCCGCAACGTCATCGGCATCGACGCCTCCTGCACCCCGGCCCAGACCAAGGCCCAGGTCCTCGACATCGCGCAGAACACCGCCGCCCTGGTCGGCGCGGGCGACATCGTCGCCGACGACGTGGTGCTCAACGAGGACTACGCCTACCCGGTCTACGGCGTGCCCTCGCAGGAGACCGTGGAAGCGATCCGGCTCTCGGCCCGGCTCGAGGGGATGATCACCGACCCGGTCTACGAGGGGAAGTCGATGCAGGGCATGATCGACCTCGTGAAGAAGGGATTCTTCCCGAAGGGCTCGAAGGTGCTCTACGCCCATCTCGGCGGCGCCCCGGCGCTGAACGGCTACAGCTACACGTTCCGCAATGGCTGAGCCGGGGCGAACGCGCCTCCCATCCATCGCCTCATCCTGAGGTGACCGCGCAGCGGGCCTCGAAGAAGGGCTCCAGGGATCGCAGCGTCCTCTGGAAGGCTCCTTCGAGGCCTCCGCTGCGCCTCGGGATGAGGGGGAGGGTGGAGGCCGCGACTCTGGCCTGCAGTCCCCTATATGGCGGCGCGGGACCCGCACCGGAGAGGGCAGGGATGATCGCACCGGCACGCGCGCTGCTCCTGGCCGCCCTGCTCGCCCTGGGCGGCCCCGCCGCGCGGGCCGCCTCGGGGCCGGCCGTGGAGGCCGAGAACGGGATGGTGGTCTCGTCGCAGCGCCTCGCCTCGCAGGTAGGCGCCGACATCCTCCGGGCCGGCGGCAACGCCGTGGATGCCGCGGTGGCGGTGGCCTATGCCGAGGCGGTGGTGAACCCCTGCTGCGGCAATCTCGGCGGCGGCGGCTTCCTGGTGCTGCACGCCGCCGACGGGCGCAGCCGCTTCGTCAATTTCCGCGAGACCGCCCCGGCCGCCGCGACCCGGGACATGTACCTCGACGCGACCGGCACCGTGGTGAAGGGCGCGAGCCTGCGCGGCTGGAAGGCGGCCGGCGTGCCCGGGACCGTGCTCGGCCTCAACACCGCGCTGGCCGAATACGGCACCCTGCCGCTGACCCGGGTGATGGCGCCGGCGATCGCGCTCGCCCGGGATGGGTTCGTGCTGACCCGGGGCGACACCGACATCCTCGAATCCGGCACCACGCTGTTCGCAGCCCAGGCCAACGTCGCCCGGATCTTCCTGCGCCCGGACGGCAGCCCCTGGCGCCCCGGGGACCGGCTTGTCCAGGCCGACCTCGCCCGGACCCTCCAGGCCATCGCCGATCACGGCTCGGACGCGTTCTACAAGGGTGCGATCCCCGAGGCCGTCGAGGCGGCCTCACGGGCGGGCGGCGGCCTGCTGACGGCGGCCGACTTCGCCGCCTACACGGTAACGCAATCCGAGCCGCTGACCTGCCGCTACCGGGGCGCCACCGTCCTGTCGGCGCCGCCGCCCTCGTCGGGCGGCACCACGCTCTGCGAGATCCTCGGCATCCTCGACGGCTACGACCTGCGGGCGGCGGGGTTCAACTCCGCGCGAAGCGTGCACCTGATGGTCGAGGCCATGCGGCGCGCCTATGCCGACCGCAACCTGCTGCTCGGCGATCCGGCCTTCGTGGCGAACCCGGTCGACCGGCTCCTGTCGCCGGCCTATGCGGAGACGCTCCGGGCCTCGATCCGCCCGGACCGGGCGACCCCGTCCTCCGAGATCCGCCCGGATCCCGGCCTGGAGACGCGGGAGCGGGCCGAGACCACCCACATCTCGGTGATGGACAAGGCCGGCAACGCGGCCGCGCTGACCTACACGATCAACGGCTATTTCGGCGCCGGGGTGATCGCCGCCGATACGGGGTTCTTCCTCAACGACGAGATGGACGACTTCACCGTCAAGACCGGGGTGCCGAACCTGTTCGGCCTCGTGCAGGGGACGAAGAACGCGATCGAGCCCGGCAAGCGCCCGCTCTCCTCCATGGCGCCCACGATCGTGCTGCGGGACGGCAAGGTCGCGCTGGTGGCGGGCTCGCCGGGGGGCTCGCGGATCATCACGATCACCGCGCAGACGCTGATCAACATGCTGGATTTCGGCATGGCGCCGCAGGAGGCCGTGGACGCCCCGCGCATCCACCACCAGTGGCTGCCCGACACGGTCTACGCCGAGCCCTTCGCGCTCTCGGCGGACACGCAAGCGATCCTGCGGAGCATGGGCCACACGCTCGTCGAGCAGAAGCCCTGGGGGGCGCAGGAGCTGATCGCGGTACGCGCCGCGGCGCCCGCGCTCCCCGAGGCGACGTCCTCGGGCAACGACGCTTCGCGCACGCAGGGGATGCGGCCGGGACTGCTCTACGGCGCCAACGACAACCGGAGGCCCGCCGGCGCGGCGGTTGGAGAATAGGGCGCGGTCGGCTGTATCGGAACAACCCCGTCGTGGCGCAACCGCGCGGCGGAACCCGCTCACCAGCACCCTCAACGGTGCAGGCGCGGATCTACCGGCCGATGCGGGGCGCGCCTGCGGTGCGCTCGGAAAAGGGGGAGGGCCCGGGCTCGTGCGCCCGCGGACCCTGCCGCTCAGCCCTCTCCGGCCTCCCGTGCCACCGCCCGGAACCCGATGTCGCGCCGGCAGAAACCCTCCGGCCAGTCGATCCGGGCCACCGCCGCGTAGGCGCGACCTTGAGCGTCCGTGACGCTGTCGCCGAGCGCCGTGACCGCCAGGACCCGGCCGCCATCGGCCAGGAGCTGCCCGCCCTCGGCCCGGGTGCCGGCCTGAAAGACGTGAACCCCGTCGCCTTCGGCCCCATCGACGCCCCGGATCACCGATCCCCGGACCACGGCACCCGGATAGCCCGCCGCCGCCATCACCACGGTGAGGGCGGCCCGCTGGGCGTCGAATTCCAGGCTTACGCCGGAGAGGTCGCCCTCGCAGGCCGAGAGCAGCGCCGGCACGAGGTCGGAGGCGAGGCGCGGCATCAGCACCTGCGCCTCGGGGTCGCCGAAACGGGTGTTGTACTCGATCAGCTTGGGGCCGTCGGCGGTGAGCATCAGGCCGGCATAGAGGATGCCGGTGAACGGGCAGCCCCGCGCCCGCATGCCGGCGAGCGTCGGCGCGATGATCTCGGCCATCACCCGGGCCTCGATCTCCGGAGTGACCACCCGGGCGGGGGAATAGGCGCCCATGCCGCCGGTGTTGGGACCGCGGTCGCCGTCGAAGACCCGCTTGTGGTCCTGGGCGGTGCCGAGGGAGATGGCCCGCGTGCCGTCGCACAGGGCGAAGAAGCTCGCCTCCTCGCCGAACAGGCACTCCTCGACCACCACCTCGGCGCCGGGCTCGGCGAACAGGGCGGTCAGCGCGTCCTCGGCCTGGTCGAGGGTCTCGGCCACGGTGACGCCCTTGCCGGCGGCGAGGCCATCCGCCTTCACGACGATCGGGGCCCCCTGCTGCCGGACATAAGCCAGCGCCGGCTCCAGTTCGGTAAAGCGTGCGAAGGCGGCGGTGGGGATGCCGCAGGCAGCGCACAGGTCCTTGGTGAACCCCTTCGATCCCTCGAGCCGGGCGGCGTCGCGGGTCGGCCCGAAGGCACGGATCCCGGCAGCCTTCAGGTCGTCCACCAGCCCGGCGACCAGGGGAGCTTCCGGCCCGACCACCACGAGGCCGATCGATTCCGCCGTGCAGAAGGCCGCCACCGCCGCGTGGTCCGTGACGGCCAGGTCCGGCCGGTTCGTCCCATGGCGGGCCGTGCCGGGATTGCCGGGCGCCGTGAACAGGCGCGTGCAGAGGGGGCTCTGGGCCAGCCGCCACGCCAGGGCGTGTTCACGGCCGCCGGAGCCGATCAGGAGAATGTTCATGCGCACGCCACCATGGACCGAGCTTGTGGGCGAAGCCTGCCGGTGGGCAAAGGTTTTTTTCGGGCTGTCCCCGCTCTGCGCGGATATCCCGGCCGCTCAGCAGCCGATGCAGACGCCCGTGTTGACGCCCGTGTTGACGCTACCGCGCAGCCCACCCCCGTGGCGACCGAGATGACGGCCTCCATGGATTCCCCTCCGGACTCCCCCCCGGATGCCGCGATAGGGCAGGACGGGTCCGAAGGACTCGAATTGGACGTTGCGCTGGATCGTCTGGTTCAGCGTATTGAAGTCCGAGACCCGCTGCTGGTTGAGCGCCCGGATCTGACCCTGCAGGGCGAACGAGGCGTTGGCGGCGTTCGGGTCGTTCTGCTGCACCTGGGCCTGGGCGGCGCCGGCCGGGAGGGCGAGCGCCAGGGCGAGGAGCGCGCGGGATGCGGGGCGCATGGGTCCCTCGGTGCAACGTATCGCGATGTATCGTGTGGTCTTTCGAACTCGACGCGCCAGGATCGGTCCGGGTTCCGGGCCGCGTCAACCCGGCACGACCGGGGATTTCGTCTCCGGAAGGGTCGCGACCAGCTTGGCATCCAGCCCGGTATGCGCCTGGACCAGAGGATGCGGGGTCAGAGCCAGCCACTGGGTCAGGGAGATATCGGCATAGCGCGGGCTCTTGAAGATCTCCAAGAAGGTCAGTGTCGTGTCGCCGGTATTCTCGATGTAATGGCCCATGGCGAAGGGCACATAGCCCACATCGCCGGCCTGGTAGTCGAAGGTCCGGGCCTTCGATTCCGAGCCGAACACGGTCATCCGGCCCTTGCCCGAGAGGTAGTACTGCCATTCGTCGCCATTCGGGTGCCAGTGCAGCTCGCGCAGGCCCCCGGGCTCGACCTCGACCAGCGCTGCGGCGATCGTCACGGAGGCCGGGAACACCGTGGAATCGGTGATGCGCACGCTGCCGCCCCGGGTGCGGATCGGCTCCTGCGCCAGCATCCGGTGGCTGAACGACTTCGGCACCGGGCCCGAGCCGCCCATCCGGTCGGCCGTGAGCGGGCCGGGCTTCGGCCCGGGGAAGATGTAGAGCTCCTTCTCGGGGATCCGGGCGAAGGCGCTCTCGGGCAGGCCGAAATTCTTCGCGAGCACGTCCTTGGGCGTGTGCGCCAGCCAGTCGGTCAGCAGGAAGGTGGAATCCTCCGAGAAGCCGCCGTCGTCGAACACGAGCAGGAACTCGCAGCCGTCGATCCCGTCGGCGGCGAGCCCTTGGATCGAGTGCGGGATGCCGCCCGGGAAGTACCAGAGATCGCCCGCGCCGACATCGTCCGCGAAGGTGCGGCCGTCTTGGTCGACCGCGGTGATCCGGGCCTTGCCCTTGATCATGTAGGCCCACTCGGCCTCCTTGTGCCAGTGCATCTCGCGGACCGCGCCGGCCTTGAGCCGCATGTTGACCCCCGCCATGGCCTTCGAGACCGGCAGCTCGCGGATCGTGGTCTGGCGCGCCCAGCCTCCCTCCTCCAGTCGCATGTGGCTGTCGCTGAACGACCATTTCAGGTTCGGCATCGTGCCGTGGTCGGTGCCGGGCGGCGCCAGGGTGAACGGCTCCTCGGCCGCCCGGGGCTTATTCTGCGGCCCCAGGATATCGGCGCCCTTGCCCCGGCGCTCGGGGAGGGGCGCGGCCGGCCCGGCGGATTGCGCCGCAGCGGAGGACGCCACCATCGCGCCGCCGACGGCGATGACGGCACGCCTGGAAATCTCGGACATCGCACTCGGTCCCTGCTCTGTCGCAGGGTAACCGGACGCCGGCCGGGAGGATCCGCAACGGGGCACCATCGTGCAGTGCGGCATCTCGCCCGGAGCCTGCGCGCGATCTATATCTTGAATGCACGATCAGACGCGTCCCGATTGGGGGACGAGCGCCCGAGCGGTGCACGGGGCGCGACCCGAGGGCGAGGATGGCGGATCGGGACAGTTCAGCCGCGGGCGAGGCCGGCCGCGCCGCGTCCCACGGCCGCCTGTGGATCGCCCTGCTCGCGCTGGCGGGCGCGGGTCTCCTCGGCTACCGCCACTGGCCGGAACAGTCCCGGGCGGCGAGCTCGGAACCGGCTGCCGCGGCAAAGCCACCGGCTGTGCGGGTCGCCCGGGCCGCCCGGGCCTCCGACACCTTCAGCCTGACCCAGACGGGCACCACCCAAGCCTTCGATACCGCCGGCCTCTATCCACGGGCGACCGGCTACATCGTCGAGCGCAAGGTCGATATCGGCACGCACGTGAAGAAGGGCGACCTGCTGTTCCGGATCAGCGCGCCCGACCTCGACCAGCAGCTGGTCCAGGCGCAGTCGCAGGCGCTTCAGCTCCAGGCGGCGCTGATTCAGGCACGGGCGATGGTCGACCAGGCCGAGGCCAACCGTCACCTCGCCGACGTGACCAACCGGCGGACCGCGACGCTCGCCGGCACCGGGGTCGAGACCCGGCAGAACGCCGACACCTCCCAGGCCGGGGTGCTGGCGCAGACCGCCAATGTCGACGCCGCCAAGGCGGCCGTGAAGGTGGCCGAGGCCAACATCGCCGCGCAGGAGGCGCAGGTCGCCCGGCTCAAGGTCCTGACCGGCTTCGAGGAGATCCGCGCGCCCTTCGACGGGGTGGTGACCACCCGCAACAACGATGTCGGCGACGCGGTGACGGCGGACACGAACACGGGCGCGCCGCTCCTGACCCTGGCGCGGGACGACGTGCTGCGCATGGCGGTGAACGTGCCGCTCTACGCCGCCGACGACGTCCGCGACGGACTCGACGCCAGGGTCGAGGTGGCGCAGATCCCCGGCAGGGTCTTCCCCGGCAAGGTCTCGCGCTCGTCGACGACCCTGCTCTCCACCGCGCGGACGCTGGCGACCCAGGTCGACCTCCCCAATCCGGACGGCACGTTGCGAGCCGGGCTCTACATCACCGTCACTTTGGAGATCCCCCGGTCCTCGCCCGCCGTGACGGTGCCGAACGAGGCCCTGATCTTCGACCAGCACGGGACCCGCGTGGCGATGATCGAGCCGGCCGGGGACGGGACCGGCGTGGTGCGGATGCGCCCGGTCACGATCTTCCGCCAGACGCGCACGCTGCTGGAGTTGCGCGACGGCCTGAACGGCGGCGAGCGCGTCGTCGTGGGGCCGCCGGCCTCATTGCGCGACGGTGACAGGGTCGTCCTGCGTCCGGAGGACAAGGCGGGGGCGTGAACGGCGGCACGCGGTCCAGGGCGATCCGGCCGCCGTAGCCTGCCTCTGCTGCCTGCCGCTGCTGCCTGCCGCTGCTGCCTGCCGCTGCTGCCTGCCGGGCGTCAGGCCCCCCTGCAGGCGGGCCTGTCCAGCCTTGGGACATGTCCAGCCTTGGGACAGCCACAACCGGCATAAGCCGTCGGACAGACGGTGCTCCGCCGCGGGGTCGCCCCCCGGCGCCGTCATGGCCGGCTGGCTCAAGGATCAGGTTGATCGCCGTGGCACTCGGAACCCTCGCATTATCGCTCGCGCTGCTTGGCCTGGCCCTGGCATTCTTCGGGGCGAAGCTGGCCTTCGCGGGGGGATCGTCGTTCTACCTCGCCCTGGGGGTCGGTTTGCTGGCCTCCGGCATCCAGCTGGCCCGGCGCCGCCAGAGCGGCCTCTGGATCTATGCCCTGATTCTGGCGGCGTCCTTCATCTGGACGATCGTCGAGGTCGGGCTCGACAAATGGCAATGGATCCCGCGCGGCGCCCTGATCTTCGCCCTCGGCCTGGTCCTCTGCCTGCCCGTCGTGGTGCATCGCCTGCGGGACGCGCCCGAACGGGCCTGGGCGCCGAGCCTCGGAAACGGCCCGCTCGCCCTCCGGGCCGTCGTCCTGCTCATCGCGGCCGCGAGCACCGCTTCCTGGTTCGTCGATCCGGTCGAGACGCACGGCATCCTGCCGAAGGTCGCGGAGGCGAGGGCCGCCGTCGATCCGAGCGGCGTCCCCTATCCGGCCGACGACTGGGTCGCCTATGGCGGCACCAATCTCGGCCAGCGCTACTCGGCCCTCGAGGACATCACCGTGGGCAATGTCCAGGGCCTCACGGTGGCCTGGGAGCACCATACGGGCGACCTGCGCGGCGACAGCCGGACGGATTCGAAGGAATTCACCTTCGAGGCCACGCCGATCAAGGTGAACGGGCTGCTCTATCTCTGCACGCCCCACAACATCGTGCAGGCCCTGGAACCCGAGACCGGCCGGCTGGTCTGGGCCTTCGACCCGCAGATGGCGCGGGACGGCCAGTACCAGCACCAGACCTGTCGCGGCGTGTCCTACAACGACTCGACCGGCTACGCGCCGCCGGCGGAGGCGGATCCGGCGACGGCGGGCGCCGTCGCGGCGGCGGTCGCCGAATGCCCGCGCCGGATCATCGCCGCCTCGGTCGATGCGCGGCTCTACGCGCTGAATGCCGATACCGGACTCCCGTGCCGGACCTTCGGGGCGGACGGGTTCGTCGATCTGACGGCGCAGATGCCGAACCTCCGGCGTGCCGCCTATCAGCAGACCTCGGCGCCGCTGGTGACCCGGAACCTCGTCGTCCTCGGGAGCGCGATCGCCGACAATTACTACGCGGAGAATCCGTCGGGCGTGATCCGCGCCTTCGACGTGCGCACCGGCGCGATCGTCTGGAAGTTCGACGCCGGCAAGCCCGACGCGACCGAACCGCTGCAGCCCGGTGCGCTCTACGAGCCCAACTCGGCGGTGGCCTGGACGCAGTTTTCGGCCGACGAGGCTCTGGGGCTCGTCTACGTGCCGTTCGGCAACCGGGCGCCCGATCAGGTCGGCGTGTCCCGGTCGAAGGCGGACGAGGCCCTCGTCGACGCCCTGGCGGCTCTCGACCTGGAGACCGGCAGGCTGCGCTGGGCCTTCCGGACCACGTATCACGACCTGTGGGACCGCGATAACCCGTCCCAGCCGGTCCTCCTGACCCTGCCGCAGGGCGACGGGACGGTGCCGGCGATCCTGATCCCCACCAAGGTCGGCAATGTCTGGGTCCTCGACCGCCGCACCGGCGCTCCGATCCGGCCGGTCTCCGAGGTCTCGGTCTCGACCCGGACCGACATCCCGGGAGAGGCGCCGTCTCCGGTCCAGCCGGTCTCGTCGCTCCGCTTCACGCCGGCGCCGCTGAGGGAGGCCGACATGTGGGGCGTCACGCCCTTCGACCAGATCCAGTGCCGGCTCGCCTTCCGGTCGAACCGCTACGACGGCAACCCGTTCACGCCGCCGCAGGCGTCAGGCGGCGCGATCATCTGGCCCGGCAATATCGGGGTGTTCAACTGGGGCTCGGTGGCCGTCGATCCGGTCCATCACTGGATGATCGCGACGCCGCAATACCTGCCCTACCTCTACCGCCTGCTCCCGCGCCCGGCGAACGAGCCCGACCGGCGCCTCATCACCACCGATCCGGATTCCGCCCCGGGCAACGAGAATCTCGGCGGCCCCTACGCGGTGTCCATCGCGCACATGCGCTCGGCCCTCGGCGTCCCGTGCAACGCGCCGCCCTGGGGCGTGCGGGTCGGCGTGAACCTCGCGGACGGCACAACCGCCTGGAGGCACCGCAACGGCACCGTCGCCGGGCAGAAGATCGGCGGGGTCGCGGTCCCGATCCCGTTCGCCATGGGTATGCTGGCCCATGGCGGCACCCTGGCCACGGCCGGCGGCGTCGCGTTCACGGCCGCCACGCTCGACGACCGTATCCGCGGCTACGACATGCAGACCGGGGCGGTCCTGTGGTCCATGACGCTGCCGGCCGGCGGTCAGGCCACGCCGATGACCTATCGCGGCAAGGACGGCCGGCAATACGTGGTGATCGCGGCGGGCGGGCACGGCTCGCTCGGCACCACGCCGGGCGATTCGGTCATCGCCTTCCGGCTCCCGTGAGCCGGCGCCCGCGGCGCGAGCCCGGGGATCGCCGGCCTCGCGCCGGAACGGATGGCGCCGGAGGGCCCGGCTCTCCGACCGGGCAGGGGGCGTTCTAGCCCGCGAGCCGCGCCCGCGCGTCGATGCGGGCGAGGCGGGCCAGC
Organism: Methylobacterium sp. XJLW; assembly: GCF_003254375.1. Taxonomy (NCBI): domain Bacteria; kingdom Pseudomonadati; phylum Pseudomonadota; class Alphaproteobacteria; order Hyphomicrobiales; family Methylobacteriaceae; genus Methylobacterium; species Methylobacterium sp. XJLW. Next base: position 5,119,036 of record NZ_CP016429.1, on the reverse strand, counting down.
AGGTACTCGACCTCGGCCTTCGCCTGCGCGGTGAGCGCCTGCGACGGCTTGCGCTGGGCGTCAGATGAAAAAATTCCCCGGCGCATGAACACGTATTTCCGCACCGCGAGCCCCAGCGGGCCCTGCTGCTGCTCGTAGCGCAGATAGGGGAGGTGGGCGTCGAACAGGTCGTGGGCGGCGTCGCGCTCGCCGGCCCGGCCGAGGCGGACCACGTCGACCAGCATCTCCGGGAAGGCGTAGCCGGTATTGGCCCCGTCGGCGCCGCGCTCGGTCTCGAAATCGAGGAACAGGCCGCCATTCCCCACGAGGATGGAGATGTGGCGCATGGAGCCGTCGCGCTCGAAGCCGCGCAGCGCCGAGATCTTCTCCAGGCCGGGCCAGTCCTCGTGCTTGAGCATCACGCAGGAGGGGTTCTCCGACACGATCCGGCGGATCACCCCCGGGGTCATCTGGACCGAGAAGGTGAGGGGGTAATCCTGCAGCACGAAGGGCACGTCCGGCCCGATCGCCTCGGCGGCGGTGCGGTAATAGCCGACCACCTGGTCGTCGGTGCGCAGCGTGTTGGGCGGCGCGATCATCACGCCGGCGGCGCCCAGCCCCATCACCTCCCGGGCGAGGGCCCGCATGGCCGCGAAGCCCGGCGCCGTGACGCCGACGATGACCGGCAGCCGGGTGCGCCCGAGGACGCGCTTGGCCACCGCGAGGCCCTCCGCGTGGTCGAGCTTGCCGGCCTCACCGAGCTGGCCGAGGATCGTCAGGCCGTCGACGGCCGCAGCCCCGAAGAAATCGGTCATCCGGTCGAGGGAGACCTCGTCGATCCGGCCATCCGGATGGAACGGCGTCGGGGCGATCGGCACGACGCCGCGAATGTCGCTGGTGAGAGGCATACCGGTCTCCGTGCTGCTGCGGCGACCGCCGGCCGCCGGTGGGTATGCCCATACTCAAAAATCCCGGGCGCTGCGACGCACCCGGGACGGGATCGGCCTTCGGTCAGGCCGTTCGGTCAGCCCAGCAGCTTGTCCAGGGTGATCGGCATCTCGCGCACCCGAACGCCGGTGGCGTGCCAGACCGCGTTGGCGATGGCCCCCACCGTGCCGGTGATGCCGATCTCGCCGACGCCCTTCACGCCGAGCGCGTTCACCACCGCGTCGTCCTCGTGGACCAGGATCGCCTCCATGGCGGGCACGTCGGCGTTCACCGGCACGTGGTACTCGGCGAGGTTGTCGTTGAGGAAGCGGCCGGTCCGCGGATCCATCTCGGCCCGCTCGTGCAGGGCGAAGGACAGGCCCCAGATCATCCCGCCGTAATACTGGCTCTGGACGAGGCGCGGGTTGATCACCCGGCCCGCCGCGAAGGCGCCGGTGAGGCGGCTCACCCGGATCTGGCCGAGATCGGGATCGACCTTCACCTCGGCGAAGACCGCGCCGTGGGCGTGCATGGCGTAGGACGCCTGCGCGGCCGGATCGGCCCCGGCCTTGCCCTGGCCCTCGATGCTGGCGCGGCCGGCCCGCTTGAGGATGTCCGTGACGGACTCGCCCCGGCCCGGATCGTCGCGCCGGGTGAGCCGCCCGTCCGCCGCGGTGACGCCGGCATTGCCGGCGCCGTAGAGCGGGGAGGCGGGGTCGTTGGTGGCCAGCTCCGCGAGCTGCCGGATCACGTCGGCGGCGGCCGCGTGGATCGCGCCGCCGGCGGTGGCGGTGTGGCCGGAGCCACCCGCGATCCCGGCATTCGGCAGGTCCGAGGAGCCCATCCTGAAGGTGAGGGCGTCCATCCCAATCCCGAGCCCGTCGGCGGCGATCTGGGCGAGCGCCGTCCAGGATCCCTGGCCCATGTCGATCGCCCCGAGCTCCACCGTGCCGGTGCCGTCGGCGCGGATCTCGGCCCGGGCCATCCCCTCGAAGATCAGCGCCGGGAAGGTGGCGGTGCCCATGCCGGTGCCGACCAGGAACCCGTCCCTGTCGCGGGTCTGGCGGGGCTGGAGCGGCCGCCCGGCCCAGCCGAAGGCCTCGGCGCCCCGCCGGTAGCAGTCCCGCAGGGCCTTCGAGGAGAACGGCTTGCCGGTGATCGGCTCGACCTCGGCGTAGTTGGCGAGCCGGAACTCCAGCGGGTCCATGCCGAGCGCGAAGGCCATCTCGTCCAGCGCGCTCTCCAGGGCGACGCTGCCGGTGGCCTCGCCGGGGGCGCGCATGAACAGCGGCGTGCCGGTGTCGAGGCGCACCGCCTCGTGCCGGATGGCGATGGCGGGGCTCGCGTAGAGGGTGCTGGTCGCCCGGCCCGCCGGCTCGAAGAAATCGTCGAAGCTCGACGAGGCGGTGCGGATGTGGTGGTCCAGCGCCGTGAGCTTGCCGGCGGCGTCGGCGCCGAGCCGGATCGTCTGCCGGGTCGGCCCGCGATGGCCCATGGGACCGTACATCTGGGTCCGGGTCGGCACGAGCTTCACCGGCCGGCCCACGAGCTTGGCCGCCATGCAGGCGAGCACCTGCGGCCCGGCCGGCACGCCCTTCGAGCCGAAACCGCCGCCGAGATAGGGGCTGTCGATGTGGATGTCCTCGGGGCGGATGCCGAACAGGCCGGCGAGCCGGGCCTGCGACATGGCGAGCGCCTGGGTCGGCATCAGGAGCGTCAGCCGGTCCCCGTCCCAGCTGGCCACCGCCGCGTGGGGCTCCATGGCATTGTGGTACTGGGCCGGCGTCTCGTAGGTGGCGGCGATCGTCTTCGACGCGGCCGCGAGCCCGGCCTCGACGTCGCCGTCGGTCTCCACCGGCGGCGCGCCGACGCCGACCGAATCCGGCGTGAAGGCCTCGCCGGAATCGAGCCCGATCCGCGGGGTCTCGGCCGCGTAGGTCGGGGCGAGCAGCCGGGCCCCTTCGGTGGCCGCCTCCAGGGTCTCGGCGATCACCACGGCGATGGGCTGGTTGGCGTAGCGGACCCGGTCGTTCTGCAGGAGGTCGAGGCGGAAGGTGAACGGCCCGTCCTTGGCATCCGGATCCTTGGCGAGCGCCGGGGCGTGCCCCGGCCGCATCACCGCCACGACGCCGGGATGGGCCTCGGCGGCGGCCACATCGAGGCCGGTGACGCGACCGCGGGCGATCCGGGCGACGCAGAGCGCCGCGTGGAGGGTCCCGGGGGGCAGGTTGTCGGCGGAGAAGCGGGCCTGGCCCGTCACCTTGAGGGGGCCGTCGCGCCGGGTCAGCGGCTGGCCGATGCTGGAGCCGTGCCGGATCGCGCCTGCGGGGCGGTTCGAGGCGGGCGTGGAGGTCGCGGTCATGCGGGTCTCCTCAGACGATGCCGAACGGGGAGGCGGGGAGCGCCGGGATCCGGGCGGGCGTCCCGGCGGCGGCCTGGGTCAGCGCGCGGATCGCCACCCGGCGGGCGAGCTCGATCTTGAAGGCGTTGGCCTCGCCGGTGGGCTTGGCGCCGGCCAGCGCCGCGGCGGCGGCCTTCGCGAAGGCCTCGGGGGAGGGTGCCTGTCCGGAGAGCGCCGCCTCGGCCTCCGCCACCCGCCAGGGCTTCAGCGCCAGCCCGCCCAGGGCGAGCCGGGCCTGCCCGATCCGGCCGCCGGCCTCCAGGGTGAGGGCGGCCGCCGCCGAGACCACCGCGAAGGCGTAGGATGTGCGGTCGCGGACCTTGAGATAGCGGGCATGGCCCCGGAACGACGCCGCCTCGGGGGGCAGGCGCAGGCCGGTGATCAACTCGCCCGGCTGCAGCTCCGTCTCCCGCTCCGGATGGTCGCCGGGGAGGTGGTGGAACGCGGTGAGCGGTACCTCCCGGGCGCCGTCCGGCCCGGCGATCTCCACCACCGCGTCGAGGGCGGCGAGCGGCACGCAGAAATCGGACGGGTGGGTGGCGATGCAGTGATCGCTCCAGCCCTGGACCGCGTGGATGCGGGTGGCGTGCCCCAGGGCCGCGCAGCCGGAGCCGGGCGCGCGCTTGTTGCAGGGCGAGACCGCGTCGGTGAAGAAGGGGCAGCGGGTGCGCTGCATCAGGTTGCCGCCGACCGTGGCGGCGTTGCGCAATTGCGCCGAGGCGCCGGCCAGCAGGGCCTCGGCCACCATCGGGTAGGTTTTTTCGAACATCGCGTCGTGGGCGAGGTCGCTGTTGCGCACCAGCGTGCCGATTCGGGTGGCGCCGTCCGGCAGCCGCTCGATCGACGACAGGCCGGGGAGCCGGGTGATGTCGACGACCCGCTCCGGGGTGGCGACGCCGCCCTTCATCAGGTCGACGAGGTTGGTGCCGGCGGCGAGGAAGGCGGTACCCGGAACCTGCCCGGCCGCCACGGCCTCCGGCACGCTCGCCGGGCGGATGTAGTCGAAGGTCCTCACGCCGCGTCCTCCCGGTGCTCCGCTTGGCCGGCCGCGTCCTTTACGGCCTCCAGGATGCCCGCGTAGGCGCCGCAGCGGCAGAGATTGCCGCTCATGCCCTCGCGGATGCGCTCCGGATCGGTACCGGCGTGGCCCTCGCGGATCAGGCCGACCGCGCTCATGATCTGGCCGGGGGTGCAGAAGCCGCACTGGAAGCCGTCATGGGCGATGAAGGCCGCCTGGACGGGCTGCAGCCGGTCGCCCTCGGCGAGCCCCTCGATGGTCAGCACCTCGGCCCCGTCGAGGCTCGCGGCGAGGGTCAGGCAGCTGTTGATGCGCCGCCCGTCCACCAGCACCGTGCAGGCGCCGCACTGGCCGCGGTCGCAGCCCTTCTTGGCGCCCGTCAGGCCGAGGCGCTCGCGCAGGAGATCGAGGAGGGTGACGCGCGGATCGTCGAGGGCGATCTCGCGCGGCTGTCCGTTCAGGGTGAGCCTGAGGGGAATGGTCATGCGGCGGTCCCGGCTTCGAAGGCTGGAACCGTTACAGATAGCCGCCGCCCCGCTCCCGGCGAGACCTTAAGCAGAAAGCGATGTGCGCAAGATCACGGCACGCACAGGTTGGGCGCTTATGCAGACTTGACCTTAACCTCCGAGACGGATTTCAGCACCGTCTTGCCCTTGGCGGTCTTGATCTCCAGGGCCGGCTCCGCCTTCGAGGCCTCGCGCTTGACCGTGTTGCCCTTGATGGTCTTCTTGACATCCTGGGTGTGGACCTTGGTCACCTCGCCCGAGACGGTGCCCTGGCCCCACTTGTAGGTGACATCGTCCCCGGTCTTCACCTTCGCCTTGGCGGTCATGTGCGTCTCCATCGTGGATGCGGGGAAAGGCGCCCCGGGGCAGGGGCGTTCCCGGGTTTCCACGGCCGGAATGCCGCAGGCGGATCGACCCGTTCCCGGCTCACCGGCCGACCTCCCGGCGCAGGGCCGCGACCATCGTCTCGACCGCCGCCTGCGCGGTCTCGCCGAGGTCGATGTCGGTCTCGCCGGCGGTGACGAGGCCGCGCCCCTCCAACTCCTTGACCCCCTCCGGATCGGCCTCGTGGCCGGCGCCGTCCCGGCGGACCACCGCGGTGACCTTTTCGCCGCTGACGAGGCGGTGATAGGCCGCGAAGGCGAAGATCGAGAGGGCCTTGTCGGAGAGTCCGTTCACGTCGTCGGCCATGCCTGGCGCCTCCTGCGCTCCGCGCGTCGTATCCGATGGGCGAACGCCGGACGGGGCCGGGGGCTCCGGACCCCGGCCGGGGTGCGACGACGGGTGCGCCCGTCCGAGCGGCGACGCTTCGCGCCGGGCCCGCCTTCCTGCTAGTCTCACAGCTCCCATGACAGCGCATACCGACCAGACCGAAGTGGAACCCAGCCCCGAGGCGGCCCGCCCCCCCGCGCCCCCCGATCTCGACTATCGCCTGCGCCAGCAGGCGATCCTGTCCGAGTTCGGCGTCGAGGCTTTGCGCGGCACCGATGTCGACCACCTGCTGCAGCGGGCTGCGGAGCTGTGCGCGCAGGGCATGGGCGCCGAGTTCTGCAAGGCCCTGGAGTACCAGCGCGGCGCCGACACCCTGCTGGTCCGGGCCGGTGTCGGCTGGGGGCCCGACGTGATCGGGCAGGCCCGGATCGGGGCGGACCTCGCCTCCCCGGCGGGCTTCGCCCTCAAGACCGGGCGGCCGGTGATCTCGAACCACCTCGCCGACGAGACCCGGTTCCGGACGCCGCAGCTCATGGCCGATCACGGCATCCGCCGGGCGATCAACGTGCTGATCGAGAACCGGGACGGCGCCTTCGGGGTGCTGGAGGTGGACGACACCCGGGAGGGCATGTTCGAGGAGGCCGACATCGCCTTCATGCAGGGCTTCGCCAACCTGCTCGGCGGCGCCATCGAGCGCCAGCGCACCGAGAGCCTGCTGCGGGCCGCCCTCGCCCGGCAGGACCTGCTCGCCCGCGAGATGAGCCACCGGGTCAAGAACAGCCTCGCCATCGTGGCGAGCCTGCTCGCCCTCCAGGCCCGGGCCGCCGAAGACCCGGCCGTGCAGATGGCCCTCGCGGATGCGCGCAGCCGCGTCGAGGCGATCGCGAGCGTCCACGACCAGCTCTGGCGGCAAGGTGACAAGGACGGCGACAAGGCGGCGGGCGAAGGGGAGGGGGTCCCGGGCGAACTCGACCTCGCGCCCTTCCTGGAGAAGCTGGTGGCCAACCTCGCCAGCGGCGTGCCGGGCCAGCGGCTCGCCTGCACGGCCTGCCCGCAGCGGATCTCGGCCGACCGGGCGATTCCCATCGGCCTCTTGGTCAACGAACTCGTCACCAACGCGCTCAAATACGCCTATCCGCCCGAGACGCACCCGGGAGGCGGCGAGATCCGGATCCGCGCCGAGCGCCAGCCCGGGAGCCTCGTGGTCGAGGTCGCCGATGACGGGATCGGGCTGCCGGCGGAATTCGAGATCGGACGCAACTCGAAGAGCCTCGGCATGCGGGTGGTCGGCAGCCTCACGCGCCAGCTCGGCGGCAGCCTGACGATCCCGGCCCGGGGGAAGGGCGCCTGCTTCCGCCTGGAGGTGCCGCTGGACGGCTGAGCGCAGCGCCCGGCCGGGGCGGGGACGGGAGAAGGGCCCTGCCCCGTCGCGACCGGGGGCGACGGGCTCGGCGAGACAGAGCGCGAGATTGAGCGCGAGACAGAGCGGATGCAGTGACCGGGATCAGGATGACGGGGGCGCCCCTCGCCGAACGGCTCCACGCCTTTCGGAGCCTCGGGGACAATTGCGAGTTCGGCTTCGTGCAGCGCTACGGGGGGGTCGAGCCCTCCGGCCTGCTGCGCTTCTCCTACACGCCGATGGCGGACCTGATCCGCGGCCTGCGCTGCGGCTTCGCGGATTTCGGCGTGCCGGGCGACCTGCGGCTCTCCGTGAGCGCGGGCGGCACCTACTATTGTCACAGCCTGGCCTACAACATCTGGGCGAATACCGGACATCCGGCCGGCTCGATCGCGCCGGAGGTGCTGCTGGAGCGGGAATACGGCCGGCTGGCCCATCTCAAGCGCAAGATGCTGGACGACCTCGCCGACGGCTCGAAGATCCTGGTGCGCAAGGTCGGCCGCGACGAGCCTGAGGCCGACTTCGCCCGCTTGGCCGAGGCGGTCTGGGCGCATGGGCCCTCGACGCTGCTGCGCGTGACCGAGGCCGGGCCGGACTGGGCTCCCGAGCCGGCCCGGCGCGTCGCCGACCGCCTGATCGCGGGACGGGTCCGCCGCTTCGCGCCGGCGGAGCAGGCCTGGGAGGTCGACCTCGAACCCTGGATGCACCTCGTGGACAGCACCTACGCGCTGGAGCGCGGCGCGGCGCCGAGCCGCCTCGACGCCGCCGCCTTCCCGGAGGCGCTGCCGCTGCCGGGCCGCCTGCGCCGGCATGTCGGCCGGCACCGGGCAAGGGCGCTCAGCGCCTACACCCGGGCGGTGGATCCCGCCGGCTTTCGCGCCGATGCGGTCCACGTGTTCTCGAGCTGGGTGTGGATTCCGGAGGAGTTTGCCGGGGACCGCATCTTCGCGGCGGCCGGCTATGCGCGGCTGGGCTGGCGCGACGCCGACCTGTCGCGGCGGCGGTGCTGGCAGCGCGTCTGGGCCGCGGGTCGGCTGCGGCCCGACGCGACGCGGGAGCCCGTCGGGCTCGGGATGATCGGCACGTGGCGGGACGGATTCTGGTCCGCCGGGGCGCGCTTCGCCGAGGGGCCGATCCCCGGGGATGAGCCCGCGCCGGACCTGCGGATGCCGCCGTTCCGGTTTCCGGGCCAGGATCTCCTCGGACGGCTGCGGCCGCGGTTCCGATAGACCGCCGGGCCCACCGGATCCGGGCTCAGCTTTCGCTTCCCAGAGCGCGGAGGAGTGTGCCGAGGTGGCGTCGTCGGTCCAGCCTCCGGCCCGATGCGCGTGGCCGCCGGGGCGGAGGCCGAGCCCTGGATGCGGGCGGCGTGACGGACCTTGAAGGAGGGCGGGGATCGGAGACGATCGGGCCGCCCGCGCAGGGAGCCGGTCCCGGGATACCGGTTCGATTCCGGCCGATCCGATACGGCTGCACCATTGCCCGGGCGCGCCCCGCCCGTAAATCGCGCTCCCTCGCACAGAACGGGAGATTCCGGATGCGCAGCAGATCGATGATGACCCTGGGCGGCAGCGTCCTCGCCCTCGCCCTCGCCGGCCCGGCCTGCGCCGACGACACCCCGACCACGGCGGGTGCGGTCGATCGGCTCAAGGGCCTGACCAACGAGGCGATCGGAAGCGCGAAGCGCGGGGTCGGCAACCTGACGGAGGACGAGGCCCTCAAGGCGGAGGGCCGTGCGCAGAAGCTCCGTGGACAGGCCGAGCAGGGGCGGGGCAGGGCCAAGGACGTCCGCGAGAACGCCCTCGACCAATAGGGATGCGGCGGGCCCCGGCCGCGCCGGGCGGCCGGGGCCCGCTCCCGTCGGGGCAGAAGCGGGAGGAGCCTACGGGCAGGGATGGCGCAGGCCGTCATAGCCCAGGTAGGTCCCGGAGGCCGGGTCGTAGGAGGCGTAGCGGGCGGCGCAGGACGCCGAGCCGCGCACGACGACCGGGGCGGCGTAGACGGGTGCGGGCGCCCCGTAGACGGCCACGGGCCGCGCCGCGGCGTTGGCCGCCGCCGAGCCGATCACCGCGCCGGCGGTGAAGCCGAGCAGGCCGGCCCCCACGGCCGCCCCCACGCCGGGACCGCGGCGGTCGCCGTAACCCCAGCGGCCGTACCCGCCGCGGTGCCAGCCTCCCCAACCGGCATGGTGCCAGCCGCCACGGAACTGAGCGTACGCGGTGGGAAGGGCGCCGGCCCGGAGGGCCTCAACCGCCTGTCCGGATGCGGCCTGAACGGGGGCAGCGAGACCCGCCAGCACGGCCAGAGTGGCGACGCCGGTCACGATCCTCATCGGTTCTCTCCATTCTCCAGAGGGGTGGAAATGCCCGCATCAGGCATTCACGAAGCCCAGTAACAATGGATCCGCAGGACCGTTCCAGTCGTGAGAAAGATCATTTTTGTCGCACCGGACGGGTCTAAAACAATCCGATACGAACAAGAGCGACGCGGGCGCGGCGTCGGGCCTCCCTCATCGCTGCCGTTGGCGTTCGGTGCGGGGATCCGCATCAGCCTCGTCTTTCGGTACGGCGCAGCTGACCATCGCCCGGGGGCGCGAATACAGGATCCGGTATCGGGCTGCTTGGACCAGCGCACCTCGGGCGATCCCGTCGACGGCCTGGCACCGCATGGCACCGCACGGCACCGCGGGCGCCCGCGGCGATGCGGCGGACAATCGTGCCGCGGGGAGGGGGCCCGAACAGCCCTCCCCGGGTGATCGCCCGGCCCGTCCCGCTGGCCGGTGCGCGGCCTCGGTGCGGCTCTGAAGTCGGACCGGTCAGGCGTCAGGGCGGTCGGCAGACGCACGGAACGCAGGGGCCGGTGCGCGGACGGTGACAGAAACCGGCGCCCGCCGCGGGCACCATTGCCCAAATGTTTTTCAAATGTACATTTTTTGTTCCACGGCCCGCCTGAGACCGGCCCTCGCTCTGGTGATATCCAGAGTTCGCATAAGATATATTATGGAACATAAGCGTCATCCTCGCTCGGGCGAGGGGGCTTGGCTCGGCTTCCGACCCGGTTTGGCGCTCAGGTTCGGCGTGTCGAGCGGACCGGTTCGTAACCGGGATCCTGTCCGGCTCTGTGGCCGGCGCCGGCGGCGCGACCGGGACCGGTGCCGGGACGGCCCGCCGGGCGAGGGCCGTTCGAGCGCCCTCCCCGGTCCCGCCCCTCGGACGGCCTCAGGACCCGTCGGGGCCGTTGCGGCGCGCCGATGGCGGCGAAGCGATCATCCGGAGACGGCGTCAGCCGGCGGGACCGGGCGTCCGGCGCTCGCCCAGGATCCGGCCTTCGCGGGTGCGACACTCGATCTGCTCCGATACGCGGCCCGGTCGGACACGGACGGCGGCCGGCCGCGCCAGGCTCCCGGCGCCCTCCAGGAAGCCCGCGGCGGTCATCGGCGCGTCGCGCCCGCCGCCGAGACCCCGCCACCAGGACACCGCCTTCTCCCGCTCGTAGCCGCTGCGCTCCGGCCGCAGGCGCACGCGCCAGCCGGCCTCGGCGGCGCCGTCCCGCCAGCCGAGCACGAGGTCGAGTCCGTCCGGCGCGGCTTCCAGGTTCAGGGTCGTGACCGGATGCCAGGCGGCCCCGGACCCGCCGGTCTCCGGCGCGGGGGCAGGGCCGGCCGGTTCGGGATCCGGCAATCCGGGATCCGCCGAGAGGATCGCCAGCTCGTCATCGGCCGCGGCCTCGTGCGGGGCCTCGGCGTCCGCGTCCGCCTCCGGCTCGGTCCAGCAGGCCTCGCAGGTGGAGGCGTTCAGCGCGATCAGGGCGCCGCAGCCGGGGCAGGGCTTGGCGCGCGGGGCCCCTGCCCCGCTCAGGCCCTGGGTGGCGCTCCGGACCGTCACGGCGTCCACGGGACCGTGCATCCGCACCAGCCCGGCATAATCGAGGATCAGCGCGTCGGCCTTGCCGGGGGCGCAGCGCAGCGCCCGGCCAACCTGCTGCACGTAGAGCCCGGTGCTGCGGGTCGGGCGCAGCAGCGCCACCAGATCGACCTCGGGGACGTTGAAGCCGGTGCCGAGCACGCCCACCGAGGTCAGGCAGCGGATCTGTCCGGCCCGGAACGCCGCCACGATCCGGTCGCGCTCCCGGCGCGGGGTCTCGCCCGAGACGCTCTCGCAGGCATACCCTTCCGCCCGCACGGCGTCGCGGACGGCGTCCGCATGGGCGAGGCCGGCGCAGAAGGCGAGCCAGGCCCGGCGGGAACCTCCGTATTCCGCGAGTTCGGCGACCGCCGCGCGGGTGATCCAGTCGCGGTTGACCGCCGCCTCCAGCTCGCCCGGGATGTAGTCGCCTCCCCGCCGGCCGACGCCGGAGACGTCGAGCTGGGTCAGCGTCGCCTTGGAGACGAGGGGCGCCAGGAAGCCGCGCCGGATCAGCGTGAACGTGTCGGCCTCGTAGGCGATGCCGGAGAACAGCCGGTGCTCGCCCGCGTCGAGGCGGCCCGAATCGAGCCGGTAGGGGGTCGCGGTGAAGCCCGCCACCCGCAGCCCGGGGGTCAGCGCCCGCAGGCCCGCCAGGAACCGGCCGTAGCGGGTGTCGGCGGCGCGGGGGATCAGGTGGGCCTCGTCGACGATCACGAGGTCGCGGGGCCCCACCGCGTCGAGCCGGTCGGCCACCGACTGGATGCCGCAGACCAGCACCTGCGCGTCGGCCTCCCGCCGCCCGAGCCCGGCGGAGAAGATCCCGGCCGGCGCCTCCGGCCAGGCGCGGCTCAGTTCCGAGAAATTCTGGGCGACGAGTTCGCGGCTGTGGGTGACGATCGCCACCCGGGCGAGGGGGTCTTGCTCCAGGGTCTCCCGGGCGAGGGCCGCGATGACCAGCGCCTTGCCGGCCCCGGTGGGCAGCACGATCAGGTGGCCGGGCGCCGCATCGTCCGCCCCTCCCCGCGCCCAGGCGGCCGAGAGCGCGTCGAGGCTGGCGCGCTGATAGTCCCGCAGGCGCAGCATGGCGGCGGTCTAAGCGGGTTTGCCGGTCCTGTCCGTGGCGGCGCGGTCACGGCGCAGCAGGTAGATGTCCATGATCCAGCCGTGGCGGTCCCGGGCCTCCGCCCGGACCCGGCGGATCGCGTCGCCCGTATCGCCCAGCCGGCCGGAGAGCAGGATCTCGTCCGGGCCGCCGAGATAGGCGCCCCAGTAGATCGTCAGGTCCGGGTCGAGATGGCCGAAGGCCGGGTCGCCGTCGAGCATCACCACGACGCTCTCGGCGTCCGCCGGCCAGCCCGCCGCGAGGCGGCGGCCCGTGGTGATCAGCACCGACCCGCCGATGCCGTTCAGCGGCACGCCGTGACGGGCGGCGAGCACCTGCACGCTCGTCAGGCCGGGGATCACCGTCCGGGTGACGGCGACGCGCCCGCGGTCGGCGATGCGGTCGAGGATGCGGAGCACGCTGTCGTAGAGGGCCGGGTCCCCCCAGGCCAGGATCGCCCCCACCTCCCCCGGCCGGAGATGCGCGGCGAAGGCCGCCTCCAAGCGCTCGGCCCGGGCCGCGTGCCAGGCCGCGACGGTGCCGCCGTAATCGGCCGGGCGGCGCTCCCGGGGCGGGTCCTCCACGGTGACGACCCGATGGGGCTTGGCGATATGGGCCGCGCAGATCCGGCGGCGGATCTCGACGAGGTCGGCGGTCTCGGCGCGCTTGTCGAGGACGAACACCGCGTCGACGTCGGCGAGCGCCCGCACCGCCTGGAGGGTCAGGTGCTCGGGGTCGCCCGTGCCGATGCCGATGACCCGGATCTGCCTGTCCTGCATGCCGTCCGTCCTCCGCCGGGGCGGGGGAGGGCCGGCGCCGGCCTCCCCTACAAGCGCGCGTCGGCTTTGGCGAGGATCGCCCGGGCGATGGTCAGGTCCTGCAGGGCGATGCCGGAGGAGTCGAACACGGTGATCGCCTCCGGATCGGTCCGGCCCCCCTCCCCGGTCCGGAGCACGTCGCCGAGGGCCCGCAGGCCGGCGGAAGCCCCCGCGGAGGCGTGCTGGAACTCCCCGATGGTGCGCGACTGCTCCGGCAGGTCGCAGAACAGCTGCGCCCGCTCCAGCAGGGCCGGGGGCAGTTCCTGCTTGCCCTTCGCGTCCGCCCCCATGGCGGCGACATGCGTGCCGGGGCGGACCCAGTCGGCCTCGAACAGCGGCGCGCGGGCCGGCGTCGCCGTGACGATCACGTCGGCGGCCGCGCAGGCCTCCCGGGGCGCGGCCGCCCGCACGGCGATCCCCGAGGCCCCCTGCCCCGCCAGGCGCTCGGCGAAGCCCGCGACCTTGGCGGCGTCCCGGGCGACCACCAGCACCGTCCGGATCGGCAGGATCCGGGCGAGCGCCGCGCACTCGAACTCCGCCTGGTTCCCCGCCCCGAAAACGGCGAGCACCGCCGAATCCGGCCGGGCGAGGACGCTGGCCGCCACCGCGTCGGCGGCGGCGGTCCGGTAGGCATTGACGCGGCCCGCCTCGATCACCGTGTCGACCCGGCCGACAGCCTGGTCGAACAGAAGGATCACCGAATTGTGCCGCGGCAGGCCCCGGTCCGGATTGCCCGGCCAGAACGAGCCGACCTTCAGGCCGGCATAGTCGGCCGTCGAGCCCGACTTGATCGAGAACCGGTTGGTCGGCTCCGAGCCGTGCCCGAGCACCGCCGGGAACAGGGTGGTGCCCGGGGCGACCGCGGCGATCAGCACCTCCCGGGCCGCCTCGAACGCCATGGCGTGGTCGACCAGGGCCGCGGAGTCCTCTTCCGAGATGAAGCGCATGGATTCGAAGACCTCCAGAGTCCGGGTTTCAAAAGGGCGTGCCCTTTCGCGGGTGCAGGGCGGCGCCCTGCGGTCGGGGACGCCCGAGCGTCGGGGCGCCGCCCCGACACCCCGCCGAAGGGCTTCAGCCCTTCGGAATCCCCTACAGGGTCATGCCGCGGGCGGTGACCGGCCAGACGGCCTCGACCCGGCCGTTCCGCACGCCCACGTACCAGTCGTAGACGTTGACCGTCGGGTCGCAATGGCCGGGGATCAGCTTCAGGCGCTCGTTGAGCTTGAGCACGTTGCCGGGATCGCTGATCACCCCGTGCTCGTCCGAGCACTTGATGTACGCCACGTCGTCGCGGCCGAACACCACCGGCAGGCCGCTGTCGATGCTCTGCGCCTTCAGGCCGGCATCGCAGATGGCCACATCCGCCTTCGCCTTGCTCATGATCGCCGTGACGATGAACAGGCTGTTCTCGAATTCCGCGATCGGCCGCCCCTCCGCGTCCTTCACCCGCTGGTAGTCCGCGTCCATGAAGACGTAAGAGCCGCATTGCAGCTCGTTGTAGACGCCGCTGCCGCCCTCCAGGGCGAAGCTGCCGGTGCCGGCGCCCGCGACGATGTCACAGGCCAAGCCCTCGGCCTTCAGGAGGTCGACGGTGCGCTGCGTCGCGTCGATCGCCGTCTGGATCAGGGCCTTGCGCTCGCCGAAGTCGCGCACGTGCTGGGCCTTGCCCTGGTAGGCCTGCAGGCCCGCGAAGCGCAGGCCCGGCGCCGCCGCGATCTTTTTGGCGATCGCCACCGCGGCCTCGCCCGGGGCGACGCCGCAGCGGCCGGCGCCGACATCGATCTCCACCAGGGCCTCGAGGGTGACGCCGTACCGGACCGCCGCCGCCGAGAGGTCGTCGACATTGCCGGGGTCGTCGACGCAGACCAGCACCCGCGCCCGGGTGGCCAGAGCCGCGAGGCGCTCGATCTTCTTCGGCGCCACCACCTGGTTGGAGACCAGCACGTCGCGGATGCCGGCGCTCACCAGCGCCTCGGCCTCGCTGACCTTCTGGCAGCAGACGCCGCAGGCCCCGCCCCGCTCGATCTGTACAGTCGCGATGTCGGAGGATTTGTGCGTCTTGGCGTGGGCCCGGTGGCGCAGGCCGTGCTCCTTCATGAAGCGGCCGAGCGTGTCGACGTTGCGCTCGAAGGCGTCGAGATCGACCATCAGGCAGGGGGTGTCGATCTCCTCGACCGGCATGCCGACGCAGGCGGGAATGTTGTTGCGCATGGTCCGTCTCCTCCGGATCGGGGTGTCTTGATCGGGATGTCTTGGTCAGCAGGCCTGGGTCACGGGGCGAGGCCCAGAAGCTCGGCGATGCGCGGCGTCGCCTTGATGCCCGTGCCGGTGAGCACCACCACGGAGGTCTCCCCGGGCCGGATCGCGCCGCTTGCGGTGAGGTCGGAGAGCGCCGCCGCCGCCATGGCGCAGGTCGGCTCGACGTAGAGGCCGGTGCGGGCGAGCTCCATCAGGGCCGCCTCGATGGCCGCCTCGGAGACCGCCACGGTGCCGCCGCCGGACCGGCGGAGCGCCGCCAAGACCTCGCGGCCGCGCACCGGCTGGGCGATCGAGGCGCCCTCGGCCAGCGTCGGGCGCGGGGTCACCGGCACGAAATCGTCGGCGCCCGCCGCGAACCCGGCATGGAGCGGCGCGCAATGGGCCGGCTGGACCGCGTAGAGCCGCGGCAGGCGGGCGATCTCCCCCCGGCGCAGCAGCTCCGAGAAGCCGATGTCGCAGCCGAGGATGTTGCTGCCCGCGCCGCAGGGGATGATGACGGCGTCGGGCGCGGAGAAGCCCAGATCCTCCCACAGCTCGTAGGCCAGCGTCTTGGTGCCCTGGAGGAAATGGGCCTGCCAGTTGTGGCTGGCGTAGAAGATCTTCTCCGCCTGCCGCACGGCGGCGTCGGCGGTGTCCTGGCGGGTGCCGGGCACCAGCTCGACCGCGGCGCCGGCGGCGCGCATCTGCACGGTCTTGGCCGGCGAGGTCGAGGCCGGGACCAGGATCTTGGCCCGCATCCCGGCGGCGGCCGCGTAGGTCGCCACCGCGGCGCCGCCGTTGCCGGAGGAATCCTCCAGCACCGCGGCGATCCCCTGCTGGCGCAGGATCGACAGCATCACGGACGCGCCCCGGTCCTTGAAGCTGCCCGAGGGCGCGAACCATTCGAGCTTGAAATGGGCGTGGCCGCCCCGCCAGGGCCGGTGCACCAGCGGGGTGCAGCCCTCCCCGAGGGAGACCGGGTCGGAGACCGCCACCGGCAGGGCGGCGGCGTAGCGCCAGAGGGAGCGCTTGGCCGTGTCGATCTCCCCGCGTCCGATCCCCGGCAGGTCCGTGATCATCAGCGGACCGCCCGTCTCCGAGCGCCAGCGGGGCGTCTCGATCGGGTAGGTCGCGCCGGTGGCGGGGTCGAGATAGGCGGCAGATGGAGGCATCGCGGCTCGGTTTCCGGGGCGGTTCGGGAAGATAATACAAAATAATCTTGGTCGGCGCGCCTCCCTTCTCGCGGAGACGACGCCGGGCCGAGGCGGGCGGGGCCCGCCTCGTCAGGGCTCCGCCCCGACAACCCGCCAAAGGGCTTCAAGCCCTTTGGAAACCCGGGCCTCTCAGGCCGCGAGCGGCAGGATCGTCCGCTCCGGGGCGTGCTCGGCGGCGATCGCCCCGGCGACGATCTCGGCGGTGGCCCCCGAGAGGGTCCAGCCGAGATGGCCGTGGCCGGTGTTGTAGAAGACCCCGGGCCGGCGGCCGCGACCGACCTTGGGCAGCATGTTCGGCAGCATCGGGCGCAGGCCGCTCCAGGCCACCACCCGGTCGGTGTCGACCAGCGGGAACTGCTCGCGGGTCCAGTCGACCAGCGGCTGGATCCGGTCGTGGCGGATGTCGCGGTTGAAGCCGTTGAACTCGGCGGTGCCGGCGACCCGCAGGCGCTCGTCGCCGAGCCGGCTCGTCACGATCTTGGCCGCCTCGTCGAGGATGCTCACCTCGGGGGCCGCCTTCTGGGCCTCCGGAGTCAGCAGGTTCACGGTGATCGAGTAGCCCTTGACCGGGTAGACGTTGACCCGGTCGCCGAGCATCGCGGCGAAATGCCGGCTGGCGCAGCCCGCACAGATCACCACCGCGTCGGCCTGCAGGACCTGCGTGTCCCCGGCAGGATGGCCCGCAGCGCGCCAGCCGATGTCATAGCCCCCCTCCCCCGGCGCGATCGTCTCGACGCTGGCGTCCTGGACGAAGCGGACGCCCCTGCGGGCGCAGGCGGAGGCGAGCCCCCGGGTGAACTTGTGGATGTCGCCGGTGGCGTCGGAGGGCGTGAAGAAGCCCCCGTGATAGGTCCCGGCCAGCGTCGGCTCGATCGCCCGGATCTCCTCCGGAGTCACGGCGTAGCGCTCGAGGCCGCCCTCCCGCAGCAGGGCGTTGACTCCGGTCGCCTTCTCGAAGCTCGCCCGGTCCCGGTAGAAATGCAGGATGCCGCGGGTCTTCAGGTCGAAGTCGATCCCCTCGGCCTCGGCCATGGCGAACAGCGCCTCCCGGGCCTTCAGGGCCAGCCGCACGGTCTCCACGGTGTTCTCGCGGTAATGGGCGATCTCGCGGACGAACGCGGCCATCCAGGACAGCTTGTGCCAGGAAGGCTTGGGATTCATCAGCAGCGGCGCGTCCCGGCGCATCATCCAGCGCAGGCCCTGCATCACGGTGGAGAGCTTGTTCCAGACCTCGGCGTTGCAGGCCGAGAGCTGGCCGCCATTGGCGAAGGAGGTCTCCATGGCGGCGTAGCGCTGCCGGTCGAGGACGGTGACGCGGTAGCCGCGCTGGGCGAGCGCATAGGCGGTCGTCACGCCGGTGATGCCGGCGCCGATCACGGCGATGTGGGTCATGGGCTTGGACTCCGGGACGTGGACGCGTGGAGGCCGCCTCAAGCGGTCGGCCGGTTGCGCGCCCCATCTGTCCCGGTGCCTGAGAGCTTGATCCGTCCCGCCCTGGCGCGGCGAAGTACGGACGTCCCCTTCGGCGGGTGCCCACGGGTTCCCCCGCTGCACCTCTCTCCAGATCGCCCTGACGACACGGTTCCGGTGCCTGAGAGTTTCCGGGGCGGTTGCTCCGTCGGCGCCGGGTCCCCTCTGCTGGGAAGATCCCGGTCTCTCCCGCATCGTCACGATGGGCTGTCCCTGGATACGCCGATCGGCCGCAGGGGAGAAGCCCGCCCGTCCCGCCGGCGGCCGATTTCACCGACAGCCGCTGCGCGTTGTCACCGCCACCCACGCTCTCCGCCGGAGCGATCCCGGCCGCCGCCGGTTGACGCTGGATTCTCCGGGAGACACCCCGATGCTGACCAGGACCGCGATCTACGAGGGCAGGGTGCGCGACGCCCGGGAAGAGGAATTCTTCCGCCGGGTCCGGGACGAGCTGGAGCCGTTCTGGCGGCGATTCCCGGGCGTCACCGCCGTGCGGATCCAGCGCGTGGTCTCGAAGGACGCCGACGCGCGGCCGATCGCCATGATCCTGGAGATGGACTTCCCCGATCAGGCGGCGCTGGATGCCTGCCTCGCCTCTCCGATCCGCCCGGAATCGCACGCCGCCACCGAGGCGGTGATGGAGATGTTCGACGGCCGCTTCTACCATCTGGTCAGCACCGGGCGCACCATGTCGCTGGTGGATTAGGACCCGGCCTCGGAAGGTCAATCTCCGCTCGAACGCAACGGCAAGTTTACCGCATATAAACCTATACTGACATATTATAATAGCCTGAAGATAAAATATCAGGCCTGAACATCAGTTGATCCAGCACTCTTTAAGGGTCTCGGCGCAGGTTCCGCCCGAGCGACACCCTTCTTGTTCAGGCGGACGGCGCGATGGCGAAATGGATTCCTGGCGCGGCCGTCTTCGGCCTCCTGTGCCTGATGATCATCCCGGCTCCCGGGATCTGGGGCGTCCTGATCGGGGCTGCCTGCGTGCTGGCCATCGTCGGCAGCCTGTGCATGCTCGCCCTCGATCGGGTGGCGAGCGCCATCCTCGTCTGGCGCTCGCGGATGCGGGCGCGACGCCCGAGCCCGAGCCGGAGCCGGAGCCGGGTGGTCCATGCCGGCTCCAGGATGACCCGGAAGGTCTGAGCCTCCGGCGGGGCGCCGGGGGCTGGATTCCCCGCGGCATCGGTGCAAGGTCCCGGCGCCGCGACCACGGCGCCTAAGACCAACCGGGACGGTCCGATGAAGCTCCTCTACTCCCCCGCCTCGCCCTATGCCCGCAAGGTGCTGGTCCTCGCCCACGAGACGGGACTGATCGACCGGATCGCCGTCACCGTCGCCGGGGCCTCGCCGACCGGGCCCTCCGCGGAGGTCGCCGCCCACAATCCGCTGGGCAAGATTCCCGCCCTGGTCCTGGAGGACGGCACCGCCCTCTACGACAGCCGGGTGATCTGCGAGTATCTCGACGGCCTCTCGTCCGGGCCGCGCCTGTTCCCCGAAGGCGCCGCCCGCTGGGACGCGCTGACCCGGCAGGCGCTGGCCGACGGGCTGCTCGATGCCGCGCTGCTCGCCCGCTACGAGCGCGTGCTCCGCCCCGAGCCCCAGCGCTGGGACGCCTGGGAGGCCGGCCAGATCGGCAAGATCCGCGCGGCGCTGGACCGGTTCGAGAGCCTGGTCGGCGGGATGCCGGCACTGGATATCGGCAC
This sequence comes from Methylobacterium sp. XJLW, assembly GCF_003254375.1. Classification (NCBI taxonomy): domain Bacteria; kingdom Pseudomonadati; phylum Pseudomonadota; class Alphaproteobacteria; order Hyphomicrobiales; family Methylobacteriaceae; genus Methylobacterium; species Methylobacterium sp. XJLW. Next base: position 5,099,633 of record NZ_CP016429.1, on the reverse strand, counting down.
GGTCGCGATGGCCTGCGGGCTCGGCTACCTGGACCTGCGCTTTCCCGATCTCGCGTGGCGGGAGGGCCGTCCGGCGGTCGCGGCCTGGTACGCGCAGTTCGAGCGCCGGCCCTCCATGGCGGCCACCGTGCCGAAGGGCTGAGCTCCCGCTGCGCCGGGCCCCGCTACGGCCGGGCCCGGTCCGCGATCGCGTAGGGATGGGTCGAGCCGAGGGGATCGGCGAGGAAGTCCTGGACCGTCCCGGCGCCCGTGCCGAAGGTGATGAGCAGGAAGCCGCCCGCCAGGGCGAAGTTCTTTAAAAAATCCCAGAACAGCGCGCGGCCCTTGCCCCCCGCCCAGAAATCCCCCGGCACCCAGAACTGCTTCCACAGCAGCGCCGTCACCCCGCAATAGCCGGCGAGCACGAAGGCGGCGGCCCGGTCGGCGACCCCGGTCAGGATGCAGAGCGACATCCCGATCTCGACGCCGAGCCCGATCAGGATCAGCACCGTTGCGGGCGCCGTGGCATGCACGGCCTCCCGCGCCTGCCCGACCGCGCCCCGGAAGTTCAGGATCTTGTCGAGGGCGCTGAACGGCAGGAACAGCAGCACGAGGAGCAGGCGGACGCTGAACGCGATTGCGACGCTGAGGCTGGCCATGCGCTGAACGGTCTCCCGATCCGGCCCGGTTCGGGCCGCCGATCCAAGGCGCTGATCCAAGCCGCGAGCGGCGCAAAGGTTTCGCGCGGCCCCGCCGGCCGCGTGCAGATCCTGCCCCCCGAAGCGCCCCGTGCGGGCCGGCTCCGGCGGTGCGCAGCGCGTCTTCGATCACGGGCGGCATCCCGGCAACGTAGACTCGGACGCCTCAGCCGAGACCGGCCTGCGCCGCGCCCACCTCGTCGAGGCGACGGCGCCCGGCACTCTCGAGAACGCCGTTCAGATCCGCCCGTGGCACGCCGACGTGCTTCGGCTCGGCGGCCCCAACATACACCTCGCGCGCCACAACTTCGTCCTGCCGCTGGTGTGCCGCCTGGTGCATCCCGGCTCCGGAAGCTCGGATGTCGGCCAGGGCGGGACGTCGAGAGCCGAGAGCGAAGCCGAGTCCCGGCGGCTGGTCGACCGCTTCGGCCGCATCCCCTGGTGAGGTCGCGCCGCGCGGCGGACGCCCTGCGGGCCGGAAGCGCGCTCGACCGGCGCGGATGTTGGTTCAGACTGGGAGCGCCCCTCGGGACGATGACGCGGAGCCGGTCGTGCAGGTGCGGATCAGCCGCCGCACGAAGCCCGCGCACGCCTCAAGTTCGTCCCGGGTGACGTACTCGTCGGCCCGGTGGGCCCGGGCGATGGAGCCCGGTCCGATCACCACGGCGGGCACGCCGCCGAGCCGCTCGAACAGCCCACCCTCCGTGCCGTACGAAACCTTGGCGTGGCCGTTGCGGCCCGCGAGGCGCTTGGCCAGGGTCACGATCTCGGCCTCCGGATCGGTGTCGAGGCCCGGATAATCGATCAGCGGCTCGACATCGACGCCGCAGGCCGGATCGCCGGCCCGCATCAGCGGCGCCAGCGTCCCGGTGGCGTACCCGATCGCCGCGGCCGCCAGCGCCGCGGCATCGTCCGCGCCGATGGCCCGGTACTCGAACGCGACGCTGCAGGTGTCGGGCACGATGTTGAGCGCCGTGCCGCCCCGGACCACGCTCGACAGGCCGGTGGTGTGGGGCACGTCGTAGAGCGGGTCGCGGGCCCCGTCCCGGGCGATGGCCTCCGCGGACAGGCGGACATGCTCGATGAAGCGGGCGGCGTATTCCACCGCGTTGACACCCTGGGGCGCCAGGGCCGAGTGGCTGGCCCTGCCCCGGAAGGTGAGGCGGGCCGCCGACTTGCCCTTGTGGCCGACCACCACATCCATCCCGGTGGGCTCGCCCACGAAACAGCCGAGCGGCCGCGGCACGCGCTCGAGCATCCGGGCGATCAGCGGGCGCACGCCGAGGCACCCCACCTCCTCGTCGTACGAGATCGCGAGGTGGATCGGGGTGGCGAGATCCGCCGCGACCATTTCGGGCAGGAGCGCGAGGCAGACCGCGAGGAACCCCTTCATGTCGGAGGTGCCGCGCCCGTAGAGCCGCCCCCCCGCCTCCCGCAGGGCGAACGGGTCCGACGACCAGGGCTGGCCCTCGGCCGGCACCACGTCGCTGTGGCCGGAGAGCACGTAGCCGGGGCGGGTCTCGAACGGCCCGACGCTGACCAGCAGCGCCGCCTTCCGGCCGGTCGGATCCGGCACCCGCTCCACCGCGGCGCCGTGGCCCCGGCAATAGGCCTCGGCCCAGTCGATCAGCGGCAGGTTCGAGCGGTCGCTCACCGTGTCGAAGGCGACGAGCGTCCCGAGCAGCGCCACCGGATCGGGCGGGCCGGAGGGCGGCAGGACGGTCTGTGCGGGCTCTGTCATGGATGGCGTCCTGCAACCGCGCGCGAATCGGCCCGGATGGGGCGCCCGGATTCCTACGGGGTTTTCGGCGCTTCGGGGATCCCGGGCAACGCCCGGACCGCCCGACCGGTCCCGGGAACCGGTGCGGCACCCGAGCGTCGCTCTCGGGGGTGGCCGCCGGAGACCGCCCCTGGGAGCCCGAACCATGCGTCGCCGTCCCGCTCCGATCCGCGCCGCCCCGATCCTCGCGACCCTGTTGCCGGCGGCCCTGCTGCTGGCCGCCCCGGCCGAGGCCCGGCCACAGGCCGGGACGCCGCGCCATCGCGTCGCGTCCGACATCGACCGGACCCTCGCCCGAAGGGCGGCGCGGGACCGGCCGGACTGGCGGGTCTGGCAGCGGCCGCTCGTCCCGGCCTTCGCTCCGGCGACGCGCGAGCGGGTCGCGGCCCCGCCCTTCACGGGCTGGGGCTACGGCGGCACCCTCCCGGGGGCCTGGCCCGGCTTCTGATCCGCCTCGACCCGGGCCCGACCGCCTGCCATGGTGCGGGCGACCGAAGGCCTGAGACGGACGCGATGGTGCTGGAGTTCCGCCTGGACGATCCGACCCCCGCGGATCCGCGCCGCCGCTGGAACGCCCTCGCGCAGGAGGCGCGGGACGCCTGCTACGACAACACCCGCGCGGTGGCCGACAGCGCCGCCCAGGTGGCCGCCCGGAATGCCGCCTCGGCCGCCTACCGGGCCGCGCATCCGGCGGGCCTCGACGTGCCCTACGGCCCGGGCCCCGCAACGCCCTCGACCTCTACCCGGCCCGGGACGGGGCGGCGCCCTGCCTGGTCTTCATCCATGGCGGCTACTGGCAGCGCGGCGCGCGGGAGCTGTTCGCCTGCTTCGCGCAGGGCCCGAACGCCGCCGGCTGGTCGGTGGCGATGGTCGGCTACACCCTGGCGCCGGAGGCGAGCCTCACCCGGATCGTGGCGGAGATCGGCGCGGCCCTCGACTGGCTCGCCGCCCACGGGGCCGCGCACGGGATCCGCGGCCCCCTGATCCTGTCGGGCTGGTCGGCCGGCGGGCTGCTCACCGCATTGCATCTGGGCCATCCGGCGGTGGCGGCGGGGCTGGCCATCTCCGGCGTCTACGACCTCGCGCCGATCCGCCAGACCGAGCTGGACGCCAAGCTGAGCCTCACCGACGCGGAGGTCGAGACCCTGTCCCCCCTGCGCCGTCCGGCGGTGGCGAAGCCGCTCTGCATCGCCTACGGCTCGCGCGAACTGCCGGCGCTGATCCACGACGCCCGCAACCTGCACGCCCTGCGGGCGGCGGCCCACGCCCCGGGGGCCCTGCTGCCGGTGCCCGATGCCGAGCACTTCTCGGTGCTCGACGCCCTGCGCCGGCCGGGCGGGATCCTGGTCCGGGCGGCCCATGCCCTCCTCGAGGGCTGACGATCCGGGCAATGGGACGATTCCGGGCGTATTTACAACTCCCGATAGAAATTTCGCATCGCCGGAGACCGCTCCCGTCTTGCTGAGGCCCGCGGCGCGTGCTGAGACGGGGGTGCGGGCGCGATCTCCCTCCTCCGGGAGCCGGCCGGATCCGAGGGAGATCGGATGCAAGCGGTCGCGCGATCGGAAACCCCTGCGGCGGCGGCCCGCGCCGATCCCGCGGACCGGGCCGACCGCCGCCGCCGCGGATGGGGCACGCCGCGGCTGCGCGTCGTCCTGGCTTTGGGCTTCGGCACCCTCGGCTTCCTGGCGACCCTGGCGCTCGCCGCCCTTGTGAGCCGGGAGGCGACCCGACGGCTCGAGGCGGAGGTCGGCGGCCAGCTCGCCGAGATCGCCGGCCAGATGGCCCGGAACCTCGATATCGGGATGTTCGAGCGCTGGCGCGACATCCAGATCGCCGCCGCCTCGGACAGCCTGCGCGATCCCGGAACCGCGACGGCGGCCAAGCGCGCCGTGATGGAGCGGCTCCAGGCGACCTACCCGGCCTATTCGATCATCGGGCTGGTCGACGCCGACGGGCGCGTATCCGCGACCAGCACGGGCGCCCTGGAGGGCGCGGACGTCTCCGGCCGGGACTATTTCCGCCGCGGCCTCGAGGGGCCCTATGTCGGGGACGTGCATCCGGCCAAGCTCCTCCAGAGTCTGATGCCCCCGGTCGACACCGGTGCGCGCGGGGCGGCGCGGGAGCCGCTGCGCCTCGTCGATGTCGCGGCCCCGGTCCGGTTGCCGGACGGCCGCGTCCTCGGAGTGCTGGCCGCCCATCTCGACTGGACCTGGGCGCGCGACATGGCGCGCATCCTCGAAGGCGCGCTCCGGGGCCATCGCCAGGGGGCCGAGATCCTGATCCTGTCCCGCGACGGCACCGTGCTCCTCGGTCCGCCCGCCCTGCAGGGCGCGGCCCTGCCCCGGGCGGTCCTGACCGGCGACAGATCCCTCGATCCGCAGGGCACGAGCCGGGTCGGGCCCTGGCCCGACGGCGCCGCGGCGTATCTGAGCGCCCACGCGTCCACGACCGGTCACCGGGACTATCCCGGTCTCGGCTGGCAGGTGGTGGTGCGGCAGACGGCCGACCGGGCCCTGACCGCGGTGGCGGCCCTGCGCGGGGACATCCTGGTGGCGGGCAGCGTGGTGGCGCTCGCGGCGGCACTGCTCGCGTGGCTGCTCGCCGGCCTGATCGCCCGCCCGCTGCTGGACCTGGCGGTGGCCGCCGAGACGCTGGGCCGCGACCAGCGGCCGCCGCCGCTGCCCCGCGCCTTCGTGCGCGAAGGCGCGATGATCGCCGACGCCCTGGGCGCGGCGGCGGACGAGCTCGCCCGGCGCGCGGACACCCACCGGCTGCTGATCGATGAACTGAACCATCGGGTGAAGAATACCCTCGCCACCGTGCAGGCGATGGCGGCCCAGAGCCTGAAGAACCTCGGCGGGGACGCCGCGGCCGGGCGCGACGCCTTCGAGGCGCGGCTGCTCGCCCTGTCGCGGGCCCACGACATCCTGACCCGCGAGAGCTGGGCGAGCGCGGACCTGCGCGGCGTCGCGACCCAGGCGATGCGGCCCTTCCTGGGCGCGGAAGTCCCGGGGGGCGCTCGGTCCGGCAGCGATCTGGCGAGCCAGACCTCATCCGGTGCGCTGCCGCCGCGCATCAGCCTGGAAGGTCCCGACCTGCGGCTGCCGCCCGAGGGCGCGCTGGCGCTCACGATGATCCTGCACGAATTGTGCACCAACGCGGTCAAGCATGGCGCCCTGTCGGTTCCGGGCGGTCGCGCGGCGCTGGTCTGGACGGTGGAGGCCGGCCCAGACACCGATACCCTCCGGGTGACATGGTGCGAGTGCGGCGGCCCCCCGGTCGTCCCGCCGACGCGGAAGGGATTCGGCACCCGCCTGCTGGAGCGAGGCTTTGCCGGGAACAGGACCGCCAGCCTCACCTACGAGGCTGCGGGCGTCGTCTACAGGGCGGCCAATCCCCTGCCCGCCCCCGGCCGCGCGGCCGCGCAGCCCACGCCGCGTCTGCAGGCCGGACGGGCCTGATCCCGCTCCGGCCCGATCGGCTTTCCCTCCCGTTCCACCCCGACATCGACCCCGCCTCGCGGCGTCGGGACAGCGGCCGCGCATTCCCTTAGCCCGGCCCCACGGTCCGACAGAGCCCGATCCGGCGCATCGGAACCAGATCCGGCTTTAATCCCGGCGCTGATTTCGTGACGAGACAAAGACGTGCGCAAACACACTCTGTAGTACATTGGTGATGGATTAAAGTCTTCATTGATGTGATGTGCTGAGACGCACATGAGATTTGCAAGAGTTTGACTAGGTTCGACTGACCGGCAGGGATTCGGTGTCCCCGGCCACAAGACGAACGCGCGAGGAAACGCCATGCCCCAGTCACGACACGTCCCGATCCGCGGCACCACCGTCGGCCTCGCCCTGGGCCTCCTGGCCGGACTCCTCGGCGCGCCCCTGGCCGCGCAGGCCGGCGAAGGCGGCGGCGGGAGCCGCCAGGCCGCCGGCGGGGGCCACATGAGTTCCTACGTCAGCGATCCCCATCACGACCCGCGCTCCCTGCACTCGCAGCGCGCCGGGACCGGTCAGCTCCTCGGAGCGCCGATGCTCCACGAGAGGGCCGGCACCACGGTGGCGCGCCGCCGCGCGGTCGATCCCCACTGGGCGTCCGGAACCGTAGAGCCCCGCCGGGCCCGACGCTGAGACCGCCCGCCCGGCTCCGGGACGGCTCGCCTTCCTCCCCCCGGCCTGGCCGGGGGACCTTCACCCCGACCCAAACGCTCGGGCCGCACGACCCGCCCCCCTCGGGACGGGTCGTGCGGCCCGAGCGGTGTGCCCGCCCCGGTTTCTCCCCCGGTTCTCCCAGCGTCAGAGACCCCTTCATGAACAACATCATCCAGGGCATCGCCAGCTTCCAGGGCAACGTCTTTCCCGGACAGCGGCAGATGTACCAGCAGCTCGTGCGCGACGGTCAGCAGCCGAGCGCGCTGATCATCGCCTGCGCGGATTCCCGGGTCTCGCCGGAGCACATCACCCAGGCGGGGCCGGGGGACCTGTTCGTCTGCCGCAACGCCGGCAACATCGTGCCCCCGGCATCCGACGTGGTCGGCGGCGTCTCCTCGGCGATCGAGTATGCCGTGGTGGCGCTGGGCGTGCGCGACATCGTGGTCTGCGGCCATTCCGATTGCGGCGCCATGAAGGGGCTGATGAACCGGGATCTGCTCAAGCGGATGCCCAGCGTCGCGTCCTGGCTGCGCCACGCCGAGGCCGCCGAGCGGATCGTCTGCGAGGCCTATCCCGAGGGGATGGACGCGCAGGCCCGTCACCACGCCCTGGCCCTGGAGAACGTGGTGGTCCAGCTCGCCAACCTGCGCACCCATCCGAGCGTCGCCGCCGCCCTCGCCAAGGGGTCCCTGCGGCTGCACGGTTGGTTCTTCGAGATCGAGACCGGCGCCCTCCTGGCCTATGACGGCGCGAACGGGCGCTTCCGGCCGATCGCCGGGGCCGACATGCCCGTGGCGCAGGATTCCTCCACCGGCAGCCGCCTGCAGGCGGCCTGACCCATGCGGATCCCCAGCAGCCTGACCGCCGCCCTCGCCCCGGGCGGCGCCATCCGGACGAACCTCGCCCGGGACCTGCCCGCCTCCGTGGTGGTCTTCCTGGTGGCGCTGCCCCTGTGCATGGGCATCGCCATCGCGTCCGGCGTACCGCCGGAACGCGGTCTCGTCACCGGCATCGTCGGCGGCATCGTGGTCGGCCTCATCGCGGGCTCGCCGCTCCAGGTCAGCGGGCCCGCCGCGGGGCTCGCGGTGATCGTGTATGGGTTCGTGCAGGCGCACGGGCTCGACGCCCTCGGCCCGGTCCTGGTGGTGGCGGGCCTCGTCCAGCTCGCCGCCGGCGCCCTGCGGATCGGCGGCTGGTTCCGGGCGATCTCGCCGGCCGTGGTGCACGGCATGCTGGCCGGCATCGGGATCCTGATCGTCCTGGCCCAGATCCACGTCCTGACCGACGCCCTCCCCCGGGCGAGCGGCCTGGACAACCTCGTGGCAATCCCGGCCGCGTTCTTCGACTTCGTCACCGGCACGGGCGACCGCACCGGCGCCGTGATCGTCGGCGGGTTCACCATCGCGGCGATGATCGCCTGGGAGCGGCTGCGCCCGGCGCGGCTCCGGCTCCTGCCCGGGGCGCTCGTCGGCGTGCTGGCGGGCAGCCTGGCGGCCGGCCTCGGTGGCTTCGCCGTCAAGCGCGTGGCGGTGCCGGAGGCGCTCTTCTCCGGACTCGCCCTGCCGGGGGCCGAGGCCTGGGCGCGTCTCGCCGAGGCCGAGATCCTGATCATGGCCCTGGTCATCGCGGTGATCGCCAGCGCCGAGAGCCTGCTCTCGGCGGCCGCTGTCGACCGGATGCATGACGGCCCCCGCACCCGCTTCAACCGGGAGCTCGGCGCCCAGGGCATCGGCAACCTGATCTGCGGACTCCTCGGCGCGCTGCCGATGACCGGGGTGATCGTACGCTCCTCGGCCAACGTCCAGGCGGGGGCGGTGAGCCGGGCCGCCACGGTGATGCACGGGACCTGGATCCTGGCCTTCCTGCTCGCCCTGCCCTGGCTGCTCGCCCTGGTGCCGACCGCGAGCCTTGCCGGCATCCTGGTGGTCACCGGCTGGCGACTGGCGAGCCCGGCCCACGCCCTGCACCTGCAGGCCCGCTACGGCTGGCTGACCGCCGCGATCTGGCTGGCCACGATGGCCACCGTGGTGGCGGTGGACCTGCTCTCCGGCGTGCTCACGGGCCTCGCCCTGAGCCTCATCCAGGCCCTGCCGAGCCTGCGCAAGGGCCGGCTCCGGATCGAGCACGCGGCGGCCCCGGAGGTGCCCGGCGTGCCGGAGCTGCGCCTGTCGGGGGCGGCGACCTTCCTGCAGCTTCCGAGCCTCACGGCGGCCCTGGAGCGTACCCCCGAGGGTGGCGAGGTCCGCCTCGCCACCGACAACCTCGCGGCCATCGACCACACCTGCCTGGAGATGATCGGCGACTGGGCGAGCCGGCGCAGCGCCGCCGGCAGCCGGATCGCCGTGGTCGGCGGGTCGGGAGTCCCGCACGACCGGCTCGCCGCCGCGGTGGCGGCCCCGGCCCACTAGGAAGCCCTGTGCCGAAGGGGCAGACCCTTCGGCACAGGGCGCGTCGGAGCAGGCCGTTCGGACGCGGGCCCGAAGCGGACGCGGGGCGGGCGGGGTCCGGGCGGGATCCGAAGGCGGGACCGTGGGTCCTGCGGCGGCGCCCCGATGTTTCCACGCGGATCCGAGCGGACGGCGCCCCCGGGCCTGTCCGCGTCGCGGCAGACGGTCGCGGCAACCGGTCGACGGGGCCGCCTTCCGGTCCGTCCCGACGCGGGCCGGGAGCCGCCCGGGTTCGTCGGAACCCGGAATTCCATCGTTTTCACAACCGGTTAATCCTGAATCTTTGCGCCCCCTTAACGGGCGGACCGCCAGACTCGCCGCTACGGCAGGCCCGCTGCGCGGGATCGGCCGCGGAATGGTACTCGTCAGGAGCTTCGTCGATGATCAGGTTCCTCGCGGCTTCGGCCGCATGCCTGGTCCTGTGCGGCGCCGCGGCGGCGCAGGACATGCCCGGCCTTGCGACGCTGCATCCGCCCGATCCCGCCCAGCCGGTGGCGGCGAGCGCCCCCGTCCCGATGCCGGACGGCGGGGTGGCGCCGGGACTGCGCCTGGGATCCGTTCCCGATCCGGACGCGGCCCGTCCCGACCCGGTCCCGACGCCCCCCGGCAGCCTCGCGCTCCGCAGCACCGCGGCCGACGCCGCGCAGACGACCGCCAGCCTGAAGGCCCCGTCCGCCACGCCCAAGCCGTGGTGCGCGCAGGAGCGGCGGGTCGGCACCGGTCTCGGTTTCTGCCTCGTCAATTGAGCGGTCCGCCCGGGCCGTGCCGGGCTCTGCCCCGGACCCGGTCGCCGGCTCAGGAAGCCCCGTAGACTGCGACCGCGTCGAAGGTCTCGCCGTCCTCCGGGGCTTGGTCGCGAGAAGCGACGAGGGAGGCGACGAGGAGGACCAGCACGGCCGCTGCGACGGCCGCGACCGCGAGCGGCCGCGTGATCAGATCCGCATGGGCGCGGGCGGCGTGGATCACCGCGCAGCCGAGAAGGAAGATGCACACCTGCGCGGCCGGCGTCGCGAAGGCCGCCGTCATCGCGGCGTCCCGGTCGTCCAATGCCGGCCGATCACGCCGATCGGGTCCATGACGGTGTTCATGACCGTGTCCATGGCACGCCCTCCCCGGCTGAGGCTGCCGATGCCCGGCTTGACCCGCAGGCGGTCGGCCGCGCCGGCCGGCGTGCCCGAACATGCGGGCGCGGGCGACCCGGCCGGGCGTCACGTCTGCGTGACCGGGCCCCCTCGGGCGGGTTCCGGATCCGGCGGCGCCAGGGCGTAGGTGGCCTCACCGACCCGGCTCAGGGGCCCGCCCGGCCCGGACCGCTTCCACAGGCGCGTGTTGAGGGCCGCCACCGGATCCCGCCCGGGCAGGGTGAAGCCCTGCCCGACGAGCACCTCCAGGATTTCGGCCGCGTGCAGCGGCCGGCCCGCGCGCCCGATCGCCGCGCAGGCCGCCTCCACCACGGCCCGGCCGTAGCGGCGGGCCCCGGCGGCATCCTCCGTGAAGGCGATGGCCGGCGGGATGGCGCCGCGGGCGCCGGCGGCATCTGTCCGGACCACGGGACGCGCCTCCGGACGCACTTCCGGACGGGCTTCCGCCCCCCGTCGTCCGCGCGGCGCGCCGGAATCCTCCGCCGCCGGTCCGGACCGATCCCCCGGCACGCCCGGGTCCCCCAGCGCCGGATCGTCGGCCGGGTCTCCGCGAAGGCGCGCCCCCGGCTCGGGGACCGGATCCGATGCCGCCCTCGCCCCGGATCCGGCGGCTCCCAGGCGGCGGCCGAGTTCGAGGTAGAGCACGAGGTCGGCGATCTGCCGGTCGAGGGCCTCGCGCTGGCGCCGCAACGCGGCGAGCCGCGCCTCGATCTCGGATTCCGACAGGCCCACGCGATGGTCCCTCCGACCTGAGGGAACATCTACCCGTTCTCAGCACCGGTGGGAATGCTCTAAGTCGGAATATTCCGTACCGCCTGAGCGACAGTCGGAATATTCCATCCGGCGAGCCTTATTCCCTTGCCCGCTTCCGCATTCCCTTGGCGGCCGGCCTGGGCGGCACGAGCAGCGTGCTCGGATCGGCCGGATGCAGGGTCAGGCCGCCCTCGTCGAGGACCAGCGGCAGCCGCGGGAAGACCTCGCGCAGATGCGCGAGATCCGCCTTGAACGCCTGCCGGAAGCTGCGGATCGAGGCGTTCTCGGCGCCGAACTGCGCGTGGAGGTTGGCCCAGGTCAGGCGGAGCGGTCGCTGCAGCGACCGCAGGCGGTAGCCGGTCCAGAACAGCAGGTCGAGCTTGCGCGCCGAGCCCGAGAAGGCCCGGGCCGCCCGCACGTCCACCGGCAGGGCGTGCCGGATCAGGGTCTCGTAGAATTCGGGGTCGAAGCGCACCGTGCGCCCCGCCTCGTCGGCCCCCTCGCCGGCGCGGGGGCGCCACAGTTCCAGGCTGCGGAACGGCGGAACGTTGAGGGTGGTGGCGCTGTCGCGCCCGTCCCAGAGGCCGATCTGCATGGAGCAGGCGGCCAGCCGGTTCAGCTGCTCCTTGAACTGGCGGATGGTGCCGCGCTCGCCCCCCGTGACCGCGAAGCCCATCTCGCGCATGAAACCCGACAGGGTCTCGGCCACCTTCACGGTGGGGCTGCGCTGGCGCACGGCCTCGGTGCAGAGGTGCAGCAAGACCAGCCGGGCCTTCGGGCCGTAGGGCAGCCCCTGGGGCTCGAAGGCGCCCGTCTCCGGATCCTTGATCCGGCCGGCGATCAGGCTGAGGGAGTTGCGCCCGTAGCTGCGGGAGAATTCGCGCACCGGCCCGGGGTCGCGGTAGGGCAGGCCGCACAGCGCCAGGACCGAATGGATGTGCTGGAGGCTCGACGGGAGCGCCGGCTCGCTCTCGATCACGAGGCGCACCGCGTCGCGGCGGCGCTGGTCGCGCGACAGGCCGGCCCGGCGGCTCTCCTCCTCCCCCAGGAGGGCGGCCTGGGCATCGCGCTCGCGCTGACGGTGGAGCACGTGCTCCACGATCTGCGCGAACAGAAAGCCGCCGCGCGCCGCCTCGATCTCGGCCTGCAGGTCCGGGTCGTGGATCCCGGCGATCTTCTCCTCGATGCTCATCGCCCCTCGGTCCGCGGCACAGGGGCGCGTTCGTCCGGCGAACGGGAGAACGGCCCGATCCTGCCATGCCACGATTCGGACGCCGCGGACCCGGTTCGATCGGGCTTGTCCCGGCAATCCACGCTTCCCCACTCCCGGCCCGCCCCCGAATGCAGGCGCATGACCGGGGCCGGGTGACCGCGGCCCCCCTCCGGCCCCGCGCGACGCAGAGTTCGATACGGGGTCCGTCCGCCGCCCGATCCCACGCAGAGTCCGATACGCCCACCCGCCCGCGTTCCGTCCCCGTTATCCACCGGCGCGGGCCGGAATCCCCGCCGAATCCGATACGCGGCCGCGCAGATTCCGATACGCCACGTCGCCGGTCCGGCGCAGAATCCGATACGCGGCCGCGCAGAGTTCGATGCGCACCCACGCAGAGTCGGATGCGCAAAACCACATCAACCCCATGGCCAAAATGAGGAATTTCCGACTGCATATAACTTGCCGAACTGACTCTCTGAAAGACTCTCCCAGATAATCTTCCTAGTGTCGGAGAGCCTGTTCGTTCTGACGAACGAACCCTGACCGCACCGGAAGCGCACAGGGTACGAAGGGAATGTATGATGGTTTTCCACATTCCCTCGAATTGCCGCCGTCACCGCTTGACGATCCGCAGAGCCTGGATGGCGGCGGGCCGGCCGGCTTCGTCACGGGGACCGTCGCGATCCCCGCGATGGCGGCTTGACGCGGGCGATGCCGCCCGGTTTCTCGGAGTCGTCCCAGAGGGCCCTCAGATGAAGAGCGTGCCGATGCCTCCCTTCCCGATCGAATCCCGATGACGGACCGCCGCGATGACGGCCGTCCGTCCGGCGGTCGCCCCGCCCCGAATCGCCCGCACGGGCCCCGACGTCCGGCTCTGCGGCCCGGCAACCGCCCCGGCAGCCGTCCCGGCGCGGCGGGCCGCCAGCGGGAGGCGGACGGCGACGGGCCGGCCGTGCTCTATGGCTGGCATCCCGTGGTTCAGGCCCTGGGCAATGCGCAGCGCGGCCTGCAGCGGCTGCTCGCCACCGAGAACGCGGCGGCGCGGCTGGAGGCGGAGTTCGGCGGCGCCTTGCGGATCACCCCGGAACTGGTCCGGCCGAGCGAGATCGGCCGCCTGCTCGGACCGGACGCCGTCCACCAGGGACTGTATCTCGAGGCCGAGCCCCTGCCCGCCCCGGGGCTCGACGATCTGCCCGCCGACGCGCTGCTGCTGGCGCTCGACCAGATCACCGACCCGCACAATGTCGGGGCGATCGTCCGCACCGCCGCGGCCTTCGGGGTGGCGGGGATCGTCACCACGGCGCGCCACGCCCCGGGCGCAACCGGGGTCCTGGCGAAATCCGCCTCCGGCGGCCTGGAGCACGTGCCGTTCGTGACCGTCCGGAACCTCGCCGAGGCGCTGATCGCCCTGGGGGAACGCGGCTTCACCCGGGTCGGCCTCGATTCCGACGCGCCGGAAAGCCTCGACGCCGTGACGGTCGCCCGGCCGCTGGTGATCGTGCTGGGCGCCGAGGGCAAGGGGCTGCGCGAGCGCACCCGGAGCTGCTGCGACCTGCTGGCGCGGATCCCCTTCGCGGGGGCGATCCGCAGCCTCAACGTCTCGAACGCCGCCGCCATCACCCTCTACGCCCTCGGCCGGACCGAGACCTGACCGAGGCCTGACCGCGACGCGGACCGACGGCCCGGTCGCGACACGTTCGGAAACACGGAACCGGCGCCGGAAACCCCTCTTCCGACTAGGCAGTTTCCGCAACTTCCCGTAGAGTTGCGGATGAGGGGGGCGTAGGCTGGAAGGCTGCGTCCGGATGCTGGACGATGTGATGACCTATGGCGGCTGGGCCGTCGGCCTGGTCGCTGTCGGCGTATGGACTTGGCTCGCGCGGCGTGCCTTTCCGAGTTTCGAATCCTTCGTGAGGGGCTTCGACGACGAGCTGCAGCTGGGCGCCAGCCCGGAGGAGCGCGCGCGCAGCGCGCGCTGGCATCAGGTCCGTCAGGCCGCCGTGGCGCTGACGGCCGTCGCGGCCCTGTGCCTGTCGATCGGGTTCGCGATTCCCGACTGAGCCCACCGATTCGGCCGCGCCGGATCCGCGCGCTCACCGCCTCGGCCAGATCGATGTGGCGCTCCTGACCTTCCGGCACGGTTCCGGAGGCCGGCGTGGACTGAGGGCGCGGGGCGTCCCGGCGTTGGGCCGCGGCAGGACCCACGACAGATCCCGGATTCGAAGGCGCCGGGACCCTTCGCGGGTGCAGGGGGTGCCCTGCCGTCGGGCATGGCCCGGTGACGCCGGGGCGCCGCCCCGACACCCCGTCCGAGGGCGCGCCCTTCGGAAGCCCCGGCTCAAGCCGCCCGGATCCGGGTGAGGAAGCCCTCCGCGGCCTCCCGCAGGTCGCTGGCTTGGCGGGACAGGTCCCCTGCTGCCCGCAGCACCTGTTCGGAGCCCCGGCTGGCCGCGGCGGCGGCCTCGCCGACGCCCGCCATGTGCCCCGAGACCCCGCGGGTGTCCTGCGAGGTCTGGGCGGTGGTCCGGGCGATCTCCGCGGTGGCCGCGCCCTGCTCCTCGACCATGGCGGCGATCTCGGCCCCGATCCGGGCGAGGTTGCGAATCACCTCGGTGATGCTGCCGATGGACCGGACCGAGGCCTCCGTCGAGCCGGTGATCTCGGCGACCTTGGCGGCGATCTCCTCGGTGGCCCGGCTGGTCTGGGTGGCGAGGTCCTTGACCTCGGCGGCGACCACCGCGAAGCCGCGGCCCGCCTCGCCGGCGCGGGCGGCCTCGATCGTGGCGTTGAGCGCCAGCAGGTTGGTCTGACCGGCGATCTGCGAGATGATCGCGACGATCTCCCCGATGCTCCCGGCCGCCTGGGCGAGACGGTGCACCTCGCCGGCGGTCCCGTCCGCGTCCCGGGTCGCGGCGGCGGCGAGGTCGGCCGAGGCCCCCACCTGTACGCCCATCTCCCGGACCGAGGCGGTGAGTTCCTCGGTGGCCGCCGCCACCGTGTCGGCCGAGCGCGCGGCCGAATCGGCGGATCCGGCCACCGTCCGGCTGAGATCCGTGGTGTCCTGCGCGGTCCGGGCCATGCCGTGCGCGGAGGCCTCCAGCTGGGCGGCCGCCGCCGAGACGGCCGCGACGATGCCGCCGACCTGGCGCTCGAAGCTGTCGGCGAGGCCCAGGGCGGCGGCGCGCTGCGCGGCACTCGCCTCGGCGGCGAGCCGCTCCTGCGCGGCCCGGGCGGCGCGACGCTCGGCGACGCTGTCGCGGAAGGCGACGGCGGCGGCGGCGATCGCCCGGACCTCCCGCGGGCCCCCCGACGGGATCGCCAGATCGGCCGTCCCCTGGTCCCGGCCGATCGCGGTCAGAACCTGCGCCATCCGGGCGAGGGGGCGCGCGATCGCGGTGCCGAGCCAGACCGCGAGGCCGGCCGAGAGGGCGAACAGGGCGAGGCCTCCGGCGATCCAGAGGGTCAGCATCCGGTCCGCCCGGGCGCGCAGGGCGCCGGCGGCGGCCTCCAGATCGGCGGTGAGCCGGTCCTCCACGCCCTTCAGGGCATCGATGCGCTGCGTGGCGAGGCCGAACCAGGAAGGCGCGTCGCGGAAGGCGAGCGGCGTCCCCGGCATCGTTTCCTGGGCGATCCTGCGCAGGCGCGCGACCGCCCGGGCCGGCTCGGTCGCCTCGGCGGCGTCGAGCAGGGTCGTCTGGGCGGCCTCGGCCCCGGCCCGGAACAGGCCCGCATAGGTCGCCTGCTCGGCCGAGAGGGTGGCGAGCCGGCGCGCGGCCGCGAGGTCCAGGTTGCCGGAGGCGAAGACCGCCGAGGCGGCGGCCCGCTCCTGGCCGGCGGCTTCCTTCATGGCCAGGAAGGCCGCGTAGGCGTTCGCCCGGGCGGCGAGGCCGGCCTCGTCGATCGCCCCGCCCATCGCCCGCACGAGCCCGAGCCCCTCGCCGATCAGGCCGGTGTAGTAGCCGGCCGCCTGGGGGACGCCGGCCGTCAGGGCGTCCACCGCCCGCCGCTGGTCGGCGAGCCCGGCGAGCGCCTGGCCGAAACCCGCGCCGCGCGCCGCGAAGGCCGGGCCGTACTGCGTGGCCGCCGCCATCGCCCCGGGAAGGTCTGCGAGCGCCGCGTCGGTGCGCACGCGCTGGGCGGCGAGTTCGGGCCCGAACTGTGCGCCCTTCGCGCCCAGGAACAGGCTGGAGGCGCCGCGCTCGCGCTGGGCCTCATGCACGAAGGCGCTGATCCGCGAGGCGAGGCCGACGAGGCTCTCCACCCGGTCCATCTCGGCGCGCCGCGCCCACTGGTCGGACACCGTCCAGCCGGCGGCCCCCGCGAAGGCGAGGCTGGGGGCGAGCGCCACGACCAGGATCCGGGCGCGAAGCGAGGAGAGGAGGATCATCGGCGGCAGGACATCTCGGAGAACAGAACGGAGCTTGGCCGCAGGTCATAAAGATCTGGTTATGCTGACCTGCCCGGATTCGGTGCAGCTCTGCCTGATCGGATGGCAGTTTCGATCGGGGCGGCGCTGTCGGTGTGCAGGTTTGCCAGGTCTTCAGCGCGGGGATCATCGGTTCCGGGGATCGCCCGTGCGGGGGCGGGCCGTCTTTCATCAGCGGCGGTACTTCGGCGGAGGCCGTCCGGGGAATTCGCTCCCCCGGTTCTATTGCGGGGCGCGGGATCGTGACCCTGCGCCGGGTCATGCGGGACCGCCGCCGCCGGAGCGCCCTGAACCGCCGGGTCCTCTCCAGCGGGGGGCGACAGCTGCGCCTTTCCGCGCCCCGGCCCGCGTCGTCTCCGCCACCGCCGCCCCCCGGGCCGGGATCGTCGCTCTCGCCACCCCGCTCGTCACCCCGATCGACGACCCGGAGCGGCTGATTTCGGGCTCCGCAAGCGCCGGAGCCTGTGGCGGCCCCGGGCGTTCCCGTCGTCCCGGCGCGCGATGTGCGGCCCGCAGGATGGGCGGCCCGCAGGATGGGCGGCCCGCAGGACGTCGCCGCCGGGGCGCACGCCTCGACGGGCTGTCTCGCCGCGTTGACGCGGGGCGCCTGCGCACCACCCTGGGTGAGCATGACGGGGGGATCGACGCCGCGAGCCCGCGGCGCGCCCCGGCGCCGATCGAGAGCGGGCGGGCCGAGGACAGGATCGTGCGCGACGGTCTTCGGAGTGAGGAGGACGTGATGTCGGAGGCGGAGGCGGAGGCGATGGCGGACGCGGCGGGGACCGGCATCTTCGACGTGGCGGCGCTGGCGGCGGCGCTGCCCGGCAGCGCCCAGACCCTCCTGGTCGACACCTATCTGACCGACCGGGAGGCGGCGAGCGCCCGGGTGTTCCGGGTCTACCGGCCGACTCCGCCGCACTACCACGCCACCTGCGACGAGTATCTCTACTGCCTGTCGGGCCGGGGCACGGTCTGGCTGGGCGACCCGGCCGCCGCGACCGCATTCGGCCCCGGTCAGCTCCTGGTCTTCGAGAAGGGCACGGTCCACGCCATGCCGGAGATCGATCCCGCGGAAAAGGTGGTGTTCCTCGCGATCGACACCCCCCGGCGGGCGCCCACCGACATCGTCTTCGTGAACCCAGAGGACGGCAGCCCCGCCACCTTCATGGCGCGCAACGCCGAGGCGTGAGCCTCACACCGGCAGGGACCGCCCGGCCGCCGCCACGGCGAGGAGCAGGGCCGCCACGAGCAGGAGCGCGGCGGACAGGCCCAAAGCCTGCGCGGCGAAGCCGATCAGCGCCGGGCCCGCCAGCACCCCGGCATAGCCGAGCGTCGTCACCGCCGGCACCGCCACGCGCGCGGGCATCGCGGTCTGGCGGCCGGCCGCCGTGAACAGGACCGGGACGATGTTGGCGCAGCCCGCCCCGACCAGGGCGTAGCCGGCGAGGGCCGCCTCCCAGGCCGGGACCAGGACCGAGAGCGCGAGTCCGGCGGCCGCCAGGAGGCCGCCGAAGACCACCACGGGCCGCCGCCCGAGCCGGGCCACGACCCGATCGCCGGCAAGGCGCCCGGCCGTCATCGTCACCGAGAAGGCCGCGTAGCCGAGCGCCGCCCAGGCCGGATCGAGGCCTCGCTGCTGGATCAGGAACACCGCGCTCCAGTCGAGGGCCGAGCCCTCGGTGAGGAACACCACGAAGCAGAGCAGGCCCAGCACCAGCACGATGCCCCGGGGGCGCGCGAAGGCGGGGACTCCGCTCCCCCCTGCCCGCTCCGCCGGCAGGATCCCGGGCCAGGCGGCCGCGAACAGGGCCGCGATCCCGGCGACCAGGAGCAGCACGCTCCAGCCCGCGCCGAGCCCGGCCGCCAGCAGGCCGCTGGCGATCAGCGCCCCCAGGATGCAGCCGAGACTGTAGAGGCCGTGGAAGCCCGACATCATCGGGCGCCCGCTGGCGTGCTCCACCACGACGGCCTGCAGGTTCATGACGCAGTCCACCGCCCCCATCCCGGCGCCGAACAGCACCAGCGCCAGGGTGAGCTCCACGAGCCCATCGCCCACGGCCAGCACCGGCAGGGCGAGGCCGATCGCCAGCGTGCCGGCGAGCAGGACCGGCCGGAAACCGAGCCGCGAAGCCGCCGCCCCGGCGCTCGGCATCGCCAGGATCGAGCCGATGCCGAAGGTGAGGAGCAGCAGGCCGAGCCCCGCCGCGTCGAGGCCGGCGCGGTCCTGCACCAGCGGCACCAGGGGCGCCCAGGTGGCGTTGGCGATGCCCACGATCAGGAACAGCAGCCGCGTGGACACGCTCTGTCCGCGGGCCGCATTCCGGTCCCCCGCCCCGCCGAGGGCGACCGGGTCGGTCAGGTCGAGCGCTGGCATCGGCACCTGTCGATGGAGTCGAGTCCGAGGGTGGATCCCGGCGACGTGGGGCCTCGGTTCCCGCGGTGCAACACCGGGCCGTCGTCGCGCGCGCCGTGCCGCGCGCCCGGAGGGGACACCGGCGGCCCCATGCGTCGGCGACTCGCCCGGTTCCTCGCAGGCGCCCTCGCGCGCCCGCTCGGACGACCGGTTGGACGCCCGCTCGGGCGCTGCCGGAACGCTTTGCCGCGCGCGCAAGGGCGGCGGCTCGTTCGCCGAGCGGTTGCCGCCGTACGCGTTTCGTTCTAGCAAGGGCGGCGCATGACGGACCTGCGTCCCGCCGGCCCCACCTTGCCGTCGGCCCCCTCGGGCTCGACATGTGTCGGAGCGGCGGCTGGCCCGCGCGCGAATCCGATCCGGATCCGATCCGACTGCGTCGACGCCTCGAAAGACCGCCGCCCTCATGGCCAAAGCCCAAGCTGGAAGTCGTGCCGCAAGCCGCGCCGGCGCCGCCCAAGCTGCCCCGACAGCCGCCGCGCAGACGGCGTCCAAGGCTCCGAAAGCCGCCACCGCCGCCCCGGCCCCGCAGCCCAAGCCGGCCCGCGCGAAGTCCGAAAAGCCCGCCCGCCCTGGGGCGGCTGCCGAGGCCGCGATCGACGCCAAGCTGGCGGCCCTGTTCGACGCCGCGCCGGCGAGCGCCCATGACCGGCGGGTCATCGCGGTCCGGGGGGCCCGGGAGCACAACCTCAAGAACGTCGACCTGACGATCCCCCGGGACAAGCTCGTGGTGTTCACCGGGCTGTCGGGCTCGGGCAAGTCGTCGCTGGCCTTCGACACGATCTACGCCGAGGGGCAGCGCCGCTACGTCGAGTCGCTCTCGGCCTATGCCCGCCAGTTCCTGGAGATGATGTCCAAGCCCGACGTCGACCAGATCGACGGGCTGTCGCCGGCGATCTCGATCGAGCAGAAGACCACCTCCAAGAACCCCCGCTCCACCGTCGGGACGGTCACCGAGATCTACGACTACATGCGCCTGCTCTGGGCGCGGGTCGGCATTCCCTACTCGCCCGCCACCGGCCTGCCGATCGAGAGCCAGACCGTCCAGCAGATGGTCGACCGGGTGCTGGAACTGCCGGAGAAGACCCGGCTCTACCTGCTGGCCCCCGTGGTCCGCGGTCGCAAGGGCGAGTACCGCAAGGAAATCGCCGAGTACCAGAAGAAGGGCTTCCAGCGCCTGCGCGTGAACGGCGAATACTACGCCATCGACGACGTGCCCAAGCTCGACAAGAAGTTCAAGCACGACATCGACGTGGTGGTCGACCGCATCGTGGTCCGGGCCGATATCGGCTCGCGGCTGGCCGAGTCCTTCGAGACGGCCCTGGAGCTGGCCGATGGCATCGCGGAGGTCGTGTTCGCGGATGCCCCCGAGGGCGAGACGCCCCGGACCATCACCTTCTCGTCGCGCTTCGCCTGCCCGGTCTCGGGCTTCACCATCGCGGAGATCGAGCCCCGGCTGTTCTCGTTCAACAACCCGTTCGGCGCCTGCCCGACCTGCAGCGGCATCGGCCACGAGATGCGGATCGACCCCGAGCTGGTGATCTCGGACCCCGGCTTGAGCCTGAAGCGCGGCGCCGTCGGCCCCTGGGCGAAATCGACCTCGCCCTATTACGGGCAGACCCTGGAGGCGCTGGCCGAGCATTTCGGCTTCAAGACCAGCGTCCCGTGGCAGAGCCTGTCGGAGACGGCCCGTGCCATCGTGCTCTACGGCTCGGGCAAGCAGGCGATCCGCTTCGCCTACGACGACGGGTTGCGCAAGTACACGGTCAACAAGCCCTTCGAGGGCGTGATCCCGAACCTGGAGCGCCGCTACAAGGAGAGCGACTCGGACGCCGTCCGGGAGGAGATCGGGCGCTTCATGAGCGAGACGCCCTGCGCCGCCTGCGGCGGCAAGCGGCTGAAGCCCGAGGCGCTCGCCGTGAAGGTCGCCATGGCCGACATTGCCGATGTCACGGCCCTCTCAGTCAGTGAGGCGCATCGCTGGTTCTCGGAGCTGCCGGAGAAGCTGACGGCGAAGCAGAACGCCATCGCGGTCAGAATTCTCAAGGAAATCCGCGACCGGCTGAGCTTCCTGGTGGATGTCGGCCTCGAATACCTGACGCTCGCCCGCGGCTCCGGCTCCCTCTCGGGCGGCGAGAGCCAGCGCATCCGGCTGGCCTCGCAGATCGGCTCCGGCCTCACCGGCGTGCTCTACGTCCTGGACGAGCCGTCGATCGGCCTGCACCAGCGCGACAACGAGCGGCTGCTCGGCACGCTCAAGCGCCTGCGCGACCTCGGCAATTCGGTGATCGTGGTCGAGCACGACGAGGACGCGATCCTGCAGGCCGATTACGTGGTCGATGTCGGCCCGGGCGCCGGTATCCATGGCGGCGAGATCATCGCCCAGGGGACGCCCGCCGAGGTCCTGGCCAACCCGGCCTCGCTCACCGCGAAATACCTCACGGGCGAGATGGCAGTCCGGACGCCCACCGCGCGCCGAAAAGGCCGCAAGGGCAAGCTCGGCCTGTTCGGCGCCCGGGGCAACAATCTGAAGGATGTCGATGTCGAGATCCCGCTCGGCACCTTCACCTGCATCACCGGCGTCTCGGGGGGCGGCAAGTCCACCCTGGTGATCGACACCCTCTACAAGGCGATCGCCAAGAAGCTGAACGGCGCCCTGGAGCACCCGGCCCCCTACGGACGGCTGGAGGGGCTGGAGCACCTCGACAAGGTCATCGACATCGACCAGTCGCCGATCGGGCGCACGCCGCGCTCGAACCCCGCCACCTATATCGGCGCCTTCACGCCGATCCGCGACTGGTTCGCGGGCCTCCCCGAGGCCAAGGCGCGGGGCTACCAGCCGGGGCGCTTCTCGTTCAACGTGAAGGGCGGGCGCTGCGAGGCCTGCTCGGGCGACGGCGTCATCAAGATCGAGATGCACTTCCTGCCCGACGTCTACGTCACCTGCGACGTCTGCAAGGGCAAGCGCTACGACCGCGAGACCCTGGAGGTGAAGTACCGGGCCAAGTCCATCGCCGACGTGCTCGATTCCACCGTCGAGGAGGCGGCCGAGCTGTTCAAGGCGGTGCCGGCGATCCGCGACAAGCTCGAGACCCTGAAGCGGGTCGGCCTGCACTACGTCCATGTCGGTCAGCAGGCCACGACCCTGTCGGGGGGCGAGGCGCAGCGGGTGAAGCTCTCCAAGGAGCTGTCGAAGCGCGCCACGGGGCGCACCCTCTACATCCTCGACGAGCCGACCACCGGCCTGCACTTCCACGACGTCGCCAAGCTCATGGAGGTGCTCCACGAGCTGGTCGACCAGGGCAACACCGTGGTGGTGATCGAGCACAACCTCGAAGTGATCAAGACCGCCGACTGGGTGATCGACATGGGTCCCGAGGGCGGCGACGGCGGCGGCCGGGTCGTGGCGCAGGGCACGCCGGAAGAGATCGCCCGCTCCAAGGCCAGCCATACCGGCCGGTTCCTGCGCGAGGTGCTGGAGCGGCGCCCCGCGGCGCCCGCGCGCCGAGGCCGCGCCGCCGAGTAGCGCGCCAAACCTTCCGGGTAAGCTGCGGCGTCGGACGCACCGGCGACAGGGCCGGCCGCGGGCCCTCCCCCACACGGGACGGGCGGGACGCGCGGCCCCGGAGGATCGGCCCCTCCGGGGACGCGCAAATCCGCGAGCCCGACGGGACGAGGCAGGCGGTTCGGACCGGCCCGATCGCAGGCCGGCGCGGCAGTTTCTGCCGGGTGCCGTCCGCATATCCGCCCGGCCGGGCGGTGATTCGAGCCGCGGGGCGCCGGTTCGGGCCAGCCGCGGGCCGGTTCGAAGCCGGATTCCGGTCCGGATCCCGGCCGGGCGGCCCGCCCGGCGGCCTGCCCGATCACCTCCCCGGCCTTGCCGGATTCTCCCGTGCCCCGGCGCGACAACAGCTTGACCATTCAACGATATTTTGCCGGACCCCCCGTTTGGGCAGGGTCTGTGGACAGTGTTGCATCGCCGCAAAAATGCGGCTTTTGCGCAACGGTTCAGCCGGTTGTGGCGTTTCGGCGAGCATTCCACTGTCTTTCCGCAGGTCTCTGTAGAATAGTCGCAGACGTTGAGACGGGCAGGCTCCGTGGGGGCGCTCGGTAGGTCCGAAGCCGGCAGCCGCGATTGGCGAGCAGACCGGCAAGGAAGTGCCGAATGCGGGACGGAAGCCGTGGGACCTTGGGAAGGAATGAGAAAATGATGAAGAACTGGCTCGCGGCCGGCGCGGTCGCGCTCACGGTCGGCATGACCTCGACGATCGCCCAGGCGCAGACCACCACGGTTCCCGGCGAGCAGGTCGGCCTCGCCGTCGGCGCGCCGCTGCCGGAAGGCCTCTACGCGATCAACACGTTCACCTACCGCCGCACCGACGCGCCAAACTCGCCCGACACGGCCGTCAACATCCCGGTCCTGGTCTGGTCGACCCCGTTCGTGCCGTTCGGCGGCCGCGTCGAGCTGCTCGTGGCGCCCCCGACCGTGTTCGCCTTCACCCGCAACCCGGCGGGCGTGCGCAACAAGGACATCTCGATCAACGTCGGCACCTTCGTCGGCGGCATCTGGGCCTTCGACCTCGGCAACAACTTCGGCGTCAGCTTGCTCGGCGGCGCCTACCTGAACGACCTGAACGGCGACCGCGGCTCGATCATCACCGCGAACGGCACGACGGCCACCCCGGTCCTGCCGCAGCTCTCCTCCAACACCTACCGCTTCGGCATCGCCGGCAGCTACACCGGTGACGGCTGGAACATCACCGCCAACCTGACCGCCAACATCTACGACTCGCCCGGCCGCTTCCCCGGCCAGGTCGGCGCCGCCATCGGCCCGATCCGCCTCTCGGACGCCCTGAACTTCGACCTCACCGCGACGAAGAAGTTCGGCAACTTCGAGATCGGCCCGATCGCCTACGGCACCTACAACTTCGACATCAGCCAGGCCAGCGCGGCGGCCGGCAACCGCGGCCGCTTCGCCATCGGCGGCCTCGTCGGCTACGACTTCAAGATCTTCACCGTCCAGGCCTACGTCGCCCGCGACGTCGTGACCGGCGCGCAGTACACCAACGCCTTCGGCCGCACCCGCGACAACTACTCCACCGACGGCTGGATCCGGTTCATCGTGCCGCTCTACTCGCCGGCCCCGGCCGCCTCGCCGGTCCCGGCGGCCCTGGTCCGCAAGTACTGAGACCAACCCGAGACACCGGGCTCCCCGCCGCGCGGCGGGGACGCCCGGATCTCCGACAGGCCGTCCTCCGGGACGGCGCGCCGCCCGGCACCGCCGGGCGGTTTTTTGTTGTGCCGGCCCCGCCGCGGGCCGCCCCGAACGGGCCCGTTCCATGGGTCGCAACCGACCGCGGGTGACGCGGGCGGCGCTGACATCCTATGGTGTGCCGATGGCGCGGCTCCGGCGCCGACCGGAGCGCAGGCGGACGAGCCGAAGGAAAGTCATGGCGACGCAGGGCGAGTGGAAGATCCCCGCGCAGGCCCAGCCCAGGCCCGCGGATTACGGCTACGACCTCGACCGGGCGCTCTCGGCCGTGCTGGCCCTGTCGGCGCGGATCCCGGAGAGCGCGTTCACCGCCGAGACGCTCGGCACCGAGCGCGCCGGCAACGGCGTGGTGATCCGCGAGGACGGTCTCGTGCTCACCATCGGCTACCTCGTCACCGAGGCCGAGAGCGTCTGGCTCACCACCCGGGACGGCCGCTCGGTGCCCGGCCACGTCCTCGGCTTCGACGCCGCCACGGGCTTCGGCCTGGTCCAGGCGCTCGGCGATCTCGGCGTGCCGGCCCTCCCGCTCGGCCGCTCGGCCGGGCTGAAGACCGGCGACCGGGCCGTGCTGGCGGGGGCGGGCGGGCGCCAGCGCTGCGTCGCCGTCGAGGTCGTGGCCCGGCAGGAATTCGCCGGCTACTGGGAATACGTCCTCGACGAGGCGCTGTTCACCGCCCCCGCGCACCCGCATTGGGGCGGCACCGCGCTGATCGGTCCCCAGGGCGACCTGCTCGGCATCGGCTCGCTGCAGCTGCAGCAGGGCGGCGCCGGCGCGGCGCGGCCGATCAACATGGTGGTGCCCATCGACCTGCTGACGCCGATCCTCGAGGACCTCGCCACGCGCGGGCGGGCCAACCGGCCGCCGCGCCCCTGGCTCGGCCTCTACGCCACCGAGAGCGAGGAGGGCATCGTCGTGATGGGCCTCGCCGATAACGGTCCGGCCGAGACCGGCGGCCTCCAGGCCGGCGACGTGATCGAGGCGGTGGCCGGCGAGCCGGTGGCCGATCTCGCCGCCCTGTTCCGCAGCGTCTGGGCGCTCGGCGAGGCCGGGGTGCGGGTGCCCCTCACGGTCCGCCGCGAGGGGCGCGGCGTGAAGCTCGCTCTCGTCTCCGGAGACCGGGAGCGGTTCCTGCGCACGCCCTCGCTGCACTGAGGCCGCCCGGAGCGCGCAGCCGTCGCGCTCCGGGCGGCGTCGCCGCGGGTGCCGTCGTGGGTGCCGTCGTGGGTGCCGTCTTGGGTGCCGTCTTGGGCCTGTACCGGGCACAACTTACGGCTCAGCGACTGTTCAGGTGGCGGCGTCGAATCTGCAACGACCGGCTCCCGATCCGCCGGAAGCGTTGAGGAGATCCAGTCATGACGGTTCTGAGCGCACCGCGCGCGAAGGCGCTCGTGATGGCCGCCGCGATCGCCGGCGGCCTCGGGCTCGCGGGCACCGCCGAGGCGGCCGGGGGCTGCGGCCCCGGCTTCCACCCGAATCCCTGGGGCATCTGCCGGCCGAACTGGGGGCCCCGGCCCTACGGATACTGGCGGCGGCCGATCTACTATGGTGGCTATGGCGGCTATTACCGGCCGCGGCCGTTCTACCGGCCCTACGGCTTCTACGGGCCGCGCCCGTTCTACTGAGCCTCGCGCCGGGCGATTCGAACGGCATGACGGGCGTCCCGCCGACCGGCGGGGCGCCCGTCGCGCGTTGTGGGAGGCTTTCCGGGGCCTGCATGCGCACAAAGAATGACCATTTGGAAACCTTGCCGGTTTCTTAAGCTCGGTATGCACTTTCCGCAGGTCTGATGCTTGACCTTGCGACTCCTGCTGCGCTGCGGCGGGATTATATGTGCGTTGCACCAACAAGAGGCAGCGATGCGCAATGAGGCGCCGTCGTCTGCTCGAACAGAGGTCACAGCACACCATGTCCGCCGCCCGTAGCGTCCTGAGCCGCGTCCGCGCCTATCTCCGGTACCGCGACACCGTTTCCCAGCTGTCCCGCCTGTCGGACCGCGACCTGGCCGATCTCGGCATCAACCGCAGCGAGATCCGCGGCGTCGCCCGCGTCTGATCCCAGCGTCCGAGCCGAACGCCGTGAAGGACCGTTGCCCGTTGATCCGGGCGGCGGTCCTTCGCTATTTTCAGGCATGACACAGACCATCCATATCGTCGGCGGCGGCCTCGCCGGATCCGAGGCCGCCTGGCAGGTGGCCGAGGCCGGCCATCGCGCCGTGCTCCACGAGATGCGCCCCGTGCGCGGCACCGAGGCCCATCAGACCGACGGGCTCGCCGAGCTCGTCTGCTCGAATTCCTTCCGGTCGGACGACCCGGAGGGCAACGCGGTCGGGCTGCTGCATCAGGAGATGCGCACGCTCGGCTCGCTGATCATGCGGGCGGCCGACGCCAATCAAGTGCCGGCGGGCGGGGCGCTGGCGGTCGACCGGGAGGGGTTCTCCGCGGCGGTGACCCGGACCCTGGAGCAGCACCCCAACGTGACCCTGGTCCGCGGGGAGGTCGAGGGGCTGCCGCCGGAGGCGTGGGGCCCCTGCATCGTCGCCACCGGCCCGCTCACCGCACCCGCCCTCGCCGAGGGGATCCGGGGGCTTACCGGGGCCGAATCCCTCGCCTTCTTCGACGCCATCGCGCCCATCGTCCACCGCGACTCGATCGACATGGAGGTGGCGTGGTTCCAGTCCCGCTACGACAAGCCGGGGCCGGGCGGCACGGGGGCGGACTATCTCAACTGCCCGATGAACCGGGAGCAGTACGACGCCTTCGTGGCCGCCCTCGTGGCGGGCGAGAAGATCGGGTTCAAGCAATGGGAGGGCACGCCCTATTTCGACGGCTGCCTGCCCGTCGAAGTGATGGCCGAGCGCGGGCCCGAGACCCTGCGCCACGGCCCGATGAAGCCCGTGGGGCTCACCAACCCGCGGGACCCGCTGGTCAAGCCCTGCGCGATCGTGCAACTGCGCCAGGACAACGCGCTGGGCACCCTCTACAACATGGTCGGCTTCCAGACGAAGCTGACCTATGCCGAGCAGGTCCGGATCTTCCGCACGATCCCCGGCCTGGAGCGGGCCGAGTTCGCCCGCCTCGGGGGCCTGCACCGCAACACCTATCTCGACAGCCCGCGCCTCCTCGACGCCACCCTCCGGCTGAAGGCCCGGCCCGCCTTGCGCTTCGCCGGCCAGATCACCGGCTGCGAGGGCTACGTGGAGAGTGCCGCGGTCGGGCTGATGGCCGGCCGCTTCGCCGTCGCCGAGGCGGCCGGCCGGCCCCTCGCCCCCCTGCCCCAGACGACGGCCCTCGGCGCGCTCATCGCCCACATCACCGGCGGCCACGTCGCGGCGGACGGCGAGGCCAACGCCCCGCGCTCGTTCCAGCCGATGAACGTCAATTTCGGCCTGTTCCCGCCGCTCGCGCAGGCCCCCCGCAACGAGACCGGCCGGCGCCTGCGCGGGCCCGAGAAGGCCGCGCTGAAGAAGCGCGCGCTCACCGACCGGGCCCGGACCGACCTCGCCGCCTGGATGGCGGGGACGCAGCCGGCGGACTGGAGACCTGCGGCGGCGGAATAGGAAGGCGCATGCGGCTTGCAGGGGGGCGCCCTCCAGCATCCGGGCCCCGCATGATCGAGATCGACACCCGCGCCTTCCTGGCCGACCTGTACGCCCTGCGCGAGATCGGCCGGTTCCGCACCGGCGTCCACCGGCCGACCTTCTCGCCCGAGGACATGGAATCCCGCCGCTGGCTGATGGCCAAGCTGGAGGCCTGCGGGCTCGCGGCCTCCATCGACGGGATCGGCAACGTGCTGGGGCGCCACCGCGGCCCCGGCCCGCATCTCCTGGTCGGCAGCCATATCGAGACCCAGAACGAGGCCGGCTGGCTCGACGGGGCGCTGGGGGTCGTGGCCGGGGTGGCGCTGGCCCGGGCCGGCCTGCCCGTCGACGTCGTCGCCTTCGCGGACGAGGAGGGGCATTTCTCCGGCGGTTTCCTGGGCAGCCGCTCGGCGATCGGCGACCTGACCGAGGCCGAGATCGACGAAGCCCGCAACCGCACCGACGGCACCCCCCTGCGCGCGGCGCTCGAAGCCGCGGGCCTGGCCGGCCTGCCCCGGATGCGGCTCGATCCGGGCCGCTACCGCGGCTTCCTGGAGATGCATATCGAGCAGGGCACGCAGCTCGAATCCGCCGGCCTGCATCTCGGCGTGGTGAGCGGCATCGTGGCGATCTGGCAGTTCCGGATCGTGTTCGAGGGCAACCAGGACCATGCCGGCGGCACCACCATGGCGGAGCGCCGGGACGCGGGCCTCTCGGCGGTGCGGCTCCTGGCGGCGATCGACCAGGCGTTTCCGAAGGTCTGCGGCCCGCGCAGCACCTGGACCACCGGGCGGATCACCCTGGATCCCGGCGGCTTCAGCATCATCCCGGGCCGGGCGGAGGTGTTCTTCCAGTTCCGCGACGTGGCGATGCCGGTGCTGGAGCGGATGGAGGCCTGCCTGGAGGCGCTGGTGCGCGAATCGAACCGGCGCGAGCGCTGCCCGGCGACGCTGACGGCTCTCTCCAAGGCGATCCCCGCCCCTTGCGACCCGGACCTGATGCGCGCCCTCTCGGAGGCCGCCGAGCGGGTCTGCCCCGGCGGATGGCAGGTGATGCCCTCGGGGGCCGGACACGACGCGCAGAACGTCGCCCGGATCCTGCCGGCCGCGATGCTGTTCGTGCCCTCGATCGGCGGCATCAGCCACCATTGGGCGGAGGATACGAGCGACGCCGACCTCGCCCTCGGGGTGCGGGCGCTCGGAGACGCGGCCGCCCGGGTGCTGGCGGGGTGAGCGTACCGTGCCCCGGGCTCTCTGCCGATCGGCCGGAGGGAACGGGCCGTCGCGGCGCCCCGGACCTCAGGCGCCCGGCAGCAGCGACTGGATCGGGATCAGGTCCGGCCGGTATTCCTGCATCCCGCCGGCGATCCGCTCCTCCACGGCGTCGAGGAATTTCTCCGGGTCGGTGATCGAGCACTGGCGCAGGTCCCAGAAGGCGTAGCGCCACCACTGCACCTTCAGGTAGCGCTCGATCAGCGCGTCGGGGAAGCGCATCTTCACGATCCGGGCCGGGCTGCCGGCCACGATCGCGTAGGGCGGCACGTCCTTGGTCACCACCGCCATGGCGCCGATGATCGCCCCGTCGCCGATCGTGATGTCGGGCATCAGGAAGGCGCCGTGGCCGATATAGACGTCGTTGCCGATGCGCACGCGCTTGGGCCACAGATAGGGGCCGCAGATCTCGTAATCCTCCGCCCGCGGGTCCAGGCGGTCGAACACCGCCGAGTGGTGCGTGTAGAACAGCGGCGAGGTCGAGCCGCAATGGACCGGGTGGCTGCCGCGCCCGACCTGGACGCTCTCGCCGATCGAGCAGTAGCGGGCGATGTCCGCGCCGAAATAGTAGCCGCTCACCGCGTACGAGAAGGCTCCCATGGTGAGGCAGTAATCGATGCCCATCCACTTGATGCTGCACGGTGGCTCGAAGGTGCAGTCCTCCGGCAGTCCGAACGGAGCCGGATGCAGCACCGAGATGCCGCGCCGCAGCATCTCCTGCTTCATGTCCTCGTTGACGGAGATCATGCGGCGTCCTCGTCGATGCGGCGGCGTTCCGACCCGGCCGGTGCCGGGTCCAGGCCATAATAATCGTGCAGCAGGTCGCCGTAGACGGCGGCCCGGATCGGTCCGGAGAATCGCCCCGCATCCGAGACGTCGAGGGCGAGCAGCCGGTCGTTGAAGGCGGCCGGGTCGGTGACGAGGGCGCAGGGCAGCAGGTGGCCGTTCGGATAGGCGCGCAGCCGCTCGGCCGGTGCGCCGAGGTCGAAGGCCGCCACCGGCAGGCCGGTGCGCAGCGCCAGCGTCAGCGCGTACGAGTAGGTCTCCGGCCAGATCGCCGGCAACAGGACCAGGTCGGCCGAGACCCGCCAGACCAGGTCCAGGGCCTCGTGGTCGCCGGCGTAGCGCCCGGTCTGGGCGACCCCGACCTGCTCCAGGCCGACGGCCAGGGCCGGGTCGGAGAAGCCCACGATCGAGAAGCGCAAAGGCAGCTTCCGATCCTGCGCGTCGGTGGCCAGCGCCTGCAGGAACAGCCCGCCCTTCGTGGCGCTGATCGCGCCGAGCACCGCGACGCGGCGGACGCGTCCGGGCCGCTGCAGGGCGGTGGAGCGCACGCTGCGCTCCGGCTCGACATGCGGCCGGACCGTGACCGCGAGATCCGGGTACACGCCCCGGATCCGGCCCGCCGTGTCGGCGGACGGCGCGAACACCCGCGAAGCCCCCGCCAGGAACGCCCCGAACGCCGCCCGCCGCTCCCCCGGATCCGGCTCCTCGAACCCGTCCGCGTCCGAAGCCAGACAGGCCCGGCACGCGCTGACCGGCGCCAGCCCGCAATAGCGCCCGTCCGGCTGCACCAGGTGGTTGCGGTGGCAGACCGGCGAGTAGTCGTGCAGCGTCCAGGCGTAGGGCCGGCCCGACCCCGCCACCCGATCCATCAGCGCCCGCGCCGCCGCCCAGCGCAGCCCCGCCAGCGAGTGCACGTGGATCAGGACCGGCGCCAGCTCTGCGATGAAGCCGGCGAGTTCGTCCGCGTCCCGCGGCAGGTACAGGCTGTCGAGGTTGGGCAGGTACAGGAATTCGGGGCTGCGGTAGGCGACGTGGACCTCGAGGTTGCGGGTCCGGTCGATCTGCAGGAGCACGACGCTCAGGCCCTCGGCCCGGGCCTGGGCGACCATGTCGTCGATGTGCCGCTGGATGCCCCCGCCCCAGGAATGGGTCACGTACAGGAGCGCCCGGCCGGCGAAGTGCCGGGCCAGCCGCGCCCGGTCGAGCCGCGCCCGCCCGCGCCGGCCGGGATCGGCCTGGACGAACTGGCCGACCCGGGCCGGGTAGTCGGGGTGCTTGGCCAGCAGGGCCGCCTGGCCCTGGACGTACTCGCCGCCCTCGTCGAGCCCGAACGAGATCTGGCCGGCATGGTAGACGAACACGTCCTCGGCGAGCAGGTTGACGAAGCCCGCCTTGATGGCGCGCAGGCACCAGTCGTTCTCCTCGCCGTAGCCCTTGCCGAAGGCCTCGGCGTCGAGGGTGCCGACGGCGTCGAGCGCGGCGGCGGTCATGTACATGCAGAAGCCGACGCCGGTGGGCACGGGC
The DNA here is from genome assembly GCF_003254375.1 of Methylobacterium sp. XJLW. Taxonomy (NCBI): domain Bacteria; kingdom Pseudomonadati; phylum Pseudomonadota; class Alphaproteobacteria; order Hyphomicrobiales; family Methylobacteriaceae; genus Methylobacterium; species Methylobacterium sp. XJLW. The sequence goes on along the minus strand of NZ_CP016429.1, from coordinate 5,068,197 downwards.
ACGGCGTGGCCGCGGTTGACCTGCGCGGCCATGCGGTCGAGATCGGCGCGGTCGATCTCCAGCGGCATGGTGTTGTTGGCGTTGAAGCGCGGGTAGGAGCAGATCGTGGCGTTGTTGGACAGCGGCGTGACGCTGCCCACGCGCAGCCCCGCCCCGGGTTCGGCCTCAGGTTCGGCCCTGGGGCGGCCTCGGGTTCGACCTTGGGGTCTGCGTGGGCGACGAGCCGGTCGAGCCAGTCGCCGAAGACCTGCGCGTCGGAATTGAGCAGGACGACGGCGCGGCCCTGGCGCAGGCCGAGGGCGCGGTTGACCGAGCGGACGAAGCCGAGGTTGCGTTCGTTCTCGACGAGGTGGAACAGGCCGCGGCCGGCGAGCCGGGCGAGGTCTGCGGTGAGTTCCGGGTCGGGGGAGCGGTCGTTGACGGCGAGCAGGGTGAAGGGGTGGCCTGGGCTGGGACAGGCAGGCGTGGAGGGCGCGCAGGGTCTCGCCGCGGCCCTTGTAGACCGGGACGATCACGACGACCCGGGCCTGGTCGATGGGCAGGGCCCGGGCAGGCGGTCCCATGCGTCGGGCGCGGGGGCCTCCATCGGCGGGTAGGTGCCGAGATCCTCGGGGGCGGCCATCAGCCCGGCGGCCCGGCCCGTGCGCACGTAGTGCAGGAACGGCGACTCCCCCGCACCCAGGAGATGGCCGTAGGTCTCCCTGTAGAACGCGATGGAGAAGGTCGCGCTCGGATCGCGCCCCTCGTGCTGGCCGTAGGCGACGAAATGAGCGAGCGGTCCGCCGGGGGCGTCGGCGGCGTCGGGGTTGCGCTTGGCGTAGAAGGCGGCGTCGAAGAACGGCGCGATCAGGCGGGCCTCGTCGGCCAGCGCCGCCGCCCGCGAATCCGGCGTGCCGTAGCGGGGGTGGAAGGCACCGGCCGAGATGTCGGCGCCGTGCAGGAGGGCCGTGGCGAGGACGTGAACGAGGGGCGCCAGCCCGGTCTCGCGCACCCCGGGATGCGCGTCGCAATAGGCCTGTCCGTCGAAATCCGGCCTGGGGTTGCGGCCGTTCCGCCAGCCGGTGTCGCAATAGTCGCGCACGGCGTCGTCCGCCTCTGACAGCCCGTAGCGCGCCCGGTAGAAGCCGTGGTCGAAATGCCCCGCCACCAGCCGCGCCTGCAGGTCCAGGAGCCCGTCCCGGTCGCAGGCCGCCTGCCCGATCGCCCCAGCCAGCCCGTATCGGCGATCGGCGCCCGCGCCGGGCGCAGGCCGCAGACGCCCAGCAGCGCGGCCAGCGTCGAGCGCCCGGGCCCCGGGTCGCGCAGCTCCCGCCAGCCCGCCTCGGCGAAGTGCAGGTACGGCTCCCGCCCGCCCACGTCCGGGTAGGTCGCCCGGTACCAGTCCGCATCCACCGCCGGCAGGTTCAGCCGGTGCGGCTCGGCGAACGGCGCGCCCCCGGACAGCCGGGTCTCGGCGACGTAGCGGAAGAACGGGTCGTCGCCGACCGCCCGGCTGCCCGCGCGGGCCTGCACGAAGCCGGCCGGGTCGAAGTCCGGCCGCGGGCTGACCCGCGCCCGCCAGCCCTCCGCCACGTAGTGGCGCAGCAGCGCGGCGTCCGAGGCCCCGGCCAGCGCCTCGGCCTGGGGCCGGGCAGGCGCTGCCGGTAATGGGCGGCGTCGAAGTAGGGGCGAGGGTCTCCATCCGCAGGGCCAGCGCCGCGTCCGGGTCCGGCCGGGCGGGTCCGCCGTTGCGGACGTAGTGCACCAGCGGGTTCTGGGTGGCGAAGGTGAAGCCGCGGGTGAGGCAGTAGGCCAGGGTGTCGAACTGCGGTGCCGGCTCGCGGCCCTCGCGCCAGCCGGAGGCCATGTAGTGGTCGACCGGATCGACGCCGGCGGCGGCGAGGTCGGGGTTGTTGGCCAGGTAGAAGGCCCTGTCCACGAGGCGGCGGGCGAGGCGCTCGGCCTGGGCCGTGTCGGGCTTGGGCAGGGGCGCGCCGGCCGCCCCGCCCGCGTTGCTGCCCTCGCCGCCACCCTCGCCGCCACCCTCGCCGCCGGCCCGGGCGCGCCGGCGCGTGAGGGCGTGCAGGAACGGGTTGATGCCGGCCCGGGCGAGGTAGGGGCGGTCGGCGAGGTAGGCGGCGGAGTCGAAGTCGGGGCGCGGGTCGCGGCCCTCACGCCAGCCGTGGACGAGGTAGTCGCGCACCGGATCGGCCGTGATCCCGTACCAGCTCGCGTAGAAGGCCGCGTCGACATGCGGGGCGAGGGCGCCGATCAGGCGCGCCTCGAGATCCGCACCGGTCGCCGCACCGGCCCAGCGGCGGTGCAGCGCCGCCGGCTTGGCCAGCGGATCGCGCAGCCGGCCGAGGCGGCGCCGCATCCGCGTCAGGGCCGAGGTCCGGCCGGTCCCGTCGGAGCCGCGGCGCATCTCAGGACTCTGCGGAGGGGCGTTCGCCGCGGGCCGTCACGAGGCGCGGCATCCATCGGCCGCCCGCCGGGCGGGCGCGGTCGAGGCGCGGGGCTCTGATCGGGTCATGGGCGGCAGCTGGCGGGCAGCGTCGGGGGCGCAAGGCGGCGCGGGAGCGGTCATCCTGTCGGACACCTGTCGCACTAACGGAACCGGCGGAATCCGTAAACCGTGGGTCGCCGGCACCGTCCGCCCAGGATGGCTGCCTCGCGGGTCGGAGGCAGGCGCCTTGCGGGCATCCGGTTTTCGATATATCTTATATTTAGACATATCGAAATCGAGTCGAAAATCATGCGCCCACACCGCCCGGATGTCCTCCACGCCGATCCCTTCGATGCCTTCCGCGTCCGCGCCCATCGCGGTCCGATGGGGGGCGATCCCCGCGGGCGGCACGGTCCGCACGGCCACCACGGTCGCGGACCCGGGGAGCGCCGGATGTTCGGCCGGGGCGGCCGGGGCGACCTCGCGCGCTTCTTCGCCCACGGCGACCTGCGCCTCGTCATCCTGCACCTGATCGCCGAGAAGCCGCGTCACGGCTACGAGATCATCAAGGCGATCGAGGAGCGGGTCGGGGGCGCCTACAGCCCGAGCCCCGGGACGGTCTACCCGACGCTCACCCTGCTGGAGGAGCTCGGGCACGTCACGGTCACCCCCGGGGAGGGCACCAAGCGGTTGCACACGATCACGCCGGAAGGGCAGTCCGTCCTGGACGGCAACCGCCCGGTCCTCGACGCGATCCTCGCCCGGATGGCGGAGGCCGAGGCCGCCCGGGGCGACGGTCCGCCGCCCTCGGTGGTGCGCGCTCAGGAGGGTCTGAAGCTCGCCCTGCAGATGCGGCTCGCCCGCGGTCCGCTCAGCGCCGAGCAGGCCGCCGCCGTCACGGCCGCGCTGGAGGCGGCGACCGCCGCGGTGGAACAGGCGTGAGGGATCGCGATCGCCGCCGGGACGCGACCGGTGCCTGACCCGCGGCTCAGCCGCCTCATGCTCGGGGTCACCCTGTTCCGGCCGGGTCCGGAACAGGTGGAGCGCCTGTGCGCCCTGGCCTCGGCCGGCTTCGCGGCGGTGATCGCCTTCGACAATGGCGGCCTCCCCGCCGGGGCGGCGGAGCGCCTCGCCCGGGCCGGCGTCACGCTGCTGTCGGAGGGGACGAATCTCGGCATCGCCGAGGCGCTCAACCGGATCGCCGCGGCCGCCCAGGCCGCGGGCGCCGGGGCCCTCCTCCTCCTCGACCAGGATGCCGAACCGCCCGGAGATCTCGCCGCCGCGCTGCTGACGGCCCAGGACCGGCTGCGGGCGGCCGGGATCCCGGCGGCGGTGGTGGGCCCGGCCCCGGCCCCGGCGCCCGGCCACAAGGCGCCCGCCTACCCGCCCCGTCCCGGCGCGCCGGGGCATGGCGACCTCGCCCCGGTGCAGTTCCTGGCGACTTCGGGCTCGCTCGTCGACCTCGCCGCCTTCGCCCGGGTCGGGCCCTTCCGCGGCGACTTCTTCATCGACGGGGTCGAGCTCGAATGGTGCTTTCGCGCCTGGAGCCTCGGCTACAGCTGCTACCAGACCCGCGCCGTCGCGATCCCGCACCGCGTCGGCGGCGGGACGATCCGCGCCTTCGGGATCGCGATGCCGCGCCAGCCCCTGTTCCGCATGGGGACCTATCTGCGCAACGCGATCTACGCGTGGCGGCTGCCGCACGTGCCGCTGCGCTGGAAGCTCGCCCAGGCCGCCTACCTGCCGCTCCAGGCCGGGCTGTACTGGGCGGATTCGGGCTGGCGGCCCGCCGTGCTGCTCAGGCTCCTCGCGGCCGCCCGCGATGGCGCCCTCGGGCGCCTCGGGCCGCCCCGGGATCTGCCCAGAGATGAGCCGAGAGATCTGCCGTGACCGACCGCCCTGCCCTCGACGTGGTGATCGTCAACTGGAACGGCGGCGGGCTGCTGCGCGCCTGCCTCACGAGCCTCGCGGCCGCGCAGGACGCCGCGGCCGTGCAGGTCACCGTGGTGGACAACGCCTCGACGGACGGCTCCATCGAGACCCTGCCCGCCCTGCCCCGCCCGCTCCGGCTGATCCGGAACGCCACGAATCTCGGCTTCGGCCGGGCCTGCGACCAGGGCGCCGCCGCCGGCGACGCCCCCGCGATCCTGTTCCTCAACCCGGACACGCAGGTCGCGCCCGACGCGCTCGGCGTGGCTCTGGCCGCGCTGATGGCCGACCCGCGGACCGGGATCGTCGGCGCGCGCCTCGTCGAACCCGACGGGCGGACCGCGCGCTCCTGCGCCCGGACCCCCTCGGCGCTGGGCCTCCTCGGCCGCGCCCTGGCGCTGGACCGCCTCGGCCTCCTGCGGCCGCACTTCCTCCTCGAATGGGACCATGCCGCGGACCGCGCCGTCGACCAGGTGATGGGCGCCTTCCTGATGATCCGCCGCGACCTGTTCCGGATGCTCGGCGGCTTCGACCCGCGCTTCTTCGTCTACTGGGAGGATGCCGACCTCTGCGCCCGAACCCGGGCGGCGGGCTTTTCCGTGCGGCACGTGGCCGGGGCGGTCGCCCGCCATCTCGGCCAGGGCACGACCCGGCAGGTGCGGGCGCGGCGGCTGTTCTACTTCCTGCGCAGCCAGATCCTCTATGCCGGCAAGCACCACGGCGTCGCCGCGGCCCTCGCCCTGACGGCGGCGAGCTTCGGCGCGCAGGTGCCCCTGCGGCTCGCCCTGGCCCTCGCCCGCCGCTCCCCCGGGGAGGCCGCGGAGGTCCTGCGGGCGGCGGGCCTCCTGGCCGCGGCGCTGCCGGGGCTCGTGCCGGACCTCCTGGGGTCCGCGCGCGCGCGGGCCGCCGGCTGAGCGGGCCGGCTGAGCGGGATGGCGATGCCGCACGCGACCCGAAGCGCCCTCCGCGCATCCCCGCTCACATCCGCCGTCACATCCGCCTGCCGCCTCATCGGCCGGGCCGGGGCCGCGGCGCCGCACCGGATGCGGCCGTGAACCTGACCTTCGCCGGGGACGGCCGGTTCTGGGCCTGCGCCTTCCTGGGCCTCGGCCTCCCGGTCTGCCTCGCGCTGGCGTGGGTCGGTCAGCCCGGCGAGACCCCGTCCGCCCTCGATGCCTTCGTCCGGCTCGCCCGCATCGCCGCGTTCCTGAGCCTGGGTGTCGCCGCCCTGGCCGTGGCGACCCGGGGACGGGCCGCGCTGTTCGCGCTGCTGTGCTGGCCGGCCTCCCTCGCGGCCGCCTCCGGTCCGGACGGGCTCGTCCTCGCGCTGGCGGCCCTCGCCGCCGCGCTGCTCAGCCCCCGGCCGATGACGGGCCGGTACAGGCCGGCGCGCCTCGCCGGAGCGACGCTGGCGATCGCCCTGGTGGTGCTGGCGCGGCCGGCCTGCGCCCCCCTCGCCGGGATGCTGCTGGTGCCGTTCCCGCCGCCGGGACGGCTTGCCCGCACCTGCCGGGAGCGGCTGCCCCTCGCCGCACTCGCCCTCTTGCCGGCCCTTCTGCCGGCCCTTCTGCCGGCCCTCTCGGCTGCGAGCCTCGGGACGCCGCACCCCGCCGGAGCCGGGCACGGGCCCATGGCCCTGCCCGTCCCGCTGCCCGGTTTCCTCTCCGGGCTCTGGGCCGTCGCGCTGCTGGTGCCGCTGGTCGCGCTGCGGCGCGGCCCCCTGCCCCCGCGGGCGGAGCGGCTGTGGCTCTCGGGGGGCGCGCTGCTCGGCCTCTGGCTGATGGTCGGGGCGCAGGCCCTCGCTCCGGCGGGCGGCCCCGGCGGGCTGCAGATCCGAGACCTCCTGCCGCTGGCGCCGATGCCGATTCTGGCCTTCGCCCGGGGGCGGATCGGCACCGCGGCGGCCCTGCGCTGGCCGGCCCTGCTCGTGGTGCTGGCCGCCGCTCTCGACGCGGTGGCGCTGCCGATGATCGCGCTGCGGCTGTAGGAGAAACGCTCAGTCCCGGTCGAGGAAGTCCAAGAGTGCCCGGTTGAACGCCTCGGGCCGGGTGACGCTGTGGGCGTGGCCGCCGTCGGGGGCGAGGGCGAGCCGGGCCTTGGGCAGCGCCGCCGCCAGCCGCTCGGACCGCGTGTAGGGCACCAGCACGTCGTCCCGGGCCGCCATCACCAGGGTCTCGTGGCCGATCGATCCGAGACGCTCCGCCACCGTGAAGCGCTCCAGGGCGGCGATGCGCGCCAGCACGGTCTCGGCGCCTGGGAAATGCGCCAGCGCCTGCGCCTCGTCGCGGGCGACGCGCTCGGCCTGCGCGGAGAGCCAGGGCGCCGGGTACAGGAAGATCGCCTGGGCCCGCACGAAGGCCTCCGGGCCGCCCCCCGCCAGGATCGCCCGGCGGGCCGCGAAGCAGCGGCGCGTGGCCGGGTCCAGGGCATCCCAGCCGTTGATCACCACGATCCGCCCGACCCGGTCGGGCGCGTCCAGCGCCATCTGGAGGGCGATCAGGCCGCCCAGGGCGTGGCCGACCACGTCCGCCCGATCGATCCCGGCTTCGTCCAGCACCGCGCACGCGTCCCGCGCCATGGCGGGGATGTCGTGGTCCGGCCCGAGGGGGCCGGGCGAGCGCCCGGTGCCGCGATGGTCGTAGGTGACGACCCGGAACCGCGCGGTCAGGGCCGCCATCTGCGGCGCGAAATAGCCGGCCCCGCCGCCGAGCCCCGGCGAGAGCAGCACCGGCCGCCCGTCCGCCGGGCCCGCCACCGCGTGATGGAGGGAGGCCGCCCCCGCCGCGCGCCTGGCCATCAGCGGCCGATATGGGCGACGGAGGCGATCTCCACGCGGGCCTCGGGCTTCACGAGGCCGCACTGAATGCAGTAGCGCGCCGGTTTCTCGCCCGGAAAATACTCCGCGTAGACGGCGTTGATCGCCGCATAGTCGGCCCAGTCCGCCAGGAAGACGTGGTTGAAGGTGACGTCGGCCATCGTGCCGCCCGCGGCCTCCACCACACCCTTGATGGTCTCCAGCACGTGGCGGGTCTGGGCCGCCGCATCGCCGACATGGACCACCTGGGCATCCGCATCCAGCGGCAGCGTGCCCGAGACGTACAGGACCCCGTCGGCCAGCGTGCCCGGCACGTAGGGGGCCAGCGGCTTGCCGGTTCCCGGCGGTATCACGACCTGCTTGGGCATTCCCCTGCGCCTCCCGCACGCGACCTGTCGGCCGGCCCTTGCAGGCTGCGCGGGAGGCCGCAGCGCGGCGGCGTTCGGGCACCCTGCCGGTCACCGGCCGGATGCGCGATGCACTTATCCGGCCAGGTCGACGCCGGCAGCGTCAACCGCAGCGGGTGAAGGCGCCCCGAGGGCCCTCTCGAAGGCGGGGACGTCCGAGACCCAGCCGAAGAAGGTCTCGATATTGGCGAGCGCCGCGTGGTGCAGGCTCTCCGGCCCGGCCTGGTGCGTGGCGTCGGCCAGCACGATCCCGAAATACTCCCGGTGGAACCCGTCCCGCAGGGTCGACTCGACGCAGACGTTGGTGGCGATGCCGGTGAAGACCAGCGTGGTCACGCCCCGGGCCCGCAGGGTGCTGTCGAGGGGCGTGTTGTAGAAACCGCTGTAGCGCGGCTTGCCCATCACGATGTCGCCGGGCTCCGGCCTCAGGGCGTCCACCAGCGCGTAGTCCCAGGATCCCTTGGCGAGAAGCTGCGTGTTCGCTTCAGGATTCCGGCGCATCGTCTTGAGGGCGTTGGATTTGTGCCAGTTCGGCGAGCCCGGGCCTCCGGCCTCGACATAGGCCGGGTCCCAGCCGTTCTGGAACCACAGGACCGGAATGCCGGCGGCCCGGGCCGCCGCCACCGCCCGGGCGATCCGGGCGATCACCGGGCCCGTGCCCGACACGTCGAAGCCGGCCCGGTCGAGGTAGCCGCCCGGGCTGGCATAGGCGTTCTGGACGTCCACGACGATCAGGACCGTGGTCGCTGGATCGAAGGCGATCGGCTCCGGGCGGGCCGGCAGGATGACGCCGCCGTGGCGGCCGTTCGGGTCGCGATATCCGGCGGGGGCGTCCATCAGGCCACCTCGGGCAGCGGCGCCGCCGTCACGTGCCGGCGCGACCGCATCAGCGGCTGGATCCGCGTCCCGAACGCGTCGAGGCCCTTGAGGAAGTCGTCGAAGACCAGCAGCACGCCCTCCACCCCGTCGATGGTCATGACGGCGTCGAGCATCGCGGCCACGCCGGCGTAGCTGCCCACCAGGGTGCCCATGTTGAGGTTCACCGCCGAGGCCGGGTCGGCGAGCTGGCGCACGTTGGTGTCGCCGCCGGACTTGGTGTCGGCCGCGCCCTGGAGGCCGAGCCACGCGATCGCCTCGGAATCCGCACCCGCCTTGTAGTGCGCCCAGGTGGCCATCGCCGCCTCGTCGGTCTCGTCGGCGATGATCATGAACAGGGCGAAGGCCGTCACCCGCCGCCCGGTCCGCGCGCTGGCTTCCGCCAGCTTCTCCACCACGGGGGCGAAGGCGGTCGGCGTGTTGAGCCCCTTCCCCAAGCAGAAATTGTAGTCCGCGTACTGGGCCGTGAAGGCCAGGCCGGCGCCGCTCTGGCCGGCGCAGATGATCTTCATGGGGGCCTGCGGACGGGGGCTCAGCCGGCAATCGTTCATCTGGAAGAACGTGCCCTTGCGGTCGCTGACACCCGTCTCCCACAGATCGCGCAGAATCTGAGCATACTCCGCTAAATAGTCGTAACGCTTGGCAAAATACTCATCCCCGGGCCAGAGGCCCATCTGGTCGTATTCCGGCTTCTGCCAGCCGGTGATGAGGTTCAGGCCGAAGCGCCCGTCCGAGATCGAGTCGATGGTCGCGGCCATGCGGGCGACGATGGCGGGCGGCAGGCACAGAGTCGCCGCGGTGGCGAACAGCCGGATCCGGGTGGTGACGGCGGCGAGCCCCGCCATCAGGGTGAAGGATTCGAGGTTGTGGTCCCAGAACTCGGTCCTGCCGCCGAAGCCGCGCAGCTTGATCATCGACAGGGCGAAGTCGAGGCCGTAGCCCTCCGCCTTCAGGGTGACCGCCTTGTTGAGCGCGAAGCTCGGGCGGTACTGCGGGGCGTTCTCCGAGAGCAGCCAGCCGTTGTTGCCGATCGGAATGAACACCCCGACGCTCATGGCCGGCCCGGCTCCGGGCGCCGGCCCCGCTCCGGGCACCGGCCCGGCTCCACGGTCCGGAGCGGCCGCGTCCGGGATCGCGTCCAAGGGCGGCCTGGTTCGGGGGCCGGCGCGATCGTCCGCATGGCTCTGCATCATCGTCCCACGCTCCGTCCGGTCGGTTCCGCCGGAACCGAGTCGACGCGCGGAGGCTCGCAAAACCGCGGCGGAGGGTCAAACCCGCGGCGCCCGTGCGGCGCGAAAATGCCTATCTTTCCAGCGGCTTGAACAACTGAGGCGCGATGTCTGCTCAACCCGTGCGCGCGTCCCGTCCGGCCGCGCCGACCCGCCGAGACAAGCTTTCGTGCGGCAAGATTACCGGCGATGTCGGGCATCGATTGCCGTCGACGGAGCGGAGACCATCTTCACACGACAATGATAAATCTCGATCCGACCCTGCCGGAGTGACATCGATGCGCGTGTGGCCCGTCCTGCTCCTCGTCCTCGGCCTCGCGGGACCGGCGGTGGCCGACGAGGCGGCGCGCGCGGCGGCCCGGGCGGTGATCGCCAAGCAGGAGCAGGCGCTGGGCCGCGACGACGCGCAGACCGCCTACGAGCAGGCCGCGCCGGGGATCCGGGACCTGTTCCCGAATGCCGACCTGTTCATCGGCATGGTCCGGAACCAGTATCGTCCGGTCTACCGCCACCGCAGCTTCGTGTTCGGCGAGGCGCGGGACACGGACGAGGCGGGCGTGGTCCAGTCGGTGGCGATCCAGGACGAGTACGGCATCGACTGGACGGCCGAGTACAGCCTCGCCCGGGACGCGGACGGGCAGTGGCGCATCACCGGCTGCCGCCTGGTCAAGGCACCCGGCGCGCGCGCCTGAGGGGTGCCCGCCACCGTCGCGGCGGGCACGGGCCTGTCGGCCTCAGGGCCGGAACGCCGCGAGCCTGTCGAGCATCTGCAGGGCGACGTCGGCGCAGGCCTTCGTCGAATCGTCGTCGGCGCATTTCACGTCGAGGCGCGCGTCGCCGCGCTCCAGCACGATATGGGCGGCCCGCGACGGCGGTGGCGGCGGCGGCGGAGGTGGCGGCGGGGGCCCGTCGGGCCCGGGGCCGCGTCTCGGGTCGCCGGGCGGCGGCGGCGGGGTGGCGCGCCGGCCTCGGGGCCGGGCCGCGGGCCGCCGGGCGGCGGCGGTGGGGCCTGCGCGAAGGCGGCGGTGCCGCACAGCAGCGCCGCGGCACCCGCGAGGGCGATGAGTCGGGTCATGTCGGCTCTCTCCGAGGCTCGATCCGCCCCGCCGGCTGGGGCGCCACGGGGTGCGCCGGCTCTAGGGCGTGCCCGGGAAACCGGCCCTGAACCGGCCCGTTCAGCCCCGGTTAAAGGCCGGGCCCCCCGGGCGGACCGGCCGCGTCGTCCGGAGCTTTCGACAGGCCCGCCCGCATCGTGTAGAGGGAGCGCCTTCCCTCGGAGGACCCTGTGCTCCACGTCTCGACTCGCGGCGCGGCCGCGCCGCTCTCCTTCTCGGACGCGCTCCTGGCGGGCTTGGCCCGCGACGGCGGGCTCTACGTGCCGCAGACCTGGCCGCAGATCGGCCGTCCGGAGATCGCCGCCCTGGCGGGCCGCCCCTACGCGGAGGCCGCCAAGTGCGTACTGCGCCCGCTGATCGACGGCGACGTCGCCGGTCCGGACCTCGACCGGATGATCGACGCGGCCTACGCGACGTTCCGCCACCCGGCGGTCTGCCCGCTGACCCAGCTCGACGACAACCTGTTCCTGCTGGAGCTCTTCCACGGGCCGACGCTCGCCTTCAAGGACGTGGCGATGCAGCTGCTCGGGCGGCTCATGGACCACGTGCTGACCCAGCGCGGCGCCCGTGCCACCATCGTGGGCGCGACCTCGGGCGATACCGGCTCGGCCGCCGTGGAGGCCTTCGGCGGCCTCGACCGGGTCGACGTGTTCATCCTCTACCCGCACGGGCGGGTCTCGGAGGTCCAGCGGCGGCAGATGACCTCGGTGCCGGCGCAGAACGTCCACGCGCTGGCCGTCGACGGCACGTTCGACGATTGCCAGAACCTCGTCAAAGCCCTGTTCCAGCACGCCGATTTCGCCGACGCGGTGCGGCTGTCTGGCGTCAACTCGATCAATTGGGCCCGGGTCGCCGCGCAGGCGGTCTACTACTTCACCAGCGCGGTGGCGCTGGGCTCGCCGCACCGCCCGGTCTCCTTCGCGGTGCCCACCGGCAATTTCGGCGACGTGCTCGCCGGCTGGGTCGCCAAGCAGATGGGCCTGCCGGTCGGGCGGCTGATGATCGGCACCAACGCCAACGACATCCTGGTGCGCACCCTGGAGCACGGCGCCTACGAGCTGCGCGGCGTGGTGCCCACCACCTCGCCCTCCATGGACATCCAGATCTCGTCGAACTTCGAGCGCCTGCTGTTCGAGGCGCTGGGGCGCGATTCCTCCTCTCTGTCGCGGCTGATGGCGGGGCTGAAGCAGTCCGGCGGGTTCTCGCTGAGCCCCGAGGTTCTCGCCACGGTCCGCTCGGACTTCGACGCCGTCGCGGTGCCGGAGCCTGACGTGATGGAAGAAATCGCCCTGACCCAGGCTGCCACCGGGGTGGTGCTCGACCCCCACAGCGCCATCGGCGTGCGGGCCGGGCGGCGGCTCCTGGAGCAGGATCCGGCGACCCCCGTGGTGGCGCTCGCCACCGCGCATCCCGCCAAATTCCCGGACGCGGTCGCCAAGGCCACGGGCGGCCTGCGCCCCGCCCTGCCCCCGCACCTCGCCGACCTGATGGACCGGCCCGAGCGCCTGACCCGGGTGGCCAACGACCAGGCCGCTCTGGAGACGCTCATCCGCGAGCGCGCCCGCATCACGAGGGGGGCGTGAGCTTGGCGCGAGTCGCGCGACGAGCCCCCTCTCCCGAGCGGGAGAGGGTTGGGGTGAGGGTCGAGAACCGTCCGGAGAGGTCGCACCCCTCACCCTGTCCCTCTCCCGCACGGGAGAGGGGACCCGCGCCGCATCCGGCACCCCGCGCGACGACGAGCCGTCGATGAACCAGCACTTCTCCACGCACGCCGCCTCGCCGTCCCTGCGCACCACGCGGCTCGACAACGGCGTCACGGTGGTCACCGAGCCGATGCCCGGGGTCGCCACCGCCAGCCTCGGCGTCTGGGTCGGGGCCGGCTCGCGCAACGAGCGCGCCGACGAGGCCGGCCTGTCCCACCTCATCGAGCACATGGCGTTCAAGGGGACGCGGACGCGCTCGGCGCAGAAGATCGCCGAGGAGATCGAGAATGTCGGCGGCGAGATCAACGCCGCCACCTCCACGGAGGGGACGAGCTACACCGCCCGGGTCCTGGGCGAGGATGCCGGCCTCGCCCTGGACGTGATCGGCGACATCCTCACCGATTCGGTGTTCGACGCGGGCGAGCTCGCCCGGGAGAAGGGCGTGATCCTGCAGGAATACGCCGCCGTCGAGGACACCCCCGACGACGTGGTCTACGACGCGTTCACGGAGGCCGCCTTCCCGGACCAGCCGGTCGGCCGGCCGATCCTCGGGCGGCCCGAGACGATCCGGAGCTTCGACGAGGCCGGCATCCGCGCCTATCTCGACCGGGAATACACGCCGGACCGCATCGTCGTCGCCGGCGCCGGGGCCGTGACCCACGAGGCGATCGTGGCGGCGGCCGAGCGCCATTTCGGGGGGCGGCCCGCCAAATCCGCCCCCGCCTCCGTGCCGGGCGTCTACGGCGGCGGCGAGCGGCGGATGCCGCGCAAGCTCGAGCAGGCCAACGTGGTGATCGGCCTGCCGGGCCTCTCCTTCCGGGACGACCGCTACTACGCGCTGCACATGTTCGCGCAGGTGCTGGGCGGCGGCCTGACCTCGCGGCTCTGGCAGGAGGTGCGCGAGACCCGCGGCCTCGCCTACGAGATCCAGGCCTTCCACTGGCCCTTCTCGGATTGCGGCCTGTTCGGGATCGGCGCCGGCACCGCCGGGGCGGACCTGCCCGAACTCGTCGACGTGACGCTGGCGGCCACCGCCCGGGCGGCCCGCGACCTCGACGCCGTCGAGATCGCCCGCGCCAAGGCGCAGCTCAAGGTCTCGCTGCTCTCGGCGCTGGAGACGCCGGGCGGGCGCATCGAGCGCAACGCCCGCCAGATCCTGGCCTGGGGCCGGGTGATCCCCGCCGGAGAGGTGATCGACAAGGTCGACGCCGTCACGGTGGCGGATGTCCGGGCCGCGGCGGCCGCGATGCTGCAGGGCACGCCGACGCTGGCGGCGATCGGCCCGATCCGCAAGCTGCCCGCCCTCGACAAGATCGCGGGTGCGCTCCGGGCGGCCTGAGAGGCGGTCGGATCTCCGCGAACAGGGATCCGGCTCCCCCGCAGCCCGAGGCGCCCGCCGACGCGGGCACCGCAGGCTGCGGGCGCGCGGGGGATGGACCGGTTCCGAGACGCTCAGAATCCTGCCGCGGAGCCGCCCCCCGCCCCGCCCAACTTGATTTGGCCGCAAAGGGGCGCGATCCGCGGGCGGTGGACCGGCCCCGGGGCGACCTTGCCCCAGGTGAGGCCCACCCCTATCGATCAAGGCCGCCCGGGCGGCTGACGCCGAACCTCGCACGGCCGGAAGTCAAGACACCCTTGCGCATCCTCGCCCTCCTCCTGTCCCTGGTCGGCGGTCTCGTCGGTGCCCTCGCGCTGGGGGGGCCGGCCCGGGCCGTGGAAGCGGTCCGCGTCACCCTCGACGCGCCGGTGATCGACCTGACCACCGCGATCGAGCGCTACCGCTCCGACGGCGACCTGATCCAGATCTCCACGGCGCCCGGCAAGGACGGCATCGTCCGCCGCATCGTCGTGAAGGCCCGCGACGCCGGCGCGCGGCCCGACTGGATCGTGTTCGCGCTCACCAACGACACCGACGAGCAGATCGACCGCATCCTCGTCGCCCCGCATTTCCGGCTGGTGGATTCCGGGGTGATCTGGCCCGATCTCGGCGGCTCGCGGATCGCCGCCATCACGGCGAGCCAGGGCATCCGCCCGGAGCGCGACGAGAACCCGGAAGCCGACCAGTTCACCATCACGCTGGATCCCGGCGCCACCGTCACCTACGTGGCCGAACTGCGCGGCTCCAACGTCCCCCAGCTCCGCCTCTGGGACCAGGACGCCTACCGCCGGAAGGCCGCAGGCCTGACCCTCTACAAGGGCATCATCATCGGGATCAGCGGCCTGCTGGCCCTGTTCCTGACCATCGTGTTCGTGGTCAAGGGCGCGATCATCTTCCCGGCCGCCGCCGCGCTCGCGTGGTCGGTGCTCGCCTATGCCTGCATCGATTTCGGCTTCCTGCAGCGGGTCTTCCCGGTCACCGAACTGGCCGAGCGGGTCTACCGGGCCTCCGCGGAGGCGGTGCTCGGGGCGACGCTGCTGGTCTTCCTGTTCGCCTATCTCAACCTCGCCCGCTGGCACGTGCGCTACAGCCATGTGGCGTTCTTCTGGCTCGCCTTCCTGGCCGGCCTCGTGGGGCTCGCGGTGTTCGACCCGCCGGTGGCGGCGGGCGTGGCCCGGATCTCCATCGCGGCGGTGGCCGGCATCGGCCTGCTGCTGATCGTCTACCTCGCCGCCCATAACGGCTACGACCGCGCCATCCTGCTGGTGCCGACCTGGCTGCTCCTCGTCGTCTGGGTGACGGCGGCGGGCTTCGCGGTCACCGGCCAGATCGGCAGCGACCTCGTGCAGCCGGCGCTGATCGGCGGCCTCGTGCTGATCGTGATGCTGATCGGCTTCACGGTGCTCCAGCACGCCTTCGCGGGGGGCGGGCTCAGCCACGCCCTCGTGTCCGACACGGAGCGGCGTGCGCTGGCGCTGACCGGCGCCGGCGACGTGGTGTTCGACTGGGACGTGCCCGCCGACCGGGTCTTCGTCGGCCCCGAGATCGAGGGCCAGCTCGGCCTCGCCCGGGGGACGCTGGAGGGGCCGGCCACCAACTGGCTCGGCGCGCTCCACCCCTTCGACGTGGAGCGCTACTCGGCGGCCCTCGACACGGTGATCGAGGAGCGGCGTGGCCGCATCGTCCACGATTTCCGCCTGCGCTCGGAGGCCGGCGCGTTCTTCTGGTACCGGCTGAAGGCGCGGCCCGTGATCGGCGCCGACGGCGAGGTGATTCGGGTGGTCGGCACCATCGCGGACGTCACCGAGGTGAAGACCGCCGAGGAGCGCCTGCTCCACGACGCCGTGCACGACAGCCTCACCGGCCTGCCGAACCGCGAATTGTTCGGCGACCGGCTCGATGCGGCGCTCGCCTTCGCCGGCCAGGACCAGCGCCTCAAGCCCACCGTGATCGTGCTCGACGTCGACCGGTTCAAGGGCATCAACGACGCCATCGGCCTGTCGGCCGGCGATTCGATCCTGCTGACCCTGTCGCGCCGGCTCGGCCGGCTGCTGCGGCCGCAGGACACCCTGGCCCGGGTCGCGGGCGACGAGTTCGCGGTGATCCTCCTGTCGGAGCGCGACCCCGACCGGATCCTGGCCTTCGCCGAGATGATCCGCCGGGCGATCGCCACGCCGATCACCTACGCGGACCGGGAGATCTTTCTGACCGTCTCGATCGGGCTCGCCCTCTACGAGGCCGGCGCCAACCTGAAGCGCGACGAGGTGTTCAAGAGCGCCGAGATCGCCATGATCCAGGCCAAGCGCAACGGCGGCGACCGCATCGAGGTGTTCCGCGCCCATATGCGCACCGACCGCTCCGACCGGCTGATGCTGGAGAGCGACCTGCGCAAGGCGATCGAGCGCAACGAATTGCGGGTGCTGTTCCTGCCGGTGGTCCGCCTCGAGGACCGCACGGTGGCGGGGTTCGAGACCGTCCTGCGCTGGGACCATCCGAAGCTCGGCCGCATCCCGGCCTCGACCTTCATGCCGCTCGCCGAGGAGAGCGGCTTCGTGGTCAATCTCGGCATCTTCGCCCTGGAGCGCACCGCGCTGGAACTCGCCGCCTGGCAGCGCTCCCTGGAGGTCGAGCCGCCGATCTTCGCGGCTTGCAACCTGTCCTCGCGCCAGCTCCTGCGCCACGACCTCCTGCACGACGTGAAGACCGTGCTGGCCCGCTCCGGGGCCCTGCCCGGCTCGCTCAAGCTGGAATTCAGCGAGAGCCTCGTGATGGAGAATCCGGAATACGCCGCGCAGATGCTGGCCCGGATCCACGACCTCGGCGCCGGCCTGTGCCTGTCGGATTTCGGCACCGGCTACTCGGCGCTCTCCTATCTCCAGCGCTTCCCCTTCGACACGATCAAGGTCGACGCGACCTTCGTGCGCCAGATCGGCACCGGGCAGACCGCGATCCTGCGCTCCATCGTCCGCATGGCGAGCGAGTTGAACCTCGCCATCGTGGCGGAGGGCTGCGAATCGGAAGCCGACGCCCAGGCGCTGGCCGGGCTCGGCTGCGAATACGCGCTGGGCCCCGCCTTCGGCGAGCCGATGACCATGCTGCAGGCCCGCCAGATCGTCGGCGCGGCGCCTGAGGCGGCCTGAGATCCCTCCTGCGGGGCCGACAGGTGTGCTGCCGGCCACCGACACCATCGCGGCCGGGGATGCGATGACTCCGGACCACGTCAGGCTCGTGCGGGACGGCTTCGCGAAGGTGCGGCCCATGGCCGGGACGGCCGACCTGCCCTGAGGCCGCCTGTTCGAGGTCGCCCCGCAGGCGCATCGCATCCCCGCGGACAGGACTGAGCAGACGCTGACGCCGACGGCCATGCTCGGGCCGGCGGGGGGCCCGCCCGAACCATCCGGAGACCGCGGCGCCGGCGCTCCAGGCTTCGGACGCAAGGCCCGTGGCCTACGGCACGCAGGACGCCCCCTGCGCGCCGGTGGGCGCGGCCCTGCCGTGGCCCCTGGAACAGGGCCTCGGCGCGGACTTCACCCCGGAGGTCCGGGGGGCCCGGACCGAGACCGACGCGCTGGCCGCCCGCGCGATTCAGCAGGCGGACGCGGCCTGAAGGCCGAAACGGCGAAAGCCGCCGATCGGCTTAAGCCACCCTTAACCATGTTCGACCAAGCTCCTGTGGATGGACGGGCCCTTCAGCGCCCGGGAAGGGGATGGTCGGATGGCCGAGGCGGCACGGCGTTACCAGCAGGCAGGGGGCTCCGACCTCGTGCGCCGCCTGATGGCCCGGCCGGTCCGGCTGGAGCAGCAGGCCCGGACCCGGATGCCGCTCCGCGATCCCCGCCATGCCGATCCATCCCCCGAGGCCTTCGACGATCCGTCGGATGCGCTGGACGAGGCCGACGAGATCGCCCGCCTCGAGACCGAGCTGCAGGTGATGAAGGCGGTGCTCCGGGCCCAGCGGCAGGAGGTCGAGTCGCTGCGGGCGCAGCGCCAGCTCCTCACCGACTCGGCCCCGACCGACGATGTCCGCGCGACCCGCGAGCGCTGGGCGGCCCTGGTCGACTCGCTCCTGATCCGCGCCCGCTGATCCGTCACAAGCGCATGCGGGGGAGAGCCATGGGGGCGCGCTGCTCGCTCGTCGTCAACGGTCGGTCGGTGCGTGTCTCGACCGGCGATACGCCGCTGGAGGCCGCGCTGGCCGAGGGCATGATCGCCCCGCTCCAGGCGCAGCCCGGCAACCTGCTCGCCGGCCAGGGCCTCGCTCAGGGCAGCGCCGCACCGTCCGGTCGCCGTCATCCGGCCCGCCGGGCCAGGGCCGAGGCCCTGCGCCCGGCCCTCCCCGGCGCCCCGATCCAGGGCCAGGAGGCGGCGGCGCCGCCGCCCGTGGCCGTCCGCAAGGGCACGGTCACGGAAATCCGCCGGCTCAGCCCCGGAATCCTCGAGGTCGTCGCGACCCTGACCCGGCGCCCCACCGGCGAGCCGGGCCACCAGGCGCTGGTGACCTTCGCGGGGCTGCCCACCCTGACGCTGTCCCCGACCCTGCGGGTCGACGGCACGACCGAGATCAACGACGTGGTGTTCCACGTCGCCCGCGACCCCGAGGGCGATCCCCTCGACGCGCTCCGCCTCGACCAGCCGGTGCGCCTCAAGGGGCCGGTCGGCCGGGGGCAGTACCGCCCCGGGGGCGGGCGCCTCGTGCTGGTGGCGGCCGGCGCCGGCTTCGGCGCGATCTGGGCGATCGCCCGGGCGGCCCGCTACGTCGAGCCCGCCCGCGAGATGGCCCTGGCCGTCGGCGCCCGCGACGCCCTGGACCTCTACATGCGCGAGAGCCTGGACTGGCTGCGCCGCACCGGCGTCGGCCGGATCGTGCTCTGCGCCGATCGCGGCCGCCAGCGGCCGCCGGACGTGCGCTCCGGCCCGCTCAGCGCCCACCTGCCGAGCCTGCGCGCCACCGACGTGGTCCACGTGGCGGGCGACGTCTCGACGGTCGGCGCCGTGCAGGTGCTCGCCGCCGCGGTGGGCGCCCGCTGCTACCCGATCGTGATCGACTGACCGCCGTCGCCTCGACGCGGCGGCGTCCGGCTGCTACCGGCGCCGGGCCGGCCGCACGGGGCCGATCCTGAGCCCGATCCGAGCCCCGATGGTCCGCGTCCTCTGCCTCGGCTACAGCGTCACGGAGCTGCCGGGCTATGTCGAGCGGGCCAACGCCCTGGCCGAGGCCGAGGGGCGTCCGGTCACCTTCCTCCGCAGCGGCTGGGGCGGCCATTCCCTGCCCTCCATCGCCGCCCTGATCGACGAGATCCTCGACGCGCTCCCCTGCGACGGCGTCCTCCTCGAGCTGTTCACCGGCAACGTCCGCTACTTCGACGGCGCGACGATGCGGGCCTATCTCGACGACATCCTCGCGGCGACCGCCCGGCGGGACCTGCCCGTCGCCTTCCTCAACCTCCACCAGGGCGGCGTCGACTACGCGGCCGAGCCCGTCGCCGGCCTGCTGGCGGAGTACCGCGCCCTCTACGGGATCCCCTATCTCGACATCGCCGCCCCGGTGGCGGCCGCGGGCGCGGGCGACATCACCTACCTCCTGACGGATGCGACCCACGTCACGCCGGTGGGCGCCGACCTCTACGGCACCCTGGTCTACAGCTTCCTGCGCGCGCCGCCCCCGGGCCGCGCCTATATCGACCGGTTCCGGACCCTGCCGGGCCGGTTCGAGGCCGTGCCGCTGCGCGCCCTCCCCGGTCTGACCTGCGGGTTCGCCCTGCGCCGCAACGGCATCCCGCTGGACTTCCTGGAGATTCCCGAGGGCACCCGCGTCACCGTCCCCCTCGGGCGGTCCCGCGACGTGATCGGTCTCCTCGTGACCTACGGCCCCCAGGCGGGCACGCTGACGGTCCAGGACCCGGCGAAGGGACGGGGGCACGATCTCGTCGCCTACGACGAGTTCTCCTACTACACGCGCTCGATGTTCCGCAGCGTCACCCTCCCGGCGGCGCGCGCGCTGACGATCGCGCAATCGGCGGAGCGGCCGGACATCGCTCTGCGCAAGGGCGCGCCGGATCCGGGCCCGCGGATCGGGCGCGTGTCGCATGTCGTCTGCCGGCGCAGGCTGAGCCTCGCCCAGCGCGCCGCGCGCCTGCTGCACCGGCTGCGGCGCGGCCTGCGCCGCCTCGGACCGCGGGTCGGCCTCGTCCGCGGGGCCTGAGATTCCGGCCCGGGCCGGGCGCGAAGGGGACGCCGGGCCTCACGGCGCCCGCCCGCGCCCGCCGGCGAGACCGCTCCATCCCCGACCCGGATCGGCCAGGCTCTCCCGGACGCGCGCCCACACCGCTCGATCGGTTCAATGGCTCTGATGTATTTCTTCGATATTATCAGTATTTGCATATGAATAAATATTCGTTTCATTCTTCGAGTGATCTGTCGTCGCCAGATGATCGTGGCAGCGCGTGGATCTCTGCCGCGGTCTTGTGCTAAGGGATATTTTGAGTTCATGAGGGGATCGGACGATATGCGATTTCTACGGAATGCGAGCCTGCATGTAAAAATGTCGTTGCCCATCGGTTTCTTGGTGATCGTCACTGCGGGGGTCGTATTTTATTCGATTTCAGGTCTCAAATATATGGAGGAAAGGAATAGATATCTGGTAGATTATTATTTCGCCAGGCTCGAGATATTCGCGAAAGTTCGCGAAAAATTCGTCGATGCCGCGCTCATGAATCGCAATTTGATCATCGGCCGACCGGAAGGGGACCTCCCGCTCTTTCGCAGGCGCTTCGACGAGGACGTCAAGGCCGTGGCCGACAGCATCGAGACGCTGGCCGAGGGCTCGCGGCGCGAGGAGATCGCGGCGATGCAGCGCCAGATCGGGGCGATCGCCCGGGACTATTTCGACCTGCTCGACCGCTCCAACTACCTCGCCCTCCGGAACGACCGGTCTGCGGCGATCCAGGTCGGCGTCGTCGCGAGCCGTGAGGTCCGGGCGCAGTTCGACAAGGCGGCCCAGGATTACGAGGCGCAGGCGACGGCCCGCCTCCGCGAGGCGAGGCGCGCGTCCCGGCAGGAGGCCGAGCAGGCGCGGACGGTCCTGATCGGCTCCGCCCTGGCGGGCCTGCTCGCCGCCTTGAGCCTTTCCGCGGTGATCGTCGTCTTCGGCGCGACGCGGCCGCTGCAGCGCCTCGTCGCCGTCCTGCGGCGCATGGCGCAGGGCGACGTCGAGGCCGCGATCGTCGAGGCGCAGCGCGGCGACGAGATCGGGATGGTCGGGCGGGCGGTCGAGGCGATCAGGACCATGGTCGCCCGCAACGCCGCCGCGGAGGCCGAGCGCCGACGGCGGGCGGACGCCGAAGCCGCCGCCGTGCGCAAGGAGGCCACGATGGACCTCGCTCGGACCTTCGAGGAGGCGGTGGCCAGGATCGTCGAGCAGGTCTCGTCGGCCGCGGGAGAACTGGAGGGCACCGCCCACCAGATGACGACGACCGCCCAGGAGACGGCCAGCCAGTCCGGCGCGGTGGCGGCGGCGGCCGAGGCGGCGGCGGCCAACATCAACGCGGTGGCGGCCTCGACCGAGCGGCTCGGCAGCGCCATCCAGGCGATCGGCCATCAGGCGAGCGGCTCGTCCGACCTCGCGCAGCAGGCGGTCGGCGAGGCCGACCAGACCGCCGGCCTCGTGGCCGAACTGCAGCAGGCGGCCTCCGAGATCGGCGACGTGGTGCGGCTGATCGCGTCCGTCGCCGAGCAGACCAACCTGCTCGCGCTCAACGCGACCATCGAGGCGGCGCGCGCCGGCGAGGCCGGGCGCGGCTTCGCGGTCGTGGCGGCCGAGGTGAAGGCCCTGGCCGAGAAGACCGCCAAGGCGACCGACGGGATCGCCGCCCAGATCGGCCGGATCCAGGGCGTGACCGGTTCCGCGGTCGGCGCGATCGGCGGGATCATCGACCGGATCCGCGAGATCAACGGCGTGGCGATCGCGATCGCGGCGGCCGTGGAGGAGCAGGGCGCGGCGACCCAGGAGATCGTGCGCAACATCGCCCACGCGACCCGGGGTGCCACGGCGGTGACCGGCACCATCGTCGGGGTGGTCGAGGCCTCGGAGCGCACGGGCGTGGCGGCCGATCACGTGCTCGCGGCCGCCACGGCCCTGTCACGCCAGTCGGAGCGGCTGTCGGCGGAGATGGACCGCTTCCTGGTCGGCGTTCGCGCCGCCTGAGGGCCGGAGCCTTCCGGAGCGGGCGGGCCCCGCGCCGACCCGCTTCCGCATGGGAGCGGGTCGGGCGGCCGACGGCTCAGCCCAGGCGGACCCGCCAGATCTCCTCGGCGTATTCGCGCATCGCCCGGTCGGAGGAGAACCACGCCATGCGGGCGGTGTTGCGGATCGCCTTCGCCCACCAGCCGCGCGGATCGCGCCATGCGGCGTCGATGGCGCGCTGTACCCGCCAGTAATCGTCGAAATCGGCGGTGAGCAGGTACTGGTCGCGCCGGCGCAGGTCGTCGGTGAGCGGCCGGAACCGGCCCGGCTCCTCCGGCGAGAACCGCCCCGCGGCGATCATGTCGAGGGCCGCCGCAAGCCGCGGCGAGGCCTGGATCGCCTTGGCCGCGTAGTCCGGCTCGGCCTGCCGGGCCTTCACCCCGTCGGCCTCCAGGCCGAAGATGAAGATGTTGTCCGCCCCGACATGGTCGCGGATCTCGATGTTGGCGCCGTCGAGGGTGCCCACCGTGAGCGCGCCGTTGAGGGCGAACTTCATGTTGCCGGTGCCCGAGGCCTCCAGCCCAGCGGTGGAGATCTGCTCCGACAGGTCGGCGGCCGGGATGATCGCCTCGGCAAGGCTCACCGAGTAGTTCGGCAGGAACACCACCTTCAGCCGGCCCGCGACCTCGGGATCGTCGTTGACCGCCTTGGCGACGTCGCAGGCGAGCTTGATGATCAGCTTGGCCTGGACGTAGCTCGGCGCCGCCTTGCCGGCGAAGATCTTCACCCGGGGCGTCCAGTCCCGGTGCGGCTCGGCCTTGATCGCCTGATAGAGCGCTACGGTCTCGAGGATGTTGAGAAGCTGGCGCTTGTACTCGTGGATGCGCTTGACCTGTACGTCGAACAGCGCGGCCGGATCGACGTCGATGCCGGTGCGCTCGGCGATGAGGTCGGCCAGGGCCTCCTTGCGCTCCCGGCGCACGGCCGCGTAGCGCGCCACGAAGACTGGGTCCTCGGCATGGGCTTCCAGGCCCCGCAGCAGCTCGGGATTGTCCAGCACGCCGGCGCCCACCGTCTCCACGGCGAGCCGGGTGAGGCCGGGATTGGCGTTGTGGAACCAGCGGCGGAAGGTGATGCCGTTGGTCTTGTTGACGATCTTGTCCGTGTCGAGGGCGTGCAGGTCGGAGAAGACCGTCGAGCGCATCAGGTCGGTGTGGAGCGCCGAGACGCCGTTGACCCGGCGCGCGCCGTGGAAGGCGAGATGCCCCATGCGCACCCGCCGCCCGTGCGACTCGTCGATCAGCGAGATCGAGGCGAGGTAGGCGGCGTTGTCGGAGGCGGTGTCCTGGCGGGCGTGCTTGGCCTGCTCCTCCAGATGCATCCAGTTGATCAGGTAGATGATCTGCATGTGGCGCGGCAGCAGCCGCTCCATCAGCTCCACCGGCCAGGTCTCCAGCGCCTCGGGCAGGAGGGTGTGGTTCGTGTAGTGCAGCGTGTGCGTGGTGACGTGCCACGCATCCTCCCAGGAGAGGCCGTGCGCGTCGATCAGGATGCGCATCAGCTCCGGCACCGCGATGGCCGGGTGCGTGTCGTTGAGCTGGATCGCGGCGTGGTCCGGCAGGGACCGGACGTCGCCGCGCTCGGCCACGTGGCGGGCCACGAGATCCTGGATCGAGGCCGCGGTGAAGAAGTATTCCTGGCGCAGGCGCAACTCCTGGCCCTCGGCCGAGGAATCGCTCGGATAGAGCACCCGGGAGATCGCCTCGGCGCGCATCCGCGCCGCCACCGCGCCGACATGGTCGCCGCCGTTGAACCGGGCGAGGTCCACGGGCTCGCCGGCCTCGGCCTTCCACAGGCGCAGGGCGTTGACGTGGCGCCCGCGCCAGCCGACCACCGGCACGTCGTGGGCCACCGCCCGCACGGTCTCGGCCGGCTGCCAGTGCCGCCGGATCACCCCCTCCTCCGCGGAGGACATGGTCACGGTGCCGCCGAAGCCGATGGCATAGGTCGCCTCGGGCCGGGCGAATTCCCAGGGATTGCCCTCGGCGAGCCAGGTCTCCGGCGCCTCGCGCTGCCAGCCGTCCTCGAAGGACTGGCGGAACAGGCCGTGGTCGTAGCGGATCCCGTAGCCCATGGCCGGGATGCCGATGCTCGCCATGCTCTCCATGAAGCAGGCGGCCAGCCGCCCGAGGCCGCCATTGCCCAGAGCCGCGTCGGGCTCGGCTTCCTGCACGGCGTCGAGGTCGACCCCGAGTTCCCGCAGGGCGGCGCGGGTGGTCTCGGTCAGGCCCAGGTTGTTCATCGCGTCCGACATCAGCCGGCCGATGAGGAATTCCAGCGACAGATAGTAGACGCGCTTGTTCGGCACGCTGCGCTCGGCGGCCAGGGCGGCCGCCACGATTCGCTCGCGCAGGGCCAGGGCGGTCGCCGCGAACCAGTCGCGCGGGCGTGCGGTCTCGGGCGTGCGGCCCAGCGCGAAGGTGAGCTTGGCGCGGATCGACTCCCGCAGGTCGACCCCCGCGTCACCACTTGCGGACAGCACCGGGGCGGTCCAGGAGCCTGCGGCCGGGGCCTCGGGAGCGCGCTCGTCGCGCGCGACATCTTGTGGCACAGGCCGGGTCAGAACATCGTTCAACACGTGCGGGTCCCCCAAAGTCGTCGCCCCGGATTCTAGCGCCGGGGGTATCGTGGGCGGATTATCTCTTTTGATGGATTGCCGCCGCATGAACGGACGGACGATCCGTGCCCCGAAGCATCCGACGATGCGGTCGGCTTCCGGCGAAGTCGTGGCAGCGCCGCTCGATCGGAGCCCGCGGGTACGCTGAGAGACATATGGCGCGGCGGCGTGACATTCCAGGCACAGATCTGCGCGACGGCGCTGCGCGAAGGTCATGCACGCCGGCGATGCGGCTCACGGTCATGCCCGGGACGCGGTTCTCGACGGGCGCTCCGTGTCGGGCGCGCCGATCCGCGCCCGCCCGGCACGCGCCCGGAGCGCGCCCGGAGCGCATCCGTCGCCGGTCGCCAGCACGCCGGTCAGCGGTTAAGCGTGGGCCGCCAACGGGAGGGGCAGCATGACCGACACTGTCTGGTGGAAGCGCGGGACCGTCTACCAGGTCTATCCCCGCTCCTTTCACGACACGAACGGCGACGGGGTCGGCGACCTGCCGGGCATCACGGCGCGGCTGGACTACCTCGCCTGGCTCGGGGTCGACGCCGTCTGGATCTCGCCCGTCTACCCCTCGCCCATGGCGGATTTCGGCTACGACGTGGCCGATTACTGCGGGATCGATCCGCTGTTCGGCACGCTGGCCGACTTCGATGCCCTCGTGGCGGAGGCCCATCGGCGCCGGCTGAAGGTGATCCTCGACTTCGTGCCGAACCATTCCTCGATCGCGCATCCGTGGTTCGCCGAGAGCCGGTCGTCGCGCACGAGCCCGAAGCGCGACTGGTACATCTGGCGCGATCCCGCCCCCGACGGCGGGCCGCCCAACAACTGGCTGTCGAATTTCGGCGGCCCGGCCTGGACGCGCGACGAGGCCACCGGCCAGTACTACTACCACGCCTTCCTGGCGGAGCAGCCGGACCTGAACTGGCGCAACCCCGCCGTGCGGGCGGCCATGCACGACGTGCTCCGCTTCTGGCTGGAGCGCGGGGTCGACGGGTTCCGGGTCGACGTGATCTGGCACCTGATGAAGGATGCGGGGTTCCGCGACAACCCGGCCAATCCCGACTACGCGCCGGGTTCCCCGGAGATCAACCGCTTCACCCAGGTCTACTCCGCCGACCGGCCCGAGATCTTCGACGTGATCGCCGGCATGCGGGCGGTGCTGCGCGACTACGGCGAGCGCGTCCTGATCGGGGAGATCTACCTGCCGGTGGAGCGGCTGGTCGCCTATTACGGCCCCGACCTTACCGGCGCCGACCTGCCGTTCAATTTCCAGCTGATCCAGACCCCGTGGCGGGCCGACGCGGTGGCCGAACTCGTGGCCGATTACGAGGCGGCCCTGCCCGAGGGCGGCTGGCCCAACTGGGTGCTGGGCAACCACGACCAGCCGCGCATCGCCGCCCGGGTCGGGCAGGCGCAGGCCCGCATCGCCGCGATGCTGCTGCTGACCCTGCGGGGCACGCCGACCCTCTATTACGGCGACGAGATCGGGCTCGGCCATGTTCCGATCCCGCCGGAGCGCGCCCGCGATCCCTGGGAGTACAACGAGCCCGGGCACGGCCGCGACCCGGCGCGCACCCCGATGCAGTGGGACGACAATCCCCAGGCCGGCTTCTCCACGGCCGAACCCTGGCTGCCGCTGGCGGAGGATTGGGCAGCCTGCAACGTCGAGAGCCAGCGCTCGGATCCGGGCTCGATGCTCACCCTGTACCGGCGGCTGCTCGCCCTGCGCCGCGACCAGGCGGCGCTCGCCGTGGGCGGCTACCGGGAGGTGCCGCTGGGGATCGCCGCGGTGTTCGCCTACGAGCGCTTCGCCGACGATGCCGTTCTGCGCGTGCTCCTGAACTTCGGCGCGGCGTCGCAGGATCTGCCGCTGCCCGAGGGCGACTGGACCGTGCTGCTCTCGACCCGTGCGGGGCGGGCGGGCGAGACGGTCGGCCTCACCCTGGCGCTCGGACCCGCCGAGGGGGTGATCCTGCGCCGCGGCGGGTGAGCCGGACCGGATCCGCCCATCCGGGCGCGGCGCCTCGGCGCGGGCGCCGGTCCAACGGCCCGGCGGCGCCTCATGGTCCGAGCCGGGGGCACGACATGGCTTGCGGCCGGAGCCTTTGGCTGCTGCGGCCCTCGACCGTCATCACGCGCGCGCGGCGGTGCGGTGCCTCAGGGCTGCGCGCCGTCGGCCGTCGGGCGCGGGGTGGATGGCCTCGCTCCGCTCGCAGAGACGGCAGGGCCGAAGCCCCCAGCCGGACACGGTCCAGGCGCGCAGAACGTGATTCGGGATAGGGCGGTGCCGCTGCGGCGCGGCCCTGTGCATCGACGTCGGGCCGATGCCGCCCCATCCCGGAAGCCGCCCGGCCCGCCGAAACTTGCCGCGCCGCCACGATTTCGTGCTGCGACGCCACATAGGTAAGTGAAGCTTAATTCTCACGGTGGCCTATTTTGTGCGTCGCAGCGGAACCGTCGCGACGGAGGAGTATTAGCCGTGGTTGAGATCGCGACAGCCGTGCCTGCCCGATCGTCTGCCAGACCGGGGCATTCCGCCCGGCCAGGATCAATGCTGATGCTCGATACGCGCCGTGGTGGTTCCTTCGCCGAGTGGTCGTCCGGCGAGGGGGACGGCGTCGTATCCGTACCGGTGCCGGCCCGTCCGGCCTCGCTGCGCCGCCGCATCCTGTACGCCACGCCCGAGATGGCCGACTTCGTGAAGACCGGCGGCCTCGGCGAGGTCTCGGCCGCCCTGCCCCGGGCGCTGGTGCCGCACTACGACATCCGCGTGCTGATCCCGGGCTACCGGCAGGTCCGCGCGGCGTTCCCCGAGATTCCGGTGGTCGCCCGTCTCGAGGGCTTCGCGGGGGTTCCGGCCTGCGACCTCGGCCTGGTCGAGGCGGCCGACGGCCTGCGGATCTACGTGCTGCTCAGCCCCGACCTCTACGAGCGCGACGGCACGCCCTACGGCGACCAGCACGGCGATTTCGGCGACAACGACCTGCGCTTCGCCCGCCTCAGCCTCGCGGCGGCGGACCTCGCCGCCGGCGCCGACCCCGACTGGGCGGCCGACCTCCTGCACCTCAACGACTGGCAGGCGGCCCTGGCCCCGGCTTATCTCGCCTGGCGCGGCCGGCGGGTGCCGAGCGTGCTGACGATCCACAACCTCGCCTATCAGGGACTGTTCCCCCGGGACGCCCTGCCCCGGCTCGGCGTGCCGGAGGCGGCCTTCCAGGTCGACGGCGCCGAGTTCTACGGGCAGCTGTCCTTCCTGAAGGCCGGCATCTTCTACGCCTCGCAGGTCACCACGGTGAGCGAGACCTACGCGCGGGAGATCCAGACCCCCGAGTTGGGCTGCGGCCTCGACGGGCTGCTGCGCACCCGCGCCGGTCAGGGCCGGCTCGCTGGCATCCTCAACGGCATCGACGAGACCTGGGACCCGAGCACCGACCCGCACCTCGCCACGCGCTTCGAGATCGACGACTGGAAGGGCAAGCGGGCCAATGCCGAGGCGGTACGCCAGCAATTCGGCCTCGCGGTTTCCCGCGGGCCGCTCTTCGCCATCGTGTCGCGCCTCGTCCACCAGAAGGGCATCGACCTGAGCCTGCAGGCCGCCGAGGCGATCGTGGCCGAGGGCGGCCAGCTCGTGGTGATCGGCCAGGGCGAGGGCCGGTTCGAGCAGGCGCTCCGGGGCTTGGCCAAGCGCCATCCCGAGGCGGTCGGCGTGCATGTCGGCTTCGAGGAGGCGCAGGCCCGGCGGATGTTCGCGGGCAGCGACTTCCTGCTGATGCCCTCGCGCTTCGAGCCCTGCGGGCTGGCCCAGATGTACGCGCAGCGCTTCGGCTCCCTGCCGATCGTGCGTCGCACCGGGGGCCTCGCCGACACGGTCGAGGACGGGGTGACGGGCTTCACCTTCGCGGAGGCCTCGGCCGCGTCCTTCGGGGCGGCGGTCCGCCGGGCGCTGGAGGCCTTCGGCCAGAAGAAGCGCCTCAACGCCATGCGGCGGCGGGCCATGGCGGCCCGCTTCGGCTGGGATCAGGCCGCCGACAATTATGCCGGGCTCTACGGCCGGGCCATCGGCAACAGCACCGCGCTGCGCTGGCGGGCCGCATAGGGCCTTCTCGCGGACGCAGCCGCCTCAACCCCCTCCCCCCAGAGGGGGGAGGGAGTCTCCGCTCACCCTTCCAGCAGGAAGATCATCGTGGCGAGCGGCGGCAGGGTCAGCGACAGGCTCTGCTCCTGGCCGTGACTCGCCTGATCCTCGGTGCGGCGGCCGCCCTGGTTGCCCAGGTTGGACCCGCCATACACGCCGGCATCCGAGTTGAACGCCTCGCGATAGAACCCCGCCGCAGGCACGCCGATCCGGTAGCCCTCGCGCGGCACGGGCGTGAAGTTCGAGACCACGATCGCCACCTCGCCGGGCTTGGCGCCCTTGCGGGCCCAGGCGATCACGCTGTTGTCCTGATCGTCCGCCACCAGCCACTGGAAGCCGGTATGCTCGACATCACGGCTGTAGAGGGCCGGCGTCGAGACGTAGAGCCGGTTGAGATCGCGCACCACGCTCTGCACGCCCTTGTGCAGCGGGTCGTCGAGGTGGTGCCAGTCCAGGCTGGTGTCGTGGTTCCACTCCCGCTCCTGGCCGAACTCGCCGCCCATGAACAGCAGCTTCTTGCCGGGATGCCCCCACATGAAGCCGTAATAGGCCCGGAGATTCGCGAATTTCTGCCAGCGGTCGCCCGGCATCTTGCCGAGCAGCGAGCCCTTCCCGTGCACGACCTCGTCGTGGGAGAGCGGCAGGACGAAATTCTCCGAGAAGGCGTAAAGCAGCCCGAAGGTCAGGTTGTGGTGGTGGTAGCGGCGGTGGATCGGATCCTCCTGCATGAAATGCAGGGTGTCGTGCATCCAGCCCATGTTCCACTTGAAGCCGAAGCCCAGACCGCCCGTATAGGTCGGGTGCGACACGCCGGGCCAGGAGGTCGATTCCTCCGCCACCGTGATCGTCCCGGGGGCGTGGCTGTAGGTCGCCTCGTTGGTCTTCCGCAGGAAGTCGATGGCGTCGAGGTTCTCGTTGCCGCCGTAGCGGTTCGGGATCCACTCGCCCTGGCGGCGGGAATAGTCGAGGTAGAGCATCGACGCGACGGCATCCACGCGCAGGCCGTCGAGGTGGTAGTGCTCCAGCCAGAACCGGGCGTTGGCGGCGAGGAACGTCGCGACCTCGGTGCGCCCGAAATTGTAGATGTAGGTGCCCCAGTCCTGGTGGAAGCCCTGGCGGGGATCGGCGTGCTCGTAGAGGTGGGTGCCGTCGAACTGGCCGAGCCCGTGGGCGTCGAGGGGGAAGTGGCCCGGCACCCAGTCGAGCAGCACGCCGATCCCGGCCTCGTGGGCGGCGTCCACGAAGGCGGCGAAATCCTCCGGCGTGCCGAAGCGGCTCGTCGGGGCGAACAGCGAGACCGGCTGATAGCCCCAGGACCCGTCGAACGGGAACTCGGTGATCGGCAGCATCTCGATATGGGTGAAGCCCAGATCCTTGACGTAGGGGATCAGCCGTTCGGCGAGCTCCCGGTAGGTCAGGTAGCGGTTCCCCTCCTCGGGCACCCGCGCCCAGGAGCCGAGATGGACCTCGTAGACCGAGATCGCCGCGTGGCGCGGGTCCTTGGCGCCGCGGGTGCTCATCCAGCCCGAATCGCGCCAGTCGAACTCGCCCGACCCGTGGGTGACCGAGGCGGTCTCCGGCGGGTGCTGGGCCGCGAAGGCGACCGGGTCGGCCTTGAGCGGCACCAGGGCGCCGTCGGGGCCGCGGATCTCGAACTTGTAGCGCACGCCGGCCTTGAGGCCCGGCACGAACAGCTCCCAGATGCCGCCGTCCTGCCAGAGGCGCATCGGGTGGCGGCGCCCGTCCCAGTCATTGAAGTCGCCGACGACGCTGACCTTGCGGGCGTTCGGGGCCCAGACGGCGAAGCGGAAGCCGTCGATGCCGTCGAGCTGGCCCGACTGGGCGCCGAGCATCCGGTAGACGAGGTTGGTGCCGACCTCGCGCAGCGTCGCCACGTCGTATTGCTCGATGGAGGAGCCGAAACCATAGGGGTCGTAGCGGCGGCGCTTCGTGCCGTCCCAGGATTCGACCTCGATCTCGTAGAGCGGCCGGTGCTCGCCCTCGACCCGCGCGACCCAGAATCCGTCCGGATGGCGCTTCTCGAACGGCACGGTGCGGCCGTCCATCACCAGGGTGGCGGCCCGCGCCTCGGGAAGCACGGCGCGCACCTCCCAGGCCTTGGGCCCGACCCGGTGGGGGCCCAGCACCGAGAACGGGTCGCCGTGATTGGCCGCCATCAGGGCCGCGATCGCGTCCGGATGGACGCTCGGCGGCTGCGCGACGCCGGAGCCCGGGACATCCGCGTTCCGCGCCGTCCCCGCTTCCGGGGCGGCCCGTCGTGCGAAGGTCTCGTCGATCGCCGTCATTCCAATGCTCCGGGCTCGTGTCCGTCCGTGTCCAGAATGGTCAGAACCCCACGGGCGGGGATTTCGATCCAGTCCGGCCGGTTGTTGGCCTCGTAATCGACCTCGTACAGGGCCTTGGTCAGCAGGCAGAGGCGCAGCAGCCGCGCCCGGCTTCCCAGGTCGGTCACGGCGGCGCGCGAGCCCTCCACCGCGGACTCGTAGCCGGCGAGGAACGCCGCCTCGATCATGCCGCGCCACGCCGTGGCGGCGTCCCGCGCCCGCCCCTCGGAATCGGCGAACCGGGCGGTGATCTCCCGGATCACCGTCTCGGCGCCGTACGCGAAGGAGCGCATCAGCCCGGCGACGTCCCGCAGGGGCATCGACTTGGCCCGGCGCTCGTCGGCCGGACGCGAGGGCTCGCCCTCGAAGTCGACGATGATCAGGTCGTTCTCGGCGACCAGCACCTGTCCCAGGTGGTAGTCACCGTGGATGCGGGTCTTGTGGGCGCCCCGGACCGGCTCGGCGGTGAGCGCGGCGATCAGGGCCTCGACCTCGCCCCGGCGCTGGCCGAGTTCCGCGCAGGCCGGCTTGCCGGCATCGAGCCCCCGGTCGGCCAGGCCCTTGAGCGCCCGGAAGGCACGCTCCGCCTGGTGGCGGGCGTCGCGCGCCAGCACCGCGAGATCGTCCCCGGTGAACGGCTCGGCCGCGAAGGCCGGATCGTCGGTCTCGATCGCCAGCGCCGCGTGCAGCTCGGCGGTGCGCCGCCCGAGCAGATCCGCCCAGGGCCGGTGGGCCTGGAACGCCTCCTCGGGGCTGGCGGCCTCGCTCTCGGGGGTGAGCACGACGGTCTCGAAGTCCCGGCGCAGGCCCTCCAGCATCAGGGTCCAGGCATCGCCCTGGTTCACGACGAATTTCTGAAGGATCGCGAGGGCCGTCCGGGTCCCGTCCTCGGCGACGTGCTCCAGCGTGCCGAGCAGGGCGGGGGTATTGGAGAAACCCGCCTGCTCGGTGAGGAAGCGCCCGACCTCGATCTCGGGATGCAGCCCCGGCTGCAGGCGGCGCAGCAGCTTGAGCATCATCTTCGAGCCGACGGCGATCGAGGTGTTGCTCTGCTCCGCCGACAGCCGGCGGATATCGGCCACGTCGACCGTGACCTCCGGGTCGAAGGCCGAGGTGACGGCGAAGACGAGGCGGCCGCTCTCCGTGGGGATCACACGGCCCTGGCGCATGTCGTCGATGAGGCAGGCGGCGAAGTCGTTGGAGCCGGCCGCGCCGTAGAGCAGCCCGGTCCGCGGGCCGCGGCGCACCCGCGCCACCGCGAAGGGCATCAGCGCCTCGTCCTCGCGGCCCTCCTCGACGCCGACCGGCATGAAGTACTCATGGCTCTCGCCGTTGGCGAGCTGCACCTGCAGCCGCGGCAGCAGGAAGCGCGCGCTCCCGTCGACGTCCTTCAGGGCGGCGCAGTCGACCACCTTCGTGGCCTTGATCCGCGAGCCCTTGGCGCCGAACCAGCGCCGGCTCGTCAGGAACGGCGGCACCACCGTGCGCTCAAAGGCGACGCGCTCACGCCCGCTCATCAGGGTCTCGATCCCGCCGGTGAGCACCAGGGTGAACAGCTCTGGCGGCTCCTGCTGCGGGCCGACCACCCCGGAGCGCGCGGCGCTCAAGCTGAACCAGTAGAAACCGTAGGACGGCAGGGTCAGCAGGTAGGGCAGATCGCCGATCGGCGGGAACTCGGTGCCGCCGGTGAGCTCGATCGGCACCGCGGTGCGCAGTTCCGACAGGTCGAGCTGCACCGCCTGGGGCGCCCGCGACAGGTTCGCCACGCACAGGATCCGCTCGTCCTCGTGCTCGCGGATCCAGGCCAGGACCTTCCGGTTGCTGGGATAGAGGAACTGGATCGTGCCGCGCCCGAGGGCGACGCTGTTGTTGCGGATCGCGATCATGCGCCGCGTCCAGTTCAGCAGGCTCGTCTGCGCCTGGGTCTGCGCCTCGACGTTGATGGCGTCGAAGCCGTAGATCGGGTCCTGGATCGCCGGCAGGAACAACTTCTGGGGGTTCGCCCGGGAGAAGCCGCCGTTGCGGTCCGGGGACCATTGCATGGGCGTGCGCACGCCGTCGCGGTCGCCCAGATAGATGTTGTCGCCCATGCCGATCTCGTCGCCGTAGTAGAGCACCGGCGTGCCGGGCATCGACAGGACGAGGGACTTCATCAATTCGATCTTGCGCCGGTCGTTCTCGAGGAGCGGCGCGAGGCGGCGGCGGATGCCGAGATTGATCCGGGCGCGGCGCTCTGCGGCGTAGAACGACCAGAGGTAGTCACGCTCCTCGGCGGTGACCATTTCGAGCGTCAGCTCGTCGTGGTTGCGCAGGAAGATCGCCCATTGGCAGCCCTCCGGAATCTCCGGGGTCTGGCGCATGATGTCGGTGATCGGGTGCCGGTCCTCCCGGGCGATCGCCATGTACATCCGCGGCATCAGCGGGAAGTGGAACGCCATGTGGCATTCGTCGCCGTCGCCGAAATACTGGGCGGTCTCCTCCGGCCACTGGTTGGCCTCGGCCAGCAGCATCCGGTCGGGGTAGCTGGCATCGAGGGCGGCGCGGATCTTCTTGATGACGTCGTGGGTCTCGGCGAGGTTCTCGCAGTTCGTGCCGTCGCGCTCGATCAGGTAGGGGATCGCATCGAGGCGCAGGCCGTCGACGCCCATGTCGAGCCAGTAGCGCATCACCTCGATGACGGCCTCGAGCACCGCCGGGTTGTCGAAGTTCAGGTCCGGCTGGTGGCTGTAGAACCGGTGCCAGAAATACTGCTTGGCCACCGGGTCCCAGGTCCAGTTGGACGCCTCGGTATCGAGGAAGATGATCCGCGTGTCCCGGTACGGCTCGTCGGTGTCCGACCAGACGTAGAAGTTGCGCTCCGGCGAGCCGGGGGGCGCCTCGCGGGCGGCCTGGAACCAGGGGTGCTGGTCGCTCGTGTGGTTGATCACGAGTTCGGTGATGACCCGCAGGCCCCGGGCGTGCGCCGCCTCCACGAAGGCCTTGAAGGCCTCCATGGTCCCGTAGGACGGGTTGATGTCCCGGTAATCGGCGATGTCGTAGCCGTCGTCGCGGAGCGGCGAGGGATAGAACGGCATCAGCCAGATCGCCGTGACGCCGAGATCGCGGACGTAGTCGAGGCGCTGGGTCAGGCCCTCGAAGTCGCCGATCCCGTCGTTGTTCGAGTCGAAGAACGACTTGACGTGGATCTGGTAGATGATGGCGTCACGGTACCATTGCGGGTCGCTGCGATCGATCATCGCGTCGCTGCCTCATCGGTCGAATCTGACGGGACCGGCGGTGGGAACCGGCCGGGAGCGGGCGGACGACCGCCGCGCGGGTGCAATGGTCGGCGACGGGAAGGCCCGCCGCCGGGGTCAGGTGCCACGGTCAGGTGCCACGGGTGGCCTCAGCCCGCAACCCGCCGCGGCGCCCGCAGGCGCCAGATGACGCAGGATCGCTCGGCCGGATCGAGGGCGATGCGGTGGGATTTGCCGCGCAACTCGAACGTGTAGCCCTGGAGCAGGTCCTCGACCTCGACGGCGCCGTCGTCGGGCAGGCCGAACAGCCAGAGCGGCACCTCGTAGGTGCATTCCTGGCGGTTCTTCGGGTCGAGGTTGACCATGGTGAAGATGCAGTTGTCGCGCTCCGGCGTCGCCTTGGCGTAGGCGATGATCTGGTCGTTGAAGGCCCCGGTGAAGACGACGTTGCGGAAATCCCAGAGGGCGGGGTTCTCGCGCCGGATCGTGTTCAGCTTGACGATGTGCTCGCGGATGTTGCCCGGCCGGTCGTAGTCCCAGGCCTTCAGCTCGTATTTTTCCGAGTTCAGGTACTCCTCCTTGCCCGGATACGGCGCGGCTTCGCACAGCTCGAAGCCGTTGTAGATGCCGTAGACCGACGACAGGGTCGCGGCCAGGGTTCCGCGGATGACGAAGCCGGCGCGTCCGCTGGTCTGAA
Source organism: Methylobacterium sp. XJLW (assembly GCF_003254375.1). Classification (NCBI taxonomy): domain Bacteria; kingdom Pseudomonadati; phylum Pseudomonadota; class Alphaproteobacteria; order Hyphomicrobiales; family Methylobacteriaceae; genus Methylobacterium; species Methylobacterium sp. XJLW. The sequence goes on along the minus strand of NZ_CP016429.1, from coordinate 5,033,054 downwards.
GGAAGTAGGGATTGATGTCGGGCGTATTCGCAAAGAAATTCGGGCGGTAGTACTCGCCCATCTCGCCGGCCAGCTCCAGGGCGTAGTCGGTCAGCTCCTGCTTGGTGTTGCGCCACGTGAAGTAGGTGTAGCTCTGCTGGTAGCCGGCCTTGGCGAGCTTCTTCATCATCTTCGGCCGGGTGAAGGCCTCGGCGAGGAAGATCGCGTCCGGATAGCGCCCGTTGACCTCGCCGATCACCCATTCCCAGAACGGGATCGGCTTGGTGTGGGGGTTGTCGACCCGGAAGATGCGCACGCCCCGGGCGCACCAGCCGAGCAGGATGTCGCGCAGCTCGATCCACAGCCCGGGCAGGGCGCCGCCGTAGAAGTGGACGTTCGAGATGTCCTCGTACTTCTTCGGGGGGTTCTCGGCGAATTTCAGCGTGCCGTCGGGGCGCCACTCGAACCATTCCTGATGGTTCTTGATCCAGGGATGGTCGGGCGAGCACTGGATCGCGAAGTCGAGGGCGATCTCCATCCCGTAGGCGTGGCTCGCCGCGACCAGCCGCTCGAAATCCTGAAGGGTGCCGAGGTCGGGATGCACGGCCTCGTGGCCGCCCTCCGCCGCGCCCACCGCGTAGACCGAGCCGACATCGCCGGGCTCGGCCGTGAGGGTGTTGTTCTTCCCCTTGCGGTTGGTCCGGCCCACGGGATGGATCGGGGTGAAGTAGAGGACGTCGAAGCCGAGCTCGCGGATCTCGGGCAGGCGCCGGATGACGTCGTCGAAGGTGCCGTGGCGGTTCACGTCCATCGACTGGGAGCGCGGGAAGATCTCGTACCAGGCGGAGAACCGGGCCGCGAGGCGGTCGGCGATCACCGGCAGGGTCACGGGATAGCGGGTCAGGTTCACCCGCTCGGCGTTGCGGCGCACGAGGCTCGACGCGTCGGGCTGGAGGATCCGGTCGAGCTGGGCGGCCGAGCCGGTCTCCTCGGCGGCGAGCGCGGCGACGAGCGCGGCGAGCCGGTCGGCGTCGCGGCCGCCCCGGGTCCGGGCCAGCGAGGCGGCGGTCCCGACCAGGGCCACGCCCTCGATCGTCTCCAGGCGGACATCGACGCCGGCGCCGCGCTTCTTCAGGGTGTCGCGCACCCAGGACGAGAAGGCGTCGCGCCACGCGATCAGGGTGAACTCGTAGCGGGCGTTGCGCTCCAGGGGGAAGTGCCCGGCCCAGCGGTCGTTGTCGACGAAGACCATCGGGTCCTCGCGCCACGCGTCGCTGCCGGCGACCCGCGACAGGATCGCGGCGTCGATGATCTCGTGGCCGTCGGAGAAGATGTCGGCCTCGACCCGCAGGGACTCGCCGACGATCCGCTTCACCGGCGAGCGGCCGCCGTCGAGCTCAGGGCTGACCGCCTCGATCACCACCCGCCCCTCCCCGTCCGGGGTGCCGCGCTCGGGGAGCCGGGCGACCTCCTGGGCGCTGGCCGCCAGGATGCGCAGCTCGCCCGGCATCAGGTCGATGGCGCTGCCGGGATGGAACGCGATCGGCTCGGCGTCGGGCGTCCGGTCGACGAAGGTGCCGAGCATCCCGCCGGTGCGGGCGATGAGCGACCCAGCCTCGACCGGCACCGGCTTGTCGGTCGGGTTGTAGAGCACGATCAGCCCGTGCCGGGCCGAGGCCGGGTGGCCGGTGTCGAAGCGGGCGAGCGCCACGCAGTCGCTGTCGGGGGACGAGATCCGGATCTGCGCGCCCTCGACATTGGCGGCGGGCAGCTCCGCCCGCAGGGCGTTGACCGCCCGGATGAAGCCGGAGATGTCGATGCCGGTCTCGTGCTCGCGGTCGCCCGGGGTGGTCTCGACCACGTGCAGCGCCCGGCGGTAGCCCCATTCGTAGCCGATCGGCATCAGCACGCCGGCCGAGAAGAAGGCGGCCAGCGCGTAGCGGGTGCGCAGATGGGCCGCCACCGCCTCAGGGCCGCCGCCGATCCCGGCGGCGAGCCGCGTCATGTCGTGGTTCTCCGGGAAGGCGATGGAGGGCGCCAGCACCCGCAGGCGCTCGTACTGCTCCAGGGCCCAGGGCTTCTTCAGGTCCCACCACGCGAAGGAGTTGAACAGGTAGTCGAAGCCGGCGCCCGCCGTGGCCCGGGCCTCCTCGAAGGTGCAGCCCAGGGTCTCGGCGGCGAAGAGACAGGCGGGATCGCGCCCCTTGGCCTCCCCGATCAGGACGCGCCAGGTCTCCGGCGGCACCTTGTAGGCCGCATCACAGCGGAAGCCCGCCACGCCGAGGTCCTGGAGCCGGGCCACGTAGGCGCCCCAGATCCGGGTCAGCTCATCCCGGGCAGCCGGCGTGTGGTAGTCGAGTTCGGCTAGGTCGCCCCAGACGGTGCGGATCGACGGATCGTCCGGATCCACCGCCGCCGGGTGCATGATCGAGCCGTCGGGCTCCTTCATGAACAGGTCGGGCCGCTCCGTGGCGAGGCGGGCGTTGTCGGCGGTGTGGTTGATCACGAGGTCGGTCATCACCGACAGGCCGAGGGCCTGCGCGGCCGCGCAGAAGCGCTGGATCTGCGCGTCGTCCGGCGTGCCGTCCGGGTCGCGGAACCGCTCGTCGAGCCGCTCGGGATCGGCCACCGCGTAGAGGCTCCGGGAGCCGCCGGTCTGGTGGAACGGGTTCAGGTAGATCCAGTCGAAGCCGAGCGCGGCGATCCGCGGCAGCTCGGCGGTCCAGTCCGCGACGCGCCCGACCAGGAGCGGGAACAGGTTGTAGATCCGCGGCCCCTCGGCCCGGGGCGCCAGCGCGGCCGGCAGGACGGCCTCGGCCCCGGTCGTCGCAGCGGCTTTGGTCGGTGCGTTCATGCTGGCTTCTGGCTCCCGTTCCTGTGTCGTAACGCCCGAACCGCCCGGGCGTGCCTTCGCGTGGGACGGCGGGGATTGTCAGGTCCGCGCCGTCCGCCTCTCAGCAGATTCGCATGACAGGACCGCGAGGGACCTGCCGACATGGTCTTCGTGGCAGGGACGGACCCGCGCACGCTCCCTCCCGCCGCTGCGGGGAAGGGTGGTCCCCGAAGTCCCGTGACGGGGGCGCGACGGTGCCGGAGAAGGCGGCGGCCTTCATGCCGGCTCCGCCCTTTTCGGAAGCCGGGTTCCCCGCTCCCGACCCGGCCTGACGGCCGGCCCACCCTCCCCCGCGGAGGGGGGGAGGACGATCCGCGGATCCGGCCGCTCCCCTCACGGCTCCCGCCGCAGGACCGCGTAGGGCAGATCCCGCAGGAGTTCGCCGAGGTCGGCCCCCTCCCCCGCCACGATCCGCCCCGAGGCGAGGTCGCGCCAGCGCGTCCCCGCCCCGAGATCGACCCGGGTCCCATTAAAGGCCTCACCCGGCCAGACCGCCTCCCCGACGAAGCCCGCCACCAGCCGCGGTACCGCCACGAACAGGTCGCCGCCCTCCTGGCCGGGATCGGTCCGACGGTAGGCGATCACGTGCCCGGCCCGCGCGCCGGTGGCCGGGACGGGTTCGTAGGCGGCGCTCGCGTAGAAGTCCGGTCGCTCAGCCCGCTCGGCCAGAAGCGCCGCGAGGGTCGCCTGCTTGACCCGCCCGTCCGGCCAGTGCGCCAGCAGCTCCGCGGGCACGCCGCCCTGGTCCAGCATCCGCCCCAGGGCCGGGTAGTCCACCGGGCGGCGGTTGTCGGGATCGACGAAGGAGAAGTCCCAGATCTCCGTGCCCTGGTAGGTGTCGGGCAGGCCCGGCAGGGTGCATTTCAGGACCGTCCGGCCGAGGCTCGCCAGCATGCCGAGATGGGCGAGCCGCCGGGCGAAGGGCCGGAGCTGCGCCAGGAAGTCCGAGCCCGGGGCGATCAGCGCGGTGAACAGCTTCTTGACCGCGCCCTCGTAGACCGCGTCGACATTGACCCAGCTCGACCGGCGCTTGCCCTCGCGCATGGCCTTCTCGCCGTAGGCGATCAGCCGGTCGCGGAAATCCTCGATCGCCCCGGCCTCGTCCCGCTCCAGCAGCTCCAGCGGCCAGGCGCCCAGAATGGCCTGGAAGAACATCCACTGGTCGTTGGCGTCGGGGGCCGGCTCGCCGTCGATGCGGGCGAGGTGCGGGCCGGCGGTGCGCTGCCACAGGTCCCAGGCCTTGGCCCATTCCTCCGGGATCTCCGAGAGGGCGAGCAGCCGCGTGCGGGCATCCTCGCCCCGCTTGGTGTCGTGGGTCGCCGTGGTGATCATGGCGCTCGGCCAGTCCCGGGCGCGGGCGATCTGGAGGTCGTGGAAGTGCTCCGCGTCGATCCCGTACTCGCCCGGATCGCCCCCGACCTCGTTGAGGCCGAGCAGGCACGCGTAGCGGTAGAACAGCGTGTCCTCCAGGCTCTTGGCCATGACCGGGCCGGTGAGCTGCTGGAACCGGCGGCGGAAGCGCAAGGCAACCCGCGGATCCGGCCGGCCCGCCCCGGCGGTCTCGATCCGGCCGAGCAGGACGTCGGCGGCGAAGTCGTGGACCGAGCGGTCCGGCAGGCTCGACCAGCGCTTGGCCTTGGCGACGGCGCCCTCGATCAGGCGCACGTCCTCGGGCTCGACCTCGCCCTCCTCCAGTTCCGGCGGCAGGTAGCTCCGGTAGGTCGGGAAGCGCGCGATGATCTCGATCAGCGCCCGGCGGAGCGCGTTGACGGTGAAGTCGCGGGTCCGCCGGTCGGAATCGGCCACCTCCTTGAGGTCGGTGGTCAGCACCTCCAGCTCGCTCGCGAAGCTGATCTCCAGGATCTCGGCCTTGGCGGCACGGAGCTGGAAGCCGTAGGGCTCGTCGAAGCCCGTGGCCCAGGTGTAGAGGCGCTCGACCTTGCCGCGCTTCCCCTTGTCGACCAGGATCCCGTCGAGCTGGTTGAGCACGTCGTAGCCCGTGGTCCCGGCCACCGGCCAGGGCCGCAGCCGCTCCCCGGGCTCCAGGATTTTCTCCACGACCACGTAGAAGCCCGGCCCGACCGCCGCCTGGAGCGCCCTTGCGTAGCCCAGCGGGTCGGCCAGCCCGTCGATATGGTCGATGCGCAAGCCGTCGATCCGGCCCTCGCGGATGTGCCGGAACACGGTTTCGTGCGAGCGGTGGAAGATGTCGGACAGCTCGACCCGCAGGCCGGCGAGCGAGTTCACGTCGAAGAAGCGGCGGTAGTTGATGTCGCTCGACGCCACCCGCCAATGGGCGAGCCGGTAGGCCTGCGCTTCCAGCAGCCGGTGCAGCGGCCCGAAACTGTCCGGGCGGCCCTTGAAGCCGTTGAGCAGGGCCAGCGTGCTGGCGGTGGCCTCCTGGATCAGCGGCGAGACGCCGTGGATCTCGGCGAGCCGGCGCTTCAGCCCCTCGGCCTCCTCGGGGAAGCCTTTGCGGCGGGTCTCGTCGGTGTCGATCGCCATGGCCCGCAGGCGCTCGGAGATGGCGAGCAGCTCCGCGGTGGTGTCGTCGTCCACCGCCCCGATGGCGGCGATCACCCGGTTGAGGATGGTCGGGTAGCTCAGCGGCCGGATCGGCAGCTGGTGCTCGTAGTGCCAGACGCTGAAGGCGCCCTTCTCGGGATCGAATTTGAGCACCAGGGTGCCCTGCTCCAGGGCCTCGCCGTAGCGCTCGCCCAGGAACGGGATTACGAGGTTGCGCCCGGCCCCGAGCCGCTGCCAGTCGATGTCGAAGGCGTCGGCGAAGGGCGAGAGCGAGCCCCATTCGAGCACCGAGAGCCACCACGGGTTGTCGGACCCGCCGACGCCCATGTGGTTCGGGACGATGTCGAGGAGCAGCTTGATCCCGTGGGCGTGGAGCGTCTCGGAGAGCTGGACGAAGCCCGCCTCGCCGCCGAGTTCCGGGTTGATCGCCCCGTGGTCGACGATGTCGTAGCCGTGGGTCGAGCCGGGCCGTGCCGTCTGGAGCGGCGAGGCGTAGACGTGGCTGATCCCGAGCCGGTGCAGGTAGGGGACGATCCGGCCGGCATCCGCGAAGGTGAAGTCCTTGTGGAACTGCAGCCGGTAGGTCGAGCGCGGCGGCGGCGCGGCGAGCCGCGCGGCCCCCGAGCGCGGTCCCCGTGCCTCCGCCGACAGGGCGGCGGCCAGCTTGGCCAGCGGCCCGCCGGGGGCGGCGATGTCCGCGAGGTCCCGGTCGAGCTTGCGCCGCCAGTTCGGGTAGCCCTCGGTGGAGCCCGGCACGTTGGCCTGGGCGAGTTCGGAGACCACGTCCTCGTACTGCACGGCGGTCAGCATCGAGGGCGCCCGGGCGAGGTAGCGGGCGGCGGCCTCGAAGGGCGCGGCATCCGGGGGCTCGGCCGAGGGGAGCAGCTGCTCGCCGGCCAGCGCCTCGGCGAGGCGGCGGCGCTCGACGACGCGCTCGGCCCGCTCGCCCTCGGCCCGCTCCTGGTCGTAGAGGCCGAGCGACTGGCGGGTGTCGGTGTCGACCCCGCGCCACCAGCCCACGAAGGTCGGCAGGTCGTGGGTGGTGATGGCGGTGAGCGCGTCGCGCGGATAGGCCGACGGCGCCTTGAACCGTCCGTCGCCTTCCCGCTCGAAGGCGAGGATCCGGTAGCTCAGCACCCCGGCCCGCATCAGCGCGTCCGAGAAGCCCTCCGGGGCGGTGCCGAGATCCTCCGCGATGACGAGGCACTTGTTGCGGTGGCTCTCCAGCCGCAGCACCGCCAGCATCGGCTCGAACGGCATGGCCACGTAGGCCCCGGCCTGGGCGCCCGCGCCCAGCGGGATCAGGAACAGGCGGGCGAGCTGGAAGGCGTGGTCGATCCGGATCGCGCCGGCATGGCGCATGTTGGCCTGGACCAGGGTCCGGAAGGCGGCGAGCCCGTCGCGCTCCATCTCCAGCGGGTCGAAGGCCGGCAGGCCCCAGTTCTGGCCCTTGGGCGCCAGCAGATCCGGCGGCGCGCCGATCGACACCTTGTCGGCGAAGCGCTCGGGATGGGACCAGATCTCGGAGCCGCCCCGGTCGGCGCCGACCGCGAGGTCGCGGTAGAGCCCGACCCGCATGCCGGCGCCCAGCGCCGCCGCGGAGGCCTCTTCGAGCTGCCGGTCGGCGAGGTATTGCAGCCAGGCGTGATAGCCGACCGCCTCGGCATGCTCCGCCGCGAAGGCCCGCACCGCCTCCGTGCCGGCCCGGCGGTACGCGTCCGGCCAGTCGCCCAGCCAATGCGCGCCCTGCCCCCGGAAATGCTCCGACAGGGCCTCGAACAGGGCGTGGGATTCGAGATCCTCGCCGCCCGCCTGCCGGAAGCGCGCGAAATCCGCGTCCGTGCCGGCCCGGGCGGGGGAGTCCTCCCAGAGGGCCCGGAGCACCGGGTCGAGCACGTCGTGCACGCCCTGGTGGTCGACCAGCGCCGCCTCGCGGAGCGCCGTGATCGCGTCCGCGCGCGCATCGAGCAGCGCCTCGGCCCGGGAGCCGGCGAGCCCCGGCAGGCTGCGCGGGGCGATGAACAGCGTCTCCAGGAACAGGCGCGAGGAGGGCGAGTAGGGGGAGATCTTGGTCCGGTCGGAACCGAACAGGGCGTGGACCGGGCTGAGCCCTAAGAACGCCGCCCCGCGCAGGGCCGCCTCGCGGGCGGCCTCGCCGGCATCCGCGTAGGTGCCGATGCCGATATTGGTCGCCGAGCGCAGGCCGTAGAGCTGGGCGGCGAGCCCCCAATCGGAGGCCCCCTCATCCGTGTAGGGGCGCGGGCGCCAGCAGCGCTGCGGCGCGGCGATCACCCAGGCCTCGGTGCGGCTCTGGCCGGCCTGCACGATGAGGCGGTGATAGCCCGGGGTCAGCGGCGGCAGCTCGAAGCCGGGATCGGACCCTTGCGGGTTGGCCCGTCCCTCCCGGGCGGTGCCGCGCTCGTCGACGAGGCGCCAGACCAGGGTGTGGGGCGCCCCGTCCTGCAGCCGGACCGGAACGCGGGCGGCCCGGCGGGCCTCCACCGGCAGGAGCGGCGGGATCAGGCCGCGGCGCAGGCGCTCGACCTCGGCGAGGCTCCCGGCGATCGACGCCTCGTCCTGGACCGCGAAGCCCAGGGCCGCCAGCAGGCCGCGGCGCACCGCCAGCGGCGTCTCGACGGGCTTGCCGAAGGCGTCGGTGTAGCCGGCGGCGACGCCGACGAGGTCGGCGAGTTTTTCGAGGGGGCTCACGCGTGGGACTCCGTCAGGAACACGCCCGTCCAGGACGGGAGATCGCGTCCGGCCCCGTCGGGGGCGTTGGTCCAGACCGGCCGGGCACCGCCCGGATCGACCGCGAAGGCCTCGGTCCCGACATTGGCGACGAAGCGCAGGGTGCCGGCGCCGAAGCGCCACGTGCAGTCGACCACGTCCGCGCGCGGCATCGTGGCGGCGGCGCCGTCATAGCCGGACTTCGCCAGCGCCACGACCACGTCGCGGCGCAGCCTCAGGAGGCGCGTCGTCTCCGCCAGCACCTCGCGGTGGGGCGAGCGCTCCCGCTCGGACCAGTCGAGCTTCGAGGCCGCGAAGGTCTCGCGCTCGGTCGGGTCGGGGATCTTGGAGGTGTCGTCCGCGAACGCCGCGAAGCTCTTGAACTCCCGGCGGCGGCCGTCGCGGACCGCCTTGTTCAGGTCCTCGTCCGGCGCGAAGTCGACGAAGAACAGGAACGGCGCCGAGGCCGACCATTCCTCGCCCATCCAGAGCATCGGGATCTGCGGCGCCAGCAGGAGCCCGGCCCGGGCGAGATCGAGTTTCTTCGGATCCGCGAGGTGGTTCAACCGCTCGCCCAGCGCCCGGTTGCCGACCTGATCGTGGTTCTGGAGGAAGGTCACGAAGGCCGAGGGCGGCAGGTGCCCGGAGGGCTCGCCGCGCGGATGGTTGTCGAGCGTGGCGAACGGCTCGCCCTGATACGCGAAACCCTCCGCGAGGCAGCGGGCGAGGTGCGCGACCGGTTTGTCGGCAAAGCTTTTATAGTAGCCGGCGTCCTCGCCCGTCAGCAGGACGTGCCAGCAATGGTGCAGGTCGTCGGCCCACTGGGCATCGTGCATCTTCGGGCGCCCGGCGGCGTCCCGCTCCAGCCAGCGGGCCTGGTTGGCCTCGTTCTCCAGCATCAGGTGGATCTGCCGGTCCGGAAAGGTCTTCCGGACCGTCTCGCCGAGCTCGGCCAGGAAATGACGGGGCGAATCGTCGAGGATCGCGTGGACGGCGTCGAAGCGCAGGCCGTCGAAGCGGTATTCCTCTAGCCAGTAGAGGGCGTTCTGGATGAAGAACTGGCGCACGGTGGCGCCGCTCTCCTTGCCGTCGAAGTTGATGCCCGCGCCCCAGGGGGTCTGGTGGCGCTCGGTGAAGAAGGTCTTGGCGTAGGCGTGGAGGTAGTTCCCGGCCGGACCGAAGTGATTGTAGACCGCGTCGAGATAGACCATCAGCCCGAGCCCGTGGGCGGCGTCGATCAGGCGCTTGAGGTCGTCCGGGCGGCCATAGGCGCCGTCGGGGGCGTAGGGCTGGACGCCGTCGTAGCCCCAGTTGCGCGCGCCCTTGAAGTCGGCGAGCGGCAGCAGCTCGATGGCGGTGACGCCGAGCGCCTTGAGGTCGGGCAGCCGGGCCTGCAGGCCGGCATAGGTGCCCTCCGGCGTCGCGGTGCCGACATGGCACTCGTAGATCACCGCCTCCTCGAAGGGCCGCCCGGTCCAGTCCGCGTCGGACCACGCGAAGGCCCGCGGGTCGATCACCTCGCTGAGGCCCGAGACGTCGTCCGGCTGGAAGCGGGAGGCGGGATCGGGCACCACGAGGTCGCCGTCGATGCGGAAGCCGTAGCGGGCGCCGGGCTTCACCCCGGGCAGGGCGGTGCGGCGCCAGCCGCCGCCGGATTCCGGCAGCGGGTGATCGGCGCCGTCGACGACGAGCGCGACGCTCTTGGCGGTGGGTGCCCAGAGGGCGAAGCGGACGCCGCCCTCGACCATCTCGGCCCCGAAATCCATGCTGTGGGCGCGCCGCATCGGGCCACCGTCCTCGTCATTGGCCGCGCGCACCGGGATGCAAGCGCGGCAGGATCATCTGTCGTGGGAGAAGGCCCCGGGCCCGATCCGGTTCCCGCAGCGCAGCTATGGCGGAGCGGCCGGGTGGCAATGGGTCGACGACTGGGTCGACGAACGGGTTGACGCGCGGGGGCGACGGGCGCGCGGAAACTAAGCCGCAGTTCCGTCCGTGCGGGGCGGCCCTATCTTGAGCCGCCGGCATTCGCGTCGGTCTGGGAGCGGACACTGGGTCGGGCGCACATCATCGGCATCCACGGGCTCGCCAACAAGCCGCCCCGGGATGAGAAGGCCGCCTGGTGGCGCGCCGCGATCCGCGAGGGGCTCGACCGCAATCGCGGGCTCCGGGTGGCGGAGGCCGACCTGCCCTTCACCTTCGTCTACTGGGCGGACCTGCGCTACCCGCAGCCGCTCGCGGGCGACCGCAACCGCGAGCCCTACCGCCCCGATCACGGCCTCGGGCCGTTCCCCTCCCCGGCGGGGGAGCCCGACCGCGCCGAGCCGACCCTCACCGACCGGATCTATCGCGGCCTGTCGCACCTGCAGGAGGCCGCCGGGCTGACGCCGGTGGACGACCTGATCCTGGAATACCGTCTCGACGATCTCTGGGGCTACCACAAGGACGCGGCCTTCCGGGCGGCGGCGCGGGCGCGCCTGCGCGACGTCCTGGCGGCGGCCGCGGCGGATACCGTGCTGATCGCCGCGCACTCGATGGGCGGTCTGATCGCCTACGACGTTCTGCGCGCCGCCGAGGCGGAGGGGACGCCGATGCCCCGCTGCGCCCTGGTCACCCTCGGCGCGCCCCTCGGCCTCGCCGAGCTGAAGCTGAAGCTCGCCGACGCGCACGGCGACCTCCGGGTGCCGGCGGCGCTCACCGCCTGGACCAACCTGATGGACCGCCAGGACATCGCCACGGTGGGCGACGACCTCGCGGCCCTCTACGCGCCGAATGCCGCCGGCGTGCGGGTGCGGGACGTGCCGGTGATCAACGCCTACCGGAGGCCGGACGGCGCCGAGAACCGGCACAAATCCTACGGCTACCTGCGGACCCCGGAATTCTCCCGGGTGGTCGCCGCGTTCCTGGAGGCTGCGGACTGAGCGGCGCCGACCTCGGGGATCGGCTCAGAGCCGGCCCGGCACCGCCTCCCGCAGGACGCGCTCGGTGGCGGCGTCCTCGATCTTGTTGATCAGCCGTTTCGCCTCGTGCTCGTCGCGCAGGGTCTTGGCCAGGGTGAAGGTCGTGCCCGTGAGGAACAGCGACGCCATGGCGAGGTAGCCCTTGATCCAGATATCCGCGGGCAGGAAGAAGATGCCGATCGTCAGCATGGCGGCGGCGGCGGCGAAGCTGACCAGCGTGAAGGTCTTCCAGGCGCCGGTATGGGGCATCTGCGGTGTCATGGTGCGGTCTCCTGAGGAAGGATCGGACGGGGGTTCGTGCGGCGCCGGTCAGGCCCCGGCCCTGAGGCGGTCCAGCACCGCCCGCGGGTCCGTGCGGGGGCGGCCGTAGCCCGCCGCCTCGAGATCGGCCTCGATCCCGCCCGCGGTCCCGGCCTCGAGATCGGCCTCGAGCTCGGTCAGCGCGGCGGCGACGTCCGCCTCGGCCGCCTGCCGCTCGCGCAGGCGCGCCAGCGTCCGCTCGGCCTCCCCGAGGGCTCCCGCCGACAGGGTCGTGACCCGGCGGCCCTCGAGGCCGGCCCGCCGCAGCGCCTCGGTGGTGCGGGCGGTCTGGAGCCCGCGGTCGAGATCCCGCAGCCGCTCGCCGCCCTGGGCGACGAGGCGCTTCAGCCGCTCGACCTCGGCGGCGAAGCGTTCGGCGGCGGCCCGGCGGTCGGCCCGCTCGTCCTCCAGCGCGGCGATGTGGATCGCCGCCCCGGTCCCGAGATCCTCGCGGCCGTCGGCCAGCGCCCGCCGCGCCCCGTCCGACAGGGTGTCGATGCGGGTCCCGATGGCGTCGAGGGCGCGCATCTCGGCGGCGTGGTAGGCCAGGGCGACGGCCAGTTCCCGCCGGGCGGCCGCCAGGGCTCCGGCGGCCTCCCGGATCTGCTGGCGCAGGATCGTCACGGCATGGGCGTCGTGGATCGCCTGGGCGTTGTCGGCGATCACGCCGCGCATCAGGAAGGAGAGGGTCCTCATCACGGTTCACCTCGCGAAGAACGACGGGCCGGATCGCATCCGTAATTTATTGAACGTCGTTCATGAAACAGGTAAAACACGCGGCGCGCCGCGTCGCAAGGGATAAAATGAACGAGGTTCATAAAAAAGTGCGCGGACGGCCGCGGAAGGAGCCGGGCGACCGCGCGGCGGATCGCCGGGCCCTGATCGAAGCCGCGGTGGCGATCTTGAACGCGGGCGGCGCGGCGGCGCTGACCGCCCGCGGCGTCGCGGAGCGGGCCGGCACGGCGGTGGGCTCCGTCTACACGCAGTTCGACAGCCTGGAAGTGCTGCGGCTGGAGGCCAACGCCGTCACCATGCGGCGGCTCCGGGACGCCCTCACGGAGGCGCTGGCGGCCTGTCCGTCGCGGGGGACGGAGGCGCGGCTCCTGTGCCTGGCCGATGCGTATCTCGCCTTCGCGGCGGGGCACCATGCCGCCTGGGCGGCGATCTTCGAGCGCCGCACCGTGGCGGCGCCGGATTCGGTGCAGGCCGACATCGCGGCCCTGTTCGGGATCCTGGAGGGGGTGCTGCGCGACGGCGGCCGCCTCGCCGAGGCGGAGATCCCCGTGATGGCGCGGGCGCTGTGGTCCAGCGTCCACGGCATGACCTATCTCGCCGATCTCGGCAGCCTCGGGCCCCTCGGCGTGGACGACGTGCGGCCGATGATCGACGCGCTGGTGCGGGCGGCGGTCCGGGGCTTCTCGGCGGGCTGAGTGCCCGCGACGGTGGCGGCCCCGGCCCCGGCGCGGGCGCTGCGTCCGGCGGTGCGGAGCCTGCCCGATCGTCGGCTGCGCCGGTCGCGCATCGGGGGACGTTGCCGCGCCGGAATCGGCGCTTCGGGGCGGCGGGGCCTTGCGCGCGCCGACCCGAACCTGTCCACTCGCGCCCAACGACACATCCGGATCGGACACGAATCCGCCGGGGTCACAGGGAGATGCGTCATGGTGGGTACGTCGCGGACGGGCGCGTTGCTGCTGGGCTGCCGCCGGCTCCTGCGGGCAGGACCGGCCCTCCTGCTGGCCGGGCTGGCGCTCGCCTCCCCCGTCCGGGCCGACGACGCCAAGGTGCGGATCAGCCGGCAGCCGGGCTTCGTCTACCTGCCCGCCGTCCTCGCCGAGCAGCACAAGCTGATCGAGAAGCACGCCAAGGCCGCCGGCCTCGGGGACGTCGCGGTGGAGTGGGTCAACCTGACGAGCGGCGCCGCCGGCAACGACGCGCTGCTCTCGGGCAATATCGACATCGTCGACAGCGGCTCCACCAACATGCTGCTGCTCAACGACCGGACGCGGGGCGACGTGAAGGGCCTGTGCGGCGTCGGCACCACGCCGATGCTGCTGCTCACCCGCAACCCGGACGTGAAGACCCTCGGCGACTTCTCCGGCAAGGACAAGATCGCCCTGCCCTCCGTGAAGGTCTCCTCGCAGGCGGTGCTGCTCCAGATCGCCGCCAAGAAGGCCTTCGGGCCCGAGAACGCCACCAAGCTCGACCCGCTCACCGTCCAGCTCGGCCATCCCGACGCGGTGGCGGCGCTGGCGAGCCCGCACAACGAGATCAACAGCCACTTCTCGCTGCCGCCGTTCCAGCAGCGCGAGCTGCAGGATCCGGCGATCCACACGGTGCTGAACTCCTTCGAACTCGTCGGCGAGCCGGTGAGCAACGCGATCCTCTACGCCCGGACCGGCTGGTACACCCGAAACCCCAAGCTCGCCGCCGCCATCGTGGCTGCGATCGACGAGGCCAATGCCGCGATCGCCCGGGACCCGCTCCAGGCCGCCAAGGATTACGTCGCGGCCACCAACGAGAAGACGCCCCCCGAGACCCTGGTCGCGATCATGAAGGAGCCGGGCACGAACTTCTCCACCACCCCCTACGGGATCATGCTCCAGGCCCGGCATTTCTACGCGATGAAGACCATCAAGGCCGAGCCCAAGGACTGGAAGGACACGTTCTTCCCGATCGTCCACAACCTGCCGGGGAAGTAGCCCCCGGCGTCGCATCGGCCCGTCAATGCGCCTCCACCGGCCCGGCGGCGCGCTGGGGCTTCTTGAGGATCGCCACCACGGCGAGGCTCGCCACGAGGCTCACCCCCACCAGCCAGAACCCGTCCGCGTAGGCCATGACGGTGGCCTCGCGGCGGACCTGTTGCGCCAGCATGCCCAGAGCCGCGCCCTTGGCGGCCAGCGGGTCGGCGATGCGGGCGTGCATCCCGGCGGCGAGCGCCGCGAGCCGGTCCTGGGTGCGGGTCGCGTTGACGGTGATCGCCTCGGCCAGCACCGAGAAGTGGAAGTGCTCACGCCGGTCGATCATGGTCGACAGCAGGGCGATGCCGATCGAGCCGCCGAGGTTGCGCATCATGTTGGACAGCGCCGAGGCGTCGGCGGTGTCGCGCGGGCCGAGGCCCACGGTGGAGAGCTGCGAGAGCGGGATCGTGAACAGCGGCTGGCCGATGGCCCGCATGAGCTGCGGCAGGATCAGCTGGTCGGCGCCGACATCGTGGGTCAGGCCGACATTGATCCAGCAGCTCGCGATGAAGAACAGCGTCCCGGTGACCACGAGCAGCCGGGCGTCGACGGCGCGCATGAGCAGGGGCATCATCGGGAACAGGACCAGCTGCGGCAGGCCCGACCACATCACCACGGTGCCGATCTGCTCGGCATTGTAGCCCTGGATCTGCGCGCAATAGACCGGGATGATGTAGATCGACCCGAACGACACCGCGCCCAGCACGGTCATCAGCACGCAGGCGCCCCCGACCGAGCGGTTGGCCAGGACCCGCAGGTTGATGAAGGGCTTGGCCGCCGTCAGCTCGCGGACGATGAAGCCGGTGATCCCGGCGACGGCCAGCCAGCTCGCCTCGACGATCACGGGCGAGCCGAACCAGTCCTTGCGCTGCCCCTCCTCCAGCACGAAGGTCAGGGCCGGCAGCCCGGTCGCCATCAGGCCGATGCCGATCCAGTCGCCCTTGAGCAACTCGCCCCAGCGGGCGGGCGCGGCCTCGAAGGCGCCGAGCTGGATCGCCGCCGCGATCGGCCCGAAGATCAGGTTCAGGTAGAAGATGTAGTGCCAGGACAGGTTGTCGGTGAGCCAGCCGCCCACCGTCGGGCCGATGGCCGGCGCGAAGGTCGCCGTCAGGCCGAACAGCGCGATGCCCACCGCCTGCTGGCTCTTCGGCAGCCGCGTGCGCACGATCACGATGGCGGTGGGGATCAGCACGCCGCCGGTGAAGCCCTGGCCCGCCCGGAACAGGATCATCTGGCTCAAGCTGGTCGAGAGCGCGCAGGCCAGCGAGAAGGCGGTGAACAGCAGGGTGTTCACCGCGAGGTAGCGGCGCAGGCCGATCACCGAGGACAGCCAGCCGGTGAGCGGGATCACGATGATCTCGGCCATCAGGTAGGCGGTGGAGATCCAGCTCCCCTCCTCGGTGGAGGCGCCGAGCGCCCCCTGGATGTCGGCGAGCGAGGCGTTGGTGATCTGGATGTCGAGGATCGCCGTGAAGGCGCCGAGGATCGCGCCGAACACGGCGAGCCAGTCCCGGGCGCTCGCCTTCGCCTCGGGCCCGGCCACGGCCGGCACGGGGCTCATCGGGGCAGGGCCTCGCTGACCAGCGCCGGGGCGGGCTTCGGCCTGCGGCGGGCGGGATCCACCGGCTCCACCGGGTCGGCGGTGTGGACCGTCGCCTCCACCGACAGGCCAGGGCGCAGGCGGCCGACGAGCGGGTCGGCGGGATCGAGGGCGACGCGCACGGGCACGCGCTGCACCACCTTGGTGAAGTTGCCGGTGGCGTTCTCCGGGGGCAGCAGCGCGAATTGCGAGCCGGTGCCCGGGGAGAAGCTCTCGATCCGGCCCTCGAATGCATGGTCGCCGAAGGCGTCGACCGTGACGGTGACGCGCTGGCCCTCGACCATGTGCCCGGTCTGGGTCTCCTTGAAGTTCGCTACGAGGTAGATGTCGCGGCCCATCGGCACGAGGGTCAGGAGCCCGGTGCCGGGGGAGACCACCTGCCCGATCCGCAGCGCCCGGTCGCCGGCCACGCCGTCGATGGGCGCCAGGATGGTGGCGTAGCTGAGGTCGAGCTTCACCCCCTCGACCTTCGCCCGCGCCCCTTCGAGGCTCGCCCGGGTGCTGGCCTCCAGGGCCTTCAGGCTGTCGATCTGCTTCTGCGCGGCGTCGAGCGCGGCGGCGGCCTTGTCGCGGGCGGCGTGGCGCTGGCGCAGGTCGGCATCCGCCTGCTGCTGGCGCTGCACCGTGCCGGAGCCGGTCTGCAGCAGGTTCTGATAGCGGGTGTATTCCTGCTGCGCGAAGGTCAGCGCGGCCTCGGCATTGGCGAGGTCGGCCCGCGACGAGGCGACCTGCGCCTGCTGCTGGATGATCGCGGCGGCGACGCCCAGGACCTGCGCCTTGTCCTTCTCGACCTCGGCCTCGGCCTGCTTGAGCTGGACCCGGTAGGACCGGTCGTCGAGGCGGGCGATGACGTCCCCGGCCTTGACCGGCTGGTTGTCGCCGACCCGCACCTCCGCGACGGTGCCGGCGATGCGCGGGGCCACCGTCACCTTGTCGGACTGGAGATAGGCGTCGTCGGTCACCTCGAGGAAGCGGCCGACGGTCCACCAGTGCCAGCCGTAGGTTCCGGCGCCGCCCAGCGCGAGAACTCCGAGGAGGGGCAGCACGATCCGCGCGCGGCGGCGACGCGGCGCCGATGCGGAGGCCGGCGCAGGGACCTGGGCCGGGGTCTGGGTCTGGGCCGGGACCTGGGCCGGGACCTGGACCGCGGCGGCGACCGGGGCGGGCGCCGGGGCACCCGCGACCGGGTCGGCACTCTTGAAGCTGTCGCTGCGACGTGCGTCCATCGGGTCTGGCCAGAATCAAAACGGTACGGTATCGTTTTGATAATGCGCGGGACGGCTTCGGGCAAGGAGAATCGCGGGTGACGGTCACGGAGATCGCGGGAGCGGAGGCGGGACAGCGGCGGGGCGGCCGGCCGACGCGCGCGGAGGCGGTCCGGCGCGAGGCGCACCTGATCGCCGTGGCGACCACCCTGTTCCTGGAGCGCGGCTTCGACGCCACCTCCATCGACGCGGTGGCCGAGGCCGCCGGGATGAGCAAGCCGACGGTCTATGCCCGCTACCGCGACAAGCGGGCCCTGTTCGAGGCGGTCCTGCGCGAGCGGATCGCCGCGTGGCTGGCGCCGCTCTCCGCCGCCGCCGAGGCCCAGGCCGCGCAGGGCGGGAGCGACGACGTCGAGACCGCCCTGCAGGATCTCAGCCGCACCCTGCTGGCCCACGGGCAATCGCCGGGGGCGGCCATGCTCAAGCGCAACCTCGTGGCCCAGGCCCTGCAGTTTCCCGAACTGGCGCGGCTGGCCCACGAGGAGGGCTGGCTGCGGGGCGTGCGCGCCGTGGCGCAGCTGCTCGACGCCTTCGCCCGGCGCGGCCGGATCGCCGTGGCGGATCCCGAGATCGCGGCCGACCTGTTCCTCAGCCTCGTCCTGGGCCGGTCGTCCCAGGCGGCCCTCTACGGCATCGCCACCGATCCGGAGACGCAGGAGCGGCGGCGGCAGGCGGCGGTGCGGCTGTTCCTCGACGGGGTGCGGCCGCGCTGAGGGGCGGCCGGTCGTCCCGGCCCCCGGTGAATCCGCAGGCGGGCTCTCCGAACCGCCGAACCCGTGATTGCGCCCCTCCCCGCCCGGGCCTATAGTGCCTCATCCCCATTCGACAGCGTGAGACGGGACATCCGGATCGGTCATCCGGAGCCCGCGGCCCGATGCCCGGCCCCCGTCCCGCCAGGCCGGAGCACGAGAGACATGTCCCAGGGTCCGCTGATGCCCAAGGCGACCGCCGTCTGGCTGGTCGAGAACACCTCGCTGGCCTTCGAGCAGATCGCCGATTTCTGCAAGCTGCACCCGCTGGAGGTGAAGGGCATCGCCGACGGCGAGGTCGCGGCCGGCATCAAGGGGCTCGACCCGGTCTCCACCGGCCAGCTCACCCGCGACGAGATCGAGAAGGCCCAGAAGGCGCCGCACTACAAGCTGAAGCCGGCCGTCTCGAAGGTGAAGCTGCCGGAGGTGAAGCGCACCACCAAGGGCCCGCGCTACACCCCCCTCTCCCGCCGCCAGGACCGGCCGAACGCCATCCTGTGGCTGCTGCGCAACCACCCGGAGCTGAAGGATTCGCAGATCATCCGGCTGGTGGGCACCACCAAGTCGACGATCCAGCAGATCCGCGAGCGCACCCACTGGAACTCGGGCTCGCTCCAGCCGATGGACCCGGTGACCCTCGGGCTCACCACCCAGATCAACCTCGACTTCGAGGTCCAGCGCGCGGCGGCCGACCGCCCGGCCGCGGTGGCGGCCGAATCCGGCGCCTCGCTGCTGCCGACGGAGGTCTCCACGGCCCGCGAGGCGGACGAGCGGGAGCACGCGGACGATCACGGCGGCCGCGAGGAGCGGCTCGATGCCGATTCGGTCTTCGCCAAGCTCAAGGGCCGGCACCACGACGAGGACGACGAGGACTAGGACCGGCCTCCGCCCTGCCCCCTGGGCCGGGCGGGCCCATGGCGGCCTGTGCAGGATCCGGCCCCCGCTCCACCGGAGTCGGGGGCCGCTTTGCGTCTGGCCGGGCCCGGGACCGCCGGCCGCCGGCGGGGCGGGACCCGGGATCGATCTATTCCGGCAGCGGCCGGCCCCGCGTCTCCGGCATGAACCACGGCACCACGAGGCCGATCACGTAGACGCTCGACAGGGTCAGAGCCGCCGCGGCGACGCCCCCGAAGGCGGTCACGATCTGCCCGGCGAGGATCGGGAAGATCCAGGCGATCAGCCGCGCGCCGTTGAAGACCACGCTCGCCGCCGTCGCCCGCACCGCCGGGGTGAACAGCTCCGCGAGGTAGATCGCCATCCACGAGAAGGCGAAGCCCAGGGTGAAGAACCCGTTCAGGAAGGCGAGCCCCATGAACGGCACCAGCCCGCCGGTCCAGAGGTAGCAGGCGAGCGACGTGACGATGCAGCCGACATAGGTGACGAGCAGGAAGGCGCGGCGGCCGATCGCGTCGGCCACGAAGCCCGAGATCACGTAGGCGGTGATCGCCCCGACATTGTAGATGATGCCCATGCGCGGGCCCCAGAGGTTGGCCGGCTCGCCCGCGGCCTTGGCCAGCCCCTCCGTGTAGGCCGGCAGCCAGGACGAGACCGCCCACCAGCCCACCGTGGTGGCGAACGACATGGCGGTGGCCAGCAGCACCCGCCGCCGGCTCTCCGGCTCCCGAAAGATCTCCGCCAGGGTGAAGGGGCGTTGCGCGGCCCGCGGGGCGTGGCCGGCATCCTCCGCGGTGGCGGCCCAGCGCTGCGCCTTGAGCGCCTGCATCCACTGCTCGGATTCCTCCAGCGCCCGCCGCAGGTACAGGCAGACGAAGGCCGGCAGGGCACCCAGCGCGAACAGGATCCGCCAGGATTCCGGGCCCAGGGGCTCGGTGGCCGCGAGCACGGCCCACACGATGGCGGCCAGCACCGCGCCGCCGCCGAAGCCCGATTGCAGGAAGCCGCAGCCCTTCGGCCGCGCCCGGTTCGGCCAGGTCTCGGCCACCAGGGCGATGCCGGTGGACCATTCCGAGCCGATGGCGAGCCCCGTGATGAACCGCAGGATCGCGAGCTGCGTGAAGCTCCCGGCGAAGGCGGTCAGCCCGGTGAAGACCGCGTAGCCGAGGATCGAGATCATCATCATGCGCTTGCGGCCGATATAGTCGGCCGCGATCCCGCCCATGAGGCCGCCGATCCCCCAGCCGAGCAGCGTGATGCCGATGGCGAGCCCCACGTAGGAGGCCGGCGCCTGGGCCTGCTCGGGGGTGAGGATCGAGGCCAGCGCCGGACGCAGGGCGTAGACCAGGGCCACCGCCTCGTAGCCGTCGAAGATCCAGCCGAGATAGCTGCCCCACAGGATCCGCCAGTGGCGCCGGGTGAGACCCGCGTACCACGGAGCGCTGGCCGCCTCGCCTAAGCCCACCTCGCCCGCGCCCATCGTCCGTTCCTCCCGCCCGGGACGCGTCGGCGGCGCCCGCCCCGCCCTGATAGGTCGGTTGTGGCATCGGGTCGACCACATCCGGGTAGCCGATCCGGCGCCCCGGCGATCACGATCGCATCACGCCCGCACCGCGGGGGCGGACGCGATGCGGGGCTCAGCGCGCGGCGTCGAAGGCCGCGAGGAAGGCCGCGAGGTTGTCCGGCAGGGCCGCGCAGAGGTAGCCGCCCTCCTGCACCAGGGCCGTGGGCAGCCCGGCCCGGCCGATCCGCTCCGCGGCCCCGACGAATCCCGCCCGGGTCACCGCGAGGGCGCCGATCGGGTCGTCCGCGGCGGCGTCGAGGCCCAGCGCCACCACGAGGGCCCGGGGCCGGTGCGCGGCGACAGCCGCGAGACCCGCCTCCAGGGCCTCGAGCCAGGGCGCGTCCCCCGAGCCCGGCGGCAGCGGCAGGTTGCGGTTGAACCCCGCCCCCGCCCCGGTCCCGGTCTCGTCCGCATAGCCGGCGAAGAACGGGAAGTAGTCGGACGGGTCGGCATGGACCGAGACCGTCAGCACGTCGGCGCGGGCGTAGAAGATCCCCTGCGTGCCGTTGCCGTGATGGACGTCGATGTCGAGGATCGCCACCGGGCCGCCGGTGGCGACGCGCATCCGCTCGGCCGCGATGGCGCTGTTGTTGAGGAAGCAGAAGCCGCCGGCGGACTCCGCGTAGGCGTGGTGGCCGGGCGGGCGGCACAGGGCGTAGGCGTGTCCCGCCGCGAGGGCCGCGTCGGCGGCCGCGACCGCGCATTGCGCCGACCCGTAGACCGCCGCCCAGGTGCCGGCGCGGATCGGCGTCGAGGTGTCGGCGGTGTAGAGGCCCAGCCGCCCGAGGAGGCCGGCGGGTCTCCGGTGCATCTGCGGCCGGGCGAAGGATCCGGTCAGGATCTCGTCGCCGATGTCGGGGATCTCGCCCCGGCGCGCCCAGGCCTCGGCCAGGAACGCCACGTAGTCCGGATCGTGCACCGCCCGGATCGGGTCGAGGCCGTGATCGGCCGGTTCGGCGAGGTCGTGGCCGCCCTGCAGGGCCGCGTCGCGCAGGATCGCGTAGCGGGCGGCCTGCTCGGGATGCGGGATCGGCGTGCCGCGCCGCAGGTAGCGTTCGGGATCGTGCCGGCCTGAATCGGGCGTGTG
The DNA here is from genome assembly GCF_003254375.1 of Methylobacterium sp. XJLW. NCBI lineage: Bacteria > Pseudomonadati > Pseudomonadota > Alphaproteobacteria > Hyphomicrobiales > Methylobacteriaceae > Methylobacterium > Methylobacterium sp. XJLW. Next base: position 5,011,775 of record NZ_CP016429.1, on the reverse strand, counting down.
GAAGATGCGCATGCCGGAAGGTTAGGGGCTCCCGGGGGATGCGTCATCCGCCCGGCCCGCGCTCAGATGAGGTAGACGGTGCCGTCCGCGCGGAACACCTTGGGGCATTTCGCCCCGTCGACCAGGCGCCGGGCCGCGTCCAGGGAGATCCGGCGGGCCAGGGCGATCTCCGGCAGCGTCTTCCAGGTCGTGGTCATGGTGCGGCTCCGTCCGTGATCCGTGCGAGTCCGCGATCAACGGCGCAGACGAGCCCGGGTTCACCGATGGCGTCAGGAGCGCCTCGGGGCTGCTGACGCGCCATCCCGCCGGGGCCGGCGACGGGGCGGCGACCTCGCGGAGCAGGGTCGGCACCCGCGCCCAGGGTTCGGTGACCGGCCCCGCATTCGGCCGCATCCCCGCCCGGTTCTGCCCGCCGGCGATGCGGATGTCCGGGAAGCGCGCGCAGAAGGCCTCCACGCAGGCCGGGTCGAAGTGGCGGCCGCTGTCGGCGCGGATGCAGTCCAGGGCCGCGTCGAAGGGCAGCGCAGCCTTGTAGGGCCGCGCGGTGGTCAGGGCGTCGAACACGTCCGCCACCGCGACGATCCGGGCCGAGAGGGGAATCGCGGCGCCGACGAGCCCGTGCGGGTAGCCGCCGCCGTCCCATTTCTCATGGTGAAACTCGGCGATCTCGGCGGCCAGCCGGATCAGTTCGGAGGCGCTCCCGCCCAGGATGCGCCGGCCGATCGCCGGATGCGTCTTGATCAGGTCGAACTCGTCCCGGTCGAGCCGGCCGGGCTTGAGCAGGACGCCGTCCGGGATGCCGACCTTGCCGACATCGTGCAGGGGCGCCGCGAGATAGAGGTTGCGGCAGAAATCCGGCGCCAGCCCGAGCCCCTCGGCGACGATCTGGCTGTAGCGGGCCACCCGCCATGTGTGATCGCCGGTGTCGTTGTCGCGGTACTCGACCGCCAGCGCCAGGCGGAAGATGATCTCCTCCTCGCGCTCGCGCATGTGGCGCAGGGCGGCCTCCACCGCGCCGTCGAGCCAGGCCGCCTGCTCGGCGAGCCGCCGCACCGCCCGGGCGAGCCGGATCATGTTGCGCAGCCGGACGGTGAGTTCGACGCCCTGCATGGACTTGTCGAGGAAATCGGTCGCCCCCGCCTCCAGGGCGGCGAGCCGCACCGCGTCCGAGATGTCGCTCGTGATCATCACGATCGGCACCTGCGCGTAATGCGGGATGGTCCGCATCTGCCGGATGAAGGCGATCCCGTCGATGCCGGGCATGTGGCAGTCGACCAGGACGATATCGAAGGCCCGCATCCGCGCCTCGACCATCGCGGCGACCGGGTCGCCGTGATCGGTGACGGACATGTCGGGCTTGGCCTCCAGCAGGCGGCGGAGGCGCATCCGCATGGTGGCGCTGTCGTCGACGAGGAGCGCGTCCATCAGCGGTGCCCAGACCGGTTCGCGGGCGTATTGGAGCCGGAGCGCCGCAGGCGATCGCGGGACGGCCGGTCGATCCAATGTTCTGACGCAGAAGCCATCGTCGCGAAGCCTTGCAAGACTATTCGATGATCATTGAGACATGCGGCGTTAACGTCCGGTAAATCTGAATTGAAACAGGATTGCTGATATTTGCAGAATTATTGACTTTTGCGAGGGCCATATTTGGATTGTTCCGAAATTGACCCGGATTTTCTAAGTCGATAGACCGGTGAAATCGCGCGCTATACCGTGCCGGATACCTCGGGACTGGTCCGTCTCTGCCCGGGACCGGCGCGCCCGGCCGTTCCTGCAGCGCCCCCTGGGCTCGGGCTCGGGCCGATGCCGGGGCGCGGCCGGTGGGAATTCCTGACAGACGGGCGGCCGCCCGCTACCGTGGCCCGGCGACGGCCGGGGCCGTCGACGCGCGACCGGGCCAGGAATCGTCCAGAGCCGGGCCAGGGCAGGGCAGGTCCAGGGCCGGTTCCGGGCTGCCCGGGCCGCGCCGGTGCAGATGGCGTGTCGGGAGGCGCCTGCGCGATGATGCGGTTCGATCTCACCGATCTCGGCCTGTTCCGGCACGTGGTCGAGGCCGGTTCGATCACCCACGGGGCCGCGCGGGCGAACCTCGCCCTGGCGGCCGCCTCGACGCGGATCCGGCTGATGGAGGAGTCCCTCGGCGCGGCGCTGCTGACCCGGGGCCGGCAGGGCGTCAGCCCGACCCCGGCCGGGCGCGCCCTCCTCGTCCACGCCCGGGAGGTCCTGGCCGGGGTGGAGCGGTTGCGCGAGGAGATGGCGGCCTTCTCGGGGAGCGCCTTCGGCCAGATCCGGGTGCTGGCCAACACCAACGCGCTGACCGAGTTCCTGCCGGACGCGCTCTCGGCCTTCCTGGCCGATCACCCCGGGATCGGCGTCGAGATCGACGAGCGCACCTCCGAGGAGATCGTCGGGCTGGTGGCCGAGGGGGCGGCCGATCTCGGCATCCTGTCCGGCACGGTGGATACCGGCTCGCTGCGGACCTTCCCGTTCCGGGAGGACCGGTTCGTGCTGGTGGCGGCCCGGGATCACCCCCTGGCGGCGCGCGGGACGATCCCGTTCGCCGAGCTGCTCGGCCACGACCTCGTCGGCCTCGACCGGCGCAGCGCCATCAGCCGGTTCCTCGTCGCCCAGGCGGTGCGGGAGGGGCGGCCGATGCGCCTGCGGGTGCAGCTGCGGGACTTCGACGCCGTCTGCCGGCTCGTCGAGGCACGGGTCGGGCTGGCGGTCCTTCCCGAGAGCGCCGCCGCCCGCGCCGCCCAGGGCCTCGCCCTGGCGGTGGTGCCCCTCGCCGATGCCTGGGCGCGGCGCGACCTGACCCTGTGCCTGCGCGACCTCGACGGGCTGCCGCCGTTCATCCGGGCCTTCGTGGCGCAGCTGCGCGCCTGAGCGTCGCCCGGCCCCCGCCCCGGGCCCGAGGCGGGGAGAGCGCGGAACACCGCGATGGTCGCGGACATGATGCGCGTCGTCCGCGGGCTCGATCCGCATAGGGTTTCCGAAGAGGCCGCCGTTCCGTCCGGTCATGAGTCGCGACGGGTCGGTGGTGATCGGCGACGCCGTCGAGGCCGCCGGCCTGCGACTCCCGCAGCCTGCGCGCCAGCCTCTACGCCCGCGGCCTCGCGGTGGAGACCGGCGCCCTCTGGCGGGCCCAGCGCCTGCGCAACCGCGTCGCCCGCACGGCGACCCGTCTCGCCGATGCCCCCGGGCCCGCGGCGTCCCTGGTGCTCGGCCTGGGGCTGTCTGAGCGTTTGGCGCGCCCTGACGCGGCGGCGTCAGCGCCAGCGCTCCTCCGTGCAGGCCAGCACGTAGACGACGTGCATGCAGCGGGCCTGGGCGGCCTGCGAGGTCGCGTCGCTCATGCACGCCCGCATCCCGGCGGAGAGCAGCCCGCGATCGACGTCCTGATCCCGGGCGCAGGTGAAGATGGGCTGGAAGCCTTCGAACCGGCTCACCTGCCAGAAGATGACCACGAACGCGAGCAGACAGAACGCGCAGACCAGGAGCCGGTTGTCGTAGAACCAGTGTCTCCGATCGGCCTCTGCGGTGTTGCGCGCGCTCATCCCGTCACCGGGGGCGCCGACAGGATCGCAGTCTGGGCCACCTGTGTCCTCCGCAGCGGATCGCCCGCGCCATCTCGCCGAATCCCTCAGCCGCGCCAGCCGCGCCCACCGGCAGGGAACCGTCAGTCGATCACCTCCACGATGCGGCGCGTGCGCGGCTCGACGAGCACCGGATGGCCGTTGACGATCGTGTAGCTGTACTCCGGCAAAGCGAACTCGCGCGGGACATCGTAATACACGACGCCCTCCTCCGGTAGCACGGTTCCGACCCGAACGGGGCCCGCGAGGGCGACGGACGGGCGGCGCTCGCCGAGGGCGTAGATGCGGAAGCGCTCTCGCCGGTCGACGCCGAGGATGCCGTTGGCCGTGCCTACGGCGGCACCGATCGCGCCGCCGACGATCGCCCCGAGGGGGCCCGCCATCTCCTCGCCGCGCGAGGCGCCCTCCTGGGCGCCGCGCTCCAAGCCTTGCGCCTGCGCGATGGCGGGGAGGCCCAGCGTGGCCAGGAGCGCAAGGGGAGCCGCGATCCGCATGGGTGTCGTCCTGGTCGGTGGCATGGACCTTCAGGCCTGCGCCTGAGGGGGCGGGAGCATCCCGGCCACGGCAGGTTACGCCAGAAAGGCTGCCGATCGGTTGCGGCCCGCCGCACGCCGTCCGCAAGGGGGCCGCATCGGGCGCCGGCCCCCTCTTCCGGCCCCCTCTTCACGCTCGGCGTGACGGTTCGGCTCTCGGTCGGCTCTCGGGATGCGGGCGGAGCCGCGGCATTGCCCCGGCCCGCCCATGGTTTAGCCTCCCGCTGATTCCGCCGGAGAGGACAGGGCATGTCGATCGAGACCGTGGAGACCGCCGGCCGGCGCCGGGGCGCCGACCTCCTGGTGGAGGTGCTGCGCTCGGAGGGGGTGCGCTACATCTTCGGCAATCCCGGCACCACCGAATTGCCGCTCATCGACGCGCTCACCGAGGCGCCGGACATCGCCTACATCCTCGCCCTGCAGGAGGCGACCGCGGTGGCGATGGCGGACGGCTACGCGCAGGGCGCCCGGCGGCCCGCCTTCCTCAACCTGCACACGGCGGGCGGCCTCGGCCACGCCATGGGCGGGCTCGTGAATTCCCAGGTCTCCGGCACGCCGCTGGTGGTCACCGCCGGGCAGCAGGATCTCCGCCACGCGCTGACCGACCCGCTGCTGATGGGCGACCTCGTGGCCATCGCCGACCCGGTGATGAAGTGGGCCCGGGAGGTGACGAGCCCGGACCAGATCCCGATCCTGCTGCGCCGGGCCTTCCACGATGCCGCCGCCGCCCCGTCCGGCCCGGTCTTCCTGTCCCTGCCCATGGACGTGATGGAGGCGATGAGCGCCGTACCGGCGGGCGAGACCTCGACCATCGACCAGCGGGCGGTGGCGGGTTCCCTCGACCGGCTGGCGGACAAGCTCGCCGCCATCGCGCCCGGCCGCCTCGCCCTGATCGCCGGCGACGAGATCGACGCCTCGGACGCCTCGGCCCAGATGGTCGCGCTCGCCGACCTGCTGGCGGCGCCGGTCTACGGCTCGTCCTGGCCGGCCCACATCCCCTTTCCCACCGCGCACCCGCTCTGGGCCGGGAACCTGCCGACCCGGGCCGACGCCATCGCCGCCATCCTCGGGCGCTACGACGCGGTGTTCGCGCTGGGCGGCAAGTCGCTGATCACCGTGCTCTACTCGGAGGTCTCGGCGGTGCCGCCGGGGGTGCAGGTCTTCCAGCTCTCGGCCGACGTGCGCGACCTCGGGCGCACCTATGCCACGAGCCTCTCGACCGTGGGCGACATCCGCGCCTCACTGGACGCCCTGCTGCCGCTGCTCCGCCCCCGCCTCGCCGACCGGGCCGAGGCCTTCGCGCAGCTGCGCGCCCAGGCGGTGACCGCCCGGGCCGAGCGGCGGGCGACGCTCGCCGCCGCGGCGGATGCGGCCTTCGAGGATCCGGTGATCGCGCCGCTGGTGGCCGCCCGGGAGGTGGCCCGCGCGGTCGGGGCCGAGACCACCATCGTGGACGAGGCGCCCGCGACGCTGACCCACCTGCGCACCTTCCTCGACAGCCCGTCGGCCCATCAATACGCGGCGATGCGCGGCGGCGTCCTCGGCTGGGGCATGCCGGCCGCGGTGGGGTTTTCCTTGGGGCTCGACCGGGCGCCCGTGGTCTGCGTCGTGGGTGACGGGGCCGCGATGTACTCGCCCCAGGCCCTCTGGACCGCCGCGCACGAAAAACTTCCGGTCACCTTCGTGGTGATCAACAACGCCGAGTACAACATCCTCAAGACCTTCATGAAGGGCCAGGCGCACTACGCCTCGGTGCGGGCCAACCGCTTCATCGCCATGGACCTCACCGACCCGCGCATCGATTTTCCGGCCCTGGCCGCCTCGATGGGGGTCCCCGCGCAGCGCGTGACCCGGGCCGCCGACATCGCCCCGGCGATCGAGGCCGGGATCCGGTCGGGAGGGACCAACCTCGTGGAGGTGGTGGTGCGGGCGACGTGAGGGGCCGCCCCTCCGCCGGCCTCCGAGGGGCGCGGCTTGAGGGCCGTCGCGGCGTTCGGACACAGAGGCTGCCGAGGAACACGGACGTCCGGCCCGGGCTGCCCTAGGGATCGGTTTGACCGGGCGGGATCTCAGCCATGTGGTACCTCTACGGTTTCGCGCTGCTGGCCGGCGTGGCCAACGCCGTCCAGGCCGGACAGAACGGGACGCTGTCGAAGGGGCTGGCCGAATCGCTGGTCGCCGGCCTCGTGGTCGCCGCCGGGACCGCGAGTTGCATCCTCGCGGTGGGGCTCATCACCGGGAGGCTCGCCTGGCCGACGGCCGCGCAAGCCCTCGGGATGCCCTGGTGGGCGTGGTTCGGCGGGGTCCTGGGCGGAGGCATCATTCTGGCGCAGTTCGTCGTGGCCCGCCAGATCGGGGCCGCCCCGTTCCTGGGCCTCCTCGTCACGGCCGGGGTCGCCACATCGATCATGCTGGACAATTTCGGGTGGGTCGGCTTCGAGCGCCACCCCGCCAGTCTCTGGCGCATCCTCGGCGGCGTGCTGATGATCGCCGGCGTCGCCCTCGTCGCGCTGTTCTAGGAGCAAAACCGGGCCGGCCGATCACATCGACCGGCCGCCTCGCGGGCTTACCCCAGCCCCGGCACCGGTATCCCGAAGGCCGCCGCCAGCAGGACCATGTTGAGGGCGAGCACCACGGCCGCCCCCGCGACGGCCGCCGCCTGGGTGAGCGGCCCGTTGGCGAAGGGACCCATCACGCTCCGGCGGCGGGTGAACACCACCAGCGCCACCATCGGCACCGGCAGGGCCAGCGACAGCACCACCTGGGACAGGACCAGCGCCCGGGTCGGATCGACGCCGATCGCCACCACCACGAAGGCGGGCAGCATGGTCACGAGCCGGCGCACGAGGAGCGGGATGCGCCAGCCGGTGAAGCCCTGCATCACCAGCTGGCCGGCGAGCGTCCCCACCACCGAGGAGGAGATCCCGGAGGCGAGCAGCGACACCAGGAAGGCCGCCCCGGCCGCGGGGCCGAGCAGCGGCGTCAGGGTCCGGTAGGCCTCGCCGATCTCGGCGACCCCGCTGTGGCCGGCATGGAAGGCCGCCGCCGCCATGATCACCATCGCCATGTTGACGAGGCCCGCGAGCAGCAGCGCCACCACCACCTCGCGGTTGGAGTAGCGCACCAGAAGGCGCCGGTCGGCCTCGTTTCGCGGGCTGCCGCGCCCCTGGGTCAGGCCGGAATGCAGGAACAGGGCGTGCGGCATCACGGTGGCGCCGATGATCCCCACCGCGATGGTGAGCGCCTCCGCGTCCGGGATCCGCGGGGTGACGAGGCCCTTCGCGGCCTCGCCCCAGGCCACCGGGGCGATCAGCAGCTCGATCGCGTAGCAGAGGCCGATCGTGCCGACCATCGCCCCGATGGCGATCTCCAGGGGCCGGAAGCCCTCGTGCTCCAGGAGCAGGATCGCGTAGGTGACGATCGCGGTGATCGCCATCCCGGCCATCAGCGGCATGCCGGTGAGCAGCGACAGGCCGATGGCGCCGCCGAGGAACTCCGCGAGGTCGGTGGCCATCGCGGCGACCTCGCTGATGCCCCACAGGGTGAGGCGCACCGGCCGCGACGTCGCGTCCCGGCAATGCTCGGCGAGGTTCTTGCCGGTCACGATGCCGAGCTTGGCCGACAGGGCCTGGAACAGCATCGCGGTGAAGTTGGCGAGCAGCACCACCCAGAGCAGCCCGTAGCCGTAGCGGGCGCCGGCCTGGATGTTGGTGGCGAAGTTGCCGGGGTCCATGTAGGCGATCGACGCCGTCACGGCCGGACCCGCGAACAGCAGGAACCGGCCCCGTCCACCCGCCCGCCCTTCGAGGACGTCGCGGATGGCGCTCTCCGTCCGCCGGCTCATCGCCCCGGGCGGGGCGCCCCCGGGGGCCGTCCCGGCGTTCGGCGCCACCATGCTCACCCTCTCCTCAAAGATATAGCTCGGGCTATATTCAGGGCTGCGGCCGCGGGATTCAAGGGGTTTTCCGCGCGCCGCGTGGGACTCCCCTCCGGCCGCCGGTTTTTGCTAGACAGGGGCGGGGCGGCGTGTGCGTGCCGAGAGGGAGAGCCGATGCAGGAACCGTCCGAGCCGGGCTCGCCCGAGACCGCGCTGGTCGATCCCGAGCGGCACGTGGAGAGCTTCCGGCAGGCCCGCGAGGCGCGGCGGTCCGAGCTGGTCGAGGATTACGTCGAGCTGATCGACGACCTGATCGGCGACGGCGGCGAGGCGCGCCAAGTGGACATCGCGGCCCGCCTCGGCGTGGCGCAGCCCACCGTCGCCAAGATGCTCAAGCGTCTGTGCGAGGACGGGTTCGTCCAGCAGCGGCCCTATCGCGGCGTGTTCCTGACCGAGGCCGGCCGCCGGCTCGCCGCCCAGGCGCGGGAGCGCCACCGGATCGTCGAACGCTTCCTGTGCGCGCTGGGGGTGAGCCCCGAGACCGCCCGGCGGGACGCGGAGGGGATCGAGCACCATGTCAGCGCCGAGACCCTGGCGGCGTTCCGCGCCTTCGCGGAACGTCACGGGGGGGCGTGAGGCGCCCGTCCGTCCGCCCTGTCCTCACCCCGTCGGCGCAGGCACCTTCTGGCGCAGGCCCAGGATCACCGCCCGGAGCATCTCGGCGCCCGCCTCGCCGGCATCCGGCAGGATGCCGGTGCGGGAGGCGTAGATCCGCTCGTGCACGAAGGCGAGCTTGGCGATCACCGTCGGCGTCAGCTTGAACGGGTAGAGCGCCGGCTGGCCCATGCTGTGGGAGAGCGAATTGATCGCGTAGGTCAGCGGCAGCCACGCCGCGATCAGCCGGTCGAGATCCTGGGTGTTGTAGGGGTCGAAGTCGATCACGGTCGGTGCCGCCTGCCCGTGGCGCAGGCGCGGGCGCACATGCAGCTCGAAGGTCGAGGCGGTCTCCACCGTGTCGACGATGTGCAGGTAATGCGCGAAGGTCTCGGCGAAGTCCTCCCAGGGATGCGCCGTGGCGTAGGCCGACACGTAGGCCTCGTCCCAGTCGGCGGGCGCGCCCCGCGCGTAATGGTTCTGCAGCGCCTGGACGTAGTTCAGGCGCTCGTCGCCGAACAGCGCCCGGAAGGCCCCCATGGTGGGGCTGTTCATCACCAGCAGGTACCAGAAGTAATGCCCGATCTCGTGCCGGAAATGCCCGAGCAGGGTGCGGTAATGCTCGCCGAACAGGATCCGGCGGCGCTCCCGCTCGACATCGTCGGCCTCGGCGATGTTCATGGTGATCAGGCCGTTGATGTGCCCCGTCAGCACCGGCATTCCGCCGGAGAAGCTCTCGGACGGATCGGCCAGGAAGTCGAAGGCCAGCCCGTCCGTGTACTGGGCGCGGGTGGCGAGCGGCAGGTCCAGGCGCAGCAGCGAATAGAACAGCCTGCGCTTGGCGGCCTCGATCTGGCGCCAGCGGGTGAGGTTCCAGGTCTGCGACAGGTCCGGCACCACGCGGTTGTGGCGGCAGGCGGTGCAGTAGATGTCGGGGCTGTCCTCCGGCACCAGCCAGTTGCAGGCCTCCGAAACGGCGTTGTTGCACAGGCGGTAGCGCCGTCCGGGATCCGCGTAGGCGTGGAAGACCTGCGCGCCGCCCATCAGCGGGTGCGCCGAGGCCCCCTGCGGCTCCAGGGCCGAGACCTCGTGGACCACGCACGTATAGCCCAGCTGCCGCGCACAGCTCTCGCAGGCGGTCGCCTCGAAGGTGACCGGCTGGTCGCAGGCCTGGCACTGGAAGATCTTCATCGCGCGGTCCCGGGCCGGCACCCGGCCCACCTGCCGGTCAAAGCGGGGCCAGGCGGCAAAGTTCCGGCCAGAGGTTCGGAGGCCTGGGCGCCGCCGCACGGAAATTGCTTGTGTCTCGGTTCGTGTCGCATAACCGCGCGGTGGGGGGCGATGGTCGACCCGCCGTGACGTCCGGAACCGGCGCCGAGGCCGGATTCGATCCTTCAGACGGAGCCATCGTGTCGATCAAAGCCGCCCTGCACCACGTCACGCATTACCGCTACGACCGGCCGATCAGCCTGGGCCCCCAGGTGATCCGCCTGCGCCCGGCCCCGCACGCGCGCACCAAGGTTCCGGCCTACGCGCTCACGGTGACGCCCGCCAACCACTTCCTGAACTGGCAGCAGGATCCGAGCGGCAACTGGCTCGCCCGCCTCGTCTTCCCGGAGAAGACCGACGAGCTGAAGATCCAGGTCGACCTCACCGCCGACCTGGCGGTGATCAACCCGTTCGACTTCTTCGTCGAGGATTACGCCCAGACCCACCCCTTCGCGTACGACCCGGACCTCGCCGAGGAGCTGGCCCCCTACCGCGCGCCGGTGGATGCGGATGGCCCCGAGATGGCGGCGCTGCTCGCCCGGCTCCCCGCGGAACCCAGCACCGTGCAGTTCCTGGTGGCGCTCAACGCCCAGATCGCCCGGGAGACCGCCTACGGCGTGCGCATGGAGCCCGGCGTCCAGACGCCCGCCGAGACCCTGCGCCTCAAGAGCGGCTCCTGCCGGGATTCGGCGTGGCTGCTCGTGCAGGTGCTGCGCCGGATCGGGTTCGCCGCCCGGTTCGTCTCCGGCTACCTGATCCAGCTCGTGCCCGACACCGTCGCGGTCGACGGCCCCACCGGCACCGCGTCGGACTTCACCGACCTGCATGCCTGGGCCGAGGTCTACCTGCCGGGCGCCGGCTGGATCGGCATGGACGCGACCTCGGGTCTGCTCACCGGCGAGGGCCATATCCCGCTCGCGGCGACGCCGCATTACCGCTCGGCCGCGCCGATCTCGGGGGCGGTCGAACCGGCCAAGACCGAGTTCGGCTTCGCAATGAGCATCACCCGCGTCGCCGAGACGCCGCGGATCACCAAGCCGTTCTCGGACGCGGTCTGGGCGTCCATGGACGCGCTCGGCGAGCGGATCGATGCCGACCTCGCCGCGCAGGACGTGCGCCTGACCATGGGCGGCGAGCCGACCTTCGTCTCGGTGGACGATTTCGAATCGCCCGAATGGAACATCGCCGCGGTCGGCCCGACCAAGCGGGGGCTCGCCGACACGCTGATCCGGCGCCTGCGCGACCGGTTCGGCCCGGGGGGGCTGCTGCATTACGGCCAGGGCAAGTGGTATCCCGGCGAGAGCCTGCCCCGCTGGGCCTTCGCCCTGTACTGGCGCAAGGACGGCCAGCCGATCTGGCGGGATCCGGACCTGATCGCCCCCGAGGCGGCCGCAGGCCAGGCGGGCGAAGCCACGATCGCGCAGGCCAAGGCCCTCGCCGACGCGCTGGCCCGCCGCCTCGGCCTCGCCGACTACGTCATCCCGGCCTTCGAGGACAGCGAGGTCTGGGAGAAGAAGGCCGCCGAACTGCCGGTCAACGTCACGCCCGCCGCGGCCCGGTCCGGCTCCGTGGAGTTCGACGCCCGGATCAGGCGGGTCTACGAGCGGGGCTTGGCTGAGGCCGCGGGCTACGTCCTGCCGCTGGCGAGCCTGCCCACCGGCAGGGACGGCGATGCCGACCGGGTCTGGATCTCGGAAGCCTGGGACTTCCGGCGCGGCGCCGCCTTCCTGGTGCCGGGCGACTCGCCGGTGGGCTTCCGCCTGCCCCTGTCGTCCCTGCCCTACGTGCCGCCGGAGCACTATCCCTACTACCAGCCGCAGGACCCCCTGGAGTCGCGCCCGCCCCTCACCGACGGGCGTCCCGGCGCGACCACCGTCAACGGTTCAGGGATCACCGGCGTCGCGGTGCGCACGGCGCTCTCGATCGAGCCCCGCGACGGGGTGGTGCGGGTGTTCATGCCGCCGGTGCAGCGCGCCGACGAGTATCTCGAACTCGCCGGCCACCTGGAGGCGGCCGCCGCCGAGCTGAACCTGCCGATCCAGCTGGAAGGCTACGAGCCGCCCTACGACCCGCGGATCGGCGTGATCAAGGTCACCCCCGATCCGGGCGTGATCGAGGTCAACGTCCACCCGGCCGCCTCCTGGCGGGAGGCGGTCGCCATCACCACCGACTTGTATGCCGAGGCGAGGCAAACCCGGCTCGGCGCGGAAAAATTCATGACCGACGGGCGCCACACCGGCACCGGCGGCGGCAACCACGTGGTCATGGGCGGCGTCACGCCGGACGATTCGCCGTTCCTGCGCCGGCCCGACCTGCTCAAGAGCCTCGTGCTCTACTGGCAGCGCCACCCGGCGCTCTCGTACCTGTTCTCGGGCCTCTACATCGGCCCGACGAGCCAGGCCCCCCGCATGGACGAGGCGCGCCACGACGGGCTCTACGAACTGGAGATCGCGCTCGCCCAGATCCCCGCTCCCGACGCGCCCAACATCCCGCGCTGGCTCGTCGACCGGGTGTTCCGCAACATCCTCGTGGACGTCACCGGCAACACCCACCGGGCCGAGATCTGCATCGACAAGCTCTACTCGCCGGACGGGCCCACCGGGCGCCTCGGCCTGCTGGAGTTCCGGGCCTTCGAGATGCCGCCGGACGCCCGGATGAGCCTCGCGCAGCAGCTCCTGCTCCGCGCCCTCGTGGCCTGGCTGTGGCGGGAGCCGCAGACCGGCGGCTGTGTCCGCTGGGGCACGAACCTCCACGATCGGTTCATGCTGCCGCATTTCCTCTGGTCCGACTTCCTCTCGGTGCTGGAGGATCTCCGGGCGGCGGGGTACGCTTTCGATCCGGTCGCCTTCGAGGCGCAGGCCCTGTTCCGGTTCCCGGTCTTCGGCACGGTCGAGCAGGGCGGGGTCCGGATGGAGCTGCGCCAGGCGCTGGAGCCCTGGCACGTGATGGGCGAGGAAGGGACCAGCGGGGGCACCGTGCGCTTCGTCGACAGCTCGGTCGAGCGGCTGCAGGTCAAGGTCGAGGGCTTCGTGCCCGAGCGGCACGTTATTGCCTGCAACGGCCGCCGGCTGCCCATGACCGGCACCGGCCGCGGCGGCGAGGCCGTGGCGGGCCTGCGCTTCAAGGCGTGGCAGCCGGCCTCCTCGCTGCATCCGACGATCCCGGCCCACTCGCCGCTCACCTTCGACATCCTCGATGCCTGGAACGGGCGCTCGCTCGGCGGCTGCCGCTACCACGTCGCCCATCCGGGCGGCCGCAACTACGAGACCCATCCGGTGAACGCCTACGAGGCGGAGGGGCGCCGCCTCGCCCGGTTCCAGCCGCACGGCCATACCCCCGGCCGGATCGACATGCCCCGGCCGGAATCGAGCGCCGAGTTCCCCCTCACCCTCGACCTGCGGATGCCGGCCCCGCAATGATCCGCGATGTCCACACATCTGGGTCGGACACGGACGCGGACGACAGAGCGCGACGCGCCCCCTCTCCCGTGCGGGAGAGGGTTGGGGTGAGGGACGAGAGGCTTCAGGGTCGACGCGCCGGCAGGACGCGCCCCTTTCGGGCAGACCCGACCCCTCACCCTGTCCCTCTCCCGAACGGGAGAGGGGACCCGCGCTCCCTTCTGCGACCGCGTCGCCGTCCACGCTGTGTGGATCCGCAAGCCGCAGTGACCGGGGGGCCGTGATGGAGGCGGCGCTCGCGGGAAGCCGCGGCCGGGCCGAGCGGCCGGAGGGCCCGCGGGAGCGCGTCGCCCGCTGGAGCGCGGGCTACCGCCCCGCCCCCGGCCGGCCGGACGAGTTCCTGGGCCCGGACGGCGCTCCGCGCGGGGCGTGGCCGCGCCTGCTCGACCGTCTCGGCGGCCTCACCGAGCCGGAGATCATGGCCCGCTTCGTCGCGGCGGAGCGGCACATCCGGGACGCGGGCATCTCGTTCCGCATCGCCGGCGACCAGCGGGAGCATCCCTGGCCGCTGGGCTGCCTGCCCCTGGTGATCGAGGGGTCCGAGTGGGCGGCCCTCAGCGCCGGGATCGTCCAGCGCGCGGAGCTGATGGAGGCGATCCTCGCCGACGTCTACGGGGATGGAAGGCTGGTCGCCGAGGGATTGCTGCCCGCCGCGATCGTGGCCGGCACGCCGGAGTTCCTGCACCCGCTCCACGGCGTCACGCCCCCCGGCGGCCATTACCTCAAGCTCTACGCCGCCGATCTCGGCCGGGGCCCGGACGGGCGGTGGCAGGTGCTGGCCGACCGGACGCAGGCCCCCTCGGGCCTCGGCTGGGCGCTGGAGAACCGGATGGTCCTGGCCCGGACCTTCCCGGACTTCTTCCAGGACCTCCACGTCGAGCGCCTGCCGGCCTTCTTCCAGGCCTTTCGCGATGGCCTGGCGCTGGGGGCCGAGCGCGTCGACCCGCGGATCTGCCTGCTGACCTCCGGCCCCTACAGCAGCACCTATGTCGAGCAGGCGGCGCTGGCCCGCTATCTCGGCCTGATGCTGGTGGAGGGCGACGACCTCGTCATGCGGGACGGCCGCCTGCACGTGCGCACCGTCTCGGGCCTGAAGCGGGCCGACGCCCTGTGGCGGCGGATCGACTCCGACTTCCTCGATCCCCTGGAGCTGAATCCGGCTTCGCGGCTCGGCGTGCCCGGGATCCTCGAGGCCCTGCGCAACGGCTCCCTGGTGATGACCAACATGCCGGGCTCGGGCCTCGTCGAGTCGGCCGCGCTCGCCCCCTATCTCGACGGCATCGCCCGACGCGTTCTCGGCGAGCCCCTGCGGCTCGGCCATCCGCGCACGTGGTGGTGCGGCGACCTGGAGGGCTTGGCGCACGCCCAGGCCAACCTCGACAGCCTGACCCTGCGCCCGGCCGCCACGCCCCAGCGCGGGGCGGGGCGCGACGCGATCCTCGCGGGCCCGGTCCTGGCGGCCGAGCGGGAGCGGGTCGTCGCCGCCCTGCGCGACCGGCCCTTCGACTACGTCGCCCAGGAGGCCGCGCCGCTCTCGACCATGCCGGGCTGGGAGCGCGGGCCGGACGGCCTCGTCCTGGTCCCCCGCCCCTTCGTGGTCCGCGTCTTCGCCACGCGGACGCCGCTCGGCTGGCAGGTCATGCCCGGCGGCTTCTGCCGGGTCTCCGAGCGCGAGGACGTCGACCCGATCGAGCTGCGGCTCGGCATCCGCTCCGCCGACGTCTGGGTGCTGTCCGAGAAGCCGGTCGCCGCGCCCCTGATCGGCACGCAGGCGGCCCCGCGGGTGCGGCGGGTCGGGGGCCATCTCCCCGCCCGGGCCGCCGACGGCCTGTTCTGGCTCGGACGCTACCTGGAGCGCGGCGAGGCGGTGATCCGGCTGGTGCTCGCCCATCTGCGCAGCGTCGGCGACGCCGTCGGGACCGACATCTCGGGCGCCCTCGACACGCCCGCGGCCCTGGCGCTCCGGGCCCTCCTGCACGAGTGGGGCGCCATCGGCGCGGCCGACCTGCCCACCGCCCGCCTCGCCCTGGAGGCGCTCGCCGGGCGCGATCGGCCGGGCTCGGCGCGGTCCCACATCCTCGCGGCCCGCCGCAACGCCGCCGCGCTCCGCGCCCGCCTGTCCGGCGAGGCGTGGCGGGTGCTGGCCGACCTGAACGAGTTCCTGTCCCTCAACACCGAGCGGGCCTTCACCGAGTCGCAGCTCGCCGGCCGCGCCGAGCGGGCCCTGAGCCAGCTCGCGGCGCTCGCCGGCCTCACCCACGAGAACATGAGCCGCGCCGAGGGCTGGCACTTCATCGAGCTCGGCCGGCGCATCGAGCGGGCGATCAACACCGGCGCCTTCGCGCTGGCCTTCGCCAACGACGAGGCGACGCCCGGCTGCCTGGGGGTGATGCTGTCGCTGTGCGATTCGCAGATCAGCTACGGGCGGCGCTACCTGCAGGGGGCGGCCCTCGATCCGGTCCGCGACATGGTGCTGCTCGACCCCTACAACCCGCGCTCGATCGCCTTCCAGGCCGAGGCGATCACCCGGCACCTCGCCGACCTGCCGGCGCTGGCCGCGGACGGCATCCCCGAGCCCCATTGCCGCCTCGCCACCCGGATCCTAGCGGAGCTGCGCAGCGGCGAGGCCGCGGATTTCGACGCCGTGCGCCTCACCGTGCTCGCGACCGACCTGGAGCGGCTGGCCGACGGCATCGCGGCCCGCTACTTCCCTACCGGGCCGAACGCGCTGCGCCCCGAGAAGCTGACGGGGCTGGCGTGATCTACACGCTGCGCCACCGCACCACCTACCGCTACGGGCGGCCGGTGCACTTCGCCCGCTGCACCCTGCGGCTCAAGCCGCAGGAGGGCGAGGGCCAGAGCGTGCTGGCGAGCGCCGTCACGATCGACCCGAGCCCGGCCCGCGCGGTGATGCGGCGCGACTATTTCGGGATCGAGGCCGTGGCGATCACCCTGGAGGCGCCGCACACCACCTTCAGCGTCGAGGCGCTCTCCACCGTGCGGGTCGAGCGCCCGGCCCCGCCGCCGCCGGAATCCGGCATGGCCTGGGAGCGGGTCCGCGACGCCGTGGTGGCCGGGCGCGACCTCGCCGGCCGGGCGCCGGTGCATTTCCTGTTCCCGAGCGGCCGGGTGCCGCTGCTGCCCGCGATCACCGACTATGCCCGGCCGAGCTTCTCCGCCGGCCGCAGCGCCTACGGGGCGGCCCACGACCTGATGCTGCGGATCGGCCGGGACTTCCGCTTCGATGCCAAGGCCACCACCGTCTCCACGCCGCTCGCCGAATCCTTCGCGCTCCGGGCCGGGGTCTGCCAGGATTTCGCCCACGTGATGATCGCGGCTCTGCGCGGCATGGGCCTGCCGGCGGCCTATATCAGCGGCTACCTGCGCACCGTGCCGCCGCCGGGCCGCCCGCGCCTGCGCGGGGCGGATGCGAGCCATGCCTGGGTGGCGGTCTGGTGCGGGGACGGCTGGCTCGGCCTCGACCCGACCAACGGCGTGCCGGTGCAGGACGACCACATCGTGGTGGCCCGCGGCCGCGACTACGGCGACGTGGCCCCCGTGGACGGCATCGTCAGCGGCTCGGGCAAGCAGCGCCTCAAGGTCGAGGTCGACGTCATCCCCGATACCGAGACGCAGGATCTCGCTCTGGTGGGGTGAGGGATCCCGGAGCGGCCCGCCGGCTGGTGCCCGAAACGTCCACCCCCCTCAGGATGAGGCAGCGGGTCGGACAGGCCGGCGCCCAGACTCGTCCCTCACCACATCGTCTTGGCCGCCCGCTCCGGCCATTCCGCGTCGTAGCGCTGGCCGCCGACTGCGCCTGCGGTGAGCGCCGCCAGGATCGACCCGGGCGTCGGCAGGCTCGCCGGATCGACGCGGGCATCCGGATCCCACAGCTTGGCCCGGATGATCGCCCGGGCGCACTGGAAGTAGATCTCCGCGACCGTGATCACGATTGCGGTGCGCGGCGCGTGGCCGTCGACCCGGAACGTGGCGAGGAGATCCGGATCGGCCGAGATCACCGCCCGCCCGTTCACCCGGAGCGTCGTGCCCGAGCCCGGGATCAGGAACAGCAGCGCCACCCGCGGATCGCGCACGATGTTGCGGAGCGAGTCGATCCGATTGTTGCCGCGCCGGTCGGGCAGGATCAGCGTGCGCGGATCGGCGACCCGCACGAAGCCCGGCTGGTCCCCGCGGGGGCTGCAATCGAGCCCTTCCGGGCCGCTCGTCGCCAGCACCGCGAAGGGCGAGGCCTCGATCAGCGCCGCGTAGTCCGGCGTGACCGAATCCGCCACCTTGGCGGTGGAGGCGGCCGCCGGGGGGGCGGTGTAGATCGCCTCCAGGGCGGCGAGGCTGTCGACGACCATCACGCCCTCCTGCGGTCCTTGCTCACGCGACCTTGGCCGTGCCGGCCACGAAGGCTTCGTGCTCGGCCACCAGCGCGCCCGAGAGGGCCGCCTCGATCAGGCTCCGGGTCTCCGCCACGCCGTAGAGGGCCACGAAGGAGCCGAAGCGGGGTCCGCGCGCCTCGCCGAACAGCACATTGTAGAGGCTCGTGAACCACGCCTGCGACACGCCGGGCCGCCCGTCCGGGCTCTTGGCCTTGCCGGACGTGTCGGGGAAGTGGCGCCGCCCCACCTCGTAGACCGCCGCCTGCAGGGCCTCCGGATCGGTGGAGCCGGCATGGTCCCTGAGGGTCTCCGACAGATCCTCCAGGGCCGCCCGCTCCTCCGGGGTCGGCGCCCGGTAGGTCTTGGCCGGCCGCACGAAATCCGAGAAGTACTTCAGCGCGTGCTTGACCAGCCGGTCGAGGCCCGGATGGGTCTCCGGCCCGGTCTGCGGCGCGTAGCGGCGGATGAAGCCCCACAGCACCGCCGGATCCTCGGTGTTGGCCACCGCGGCGAGGTTGAGCAGCATCGCGAAGGTCAGGCTCGCGCCCTCGACCGTCTCGGGCTCCGGCGGGGTGCCGGCGTGCAGGTGCCAGACCGGGTTGCCGAGGCGGAGCTTCGCGTCCTGGCCGGCATAGCGGTCGAGGAAGCCGATATACTCGTCGACGTGCCGGGGGATCACGTCGAAGAACAGACGCTTGGCCTCGCGCGGCTTGTTGTACATGAACAGGGCGAGCGATTCCGGCGTGCCGTACTTGAGCCACTCGTCGATGGTCAGGCCGTTGCCCTTCGACTTCGAGATCTTCTGGCCCTTCTCGTCGAGGAACAGCTCGTAGTTGAAGCCCTCCGGCGGCTCGCCGCCGAGCGCCCGGGCGATCTTGGCGGAGAGCTTGACCGAATCGATCAGGTCCTTGCCGGCCATCTCGTAATCGACGCCCAGCGCCACCCAGCGCATCGCCCAGTCGGGCTTCCATTGCAGCTTGGCGTGGCCGCCGGTCACCGGGGTCTCGTAGCGCTCGCCCGTGGCGGGATCGCGCCACGCGATGGTGCCGCTGCCGGCGTTCACCGCGTCGATCGGCACCTGCATCACGTGACCGGTGACCGGGTGGAGCGGCAGGAACGGGGAGTAGCTCGCCGAGCGCTCGGCCCGCAGGGACGGCAGCATGATCTCCATGACGGCGTCGTAGCGCTCCAGCACCCGCAGCAGCGTCGCGTCGAACACGCCCGAGCGGTAGCATTCGGTCGCCGATCGGAACTCGTAGGCGAACCCGAAGGCGTCGAGGAAGCGGCGCAGCTCGGCGTTGTTGTGCGCCCCGAAGCTGTCATGGGTGCCGAACGGGTCCGGCACGCGGGTGAGCGGCTGGTTGAGATGGCCGGCCAGCATCTCGCGGTTCGGCACGTTGTCCGGAACCTTGCGCAGCCCGTCCATGTCGTCCGAGAAGGCGATCAGCCGGGTCGGCACCGCGTCGCGGGTGAGCACCCGGAAGGCGTGGCGCACCATGGAGGTGCGGGCGACCTCCCCGAAGGTGCCGATATGCGGCAGGCCCGAGGGGCCGTAGCCGGTCTCGAACAGCACCTCCGTCTTGCCGGATTTCTCCAGCCGCGCCACGAGCTTGCGCGCCTCCTCGAAGGGCCAAGCGGCGGCGTTGGCGGCGGCCTCGATGATGTCGGGGTCGAGGGTCAGGGCTGGGGGGGCGGCTTGCATGTCTTCGGGGATGAACGCGAATTGGGAGCGCGCACCCTAGAGCGGTTCGCATCGGAGCGGAACGCCTGACGGTGCAATGCGGGGTTCCATCGCGCGCCCGCGCTCGTGGCCTGAGCTCGTGGCCTGAGACTGCGGCGCCCGGCTCCGCCGCCCCGTCCGGCATGAACCGGTCGACGGCGGCATCATCGTCCAGGAGGGAAGTCCGTCAGAACGGGCTCACGGGGAAGAACCGCAGGTACAATTCGGTGTACTTGCCGTCGTCCCAGACCCGCTGGAGCGCGTCGTCCAGGGCCCGGGAGAGGGCGGCGTCCTCCGGGCGGGTGATCAGGCCGATCCCCTCCCCGAAATAGCGGTTCTCCAGATAGTCGCCGCCGATGAGCGCGCAGCACGTCTCCGCGTCCTGGCCGCCGACATAGAGGGCGAGGTTCAGGCCGTCGGCGAACAGGTAGTCGATCTCGCCGCGCTTGAGTGCGCCCTCGGCCGCCGCCAGGTCGGTGAAGTCCTTGGCCACGGCCTTCGGGAAGAACGCCTTCAGGTAGGCCGCATGGGCGCTGCCGGCGATGACCCCGACGCTGCGGCCGGCGAGCGCCACCGCCGAGGGGACGGGCAGGCCCTTGTCGGTCCGGGCGGCGAACCGCGCCGGCCAGCGGAAATACGGCCGCGTCGCCAGGAATTTCTGCCGCAGCGTTGCCGTCAGGGGAATGGCGGCCGCGACCACGTCGCCCTGCCGGCTGTCGAGGGCATCGAGCAGGGTGTCGAAGCGGCGCGCCTGCACCGTGCAGGTGATCGTCAGCTTCTCGCAGACGGCGCGGGCGAGCTCGACCACGAAGCCCGTCGGGTTGCCGTCGGGGCCGGCGAAGTGCAGCGGCGGGAACTCGTCGTCCGTGAGGAAGCGGACCGCCCGGCCGGTCTGGGGCGCCTCGATCCGCTCGCCCCGGCTGCGCGGGTTCCAGAAATCCGGCACCGTGACGGCGGGGGTGGCGGTGACACCTGTGGCCTCGGCGGTGGCACCGGCTGCAGCACCGGCGGGCGCGGCCGGGGCCGCGAGGAGTGCGGCGGCGAGCACGGCCGCCATGCACCGGGATGGGATGCGTGTCCTATCGCCTCTTGACGATCGGGAGGGGGTGGTGCTCCTCTCGGAGCGTGG
This sequence comes from Methylobacterium sp. XJLW, assembly GCF_003254375.1. Taxonomy (NCBI): domain Bacteria; kingdom Pseudomonadati; phylum Pseudomonadota; class Alphaproteobacteria; order Hyphomicrobiales; family Methylobacteriaceae; genus Methylobacterium; species Methylobacterium sp. XJLW. The sequence continues at coordinate 4,991,151 of NZ_CP016429.1, read as the reverse complement.
GGGCGGGGACTGGCTCACCCCCCTCCTCTACCACGTCCTGGGGCCACCGGGGGAGCGCGGCGTGTCGGTCCAGCGCCCGCCCGCGGGGCCGGCGGCCCTGCCGTCGGAGATCGCCTTCCTGCTGGCCGAGGGCGTCGACGGCCGGCTGCTGGTCCGGGCGGCCGCCGCGGCGGCCGCGGCCGGGACCGATGCGGCGACCGCCCTGCTGAATGCCGGTCTGATCGCCGAATCGGCCTATTACGAAGCCCTGGCCCGGGCGCTTGGCGCCCCCTACCTCGACGGCCCGATCCCGTTCGGCCTGGGCCTGCGCTTCCCCGACAGCCTGGTGGCCGGTCTCGCGCCGCTGGCGCCGGGATCGGTGTCGCCCTGGGTGCTGGCGCCCCGGGGGCGGGCGATCGCGGACCTCCTCGACGCCCCGGGCCGCGCTCCGTGCCGCGCCGCCATGCCGGCGATCACCAGCCCCACGCGCCTGCGCGAGGCCGTGTTCGCGGCCATCCCCGAGCAGGTGGCGGATCATGCGGCGCACGACCTGCGGCGGCGCGCGCCCGAGCGGGCGACGGCCCCCGAGCCCGCCCTCCGCTGGCTGCTGGTCCTCGCCCTCGCGGTCACCGCCGCGCTCTGCCTGTGCGCGGCGCTGCCGCCCCCGCTGACGCGCGCGGTGGTGATCGCCGGGCAGATCCTGTTCCTGGCCATGGCGGCCCTCCGGATCGCGGCCCTCGCCATCGCGGCCCCGGTGGAGCCGGAGGCGGTGGCGCCCCTCGCCGAGGCCGACCTGCCGGTCTACACGGTCCTCGTCCCCCTCCACCGCGAGGCGGCGGTGGTGCCGGACCTGCTCAGGGCGCTCTCCGCCCTCGATTATCCGGCCGCCAAGCTCGACATCAAGCTGCTGCTCGAGGCGGACGACGCGGAGACCGCTTCCGCCCTTCCCCGGGACACCCTGCCGGCCCGGTTCGAGGTGATCACGGTGCCCCCGGGCGGCCCGCGCACCAAGCCCCGGGCGCTCAACGCCGCGCTGCCTTTGGCCCGCGGCGCCCTGCTCACGGTCTACGACGCCGAGGACGTGCCCGATCCCGGACAGCTGCGGCTGGCGGCCGCCCTGTTCGCGCGCCTGCCCGCGCGCACCGCCTGCCTCCAGGGGCGGCTCGTGATCGACAATGCCGGCGATTCGTATCTCGCCCGCGTCTTCGCCCTCGAATATGCCGGCCTGTTCGACGTGCTGAACCCGGCCTTCGCCCGCTGCGGCCTGCCGGTCCCCCTCGGCGGCACCTCGATGCACCTGCGCACCGCGGTGGTGCGGGCGCTGCACGGCTGGGATGCCCACAACGTCACCGAGGATGCGGATCTCGGCCTGCGGCTGGCGCTCGCGGGCTACACCGTCGGCGACCTGCCCAGCCCCACCTTCGAGGAGGCCCCCGCCCGTCTCGGACCCTGGCTCGGCCAGCGCACCCGCTGGCTCAAAGGTCTGGTCCAGACCAGCCTCACCCACGGGCGGCGCCCCCTCGACACCGCACGCAGCCTCGGCGGCCTGGAGACGCTCTGCGCCGTCGCGCTGGTCCCGGGGACGGTGGCCTCGGCGCTCGCCTACCCGGTCTGCCTCGTCGCGGCGGCGTGGTCCTTCCTGGTCCTGGAGATCCCGGCCGCGCCCGCCTTCCTGGACAACCTGCCCACCGGGCTCGCCATCACCCTGTTCGGGACGGGGCTCGCCGCCCTGGTCCTGCCCGCCCTCGCCGGCTGCGCCCGGCGCGGCTGGGGGGACCTCGCCCAGTCGGTCCCGTGGATGCCGGTCTACTTCCTGCTGGTCAGCCTGGCCGCGTGGCTGGCGCTGATCGAGCTGGTCCGCGCCCCGCTGCGCTGGAACAAGACCCGGCACGGCCTCGCGCGGACCTCCCGCAGCGGGCGGCGGGCCCGGCGCGGGCGGCCTGCGACACCCTGCGACACGGCGCGCGGGCCGGACGGCGGCGCATGCGCTTCCGCTTGATCTGGATCAGTCGCGCCGACCGGCGGCACCGCTCACGTCGGCGCTTGGCTCGTGCCCGCGCCCCGGGCGGCCGGTGATTCGCCTCGCGGCGGCCCAAGCGATGCCGGCCTTCTGCCTCCGACACACCCTCGAGCATGCGGACGGCCGCTGGGGCCTCGCCTTCGCCAGCGACCATCTGGAGGCGGACGGCGTGGAGGCGGCGATCCGTGGCGCCCGGGAGCTGTGCCGGACCGCCAGCCCCATGCTACCGCCAGCCCCATGCTCCTGACCGGGGCGCGGTGCTGACGGATTCGGTCGGCCGGATCCTCTGGTCGTTCACCCTGGCGCTGGCCCGGGAGCCGCCCTGCGTCCGGGCGACGCGCTGACGGCCGCCGGAGCCGGATGCCCCCGGGGCCCGCGCGTCGATGGCCCGCTGGCGCGGCCGGACCTGCATCGCGATCCCGAGGGGCACGCCGGCGGGCGGATTTCCCTGCGCCGCGCCATGCTCTAACGCCATCCGCATGAGCGAGACACGCGATGCGGGCCGGCCTGGGCCGGGCGGGGCGAAGGCGGCGGGTGCTGCGGAGGAGGCGCCTCTGAGCCGGCTCCTGCGCCTGATGGCGACCCTGCGCGATCCCGTCGCCGGCTGCCCCTGGGACGTGGCGCAGAGCTTCGCCACCATCGTGCCCTACACGATCGAGGAGGCCTACGAGGTCGCCGACGCGGTGGCGCGGGGGGATCTGCGCGACCTGCGGGACGAACTCGGCGACCTGCTGCTCCAAGTGGTGTTCCACGCCCGCATGGCCGAGGAGCAGGGCGCCTTCGCTTTCGACGACGTGGCCCGCGCCATCGGCGACAAGCTGGTCCGGCGCCACCCCCACGTCTTCACCCCGGATGGCACGCCCCTGCCCGCCGGCTCGCCCCTGCGGGATCCGGCCCAGGTCGAGGCCCAGTGGGCGGCGATCAAGGCGCAGGAACGGGCGGCCCGCCAGAAAGAGCGGCAGGAAGAGCGGCAAGAGGCGCGGCAGAATACAGGCGCCGCGCCGGATCCAACGCCGGACCCGCTCGGTGGCGTCGCCCGGGCGCTGCCGGCCCTCGCCCGGGCGGAGAAGATCTCCCGGCGGGCGGCCGCCTACGGCTTCGACTGGGACGAGGCCGCCCAGGTCGTCGACAAGGTCCGCGAGGAGACCGACGAGGTCGCCGAGGCCCTGGCGGCGGGCGACCCGCAGGCCCTGTCCGAGGAGATCGGCGATCTCCTGTTCTCGGTGGCCAACCTCGCCCGGCATGCCGGGATCGACCCGGAGACCGCCCTGCGCGACGGGACCGCCAAGTTCGAGCGCCGCTTCGCCGCCATGGCGCGGCACCTCGCGGCCTCCGGGGGCGCCCTCGGCCACTCCGACCTCGCCGCCATGGAGGCGGCGTGGCAGGCGGCCAAGCGCGACGAGGCGGGGGGTGGGCCGTAGCGGCGCGTGGCCCGGATCCGAATCGGGCGACCGCCTCGCGAGATCCGCGACCGGGACCTTCGTCTGTCCGCATTCGAGCGGCGCTGTCAGGCCGCGCCGCTCGAACGCCCGCGGCCCGATCTGCGGGCCCGTCGCGGCGGATCCGCCGGGCTCCGCAACGGTGACCCGACGCGTTGGCGTTCCGGCCGCCGGGCGTTAAACCCGCGCCATGTTCGATGATGCAGCCGCTCAGCGCTATCTCGCGGGACTGGCTCCCGTGGCGGCGGGATCGGTGCGCTGGCTCATCTACGATCACGACCGGCAATGGGTCTCGGTCGTTGACGGCAATCTCGTGTCCCTGCGGCAGGATTGCCTGCATGTCCTCGGCGCCTCCGCGGAGGCGGACGCCACCGCGTCCCTCGTCGATGCGATCCGCGACTTCCTCGCCGAAGGGACGGATCGCACCCCGCAGATCGTCGCCCTCTCGTGCGCCGTGCTGATGCAGAGCGTCGGGGATCTCGACGCGGTGTTCGATCGGATCCGGTCCGGCGTCATGGCAACCCTCGTCTATGCCGAGGACGTCGTGGTCAGGCGCGTCGCCGCGTAGGGCAAATCGGCACTGCCCGTCCTCACCGCCCGGCACGCCGGCGACGGCGGCCTTCGGGGCAGCCGGGGGCGGCTTGATCCCGCGAGGCACCCGCGCTCTCGACAAGGGGCTTCCGGGCGCGCGTCGGCGGACCGCCGACGCCGGGATTCCCGCTCCGGACGCGCCGGCTCGGATTGAAGGAACCTCCCCCGTCCAGGTTCCGAGGCCGAGCGGTGCCACGTTCCTGATCGACCGCGCCGCGATCCGCGCCGGGGTTACCCGCGGCGATCCTCCGCGGCTCCCCGGCGCGCCGAGGGCTCGACACGGGGCGGTCCGCGGATATGTTCCGCGCATGCGCTTCGCCCTGCCCGTCCTCGCCGCCCTCGCCGTCACCGCCGCCCTGTCCCGGCCCGCCTCGGCCGAGACGGTCGTCCAGGAGCGGTTCGGCTGCCACAGCCAGGAGGTCACCGACCGCCTGTTCAAGCTGGTCATGGCGGGCGACGAATCCGGGTTCGGGCAGTTGCTGAAGGGCAGCCTCGCCAGCGGCGAGTGCCGGTCCTTCAAGCCCGGCGAGGAAGTCCAGCTCGAGTCCCGGACGATGAGCTACGGCTGCCTCGCCCTGAAGGACGCGCAGGACCGCTGCTACTGGACGCCGCTCAGCGCCATCGAGAAGGCGAACTGAGCCGGGCCCGGCCGGAGGGCGGCCCCGCTGTCCGGCACCCGCGAGGGGCGCCGGGCCCCGTGGGCGATCAGGCGCCCTTCTTGCCCTTGCCCTTCGCCGGTTCCGCCTCGCCCTCCCCGGCATCGGCCGCCGCGTTGATCGTCCCGGCGATCCGGGAGAGCAGCGCGTCGGTGGTCTTCTCCTCCTGCAGGGTCTCGTCCAGGAGCTTGGCGGCATCCGCGTAGCCGAGCTGCGCGGCCCAGGTCTTCAGGGTGCCGTAGCGGGCGATCTCGTAATGCTCCACCGCCTGGGCGCAGGCGGCCAGAACCGCGTCGGCGGCCGGGCTGCCCGCGAAGTCGTCGAGGTCCTCCTCCATCTCGGAGACGATCCCCTGCATCGCCTCGCAGGTCTTGGCCCGGGCCGGCTTGCCGATGATCTCGAAGACCTGCGTCAGGCGCTCCACCTGCTGGGCGCTCTCCTCCGCATGGGTCTCGAAGGCTTGGCGCAACGCGTCGTGCTCCGCCGCCTTGGCGGACTTCTTGAGCGCCTTCACCGACTGCTTTTCGGCATAGTAGACGTCCTTCAGGGTCTCATAGAACGCGTCCTGCAGCGTCTTCTGCTTGGCCATGGCGGTCTGTCTCCGTTGAAGGGCCGCCGTCGGTGTCGGCGGCCTCCTCGGTGAACCCCGGTCCGGCCGGCTGTATCCGGGCGATATCTTCGGCCTGTGGAGGAACCTTTCGGGGTTTCGAAGGCGCCCCCCACCGCGTCGGGCAGAGACGGGCGGGCCCGGGTCGCGACGCGTCGGCCTGTCGTCCGCCGTTCGGGGCCGGGGGGCGGTCTTCCGGGCCGCCTGGCGGCCGGTCCATCGCCCGGGATCCTGTGATCAGGGCCTGCCGGGATCCGGGGATCCGGGGATCCTGTGATCAGGGGTCCCGGATGGGGGCCTGCGCGTCCCGTCCCGGTGGCGTCGGCGGGCGCTGCGGAGCGCGGGCGGTCCGGGGCGCGGCGCCGGCAGATCCGCGGTCCCCGCCGAACGGCCAGTCGATCAGCCCGCCGGCCCAGAGCGCCGCCCAGACGAAGACCGGCTGAAACGCCAGGCGCGGGCCGTGGTACCACCAGGAATCCGGGATGCCGGCGATGGCGACGTGGTCGAAGGCGTGCTTGAGGTTCGCCGGGTAGACGCAGACCGCGTAGAGGGCGAGGCCGAGCGCGGCCGCCCGGCGGAACCGGCCCGTCAGCAGGCCGACGGCGCCGGCGATCTCGCACAGGCCGGTCGCCAGGATGACGAGCCGCGGCTGCGGCACCCAGTCGGGCATCAGCGGCAGCATCGCGTCGGTCGCCACGAGATGCACCACCCCGATGAAGGCGTAGAGGGCCGCGAGCCCGTAGCGGAGCCGGCGGCGGCCCGTCTCGACCGCTTGCCCGGTCACGCGACGGACTCCTCCGTCACCCCGCAGGCGCGGGCCACCGACTCGCGGAGCGCCGCCCTGAGGCGGAGGACCGCCGTGTGCCCGAGGCTGGCGAAGGCCGTCTCGCCCACCGCCGTCACGGGGGCGAGGAGCCGCAGGGAATTGGTCAGGAACACGGCCTCGGCGCCCATCAGGTCGGGCAGGCTCAGCGACCGCTCCTCCGCCCGGAGCCCGCATCCGGCGGCGAGCGCCAGGATCTCCGCCCGCACGATCCCGGCGAGGACGCCGTCGGTCAGCGGCGGCGTCACCAGGATCTCCCCGAACAGGCCGAACAGGTTGCCGGTGCCCGCGCATGCGACGCGTCCCCGGGTGTTGCAGAACAGCGCCTCGTCGAACCCCGCCGCGGCGGCGTCGCGGGCGGCCAGCACCGCGTCGCCGTAGCCCAAGGTCTTCAGCCGGGCGGCCGGGGACGTGTCGTTGCGGGCGATCGAAGTCGGCCACAGGCGCAGGGGCGCGAAGGCCGCGCTGCGGGCGCTCGGCGCCGCGGTGGCGAACAGGGTCGGGCTCGGATCCTCCGGCGGCTTCAGGCCGCGCGGGCCGGAGCCGCGGGTGAGGGTGGTGCGGATCGCGAGCCGCTCCCCGGTCCCGCCCCCCGCGCCGGCCAGCGCCCGCATGGCCTCCCGGATCCGGTCCGGCGCGGCGGGGATCCCCAGCGCGTCCGCGGAGGTCACGAGCCGGGCGATGTGGGCCTCCGCGAAGGCGACCCGGCCGCCCAGCGCCAGCGCCGTGTCGAACAGGCCGTCGCCCAGCGTCAGGCCGCGGTCGGTGAGGTCCAGTGGCGCGGTCGTCCCCGCGACGAGGGCGCCGTCACGCCACAGCATCGCGCTGTCCCTCCCGCCAGGCCCGGGCCAGCCCCAGAAAATTGGCGAACAGGGCGTGGCCGCCCTCGGTCAGGACCGATTCCGGGTGGAACTGGATGCCGTAGGTCGGGTGGGTCCGGTGCGACAGGGCCATCACCTCGCCCTCCTGCGAGACCGCGTCGACGGAGAGGTGCTTCTCCATCTCGGGGCCGGGGGTCACCACGAGCGAGTGGTAGCGCCCCACCGGCATCGGCGCCGGCAGCCCGGAAAACAGCCGCTCGCCCGTATGGGCGATCGGCGTCATCTGCCCGTGCAGGGGCCGCTGCGCCCGCGCCACCGTGCCGCCGAAGGCCGCGCCGATCGCCTGGTGGCCGAGGCAGACGCCGAGGATCGGCACCGCCCCCGACAGCTCCCGGATCGCCGGCAGGGAGATGCCGGCCTCCGCCGGGGTGCAGGGGCCGGGCGAGACCACCAGGGCCTCGGGGGCCAGCGCCCGGATGCCGGCGACGTCCAGGGCGTCGTTGCGCACGACCCGGACCTCCTCGCCCAGCTCCTCCAGGTAGCGGACGACGTTGAAGACGAAGGAATCGTAGTTGTCGAGGACGAGGATCATGCGAAGGCCTCGAAGACGCGGGCGGCCTTGGCGAGGGTCTCGTCGTATTCCGGGCCGGGCTCCGACAGCAGGGTCACCCCGCCCCCGGCCTGCAGGACCGCCTGTCGGTCGTCCATGAACACCGTGCGGATCGCGATCGCGGTATCGAGCGCCCCGTCGAAGCCGATCCGGCCGATGGCGCCGCAATAGAGTTCCCGGGCGTCGCCCTCGATCTCGGTGATGATGTCCATGGCGCGGATCTTCGGGGCGCCGGTGATCGAGCCCCCCGGGAAGGTCCCTTCCAGGAGGTCGAGGGCGTCGAGCCCGTCGCGGAGCTCTCCGGTCACCACCGACACCAGATGGTGGACGTTGGCGTAGGTCTCCAGGCCGCAGAGCGTCGGCACGGCGACGCTGCCCGGCGCGCAGACCCGGGACAGATCGTTGCGCAGCAGGTCGACGATCATGACGTTCTCGGCCCGCTCCTTCACGCTGGCCTGGAGCGCCTCGGCCGCCGCCCGGTCGGCCGCCGGGTCGTCCGAGGGGTTATCCGCGCGGCGGGCGGTGCCCTTGATCGGCCGGGTCTCCACGTGACGGCCGTCGAGGCGGATGAACCGCTCGGGCGAGGACGAGGCGACGGTCAGGCCCTCCAGCTCCAGATAGGCGCCGAAGGTCGCCGGGTTGGTGGCGCGCAGCCGCCGGTAGAGGGCGAACGGATCGAAGCCGGCCGGGAGATCGGCGGTGAAACGCTGGGCGATGTTGGCTTGGTAGATGTCGCCCGCCCGGATGTAGGCGCGGACCTTTTCGACAGCCTCTTCATAGGTTTGTCGGTCGAAGTTCGAGCGCCATGTGAGCGGCTCCGGCGCTCCGGCGGCGGCCGCGCTCGGGATTTCCGCGCCGCCGAGCCGGTCGGCGAATCGGGCGAGCCGCGCCTCCGCGCGGGCCTGCCGCTGGGCCGGTGCGGTCTCCGGGAACCCCGTGGCGACGAGCCGGCAAGTGCCCGCGGCGTGATCGATCACCAGGGCCGTGTCGTAGAAGTTCAGGGCGATGTCGTCGGTGAGCCCCGCCCGCCGGGCCGGCGGCGCCACCCGTTCCAGCGATGCCCCGAGGTCATAGGCCAGATAGCCGATCGCCCCGCCGGGGAAGGGTTCTTCGGCGTCCGGTTCGATCCGGTACGGCGCGAGGCACGCCCGCAGAGCCGCGAAGGGACCGCCCGGCACCGGATTTCCGTCGAGGGTCGCCCGCCCGTCGCGGTAGCGGAAGCGTGCGAACGGCTCGGCGGCCACGATCGAATGGCGACCCAGGGAGTCGTGCCGCATGGCACTGTCGAGGAAGGCGAGCCCGGGCAGGGGGCGCAGCCGGGCCGCCGCCGCGACGGGATCGATGAAGGGGATCTCTCGGGTCCACATGACCGGGTTCGGGCTGTTGTCCTGGGCGAGGGCGGGGCAGATCCTGTCACGCTGCCGTCGCACAGGCGATGCCGCGGGGGAAGCGGCAGTTGCACGCAGGGACCGCCCTGGGGGGCAGACAGGGCGTGCTTCCGACGCAGACCGCGTCCCCGCGGCTTCATGTGGGATGTCAGGGCAGGCGCGCAAAGTCCTGGTCAAACAGCCAAGTTTCCGGTTCTGCGTCAGCGGCGCGCGCCGGTCCGGTCACCCCTGCGGCGGCCGGTCTCGCGCGGCGGCGCGGGAGCTTGTATAAGAACCGCGATCCCGAATTCCCGTCCTCGCGCTTCGAGCGACCGATCCTCGGTTGCCCGCGCCGGGCCTGTCCGACCCGAATGCCATGACCGCCACGCCTGCTCCCCGCGGCCCCGCTTCCGGAGCCGAATCCAAAATCACGGCCCCCAAGATCTCGTTCGTGTCGCTGGGCTGCCCGAAGGCGCTGGTCGATTCCGAGCGGATCCTCACCCACCTGCGCGCCGAGGGCTACGAGCTGGCCCGCCGGCACGACGGCGCCGACGTGGTGATCGTCAACACCTGCGGCTTCCTCGATTCGGCCAAGGCGGAGTCGCTCTCGGCCATCGGCGAGGCCATGGCGGAGAACGGCCGGGTGATCGTCACCGGCTGCATGGGCGCGCAGCCGGAGGAGATCCGCGAGAAGTATCCGGATCTCCTGGCGGTGACCGGGCCGCAGGCCTACGAGTCGGTGGTGGCCGCCGTCCACGAGGCGGTGCCGCCGGCCCACGACCCGTTCCTCGACCTCGTGCCGCCGCAGGGGATCAAGCTCACCCCGCGCCACTACGCCTACCTGAAGATCTCGGAGGGGTGCAGCAACCGCTGCAGCTTCTGCATCATCCCGTCCCTGCGCGGGAATCTCGTGAGCCGCCCCGCCGCCGACGTGCTGCGCGAGGCCGAGAAGCTGGTGAAGGCCGGCGTGAAGGAGCTGCTCGTCGTCTCGCAGGACACCAGCGCCTACGGCGTCGACATCCGCTACGCCGAGAGCCCGTGGCGCAACCGGCAGGTCCGGGCCAAGTTCTACGACCTGACTAAGGAGCTCGGCGAGCTCGGGGCCTGGGTGCGGCTCCACTACGTCTACCCCTACCCGCACGTGGACGAGGTCATCCCGCTGATGGCCGAGGGCAAGGTGCTCCCCTACCTCGACATGCCGCTCCAGCACGCGAGCCCGTCGGTGCTCAAGCGCATGCGCCGGCCCGGCAACCAGGAGCGCCAGCTCGACCGGATCCGGAGCTGGCGGCAGACCTGCCCGGACCTCGCGATCCGCTCGACCTTCATCGTCGGCTTCCCCGGCGAGACCGAGGCCGAGTTCGAGGAGCTGCTGGCCTGGCTGCAGGAGGCCAAGCTCGATCGGGTCGGCTGCTTCGAGTACGAGCCGGTGGCGGGCGCCACCGCCAACGCGCTCGGCGACCTCGTGCCGCCGGCGGTGAAGGCCGAGCGCAAGCGCCGGTTCATGGAGACGCAGAACGGCATCGCGCTGCGGCTGCAGCGCGCCAAGGTCGGCAAGCGGCTGCCGATCATCGTCGATGCCGTCGAGGGCGGGGTCGCCCGGGGCCGGTCCAAGGCCGACGCGCCGGAGATCGACGGCACCGTCCACGCCGCCTTCCGGCGCCCGGTGCGGGTCGGCGACATCGTCACCGTGAAGATCGACCGGGCCGAGGCCTACGACCTCTACGGCAGCGTGGCGTAAGGCTGTCCCCGTCATCGCGAGCGCAGCGAAGCGACCCAGCTGGGGCTGCGCTCACCGACGTCGCGTTGCCCTGGGTCGCTTCGCTGCGCTCGCGATGACGGGCGCGGGCCGGACTCCTGTTGAAGCCCTCTCCGACGCGGCTTGACCCCGCCGGCCCACCGCGGTCTTTGGAACAGAGCAGGAACTCACCGCGGATCTCCGAGGCGGCGATGGATCCGGAGGTCGCGCTCCGCAAGATCATCCACATCGACATGGACGCGTTCTACGCCTCCGTGGAGCAGCGCGACGACCCGTCCCTGCGCGGCAAGCCCCTGGCGGTGGGCGGCTCGCGGGAGCGGGGCGTCGTGGCGGCGGCGAGCTACGAGGCGCGCAAGTTCGGCGTGCGCTCGGCCATGCCGTCGGCCACGGCCCGGCGGCTCTGCCCGGACCTGCTGTTCGTGAAGCCGCGCTTCGAGGTCTACCGGGCGGTCTCGGAAGAGATCCGCGCGGTCTTCGCCCGGCACACGCCGCTCATCGAGCCGGTGGCCCTCGACGAGGCCTATCTCGATGTCACCGAGAACCTCCTGGGCCTGCCGACGGCGACGGCTGTGGCGAAGGCGATCCGGGCCGAGATCCTGGAGCGCACCGGGCTCGTGGCCTCGGCCGGGGTCTCGTACAACAAGTTCCTCGCCAAGGTGGCGTCCGACCACAGGAAGCCGAACGCCCTGTTCGTCATCACCCCCGCCATGGGGCCGGACTTCGTGGCCGAACTGCCGATCGGCCGGTTCCACGGCGTCGGTCCGGTCACCGAGGCGAAGATGAAGCGGCTCGGGATCGAGACCGGGGCGGATCTCCGCGCCTGGACGCCGGAGCGCCTGCGCGAGACCTTCGGCTCCGCGGGCGCCTACTACCACGCGGTCGCCCGGGGGATCGACGAGCGGCCGGTCCGCGCCCACCGGGTGCGCAAGTCGATCGGGGCGGAGACCACCTTCTCGGAGGATACGGCGGCCTTCGAGGTCCTGGCCGCCCGGCTGGCGCCGCTGTTCGACAAGGTCTGGGCGGGGGCCGAGGCCAAGGGGATGCGCGCCCGGACCGTGACCCTGAAGCTGAAATTCTCGGATTTCGCCCAAGTCACCCGGGCGAAGTCGCTGTCCGTCCCCGTCGCCGACCGGGCGGCGCTGGAGCGGATCGGCCTCGACCTGCTCGCCGGCCTGTTCCCCCTGCGGCGCAGCGCGCGGCTGATCGGGGTGTCGCTGTCGGGCTTCGCGCAGGACGCGCCCGAGGCGCCGCTCCAGCTCGGGCTGGCGCTCTGACGGGGCGCCCCGTCGCGGGGCCCCGTCGCGCGGCCCGCGCTGATGCGACGCGGGATCGTCGTGCGGTCGCGCACGCCGGGCCCGCGCGGCCGCCCCCACATGGGATCCATCCGGCGCGGACCGGCATTCCCCGGGACCGCGCGCACCGAAGGGTCCGTCCCATGTCGAAGCCCGCCGTCCTGGCCCTGTCCGCCGCGCTCCTGCTGACCGTCCCGGTGCACGCCGCCCGCGCCGACGGCACCGCCGCCTTCGGGGCCGCCAACGCGGCGCAGCTCCTGGGCTACACCGCGAGCCCCGCCCAGCTCTACGTCCCGGCGAGCGGCCCATCCGCCGGGTTCGCGACCGGCCCGGCGCCCCAGCGGCCGAAGCCGCCGGCCCGCGCCCGCTGACCGGGATCGCCCGGGCCGGGCCGGCCCGGGCGTGCCGTCACGCCGGCTCGGTCAGGCGTTCTTGCGCGGCCGGTGGTCCGGGTCGACGCCGCCGTCGCGCTTCGTCTCGTTGTCGACGTCGCCCTCGAAGGTCGAATCCGCCTGCAGATCCGCCGGGTCGGCGCCGCTCATCCCCTTCGACGTGCCGATCCCGGGATTGCCCTTGAGGTCGGCGTCCGTCGGCGTGTCGGTCTTCGGGTGCTTGCCTGACATGCTGGCTCCTGACTGGCATCCTGCCGGATGCCGATGTCGGGCCAACGCGTTGGGGCGGGGGCGGTCTCCCGCGCGGCATGCGGCGGTTCGCCTCCCGCGCCCCGGGGCGCTCAGCCGATCTGCGCCGCCGCGATCCGGCGGACGCCCGCCGCCTCCATCCGCGCCCAGGCCTGCGCCAGCGACCCGTCCACGTCGATCCCGCGCACCGCATCCTCCACCACGAGGACCTCGAAGCCGGCGTCGCGGGCGTCGAGCGCGCTCCAGGCGACGCAGAAATCGGTGGCGAGGCCGCACACGGCGACGCGGGTGATGCCGCGCTCCCTGAGCGCCCCCGCGAGGCCCGTGCGCGTGGCCCGGTCGGCTTCCAGGAAGGCCGAGTAGCTGTCGACCCGGGGATCCAGCCCCTTGCGCACCACCAGGCTCGCCCGGTCGGTGGCGAGCCCCGGCGCGAAGGCGGCCCCGCGGCTGCCCTGGACGCAGTGCCGGGGCCACAGCACCTGCGGCCCGTAGGGCAGCACGATGGTCTCGAACGGCGCCCGACCGGGATGGGTCTCGGCGAAGGAGACGTGATCCGCCGGGTGCCAGTCCTGCATCAGCACCACATGCCGGAAGCGGTGCTGGAGCGCGTTGATCGGCTCGACCACCGCGTCGCCCCCCGGGACGGGGAGCGCCCCGCCCGGCAGGAAATCGACCTGCACGTCGACGACGAGGAGCAGGTCGGCGTTGCCGGGCGTCACGGTCGCGGGCCTCAGGGCAGCATCACGATCGAGCCGGTGGTCTCCCGGCCCGCGAGGTCGCGGTGGACCTGCTGCGCCTCGGCCAGCGGGTAGGTGGCGTTCACCGCGATCTTCACCGCGCCGTCGCGCACCACCTTGAACAGGCGGGCGGCCGCCTCCTCCAGGGTGGCGCGGTCCGACGTGAAGGTCGCCAGCGTCGGGCGGGTCACGTAGAGCGAGCCGCGCGGGGCCAGCAGGCCGAGGTCGAGCCCGGTGATCGCCCCCGAGGCCGAGCCGAAGCTCGCCAGGAGGCCGAGCGGTGCGAGGCTGTCCAGCGAGCCCATCAGGGTCGCCTGCCCGACGCCGTCATAGACCACCGGCACGCCCTTGCCGCCGGTGATCTCGCGCACGCGCTTGGCGACATCCTCCTCGCGGTAGAGGATGACGTGGTCGCAGCCGTTCTGCTTGGCGAGTTCCGCCTTCTCGGGGCTGCCGGCGGTGCCGATCACGGTGGCGCCGAGGTGCTTGGCCCACTGGCAGGCGATCAGGCCGACGCCGCCGGCGGCCGCCTGCCACAGGATCGTGTCGCCGGGCTTCACCGCGTAGGTCCGGTGCAGCAGGTACTCGACGGTCAGGCCCTTGAGCATCATGGCGGCGGCGGTCTTCTCGTCGACCCCCTCGGGGATCGGCACGGCCGCGGAGGCCGGGATCACCGGCTCCTCGGCGTAGCAGCCGTCCGCCACCGAGCCGTAGGCGACCCGGTCGCCGGGCTTGAACTGCGAGACCCCCTCGCCCACCGCCGTGACGGTGCCGGCGCCCTCCTTGCCGGGGGTGTAGGGCATGTGCGGGGACTTGTAGGCGCCGGTGCGGAAGTAGATGTCGATGAAGTTGACGCCGATGGCGGCCTGCTTGACGCGGATCTGCCCGGGGCCGGGCTCGGCCAGGGGCACGTCCTCGAAGCGCATCACCTCGGGGCCGCCGTACTCGTAGACCCGGATCGCCTTCGGCATCGTCCTGCTCCCGCTCGCCGCCCCGTCCGGGGCGTTGCAGCCCGAGATAACGGAGCGCCCGCCGGAGGCAATTCGTTTTTGGGCCCCCGTACGCCGCCCGTGCGCCGGTTGTAACCCGCCCAGGGGCGCCGCCGTTCTGGATCCGCCGGTCCTGGGCGCCTATCTAGCCCTCGTCCCTGCTCCTGCCCTTCCTCAGCCGAGGTCCGAGATCCATGTCCGGCACCACCCGCACGAGCGCCGACCTCGATCCGCGCCGCCGCCGCCTCCTCTACCGCGCCTGGCACCGGGGCATCCGCGAGATGGACCTGATCATGGGCCGCTTCGCCGATGCCGAGATCGGCGACCTGTCAGAGGCGGAGCTCGACCAGTTCGAGGCGCTGATCGAGGTGCCGGACCGCGACCTGTTCAAGTGGCTCACCGGCGAGGTCGAGACGCCGTCGAACTACGACACGTCGGTCTGGCGGCGGGTGCGGGCGTTCCACCGGCACGACGCGCCGATCCATTCCTGAGAGCGACCGGTCGAGAGTGCCCGCGATGGACGAACCCAAGCCCAACTACGATCACCCGGCCCGGTCGATCGCCACCGAGCTGGTGGTGCGGATCATGCTGGAGATGATGGAGCGCTCCGATCCGGCGCTCCGCGCCGAGATCCTGCGGCAGGCGACGGTGCGCGCCGGGGCGATGACCGAGCACATGCCCAACGCGGATTTCTTCCGCGGCCGGGTCGAGGCGGCGCTGGCGGAGATCGTCGGGCCGGACGCCTGAGGGGCATGCGCCGGGGTATCCCCGGCCCCGACGCGGCGCGGGCCGCGGCCTCTTCCATGCGGGAGAGGGGACCCGCGCGCCATCCTGCGCCCGGCTCACCGACGATCGGCCGCCCATCGGCGCAGGGCCGTTCCCTGCCGCGACGGAGCGTCCATATAGGCTCTGTCCCGCCGCCCGGCCGCCGCCGCCATGCTTTATCGCGGCGGCCCGATCGGCTAACGCCACCCGACCTCTACCCCTGACGCGCCCGGCGGGATTTCCCGCGAAAGACCCGATGGCCAAGCCTCAGCCGAAGCCCCCCGCCCCCGCCGCCAAGCCGCAGGTCGCGCGCTTCGCCCTGCCGAAATCCTCGGCGCTCGCCCGGGCGATCGACGCCCTGAAGCGCGGCGACAGCCCGGTCCTGGCGAACGCCCCGGAGGGCTTCGACGCGCTGGCGCTCGCCGACCTCGCCCGTGCCCTGGCGCCCACCGTCGACGCGCCGGCCGTGCTGGTCCACGTGGCGCGGGATTCCGGACGCTCGGCCTCGTTCCAGGCGGCGCTCGGCTTCGTCGCGCCCGAGATGGACGTGATGAGCCTGCCGGCCTGGGATTGCCAGCCCTACGACCGGGTCTCGCCGACCACGGCCACGGCCGCCGCCCGGATGACGGCGCTCGCCCGCCTCGCCCGCACCCGCTCCGCCGAGGACCGCCCGCGGATCCTCTGCACCACGGTCAACGCCCTGGTGCAGCGGGTTCCGCCCCGCACCCACATCGCCAAGGAGGCGTTCTCGGCGGCGATCGGCAACGTCGTGTCCATGGACGACGTGGTCGCCTGGGTCGAGGCCAACGGCTTCCTGCGCACCGGCACCGTGCGCGACACCGGCGAGTATGCGGTGCGCGGCGGCATCCTCGACCTGTCGCCGCCGGGCTTAGCCGCGCCGATCCGCCTCGACTTCTTCGGCGACACGCTGGAATCGATCCGCGCCTTCGATCCGGAGACGCAGCGCACCACCGGGCAGCTCCGCTCGCTGGACCTGATGCCGATGAGCGAGGTCCAGCTCACCACCGAGACGATCCGGCGCTTCCGCCAGGGCTACATCCAGAGCTTCGGCGCGGCGACCCGGGACGACCGGCTCTACGAGACCGTGAGCGAGGGGCGCCGCTACGCCGGCCTCGAGCACTGGATGCCGCTGTTCTACGACCACCTCGACACGCTGTTCGACTATCTCGGCGGCGTGCCGCTGGTCTTCGACCCGCAGGTCGAAGACGCCGCCGCCGAGCGGATCAGCCTCGTCCAGGATTATTACCAGGCCCGCGAGGGCGCGATGAAGACGCCGCAGGCCGGCGTCGCTCCCTACAAGCCGCTGCCGCCCCGGGCCCTCTACCTGACGCCGAACGAGCTGAAGGAGCGGATCGCCACCGCCACGGTGGCGCGGCTGACGCCCTTCGCGCAGCCCGAATCCACGGAGCGCGCCGTGATCGATTGCGGCGCCAAGGCCGGGCGGAGCTTCGCCCCCGAGCGGGCCGACGAGAATGCCAGCGTGTTCGACGCCGCGGTGGCGCATATCCGCGACCTCCAGGGATCCGGTCATCACGTGATCCTGGGCGCCTGGTCCGACGGATCCCGCGACCGGCTCTGCGGCGTGCTCACCGACCACGGCCTCAAGAAGCCGGTGGCGATCACCCGGCTCACCGACGTCTACGCGCTGAAGCGCGGCACCGACGCGGCGGTCGCCGTCTGGGGCCTGGAGGCGGGCTTCACCGCGGGCGAACTCGCGGTGGTCTCCGAGGGCGACATCCTGGGCGACCGGCTGGTCCGCCAGAAGCGCAAGGCCAAGAGACCCCAGGACGTGATCCTGGAGGTGCAGGCGCTCCAGCCCGGCGACCTCGTGGTCCATGCCGACCACGGCATCGGCCGGTTCGTCGGCCTCAAGACGATCCACGCCGCGGGTGCCCCGCACGATTGCCTGGAGCTGCAATACACCGGCGGCCTGCTGCTGCTGCCGGTGGAGAATATCGAGCTCCTGACCCGCTACGGCTCGGAGGATTCCGAGGTCGCCCTCGACCGGCTCGGTGGCGGCGCGTGGCAGGCCCGCAAGGCCAAGATGAAGCGCCGCATCCTCGAGATGGCGGGCGAATTGATCAAGGTCGCGGCCCAGCGCTTCGTCCGGAAGGCCCCCGCCCTCAAGGCGCCGGAGGGGCTCTACGGGGAATTCGCCGCCCGCTTCCCGTTCGAGGAGACCGAGGATCAGGCCAACGCGATCGACGCGGTGCTGGACGACCTCAATGCCGGCCGGCCGATGGACCGGCTGGTCTGCGGCGATGTCGGCTTCGGCAAGACCGAGGTGGCTTTGCGCGCCGCCTTCGCGGCGGCGATCTCCGGCAAGCAGGTGGCGGTGATCGTCCCCACGACGCTGCTGGCCCGCCAGCACTACCGGACCTTCGCGGAGCGCTTCAAAGGATTGCCGGTTCAGGTGGCGCAGCTCTCCCGCTTCGCCTCCGCCGGGGAGATGAAGCAGACGCGGGCGGGGCTCATCGCCGGCACGGTCGACATCGTGGTCGGCACCCACGCCCTCTTGGCCAAGAACATCGCCTTCAAGGATCTCGGCCTGATCATCGTGGACGAGGAGCAGCATTTCGGCGTCGCCCACAAGGAGCGGCTGAAGGCGCTCCAGGCCGACGTCCACGTGCTGACGCTGTCGGCGACGCCGATCCCGCGCACGCTCCAGCTCGCCATGACGGGGGTGCGCGAGCTCTCGATCATCGCGACGCCGCCGGTGGACCGGCTGGTGGTGCGCACCTTCGTGACACCCTTCGACCCGCTGACCATCCGGGAGGCCCTGCTGCGCGAACGCTACCGCGGCGGCCAGTCCTTCTACGTGGTTCCCAGGATCGAGGATCTGGCCGAGGTCAAGAAATTCCTCGACGCCGAGATGCCCGAGATCAAGGTCGCGGTGGCCCACGGCCAGATGGCGGCCGGCCAGCTCGAGGACGTGATGACGGCCTTCTACGAGGGCAAGTTCGACGTGCTGCTCTCGACCACGATCGTGGAATCGGGCCTCGACATCCCCACCGCCAACACGCTGATCGTCCACCGGGCCGACATGTTCGGGCTGGCCCAGCTCTACCAGCTGCGCGGCCGGGTCGGTCGCTCGAAGGCCCGGGCCTACGCGCTGTTCACGACCCCGGCGAACCGCCAGCTCACCGCCCAGGCCGAGCAGCGCCTCAAGGTGCTCCAGAGCCTCGACACCCTGGGCGCGGGCTTCCAGCTCGCGAGCCACGATCTCGACATCCGCGGCGCCGGCAACCTGCTCGGCGACGCGCAGTCCGGCCACATCAAGGAGGTCGGCTACGAACTCTACCAGCAGATGCTGGAGGACGCGGTGACGGCGCTCAAGGCCGGCATCGAGGACGTGCCCGAGGAGGCGTGGTCGCCGACCATCGCGCTGGGCGCCCCGGTGACCATCCCGGAGACCTATGTGGAGGATCTCGGCGCGCGGCTCGCGCTCTACCGGCGCCTCGCCACCCTCCAGGACGATGCCGAGATGGAGAGCTTCGGCGCCGAACTCATCGACCGGTTCGGGCCGCTGCCGCCGGAGGTGGAGCAACTCCTCAAGATCGGCACAATCAAGATCCTCTGCCTCAAGGCGAACGTCGAGAAGGTCGAGGCCGGGCCGAAGGGCGTGGTGGTCCATTTCCGCGACCGGTCCTACGCCAACCCGCAGGGGCTCGTCGCCTACGTGGCCGAGCAGGCCTCCTTCGCGAAGGTGCGGCCCGACATGAGCGTCGTGTTCGTGCGCGAGCTGAATACGGTCCCGGCCCGGCTCAAGACCGCCACCGAGGTGCTGCGCAGCCTCGTGAAGATCGCCGAGCGGGGGAAGAAGGCGGCGTAACGATCCGCCCGATAGACTCCCTCATCCTGAGGTGCCCGCGTCAGCGGGCCTCGGCACCTCAGGATGAGGGGGCAGGTGGGAAAGCCGTGTGTGTTGCACCGCCCGCCCATCTCTGCTCTCTCCGTCGCGAATCCCAGGAGACGCGTGGATGGCAAACCCGGCCGCAGCCAGCGCCCCGTCCGATCCGGCAAGATCCGAGAAAAACGCCTTCCTCACCCCCCTGTTCACCGACCGGCGCGTCGCCGCGGTGCTCGGGCTCGGCTTCGCGCAGGGCATCCCGTTCCTGCTCGTCTACGCGACCCAGTCGGCGTGGCTCGTCCAGGCCAAGGTGCCGCTCGCCACGATCGGGCTGATGAGCGAGCTGACCATCGCCTACAAGCTCAAGTTCCTCTGGGCCCCCTTCCTCGACCGCCACGACGCGCCGCTCATCGGCCGCTGGCTCGGGCGGCGCCGGGGCTGGATCGTCGCCACGCAGATCCTGGTGGCCCTGGCGCTGGCCGGCGTCGCCTTCGGCGATCCGGCCCACTGGCTCGCCTGGACGGTGGCGTTCTCCCTGGCGCTCGGCGTGGCCGGCGCCACCCAGGACGTGGTGATCGACGGCTGGCGCATCACCGCCGCGCCCCCGGAGCGGCAGGCGCTGATGTCGTCGTGGTCGGAGATCGGCTACCGGATCGGCAACCTCGCGGCGGGCGCCGGCGCCCTCTACCTGTCTGACGCCTATGGCTGGCGCGCCGCCTACCTGTGCATGGCCGCCCTGATGGCCCCCGGCACGATCGCGGCCCTGCTCGCCCCCGAGCCCCCCGCCCCCGAGACGCCCGCCACCGGCGGATTCGTCGAGACCGTGTGGGCGCCGATCCGCGACCTTTTCGCCCGGCTCGGGCCGCTGGCCGTGCCGGTTCTGGCGCTGGTCGCGGGTTTCCGGATGCCCGGCTACGTCTCGAACGCCATGGCGATCCCGCTGTTCAAGACGCTCGGCTACTCCAACACCGACATCGCCACCGTGACGAAGCTGTTCGGCTTCTGGATCGCGCTCGGCGGCACCTTCCTGGCGAGCGCCATCATCCCGCGGATCGGCATGATGGCGAGCCTGCTGATCGGCACCGTGACGGCCTCGGCCTCGCACCTCGCGCTGGCCTATCTCGCGTGGCACGGCGGCCATGGCGGGGCGGCGTTCTGGACCTTCGCGCTGACCGTGGGGATCGACGGCTTCGCCTACGCCTTCGCGTCGATCGTGCTGATCACCTACATGTCGCGGCTCTCGGCGACCGCGCACGCGGCGAGCCAGTACGCCCTGCTCACCTCGCTCTGCGCCCTGCCGGGCAGCCTGCTCGCCGGGTTCTCGGGCTTCGTGATCGAGCGGACCGGGTTCACGTGGTTCTTCGTCGGCACGTCCCTGATCGGCGTGCCGGTGGCCCTGCTCTGCCTGCTGGTCGCGCGCCGCCACGGGCCCATGGACACGCCCGGACAGGCGATCTGAGGCTGTGTCCCAACACGGGAACGCGCGCGGAAACTGTCTCTTTAGCGGGGATTAACCACAGCACGGCTTAATGGGGTGGACGGTTGATGTCCTCCCCAGACGGGCGACCCAGGCCACGTGCGCGGAAACAAGCTTTCGCGGGCGAACGGCGGCGGCTGCCCACGGGGAAGCGCGTACGCGAGTTCCCCGAATGGCCCAGGCTGCGTTGTCCCAAGCCGCGTTCCAGATCGCGTATCCGAGCGCGGCGCCCCTGCGCCGGGCGCCGCCGCGCATCACCTACGTCGAGACCGTCTACGATCCCGTCATCCGCACCCGGGCGCCCTACCCGAGCGCCATGCGGCGCGCGCGCCGCCGCGCCCGGCTGACGGCGCTCATCTCCCTGACGGGCATAACCCTGGCCGGCTGGGCCGTGTTCAGCCAGCCGCAGGGGCCGGCCCGGATCGACCAGCAGACCGTCGCCGCGACCGGGGCGATGTCCGGGCTCCCGCCGGTCGCCGCCCCGATCCGGCACGCCGCTCGCAACGCCGCGCCGAATCCGAGCATCGCCTGGATGCTCGATCCGAGCCCGGCGCTGGGCTCCGGTTCCGCGACGGCCTTCGGCGAGGCCCCGCCGACCGCCACCTTCCAGATCGCCCGTGCCGAGCCGTCCCCGGCGGTCCGCGAGATCGCCCGGCAGGTTGCCCGTGCCGAGCAGTCCAAGGCCGCGCAGACGGCCGAGCAGGCCCAGATCCGGATGGCCCAGATCCGGATCGCCCAGGCCAAGATGGGCGAGACGACCACGGAGGCGCCGGCCGCCCCGGTCCGGATCGCCGCGGCCGAGCCCACGCCCGCCGCCCTCGCGCCCGCCTCCGTCCTCGTGCCGCTGCCGGTGTCGCGTCCGCCCGAGCTGCGGCGTGCGCCCGCGGTCCCGGCCACGCGGGTGGCGACCCGCGCCCTGCCCCGGACCCGCGACGTGTTCCGCGCCGCGATGGCCGAGGAGCCGTCCTTCTTCGAGAAGCTGTTCGGGGTCGGTAACGCGGCGCCGTCACAGGACAGCCGCCAGGAGCCCCGTCAGGCGCTCGCCTATGCCAGCCCGGACGCCCTGCCGCAGGAGGCGCCGCGCACCCGGATCAGCCCGGAGCCCGATTCGGTGGCCGGCACGGCCGTCTACGACATCACCGCCCGCACGGTGACGCTGCCCTCCGGCGAGGTGCTGGAGGCCCATTCCGGCCTCGGTGAGGCCATGGACAACCCGCGCTACGTCCACCTGCGCATGCGCGGCTCGACGCCGCCCGGCACCTACACGCTGACCGAGCGCGAGCGCCTGTTCCACGGGGTCCGGGCGATCCGCCTCAACCCGGTGGGCGGCAGCGCCGCGATCCACGGCCGCGACGGCCTGCTCGCCCACACCTACATGCTGCGGCAGCCCGGCGCCTCGAACGGCTGCGTCTCCTTCCGCGACTACAACCGCTTCCTGCAGGCCTTCCTGCGGGGCGAGATCCGGCGCCTCGTGGTGGTGGCCGGCAGCGAGGCCGGCGGCATCCTCAACCGGATCGGCCTGGCCGGGCGCCGCGGCAGCCGGGGCTGAAGCGCGACAGGGTTGACGACCGTCTGAGCCGAAAGTTCGAGACTTCTTCGGCGCGGCGCGGCTTTACGCGCCCGCCCCAGCTGCCTTAACGGGGCTCAGACGCCAGCCCTGACAAGAGGCACCCGATGAAACTGCCCCGCCGCTTCTTCCAGCCCCTCGCCACCGGCGCGCCGGCCCCGTTCCGCGAGCTGCCCGTGCGGCTGGAGCGGATGATCCACTTCGTGCCGCCCCACAACGACAAGGTCCGCGCCCGGGTGCCGGAGCTCGCCGGCACGGTCGACGTGGTGCTGGGCAACCTGGAGGACGCGGTCCCGGCCGACCAGAAGGAGGCGGCCCGCAAGGGCTTCGTGGCGATGGCCCAGGCCACCGACTTCGCCGCCACCGGCACCGGCCTCTGGACCCGGATCAACGCCCTCAACTCGCCCTGGATTCTCGACGACCTGTTCACGATCGTGGCCGAGGTCGGGGACAAGCTCGACGTGGTGATGGTGCCCAAGGTCGAGGGGCCGTGGGACATCCACTACATCGACCAGCTCCTCGCCCAGCTCGAGGCGCGCCACGGCGTGACGAAGCCGATCCTGGTCCACGCGATCCTGGAGACCGCCGAGGGCGTCGCCAACGTCGACGCTATCGCGTCCGCCTCGCCGCGGATGCACGGGATGAGCCTCGGGCCGGCGGATCTCGCGGCGTCCCGCGGCATGAAGACCACCCGGGTCGGCGGCGGCCACCCGGATTACCGGGTGATCGCGGACCCGGCGGGCGACGCGCCCCGGGCCAGCGCCCAGCAGGACCTCTGGCACTACACCATCGCCAAGATGGTCGATGCCTGCATGGCCAACGGCATCAAGGCCTTCTACGGCCCGTTCGGCGACTTCTCCGATGGCGCGGCCTGCGAGGCGCAGTTCCGCAACGCCTTCCTGATGGGCTGCGCGGGCGCCTGGACGCTGCATCCGAGCCAGGTGGCGATCGCCAAGCGGGTCTTCGCGCCGGACCCGGCCGAGGTGGCCTTCGCGGCCCGGATCGTCGAGGCCATGCCGGACGGCACCGGCGCCGTGATGCTCGATGGCAAGATGCAGGACGACGCCACCTGGAAGCAGGCCAAGGTCATCGTGGATCTCGCCAAGCTGGTGGCCGCGAAGGATCCGGAGCTGGCGGCGGTCTACAAGCTGGGGTGAGCGGCTGCCGAGTGCGCCCCCCTGTTGATTACAGATCGGTGTCCGCAAGCCACGACGTGCCCCCTCTCCCGTGCGGGAGAGGGTTGGGGTGAGGGATCAGGTTTTTCCGGATAGGTCGCACCCCTCACCCTGTCCCTCTCCCGAACGGGAGAGGGGACCTGCGCTGTGTTCTGAGCCGGTGGCAAGGAATTCAAGCTGGAGGTGGCCCCGCACAAGCGATGTGCCAGTAACCTCGCCTGGACTCGCAATCACCCTTTCGGGCCAGTCCAGTGATCAAGTCGACCCCGCGAGCCCGAAGCCTGCGCCGCACCCAGACATCCGCCGAGGCCAAGCTCTGGCGCGTTCTGCGAAACCGCGCCCTGAACGGCTGGAAATTCCGCCGCCAGCACCCGATCGACCGATACATCGTCGATTTTGCCTGCATAGAGGCTAAACTCATCGTCGAGGTGGACGGGGCAACGCATTCCACCGATGCCGAGCTCGTCCGAGACGCCATGCGGACCGAAATCCTCGAATCGCTCGGCTTCGCCCTGCTCCGCATCCCGAACGCGGACATCCACGACCATCGCGACGGCGTGCGCGAGACGATCCTGGCGGCCCTCGAGCGCCGCGACACGGTCTAGTCCCCCCTCATCCGCCGAACCGCGCCCGATACGCCTGCGGCGTCGCCGCGACGTGCCGCAGGAAGCTGCGCCGCAGCGTCTCCTCGGAGCCGAAGCCGCAGGTCCGGGCGATTCGCTTCACCGGCTGCGCCGTCTCGGCGAGCGCCCGCCGGGCCGCCTCCACCCGCAGGCGCTCCACGGCCTTGGCCGGGGTGAGGCCGGTCGCCTCCAGATAGTGCCGGCTCAGGCTGCGCGCGCTCATCCCGGCCGCCGCGGCCAGCGCCGGCAGCGACAGGTCGCCGGACAGGTTGTCCGCCATGAAGGCGTGGAGCCGCCCGAACCGCTCCTCGCCCGCCTGCAGGGCCAGCGCCGCGCTGAACTGCGCCTGCCCGCCGGGGCGCTTGAGGAACATCACGAGGTGGCGCGCCACCGCCAGGGCGGTCGCGCGGCCGAGATCCTCCTCGACCAGCGCCAGGGTCAGGTCGATGCCCGCCGTGACCCCCGCCGAGGACCAGACCGGGCCGTCGCGCACGAAGATCGGGTCGGGCTCGATCCGGGCGCGCCGGTAGCGCGCGGCGAGCGCGCCGCAATGCTTCCAATGGGTCACGGCCCGCCGCCCGTCGAGGAGTCCCGCCGCTCCGAGCAGGAACGCGCCGGTGCAGACCGAGGCGACCCGGCGGGCCCGGCCCGCCCGGGCCCGCACCCAGGCCACCAGGGCGGCGTCGTCGCAGGCCGCGACGACGCCGGGACCGCCCGCGATCACCAGCGTGTCCACCGGCGCCGCGAGATCCGGCAGCGGGTCGGCCACCAGCCGCAAGCCCGCCGAGGCGGTGAGCCCCGGGTCGCCGGCCGCGATCACCCGCGGCGCGTATGGGGTCCCGGCGCCGCCGTGCTCGTTGGCGGTGGCGAAGACCTGGAGCGGCCCGGCCACGTCGAGGAGCTGCACCGACGGGAAGGCCAGCACCTCGACCGGTCGCGGCGGATCTGGCGAGAAACGAGGGCTCTTTGGCATTTCAGCCAGATCCTGACGCGGTAGGGTGTCCCGGTCCACCACGGAGGCCCGGCATGATCCCGCCCGACACCCATCTGCAGATCGGCTCGCTCCTGTTCGAGGGGCTGGACCAGATCGACCTCACCGGCCCGTTCGAGGTCCTGTCCCGGGTGCCCAACAGCACCTACCGGGTCTACGCGCCGAGCCTGGACCCCGTCCGCGACGTCCGCGGCCTCCGGATCCTGCCGGATGCCACCCTGGCGGAGGCCCCGCGGCTCGACGTGCTGCACGTCCCGGGCGGCCAGGGCCAGGAGGCCCTGATGCGGGACGCGGCCGTGCTCGGCTGGATCCGCGACCAGGCGGCCGGGGCCGGCCACGTCCTCTCGGTCTGCACCGGCGCGCTCCTCCTCGGTGCGGCCGGTCTGCTGGTGGGGCGGCGGGCCACGACCTACTGGAACGCCGTCCACCTGCTCCCGTTCTTCGGGGCCGAGCCGGTGGATGAGCGCGTCGTGATCGACCGCGACGCGGACGGCCGCACCTGGGTGTTCGCGGCCGGGGTCACCGCGGGCATCGACGGGGCGCTGCGGCTCGCCGCCGCGCTGCGCGGCGACGAGGCCGCGCAGGCGATCCAGCTCGGCATGCAATACGCCCCCGAGCCGCCCTTCGACAGCGGCACGCCCCGGACGGCCCCGCCGGCCATCGTGGCGCGGGCGCGGGCGGCCGCCGCCGACCTCACCGCTCGGCGCGAGGCCACCGCCCGGGCGATCGCGGCCGAACGCGGCATCCGGCCTCCCGAACCCGCGTCCGTCACCCGATGACGCGCAGGCCGGTGCGCGCCGTTACCGGTCGGCGGCACCGACCCGGTGACAGGCCCCGTCAACGGACCTATCTGTCCGTTCTGGACGGACTGAACCATGACGGACGTAACACTGAGAACCGCGAAATTCGCGATCGGCGCCGTGGTGCGCCACCGGATCTACCCGTTCCGCGGCGTCGTGTTCGACGTCGACCCGGTGTTCGACAACACCGAGGAATGGTGGCTGGCGATCCCCGAGGAGGTCCGGCCGCGCAAGGACCAGCCGTTCTACCACCTGCTCGCCGAGAACGCCGAGACCGAGTACGTGGCCTACGTGTCGGAACAGAACCTCCTGCCCGACACGTCGGGCGAAGCCCTGCGCCATGCCGGCATCGCCGAGATGTTCGAGCGCGACGCCGCCGGCGCATACCGGATGCGGGACCGCCCCACGAACTGAGCGGGCCGGGACTCGTCAAGATCCTGGCAACGCCGCCGCGATAGCCTTCCGTGACGGCCCGTGCCGTCGCACGGGCCCGACACCATGATCCGACCTGTCGCCGCCGCGCTTCTGGCCGCCGGCCTTCTCTCGATCCAGGCCCGCGCCAACGATAGCGCCGCCGAACTCGATGCCGGCGGGCTGGTCCTGAGGCGCGAGCCCGGAATCGCGCTGGCGAGCGAGGACCTGTCGATCGCCAGCGACCGGATCGGCGTCTCCAACCTGTTCCGCAATCAGGGGCAGGAGCCCCGCACGGTGCGGATCGCCTTCCCGCTGCCGCCCATCGACGGGCGCGAACTCAGCTTCTCGGCCCTCGCGCTGCCGCAGCCCGAAAGCCCGAACTTCGTCGGCTTCACCGTGACGGTGGACGGAAAGCCGCTCGCACCGGAGCTGGAGGAGCGGGCCTTCGTGGGCGAGCGCGAGGTGACGGACCTCCTCCGCCGCCACGACCTGCCCCTGAACCCGCTGCGCTTCGACGCGATCAAGGCGGCCGAGAAGCGGATCGGCACCGCCGCGTGGGCCGAACTGGTCAAGGCCGGCCTGTTCCCCGAATCCGAGGGGATGACCGATCGCATGACCGAGGGCCTGTGGCGCAGCGAGGCGAAGTTCCACTGGCTCCAGACCTTCCCGCCCGGGCAGGATATCCGCATCGCGCACAGCTACGCGCCGGTGAACGGCTTCCATTTCCTCGACCTCAAGGACGCCTCCCGCGAGGGCTACCGGGCGACCTACTGCCTGGACGAGGCCGGGCTCACGGCGATCCGGCGCCTGCAGGCGAAGGCGGCGGATCCCAGCGGCTACCTGCGCGCCACCGTGGTGCCCTACATCGTCACCACGGCGCGCAACTGGGCCGCGCCGATCGGGCGCTTCACCCTCACGGTCGACAAGGGCAGCCCGGAGGCGGTGGTGAGCTTCTGCCGCACGGGCATCCGGAAGACCGGGCCGACCACGTTCCGCTGGGAGGCCCGGGACTACGTTCCCGACCAGGATCTGCGCGTGCTGATCGTCCAGCCGGGTTCGGGCCCGGCGGGGACCCGGTAGATCCCGGCGCCGGGCGCCTCAAACGCGAAGGGCCGGACCTCGCGGTCCGGCCCCCGATACGGACCCGCCGCGCGGCGGGTCGATGGCGCTCGCGGTCCCGGAGGAACGCGGACCAGAAGCCCTTACTTGGCGGCGGGGGCCGGCGCCGCGGCACCGGCGGCCGGAGCGGAGCCCTGCTGCTGCTCCAGCTTCTTGCGCATGTCCTCGGAGCGCTTCTCCAGCTCGGCCTGGAGCTTCTTCTGCTGCTCCTCGAGGACCTTCGGGTCGATGGCCGGGCCGTCGAAGGCCTTGCCGAAGCCGGTCAGCGGCACCGCGAAGGTGACTTCGCGCTGGGTCTGGTTCTGGACCGAGACGTTGAGGGTCGTGCCCTTCTTCATCGCGGCGATCACGCCGGCATCGACGCCGCCGGCCTCGGCGAAGCAGCCGTTCGGGAAGCAGACCGCGAAGCGACCAGCGGTCGCCGCCTGGCCGTCGACGCTGAAGCGGATGCCCGGCTGCAGCAGCAGGCCGAGCGGCAGCAGGTAGCGCACCACGCGCACCTCCTGCTTCTGGGCGGCGTTCTTCATCTCGTAGACCGCCACTGCCAGCACGGGCTGGCCCTGGTCGGACACGAAGTCGCGGGTCGTGTAGCAGATGTCGGTGCCCGAGCCCTGATCCTTGCCGCAGACCTTGGTCCAGTCGGCCTGGCTCGGCTCGGACTTCACGGCGACGATCTGCGGGCCGGTCTGGGCGGCCGGGGTGTTGGCCGCCGGGGTGCCCGGGGCGGTCGGCGCCGGCGCGGCCGGCGCGGGAGCGGCGGGCTTCTTCGGCTGCGCCAGGGCCGGCGCGGCCGCGAGACCGAGGCCCGCGAGGCCGAAAAGAGCGGCGCGCGCGAGCGTCGCGGTGCGGGTGAAGGACATCGGCTCTGACCCCTTGGAAGAGACGTGGTGTGGCTGGCAGGATGCGGAGCCGGCCTGGCGGCAGGTCCGCCGGACCGTCCGGATGCCCGCCGCGTTGGCGTGCCGCCCGGAACTCCGGATGAATCGGTCCGGCCATCGGGCGGGACGGGCGCCCGTCTGCGCGCATCCCTCACCCCGGCGACCGGGCGGCCTGCCTTTCCCCTTGAATGAGGCGAAGGCATGACACCGCGGCCGGGGAGGCTGTCGGAACCGTCCTGGCCGCGCCCGGCCCCCGATAGGCCCCCATACGCCCGGCCGCAAGCACGACGTTGCGCGGGCGCGAGGCACGAGCGCGTGATCGGGCCGCGCCGTCGGCCGCCGGCGGCCGCCCTCCGGCGGCGGCCCCCTTAGCGGTCGGTTAACCCTGCCGGGCCGAGATGATAGGAGTTCTGCAGGATCGGCGGGGGCGGCGGGTGTGAGCGCGTTGGCGGTGGCGGAGTGGGCGGCCGACGCCGCACTGGACGCGTCCGCGCGATCCGAGGACGCGCCCGAAGGCCTGTCCGAAAGCTTCTTCGGCGGCCTGTCCGAGGGTCTCGCGGCCCGCCTCTTCGCGGCGGCTCTGACGGGCCCCCAGCGCACGGTCCTGCGTGATTCGGGGGACCGCGTCGCTTGGTGCGGGCGCCCGGCCATCACCTGGACCTACGCGGCCGCCGCCGAGATCGTCGGGCGGCTCGCCCGCGGGATCGGCGCGTGGCGGCTTCCCGCCGGCAGCCGGATCGGCCTGTGGTTCTCGGGGGGCGCCGAATCGACCCTCGCCCATCTCGCCGTCGAGGCGGCGGGCCACCTCCCCTGCGCGATGCCGGCCGTCTGGGATTGCGCCGAGCTCTCCGCCGGGATCGAGTCCGCCGGCCTCGTGGCCGTTCTGACGGAGGGCCGCCGCGGCGCGCGTCGGCCCGCGGAGGACCTCACCCGCGCGGCCATGCGCCATTTCGGCCTGCGCTACCTCGCGGCCTTCGGTCCGAGCGTGCCGGACGGCGTGATCAGCCTCGACGCGATGGCCCTGGAGCGGGGCGTGGTCGAACCGGCGCCGAGCCGCGGCCTCGTCACCTTCGCGGGCGGCGATCCCGGCCGGCCCGTCTACCGCAGCGCCGCGGCGCTCGCGGCGGCGATCGCCGCCCATCTCGACGCGCTGCCCCTGTCCGCGGACGAGCGGGTCCTGACGCTCCTGCCCGGCCACGACCTGCGTGGCCTCGTGACCGGCCTCGGCGCCGCCCTGGCGGCGGGCGCCGGCCTGGAGACCGTGCTGCCCTTCGACGAGGCCGGGTTCCGCGCCGCCCTCCTGCGGCCGGTGCCCACCCGGCTCGTGGTCCCGGCCCTGGTCGAATCGGCCATTGCCGCTCTGCCGCTGCCCTGGACCGTCCGCGTCCTCGACGTGGTCCATCGCGCGCCCGCGCGGCTGACCCGGCGGAGCGCCGGGCTCGCGGGCCCGCAGCGCCTCGATTCGCTGGTCCTGGGCGAGGCGCTGGTGCTCACGCGCCCCGGCCTGGAGGACCTCGCCGCGACCCTGGCCCATCCGGAGGACGCGCTCCTGCCGCGCGCCCTCCTGGACGTCGGCCACGGGCCCGCGGGCGACCTCGGCTGTCGTGGGCCGGCCTGCGCCGCACAGGCGCTTCCCCGAAGCGGAAACCCGGAGACGGATCCGCGCGCGTGGCGGGATTCGGGCTACCGCCTGCTCCTGTCGGGCGGGACGGCCGTGGCGGTCGCGGCGGTCGCGGCGACCTGAACGGCGGCGCCGCGCCGGTTCATCCGGCGCTCAGGCGGCGCAGATAATCTCGCATCTGCACACGGACCCACGGGATCCGAACCGCCTGTTAGCGGGTTCTGCATCGGATTGTCGTGACGGCTATCTTTCCAAGTCGTCCGGGATGGAGTACCGCTCAAGCTTATGGGTGCGCTGCAACAAGTGCTCGTGGTCGACGACGGCGTCCGCGCCGTGGACCGGTCCCTCTCGGGCGAGCTGGCCAGCCTCGGCTATGCGAGCGTGACCGCCTCGATGGAGGCGGCGGACGACGTGCTGGCCGTGATCGCCCGGCCGGCCGCGGTGCTGCTTCAGGCGCCCACCCGCCGCGATCCCGCCTATGCCCGCCGCGCCGCCCGCCTCCGCGGCCATCTCCGCGACCGCGGCATCCCGGTGATCCTCATCAATGATCCGGGCGGGGCCCGGGCGGGCGGCCCGGTGGACCTCGCGACCCGCCTCGGCGCCTACGTGGCCGCCCAGCCGGATCTCTGAAGCCGCAGGCCCCCGTACCGCCTTAACGGGCGTCCCTGAACCGTCTCGTCCGTGCGCGCGCAGCGATCTCAGGGCCGCGTGTGCCGTCGGGCGCCGAATGCCCCGGGATTGCGGCGCGCGCGAAGACGCCGGCTGTCGCGGCGCCCGCGGTTCAGCGGGCCGCCCGCATCAGCTCCGGGGCGCCGAGCCGGGGCAGCACGCCCTCCCGCATCACGAGCCGGCGCAGCGGTCCGAGCTGCGTCATCGCCAGCAGGCCGAGGCCGCGGAGCGCGTCCACCGGCAGCAGGCCGGTGAGCAGGCTGCGGTTGAGGAGATCCACCGCGGCGGTGCGCGCCGCCGTGTCGACCCGGCGCGCCCGCGCATAGGTGTCGAGCACCGGGCGGCTGCCGGGATCGCGGCGGTCCCGGGCGGCGACCAGCAGGGTATCGCGCAGGGTCGCTGCGTCGCGCAGGCCGAGATTGAGCCCTTGGGCGCCGATGGGTGGGAAGACGTGGGCCGCCTCCCCGATCAGAACCAGCCGATTCGCCACCGGCCGGGTCACCGCGAGGCCGCGCATGGGCACGAGGCCGCGGGGGCCGTCGACCCGCATGGCGCCGAGCATCGCCCGGGCCTGCCGCTCCACGGCTTGGCCCAGAGCGGCGTCGTCGAGGGCTGCGAGACGCCGGGCCGCGCCCTCCCCGGTTACCCAGACCAGACTGGACCGGTGACCGCCCGGCAGCGGCACCAGGGTGAAGGGACCGGACCGGGTGTGGAACTCGGTGGAGACGTCCCGGTGCGGGCGCGCATGGGCCAGGATCGTGGTGATCGCGCTCTGTGGGTAGGTCCAGTCGCGCACGCGGACGCCGCTGGCGGTCCGCAGCGGCGAGCGCGCGCCGTCGGCGGCCACCACCAGCCGGGCCTCGACCGCGGCGCCATCGGCCAGGGCGATGCGTGCCGTCGCTTCGCCGGGCACGGCGCCGGCGGCGTCCGCCTCGACCAGGGTGAGGTTGTCCTGCGCCCGGGCGCGGGCGCGCAGGCTCTCGACCAGCCGGGCGCTCTCGACGTTCCAGCCGAAGGCGTCGAGGCCGATCTCGGCGGCGCGGAAGCGTGCCGGCGGCGGCCGGAACAGGCTGCCGGTGTCGTCGACGATCTGGAGTTCGCAGAGGGGACTCGCGTGCGGCGCCACCGCCTCCCAGGCGCCGAGCGCCTCCAGGAAGCGCACGGACCCATCGAGGAGCGCGACGGTCCGCCCGTCCGCCACGGGGGCGTGGCGGCCGACCAGCGCCGTGGGGATCCCCTCCCGGGCGACCGCCAGCGCCGCGGCGAGACCCGCGGCCCCGGCCCCGACCACGGCGACCTCGAACGGCGTCGCGGCGCCTCCGACCTGGCCCGCTTCGACCTTGGCTCCTTCGGACATGTTGCCCCGCACGCGCTCCGCTCGTTCCTGGGTCGGCCGGGCTCCGCGCCCCCCGTCCGGGAGATGGCCGCCGCCACGGTCTCCCGTCGGCGCGGCCCATGCCCGTATCTGAGCATTCCGCCCTCTCTGCCAAGCCCGATCCGCGCAGGCCACAGCGCCGCACGCCCGGAGATCCGCATGCCGTCGCGATTCGATCCGACCTCCCGCTTCGCCAGCGTGGCGCCGCGCGCCGGATCCCGGAAGCGCCGCCACGCCTGCTGCGGCACCGGGCCGATGTCCCTGCCCCTCGTCGCAGGGGGCTACGCGGTCGCGGGATACGGCATCGCGGTGGCGCAGGTGCGCCGGGCCCGGACCGCCCTCTCCGCGATGGCCGAGGTCCGGGCCCTGGCCGCGACGGAGGCCTGGGCGGCAGCCGAGCCCGGCGGTCTCGACCGGGGCGAGACCCTGTCGGCCCACCTCGCGGTCGATCTGCTCCGGGCGGCTGATCGCCGTCAGCCCAGGAACGCCATCAGCTCCGAGACGACCGCGTCCGGCCGCTCCTCCTGGAGGGTGTGGCCGCAATCCAGCGCCCGGCCCGAGACGGTGGTGGCCTTCTCGCGCCAGGTCGCCAGCACGTCGTAGGTCTGGCCGACGACGCCCTTCGCGCCCCAGAGCGCCAACAGGGGCGCCGCGACGCGCGCCTCCGCATCGGCGGCGTCGTGCTCCAGGTCGATCCCGGCCGCCGCCCGGTAATCCTCGCAGATCGCGTGGCGGCAGGCGGGGTCGGCGTAGCAGCGCAGATACTCGGCGAAGAGGTCCGGCGGGGTGGAGCCGGGCGTCTTGGACTGGCCCTCGACGTGGTGGCGGAGGAAGTATTCCGGATCGGCCCCGATCAGCGTCTCCGGCAGGGGATGGGGCTGGATGAAGAAGAACCACCAGAAGTACCGGGTGGCGAAATCCTTGTCGGTGCGCGCGTACATGGTCGCGGTCGGCGCGATGTCGAACAGGGCGATCCGCTCGACCGCGGCGGGATGGTCCAGGGCGAGGCGGTGGGCGACGCGCCCGCCCCGGTCGTGCCCGACCACGGCGAAGCGGTCGTGGCCGAGCGCCCGCATCACCGCGACCGCGTCGGCCGCCATGGCGCGCTTGGCGTAATTGGTATGCCGGTCCCCGCCCGGGGGCTTCGACGAATCCCCGTAGCCGCGCAGGTCCATCGCCACCACGCTGTGGCGCTCCGCGAGTTGCGGGGCGACGTGGAGCCACGTGGAGAGGGTCTGCGGATGGCCGTGCAGCAGCAGCACCGGCGGGCCCGAGCCGGCCGACCGGGCATGGATCGTCACGCCCGGTGCGGTCTCGATCCGGTGCCGGTCGAAGCCCGGCAGGAAGTCGCTGGCCATGGGATCGGTCTCTGGGCTCGGTCTTCATCGGCCGCACTGGCGCGCCGGGATGCACCGGATGATAAGGCGCCTCCGGCACCATGTCCGCCGAACCGCCATGACAGATGCACGCGCGACTCAGGACCCGGCCTTGAAGGACCCCGACGCGGCCGAGTCGTCCGAGGGCGAGGTCGCCCGTGCGCGTCCCGCCGCATCGGCCGACGCACCCGCCCTGCGCCCGAGCATTCTCGACGCCCTGTTCGCGCCGGCCCGCGCCCTGCCGGGCATCGGCCCGAAGATGGCGCCCCTCATCGAGAAGCTGCTCGGCACCCCCGAGCGCGAGGCCCGGGTCGTGGACCTGCTGTTCCACCTGCCCCAGGGCGGCGTGGCGCGGAAGCTCATGGGCTCGATCAGCGACGCGCCCGTCGGCGAGCCGGTGACGATCGGCGTCACCGTGGTGGCGCATCGGCCGGCCCAGATCGGTTCGGGCCGGCGCCCGCACCGGGTTCTGGTGGAGGATGCCACCGGCGACATCTCCCTGGTCTTCTTCGGCATGCCCCGCGCCCGGGTGGAGAAGATGCTGCCGCTCGGGGCGCACCGCTACATCACCGGCCGGATCGACCTCTGGGACGGCACCCGCCAGATGGTCCACCCGTCCCGGATCGTGGACGAGGCGGGACTGGCCGAGCTGCCCGCCGTCGAGCCGGTCTACGGCGCCACGGAGGGGCTGACCTCGCGGGCGATCAACAAGCTCGCGGTGGCGGCCCTCGACCGGCTGCCGGTCCTGCCGGAATGGCAGGACCCGGCCTGGCTGGAGAAGAACCGCCTGCCGGCCTTCGCGGATGCGCTCCGCCTCGAGCACCGCCCCGAGGAGGCGCCCCCGAAGGCCGAGGATCCGCTCCAGCCGCCGCCCGCGACCCCGTCCCGGAAGCGGCTGGCCTACGATGAACTCCTGGCCTCGCAGCTCGCGCTCGCCCTCCTGCGCGCCCGCCAGCGGCGAAAGGCCGGCCGGGTCAATGCCGGCGACGGCGCCCTGAGCGCCCGCATCGAGGCCGCCCTCCCCTTCGCGCTGACCGGCGCCCAGGCGCGCGCGGTGGCGGAGATCCGCGCCGATCTCGCCGCGCCCCGCCGGATGCTGCGCCTGCTCCAGGGCGATGTCGGCTCCGGCAAGACCGCGGTGGCGCTGCTGGCCATGGCCTCGGCGGTGGAGGCCGGCCGTCAGGCCGCCCTGATGGCCCCCACCGAGATCCTCGCCCGGCAGCATTTCGAGCGGCTCAAGCCCCTGGCCGGCGGTCTGCGCCTGCGCCTGATGACCGGCCGCGACCGCGCCGCGGAGCGCAAGAGCACGCTCGCCGCCCTCGCCGCGGGCGAGATCGACATCCTGGTCGGCACCCATGCCCTGTTCCAGGAGGCGGTCACCTTCCGCGATCTCGGCCTCGCGGTGGTGGACGAGCAGCACCGGTTCGGCGTCCATCAGCGCCTCGCGCTGGGCGCCAAGGGCGAGGCGGTGGACTTCCTGGTCATGACCGCGACGCCGATCCCCCGCACCCTGGCGCTGACCTTCTTCGGCGACATGGACGTCTCGATCCTCGACGAGAAGCCCGCCGGCCGCCAGCCGATCCGCACGATCACCCTGCCCACCGAGCGGATCGACGAGGTGGTGGCCGGCCTCGCCCGGGCCATCGCGGGTGGCGAGCGGGTCTATTGGATCTGCCCGCTGGTGGAGGAATCGGAGTTCGTCGACCTTGCCGCCGCGGCCGAGCGCTTCGACGACCTGCGGCAGCATTTCGGCGATGCGGTCGGGCTGATCCACGGCAAGATGCCCGGCCCCGAGAAGGATGCCGCCATGGCCCGGTTCGCCGCCGGCGAGACCAAGCTCCTCGTCTCGACCACCGTGGTGGAGGTGGGCGTCGACGTGCCCGAGGCGACCATCATGGTGATCGAGCACGCGGAGCGGTTCGGGCTGGCGCAGCTGCACCAGCTCCGCGGCCGGGTCGGGCGCGGCTCGAAGGCCTCGTCCTGCCTGCTGCTCTACCGGGGCCCGCTCGGGCAGGTGTCGCGGGCCCGGCTCGAGATGATGCGCGCGAGCGAGGACGGGTTCCGCATCGCCGAGGCCGACCTGAAGCTCCGCGGCGAGGGGGAAGTGCTGGGCACCCGGCAATCCGGCATGGCCGCGTTCCGGCTCGCCCGCCTGGAGAGCGATGCCGCCCTGCTGGAAGCCGCCCGCGACGATGCCCGCATGATCGTCGAGCGCGACCCCGGACTGAAGAGCCCCCGCGGGCAGGCGCTGCGGGTGCTGCTCTACCTGTTCGAGCGCGAGGCTGCGATCCGCTTGATCGGCGCCGGATGAACGGTTTCGTTCAGGAAAGTCCGGTGTTCCTGAACGGTGGGGGCGGGAATCGCCCTCGCTCGGCCAAGCCGGGAGGCCGATGCCGCAATGTCACAGGCTCTCGGGAAAGACCAATCTTATCAAGAACTTGTTGGGATTAGGCGGAAGCTTGGCCGCGTCTTGGCGGCGGCCCGGCAGGCTCCGGACAGGCCTCGCGATCTTGCATCAGCCATATTCTTCCCTTAACTGGAGATGAACGAATGGCCCGGTAAGCCGGGACATCACGGACGAATCTGGAGGACGGACATGTCGAACGGACTGTTCCAAAACCTGCCGGGCTCCCACGAGATGGCCGGTATCCAAGCCCTGCCGACCGAGCCCTGGCTGCTGCCGATCTCGGATCGCGCCGCCGAGGCGGCCGGCAAGACCGCGGACGAGTTGCAGGCCGCCGTGCGGCGGGCCGCCCGCCCCTTCTGGCTGGCCGCCAACGGGCTGTGCATCGCGCTGGGTCTCGCCCTCACGCTCCAATGCGCCGCCGGCTGGGGGCCGACGCCCCCCCGCAGCGCCGTGACGGTCGCGCAGGCGACCCCGCCGACCATCGCTCCGCAGACGGCTTCGCTGCAGCGCTGAGCCGCCGCGGAACGGACGGGATTTCCAAGGCATTCCAGGCCGGTCCGCACCTGTGCGGGCCGGCCTTTTTCGTCCGCCCTGCAGGCGGCATCGGCCCCGCCTTCAGGGGCTTTCCGAGGGAGACGACGCAATCCGGCGGCGCGTCACGCCGCGCGGGCGGCCGCGACCGGGTCGCCGTGTTGCGCGCGTTGACGGGTCGGTCTCGGAGCCGGGCGGGCGCCGCGCCCGAAGCGGGCCTGGCCCGGAAGCGCGGCCTCACGCGTCCTGCGGCTCCCGACGCGACACCGTTCCGCCGGCCTGCTGGGCCGTCCGCAGGGTCGCCGCCATGGCGTTGAGGCGCCCCTGCGGATCCTCGGGCTGGATCACCCCGGCCGACATCACCAGCTTGGCGGCGTCGTCGACGCTGATGGCGAGTTCCACCACCTCGGCGCGGGGCAGGTAGAAGAAGAAGCCCGTGGTCGGATTGGGGGCGCAGGGCAGGAAGACGCCGACGAGTTCGTCGGCGGGGGCGCCCCGGGCGCGCAGCGCGCCCTCGACCTCGTGGCCGGCGGGAGCCGACAGGAAGACCACGGACCATGTGCCCTTCACGGGGAACTCCACCAGCCCCACCGTGCGGAACGACGTGCCGTTGGCCGAGAACAGGGTCTCGAAGATCTGCCGCAGGCCCTTGTAGAGGCCGGAGATCACCGGCGTCCGCGCCAGCAGGACCTCGCCGAACTCGATCACCGAACGGCCGACGAGGTTGGCCGTGAGGAAGCCGAGCAGCGTGACCGCCAGGAAGGCGATCACGAGGCCGAGGCCCGGGATCGAGAACGGCAGGTAATGGTCCGGCAGGTAGCTCGCCGGCACCAGCGGCTTCACGAACGAATCGATCAGCGCGATGAACCACCACGTGATGTAGGCGGTGATGGCGAGGGGGCCGGCGACGATGATCCCGGTGAGGAAGTAGGTGCGCAGCCGGCCGCGCGCGCTGACCCGCGTCTTCGGGGCGCCGCCGCCCGCGGCTGCGTCGGGCTCGGGAATCTGGATCGGCGGGGGAATCGGCGGGGGACTCGGCGCCACGGGTGCCCTCTCGGCCGCACCACGCGCGGCGATGAAGCTGCGGGGATCGTCCCCCGGGAGCAGAGGTAGCGGTTGCGCCTGTCCGCCTCAAGGGCGGCCCCCGGTCCCGGCGACCCTCAGGCCTCCGGAGCGGGCTGCCGGACGGCGGGTGCCGGCATCGCGTCCCGGGGAATCACGGCGCCGCGATGCCCGATCACCGCCCCGGCGAGGCGATGGGCCTCGCCGGCGGCGGCCTCCGGTGTCAGCCCGGCGATGCGCGCGGCGAGATAGCCGGCCGCGAAACTGTCGCCCGCGGCCGTGGTGTCGACGACCCGCACCGCCGGCTTGGCCGGCACGGCGGTGTCGGCCGCCCCGTGCAGCACCCGGGCGACGGGCCCGGATCCGCTGGAGGCCTTGAGCACGATCTCGGCCCGACCGCGATGGCGCAGCACCTCGTGCGCCCCCGCCGCGCCGAAGAGCCAGTTCAGATCCTCCGCCGAGGCGAAGATCAGGTCGGCCAGCGCCAGGGCCGCGCGGAAGGCCGCTCGGGCCTCGTCGTGGTCGGGCCAGCCGCGGGGCCGGTAATTGGTGTCGAAGGCCACCCGACCGCCTCGGTCCCGCAGGCGCGCCAGCGTCCCGAACAGGGTGGCGCGCCCGGTCTCGCCGTAGAGCGAGAGGCTGATGCCGGACAGGTAGACGAGGTCGTAGCCGGTCAGTGCCGCCTCGGTCTCGGCGGCGCCGGGCTCGGTGAAGAGGTCCCGGGCCGCGGCGCGATCACGCCAGTAGTGGAAGCTGCGCTCGCCCGCGGCATCCGTGCGGATGATGTAGAGCCCCGGCATCCGGCCCGGCAGCCGCCGGACCCGGTCGAGGCCGATGCCCTCGCGGCCCCAGGCTGCCGCCATCGCGTCGCTCCAAACATCGTCGCCCAGCGCCGTCACGTAATCGACCCTGACGCCGAGACGCGCGAGATAGAGCGCGGTGTTCAGCGTGTCGCCGCCGAAGCCCTGGACGAGGGTCCCGTCCGGGCGTTCGGACAGCTCGACCATGCACTCGCCGATGCAGGCGACCCTCATGCGGTTCCTCCCGGTGTGCGGCCCACCTCCCCGCATTGTTCGGCCCGACCTGTCAACCGTCCGCCGGCGCGGCCGCACCGGATCCCGGATCCGCGCCCCTCCGTGCGGACCGGCGACCGATTGAACACGCGACCATGGCCGCCGGCGCGAGGTGATGAGAATAAATATTTGCTCCGTAATATTTATGAAATCGTCTTGTGGCCCGGCGTATTAAAATTTCTTTGTTACGAATATTGATCGCGATTTATCCAATATTCAGTGAATAGCTCGGGGAAATATGGTGTCGCCAAGCCTCTTGCTCGGAATAGATCCAATGTTATCGCGGATGATCATTGTTTTGAAACATGCGTGAGCGAGACACAGTGCCAACTTTTGCGGGTGCACTGATCGAGAGCCGGTCGCGATGCGGTTCAGGCGGCGCGCCGCGGGGGCGGATGAGGGTTCCGCAGGCGGAATGTCCGTGTAGCGGAGCGTGGCAGGCGCAAGCCCGCAGGTCATGGGCTGCATCACGATGATCTGGGTCGGATTGGATGGGAATGCTGTATTGTAAAATAGATTCCGCAAAACATTTTACATCATTGCTTGAACATTGAGCTTAATTATGAATTAATCGCAATAAAAATTCCTTGTTCGGATGTGTGGAACGATGATATGGTCCGCGCGGTGCTGAGATGTTCCATACTGCTTTAAGCGCTCTGACATTTTCTTCGGGAGAGTTCCTGACTCTCACGGAAAGTCGTGGGATGAGCGGTGCGTGGAGCTGGGTCTTCGCGGGTGGGGAGCAGATCTGGTCTCCGGGATTCTACCGGTTGCTCGGTCTGGTGCCGAATGCCGCGAAGGCGCGCTATGACCTGCTGCTCAGCCTGATCCACCCGGAGGATCGGCACCTGATGCCGGCGCTGACCGATATCCGGCAGGGGCATGTCCCGCGCGAGGTCATCGTGCGGGTGATCCGGCCGAACGGCACGGTTCGCACCCTGTCGCTGACGATGGAGATCCGGTTCTCGACGGAGGGGCGCCCCGTCGCCCTCAACGGCACGGCGCTCGACGTGAGCGACCGGGAGCAGCTGGCGCGCCTGCGGCAGGAGGAGCGGCGGCGCCAGGGCGCGCTCTATCTCACGGAGCACATCACGACCTTCTCGATGGGCCTCGATCGCATCCGCGAAATCCCGTTCGCGGTCGCCCAGGTCCACGGCCTCCCCCTCGAGGAGATCTGCGCCGATCCGTATCTCCTGATCGTTCCGGAGGAGCGGAGCGCCTTCCAGGCGGCGGCCGCGGAGCGGATCGAGCGGCGGGCGTTCTTCCAGGGTACGGCCCACGAGCGTCTCGCCAACGGCGAGCTCTGGCATTTCCGGATTCTCACGATGCCGATCTGGGACCTGGACGGGACCTATCTCGGGCGTGGCGGCCTCAAGTACCCTGTCCGCAGCCATGCCCCCGTGCCGGTCGGCGCGCACGAGGGCCTGGAGCACTCCGTCACCGGGCACCATCTACGCGCCGCCCGGGCCCTGCTCGACTGGTCGATGATGGATCTCGCCCAGGCGAGCGGCCTGTCGCATTCCACGGTGCGGCGCCTGGAGGAGGACAGCGAGCATCGGGGGAGCCGGTCCCGCCTGCACGCGGTCGATGCGTTGCGCCGGGCGGGCGTCCGCTTCGTTCCCATCGATGACGGGACCCTGGCCGTCGCCCGGGTCTGAGCCGCGCCCGCGCGCGGCGGGCCCCCACGGGGCAATCCTGCCGCGCCGGCCCGCAGCCCGGATCCGCGCCCGCCCGTCTCGGCACCCGTCTCGGCGCCCGGATGGGGCGTCGAGGGGCGGTGCGGACCGGGTTTCGCTCAGGCCGCCTTGTGGCCCAGCTGGATCGCCTTGGCGATCTCCGAGCGCTTGGCGGCGTAACCCGGGGCGACCATCGGGTAGTCGGCCGGCAGGCCGTACTTGGCCCGGTAGCGCTCGGGCGTCAGGCCGTGCGCGGTCAGGTGGCGCTTCAGGGTCTTGTAGGACCGGCCGTCGATGAAGCTGATCAGGCCATCCTGCTGGATCGAGGATTCGATCTGTGCGGCGGTCGGGCCGGTCCAGCCCGCACCGGATCCCGAGGCGCTCCCCTGCAGGACCGTTATGGCCGTATGCACCTGATCGATCAGAACCGGCAGGTCTCCCACCCCCACCGCGTTCCGGGACACGTAAGCCGCAACCAGTGAAGCCGTGCACTTGATCAGATCTGTGTTCAGATCTGCGGCCTTTTCGTTCAATTCGATCGTATTCATGTATCCCCCAGTGCATAGAAACGAAGCTTGAGCATCGGTGCACCGACAAATCCGAACTCTTGATCGTGATTTACCGCCCGATCATGCGCCGAATTGCTTCGAGTCTGCCAAGATTGGCGCGTAACAATACAAAAACTGTGCGATTTGTCTACGGTTTATCTTAAGATGTGCTTTGAACACATTCTGTTCTTGCGAGGCAACATGAGGTTGCCCTCTCGGGAGGCTTCGCAAATATTGCGCAGTGGCGGCGTTTGCTGCGGCGGCCTGCGGCCGATGACTGCGAATGGTCGCGCGATGACAGGCTGTCAGCGGCCGAATCAGTCGCGGAGACGTGGGACAATCCGGGATGCCGCCGGGCCGCGGGAGGCGCGGGCGAGGCGGCGGCACGGTCGTCGTCCCGGCCATCCGCGACCGGCGCGGGAGCCCGTGCGAGGCCGCGATTAACAAAGTCCTCAGGCAAGTTGTGGATCGTCGTCTCGATCGTGCGCCTCGCGCGCTCCTCAGACCTCGTGCGTGTCGGGAGCCTCGCTCCGGCCGTGACGGCATGGCGGGATCTGTGCGAGAGGCTCGTTGACGCGCGCTTTCGAGGGCGACCCCTATGTCCGGACCGTGTTCGACCTCCATCCCGCGTGCGCTCTCGGCGCTCGACGCGCCCGGACCGGGCGGCGCGGACGCCGCCGGCGGCCGGATGGCGCCCCTCTGGATGCTCCTCGTCGGGCGGGCCGCGGTCCGCCGCCACTGGCACCTGATCGTCGCCACGGGCCTGCTGTGGTCGTCGCTCGGCATCCTCGTGGCGATCGATTCCCTGGACGGGGCGCTCCACGTTCCGGACCGGTGGTTCGGCCTGATCCTGCTGGCGGAGGGCGTGAGTTCCCTCGCCGCCGGCCTGTCCGCGCTCGGCGCCGCCCGCCGGCTGCGCCTGTTCAAGGGCGTGCTGCTGTCGGTCATGGCGGTGCTGATCATGATGGCCACCCGGCACAGCACCTTCCTGCTCGCCATGATCTTCGGCATCGCCTTCACGGTGGACGGCGTGGTCCGGATCACGATCGCGAGCCTGCTGAAGTTTTCCGGCTGGCGGATGTCGGTGGCCCTGGGCGGCCTCAGCATCGCCTTCGGCCTGTTCCATCTCCAGCCCTGGCCGACCTGGTATGCCGGCACGGTGGGCTACTGCATCGGGATGTTCCTGATCCTGAACGGGGCCAACCTCGCGCTGGCCGGGCTGCGCACCCGGCGCCTGGGCACAGCCGAGCCGGCCGCCTCCGTCGGCAGCGCCGAGCCCGGCAGCCTGACGGTCTATGTCTGGACCCCCACCGGGCAGGCGACGACCCCCGCCGGCCAGCGGCTGATCCGGCGCTACGTCGCCTCCGTCGACAAGGCGGGGCGGTTCTCCACCGGCCACGCCGCCCTGCAGCAGGGCGACGACCTCTACATCAGCCACTATCCCGCGGTGGAGATCGACCGTTCGCCTGCCAACCTGCGGTCGAGCCTGCGGGCCGGCCCCGAGAACGACGTGCCCGGACGCTTTCTGCCCTCCCACGAGGCGGAGGTGGCGGATTGGTGCCCGGCGACGGTGGCGGTGACGCTCAACGGCATCGACGCCGCCCGGTTGCGGGCGTTCTGGGCGTACTACAGCGCCGACACCACCTACAATTTCATCAGTCGCAACTGCTCCACCACGGTGGCCCAGGCCTTGGACATCGCGGTCGAGGGCGCGTTCAGCCGCGGCGGTCATCCCTGGCGGCAGCTCGCCGCGGCGCTGACCACGCCGGAATTCTGGGCGGCGGCCTTCCTGCGCAACGGGGCGCGGTCGATGACCTGGACCCCGGGCCTCGTGCTCGACTACACGCGGGCTCTCAGCGCCCTCGTCGATCCGGCCTCGCCGGTCCCGTCGATCGCGTGGCGGCGGGTCGGATGGCGTCTCCTGCGCAACTGGCGGGCACGGGGTCTGACGCCGCTGAGCCCGCTCACCCAGCAGTCCTCCGTGCGGGGGGGCGGACCGACCGAGGCCTGACCGGGCCTCGACCGGGGCCTTGGCCGGAGCCTTGTTGGCCGAAGCCTTC
Source organism: Methylobacterium sp. XJLW (assembly GCF_003254375.1). Lineage (NCBI taxonomy): Bacteria > Pseudomonadati > Pseudomonadota > Alphaproteobacteria > Hyphomicrobiales > Methylobacteriaceae > Methylobacterium > Methylobacterium sp. XJLW. Next base: position 4,948,745 of record NZ_CP016429.1, on the reverse strand, counting down.
TCGGTGGAAGCCTTCTCGGTCGAAGCCTTGGCCGCGGCGCCCCGCTCAGGGTTCCTTGCGTGAAGCGGGGGGGCGACCGGCGGCGAGATCGGCCGCGATGGTCTGCATCACCGCGAGCGTGTCGATCTCGTCCTGTTCGGCGCCGTGATCGCTGAGCTTGACGATCACCGTGCCGGTCTCGCGGTTCACGTAGATGTACTGGCCGTAGACGCCGATCGCCGAGATGTCGTCGTCCTCGCCCCCCGGGGCGTGCCACCACTGGGCCGAGTACTGCCAGCCGTCGACGTCGCGCCGGGCCGGCGTCATGATCCGCTCGATCCAGCGGGCCGGGACGATGCGGTTGGCGTTCAGCCGGCCCTGGTCGGCCACCAGCAGGCCGAGGCGGGCGAAGTCGCGGGCCGTCGCGTTGATGCAGCAGAACGCCTTCTCGACGCCGCCGGGCCGGTCGAGGTTCCAGGTGGCGTCGGCCTGGGCACCCATCGGCTTCCAGATCCGCTCCGAGAGGATGTCGGCCAGGGGCTTGCCCTCGACCCGGGCCAGGATCAGGCCGAGCAGCTCTGTGTCGATGCTGCGGTAGCGGCCCTTGCTTCCGGGCTTGAACGCCAGATGCGCGTTGTCGCGCACGAAGGCCGTGATGTCGCGCGTCAGGTACATCCCCGCGGTACCGGTCAGGGGATGCCGGGGATCGTAGTTCTCCGGCACCGCGATCCCGCTCGCCATGTCGAGGAGGTTGCGCACGGTGATCTGACCGAACACCGCGCCGTTCTTCAATTCGGGCAGGAGGGCGGAGACCCGGTCGGTCTCGGCGAGCTGGCCCCGCGCCACCGCGGCGCCGACCAGCAGCGAGACGATGGACTTCGCCACCGACCACGAGGGAAACAGCGTCTCCGGTCCGGTTCCCGCGCGCTGCCATTCGTGGATCAGCACCCCGTCCTGCACCACCAGGAAGGCGTTGGTGTGGGTCGCCGCCAGCACATCCATCAGCGGGACGGTCTTCCCCTTCCAGGGGACGCGGTCGAGGATCGGGCGCGGCCGGGCCGGCAGATCGCTCGCCCGCGCGGGGGCCTGGACGATCCGGCTCGGGAACCACGTGCCCACCGACGACGGCTCGATGACCGCGAGGGCCGTCAGGGTGACGGGGTCGGGGACGTTGATCAGCGCGGCGGCGGTCCAGGCGCAACCCAGAACGGCGGCGCCGCCCGCCGCCGCGATCACGCCCCAGCGGCGGCCCCGGCGCGTGCGGGCCGGAGAGTCCGGGATCGCCAAGGGCGCGGTCATGCTGGGTCTGTGTCGCTCTGGATCGTCGCTGTCGCGCGGCCGCCATCGCGGCGGTGGGCCGGCGCGCAGCCACCATGCGCAGGAGGGCTTAACGAAAGCCCCAATCGGCCCAAGCCCGGCCGCAGAACCGGGCGCGGTGCGCCTGGCTCAGCGCCCACGAAGGTCCGGGACGCTGGTTCGGAAATGTTCATGGATCTGTGGCCTTGTGTCGGGCGGCGGCCGCCGATGTCCTGCGGCCGATTCGAAGCAGACTTGGGCCGGCCCTGCGCTCCTCCGTCTGCTCGGGCGTCCGATTCGAAACAGGTTCTACACGCCTCGACCGCCCGATTCACGCAGCCCGTGCAGCCCGAAAGTTCGCCGTGCCATGAATCCGTTCCTGATCCTCGGGCTCGCCATCGGCGCTGAGGTCACCGCCACCCTGGCGCTGAAGGCCGCCGAAGGCTTCACGCGTCCGGGACCGACGGTGATCGTGGCCCTCGGATACGGGACCGCCCTGTGGCTGATGTCGACCAGCATGGACCTGCTGCCGATCGGCGTCGTCTACGCGATCTGGTCGGGGATCGGCATGATCGGCGCGGCGCTCGGCGGCGCGTGGCTGTACGGCGAGGCGATCAACCCGACGATGCTGGCGGGCATCGCGGTGATCGCCGTGGGCGTGACCATCCTGGCCGCCGGCCAGGGCCAGCACTGAGGCCCGGGTTCAGGCCCGGCCCCGAGGCGGGGACGCCCTCGCCACATCCTCGCCGCGAACGTGCCGTCAAGCTTGGCCTTCGCCTGGTCGGAGCGGAACACCGCCCGACGCGGCAGGCTGGGGGGAGCACGGAGCGCACATGCATGCAGGGTAGCGAGAGGACGAAGGTCGGTCCTGCACTGATTGTCCTGGCGGTAGCCGGAGGCCTGGGGGCCTGCAACACCGCTTCGCCGGTTCTCACGACGGGGTCGATCCCCGACCGCAAGCCGCCGATGGTCGTCAGCGATGCCGAGCGCGATTGTCTCGGCCGCGCCATGTATTTCGAATCGAACCGGAGCGACAGCGACGGGCTGGTCGCCGTCGGGACGGTGGTCATGAACCGGCTCGAGAATGCGGTCTTCCCGGGGGGCATCTGCGCGGTTGTCGGCCAGCCGGGACAGTTCGCGCCGGGCGTGCTCACCAAGCCGATGCAGGAGAAGGACCTGCTGAAGGTTGCCGATGCCGCCGATGCCGTCCTGGCCGGCGAGCGCCACCCGAAGGTCGGGAAGGCGATGTATTTCCACACCGCCGGCCACCGGTTCCCCTACACCAACATGCACTACGTGGCCGTCGCCGGGGGCAATGCCTTCTACGAGAAGCGCGACAAGCGCATGGCAAAGCAGGACAAGCCGGATCCGCAGGACAAGCCGGCCGCACCGGCGGCGCCCGCCCTCCCCGCGACGGTCCTGACCTTCGCGGCCGTACCCGCGCCCCCGTCCGCGAGCCATTGACAGCGCACGCGCGACCCGGCCGCCGCAGCCTCTGAAGGCGGCTGCGCGGCCGGGCTTCGATCAGCCGGCCGCCGCGTCCGTCGCGCCGGTCGCGCGCAGGTTCCGGGCCTCCTGACGAGCGGCCGCCAGGACCCGTTGCCGGCTCCGCGGCTCCCGCAAGGCATGCCACAAGCGGAGCAGCTCCAGGGTCGGCATCGGGTCGCAGTCCGATCCGGACGCGCCTCCGGCTTCGGAGCCGGATTCCTGGAAGAAGATCTCGACCGGACTTTCGAGTGCCTCGGCCAATCTCCTCAGCAGAACGTCGGCTTGGCCGGGCGGGATCATGGGGCCTCCTGTTTCTGCGCGGGCGATCGAACTCGATCCATACCTTTAAGTTGTATGCTCGGCATTCAACCAGGTTACCGCCCCGCCATGTCCGACGAAGACGGTTTTGACCGCATGGTGGAGACGGCCATCGCGGCCCATCAACTCCTGGCCCTACACGGCACGTCGACGATGCAGCTCCTGTCCCGGCTGCTGCTGATGGAAATCGGCACGGAGATCGCGGCGCGGCGCGATGCCGAAGCGGCCGCCAACGACAATCCAGATGTCCCGGAGGCGTAGAGCCCGTTTCGCCGGCCGCGGAAGCCGGGTGGCCGTCCTCGGCGAGACCGGCTTGACCCGTAATCACGCGCGCCGTGAAATGGAACGAGCGGGCAAATCTGTTGATCGGCCTCTCCGCCCGAGCAGGCGGCATTTACACCGACGGGTAAAGGCCTAGCTTGTGGGTAGAAACTACCCACGAATCACGGATCCCTAGCCGATGATCGCGAAACGGGTAGCGCTCGCCGGTGCGCTTCTCCTGCTGAGCATCACGCCGTCCGCCTCCCAGCTGCGCCGTCCGATGACGTGTACGGAGGAGGCGTCCGTCGGTCTCGATGCCGCCACGCCGGAGGGGGCGAAGCCGCAGCCCCAGAAGGCCCGGACGTTCTCGCTGGTCACCAGCGGCGGCCTGCTGACCGTGATCTCGGCAGGACGCTCCGACTATTACGAGTGTCAGACCGCCTCGCCGCGTCTGAATGAGCGCACGCCGCGCAACGCGATCAAATGCCAGAACGGCGTCTATTTCCTGCTGATCGACCTGAACAAGCTGAACTTCGTCGAGGCGCAGCTCAATCCCGAGGAGCGCAATGCGATCAAGGTCAGCTACGGGAGCTGTCGAATCCTGTAGCGACGGAGCGGGATCGTCCGTCGGCGCGGCGACGGCCGGACTAATCCATACGGATCAGGACATAGGCGGCGGCGGCGACGGCCGCGAGAGTGAGGGCCACCAGCAGGGCCATCTTCCCGGATGGTGCTTCCGGCGGCTCTGGGGCGTCGGTCATGCGGCTCCTCCAGGCCGGTGAACGGACGATGACCGCCGTCCTGCCCGGTGATCGTCAGGTGTCGGGTGGCCTCTGGCGAAAGACCCCGGTTCTTCCCTTGGTTCCATGGACGCTTCCGGACTGCCTTCCGGCTCTCACTGGCAGAAGCGCGTGGCGGCGGGCGTCCACTGGCCGAAACCCGTCACCACCATGTTCGCCACGACCCGGCAGATATAGATCTTCTGCGCCGCGTTGTTGTGCGGGCCGGCATGATAGCGCGCCACGGCCATCGTCCAGCTGCCTTCCCGCTTCTTCAGGTCCCGGAGGAATTGCGTCGCGTAGTCCACGTTCGCGTGCGGGTCGATCATGGCCTCGACCGAGCCGAACTTGCCGCCGTGATAATGGTGATTGATCTGCATGCAGCCGAGATCGATCAGGCGCGCGCCCCGGCGGCGCGCCTCGGTGAAGTGGGCGAGCACGTCCTGGGGCCCGGTCGCGAAATAGGCCGTTCCTTCGATATTCATGGCATAGGGCTGGAGCGAGCCGCGTTTGCCCGTCTCCGTGAGGCCGACGGCGTAGAGGACGCCGAGAGGCACGCCGTAACGGGCCGAGGCGCGGCCCATCTCGGCCTCACACACGTTTGCGGCGGCCGGAACCGCGCTACAGATAAATGCCGCCGTCGCGAGGACGTATCGTCTCATCGATCCGCTCTCCGTCGCGCCGGCCGGTGGCCGAACGATGCGCCGCCTGTCGTTGCCCATCCTCCCCGTGACCCGGTCGAGCTCCCCCGTTCGCGAAGGAAGACTGACCCTGCGACGGAGCCCCTTCAGCAGAGCCTCCCGCATCGGCCGGTCGCGCTTGAGCGACGGTGACATCGGCTTGGTGGTGCGCCTGCTTGAGGAGGTCCGTGAGGATGGCCGCATCCCGCTGCAGGAGCGCGGCGGTTTCCGGCCGCGAGGCGCGCAGGTGCGTCTCGAGCTGGCCATTCGCCAGTCGCAGCTCCACGGTGACGGTTCCCAGCTCTTCCGGCCTCAGCTGGATCCTGAGCACCCGCAGCGGTCCGTCGGGCGCGGTCCCGGTCGCCGGGTCGGCGTGATTGCCGACCGCATCCGGACGGGCCGGCACCGCACGCGCGATCTCATCCTCGATGGCAGCGGCGATCATCGGCAGGGTGATGGCGGGCAGGCCCGTCTCTGTCCCGACGCTGTCCCTGGGGGTCGGGACGGAACTGCCGGCCCGGCTCTGATGGCCTGCGGCCGCGAGGATCGTACGGGCGATTCCGGGGACCGCATGGCTGTCCGCAGGCACGCTCAGGTCGGACGTGCCGGGCGCGGTGATGGCCGCGCGCACTGCCGTGTCTGCGGGATCCTGGGGCGCGAGACCGGTCGCGGCCCGAAGCGTCCGCGCCGTGGTGGCGATGATGTCGCCCAGTCCCGGCCGGGCGAGGTTCTGTCCGGCCACAAAGGTAGCCCCGGAGGCCGCCGGCGCAGCTTCGGCGGGCATCGCCGTGTCTGCCGGACCCTGGGACGCGAGATCGGTCGCGGCCTGAAGCGTCCGCGCCGCGGTGGCGATGACGTCGCTCAGTCCCGTCCGGGCGAGGTTCTGTCCGGCCACGGTTGGTGCCCCGGAGGCCGCTGGCGCAGCTTCGGCGGCCCCGGACTCGGGTAGCGCTGCCGGGGGTAGCACGGGTTTGAAATGGACCGCGCGGTCGAGCACCGTGACGTCCGGCTTGGGTCCTGATCCGGCGAGCAGCCCCTGCGCGGATCCTGCTCCGCGCACCAATGCGGGTGCAGAACGGGCTGCGGCGTCGGGGGCTGTCATGCGCGGCCCCGGAGAGCCGCCGGTCGCGGGGGCGTCGGAGGCGGCCGCCGGATGGGCGGTGTTCAGGACGTTGGCCAGCACCGTCGCGGCGGCGCTTGCCGGATCGGCGGGGGAGAGCGCGGGTGTCACGGTCGCCTCGTCGGGGCGGCCCTTCGCGACAGGTCCCCGCGGCTCCGCGGCATCATCCCGGTCCTCGTCGGACGAGGGCGTGGAGGGGGGCTCCGCGATCTCGCGCAGGACATCCCCGAAGGCGCCGGGCCGGCCCCTGTCCGGCGGGGTCCGGAGGTCGGTCTCCGGATGGGACCGCGCCATCTCGCGATCGGACTTCGGCGCGGGTCTCTGAACCGTGGCGGCGATCAGGGTCACGGAGTTGCCTTCTGGAGGAGCAGATCGATCTGGTCGATCGTGGCTTGGGCCTTGGGAATCAGTCTGGCCGCGCCATCGGTGGAATCCGCCGCGGCCTGCGCCTGTCGCGATGGCGCCGTGTCGGCCACCGGCCCCACGCGCGTGCCGACGAGACCGCGCCCGATCTCCTCGGCCGTCGCAAGCGCCGTCTTGAGGAGGGGGATGTCGCGGGCGGGAAGCTTGGATCGGTCGAGGGCCTGCAAGGTCCGCAGCCCGGGCTCGAAGGTCGCCAGGTCCACGATCTCGGCCGCCGCCCGGTAAAGGCGTCCCTGGGCCGCCTCCGGACTCTCGGGCCCGCAGAGCGCCAGGGCCTTGTCGGCGGCCAGGCGCGCCGAGGCCGTCTTGCCCTCCTGGATCGCCGTACGGGCGATCAGCAGGTACAGATCGCGCCGGCTCCCGGCAGCCAGTTCGTTGACGATCCTGTTGAGGGCCCCGAAGCGCGCCTCGTCCCGGCCGACATCGAACTGGGTCAACTGGTAGGCGAGGCGCTGCCTGAAATTGCCAGCGTAGACCGAATGCGGAAAGCGGCGCAGATACTGAATCGCCAGGGCTTCGAACCTGTGCAGATCGCCGATCTGCCCGAGGGCGAAGACCTCGCGGCGCAGGGCTCCTTCTTCGCTGAGGGTCCCCGGCAGCAACAGCCGCACGCGATCGAGCAGGGCGATCGCCCGGACCGGATTCTCGGTCACGATGAGCGAGGCCTGCGCGAGGCCGACCGCACCGGCGAGCGTCGGCGGCAGACCCGCCGTGTCGAAATCCCTGAGGAGGCGGTTCGCGTCCGCATCCCGCCCCTCGATAAAGGCTAGAGCGCCGCGGGCCAGCGTCGCCTCCCGCTCGCCCAGCCCGTCCAGCGCAGTCAGGCGACGCAGGATCGCCGGCCCCCCGCCGCTCAGGGAGAAGACGATGGCGGCTCTGACATGATGCCCGTCGGCCCAGACTTCCGGTGCCGCAGCGAGAAGATCCGCGTTGATCCGGGCGATCAACCGCGGCTGACCCTCGTGGGCGGCGACCGAGCCGGACGCGACCCGGTCCTGCAGCAATTGCAGCGTCCGCACCGCGGCAACGGGACCGGCCCTCAAGCCCTGGGAGTCCAGGGCCGCCGGTGCCGGCACGGACTCCGGAAGCGCGGGACGGTCCGCCTGCGGAACCGCTGTGGGTGCCGGTTCCGCGACGGCTGGATCCACGAGCCCTGTGACGAGCGCACCGAGGGCACCCAGCAGGATCCGCCTCATCCCGGAATTCCTTGGAGAAGGATCTCGATCCGCCGGTTCTCCGGCGCCTTGGGATCTGGCGCGTTGCGCGGCATCCGGTCGGCCGCCCCCTCAACGCGCCAGATCCGCGCCTCCTCGATGCCCGCTCGGATGAGCATGTAGGACGCCATGTGGGCGCGCGCCGTCGAGAGCCGCCAATTGTCGTAGACGTCCGAGCGGAACGGCCGACTGTCGGTATGGCCGCGGATGATGAGCCGGCCCGGGCGCGAGGCCAGCGCCTTCGCGAGGCGCTCCATGGCCCGCACCATCTCGGGACGGGGCTCGGCCGAACCCACCGCGAACATGCTGAAATTCAGGTCGTCCGTCACGTTGATCAAGAGCCCCTCCGACGTCCCCTGAACCTCGACGCGGGGGCCGGGGGCGGAGGGCGGGAAGATCTTGGCGATCTCCGCTTGCAGCGCAGCCTGGGCCGCAGCGGTCGCCGCCGGGATCGGGGCCGACCCCGCGATGGGAGCCTCCGCCGCCTTGGCGCCGGTGTCCCTGATCTCCGCCACCTTGTTTGCCGTCGCCGTGTGTCCTGTGGCCGCGTGTCCTGCTGCCTTGGCCTCGGGGGTCTGCGCCTCCGCCGCTTGGCGATCTGGGCGATCGGACACCGGCGGTTCAGCGTCCGTGCTGCCCGCGTCTCCGGCTCCGCGCACATCGGGCCTGGCCTGGGCCGGCGGGGGTGTGATCCCGGTTGGGGCGGGCCGGTCGGTCTTCGCCGGCGACAGGGTGGTCACCTGCCAGTACAGCGGATCGAACGGATCCCGGGCCACGTCGCCCCCCCGCCGACCCGCTTCGCCGAGATCGCCGATCGTGGTGCTCTGGGGCTTGTCCGGATCGGACTCGGTCGCGAGGTGCGCCAGGACGGAATAGGGATCCTGGAACAGTTCCCGCTCCCGCCCCGCCGATCCGGGCGGCAGGGTGCCGGATCTGTCCCGCGTGCCGGCGGCGGCCGCCGTGTCGCTCGCCTTGTTTCCCTCCTTCAAATCCGTCGAACCCGGCTGAGGATCGCTGAGCCCCTTCCGAAGCGGGAGAGGCTGGGAAAGGCTGATCGGATTGAAGTAATTCGCTATGCTGGTCTTGGTCTCATCGCTCGTGACCCTGGTCAGCCACAGGACCAAGAACAGCGCCATCAGCGTCGTCATAAAGTCGGCAAATGCGATCTTCCAGACGCCGCCATGATGTTCGTTGTCGTCCTGCGGGGGCCGGCGGACGATAATGATCTCGGGGTGATCGTTGGCCATGCTCAGCGGTCCTCGATGAGGGCGGCGATACGGTCACCCCATGCCTGGAGCCGGGTCTCAATGACCGTCCAGTTCGTCTGAATGCGCAGGTCAGGTCTGCTGTCCGGCGACAAGGCGAGTCGGCCAGGCGGCAGATTCAGGCGCCGGGCCAGCGCCTCCACGAGATCCGGCGGCCCGCTCAGGGTGAGCGTGCCCGTCTGACTGTCTGCCACTAGAGTCGACACGGTCGCCTGCAACTCGCGGATCGCCTCCTGCTGCAGGGCTTCCGCCAAGAAGGGCTGGAGGACCCGCGTCAGGCTCCCGGCCAGACGGGCTTCCAGCATCTGAACCTGCTCGGCGAAGCCGTTCGCCAGGACAGCGGCTTCCGTTTCGACCCAGCGCTGCCGTGTCTCCGCCAGGGTGGTAGCCGCCGCGGCGCGTTCCGCCGCCGCGGCGGCCTCAGCCGCCCGAGCGGCCAGCGCCTCGCCCTCTCGGCGGCCTTCCGCGCGCGCCTCAGCCGCGATGGCATCGGCGTCCTGCGGGGGGGCGGTCGCGTCGGCCGGATCCCGTTTGGCGATCAGCGCCGCAAGGGTGGGGGACGATCGCTGACCCGCATCCGAGAATACGGTCCAGATCGGAGGTGCATCCACCATTACGCGGCCTCGTCGCGCGTGAGCCATTGTTTCAGGATGTTGGCGACCTGCTCCTCGTCGAGTTCCACCAGCTGCTCGAGCTTGCGGATCGGCGAGCGCGCGACGTGCTCATTCAAATCCTCGATCAGGCTGGGATCCGAGGATGCCCCGACCTGCTCCGCTTGCGGCACGCCGAGCGCCGCCGCGAGGTCCATTGGGGCGACGGCGAGTTCGGTTCCGACCTCCGAGGGGCGGGCGAGGATGGCATTGACCGCTGGACGCAAGCCGAACCAGATGAGCAGGCATCCGACAATCAGGATCGTGGCCGCGTTGATCAGGGTTCCGGACTGCCGCATCAGGACGTCGCCGACACCCAGGGCCGGCGTGGGGGCGAGAGGCTGACCTTCGTCGATGAAACTGACGGCCGCCACCTTGATCTGGTCGCCCCGGCCCTTGTTGAAGCCGGCCGCTGACGCGACCAGTTGCTCGATCTCTGAAATCTGCGGCTCCAGATCGACCTTGGCCCCGTCTTTGACGCTGCCCGCGAGCGCCTCGAGGCGGGACCGGTTCACCAGAACGGCGACGGACAGATTCTTCACGGAATAGCCGTCGCTGACGGTCTGGACCGTCTTCGAGGAGATCTCGAAGTTGGACAATTCCTCGCGGCGCTGGCTTTCTGAACTCGACGCATCGGTCCCCTCGGAACGGACGCGCTGATCGGGCAGGTTCTGCTGAGCGGTGGTCGGCTTCTGGGGGGCGCGGTTCTGCGAACTCTCCGATTCCTTGATTGTCCGCAGCGAGCGCTCGACCTTCTGGTCAGGATTGAAGATTGTCTCGTCCGTCTTGGTCTTGTCCGTGTTGAGCCGGGCAACAACGCTGATTTCGAAATTGTTTGGCCCCAGATAAGGGGTAAGCGTGCGGCGGACGTTGTCCTGGATCTCCCGGGTGACGGTTTGCTCGAGGCTCGTCAGCCGGCCGGCCGGCGCCGTGGTGGCGTCGTCGCCGGCGAGCAGGACCGTCCCATCGGTATTCAGCACGGTCACCTTTTCCGGCTTCATGCCGGGAATGGCGGCGGCGACGAGCTGCCGGATCGCCGGCGCGGTCGAGGCATCGTTGGCGGGCTCGGTGCGCACGACCACTGAGGCCGAGGCGGGCTGCTGCTCGCGGCGGAACGAGCCGGGATCGGGCATCACGATATGGACCCGGGCTGCCTTGACGCCCTTGAGCGTCTGGATGGTACGGGCGATCTCGCCCTCCAGGGCCCGGACCCGGGTGATGTCCTGCATGAACGAGGTCAGGCCCAGCGAGCCCAGGTCGTTGAACAGTTCGTAGCCGGCCTTGCCGCTTTGGGGCAGGCCCTTCTCGGCCAGGAGCATGCGGGCCTGCGCGGTCTGCCCGTAGCTGACCAGAACCGATGTGCCGTCCGCACTGACGTCGAAGGGAATCCCGGCGTCCTTGAGCGCCACGCCCATGCGACTCACGTCGTCACGGCTCAAGCCGGAATAGAGGGTCTCCCGGAGCGGGCGGCTCAGGTAATAGGCCCCTAGGCCTATGGCGAGGAACACGGTCAGTCCCACCAGCCCGAGGGCGATCAAGCGCCGGGGCCCGAGCTCCAGGATATTGTTCCACAGCTTCTCAATGTGTTCGCGACCGGGCATCGGCAGGACTCGGTATCCACCACAGTGGCTCTGCCTCCGCATGGCGGATCAACCTTGCGCGAAGGTGGCGTAACGCGCGGCTTCGGCAAAGGAAAAAGCCGCGCATCCGAAGACGCGCGGCCTGAATCAGATCGGCGATATGGTCTTTATATTGCTCAGGTGAGCCGGATCAGTTCCGGAACAGGCTGAGGATCTGCTGCGTGTTCTGGTTGGCGATCGTGAGCGACTGGATGCCGAGCTGCTGCTGGACCTGAAGGGCCTTCAGCTTCGTCGACTCTTCTTCCATGTTGCCGTCCACCAGGATGCCGATGGAGGTGTCGTTGGCCTTGGACAGGACGTCGGTGTAGTTCTGGAACGACTGCATCTGCGACTTGAGCGCGCCGAGGTTGGCCGCCACTTCGGTCATCGCGGAGGAGATCCGGTCGACCATCGAGATGTAGGCGTTGATCTTCGACAGGTCGTTCGGCAGGACCGTCGAGATGTCCATCGTGTCAAATTTCAGGTTGTAGGCCTTGAGGAAGCCGTTGTTGTCCGCGCCGAGCACGGAGTATTCCTTGTTGAGGATGCCGCCGGTGCCATCCTTGCCCACCTTGGCCGAAGCATTCGCCGACGTCCGCGCGCCCTCGAAAGTCGCCTTGGCGGCATCGTAACTGGCCTTCGCGCTCGTGTAGGCGGTCACGTCCGCGGAGGTCTTGCCGCTGCTGGTGTAGGCCGCATAGGCGGCGTCGTACGTGGCTTGCGCCGTCGTCCAGGCCGCCAGCGACGTGGTCGCGGCACTCGTGCCGGCGCTCCCGTTGCCCGTCTTCGCATCGTACAGCTTGAGCTTGTTCGTGTCGATGTCGGTCGTCGTCAGGATCGGCTGGCCCAGCACCCGGGTGAAGCCCGAGACGACCTTCCGGATCGGCGAGTAGGTGGGCTGGTTCGAGTCGACCGACAGCCAGGCTTCGCCGGCCTGCGAGGCATCCGCAGCATAGGCGCGGAAGCGGGAGAGGGTCGCATTGAGATCGTCCTGGATCAGCATGCGGTCGACGCCGACGCCCGACGCCGTGGTCAGCTTCCTTTTGACCTCCTTGAGCTCGTCGACCATCGTGTTGAGGGCCTGGTACGTGATGTTGACGACGCCCAGGCCCTGGCCGATCGAATCCTTGACGGCGCCGAGGGCGGAATTGTCCTGGCGGATCTGGGTGGCGATCGCCCAGTAGGCGGCGTTGTCCGAAGCGCCCGCGATCTTCAGGCCCGTCGTGATGACGTCGTTGGTCTTGTCCAGGTTCTGGCCGATGAGCTTCAGCGTCAGCTGCGCCGTCATCGCGGCGTTGTTCGTAAACAGGCTCGACATAACGATGTCCCTTGGAAGACGTTGTTTCTGGGACATGCCGGATTCTCGCCGGCATAGCAGGGCGGCTTCATGCCTTTGAGATCGCCCGTCCGGGTCGGATCTCAACCTGCTATCAATGCTGCACAGAACGAGAGGTAACCTTTGTGGCCGACCGATCCATTTGCAGCGCTGATGTGATGGACTGGCTATCCTCGCAAGTCAACGTCAAAATAGACCCGTCGTGGAAAAATTTATGACGCCTCGACCTTAGAATTGTTTCGGGTCTGATTAGAAATACGATTTCACAAGACCGCTGATCAGCATGTTCCATCCGTCGATCAGTACGAAGAACAGGATCTTGAAAGGCAGCGAAATCACCGTCGGCGGCAGCATCATCATACCCATGGACATGACCAGCACCGCGATGACCATGTCGATGACGAGGAAGGGAAGCGCGATCAGGAAGCCGATCTCGAAACCGCGCCGCAGTTCGGAGATCATGAAGGCCGGGATCAGGATCCTCAGGTCGGATCTGCCGCCATCCGGCGCCTTGGACGCATTGGCCGCGGCCATCTCCGCGAAGGTGTCGAGATCCTTCGGTCGGACATGGGCCAGCATGAAGTCCCGGAACGGCGCGGTCACCTTGGCGAAGGCTTCCTCCTCGCTGATCCTGTTCTCGGTGAGCGGGCGGACGCCGTCCTGCCAGGCACGATCGAAGGTCGGCCCCATGACATAGAAGGTCATGAACAGCGACAGGCTGATCAGCACGAGATTCGCCGGGGCGCTCTGGAGGCCCAGCCCCGAGCGGAGGAACGAGAGTGCGACGACGAAGCGGGTGAAGCTCGTCACCATGACAAGGAGACCCGGCGCGATCGACAGGACGGTCATCAGCGCGATGAGCTGGATCATCCGCCCGCTGATCGAGCCGTTTCCTGGGGGCAGAACCTGGTCGAGGCTGAAATTCTGCGCGTGCGCCGCCGTGGCGACAAGGAGGAGCGAGCTCGCGATCCAGACGCGACGCAGCATGGTGTGACTGATCCTGATGATTGTCGGCCGGGGTCGAAGAGGTGGCCGACGGAGCGCCCTACTGGACGACGAGTGTTTCGATGAAGAAGTCTTGGACTTGGCCATTGCTTCGGATCTGGACGCGTTCGGTCAGATCCTCGCGCAAGTGGCTCAGGCCGCTCGGTCCCTCGATCTGCGCGACGGTCAGGGTGCGCAGGTAGCCGACGATGTCCTGGCGGATCTCCGCGGCGATCGCCTTGGGGTTGCCGAGGGCCCCACCCTTGACGACGATGGACGATTCCAGACGGATCCAGACATCGCCGGGGCCGGCGAGGTTCGTCACCACGGTGCCGAGACTCGCGACAGTCGCGTTCGCATCGTAGGGGGCCACCCGCTGGACGCGCTCCTCCTCGGCCTTCTTCCGCTCGTCGACGGCCTTCTCGATCCGTGTGGCCATGTAGAGGCCGCTCGCTCCCCCGACACCGACCGCCAGGACCGTGAGCATCGCGAGGAGGAGCAGCCAGCGGAGCTTGGAGCGGCGGGATGCGGAATCGGAAGCCATGGATCTCGCCAGCCTCGGGTTCAGAACGGCGTGGCCAGGTCGTAGACCTGCTGGACGACGGCGGGCTGCTGCACCTCCATCAGGCGCCCCCGGCCGCCGTAGGAAACGCGCGCCTCCGCGATCTTGTCGTAGTCGATCGTGTTCCGGCGCGAGATGTCGCGCGGACGGACGATGCCGGCGATGTTCAGGACACGGACCTCGTAATTGACCCGCACTTCCTGCGAGCCGCTGATCAGCAGGTTGCCGTTGGGAAACAGATGCGTGACGACGGCCGCCACGGAGAGCCGGAGCTGCTCTTTGCGGTCGATGGTGCCCTGCCCCTTCGTCGAGGAATTGCCATTGACCTCGTAATGGTTCTTCGACTCCGGCGTGAGACCGAACAGGTCGAACTGGAGATCCAGGCTCGATTTGGCGCGCGAATCGCGCGACCGGTCGGTGGCATTGTCGAACTGGGCCTTGTCGTTCATCGCGATGAGAACGGTCAGCACGTCGCCGACATTCTTGGCGCGCGGATCCTGAAACAGGTCCGCGCTCTGCTGGGCCCAGGTCGAGTGGTACCCCTGACCCTGCGTCGCCACGTAGAGCGGCGGCACGCTGTCGTGGTTCGGATCGATGCCGAGGCCCACGGGGCTCAAGGCCGGCGCGCGGCCGATCTCTTGGATGGGCGTCGCGCAAGCCCCGAGGGCCGTGAGCGCCGCGATGGCGGCCAAGCGCTTCATCCTGATGTCTCGCTGTCCTGCGGATGGCGGTCCCCCTCGTCCATACGCGGCTGGGGCTGCGCCTTGACGGCCTCGCCGGGCCTCTGGGGCGTCGGCTTCTTCGGCGGGGTGTTCGTGATGACGTTGGCCAGGCGCGCGGCCCGACCCGGTTCCATCTCGTTCAGGATCGCGCTGGCGATGCGCGCGTCGAGCCGTGTCAGGATCGCGGCTGCCGCCTCGCTGTCCATGGCGGTCAGCTGCTGCGCCGCTGCCTCGGGCCGCATCCGGGCGTAGATCGCCGTGACGCTCTCGTCCGCCTTAGCGAGGAAGGCTTGCCGGCGCTTCAGCCATTCCTCGTACTCGGCACGCTTGGCCTCGAGCTGGCTGATCCGGTTCTCGATATCCTTGGACAGCGCGGTGAGCGCCTCCTTCTGCCAAGCGAAGCGGGCATCGGCGGCGGCGTTCGCGATGCCGGCGCAGTACTGCGCGGGACGGGACTCCTCAGTCTTGCCCGGCTCGCCCGGCTTCTGCTGGGCGGCCGCCTGCGTTGCCGACAGCGCGACGGCTGAGGTCAGGAAAAGGCCGCGCCAGCTCCGTACGGAGGCCTGGCCAATGCGGCGCATGCGGATTGGACCGGTCATTGGATCACCAGCTCCGCCTGCAGGGCCCCCGCCGTCTTCACGGCCTGGAGGATGGCGATCACGTCCGTCGGCTTCATCCCGACATTGTTCAGGCCCCGGATCAGGGTCTGCAGGTCGGGCCCCGAGACGATCGCGAGGCGTGCCATCCGCTCGCCCGCCTCGATGTCGGTCCGCGGCACGACGGTCGTCTGCCCGTCGGAGAACGGAGCGGGCTGGGACACCTGCGGGGTCTCGGTGATGCGCACGGTGAGGTCGCCGTGCGTCACCGCCACGGTGGAGACCTGGACGTTCCGGCCGATCACGACGGTGCCGGTCCGCTGGTCGATCACCACCTTCGCGGGAATATCCGGCTGGACCTGCAATTCGCCGATCTCGGCCATGAATCGGGTCCGACCCACATGGCCGGGCCGGGACAGGACGACGGTTCGGTAGTCGCGCGGGCTCGCAGCACGCTTCCCGTACTTCTGGAGCGTGTAGGCGTTGATGGCGTCGGAGATCAGGACGGCCGTGCGGAAATCCGGGTTCTTCAGTTCGAGCGCCATGCCCGGCAACTCGTTGAACGTGCCGGCGACGGCGCGCTCCACCAGCGCGCCGTTGGGGATCCGGGCGGCCGTCGCCACCCCGGAGACCAGGGACTCCGCCTGCCCGGTGGCGCTGAACCCGGAGACGACGAGGGCGCCCTGGGCGACCGCATAGACTTGCCCGTCTCCGCCCGAGAGCGGTGTCATCAGCAGGGTGCCGCCGCGCAGGGAGGTGGCGTCGCCCATGGAGTTCACGGAGACGTCGACGCGCGAGCCCGGCTCCACGTAGGCCGGAAGGTTGGCGGTGACCATGACCGCCGCGACGTTGCGGGTTCGCAGCCGCTGGTCGCGCACGTTGATGCCCAGGCGATCGAGCATCGATTGCAGGGATTGTTCCGTGAACTGCGCGTTGCGCAGGGTATCGCCGGTGCTCTGCAAGCCGGTGACGAGCCCCTAGCCGACGATCTGATTGTCGCGCACGCCCTGGAGCGACGCGATGTCCTTGATCCGCGTCGCCGCGGCAGACGCCGGCCAGAGAGCGAGGGCGGTCAGGAGAAGGGGCAGCAGCCGGCGCATCACGGCTGCCCCGTCCGGACGTGGCCATCGGGCTGGACGATGCCCTGGACGACCCGTCCCGTCGCCAAGTTCCGCACGCTGACCGCCTCGTTCACGGCGGCGTTCGCCAGGGCCTGGCCGACGGTGGTGATCACCACCCCGTGCTCCTCGAAGACGATCACGGTCGGGGTGCCCCGGGTCACGAGCTTTGCCTCTTCGAGGGCGGTCGACGGGATCGTCTCGCCGGGCAGGAGGGTCCGCCGGGCGATCCGTCCGACCGCATGCGCCACCGAGTCGACGACCGGCAGACGCGGCCGGTAGCTTTCCGGATAGGCCTGCTCGCGCAGCATCGTCGGCTTGATCATGTCGCCCGCGTAGATCGTGGCGACCGGCACCGGCAGGACCTGTTCCGCGGCGACGGCCGGCACGGACGCGAGGCCGAGCGTGCAGGCCGCGCCCAGCGCCATCCGTGCCACGATCCCGACGGGGCGAGCTGCATGGGCCATGGTTTTAGCGGATGCCCTTCGAGATCGTGCCGGCCATCTCGTCCGCGGCCTGGATCACCTTCGAGTTCATCTCGAAGGCCCGCTGCGCCGAGATCAGACTGGTGATCTCCCGGACCGGGTCGACGTTGGAGGTCTCCAGATAGCCCTGGTGGATCTTGCCGAAGCCGGGATCGCCGGCGAATCCGGTGACCGGAAGTCCCGAGGCAGCGGTCTCGCGGTACAGGCCGTTGCCCAGGGGCTCGAGCCCGGCATCGTTGGTGAAGTTGGCGATCTGGAGCTGGCCGATCGTCTGCGGCAATTGCTGTCCGTCGACCTTGACCATCACTTGGCCGGTCTCGTTGATCACCACGTCGACGGCGTTCTGCGGGATGATGATCGCCGGATCGACGCTGTAGCCCTCCGCGGTGACCAGGCGCCCGTCGGCGTTCTTGTTGAAGGAGCCGGCGCGGGTGTAGTTGATCTCGCCGTTGGGCATCGTCACCTGGAACCAGCCCCGGCCGTTGAGCGCGAGATCGAGGGGATTGGTCGTGTTGTTGAGCGGGCCCTGCCGGTGCAGGTTCCGGATCGCGGTGTTGCGCACGCCGAGGCCGAGCATGGCGCCTTCGGGGATCGCCGACTCGCCGGCCTGGATCGGGACGCCCGCCGGCCGTTCGGCCTGATAGATGAGGTCCTTGAATTCCGCGCGGGCCGCCTTGAACGCTGTCGTGTTCAGGTTCGCGATGTTGTTGGCGATGACTTCCACGTTCAATTGCTGGGCATTCATGCCCGTGGCCGCGATGGCGAGCGCTCTCATGACCGGATCCTTGCGCGGGAGGAATGGGTGACGGTGTTCGGGTAGGGGCCGAGCGCCGCCCCGGGGCGGCGCCGTCGTGGCGGGCGGACGCGTCAGATCGCCATGCGGACGATTTCCAGGTAGGCGGCGACGACCTTGTCCCGGATGGCGACCGCCGTCTGGAGGGTCTGCTCGGCGGACATCACCGCCTCCACCACGGCCTGGGTGGATGTCTTGCCCTGAATCCCGGAGATGGCGGCCGCCTCGCCGGTCTTCACCGTGTCGCGCATCTGACCCGCGATCTGGGTCAGGAGGTCGCCGAAATTCGATGCGGGTCCCGCAGGGGCCGCCTGCCGGATCCCGGGCGTCGTGAGGCCGAGGTCGGCCGCGCCGAAGACGGCGTTCGTGTCGGTGACGCTTGTGAGGGCGGCGAGGGACTGGATCATCACGGCCTCAGGAGTTCGATGATGCTGGCGATCATCGAGCGGGTCTGCTTGATCATCTGAAGGTTGGCCTCGTAGGAGCGGTTGGCCTCCCGCATGTCGGCCATCTCAATCAGCATGTTCACGTTCGGCAGCTTGACGTTCCCGTTCGCGTCCGCCGCCGGGTTCCCGGGATCGTACTCGACCCGGAACGGCGCCGTGTCCTGCCCGACCTGGCGGACCGCGACGGCCGCCGTCCCGGAGGCCCGGTCGAGGGCCGTCCGGAACGTGATCGTCTTGCGCGTATAGGGATCGGCTCCCGCGGTGAGGCCCGTGGATTGCGCGTTCGCGATGTTCTCCGAGATGACGCGCATGCGCTCGGACTGCGCCTCCATGCCGGAGCCGGCGATCCGCGATGAGGCGGCGAGCGGATCGATCATTGGCCGGCCTTCACGCTCAGGGCCAGCATCCGGTTGAACGCCTTCACCACGCCGCTGTTGAGGGCTTGGTCGCGGCTGACTTCGCCGGACTTCATCATCTGTTCCTCGATGCTGACCGAGTTGCCGGAATGGACGACGTCCCAGCCGGCCGATGACGTCGCGCGCGCCGGTCGCGTGCCGGCACCGTTGGCCTCAAGGTGGCCCGTATGGGTCGCCGCCATCGTCAGAGCCGTCTTGTCCATCAGGTCCCGGAACGGGGTCAGGTCCCGGGCGCGATAGCCAGGCGTGTTGGCATTCGCGATATTGCCAGCGATCACGGCTTGGCGTGCCGCAAGATGTTGCAGCTGACGGGATGCGATGTTGAACAGAAAGATCGGGTTCATGACCTGTCGGCTTTCTGACGGGATAAGTCAGGAGGCGGGAAAATCCCGCTGGCGAGGGGCGTATCCTGGGCCGCAACGTTCGTTGTACGGCGAAACATTGTTCTGCAGGCGGATCTTTCCTCGATCTGTCTTGTCCGAAGCTTGTGGCGGCCTCCCGCCGCGCTCTCGGGGGGGCGCGTGTCCGGTCTGGCCGTTCCGCGGGTTGATCCCCGTGCGGTCTGGGAGGCGCGGAGCCGGCGTCCGGCACGCCCAGGCTGCGGCCGGATCATCTCCGCGCTGCTTCTCATGCCGGACATGCGGGCCACCGGACGATGGACGTCCGGCCGCCTGTCCGCGACGGGCCGGCCAGGAGACCGGCCCTTGTGATGAGCGGATTCCCGCAGAACTCGGATAGAGAGGTCAATTTACAAAGGCGTACCCGAGATAACGCCGAACTTCGATAGGATCGAAACTCAGCTTTTGCCGAAGTTTCTTGCGAAGTTTACTGATGTGACCCTCGATCACGCTTTCGTCCACGTCGCTCGTGAAGGCGCCGTAGACCGCATTGAACACCTGCTCCTTGGTCATCCGGCGCCCGCGATTGCGGACCAGAAATTCGAGGATCTGGCGTTCGCGGCGCGGCAGGGGCATTTTTTCCCCATCGACGTCGGGGTCGCGGCCGTCGAAGTACACCCTCAGCCGCGCGGTCCGGTCCGCCACGACGCTGTCGCTGGCCCTCTCGCGCTGCGAGCGCCGCCATACGGCCTCGGTCCGGGCGAGGATCTCGCGGACATGGATCGGTTTGCGGACGACGTCGTCGATGCCGGCTCTGAACAGATCCAGCGTCTCGGTCAGGCAGCGGGTCTCGATCATCGCGATGATGGGCGCGCGGGACCGCTTCTGAATCATCTCCGGCAGATCGGGCCGCTGCTCACAATTGCCCAGGAGGAAGCCCTGGACGGCGTCCAGATCCGTCTCGGGGGCGGACTGAATCCAGCCTTCAAAATCATCGGCCACTAATCCAACCGATGTCACGCCCTCGCGATTGAAGTTGGCCACGTAACCATCGGTAACCATCGGCCGCTCATCGACAATGACGTACATTGCCATAAGTCTCCGTCGACATTCTTGCGTGAAAGATCAAAAATTGTCTTTTCTTCGTCTTTGATTCCCTGATTTTCTCAATGGATCAAACGTGAGAAAGCGTCAACATCTTGTTATTAGATTATATCAAAGAAAATTTGTAGAGAATTGTAGCGAAAATTGAGGCGCGATATCCAAGAATAAAGGAATCATCGCAAAGTTTATCGAATTTTATGGCGTTTGCGGAATGGTGCGTCCCATATTGCGGGATCCGCCAAGATGATCGAACGCGCCCAGCGACGCTTCGATCCTGCGAGATCTGCCTGAGCCGATGTCCGAACGACACACCTTCACGCCCGACTCGGCGCGACCGGACGCGGGCGCTGCACAGGCGCCCGATGCGAGCCATGCGGTTGGCAACAGGAATCGCTGGTCGCGGGTCGTCTTCGCGTTCGAGCGTTTGATCGGCGACCGCTGGTATGAGTTCAACGCATACATGATCTGCGCTGCTGCCGAGGGATGTCCGGGCGTCCGGGACTTCGCGGCGATCGGTGTCGCATTCCGCGCGCAGGATCAGTCCGAGATCGATTTCGGCCGCATCCCGGGATTGGCGCGGACCTCGATCGACGCGCACGGAGACTGGATCGCCGGACCGATGTCGGAGGGCGGCGCGGGGTCGATCGGCGCTCCCATCCGCTGCCGCTTCTATCTCCCGGCGCCCGCCTCCCAAGTCGGCGTGACCATCAGGAGCTGGCGCAACACGCACCCGTTCCGGATCGTGCAGCCGGAGATCCGGCAGGCCGTTCCGGACGCGGCCCACCCTGAGGACGGGGGCCCCGTATCGGCGCGGGGCTGGTTCGGCCAGGACAGCCGGATCGTCCTCGGTCCCCGGCCCGCCTGGTTGCGGCACGGGCTGGTTCCCGGGCGTGCCCTCGTGTTCAAGGGGCAGGTCATCGCGCAGGGCCAGTCGGACGGTGCCCTGGCTCAGGTGTCCTTCCGCGACGCGCGGGGCAACCCGATCCCGCCGCCCTACCCCGGTACCCTGGCCACCCTGTCGATCCCCGCCTTCCTCGACATCCCGGTCCACCGGGAGGCCTACCGCTTCACCCTGAAGGTCTCGCCGCCCCCCCAGGCGGCGACGGTGGAGATCGGCTTCGCCACCTGGGATCCGGATGCGCGCCTTGCACTGGCCGCCGCACCGGACGTGTTCCTGGACGACGAGTTGCGCTTGGCCAATCTTGCGGAGGAAGCCGGCCCGGACGCCGAAGCCGTCCTGGCGCATCTGCTCGGCCGCCTCGGCGCCCCGCGGCCAACCCAGGGCGCCGCCGCGGGGTCGATCCTGCCCTATCTCGACCCCGCCCTTCTGGAGGAAGCGCCGTCGCCGTTGCGCAGCGTCGCGCTCCTGCGGGACGGGCCGGACGCCGCGGCCTGGGCTGACGGTTCCGTCAGTCTCGCGTCTTGCCCGGCCTGGGCGCTCCCGGAGGTGCCGGACTGGGGGAGCGATCCGTTCCGGTCGCATGCGTGGCGCCTTGCGTTCCAGTCCCTCTCCTGGACCTGTGCGGCCGCTGGAAATCCTGAGCGCGCGGTTCGGGACCGGGCGGTCGCTGTCGCCCTGGCCTGGTCCCGCGCGAATCCCTGGGGCCGGCCGGCCGACACGCTGAGCCTGCATCCCGCCTGCATGGCGATGCGCCTGGAGGCGATGCTGTGCCTGCTGGGCGCAGCGATGCGGGATGGCGATGCGGCGGACCGTTCGGCCGTCGAGCGTCTGGGTGCCGAGATCGTCCGGCATGCCGCGGCCCTGGCGGAGATCTTGGCCCAGCACACGGTGGCGGGGTCGTTGCTGGAGGCGCAGGTGGCGGCGTCCCTGATGGCGGCCGGCGTCACCCTGCCGGCCTTTCCGATGGCGCGGCACTGGACCGACCTCGCGATGATCGCCCTGCGCAGCGGCTTCGAGGCGATGATCGATCCCGAGGGGGCGGTCACGGAGCCATCCTACCACCGCAGACTCGAGATCCTCACGCTCGCCCTGGTCCTGATGCCGGTCCTGAAGGGCCGGCCGGATCTGGCCCCCCTGGCGGATATCCTCGACCTTCGCCTCGCGAGGGTCTGGGGCGGGCTGATCGCGCTGCTCGAGCCGGACGGCGCCCTGCCGCCTTTCGACGATGCGCCTGGGCATACGGACCGGTATCGCTGGATGGGGCGCGTTGCGGCCGCCCATCGTCACCCCTGGATGACCGGTCCGGCGGTGGGGCCGACGAGCGGCGGATGGCCCCTCCCCGGCGCCCCGATTCCGTCCGGAACCATTCTCCTGCGCCGGACGGACGCCGCCGCAGGCTGGTCCGCCTTCACGGCGGATTTCTCCGAGCAGATCCACCCGCAGGATCACCGGGACTGCACCTCCTTCACGTTCGCCACGGGCGGTCTGCGGTGGATCACGGAACGGGGCGGCTCGCAGGCCGAGCCCTTCGGTCCGCGCGGCCTGCATCCGGCGGCGGCGCGCGCCCACAACATCGCCATCCCGGAGGGCCGCGAGCCGGGTGCGGGCGTCGGAACGGCCCGGGCGACCCTCACCCTCGGCGAGGCCGCCGTGCATCTCATCGAGACGAGCGTCCACGGGCCGGACTACCGCCATATCCGGGCCTTCGTGCTGCTGAACGACCTCGCCGGGATGGCCGTCTTCGACCGGTTCCTGACGGGCGACCGTCCCCTCTCGGTCGAAGGGTTCCTGCACCTCGACCCCAGCGTGGTGGTCGCCCTGGATCCATCGCATCGGATCTTCGGCCTTCGGGGCGAGCGACGGCTGCACATCGTACCCCACGGCCTCGCCGGCCGGATCGACGATATCGGGGTGCATCGCCCATGGGCGGAACCGCCGGTGCCGGTTCCGCATCCGCGCGCGGGGGCGCATCACCGGGCGCGGCCCGGTCCCTGCCTCCGCTACACGCTATCGGGCGTGCGATGCGTGGCCGGCGGCCTTCTCATCGCCGGCGCCTCGGACGGCATCGCGCGGCTGATGCGCGCGGTCGAGGCGGCGGGGCTCCGGCGTCGCCTCACGGAATGAGGATCGTGCGCCGGCAGGGCCGGGCCCGTCCCCGAGTCCCTGCGGTCGCCCGAGGCGTCCTGACAGGTGGGTTCGGCCGGCTCCCCGACGCCGATGCCCGCGGCATCCCGACGAAGCGCCCACTCGGCCCGGGACAGAGGCGTCGAACGGGCCTTCGGGATCCGTCGTAGGATCGCAAGAGCCGGGTGCAGGCGGCTGCCGAGGCGCGCGGCTGTGCCGTCGCCCGCCGCATCGCGCCAGGACAGGGTCGTGCGCTGCCGCTCGCGCTCCCCTCGATCGATCGAGTCCCGGGCGTGCGGTGGCCGGCCGCGGTTCTTCGGCCCGGGCCTCCGCAAGCCGATCAGGAGGACGGCGGCCCGGCCGGCGAGCCCGAAGACGGGCGCGGCGAACAGCCCGCCCTCTGCCCCGCGTGAAACGCCCATGGCCGCAGCGGGGTCGAGCGGCTCCGGCGCGCTTCATGCCGGTACGGGCGGAGGCCCCACGCTGCGAGAAAACCGCCGGCCGCCTCACCGGCTTCCGCCGCCTCGCCGCGGCTCGCGGTTGAATCCCGTGACGCCGGGCCTCAGCTCCGGATGTCCTTCTTGGTGATGAAGTTGAAGTTCTCAACCATCACATCCTTGACGATCTCGGAGCCAAGACGCTCGTTGACACGTCGTTTGATCTCGTCCAGGCGCCTGTTGATATCGTACTTCTTGAGATTGCGGAAATCGAGGGCGCCGTCGCTGTAGATCTGGCGGAACGACTCGTCCATCACGAACGGCTCCGGGGTCACGCCCAGGCCCTTGATCAGGTGCGAGTCGGCCGTGAAGATGATCGTGGCTAGGATGTAGCCCTGGACGTTCCCATCCGCGATGATCGGAATGTTGAGGGGGCGCAGCTTCTGATAGGTCAGCCCCTCCAGATACTCCTCGGCTTTGGGTTTCGGCAAAGCCGGCATCCAGGAGATCACCGCGTAGCTGGACAGCACCGTGATGGCGCAGATCCACAATCCGGTGATGACGATGCGAGTCACGCGGTCACTCCTGGTAGCGCAGGACGGCCGAGTAGGTGCCGTCGGATTCCGCGCTCTGGATCATGGTGGAGACGAGATCCGAGACCTCCTGCATGGCACGCAAGTGGATGCCCAGGAGTTCGTGGTTGCGTCGCAGCTTGGCGCGGACCCGCTCCAGCCCCTCGATCTCGGGCGGGCTCAGCCGGTCCGCGCTGATCGTCCGTCCGAGACGAGCCAGTTCTACGAGGCTCTGACTCTTGCGGCGGTTGAAATCGTCCTGATCCCGCAGGTCGTGCACCGTCAGAGAGGTGGTCTCGGCGTCGATGGTCGCTTCGAGGCGGGCCAGGGATGATAGCAGCATGATCCGTGTCCGGGGTGTCGGTGGGGCGGAGCGGGGTTGCGTCAGACCGCCGGGATCCGGGACGCGGGGGCCGGGGCTCTGGTGTCCGGGTGTGACGCCTCGATCATCCGGGCGATGCCGATGCCGCCGGCCTTGGCCAGCTGGGCGCCGAGCTGCTCGGCCAGCATCGACTTCCAGATCGCCCCGGCATTGCCCTTGCCGTAGACCGCCGATGCGCCCTGCGGGAGCATCGATTCGACGAAGGTCTGAAGGACGAAGGCCTCGAATTGCTGGGCGGGGGTTCCCTTCGTCCGGGGCGACGGCAGGGTTGCGGCCGTGCGGAACCGCGTCAGCACGGAATCGGCGCTCGGCTGCGGCGCTACGGCGAACCCGGTCCGGTTGCCCGAGGCCGTTCCCAGGGCGTCCGCGAAGGTTCCGGGCGCGCCTTGGGTGAGCTTGGTGACCGCGGCCTGATAGCGGGCGGGATCCGCCGCGCGCGCAACGTCGAGGACGATATCGGAGGGAGGCTGGACGCTCACGGCGTACTCGTATCCGGATTGTTGCGATCGCGACGAGCCCAGCCGTCAAGGCCGGACACATCCGCCGGGCCCACGGGAGACCTTGGCTCGTCCTGCAGGTTAACCGGCCTGGCTGACCGGAGGCTTGCCTCCGTGGGGAGGCCCAGATGGTCGAGGCGCTCCGCCCAATCCCGCTTCTCCGCGTGCTGGCGCTGGGCGGTCTCCAGGCGTCCGACCCACAGCTCGGTCCGCTTGTGCTGCGTGGAGCGTTCCATCAGCCTCAGTGCAGAGATGTCGCGTTCCGCGCGCAGCTCCTGCGCCTCAACCGCCAGGCGCCTCAGCCGCCCGACCGCCGTGGCGCGCAGCGGCTCGTGAAACGCAGACGCTTCGT
Source organism: Methylobacterium sp. XJLW (assembly GCF_003254375.1). Classification (NCBI taxonomy): domain Bacteria; kingdom Pseudomonadati; phylum Pseudomonadota; class Alphaproteobacteria; order Hyphomicrobiales; family Methylobacteriaceae; genus Methylobacterium; species Methylobacterium sp. XJLW. The sequence goes on along the minus strand of NZ_CP016429.1, from coordinate 4,923,488 downwards.
TGAGGGCGCGAATCAGATCCGCCTGCGCCATGTCGGCCGCCTGAACCCGGCGGTCCAGGGCGGCAAGGTCCCGCTCGGCGAGCTGGTGCATGCGGTCCTGCAGGCGCAGCAGCCGCATCGCCCGGCTCAGGCGTGTCCGCATGTCAGCCTCTCTTCAGCCAATGCCCGTACTCGAGGGCGAATTGCCCGAGCAGATCCGTGGACAGGACCATCAGCAGCAGGAGGCCGCCGAACAGGATGAACGGTGTCGCGATGAAGAACACCGGAATCTGTGGTGTGAGCTTGTTGGCGAGCCCCAGGGCGAGATTGACCAGCACGGAGTAAATGATGAACGGGCTCGTCACACGAACGGCCATGACGAAGGCCGCCGTGATCCGGTCGACGTAGCCGGCCAGCATGGGCCGCGCGCCGAACGGGTTCCCGGCCGGGATGCGGTCGTAGGAGGCGACCAATCCGCGGAACAGTTCCCAGTGCAGGTCCATGCTGAACACCAGCACCGTCGCCGCCATCATGATCAGCGAGCCGGCGAGGGAGGCCGCCTCGTGTTCGGCGACGGGATTCCCCGGGATGCCTCCCAGACCGATCATCGTCGCCAGGGCGCTGCCCATGGTTTCGAGCGCGAAATAGAAGGATCGGCCGAAGAAGCCGATGGCGAGCCCGGTGAGCGTCTCGCATCCGACCCACCAGAGAATGTCGGCCGGCCCTGCACCCCTCAGGCCCAAACCGAGTTTCGGCAGAAGCATGGGGGCCACCGCCAAGGTCACGGTCAGGGCGATGAACAGGCGGATGTGCGGGGCCACCCGCGCACTGGACAGGCCCGGCGCCACCAGCAGGCACCCGCCGACACGACAGAAGATCAAGAAGACGCCGAGGATCGTGTCCGAGATCATCGGGGGTCAGGAGATCGTACCGAGGGACTTGATCTCAACGCCGCGGGCGATCTCGACATGCGACAGCACGGGGACCGTCGGAAACAGGCGCTCGATGATCATCCGCACGTAGCTGCGCACCTCCGGCGCCGTGACCAGGGCGAATTTGTGCGACGTCTTCAAATGGGCGCGGATGGCCTCGGAGGCCTCGACGCCGAATTGCTCGATCAGCCGCGGATCGAGATCGACCTCGACCACATCGCCCTTGGCGTCGCGCTTGAGGCCTTGATGGAAGGTGAGATCCCAGCGGCTGCCGAGTCGCAGGACGTTGAGGGCGCCGTTCTCGGCAAGATCGCCGCAGATCTGCTGCGCGATCCGCAGCCGGACATGCTCGGCGATCTGCTCCGCCCGGCGGGCATGGGGGACGATCTCGGCGATGGCCTCGATGATCAGGTGCAGGTTCCGGATCGAGACCCGCTCGGCGAGGAGCAGCTTGAGCACGGCCTGCAGGCCTGAGTACGATATCTGCGACGGACAGATATCGTCGACCAGCCGCTTGTATTCCGAATCGAGCCGCTCGATCAGCATCCTCAAGTCCTTGTAGGAGAGGAGCTGGGGCAGGTTGTTGCGGATCACCTCGCTGACATGGGTCAGCATCACGGAGTGCCAGTCGATCGGACTGAAGCCCTCGCGCCGGGCCTCCTGGGCGTAGGCATCCGGAACCCAGACGGCCCGCATGCCGAAGGCCGGCTCGCGCACCTCCTCGCCGGCGATGCTGGGCAGCGGACCGTCACCCACGACGATCATAGTCTCGCCGGGGCGCATCTGCTGGGCGGCGATGACGGTTCCGTGGATCGCGATCTCATAGCTCTTGCTCGGGACCGTCAGGGATTCGACCAGCTTGATGTCCGGAACCACGAATCCGTATTGCTGCGCGAACTTCCGGCGCATCCGGCCGACCCGGTGGGCCAGTTCGTTCTGCGCGCCCTGCATCTGCACCGCGAGGTGCTTGCCCAGCCGCAACTCGATCTCGGCGGTTTTCAGCGAGTCCTTCACGGCCTCGCTCTCCTGGTGCTCCAGGAGACGCTGCTGCTCCTTGGCCTTCACCGCGGCATCGACCTTCGATTGCGCCTCCGCGAGGCGGCGCGGGATCAGATAGGCGATGGTGCCCATCAAGACGCTCAGGACGGCGAAGGGCAGGAACGGCATCCCGGGCATGATCGCGAAGACCAGCATCAGACCCGAGGCGACGAACAGCGCCCGCGGATAGGCGCCGAGCTGGCCGAGGACGGCCTGCTCGGCGGTTCCGCGCGTCCCCCCCTTGGACACGAGAAGGCCCGCGGCCAGGGACACGATGAGGGCCGGAATCTGCGAGACGAGTCCGTCACCGACCGAGAGCTTGGTGAAGACGTCGGCGGCCTTGCCCAGCGGCAGGCTGTGACGGGTGACGCCGATGATGATGCCGCCGAAGATGTTGACCGCGATGACGATCAGGCTGGCGATGGCTTCGCCGCGCACGAACTTCGAGGCGCCGTCCATGGATCCGAAGAACGCGCTCTCCTCCTCCAGCTCGCGCCGACGCCGCTGCGCCTCCTTGTCGTCGATGAGGCCGGCTGAGAGATCGGCGTCGATCGCCATCTGCTTGCCGGGGATCGCGTCCAGGGTGAAGCGCGCGCCGACCTCCGCGATGCGCGTGGCGCCCTTGGTGATCACGAGGAAGTTGACCGTGATCAGAATGGCGAACACCACGAGCCCGATCACGAAGTCGCCGCTCATCACGAACTGCGAGAAGCCCTGAATGACGTGGCCGGCCGCGTCGACGCCCGCATCCCCGTTGGACAGGATCAGCCGCGTCGTCGCGATCCCGAGGGCCAGACGCAGCAGCGTCGCGATCAGCAGGATCGTGGGAAAGGACGAGAATTCCAGCGGTTTGTGGATCCAGAGCGCGACCATGAGGATCAGCACCGAGATGGCGATGGAGAGCGCCAGCCCGATATCGATCAGCACGGCCGGAACGGGCAGGAACAGGATCGCGAGGATCGCGATGATGCCGATCGCGAACCAGACATCCCGCCGGATTCTTCTGTCCGGCGCGAGCGCTTGTACGGCCGATGCCACGCTCTCACCCCCTCGTGTCGTGATGGGACTTCTGGATCATCAAGCTTGCGCCTGCATGGCGTCGGTCCGCGCACCCGGCTCCGATGCCCGGGCGGCGCGCCTTGCGCGCCGCCGCGTCCGACGTGTCGCGCGCAGACCCCCCTCCGCCTTCGACGCCGCTCATTCCGACACCGCGCGGAAGCCCGTCACGATCCGGCCGTAGACCATCTCGGTGAAGGCGTAGATCTGGCCGCCCACGAAGGAGCCGCTGACGATCATCACCAGCAGGACGACCACGATCTTCGGGACGAAGGTGAGGGTGACCTCCTGAATCTGGGTCAGCGCCTGGAACAGGGCGATCAGGATCCCCACCACCATCGCGGCTCCGACCGCCGGCCCCGAGGCGACGATGATCGTCCAGATGGCGGCGCGGACGAGTTCAAGGGCGTCGATCTCGTTCATGGGGCCGGACGGGGATTCTCACAGGGGCATTCGAGAGAGGCGGACGTTCGCCGGAAACCGTCTGGCCGGCAGACGGGCTCGACTCGGTCTGATGGGGTGAGTGCGGTCTGCGCCGACGGTCCGGCGTCATCGCCTCCGCGAGCCCTTGCGGATGTCGGATCGGAGGCCTGCCGGGATCGCAGCGGCCCGCGCGCCCCATCGATTCCCGTCCAAGCCGCGCCCTGCTGGGCCGCGGCCGGCGGTTCAGTTCGGCGTGTCGACTGCGATCGCCGCGGACGTTGCGATGACGCGGATGCCGGCTCGTCGAACGATCGCGCATGCCGTGGCATTGGGGCCGCCGACCGGCTGCCGTCAGGCCGGGGACGGTTCTAGGACACGGTCAGGCCGGATTCGTAGGGGACATCCTGGCCGCTATCGAGATGTACGATCAGGCCGTCCTTCGTCACCCGCGCGGACGTGACTGTTCCCGTGACCGATCCGTCCGCGGAGGTGACGGTGTGCCCGATGAGATTGCTGGCCTGGGACAGACTCGAGGAGGTGAGCAAGGCGTCGAGCTTGCTATTCATGTTCACGCTCTGCTCAACCTGCGAGAATGTCGCGAGCTGGCCCATGTAATCGGTCGATTTCATCGGCGCCGTGGGATCCTGGTTCTTCATCTGCGCCATGAGGAGCCTGAGGAAAGTGTCGTAGTTCAGAGTCGACGGCTTCGCGGCCGGGGCCGTTCGGGCCGCGACATTCGTGGTTGACGGGTTCGTAGATTGGGTTGCCGGTATGGACATGGCTCGACCTCCGTCTGGTTTCGGCGCCTATTCCCTGACGGTTCGTCAGGCGACCTGATGAGTGAGACTGTTCGAGTTCGGTCGGGATGGCGCGTCTTCCGGTTCGAAGACCCCGCGCAGCATCCGCAGGACCTCGAACGGCCGACCCCTGTTGAGGAGATCGCGCGCCGCTGCGAGCGCCGCAACGACGGGGCGATCAGGAGTCTGATCCAGGATCGCCTGCTCGACTTTATCGTAAGCCTGTCGGACTTGGCCGGCATTGCTGGGATCGATCAACATGGCCTGGGCGATGAAGTAGAGCTGTCGCAGCGGCGTCTTCGCCTGCTCGACCTGCAGCACATGGGCTTCGAGAAGAAAGGTCGCGTCGTTGAGCAGCTCGATCGTGACCTTGCGGTCCACTCTGAGAACGGCCCCGTTGATGAAGATGCGCTCCTGTGTAGGACGGTGACAAAACCATCCACTGGAGCGTCGGCTTTGTGCTGATGCGGGCGGTGTAAAAGCCGGCCAGTGGAGAGGCTTCTCTTTCGAGAGGAGCCGAGGATGTTCGTCGTGGAAGTCTACGCAGCCGTTCGGCAGTTCGTGTTCATCGAGGGCCAGTCCCGGCGTGAGGCGGCTCGGGTCTTCGGGTTGAGCCGAGAGACGATCGCCAAGATGTGTCGGTTCTCGTTGCCGCCGGGCTACACACGCTCGAAGCCGGTCGAGAAGCCGAAGCTCGGGCCTCTTCTGCCAGTGATCGCGGCGATCCTTGAGGCGGACCGGACTGCACCGCTCAAGCAACGCCATACGGCCAAGCGGATCTTCGAGCGCCTACGCGACGAGCACGGCTATGCCGGTGGCTATACCGTGGTGAAGGACCACGTACGGATCTGCCGAGCACGGGGCAGGAGACTTTCGTGCCGCTCGCCCACCCGCCCGGCCATGCCCAGGTCGATTTTGGCGAGGCGGTCGCCACCATCGCTGGCGTGCGCCGCAAGATCCATTTCTTCTGCATGGATCTGCCGCACTCCGACGCCTGCTTCGTGAAGGCGTATCCGCGGGAGACCACCGAAGCTTTTCTCGACGGGCATGTCGCCGCCTTCGCCTTCTTCGGCGGCGTGCCTCTGTCGATCCTGTACGACAACACCAAAATCGCAGTGGCCAAGATCTGCGGCGACGGACAGCGTGAGCGTACGCGCGCCTTCACCGAGTTGGTGAGCCACTGCCTGTTCCGGGATCGCTTCGGCCGTCCGGGCAGGGGCAACGACAAGGGCAAGGTCGAGGGGCTGGTCAAGTTCGCCCGGTCCCACTTCATGACCCCGGCTCCGGAGGCGGCCTCGTTCGAGGCGCTGAACGCTGACCTGGAGCGCCGCTGCCGAGCTCGGCAGAACGAGTGCGCCGGGCGGCATCCCGAGAGCATCGGAACGCGGCTCATGGCCGATCGAGTGGTTCTGCGAGCCCTGCCGGCGGTGCCGCTGGAGCCGTGCGAGAAGAGGGCCGGGCGCGTCTCGTCGACCGCGCTGGTGCGCTATCGCGGCAACGACTACTCGGTGCCGACCACCTACGGCTTCCGGGACGTGCTGGTGAAGGGCTTCGTCGAGGAAGTCGTGATCCTGTGTGCGGGGTCGAGATCGCCCGGCACCCGCGCAGCTACGGCAGCGGCGTTTTCGTCGCCGAACCTCTGCACTACCTCGCGCTGATCGAGACCAAGCCGAACGCCCTCGACCAAGCCGCGGCACTCCAGGGCTGGGATCTGCCCGAGGCGTTCCAGCACCTGCGCCACCTTCTGGAGGCGCGCATGGGCAACCGCGGCAAGCGCGAGTTCATCCAGGTGCTGCGCCTGATGGAGGCGATGCCGAAGGACCTCGTGGCCTGGGCCGTCACCGAGGCGATCCGGCTCGGGGCGATTGGCTTCGATGCGGTCAAGTTGATCGCGCTGGCCCGTCTCGAACGGCGGCCGCCTCGGCTCGACTTGTCGGCCTACCCGCATCTGCCCCGGCCTGCGGTGCGCGCGACGATGGCCGCCGACTACACGGTGCTGGTGCCGGAGGTGGCGGCATGAGCGTGAGCGGCGATGAGACGACACCGGGCGTCCTGCTCGCCCATCACCTCAAGCAGTTGAAGTTGCCGACGGTCCTGCGCGAGTACGACAAGGTCGCCCGGGACTGCGCCCGGAGCGGCCTCGACCACCCCGCTATCTGCTGCGGCTGGTTGAGCTGGAACTGATCGACCGCGAACGGCGCATGGTCGAGCGCCGGATCCGGGCGGCACGCTTCCCGGCGGTGAAGAGCCTCGACACCTTCGACTTCGCCGCCATCCCGAGCCTGAACAAGATGCTCGTGCTGGAGCTGGCGCGCTGCGGCTACGTCCTCGGTCGGGAGAACGTCATCGCGCTCGGCAACTCCGGCACCGGCAAGACGCACATCGCCCTGGCTCTCGGACTGGCAGCCTGCCAGAAGGGCTTCTCGGTCACGTTCACCACGGCGGCCTCGCTGGTCAACCAGCTCATGGAGGCGCGTGACGAGCGCCGCCTGCTCCGGCTTCAGAGGGAGCTGGCCGCGGTGAAGTTGCTGATTGTCGATGAACTCGGCTACGTGCCGCTGTCGCCGACGGGGCCGAGCTTTTGTTCGAGGTCCTGTCCCAGCGCTACGAGCGCGGCTCGACGGTGGTGACCTCGAACCTTCCGTTCGAGGACTGGACCTCGGTCCTGGGCTCGGAGCGGCTGACCGGTGCGCTGCTGGATCGGCTGACCCATCACGTCAGCATCCTGAGCCTGAACGGAGACAGCTACCGCCTCAGATCCTCCCGCAGCCGGCGGGGCCGCACAGACAGGGCGGAGCAAAACCAGGCCACCCTTGATGACCCTGATCCCGCGACGGGCGAGATCCGGCCAGCCTGACCTCACGATCCGCGACAAACGATGAAGAGGCCCGATCGGGCCCCTTCATCGTTCAGGCTGTCCGCAGTCCGTGGCCTGGTTTTACTCCGCCACGGCGGCCTAAAATTGGTCCGCCCTTTACACGCTCCTGGCCTCGCAGGCTGAGATTGATCGAGCGGCTCATTGGAGACCATCGCGGATCAGCGTATTGACGTAGATGAGCGCCTCGAACCCCGTCGCATCGCCGCGGAGGATCTGGTCGGTCTGGCTCAAGTTCCACAATCCGATGGAGATCAGGTCCGCCCGCAATTGCGCCGGCAGCGCGTTCTCGGGATTGGCGAGATCATCGATGAGCATGCTCCAGAGGCGCTGCAGGAAGCTGATGGCCTCCTGACGCAGTTCCGCCGATGCAGGGGCGGCCTCGGCCTCCTTCATCAGAGCGATGGCCCGATCGAAGGCCGCCCGTTCCCGCTCCCGGGCGAGGGTGGGTGAATCGTCCAAGACTTCCGTGTAGGCTTCCGCGTAGGACGCGCCGTACATTGCCGATCTGCCTATCGAATTGAAGCGTTGCCGCAGTGATGTGCCGTCGCTTGGCGTGCCGCCCGGCGGTCAAAACCGTATCCGAAACTGTCAGACGTAATCGATCAGACTGATCCGTCTCATCTCGCTCGTCAGGCTGTACGAGACCTGAAGGTCGGCTTTCAGGTTTTCCTGGCGTGTCCTGAGTTCTGCGAGATCGACGCTCTCGAGATTGCTGTATCCGAGGGTCAGGAATTTTATCTTGGAATCGAGCAGGTTGTCGGCGGCTTTCATTCTGGATTGAACGATGCCGACACTGGCTTGGATCTGCGTCAGGTTGAATGCGGCATGGCTCGCCAAGTCCCGCATCTTGTCGTACACGATCGACTGCGTCGATGGAGCGAGGCTGGTCAGCCCGATTTCGGAACCGACCGTATACAGCATTGCGAGCTGTCGAACGGCCTGAACGTTGGCATTGACGGATGTCTCCGCCGTTTCGCCGCCAGCGAGTTCACTGAGGATGTTGACGTTCGACGCACCGGACCATGTTGCACCCCATTGAGGGTCGGCGAAGAGCGCGGATGCGGGGCCGTCGAGGAAGGCCTGCATCTGTGTCGCCGTGATGTTGGTCGCGGCCGGCAGCGTTCCGGGCGCGAAGCCGAAGGCGGCTTGGAACGCCTGCGCGAAGGCTAGCTTGGCAGCCGCCGGCGGCACGGATTGCGTATCCGCGATCGGGCGTCGGTCGGTATCGATTCCGGAGAACAGGAATTGGCCCGCGACGGCGGAGTTCAGATGCGCGATCAGCGCCGAGAGTCGCGATGACGCCTCCTTGACCGTCTCGGCCCCGTTGCTGCTGAACAGCTTTCCAGGGGTGACGAGGGCGAGAAAGGACTCGCTGTCCGTCCGGATCTGGGTCAGCGCATCGTAGGTGCCGCTGACCCGGAGCCCGGTTATGTTGTTGCGGCTCTGTTGCGCCTTGAGGTCGTCGACCTCCTGTCTCAGATTGATGTCTGTTCCGGTCCTGTGGCCGAGCTCAAGGCCGACATCGGCGTATCGGCCGCCCTGCACCATTTCGGCATTCGCCTTCGCGATCTCCGCCTCCAGCCGGGCGGCGCCGGCGCGGGGCGAGTTCCAGAGCGTGGCGGTAGAGATGTAGCTCGTTTTCATGACGCTACCTCACGGCATCAAGGAGAGACTGGATCATCGCATTGACGGTCGCGATAAGCTTGGCGGACGCCGCGTAGGATTTCTCGAGCTGCAGCATCGAGGCGACTTCCTCGTCGCGGTTCACGCCGGTGGTGTTCGAGAGCGCGGTCGATGCGCTGTCCAGCACCGCTGATTCTTTGTCGACCTGGAGGGACGCAGCCTTGCGGGCGGCTTCGAGCCAGCTCGCCGACGCCGCCGCGGCGGTTTGCAGGGATGCCGAGGCCGGCAGTTCCGAGGCCGCCGCAAAGGGTCGCTCCGCGCCGAGGGCGGCGCGCAAGGCGTTCAAGTGATCGGAGAAGGCGGCAGCCTGCGTGTCGTTGTACAGATATTGCGCCCCCGCATTCATGCCGCCGTCGCGCAGCGTGAACGGGTTGCCGCCCTGCTCGGGATCGGCTGCGGCGTTGACGCGGATGGTGTGGGCGAGCCCCGTAATGCCTGCCCCGGGAAGCGCCGGGCCGCCGGGATAGGTGAACAGGCCGGCCCGGGCCGCACCGATCGCGGACGTCTTGTCCGTCTCCGACAGGGCGTTGATCAATCCGGCGGCGATGGCGTCGAGCTGCTTCTGATACGTGACCGTGACTTCGTCGCGGATCGTCATCTGTCCCACGATCCGGCCGGATTGCAGCGGCATCAGGGAGCCGTTGCCGGTCACGCGCATCCCGTCGATGAACACCGCCTTGCCGGTCGTCCCGGCCGCGAAGGCGGATGTCGGTTCGAAGGTGACCGTCCGAGGCTGTCTTTCGAACAGGGGCGAGCCGTTATCGGCGTAGATCGCCATGTCGTTGTTCTCACGGACGACCGTGCTGATGCCGATCTCCTGGGACAACTGGGTGAGGATCTTGTCCCTGTTGTCGAGCGCATCGCTGATATCGTCCCCGCGCGCCGTCCCGAGGACGACGGCCTTATTGGCCGCGTCGAACTTTCCGAGCAGGTCGTTGATCGTGGCGACGGACTCGGCGATCTCCTGGTCGGCGCTCAGCCGGGCGGCCTGCACCGTGTCGCTCGCTTGGTTCAGCGCGCGCGCGAGGTCCCGCGCGGCCGCAACGGCTGCCTTCGCCAGATTCACGTCGTTCGGCTGGTTGGCGGCATCGCCCAGTGCCGAGTTCAGGATACCGACCTTTGCGGCGATGGAGCGCTGCGCGTCCGTATCGCCGACCGTACCCTCCAGCGTGGTGAGCCCGGTCAGGATCGCCTCATAGCCGGCGAGTTCCGACGTGCTGCTCATCATCCGATCGAACAACGCCGTGTTGCTGGCGCGGTTGATGACGACCCGGACCGGCCCGTCCGTCGTGACGAGCGATGCGATCTTTCGCGAATAGGCCGGATCGTGGGCCCCGGCGATGTTCCGCGACACGACGTCGGTCTGGGTCGCGTTGGCGAGCAGGGATCCGCGCGCGGCGTTCAGTGCAACGGAAAGGCCCATGTGGAACGTCCTCTATTCCAGCTCAGCGCTTCAGGTTCACGAGGAGTTCGAGCATTTCGGCGCCGGTCTGAAACACTTTGGAATTGGCGCCGTAGCTGGTCTGCGATTGGATCATCGTTGCCAGCTCGGTTCCGAGATCGACGTTCGATTCTTCGAGCGTGCCCTTCAGGATCTGCCCGCGGCCGCCGACGGTGGCGAAGCCGATCTGAGGCGTGCCCGAACTGGGGGTGGTATCGAAGACATTGCCGGCCTGCGGACTCAGATTGTCCGGGCTCTCGACAGTGGCGAGCGGGACCTTGAAGGCCGCCGCCTTCTTGCCGTCCTGATAGACGGCGTACACCGTCCCGTCCCGGTCGATGTCCGTTCCCACGACGCTCATCGGGGCGCTTCCGTTGGCGCCCCCCGTGATCGTGTATTCGCCTGCCAAAGCCGTCATGTTGGCCATGTCGATAGACACGGGCTGGCCCTTTGGAACAGTAAAATTCAGTTTCGGCAGGCCTTGAATTTTGCCATTGCTGTCGAACGTCAGATTTGTCTGGCCGAGCGGTGATCCGGGAAAGTTAGCGGGTTTGCTGGAATCGTAGGCCGAGACCTGCCACGTGTTGGATGCCGTCTTCGAGAAGTACAGATCGACGACAACGGCGTGGCCGAGATTGTCATAGGTGGTTATGCTGGTCGCCTTCGTGAAATTCGCCCCGCCCGTGACGATCGCCGCGTCGGCAGGAAGGTTGCCGCTGATCGTTCCGATGGTGGAGGGGCGGGCCTGCATGGACAGGCTGGCCGTGTTGACGGGCACAAGCCCGTCATAGCTGTTCAGCGAGACCTTCGGATCGCCCGAGGCCAGGCTGTAGCCCATCAGGTGCATGCCGGCTGCATTCACGAGATCCTTGGTTGTCGCGTCTTCGATGAAATTCCCGGCTCGGGTCAGGTAAGTCCTGCCGCCGGGATCCTTGACGACGAAGAACCCGTTGCCGTTGACGGCGAGGTCGGTGGCGGACGTCGTCGCGGATCTCGTGCCCTGGCTCGTGATCGCATGTCGCACGATCGTGTCGACCGATCCGGACTCGTAGGATCCCGGGTTCGGATCGATCAGGAGCGACGAGAACTCGGTTGATGCGCGCTTGTACCCGGTTGTATTCTGATTCTGGATATTGTCAGCAACCGTTCCAAGTCGATTGGTTTGGGCGTTCATTCCGGAGACGCCGCTGTTCAGCACACCATAAAGTCCCATAACGAACGTCCCCGTTGTTTGATCATGTTCGGCCGACTCTGATCAGAGATCGCTTGCGCGAAGCTTTCCGACCGGCTGTTCTGAACCTACGCCGGCGAGCGACGCGGATCCTCGTGACGCCCTGCCATCGGCACGGGCGATCGACCCTCCCCCTCGGATCCGGGTCCGCCCCATGCCTCCGTTGATCAGGTTCGCAACGCGTTCGCGAGGTCCAGGAAGGCGTCGAGGCTGCGCGGCTCGGTGGGATCCTGCCGGAGGGCCGCATAGATCTTCGGGACCAAGACGACGGCTTGGTCGAGTTCCGGATCCGCTCCGGCCTGGTATCCCCCCATCTGGCGCAGGTCCCGGGAATCCTCGAAGCGCGCGACCAGGCTCTTGAGCATGCGGACGAGTTCGCGCTGCTGCAGGGTCCACACGACGTCGGCCAGGCGTGAGATCGAGCCGAGCAGGTTGATCGCCGGATAGCGGCCCTGATCTGCGATCGCCCGGTCGAGGACGATATGGCCGTCGAGGGTGCCGCGGATGCTGTCGGCTACCGGGTCGTTGTGGTCGTCTCCGTCGATCAGGACCGAGAAGATGCCGGTGATCGTGCCGCCGCCCTCGGTCCCCGGCCCGGCCCGTTCCAGCAGACGCGGCAGATCGCCGAACACGCTCGGCGGATAGCCCCGTGCCACTGGCGGTTCGCCGGCCGCGAGGGCCACCTCCCGGGCGGCATGGGCAAAGCGCGTGACCGAATCGAGGATGAGCAGGACCGATTGGCCCTGATCGCGAAAATACTCGGCCACGGCGAACGCGAGCTTCGGCGCCTGCCGGCGCATCATCGGGCTCTCGTCGCCCGTGGCGACCACGACCACCGACCGGGACCGGCTGTCCTGGACAGGGCCCTCGAGGAACTCCCGAACCTCGCGCCCGCGCTCGCCGACCAGGGCGACGACCACGGCGTCGAATCCGGAGCAGCGGGCCAGCATGGACAGCAGCGTGGTCTTCCCGACCCCGGAGCCCGCGAAGATGCCGATGCGCTGCGCCGCGCAGAGCGGCGTGAACAGATCCATGGCCCGCACGCCGGTCGGAAGCGGCCGGTTCACCCGGGACCGCAGCATCGCGGGCGGAGGATCGGCATCCAGCGGCATCGCCCGCGCGCCCTTGGCCAACGGCCCCTTTCCGTCGATGGGCTGCCCCAGGGCGTTGATGACGCGATCCTTCCAGTCCTCGCAGGGTCGGGGATCCGAGGTCGGCACGCGATAGGCGGGCGATCCGAGGCCGGCGCCGATCCGGCTCTCGAACGGCTTGAGGATCGCCCCGTCTTCGTCGATCCGCACGACCTCGCCGTCGAGATTCCGCCCGCCGGTCTCGATCTGCATCCGATCGCCGAGCCTCAGTAGGGGGGTGTTGATGCGGATGCGGCAATGGCCGAACCCGATCTCCCGGACGACTCCCCCGACTCTGACGAGGGGATGATCGTCCCGGTCCTCCAGCGCGCGGGCGAGCCGGTCGAGGGCGTTCATGCTCATCTCAGCACGCGGCAGCCTTGTGGAGTCCACGATGGCGGTCGCTTACGCGCTGGGGCCGAGGCCGCGGATCGCGTCCTGCAGCGAGGATTCGGTTTCGGCCACCGCGGCGGCCGCATTCTGGAAGGTGCGCGTGATCTCGATGAGCCGGGACATCTCCATGACCGGATTGACGTTGGCCCCCTCCTGAAATCCCTGCTGGACCCGGACCGTGGTCGCGTCGCGCTGATTGAAGTCCAGGATCGGCTGGCCCGGCCTGTCCGACGCGACGGCACCGCCGGCGACACGGGTGAGTTTCGCGGCCGGGTCCAGACGGAACACGCCGAGTGCGCCGATCTGATTGGTGCCCTGGGATATGATCCCGTCCTGTCCGATCGTGATCGGGGGCCCTTCCGGATCGACGGTCAGGGGCGAACCGCCGGGGTCCAGGATCGGGCGCCCGCTCAGATCTTGCAGGTCGCCGGCCGCCGTGACCTGCATCCGGCCGTCGCGGGTATAGACCGGACCTCCTGGACCCCGCACGGCCAGCCAGCCGTCCCCCTGCACGCCGACGTCGAGGGGCGAATCCGTCTTGATGAGCGGTCCGGCCTTGCGCGACAGGAAGGTCTCGCCCGGCGTCGTGAACGCGACCTCGCGCCCGCCCGCCTCGGACAGGATCGTCTCGAACTTGACCTCCTCCGCACGGTAGCCGGCGGTCCCGAGATTGGCGACGTTGGTCGCCACGGTGTTCAGGCGCTGTTCGAGCGCCATCTGGGCGGACAGCGTGACGTAAAGCGACGCCTGCATGTCAGTGCCCCCCCAGCCGGATGGATTGCAGCTTGAGCAGGAGCCCGGTGTCGAAGCCCGAATCGGACCCGCCGAAGAGCGACAGCGTCGGCGTCGATGCCGTATCGTTCTTCTGATCCCACATGATCGTGAAGCGCTTGATGAATTTGTCGAGTTTTTCCGTATCTTTGAAGCTCGCGATGTCGAGCTTCCGGTTTATCAGGGCGGCCTGAGCATCAAGGTTGCTCATCGCCATCTCGGGAGGGAGTCCAAGGGCTGTTCGAACGACTTCCGCCAAAGCCTTGTCGGCCAGGATGCCGAACGCGGACCTAATCGTTCCCGCCTGGCGCTTGAAGTACAGGGCTAGGCGTGTGCCCTCGTCTTGCTGGCCGGCATCGCTCTCGAGCTTCTGGCGGACATAAGAATCGATCGGTGCCTGCCTGGCCTCGGCACGCTGCGTTGTGTTGGCGCCGTGGGTTTGGAAGTCGAAGGCGTTCGCAAATTCTCGAAATCGCGCATCTTGAATGCGATCGACCAAGCGCATTCCGTTCGCGTCAGGCGGCCCTGCCAGGATCTTTCTCATGAATCCCTTGGCGTAAGCCATGTCATCTAAGCCGAAGGCTTGCATGGCGAAATTGAAGATGCGCGCATTGCCGATGAAATCATCGACTGATTTTATTTCGGAAATATGATCAGAGTAATATTTTATCTCTCGAGAATTTGCCTTTTCCGACGCTTTTTCGCTCAGATTTTTTGTAATATCTCTAGATATAATCTTGTAATTAAGATAAGTTGATGTCATGTCCGGGTTCCTGATCTTGTTGGATCGGGTTCAGAACGAATTAACAAGAATTCGGATTGCCGATATATCGACCGCTGCAGATGTACAGGCCGCGGATGCTGGGCGTCAGCCCTAGGGCCGGGAGCTTGTCTGGGCCTTGCACGGTCGATCTCGAAACGTGTTGCGTTTGAGCGCTGCGAGATCGCTCCAGCCCGACGCAAGCATGACCGTCTACAGCCCGGTGTAGCGATCCATACGACGTCGAGGCGCTACGTGGGTGTTATCATCGGCTTGCTGACCGCGATGGTCTGTGTCGCGGGCGGCTTCTGGGCCATGGGCGGCCACCTCATGGTGGTCTGGCAGCCTTTCGAATTCATCATTGTCGGGGGCGCCGCGATCGGTGCGTTCATCGTCGCCAACCCGGCGCGGGTGGTGATGGACACCGCCGGTGCGGTCCGGGATGCTCTGTTCGCTCGGGAGCCGAGACAGGAGGATTACCTTTCCTTGCTCGGCCTTTTGTTCGCTTTGACACGGGAACTTCGGTCAAAGCCGCGCAACGAGGTCGAAACTCACTTGGACAGACCGGATGAGTCCGAGATCTTCAAGGCCTATCCGCGCGTGGCCCGCGACCAGGAACTGACGCTGTTCATCTGCGACTATGTCCGTCTCATTCTGGTCGGCAATGCGCGGCCCTACGAGATCGAGGCGCTGATGGAGGAGGAGATCGCGACGCACCGCGGCGACAAGCTGAAGGTCTACTTCGCGCTGATGAGCATGGCCGACGGCTTGCCGGCCCTGGGGATCGTGGCGGCGATCCTCGGTATCGTGAAGGCGATGGGGGCGCTCGACCAATCCCCCGCCCTGCTGGGAAGCCTGATCGGGGCCGCCCTGGTGGGCACCTTCACCGGCATTCTCGTCTCCTACAGCGTCGTGGCGCCGCTCGCCAACAAGGTGAAGGCGACCCGCGAGGCGCAGGCCCGGGTCTTCATCATCGTCAAGCAGACCCTGCTGGCCTTCATGAACGGCGCGCTGCCCCAGATCGCCGTCGAGCATGGCCGCAAGGCCATCACGGCGGCCTACCGGCCGACGATCGACGAGGTGGAGAACGCGACGATCACGGGCGCGCCGCGCAGCGAGAGCGCCCTGCGTGAGGCGGCTTGATCATGGACAAACAACCGGTCGCCAACGACATCCGGGATCGGCTCCTGGACGCCGCAGGGCTCTCCCTCGATCGCCTCCCGATGCTGCACGTGATCCTCGACCGGGCCGCGACGTTCTGCGCGGAGCAGCTCCGCCACCTTGCGGCCTCCCCGGTCTACTTCTCGCTGAGCAATGTCGAGAGCCAGCGGTTCGGAGACATCCTGGAGCCCTACGAGGCGAACGCGGTCGCCGGCATCTTCCAGGCGCCCGAATGGGACAGTCACATCCTGGTCGGTTTCGACCGCGACTTCATCTTCACGATGGTGGAGGCGCTCCTCGGTGCCGACGGCTCCGAACCGCCGCTCGACGAGGAACGATCCTTCTCGAATATCGAGATGCGGATCGCGCAGCGCCTCTTCGAGCAGATCGGCAAGGCGATGCAGTCCGCATTCGCGCTGGTGGCGGACACGCCGTTCAAGCTCGAGCGGACGGAGCTGCGAATGGATTTCGCCGTCATCGGCCGCCGGAACAACCAAGCGGTGGCGGCGAAGTTCGTCCTGCAGGCGCTCAATCGCGGCGGAGAGATGTTCATCGTCATCCCGCAATCCGTCCTGAATCCGATGCGGCAGAGCCTGGCGCGGATCCTGGTGGGTGAGACCTCCGCCCGGGACTCCCGGTGGACGAAGCAGATCGCCGGCGAGGTGCAGAAGACGCCGGTGACCCTCAAGGCGATCCTGGAGGAGAAGCAGCTGACGCTCGGCGAGATCGCCGAGCTCAGCGTGGGCCAGGTGCTAGAACTGCGGGCGACCCCGCGCAGCCGTGTCAAGCTGGTCGGCAACGACCGCGATCTGTTCTGGTGCGATGTCGGGCAGGAGGAGGGCGGCGTCGTCCTGCGCGTGGACCGCTTCATCGATCAGGATCAGGAATTTATCGATGATGTTCTCTCTCGCTGAGGCCCTGCTGTTCGCGGCCCTGGTCGCGACGACCGCCTGCCTCGTACCGATGTACATGCGGCTGAAGCGGCTCGATCGGTATCATGCCCAGTACCGCGACATGGTCGATTGGAGCGCGTCCGCCCTCGTCGGCGCGAGCAACGCCGTCCAGTCCTTCGCCCAGGACGGGCGTGTCGTCCTCGAAGATCTGAGCCGCGAGATCGAGTGCGCCAAGGTGGCCCTGGCC
The DNA here is from genome assembly GCF_003254375.1 of Methylobacterium sp. XJLW. Classification (NCBI taxonomy): domain Bacteria; kingdom Pseudomonadati; phylum Pseudomonadota; class Alphaproteobacteria; order Hyphomicrobiales; family Methylobacteriaceae; genus Methylobacterium; species Methylobacterium sp. XJLW. The sequence goes on along the minus strand of NZ_CP016429.1, from coordinate 4,906,675 downwards.
GAGCTGAAGGCGGAGCGGATCAGGCTGGCGAACGCGGCACAGCCCGGCGATGCGAGCCCTGAACCTGCCGTCGGCGGCAACCTGACGAGCGCCTGATGCCGGCTCAGCCGACGTGGCCACCCTCCCCCGCGACCGCCGGTCCCGGTGCGGCTCGGCCGCGAATCGTCCCATCCTTGAGGAGCGTTTGATGTCATCCCCCGCAGACCACGTGAATGTCGAGTCCGGGACCGGGAGTGGGCATAGCGACAGCCTGTTCGCCAAGATCGAGGCGCATGCCGACGGCCAGCGGGCGCAGGACGAGCGCTTGGGCCATGGCCGGAATCTCGATTCCATCCTCCGGATTCCGGTCTTGATGCAGGTGGTCCTCGGATCGGCCACGATGCCGGTCGCCAACCTGATGAAGCTGGGCCGAGGAGCGATCGTTCCCCTGGACCATCGCGTGGGCGAACCGGTCGACGTCGTCGTGAACGGCCGCGTCATCGCCCGGGGCGAAGTCGTCGTGGTCGAGGACGACAATTCCCGCTTCGGCGTGTCCCTCACCGAAATCGTCGGTCCCGCAGCGGCCGATTCCAACGGCTGAGAGGAAGCAGCGCCATGGCCGCAGGTTCCATGACCAAAGTCGGTCGAAGAGTGCTGACCCCTGCCGAGGAGGTCGCGGCCGTCCTCATCGCGATGAAGAAGACGACGGCCAGCCGGCTCGTCAAGTATTTCGACCAGGCCGAACTGAAGCAGATCACGCGCGCCGTCTCGCAGCTCGGACCCGTCCCCAAGCCGCAACTCGAGACGATCGTCGAGCAGCTGGCGGCCTTCTTCGCCGACGGGGCGAACCTGATCGGGACGGCCCGCGAGATGGAGAAGCTGCTGGAGGGGGTCCTGCCTCCGGAGCAGATCGCCGAGATCATGGCCGATGTGCTCGGCGGGGGGGAGCGGTCGATCTGGGACCGGATCTCGAACGGCTCGGAGACGGCTCTTGCCGCCTACCTGATCAAGGAACATCCGCAGACCGCGGCCCTGATCCTGTCGAAGGTCAAGCCGGCCTGTGCCGCCAAGGTGATGGCCCAGCTCCCGGCGCCGATGCGCAACGCGGTCATGCGGCGCATGCTGACGTTCAAGCCGATCGTCGAGACCACGATGAAGATGATCGAACAGACCATCCACGAGGACTTCATGATCAATCTGGCGCGCAACGCCGCGGCGGATACCCATTCGCGCATGGCCGACATCATCAACAAGATGGAGCGCCAGAGCATGGAGGAGGTCCTGGACAACCTCACGCAGTCGCGCCCGAAATCGGCGGAGATCCTGAAGAGCCTGCTCTTCACCTTCGACGACATCATCAACCTGACACCGCGGGCCCGCACGACCCTGTTCGACCAGATCCCCCACGAGAAGGTCATCCTGGCGCTCAAGGGCACGAGCGGACAGCTGCGCAACGTCGTGCTCAGTGCCCTGACGGCCCGCGCGCGGCGCCTGGTGGAGCACGAACTCGAGGGCGGCGAGCCCGCCTCGCAGCGGGATGTGCACGAGGCCCGCCGCGCGATCACCGATCAGGCGCTCGAGATGGCCGCCCGAGGCGAGATCGAACTCAGCTCGGCGGATTCGGATGAGACCTACATCCGCTGAGCGGGACTGCCGCGATGTCGGATGACAAGGAGAGCAAAACCGAGGCGGCCAGCGAGAAGAAGATCAGCGACGCGGTCGCGCAGGGCAATACCCCCTTCTCGCGCGAGGCCCCGGTCTTCGCCTCGATCATGGGCCTGCTGGTCTTCCTCGTGTTCGTGGTGCGGGATCAGGGGGCTGCATTCGTGCGGCGGCTCACCCTGCTCCTCGAGCAGCCGCGCAACTTCAGCGTGGAGACCAGCCCGGACGCCAAGCGCCTCGTTCACGCCCTGGCCCTGGAAATGGGCCGGTTCCTGTTGCCGGTTCTGGTGATCCTGCTCGTTGCCGGGATCGCCGCCTCGATCTTTCAGAACGCGCCCCGCATCGTGTTTGATCGCATCCAGCCCCAATGGTCTCGCATCTCGCCCGCGAGCGGCTGGAAGCGGATCTTCAGTACACAGGGGTTCGTCGAGTTCGGAAAGAGCCTCTTCAAGTTTCTGGCGATCGGCGGCATGTCCTTCATGGTTCTGCGCGCAGACCGGTACGAGATCGTGGACGCCATGTTTGTGGATCCGATCGGCCTGCCCGAGTTCCTGCTGACCCTGTCGGTCCGCCTGATCTCGGCCGTCAGCGTGGCGACCATCGCGCTGGTGGCGGGCGATCTGGTCTGGTCCCGCCTGCGCTGGCAGCGTGACCTGCGGATGTCGCGACAGGAGCTGAAGGACGAGTTCAAGCAGCTCGAGGGCGACCCGCTTGTGAAGGCCAGGCTGCGCTCGCTGGCGCAGGACCGGCTGCGCAAGCAGATGATGGCGGCGGTGCCCCGCGCCACGATGATCCTGGCGAACCCGACGCACTACGCCATCGCGCTGCGCTACGATCAGAGCGAGAGCGACGCCCCGGTGGTGCTGGCCAAGGGGGCGGACCTGATCGCCCTGCGCATCCGCGAGATCGCCGAGAGGAACCGGATCGAGGTGGTCGTCGACAAGGCCCTGACCCGGGCGATGTACGACCACGTGGAGATCAATCAGGCAATCCCGGCGGAATTCTACCGGGCGGTGGCGAATCTCCTCGTCTACGTGATGACGCGCAAGCGCCGCTGAGCGGCCGCGGGTGACCGGCCCGCGGATCGGGGAACCCGGCCTGGCCGGCCGGCGCCCCCCCCCGGCGGGCGCCGGCCCTCAGAAATGCGGGAGGGCGCGCCGCGGGGCGACGATCGCTTGTCGAACCCGGCCCCTGATCCTGGCGCCCGCGTTCCCCGGCCTCGAAGGCGGATGCGGGGAAACGCGGTGATCCCCGAAGGCCTCCTGCGAGTCCTCCTGCGAGGCCCCCGCTGCGCTCCGGCGCCTCGGGATCGGGTCGCGCTCGGGCGGATCGCAGGCCGCGAGACGGCCTCAGGCCGCCCGACCGTCGGCCTGCCGGCGCTTCGCCTCCCGGCGGAACCGGTGCAGCACGAACTCGGTGTAGCCGTTGGGCTGGCGCGCGCCCTCGAACACCAGGGCCTCCGCGGCCCGGAAGGCCGGGCCGTCGAAGCCCGGAGCCATCGGCCGGTAGGCCGGATCGCCCGCGTTCTGGCGGTCGACCACCGCCGCCATCCGCCGCAACGCCGCGTCGACCTGCGCCCGGTCCACGATCCCGTGGCGCAGCCAGTTGGCGATGTGCTGGCTGGAGATCCGCAGGGTGGCGCGGTCCTCCATCAGGCCGACCTCGTGGATGTCCGGCACCTTCGAGCAGCCGACGCCCTGGTCGATCCAGCGGACCACGTAGCCCAGGATCCCCTGGCAGTTGTTGTCGAGCTCCTCCCGGATCGCCTCCGGCGCAAAGGCGCCCTCGGCGAGGGGCAGGGTCAGCATGGCGTCCCGGGTCGCGGGCGCCCGGCCGGCCAGATCCGCCTGGCGGGCGCGGACATCCGTCCGGTGGTAGTGCAGCGCGTGGAGCGTGGCCGCCGTCGGCGACGGCACCCAGGCGGTGTTGGCGCCGGCTTCCGGGTGGGCGCCCTTCGCCTCCAGCATCGCCGCCATCTGGTCGGGGGCGGCCCACATGCCCTTGCCGATCTGCGCGTGGCCCGGCAGGCCGCAGGCGAGGCCGGCATCGACGTTCCCGTCCTCGTAGGCCTTGATCCAGGCGGTCGCCTTCATCGCGTCCTTGCGGACCACCGGACCGGCCTCCAGGGAGGTGTGGATCTCGTCCCCGGTCCGGTCGAGGAAGCCGGTGTTGATGAAGAACAGCCGGTCCGCCGCGGCGGCGATCGCCGCCTTCAGATTGAGCGTCGTGCGCCGCTCCTCGTCCATCACGCCGATCTTGAGCGTCCGCGGCGCGAGCCCGACGAGGGCCTCGACCCGCCCGAACAGCTCCACCGCGAAGGCGACCTCGTCGGGGCCGTGCAGCTTCGGCTTGACCATGTAGACCGAGCCCGTCCGGCTGTTGCGCAAGGAGCCGGTCCCGTTCAGGTCGTGCAGGGCGATCAGCGCGGTCACCGCCGCGTCGAGGAGCGTCTCGGGGATCTCGGCGCCGTCGAGGGTCACGGCGTCGGTGTACATGTGATGGCCGACATGCCGGACCAGCATCAGCGACCGCCCCGGCAGGGTCAGGCTTCCCCCGTCGGGCGCCGTGTAGGTGCGGTCCGCGGCAAGCCGCCGCTCGACGGTGCGGCCGCCCTTGGACAGGGTGGCCACGAGGTCGCCGCGCATCAGGCCGAGCCAGCTGCGATAGACCGCGACCTTGTCGGCCGCGTCCACGGCGGCGACCGAATCCTCCATGTCCATGATGGTCGAAAGGGCGGATTCCAGCACCACGTCGGCGATGCCGGCGGGGTCGGTGCGGCCGATCGGGCTCGTCCGGTCGATGACGATCTCGACGTGCAGGCCGTTGTGGCGCAGCAGGAGCGCGGTCGGCGCCTCGGGGGCGCCGGTATAGCCCGCGAGGTCCGCCGTGCCGGTCAGGCCGGCGCTCCGTCCGGCGCCGAGAGCAACGGCGAGGCGGCCGCCCGTCACCGAGAAGCCCACCGCATCCGCCCAGGAGCCGACGCTGAGCGGGGCGGTCGCGTCGAGGAGGGCCTTGGTCTTGGCCACCACGGCGGCGCCCCGGGCCGGGTTGAACCCGGTGCCTGGGGCGAGGTCGCCGTCCTGCGGGATCGCGTCGGTGCCGTAGAGGGCGTCGTAGAGGCTGCCCCAGCGGGCATTGGCGGCGTTGAGCGCGTAGCGGGCGTTCGAGATCGGCACGACGAGCTGGGGCCCGGCGATCTGCGCGATCTCCGCGTCCACGTTCTCGGTGGTCACCCGCACAGCGTCGGGCTCCGGCTGCAGGTAGCCGATCTGCGTGAGGTAGGCCGCGTAGGCGGCCGGTTCGTGCGGCAGGCCGCGATGGTCGCGGTGCCAGGAATCGATGTCGGCCTGGAGGCCGTCGCGCCGGTCGAGCAGCGCCCGATTGTGCGGTGCGAGGTCGCGGACGATCGCCGCGAAGCCCGACCAGAACCGGTCGGCCGAGAGGCCGGTTCCAGGCAGCGCCTCCTCGGACAGGAAGGTGCGGAGATCCTCGGCGACGACGAGATTCGACATGCGATCCTCTGGGAAATGGGGCGCCGTGCGTCAGAAAAAGTCGAACGGCCCGTGAAATTTTTTTGATCTCACGGCGATAGACCGCTTGGCACCCGCCGAAAAGGCGGCAAAAGGGATTTGATTTTTTCCGCAGCGTTGAAAATGAACGACCAGAGCGACCTGGAGATCTTCGCCCGGGTGGTGCGGACCGGCAGCCTGACCCGGGCCGGGTCGGAACTCGGCCTGTCGGTGGCGGTGGTCTCGAAGCGGCTGAAGCGGCTGGAGGAGCGGCTCGCCGTGCGCCTGCTGCACCGCACCACGCGGCGGCTGGCGCCGACCGATATCGGCGCGGCGTTCTTCGAGCGGATCGCCCCGATCGTCGACGCCATCGCGGAGGCCGAAAGCCTCGTCTCGCAGAACGCCACGCGGGCGCGGGGGACGCTCCGGGTTACGGCGCCGAGTTCCTTCGGGCGCCTGCACATCGTCCCGCATCTGGGGGCCTTCTTCGCCCTCCACCCCGACCTCGTGCTGAACCTGGAGCTGAGCGACGATTTCGAGTCCATCATCGAGCGCGGCTACGACCTCGCCATCCGGGTGGGCGCGCTGGAGAGTTCCGGACTGACGGCGGTGCGCCTCGCGCCGGTGCGGCGGGTTCTGTGCGCGCGGCCGAGCTACCTCGATGTGGCGGGGCGACCGCAGACCCTGGACGATCTGCGCGGCCATGTGTGCCTCGCCACCGAGAACCAGAACCCCTGGCGCCTCATCGGACCGGAGGGACCCTGCACGGTCACCGCGTCGGGCCCCCTGCGCACCCATTCCAACGAGGTGGTGCGCGAGGCGGCGATCGGCGGCCTCGGGATCGCGCTCCGCTCCACCTGGGACGTGCACGCGGAGCTGCGCGGCGGGCTCTTGGAGGTGGTGCTGCCCGCCTACACGGCCGCGGCCTCGGCGGGCATCTTCGCGGTCTATCCGAGCCGCGCCTTCGTGCCCGCCAAGACCCGGGCCTTCATCGCGTTCCTGAAGCAGACCTACCGGTCGAGCGGGGCCTGGACGGAGGGGTGAGGGGTGGGCCGAGGGGCGACGCGTCCCCCTCCCCCGCAGAGGCGACCGACGTCACACGGCCGGCGCCGCGCGCTCCGCCTCACGAGGGAGAGGGGACAGGCACTCGTCGCTCACGACTTTGATGGCCGGCGGAAGACGGGTGAAACCGCCCGCCCGGAAGCGGGGGCGCGGATCCCACCCGATCGACGTCGCGCCTCACCCTGCCGCGAAGACATCGGGATCGGTCCGCGCCAGCATCCGCTTGAACGCCGCCCATTCGTTGTCGGGCGCTCCCTGGACGACGACGCGGTCGTAGCCGGCGGCGTATTGCCCGGCGGTCTTGGTTGCGATGGCGGCGGAGGGCCGGATCACCGGCGCGCCGGCCGCCTGGATCGCCAGCTGCGCCCGGCACGAGCGCTCCATGTTGTGCATCAGCCGGAACGCCTCGCCGACCGTGCGCCCGCAGGTCAGCAGGCCGTGGTTGCGCAGCACCATCACGGGCTTGTCGCCGAGATCGGCCACCAGCCGCTGCCGCTCGTCGAGATCGAGGGCGATGCCCTCGTAGGCGTGGTAGGCGACGCGCCCCGTGAACTGCATCGACCACTGGTTCAGGGGCAGCAGCCCCTCCTCCTGACAGGAGACCGCGACCCCCGCCACCGTGTGGGTGTGCAGCACGCAGATCGCGTCGGCGCGGGCGGCGTGGATGGCGCTGTGGATCGTGAACCCGGCCGGATTGATGCCGAGCCCCATCGGGTCCGCGAGCACGTGGCCGTCGATATCGACGGTGACGAGGTTCTCCGGCGTCACCTCCTCGAAGCGCATCCCGTAGGGATTGATCAGGAACCGGTGCCCGTCCCCCGGCAGCCGCGCCGAGATGTGGGTGTAGATGCTGTCGTCGAGGCCCAGCCGATGGATCAGCCGGTAGGCGGCCGCCAGATCGACGCGCATCGCCCGGACCGCCTCCTGAATCCCTCCGCCGGACCCGGCGTCCCGGTCCGCGACGATCGACGGCGTGGCTGCGCTCATGCGGCGGCTCCCTGCCGGTCGGCCTGATCGGGATCACCCCCCGGCGCGGGCGGTCCCGGTCTCCCGGCGCGGTCGAGCCCCGGAGGACGCGGTTCGGGCCGGGATCGCCGCCAGGGTGCACGATGGGACGCCATCCGGCAATGCGCGGGACCGGGCCGGCCGGCACCGCGGCCCGAGGCGTTCGGAGCCCGCTCCTCCGCACGCCCGCCGCGATGCACCGTGACGCGCCTCGGGGCGTCGGTCCGGTCAGCCGCCGGGAAGCCGGCTTTAGCAACGTTGCGTTCGGGCTTCGCGGCGTCCCGCGTCACCCCGGCGGCGTGAGGTTTGGGCCATGCCCCCGGCGGCGCAGCGCGCGGGGCCGCGATAGTGTGTCCGGATGCGTGGGCGCTCCCGATGTACGGTGGCCGTCTTTGCGAGCGCAGCGAAGCAATCCAGGGTCGCGCCACGTCCACCGGGGTCACGCTGCTGCCCTGGGTCGCTTCGCTGCGCTCGCGATGACGGGAGCGGCGCGGAGCCCCCTACCCCGCCAGCGCCGCCTCGATGCCGGCGCCGAGGGCCAGGAGGCGGCGGTCCTGCCCGTGGCGGGCGAGCAGCATCAGCCCCGCCGGCCGGGCGAGATCCGGCATCGGCAGCGACAGGCCGGTGAGATCGAAGAAATTGCCGAACGCCGTGTTGCGCAGCATCAGGCGATTGGCGTTCAGGAACGCCGCGTCGTCCGCCTCCAGCGGGGCGGTGAGCGGCGCCGTGGTGGCGGTCGCCGGGAGGACCAGCACGTCGAGGGGGGCGAGAACCCGGTCGAAGGCGGTGATCAGTTCGGCCCGCCGGCGCATCGTCCGGACGTAGCGCGCCGCCGTCGCGGTCCGGCCGGCCAGGATGCGGCGGTGGACCCGCGGGTCGTAGCGGGACGCTGCGCTGTCCAGCCAGTCGGCATGGACCGCCGCGGCCTCGATCGCCGCGATAGAGCCGTCCGGCATGGCCGCGTCCATCGCGGCGAGGAGATCGTCGATCGGGTGGTCGACGATTCGGGCGCCAGCCCGGGACAGGCAGGCCAGCGCGCGCTCGAAGGCCTCGGCCACGAGCGGCTCCGTCTCGGTGAACAGCAGGCCCCGCGGCACGCCGACGCGCAGGCCCGCGACGGGGAAAGCCTCCAACGGCACGGGCTCCGCGCCCGCCATCACGGCGTCGGCGGCCGCGCATTCCGCCACCGTCCGGGCGAGCGGACCCAGCGAATCGAGGGCGTAGGAGAGCGGGAAGGCCCCGTCCAGCGGCACGCGGCAGGCGGTCGGCTTGAAGCCCACGACGCCGTTCAGCGCGGCGGGGATCCGGACGGAGCCCCCCGTATCCGACCCGATCGCGATGTCGCTGGTCCCCTGCCCCACCGAGACCCCGGCGCCTGAGGACGAGCCCCCCGGGATGCGCGCCGGATCGGCGGCGTTGCCGGGGGTGCCGTAATGCGGGTTGAGGCCGAGCCCCGAGAAGGCGAACTCGGACATGTTGGTCTTGCCCAGGATCACCGCGCCGGCCCGGCGCAGGCGGGCGACCACCGGGGCATCGGCCCGCGCCGGCGCCCCGTCGGCCAGCAGGATCGAGCCGGCGCGCGTCGTCTCGCCCGCCACGTCGAACAGGTCCTTGATCGAGACCATCGCGCCGTCGAGGGGGCCGAGGGAGATCCCGTCCCGGCGGCGGGCGTCGGCGGCGTCCGCCGCCGCGCGGGCCTCGGCGGCGTAGAGCCGGGTGAAGACCGCCTTGTCCCCCTCCCCGATGCGGGCCAGCCGCGCCTCGACGGTCTCGCGTACGCTCATGATCCTCACCGCGCGATGTTGCGGGCCGTCGATGCAAGCGGAGGGCCCGGGCGGGCCCCCGCCCGTCAGAACGTGCCGGGATAGGCGCCGCCGTCCATCAGCAGGTTCTGGCCGGTGATGAACCCCGCCTGCCGGCTGCACAGGAACGCGCAGGCGGCGCCGAACTCGTCGGGGTGCCCGAACCGGCCGGCGGGGTTGGCGCGCGCCCGCGCCTCCAGGAACGCCTCCACGGTGGTGCCCGCCTTGGCGGCGCCGGCTGCGGCGTTGCTGCGGATCCGGTCCGTGTCGAAGGGGCCGGGCAGCAGGTTGTTGATGGTCACCCCGTGCCGCACCGTCTGCCGGGCGAGGCCGGCCACGAAGCCCGTCAGCCCCGATCGGGCGCCGTTCGACAGGCCGAGATGCTCGATCGGCGCCTTCACGGCGCCGGATGTGATGTTGACGATCCGGCCGAACTTGCGGGCGATCATCCCGTCGACGGTCGCCTGGATCAGGGCGATCGGCGCCAGCATGTTGGCGTCGAGCGCCCGGATCCAGGCGTCGCGGTCCCAGTCGCGGAAGTCGCCGGGGGGCGGCCCGCCGGCATTGTTGATCAGGATGTCGGGCTCTGGGCAGGCGGCGAGCGCCGCGGCCCGGCCGGCCTCGGTGGCGATGTCGCCCGCGACGGCGGTGACGGTGACCCCGGTCTCGCTGCGGATCTCCCCGGCGGTCCGCTCCAGGAGCTCCGCGTTGCGGGCCGTGATCGTCACCGCGACGCCCTCGCGGGCCAGCGCCAGGGCGCAGCCCCTGCCCAGTCCCTTGCTCGCCGCGCAGACGAGCGCCCGGCGCCCGCTCAAGCCGAGATCCATGGGGAGCCTCCGTGACCGGCCCTCGCCGCGAGGGCATCCGCCGCGTCATAGCCCGCCGGACGCCCCCCGCGGAAGCGATCCGGGACGGGGCCGCGGGCCTCTCAGGCGGTGTTCGGCCGGCGCCCGCCGCTCACCACGTGCGCAGGTCGCGGGCGCCGGGCCCGTCGGGACGCTCCTCCCGCTCCGGGGCGACGAACCCGGCCCACAACAGGGCCACCGCCCCGGTGAGAAGCGGAAGGGACGTGCTGAGGACGAGGCTGAGGGTCACGGCGATCCTGCCAGGCGGACGAGGTCGAGACGACGAGGTCAGGCTCTTTTGGTCCGAAAGTTGTTTTCGTGAGCTTAAGGTTGCCGGTCATATTGAAGAGGCCGCGGCAAAATCTGCATGCGCTGCACCGCTCCAGTCACCGCCTGCGCGGTCGGGCCTCCCCGTCCGGGCGGAATCTGCGGCCGTGGCGCTCCGCATCGGGATGTCGCATGGCTGTTCGAGGACGGATCCGCTGAGCGACGGACCGGAGGCCGGCTCACGACTGCATCAACCCGCGCGATCCCCAGGCCGACGCGATCCCCAGGCCGGGCAGGCCACGTTCGTGCGCTCCGTCGCGGGGCGGCCTCTCCCCGAGATCACGCCCGGCGTGGATCGCGCCGGAGACGGCCTGTCGCCGCGCCTGTCCGACGCCTGCGTCCGAGATCTGCAACCGGACATCGCCGTGTCTCACGGCCGGATGGTGCCTAGGGCTGGGCGCAGCCTGCGGTCGGTGTCACGGCCCTGCCGGCAACCGCGTCGTCCGGCCCGCGCCTGTCGCGCCCGCCGGGACGCCGGGGGGCCGCTGCGCGCCGGCTCACGGCTGATCCGCGGCCTCGGACAGGGCGCCGAATTCGTTGACCATGCACTCGTGCATCCGGCGCAGCCACCCCCGCGCTTCCGTTCGCTCGGCCTCGGCCCGTTCGGCCCGTTCGGCCGCCGCACGGGCCTGCGCCTCGGCCTGCTCGGCCCGCTCGAGCGCCGCCCGCAGCAGCGATTCAGCGTGGCGGGCCCGGTCCTCCGCGGCGCGGCGTGCCGTCTCGGCCGCGCGCACCGAATGCTGCGCCTCCCGGACGGACGCGCGGGCGCTCGCCTGCAGGCCGCGGACCCGCGCTGCGACGCCGCGCACGGCGGTCAGGGAGGCCGACCAGTCATCCGCCTCCGCTTCGGCCGCGGGCCCGGCCGAAGCGGCGCCGGAGAACAGGGCGACGACCCGGTCGATCGGCGCGGCGTCGCCGTCGCGAGGCCCGACCGGGTAGGTCAGGGGATGGGACTCCATCGTCTCGGCCCGCGCCCGGGCGGCGCCGCTCATGCCGCCTCCTGATCGGTGAGGTCCGAGAATTCGGACAGGATCGCCTGCTGGACGCGTTCCAGCCATTCCTCGGCCTGCCGCGCCCGGTCCTCGGCGGCGCGGACGCGGGCCTCGGCGGCCCTGGCGCGTTCCTCCGCGGCGAGGACCTGGGCCTCGGCGCGCACCTGTGCCTCGCGGGCCTGCATCTCCGCCGTCCGGGCGCGCTCGTTGGAGGCTTGGATCTCCTCACGCACCTGATCCAGCACCTGTTCGATGCGCGCCTCCCGCTCACGGGCCTGCGCCTCGATCTCGCGGGCCTGGCGGGCTGCGGCCTGGACCCGGAGGATGAGGGCGTCCCAATCCTGCGGCGAGGCCGGCGGCTTCTGAAGCTCGGCCCGTGCGTGCAGCGACGAGACGACGCGCAGGACGTTGCCGAGGTTGGTTTCGGGCCCGGCGCCGGAGTCGCGCTGGGTCTTGTCTGCGGGTCGAAACCGAGGGTCGTTCAGAAGCCTCTGCAGCTCGCTCACGGATCCTCTGCTCCCTCTCGATCCAATTCCGATCCGCCTAGACTGTTTAGAATAGTTAACAAACAATTAAATGCGCTGCTGGCCGATTGTAGAATGTTAACACGATGGGCTCCGCCGCCACGCGGGATCCGGCCCTGGCGATCGAGGCCCCCGCCGCAGGCTCGACCGCGCGGGACGCGCCGGGCCCGGATCCGCGCGGCCGGGTGCCGTCGAACGGACCCGGTGGGCCTGTGCCCCGAGACCGCTGCCGCGCTGCCGGATGTGACGTTTGATACCGAAATCGCGTGGGGAATGAACGCGAATACAGATCGTCGCAGGACGCGATGGCTGGTTCGTCAGGAGGTCACGATGGCCGAGGAGCGCTTGGACGAGCCCTGGAGGCCTGCCTTCAAGACCGGGCAGATCTTCTTCGGGCGCCCGCTGGAATGCTGCGATTGTCTCATCTGGGAGCTCAGGGCATCCGGTGCGATGATCGAGCTTCATCCGGAGGCGATGCCGCCGCACACCCTGCGACTGATCTCGATCGCCCTGCTCCTGAACCAGCCGTGCGAAGTCGTCGGGCGCGATGGCCGGAGGATCGAGTTGAGGTTCTCCTCGGGTTTGGACCGCCTGCTCCTGGGGGGGCGATGACGCGGGCGCCTGTCCGGCCTGCGGGCGACCCCGCTCCGCCACGGCCCGTGCTCATCCGACGCCGCAGCCTCCGCCGCAGCCTCCGCCGCGGCCATCCGGGCCCATCGTCAGCGCGATGCACCCGCGCAGGTGCGCCATGACCGCTCCGCAAGTCATCGCCACGGTCGTCTTCCTGACCTCGGTCGGATCGGCGATGGCGCTCGCCCTCATGGCAGGCGCCTCGTCCGCTCTGGACGCGGTGACGCAGACGTTTGATCGCGTGCGGCCGGACGAAACACGCGACCGGACGCGCCGCCGCCCGGACACCCCTACGGCATCGATCCCTGCCGACGGCGCGGCCGACCCCGTGGGCGCTGCGACAGGAAGCCCGGACGCTTCGCCTGCGCTCTGAGAGACCCTGTTTCGCATCGCCGGACAGGGCCGAAGGGAGACGGGAGCGCATCGCCGTGACCGTGGTCGGGATCCATCGCTCGCCCTGGAGAGCCGCCGGGTTGTTTGCTGCCGCCCCCGCGGCTTCTTCGGCCTGTGCGCGGTGCTCGTCCGCCCCACGCTGCTCCGGCGCGGTCCGATGGTGTCCGTGGGGCCGCGCGGGATCGCTGCGCTACGCGACGCAACTCAGCGAAACGCCGGTAGCCTGCGCGTGGCGGGTCCGCGGCCCTCGTGATCGCATGCTGCCGCGCGCGCTGCGGTACGCTAACCGACCTTGTCGTCCGGTTCGGTGGGCTCCACGCTCGTACCGAGCGCTCCACCGCGCGGCAAATCCACCGGACCGTGCCCGTCCCGGTCCAATATGCCGCCGTGATCTGGATTGCGCCCGTGGTTCGGGTGCGTCGCCTGCCGCTGGGCCTGTGCCAACTCCCTGTGGGTCGGCAGCGGCCGCCAAGGCGCGGGCGCGGCCCCCAGGCGAAGGGCCGTCGGGGTGCGCGTGAAATACACCGCCAGCACCACCCATGGGACGACGAAGACAACAAATGCGGTGAGACCCATGACGACGCTCCGCGAATCTTTGCCAGCAATAGTGAGAACGCTGTCGGTCCATTGCTGATCCCGCCGGGTCGAAATCAATCTCTGTCGCACCGCAACACAGTTTTCGTTGGTGGACGCGCGATGCCGCATCGCGTCGGCTTGGCAAGATCGGAAGCGGAAACGCCGATACGCCTGACCACGCTCCGTGATTTGGCTCGCGGCGTGCGGAAGCGGGCGGTGCCGCCGCGAAGCACCCGCAAGCCGCCTGCTTGAAGTCTCCGGATCGAACGTCTGGGCCGCCTCGTCAGGCCCGAGCCGGGTGGATATCCGCCGGACAGATTTCTGGCGGCTCAACCACACAGGCCGCCATCACGCGTGGGCGAATGCCCTGACGCGGCCGAGCGCCTCGCGGCGATGGGGCCGTCGGCAGGTCGCTACCCCAGCGCGATCAGCATCCAGGTGCGAGCCTTCGCCATCAGCTCCCCGTCCCCGGCCGACGGATCGGATGCGATCACGCGGCCGATGATCTGGCGGGCGTCCGTGCCACTCAGCCCGATTCCCTGCGCGAAGCCGCTCAGGCGCTGCATCAGGCGATTGGCGGTGGCTTCGCGATCCAGATCGGCCTCGGGCTCGCTCATCCCTTCACCGGGTGCGCCAGCAGGATCGCGGTCCGGACCATGGTGCGCGTCCAGGCCGGCGTGTCGGTGGTGAGCGCATCGGCCGCATGGGCGTGCGTTCGGATGGTCACGACGAGGTCGAGGCTCCAACCCTTCGCAAGCGGGTACGCGTCGGTAGCGAGGTCGGCCGGCACCGCGTCGACCGCAGCATCGATCTCCTGATCGGTGACCTCAGCGGATTTCCGGAATTCGGAGACGGTCGGGTCGGTGGCCACGCGAACCTGCGGCTGATGTCCGCTGAACCCGCCTCAGGTTCGCCGAACCTGAGGGACCCGGTAGAAAACCGTCTTCGGTCAAAAAAACCATCCAACCTCGCTCGGTTAGATGGTGGGCGCGACAGGGATCGAACCTGTGACCCCTACCATGTCAAGGTAGTGCTCTCCCGCTGAGCTACGCGCCCGGGCCGGAGCCGTTCTTGCTCCGGTGGGCGGGGCCTATAGCGGCTGGCCGGCGAGGGCGCAAGCAGAACCTGCATCGCGGATCGGATCGATCGCGCCCGGCCGGGCACCGGACGACCGGATCGCGACGGGGCCGGACTGCATCGGTGATGTCTGGCAAGGGTTTGCGGGCAAGGGCTTGCGGGAAAAATCTTCGGGCCGGTTCAATCGACCGGCTCGGATGCGGTTCGAGGCCGAAGCCGGCCCTGGTGCACGCCGGCGGAAAAATGCGCTATGGCCCTGCCGCTCGGCATCAGGCCGTGCCGCGACACATGGCGGACACAGGGCGCCGGCATGCCGCCGCCTCACGCTTCAGGACATGCGCTACTTCATCGACCACGATCAGGGTGTTGCGATCCGCGGCTGGATCGTGCCGGACAATCCCCTCGCCATCAGCCGGGTCGTGGTCGCGGTCGACGGACGACGCGTGGCCGAGGTCCCGGCCAGCGTCATCGACGAGGCCTTCAAGCGCAACGGGTGGCATGCCACCGGGCAATGCACCTTCGTGGTCACGGAGGCGGAGGTGCCGGGGCTGACGGAGATCCCGCGGCTCGAATTGTACGATGCCGACACCAACGTGATGGTCTATCGCCGCATGCCGCCCGAGGGGCTGGTGCGGCTGCGGACCATGCTGATCAACACCGGCATCGAGCCCGAAACCGTCCTCCAGACGGCGCTCTTCCCGCATTTCCAGCATTGCTATTTCGGCATCCATAAGCTGCCGGACGAGATTCTCACCTGCGTCCTGACCGGCCCGGCCGCACCGTCGGCCTTCCTGTCCGGCGCCGTGACCGTCCCGCGCTACGAGAACTTCCTGACGCCGGACCTGATGATCACCGCCATCCTGCTGCAGGAGCCGCAGATCGAGATGGCGACCCGGATGCGCTGGCTGAAGGCTCGGGCCGGGGATGCCGCCGATCCCGCGCGCAGCTGGCGCCTGGGCCCGCTCGCCGAGGCCGCCGCCTTCGCGGAGGGGTACGACTTCTCCGACGTGAAGAGCCTCAAGCGCTTCTTCCGCATGCTGCCCGAACCCGCCTACCGGCTGCTCTACAATCCGCTGACCCGCCAACTCGGGACCCGCATGCCGGACGACCGGCTGCATCCGGGCAACTCCATCGCGGCGATCGAGATTCTCGCCCGCGTCGGGATCGTCGGGCACAAATCCCGGTTCCCCGCCTTCGCATCGACGCTGTTCGACCGCCTGGGGATCGCCAAGCCGATCCCGGCCCTGCCCCCGGTGCCGGCCGAGACGATGGCGCTCGCCGAGCGCCTGAAGGCCGTCAAGGCGGTGGAAGACATGATCGTCTTCGATGTCGCCATGTCGGATGCCGTGAAGGCCTCGGTCGACAAGAGCTGGAGTTGAGGGTGCCTGCGTCCGGGGCGGAGGTGCCCGAATTCCAGCCCCTGCCGGCGCAGCTCACGGGGCTCTGGCGCAAGCGGCGCGACCTCGCGGCGCGGGCGGCCTCGGACGGCCTGCGCGTCGCCCTCCCGGGCCTCGCGGGCCGCTGGGTCGAGATCGTCCTGTCCAACGACCCGGCCGAGGGCCGCGACACCCTCCCGGACATCAGCTTCGTCGGACCGGACGGACGCCCGGGCACGGTGCTGCCCCAGGAGGCCCGGGGCGGGGGCGCCTTCGCGTGGATCGGCCGCCTGCCCGAGGACGTCGTCGCGTTGCGCGTCGCCGATCCGGCGGGACGGGTCCCGGTCCGGCTGCGTCGGATCGCCGTGCATCGTCTCGCCCGGCCGATCCTGGCCGCGCGCGGTCTCCTGCGCGATCCCGGCCTGACCGCCCAGGCGCTCGCCTGGCGGATCCTCGGCAAGAAGGTGCGCGCCCGTGGCTTCCTCGGCCGGGCGCTGCGTCACCGGCGCGTCAGCGGCTACGAGGCGTGGCTCGGAACCCACAGCCTGCGCCGTGCGGAGCGGGACGGGATCGCCGCCGAGATCGCCGCCTGGACCGATCCGCCGCTGATCTCCGTGCTGATGCCGGTCCACAATCCCGACCCGAAGGTGCTGCGGGCGGCCCTGGCGTCGCTGCGCGCGCAGCTCTATCCCCACTGGGAATTGTGCGCCGTCGACGACGCCTCCACGCGCCCCGAGATCCCGCGGATCCTGAGCCGTGCGGCCGAGGCCGACCCGCGCATCCGCGTCCTCACCCGGCCGGAGAACGGCCACATCGCCCGGGCGACCAACGACGCGCTGGGCATGGCCCGGGGCGCGGTCTGCGCCTTCATGGACCACGACGACGCGCTCACCGAGGACGCCCTCTACGAGGTCGCCCGGGCGCTGCGCCGCGATCCGGACCTCGTGCTGATCTACAGCGACGAGGACAAGATCGACGGGCGCGGCCGCCGGTTCGACCCGCATTTCAAGGCGTGCTTCGACCGCGAGCTGCTCTACGCCCAGAACTACATCAACCATCTCACGGTCGTGCGCACCGAGGCGCTGCGCGCCGTCGGCGGCCTGCGTCCGGGCTTCGAGGGCAGCCAGGACCACGACCTGCTGCTGCGACTCACCGACGGGCTCGATCCCGGCCGCATCCGCCACATCCCGCGGGTGCTCTATCACTGGCGCGCCGCGCAGGGCTCCGGCACCTTCTCCGACCGGTCCCTCGCCCGGGCGGAGGCCGCGCGCCTGCGCGCCCTGGAGGAGGTCGTGGCCCCCTGGGGCGGCCGGGCGGAGCGCGGTCCCGGGGGCTTCAACCGCCTGATCCGGCCGCTGCCGGCGCCGCCGCCGCGGGTCTCCGCGATCATCCCGACCCGGGACCGGGCCGAGATCCTGTCGGTGACCCTCGACGGCTTGCTCGGCGCGACCGACTACCCCGACATCGAGGTGATCATCGTCGACAACGACAGCCGCGAGCCCGAGACCGCCGCCCTGTTCGCCCGCTACCGGGACGATCCGCGGGTGCGCGTTGTCCCGGTAGCGGGCGCCTTCAACTTCTCGGACCTGTCGAACCGCGGCGCCGCCGCGGCCACCGGCCCGGTGCTCCTGTTCCTCAACAACGACATCGAGGTGCTCGAGCCCGGCTGGCTCGCCGAGCTGGTCCGCCACGCGGTGCGGCCGGAGATCGGGGCCGTCGGGGCGAAGCTCCTCTATCCGGACCACACGATCCAGCACGGCGGCATCGTCCTCGGGATCGGCGGCGTCGCGGGCCACAGCCATCTCGGCGTCGCGGACGCGGATCCGGGCTATTTCTGCCGCATGGTCATCGCCCACGAGGTCTCGGCGGTCACCGGCGCGTGCCTCGCCATGCGGGCCGATGTCTTCGCGGCGGTCGGAGGCTTCGACGCCGAGGCCCTGAAGGTCGCCTTCAACGACGTCGATCTCTGCCTGAAGATCCGCCGGGCCGGCTACCGGATCGTCTGGACGCCCTTCGCCAGATTGATTCACCACGAGTCGAAGAGCCGCGGGGCCGAGGACACGCCCGAGAAGCGGAAGCGCTTCGAGGGCGAGGTGCTGACCATGCTGGACCGCTGGGGTCCCGAGCTGCGCGCCGACCCCTATTACAACATCAACCTGTCACGGAATTCGGCGCATTACCGGGTGTGAGCGGTCCACGCCCCGTGGCGCCGCCGATGGCCGCGACCACCGGTGCTATGCATGCGTCAGTGGGTGAACTTGCGTCCGGAGCCGGTTGCGATACCTCTGGACATGCCGCATGAGGCGGTTCCGGCCAAGGCGACCCCATAGGCGCGCGGCGAGGGCGGCAGCCAACAATGAGTTCGAATACCCCAATGGCCTCGGCCACGATCCTGGAGCGCGACGCCCAGCAGGCGGTGGGAGACCACAAGGTCCATCCCAACGAGATCGCCATCGGTGTGGTGATCGGACGCGCGTCCGAATACTTCGACTTCTTCGTCTTCGGCATCGCCTGCGTGCTGGTCTTCCCGAAGGTGTTCTTCCCCTTCGTCGACCCGCTGAAGGGCACGCTCTACGCCTTCTCGATCTTCGCCCTCGCCTTCATCGCCCGGCCGCTCGGCACGGTGCTGTTCATGGCGATCGACCGGCGCCACGGGCGCAGCGTCAAGCTCACCACGGCCCTGTTCCTGCTGGGCGGCTCGACGGCGGCGGTGAGCTTCCTGCCGCGCTACGACAGCATCGGCATCGCGTCGGTCTACATCCTGGCCGGCCTGCGGATCCTGCAGGGCCTCGCGCTGGGCGGCGCCTGGGACGGCCTCGCCTCGCTGCTCGCCATGAACGCCCCGCGGGAGCGCCGCGGCTGGTACGCGATGATCCCGCAGCTGGGTGCGCCGCTGGGCTTCATGGTGGCCAGCGCCCTGTTCGCGTTCTTCATCGTCAACCTCGACGAGGCGGACTTCATCGACTGGGGCTGGCGCTTCCCGTTCTACTGCGCCTTCACCATCAACGTGGTCGCCCTGTTCGCCCGGCTGCGCCTCGTCGCCACCGAGGAATTCGCCCGGATGATGGACCTCGACCGGCTGCGTCCGGTCCCGGCCCTCGAGCTGTTCCGCCACCATGCGGGCGACGTGATCCGCGGCGCCTTCGTGCCGCTCGCGGCCTTCGCGCTGTTCCACCTCGTGACGATCTTCCCGATCGCGTGGCTGGCGCTGAACAGCACCACCCGCTCGCCCGGCGAGTTCCTGATCGTGCAGTTCTCCGGGGCCATCGTCTGCGCCGGCGCGGTCGCCGCCTCCGGTCTGATCGCCGACCAGATCGGCCGCCGCAACGCCCTGATCATGAGCGCCTCGCTGATCGGCTTCTTCGCCATCGGCAGCATCATCGCGCCGCTCCTGTTCGGCGAGAGCGCCATCGGCCAGACGATCTACGTCACGATCGGCTTCATGCTGCTCGGGCTCGCCTATGGCCAGACCGCGGGCGCCGTGACGGCCCGGCTGGGCAACCGCTACCGCTACACCGGCGCCGCGCTCACCTCCGACTTCGCGTGGCTGATCGGGGCCGGCTTCGCGCCGCTCGTGGCCCTGTTCCTGTCGCAGCGCTACGGCTTGGCGATGATCGGCGTCTACCTCCTCTCCGGCGCGGTCTGCAGCCTCGTGGCCCTGTTCACCGACCGGTCGGAACTGCGCCAGATGTAGTCGGCGGGCGGCGGCGCAGGCCGCCCGATCCGCCCATCGCTGACAGGAACGCCGCCTCGCGCGGCACGGCAGAAGCGCCGCGCAAGCGGCCTGGGATGACGAGACGCGTGCTGTGACCTCTACGACCCATCGACCGGACAGGACCGACACCGCGACCCGCCGAGGCGGCCGCGGGCGGCGCCTCCTGCCGCTCCTGACCCTGCCGATCCTGACCCTGCTCGGCGGCTGCAACTTCGTGGTCATGCAGCCGGCCGGCTACGTGGCCGAGCAGCAGCGCAACCTCGTGCTGGCGGCGACCGGGCTGATGCTCCTGATCATCGTCCCGGTGATCGCCTTCACGCTGATCTTCGCGTGGCGCTACCGCGCCACGAACGAGGACGCGGTCTACGATCCCGAGTGGCACCACTCGACGCAGCTCGAGGTGCTGATCTGGACGGCGCCGCTGATGATCATCATCGCGCTGGGAGCCCTGACCTGGATCGGGACACACACCCTCGATCCGTTCCGGCCGCTCAGCAAGATCGACACGAAGCGCGACGTCCCGGCCGGCACGGTGCCGCTGGAAGTCGAGGCGGTGGCCATGGATTGGAAGTGGCTGTTCCTCTACCCGCAATACGGGATCGCCACGGTCAACGAGCTGGCCGCGCCGGTGGACCGGCCGATCCGCTTCAAGATCACCGCCACCGACGTGATGAACACGTTCTACGTGCCGACCCTCGCCGGCATGGTCTACGCCATGCCGGGCATGCAGACCCAGCTCCACGCGGTGATCAACCGGGAGGGCGCCTGGGAGGGCCGCTCGGCGCATTACAGTGGCGCCGGCTTCTCGAACATGTTCTTCAAGTTCCACGGCCTGGCCAACGACAAGTTCGACCAGTGGATCGCCAAGGCCAAGGCCGAGGGCGGCGAGCTCACCCAGGAGGCCTACCTGAAGCTCGAGGAGCCGAGCGAGGCCGAACCGGCGCGGTTCTACAAGTCCTACATGAAGGGCCTCTACGACCGGATCATCGGCATGTGCCCCCGGCCCGATCAGATGTGCGTCGGCGAGATGGTGAAGATCGACGCGCAGGGCGGCGCCTCCGGCGCGGAGGCGGAAGAGAACTACAAGCGGCTCCGATACGACAACCGCCTCGCCGAGCGCGGGATCGAGGGCCCCGGCGCCACGGCGCCGGCCTCGGAGACCGGCCCGCACGGCCAGACGCAGCCCCAGGGCATGAAGCCGCGGCCCGATATGGGCAACCCGGACGTCCGGAGCCAGAAGGCGCCGGACAGCCAGGGCCAGAGCGAGGGCGAGCAGATCGCGCCCAAGCAGCTGAACCAATGATTCCGCGCGTGATGCCAGCGGAACCCACACACAAGACCGGCGGTCGCCGTCGAACCCACTGAACGGGCCGATCCCATGTTCGCAAACCTGGACCTACAGCAGCTGCTCGTCGGACGATTTACGATCGAGCAGATCCCCTATCACGAGCCGATCCTGCAGGGGACCTTCGCCGGCGTGGCCGTGGTCGGCCTCGCCGTGCTCGGGGTCATCACCTATTACCGCTTCTGGGGGCCGATGTGGCGTGACTGGATCACGTCGATCGACCACAAGAAGATCGGCATCATGTACTGCATCTTCGCGGGCGTGATGCTGCTGCGCGGCTTCGCCGACGCGATCCTGATGCGCTCGCAGCAGGCGGTCGCCTTCGGTGACCAGCAGGGCTTCCTGCCGCCGCACCACTACGACCAGATCTTCACCGCCCACGGCATGATCATGATCTTCTTCGTGGCGATGCCGTTCGTCACGGGGCTCATGAACTTCGCGGTGCCGCTGCAGATCGGCGCCCGCGACGTGGCCTTCCCGTTCCTGAACAACTTCAGCTTCTGGATGACGGTGGCCGGCGGCATGCTGGTGATGGTCTCGCTGTTCGTCGGCGAGTTCTCCCGCGCCACCTGGCTCGCCTACCCGCCGCTCTCCGGCGCCGCGATGAGCCCCGGCGTCGGCGTCGACTACTACATCTGGGCGCTGCAGATCGCCGGCATCGGGACGCTGCTCTCGGGCATCAACCTGATCGCCACCATCGTGAAGATGCGGGCGCCCGGCATGACCATGATGAAGCTGCCGATCTTCGTCTGGTCGTCGCTGTGCACCAACATCCTGATCGTGGCCGCCTTCCCGATCCTCACGGCCGTTCTCGCGATGCTGTCGCTCGACCGCTACATCGGCACGCATTTCTTCACGAACGACCTCGGCGGCAACGCCATGCTGTACTTCAACCTGATCTGGATCTGGGGTCACCCGGAGGTCTACATCCTGATCCTGCCGGCCTTCGGCGCGTTCTCGGAGATCACCTCGACCTTCTGCGGCAAGCGCCTGTTCGGCTACACCTCGATGGTCTACGCGCTGGTGGTGATCACCATCCTCGCCTACCTCGTGTGGCTGCACCACTTCTTCACGATGGGCTCGGGCGCGGACGTGAACTCGTTCTTCGGGATCACGACCATGATCATCTCGATCCCGACGGGCGCGAAGATCTTCAACTGGATGTTCACGATGTACCGCGGCCGGATCCGGTTCGAGGTGCCGATGATGTGGGTGGTGGCGTTCATCGTCACCTTCGTGATCGGCGGCATGACCGGCGTCCTCCTGGCGGTGCCCCCGGCCGACTTCGTCCTGCACAACTCGCTGTTCCTGATCGCGCACTTCCACAACGTGATCATCGGCGGCGTGCTGTTCGGCATGTTCGCCGGCGTGACCTTCTGGTTCCCCAAGGCCTTCGGCTTCAAGCTCGACGACTTCTGGGGGAAGGTCGCCCTCGGGTTCTGGGTGACCGGGTTCTACGTCGCCTTCATGCCGCTCTACGTGCTCGGCCTGATGGGCGTGACCCGGCGCATGCAGCACTTCGACGACCCGTCGCTGCAGATCTGGTTCGTCATCGCCGCCATCGGCGCCGCGCTCATCGCCTGCGGCATCGCCTCGCAGATCATCATGTTCGTGGTCTCGATCCGGAACCGCGACAAGCTGCGCGACCTCAGCGGCGATCCGTGGGGCGGCCGGACCCTCGAATGGTCCACCTCTTCGCCGCCGCCGGACTACAACTTCGCCTTCACGCCGGTGGTCCACGATTCCGATGCGTGGTGGGACATGAAGAACCGCGGCTTCGACCGTCCCCTCAAGGGCTACAAGCCGATCCACATGCCCAAGAACACCGCGACCGGCGCGATCCTGGCGGGGCTGAACTTCGCCTTCGGCCTGGCCATGGTCTGGTACGTCTGGTGGCTGGCGGCGCTCACCTTCGTGGCGATCTTCGTCGTCGCGATTGCCCACACCTTCAATTACAATCGCGACTACTACATTCCCGCCGACGTCGTCAGTCGGACGGAAGGTCAGCGGACGCGCGAACTGGAGATGGCGTGATCCGATGATGCACGCGGAGACTGCACCCCCCGGCGCCGCGGCGCCGGTCTTCTACCAGACCGACGAGGAGGGCCATCATTCCGAGGGCTCGACCATGCTCGGGTTCTGGCTCTACCTGATGAGCGACTGCCTCATCTTCGCGACCCTGTTCGCGACCTACGGGGTGCTCGGGCGCAGCTTCGCGGCCGGCCCCACCCCGAAGGAGCTGTTCGACCTGCCCGGCATCGCGGTGAACACCGCCATGCTGCTGTTCTCGTCCATCACCTACGGCTTCGCCATGCTGGAGATGGACCGGGACCGGGTGAAGCAGACGCAGATCTGGCTCGCCATCACCGGCCTGTTCGGCGTCGCCTTCGTGGCCCTGGAGATCCGGGAATTCGTCCACCTGTTCCACGAGGGCGCGCCGCCCTGGCGCAGCGCGTTCCTGTCGTCGTTCTACACCCTGGTCGGGACCCACGGCCTGCACGTCTCCATGGGCATCCTGTGGCTCGTCGTGCTGATGGTGCAGGTCAGCAAGCGCGGCCTGATCGTCGAGAACAAGCGCCGGCTGATGTGCCTGTCGATGTTCTGGCACTTCCTCGACCTGATCTGGATCGGCGTCTTCACCGTCGTCTACCTGATGGGAGTGCTCGAATGAGCGCCGACGCACACCGCCTCACCGGCCACGGCCAGGACACGCACGATGCGCACGCCCACAGCGAGGGCGGGCACGGCAGCTTCCAGAGCTACATGACGGGCTTCGTCCTGTCGGTGATCCTGACGGTGATCCCGTTCTGGCTGGTGATGGGCAACGTCCTCGACAACAGCCTCGTCACCACCCTGGTCATCCTGGCGCTCGGCGGCGTCCAGATGGTCGTGCACGTCATCTACTTCCTGCACATGAGCACGAAGTCGGAGGGCGGCTGGACCTTCATGGCGCTGATCTTCACCATCACGCTGGTGGTGATCATGCTCGCCGGCTCGGTGTGGGTCATGTACCACCTCAACCACAACATGATGCCGATGGATGCCCACGACGTCATGAACAACGCCCGCTGAGCGCGCGTCCGCAGATGAGACCCGCGGGGTCGGCGGGGGGCTTGAGCCCCTCCCCGGCCCCGATTGCGTTGTGGCGGCGCGTCGTGTTCGGCGTCGGCGCGGGCCTCGTCTTCGTCGTCCTGCTCGGGCTCGGCACGTGGCAGGTGGAGCGGCGGGCCTGGAAGCTCGACCTGATCGCCCGGGTCGATGCCCGGGTCCATGCCCCGCCGGTGCCGGCCCCCGACTCCGCCGCATGGCCGCGCGTCGGCCCCGACGACGCCTACCGGCACGTCCGGCTCGCGGGCACCTTCCTGCACGATCGCGAGACCCTGGTTCAGGCCGTCACCGAGCGCGGCGGCGGATTCTGGGTGCTGACGCCCCTGCGGCGTCCGGACGGCAGCCTCGTGCTGGTCAATCGCGGCTTCGTGCCCGGCGACCGGCGGGATCCGGCGACCCGGGCGGCCGGGCAGGTCGCGGGGGAGACCACGGTGACCGGCCTCCTGCGGCTGACCGAGCCCGGGGGCGCGTTCCTGCGCTCGAACGATCCCAAGGACGACCGCTGGTATTCCCGCGACGTGGCCGCCATCGCGGCGGCGCGCGGCCTGACCGACGTCGCCCCCTACTTCGTGGATGCGGACGCGACGCCCAATCCCGGCGGGCTGCCGGTGGGCGGCCTGACGGTGATCGCCTTCCCCAACAACCACCTCGTCTACGCGATCACGTGGTACGGGATGGCGCTGATGCTGGCGGGCGCGGTTGTCTACGTCCTGCGGGGCGGACGCGGTCCTGGACCTGCGGGGGAGTAGCCCGCGTCAAGCGCGTGTCTATAATGGCGTGACAAACGCCATAACGAGTCAACGCCATGACCTCCCGCATCCCGAACTTCGCCGAAATCCCGCTGGCCGGCGAATCGCTCGCGGTCGCGGCGCCGGCGCTGGGCGAGCCCTGGATGACGCCGGAGGGCATCCCGGTGAAGGGCCGGTACGGACCGGAGGACCGGGAGGGCCTCGAGTTCCTCGACACCTATCCGGGGATCGCGCCGTTCCTGCGCGGCCCCTACCCGACCATGTACGTCACCCAGCCCTGGACGATCCGGCAGTACGCCGGCTTCTCCACGGCCGAGGATTCGAACGCCTTCTACCGCCGCAACCTCGCGGCCGGGCAGAAGGGCCTGTCGGTCGCCTTCGACCTCGCCACCCACCGCGGCTACGATTCCGACCATCCCCGGGTCTCCGGCGATGTCGGCATGGCGGGCGTGGCGATCGACTCGATCTACGACATGCGCACGCTGTTCTCGGGGATTCCCCTCGACGAGATGACCGTGTCGATGACGATGAACGGCGCGGTGCTGCCGATCCTCGCGCTCTACATCGTCGCCGCGGAGGAGCAGGGCGTGCCGCCGCAGAAGCTCGCCGGCACGATCCAGAACGACATCCTCAAGGAGTTCATGGTCCGCAACACCTACATCTATCCCCCCAAGGGATCGATGCGGATCATCTCGGACATCTTCGCCTACACGTCGAAGAACATGCCGAAGTTCAACTCGATCTCGATCTCCGGCTATCACATGCAGGAGGCCGGGGCGACGAACGACCTGGAGCTCGCCTACACGCTCGCCGACGGCGTCGAGTACATCAAGGCGGGCCTCGCCGCCGGGCTGACCATCGACCAGTTCGCCCCGCGCCTGTCGTTCTTCTGGGCGATCTCGACCAACTTCTTCATGGAGGTCGCCAAGATGCGGGCCGCGCGCCTGATCTGGGCGAAACTCGTGAAGGGGTTCGATCCGAAGTCGGAGAAATCCCTGGCCCTGCGCACCCATTCGCAGACGAGCGGCTGGTCGCTCACCGCGCAGGACGTGTTCAACAACGTCACCCGCACCAACATCGAGGCGATGGCGGCGACGCAGGGCGGCACGCAGTCGCTCCACACCAACGCGCTGGACGAGGCGTTGGCGCTGCCCACCGACTTCTCGGCGCGGATCGCCCGGAACACGCAGCTGTTCCTGCAGCAGGAGAGCGGCACCACCCGGATCGTCGATCCCTGGGGGGGCTCTTACTATGTGGAGAAGCTCACGGCCGACATGGTGGCCCGGGCCTGGGAGCACATCCGCGAGGTCGACGGCCTCGGCGGCATGGCCAAGGCGATCGAGGCCGGCATCCCGAAGCTCCGCATCGAGGAGGCCGCCGCCCGCGCCCAGGCCCGGATCGATTCCGGCCGGCAGACCATCGTCGGCGTGAACAAGTTCCGGGCCGACGATGACATGGCCATCGACCTGCTGCGGGTCGACAACGGCAATGTCCGCCGGCTCCAGATCGACAAGCTCAAGCGCCTGCGCGCCGAGCGCGACGAGGCGGCGGTGACGGCCCGGCTGGAGGCCCTCACGAAGGCCGCCGACGGCACCGAGAATCTGCTGGAGCTCGCCGTCGAGGCCGCCCGCGCCAAGGCGACGGTGGGGGAGATTTCCGAGGCCCTGGAGAAGGCCTGGGGCCGGCACCGCGCCGAGATCCGCTCGATCTCCGGCGTCTACAAGCGCGAGGTGGGGGGCATGTCGCCTGTGGTCGAGGAAGTCCGGGCGCTGGTCGAGGCGTTCGAGGAGAATGACGGCCGCCGGCCGCGCATCCTGGTCGCCAAGATGGGCCAGGACGGGCACGACCGCGGCCAGAAGGTGATCGCCTCGGCCTTCGCGGATCTCGGCTTCGACGTGGATATCGGGCCGCTCTTCGCCACTCCGGCGGAGGCCGCCCGGCAGGCGGTGGAGAACGACGTCCACATCGTCGGCGTCTCATCCCTGGCCGCCGGCCACCTGACCCTGGTGCCGGAGCTGAAGGCGGCGCTGACCGAGCAGGGCCGGGACGACGTGATGATCGCCATCGGCGGCGTCATCCCGCCGGGCGACTACGAGGCGCTGACGGCCGCCGGCGCGGCGGCGATCTTCCCGCCCGGCACGGTCATCGCCGAGGCGGCCGCCAAGCTGATCCGCGCGCTGAACGAGCGGCTGGGCTACGCGGCGCGGCAGGCGGCGGAGTAGAAGGCTTCCCGAGGCGGCCGGACCGGCCGCCTCGCCCCATGCCTAGGCGCCCCCTCGTCCTAAGGTGCCGGAGCGAAGCGGAGGCCTCGAAGGAGGCCTCCATTCCGGCCGCGCGATCCCTGGAGCCCCCCTGCGGCGCCCGCTGACGCGCGCACCTCAGGATGGGGCGGTGGTATGGGATCGGCCGGCCCCCGGGGCTCGCCGCTCAGTTCAGCGCCTGCGGGTCCGCCTCCGTGAGGAAGGCCCCGACCGCGTGGAGGAACTGCATGCGGTTCTTCTCCATCATCACCGTATGGGTGCCCTCCCCCAGCTCGACGAAGCGCTTGTAGGGGGCGTGGGTGAGCTTGGTGAAGTATTCCTGCGCCTGGTAGCTCGGCAGGTCGGCGTCCCACTCGGCGTGGATGATCAGCACGGGCACGCGGATCTCGCCCGGATCGTAGAGCGGCTTCCCCGCCGCCCAGTAGGCGTCCTTGTCGGCGACCGTGCCGTTCGGCGCGCGCAGGACCGGCGGCGATCGCTTCGCCCCGACCGGGTCGGTGGCGAAGGTCGCGTCGGCCCATTGGTCGAACCAGCCCGCCGGGATCAGGTCGGCCTTCTTGTCCTCGGGGACGCCGGTCAGCCAGCGCGCTCGGGCGCTGTCCCGGCTGACGGTGCGATAGGCCCCCACCGTGCCGCCGCCGCCGATCAGGCCGGGCGTGCGCGCCAGCCATTGCGGCGCGTAGAGGACGAGGCGGTTGACCGCGTCGTTGTGGGTGCTGGTGTAGAGCCCCATGGTGGAGGTCCCCCAGGACCAGCCCATCAGGTCGATCTTCTCGACGTTGCGCCGCTTCCGGATGAAGTCGACGACCTGCCCCACCACCTTGGCGGCGTCCGGCGTCCGCATGAGCGGCGGATTGTCGGCGGGCGGCGCGTCCATGGCGGCCGGGCGTCCGGACAGGCCGTAGCCCGGCAGGTCCACGCAGTAGACGTCGAAGCCGAGGCCCGCGAGGTAGTCCATGGCCGACATCCCCCCGAGCGGCAGGTCGAAGGCGGTGGAGGACGGGTAGGTGGAGCCGTGCACGTAGAGCAGGATCCGGTCGCCCGGGAACCGCTCGGTTCCCGCTGGCCGCTTGTTGCGCACGTAGATCTCGACCCCCGGCTCGCTCCAGGGCAGGCGGAACTCGTCCGTCGTCAGCTGGGCCACCGGAGCCGCGACGACAGGAGCCGCGACGGCAGGCGCCGCAACGGCTTGGGCCGCCGAGGCCGCGACCGCCGCCCCGGCGGCGAGCGCCCCGACCAGCTCGCGCCGGGCCAAGCCCCGGCCGTGCCGGGCCGCGTCCGGATCCGTCCGCATTGGTCTGTCCGCCATGATGTCTCCTCCGGTCCGCCTTGTCTGGCGGCTCGGGCGATTCAACCGGCGGGCGTCGGCGGGCGCAACGCTCCGGACCGGCCGGCGGCGGACAGGCGGCGGGTTCCGTCGCCCGATCCGGCGAAACCGCGTGAAAAAAGCCCGACCCTGTCGCCGGGGCTGGTGACGCCAAGCTCCCGGACGGGCATTGAGGCGGGAGATTCCGGGAGACGCCCGCTTATGACGACTCCGACCACCGTCGCGACCACGCCCTTCCCCGACCAGAAGCCGGGCACCTCCGGCCTGCGCAAGAAGGTGCCGGTGTTCCGGCAGCCGAACTACGTCGAGAACTTCGTCCAGGCGATCTTCGACACCCTGCCCGACAAGGCGGGCGCGACCCTCGTGTTGGGCGGCGACGGCCGGTTCCTCAACCGCGAGGTGGTGCAGAAGACGCTGCGCCTCGCCGCCGGCAACGGCTTCGGCCGGGTCCTGGTCGGGCAAGGCGGCCTGCTCTCGACGCCGGCCGCCTCCTGCGTCATCCGGAAGGCCAAGGCGCTCGGCGGCATCGTGCTCTCGGCGAGCCACAACCCGGGCGGGCCGGACGGCGATTTCGGCATCAAGTTCAACGCCGCCAATGGCGGCCCGGCGCCCGAGACGCTGACGAACGCGATCTTCGAGCGGGCGAAGGCGATCACGGAATACCGCCTCGTGGAGGCCCCGGACCTCGACCTCGACACTCTGGGCGACACCCGCCTCGGCGCCATGACGGTGACGGTCATCGACCCGGTGGCCGACTACGCTGCGCTGATGCGCACGCTCATCGACTTCGACGCGGTGGCGCGCCTGTTCGCCTCCGGCTTCCGCATGCGCTTCGACGCCATGAGCGCGGTGACCGGCCCCTACGCGACGGCGATCCTGGAAGGGATGCTCGGCGCCCCCGCGGGCACGGTGGTCAACGCGGTCCCGAAAGAGGATTTCGGCGGTCACCACCCGGATCCGAACCCGGTCCATTGCCACGACCTGTTCGACCTGATGCAGGGGCCGGACGCGCCGGATTTCGGCGCCGCCTCGGACGGCGACGGCGACCGCAACATGATCGTGGCCCCGGGCCTGTTCGTGACGCCGAGCGACAGCCTCGCCCTGCTCGCCGCCCACGCCCACCGGGCGCCGGGCTACGCGGGCGGGCTAGCCGGTGTCGCGCGCTCCATGCCCACGAGCCGCGCCGCCGACCGGGTCGCGGCCGCGCTGGGCATCAAGGCCTACGAGACGCCCACCGGCTGGAAGTTTTTTGGCAATCTCCTCGACGCGGGCCTCATCACCCTGTGCGGCGAGGAGAGCGCCGGCACCGGCTCGAACCACGTGCGCGAGAAGGATGGGCTCTGGGCGGTGCTGCTCTGGCTCAACATCCTCGCCGCCACGGGCGAGCGGGCTGACGCGCTGGTGCGGGCGCACTGGCGCACCTACGGGCGCGACTACTACGCCCGCCACGACTACGAGGAGGTGGATTCGGACGCCGCCAACGGTCTGATGGACGCGCTCCGCGAGAAACTCGACGGTCTGCCGGGCACGCGGATCGGCGACCTCACGGTGTCGACGGCCGACGAGTTCGCCTACCGCGATCCGGTGGACGGCTCGCTCACCGAGCGCCAGGGCATCCGGATCGGCTTCGCCGAGGATGCGCGGGCGGTGTTCCGGCTCTCCGGCACCGGCACCGCCGGGGCGACGCTGCGGGTCTACCTAGAGCGCTACGAGAACGCACCGGACCGGCTCGACTTGGCCGTTGCCGAGGTGCTGGCCCCGGTCGCGGCTGCGGCCCGCGCGATCGCCGAGATCGAGCCGCGCACCGGACGGCCTGAGCCGAGCGTGGTGACCTGAGGGGAGCCGGGAGACGCCTCGTCTTTGCGAGCGCCGCGAAGCAATCCAGAGGCGCCACGCTCTACGGCGGCGCGCCACCCTGGGTCGCTTCGCTGCACTCGCGATGACGGTAAGGCCGGCGCCGATGCCTCAAACCAAGTCCTTCACCATGTGCACGGTGACGTCGTCGTCGCGGGTCCGGCCCGGTCCGTCGTAGAGCTCTTCCCGCTCCACCCGGTAGCCGAGCGCCCCGTAGAGGCGCAGGTTCGCCGTGTACTTCTTGTTGGTGTAGAGGCGCAGCCGCGCGAGCCCGGCCTCGGCCGCGACGGCGTCGGCCCGTCCCATCAGCCGGCTGCCGAAGCCCCGGCCCTGGAAGGCCGGGTGCACCGCGACGTTGACGACCAAGAGGTGATCGGCCTCGGCCCGCGTCTCGATCAGGCCGGCGAGATCCGGACCGGTCCGCAGCAGGTCGAAGCGGTGGTCCCGCAAAGCCTGCGCGTAGTCCGCCTGCATGGGAATCGGCAGGCGCCCGATCACCGGGATCCATTTGGTGTAGGCCACCTCCACCAGCGCCCGGATCGCCTCCGCGTCCGCGGCCGCGCCGCGCCGGACCACGACTGACTCGTCCATCTGACCTCTCACGGTTGACCGCGGCGCGTCCGTCCCCTAAAGACCCGCCGTCGATGGGGCTCCGCACGGGGCCCCGTCGCGTTTTCACGCGCACCCGTGGGCGGGATCCTCCCGCCCTGTCGTCCCGGACCGCGAAGGGCCGGGAAAAGGAGGGCGCGTTCCTCATTCTCGTCACGAGAGGACGCGGAAGATATGTCGAAGCGGATTCAGGCCAAGCACAAGCTCGACCGCCGCATGGGCCAGAACATCTGGGGCCGCCCGAAGAGCCCCGTCAACCGCCGCGAGTACGGCCCGGGCCAGCACGGCCAGCGCCGCAAGGGCAAGATGAGCGACTTCGGCACGCAGCTGCGCGCCAAGCAGAAGCTCAAGGGCTATTACGGCAACATCACCGAGAAGCAGTTCCGCCGCTACTACGCCGAGGCGATCCGCCTGCGCGGCGATTCCGGCGAGAACCTCGTCGGCCTGCTCGAGCGCCGCCTCGACGCCGTGGTCTACCGGGCGAAGTTCGTCGCGACCCCGTTCGCCGCGCGCCAGTTCGTCAACCACGGCCACGTCAAGGTGAACGGCGTGCGCGTCAACATCCCGAGCTATCAGGTGAAGGCCGGCGACCTCATCGAGGTCAAGGAGTCCTCCCGCCAGCTCGAGATCGTCATCGTGGCGACCCAGCTCTCCGAGCGTGACGTGCCGGACTACATCGAGGCCGACCACGCCAAGATGACCGCCCGCGTCACCCGCATCCCCAGCCTGTCCGAGGTGCCCTACCCGGTGCAGATGGAGCCGAACCTCGTCATCGAGTTCTACTCCCGCTGATCCCGTCGCCCCGGCGACCGAGGAGGGGCTGCCCGTTCGGGCGGCCCCTTCGCGTTTCCGGACCCTCGTCCCGGACGAGGGCCTCCGGCGTCCGGGACGACCGCCCGGGCCTCAGCAGCCCTGGCAGATCGAGCCCATCGTGTGGCGCATCTTGCTGTCCCAGGCCTTCGAGCGGGCCTCGGCGGCCTTCTGAGCCTTGATCATCTCGGCCTGGTTCACGGGCTGCGGCAATCCGGTGGCTGCGGTGCCGCCCGGGGGTTTGGTCTGGCCGGTGGCCGTGGTCCGGCGGCCGCTGACCTGGGAACCCGCCGTGGCCGGGGACGCGGCAGAGCCCGGATTGGTGCCCGGATTCATGCCCGGAGCCGGGCCCTGGGCCAGCGCCGGCGCCGGCGCCGCCCCGAGGAAGAGGCCGAGAAGCAGCGCGGGACGAAGAATTGCCATGGACCTGATCTCCCCGGCGGAGGATCCCGTGCAGGCCCCGCCTCATCTGAGGCCGATCCTACCCGATCGCTCCGTTAAAATCATGCCGTCGGCAGGCCTGCGATGAGCGTTGGATCGCCGCCGCTGAATCGCCGGGACGCCGTCGCCGCGGCGCTGGCCCGGCTTGCCCCGCGCCTCCCGGATTTCGAGGCGGAGGCCGCCCTCGACCGGGCGCTGGCCAGCCCGGGCCTGCGCCGGGCCGCCCCGGAGACCGCGGCACGCCTCGCCCTCATCACGTACGCACGCCACGTCTTCACCGATTACGACGACCTCCTGGCCGACGGATACGACCGGGACAGCGCCCGGCACTTCGTCCTCGACGATCTCAACGCCGCGCTGGCCGCCTGGGGGGCCGCGCCGATCCCCGAGGACGAGGCCGGCGAGCCTGAGGCCGATCCGCGCTGAGGCGGTCGCGCGGGACCCCGCCATGCTGTAGGAGACCTGCCCGAGGCCGCCCGACGCGACCTGTTCCGGTGCGGCTTATGGAGCGAGGCAGCAGACCATGAAGATCAGCGCGCGCAACGTTCTCAAGGGCACGGTCCTCTCCGTGGACAAGGGGGCGACCACCTCCCACGTGAAGATCGAGATCAGCCCCGGCCAAGTGGTCACCGCTTCGATCACCAACGAGGCCGTCGAATCCCTCAAGCTCGTCGCCGGCGGTCCCGCCTACGCGGTGATCAAGGCTTCCGACGTCATGGTCGCCGTCGACTGAGGGCGTCCTCGCGCCATCCCCTCATCCCGAGGCCTGCCCTGCGCTCCGGCACCGCAGGAGGCGGATGGGACGGACGGCTGAGACCATGCTCCGCTTTCGCGCCGTGACCGCCGGCGGATAGGATGCGGTCCGGATCGGAGGAGTTCAACCCGTGCAGAAGACCGTGCTCGGCATCGAGACCACCTGCGATGAGACCGCCGCCGCCGTGGTGTCGGTCGACGAGGATGGTGTCGGCCAGATCCGCGCCAACGAGGTCCTGAGCCAGATCGCCGAGCACGCGGCCTATGGCGGCGTCGTGCCGGAGATCGCCGCCCGCGCCCACGTGGAGGTGCTCGACCGGCTGATCGCCCGTGCCCTCGACCGGGCCGGGACCGGCTTCCGGGACCTCGACGGCATCGCGGTGGCCGCCGGCCCCGGGCTGATCGGCGGCGTGCTGGTCGGCCTCGTCACCGCCAAGACCCTGGCGCTCGTGACCCGCAAGCCCCTGCTCGCCGTCAACCATCTGGAAGCCCACGCGCTCACGGCGCGGCTCACCGACGGCGTCGCCTTCCCGTACCTGCTGCTCCTGGTCTCGGGCGGCCACACCCAGCTCGTCGCCGTGCGCGGCGTCGGCGACTACGTGCGGCTCGGCTCGACCGTCGACGACGCCATCGGCGAGGCTTTCGACAAGGTCGCCAAGCTCCTCGGCCTCGGCTATCCCGGTGGTCCCGCGGTCGAGCGCATGGCCGAGGCCGGCGATCCCGAGCGCTTCGCCCTGCCCCGGCCGATGCTCGGCCGCCGCGAGGCCGACTTCTCCCTCTCGGGCCTCAAGACCGCCGTGCGGATCGAGGCCGAGCGCATCGCCCCGCTGGCCGAGCGCGACGTCGCCGATCTCTGCGCGAGCTTCCAGGCCGCCGTGGTCGACGTGGTGGTGGACCGCGCCCGGGTCGCCCTGCGCGCCTTCTCGGACGTGGCCGGACGGCCCACCGCCCTGGTGGCGGCGGGGGGCGTGGCGGCCAACGGTGCCATCCGGCGGGCGCTGGCCGCCCTGGCCGGCGAGGCGGGCCTGAGCTTCGTGGCGCCGCCCCTGCCGCTCTGCGGCGACAACGGCGCGATGATCGCCTGGGCCGGGCTGGAGCGCCTGCGCCTCGGGCTGGTGGACGACCTCACGGCCCCGGCGCGGCCCCGCTGGCCGCTGGCGGCCCGGGCGGCGGTGCCGGCCGGATGAACCCGGCGGACCGGCGCACGCATTGGCGGGATCTGGTGGAGCGCCGCCTGCCCGAAGCCGTCCGTCCGGACTGGCCGGTGCGGCTCGACCATTGCTTCGCCCGTATCCTCCTGGACAATGCCTGCGGCGGCCCCTGGCGCGACCATACCCGCCCGCCCGCCTATGCCACCATGCCGCTCGGTCAGCTCGAGATCGCGATCGCGCTGGGCGAGGCGGTGCTCGCCGGCCGTGCGGACCTCGCGCTCCTGAACCGCCGCTCCCTGGCCTGGCGCGGCAAGATCGCCGCCGCCCCGGTGCCGGAGGCCCTCCGGGACGGCGACCTGACCCTCCGCCGCTGGCGGCCGGAGGATACGGCGCCCTTCGCGGCGCTCAACGCCGATCCGGCGGTGATGGCTCATTTCCCGCGGCCCCGGACCGAGGCGGAGAGCGCCGCCGAGGCCGGCCTCTGCGACCGCCGCTTCGTGGCGGACGGGTTCGGCCCCTGGGCCCTGGAGCATGCGGGCCGGTTCATCGGCTTCGCCGGCCCGATGCGGATCCTGCGACCCCTGCCCTTCCCGGGGGGCGACCGGCCCGGAACGACGGTCGAACTGGCTTGGCGCCTCGCACGCGAGGCCTGGGGCCACGGCTTCGCCACCCGGGCTGCGCGGCTCGCCCTCGCCGATCTCGCCGGGCGCTGCAGGATCCGGAGCGTCGTGGCCTTCACGGCGGTCGGCAACGACCGCTCCCGGGCCGTGATGGAGCGCCTCGGCCTGAGGCCGGCCGGGACATTCCCGCATCCGGCGGTGCCGGAGGGGCCGCTGCGCGCGCACGTGCTCTACCGGCTGGACTGCGCGGACAGGGAGGAAGCGGCATGAGCGCGGAGACCCCGATCAACGTCGTCGGCGGCGGGGCCTGGGGCACGGCGCTGGCCAACGCCGCCGCCGGGGCCGGCCATCCCGTCACCCTCTGGCTGCGCGATGCGCAGGCCGCGGCCGCCCTCCAGGCCCAGCGGGAGAATCCGCGCTACCTGCCGGGCGTGCCGCTGCATCCCGCGATCCGCGCGACGGCCGATGCCGACGCCCTCGCGGGCGCCCGGGCGACGCTCGTGGTCGTGCCCGCCCAGACCATGCGCGGCGTGCTGGAAACCCTGCGCGGTCCCCTGGCCAGCGCCGGGCCGGTGATCCTCTGCGCCAAGGGAATCGAGCGCGGCAGCGACAGTTTCATGAGCGCGGTGGCCGAGCAGGTCCTGCCCCCCGGTGTGCCCGTGGCGGTCCTGTCCGGCCCGAGCTTCGCAGCCGACGTCGCCCGCGGCCTGCCCACCGCCGTGACCCTGGCGGCGGCCGATGCCGGCCTCGCCGCCGGCTTGAGCGCCCTGCTGTCCGGGCCGAGCTTCCGCCTCTACCACACCGACGACGTGCGGGGCGTCGAGATCGGCGGCGCCGGCAAGAACGTGCTGGCCATCGCCTGCGGGATCGTGGTGGGGCGCGGCCTCGGTGAGAGCGCCCGGGCGGCGCTGATCGCCCGGGCATTCGCCGAACTGATGCGCTTCGCCCGCGCCTTCGGCGGGCGGCCCGAGACGCTGATGGGGCTCTCGGGGCTCGGTGACCTCGTGCTCACCGCCTCCTCGCCGCAATCGCGCAACTTCGCCTTCGGCCAGCGGCTCGGCGCCGGCGCCAGCCCGGCCGAGGCCGCGGGCGGCAAGCTCGCCGAGGGGGCCTTCACCGCCGCGGCCCTCGCGGGCCTCGCCGCCGCGAAGGGTCTCGAGATGCCGGTGGCGGAAGCCGTCGCCGCCATCGTGGCCGGCTCGGCCAGCGTCGACGACGTGATCGCCGGCCTGCTGGCCCGGCCGCTGCGCGGGGAGACCGACTGAGGGCGCCCTCCCCGGGGCGTCCTCCCCGGGGCGGAGGCCGCCGACGCGCCCGGCGCCCGGACCCGGGACCGCGCATCCGGGTTTCTGGCGGGCGCTGGGGGCAGGCCCTGCGTGATCCGTCACGGCTCCGCCCCGATCCGCCGCCCAGGGGCTCGGCCCTCTGGGCGCGTGGCTGTCGACGACGGGGCCGGGGGCGCTGCGCGGAGCGCCTCCCCGGATCGCGGATCGGACCCGCGACAGCGTCGGCAGCCCGACCGCGGGGCCGCCATCGACCACCTCCGCCGGGATGAGCCGGCGCCGGGGCCGCCCCTCTTCGAGGTGAGGCGACCGGCCCGATGCGCCTCAGGCCACGGCGGCCGCCCGGTCCGGCGCCGCGCCGTGGGTGTGGGTGGAAAAGCGCGCGATCGGCTCGGGTCGGCCCAGCAGATAACCCTGGGCGAGGGTGCAGTTCTCCTGCGCCAGGAAGGACAGCTCCTCGGCGGTCTCCACGCCCTCCGCCACCACGGCGAGCCCCAGACCCCGACCCAGCCCCAGCACGGAGCGCACGATCGCGGCCCCCTGCGGGTTGCTGTGGACCGCCTTGATGAACGAGCCGTCGATCTTGATCCGGTCGAACGGGAAGGCGCGCAGGTTCGACAGCGAGGAATAGCCGGTGCCGAAATCGTCCATGGCGATCTGCACGCCGAGCGCCTTGAGCTGGCGCAGGGTGAGGAGCGCCCGGGCCGGATCCCGGATCAGCGCGGTCTCGGTGATCTCGATCTCGAGGCGCTCCGCCTTCAGGCTAGCTTCGAACAGGGTCCCGTGGACGAACTGGACGAAGTGCGGGTTGTGGAGCTGCACCGCCGAGACGTTGACGGCGATCGCCAGAGGGTTCGGCCAGCTGGCCGCCGCCCGGCAGGCCTCCCGCAGCACCCAGGCCCCGATCTCCAGGATCGCCCCGGTCTCCTCGGCGATCGGCACGAACACGGCCGGGGGGATGCTGCCCCGGGTGGGGTGGCGCCAGCGCAGCAGCGCCTCGAAGCCCGTCACCACGCCGGTGCCGATCTCGCTCTGCGGCTGATAGACGAGCTCCAGCTCCCCCCGGGTCACCGCGTGGCGCAGGTCGTGCTCCAGCTGCCGCCGGTCGCGGATCTGCGCACCCATGCTGGCGTCGTAGCGCCGAAAGGTGCCGCGCCCCTCGTTCTTGGCCCGGTACAGGGCGGCGTCGGCGTGGCTCAGGAGCGCACGCTGGTCCGCGGCGTCGTCGGGATAGACCGCGATGCCGATGCTGGTGGCGATCACCGGGCCGGAGGCGGCCGGCACCGCGGCCAGGGTGGACAGGATCCGCTCGGCCAGCCGCTCGGCGGACCCCTCCGCCTGCGGCGTCAGGATGGCGAACTCGTCGCCGCCCAGCCGGGCCATCAGCTGTTTCGCGTCGAGGAGGCCGCCGGCCCGGAGGGCGAGATCGCGCAGCATCGCGTCGCCGGCTGCGTGTCCGAACAGGTCGTTGACCTCCTTGAAGCGGTCGAGGTCCAGGCACAACACGGCGAGGCGGCCGCCCTGGGCGTCCGCGGCGCGGATCTCCCGCTCCAGCCGCGCGTGGAAGCTCGTGCGGTTGGCCAGCCCCGTGAGCGCGTCGTGGTGGGCGAGGTAATGGATCTCGCTCTCGGCCCGGCGCCGGGCGCGCAGGTCGCGCACCGCCACGGCGTGGTGCGGCAGGCGCCCGTACTCGGCGACGGGACGCATGATCACCTCCACGGGGATCGTGCCGCCGCTCGCCGGGACGAGGTCGGCCTCGAGGGGCTGGTCGACCGTTCCGGCCCCGGTGGCGACGCCCGGCAGGTACAGGGCCAGGTTCGTGCCCACGAGGTTGGAGGCCCCGGTGCCGGCGAGCCGGGCGAAGGCCTCGTTGGCGCTGACGATCTCGCCGCCGCGGCAGACGACGAGACCCTCCACCGCCGCGTTGGCGAGGCTGCGCAGCCGCTCACGCTCGAACTCGGCACGCTTGCGGTCCCGCAGGTCGAGCACCAGGGCAGCCCCGGCGAGCAGCAGGATCAGGAAGCTCGCCGCCGCCACCGCGGCGGCGAGCCAGGCGGTGCGGATGGCGCTCGCGTGGATCTCCACGGTGGGGTCCGGCAGGATGGTCACGGCGGCCATGCCGGTGAAATGATGGCCGCAGATCGCCAGGATCAGCAGCGCGCCGCCGCCGAACCGGCCCCGGACCGTGGTGGCCGACAGCCCGACCACCAGGGCGGCGGCGCCGAACGCCGCTGCGAGCCCGACCGAGATCACGACCGGGACGGGATTCCACACAAGGTGTCCCGGCACCTGAAAGGCGGCCATGCCGGTATAGTGCATCACCGCGATGCCGCACCCCACCACGGCGCCGCCGAGCGCCGCCTGGATCCTCCGGCCGGTCGTGGCCAGGGCGAAGCCGAGCCCGGTGATCGCCACGGCATCGACGTAGGAGAGGAGGGTCAGCCCGACGCCGTACCCCGACGGCAGCCCGGGCTCGAAGGCGAGCATCGCCAGGAAATGCGTCGCCCAGATCCCCGACCCGCCGGCGGCGGCGGCCACGGTGAGCCAGATGTAGCGGTTGCGGCCGCCGGCCCGGCCGGCATGGATGAGGAGTTCCAGCGCCGTCGCACTCGCCAGCGTGCAGACGAGTGCCGCCAGGACCACCAGCCAGAAGTTGTGCTCTCCGGCGAAGCAGCCGACCAGTGACAGCATGTATGCAACCGGAGATTATTAAGAGATGCTCTTATGCCACGTTTGGCATCCAGAATTTAATATTCAGCCAACAGCATCCCTCGATAAGCGAGATTTTACTGATCTTTAACGACGTCTCATGCGCCGGCCCTCGGTGCGCCGAGCGCGCCGAGCGCGCCGGGCGCGGCGCTGGCCTGTTCCCGGAGGCCGAAGCTGGGCTATGGCGGGGCATGCCGCCCGGCCGGGCGGTCCGCGGGACCTTCAGCGATGGCGTACTGGCTGTTCAAATCCGAGCCCGCGACCTGGTCGTGGGACCAGCAGGTCGCGGCCGGTGAGGCCGGCACGTACTGGAACGGCGTGCGCAACCACCTCGCCAAGAAGCAGCTGATGGCCATGCAGGTCGGCGAGCAAGGCTTCTTCTACCACTCGAACGAGGGCAAGGCGGTGGTCGGCATCGTGGCGGTGATCCGCCCCTACTATCCCGATCACACGGACGAGACCGGCCGCTTCGGCATGGTCGACGTCAAGGCCGTGCGGGCGCTGCCCCGCCCTGTGACGCTCGAGGCGATCAAGGCCGATCCGGCCCTGGCCGACATGGTGCTGGTCAACAATTCCCGCCTGTCGGTGCAGCCGGTGACCGAAGCCGAATGGGCCCGGATCCGTGTGCTCGGCGGCCTCGACTGAGCGGGGCGGCCCGACAGGCGCGGGTCACGCCGCGCGGTTGAGGGGACTGCGCGCGGGGGCCACCACCTCCGGCTCGACCTCGACGGCCGGCAGCGTGTCCATGACCCGGGAGGCTGGCAGCGTCACCACCACCTCGGTGCCCTCGCGCGGCTTGGAGGACAGCTGGAACTGCCCGCCATGCAGTTCCACCAGGCCCTTCACGATCGGCAGGCCCAGCCCAGAGCCCTGCTCGGCGGTCTTGATCGCCAGGGAGCCGCGCCCGAACGAGGACAGGACCGTGCCCAGTTCGTCTTCCGGGATGCCCGGGCCGCTGTCCTTCACCGAGACGTATTGGCCGCCCGACGCGGTCCAGCCGACCTTCAGCCAGATCTCGCCGCCCGGCGGCGTGAACTTCACGGCGTTCGACAGGAGGTTCAGCACGATCTGGCGGAGCGCCCGCTCGTCCGCCCAGAGCCGCGGCAGCGAGCCGTCCACGAGATCGTGGAACGTCTGGTTCTTGGCCTTGGCCCGCAGGCCCATCATGTGGCGGCACTCCTCCACCACGTGGGCGAGCTGCACCGGCTCCTCGTTGAGTTCGTAGCGCCCCGCCTCGATCCGCGACAGGTCGAGGATCTCGTTGATCAGGTTCAGGAGATGCATCCCGCTGTCGTGGATGTCGTGCGAGTATTCCCGATAGGACGGCGCCGTGTGGGTGCCGAACACCTCGTTCTTCATCACTTCCGAGAAGCCCAGGATGGCGTTGAGCGGCGTCCGCAGCTCGTGGCTCATGGTGGCGAGGAAGCGCGACTTGGCGAGGTTGGCCTCTTCGGCCCGGCGGCGGGCCTCGTCGGAATTGGCCTTGGCCTGTTCCAGCTCGCCGAACACCGCGTCCTTCTCGGCCCGGGAGCGCAGGGCGCCCACCGTCGAGGTGTAGAGGCGGCGGGAGAGGCCGAGGAAGAAGACCTGCGCGCCGCCGGCCATCACCACCAGCATCAGCAGGTCCATCCCGCGGGAGAAGGCGGCGAGGGACACGGTGGCGAGCGCCAGCGGCACCAGGGCGGCGATGGCGGCCAGCGGCACCGTCGCGGCCAGCATGGTGGTGACGGCGGAGGCGATGACGAGGCCGAACAGCGCGAAGGTCCAGCCGCCGGTGGTGCCGAGCCCGATCATCGCGGACCACGACAGGCTCTGCAGCACCTCGCCGATCAGGAAGCGCCTGCGCCAGCGGGCGAGCGGGATCGTCGCCGGGTCGGCGCGGAGGAAGCGCCGGCTCAAGGTGGTGTTGAGCGTGATCATCAGGAACACGCCGAGCGCCCAGGCCGCCGCCACCGGCGGCGCGATCCAGAAGGTCGCCGCCGTGGCGAGCGCCGCCGCGAATCCCACCAGCGGGATGCCCGCGCCGGCCCGGTACTGGGCGTAGTGGCGCAGCAGCTCGTAGTCGAAGGCCCGCTCCAGGCCGGTTTGCGAGGTCAGCTTCTCGCGGGCCGAGCGGATTTCCCGGGCGACCCCGAGGCGGCGCGCCGCCTCCTCCGTCGAGGGGCCGCGACCGCGCTGGACCATCTCGACGGTGAGATCGGGCATGCGCGTCTTGAAACTCGGCTCGATTCCGCGGACGGGCGGCGGTGGCTGGGAAGCACGCCGTAAAGATGAGGCGGATGTGTTAAGAAGCGGCTGCCGGCATCCCTTCAATCTTAAGCATCGGGGGCTGTATCGAGGCTGTGCCGCCGCCGGATTGAAGTGCGGTGCCGCACATCGTGTCCGGGCATGGGCTCGCTATTTAAAGGTGCGTGCTCGCTTACCCGTGCGAGGCCGCACGCCGTGATCCGGGCTGCCCGGATGCCCGCGTCGAGAAAGGGTCGCCGACCATGCCGAATCTCACCGTCAACGGTGTCACGCACGCGGTCGACGCCGACCCCGACATGCCCCTGCTCTGGGTGCTGCGCGACCGGCTCGACGCCACCGGCACCAAGTACGGCTGCGGCATCGCGCAGTGTGGCGCCTGCACGGTCCATCTCGACGGGCAGCCGGTCCGGTCCTGCCAGACGCGGCTTGGCGATGTCGGCACCGCGCAGGTGACGACCATCGAGGGCGTGTCGGGCCGCGTGGCCGAGGCCGTCCAGGCGGCGTGGCGCAAGCTCGACGTGGTCCAGTGCGGCTACTGCCAGTCCGGCCAGATCATGTCGGCGATCGGCCTGCTCTCGGGCAACGCCAAGCCCAGCGACGCCGACATCGACGGCGCCATGGACGGCAACATCTGCCGCTGCGGCACCTACCAGCGCATCCGCGCGGCGATTCACGAAGCCGCGCGCAGCCTCGCCTGATCGGCCTGACGCCTCACCTTCCCCGCGGTCCCGACCGGAGCCTCGCCGCCATGCTGAACGCCCGTCGACCGAATCCCCTGCCCGCCCGTCCCAGCCGCCGCGGCCTGCTCGCCGGCGCCGGCGCCCTCGTGGTCGCGTTCCGGCTCGACCCGAAATCCGCCCGCGCGGCATCCGGCCCGAACCTCGCCGACGTCAAGGCGCAGCCCAACGCCTTCGTGCGGATCGGCGCCGACGACACCGTCACGGTGGTGATCAAGCACCTCGACATGGGCCAGGGGAACACGACCGGCCTCGCCACCATCCTGGCCGACGAGCTCGGCGCCGACTGGTCCAAGGTCCGCACCGAATTCGCCCCCGCGGATGCGACGCTCTACAACAACAGCCTGATGGGCCCGATCCAGGGCACCGGCGGCTCCACCGCGGTGGCCAATTCCTGGTTCCAGCTGCGCAAGGCGGGCGCGGCCGCCCGCGAGATGCTGATGGCCGAAGCCGCCTTCCGCTGGAAGGTGCCGGTTTCGGAGATCACGGTCGCCGACAACATCGTGCGCCACGCGCCCTCCGGCCGGCAGGCCCGGTTCGGGGAACTCGCCGCCTCGGCCGCCTCCCTGCCGGTCCCCTCCGAGCCGCGGCTCAAGGATTCGAGCGAGTGGCGGCTGATCGGCCAGACGATCCCGCGCCTCGATTCCGTGGCCAAGACCAACGGCACGGCGATCTACTCGCTGGACATCCGCCGCCCCAACCAGGTCACCGCGGTCGTGGCCCGGGCACCGCGTTTCGGCGCCACCGTGAAGAGCTTCGATGCCGCCGCCGCCCGCAAGGTCGCCGGCGTCCTCGACGTGGTGCAGGTGCCCACCGGCGTGGCGGTGATCGCCCGCGACACGTGGTCGGCCATGAAGGGCCGCGAGGCGCTTACCGTCGCCTGGGACGACAGCACCGCCGAGACCCGCTCGTCCGACGCGATCCTCGCGGAGTACCGTGAGCGGGCCAAGGGCCCCGGCCTCACGGCCTCCGAGCGCGGCGACCCGCAGGCGGCGCTGAGAGGGGCCGCCAAGGTCGTCGAGGCCGAGTTCACCTTCCCCTACCTCGCCCATGCGGCGATGGAGCCCTTGAACGCCACGATCGAGCGGGCGGCCGACGGCGGCTACGACGTCTACGCGGGCTTCCAGTTCCAGACCGTCGAGCAGGCGACGATGGCGGCGATCCTCGGGGTGACGCCCGACCGGGTGCGCCTCCACAGCAACTGGGCCGGCGGCTCCTTCGGCCGCCGGGCGACCCCCACCGCCGACTACCTCGCCGAAGCCGCGACGGTTCTGAAGGCGTCGGGCGAGAAGGCCCCCGTGCACCTCGTCTGGACCCGCGAGGACGACATGGCCGGCGGCTATTACCGCCCGACCGTGCTGCACAAGGTCCGGGCCGGCATCGACGCCAAGGGCGCGGTGGTCGGCTGGGACCACGTCATGGTCGGCAAGTCGATCATGATCGGCTCGCCCTTCGAGGCGATGATCGTCAAGAACGGGATCGATTCCACCACCGTGGAGGGCGCCTCCGACACGCCCTACGCGCTGCCGGCCTACCGGTTCGGCGTCCATAACGGCCGCGAGGGCGTGCCGGTGCTCTGGTGGCGCTCGGTCGGCCACACCCACACGGCCCACGTGATGGAGGTGATGATCGACGAGCTGGCCCATGCCGCCAACGTCGATCCGGTGGCCTACCGGCTCTCCCTCCTGACCCAGGCGCCGCGGCTGTCCGGCGTGCTGAAGCTCGCCGCCGAGAAGGCCGGATGGAGCGCCAGGCCGCAGGATCCGGGCCGCGGCCTCGGGGTCGCGGTCCACGAATCCTTCGGCTCGTACGTCGCCATGGTCGCCGACGTCACCGCTCAGGAGAACGCGGTCCGGGTGAACCGGATCGTGGCGGCGGTGGATGTCGGCGTTCCGGTCAACCCGGACGTGATCCGCGCGCAGGTCGAGGGTGCGGTGGGCTTCGCCCTGTCGTCGGTGCTGCGCAACCGCATCACCCTCAAGGACGGGCAGGTGCAGGAGCACAATTTCGACGCCTACGCGCCGACCCGGATGAGCGAGATGCCGACGGTCGAGGTTCACATCGTGCCGAGCCAGGTGGCGCCCACCGGGATCGGCGAGCCGGGCGTGCCTGTGCTCGGGCCGTCGATCGCCAACGCGGTCTTCGCCGCCACCGGCCGGCGCCTGCGCTCCCTGCCTCTCGACCTCTCGGGCGTGAAGGGCGCGTGAGGAATCGCACGTTCCACCGGCCCGGTTCGGCGTAGGGAGGAGAGGCCTTCCCCCCAAGGCAAGAGACCCGACTGAAGACGGCGCGGCGCGACACCGCGCCGTTTCTTTTTTCTGCGCCGATGCGCCATCTCCGGGGCATGCCCGCCTTCGACGACACCGCCGCGCGCCTGCGCGCCTGCCGCCTCTGCCGGGACAGCCCGCTCTACGGTCCGCCCCTGCCCCAGGAGCCCCGGCCGATCGTGCAGGGCTCGGCCACGGCCCGCCTGTGCATCGCCAGCCAGGCGCCCGGCACGCGCGCCCACCGCACGGGCCAGCCGTTCACCGACCCGTCGGGCGTGCGGCTGCGGTCCTGGCTCGGCCTCGACGAAGCGCAGTTCTACGACGCGGCCCGGGTCGCCATCGTGCCGATGGGATCGTGCTTCCCCGGCCTAGACGCCAAGGGCGGCGACCGGCCGCCGCGCCGGGAATGCGCCGAGCGCTGGCGGGCGGAGCTGTTCTCCGGCCTGCCCGACCTCGAACTGATCCTGGTGATCGGCCAGTACGCGCAAGGCTGGCATCTCGGACGGATGGAGGGCGGGCTCACCGGCACGGTGCGCCGCTGGCGGGAGATCCTCGCCGAGCCCCGGCGCCCCCGGGTGCTCCCCCTGCCCCACCCGTCCTGGCGCAACAACGGCTGGCTGAAGCGCGAGCCCTGGTTCGAGGCGGAATTGCTGCCGGTGCTGCGGGCCGAGGTGGTGCGGGTGATGGCGGGGTGAGGCGGCGATGCCGGCATTGACCTCGCGGGCGTTCCGCGGAATCGCTGCCGCGACCCCGAAGGACGCCCCGATGACCGAGATTGCCGACCCCCGCGACCGCCTGATCGTGGCCCTCGACCTGCCGAGCGTGCAGGCGGCCGAGGCGCTGATCGACCGGATCGGCGACGCCGCGACCTTCTACAAGATCGGCTACCAGCTGGGTTACGCGGGCGGCCTCGCGCTGGCCGAGCGGCTGGCGGCCCGCGGCCTCAAGGTCTTCCTCGACCTGAAGCTCCACGACATCGGCAACACCGTCGAGGAGGGCGTGCGCTCGGCCTCGGGCTCCGGCGCCACCTTCCTCACCGTCCACGCCTACCCGCAGACCATGCGGGCGGCGGTCCGCGGCCGGGGCGCGGGGCTCAAGATCCTCGCCGTGACGGTGCTCACCTCCTACGACGATGCCGACGCCGCGGAGGCCGGCTACGGCCTGCCGGTGGCGGAGCTCGTCGCCAAGCGCGCCGCCCAGGCCGCCGAGATCGGCA
Source organism: Methylobacterium sp. XJLW (assembly GCF_003254375.1). Classification (NCBI taxonomy): domain Bacteria; kingdom Pseudomonadati; phylum Pseudomonadota; class Alphaproteobacteria; order Hyphomicrobiales; family Methylobacteriaceae; genus Methylobacterium; species Methylobacterium sp. XJLW. The sequence continues at coordinate 4,861,714 of NZ_CP016429.1, read as the reverse complement.
TCGACGGCCTCGTCTGCTCGGCTGCCGAGGCGGGCTCGGTCCGGCGCATCGTCGGCCCGGACCGGCTGATCGTCACTCCGGGCATCCGCCCGGCGGGCACCGAGGCCGGCGACCAGAAGCGGGTGATGACCCCCGGCGATGCCCGAAAGGTCGGGATCGACCATGTGGTGGTCGGGCGCCCGATCACCGGCGCCGCCGACCCCCGCGCGGTGGCGCAGGCGATCGTGACGGAACTCGCCTGAACCGGACCGGGATTGCCTTCGCGCCGATCGGATCCACTTCGCTCCGCAAGGCAGGAGACGCAGCATGACGAAGGGCTACTGGATCGCGCGGGTCGATGTCCGCGACGCGGAGGCCTACAAGGCGTACGTGGCGGCCAACGGTGCCGCCTTCGCCAAGTTCGGCGGTCGCTTCCTCGTGCGCGGCGGCGCCCACGAGGCGGTGATGGGGCCGGCCCGATCCCGCAACGTGGTGATCGAGTTCCCGAGCTATGCCGATGCCCTCGCCTGCTGGAACTCCGACCTCTACCAGGCGGCCAAGGCCAAGCAGCGCGGCGGCGTCGAGGCCGAGATCCTGGTGATCGAGGGCTATGACGGCCCGCAGCCGAGCGCCTCCGAGCCGGCGCCGGAGGCCGGTCCGGCTTCCGAGTAGATCGCAGCGAAGGGGCCACGCGGGGTCTCGCGCGGCCGAGCCGGGCACCGGACGGGGCTCTGGATTTCGGGGCCTGCGCGCAGTCGGGGAATGACGGAGGTGTCGTCCCCGGCCGCCATCGCATCCGGCGGCGCGGTGTCCGCGCTGGCGATCGCCACTGTCCCGGCGCGCCGCTTCGCCCCTGTGGGGCGGGGGGCGGAATGCCGACGTTGGACCGACCGTCAGAGCGGGACCATGGAGGCGGGTCCTCCGGGGCGGCCGCGATGCCGCCGGCGACGATCCCGGATCTCGTCCGGTCGCGCTACGACAGCGGCCTCCGCGGCGCGAGGCTTCGCAGCAGGAAGGCCGTCATCGCGGCCACGGGCGGCACCGGCTGAAGACTGGAGCTGCCCACCAGCAGCGGATGGGTGTAGCGGGCGATGGCGGCGTGGATGCAGGCGGCCGCCTCGACGGGATCGGCGGCCTCGAATTCGCCCCGGGCCACCCCCTCGCGGATGATCCGCTCGAACCCGGCGGTGATCCGGGCCACGTGATGACGGCAGACGTCCCAGCTCTCCACCATCGCCGCCTCGATCATCTCGTGCAGGCGGGGAAACGTCTCGCAGCGGCGGGTGCAGTCGCGATGCAGGGTCTCGATCGCCGCCACGAGGCGCGCGGTGGCGTCGAGGCCCGGCCGGTCGGCGATCTCCGAGATCACCGCCTCGCTCTCGCCGATCAGCCGCTCCAGCACCGCCTCGTTGATCGCCTTCTTCGACTCGAAGAACCGGTAGACGTTGGCCGGACTCATCTTGAGCGTCCGGGCGATGTCGGCCACGGTCGTCTTCTGATAGCCGATCTCGCGGAAATACGTGCCCGCCGTCGCCAGGATGCGGCTCCGCGTGTCGGGCGCGCACTCCTCTGCGATCGCGTGGGGCGTTTCGTCCAGGGACATGCGTCCTCACTAGGCCATGCGGCCGTGGGGCGTCAAAGACGCGAACCCGGATCGGGTTCCCCTGCGGCCGGTGCGCGCGCCCGGAACCCGCCCCGGCGACACCCATTGCCCCCGCATCCGGCCGCCATGGCGGTGCCAGCGAGAGAGTCCCGATGAGCTTCACCGACACCCGTGCCCTGGTCACCGGGGCCGATTCCGGCATCGGGCAGGCGACGGCGGAACTGCTCGCCCGGGCAGGCGCCGACGTTGCGATCACCTATCACAGCGACGCGGACGGCATCCGCGAGACCGCCGCGCGGGTCGAGGCCGCGGGCCGCCGGGCCCTGGTGCTCCAGCTCGATGTCGGCGATCCGGCGGCCGTCACGGCGGCCTTCGACCGTATCGGCAGCGAGCTCGGCACCCTCGACATCCTCGTGGCCAATGCCGGACAGGCCATGAGCGGGATACCGGTCGCCGAGATGGACGACGCGGTCCTGGAGCGGATCCTGCGGGTGAACCTCATGGGACCGCTGTTCTGTGCGCGCCCCTTCATCAAGATGCGCCGAGCGCAGGGCGGGAACGGCAAGATCGTGTTCGTCTCCTCCGTGGCCCAGCACCTGCCCACCCCCGAGAGCGCGCCCTACGGGATGTCGAAGGCGGGGCTCGGCTCCCTCTGCCGCTCCCTGTCGCGGGAACTCGCCGAGGACCGGATCAACGTCAACAATGTCGCCCCGGGCCTGATCGAGACGCCGATGACCGCGGACCGGTTCGAGCGGTCGGAGGTTCTGGACCAGTCCCTGGAGCGGATCCCGTGGCATCGGGCCGGCCAGCCGGAGGAGATCGCTCAAGCGATCCTGTATCTGGCCTCGGATGCCGCGGCCTATGTCACCGGCCACACTCTGGTGGTCGATGGCGGCTTGACGATGCAGTGGGGTGGCGCCTGAACGACGAAGCGCGGCGCTGGGCTCAAGGTCCGGCGCCGCGTCGAGACATTTTTGACCGGCGCCGGGGCTGCCGGTGGTGCCACCAAGCCCTCGGGCAGGCCCTCAGGACCCGAATTGCGAGCCCAGCCGCTCGAGGTACTCGGCCAGGTCGACGCCCCCGACACGCTTGCCGTAGTCGAAGCGCATCCCCTGGCGGATGTCGACGCTGGCATCCCGGGTGGTCAGGGTGAAGGGACGGACGCAGACCCAGGCCCCGTCGCGGCGGTGCTCGAAGTAGCCGAGGATCTCGTGCTTGGCCATAACCTTTCCTCCGGGACCGTGTTCAGGATCATAACGGTCGCGCAGGCCGCTGGTTCGCGCGGCGCGACTGTTTTTCGCGTGCGGCGGCGCACGGATCGAGTGTTCGAGAGCCGGGATGGTCGCGGACGGCTCGCGCAGATCTCGCCTGAGCTTGGCTATTACGGTGCGAATGTTCGGCCCTGTCCGGAGGGCGGCGGGCCGGGTCAGTGCCAGAGATCGAGGATCTCGGCGGTCGTCATGGTCTCGACCTGGTGGCCGTAACGCATCCGGTACATCAGCAGGAGGGCGTCGTGCGCCGCGTCGCAGGAGCTGCACAGGGCGTCGGTGGCCAGCACGATCCGGTAGCCGAGATCGACGCCGCCGAGCACGGCGGCCAGCACGCAGACATCCGTCTCGGCGCCGGTGACGATCAGCGTATCGACAGCGCGCGCCCGCAGGCGCGCGTCGAGGCCGGTCTCGAGCCAGGGCGAATAGACGGTCTTGTCGACGACCTCCGCGGGCGGGACCAGCCGGGCGAGATCCGGGACGAGGTCGATCATGCCGGCGTCGAGGCGCTCCCGGGTCATGGCGGCCCAACGCTGCGAGTAGGTCGCCCAGGTGCCGCGGCCCTCGCCCGGCCGGGCGGCCGGGATGAAGCGGGTGAAGATGGTCCGCTCCGGATGCGCCGCCGCGAGGCGGCACACCTGCGGCAGGACGCGGTTCATCCACGGGGTCTGCCAGTCGGTGGGCTCGGCGAACATGCGCTGCATGTCGATGCAGAGATGGACGCAACCCGTCCCCAGGGCCCCTCCGGAGGCTTTCCCCTCCGGCCGGGGAGCGTTCGTCGATCGACCGCTTCCAGTGTCCATGTGCGCGCAATCAGGCCGGGTCGGCGTTGGTGTGAGGGTCGTCGGACGCGGCCGTCCCCGCCCCGCTTCGGGCGGGGCGGCGCGACGTCAGCGATCGGCCTTGGCGCCGGACACCGTCAGGGAGAGGTAGCGCTCCGTGATCGGACGGATCAGCTTGCGCACCGCATCCGCCATGGCCTGCTCCTCCTTGAGCGACTGCTCGAAGGCGCTCCGGTGTCCCTGCTGTCCGGCGGCGTCGCTGATCGTGAGCAGCGACTCGTAGGCGGCGATCTCGAAATTCTCGAAGGCGTGGTTGGCGTAGGTGTTCTTCAGGATCTCGTCCTGGGCCGGGGTGTGACCGAGCGCCATCATGTTCCCGACGAAGCCCAGGAAGCCCTCCTTGAGGGCCGAGGGGCTGTCGCCCAGGCTCTGGAGCGCCTCCTCCAGGCGCTGGCGCTGCCCGTGCGTCTCCTCGATGTGGCGGCGCAGGGCCTGTTCCATCTCGGGGTAGCGCTCCAGGCGCTCGACCTGCCGCTCCATGATCTGCAGCGCCTGCATCTCCACCGCATGGGTATTCTTCAGGGCCGTGACGTAGATCTCGCGGACGTCCATGGTCATGGCGTTTGCCTCGTAGCAGTTGCGAGCCTGATGGCTCGTTCAACCAGCAAACACAGGCGCCGCGCGGCCAAGTTCCGGTCGGAAGGTCGCAGGAGGAGGCGCCGATCGAGCCTGTCCTGCGCCGTGCCGGGATCCGGACCAGCGCGGTTCCGGATCGACCGCCTCCGGCGCGCCCCTCCGGGGCCGGGCGCGCCCTCGACGCCCCGGACTGACGGCGCGGGTCAACCGGCCGGCGGCGTCGATGGGGAGACGCGGCTCCGGCGCCACGGTCGTCGCCCTGGCCGCCGCCTCGACGGGAACGGGGGGCCAATCAATGCAGGGCGTCGCCGCGCTCGGTGCGCTGGCGGTCCGCGAGGCGCCGGCCGATCTCGATCAGCAGCGTCTCGGTCAGCGCCACCAGGGCGGTGTCGCGGAGCTGCGAGACCGTGTCGTGCAGCGAGAGGCACAGGTCGGCGGTCCGGCTGAGGGCGTCGTCGATCGTGGCCCCGTCGCGCTTCGCGAAGGCTGTGCCGGCGGACTTGCTGTCCGAGATCTCGACGATCACCCCCCGGCCGGTGGACGGACGGCCGTCCTGATCGAGGTAGAAATGCCCGCGGGTGAACAGCCACCGCAGCCGGCCTTCCGGGGAGCAGACGCGGTACTCGGCCGTGTAGGAGCCGCCCGTGCGGACGCAATCCAGGATGACCTGCGAGATATGCGGCTGGTCGTCCGGATGGACGGCCTCCAGGAGCTCGGCGAGGCTGACGCCGGCCCGCGACCGGGCCGGGCTGATGTTGAACAGCAGGGCGCTCACCGGATCGGCCCGCGCCTCGTCCCGGAGAATGTCCCACATCCAGAAGCCGACGCCGCCCGAGGCTTCGAGAGCCGCGACCAGAGCCGCCTCGGACACATCCTCGTCCGTTTGGGCCATCCGTGGCATCCCCGAGCGCATCGCCAAAACGGCCGCTGCCGCGCGCCCTCTCCGATCGTACACACTCCGTATTCCGTTGGGATCTGCAAGCGACACAATTAAGTGCGCATGTTGAGGGCGCAATATTGACCTGCGGCATTCCCTCCCCGCCGCCGCATCGGCGCCTCGTCCGGGATCGTGGGCTCGGGTCGGTCGCCTCTCAAGCCCTGCCCTTCCAGGGGACCAGCACGCGCTCCAGGCACCGCATCCCGAACTCGAACAGGCCCGCGAACAGGCCGATCACCAGGATGCCCATCAGCACCACGTCGGTGCGCAGGAAGTTGGACGCGTTGAGGACGAGCTGGCCGAGGCCGGCCTGGGCCGCCACCATCTCGGCGGCCACCAGGGTGGTCCAGCCGACGCCCATGCCGATCCGCAGGCCGATCAGGATCTCCGGCAGGGCTGCCGGGACGACCACGTGGCGCAGGACCTGCCAGGGGTTCGCTCCCAGGGCGCGCGCCGCGTTGATCTGGTCGACCGAGGCGGAGCGCACCCCCGCGCGCGCGGCGAGCGCCACCGGGGCGAGGCAGGCGAGGAAGATCAGCAGCACCTTCGACAGCTCGCCGATCCCGAACCAGATGATCATCAGCGGCAGGTAGGCGAGCGGCGGCAGCGGCCGGTAGAACTCGATCGGCGGGTCGAGGATGCCCCGGGCGATCCGGCTCGTGCCCATGGCGAGCCCGACGGGGATCCCGACCAGGGTAGCGAGCCCGAAGGCGCCGAGGACGCGCAGGAGGCTGTCGCGGATGTGGATCCCGAGCGGGGCGCCGTCGATCGCCCCGTGCCAGGCCTGCCCGAAGGCCGACAGGACCGCCTCCGGCGGCGGCAGGAACAGCGGCTTCACCCAGCCGGCGCCCGTGGCGACCACCCAGAGGCCGAGGGCCGCGAGCACGGTTGCGACGCTGACCGCCGGCACCGGGATCCCGCCGCGGCGACGGGGTCCGGGGCGCGCCGGCGGATCCGCCGCGGAGCCCGAGGCCGCGTCCCGCGCCGTGCGGGGCGGCCCGCTCATCGGACGGCCTCGGGCCGGGCGCCGGCACCGTGGCGGATGCGCTCGAGGACGCGCTCCCGCACGGCGATGAAGGCGGGATCCGACTTCACGGCCCGCGTATCGCGGCCGCCGACCGCCGCCCGGGAGAAGGGCAGGTCCAGCGTCTCGACGATGCGGCCGGGCCTCGGGCTCATGATCACCAGCCGGGTCGCGAGGAACACCGCCTCTTCGACGTCGTGGGTGATGAAGAAGGCCATCTTGCCGGTCCGGTGCCAGATCCGGAGGATCAGCTCCTGGATCTGCTCGCGGGTGAGGGCGTCCAGCGCGCCCAGCGGCTCGTCCATCAGCAGGACACGCGGGTCTCCGGCCAGTGCCCGGGCGAGGCCGACCCGCTGCTGCATGCCGCCCGAGAGCTCGTAGACCTTCCGATCGGCGCAGTCGGGCAGGCCCACGAGGTCGAGCATCGCGCGGGCGATCCGCTGCCGCTCCGCCCGGGGCACGCCCCGCATCTTGGGGCCGAAGGCCACGTTCTCGGCCACGTCCAGCCAGGGCATCAGCGCGTGGCGCTGGAACACCACGCCCCGCTCGGCCCCCGGGCCCCGGATCGGGGCCCCGTCGAGGAGGATCTGACCCTCGGTGGGCGGGAGGAAGCCCGCGATCGCCGAGAGCAGGGTGGTCTTGCCGCAGCCCGAGGCGCCGAGCGCCACCACGAACTCCCCGGGGCCGATGGTCAGGTCGATCCGCGACAGGGCGGCGACCGCGCCGGCACCCTGTCCGTAGCGGACGCTCAGGTTGCGGATCTCGATCATCGGCCCTCCGGTCCGGGGACAGGCCCTTTCCGGGCCGCGTCCACGACGTCCGTCGTGACGAACCGGCCGTAATCCGGCGCCAGCGCCTGGACGCGCCCCTGCGCCTTCAGGAACGCGGCGGTCTCGGTCAGGGCCTTGGCGGCGGCACCGCCGAGCCAGGCCGGGGAGGCCTGCGCCTCGAGGGTCGGGAACCGGTAGGCCGCGAGACTCGCCGGCACCTGCGCCGGCGCCGAGCCGGTGATCCGGGCCACCGCCGCCACCTCGGGCGCGTCGGCATTCCAGGGCTTGGCGGCATAAGCCGCGTCCTGGGCGGCGATCAGCTTGACGAGCGTCACCAGGAAATCCCGGTTCGCGGCCGCCCAGGCGCGGTCGACCACGAGGCCGTCGAAGGTCGCCTTGCCCCGGCGGGCGAGGTCGCCGGCCGAGACCACCACCGTGCCGGATGGCTTCACCCGGGCGAGCACCGGATCCCAGATGAAGGTCGCGTCGATGTCGCCCCGCTCCCAGGCGGCGGCGATCTCGGGCGGGCGCATGTTGAGGATCCTGACATCCGCTTGGCCGAGCCCGGCCTCCGCCAGGGCGGCGATCAGCTGGTAATGCGCCGTCGACACGAACGGCACGGCGATCGTCTTGCCGCGCAGGTCGGCCACGCGCGTCACGCCGCTGCCGGCGCGGGCCACGAGCTGCTCGGCGTCGGCGATCTCGTCGAGGATCCAGAACAGCTGGATATCGAGACCCTGCGACGCGGCGGCCGCGATCGGGCTCGATCCCGCCTCGCCGATCTGGACGCTGCCCGAGGCCATGGCGCGGATCACGTCGCCGCCGCCGCCGAACTTGCGCCAGTGCACGGTGTAGCCGGTCGCCTTTTCGAGGGCGCCCGAGGCCATCAGCGCCCGGAACGGCACCACCATGTCCTGGTGGGCGAAGGTGACCTCCTTGTCGGCCGCGCAGGCGGGGCCCGGCGCCGGGAGGCCGAGAACCAGCGTTGCCAGCGCCGCCACTGCAACCGACCGGCGGAGCATACCCTCTCGAGCCATGACCTGTTCTTCCTCCTCGCAGCCGAATCGAACGTGCGCCGGCCAGCCGCCCGGAGGGTCCGACACGCTTTGCTTCGGAGGCAAGAGACCTGCCCGTTGGACAGGGAAGCCGGCCGGACATGGCGCGTCCTCCTTCCCCGTGACGGCGCCCGACCCGCTCAGGCCGCGTGCGGCATCACGATCCTCCGGGGAGGCCTGGGCCGGGGGCGTACCCGGCGGCGGGCTGACGTCGCCGCCGCCCAGCCCGATGGAGTTCGGGACCGCGCGTTACGGCGCCTTCGCACAGGTCTCGTACCGGCTGGCCGATTTCGGCTTCGGCGAAACGGTCGCCCCGGCGGCCCTCATCCACACGGACTGATCCCGCACGCGGCGATCGTCCGGCACGGCCACGCACCGCGTCAGGCGTTGGGCGGGACCGTGCCGGGCGATCGGACCGATGCCGACATCCGCCCCGCCCGGCGCCAGGGTCTCGGCGTCCCTGGCGGCTCGATCTGGACGCGATGTCCGGCACGATCCCGATCGGCACGGCCGCCGAGCGGCCGGATCGCAGCCTCCCGCGGCACCCCCGTGCTTCCTCGCCTCACGGCCGTGGCCGAGCGGGATTCCCGATGACGGTCGCGCCCGGCGGGACATCGCGCGTCACCACGCTTCCCGCCCCGATGATCGCGTCGTCGCCGACCGTCACCCCGGGTAGGATGATGGCGCCGCCGCCGATCCACACATTCGCGCCGATCACCACCGGGCGGCCGAATTCCAGCATCTGCCGCCGCTGCGCCGGATCGCGGGGATGATCGGCCGTCAGGATCTGCACGGCCGTGCCGATCTGGGTCATGTCGCCGATGGTGACCGATACCACGTCGAGGATGCAGCATCCAAAATTCAGGAATACGCCGCGGCCCAGGCTGATGTTGTAGCCGTAGTCGCAGTGGAAGGGAGGACGGATGTTGCAGCCCGCGCCGACGCGGGCGAACGCCTCTTCCAAGAGCGCCTGCCGCTCGGGCTGGCTCCGCGTGTGCGTGGCGTTGTAGCGGTCCATCCATTCCGAGATGCGCCGGTTGTCGGCGGCCAGGTCCGGGTCGTCGGCGCAGTACAATTCGCCGGCCAGCATTTTCTGCTTCTGAGTCTTCATGGTCTCTGTCGTCATGGCGAGGATTCCCCTCCAGCCTCTTCGGCCCGCTCCCGCACGGCGAGACCGCACAGGACGTCAGCACCGGCATCTCACAACCGAACGATACGTACATATGTACACATCCTGGCCGCGTGCGCTACCGCCCGGCGGCCGTGATCCCGGATCCGAGGAGGCTCCCGTGCCCGCCGCCCAGCGTCGTTTCGACCCGGATCGCCGGGCGCGCATCATCCAGGCGAGCCTCGACGTCGTCGCCGAGTACGGCGTCGCCGGCACGACCCACCGCCGGGTCGCGGCGGCGGCCGACGTCCCGCTCGGCTCCATGACCTACCATTTCGAAAGCCTGGACGCGCTCTTGACCGAGGCGTTCACCGGGCTCGCCGACACGGTCTCGGCGCGGTTCGCCGACCGGCTCGCCGCGGCCGCGACCTTCGACGAGGCCTGCGAGGCCGTGGTCGACCTCATCGTGAGCGATGCCTGGGCGAGCCCGCGCACGATGCTGCTGAGCTATGAACTCTACGCCTTCGCGGCCCGGAACCCGCCGCTGCGCCGGGTCATGCAGGACTGGATGGCCAAGAGCCGCGCCGCCCTGGAGCGCCACTTCGCACCGGAGACCGCCAAGGCCCTCGACGCGATGATCGAGGGCCTGACGATCCACCGCTCGGTCGACCCGCAGCCGGCGGATCGGGCACAGGTGCGTGCGATCGTCCTGCGGCTGGTGCGGTAGGGCTGGGTCCATCCGTATCGCGACACGCCGCGGTGCGCGGCGGCGGGCAAGCCACGACAGGAGGTCCGCTCCCGTTCCCCGTCACCGTGAGCTGCCCGCCCGCGGCGAGCCCCGACCGAGGATTCCGGAGATGGCGCGGCACCGGAGACTTCCGGGCGGCCGCGCCATCCGCGGCCTGACCGCGCCCATGACGCATCGGGAGAAGCGCTACCTGTGACCGGGATCGGCGGTGGGCCGGCCCCGACGCGCGGCCCCCGGGCGGCCCTGGCGAGCGGCTCCCCGGTGCCAGAGCGGCCATGGTCCCGGTCCGTCCTCGGAGGTCTGCGGTGCGCGCCGCTACGTCCGGGACGATCGAACCATCCGTGGCGCTGTGCGTTTCAAGGCACCGAAAGGGAGATTGGTACAATGAAGGCGTTTCTGGCAGCGGCCGCGGTGAGCCTCGGAATCTTGGGCGTCGTCGGCCCGGTCTCGGCACAGCCGCGCCCCGATTACGACGATTACGGCGGTCGCGGTTACCGTGATCGCGGCGACTACGATTACCGCGACCGCGACCGCGGCTACCGCGATCGGGACGATTATCGGGGACGCGCCAATTACGGGTTCGACGAGCGGGAATACCTGCGCTGCAATCCGGATGTCCGCCGCGCCGTGGCCAACGGCCAGATGGAATCGGGCGCCGCCCATTACCGGGTGTTCGGGCGTCGCGAGGGCCGCCGTCTGAGCTGCTGACCGGATCGCCGGACCCCGCTCGACCGGGCGCGCCTATCGGGCGCGAGCCCGGTCGTGCAGCAGGTTGATGATCAGCGCCGTCCAGCCGGTCTGATGCGCGGCGCCGAGCCCCCTGCCGGTGTCGCCATCGAAGAATTCGTGAAACAGCAGCGGCTCCTCGGCGCCGGGCGCCGGGGCGATCGGCTCGCGGGGCCCGAGGGCGGGCCGCCGGCCGGTCTCGTCCCTGGCGAACAGGGCGATCAGCCGGTCCTCGAGGGCGTCCGCGATGGCGCTGAGCGTCAGCATCGCGCCCGAGCCCGTCGGATACTCCACCCGGAAGTCGTCGCCGTAATAGGTATGGAAGCGCCGTAGCGCCTCGACGATCAGGAAGTTCATCGGCATCCAGACAGGCCCGCGCCAGTTCGAATTGCCGCCGAACATGTTCGAGGTGGAATCGGCCGGGTCGTACCGGACCGTGAAGGAGGCGCCCAGCTCGTTGAGCACGTAGGGCGCGTCGCGGTGGACCTTCGACAGCGAGCGTATGCCGTAGGGCGAGAGAAACTCGGCCTCGTCGAGCATGCGGCGCAGCAGGGCCTTCATCCGGTGCCCGCGCAGCAGCGACAGCAGCTTGCGGTCCTTCACGCCGCCCTCGGTCCAGCGGGAGACCAGCTGGGCGAGATGGGGCCGGTTCTCCAGAACCCAGTTCAGGCGCCGGGCGAAGTCCGGCAGCCGGTGGAGCACGGAGGGCTCGATCACCTCCACGGCGAAGAGCGGGACCAGCCCGACCATGGAGCGGACCCGCAGCGGCAGCATCCCGCCGCCGGGGATGTCGACCTCGTCGTAGTAGAATTCGTCGGCCTCGTCCCACAGGCCGAAGCCGTCGCCGCCCCCTTCGCCGCCCATGTCGGTCATGGCCTCGGCGATGAGCAGGAAGTGCTCGAAAAACTTGGAGGCGGTGCTCTCGTAGACGTCGTTGTGGAGGGCAAGCTCCAGGGCGATGCGCATCATGTTGAGCGCGTACATCGCCATCCAGGCGGTGCCGTCGGCCTGGTGCACCACCCCGAAGCCCGGGGGCGGGCGCGAGCGGTCGAACACGCCGACATTGTCGAGCCCCAGGAAGCCCCCCTGGAACACGTTGCGGCCCTGCGCGTCCTTGCGGTTCACCCACCAGGAGAAGTTGATCAGGAGCTTGTGGAACACGCCTTCCAGGAAGGCGAGGTCGCCGCGCCCGCCCCGCCGGTCCCGGTCGATCTCGAACACCCGGTAGGTGGCCCAGGCATGGACCGGCGGGTTGGCGTCGCCGAACTCCCACTCGTAGGCCGGGAGCTGGCCGTTCGGGTGCATGTACCATTCGCGGGTGAGCAGCAGGAGCTGCTTCTTGGCGAAGTCCGGGTCCAGCAGGGCGAGCGGCAGGCAGTGGAAGGCGAGGTCCCAGGCGGCGAACCAGGGATATTCCCAGGTGTCAGGCATCGACAGCACGTCGGCCGCCGCGAAGTGGCGCCACTGGCCGTTGCGGCCGCCCGCGCGCCCCCGCGGCGGCGGCGGCTGGAGCGGGTCGCCCTCCAGCCAGCGCCGCACGTCGTAGCTGTAGAGCTGCTTCGACCAGATCAGGCCGGCGGCGGCCTGGCGGAAGATGGCGCGGGAATCCAGGCTCGCGATGCCGTCCTGCAATTCCTCGTAGAACGCGTCCGCCTCGGCCACCCGGCGGCGGACCAGCGACCCGTCATCGACCACCCGGGGGCGCGTGCCCGCCGACAGCCGCAGGCGGATCCGGGCGGTTTCCCCAGGCGCCAGCCGCAGCGCGTAGTGGAGGCCGAGCTTGGTGCCCGTGTCCCGGCGCACCGAAGCGGGATCGCCGCCGACGATCGCCGCGTGGAGCCCGTCCTTGAACGGCCCGGCGGCGTCCGGCTGCCCGCCGTGCCGCCGCAGGTTGGTGTCGTTCTCGCAGAACAGGAGGTCCGGCATCCCGTCGAAGGCGAGCCGGTACGGCCCGAGCCGGTCATGCGTGCAGATCACGCCCCCGTCGGGGGCGCAGGCGATCCGCGGGCGCGCCTGCCCGGCCTGCCAGGACCACGTGTTGCGGAACCAGAGCTGCGGGACGAGGTGGAGGTCGGCGGCCTCGGGCCCCCGGTTCAGCGCGGTGATCACCGCGTGAATGTCGTCGGCGTCGGCCTTGGCGTATTCCACCGTGACGTCGAAGAACCGGTTCCCGTCGAAGAGGCCCGTCTCCTCGATCTCGTATTCGGGCTGCTCCCGCCCGCGCCGCATGTTCTCGCCGACGAGGTCCTCGTACGGGAAGGCCGCCTGCGGATAGCGGTAGAGCATCTTCAGGTAGGCGTGGCTCGGGACCGCGTCGAGGTAGTGGTAGACCTCCTTCACGTCCTCGCCGTGGTTGCCCTCCTGGTTGGTCAGGCCGAACAGCCGCTCCTTGAGGATGCGGTCGCGCCCGTTCCAGAGGGCCAGGGCCAGGCAGAGGCTGCCGCGCTCGTCGCAGATCCCCGCCAGCCCGTCCTCGCCCCAGCGATAGGCGCGCGAGCGGGCGTCCTCGTGCGTCAGGGCGGCCCAGGCGTTGCCGCAGGGGCTGTAATCCTCCCGCACGGTCCCCCATTGCCGCTCGCTGAGATAGGGCCCCCAGAGCGACCACGCCCGGTCGCCCCGGCCCTGCTCGGCGATCCGGCGGCGCTCGGCCCAGCCCACCGACGCGTCCCGGGAGTCGTCACGATCCTCGGCACGATCCTCGTCCACGCGCGGCCCCATCAGCCGCGTCCCGGACGCGGTCTCGGACGGCGGGGGACGGGGGCGCGGCGGGGATGGGAGGCGGCCATCGGTCACGACGGTTTGCTGCGGATGCGCCGGCCCGATGCATCATTGACGCCATCCCGACCCGGCCGCCCGCACGGCCACCGCACGGCTCCGTGAGGGCCCGTCCGCCGGCCCCGCGGCGGGCCCGGCCCGGGACCATCCGGGCCCGCCCCGGAAAACTTGACCCTGCGCAAGGTGAGCGACAGGATCGGTCTGGATGATCTGCGACTCGACGCGCGGCGATGCACGTTGATCTGTCCGAACTCAGCGTTCGTCGGCGATCTGACCGGCCGCATCTGGGGGAACGATGACGCAATTACTGAGGGCCGGCCTGGCCGGGCTGCTGTTCATGACCGCGGCGCAGGGGCAGGAGGGCGGCGCGCCGGTGAAGATCGGCGTCGCCGCGCCCATGACCGGGCCGAACGCGGCCTTCGGCGCCCAGATCCGGAACGGCGTGAGCCAGGCGGTCGAAGACCTCAACAAGGCGGGCACGCTGAAGGGGAGGACGCTGACGGTCACGGTCGGCGACGACGCCTCCGACCCGAAGCAGGGCGTCTCGGTGGCCAACAAGTTCGCCAGCGACGGCGTGAAGATGGTCGTCGGCGACTACAATTCCGGCGTCACGATCCCGGCCTCGGACGTCTACCTCGACGCCGGCATCATCCAGATCACGCCGGCCTCCACGAGCGTGAAGTTCACCGAGCGCGGGATGTGGAACACGTTCCGCACCTGCAGCCGCGACGACCAGCAGGGCGCGGTGGCGGGCAGCTATCTGGCCGCGCACTTCCCGGGCCAGAAGATCGCCTTCGTCCACGACAAGACGCCCTACGGCAAGGGGCTGGCCGACGAGACGCTGAAGGCGTTCAGGGCCAAGGGCGGCAAGGAGGTGCTGTACGAGGGCATCAACCCGGGTGAGAAGGACTACTCTGCGCTCGTCTCCAAGATGAAGTCGGCCAATGTCGACGTCGTCTATTTCGGCGGCGTGCACACCGAGGCCGGGCTGATCATCCGGCAGATGCGCGATCAGGGCCTCGCCGCCCGCATGATGAGCGGCGACGCCATCCCCGACAAGGAATTCGTCCAGATCGCCGGTCCGGGCGCGGCCGGGACCCTGATGACCTTCGCGCCGGATGCCCGCAAGAACCCGAACGCCAAGGGCGTGGTGGCGGCCTTCAACGCCCGGGGCATCGATCCCGAGGCCTATACGCTCTACGCCTACGCGGCCGTGCAGGTCCTGGCCAAGGCGATGGCCGAGACGGGCTCCAGCGACGGGAAGGCGCTCGCCGACTGGCTGCACCAGGGCAAGCCGGTGGACACGGTGGTCGGGCCGATCGCCTACGACAGGAAGGGCGACCTCACCCGGCCCGACTACGTCATCTACGCGTGGACCAAGGGGCCGGACGGCCGGATCGACTATGCCGGGCACGAGGTGACCCCGTAGGCACGAGGTGACCCCGTAGGCCGGTCGGGGCCGGAGGCCGCCGTCTCAGCTAATTGGATGAGGGCGGCCCTCTCAACGCAGCCGCCGCGACGGCCTTATGCTCCCGCCCGACTGCGCCGCGGTCCGGAAGAGGGAGCCTTCATGTTCGATTTCAGCCAGCTCCGGTGCTTCGCCGCCGTGGCGGAGGAGCTGCATTTCGGGCGCGCGGCCGCCCGGCTGAACATGACGCAGCCGCCGCTGTCGCGGCAGATCCAGGTTCTGGAGCGCGTCCTCGACGTGCAGCTCCTGGAGCGCACCAGCCGCACCGTCCGGCTGACCGCCGCCGGCCGCAGCTTCCTGCCCGAGGCGCAGCGCATCCTGCGGCTGGCCGAGACCGCGACCCACGTCACCCGGCAGGTGGCGGCGGGGCGCGCGGGCGTCCTCAAGTTCGGCTTCACGGCGGCCTCGGCCTACGACTTCCTGCCGCGCCTCGTCACCGCGTTGCGGCGGGCGCTGCCGGACGTGACGCTCGCGTTGCGCGAGATGGTCAGCAAGGATCAGATCGAGGAACTCCTCGCCGGCCGGATCGACGCCGCGCTGGTGCGGCCGCCGGTGACGCATCCGGACCTGATCGCCGTCCGGGCGCTGGCCGAGCCCCTCGTGGTGGCCCTGCCGGCCGGGAACCCCCTGGCCCTGCGCGACGGGCTCACCCCCGCCGATCTCGGGCGCGAGCCGCTCATCGGCTACGCGCCCAACGAGGCGCGCTACTTCCACGACCTCGTCCTCGGCCTGCTCGCCGAGGCCGAGATCCAGCCCCCGATGGTCCAGCAGCTGACGCAGATCCACTCGATCCTGGCCCTCGTCCGGGCGGCGCTCGGCATCGCCCTGGTGCCGGCCGCCGCCGAGCGCCTGCGCTTCGAGGGCGTGGTGTTCCGGCCGCTCGCCCTGCCCGCCCCGCGCCCGGTGGAACTCCTCCTCGCGTGGCGGCGCGATGCGGACGCCCCGCTCATCGCCCGGCTGGTCTCGATCCTGGCCGAGATGCCCCCACCCTGACGGGGCCTCCGATTGATGCATGTTCGGCATCGATCGATCCAGTGTTTGGCTTTGACCTGGCACCGGAAGGCTGCGCGTGATGGGGCGGACGGCGCGCAGACGCCGCGACGCGTGCGCGCCCAGGGAGGATCGTGATGGACAGCCTCACCAACCGCTTCAAGGCGGCCCTCGCCGAGGGGCGCCAGCAGATCGGCCTGTGGTGCAGCCTCGCGAGCCCGATCTCCACCGAGGTGGTCGCCGGGGCCGGGTTCGACTGGCTGCTCCTCGACATGGAGCACTCGGCCAACGACCTCCGGGACATCTACGCCCAGCTCCAGGCCATGATGGAGGGCGACACGCACCCGATGGTGCGGGTGCCGAGCGACGACCCGATCACCATCAAGCGCATCCTCGATGCCGGCGCGCAGTCGCTGATGATCCCCAACATCGACGATGCCGAGCAGGCCGCCCGGGTGGTCGCGGCGACGCGCTACGCGCCCCGCGGCATCCGCGGCTTCTCGCAGGCGCCCCGCGCCGCCCGGTTCGGCCGGATCAAGGACTACCACACCCGCTGCGAGGCCGAGATCTTCGTGGCGGTGCAGGTCGAGTCCCGTCGCGCCCTCGACAATCTGGACGCGATCGCCGCCGTCGAGGGCGTGGACGGCGTGTTCATCGGGCCCGGCGACCTCTCCACCAGCCTCGGCCATGTCGGCCAGCAGGGCCACCCGGAGGTGGTCGCCACCATCGAGGCGGCGGTCGCGCGGATCGTCCGGGCCGGCAAGCATGCCGGCATCCTCACGCCGAGCGAGGAGCTGGCCCGCCGCTACATCGCCGCCGGCACCCGCTTCACCGCGGTGGGCTCCGACATGGGGCTGCTCGCCCGCGGCTCCGAGGCGCTGGCCGCCCGCTTCCGCGCCTGAACACCGCAACCGGGATCGACACGCATGAACATCGGATTCATCGGCCTCGGCATCATGGGCGCGCCCATGGCCGGACACTTGATCGCGGCGGGCCACAGCCTGTTCCTCAAGACCCGGCGCAGCGTGCCCGAAGCGCTGCTTGCCGCGGGCGGCACCGCCTGCGCCACGGCGGCCGCGGTGGCCGAGCGCGCCGACACGATCATCCTGATGCTGCCCGACACACCGGACGTGGAGCAGGTCCTGTTCGGCGCCGACGGCGTGGCCGAAGGCCTGTCCCCCGGCAAGACCGTGATCGACATGAGCTCGATCGCGCCGCTGGCCACCAAGGATTTCGCCGCCCGGATCGCCGAGCGGGGCGGCGCCTATCTCGACGCGCCGGTCTCCGGCGGCGAGGTCGGAGCGAAGAACGCCGCGCTCTCGATCATGGTCGGCGGCGAGCCGGAGGCTTTTGAGCGCGCCCGGCCGCTCTTCGAGGCGATGGGCAAGACCGTGACCCATGTCGGCCCGGTCGGCGCGGGCCAGGTCGCCAAGGTGGCCAACCAGATCATCGTCGCCCTGACGATCGAGGCGGTGGCCGAGGGGCTGCTCTTCGCCTCGAAGGCCGGCGCCGACCCCGCCAAGGTGCGGCAGGCGATCACCGGCGGGCTGGCCACCTCGCGCATCCTGGAGCTGCACGGCGCGCGGATGATCGAGCGGACCTTCGATCCCGGCTTCCGCATCGGCCTGCACCAGAAGGACCTCAACCTCGCCCTTGATGGAGCCCGGACGCTGGGCCTCAGCCTGCCCGCCACGGCTTTGGCCCAGCAGCTGTTCTCGGCCTGCGTGGCGCAGGGCGGCGCGGCCTGGGACCATTCGGCGATGGTGAAGGCGCTCGAGGCCCTGGCGAACCACGCCGTCGGCGCCGCCGCCTGATCACGCCAGAAGCCCGGACGGGCGCGTCACGGAAGGAGCCTCCGATGCAGGCCGAGATCGAAGCCCCGACCCGCCCGCCCGCCGCCGGCGACGTGCCGCGCACGATCCGCCTGAGCCCCGACGACAACGTCGCCATCGTGGTCAACGCCTTCGGGCTGCCGGCCGGCACGGTCTTCCCGGACGGGCTGGAGCTCGTCGAGTTCGTGCCGCAGGGCCACAAGGTCGCCCTCAC
This sequence comes from Methylobacterium sp. XJLW, assembly GCF_003254375.1. Classification (NCBI taxonomy): domain Bacteria; kingdom Pseudomonadati; phylum Pseudomonadota; class Alphaproteobacteria; order Hyphomicrobiales; family Methylobacteriaceae; genus Methylobacterium; species Methylobacterium sp. XJLW. The sequence goes on along the minus strand of NZ_CP016429.1, from coordinate 4,843,799 downwards.
CGACATCCCGGAGGGCGGGGCGGTCCGCCGCTACGGCGAGGTGGTGGGTCTCGCCACGCAGGCGATCCCGCGGGGCGCCTGGGTCGAGGAATCCCGCGTCGCGACGCCGGTCCCCCCCGCCCTCGACGCCCTGGAGATGGCCACCCGCGTGCCGGCCCCCCTGCCCTCGCTCGAGGGCTACACCTTCGAGGGCTACCGCAACCCGGACGGGTCGGTGGGCACCAAGAACATCCTGGCGATCTCGATCAGCGTGCAATGCGTCGCCGGCACCCTCGACGTGGCGATCCGGCGGATCAAGCAGGAGCTGCTGCCGCGCTACCCCAACGTCGACGACGTGGTCGGCCTGACCCACGCCTATGGCTGCGGCGTCGCCATCAACGCCCCCGAGGCGGTGGTGCCGATCCGGACGCTCCAGAGCCTCGCGCAGAACCCGAATTTCGGCGGCGCGGTCATGGTCGTCGGCCTCGGCTGCGAGAAGCTCGTCTCGGAGCGCCTCCTGCCCGACAACGGCGCCGCCGGCGACGGGGTGGTTCGGCTGCAGGACGAGCGCCATCACGGCTTCTCGGCCATGATCGACAGCATCCTGGCGATGGCCGAGGCGCGCCTCGCGGAGCTGAACCGCCGGACCCGCGAGACCTGCCCGGCCTCGGACCTCGTGGTCGGCCTGCAATGCGGCGGCAGCGACGCCTTCTCGGGGGTGACCGCCAACCCGGCGCTCGGCTTCGCGGCCGACCTGCTGGTGCGCTGCGGCGCCACCGTGATGTTCTCGGAGGTGACCGAGGTGCGCGACGCGATCCACCTCCTGACCCCGCGCGCCAAGACGCCGGAGGTCGCCGAGGCGCTGATCCGCGAAATGGCGTGGTACGACGCCTACCTCGCCAAGGGCGAGGCCGACCGGCGGGCCAACCCGTCGCCGGGCAACAAGAAGGGCGGCCTCAACAACATCGTCGAGAAGGCTTTGGGCTCGGTCGCCAAATCGGGCACGAGCGCGATCTCCGGGGTCCTGGCGCCGGGGGAGCGCGTCCGCGAGAAGGGCCTGATCTTCGCCGCGACCCCGGCGAGCGACTTCGTCTGCGGCACGCTGCAGCTCGCCTCGGGGATGACCGTCCAGGTCTTCTCCACCGGGCGCGGCACGCCCTACGGGCTCAGCCAGGCCCCGGTGATCAAGGTCGCGACCCGGACGGAACTCGCCGAGCGCTGGTCCGATCTGATCGACCTGGATGCCGGCCGCATCGCCACCGGCGCGGCCACGATCGAGGAGGTCGGCTGGGAGCTGTTCCACCTGATCCTCGACGTGGCGAGCGGGCGCAAGCGCCCCTGGTCCGACCGGTGGGGGCTGTTCAACGATCTGACCCTGTTCAACCCGGCGCCGATCACCTGAGGGCGGCCGGGGGGCATGCGCCCTGCGGCGTCGTCAGCGTGGCCGCGTTCTGCTAGGCAGCCGGCATTGCCATGACGCTGCCGATTCCCTCCCTCCGGACCCTGCTCTTCCGCCTGCACTGGGCGCTTGGCCTCACCGCCGGTCTCGTCCTCGCCCTGATGGGCCTGACCGGGGCGCTGATGAGCTACGAGGAGGCGCTGACCGCCTTCGCCAACCGCGACCGGCTGGAGGTCACGCCCGGCGCGCGGACGGCGCTGTCTCCCGCGACCCTCGCGGCGCGGATCGACGCGCAGGCGGGGGGGCGTATCGCCAACGTGCTGACCCTGTCGGACGATCCGCGCGCCAGCGTCCATGTCCGCTTCGCCCGCGATCCCGAGACCCGCGCGCGGCCGCCCGCCGCCTATGCCGATCCCTACGACGGCACCCTGCTCGGCCCGGTGCGGCTGGAGGGGGCCTTCACCACGGTGCGGGACCTGCACCGCTGGCTGCTGCTCCCCGGCGGGTCCAAGGGCTGGGGCCGCACGATCACGGGCGCCTGCACCCTGGCGCTGCTGGCTTTCCTCGGGACGGGTCTCTACCTGCGCTGGCCCAGGATCCATCGCTGGCGGATCTGGCTGAAGCCGGCCCTGTCGCGCCCCGGCCGGCCGCGCTGGTGGTCGCTGCACGCCGTGGTCGGGACGTGGCTGCTGCCCGTCTACCTGGTCATCGCGCTCAGCGGCCTGACATGGTCCTACCCGTCGTTCAAGGACGGCGCCACGCGGCTGCTCGCGGGCGCTCCGGACGCGGGGAAGCCTGCGCGACCGGCCGGGAGCAAGGCTGCCGGACGCCCGGTCGATGCCGGGGCCGATGGCGGCGCGGCCGTCGACCGCGCCTGGGCGGATTTCCGCGCGCGGACCGGTGACGCCGCCGGGACAGCGGTCCTGACCCTGCCGGGGGCCGACACGAAGGCGATCCGGATCCGCTGGCTGCCCAAGGGCGTCGATGCGCCGAGCGCCCGCAACGAGGAGCGCTACGATCCCCTCACGGGCGCCCTGCTGGCCTCCGAGCGCGCCACCGATGCGCCGCTGGGCCGGCGTCTCCTGGACAACATCCTGGAGGTGCATCGCGGCCGCTTCTTCGGCGATCTCGTCGCTCTGCTGTTCTGCCTCGCGGCCCTGGCCATGCCGGGTTTCGCGGCCACCGGCCTGACCCTCTACGTCCTGCGCCGCCGCGCCGGTGCCCGGCGCAGGGCCGCCGAGCCCGAGGCGCCCGCGGTGGCCGTCCGTGCGGTGAGCCCCTGAGACGGTGCCGGCATGGCCTTCGGCCGCCCCCGGCGTTCTGCGTGCGGCGAGGAGGGATCAGGGCAGCGCGCGGCCGATCGGCGGGGCGCTGTCCCGGATTGCCGCGCTCCGCGCGTGCATGACGGCGACGCGAGCCACCGCTGACGCGACGAGGCCGCCGCCTTCGCGAGGCGGCGGCCCGGCTCAGAGCCGGGCGGTGATCGTCGCCAGCACGGAGAGCGGCGCGCCGGGGAGGTTGTTGAACTGGTTGAACGGCTGCTCGATGTAGCGGCGGTCGGTCAGGTTCCGGGCATTGATCGAGAACCGGGCGTGCTCGCTGAAGTCGTAGAACACGGCCGCGTCGAGCCGGGCGTAGCCGCCCACCGAGTAGCTGTTGTTCAGGTCGCCGGCGCGGCGCCCGACATAGGTGATCCCGGCCCCGACGTTCCAGCCGAGCAGGAAGCCTTCCTGGAACTGGTAGGTGGACCAGATGCTGCCGCTGAAGGCCGGCGCCCCGACCAGCCGGTTGCCCACCGCGAAGGTGGTGTCCTTCGTGATCCGCGCGTCGAGGACGCTGATGCCGCCGATGACCTTCCAGCCGGGCAAGACCTGTCCGGCGAGGTCGGCCTCCACGCCTTGGGAGCGCTGCTGCCCGGTGATCACCGAGAAGCCCGTGTTGACCGGGTCGGCGGCCGAAACGTTGTTGCGGATGATGCGGAAGGCTGCCGTCGACAGGGTCAGGTCCGGGTTGAGATCGAGCCGGCTTCCGACCTCGTAGAGCTCGCCGGTCTCGGGACGCGGATTGACGGCGTTGTAGACGTTGTCCGTCTGCGGCTTGAACGAGGTCGCGTAGCTCGCATAGAGCGTCAGCGGCTCCACCGGCCGGTAGATCAGGCCGACCCGCGGCGAGATGCCGGACAATTGCTGCTCGGGCGGGATGGTGCGCGAGGTCGGGACGCGGCTGAAATAGTACTGGGTGCCCGTATCGTAGCGGACACCGACCAGCATCTGCAGGCCGAGACCGAGATCGATCTGGTCCTGCACGTAGAGGCCGGTCAGCGCGTTCTTCTGCTTCAGATCGGACTGGAACTGGAGGCCGACGATCGGGGATCCCGGGACCGGGTTGAGGAAGCTGACCGACGGGAAGTTCGTGCTCTGCGTCTGGTAAGCGCGCCGGTAGCCGTTCGTGTACTCGACCCCGGTGAGCACCGTGTGCCGGAAGCCGAGGAGGTCGAACTTCGCCACCATCTCGGTCTGGCTGTCGACGGCCGCGTAGGTCGAGTAGACCGCAGTCTCCCGCCGGGTCACCTGGGTGTTGCGGTTGGTGAGACCGATGGCTCGGGTGGCCAATAAATCGAAGCCGCCCCACTGCGCGTTGAGCACCTCGCGCAGGGTGATGTTGGCATTGAGGTCGTGCTCGACCTTGAGCAGGCCGAAATTGGCGCTGCCGTTGTAGCGGGAGAACGGCTCGCCGTAGTAGCGCGCGACATTGTCCAGGGGCACGCGGCCGTTCCGGGCGACGAGGCCCTCGTCGTACTGGTTGTCGACCCGGGTGAACTCGCCGAGGAACGTGACGCGCGTGTCCGGGGTCGGAGTCCACGCGAAGGCCGGGGCCACGAAGGTGCGGGCATTGTCGCGGCCGTAGAAGTTGCGGAAGGTCGGGTCCGACTGGGCGGCGAAGCTGAGCCGCCCGGACAAGCCCTCCACGCCCTCGATCGCGCTCGAGACCGAGCCCTGCACCCGCCGGAAGCCGAAGCTGCCGGCCTGCAGGTTGATGTCGCCGGACGGCATCAGCGTCGGCTGCCGGGTGACGATGTTGATCAGGCCGCCCGGATCGCCGCGCCCGTACAGGACCGAGGCCGGGCCCTTGAGCACCTCGATCCGCTCCACGTCGGCGAGATCCCGGGTCACCGAGGAGAAGTTGCCGGCCTGATTCAGGAGGACGCCATCGATGGCGTAGGTCTGGGTCCTGAAGCCGCGGATGATGAAGGTGTCGCTCCGGCCCTGGATCGTGCCCCCGGGCTGCACGCTGCTGACGTTCTGCAGCGCGTCGCTCAACCGGATGTCCTGCTGGTCGACCAGCACGTCGCGCGGCACCACCTGCACCGATTGCGGCGTGTCGCGCAGGGGCGTGTCGGTCCGGGTGGCGGTGGCCGAGCGCGTGGCCCGGTAGCCGACGACCGGTCCACCGGCCCGCTCCGCCGCTGGCCCGGTGCCGGTCACGCTGAGTTCGGAGAGGGCGACCTCGTCGGTCTCCGCCTGCGCGTGAACAGCCGTCGAAGACAGGACCAGAATGGCCGTCGCAAGTCCCGTATGGGCGAAACTCAAGTACTCGCGGAGACGGCGCGTGCCATCGACCTCGTCGATCCGCCCAGAAAGCATAGTTTACAATCGTTCTCAGGAGTGAAGCGCCAGCGCGATTCAGCACTCCTAGAATGGATCGGCCCGATCATCTCAACAGCGATGCGCATCTAGGGCGCCGGGACACGCATCCGTCGTGGGAATGTGGCTGAAATGGCACGAATCGCGGGGCGATATATTAAAACTCCTCCAGTGTGCCTACTTGTGCGTGTATACAGTTGCGGTGTTGAACCCGAATCGCGTGCGGGTTGAGGGCGCCGGCAGCAGCGGACACGACCGGCCGGCCCGCAAGAGGGGGGGATTGCGAGCCGGCCGGCGTACCGCGCGCCGGTTTCGGCGCGCGATCGGAAGCGACTGTCCTCGGCCCCGTGGGCAGCGACAGCCTCCCGTGCGCCGTCACGTCGTCCGGCGCGGACGCAGCGATCGCGCCGGGCGCGGATCAGAGGCCCGCAGGCGAACGCGCATCCGCCGGGCACGGCAGGCGGCCGTCGAGCCCGGCATGGAGGAGCTGGTGGATCTGGGTGACCGCCCCGGCGACGTCGTAATCGGGCAGCGCGGCGCGGCTCACGACGATCCCCTTCATCAGAGGCGCGAGGAGCGCGTAAAGTGCCGCCGGATCGCAAGCCGGCGTGGTGGCGAGCGCCGACAAGGTCGCCACGAACCAGTCCCGGCTCTCGGCTTCGGTCTGCACCGTCATGGCGGCGATGGCCGGATTGCGCGTCGATTCCGACCAGATTTCCACCCGCAGGGCCGCGGCTTCGCGGGTGATCGACATGAAGTAGCGGGCGATGAGGCCCAGCAACGTCCCGCGCGGGTCACTGCTGCCCTCCATCTCGGCGACCAGGAGCGTGCCGCGCTCGCGCTCACGCTCGACCAGCCCGAGGACCAGGGCCTCCTTGGATTCGAAGTAGCGGTAGAAGTTGCCCGGACTCATCGCAGCCTCGCGGGCGAGGTCCTGCATGGTGGTGCGATGAAAGCCGTTGCGCGTGAAGCAGGCTTCGGCGGCGTCGAGAATGTGCTCGCGCCGGGCGGAGGGCCCGACGCGGGCCTCCGCAAGTCCGTCCGCCGCGGCGGTCACTGCCCCGGCTGCGCGGCGACGGCCACCGGCGTGATGCGGCTCTGATCCTTGCCCAGGCTGGCGACGGTGCAGGATTGCGGTCCCTGATGCAGGTCCGCGCAGATCCGGGCCTGCCAGCCGTCCGGGCCGGCCCCGGTCCAGCCGATCAGCGCCAGCCAGGCGAGGGCCAGGACGGCGCCGAAGGTCAGGTTGGCGGGGGTGCAGACGGCGCGGAGCTGGGCGAGAGCGCCCGGGCCGCGGGCGCCGAAACGCTCGGCATCGAGATCGGACCAGCGGCCTTCGAGGGTGAGAGCCATCGTGCGCTCCTGTTGGCCTCACCTGTATAATGAACGTTCATTCTCATGTCAATGAACGTTCATTCTCGTCGAGGTCGCGCAGCGGACGAAGGACGGCCTGCCGCCGATGCTTGCGGTTCGTCGGGAGGGAGGGCGCGATCGCCGCCGGGTCTTCGACGCCGGTGCAGGGTATGCCGGAGCGGCGGTTCGGACCGGTGCGCGGGCGGGACGCCGCTCCGGGTCCCCGATCCCTCCCGCCGCGCTCCGGCGGCTCGGGATCGGGACGCGCAGATCCGGTCATGGTGGATCCGGTCATGGCGGAGCCGGGCCGGAACCCGCGATCCGCGGCCGTGTCGCGATCTCGGCGCGTCCGGGAGCCCCGTCCCGGACGCGCGAGGCCTGCCGTCAGCCGAGCACGGCCGGCTTGAGGGCGCCGGTCCGCTCGTGGAAGTCCGGGCCGTTGGTGGTCCGGGCCACGTGGCCGGCGCGGATCAGGTAGTCGCCGAAATGCTCGCCCGGTTGCCGACCCTTCGCGTAGTCGGCAAACAGCGGATCGAGGGTGCTGCGGATCTCGGAGGCCGCGACGTCCTCCTTGTAGAGCTTGCTCAGGCGCGAGCCGTCGTGGGCGGCGCCGAGATAGAGGTGGTAGCGCTCGGGGCCGCGGCCCACGAGGCCGATCTCGGAGATGAACGGCCGGGCACAGCCGTTCGGGCAGCCGGTGGAGCGGATCGTGATCTCCTCCTCGGCGAGCCCGTGGGACGCGAGGCTCTCCTCCAGCTCCGTCATCAGGTCCGGCAGGTAGCGCTCGCTCTCGGCGAGCGCCAGGCCGCAGGTCGGCAGGGCCACGCAGGCGAGCGAGTTGCGCCGCAGCGCGCCCGCGCCCCGGGTCAGGCCGTACTCGTCGACGAGCGCGTCGATCTCGGCGCGCTTCTCCGCCGGGACGTTGGCGATGATCACGTTCTGGTTGCCGGTGAGGCGGAAATCGCCCTCGTGCACCTCGGCGATCCGCCGCAGGCCCGAGAGGAATTGCGGCCCGCCCTCGATGTCCTTGATCCGGCCCGAGGGCACGTAGAGGGTGAGGTGATAGCGGCCGTCGTCGCCCTCGACCCAGCCGTAGCGGTCGCCGTTGTTGGTGAAGGTGAAGGGTTTGGGCGCGCCGAGCTTCTGGCCGATCCGCTTCTCTACCTCGGCCCGGAAGGCGTCGAGCCCGTAGCGCTCGATCGTGTACTTGAGGCGGGCGTTCTTGCGGTTCTTGCGGTTGCCCCAGTCGCGCTGGACCGTCATCACGGCCTCGGCGACCTTGAGGGCGTCCTCCGGCTTCACGAAGCCCATCACGTCGGCGGTGCGCGGGAAGGTGTCGGGCTCGCCGTGGGTCATGCCCATGCCGCCGCCCACCGTCACGTTCCAGCCCGTCACCTGGTTCTTCTTGTCCAAGATCGCGATGAAGCCGAGGTCGTGGGCGAAGATGTCGACCTCGTTGGAGGGCGGCACCGCCACGACCGTCTTGAACTTCCGCGGCAGGTAGGTCCGGCCGTAGACCGGCTCGACCTCGGCCGCGTCCTCGCCGCCGACCACGCGCTCGCCGTCGAGCCAGATCTCCCGCCACGCGCTGGTCTTGGGCAGCAGCGAGTCGGAGATGTCCTTGGCGAGCTGGTAGGCGGCCTTGTGGGCGCCTGCCTGCGCCGGGTTCGTCGCCGCCATGACGTTGCGGTTGACGTCGCCGCAGGCCGCGATCGTGTCGAGGAGCGCGCCGTCGATGGCCGCCATCGTGCGCTTCAGGTTCGACTTGATCACGCCGTGGTACTGGAAGGTCTGGCGCGTGGTCGCCCGCAGCGCCCCGCCCGCGTAGGTCCGGGCGATGTCGTCAAGGATCAGCCACTGCTTCGGGGTGATGACGCCGCCCGCGATGCGCAGGCGGATCATGAAGCTGTAGGCCTTGTCGAGCTTCTTCTTGGTCCGCTCGGGGCGCAGGTCGCGGTCGTCCTGCAGGTACATCCCGTGGAACTTCACGAGCTGCCCGTCATCCTCCGAGATCGCCCCCGTGGCGTGCTTCAGGAGGCCGTCCGCGAGCGTGCCGCGGAGATAGCCGCTGGCGATCTTGATGTGCTCGTTCGCCGCGAGCTGGGCCGCGCGGGCGGCCTCGGCATCGGTGATCGGCCGGTCGGTCGGCGGGGTCTCGTAGACGCGCTTGGCCGGGGTCGGGGTCTCGGCGGCGTCGCGGGGGCTGTGGTCGTCCATGGGGTGAATCCGTCTGTCTGAACGCGTCTCCCACCCCACGCGTCAGGGGTGGGTGCCGAGCGGAACGCGTGCCGGTTCACGGGAAGGGCGGGAGCCGCGACGGTCCCCCTCTCCCGTGCGGGAGAGGGTCGGGGAGAGGGATGCGCCCTCTCCGGAAAGACCTGGATCCCTCACCCTGTCCCTCTCCCGCACGGGAGAGGGGACCCGCGCCCCGTCCTGCTCCGCTCCAATCTTGATCCTGCGGCCTCGGAAGGCCGGTCCGTTAGTACACGTCCTGCTGGTAGCGGTGACCGCGCTCCAAAGCCGCGACCTGGGTCTCCGCGTCGGCGGCGCTCAGGTTCTTCACGGTCTGGTACGCGCCCACCACCGCGGCCCGCACGTCCTTGGCCATGTTCTTGGCATCGCCGCAGACGTAGAGATGGGCGCCCCCATCCAGCCAGGAGACCAACTCCTGCGCGTGCTGGGTGATCCGGTCCTGCACGTAGACCTTTTCCGGCTGGTCCCGCGAGAAGGCCACGTCGATCTTCGTGAGCGACCCGTCCTCCAGGGCGTCCTGCCACTCGAGCTGGTACAGGAAGTCGTGGGTGAAGTGCCGGTCGCCGAAGAACAGCCACGACCGCCCGGGGGCCTCGATCGCCCGGCGCTCCTGCACGAAGGCGCGGAACGGCGCGACGCCGGTGCCGGGGCCGACCATGATGATGTCGGTGGCCGGGTCCTGCGGCAGGCGGAAGTGGCGGTTCGGCTTCAGCCGCACCCGCAGCTTGGCGCCGTCGCGGATCCGGTCGGCCACGTGGACCGAGGCGACGCCCGAGCGGGCGCGGCCGTGGGTCTCGTAGCGCACCGCCGCGATGGCGAGGTGGACCTCGTCGCCCACCTCCTTGCGCGAGGAGGCGATCGAGTAGGCCCGCGGCGGCAGCGGCCGGGTGATGGTGCCGAGATGCTCGGCCGTGAGCTTGGCCGGATAGGTCTCCAGCAGGTCGATCAGGTGCCGCCCCTCGATCCAGGCCTTGGCCTCGCCGCTGTCGATGAGCGTCTGCGCCTGCGTGTGGCCGGTGGCCTTGACGAAACGCTCGACCGTGGCGGCCGACAGCGTGGTGATGTCCCGCTCGGCCAGCAGCGCCTTGCGCAGGGCCTCGTCACCCGAGAGCCCGGCGGCGTTGAGGATCTCGTCCACGAGCTGCGGGTCGTTCTCAGGGAAGATTTCCAGCGAATCGCCCGGCTCGTAGGCCGGGGCGCCCTCCTCGAAGGCGAGGGCGAGGTGGATCGTCTCCTTGTCGGAGCGCGAGGAATTGAGGTTCACGTGCTCGACGACCTCGACCACCACGGGCTCGCGGCTCGGCTCGGCGTCGTCCTCCTCGCCGGTGCCGGCGCGGGCGAAGTCCACCGCCACGACGTTGTCGGGCTGCTCCGCCGGGGCGAGCGCCTTGAGCGCGCCCTTGATCCAGTCGGCCGCCGGCTTCTCGAAGTCGAGGTCGAGGTCGGCCCGCTCCGCGGCGCGCTTGCCTCCCAGCGCCTCGAAGCGTTCGTCGAGGGCCTTCCCGATGGCGCAGAACTCCGCGTAGGAGGTGTCGCCGAGCGCCAGCACCGCGAACTCGACGCCGTCGAGGCGCGGGGCACCCTCCCCCATCAGCTCGCCATAGGCCCGCACGGCCCGGGCCGGCGGCTCGCCCTCGCCCCAGGTGGCCGCGATGGCGACGAGCTTGCCGGCCTTGGGCAGGGTCGCGATGTCGAGGTCGGCGAAATCCACGACCTTCGGCTTGAAGCCCTGCTTGCGCGCGAGCTTCGCGACGGTGCCGGCGAGCGCTTCGGAATTCCCCGATTCGCTCGCGTAGATCACCGTCAGCGGCGCGGCGGCCTTGGGCGGGGCGGCCGGCAAAGCGGCGGGCTGGCCACCGGCGGCGTCGAGGCCCGCCAGGAAGCCGGCCAGCCATGCGCGCTGCGTGGGGCTCGCGGCGCCGAGCACCGCATCGAGGCTGGCGCGCTCGCCGTCCCCGAACGGGGCGGTGCGCGGGAGGAGGTTCTGGCGGGACATTACGAGACCATGTCGGGGCCTGCGCGGCCCGTGTCAATCAAGAAACGTTCTTTTTGCAGAACGGGCGGAGACGAGAACATCACATTCGCTGCACTGCGAAAAAAGAGAATATCATTCTCCCACCACGGAGAGGACCGGGGAGGTCCCGGGCAGATGGCGCCCGTTCTTCGGCGGCGCCGGCAGCGGCAGCGCCGTCGTGGATTTCACCTTTTCCATGGCGAAGCGGGAGGTGACGTTCTTGAGCGGCAGTACCGCGATGAGGTGCTTGTAGAAGCTGTCATAGGCCTGCATGTCGGCGACGACGACCCGCAGCATGTAGTCCACGTCGCCCGCCATCCGGTAGAACTCCAGCACCTCCGGCATGGCCGAGACGGTTGCGGCGAAGCGCTGCAGCCAGTCCTGGGAATGGTCGGCGGTCTCGATGGAGACGAACACGGTCAGCCCGAGGCCGAGCTTCACCGGATCGAGCACCGCCACCCGCCGGTCGATGACCCCATCGGCCTCCAGCTTCTGGATCCGCTTCCAGCACGGGGTCTGCGACAGGCCCACGCGTTCGCCGATCGCCGCGATGGAGAGCGTCGCGTCGGTCTGCAGCAGGGCGAGAATCTTCAGATCGATCGCGTCCAAAGCTATCTCCGTGGGCTTCCGCCGCGCGCGGGGCGCGGGCGCATATAGGAGGCTACCGGTCTCGGTGAGAAGAATCTTTTACCTCGGGACCAGGTTGCCCGCGCCGATTGCTGTGCGCAACCGCACGCCGAACCGCCGGCCCGACACCGTCAAGCGCGCCGGGGCGCCTTGACTTCGTTCGGTATAGCGAACATTTCCGCCCTTCGACAACAGGCATGGCGCAGGCCGTGGCCTTTCCACCCACCACGCGAACCCCGGGACATGGCGCGATGACCCGTCCGGACCGACAGACGGCCGAAGCCCTCGCGGAGCGGCTGTCCGGGCTCGACCTTCCAGGCCGCCTCGACCTGATCGCCGCCGAGATCCCCGGCCGCCTCGTCTTCACGACGAGCCTGGGCGTCGAGGATCAGGCGCTCACCCACGCCCTGGCCATGGCGGGCCTGGCGAAGGGGCGCGTCGAGATCGTCACCCTCGATACCGGCCGCCTCTTCGCCGAGACCTACGACACCTGGACCGAGACCGAAGCGGCCTACGGCATCCGGATCGCCGCCTATGCGCCCGAGCGCGCGGCCGCGGAGGCGTTCGTTCGGAACGAAGGCATCAACGGCTTCCGGCGCTCGGTGGCCGCCCGGCAGGCCTGCTGCGGCTTCCGCAAGGTCGAGCCGCTGGGCCGGGCGCTCGAAGGCGCGAGCGGCTGGCTCACGGGCCTGCGGGCCGGCCAGTCCGCCAACCGCGCCGAGACGCCGCTGGCCGAGTTCGACCCCGCCCGCGGCCTGATCAAGCTGAACCCCCTGGCCGATTGGTCCCGGGCGCAGGTCGACAGCTTCGTGCGCGACAATTTCGTGCCCTACAACGTCCTACACGACCGGGGCTTCCCGTCGATCGGCTGCGCCCCCTGCACCCGGGCCGTGAAGCTCGGCGAGCCCGAGCGCGCCGGCCGCTGGTGGTGGGAGCAGGAGGAGAAGAAGGAATGCGGCCTGCATGTCGGACGCCCCGGGGCGTCGGTGCAGCCCGGCCAGGAGGCCGCCGTTTTCGAGACTCCTTTAAAGACTAACCAAGATCATTCAGCCCGCCAGCCGGAGTTCGCCCGATGAGCGCCGCCCTCGCCGCCACCGTGCCGCCGAGCGCCCCTGCGTCCGCACAGACCTCTGCCGACCGCCTCAGCCACCTCAAGCGGCTTGAGGCCGAGGCCATCCACATCTTCCGGGAGACGGTCGCCGAGACCGAGAACCCGGTGATGCTCTACTCGATCGGCAAGGATTCCTCGGTGCTGCTGCACCTCGCCCTCAAGGCCTTCGCGCCCGGGCGGCTGCCGTTCCCGCTGCTCCACGTCGACACCACGTGGAAGTTCCGCGAGATGATCGCCTTCCGCGACGCCCGCGCCAAGGAACTCGGCCTCGACCTCCTGATCCACACGAACCCGGACGGGCTCGCCCGCGGCATCGGACCGGTGAGCCACGGCTCCGAGGTCCACACCGACGTGATGAAGACGCAGGCCCTGCGGCAGGCCCTCGACAAGCACAAGTTCGATGCGGCCTTCGGCGGCGCCCGCCGCGACGAGGAGGCGAGCCGCGCCAAGGAGCGGATCATCTCCCTGCGCACCGCACAGCACCGCTGGGACCCGAAGCGCCAGCGCGCCGAGCCCTGGCATCTCTACAATCTCAAGAAGAAGCGGGGCGAATCCCTGCGGGTCTTCCCGCTGTCGAACTGGACCGAGCTCGACATCTGGCTCTACATCGAGCAGGAAAACATTCCGATCGTGCCGCTCTACTTCGCTAAGGAGCGGCCCGTGGTGGAGCGCGACGGGCAGCTGATCATGGTCGACGACGACCGGCTGCCGTTGGCGCCCGGCGAGACCCCGCAGCAGCGGCTCGTCCGCTTCCGCACGCTCGGCTGCTACCCGCTCACCGGCGCGGTGGAGAGCGACGCCGCGACGCTCCCCGAGATCATCGGCGAGACGCTCGCCGCCCGCACCTCGGAGCGCCAGGGCCGGGTGATCGACAAGGACGGGGCCGGCGCCATGGAGCGCAAGAAGCAGGAGGGCTATTTCTGATGACGGTGCACCAGGCTCCCACGGCCTTCGCCGATCGCGCCTCCGGCTACGCGGCCTTCCTCACGGCCCACCGCAGCAAGGCGGTGCTGCGCTTCATCGCCTGCGGCTCGGTGGATGACGGCAAGTCGACCCTGATCGGGCGGCTCCTGCACGACACCAAGCAGATCTTCGACGACCAGATCTCGGCCCTCCAGCGCGATTCGCGCAAGCACGGGACGCAGGGGCAGGAGGTGGATCTCGCGCTGCTGGTGGACGGCCTCCAGGCCGAGCGCGAGCAGGGCATCACGATCGACGTCGCCTACCGGTTCTTCTCCACCGACAAGCGCTCGTTCATCGTGGCCGACACGCCAGGCCACGAGCAGTACACCCGCAACATGGCCACCGGCGCCTCGACGGCGGACGTGGCGGTGATCCTGGTCGATGCCCGCCAGGGCCTGACCCGCCAGACCCGGCGCCACGCGCTGCTGGTCTCGAATCTCGGGATCCGCCGGGTCGTGCTGGCGGTGAACAAGATGGATCTCGCCGGCTGGGCGCAGGGCACCTTCGACGGCATCGTCGCGGGCTTCTCCGACTTCGCCCGGGATCTGAACTTCGCCGAGGTCAAGGCGATCCCGCTCTCGGCCAAGAACGGCGACAACGTCGTGGAGCCGGGCATCGCGGCGCCCTGGTACACGGGCGGCCCCCTGCTCGCCTACCTGGAGACCGTGCCGGTCCGCGCCGAGGCGCTGAACGCGCCGTTCCGCATGGCGGTGCAGTGGGTCAACCGGCCCAATTCCGAGTTCCGCGGCTACAGCGGCCGGATCGCCAGCGGCCGGGTGCGCCCGGGCGATTCCGTGACGGTCCAGCCCTCCGGCCGGACCTCGACCGTGGCGCGGATCTACACCGCCGACGGCGACCTGCCCGAGGCCGGCGAGGACGAGTCGGTCACCCTGGTGCTGGCCGACCAGATCGACGCCTCCCGCGGTCAGGTGATCGTGGCCACCGACGCACCGATGCGGGTCACCGAGACCCTCGACGCCCGCCTGTTCTGGGCGGCCGAGACCGATCTCAACCCGGGTGCCAGCCTGTTCGCCAAGATCGGCACCGCCACGGTCACCGCGACCGTGGAGCGGATCATCTCGCGCATCGATCCCGAGACCGGCAGGCCCGGCCCGGCCGAGCGCCTGTCGGCCAACGACATCGCCGACGTGGCCCTGCGCCTCGACCGGGCGGTGGCGGTCGACGCCTACGCGGAGAACCGCGAGACCGGCAGCCTGATCCTGATCGACCGCGAGACCACCGACACGGCGGCCCTCGGATTGGTCCTGACGCCGAAGGTGGCGCCCGCGCAGGCGGCGACGCCCGGCGTGAAGCCGGCGGACGGGGGCGGCTTCCTCGCCCGTCTCGGTCGCCTGTTCGGGCGCTGAGGACGGCCGGGCGCGCGACTGGTTTCAGGATCGGGCGCGGGTCCCCTCTTCCGTGCGGGAGAGGGACAGGGTGAGGGATCAGGTCTGTCCGGAGAGGGCTCGACCTGACTGCGCGGCAAGGACGGGCTCGATCCTGTGGCGTCTCGTCCCTCACCCCAACCCTCTCCCGCACGGGAAAGGGGGCCGGTCGCTTGCCGCGCCCGTGTAGGCGCAGCGGACCGGGCCGTCGCGCAACGCGATCAGACCAGCTTGAACCGCAGCGCCCCGAGCCCTTCCAGCTCCGAGACCACCTCGTCGCCGGGCTTCAGCCACGCCCGGTCCTTGCGCGGAGTCTTCTCGCCGAAGATCACCCCCTGCGGCGTGCCCGTGTAGAAGATGTCTCCCGGCTTGATCGTCATCACCTTGGACGCGAAGCTGATCAGCTGGCGGCAGTTGAAGATCATGTCGTTGGTGCTCCAGTCCTGGCGCACCTGGCCGTTGACCAGCGTCTTGAGCTTGAGGTTGTTCGGGTCCTTCACCCGGTCGGCGGTCACCAAGTAGGGGCCGAGCGGCGCGAACCCGTCCGAGGTCTTGCCGATCATGAATTGCGAGGTCAGCGTCTGGAGATCCCGGGCGCTGAAATCGTTGCCCGTGCAGTAGCCGGCGAGATAGTCGAGGGCGTCCGCCTCGGACACGTTCCGGCACTCGCGGCCGAACACCATCACCAGCTCGGTCTCGTAGTCGAATTCCCGCGCCGCCTGGGTCGGCAGCGTGATCGTGCCGCCGTGGTGGTTCAGGGCGTTGTTGTACTTGTTGAACAGCGGCGGGTCCTTGGGGATCGGTGTGCCGGTCTCCTCCGCGTGGTGGCGGTAGTTGAAGCCCATCATGATGATCTTCTCGGGCCGCGTGACCACCGGCGCGTAGGCGATGCCGGATTCCGCCAGCATGAAGCGCCCGTCGGGGGCGGCCTCGACCGCGTCGATCAGCGCCCGCAGCGCCGGGCCGCGCCCGTTCTGGAGAAGGTCGTCCATGTCGGTGGGAACCGGCATCCCGAGCGCCCGGCCGGCGGCTTCGACGTCGAGCACGCCGTCCCTGGTCTTCACGCCCAGGGCGTAGCCGTCGCCGCGGCGCATGTTGAGCAGGATCATGTCCCGAGGCATGCCGAAGGGCGGCGGCGCCGCCGGCGCGGTGTTGGGCGCGGTCTTCGGAGCCGCCGTGCGCTCCTCGGCGGCCCGGGCCGGCGCCGCGGCGGCGGCGAGGCCCGCGGCCGTGGCGGTCAGAAATTCGCGTCGGTTGCCCATGCTGCCTCTCCTCCGGTCGGCCCGTCTGGTCGCGGGCGTGATCCGGGCGGGAGCCTGCACGGCCGGCGGCGGCGCCGCCAGGACCCCGCGGCGGGGGCCGGTGACGGCTCAGGCCGCCTGTGAGGCGGCGCCGAGCCCCCAGGCCTGCGCCAGCAGCGCGTAGGATTCGTGCCGGGCGGCCTGATCGGGGATCGCCGTGACGACCATCAGCTCGTCGGCCTGCGTGCGCTGGACCATGTCGGCGAGCCGGGCCCGCAGGGTCTCGGGGCCGCCCACGTGCAGGCGGTCGCGGCCGCGCGCGATCTGCATCCGCTCGGCGTCGGAATACGGGTAGGCCAGCGCCTCGGCGAGGCTCGGCAGCGGCCGGTACTCGCCCCGCTCCCGCCGCAGCGTCGCCAGCCGCGCGCTGGAGGCCAGCCGCTCGGCCTCCGCATCCGTGGGGGCGCAGATCGCCGCCACCGCCAGGATCGCGTGGGGCTTCGCGCCGAGCCGCGTCGGCTGGAACCGGTTCCGGTAATCCAGCATCGGCGGCTCCGCGGGCATCCCGGAGAAGTGCTGCGCGAAGCCGAAGCCGCAGCCGATCTCGGCGGCGAGGCGAGCGCTGTAATCGGAGGAGCCGAGCAGGAAGATCGGCGGCAGCGGCACCCCCGCGGGGCTCGCCTCGATCCGCGCGAACGGATGCCCCTCCGGGAAGCCGCCGTCCCAGAACAGGAGCTCCTGCAGGCGGTCGAGGAAATCGTCCCCGCCGCCCTCCCCCGGCGCCTCCCGGCGGCGCAGCGCCCGGGCGGTGAGGCCGTCGGTGCCGGGCGCGCGCCCGAGACCCAGATCGATCCGGCCCGGGAACAGCGCCTCCAGCACCCGGAAGCGCTCGGCCACCATCAGCGGCGCGTGGTTCGGCAGCATGATCCCGCCCGAGCCGACCCGAAGGTCGCGGGTCGCGGCGGCGATCTGGCCGATCATGATCTCGGGGGCGGGGCTCGCCACGTTGGGCAGGGCGTGGTGCTCGGCGAGCCAGTAGCGCCGGTAGCCGAGGCCGTCGACGTGGCGGGCGAGCGCCAGGGTGTCGTGCAGGGCCTGCGCCGGGGTCGAATCGGCGCCGACGAAGGAGAGGTCGAGGACGGAGAGCGGAGTCATGGACAGGATCTGGTAACGACGATCCCGCAAAGCGAGAGCAGCCGCGCAGGCGAGACCTGCGCCGCGCGCCCGGCGCGAGATCCGGCTTCGTGCCGCGCACCGCCTTGCCGGCTCAGCGTCCCGGGCCTAGGGTCCGCCGCGCCGCAAAAAGGGGCGGCGAACGGGCATTCCTCGCCCACGCAATCCGGAGCACCGCACGCCATGGCTCTCCTCGCCGACGTCCTCTCGCGGGTGAAGCCGTCCGCGACCATCGTGATGACCCAGAAGGCCCGGGACCTGAAGGCCTCCGGCGTCGACGTCATCAGCCTGTCGGTGGGCGAGCCCGATTTCGACACGCCCGAGCACATCAAGCAGGCCGCCATCGCGGCGATCCACCGGAACGAGACCCGCTACCCGCCGGTCTCCGGCATCGTGCCCCTGCGCGAGGCGATCGTGCGCAAGTTCAAGCGCGAGAACGGGCTCGACTACAAGGTCTCGCAGACCATCGTGGGCACGGGCGGCAAGCAGGTGCTGTACAACGCCTTCCTCGCCACCCTGAACCCCGGCGACGAGGTGGTGATCCCCCGCCCCTACTGGGTGTCCTACCCGGAGATGGTCGGCCTGTGCGGCGGCACGCCGGTCTTCGCCGACACCGACATGGCCAACGGCTTCAAGCTCCAGCCCGAGGAGCTCGACCGGGTCCTGACGCCGAAGACCAAGTGGATCGTCCTCAACTCGCCCTCGAACCCGTCCGGGGCCGCTTATTCCCGCGCCGAGATGAAGGCGCTGACCGACGTGCTGCTCCGCTATCCGGACGTGCACATCCTCACCGACGACATCTACGAGCACCTGACCTACGGCGATTTCGAATTCGTCACCCCGGCCCAGGTCGAGCCGGAGCTCGTCGAGCGGACGCTGACCATGAACGGCGTCTCGAAGGGCTACGCCATGACCGGCTGGCGCATCGGCTACGCGGCCGGGCCGGAGACGCTCATCAAGGCGATGGATTTCGTCCAGGGCCAGCAGACCTCCGGCGCCAGCACGATCGCGCAATGGGCTGCGGTCGCTGCCCTCGACGGCCCTCAGGATCACCTCGCCACGTTCCGGGCGGCCTTCCAGGGCCGGCGCGACCTCGTCGTGTCGATGCTCAACCAGACCAACGGCCTGACCTGCCCGACGCCCGAGGGCGCGTTCTACGTCTACCCGTCCTGCGCGGCGCTGATCGGCAAGAAGACGGAGGCCGGCAAGACCATCGAGACCGACGAGGACTTCGTCATGGAGCTGCTCCAGGCCGAGGGCGTGGCCGCGGTGCATGGCTCGGCCTTCGGGCTCGGCCCGAACCTGCGCATCTCCTACGCGACGTCGAACGCGGTGCTGGAGGAGGCCTGCCGGCGTATCCAGCGCTTCTGCGGCTCGCTGCGGTAGGGCCCTCCGGGCGATCCTTCCCGGGCGCGGACCCCGGTCCGCGCTCGGCGTGACGGGGCTCGCGCCCGCGCTCTTGCCCGCGCTCTTGCCCGCGCTCTCGGGGGCGCCCTCCGGTCGGCCGCGGGGCCCGCTGATACGCTTCGCCGCGGCCGCGGCGGCGCGCGGATCGCCGCGCGGGCCACCGAAACGGTCCCGCCTCTGTTGCCGGCTCGGCTGTCACCCTCTACACGGGCTGTCCCCAGCGGCCGATGCGCCTGAAGGTTTCGCGAGCCCGCTCGGGCCTGCATGGCAGCGGGGTCGGCAGTGACGGGGCGGTCCGGACCAGTTCTCTGGACCGTTCCTGTGAGGCTCAGTGGGCCGAGTCGCTGCAGGAGTGTCGGGAGCGCGGGGAACAGGAACCGCGGGTTCGGCGCAAGGCCCACAAGATTCCCCGTCGACCGAGCGCCGGAGCCGTCCCGACGCCGCGATCTGACCCGTTCCGGGACAGGGCCGAACGCGACGGTTGCGGCTTCGTTCACGCTCGCGCGCGATGATGCGTCCGGGCCGGGGATCCGGTTCCGCGTAACCGCGTTCTCTCGGGCCTGACGACCATGCGAGCCCTGCTCACCAGCGGCATCAAGGCGATCCTCGGCATCGCCGCGCTCTCCACCGCCGCCCACTGGACCTTGCGCGTGCAGCGCGAGTCCGCCGCGCCCGCCACCGCAACGGCGCGCCCGGCCGAACCGACCGTGACCGGCTCCATCGAGCCGCGCCGGGTCGAGCGGGCCGCCGCGCTGGTCCCCGCCTCGGTGCCGGCCCCTGCGGCGGCGGTTCCGGTGGCGGCCGCGCGCGCCGCTCCGGGGCTCGACCAGTCGCATCTGGCTGCCCTGATCGCCGGCGCCACGCCGCCCAAGCCGAAGCTCGCCAAGACCGCGACCAAGACGGCCTCCGCCGAGAAGACGGCCTCCGCCGAGAAGGCCGCGGTGAAGCGCTGAGCTCCGCCCGGCCCGGGCGATCGTGCGGGCTGCATGGTTCCCCTGCGCGGCGGCGGATACCGGCGAAGCGCCGGGCGTGGCAGTGAACCGGCCTCTACCGAGATGGGTCAGGCATGAGCACGCAGGTCGCGACCTCCGTCCCCGATGACATCGGCGCGCCGCGCGCCGCTCCGGAGGTCGACCTCGCCGGCCGCCGACGGATCGTCGGCATCGCGCTGATGTGCGGGGCCGTCGCCTTCTTCGCCAGCCTCGATGCCTGCGGCAAGACCCTGGCGCGGGCCGGCGTCGACCCGCTGGTCACCACCTTCATGCGCTACGCGGCCAGCGTCGCCATGATCTCCCTGTTCATCAACCCGGTGCGCACGCCGGGCGTAGTGAAGAGCCGGCGGCTGCCGTTGCAGATCGTCCGCTCGCTGCTGCTCTTCGCCTCCACGGCCCTGAACTTCCTGGCCCTGCGCTACCTGCAACTTGCCGAGACGATCTCGATCCAGTTCGCCGCGCCGCTCACCGTGGCGCTGCTCGCCGGGCCGCTGCTCGGCGAGTGGTCGTCGCGGGCGCGGCTCATGGCGATCGGCGTCGGCTTCCTGGGGGTGCTGGTGATCGTGCGCCCGGGCGTGGGCGGGATGCATCCGGCCGCGCTGCTGTGCGTCGCCAACGTCGTGGTCTACGCCTTCTACGCGATCATCACGCGCAAGCTCGCGGCCTACGATTCGACCGCCACGACCATGTTCTACACGGGGCTCGCGGGCCTCGCGCTGATGGCCCCGCTCCTGCCCTGGATCTGGACGAGCCCGGCGAGCCTGACCCACTGGGCCCTGCTGTTCGGGGTCGCGCTGTTCGGGACGCTGGGCCACTGGCTGCTGGTGATGGCCCATGCCCGGGCCCCGGCCAACGTGCTGGCACCGTTCATCTACACGCAGCTGCTGTGGTCGGTGACGCTGGGCTTCCTGCTGTTCGGCGACGTCCCGAGCCGCTGGACCGTGGCGGGCGCCATGATCGTCGTCGGCTCGGGCCTGTATCTCCTGGCGCAGGAGACGATCCGCCGGGACACGCGTCCGGCCGCCTGAGGCGGCCGGATGATCCGGTGACGGATCGGGTCAGCGGCCCATGCGCTCCTGGCGCTCCATCCGCTCCTCGCGGCGGTTCTCGCGCGCACGCCGGGCCGGATCCGGATCGGTGCCGAGCACGCCGCCGACCGTGCCGGTGGCCGCGCCCACCGCGCCACCGACGACCCCGCCCACAGGACCGGCCGCAGCCGCGCCATCCTCGGCACCCCGCTGGGCGCCGCGGGCCGTGCCCTGGGCCTGCGCGGCGCCGGCAAAGGCGAGGGGCGCGAGGGCGAGGGTCGTGATCAGTAGCTTCTTCATGGGTCTGCTCCGGTCATACGGTCTGGGAGTCTCCGCGCCGCCTCGGGGCGCGGAGGATGTGCCTGTTCAACGGTTCAGGCGCCGATTGGTCCCATCCGCGGTCACGGGCGCGTGATCCGCGCTGCCGCTGGCCTCGGGCCGGAGCGGCTGATAGAGAACGGGTCATGCACGCTTCGCGCGCCCTGCGCGGCTTCGGCCGCCCGATCCGAATTACCGGCCCGGCCTCCGCCTGAGGGCCCGCTTCGGCGCGGCCGCGCGGAGGTCCGGGATCCTCCTGCCGCCTGACCCGATTCCGCCGGCCTTTCGCCGGCCCGACCGCCGATGCGAGATCCGATGACGACCCCCGAGACCGCGCCCGCCCGCGACTATTCCAAGACCCTGTTCCTGCCGCAGACCGAGTTCCCGATGCGCGCCGGCCTGCCGGTGCGCGAGCCGCTGTTCATCGAGCGCTGGAAGCGGATGGACCTCTACGGGAAGCTGCGCGCCGGCGGCCAGGGCCGGCCGAAATTCGTGCTCCACGACGGCCCGCCCTACGCCAACGGCAACATCCACATCGGCACGGCGCTCAACAAGATCCTCAAGGACGTGGTGGTCCGTTCGCAGACCGCCCTCGGCTTCGACGCCAACTACGTCCCGGGCTGGGACTGCCACGGCCTGCCGATCGAGTGGAAGATCGAGGAGCAGTACCGCGCCAAGGGCCGCAACAAGGACGACGTGCCGGTGATCGAGTTCCGGCAGGAATGCCGGACTTTCGCGGCCCACTGGCTCGACGTGCAGCGCGAGGAATTCAAGCGGCTCGGCGTCACCGGCGACTGGGACCATCCCTACGCGACCATGGCGTACCCGGCCGAGGCGGTGATCGCCGACGAGCTGATGAAGTTCTCGATGAGCGGCCAGCTCTATCGCGGCTCGAAGCCCGTGATGTGGTCGGTGGTGGAGAAGACCGCGCTGGCCGAGGCGGAGGTCGAGTACGAGGAGCACGTCAGCGACACGATTTTTTGTGCTTTTCCGATCCGGTCCGGCGCCGAGGGTGATCTCGCG
Source organism: Methylobacterium sp. XJLW (assembly GCF_003254375.1). Taxonomy (NCBI): domain Bacteria; kingdom Pseudomonadati; phylum Pseudomonadota; class Alphaproteobacteria; order Hyphomicrobiales; family Methylobacteriaceae; genus Methylobacterium; species Methylobacterium sp. XJLW. The sequence continues at coordinate 4,821,889 of NZ_CP016429.1, read as the reverse complement.
CAGGCCCGGGTGGTGATCTGGACGACCACCCCCTGGACGATCCCGGGCAACCGCGCGGTCGCCTACTCCAAGAAGATCGCCTACGGCCTTTACCGGGTCACCGAGGCGCCGGCCGACAACTGGGCGACCCCCGGCCAGACCTATGTCCTCGCCGACAGCCTGGCCGCGACCGTGTTCAAGGCCGCCCGCGTCGAGGCGTTCGCGCGCGTCGGCGACGTGAGCCCGGCGATGCTCGCCGCCCTCACCCTGGACCATCCCCTGGCCCAGCGCGGCTACGGCTTCGCGGTGCCGATGCTCGACGGCGACCATGTCACGGACGAGTCCGGCACGGGCTTCGTCCACACGGCGCCGAGCCACGGCCGCGAGGATTTCGAGCTCTGGATGGCGAGCGGCCGGTCGCTGCGCGAGCGCGGCATCGACACGACCATCCCCTACACGGTGGATGCGGACGGCGTGCTCACCGAGGCGGCCCCGGGCTTCACCGGCACCCGCGTGCTCACCGCCAAGGGCGAGAAGGGCGACGCCAACAAGGCGGTCATCGCCGCGCTGACCGAGGCCGGGGCGCTGATCGCCCGCGGGGTGCTGCGCCACCAATACCCGCATTCCTGGCGCTCCAAGAAGCCGGTGATCTTCCGCAACACGCCGCAATGGTTCATCGCCATGGACCGGCCGGTGGATTCCCTCGGCGACCGGACGCTCCGCGAGGTGGCCCTTCAGGGCATCGACGACACCCAGTGGGTGCCGGCCCAGGGGAAGAACCGCATCACCGGCATGGTCGCCAACCGGCCGGACTGGGTGGTCTCGCGCCAGCGCGCCTGGGGCGTGCCGATCACCGTGTTCGTTCACCGGGAGACGGCCGAGATCCTGAAGGACGAGCGCGTCAACGCCCGCATCCGCGACGCCTTCGCGGCCGAGGGCGCCGACGCGTGGTTCCAGGACGACGCCGCCCAGCGCTTCCTGGCGCCGGACCACGACCCGGCCGCCTACGACAAGGTCACCGACGTCCTCGACGTCTGGTTCGATTCGGGCTCGACCCACGCCTTCGTGCTGGACGATCCGGAGGCCTTCCCGGGCCTGGCCGGAGTGACGCGCGTCCGCGACGGCGGCCAGGATCGGGTCATGTACCTGGAGGGCTCCGACCAGCACCGCGGCTGGTTCCAGTCCTCGCTGCTCGAATCCGCCGGCACCCGCGGCCGGGCCCCCTACGACATCGTCCTGACCCACGGCTTCGTGCTCGACGGCAAGGGCCTGAAGATGTCGAAGTCCAAGGGCAACGTCGTCGCGCCGCAGAGCGTCATCAAGGATTCGGGGGCCGACATCCTGCGCCTGTGGGTCGCCGCCTCCGACTACACCGACGACCTGCGCATCGGACCGGAGATCATCAAGACCTTCGCGGAGACCTACCGGAAGCTGCGCAACTCCCTGCGGTGGATGCTGGGCTCGCTGGCCCACCGGGTTCAGGGCGACGACGTGGCCTACGCGGACATGCCGGAGCTGGAGCGGCTGATCCTGCACCGGCTCGCCGAGCTCGACGGCGAGATCCGCGAGGCCTACGCGGCCTTCGACACCAAGCGGGTGGTGGCGCTGCTCAACGGCTTCATGACCGGCGACCTGTCGTCCTTCTACTTCGATGTCCGCAAGGACGCCCTGTACTGCGACCCGATCTCCTCGGTCCGCCGCCGGGCGGCGCTGCAGGTGATCGACGAGGCCTTCCGGCGGGTGGCGATCTGGCTCGCCCCGGTGCTCGCCTTCACGGCCGAGGAGGCGTGGCTCGATCGCTACCCGTCCGAGGACGGATCGGTGCATCTCCAGACCCTGCCGGAGACCCCGGCCGCGTGGCTCGACGCCGCCCTCGCGGAGCGCTGGCACAAGATCCGGCGGGTGCGGCGGGTCGTGACCGGCGCCCTGGAGATCGAGCGCGCGGCGAAGCGCATCGGCGCGAGCCTGGAGGCGGCCCCGCTTGTCTACGTCGCGGATCCCGAGTTGCTCGCCGCGCTCGAGGGCTGCGACTTCGCCGACACCTGCATCACCTCGGACATCACCGTGGTGGCGGGCGAGGGGCCGGCCGACGCCTTCCGCCTCGACGAGGTGCGCGGCGTCGCCGTGGTGCCGAGCCCGGCCGAGGGGCGCAAATGCGCCCGCTCCTGGCGGGTGAGCCCCAGCGTTGGCAGCGATCCGGACTATCCGGACGTGACCCCCCGCGACGCCCGGGCCCTGCGCGAGTGGGACGCGGCGCATCCGGAGGCGAGCGCGGCGTGAAGAGGCGCGCGACGGTGCTCTCCCTCTCCTCCCTGCGGGGGAGAGTGGCCCTCGCGTCCGCGAGGGTCGGCAGAGGGGAGCCCGGCTTCCGGTTGCGGCGCGACCGTCTTGAAGCCCACAGCCTTTCTCTGCGCCGTCGCTCCCCCCTCTCCCGCTGCTGCGCAGGGTACCCTCCCCCGCAGAGGGGAGAGGGCGATGCGCCCGCACGGCACGGGTCGCGGGGTCGGCGCCCGTGACCCCCTTCCGCGCCGGCCTTCTGGCCCTCCTCCTCACCCTGGTCCTCGACCAGGCCACCAAGCTCGGCCTCTATTTCGGCACCGACCTCGTGCTGACCCAGCCCTGGCGGCTGGCGCCGTTCGTCGACTTCGTCGTGGTCTGGAACCGGGGCGTCTCCTACGGCCTGTTCCAGCAGGAGGGCGGGATCGGGCGCTGGCTCCTCGTGGTCCTGTCGCTCGCCGCCGCGATCGGCCTCGGGATCTGGATGCGCCGGGCCGGCTCGCGGCTCCTCGGCGTCGCCCTGGGGCTCATCGTCGGCGGGGCGCTCGGCAACGCCATCGACCGGGCCGCCTACGGGGCGGTGTTCGACTTCGTCCACCTGCATGCCGGCGGCTGGTCCTGGTACGTGTTCAACGTCGCCGATGCGGCGATCGTGGCCGGCGTGATCGGCCTGATCCTCGACAGCCTGTCCCCGGACAGCCGCAAGGAGCGGCCGCTTCCGTCGCAGGGCGACCCCGCGCCGCGCCTGTGATCCGCGCAACACACAGGTCCACCTGCATGCCTGCCCTGGCGCAACGTGGCCAAGGCGCCATACGATCGCCGGAAACCGGTCTCAGGCCGGGACCCGTCGGATCAGGCCGCGCCGCGGTCATCCCAGAGCCGGACGCTCCGTCCGGAACCCGTGAGGCAGCATGACCGGGCATAGCAGGCTTCGTCCCCTCCTCTCCGCCGCGGTCGTCCTGGCCCCGCTCTGCGCCGGCACCGCGCAGGCGCAGGAGCGCGGCGAATTCATGCGCGACGCGCTGTCGGGCATCGGCCTCTTGGAGAAGCGCCAGGATCCGATCGACTATCACGAGCGCCCGCCGCTGGTGATGCCGCCCAAGATCGACGGCAAGGCCCTGCCCCAGCCCCGGGCGCGCTCCACCAGCACCGCGTGGCCGAAGGATCCCGAGATCGTCGAGCGCGAGCGCGCCGCCGTGGAGCGGCGTAATCCCAGGGGTGCCCAGGCCCAGGGCCGCTACGACGACAACAACGCGACGCTCTCCGTGGATGAGATGCGCGGCGGCCGCCGCGCCGGGGCGGGCCTCACGACCACGGCCGAGCGGAAGCCCGGCGACAACAACCGCGACGACAGCCTGCTCAGCCCCTTCGAGCTCCTGAAGGGCAAGAGCGCCAATGCCGAGCCGTCCGACATCGAGCCGAGCCGCGACACGCTCACGGATCCGCCGACCGGATACCGCCAGTCGCCCAAGAAGCTGGCCCGCCCGCCGTCGAGCGACCCGATCAACAACGCCAGCCGCGAACGCGAAGAGGCGGATCCCGGCGCGTATCTCCGGAAGCGCGCGCAGCAGTGACGGGGGGCGCCGTGTCGCCGTTGCAACGACGACGCGGCATGGCAACATGAGATGATCGTCCCGGTACGGCTCTTGCCCACCGGAGACCAGGACGGCCCCGAACCACGAACGCGTCCTGTCGTGGAACGCTTCGATCCGGGGCCGGCAGAAGGAAAGCGGAATGCACCTGTTCAGGAAGGCGACGCCCCACCTCTTCCCGCTGCGTCCGGGTTCGTCCTTCGGCGGCAGCGCCGGCCGGGGCGAGGCCGCGCCGTTCGGGCGTTCCGAGGCGGGCGGACCGGAAGTGACGGCCTTCACCCTCGACAACGGCCTCGACGTGGTGGTCGTCCCCGACCACCGGGCCCCCGTCGCCACCCACATGATCTGGTACCGCAACGGCTCGGCCGATGATCCCCTCGGCCAGTCGGGCATCGCCCACTTCCTCGAGCACCTGATGTTCAAGGGCACCGAGAAACACCCCGTCGGGGCCTTCTCCAAGGCGGTGTCGGGCCTGGGCGGCCAGGAGAACGCCTTCACCAGCTACGACTACACGGCCTATTTCCAGCGGGTCGCCCGGGATCATCTCGGCACCATGATGGCGTTCGAGGCGGACCGGATGAGCGGCCTCGTCCTCGACGATGCCGTCGTGGCGCCCGAGCGCGACGTGGTGCTGGAGGAGCGCCGCATGCGGGTCGAGACCGACCCCTCCGCGCAGCTCTCCGAGGCGATGGCCGCCGGCCTGTTCGTGCACCATCCCTACGGCATCCCGATCATCGGCTGGATGCACGAGATCGAGGGCCTGAACCGCGAGCATGCGCTCGCCTACTACAAGCGCTTCTACACCCCCGAGAACGCCATCCTGGTGGTCGCGGGCGACGTCACCCCGGACGAGGTGCGTCGCCTCGCCGAGGACACCTACGGCCGCGTGACGCCCCAGGGCGCCCGGCCGGAGCGCCTGCGTGCGCGGGAGCCGGAGCCGAAGGCGCTGCGCCGCGTCGCCGTGGCCGACCCGAAGGTGGAGCAGCCGACCCTGCAGCGGCTCTACCTCACGCCCTCCTGCATCACCGCCCGCGACGGCGGCTGCCACGACCTGGAACTCCTCGCCGAGGTGCTGGGCGGCGGCTCGACCTCCTACCTCTACCGCAAGCTGGTCATGGAGAGCGGCCTCGCGGTGAATGCCGGCGCCTGGTACATGGGCTCGGCGATCGACGACACCCGCTTCTCCGTCTACGCGGTGCCCGCCGAGGGCGTGCCGCTGGAGAAGCTGGAGGAGGCCGTCGACAAGGTGCTGCGCCGCGCGCCCGCCGAGGCCCTGGACGCCGAGGCGATCGAGCGGGCCAAGACCCGCCTCGTGGCCGAGACCGTGTACTCCTCCGACAGCCAGTCGTCGCTGGCGCGCATCTACGGGTCTGCGCTCGCGATCGGCGAGACCATCGAGGAGGTCCGCCGCTGGCCGACCGATATCGAGGGGGTGACGCAGGACCGCCTCAAGACCGCCGCCGAGCGCTGGCTGACGCCGGCCCGCTCGGTGACCGGTTACCTGACCAAGGCGCAGGATCCGGACGCCCCGGTCGCGATGGCCGCCGAGTAGCCCCGGGCGCGTCCCGCCCGGCCCTCGGAGGGCCGGCACGGGGCGTGTGCCGAACGGGAGCCTTGGCCCGCTCCGCCGTCGCCCGAGAAAGAGACAAGAGGTTCCCATGAGCTTGGCCGAGACTCTGGTCGAGACCGCCGCCCCCGCCGCCACGTCGCCCACGACGGCGCTGCCGGTGACGACCGCCCCCGGCATCGAGGCGTGGCACGTCGAATCGCCGGTGGTGCCGATGATCGCCCTCGCCTTCACCTTCGAGGGCGGCGCCGCGCAGGACCCGGCGGGCAAGGCCGGCTGCGCCCAGATGCTGGCGCGGCTCCTCGATGAAGGGGCGGGCGACCTCACCTCCGATCTGTTCCAGGAGCGGCTGGCCGCCCGGGCCATCGAACTGTCCTTCCATGCCGGCGCCGACGCGGTCGGCGGCTCGCTGAAGATGCTGGTCAAGCATGCCGACGAGGGCATCGCCCTCCTCGCCCTGGCGCTGGCCAAGCCCCGCTTCGATCCGGACGCGATCGAGCGGGTTCGGGCCCAGATCATCGCCGGCCTGCGCTACCAGCAGAACGATCCGGGCGTCCTGGCCTCGCGGCGCTTCTTCAAGGAGGCCTTCGCCGGCCACCCCTACGCCCGACCCTCCTCCGGCACCGTGGAGAGCGTCGCGGCGATCACCCGCGAGGACCTGCTGGAGATGCATGCCCGCATCATCGGGCGCGGCCGGGTCAAGGTTGCGGCCGTCGGCGCCATCGGGGCGGAGCAACTCGCCGAGGGTCTGAACCGCGCCTTCGGGGCGCTCCCCGAGGCCGGGGCGCTGAAGGCGGTGCCGCGGACCGAGGTCCAGGATCTCGGCCGCCGCATCGTCGTCGACCTCGACGTGCCCCAGTCGGTGATCCGGTTCGGCATGGCCGGCGTGCCCTGGCGGGACCCGGATTTCATCCCGGCCTACGTGCTGAACCACATCCTCGGGGGCGGCGCCTTCACGTCCCGCCTGTTCCAGGAGGTGCGCGAGAAGCGCGGGCTGGCCTACTCGGTGGGGACCTCCCTGGTCAGCCACCGGTCCGCCGCGATGACCTGGGGCTACACCGCCACCAAGAACGAGCGCGTCGGCGAGGCGCTGTCGGTGATCGGCGACGAGATCGGCCGGCTCATCACCGACGGGCCGGACGACGACGAATTGCAGAAGGCCAAGGACTACCTCACCGGCTCCTACGCCCTGGGCTTCGACACCTCGACCAAGATCGCCCACCAGCTGGTGCAGATCGCCTTCGAGGAGCTCGGCATGGACTACATCGCCCGCCGCAACGCCATGGTCTCGGCCGTGACCCAGGCGGATATCCGCCGGGCCGCCGCCCGCACCTTCGCGGACGGCAAGATGCTGGTGGTCGCCGCCGGCCGTCCGGTCGGGCTCTGAGCTTTCGGAGCGGACCATCGCGGCGGTCGACCGCGAGGCCGTCCGCTCCAACCCTTCATCCTGGAGGCTGAACGATCGTCGATCGTTCAGCCTCCAGGTGTTGTCCAGGGCCCGCACGGCTGGCTGGAAGACCTGTCCCAGTCCCCGCGCACGGCGTCGGCATCTCCGGACCGGATTGCGCCCGGACGAGGCGCCTTCCGACGCGATGTCGATCGGCCCGGAAGCCTCGGTGCTCGCAGTGCCGGCGGGGATCCCTACCTGAGACGCATCGGCGTCAACCCCCGGATCGACATGCACCTCACCGGCCTCCATCACCTCACGGCGGTGACCGCCCGCGCGGCCGAGAACGTCGCCTTCTACACCGGGACGCTGGGCCTGCGCCTCGTCAAGAAGACGGTGAATCAGGATGACGTCTCGGCCTACCACCTGTTCTACGCGGACGGGCTGGCGAGCCCCGGCACGGACATCACCTTCTTCGACTGGCCGGCGCCCCCGGAACGGCGGGGCTCCAACAGCATCACCCGCACGCATCTGCGTGTGCCCGGCGAGGGCGCGGTGGCCTGGTGGCACGCCCGGCTGCGCGAGGCCGGGATCGTCGAGGCCGAGCCCGCCCTGCGCGACGGGCGCCTCACCCTCGACTTCGAGGATCCGGAGGGTCAGCGCCTCGCCCTGGTCGATGACGGCGGGACCGGGCCGGAGCATCCCTGGGACGGCTCGCCGGTGCCGGCGGCCTACCAGATTCGCGGCCTCGGCCCGATCCGGCTCTCGGTGCCGGACCCGGCCCGCACCGCCGCGGTGCTGACCGAGGTGCTCGGCATGCGTCGGGACCGCGTCTTCGAGACGGGCGACGGGCCGGTGGCGGTCTACGCCATGGGGCCCGGCGGCCCGGCCGCGGAGGTCCAGCTCCTGGCCGATCGGTCCGCGCCGGCCCGCCAGGGCGCGGGCGCGGTTCACCACGTCGCCTTCCGCATCCCGGATGCGGATTACGGCGGCTGGGCCGACCGGCTCAAGGCCGCCCGGGTTCCGACCAGCGGGCCGGTGGACCGCTACTACTTCCGCAGCCTCTACTTCCGCGAGCCCAACGGCATCCTGTTCGAGATCGCCACGGATGGGCCCGGCTTCACCGCGGACGAGCCGCTGGAGACCCTGGGCGACCGCCTCGCCCTGCCGCCGTTCCTTGAGCCGCGCCGGGCCGAGATCGAGGCGGGATTGAAGCCGCTCCACCCCGGAACCGCCGGCTGATCGCGCCGCGCGAGGCCCGGCGGGCGGCAACCCTCCCATGTCCGGAGCGGTGCTGCAGACCTTCCGCGAAGACGCTAAATATTCGAACGATTCCAGGCCGTTCACTTCTTTCGCGAGTGTGATCCCGGCGCGCCTTGACGGGCGTGCTGCAACTGCGAAAGAAGCAGCGCGCGTGTGTCATCCGGATCCGGGCGGGCTCTCTCGTCGAGGATCCACCCCCGCCCGAGCGGGGCGGCGGGGATCCGCCGAACCACGGCCCCCGAATCGTCGGGACCGTGAGCCGAGCATCAGAGGATTCGAGGGCTGATCCGTCGATGAGCAAGTTCTACGAGGAGCGCGTCCTGTCGGTCCACCACTGGACCGACAATCTGTTCTCGTTCCGCACGACCCGCGACCCGGCGTTCCGGTTCCGCAACGGCGAGTTCACCATGATCGGCCTGGAGGTCGAGGGCCGGCCGCTGCTGCGCGCCTATTCCGTGGTCTCGGCCAATTACGAGGAGGAGCTGGAGTTCTTCTCGATCAAGGTCCAGGACGGCCCGCTGACCTCGAAGCTCCAGCATCTCAAAGTCGGCGACCCGATCATCGTCGGCAAGAAGCCCACCGGCACCCTGGTGCTCGACAACCTCCTGCCGGGCAAGAACCTCTATCTGCTCGGCACCGGCACGGGGCTCGCGCCGTTCCTGTCGATCATCAAGGATCCGGAGGCTTACGAGCGCTTCGAGAAGGTCGTGCTGGTCCATGGCTGCCGGCAGGTGCAGGAACTCGCCTACGGCGAGACCATCACCGAGACGCTGCCGAAGCACGAATTCCTGGGGGAGATGATCTCGAACCAGCTGATCTACTACCCGACCGTGACCCGCGAGCCGTTCCGCAATCGCGGCCGGATCACCGACCTCATGGTCTCGGGCAAGCTGTTCGAAGATATCGGCCTGCCGGACATGTCGATCGAGAACGACCGGTTCATGCTGTGCGGCAGCCCCGACATGATCCGCGACACGCGCGAGCTGCTCTCGGGCCGCGGCTACGAGGAGGGCAACCACGGCGAGGCCGGTCACTACGTGATCGAGAAGGCCTTCGTGGAGAAGTAGCCCGCCGCGCAGGTCGGTTTCGGGTTCAGCCCGGTGCGGTCCGCCGCGCCGGGCTTTTCTGTGCCTGCGCGTCCCCGGATCCGGTCGCGGGGGCGGGGCGCAGGATCGCCCCGTATCCCTCCTGATCGTCGCCGACGAAGCGGATGCCCGCCCCTTCGAGGACCGTGCGGATCGCCGCGAGGGTCCGGTTGCGGGGCTGGACCTGTTCGCTCTCGATCATGTTCAGGGTGACGACGGAGACCGCGGCGCGGCTCGCGAGAACCCCTTGCGTCCATTTGAGAAGTCCGCGGCCGGCGCGGATCTGGGCGGCAGTGATCATGGCTCCGGCATCGCCCGAACTGAAAGAATTTTCAAGTTTCTGGTTGACGCAGGTCGAGCGCGGCCGTATCCACCCCGCCATCGGCCTGCCGGGCCGGTGATCCGAGGTTATCGCACCCTTGGGACGTCCGCGGCCGGCGAGCCGCGGGGGTGAAACGCCCAGTCCGCCTCGATCGGACATGACCGGCAGACCTCTGATATTCACCGGCGCGGGCCGGAGACGCTCGGTTATCCCTGTCACGGATCCCCCCGAGCCTCATCGACACGCCCGCGTCACCCGCAGCCCCGTTCGGACGGAGCCTGGCATGAAACAGCACGACGGAATCGGCGTCGCGGCGTTCGCCCGTCCCGGGCTGATGCGACCGTTACGGTCGTATCGCGGGGCTCTCGGCCCGAGAGGCTGAGCGCGTCCGGGCGGAGCCCGGCGCCGCCGACGCGGTTCCCACGCGCGTCTCGAGGACCCTGCGGGCCGGCAGGGGACGGTTATCATCGGTAGAGCGCCGCGGGCTTGTCCCGCGGAGGTTGCGGGTTCGATCCCCGCCGGGGGCCGCGAGGTCGCCGGAGCTCATGCCCGTCCCCGACACCACGACCGCAGGGCCCCGCGAGACGACCGTGGAGCCGACCGTGCGCGGATCCCGACCGACGATGCGGGCCGGAGAGGAACGGTTATCCTGACGCAGGAGGAGGTCGCGGGTTCGAATCCCGCCGGGCCGCGAGGCCCGTAGCTCAGCCCGGATAGAGCGCCCAGACACCGTTCCTCACGCCACGACTGCATCGCCCGGACGCGGGCCGGAAGACGAAGGTTCTCGGGATCCGAGGGGTGCGGGTGCAAGTCCCGCCGGGCCGTCAGGCCCGTCGCTCAAGCAGAGCATCGGACAAGCCCTTCGTCGCCGCCACGCCCGCAGCCGGACGGAAACCCGCCCCCGACGACACGAGAGACCGGCCGCCCGGCAGCGGCGGAGGACGATGCGCTGCGGCCGCGTCCCCCGCCCGTCCGCGCGCGCCGAAACGCGCCACCGGCCGGCGATCGGCCGCGATGGAGAGAGGAGAGACAGAGAGGAGCCCGCCATGACGAAGCTTGCACAGATGTTCCGGCTCCGAGCCACCCCGCAGGCGGAGCCGATCCCCGGCACGGTGCCGAATGCCGCCGGGGGCCACGCCTTCGCGGTCGGCGACTGGGCGCGGTTCGACCGCTTCCTGGTGCTCGGCTCCGAGGGCGGCTCGTACTACGCGAGCCCGCGCGCCCTGACCGCCGAGAACGCGGCTTCCGTGCAGCGGTGCATCGCGCAGGACGGCGCCCGCGCGGTCGCCGCCATCGTGGCGGTGAGCGAGGGCGGCCGGGCTCCGAAGCAGGATCCGGCGATCTTCGCCCTGGCGCTGGCGGCCGCTTCGGCGGATCTGGCGACCCGGCGCGCGGCGCTCGCGGCCCTGCCCCGGGTCTGCCGCACCGGCACGCACCTGTTCCAGTTCGCCGCGTCCGTCGAGGCGATGCGCGGCTGGGGCCGGGGCCTGCGCCGGGCCGTCGGCGGCTGGTACTGCGCCAAGCCCGTGGAGGCCCTGGCCTTCCAGGCGGTGAAGTACCGGGCCCGTCAGGGCTGGTCGCACCGCGACCTGCTGCGGCTGGCCCATCCGGAGACGGAGGAGCCCGCCCGGAAGGCGCTGTTCGACTGGATCTGCCGCGGCACCGTGACCGAGGCCGCCCCCGGGATCGTCCACGCCTTCGCGCAGGTGCAGACGGAGGGCATCGACGGGGCGGTGGCCGCCGCCCTGGTGCGCTCGCACGGCCTGCCGTGGGAGGCGCTGCCGACCGGGCTGATGGGCAGCCGCGCGGTGAACGAGGCCCTGATCGAGCGGATGCCGGTCGGAGCCCTCGTGCGCCAGCTCGGCCGCCTGACGGCCGCGGGGGTGCTCGCGCCCTTCTCGGAGGGCACCGAGCATGTCCGGTCGGTCCTGTCGGACCGGGAGCGCATCCTCCGGGCGCGCCTCCACCCGATGGCGCTGCTGCTCGCCCTCAAGACCTACGCCTCCGGGCGCGGTCAGCGGGGCACGCTCGCCTGGGAGCCGGTGGCCGCGATCGTCGAGGCGCTGAACGCCGCGTTCTACACGGCGTTCAGCGCGGTGGAGCCCACGGGCCGGCGCCTCGTGCTGGCGCTGGACGTCTCGGGTTCGATGGGCGCCAGCACGGTCGCGGGCTCGACGCTCACGGCCCGGGAGGCGGCCGCCGCGATGGTGCTCGTCACCGCGGCGACGGAGGAGCACTGGCAGGTGCTCGGCTTCACCGACGGTCTGACGCCCCTGGCGATCGGCCCGTCGATGCGGCTCGATCAGGCGGTGCGGGCGACCGCCGACCTGCCGTTCGGCGCCACCGACTGCGCCCTGCCGATGCGCTGGGCGCTGGAGCGGGGCGTGAAGGCCGACGCGTTCGTGGTCTACACGGACTCGGAGACCTGGGCGGGGTCGGTCCACCCGGTCCAGGCCCTGCGGGCGTACCGGGAGAAGACCGGGATCCCGGCGAAGCTGGTGGTCGTGGGGCTGGTCTCCAACGGCTTCAGCATCGCCGACCCGGCGGATCCCGGCATGCTCGACGTGGTCGGCTTCGACGCGGCGGCGCCGGCCGTGATCGCGGATTTCATCCGCGCGTGAGACTGGGGCGGGCGGCTCTTCCGGGCTGCCCGCCCTATTGCTGCGGGACCCCCTGCATCCCGTCCGCGAAGGGGCCGCCGCCGGCGCTGAACAGCTTGCGCAGGAAGCCCGGGGCGATCGCCGAGAGCGGGTTCACGCTCACGTCCGGCGAGGCGAGCTTGCCGGAGACGCGGAAATTGACCGCGAACAGGCCCTCGTTGTGCCCGCCCCCGAGAAGCGGCCCGAGCAGGGGCAGCTGCGAGGCCACGTTGTTCAGGCCGTAGAGCGGCACGAAGGTGCCGGTCATGTCGGTGCGCTCGCGGCCGGTATCGAGCCAGCCCGACAGGGTGAAGCCCATGGCGGCGTTCGAGATCGCCGCGTCGCTGAAATCGACGCGGGTGCCGGTGCGCACGAAGTTTGCGCGCATGCGATCGAAGGTGACGTCGCCCGCCCCCCGGCCCGGGGCGACCCGGCGGCCGCGGGCCGTCTCCGTGTCGGTCGGCTCCGGGCCCTGCGCCATGATGCTCGACAGCGCCGGCTCGTTGCGCAGGATGAAGTCGCGGATCTGCACGACGCCGGATTGCGGACCGTCGTTGAGGCCGATCCCGGCATTGAGCCGGCCGCCATACATGCGCCGGTACACGTCGACGAACCGCAGCGTCGCGCCGGCATCGGCCGAGTCCACCGCGAGCGTCGGCACGCCGCGCTCGCCGCGCGTGACCGTGGCGGCGAAGGGCGCCGCGCGGAAGCGCCCGGTGATGGTGGCGGCCCGCAGCGTCTTCCCGTGCAGGGCGAGCTTCAGGGTGGCGCCGGTCAGGGCCTCCTCGTTGAAGCCGGTGACGATGGGCACCTGGATGTCGGCATCGACATCCTTCGGGTTCGCGTCCTTCGCATCCCGGCCGCCCTTGGGATCGGGGGCGCCCAGGGATTTCAGGAACGGCCTTGCATCGACCACTGCGCCCCGGACCACGACCTTGTAGCCGCCGCCGGTCCGGTCGAGGCTCACGCGCAGGTCGTCGCCGGGGGACAGCTTGACGTTGGTGAGATCCGCCCGCTCCAGGCCGCCCTCGGGCGTGATCGAGACGGTGCCGCGCGCGCTCGCGGGGGCCGCGTCGAGGGCAAAGTCGCGCAGGTCGAAGCTCTGGCCGCTGTCGACGAGGGTGAAGCTGAGCCGCCCCGGCTTGCCCGCGGGCTTCGTGAGCCCCGGGATCAGCCCGTCGATCCCGGCCTTGGCCAGATCCGCCTCGACCCGGATCGGTGGCTTGCCGGATCCCGGCCGGCCGATCGGCACCACCGCGCGGACCGGGATCGTGCCGGTGAGCTGCGGCGCGGTCGGCAGGCCCTTGCGGCCGCGGACCGCCTCGTCGAGCGAGACGTTGACCACCGCCTCGCCGGGCTGCCCGACCTTCGGCTGGCGCAGGTCGACCGACATGGGGGCGCCCGCGACCCGGCCGTCGCCCTTCAGCGTGAAGGCACCCCGGTCGTAGGCGAGGTTGAACTTGCCCGACTCGAGCCTATCCCGGCCCATCACCTTGTCGACCGAGAGGTCGGCGAGCGTGCCGATCAGCGTCACCGGCAGGTCCGGCAGGTCGGGGATGTGCTTGAGATCGAGGGGAAAGTCGACGCGCAGGTCGGCGCTGCCCTTGATCGTGGCGGGGTCGAGGTCGACGCTCATCACGCTCTTGAACAGCTTGGCCTGGAGCACGGAGGCCATGCCGTCGGCGCCGCCGGAGAGCCGCATCCCGATCTGCGCCACGACCCGGTCCGGCGTGATCTGCGGGATGACGAAGCTGCCGTCCGTGATGGCGAGCCCGCGCCCGTCCGGCCCGTGGACCTCGGCGGTCACGTTGCGCACCGTGGTCGAGCGCCCGGTGATGACGCCGGTGACGTTGCCCTTGGTGACCGGCGGAGCGTCGGCGGTGACGTCGATGGCCGCGTCCGAGACGTGGAAGTCGATATGGACCGCGTCGTCCGGGGCCGGGTCGCCCCGGGTCGCGGCGGCCAGGACCGAGCCCGACATCCTCACCTTGATGTCGACGGAATCGACCCGGCCCCGGCGGAGCTGGTCCACCAGGTAGGTGCGGGCCGGCGGCGCGATGTGCTCCGGCCAGAGCCGCAGCCCGGTGCGGACCTCGCCGTCGTGCCCGGCGAGGTGGAGGGTCAGGCCGCCGTCGTCGGCGGTGGTGCCGATCGTGCCGGTGATCGAGCCCTTCACGCCGGGGCCCGACAGGGTGAGCGCGTCGATGGCGATCCCGCCGTCGCGGCCGGAGAGCTGCGCGTCCAGGGCGTCGATCTTCACCGGCGCGTCCTGCGGGGTCGCCCCGCGTAAGGTCGCGTCGCGGCTCGCGAGGGTCGCGGTCCAGGCCATGCTCGCGTCGGCGGGGTTGCCCTTCCACGTCCCCGTGAGGTGCACGGCGTTGCCGGCCCCGCGATAATCCAGGCCGGTGAGCGACATGACCCGGTTGGCCTCGTCCCAGTCCAGGGACGCGTCGAGGCTCTCGACGGTGACGGGGTTGAAGTCCTTCTCCTCGATCAGGAACGTGCCGTCGCCGGTATGGAGCTTGGCGTTCATGGTCCGGATGCGGCCGGCCGTCAGGCTCACGTCGGCGCGAGCCGAGACCTTCAGGTCCGTGGTCAGCGGCATGCCGGACTGGCCCGAGAGCAGCAGGAGATCCGTGACCGGCAGGTCGTCGAGGGTGATGACGCCCGAGCGCTCCTGCCCGTCCGCGCCGTCGCGCAGCGTGCCGCCGAAGCGCCACTCGCCGTGCGGACCGTCGAGCCGCAATTCGAAGTTCCGGGTCCCGTTGACCGGATCGCGCCCGAACAGGCCGTTGACCCGCGCGAAGACCGCGCGCTCGTGGCCGTCCTCGTCGATCAGCCGCAGGCGCGCGTCGGTGACGCGGGCGCGGTCGAGGGCGCCGACCACGCCGCCCGAATCGAGGACGACACCGAAGATCGACGCGATCGCGGCCGAGAGCGGCGAGACGGTGCCGCGCACCCCGTCCACGCTCGGCGGCGTGTGCGGCGCGATATCGACCGGGTGGTTGGCCTCCGAGGCCGCAAAGGCGATGGAGCCGTCCCGGTGCAGCAGCGCGGTGGTCTGCGTCTCGCGGAACTCGATCGAGCGCGGCTGCACGTTGAGCCGCAGGAGTCCCCAGAGGTCGAGGCTGACGAGCGCCAGGGGCGCACGGACCACGAGGTCGCCCTGCGGGTTGCGGATGTCGAGGCCGGAGAAGCGCAGGCTCAGGGCGTTCTCGCGGTCGAGCTCCAGGCTGCTGCCGCGCAGCCCGATGCTCCAGCCGGGCCCGATCCGCTCGGCCACGGCGGCGGCGACGCGGCGCGACAGGCCGTCGATCTGCAGCGGCCCGTTCGACAGGCGCAGGGCCACGAGGCCGACACCGGCGCCGAGGAGCAGCACCAGCGCGAGGGCGCTCACGAGGCAGAAGCCACCCACGCGCCGCGCCCGCCCCCGAGGCCTGCCTGCCGACGTTGTCTCGTCCGCCATCGGGACCCTTGTTCCGGGGGCTCTGCGCGCGGCACCCTCGGGCACCGCGGCCGGTGGATCGAAGCACGCCCGCGCTTTACAGCGGCGGCGACTCCGGGCTTGGCTCGGACGTGCGCGGCGCAATCGCTTGAGGCCGCGCACGAGATCGGTTGCACATCATCAATCGGCCGAAAGGAAGGCACGATGCCGCTGTCAGAGGGGGATCTCGCCCCCGATTTCGACCTTCCCGCCTCGGGCGGAGGGCGCGTCGGATTGTCCGCGCTCAAAGGTCACAAAGTCGTGCTCTACTTTTACCCGAAGGACGACACGAGCGGATGCACGCTGGAAGCGCAGGACTTCAACGGTCTCCTGCCGGCCTTCGCGGAGGCGGACGCCAAGGTCGTCGGCCTATCGCCGGACCCGGTGAAGAGCCACGACAAGTTCTGCGGCAAGTACGGACTCGCCTTCCCGCTCGCCGCCGACGAGGACAAGGCCGTGCTCGAAGCCTACGGCGTCTGGGTCGAGAAGAGCATGTATGGGCGCAAGTACATGGGCGTGGAGCGCACCACCGTGCTGGTCGACCGCGAGGGGCGTATCGCGAAGATCTGGCCGAAGGTGAAGGTCCCGGGGCATGCCGAGGCCGTGCTGACGGCCGCCCGCGCCCTGCCCTGACCGGCCGGACGACCCGGCCCGCGACGGATCCTTAACCCTACTGAGGTCTGAATGGCGGCTCCCCCGGGGCCGTCCCGATGCATCCTCCGAAGTTCCACATGCTTCCCAGGCCGCGCCGGCCGGCCCCCTGGCTTGCCGCCGGCCTCGCCCTGGCGCTGGTCTGGGCGCTCGGCGCCTCCTACCTGATCGTGTTCCACGACGACGTGCTCGCCGGCTTCGTCGCCCGGCAGGCCGCCCTGCGCGACGCCTACGAGGCGCGCATCGGCGAGTTGCAGGACCGCCTCGACCGCGACCGGCGCGACAGGGTGGGCAGCGAGGCGGGATTGGCCGAACGGGTCGCGGCCGCCCTGGAGCGCCAGGCCGAGCTGGAGCGGCGCACCGCGGCTCTCGGCGACCTCGAGCGGCAGGCCCTGTCCGAGCCCTCCACCACCGGCGCCCTGCCCGACCGGTCCGACGGACCGCGCAGCGGCGGCTATGACGGGCTTCTCCTGCGTCCGACCGAGGGGCCGGCTCCGGCGCGGTCCGCCATCGAGCCCCTGCCCCGCCGGAGCGCGCGCGAGGCGGAGACCGGGCTGATCCGGCTGGAGGCCCGGCTCGACGGCCTGCAGGCGGCCCAGGGCGAGCGCCTCGCCCGACTGTCCGCCCAGGCCGGGGACGCGGTGCGGGGGCTGCGCGGCCTGATCGGCCGCACCGGCCTCGATCCCGACCGCTTCGATGCGGCCGTGCCGGCCGCCGGACTCGGCGGCCCGCTGGTCCCCCTGAATGGCCGCGCCCTGGACGGCAGCGGCTTCGCGGAGGGCCTCGCGCTGGCCCGGCGGACGCTCGACGACGGCGAGCGCCTGCGCCGGGTCGCCGCGACCCTGCCCCTGGCCCGTCCGATCCGGGGGGCCTCGATCGTGTCGAGCCCGTTCGGCACGCGCCTCGACCCCTTCACCCGCGGCCTCGCCCTGCATACCGGGCTGGACCTGAAGGCGGAGTACGGCGAGCCCGCCCGCGCCACCGCGCCGGGCCGGGTCGTCACCGCCGAGGCTGCGGGCGGGTACGGCAACATGGTCGAGATCGACCACGGCCACGGCCTGACCACCAGGTTCGGCCATCTCGCCCGCATCGGGGTGCGCCCGGGGCAGCGCGTGGCCGCGGGCGACGTCATCGGCTCGGTCGGCTCGACGGGGCGCTCCACGGGGGCGCATCTCCATTACGAGACCCGCATCGACGGCGCGCCGGTGGATCCGCAGCGCTTCCTGGACGCCGGCGCGACCGTCGCGACGGCCCGGCTCGGAGCCGACTGAGTCCGCCCCCTGGAGGGCCGCATCGTGCGAGCCTCCGCGTCGCGCTCGGAGGCCGCCATGGCATTGGCCGTGAAGCGCGACGCGCGCATGGGCGTCGCCGAGGACATGCGATGGCGGAAGCCGTGCTGGGACGAGGGGCGCGGGGACGTCCTCGACGGTGCTGAGGGCGCCGCCGCGCGCGCGGCTGATCGTTCTCAACGGTCGCCCGAAGTCTCGACGCGATGGCCCGAGAACGGGGCGGCGGCGCCTATCCGGATCTCGCGATCCGCAGCGCCGCGATCGACGATGACGCGCCCGGATGACCTTCTGAGGCGGCGCTGTTGCGGCCGGCCGCCCCGGTGCTACGATCGGGTCGGGATCGGGGATCGGCGATGGCTCTGACCGCGAAGCGCGACGCGCGGATGGATGTGTCCGAGTTCAGGCTCTGGGTGGAGAGCCGGCCCGCGCACGAGCGTCGGGAGCTGCCCGACGGCGGACCCGTGCTGATGGCGCCGCTGCGGGAGCGGCATCGGGCGATCGTCGCCAACCTGATCCGACGAATCGGCGATCTCGCGGACGGCAGGGGCTGCCGCACCATGCCGGATCTCGGGATCCCCCGCGCCGCGAGGGACAATTTCGCGACGGTCCCCGATGTGGTGGTGCGGGCCGGGCCGCCCCTGCCGGAGGGCGATGCCACGGATCCGCTTCTCGTCGCCGAGGTGCTCCTTCCCGCGACCATGAGGCTCGACCGCGGCCGCAAGATCGATACCTGCCGGACCGTGCCGCGCCTCGCGGTGCTGCCGATCGTCTATTCCGACGCGGCACGGGTCGAGGTCTGGCGGCGCGCGGGGGACGACCGGAGCGTCGCGGCCCTCGGGCTCGACGGCACCGTGCCGCTGCCGGAACTCGACGGGGCGGTGCCGGTGCGCGACATCTACCGCGGCCTCGCCTTCTGAGCGCCCGCACCCCACCTGATCGAACGGCGACGCATCAAGGCACCGAGACTTGCCCCATTTCGAAGACTTCTACGCGGCCAAGCTGCGCGGCTCCCTCGGCGTGACCGACGCTGAGTCGGTGCTCGACCTGCGCGGCGCCAACCGGGCGACCGCCGAGGCCTCCCTCAAGGACATGCTGGAGCGCAGCCGCTTCGCCAAGGGCAAGACCGTGGCGATCCGGCTCGATCCGCCGCCGGAGGGCGGGGGCGAGACCCTGTTCCAGCCGGCCGGCCGCCTGCTCCTCGACGCGAAGCGCCGCGGCCTGATCGAGCGCCTGCAGACCCTCCCGGCCCAGGACGGGCTGGGCTTCTACGTGGCGCTCACGGGCCGGGCCGAGCGGACGCCGATGTAGGCGGCCGGAACTCTGCGCCGGCAACGGATCGCGCGCGGGCCGCCGGGCGTTGACGAGGCGCAGCGTCACCGGACGTCGCTCAGGACGTCGCTCATCGAGGCAGCCCGTGACGAACATCCGTATCCCGGCTTCCCAGGTCTGCCGATGAGGACGCTTCCCGGGGGCCGCAACACGATCGAGCGCATCGCCCGCTTCGGCTACGGCGCCCGCGGTGTCGTCTACATCTTGGTCGGCGGCCTCGCCTTGCTGGCGGCCCTGGGGCATGGCGGGCGGGCCGGGGACAGCAAGGACGCGCTCCGCGCCGTGATGGCCGGGCCGTTCGGCGCGGCCATCGTCGGCCTGATCGCCCTGGGCCTCGCCGGATTCGCCCTCTGGCGCCTCGTCGAGGGCATCACGGATGCCGACCGGCGGGGCACCTCGGCCAAGGGCCTCGCCGTGCGCGGCGCCCACCTGATCAGCGCCGTGCTCTATCTCGGTCTCGCCGCCAGCGCGGCCTCGCTCAGCCTCGGCCTGGGCATGAGCGGCGGCGACGGCGTGCATGACGGGACCGCGTGGCTCCTGAGCAAGCCCTTCGGCCGCTGGCTCGTGGCCCTCGTCGGCCTCGCGGTCGTCGGAGGCGGCTTCGGCTTCCTCGGCAAGGCTTGGCGCGGCGACGTCACCGACCGACTCGCCATCGACCCGCAAGCCCGTGACCGCTGGGCCGGCCCGATCGGCCGGTTCGGCTACGCGGCGCGGGGCCTCGCCTTCCTGATCATCGGCGGGTTCCTCGTGGCCGCGGCATGGCACCAGCGCTCCTCGGATGCCAAGGGCCTGTCCGAGGCCTTCGCGCTGCTGCGGGCGCAGCCCTACGGCTGGGTGCTGCTCGGGCTCGCCGCGGCGGGCCACGCGGCTTTCGGTGCCTTCGGGCTGATTCAGGCGCGGTACCGGCACATCGAGGCCCCGGACATCGACCGTGTGGACGATGCGGCCGGCGCCGCGGCCCGGGCGCTGACCTAAGCCTGGCAATTCTGAGGCTGCTCCGATTGTAATCGGCTGGCCACACACCAAGTAAAACAGACCCTCCGCGCGATCCTGTGCCCTGGGCGATGTTGCGGAGGCGAAGATGGCTAGAATTCTGATCACCGGTCGGGCACAGACCGTGACCACGGAAGACTTCAATGAGCGCGTCAAAATTCTGATGGTCGACAAGGCCGACCCGGTGAAAGGGCGCACTTATCAGAAGAATTTCAAATCCGGGTTCGGCGGCAGTCTCGGCAGGTAATACGCCCAGCGGTCGCGCGTCCGTGTGGCGCGGGGCCGGAGCGGCGCGTTGACAGGGCCGGTGCCGCGGCGGATACCCCGCGGCATCCCATCCGGCACCCGATGCAGCAGCGCCTCTACAAGACCGCGGTGATGGTGACCCACGACCTCGCGGCGACCGCTGCCGCCGTGGTGCTCACCTTCCTGTTCCGCTTCCAGGGCGGCATGCTCGCCGAGCGCCTGCACGCCCTGCCCCTGCTGCTGCCGCCGTTCCTGGTCTTCGCAGGCCTCGTCTACGGCCGGTTCCGGCTCTACCGGACCAAGTGGCGCTTCGCCTCGCTGCAGGATCTCGCCGGCATCGTCCGGGCGGCCAGCGTCCTGGCGCTGGCGCTCCTGGTGACCGACTGGGTCCTGGTCTCGTCCGACCTGTACGGCTTCTACTTCTTCGGCAAGATCGCGATCCTGCTGTACTGGGTCCTGCAGATCTTCTTCCTGGGCGGTACCCGGCTCGCGTTCCGCTACCTCAAGGATACCCGCTCCCGGCAGACGAGCGCGCGGGCCGCCACCGTCCCGACCCTGCTCCTCGGCCGTGGCGCCGACATGGACGTGCTGCTCCGGGCGATCGAGACGGGCTCCGTGAAGAAGCTCGCCCCGCGGGGCATCCTGTCGCCCCGGGCGGACGAGCGCGGCCAGTTCATGCGCGGCGTGCCGGTTCTGGGCGGGTTCCCCGATCTTGAGCGCGTGGTCGCCGACCTCGCGAACCGCGGCGCGCCGGTGCGGCGGCTGGTGGCGGCCCCGAGCGCCCTCGTGCCCGAGGCGGCCCCCGACGACCTGATCGCCCGTGCCCGGCGCCTCGGCCTGCCCCTCGCCCGCGTCGTCGGTCTCGGCGAGGGCGTCCAGGGCCCGGAACTGGCGCCGCTCGAGATCGAAGATCTGCTGCTGCGGCCGACCGTCGCCATCGACCGCCCGCGCCTGGAGGCGTTCCTGGCCGGACGCCGGGTCGTGGTCACCGGCGGCGGCGGCTCGATCGGCTCGGAGATCTGCCTGCGGGCCGTGGCCTTCGGGGCCGCCGCCGTGCTGGTGCTCGAATCCTCCGAGCCGGCCCTCCACGGCATCCTCAGCCACCCCGCGATCCTGGCCGCGGAGGCGGACGTGACCGGCGTGCTGGCCGATATCCGCGACCGGGAGCGGACGCACGCGGTGATCGCGGCGTTCCGGCCGGACTACGTGCTCCACGCCGCCGCGCTCAAGCAGGTGCCCTACCTGGAGCGGGACTGGCAGGAGGGCATCAAGACCAACGTGTTCGGCTCGATCAACGTGGCCGAGGCCGCGGTGGCGGCCGGCGCCCGGGCGCTCGTGATGATCTCCACCGACAAGGCGATCGAGCCGGTCTCGCAGCTCGGCGTCACCAAGCGCTTCGCCGAGATGGTCGCCCAGGCCCTCGATGCCGAACAATCGGTCAGGCCGAACCACGCGACCCGGCTGATCGCCGTGCGCTTCGGCAACGTGTTGGGCTCCGCCGGCTCCGTGGTGCCGGTGTTCAAGGCGCAGATCGCCCGGGGCGGCCCGGTCACCGTCACCCACCCCGACATGGTCCGCTACTTCATGACCGTGCGCGAGGCCTGCGACCTCGTGCTGACGGCGGCCTCGCATGCCGACGGCGAGGCCCGGGCGGGCGCGGAGCGTGCCGCGGTCTACGTGCTCAAGATGGGCCAGCCGGTGCGGATCGCCGACCTCGCCGAGCGGATGATCCGGCTGGCCGGCTTCGAGCCCGGCGCGGAGATCGAGATCGCCTATACCGGCGCCCGGCCCGGCGAGCGGCTCAACGAGATCCTGTTCGCCCGCGAGGAGCCCCGGATCGCCCTGCCGGGCATCGACGGCGTGATGGCGGCGCGGCCGGTCTTCGCCGACCGGGCCCGGCTCGACGGCTGGGTGGTGCGGCTGCGCGACGCCGTGGCGGCGGGCGACCGGGCCGCCGCCGAGGCCGTGTTCGAGGCGGCCATCCCGCATTTCCGCGAGCGCGCCGTCCTCCGTCCCGGGCCGCCCCAGGAAGCCGCGGAGCCGGCTGCGGAGCCGGCCGCGGAGCCGGTCGGCGATCCGCCGCGCGCCGCCGCCGCGCCCGCCGCCCTCGGCTGATCCGGTCGGCATCTGAGGCCGCCCGGTGCTCACACCGTGGCGATCGGCGTCGTCGGCGAGCCCACCGCGCCGGGCAGGCGCAGCGGCGGGGCTGTGAGCAAAAAGCGGCTCCGTCCATGGGCGCGCAGCCACGCGGCCAGCGGCGTCAGGTGCCACAGTTCGCCGAGATTGACCCCGAGCTTGAACAGGCAGTGCTCGTGGAGCGGCAGCGTCGCGCAGCAGGCGGGACCGGGTCCCGCCGGGTAGGCCTCCACCGCGTAGTTGTCGGCGATCAGCGCGCAGAGCCCGGTTCGGGTGATCCAGTCGAGGAGGCGCGGGTCCCGCCCGTCGAGGCCGGCGCAGAGATTGTGGACCAGCTTCGGGTCCGGATCGCCGCCCATGGCGATCAGCCGCTCGGCAAAGCCCGTATGCAGGCAGACCATGTCGCCGGGCTCGATCACGACGCCATCGGCCTCCAGGATCCGGGCGAGCTGGTCGTAACCCACCTTGGTCTTGGCGTCGCCGAGATGGGCGCGCAGGTCGATCATCACGGCGCGGCCCTGCATGCCGGCCTCGGCCAAGCGCTCGATCCCGAGGCGCTTCGCCCGGGACGGCTGATCCGCCGCTTCCGGCGCGCTCGGACCGACGATGTCCCGGCCGCCGCGGAAGCCGTTGTAGTAGGTCGGCGTCGCGCCCGTGCCGTCCGCGTCGAACAGCGACCCGACATGGGCGAGCGAGTCCCACTGCGTCGAGTATTGCAGGTGGATCAGCGCCCGGTCGTCGCAGATCACGTCGGTGGCGCCGTCGACCTCCTCGCAGACCGGGAAGTTCATGTTCGGCCGGCCGTCGGCGCGGCGGGTCGGGGTGATCTGGGGCGGGTGGCGGCGCGGGTTCAGGACGTTGCCGCCCGGCAGGTCCAGCGGCAGGCTGAGGCAGAAGGTCAGGCCCGCGCGCACCTCGGCGACGCCCTGCAGCACCTTCTCGGGGGTGAGCAGGTTCAGGCGCCCCAGCTCGTCGTCGGGGCCGAAATCCCCCCAGGTCGAGCCCTCGGGCCGCCGGGTCCAGCGCAGGGTCATGCCTGTGGTCCCCCTGCCCGCGCCGGCCGCTTCCCGAGGCTCCAGGGCCGCGGTCCGGGGCGAACCCCGGCCGCGGCCGAGCGTGCGTTCCTCACCAGACCGTGCCCTTCTTCGAGGCCGCCGGGCCCGCGCTTCGCAGGGCCGCGGCGAGCCTAGGACGCGGCGGCGCGCCGCGATACCCCGGGCGGAAAACGACTCGGTGCAAACGTCACCGGCCGGTCCCGATCGGCCCCTTGTGATCCGTCGGAGCGCGGGTACAGTCCCTCCCCAAGCCCGCGAATATAAAATTCGGGCACTGGGATGAGGAAGCGCCGATGTCCGAGACCGTGCGCGCCGCCGCTCGGGTTGCCCCGATTCGGCGCATGCTGCCCGCGCTGATCGCGGCGGGGCTGGTCGCCGCCGGGCCCGTCCGGGCCGCGGATCCGATCAAGATCGGGGTGATCGCCGAGGCGCAGTCGGTCGCCGGGGCCTCGATCCCGCAGGCGGTCCAGCTCGCCGCCGACGAGATCAACGCCAAGGGCGGGATCGACGGGCGCCAGATCCAGGTCGTCACCTACGACGACAAGTCCTCCGCCTCCGACGCGGTCCGCGCCTTCCAGCGGGCGGTCTCCGAGGACAAGGTCAACGTCGTCATCGCCAGCTACATCTCGGAGGTCGTGCTGGCGCTGATGCCCTGGGCGGCGCGGCTCAAGACGCCGATGATCACGCCCGGCGCGGCCTCCAACGAGATCAGCGTGAACGTCCATAAGGACTACGCCCGGAACAAGTACACCTTCCACGGCTATCTGACCTCCCACGCCCTGGCGCAGGCGGTCTGCGACTCGGCCAAGGAGGTGCTGGTCGGGACGCTCAAGGCCAAGACCGCCGCGATCATGAGCGAGGACGCCGCCTGGACCCGGCCGCTCGACGCCGCCTACCAGGAATGCCTGCCGAAATCCGGGCTCAAGGTGGTGGAGCATGTCCGCTTCTCGCCGGACACGGGGGACTTCACGCCGATCTACAACAAGATCGAGGCGGCCAAGCCCGACCTGATCGTCACCGGCATCGCCCATGTCGGCGTGCAGCCGACCGTGCAGTGGCAGAATCAGCAGGTGCCGATCGCCATGACCGGCATCAGCGGCCAGGCGACCTCCTCGACCTTCTGGGCCAACACCAACGGCGGCACGCAGGGCGTGCTGTTCGACAGCGTGGCGCTGCCGGGCGTGGCGCTCACCGAGAAGACGATCCCGTTCTCCGAGGCCTTTACCAAGCGCTTCGGCGGGGCGCCTTCCTACGCGGGCTTCATGGCCTACGACGCCGTCTACTACACCGCGGAGGCGATCAAGCGGGCGGGCTCCACGGAGGCCGACAAGCTCGTCGAGGCCCTGGAGAAGACCGACTATGTCGGCACCGTCGGGCACCTGAAGTTCTACGGCAAGGACGACCCGTTCACCCACTCGATCCAGTACGGCCCCGGCCTGATGACCAGCGTCCTCGGCCAGTGGCAGAACGGCAAGCAGGTGGCGATCTGGCCGGCGGCGACCGCCAACGGGACCATGATCCTGCCCCCTGCGGTGAAGGCGGCGGTCCCGTAGGCGGACAGGGAGAGCGCGATGATCGGCCTCCAGATCCTCGTCGACGGTTTCGCGATCTCGGCCCTCTACGCCCTCGGCGCGATGGGCTTCACCCTGATCTTCGGGGTCTCGGGCGTCCTCAACCTGACCCACGGCGCCCTGATGGTCATGGCCGCGGTGGCGGCCTGGGCGGCCTCGGCCCTGTTCGGGCTCGGCTCCTATGCGGGCGCGGCGATCGGCGTGCTGTGCGGGCTCGCCGGCGCCCTCGTCACCTATTTCGCCGTCGTGGCGCCGATCGAGCGCAGCCGGGCGATCCCGCGCGAAGAGAAGGAAATCTTCGTGCTCACCGGCACGCTGCTCTGGGGGATCATGATCCAGGAGCTGGTGGCCTACTTCTTCACCGACAACCCGAAGACCGTGCTGCCGCTCATCGAGGGCGTGGTGGAGATCGCGGGCGTCCGCACGCCGAAGAACGAGCTCTTCACCGCGCTGATCTGCTGGGTGGTGATCGGGCTGCTCTGGCTGTTCGTGAACCGGGCGCGGGCCGGCAAGGTCCTGCTCGCCGCCTCCATGAACCCGCGCGGCGTCACGCTGCTCGGCCACGACATGGCGAAGATCTACGTCGCGGTCTGGGCGATCTACGGGCTTCTGGCCGGCATCGCCGGGGTGCTGCTCGGGATGTTCCTCGGGGTGTCTTCGTATTCGGTGGGGCCGCTCACCGCGAGCGCCTTCTCGATCGTGGTGCTGGGGGGCTTGGGGAGCGTCACCGGCTCGCTGATCGCCGCCTACGTGGTGGGCTACCTCGAGACCGCCACCGCCTACCTGATCTCGCCGGCCTACCGGGTCATCCCGGCGCTGCTGCTGCTCGTCGCCGTCATGTACCTGCGCCCGCAGGGCCTGCTGGGGCGGCGCTGATGGCGGTCCTCGAGATCAGAGTCTTCGCCGGGCGCGTGATGAACGCCCTTCCCTGTGCTGGCTCCCGGATTCGAACGGCGTGTGCGCCGCCGCGGCGGCCGCAAGACGAGACGCGGGTCCCCTCTCCCGTGCGGGAGAGGGACAGGGTGAGGGGCGTGCGGCGCCCGGAGAAGGCGGGACGCGAACGCGCGTCGAAGACGTGCTCCAGCCTGACGCGTCCCGTCCCTCACCCCAACCCTCTCCCGCACGGGAGAGGGGGCGCGTCGCGTTCCCTCATCAGCGTTGAAGCCCTGATCATCAATCCTGGTGCGGCTCATCCATGAAGCTCCTCACCACCCCCGGCTTCTGGATCGCGATCCTCGCCGTCGCGGCCGCCGCCACCCTCCCCTGGTATGTCTCCGGCTACATCCTGGGCCTGCTCACGATCGCCTACTATTTCGGCGTGTTCTCGATGGCCTGGGACCTCCTCTTCGGCTTCGCCGGCGAGGTGAATTTCGGCCCGACCTTCCTGATCGGGCTCGGGGCCTACGGCGCCGGCATCCTCAACAACCGCTACGAGCTGCCGATCCCCTACTGCCTCGCGGCCGGGACCGTGCTCGCCGTGGTCGGCGGCCTCGCCCTGGCGCTGCCGGCGCTGAAGGTCCGCGGCCCCTATTTCGGGCTGATCACCCTGGTGGCGGTGCTGCTCCTGCAGAACATGATCGTGGTCTTCTCCGGCCTCACCGGCGGCGAGATCGGCCTGACCGTCCCCGACGTCATCTCCATCGACGCCGACACCAATTACTGGCTGGCGCTCGGCTTCATGGCGGTCTCCGGCCTGATCCTCACGGCCATCGCCCGCTCGCCCGCGGGGCTGATCCTCCAGGCCGCCGGCCAGGATCCGGTGGTGACCGGGGCGCTCGGCTTCAACGTCGCCAAGCACAAGCTCGCGGCCTTCGCGGTGAGCGCCGCCTTCTCGGGCCTCGCGGGCGGGCTGGTGGTCTTCTACATGGGCACCGCCTCGGTGGGCACGCTGATCAACACGTCGGTGGGCGTGCAGGTGATCATCGCGGCGGTGCTCGGCGGCCGCCGCACCATCGTGGGCGCGGCGCTCGGCGCCGTGTTCCTGATCGCGGCGGGCGAATTGCTGCGCCCGCTCGGCGGGCTCTCGACCTTCGTGGTCTCGGCGGTGGCGCTGCTGGTGATCCTGTTCGTGCCCTCGGGGCTCCTCGGCCTCGCCTCCTTCCGGAGCGCCCGATGACCGTCGCCGTGGCACCCCCGCCGGCCGTGTCGCCCGTCCTGGCCGAGCCCTGCCTCACCGTGCGCGGCCTGACCAAGCGCTATGGCGGCCTCGTCGCCGTCAAGGAGGTCGATCTCGACCTGCGGCCCGGCGAGATCCTCGGCCTGATCGGCCCGAACGGCTCGGGCAAGTCCACCGTGATGAAGCTGATCATGGGGCTGGAGCGGCCGAGCGCCGGCTCGATCCGCCTCGACGGCGCCGAGATCGGCGGGATGCCGGCCCACCGGGTGGCGCGCTCCGGGATCGGCCTCGTGTTCCAGCACGCGCGGCCGCTCCAGCGGCAGACCGTGCTGGAGAACATCAGCCTCGCGCTCCTGCCCGACAGCCTGATCCGATTGGTCGCGGATCCCCACGTCGCGCGGCGCGCGAAAGAAATCGCCGAGCGCGTCGGCCTCGGCGCCGTGGTCGACCGGCGGCCCGGCACCCTGCCCTTCGCGGATCTGCGCCGGCTTGAGCTCGCCAAGGCCATCGCCCGCGATCCCCGGGTGGTGCTGGTCGACGAGCCCTTCGCGGGCCTGACCGGCGGCGAGGTCGCGGCCTTCTCCGAGCTGATCCGGGGGTTTCGCGACGAGGGCAAGGCCGTGCTCCTCGTCGACCACAACGTGAAGAGCGTCTCGGCCCTCGTGGACCGGGTGTTCGCCATGTATCTCGGCGAGCGCATCGCCGAGGGCTCGGCCGAGTCCGTGATGGCCGACCCGACCGTGCGCCGGGTCTATCTCGGCGGCAGCATCGAGACGGCGGCCCGGCCGGAAGCCGCGTTCAAGCCGGATTCGCTGCTGACCGTCGAGGGTGTCGACGTGCTCTACGGCAAGGCGCAGGCGCTCCGCGCCGCCTCGATCCACGTCCACGAGGGCGAGTTCGTCTCGGTGGTGGGCCTGAACGGCGCCGGCAAGACCACGTTGTTCAACGCCATTTCGGGCCTCGTGCCGCATACCGGCACGATCCGGTTCGACGGCCGGGATCTCGCGACGATGAAGCCCGCCGCCATCGCCCGGGCCGGCATCGTCCAGGTGCCCGAGACCCGCGAGCTGTTCGGTGACCTCAGCGTGCGCGAGAACCTCGACCTCGGCGGTCAGCATTTCCCCAAGGCCGAGAGCGCCAGGCAGCGCGACTGGCTCTACGAGCTGTTCCCGATCCTGAAGGCCCGCGAGACGCAGAGCGCCCGCACCCTGTCGGGGGGCGAGCAGCAGATGCTGACCATCGCCCGGGCGCTGATGATGCGGCCGCGCCTCCTGATCCTCGACGAGCCGACGCTCGGCCTTGCCCCGGTGATCCTGGAGCTGCTGTCGAAAGCCTTGGAGAAGCTGCGGCAGACCACGCCGATCACGGTCCTGCTCGGCGAGCAGAACGTCACCTTCGCGCTCCCGCACGCCGACCGGGTCTACGTGCTGGAGCAGGCGCGGATCGTCTGGGAGGGGCCGCCGCAGCGTTTCGCCAGCGAGATGGGATCGGCCTATCTGTGAGGGGTGGCGTGATCCGGGTCGATCAAGATCCACGTTCGATTCGGGTTGGAGCGCAGGTCCCCTCTCCCGTACGGGAGAGGGACAGGGTGAGGGATCAGGTCTGTCCGGAGGCGGCGCGCCAGGGACGCGCGTCGCTGGGTTGCTTGATCCTGAGAGTTCTCGTCCCTCACCCCAACCCTCTCCCGCACGGGAGAGGGGGCCCGTCGCGCCGCGGGTGAAGGCAGTGGGACGGCGGGCAGCCGGCTCGCACAGCTTGGTGCGCTGGCCGGCAGGAAAACCCTAGGGAGCGGACACCGTGGACTTCAACCTCTCCCAGTCCCAGACGCACTGGCTGAACCGCGTCCGCGCCTTCATCGCCGCCGAGATCCTGCCGGCCACCGCCGCGGTCGCGGCCGAGCGGACGGAGAGCCGTGCCCCCTCGCCCACGATGGAGCGGCTGAAGGACCGGGCGAAGGCCGAGGGCCTGTGGAACCTGTTCCTGCCGCCCTCCCCCGAGCACGACACGGTGGAATACCGCGGCGCCGGCCTCACCAACCTCGATTACGCGCTCTGCGCCGAGGCGATGGGCCGGGTCGGGATCGCCTCGGAAGTCTTCAACTGCGCGGCGCCCGATACCGGCAACATGGAGGTGCTGCACCGCTACGGCAGCCCCGCCCAGAAGGAGGCGTGGCTCAGGCCCCTGATGGCCGGCGCGATCCGCTCGGCCTTCCTGATGACCGAGCCGGAGGTCGCCTCCTCGGACGCCACCAACATCGCGACGTCGATCCGCCGGGACGGCGACCACTACGTCATCGACGGCCGCAAGTGGTGGTCGACCGGCGTCGGCGACCCGCGCTGCAGGATCGCGATCCTGATGGGCAAGACCGACCCGGACGCCCCCCGCCACCGGCAGCAAACGCAGATCCTGGTGCCGATGGACACGCCGGGGGTGCGGGTGGAGCGGCTGCTGCCGGTCTTCGGCTACGAGGACGCCCCCAAGGGCCACGGCGAGGTGGTGCTGGAGCATGTCCGCGTGCCGGCCGGGAACTTGATCCTGGGCGAGGGCCGCGGCTTCGAGATCGCGCAGGGAAGGCTCGGGCCGGGCCGGATCCACCATTGCATGCGCACCATCGGGGCCGCCGAGGTGGCCCTGGAGGCCATGGCGCGCCGCCTCGTGTCCCGGGTCGCCTTCGGCAAGCGGATCTCCGAGCAGTCGGTCTGGGAGCAGCGGGTCGCGGAGGCGCGGATCGACATCGAGATGGCCCGCCTCCTCTGCCTGAAGGCCGCCGACATGATGGACAAGGTCGGCGCCAAGGGCGCCAAGCTCGAGATCGCCATGATCAAGGTCGCGGCGCCCCGGGTGGCGCTGAAGGTGATCGACGACGCGATCCAGGCCCATGGCGGGGCCGGCGTCTCGGAGGATTTCGGGCTCGCCAGGATGTACGCCCATATCCGCACCCTGCGGCTCGCCGACGGGCCCGACGAGGTCCACAACCGCTCGATCGCCCGGCTGGAATTCGGGCGCTACACCAATGCCCGCGAGGGCGCATGAGCGACGCGGATGTCTTCTCCGGCGTGAAGCCGGTCGAGCCGCGCCACCGGATCGACGAGGCGAAGCTCGCCGCCTGGATGGAGGGCCACGTCCGCGGCTACGCCGGCCCGCTCACCGTGCGGCAGTTCCGCGGCGGTCAGTCGAACCCGACCTACCGGCTCGACACGCCCGCCCAGGCCTACGTGCTCCGGCGAAAACCCTTCGGCCCGCTCCTCCCCTCCGCGCACGCGGTGGACCGCGAGTTCCGGGTGATCGGCGCCCTCTACGGCGAGGGTTTCCCGGTGCCGCGGCCCTTCGCGCTGTGCGAGGACCCGGACATCATCGGCGCGGCCTTCTACGTGATGGAGGCGGTGGACGGCGCGGTGCACTGGGACGGGGCGCTGCCGGGCCTCGATCCCCATGCCCGCCACCGCCACTACGCCGGCATGATCGCGACGCTCGCCCGCCTCCACGCCATCGACCCGGAGGCGGCGGGGCTCTCCGATTACGGCCGGCCCGGCAACTACTTCGCCCGGCAGGTCGACCGCTGGACCCGCCAGTACCGCGCCGCCGAGGACGGGCGCCTGGAGGACGTCGAGCGGCTGATCGCGTGGCTGCCTCGGACCGTGCCGGAGCAGCAGGGCGCCTGCGTGGTCCACGGCGATTACCGCCTCGACAACCTGATCTTTTCCCGCGACGGCGGCGTCAGCGCGGTGCTCGACTGGGAGCTGTCGACGCTCGGCGACCCGCTCGCCGATTTCAGCTACCTGCTGATGCAGTGGGAGTTGCCGGCCGACGGGCGCAGCGGGCTCGGCGGGCTCGACCTGCCGGCTTTGGGCATTCCCACACGGGACGAGGCGGTGGCGCTCTACTGCCGGGCGGCGGATCGGAAAAGCCTGCCCGACCTCGACTGGTACTTCGCCTACAACCTGTTCCGGCTGGTCGGCATCCTGCAGGGTGTGGCCGCCCGCGCCAAGGCGGGCAACGCCGCGAGCGAGCACGCCGCCGCCATGGCGGCACGCGTCCCGAAGCTTGCCGAAGCGGCCTGGGGCTTCGCCGAGCGGGCGGGGGCCTGAGCATGGAGTTTTCCGGCCGCGTCGTCGCCGTCACGGGGGCCGCCCGGGGCATCGGCCGGGCGCTCGCCGCGGCGGCCCGGGCCCGGGGCGCGACCGTGGTCGCCCTCGACCGCGACGGCGCCGGGGCTGAGGCCGTGGCGGTGGAACTCGGCGGACGGGCCTATGCCATCGACGTGGGTGACCCGGAGGCGGTCGCCGCTGCCCTCGCAGGCATCGAGGCCGGGATCGGTCCCATCGCGCTCTACTGCTCCAATGCCGGCATCCTGGAGCGCGACCCCGATCCGGAGCTGGCCACCTCCGCCGATCCGGAGAGCTGGGCGCGGTCGTGGTCGGTGAACGTGATGGGCCATGTCCACGCGGCGCGGGTTCTGGTCCCGCTCTGGCGCGCCCGAGGCGGGGGCGCGTTCCTCGGCACCGTCTCGGCGGCGGGGCTCTTGAGCCAGATCGGCAGCGCCACCTACTCGGCCACCAAGCACGCGGCGCTGGCCTTCCTGGAGCATCTCGCCATCGCCCATGCCGCGGACGGGATCCGGGTCGCCGCCCTGTGCCCGCAAGGCGTCGACACCGCCATGCTGGGGGCGGCCAGCGCCGCGTCGCGCGACGGCGTGCTGTCACCCGAGGCCGTCGCCGAGGCCGCCCTGGATGGGCTGGCATCGGGGCGCTTCCTGATCCTGCCGCACCCGCAGGTGGCCGAATACGCCCGCCGCCGGGCCGAGGATCCCGAACGGTGGCTTGCCGGCATGGCGCGCCTGCGCCGGTCGATGCGGGCGGGGGCGTGAGGATGGGCGGCGTCCGGAGACATCGTCGACAGCCGGATGGGGCGCTGGTCCCCTCTCCCGTGGGGGAGAGGGACAGGGTGAGGGATCGGGTCTTTCCGGACAGTGCGCACCCCTCACCCCAACCCTCTCCCGTGCGGGAGAGGGGGCGCGTCGCGACCGTCAGATCCCGCGGAACCAAGCTGGCGGGCGTGTCCGGCCCTGCGCAGCGCGGAGGCGAGCCATGTCCCTGTTCGACCTGACCGGCAAGGTCGCGCTCATCACCGGCTCCTCCCGGGGCATCGGGCGGGCGATCGCCCTGCGGATGGCCGAGCACGGCGCCCGGGTGGTGATCTCCTCGCGCAAGCGCGAAGCCTGCGACGCGGTGGTCGCCGAGATCGAGGCCGCGCACGGCGCCGGCCGCGCCGTGGCGATCCCGGCGAGCATCTCGGTGAAGGACGAGCTGGAAGCCCTGGTCACCGAGACCGAGGCGCGGCTCGGCCCGGTGGACGTGCTGGTCTGCAACGCCGCCAGCAATCCCTATTACGGGCCGCTGGCCGGCATCTCCGACGCGCAGTTCCGGAAGATCCTCGAGAACAACGTCCTGGCGAACCACTGGCTGATCCAGAGGGTCGCCCCCGGCATGGTGGCGCGGCGGGACGGCGCGATCGTCATCGTCTCCTCCATCGGGGCGCTCAAAGGGTCGCCGGTGATCGGCGCCTACAACGTCTCGAAGGCCGCCGACCTCCAGCTCGCCCGCAACTACGCGGTGGAGTACGGGCCCGCCAACGTGCGGGTGAACTGCCTCTGCCCGGGGCTGATCCGCACCGATTTCGCCCGGGCCCTGTGGGAGGATCCCGAGATGCTGGCCGCCACCACGGACGCCGCGCCCCTGCGCCGGATTGGCGAGCCCGACGAGATCGCCGGCGCCGCCGTGTTCCTGGCCTCCGCGGCGGGCCGGTTCGTGACCGGTCAGGCACTGGTCATCGACGGCGGCGTGACCATCGCCCGATGAGTCTCGACCCCCGCATCCCCGCCGGCTGGCCTTCCCTGCCCTTCCGCGAGGCCGAGGCGCGGCTCACCGCCCCGGGCGCACCCTTCGCCATCGCCACGGTGCCGATCCGGGGCGTGCCGACCCGGATCTGGGAGAAGGCCCCGCCGACCCTGCGCGACCTGTTCCGGATCGCCCGGGGGCACGGAGAGAAGACCTTCGTTGTCTATCAGGACGAGCGCGTGACCTTCACGGGCTTCGCCCGCGCCGCCACCGCCCTGGCGCGGGCCCTGGTGGAGGCCGGCCTGCGCAAGGGCGACCGGGTCGCCATCGCGCAGCGCAACCTGCCCGAATGGCCGGTGAGCTATTTCGGCGCCCTGCTCGCCGGGGCGATCGCGACGCCGCTCAATGCGTGGTGGACCGGGCCCGAGCTCGCCTACGGCCTGCAGCATTCGGGCGCGCGGGTGCTGATCGCCGACGGCGAGCGCTTCGCCCGGCTCGCCCCGCATCTGGGCGAATGCCCGGCCCTGGAGCGGGTCCTCACCACCCGGATGGAGCCGGACCCCCGGGCGACGCCGCTCGCCGAGATCGTGGGGCCGGTCCGGGACTGGGCCGCCCTGCCCGACCTGCCCCTGCCCGACATCGCTCTTGGTCCGGAGGACGACGCGACGCTGTTCTACACCTCGGGCACCACCGGCAAGCCCAAGGGGGCGGTCGGCACCCACCGGGCGGCCGCCACGACGGTGATGGCCTATCCCTACTCGGCGGCGCGCAGCGCCCTGCGCCGGGGCGAGAGCCCGCCCAAGCCCGACCCGTCCGCGCCGCAGCGGGCGGCGCTGCTGGTGATCCCGCTGTTCCACGTCACCGGCTGCCACGCGAGCCTCGGGGCGGCGCTCTACGGCGGCCACCGGCTGGTGATGATGCACCGCTGGGACGCGAACGCGGCCCTCGACCTGATCGAACGGGAGGGCTGCACCAGCGCGGGCGGCGTCCCGACCATCGCGTGGCAGCTCGCCACCGCCGCCCGGGAGGCCGGACGGCCGCTGCCGAGTCTCGAGGGCGTCACCTATGGCGGGGCCCCGGCCGCCGGCGACCTCGTGCGAACGCTCGGCGAGGCCTTGCCGAAGGTCGTCCCCGGGACCGGCTGGGGCATGACCGAGACCTCGGCGACCTTCACCCATCACCAGGGCGAGGATTACCTCGCGCATCCCGAGTCCTGCGGTCCGCCCCTGCCGGTCTGCGAGGTGCGGATCGTCGACCCCCTCGGGGACGTGCTGCCGCCGGGCACGGTCGGCGAGCTCTGCGTGAAGGGCCCCAACGTGGTCCGCGGCTACTGGGACGACCCGACGGCCACCGCCGAGGCCCTCTCCGAGGGCTGGCTGCGCACCGGCGACCTCGCCCGCGCCGACGACGAGGGGTTCCTGACCATCGTCGACCGGATCAAGGACATGCTGATCCGCGGCGGCGAGAACATCTATTGCTGCGAGGTCGAGAACGCCCTCTACGCCCATCCGGACGTGATCGACGCCGTGGTGCTGCCGGTGCCCCATCCGACCCTCGGGGAGGAGCCGGGCGCCATCGTGGTTCTGGCGGAGGGGTCGAGTGCCGACGCCTCGGAGATCCGCGCCTTCGCGGCCGCGCGGCTCGCGGCGTTCAAGGTCCCGGTGCGGATCGTGATCCGGGACGAACTCCTGCCGCGCAACCCCGCCGGGAAGATTCTGAGGGCCCCCCTGCGGGCGGTGTTCGCAGGCGTGTCAGATCAGAACGGCTCACCCTCTGGGTCCGGGCGGTAGACCCGCAGGGTCCGGCCGTCGGGGAACTGCACCGTCCGGCGGCGGACCACGACGTAGCCGGCGGCCTGCGCGCTGCTCAGGCGATCGAGGCGGTCGTCGGTGTCGTCCGGCGCGTAGCCGTACCCATAGCCCGGCCCGTAATTGTAGGCGCGGTAGCGCGCGTAGCCCTCAGGCGGAGGCGGGGGCGCTGCCGCGGCGATCTGCGGGCCGCTGCGGATCATGCGGGCCGGCGCCGCGGTGATGCGGGCCCGGCGCGGCGCGGCGGCGAACCGCTTGGCGGTCGATGATGGGCCGCGTGCCGCCTTCCGCTCCGGCTCGCGCCGCGCCGCGACGGCCGTCCGTTTGGCGGGCGTCGGCCGGGCCTTCGTCGCCGCCGCGGGGGTCGAGGCGGCCGTTGCCGGCGCCGCCGCCTTCTGATCCGCGGCCGGCGCCTTTTCGGTGGCCGGTTTGTGGGCCGGTGGGTCCGTCCAGGTCGTGGCCACGGATTCGGCGGATGCGCCGCCCAGGCCGAGGGCCAGAATGAGGGCGGCGAGGCTCGTTCGCGCACCGTGCAACATGGTGCCCTCCTGAAATCGCGGCGTTCCCGACTGATCCGCTAGGCGATGCAACAATAGATCGAACTGCCGCACAGGGGAATTCCGTCGCTGCATTTCCATGAAGATCGTCGAAGCACGTTTAATACCGATGACGCTCCGCTCGGGCGATCCGTGTCGGGGCGATCCGT
This sequence comes from Methylobacterium sp. XJLW, assembly GCF_003254375.1. Taxonomy (NCBI): domain Bacteria; kingdom Pseudomonadati; phylum Pseudomonadota; class Alphaproteobacteria; order Hyphomicrobiales; family Methylobacteriaceae; genus Methylobacterium; species Methylobacterium sp. XJLW. Next base: position 4,786,557 of record NZ_CP016429.1, on the reverse strand, counting down.
GTCGGGGCGATCCGTGTCGGGGCGGTCGCGGTCCTGCCGACCGGGAGCCGCTGCCGGACCGGCGCCATCGGAGCCTGCCGATCGATGACGGATCCTGCGGCCGGACAGGCTCGCGCTCGTGGCGCAGACCGGACTGATCGTCGGGCCGACCGCCTGCTCGCCCCTGCGGCCGGACACGGGCTGCTTCAGGCGGGTACACTACAGCGTGACCGGACAGCCGTGAACAGTTGAGTTGCTGTCCCGTCTCGAATAGAATTAGATACTAATCTATGTAAATTTACTGAGATAGGCTGCTTTCACGGGGCGCCTCTCGACATCCGCCCTCATGGTTCCGGCTCTCGGTCGCGAATTTTTGCGATTTACTAACCCGATCGCGCGAAAGTGGCCCGATGCAGCGCCGACGGCGACCCTGTTCCGGCAGGCTGCAGGCGTCCTCTTCCGGTGCTCGGATGATTCCCAACCAGACCAGCCGCCCGTCCGCCGACCGTGCCGTGCCGTGGCACAGTCTCGCCAACCTCAAGCTCCGCCACAAGCTGGCGGCCGTGATGGTCCTGGTGCTCGTGGCCATCGGCGCCCTGAGCGCGCTGAGCTACGTCGACATGCGCAGCTCGGCGCTCGAGGATCGCGCCCTGATGACGAAGCGCCTCACCGAGGTCGCGCAGAGCCTGCTCGGCCATTACGAGGCGCAGGCCACCGCGGGCCAGATGCCCCTCGCCGAGGCGCAGAAGGCGGCCCTCGCGGCGATCACCGCCCTGCGCTTCGGCAGCGAGGACTACTTCTTCGTCCTCGATGCCCAGGGTCACCTGATCGCCAACGCCTTCAACGCCAAGAACGTCGGCAAGCGGGTGGTGGACCAGACCGACGTCCCCGGCGGAAAGCGCTACTTCGCCGAGATGGTCGAGACCGCCACGCGCGACGGCTCCGGCTTCGTCGACTACATGAAGCCGCGCGCCGGCGGGTCCGTGGCGGTGGAGAAGGTCGCGAGCGTGCAGATGTTCAAGCCGTGGGGCTGGATCGTCGCCACCGGCCTGTACCGGGACGATGTCCACGCGGCCGTGCGCGACCGGGCGGTCACCATCGCCGTCTGGTCCGCCGGCCTCGCCCTGCCGATCCTGGCGCTGCTCCTCCTCGTCGGCAACAGCCTGGCGCGTCCGATCACCCGCCTGACCGCGGCGATGCGCGGCCTCGCGGACGGCGATCTCGCGGTGACGGTCGATGACCAGCGGCGCGGCGACGAGGTCGGCGCCATGGCCCGCGCGGTCCAGGTGTTCAAGGACGCCCTGATCGCCAAGCGCGCGGCCGACGCGGCCGCCGTGGCGGAGAACGACGCGAAGATGCGCCGCGCCCAGATGCTGGACGCGATCACCGCCCGGTTCGACACGCAGGTCGGCGCGCTGACGCAGGGGCTGTCCTCGGCCGCGGTGGAGATGGAGGCCACCGCCCGGGAGATGACGCGCACGGCCGCGCGGACCACCGACCAGTCCGTGCGCGTGGCCGCTGCCTCCGAGCAGACGTCGAGCAACGTGCAGACCGTGGCGGCGGCCAGCGAGGAGATGGCCGCCTCGATCCACGAGATCGCGGCCCGCGTCGCCCAGTCCTCCGCGATGGCCGACCGGGCCAGCACGGATGTGACCCAGACGAACGCCCTGATGCAGGTGCTGTCCCGCGGCACCGACCAGATCAGCGAGGTGATGGGCCTGATCGCCGGGATCGCCGGGCAGACCAACCTGTTGGCCCTCAACGCCACCATCGAGGCGGCGCGCGCCGGCGAGGCCGGCAAGGGCTTCGCCGTGGTGGCGGGCGAGGTGAAGGCGCTCGCTTCGCAGACGGCCCGGGCGACCGAGACCATCGCGGCGCAGATCGCGGCCATACAGACCGAGACGCGGCAGGCGGTCGAGGCGATGCGGACGATCGGGGGCACGATCGACGAGATGCGCACGGTGGCGCTCAGCGTGGCCGCCGCCATGGAGGAGCAGGGCGCGGCCACCAGCGAGATCGTCCGGAACGTCACGCAGGCGGCGCAGGGCACGCAGGCGGTGAGCACCGATATCGCCGACGTCCGGCAGGCGGCCCGCGACACCGGGACGGCCTCCGGACAGGTCCTGAGCGCCGCGCAGGAACTGGCCCGCTACTCGGCGAGCCTCGGCGAGGAGGTCACGACCTTCCTCGCCGCCGTCAAGGCCGCCTGACGGGCATCAGGCGCCGCCGCCCCGCCGGCCCGGCGGCGCCTCATGCGATCCCGTCGATCGCCACCTGCAGATGCTCGGGCCCGCGGAGCGCCGCGCCCGACCGGTAGGGCGGCGGGTCCTCGATCAGCCGGGGCGCCTTGAGCCGGCGGGCAAGCGCGGTCAGCGCCGCCTCGGCCTCGAACCGGGCAAGGGGCGCGCCGACGCAGTAATGCAGGCTGCCGCCGAAGCCGAGATGGCGGAGTCCGGCGCGGTCGGGGTCGAACCGGTCGGGATCCGGGAAGACGGCCCCGTCGCGGTTGCCGGAGGCCAGCAGCAGCACGAGGTCGGCGCCCTCGGGGATCGTCACGCCCGCGATGTCGATGGCCGAGAGCGTCCGCCGCGTCCGGAACTGCACCGGCGGCTCGTAGCGCAGCAGTTCCTCGATCAGCCGCGGGGCCCGGAGCGGATCCTGCCGCAGGCGCTCCAGTTCGTCGGGATGTCGCAGCAGGGTCAGCAGGCCGTTGGTGATCAGGTTCACGGTGGTCTCGTGGCCGGCCACCAGCATCAGGATCGAGGTGGCGATCAGGTCGTAATCGCCCATCTTCACCCCGGCCGGGGTCGCGTGGTTGGCAAGCCCCGACAGCATGTCGTCCCCCGGGTGCTTCCGCTTGTCCTTGATCAGGTCGGCCATGTAGCCGCCGATCGCGTCGAAGGTCCGGCTGTTCTCGGCGCGGATCTCGGGATCGGACAGGCTGTCGGGCTCCAGCGCGGTGGCAAGCTGCGTCGCCCAGCCGTGGAACTTCGGCTCGTCCTCCCGGGGCACGCCGAACAGCTCGCAGATCACCGTCACGGGCAGCGGGTAGGCGAGGTCGTCGACCGCATCGATCTCCCGGGCGCCGCATTTCTCGTCGAGCAGATCGGCGACCAGCCGGTCGGAGCGGGCGCGCATCGCCTGAACGCGCTCCCGGCTGAACTGGTGCATCACCGCCGAGCGCAGGGCATCGTGGTCCGGCGGGTCGCGGAAGATGAAGACCCGGTGCCGGTCCATCATCCAGTCCTTGAGCGGCTTCACGATCAGGTCGGTGAGGGGGTTGCCGGTACGCGGCCGATCGGCTGGGGGCAGGGTCTCGGAGCTGACCCGCGGGTCCTGCAGCAGGCTGGCGATGGTGCCGTGGGTCGCCGCAACCCAGGTGCCCTCCTCGGTGCCGTCGTCCTGGCGCGAGACGGGGTTCTCCCGCAGCCGCGCATAGATCGGATAGGGATTCGGCCGGTTGGCGAAATCCTTGACCTGATTGAGGAGGGTGGCGTCGGGCATGCGGTTTCCTTAGGGCAAGCCCGGCTCGAGGATCGTGACGGCCTTCGGCCGGTCGGTCGCGGCGCCGCGTGGCGGGAACGGGGCCCGGGCGGCGACCAGCTCGGCATGGGCCGGCAGCCAGCGGGCGGAATCCACCGAGACCGCCGCGATGCAGCGTCCTTCGCGGCCGTAGAGGGCGACGAAGCGGCCGGCGGCCGCATCGCCCTGCGTGATCGCCACGGCGTCGGCGCCCTCGGTCAGACCCGCGGATTTCACCACGAGGTCTCCTTGCGTCGACCAGAAGGTCGGCAGGGCGCCGTAGGGCACCTCGGGTCCCGCGCCGGCGAGCAGCCGGCCGGCATGGATGCCCTGCGCCACCGCGTGGCTCCAGTGCTCCAGGGCGACGCGCCGGCCCCCGTAGAGGGGATGGGGAAAGCGCGCCACGTCGCCGGCGGCGGCGATGTGCGGATCGGGCTGTCCGTCGGTGTCGAGGACATAGCCGTGCGCGTCGCAATCGACCCCGCCGCAATCCGCAGACAGGCCGGACCCTTCGAGCCAGTCGGTGTTGCGCACCGCGCCCAGGGCGATGACGGCGATGTCGGTCGCGATGCTGCCGCCGTCGACCAAGTGGGCCCGCACCAGCCGGCCGCCCTCCGCCTCCAGCCACTCGACTTCGCTGCCGCAGCGCACCGCGACCCCGTGGCCCGCGTGGATCGCGCCGATCAACCCCCCGACGGTGCTGCCGAGCACGCGGGACAGGGGCGTCGGGCCGGGCTCGACCAGGGTGACGGGAAGGCCGAGCTGCCGGCACAGGCTCGCGACCTCGCAGCCGATGAAGCCCGCGCCGATCACCAGAACGTGCCTCGGGCCGGCGGCCAGGGCGCGCCGCAAGGCGGCGGCATCGTCCCGCCCGCGCAGGGTGAAGACGCCGGAGAGCCGGCCCTCGTGGGGGTTCGGCCACGGCCGGGCGCGGGTGCCGGTGGCGATGAGCAGGCGATCGTACGGGAGGGCACGCCCGTCGGCGAGGTGGACCGTGCGGGCTTGCCGATCGAGGCTCACGGCCGCCGTGCCGAGCTGCCAGTCGGCCGCGAGGCCGTGGCGTCCCGGCAGCGTCGTCGCGTCGGCCGCGACGGCACCGGTCAGGACATGCTTCGACAGCGGCGGCCGGTCGTAGGGAGGATGGGGCTCGTCGCCGACGATGGTGAGCGGGCCGGAGAACCCCGCCGCGCGCAGGGACTCGGCACCGCGCAGGGCCGCGAGGCCGGCGCCCACGATCAGGGCCCGCCCGGGGGGCTGCGCCATCAGGCGCCCCGCTCCGGATCCTCGACCCGGATCGCCTGGACCGGACAGGCGGCGCGCGCCCGCTCGATGTCGTCCCGGTCCTGCGCGGCGGGCGCGGGATCGTAGAACAGGGCCTCGTGCCCCTCGATGCGGAAGTGCCGCGGCGCCGCGTAGCAGCACTGGGCATAGGCTTGGCACAGGTTGAGATCGACGCTCACCCGCAGGCCGGACGGGGGACCGGAAGACGCATCGGCAGAGGGGGACATGGCGAGGCAACCGCGGGCGGGCGCTGCGGGTTCCGCGGGCCGTCGTCGCGGCCCGATTCGCCCGACCCTGGATGCCGATGCCTGGCAGCCTCTGGCGGCGTGGAGACGGCGGCCGGCCGCCGCATCGGCGCCCCGTCAGGGGATCGCCGTCCGCGGCCGATGCCGCGCTTCAGCGCCCCCCGGCCACCCTTGCCCGGTGCCGCGTCGCCGCGGCCGTCCCGAAGGCCTCGAACAGGGCGCGGTTGAGCGGGTTGGTCGCCGGATCGTGCTCGGCGTGCCACTGGACGCCGAGGGCGAAGCCCGCCGCGTCGCGGACGCGGATCGCCTCGACCGTCTCGTCCTCGGCGACCCCCTCGATCACGATCCGTCCGCCCGGTTCGAGGATGCCCTGGCCGTGCAGGGAGTTCACCCGGATCGTCTCGCGTCCGAGGAGACGGGCGAAGGCGCCTCCGGGCGTCAGGCGGACCTCGTGACGGTCGGCGAAGATCACCTCCAGGTCCGGATGGATCTCGCCGTTCGGGAGGCGCGGCATGCGGTGGTTGAGCCGGCCCGGCAGGTCGCGGATCTCCGGGTGCAGGCTGCCCCCGAAGGCGACGTTCATCTCCTGAAAGCCGCGGCAGATGCCGAACAGCGGCACCCCGCGGGCCACGCAGGCCTCGATCAGCGGCAGAGCCACGGCGTCGCGGTCCTCGTCGTAGGGCTCGTGCGCCGCGCAGGGCTCGGTGTTGAACCGGGTCGGGTGGACGTTGGCGCGGCCGCCCGTGAGCAGGATGCCATCCACGGTATCGAGGAGGTCGCCGAGGTCGGTGATCGCCGGGGCGGCAGCGAACATCAGCGGCAGGGCTCCCGCCACCGCGGCCACCGCCCGCATGTTGTTCTCGCCGACGATCTGCGCCGGAAACCGATTGTCGATCAGGCGGGCATTGCCGATGACGCCGATCACGGGTCTCGCCATCGTCCCGGCTGCTCCTTGTGCTGGCTAATTGTGCTGGCTAAGCGGCAGGCCCTTGCGGCCCGCGGCAGGCTCTACGACCCACGCAAGGCCGACGCCAGTCCCGTCCGGGTCACGGCGGCGACAGAAGGCCCGCGTCCAAAGCCTCCGCGCGCAGCACCTCGGCCACGCGCTCCGGCGCCTCCTCGTGCGCGAGGTGGCCGAGACCCCGGATCAGGCGGACGCGGGCGTCGGGCAGGCGGTCGCGCAGGGCGAAGGCGGTGTCCGGCAGGATGGCCCTGTCGTCGCCGCCGACGATCAGCACGGTCCGGGTCGCGAGGCCGGGCAGCGCCCGGTGCAGGCCGGCCAGATCCCAGTTCGCCATCATCCCCAGCGCTCCGCGGACATGGCCGGCCCGGGCGAAGAGCCGCCGGTAGAGATCGACGCCCTCCGGGTCGAGGCGCGAGCCGGTCCCCTCGATCAGCCGCTTGGCCGCGGCGCGGTCCGCCGTCCAGGCGAAGATCTTCGGGGTGAGCGGGTTGAGGAACAAGAGCCGCGCCATGCCGGGGAACAGCAGATTGGCCGCCCCCGGCAAGGGCGCCAGGGCGCCGTTGAAGGCCGCCAGCAGCCGGGGAGCGATGGTGCCGTCGAGGCACATCCGTGCCAGCACGGCCGCACCGGCCGAGTGGCCCGCCGCCAGGACGGGCGGCCGGCCGAGCGCCGCCACGAGGCCCGCCACGGCCCGGGCCATGCCGGGCAGGGACAGGTCGGCGTCGGGCAGGGGATCCGTGAAACCGTGACCCGGCAGGTCCGGGGCGATGACGCGGAAGTCACGGGCGTGGAGCGGCGCCAGCCCGCGCCAGGAATGCGTGGCCGCCCCCGTCCCGTGCAGGAGCAGCAGCGTCGGGGCATCCGGGGACCCGAATTCCTGGACGTGCCAGCGCAGGCCCGCCGCCTCCACGAAGCGGCTGGCCTCCCGATGGGGCCAGTCGCGACCCTCCACGGCCCAGTCCGGTCGGTCGGTCGCGACGCCGGTCAACATGCGTCCGCATCCCGCAATGCGGCATGACCGGAGATGCCGGAGGTGCCAGAGGCGGCGGCGGTGCTATCGTTCATGGCCGGAAGTATTTCGTAGCACTGCATAATCCTATGCGGCGGCCGCATGCCACCGGTGAGAGGAAGCGGATTGCTGCGTCGCAACAACGGCGGCATATCACGGGCGAGCAAGAGCAACACGCGTCCCCGGACTTTGGAGAAGGCCATGATCCTGTTCACCTCCTCGACCCAGAACATCGCCGCCCCGGTCTCCGGCGGCTGGAGCCTCAAGGCCGTCATCCGCGAGATGCTGAACTCGTGGCTCGCCCATCACCAGCGCCTCGCCGACAGCGGCATCGGCGGCGACCTCTGAGACCCCGCCCCGGGGCTGAAGAGCGGGGCGCTCAGAGCGCCGCCCGCACCGCTGCGCTGAGCTGACCGGCCTCGGCCCGCGGCAGCTTCAGGTAACGGGCGCCCATCGCGTCCGCCACCGCCCGGGCGTCCTCGCCCCGGGTCCCCGTATCGACCACCAGGGCCGCCAGCCCGGCCGCCCGCAAGGTGCGGGCCGCCTGCAGGGCCTCCGCGCCCGCCCGGGCCCGTCCCCCCTCCCCCGACCGGGCGACGTTGGCGCGCCCGTCGGTCAGCAGCACGATCGCCGGCCGGCTGCCGCCGCGGCGCACGCCCAGCGCCACCGCGACCGCGGCATCGATCCCCGCCGCGAGCGGCGTGCCGCCCCCGCCGGGCAGCCCCGAGAGCCCGCGCTTGGCCCGGGTGAGCGAGCGGGTCGGCGGCAGCACCAACTCCGCGCCGGTGCCGCGGAACGCCACCAGCGCCACCCGGTCGCGCCGGACATAGGCCTCGGCCAGCAGCAGCTCGACCGCGCCCTTGGCTTCGGCCAGCCGCTCCAGGGCGGCCGAGCCCGAAGCATCGACACAGAACACCGTGGTGGTCTCGGTCCGCTGCTTGAGGATCCGGATCCGCAGATCGTCCCGCCGCACCACGATGCGGCGCGTCTCCTCCCCCGTGCGCCGCAGGGCCTGCCAGGGCGCGGCCGTTCGCAGGGTGGCGAGCAGGTCCAGGCGTCCCCGCCGCGGATCGCCCCGCCGGCAGCCCACCGGGCGCCCGGTGCGGGCGGCCGCCGCCTGCCCCACCCGGCCGGACTTCGCGGCCGTGAGCCGCCGACCCCCCGCCAGCAACTGGTCGAGGAGGTTCGGCGGTATGGCGGCGCGCACCGCCTCCAGCACGACGTCGTCGGGGGTTTCCGCGGCGGACGGATCCGTCGTCTCCGCCCTGGGCTGTTCCTGAGGCGCGTCCGCGGGGGGCGCCTCGGCGGTCTCGGGGCGCGGCTCTTCCGGTGCGGGCAGGCGCGTGGCGCGCGGCGCCAGGACGAGGCGCCCGGCCGCGACGATCTCCGCCCGGCCGATCGGCCCGTCGCCCGCGAGGGCGCGCGCGACCCGCACCGCCAGGATCGGGCCGCGCAGCGACGCGATCCCGAAGGCCTCGGCCAGGGCGCAGAGGCTCCCGACCGGATCGGGCTCCGGAGCGTCCGAGACGGGTTCCGGCTCAGCCGGGGGAGGCTCCGCGAGGCCGTTCAGGTCGATCCGGAAGGCGAGGCGATCGGCCAGCGCCTCGGCCACCGTCTCGTCCGCCTCGCCCTCGTCGAGGAGGATCAGGCCGAATCGGGACGGCCGGTCCACCGCGGTGCCGGCATCCAGGGCGGCCGCGAGGCGGGACGCGGTGCCGGCCGGCAGGCGCTCGGCCATGGGGACGACGACGATCCCGCCATCGGCCTCCGCCAGCAGACCGGCCCGCGCGATGGGGCGGCCCGCCGCCAGGGTCGCGGCGAGATCCAGGCCGCCGAGCAGGCTGTCGTCGCCGATGCCGGGCGGCAGTCGCCGCCAGGGCGTTCCGGAGGGCAACGCGGACCGCAGGGTCTCGAGCCAGCGCTCGCGCTCCGGTCCGGGAGGGGCGCGGACCACCGCGCCACCGAGCCCATGCGGGTCGGCGGCGAGGAGCCGGGCGGCGCGATGCACGTCGGTCCAGGGATGCGACGCGCTGAAAAGCCTGTCCTGCAGAGGCGCGTTCTCGCCCTGGGCCGCCGGTTCGGCCTTCCCGGGACGCGACGCGACGCCCCCTGTCTCCCGTGCGGAAGAGGGTCGGGGTGAGGGAGGAGACCTTTCCGGATCGGGCACGTCCGTCACCCTGTCCCTCTCCCGCACGGGAGAGGAGACCCGCGCGCCATCCCGACCCGGTCGGGCGCGGTCCGTCCGGCCCACGACAGGCGGACCGGCAGCGCGACCGTCACGAAAACATCTCCGCCAGCGCCCGCTCCACCCGGGCGGTGGATCCGGATTCGTCCAGCGGGTTGCGGCGCAGCCGGTGGCGCAGGGCGGCCGGGGCGATGCGGCGGAGGTGGTCGTCGGTAACGGCCCCGGCGCCATCGAGGGCCGCGAGCGCCCGGGCGGTCCGCATCAGGGTCAGCTCGCCGCGCAACCCGTCCGTGCCCAGGGTGAGACAGAGCCGCGCCGCGCGCTCCAGGGCGGCATCCGGCACGGTCACCGACGGCAGGCGCTCCCGCGCCAGCAGGAGGCGCTTTCGAATCGCGGCCTCGTCCCGGGCGCGGGCGGCGCAGAAGCCCTCCGGGTCGCGCTCGTAGGCGTCGCGGGCACGCACCACCGCGATGCGGGTCGGGATGTCCTTCGGGGTCACGACCTCGCAGGCCAGCCCGAACCGGTCGAGGAGCTGCGGGCGCAATTCGCCCTCCTCCGGGTTGCCGGATCCGACCAGCACGAACCGCGCCGGATGGCGCAAGGACAGGCCTTCGCGCTCGACGGTGTTGACGCCGGAGGCCGCCACGTCGAGCAGCAGGTCGACGAGGTGGTCCTCGAGGAGGTTCACTTCGTCGATGTACAGGAAGCCGCGATTGGCCCGGGCGAGCAGCCCCGGCTCAAAGGCCTTCACGCCTGCGCCGAGCGCCCGCTCCAGATCGAGGGTGCCGACCACGCGGTCCTCGGTGGCGCCGAGCGGCAGGTCCACCACCGGCACCGGTGTCTTGTGACTCTTTCGCGGGCCGCCTTCCGCGCAATGCGGGCAGGATGCGGCCGGGCTGTCGGGGTCGCAATTGTAGGGGCAGCCGGCCACCGCCCGCATCGGCGGCAGCAGGGCGGCCAGCGCCCGGATCGCTGTGGACTTGCCGGTGCCGCGGTCGCCGAAGACCAGCACGCCGCCGACGGACGGGTCCACCGCCGCGATCAGCAGCGCCTGGCGCATCTCGTCCTGGCCGACGATGGCCGAGAAGGGGAAGGTGGGCACGGGGTTCTGGCTCTGGCTCCTCTCCTCCCCGCGTGGGGAGGAGCCGGAGATGGGGGGTGCAGGATGGGTCGAGGCGGTGCCGTCTGCACCACCCCCACCCCTACCCCTCTCCGCAAGGGGGAGGGAAGAGCGCCTTACTCCGCCGCCTTCTGCCGAAGCCCGATCCGCCCCCAGATCGTGGTCAGGGCCTCGACGAGACGGGCGATGTCGGCATCCGTGTGTAGCGGCGACGGGGTGATCCGCAGGCGTTCGGTGCCGCGGGCCACCGTCGGGTAGTTGATCGGCTGCACGTAGATGCCGAACTCGTCGAGCAGGGTGTCGGAGATCCCCTTGCACAGCACCGGGTCGCAGACCATCACCGGCACGATGTGGCTGTCGTTGGGCATGGTCGGGATGTCGGCGGCCTCCAGCGCCTGACGGACCTTCGCCACGCGCTCCTGGTGCCGGGCGCGCTCTTCGCCGCTCGTCTTCAGGTGGCGGATCGACGCCGCCGCGCCCGCCGCCACCGCGGGTGGCAGGGAGGTGGTGAAGATGAAGCCCGACGCGAAGCTGCGCACGAAGTCGCAGAGCTTCTCCGAGGCCGTGATGTAGCCGCCGTGCACGGCGAACGCCTTGCCCAGCGTCCCCTCGATCACGTCGAGCCGGTGGGCGACGCCGTCCCGCTCCGAGATGCCGCCGCCGCGGGCGCCGTAGAGGCCGACCGCGTGGACCTCGTCCAGGTAGGTGAGTGCCCCGTGGGCCTCGGCCACGTCGCAGATCTCTCCAATGGGGGCGATGTCGCCGTCCATCGAGTACACCGATTCGAACGCCACCAGCTTCGGTCGGGCCGGATCGACCAGGGCGAGCTTGCGGTTCAGGTCCTCCGGGTCGTTATGACGAAAAATGTGTCGCTCGGCGCGGGAGAACCGGATGCCCTCGATCATCGAGGCGTGGTTCTCGGAATCGGAGAAGACCGCGCAGTTCGGCAGGCGTGAGGCCAGGGTCCCGAGCGCCGCCCAGTTCGACACGTAGCCGGAGGTGAACAGCAGGGCCGCCTCTTTGCCGTGGAGGTCGGCGAGCTCGCGCTCCAGGAGCACGTGGTAGTGGTTGGTGCCCGAGATGTTGCGGGTGCCGCCGGCGCCGGCGCCGCAGCGGTCGATCGCCTCGTGCATCGCGCCGGTCACGGCCGGGTGCTGGCCCATGCCGAGATAGTCGTTGGAGCACCACACCGTCACGGGACGCGTGCCGCCGGCATGGTGGTGCGTGGCGTGCGGGAAGTTGCCCGCGTGGCGTTCGAGGTCGGTAAAGACCCGGTAGCGCCCCTCCCGGTGGAGCCCGGCGATCTCAGCCCCGAAGAAGGTCTCGTAGTCCATGTCGCCTCTCCCCGAACAAATCCTGCGGGTTGATCCCGCCTGTGACACCGGACTTCGCACAAGACCAGTTCCAGATTGGTGGACGTGCGTCGCCCGTTCGTGATCCCTCGGCCTACACGTGATCCGGCGGTCCGGCCGCTTCCCCGGGCGCCCGGGCCGGCAGGCTCCAGCGCCACAGCTCCGCCGAGGGCAGCGGCAGCATCAGGAACCAGTGCTCCAGGGTGGCGAGCGCCGTGAGCGTCGCCAGGACCGTGAGGCCGATCAGCTCGTGCTCCAGCAGGTCCGGCCCCAGGGCCGCGCGTCCGAGCAGCGCCGCCGCGATGGTCCCCAGGCTCACGGAGACCGGAAACAGCAGGTTCATCGGCTTCCGGGACAGGTAGCAGGCGAGGTAGCCGAGATGGTCCGGGAGGAACTCGGCGTGGAGGTTGCGCACCCCCAGGAACAGGTTGAGCCGCGCCGAGAGGTTCATCACCACCAGGGTGCCGTAGGTCCACAGGGCGAAGCGGTTGGGGCTGCCCCAGACCAGGGCCAGGACCGCCAGACCCCCGATCACGATGGCGAATTCGTGCCACAGGCTCGTGGCGAGCGCCGCGAGGAACCGGTCGAACCCCCGCACCCCCGGCGCGCAGGCGGCCGGCTTGGGGCCGGACAGGAAGCCCATGTAGTAGCTCATTTCCTGCCAGCCCCAGACGACGAGCGCCGCCGTGAAGGCCGTGTAGGCCCCCGTGGCACTCGTGTCCGCGGCGCTGGACCGGATCGCCAACAGGGCGCCCGCGAGCAGCAGCGTCGCCCCGGCCATGCTCCACGCATGCGTCCGCCGCGGGGCGTGGTCGAGCAGCAGGATCAGCCCGGTAGAGAACCACCAGAGCAGGACCGCGTAGACCACCGGGGCGGCGTAGGTCCCCATGCTACCAGACCGGCTGGAGGCGGATGTCGGCCGGCAGGGCGTTGGCCTTGACGGGGAGGAGATAGAGCCGGGCGAAGGTCGTGGCCGCCCGCAGCACCTGCACGCCGTGCTGCACCGTGCCGACGACGCCGCCCCGCGCCTTGGCGTCGGCGATCGCCCGCGAGCAGGCAAGCAGCCGGTCGAGCCCCGCCTTGAACTTCGGGTTGTCGAGGTCGAGTTCCAGCGGGAAGGTCTGCCGGGAGATCTCCGAGGTGATCCGGAAGACCTTGAAGTCGTAGTCGGTGGGATCGACCCCGAGCGCCTTGTGGAAGGCCGGCCGGTGATGGTCGCGCACGTACATCGTGGCGAAGACCGCAAGCAGGAAGAACCGGATCCAGTAGCGGTTCACGCCGCTCGTCAGCTTCGGGTTCGCGCGCATCAGGAGCGCGAAGGCCTCCCCGTGGCGGAACTCGTCGTTGCACCAGAGTTCGAACCACTTGAAGATCGGATGGATGCGCCGCTCCGGGTGCCGCTCCAGCTCGCGGAAGATCGTGATGTAGCGGGCGTAGCCGATCTTCTCCGAGAGGTAGGTGGCGTAGAAGATGAATTTCGGTCGAAAGAACGTGTACTTCTTGGATTTGGTGAGAAACCCCAAATCCACGCCGATGCCGAAATCCTTGAGCGTATCGTTGATGAACCCGGCGTGACGCGCCTCGTCCCGGCTCATGAAGCCGAACAATTCCTTGATATCTTTGTTCTTTGCCCGCTTCCTCATCTCGGCATAGAGGACGCAGCCGGAAAACTCCGCCGTGATCGAGGAAACCAAGAAGTCCAAAAACTCCTTCCGCAATTCGGGCTCCATCTGCGACAGGTCGCAGTCGAACTCTTCGTTGCGGGTGAAGTGGCGCTTGTTCGGGTCGGCGCGCAGCTCGGCAATGAGCAGATCCCAGTCGCGGCGCACGGGCTCGACATCGGTGCGATCGAGCTCGTCGAAATCCGTCGTGTAGAAGCGCGGGCTGAGGAACGTCGTCTCCTGGGCGGCCCGCGTCGATTCGTTGACCGGGACCTTCGGGACAGGCTGGCCGGAGGGCGGCGGGACAGATGCGTTCACAGCTTCCTCCTCTCGGAAAAGCTGACCTCGTAGAGTTCGGTCAGCTCGAGATGGGCGATGAGTTTGGTCCAGGCCCGCTCCAGCGCCCCGGCCCGGGTGACCGTGGCGGTGCGGCGCACGGTCAGCCGCTCGCCGTAGGGCACCGAGGTCGGCGCGTCGTGGACCTGGACCTCGTCGCCGGGTTCGATCTCGAAGCCGGCATCGAGGGTCACGTGGGCGTGCAGGCTCTCGGGGGTCTGCTCGATCTCCACCGTGCAGGGTACGGTGACGGTGCGGCTGCCGAACAGGCCCATCACCGCGTCTCCGTGGCGGGTACGCCCGGCGCGGGCATCAGCCGGGCGAAGGCGCCGGCATTGGTCGGCCCGAAGGCCTCGAGCGGCACCCGGCGGCCGGTCGCCTCGTCGGCGAGCGCGAGCCGGCCGTCCTCGTAGCGGGTCAGGCTGAACGGTTGCTCGGGCCCGAGGCCTTCCCGTTGGCGGGCCTGGGCGAGGCCCCGCAGGGTCCCGCGCAGGAAGCCGTCCTCGCCGGGGCGGATCCAGGCGACGATGTGCCGGTCGGCGATGTCCCGCAGGGCGATCGAGCCATCGACCTGATCCTCGGCGCGGAATTCGAGCCGCGCCACCGCTTTGGCGGGCGGCAGTGCGACGAGGCCGACCTGCTCGCTCCGGCCGATCAGGACCGCCAGCATGGTGAAGCCCATGAGTGCGCCCGCACCGACCATCAGCAGCGCCGGTGCCGGTCCCGCCGGCCCCATCGCCCGGCCGGCGCCCTCCGCCCGCTCGCCCATCGTGCCCCTCCCTATTCGGCCGCGACGAGGCGACCGGAATTTTCGTCCGCGCGCTCGAGCTGCGCCACCCGAACCGGCGGCGCGGTGCCGTCGGCATGGGCCGCGAGGGCCCGTGCCAGCAGCGCCGCCGCGGCGTCGGCCTCCGGTACGGACCGCATCATGGGCTCGGTCCGGGCGAGACGCCAGGGCCGGACATGCGGCCAGATGTGAAGGTAGGCGATGCGGATACCCGGCCGCAACTGCAGAGGGAGATCGCCGCTGCCATCCGTGAAGGCGCGCAGGGCCGCAGTCTCGATCTGCGCGAAGGGCAGGTTGTGGGTCACCGGCAGGGCGATGCCGGCCTGCAGCACGACACGACGGTTGGTCACCGTGTAGAGCGTCGTCCGATGGGTGAGCCATGCGAGCAGCCAGAGCAGCGCGACGGCGCCCGCGCCGATCACCAGGGTCGGTCCCACCACCTTCAGGGCCGAGGCGGGCGAACCGGCCGCCAGGCCGAAGGCCAGGGCGCAGACCGCAAACCACGCAATCACCAGACGGGCGTGGAACACCCGGACCAACAGGCCCAAGGTGGTCGGCCTGCTCTGCCACAGGATGCGCTCGCCCGCCGGCAGAGGACCGGGCAGGCCCCGCGGGGTGCCCTCGGGGAGAAAGTCGCCGCTCATATCAGGGGCTCCGCCCGGGCCGGCGTCGCGTAGAGCGTGCCGGCGCCGAAATACGAGACGATCCGCTCCTCCTCCAAGAAGGTCACGCTGTCGGGATCGCGGGTGGTCGGGATGTCGGCGAACTGGCTGGCGAGCAGCGCCTCGGTCGTCACCGTCTTGGTGAAGCCGCCGGCCCGGCAGAAGGTGGTCGGCATCAGCCGGCGGCCGCCCGCCGGGAGTTCCACCTCATAGTAGCGGATCAGCGACTCGCCGCGGTCGACCCAGACGTCGCTGATCACGCCCGCCACGGCGTTGTCGGTGCCGAACACCGTCATGCCGATCGGGTTCGGGCCGCTTTCGTGGATGACGAAGTTCTTCGCCACCCGCAGGGGAACGATGCGGATCTCCTCGTCCCAGGTCCGGTCGTGGACGTCGTGTCGCAGCACCCAGGAGCCGGGGCCGACGCCGGCCTGGAGCGACGTGTCGGTGCGCTCGTAGGGAGCGCCGGGCCAGGGCTCGACCTTGCGGGCCGGGATGCCGGTCTCGATGTCGTCCCGGCCGTGCACCGCCTGCGGTGCGTAGGTGGTCTCGCCGCCGGGGAGATGGAAGGCCTTGGACCGGGGGATCAGGATCGGATCGTCCGCCTTGCGGCGGCCGACGGCCTCGTTCTCCAGCGGGTAGCCCTCCCGCCGGTCCTCGCGGCGCAGCCAGAAGACCAGCCCGGCGAAGAAGATGAAGAACGCGTAGAGCACGACCTGGGCGACGTCGACATAACCCGTAAGTGCGCCGGTTGGCATGGCTGTCCTCCCCGAATGTCAGGCCGTCCGGCCGGCAAGGCCGTTGGCGATGCGGTCTCGATCCTCTGTCCGTGCGTCCTCACGCACCAGCGGCCCCAGCGCGAGGAGCGCCGCGAACAGCAGGGCGATCTCGATGTGGTAGACGATGAGGTAGCCGATCGCGGGCTCGTTCATGCCCTCGCCGAGCACCCCCGACTGGGCGATGGCGCCGCCCACGTCGCGCACGAGGCCGCTCGCCGCGATCGACAGGCCCGCGGCGGTCGCCTGCACGGCGCCCCAGGCGCCGAGCGCCAGCCCCGTATCCTCGGGGCCGGCGCGGTTCATCGAGGCGGTGAGCGTGCCGTGGGCGAAGAGGCCGCCGCCGAGCCCGATCAGGCTGACGCCGGCGGCGAACAGGTCGGCCGAGGCCAGCGGCGCGGCGAAGACCACCGCCGAGAAGGCGAGGATGCCGATGCCGACGCCGACCGCCGACACCCGGAACGGATCGCCCCCGCGGCCGAGCCAGCGCGCCGCAACCAGCAGGCCCAGCCCGCCGCCCGCGGCGAGCAGCGCCGTGAGGGCCGTGGTCGCGCCCACGGAAAGGTGCAGGATCTGGCCGCCATAGGGCTCCAGCAGGATGTCCTGCATGGAGAAGCCCGCTGTGCCGAGGCCGATCGCCACGAGGCGACGGCGGGCGGTCCCCTCGCCCGCATAGGCCCGCCAGGACGACCGGAAGTCGCGCTGCGGCGCCGTCTGCGTCCTATTGGGATCGCGCGGCTCCTGCTTCCAGAGGGCGAACCCGTTGAGGATGATGGTGACCAGGGCGGCGCCCTGGATCACCTGGATCAGGCGCACCGGCGAGAAATGGGCGAGGAACAGGCCGAACAGCAGGGCGCTCGCCATCATGCCGAACAGCAGGGCCGCGCAGAGCAGCGCCACCACCTTCGGCCTTGCATGCGCGGGGGCGAGGTCGGTGGCGAGCGCCAGCCCGACGGTCTGGGTCGTGTGCAGACCGGCACCGACCAGCAGGAAGGCCAGAGCCGCCGCAAGGTTGCCGACCCAGAGCGGCCCGGTGGTGTCGCCCGACAGGATCAACAGGGCGAACGGCATGATCGCGAGGCCGCCGAACTGAAGCAGCGTGCCGAACCAGATGTAGGGCACCCGCCGCCAGCCCAGCAGCGAGCGATGCGTGTCCGAGCGGAAGCCGACCAGCGCCCGCAGGGGCGCAAAGATCAGCGGCAGCGCCAGCATCACCGCGACGATCCAGGCCGGCACCCCCAGTTCGACGATCATCACCCGGTTCAGGGTGCCGATCAGCAGCACCGCCGCCATGCCGACGGTGACTTGGAACAGGGCGAGCCGAAGCAGGCGCCCGAGGGGCAGCTCGACGGTTGCGGCATCCGCGAAGGGGAGGATCGCCGGGCCGAGGCGCATCAGCGCGCGGGTCAGTTTCTGGGATGCGGCGTTCATGTCCGCACCCCGGGCGACGCCGCCCCCGATCCCGCAGAGGCGGACGGGCGCGCGCGCGTCAGCGCCACCGCGTTCGACAGGTAGAATCCGCTGTTGATCCGGTGGCTCCGCGCCCAGGTGAAGGCGTCGAGCGCTGTTTCAGAGGTCATCCGACGGCGCAGGCCGCCCTCGGTCACCGGCACGATCGCTGGCGAACGGTCGCTGCGGGGAAAGAACTTGCCCGCCGCGTGCATCACAGTCAGCAGGGCCGTGCGCGGCGCCACGGTGAACAGCACCGAGCCGTCGGTGCGCGCACCCAGCGCCGCCAGCGCCCGGGCGATGTCGGCAGCCCGGTAGTGAATCAGCGAATCCATCGCCACCACGTGGTCGAAGCGGCCGAGACCCGGATCGAGCATGTCGCCGACGCGGAAGTCGATGCGGCCCGCCCCGGCGATCGCCGGCAGCCGCTCCTGCGCCAGCCCGATCAGCGTCGGCGAGACGTCGATCGCCACCACCTCCGCCCCGCGGTGCGCCGCCTCGACGCTGAGCGCCCCGGTGCCGCAGCCGGCATCGAGCAGGCGCAGGCCGGTCATGTCGGCGGGCAGCCAGGAGAGGAGCGTCGCCCGCATGGCGTCGCGGCCTGCCCGCACCGTGGCGCGGATGCGGCTCACCGGCGCGTCCGAGGTCAGGCGCGACCACGCCTCGACCGCGGTGCGGTCGAAGTAGGTGGTCAACTCGCCCCGGCGGGCGTCGTAGCTGGCGCTGGCCATCGGTCGGACCCCAAACTCAATCGAAACCGAGGAACTCGAACAGGTCGCGATCCTTCATCGGGACCGCCTCGCAGGGCGGGGCGCCCGACCACAGCGTCTCGGCGAGCCGCATGTACTCCGCGGTCACGGCGTCGAGCTCCGGGGACGAGTCCATCTCGAACAGGGTGGACTTCTTGAGCCGCGAGCGGCGGACCACGTCGAGGTCGGGGAAATGAGCCAGCCGCTTCAGGCCGACCGCGTCGTTGAACCGGTCGATCTCGTCGGTCTTGGCCGAGCGGTTGGCGATGACGCCACCCAGGCGCACGGGGTAGTTCTTCGACTTGGCGTGGATCGCCGCCACGATCCGGTTCATGGCGAAGATCGAGTCGAAATCGTTGGCGGTGACGATCAGCGCCTGGTCGGCGTGCTGGAGCGGCGAGGCGAAGCCGCCGCAGACCACGTCGCCCAGCACGTCGAACACCACGACGTCGGTGTCTTCCAGGAGATGGTGCTCCTTGAGGAGCTTCACCGTCTGGCCGACCACGTAGCCGCCGCAGCCGGTGCCGGCGGGCGGGCCGCCGGCCTCGACGCACATGACGCCGTTATAGCCCTCGACCACGAAGTCCTCGACGCGCAGCTCCTCCGAATGGAAGTTCACTGCCTCCAGGGCGTCGATCACCGTGGGGGCGAGGCGCTTGGTCAGGGTGAAGGTCGAGTCGTGCTTCGGGTCGCAGCCGATCTGGAGCACGCGCTTGCCGAGCTTGGAGAAGGCCACCGACAGGTTTGACGAGGTGGTCGACTTGCCGATGCCGCCCTTGCCGTAGACCGCGAAGACCTTGGCGGTCTCGATCTTCAGGTCCGGGTCCAGGGCGACCTGGACGCTGCCTTCTTCCTTCCGGGCGACGACCGGATTGCGGATGGCGATGTTCATGCGGCGACTCCTGTGGTGACGCCTTCGAGACGATCCTCCAGCTCCTCCTCGGCCCGGTCGAGGGCGTCGCGCATCTCTGCGTTGGGAGTCCAGAAACCGCGGCGGTGGGCCTCGATCAGCCGTTGGGCGACCTTGGCGGAGGCGGTGGGGTTGAGGGCCGCCATGCGCTCGCGCATGGCAGGGTCGAGGACGTAGGTCTCGGTGATCCGCTCGTAGATCCAGGGCTGGACCGCGTTGGCGGTGGCCGACCAGCCTACCGTGTTGGTCAGGTGGGTCTCGATCTGGCGGACGCCTTCGTAGCCGTGGCCGAGCAGGCCCTCGTACCATTTGGGGTTGAGCATGCGGGTGCGCGTCTCCAGCGCCACCTGCTCCTCGAGGGAGCGCACGCGCCCCTCCCCGCGGGTCTGGTCGCTGATGTAGATCGGCACCGACTCGCCCTTGGCGCGGGCCACCGCCCGGCCCATGCCGCCGAGGCCGTCGAAGTAGTGGTCGACGGAGGTGACGCCGACCTCGACCGAGTCGAGGTTCTGGTAGGCCATGTCGACGGAGGCCAGCACCGCCTGCATCAGGGCGCGTTGCGGCGCCGGGCGGCCGGTGCGGCCATAGGCGAAGCTCTTGCGGCGCGAGAAGGTCTCGCACAGCTCGGCGTCGTCGTCCCAGCTCCCCGAATCGACAAGGTGGTTGACGTTCGCGCCGTAGGCCCCCTCGGCGTTCGAGAAGACCCGCAGGGCCGCCGTCTCCAGGTCGCAGCCCTGCTCGGCCTGGATCGCCAGGGCGTGCTTGCGGACGAAGTTTTGCTCCAGCGGCTCGTCCGCGGTGGCGGCGAGGTACGAAGCCTCCGCCAGGAGCTTCGTCTGGAGCGGCAGGAGATCGCGGAAGATGCCCGAGAGGGTGACCACCGCGTCGATGCGCGGGCGGCCAAGGGTCTCCAGTGGGATCAGCTCGGCGCCGCTCAGGCGGCCGTAGCCGTCGAAGCGGGGCGCGGCGCCGATCAGCGCCAGCGCCTGGGCGATCGGGCCGCCCTCGCTCTTGAGGTTGTCGGTGCCCCACAGGACCAGGGCAACGCTCTCCGGGCAGGGCTTTCCGTCGGCCGCGAAGCGTTCGAGGATGCGGGCCACCTGCCGGGCACCGTCCGCGACCGCGAAGGCGGAAGGCAGGCGGTAGGGGTCGAAGCCGTGGAGGTTGCGGCCCGTTGGCAGGATCGCAGGGTTGCGCAGCAGGTCGCCGCCCGCCACCGGCGGAACGAAGCGGCCGTCGAGGGCCCGCAGCAGCGCCGGCACCTCGTGGTCCCGGGCGAGCAGCCGGTCGGTCTCGGCCAGACTCGCGAAGGCGGCGCGGCTGGTCTCGTCGGCGGACAGGCCGGAGGCCGTCAGCGCCGCCTCGACGCCGTGCCCGGCCACCAGGGCCTCGATCCCGGCCCGCTCCGGACTCACGCCGTGCGCCGACTCGGCGAGCGCCAGGAGCAGGTCGACCCGCTCGACCTCCGGCGTCCCCGCTCCGACCACGTGCAGCCCGTGCGGGATCAGGGTCTGCTCCAACTCCTGCACGGCGGACCAGAGGGCGCCGACCCGAGCGCCGAGATCGCCGGTCCAGGCCGGCTCGGCGGCCACGAGATCGAGGGCCGCGCCCTGGTCCTGGATCATCCGGGCGAGACTCTCCCGCTCCGTCCCGGCTTCGAGGTCGAGGCCGCGCCAGCGCTCCATCGAACTCTTCAGGTCGATCAGCCCGCGGTAGAGCCCGGCCGCCGCGAGGCTCGGGGTCAGGTAGCTCACCAGCGTCGCGGCCGAGCGGCGCTTCGCGAGCGTCCCCTCCGACGGGTTGTTGGCGGCGTAGAGGTAGACGTTCGGCAGCGCCCCGATCAGCCGCTCCGGCCAGCAGGCCTCGGACAGGCCGGTCTGCTTGCCGGGCATGAATTCGAGCGCCCCGTGGGTGCCGAAATGCAGCACGGCGTCGGCGGAGAAATCCTCCCGCAGGTAGCGGTAGAAGGCCGAGAAGGCGTGGGTCGGCGCGAAGCCGCGCTCGAACAGCAGCCGCATCGGGTCGCCCTCGTAGCCGAAGGCAGGCTGGACTCCGACGAAGACGTTGCCGAACTGCGCTCCGAGCACGAAGATTTCGGCGCCGTTGGTCTGATGGCGGCCCGGCGACGGGCCCCACTGGGTCTCGATCTCGGCGAGGTAAGTCTCGCGCCGCAGATGGTCCTCGGCCGGAATGCGGGCGTGGACATTCGCCTGAGTGCCGTAGCGCTTGGCGTTGCCCTCAAGGATCGCTGCGCGCAGGGCATCGACGCTCTCCGGGACGTCGACGGTGTAGCCGTCGGCCGCCAGGCCCTTCAGGGTGTTGAGGAGCGAGGCGTAGACCGACAGGAACGCCGCCGTGCCGGTGGCGCCGGCATTCGGCGGAAAATTGAACAGCACCACGGCGAGTCGGCGCTCGGCTTTCTCGGTCCGGCGCAGGGACACCAGCCGTTCGACCCGCTCGGCGAGACGCGCGGCCCGCTCGGGATGGACCCGCATGTCGCGGGAATTGTCGCTGCCCGACGCGGCGGAGCGGCCCCCGAAAACCATCGGGGCGGTGGCGCCGTCGAGTTCGGGGATCGCGACCATCATGGTCGCCTCGACCGGCGACAGGCCGCGCTCACCCGCCTCCCACTGCTCCAGCGTCTGGAACTCCAGCGCCTGGGCGGCGAGGTAGGGCACGTCGAGTCGGGCCAGCATCGCTTCGGCGGAAGCGGCATCGTTGTAAGCGGGGCCGCCGACCAGGGAGAAGCCGGTGAGGGACACGAGGGCGTCGATGCAGGCGCGCCCATCCCGCATGAAGAACGAATCCACGGCCGGGCGGTTGTCGAGACCGCTGGCGAAGGCCGGCACCACGTCGAGGCCCTTGGCCTCCAGGGCCGCGATGACGCCGTCGTAGTGGGCGGTGTTGCCGGCGAGCACGTAGCTGCGCATCACCAAGAGGCCGACGCGGCCCGTCGCGTCGGCCCTTCGCGGCAGCCGAGACGGGTCCGCGCCGATTCGGCCGGGCAGGCGCGGGTGGTAGAGGCCGGTCTCGGGGTAGTCGAGGGGCGCGGGTGCCGCCGGCCCGTCGCGCCAGGCCGCCCGCTCGCCCGCCGCGTACCGGTGCACGAGGAAACGCACCAGGGCTGCGACGTTCTCGTCGGAGCCCGCCAACCAGTATTGCAGGGTGAGGAAGTAGGCGCGCACGTCCTGGGCCGAGCCCGGGATGAAGCGCAGGATCTTCGGCAGCTTGCGCACCAGGGCCATCTGCCGGCCGGCATTGCCCTGCTGGCCGGGCTTGCCGCGCAGCTTCTTCAGGAAGTCGAGGGCGCTGCGCTTGGTGCCGCTCATGTCGAAGCGGCCGAGCCGCGTCGTCTTCACCACGTCGCCCGCCGACATGCAGCCAATCATCGCGTCGCAGGCCTCGCGCCGGGCCGCGAGCGCCGGCAGGATCGCCCGGACATGCTCGTCCATGAACAGCATGGCCGAGAGCACGATGTCGGCCTGCGCGATGTCGGCCCGGCAGGCCTCTAGCGTCGCAGGATCGGTCTCCCACTCGGCTGCCGCGTGGAAGCCCAGCACCAGCCCCGGCATCTCGGACCGGAGGCGCAGGCGCGCCCGTTCCACCGCGCTCGCCAAATGATTGTCGAGCGTGACGATGACGACGCGGATCGGCGGCCTAGCGGCCGTAATGCGCTTTGGCATCGTAGAGGGTCTCGATCGTGATGAGCGGCAGGTGCCGCTCCCGGGCGAAGGTCTCGGTGTTGCTGCGGGCCTTGCCGCGCACGAAGAACGGGATCTTTCTCAGTTCCTTCTCGGCTTCCGGCGACCACGCGGTCGCGACCGGCCTGTCCAGCAGGATCGGAACGGGCGCCGACGTCGGAGGGGTGTCGGCCGGCGCCCGTTCTCCGGCCTCGAGCGCCCCGTCCGCCGGAGTCCCGAAGGACTTGCCGCCGAGATGCGAGGGGCCGACGCCGTCGTGGAATTCGGGATCCTCCCGGAACATGCCGAGGAGGTGCTCTTCGAGGCCCATCATCAGCGGATGGACCAGGGTGTCGAACAGGACGTTGGCGCCCTCGAACCCCATCTGCGGCGCGTAGCGGGCCGGGAAGTCCTGGACGTGGACCGGCGCCGAGATCACCGCGCAGGGGATGCCGAGCCGCTTGGCGACGTGGCGCTCCATCTGGGTGCCGAGCACCAGTTCCGGTGCCGCCGCGCGGATCGCCGCCTCGACGTCGAGGTAGTCGTCGGTGATCAGCGCCTCGATCCCGTGCTCGGCCGCTTCGGCGCGGACCTCGCGGGCGAATTCGCGGCTGTAGGTCCCGAGACCGACCACCGTGAAGCCGAGTTCGCGCGCCGCGACCCGGGCGATGCCAATGGCATGCGTCGCGTCCCCGAACACGAAGACGCGCTTGGCCGTCAGGTAGGTCGAATCGACCGACCGCGAGTACCAGGGCAGGCGCGAGCCCGGGCCGTCGAGCACGGGTGCCGGATCGATTCCCGCGATCTCCGCCACCTCGGCGACGAACCGGCGGGTGCCGCCGACGCCGATCGGCAGTGTCTGCGTGAATGGCTGCCCGAAGCTCTTCTTCAGGTACTCCGCGGCCGACCGAGCGGTTTCGGGGTAGAGCACGACGTTGAAATCGGCGTCCCCGAGGCGGCCGAGGTCGGCCGGAGAGGCTCCCAGCGGCGCGACAATGTTGACGGCGATCCCGAGGGAGTCGAGCAGACGTCGGATCTCGATCAGATCGTCCCGGTGGCGGAAGCCCAAAGCCGTCGGCCCGAGGATGTTGCAGAGCGGCCGCCGACCGCGCTCGCGCGCCGGACGCGGGGCCGGCGGACCGGCGAGCGCCCGGACGAGGCGATAGAAGGTCTCCGAGGCGCCCCAGTTCTCCTTCTTCTGGTAGGCGGGCAGCTCCAGCGGGATCACCGGGATCGGCAGGTTGAGGGCCTTGGCGAGGCCACCCGGATCGTCCTGGATCAGCTCGGCGGTGCAGGAGGCGCCGACGATCATCGCCTGGGGTTGGAAGCGTGCGTGCGCGGCGGCGACCGCCTCCTTGAACAGCTCGGCGGTGTCGCGGCCGAGATCCTGCGCGCGGAAGGTGGTGTAGGTGACGGGCGGGCGGGCGTCCCGCCGCTCGATCATCGTGAACAGCAGGTCCGCGTAGGTGTCGCCCTGCGGCGCGTGAAGCACGTAGTGCAGGCCGGACATCGCCGTTGCGACGCGCATGGCGCCGATATGCGGGGGACCCTCGTAGGTCCAGAGGGTGAGCTGCATGGCGCTACACCTCCAGCAGGGCGCGGCGCCGGAGCGGGCGCACGAACAGCTCGGCGAGGTCGCCGGCCTGCTCGTAGCCCTGTACCGGCGTGAACAGCAGCTCGATCGACCACTTGGTCGACAGACCCTCCGCCTCCAGCGGGTTGGCGAGGCCGAGGCCGCAGACCGTGAGGTCCGGGCGCGCCGCTCGGCAGCGGTCCATCTGGTCGTCGAGGCTCTGGCCCTCGGTCACCCGCGTACCCTGGGGCAGCAGCTCGATCTCGGCGGCGAGATGCGCCCGGTGCAGGTAAGGCGTCCCGACCTCCACGAGATCCGCGCCGAGTTCCCGGGCGAGGAAGCGGGCGAGCGGCACTTCGAGCTGCGAATCAGGGAAGAAGAACACGCGCTTGCCCGCGAGCTTTTCGCGATGGGGCGCGAGGGCGGTCTCGGCACGGGTGCGGCCCGGGGCCGTCGCCCGGTCGAAGACGGCCTCGGCGACGCCGAACGCCTCAGCCGCCGCCCGCAGCCATCCGGTCGTGCCCTCGGCACCGAGCGGGAACGGCGCCGGGAGCCGGCGGGCGCCGCGCTCTTCGAGGGCGCGGGCCGTGTCGGCCAGGAACGGTTGGGCCAGGAGGTAGCGCGTGTTGCGCCCGACCGAGGGCATCGTGTCGGCCCGGCGGGCGGGCAGGAACCGGACGTCGCCGATCCCCATCGCGGCAAAAATCCGAAGAAACTGGTCCTCCACCACGTCGGCCAGCGCCCCGACGACCAGGAGCGACGGCGCGGCCGTCTCGACCTCGCGGGGCAGGTCCGGCACCAGGGCGGCGAGGCAGGCATCCTCGCCCTGCGTGAACGTCGTCTCGATGCCGGAGCCGGAGTAGTTCAGGACCCGCACGGGGGCGAGGCGCCCCGACAGCCGTTGCGCCGCCCGGGACAGGTCGAGCTTGATCACCTCCGACGGGCAGGAGCCCACCAGGAACAGGAGCTTGATATCCGGCCGCCGCTCGATCAACCGGGTCACGACCCGGTCGAGTTCCTCGTTCGCGTCGGCGATCCCGGCGAGGTCGCGCTCGTCGATGATCGCGGTCGCGAAGCGCGGCTCGGCGAAGATCATCACCCCGGCGGCGGACTGAATCAGATGCGCGCAGGTCCGTGAGCCGACCACGAGGAAGAAGGCGTCCTGGATCTTCCGGTGGAGCCAGACGATGCCGGTGAGGCCGCAGAACACCGCCCTCTGCCCCTGCTCTTGGTGCAGGTCGATGCCGCCGCAGGGAGGCTGGTGGATCAGGGGAGCGTTCATGACAGCGCCTCCGCGAGGCGCGGTGCGCGGCTGCCGGTGCCCTCGAGACGGGCGGCGCGGAGCTTCATGAGGAACTGGCCGGCATTGACCACGTAGGTCGCGTAGGCCGCCAGCGCGAGCAGCAGCAGCGCCTGCCCGCTGAGTGCGCCCGTGATGAGAGCCGCGAGATAGGCTGTGTGGAGGGCCAGCACGAGCATGCTGACCACGTCCTCCCAGAAGAACGCCGGTGCGAAGAGCCACCGCCCGAACACCGCCTTTTCCCAGATCGAGCCGGTGACCATGATCGCATAAAGCGCCAGGGTCTTCACGACGACCGAGATCTCAGCGGCGAACTGACCTGCACCGGTGGCGAGGGTGCGCAGCACCAGGACGAGACTGATCAGGAAGATCGCGAATTGCAGAGGCGCCAGCACGCCCTGAACCAGGGTCCAGGGCGAAGAGTCGCGCTTTCGCCGTTCGGCAGGCGTGTAGAGCGGTCGTGCCGGCCGGTCCTCGGGACCCATGCATCCGCTCCCTGGTGCTCGGCGGCGCCAAAGGCTCCGTCGTTGACAGAGGCTAGGGCGAGGGTCCCAGAAGTGTCAAGTGCGCTTGACGGTTTCGGAACATGACAGGTGAGAGATATTTTTTCTTCGAATAAGATCATTGCCAAGATCGCCAGGAAGCGTATCGTCGGGCTCGACGGCTGGAGACTGCCGCAGTTTCACTTGTCAGATCCGGGACTGACGAACGCGAAGAATAGACAGGCGAGCAACGCCGCACCCAGGACACGAGCGGTGCCGCTGGTCCTCCCGGGCCAGGGCCGACTCAGGGAGGGATGCCGATGGGAGACTGGAGGCATTTCGGCGATCGCCTGGATCACGGCCAGCCCGCGGCCGGCTGTAACCCTGTGAGCGATGGTCGTTCCGTGTTCCGCGATAGCCCCGTCGGTTGGTCCGATCTGCGCCGGCCCGTTCCGGACATGCTCGCCCGCGTGGTCGAGGCGGAGATCCTGCCCCGGCTGATGCTCGCGCACCGGCCCGCCGGCCGCGGCCGCCCGGCGAATCGCGCGCCGAGTGCCCGGGAGATCGCCGAGTTCAGCGCCCTGCTCCTGGAGGCCGGTCCGGTCGATCTCGACGCCCGGGTGGAGGTCCTGCGCGACGGCGGCCTGCCCCTGGCCCGCCTGCTCCTCGATCTGCTCGCCCCGGCGGCCCGCCACCTCGGCGCGCTGTGGGAGGAGGATGCCTGCGACTTCCTGGCGGTGACGGAGGCGCTCGGGCGGCTCCATGCGGTGAGCCGACGCCTCTGCGCCGAGCTGGAGGACGAATCGATCCCGGCCAACGGGCGCAGCGTGCTGCTGCTGCCCTGTCCCGGCGAGACGCATGTCTTCGGCCTGTCGATCGTCGCGAGCTTCTTCCGGGAGGCCGGCTGGGACGTGACCACGGCGGTGCCCGGTCCCGAGGTCGATCCCCTGACGCTGCTCCGCACCGACTGGTTCGACGTGGTCGGCCTGTCGCTCTCCTGCGACGTGCTGCTGCCGGCCCTGACGAGGGCCGTGGCGGAGGTGCGCCGCGACTCCCGCAACCGGGAGATCCGCGTTCTGGTCGGCGGCCCCTATTTCGCGCGCTACGGCGGCGAGGCGGGGATCGTCGGGGCGGATGCCTGCGTGTCGGACGCCTGCCTGGCGCCCGCCGCGGCGGAAGCTTTGCTGGACAGACAGGCATTGGCCTGCTGAAAGGGTTGGTATCCGAATATCACATTGCAATCACATTGCGGTGACCGTGACGCCCCAGCCTCGCCACACCTCGCAGTCGCCGCCCGCGGCCCTGCAGCAGGTGGCCGGCCTCCTCGAAGGCGAGGCGGTCGGCCGCATCGTCGCGGCATCGACGGACCTGTCGCTGGTGATCGATGCCGACGGGGTGATTCGGGACGCGACGGTCGGCGCCGATCTCAAGGCCGAGACGGTGGCGGGCTGGCTGGGCCGGCGCTGGATCGACACGGTCACGGTGGAGAGCCGCCCGAAGGTCAACGCCCTTCTGCGGGATGCCCGGGCCGAGGGCATCACCCGATGGCGCCAGGTGAACCATCCCTGCCCCGACGGGATCGACCTGCCGATCCGCTACGCCTCGATCCGGCCGGCGGGGGACGGTCCGATCCTCGTGCTCGGGCGCGACATGCGGGCGGTGGCGGCCCTTCAGCGCCGGCTGATGGAGACGCAGCAGGCCCTGGAGCGGGACTACGACCGCCTGCGCGCCGCCGAGACCCGCTACCGGCTGCTGTTTCAGATCTCCGGCGAGCCGGTGCTGGTGGTCGATGCCGGGACGCGCCGGGTGGCCGAGGTCAATCCCGCCGCGGCGCGCCTGCTCGGGCGGCCCGCACGGCGCATCACCGGCCAGGACGCCGTCGACCTGTTCGACGCCTCCAGCGCCCGGGCCCTGGAGGCGCAGTTCGCCGCCCTGCGGGCGACCGGGCAGGCCGGGGCGATCCGGGCGTCCCTGCCGCACGAGCGGGGCGAGGTCACGGTGTCGGCCTCGCTGTTCCGGGGCGAGGGCGGCGCCAGCGCCCTGCTGCAGCTGGCCGCCGACCCGGCGGCGGCGGCCGGGCCCGATCAGGAGGCGCCCACCGCCGCCGTGCTGGCGGCGATGCCGGAAGGATTCGTCGTCACCGACCCGTCGCGGCGCGTCCTCATGGCGAACGCCGCCTTCCTGGAGCTGGCCCAGCTCGCCACCGAGGGGCAGGCCCGCGGGCGGACCCTCGACCACTGGCTCGGCCGCGACGAGATGGAGGCGCAGGCCCTGTTCGCAACCCTGGTCGACCACGGCGCCGTGCGCCGCTTCGCCACCGTCATCCGGGGCGCCTATGGCGGCCTGGAGGATGTGGAGGTCGCCGCCGTGTCGGTGGCCGGCCCCCGCCCCTGCCTCGGCTTCGCCATCCGGTCCGGCCCGCGGCGGATCGCCGAGGGGCGCTCCGCCTCGGCGATCGGGCGGGGGCTGCCCCGCTCGGTGGAGCAGATGACCGAGCTGGTGGGCCGGGTCTCGATGAAGACCCTGGTGCGCGAGACCACGGACCTCATCGAGAAGCTCTGCATCGAGGCGGCGCTGCGGATCACCCGGGACAACCGGGCCTCGGCGGCCGAGATGCTGGGCCTCAGCCGGCAGGGCCTCTACGCCAAGATGCGCCGCTACGGCGTCGGCGATCTGGACGGCCCGGCCGACGACGCCTGAGGCGGGCGACGGACTCCCTTTCGGCCCTCGGCGGACTGCCGCGCGCCTGACCGCGCCCGACGCGCGAGGATGGCCGCGTTCCGCGCGCACGACCGCCGGATCGCGCGCGCACGACCGCGTCCGCGGCGGCAAAACCGGCCGCCGCCGAGGCGCTGCGCCCCGCGACTTTTCGGTGTGCCGGATAATGTATTCCTGACGTGGGGGTTGTATTCGCTGGACAAACGCCGCGCACATTCCGCCGCGTGGTGTAAATCTGCCTTGACACTTCGGCGGGGCCCGGTAGCCTCCCGCCATGGCCGCTACGCCCGCCCCGAGCGCAGTCATCGAGCTGCTCAAGCCGCTGACGTGGTTCGCGCCGATGTGGGCGTTCGCCTGCGGGGTGATCTCCTCCGGGCAGCCGGCCAGCGGCCAATGGCCGGTGATCGCCGCCGGGGTGCTGCTCGCCGGGCCGCTGGTCTGCGCCACCAGCCAGGCCGCCAACGACTGGTTCGACCGCCACGTCGACGCGATCAACGAGCCGAACCGGCCGATTCCCTCCGGGCGGATCCCGGGCCGCTGGGGGCTCTACCTCGCTCTGGGCTGGACGCTGCTGTCGCTGGTGGTGGCCGCCGCCCTGGGGCCCTGGATCCTCGGGGCCGCCCTGTTCGGGCTGGTGCTGGCCTGGATCTACTCGGCGCCGCCGGTCCGGCTGAAGCGGAACGGCTGGTGGGGCAACGCCGCGGTGGCGCTCTGCTACGAGGGGCTGCCCTGGTTCACCGGCGCCGCCGTCATGGCCGCGGCCCTGCCGGACCGGCGGGTGCTCCTGGTGGCGCTGCTCTACGCAGCCGGCGCCCACGGCATCATGACGCTCAACGATTTCAAGTCGGTGGAGGGTGACCGGCGCATGGGTCTGCTGTCCCTGCCCGTGCAGATGGGCTCGCAGCGCGCCGCGCGCTTCGCCTGCCTCGTGATGGCCCTGCCGCAGGTGGCGGTGATCGCGCTCCTCGTCGGCTGGGAGCGGTACTGGCATGCCGGCCTCGTCGCGGCGCTGCTCGCCGGCCAGGCCGCCCTGATGGTCCGGTTCCTCGAGAACCCCCGGGAGCGGGCGATCTGGTACAACGGCACCGGCACCACCCTCTACGTCCTGGGCATGCTGGTCTCGGCCTTCGCGCTGCGCCCGCTGGTGGGAGGGGCGTGATGGCGGGCGGCTCGCGCACGGAACGGCCGGGCGCCCGCCCGTCCCCCGCGAAGGCGGGCGGGCGAGCGGTCGCGCCCGACGGGTATCTCGGCTGGCCCCAGATCGTCCGCCTCGGCCTCGTCCAGACGGCGCTGGGCAGCGTCGTCGTGCTGATGACCGCCACCCTCAACCGGGTGATGGTGGTGGAACTG
This sequence comes from Methylobacterium sp. XJLW, assembly GCF_003254375.1. Taxonomy (NCBI): domain Bacteria; kingdom Pseudomonadati; phylum Pseudomonadota; class Alphaproteobacteria; order Hyphomicrobiales; family Methylobacteriaceae; genus Methylobacterium; species Methylobacterium sp. XJLW. The sequence continues at coordinate 4,756,467 of NZ_CP016429.1, read as the reverse complement.
GCGCTCCCCGCCATCGTGCCGGGCCTGCTGGTCGCCCTGCACTACGCCGTGCAGGTCCTGCGCCCGCGCTGGGGCTACGGGTCCGACCGCAGCGGCCGGCGCACCCCCTGGATCGTCGGCGGCATGGTGGCCCTCTGCCTCGGCGGGTTCGGCGCCGCCTGCGGCACCGCGCTCGCCGCCGAGAACCTCGCCCTGGGCCTCGCCCTCGCGGCCCTCTCCTTCCTGTGCGTCGGGATGGGCGTCGGCGCGGCCGGGACCTCGCTCCTCGTCCTGCTGTCGGGGGGCGTCGCCCCGGCCCGGCGGGGCGCGGCCGCCACCATCGTCTGGGTGATGATGATCGTCGGCTTCGCCGTCACGGCGCCGCTCGCCGGGCATTTCCTGGATCCGTTCTCCGGTCTGCGGCTCGTGGCGGTGTCGGGCACGGTCTCGCTCGTCGCCTTCTGCGTGGCGGCGCTGGCGGTCGCCGGCATCGAGCGCCGCCTGCCGGCCCGCGCCCCGGAGCCCGCGGAGGCGCGCCGGCCGTTCTTCACCGTGCTGGCCCAGGTGCTGGCCGATCCCGTGGCCCGGACCTTCACGATCTTCGTCTTCGTCTCGATGCTGGCCTACAGCGCCCAGGAACTGATCCTGGAGCCCTATGCCGGCCTGGTCTTCGCGATGAGCCCCGGCGCCACCACCAAGCTCGCCGGGTTGCAGCACGGCGGGGTGCTCGCCGGCATGCTGCTGGTGGCGGGGGTGACCCTCGCCGCCCGCGGCACCGCCCTCGCCTCCCTGCGGCTCTGGATCGGGATCGGCTGCGCCGGCTCGGCGGCCGCCCTCTTCGCCCTGGCGAGCGGTGTGGCGGCGGGCTCGGACTTCCCCCTGCGCGCGACGGTGTTCGCCCTGGGCGTCGCCAACGGTGCCTACGCGGTGGCCGCCATCGGCTCGATGATGGCGCTGGCCGGCCGCGGCGACGCACGGGAGCGCGGCACCCGCATGGGCGTCTGGGGCGCCGCGCAGGGCGTCGCCTTCGGGGCCGGCGGATTCCTGGGGGCGGCGGCGGTGGATGCCGTCCGGCTCGTCACCGCCGAACCGGTCCAGGCCTACGCGGCGGTCTTCGCCGCGGAAGGCGTGCTCTTCCTCGTCGCGGTCGTCCTGGCGGCCCGGCTCGAATCCGCTCCGGCACCCGATTCGGTGCCGCTCGATCCTGCCTTCAGCGCGAGGTGAGGCCATGGCTCGGTTGGACGAAGGCGGCTCCGGTCGCGAATCCTACGACGTCGTCGTGGTCGGCGGCGGGCCGGCCGGGGCCACGGCGGCCACCGACCTGGCCCGGGCCGGCCACGCGGTTCTGCTCCTCGACAAGCCCGGCCGGATCAAGCCCTGCGGCGGCGCGATCCCGCCGCGGCTGATCCGCGATTTCGCGATCCCCGATGCGCTCCTCGTCGCCAAGATCCGGTCCGCCCGGATGGTGGCGCCGAGCGGCAAGGCCGTCGACATGCCGGTGGGCGAGGGCTTCGTCGGCATGGTCGACCGCGAGCATTTCGACCCGTGGCTGCGCGCCCGCGCGGAAGAGGCCGGCGCCGACCTGCGCGACGCCGCCTACGACCGGATCACCCGGCCCGACGACGGGGTGCCGCTCGTCCACTTCACTACCGGGACCGGCGCGGATCTCGCCCGCCACGCCGTCCGGGCCCGCCTCGTCATCGGCGCCGACGGCGCCTGCTCGCCGGTCGGCCGGGCGGAGGTGCCGGGCCACGCCAAGATGCGGCAGGTCTTCGCCTATCACGAGATCCTGCGGGTGCCGGAGGCCGGCACCCCCGGGGCCGAGGCCGTCGAGGCGACCCGCTGCGACGTCTACTACCAGGGCCGCCACTCGCCGGATTTCTACAGCTGGATCTTCCCCCATGGGGATACGCTCAGCATCGGCACCGGCAGCGCCAGGAAGGGCTTCTCGCTCCGCTCCTCGATCCGGGCCCTGCGCGCGGCGACCGGCCTCGACCACGCCGAGACCGTCCGCCGCGAGGGCGCGCCGCTGCCGCTGAAGCCCCTGAAGCGCTGGGACAACGGCCGGGACGTGCTGCTCGCGGGCGACGCCGCGGGCGTCGTGGCGCCGGCCTCAGGCGAGGGCATCTACTACGCGATGCTCGGCGGCCGGCTCTCGGCCGAGGCCGCCGCCGCCTTCCTGCGGACCGGGGACGCGCGCGCCCTGGCCGGGGCGCGCAAGGCCTTCATGAAGCTGCACGGGCGCGTGTTCTGGATCCTCGGGATGATGCAGTGGGTCTGGTACCGCAGCGACGGGCTGCGCGAGCGCTTCGTCTCGATCTGCCGGGACAAGGACGTCCAGCAGCTCACCTGGGACAGCTACATGAACAAGGAGCTGGTCCGGGCGAAGCCCGCCGCCCACGCGCGGATCTTCTTCAAGGATCTCGCCCACCTGTTCCGCTGGGTCTCCCCGTGAGCCTCGCCGTCGACCTGGGGCCGCCGACGGTGGCCGCCGCCGCCGCCGTGCTGGTGGCCGTGGCCGGCGGCCTCGCGACCACCACGGACGGCTGGTACCGGCGCCTGCGGGTCCCGGCCTGGAAGCCGCCGGACTGGGCCTTCGGCCCGGTCTGGACGGTGATCTTCGCGCTCACCACCACCGCCGGTGTGCTCGCCTGGAACGGCGACGCCGATCCCGCCGCGCGGGGTGTCCTCCTGGCCGCCTACGCGGTGAACGGGGTTCTCAACATCGCCTGGAGCGTGCTGTTCTTCCGGTTCCGGCGGCCCGACTGGGCGCTGGCCGAGGTGGCGGCCCTGTGGCTGTCCATCGCCGTGCTGATGCTGGTCACCGGCCGGGTCAGCCTCGGCGCCGGGCTGATGAACCTGCCCTACCTCGCCTGGGTCAGCGTCGCCGCCTGCCTGAACCTGCGGATCGTGCGCCTCAACGCGCCCTTCGGGCAGCCGGCGTGATGGAGGGTCTGCTGGCCCCCCTGTTCGCCTCGGGCCGGATCGTCGACGGCATCCTCCTGCTGGTCGCCGGGGAGGCGCTCGTCCTCGCGTGGCTCGTCCGCCGCCGGGGCGGCCCGCCGCTGCCGTCCCTTCTGGCGAACCTCGCCTCCGGGGCCGCCCTGATGCTGGCCCTGCGGGCGGCGCTGGTGGGCGCCGGCTGGATCGCGGTCGCCGCCTGGATGCTCGCCGGGCTCGTCGCCCATCTCGCCGATCTCGGCCTGCGGTTCCGGACGGCCACGGCACAACGCCGCAGCCCGGCGCCGGCCGGAACAACGCCGCGAACGGCCGCGTTCACGCGCGGCACACGAATCTGAATTACTCTAAGTTCGGGATGGGAGACGCGGCATGCAGCGCACGAGAGCCCTCTCCTCCGGCCGCGTGTCGGCCCCGATCCTGGCGAGCCTGTTCCTGGCCGCGCCGGCGCTGGCGCAGGACGGGTCGGCCGACCAGATCGAGCGGGGCAAGTACCTCGTGACCATGGGCGATTGCGCGGCCTGCCACACGGCGCCGGGCGGCAAGTACCTCGCCGGCAACTATGCCCTGAACATGCCCTTCGGCGTGATCATGACCCCCAACCTCACCCCCGACAAGGAGACCGGGCTCGGCGACTACACCTATGCCGACTTCGAGAAATCGTTCCGGCAGGGCTACAGCAAGCATGTCGGCTACCTGTACCCGGCCTTCCCCTTCGCTTGGTACACCAAGGTCACCGACGAGGACACGAAGGCGATCTGGGCCTACCTGCAATCGCTCCCGCCGGTGAGCGAGAAGCGGCAGGAGAGCCAGATCCCGTTCCCGTTCAGCGTCCGCACGGCGCTGGTGACGTGGCGCACCGCCTTCTTCACCGAGGAGCGCTTCAAGCCCGACCCGAACGCCAGCGCCGAGGTGAATCGCGGCGGCTATCTCGTGGAGGGGCTCGGCCACTGCGCCATGTGCCACAACGAGAACAAGCTCGTCGGCAATTCGAGCTTCGCCGGGCGCTTCGGCGGCGGCGTGATCGACGGCTGGTACGCCCCCAACATCACGCCCGACGGGCATCAGGGCATCGGCGCCTGGACCGACGAGCAGGTGGTGACCTATCTCAAGACCGGCACCGCCCCGGGCAACCGGCCGGGCGTCGCCGCCGGGCCGATGCGCCAGACCATCATGGAATCCCTCTCCAAGGTGAAGGAGGAGGATCTGAAGGCGATGGTCGCCTACCTGCGCACGGTCCCGGCCAAGCAGACCTACAAGCCGAAGGATCTCGCCGCCTTCGACACCGCCGACGCGCCGGGCGCCTCGACCTACCTGACCTACTGCTCCTCCTGCCACCAGCCCGACGGCAAGGGCATCGAGGGCGCGGTGCCGGCGCTCGCCGGCAACACCTCGGTCCAGTCCGAAGGGCCCGAGACGGTGCTGCGGGTGATCTATGGCGGGCTCGCGGCCCAGAGCGGCCTCGCCCCGATGGTGGCGATCGGCCAGCAGATGACCGACGTCGAGGTGAGGAACGTCACCGACTACATCCGCAACTCCTGGGGCAACAAGGCGCCGGTGGTGACCGGCGACAAGGCCTCCGAGGCGCGCGCCGCCACCAAGACCATGCTGGCCGGCACCGCCCCCTGCGCGGAGATCGAGCAGGACAAGCTCAAGGCCGCCTTCGACAAGATCGGCATCCAAGAGAGCCTGAAGGGGTTGAAGCAGCAGGACTTCGTCCCGACGCTCGTCCGGCTGGTGCAGCAGGTGAAGGCGGAGCCCACGGGGGTCACGGACGACGACATCGTCAACGGCCTGACCACGGCGTTCTGCAAAGTCGGCCGCGACGACCCGCAATACGGCAACCCGAGCTGGCCCGCGGTGATCGGCACCTTCGCCAACGTCGCCTACAGCCAGGTGAAGCATCCGGAGAAGCAGGCGGCCAACGTGCCGTCCGCGACAACGCCGCCGCCGGCGAAGAACTGAGGCGCCACGCCTCAGGCCGCCGCTCCGGGCTCCGATACGGGGCACCGGAGCGGCGCGAACAGTCCCGGGAACGGAGAGGCGCGCCCGTCGTTTGAGCGAGGATCCCTCAGGAACCTCGTCCGGGAGTGTCCGTGTCCAGCCTCGTCCGCATCCTGCTCGCGATCTTCTTTCCGCCGATCGCGGTTCTCGTCACCACGGGCTTCGGCCTGCAGTTCCTGCTGAACATCCTGCTGTGGATCCTCGGCTGGCTGCCCGGCACGGTCCACGCCCTGTGGCTGATGAACCGCGACCGGCCGCTGGTCTGAGCCGTCAGGGCTTCCGGCCCTCGGGCTCGCCCTTCCGGAGGGCGGGCTTCGCCTCGACCTTGCCCTCCGCCTTCGCCTCGGCCTTGCCGTCGATCTTGCCCTCGACCTTGGCGGTCTTCACCGCGTGGGCCTTGGCGGCCTTCGGCGCGACCTTCTCGGCGGCGTGGGCGAGCTTCACCGGCTCCGGCACCACCGCGGCGTCGACCGCCGGGGTCGGGGGTGCCGCCGGGGCCGGCTTGTCCTTGGCGAAGAGCTGGCCGAACAGCTTCTGGTAGCTGCTTGGGTCGCCGTCCGCGTCGGCGACCGCGATCCGCGCGGGCTTCTCGGGCAGCGCCGCCGTGGTCTCGACCTGCGCGTTGGGATCGGCGCGGTTCGCCATGAGCGTCGTGACCGCCGGCTTCGCGGGCTCCCGCCCGCGCCCCTTGCCGTCGGCCTTCGCGGCCCGGGCGGGGGCCGCCGGCTCGGCGCCGGCCAGCATCACCGGCTGGCCCTTCGGCGTGACCTCGATCTCCTGCGGGCCCGCCGCCAGGGTCTCGGGCCGGCTCACGTCGCCGAGATTGTGCCGTCCGTATTCCTTGGCGTCGTAAGGCAGGACCGTCTCGGTCCCGCCGAGGCTCGCGAAGGCGCTCGTGTTCTGCGGGCGGAAGACCGGGTTCTGGCCGCCGTCCTGGTAGACGACCCGCACCGCCGGCGTGCCCTTGGCGACGAGGTCGGCGACCGCGCGGGCGTCGTGCGCGCTCTTCTCCGCCACCAGCGGGTCGACATGGGGCTTGCACGAGCCGGCCGCCGCGTCGGCCCCGCCGAACACGTATTTGGTCCCGCACTGGCCGACCTTCGGCTCCTCGTGCAGGGCCTCGAAATAGTCGGACCCTTCCTTGAGGTTCTGCCAGAAGGCGATGTTCGGGTCGTTGCGGAACTTGGCCATGTTCTCGGCCGTCATCCGGAACGGATAGGACTGGAACTGGAAGCTGCGCTGGCCGCCGATGAACGCCTCGCGGGCGACGGCGTAGATCTCCGCGATGGTGGCGTCGGTCATGGCGAAGCAGCCCGCCGACGAGCAGGTGCCGTGCACCATCAGGTACTTGCCGGTGCGCCCGTTGGCCCGGTCGACGGCATTGGGGAAGCCGGTATCGAACGAGAGATAGTACGAGGAATTCGGGTTCATCAGGCCCGGGGTGATCGTATAGAAGCCCTCCGGCGCCTGCCGGTCGCCCTCGCGGGTCTTGGGGCCGAGCTGGCCGGACCAGCGGCAGATCGGGTAGGTCTTCAGCAGGGCGTAACGGCCGTCGCCGCCCCGCTTCCAGATCTCCATCTCCGCTTCCTTCTTGAAGGTGCGGATCAGGATCGGGTCGGATTGCTGCATCCCCTTGGATTGCATCAGGGCGACCGTCTGGGGGGCGACCGGCGCGAGGCTGCGCGCGCTCGGGCCGTTGATTCCGGAGCCGTCCTGGCAGGCGGCGAGCGACAGGGCCAGCAGGGACGCTGCCGCCAGCAGTCGCGCGGTCGCGAGACGCGCCGTCATGGGGAACCTCGATCGTCTTACGCGCGCCCGCGGGCCTTGCTGGCCGCGTCGGGTGCCACTCCCCAACCCAATAGGCTCGTTAAGCTTGCGCCTTCCTTACCGCAAGGACGCGGGTGCAACACTGGATTGTTATCCGGTGTGGAGAGCCTGCGGCGCAGGCCCTATCCACAGGCGGCCGGGACCGCGGCGGGGCGACCCAGCCAGAGCACGAGGACGAGGCCGGCCAGCGCCAGGGCGGCGCCGGCCAGGGACACCGCCGGGTAGCCGAGCCCGGCATCGATCGTGGCGCCGCCGACGGCAGCCCCGACCGCGTTGCCGAGGTTGAAGGCGCCGATATTCATGGCCGAGGCGAGGCTGGGCGCGTCCGCCGCCTGCGCCATCACCCGCATCTGGAGCGGGGCCACGCTGGCGAAGCTCGCGACACCCCAGAGGACGATCAGCAACGCCGCGGCGGCCGCCCCGTGCATGCCCCAGGCGAACAGCACGAGGACGACGAGCTGCGCCGCCAGCGCGCCGATGATCGTGCCGTCCACCGAGCGGTCCGCGAGCCGGCCGCCGAGCCAGTTGCCCACGGTCAGGCCGAGCCCGAACAGGACCAGCATCGCGGTGACGAACGGCGCCGTCGCGCCGGTCTCGGTCCGCAGGATCGGCGCGATGTAGGTGAACACCGTGAACATCGCGCTGAACCCCACCATGGTCAGCGCCAGGGCCGCCAGGACGGGGCCGCGGCCGAGGACGCGCAGCTCGGACCACAGGTCGGCGCCCGGTTCGGCCTTCAGCTCCGGCAGGGCGAGCCGCAGCGCCAGCATGGCGACGGCGCCGATCGCGGCGATCCCCCAGAAGGCCGCGCGCCAGCCGAGCATCGCCCCGGTCCAGGCGGCGAGCGGCACGCCGCCGATCGTCGCGATGGCGAGGCCCGAGAACATGGCCGCCACCGCGGCGGCGCGGCGCTCCGGCGGCACGAGGCCGGCGGCCACCACCGCGCCGACGCCGAAGAAGGCCCCGTGGTTCAGCGCAGTGACGAGCCGGCCGGCGACCAGCATGGCGTAGCTGTCGGCGAGGGCCGCCATCAGGTTGCCGAGGGTGAAGATCGCCATCAGCCCGACCAGCAGGCGCCGCCGGGGCAGGCGCGCGGTGGCGAGGGTCACGAGCGGCGCGCCGATCACTACGCCCAGCGCGTAGGCGCTGACGACGAGGCCCGCCGCCGGGATCGATACGTTCAGGTCGGCGGCGATCAGGGGCAGCATGCCCATGGGGGTGAACTCGGTCACGCCGATGCCGAAGGCGCCGACCGCGAGGGCCAGCAGGGGTGGGTTGAGCGCCATGGGGTCCGCATCTCCGTTCGTTCCGGGGAGGCAGGTGGCGGATTCGTCTCCAGGGCAGTAGTACCCGCTCGGGACCAGGATCTGTGCGCCGACGGCACGAATGTGGGCTTGCCGACGGCTCGGCGACGGGGGCATCCTGCGCGGCTCTCCCGAACACGCCCTCATCGTGAGGTGCCCGCGCCGGCGGGCGTCGGAGGGGCGCTCCGGCACCCCAGGATGAGGGCCTCGGGTCGGAGCGCCCGGGATCGGCTTCGGGCATCGCGGGACGGGCATGATGCTGCGCGACAAGGTCGACCGGGCGGGCGAGATGGCGGTGTTCGTGGCGGTGGCGGAGGCCGGCAGCCTGTCGGGGGCGGCGCGCCGGCTCGGGCTGACGCCCTCCGCGGTCAGCCGGATCGTCGCCCGGACCGAGGCGCGGCTCGGCGCGCAGCTCCTCGTGCGGACGACCCGGACCCTCCGGCTCACCGCCGAGGGCGAGACCTACGGGCGCGCCGCGCGCCGCATCCTGGCGGATCTCGACGAGACCGAAGCCGCGCTCGCCGACCGGGGCTGCCCGCGCGGGCGGGTCCGGGTCAGCGCCGCCACCGCCCATGGCCGGCTCGTGATCGTGCCGCTGCTCGCCGCCTTCGTCGAGCGCCATCCCGGCATCACGGTGGAGATCGACCTCAGCGACGAACTCGCCGACGTGCTCGGCGGCCGGGCCGACGTGGCGATCCGGTTCGGCCCGCTCGCCGACAGCCCGCTCACCGCCCGGCGGCTCGGGGAGACCGGCCGGACGGTGGTGGCCTCGCCGGCCTACCTCGCCCGGGCCGGCACGCCGCGGCGGCCCGCCGACCTCGCCGGCCACAACTGCCTGGATTTCAGCTTCCGCCGCTCCGAGCCCGGATGGCCGTTCCGCATCGACGGGCACGACAGCGTCCTGCCGGTGGGCGGCAACGTCGCCGCCAACAACGGCGAGACCCTGGTCCAGCTCGCCCTGCAGGGCACCGGCATCACCCGGGTCGGCAACTTCCACATCGCCGAGGATCTCGCCGCCGGCCGGCTGGTGCCGCTGCTGGAGCCGTTCAACCCGCAGGACCGCGAGGCGATCCACGCGGTGTTCGTGGGCGGCCCCGCCATGCCGGCCCGGGTGCGCGTGCTGGTGGATTTCCTGGCGGAGCGGATGCGCGGGGTCGCCTTCGGCGCTCACCCGTGAGGCAATTGCCTCGCGCCCGTCCGCGTCGGCGCGATCGTCGCCCTGTCGCGCGCCACGCAGTTCGGGCTTGGCGCCCGCTCAGCCGAACAGCGCCGGCCGCCGCGCCGCCTCGGCCCGGATGATCTCCACCAAGGCCGCGTCGTCGGCCGGGTCGGCCAGCCGCAGGCCGACGGGCTCCGAGGGCGTGTGCACGGTGAGCCAGCGCAGGGATGTCCGCAGGTCGACCGCCTCGGCGACCGCCATGCGCGGATGCCCGGTCTCCAGCTGCAGGAAGGTCAGGTGGTTGCGGCTGGCGCGCTGCCCGAGCAGGTCGTCGATCGCCTCGACCACGTCCCGGGGCGTGTGGAGATGGGTCATCATCCAGAGGCGGTTGTCGGTGCCCGGCGTGTCGAGGGCCCGGCGCAGCCGCCGCACGCCCTCGGCGAGGAAGGCGTAATCCGCCTCGCTCGTCGCCGGGTCGTGGTGGTTGAACACGCATTCGAGGCCGTGCCGCTCCCGGTAGAGGCGGTGGCGCCCCCGCCAGATGCCGGGGCCGCGCCGCTCGAATTCCGGGATGCTCTCCAGCTGGCTCCGGTCGACGAGCGCGGAGAAATCGTCGGCGAGGCAGTCCCGGGCCATGCCGGGCATGGAGAAGATCCAGTCGAGGGGCCCCGACCATTGGCGCAGGTCGAGCGTCTTGAGGACGTGCGCCATCTGGCAGTTGCAGCCGAGGGAGATATGGTTGTGCCGGTCCGGCTCCCGCGCGTCGCGCCGCCCCAGCAGCCGGCCGAGCGCGCCGAACAGCCCCCCCGACGCCCCGGGCTCGCTCACAGGGTCCGGCCGATCGCCAGGAACTTCTCCGCGCGCCGGTCGCGGATCTCGACGGCCGTCAGGCCGTCGAACTGGGCGAGGGCGTCGGCGACGGCGTCGCCCGCGGCCCGGATCGCCGCCTCGCGGTCGCGATGCGCCCCGCCGGTGGCCTCCGGGATGATCCCGTCGATGACGCCGAGGCGCAGCAGGTCCTGGGCGGTGATCTTCATGGCGGTGGCGGCGTCGGCGGCGCGGCCCTGGTCGCGCCACAGGATCGAGGCGGCGCCCTCCGGCGAGATCACCCCGTAGATCGCGTGCTCCAGCATGAGGACCCGGTTGGCGGTGGCGAGCGCGATGGCGCCGCCCGAGCCGCCCTCCCCGATCACCACGGCGACGTTGGGCACGCCCAGCGCGAGGCAGGCCTCGGTGGAGCGGGCGATGGCCTCGGCCTGGCCGCGCTCCTCCGCCTCGATGCCCGGATAGGCGCCGGCGGTGTCGACGAAGGCGAGGACCGGCAGGCCGAACCGGTCGGCGGTCTCCATGAGCCGGACCGCCTTGCGGTAGCCCTCGGGGCGGGCCATCCCGAAATTGTGGCGCAGCCGCGCCTCGGTGGTGGCGCCCTTCTCCTGGCCGAGCACCAGGACCGGCCGTCCGCGGAACCGCCCGAACCCGCCCAGGATCGCCTCGTCCTCGCCGAAGTTCCGGTCGCCGGCCAGCGGGGTGAACTCGGTGATCAGCCCGTCGCAATAGTCCACGAAGTGCGGCCGCTGCGGGTGGCGCGCCACCTGGGTCTTCTGCCAGGGGGTGAGGTTCGCGTAGATCTCCGCCAGCGCCTGGCCGGCCTTGGCCTCGAGCCGGCCGACCTCCTCGGCGATGGAGACCGCGCCGTCGCGCGCGCTCACGGCGCGCAGTTCCTCGAGCTTGGCCTCCAGCTCGGCCACCGGCTTCTCGAAGTCGAGGTAGGTGCGCGTCACCGCCATCGTATCACAGATCTTCCCGGGGTCCGCCGCGCGGGGGCGGCGGGCGCGAGGTGTTGGCGATGGCGGGAGTGGTGTCAACCGGCCTGTTGCCGGACCGGGCCGCCGGCCGGCGGTCCGGGCCCTCGGCCGGCGGCCCGGACAGGCCGCGGCCGGAGTGTCAGGCTGCCTGCGACTCGACCCGGTTCCGTCCGGCCGCCTTGGCCCGGTAGAGGGCGAGGTCGGCGCGCCGGAGCATGTCGGCGGCGCAGAGATCCTCGCCGCGGCGCACGGCGACTCCGATCGAGACGGTCACGGGCACCGTCCGGGTAGCCCCCAGCACCGAGAACGGCACCGCCTCGACCCGCTCGCGGATGCGCTCGGCGATGCCCTGGGCCTCGCCGAGCCCCGCCTCCGGCAGGATCACCACCACCTCCTCGCCGCCGTAGCGCGCCACGATGTCGATGGGCCGGGTGTGCTGGCGGACCCGCTCGGCGAAGCCGCGCAGCACCTCGTCGCCGGCCTCGTGGCCGAAGCTGTCGTTGATGCCCTTGAAGTGGTCGATGTCGAGGATGAGCACGGAGAGCTGGGCCCGGCGGGCGGCCTCGTCGCCGAACAGCGTGCCGAGATGGTTGTCGAGATAGCGCCGGTTGTGCAGGCCGGTGAGCGCGTCGATCACGGCCATCTGGAGCGAGGCCTGCATCGCCCCCCGGAGCGCCTCGGTGAAGCGCTTGCGCTTCACCTGGGTGCGGACCCGGGCCATCAGCTCGTTGCGGTCGACCGGGCGCATCAGGAAGTCGTGCACGCCGAAATCGAGGCCGCGGACGACCCGGGCGCGGTCGTGCTCCTCCGCCAGCATGATCAGCGGCATCGTCCGGGTCCGATCCAGCGACCGGAGCTGGCTGCACAGGCGCAGGCCGTCGAAGCCCGCCAGATCGAGGCTGACCAGGGCGAGATCGAAGGGCGCCTCGGCGGCGAGGTGCAGGGCCGCCTGCGGATCGGGCTCGACCGTGACGACGTGGTGCTGGCGCAGGGCCCCGGCGAGGCGCTCGGCCGATCCGGGGCGGTCCTCGATGAGCAGGATCCGGGCATCGAGGCCGGTCTCGGCGGTGGCCAGCGCCAGGGGATCGCCGATCCCGAATTCGCGCGAGGCGAGCGCGCGCTGGCGCAGCTCGTCGGTCACCGCCTTGAGGCGCACGAGGCTGCGCACCCGGCTGAACAGGGCGGTGTCGTCCACGGGCTTGGTCAGGAAGTCGTCGGCCCCGGCGTCGAGGCCGCGCAGGCGGTCCGCGGGCTGGTCGAGGGCCGTGACCATCACCACCGGGATATGGGCCGTGAGCGGGTTGTTCTTGAGGTGCCGGCAGACCTCGAACCCGTCCATGCCGGGCATCATCACGTCGAGCAGGACGAGGTCGCAGAGGCCCTTCTCGCAGATCGCGATCGCGTCCCGGCCATTCATGGCCGCGAGCGTGTCGAAATATTCCAGGCCGAGCTTCGTCTCCAGAAGCCTGACGTTCGGGAACAGATCATCGACGATCAGGACACGGGCCGACATGCTTCCTCGTAGGGGCGCGGTGGAGCGGCCCGGACCGGGCACCGTGTGCCGTGGCGCGCGCCGCCGGTCAGCCGCAGGGGCCTGGGCGGATACGACAGGACGGACGGTTGAACCGGTCACCCGACCCGGACGGATCGGGTGACCGGTTCAACGGCGCGCCTCGCCGGCGTGGTCACGGCTCAAGATAGGCCCGAACCGTTGCCAAAAACTTCGCAACCGAGATCGGCTTCGACAGGTAGGCCTCGCAGCCGCCCTCGCGGATCCGCTCCTCGTCGCCCTTCATGGCGAAGGCCGTGATGGCGATGACCGGAATGCCCTTGAGGTCGTCATCCTCCTTGAGCCATTTCGTCACCTCGAGCCCGGAGACCTCGGGGAGCTGGATGTCCATGAGGATCAGGTCGGGATGATGGGCGCGGGCCAGTTCGATCGCCTCGATGCCGTGGGCGGTCTTCAGGGTCGCGTAGCCGTTCGCCTCCAGCAGGTCGTTGAACAGCTTCATGTTCAACTCGTTGTCCTCGACGATCAGCACCGTCTTCTTCATGATCCGATGTCCCGGTGCGCGCCGATCATGATTAGTGGGCGGTGAAGCCCCTCCGTCACCTTTGTAGCGTTCACATGTTGATGAATGGCAAACCTCTTCAAGGGGATGAGTCCGCCGAACGGCTCGCCCTGGACGTTCTGTTGTGGATCGCGGGGGACGAGGACCGGCTCCTGCCCTTCCTGGCGGCGAGCGGATTGAGCCCCGACACGCTGCGCGAAAGCGCCCGGGAGCCGGCTTTCCTGGTGGGCGTCCTCGACCACGTGATGGGCGACGAGAACGTCCTCGTCGCCTGCGCGAACGGTCTCGGCGTCAAGCCGGAGCGGATCGCCGCGGCGTGGCAGCGGCTGTCGCCGCGGCCGGATGACGAATGGGCGTGAGGCCTCCGGCGCGACGCGGACCGCTGCGCGCGTCCCGCCCGCGGATCCCGGGCTTGCCGGCGATCCGCGCCCGGCCTGCCCCTGGCCCAGCCCCATGAGCTCCATGAGCCCCATGAGGGACGGGGCCCGGGTGCTGGTCTCTCACGCGGTGGATGGCAGGCGGACGACGTGGGGATCGGCGAGCCCGCGCACAGGGGGGCCGCGACCCAACGCGCGACCCGCCCCCCGATCGGATCGGCGGGCCCGGGAGCCCGGGAGCATGGTCGGAACGGTGCGCGGCCTCTGCCCAACGGCGCTCAGGGCGTGCAGCCCTTCCCCGCGTCCTTGTCGCTCCGCCCCGCCTTGGCGTCGATGTCGAGGGCGGTCATGTCGCCCAGGATGGCGAAATCGCCGTAATCGAGCTTGAGCGCGCCGCTGACGCCGTTCTCGTACAGGTCGAAGCCGAGGGTGTAGATCGGCGTGCGCTCCCCGGCGCCCTCGGTGTAGTAGCTCAGGCGGACCGGCCAGTGCGGCATGCCGGCGAGCGAACCGTCGCGCAGCGGCTTGTCCCGGTCGGAGCCCGCGGCCGAAGCCGGGCCGGTCTCCGTGTGGCCGATCACCGCGAAGGTGTCGTAGATCTTCTTGCCGTCGTCCGAGCCGTCGTAGACCTTGACCGAGAGGGTCGACTGGCCGGCCCGCGCCGCCGCGATCAGGCGGCGCATGTGCTCGCTCGGGAACAGGACCGGCCCCTCCACGGTGAACGGCTTCGGGCCGCCCTTCAGTTTCACCGTGAGGGCGTCGCCCTGCTCGGAGGCGGTCCCGTCCACCGGGGCGGCGGCCTTGTTGTTGGTCAGCGTCGTCGTCTTGAACCGGAACTCGCGCCCCTGCCCGCCCTCGAAGGTGGTGCTGCGCATGTCCGACAGGCGCGTGCCGGTCTCGCCGGAGGACAGTTCCGTCACCTGGCGGGTCAGCATCGTGTAGCCCCGGCAGGCATCCCCCCGGAAGTCGATGACGATGCGCCCGCGGGCGCTCTCCACCGAGCGGGTGCCTCCGCCCTCGGCCAGCGACAGGTCGTAGACCGCCCGATGGTTGGCCAGGACGATCTCGGGCGACGGGGTCGCCGCCTCGGGCTTGGCCGCCGGTTCGGGCCCGGCGGGCGGGGCCGCCTGGGCGTTCCCGGCGCAGACGAGAAGGCCGGCCGTCAGCAGTCGGAAGAGGCGCAGGCGCATGGACAACCTCGATTCGGTCCGCCGCAGATAGCAGGCTCAGGGAATCGGGCAATGCTTGGGCCGGGCCGCGGGGGCGTCCCGAGGGCCTCGCCCCCGCTTCCGGCTCCCCTACCGGTAGCCCTCAGCCTGCAGGGTGAACAGCTCGGCGTAGCGGCCGCGCCGCTCCATCAGGGCGGCGTGGCCGCCCTCCTCCAGGACCCGGCCGCCCTCCAGGACGAGGATGCGGTCGGCCATGCGCACGGTGGAGAAGCGGTGCGAGATCAGCACCGCCGTCCGCCCGGCCGACAATTCCCGGAACCGCGCGAAGACGTCGTGCTCGGCCCTCGCGTCGAGGGCCGCGGTCGGCTCGTCCAGGATCAGGATCTCGGCCTCGCGCATGTAGGCCCGGGACAGCGCGACCTTCTGCCACTCGCCCCCGGAGAGGTCGAGGCCGCCGGCGAAGCGCTTGCCCAGGGGCTGGGCGTAGCCCTCGGGCAGGCGCTCGATCACCGGCGCCGCCAGCCCCCGGGCCGCCGCGGCCGCGATGCGCTCCGCATCCCCGGCGGCCTCGATCCGGCCGACCGCGACGTTCTCGCCCGCCGTGAGGTCGAAGCGGACGAAGTCCTGGAAGATCGCCCCGATCCGCGCCCGCAGCTCGTCGAGGTCGTACGCGGTGAGCGGCACCCCGTCGAGGAGCACCCGGCCCTCGTGCGGGTCGTAGAGCCGGGTCATCAGCTTGACGATCGTGGTCTTGCCGGCGCCGTTGCCGCCGACCAGCGCCACCGTCTCCCCGGCGCGGATCGCGAAGGAGAGGTGGCGCAGCGCCCAGGCCTGCGTGCCCGGATAGCGGTAGCCGACATCCTCGAAGACCAGCCCCTCCCGGATCGGGCGCGGCACCGGCACGGCCTGCGCGGGCGAGCGGATCTGCGGGCGGATCGCGAAGAAGGAGTAGAAGTCGTCGAGGTACTGCGCCTGGCCGGTGATCTGGGTCAGCCCGAGGAGCAGTCCCTCCAGGCCGCCGCGCAGGCGCTGGAAGGCGCCGGCCAGGAAGGCGAGATCGCCCACCGAGAAGGTGCCCGCCACCGTCCGCCAGACGATCACCGCGTAGGCGGCGTAGTAGGCGAGCGTCCCGAGGCTCGCGAAGGCGAAGCCCCAGCCGGCCCGGGCGACGGCGAGGCTGCGGTTCTCGGCGAGCAGTCGGCGCGCCGCCGTCCCGTAGAGGCCGGTCAGGTAGTCCGAGAGGCCGAAGAGCTTGATCTCCTTGGCGGTCTCGACGCTGGCGCCGAGGTAGCGCAGGTAGTCGATCCGGCGGCGCTCCGGGCTGCGGATCCAGGCGAGGCGGTAGCCGGCCTTGGTGAAATGCCACTCGTTGAGGACCGCCGGGACCAGGGCGGCGGCGATCAGCACCACGAGCCAGGGCGTGAAGGCCGCGACGCCGATCGCCAGGGTCGCGAGGGTCAGGAGCCCCTGCAACTGGCCGAACACCGTCCCGATGAGCCCGGTGCGGCCGCTGACCTGCCGGCGCGCCCGCTCCAGCCGGTCCTGCTGGGCGCTGTCCTCGAACTGCGCGAGATCGAGGGCGGCGGCGTGCGCCATCAGCCGCAGGGAGGCGGCGTTGGCGTAGAGGTCGCCGATCAGGGTCTCGGTGAGGTTCGCGAGACGGCCGGTGAGGTCCGAGACCAGGGCGAGGCCGAATTCGGCCGCCACCAGCCCGGCGAGCCGGGCCCGGCCGGGATCGGCCAGCCAGTCCGCCAGCCCCGCCCCTGGCGCCGGCCGGGCATGCTCGGCCACGATCCCGTCGAGGATCAGCTTGGCGAGATACAGCATCAGGACCGGCAGGCAGGCCGCCACGAGGCGCAGCGACAGGCTCGCCGCGAGCAGGCGCGGGCTGGCGGCGGCGATCTCCCGGAACAGGGTCGGCAGGTAGCGCAGGGCGCCCAGGCGCTCCCCGAGCCGCTCGCCTAGGCGTGCGCCGAGCCTCGTCCGCGCGCTCATCCCCTGGGGATTGCTCACCGGATTTCGGACGTGGATTGGACGACGCGCAAAGACAGCATTAACTGTAGATGCATATAGTTTTAATCCTCGTCGAGTGGTGCGTGCTCAGCGGTCCTGCAATCCTCAGAATTTCGGTCCTCCTCATCATTGCCGGCATACTCGCGGCGGTGGTGCAGGTCCTGTTGCCGGGCCCGGCGCCCGGACCGGTATCCCCGCCTGCGCCCTCGGCACCGGCGGTTCCCGAACCCTCGACGGCCCCGCCGCCCGCGCCGGCTCCCGCCCCGTCCGCGGCGGTCGAGCCCGCGCCTTCGCAGCCCGCGCCTGCGCAGCCCGGCAAGGCCCCGGCGCCCGCCGCGCCGTTACAGATGCCGTCCGACGCGATGGCGGTTCCCGCCGACCCTCCGGCCCCGCAGGCGGCGCCTCAACCGCAGGGCGAGGACGCGGCCGGTCAGGCCGAGGTCGAGCGGGCGGAGGACAGCGCCGGGCCCCGGGCCCTGGCCGTGGTCGATCTCAACACGGCCTCCGTGGCGGATCTCAACCGCCTGCGCGGCGGCGGCGCCATCGGCCGGGCGATCGTCGCCAAGCGGCCCTACACCGCGGTGGAGCAGCTGCTGTCGAAGCGGGTGCTCAGCCGGTCGGTCTACGAGAAGATCAAGGATCAGGTGACGGTGCGGTGAGGCGGCCGCGGCCGGCCCGGTGTCACGTGGTGTCGTCCGGGCTCGCCCCTGTCCCGGGCGCGTGCGACGCCAGCGGATGGCGGCCCGGGATCCCGCGCCGGACGTCGCGAAGCGTCCGCCCGAAACGCGCAGGCCCGTTCCGCCGCGCTTCGTCTGCCGGATCCCGGATCGCGGTCCACGGCGTTCCGGGCGTCCGGGAAGAGGGGTGCGTCCCGGAGACGCCGGCCCTCAGAGCGTCGTCCCGAAGATCTCCGCCACCTGCGGGATGTCCTTGTCGCCGCGACCGCAGAGATTGATCACCATCAGGTGTTCGGCCGGGCGCTGCGGCGCCAGTTCCAGAACCTTGGACAGGGCGTGGGCCGGCTCAAGGGCCGGGATGATGCCCTCCAGCATCGAGCAGAGCTTGAACGCCTCGAGGGCTTCGGTGTCCGTCGCCGAGATGTAGGTGACGCGACCCGTCTCGTGCAGCCACGCGTGCTCGGGCCCGATGCCGGGATAGTCCAGCCCGGCCGAGATCGAGTGCGCGTCGGCGATCTGTCCGTCCGCATCCATCAGCAGGTAGGTGCGGTTGCCGTGCAGCACGCCCGGCTTGCCGCCGGTGAGCGAGGCCGCGTGCAGGCCGGAATGAACCCCGTGGCCGGCCGCCTCGACCCCGAAGATCTCGACCTCGCGGTCGTCCAGGAACGGGTGGAACAGGCCCATGGCGTTGGAGCCGCCGCCGATGCAGGCGACCAGCGAATCCGGGAGGCGGCCCTCCTGGGCGATCATCTGCTCCCGGGTCTCACGCCCGATCACCGACTGGAAGTCGCGCACCATGGCCGGATAGGGGTGCGGCCCGGCGACGGTCCCGATGCAGTAGAACGTGTCGGCGACGTTGGTGACCCAGTCGCGCAGGGCCTCGTTCATGGCATCCTTGAGGGTCCGGGTGCCGGATTCCACCGGGATCACCTCGGCACCGAGCATCTTCATGCGGAAGACGTTGGGCGCCTGCCGGGCGACGTCGACCGCGCCCATGTAGACGACGCACTTGAGGCCGAAGCGCGCGCAGAGCGTCGCGGTGGCGACGCCGTGCTGGCCCGCGCCGGTCTCGGCGATGATCCGCGGCTTGCCCATGCGCCGGGCCAGCAGGATCTGGCCCAGCACGTTGTTCACCTTGTGGGAGCCGGTATGGTTCAGCTCCTCACGCTTGAAATAGACCTTGGCCCCCTGCCCGGCCGGAGCCTTGGCGCGCAGGTGCTCGGTCAGCCGCTCGGCATAGTAGAGCGGGCTCGGCCGGCCGATATAGTGGGTGCCGTAGCTCGCCATGTCGGCCGCGAAGGCCGGATCGACCTTGGCGGCCTCGTAGGCGGCTTCCAGCTCCAGGATCAGCGGCATCAGCGTCTCGGCGACGAAACGGCCGCCGAAGATGCCGAAGCGGCCGCGCTCGTCGGGACCGGTGCGGAAGGAGTTGGGCTCGGGGGCGATGGTCACGGGACGGGTCCTGCGGTCGCTGGGGTCGATCTGTTGCGGGTGCGTAGACCCATGCGGGCGCGGCTGCAATGCGGCGTCCCGCCCGCGTAACCGGTTCGGGCCACGGGGCGAACACCCTGTTGGTTTCCGGCAGGAGGATAGAATGGCACATCGCGATCGAATCCGCACGCTCCTCGGGGCCGCCCTCGGGCTCGGACTCGCAGGGGCCGTCCTGCTCCCCCGGCTTCCGGCCTTCGCCGAGGAAGCGCCCCGGCGCCTGCCGGAGGCCGCGACCCGCTCCGCCGAGCCGCCGGGGCCGCGCGTCGCGGTGTTCGCCGGCGGCTGCTTCTGGGGCGTGCAGGGGGTGTTCCAGCACCTGCGCGGCGTGAGCAATGCGGTGTCGGGCTATGCCGGCGGCACCCGTGCGGAGGCCGATTACCGGACGGTGAGCGGCGGCGGGACCGGCCATGCGGAGGCGGTCTCGGTCACCTACGACCCGGCCGCGATCCGCTACGACGAGCTCCTGCGGATCTTCTTCTCGGTGGCCCTCGACCCGACCCAGGTGGATCGCCAGGGGCCCGATACCGGGCACCAGTACCGCTCGGCCCTGTTCCCGCAGGATGCCGAGCAGGCGCGGGTGGCGAAGGCCTACATCGCCCAGCTCGACGCGGCCAAGGCCTATGCGCGGCCGGTCGCCACCCGGATCGAGCCGGCGGCCGCGTTCTACCCGGCCGAGGGTTACCACCAGGACTTCATGGCCCTGCATCCCGGCCACCCGTACATCGCCGCCTACGATGCGCCGAAGCTGGAGGCGCTGCGCAGCCTGTTCCCGGAGCGGACGGCGGCGCAGCCGGTTCTGGTCAACCGCCCGCCGGCCTGAGCGGGCGGCCCGGCGCGGTCCGCTATTCCTCCGGTGGCCGCGGCCGGCCGAAATCCGGGGCTGCGGTCTCCTGGCCCTGCGCCACGATGCTGCGCCGGATCGCCCGGGTGCGGGTGAACATCGCGTGGAGCGCGTCGCCGTCACCCCAGCGCACCGCCTTGGCGAGCGCCGACAGGTCCTCGTTGAACCGTCCGAGCATCTCCAGCACCGCCTCGCGGTTGTTGAGGAAGATGTCCCGCCACATGGTCGGGTCGGAGGCGGCGATGCGGGTGAAGTCGCGGAATCCGCTGGCCGAGAACTTGATCACCTCGGACTGCGTCGCCGATTCGAGGTCCGCGGCGGTGCCGACGATGTTGTAGGCGATCAGGTGCGGCAGGTGGCTGGTGATCGCCAGCACGTGGTCGTGGTGCTCGGCGCTCATCGTCTCGACATTGGCGCCCATCCCCGCCCACAGGGCGCGGACGGTCTCGACCGCCGCCGGATCGGTGCCCTCGGGCGGGGTCAGGATGCACCAGCGGCCCTGGAACAGGGTCGCGAAGCCCGCATCCGGCCCCGAGAACTCGGTTCCGGCGATCGGGTGGCCGGGGACCAGGGCGACGCCCTCGGGCAGGTGCGGCCGGATCGCCGCCACCACGGCGCCCTTCACCGAGCCGACATCCGACACGATCGCGCCGGCTTTCAGATGCGGCATCATCTCGGCCGCCGCGGCGCCGATGGCGCCCACCGGCACGCACAGGATCACGAGGTCGGTGTCGGCCGCGCCCTCCGCCGGGTCGCCCGTGACCGCGTCGGCGATGCCGAGTTCGCGCACCCGGTCGCGCACGGCCTCGTCCCGGTCGACGGCCACGATGGTGCGGGCGAGCCCGTAGCGGCGCGCCGCCCGGGCGATCGAGGATCCGATCAGCCCGAGGCCGACGATGGCGAGACGGTCGACGGCGGGCCTCTCGGCCTTGAGCGCCTCAGGCATGGGTGCTCCCCTGGGCGCCACGCACGAAGTCGCCGAGCGCCGCCAGGAAGGCCGTGTTCGCCTCGGCGCCGGCCACCGTCACCCGCAGGGCGTTGGGCAGGCCGTAGGCGGTGACCCGGCGGGTGATGAGGCCGCGCTCGGTCAGGAACGCGTCGGCATCCGCCGCCGAGCGGCCGGGCGCGTCGGGGAAGTGGATCAGCAGGAAGTTCGCGACGCTCGGCGTGACCGTGAGGCCGAGCGCCCGGGCGCCCTCGGTGAGCTTCGGCAGCCACTCGGCGTTGTGGGCGGCGGCGGCGGCCATGTGCGCCTCGTCGGCGATGGCGGCCGAGCCCGCGGCGATCGCCGGCCCCGAGACGTTGAACGGCCCCCGGATCCGGTTGACCGCGTCCGCCACGTGCGACGGCGCGACCATCCAGCCGATCCGCACGGCGGCCAGCCCGTGGATCTTCGAGAAGGTGCGGGTCATCACCACGTTCTCGGCTTCGAGCGCGAGTTCGAGCCCGGCCGAGTAGTCGTTCGCCCGGACGTATTCGGCATAGGCGCCGTCGATCACCAGCAGCACGTGCGGCGGCAGGCCGGCGTGGAGGCGGCGGATCTCGTCGAAGGGCAGGTAGGTGCCGGTCGGGTTGTTGGGGTTCGTGACGTAGACGATCCGCGTCCGGTCCGTGACCCGGGCCAGGATCGCGTCGACGTCCACGGTGAGGTCGCGCTCGGGCGCCACCACCGGCTCGCCCCCCGAGGCCAGGATGGCGATCCGGTACACGAGGAAGCCGTGCTCCGAGTAGATGCCCTCGGTGCCCGGCCCGGCATACGCGTAGGCCAGCAGCGAGAGCAGCTCGTCCGATCCCGCCCCGCAGACGATCCGCTCAGGATCGAGCCCGTAGCGCCTGGCGATGGCGGTGCGCAGCGCCGTGGCGCGCCCGTCCGGGTAGGTCTCGAGCTTGGCGGTCGCCGCGTGGAGGGCGGCGAGCGCCGCGGGGCTCGCGCCGAGGGGCGTCTCGTTGGAGGAGAGCTTGTAGACCGTGCCGCCGCCGGGCCGCCCGCTCTTGCCGGGCACGTAGGTGTCGATCGCCAGGACGCCGGGGCGCGGTTCCGGACGGGCGGGGCGGAGGGCGGACATTGCGGTGCGACTCGGGATGCGCGGGGTTCGGTCGGTTCCGCGTCCGTCTACAGCATTTCCTTTGCCGGTGAACCCGGGCCCGCTTCAGGGGCGCCGGTCCCGGTGAGCGCGTCCGGATATCCTGAGGCGCAATCACGCAGCCCGGGGCGCCACGCCGGTCGCGCGCCGCCTCGATCCGATCCCGGCGGGACTCGTGGTCCGGGTTCGAGGCTGCACGCCGCGGCGAGGGAAGGCGCGTGGCGTGGCCATTGGTCATGGGATGCGCCGGTCCCGCCGCGTCCGGCAGACCGAGTTCCGCAGGCCGGGGCCACCCGATCCGAGCCCTGTCTCGACCCGGGCGCTCCCGACCGCGCCGACGATTCGAGACGGACCCGATCCGGGATGGATCGGACGGCGCTGCGGCGTCTTGTACGCCCGCACGAAGTCATGGCTCAATGCCGGCGCTCCGCCGGCAGGCGCCCCATGCGAAGGACCCCATTCATGCCCCTCGAACGATACCTGGACGGCGGCGCCCACATCCTCCCCGCCGACGACACGCTGATCCGCTTCGGCATGACCAACGGCCAGCGGGTGATCGCGGTCGAGGTCCCGATCCCCGTGCTGCGTCAGCAATTCGGCGGCGGGGCCGACCTCGCGCCCCTGGAGCTGTTCGCCCGCAACCAGGCGGTGATCGAGGCCGCGGCGAGCCAGGCCTACGACCGGACCGAGACCCCGAACGATCTCCTGGATCTGGGGCCCGAGGATTTCGACACCCGGCCCGCCTCGGCCAAGCTCTGAACGGCAAGCTCTGACGGGCTCGATCCATCCGGGCGCGCCGCGGCAAATCGGCGACGCGCAAATGCCGCGGGGCACTCGCCACGTTTCGGCCTGTTGAACCCGGAGAACGGGGGCGCGTCGGGCGTGCCGCGCCCTGCATGCGCCTGGATGGATCGACGATGCCCGGTGACCTGATCCCCTGCAGCCTGTTCCTGATCGGGATCCTCGTTTCGCTCGCCGCGGATTGTCGCCTGCGCCGTGTCGAGCCGGCGCCCTGGGCCAACGGCTGCATCACGGCCGCCGGGGCCGCCCTGGTCTTCGCGGCCTGCGCGGCTGCGATGCGCTGAGGAACCGCCAGCCCCAGGACGCACTTTCCCACCGGCAATCAGGCGCCGCGCCAGGACGTGCGGCCGGCTGGGCGAGGGATTCATGGTTTCGATGCAGGCCCTGATCGGCTGCGGTCTCGTTCTCACCGGGATATTGATCGAAAGTGCTGCGAGCCGTCACTGGCGGGCGGGCGTCGGCGCGGATCGGCTGGATGCCCGCGCCGCCCTCGCCCTCGGCCTTCCGGCCCTGGGACTGGCCGTGATGGCCGCGCCGCTCGCGTGAGCGGCATCCCCTGCGGCGGCACGGCCCCGTTCCCGGGATCCTGCGTGTCCGGGCGCACCGTCGCGGCCGCCTGCCCGCCGTAGACCTGCGCCATCGCGACGACAGCGCGCGATGGAGGTGTCGAGATGAGCGTCGTTCTCAACTTCGTCCTGGACGGTGCGGCCGGCTTGGTCGAACCCGCATGGCTGCGCGCGCAACGCGCCGTGACCGGCGCCTCAGCGACCGAGATCCGGACGCACGCGTCCGATTGGACATCCGGCGTCCCCGACGGGCAAGACCCCGCCTGAGTAACCCGGCGGCGGCCGCCGGCCTGCGCGCGTTGACGCTCGGGCCCCCGCGCATTACCTCCGCAGGGCTGGCCGCGTCGGGCGAGTGCGGCGCGTCTGGCGGCACGATGCTCTCCCGGTTCGGATCCGAACGGATACACGGTCGTCGCGACCCGCCATGGACACCCAACCGGACACGGCCCTGAGGCCGGACCCGATCGACGAGCCGGCACGGCGCGCGTCCGAGCGCTCGCAGGCGCTCGACCCGAAGAGCCCGGTGGCGCGGTTTTCAGCGGACACGCCGCTGCTCACCGATGCGGGCATCGAACTCGCCCCGTTCCAGATCGCCTACCAGACCGCCGGCACGCTCAACGCCGCGCGCTCGAACGCGGTCCTCATCTGCCACGCGCTCACCGGCGACCAGTATTTCGCCCACACCCACCCGGTGACCGGCAAGCCCGGCTGGTGGGAGACCCTGGTCGGCCCCGGCAAGCCGATCGACACGGACCGCTACTTCGTCGTCTGCTCGAACGTCATCGGCTCCTGCATGGGCTCCACCGGGCCGGCCTCGATCGACCCGGCGACGGGGCGGCCCTACGGGCTGAACTTCCCGCTGGTCACGATCCGCGACATGGTCCGCGCCCAACTGATGCTGCTGGAGCACCTGGGCATCCACGACCTCTTCCTGTGCATCGGCGGCTCGATGGGGGGGATGCAGGTGCTGCAATGGGCGGCCCTCTATCCCGAGCGCGTCTTCGCCGCGATGCCGATCGCCACGGGCCCCCGCCATTCGGCGCAGAACATCGCCTTCCACGAGGTCGGCCGGCAGGCGATCATGGCCGATCCGGCCTGGGCGGACGGGCGCTACCTCGAGGCGGGCACGCGGCCCGCCAAGGGCTTGGGCGTCGCCCGGATGGGCGCGCACATCACCTATCTCTCCGAGCCGGCGTTGCATCGCAAGTTCGGCCGCCGGTTCCAGGGCGGATCGGCGCCGACCTTCTCGTTCAACGCCGACTTCCAGATCGAGAGCTATCTGCGCCACCAGGGCCTGAGCTTCGTCGAGCGGTTCGATGCCAACGCCTACCTCTACCTGACCCGGGCGATGGACTATTTCGACCTCGCCGAGGACCATGGCGGCGTGCTCGCCAACGCCTTCCGGGGGACGAAGACGCGCTTCTGCGTGATCTCCTTCACGTCGGACTGGCTGTTCCCGACCCGCGATTCCCGGGCGATCGTCCATGCGCTGAACGCCGCCGCGGCGCCGGTCGCCTTCGTGGAGGTCGAGAGCGACAAGGGCCACGACGCCTTCCTGCTCGACGAGCCGGCGATGTTCTCGGCCGCCCGCGGCTTCATCGACGCCGCCGCCCGGGCGCGCGGCCTGTGAGCGGCGGGTCCGGCAAGATGATGTTCGGCAAGCTGCCCCTGGGCAAGCACGCTCTGGGCAAGCACGCCCTGGGCAAGCATTCCATGGGCAAGCATTCCATGGGCAAGCATTCCCTCGGACAGGCCCCGCACGGCGCACCCTGGGAGAGCGCGGACGCCCTCCCCCATGCCGGCGAGGGCAACGGCGCCCGGGTCGACCATATCGTCGTGCTCGGCCTCGTGCCGGCGGGCGCCCGGGTCCTCGACATCGGCTGCGGCGACGGCTCGCTGCTGGCGCTGCTGCGCGACCGCCGGGGCATCGACGGGCGCGGGATCGAATTGTCCCGCGAGGGCGTGAATGCGTGCCTCGCCCGGGGCCTGTCGGTGATCCAGGGCGACGCCGACACCGACCTCGCCAACTACCCGGACGGCGCCTTCGACGTGGTGGTCCTGTCCCAGACCATCCAGGCGACCCGCAACCCCCGGGTGGTGCTGGAGCACCTGCTGCGCATCGGCCGGCAGGTGATCATCTCGTTCCCGAATTTCGGGCACTGGCGCGTGCGGTCCGAACTCGCCTTCCGCGGGCGCATGCCGGTCACCGAGATCATGCCGGACGCGTGGTGGGAGACCCCCAACATCCACCATTGCACGATCCGCGACTTCGTCGGCCTGTGCCGCCTGATCGGCGCGCGGATCGAGCACGCGACGGCGCTCGACGCCCGCGGCAGGCCGATGCGGTTCTCCATGCCCTGGTGGGTCTGGAACCTGTTCGGCGCGCAGGGCGTGTTCCTGCTCCGCCGCGAGGACGCCGGAAGCTAGCGCGCGAACGCGGCGCCGCCTCGGCGCCGCGCCCTGCAGGGGCCCTGGATCGCCGTCCGCCGCGCTCCGAGGCGCCGGGATCGGGCCTCGCGTCCCCAGCCCCCTGTCCCGCACGGAGGCTGCGCCGCGCCTCCCTCCGCGCCTCCCTCGGAGGGGCCGGCATGCGCGCCCTGCCCGACGCGCTTTGCCCGACGCGCGTTGCCCGATCCGAAATAGAGCAGAAACGGAGCTTGGCTATTTCTGGTCGCGTTCCCGTGATCGGACCGTGATTACGGATTCGTTTGGCGTTTTCCCGAGACGTGCGCGTCCACGAGGGGTCGTGGACTGTGTCCGGCTGTGCGGAAGACTTGCCGCAATCACGAAATCCAGCAGGGTCGACAGGACACGTGCGCCGCGCGATCGTTCACATCGGGATGCCGCGAACCGGCTCCACCGCGTTTCAGGAGGTGCTGGCCCGCCTGCGCCCCCGCCTCGCCTCGGTCGGGATCTGTTACCCGAACCTCGCCCCGCCGGGCGCCCCCGGCAGCGACGACGTCAATCACTACCGGCTCGGCCAAGCGCTGGACCGCCGCCGCGGCGCCGCGGAGCGCCGCGAGGCCCTCGCGCGGCTCGACGCGATCCTCGCCACCACGCCGGCCGACACGGTCGTGCTCTCGTACGAGGATTTTTCCGTCCAGCGCCCGCTCTGGCGCGTGCCCGAGATCCTGTCCGACCTCTTCGCGCGCCGCGGCTTCGCCCTGGAGGCGGCGCTCGTGGTCAAGCCGCAGGGTGAGCAGCTGGCCTCGGCCTATGCCCTGCGGGCTCAGGTCGTCGCCGAGGGCCGCACGTTCCGCGGCTTCCTGCGCTCCGAGGGCGCGTCCGGGCGCTACGACTACGCGGCCCGGCTCGAGCCCTGGCTGCGTGCCGCCGCAGGGCGCGTCACCGCCCTGCCGTACCGCGACCGCCGGTCCGACGCCCCGCTGCTGGCGCGGCTGGTCGACGGGCTCGGCCTGGGCGCGCGCCTCGCGCCGCTCCTCGGTCCCGCCGACCTGGAATACCGCACGAACCGGAGTTCCGGACCCGTCGCGGTCGAGGCGTCGCGCCGCCTGTACCGGCTCGGGGTCCACCGTCAGGTGACCGGGCATCCCCGCCTGCTCGGCCATGTCCTCGACGAGTGGGCCTGGGCGCGGGGGCTCGATGCCGAGCGGTTCCGCGGCGATGCGCCGGACGGTCTGGCCCGCGTCGCGGCGCGCTACGCGGCCGCAAACGCGCGCTTCGCCGCCGCCTGCTGGGGGCAGTCCTGGGACGCGGTCATCGATCCCGCCCCCGCGGCACCGCCGAACGAACTCGCCGCCGGGCCGATCGCGCCGGAGACGGAGGCGGCGGTCGATGCGCTGGTGCGGGCGGCGACGGCGCAGGCCGCCTTCCGGTCCCCGCCCGCATGGTGGTGGCGGACGGCCCACATCCTGGAGGAATGCCAGGCGCGGCTCGGCGAGGCCGTCGGCTGCCCGGTCTGGCGCGTGCCCTGACGGCCCGCGCCGGCCCCCCGATCCCGTGTCGATGTCCAAAGACCGGCAGCCGCCTCCGCGCACGCTGCCCCAGGCGGTGGATATGTGCGTCTTGCAGAAGATCCCGACCGGCCTCCCTCCGGGCCCCGTGACCTGGCACCCCCTCCAGGCCCGGGAGGCGCGCTGGGCGCGCCTCGGCCAGGTCCCGGTGATCGCGTGGCTCACCGGCCTGTCGGGGGCCGGGAAGTCGACCCTCGCGGTCGAGGCCGACCGGATCCTCGTGGCGGGCGGCCGGCACAGCGCCGTCCTCGACGGCGACAACCTCCGCCACGGGCTGAACGCCGACCTCGCCTTCTCGCCGGAGGACCGCGCCGAGAACGTCCGGCGCACCGCCGAGGTGGCGCGGCTGATGGCCGAATCGGGCGCGGTGGTGATCGTCTCGCTGATCTCGCCCTACCGGGCCGACCGGGCGCTGGCCCGCCGGATCGCCGGCGACATCCCGTTCCTGGAGGTGTTCGTCGATACGCCGCTGGGCCTGTGCGAGGCCCGGGATCCGAAGGGCCTGTACCGGCTGGCCCGCGCCGGCCGCATCCCGGGCTTCACCGGCATCTCGGCGCCCTACGAGGCGCCGGAGCAGCCGGACCTGACGATCACCACGGAGGGCCGCAGCACGGACGCCTGCGCCCGCGCCTTGAGCGCGCGGCTGATGCGGCTGAGCCGGGCCGCCGAGGCGGCGAAGCCGCGGGGGTGAGCGGCGCGACCGGGATCATCCGACGCCGCTCGCGGCCTGTCGAGCGGCGGACGGGCCGACGATCCGAAACCGGGCGCGGGTCCCCTCTCCCGTGCGGGAGAGGGGGCAGGTCGCGCCCGCCAGCGGCTCCGGGTGTCCCTACGCGCCCGGCCAGCTCAGCTCCGCCCGCAGGCCCCCCATCTCCGAGCGCCCGAACTCGAGCTGGGCGCCCGCGGCCTCGGCGACGTCGCGGGCGATGGCGATGCCGAAGCCGGTGCCCGGCCGGCTCTCGTCCCAGCGCTGGCCGCGGCCGATGCCGGCGATCGCCGCCGGGCTCATGCCGGGGCCGTCATCCGCGACGGCGAGGCTCGGGCGGCCGGCGATCGTCCCGGTGACGCGGACCCGGCGGTGCGCCCATTTGCGGGCATTGTCGAGGAGGTTGCCCAGCACCTCCATCAGCTCGCCCTCCTCGCCCGGATAGGCGAGGGTCTCGGGCACCGCCACGTTCCATTCCAGGGAGTCGGCCTCCGGCAACCGGCGCAGGGTCGCGACCAGGCGCTCCGCCACCGGGGCGACCCGGCAGCTTCTCCGGCGCAGGTCGCCCGCGGCGGCGATCCGCGCCCGGGTCAGCGCCCGCTCCACCTGCCCGCCCATGGCCCGCGCCTGCTCGGCGATCTCGGCCGCCAGCGCCGGGTCGGCCGGCCCCGTCCGGCGCGCCAGGGCGTCCAGCACCGCCAGCGGGGTCTTGAGGCCGTGGGCCATGTCGGCGGCGGCGTCGCGGGCGCGGACCAGGGCCCGCTCCTGCGCGTCGAGCAGCCGGTTGAGGTCGGTGACCAGCGGCCGGACCTCGTCGGGGAACTGCTCCGGCAGCCGCGCCCGCCGCCCGGAATGGACCGCCAGGAGCTCCGCCTGCAGCACCCGGAACGGGCCGAGCGCCCGGCGCACGAACAGGCCCATCGCCAGCGTCAGGACGACGAACAGGGCGACGAGGGCCGGGACGAGCAGGCGCAGGAAGGTGGTCCGGCTCGCCGCGAGGCTGCGCCGGTCCTCCGCCACCGCGACCCGCAGCGCGGTCTCGGAGCCCTGCGCGCCGATCTGGACCGGCCGCACCACCGCGATGAGCCTTCCGCCATCGGGCCCGGTCGTGTCGAGGGTGGCGGGGGTCTGCGCACCCGCTCCGGCCCGGCCGAGGTCGAGGCTCTTGTCCCAGAGGGAGCGCGAGCGCAGCAGGTGCGATCCCGCCTCCACCTGCCAGTACAGGCCGCCATAGGGCGTGGCGAAGCGCGGGTCCGGCAGGTCCCGGGACAGCGTCGGCGCCCCGTCCGGCGCGAGGCCGACCCGCCCGGCGATGAGCTTGGCGGTCCGGTCCAGCTCCGCGACGGTGCGGGCGTCGAGCACCCGGTCGAGGATCACCGTGAGGCCGATCCCGGCGAGCACCAGCGCCAGGGCGATCAGGGCGGCCGCCGCGAGGCCGAGCCGGAGGCGGAGGGAGTCGCGCCTCACGATCCACCCGGTCCGGGGACCAGATAGCCGTGGCCCCGCCGGGTCTCGATCACCCCCGGCCCGAGCTTGCGGCGCAGGCGCGTCAGGAGCGCCTCCAGGGCGTTCGCCTCGCGCTCGGTCCCGACCCCGTGGAGGTGGTCGAGCAGCTCCCCCGCCGGCACGACCTGTCCCTGGCGGTGCAGCAGAAAGGCGAGGAGCCGGTATTCCAGGGCGGTCAGCTCCGTGGGCCGTCCGTCGACGCTGACCGCGCGGGTGCGGGTGTCGAGCTCCACCGCGCCGACGCGCAGCACCGGCGAGGCGTGGCCGGCGGTGCGCCGCAGGATCGCCCGGAGCCGCGCCACCAGCTCCTCCATCCGGAACGGCTTGACGAGGTAGTCGTCGGCGCCGGCGTCGATGCCCTCGACGCGCTCGCGCCAGCCGTCCCGGGCGGTGAGGATCAGGACCGGCAGGGCGACGTCGGCGGCGCGCAGGCGGCGCAGCACGCCGAGCCCGTCGAGCCGCGGCAGGCCGAGATCCAGCACCATCGCGTCGTAGGGCTCGGTCTCGGCGCGGAACCACGCCGCCTCGCCGTCCGCCACCACGTCGGCGACGTAGCCGGCCATCTCCAGCCCCTGCCGGATGTCGGCGGCGATGCGCGGCTCGTCCTCGACGATCAGGACGCGCACGGCCCGGCCTCCTCAATCATCGTCGTCCTCGTCCAGGATCTTCAGCGTGCCGGCATCGACCTTCACGGTCCGGCGCTTCCCGTCGGCCCCGAGGATGCGCAGCTTGTACAGCCAGTGCCCCTCGTCGTGCTTGAGATCGACCGACACGACATCCCCCGGAACCGCCGCCCGGGCCGCCTCCAGCACCGCGTCGAGGGGGCGGATCTCGCCCCGCTCCAGGGCCCGGCGGGCGCGGTCGGCATCCTCGGAGGCGTGCAGGGGCCCGCCCGCGAGGGTGGCCAGCAGGCCGAGGGCCAGGACGCGGCCGACGAGGCGGTGGAGGCGGCGGGGCGGGAACGGGCTCATGCGGGCAGCAGGCTTAAGCCGTGCCGCCTGACGGGACGCTGACAGGCGGTGTCAGGGTCGTGGGGCGGCGCTTCGGCACAAGGGCGGCCATAGCCCTTCCGGAGACCTGAGACCATGTCGCTCTTCGTCGGTATCCTCCTCGCCTGCGCGGCCGGCCTCGCCGGCACCCTCCTCTGCCCGGACGACAAGGCCGGCCGCTCGCGCCTGCCGCTCCTCGCCGCGCTGCTGGCGGGCGGCCTGTCCTGGCACGCCCCCGCCCGGGCCGGCGAGATCCTGAGCGGCCCCGCCCAGGTGATCGACGGCGGGACGCTGCGCGTCGGCACCCGCGCGGTCAGCCTGTTCGGGATCGCCGCGCCGGAGGCCGACGCGACCTGCGCGGACGCCCAGGACCGGCCCTACCCGTGCGGCCGGGACGCCGCCCGGGCGCTGGCCGAGCGGATCGGCGGGGCGGCCGTCGCCTGCGAGCCGCGGGGCCATGGGACCGGGGACGCGGCGACGGCGCTCTGCCGGGTCGGCGACGCGGATCTCGGGGCCTGGATGGTGGCGCAGGGCCTCGCCCTGCCCGATCGGGACGTGGCGCCGGATTACGCGGCGGCGGCGGACCGCGCCTGGGGGCGGCGCCTCGGCCTGTGGTCGGGGGTGTTCCAGGATCCCGCCGAGCGGCGGGGCCGGCGCGCCGCCGCGTCTCTCGGCGCTGCCGGGTGACGACCGGCCGACGACCGGCCCTCCCCCGGGAACGCGCCCAGCTGCGCCCGGTTGGACCCTTAGGCCCGTCCGGGGCGCACCTGGAATGGCGCAACTGGCATGGCGCACCTGAAATAGCGCACGTGAAATGGCGCACTTGGACTTGCGGAGGCCCCATGAGGATCCTGAACGCAACAATCCTGCTCGCCGTCCTGCTCACCGGCGCGGCGGCCGCCGCCGAGGGGCAAGGCGGCAAGGCCGACGGACGCACGGATGCCGGCGCGTCCACGACCAGCATGGGCGCCGGCGGCCTCAGCGGCACGGGGGCCATCCGGGACGGCGCCCGCACGGGCTCGGTCGAGAGCAAGGGGCGGACCGGGGACGCGAAGGCGCCGCCCGCCCCGGCGGCCGGGACGAGCCGCTGATCCGGGGCGGATCGAGGGGGGCGTCCGCCCACCCCCGGCCTCATCCTGAGGTGACCGCGTCAGCGGGCCTCGACGGCGGGCTCCAGGGATCGCGCGACGGGCCAGAGGCCGCCTTCGGGGTCGTTTTCGGGGCCATCTTCGGGGCCTCCGCCGCGCTCCGGCACCGCAGCATGAGGCCGCGGGTCCGGGATCCCCATCCGGCCGGGCCGCCCTATTGCGAGCGGCGGCTGAACGAGACCGCGTAGGCCTGGACGCGGGCATCGATCAGCGGATCGTCCGAGACCTCGATCCCGTCGGTCAGGTTGTTGGGCATGAACAGCAGCGCCTTCTCGGCCTCGGCGCTGTCGGGCACCACCGTGCTCACCGTCACGGTGCCGAGATCGACCGTCTTGCGGTCGTCCGGCCAGGGCTTGGTGGCGTCGTTGGTCGGGTCGCCCGGCTCGGCGAGCTGGGCCAGCATCCTGAATTTCGCCGGCGTCTTGGCGACCCGCGGGCCGATCTCGGCCATCAGGAAGTTCGGATCGCGCTTGGCCGCCTCTTCGGGCGGGAGGATCTCCTCGCCCTCCACGGGCACGAAGCGGAACCGGAACGGCTGCCGCTTGCCGGCGGAATCCACGAAGATGAAGGCGTTGACGCCGTTATAGGTCTGCCGGGCGAGGCTCGACGGGGTCTTGGCGGTTCCCCCCGCCGTGGCGGCGGCCGGGTGGGCGGCGGCGAAGCGCTCCAGCGCGGTCGGATGGGCCGCCTTCGGGCCGCTCTCGGCGACGGCCTTCAGGAGGTCGCGGAAGTCCTCGCCCGTGGCGACGGGGAAGTACTTCAGCGCATTGGTGACGACGTCCATCTCCGAGCCGTCGCTCAGCTTGAACTTGAGCGCGAGGCCGTGCGGGTTGGCGTTGGCCGCCCCGTCCGGGATGGTCGGGACGCCGGTGGCGTCCGAGAACCGGATCGTGACCGGCACCGGCGGGCCCTTGAACAGGGACGCCTTGCTGATCCTGGCCGCCTCGGGCGACGGGGTGAAGCTGCCCTCGGCGACCACGCCCTTGGCGTGGTTGGCCCGCGCCCCGGGATGCTTGCCGAACAGCGTGTTCATCACGTCGATCGTCTGCTCGGCGGTGGAGGCCTCCTGGGCCAGGGCCGGAGCGCCGGCCGCGAGCACGGTGCTCAGCAGCAGGGCGAAACCCAATCTCGGATGCAGCATGGGGATCCTCTCGGCGGTGCGGGCTCTCGGGAGCCGGTCAAGGCGGACCGGCCCATCTTCTAGGGAGCCAAGCACGGGAGGCACAACCAAAAGCTATGCCGCGGCGGAGCGGAATGCGGGAAAATCGGGTGTCGGTATCGGAGGGCCGCGGCGCGAACGGGAGAGTCTCGTGCGTCGAGCGGGTGTCGACCCTCCGCGCGCCGTGATGGTCAGCCGCGTGCCGGAAGGGGCGCCCGCGCCCCCTCTCCCGCACGAGAGAGGGGG
Source organism: Methylobacterium sp. XJLW (assembly GCF_003254375.1). Lineage (NCBI taxonomy): Bacteria > Pseudomonadati > Pseudomonadota > Alphaproteobacteria > Hyphomicrobiales > Methylobacteriaceae > Methylobacterium > Methylobacterium sp. XJLW. The sequence continues at coordinate 4,723,612 of NZ_CP016429.1, read as the reverse complement.
CCGCGCCTCATTCCGGGACCCTACCGCGCCCCACGGTGGAGGTCGCCGTCGATCAGCAGGGCGCTGCGGCTGTCGAGCCGCGAGCGGTAGACCTGCAGGTTCTCCATCACCCGCTGCACGTAGTTGCGCGTCTCGGTGAAGGGGATGCGCTCCACCCAGTCGATCACGTCGACGTCGCCCCGGCGCGGGTCGCCGTAGGCGTCGATCCACTTCTTCACGTTGCCGCCACCGGCATTGTAGGAGGCGAAGGCGAGCACGTAGGAGCCGCGCCAATCCTCCATCAGCTCGCCGAGATGGGCTTGGCCGAGCTTCGCGCAATAGGCGGGATCGCTGGTCAGGCGGTCGACGTCGAACGCGGCCGAGACCCGGCGGGCGGTGCGTTGCGCCGTGGCCGGCATCATCTGCATCAGGCCCCGCGCCCCCACGCCCGATTGCGCCCGCGGGTCGAACTGGCTCTCCTGCCGGGCGATGGCGTAGACCATGGCCCGCTCCACCTGCGGCACCGCCGTGAAGGTCTCGTAGGTGGGGATGCCGATCGTCGGGTAGGCGTGGGCGTCCAGAGGCAGGCCGCGCTGCACCGCGAGCTTGCCGATCGCCACCAGGGCGCGGGGATCCTTCATGTCGGTGGCGAGGTCGCCGAGCGCCTGGAGCTCGCGCGGGTCGGAGAGGTCCCGGGCGGCGTCGATGTAGAGCGGCAGGGCCAGCTCCTTGATCCCGGCCTCGCCGAGGAGGCGCAGGGCGCGGATGGAGAGCCGGCCCTCGAAGGCCTGCCGTTCGGCCCCCTCGAGGTCCGCGGGCGCCCGCAGGGGCAGGCTCGTCTGGCCGAGCCGCGCCCGGGCCACCTGGCCGTAATAGGCGATCGGCTGGAGGGCCGCCCGCTCGTAGAAGCGCTTCGCCTCGTCCTTTTGCCCGAGCGCCTCGGCCGCCCGACCCTGCCAGTAGGCGGCCCGCGCCAGCGAGATCGGGCTCTCCGCGACCGTGGCCATCCGGGCGAAGTGCTGCGCGGCGCTCGCCGGATCGCCGGCGAAGCGCAGGGCGATCCAGCCGGCGTGGAACTCGGCCTCGATCCGCTTCTCCGGGCTGCGCGCCGCCGGGGCGCTGGCGACCGCGTAGGCGGTCTTGGCATCACCGAGATCGAGGAGCTTGCGCGCCACGATCCGGCGCTCGATCCACCACTCGTCGCCGTCGACCAGCACGTCCGGATTGGTCGGCGCCGTGGCGAGCACGGCGGCGGCGGCCTCGGGCTTGTCGGCCCGGCGGAAATACTGCGCCCGGGAGAAGATGTAGGAGGCGTCCCCGCGCAGCGACGGCGGCACCGCGGCGAGCGCGGCCGCGGCGCCGGAGGACTTGTCCTCCACGGCCCGGCGGGCGCGCACGAGGCTGGCATAGCCACCGCCCGCGTAGCCGGCCGCCCGGCCGGCACTCTCCCAATCGTCCTTCAGGAGCGCCCGCTCCATCCGGTAGCGATGGTCGATCCGGGTGAGCACGTCCGGGAAGGCGTCGAGCACCTTGGCCTCCAGGCTGCGCCCGAAGCTCTCGGTGCGCCAGAGGTCGCGGACCATCTCGGCGGCGTCGGCCTCGCAGCCCTCGGCGCGCAGCGCCAGCGCCAGGGCGAACTTGCCCGGCGCGCTGGCCGGCTTCGCCGTGGCGAAATAGGCCCGGACGATCGCGGGGGATTTCCGCTCGGAGAGCAGCGCCTCCTCGGCCCGGCGGCGCAGCAGCGGGCCGGCCGGCCAGTCCGGATTGGCCCGGACGAAGGCGACCGTGCGGTTGAAGCCGATCCCGGCGCCCGCGCGGATCGCCACCCATTCGAGCAGCGCCTTCGCGGCCGGATCGGTGAAGGTGTCGCGCATCCGGTCGCCGTCCGCGACCCGGCCCTTGCGGTAGAGGTCGATGGCGCCGCGCAGCAGCGTCGGGTCGGTGTCGCCGGAGATCTTCGGCCGCGCGGGATCGGGCACCTCGGGCACCGGGGCCGCCGGGGTGACGGCGGCGTCGGGCAGCGGGAAGGCCACCGGGGCATCCGGGTCGGCGGAGGCGTAGGCCGAGGCCGCGGCCGGCAGCGGCCGTGCGGGTTCCTCGCCCTTGTCGTCGCCGCCGGAGGCGTGGACCGGGTCGAGCTTCAGGGCATCGGCGGCGACCGGGTCGGCGGCCTTCACGGCCTGCATGCCCTGGACCTGGCCGGTGGGGAGGAGCGCGTCGCTCGCCGGCGGTGTGGGTTGCGAGGCCGGGGACTGCGAGGCCGGGAGCGTCGCGGACGGCTCGGGGCCGACCGGGCCGGCGAGCGCGACGCCGACGGTGGCGATGAGCGCCGCGGCGGCGAGGGACGTGCGCTTCGAGGCCGGATGCGAGGCCGCGGATCGGGTCACGATTCCCCCCTTCTGATCACCGGAACGGGAAAGGTCGAGGATGGGGCCGCGACCATTAAGATCGCGTTAACCGTCGCGACGATCTGTTTGCGCGCCGTGGCGCGACCGCCTATGTCTGCCCGTCCGCGCCCGTACGATGCGGACCGCGTGCGGCGCCGAGACCGCCGAAATCCCAACTGGGACCCTTTGGGACGCCTGAGATGACCGAGATGACCGGGAGCCGCCTGCGGGGCTCGCTCACCGCGCTTGTGACGCCCTTCCGCGACGGGGCCTTCGACGAAGCCGCCTTCCGGAAATTCGTGCGCTGGCAGATCGAGCAGGGCAGCCACGGCCTCGTGCCGACCGGCACCACCGGCGAGAGCCCGACCCTCACCCATTCCGAGCACGACCGGGTGGTCGAGGCCTGCATCGACGAGGCGGGCGGGCGCGTGCCGGTCGTGGCGGGGGCGGGCTCCAACTCCACCGCCGAGGCGGTCGAGCGGGCGCAGCACGCCGAGCGCGCGGGGGCCGACGCCGTCCTCGTGGTGACGCCGTACTACAACAAGCCGACGCAGGCGGGCCTCTACGCCCACTTCAAGGCCGTCAACGATGCGGTCGGCATTCCGATTATCATCTACAATATCCCGCCGCGCTCCGTCATCGACATGAGTGTCGAGACGATGGCCCGGCTCTTCGAATTGAAGAACATCGCCGGCGTGAAGGACGCGACCGCCAAGATCGACCGCGTCAGCCAGCAGCGACAGGCCATGGGTGCGAGCTTCATCCAGCTTTCAGGCGAAGATGCGACGGCGCTCGGCTACAACGCCCAGGGCGGCCACGGCTGCATCTCGGTGGTGGCGAACGTCGCCCCGCGTCTCTGCGCCGACCTCCAGGAGGCGACGCTGTCGGGGGACTACGCCAGGGCGCTGACCCTCCAGGACAAGCTGTTCCCGCTCCAGACCGGCCTGTTCGCCGAGGCCAACCCGGCGCCGGTGAAGTACGCGCTCGCCCGGCTCGGCCACATGCAGGAGGAGCTGCGCCTGCCGCTCGTGCCGGTGACGGAGCCCACGAAGCGCATCGTGGACGACGCCTTGCGGCATGCCGGGCTCCTGGTCGACTGAGAGGCACCCGCATGGCCCCGAAACCGGAGCCCAGCCGGCGGATCGTCGCCGACAACCGCGCCGCGCGCTACCACTACACCATCGAGGACACCCTCGAGGCCGGCATCGCGCTGACCGGCACCGAGGTGAAGTCCCTGCGCGGCGGCAAGGCGACGATCGGCGAGGCCTATGCCGGTCCCTCCGGCAACGACCTGATGCTGTTCAACGCCTACATCCCGGAATACCTGGAGGCGAACCGCTTCAACCACGACACCAAGCGCCCCCGCCGGCTGCTGCTGCACCGCCGCCAGATCAACAAACTGATCGGCGCGACCCAGCGGCAGGGCTACACGGTGGTGCCGCTCAAGATCTACTTCAACGACCAGGGGCGGGCGAAGGTCGAGCTGGGCCTCGGCAAGGGCAAGCAGGCCCACGACAAGCGCGAGGCGGTGAAGGAGCGCGACTGGCAGCGCGACCGGGCCCGGCTGCTGCGCGACCGGGGCTAGGTTCCGGGCCTAGGTCCCGGGCCTAGGTCCCGGGACCGGTGGGGCTGAGCCGGATGCGCCGGGGGCGCGGACAGGATCGCCTTGGCGGCGATCCCGCGCCGTCGCATGATCCCGCCTCCGCCTGTGCGGCGGCCCGGACTCGCGCATACGAGGTGCGGCCCATGCCATCCAGCCACGACGTCCTGCCCGACGACCTGCCCGTTCCCGTCGACGACGGCGCGGCCGCCCATCTCTGCGGGATGCGCCTGCCCGACGTGGCGCTCACCGCAACGGATGGACGCACCGTCTCGCTGGCGCGGCTCTCCGGGCGCACGGTCGCCTACGCGTATCCGCGCACCGGCGAGCCGGGGAAGCCCGGCCTCACCCCCGACTGGGACGCGATCCCGGGTGCCCGGGGCTGCACGCCGCAGGCCTGCGATTTCCGCGACCACCACGCCGAGCTGAAGGCCCGGGGCGTGGCCCAGGTCTTCGGCCTCTCGACCCAGACGAGCGCCTACCAGCGGGAGGCGGCCGAGCGCCTGCACCTGCCCTTTCCGCTCCTCGCCGACCCGCACCGGGCCTTCGCCATGGCGGCGCGCCTGCCGGTCTTCGAGGCCGGCGGCGCGGTGCTGCTGCGCCGCCTGACCCTGGTGATCGACGACGGCGTGGTGAGCGCGCTGTTCTACCCGGTCTTCCCGCCGGACCAGAGCGCCCGGCAGGTTCTCGCCTGGCTCGACCGGCCGGGCGCCTGAGGGCCTACTCCTCGGCTTCCGGCTGGCGGATGCCGTAGCGGTTCTCCAGGCCCGGGTTCGTCCGGCCCTCCCCGCGGTAACGGCTCGGCGCCTCGCCGGGCGCCCGGACCGGACGCTCGCCCGGATCGCGCCCGATCCGGCCCGCGAGGCTCGCGAGGTCGACGAACTCGTCGGCCTGCCGCCGCAGCTCGTCGGAGATCATCGCCGGCTGGGTCTGGATCGTGGAGATCACCGTCACCTTGACGCCCCGCCGCTGCATCGCCTCGACCAGCGAGCGGAAATCGCCGTCGCCCGAGAACAGGATCATGTGATCGATATGCGTGCTGAGTTCGAGGGCGTCGATCGCCAGCTCGATGTCCATGTTGCCCTTGTACTTCCGCCGGCCCATCGAATCCGTGAACTCCTTCACGGGCTTGGTCACGACGCGGTAGCCGTTGTAGTCGAGCCAGTCGATCAGGGGGCGGATCGATGAATATTCCTGATCCTCGATCATGGCGGTATAGTAAAATGCGCGCAGAAGGTTCTCGCGCGATTGAAATTCCTTGAGCAGCTTCTTGTAATCGATGTCGAAACCGAGGGCCTTGGTGGTGGCATAGAGATTGGCGCCGTCGATGAAGATGGCGCTGCGTTGGGTTGTGGGCATGAACAGGTCAGATCCCGGAAAATCGTGGGTGACAGGAAATCGTCTGATTAAACGGCCAGGGTCCGCCGACGGCGACTGGCCGGGGCGGTGCTCCGCGATCGGGGGCGCCAAGCTTTGCAATCCAGCGCGTAACGACGCGGTCCGTGTGCGTGCGGCCGCCGCTCTGGCGACCGGACCATTCGTTTCAAACGCGTCCGTGTCAAGCAGAGCACGGAGATGTGCGGCTCTGGAAACCTGGATCAATGGCTCGGGAGATTGATCGAATGGGCATCTGCGCTGAAGAAAGAGGTTTACGGAAGTCGATCCCGTAAACCTCAGATGCGTCGGGGCCCGGCCGTGCGCGGGCACCCGGCCTCAGCCGTTCACACGCTCCACGCTGTTGACCGGGCGCTTGCCGCGCAGCTCGGCGATGATCGCGTTGAGATGCTGGAGATCCCAGACCGACAGGTCGATCGTGATGTCGGTGAAATCCTGGGTGCGCCGCTTCATCGAGATGTTGTCGATGTTGCCGTCGTGGTCGGCGATCACCTGGGCGATCTGGGCGAACACGCCCGGCTCGTTGATCGACTTCAGCGCCAGCCGGGCGGGGAAGCGCTCGCCGCCCAGCGCCTCCGTGTCCCAGCGGACGTCCAGCCAGCGCTCCGGCTCGTTGTCGAAGGCGGCGAGCGCCGCCGACTGGATCGGGTAGACGGTGACCCCGACGCCGGGGGTCAGGATGCCGACGATGCGATCCCCCGGGACCGCGCCGCCATTCGGCGCGAAGGTCACGGGAAGGTCGCCCGCGAGGCCCCGGATCGGGATCGCGTCGCTGCGATCCTCGGCGCCCTCCTTGCCGTCGGCGCCCTGGAAGGTGAGCCGCATGGTCTGGTCGGCCGAGCGGACCAGCCGGCCGGCGCCGTTGGCGGCCCCCTGCGCGGGGGAAGGCCGGCGCTCGTCGCGGTGGTCGGGATAGACGGCGCGGACGACGTCGCCCGAGAACATCTCGCCCCGCCCCACGGCGGCGAACACGTCCTCGGTGGTGGCGCGGGCGAGCCGCGGCAGGGCGCCGCGCAGCTTGTCCTCCGAGAAGGTCTTGGCGGCGCGCTCGAAGGCCCGGTCCAGGATCTGGCGGCCGAGGCCCGCATATTGCCGGCGCACGGCGGCCCGGGTCGCCCGCCGGATCGCCGCCCGCGCCTTGCCGGTCACGACGAGCGATTCCCAGGCGGCCGGGGGCGAGGCGCCGTCGGAGCGGCTGATCTCGACCTCGTCGCCGTTGGCGAGTTCGTGCAGAAGCGGCGCCATCCGGCCGTTGATCTTGGCACCCACCGCCGTGTTGCCGACGTCGGTATGCACGGCGTAGGCGAAGTCGATCGGCGTGGCCCCCCGCGGCAGGGCGATCAGCCGGCCCTTCGGGGTGAAGCAGAACACTTGGTCCTGGAACAGCTCCAGCTTGGTGTGCTCTAGGAACTCCTCCGGGCTGTCGCCCTCGGCGAGGAGTTCGATGGTCCGGCGCAACCATTGGTAAGCGCCGCTCTCGCCGGCGAGCCGCGGATGCACGCTGCCCTCGGCGCGTCCCGGATCCTTGACCAGCTCGGCGCCGACTTCCTTGTAATGCGCGTGGGCCGCGATGCCGTACTCGGCGATGTCGTCCATGGCGCAGGTGCGGATCTGCAGCTCGACGCGCTGGCTCTTCGGCCCGATGACCGTGGTGTGGATCGAGCGGTAATCGTTCTGCTTCGGGGTCGAGATGTAGTCCTTGTAACGGCCCGGAACCATCGGCCAGCTGGTGTGGACGATGCCCAGCGCCGCGTAGCATTCCTGCACGGTGTTGACGACGACCCGGAAGCCGAAGATGTCGGAGAGCTGCTCGAAGGCGACGGACTTGCGCTCCATCTTCGACCAGATCGAGAAGGGCCGCTTCTGCCGGCCGCTCACCTCCGCGGTGATGCCTTGCGCGGCGAGCTTCTCGGTGAGCACCTGCGCGATGGTCTCGACCACGCTCTCGGACTTGGCGGTGAGCCGCGCCAGCCGCTGCGTGATGGTGGCGTAGACCTCCGGCTCCAGGTTGCGGAAGGCCAGATCCTCCAGCTCTTCGCGCAACTCCTGCATGCCCATGCGGCCGGAGAGCGGCGCGTAGATGTCCAGCGTCTCCTGCGCGATGCGGTGGCGCTTGTCCTCCCGCATGTGCTGGAGGGTGCGCATGTTGTGCAGGCGGTCGGCGAGCTTGACCAGCAGCACGCGCACATCCGCCGCCACCGCGAGCAGCAGCTTGCGGAAGTTCTCGCCCTGCGCCGCCTGCTTGGAGACGAGGTCGAGGCGCTTGAGCTTGGTCAGGCCGTCGACCAGGGCGCCGATCTCCGGCCCGAACAGCCGGCGGATCTCCTCCAGCGTCGCCTCGGTATCCTCCACGGTGTCGTGCAGGACCGCGGCCACGATGGTGGCGTCGTCGAGGTGGAGGTCCGTGAGGATCGCGGCGACTTCGAGGGGATGGGCGAAGAACGGGTCGCCCGAGGCGCGCTTCTGCGTGCCGTGCGCCTGCATGGCGTACACGTAGGCGCGGTTGAGCAGCGCCTCGTCGGCGGCCGGATTGTAGCGCTTGACCCGCTCCACGAGCTCGTACTGGCGCATCATCCGCCGGGACGGGGCCGGGGCTTCCTGGGTCGTGCGTGGGGTCGGGATCACGCGCGATTGTTCCGCAACCGCCGGGCCGGCGCCAGCCCCCGGCGGGGGAAAACCCTCCGGCGCCGGGCCGGCCTCGGAACGAGAGAACCCGGCGTCTCCGCCGGGTCCGGTCTCGGTCAGGTCGTGCGCGTCCAGGCCCACGGTGTCCGGCTCACTCGCCCTCGTCGTCGGTCTCGACCGGCGGGGCGAGGTTCTCGAGGCCGCGGAGCAGATCTTCCTCGCTCATGCGGTCGAACTGGACCGCCGCGTCGTCGCTGGAGGACTGGGGCGCCACCGCGGCGGCGGCCGGCGAGCTCGACAGCAGCGGCACGGTCTCGGCCTCCGGCTCGTCCACCTCGACGTATTTCTGCATCGAGTGGATCAGCTGCTCCTTGAGGTCGTCGGCCGTGATCGTCTCGTCGCCGATCTCGCGCAGGGCCACGACGGGGTTCTTGTCGCGGTCGCGGTCGATGGTCAGGGGGGCGCCGGCGGCTAGGAGGCGGGCCCGGTGGCTCGCCAGCAGCACCAGCTCGAAGCGGTTCTCGACCTTCTCGATGCAGTCTTCGACGGTGACGCGCGCCATGCGGGGCGGCTCCTTGGGCTTGAGCGACGGAAGATGTCGGGTATGGCGCCACTCTACACCGGATGCCGTTGTGCAACAAGCACAGCGGGTTGCGCCGGGCGCGCCTCCGGCGAGCGCTGCGGGCCGGGCGCGCCGAGACCCGGGTGCGGCGTCGGTGCGGCGTGGGTGCGGCGTCATGGTGCGGCGCATTGTTGACACCCACGGCCGCGGGTGCGAGTGCGCGCCCCATTCCAGAGTTTCGGCCGACACGGGCGGCGTTCGCGCGCCGAAAGGTGCCGGCGATCAGGACGCAACATGCGCGCACTCATCTTTCCCGGCCAGGGCAGTCAGGCGGTCGGCATGGCGCGGGACCTCGCGGAGGCCTTCCCGCAGGCCCGGGCCGTCCTCGACGAGGTCGACGCCGCCCTGAACCAGAACCTGTCGCGGCTGATGTTCGAGGGGCCGGTCGAGGAGCTGACCCTCACCGCCAACGCCCAGCCGGCCCTGATGGCGGCGAGCCTCGCGGTGCTGCGCGTGCTGGAGGCCGAGCGCGGCCTCGACCTCGAACGCGACGTGGCCTGCGTGGCCGGCCATTCGCTGGGCGAGTACGCGGCCCTCGCGGCCGCCGGCAGCCTGACGATCGCGGATGCCGCCAAGCTGCTGCGCCTGCGCGGCGAGGCGATGCAGGAGGCGGTGGCGCCGGGCGCGGGCGCCATGGCGGCGCTGATCGGCACCGATCTCGACTCCGCCCGATCCGTCGCCGAGGCGGCGGCCGACGAGGCCGGCGGCGGCGCGGTCTGCGACGTCGCCAACGACAACGGCGGCGGCCAGGTGGTGCTCTCCGGCGACCGGCCGGCCGTGGAGCGCGCCATCGGCATCGCCACCGGCCGCGGGATCAAGCGCGCCGTGATGCTCAACGTCTCGGCGCCGTTCCACTGCCGCCTGATGGCCCCGGCCGCCGAGGCCATGGCCCGGGCGCTGGCCGCCGTCGCCCTGAAGGCCCCGCGCGTCACCCTCTACGCCAACGTCGCGGCCGCCCCGGTCTCCGATCCGGAGGCGATCCGCACGGCCCTGGTCGAGCAGGTCACCGGCACCGTGCGCTGGCGCGAGAGCGTCGCCGCCATGGCGGCGACGGGCGTCGACCGGTTCTACGAACTCGGCGCCGGCAAGGTGCTGACCGGCCTCGTCAAGCGCATCGCCCCCCAGGCGAGCGCCACGGCGGTCGGCACGCCCGCCGACGTCGCCGCCTTCGCGCTCTGATCCGACAGGAGCCCCGCATGTTCGATCTCACCGGCCGCAAGGCCCTCGTCACCGGCGCGACCGGCGGCCTCGGCCAGGCGATCGCCCGGGCGCTGCACGCCCAGGGCGCCACCGTGGCGCTCTCGGGTACGCGGCCCGCGGCCCTGGAGGCGCTCGCCGCCGAACTCGGCGAGCGCGCGAGCCCCGTCGCCGCCGACCTCTCCGACAAGGACTCGGTGGAGGGCCTCGTGCCGGCCGCCGAGGCCGCGATCGGCCCGCTGGACATCCTCGTGAACAATGCCGGCATCACCCGTGACAACCTGTTCATGCGGATGAAGGACGAGGAGTGGGAGCAGGTGATCGCCGTCAACCTCACCGCCGCCTTCCGCCTGTCGCGGGCCGCCGTGAAGGGCATGATGCGCCGCCGCTCCGGGCGGATCGTCAATATCGGCTCGGTGGTCGGCAGCACCGGCAATCCCGGCCAGGGCAACTACGCCGCCGCCAAGGCCGGCCTCGTGGGCATGACCAAGGCGCTCGCCGCCGAGGTCGCCTCGCGCGGGATCACGGTCAACTGCATCGCCCCGGGCTTCATCAGCTCGCCCATGACCGACGCCCTCAACGAGAAGCAGCGCGAGGGCATCCTCGCCCGCGTGCCCGCCGGGCGGCTCGGCGAAGGCTCGGAGGTGGCGGCGGCCTGTCTCTACCTCGCCTCCGCGGAGGCGGCCTACGTCACCGGGCACACGCTGCACGTGAATGGCGGTATGGCCATGTACTAGTGTGCGAAGACCGGTCTCGAACCGGCGACGATCGCGCGCGAATCACCCCCGCCGACACGCAAGTGCCACACCCATGAAGGGTTTCTGAACGGGCCCTCGCCAGGGCGGGAACCCTGTGCTACCACGCCCCGCAGCCGTACAGGGGGTTGACGGTTCAGCGGGTTTTCAGTCCAAGGCCCTCCGGCGGGGGCGTCCCGGCTCACGCGCCGGTTCACCTCAGAAGCACGCGCGATCGGACACCGGCCCGTCACAACAAGCCCGCAAGGGCGCGACGCGGCCACGGCACCACCCCGAGAAGACTGACAGACCAAAAGGACGAGGACGGAAGACCGATGAGCGATATCGCTGAGCGCGTGAAGAAGATCGTCGTCGAGCACCTGGGCGTGGAGCCCGAGAAGGTGGTCGAGAGCGCCAACTTCATCGACGACCTCGGTGCCGACAGCCTCGACACGGTCGAGCTGGTCATGGCCTTCGAGGAAGAGTTCAACGTCGAGATCCCGGACGACGCTGCCGAGACCATCCAGACGGTCGGCGACGCCGTGAAGTTCCTGGAGAAGAACTCCGCCGCCTAAAGGCGCCGGGGACCGGGTTTGACGCGGCGCGGGTGAGGCGAAACAGCCCCCGCGCCGTTATGCGTTTCAAGGCTCGGAGGCGTGACGGGTCCCGCCGGGACCGATTCTGCCGCCGAGGGCGTTAGGACGATGCGCGACCGCGGCTCTGCCGGCGGGGCTGCGCCTCAAGACGGGACAGGGCACATGCGGCGGGTGGTGGTCACGGGTCTGGGGATGGTCACGCCGCTGGGCTGCGGGGTGGAGCACACCTGGAGCCGGCTGATCGCGGGCGACAGCGGCGCCGGCCCGATCCGCGGCTTCGAATCCGCCGACCTGCCCTGCCGGATCGCCGCGCAGGTCCCCTTCGGCGACGGCACCGACGGCACCTTCAACCCCGACCTCGTGATGGAGGTGAAGGAGCAGCGGAAGGTCGATCCGTTCATCGTCTACGCGATGGCGGCGGCCGACGAGGCCCTGAAGGATGCCGGCTGGGCGCCGAAGAGCCACGAGGACCAGTGCGCCACCGGCGTGCTGATCGGCTCCGGCATCGGCGGCATCGGCGGCATCTACGACGCCTCCGTGACCCTGCACGAGAAGGGGCCCCGCCGGATCTCGCCGTTCTTCATCCCGGGCCGGATCATCAACCTCGCCTCCGGCCAGGTCTCGATCGCCCACGGCCTGAAGGGCCCGAACAACGCGGTCGTGACGGCCTGCTCCACGGGCGCCCACGCCATCGGCGACGCGAGCCGCCTGATCGCGCTCGGGGACGCCGACGTGATGGTGGCGGGCGGCGCCGAATCGCCCGTGAATCGCCTCTCGATCGCGGGCTTCTCCGCCTGCCGGGCGCTGACCACGGGCTTCAACGACACGCCGGAAAAAGCCTCCCGCCCCTACGACCGCGACCGCGACGGCTTCCTCATGGGCGAGGGCGCCGGCATCGTGGTGCTGGAGGAGTACGAGCACGCCAAGGCCCGCGGCGCGAAGATCTACGCCGAGGTGGTGGGCTACGGCCTCTCGGGCGACGCCTACCACATCACCTCCCCGTCCCCGGACGGCGACGGCGCCTTCCGCTGCATGAGCGCCGCGGTGAAGCGGGCCGGGATTTCGCCGTCCGAGATCGGCTACATCAACGCCCACGGCACCTCGACGCCCATGGGCGACGAGCTGGAGCTGAAGGCCGTGGAGCGGCTCCTGGGCGATGCCGCCGCGAACGCCACCATGTCGTCCACCAAGAGCTCGGTGGGCCACCTGCTGGGCGCCGCCGGCTCGGTCGAGGCGATCTTTTCGATCCTCGTTCTGCGCGACAATGTCATCCCGCCGACGCTCAACCTCGACAACCCCTCGGTCGAGACCAAGATCGATCTGGTGCCGTTCGAGGCGAAGCGGAAGAAGGTGGATGTGGTGCTGTCGAATTCGTTTGGGTTTGGTGGGACGAATGCGAGCTTGGTGATGCGGCGGGTTTGATTCCGTCTGACCTAGCAGCTTAACATTTGCACTTTGAATTTTGCTTCAAAGGTGGTCCTGTTGTGGATGCTGCCTGTTTCGGGCTTTTGAGAAACGCCAACACACGCTAGATTAAAACCTTGAGTTGGGAGCCGCCACCCGGTTGTGCTGCTCCCGCACTAAGGCGCGGCAGCGATTTGATGGCGGAGAGTGTACCTTTTACCTCGGGGGACGCGGAAGTCGTATCACTGATCTACGATGGAAGTCTCGCTAGTAGTGGTCTCTTACAGTTTTACGACTACAGCAGAGCTACTTACGCATTTGCTCGCCTTATAGCGACAATAGAGCATTTTAGAAGAAGCGGTAAGGTTGCACAGAGAATAAATAGCAAAAATTACGTCAATATCATAATCAAGGCGCCTGAGAAGGGCTCTTTTCCATTAGATATTCTGATCCCTATCATCGAAGAGCTGATAAAAGAAGCTCCAAAATTCGCCCACGTTCCGGTGGGGATATTTCTCAAATACATCATGCATTCAGTGACTAGGCTGTTACCGAAGGAGGAGAAGAAGCTTCTTGATCTTGCAAATATTGAATTAGAGCGAGAAAAGCAGCGGACTTTACAGACCTCGGAGGAAACAAAACGATTTCAAGAATTAGGTAAGATGATCGAGTCTGGAAATGTTAATACTCGATTGGCAATGGAAATGCTCCGGCACGCGCAGGCAGTTTCCGACGCTAGAGCCTCAGATCTGATCGGTAATTCAGTAGAATTTCAAGAGATATTAAAAAAACTGGAGGAATACGAGGAGCGAGAAAAGGAATTTGCTCCTTATAAATCGCAACTAGAAAGTATTGGTCCTAATAAATTGGCGAGGCTCACGCGGAAAGTGAGGCCGCAAATAAATGAGATCGGACTTCCTTTGCGCGGCTCTGCCGAGATAGTACAATTTTCTATTGGAGAGAGGCGAGAAAAATTTGCAACATATAACAAGGAGTCAATAAAAGACATAAATAGTCGATTGCTTGATGCTTCAGCCACTGATGCGGAATTAAGATTATTTGCATACGATAGAGACAGTGGTATCGGCAAGTGCGATGTTATCAGTGAAGGTATATATCGCGTTTCATGTGCAACTCCCATCGAGCTTCGTGGCGAATTACGACCAAAGATACTTAAAGCAATCGATAGAGATGCAGTGAAAGCAAGGGTTCGTTATTTTAGGAACAAGGACGGCGGCGTGACATCATTACAGATTGAAGACATCGATCTGTAATTCTTGTGCATGTCGAGATCACCACCCCTGCCGCTCCGCCTCCCCCGGCACCCGCCCCTGCGGCGTGAGCGCGTGCACCACCTCCGGCAGCGCCTGGGCGAGCTGCAACAGCAGCGTCTCGCGGTCCATCCCGGTCTGGCTCTGGAGGGTGTCCACCGTGTCGGGGCCGAGCGCCCGGGCGAGCTGGTCCGGGGCCACCGGGCGGTTGGCGCCGTGGCCGATCCAGGACTCGATCACGTCGCCGAGGCCGCCCTGGCGGAAGCGGTCCACCAGCCCGTCGAGGCCGCCGAGATCCCCCTGCCCCGCCGGGGCGGCGCGGCTCGGGGCCGGGGCGTCGCCGGGGCCGTCGAGCATGCCGGACAGATCCGAGAAATCGCCGGGCGGGAGGGACGGATCCGTCGGCCCCTCTGGGCCCCCGTCGCGGCGGCCGCCATACTGGTCCCAGCCGCCGATATCGCCCCCGTCGTCGGGGCGGCGTCCGCCGGCATCGGCGGGGTGCTGGCCCGGATCGCGGCCGTAGGGGCCGGCGCCGCCGGAGCGGTCGGCCTCGGGGCCCGGCTCGCCCCGTCCCCCGCGCCCGAAGATGTCGCCGAAGCCGCCGCTGGCGCCCTTGGCCAGCAGCAGCATCAACAGCGCCTTCACCAGGGGCGACATGCCCCCGGCGCCCTGCTTCTGCCCGCCGAACACCTGGCCCAGCACGCCGCCGATCGCCGATTCGAGCAGTCCCATGCGCGTCTCCCCCACGGTTCGGGCCGGACGGGCCCCGGCGGACAACCCTCGGGGGCGGGCGCGGGTTGCCTCGCTCAGCGGGCCGGAGGGGTGAGCGCGGCCTGCGTGGTGTGGGTGGCGGTGGTGGCGTCGGCGGGCTCGATCAGCGGCACCGTCGCGGCCGAGAGGATCAGTCCGGCCAGGAACAGGCCGGTGGCGGCGGCGCCGGCGCGGGGGCGCGGCAGGCGGACGGCGCGGCGTTTCGCGGGATGGGGACTTTCGACGGTCCAGGGCATCGCGGCCTCTCCGGGTTCGGGGCGGGCCCTCGGGGCCCTGTTGCCGGATGAACGCCGCCGGGGGGCGGACCGGTTCCCGAACCCTTAATCCCGGACGACGAGGCGGCGCCCCAGCGCCCCGAGGGCGCAGGCCGCGCAGTAGACCGGCAGGATCAGGCCCGCGCCGTCGAGCCACAGACCGGGCAGGCCCGGCACGAACCCGGCGAGCGCCGCCGCGGCCACGAGCCCCGCCACCACGCAAAGTCCCAGCGAGGCGGCGAGCCGGTCCGGCCAGCCGACCAGCGCCCCGACCACGAGGCCGAGCGCGGCCGCCCCGGCGAGCCCGGGCCAGAATCCGGCGAGCAGCAGCGTCACGGCCGTCCGGCCTCCCTGCGGGCGCGATCGCTGCGCGCGGATGGGCGCGGCCCGGCGGCCGGGCGCGGGGCGGAGCGGATGTCCCTCACGGCAGCAGCGCGAAGACGACGGGGCCGGCCGGCCCGTCCGGCCCGGCCGTGACCTGCTCCGGTCGGGCGCCGGCCTGGAGGAGATACTCCACGACCGCCTGGGCGCGCAGGCGCGGCAGGTCGGGCGGCGGCTCCTCGGGGGCCTCGGCGGGCTTCTTCGCCGAAGCCTTGCCGTGCGCGGCCGGCTCCTTCCTGGCGTCCTTCTTGGCCGCTTCCGCCTTGCCGGCCTCGGTCTTGGCGTGATCCGGCTTGCCCCGCGTCTTGGGCGTGTCTCCCTTGGGCGTGTCCCCCTTGGGCGTCTCCGCCTTGGGCGTATCCCCCTTGGGGGGCTCCGGCTTGGAGGATTCCGGCTTGGGGGGCTCCGGCTTGGCGGCGCTGGCGATCTGGGTCGGTGCGGCGGCGGGCGCGCCCTCCCCCGTGGCCGCCGGGCCGGCGGCCGGCGTCGGGGTCGGCTTGGCCGGGTCGGCGGGCCCCGAGACGGCGATGCGCAGCGACGGGCAGGTCTTGGCCAGGGCCGCGAGGGCGTCGAGGGTCGGGTAGAAGGCCGGCGTCAGGACCGCGCCCCCGGCGGGGAAACGCAGGTCGGTGCCGGCCAGGGCGGCGGTGAAGTCGGCGCGGCAGGTGGCGGGGTCGCGCCGCTCGGCGGCGTCCCGGGCCGTGACGGTGGCCTGTCCGGTCCAGCCGGGGGGCAGCGCCTCGGCCAGCCGGTCCGGGGTGCGGGCGGCGCCCTCCCGATAGAGGCTTTCGCCGGTCAGGGTCAGGGCGCGGTCCGAGACCGTGACGGTCCCGTCCGCGAGGTTCGCCACCAGCGGGGCGGCGGCGGCCAGCGCGTCCCCGAGATCCGGCGGGGCGCCGTCGGCGAGGCGGGTGCGGTCGATGACCGGTTCCCGGAACAGGCGCGGGCGCAGGGCGGCGAGCACCCGCTCCCGGGTCGCGGTGTCCGGCAGATGCCCGGTGAGGAGCACGGAATCGGCGGTCCGGCGGATCGCCACCCGGTAGGGCGAGAGCGGCCGCGCCGTGAGCGCCACCGGCCCGGCTGCCACGCCGGCGGGCCGGCCGTCGCGCATCAGCGCCTCGGCGTCCGGGAGCGCCTGCCCGTCGATGGCGTCGCCGGTCACCGAGACCGCCCCGTCCTGGAAGACCACGCGCCCGGACTGGATCAGCTCGGCGAGCTTGAACGCGAAGGCGATGAGGCCCTTCGGGTCGATGGCGGGGTCGAGGCCCCGGGCCGCCAGGAGCCGGTCCTCCACGGCGCCGCCCGCCGCCGCCTCGGTGGCCGCGCGCAGGGCGGCCTCGCGGTCTGCGGCCGAGGGGGTGAAGCCGTCGAGGACGACGCCCCGGCCGGATTTCTCCACGGCGAACCGGTACGCGGCCACCTTGGGCGGCAGGATCTCGATCCGCCCGATGCTGAAGCCCTCCGGCGGGTCCGAGAGCGCCGCCCGCAGGGCCTCGTAGGCCGGCACGTCCAGGGCCTCGCCCGAGAGGCTGAGCACGGTGTCGCTGAGGGCGGCCCGCCCGCCCTTGGCGAGGCCGGAGAGCCGGGCCGCCAGGAACGCGGCCGCGCTGGCGAAGTCCGGCGGCGCCCCCCGGGCGGCCCGGGCGGTGTCGTCGAGGCCTGTGCCGGGATGGAGGGCGCCGGTGATCCGCGCCTCCAGGGCCCGCCGGCCGATCTCCACCGGGCGGCTGCCCTCCAGGGCGATCCGGTTCGGGCCGGTGCGGATCGCCGCCCACTGGAAGGGCGCGGCGGTCTCCACGATGCCGACCTCGGAGACGATGCGGCGGGGGCCGTCCAGGGCCGCGAGGCGGGACAGCACGGTGGCCCGTTCGGCGACGTCCGGCGCCTCGCCGGCGGCCACGAGGTCGCGGCCGCTGGCCTCCAGGCGCAGCCAGGGCTCGCCGGTGGCGGTGGCCGTGCCGGATGTCACCGCCGCCCCCTCGGCCTCGAGTCCCTCGGCGATCCGCGGGGCGGCGTAGAGGGTCGCACTCGCCCAGATCAGCGCGAGGGCCGGCAGGCCGGCGAGCCAGCCGGCGCTGCGCAAGCCTGAGGCGAGGGTTTCGGGCAACGGTACGATCGCAGGTCGGGGCGCAGGTCCGGGCGGATCCGCCGCCGAGACCACACCGCCTTTCCGGCAGCATGAAGGCCGACGGTGCTCTTTCCGCGCCTGCGGCGGGCGTTCCGCGTCGGTGCGCCGCCGGAACCGGCCGGACGCCCCTCTGTTTCTCGGCAACAAATCTGTCCGGCTTTGTCTTCGTCCGCCGGCCTGCGGAGCGTGCCATGCGGTCCATCCTCGCCGCCCTGCTGCTGCCGATCGCCATCCCGGCTTCGGCGCAGAGCCTGTCGGCCACCGCGACGGTGCCGAGTTCGGCCTCGCCGGAGCCGATCACGCCCATCGCCAATCCCGGTCAGCTCAGCCTCGGCGGCGGCACCACCACCGGCCCGTTCCCGACCGTCTCGGCGCAGACCGGCGGCTTGGTGAATGCCGGCCAGCTCAGCTTCGGCAGCGCGGGCGGCGGCGGCCGCATCGGCGCCTCGGGCGGGCGGGCGGCTGGGCAATCGGCCGGGACTGCCATCGGCACATCGGCCGCGGGATCGACCGGTGCGGGCCAGCTCGGAACCTTGGGCTCGGCCGCGACCGGCGGCGCAGGCGTCTCCGGCTCCAGCCTCCGGACCGGGGGGACGATCGGCGCCAGCGGCCTGCGCAGCGGATTCGGCACCGCGTCGCGTTCGGGGCTGGGCGCGTCACCGGGGAGCACCCTGTCGCTGACCAGCGGCACGATCGGTCTGGGTGGCGGGTCTGGCCTCTCCCTGGGCCTGGGATCCGGCGGCACGACCCGCACGGGGCAGACGACCGCCCTGACGGGCGCGGGCTCCCTCAACGGTCTCGGCAACGGCACCGCCACGGGGGTCGGCTCTGTCGGGACATCGGGAACGTTGTTCCCTGCGGCTGCGTCGGCCGGTCTCGCAGGCGGGACCGCCGACGCGGCCGCGATCGGAGCGTCCGGCACCACCCTGTCCAGCGTCGGGCTGTTCGGCGTGTTCAGGCTCGGGACCGGCGCGGCCGTGAGCCCGGGCGCGGGCGCCTCGATTTCCGGAGCGGCCGGCGCGGGGGGCGTCGGAACGGGCGGGGCCGGGATCGTCGGGGCGAGCGGGCTCCGCGCGGACGATCCCGCACAAGCGGCCCGCACGCTCCCGTCCGGCGGAGGGGCGTTCGGCGGGGCCGGCATCGGCGGTGCGGCGGCCGCGCCGGTCCGGACCGGCGACCTCTGCGGCGATCCCCTGGCCGAAGCCTGCCTCGGCGGCGGCTTCTGAGCGCCTCCCGGGCCCGGAACCGGGCCGAACCGATGCCGTTCATCCTGTTCCGGCACCTGGGCCGGGACAGGAGGCAGAAATGAGCGTCATTCTGGGCCGCGTCTCTTTCGCGGCCGTTCTCGTTCTCGGCGTCTCGGGCGCAGCCCTGGCGCGCGATGCCGGCCCCAAGGCGCAGGGCGCCCATGGCGCGACAGGCCTGCACGGGATCGGTTTCAACGAGCCGAAATTCCGGTCGCACCTGCAGACCGGCAAGAATCAGCCCTATACGTGGCCGGTCAGCGACCGCTATCGCCCGGTCTCGCAGCCCTATTACGGTCGCGCTTACTGAGCCGCCCGGAGACCGCTCCGTCGAATGGATGAGTGGCGCCGCGTCGGCCCCCGCGTCACACAGGGGCCGGACCGGGGCCCGTCATCGGGATTGGCGGGCACAGGCGCGGCTTTCCGTGCCGTGCCGGCTTCCAAGCCTGGAGAGTGTGATGCATCCGCTGACCCGGCTCGTCCTCGCAGGCCCCATCGTCGCTCCCCTCGTCGCCGCCTCCCTGCCGGGTCGTGCGGGCGAGTTCGCGCCGACGGCTCCGGTTCCCGGCATGGCCCTGACGCAGCCCGATCCGGGGATGGCCAACGGCGCTCCCGCTCCCGTCCTCCCGGCCCAGCCCGCACCGGTCGCGGCGGCGCCGGCACCGGCGCCGGTCCAGGCCGACCCGACCGGGGGGCGCCGACGTCCCACGGGGCTGGGGAGCGGATTTTCATCCCTCGAAGGGCGGCTTCCGAACCAGCGCACCGGTCTGCGACACCCGCACGTGGTGCGCGACATCTGCATCGGCTGCTGATCGTGACTGCAAGACCCGCGTCGCCCCGGCTATTGCAGGGATCGCGAGCGGGAATGCGCCTGGATCCAGCGCGGTGAGAGGATGTCACCGGCCTCGGTGATGATCCACGGCTGGGCGTCGTCGGACGCGATCGCCTCGAGCGCAACCGCGAGGGCTTCGCGCAGCGTCGCGAACGGGCGCCCCTCCGCGGAACGACCGGTCGCGCGTGCGGGCCAGATGGTGAGTTCGGCCCTTTTGTCGAGATCGGAGGGCGTCATCGGCGCATCCGTGATGCTTGGCATGGTGTGTGGGTCTACCGGGCCTGTGTGACGGGCATCTGGCGCCGGAGGCCGCCGATCCGGGTGCGCCCGTGCGGCTGCGACGAACCATCCGGCGCCCGGATCAGAAATTAAATGATGCGCGCGTCCAAGTTATATTTGAGAACCGGCCAATGGAAGTTTAGTTCATTTGCATCGAATGCATGGGCATTTAATTGTCGGCCTGCTCAGGCCCTCCAGAAAGCCCGGGAACATTGCAAAACCGTGCCGTCGTAGCGATATGGTGCAATGCGAAAAACGCATGCCGCATCGCACAAATCCGTGGTCTCATGCGCTGGTCGATCGCAATCCGCGGTCGACGCTGCGATCGAAACGGAGACGCACCATGCGCACGATCCTCATCCTCGCGTCGGCCGCGCTCACCTCGGCCGCCTTCATCGGCCCGGCCGCCGCCGACGATCACCTGCACCTGACCCCGCCGCTCTATCGGGAGCAGGCCCGGCCTGCCCAGCAGATCCGTGCGATCCACGACCTGACCACCACGCCTCAGCCCGTGGCGGCGCCGGCGACCGTCAGCCGGACGGTCTCGGCCCTTGGCCGACCGATGGTCCAGGCCTCCGTCGAGGCGAGTCGCTGAGCCCGCCGCCGGAGACGGAGCGCCCCGGGCGCCTCTGTCTCCGGCCCTGACTCAGACGATGTGCAACGCCTGAGCGGCTGCCGCCGGCGATACGCCGCGACGGATCAAGCGCCGCGTCCGCGCCCGTTGATCGCGTTCGGCACTGAGGGCGGCTCCGGCCGCCCGATATCCCTCGAGCCACAGTTCCGCCCAGGCATACTGCATCGCCATCACGAGCAATGCGGCATTCTCGGCCTGCCGCAGGCTCAGCCGCAGGCCCTCATCCGCCAGGCGGCCCACCTCCCCGTACATCATTGCCAACTCCGCGTCCGAAGACGGCCGGCAGCGCCGCGACGGGCCGCCCGCCCACGCGCCCAGAGACCGGGCGCGGATGGCTCTGTACACATCCTGCACGGCGTCATCGCGGCATCGAGCGCCTGCCCGCGGGTGCGGGCGGGATCGGCCGAATCGTGAAGCGCGTCGATGAGCTCCCGATGGCCCTGCGGGCCTGTGCGAGGCCGGTCCCGGCGAAGGCGCGTGTCCGGGTCGGACCCGCCTGGCGACGCATCCTCGCCCAGGCGGGTCGGCCGCACGAGCACGGAGGTCCAGGGATCGACCGTACCGTGCAACGACCGGTCGGATCTCGGTTTCGCGTCTCACGGGCGAATCCCGCGCGCCGGCGGGCCGATGATGGCCCATCGCTCCGTGTTGAGGGCCCGCCCTGCGCGGAACGACGCGACGGGCCCCCGTGTCTCTCACGATGGCGGGAGGCGCGATGCGGGACGCGCCTCTATATGGGAGGTGAGAGCAGGGAGAGAGACGTGTTCACCGTCAAGGGGATTGATCCGTCCGGGCGCGTCATGACGTTCGCCTGCGGGACTGACGAGCAAGCCATGGAGAAGACCTGGGAACTGGCCCGGCGCGGCTTCCGCGAGATCACGGTCGCCGACCCGAAGGGCAAGGAACTGTCCGCGGCCGCCTTCGAGCGCTCTCTGAACATCGATTGGGACTGACGCGAGCCGGCTCCACGGTGCCCCGGCGCGCCGACCGGCGCGATGATCCGATGCGAAGGGCCACTTCGGGCCGCGCGGCCTCGCTGCGGGGCGGACCGGCCTTCGGCCGCCTTCAGGCCCGCTCCAGCTCGTGAAGCATCGTCCAGCCGCCCGACCGAGCCGTCTCGGGTACGTCCGCGGTCGCCCCGATCTCGTCCGCCTTGCGCCAGATGGCCTGGCAGACGAGGATCTCGTTGCTCGCGTCGATACTGAGGATGAAGCGATCCGGCACGATCTCGGTGTCCGGAAGCGCGATCCGCACGCCGCCGGCCGACCGATCGTAGACGATGCAGGGCAGGCTTCGATGCTCGTCCACCGAGATGCTGCCGGTCTCGTTCAGGATCGTGCGCGGAGCGCTGCGTCGTTCGAACATCACCGCCTCGACAAACCTCTGTCCGACAGGATCGGACACCCGGGTTCAGACAGGGTTTGCGAAATGCATCGAATTGTCGGGATGCCCGCCGAACTGTGAATTCAGCGGGCTTCGGGCGCGGTGCGATCGGGCGACCGCGTGGCCTGTGCCGCGCCGGCCGCCCAGCAGAAAGGGGGCGATGAAGCCGTGACCGGCGTGTCGGCCTCGTATGCGTCGCACCGGTCGCGGCTTGCGTATCGATCCGGTGCCGGTCCTAGCCGGTGACGACCTCGACGAGGGTGGTGAGAAAGCCCAGGGCGACCGCGCCGATGCCGCTCATGAAGGCGACATCCCACCCGGCGAATTCCTTCGACTGGGGCGCGCGCATGAAGGCGAACAGCGTGACGGCAGCCCCGCATAGGACGAGGGCGAGGGCCAGATAGAGCGGTCGGGACATGGCGTTTCCTTCTCCGCCGGTCTCGCGGCCCTTCGGGCTCTTGTACGGACGAGTGCGACCGGCTTGATCTGTTCAGTTTCATCCGTCGTCAAAACATGACAGACGAAGAACGGGCGAACAAGATCATAATCTGTTCTGCATTGCGGAACATAAAGTCGGTCTGCCGCCCTCATCTATTCTGGGCGCGGGCCTCGTGGAAGATCTGTCGCGAGGGCTGTCGATGTCGTGGGGGCTGAGCGCAGGGCCGGCCCCCAGCGGGCTCAGTCGATGAAGACGCGGACGCCGTCTGTATTCAGGATCTCGCGTTGATCGGCGCACCATTGCTCCGCACCCACCGCGGCGATCTCCTCCGCGACGCGCCGGCCTTCCGCGGCGATGACGGTCTGCGCCTGCCGGTGGCCGAGGGAAACGTCGAGTGCCCGGCGGACCGTGCGGGACAAGCCTTCGGAGACCGTATCATCGACGGTGTAGAACTTGCGGCAGTAGAGAACGATGCCGGCTTGCGCGCCGACGATCCGCACGAGACCCGCGATCGTCTCGGTGCGCGTGGCGTCCTTCGGGTCTTCGGCCGCCGCAGCCGCGGCGGGCAGGACGGCCGCGGCCAGTAACGCGGGGAGCAGAAGAGCACGAGTCATCCGGAGGCCTTCCTTCGGTCCGGGACCGGACCACGCCTCTGGAACGCCGCAGCGGGCGGACAGTGCCCGCGCATCCGCGCGGCCCTGTGGGCTCGTTTCGCGGGCGCACCCGCGAGAGCCCGTCGCTCACTTCCGGGCGGCCATCATGTCATGGGTCAGGACGGTCAGCTTGCCGATCAGGTTGCTGATGTCGGAGCCCTTGCAGGACCATTGCGTGCCGATCGCCTCGCCGTCCGCCGAGACGGAGACCACCGCCACCGAGCGCAAACGGCCCTCGCGGGCCAGCGCCAGCTGATCCTGCAACACGGCGATGATCGACGCGGTGTCCTCGTCCGCGACCGCGGGCGCGATATGCGCCGGGAACGGCACGACCGAACTCGTCATCGTCTGCTCTCGCTTCATCTCGCCGAACCCCTCGGTAACATCCCTGGGCTCCGGCGTGCGCATCAGCTTTGTGCAGAGTGTGGCAGCTTGTCCGTGTCCTGCGATGTCTTGGAGGCGTGTGGCGGTGATGCAACGGTTTCGGTGCGTTCCGGCGGCCAAAGGCTGCGGGCCGTTCCGGCCGCAGCGGCGCGATGCGCGTGGCTCCGCGGAGCGTTGCGGGGGCGCCCCGCATGGGGCACCCCCGGAGATGTCCGCCTTCAGGCTGCCTTGCGGCCCTTGCGCTCACGCTCGGCCATGGCGCCGGGCTGGCCCAGGCCGATCGCCTTGGCGAGGGCGGAGCGCTGCTCGGCGTAGCTGGGGGCGACCATCGGGTAGTCGGCCGGAAGGCCGTAGCGGTCCCGGTAGCTGCGCGGATCGAGGCCGTGGCTGGTCAGGTGACGCTTCAGCGTCTTGTAGGTCTTGCCGTCGATGAAGCTGACGATCCCGTCCTGCCGGACCGACTTGCGGATCTGGGCCGCGCTCGGCTTCTCGATATCGGCCTGGGGCGCCGCCCCGGTCTCCGGCGTCAGGGTCCCGGCGACGAGCCCGCTGATCGCGCCGTGCACCCGCGCGATCAGGGCCGGCAGCTCCGAGGCCGGAACCGGATTGTTCGACACGTAGGCGGCGACGATGTCGCCCGCCAGCTCGATGAAATTCGAGTTGGGCCCTGTGGTTTCCTCTGTCACTGCAAGATTCCTGATGTGCCCCTCACGAGGGATCTGCTACTTTTGAGCGCTGAATGCAAGTTACAAAAGCGTTTGGCGCGGGGCATCCTGCGGATGACTGGCGTGCGCGCGGCGGACAGCTGGAAGGTAGATCTGGCAATCGGCGATGGAGAACTTTCTTGCGCGGCCCGGCGAAGCCTATCGACTGCGGTAGTGTTTCCACTCTGCGGAACGACCAGAAGGCGAGTCTCGCGGCTTCGGAGCTTGCGCGTCTCTGTCGGCCGGGGGCTGCATCGTCTTCTGCGGTGACGCGGCGGCCGGGGCGTGGCATGGCGCGGCCATGCTGATGCTCGTGCTTCTCATCGCCCTGCTGGCCGTCGTGGTCGTGATGATCGTCCTCCGGCGGTGGACCGGGCGCCTCGCTTCGCTCGCGACGCTGCTGGCCGGAGCGATCGCGGTTCTGTGGCTCGCCGAGGTCGGACTGCTTCCGGGCACCCAGGGGCCGCTGACGGCGCAACGCCCCCTCGTTCCGGGGCTCGACCGGTAACGGTCCGGTAAGCGTGCCGGCGCGAGCATGGGCCATGCCCACGCTCTCCGCCCCGCGCCTGCTCACGTTCCTGGTGTCGGCCGTGTTGATCGGCCTTGCCGTCGCCAGCCTGTACACGCGCATCCCCATGGTCGGTAAAACGGTCGTGGCGCACCGGCAATGGTTCTTCATCGGTGCCTACGTCCTGCTCGCCCTTGGGGTGACCACACGCAGCCTGTAGGCGAGCGAGCCGTCGGCCTCGCGATCGCCGGCTGCGCCGAGGAGACCGGAATGACCCTGAGGACCACCTTCCTCGTGCAGCCGTTCGAGCTGCATCGGAAACGCCTGCGGCCCGCCCGTCAGGAGCCCGCCCAGAGCGAGTTCGGCGCCCTCAAGAAGGCGGAGGCGCTGGCCGCCCGCATGCCGGGCGCGGCGGCCCTCAAGATCGTCGCGGACGACGAGACCGGAGAACTGGAAGGCGTCACGATCCTCGGCCAGTTCGGGGAGGTTCCGGAAGATTTTGCCGAGACTCTTCTGGGGAACTGATCCCGGCCGCGTCTCGGGATGCGACACGGAGGACCGCGCAGTGCGGCCCGCGGGAAACTACGTAGAAACACCGGCGGTCGATACCTGCGCGCTTCCGCGCTCGCTGAGCCCGCATCCGTGCCCCGCTATTTCATCGATCTCCACGACGGCGCCAACCTGATTCGCGATCGGGACGGCTTCGATCTGCCCGATCTTGCCGCGGCGCGGGCGAAGGCGGTTCGATTGCTGACCCGGGTCGCGCAGGGGCTGACCGATCCGGTGCAGCGGCAGGACTACGTCATCGCCGTGCGCGACGAGCAGGGCGCGGTCCGCCTGCGGCTGCGCCTCTCTTACGATGTTGAAACCGGCTGACGGCGCGCCCTCCGGCGCGGTGTCGGAGGCCGGCACGGGTCCAAGACAGGGGCATCACATGCGACGTTCGACAGGTCCGGCCCGTGCCCTCGCGGCAGCGCTCATGCTTCTCGGCTCGGCCGGATGGGCGACGGCGCAGACCGCACCGCCCCCGCCGGCGGGCACGGCTTCGGCCACGGCCGACAACGCCGTGATGCTGACGGTCTTCCTGCGCCACGACCAATCGCGCCCGCTGGCGGACCTGAACGCGCAGCTCGCCCGGCAGGGATTCTACAAGGCCTTCCCGCCTCCGGGCATCGAGGTCGTCTCCTGGACCGTCGTCATGGGGATCGGGCAGATCATCGTGCTGCGGCTGCCCGCATCCCGCCTGCGCGAGGTCAACCGCGTCCTCGAGGACACGGCCTGGGGCGCGTATCGCACCGAGTTCTACCCGACCTACGATTACAAGGCCGTGGGCCTCGGGGAGCACGAGAAGGCGCGCTGAGCGCCTCCCCGCCCGCAGGTCCGGCGGCGCCGCTCAGACGAAATGCGCCGGCAGGGACAGGGCCTGCGCGTACAGGGTCAGCGCGATGGCGCCACCCGCCAGGGTGAGGGCCAGGGTGATGCGGTTGGTCCAGCTCATCGTCGATCTCCCTCCGGCTCGCGACTGTCTTCGCGGTATGGGGAAGAGATAAGCCCAAGCTTTCGCGGCGGGCGTGCTCCGCGGCACGTCGGGGTGCGGCCGCCTCAGGCCGGGGCTCCGCGTCCGGTATCCGTCGGCCCGAGAATCAGCGCTTCGTCCCACAGGCACGGATGGCCGAGCCGCTTGGCCGTGTACATCGCCGCGTCGGCCCGCTCCGCCAGGGCCTGCGCCCGCGTGGCGTGCAGGGGTGCGCAGGCCACGCCGATCGCGGCGCCCACGCGGATCGGGGATCCCGCACCGAGATCGTAGGGGGCGGCGAGGCGCGCGTGGAGGTGCAGGGCGAAGCCGAGCGCCGGCGCCGGCGCCGCGTCGCCCAGGAGGATGGTGAACTCGTCGCCCCCGAGCCGCGCGGCGATGTCTGCCGCCCCCAACCCCTCCCGGAGGCGCTCGGCCAGCTGCCGCAGGAGCGCGTCGCCCATGGCGTGACCGTGACGGTCGTTGACCGGCTTGAAGCCGTCGAGGTCGATGGACAGCAAGGCGCAGGGCACGCCGTCGCGGCGCGCCAGGGCCCGGTCGAGCCGGGCCGCGAACAGGTAGCGGTTCGGCAATCCGGTCAGCGGGTCGTGGTGGGCCATGTAGCGCAGGAGCGACTCCGTCCGGCGGCGCTCGGTCACGTCCTCCCACAGGGCGGTCCAGCCGCCGCCGGCCTGCGGGTGCAGCGTGCGCGCGATCTGGCGCCCGTCCGGAAGCGTCTGCACCACCGCATCGGTCGTGCCCCGGGCGCGGAGCCGCCGGCACGCCGCCCAGAGCCCGTTCGGATCCCGGTCGGACGGGAGGGGCCCGGCCGCGCTCGCGGCATCGACCTCCCGGGCATGCAGGCCGGGCCGGATCCGGTTCGCGGCCGACCCGAAGAGGCGCCGGAACCCGTCGCTCATGAACAGCAGCCGGTCGGCGGCATCGAACACGCACAGGCCGTGCGGCAGGGAATCCAGGGCCCGGACCAGACCGGGTCCGAGGGTGCGTCCGCGGCCGAGGCCGTCCTGGCGCCGGCCACGGACAGCCCGAGGATAGCGCCGCGCCAGCTTCATCGCCGCCCTGCCCACCCGCGCCGTCATGGCCATTCCCCCGAAGCAACCCGACCACGTCGCGCGGTCGCCGGATCGAGCCGGCTCGGAAATTAATCCCTTGTCCTCATAGAATGGGATTCCTTTCGCCAACCTTGACGAAATCAATTCGCGTTCAACGATCCTTGGCGCGGTCGCACCATCCGGAAGTTGAGACGGTCGCGTGGATGCGCCTCAAGACTGTCCAGGGCCCCGGACGAGGTCCCGGCGCGCGGATGCCGGCCGTCGGCCAAGCCGGTTTCCGCGTCCGCCCGGCGGCGCAGGCCGGGCGGGTCGATCCGGCCGCCGCGCGATCACGGCGCGTCGTGCACGCCGTGATGGCCGTCGAGGACGGTGTCGCTGGTCGGGACCGTCTCGGCCACCGCCTGGGCGCGGCGGATATCCGGGGCGGTCGCCTCCGCCACGAAGGCCGCCACGGCGTCGGTCAGAGGCAGGGTGCGGGTCTGCTGGCTGCCGAGCCGCCGGATCGAGACCGTCCGCTCCTCCGCCTCGCGCTTCCCGAGGGCGAGGAGGACCGGCACCTTGGCCAGCGAGTGCTCGCGGACCTTGTAGTTGATCTTCTCGTTGCGGAGATCCGCCTCGACCCGCAGGCCGGCCCGCTCCAGGGTTCGGATGACGTCCCGGGCGTAGGCGTCGGCCTCGCCGGTGATCGTCGCCACCACCACCTGCACGGGCGCCAGCCAGAGCGGGAAATGCCCGGCGAAATGCTCGATCAGGATGCCGGTGAAGCGCTCCATCGAGCCGCAGATCGCCCGGTGGACCATGACGGGCGGCTTCCTCGCGCCGTCGGCGTCGATGTAGAAGGCGCCGAACCGCTCGGGCAGGTTGAAGTCCACCTGCGTGGTCCCGCACTGCCAGTCGCGGCCGATGGCGTCGCGCAGCACGTACTCGAATTTGGGCCCGTAGAACGCGCCCTCCCCCGGGTTCACCGCGGTCTTGATCCGGCCGGCCGACTGCTCCTCGATCTGGGCCAGAACCCGGGTCATCACCTCCTCGGCATGGTCCCAGAGGGCGTCGGAGCCGACGCGCTTCTCGGGCCGGGTCGAGAGCTTCACGACGATCTGGTCGAAGCCGAAATCCGCGTAGGTCGAGAGGATCAGGTCGTTGATCTTCAGGCACTCGTCGGCGAGCTGGTCCTCGGTGCAGAAGACGTGGGCGTCGTCCTGCGTGAAGCCGCGCACGCGCATCAGCCCGTGCATGGCGCCCGACGGCTCGTAGCGGTGCACGATCCCGAACTCGGCCATGCGCAGGGGCAGGTCGCGGTAGGATTTCAGGCCGTGCTTGAAGATCTGCACGTGGCCCGGGCAGTTCATCGGCTTGAGGGCGAACCAGCGCTTGTCCTCGGCCTCCTCGCCGGCCGACTGCGCGGCGAACATGTTCTCCCGGTACCAGCCCCAGTGGCCGGAGGTCTCCCACAGGGCCTTGTCGAGGATCTGCGGGGCGTTCACCTCGGCGTAGTCGCCGCGCAGGCGCCGGCGCATGTAGGCGATCAGCTCCTGGAAGATCGTCCAGCCCTTGGCGTGCCAGAAGACGACGCCCGGCCCCTCCTCCTGGAAGTGGAACAGGTCCATCTCGCGGCCGAGGCGGCGGTGGTCCCGGCGCTCGGCCTCCTCCAGCCGGTGCAGGTAATCGTCGAGGTCGGCCTGGCTCGCCCAGGCGGTGCCGTAGATGCGGGTCAGCATCGGGTTGTTCGAATCACCGCGCCAGTAGGCGCCCGCGACCTTCATCAGCTTGAAGGCGGTGCCGACCTTGGCGGTCGAGGTCATGTGCGGGCCGCGGCAGAGGTCGAACCACTCGCCCTGCCGGTAGATCTTCAGATCCTCGCCCGGCGGGATCGCGTCGACCAGCTCGACCTTGAAGCCCTCGCCCTTGCCGGCGAACAGGGCGCGCACGTCCTCGCGCGTCCAGACTTCCTTGGTGAAGGGAGTATCGCGCGCGATGATCTCGCGCATCTTCGCCTCGATCTTCGGGAAGTCCTCGGGCGTGAACGGGGTCTCGCGATGGAAGTCGTAGTAGAAGCCGTTCTCGATCACCGGGCCGATCGTGACCTGCGTCTCCGGCCAGAGCGCCTGCACCGCCTCGGCGAGCACGTGGGCGCAATCGTGTCGGATCAGCTCCAGGCTGCGCGGGTCGGTGCGGTCGAGGAACTCGATGCGGGCGTCGCCCGCGATCGGGTCGTCGAGGTCGGCGACCGTGCCGTCGAGCGCCATGGCGACGGTGCGCTTGGCCAGCGACTTGGCGATGCCCTCGACCACGGCGCGGCCGGTGGTGCCGGCGGCAATCTCCCGGGTGTTGCCATCGGGGAAGGTGAGGATCGGCATGGTTCGAGCGTCTCCGGGCTCAGTCCTGCATACGCGGCAGGTAAGCAATTTCGGGGGAGCGGCCGTGTAGACCGATTTCTCGGGCGAGGGAACAACGGCGCGGCGCAACTCCACGCATCCCTGGCCCCCGTCCGCCGTTCCGGTGCGCCTGATCGTCCCCGCGCGGCCGCGCTGGAGGGCGGGACGCGAGCACAGGGAATTCGGGTCCCCTCTCCCGCACGGGAGAGGGGACCGGCGCAGGTGTCCCGACCGGAGCAGCCTCCGGAGCCGGGTCCCGCTGCGCGGCCCTGAAATGACGCGCGTCCCACGAATGCCGGAGACGGGGCTGGAAGACGGCCCCGTCCGGCGACATGCTGGCGCGGCGCCTCCCCCCGTACGGACGGGCGGGCGGCCGGACACCCGGAACAGGGACACCCGCATGGCCGCGCGCCTCGCCCTTCTCGGCCTCGGCGCGATGGGGCATCCCATCGCCCGCAACCTCGCGGCCAAGCGGGACTCCGACGCCGAGACGCTCGTCGCGATCGATTGCGATCCGCGGCGCCTCGCCGGTCTCGACACGCCGGGGCTCGTCGCCACGACCGATCCCGGTCAGGCCGCCGGCGCCGACGTGCTGTTCCTGTGTCTGCCGGACGGCGACGCGGTCGAGGCGGCGCTCTTCGGCACCGGCGCCTTGGCGGAGCGCCTCGCCCCCGGGGCAGTCGTGGTCGACCTCAGCACCATCGCCCACGCCAAGGCCCTGGCGATCGGCCGCGCCGTGGCGGCGACCGGGCGCGCCTTCGTCGATGCGCCGGTCTCCGGGGCGCCGGCCGGTGCCGAGGCCGGGACGCTCACCGTGATGTGCGGCGGCGAGGCCGGGGCGGTGGCGCGGGTGCGCCCGCTGCTGGCGCGGATCGGCACGACCATCCTCGCTATGGGGCCGGCCGGGGCCGGCCAGCTCACCAAGACGATCAACAACGTGCTCTACGACATCAACATCGCGGCGCTCGCCGAGGTGCTGCCGATGGCCGTCGCCCTGGGGCTCGACCCGGATCAGGTCGCCCAGGTGGTCACCACGGGCACGAGCCGGAGCTACGCGGCGCAGTTTTTCGTGCCGCGCATCCTCCAGGGCCGCTTCGACGAGGGTTATCCGATGGGGGCGGCCTACAAGGACCTCGTCGCCGCGGCGGCGATCGCCGCGGAGAACGGCTTCCCGATGCCGGTCACCGCGGCCGCCACCGTCACCTACCAGACCGCCCTGCGCCAGGGACACGGCGACCGGGACAAGGGCGCCATGGTCCTGCCGTTCGAGGCGCTGCTCGGGGTCCGGGTGCGGTCGCGGTCCTAGGGGATTGCCCCGGCGGAGCGGCCGCGAAGGAGGGCTTCAGGGATCGCGCGCCCGGCCGGAGGCCTCCTTCGCGGCCTTCGCCGCGCTCCGGCACCGCGGGACGCGGGCGCGGATGCGAGGCATCCCGCGGGATCAGGGCAGCTCCAGCACGTCCTTGAGGGGGACCACCGCCAGCACCGCACCCGACGCGTCGGCGATCTCGAAGGACTGGCCGGCCAGCACCGCGCCGTCGACGCGCTGGATCTCCAAGAGCGCGCGGGCGGAGCGCTCGGCCTCGGCGCGGGCGGCGTCGAGGTCGGCCAGGTCGGCGCCGTCGAGATCCTCGATCAGCCACTGGCCGTCACGGATGTGGAGATAGAAGTGCGGCATGTCCGGCAAACGGCCGCTGCCGCCTCCGGTTGCACCCGGGCCGCTCGGCACGGTCCGCTTGTGTCCGTCCGGTCACTCCGCGGCTTCGGTCTCCGGCAGGGCCGCCTGCCCGGGCCGGGGCGCCACCGGTGCGTCGGCGCGCTGCAGAACCTCCAGGGCCGCATCGGCCTCCCGCTGGCGGTCCCAGAGCGCCGCGTAGACGCCCCCGGCCTCCAGCAGCTCCGCATGGGTGCCGCGCTCGACGATGCGGCCGTGGTCGAGGACCAGGATCGCGTCGGCGTTGACCACCGTGGACAGCCGGTGGGCGATCACCAGGGTGGTGCGGCCGCGGCTGACCCGGTCCAGCGCCGACTGAATCTCCGCCTCCGTGAAGGAATCGAGCGCCGAGGTCGCCTCGTCGAGCACAAGGATCGGCGGCGCCTTGAGGATGGTCCGGGCGATGGCGACCCGCTGCTTCTCGCCGCCCGAGAGCTTCAGGCCGCGCTCGCCCACCGGCGTGTCGTAGCCCTCCGGCAGGCTCGAGACGAAGCGGTCGATCTGCGCGAGCCGGGCCGCCTCGCGCAGCTCCGCGTCGGTGGCGTCGGCCCGGCCGTAGCGGATGTTGTAGCCGATCGTGTCGTTGAACAGCACCGTGTCCTGCGGGACCATGCCGATGGCTGCCCTCAGGGATTCCTGCGTCACCGCCGCGATGTCCTGCCCGTCGATGCTGATCCGCCCGCCCTGCGGCTCGTAGAACCGGAACAGCAGGCGCGAGAGCGTCGACTTGCCCGCCCCCGAGGGCCCGACCACCGCCACCGTCTGGCCCGCCGGTATCGCGAAGGAGACGCCGCGCAGGATCGGCCGCTCCGGATGGTAGGCGAAACGGACATCCTCGAACCGCAGCGTGCCGCCCGCCACCGCGAGCGGCGCGGCGCCCGGCCGGTCGGCGATCTCGGGGTTCTGCCCGAGGATGCGGAACATGTCGTCGATGTCGATGAGCGCCTGTTTGATCTCGCGGTAGATCATGCCCATGAAGTTGAGGGGCATCGAGAGCTGCACCAGCATGGTGTTGGCGAGCACGAAGCCGCCGATCGTGGTGCGCCCGGCCAGGATGTCCCGGGCGGCGAGCCACATCACCACGGTCATGCCCAGGGTGAAGATCACCGCCTGCCCGGCATTGAGCACCGCCAGGGACACGTAAGTCTGCGTCGAGGCCTTCTCGTACCGCGCCATCGACTCGTCGTAGCGGGCGGCCTCGCGGCGCTCGGCGCCGAAATACTTGACGGTCTCGTAATTGAGCAGCGAATCGACCGCCTTGGTGTTGGCGTCCGTGTCCGAGGCGTTCATCCGGCGGCGGATGGCGATCCGCCACTCGGTCGCCTTGTAGGTGAAGGCGAGATAGGCCGCGACCGTCACGAAGGCGGTCGCCGCGTAGGTCCAGCTGAACTCGTAGGCCAGCACGCCGAGCACCAGCACGAACTCGACGATGGTCGGCACGAGCGTCAGCACCATCAGGCGCGACAATTCCTCGATGCCGGCGCGGCCGCGCTCCAGCACCCGGGTGAGGCCGCCGGTCTTGCGCTCCAGGTGGAAGCGCAGGGACAGCCGGTGCATGTGCTCGAAGGTCTGGAGCGCGAGGCGCCGCACCGCATGCATCGCCACCTTGGCGAACAGACCGTCGCGCACCTGGGTCAGCGCCGACATGGCGATCCGCGAGACGCCGTAGAGGGCGATCAAGAGCATCGGCGCGGCGAGCAGCCCCGTGGGCACCGGTGCGTCCTTGCCCCCCACGGCGGCGACCAGCGCGTCGGTGACCCACTTGAAGGTGAACGGCGTCACCATCGTCACCAGCTTGGCGGCGAGCAGCAGGCCGAAGGCCAGGAAGACGCGGCGCTGCAGGTCGGGCCGGCCATGGGGCCAGAGATGCGGCCAGAGCCGGCGGTAGGTGGCGATCAGGCCGGGGCGCTCGGCCGGGAGAGGCGGCCCGGCCTGAGGCGCGGTCTTGTCGGTCATGCGGGTTCTGTCGGGAGGGAATGCTGAGTCCCGCATATAGGCGCGGGGCGGCGCGGGATCACCCGCGCTGCGCGCAGGGCACCCGTCACGCCCGCCAGAACGGCTTCGCGATCTCGATGCGCAGCGCCCACGGCTCCAGGCCGGCATCCCGGGCCTGATCGGGGTGGAGCGCCGCGAGGGCGCGCCGGGTGCGGATCCGATTCAGCCACGTCCGGAGCAGGGACGGGCGCGCGGCGGGGCGGCGAAGGGCGGGTGACGAAGACAATGTGACGGCGGGCATCGCGGTCGATCCGATGGCGGGGATGCAGTCCGGCCGGGATTGCTGGCGGAGCATTGATCCGATACACATCTCGGATCAATCGAAACATTGACCTCGGAGCAATGATGCGCGCCGCGGATTACCGCTCCGTCGCCGACGCGATCGCCGCCGACATTGCGGCGGGCCGGCTGCGCCCCGGGGCGCGGCTGCCACCGCAGCGGGACTTCGCCTACGCCCGGGGCATCGCGGTCTCGACGGCGAGCCGGGTCTACGCGGAACTGGCCCGCCGGGGGCTGGTGACCGGCGAGGTCGGGCGGGGCACCTATGTCCGCAGCGATCCGGGGCAGGTCGGCCTGCTCCGGCCGGAGCCGCCCGCGGCGGCCCTCGACCTGCAGCGGACCCATTCGCGCCTGCCGGAGCAGGAGGCGGTCCTGTCCGAGACCCTGGCGGCGCTGGCCCGCAGCGGCGCCGAGATCGGCTTCAGCCAGTACGGGCCCGCGGGCACGCCGCGGGCGCAGGCCGTCGCCGCCGGGTTCCTGGCCCGGGAGGGCTACGCCCCCGATCCCGCCGATATCCTGTTCACCGGCAACGGCCGGCAGGCGCTCGCCGCCGCCCTGGCGGCCCTGGCGGCGCCCGGCGAGCGGATCGGCTGCGAGCCCCTGACCTATCCGGGGGTGAAGGGCATCGCGGCGCGGCTCGGGATCACGCTGATCCCGCTGGCGATGGATGCCGAGGGTGTCTGTCCCGAGGCGCTGCTCCAGGCCCACCGGGCGACCCCGCTGAGCGGCGTCTATCTCCAGCCGACCCTGCACAATCCCCTCGGCGCCACGATGGGGCCGGCGCGGCGGGCCGCCCTGGCGGAGGTCCTGGATCGCACCGGGCTCATCGCCATCGAGGACGCGGTCTACAGTTTCCTGGCCGAGGCGCCGCCGTTGGCCGGCCTCGTACCGCACCGGGTGATCTTCGTGGACAGCCTGTCGAAGCGGGTGATGCCGGCCCTGACGGTCGGCCTGATCGCCGCGCCGCCTGCCCTGACCGACCGGCTCGCCGCCTCCGTCCGCCAGGGGGCCTGGACGGTGCTCGGCCTGTCGCTCGCGGCCGGCATGCACTGGATGGCCGGGGGCTCGGCGGCGGCGCTGGCCGAGGCCAAGCGCCACGATGCGGCGGCCCGGCAGGCTCTGGCCCGGGCCGCGCTCGCCGACCTCCGGGTGGTCGGCGATCCGCAAGCCTACCACCTCTGGCTGGAACTGCCCGAGACGTGGCGGGCCGAGGCCTACGCGGCCGCGGCCCTGCGCCAGGGCATCGCCCTCCTCCCGGCCTCGGCCTTCGCGGTCCATCCCGGCCACGCGCCGAACGCGGTGCGCCTCGCCCTGGCCTCCCCGTCCCGCGCGGACCTCGACGGGGCGCTGCGCAGCCTGCGCCGCCTGGCGTTTGCGGGCGACGATCAGGTCGTGGAGTGAGGCGGGTCTGCGGACGGCGCCGGTGCCCGTCGTTACCCGGCTCTGCCCGGGCTGTGCCCCCCGCGGTCACGGCGGTGCGCGTGACGACGGTTCGGCGGCATCGACCGGAGGCGGTCCGGGCGCCTTGCGCGCGGGGACCCGTCCCGTCCCTGGGCTTCACCCCGAACGGCGATCGGGATTCCGGAGCCCTCCTGCGAGGCCCGCGCGCGGGCACCCCAGGACGAGGTCGTGGTCTGGAGCTCCGGCGTTTCAGGCCGCCCCGGCGGCCCTGAGGACGGTCGGGCAGGCCCCGAAGCCGCTCAGCCGCGCTTGTCGGCGGGGAGCACGAAGATCTGGCCCGGATAGATCAGGTCCGGATCGCGGATCTGGTTCTGGTTGGCGTCGTAGATCACCGTGTAGCGCTCGCCCCGGCCATAGGTGCGCTGGCTGATGCGCCACAGATTGTCGCCGCGGGTGATCCGGGCCGTGCTGATCTCCGGCACGAACACCGTCCCGGCCCGGTTCGGCCCCGCCATGTCGGCCACCAGGGGGCTCGATCCGGCGGCCGGGGGCGAGGCCGCGGCCGGCCGGTCCCGATCGGCCCCGTCGCGGGCGTCGCCGGCCCGCGCGTCCGGGGCCCGCGCCCCGTCCTGGGCGGCCGAGGGCGCGGGCTCGGCGGGTTCCCGGGCGGCGAGCTGCGCCGGCTCGGGCACCGACAGGGGCACCGCCGCGCGGCTGGCGACCTTGCCGGTGGCCGGGTCGACCTCATCGATCCGCACTTGGTACTGGCCGGACTTGAGACCGCGCCCGATGGTGAAGGTCGCCCGGCCGTCCGGCCCGATGCTGCCGGGGGCGATCAGCGTGTCGTTGAGGTAGAGCTGGATCCTGGCTCCCGGCGTACCGGTGGCCGTCACGAACAGGCGGCCGTTCCCCTGCACGTCCACGCTGACGATCCGGGTCGGCGCCGACCCGGGCGCCGCGGCCTCGCGGGTCTCGCCGCTCCCGGCCGGCCGCGCGGCCTGCGCAGGGTCGGCGGCCCTGGAGCCGGGCTCGGTGCTGGGCTGAGAGCCGGGCTGAGAGCCGGGCTGAGAGCTGGGCTTGGATCCGGCCCTGCCATCCGCCTTGCCTCCCGCCTTGCCTCCCGCCTTGGCGTCGGCCGTCGCGCCGGGGGCGCCGGGCTGCGACAGCACTACGGTCGCGGCGTCCGGGGCGGTCAGGGCCACCAGGGGCTGGCGATCCCGGCCGGGGGCGACATCCACCGCGACGCTCTGCTGCGACTCGGTCGCGCGCCCGTCCTTGCCGGTCATGCGCAGGCGGAGGGTGCTGGCCCCCGCCGGCAGGGCCGGCGGCACGATCGCGAACTGGCCGTTGGCGTCGGCCTTGGCCCGGGCCACCGGCCTGCCGTCGACCAGCATCTCGATCCCGGCATCCGGCGCACCGCGGCCGGCCACCACGGCGTCGCCGTTCGGCTCGACCCGGACGATGTCGAAGCGCGGCGCCTCGGCGGCGTCCGGCAGGCGCGCATCCGGGCTTGGGCCGGCCTGCGGCGCTCCGGGTGCGGCGGCGCGGGGATCCTGCGGGCGGGCGGCCATGTTGCCCGCCCCCGGCGCCGGGCTCGCCCGGCCCGGCTTGTCGTCGCGAAAGTCGATGGTCGGGTCGGGGCGACCGGCCACGGCGCCCGGATCGGTCAGGCCGCGCAGGCTGGCGCTCGGCGCGGGGGCGTCCGGACCGGGCCGACCGGTGAGCCGCCGCAGGGAATCGCCGCCGAACAGCGCCAGCACGAGTCCCAGTCCGCCGAGAAGGCCGGCGAGCGCCAGGGCGAGACTGCGCCGCACCTGTCTCGACATCGCCACGAAGGCCTCCCCTGATCCTGCCGCCGCCCGTCGGGCCGCCCCGCGCGAAAACCGTCGACGGCGCCGCCCATAATACCGTACATGGTCCTGACACCAAGCCGTCCCGCCGTCCAGGCGGGCGAATCCCCCGCGAATTCAGCAGTTTGGCGCGTGGAGTGCCGGGCGCGGGGCGTGTTCTGGACGGCTCGCAACGGACGCGCGAGGAGGGCGCCGGATGGCCCCGGTGAGGACAGTCTGTGTCTATTGCGGCTCCGGCTTCGGCCGCGACCCGGCCTTCCGCGAGGCCGCGGAGGTCCTCGGGACCGCGCTCGCGCAGGCGGGGATGCGCCTCGTCTACGGCGGCGGCGATGTCGGCCTGATGGGAACGGTCGCCCGGGCGGCGCTCGCCGCCGGCGGCCACGTCACCGGCATCATCCCGGATTTCCTCCAGGCGCGGGAGCACATGCTGGCGGACGTCCAGGAGACCGTGGTGGTGCCCGACATGCACACCCGCAAGCGCCTGATGTTCGAGCACTCGGATGCCTTCGTGACCCTGCCGGGCGGCATCGGCACCCTGGAAGAGCTGGTCGAGCAGCTGACCTGGGCGCAGCTCGGGCGGCACCGGAAGCCGGTGGTGCTGGTCTCGGTGGCGGAGTTCTGGGCGCCGCTGCTCGCCCTGTTCGAGCACATGCGCGGCCACGGCTTCATCCGCGAGGGCCTCGACCTGAGCTACCTCGTCGCCCGTGAGGCGGCCGAGGTGGTGCCGATGCTCCGCACGGCCGGCCACGAGCCGGATCCCCAGGCCGAGACCATCGTCCAGCAGCGGATGTGAGGCGGTCCGGGCGGGATCCGGTGCGCCGGCGACCGCGCGGCGGGAGGATTTTCAGGATGCGCGCTTCCCTCCTCGCGGCCCTGCCGCTCGCCGGCCTCGCCGGCGCGGCCTCGGCCGGACCCGCGCCGGTCCTCCAGACCCTGGACTACGCCAACACCCGCTATTCGGATCTCGCCCAGATCGACGCCGGCAATGTCGGGCGCCTGAAGGTCGCCTGGACCTTCTCCACCGGCGTCCTGCGCGGCCACGAGGGCGCGCCGATCGTGGTCGGGCACGTGATGATCGTGCACACGCCCTTCCCCAACGTGGTCTACGCCCTCGACCTCGACCATGACGGCCGAATCCTGTGGCGCTACGCCCCCCGGCAGGAGGCCGGCGTCATCGCCGTCATGTGCTGCGACACGGTCTCCCGCGGGCTGGCCTACGCGGACGGGCGGCTGTTCCTGCAGCTGGCCGACACCACCGTGGTCGCCCTCGACCCCGAGACCGGCCGGGTGCTGTGGTCGGTGAAGAACGGCGATCCGGGCCGGGGCGAGACCAACACCGCTACGGTCCTGCCGGTCCACGGCAAGCTCATCGTGGGGCTCGCGGGGGGCGAGTACGGGGCGCGCTGCCACGTCACCGCCTACGATCAGGCGACGGGCCGGCGCCTCTGGCGCGCCTACGCCACCGGGCCCGATGCCGACATGCTGGTCGATCCGGAGACGACGACCGAACTCGGGCGCCCGATCGGCAAGGATTCCTCTCTGACGAGCTGGGAGGGCGACCAATGGCGGACCGGCGGCGCCTGCAGCTGGGGCTGGTTCTCCTACGATCCCGACCTGAACCTCGTCTATTACGGCACCGGCAACCCCGCGACCTGGAACCCGTCCCAGCGCCCCGGCGACAACCGCTGGTCCATGGCGATCATCGCCCGCGACGCCGACACGGGCATGGCCCGCTGGGTCTACCAGATGACCCCCCACGACCAGTGGGACTATGACGGCGTCAACGAGATGATCCTCACCGAGCAGGTGATCGCCGGCCGGTCGCGCAAGGTGCTGACCCATTTCGACCGGAACGGCTTCGGCTACACGCTCGACCGCGCAACGGGCGAAGTGCTGGTGGCGGAGAAGTTCGATCCCACGGTCAACTGGGCCAGCCGGATCGTGATGGACCCCGCCGCCCCCGATTACGGCCGGCCGGTGGTCGACAAGCGCTACGCGCCCGGGGAGGCCGACGAGGAGGAGGTGACCAAGAACATCTGCCCCGGGGCGCTGGGCGCCAAGAACCAGCAGCCCGCGGCCTACTCGCCCCTGACCCGGCTGTTCTACGTGCCGACCAATCACATGTGCATGGATTACGAGGCGTTCCGGGTCACCTACACGCCCGGCCAGCCCTATGTCGGCGCGACGCTCACCCTGCACCCGCCGGAGGGCTCGGACCGGACCGGGGCGTTCATCGCCTGGGACGGCGCCAAGGGCCGGATCGCCTGGACGATCCCGGAAGCCTTCTCGGTCTGGTCGGGGGCGCTGGCCACCGCCGGCAACGTGGTCTTCTACGGCACGCTGGAGGGCTACCTGAAGGCGGTCGATGCCCGGGACGGGCACGAGCTCTACCGGTTTAAGACGCCGTCCGGCATCGTCGGCAATGTCACCACCTACCTGCACGACGGGAAGCAGTACGTGGCGGTGCTCTCCGGGGTCGGCGGCTGGGCCGGGATCGGTCTGGCGGCCGGGCTCACCGATCCCGCCGACGGTTCGGGGGCGGTCGGCGGCTACGCGGCCCTGTCGCAATACACGGCGCCGGGCGGGCAGCTCACGGTGTTCGAACTGCCGAAGTAGGCCCGGCCGCCGGTCCCGGCGGCATCCGCACGCGCCGCCGGGCGATTCGCACGGCATCCCGCCGGGTCGCTTCGGCGCCGGATCCGCCCGGGCGCAATCCGGGCCGCCTCCCCTGCCCCGCCTGGCCCCGACCCCTGCAACCGCGTCCGGCCTCGGGCGCGGCTGTTCAGGTGCGGCCGCACGTGCGCGGCAATCGAAGGCCGAAACCCAGTTCTTGACGAATATTGCGATAGACTAAATCCGGTTATATTCGTGCAGGCTCCAAAAATAAGCCGACTTACAGAGTGTTGCTCTGAGGATACGAATCAAGAAGACGTCAGATTTTGAACGAAATATGACGATTTTCTATCGATGATCTTGGATATGGGGCGCGCGACCGGCCGGACGGGGCGGTGTCGGGGAGCGCATCATGAAACGGGGATATGGGGTCTCAATCGCCGCTCTGGCGGTCGCGATGCTCGGTTCGGGCGCCCAGGCACAGACGCCCGGTGCGGGCAACGGCGTCGACATCCTGTCGGGCTTCGGGCGGATCTGGATCCCCGGACGGACCTACGACACCGGATCGCCCACGGCCCTCGGGGCGCCCCTCCTGCTGCGCAACATCCAGATCGTCGCCGAGCGGGCGCGGGAGCGGACTCTCGCGCAGGAGGTCGCCGCCTATTACGACGACCGCCGCAACCAGAGCTACAGCGTCATCGACGGCCTCGGCCCGCTGACCCAGGCCTATCTGGCGGGGTCCGGGGCGACCACCACGATCCCGGCCTTCGACGCGACCACGTCCCGCGTCCAGTATGTCGACCAGGGCACCGGCGCCGGCGTGACGACGTCGCCCCTCGGGAAGGTCGTGCAGCTGGTCAACGTGTTCCGGACCAACGCCTCCACCAGCCCGGCCAAGGACGCCTACAGCTACCCGCGCCCGTGGCGGCAGAGCCTGAACGGCGAGAGCCTTGGCTTCGTCGTGCCGCCCTCCCTCGTGCCGGAGAAGAGCCCGACGCCCGCGACGGATGGCGGCTTCCCGAGCGGCCACACCAACGCCGCCTACCTCTCGGCCCTCGCCCTGGCCTACGCGGTCCCGCAGCGGTTCCAGGAACTGCTCACCCGCGCCAGCGAGCTCGGTGACAACCGCATCGAGGCGGGGATGCACTCGCCCACCGACGTGATCGGCGGCCGCGTGCTGGCGACCTACTTCGCCATCCGGGCGCTCAACGACCCGGCCAACGCGACCCTGCTGGCGGACGCCGTCGCGCAGGCCCAGAGCTACCTGAGCCAGGCCTGCGGCGGGCCGGTGGAACGGTGCGCCCACGCCGCGGTCGATCCCGCCACCGACCG
The DNA here is from genome assembly GCF_003254375.1 of Methylobacterium sp. XJLW. Lineage (NCBI taxonomy): Bacteria > Pseudomonadati > Pseudomonadota > Alphaproteobacteria > Hyphomicrobiales > Methylobacteriaceae > Methylobacterium > Methylobacterium sp. XJLW. The sequence goes on along the minus strand of NZ_CP016429.1, from coordinate 4,683,066 downwards.
CTTCTCCGATTCTGCGCGCAACAAGGCCGCCTACACGGCGCGCCTCACCTACGGTCTCCCCTCGGTCGGACCCACCAATCTGCCGCCGGTGGTCCCGACGGGCGCCGAGGCGCTGCTCGCGACGCGCTTCCCCTACCTCACGGCGGCGCAGCGCCGCGACGTGATCGCCACCACCGAGCTGCCCTCCGGCGGGTTCCTCGACAACGGCCTGGGCTACGACCGCATCAACCTGTTCGCCGCCGCCGACGGCTACGGGGCCTTCAACGGTCCCGTCAGCGTCACCCAGGATGCGGCCAAGGGCGGCTTCTCGGCCTACGATGTGTGGCGCAACGATATCGGCGGCGCGGGCAGCCTCGAGAAGCTCGGCAGCGGCACCCTGGTGCTGGCCGGCGCCAACACCTACGCGGGCGGCACGACGATCGGCGGCGGGACGCTGGTCGGCCATGCCGGCGCCTTCGGCACGGGCGCGATCGTCGACAACGCGGCCCTCGTGGTCGATCAATCCGTCGACGGGACGCTGCCCAACGCCATCTCGGGCTCCGGGACCCTGTCCAAGACCAATTCAGGCACCCTCACGCTCACCGGCCTCAGCACGCTGAGCGGCGCCACCACGGTTCAGGCCGGGCGGCTCGCGGTGAACGGCTCCCTCGCCAACTCGGTCGTGTCGGTGCTGCCGGGGGCGGAGCTCGGCGGCTCCGGCACGGTGGGCGGGATCGGCGCGCTCTCGGGGGGCACCGTGTCTCCCGGCAATTCCATCGGCACGCTCACCGTCGCCGGCAATGCCGCCTTCGCGGCCGGCTCGACCTACCGGGTCGAGGCCAACGCCGCCGGCCAGGCCGACCGCATCGCCGCCACCGGCAGCGCCACCCTGTCGGGCGGCACCGTCCAGGTGCTGGCCGCCTCGGGCGCCTACAACCCGCGCACCACCTACACGATCCTCTCCGCCGCCGGCGGCGTCTCGGGCCAGTTCGCCGGCGTGACCGCGAACCTCGCCTTCCTCAGCCCGGGCCTGCGCTACCGGACCGACGCGGTCGACCTGACCCTCACCCGCAACGACGTGCCGTTCGCCGCGTCAGCCACCAGCCGCAACGGCATGGCGGCGGCCAACGCCGTCCAGGCGGCCGGCCCGGGCCGGCTCTTCGACGCGGCGGTCGCCTTCACCACGGCCGAGGCCGGCAACGCCTTCCGGGCGCTGGCGGGCGACATCCACGCCGGCACCGTGTCCACCGCCTACGAGACCGCGTTCTTCGTGCGCGAGGCGGTGCTCGACCGCCTGCGCTGGGGCAGCCCCGGCACCGGCCTCGATTACGGCACCCTGCCGGCCGCCTACGCGGCCGACCTGCCGGGGCGCCAGCCGGTGGTGGCGGGCGTGCCGGTGCGGACGCTCGACCCGCAGGTGTTCGGGCTCTGGGGCCAGGGCTTCGGCGCCTTCGGCACGGCCGAGGGCGGCGGCAACGCGTTCAACCTCGACCGGCAGATCGCCGGCTTCGCGGCGGGCGCGGATGTCCGCGTGTCGAACGGGCTGCGCGTCGGCGTGGTCGGCGGCTACACGGAGGCGTATCTCGACAGCGCCGGCCGGACGGGCGGCACGAGCCGGGCGGAGAGCGCCACGCTCAAGAGCGGCTTCGGCGGCCTGTATGGCGGCTATGAGGTCGGGCCGTTGTCGGTGCGGCTGGGAGCGCTCTACGCCGGGACCGACACGCGCACCCGGCGGGCGGTGCTGTACGGGCTGTCGGACACGCTGAGCGGCCATGGCGGCGGCTATACGGTGCAGGGCTTCGGCGAGATCGGCTGGAGGATCGCGCTCGGCCAGCCGGCTCCGGCGGCTCTGGTGTCGAGGGACGGCGTCGCGGTGCCGGTGCCGCCGGCGGCCTCCTACGTCGAGCCGTTCGTCGGCGGGGCGTATGTCGGCATCCGGCGGGACGCCTTCGCGGAGACCGGGGGCGCGGCGGCGCTGGCGAGCGTCGCGCGGGACTACGATCTGGGCGCGGCGACCGTGGGGGTGCGGGCGCAGACGGGCCTGGAGCTGGGGTTGGGTCTTCCGGTGACGCTGCGGGGTCTGGTCGGCTACCGGCGGGCCTTCGGCGACGTGGTGCCGACGGCCCTGCTGCGGTTCGGCACGGGCCCGGCCTTCCTGAGCGCGGGCGTGCCGATCGACCGGGACGCGCTGGTGGCGCAGGTCGGGCTCGATCTGGCGGTGGCGCCGAACGCGAGCCTGGGTGTGGCCTATACCGGCCAGACCGGCGCCCGCGCCCAGGATCAGGCCGTGAAGGGCACCTTCACCCTCCGGTTCTAGCGCGCGACGCCTGCGCGCCGACGAAATCCACGAAGGCGCGCAGGGGCGCCGGCAAGAGCCGCCGGCCCGGATAGTAGAGGAACGGGCCGGAGAAGACCTGCCACCAGGGTTCCAGCACCGGCTCCAGGGCGCCGCTCGCGAGCTGCGGGCGCAGCCAGTCCTCGAAAAGGTGGACGATCCCGGTACCCGCGACCGCGGCTTCCACCGCGAGGTCGCTGGCGGCGACCCGCACGATCAGCGGCCCGGACGGGTCCACCCGGACGATGTCGCCGTCGCGCTCGAACTCCCAGGGCGCCGTCAGGGCGCCGCTCGGGAACCGGCCGAGCAGGCAGGCATGGGCGAGGAGGTCGCGCGGATGCTCCGGCCGGCCGCGCCGGTCGAGATAGGCCGGGGACGCGGCGGTGGCGAAGCGCTGCCGCCGCGGGCCGATCGGCACGGCGATCATGTCCTGCTCCAGCCGCTCGTCGTAGCGGATCCCGGCGTCGCAGCCCGCCGCCAGCACGTCGACGAACCCGTCCTCGACGACCACCTCCAGGCGGATCTCCGGGTAGGCCGCCAGGAAGGGCGGCACGAGGGCCGGCAGCACGAGCCGCGCCGCGCTCAGCGGCACGTTGAGCCGCAGCGTCCCGGCCGGCCGGTCGCGGAACCCGTTCACCACGTCGAGGGCGGATTCCACCTCGGCCAAAGCCGGGCCGAGCCGCTCCAGCAGGCGCATGCCCGCCTCGGTGGGCGCGACGCTGCGGGTGGTGCGGTTCAGGAGGCGCACGCCGAGCCCCGTCTCCAGCCGGCGCACCGCCTCGCTGAGGCGCGACGCGCTCCCGCCCCCGGCGCGGGCGGCCTCGCGGAAGCCGCCGGCCCGCGCCACGGTCACGAAGGCGGCGAGGTCCGTGAGATCCTGGGTCATTGTTCGAAGATCCGCACAGCCCGTGCCGATTGTCACCGCTTATCTGTCGAATCGCTGGCGTCTACATCCGGGACGCGAACAGGAGATCCGTCATGACCGACATCGCGCAGGCCGGCACGTTCCAACTCGGCGACCGCAGGGTGAAGCGGCTCGGCTACGGGGCCATGCAACTCGCCGGGCCGGGCGTGTTCGGGCCGCCCAGGGACCGCGCCGCCGCCATCGCGGTGCTGCGCGCGGCCGTCGCCGCGGGCGTCGACCACATCGACACCAGCGACTTCTACGGGCCGCACGTCACCAACCAGATCATCCGCGAGGCGCTGCACCCCTACCCGGACGACCTCGTGATCGTCACCAAGGTCGGCGCGAAGCGCGGGGCCGACGCCTCGTGGAACCCGGCCTTCTCGGCCGCGGAGCTGACGCAGGCGGTCCACGACAACCTGCGCAACCTCGGCGTCGAGGCCCTCGACGTGGTCAACCTGCGCCTGATGTTCGACGTCCACGGGCCGGCGGAGGGCCCGGTCGAGGCGCCGCTCACCGTGCTGGCCGATCTCCAGCGCCGGGGGCTGATCCGCCGGATCGGCCTGAGCAACGCCACGCCGCGTCAGGTCGCGGACGGGCGCCGGATCACCGACATCGTCTGCGTGCAGAACCAGTACAATCTCGCCCACCGGGGCGACGACGCCTTCATCGACGCCCTCGCGGCTTCCGGCACCGCCTACGTGCCGTTCTTCCCGCTGGGCGGGTTCAGCCCGCTGCAATCGGGCACCCTGTCGGAGGTGGCCGCCGGGCTCGGCGCGACGCCGATGCAGGTGGCGCTCGCGTGGCTGCTGCGCCGGTCGCCCAACATCCTGCTGATCCCGGGGACGTCGTCCCTCGGCCACCTGCGCGAGAACCTCGCGGCGGCGGAGCTCAGCCTGCCGGAGGAGGCCATGGCGGCGCTCGACCGGATCGGGGCGGCGTGAGAGGCGCTCATCCGACCCCCGCCCTCATCCTGAGGTGCTGGAGCGAAGCGGAAGCCTCGAAGGAGCCCTCCCGATACCGCCGCGATCCCTGGAGCCCTCCTTCGCGGCCGCTGCGCGGCACCTCAGGCTGAGGGGTTTGGTGGGATAGCTCGGGCCCCTACTTCGCGGTCATGCCGGCCACCATCGGGCAGCCGCCCTCGCTCATCGGGCGGAAGGCCTGCTCGGCGGGGATCGTCTCCAGCACCTTGTAGAGGTCCCACGCGCCCTTCGACTCGGAGGGCGCCTTGGCCTCGAACAGGTACATCGGGTGGATCTTGCGCCCGTCCGGCCGGATCGTCCCCTTGCCGAACAGCGGGTCGTCGGTGGGCATCTCCTTCATCTTGGCCACCACGGCGGCGCCGTCCTTGGCCGAATGCAGGGCCGCCACCGCCTTCAGGTAGTGCAGCGTGCTGGCGTAGACGCCCGCCTGGTACGAGGTCGGCTTCTTGCCGGGCATGCGCTTCTCGAACCGCTCCGCGAAGGCGCGGGTGCCGTCGTTGAGGTCCCAGTAGAACGAGGCCGTGAAGTCGAGCCCCTGCGCCACCTCCAGGCCCAGCGAGTGGATGTCGGTGATGGCGATCAGCAGGGCGGCGATCTTCTGGCCGCCCTGGCGGATGCCGAACTCGTGCGCCTGCTTGATGGCGTTGGCGGCGTCGAGGCCGGCATCGGCGAGCCCGATCACCTGCGCCCCCGAGGCCTGGGCCTGGAGGAGGAACGAGGAGAAGTCCGGGTTCGGGAAGGGCGTGCGCACGCCGCCGACGACCGTGCCGCCGTTCTTCTCCACCACGGCCTTGGTGTCGCGCTCCAGGGCGAGGCCGAAGGCGTAGTCGGCTGTGATGAAGTACCAGGTCTTGCCGCCGCGCTTGAGCATCGCCTTGCCGGTGCCGTTGGCGAGCGCCGCCGTGTCGTAGGTCCAGTGCACGGTGTTGGGCGTGCAGGCCGGGCCGGTGAGGTCGGCTGTGCCGCCCCCCGAGTTGATGAAGGCCTTGTTCTTCTCCTTGGTGATCTGCGCGATGGCGAGCGCCACCGAGGAGGTCGGCACGTCGAACACCGCGTCGACGCCGTCGCGGTCGTACCATTGCCGGGTGACGGAGGCGCCGACATCGGGCTTGTTCTGGTGGTCGGCGGAGACGACCTCGACCTTCAACCCCTGCGCCTCCGGCTTGAAGTCCTCGACCGCCATGCGGGCGGCCACCACCGAGCCCTCGCCGGTGGAATCGAAGTAGACGCCCGAGCGGTCGTTCAGGACGCCGATCTTCACCGGGACGAGGTCGGCCGCGAAGGCGGCGCCGGCGCCGAGCGCGCACAAGCTCCCGAGCAGTCGCGCGACGTGGTGGCGGACCGTCATGTCTCTCTCCCTGTTTGTCCGAACGCGGCGGCGTTGATCGCCGCTCGGTTCTTCTCAGGGTGCAGACTATCCGGGGGGGATCGCGGTCGATACGGCAACGCGTGAGGATGCGGGCGTTCCGTCAGGGGCCGCCTTCCCCGCCCGCGACGACGCTTCGGTGATCGCGGACGGGCATTCGCTTCTCCGAGGCGCCACCCCGTCTTCGCTGCGCACGTGATGACGGGTGAGCGGCGGCGACCGGACTCTCAACCGCCCCGCGGCGCCAGCCCGAAGATCGCCCGCGCCTGATCGGGCGTGGCCGGCGCACGGTCGATATGGGCCAGCAGGCTCACGGCCTTCTCCACCAGCGCGGCGTTGCTCGGCGCGAGCGTGCCGCGGGACAGGTACAGGTTGTCCTCCAGCCCGACGCGGACGTTGCCGCCCATGCCGGCGGCGACCGCGAGGATCGGGAACTCCTCCCGGCCGATGCCGAAGGCCGACCAGACCGCGTCCTCCGGCAGCCGGGCGCGCATCGCCACCAGGGCTTCCGGTGTCGCCGGCGCTCCCCAGGGAATGCCGAGGCAGATCTGGAACAGCGGCGGGCGGGCCAGATGCCCCTCGGCGATCAGGTGCCGGGCCAGCTCGATCTGGCCGAGATCGAACACCTCGATCTCCGGCTTCACCCCCGCCGCCCGGATGTGACCCGCCATCGCCCGCAGGTGGCCGGGGGTGTTGAGGAACAGGTGCTCGCCGAAATTCATCGTGGCGACGTCGAGGGTGCAGATCTCGGGTGTGAGTGCCGCCACGTGCCGGGTGCGGGCTTCCGGGCTCACGAAGGTGGTGCCCGGGCCGGCGACGGCCGGATCGGGATCGCCGGGCACGAACCGGCCCCCCGCCCCCGTGGTCAGGTTGAGGATCACGCTGTCGTTCTGGTCGCGGATCCGTTCCACCACCTCGCGGTAATGGGCCAACTCCATGCTGGGCGCGGCGGTCTCGGGATCGCGGACGTGGATGTGGACCACCGCGGCCCCGGCGGCGGCGGCCTCGAGGGCCGACTCGGCGATGGCTTTCGGGCTCACCGGCACGGCCGGGTTCTTCTTCGGCGTGTCGAAGGAGCCCGTGAGGGCACAGGTGATGACGGTGGTGCTCGACATCGTATCCTCCCCGGGCTCAGATCGCCCCGCCGTCGACCGTGATCGTCTCGCCGGTGATGTAGGCCGCCCCCGCCGCGAGGAAGAAGATCGTCTCGGCGATGTCCTCCGGCCGGGCCATGCGGCCGAGCATCGTGCGCTCCACCGTCGAGGCCTTGCGTGCCTCCGACCAGGGCTCGGTCCAGGGCGTGGCCACGAGGCCCGGCGCCACCGCGTTGACCCGCACGTCGGGCGCCAGCGCCCGGGCGAGGCTGCGGGTCAGGTTGATCAGCCCGGCCTTGCTGGCCGCGTAGGCCACCGAGGAGCCCCGCCGCCCGAGCCCGGCCACCGAGGCGGTGTTGACGATGGCGCCCCGGCTCGCCTTGAGGGTCGCGGCCGCGGCCCGGGCGCAGCGGAACGGCCCGAGGAGGTTGGTCGCCAGGATCGTGGCCCAAAAATCCTCACTCATCGCGTCGAGATCCTCGAAGGCGATGGGCGTGGTCGTGCCCGACGTTCCGGCATTGTTGACGAGCACGTCGAGGCCGCCGAGCCGGTCGATCCCGGCCGCCACCATCGCCTCGGCCTCGCCCGCCCGCGACACATCCCCGGGCAGCGCGAGCACCGAGAGCCCCGTCCCGGCAAGTCGCGCGGCCTCGGCGGGACCGCGGGGATCGTCGGGCAGGTGGTTCAGCGCCACCGCGGCGCCGTTCCGGGCGAAGATCTCGACGGTCGCCAGCCCGATGCCCGACGAGGCTCCGGTGACGAGGACGCGCCGTCCGGACAGGTCCGCTCCGATCATGATCCCTCCATCCGGCCGATCCCGGCCATCGCCGCCTTGAGCGCCAGGAGCTTGCGGTCGCGCTCGCGGAACAGCTCCGCGGGCGCCCGGCCGCCCCAGTCGAAATAGCCGCGCCCCGCCATCACCCCGGTCCGGCCCGCGGCGCAGAGGGCGTCGAGGGTCTCGGAGCGGGTGCGCGGCGGCGGCGGCGCGTAGCTGCCGTTGGCCAGCGCGCGCTGCGTCAGTTCCAGGCCGGTGAAGTCGGCCTTGGCGAGGTGGCCGAGGATCGGGATGCGCAAGGAGAGCCCGTGGATGATCGCCTCGTCGATGTCCCGCGGCGCGGCGACGTCCTCGTCGAGGAGCCGGAACACCTCGGCGCTGATCGCCTGCTGGATGCGGTTGGCGATGTAGCCGGGAATGAAGCGCTTCAGCACGATCGGGACCTGCCCGAGGCCGCGCACGAGGTCGGCCATGGCGGCGACCACCGCCGGATCCGTGCCGGGCCCCGGGACCACGTCGACGAGGTCGACGATGTAGGGCGGCGTGTACCAGTGCAGGATCAGCGCCCGCGCCTGCCGGGCCTCCGGGATCAGCGGGAACACGTCGAGATAGCTGGTGTTGCTGGCGAGGATCACGTCGGCCGGGCAGAGCCGGTCGAGCTCGGCGAACAGGGCGCGCTTGGCCTCCGGATTCTCGGTGATCGCCTCGATGACGAGGCCGGCGCCCGCCACCGCCGCGTCCAGCGTCGCCTCGACCCGGACGGCCCGTGCCAGTCGCCCGGCATCCCAGCCCGCGGGCGCGGCCCCTGCCTCCTGCAGGGTGGCCAGCGCCGATTCCATCAGGCCGGGCACCCGCGCGCGGGTCTCCGGTGACGTGTCGGTGATCCGCACGCCGTGGCCGCCGAGCGCCAGCACCAGGGCGATGCCGTGCCCCATCACGCCGCCGCCGACGATCGCGATCTCGCCCATGCCGCACGCTCCGTCCCTGTCCCGGGCTCCTCTGGCGGGAGTCCTCGGGTCTTCACGCGAATTCAGCCGCCGCGCTGGTCCCGGCGCATCATGAAGGCCAGCTTCTCGAAGAGGCTGACATCCTGCTCGTTCTTCAGGAGCGCCCCGTGCAGGGGCGGGATCAGCTTGCGGCTGTCCTGCTCGCGCAGGGTCTCGGGGGCGATGTCCTCGGAGACGAGGAGCTTCAGCCAGTCGAGCAGTTCCGAGGTCGAGGGCTTCTTTTTCAGGCCCGGCACCTCGCGCATCGCCAGGAAGGTCCGCAGGGCCTCCTCGACGAGGCGGTGCTTGATGCCCGGATAGTGGACGTCGACGATGCGCTGCAGCGTCTCGGCGTCGGGGAACTTGATGTAGTGGAAGAAGCAGCGGCGCAGGAAGGCGTCCGGCAGCTCTTTCTCGTTGTTCGACGTGATGATCACGATCGGCCGGCGCACGGCTTTGACGGTCTCGCCGGTCTCGTAGACGTGGAACTCCATCCGGTCGAGTTCGGTGAGGAGGTCGTTGGGGAACTCGATATCGGCCTTGTCGATCTCGTCGATCAGCAGGACCGGGCGCTCGGGCGCGGTGAACGCCTCCCAGAGCTTGCCGCGCCGGATGTAGTTCCCGATCTCCGAGACCCGGGGATCGCCGAGCTGGGAGTCGCGCAGGCGCGAGACCGCGTCGTACTCGTAGAGACCCTGCTGCGCCTTGGTGGTCGACTTGATGTTCCAGACGATCAGCGGCGCACCGAGTCCCCTGGCGATCTCCTCGGCCAGCACCGTCTTGCCGGTGCCGGGCTCGCCCTTCACCAGGAGCGGGCGTTCCAGCACCACCGCGGCGTTGACCGCCGCGGTGAGGTCGGGGGTCGCGACGTAGGTCTCGGTTCCGGAAAAGCGCATCGCGGTCTCGGAGAGAGGGGCTTGAGCCCAGGGGTAACGCGGCGCGCAGCCGGGCCGCAAGCGCGGCGCCGGATCCGACCCGCGTCCGCATTCTGCGAGGCCCGCGTCAGCGAGCCCCGCAGGAAGGCTTTTGGGGAACGCGCGGCCGGATGGAGGCCACTTCCGAGACCTCCGCTGCGCTCCGGCACCTCAGGATGAGGGTGGAGATCCGAGCTCAACCTCGGGACCTGGTCAGCCCTTCTCGTGCCAGACGCAGTTCCGGGCCAGGATCTCCAGGTTCACGTCCGACTTCTGCGGCTGCGGCAGGGTCTTGCCGTCCATGGCGAGGTCGATCTTGATCTCGACCTGCCCCTTCGCCTCGGCCGTGCGGCGGGAGAAGTAGCAATATTGCTGGTAGGGCTGGTCGGCGCTGTCCTTGAAGTTCCAGCCGGTCACGATCTGCCCGTCGAGATAGGGCACCTGCTTGAACACCGTGAAGGTGGTGTTCACCGTCGCCTTCGAGGCCGGGGCCGCGTCGCTGCCGAGCTGCGCCTTGGTGGGGGTCGGCGACGCGGATGCCTTGGGCAGGCCTTCGAGCTTCAAGACGTTGTCGGTCAGCGTGACTTCGCCCTTGGTCTTCAGGGTCACGTCCGAGAGGGCGGCCTGCATGGCGGCGGCGATCTTCTCCGCCGCGGTGTCGAACTGGTTGAGCGTCGCCCAGCCATAGGCCGCCGCCCCGATGCCGATCCCGGCGAGGCACGCGAAGGCGCCGAAACCCAGCGCCCGGAACAGGAAGGCCCGGGCGGCGACGTAGCTCGAATCCGCCCGCAGGCGGGAATTCACCTGCTGGGCGAGGGCGATATTCTCGGGGGTCCCGCTCGCGACGTAGTTCATGCGCCGGCTCCAGCGGCAGGGAGGGTCTGGCCCGGATGGGCCTGGTTGGGCAGCGCCTGCTGGCCTTGCGCCGGGCGGTTCATCGGGATCACCGCCCCCGAGGCGTTGGCGGCCCGCGGCAGGATCGGCTCAGGGTTCGAACGCAGGGCGTCGGCGATCGCGTCGAGCATGTACGGCGCCGCTTCCGGGTTCACGGCGGCGCCGAGGTCGTCCTCGTCCATGAAGGTCCGGCGGGTCGAGACCGCGCAGAGGGCCAGGATCGTCGACGCGAAGGCGGCGCAGACCGCGGGCAGGAATACGAAGATCCGCAGGAAGGCGTGGACCTGGCTCTCGGTCACGTCGATCGGGTCGACGCCGTAGACCATGGCGGTGAAGGAATGGAGCTGCGAGCGGTTGACCGCGTTGCGGTAGCCCTGCTCGGCATCGGCCACGCGCCGGTCGGCGGCGCCGGGATCGAGGGCGGCGCGGGCCTTGCGGGCCTCCTCCAGGTCCTTGATCATCCCGGCGCGGTCGGCGGACGCCTTGGCGACACCCTGCGACAGGGCGGCGACCCGCGGATCGGCCACGCATTTCAGGTTCTGGTACTTCCGGCCCTTGCTGTTGGTGCCGAAGACCCGCTCGCAGCGCTGGGCCGGCAGGCCGGCGAGCTGCTGGGCGTTGTCGGCGGAACGCTTCTCGATCTGGTCGAGCTCGGCCGTGTACTGGGCCACGCGTTCGTCCGCCGCCTTGATGCGGTCGCCGATCGTCGCACGGTCGGCCTGGGCGTCCTTCAGGGCCGTCTTGGTCCGGGCCGCCTCCATCAGGCGGGGATGGAACATCATCTCGCCGAGCTGCGACACCGACTTGGTGGTCACGCCCGCCGCGAAGATGATGCCCAGCACCGCCAGCCCGCGCACGAAATGCGAGCGCTGGGTGCGCGCCAGGATGCCCAGCGGCACCCGGCACAGCTCCACCGCGGCGTAGACCAGGGGCGCCAGCAGCATGAAGTAGAAGGCGTGCCAGTCGCCGTCGCTGTAGACGCCTGCGAACAGCCACGCGCCCCAGAGCGAGGCGCCGATCACCATGAACTCGACGAGGTACGCGATTGCCACGTAGCCCCACTTGATGCGGTAGCCCTTCTCGACGTGGCGCTGGTGGCGCCAGCGGTCCGACTCAAGCTTCCACTCGCGCTTCTCGCGCTCGCGATCGCGGCTGGGGGGCGCTGTCGGACCGGAGAATATCGATTTGATGGAGATCATCGGCCTCGTCGCATCCATCCGGTCCAGTTCCGGGCAGGGCCCGGCCGAGCTTAACCCCCGGTTAACTCAGGCGTGTATGTGCCCATTGTGCCGATTTTGAGCCGCGTTGCACACACCCGCCGTACACATCCACCGGGTGATCGCCCGCAGCATCGCCCCGGTGGCGGAAATGTCTCACCCGATCGATGTATCCGGCTTGTGTCGGAGCGCACCTGCGCCGGCCCGTTCCCGGCCTGAAAGCGGTTGCCCGCAGCACGGCGACGACCCATGATCGCGAAGCCGTGATCGGCGTCCCCCCGCAGCCCCGAGAGACGAGGTTCGATCCGCCGCCGATGCCAGAGGTCCATGCCGGCTCCTACAAGGAAGCGATCCTGTTCCTCGTCACAGCGGGCATCGTGGTGCCGCTGTTCCACCGCCTGCGGATCTCGCCGGTGCTCGGCTTCATCGGCGCCGGCGCCCTGCTCGGACCCTTCGGCCTCGGCCGGCTGGCCGACACCTATCCCTCCGTTCACCTCTTCACCATCGGCAACCGGGCCGAGATCGCGCACCTCGCTGAATTCGGCGTGATCTTCCTGATGTTCATGATCGGGATCGAGCTGTCCTGGGAGCGCCTGCGGGTGCTGCGCCGGCTGGTCTTCGGCCTCGGCTCCCTGCAGGTGGGCTGCTCCGCGCTGATCCTCGGGGCGATCCTGTACGGGCTCGGCGTGCCGCTCACCGGCGCGGCGATCGTCGGCATCGGCCTCGCCCTGTCCTCCACCGCCGTGGTGCTGCCGGTGCTGGCCGAGCAGAAGCGGCTGAACGCGCCCACCGGCCGCACCAGCTTCGCGGTCCTGCTGTTCCAGGATCTGGCGGTGGCGCCGGTCCTGTTCGCCATCGCGGTGCTCGGCCGCGACGACGGCGGCGACAAGGGCTGGGCGCTGGCCATGGCGCTCGGGCAGGCGGCGATCGCGCTGGTCCTGATCGTGGTGGCGGGCCGCCTCGCCCTGCGCCCGCTGTTCCAGCTGGTGGCGCGCACGCGCTCCACCGAGCTGTTCATGGCCGCCTGCCTGCTGGTCATCGTCGGCACGGCGCTCACCGCGGCGGCGAGCGGCCTGTCGATGACGCTCGGCGCCTTCGTGGCCGGCCTTCTGCTGGCCGAGACCGAGTACCGCCGGGCGATCGAGGCGACGATCGACCCGTTCAAGGGCCTCCTGCTCGGCGTGTTCTTCGTCTCGGTGGGCATGAACCTGGACCCGGCCCAGCTCATGGCGAGTCCCGGCGCGATCCTCGGATTGTCCCTGGCGCTGGTCCTGATCAAGGCCGCCGTGGTGATGATGGCGGCTCCGGTCCTGAAGATCCCCCGGCCCGTGGCGCTGGAGACGGCGCTGCTGCTCGGGCCGGGCGGCGAGTTCGCCTACGTGCTGATCGGCGGCGCCATGGCCACCGGGCTCGTGCCGGAGGAGGTCGGCGCGGCCGCCCTCGTGGTGACCACCGTCACCATGATCATGATCCCGGCGCTCGCCGCCGTCGGCCGGCGGCTCAAGATGCGGGCGACGGCCAGCGCCCAGGCCGCCGCCAAGGCCGAGCCGGTGCCGGAGCGGGTGGACAACCGGGTGATCGTCGCGGGCTTCGGCCGCGTCGGCCGGCAGGTCGGCGAGATGCTGGAGCGGCACCAGATCCCGTACCTCGCCCTCGATTCCGACGCCGCGCGGGTGGCCGAGCAGCGCCGCGCCGGGGCGCCGGTCTATTTCGGCGACAGCGGCAGCACCGAGATGCTGCGCCGCTGCGACATCGCCACGGCCCGGGCCCTGGTCGTCACCCTGGACAACCCGCGCGCCGTCGAGGCGGCGGTGGTGGCGGCCCGGGCCGAGCGGCCGGACCTGACCATCGTGGCCCGTGCCCGCGACGCCCGTCACGCGTCGTCCCTCTACGAACTCGGCGTCGACGACGCGGTGCCGGAGACGATCGAGGCCTCCCTGCAGCTCTCGGAGGCCGTGCTGGTCGATGTCGGCGTCCCGATGGGGCTCGTCATCGCGTCGATCCACGAGCGGCGCGACGAGTACCGGACCCTGCTGAAGAAGCGCGAGAACGAGGCGAAGCCGATCTTCCGTGCCCGCCGCACGGTGGGCAAGGCTCTGGGCAAGCCGCCGGCCAAGCGCGAGCCCGAGCGCCAGGAGGCGGCCGGCCAGGAGGCGTGACAGGAGGCATGACAGGAGGCGTGACAGGAGGCATGACAGGAGGCGTGAGCCGCAGCCCTGCCGAACCAGCGGGGCGCTGCCGCGGTGGTGCGTCCGTTGTCCGTCTGCGGAACCGGAGAGCGCGCCGATTCCGCCGCCCGACCAAGGTCAGGATCACGACTGCGTGGCTGTCCCAGGCCCGGTTGCGGGTCCTGCCACGTCCAACGCCGGCCGCTTCCCAGCTTCAGCCAAGTCGTGCTGCGGCGGCGGCCGGCAGGCGCAGGAGACGTCGAAATCTTTCGACGCGATTGATTCGAACAGAAAGCGGCGCCAAATTTTTTTCGCGTGAAGTCTGTAGTGCGTGCTGCTAGGGGTCGCGTGTTCAAATACGATATTACGGAATATTTGCCTAAGTAATTCTTTGTTTGGCTGACATCGATTCGATCTCTGCGAATTTTGTCTTCGCCCGCAGGTGCCTCTGAGGGCGCGGTGCGATTGCAGGTGAGATTGGCTCAAGATTTCGCCATGTAGGATTGCGGCATTCGACCGGTGCGCGTCTGATGCGAGGTGAAGCCCGTGATGGCTAAAAGCGGTCTCCTGATGTTCTGCGCGTCACGTAACGTTCAACCGGCGGCGCAAGACCGGCTCGCCATCCGGGTCTTCCCGCCGATCCGTGCGTGCGGCGTCGAGCGAGGTCGCGATGTATGAGGGGGACGGCCGATTTCCGCGGGTCGGCGGTGATCGGGACATATCAGAATACGCGACCGTGCGGATGAACACGGACGCGGTGCCGCTCCAGACACGTTTCGATTACTGGGTTGAGGCATGCCGAACCATGTTCGGCAGTTTCGAGTTCGTGGATCTGGACCGAAAGAACTTTCGCGCCGCGTTGAACACTCTGACCGTCGACAACCTCACGATCGCGCACTACGTCGGATCGCCCCACGCCATGGTCCGGACGCGGTCTCACATCCGGTCGTCGGATAACGATTTCTATCTCGTCATCCTGGCGTCGGAGCGGACCTTCAATCTGGATCACGGTCAATACCATCGATCCAGTACCGGCGGGATCTCGCTCCTGGACAACACTCAGCCCTTCCTGGGTGCCCATCCTGAAGGCTTGGATATCATCAATGTCTTCATCCCGCGGGCCGTGCTGGAGCTGGCGATGGGGCCGGCCCGGTGCCTGACGGGATTGTCGATCGACGCGACGCAGACCAGCTTTCCTATCATCGTCTCGTACCTGTCCGCGCTGATCAAGCACGGCGCAACCCTCGATCCGGCCTGCCAGGCGCGCGTGGCTGCGATTGCCGTCCAACTCATCGCGGCCGGCTTTGCGGAGAAAGTGGAGTCCGACGCGCCCCGGTCCCTGGGCGGCGCCGCGATCCTGAGCCGGGCGCGGGCTTTCATCATCGACCATATCGGCGTCGAGGGCCTGTCGATCAACGATGTCGCGGCCGCGCTCAATATCTCGGTCCGCCGGCTTCAGGAGGTGGCCAGCGCGGAGAACATCGCACTGATGGACTGGATGTGGGAGCGCCGTCTGCAATTGGCGCACGCGAAGCTGGCCGATCCGGTCAACGGCGTCGTGCCGGTCGGCCTGATCGCGTATCAATGCGGGTTCGCCAGCCAGGCGCACTTCTCCCGCCGCTTCAAGGAGCGCTTCGGGCAGACGCCGACGGAGTACAAGGTCGCGTCCGGACTCACGCGGGCGGCACGCGCCGCCGCGGCGGCCGGCATGGCCTGAAGCGGGCCGGTGCGCGCAAGCCGCGGATGCCGTCAGATCAGGGCGGGCTGCGCGTCCTCGTGCTTGGGCCGCCGCGTCACGCGGCTGCGCGGCGCCGGCTCGAACCCGTCGGCGAAGCTGCACCGGTAGACCAGCTCGTCCGCCGGCCCGAGGCCGGTGACCAGGGGCACCGTCACGGTGTCGCCGGAGAAGCGCCAGCCGCGGGCGCCCTTGTCCCAGTAGAGCCAGACCGTGCCGGGATAGCCGCGCAGGGTGAAGACCGCCGCCTTGCGCGACAGGGCCTGCACCGCCCGAGGGGCATACATGCCCTTGTCGCGATACGCGTCCCGGGTCGCCTCCGGCTGGCGATCCATGAAGGTGTTGCGCACCAGCTGAATCGTCGCCCCCGGCTTCCCGAGAAACCGCTTGAATTCCGTCAGATTCCGCAGGATGACCGCCATCGCAGGTCTCCTCGCCAGTCCGGTCCGGACCGCGTCGCCGCGTCCGCACACACTCGATGCCCCGAGTTGAGCGATTCCCATGACCGAATGAGTGACCGGGCGAGGCTTGTCCGGGCACATATCAACAGATTCGACAACTTATACCCAGGTTATGAGTCCCATCGGCCCGGAGAGACTCGCTTCGGCCCGAGATCCGGCCGCGTCGACGACGATGAATCTTGTCGACCATCGCCGAAGACTCGAAATCCGGCCCAGAAAGTCCTGCGCCGCCCGGCGCGGCCTTGGCCGATTCGCGCGGGCTTGACCCAGGCGCCCGGCTGGCGCGTTCTCCCGGGATGCTGCTGCAGTTCTTCACGGCCCTCCGGGACGCCAAGGTCCCCGTCTCCCTGAAGGAGTACCTCATCCTGCTCGGCGCCCTGGACCGGGGCCTCGCCGGGCACGATGTCGAGGCGTTCTACTTCCTGTCGCGGACGGCGCTCGTGAAGGACGAGGCGCATCTCGACCGGTTCGACCGGGTGTTCGGCACGGTGTTCAAGGGGCTTCAGACCCTCGGCGAGGCGGTCGAGCCCGCGGCGATCCCCGAGGAGTGGCTACGCAAGCTCACCGAGAAGTACCTGACCGAGGCCGAGAAGGCGGAGTTGAAGGCGCTCGGCTGGGACACGCTGTTCGAGACCCTGAAGCAGCGGCTCGCCGAGCAGAAGGGGCGCCACCAGGGCGGCTCGAAATGGATCGGCACCGGCGGGACGTCGCCCTTCGGCGCCTACGGCTACAACCCCGAGGGGATCCGGATCGGCCAGGACGGGAACCGCAACTTCCGGGCGGTGAAGGTCTGGGACAAGCGGGAATTCAAGGATCTCGACGACGACCGCGAGATCGGCGCGCGCAACCTACGCCTCGCCCTCCGGCGCCTGCGCCGCTTCGCCCGGACGGGGGCGGCCGAGGAACTCGACCTCGACGGCACGATCCGGGCGAGCGCCCGCCAGGGCTATATCGACGTGAAGCTGCGGCCGGAGCGGCGCAATGCCGTGAAGGTGCTGCTGTTCCTCGATGTCGGCGGCTCGATGGACTGGCACATCGCGCAGGCGGAGGCGCTGTTCTCGGCGGCGCGCTCGGAGTTCAAGCACCTCGCGCATTACTACTTCCACAACTGCCCCTACGAGGCGGTCTGGACCGAGAACCGGCGGCGGCACGAGGCGCAGACGCCGCTGCTCGACGTGATCCGCACCTATGGCAGCGACTACCGGCTCGTCTTCGTGGGCGACGCCTCGATGAGCCCCTACGAGATCGCGACGCCGGGCGGCTCGGTGGAGCACTGGAACGCGGAGGCCGGCGCCGTCTGGATGCAGCGGCTCCTCGACCATTTCCCGAAGGCGGCGTGGCTGAACCCGGTGCCCGAGACGCACTGGGGCTACACCCAGTCGATCGGCATGATGCAGCGGCTGATCGCCGGCCGGATGTTCCCCCTCACCCTGGACGGGCTCGACGCGGCGGCCCGGGCGCTGGTGCGGTGAGGCTCGGTATGCCCCGGCTTCGTCGCGCCGATCCGCGGCCTCATCCTGAGGTGCCCGCGTCTGCGGGCCTCGAAGGCGGGCGCGAGGGACCGCGGCGCTGACTGGAGGGCTCCTGCGAGGCCTCCGCTGCGCTCCGGCGCCTCAGGATGAGGGTGCGGCTGGGAGGATCGGGACGCTCCGCGACATCGTGGCCCGGCCGCTCCGCGATCGGAGGGCCTGTCAGCCCTGCTGGGACGGCGTCGTCACCACGAGTCCGTCGAGCGCCGGGGTGATCTTAATCTGGCAGGACAGGCGGGAATTCTCGCGGACGTCGCTGGCGAAGTCGAGCATGTCCTGCTCCATGTCCTGGGCCTTGCCGACCACCTCGATCCACGCGTCGGCGACGTAGACGTGGCAGGTGGCGCAGGCGCAGGCGCCGCCGCACTCCGCGTCGATGCCCGGCACGTTGTTGCGCAGAGCCGTCTCCATCACGGTCGCGCCGACGCTGCCTTCGACGGTCCGCTCCGTCCCGGCGTGGTCGACGTAGGTGATCTTGGGCATGCTGGGGGCTCCGGGCTCGCGTCGAGCGCACTCTGTCCGACGGGCGGCGTGCCTGCTTGGCGGCTGGAAACGCGGAATGCAAGCGCGGCATTAGACACCGGTCCCGGATCGATCGCCGCATTGCGGCGACCCCGTCAGGCCCGGGCCTCCGCGATCTCCGCCAGCGCCTGCGCGACCGCGTCGGCGAGGTCGTCGACCGGCACGGGCCCGGTGCCGTCCCGCAGGCGCGCCTCCGCGGCATCCGCCAGGGCCCGCACGCGCACGGCCCCGACGCCGGCGGCCGAGCCCTTCAGGGTATGGGCGAGGTCGGCGCGCGCGTCCCGCGGCACGGCCGGGTCGGCGAGGCGCGGCAGGATCGACCGGCACTGGCCGGCGAACAGATCCAGGACCTCACGGGCCAGCTCGGCGTCGCCACCGGTCTGGGCGTCCAGTTCCGCGGGGTCGATGGCCTGCATGCTCGGGCTCCCGGCATCCGGATTCGTCGGGGATTGCGGATCTGATCCACACAATTCACCCCCTGATTCGCCGGGTGGGGATCGCGCCGGACCCCTCCCGTGCGGCAGGATGGTGGACGCGGTGAGCGACGGGCGCGGTAACCATTCGGTTAACGTTTTCTGGGGCCAGTCGAGGGCTCGGGTATCGGCAGTCGCTGCCTGAGTTTAGTCTTGTAATGGTAAACGGGGCGTTGCGTCTCCGGCATCAGCCTTCCCCAAGGCGTCGGTGAACCCGTGTAACGAGGCGTTGAATGGCGACCGAGAAGAAGCTGAAGGACCCGGCCGAGGCCGCGCTCTCTGCGATCGAGCAGGCGCTGAACCTCGACGCCCTGACGCCGAACGGCACCGATGGCCGCGCCGAGCCGCGCCTGCCCGATGTGGGTGACGCCGAGCCGCTGCTCGACGGCGGCCTCGATGCCGCCGGGCGGACCATGCCGCCGCGCCTCGATCTCGACCCGCCGCTCGCCTCCGACCTGCCGCCGCCGGGCCTGGACCGCCCGCGCCGCGAGGGCGGGCTCCTGCCCCCCGACCGCTCGCTGGTGGCCAACGACGACCGGCGCAACATCGGCATCCTGCAGCAGACCCTGCGGGTGCGCTCCTCGCCCAAGCCCTACCTGCTCGCGCTCGCCGCCGGCGCCGTCTGGATCGGCGCCCTGGTGCTGATCGCGTGGTCGAAGTCCGAGGGCGACCTGCGCGCCGTCGTGTCGGGGCTCTCCGCCCTGCAGGCGAGCGTCGGCGCCGCGGCGCTGTTCGGCCCGGTGGTGCTGTTCGTGATCGCCGCCATGCTGGCGGTGCGCGCCCAGGAGATGCGCCTCGTCGCCCGTGCGGTGGGCGAGGTCGCGGTGCGTCTGGCCGAGCCCGAGAGCTTCTCCACCGACGCGGTCCTGACCATGTCGCAAACCGTGCGCCGCGAGGTGGCGGCGGTGGGCGACGGCGTCGAGCGGGCGCTCGCCCGGGCCGGCGAGCTGGAGACCCTGGTCCGGGGCGAGATCGCCACCCTGGAGCGGGCCTATTCCGACAACGAGATCCGCATCCGCTCCCTCGTGGACGAGCTGGTGGCCCAGCGCGAGGCGATCGTCACCAACGCCGACCGGGTGCGCAGCGCCATTGCCGGCTCCCACCAGAGCCTGAGCCAGGACCTGGAAGGCGCCTCGGACCGGATCGTCTCGGCCGTGACCGGCGCGGGTGAGCGGGTGACCGGCGCCCTGGAGACCCGCGGCGCCGCGATCACCGCCTCCCTGGGCGAGGCCGGCGACCGGGTGGTCAACCTCATGACCGCCCGCGGCAGCGACCTCGTCGACACCCTCGCGGCCACCAGCCAGGAGGTGCGCGGCGCCATCCAGGAGGTCGGCGAGACCCTGACCCGCAGCTTCGAGGATCGCGCCGGCGCGGCGACCGGCGCCTTCCAGGCCGCCGGCACCACCCTGGCCGATCGCCTGTCCGAGAATGCCGGCGCCCTCACCCGGACCCTGGAGGAGACCGGCAGCCGCGTCAGCGACGCGCTGGAGCGCCAGGCCGGCACCGTGCGCGAGAGCTTCGAGCGATCCGTGACGGGGCTGGAATCCGTCTTCCTGTCCCGGGGCTCGGAGCTGACCGAGCGCTTCGGCGCGATGGGCGCCGACATCACCGCCCGCTTCGCCGAGACCGGCTCGGCCCTCACCCAGGACATCGCCGGCCGCGGCCTCGCGCTGCGCGCCGAGATCGAGAGCGCCGGCCTGTCGGTCGCCGAGACGATCGAGGGCCGCGGGCGCGATGCCCAGGCTGCCCTGGCGCTGGCGGCCAGCGGCGCCGGTGAGACCCTGACGGCCCGTGCCGGCGCCGTGCGCGACGACCTCGTCGGCACCGCCGAGCGGATCGCCGAAGGGCTGTCGGAGCGCGGAAGCGCCCTCGCCGAGCGGATGGACGGCATCGCGGCGCGCCTCGACGAGACCGTGACGGTCCGGGCCGCGGACCTGGAGCACCGGGTCGCCGCCGCGGCTGAGCAGGCCGGCGGCAGCATCGCGCACCGGACCGAGACGGTGGCGGCGCGCCTGGAGGCCGCCTTCGCGGCCCTGGGCCAGGGCTTCGAGGCGGGGGCCTCCTCGGCGGTCCAATCCCTGCGGGGCACCGTCGAGAGCCTGTCGGGCGAGATCGACGGCCGCACCGCCGAGGCGGTCGCGGCGCTCCAGCGCGGGGCCGAGGCGGCCACCAGCGCCCTGCGCGGCACGACCGACGAGGCCACCGGCGCGGTCGAGGCCCGGACTTTGGAGGCCGTGCGGGTGTTCGAGCGCCGGGTCGCGGATTCCGCCACCACCCTGTCGGCGCGCACCGAGGAGGCCGCCGCGGCTCTGCGCGCCGCCGCCGATCAGGCCGGCCAGGCCGCCGAGACGCAGACGCGGGATGCCGCCGCCCGGCTCACCGCGGCCCTGGAGACCCTGCGCACCGCCTCCGGCGAGGTCACCGGCGCCGTGGAGGCCGAGACCGCGATCCTCACCGCCAGGTTCCGCGACGCCGCCGACCGCGCCGGCACGGAACTCGGCGAGCGCGGCACGGCCGCCGTATCGGCCGTCCGCGCCGCGCTCGACGACCTCAACCGCGAACTCGCCGCCCGGACCGGCGACGCCACCGGCAGCCTCGCCGAGGCCGCCCGCGCGATCTCGGCCGACCTCGCCGCCCGGATCGGCGAGATGGAAGCGGCCTTCGGCGCGCATGGCCGCGGCGTCGCCGAGCTGCTCGCCAGCCATGCCGACGAGACCCAGGCCCGGATCAGCGGCACCGGCCGCGACATCGTGCTCGCCGTGGCGAGCCAGGGCGCCCGCATCGCCGACACCCTCAGCCAGACCGGTGCGAGCTTCGCCGAGACCGCCGACGGCCGGGTCCGGGCGATCGACGAGACGCTGGGCAGCCGCCTCGCCGCCCTGCAGGAGACCATCGCCCGCGGCGACATCCTGGCCGACCGGATCGGCCGTGACACCGCCGCCCTCGGCGAGACCGTCGGCGCCCGTCTGGAGGAGATGGACCGGCTCCTCACCGGCAAGGGCGAGGCCGTGGCTGAGACGATCACGGCCCGGGCCCGCGAGGCCGGCAGCCTGATCGAGACCCATCTCGGGGGCCTGGAGACGCGCTCCGCGGAGCGGGCCGCCGCGATCGCCGCCACCGTGGCCGACCTCGTCGGCCAGATCGACGGTCATCTCGGAAGCCGCACCAGCGCGGCGGACGAGGCGCTGCGCGCCCGGACCGACGAGATGGCGCGGGTCATGGCCGAGGGCCATCGCGGCCTGATGGAGATGCTGGAGGGCCGCACCAACGGCCTCGGCCAGGACATCGCCCGGCACACGGGCGAGATCGCTCGCCGGATCGAGGAGAGCGCCGGCCATTTCGACACCGGCGTCATCGGCCGCCTGCAGGCGATCGCCGAGACCCTGGACGAGCGTGCCCGCCTCGTGGACGAGAGCTTCGGCGTGCAGGCCTTCGAGGCGATCCGCCTCATCGAGGCGCGCACCCGCGCGGTGGACGAGGAGCTGGCCGGCCGGACCCGCGACCTCGTGGCGATGATCGCCGATCGGACCGGCGGCCTCGACGGCGCCATGGCCGAGCGCGTCCGCGCCCTCACCGGCACCATCGAGGAGGCCACCCGCGGCCTCGAGTCCGCGCTGGCGAACCGTGCGGAGTCGATGGTCCGGCTGGTGGACGAGCGCACCGAGAGCGCCGACGCGGCTTTGACCGCCCGCACCGAGGCCGTGCACGCCGCCTTCGCCGAGCGCGCCGACCTCCTCGGCCGTCTCATCGACGAGCGCATCGCCGCCATGTCGGGCGAGCTCGACGAGAAGGGCCGCGCCGTGTTCGGGGCGATCGGCGGCCGGATCACCGAGCTGGCCCGCCTGCTCGACCGCGGCGGCACCTCCCTCGCCGAGCTGATCGACCAGCGCGGCGACAGCGTGCTCGCCAAGCTCCAGCAGACCATCGCGGATGCCGAGCGGATGCTCGATGCCGGCGAGGGCCGCCTGGGCCACACCCTGTCGAGCCGCACCGCCGACATCAGCGGCCTGCTCGACGAGGGCGTGCGCTCGGTCCACACCCTGCTGGACGACCGGACCAACCAGATCCGCGTCATGCTGGACGACCACGCCGGCACCCTGGCCGCCACCCTCGACGGCCGCATGGGCCCGATCCACGCCGCGCTGGACGGCCGCGGGCAGGCGCTGGTCACCGCCCTGGAGGGCGCGTTCGGCTCCGCCAGCGGCGCCCTGGACGAACGGACCCGCCAGCTCGGCAGCCTGTTCGACGAGCGGCTCGGCCATCTCGAGAGCCTGGTCGACGGCCGCGGCAACCGCCTCGCCGACACCCTCACCGCCCGGGCCCAGGCCCTGCGCACCCTGTTCGAGGAGGCCCAGGCGGCCCTCGACGGCGTGGTCGAGGGCGGCGGCGGCCGCTTCGCCGCCACGGTCGATGCCCGCATCCAATCCCTGCGCGCGGTGCTGGAGGAGGCGCCCGCCGCCGTCTCGGCGCTGGTCGAGACCCGCGAGCGCCAGCTCGCCGCCACCCTCGACGCGCGCACGCAGCGCCTGCAGACCCTCTTCGAGGAGGCTCAGGCCGGCCTGCGCGACCTCGTGGACGGACGCGGCCAGGACGTCGCCGACGCCATCGCGGCCCGGACCGAGGGCCTGCGCGCGACCCTCGACGCGGCACCCGCCCAGATGGCGGACCTGCTGGATTCCCGCCTCTCGGACCTTCAGGGCCTGTTCGAGCGGGCGCAGGGCGAGATCGACCGCCTCGTGGACAACCGCGGCCGCCAGATCGCCGGGACCATCGAGCACCGCACCCAGGCGCTCCAGGCGACCATCGAGGGGGTGAACCCGGCCATCGCCGGCCTGCTCGAGGAGCGCGAGAACCGGCTCGCCGAGACCCTCAAGGAGCGGACGGGCGAGCTGCAGACCCTGTTCGATCGGGTGCAGAACCGCCTCGGCGCGCTGGTCGAAGGTACCGGCCGCGACGTGTCCGAGCGGGTCGACGCGCGCATCGAGACCCTGCGGTCGACCTTCGAGCAGGCGCGCGCGTCCATCGAGGGGCTTCTGGAGGACCGCAGCCAGGCCCTGGTGGCGGCGGCCGAGGGCCGTACCGGCGCCCTCGTGGAGGTCTTCGACACCCGGCTGCGGGATCTCGACGGCGTCGTCGAAGGTCGCACCGGCGCCCTGGTTCAGACCTTCGACGCCCGGCTGCGCGACCTCGACGGCGTCGTCCGAGGCCGTACCGGCGCTCTGGTCGAGACCTTCGACACCCGGCTGCGCGATTTCGACGGCGTCGTCGAGGGTCGTACCGGCGCCCTGGTCGAGGCCTTCGACACCCGGCTGCGGGATCTCGACGGCATCGTCGAGGGCCGCACCGCGGCCCTGGCGCAGGCCGTGGAGGCGCAGAGCGAGGCCCTGGCCCGTGGCGTCGACGCCCGCGCCGATGCCTTCACCCAGCGCATCGACAGCCGCATGCGGCTGTTCGCGACCCTGGTGGCGCAGCGCGCCGACACCCTGGCCACCGCCTTCGACGACCGCCACGAGGCCTTCGCGGGCCTGATGGACGAGCGCACGGCGTCCCTGGTCGCCGCCCTCGACGAGCGGGCGCGGGCCCATGCCGAGCAGGTCGACGCCCATAACGCGGCGCTGGCCGAGACCCTCAGCCGCCGCGAGGCCGCGCTCGCCGGCCTGATCGACGCCCGCACCGAGGCCCTCGGGGCCGGGTTCGAGCGCCGTGCCACGGCGCTCGGCGCCCTGGTGGATGCCCGCGGCGAGGCCCTGTCCCGCCGCCTCGCCGAGAGCGCCGAGACCCTGGTACGCGCCATCGAGGAGCGCGGCGGCGCGCTCGTCGCCAGCGTCGAGGGCAGCGGCCGCGCGGTCGGCGACAGCCTGGAGGGCCATGTCGAGCGCCTGCGCGGCGCCATCGACGGGCCGATGATGGACCTGTCCCGGGCGCTCGCGGACCGGGCCGAGGCGATCGAGCGGGCGCTCGCCGAGACCGGCGTGCCCCTGGCCGAGAGCCTGCGGGCGCGGACCGAGGAACTGGCCGTGCAGTCGCGGGCCTCGGCCGAGCTGCTGCGCGCCGCCGTCGAGGACGGCGCGGGCCGCACCCTCTCGGAGCTGTTCGAGACCAACGACCGGATGGGTCGCGAACTCGGCAGCCTGCTGCAGCGGATCGAGGCCGCCAACACCGCGCTCACCGACCTCGTGGCCGGGGCCGACACCAACCTCGGCGCGATCGAGCGGGGTCTCGCCGGCCGGATCGAGCAGGTCCAGGGGGCCCTGGAGCGCATCGCCGCCGAGACCGGTCGCGCCAGCGCCGGCGTCTCGGCCCAGGTCGAGGCCCTGCGCGGCGCCGCCGACGGGGCGCTCAGCGAGGCCTCGCGCCTCGCCGAGACCCTCGACGGCCGCGGCCGTTCCCTCGGCGAGCAGACCGCCGCGCACGTGGCGGCCCTCGACCGGGCCGCGGCCTCCCTGGCGGCCATTGAGGAGCGCCTGGACTCGGCCCTGTCGGGCCGCGAGACCAAGCTCACCGAGGCGCTGGCCACCTTCGAGGCCCGGGCCGCCGCCCTGGAGCAGAACGGCAACGCCCTGGCGCAGACCATCGAGCAGACCCTGCGCGCCGCCGAGGAGCGGGCCCGCAGCGTCGGCGAGTCCCTGGCCCAGTCGGCCCAGGGCGCCGGGGCCTCGGTGACGAGCGCCTTCGCCGACCTGAAGGACAGCGCCAGCGCCGAGGGCGAGAAGGCCGCCCAGGGCGTCCGGCAGGTCATCGAGGAGGCGGCCCGCGAGATGCGCAGCGGCTTCCAGGAGGCCCAGGCCAGCTTCGGCGATTCCTTCTCGGCTCTGCGCGAGATGGCGGGCTCGATCCGCGGCGAACTCGACGCGACCCGCGCCGAACTCGCCAAGGGCGTCCTCGAGCTGCCGCGCGAGACGCAGGATGCCACCGGCGAGATGCGCCGGGTGGTGGCGGACCAGATCAAGGCGCTCAACGAGCTGTCGTCCCTGGTCTCCCGCTCCGGTCGCTCGGTCGACGTCGCCCAGCCGCAGGCCCAGCCCCAGCGCCGGGTCGCGGAAGGCGGGGGCCGCGCCGTCGCGGCCGCGGCCCCCGCGGCCGCGCCTTCGGTCGCGCCTTCGGCCGCACCGGCGGCCTCCGCCGCCCCGGCGCTCCCGGCCCCCGCGGCGGCGCCGCGCGCCGCCCCGGCCCGGATCGAGGCGCCCCGCCCCTCCGCGACCGCCCGCCCGGCACAGGCCGGCGACAAGCGCGGCTGGCTGTCCGACCTGCTGACCCGCGCCTCGCTGGACGACGACGAGGAGGAGGTTCCCGCTGCCGACGCGCCGGCCCCCGCACAGCCGGCCCGCCGGCCCGCGGTGGCGGCCGCCGAGACCGGGCGGATCGCCCTCGACACGATCTCGACCGACATCGCCAAGATGATCGAGCATCGGACCGCGGTCGACCTGTGGGAGCGGTACCGCCGGGGCGAGCCGAACCTGTTCGACCCGCGGATCTACACGCCGCAGGGCCGGGCGACCTTCGCGGAGATCCAGCGCCGGTACCGGTCGGATGCGGAGTTCCGCCGCAGCGTCGACCGCTACGTCAGCGAGTTCGAGCGCCTGCTCGGCGACGTGGTCAAGAACGACAGCGACGCCAAGCGCACCGATGCCTACCTGACCTCCGAGACCGGCAAGGTCTACACGATGCTGGCCCATGCCAGCGGGCGCTTCGACGGGGCGTAGGACGGATCCCGCCGGGGCCGAGATCGGCTCCGGCGGCTTGCAGGCCGGGGTGAGAGCTGTCCCACCCTCCCCCTCACCTGAGGGGTCCGCGGCAGCAGGCCTCGCAGGGATGCAGGGATCGCGGCGCCGTCTGGAGGACTTCCTTCGCGGCCACCGCCGTGCGCCGGCGCCTCAGGAGGGCGTGCGGGGGACTGAGCGGTGGGGGGCGCTACATCCTCACAGCAGGCCGAGGCCGACCAGCTCGCGCCGCAGGGCCTCGGGCATCTCGGCGAGGTCCCCCGACGCCTCGGCGCCGAGGTCGGCCGGCGCGTCGCGCGCCGTGAGGTAGCGCCAGCCCTGGAAGGGCCGGCAGGGCCGGGGCGCCACCGGGACGAGGCGCGGATCGAAGACCAACCGGCAGCGCGGGATGCCGTCCTCGCCGGTCAGCGGTTCGATCGCGGTGATCGCCTGCCGGCAGGACAGAGTCCCCCGGATCACCCAGTAGATCGAGCCGCGCCCGGTGATCTCCCGGTGACGCTTGGGCAGGGTGCGGGTGACGTGGAACGGGGCCGCGGGCCGGCCGTCCCGGAGCGCCTCCTCCCGGAACCGGGCCTGCCGGGCCTCGAGGTCGGCGATGGTGGCGGGGCCGACGCAGAGCTTGATCAGGTGCAGGGCCACGGACGTGCTTGCTCGGGATTGCCGGGGGCGGCCCTGATAGCAGGGTCCGCGTCGGGACGCGCCTGCCGAACCGCCTCAGGCGGATGCGGCGGCGCGGTCTTCCATGCGCGCGGATGGCCGGCGCCGCGTCGGCCTCGCTCGGAAGTCGTCAGGCGAACAGGGCGAGCCGCTGCTCCGGCGTCAGCGCCGCGATCTCGGCGAAGCTCAGGGCCGGATCCTCCGGCGGCATGGCCGGCTCGGGGGCCGCCGCGACGGCCTCGCCCCAGGCCAGATCGGCCATATCCGCTCCGAGCGGGGCGTGGGGCTCCGGCGCGGCGTCGGGCTCCGGCGCGGCCTCGGCGAAGGTGCCGGTGTCAGGGGGCGAGACAGTCTCGGGCTCGTCGGCCAACCCGGGAACGGTGTCCAGGTCGGCCACCAGGTCGGCCACCAATTCGATCTCGTCGACCGGCGCCGCGACGGCCTCCGGCTCGGAATCCGCGACCCGCTCCGGTGCTTCCGCATCCGGCTCGGCCTCCGCCGAGACCGGGAGGAACACCAGATCCTCGTGGAGCGCCGGGCTGCCGGGGCGCGCCACGAGGGCGGCCACCGTGATGGCCGGTACGTCCATGGCGATGTAGCGGTCGACGTCGCTCTGGTTCAGATCGGCCGGCTCGCCGGCCGGCCGCGCGCTCCGGTGGGGCGGCACCCGCACCGCGTCCTCGCCCCAGATGGCGATCATCGCGGAGACCCGGTCCTCCAGGTAGCGCAGGGTGTAGACGATCCGGGCGGTGCGCTGCGCGGTCAGGTCCTGGAAGGAGCAGGCGGTGTAGATCGCGGTGGCGTGGCGGTCGAGGGCGTCGCAGGCCTGCGCGTCGGCCCCATGCTCGCGGAGGGTCCAGGCCGCCTCCTGGATCGACTCGGCGGCGCTGAGGATGTCGGAGGTGGCCTGCTCGGTCTCGCGCACGATGGCGTCGAGGGCGAGCGACGCCTGCGTCAGCCGGGTCTCGTCGCTGTTCGGGGCGTTGAGCGCCGCGATCTCGCCCTTGGTCCGGCTGATCGCGTCGGCCATGTCGAGAAGGTTGCCGCGCAGGTGGCCGAAAGCCTCCTGCCCGCGGTCGGCGGTGACGCTCCGCTCCAGCCGTGCGATCGCTCCGAGCAGCACCTCGGTTTCGGGGCCCCGGTTGCGCCGGGCGTATTCGGCGAGGAACCAGCGGCCGCGCTCGCTGGCGCTGATCGTCGCCTCAATCGCCTCGTACTCGGCCGACGCATGCGCGCTCGGAGTCACGGAACCGAACATGGGCCTCTCTGGACGCTGGCGGCGGGCGCGGTAGCGGCCCGCCCAGGTGCGCGCCAATCCCCGGGAATTTGACAGACTCCCTTTAACGGGCGCTTACGGACGGCCTACGCCCCCCGCCCCTCCCGTCGAGACCCGCCTTGCCCCGCCCGTCCGGCCCGGCGCGCCTGTCGCTGCTCTACGCCGTGGTGTTCACCGAGATCGGCATCGCGATGCCGTTCATGCCCCTGTGGCTCGACGCCCTGGGCCTCGATGCAAGGGTGATCGGCCTCCTGCTCGCGCTGCCGATCGCCACGCGGATCGCCGCCACGGCCCCGCTCATGAGCCTGCTCGACCGGGGCCTGGGCCCGCGCCGGCTGATCCTGCTCGGCAGCCTCGCGCTCAGCCTGACCTACGCGTTGATGCCCGCCGCAGCCGGGATCGCCTGGCCGTGGCTCGCCGCGCTCATCGTGCTCAACGCGGTCGCCGGCGCGCCCCTCGTGCCCTGCATCGACTACCTGACCCTCGCGGCCGTGCGCGGGGATTCCCGCCTCGCCTATTCGCGGATCCGGATGGCGGGCTCCGTCGCGTTCCTGCTGGCGAACCTCGCGGGCGGAGTGCTTCTGACGGCGCTGGGCGGGCGGCTCGCCGTGCCGCTGCTGCTGACCGGCCTCGCCCTCGGCGCGGCGCTGGTGGCGTGGCGCAGCCGCGCGGTGGCGGCCCTGCCGCCGTCCGCGGCGGGAGCCGGCCGGCCGCGGCTGCCGCTGAAGCTGTGGCTATGCATCGGCGCGGCGGCCGCGATCCAGGCGAGCCACGGGGCGATCTACGGGTTCGGCAGCATCTACTGGATCAGCCAGGGGATCCCGGCGGCCTGGGTCGGCTCGCTCTGGGCGACCGGGGTGCTCGCCGAGATCGCCCTGTTCGCCGCTCTGCCCGCCATGCCCGCCGCCTGGCGCAGCCCGGTGCGGCTCCTCGGTGCCGGGGCCGTCGCGGCGATCCTGCGGTCGGTCGGCATGTTCCTCCTCGGCGACCATCTCGCCGCGCTGGTGCCGCTGCAATGCCTCCACGGCCTGACCTTCGGGGCGACGCAACTCGGCGCCATGGCGGCGGTCTCGGCCTACGCCCCGGACGGCGCCCGGGGCCGGGCGCAGGGCACGCTCAGCGCGGTCAATGCCGGGATCTCGGTGGTCGCGACCCTGGGCAGCGGCGTCGCCTACCGGGCCGGCGGCCCCCTCGCCTTCCTGCTCATGGCGCCGCTCGCCGCCGCGGGCCTGGGGCTCGCCCTGGCCTCACGCCGCGCTTCAGGGGTGAGGTTGGAGACGGATCGTCAACCGTAATGTCGTCATAACCGCCGGGCAGGGTGGTGCCTCGATCGAGGAGTATGGGTGTTGCTGAGCGAGGGCACTGTTCCCGGCGCCTTGGCCGGCGCCGCGCTGCGGGACCGGACGGCCGACGGCCGTCTGACGCTCGACGGCCGCTGGACCGCCGACCAGGGCCCGGCCGTCGAGGCCGCGGCCGCGGGCATCGCGGCGGCCGGCCGCGCCGGGCCGGTGGCGGTCGACCTGTCGGCCATCGAGCGCCTCGACACCCTCGGCGCCTGGGTTCTGGAGCGGACCCGCGCCGAGATCGAGCAGGCGGGGGGCGCCCTCACCTATCTCAACGCACGGCCGGAGCACCGCACCCTTCTGGGGGAGGTTCGCCTGCGCGAGCCGGACGCGCCGCCGCCCCGGCGGCACGGCCCGGTCGTCGGCCTTCTCGATGCCACCGGGCGCCAGACGGTGCAGGGCGGCCATGAATTCGTCACCGCCCTCGCCTTCCTCGGCGAGCTGATCGCCGCCTGCGGACGCGTCGCCCTGCGGCCCGGCACGTTCCGCGGCAACGCCCTGATCAACCAGATCCAGCAGGTGGCGCTCAACGGCACGCCGATCATCGTGCTGATCTCGTTCCTGGTGGGCGGCATCGTCGCCCAGCAGGGGATCTTCCAGCTCCAGCGCTTCGGCGCCCAGACCTTCGTGGTCAACCTGATCGGCCTGCTGATCCTGCGCGAGATGGGCGTGCTGCTCACCTCGATCATGGTCGCCGGCCGCTCCGGCTCGGCGATCACCGCCGAGATCGGCTCCATGCGCATGCGCGAGGAGGTGGACGCGCTCCGGGTCATGGGCCTCGACCCCGTCGAGATTCTGATCGTGCCCCGGGTGCTCGCCCTGATGATCGGCCTGCCGATGCTGACGCTGATCGGCGACCTCGCGGCGCTCGCCGGCGGCGGCCTCACCGCGATGCTCTATGGCGGCCTGACCCTCGACCAGTTCCTGGTCCGGCTCCAGGCGGCGGTGGGCGTCCACCACGTCATGGTCGGCCTGATCAAGGCGCCGTTCATGGCGCTGACCATCGGGGTGATCGCCACGATCGAGGGTTTCGCGGTCGAAGGCTCGGCGGAATCGCTCGGCCGCCACGTCACCGCGTCGGTGGTGAAGTCCATCTTCATGGTCATCGTCCTCGATGGCCTGTTCGCGGTGTTCTTCGCCGCGATCGACTTCTGAGGCCGACCCGATGACCGCCCCCGCCCCGATCATCCGCGTGCGCGACCTCGTGGTCGGATTCCGCGACCGCAACATCCTGAAGGGTCTGAGCCTCGACATCCGCGCCGGTGAGATCCTCGGCTTCGTCGGGCCCTCGGGCCAGGGCAAGTCGGTGCTCACCCGGACGATCCTGGGCCTCAACCCGAAGCGGGCCGGCACGATCGAGGTGTTCGGCCGGGACGTCGACGAGCTCACCTACGCGGAGCGGCGCCGGATGGAGCAGCGCTGGGGCGTGCTGTTCCAGCAGGGGGCCCTGTTCTCGGCGCTCACCGTCAAGCAGAACATCCAGGTGCCGATGCGCGAGCACCTGAACCTGTCCGAACGCCTCCTCGACGAGTTCGCCCGGCTCAAGATCGAGATGGTCGGCCTGAAGCCCGATGCGGCCGACAAGCTGCCCTCGGAGCTGTCGGGCGGCATGATCAAGCGCGCGGCGCTCGCCCGCTCCCTGGCCCTCGACCCCGAGATCCTGTTCCTCGACGAGCCGACCTCGGGCCTCGACCCGATCGGTGCCGGCGAGTTCGACGACCTCGTCTCGACCCTCAAGGAAACGCTGGGCCTGACCGTCTTCATGGTCACCCACGACCTCGACAGCCTCTACACCGCCTGCGACCGCATCGCGGCGCTCGGCGACGGCCAGATCATCGCCGCCGGCACGATCGACGAGATGCTGGCGAGCGACCATCCCTGGCTGCGCTCCTACTTCCACGGCAAGCGCGCCCGGACCATCGCGACGGGCGGCGCCTCGGCTCATGCCTGACCCGATGCCTGATCACCGTCCCACCCAGATCCCGCCCTGCTCCCCTCCGGGGGCCGGGGCCACAGGCCCGGCCGCATCCCCGCCGGCCAGAACCGCAGGTTGAGCGCATGGAAACCCGCGCGAACTACGCCCTCATCGGGGCCTTCACCATCGCCGTCATCCTGGCGGGCTTCGGCACCGTGCTGTGGCTCTCCGGCGGCTCCTCGCGGCAGGTCAGCCAGATCGTCCGCATCGTCTTCTCCGGCTCGGTCGGGGGGCTCTCGCGCGGATCGAGCGTGAACTTCAACGGCATCAAGGTCGGCGAGGTCACCGATATCCGCCTCGCTCCGCAGGATCCCCGCCGGGTGCTCGCCACGATCAAGGTCGATCCCGCGACCCCGCTCCGGGCCGACACCCGCGCCCGCCTCGACTCGGCGATGCTCACCGGCGTCTCGGTGATCTCCCTGTCGGGCGGCAACGCCGACGCGCCGGTGCTGACCCCGATGGCCAACGGCGAGCCGCCGACCATCTTCGCCGATTCCTCCGACATGCAGGACATGATGGCGCTGGCCCGTCAGGTGGCGCAGCGGGCCGACGACATGCTCGCCCGCCTGGACAGGCTCGTCTCCGCCAACGAGGGGGCGATCAACCGGTCGCTGTCCAATGTCGAGACCTTCTCCAAGACGCTCGCCGATGCCGG
Organism: Methylobacterium sp. XJLW; assembly: GCF_003254375.1. Lineage (NCBI taxonomy): Bacteria > Pseudomonadati > Pseudomonadota > Alphaproteobacteria > Hyphomicrobiales > Methylobacteriaceae > Methylobacterium > Methylobacterium sp. XJLW. The sequence continues at coordinate 4,651,104 of NZ_CP016429.1, read as the reverse complement.
CCCCAACATCTCAGCCCTGGTCAAGGCGGTGGACGGCGCGAAGCTCGGCCGGGTAATCGACAATGCCGACCGCTTCTCGGCAGCCCTGTCCAAGGCCAGCCCCGACATCGAGGCGGGCCTGCACGACGCCCGGCTGCTCGCCGGCAAGCTCAGCGCCTCGGCCGACAAGATCGACGCGGTGCTCAACGGCGCCGAGAGCTTCCTGGGCTCGGCCTCCGGCCAGGAGGGCTCCAGCACCTTCGCGGAGATCCGCGCGGCGGCGATCTCGGTGCGCGACGCCGGCAAGGCGTTCCGGACCATGTCGGAGAACCTCGACAAGCGCACTGCCAGCATCGCGACCAGTTTCGGACGGCTCAGTGGCACCGGCCGCCGGGAGGTGGAGGCCCTGTCGGGGGACGGGCAGCGGACCCTGAGCACCCTCAACCGCACGGTGCGCAGCCTGGAGCGCGACCCGAGCCAGGTGATCTTCGGCGGCAAGCCATCGTTGCCCGAATACAACGGTGGGCGCTGAAAGCGCGCGGCGCCGGACGGATGTGTCCCGGCGCACGGCACGGATGCCGCAGCGGATTAGTTTTAACCGCATAGCTTTTACAGCTCCGCTGCTCGCCGGCGGAGTTTCTCAGGTCATGTGTATGGTCCGCTCGTCCCACATCCTCGCCGCCGCGCTGTTCGCCGCCCTCCTGGGCGGCTGCGGCGGCGGTGTGGCGCCCCTCACCTTCGACCTCGCGGCGCTGCCCCCCGCGGGCCGGCCGATCGCGGCCGGCCGTTCGATCGTGGTGTCGGAGCCGGTGGGGATCCAGCCCTTCGAGGCCGACCGGATCATCGTGCGCGAGAACGGCGGGGCGCTGTCCTTCCTGGGCGGCGGCCAATGGGCCGACCGGCTGCCGCGCCTGATCCAGACGCGGCTCATCCAGAGCCTGGAGAATTCCGGCCGGCTCCGCTCGGTGAGTCGCCCCGGCGACAAGGTCGTGGCCGACTACCAGCTGATCAGCGAGATCCGCGCCTTCGATGTCCAGGCCGCGACCGGCGAGGCGGTGGTCGACCTGTCGCTGAAGCTCGTGGCCGACGGCACCGGCAAGGTCGCCGCCGCGCGGATCTTCACGGCCCGGGTCCCGGTGTCCAAGATCGATGCCGGAAACGGCGCTCGCGCCCTCGATCAGGCGCTGGTGACCGTGCTCGCCGACGTGGTGCGGTGGGTGAACAGCGGGCGGTGAAACCGCCTCACTCCATCACGGCGGCCTTCATGATCACCACCATGGTGGCCCGGGCCGGGCCGTCCGTGCAGCGGATGAGGTGGGGCCGGTCGCAGCGGTAGCGCAGGGTCTCGCCGGCCCGCGCGCGCTGCACGCTGCCGCCGATCTCGACCTCGAACGCGCCCTCGGCGACCGACAGCGATTCCACCGAGCCGCGCTGGTGCGGGTCCGAGTCGAGGACGCCGCCGAGATCCGCCGTGACCTCGTACCATTGCAGCCACTCGATCGTCTTGAGCCAGCCGATGATCGCGAGCCGCACCTTCCCGTCCTCGGAGACGAGGATCGGCGTGTCGGCCCGGGAGGTCTTCTCGATGAAGGGCTCCTCGTCGCCCGCCGCCAGCACCCGCTCGATGGACACGTCCAGCGCCTGCGACAGGCGCCAGATGGTCGCGAGGGTCGGATTGGTCTCGTTGCGCTCGATCTGGCTGATGATCGATTTGGCCACGCCGGACTGCTCGGCGAGTTCCGAGAGCGACAGGTTGTAGGCCTTGCGCAGCCGCTGGATGGTCTTGCCGAGCTGCCCGGAGAGCGCCTGCGCGCCGGTCAGCAGGTCGCGCCCGCGCCCCCGGTCGGGCCGTTCCGCCTGATCCTGCATCGTCACCGGTCCGCCTGTACCGTTCCGTTATCCGAACGATCGTGCGCTTCTTCAAACGCAATCGCCGCCCGGTTGCAAGGCGGCGGGCGGCTGGGGCGCGGGAAAGTGCCGGCTCGGGCGCGGCCTACGACCAGAGGGCGTGGAAGTGGTGGACCGGCCCGTGGCCCGTCCCGACCGCGAGCTGGTCGGCGGCGGCGAGGGCGGCCGTGAGGTAAGCCTTGGCGGCCGCCACCGCCTCAGGCAGATCCAGGCCCTGGGCGAGTCCCGCCGCCACCGCGGCCGAGAGCGTGCAGCCGGTGCCGTGGGTGTTGGCCGTCGCGATTCGCGGCGCCGAGAGGGTCCGCAGGGTGCCGTCCGCCGTGACGAGGTGGTCGATGCTCTCGCGCCCCACGCCGTGGCCGCCCTTGATCAGCACCGCCCGGGCGCCCAGCCCCACGAGCCGCCGGGCCTGGGCCACGATCGTCGCCGCGTCCGTGGCGACGGCCTCGCCGAGGAGCACCGCCGCCTCCGGCAGGTTGGGGGTGATCAGATCGGCCCGCGGCAGCAGCCGCTCGCGGAGCGTCGCCACGGCCGCGTCCGCGATCAGCCGGTCGCCGCTCGTGGCGACCATCACGGGGTCGAGGACGACCGGGATAGCCCCGGCGTGGCGCGCCAGCCCCTCGGCCACGGCGGCGATCACCGCCACCTGCGACAGCATGCCGATCTTCACGGCCTTCACGGCGAGGTCGGAGAACACGCTGTCGATCTGCCGGGTGACGAAGTCCGGCGGCACGTCGTGGATGCCCTGGACCCCCGTCGTGTTCTGCGCGGTCAGCGCCGTGATCACGCTGGCCCCGTAGACGCCGAGCGCCGAGAAGGTCTTGAGGTCCGCCTGGATGCCGGCGCCCCCGCCGGAATCCGAGCCCGCGATCGTCACCGCGATGGGCGCGGGGTCGCTCATCGCGAGGCCGCCCGCTCCGCCAGGGCGGCGTCGATCCGCGCGCGCAGGTCGCGGGCGCGCTGGCGCACCGAGTCCGCGCCGAACAGGGCGGTGATCACCGCGACGCCGTCCGCCCCCGCGGCGATCACCGCGGCGGCGTTGTCCAGGCCGATCCCCGCGATGGCGCCGAGCGGCAGGTCCGCCCCGCGGGCGAGGCGGGCGCGGAAGGCGATGCTGGCAAAGCCGTCGAGGCCCACGGGCGGGTCGGGATTGTCCTTGCTGGTGGTGGCGAACACGCCGCCGATGCAGGCGTAGTCGACGGGAAGCCGGTACAGCTCGTCCGCCTGGGCGGCCTTCTTGAGGGTGAGACCGATGATCGCGCCCTCCCCCAGGAGGCGGCGGGCATCCGCCGGATGGAGGTCGCTCTGGCCGAGATGCACCCCGTCCGCGCCTGCGGCGAGGGCGAGGTCGACGCGGTCGTTGACGAGGACCGGGACCCGGCCGCCCACGGCTTCCAAGATCGCCCGGATCCGCCCCAGGGCGGCGCGGGCATCGGCGATGTCCTTCTCGCGGTACTGGAGCAGGGTGCAGCCCCCGGCCACCGCTTCGGCGCCGAGTTCAGCCAGCCGCGCCCCGTCGGCGCCGCAGACGCCGACGTCGAGGAGGCCGTAGAGTCGCAGGTCGACCGCCTGTCTCCCGGTCGATGCGGCGCTGGCGCTGGCTGGCATCGCTGTCGCTGTATCCTCGTTCCGGCAGAACCGCCCCGGCGGCGTCCGCGCCGGTCCCTCCCTGTTTGGGCAGGCATCGGCGCGTTGGCAAGCGCACGGGGCCGCTCCGTCCGACAGCGGCGTTGACGCGCGGCGATCCTGTCCCCCTATAGGTGGGATCCGCTCCGGCGCGTCCCGGGGGAGAGGCGGTCGAGGAACGATGAAGGGTGCCGCGGCGCAGACGGATGCGCGGGGGGCGCAGGCCTCGCCGGAGCGCTCCTCCGTAGGCCTCGTCGCGGTGATCGTCGCCGCGACCAAGGGGGAGCCGCGCGCCCTGACGATCCGCGTGCCCGACCAGGCACCGGGCCGGGGCGACGGCCTGCCGGCCGGCCCGCTGGTCCCCGAACACGCGACCCTGGAACGGGGCCTGCGCGCCTGGGTGGAGCGGCAGACGCACCAGCGTCTGGGCTACGTGGAGCAGCTCTATACCTTCGGCGATCGGGACCGCTCCGGCACGGCGAACCTGTCCGGCGTGCATTCGCTCTCGGTGGCCTATCTGGCGCTCGTTCGCGAGGAGCGGCCGGCCGGCTTGGCCGAGGCCGCGTGGCAGAACTGGTACCGCTACCTGCCCTACGAGGATTTCCGCCAGGGGCGCCCCCGCCAGCTCGACGCCATCGAGGCGCGGCTCGCCGCCTGGGCGTCCGAGCCCGAGGAATGTGCTACCCGGACCCGCCGCCTGGACCGCCTCGGCCTGACCTTCGGCATGAACGGCGGCACGTGGAACGAAGAGCGTGTCCTGGAGCGCTACGAGTTGCTGTTCGAGGCCGGTCTGATCCCGGAGGCGAAGGGCAATCCCGGTCCGGCCCTCCCGAACGACCCGACCGGCGTGCCCATGGCCTTCGACCACCGGCGGGTGCTCGCCACCGCGATCGGCCGGCTCCGGGGCAAGATCAAGTATCGCCCGGTGGTGTTCGAGCTGATGCCGCCGGAATTCACCCTGCTCCAGCTCCAGCGCACCGTTGAGGCCCTGTCGGGAACGCAGCTGCACAAGCAGAATTTCCGCCGTCTCGTGGCGCAGCAGGGACTGGTGGAGGAGACCGAGAGCGTCACCAGCGGCGCCGCCGGCCGGCCGGCGCGGCTCGTGCGCTTCCGCCGGGAGGTGCTGCTGGAGCGGCCCGCCCCGGGGTTGCGGCTGCCGTCGCGGCGGGTGGGCTGACGAACGGGATCGATCCTACCGTCGCGCCAGGATGCCGAGGCCCGGGCCGGCGGTGCGCCGTAGGTCCCCCAGGCCTTCAGCCTGTCCTGGCCGGCCCGGCCGTCGAAGACGCGGTCGGCGAAGCTGTCGGTGCGCCCCTCCGGCAGGCCGGACGGGATGGCGTTCGTCAGGACGAGGGTGTGGAAACCGGCCTCCGGATGGAGCGACACGAGGATCTGCGCGCCGGTGCTGAAGGCGCCGGCATGGCTCCAGGCGAGGCCGTGGCGACCGTACGCGCTGGTCCAGCGTTGGTCGCCCCGTGTCGGATTCTCACCGCAGGTGTGGTCGTCGGCCGGTACAGACCGCGCCCGCGCCGGCCGTCACGGCATCCTCGAACGGGCGCGGCGCGTTCGGGATTCGCATGCGCCCGCGCGTGGCCGGGCTATCGGAACGGGTTGTCGTCGGCCGGGGGCTTCACGCCATGGAGCATCCGGTAGAGCGTCCATTCCTCGACGATCTTGTTGCCCGGCAGGGAGCAGAGCCCGATCGCGCCCCCATCCGGCAGCTTCGCGATGATCGACCGTCCCCCCATCGTTGCGCAGAAGGCGGAGGCCGGGTTTTCCAGCGCCTGCGCCGGTCCCGGTCGGGCGATGGCGGCGCACAGCGCGAAGGCGATGACGAGCCTCTCGGCGCGACCGCCCGACGGCAGGATCGGAGGGGACATCGGCCGCCCCTGCCCTACCCGTAGGTGTGGTCGTCGGCCGGGAACCGCCCGGCCCGGACCTCCTCCGCGTAGGCTTTCACGGCCTCCTCGATATGGTTGCGCAGGCTGCCGAACTGGCGCACGAATTTCGGCGTCCGCTCGGACAGGCCGAGCATGTCCTCCAGCACGAGGATCTGGCCGTCGCAGACCGCGGAGGCGCCGATGCCGATCGTGGCGGCCGTCACCCGGGGCGAGGTCGCGATGGCGCGAGCCACCGGCTCGACGATGCCCTCCAGCACGATCGCGAAGGCGCCGGCCTCGGAGATGGCGCGGGCATCCTCCAGAAGGCGGCGCTCGTCGTCGGGCCCCCGGCCCTGGACCTTGAAGCCGCCCATCGTGTTCACAGCCTGCGGGGTGAGGCCGATATGCCCCATCACCGGTACGCCGCGCTGGACCAGGAACGCCACCGTCTCGGCGAAATGGGCTCCGCCCTCCATCTTGATCGCGCCCGCGCCCGTCTCTTTCAGCACCCGGGACGCGTTGAGGAACGCCTGTTCCCGGCTGGCCTCGTAGGAGCCGAACGGCATGTCGACCACGACGAGCGCCTTCTCGGTGCCGCGGATCACCGCCTGGGCCTGGAGGATCATCATCTCCAGGGTCACGGGGATCGTCGATTCCATCCCGTGCATGACCATGCCGAGGGAATCGCCCACGAGGATGAAGTCGCAATAGGGATCTACGATGCCGGCCGTGTGGGCGTGGTAGGCGGTCAGCGCGGTGATCTTGCGCCCCTCGGCCTTGCGCTTGCCGATATCGATCGCCCGGAGCCGTCGGGACTGCACGACCTGCGACATGATTCAGATCCCTTCCGGCACCGAGGGCAAGCGCCGGTCCCCTCTCCCGTGCGGGAGTGGGACAGGATGAGGGGGTGACTCGTCCGGAAAGACCTGTTCCCTCACCCCAACCCTCTCCCGCTCAGGAGAGGGGGCGCGTCCCGTTTCATGCGTCCCTCTTACACCGCCCGGCGCCGCGGGTCAGCGCCCCGCCTGTGGCTCGGCGCCCGCCTTCCAGGCCGGATCGACCTGCAGGTTCGCGGTCTCGTGCGTCTCCTGCCAGCCCTCGACGCCCTGGGGGAACCAGCGCACGCCGGTATAGCCCTTCAGGATGAGGCGCTTGGCGGCGTTCCAGCTGCCCCAGCACTCCACGTGGCAGAACACCACCACCGGGCGAGCCTTGTCGCCGCCCGTCAGCGCGGCGACCCGGTCGTAGAACAGCGCCTCGCGCGCGGGCGCCAGGGGCTCGGCGCCGGCCTCCGGCATCCAGACGGCCCCCGGAATCGAGGGATGCACCGGAAGCCACAACCGTCCCTCCGGGAAGTTCGACGGTTTGCGGTCCGGGGCAGCCACGTCGATCAGCACCGGCTTGTCGGGGCCCGCCATCAGGGCCGCGACGGCGTCGGCATCGACCACCGTCGCCCCTTTCAGGGTCTGTGGCGTGTAGCCCTTCGGCGGGCCGGCATAGAGCCCCTCCGGCTCGGGGACGTTGACCGGCGAATCGGCCGGCGCGGCGGCGAGGCAGAGGAGTGCGGCACAGGCCGCCGCGGCCCGGCCGGTCAGGAGGAGGCGCCGCATGGTCAGTTCGTCGGGCCCGGCGGGGTGAAGCTGTGCTGCCAGCGCCCGCCCTGGTTGTCGGAAGCCGCCACCTGGATCGGCTTGCCGTCCGGCTTGAAGGCGAAGTTGATCACCGGGTTCGAGGCGATGGAGATGTCGCCCGTCATGGTGAAGACCGTCCGGTCGCCCGCCGAGACGGTGAGCTTGTCGATGTAGCGCGCCGGCGTGTAGTCGCGGGTCACCTGGTTCATCTGCATGCCCGAGAAATTCGGGTGGCGGATCATCAGCGTCGCCTCCACGGGCTTGCCGGGCTGGGTCTCGGCGAACTTCATGCGCATGTCGCCCATGCCCTTCATGGCCTCCTCGTCGCTCATGCCCATCGGGGCCGAACAGCCGCCGGACGCCTTCACGAACTGCTTGGCCTCGTAGAGCTTGCCGTCCTGCGTCTCCACCACGGCGTGCATGTCGGTGTAGTTGTTGACCCGAACGCGCAGCTTCAACTCGGCCGGGTCGGCGGCCGGTCCGAACTCGAACTTGGCCGCGTAGGGCGCCGGGTTGTCGTCGATGATCAGCGAGACCGCCTTGATCTGCCCGTCGTTGGGCATGGTCAGGGTGATCGGCACCAGGGCGGCGTCGAGCGCCCGGGCGGGGGCGTCGATCTTCACGAGGCTGTCGGTCTGGGCGATCTGGCGGTCGCCGAAGATCGACTTGGCGATCTCCTGCCAGCGGGCCGCCCGCTCCTGATCGGTATCGGAGGCGCCCGCCGCCTGCGCAGCGTGGACGAGGGGGCCGGACAGGGCGGTCGCCGCCAAGGCGGCGCCGAGGGCGAGGGTGGAGAGGGTCTTTCCGATCCGGTGGGTCATGGCGTGCCTCCCGTTGTCATCCGATATGGGGATCCGAAAATCCTATTCCCACTCGAGTTCCTGATAGGCCACGGTGACGTTGCGGCCGTTGTAGGTCTCGAACAGCGCCCACTTGTCCCGCTGGTCCGCGGCGACGCGCGTCACCGCCTTCTCGATGGGGACGTCCTTGGCGATCGCAGCCCGGGTCCCGTCGCGGAGGGCGGTCAGGTAGCCGGTAAGGTCGGACAGCGCCGGGGCGAGATCCACCGCGACGGGGCCGTGGCCCGGCACCGCCCGTGAGGCGCCCATGGCCTTCAGGCGCTCGATCTCGCTCAGCCAGCCCTTGAGGCTGCCGTCGAGGGACGGGATCCGGTTCACGAACAGCAGGTCGGCGGGGAACAGCAGGCCGCTGCCGGAATCGATCATCGACAGGTCCGAGGTGGTGTGCGCCGGCCCGTGCGCCGTGAAGGTCAGGCGCCGGTCGCCGAGGTCGATCTCGGCCGTCTCGGCCACGCTCATCGTCGGGTAGACCACCGGCCCGGTCCGGTCCTCGCCCAGGAGATCGATCAGGCGCTTGCGGTAGAACTCGCCCCGGGCCGAGAGCGCCTCGGTGAGCTTGGCGTGGCCGATGAAGACCGGCTTGTCCTGGACGAACGCCCCCGCGCCGAAGACGTGGTCGGGATGGACATGGGTCAGCACGACGTGGGTGATCGGCTTCTGCGTGCGCTTGACGATCTCGGCGCGCAGCCACTGGCCGTCCGCGAGGCTGCCGCCGGATTCCGTCACCAGCACGCCGCTCTTGCCGACGAGGAAGCCGATATTGGCGATGGCGTCCGCATTGTCGGAGGTTGCGTCGGCGATCAGGCCCTTGCGCACGAACACGCCCGGGCCGACCTCCTCCATCGTGAAGCTCTCGGCGGCGCGGCCCAGCGTCGGCAGGCAGCACAGGCAGAGCCCCGCGAAGAGCGCGTGCCGCCGCGTCAGCCCGGCGCCGGCGGCAAACGTCCTCGGATGGACGGCGGATGCCGTCATGCCGAAACCTCCCGATCTTGATTGTCTACCATTAAGTAGGTAGATTGCTCCTCCGTCAAGGGGTGGGCCGGGATCGGGATCGCGGCCGGCCCCACATTCGCGTGAGCCGGAGCGACGATCGCCGCGATGAGGGATACCCGCGCCGAGCTGCTGATGCAGGCCGAGACCCTGGTGCGGGGACGCGGCTATGCCGGCTTCAGCTACGCCGACCTCGCGGCGGCGGTGGGCATCCGCAAGGCGAGCATCCACCACCACTTCCCCACCAAGATCGATCTCGGCGCCGCCCTGGTGGCGGCCTATGCGGCGCGCTACGCCGCCGCCCTGGAGGCGATCCGCCGGGACGTCCCGGACGGGCCGGGCCGGGTCGAGGCCTATGGCCGGCTCTATCTCGGCGGTGTCGAGCAGGGGCTCGGCTGCCTATGCGCGGCGCTCGCCATCGAGGGCGAGGCCCTGCCCGAGCGCCTGCGCCGGGACATTGCGGCCTTCTTTGCGGATCACCTCGCGTGGCTGGAAGCGATCCTGCGGGAGGGGCAGGCGGACGGGAGCGTCCGCGGCGGCGCGGATCCGGCGGCGCTCGCCCGCTACGTCGTCGCCACCCTGGAGGGGGCGCTGCTGATGGAGCGCCTGTTCGCGAGCCCGGCGGCCTTCCGGGGGACGCTGGCGGTCCTGGTGGACGGGCTCAGGCCGCAGTGAACCGCGCGTAGCCGTCCGCCCGGAGGCGGCAGGCCGGGCAGGTCCCGCAGCCGTAGCCCCAGGGATGCCGCTGCCCGCGCTCGCCGAGGTAGCAGGTGTGGCTCTCCTCGACGATCAGGTCGACCAACGCTCGGCCCCCCAACGTCTCGGCCAGTTCCCAGGTCTGCGCCTTGTCGAGCCACATCAGCGGCGTGTGCAGGACGAAGCGTCGCTCCATGCCGAGATTGAGCGCCACCTGCAGGGCCTTGATCGTGTCGTCGCGGCAGTCCGGGTAGCCGGAATAGTCGGTCTCGCACATCCCGCCGACCACGTGCCGGAGGCCCCGCCGGTAGGCGAGCGCCGCCGCGAAGGTCAGGAAGACGAGGTTGCGGCCGGGCACGAAGGTGTTGGGCAGGCCCGACGCCTCGTAGCCGATCGCGGCCTCCCGGGTGAGTGCCGTCTCGGACACCTGCCCGAGGGCGTCGAGGGCGAGCGTGTGGTCCGCCCCGAGGCGGGGCGCCCAGTCGGGATTGAGGTCCGTCGTGCCCGCCCGCAGGGCGGCGCGGCGGTCGAGCTCGACCCGGTGGCGCTGTCCGTAATCGAAGCCGAGGGTCTCGACATGGTCGAACCGGTCCAGCGCCCAGGCGAGGCAGGTGGCCGAATCCTGGCCGCCGGAGAACAGCACCAGCGCGGCGCGGTCCCCCGAAGGCGCGGCCTCACTCGCCATCGTACTCGGCCCAGGACATCGGGGTCTCGGCGACCCGCACCAGCGCGAGGCCCGGCAGGTCCGGCCGGAGGCGCTGCCAGATCCAGGCCGCGATGTTCTCGGCGGTCGGGTTCTCCAGCCCCTCGATCTCGTTGAGGCAATGGTGGTCGAGCCGGGCGAGCAGCGGCCCGAAGATCGACTCGATGTCGTAGAAGTCGATCACCCAGCCGGTGTGGGCATCGACCGGACCGGCCACCGTCAGCTCGACCCGGTAGGAATGCCCGTGCATCCGGTGGCAGCGGTGGGTCTCGGGCACGTTCGGCAGCCGGTGGGCCGCCTCGAAGGTGAAGGCTTGGGTGATCTTCATGGGCGGGGTTCGCGGGCTGGGACCGATCTCGCACCCGCAATAGCGCCGACGGACCGTTTCGCGCAAAGGCTGGCTGTTCCGGGGCGTGCCGCCCGCCCCCCCCCGATGGCCGAGGAGGGCCGCCCCGGTGCAGGGTCAGGCCCGGGGGCGGTCCTCCGCGGCCTCTTCCGACCACCGGGCGTACCAGGCCTTGAACAGGCGCAGCTGCGTCTCCGCGTAGTGGCGCTGGCCGGCGCTCAGCGCGTCGGTGGCGTTGAAGTGGAGGGCGTATTCCGGGTTTCCTTCCAGCACCATGAGGTGCTTGTAGTACAGGACGAGGTCCGGCCCCTCGTCGAAGCTCGACAGGATCGCCAGTGCGGCGTCGAGCTCCTCCGCCCGGCGGCGGGCCTGGACGTCGCCCGCGGCGGCCTTCTCGCACAGGGCGACGAGGTGGAGGACCTCCCGCGGCAGGACGTTGCCGATGCCCGTGATGGCGCCCCGGGCGCCGCAATTGACGTAGCCGTGCACCACCTGCGTATCCACCCCGACCATCAGGGTGATGTCGGGCGACTGGCCGGTGATGTGCTCGGCCGCGTAGGTGAGCGAGGCCGCGCCGCCGAACTCCTTGAAGCCGACGAGGTGCGGATACCGGGTGCGCAGGCGGAAGAACAGGTCCGCCCGGGTCTCGAACCCATAATAGGGGCTGTTGTAGATCACCGACGGCAGGTCGACCGCCGCCTCGAGGATGCCGGAGAAATGGGCTTCCTGCGCCGCGGCCGCGCTCCCCCGCGACAGGACCCGCGGGATGATCATCAGGCCCTGGGCGCCGGCCGCCTTGGCGTGGGCGGCGAGCGCCGCCGCCCGCTTCGGGTTCTGGGCCCCGGTCCCGACGATGACCGGGACGCCGGCCGCCAGCAGCCGCTCGACGCCCGCCATCCGCTCCTCGTCGGTGAGCAGCGGCCAGTCACCCATCGAGCCGCAATAGACCACCGCCGACATCCCCGCGGCGACGAGGTCCTTCCCCTTCCGCGCCAGGGCGTCGAGATCGGGTGTCCGGTCCGGCCGGCAGGGGGTCATCAGGGCCGGGATCGTGCCGGAGAAGATGTGTCGGTCGAAGGCCATCGCCGGCTCGTCTGCTGGGAGGAGAATCGCCCCGGCCGGCCTGTCGGGCCTCGCGGGGTGGCGCCCCTCTTCATGGCAGCGACGCGCGATTCTGGCAAGGATTTTATACAATCTCGCGCTTGGTGGGGGTCGCCGAGGCGTCGCCCAGGAAGGCCATCAGCGCGGACGCGACGTGGTCGATATGGTCGGTCAGGAGGGCGCAGGCCGCCGAGACGTGGCCGTTGCGGCAGAGCCGGACGATCTCGCGGTGCTCGCGGTCGGCCCGTTCCAGCTCGGCATTGTCCGTCGAGAGCTGCAGGCGCGTGTAGCGGTCGCACTCGGCCAGGAGGGAGCCGACGAGAGCGAGGGCGCGGGGCCGCTCGGCCCGGCTGTAGAGGAGGAGGTGCAGCTCCGTGTTGAGGGCGCCCCAGAGCGCCGTCGCGCCGTCGCGCAACGCCGCGGCGTAATCCTCCAGCAGGGCGTCGGCCCGGGCGTAATCGTCGGCGGTCAGGTTGGGCGCCGACAGGGACAGGAGGCGGGGCTCGAGGGCGCCCCGGAGTTCCAGGGCCTCGGCCGCGTCCGCCGGCGAGAGCGGCGCCACCATGGCGCCGCGATGGGGCAGGATCCGCACGAGGCCCTCGGCCTCGAGCTGGAACAGGGCTTCCCGCACCGGGATCCGGCTGGCCCCGAACTCCGCCGCGAGCCCGTCCTGGCGGAGCTGCGAGCCGGCCGGATAGCGCCCGTCGAGGATGCGTCGCCGGATCTCGGTCCCGATCGAACCCGCGATGGTCCGGTTCTTCATCGTCTCGCTCCCGGTCGCCCCCGGGAGCTCCGCAGGACCCTTGACGGCGGAGCTCCGGTGTTGAAATTGTATAAAATCAATCGGGCAACGGGCTCGATCAGGACAAGGGTGCCCGCGATGAAGCTCTCCCGTCGCCAGCTTCTGGCCGGAACCGCAGGCGCGGCCGCCGGCCTCGGCCTCCCGCACCTGGTCCGGGCCCAGCCCGGCGGCGGCAGCGTGCTGCGCTTCATCCCGTCGACGCCCCTGCCGTCCCTCGATCCGATCGTCGCCACGAGCTACGTCATCCGCAACCACGGCTATCTCGTCTACGACACGCTGTTCGCCACCGACGAGAATTTCCGGATCCAGCCGCAGATGGTCCGCGAGTGGCAGACCGCGCCCGACGGCCTGCGCTGGACCTTCCATCTCCGCGACGGTCTCACCTTCCATGACGGCTCCCCCGTCGAGGCCAAGGACTGCATCGCGTCCATCGCGCGCTGGTCCAAGCGCGACGCCTTCGGTCAGACCCTGGCGGGATTCGTGGCGGAATACGGCCAGGAGGACGCCCGGACCTTCACGATCAGCCTGAAGCAGCCCTTCCCCCTGCTCCCGGCGGCGTTGGGCAAGCTGTCCTCCAACGTGCCCTTCATCATGCCGGAGCGCATCGCCCTTCAGGACGCGTCCAAGCCGATCGCCGACGCCATGGGGTCCGGGTCCTGGCGGTTCGAGGCGCGGGAATGGATTCCCGGCCAGAACGCGATCTACACCCGCCACGCCGGCTACCGGCCCCGCGAGGAGGCGCCCTCCTGGGCGGCCGGCGGCAAGGTCGCCAAGGTCGACCGGATCGAGTGGCTGGCCATCACCGAGGCCTCGGCGGCGGTGGGCGCGATGATCCAGGGGGCGGTGGACTGGTACGAGCAGCCGGCGATCGATCTGATCCCCGTCCTGAAGGGCAAGCCCGGGATCGAGATCCGCAACGTGCCGCTCGGGCTGATCCTGCTGATGCGGTTCAACCACACGCAGCCGCCGTTCAACAATCCCGAGATCCGCCGGGCCGTGATGATGGCCATGCAGCAGGACGACTACATGCAGGCGGTGGTCGGCAGCCCAGAATACTACCGGGAGGCCAAGACCTTCTTCACGCCGGGCTCGCCGATGTCGACCGGTGCCGGCGGGGCCGCCGCCATGCAGGGGGACCTCGCCAAGGCCAAGGCGATGCTGGCCAAGGCCGGCTACAAGGGCGAGCGCGTGGTGCTGCTGGCCCCGGCCGACCAGCCGATCGCCTACAACCAGTCGCTCGTGACCCAGGATCTGCTCAAGCAGCTCGGGATGACTGTCGATCTGGTCTCCACCGACTGGGGCAGCTTCATCGCCCGCCGCGGCAACCGCGGGCCGGTCGATACCGGCGGCTGGTCGTTGTTCCACACGCTCTGGTCGGGGGCCGACGTCCTGAACCCGGCGCTCCACCCGCTGATCCGGGCCAACGGTCAGGCCGCGTGGTTCGGCTGGCCGGACGACCCGACGCTCGAGACCCTGCGCAGCGAGTGGATCGCCACGAGCGACGAGGCGCAGCAGAAGGCGCTGGCCGCCCGCATCGAGGAGCGCGCCTTCGCGGTCGTGCCCTACGCCCCTGCGGGCCTCGTGCAGCAGCCGATGGCCGTGAGTTCGAAGCTCAAGGGCATGGTGATGGCGCCCGTGCAGTTCTTCTGGAACATCGAGAAGACCGCCTGAGCCTGGAGGGTCGAAGCGCCCGCGGGGCGGTCCTAGCCCGCCCCTTTCTCGGACACACCGGCCTGCGCGAAGGTCGCCATGCCGGTGTGGCAGGCGAGCGCGCCCTTCAGCAGGCCCATCGCCATGCCGGCGCCCGAGGCCTCGCCGAGGCGCATGCCGAGCGCCAGCAGCGGCACCAGACCGAGCCGCTCCAGCACCTCCGCGTGGACGCCCTCCGCCGAGACGTGGCCGGCGAGGCAATGGTCGAGGGCGCTCGGATCGGCGGCGTGGAGCACGGCCGCGGCGGCGGTGGCCACGTAGCCGTCGATCACCACCGGGATGCGCTGGAGCCTGGCGGCCAGGATCGCCCCCGCCATGGCGGCGATCTCCCGGCCGCCGAGGCGCGCCAGGACCTGGAGCGGGTCGTCGAGATGGCCGGCATGGTGGGCGAGCGCCGCCTCCACGGCCGCGACCTTCCGGGACAGGCCGTCCCGGTCGACGCCGGTGCCGCGCCCGACCCAGTGGGCGGGATCGCCGCCGAACAGGGCGGCGTAGAGGGCGGCCGCCACGGTGGTGTTGCCGATGCCCATCTCGCCGATGCCGAGGCAGTCGGTACCGGCGGCCACCGCCTCCATGCCGAACGCCATGGTGGCCACTGTGGCGCGCTCGTCGAGGGCCGGCGCTTCCGTGATGTCGCCGGTGGGCATGTCGAGGGCGAGGTCGAACACCTTGAAGCCGAGGCCGTAGGCCGCGCAGATCTGGTTGATCGCCCCGCCCCCGGCGGCGAAATTGTCGAGCATCTGCCGGTTGACCGCGTCCGGGAAGGCCGAGACGCCGCGGCGCGTGACCCCGTGGCTGCCGGCGAAGACGCAGACCAGCGGCCGGTCGAAGCTCGGGGGCGCCTTACCCTGCCATGCCGCCAGCCACGTCACGAGGCTCTCCAGCCGCCCCAGCGAGCCCGCGGGCTTCGTCAGGGTCGCGTCCCGGGCGGCGACCGCGGCCTTCGCCTCCGCGTCGGGGCCCGGCATCGCCTTCAGCAGGTTGCGGATGTCGTCGAAGGGACCGGGTTCGGGAGCGGTCATCGGGTCGGTCATGGCGGCGATGATTTCCTGTGGGCGCCCCCGGACGGGGAGACTATAATGGACCGGCGCGCGGTGGCGGGCGGATGCGAGAGACCGCGATGAACAGGCAGACCGGCGGGGAGGCCGACTGGCCCGGGCGCGGCGCCCTCTACGACCTCGCCGGGTGCCTGCGCTTCTACTCCCGCCTGCCGGTGCCGCAACTGCCCGGCGAGCCGGACCCGCATCGCAGCCCCGACTTCACCACCCTGCCCCGGATGCTGCCGCTGGCCGGCCTGATCCTGGCCCTGCCCGCGGCCCTGGTCCTGGCCGGCGGCTGGTGGATCGGGCTCGGGCCGTTCCTGGCCGCGACGCTCGCCATCGCCATACTGGTGGTGGCCACGGGCGCCCTGCACGAGGACGGGCTCGCCGACGTCGCCGACGGGTTCGGCGGCGGCACCACCCGGGAGCGCCGCCTGGAGATCATGCGCGACAGCCGGATCGGCGCCTACGGGGGCGCGGCCCTGGTCCTGGCCCTGGCCCTGCGGATCGGCGCCCTGGCCACGCTCCTCGACCGGACCGGGTACGCCGCCGTCACCGGCCTGATCCTGGCCGCCGCCCTGTCGCGGGTCGCCGCCCTCGCCCCGATGGTGCTGCTGGAGCCGGCCCGGCCCGGCGGGCTCGCCGCCGCAGTGGGGCGCCCGGACCGGGCGAGCCTCGCCACCGCCCTCGGCCTCGGTGCGATGCTGGCCCTCGGCGCCGTGCCGCTCGGCCTGCCGTTCGGCGGCGTCGTGTCGATGATCCTGTGCGCCGGCCTCGCGGCTTTGGCCCTGACCCGGCTCGCCCGCGCCAGGATCGGGGGGCAGACCGGGGACGTGATCGGCGCCTGCCAGCAGGTCGCGGAGATCGCCGCGCTGCTGGCCCTGGTGGCGGCTTGGGCGGAGTGAGGACGCCAACGCGTCTTGACCCGGCCACGATCCCCCGCCCAAGGTTTCCCGATGCCGCCCGCGCCAAAACCCTCCTCGCCCTGCACCAAGGTCTGCGTGCTCGACGCCCCGACCGGATTGTGCTGCGGCTGCGGGCGGACCCGCGACGAGATCGCCGCCTGGGGGGCGCTGTCGGAGATGCAGCGCCGCACCGTCATGGCGGGGCTCGAAGCCCGGATGCGGGCCGCCGGCCTCACGCCTCTGGAAGCGCCGCTGCCGTCATGATCTATCTCGGCCTCGCCGCCCTCGCCCTGGTGGCCGTCGCCCTGGTCCTCAGCGACGGCAGCGACAGCGTCGGCGGCGTGATCGGGCCCGATCAGCTCGCCAACCTCGCCTGGACCGGCACGATCCTGCTCCTGGTGGTGGCCGGATTCTGGCGGCAATTCACGGCGCGGCTCGGCGCGAACCTGCAGGCGCTCCTGGCCTGGGGGCTGATCGGCCTCGCCCTCGTGATCGGCTACAGCTACCGCGACCGGATCCAGGATGTCGGCGCCCGGGTGCTCGGCGATCTCCGGCCGGGGAGTGCGACCCCGGGCGCCGACGGGTCCGTCACCGTCACCCGGCGGGCGGACGGCGATTTCCGCGTCGATGCCGAGGTGAACGGCCGGGTGCAGCCCTTCCTGTTCGACACCGGGGCGAGCAGCGTCGTGCTCACCGCCGAGAACGCCGCCGCCCTCGGCCTCACCCCCGCGCCCGCCGATTTCACCGCCCGCGTCTCCACCGCCAACGGCATCACCTACGCGGCGCCGACCCAGCTCGACTCGCTCAGCGTCGGCACGATCACCGAGCGGCGGGTCAACGCCATGGTGGCCAAGCCCGGCGCGCTCTCCGCGAACCTCCTCGGCCAGACCTTCCTGTCGCGGCTGTCCGGCTACGAGGTGCGGGGCGACCGCCTGATCCTGCGGCGTCCCTGACCGGGCCGCCGCTCAGGCCGCGCGGGCTTCTTCGGGCGCCGCGCGGGAGACCAGCGCCACCGCCTCCCGCAGGGTCGCGAGGTCCGCCTCCGGGCGCATGCCGTGGGTCGAGAGATGGCGTCGGTAGGCCCGCGCCCCCGGCCGGCCGTTGAACAGACCGAGCATGTGCCGCGTCACCGCGTGCAGCCGCTCGCCCCGGGCCAGGGTCGCTGCGATATAGGGCTCGAATGTCGCGATCGCCGCGAAAGCGTCGGGGGCCGGTGCCGGCACGCCGAAGAGGTCGGGATCGACACCGAGCAGCAGCGCCGGCTCGGTATAGGCGGCGCGGCCGACCATCACGCCGTCGACCTCGGCGAGCCGCGCCCGCGCGGCGTCCAGGTCGCGCAGGCCGCCATTGACCGCGATCGGCAGGCCGGGCAGCCGCTGCTTCAGCCGGGCCGCGCGTCCGTAATCGAGAGGCGGCACGTCCCGGTTCTCCTTGGGCGAGAGCCCCTGGAGCCAAGCCTTGCGCGCATGGACGATCAGCCCGTCGACGCCCGCCGCCATCACGGCGTCGGCCAGGGTGTCGAG
Source organism: Methylobacterium sp. XJLW (assembly GCF_003254375.1). Classification (NCBI taxonomy): domain Bacteria; kingdom Pseudomonadati; phylum Pseudomonadota; class Alphaproteobacteria; order Hyphomicrobiales; family Methylobacteriaceae; genus Methylobacterium; species Methylobacterium sp. XJLW. Next base: position 4,633,404 of record NZ_CP016429.1, on the reverse strand, counting down.
CGCGGCCTCGGGATCCTGGTCGTCGACGCCGATCCGGCACTTCACCGTGACCGGCACGGAGACCGCCGCCTTCAGGGCGGCGACGCAGTCGCCCACAAGGGCCGGCTCGCGCATCAGGCAGGCGCCGAAGCGGCCCTCCTGCACCCGGTCCGAGGGGCAGCCGACATTGAGATTGACCTCGTCGTAGCCGAAATCCGCGGCGATCCGCGCGGCCTGCGCCAAGTCCGCCGGATCCGAGCCGCCGAGCTGGACCGCCACCGGGTGCTCGACATCCGCGAAGCCGAGCAGGCGCTCCCGCGGCCCGTGCAGCACTGCGCCGGTGGTCACCATCTCGGTGTAGAGCCGGGCGCGCGCCGAGAGGGACCGGTGGAAGGCCCGGCAATGCCGGTCCGTCCAGTCCATCATCGGGGCGACGGAAAACCGCCATCCCGCCAGTGCGCCGCGTTCGTCAGCCGCCGTCACGTTCCCTGATCCGTGCTGTGACCCGTATCCCGCCCGCCATGCGTCCCGCCGGAGGCCGCGCGTCCGGGGTCCGGCCGATGGCGCGGGAGGGCGCCGGATACCACGGGAGGCCGCCCGGCGAAACGCCGTGCGGTGCCGGTCAGTCCGTCGCCGGCGTCGCGGCTGGCCTTTGGCTCGGTGAGGCGCGGGCTCGGTCAGGCGCGTGGTCCGGCCGGCCAGTAAATCCCTCGGCGATCGCACCATGTCGGTGAAAACCGGGCCGCAGCATGGCTCCCATGTGCGGCCGGCATGGAATCATTCCAATGTAAAGAAGATGATGGGCCGGTGCGGTGCCGTGGAGCATTTGATTCTGTCTCGCGCAGGTGCGTATTTTACCAATTTATATTGGGAATTAACAGAAATGACTATCGGGAAAAAGGTCTTCTATATTATAGGCGGGATAATGTTGGCATTCATATCGATCGTGGGTGTGCAGGTCTCCTCCATCGGCGGAGTGATGATGGACGGCCGCAAGGCCGCCATCCGCGCCCAGGTCGAGTCGGCCCACAGCATCGTGGCGACGTTTGCCAAGCAGGCGGAGGCCGGCGCGATGACGGCCGACGAGGCGCGGCGGCGCGCTGCCGACGCGCTGCGGGCGATGCGCTACAACGGTGGCGACTACGTCTTCGTCTATAGCTCGACCCCGGGCGATATCGGCCGCAACGTCGTGCATCCCGATCCCAAGATCGAGGGCACGCGGTCCCGCGACGACGCGGCGATGAAGAAGACCTTCGTCTGGACGATGATCCGGCACGCTCAGGAGGGCGGCGGCTTCACCGAGTACCGTTGGGCCCGCCTCGGTGAGACCGAGCCCGCGCCGAAGGTCGCCTACTCGCTCGCCTACGAGCCCTGGCAATGGGTCATCAACTCCGCCCTGTACGTGGACGACATCCACGCCTTGGACCGGGCACGGATCGTCACCACCCTGCTCTGGCTGGTCCCGCTCGCCATCGGGGTCGGGGTGGTCGGGTTTCTGCTGGCACGCAGCATCACGCGCCCCCTGAGCGCGTTCACGGCCGCCCTGCGGCGGCTCGCAGGCGGCGAGATGGATGTCGCCATCCCGGGGCGCGGCCGGCGCGATGAGATCGGCCAGATGGCCGAGGCCGCCGGCGTGTTCCGGGACAGCATGATCCAGGCCCAGACTCTATCGGCCGAGCAGCGGGCCGAGCAGGAGCGGCGGCAGGAGCGCGCCCACTGGGTGGAGGCGGTGACCCGCAGCTTCGATGCCGAGGCGAGCCAGTTGCTGGCGCGGGTCGACACCGCGGCGGCCGGGATGCGGGAAGCCTGCCGGGCGATGTCGGAGACCGCCGCGGAGGCGGCGCAGCAGGCCGGCTCGGCGGCCGGGTCTGCGCAGCAGGCGGCGGCCAACGTGCAGACGGTGGCGGCCGCCACCGAGGAGCTGTCCGCCTCGATCGGGGAGATCAGCGGCCAGGTCGCCAAGTCGGCCGAGATCGCCGGTCAGGCGGTGACGGAGGCGGAGCGGACCGACCGGCAGATCCGCGGGCTCGCCGGGGCCGCGGAGAAGATCGGGGAGGTCGTGCGGATCATCTCGGCGATCGCCGAGCAGACGAACCTCCTGGCGCTCAACGCGACCATCGAGGCGGCGCGGGCCGGCGAGTCGGGGCGGGGTTTCGCGGTGGTCGCCGCCGAGGTGAAGGGGCTGGCCGGACAGACCGCGAAGGCCACCGAGGAGATCACCGCGCAGATCGCCGCGATCCAGGGCGAGACCATGGAGGCCGTCAACGCGGTGCACGCCATCGGCGGCACGGTCGACACGATGAACGCCATCGCCAGCGCGATCGCGGCGGCGGTCGAGCAGCAGCGGGTCGCCACGGGGCACATCTCGCAGAACATCGACCAGGCCGCCCAGGGCACCGATTCGGTGAGCCAGAACGTGGTCTCGGCCTCATCGGCCGCGGAGGCGACGCAACGCGTGGCCGGGGAGGTCGGCGCGGCGGCCGGCGACGTCTGCCGCAGCGCCGAGGCCCTGCGGTCCGAGGTCATGCGCTTCCTCGCCGAGATGCGGGCCGCCTGAGTGCGCGGTCGCGTCGGATGGGCACCACCGTGGCGGATGCCCGTCCGACGCGGCGCGTCAGAGCACCGGCATGGCTCCCGCCACCGTGACGAGCGCACCCGACGTGTAGCTGCTCTCCTCCGAGGCCAGCATCACGTAGGCCGAGGCGAGTTCGGCCGGTTGTCCGGGGCGGCCGAACGGCACTTGGCTGCCGAAGGATTTCACCGAATCCTGGCTCATCCCGGAGGGAATGAACGGCGTCCAGATCGGCCCGGGCAGCACGCCGTTCACGCGCACGCCCGTTTCGGCGAGCAGCTGGGCGAGGCTCAGCACCATGTTGCTCAGCGCACCCTTGGTGGCGCTGTAGGCGAGGAGCGACGGCATCGGATGCTTGGAATTCACCGAGGAGGTGAAGATCACCGAGGCGCCGGGTTTCAGATGGGCGAGGGCCGCCTTGGTCACGTAGAACGCCCCGAACACGTTGGTGCGGAAATGATCCTCGAACACGGCGTCGTCGATTCCGGCGAGGTCCGCGTTCGGCTGCTGGAACGCGCCGTTGTTGACCAGCACGTCGAGGCGCCCGAACGTCTCCACCGTGCGGGCGACGATCTGGCGCCCGTAGGCGGCGTCCTTGAGGTCGCCCGGCAGGAGCAGCGCGCGCCGTCCCGCCTTCTCGATCCACTGGGCGACCGCCTCCGCGTCGGCCTGCTCGTCCGGCAGGTAGGAGATGGCGACGTCCGCACCCTCCCGGGCGAAGGCGATGGCGACCGCGCGGCCGATGCCGGAATCGCCGCCGGTGATCAGCGCCGCCTGGCCGGTCAGCTTGCCCGAGCCCTTGTAGCTCGTCTCGCCATGGTCGGGTTCCGGCTCCATGCGCCCGGTCTTGCCGGGGAAGCTCTGGGGCTGCGCCGCGAAGGGCGGGCGGGGATACTTGTGCAGCGGATTCGTGGTCACGCGTCGTCTCCGGTGGGGGTGCCGGTCCAACCGCACGGCCTCCCGGGTGTTCCGGCGCCGCGGCGCCGCGCCCCCGTCCGGCCCCGCCCCGCCGGTGCAACACGAGTCCGTCTGCCCGCGATGGGCCGACACAGGTCAGCAACAGGCGTTCGTCAATCTCGCTCCGAGGAGGTCCCGCCATGATCGAGGTTCAGCCGGAGGATCGGGTCGCCCGCGTGATCGATCGCGTCCTGCTCTACGCAGCGATGCTCTCGCTCACCTTCGGCTTGGCCACGGGCCTGTGGGGCCTGCTGCAGTGAGCCCGCCCCGGGATGGGGACCCGGGACAGGGATCCAAGGGGCGGATCACGGTCCGGCCCGGCCGCACATCCCTGCGGCGGTCCGGACGCGACTACACCGCCGTGGCGCTGATCGGGGCGGGGCTGACGGTGCTCGTGCTCGCGCTGCTTCTGGTCGGGATCCCGTGAGCGGACGCCGGCGATGCTGCTGAACCGCGCCGTCGTCGCGGCGCTGATCGTCGCGGTCGCGGCCTTCCTGCTGTACCTCGCGGCGCTCGCCCGCGCGGCGCTGTCGCCCAACGAGTCCTATGCGGCCAGCATCGGCCTCACCCTCGACCAGTGCGTGGCCGCCCAGGACGGCCTGTCCGCCGAGGCGGCGCGCCTGTACTGCCGCAGGCCCGTGCCGAAACGCCTGTGACCGGCAGGGCTCCCGGCCTCCCAGAGGCACAGCGTGAGTTTTCCTGATACGCCGCGTGACGACTTGGCGATTGTTCGCATGGCGCCCGAAACCTAGACTTCGGGGCGCCGACCGGATCTGTCGCCGAGCCGGATCGCAGGAAATCGCACGGAAGGCCCAGCACCATGGCGGACGATGCGACGATCCGGTCCGGCCGCTGCCATTGCGGGGCCGTGCGCTTCGAGGCGGCCCTCGGCGACGATCTCGCGTCGATCCGCCGGTGCACCTGCTCCTACTGCCGCATGCGCGGCGCCGTCGTCGCCATGGCGCGGCCGGGCGGGGTGAGGATCCTGCAGGGTGCGGAGGCGCTGACGACCTACCGGTTCCATACCGGGGCGGCGCAGCATTTCTTCTGTTCCCGCTGCGGCGTCTGCACGCATCATCAGCGGCGGTCGGACCCGAACGTCCACGCGGTCAACGTGGCCTGCCTGGACGGGGTCAGCCCCTTCGACTTTCCGGAGGTCCCGGTGATGGACGGCGTCAATCACACGAACGACACCGGCCAGCCCACGCGGCGCGCCGGCACGCTGCGCTTCGTCCCGGCGGAGTGACGGCGGCGGGCCGTCCGCGTTCCGGCGCCGGCGCAGGATTCCTGACCGGTCCTGCCTGACCGCCCCGGTCCCCGAGCGCCGCTCCGGGCCGGGCCGGGCTCAAACGCTAGTGATCGTGGCCGCAGCCGCAGCCCGGACCATGCACGTGGCCGTGATCGTGGGCATGATCATGGCCGTGCTTCTGGTGCCCGTGCTCGTGATCGTGGCTGTGATCGTGGCTGTGGCCATGGTCGTGCGCGTGATCGTGATCATGCCCGTGACCGTGACCGTGATGATCATGGTCGTGATGAGCGTGGGCATGATGATCGTGCCCGTGATCGTGCCCGCAGGTGCTGTGATCGTGGGCGGCGTGCTCGGGCCGGAAGGCGCGGGAGACCGGGGTCGCGACGCAGCCCTGCCCGCGGACCAGCTCGGCCGCAGCGGGTGTCGCCGGCACGTAGAGCACGTCCGCGCCGATCTCGGCATCCACGTGGCTGCCGCCGAGCTGCCAGGCCAGGCGCAGCAGGCGGGCCGGATTCTCGGCGCGCACCTCCAAGAGATCCTCGGCGGCCGCCCGCACCGCGACGAGCCGGCCGTCGTCGAGGCGCAAGGCGTCGCCGTCCTCGAGCGCCGCCGCCTTGGTGAGCGCGACGTCGAAGCCGAGACCGCCCTCGGCGACCAGGGGTCCCGTGACGGCATCCCGGGCCGCGCGGTCGAGGGTCACCGTGTCGGCGACGCGGTCGGCGCGCACCGCGGCCCGGCGGACGATCGTGGTGGCTGTCGGCATGGGACCCTCGGACATGGTGCCGGACTGATGCCGGACGTGGTGCCGGATAGGGGGCTACGGCATCCCGGCCGGAGCACCGCCTCGGAACCGTGGCATAGGGCGAGACGGGAACCCGACGCAACTCGTCTCGCGGCCGATGGAACCTTAGCCGTATGGCCGGCATTCCTTTCCTGCTAAGCTCGACGCGATCCGCAACGATCACGGCCACCGGCCGGACCGGATTCACAAGGGAGTTCTGGGGACCATGAAGAAGCTGACGGCAGCCGCCCTCGCCACCATCGCCGCCCTCTCGCTCGCCGGCTGCAACACCCCGGAAGACCGGGCTCTGGGCGGTGCGGGCCTCGGCGCCCTGACCGGTGCGGCGATCGGTGCGGCGGCCACCGGCCGCGCGGGCGGTGCCCTGGCGGGTGCCGCGATCGGCGGCGCCGGCGGTGCCATCGTGGGCGCCTCGACCGCGCCGCGCTGCCCCTACGGCACCTATCGCGACGCCTACGGCAACGTCTACTGCCGCTAAGCGAGACTGAGCTGGGCGGGCCGGGCGCGTCCCGGCCCTTCCTCGCGGCGTGCGGAGGGTCTATCCCGTCGCTCGGCCGGGCCTGTCCCGGTGCCGGAACCCCGCCGCCCCGATGACAGAGCCGAGCCGAGGATCAGCGCCGAGACCGGGCCGCCCATGAGCCAGGCGACCAAGTCTCAGGGCGTCTGGGGGAAGCTCGGCGGTGCCGGCATCGGCCTCGCGATCGGCGGTCCGCTCGGGGCCCTGATCGGAGGGGTCGCGGGCCATTTCCTGCTGGACCGGCTCGGCGCACCCTTCGGGCGGACGCCGCGCGACGTCGTGTTCACCACCGGACTCGTGGCGCTCGCCGCCAAGATGGCGAAATCCGACGGCGTCGTGCTGCCGTCTGAGGTCGAAGCCTTCGGCCGGGTGATTCAGGTTGAACCGTCCGCGCGGGCGGGCGTGGAGCGCCTGTTCGATCTCGCCAAGAAGACCACGAACGGCTTCGAGGCCTACGCGCACCAGCTGGCGACCACCTTCGGCGACGAGCCGGCGCTGCTGGAGGACGTGCTCGACGGCCTGTTCCAGATCGCCGGCGCCGACGGGGCCCTCCACGAGGCCGAGGAGCGCTACCTGCGCGCGGTATCGGGGATCTTCGGCTTCGATGAGGTGGCGTTCCGGCGCATCGCCGCCCGGCACGTGCGGCTCCCGGACGATCCCTACGGCGTCCTCGGGCTCGACCGGGAGGCGGACGATGCCGCCGTGAAGGCGCGCCACCGCGCGCTGGTCGCCGAGCACCACCCGGATCGGGCGCTCGCCCGCGGCCTGCCGACGGAGGCGGTGGCCATCGCCACGCGGCGCCTCGCCGCGATCAACGCGGCCTACGACCGGATCGGGCAGGAGCGCGGGCTGCGGTGAGCCTCATCCCCGATACGCCCCTCGCCCGCCGCGTCGCGCCCTCGCCGAACCACGGAGCCCGGCGCGCGGGGCCGCTCGACATGCTGGTCCTGCATTACACCGGCATGGACAGCGGGGCCGCCGCGCTGGCGCGGCTGCGCGACCCGCTGAGCGAGGTCTCGGCCCACTATCTCGTGTTCGAAGATGGCGGCATCGTCCAGATGGTGCCGGAGGCCCGCCGGGCCTGGCATGCCGGCGCCGGGGCCTGGAAGGGCGAGACCGATATCAATTCCCGCTCCATCGGGATCGAGATCGTCCATCCGGGCCATGCCGGCGGCCTGCCGTCCTACCCGGACGCGCAGATCGAAGCGGTGATCGCCCTGGCCCGGGACATCATCGGCCGCTGGCCGATCCCGCCGGAGCGGGTGCTCGGCCATTCCGACATCGCACCCGAACGCAAGGAGGATCCGGGCGAGACCTTCCCCTGGAGCCGGCTCGCGGCGGCGGGGGTGGGCCATTACGTGCCCCCGGCCCGCCTCCAGGACGGCCGGTTCTTCGCGCGGGGCGATGCCGGCCAGCCCGTCGAGGCGCTGCAGGCGATGGTCGCACTCTACGGCTACGACCAGCCGGTGACCGGCCTGTTCGACGCGCGCACCCAGGCGGTGATCACCGCGTTCCAGCGTCATTTCCGTCCGGCGCGGGTGGATGGCGTAGCCGACGCCTCCACCATCACCACCCTGCGCGACCTGATCGCGGCCCTGCCGGCGGCCTGAGGACCGCCGGTCCCGCCTCAGGCGCGGTGGGCCCGGGCCTCGTGCGGAGGGACGGGATCCGCGTCCGCTTGATCCGGCGCGTCGGTCCGGGTCCGCCAGAGGCTGTAGGCGACGCCGGCCGCCAGCAGCGTCAGGGTGACCACCAGCGAGACCCATGGCGGAACCGTCACGAGCCCGAACGTGTCGGCCACCACGATCTTGGCGCCGATGAAGATCAGGATGAAGGCGAGCGCGGTCTTGAGATAAGCGAACCGGTCGACCATCGCGGCCAGGGCGAAGTAGAGGGCGCGCAGGCCCAGGATCGCGAAGATGTTGGAGGTGTAGACCACGAACGTGTCGGTGGTGATTGCGAAGATCGCCGGCACGCTGTCGACCGCGAAGATCACGTCGGCGCCGTTCACCAGCACCAGGGCGAGGGCCAGCGGCGTGAAGTACAGGGCGACCCGGCCGGTCTTCGGATCGGTCTTGCGGACCGTGAAACGCTGGCCGTGCAGCTCCGGCGTCACCCGGAAGGTGGTCTTGAACCAGCGCACGACGGCGCTGTTCTGGAAGTCGCCCTCCTCCTCGTCGCCCGAGACGAGGATCTTCAGGCCGGCATAGATCAGGAAGGCGGCGAACAGGGACAGAACCCAGTGCACCTCGTGCACCAGCGCGGCGCCCAGTCCGATCATCAGACCGCGCAGCAGCACCGCCGCCAGGATACCCCAGAGGAGGACCCGGTGCTGGGCAGCCCGGGGGACGCCGAGCGCCGTGAGGATCATGGCGATGACGAAGACGTTGTCCATCGACAGCGACTTCTCGACCACGAGTCCGGTGACGTATTCCTCGCCGGACTGGGGACCCAGATACCACCAGATCCAGCCGCCGAAGGCCAGGCCCAGCGCGAGGTAGAAGCCGGTGAGAGCCAAGCTCTCCCGGACGCCGATCTCGTGCTCCTTGTCGCGGTGGAGGAGTCCGAGGTCGAAGGCGAGCAGGCCGGCGATCAGGAGGTGGAACCCGAGCCACATCCACAATGGCTTGCCGAGCCATTCGATGGTGAGGACGTCCATCATGCGCGGGACCTGATGCTGATTCCGGAAGGAAAGCATCGGCTCCGACATCACGGGCGCTGGGAAGCGCCCGCCAGAGGGGCCCGCAGCCGATAGGGGCGAGGTAAGCGGTGATCGGGGCGAATCAAGGGCAGGGCTGGGGATGCGGGCCTGCATCCCCCGGATGGTTCCATCGGGAATGTGCCGGTGGGCGGCGCCTGGATCGGATGTGCGGCCCGGCCGGGCCGGCTCAGTCGGCTCGGCCGCTCTCGCGGTGCGTTCGGGACGGCGTGCACCCGTACTGGAGGGGTTGAGCGGACAAGCCGCGCAGATCGGCTAGGTCGTAACCCTGATCCAGGGGATCGCCGGACAGACCAATCTGCTGGCGCTCAACGCCCCCATCGAAAAGCCGCGCGTGCGGTGTGTTGACGGGGTGGACGAGGGATCCGTTTGCCGGGCGGCACGGTCCGGATCTGCGAGAGCGTCGTCGATCGCAGCGCCACGTGCCCCGAGACGGTCTTCGCTCCGCACCGGCCAAGCACACCGGCCGAGCGACGCCGCAGCCGAGGTTCCGAACCCTCAGCCCGGGTCGCCGGTAGCCGGTTCCCCGCCCATCCGCGGCGATGCGCGTTCGCGCAGGGGTCGCTCCTCCATCAGCGCCAGGAACGTGAAGGCGCCCAGCAGGCCGAGGCAGGCGGCCAGGAAGACGAAACGGAAGGTCAGGGCGAGCTGCGCCGGGTCCGCGCCGCGGATCAGGCTCTCCACGTCGTGGCCTCCTGTCCCGCTCCCTGCCCCGCCTGCGACGCCGCCGAGTACGATCGTGCCGAAAGCCGCCACGATCAGCGCCCCGCCGAGCGACCGGAAGAAGTTCATCGCGGCGGTGGCGATCCCGAGCTGGTGCGGTTCCACCGCGTTCTGGATGGCGATGGTGGAGAGGGGCAGGATTGTCCCGATGCCCATGGAGAGCAGCGCGAACAGCACCTCCATGAGCCAGAAGGGCAGCGCCCGGCCTTCCCAGGCGATGGTGGCGCAGCAGGCGAGGCTGAGGCTCATCATCGCCAGGGGCACGCGCTTGTAGTGCCGGAAATGCAGCATCGATCGGCCCGACAGCGTCGCGCCCGTGACGGTGCCGATCATCAGCGGCACCAGCGCCACGCCGGACTCGCTCGCCGAGAGCCCGATCACCCCTTCGAGGAAGATCGGCACATAGATGGTGAGGCCGATGAAGGTGCCCATGGCGAAGCAGGCGGCCAGCGTCGCGCTGTAGACCACCCGGTCCTTGAGCACCTCCGTGGGGATCAGCGGCTCTGACGCCGTGGCGAGCCGCGCCGCGAAACCGCCGGCCAGTACGGCCGCCCCGGCGAGGAGGGCGAGGATCGTGGGCGAGCCCCAGGGATAGCGCACGCCGCCCCAGCTCAGGGCCAGCAGGAGGGTGACAGACCCCGCGACCATCAGGGCGGCCCCGGGCCAGTCCAGCCGGTGCTGGCGGTCGTGGCGCGGCAGGCGCTTCAGGTTGGCGTTGGTCAGCGCGAAGGCGAGGATGCCGATCGGCAGGTTGATCCAGAAGATCAGCGACCAGTGCAGGTGCTGGGCGAAGAGGCCCCCGAGCAGCGGCCCCGCCACCGAGGCGGCCACGAACACGCCCGCGATCACCACCTGATAGCGGGCGCGCTCCTTGGGCGACATGATGTCGGCCAGGATGGTCTGGGAAAGCGCGATCAGCCCGCCACCGCCGATCCCCTGGAGGCCCCGGGCCAGCGCCAGCGTCACCATCGTGGGGGCGAGCGCGCAGGCCAGCGACCCGAGCCCGAAGGTCGCGATGGCGATCAGCAGCATGATCCGCCGGCCGTGGATGTCGCTGAGCTTGCCATAGAGCGGGGTCACCGCCGTGGAGGCCAGCAGGTAGGCGGTGACGATCCAGGGGAGGTTGGCGGCGTCCCCGAGGTCGAGCCCGATGGTCGGCATGGCGGTCGCCACGATGGTCTGGTCGAGGGCCGCGAGCAGCATCGCGGTCATCAGGCCGTAGACGATCGCGCGGATCTCGCTCTGGTTGAGGCGATCTTGAGGGGCGCCGGTCTGCGCCTGTGTCTGCGCCGGGGTTCCGGTGACGGCAGCGGGGCTGGCCACGTGTCTGAGCCTCTGATCCGAGCCGTGCCGGCCGACCATCCGGTGCGAATGGGGACAGGGCGGCGAAAGGGGATGGCGGACGGCCCGCGGCCGCGGCTCGGGCCGCCGCTATCCGCGAGGCCCGGGACCAAGAAGAGCTTCCGCTCGGCCGTATCGATCCTTAGCGCAGCGCCGGAGGGCAGCCCATGCCGTCCGGCACCGATCCGGTCTTCGCCCTTGACAGGACTGGCGGCCTGTCGCTCTCCCGGCGGATGCCGGATGACAGGGATGCAATCGCCATCGTGGGCGGCGGGCCGGCCGGGCTCGCCGCCGCCGAGGTGCTGGGAGGCGCAGGCCGCGCGGTCGCGGTCTACGAGCGCATGCCCTCGGTCGCCCGCAAGCTGCTGATCGCCGGGCGCGGCGGCCTCAACATCACCCACAGCGAGGCGCGGGCGGACTTCCTCGCCCGCTACCATCCGCATGGCTGTCTCGATGCCGCCATCGCGGCCTTCCCGCCCGACGCGCTGCGGGCGTGGTGCGCGGAACTCGGCGAGCCGACCTTCGTCGGGTCGAGCGGGCGCGTCTTCCCGCGCAGCTTCAAGGCCTCGCCCCTGCTCCGGGCATGGCTGGCGCGGCTCGACCGCCTCGGGGTCCGGATCCACACCCGCCACCGGCTCACGGCCCTGGGCGGGACGCTGCATTTCGACACCCCGGACGGGCCGCGCGCGATCCGGCCCCGCGCCACCCTGCTGGCGCTCGGCGGTGCGAGCTGGCCGCGCCTCGGCTCGGACGGGCGCTGGGTGCCCCTCCTCGAAGGGCTCGGGGTGGCGGTGGCGCCCCTGCGTCCGGCCAATGCCGGCTTCGCGGTGGCGTGGTCCGACCTGTTCCGGGAGCGGTTCTCCGGAGCACCGCTGAAGCGGGTGGCGCTCGCCTGCGAAGGCACCGTGGTGCGGGGCGAGGCCGTGATCACGCAGACCGGCATCGAGGGCGGAGCGATCTACGCCCTCTCGCGCCTCTTACGCGAAGCGATCGCGGCCGGGGGCAGCGCGCGGCTCGTCGTGGATCTCCGCCCCGACCTCACCCGGGAAGCCCTCGCCCGCCGTCTGTCCGGCGCCCGGCCGGGCGACTCGGCCGCGACCCGGCTGCGCAAAGCCGCGGGCCTCGCGCCCGTTGCGGCGGGATTGCTGCGCGAGGCGACCGGCGCCGCCCTCCCGGCGGATCCCGGGGCGCTGGCCGGGTTGATCAAGGCCGCGCCCATCACCCTCACCGCCTCCGCGCCGATCGAGCGGGCGATCTCGACGGCGGGCGGCGTCCGGCTCGACGCCCTCGACGAACGGTCGATGCTGCGGGCCCATCCCGGCCTGTTCCTGGCCGGGGAGATGCTCGACTGGGAGGCGCCGACCGGCGGCTACCTGCTCCAGGGCGCCCTCGCGGGCGGAAGGGCGGCCGCTGCCGGTATGCTCGACTGGCTGCGCGAGACCGGCGGCTGACGCGCCCGCCTCACGGCCGCGTGCAGAACCCGACGATGCCGGACGCGTCCGCGGGGCAGCTGGCGCCCTCCCCGTCATAGACCGCCACGCCACCCTTGAGGCAATGGGCCGTGACCAGCATCTCGCCGGTCCCGCAGGTGATCGTGCAGCCCCCCGGGCAATCGGATTTGCGCACGGGTCGCAAGCTGGCGGCTGTGGCCTCGCCCTTCGGGCCCGGGCCGCCCTGCGGTCCGACCGGACCCCGCGGGCCCGGAGGACCCTGCAGGCCCGCGGCCCCGGCATCGCCCTTCGGGCCCGGTGCGCCCTGCGGGCCGACCGCGCCCTGGGGGCCGGTCTCCCCTTTCGGACCGGTCTCGCCCTGAGGACCCGTATCGCCCTTGAGACCCTGCTCGCCCTTGGCTCCTTGGTCTCCCTTGGCCCCCTGATCGCCCTTGAGACCGGCCTCGCCCTTGGCCCCCGTCTCCCCGGACGGTCCTGCGACACCCTGAGGGCCGGGCGGTCCGGGCGGACCCTCCGGCGCGCAGTTCGCCACAACCGCCTCCCGCTCGTCCGGCTCCGCCTTCAGCGTCACCACGCAGGTCGAAGGCCGGTAGGGCAGCCGGAAGGTGAACCGTCCGCGCCGGTCGGCCTGGATCGAGATGTCGTCGTCCAGCACCACGATCGCCCCGGGCTTGCGCACCGAGCCCGAGATCCGGAGGTCGCCGGCCTCGATGCGCGCGTCGTAGACCATGATCGGCTGGCTCGGGGTCTGCGCGTGCCGGACCCGCGGGCGGGCCGGGCGCGATCGCCCTGCGGCGGCCGCGGCCGGATCCGGACCTGCGCCACCCGGCGGATCCGCCTGCTGGCCGAGCGCCGCCCCCGACAGGGCGAGCAGGATCGTCAGAGTGAGGGCTGAGCGCATGCGCGGTCCGGTTCGGCCGCGTCACGCACGCGGCGGCCCGACATTGGTCTCGCCCTGCGAGGGAGGTCAACCGGGGCGGCGGAACCGGCGGTGGCGGTCGATTCCACAGGCGTCCACAGCCATCCACAGGCCAAGCCGCTGCTTCCGTGCGCGATTCCGGGACGCCGTGGAAACCGTTTGTGTGCGTTCCTGTTATGTTCCTATCGTCCGGCATGACCGGAGCCGACGGAGATGGGGCTGGACCCTGCGGACGAGACCGAGGGGGCGATCGCGCGGGGCGATCCCCGGGCCCGGCTTGCGGCCCTGCGGATGCGCCTCGCGCCGCCGGCCGGCGAGCGGGACCTGCCGCCGGTCCTGCCGCCGGTCCTGCCGCTGGGCGTACCGGAGCTCGACGGGCATCTGCCGGGCGGCGGCCTCGTCCTCGGGCCGCCCCACGAGATCGCGCCGGCCGAGCCCGTGGACGGGGTCGCGGCCCTCGGCTTCGCCCTGGCGCTCTGCGCCCGCCACCTCGCTGGCCGGCCTGGTCCGGCGCTGATCGCCGCCGCGCCGGGGCAGCCCCTGCCCTACGGCCATGGCCTCGCGGGACTCGGCCTCGATCCCGCCCGGCTGCTGCTGCTGGAGGCCGGCAGCGATGCGGAGGTGTTCCGCGCGCTGGAGGCGGCCCTGCACGCCCGGGCGCTCACGGCCCTCGTCGGCCTCGTCCGGGACGGCCTGCCGCTGAAGCCGGGCCGGCGCCTGCAGCTCGCCGCGGAAGGGTCTGCTCCGCCGCTGCTGCTGATCCTGCGGCCGGCGCCTGCCGGCCTGCCCAACGGGGCCGCCACCCGCTGGCGGATCGCCGCGGCGCCCGCGGCGCGGGACCGGTTCGGCACCCTCGACAGGCCGCGCTGGCGGGCGCGGCTCGAACGCTGTCGCAACGGGCGGGGCGGCGACTGGCTTCTGGAGTGGGACCATGCCGCGCATCGTCTGCATCTGCCTGAGCCACTGGCCGGTGACGCGGCTGCGGCGGGCCGGTCTCGCGCCTGAGCGCGGCCCCCTCGCGGTGGCCGCCGAGGGCCCCGGCGGCCTGCGGCTCGTGGCCCTCGACCCGGAGGCCCGCGCCCTGGGCCTCCAGCCCGGCGAGCCCCTGGGCCGGGTCCGGGCGCGGATCGGCGTGCCGCTCCAGGTCTATCCCGCCGACCCGACCGCCGACCGGGACGCTCTGCTGCGGCTCTGCCGCTGGGCGGGCGGCTACGCGCCCCTCGTGGCGCCGTTCGGGCCGGCCGAGGCGGGGGACGGGCTCTACATCGACGTCGCCGGGGCCAGTCACCTGCGCGGCGGCGAGGCGAGTCTCGTCGACGATCTGACAGACCGTCTCGCGCGGGGACATATCCCCGCCCGGATCGCCCTTGCCGACACACCCGGGGCCGCCTTCGCGCTGGCCAGCCACGGCGGGGTCGACCGGATCGTCGTGCCGCCGGGCGGGGCGGCCGAGGCTCTGCGGGGTCTGCCCGTGGAGGCCCTGCGGCTGGATCCCGGCACGGTCTCGGGGCTGAAGCGGCTCGGCCTGCGCCGGATGGGCGAACTCGATGCCCTCCCCCGGGGGCCCCTCGCCCGTCGCTTCGGCGAGGCGTTGCTGTTGCGCCTCGATCAGGCCCTGGCACGCCGTCCCGAGCCGCTGGCGCCCCTGTCGGAGGCCGCCGAATACGCCGCCGCCCGCGGCTTCCTCGACCCGATCGGGCGGCAGTCGGACATCGTCCGGACCGCCCGCGACCTGATGGCCGAGATCGCCCCCCGTCTGGAGCGGGACGGGCTCGGTGCCTGTGCCCTGCGCCTCGCCCTGCACCGGGTCGACGGGGTGGTGCGGGCCATCGATCTCGGTCTGTCGCGCCCCGAGCGTTACCCCGAGCGGGTCGCGGCCCTGGTTTCCCTGCGCCTCGACCGGTTGGGCTCCGCCCTCGAGGCCGGGTTCGGCTTCGAGACCGTGGCGCTCGCCGTGACGGTGACCGGCGCCATGCCGGCCCGCCAGACCGATCTCGGGGCGGACGCCTCCGGCGATGGGGTCGCCGTCCTGGCCGATGCCCTGGCGCAGCGCCTCGGGCGGGCGTTGCTGCGCCTGGAGCCACGGGCGAGTCACCTGCCGGAACGGGCTGATCGGAGCGGTCCCTGGGTTGCCGGAGAGGGGCACGGATCGTCAGCGGACAAGGACATCGGCCGGACGCGCGCGCATCGCCCTCTCCCCTCTGCGGAGGAGGATGCCCCCCGAAGGGGGACGAGTCGGCACGAAGTCCCGCACGGGGGGAGCGAGGGTGCAGGGTCCGGCCGTGGCCTTCATGAAGCGCGCGATCCCTCCGGAAGCGGCTTTCCCTTCTCCCGGCCCCTTCTGAAGCAGGAGCCAACCTCCCCCGCAGAGGGGGGCGTGAGGGCGCGGGCCTTTCCCATCTCCGTCCCCTGCTCCATCCCCTGGCCCGATCACCTCCCGCCCCGCCCCCTGGTGCTGTTCCCCCGGGGCGAAGCCGCTTGCGACGTGCTCTCCGCCGTCCCGGAGGGGCCGCCCCGGCGCTTCCGCTGGCGCGCGCAGGTTCACCGCGTCGCCCATGCCGAGGGGCCGGAGCGGATTTCCGCGGAATGGTGGTGCGCGCCCGGCGCGGAGCGCGACTATTACCGCATCGAATGCGAGGCCGGTCACCGGCTCTGGCTCTACCGCGACGGGCCGCACGCCCCCGGGCAGCCGGCCGCGTGGTACGTCCACGGGCTGTTCGCGTGAGCCGCCCTGAGATCCCTTTCGCCGAACTCGCCGTCACCACGAACTTCTCGTTCCTCCACGGCGCCGCGCACCCGCAGGACTACGTCGTGCAGGCGGCGGCCTACGGCCTCTCGGCGATCGGCATCGCCGACCGCAACACCGTGGCCGGCGTGGTCCGGGCGCATGCGGCGGCGCGGGCGCTCGAAGCGGAGGGCACGAAGATCCGGATCCTGCCCGGCGTGCGCCTCGTCACCGAGGAGGGGT
The DNA here is from genome assembly GCF_003254375.1 of Methylobacterium sp. XJLW. Lineage (NCBI taxonomy): Bacteria > Pseudomonadati > Pseudomonadota > Alphaproteobacteria > Hyphomicrobiales > Methylobacteriaceae > Methylobacterium > Methylobacterium sp. XJLW. Next base: position 4,617,210 of record NZ_CP016429.1, on the reverse strand, counting down.
TCGAGGCCGTCACCTACCCGATGGACCGGGCGGCCTGGGGGCGCCTCTGCCGGCTGCTCACCCTGGGCAACCGGCGCGTCCGCAAGGGGGAATGCCGCTTCGCCTTCGCCGAGATGCTGGAGGCCGCGAAGGGGCAGATGTTCATCGCCATGCCGCCGGCCCGGCGCCTGCCGGAGGGCTTCCGGTCGCGTCTGGAGGCGCTCGCCGCCGCGGCCCCGGGCCGGACCTTCCTCGGGGCGAGCCATACGCGCCGGGGCGACGAGCGGCGCCGCCTCGGTCTGCTCGCCGAGCTGGGCGCGGCCGCCCGCGCGCCGATGGTCGCGGTCTCGGACGCGCTCTACCACCATCCCGAGCGGCGCCCGCTCCAGGACGTGGTGACGTGCATCCGCGCGGGCTGCCGGATCGGCGAGGCGGGCTACCGGCTGGAGGCCAATGCCGAGCGCCACCTGAAGCCCCCCGCCGAGATGGCGCGGCTGTTCGCCGACCACCCGGAGGCGGTGGCCCGCACCGTCGAGATCGCCGAGGCCTGCGGCTTCTGCCTGTCCCAGCTGCGCTACGAATATCCCGACGAGCCGGTGCCCCCCGGGCGCACGCCGCAGGAATACCTGGAGGAGAAGACCTTCGAGCGGGCGCACTGGCGCTACGGCGGCGATATTCCCTCCGCCGTCGCGGGGACGCTCCGCGAGGAGCTGCGGCTCATCGCCAAGATGGACTATGCCCGTTACTTCCTGACCCTGTTCGACGTGGTCGAGTTCGCCCGCGGCAAGGGGATCCTCTGCCAGGGCCGCGGCTCGGCGGCCAATTCCGCCGTGTGCTTCTGCCTGGGCATCACCGCGGTGGACCCGTCCAAGCACCGGCTGCTCTTCGCCCGCTTCATCTCGGAGAACCGGGGCGAGCCCCCCGACATCGACGTCGATTTCGAGCACGAGCGCCGCGAGGAGGTGATCCAGCACCTCTATGCCCGCTACGGCCGGGAGCGGGCCGCCCTCTGCGCCACGGTGATCCACTACCGTCCGCGCATGGCGATCCGCGAGGTCGGCAAGGTCCTCGGGCTCACCGAGGACGTGACCGCGGCGATCGCCGACACGGTCTGGGGCTCCTGGGGCACCGGGATGCCGGACCAGCATGTGCGCGAGGCCGGCCTCGATCCGGGGAACCCGGCGATCCGGCAGGCGCTGGACCTCGCCCACCAGTTGATCGGTTTCCCCCGCCACCTGTCCCAGCATGTCGGCGGCTTCGTGCTGACCCGCGGGCGCCTCGACGAGACCGTGCCGGTGGGCAACGGCGCCATGGCGGACCGCACCTTCATCGAGTGGGACAAGGACGACATCGACGCGATCGGCCTGATGAAGGTCGACGTGCTGGCGCTCGGCATGCTGACCTGCCTCAAGCGCGGCCTCGCGTTTCTGGAGAAGGACCACAATACCTTCTACGAGACGCTGGCCGACCTGCCCCAGGAGGATCCCGCCACCTACGCGATGCTGGCGAAGGCCGATTCCGTCGGCGTGTTCCAGGTCGAGAGCCGGGCGCAGATGTCGATGCTGCCGCGCCTGAAGCCCAAGGAATTCTACGACCTCGTCGTGCAGGTGGCGATCGTGCGCCCCGGTCCCATCCAGGGCGACATGGTCCATCCCTACCTGCGGCGCCGCTCCGGGATCGACCCGGTGGAGTACCCCGCCCCGCACCCGGACCACGGGCCGGCGGACGAACTGAAGGAGGTCCTGCAGAAGACCTACGGGGTGCCGCTGTTCCAGGAGCATGCCATGCAGATCGCCATCACGGCGGCGGGCTTCACCCCGGCCGAGGCCGACGGCCTGCGCCGGGCGATGGCGACCTTCCGCCATGTCGGCTCGATCGGCGGCTTCGCGGACAAGTTCGTGGGCGGCATGACCCGCCGGGGCTACCCGCAGGACTTCGCCGAGCGCTGCTTCGCGCAGATCCGCGGCTTCTCCACCTACGGATTCCCGGAGAGCCACGCGGCGAGCTTCGCGCTCCTCGTCTACGCCTCGGCCTGGATGAAGTGCCGGCACCCCGACGTCTTCCTGGCCGCGATCCTCAACGCCCAGCCCATGGGCTTCTACCAGCCGGCCCAGCTGGTGCGCGACGCCCGCGCCCACGGGGTCGAGGTGCGGGGCGTCTGCGTCAACGCCAGCGACTGGGACTGCACCCTGGAGCCGGCCGGAAATCCCGCGCTGCACGCCGTGCGGATCGGCCTGCGGGTGGTGCGCGGCCTGCCCGAGGCCGCCATGCGCCGGCTCGTGCGGCTGCGGGCCAACGGCTATGCCAGCATCGAGGGCCTGCAGGCCGCCCTCGCCCTGCCCCGCAACACCCTGGAGCGGCTGGCCGAGGCGGACGCGTTCCGCTCGCTGGGCCTCGACCGGCGCGCCGCCCTCTGGATGGTCCGCACCCTGGAGGGGACCTCGGCGCGCAAGGCCGCCAAGGCCGACCCGAGCGCGCGCCGGGCCCATCTCCTCGACGCGCCCCTGCCGCTCTTCGCCTGGCACGCCGATGACGGCCTGTTCCGGCACGAGCCGGCCGTGGACCTGCCGTCCCTGGCCCCGTCCGAGGCGGTGGCCGAGGATTATGCCGCCACCGGCCTGTCGCTGCAGGGGCACCCGGTCGCCTTCTTCCGGGGGCGGCTCGCCCGGATCGGCGCGATCCCGGCCCGGGCGCATCTCGATCCCGCCCTGCCCCAGGGGGCGCGGGTCACGGTGGCGGGCCTCGTGCTGATCCGCCAGCGGCCCGGCACCGCCAAGGGCGTGGTGTTCCTGACCCTGGAGGACGAGACCGGTATCGCCAACGTGATCGTCTGGAAGACGGTGTTCGAGGCCAACCGCCGGATCGCCATGCAGGCCCGGTTCCTCGCCGTGCGCGGCCGGATCCAGCGGGCGGACGGGGTGGTCCATCTCGTGGCCGAAGGGTTTCGCGATCTCACCGCGTCCCTGCGCGACCTGCGCGAGGCCGGGATGAAGCTGCCCCCCGAGAACACGGATTTCGGCGTGCCCCCGGATCGGCGCGTGTATCGCAGCCGGGATTTCCACTGAGGAACGCCCCTCGACAGGCCCCGCGCCGCGCGTAGAGTGCGGCCATGTCGAGCTTCGCCGTTCCGCGCCTCCTCCTCGCCGCCTGCGCGGCCCTCCCCCTCTGGGCGGAGGCCGCCCGGGCCGACAGCTGCGACGACCTCACCCGCCAGATCGCCGGCGCCATCGGCGGCAAGGTCGGCAAGCGGGCGGGCCCCAGCATCGACATCCGCATGGCCGGCCCGATCAAGTTCGACGTGACCTGCCGGGCCGAGCCGATCGTGCAGGCGACCTCGGCCGAGCCCGCCCCCTCGGCGACCTTCTTCCGCGACCTGTCGGTGGCCTCCGAGATCCTGGTCGGCGAACCGGCCGCGACCGTCGAGCCGATCATCGCCAGCGCCTACCGGACCGCGCTGTCGGAGCGGCGCAAGTCGTTCATCCAGCAGAACGGCTGGTCGGCCTCCTGCTACACCGACCCGGGCAGCACCGCGATGCGGACCCTGTGCTCGGTGGGGCGCATCCCGCCGGGGTGATGCGATATCGACCCCGGCAGGATGCGCGCGAAGGGGCCGATCAGTACTCGATCACGCCGTCCAGGGCGTAGTGCTTCACGGTCTTCCGGTTGGCGATCAGCTCGTCCACCGTCGGCTCGCCCTTGAGGGCGCGGGCGATGGCGAGCTTCGTCGCCTCGTAGTTGGTCCGGTAGAGGTCCTTCTGGTCGAGGTTGTCGTCCTCGGCGCAGCGCTGATCGAGCCAGATCATGATGATCATGCACAGCTCGTCGAGCCCGTCCTTGGGCAGGATGCCCTCGATGATGCAGTCCACGATCGCGTCGCCGGTGGCGGCCTGGACCACGCCGCCGAGGAGCTCGGCATACTCGGCCGTGTGGATCGTGACCTTGGTGGTCATCATCGTGGCAGGGCGCACGAGCTGGTTGAGGTCGCGGACCACGAACATCCGCGTGTGGCCCTGGACCTGCCCCATCATCGACGCGAAGGCCTGGCCGACCGGACCGCGCACCGAGCCGATCAGCACCTCCGGCATGGCGTCGGTGTACTGGCCCTCGGCCGCCAGCACCGTGGCCTCGCCCGTGCGGAACCAGATCTCTTGCATGTTCGAACTCCACCTGATCGGAGCCCGCGGGAGACATCATCGGAGGCCCCGCGTCAATCGCGTCAGAGCAGGCCCACCCCGTCCAGGACGCCGACCATCGCGAACGCGATCGTGATCCCCGACACCGCGTAGACCACCCCCTTGTAGACGCCCGCCACGCGCTGCCCCTCTGGCAGGGCCCGGGTGGCGAGGAGGATCAGCAGGCCGAGCGCCAGGGGCAGGAGCAGCGCGTTCATCACCTCCACGGCGATGTTGAGCGCCACGAGATCCGGCACGAGCTGCACGGCGACCGCGCCGGCCGCGACCGCGAGCGCGAAGGCGCCGTAGAAGGCCGGAGCCTCCCGGGGCGACTGCTCCAGGGAGTGCGGCCGGCCGGTCACGTCGCCGAACCCCCAGGCCAGCGCCAGGGCCACGACGTTGAGCGCCACGAAGGCCGCCGCGATGATGCCCACCCCGAACACCACCTGCCCGAGCCACGGCCCCAGGGCCGGCGTGAAGGCGCCCGCGAGATCGCCGACGGTCTCCAGCCCCTTCGCGCTGCCCTGCCCGGCCTTGCCGATCGTGGCGGCGGCGGCGACGAGGATCGCGCCCATCACGCATTGCGAGACCACCGCACCCACGAGTGTGTCGAGCCGCGAGCGCCGCGCGTGCTCCCAGCCCAGGCCCTTATCGACGATCGCCGACTGCTGGTAGAAGATCATCCACGGCATGATCACCGCGCCGATATTGGCCGCGATCAGCACCCGGAACTGGCCGTCGCCCAGCGGCATGTGCCCGAAGGAGGCGACGATCTCGGGCAGGTTCGGCCGCGCCGCGACGGCGAGCCCGACGAAGACCAGCTCGAACAGGCCGACCACGATCGCCACGACCTCGACGCGCCGGTAGCTCCCGGTGAAGACGAGCCCCAGGAGCAGGCAGGCCGGCAGGCCGAGGCTCACGAGCCGCGGCACCCCGAACAGGTCCCCGATGCCGGCGATGCCGGAGAATTCCGTGACGATGGCGCCGATGCCGGCGACCACGAGGCCGCCGTACGAGATCCAGGCCCAGGCCGGCCCGTAGCGCTCCCGGATCAGCGCGCCGTGGCCGCGTCCGGTGGCGGTCCCGAGTCGCACCGTCAGCTCCTGGACGACGTACAGGATTGGCACCAGCAGGATCTGGAGGAGCAGGAGCGAATAGCCCCAGCGCGCCCCGCTCTGGGCCGCCGTGATGAGGCTTCCGACATCCGTATCGGCCAGCATCACCACGAGTCCGGGGCCTGCGGCCTTGAGGTAAGCGGACAGGCGAGGCAGGGAAGCGCTGGGCACGGCTCGGGAACAGTCCCGCGCACGGCCGGTTCCGGCGGGCGCCTGCGGCGTTTTCCCGGGGCAGGCGGGAGGGACATGTGATGGCGGAGAGCACGGATCGGGGCTCCGGCTGGAGCCTGCAGGCGACCGCCGTGCCCGACGGGGTGCGCCTGGAACTCGCCCTGGCCGACCTCGGCGGCGCGCCGGTCACCGCCGCGATCGTTCTCGACCGGGCGGAAGCCCGGGCCTTCGCCCGCGCCCTGCTCGCCGCCGCCGGCGACGCGGCGGAACGGACCTTCCCGAAGCCGGGCGCCTGACGGCGCGCCGCCGGTCGGTCAGCGGGCGAGACCGGGATTGCGGCCCGGCAGGCGGGGGACCACGGTGCCGCGCTTCTCGATCGGCGTGTCGCAGGCGTAGGCGAACTCGGTCTTCAGCGGATCGAACACGGTCTCGCCGGTGATCCGGCAATCCTCGCGCACGGTCTCGTCGAGATAGGCCCGGGCGGCGGTGCGGAAGCGCTTCACCCGGGTGGCGTTCGGCTCCGGATCGATCCGGGCCTCGCTCAGGTTGCAGCCGGTATATTCGCGCAGGGCGTTCGAGACGATCAGCATCCGGCGCATCTGCCGGTTGTCGTAGACCTCGTAGGGCTCCTTGCAGCCGATCGTCACCACCTGGGGGGTGAGCGCCACGTAGTTCCGCGAGATGTAGGAGAACCCGGTGGTGCAGCCGGCGAGGCCGAGGGCGGCGAGGCCGAGGGGCAGCAGAGCTGCGGGTCGTCGCATCCTCGTCATCCCAAGAGGGTCCCAGCCCGCGGCCCGGATCCGCCGCCTTCCCGGCGGGGCGCCGCGGTGCATTGAAACGGCTCCGCTTGCGCCGTCAATGCGTTTCTCGACCTTGCTCCCGCGAGCGCGGAGCGACGCGCCAAGCGTAGCGGTGCCGCCCTTGCGGAACACTTGCGGAACGTTTAACCTGTTCGTGATTTGTTTCAGAGACCGTCACGGGGCGGTCTGCCAAGCCGCGAGTCCCCCTTCGATGCTCACGCGCAAGCAGCTGGACCTCCTGCGTTTCATCCAGAGCCGGATGCAGGAATGCGGCGTCCCGCCGTCCTTCGACGAGATGAAGGACGCCCTCGACCTCAAGTCGAAATCCGGCATCCACCGGCTGATCACGGCCCTGGAGGAGCGCGGCTTCCTCCGGCGCCTGCCGAATCGGGCGCGCGCCATCGAGGTGATCCGCATTCCCGAGAGCCTGAGCCAGACGGTCCCATCTTCGGCCCCATCTTCGGCCCCGGCCGAGCCGCGCCGTTTCACCCCGAGCGTGGTCGAGGGCGGCAAGTCCAAGCAGCCGCCGGCCCCGGCCAGCACGCGGATGATCGATGACGCCGGTCGTGCCATTTCGATCCCGGTGATGGGCCGGATCGCCGCCGGTACGCCGGTCTCGGCGATCCAGAACCAAAGCCATGCCATCACCCTGTCGCCGGATTTCGTGGCCGGCGGCGAGCACTACGCCCTGGAGGTGCGCGGCGACTCGATGGTCGAGGCCGGCATCCTCGACGGCGACCTCGTGGTGATCCGCAAGCAGGACACGGCCAATACCGGCGACATCATCGTGGCGCTGATCGACGACGAGGAGGCGACGCTCAAGCGTCTGCGCCGCCGCGGCTCCTCGATCGCCCTGGAGGCCGCCAACCCGGCCTACGAGACGCGCGTCCTCGGGCCCGACCGGGTCCGGATCCAGGGCCGCCTCGTCAGCCTCGTCCGCCGCTACTGAAGCGGCTCGGCCGGCGCGTCGCCGGGGGCGAAGTCCCCGCCCGACGCATCGGTTTCCGGAGGCGTTGTCGCCCCGTCGTCAGAGGCGCGGGCCTCCGCGGAGGGCGCGGTGACCAATTGTGGCGGTCCCGGCCCGTGTCCCGAGCGTGGTCGCCAGGGCACGGCGCGGCCATCGGCCCGGGCGTGATGGGCGACGAAGCTCTCGCCATCGGACCTGAGGGCGACGGCGCCCTGGGCGGCCAGGACGCGCCGGTCGATCACCAGGGGGCCGGTGCAGGTCGGTGGGGCCACGAGGCCCGTGATCAGCACCGCGGCGCGGGCGCAATCCTCCGGGAAGGCCCGCCGGTCCCGGACCAGGGCGACCGCCCGTCCGTCCGGCAGGCGCGCGGTGCATCCGAGCCGATCACAGCGGCCGCTGCCCGATCGGACGATCAGTGCCCCGGCTCCCCGTCCGTCGCCGTCCGCCTTCAGCCATTGTTCGAGGACGAAGCCGGACGGGCTGCCGAGGGCCGCGAGCCGTCCGTCCGGCCCCCGCACCGCGGCCCCCGCACCCTGCCGATCGACATAGAGGTCGTAGCGGTCGGGTCGGGCCGCGACGACGAGTCCGAGCAGGATCGGCGGCACGGCGAGCCAGCGCAGGCGGGAGGCCGGTAACGTCGCGAGCAGCAGGCCCGCGGTCAGCAGGAACAGCGCCGCGGTGCCGAAGGCCGGTACGACCACGATGGCCCGCTCGAACCCGGCGATCCAATGGGAGACGGCGAGCATGCCCCCCACCGCCTGACCCATCAGCCACCAGATCGGGCGGTCGAGGGCGAAGGGATAGGCGAGGATCCCGATCACCGCGGAGGGCATCACCACGAGGGAGACGAGCGGCAGGGTCAGGGCGTTGCCGACGAGGCCGAAGGGCTGGATCGTCTGGAAATGGTAGGTGGCGAAGGGCGCGGTCGCGACCTGCGCCACCAGGGTCGTGGCCAGGGTCCCGGTGACCGCCGAGAGGCCGCTGCCGACGAGCCGACCGAGCCGGCCCGCCCCGGGGCGCACGAACAGCCGCCCGTCGATCAGCCGTGCGCAGGCGATCAGCCCGGCCACGGCGCCGAAGGACATCTGGAAGCTCGGGCCGAGCAGGCCCTCCGGCTCCCGGGCCAGGGCGATCAGCGCCGCGAGGGCGAGGTTGCGCATCGACAGGGCGGGCCGGTCCACCAGGATCGCGCCCAGCATGATCAGGGTCATGATCAGCGAGCGTTCGGCGGCGATGTCCCAGCCCGAAAAGGCGCAGTAGGCGGTGACGCCGACCATGGCGAAGCCGGCCGCGATCTTCTTGATCGGCCAGAGGAGCGCGCAATGGGGGACCAGCGCGAGGAGCGCCCGCACCAGCCAGAACACCACGCCGGCGGCCAGCACCATGTGGAGGCCCGAGATCGACACCCTGTTGGGAAGGTTGGCCGGCGGGTAAGCGACCGCTCCGTCGACATCCGCTGGGCGCCACCGCTTCAGCCAACCGGCCTTCAGGTTGTCCGGCAGTGCTCCTGCCAGCGTGGACGTTACGCCTTGGACGGCAGAGCTAAGTGGGTGTCGGAGTTCCGCCGCGGCCGTCGCCAGTCAAGTCACCCCTTGCATGGCCGCGAGGATTGCGTACCACCTAGGATTATGCCGCTTGCTCTGTTGCGGCGGAGGATTGGCATGTCCGAGTTCGACCAAGTCCCATTCGGTGCGGAGGAGTTCGCCGACAACCCCGAGCCGCGTTGCCCATGCCTACTCCTGCTGGACACGTCTCATTCGATGCGCGGCCGGCCCATCGCTGAGCTTAACAACGGTCTCGTGGCGTTCAAGGATGAGCTGGCCGCCGACACACTGGCGATGAAGCGGGTCGAGATCGCGGTGGTGACCTTCGGGCCCGTCTCGGTCCTGAGCGAATTCCAGACGCCGGACATGTTCACCCCGCCCAACCTGGAAACGACCGGCGACACGCCGATGGGCGCGGCCATCGAACGCGGCGTCGAGATGATCCGTCGGCGCAAGGACGCATACCGGGCCAACGGCATCTCCTACTATCGCCCCTGGGTGTTCCTGTTCACCGATGGCGGGCCGACCGACAGTTACTCCCGCGCCGCGCAACTCGTTCGCGAGGGCGAGGAGACGAAGGCCTTCTCGTTCTTCGCCGTTGGCTTGGAGGGGGCGAACATGGACGTCCTCGCGAGCATCTCCAGCCGCCAGCCGCTCAAGTTGAGCGGCCTCCGCTTCCGGGAGCTCTTCTCCTGGCTTTCCTCGTCGTTGAGCGGGGTCTCACGCTCGCAGGTCGGGCAGACCGTCCCGCTGGCCGCCCCTACCGGATGGGCCGAGGTGTGAGCGACGACGGTCACCCGTGGCGCTTCGCCTTCGCTGTCTCCGAGGGAACGTCGCACGCCTCGTCGAACACACCCTGTCAGGACCAGGCCTTGTGCCGGGCGATCAACACGGCCGGAGGTGACGTGCTGATCGGGGTCGTCTGCGACGGCGCCGGGAGCGCTGCCCATGCGGAGGTCGGGGCATGGCTCGCCGCCCAGACGATGGCGGAGTTGGTCGAGCTGCATTTCGAGGAAGGCGGCAGCATGGCCGACGTGGACCTGGCATGCGGCCGAGCCTGGGTCGCCCGGGTGGCCGATACGTTGACCCGGCACGCCGCCGCGGAGGGCCGTGCGGTCAGGGATTACGCCTGTACGCTGCTGACCGCCATCGTCGGGACGACGGGGGCGGCCTTCATCCAGGTGGGCGATGGCGCCATCGTCATATCCCGAGGTGAGGAGGAGGACTGGTCCTACGTGTTCTGGCCGCAGCACGGCGAGTTCGCCAACACCACGAACTTCGTCATCTCGCACGATGCGACCGACGCGCTCGAATTCGCCTACGTGCCCGAACGCCTTCAGGAGGTATCCTTGTTCTCGGACGGCCTGGAGAACCTCGTCTTGCACCACGCGACCAGGACGGTGTTCGAACCCTTCTTCCGCCGGATGGTCGCCCCGGTGCGCAGGCTCGCCGCGCCGGGCATGGATGCGGGCCTGTCGGCGACCTTGGCCACCTACCTGGCTTCGCCGAGCGTCTGCGAGCGCACCGACGACGACAAGTCGCTGATCCTCGCGTCGCGCCTGCCGGCCGCCTGACGGGGCCGGCATGAGTAAGGGGTTGCCCCAGGTGGTCGACGACGCGGGTCGACCTGTCAGGCTCGGCGCGGTACTGGGACAGGGCGGCGAGGGCGCCGTCTACGAGGTGGTATCGCGCCCGGGGCTCGTCGCGAAGGTCTACCATAAGCCCCTGTCCGGCGAGCGCGCGGACAAGATCAAGGTCATGGGCCTCATGGGCAACGATGCCCTCGGTCGCCTGGCGGCCTGGCCCTCGGGACTCCTGATGGAGGGTGTCGGGCGCGCGCCGGTCGGCCTTCTGATGCCGCGCGTGAGCGACCGCAAAGACATCCATAACCTCTACAGCCCGAAGAGCCGCCGATCCGAGTTCCTGCGGGGGGACTGGCGGTTTCTCGTGCGCGCGGCCGCAAACACGGCCCGGGCCTTCGCGGCGGTCCACGCGGCCGGCTGCGTCATAGGCGACGTCAACCACGGCGGCGTCCTCGTCGGGCAGGATGCCACTGTCACCCTGATCGACTGCGACAGCTTCCAGGTCTCGCATGGCGGTCGGCGCTTCCTGTGCGAGGTGGGCGTCGAGACGTTCACTCCGCCGGAACTCCAGGGCCGCTCCTTCCAGGGCGTGGTGCGCGACGCCTCGCATGACGATTTCGGTCTGGCGGTGATGACGTTTCTGCTCCTCTTCATGGGGCGTCATCCGTTCGCGGGCCGGTTCTCGGGCGCCGGTGATATGCCGATCTCGCGTGCCATCGAGGAGCACCGCTTCGCGTACGGACGTCGGCGGTCCGCTTTTCAGATGACCCAACCGCCCGGCACCCCGCCGTTGTCCATCGTGGGTCCCCAGGTCGAGCTCCTTTTCGAGAGGGCGTTCGCGTCCGACGCGCGGCAGGCCGGTCGTCCGGCCGCGCGGGAGTGGATCACCGCGCTCGAAGGTCTCGAAGGCGAACTCAAGCAGTGCGGCGCCAATCCCTCGCACTGGCACCACCGCTCGACGGCATGCCCATGGTGCCCGATGGAGGGGGCCACGGGGATCGCCCTATTCCCGGTGGTCGTCCAGGGCGCCGCCGGCACGATGTTCGACATGGCCCGGCTCTGGCAGGAGGTCGAGGGCATCCGGCACCCAGGTGGCGCACCCGCCATCGAGGTCCCGATGCCCGAGCCTAGCGACGAAGCCCGGAAACTCGCCGGCCTGACGATGAAACGGCATGCCATGGCGGCGGTGGCGGCCGCGCTGGTGGCGGCGCTCGGCATCGCGCTGGGCCCGGTGATGCTCCTGGCCGCCGGCGTGATGTACCTCGTGGTGCTGGCGGCCAACGGAGGGACCGAGAAGCTTCGCCCCATCACGGAGGCCTACGACGCGGCCTCGGCGAGGTGGGAGAAGGCCGAGAAGGAATGGCTGCAGAAGGCCGGACCCGCCCTGTACGATCAGCGTAGGACCGCGTTGGTAAACCTTCGCGAGGAGTGGAACCAAGTGCCAACCCTCAGGCTGAGGAAGCTCGCCGAGTTGGACAGGGACCGCGAACGCGCCCAACGCCTCCGCTTCCTGGATGCGTTCGAGATCGAGAAGGCCAAGATCGAGGGAGTCGGCAAGGGTCGTAAGCTGACTTTGGCGTCCTATGGCATCGAGACCGCCGCGGACGTCACGCAGGGGGCCCTGACCCAGGTGCCTGGGTTCGGACCCAAGACGCAGGCTCGGATGCTCGCTTGGCGGTCATCCATAGAGAAGCGTTTCGTCTTTGATGCGACCCGGAACGTGGATGCGCGCGACATCGCTCGGGTGGAACAAGACATCCTGGCCAAGAAGACGCAGATCGAGGGGCGCATGAACGTTGGGTTGGCCGAACTGCGCCAAGCCAACGCGCAGATCCTATCGGCCCGGCAACACATGCGCCCGCAGTTGCTTGCCGTGAAGGGAGAATTCCTGCAGGCGACGGCCAACAAACAAGCCGTTTCGTAGCGAAATCCTACTTGAAGTCCCACCCCACTACGACATCGTTTTCCAGCATGATCCGCCTACTAAATCTATTCTTTCCAGTCTGGCCATACTTATAGGTGTGATTGGTCTTCGTTTTCAGGACCTTCCTGTCGATGGCCACCGGGTTGCCGAGGGCGTCCAGCAGATGCTCAACGGTCATACCCTGCCATACCATCTTGTTCATGATCCTATCGACGAGCTCCGCGTCGCCGTACTTCTCCATAAGCCTTTTACGACGTGCTTGATTCATCAAATGCCGGATCGCGAATACACCGACCGCGATCAAGACGACGATGGATATGAATTCCAATGGTTCTTCCTCCCTCGCCGTGCTTCCCTTATCCTGCCTAAGCAGTGCGGGCGCGTTATGGTCGGCCTTCGGACGGGAGGGACTATAGCCGAGCCTGGAAAAACGACGCCACCTTAAGTACGGGTTCGGCGTCAGAAAAGATCGGCGTCGGTGGCTACGCAGCAACACGAAGTCAGGGCGATGGTAGGGTTCACTTACGGGCCTCACCCTCGTCGCGAACGCTGGCAACGTCGCCTGGTAGGTCATCCTCGGGTCGCCGCCGCCGGTACAGGCTCGGGCCAGACCGCGCGAAGAGGCGCTTGTGATGGATGCGTTGTTCCATCTTCTTCCGGAGGGTTTTGATCGACCATTCCTCCGCGTGCGATCTTGCTTCCTCCACGAGGTCGGCACCGAGCCGGTCCGCGATCTGGCTGACCCGCATGGACCCATCCTCCGGCAGGATGGCATGCATATCGTGGACGACGCGGTTCCAGAATTCATCGGCCCGGACCGCCTTCAAGTGCCGCCGCTCGCCGGTCAGTTCGGCTTCAAGGTGGGCGACCTGGGCCCGCAAGCCCGACGCCGCGGCCGTGAGCGCCTCCACCTGCCCGACCAGACCGTCGGCCATGGCGAGCGCCTCTGCGCGAAGGGCCCTCTCATCGGCTAACGTTGCCTCCAGGCGTTCACGGTCTGCTTGATAGGCACGGTCGGCCTCGACCCGGGCAGCCTCCCATAGGGCCGCCGTGGCCTTGGCCAGAACCGTCGAGACAGCCCCGGGCACTCCTCCACGCTCAAGTGTCGGAGCATAGGTCCGCTCCGCCTTCCACTCCAGCAGGTACGGACCGATGTCACGGAGCGACCCTCCGCGGCCGGTCTTCCGTTTCAGGCGGGCCCGAACCGAGGGCTGCGCAACCAGGCCGCCCTCGGCCCTGATCTCGTCGGCCGCCTCGTAGACCTCGTGCCTGCCGACCACCACCCCCTCCCTCATCGCGAGGGGACGTTAAGCCGTCCGCATTAACGGGCAGATACGCTGGGGCCGCCGACTGGTAGTGGTAGCGATCCGTCATGCCGCTACCACTACCATCTAGGACGCTCTCTGCTCGGCAGGACTATGGTGATGCCGGTTAGCGGTTGGACCGGTGGCGGGATCGGCTTCAATGGACCATGCCAAGGTCGATCCGCTGTCGCCACGCGTCCGAAAGGTGGTCATGGCAGGCAGCCGGGCTGGAGCCGAGCCCCCCTGGAAGCTCCAAAAAACGTCCCGTAGGTTTCCCGAAGGTTGGCATTCACCCCTAGGGACAGGACTGCATCGGGATTGACCGGATCGAACCGGACTGCATAGATTTCAACGAGTTACGACCACACGGTTTCTTACCCATCAACAACGATCCCTAGGGCGATGGGGTTATTCCCGACGGTTTCCCGGCGGTTCGCGCAGGCCGGGGCCGCCGGTCCCGGCGGCCTCGCGCCTCCGGCGCGGCGAACCACGCCACACCCCGACCGCCCGCTCCCGCCGCCGGGCGGGACGCCGCGACCATCGCCGACGCCGAGGGCGAGCCGCGAGGGCCGGTCGGGAAGGGACTGCGAGCCCGATGCGAGGTACCGTACACCCATCCTATCCCGCCGGCCCCGGCGGGCCGTCACTGAGCCGGCCTCCGCGCCCGACGGACGCGCCGCGCACCACTCGCCGTCGCGATGTGGTCCCGGGGCGGGGTCGCCCGGTCTCGCGTCGAACCCCCTGTGGCTCCGCCCGGGCGGTCACCGTGGAACGCCTTCGGCATCCGCCGCCGGCCGACCATGTCCGGGAGTGCCGCGCGATGCATGGCGCCGCGACGGTCACGGGAACGCGCCGTGCGGCCGGGGGGCGGGACACGCCGATCCGCGCCCGGAGGCGGAGGGCCGTCCCTCGCCCGACGTCACGGCACGGCCCTTGCCGACGCGCGGCCCGATATCCTCCGGACGCCGGACCTCGGCGCCCCCCGGCGCCGCCACCCCCGCCCATCCGTCCCGCCCGCGGCCGGCACCGCCGCCCGGCGCCGGACGCCGGTCACCCGCCACCGGCTACGGGTGCGCCCGTGGGCATGCGCATCGCGGGATCCACAGGCCGGGCCCGTACCTCCGCTTGATCGCGACGGGACGCCATGTCCAGGTAGCCCCGCCCGACGTCCCATCCATCCACGGAAGGGCACGGTCGGTCGAGCCGACACGGTACCGGGCACGGCCGGGGCCCCGGCCGGACCATTTCTGCCAAGCTTACGCCGGTGGTACGTTCCCTCCATGGACGATCCGCGAATCCGGCTCCCACACCGAGGTGATGTCATGGCGGCGAACGACCGGTCGCGGCTTCGTGCCGTCGACCTCTTCTGCGGGTCGGGCGCCGTCACGACCGGGCTGTCGGGCGCGTTCGACGTCGTGGCCGCCGTCGACCATGACGCGACCGCCTGCCTGACCTATGCGGCGAACCATCCCGGCGTCCGCCTGTTCGAGCGCGACATAACCACCCTCGATCCGGCCGAGGTCCTGAAGGAGGTTCCGGACGCCGCGAACGTCGACCTGCTCATCGTCTGCGCGCCCTGCCAGCCCTTCAGCAACCAGAACCAGCGCAAGGAAGCCGATCCGCGCGCGACGTTGATCCTGCAGGCCGCGCGTTACGCCGAGGCCTTCAATCCCAAGGGTATCCTGTTCGAGAACGTGCCCGGCCTCGCGGGGGCGGCCGGGGTCTACGAGGATCTCGCGCGCGCCATGGCCGCCGTCGGGTACGTCGTCGGGAAACCGCGCAAGGTCAACGCCGCGGACCTGGGGGTTCCGCAGCGCCGCATCCGTTGCGTCATGTTCGCGGCACGGTCCGAGGACGTCGTCGCCCGCTTCGAGGGGGCGAAACCGTCGGCCGCCCGCAAGACGGTCGCCGATGCCATCCGTGACCTCGTCCCCCTCGAAAGCGGCGAAGTCGATCCGGGCGACCACCTCCATGCCGCGCGGCGACATGCCCCCATCGCCCTGCGACGCTTGCGCGCGATACCGAGGGACGGAGGCAGTCGGGCCTCCCTGCCGCCCGAGCTCCGCCTGAAGTGCCATGAGACCACCCACGGCTACCCGGACGTGTACGGGCGCATGGCCTGGAACGATGTCGCCCCCACCTTGACCACGGGCTGCACCGACGTCACCCGCGGACGCTTCGGGCATCCGGAACAGGATCGCGCCATCACCCTGCGCGAGGCTGCCTTGCTCCAGACATTCCCGCCGGGGTACGTCTTCCACGGCGCATACAAGGAAGTCGCCACGCAGATCGGCAACGCCGTGCCGGTGGCCATGGTGGCGGCGATGGTGCCCGCCCTCGTCGACGCGTTGGCGGCCGCATGAGAAGGGGGGGCGACGGCTGGGTCGCACCGACCACGACCAAGTCCGACGAGATGCGCCGCGTCCGGACGGCCGGCACCGGGCCGGAAGCCCTCCTGCGCAGCCGTCTGCACCGTTCCGGCCTGCGCTATCGCGTGACCCATCCGGTTCCCGGCAAGCCGCGCCGCTCCATCGACATCGCCTTCACCCGACGCCGCCTCGCCGTCTTCGTGGACGGGTGCTTCTGGCACGGTTGCCCGATCCACGGGGCGCTTCCACGGACCAACGCCGCCTTCTGGAAGGCCAAGATCGATGGCAACCGGGAGCGGGACCGGGATACCGACCTGGCGTTGGCGGCAGCGGGGTGGCGAGTGCTAAGGATCTGGGAACACACGGGGCCGGACGAGGCCGCAGGGATGGTCCTGTCCGCGCTCGGTGACCTCGCAAGCAGGGGCGGAGAGTGAGCCAACCCGAGTTCTGGGACGAGGCGTGGTCCGTTCCCGCGCGCACCATCGACATGCTGGGACGCCAGCAGATCGCGAACATCCCCACGGCCCTGCACGAGCTGTTCAAGAACGCGCACGACGCCGACGCCGACCGGGTCGTGGCCGACTATTTCCGCCGGCCGAACGTCTTCGTCATCAGGGACGACGGCGACGGCATGACCCCCGACCAGTTGCGCAAGGGCTGGCTGACGCTGGCGAGCTCCGTCAAGGCGGGAGCCAACGCCGCCCGCGAGCGGGCCGGAGACGAAGGCCGCGAACGACCCCGCCGCAAGATCATGGGCGAAAAGGGGATCGGGCGCCTCGCCATCGCCTCCATCGGACCGCAGGTCCTCATCCTGACCCGCCCCAGACCCGTCTCCGGAGTGACGCAACCGCTGCTCGTCAGCCTCGTCCACTGGGGCGTGAACAAGCTTCCCGACGTCGACCTGTCCCGGGTGGCGGTCCCGACGATGCGCCTCGACGGCGGCGACCTTCCCGACGCCGCCGCCATCCGGACCCTGTGCGAACGGCTCGCCGACAACGTCGATAAGATGCGCACGCCCGCGAACGGCATCGAGATCGACCTCATCCTCAAGGATATCGCAGGTTTCGACGTCGACCCCGAGGCCGACCTCGGCGCGATGGCGGGGCCGACCCTCGCCGACGGAGGCCACGGGACCCAGTTCATCATCAGGCCGACGGAGAAGACGCTCGCCTTCGACCTGCAGAAGGTCAACGACGAAGACGTGTCCCAGGTCGAGAAGTACCTGCTCGGCTTCAGCAACACCATGATGCCGGACAGGCCCCCGCCTTCCATCGTCGCCACCTTCAACGACCACCACGAGGACGGCACGGTCAAGACGCCCATCGGCACGCAGGAGTTCTTCACCCCGGACGACTTCGCCAACGCGGATCATTCCATCGAGGGCCGGTTCGACGAGCACGGTCATTTCCTTGGACGCATCTCCGTCTACGGCAGCGAGCACAAGGATCACGAGATCGCGTGGCGGAACGCGACCAACGAC
This sequence comes from Methylobacterium sp. XJLW, assembly GCF_003254375.1. Taxonomy (NCBI): domain Bacteria; kingdom Pseudomonadati; phylum Pseudomonadota; class Alphaproteobacteria; order Hyphomicrobiales; family Methylobacteriaceae; genus Methylobacterium; species Methylobacterium sp. XJLW. The sequence goes on along the minus strand of NZ_CP016429.1, from coordinate 4,599,802 downwards.
CCGTCCCGCTGCGGTCCGTTCCGCATCACCTTCGCGTACCTGCAGGGGGCGATGGCCGATACCCTGCTGCCACCGAAGAAGTGGCTGAGCCTGTCGGTGAAGCTCAATCGCCTCGGAGGCTTGTACGTCTACAGGGACGGCATCCGCATCCTGCCGTACGGGGGGCCGGACCAGGACTTCCTCGGGATCGAACGGCGCCGGACCAAGAGCGCCTCGGACTGGTTCTTCTCCTACCGGCGCATGTTCGGCGCGGTGGAGATCACCTACCCCGAGAACAAGGACCTGAAGGAAAAGGCCGGACGCGAGGGTTTCATCAGGGATGGGGCGTACAACGACTTCGTCAGTATCCTGTCGGGTTTTTTCGAAAAGCTCGCCTACGATTTCTTTCGGGACAGTTCGAAGCACGGTGACTGGAGCGAGACGAAGACCAGGTTGAACCGGGACGCTGCGCTCCTGGCCAAGCGGGAACGTTCAGCCAAGGCCAAGCTCGCCCGGTTCACGAAGCGGCTGGACACATTCTTCGCCCGGCTCGAAGCCGGGGAATTCACCAGGGAGGCCGAGCGTATCCGCGAGGAGGTGCGCGAACGCCTCGACAACATCACGTCCGATCCGGAGAGCGGGGGGACGGCGGTCCTCGCGATAGAGGCCGACCTCAGGCGGGCGAAGGACGCCCTCTCGGCCAAGCTCGTCCTCACCAGGCCGCAGGGCGCGGGACTATCGAAGTCCAAGGCGGCCGACTGGGACGCTTACCAGCGCAATGTCGCCCGCATACGCGACGAGCTGATCGGTCCCCTCGACAGGGAGACGGCCGGGATGATCGAGCGGGCGATCAGCGCGAAGGGGCTCAACGTCGACCGTCGACGCCGCTTGGCGAAGGCCATCGACGACAAGGGCCAACGCGTCGTGGCCCAGGCCGAACGCGTGCGCATCTCCGTCGACAAGCGTCTCGAAGAGCTTCGCACGGAGGTCACCACCAGCGTCAGGTCGGCCATCGCCGGCCTGTCGTCCAAGGTCGAGGGTACGCGCATCACCCTCTCCGGGGTCAGCACCGGCGGCCTCGACGAACGTGCGTTCGAAGGGATGCGCATCGGGTTCGAGAACGAGATCGAGGCGTCGTCCCGCGATACGCGGGAAATGCTGGAGTCCCTCGCCGGCCAGCTCGGTAACCTCATGGCAGCCGTTCGCGGCGGGGTCACCCTCGACGAGACGACGGACGCCATCGAGACTCGCTCCGAGGCTTACAGGGAGCAGCTCGACCAATACGTCGAGCTCGCCCAGCTCGGCACGGCGGTCGGCATCGTTCAGCACGAGTTCGCAAGCGCGGTGATCCGGGTTCGCGGCGCCATCGAGCAACTCGACTGGTGGGCGAAGTCGAATCCCGACCTCGAAGCGCTCGACCGCGACCTCAGGTCCGGTTTCGAGCATATCGACGCCTACCTCGACCTGTTCGCGCCCCTGAGCAAGCGCCTGTCGCGAACCGCCGTCACCATATCCGGGCGGGAAATCCGAACGTACCTCGACGAGGTGTTCGGCGACCGGATGAGGCGGCATGATATCAGGGTGGAAACGGCGCGCGATTTCGACGGCGGCACCCTGGCCGGCCAGCCGTCGGCGATCCTCGCCGCCTTCGTGAACCTCATGGACAATGCCATCCACTGGCTTTGCACGATGCCCGCAGGGGAGAGGCTGATCCGGTTCGGATGCGAGGGTGCGGGGCTGACCATCGCCAACAGCGGCCCCGGCATTGAGGCCAGGAATGCCGACCGCATCTTCGAGTTCGGCGAGACCACGAGGACAGGCGGGCGAGGCATGGGCCTTTACGTATCCCGCGAGGCATTGCGCAGGTCCGACCTGGAACTGACGCTTCTGGATGCCGGGGCCGCACGCAACCCCCGCTTCATGATCGCTCCCGCCGTTGCGGACGAAGAGACGGAGACCGACGAGTGACCGCGGGAGTTAGCCTCGACGAACTGGTGCGCTCCGGCGCCCGCAGCTTCCTCCAGACCGTCCTCGTGATCGACAACGAGTTGGTGATGGCGGCCCCTCCGGTCGAGCCGGCGCCGAGGTTGCCCCCGCGGCCGCCCGGACCCTTCGGGCGAGGCCCGGTCGCCGAGCCATCCCAGCCGGCCGCCGTCGAGCCGGAGCGAACGGCCGAAGGGCGGGTCGATACACCCGTCGCGGCGACGGCGGCGGGTCCTAGCCGTCTCAACGTGAAATCCATCATGGATGCGTTCCTGAAGAAGTCGCTGATCTGCGGCATGCACAGGCCGGAGGGCGAGGGCGACCTGGTCAGCGAAGCCATCAACGCGGCGCGGCGCTCCGATGCCGTCATCATCGACTGGCTCCTGGTGGGGAGCGATCCCGGACCGGCGAAGGATATCATCAAGGGCATCCTGGACGGGGACCGGGAGGACCATGGGCGGCTGCGCCTGATTGTCGTCTATACCTCGATGCCGGGCGTCGAGGCCGTGGCCCGGGAAGTCTCCGGGCATCTCGGCGGGACGGCCCTCAAACACGAGGGGAACGGCGTCCTGACGGGGGCGGATACCCGGATCGTCGTCCTCAACAAATCCGGGACCCCGATGGCCGCGGAGACCGTCGCGGTCCCGGACCTGCCCGAACGCATCATCGCCGAGTTCGCCCGGCTGTCCGACGGCATCCTGAGCACGTTCGCCGTGACGGCCGTGGCCGCGATCCGGCGGGCGACGCACCACGTCCTCGCGGTCTTCTCCTCGGAATTGGACGGCGCGTTCCTGGCGCATCGGTGCTCGCTCAAGACGCCCGACGACGCCACCGAGTTCGCACTGGAACTCCTGGCGGGAGAATTCAGGGGCGTGGTCACACGCAACGGCGAGGCGATGCAGGTGCTGGCCTCGGCCCCCCTGATGGAGTGGATCGACCGACGGGCCGGGGCGGACCGCCTGATCCGGACCGATGAGGTCCAGGTCCCGGTGGATGTCGTGAAGGCGTTCGCGTCCGGAGGCGAGGAAGCGGTCCTCGCCTCCGAGAAGGTCCAGGACCACGCCGTCGTGCCCGGGCGGGCCAAGCCCCGGGAGGGGCTCGGGAAAAGGAAGATATCCCCGAGGACGGTCGGCCAGCTCTTCCATGACGGCCACGCGCACTACCTGCGGTCGCACCACGGCTTCTCCCGGCTATCGCAATTCAAGAACGAGCCTTATGGCCGCCGGGCCCCCCGCGGCCGTTGGAAGCCGACGCTCTCCCTCGGAAGCCTGATCGTGGCACTCGACAAAACGGGGGCACCTGTCCCCGGAGGCTACCTCCTGTGCACCCAACCACGCTGCGATTCCATCCGCATCGGGGACGGGCGCAGTTTCCCGTTCCAAACGGGACGGGCGGTGACGGATGACGCGTTCAACCTTGTCGCCACCCTGCCCGCCCCCGGTGACGCGGAGGAACGCGTCCATCTCCTCGTCGAAATGAAGCCTTTCAACACGGTGATGGTCCGGTTCAACGCCAGCAGCGACGAACGCGTGCTGGCTGAAGCCCAAGGCCCATCCTTCGTCTTCACCGACGCTGACGGCGGCAGGTATCTCTGGTTGGGCGACCTGCGCGACCTGACCGCCCAGAGGACGGCCGGCACGGTGGCGGCGCGGTTGCACGATGTCGGCATCGACGAGTTCGAATGGCTGCGGCTCCATGCGAAGATAGTCCCGCCGAAGCCGGGCAACGGTGCCAAGGCGGCGGCGGCGCCGGCCGAGGTCAAGGGCCGAGGGGCCGACGAGGGCGGCGGGGGCTGACGCCGCCGGCAATGGTGGCTGGCGGACGACCCTTCAAGCCGGATTGCCGCCCCGACGACCGGCCGGCGCATACCCGACCCGTGCGCGCAGGCTCGCACCGTTGGCGCGGACATGGTCGCGCTTGCGCCGGAGCGCGACGGTGGGGTGGGCGCGCGGCGGGGCGCCGACCGGCGGCGCGAGCACGTCGGCCGGCGGCTTCGGTGCCGGGATGCCGAAGAAGGTGGCGGCCTTGACCCCGGCCCCCAGCGCCAGCGCATCCGCGGCGACGTCCTGGCCCTCCAGGGTCCATTGCCCGTAGATGCGCACCATCGTCTGGATGCTCATCCCGAGCACGTCGGCGGCGGCGCGCACGTCGACCCGCGCGATGCGCAGCCACGTCGCCGCCGTATGCCGGAGGGTGTGCCTGACCACGTCGGAGCCGATGCCGGCATCCGCCATGATGGTGTTCCACAGCCATATCGGGGTGGACAGGTACTCCTGGCCGTCCGGCCGGTGGATGACGTGGGCGATGCCCGCGGCCCGGTCGGCATCCCGCCACCGCGCCACGGTGGTGGCGAGCTTGGTCGAGATGCGGGAACTCGCCCGGGGCTTCCCCTGGCTCGGGTCGAGGCCGAACCCGCGCCGGTGGATGTGGCGGCCCTCGACGTCGATGCAGCCGCCGTCGGCCGAGCACTCCCACCGGAGTTCCCGCATGGCCGTTCCCCGGGTCCCGGTGTAGAGGCCGAGCACGAGCAGGCGGTAGATGATCCTCCTGACCGCGACCGTCTCGGGATCGCGCAGGACAAGCCGGGTCACGACGTCGCCCGCGGCATCGACCACGGTCTCGCGCTTCCAGTCCCCGGTCGCGGCATCCCAGATGCGTCCCCGGATCGCCCAGACGATGCGGGCGACCTCGGGCCGACGGAGCCATCGCGTGCGGCCGGGGCCCGACTTGGGCACGAACACCTCGGGATGCCACGCCAGGGCGTTCTCGTCCGCGTAGAGGTCGATGGCCTTCCTGAGCTCGAACAGATCCTCCCTGGCGCTGGCTTCCTTCGCCAGCGGCGCGTCGGGCGTTCCCGGGCGGTAGCGCGCGTCCGGCTGGCTCGTGCGCCAGTCGATGAACGCCTTGCACCGCGCGGTCGTGACGTCCTTGAAGACGTCCTCGCCGAAGAAGCTCGCGAGGGTCGCCAGCCGCGTGGCCAGCGCGGCGTACTTGGAATGCTCCGCCGGGGGCGCATCCCGGACGGGGCGCTCCGCGTCGAGGAGATGGGCCAGCGCGGCGGCCACGGGCACCATCCGCGGACCGACGATGCCCCGTTCGCGGGCACCCTTCTGGAGCTTGTACAGGTCGAGCAGCGTCTCCGCCTCCGCCCGCCGTTCCGGGGGAAGCCGGGTCGAGGTCTCGACCCGACCGTCCCGGATGTACAGGGTGACCTTGCTGGGGTCGGTCCGGGACCGCCGCTCGACGAGGTGAGGGCCCTGCGGGGCCGGCCCCCGCCTCCGGTCCATCTCGGGGATGGCCGCCGCGGTGGTCATCAACGCGGCGCGGATGTCCTCCGCGGCGCGCGCCAGGGCGCCGACTTGCATCGTCTCACGCACGATTCTAGTGTCCTGCTTCCTGAGCCCGCACGCGTGCGGGCGTTGTGGGAAGGCGGACGCGGGGCGGATCTTCCGCCAAGTTGAACGCGCCCCGTGTCCGCCGCCTTACTGCCCCGCCTTCCCCCTCGGGACCGGCGCGGCAGACCTCTCCGCGACACGCTTCGGGCGTGCGCGTTCGCGCCCGAGACGCTTGGCCTCGGCGAGCTTCAACTGGAACAGCGCCTGCGCCGACACGTCCTGTGCCGGTCCCGGCTGCCGCGGGGTCGGCACCGTTTCCTCTAGACCCATCCGGCGGACCGCCATCGGGGTGGTGAAGAACTTGCCAGCCACCTTCGTGATAGCCAGCGTGCCTTGATGTCCGGCCGTCCTCAGGGTGTTCGTGGTGATCGGGCCGTCCGGCCAGAACAGGCTGGCGGCCTCCGGTAGGGTCAGCAACTCGTCATCGGTCCACTCCTCCGGGCGGGGCCGCGCCGCGACCCTCGGTGGCATCCGGCGCCTCGGCGAGGCCGCCTCTCCCGCATGAGGGGGACTCGGTTTTGCCGGGCTGTCAACGACGGCGCCGGGGGCCGGGGTGGCCGGGGAAGCCGCCCCGTAACCCTGGACGCGACCGTCGCCGGCGCTCGTCGGGACGCCTATAGGACCGGGCACGCAATCCATGGAGGCGATGGACCCTGGGCCCTCTGAAGCCACGGGCGGCGCGGATGGAATCCCCGCCCGACCGTCGCCGGGTTCGTACCGACCGCAATCCTTCAGAACGGTCGGCAATCCTTCGCCGGGCACCTGCGGCCCGGGGTCGGACGGCGCTACCCGACCGGGAACGTCGACCGCTTGACCGGACGCCGACTGCGGCGTTTTGGCACCTTCGACCGGGGCCGCCGGCCGATTCGGTTCAGGCGCTCGCGACCCCTCCGTGATTCGGTCCGGCCCCTCGGCGCAAGCTTGGCTGACCGTCGTGCAGTCGGACCGACGCTCGACCGATCCTGCCGGCCGGGTCGCCGGCCCGCGCCAGTCGGGCATGCCCATTCTCCCTTCCATCTTGGCCGGGTCCACGGGCGGCAGCCCTGGTGACGCCGCGCGCGGCGGCATCTGGTGGTCATGCGTAGGCATGACCGCCATGGCTTGCTCACCGACTTTTCCTCTTGCCGCCGCCCTTTCCGCGGGATCGGACACGGGTCTCGCCGGCACGGGCCTGACCGTTACGGGCGCCTGTTGGCGCCTCGGAGGGCTCAGCACCGGTGTCCGGGGCGGCCGTTCGTGCAGGATGCCAAGCTTGTGGAGCAGCGCCGTCATCAGGGACATCGTCGGGCCTCGTCGCGTTTCGTACGGCGGCGATTGTCCCCGTCAGGCCCTGTTTCACCAAACAGCGCGTCCCTTCCCGGAACCGCAAGCCATAGATGTCATCCCTTTTTGTCGGAGCCCGGACCGTCTTCACCGTTTCGCGTCCCCGATTCGCGGGTGTACAGAGCGCTACTGCGCGCTTTTCCATCCTTGCCTTGAGACCGGCATGACAAATCCAGCATCGGCACTGTCGCGGAGCATTTGATCAAAATCCGCCGATAACTTTCGCGATACGTCGAAGCGGAAAAGATGTCATCCCACTAGGAATTCAGGTTCATGGTGCTTTGATCGATGCCACCTGGCCCGGAACGGGCCGTGGGCCCGTTCCGATGCTCCCGCGCTTCCTCAGACACCGCTGGCAGGATGCCGCCGCCAACCCTGGAGCCGCCGCGGGCCAGTCCCCCGTCCGGCCGTCCCCGACCGCGGAGACGCCGGGGGCAACGCCGGTCCCCTCCCTCGCCTCGGCCACGCGGGATTACGCCCGCGCCCTTGAGGCAGACACGTTCGACCGACTCGACAGCCACGAGGTTACCCGGCTCTTCCTCGGCATGGGCCCTGAGGTCTGGGCGTGGCAGCGCGCGCGGCGCCTGGCTGGGGTTTCTCCATGGAGGGCATCCCCCGCTTTCATCGAGAGCGGCGAGCGCGAGAACGCCTTCGGCCAGATGCTCCGGGACATCCCGCTCTGGGAGCGGGCCATCGCGACCCTCGCCGCGGAGCGAACCCGCGCCGCCCGTTACGGGATGCCCGAGCCCGCGCCCCTGATCGTTCCCCCGGCAGTCACGGCCGCTATCGAGGCGCAGAAGGTGGCGGCGCGCGAGCGCGCGCTTCGCCTACGCGGACGGGGTGGCGGCGACGGCGGCGGCGGGGGCCCGGAACTCGTGCCGGTGGAGCCGGGAGGAGGCGGACCAGGTCCACCTCGCAGGACCTGACGATACCCCACCGCCATTACCGACCTCCAAGGCAAGACGAGCATGCCCGACCAAGTCTACCGCGCCATCATCCCGATCAGGCCCGCGCCACCACCGGCCTCCCGCTCCCCTGCGCGGAAGCGCGGCCTCCATGTCCGCCTGGTCGTCCGGGTGAGCGGTGGCCTCAGCGCGGCCGTTAGACAGGCGGCCCACGGCGAGGGCTTGACGGCCGGGGCCTGGGTCCGGCGGCAATTGCTGGATCGGCTCGGCATGCAGTCCGATGCGGACGCGCGCAGCGGCCGGCCCGTGCGGATGCCGGAGGCGCATCAGGCCGCCATCGCGGCGGCCCTGAGGAACCTCGCCGCCGCCAGCGCCTCGGCGCAATCCGACGACCCGGCGTCGGCCATCCCCGCCATCCAGGCCGCCCGGGCGATCCTGGTCCCGCTCGCGCTCGGACGGCCCGCACCGTGATCTCAGGAGCGACGCGCGGGGCCGGGCTCGGGGACGCCCTGGCGCGCCACCTCCTGAAGGGCGAGAACCACCCGACCGTGTCCGCGCCGCGCGGCCTCGGCAGCCCCGACGTCTTCGGCCAGTTGCAAGAGTTGGTCGCGCAGTGCGCGGGTGGCCGGACCACCCGGCCGGTCTACCACGTCCATTGCAGCCCCGACCCTGGCATCGCCGACAACGCCGCCGCCCGCGCGCGCTTTTGGGCGCTCATGGAGGGCGAATTCGACCTCGCCCGCCAACCTTACTGCGGGGTCGTGCACGACAAGGACGGACGCGTCCACGAGCACCGCGTCTATGCCCTGGTCCGGCCCTCGGGGTCCGTGATCGACCTGTCCCACGACTACGCCCGCCGCGAGAAATGCGCGCGCATCGTCGAGTACGAGGCCGGGCTTGCGCCCGTGCCGTCGAAGCACGCCCGGAGCATCGCGCAAGCCCTGCGCAAGGACGGGCGACACGACGTGGCGGGATGGCTCGTCGCAGCCGGCGCCACCCGGGCGGAACGGCCCATCGCCAAGGTGACGCCCGGCGAACGCCGCGTCGAGGAGCGGACCGGCGTGCCGCTCGACGACCTGCGCCGCGCGGTCTTCTCGGCTTGGCAGGTGTCGGCGGACGGCCCCGGCTTCGTCGCCGCCCTCCAAGCCCGCGGGCTCGACTTGAGGCATGGCCGAGAGGGTCCGGTCGTCGTCGACGCGAGCGGCACGGCGCATTTGGCGACGCGGCTCGTCGGCGCGGGCTCCCGACGCCTGACGGGCGAGCGCATTCGGGCGGCGGCGGTACGGGCACGGCTCAACGGGCTGATGCTGGAAGGAGCGGGTGATGGACGGCGTGCTGATCGAGCGGCGGCTGGCCGCGATGGAAATGATTCTGCAAGGCATCCTGGCGGCGCTGGCGCCGCCGGAGGCGGATGGGGCGTCGGGCTTCGACGACCTGGTGGAGGCGATGTCCGACCTGACGGTGGCGGTGGCGGAAGTCACGGACAAGGTCGAGGTGCTGCGCTCGACCGGCTGCGGGTCTCGACCGGGGCACGCCGCGTCGTGATGCGGCGCCACCTCGCCGGTTTCGATGTGTCGCTCGACCGCTACCAAGCAGCCGCCGAGCGCGCACGCGCGGCCGCGGAGCGCCTGGACGATCTCGCCGACAACGGCCAAACGAGGGGCTTGGCCCTGTGGGGCGTCACGGACATCTGGGGCATCCCCATCCGGTGACCGTCTCCGGGACGCCCTGACCAAAACCCGCCCTGTGAGGTTCCGAAGACGACCGGGATCGCTTCGGCCGTTCGGCACCGGCACAAGTTACCGAAGGCCAATCGCGTGTCCGCCCTGGGTCTACTCGTCCCTGTTGACGTTGTCCGCCGTCGAGCTGTCCGGGTTGTCCCGTGCGTATTCACGGCCGTTGATTTTCACGACGTGGCTGTCCGGATGCTCGCCGCGCTTGATTTCCGCCACGACGTTCCGCCTCGGCACGTTCTTGCGCGTCCCGACATCGTAATGCTCGTTGCGGCCGCCCGGCCCGTCGTTGCGTCCCTTGATCTTCGACATGAACCACCTCCGGGACGACCATATAGGTGGCACGTCCTTATCGGCGAGATCGCGTCGATACTCAAAGGACCCCGCTGCGACCTGTATGCCGCCGACGACTCAGAGTTCCTTCATCCATGACAGGAGGACCGCCCCACTCTCGTGTCGGGCACCGACACGATGATCGGCATCCACGTCGCGCGGGTTCACCCCGTACCGAGCGCGGAAGCCCTTGCTGAAGCTTTTCAGGTTCTCGTAGCCGCAGGCATAGGCGACGTTCGATACCCGCGTCGCAGCGCCTCCCTCGACCCCGGAAAGCATGCGCATCGCCTTCGCGAGGCGCCGGTTGCGGACGTAGGTCATCACCCCGCCGTCGGCCTCGAAAAGTTCGTAGACCGGCGTGCGGGACAACCCGAAGCGGGCGCATATCATCTCGATGCCGAGGTCGGCCCGACCGAGGTTCGCCTCGATGAACTGACGGATCTCGATACCCATGACCGCCGGCTGGTTGTAGGCGCTGTCCTTCGAAGGCGTCAGCATCGCGTTCAACAGCGAGACGGTAGCCGTCGAGAGCAGCGACTTTTGGGCTGGGTCCGACGTATCGAGGCAGTCCTGCATGTTCCGCATGTGGTCCGACAGAAGCCGGTTCAACGGGCTTCCGGTCCGCGCGAAAGTGGAGCGGTGCAGCCTCCCGATCTCGCCGACCCGGGCGTCGAACAGCCGGCGCGGGATGCAAAGCCCGATGCCGTCGACGGACGTGGTCGAGCGCCCGAACACCGGCTGCGCCAGGTCGACGAGCACGATGGTCCCGGACGTGATCGCCTGCTCGTCGGATGCCACCTCCACGCTCGAATGTCCGGTCACGTGCTGCTGCAGGTAGACGTGGTCGACCGCGAGGGTGGCGACCTGCGACCGGGTACGCTCGACCGTCTGTGGGGAGGAATGCGTCTTGTAGAGGTGGACGCCTCCGAGCTTCCAGGCCCGGAAGCTCGCCTGCCAGGGATGCGGCGCAGACCGGTCCGGCGTCGCGGTCCAGATCGGTGAGACCGTCTCGATCCACGCCTCCCGCCGTAAGCGCTCGTCGTCCAGACGGGCGATGCCCGGGTCGATGACGTCGGGTTCCATGGACGAAGTCATAGCTCCTGTATCCAGGACATCAGGGTGTCGCCGCTCTCGCGCTGCGCGACGCCGCGCAGGCCGGTTCCGACGTCGCGGGGGTTGATGCCGTAGCGGGCGCGGAAGGCCTTGCTGAAGCTCTTCAGACTCTCGTAGCCACAGGTATATGCGACGCCCGAAACCCGTGGCGGTCCCGCCTCGGCCCCCGTCAACATCCTCATCGCCCGGGACAAGCGGCGATTGCGGATGTATGTCGCGACCCCGCCGTCGGCCTCGAAAAGCGAGTAGACAGGAGTACGGGACAGCCCGAAGCGAGCGCAGATCATGTCGACGCCGAGATCGGCCATGCCGAGGTGCGCCTCGATGAATTGCCTGATCTCGATGGCCGCTATGGTGGGTTGGTTGTAGGCGCTGTCCGTGACTGGCGTGAGCGCCGCGTTGCAGAGCGCCACCGTCGCCGTGGAGACCAAGCTCCGCTGCCACTCGTCCATGCCGTCGATGCCAGCGTGGACGCTGTTCATGTGATCGCCCAGGAGGCGAACCAGCGGCGCGTCCTCCTGCCGGAGGATGTCGAGGTGCCGGGCGGAGAGCTCGCCGACGCGGCGGTCGAGCAACCGTCTCGGAAGCGCCAGGTTGAGCCCGGACATCTCACGGGTGACCGAGCGGGCGCGCTGCGACAGGTCGAAGATGACGATACCCCCGGGGGGTATCTCCGCCTCCCCGCCGGCGGTGTCGATGCCGGTCCTGCCGGACGAGTAGAGCCGCAGCACGACGTGGTCCACGGCCTGGACGGCGATCTGCGACGGCGTCCGCTCGACCGCCTGCGCCGAGGCGCGCATGTGATTGAAGAGCGTCGTCCCGAGCTTCCACGAGCGGAAGCGGACCGTGCGCGGGACTTCCTCGTCGATCCTCGCCTCGTAGACCGAGGAGATCGCACGAACCCATGCCTCCCGCCGGACGCGCTCGTCGTCGATCTGCGAGAAGTCCGTTTCCAGCGCGTCAGATTGCATGTCGGGCCCGCTTGTCCCGGATACGCATCGAGCGTTCCAAGAGATCGGTCAAGAGCGCGCCGGAAATTTGAGGCAATTGCCCAGGGATAACGGGCTACAGGACGCCAGTAGACATATTCAGGACGCCAGTAGACATAACGTCTGTTTGCCATTCCCGAATATTTCTTCCTCTTAAACTTGCGGACACGAGGATTTAGGCGATCCGACTTGAAGCGTCGGACATCGAAGGATCACGCCTCATGTCCTCTTCCATCACCCTGTCCGCCGCCACTCGGCAGAACCTCCAATCCTTGCAGGACACCGCCGCGCTCGCCGCGACCAACCAGAACCGCCTGTCGACCGGCAAGAAGGTCAACTCGGCGCTCGACAACCCGGTGAACTACTTCACCGCCGCCAGTCTGACCGACCGCTCAACCGCACTCGGGAGCCTGCTCGACGGCATCTCCAACGGCATCCAGACGATCCAGGCGGCTTCGAAGGGCATCGACAGCATCACGAGCATCGTGAAGCAGATGCAGTCGGTGGTCGCGCAGGCCCAATCGAACGCCACGACCAACCTGCCCAAGCTCCAGGGCACCCAGGCCATGGCCACCGCGAACGAGGCCACCGCCACCGGGAAGAGCCTGCACGACACCGTGCTGGCCAAGACGCTGGCCGGCACAGCCACCCCCGCGAGCTCTTCCGCGGTCGGCGTCGTCGGCATCGACAACACCAAGGCCGACACGCTGCAACTCGCCGCGGGCAACACCGTCTACAACGTCAGCATGACCTCGGGGACGGTCAACGACCTCGTGAACAACATCAACAAGTCCGGCATCGCCACGGCGGCCATCGACAGCCTCGGCCAATTGCAGATCACCGGCACCGGCTCCGACACGCTGACGGTCGCCGCCGGCAAGCTCAACGCCACAACGGGTGCGCTCACAGCCGACACGGGCGAGCTTGCCAAGCTCACCGGCGGCGCGGCGCCTTCCGCGGCCGGCGGCACTTCGGCCCAGCGCTCGGCCCTCGTCTCTCAGTTCACGGCCCTGCGCGATCAGCTCAACCAGACGTCCAAGGACGCAGGCTACAACGGCACCAACCTGCTTACCGGCGATAACCTGACCATCGCCTTCAACGAGAAGACCGGAACCGCACAGTCCAAGCTGTCGATCCAGGGCAACGCCCTGACCACCGACAGCCTCGGCATCGGCACCTTCGTAGACTCGGCGACGACCCAAGGCGGGGCCAACGTCGGCATCCAGAACAACGCCGACCTGAACAAGGCGTCGGACGCGCTGACGAACGCGCTCGCCAGCCTGAAGTCGCTCTCGTCGAACCTCGGCTCCAACCTGTCGACGGTCCAGAACCGGCAGGACTTCACCAAGTCGATGATCGACGTGCTGACCACCGGCGCGGCGAACCTGACCAACGCCGACATGAACGAGGAGGCGGCGAACTCGCAGGCGCTGTCGACCCGTCAGTCGCTCGGCATCTCTGCCCTGTCGCTGGCCAACACCGCCAACCAGGGCATCCTCCAGCTCCTCCGCTAGCCCCGACCTTCCATGCCGCCCCGACGCACGGTCCGGCCGCCCGCCGGGCCGTGGCGCTCGGCCGCCTGCCGTTGCGGAGCCGGATCGACATTTCATGAGTCCGAGAAGAACGCTCATCTCCATGATTGCCTTGGCCGCCCTGGGTCCCTCGTGCGCCCGTGCCGGCCCGATCCAGGACCGGTGGACCGCCGAGGCCACCCAGGTGCGCGGCGGCATCACCTACCGCACCCTGGCGGACTTCACCTACGACGGGCGGGTACAAAACGGCCGCGCCTTGTGGCGGGTGCACGTCCGGTGCGAGGCACGGGACCCGGCGACGGGCAAGATCACGGTGCTGACCGGCTCTGGCGACGCGATGCTCGCCCAGGGCGCATTCGGCGGGAACGCCCCACCCGTTGGCGACATCGACGTGGTCGAGGCCGATAACGACATGCGGAACGGCACCGGCGCGCTGACCGTCCCGAACGCCGCTTGCGCATCGGGCATCCCGGTCATCCGCCAGTACGGCGTCAACGCGCCGACCCGGAAGTCATCGCCGACAGCGACGGTCGAGCCGACCGGCAGGCCGTGGATGCACAACAGCTCGGTGGTCATGGTCGACCCCTCCACCGGGATCATCGCCTACCTGGAGCCGAAGGCTTCCCTGCGCCCGAGCATCCAGCCCGGGACAGTCCTTTTCCGCGGAACCCTCAAGCCCGGCGGCCCGGCAAGCGGGACCGCCTACGCCTTCAAGGACGGTTGTCCGCCCGCGCCCTATCCGGTGCACGGCCGCTACTCCGACCGCGACTTTAGGCTCACGCTCCGCGGCGCCGGACCCGTCCGGCGCGGGTGCGAGGTCGTGGGCTACTCCGAGCGCAGCCCGCACGCCGCACTGTCCTTCTCCTACCTCCTCGACGACTGACCCGGAGCGCCACCATGGACGAGATCATCACCGGCACCGTTACCGGTATCGCCTCGACGGCGCTCGGCGACGTCGCCACCAACCCGACCGGCCGGGAGATATGGACCGGCGTCAAAATCCGGACCGCGGACGGCAAGTCCCGTTTCTTCCCGAGCATGCTGGTCGAGGCCGAGGCTTCGCTGATCATCAACGAGGCGATGGACCGCGGTGAGCCGGTCGAGTTGTGGCTGAGCGGCAAGGACATCAGGGCCTACCCTTACGGCGTCAGGACCGCCCGGGAGACGTGGTACGGCGACATCTTCGGACCCTACCTGCGGAACCAGGGGTTCAAGTGGCTGGCCCTGGGCATCCTGTTGCTGCCCCTGCTTGGGCTTGGCGTGCTCTTCATCCTGTCGGCCGTCGGCTATTTCTTCAGCGCGGCGACGTTCGGCGCCAGACGGTCGCGGCAAACGTTCGAAACCGGTCTCGGCGATGCGTCCGTTCTCGGCGACAACGGTCGGCTGCGAGCGGCCTGAGACACTGACCGGAGGCTGCCCGCTGCGGCGCCTCCGGCATTTCGATCTGTCCGAGAGGGAGCCGAGGGCTCGCTCTCGTTCCGCGCCTCCTTCATCCTGGAACGGTCGCCCGACCGACATATGCGTTCGCGGAGGACCGTGAGCCGGCCCCATACTCGGTGACAGGTCGGTCCCGCCGCTCCAAGATCAGGTTCGGCAAGCATGCACCGCGACGGAATACCTGCACCTACGTCGTGACCGGCTTGGCGAACGGCGGCAATCACGCCGTCCTGACATTCCGGATATACGGCGACACGTGATGGTGCCTGCCTCGACGGCTATGAACGGATGTCGAGCTCCCGGTCGCGAGTGCCGGGGGATCGAGCGGGCCGATTGGTCTACATCCCGCGGCATCAATGACGGAGACAAGCTCGAAGCGTCGTTTCGTTCGGCGCGGGCCATGCGCATGGTGAGAACGCGAATGATCGAGGAAACGCTCTATCATGTCGCATTCGAGGATTGGGACGGGCCAGGTCGATGCGCGAGATCGAGGACTTCACCGACGACCGGCTGAAGGCTTGGTGCATCCATTGCGGAGCCCCGGTGGCTGACGTCCCCAACAATCGCGATCATGTTCCGACGAAGTCGCTTCTGACCAAGGAGCTTCGCAAACGAGGCGCGGATTATGACCGCGGCGTCGGTGATGAGATGGATTATCTACCTCAGGTCACGGTCTGCCGTACCTGCAACTCCGGGTTCTCGCCCGACGAGAACTACCTGCTCTGCGTCCTCCATGCCGTCATGGCAGGCAGCCTCTATCCCGACCCGAAGACACATCCTGAAGCTGCCAGCATCCTGCGAAGCAACCGGAACGTCGTCCGCGCACTCAAGCAGGCGCAAGACGGCCAGTCGTCGTTATTCGACGACCATGAGCCGTTCGCCCTCTTTCCGGACGCGGACAAGGTACGGCGCGTCATCGTCAAGAATGCCCGGGGCCATGCGTACCACGACATGGGGGAGCCGCTGAGGGACGAGCCCGACGATGTCGCGTTCGTCCCGCTCATTCGCTTGAGTGCCGAGCAGCGCGAAGCCTTCGAGAAAGCCGGAACCGCCAGCCACCTCGTCGGCTGGCCGGAGGTGGGTAGCCGCCTGACAGTCCATCTCCTGGCCGAAGGACCTATGGTCGACGGCTGGATCACGGTCGAACCGGGGCGTTACCGCTATGCCATCGCCTGGGCCGAGGCTGTGACGGTGAAGACGGTCATATGGGAGTATCTAGCGACCGAGACCTGCTGGTACCGATAGACAACCGGTAACTCGTCGGCAGTTGGCCCGCTTCCGATTCGGCCTTTCTCTCCAACCGCAGGCCGCGAGGGATGGAGGCCTGTCGTACCATACGCCGCGAGGGGTTCATTCATGACTCCATCGGCATTGGGTCAGGACAACGAACGGCGATCACCAACGGAAGCGGCGCAACGGGCGCGTCGTCAGACGACGGTTGGGCGCCATCGGCGGATGCCGTTGCTATGCCGGTGGACGACCGATGCTGGCATGCAGGCAAGTCGGCGGCATCACCGATGCGACTGAGCGTCCTGTGCGCCGGGTGCGAGAAAGCCTCAGGGCGTGCCATCGTATCGGCAGTCGTGCTTCGAGAAGTCGACTTGCTGCCTATGCGCTGCAACGTCTACCTCTGCCGGGCCACGGTCACGTCGAGCGCGTCGAGCTCGCGCCTCCACCAATCCAAAGCATCCGTCAGCACGTCACGAGCGTCGTCGCCTTGCCGGAAACCCTCAAGCATCGGCCTGTAAATGCTTTCACCTATGGAGAGCACGTCGGTCACTTGCATCATCTCGCCGGTCTCGGGATGACGAAGTGTGACCGACACTGCAATGCCGACTTCTTCGGTCGGATGTGGGCCGAACCTGTACTCCTTGAGGATGTTATTACGCTCGCCTTCGATAAAATCCCGGAATATTTCGCAGTCGGGATCGGTTTTCCAGCGTTTGAAAGCCGCGCGGGAAGCTGCTTTAACCGTGGCGTCGGCGCCATCGACTTTGTCCAAAACGTGTCCGACTGCACGAACCAATGCGACGGCGGCGGCCCAGTGGATGCGCCACTTTCGATTGTCTTTCTCGTCCTCAAGCATTTGAAGAGCGATATGACAATCCGCCAGGGCTTCGCGAGCGGCTATGGTCATAGTTCGGCGGTCGGAGTTTCACGTTCGGCTTATCGCCGGTACGATGCATCAAATCGCCATCCAAGGGAATGTCGAAGCCGGGGTGGGATCCCGACTCGACCGGTGGAACATCCCGAAAGTGAGGCTGTCTCCTGCCGAGCGACGTGAACGATAGGGGATCGGTTAGCGGACGCTTCGGGCTTCGAACCCACAGCGCCCGTACTAACGACCGCTAATTCTCCCTAAAATCTGCCATTTCCAAGTTCTTTGGATTTTGGAAAAAATATACTTCAAGACTTACCGCCCGGCCTCTGACGCAAGCAAAAAGTTCGGCTGATCAAATATACTACAAACCTTCTCTAATTGGATGTTTATACGCTATAGATTTGAGGCTATTGTTTTTTAGTGCCTATAAATCTACAGGTGTAGTTATATTGAACTCGACCTGGAAACATTTTTCTCCTATTTTCCTCAGAGCGCCTGATTTCGATTGAGTATTTTGGGTTTTCTCTTAAATATTCATTCAATTTTCCATTGCAGATCTGATCAGCGTTGTGCCCTCCTCCAACCCATCCGCTTGTAAATGGTGGAAACTCCACGATTGAAGGCAAATTGTCTTTTGGAAATAAGAACTGATACGCAGCAAATAGCGATCCAATCAATGCTGCCAGAGATGTCATTAAAGAAATTAAAAATATTATTCTTTTAGATTTGTCTTCGAAATTCAAGAGATTGAACAACATCACTTTCCCCCAATTATGTGGATCACGACATGGGGAATCATCTCAAAGTGTATAATTATGAACATCAATGCTGAAGAGATTGTCACAAAAATTGAAACGACAAATAATGAATAATGCTCAATCCATGACTTCAGAGATACAATTTTGCCTTCTAAAAGTTCTGTACCATATACGGCTCCAGAAGCCGCTACAAACATTGCACCTAGGGTTGAAAGAAACAATGGAAATATTATAGCCTGCCACTGAGAAGGCATAGTCATAAAGTTTTCACCGAGCAATCTCTGATTTTCAGTAAACTCGTAATATGATGATGTGCACAGAGCGGCGGCAGCCCAGCCGAGTTGACCATCTTTGACTAACATCATAAGCTTATAATTGCCGGCGCTGCTGATTTTTACTCTTTTTGGCGTTGCCATTTGGATTAGCAATACTCCTATGACGGGCAACAATAGAGGGGCCAATATGTTTACTGCTATCCATCCCATTCTGGCTGGTTCCGGCGTCGCTCAATTTCCTCTCCTCTTATCCGGAGGAGCCTTGTCGCGCCAACTTAATTTCGTCGCCCCAGGCTTCCCTATCGGCCCGATAGCGCATCTAGTCGTTCCAACTTGTACACCTCCCTTGATTGCGAGAGTCGCAACGTCCGGTTTAGTGCCCTGCCGCTCTCAAACAGACCGGCGGAAATTCACCAGACCCGGTAATACCGGCTTGTACGCTAGAGGGTCGCCCAACGGACGCGCTTGCCCGACGGCGTTCGGGCCGGCCCGCCGGAGTGTGACAGTCGTCTCATTAGACCGGTACGCTGATCCTTTCGATTGAGGGGGTCTAACCGTACACTTTCCGGCATGACGACGATTCTCATCGGCTACGCCCGCTGCTCCACCGATAAGCAGGACCTGACGGCGCAGCGCGCCGCGCTGGAAGCGCTCGGGGTCGCCCCGGAGCGCATCTACACCGACCATGGATTGAGCGGGATGAACCGCGCGCGGCCCGGCCTCGACCAAGCGCTTGCCGCCGCCCGCACGGGCGACACGCTGGTCGTGCCGAAGCTCGACCGTCTGGCCCGCTCCGTCCCGGATGCCCGCGCCATCGCTGATGGCTTGGTCGGTCGGGGCGTCCGTCTCGCCCTCGGGGCGAGCATCTACGACCCGCACGATCCCATGGGCCGGATGTTCTTCAACATCCTGGCGACCTTCGCCGAGTTCGAAGCCGACCTCATCAGGGCCCGGACGCGGGAGGGCATGGCAATCGCCAGGGCCAAGGGCAAGCTCCGTGGCAAGCAGCCGAAGCTGTCGGCCAAGCAGCAGCGAGAGGTGAGGCGCATGCACGACGTGGGGGACCACTCCATTGGTGATCTGGCGGAACTGTTCTCGGTCTCCCGCCCGACGATATATCGGACCCTCGCCAGGAGTACCGGAATGCGCGCTGGCGAGAGCCCTGCCGAGACGGTCACCGGAACGCTGTCATAGCGCTGCAAGGCCGTCGGTTCAGGGGCCTTAGGCGGCCCGGCCTCCTGGAACGGTCGGCGTCGATTATGTCATGTGATCTTGGTTTCGGCTGGGCAAATACAGTCTCGAACGACGACGGCATCGAATAGGTTGGCGAGGTCGCTTGACGGCCCCATCGCTACGTCGTACCAGAGCAGCGTCTGCGACGCAGGCATGCGGAACCCCCAACCCCTCCAGGCTCTGTGGCGGGGGCGGCAACGCTGGACGATGGGCATGAATGCCCGGTGCCGGTACGCCTAGACAAGGTTTCAATTGGCTGTCGCCGCCTTCGACGACGTCGGGCTTGCCCGACAAGTGGAAGGGGGGAGCGCTGGGACCCACGCGGTCCTTGGCACCTCGGATCGACCCCGTAGTCGCGCCCGAGGCTCCGAAGAGCTTCGAGCCTTCGGTCGCCCAGCCAAGGACAATGCCCGTGACCAAAGCCAACGACATCCATATCCTGCCTCGCCCCGTCGAGGCGTTGCCCGAGTACGCCGCCGCGCCTGCGCGGAACAACCTCGCGGCCAAGCTGACCGAAGCCTTCGGGCACTCGGAGCGGGCGGCCCGCGCCCTTGCGAACGCAGTTGTCGATCCGTCCGCCGTCCGGAAGGGTATCGGCGACCCTGCGGCGCCCAACGCGGAGCGCATCGCGGTCCCGGGTGGAACCTTGCTGGGCATCCGGACAACCGTCTGGGCGCGCCGCGTGATGCCGGACCCGCGCAACCCTCGCACCCTCCCGTCCCGGCGCCACCCGTTCGCCGTCGATCCGGGGACTGGCGCGGAAGACTCGAAGTTCCGGCCGGTGCCGGAGCCCAAGTCCCCCGCCGACGCCTCGCTGACCGCGGCCGAACTGGCGGTCGACATCGAGAGTAGCCACCACCTCAACTGGGCTTGCCAGCACGCCGCCGGTTACGTGAAGTCCACGAACGACTGGTCGGAGTCGATCACGTACCAGGGCGTGATGGAGGCGGTCTGGCTCGTGCCGACCACCTACAACCACGAGGACGGTTGCGACCCGGTCACGGCTCTGACGACGGCGGAAGGGTCTTCCCGCATGACTGCCGTCCACGCCCTGCTGGGCCAGCGCTCCGCGGACGTGCCCTACGACGAGCCGGGTCCGAAATTCCGGGCCCGCATCAAGCGCCTGAACGAGGCCTTCGCCTCGGGTCCGACGCAGGAGGATCTCGTCGCCCTCCGTTGCGAGCGGGTACCTGCGCTGCTGATCGTCGGCTTCGAGCCGTTCGCCCGAAGCAAGACGGCTTTCCCGACGGCCCTCCGGTCCCTCGTCGCCCTCCGGCACGTCGACCCGCCCACGCCTTGGGGCGACGGGCCGGAGAACGAGGCCCTGGCGGACGAGGTGCTCGACGAGCTCGCGCGCCGTTCGCTGATCTCGGCGACTGAGGCCGCATACTATGCAGGCTCCTGCACGAAGGCGGAGGCGCGGGCGGCCCACCTGTCCGATGACCCGGCGGAGCGCGCGGCGGCCATCGTCGGGTTGTTCGCCAACCCAGACGGTCGGTTCCGCGAAGCAATCCGCGTCGCGGTCACCAGCCAGTCCTCCCGCAAACGGGTCAACCAGCGCCTGTCAAACGAGCTTGCGACGGCTTTGGTGCTCCGGGCCTTCAACGGCGACGCGACGAAGGTGGATCAGGCCCGACGCTACTTGCGCCATGCCTTCGGCAAAGCGGTTCATGGTGGCGAGTGGGCGGTGACCGGTCGCACCACCGACCAATTGGTCGATGACGCGATGGCGGAAATGCGCGCCTCCATCGCGGCGGGGACCCCGGACGAGCCTGGCCCCTCCTCGCTGGAGTTGGCGGTCCGGGCCGCCTACCCCTTGGTCGTCGATGGTCGCCTGAGCGCCGACCGCGGGACCGCCAACAACGACCAGCCGGATCGCCGGACGCCTGGTGAGGTGCTCGATGTCATGCGTCAGTCGCCCCACGGCATCCATCAGCTCGGCCAGGCGCTGCGCGACTTCGCCGCCGGCGTCTCGATCCGGGCGGTTGACGAGGACGGTCGCCCGCGTGCCCTAGAGGATGGGTCCGGTGACATGGCCGTGAACGACGTCTTCCTGCGGGGCGAGTTTCCGCCCCCCGGTAAGGCGAAGTCCCGGCGCCCGGGGGATACGCCGACTGACCGGTACGACAATGCCGTCGGGGCGCTCGCGGACGCCATGGATGCGCTGCGGACCGCGTTCGATGGTTTGGTCGCCGTGACGGGTGATGACGGTCGGCCACTCGTGGACGTCAAAGGCGTCGACCAGCGTGCCTGCTCCGCCTGGCGTGACGTCCTGACGACCGTTCAGGATGAACTGGTTGTGTGGTCCCGTACCCATAAGCGGGTCCACGGTGCGGCGAAGGCCCAGCATCGGGACCAAGCCCGCCCGGGCGACGAGGTCGAGGATGCCGATGCGGCCAGCGAGTGGGACCGGGAGGCTGAAGCGGCCGAGTGATCTGGTTGTTCAGCCTCGCCGGCACGGTCTCAGTCGGCGAGGCTCTTGACGTCAATGAACGGCGGTTCCTTTCCGGGGGCCGCCGTTTCGTTCTGGGCGTTGTGACGGCATGCGGTCGCTCCGGCCTCCATTCGAAGTCGGCCTAGCTGGTCAGGACGCCGATCAAGGCCCCGTAGGTGGGGAAACCGAACGAGATTCGTTGCGGAATCATGCTCGATTCCGCAACGGCAGGCTGGGCTCGGCCACCACGCCGCTCCTTGTCTCCCACCGCATCACCAAGCACTCGCCGGGCTTGACCTCGATGCCGCCTTCGATCCTCGCATCGTCGCCTTCCATATGGATGCGGAAGCCCATGTCCCCCACCCACGCCGTGACGCTGCCGTCGGCATGGCAACGGATCTCCGTGAGAAGATCCCGAAGTTCCTGCGCGGCGGCGGCACGGGCGGCGAACCTTTCCTTCTCCGGTAGGTCCCGGGCTCCCTCCACTGCAGCGAGAACGCCGTATCGTTCGGCTTGCGAAGACGTCGGCACCGCGGCCCTGGCCGCACGTCGCGCATCCGCCAAGGCCTCGTCCGCCTGCGCGAGTTCGGCCTGACGCTGGATCAGCCGGCCATCGAGCCGCGCGCCCTGCTCGATTGCGTCGATGAGGCGGTCGACGATGGCGGCTGCCTGATCGCGAACCCTCTCGGCCGTGGCCAACGCCTCGTTCGCCGGCGAGCCCTCCTGGGGCGGCGGGTCTTCCGCGAGGATCGCCCACGACAGGACTGCGCGCTCCAGCGGTAGGTAGCGTGGCCTGCTCTCGTTGCCACAGGTACCGTTGCGGTTGCCCGAGCAACGCAGGCAAGGCGTGCTCCGGGGACCCCTGTCGCGATAGTTCATCGGCTTGCCGCAGGCGTCGCATACGGCGAGCGCGCCGAAAAGGTTTGAAAGGACCGTCCCGCGCCTGCCGCCGACGTTCCCCTTGCCCGGTCGCGCCCGCTTGTCCGAAGCCTTGCGGGCGCTTTGCCAGAGCTCGTCCGAGATCACCTGCGGGTAATAGTCCTCAATGGGGTCGCCAACCGGGATGCGGCGCTCGATCCTGACACCGTCGACGACCCTGCGCTCGACGGTGCAGGGCTGGAAGCGGCCGATGAGGGCCTCGTTGTCGGTGAACTTGGTCACTGTCCCGCCGTGCCACTCGCGGCCATGGCCCCAGGGCTTCTTTCCATCGGCATTGAGGCGCCGGGCGATCTTGTCTCGGCCGATGCCGGCGGCGAGCTCGCGCAGCATGCGCTCTATCAGGTCGACGCGGTCCCGGTTGACGATCCAGTCGGTGCCGTCCTCGGACACCGAAAGCCAGGTCGGGCACTTGCGCGTCAACTTCTTGCTGCGGTCGGCCCGCTTGCGGACCCACGCCCCCCGCAGGGTCTGGACCTTCCGCACGCTTTCCTCGTGGGCGCGCGACATCACCGCCAGCGAGACGATGAGCTCGGTCCAGTTCTGGTTGATGCTCTCCTCGCTGTAGATCCGATCGTCCCCTAGGGTCGCGATGACGATGCCGGCCTCCAGGATGTCCATGAACACCCGGAAAGCCTTGAGGACATGGTCGCGCGATAGGCGGTCAAGGTTCTCGACGAGAAGGTAGGAGCCGCGCGCGACCTCTCCCGCCTTCACCTTGCGGAGGAACGTACCCAGCGCGCCTTTCTCGATGTTCGCTCGGTCGAACGCGGAGACGCCGAGGTCGCGGAGGGTGTCGTCGAGCTCCAGGCCATGCTTCGCGACGAACTTGTCCCGCAACTCGATCTGGCGGGTCTCGCCGTCGCCCTGGAGCTGCTTCTCCGAGGACAGGCGGATGTAGGAGTAAGCCTTGACCGGGAACATGGCCCAAACCCTGGACCTCGCCGCCTTGCCGGTCAACCTTCACCTAGACACAACGTGGTAGATTCCGGCGGCGCGCAGCGCATCGTTGGTCGCCGGGCCGATGAGGCCGCGCTTGCCGGTCACCAGGGCCGCCGCCACCGCGCCCGCCTGGCCGCCGGCGGCCTCCGCGATCCGGCGGGTGAGCCCGTTCCGGGCCGCGTCGAGCGTGGCGGCGAGCCGCAGGCGGAGGGGCAGCGGCTCGGTCGGCGCCCGGATCGTGACCGCCCCGACCAGGGAGCCCACCGCGCCGATCCCCTGGAAGTAGGCGTCTCGGGCAAAATCGTAGCCTCCGGGCCGGGCCGCCTCCGGGGGAGGCAACAACCGGGCGGTGGCGGCGACGACGTCCCCGGGAAGCGGGGTCGGCGTCTTGCGGAATGACACCCGCACCCGGGCGGGCCGCGCCTCCGGCGCAAGGCCGGCGAAGCTCTCCACCCGGATCAGCAGCCGGGCGCCGACCTCGCGCTCGTCCAGGGCCTCGACCGTTCCGATGAGGGGGCCGATGGTGGTGCGGGTGAGGACCGGGGCGGCGACCTCCGAGACCCGCCAGGCTGCCGCCGCGAAGCCGAGGAACGCGGCCGCCACCGCGAGCACCGCCGCCAGCGCCGCCGGGCGCGCGCCGAGGAGCGGGATCGGCGCCAGGGCAAGGGCGGCGGCGACAAGGGGCGCGGCCAGGCTCGGCGCGCCGTCGGTCGCCGCGAAATAGACCAGGATCCCCCCGCCGAAGGCCACCGCCAGCCAGGGGAACAGCCGGCGCTGCTCGGCGTCCCGGGCGAGGCCTTCGGCCACCCAGTGGCGGATGACCGGGAGGGCGGGCGCGCGGGGGCCGGCCAGCGCCACCGCGCCGCCCGCCAGCCTCGCG
The DNA here is from genome assembly GCF_003254375.1 of Methylobacterium sp. XJLW. Taxonomy (NCBI): domain Bacteria; kingdom Pseudomonadati; phylum Pseudomonadota; class Alphaproteobacteria; order Hyphomicrobiales; family Methylobacteriaceae; genus Methylobacterium; species Methylobacterium sp. XJLW. Next base: position 4,575,521 of record NZ_CP016429.1, on the reverse strand, counting down.
CCGATCCGCCGCATCGCCGCCGCCCCGTTCCGCGCGACCTGTCTCGGGGCCGGGCGATTCTGCGGGCGATTCTTAACGCATCCTCCGGCTCGTGCTACAGCCGGTGCTTCGTGCTACGGGCGCCCTGTCGAGCCCCTCGCCGCTCCGCCGCCCCTTCGCCGTCCGTCGCGCTCCGTCCGCGACCAGCCCCGGAACATACCGGACCGATGTCCTCAGCCGTCGTCACGCGCTTCGCCCCCTCGCCCACCGGCTACCTGCATATCGGCGGGGCCCGCACGGCGTTGTTCAACTGGCTCTACGCCCGCCACACCGGCGGCAAGATGCTGCTGCGCATCGAGGATACCGACCGGGAGCGCTCCACCAAGGGCGCGATCGACGCGATCCTCGACGGCCTGTCCTGGCTCGGCCTCGACTGGGACGGGGACGTGGTGTTCCAGTTCGCCCGGGCCGAGCGCCACCGGGCCGTGGCCGAGGAGCTGCTGGCGGCCGGCCGTGCCTACCATTGCTATGCCACCGCCGAGGAGCTGACCTCGATGCGGGAGACCGCCCGGGCCGAGGGCCGTGCCCCCCGCTACGACGGCCGCTGGCGCGACCGCGACCCGTCCGAGGCCCCCGCCGGGGTCAAGCCGGTGATCCGCCTGCGCGCGCCGACCGAGGGCGAGACCGTCGTCGAGGACGCCGTCCAGGGCCGCGTGACCTGGGCCAACAAGGACCTCGACGACCTCGTCCTGCTGCGTTCGGACGGGACGCCGACCTACATGCTGGCCGTGGTGGTCGACGACCACGACATGGGCGTCACGCAGATCATCCGCGGCGACGACCACCTCACCAACGCGGCGCGCCAGAGCCAGATCTTTTCCGCCTTGGGCTGGGACATTCCCCGGATGGCCCATATCCCGCTGATCCACGGGGCGGACGGAGCCAAGCTCTCGAAGCGCCACGGGGCGCTCGGCGTCGAGGCCTATCGCGATCTCGGCTACCTGCCGGCGGCCCTGCGCAACTACCTCGTGCGGCTCGGCTGGAGCCACGGCGACCAGGAGGTCTTCTCCACCGAGGAGATGGTCGCGGCCTTCGACCTCGGCGCGGTGGGGCGCTCCGCGGCGCGGTTCGACTTCGCCAAGCTCGCCAACCTCAACGGCCTCTACATCCGCACCAGCGCCGATGCCGATCTCGTCGCGGCGATCGAGACGATCCTGCCAAATGTCGGTCCCGGGCGCGGCCTGTCGGCGCCGCTGCAGCCCGACCTCAAGGACAAGCTCACCCAGGCCATGCCGGGCCTGAAGGAGCGGGCCAAGACGCTGATCGAGCTCCTCGACAGCGCCTATTACCTCTACGCCCAGCGGCCGCTGGCGCTGGACGACAAGGCCCGCGCCCTCCTCTCCGACGAGGGCCGCGCCCGCCTCGCCGGGGTGCGGCCGGTGCTCGAGGCGCTGCCGGACTGGAATGCGGCCTCGACCGAGGGTGCGGTTCGCCAGTACGCGGAGGACGCCGGCTGCAAGCTCGGGCAGGTGGCCCAGCCCCTGCGCGCGGCGCTGACCGGCCGCACCACCTCCCCGCCCCTGTTCGACGTGATGGCGGTGCTCGGCCGGGCGGAAACCCTTGCCCGCCTGGGCGATCAGGTGCCGCAGGTCTGAAGCCACCGGGCGTAGCCGGGGAACTGCCGGCCCCGGCTCGAATTGCGCTTGGTGGAATTTGCTTGGCGTCGGGGTCGGGTTGTCACCGACCCCGTTGCTGCTGCAGTGCCGTTTGGGTAACCCATGCCTGTGAGCACCCGCAGCATAATGCGTGTGCTCAGGCCCCCGGGACCGACTCGGGCAGCCCGAGCCCGGCATCCGCCACGTCGCCAGAGAAGGGTCCACGATCCATGAGCGCACCCAGCACCATCACCGTGGACGGCAAGTCGATCGAGCTGCCGGTGAAATCCGGCACGATCGGGCCGGACGTGATCGATATCGGCAAGCTCTACGCCCAGACCGGCGCCTTCACCTTCGACCCGGGCTTCACCTCGACGGCGTCCTGCGAATCGAAGATCACCTATATCGACGGCGACGAGGGCGTGCTGCTCTATCGCGGCTACCCGATCGAGCAGCTCGCCGAGAAGGGCGACTTCCTCGAGACCTGCTACCTGATGCTGTTCGGCGCCCTGCCGACCGCCGCCCAGCGGGCCGATTTCGAGTATCGGGTCACGCGCCACACCATGGTGCACGACCAGATGAACCGGTTCTTCACCGGCTTCCGCCGCGACGCGCACCCGATGGCCGTGATGGTCGCCTCGGTGGGCGCCCTCTCGGCCTTCTACCACGACTCGACCGACATCACGGACGAGAGCCAGCGGCTGATCGCGTCGATCCGCATGATCGCCAAGATGCCGACGCTCGCCGCGATGGCCTACAAGTACTCGATCGGCCAGCCGTTCGTGTACCCGAAGAACGACCTCGACTATACCTCGAACTTCCTGCGCATGTGCTACGCGGTGCCGTGCGAGGAATACGAGGTGAACCCGGTCTTCGCCCGGGCGCTCGACAAGATCTTCATCCTGCACGCCGACCACGAGCAGAACGCCTCGACCTCGACCGTGCGGCTCGCCGGCTCCTCGGGCGCCAACCCCTTCGCCTGCATCGCGGCCGGCATCGCCTGCCTGTGGGGCCCGGCCCATGGCGGCGCCAACGAGGCGGCGCTCAAGATGCTGATGGAGATCGGCACCCCGGAGAACGTCGGCAAGTACGTCGCCAAGGCCAAGGACAAGAACGACCCGTTCCGCCTGATGGGCTTCGGCCACCGGGTCTACAAGAACTACGACCCGCGCGCCCGGATCATGCAGAGCACCACCCATCAGGTGCTGAAGGAGCTCGGCAAGACCGACGATCCGCTGCTCCACGTCGCCATGGAGCTGGAGCAGATCGCCCTCAAGGACGAGTACTTCATCGAGAAGAAGCTCTACCCGAACATCGATTTCTACTCGGGCATCACCCTCAAGGCGATGGGCTTCCCGACCGACATGTTCACGGTGCTGTTCGCCGTGGCCCGCACGGTCGGCTGGATCGCCCAGTGGGCCGAGATGATCGAGGATCCGTCGCAGAAGATCGGCCGTCCCCGCCAGCTCTACGTCGGTCCGACCCAGCGCGACTACGTGCCGGTCGACCAGCGCGGCTGAGGCAGGACCACCTGTCCTGTGACGCGAGCGACGGGGCGGCCGAGAGGCCGCCCTTCGTGTTTGCGGGGGCGATCGAACGTCGCCTGCCCGTCCGGCCGCCCTACGACTGGGCGGCGATCCGCGCGTTCCTCGCCAAGCGGGCGATCCCGGGCGTCGAGGCGGCCGATCCCGCGGCGGCCTACGCCCGCACGATCAGCATCGCGGGGCGGCACGGGCTCCTGACGGTGGCGCCCGGCGCGGATTGCCTGCACGTCGCGCTGCGCGGTGTCGAGGCCGGGCACGCCGAGGCGGTCGCGGGGCGCCTGCGCCGCCTCTTCGACTGCGACGCCGATCCCGGCGCCATCGCGGCCTGCCTTGTCGGCGATCCGGTCCTGGCCCCGCTCGTCGCCGCGCGGCCGGGGTTGCGCCTCCCCGGGGCCTGGGACCCGTTCGAGACCGGCTGCCGGGCGATCCTCGGTCAGCAGGTCTCTGTGGCGGCCGCGATCGGGCTCGCGGGCAAGCTGGTGGCGGCGTTCGGGACGCCCCTCGCGGAGCCGATGGACGGGCTGACCCACGTCTTTCCCACGCCGGCGGATCTGGCCGAGGCGGATATCGCCCTGGCGCTCAACATGCCGCGGGCCCGCGGCGCGGCGATCCGGGCGCTGGCCGCGGCGGCTTTGGCCGATCCGGACCTGTTCGCCCCGGCGGAGTCGTTGGAGGCCGCGGTGCTCCGCTTCACGGCGATCCGCGGGATCGGTCCCTGGACGGCGCAGTACATCGCCATGCGGGCGCTCAAGCTGCCCGACGCCCTGCCGGTGGGCGATGTCGGCCTGCTGCGGGCGCTGGAGAGCCGCACCGGGCGTCCAAGCCCGGCGGCGCTCCTGGCCCGGGCCGAGGCGTGGCGCCCGTTCCGGGCCTACGCGGCGCAGCACCTCTGGGCGGCGGACGAGGCGGCTGTGAAGGCGCGGTGATAGGGGTGCTAACCCGTCGCTTCGGCGCCGCCGTCCTTGCGAGCGGAGCGAAGCAATCCAGTCGGCACCACGCTAACGTATGCCGCTGGCCCTGAGTCACTTCGCTGTGCTCGCGATGACGGAGGGGCTGGTCGACCCGGTGCCCCCATGGTCGTTGTGGGGCCATGGATGGCGCCCTACAGGGGGCGGGTGGCACGCACCACGGACCCTTTGCCCGTGACGACAGCCCAGCTCTTTCTTCTGGCGGTTCCGATCGGCGGCGTGGTGGCCCCTGGCGCGCTCTGGCTCGATCAGCGTTCGCGCTCAGACCGTCTCCGAACGAGGTGCGGGTCCCCTCTCCCGAACGGGAGAGGGAGCCTGTCGCGCCTACATGAACGGACGTGCGTATGGCCGTCCTCTTTCAGTCGGCCCCGCTTCAGCGCCCGAACCGCTCGAATTTCGGGAAGCTGCGCGCCATCATCAGCCCGACCTCGGCGCGGTGGCCGAGCCACTTCTCCAGCACCGACGCGTTGGCGAGCCGGCCCTCCGGTGAGCCGTCCTGCCAGGGCAGGCCGTCCGCCAGCTTGAACACGTGCGCGTCGAGCAGCCCGCCGCTGCGGCAGCGCTGGAGGCGCACGCCCTTGCCGCGGGCGAGTTCGGCCACCTCGGAGATCGGGAAGATCAGCAGCAGTTTTTCCGTATTGACCACCGCGACGTGGTCGCCCTCGGCCGGCACCAGCACCGCCGCGGTGGCGTCGCCGTCGAGGCCCAGAACGTTCTTGCCCTTGCGGGTGTTGGCCACCAGCGCGTCGGCGGGCGCCACGAAGCCGCGCCCGTCCGAGCCCGCGATCAGCAGCTTGGTCTCGGGCCGGTAGGGCAGCGCCGCCACGATCTCGGTGCCGTCGTCGAGGTCGGCCATCAGCCGCACCGGGTCGCCGAAGCCGCGCCCGCCCGGTAGCTTCGAGGCTTCCAGCGTGAACACCTTGCCGTTCGTGGCGAGCAGCAGGATCTTCTGGGTGGTCTCGGTGGGGAAGGCGATCTTCAGGGTGTCGTCGCCCTTGAACGCAACGCCCGAGAGGTCGGCGACGTGGCCTTTGAGCGCCCGGATCCAGCCCTTGGTGGAGACGATCACGGTGATCGGCTCGCGCTCGACCAGGGCCGCGGTGAAGTCGATGCCGCCGACATCCGGGGGGCTCGCCAGCGTCGTGCGGCGCTTGCCGAGCTTGGTCTCGGGCCCGAAGGTCTTCTTCACGGCGCGGATCTGCGCCTGGATCGTCTTCCACTGCGCCGGCTCGGAGGCGAGCAGGGCGTCGATCTCGGCCTTCTCGGCGGTGAGCGCGTCGAACTCGCGCTTCAACTCCATCTCCTCCAGCTTGCGCAAGCTGCGCAGGCGGGTGTCGAGGATGGCGTTGGCCTGGATCTCGGTCAGCTCGAAACGGGCCATCAGGGCGGCCTTCGGCTCGTCCTCCTCGCGGATGATGCGGATCACCTCGTCGAGGTCGAGATAGACGATGAGCAACCCGCCCAGGATCTCCAGGCGGCGGTCGATCTGGCCGAGGCGGTAGCGCGAGCGGCGCTGCAGGACGACGCGGCGGTGGTCGACCCATTCCCGCAGGCACTCGGCGAGCCCGATCACCTTCGGCACGAGGCCGCCGACCAGGACGTTGAGGTTGAGCGGGATCCGCGCCTCCAGCTCGGTGAGCCGGAACAGCGATTCCATCAGGATCACCGGATCCACCGTGCGCGAGCGCGGCTCCAGCACGACACGCACGTCCTCGGCGGATTCATCCCGCACGTCGGCGAGCAGCGGCAGCTTCTTCTCCTGCAGCAGCTCGGCCATCTTCTCGATCAGCCGGCCCTTCGGGATGCCGTAGGGGATCTCGGTGACGACGATGTTCCAGGTGCCGCGGCCGAGATCCTCCTTGGTCCAGCGGGCGCGGACCCGGAAGGCACCGCGGCCGGTGCGGTAGGCCTCGGCGATCGACTCGGCCGAATCCACCAGGATGCCGCCGGTCGGGAAGTCCGGCCCCTGCACGAACTTCGCGAGCTGCCCGGACGTCGCCTCGGGATGGTTGATCAGGTAGAGCGCCGCGTCGCACAGCTCGGCGGCGTTGTGCGGCGGGATCGAGGTCGCCATGCCGACCGCGATGCCCTGGCTGCCGTTGGCGAGCAGGTTCGGGAAGGCCGCCGGCAGGACGATCGGCTCCTCCTTCTCGCCGTTGTAGGACGGCCGGAAATCGACGGTGTCCTCGTCGATCCCGTCGAGCAGGAGGCGGGCGACCTCGGTGAGCCGCGCCTCGGTGTAGCGGTAGGCGGCCGGACCGTCGCCGTCGATGTTGCCGAAATTGCCCTGCCCGTCGACCAGCGGGTAGCGCTGGGCGAAGTCCTGGGAAAGCCGCACCAGGGCGTCGTAGATCGCCTGGTCGCCGTGCGGGTGGAAGTCGCCCATCACGTCGCCGACGATCTTGGCGCATTTCTTGTGCGCGGTGTTGGGGTCGAGGCGCAGCAGCCGCATCCCGTAGAGGATGCGCCGATGCACGGGCTTCAGCCCGTCGCGGGCATCCGGCAGCGCCCGGTGCATGATCGTGGACAGCGCATAGGCGAGGTAGCGCTCTTCCAGCGCGGATTTCAGCTCGACGCTCTCGATCCCGTCGCCGGACGGCGGCTCGAAGGGCTGGCCCATGACGGCTCCTGTCTCAGGGCGGGGCCGCCGACCGGCAGCGCCGCCTTTCCGGATGGTTCGTCAGTCCGGGGCACCGAAGGCGAGCCCGGAATCCAGAACCACCGACCCTGTCCGAGGAGGCGGACGAACCTTGCGGGCCGTGCGATTCTGGATTCCGGGCCCCGCTTCGCGGCCCCGAAACGACGGGATGACACAGCCTGGGTTGAGCCGCGCTCAGACCCGGGCTCGATTAGAACATAGCGCGAACATTACCCGGCCTCTCGGCCGAGCGCAACGAATCGCGCCCGCTCCTCGGACGGCGCGAGGCCCCGAGGGCCCCAGACGTGCCGGTCGAGGAAGTACCCCGTCAAGGTAAACCCTTGGGCAACGCCGTCCGGACCCGGGGATCCGCCGGCGAGCAGGAAGGTTGGAAGCGCGAGAAGACGGTCCCGATAGGGCTCGCCCGCCGAGGCGCTGACCGCTCGGCCGCTCTTCGGCGAGACGTAGGCGAGGGCGTCGTTGCCGCCGGTGGCGGCGCAGGCTGTCAGGTCCAGGCCGAAACCGAGCTCCGACAGGATGGCCAACTCGAACCGCACCATCAGGGGCGGCGCGATGGCGGGGTCGTCGAGGTGCTCGATGAGGATCCCCGCCGCCGCGTAGAGCGCCGGATGCGGGTCGCGCTCGGGGAGGAGCCGCAGCAGCGCCGCGAGGTGTCCGATGCCGTATAGGGCCAGGCTCGATCCGATCAGCCGGGAGACCTGCGACTCGAGGGGCTCCACCGCGTAGGCGCCGAGGCCCTCGTCGAGGCGCGCCCGCCAGGTCAGCCGGACCCGGTTGCCGGGCTGGAGCACCGGCTGCATCCGCCGCGAGCGTCCGCCATGGACGAGGCCGAGATGGCGTCCATGGGCCTCGGTCATCGCCTCCAGGATGACGCCGGTCTCCCCGTGCCGGCGCAGGCCGAGCACCAGGGCGTCGTCGGTCCATTGCATCGAACGTCGCGTCGTGAGGTGAAAGGGGCGCGGCGCGCGACGGGCGCGTGCCGCTCGTTCTCCTCATATAGGGACCCGCAGCCTTCGGCGCTGTCCAGCCTCAGGCAGCCTTGGCCGGATAGCGAGGGCCGATGCCGCCCCGCGCCACTCTTGCCATCATCTTCGCCCTCGCCTCCGCCGGCGCGCAGGCCGGGCCGCGCAAACCGAAGCCCGTGGTCGAGGACGTGCCCTCCCCGGCCATCCTCCAGCGGATCGCCGCCCTGGCGCTGAAGCAGGTCGCCTTCGGTTCGGTCTCGCTGCTGCCGGTGCGGTTCGAGGGCAGCCGGATCGCCGGGCCGATCGCGGATGGCGGCCGGGTGATCTACTGCGTGTCGGGCCGGATGTACGGCCGGACCTTCGGCAAGCCCGAGCGCCCGAAGGTGACGTTGCTCTACGAGGCCGACCGGCTCACGGTGCTCGACGACGACGAGGTCTGCACCGGCCATCGCACCCGGCCCTTCCCCGAACTCGACGCGCTGGGCAACAAGCCGTGAGGCCGCTGCGTTGAGGGCCATGCCCTGCGCGCCCGCCCGCACCCTCGACCTCAGCCTCGACCTGATCGCCCGCGCGCATTCCGTCCCGGTCCCCGACGACCCGAGCGCCCTCGACGTGCTGTCGGATTCGGAGTTGCGCCCGGGCCTGGAGGCGATCGTCGCCGGGCGCGAGGGCTGCGATCTCTGGGTCTTCGCCTACGGCTCGCTGATGTGGAATCCGGAATTCGAGGTCGCCGAGCGCCGGATCGGGACGGTGCGCGGCTTCCACCGCCGGTTCTGCCTGCTGCAGCGCCGGTTCCGCGGCACGCCGGAGCGGCCGGGCTTCGTCCTGGCGCTGGACCGCGGCGGCCTCTGCCGGGGCGTCGTGTTCCGCCTGCCCGGGATGGAGATCCGCGAGGCGCTGATGCCGGTCTGGCGCCGGGAGATGCGGGGCCGCGGCTACGTCGCCCGCTGGCTGCCGGTCGCCACCGAGACCGGGACCGTGTCGGCGCTGACCTTCCTGGCCAACCGCGCCAGCGACCGCTACGCCGGCCGCCTCTCGGACGCCGAAATCGCGGAAAAGATCGCCGCCGCCTGCGGGCACAAGGGACCGAGCGCCGAATACCTGTTCCGGACCGTGGACGCCTGCGAGCGCCTCGGCATCCGCGACCGCCATCTCTGGAATCTCCAGGCCCTCGTGGCCGCGCGGCTGAGGGCCTGCGCTCCGGGGGCGTGAGGTTCAGGTCCAGGCCCGCTTCATCACCACGGCGACACGTCCGCCCGCATGCTCGGCATCCGGGTTGCGCGGCTCCCGGATCCCGGGGGCGCGGCCGGTGGTGACGTAGACCAGCAGGGTGAGGGCGAGCAGGATCTTCGTGCGCATGGCGACGCTCAAGCTTGAGCGCCGGTGCATAGGATCGATCGCTTTTTAAGGAGTTGCTGCGGTGCACACGGACGGGATCGCGGCCCGGTTCCTGCGGACGTGGTGAAGGAAGGGTTGCGGGCCGGCCGCGATCGTCTATGCCGCCGGCCCGGGATGTCCACAGGTGGAGGATGAGATGCGGCTCCGGATCGGCGTAGCCCTGGCGGTCGTCGGCATCGCCGCCGTGGCTCTCCTGGCGGGGCCGCTGAGCCGCGGCGACAGGCTGTCCGACATCCTCACCGGGCGGACGCCGCTGCTCGCCGGCGGCACCCGGGCGCCCGGTGGCGGCGCGAACCTCACCGGCACCGCCGACCTGGGGACGGATCAGCGTCCGGCGACCCTTTACCTCGCCTGCGATCCGGGGGGGACCGGCCTGTCGGCGGCGCTGACGGTGCCGCGCTTCGCCGAGCTGGCGCCGCGCTTCGACTTCGCCGGGCTCGAAGGCTCCGGCAGCGCGACGCCGCTCACCGGCATCCTCGTCTCCAGTGCCGGCAGCGTGCGCTCCATGCGGATGCCCGTGCAGGGCGCGGCGACCGGGGCGGATTCGGGCTTCACCCTGACGGTGACGGGCGCCCGCCGCGGCGAGGATCCGCTGCGCGGCCTCGCCGTGGCGCTCACCCAGCCCGGCACCAAGCTCACCTGGACGCAGGCGAGCCCGCGCTCCGGCGATCCGGCCCTGACGGCGGTGTTCACGGTGGCGGAGAGCGACGCCACCGCGCTGAAGGGCGCCCTCACCGGCTGCCTGGCGGCCCCGTTCTAGCTCACCTCCACCTGCACCACCCCCGGCACGGTCCGGAGCTGGCCAGCGAGCGTCGGCGTCGCCTGGAATTTGCCGGGCAGCCGGATCTCCACCTCGCGGCTGCCGCCATCGAGCTTGAGGATCAGCGACACCTCGCTCTCGCCGCGCATCGACAGGCGCTGCTGCACGGGGGCGACGCCGCGCGGGTCGCTCAGGTGGATGCGGATCCCCTTCTGGTGGCGGGCCACCGCCTGGTCGAGGGGCTCCGCGGTGAGGATCCGGGCGCGGACATCCTCGCCCTCCAAATTCGCCTGGAGCTGCAGCACCAGCGGGCGGCCCGGCTCCAGGATGTCGCGGTACTGGCCGAGCCCCTCGGAGAAGATGATCGCCTCGAAATGCGCGGTCCGGTCCGAGAGCGTGACGATGCCCATCTTGTTGCCGGTCTTGGTGCGCCGCTCCGCCCGGTCGAGCACGGAGGCCGCCACCCGGCCGACGCTGGAGGTCCCAGCCCGCACCGCGCGGCAGAAATCGGTCCAGCTCTGCACCCGCAGCTTGTCGAGCAGGTCGCCGTACTCATCCAGCGGATGACCGGAGATGAAGAACCCGATCGCCGCGTATTCCCGCTTCAACGTGTCGGCCATCGGCCAGATCTCGTGGGGCGGGATTCGCAGGGACACGTCGTCCGCCACCACGCCGCCGAACATGTCGGTGACGCCGGCCGATTCCGCCTCCGCCGCGCTGGCGGCGAGCTTCATCATCGGCTCCACTGCCGCGAAGGCGCGCGCCCGGTCCGGCTCGATGCAGTCGAGCGCCCCGGCCTGGACGAGGCTCTCCAGGGTGCGCTTGTTGATCTGCCGCGGGTTGAGGCGGCGGGCGAGGCAGGCCAGGTCCTTGAACGGCCGGTCGCCGCGGGCCTCCACCAGCGCCCGCACCGCCTCCCGGCCGACGCCCTTGATGGCGGCGAGCGCGTAGAAGATCTTGCCGTCGCGCACCTCGAACACCTCGCCGGAGGTGTTGATCGAGGGCGGCTCCACCGTGATCTTGAGGCGCTGGGCGTCCTGGCGGAATTCAGCGAGCTTGTCGGTGTTGTCGATGTCGAGGGTCATGGCGGCGGCCAGGAACTCGACCGGGAAGTTCGCCTTGAGATAGGCGGTCTGGTAGGTCAGCAGCGCGTAGGCCGCCGCGTGGCTCTTGTTGAAGCCGTAATCGGCGAACTTCGCCAGAAGGTCGAAGATCTCGTTGGCCTTGGCCTTGGTCAGCCCGCGCTCGGTGCAGCCCTTCAGGAACCGGTCGCGCTGCGCGTCCATCTCGGCGCGGATCTTCTTGCCCATGGCGCGCCGGAGCATGTCGGCCTCGCCGAGCGAGTAGCCTGCCAGGACCTTGGCGATCTCCATCACCTGTTCCTGGTAGACGATGATGCCGAAGGTCTCCTTCAGCATCGGCTCCAGCTTCGGATCCGGGTACCAGGACGCCTCGTTTCCGGCGTCGCGGCCGAGCTTGCGCTCGCAATAGACCGGGATGTTGGCCATTGGGCCCGGGCGGTAGAGGGCCACCAGCGCGATGATGTCCTCCAGCCGGTCGGCCTGCATTTCGCAGAGCGCCTTGCGCATGCCAGCCGATTCCACCTGGAACACGCCGACCGTCTCACCCCGGCCCATCGGCCCGTAGGTGTTCGGATCGTCGAGCGGCAGCGACGCGAGGTCGATCTCGATGCCGCGCTGCTTCAGGAGATCGGTGCAGCAGCGCAGCATGGTCAGGGTTTTGAGGCCCAGGAAGTCGAACTTCACCAGCCCGGCCTGCTCGACCCACTTCATGTTGAACTGGGTCACCCGCATGCCGGTCTTCGGGTCGCGGTAGAGCGGGACCAGCTCCTCCAGCGGCCGGTCGCCGATCACCACGCCGGCCGCGTGGGTCGAGGCGTGCCGGTGCAGGCCCTCCAGCTTCTTGGCGATGTCGATGAGCCGGCCGACGATGGGCTCCTCCTCCATGGCCTGCTGGAGCTTCGGCTCGCCCTCGATCGCCTGGGCGAGCGTCACGGGGTTGGCCGGGTTCTGGGGCACCAGCTTGGTCAGCTTGTCGACCTGCCCGTAGGGCATCTCCAGCACGCGGCCGACATCGCGCAGCACGCCGCGGGCGAGCAGGGTGCCGAAGGTGATGATCTGCCCGACCTGCCCCTCGCCGTAGCGCTGCTGCACGTAGCGGATCACCCGCTCGCGGCCCTCGACGCAGAAGTCGATGTCGAAATCCGGCATCGAGACGCGCTCGGGGTTGAGGAAGCGCTCGAACAGCAGGCCGAAGCGCAGCGGGTCGAGGTCGGTGATCAGCAGCGACCACGCCACCAGCGAGCCGGCGCCGGAGCCGCGGCCCGGACCGACGGGGATGTCGTGGTCCTTGGCCCACTTGATGAAGTCCGAGACGATCAGGAAGTAGCCCGGGAACTTCATCGACACGATGACGTCGAGTTCGAAGGCGAGGCGCTTGCGGTAATCCTCCTCCGAGAAGCCCGGCGCCGTGCCGTGCTGCTTCAGGCGCAGCTCCAGCCCGGCCTCGGCCTGCCGGCGCAGCTCGGTCGGCTCGTCGGCCGAGACCGCCTGGACGCCCGTGTCCGCCGCCTCCGCCAGGGCCTCCGCCATGGGGGGCGTCTCGCCCGCCGCCACGGCGCCGAAATTCGGCAGGATCGGCTTGCGGGTGCGCGCCCGCACGGCGCAGCGCATGGCGATCTCGACGGTGGCCTGGAGCGCGTCCGGCAGGTCGCGGAACAGCGCGGCCATCTCGGCGCGGGTCTTGAAGGCGTGGCTCGGCGTCAGCCGGCGGCGGCGCTCGTCGGAGACGACGCGACCCTCCGCGATGGCCAGCAGGGCATCGTGGGCGTCGTAATCGTCGGGCTTGGCGAAGTAGGGCTCGTTGGTGGCGACGATCCCGAGGCCGTGGCGGCCGGCAAGGTCGAGAAGTGCGGTCTCGACCCGTCCCTCTTCGGGCAGGCCGTGGCGCTGCAACTCGACGTAGAGCCGGTCCTCGCCGAATGCCTCCTTGAGCCGCTGCAGGCGGCCGAGGGCCAGTTCCGGCCGCCCGGCCCGGAAGGCGGCATCGAGGGGCCCCGACAGGCCGCCGGTGAGGGCGATCAGTCCCTCCGAGGCTCCGACGAGGGCCGCGGCGTCCAGGCGCGGCGCTTCGCCGAGCGCCGTGTCGAAATAGGCGCGGCTCGCCAGCCGCAGCAGGTTGGCGTAGCCGGCCTCGTCCTGGGCCAGGAGCACGATGCCATGGTGCGTCGGCGCCTGGCGCTGGTGCGGATCAGCGGCCTCGAACGCCACCGAGAGCTGGATGCCGGCGATCGGCTGGACGCCCTCGCCGGCCGCCTTCTCGGAGAATTCGAGCGCCCCGAACAGGTTGTTGGTGTCGGTCAGCGCCAGGGCGGGCTGCCGGTCGGCGACCGCGGCCTTGATCAGGGAGCCGACCTTCAGCGCCCCTTCGAGCAGGGAATAGGACGAGTGGACGTGGAGGTGGACGAATCCGACCTCCTTGAGCTGGCGTGGCATGGCCGACCTTGTTCCGGGGTCGGCCAGCATCCCCGCTCGCCGGCTCCAAGTCGACGTGTGCCGGGCCGACGAAAGGCGATATCCACCGGTCGTGCCCCGGAAGCACCAGTTCGGGCCAGGCCTGTGGATTATCGGCCGCGCCGGGCGGATCGCCTGTGCATAACCCGCCCATCGCAGGAACCGGGGGCGCCTTGGAAAAATCCGGCTAACGAACCGGTGCCAAGGCTATCGCCCAGGCGCCGACCGCCGCGAACAACAGCCCGAACGCCATGAACTCGACCATCCCGGTCAGGACCAACCGCTTCAGCATCGACCTGCCTCCCGTGTTCCGATCCTAGTATGTTCATGTTTTGTTCCAATGGAAGGGCGTTCGGGCCACAAACCGGCGCCCGCTTATCGGTACAGTAAAAAGTGTCTTGATGCGGATCAGGCGGGCTGGCATGCCCCGCCTTCGAGACGAGCTCGTCACCGCTTGGGGGGTTCGAAGGAGTAAGCCATTCCCGCGCACCGGACGGTCGAACGGTTCGACGTCGCCCTCGTGGCCGTCGGCACGCACGGTGACGTGCTGCCGTTCATCGCGCTGGGTCACGAACTCCTGAAGCGCGGTCACGGCGTCTCGCTGGCGGCCCCGGCGCCCTTCGAGGCGATGGCCCGCCGGGCCGGACTCGCCTTCCAGCCCCTGGGTACGGTCGCGGATTACGAGGCGGTGATCCGCCAGCCGGATCTGTGGCACCCGCAGCAGGGCTTCCGCCCGATGTTCGATTACGCCCTGCAGGTGGCCGAGCCGGCCTGCCTGTGGCTCGGTGCGACCCGCGCCCGGGGGATCGACCTGCGGGTGGTCGCCTCGCCGCTGGGTTGGGGCGCCCGGCTCGCGCAGGATCTGTACGATCTCCCGACCGCGACGCTGCACGTCATGCCGTTCCTGATCGAGAGCCGGTACGATCCGCCGCGTCTGCCGGGCCTGCCGCTGCCGCGCGTCCTGCCGGCCTCCCTGCGGGCCTACGTGAATCTCGGCGTCGACAAGGTGGCGGTCGGCCCGTTCACGCTGCCGCCGCTCAACGCCCTGCGGGCCCGCCTCGGCCTCGATCCGGTCTACCGGCTGCGTCACTGGTGGAACAGCCCGACCGGCATGCTCCTCATGTTCCCCGACTGGTACGCGGAGCCGCAGGCCGACTGGCCGGGTCAGGCGGTGCAGCTCGGCTTCCCGCTGGTCGACCGGTTCGGCGACGTGGCGGCCATGCCGCCGGAGCTGGAGGCGTTCCTCGCGGCGGGCGACCCGCCGATCGTGTTCACCTACGGCTCGGCCATGCGCCAGGGGGCCGGCTTCTTTGCCACCGCGGTGCGGCTGTGCCGGCGGATGAACCGGCGCGGCGTCCTGCTCGCTCCCCAGGGCGGCCAGATCCCGAAGCCGCTTCCGGCCGGGATCATCCACCTGCCCTACGCGCCCCTGAGCGCCCTGTTGCCGCGCAGCGCGGCCCTGGTCCATCACGGGGGCGTCGGCACGGTGGCGCAGGCTTTGGCCGCGGGGATACCGCAGCTCGTGGTGCCCGTGGCTTTCGACCATTTCGACGAGGGGCGGCGGCTGAAGGACCGCGATCTCGGCGCCACCCTGAGCCGCCGCGCCTTCCGTCCCGCACGGGCGGCGCGGGTGCTGGGCCGGCTGCTCGCCGATCCCGCCGTGGCGCGGGCCTGCGCGGCGGCCCGGGCACGGATGGCGGGGAGCTCCGACGCCATCATCGACGCCTGCGACTACGTCGAGAGGCTGATGCCGACCGAGGCCGGTTCCGGCCCCTCCGTCGCTCCCTGACCGCACCGGTCGCGCGGGGCGGCCCGAACGCGAGCGGCGCCGCCCCGGGGGGGGGCGGCGCCGTCCGGTTACTGGCCGAGCAGAGTCGTGGCCGAGCCGACGAGCGTCATGAGCAGGCCGCTCACGAAGGCACCGATCATGACGTAGGAGAGAGCCTTCAGCTTCATCTGTCCTCGCGTCGGATCAGCAGCGGTAACCGCCGGCGGTCTGGCCGTACTGCTTCACCGGCCGGGTCTGCTGATCGGCGTTGCCTTCGGCGGCCGAGCTCATCGGGCAGCCCACGTAGTTGGGATTGTCATGGACACCGAGGCCGAGGGAGCCGGTCGTCTCAACCTCGTAGGGAGCGAAGCCGGTCCAGCGCGCGCCGTTCTCCGCCAGAGCGGACGAGATCGGAGCGGCACCAAGAAAAAGAGCAGTGACGGCGGCGGCGATACGGGTCTTCATGGCAGGGCTCCAGAGATCACGCAGTACAGGCCGGTTGTTCGGCTCTGTTTTATCTAGCGTGATGATAAGATAGGGAGCCGGTGTCTTCCGTGACGTGACTCGCCGCACGCGACGGGACGGATTAAAAATCGTGTGCATTTATGGAGGCGTGAAGCCAGGCATGGGCTTCGCCGACGGCGCGGGCGGGGCGAACCGCGGGGTTGAAGGACCGCCCGCATGGCGCGTTGGGGGTGACGTCCGGGCGCACGAAGTCCGCCGCCGCCTTGACCGGGAGCGATCTTGAGCCGAGCCCGTCCGCGTCGATGCGCGCGGCGCCGCGCGCGCCGATCCGCGGACACACGGGACGGTCCGTGCGGACGCGTCGCCGGACTCAGTCGAGCTGCGTGATCAGCCCGTCGCGGATGGTCACCCGCCGGTCCATCCGGGCGGCCAGCTCGAGGTTGTGGGTTGCGACCAGAGCGGCGAGGCCCGAGGCGCGGACCAGCGCCATCAGGACCGAGAAGACGTGGCCTGCCGTCCCGGGGTCGAGATTGCCGGTGGGCTCGTCGGCCAGCAGGAGGCGCGGGCCGTTGGCCACCGCCCGCGCGATGGCGACGCGCTGCTGCTCGCCGCCCGACAGCTCGGCCGGGCGGTGCGGGAGCCGTTCCTTGAGGCCCAGGAAGCTCAGGAGTTCCGTGGCGCGGGCCTTCGCCTCCGGACCCTTCAGACCGCGGATGAGCTGCGGCATCACCACGTTCTCCAGGGCGGAGAATTCCGGCAGGAGATGATGGAACTGGTAGACGAAGCCCATCTCCTCGCGCCGCAGACGGGTGCGCTCGGCATCGGCCATCGCCGCGGTGGGATGGCCGCCGATAAAGATCTCGCCCCCATCCGGCCGCTCCAGAAGGCCGGCCAGATGCAGCAGGGTCGATTTGCCGGCGCCCGACGGCGCCACCAGCGCCACCAGTTCCCCCGGCCAGATCGCGAGGTCAGCCCCGCGCAGGATCTCCAGGGCACCTTCGGCCTGGGGATAGCGCCGCTCGACGCGGGAAAAGAACAGGGCCGGGACCGGCTGGTCGCCGGTTGTCTGGCTCGACTCGCTCATCGGATGCGGCCCGTCAGCCGTAGCGGAGGGCCTGCACCGGATCGAGCCGGGCGGCGCGCCAGGAGGGATACAGCGTCGCCGCGAGCGACAGCAGCAGGGACGTGATCACCACGGCGGTGATCTCCTTCGGATTCATCTGGGCCGGGATCTCGGCGAGGAATCGCACGGTCGGATCCCAGGCGCCGGGAAACAGCACGTGCTGGATCGGCTTGATGTTCAGGGTGATCAGGACGCCCAGCGCCAGCCCGCTCAGCGTTCCGACGACGCCGATCAGGGCGCCGTTGATGAGGAACACCCGCATGATCGTGCCGGGCGTCGCCCCCATGGTCCGCAGAATCGCGATGTCGCTCGACTTGTCGCGCACCAGCAGGATCAGGCCGGAGACGATGTTGAGCGTCGCCACCACGACGATCAGGCTGAGGATCAGGAACATCACGTTCCGCTCAACCTCCAGGGCCCCGAAGAAGGTCCGGTTGCGCTGGCGCCAGTCGGTGAGCAGGATCGGGCGCTCGGCCGCCATCTCCAGGGGCTCGCGCATGTCGCCGACATGATCGGGATCGTCGACATAGATCTCGATCATGCTGACGTCGCCGTCCCTGTTGAAGAACGCCTGCGCCTCGGCCAGGGGCATGAACACGAAGGTCTGGTCGAACTCGGTCATGCCGACCTCGAACACCGCCTTGACCGTGTAGCTCTTGGTCCGCGGCGCCGTTCCGAAGGGCGTCGAAGAGCCCTTGGGCGTCACCAGCGTGATCGTATCTCCGGCCTGCAGGCCGAGGGTGTCGGCGAGCCGCCGGCCGATCAGCACGCCCGTGCCGTCGTCGAAGCCCTCCAGGGTGCCCCCGCGGATCGCCGAGGATACCGCCGCCAGGGCGTCGAGGTCGGCGGCCCGCACGCCGCGGATGATCACGCCGGAGCCGCCATATTGCGACGACGCGAAGGCCTGGCCCTCCACCAGCGGCACCGCGGCGCGCACGCCCGCGACCTTCGACAGGCGCTCCGACAGGTCGGTCCAATCGTTGAACGGCCGGTCGATCGGGGTGGCGAACAGGTGACCGTTGATGCCCACGATCTTCGAGAGCAGCTCCGCCCGGAAGCCGTTCATCACCGACAGGACGATGATCAGCGTGGCGACACCTAGCGCGATGCCCAGCACCGAGAAGAACGCCACCACCGAGACGCCGCCGCCCCGTCGGCGGGCGCGCAGGTAGCGGCCGGCGAGGATCCACTCGAACGGTGCGAACGGGGCAGTGGTGCCCGCACGGAACGATGCCGCGAAGGTCCTGACCCGGTCCAGCGCCGCTGATGCCGCCATCGGCACGCCTCAGACGCGCCGGATGCGTGCCAGCAGATCGACGATGGCGAGGCTCTCGCGCTCGCCCCCGGCACGCCGCTTCAGCTCGACCTTGCCCTCCGCCAAGCCCTTCGGCCCGACGATCACCTGCCAGGGCAGGCCGATCAGGTCCGCGGTGGCAAACTTGGCGCCGGGGCGCTCGTCGCGGTCGTCGTAGAGCACCGACAGGCCGGCGGTCTCGAGATCCGACTGGATCTGCGCGCAGGCGGCATCGGTGCCGGCATCGCCGACCTTCAGATTGATCAGGGCCACGTCGAACGGCGCGACCGAGTCCGGCCAGATGATGCCGGCCTCGTCGTGGCTCGCCTCGATGATCGCCGCTACCAGCCGGCTCGGACCGATGCCGTAGGAGCCCATATGGACCGGCCGCTCGATCCCGTCCGGCCCGGCGACCTTGGCGCCCATCGGCTCGGAATACTTGGTGCCGAAATAGAAGATGTGCCCGACCTCGATGCCGCGTGCCGCGAGGCGGCTGTCCTCCGCAACCTCCGCAAAGGCCTCCGGCTCGTGCATCTCCTCGGTGGCCGCGTAGTGCGAGGTCCAGGCATCGACGATGCCCTGGAGGGCGGCGACGTCGTCGAAATCCACGGTCTCCGGCGGGATGTCGAAGTCGAGATAGGCCTTGTCGCAGAAGACCTCGCTCTCGCCGGTCTTGGCCAGGATGATGAACTCGTGGGACAGGTCGCCGCCGATGGGGCCGGTATCGGCGCGCATCGGGATCGCCTTGAGGCCGAGCCCGGCGAAGGTGCGCAGGTAGGCGACGAACATCCGGTTGTAGGCGTGGCGGGCGCCGGCCTGGTCGAAATCGAACGAGTAGGCGTCCTTCATCAGGAACTCGCGGGAGCGCATCGTGCCGAAGCGCGGCCGCACCTCGTCGCGGAACTTCCACGAGATCTGGTAGAGGTTCTTGGGCAGGTCCTTGTAGGAGCGCACGCTCGCCCGGAAGATCTCGGTGACCATCTCCTCGGCGGTGGGGCCGTAGAGCATCTCGCGCTCGTGCCGGTCCTTCAGGCGCAGCATCTCCTTGCCGTAGGCGTCGTAGCGGCCGGATTCCCGCCACAGCTCGGCGGATTGCACCGTCGGCATCAGGATCTCGATGGCGCCGGAACGGTCCTGCTCCCGCCGGATCACCGCGCAGACCCGCTCCAGCACCCGCAGGCCGAGCGGCAGCCACGCGTAGATGCCGGCCGACTCCTGACGCACCAGGCCGGCGCGCAGCATCAGCCGATGCGAGACGATCTCGGCTTCCTTGGGCGTCTCGCGCAAGGTCGGCATGAAATAGCGGGAGAGACGCATGTCGTCAGAGTCTTGGAAGAGGATCGGCCGGGAGGAGCCGCGGCGCGCCGGCACACAACACGCCGGAGACACAAATTACAAGCACTGCGCGACCACGGCGGGGCGTAATCGCGGCGAACCGGAGGCGGCGGCCCGGCCGCGGTTGGGCCGCTGCCTAGGCGGAAAGCGGTATGCCCATTTGCCGGCAAGAAAGCGCAGATTTTTCTCGCAGACCCGGTGACAACACGAATTGTTGTTCCTATAAGCGTCCGGCGATGTTTGCGACGCCCGGAAGAGGTGGCGCAAGGTCCGAGTCTCGGGAGGAAAAGCGACCGCTCCGCAGCCAATGCGTGGGATATTCAAAGGTCGAGCCATTGAAGCTTGAAAGCAAGGCCTCGGGCCTTGCTTTTTTTATTCTTGGCGGCGGGGTGCGTTGCTCCGTCCACCGGGCGCTTGTCGAGGGACAGCGCTGAAGGCCGCCGGAGGCGACCCGTTCAGCACCGAGAGCCGGGCGGGTCCCGACCCTTCGACCCCCGGGAGACAAATGGTCGCCGTCAGACCGCTGCGTGCGGCGGGCCTATCCCTCCGATGACGTCCCGCACGCATTGCCCGGAGGCGTGAGCCCGGGCATGGGCCTGTCTTACCGCGAGCTCGGAGAAACCCCCGGCCTGAGCCGTCCTACAGCCCGGCCAGGGGGAACACCGCCAGGGCGATCAGGAAAGCGGCCCCTGCGACCAGCGTCGTCCAGATGGCCTTCTCGCGCAGCCGCGGCGCCGCCGGAGCGCCGGGATCCTGGCCCGGGACCACGTGGGTGGGCCGCGTCTCGGGCTGGTTGCGCAGGGGCAGGACCGCGAAGAGCAGCGTCCACCAGACCACGAAGTAAAGGGCGATCGCGCCGCCCACCGTCAGCTTGAACAGGCTCACCGCCGCGGCCACGAAGGCGGCGATCAGCACGGTGATCACCGCCAGGGTCACCGGCGTCGAGCGGGCCAGGCTGTGCATCATCCGGCTCACACCTGCTCCAGCTCGACCAGGGTTCCCAGGAAGTCCTTGGGGTGAAGGAACAGGACCGGCTTGCCGTGGGCTCCGATCCGCGGCTCGCCGGTGCCGAGGACCCGGGCGCCCTGGGCCTTGAGCTTGTCGCGGGCGGCCAGGATGTCGTCGACCTCGTAGCAGACGTGGTGGATTCCACCGCCCGGGTTGCGGGCCACGAAGGCTTCGATCGGCGAGCCCTCCCCGAGGGGGGACATCAGCTCGATCTTGCTGTTCGGCAACTCGACGAACACGACCGTGACACCGTGCTCCGGCTGCGGGAGCGGCGGGGTGATCGTGGCGCCGAGCGTGTCGCGATAGACCGCGCAGGCGGCGTCGAGATCCTGTACGGCGATGGCCACGTGATTGAGACGGCCGATCATGTTGCTTCCTCCCCGTTCGCGTACCGATCGGCAGGCCGCTGCTTCCAGGCGCACCCTCATCCTCGGGCCTGCGCGAGCCGCCGCGAAGGCGCCCGCCAAGGAACGCCCCGAGGAACGCGCCAAGGATCGCGCGTCCCGCTGGAGGGCGCCCCTGAGACCCCCTGTGCAGGGGTCTCAGGATGAGGGTCTGGACCGGACCTGCCGTGGTCCGTTCGTCTGTCGTCGTAGCTTAAACTTCGACCACCTGCACGTGGCAGGCGGGCTTCTTGCCCCAGACCTCGTTGACCGCGGTGCGCACCGCCCGGTCGACCGTCTTCTCGACGCTCTCCGAGTCCTTGAGCTTGCCCCGCGACATCCCCGACAGGGTGCGGGAGACCGCATCCACGACCGTTTCGATCAACGGCTCGCCGGACCGGCCGCGGTTCGGCAGGCCGATGATGTCCACCGCCGGCTCGCCGAGAACCACGCCGTCCTCGTCGATGGCGATCGCCACCGAGACCAGGCCGGCCTGCATGAGCTTGCGCCGTTCCGGGATCGCCCGGTCCTTCTCGTCGATCAAGACGTCGCCGTCCTTGAACAGCCGGCCGGCCTTCACGTGGTCGACCACCGCCGGCGTGCCGGGGCTCAGGCGGATCAGGCTGCCGTTGCGGGCCTTGACCACGTTCTGCACGCCCTGCGCCCTGGCGAAGCGGGCATGCTCGTCGAGGTGCAGGGCCTCGCCGTGGACCGGGATCGCCGTGCCGGGACGGGTCCACTTGTACATCTCGACCATCTCGTCCCGGCGCGGGTGGCCGGAGACGTGGACGAGGTCGGTGCGGTCGGTGATCACCTCGACGCCCTGCTCGATCAGGTCGTTGATGATCGATCCGACATCGCGCTCGTTGCCGGGAATGGCGCGCGAGGAGAAGATCACCTGATCACCGGCGGTGAGGCTGATATCCGGATGGTCCCGGCGGGAGACCCGGGCCAACGCGGCCCGCGGCTCGCCCTGCGATCCGGTGAGCAGGGCCACGACCCGCTCCCGCGGCAGGCTCTTCCAGGAATCAGCGCGGCGGAATTCCGGCAGGCCATCCAGGTAGCCGCATTCGCGGGCCACATCGATCACCCGGTCCATGGCGCGGCCGACTGCGATGACCTCGCGGCCGCAGGCGACGGCGGCTTCGGCGACCGCGCGGATGCGGGCGACGTTCGACGCGAAGGTGGTCACCGCGACCCGGTGGGGGGCGTCCGCGATCAGCGTCTTGAGGGTCTCGGCCACGGTCTTCTCGCTGGGCGAGAAGCCCTCGCGCACGACGTTGGTCGAGTCGCAGACGATGGCGAGGATACCCTCGTCGCCGAGCGCCGTGAACGCCTCCGGCGAGGTGACCGAGCCGGCCACCGGGGTCGGGTCGATCTTCCAGTCGCCGGTGTGGAGCACGAGGCCCGCGGCGGTGCGGATCGCGATGGCGTTCGATTCCGGGATCGAGTGCGAGACCGGCACATACTCGAGCTCGAACGGTCCGACGGTCACACGCCGGCCGGGCTTGACCTCACGCAGCTCGACCTTCGGGGCGCCGGGCTCGGAGAGGCGCCGGGTCTCCAGCAGGTTCTTGGCGAAACGGGTCGCGTAGACCGGGACCTTGAGCCGGGGCCACAGCTCCGAGATCGCCCCGATATGGTCCTCGTGCGCGTGGGTGATGAAGATCCCCAGCAGGTCCTTGCGCCGCTCCTCGATGAAGGAGAGGTCGGGGAACATCAGGTCCACCCCCGGCATCTGCTCTTCGCCGGCGAAGCCCATGCCGCAATCGACCATGATCCATTTCCGGCCCTTCTCCGGGCCGAACCCGTAGAGCGCCGCATTCATTCCGATCTCGCCCACGCCGCCGAGCGGCAGGAAGACCAGCTCCTCCTGTCCCATTGCCATCTGTCGTCGTCCAAACTCAGGCCGCCGTCGCGGCCGTTCCGAAATGCACCTCGCCCGCCGTCACGGTATGCCGATTCCCATCGGGGGCGAGGATCACGAGCCGCCCCCCCTCGTCGATCGTCTCGAACACGCCCCGCAGGATGTGCCCGCCGCTGCGCACCGCGATCTCGGTTCCGAGACCCGCGGCCCGCGCGAGCCAAGCCGCGCGCAGGTCAGCGAAATTCCGTCCCCGGTCCCAGGCGCGCGCCTGCGCGGCCATCCGGTCCGAGAGATGTTCCAGTAGCGCCTCGGCGCCCCCGGCGTAACCCGCCGCCGCCAAGCTCATTGCGGCGAGCCCGTCCGGGGCCGCCGCGACGTTGACGCCGAAGCCGATCACCGCGGTGCGCCGGCCGCCCGGCAGCGTCTCGGCCTCCAGAAGCAGGCCGGCGAGCTTGGCGCCACCGAGCAGGACGTCGTTCGGCCACTTGAGCTGCAGAGATCGGGCGGCGCTGCCGGATCCGGTATCCGGCAGGGTGCCGCAGGTCGCCTCCAGCGCCTCGATCAGCGCGAGGCCGGCCACGAAGCCGAGTTCGGCGAGGTGGTCTGGCGCTACCCCGGCGATGGGCCACAGCACGCTCGCCGCGAGGTTGCCCGGCAGCGAGGCCCAGCTGTTGCCGCGACGGCCGCGGCCCGCCTCCTGACGGTGGGTCACCACCCAGAGGGGGCCGGTCTCGCCCGCGCGCGCCTGAGCCATCGCCTCCGTGTTGGTGGAGCCGAGGGTCTCGTGGACATGCAGGCGATGGCCCTCGGCGCGCGCCGCGGACCCCAGTCGGTAGGGCAAGGCTGTCCTAGAACAGAGACCGGGCGGCCCGGCCTGCGGCGCCGACCAGCGGCCCGGGCAGGAGGAAGAACAGCACCACCACGACGCTCGAGAGGGCGAGCACCACGCGCAGGCCCGGCGCCATCGTCTCGTAGGGCTCCCGGGGCTCATCGAAATACATGATCTTGACCAGCCGCAGGTAGTAGTAGGCGCCGACGACGCTGGTGACGACGCCGATCACCGCCAGAGTGACAAGGCCCGCCTTGATCGCGGCGGCGAAGACGTAGAACTTCGCGAAGAACCCGGCCAGCGGCGGGATGCCGGCCAGCGAGAACATCATCGCGGCGAGGCAGAAGGCCAGCCACGGATGCGTCCGCGACAGACCGGACAGATCGTCGATCTTCTCGAACATCACCTCCCTGCGCCGGAGCGACAGGATGATCGCGAAGGTGCCGAGGGTCATCGCGAGGTAGATGATCATGTAGATGACGAGCCCGCTGATCCCCTCCTCCGAGCCGGAGGCGAGCCCGATCAGCGCGTAGCCGATATTGGCGATCGACGAGTAGGCCATCAGGCGCTTGATCGAAGTCTGGCCGATGGCCGCGAAGGAGCCGAGCGCCATCGACGCGATCGAGACGAAGATGAAGATCTGCTGCCAGATCGCCGTCACGTCCGGCATGGCGCCGATGAAGACCCGCACGGTCATCGCCACGGCGGCCATCTTGGGCGCCGAGGCGAAGAAGGCCGTCACCGGGGTCGGCGAGCCCTCGTAGACGTCGGGCGTCCACATGTGGAACGGCACGGCCGCCAGCTTGAAGCACACGCCGGCCGCCAGGAACACGATACCCAGCACGATGCCGAAGCCGGCATTCTCGGTGAGCGCCGAGACGATGCCGGGGAACGAGACGGTGCCGGTGAAGCCGTAGACCAGCGAGGCACCGTAGAGCAGCATGCCGGAGGAGAGCGCGCCGAGCACGAAGTACTTGAGGCCGGCCTCGGTGGACTTGACGTCGTCCCGGTGGAAGGCGGCGATCACGTAGGCGGCGAGCGACTGAAGCTCGAGGCCGAGATACAGCGCGATCAGGTCGTTGGCCGAGACCATCACCATCATGCCGATGGTGCAGAGCACGATCAGCACGGGGAACTCGAACCGGTCGATGCGCTCGCGCTTGAAGAAGTCGTGCGCCAGCAGGATCGTCGCCGAGGAGCCGAGCAGCACCAGCGACTTCATCACCTTGGAGAAGGCATCCGACACGAACGCGCCCGACAGGGTGGTCACCCGACCTTGGGCCGGCTGGGAGATCACCACCGACAGGGCGACGAGGAGCAGGACCAGGGCGCCGATGCTCACGGTCTCGGCGGAGCGTTCGCCGCGCCAGGCGCCGTAGAGGATCAGGACCATGACGCCGACGCCGAGGATCAGCTCGGGCAGGAGCGGCGCCAGGGAGGGCAGGACGGAGTGGACGGTTGTCATGGTGTCCGCCTCAGCGCGGGATCGGCAGCGCCGCGGCGGCCGTCTGGGTGTTCGAGAGGGCGGCCTTCATGCTCGCCATCAGCGCATCCGTGGAGGGCGCGAACACGTCGAGCACGGGAGCCGGGTGCACCCCATAGTAGATCGTCAGCACCACCAGCGGCGCCAGGATGATCTTTTCGCGGGTATCCAGATCCAGGATGCCCTGGAGGTTGGGCTTCTCCAGCTTGCCGTAGACCACCCGGGCGTAGAGCCACAGGGCATAGGCCGCCGACAGGATGATGCCGAAGGTCGAGAAGAAGGCCACATTCGGGTTCGCCTTGAAGGCGCCGAGCATCGCCAGGAACTCGCCCACGAAGCCGGAGGTGCCGGGCAGGCCGACATTGGCCATGGTGAAGATCAGCATGGCCACCGCGTAGAGCGGCATCCGCTTCACGAGGCCGCCATAGGCGGCGATCTCACGGGTGTGCATCCGGTCGTAGACCACACCGACGCAGAGGAAGAGCGCCCCCGACACGATGCCGTGCGAGATCATCAGGAACAGCGCGCCCTGGATGCCCTGCTCGTTCAGGGTGAACAGGCCGAGCGTCACGAAGCCCATATGGGCCACCGACGAGTAGGCGATCAGCTTCTTGATGTCGGTCTGCATCATCGCGGTGAGCGACGTGAAGATGATCGCGATCACCGACAGGGCGAAGACGAAGGGCGCGAAGTCGTGGCTCGCCACCGGCAGCATCGGGAGGGAGATCCGGATGAAGCCGTAGCCGCCCATCTTCAGGAGGATGCCGGCCAGGATCACCGAGCCGGCCGTGGGCGCCTCCACGTGGGCGTCGGGCAGCCAGGTATGGACCGGCCACATCGGCATCTTCACCGCGAAGGAGGCGAAGAAGGCGAGCCACAGCCATGTCTGCATCTGCACCGGGAAGCGGTACTGCAGCAGGGTCGGGATGTCGGTCGTGCCGGCCTGCCAGTACATCGCCATCACGGCCAGCAGCATCAGCACCGAGCCGAGCAGGGTGTAGAGGAAGAACTTGAAGCTCGCGTAGATCCGGCGCGCGCCGCCCCAGATGCCGATGATCAGGAACATCGGGATCAGGCCGGCCTCGAAGAACAGGTAGAACAGCAGCAGGTCGAGAGAGGCGAACACGCCGATCATCGTCGTCTCGAGGACGAGGAAGGCGACGAAGTACTCCTTCACCCGGAAGTGGATCGAGTGCCACGACGCGCCGATGCAGAACGGCATCAGGAAGGTGGTCAGCAGGATCAGCGGCATCGAGAAGCCGTCGACGCCGAGCTTGAACCGGATCGTCTCGGTGAGCCACGCGTGGCTCTCCACCAGCTGGAAGCTCGACGAGGCGGCGTCGTAGCGGTTCCAGGCCACCAGGGAGAGCAGGAAGGTGACGATTGTCGTCGCGAGGGCGGCCCAGCGGCTGTTGCGCGCGACCGATTCCTCGTCGCCGTTCAGCGTCAGGATGAAGGCCGCGCCGCAGAGCGGGACGATCAGCAGGCCGGAGAGGATGCCGAGGCCGAGCATGTCAGTGAGCCCCCTTGGGCAGGCCGGACATCAGGTACCAGCTGATCAGGCCGGCGACGCCGATGAGCATCACGAAGGCGTAGTGGTAGACATAGCCGGTCTGGAGCCGGACCACGCCGCGGGTCACGTCCACGACGCGCGCCGCGATGCCGTTCGGCCCGAGGCCGTCGATGATCCGACCGTCGCCCTGCTTCCAGAGGAACAGGCCGAAATCCTTGGCCGGGCGGACGAAGATCCGGTCGTAGATCTCGTCGAAGTACCACTTGTTGAGCAGGAACCGGTACAGCGACGGCTGCTGCGCGGCGAGCTCGCCGGGCAGCTCCGGCCGGCGGATGTACATCCAGTAGGCCAGGACGAAGCCGAGGATCAGCATGATCAACGGGGAGTAGGAGACCAGCGCCGGAACCTCGTGGATCTCGTGCATGATGTGGTTGTTCGGCCCGTGCGCCAGGGCGTGGCCCCAGAACGCGTCCATCCCCTCGCCGATGAAGCGGTCGTGGAAGATGATCCCGGCGAACAGCGCGCCGAAGGCGAGGATCGCCAGCGGGATCGTCATCACCAGCGGGCTCTCGTGGGGCGTGTGGTCACCGTGGTGGCCGTGCCCGTGATGGTCGTCGGCGACGAGGTCGCTCCTGTGGGCCGGCTCGATGTCGTGGCCGTGATCGTCGTGGGCCGCGCCCTCGGTGTGACCGGGCAGGCCGTCGGCCTCGTGCGCCAGGGTGGAATGCGCCACCGCGGGAGCGTCGTGATGGTCGTGCGCGGCATGCGCACCCCAGCGGGCCGGTCCCTCGAAGGTCATGAAGAACAGGCGCCAGGAGTAGAACGAGGTGAAGAACGCCGCCACCACAACGCACAGGAAGGCGAGCGTGTGGCCCGGCCGGGTCGAGGCGTAGGCGGCCTCGATGATCGCGTCCTTCGAGTAGTAGCCGGCCGTGTAGGGGAAGCCGATCAGCGCGAGGGAGCCGATCGCCATCATGGCGCTGGTATAGGGAATGTAACGGCGCAGGCCGCCCATGTTCCGCATGTCCTGCTCGTGGTGCATCGCGTGGATGACCGAGCCGGCCCCGAGGAACAGCAGCGCCTTGAAGAAGGCGTGGGTGAACAGGTGGAACACGCCGGCCGAATAGGCGCCGACGCCGAGCGCCACGAACATGTAGCCGAGCTGCGAGCAGGTCGAGTAGGCGATCACCCGCTTGATGTCGTTCTGCACGAGGCCGATCGTCGCCGCGAAGAACGCCGTGATGCCGCCGATCACCGTCACGACGATGAGCGCGTTCGGCGCTTCCTCGAAGAGCGGCGACAGGCGGGCGACCATGAAGACGCCGGCGGTGACCATGGTGGCGGCATGGATCAGCGCCGAGACCGGGGTCGGGCCCTCCATGGCGTCGGGCAGCCACGTGTGGAGCAGGAACTGCGCCGACTTGCCCATGGCGCCCATGAACAGGAGCAGGCAGGCGAGCGTCAGGGCGTTCCAGTCGTAGCCGAGGAAGTGGAAGGAGAGCGTCTTGATCGCGTCGACCTTGTCGAAAATCGCGTCGAACGCCACCGAGCCGGTGAGGACGAAGGTCAGGAAGATGCCCAGCGAGAAGCCGAAATCGCCCACGCGGTTGACGATGAACGCCTTCATGGCGGCGGCGTTGGCCGAGGGCTTCTCGTACCAGAAGCCGATCAGCAGGTAGGAGGCGAGGCCCACGCCCTCCCAGCCGAAGAACATCTGCACGAGGTTGTCGGCCGTCACCAGCATCAGCATGGCGAAGGTGAACAGCGACAGGTAGGCGAAGAAGCGCGGCCGGTGCGGGTCCTCCTCCATGTAGCCCACGGAGTAAAGGTGCACGAGGGTCGAGACGGTGGTGACCACCACCAGCATCACCCGCGTCAGGGTGTCGATCTTGAAGGCCCAGTCGACCTGGAGGTCGCCGGCCGCGAACCAGGAGGCGACCTGCACGCGCTCGGCCGGACCGCCGTCGATGAACACGCCCCAGGCGATCAGCGCCGTGAAGGCGAGGAAGGACGTGGTGATGTACTCACAGGCCCGCGCCCCGATGTACCGGCCGAACAGGCCGGCGATCAGGAAGCCGATGAGCGGGAAGAAGACGATCGCGTGATACATCGCTCTCTTGCAGTCCGTCCTCCGGGCCGACCGCGGGGCGGCGGCGTCCGGATGTCACTCGGGGCGCGCGAAGAAGAAGGCCCTAGCCCTTCATCATGCTGACGTCTTCCACCGCGATCGACCCGCGATTGCGGAAGAACACCACGAGGATGGCGAGGCCGATCGCCGATTCGGCGGCCGCCACGGTCAGCACGAACAGGGCGAAGACCTGTCCGGTGATGTCGTTGAGCTGCGTCGAGAAGGCGACGAGGTTGATGTTGACCGAGAGCAGGATCAGCTCGATCGACATCAGGATGACGATGATGTTCTTGCGGTTGATGAAGATGCCGAGCACGCCGAGCGTGAATAGGATCGCCGCGACGGTGAGGTAGTGGCTCAGGCCGATCATCGTTCGAAACCTCCGGCGGACATCAGACCTCGACACCCTGGCGCGACGGGACCTTGCGGGTCTCCACAGCCATGGCCTGGGTGCGGGCGTTCTGGACCGCGATGTCCTGGCGCTTCACGCCCGGCCGGTCGCGGAGCGTCAGCACGATGGCGCCGATCATCGCCACCAGCAGGATCAGGCCGGCGAGCTGAAAGAAGTAGGCGTAGTCGGTGTACAGCACCCGGCCGAGCGCCTGGGCGTTGGTGAGGTTCTCGGCCGACGCGACGTTGCCGAGGGGCGCCTGGACGAGGCCCGGATCGATGCTCCAGGAGCCCACCACCAGCAACAGCTCAACGAGGAAGATCGCCCCGATCAGGCCGCCGATCGGCAGGTATTGCTGGAAGCCCTGGCGCAGCTCGGCGAAATCGACGTCGAGCATCATCACCACGAACAGGAACAGCACCGCCACCGCGCCCACGTAGACGACCACGAGGATCATCGCGAGGAACTCGGCGCCCATCAGGACGAACAGCCCGGCGGCGTTCACGAAGGCGAGGATCAGGAACAGCACCGAGGCTACGGGATTGCGCGAGGCGATCACCATGAAGCCCGACGCGACCGTGACGCTCGCGAACAGGTAGAAGAAGGCGGCTGCTGCGGTCATGCGCTGATCGGGATCGGCCGCCGGAGCGGCCCCTTCTGCCGTGCGTTGAAACGGTCCGCAGCGGGCGGCCCGTCTATAGAACCCGGTCGGCGGGGGCACAACAGCGCCTCCGTCATGTCTCGCGCATCGTCATGGACAACGGGACCGGGACGTTGCGCCATCCCCTTGCGCCTCACCGCCTTCTTCCGAAAGCAGGTGGCCGCCTTTCGGGACGATGCGTCAGCGATACGGTGCGTCCATCGCGATGTTGCGGGCGATCTCGCGTTCCCAACGGTCACCGTTCAGCAGGAGCTTCTGCTTGTCGTAGAGCAGTTCCTCACGGGTCTCGACCGAGAACTCGAAATTCGGCCCCTCGACGATCGCATCCACCGGGCAGGCCTCCTGGCACATGCCGCAATAGATGCACTTCACCATGTCGATGTCGTAGCGCGTCGTGCGGCGGGTGCCGTCGTTCCGGCGGGGGCCCGCCTCGATGGTGATGGCCTGCGCCGGGCAGATCGCCTCGCAGAGCTTGCAGGCGATGCAGCGCTCCTCGCCGTTGGGATAGCGGCGCAGGGCATGCTCACCCCGGAAGCGCGGGCCGCGATGGCCCATCTCGAAGGGGTAGTTGATCGTGGCCTTCGGCTTGAAGAAGTAGCGCATGCCGAGGACCATCCCCGACACGAACTCTTTCAGCAGAAGGCTCTTGGCGACCTGATCGAGCTTCATGCCCGGATCTCCGATTCGACGGGTGGGCTCAGGCGCCCGGCGCGAGGCCGGTCAGCTTGAGCACGAAGGCGACGACGACGACCGAGACCAGCGAGATCGGCAGGAAGACCTTCCAGCCGAGGCGCATGAGCTGATCGTAGCGGTAGCGGGGGACGATGGATTTCACCATCGCGAACAGAAAGAACAGGAAGCTCGCCTTCAGGACGAACCAGATCACCCCGGGAACCCAGGTGAAGGGCGCGAAGGGGATCGGCGAGAGCCAGCCGCCCAGGAACAGGATGGTTCCGAGCGCGCACATGCTCATGATGGCGACGTACTCGCCCAGCATGAACAGGAGGTACGGGGTCGAGGAATACTCGACCATGTAGCCGGCCACGAGTTCCGATTCGGCCTCCGGCAGGTCGAAGGGCGGGCGGTTCGTCTCGGCGAGCGCCGAGATGAAGAACACCACGAACATCGGGAACAGCCACAGCCAGTACCAGCCGAAGATCCCGAGGCTCGTGTCCTGCGCCATCACGATGCGGGAGAGGTTGAGCGAGCCGGCGCAGAGCAGCACGCAGATGATCACGAAGCCGAGGGAGACCTCGTAGGAGATCATCTGCGCCGCCGAGCGGAGCGCCCCGAGGAAGGCGTATTTCGAGTTCGACGCCCAGCCGCCCATGATGACGCCGTAGACCCCGAGCGACGAGATCGCGAAGATGTAGGTGATGCCGACATTGATGTCGGCGATCGCCCAGCCGTCGGCGAGCGGAATCACCGCCCAGCTCGACAGGGCGAGCATCGCGAAGACCAGCGGCGCCAGCAGGTAGATCGCCTTGTTGGCCCCGGCCGGGATCACCGGCTCCTTGAGCACGAACTTGATCAGGTCGGCGAAGGACTGGAACAGGCCGAAGGGTCCGACCACGTTCGGCCCGCGCCGAAGCTGCACCGCCGCCCAGATCTTCCGGTCGGCGAGCAGCGCGTAGGCGATGAAGACGAGGAGCGCCGAGAGCAGCACGAAGCTCTTCAGCACGATCAGGAGCACGGTCCCGAGGATTTCGAGCGACGTCATCGGTGGGCTCCTACTCGGCCGCCGCGAGGGGCTGTGCCTCTGCGGCGCGCTCCCGGGCAAGGCGCGAGCACTCGGCGAGGATCCGCGAGGCGCGGGCGATCGGGTTGGTGAGGTAGAAGTCGGTCACGGGCGAAGCGAAGGCCGGCCCGCCGGTCGCGCTGCCGAGACGGATCAGCTTCTCCGCCGCCTCCACGACGTCGCCCGGCTCCACGGCGCCGATCGCCGCGAAATGCGGGTGGGCGGCATAGAGCGCTTGGCGGAGCGCGGTGAGCGAATCGAAGGGCAGGCGCTTGCCGAGGACGTCCGACAGGGCGCGCAGGATCGCCCAGTCCTCGCGGGCGTCGCCCGGCGGGAACGCGGCGCGGTTGCCCATCTGGACCCGGCCTTCCGTGTTCACCCAGGTCGCCGACTTCTCGCTGTAGGCGGCCCCCGGCAGGATCACGTCGGCGCGGGAGGCGCCGCGGTCGCCATGGCTGCCCTGGTAGATCACGAAGGCGCCCGGGGCGACGTCGCGCTCGTCGGCGCCGAGGTTGAACAGGACGTCCAGCGCGCCCGGCTCCAGCATCTGCGCGAAGGTCAGGCCGCCCTCCCCCGGCACGAAGCCGAGATCGAGCGCGCCGACGCGGGCCGCGGCCGTGTGCAGCACGCCGAAGCCGTTCCACTCGGCCGAGATCGCGCCGATCGACTTCGCCAGCGACGCCGCCGCGGCCAGGACGCCCGGCTCGGCATGGGCGCCGACGAGGACGAGCGGCGCCTTGGCTTCCTTGAGGACGTCGAGGAAGCTGTGCTCGCCGCGGGCGAGCGCCGCCAACGAGTCGGGGCTGGCGCCGATATAATGGCTCGGATAGGTCAGATCGACCGGCTCCCCGATCACGCCCACCGCCAGCGGCGCCATGCGCCAGCGCTTGCGGATGCGGACATTGAGCAGCGAGGCCTCGGTGCGCGGGTTGGCGCCGACGATCAGGATCGCGTCCGCCGCCTCGATGCCCGGAATGGTCGGGTTGAAGATGTAGGAGGCGCGGCCGAGCGCCGGGTCGAGCCCGGCATCGGTCTGGCGGCAATCGAGGTTCGGCGTGCCGAGGCTCTTGATCAGCTCGCGGAGCGCGAACATCTCCTCGACGCCCGCGAGATCGCCGACCACGGCGCCGATGCGCTTCGGATCCGCGCCCTTCACCTTGGCGGCGATGGCCTGGAACGCCTCACCCCAGGAGGCGGGCCGCAGCCGGCCGTTCTCGCGCAGGTACGGCCGGTCGAGGCGCTGCATCCGCAGCCCGTCGATGTGGTAGCGGGTCTTGTCGGAGATCCACTCCTCGTTGATCTCCTCGCTGATCCGCGGCTCGATCTGCATGACCTCGCGGCCGCGGGTGTCGATGCGGATCGCCGAGCCGACCGCGTCCATCACGTCGACCGACTCGGTCTTGTTCAGCTCCCACGGCCGGACGTTGTAGCTCTGCGGCCGGTGCACGAGCGCGCCGACCGGGCAGAGATCGGCGACGTTGCCCTGAAGCTCCGAGGCCATCGACTGCTCGAGGTAGCTCGTGATCTCCATGTCCTCGCCGCGGCCGATGGCGCCGAGGTCGGGCACGCCCGCCACCTCGGCGAGGAAGCGCACGCAGCGGGTGCAGTGGATGCAGCGGTTCATCGCGGTCCGCACCAGCGGGCCGATATGCTTCTCCTCGACCGCCCGCTTGTTCTCCGTGTAGCGGGTCGAATCGACCCCGTAGGCCATGGCCTGGTCCTGCAGGTCGCAATGGCCGCCCTGGTCGCAGATCGGGCAGTCGAGGGGGTGGTTGATGAGGAGGAACTCCATCACCCCCTCGCGGGCCTTCTTGGTCCCCTGCGAGCGGGTCAGCACCTCCGGCGGCTCGCCGTTCGGGCCGGGGCGGCAATCCTTCACCGCGTAGGCGCAGGAGGCCACGGGCTTGGGCGCGCCCTTCAGCTCGACGAGGCACATGCGGCAATTGCCGGCGATCGACAGGCGCTCGTGGAAGCAGAAGCGCGGGATCTCGGCCCCCGCGGCCTCGCAGGCCTGGAGCAGCGTGTAATCGGCGGGGACGTCAACCTCGGTGCCGTCGACGAGGATTTTTGTCATCGGATCGTCTCGTAAACTGGCCCAAACGCACGAGGCCGGATCCCACCCGCACCCTCATCCTGAGGTGCGAGGCGCAGCCGAGCCTCGAAGGAGATGTCCAGCCCGCCTCGCGATCTCGGGAGGCCTCCCGCGAGGCCCGCCGACGCGGGCATCTCAGGCTGAGGCTGTGGGTTGGACACCGGCATAGCGCCTTTACTCCGCAGCCATCGGCACAGGCTCGCTGTGCGGGTTCGCGGTGTAGCGGTCGATGCGCTTCTCGATCTCGGGGCGGAAGTGCCGGATCAGGCCCTGGATCGGCCAGGCCGCCGCGTCGCCCAGCGCGCAGATCGTGTGACCCTCGATCTGCTTGGTCACCTCGAACAGCATGTCGATCTCGCGCTTCTGGGCGCGGCCCTCGGTCATGCGCTGCATCACCCGCCACATCCAGCCCGTGCCCTCCCGGCACGGCGTGCACTGGCCGCAGGATTCGTGCTTGTAGAAGTACGAGATCCGGGTGATCGCCGCGACGATGTCGGTGGACTTGTCGAGCACGATCACCGCTGCCGTGCCCAGGCCGGAGCCGAGGTTGCGCAGGGTGTCGAAATCCATCTTCGCGTCGATGATTTGTTCCGCGGGAACAAGGGGGACTGAGGAACCGCCCGGGATGGAACACAAAAGATTGTCCCAGCCGCCGCGCATGCCGCCGCAATGACGGTCGATCAGCTCCCGGAAGGTGATGCCCAGCTCCTCCTCGACGTTGCACGGCTTGTTGACGTGCCCGGAGACGCAGAAGAGCTTGGTGCCGGTGTTGTTCTTGCCGCCCAGGCCCGCGAACCACGCGCCGCCCCGGCGCAGGATCGTGCCGGCGACCGCGATCGACTCGACGTTGTTCACCGTCGTGGGGCAGCCGTAGAGGCCCATATTGGCCGGGAACGGCGGCTTCAGCCGCGGCATCCCCTTCTTGCCCTCCAGGCTCTCGATGAGCGCGGTCTCCTCGCCGCAGATATAGGCGCCGGCGCCGTGGTGGACGTAGATGTCGAACGGGTAGTCGTGCACGTTCGACTGGCCGACGAGGCGGGCCGCGTAGGCCTCGTCCACGGCCTTCTGGAGGGCGTGCTTCTCGGCGACGTACTCGCCGCGGATGTAGACGTAGCAGGCATGCGCGTTCATCGCGAAGCAGGCCAGCATGCAGCCTTCGATCAGGAGATGCGGGTCGTGCCGCATGATCTCCCGGTCCTTGCAGGTGCCCGGCTCCGACTCGTCGGCGTTGACCACGAGGTAGTGCGGGCGCCCGTCGGACTTCTTGGGCATGAACGACCATTTGAGGCCGGTGGGGAAGCCCGCGCCGCCGCGGCCGCGCAGGCCCGAGGCCTTCATCTCCTCGATGATCCAGTCGCGGCCCTGTTCCAGCAGGAACTTGGTCCCGTCCCAGGCGCCACGCTTCTTGGCGGCGTCCAGGCCCGGCGAGTGGAGCCCGTAGAGGTTGGTGAAGATGCGATCCTGATCCGACAGCATGTCAGGTCCTCACTGAGCCGGCGCCGACAGGGCCTTGGCCTGCCCCACCCAGTTCTCCCGGTCGATGCGACCCGGGAACGCGAGGTAGGTGCCGACCCAGGTGATCTCGTCGCGGGACCACGCGGCGATCTGGTCGAAATGGTAGATGCCGAGCCCGTTCAGGCGCTGGCTGTTGCCCGGGCCGACGCCCGTGATGCGCGTCAGATCGTCCGGCTTCCCGGCGCGGGCGGCGTCGAGGCCCGGCGGGCGCTTGCCCACGGCGTCGGCCTTCTGCTCCGGGCTCGCATCCTTCGGCAGGGCCGCGAGGGCGCCGGCGATGCGGGCTTCCTCGGCCTCGGCCGCGACTTCGCCCGCGCTGGCGCCCGACGCTTCCGGCTGCTGCGGGACGGCGTCGCGCGCCGGCACGTCCTGATGGCCCTGGTCGCCGGCGGCGGGCTCGCCCTCGGCGACACGCTTGGCCGGCGAATCGAGCACGTCCGCGTCGCCCGGCCGGGCGGAGCCGTGCTTCGCGGTGGACCGGCCGCGCTCGGCCGCGTCGGCGCGATCCTCCGCCTTGACCGGCGTCTCGCCGTTGGCGGCGCGCTGGGCCGGCGCGTCGGAGGCCGGACGCTCGATCGGCCGGCCGGCATCGGGCCGCGCCGGCTTCGGGTTCTCGGCTGCCTGCTGCGTTCCGGAGGCCGCCTCGCCGGTCTGGGCGGCCGGCGTCTCGACCTTTCCGGCCTCCTCGAAGCGCTTGCGCCACGCGCCGACGCGCGAGCCGTCGAACAGGGTCGGGTCGGTGAGCGTGTTCACGGCGCCCTGGGGCTCGGACGAGACGCGCCCGGTCTGCGAGCCGACCTTCACGGGCCGTCCGGCGGCGAGGTCGTCCATCAGCTGGCCGAGGGATTCGGGCGTCAGGTCCTCGTAGTAGTCCTGGTTGATCTGCACCATCGGCGCGTTGCAGCAGGCGCCCAGGCACTCGACCTCGAGCCACGAGAAGGTGCCGTCCGCCGAGACGTGGCCGGGGGGGCCGAGCCGGGCCTGCAGCATCTCCTTGAGACCCCGCGCACCGCAGGAATCGCACGGCACCGTGCCGCAGACCTGGATCCAGAAGCGACCCACGGGCTCGAGGGCGAACATCGTGTAGAAGGTGGCCACCTCCAGCACGCGGATGTTCGGCATGCCGAGCTCGGCCGCCACCGCCTCGATGGCCGCCCGCGGCAGCCAGCCGCCGTTCTGCTCCTGCGCCCGCCACAGGAGCGAGATCACCGCGGAGGCCTGACGGCCTTCCGGGTACTTGGCGATCTGGGTCTTGGCCCACTCGGCGTTCTCGGGGGAAAACGCGAAGCTCTCGGGCTGCTCCGAGGCGGGGGCGAGTCTGCGGTTTGCCATCGCTCTAACTTACCGATCCACTTCACCGAACACGATGTCGAGCGTGCCGAGCACGCAGGACACGTCGGCTAAGAGGTGCCCGCGGCACATCCAGTCCATCGCCTGAAGATGCGCGAAGCCCGGCGCGCGGATCTTGCAGCGATACGGCTTGTTGGTTCCATCCGACACGAGATAGACGCCGAACTCGCCCTTCGGCGCTTCCACGGCGGCGTAGACCTCGCCCTCGGGCACGTGGAAGCCCTCGGTGTAGAGCTTGAAGTGGTGGATGAGCGCCTCCATCGAGCGCTTCATCTCCCGACGCGGCGGCGGGGCGAACTTGCCATCAACCGAGGCGATCGGCCCCTGGCCGGCGGGCTCGCGCAGCTTGGCGACGCATTGCTTCATGATGCGCACGGACTGGCGCATCTCCTCCATGCGGATCACCTGGCGATCGTAGGTGTCGCCGTTCTTTCCGACGGGGATGTCGAACTCCATCTCCTCGTAGCAC
Organism: Methylobacterium sp. XJLW; assembly: GCF_003254375.1. Taxonomy (NCBI): domain Bacteria; kingdom Pseudomonadati; phylum Pseudomonadota; class Alphaproteobacteria; order Hyphomicrobiales; family Methylobacteriaceae; genus Methylobacterium; species Methylobacterium sp. XJLW. The sequence goes on along the minus strand of NZ_CP016429.1, from coordinate 4,538,648 downwards.
TCGTAGGGCTGCGCCTTGCGCAGGTCCCAGGGAATCCCTGAGCCGCGCACCATCACGCCCGAGAAGCCCCACTCCATCGCCTCGTCCACCGACACGATGCCGATATCGACGTTGCGCTGCTTGAAGATGCGGTTGGCCATGACGAGGTCGTCGAGATCCTGGACGACCTGCAGGAACGGGTCGCAGAACGCGTCGATGTCGTCGATCAGCTTCGGCGGCAGGTCCTGATGGACGCCGCCGGGCCGGAAGTAGTTGGCGTGGAGCCGGGCGCCGGAGGCCCGCTCGTAGAAGATCATCAGCTTCTCGCGCTCCTCGAAGCCCCAGAGCGGGGGCGTGAGGGCGCCGACATCCATCGCCTGCGTGGTGACGTTGAGGAGGTGCGACAGCAGGCGGCCGATCTCGCAGAACAGCACGCGGATCAGCTGCGCGCGGCGCGGCACCTCGATCCCGGCGAGCCTCTCGATCGCCAGGCAGAAGGCGTGCTCCTGGTTCATCGGCGACACGTAATCGAGCCGGTCGAAATAGGGCGTCGCCTGCAGGTAGGTCTTGTACTCGATGAGCTTCTCGGTGCCGCGGTGGAGCAGCCCGATATGCGGATCGACCCGCTCGACCACCTCGCCGTCGAGTTCCAGCACGAGGCGCAGCACGCCGTGCGCGGCCGGGTGCTGCGGGCCGAAGTTGATCGCGAAGTTGCGGATGTTGTGTTCGGTCACGGGCGGTCTCCGCGGCTCATGCCGACGTCTTCTCGTCGCCCGGCAGCACGTAGTCGGTGCCTTCCCACGGGGACAAGAAGTCGAAGTTCCGGAATTCCTGCGTCAGCTGGACCGGCTCGTAGACCACCCGCGCCTGGTCCTGGTCGTAGCGGACCTCGACGAAGCCGGTCAGCGGGAAGTCCTTGCGCAGGGGGTGCCCCTCGAAGCCGTAATCGGTGAGCAGGCGGCGCAGGTCGGGATGGCCCGAGAACAGGATCCCGTAGAGGTCGTAGGTCTCGCGCTCGTACCAGTTGGCGGCGGGGAACACCTCGATCACCGACGGGACGGGGGTCACCTCGTCGGTCTGCACCTTCACCCGGATTCGCAGGTTATGGCGCAGGGAGAGCAGGTGATAGACCACGTCGAAGCGCTTCTCGCGCTGCGGGTAGTCCACGCCGCAAATGTCGATGAAGTTGCGGAAGGCGCAGGCCGGATCGTCGCGCAGGTAGGTCAGCGCGTAGACGATGTCGGAGGCCTGGACCACCAGCGTCAGCTCGCCGAACGCGATGGTGTGGGATACCACCGCGGGCCCGAGGGCGCCGGTGACCCGCTCGGCCAAGGCGGCGACGGCGTCGGCGCCGTAGGCCGGCTGGGTGTGGGGCAGGATCGAGATGCCGTTCGTCATGGCCGCTCCTCAGCGCTCGATCGTGCCGGTCCGGCGGATCTTCTTCTGCAGCAGCAGCACGCCGTAGAGCAGCGCCTCGGCGGTGGGCGGGCAGCCGGGCACGTAGATGTCCACCGGCACCACCCGGTCGCAGCCGCGCACCACCGAATAGGAATAGTGGTAGTAGCCGCCGCCGTTGGCGCAGGAACCCATGGAGATGACGTAGCGGGGCTCCGGCATCTGGTCGTAGACCTTACGCAGCGCCGGGGCCATCTTGTTGGTCAGCGTGCCGGCGACGATCATCACGTCGGACTGGCGGGGCGAGCCGCGGGGCGCGAAGCCGAACCGCTCGCAATCGTAGCGCGGCATCGACATCTGCATCATCTCGACCGCGCAGCAGGCGAGGCCGAAGGTCATCCACATCAGCGAGCCGGTGCGGGCCCAGTTGATCAGCTCGTCCGTGGTGGTCAGCAGGAAGCCCCGATCGGCCAACTCGTCGCTGATCGACAGGAAGGTCGGATCGTCCGCGCCGATCGGACGGCCGGTGTTGGGATCGATGATCCCCTTAGGCTGGGGCGCGATCGCGGGGGCGCGGGACAGGGCGCGGTTCGTGTCGGTGATCAGGGCCATCGGCGACTCAGGAATGCAATGCGGGCGGCGAGCGGCGGGGCATCAATCCCATTCGAGGGCGCCCTTGCGCCACTCGTAGACGAAGCCGACGGTCAACACGCCCAGGAAGACGATCATCGACCAGAAGCCGAACCAGCCCAGATCCCCGAAGGTGATCGCCCAGGGGAAGAGGAACGCGACCTCGAGGTCGAAGATGATGAACAGGATGGCGACAAGGTAGAAGCGCACGTCGAACTTCATGCGGGCGTCGTCGAACGCGTTGAAGCCGCACTCGTAGGCCGAAAGCTTCTCGGGATCGGGGCTCTTGAAGGCGACCAGGAAGGGGACGACCAGCAGCGCGGTGGCGATGAACAGCGCCACGCCGATGAACACGATGAGCGGCAGGTAATCCGCCAACAATCCGGTCATGCCAGGGCCTCGCGAGAGGAGTGAAACCGCGGTGCGACGCCGACCCGGATACGCCCGTGGAATTGTTCTTATGCCAGGATGCGCGCGGCCGGAGGCTTAGTCGAGCCGCCGGCCCGTGACAATGGCTTGTCGCGTCGCACAAAGCGCGCTGTCAGCCGTCTTGTCAGTCATGTCCAAGATGGGCTTGCGCGGCGCTGGCGCAACACGGCGGACGCGCGCAGGCCCCGAGTCGGGGTGCCTCGCCGCGTTCCTGAGGCGACGCGCATGCGAATCCGCGCCGGATGCGCTTGACAGGGCCCGAAGCGCCCCATAAACCCCGCCCCGTCGCCGGGCAAAACGCCCCCTCCGAAGCGACCACGCCGTGCGGGCGTAGCTCAGTTGGTTAGAGTGCCGGCCTGTCACGCCGGAGGTCGCGGGTTCGAGCCCCGTCGCCCGCGCCACGTCCCTTCTTCAACATTTGTCGGTCCGATCTCGCATGAGCGACGACGCTTGCCATGAGCGGCAGGTCTGCGCGGCGCATGCAGCGCGACTTTGACGTCAGGGCTGCGGAGCATCCGCCGCGGGGCCGAGGACGTCCCGGCCCGAGGACCGGACGGCGGACCGGCCGCCCCTGAGACTCAACGCGATCCCGATCAGGATGAGGCTGCCACCGACCAGGATGTCGGCGCTCAGCGGCTCGCCCAGGACGAGATGTGTGCTCAGGATGCCGGCCACCGGCACCAGCAGGGCGAAGGGCGTCACCGCGGCCGCCGGGTAGCGGGTCAGGAGCCCGTTCCAGAGGCCGAACGCGAGGAGCGTCGTCGGGTAGGCCTGGAACGCGACCGATCCGACCGCCGTCCAATTCGGATGTGCCAGTGCCGCCAGGGCGCCCGGTCCCTCGATGATCAGCGACAGGATCAGCAGCGGCGGCGTGGTGGCGAGGCTGCCCCAGACCATCAGCGCCAGCATGTCGACCCGGCCGATCCGCTTCACGATGACGTTCGCGCAGGCCCAGGACAGGGCCGCGCCGACGACCAGGAGCAATGGGCCCGGCGGGGCGCCCCCGCTCCGCTCGAGCGCCACCGCGGCGACGCCGAGGAGCGCGATCCCGCCCCCCACCACCTGAAGGCCGCGCGGGCGCTCCTTCTGCACCGCCCAGGCGAGCGCCACGGTGAGCGGCACCTGGACCTGGATCAGCAGCGACGACAGCCCGGCCGGCATCCCGAAGCGGATGGCGGTCATGAGCAGCCCGAACTGGCCGACCCCGAGGGCGAGCCCGAATCCGGCCACCAGGGCCATGGGGGCCCGGGGCGGCCGGATCACCAGCGCCGCCGGCAGGGCCGCGAAGCCGAAGCGCAGGGCACACAGCATCAGCGGCGGCACCGTCTCGAGGCCGGCCTTGATGGCCACGAAGGCCAGCCCGAGGATCGTGACCACCAGGATTGCGGCGAGCCCGTCGCGCAGCGTCATGGGCGGATCCTACGCCGCACGCGGCCGCGTCACCACCGCCGCGCCGCCCCCCGTGCCTGGCGGCGCTCGTCGCGGCGGCCGATCAGCCGATGGATCGCGTCGCCGGTGCCCGGAACGCAGGCATCCGCCACGTCCTGGCGCGTCAACCCGATATCCTTCAGCTCCCGGTCCGACAGGGTCGACAGGCGCTGGAGCACGCGGCGGTTCATGGCCGCCCGCGACAGGCCGGCGCGGATCTCGGCGGCGAGGGCGAGGACGGTTCCGGCCATCCGGGCGAGCCGCCCGGTCCGGGCCTCGAGGGTGGCGGTTTCGGTCATGCACGGGTTCATGGATCCCCTCCTCCATCGTTCTGGGGCGGGGCGATCCTGGCGCCGCGGGGCTGGCGGCGACAGGAACACTTCGGTACGGTTCCGAAGAATTGTCCGGACGAAAGAGCAGTACGGATGGCGGTCGCAGTCAGAAGTCCCGGGACGCGCGTCGAGGCCGTGGTCGGCGAGATCCGGGAACGGATCGCGGCGCGGCGGCTGGTTCCGGGCGTGCGGATCCCGTCGGTGCGGGCCTTTGCGGAGACGATGGGCGTCTCGAAATCCACGGTCGTGGAAGCCTACGAGCGCCTCGCCGCCGAGGGCGCCGTGGTGGCGCGGCCGGGCTCTGGCTTCTACGTCGCCGGCAAGACGCGGCCGCTCTCGCTCCAGGCGATGGGGCCGCGGCTCGACCGGATCGTCGACCCGCTCTGGATCACCCGGCAGGCGCAGCAGGCCGGCTCGGATCAGCTGAAGCCCGGGGCCGGCTGGTTGCCCGATTCCTGGATGCCCCACGAGGCGATCCGCCGGGGCCTGCGCCGGGTGGCCCGGGCCGACCTCGCCGAGATGACCAATTACGACCGGCCCCTGGGCTACGCGCCCCTGCGCCACCAGATCGCCCGCAAGATCGGCGAGAAGGGCGTCGGCGCCGAGCCGGACCAGATCGTGCTGGTCGAATCGGCCACGCAGGCGCTGGACCTCGTCTGCCGCTTCCTGCTCCAGCCCGGCGACACCGTGCTGGTGGACGATCCCTGCTATTTCAACTTCCTGGCGCTGCTGCGCGCACAGCGCGTCGCAGTGGTCGGCGTGCCGATCACGCCGGAGGGGCCGGACCTGCGGGCGCTCGCGACCCTGCTGGAGCAGCACCGGCCGCGCTTCTACCTGACCAACGCCGCCCTCCAGAACCCGACGGGGGCGAGCCTCGCGCCCACCGTGGCGCACCGCCTGCTGAAGCTGTGCGAGGCGCACGACACGCTGATCGTGGAGGACGAGATCTTCGGCGACCTCGAACCCGAGGCGGCCCCGCGGCTCGCGGGCTTCGACGGGCTGGAGCGGGTGATCCAGATCGGCAGCTTCTCCAAGACCCTGTCGGCGGCGGCGCGCTGCGGCTGGATCGCGCTCCGGGCCGACTGGGTCGAGCCGCTGGTCGACCTCAAGCTGGCCCTCAGCCTCGGCAACGGACACATCACGGCCGCGCTGGTGCATGCGCTCATCACCGAGGGCGCCTACCGGCGGCACCTCGCCGAGACCCGCCGCCGGCTCGCCGGCGCGATGGTGCAGGCCGCCGCGGAGCTGCGCGCCTGCGGCCTGGAGACCTGGGCGCAGCCCCGGGGCGGCTTCTTCCTGTGGATGCGCCTGCCGGACGGGCGCGACGGGGCCGATGTCGCCCGCCGGGCGCTCGCCCGCGGCATGGTGCTGGCGCCGGGAACCTCGTTCAGCCTGTCGGATGCCTGGAACGGCTACATGCGCTTCAACGTCGCCCATTGCGCCGATCCGCGGATCCGCCCGATCCTGCGGGAGGCGCTGGGCTGAGCGTTCCCGGTCAGGCCGGGAGAACCAGGTCCGCCCGCAGGCCGCCGAGTTCGGACCGTCCGAGGCTCAGGCCGCCGCCGTAGAGTTCGGCGAGTTCCAGGGTGATCGGCAGCCCGAAGCCGTGGCCCGGCACGCCCTCGTCGAGGCGGCGGCCCCGCGCCATGACGGCGGAGGCCGCCGCCGGGTCGAGGCCGGGCCCGTCATCCTCCACCGACAGGGACACACCGCCGTCGCGCGCCGTCGCGGAGACCCGCACGCGGCTCCGGCACCAGCGGCAGGCATTGTCCACGAGGTTGCCGAGCATCTCGTCGAGATCCTGGCCCTCGCAGGGGACCGACAGGGCCTCCGGGACGTCGAGGTCGATCGCCACGCCCTTCTCGGCATAGATGCGCGTGAGCGCAGCCCGCAGGTCCGACAGCCGGGGCGCCAGGGCCGTGCGGCCCCGGGCCGATCCCGCCAGGGCCGCGGCCCGGGCGCGCCGGAGGTGGTGCCGCACCCGCCGGTCCATGTCGTCCACCTGCCGGCGCAGGGCCCCGTCCGGGTCGCGGGCAGGCTCCGCGAGCGCCATCGACAGGGTGGCGAGCGGCGTCTTGAGGGCGTGGGCGAGGTTGGCGACGTGGCCGCGGGCGCGTTCGAGGTTCTGCGCGTTCTGATCGAGGAGGGCGTTGAGTTCCGCCACCACCGGCGCGATCTCGGCGGGCTGGTCCGCCGGCACGCGCTCGCGCCGCCCCGCCCGGACCGATGCGAGGTCCGCGCGCAGGCGCGTCAGCGGCGCGAGGCCGAGGCGCACCTGGACTGCCAGACCGGCGAGCAGGCACAGGCCGAGGATGCCCAGCGCCACGGCGAGGCTGGTCAGCGCCTCGCGCAGCGGCCCGCGCAGTTCTCCCTCCGGCGCCGCCGCCACGATCGTCGCGGACTCGGGCCCTGGCATGACCAGCACCCGGGCGATGAGGGGCTCGCCGTGCGGCCCCGTGCCGGATGCCGGATGCGGCCGGCCCGGATCGTCGTCCGGACCGGGGTCGGACAGGCGGATGTCGCCGCCCCGCAGGGAGCCGGAGCGGATCGTCTCGGGTCCCCGGCGCACCTCCCAGGCCCAGCCGGGGCCGGGCCGGTCGAAGGGTGGTGCGTCGAGCGTCTGCGGGAGGATCCCGGCCTCGAGCCCCGCGCGCAGGGCCACGATCTGCGCGTCGAGGCGGCCGTCGAGCTGCCCGCGAACGAACCGGTGCAGGATGACCCCGATGGCGAGGCCCGCCACCACCAGGGCGGCCAGCACCAGCACCAGGGCCGCGGTCAGCAGGCGTGTGCGGAGCGAGCGCCGCTGCGTCGCCTCCGCCATCAGGCGGGCTCCGCGTGCAGGCGGTAGCCGTGGCCGCGCACGCTCTCGATCCGGGCCGGCGCGATCTTCCGGCGCAGCCGCGTGATGATCACCTCGACGGAGTTCGAGTCCACGTCCGCGTCGCCCTCGTAGACCCGCTCGATCAGGTGCAGGCGCGGCACCACGGTCTCGCGGTTCAGCATCAGGCAGGAGAGGACCCGCCATTCCAGGCCGGTGAGCTTGAGCGGCAGGCCCTCGTGCTCGAAGGCGCCGAGCCCCGGATCGAAGCTCAGGGGGCCGCAGGTGATCCGGCTCGCCCCGCCGCCCTGGGACCGGCGGACAAGGGCGCGCAGGCGGATCACCAGCTCCTCCACCCGGACCGGCTTGACGAGGTAATCGTCCGCCCCCGCCTTGAAGGCCGCGACCTTGTCGCTCCAGCCGTCCCGGGCGGTGAGCACGAGCACCGGCAGGGTCCGCCCGGCCCCGCGCCAGGCCCGCAGGACCGAGACGCCGTCGCCCTTCGGCAGGCCGAGATCGAGCACGACGGCATCGTAGCCCTCGGTCTCGCCGAGATGCTGGGCGTCCTCGCCGGTGGCGGCGTGGTCGAGCACGAAATTCTCGGCGCGCAGGACCTTGGCGACCTCCGCCGCGAGGGCCGCGTCGTCCTCCACCAGCAGGATCTTCACGCGTCTGATCTCCCCGTCTGGCCCCCGATGGCCGGTTTCGACCGCCGCCGGAGCGATGCGCCGGGCATCCGGCTGATTTCACCCGCGGCCGCGGCCGCGAACCCTGCCGCCGCCAGGACTTAGGGCCGTTGTCTCACCTGGGCCGCCGGGACGGCCACGCGGGCGCCGAGCTGCCGGCCCGCATCAGCACCCGCTGCCAAGCCTTTGAACGCGCACGGGTTCCACACGAAGCGCTCTAGGGCGGCGCGTTTAACCGGGCCTGAACCGCGCGGTTCAGACCGGATTGCCGGCGGCGCCCTACGAAGGGGCATCGGATCGAGCGGATCCGGACCCTTTCAGAGGATGAGATCATGAGCGACGACAAGACCATCGACGGGACCGCGCGGGAGATCCGCGAGCCCGAAGCCGCCGCGCCGGCGTCGAAGGCGATCCCGCGACGGACCTGGGTGGTCGGCGCGGTGGCGCTGCCGCTGGCGCTCGGCGCCGTCGGCCTGTCCCTGGCGCAGGGAACGCCGTTCCAGCCGACGCCGGTCGCGCCGGTGGCGATCCAGGCCCTGGCCCCCTCGGGCGCGACGGCCATCAAGGGCGAGGTCGCGGAGATCTTCGGCAACAAGTTCGTGGTGCAGGACGGGACCGGGCGCGCGCTCGTGGAGACGGGTCGCGAGGGCGAGGACGGCGGCCTCGTCGCCAAGGGCGAGACCGTGACGGTGCAGGGCCGTTTCGAGACCGGCTTCCTGCATGCCCGGATCCTGACCCACGGGGACGGGCGCACGCTGCTGCTCGGGCCGGCGGGCGGTCCGCCGACGGGGAGCCTGGACTGGGCCAAGGACCGGCTCGGTCTCGGGCCGAAGCTCGACACCACCGCCCTGACCGCATCGGTCCAGGCGGCGGGCTACAGCGACGTGCGGGTCACGGGCCGCGGTCCGCGTCATCTGGAGGTGGCCGCCAAGGACCGGGACGGGCGCGAGCAGCAGCTCCATGTCGGCTTCGACGGTCAGGTGCGCAAGCGGCCGGCGCCGGGCCTCCCGCCGCTGTGAGGTCCGCCGCGGCGGGCGGGACGCATGCAACCCTTCCTCTCCTGCCGCGTCCTCCTGTCTCTCGACCGGCAGGAGGTGCGCGCCATGGAACCGATGAAGCCGATGGAACCGATGAAGCCTATGGAACCCATGAAGCCCATGGAACCGATGAAGGGCATGAAGCCCTGGTGGCCGAAGGATCTCGGCGAGCCCGCGACCAGCGGCGCGCAGAACGGGATGAAATATGCCTTCTTCCCCGACAAGCGCCGCCTGCTGATCGACCGCGACGGGCAGGTCTCGACCTACGACAGCGGCGACCACCGGATCGGCGGCGTCGCGCAGGCGGACGGGACCGCCAAGACCCTGACCTTCACCAGCCAGGACGGCGACGTGGATCTCGGCGCCCTCAAGAAGCTCGGCTGAGCCCCGGCGTGGACAGGCCGGGACGGCGCGCTTAAGCCCGGCCGACCATGCGAGCCGTCCCGCTGACACCCGCGACGCCATGCGCGCGCTGATCGACCTCGTCCGGGCCATGCGGGCCGCCGACCGGCGGCGCCTCGCCCTGATCGCTCTCGGGCTCGCGGCGGCGGCGCTGCTGGAGGTCGTGGGCGTCGCCGCGGTGATCCCGTTCCTGACGCTGGTCGGGGATCCGTCGGCGGCGACCCGGGTCCCCTATCTGGCCCAGGCCCGGAGCGTCCTCGGCCTGACCGACGAGCGCAGCTTCCTGCTGGTCACCGGCGGCGCGGCGCTTACGGCGATCCTCGTCACCGCGCTGGTGAATGCCGGGCTGACCTACGCGCAGCTCCGGTTCACCCATCTGGCCGGCTACGGCTTCAGCCGGCGGCTGCTGTTCCGCTACCTCGACCGGGAGCGGCTGTTCTTCGCGAAAGCCAACAGCGCCGAGCTTGCCAAGAACGTGCTGTCGGAGACCGACCGGCTGGTGATCGGCGCGCTGACGCCCGCCACGGTGCTCGCCTCGCGGGCGAGTTCGGCGCTCGCGGTGATCGCCTTCCTGCTGGCCTACGCGCCGCAGCTCGCGCTGATCCTCGGGGGCGGCTTCGGCGGACTCTATGTCGGGATCTTCCTCGTGATGCGCGCCCGGCTCGCCCGGCTGGGCAGCCGCACCGTCGCCGACAACGAGGCCCGCTTCCGGATCGTGCAGGAGACCTTCGGGGCGCTCACCGAGCTGAAGCTCTACGGGCGCGCGGAGGCGTTCGCCTCTCGGTTCGACGCCCCGGCCCGGGCCTACGCCCTCGCCACCGCGGCGAGCCAGCTCACCGGCCAGATGCCGCGCTTCGTCATCGAGGCCCTGGCTTTCGGCGGGGTGATCGTGGTGGTGCTGTTCGCGCTCGCCCAGGGGCTCGACGTCGCCGGGATCCTGCCGCTCCTCGGCCTGTTCGCCTTTGCGGGCTACCGCATGCTGCCGGCCTTCCAGAACATCTTCACCTCGGTGGCGCTGATGCGCTTCACCCTGCCGGCGGTGCGGGTGATCGTCGACGAGCTCGCCGACGAGCGGGAGCCCCCGCCCCGCACCGCGGACAGGCTGCCCTTCGCCCGGGCGATCCGGCTCGAGGGTCTCGGCTTCGATTACGGCACCGGGCGTCCGGCCCTCGCCGGGATCGACCTGACGATCCCGGTCAACACCACGGTCGGCCTCGCCGGGCGGACCGGCTCGGGCAAGTCGACGCTCGCCGGACTGATCCTCGGCGTCCTGAGCCCGACCGCCGGGCGGATCACCGTGGACGGCCGCCCCCTCGATGCCGGGACCCTGCCCGCTTGGCAGAATCGGATCGGCTACGTCCCGCAGGAGGTGTTCCTGGTGGACGGCACCGTGGCGGAGAACATCGCCCTGGGCCTCGACGCGCCGGACCTCGCCGCCGTCGAGCGGGCGGCGCGGCTCGCCGGCGCCCACGACTTCGTCGCCGCCCTGCCCCACGGCTACGCGGAGCGGGTCGGCGAGCGCGGGGCCCGGCTGTCCGGCGGCCAGCGCCAGCGCATCGGCATCGCCCGGGCGCTCTACCACGACCCGGACGTCATCGTGTTCGACGAGGCGACCTCCGCCCTCGACGACGAGACGCAGGGCGCCGTGATGCGGGCACTCCGCGCCCTGTCGGGCCGGCGGACGCTGATCCTGATCGCCCACCGGCTGTCGACCCTGGAGGGCGCCGACGCGGTCCACGTCCTGGAGGCGGGCCGGATCGTCGCTTCCGGGCCGCCCGAGGCGGTCCTGCCGGGGCTCGGCACGGCGGCGTGAGCCGGCCCTTGCTGGCCCCTTGCGTCCGGCCCCGCCTCCGTTACCTCGGCTCTCCGAGGCAGACCGGGAGAGCACCGTGACCACGCGCATCGAGCTGACCGCACCGGACGGCACAACCGCGACCCTCGCGACCCACGGGGCCGAGCCGGTCTCCTGGCGGGTCGGCGGGACCGAGTATCTCTGGAGCGGCGATCCCGAGCACTGGAACCGGCACGCCCCCTGGCTCTTCCCGGTCGTCGGCGCCTCGGCGGGCGGGCACGTGACGGTCGGGTCGGAGCGCTACCCGATGGCCCAGCACGGCTTCGCCCGCGACCTGCCCTTCGCGGTGGTGGACCGGAGCGCCGACGCGGTGACCCTGCGCCTGACCGACGGCCCCGAGACGCGGGCGCATTATCCCTTCGCGTTCCGCCTCGATATCACCGCGCGGGTCCGTCCGGCGGGTCTCGACCTCGACGTGACCGTCGCCAATCCCGGCGACGTCCCCCTGCCCTACGCCCTCGGCTTCCACCCGGCCTTCCCGTGGCCCTTCGCGGGGGGCACCCGCGCCCGGGACGGCGGCTACGCGGTGGCCTTCGAGCAGGCGGAGCGGCCCTTCGCGCCCCAGGTCGGCCCAGGCGGCCTGCTGCTGCGCGACGAGCAGCCGATCCCCCTCGCCGGGGACACGCTGCCCCTCGATCCGGCCCTCTTCACCGAGGCCTTCGTGTTCCGGAACGCCCGCAGCCGCTGGATGCGCTTCACCGGCCCCGGACGGGCGATCCGCATGGAGATGGCGGATTTTCCCCATCTGGCGGTCTGGACCAAGCCCACCGCGCCGTTCCTGTCGCTGGAATGCTGGACCGGCTACGCCGACTGGTCGGATTTCGCGGGCGACCTCGCCGAGCGCGATTCGCAGCGTCTGCTCGCCCCCGGCGGCACCGCGCATCACGGCGTCCGCCTCACGCTGGACACCTAGCCCGTGCGCGTCTGGGTGGCACGGCCCGAGCCGGGGGCGACACGGACCGGAGCGGCCCTGGCGGCGCAGGGCCACGCGCCGCTCGTCGCGCCCGTTCTGGCGGTGCGGCCGACCGCGGCGGCACCGCCCGCGGGACCCTTCGCCGCCCTGCTCCTGACCAGCGCCAACGCGGTGCCGGCGATCCGGGACGCGCCGCCCCTGCGCGGTCTCCCGGTCTTCGCCGTCGGTGCGCGGACGGCTGCGCTGGCACGCGCGGCCGGCCTCGGTCCCGTGCGCGAGGGGCCGGGCGATGCCGCCGGCCTCGCCGCCCTGGTGGCGGATGCCCTGGCGCCCGGCGAATCCCTTCTCCACGCGACCGGGGCCGAGCGAAAGCCGGAGCCGGCGGCAACGCTGATGGCCGCGGGGTTCCGGATCACCACCTTCGTCGCCTACCGGGCCGAGGCGCTGCGGACGCTCCCGCAGGCGGTGGGCCTCGAGCTCGCCGCGGGACGCCTCGAAGCCGCCCTTCACTATTCCCGGCGCAGCGCCGCCGTCGCCCTCGCCCTCGCGGATGGATCGGGTCATGGCGGAGCTTTCCGCCGCCTGGGGCATTACTGCCTATCGTCGGATGTCGCGGCCCCCCTGGAAGCCGCCGGTGTTCCGGTCCATTTCGTCGCGACACGCCCGCGCGAAGCGGATCTGCTCGACGCCCTGGCGCCGCCACCGGGTTAGCCGTGCGGTGACAGGGAGGCCGGGCCGCCGTATCTCGCCCTCGCGCCCGGCGCCGCCGCGGTGCTAGGGGGGCGCGGCGACGCCGAAGAGTTGGAGGACTTGCCCGTGACGCCACCACCCAGCGACGCCGACAAGCCCGGTCCCGGCGGTCGGAAGCCGGACGCCGCGCCCGGCAAGCCCGGATCGTCCACGCCGCCCGGGGGCGCGTCCCGGTCGCCCGCGACATCGGCGTCCACCGCCTCGGCGTCGGCCTCGACATCCTCGGCGTCCACCGCCGCCGGTGCGAAGCCGAGTGCCCCGGGTCCGGCCGAGACCGTGAAGGGACCGCAGGGATCCCCGCTCGGAACACCGCCCAAGCCGGCGACCGAGCCCGTCGTGTCCGCCAAGCCCGGTACGAGCGACGCCCGCCCCGACGGCGGCAAGCCGGGGCCCGGTACCGACGGCCTGAAGCCGTCGTCCGGCCCGGCCGCCCAGCCGCCCGGCGCCAAGCCCGATGCGCTCAAGGCCGGGTCCGACAGGTTCGAGACGAAGCCGGGCACGACCACCTCGTCGTCGGCAACGGCATCGTCGTCGACGGCCTCCGCCACCGCGTCGGCGGCCACCGGGGCGACGGCCGATCCGAAGGCCGCCCAGCCCGGCACCGGCCCCCAGGGCGGTCCCCGTCCGGGCGGTCCCGCTTCGGGTGCCGCGGGTCCGGCGGCCGCCAGTGCGGTGACGGCCGGTCCGATCATCGACCTCAAGGCCAAGCGCATCTCCGATCCGCCGTCGGCCGGCAAGGATGCGGCCAAGGACGCCTCCAAGGATGCCCCGAGGGATGGCAAGGAGGCGCCGAAGGGGCCGATCCCCGCGGCGGCCTCCGTCGATCCGGCCAGACCTGCGGCTGGATCGTCTGCCCGGGCGCGGGCCGGGTTCGGATCGATCGCCGCTGCCGGGCTGCTCGGCGGCGTGATCGGCGCCGGCCTGCTGTTCGGTGCCGAGAAGGCCGGGATCGGTCCCGATCCGCGCCTGAACGCCCTGGATCAACGGCTTTCCAGCCAGATCGCGTCCCTTGACAAGCGCCTTGACGGGCTGGCCCCGCGCGATGCGCTGGCGGCCCTCGACAAGCGCGTCGCCACCGCGGAATCGAGCGCCAAGCAGGCCCTGGACAAGGCCGGCGCGGCGCCGGCGGCCGCGACGGACGGCCAGGCCTCCGGTGCGGCGCCGGCCGTGCCGCCGGATCTCGTCGCTCGCCTCGACAACCTCGACCAGCGCGTCGCCGCGCTTCAGGAGGAGCCCGGCCAGGAGCCGGGCCGGGACCAGTCGGCGGGCGCGAAGCTCGGCGTGGTCCAGGACAACGCGAAGCAGATCGCCGATCTCGAGACCCGCCTGAAGGCGGTGGAAGACGCTGGCGGCGACAAGGGGGCGGCCGAGGACGCGTCCCGGAAGATCGCGGCGCTGCAGGGCGAGGTGGAGCAGAAGACCAAGGCGAATGCCGAGGCCGACGCGGCGCTCGGTCAACGCCTCGACGCGCTGCAACAGGCCCTCGACGCGCGGGTGAAGGCGGCCACGGAGGCGGTCCAGGCCGCCGCTCAGGCGAGCCGCACCGCCGCTGAGGCGGGACAGACCCAGGCCGCCGAGTCCGCAAAGGCGGTGGATCGGCGTCTGCAGGAGCAGGCCGATCAGATCGCAGCGCTGGACAAGAGCGTGGCGCAGCGCGCCGAGGCTAGCACCGTCCAGGCGGCTCTCCGGGTCGTGGTCGCCGATCGCGTGGCGGCCGCCCTGGAATCCGGCACGGCCTATGCGGAGCCGCTGGCGACCCTGCGCAAGCTCGATCCGGGCACCGAAGCGCAGGCCAAGGCCCTCGCCCCCTTCGCCGAGGGCGGCGCGCCCTCGGCGGCGGATCTCGCCGACACGTTCCGGCCGATCGCCGAGCGGATCGCGGCCAAGCGGCAGGCGCAGCGGGCCAAGAGCGCCGCGGAGACCGGGGATTTCCGCTCCAAGCTCCTCAGCATGGCCGACGGTCTCGTGCAGATCCGCAAGGCCGACGCGCCCGCCCCCGAGGCTTCCGACGCTCCGGAGGGCAAGGTCCAGGCGGCCCTCGACCGCGGCGACCTCACGGCGGCCTCGGCGGCCTTCGCGGCGCTCCCGGCCGAGGCCCAGGAGCCGGCCGGCGATTTCGGTGCCAAGCTGAAGGCCCGGGCCGAGGCCGAGCAGGCCGTGCGCACCCTCCTCGACAGCGCCTTCAAGGCCCTGCCGGTCGGCGCCGCCCAACCGGCCCAGGCCGCCCCCGGGCGCTAGTCCGGTGACGGACCCGATCCGCGCCCTGCGCGGCCGCACCCTCTCCGAGCGGACGCGCAGGCGCCCCGCTCCTCCCGCCCCCCGCGACGGCCGCCAGCCGGCCGCCGACAGGAGACACTGACCCCATGTGGCGCGCCCTCGCCTTCCTGGCCCTGCTCGCACTCGCCGCCTTCGGAGCGGTCTGGATCGCCGACAGGCCCGGTACCGTCACCGTCGTCTGGAACGGCTACCAGATCGGCACCAGCCTCGCGGTCGCCCTCGTCGGGGTGATCGCGGCGGCGATCGTCCTGGGCGTGCTCTGGGCGATCGTGCGCGGCGTCATCGGCCTGCCGGAGGCCCTGGTCCGCGGCTCCGCCGAGCGGCGCCGCGCCAAGGGCCTCTCCGCCCTCTCCCGCGGCATGGTGGCGGTGGGCTCGGGCGATCCCCTGGCGGCCCGCCGCTTCGCGGGCGACGCCGAGCGGCTCCTCGGCACCGAGCCGCTGACCCTGCTGCTCAAGGCCCAGGCCGCGCAGATCTCCGGCGACCGGGACGCCGCCGAAAGCGCCTTCCAGCGCATGGTCGACGATCCCGAGACCCGGGTCCTGGGCCTGCGCGGCCTGTTCGTGGAGGCCCGGCGCCGGGAGGACGAGACGGCCGCCCGCGCCTACGCCACCGAGGCTGCCCGCCTCGCGCCGAGCGTCACCTGGGCCAACGAGGCCCTGCTCGAGGCGCAGAGCGCCGACGGCGACTGGGCCGCCGCCCTGGAGACCATCGAGCGCCGCTCGTCCCTCGGCCTGATCGACAAGGCCACCGCCCGGCGGCAGCGGGCCGTGCTGCTGACCGCGATCGCCGGCGAGCGCGAGGCCGGCGAGCCGGAACTCGCCGCGGAGCGCATCCTGCAGGCGGTCAAGCTCGCCCCCGATCTCGTCCCGGCGGCCTGCATCGCCGGACGCCTCCTCGCCCGCCGCGGCGACGTCAAGAAGGCGGCCCGGATCGTCGAGGCGGCCTGGAAGGCCAATCCCCATCCCGACCTCGCCAAGGTCTATCTCGGGCTGCGGCCCGGCGATTCGGTCCGCGACCGTCTCGCCCGCGCCGAGGTCCTGGCGAAGCTGTCCGTCTGGGATCCGGAATCCCGGCTCGCCCTGGGGCAGGCCGCCCTCGACGCGCGGGATTACAAGCGGGCCCGCGAGGCCGTGAAGCCCCTGCTCACCGACCGGCCGACCGCCCGCGCCTGCCTGATGATGGCGGCCATCGAGGAGGCCGAACACGGCGCCGCCTCCGGCCAGGCCCGCGAGTGGCTGGCCCGGGCCGCCCGCGCCCCGCGCGACCGCGTCTGGATCGCCGATGGCATCGCCACCGAAACCTGGGCGCCGGTCTCGCCGGTGACCGGACGCCTCGACGCCTTCACGTGGCGCGAGCCGCCGAACACTCTGGCCGCCGCACCCGCGGTGGAGCCGGAAGCGGAGTCGGCCGCCCCGGCCCTCGTCCCGGCCGCGACGCGCCCCTCTGCGCCCGTCCCCGGATCGGTCGCCCCGTCGGCTTCTGCACTGTCTTCTGCATCGGCCTCTGCAGCGGTCGCCACCGGACCGGGAACGCCGGTGCCTGTACCCACCGTCCTGCCGGCGAAGGCAGCCAGCGCGAAGACCGCCGGCGCCGATCCGGTCTCGGCCGGGATGGCGGCCGCAGCGCTGCCGCCGGGATCGGCGGATCGCGCCGTTCGTCGGATGGGATGACCGGCCGCGCCAAGCGCCGATCATCCCCGCAGATCATGACAGGACCGGCGCGACTTCACGGAGAGGTCGCGCCGTTCGTCTACTGGCAGTTGAATGTGCCGGCTCGCCCTATAGCGTGTGCTCAGAGCCGTCGACCGAGGGTCCGATCATCCGCCAGACTGCACAGAGCCCGCACGCGGCGTCGATGACGCCGGGTCGGGGCAGCCTTCCGCCTCGCGCGGTGCGACCATGACCCTCAACGACGATGACGGGGAGCCGCGTCGGCAGGTGGGAGCCTTGCCGTTCCGGCGCGGGCGGGATGGCCAGCCCAAGATCCTGCTGGTGACGTCGCGGGAAAGCCGTCGGTGGGTCATCCCGAAAGGGTGGCCGATGAAGGGGCGCAAGCCGTTCGAGGCGGCCGCGCGGGAGGCCTACGAGGAGGCGGGCCTGCGCGGTGCGGTCGGCAAGCGTCCGATCGGCTTCTACCTCTACCAGAAGCGCCTGAGGAACCTCGACACCGTCCTGTGCCAAGTGAAGGTCTTTCCCCTCGAGGTGCGCAAGCAGCTCAAGGACTTTCCCGAGGCGCGTCAACGGGACCTGCGCTGGTTCACACCGGTGGAAGCCGCCGAGGCGGTCTCCGAGCCGGGCCTCGCGGCCCTGATCCGGGCCGCATCGCGCACGTAAAATGCGCGGAAGCGCAACACGGCGTTGCCAACGCGGCGGCGATCCGTTATGGCCCCACTCGGCCGGACGGACACGCCCCCCGCGGGGGCGCCCCGGTCACCTGCTGCGGTAGCTCAGTGGTAGAGCACTTCATTGGTAATGAAGAGGTCGAGAGTTCAATCCTCTCTCGCAGCACCAGAAACCTTCTCGATCTGATCACCGGTCCGGCTGACGCTGCGGGTTCCTCGACGGGTCCCGGCGCAGACTGAGGATCGCAGCGGCTGCCCTGCCGACATCATCCGCGGAAGGGGACGTGCGGACGTGAACTCGACAGCCCTGTTCACCATGCTGGGCCTCGTCTTCGGCTGGGCGGTCCTGGCCGGCGCGGCCCTGATCACCGGCCGGCTCGCCACCTTCGCGTTTCTGATCCTGACGCTGATCGCTCTCTACCTGTATGTGCCGTGGGTCCGGCTGCGCGCCAGCGGGATCGAAGGCTCCAGCCGGCCGGTGCGCTTCTGGACGAACGTCGCCATGCTGGGGGTCAGCCTCGCCGCCTGCCTCGCCTTCGCGATCATGCTCGCCCGCCGAGCCGGGCTCCTCTGAGCTCCGGGACGTCGGTGCGGCATCCTCGTGAGGCCGCACGGGCCGCGACTGCCGGACCGGGGACGCTTGCACGGTGCCCGGCCGGAGGCGCCTGCCAAGCGCCCTGAACCGGGGTTGGTCTCCCTTAACATACGTTATGTAATACGAGATGTTCTGGCGCGGGAATGATCGAGATTGACCGTGCCAATAGCCTGATCGAGCTTAAGAAAATAGCTTTGACCAAATATTGTTCGTTATAAATAGATCGAGGAATCGAACCGTCGTTCTGACGCGGGGTTGGACAGGGTGAGAGGCTCGATGCTCCCACGGGGGTGCCGAGCCGACGGCCGATCGTGCGGTGGGCTTGAGCACGCCGTGCCTCTCGCGAGGGACAGATACCATGTACTATCACGACAAGCGTCTTCAGTATCCGGTCAAGGTCGACAGCCCCGACCCGATCTATGCCCGCATGCTCCAGCAGGCGATCGGCGGAATCGAAGGTGAGATCCGGGTCTGTATGCAGTACTTCTTCCAGGCCTGGGGCAATCGTGCTCCGACCACGAAGTACCGGGACATGCTGCTCGCCACCGCGACCGAGGAACTCGGCCATATCGAGATGCTCGCGACGGCGGTCGCGCTGAATCTTGAGAACGCGCCGACCAAGGTGCAGGAGGCCGGGGCGGCCGACGCGATCGTGGGGGCCATCATGGGCGGTGAGAACCCGCGCCACATCGCCGAGGGCATGCTGCACAAGACATTGCTGTCCACCGGCATGGCCGCCTTCCCGGGCAATTCCGACGGCCTGCCCTTCGACATGAGCCACGTCTACGCCAGCGGCAACATTGCGGCCGACATGTACTGCAACGTCGCCGCCGAGAGCACCGGCCGCGTCCTCGCAGTGCGGCTATACAACGCCACGACCGACGCCGGCATGCGGGACATGTGGAGCTTCCTCATCGCCCGCGACACCATGCACCAGCAGCAATGGCTGGCGGTGATCGAGGAACTCGGCGGCCACGCGGGCACCCTGCCGATCCCGAACTCCTTCCCGCAGGAGAAGGAGAACCAGAAGTTCAACTACGCCTTCTTCGGGACGTCGGCGGACGGTTCGCCGCCGCCGGCCGGCCGCTGGACGCAGGGCCCCTCCCTCGACGGCAAGGGCACGTTCAGCGTCGTCCAGAACCAGCCGATGGGCGAGGAGCCGGTGCTCGGCCCGGCGCGGCCCGACAGCGGCGCCGAGTCCCAGCAGATCGGCTGATCGACCGGACGCTCCGATCCGCGCGCCCTCCGGTCGAGGCGTTTTCCTCGGAGGGATCCGCGCCCTGCGGTCCATCGGTCGGGGCGCGGGGCGGACCACGCGGCACAGTCGGCGAGGGTCGCGGCCGGTCGGCACGGCCGCGACGAGATCCGGCGGATCCGGGCGGCGGCCGGGCCCCCCGAGGGGCACCTCCCGATCGTCGGCCCGCATGGCACCGAGGGGGGCACTGCGGGCTTGCGCGTGGTGGCGCGCGATCCGGGTCGGGCGTCGGCGGCCCGCGATGCCTGAGACCGGAGCGGCGTTCGGATCTGCGGTCCGGGCGTCTCCCGTTGGCCGGCGGTGGCTCAGTGCCGGGTCCGCGTCCCGACGGCCGTGTCCGGGCCGCTGCGCGCCGCGAAGCGGGCGAGCCGGCCGCGGCTCGGCTCCTCGAGGCCACCGGCATGCGCAAAGGTCGTCAGGGCGATGCCGACGAGAAAGCGGGCCTCAGCGGCCGTCACGGCGCGACCGCTCAAGGTGCTGGCCGCGCCTCGTACGGCGCTGACGGCTTCTTGGAAGGCGGGATCCATCTCGAGATCCGAGAGTCTGGTCATGGAGTCGATCCTTGTGTTCAACCCGCCGCGCCTGACCCCGTGTCGAAGACGACATGCGGAGCGGCGCGGTCTCGGACGGCGTCGCCACAGATTCGGCGCCGGGGCGTAGCGTTTTTCAGCGCGTCCAATGCCATCGAGACCCTCCTCGTTCCGGGGCGTTTCTCGTGTCCGCCGCGCCGACCGGCATGTTTCTGTCCATATATATTCGTATTGGCTGATCTATGTTGCGGCGAGTGTGACATATTCCGGGATTAATATCCGAAATCATGTTTTCATCCTGTTCAGGTGATCGGCTATCATGCTCGGAGTCTTGCTGGACGCTGATACAATCGACCCACCGGCGCCCCGGCTCCCCGACAGCGTGCAATCTCATCTCGGCCATCTGCTGGCGGCGACTTACGCGCAGGACGCCGTTGAGCCGACGATCGCGGAGCGCTTCGCCGAACTGCTGAGGTTGCTGGACGGTGCCTTCGGCGAGGCGCAAGACGGCCGTGAGAAGGAATTCCAGGCCTCGCTCCTGGGCATGGTGCCGAACCTGCAGCGCTTCGCGCGCTCGCTGCTGCGCAACCACGTCGGTGCCGACGACCTGTTGCAGAACACGCTTCTGCGGGCTTGGCGCTCGCGCGCCAGCTTCGTACCGGGCACCAACCTGGAAGCGTGGCTGTTCACGATCATGCGCAACGCGTTCTACAACGAGCACCGGAGGCACGGGCGCGAGGTGCAGGACGAGGATGGAGCGCAGGCGGAGCGGATGGTCTCGCTGCCCGAGCAGGGCGGCCATCTCGACCTGAGCGACGTCCAGGCGGCCCTCGGTCGTCTCACGCCGCCGATGCGGCAAGCGCTCGTGCTCGTGGCGATCGAGAACCTGACCTACGAGGAGACCGCCGCGATCATGCGGTGCCGGATCGGCACGGTGAAGAGCCGGGTCTGGCGGGCCCGGACGCAACTCGCGCAGATGCTGGGCTATACCGGCCTCGAGATCGGTAGCGACGACGTCATGCTGGCCGCCGCCGGCCCGAAAGGCTGGAAAACCGCCGCCGTCGCGTGACGGCGACACGGGATCGGGGTCGCAAGCGGCCCGTTCGGGGCGTAGGGTCGCCCCTCGATCCTGGGCTCAGGGAGCCACCGTTTCCCATGTCGCCGCGCGTCCTGATGTCCGGTGCTGTTGTGTTCGGTCTGGCTCTGGCGAGCGGAGCGCAGGCGACTCCAGGACCCGCGGTGCGGGCCTGGCTCTCGGACCTCGTCACGCGGATCGATGCCGCCGACCGCGCTCAGAGGGGATCGGGTACGGCTCGGGGCGGCGGAACCGTGCTGGTCCACGTCCAGATCGGTCCGGACGGGGCGGTGCAGAGCGCGGAGATCGAGCAGAGTTCGGGCTCGCCGAAACTCGATCAGCGCGCGCTCCGCGCCCTGCAGGGGATCAGCCCGACCTCCGCCCCGCCGCCCGCTCTCCTGAGCGGGGACGGGATCGTCGATCTCAGCATCCCGGTGGAACTCGGCCACTGAGCTCTGGCGGCCGGTGGCGGCGCCCGGAGAACGGGTTGCGCATCGCGGCTTCGTCTTCGATCGCCCCGCCGGCCTGTCTGCGCCACTGCGTCAACCTGGCGTCGACATCGCCACGATGATTGCAGCCCGCGGGCCGACGATCCGTTCGGTCAAGAATCTTCGCCGAAATCCGCCCCGAGATAGGCGCCGACAAGATACCCGGCCTGATGGGCGGTGAGATAGGCGAACAGCAATAGGATCTTCTCGGCGTCGAGATGCGTCCATACGAAGGCCCACAGGCCCAGCCACCCGATGCTGACCAGCATCGAGCTGGCTATCAGAACCGCTGCCCGATACCGCCAGCCCTCCCATACGCCCACCGCGAAGAGCAGGGCAGCAACCAGCAACGGGCCGTCTCCTTCCGCGCGAAAAGATAAACTTTTACGCGTTAAGTCTCTGTGGGTTCACAAACATTCAATGGGCTGACCGACCTTCGGGTGTGCGGTTTAATATTGTATGAACTCGGTCCGTCCTTCCGGTCGGCCGATCCTTGGCGATGCATCGGCCGGCTCCCAGAGCGCGGTCTCCTCGAGCCGACCGGTCGATGAGGCGCAGGCGGCAAGGTCCGCCTGCCTAGTCGCTCGGAAACGGAATCGGCACGGCAAACATTGATCGCATCGATATGCGGTATCGATTGCATCTGTTTGGATCATGTTGCTCTGCAACGTAAATACCCCCTCGAAGCCGGGCACGACCCGGACAACGAGAGGACTTCGCATCATGACCGTTCGCACCATCGTTCTCGCCGCCCTCGCCGCCGTTCCGATGATCGGCACCGCCCTGGCCGACGAGACCATCGCGCTGACTCCCCCGCTCTACCGTGAGCAGGCGCGTCCCACCGCCGCGGTTCGTCCGGCCTCGGAGCTGACCACGACGCCGCGTCTTGTCCCGGCGAGCCCGGCCTCGCGGCGGGTCGTCGCCACCGCGGTCTCGACCCGCTGAGGCGGGCGATGGCCGCGATCCGGCGCCACCGGGTCCATCCGGTGGCGCCGGCCGCGTCGCCGGATCGCCCGCGCCGCGCTTGGAAGACCGCCGCCGTGCCCGCGCACCCCGTCCTGCGTGCCGCAGGCGCCATCCTCCATCGCCGACCGGATTGCCGCGGAGGATTGGCCTCCGCTTGACGGGCCTGCCACCGTCCGCCCGTTCAGGCCGGGCAGGGCTTGCCGCCGGGCAGAACCACCTCGCTCTGTCCGTTGTAGATCTCGCCCCCGCGCACCGGCCAGACCTTTCTGGACCGGAAGGTCCACCGGGTCAGCTTCGAGAGCACCGGGAAGATCGGATTATAGATCATCGTCACCTCCGACACGACGAAGCGATCGCCGTTTCGGGTCATCCCCGGGGGCGGTGGGCCGAGGGAGGTGCCGGCCGCGTAGGCCTGCCCATTGGATTCGGCACTCGAGCAGACCTTGGTCGTCGCCGAGCTGCCGTCGCTGTAGGTGCCCGCGGCCGTCAGCACGATGCTCGCGCCGCTCACGTCGTAGGGGTTGGAGATCGCGCTGGTCGCGGCGAAGACCGGTTTCAGGTCGGCGTAGCTGCCGCGGGCGATCAGATCCGCCATCGTGGCCGACGCGTTGTCGAGCCGCTTCCCGATCATGAAGGCGCGGGGCAACTCGATTGACCCCATCAGGATCAGCAGCAGGATCGGCGCGATCACGCTGAACTCGATCGCGCTGACGCCGTCCCGGCTGCCGATCAGGCCGGTCAGGCCCGCGCGGGGACGGAGGCTCAGCACGGTTTGGGCTCGTAATCCTCGGCCCGGAAGATCTCGGTGGTGACGAGCAGCTGCGACTTGTCGGACATGATCCGCCCGGTGAAGTCCAGCATCTGGAAGAGGCGCATCACCGGCACGGCGACCCGGACCGTCACCGTATCGCCGCCCTGCGGGCATTCGAACCGGGTGCCGAAGCCCGTCGTCCACGTCTTCGTGGTCTTGTCGAACGGCTCCGCCGGCTGCGATGCCGAGAACGAAGCCGTCCGCGACACGTCGAGGCGCAGATCGGCGCAGGGGAACAGCGCCGACGGGCCGGCACAGACGAGCTTGCGCAAGCGCTGGCTTGGATCGCTGCCGTCGGCGCCGTCCTGAAAGGCGCCCGTGCGCAGCTGGCGCACGCTGCGGTCGACGGCGATATCGAGGGTCTGCTGCTCGATGGCGACGACGCCGGATTCCGCCACGACGCCCAGAAGTGCCAGGAACGGCGCCGCCAGGAGCGCGAACTCCACCGCCGAGGCGCCGCCGCGGTGGCCGCGCAGCCGTCGGATCCCTCCGTCGGTGCCAGCCCGGCCGCCCGGCTCGCGTGTGCGCCAGACAGTCGCGACGCGCCGCAAGATGCCCATCATGACAAACGAACTCTGCAGGTCCTGTGCCTGCTGCCGTCCCAGCTCAACGGCCGGACGAAGCTAGATGTAAGATCGGCTCGTTTAGAAAACGTTCAAACATGAGTAGAATTTGCCACCTTATCGAGGTTCGGCGGCGACGAGTCTGTGGAGGACTGTCTTTTCGCGCTTTAGTTGTATATAATTCGATTATACACTCTTCTGCTTGTATCGCGGCCCTGTGTTCCGGGGCGAGCGGTCTTCGATCTGCAAGGGGTCCGACGATTTTCACAGCCAAGCGTGGCCGGACGGGCGGCGCTGGCATTTTGGCGTTCCAACGCGACGGATTCTTAGGAGCTCGGCGCTAGCCAGGTCGGGTCGGCGGTTGGTGCCGTCGCGATGGCCGCACCGATCCCGCCCGGGGAGAACTGCCCATTTTACCCTTCTGGAGAGCGCTCCGCATCGGCTCGCGCGCCCTGGCGGACCGGTCCGGCTCGGTGGCCCTGACCTTCGGTCTGAGCGCCGTGGTGCTGCTCGGCCTGACCGGCGGCGGCATCGACTATGCCCGCCTCGCCTCCCGGCGCAGCCAGCTCCAGAACGCGGCCGATGCCGGCGTTCTGGCGGCGGGCAATTACCTCAAGCTGGCTGTCGCGACCTCGGCGGCGGCCAAGAGTATCGTGGTCGACACGATCCAGGCCCAGGCGGCGCCCCGCACCGAGAGCCCGTATGCGCTCCAGGTCGACGTGGCGGACGACAGGACCAGCGTCGCCGTGACGGTCGACGAGACCGTCAAGCTCGCCTTCGGCGGCTTCGTCGGCGTGCCGATGGTCAAGGTCGCGGTGCGCTCGAAGGCGCGCGTCGTCGGCAAGATGCGCCTGTGCCTGCTCACGCTGGATCCGCTCGCCGACGGGGCCTTCGAACTGGAGAAGAGCGCCGAGGTCACGGCCCAGGACTGTTCGCTCTACAGCAACTCGCTGAGCCCTCGCGGCATGGTCGGCAAGGACAACGCCTATGCCCGGGCGCAGACCATCTGCACCGCGGGCGGCTTCGACGGCGCCCGCGCGAATTTTGCCCCGCCGCCGCAGACGAGCTGTCCGCCCATCCAGGATCCCCTGAAGGATCGGGCGCCACCGCCGATCGGCGCCTGCACGGCGATCCCGGCCTCGGCCAACAGCAAGCGCGACACCAGCGGCAATCTCGTCGATCAGAGCGTGACCCTCGATCCGGGCACCTATTGCGGCGGCCTGCACATCACCAAGAGCGCCTCCGTCGCGTTGCGCGCCGGCACCTATGTGATGAAGGACGGGCCGCTCATCGTCGACAAGGATGCCGCCATGACCGGCATCGACGTCGCCTTCTACTTCACCGGCAACAAGGGCGGCCTCGTCTTCGACAAGAAGACCACGGTCAGTCTGTCGGCGCCCACCACAGGTCCCATGGCCGGCCTGCTGATGATGGAGGAGCGGGTGGTCAGCGATCCGGTCGACCCCACCCAGGCCGTTCTCGGGGATCTGTTGAGCCCGATCGCGCCGACGCCGCCGCCGCTGGCCGCGACCAAGCCGATGCGGACTTACCGGATCATCAGCGACAATGCGCGGACCATGTTGGGCACGCTCTACCTGCCGGCGGGCCGCGTGGTGATCGACGCGAGCAAACCCGTTGCCGACCAATCGGCCTACACGGTGATCGTGGCCCAGCAGGTCAATCTCTACGAGGGGCCGAATCTCTATCTGAACGCGAATTACGACGCGACGAGCGTGCCGGTGCCCAAGGGGGTCGGCCCCCTCTCGGGCAAGCTGCTGCTCTCGCAATAGCGGAGGCCACGATGCCGATCCTCCGCTGCCGGCCATTCGTCTGGGAGTGACGCGGTGCTCGCGCTGATCATCGACGATTCCGAGATGAACAACCTGCTGGTCATGCAGGCGCTCAAGCCCGTGGCCGGCTGCGAGCCGGTCGCCTTCACCTGCCCCAGGGCGGCGCTCGACTTCCTGCGGGCGCATGTCGACAGGATCGGGGTCGTCGTCACCGACTACGACATGCCCGGCCTGACCGGCCTCGACGTCATCGCGGCGGCGCGGGCGGTCCCGGGCTTCGCGCACGTGCCGATCGTCATGGTGACGAGTCTCGACCAGCGCAGCCTGCGCCATCAGGCCCTGCGCGCCGGCGCGACGGATTTCCTCGGCAAGCCCTGCGATCCCGTCGAGATCCAGGCGCGCATCACCAACCTGATGACGATCAGCGCGGCCCACCGGCAGGAGCAGGACCGGGCCGCGGTGCTCGCCCGCGAGGTCGCGGCGGCGGTCGCGGTCATCGAGGCGCGGGAGCGCGAGATCATCGCCCTGCTGATGCGCGCCGCCGAGCACCGGGACACCGATACCGGCGATCACATCGCCCGGGTGGCCGGCTACGTGGGCATCATCGCCGCCAATCTCGGCTTTGATCCGGCGGAGATCCGGATCCTGAAGCTCGCCTCCACCATGCACGATGTCGGCAAGATCGGCGTTCCCGACGCGATCCTGCTCAAGCCGGGGCCGCTCACGGTCGAGGAGCGCGCCGAGATGGAGAAGCACGCCGAGCGCGGCCGGCGCATCCTGGAGGGCAGCACCTCCGACGTCGTGCGCCTCGCCGCCGAGATCGCCGAGAGCCACCACGAGCGCTGGGACGGAACCGGCTATCCCAAGCGCCTGCGCGGCGAGGCGATCCCGATCTCCGGTCGCATCGTGGCGGTGGCGGACGTGTTCGACGCCCTGGTGACCGAGCGGCCCTACAAGGCGGCCTGGCCCCTCGAGCGCGCACGGGCCTTCCTGGCGGACCAGGCAGGCCGCCACTTCGATCCGCGCTGCGTGGAGGCCTTCCTGGCGGGCTGGGAGATGGTGACGCGGACCTGCATCCGCGCCGCCGCCTGATCCCGCCTCTTCCGCCGCCCCCGTCCCGCGACCGGGCCCTCCGGGCCGCCTGAAGGAGAAGAGCGTGCATCTCGCGTGGCTCAGGCCGAGACGTTCCCTGGCCGGCCGGCTGGCGCTGGCGGTGACCGGCGCCGTCACGGCGGCCCTCGTCCTGGCGGCGGCCCTGTCGGTCTGGCGCGAGGTCGACCGCTACGCCGCCGACAAGCAAGCGGCGCTGGAGGCCGTCGCCCAGGTCTTCGCCCACGGGGGCGCCCGGGCCACGGCCGCCAACGACGAGGCCGCGGCCGCCGCCTCCCTCCGGGCGATCGGCAACGTGCCGTCCATCGTCTACGGGGCGATCGAGCGACCGGACGGGTCCGTCCTCGCCGAGCAGGGGATCGGCCTGCGGCTGACGCAGGACGCAGCCCTGGACGGGGCGGATCTCTCGCTCCTTCATCTGTTCGCCACCCAGAGTCTCCGGGCGACCGCGCCGATCCTCGAGAACGGGCGCCCCGTCGGTCGGGTCGTCCTGATCGGCGAGACCGACGACATCCGCGACCACGTCTGGGCCGCCGGCCAGAACGCCGCCCTGGCGGCCCTGCTGGCCGTCGCGATCGGGATCGGCGTGTCGTTCTACCTGCAGCGCAGCGTCACGCGGCCCCTGGGGGCCCTCACCCGGACCATGGAGGCGGTCCGCCTGCGCCACGATTACACGCAGCGCGCCCCCGTGGAGAGCGACGACGAGGTCGGCGCGCTGGCGCGCACCCTCAATGACCTGCTCTCCGCGGTCAACGAGCGCGACCACCGCCTCGCCGCCCACAGCGCCCACCTGGAGGCGGAGGTCCAGGCCCGGACAGCCGATCTGAGGGAGGCCAAGCAGGCCGCCGACGCCGCCAACGCCGCCAAGTCGACCTTCCTGGCCACGATGAGCCACGAGATCCGGACGCCGATGAACGGCGTCCTGGTCATGGCCGAACTGCTGGCGAGTGCCGACCTGCCGGTGCGCCAGCGCCGCTACGCCGAAGTCATCGCCCGGTCCGGCCGGTCGCTCCTGGCGATCATCAACGACATCCTCGACTTCGCGAAGGTCGAGGCGGGCAAGCTCGATCTCGAACACGTGCCGGTGTGCCCCGCCGAGATCGCCGATACCGTGGTGACGCTCTTCGCCGAGCGGGCCCGCGCGGCCGGGCTCGACCTCGCGGCCGACATCGCGCCGGAGGTGCCGCAGGCGATCCTCGGCGACCCGGTCCGCCTGGGTCAGGTGGTGAGCAATTTCGTGTCGAACGCGCTGAAGTTCACCGAGGCCGGGCACGTCTCCGTCCGGATGGCGCTCGATGCCGGGGACGGATGCCTCGTCATTGCCGTCGCCGATACCGGGATCGGCATCCCCCAGGACAAGCTGGCCACGATCTTCTCGGCCTTCTCGCAGGCCGATCAATCCACGACCCGCCGTTTCGGCGGGACCGGCCTCGGGCTCTCGATCGCCCAGCAGATCATCGCCGCGATGGGCGGCACCGTGGCGGTGGAGAGCCGCGTCGGCGCGGGCTCGACCTTCTCGGCGCGCATTCCCGTGACCGTCGCCGAACCCGCCCGGCCGATCCTGCGCCACGGCACGGTGCCGGCCGCGATCGTGCTGGACACCGCCGGTCCCGCGACCCGGGTTGCCCTCGCCGCCAGCCTGAGCGCGGCCGGCTTCGCGCCGGTCGCGGCGGACCGTGGCGCCGCCCCCGCCCACTGGGTCCTCGACGCGGCCGCCCTCGTGGCGGCGGGTCGCCGGCCGGATCGGGCCGGGCGCGTGCTCGTCCTGGTGGGGGCGGGCGACAATGCGGCCGATCAGGCTCTCCGGTCCGGCCTCGCCGACGCGGTGCTGCGCTGGCCCGTGATCCAGGCGGAGTGGCGGCCCCTCCTGGCGGCGCTGGCCGCGGGCGATCCCTTCACCGCGTCCGCGGCGGTCGCCGTCGCGACCGATCTGATGCCGCAGTTCTCGGGCGCGCGGGTGCTCGTCGCCGACGACAGCGCGGTCAACCGCGAGGTCGCCCTTGAGGCCCTGGCCCGTTGCGGCGTGACCGATGTCGTGACCGTCGAGGACGGGGCCGCGGCCGTGGCGGCGGCCGGGGCGCAGCGTTTCGATCTGATCCTGATGGACGGCAGCATGCCGGTCCTGGATGGCTTCGCGGCCGCCCGGACGATCCGGCAGCGCGAGGCGGCCACGGACCGGCGCACCCCGATCGTCGCGCTCACGGCCCACGTCCTCGGCGAGGCTGCGGAAGCCGCAGAGGCCGCCGGCATGAACGGAACGCTCCTGAAGCCCTTCACCCTGCGGCAGCTCGCCGATCTCCTGCAGGCGCATGTCCCGTCCCTCCGGGACGCGGCACGGGAGGCTGCGGCGGGATCGGAAGAGGCCCGGGCCGCCTTGCCGACCGGAGCATCACCCGGAGCAGCACCCCAAGCATCGCCAGACGGCGATCTGCTCGACGCCGAGGTGCTGGACGGGCTCCTCGGCCTCGGAGACGGTGCCTTCCTGGACCGCGTCCTCGATCTGTACCGGGCGCAAGGCCCTGTCGCGCTCGCCACCCTCCGATCGGCCCTCGCCGTCTCGGATCAGCCTGCCATCGCCAGGGCGGCCCACAGCCTCAAGTCGATGAGTGCGAATATCGGCGCCCGCGCCCTCGTCGCGCGGTTGCGCGCCATCGAGGATGCCGCCCGGAACGCAGCCTGCGCCGAGCCGCAAGAGGCCTGCGACGGGCTGGAGACCCTTCTCGCCGTGACGATCCGCGACCTTGAGGGGCGGACGCGCGCCCAGGCGGTGGCCGCCTGAGATCGACACCGGATCGGCGATATCCTGCGCCGATGGGCCGGAGCAGCGGGGCCCGCTCCGCCCGGGACATCCGCCCCTCAGTCGATCCGCGCATCCGCCGGCCCGTTGGAGCCGGCGCTTGGGGGATGTCACGGTCGCCCGCCGCCGCGCGCCCGCGGGGCAGTGGCGCCAATGCCCCTGAGGAATGCCTCGTGATTTCGCAGACCTGCCCTGCGTTCCCGGGGCTGGTATGCCAGATACGAGCCTCGTAAAGCTGCGCTTCCTCCCAAGCACTCCCTCAGCCCGCCCGGTTCGCCGCGGCGGGCCTTTTCGTCGGTGCGACGCGGGATACCGCCGCCGGCTGCACGGCAGGTTCCGGTGCGATCGGCTCGTCCACCGTCACGGACGAGAACCGATCCGGGCCCCCGTCAGCTCGTGATCATCCGGCGGGTGAACATCGCGGCCGCGAACAGCACGGCGGCGCCGGCCGTGACGAGGCTCGTCATCAGGATCCGTCTCGGCTCCGTGGAAGAGCCGGCCTTGACGGGTTCGACGATCGGCACGAGGGCCACGACCTGTTGCTGGGCCACGATCCGGGCCCGGTCATAGGCCAGTTGCACGTCGCGGTGGTATTTCTCGGCGTTCTCGCGCTCGTGCTCGAGGTCTTCGAACCGCGTGAGCGCGTCCGAGAGGCGCCGCTTCTCCGTCGGTGCTGTGCCGGCCAGCTGCTGCCGAACCTTGGCGATGTTGGCATCGAGATCGGCAATCTGCTGCTTCAGGTCGATGATGCTGCGGGATTGCGGGCCGAGATCCCGCTGGAGCACGGCGAGCTGGATGGCGAGCTTGGTGCGCGAGTCCCGCAGCTCCGACATCGCCTTGATGGTGGCGGTATTCGACTTGACGACGTCGAGCACGCCCTCGCGGTTGCGCAGATCGTTCAATGCGGCGTTGGCCTGCGCCTCCCGCTCCTCGGCGAGCTTCAGGACACGCGCGCTGACGTCCAGCGCGTCCTGGCGGGACCTCATGCTCAGGTCGTTCAACATCCGCTCGGTATCCGCCATCACGGCCTTCGTGATGGCAAGCGACTCGTCGGGGTCGAAGGCCTCGACTGTCAGCGACATGATGCCGGACGCCGATTCGACGTCGACGTCGACGCGGCGCTTCCAGTACTTCAGGAACTTCTCGACCGGCTTTTCCGGGCTGAACCGCGAGAACATGTCGATGCTGTCGCGACCGAACCAGTCGCGGATCGGAAGCTCCGCCGCGACGGCTTCGACCAGCGGCCGGCTGTGGATGTATTCCTGTGCGATGAGCGTTTCCTGGGCGACCGTCGCCTTGATCACGCCGGCATTCGTGCCGACCGTGTCCGGCGTCGCCTTGTCGGCCGTCCCGACGGTCGGCCGGATCGCGAACTGTGCCTCGGTCACGAAGCGGTCGGAGGCGATCAGGCCGTAGAAGATCGCGCCGCCCAGGGTCGGCAGGACGAAGCAGACGACGAAGAGGAGCGGTAGCCAGGGATCGCTTTTGACGTGACTCTGGTACGAGCGCACGCCCTTCTTGGTGTCGGGAAGGCCCGGCAGGCGTGCGAACTGCCGCAGCGAGTGCGCGATCACCTTGTTCCGGTCGATGCCTTTCGAAGGCCTGCCCCCCGCCTTCTCGACCTGCGTGTTCATCGTTGCTTCTCGAAACTCGGGCTGCCGCGGGCGCGATCGGCCCGCGAGGCTGTGATGCCGCTCGCGCAGCCCGTCGCACAGCGAGGCGGCGAAAGCATGTCAGCCGAAAGACACCGGAACGAGAACCCGACAGAGGGGCCGGTCCCGAACGCCGTGCCGCCATCGGCGGCGTGCGGCAACCGACGATGGACCGCACATCCGACCGCCGGTGCGGTTCGGAACCCCGAGACGTCCTCCGAGGGAGCGTTCGATCTACCGCCTGTATTCCGGCGAGAGATGATCGAGCGGGTTGGTGCGTGCGTCCTTGTTCCGGCCGGATACGGTCCCGGTATTTCCCCCGCGCATGACGTCCGTCGATGAAGAGAGGGCGCTCGGGGGTGAGACAGGGCCGCTCGGTCGATCGGCAGGGGAAGGGCTGCCCGGCGTGGTGCTGACCCCGGGGGGAGCGTGGCCGGCGTCGGCTGATCGATCCGGCTCGCCGCCGATTGGGCGAGCACCGGTCCAGAGAGCGCGATCAGCGCGCAGGCCCCCATGGCCGCGCGGCGCACGGCAGTCCGTGCGGAGCCGACAGGGAGAGCGTGCATCAGGATCATCAATCCAGTCATCCTCGAAAGCCGGTCGCTCCGCGTCCGGTAAGCCAATGGATCAGTGCATCGGCAGTTCCGAACCGGCGATGACCGGTGCCGCGCCGAGGCTTCTCCGGCGCGTCGCCTCGGCGGCACCCTGCGCGCATGAGGCGAACGGCGGTCGAGACGGCCGAGCCCGCTTGGGCATCAGCGCAGGGTCAGGGCCTCCACGGCGGCCTTCTCGGACGGGACCAGCAGGGCGAAGCCCGCATGCTCCGTGACCAGGATCGAGGCGCGCGCGGCTGCGGCGGAGAAGCACTCCGGTGACATGCTTCGCAGGGCCGCCAGGCCCTTCTGCAGCCGCACGCCGACCTGCACGATCCCGCCGCCCTCACGGGCCAGCGGATGGAAGAAATCCGCAATCAGGTCATCGGTCGACAGGGCCGGGACCCGGATGCGCGGATGCTCGGGTTCGCGCGGCGGCCGGTCCGGGTCCGGTATCCACTCCGAGAGCACGCGCAAACCTGCACCGATCACCGCGATCGCGGTCCCGTAATCGGCGGCCGTCGGCGGAAGCGCCTTCGATCCGATCTCCGCGAGGACGGACAGGCCGAAGCGCGGATCCTGTTCCCAGGCACGATCGTCGGCGATCAGGAAGGCCCGGCGGACGGCCGCCAGGGCGGCGGCCTCCATCTCCGGGTCGACGAAGGCGAGGGGCGTGGCGGCGTGGACGAAGGCGCCGGGGAGCACGGCCACGTCCAGCATCGCGTCGCGGCCACCGAGGGCCCGCGTCAGCACCGCCAGGTCGACATGCTGGATGTAGCCGATCCGATCCGCGAGGACCGGCCGCGCGTGGCGGTGCGCCGGATCCGGGGGGATGCCACCGAGATGCGGTTGGTCGCGCCGGCAGCGCAGCGCCTGGGCCGCCGCCTGCTCGACCAGCCGGATCGTCTCGCCGACCCGGCCGAAGCGCGTGAGCTGCTGCATCCAACGCAGGAGGGTGACGACGATCAGGCCGATGACCACCACCGTCGCGCCCAGCATGACGAGGCGCCCGCCCGGCCCGTAGAGGCGGGTCGACAAGGCCACGATCCCCACAACCGAGAACAGGAACGCCCCGAGGAAGGTGGCGAGCGCGTCGTGTGCCCGCCGGTCCTCGCTCCAGAGGATCGTGGCGCGCGGCGTCACGCCCGACGAGGCGGCCCCCAGGGCGTTCACCAGCACGGTCAGCGAGAAGGTCGTCACCGTCAGCATCGAGGAGGCCAGGATGCTCAGGACGTTGCCGACGGCGTCGGCACCGACGCTGAGGGCGAAGTTCTCCTCGACGTGAAACTGGAAGCGCCACGCCACCAGGGCCGCCAGGACGCCCCCGACGCAGTAGAGCGCGGCGCGGACCCAGGCCTGGCGGAGGGTTCGGGACAGGATCAGCCGCCAGCGCGGCATGACGGTCTTCATGCGCGCTTCGGCCCCCTCCCGCCGCCGATCCCGATGTCCGCGCCGATGTCCGCGCCACCGACCCTGCGACGGACCAACGCCGCTACTCGGCCGGCAGTGCCGCGTCTCCGGCCCCGGACGGCTCGGGCGCGGCCGGATCGCGGCGCCCAAACAGCCGCTCGAAGGCGACGTAGAAGGTCGGCGTGATGAACAGGGTGATGAAGGTCGCCACGACGAGGCCGCCGATCACCACGGTCCCCATGGAGACGCGCGCATGCGCCCCGGCGCCGCTGGCGATGGCCAGCGGGATCGAGCCGGTGATGAAGGCGAAGGAGGTCATGAGGATCGGGCGCATGCGCAGGCGCGCCGCGTCCTGGGCCGCCTTCAGCACGTCCTCGCCCTGCCGGCGCAGATCCTCCGCGAAGGACACGAGCAGGATCGAGTTCTTGGCGGCCAGGCCCACGAGCAGCAGGAGCCCGATCTGGCCGAAGATGTCGAGTTCGAGCCCCCGCACCGCCAGGAAGCCGACGGCGCCGAAGATCGCGATCGGCGTCGCGAGCAGGATCACGAAGGGCAGGCGCAGCGACTCGTACTGGCCCGCCAGCAGCAGGAAGATCATCAGGACCCCGAGGCCGAAGATCAGCGGCGCGTAGCCGCCCGCGACCTTCTCCTGATAGGCGACGTCGGTCCATTCCACCGCGTAGTCGGCCGGCAGGCGGCTCTTGGCGAGCGCCTCGACTTCCTTGAGCACCGTGCCGGAACTCGCGGTGGAGGCCACCTCGATCGCCACCTCGATGGCCGGGTAGGTGTTGTAGGACAGGACGGCGGTGGGGCCGGTGGTGAACTCCGCCCGCACCAGGGAGCCGATCCGCACCGGCTCGCCCCGGCTGTTCAGGACCGGCAGGGCCTCCAGATCCTGGATCGTGCGCCGGCCCGCGGCCTCGCTCTGCACGTAGACCTGGTAGACGAAGCCGAAGCGGTTGAAGAGGTTGACGAAGCTCGATCCGACATAGGTCCCGAGCGCGTCGAACAGGTTCTGGAGGGGCACGCCGAGCTGCTCGGCCTTGGCCCGGTCGATCTCCAGGCGGATCTGCGGGACGCCGTAGCTCGTCGTCGGGAGCGCCTGGGCGATGTTGGGGCTCTTCTCCATTTCGTCGATGAAGCGCTGCGCCGCCGCGGCGAGCTTGAGGCCCCCGGTGCCGCTGCGGTCCTGGATCTCCAGGGTCAGGCCGCTGCGCGTGCCGAGGCCGGGCAGCGGCGACGGGTTGACCACCCGCACCGTCCCGTCCGGATCGTGCCGGAACTGCTTCTGCACGCGGGCGATGATGGCGTCGGCCGAGGCCGTCCGCTCGCCCCAGGGCTTCAGGACCGGGATCTGGAACCCGTAGAACGGCGCCACCGCGTCGGCGAGGATGCTGCGCCCGACGACGCCGATCGTGTGATCGACCTCCGGCATGTCCCGCAGGCTCTTGCCGAGTCGCTCGACCATGCGGTCGGTGCGCGCCACGGCGGCGCCCTTGGGCAGGGCGACGTCGGCGAAGAAGTAGCCCTGATCCTCGTTCGGGACGAAGCCGGTCGGGCGCTGCATCACGAGGAGCACGGTGAGCGCCGCGAAGGCCGCGAAGGCGAGGCCGACGAGCACCAGATGGCGGCTGAGCCGCCCGATCATCGCGGTGAGGAGGCCCGCGGCCCGCTCCAGCGTCCGGTTGAACCAGCGCAGCGGCGCCTTCCACCGGCTCTGCCGGGCCTGCGCCCCCTCCGGCCGGTGCCTCAGGATCAGGCCGCAGAGCGCCGGCGTCAGGGTCAGCGAGACGACGGCCGAGATCATCACCGAGATCGCGATGGTCAGGGCGAACTGGTTGTAGAGCTGGCCGGTCAGGCCCGGGATGAAGGCCACCGGCACGAACAGGGCGGCCAGGACCAGGGTGGTGGCGATCACCGGGCCGGCGACCTCGTTCACCGCCTCCCGGGCGGCCGGCCGCGGCTCCATCCCCTCGTCCATCAGCCGCTCGGTGTTCTCGACCACGATGATCGCGTCGTCGACCACGAGGCCCACCGCCAGCACCATGCCGAGCAGGCTCAGGGTGTTGAAGGAGAAGCCGAGCAGCGCCATCGGGCCGAAGGTCCCGACCAGCGCCACCGGCACGGCGATGGAGGGGATCAGCGTCGCCCGCCAGTTCTGCAGGAACAGGTAGGTGACGATGACGACGAGGAGGAGCGCCTCGAACAGGGTGTGGACCACCTCGCGGATCGCCTCGCGGACGAACTCGGTGCGGTCGAGGGCGATCTTGTACTTGAGCCCGGGCGGGAACCGCCGGGCCAGCTCTTCCATGGTGGCCTTCACCCCGTCCATCACATGGACCGCGTTGGCGCCGGGCGTCTGGTAGAGGCCGAGCGTCGCCGAGGGCTGCCCGTCGAAGCCGGAGCGCACGCCGTACTGCTCCGAACCCAACTCCACCCGCGCCACGTCCCGGACCCGGACCACGGAGCCGTCGGGGTTGGCCCGCAGCAGGATGTTGGCGAATTCCTGGGGCTGGCTCAGCCGCCCCTGAGTCACGACCTGCAGCTCGAAGGCGGTGGGCTGCCCATCGGTCGGCGGCTTGCCGAGGGATCCGGTGGTGATCTGCTCATTCTGTTGGCTCACCGCGCGGATCACCGCATCGGGGCTGATCGCCAGGGCCTCCATCTTCACCGGATCGAGCCAGATGCGCATGGCGTAGCGCTTCTGGGAGAAGTTCTGGATCCGGCCCATGCCGTCGACCCGGCGCAGGGGTTTGATCACCTGCGTCTCGGCCCAGTTGGCCAGGAACAGCTCGTCGTAGGGCGAGCCCGGATCGGCGTAGAGCACGATGTTGCCGAGCCGCTGGCGGGAGCTCTTCTGGATCTCCAGGCCCTGCGCGCGCACCGAGGCCGGAAGCTTCGACTCGGCCCGGTTGGCGCGGGTCAGGACCTCTGCGGCGGCGGCGTCGAGATCGGAGCCGATCTCGAAGGTCGCGTCGAGGTTGACGCTGCCGTCGGTGTTGCTGGTCGACGCGATGTACAGGAGGTGCTGGGCGCCGTTGATCTCCTGCTCCAGGGGCGTCGTGACGGCGTCGTAGGCCTGCTGTGCGCTCGCGCCCGGATAGGTCGCCTGGATGTTGATGATCGGCGGCGCGATCTCGGGAAACTGCGCGATCGGCAGGGTCAGGCCCGCCACCGCGCCGATCAGGGTGATCAGAACCGAGATGACGGCCGCGAGGACCGGCCGATCGACGAAGCGGGCGAACATCGGACCTCGACGGTGGTCGGTGGCCGCGAGGACCGGGCGTGCAACGCGAGCGCGTTTGGCGTGTTCCCTGTCCGGTTCGGCGCCGAGCGCGCCGCAGCGGGGAGCAGGCGGCGTGCGGGCGGGGATTCGGTACGGCTTACTCGGATGTGGCGCCGCGCTGGTCCTGGCGGCGGGCGGCTGGTTCGCGATGGGCCGACCGGACCCGTCCGTGCTGATGGCGGCCCTGCCCTGGTCGGACCGGCCGCCCGAGACCGCTGAGGCCGAACCGCCGATCGCCGTGACGGTGACGACGGCGCGGACGCAGGCGGTGCCGATCAGCTTCACCTATACGGGGACGATCATCGCGCAGCAGGACGCGGCCCTGCGGGCCCGGGTGACCGGCAACGTCACCGATCGCCCCTTCGAGCCGGGTGGCCACGTGAAGAAGGGGCAGGTGCTCTTCCGGATCGACCCGCGTCCGTTCCAGGTGGCGCTCGCCCAGGCGCAGGCCCAGGAGGCGCAGGCCAAGGCGCAGCTCCAGTTCGCGCAGGCCGAGGTGAGCCGGACCGACACGCTGGCCGACAAGGGCTACGCCTCCGAGCAGCGCCTCCAGCAGCTTCAGTCGAACGCCGCCTCCGCCGCCGCCCAGGTCCAGGGGGCCGAGGCCGCGATCGCGCGGCAGAACCTCAACCTCGACTACGCGGTGGTGAACGCCCCCTTCGACGGGCGGGCGAGCCTGTCGATCGTCAACCCCGGCGACCTCGTCATCGAGAACCAGACGCAGCTGGTCACGGTGGTGCAGCTCGACCCGATCGACGTGCAGATGGCGCTCTCCTCCGAGGATTCCGAGGCGCTGCGCGAGGCGATGCAGAAGGGCCCCGTGACCGTGGAGGTGCTGGACGAGGCCGGCAAAGCCATGCGCGACGCGAAGGTCTATCAGCTCGACAACCGATTTGACCCCCGCACCGCCCGTCGCCTCGTGCGCGCCCTATTGCCGAACACCGACGAGCGCTTCCTGCCGGGTCAGTTCATCCGTGCCCGGGTGAAGACCGGCACCGAGGAGAAGCTTCTGGTCCCCACGATCGCGTTGTCGGCCAGACTCGCTCAGCAGATCGTCTACGTGGTCGACGATCAGGGTGTCGTACGCCAGAAGCCCGTGACGACGGGCGACAGCTTCGGCGAGGACACCGCGATCCTGGCCGGGCTCAAGGCCGGCGAGCGGGTGGTGACCGACCACCTTCAGGACATGCGGCAGGACCTCAAGGTTGAGATCCGGTCCGCGGAGGCCGACGGCCCGTCCAAGCCTCCGGCGACGAAGACGGGGGGCCGGGATGCGGACGATCGGGGCTGACCGCGCCATGCGAGCCATCTTCTCGCTCGGGCTGATCCTGGCGCTCCTGCAAGCATCGGCCGCGCAATCGGCCGCCCAATCGGCCTCGACGGCGGCGCCGGCGGGCTGCCGTGTCGATCATGCGCGGTACGCGGCCCTCAAGACAGGCATGACCTATCGGCAGGTGCGGGCACGCCTGGGTTGCGATGGCCGTCGCATTTCGCACCTGACGATCGGCCGGGTCCGGCGCGCGACCTATTCCTGGCCCGGACGGGGCACGTATGGGGCCAATCTCACGCTCACGTTCCGCAACGAAAGGCTCACGGACAAGGCGCAGCTCGGCCTGCGCGTGCCCTGAGCGATCCGCTCGGCCCGAGAGCGGCCTTCCCGCCGGGCCTGAGGGGCAAGACGGGCCTCGGAGCCGACCGGGTGATGACCACACGCCGGAGGCGTTCGAGCGCCGCCCCCGACGGTCCTGGCCCGTGTCGGGCGCGGCCGCGCCGACGGCAGGGGGCATCACGGTCGGGAGGGATCGCGTCCTTTCCCGGGAGAGCCCCAGGTTCCGGTCCCGCTTCAGGCGCGGTCTCGGCGAGGGGCGTCGTCGCCCACGCATGGCCGGATCGGCGGGTGACCTTGGCCGCGGCGGTGCCGGCGGCCTCTTGGCGTTTGATGCAGGGGCGACGGCCGCCTTCCCTCTGGCGGTTCGTTGAGCTCGCGGCCTCGGCGGCCTATGCATAGACCCCATGGAACTCCACGCGCCCGCCAACCGACCCTTGGCACCCATCGTCTGCCAACCGCCGCCCGCCGGAAAGGCGGCGCCGTTCCTGCCGATGAGCCGCGCCGAGATGGCGGCGCTCGGATGGGACGCCTGCGACATCGTGCTGGTGACGGGCGATGCCTATGTGGATCACCCCAGCTTCGGCATGGCCATCATCGGCCGGCTGCTCGAAGCGCAGGGGTTCAAGGTCGGCATCATCGCCCAGCCGGACTGGCAGTCGGCTGAGCCGTTCAAGGTTCTGGGCAAGCCGAAGCTGTTCTTCGGCGTCACCGGCGGCAATCTCGACTCGATGGTGAACCGCTACACCGCGGACCGCCGGCTGCGCCACGACGACGCCTATACGGCCGGCGGCGAAGGCGGCCGGCGGCCGGACCGCTCGACCATCGTCTACACGCAGCGCTGCCGCGAGGCCTACAAGGACGTGCCGATCGTGCTCGGCGGTATCGAGGCGTCGCTGCGCCGCATCGCCCATTACGATTACTGGTCCGACAAGGTGCGCCGCTCGATCCTCGCGGACGCGAAGG
Source organism: Methylobacterium sp. XJLW (assembly GCF_003254375.1). NCBI lineage: Bacteria > Pseudomonadati > Pseudomonadota > Alphaproteobacteria > Hyphomicrobiales > Methylobacteriaceae > Methylobacterium > Methylobacterium sp. XJLW. The sequence goes on along the minus strand of NZ_CP016429.1, from coordinate 4,499,883 downwards.
CCGATCTGCTCATCTACGGCAATGCCGAGCGCGCCGTCGTCGAGGTGGCGAACCGTCTCGCGGCCGGCGAGGCGCCGCAGGAACTCGACGCCGTCCGGGGCGTCGCCCTGTTCCGCCGCGTGCCCGAGCATTACACCGAGCTGCCCGCCGACGATCTCGATTCGACCGACGAGGCCGCCGCCCGCCGCCCCGGCGAGACCGTGATCCGGCTCCCCGCCTACGAGCAGGTCAAGGACGACAAGGAGGCCTATGCCCGCGCCTCGCGGGTGCTGCACCGGGAGGCCAACCCCGGCAACGCCCGCCCGCTCGTCCAGCGCCACGGCGACCGCGACCTGTGGCTGAACCCGCCGCCGATCCCGCTCTCCAGCGAGGAGATGGATGCGGTCTACGACCTGCCCTACGCCCGCGCCCCCCATCCGTCCTACGGCGACGCGAAGATCCCCGCCTGGGACATGATCAAGTTCTCGGTGACGATCATGCGCGGCTGCTTCGGCGGCTGCACCTTCTGCTCCATCACCGAGCACGAGGGCCGCGTCATCCAGAACCGCTCGGAGGGCTCGATCCTGCGCGAGATCGAGAAGATCCGCGACAAGACGCCGGGCTTCACGGGGGTGATCTCGGATGTCGGCGGGCCGACGGCGAACATGTACCGGATGGCGTGCAAGGACCCGAAGATCGAGGCGGCGTGCCGGCTGCCGTCCTGCGTCTTTCCGGATATCTGCCCGAACCTGAACACCTCGCACGACGACCTGATCCGGCTCTACCGCAAGGTCCGGGAGGTGAAGGGCGTCAAGAAGGTCATGGTCGCCTCCGGCGTGCGCTACGACCTCGCCGTCCGGAGCCCCGAATACGTCAAGGAGCTCGTGACCCATCACGTCGGCGGCCGTCTCAAGATCGCGCCCGAGCACACCGAGCGCGGCCCCCTCGACCTGATGATGAAGCCGGGCATCGGCACGTATGACCGCTTCAAGGAGATGTTCGACGCCGCCGCCAAGCAGGCCGGCAAGAAATACTACCTGATCCCGTATTTCATCGCGGCGCATCCGGGCACGACCGACGAGGACATGATGCACCTCGCCCTCTGGCTCAAGAAGAACGACTATCGCGCCGATCAGGTCCAGACGTTCCTGCCCTCGCCGATGGCCACCGCCACGACCATGTATCACACCGAGATCAACCCGTTGCAGGGCGTGCGGCGCGGCGGCAGCGAGCCGGTCGACGCGATCAAGGGGATGCGGCAGCGCCGGCTGCACAAGGCGTTCCTGCGCTACCACGATCCCGAGAACTGGCCCCTGCTGCGCGAGGCGCTGCGGGCGATGGGTCGCGCGGATCTCATCGGGCCGAGGCCGGACCAGCTCGTTCCGCTCTCGCAGCCGCCGGGAACGGGCGCCGGTGCGGGCAAGGCGGGTGGCCAGCCGCGCCCCATGCGCCATCCGGGTGCGCCGCGTTTCACCACGAAGGGCGTGCCGGTGAGGAAGTGATGGCCGCGCGCGGCTGATCGACGGATGTTCCGAGAGCTGCGTTCGACCGAGGCTGCATCCACATGGATCGAGCGCGGACATCCATGGATGTCGGGCGCGGACCAATGGCCACGGCTTGCGCGTGTTCGGAATCGGATGGCTTTGCGCGGTCGCGCGTGGCGACGCGGGCGCCTTCGATCCGAGGGACACGAAGGACGCCGTCAACCTGCGCTTCGGGGTCGTGGACCCTGATGCAGGATTGCGGGCCGGGAAGGCGCGAGGGCCAAGTCCGACGCGAGCGCCTTCATCCTGAGTATCCCGGCCCCGCTGGAGACGGAAAACGAGGGCCAGCTCCCCCGGCCAGTTCGAGCCGGTCGCGCACCCCTGGACGTCCTGCAGGGTGAGCCGGTGCTGCTGGTCGGCGAGGCTCGACAATCCTGCCGCGTGCGAACCGTCCGGGTCGGGAACCTCCCGCCGGTGCCTGATCCGGTCGTCGCGGTGCCTGTTGCGCAGGATCGTGAAAAGCCACGCCTTCGAGGCAGCGCCGGGCCGCTAGCTGGTTCAATGCTCCAGGGCCTTGAGCAACGTGTACTGCACGAGGTCGTCGCTCTCGGTGGCGTCGCGGTTCAGCGACAGCGCAGACCGACGCAGATGCGGCACCCCCGCGACAAGTTCGGCCGCGAAGCCGTGGCCCGACGGCGTCTCGGCCGTGTCCAGCGCCTCCAAGAGGCGCCGGAAAGAGGCCGCCAACGGGAATTTCTCATCGGGCAGCGCGACGTCTAAGTAGTAATTCCGCAGACCTCGCCGGATTTCGTCGCGCGCAGGCGAGATCACGGCACCGTGTACGGCGGGCGAGCGAAACTGTTCGGCGACATGGGGCACGCGAGTGGGCTCGCCGTCGTCTTGAGGGCGGCGCCCAGGACCATCCGGCGGTCCCGCAGGCGCGATGAGCATCAATCTTGAGTCGCAGATCCCCGCGTCAATGATACGTGCGTACCGGGATAATAACATAAATTTTGGAACCTGCTTGTGCGCAACCCGTTTGTGCCCGGCTGCCGGAGGGGCAGTGAGCGCGGGACGGGGTTGGGAAGCGGTGACGGCGGACGTCGACAGGCATGAACTCCGGCCCATCATCGCCGGCCTGAGTGAGGGCGAGATCCTGGTCCAGCCCGACTGGGCCAGCGCGTGGTGTGCCAACGCGGCCGCCCCGGCGATGCAGGGTGCCGAGAGCCTGAACGAGCTCGGGCCGACCATGGACGCGTACCGGGACCGGTTCTGCCTGCGCGACCGCAGCGACCGTGGCGCCATCGAGAATCTCGCCAACCTGCGAAGGCGGGAGGTCGGTCGGGCGAAGATATCCGCCGTCAACCTGACGGTGCGCGAGCGCCAGATCCTGAACCTCGTCTGCGCGGGCCGGAATAACGCGGCCAACGCCCGCACGCTCAACCTCTCACGCAATCACGACGCCGCGATCCACCGCAAGATCGGCGTCCGCAAAGGGTCGGAGGCGGTCGTCTGGGGTCGAGGAAACGGATTTCCGATACAAGTCTCTGGAGCAAAATGATTACCGTACTGGTATAATTTGCTCATTGAACACGGAGACGGGACGATCATCTCATCGTCGGTGCAGGGTTTTCTCGAACACGACGGAGCACCCATGGCCGAAGATAGGAGTTCCACTTCCGCCGAGCACCTCAAGGGCTCAGTCAAAGAAGCCCTCGGCAAGCTCACCGGCGACATCCGGGTCGAGGCCGAGGGGCGACGGCAGAAGCGCGAGGCCCGCGCCGCCAAGTCCGTCGGGATCCAGCCCGCCAAGCCGGGTAGGGACTGACGCGAATTCGACCGGCGCCCCGACGCGGAGGCGCCGACCCACACCACCATCACGCAAGGAGAACCACATGGTTGACACGGATCGGATCACGGGCGCCGCCAAGGAAATCGGCGGCAAGGTGCAGGGCGCGGTGGGCGATCTGACCGGCTCGCGGCGGGACTCGGTCGAGGGGCGCGCCCGCGAGGCGGCCGGCCAGGCCGAGAACCTCTACGGCCAGGCCAAGGACACCGTGCGTGACGCGGCCGAGCACGTCGCCGACACCGCCCGCGATATCGGCGGCCGAATTCGCGAGACCGTGGGCGGCCTCGTCGGCTCCGACGACGTCGAGGATCGGGCGCGCCGCGCGCAGGGCGCCGCCGAGGACCACTTCGACCGGGCCCGTCGCTCCGTGCGCCGCGCCGCCGACGACGCCTCCGATTACGCGGAAGACGCTTACGAGCGCGGCGCTCGCGCCCTGCGCCATGGCCAGGGCGGTGTGAGCGGCCAGGTCGCCGAGTACCCCCTCGCCTCCCTGCTGATCGCCGGCGCCGTCGGCTTCGGCCTCGGCCTGCTCGTCTCGGGCACCCGCGACTGAGCCGCCGACCCACGACTTCGAACGACCCAAGACCCGGAGTGAAAGAGTGACCATCCAGACGACCGCTTCCCCCCTCGCCACGACAGCCACGCAGGCCGACACGCGTGCCGTGCTGCTCAACCAAGTGTCCTGGGGGGCCATCTTCGCCGGCGCCGTCACCGCCCTGGTGACCCAGGTCATCGTGAACCTCGTCGGCGTCGGGGTGGGCCTGGCCTCCGTCGGCACCACCGCCGCCGACAACCCGTCGGCCTCCACCGTCTCGATGGGCGCCGGCATCTGGTTCGTGGCCTCGGGCATCGTCGCCTCGCTGGCCGGCGGCCTGATCGCGGGCCGGCTCTCGGGCAAGCCCCTGCCGGGCGCGGCCGCCCTGCACGGTCTCGTGTCCTGGGCGGTGACGACGCTGGTCGTGCTCTACCTGCTGACCTCGGCCGCCAGCGGCCTGGTCGGCGGCACGCTGAGCACCGTCTCGGGGGCGCTCGGCGGCGCGGGCAACCTCGTGGGCGGCACCGTGCAGACGGCGGCCCAGGCGGCGGCGCCGTCGCTGTCGAAGATCTCGAACCCGCTGGACGGCATCGAGGACAAGGTCCGCCAGCAGGCCGCCGGCCAGGACCCGCAGGCGGCTCGTGATGCCGCGGTGGCGGCGGTGCGCGCCGTGCTGACCGGTGACCCCGCCCAGAAGGAGCAGGCCAAGAACCGCGCCGCCGACGCGCTGGCCAAGGCCCAGGGGATCTCGCCCGACCAGGCCAAGGCGCAGATCGACGACTACCAGAAGCAGTACGAGCAGGCCGTCACCACCGCCAAGCAGAAGGCTGAGGCCGCTGCCGTCACGGCGAAGTCCGCCGCCACCCAGGGCGCGTTCTACGCCGCCATCGCCCTGATCCTCGGCGCGCTGGCGGCCTTCTTCGGCGGTCGCCTCGGCGCCCCGAAGCCGGCGACGCTCCTCTCCTCCTACGACGCCCGCCGCGTCTGAACCCCTTCACCGGCCCCCGCCGACGGGCGGGGGTCTTCACCGGCCGGAGCATCCGGCCTCACTCGCGAAGCAGGAGCGCACGATGAGCAGCACCACCGACAAGCTCAAGGGTTTGGCCAACGAGGCCGTCGGCAACGTCAAGCAGGGCGTCGGCAACGTGACCGGCAACGACAAGCTCGTGGCCGAGGGCAAGGCGCAGGAGCTGAAGGGCGAGGCGCAGAAGACCGTGGGCGACGTCAAGGACGGCGCCAAGAACCTCGCCGACAAGGTCACCGGCAAGCACTGATCGCGACTCCAGCGGCGCCGGTACGGCCGGCGCCGCCCGAGAGAGCCGTGTCCGATGAGCAGAGGAGTGAACCATGAACCGCGACCAGATTCGTGGCGCGTCCCGTCACCTCCAGGGTCGCGCCCAGACCGCCGTCGGAGGCCTGACCGGTGATCCGGTCCGCCAAGTGCGCGGCGCCGCCAATCAAGTGGCCGGCGGCGCACAATACGCCTACGGCCGCGCCCGCGACCGGGCCGAGGACCTCGCCGAGGACGGCCATCACCTCGCTCACGAGGTCTGGGAGCGCGCCGACGACCTCATCGAGGACGGCCGCCATGTCGCCCAGGAGGCCCGCCGCCGGGTGCAGACCAATGGCCGCCGCGCGATCCGCTATGCCGATGCCAACCGCACCACGACGCTGCTCGCCTTCGTCGGCGTGGCCTTCGCGCTCGGCTGGCTCGCTCGTTCCTCGCGCTGACACCGCGCCAACCTGGAGATCCCGATGATCCGCAAGCTTCTGACCGCCTTCCTGCTGCCGCGCGTAATCGCCTTCGTCACGCGCCGCGTCACCGGCCGGGCGACCACGCCGCCACGTCGCGGCTACTGACCGCCAAGCCCGGCGATTTCTGCCGATCCATCACGGAAAGGACGCGACATGAGCAAGGGATACCCCTCGATGACCGCCCTGCTGGGCCTGCTCGCGGTGGCGGGCTACCAGAACAGGGACAAGATCGCGGAGTGGCTCGGCACCCCCGCCCGGGATGCCCATGGGTCGGTCGTGCCGCCGGTGGCGCGGACCTCCCCGGCGACCGGGTCCGCGGCTCCCTCCAACCTCGAGCGCGTGCTCGGCGGGGTCGGCTCGGCCGGGGTCGGCGGCCTGCTGGCCAGCGGGTTGGCCGAGCTCGTCGAGCACTTCACCAAGGGTGGCCACGGCGAGACCGCGAAGTCCTGGGTCAATCAGGGCGCCAACCGCGACATCGCCGAGCCGGACCTTGAGCGCGCCATCGGCCCGCTGACCCTGGAGCACCTCACCCAGCAGACCGGCCTGAGCCGCTCGGAGATCCTTTCGCGCCTGTCGCGCGAACTGCCGTCCGCCATCGACCGCTACGCGACGGACGGCCGCCGCTTCGCCTGACAGCGAGACCCGAACGTCCCGGTCGTACCATGGGGCGGCCGGGCAGCCGACCAGGGCCGGCATCAGGCGGCAGCTTGCACGATGCGGGGGAACCGTCACGCCATGATCACCGCCCTGCGTCGCATCCTCATCACGGCGCTCATCGCCGCGCTTGCCGGCCTCGGTGTGGTCGTGGCCCTGCTCGGCCGGCGCCCGCGGACACGCCTCATGCAACGGACCGCGGTCCCGGTCCCGGTTGCGGCTCCCGTGCCGGCCCCCCGCACGACCGGCGGCAGGCGGGGGCTGTCTATCGGGCTCGTGTGCCTGTTGATCCTGACGGGGCTGGCCGGGCTCGTCTACGAGCGCCATGACGCGACCTTCGGGGTCGTGTCTCGCGCGCCGGACGGCGCGGGCCAGACGCTCGCCGCCCTGCCGCCGTCCGACACCGGGACCGCCCGCACGCCGAGCCAAGCGGACGAGAGGACGACCCAGTCGGCGCGGACGCGCGAAGAGCCCGGCCCACCGGCCAACCGTCCGCCTTCGCGCCCGTCGGCATCGGCCGCGCCGGGGTTCGACGTCGTGCGCGTCGAACCGAACGGCGACGCCGTGATCGCCGGACGGGCGGCGCCGAACGCGTCCGTCGAGGTGCTCGTCGATGGCCAACCCGTGGCGCGCGCGCAGGCCGATGCCGGAGGGCACTTCACCCTCACGCCACCGCCCCTCCCGGCCGGGAGCAGCGAGATCGGGCTGCGTTCGACGGATGCGAAGGGCGACACGCAACGGTCGTCGACCCGCGTCGCGGTGGTGGTCGCGCCGGCCCGGGATGCCAAACCCCTCGTCGCTCTGTCGTCGCCCGACGCGCCGACCCGGATCCTGTCCCGGCCGGACGGCCCGGCCCCGGGTAACCCGGCTCCCACGACGGTGCCGGGTCCGCCGAACGCCGGGCGAGACGAGCCGGGCGCCGATGCCGGCATCCCGACGACGGGTATCGGGACCGGCGCGCGCCGAGCAGGCGGGGCGACGTCGCCGACCGATCCCACACCCCGAGGGGCTCGCCCGGCCGAGAAGCCCGTCGCCGACGCGACGACGGCATCGCCCAAGGTCGTCAGCATCGATGCCCAGGACGGAGGCAAGCTCTTCGTCACCGGACGGGCAGCCCCCGGGGCCAGCCTGCGGCTCTACCTGAACGATTCGCCGGTCGCCCCGGCAACGGTGGGCCGCGACGGCACCGTGACATTCACCATCGGCCAGGGCGTGAAGCCCGGCCACTACACGGTCCGGCTCGATCTGGTCGATCCCGTGACGGGCAAGGTCCGGGATCGGGCAGAGGTGCCGTTCACGGCGCCCGGTGCCGGCCACGACGAGGGGGTGGAATACGCGGCGACCCAACAGGGCGGAGCTCCGCAGATCACCGTGCCAAACCCGTCGGAGCGAGGGCCCCCCGGAGATGCCGCGGCGCCGCGCGCGAATCCGGCGGACCCGGCGCGACCCACCGGCACCGGCAGCTTGGCGGCTGACGTTCCGTCCGGGGCCATGGCGGGCTCCGCCGCGGTCTACGTCCCCCGGATCGAGACAGCCCGCATCGTGCGTGGCGACAATCTTTGGACGATCAGCCGCCGGACCTACGGCGAGGGCGAGCGCTACACGCTGATCTTCGACGCCAACCAAGACCAGGTCCGCGATCCGGACCTCATCTATCCCGGACAGGTCCTCGTGCTCCCGGACAAGTACGTCGTCGACGCCGGCCAGACCGGCAAGCGCGATTGACTGGGTCATCTCCCATGCTGCGAAGATTGGTTTCGCCGCGTGGGCGGGGTTGTCTGGGTTAGTCTTGGCGGCGGGTCAACCTCGGTTCGGGACGGCTATGACGCCGCCAGGCCGGTCCGATACAGCGACCAACCGGACCTGTGCGACGTGACAGGGCCGGATGGCATGGCCAAGCGCTGCCGAGCACTCCGTGCCGGCCCCTGGCGCCTCCCTGTCGGCTTGGACGGTCCGGGCGCGTGCGAAGGACGCATCTTGTCGATGCTCCAGCCGCCTGCGTGTCGCAGTGCAGGGCCGCGCCCGTGCGGCGCCGCGCGCTGACGCGGCGCCGACTCCGGTTCAGTAGCTGACGTAGCCGCCGGTGCCCTGAGAGGGGCGCACCGGGCCACCGGTATTCACGGACGGGGCTGTCCGCTGGCGCTCGGCCTGACGGTTGGCCAAGGCGCGGCCGGCGGCGCAGCCACCGACGGCGCCGAGGACGCCGTGCCCGGCATAGTGGCCTGCGATGCCGCCGACGATGGCACCCTTGATGCAGCCCTTCGCCTCGGCCGCCTGACCGGCGGCCAGAAGGGCACTCGCCGCCACAGCGGCCACAGCGAGACGCTTCATCATGATAATCTTCCCTCCGCGGCATCTCCGTGGCCGCAGCGACGATTTAGGTATTCAGAGCGCGTCATAAAGATGCCGTGGTGCAAATTTCCATGAATTTCACCACTTGAATTTCCGAGGCATACTACAGAATGACGATCCGTTCGCGTCGATGCTCCGCGATGACGAAAATGAACATTGCTTGAACGGAAGCGAGCCGTCGATGGAAGAGAGGGTTGCCCCTGTCCTGGGCGTTCGCCGCGTCAGGTCTTCGTGACGCGACCGGCCTGGCCTGCCGACGTGGGCCGGCCGCCGGACCTGATCCTCCGGCGGCTCCTGACGACCTGACGGAGGACGACGGAGATCTGGTCGGCCGAGCAGGGGGTGTGCCGGAGCTCGAAGCCGTTCGCGCCCTCCCCCGCGTTGGCCGCCATACCGCAGGGCCACGGCGCGGAAGCGCTGCCGACCGGTCTCGTCCGAGCGCCCGAGATCACGCAGAGAACCGTTCTCGACGCACCGCCGGATGGTTCCGCGCTCCGTCAGGCTGAAGCTTTCGCGTTTCAGGCGTGCATCGCGTTCGCTGTCGTGCCCCGCCGCGAAATCCTTCGTGGCTGCCAGTGCCTGCAGGCGTGCGAAGGCGCCGAATTCCCGCTCACGTTCCTCCAAGAGCGAAAACCCGTCGCCGATCGAGCGCCATGCGCCCTTCCCGTAAGCAGCCCTTCGTCCGCCGTCCGGCAATTTCGGCTCGAGGTGGGAGCCGACTTCAACTTGTCGTCTCGAAACAAACAGCGCGAGACATCGGACACCATCAGTGAGCGCAGATCAGGCGGCCTTCACGCCTGCCAGGAAGCGCGAGACTTCCTGCGTCAGGTTCTCCGCATGATGTGCAAGCTCCCGGGCCGCACCGAGCACCTGAGTTGCCGCGGCGCTCGTCTGGCCTGCACCCTCGCGCACGTTGGTCATGGCCGCCGTCACGAGGCTCGTCCCCTGCGCGGCATGAGCCACATTCCGCGCGATCTCCTGCGTCGTGGCGCCCTGCTGCTCCATTGCTGCTGCGATCCCAATGGATGTGTCTGAGATCTCGCCGATGACGCGTTCCAGGTCCTGGATGTCCAAGACCGCTTGATGCGTCACGGCTTGAATCTCGGCGACCTGCTCACCGATCTCACCGGTTGCCTTCGTGGTCTGACCAGCCAAGTGCTTTACCTCCGCGGCGACGACGGCGAAGCCTTTCCCAGCCTCGCCAGCGCGTGCCGCCTCGATCGTGGCGTTGAGCGCCAGCAGATTGGTCTGCGACGCGATGTTGGAGATTACCGACACGACTGAGCTGATGCGCTCGGCGCTGACGGTAAGCTTCTGAACTGTAAGGTCCGTTTGCTTCGCCTTGTCGACGCCCTGATAGGCGACACCGGCTGAATGGCCGACCTGCTGGACGATCTCCTGCACGGACGCGGACATCTCCTCGCTGGCTGCGGCGACTGTTTGGACGTTGACCGACGTCTGGAGCGCCGAGCCGGCGGCGGCCACAGTCTGCTCTGTGGTTTCGGCAGCCGTAACCGCCATAGCGTTCGCGGTGGCCTCCATTTCGGTGGCCGCGCCTGCCAGCCCCTGAACAAGGGCGGAGACGTTGTGCTCGAACTCCGTCATCATCACGGCCAGCACGCTCACCCGGCGCAACTTGAGTTCGTTCTCGACAGCCTGCGCCTCAGCAAGTTTCCGGGTGAGTTCAGCGTTGCGCGTGGCTTCCGCCGTGGCATGCTCGGATGCCGTCATCGCCTTCGCCAATTGATTGACCGCCAGCATGAGCGCGCCGGCCTCGACAAGAAGGATCACGGCATGGATGACGACGCGGGTGTAATCAGCGCCGTCCGGAAATACGGCTGCCGGATAGAGCACGTTCAGAGCGAGATGATGGATAGCGACCACACCCGTGGCTGCAAGGATGGCGCTCCAGCAACACCAGCCGGCCACGACGGCGAGAGCAGCGAAGAACAGCATGTGCATGTCGATTTGCAGATGCGTTCCTGCCGTGCCGAACACCACCAAGCCAACGAGCGACATGGCTGCAGCGGAAGAGAGCTGGCGTGTGATCGCCGCTGGGCCATTGACGCGTGCGACCAGTCCGACAACGACGATCAGTGCGCCTCCAAAAGCAGCCGCAGCAGCAAGATTGGCGTCCGTGGCCCAGGCCGTGAGGACGGCCACGATATAGAGCAGGCCCAGCCCCCCAAGCATCACAGGCATGAAGGCGTGGCGCAGCGCCGCGAGGTTACTGACAGGCGTCATAGCTGGTGAGTTCCAATCGTGGATGATGACGCAGAGGCCTTGGGCAAGCAGCCGCTCACCGCGGTAGCTGCAACGACAAGGGTCGCGCCCTCTCGGTAGAGCGCCCACACAAGATTCGGTGGGGCAGAGCTGAGGATCAGGATGTGCCCGCGCGGCGACATCCACAGAATCCGAACGTCGACACCAGCGATCGCCGCAGGCGTCAGTTCATCAGGGCTGAGGCGTAAGACCGCGACAGGCTCATCGTGCCGCGGGCTGAGCGACAGGGTGGCAGGGCCGAGCCCACAGAGAAGGATGAAGCCGCCGACGAGGATGCTGTTTGCGCCTCTCGGTCGAATGGGTCGTCCGGGCGGGTCAAAAATCGGCCGAGCCTGCGTCATTCTCTTTCATGTATGGGTCGTAGAGATTCTTTCGCCCCTATCGCCCCAAAATCTTATATAAAGCCTTTATAAAACTATATTCTTGGACCTCTTGGGTGTTTACCAAGTCTACTACAAGTAGTGTGGTTCAAATTTCCGTGATCGGGTTGGGTCAAACAGGCCTGTCGACTCTCTCCGTTGCTTCTTTGGTATTTCGGAAGTCAGCCTCAGTCTCGATCGAGCACAGTCGGGATCGGGCTGTCCGTAATCTGATCTTCTGATCATCGGGGCAGGCTTTTAGTGGGCGAGCGGCAACATCCGCTTCGATGCCTTCGCGCTCAGAACCGGACCGGCAGAAATCACCCTGAGCGGCCCTCCCGTGTCCGACCCAACCCGGCCGCCCCGACGGTTCCCTGTCGTTTCCGCAAGCAGACGCCCCGCTAGACCACCGACAACTCCGGCAGACTGATGGAGGAAGGGCTACGAAACGGCGTGCGGATTCTATCCTCTCGGGAGGTATCCGATGCACCGTGGAGCGAGGTTTCGGCGGCTCGCAAGCGCCGATTGCCATCGTCGAAATGATTCACTGAAGGGGTCATGACCTAACATGCATTGGATCATTCGCCAGCTTGTTGAATCAAAATTGACCTATTTCTGAAAAATTCAAGCTTTATACCGATTGATGCAAAAGTCCTGGAGGCAATTCTGCGACCGCTACAGCGTCGGCGACACTCGCGGCGCTGCCTACCTTAGGTATTTTTTTAACAATTTTAAATTAGAAACAGACGAACACACACTCGGAAACCATTATGAGGCCACCTGTCCTCATCGAAGAAGACGACCGCGTGGCAGCACTCGCCGCGTATGATCTCGTCGATACGGTGCCGGCACCTGCCTTCACGCAGATCGTCAGCTTGGCCACCCGCCTGTTCGACGTCCCTACCGCCTTTGTTTCACTGGTCGACCGCAGCCGGCAGATCTTTCACGCCAAGGTCGGCCTTGACCTGTGTGAGACGGACCGGGAGGTCGCGTTCTGCTCCCATACCATCGCGCAGCGCGACACTCTCGTTGTCCTCGATGCCACCCTCGACCCACGCTTTTGCGACAATCCGCTGGTTGTTGGACCGCCATATATTCGCTTCTACGCCGGGATCCCGCTCGTCGCACCGTCGGGCCACGCCGTCGGCACATTGTGTCTCGTCGATACGCGGCCACATCACGGCTTCTCCGCCGCGGATCAGACGATCCTGCGGAATCTGGCGGACCTCGCCCTCGACCGCATGGAACTGCGACGGCTGCAGGTTGCCGAGCGGGCAAGTCACGCGCGCTTCCTCCAGATTGCATCCACCTCGCCGAACGGCATCGTCTGCGCGGACGCTGCGGGCCATATCACCTTCTGGAACGATGCCGCCGAAGGCTTGTTCGGCTACTGCGCCACCGAGGCGGTCGGGCAATCGATCGATCTGGTCGTGCCCGAGCGCATGCGCAGGGGCCATGACGGCGGTCTGCACCGGATCGCCGCCGGCGGTGAACCCCGTCTCCTCGGCAAGACCGTCGAGTTGCCCGCGCGGCACCGCGACGGGACGGAATTCCCGATCGAGCTGTCGCTGTCGCGCTGGGAGGAGCAGGGACAACCCGCTTTCGGCGCGATCATCCGCGACATTCGCGAGCGGCGCGCCAACGAGGAGCGCCTGTTCCGCCTCGCCCATCTGGATCCCCTGACCGAACTGCCCAACCGGGCCGTGCTGCGCGAGCGGTTGACCGAGATCGTCACGGCCATGCGGGCCGTCTCCGTGCTGATGTTCGACCTCGACGGCTTCAAGGAGATCAACGACAGCCACGGGCATGCCACGGGCGACGCCGCCCTCAAGGCGATGGCTGCACGCTTGCTGGCCTGCGTGCGCCCCATCGATACGGTCTCCCGGCTGGGCGGTGACGAGTTCGTGCTCATCATGCCTGACATCGGGGATCCTCTGCGTGCGGCCGCGGTCGCCGAAGCGATCATCACGGCGGTCGCGGAGCCGTTCGAGCACGCGGGGCAGACCCTCCGGGTCGGTACGAGCGTCGGCATCGCCCTCGCGCCGGCCCATGGCGAGAATGCCGACGATCTCCTCTCCTGTGCGGATCTTGCTTTGTACCAAGCCAAGAGCGAGGGGCGACATTGCTACAGGTTGTTCGCCCCCATGCTCCGAGAGCGGGCCCAGCGCACGCGTACGCTGCGGGACGAGCTCGGCCGTGCCGTGGAGAATGACGAATTCGTGCTGTTCTATCAGCCGCAGGTCCGCATGCGGGACGGAGCATTGACCGGCGCCGAGGCGCTGATCCGCTGGCAGCATCCCGAGCGCGGCCTCCTCGCGCCCGGGGCGTTTCTGGACGTGTTGGACAAGAGTCGCTACGCCGCACAAGTCGGTGACTGGGTGCTGCGCACCGCTTGCCGACAGGCCGTGGCGTGGCGCGCAGCGGGCGCCGCACGCTTCCGGATCGGCGTGAACCTATGCAGTGCCCAGGTGCAGCGCGGGGACCTCGCCGAGACGGTTCAAGTCGCTCTGGCCGAAAGCGGACTGCAGGCAGACGGTCTCGAACTGGAAATTACAGAGAACATCGTGCTGCGCCACGACGCGCAACTGGTCGTCGCGCTGCGCAACCTCCGCGAGGTCGGGGTCGGCATCGCCTTCGACGATTACGGCACCGGCTACGCCTCCCTCAGCCTGCTGAAGCGCTTCCCGCTGACACGCTTAAAAATCGACCGCTCATTCGTCACGGGAAAGCTGGCATCGCATCAGGACATGACGATCGTGCGGGCGATCCTGCAGCTTGGCCACGGCTTCAGGCTGGACGTGATCGCCGAAGGAATCGAGACCGAGGCGGAGTACACGCGCCTGCGGACGAAGGGCTGCCAAGAGGGGCAGGGTTACCTATTCGGCAAGCCGATGCCGGCTGACATCTTTGCCAATCGGTTCGGGCTGAGGATCAGGGAAGACATGCCGGCCGCATTGACTGCCCGTTGATGCCTTGCGTCGCGCAGGCCTCACCCGGCAGGGATGCTGCGCTCCACACCATCGCTGACGGCGCGCAGGCGTCGGAAGAAACGAGGTCGGCGGCAGGCCATCCTGTCGGCAGACTCGGTGCTGTCGCGCCGGTCCAAGTCTGTCGGTGACGCGGTTGCACGCTTCCGTGCAACCGCCCGCGCTGCCGTTCGGCCGACGCGATAAACCGCGCACGTCTGAAGGGCGTCCGCTTACGCCCCAGACAGAACGGGGAGCGGATCGTCCCGAACCCATCCTGAGAGGCCCTCCCGCTTCCGGCCCAGTGGAGGCATTCAAGCTGCCGGTCAGGCACTCCTCAAGCGGACGCTTGATGCCGGCACATGACCGACTGCTTCGACGCTAAGGTGCAGCTTCATCCCCTAGACGCGCACGAGCGCCGATCGGATGACGGTTGCGCGTCGATTCGCGGCTCCACGGGTAACAACTTCTGATGGATCTAATAAGATCTGAGTGCAGGACATTGACGGGGTCAATCACCATTGGTTGATCGCCGAAGAAGCAACCTATAGCCGGTTCGAATATAAATATTAAGGCTCTCCCGGCGAAGAGCAGGTTGCTTGGTGGGCTGCCTGTGAGGGCGGGAAGCCGATCCAGGCTCCCCCATCTTGCCCGTGTGGCCGCGTCACCGCCTCCACTCCGGCAGGCGCTGGGCGGCCGTGCGGGGTGCCCCGTCCAGGACCGGATCATGCGCCTTCACCTGACAGTCAAAGCGTCACTCCTCGCCGCCTTCGGCCTCCTCGCGCTCCTGTGCGCCGGCCAAGCCGTTCTCACGACTCTGACGCTCTCGGGCATCCGGGCCAACGTCACGGGCGTCGCCACGAACTGGCTCCCCTCCGTCGTGGCGATCACCAACATCCGCGCCGCGGCCGCGGACGTGCGCATCAAGCAGTTGCGGACTCTGACCCTGTCCGGCAGCCCCGAGCAGCGGGCCGAGAACGCGCGGCAGATCGATGAGGCCGTCGTGGCGCTCGCGGCCGCCCGGACGACCTACGAGCCCCTGATCTCGTCCGCCGAGGAGCGGGCTCTCTACGACGCGTTCGGCGCCACCTGGGAGCGCTACCAGACCGTCGGCCGCGAGGCGGCGCGCCTGGCGGAGGCGGGCCAGAGCGCCGACGGTGCCCGGCTCATGGCCGACCCGGCCAACATCGACCTCTACAACGCCGCGCGCGACACCCTGGTCAAGGATGTCGCCCTGAACGAGCGCGGCGCGCGCGCGGATGCGGACAGCGCCATGGCGGCGACGGATTCCGCGACCGTGACGGCTTATCTCTCGATTGTGCTGAGCGTGCTGGCGGCCTGCGGCGCGACCGCCTTCGTGCTGCTGCGCGTGTCCCGCCCGATCCAGGCGATGACCGGCACGATGACGATCCTCGCCGCGGGCGACACGAGCGGCGCGGTGCCCCACCGCGCGCGCCGCGACGAGATCGGCGCGATGGCGGCGGCCGTTCAGGTGTTCAAGGACAACCTGATCCGCACGCGCCGGCTCGAAGAGGAGACCGCGCAGGCGCGCCTGGCCGCCGAAGAGCAGCGCAAGGCCGGCATGCGGCAGATGGCCGACGGCTTCGAGGCCGCGGTCGGCGGGATCATCGGCACGGTGTCGTCCTCCGCGACCGAGCTGCAGGCGACCGCGCAGGCGATGACCGCCACGGCCACCGAGACCGCCAGCCAGTCGACGACCGTGGCGGCGGCGGCCGAGGAGGCCGCCTCCAACGTCAGCACGGTGGCGGCGGCGGCCGAGGAACTCGGCTCGTCGGTGCAGGAGATCGCCCGCCAAGTGCAGGGGTCGGCCAGCCTCGCCCATCTCGCGGTGAGCGAGGCCGATCAGACCGGCCTGCGCGTGCAGGAACTCAGCGCCGCCGTCTCCCGCATCGGCGACGTCGTCGGCCTGATCTCGAACATCGCCGGCCAGACCAATCTTCTCGCCCTCAACGCCACCATCGAGGCGGCGCGGGCCGGGGCTGCGGGTAAGGGCTTCGCGGTGGTCGCCTCCGAGGTGAAGGCGCTGGCCGAGCAGACTGCCAGGGCCACGCACGAGATCTCGGGGCAGATCGCCCAGATCCAGGCTTCGACCGGCCAGGCGGTCACGTCGATCGCGGGCATCACCGGGCGGATCCGCGAGATCAGCGGCGTCGCCACCTCGATCGCCGCCGCCGTCGAGGAGCAGGGTGCGGCGACCCAGGAGATCGTGCGCAACGTTGCGCAGGCCTCGACCGGCACCAACGAGGTGACGGGCAACATCGCCGGCGTAGCGCAGGCGTCGGAGGAGACGGGGGCGGCGGCCTCGCAGGTCCTGTCGGCGGCCTCGGAGCTGTCGCGGCAATCCGAGTATCTCGGCGCCGAGGTCAGCCGCTTCCTCGCAACCGTGCGTGCCGCCTGAGACGAGCCTCTCGTCGCGAGCACGTAAGAGGCCGACCGAATCCCTGAACGTCCGCTTCCGCCTCATCTTCGAGCGGAAGCGGACGGGCAGAAAACCACCTCAAGCCGTCCTCTCGCTCCCGACCCAACCCGACCCGGCCGCTTGGATCATTATGTTTTAGTTTCGAAAGCGGACACGGACGCCGAAGAGCAGCGCGGACCAGGACGCGCTACGTGGAGATCGGGTCCCGCTCGCGAAGCGTCGATCTTTTGGTGCACCTGCTCCCTATCGGTAACACGCACGGCCGGGTTTTTGAGCTTCCGCTGTAGGCTTGCCTTGGTGTGCCCTTCAAACGGCCGGTCAGCCTGCCAGCGCCGCCGTGTCATCCCTGTGATGGACTGCGTCAGCATCCCGTCCCCCCCTCACGAGGACTGCTGCTGCAACAGCGAGCGACAGGCCAGAACCGACAGGCGACACAACCCCAGGAGGCAGTTGACTGCGTCCTCTGGCTCATCTGCTCCGGTAACTACCGCGCAGCTTGGCCGGAAACCTGACGCGCCAAAAAATGGCCGATCCGAGCCACTCGGCGGCTTCCGGACGCCAGAAGATACCGGCTGGATGCAGTCGGGTGGGCTTTAAAAACTCCTCGTCACGTCACGCAGTGCGAACATCGGCAGGCTCGCTCGCCGAGGGGGAAGCCTTGGGAAGCACTGGATGGAGCACTCGACTTGAAAGATACCGTTGGGTAGGTATCTTTGAGGCGGCGCCGATTTGCCGTGCGTCAAGGAGGGGGCATGGCGACCGCCTACAACCGCAAGAAGCAGCCAGAGCTCGTCCGGCGGACGCTCCTCGATTGCGCCGCCAAGCTCGCGCTGGAACAGGGCTTGGCCGCCGTCACGGTGCAGGCGGTCAGCCACGCCGCCGGCGTGACCAAAGGGGCGCTGTTCCACCACTTCCCAAGCAAGCAGGCGCTGGTCGAGGGCGTCGTCGCCGACCTCATCGCGCAGCTTGACGCAGATATCGACGCCGCCATGGCGAAGGATCCTCGTCCGTACGGGCGGTACACGCGGGCTTACGTCGACATCACCCTGCACGACCCGATGATCACCGAGGGCGGCCAGTGGGCTGCCCTACACATCTCGATTCTCGCCGAGCCCACCTTGCGCCGGATGGTGTCGGACTGGTTCGCGGAGCGCCTGCACCGTCACCGGGACACCGACGGGGATGCCGACCTGGAGTTCGTCCGGCTCGCCGCCGACGGCGCATGGATCGCCTACCTCGTGCGCGAGAAGCCGACCGACCCGGTGCCGGAACTCGGCGCGCTCCGCGCACGGCTCATCGCGATGACCCTGGCCGAACCGAAGCCAGCCTCGGGCGGGGACAGGGGCTGAGCGATGGGATCGACTTCGATGCACGGATTCGCTCCCGCCCACGGGGCGGACGGGCCGGATGACCTGACGGGATACGACGACCTGGCCGCCCGGCACGTTTCCGCTGGGCGAGTCCTCGGCCTGTTCCGCCCCTACGCGGGCCGGATCGCCCTCGTCCTCGGGCTGATCGCGCTCGCGACGGCGGCGGGGCTCGCCGCCCCGTTCCTGCTCCGGGAGATCATCGACGTCGCGCTGCCGCGGGGCGACGTGCGCCTGCTCGGGCTGCTCGCGGGGAGCCTCGTCGGCCTCGCCGCGCTGGCAGCGGGCATCGGCGTGCTCCAAGCCCTCGTCACCGCGAAGGTCGGGCAGACGCTGATGCATGACCTCCGGGTCCGCGTGTACGCCCACCTCCAGTCGCTGCCGCTCGGCTTCTTCACGGCGACCCGGGGCGGGGACATCCAGGCGCGCATCGCGAGCGACATCGGCGCCCTCCAGGCGCTGGTCACGCACACCGCGGGCGAAGCGACGCGCAACGCCAGCGCGGTCGCGATGACCGCGGTCGCCATGCTCTTGCTGGAGTGGCGGCTTGCCCTGTTCTCGTTCCTGGTTCTGCCGTTGGCGACCTGGATCAGCAACCGCGTCGGTCGGATGCGCGAGGAGACCACCTACGCGCAGCAGGAGCGGATCGCCGAGATGACCGCGGCGGTGCAGGAGTCCCTGTCGGTCTCGGGCATCGTCCTCGCCCGCACGATGGGGCGCTCGCCGCACCTGGCGCAGCGTTTCGCGCGGGCCTCGCGCGAGGTGGCGACCCTGGAGGTCCGCTCGCACACCGCGGGCCAGTGGCAGTGGTCGGTCATCGATCTCGTTCTGCAGGCCCTGCCGGCCCTGACCCTGTTCCTCGGCGGCTGGATGATGAACGCCGGGACGGCCATGACGGTCGGCACGCTCGTCGCCATGATCGCGCTGCAGGAGCAGATGCTGTTCCCGCTGGAGGAGGTGCTGCGCACGGGCGTCGAGGTCCGGAAGACGCGGGCGCTGTTCGCGCGCATCTTCGAGTACCTCGACAAGCCGGCCGGGATCACCGAGCGGCCCGATCCCGTCATCCTCGAACCCGCGCAGGTCACCGGCCACGTGCGCCTCGACGGCGTGACGTTTTCCTACGACCGGTCGGGACCCGCCACGCTCCGCGGCGTCACGGTGGACATCCCTGCCGGCTCGCACACCGCCATCGTCGGCGCGACCGGCTCGGGCAAGTCGACCCTCGGCCATCTCCTGGCACGCCTCTACGACGTCGACGCGGGCGCCGTGCTCTATGACGGCGTCGACGTGCGCGACCTGAGCGCGCGTTCGCTCTCCGACATCCTCGGTGTGGTGACGCAGGACCCGTTCCTCCTCCATGCCAGCGTCGCGGAGAACCTGCTGTTCGCCCGGCCCGAGGCGACGGTGGCCGAGATGGTCGAGGCGGCGCGCATCGCCCAACTGCACGACCTGATCGCGGCGCTCCCCGACGGGTACGACACCGCCGTGGGCGAGCGGGGTCACCGCTTCTCGGGCGGCGAGAGGCAGCGCCTCTCGCTGGCCCGGACGATCCTGCGCGACCCGCGCGTGCTGCTGCTCGACGAGGCGACGAGCGCCCTCGATACGGCGACGGAACGGGCGATGGTCGAGGCCCTCGCCCGCCCGGCCAAGCCCCGTACGACCATCACCATCGCCCACCGCCTCTCGACCGTGCGCCGCGCCGACCAGATCGTCGTGCTCGACCGGGGGACGGTGGTCGAGTGCGGGACGCACGAAGCCCTGCTCGCCCGCGACGGCGCCTACGCGCGCCTCGTGCGCAAGGCGGCCTGACGGACCCGACCCACGGACGGATTCCATGTCTCCGAGCACACACATGCGGCGGATGCCGGCCCTCGCCCTCGCGGTCGCCCTCATCCTGCAAGGCTGCAAGCCGGCTGCGGACGGCCAGGCGGCAGGCGGTTCCGGAATCGCGGGTCCGCCCCCCGATGTCTCGACCGTCACGGCCGAGGCGGCGACGGTGCCGCGCACCCTCGACCTGCCGGGGCGCCTGGCCTCGACGCGGGTCGCCGAGGTCAGGGCTCAGGTCGCCGGCATCATCCAGGAGCGCGCCTTCGAGGAAGGCAGCCTCGTCAGGAAGGGCGACGTCCTGTTCCGCATCGACCCCGCCGTGTACCGGGCCGAGGTCGATGCCAAGTCCGCCGCCCTCGACCGGGCCGAGGCCACGCGGGTGCAGGCACTGCGGCAATCGGAGCGCACCGAGACGCTGCTGGAGCGCCAGGCGGCCAGCACCGCCCAGCACGACATCACCACCGCCGCCCTGCGGCAGGCCGAGGCCGACGTCGCGAGCGCGAAGGCGCAACTCGCTCGGGCCCGGATCGACCTCGACTACGCGACCGTCCGCGCGCCCATCGCCGGCCGCATCGGCCGGGCCATGGTCACGGAGGGCGCCCTCGTGGGCCAGGGCGAAGCGACGAAGCTCGCGCTGATCCAGCAGGTCGACCCGATCTTCGCCGACTTCAACGCTTCCGCCGCCGACGCCGGGCGGCTCGCCGGCCTCGGTCCGGGACAGGGGGAGACGAAGGTACGCCTGGTCCTGCCGGACGGCTCGCTCCACCCCGACGCCGGGCGTCTGCTGTTCACGGATGTGAGCGTCGACCCCGGCACCGGGCAGGTCTCGCTGCGGGCCAGCTTCCCCAACCCGAAGGTCGCCCTACTGCCGGGCACCTACGTCCGCGTCCGCGTCGCGCAGGGGGAATTGCCGGGCGCGGTCATCGTCCCGGCCCAGGCCATCCAGCGTAGCAGCGCCGGCGTCGCGCAGGTCTACGTCGTCGGTGAGGACAGGACGGCCGCCCTGCGCCCCGTCAGGGCGGGGGCGCTGACGGACTCCGGCTGGATCGTCGAGGAGGGCCTCAGGGCCGGGGACACCGTCGTGGTCGAGGGCTTTCAGAGGCTGCAGCCCGGCATGGCGGTGAACCCCATGCCTTGGCAGACCGCCCGGACGGCCGCCGCCACCAAGCCCTGACGTCGCCGGGATCGAACCGACATGAGCCGCTTCTTCATCTCGCGCCCGATCTTCGCCTGGGCGATCTCCATCTTCATCATGCTGGTGGGCGCGATCTCCATCGCCTCCCTGCCGGTCTCGCAATACCCGGACGTGGCCCCGGTCACGATCCAGGTGACCGCGACCTACCCGGGCGCCCCGCCCGAGCGGCTCTACGACGGCGTCACCCGCATCATCGAGGAGGAGCTCAACGGCATCCCGGGGCTGATGTATTTCGAGAGCACCAGCGACACCTCCGGCATGGCGCAGATCACGGCCTCCTTCGCGCCGGGCTCGGACCCGTCGAAGGCCACCGTGGCGGTGCAGAACCGCATCAAGCGCATCGAGGCGCGCCTGCCCCGGGCGGTGACCCAGCAGGGCGTCACCGTCGAGGAGGCCAGCACCAGCTTCCTCCAGTTCGTCACCGTCTCCTCCAAGGACGGCTCCCTCAGCGAGACCGACCTCGGCGACATCGCCGCCCGCCGCCTGCTCGGCGAGTTGCGGCGGGTGCCGGGCGTCGGCCGCGCCACCCTGTTCTCCTCCGAGAAGGCGCTGCGGATCTGGATCGACCCGGTCAAGCTCGTCGGGTTCGGGATGACGCCAAGTGACGTGACGGCCGCCGTCGGCGCGCAGAACGCGCAGGTCGCCTCCGGCATCGTTGGCGCGCAGCCGGCGACGCCGGATCAGCGCATCGCCGCCAACGTGCTGGTGAAGGGGCAACTCACCACGCCCGCCGAGTTCGGGGAGATCGTGCTGCGCGCCAACGCCGACGGCTCGCTCGTGCGCCTGCGCGACGTGGCCGAGGTCGAACTCGGCGGCCAGTCCTACGCGATGCAGACCCGCCTCGACGGGCGACCCGCCGCCGGCATCGGCATCCAGCTCGCCCCGGGCGCCAACGCGCTCGCCGCCGCCACCGGCGTGCGGGCGAAGCTCGCCCAGCTGCAGCGGACCCTGCCGGCAAACGTGCGGGTGACGGTGCCCTACGACACCACGCCGTTTGTCGAGGCGTCGATCAGGAAGGTACTGGTGACGCTCGCCGAGGCGATGGCGCTCGTCTTCGCCGTGATGTTCCTGTTCCTGCAGAACGTCCGCTACACGCTCATCCCGACCATCGTCGTGCCGGTGGCGTTGCTCGGCACCTGCGGCGTGCTGCTCGTCGCCGGTTTCTCGATCAACGTGCTGACCATGTTCGGCATGGTGCTGGCCATCGGCATCCTCGTCGACGACGCCATCGTCGTGGTCGAGAACGTCGAGCGCATCATGGCCGAGGAGGGACTGCCGCCGCGGGAGGCGACCCGGAAAGCCATGGGCCAGATCACCGGCGCCATCGTCGGCATCACCGCGGTTCTGATCGCCGTCTTCGTGCCGCTCGCCTTCTTCCCGGGCTCGGTCGGGGTCATCTACCGGCAGTTCGCCGTGAGCATGGCGACCTCCATCGCCTTCTCGGCCTTCCTGGCCCTGTCCCTGACACCCGCCCTCTGCGCCACGCTGCTGAAGCCCGTCGAGAAGGGTCACGGCCACGACAAGCGCGGCTTCTTCGGCTGGTTCGACCGCCGCTTCCGCTCCGGCACGGAAGCCTATCGGTCGGGTGTGGCTAGCGTGCTGCGCCGGCCCGTGCGGGCGCTGCTCGTCTACGCCCTCCTCGTCGCCGCCCTCGGTTGGGGCTACCTGCGCATGCCGGGAAGCTTCCTGCCCATCGAGGACCAGGGCTACGTCATCGTCGACGCGCAGACGCCGCCGGAATCGGCCACCGGCCGCACCCTCGACGTGGCCAAGCGGATCGAGGAGCACTTCGCCAAAGAGCCCGGCATCGACAGCCAGACGCTACTTCTCGGATTCGGCTTCTCGGGCCAGGGACAGAACGCGGCCCTCAACTTCGTCGGACTGAAGCCCTGGGGCGAGCGCGGGTCGGACGACGGCGCCGACGCCATCACGGCCCGCGCCAATGCCGCCCTCGGCGGCCTGCCCGACGCCATCGCCATGTCGCTGTCGCCGCCGGCCATCGACTCGCTGGGCAATTCCAGCGGCTTCGCCTTCCGCCTCCAGGACAAGGGCCAGCAGGGTCATGCGGCGCTGGCGGCCGCGCGCGACCAGTTGCTGAAGGCGGCGAGCCGGAGCCCGATCCTGCAGGGCGTCTATGTCGAGGGCCTGCCGACCGCACCGCAGATCGAGCTCATCCTCGACCGGCAGAAGGCGAATGCGCTCGGCGTGACCTTCGCCGACATCAACGACGCGCTCTCGACGAGCCTCGGCTCGGCCTACGTCAACGACTTCCCGAACCAGGCGCGGATGCAGCGGGTCATCGTCCAGGCCGAGGCGTCCCGGCGCATGAAGGCGGAGGACCTGCTCGACCTGAACGTCCGCAACGCCAAGGGGCAGATGGTGCCGCTGCAATCCTTCGCCCGGGTGGAGTGGACGATGGGACCGTCGCAGGTCGTGGGCTTCAACGGCTACCCGAGCATCAAGATCTCCGGCAGTGCCGCGCCGGGCTACGCCAGTGGCGACGCGATGGCCGAGATGGAACGCCTCGCCGGGCAACTCCCGCCGGGGTTCGACTTCGCCTGGACCGGGCAGTCGCTGCAGGAGAAGCTATCGGGGTCGCAGGCCATCTACCTGCTCGCTCTGGCCCTGGTCTGCGTCTTCCTCTGCCTCGCCGCACTCTACGAGAGCTGGTCGATCCCCCTCGCCGTGCTGCTCGTGGTACCGACCGGCGTGGTCGGTGCGGTCTTCGCGATGCTCATGCGCGACATGCCGAACGACGTCTACTTCAAGGTCGGCCTGATCACGGTGATCGGCCTGACCGCGAAGAACGCGATCCTCATCATCGAGGTGGCCAAGGATCTCGTGGCGAAAGGCGTATCGGTGAAGGAGGCGGCGCTGGAGGCGTGCCAGCTGCGCTTCCGCCCCATCGTGATGACCTCGTTTGCCTTCATTCTCGGCGTCGTGCCGCTCGCCGTCGCGACCGGGGCCAGCATGAACAGCCAGCGAGCTATCGGGACGGGCGTGCTCGGCGGCATGGTCACGGCGACCGTGCTGGCGGTCTTCGTCACGCCGCTCTTCTACGTCCTGATCGGGCGAGCATTCGGATCTCGGGCAGCCGGCCGACGGCAGGTCGATCCCGCCCGGCCGGTCGCACCCGGGCGGCGCGGCATCCCCGTGCCCTGAGGATGATCAATCGGGATCGGGCCCCCACTCAATGAGGCGCTGTCCGGCACCGTGACCTCCACCCATCGTGACGTCTGCTTCGCGGCCGTGATTTGGACGACTAGAGTTTCCGGTATGGGCGCAAGCCAAACGACAGGTCTTGCGCGCACCGGCGATCCGGCATGGCCTAGTCTGGCCGAAAACCGACCGCCCACTGCAGGGGAGGTCGGCCAGAACAGCGGACAGGATGTTACCGGCTTCTGCTGGCCGTGGCATGCGGTGCGGACCTTGCCAGCATTGCCAGCACCTGCGCCGCTCCCTCCTCGGGCGTGATGCGTGAGGTGTCGAGCAGCGGCACGTTCAACTCGTCCGCGAGCGCCCGGTAGCCGACGATTCGGGCCTCGGTCATGTGCTGGGACGGGTTGGGAGTGCCGCGCGCGACCATCCGGGCGATGGTGGTGGGTCGATCGGCCCAGCACATGACGGTGAACGGGCGCGGGTCCCAGCCGGGACGGAAGGCGGGCGACAAGAGCTGCGAGGCCGTGAACCAGTGCCGATCGAAGACGACGGGCCCCGGCGGTGCGTTGGCAATCGCCGTCGCAACCGCGGCATGAGCCACGTCGTCGGCGAGGGCGTGCTGACCGGTCCGGGCGAGGTGGACCATGATGGCGCCGACCTGACCGCCGAACGGGTGCAGCACGGTCGCGCCGATAGCCTCGGCGACGTGCCGCGCGATGCTTGACTTGCCGGAGCCGTCCAATCCGTCCACGGCGAGCGCGATCCGCGAGGCCTGAGCGGCTTTCTGCTGTGCCCGCGTGAGGTTCGATGGGTAGATCCGCCCTTCTCGCCGGCCGTGCTCTAGGTAGTGCAAGCGCCCCTGCCAGGGATGCTCGAACAGCGCCGCGAGGTCCGGATGCAGTTGGATGTAGCCCAGCGCATCGAAATCATCCGGCAACGGGCCTTCGGCGGTCGCAAGGTCTGAGAGGCGCTGCACGGTCTCGCGGGTGGGCGTCTCGGGCGGCCGGGCTGCGGCGGCCCGCTGCGCGCGCGAGGACACGGCGTCTGCGATGGCGCGAAGGAGTCCATCGGCGTAGGTGTCCCAGTCCAGCGCCCGGATGCGCGCGCGACCCGCCTCCGCGCGGACCGCTGCCCCAGCCGGATCGGCGACGATCCGGTCCGCCGCCTCCGCGATGGCCGCCCCGAGTGCCTCGTCGGAACCGTCCGGAACCACTTGGGCGGTCACGGCGTCCTTGGCGAAGGCCAGCGTGCCGTGCACGGTCGTGACGAGCGGCGTGCCGCAGGCCATGGCTTCCGCGGCCGGGTTGCACCAGCCGGCATGCGCTTCGGCACTACAGAAGGCGTCGAGCCCGTGGTACCACGCCGGCAGGTCGGCCTCGCGCAGCGGCCCGTGCACGTTGAGGCGGCCCGAGGCGACCAGATCGGCACGCGCGCCCACGAGCCCCCAGTCCGGCCGTCCGAACCAGTGCAACGCCCATGCATCGCCGAGCCTGTCGAGGGCGGCGAGCTGGGCCGCGGGGCGCTTGTTGGCGATGCCTCCGAGCCTGTGGCGGACACCTCGCGCAGGTCTCAGGACAGGCGGCGCGAACAGGCCCGCATCGACCGCACCGATGAGACGGCGCCACGGATGCCCCAAGGCGTCGAGATCCGCATCACCCCAGTGGTCGTTGTTCGCCACGATGAGATCCGGCGCGAAGGTCCGCGTGACGCGCGCATAGGCATCCCGCCGCACCGGACCGTTGAGGAGATGTTGCACGCGCACGCCGAAATGAGGGGCCCTCAGATCCGCGAAGCGCGCGATCGTGGCATCCGGAAAGCCGCCTCCCGGCACCATGACGGCGTCCCAATGTTCACGGGCCGCGTCCTCGAGGTGCAGGACACGGAGCTGTGTCTCGAAGCCGTCCTCGCCTGAGCCCAGGGCCAGGAAGGCCAGGTCGTGCCCGCGGCGGACAAGGACGCGCCCGACCCGCTCGAAGCGCAAAAGGCCGCCGGTCAGCGCAAGGTGATCGCAGGCCACGAGCAGCCGCATCAGGTCGGTCTTCCAAGCAGGCGCCGGAGGCGTAATGGCAGGCGGCCGACGCGGCCGGATGGCGCGAGACGAGCGGCAAGCGTCGCCTCAAGCTGGTCGCGCGCGCGATGAAGCTCGGCCGCGTAGGCGATCACGCGGTCGGTGCGGCGGACGCTCTCCAGTCCGGCCGCCTCGTGCGCTGCGGCGTCGAGCGCACGCGCTGCGCGCAAGGCATCGTTCTCCTCACGCAAGCGCGCGATCTCCGCGGCGGCGTCATCGATCGCCCTGGGCGAACCCGCCTGGACTGCGCGGGCCTCCGCCGAGCCGCCGGCGGGAAGGCGCGTCGCCGCGGCCCAGCCGAGGCCGCGCTCCGTCGCATGGCCGCTGACGATCGACTGAAAGCGGCTCTCCCGGGCGAGACGGTCGGCAAGCTGCGCGTCATCCAGGGCGAGCCCGAGCCGCGGCAGCAAGGCCTGAAGGGCGTCCAGCAGCGTCAGTCCGGACGATCCGGATCGCCCCCAGTCCGGCACGTCGATCAGAGCGTTGACGAGGCCGCGCACGGCGAGGTGCCCCTGATCCAGAGGGGCGCCGAGGTCCCATTCCAAGTCGATGAAGGTGTTGATGGGCCCCGCAACAAGATTTTTCGGGATCGCGTCGAGGGCTGATCCCGGCAGGATCGTCTCGGGCTTCAGCGCTGCGCCGGCCACGAAGCTGCGCGACACGGCCTCGAGCCAGGTCCCGGCCCAGGCAGCCACTGCGTCCAGGCACCACCCGTCCCGTGCCAGTTGCGCGTCGAGCGCTGACGACCAGAGCGGCCCCGGAACGTAGGCTTCCGACGGCAGGAGGTTCACCACCCCGTCGACGTGCGGGGAAAGGTCGGGATACCGACGCGTCCGGCGCACGTGGATCTGCGACCCCGCTGCCACGAAGGTCACCAGCCGCTCGAATTCCGGACGCCGGCGCAGTCCGATATGGATCGCTAGACGATCATCCTGCGGCAGCGGTTCCTCTGAGGCAGCGACCAGAAAGGCGGGCGCGAGGTCGGCGGCAAGCCCCTCATCGACCACCTGTCTCCAGGCGCGCCGCAGCGAAAACAGCGCCTCGTCGCCGGAACCGGGCTCCGGCCCGGCCGCACCGATGGCAAGCGCTCCGGGATCGAAGCCGCTCTGCCGAGCCAGACCCCGCTCGGCGACGAGGCTCACGGGCTGCGCCCGGTCCGGAAACGGAAACCACCACGCCTGATGGATCAGGCCACAGGTCTGGAGCGACCGTCGAAGACCAACCCGCGTCGGCAATCGGAGACCGTTCGGCCCGGACGATCCCTCGAGACTCGGAAAGCCGCCCCGTCCAGGCGCCTCGGCGCCATGAGCGAACCCGTTCAGCGACAGGGCATTGTCGATCGCCAGAATCAATCGCCCCCCCGGCCGCAGCCGCGCGCGGGCCCATGTGATGGACGCCTCGAGCCTGCGCCCTGCGCCGACAGCGTGATGTGGCAGGAAATCGAGCAGCAAGACCGCGTCGAAACGTACCGAGGCCGATAGATCGTTTCCGTCCGCTGTGGTGACCACGGACACGCCAGGCGCACAGCCTGCTCTGGCATAGGCGTGCGGCTTCGAGCCCAGCACCAGCAGGCTGCCGGTCAACCACGAGGAGAATGGGCGCATCATGTCCGCGCCCCGCCCGTCCGGCAGAACAGATGGGCATATTGCCAAATTATCCCGCCGCATGTTTCCTGAATGCCAATACCAATTGTTCCAAATTTTCCCTGCCGCACTTTGGTTGAGCGGAATCTAAGTCCGAAATGGACATGTGACGGTTTCGTGTCTACTTATAATAAGCGTTAAGCTACAAGCAAAACCGGCCTGTCCCGTCGAGGTCAATAGGGATGAATTTCGTCAGCGCCATCTCGTTGGCCGGCCCGCGCGTGCTGGTGACGAGCACCTTCCCTGATACGCTCAACAGAAATCCTGGAATCCGAAGCGACCTCGCGGAGGGCTTTGCCGAACTCCTCGGCGTCGAGCGAGTCGTCCAATCGCCACTGGAACTGGCGGTATCCGTGATCAGAGCGTCCCGCCCGGATGTGGTGGTGGCGGTCGGAAGTCTCGTGCCTGATCTGTCGGACCTGCGTGAACTTCGCAGGGCCGCGGATGCTGTCGGTGCGGTCCTCATATTCTGGCTGACGGACGACCCGTACGAATTCGACTATGCCTTCAAGGCTGACCTCTACGCCGACATCGTCGTGAGCAACGATTCCTGGGCGGCACAGCACTATCGGCACCCCGACATCCATCACCTCCCTCTGGCCGCAGCCCCCAACCGCCATTTCAGGCCCATTTGCCCGGTGGCCGAACGGGAGACGGTCATGTTCTTCTGCGGCGTCGCCTATCCGAACCGCATCGCCCTGATGCGTCAGATCGACGACTTCCTATCCCGCCACGTCGTCGAGATCCTGGGTGCCGGATGGCCGGACACACTCCGTTGCGCGGTGAATCGCCGACTGACACCCGCGCAGATGGCGGACTATGCCGCCGCGGCCCGGCTGACGCTCAACATCGGCCGAGACCTCGACGTGGCCAATCGCCGATTGTCGCTCCCGCAGGCGACGCCGGGACCGCGGACCTTCGAAGTCGCCCTGTCGGGCTCCACGCAGGCCTTCTTCGTCACGGGCCTGGAGATCTGCGAGCATTTCGAGCCGGACACGGAGATTCTGCTGGTTGATGGCGCAGGCGACATCGCGCGTGCCATCGAGCGGTCGCTCGATGAGCCCGAGGCGATTGAGACGATTGCGCGTCGCGCGCAGGCGCGCGCGCTCCGCGAGCACACATACCGGCATCGCGCGGCGCGTCTGCTCGATTTCAGCCGCCTGACGGTTCCGGCCTGAGCCCGTCGCCGCGTACACAGACGAACGTTAACATGTCCGACCTGTCGATCCTGTTGCTCGATACTGAGCCGCGGACGCATAATCGCTATCTCGTGCTTGCCATCGCGGACGCGCTCCGCCGTCATCCTGCCGTTAGACGCGTCCATGTCGCCGGACATGCGGACGCTTTGATCACCTTCGCCGAGCAGGGGTTCGACACGCTGGTCGCTTTTGGGGGCGCCCGAGCGCATGCGCACGTCGTCGGCCGGCTCGCAGGCCTCGCCCGAACCAGCGTGCTCTGGACCACAGAAGACCCGTACGAGCTTGAGGCGAACGTGCGCGGCGCGAAGACTTTCGATCTTGTCTTCACCAATGACCGGGCCAGCGTTCCGGCCTATGGCGGGCGGGCACGACACCTCCCGCTGGCCGCCTCGTCGATCTTTCACGATCTGGCAGTGCTCGATGACGACACGCGCTACCGCTACGACCTCCTTTTCATCGGAACGGCGTGGCCGAACCGGGTCGCAACGCTGAACGCACTCTCGGCGAGACTGCCGCGGGACGTGAAATTCAAACTGGCCCTGCCGTGGAACGAGCACATCGGACAGCCCGCACTCGAGGATGAGACCCTCGTCACCGACTGGCGGTGCGGGAATCGCGACTTCGCTCTGCTGGCCAACCGCAGCCGGGTCGTGCTGACCCTGCCGCGAAGCTTCTCATCCGCGCGCGCCGATCAGGCGACCGGCTCAACGCCGCCGCCGCGGCTATTCGAGACAGCCCTCGCTGGCGGCTATCAGGTCGTGGTTTCGCCCGAACCGGAGACAGCCGAATATTATGCGCCCGGCTCTGAGATTGCACTCTGCAGCGACGAAGCTGCGGCCATCGAGGCGATTGAGGCGGCCCTGACTTCGCCTGAGCGCCGCATCGAACGCGCGCGTGCCGCTCAGGCGCGGACCCAGGCCGAGCACCTTTATGATCACCGTGTCGCGACCATCCTGGATGCCGTAGTGGAAGACCGGCGGACGCAGACGCTACGGCCCCTCCACGGGACGACGCCCGTCCGCACGGTCCTGATGCTCACCCACAACCGAATGGGATATCGCCCCGGCGGCGGTGTCGAAGTCTACCAGGAACTGCTGACCGAACTCGGGGAGCCCTATCGGATCCTGTTCCTGTTTCCCGTGGTCGACGATGGATGCTGGTCGCTGCGGCTCGAAGGCCCCGGGATCGCGGAATCGTACGCCTGCGGCGCCGTCACGCCACCGCTCTCGACGGATCCGTTCGTCGAGGGATTGTTCCAGCGAATCCTGTTCGAGCATCAGATCGACCTCGTCCACATCCATCACCTGATGCATGTCCCGCTGTCGCTGCCTCTCATCGCGCGGGCCTGCGGCGTTCCCACCGTCTACCACCTGCACGATCATTTCCTGATCTGCGAGCGCTGGCTGCTTCTCGATCATGCTGGCCGCTTCTGCGACGTGGTCAACCGTGGCGCGGATCAGTGCGACGCCTGCCTGGTGGCGGCAAACAACTACCCGCCCGGCTCAAAGGCCCGGCGCGACGGCATGATGACCTTGGTGACCGAGGCAATCGATGCCTTCGTCACGAGTACCCCTGAGACGGCGCGCTACCTCCAGCGCTTCTTCCCCGGCCTCCCCGCGGAGCGGCTCTGCGAGATCGCAATGGTGGCACCGAGTGCCCCAGTCCCAAGCGTGGGGTCCGGTCTGAAGCGAAAGCGCGACACCGATCGGCTGACCGTAGCGATCCTGGGCAATTTCGCGGCCCACAAAGGCGGCCTGCAGGCGATCAACCTGATCCGGAGTTGTGAGGCTTATCCGATCCACTTCAAGGTGATCGGCAGGATCGAGGACCAGTACCGCGATTTGATCGCGACCTTCCGGCCGGATCAGGTCAGCGTCACGGGTTCCTACGAGCAGCATGCCATCGGAGGTCTGATGGCCGGGTGCGATGTCTCGTTGCATCTCTCGACGTGGCCGGAAACGTTCGTGATCGCGCTGACCGAGGCGTGGCAGGCCGGCCTCGTCCCGATCGTCACCGATATCGGTGCCTTGGCCGAGCGCGTTCAGGATGGCGTCGACGGGTACAAGGTGTCGCCAGACGATCCCGGCTCCGTCCGCAACCGCCTCATCGGGCTCCACTACGATCGTGCCCGCTTGGCCCGGATGCAGGCAGCCATCGCACAGAAGTCCTTCCCCTCCGTGGACGACCATCTCGAAACGGTCCGCGCGCTCTATGATCGCCTGATCGCGGCACGGCCCGTTCGCCACAACAGGATTCCCAGCCACTTGCGGAACGGGTTCGACCTGCGGCTTGAGAGCCTCGGCTTCCGAACGAACGCGCCGTCGTGGACCAGCGCCGCGATCCAGTGGGACGAGGCGGCCCACCCCGCGGCCACGCCGCTCGCTGCCGTCGCGAGCACGCACGTTCGGCCGATGCCGGACCTGCCCGATGCGTTCCGCCGTCTGCCTCTTAGGCCGATCAGACGCAGCGAATGCGGCTGGAGCCTCGACGTGATGCGCGCCGACGATCGCCTGAACAGAAGTCTGGATCTCTCGCCGGTGGCGCAAGGGTCCATTTTCCTGCGCGGATGGTTGCACATCTCCGGACCCGCGCCCAAGGCGCTCTACCTGCGGCTGACTGGAAGATGCGGAACATCGTGGGTCACCCTGCAGAGCGATCTCCGGCCGGACGTCGCCAAATGGTACGGAGAACCGGCCGCCGCGACATCCGGTTTCACCGGACAGATCGAGGTGGCGGGAATGGCATTCGGGCACTACGCGCTCGCCCTTATCCAAGTCGCCGATCATCAATTGCGGGTCTTGGATGACATCGCATCGGTATTCATCGCGCCCGACACAGAGGCTCTGGCGCGCTTTGTTCCTGAACCCCGCAAGCTCCTCAATGGGCTGCCGCAGAACATCACGCTGCGCCACAGCCTACCGGAAGATATGGATGCGACGACGATTTCGCCCGGTCAGCTCTGGGCTGCGGAGGTGGAGTTTTCGGACGCGTCTCCCAGACTTCCGAAGGAATTATTCGCCGTCCTTCGGACATCAGCCGGCGAAGCATGGCGCGCGCCGGTTCTCAGGATCGATAAGCGGACCGTGCGCATCGTCGCGTCTATTCCCAACATCGATCCAAGTACTTGCACGGTTCTGCTCGCTGAGCCGCACAGCAGGAATCTACGGATACTCGCGACCTTGTTCCAAACTCGGATCGCTGCTCCCTCGTGATGAGGGCCGCGACGCGACACAACGCGTCGTTTTCGAAAGCATGTCCGTTTGAAGCCTACCATTTCTGCGAGGTCGCGCTGACACGACTGGACGGCCCTGACTGTCCGATCGAGCCATACTGACGGGCCTTGTGCAAGATCATCTGCCCTACGTGTGAACGACACACGTCCGGATAGATCTCGGCGGCCCAGGGCCTGTCGTGGCGCTGGACAGCTTGATTGTCTGTTCTGGAGAAGATGCCAAAGCGGCCTGATTGGCTGGATCGGGCGCAACACTGCCAGTGTCGCGGCGGACCATACGTCCGCTTCCGGGGTCCGCGCGTGAACGGCCGCGTTGGGTCGAACGCAGCCACGCGACGCAAAAGCCGATCAGGTCAGTCCCCAGACTGTTAGAACGTGCGGGTGGATGTTCTGACGTGGCCTGGCGCCTCGAGGTGCAGGGGCCTTCTGGATGGGCCTGGCTGTAGCGAAGTGCTGTCCTCGACCCGTCCGCGGCTGGCGGCGGAGCGCCACAACTCCGAATCCGACAAGGTGAGGTCGCCAATCTGCCGGCGTTCCAGTTCCTCGCCGATCGGCGCGAGGACGGCGCGGCGGCCCGGAGCGCATCGACCGCCTCCCTGATCGGGCGGGCGTCGTTGTGAATCATCCCTAGTCCGGGAAGCCCCTGATCAGGGCGGTCATCACCATCGTGCGGCGCAAGCCGGGGATGGTTGCCTTGTCCGCGAGCAGTGTCTTTGCCTGTGGGTGAGTCTCGATTGCCTTGGCCATATCGACGGTGTGACCCGACTTGAAGGCGAGGGCTTCGCGGTCTCGTCCTTAAGGTCGGCTTCGGTGGCCTGCTTGATCTCCTCGTCCGTCACCTCGGACTTACGGCACAGGTCACCGGCGCCGGGAATCGCTCGGCCATTCGGGTTTGTGCCGACCCTTGTGCGCCGGAAAAACACCTTCTGTTTCGGGGGGGCGGTTATGTCCCGGTCCCGAAGGTGCTGTTTTGCTTGGAAAAATTGGCTGGGGCGCCAGGATTCTCACCTAGCACGAACACAGCCATACCCGAGGCAAGTAATTGATTGCACACGCGCTTCAGCTGAGTGCGCACAGGCAGTTGATACGATCCTGCGCACAGTGCCAAGGGCGCATTCCGTTGCTCCACAAAAGATCGCAGCGAGCCGAGATTCTAAGGAATGGACCCTCGCTTTAGGCCTCGGCCATAGACCAGTCTTCGTCGGCAAAGCGCCATGAGCGGACATCAGCTGACCGCCCGGTAGCGGACATTCAGTTTCAGGTGACCGTCCGTCCGGTGTCGACCCAACTTGGACCTTGCCTCGCATAAGCGCTTAGGTCCGGAGTTGGCGGAAGCAGAAGGACGACGACTGGGTTCGGTGGTTCGTTCTGAAGCGGCTGTTGCTAGCCTCAGAATCCGTCGATCAGCTAATATCGATGCATGCGAAACGTGGCCCCATTACCCGCATGATTGAGAGTGGTTTGCACACAGCGCTCGACATAGGCCTGATCCATCGACCATCTCGTCAGCATCCCATCGGTGAGTTCTACAAAGTCGTCGGTCGGCCGCTCGTCTGGATGGAATCGCACGAACTCAACGAGGCTTGCCGTCGGTTCGTGAACGAACATGTCGACGGTCCACGCTGCATGCGCGATCTCAAAGGGTGGCGGTTCAGGTCTAGCGCCGATCGGCGAGGCCACGACATAAGTCCGCTCGCCAGGATTGAATGCGCTCAGGTAGAGGTCGTCACCATGATAACGGATAAAAAACGACCGGCCTGAATTAAAATATTTGCCGGCAGCGTCAATTCGCCAAGCCCTAAGTAGGATACGGTCGATCTTCCGGAAGCCGTCGGGCTCTGGATAAACAACTTCAAAACCGCCGCCCCATGAAGCCTCCAGACCACCACCGGTAATCCACTGTGTTTGGATAGCCCTTGCTGCAAATCTGAGCGCTGCCGCACGCGCCATGAGCCCGTCGAAATCTCCCTCGGGCATGACATCGGTATGAGCGGTTAGATAATCGAAGAAAGCCGGTCCGCCCGAACCCAATAGGTAGACGCGCTTACCATCGATCTCGAAGCCGCGGGTACGAATACCGAGCGGATGAACCTTCCCGTTTCCAATAATCAACGCAACCATTTCGCTGTCTGCGGCACAGCTGTTTAGAACCTCCCAAATCGGCGTTGGATCGTCGATTGCTTCGAAGGCGCTGGGAAGCAGCCGATCTAGTTCGCGGAGGACGTGCTCAGCATTTGGTTGCGATCCGGCCCAAGCCAATAAAAAGTATGGACGCACAATAACGAGCTTCTGCGCCAGCGATACGGCGAATAAGCCGTCATCTCCTGGCTGCACCGCCTCTTCCGGCCGTGTTGGTAGATCGGCCGGGGCAGGCAATCTCCACGAAAGCAGCAGATCGCCGATAAACGCCGGCATGCCGCCCAGGCTGATGCCAGCAACCAGGGTCATGCGGAGCCGACGATCTGCGAACTGAGCTTAGCAATTCGGACGCGGAGCGACTGAGCCGAATCACATCTGAGAGCCATTCGCATAATCACCCTGATAGCACTCACGCTCAGCTGATAACCGGCGATACGCCGGGCCGCTCTAGCTTGGGTGTGTGTTGAAAGGAGGGCGGGCATCGCGGCTCGACTGTTTAGTGACCGCCTTGGGACGAGCAGCAGACCTCCCGGCCAGGATCAGCGAACTTCGACTTTCCACCCTTTTCGGACGAACGAGGTGGGTGCGACGGCCGCAGGGGCCGCCGTGGTGAGTGTCAGATGTCGGTCTGCTCAGACATCTCCAGCGCATCGTCTGGCTCGATGCCGAGGTAGCGTACCGCGCTCTCGAGCTTGGTATGACCGAGCAGCAGCTGGCAGGCTCGTAGGTTGCCGGTCCGCCGGTAGATCAGCGCGACTTTAGTCCTCCGCAGACTGTGCGTGCCGTACCCTGCTGGGTCGAGGCCAATCAGCGCCACCCACTCGTCGACGAGCCGGCCATACTGGCGCGTCGTGAGGTGCTCGCCCGGGCGGCTTCGGCTGGGGAACAGCCAATCGCCGGCCCGCAGCCCTCGTAGCTTCAGCCAGGCCGCAAGCGTCTCGCGGGTGGTCTCGGTTAGCTCAAAGGGTACGGGTCGGCCGGTTTTCTGCTGGATGATAGTGGTGCGCAGGCGGACGCCATCGCCAAGGTAGACGTCAGCCACGCGCAGGCGGACGAGATCGCAGCCACGCAGTTTTCTGTCGATGGCGGTGTTGAACAGCTCGAGGTCGCGAGTGCGGCCTTCGTGCTGCAGGCGGGTACGGATCGCCCAGATGTGCTTCGGCTTGAACGGCGGCTTCGGCCCGATGAAGCGGCCGATGTTCCACGGTTGGCGGGTGGTGTCGCTATTTGACGGCATGATCGGACTCCGTTTGAGGAGCCGTCAGCATCGCACCCCGAACGCGACCCGACCGCGCCACAGCTGCGTGCCACTACCGGACCTTGTCCTACGGCTAGGCATCAGACCTTCGGTCCGGCGTCCAATCCAGACACGTCGTTCGCTACCTCAGCTCCAGGCGCCGGCGAAGCTCGGAAAGCCTTGGATCCGCTGCCGTTTCAGGAGCTTGGGCCAGCGCTTCGAGCGAATGCTCGACCCGGTAGGGCCACAGCGACGCATCCTCGCCGAGGACTGCCCAAAGCAAGTCGAGAAGCGGGCCTGGGTGGTCGTGCGCCGGCGTTCTCTCGTCGGTTCGGTTCCCCGTATCCAAGCGCAGTGCCGCATCCCGCATCGGAACCAGCCTCGGCAGGATGGACGCAACGACCCTCGGCATGAGATCGCCGCTCACGAGCGCGAAGTTCGCCAACTGCCTGGACATCGCGGGCGTACGCAGGGCCCGCTGCTTCGGCCAAACTCGCTCGAAGAAGGGCCCCACCTTATCGCGCCAGGGCGCCTCAGGCTCCGTACACCATCGCTCAAGTTGCCATAAGAGCCGTCGGCGGAATTCATTGCTGGCATGGATAAGGGTCTCGCGCAGCTCATCGTCCAGGACGAGAGGCGTGCCGTCGTCGTCGGTGCTGCCCCAACCGGCGAGCAGGAAACCCGCGACGATCGTGGTCCTGTCCTCCCGATCGCTGCTGCCGTCGCGGATGGCGCGTTCCAACAAAGCTTTCTTGACCAGTCCGTAGAGCGGACGCGGCGGCAAACGAGCGGCCCAGAGCAGACCCTCCCAGAGGGCGTCGCCATCCGGGCCGTCGTCGTCCACGAGCCGAAGCATCCACCCCTCGGTCCAATTCCGATCGATGGTGAAGAGCCAGGTGACTTGATATCCGAGCATGACCAGCGCGTGCCGGCGCAAGTCACCGGGTAGCGTCAGGAGATCGTCGAGCAGAGTTGTCCAATGGGACGGGAAGCCCGCGCCAGCTTTCAGCTCTTTCGTCGCGGGATCCTTCATCGCTAAGCCGAACAGCTTGCCGACTGGGGCATTCAGCGCCTCCATCGCCCAGGACCGATGCAGCCTGCGCCGACCATCCCCGTCTTCCGGGCGGAGGGCGGCCATCAAGGCCCGCCACAGACCGGGTAGAGCATCCGCCACATCTTCGAAGAAGCGCTCCCCTACCGCCTCCATCCATACGGAAACCGGGTAAGCGATCTCGTGGAGCCCTGATGGCGGCAGGGTACACAAACGTGCCGCGATCGAGCGGACCAGGCGGGGCGGGTCCGAGGGCCGGTTCTCAGTCCCCAGGAAGGCGGACCAGGCCCATCTGGGTGCCTCGCTGGAGCGGGCGGCATGGGCAAGGGCGGCGAGAGCTCGGACGGGCTTCGAAGCGGCAAGGCCTCTGAACGGATCGCGCTCGGTCCGCTCCGCGAAGTTTGTTTCCCGAAGCTCCGCCGATCGGCACAGAATGTCGCCGATGGGAACCCCGTCGAGAGGATCCGGCCGTGTGTCGCTTTCAATGGAGAACACCTGCGGCGCATTCGAGTCGGCCGCCCTGTCTCCCGCCTGCGTCGTCCACTGTGGCGCGGCGAGCCGTTGCGCGTCCATCGCCGCGCCCACGTCGAAGTTGAACGTCACCCCCTGGGTGGACAGCCAATGCAGCCGATTCAGCCGGTCGTACGCCGCCAGCTCGACTTCCCTGCCTGGCACGGCGGTGTCCCACGGGTAGGAGCCCCGTAGGAGACGCTCCTCCATGACGCTTCGGTCGTCGTCCGAAAGGTCCCGCCAGCGGTCGCGCAGGGCATAGAGGAGGTCGCGCTCGTGAGTGGAACCCCAGAACACTCGATCCGGCAGCGATCTAAAGACGGCGCCCGCCGCCCCTCCGTCCAGCAGGCCCGCGCCCGCTGCCCAGATGCGGAGCCGCGCGAAGACGTATTCGTCGCGGGTCGGCCAGGAACGAAACTGCTCCCTCGCCGCCTCAGGATCGACGGCCGCCAGACGGGCCATCAGTCTCTGAAAGCGCACGACAGGGCCCGTGATGCCGTAGCTGTCGTCCGAGGGATCGGGGCCACCATCCGGCCCGCGGCTGGTCTGCATATGCAGGCGATCCGTCCCGGAGATCTCCTCCTCGAGAGCTATGGATAGATCGAGATTGCCCCGAAAGCACGAGACCGCGTACGCAAGCCATGTGTCGGGAACATCGATGCCCTCGTGCGGGTGCGGATAGTCGACGTCGACGTGGATGACGTTTTCGGTCCGATCCTCAGAATCCCAGGCCATTGGGTGCGGGAGGCCGTAGGCCGCCTGCGCCGTAGGCCGCGGACGATAGAGGGCGGCAAGCTCCCGTACCAGCGAAGCGTTCCACCCTTCCTGTTTCGCCCGGCGTTCGATGTCGTACTTCAGCATCATCGGATCGGGCCTTCGATCGGCCCAAGCAGCGATCAGCATGCGCCAACCGCGCAGGATGGGCGGGGGAAAGCGCCCTCCGTCGTGCAGCAGGGCGTTCTCGATATTTTCCAGCACCGCCGGATGCAGCCCCGGCTGTTGCGCTGCCCACCACAGGGCAACGGGCTGGTGCGCCACTTGTCGGAGCCACACCCCGATCCCCTGTAGCCGGGGCGGCAGGTCGGCACCGAACCCGCCCGTTCGCCCTGAGAGCAAAAGGACCGAGCTTCGCGCACCTCGCTCGCGGTCGAGGGTGTTCGATCGGAGGAGGTCGATGGCGTCCGCAGGCACCGGCCGTTCGCGCCGGAAGCTT
Source organism: Methylobacterium sp. XJLW (assembly GCF_003254375.1). NCBI lineage: Bacteria > Pseudomonadati > Pseudomonadota > Alphaproteobacteria > Hyphomicrobiales > Methylobacteriaceae > Methylobacterium > Methylobacterium sp. XJLW. The sequence continues at coordinate 4,461,387 of NZ_CP016429.1, read as the reverse complement.
TCCGGGTCCGGTGGCGCCGGCGGAGGATCGTCATCGAGGCCGAGCGCATCGAAAGGGTCGAAGGGCGGCTCGCCGTCATCGGCCGGGATGCTTCCGCCCGGGCGCGCGTAACGCTGCGAAGGATCGGCGACGAGAAGCCATTCCGCGTTCAGTGGCTTTGCCGCCGAGACGACGCGACGTACGCCTTCGGCGGTCGAAAGAATGTGAGCGACCTGCCCACGCTCATGAGGCAGTAGCCCTTTGGGGCCGGAAGCCGCCCTGGCGAACGTCGCTTCGTGCCATCCCCGTCCATCGCGGGCGCGTGCTGCCCAGGCCCCCAGCGTTTCCCAAAGGCCTCCGAAGTCGTCAAATGGGATCGCCTGGACGCCTCGGTGCTCCCAGAGCGCCACGGCGGAACGCTCGTCGCCATGCTGAAGCGCGTAGAGCCGGTTGCGGGTGCCGGCTCTCAGATTGAGCCCTTCCAGGAGGTACTGCACCGGCGGGTCATCGGCGGTGTAGCCGACGAATAGGATCTGAAACCGCGACAGCAGCGCTTGGATGAACCGCGTCGCCCAACCCAGCGAGAGATAGGCTCGCCCGAAATCGGCGCTGGAGACGACGAACTCGTCGTCCTGAGCCGTCCGGTAGCCCTCGTCCACGCGGCCATGCAAGTGGACGACGCCCCGGAAATCGCGGTCGCTACGCGGATCCGGCAAGTTCGGTGGCCCGGAGCTGGGCAGGGTCGGATCGCACGACTCGAACAGGAGGTCGAAATTCGTCGTCACGAGGCGGGTTGTGCCGCGGGCGGTCGCAAGGTCAAGCAGTGCGCGATGGGCGCCAAGGCCGGCATCGGGGCGTGGGCGGATAGCTTCTGACACGGCCGCACGTACGTCGGAAACTTCGAATTCGCGCTCGAGAAGGCCGAATACCCGGTCGGTCGCCACGAGGCCTCCCACGCCCGGCATGGGAGCCAGGGCGAGCGCCTGTTCGAGCAGGAGGCGAGCTCTGCTGTCCTTCGCGGCGCCGAGAAGGCGGATCACTTCGCGTCCGAGCCCGGCGAAGCTCGGCAACCCCGCCTCTTGCTGGCTTACCCCGGCGCCGCAGAAGAGGATGACATCGCCAGCATCCCGCGCGACGAGTAGCTCGTTGGGGATGGAAGGGCCGTTTGCCGTAAATCGCATGGGTTCGAGACATAACGCAGCGGCGATGCTCTTGCAGCTTGCTCGAAGCAAACACGTCGCTTTCGGCCAGACCCGGGCATTCGAGGCTAACCGAGTCGCCAGCAAGCAGACCTTCCGGATGGCAGAAAAGGGTCATTTTAGGCCTTAACCTGGGCCGTGCTGGACGTCCGCGATACGCGCGCAGTAGGCTTAATGTCGGGATCCCGCTGTTTCGATCTTCGCCGTATCCGCGGTGGATTGGGCGGTTTTATTCTAGCAGGAAGGCTTTGAGCAGATCGTAACGCGCGAACCCTTCAGGCCAAGCCATATGTGCGACCAGCGAGGCATACATCGCCATCAGTGCTTCGCGCTCTTCCGGGTGTCCTTCGAACCGCTGCCAAGCGTCAGTGAGCGCGACCTCGTAGCGTAACGTTTGACGGCTGAGCGTATCCGCCTCGGCGCCGCCAAGTCCCATCTCGATCAGCGTCCAGCGCTGCCTTACCCTGGACCACACCTGCTCCAGGCATTGCTCGGCGCAACTGTACGTGCCTTGAACGGAAGCGCGATCGAGGGCTGCCTGAGATCGTGCGAAGATCCCTGCGATATCGGCGGTCTCGACTAACGCAGGCGGTGGTGCATCGACCGTGACAGCACAATCATATTGTCTAGGTTCCTGGTTTCCGACGGGTACGACGGCTTCCAAATGAGTCACAGCAGCGCAATCGTCGGTATCGACCCTGCGCGTATCGTTTGACCGGGGCATTCCGCACCTGCTCTAAGACGGTTGATCGGCGTCGCAGGAGAGGCGCTTGTTGAAACTTGGCGCCTCTCCCTTGCAATTGATCGCTTCGCATTACTCGCTCAGTGCTTGGTGGCGCTGCCGATGACGTCCACGCGGTTCGAGACAAGCCGCAAATTATGAGCGGTCCAAGCGTTCGATGCGAGACAGGCAAACACGAGAACAACACACGCCCAGATCAGATAGGAATCTCGAGTCGTTTGCTTGGCGTAGAGCTTCGCCTGCTGGTCGTTAGCCTGGACGAGGACTTCTTTTACGGCAGAAACCTCCTCGGCAAGCTTGTGGCTCGCCACCAAGCCCCGCCCTGCCACGAAAATTTGCATGACATATTCGTCGTCCACGGTAGTGTTGAGCGCGGTAGCGATGCTCTCGACCAGCCGGCGTTCGTTCGGTCGGAGACCTCGGCCGAAGACAATCTGGAAGTATCGATCGAGATTGCGAAATCTCTCCCCTTGAAGCTTTTCTTCCAGATCTGGATCCCGGCCCTGGGCCTGGAGCATGAACTTCTTAAACGGCGTCATGCGCGATCGCCTCCAGCCACATGTTGTGGAAGTTGCGGCGAAGGCGCCGCGCCTCGACGCGGATGCGCATTGGCGTCGCGGTGGCGAGGACATCCCAGGGCACGTTGTGAACGCGCAGCGCCTCGGTGATCCGTTCTCCGATCGGCTCGATCTCGGTGATGCGGATGCCCGGCAACGCCTGCAACTGCCGATAGATCTCCGATGACTCAAGGTACTCGAAATTCAAGCCGGTGTGCGTGTTTTTGGCGAGAACCGGGCGATCGCAGTCGCGCAGCAGGGGCAGGAGGCTAGGTAGAACTTTGAGCGGTGTCGGGTCGACCGGACCGACGATCACGGCTACGATGAGCCGGATTTTGTTTTCGCGGCATTCCTCGACGATGATCTCAGCGCAGCGTTGCGTCGTATCGGTGTCGCCTGCCGGGAAGTCGACGACGACGAACCGCTCTGGCGCCTCGCCAATTACGGCCAACATGTCCTGGCACGCCGTGAGATCGATGCGGCCTGTATGATCTTCCGCGCGCAAGCGATGTTGGATCGGTCGGATTCCAGCACGGCTCGGTTCGCGCTGACCGCCCGGCCCCTCTTGCGTGAAGGCTCGGTAGAAGTGTCCATTTGCCGGATCGGCGTCGATCGTCAGAAGTGGGCCAAGCGAAGCTAGAAAATCCGCCATCTGCATGGCGCAGTTCGTTTTGCCGACGCCACCCTTGCCGCCGAGTACGATGATCAGTGCACGCTCGGCCGTCGAGTCGAGTAATTTGGTGCGCAATTCTTCGATTTTCTCTGGCGTGTAGAGTGGGGATGGGCCGTCGTAGAGTTGCTTTGTCATTGTCATGTTCCTTGTGATGCGGGCGTAAGCAAGGGGGCACGCGCGCGGTGACGCGCTGCCTTGAAGCCGCTTGATTGGTGATCGGAGGTCGGCGTCGTGTCGGGCTCAGCCCGGAGCGCGACGATCGGCTGCGGCGGTCAGCCAGGCTTTCCCGATCTTCGGTGTTGCCGCGCCGACAGACTTCGGCGGCGCCGGATCCTGATCGTTCGTTTCCACGAGTACTGGATCGTTGTCGACTTGGATGTTGGCCGTCGGTGTTTCGGGTGCGACGAGGCTGACAACATCATTGTCACCTTTGTCGATATCCCGTGTCGTATCCTGTGGTGGTGACGTCGTGCGGTTGGTCGCTGCCGCCAGCGTGGGCAACGGCTTCCTCGAAGCCTTCTTGGGTTGCGTTCTCGAAGCGATGCCATTGCCGGCGTGCTTGAGCCGCGACAGGTACGACGACAACACCTCGGGTGAGTACTTGACGCCGTTGTACGACATTGCGTCGGCGATCTCATCGAGGCTGAAGCCTGCTGCCCGAAGGGACGTCACCGTCGCTGCCATCCGCTCCACCAGGGCTTGCCGCGTCCATGTTTTGCGTGGTGCCGGTCCGGTGGCCTGAAGGCGAGCAAGCTGCGCCTCCACCTGCGCCGCATGCGTTTCGTCGATCGGTATTTTGTCTCGCGTCATGGTTTCCACATCCTGTTGTTGCCGACGATTCCGTCGCCGGCGCCGGGGCGGCGTTAACCCTATGTTCGCTGCCCTGAAACAGGCTGATCAGTTGTAGCGATTCACACAAGAGCATTTCCAAAAAAAAATATTCCATCGAAAAGCAGTGAATCGCTAGACAGGTTCGAATTACTCGATATCCCTGCTTCTGGCGGCGCGGCGCTTGGCGATTCACAGCCACACGCGGATGCCGTTGTTATGAGGCATCCCGGATGCGCTTAAAAGCTGACCATATGATCATGAGATGATCTGGATTTTTGCCGTCGGTGGTGCAGTGCGGCGGCAGTGCCAGAAAAGCATCCTCCGCGGTGCCGGGAACAACGCAGGAAAAGGTCAACCAAAATGACAGGACAAAATGCAGATCGTTCGGCAGGGGAGATTGCGGCTGGACGCCGTATTTCCCGGAAGGAACGACGGGGCAGGATGCCCCTCGCTATCCGCGCCGCCGGCCAAGCCGGGCGCAGCTAGCGAGGAGACGCAGCCATTCGGCGCTCGCGCTTCTCACACCCGCTCACCTGTCGGGGCGAGCCCCCGACCCCCCATCCCAGAACCTCCTCGAAGACAGCCCGAAAGGCCCCCAGACGTGCCCGGCCAACGCGGAACCGAGACGCGCATCCTGACGAAGCAGGTCAACATCCGGCTCACGCCGGAGGAGCACGAACGGCTGCAGGCCGAAGCCGTAGCCGCCGGCATCACGCTCGCCGAGCTGACGCGACGACGGCTGCTCGGGCTTCACATCACCGCCCGTGTCGATGCCGATCTGATCCGCGAGCTGCGGCGGCTGGGAGGGCTCGCCAAGATCGCCATCCGCACGCTGCACATGGCCGAGACCGGGCGCCTCGTACTCCGGGATATTCGCTCCGCCATCGCGCATCTGGCCGTGCCGTCATGATCGGCAAACGCATGCCAAAGCGCCGCGATGACGCGTCGGTCGTCCGGCAGGTAACACAGCTCGCCGCCTATATCGACCGCGACGCCAACGCCGAGGAACGCGGCGACGTCATGGCTCGCGGTCAGCTCAACTTGATTACCGACGTCCGCTCGGACCAGGTCGCCGAGCTGGTCGCCACCGCGATGGGGGCACCCACCGCCCGCAGCCCGCTCGAGCATCTCGTGCTGTCGTGGCGGGCGGGCGAACAGCCTACGGTCCGCCAGATCGAACAAGCGCTCGCGATCCTGCTGGAGGAGACCGGCCTGCGCGGCCATCAGGTTCTCTGGACCCAGCATCTCGGCGCGTCCGGGAACGCGCATGTCCACGCGCTGATCTCGCGTGTCGCGCCCGACGCGAACAAGCCGACGCGGGTCGCCTTCTTTCACCGAGCTATCGGGCGCGCCGTCGCCCGGATCGAGCACGTCCAGGGCTGGCAACGAGAGCCCGGCGCGCACCACGAGGTCTTCGAGGACCGCAGCATAGGAGAGCAACATGTCGACCGGTACAGGACCGAAGGGCGGACCGCCCCCGGACTACGCCCATATCGCGGCCTACGAGGCGCACGGGGCCCACAGCAACACGATCAAGCTCTTGGAGATCATCCGAGAGGGGAGCGACGAGGCCGATCCGATCGGGACGATCATCGATGGCCAGGACCGGGCGTCGAGCCGGCTCAAGCAGATCATGGAGCTGTTGCAGGCAATGTCGGTAGAACAACAGAGACAGGCGGGCGACCTCACGGTGCTGCGCCAGCAGGTCGGCGAGATCCATCCCGTTCTCGCGCGGGCAAGGCTCACTCCCGATTAGCCCGCGCCCTCGCAGCCATCAGACTGCGCCGGGCAGCGGCGTCCGAGTCTAATGCCTGGCCGCGGATCCCATCCCTGCAAGAGGGATCTCGGCTCGAACTCCCCGAGGAGACTGCAGCGGCTCGGGATGACCGATCGACTACCCCGGCCGACACGGTCGCGGCCCTCACAGCCCGACGTTTGGCCGAGATGCGCATGCGTCTCGCCCATCGCGCGCAGGGGACGGAATTGGTGCCCGCCAGAAGCATCGGGCCGGGCGACGCGTTGCCTGCCGGCGCCGCACGAGCCGAGATCTACCGCGGTGAAGAAAGCGCCGCGCGGTGGGTGATTGAGGTGGTCGGCCCTATCGCGACGAAGGCGTCGTCGTGGGCCGACTTGCACGCGGCACTCGATGAGCACCGGATCATCTACGAGGCGAGAGGATCAGGCGCGGTCATCGTTGTGGACGGGATCACGGTGAAGGCCTCGACGTGCCGGGCGGCCAGCCGAACCCGCCTGGAGAAGCGCCTGGGCGCATTTCAGCCGAGATCGGAGGGCGTCGGTCATCAGCCCAGCCGTGACAACCAGAGCGCCGATGCAGTCTCGCATTCACTGCGACCGGCTCCCGGTACCGACCCGGCCCTCTTCGGCCTCGCAAGGCGCCAGGAAATGGCGGCGAGTTCTGCGCGGAGTGCTTACGATGCCGCCTATCTGATGCTCAACCTCGCCCCACTGCTGAAGAGTGCTGTTGTTGGGCCGGCTCCTCGCGCCGCCCCGAGCGCGCGCAGTCTCGCGATGAGCGCAGGTCAGCCGTTGCCGCGCTTGGCACCGATCCGCCAGCCGAGCCACGGCGCGAACTTGATTGGACTTCTCGGGCTGTACCATGCGGCTCTTCAAGCCGACCTCTACCGGGTCGTGGCCGAGCGGCGCTCGCCGCGGGTTCGTGGAAAAGGCGACGAGGTTCTCGCTCAGGATCCCGACCGGTTGATGCAACTGACGCCGCGTCCGATGGCCGAGATCGCGATGGGCTGGAAAGCGATGGAGCGAGCGGGCGGGCCCGGGGCAACAGTCCATCTCAGCCCGATCTCCACAAACCGGCACCATGTGGTGCTCTCCGGCCTCGCTAAATCGCAAGTCGACGACTTGGTCGCCTCCGGTTTTGCACCAGCCCTCGTCCTCGACAAAAGCGACGGGAGCCACGAAGTCGTACTGACGACGCCGAACGAGGGTAGGCCCTACGAACTGGCAGCCCTGGCCAAGGTGAGCGAGGATCTCCGCTTCAGCCTCGGGGTCGCCCGTTGCCCCTACGGCCTGCGGATCGACGATCCCGATCACCCGGATACCGCTGTCCCGAACGCGGACGGGAGCACTCGCCGTGTCTATGCGCAGATTCTCACCGCGACCGGAGTGATTTGCCAGAAGCTCGGCCAGCGGCTCGCGCTCTGGATCGGCATGTTCGCCCGACGTTACGGTCTCGGGGCGGCCTCACAACTCGGTCGCGGTTCGCGATCGGACAGCGCGGAGCAGCACGCCGACGCCCCGGTCTACTGGGCGCACCGGGCAGACCTTCTCGCACGCTGGCAGGGGCGCTGGCCCGATCCCTCCCGGATCGACACCCTGATCGCCCGCCGTTTACGCGGTACCGGGCACGGCGAGCAGGCGGTGGCTGAGTTGATCACCGCCTGCGCTCCGACGGTGCCGAGGATCGGTCGTCATGTCTGGCCCGGATACGGCCGTCGCGCGGCAGCCCACGCCTTCCGCGGTGACGCAGAGGACAGCTGCTGGGCATTCGACCGCGCTTCTCCGGAGATGTGCCTGGAAGTGGAGAAAGCCGCCCGAAAACGCGAGAAGACCATCAAACCGAAGTCAATCCTGGTGCCGGCCCTAGCGGTCGTGCTGCCTCCGCCAGTCCGAGCCTCTGGCAAGGCAAAGGCGAACGAGAAGCGCGGGACTAAACGCGGTAACGGGAACGGCAACGAGAGGTAGACGGAGCAAGGCGGCATCCGCCATCCGGAACCGACGCGTCTCGAAACTCCCGGAAAGATGAGCGGACGCTCATCAATCAGATCGTGTCCTCAAACGGCGCGATCGCCGCCTTCGTCCCGCCCAGAAGATCGTCGCAGCCGGCGCCAGACTGAGCTCGCAGGGCCATGCCATAGAGGATGGTAAAGCAGAGCTCGGCCAAAGCGGCCTTCTGCATCGGCCGGAGATGCTCGTCATCCACTGCGCGGGACAGACGGTCCTCGATCGCGCGCTCGATCCGCCGCCGGTACTCCGCGATCAGCAAGCCAACCTCGTCATCGTCCGTCCTGAGGTTCACCGAGCTGGTCAGGATCAGACAGCCCCGCGCCGGGGACCAGTGAGTGTAAAGCTGGGCAGCTTCCGCAAATAGGGTCTGGAACGCCTCGATGGGTTCGTCTGCGTCGAGAGACGCCAATACGGGTTGGAGATAGCTTTCCCAGTACGAGCCGAGCGCGGCTTCGAACAGCTTCTGCTTTGATTTGAACGCTGAGCGGAAGCTCTGGGGATGGGCGATGCCCATGGCGGCCTGCAGAGCGCTGAGCGGGGTGGCGCTATATCCGCGTTCCCAGAACAGCATCATCGACTGATGCAGGGCCTGCTTTCGATCGAAGCTCCAAGGGCGTCCGCGGGCCATCGGCATTCTACTATTTTATGAGCGATCGCTCATTCAATAAGCCGTCGCCGAGCGTCGGCACGTGAAAAAATGAGCGATCGCTCAGTTAATCGGTCGCCGATCGACATCCGGCGACCTCCGGACATCACGAGAGAGGAACAGATGACGCGCTCCCGGGCCTCTGCGGCCGCGGGAGCGGAGGGATGGGGTCAAGCGGAACGGAGCAGGCGAAGGCCCTTCGCCCCAAAAGCCCAAGGAGGACGGGGACGGCAGAACGCGGCGCTCGGACAGCGCTCGCGGGACGGTCGGTGAGGCGCCTTCGCCCCTTCCCCTGATGATGGACACCACAAATGACAGATACAGATCATGACGCGCTCGCTGACGCGAACGAGCCCGGCTGCCCGCACGAGCCGTCGGGCTTGAAGGTGCGCGCACGGGTCGAGTGCCCGCGCCGGCGCACAGACGGCCTCGTCTTCGAACTCCAACCCGTCGATCCCGACCGTACCGGACGGCTTCACGCCTTCCTCTCCGGCGACCTCATCCGCCAGATCCAGGACGCGACCGGCATCCTGCTCGATCCCAGTGCCATCTTCGGCGAACACGAGCTGACGGTCACCGTCACGGCCGAGCCGCTGGGCAACCTCACCGCGGAGGTCGCCGGCTTCGTGCGGGACGCCTTCCTGACGGGATGGGCCGAGCAGGACGCTGCGGTCCGGGATGGCCTGGAAGCTGACTATCTGTGGGTTCGGCAGCACGACCTGCCGATCCCACGTCGGCTCCGGCGGGTGTTCCTGATCGAGCCGGATGACGGCGCACCGCATCCGCTCGTCGATGCCCTCGCCCATTGGTGGGATCAGGGCGCCATCGAGCTGATCCGACATCCCGTCGCGTTCGAGAAGCTGGGCTCGGTTGCTGCGCTCCGGCACGCGTTCGATTGCGCCATCGATCAGTACGAGTGGGGCTCGTTGGATGTGGTGGTCGTGGATCCTGGCTCCGGGATCGCGTTCCGCGAACTCTCGGAGGATGGGCTGATGCGTCAGGTCGCCGTCCTGCCGGTGCCGGTGATCACGCGCCGCGCTTCGTCGCCGACGCTGCTCGACGGCTTGGCCCACCGGTGTTTCGATCACCCGGACGAGATCCTGACCTTCCTGGCCGGCATCCTCCGGCAGGAGCTGCGGCTGGCCGACCGGGCGCGGCTCAATGCGATCGCCGAGCTGATCGAGGCAATCCCCAAGCCCAAGCGCAAGGCGAAGTCGCCGCGCGGCAAGCAGGGGCCGCTGTTCGACTGACGCCACCCTCGACGGTCCGGCCGCCCGCATGCTGGCCGCCGGATCACCGCCCCCATCCCGAGCTAAGCGAAAGACACCATGCGACACCACAGATTCTTCCATACGACCCGGGGGGGACCTGACCCCTCCGCTCCCCCGGGGGATGTCCATCCTCCCCCCATCCCGTTGGACGATGCACAGTCGGCCAGGCCTACCAACGAGATCCGCGAGCTGCGCGATCTGCTCGGCTGGCTGCGGCAGCGCCTGCGCGGCGAGCACACGGTCCGGGCCACCGTCCTGACCATCGAGCCCCTCGGGTCCGACGGACACCAGTTGCTGCTCGGCGAGGCAGTTCCAAGCGGTAGCCTCGAGCCGCCCCGGCTCAAGGTTCGGCTCGCCGCAGCCGACCTCGCCGCTTGCCAGGATGCGATCGGCGACGCCCTCGATCCGGCGGCCTTAATCAACAGGACCGTCGTGCTCCGGCTACAAACCAGCCTGCGTCAGCGCTACGGGCGCGGGGCTGGGGTTCAGGCCAGGGTCATCGCCGTGATCTCGGTCGGCGCGGTGCCGGTCGAGGGCGAGATCGAGCGCGAGCGGACGCTGCAGCGCCTGAGGCGCGAGGGGCGCCGCTTAGGCCCGGGGACCTGGGAGGAGCCCGAGGATCCGCGCCACATCGCGCTGATCGCCGCCGAGTTCGGCGATGCCTTTCGAGACGTCGAGCATGTCCTGCGTCCGTTGGAGGACAGCGGCCTGATCCGGCTCCACCGGATCTGCGCGATGTTCGAGGGACCGTCGGCGGAGCGTTCGTTGGGCGAGGCGTTCGCTCGAGCGGACGAGTTGCACCGCGAGCACGGCCTGTCGGCAACCCTGGTCTGCCGGGGCGGCGGTCCGGTCGAGGGGTTCCAGGCCCTCAACGCCTACGCGACGGTGCGCGCGGCCACCGAGGCTCCGAACGTCATCGCCGGGCTTGGCCATGCCGGGACGCCGCTCACCGCCCTGGATGTGGTCGCGGCGCGATCGGAGCCGACCCCGACAGCCGCGGCGATACTGGTGCGCCGGCTTGTCGAGGCCACCGGCGTACGAGCCGAGCGCGCGCTCGCGACGTTCGACGCCGCCCTCGCGGACGATCTGGAGGCGGCTGGGCGCATCTCCCTGGCGGGGGCCTTGCAGGGCTTCGCCGCGAGCCTGGGCGATCTCGCGGAACTCGCCGATCGGCGGCTGCGGCAGCTGAATCGGGGCGTGGAGCGCAGCCTGCTGACTGGCCTCGCTGCAGCGTCGGACATGGCAACCGGCGCGACGGCCGAGATCAAGCCATATGCCGCTCCCATCGAGGTGCTCGGCTTCGGCGATGGGGATGACGACGACCCGGCCCGGGAGCCGGGTTGGGCGCTGGTGACGGCGGCCGACACCGGCCTCGTCATCGAGCGCTATCGCGAGCTCAAGTCCCACATGCCGCTGTTCCTGCACTTCCGCGACGGGACAGTCTTCGTCCGGGTCGTGCCGACCTTCGTCACATACAACTGATCTGCGACCAGGAGATTGACCATGTCCAAGACCCGCTCACCCGAGACGCCAAGCTTCCTGACTGCCGTTCGGCGCATCGAGGCGCTGACCCAGGAAATCCAAAAGGATGGATTGGCCGCCTTCGAGAAGGCCGAGGCCGCTTATGTCGAGGTGCAAGAGTTGCGCGCCGTGCTGAACGCCCGGATCGCTGACCTACGCCGCCGGTCGGCATAGCTTGAGGATCCGGGTCACCGCCGATGTCATCGCATCGGCGGTGGCGCCTGAGGGAACACATCCGCGACGCCGGTCGCCTAAGCCGCCTCGGGAAAGGCATGGGTACCGATCCAAACCCCGAAAGGGCCTCTATACCTCTACCGTAAACCAAGCTGTAGCTGTAATTGGATTAGCCTCCTGGAGTCGCCAGGCCGTACATGCTCTCTCCAGAGCAGATGATGACGGTCGTAAGCCGCCGTTCAGTTTAGAAACGAGCTATCACAGAAGCGGACGGTCTGATTGCGACCTAACCCAGCCGTCGCGACCATTGTCGGCGTTCCCCAAAAGCGGTCGTTTGTCAGCGGTACGGCTACTTTGGTTCGGGGTGGCGAGCGGAGGTTGTGGCTTGCCCCTCGAATGCGGAGTTTTCCAGGTTCTGATCAGAAGCTTGCGCTAGGCGCATTTGTTATGTTGCACGAGCTGCGACATAAATAATAAGTTGAGGCAGAGGCGGCGAGGAGGGACATCCAGTGCGCTCAAGGGGCGGCAGTGTCGGGTTGGGCTTCCTGATATTAGCATTTTCACTCTACTTTGTACGTCCCGTTTACATCTATGCAACCAGCGGCCCAAGCCCTGAGTATCGTAGATGTCTACTAGAAGGTAAGCCCGGCGATCCTAGGAAACTCGTTCGTGACGGGACATCCGGCGTCGTTAAGATAATTCAGATGACTGATCTTGGAGAATTTGAAGACAGGTGCCAAGTCACCGATGCTTTTTACGAGCTAAACTGGGACAGGGATGTCGAGCCTAATAATGACTTCAACGTTGCTGTTAAGCCTGGGTCAAGGGAGATGGCCCGGCCGAAGTTTGTAGTGCTGTACATTCACGGTTGGCATCATGGCGCGGATCCAAACGCGGGGGATTTATTTGAATTCAAGAAGCTTATCTCTGGTCTTGCGGAGGTCAATCCGGAAAGGCAGGTAACAGGGCTTTACGTTAGCTGGAACGCTAATAGCAACATCCCACTCTGGCACTATTTGGATTTCTGGCAGAAAGGGAGTGTTGCTGACCGGATCGCTGCCTCAGGAAACGTCACAAGCTTCATAAGCGCAGCAAGTGAAATCATTGCCAGAAGTAAGCCTGGAGGCCGCTTCATAACAATTGGCCACAGCTTCGGCGCACGCATACTGATGGCATCCACAGCACAGAGTGCCTTAGTGGCAACGCAAAAGGCTCATCCCGGCCGGCCTGGAGGCATATACAAGCAAATAGAAAGCATTTCCCAAACGGCAATTTTCCTCAACCCTGCGTTTGAGGCCGTCTACTTCACACCGCTTGCAAGCTTTAATCGTTTGGAGGAGAAGTTCGCGCCTCAACAGAAGCCAGTTCTGCTCACGATCGCCACTAACAACGACTGGTCAACCAGATACGCTTTTCCGCTCGGCCAATGGTTAGCTTGGAAGACGGCGGGCAAAGAGGTCAGCACACTGGGCAACTACGCTGATTTTGAGACCCATAAGCTTACAAGGGGCAGCTCATCATCCTGCGAAGGAATATATCGGGTCGCAGCGCTCACCGAGAGTTTCCATAAGGATGATGTATGCCTCCGACGGACGCAGGGCTTCGCCCACAACCCGTTCATGGTGGTGCGCACGAATGCCGAAATTTTGTCAGGCCATAACGGCATTTGGGATCCAAAGTTTTCGCAGTGGTTGTTCAGCTACATTGAGGAACTCGGCAAGCAGTTGCCGCCTAAGGATAAGTCTGAGTAGGCTGCAAGCCCTAAAGTACCGGCGCCGGCTTGCTGTGACTTCGGGTTGGTATTGGCCCAAGTCACGTTCCCGTGAGCTGGCATCGCCATTGTCCGATGAGGGTCAACAGCAACCTGAGCGATGTGCCTTTCATCCAATTATTTTACAAACAAGCGCGGCCACATCCAGCAAGGGAATGAAAAATACGACGGGTCAAAACCAACCTGATCAATGAAATCTGAAAGAGACGCATCTCGATGTTGGCGCACAAATAATGTCTCCGGCATTAATTCATAATTTGAGGCTAAAGCATGCAAATTAACTGGTGCATCAAAGGAATTAGAGGCGGGCCGAGCTTTGGAGATACCGAGGCTCTTTCTGTAATGAATGACACTGGAATCCAAAGTAACTGGCTACGTGTGAACGCGAGTATGCCAGTCAACCGAGCTAACATTGCGGCTCAACAAGCCCTTAATCTTATGGCTCTCGACAGCCACGTAAATGACTACGGCGCGGTTGGTGCTACCAGCCCATATATATCTCTCAGTGCGGGATGCCGAGAATTCATTGGGTCATCTGTTCCAACCGCAACTTACCCTGCTTATCGCACTGCACTGGAATTTGCTACTGATTGGGGCAGCACGTTTGGCTACCTTTATCGCTGCTGGGTTATTACTGCGCCGCAAATAGCAGCTGACGTTATGGGGATTGCTGACGAGGTTCGTGATCTCAACATATTTGCAGATTTTTATCAATTTCATTATGAGGGCGAAATAGCTGCAAAGATTGTTGTTCCAACCAATCAAATTCAGTGGGTCCAGAAGGTGGAGTCAAACCTTCTGCCTGCAAGTTGGTCGGATGGACATGGATCGCGCGCTCGAAAAAATTCAAACTTTCGTCAGCCTCAGACTATATCAAATTTGATTTCAGAGCTCAAATGATGCGGTTGCCTGGAACAGAAAATTGGGATCCTGTCCAAGTAAGACGGGTCATTGAGTTCGAGCGCAATGTTGCTAGAGCTCTACCTACTCTCATTGCATCCATGGCACCAGCCAGTGATTATGCGGAGCCTGAATTTGATACAAATATTGCACCAAATGACAGACAATTCGCTTTGGTTAGAGCTGCTGAGCTGGCTTTTGTGACTGATCAAATTGAGCTCGGCCTGGAGATTTGTGTTGAATTGCTTCAGTTTCGCTATGGTCTGCCAAAAACAGTCATGCAGGCTGTACAATGGGCGTCGATTGGGTCTGCCCTTGGTCGAGTGAAAGTCCGTCTTGATGCGTCCGGTGCTCAGATATCCACCAACGTTAACTTAGAATCTCGCGATTTTATCGACCTTTTTAAAATCCCATGGCCTGAAACGGCGTCACAAACGGTCTCTCTCGCGCGACGCTTGATACCAGCAGCAAGCGCATCTGGGGAGGCTAACGAGCAGATCCGACTTATGCCTTCGCAAGTTGAAGGAAGAGGCCATGCAGCGGTCGCGATGATTGAACTCACCGATGAATTTGCAGCAGCGTTGATCATTGATGGTCAGATGACACGCAATGAACAATCAATACGGGGCCTCGATAGGGCGCCGACAAAGGCGGAATTGAATAGGCTTCAAAATAGTCTATTCGAAACGTTTGAGGCATCGTATCTTAAAAGAATAAATATGATGCGCCGGACACCGATGTGGAACAATCTCCGAGTACGAGGAAACCTGATAGATTGGAGTCTATTATTGTTTTGGATATCTCGTTTACGCCATAAAAATAGGGCAAGAGCAACTGGGCCACGGATAAATGAGCTTGTATTTGTCCGGGATTTAGCAAGAAAGCTCGCAAAGTTATAATTTTATCTTTGATAAATCGGACCGCTAGTTTGACTGGAACTTTTTTGGGGAAGCAACATCTACCATCATAAGTTCACTCTTGCTTCGATTTTTTCGGCATACGGGACGTGCGCAGCCGCTCTTCGATCATGGGGCATAGGCCAGAACTCAGCGATTCGGGGTGCGGTGATCGATCTCGACGCCCTGTTCTAGGAACAGCTCCTCGATGTCACGGAAGCTAGGCGGGATAGCACGCCCTCGTAGGGCCGCCCCTTCAAGTCGCCCTTGGAACGCTGTTTGAGCTTGGCAGCGATGGCAGACAGAATCATGGACGGTCTCCGCACCGGAAGGCGCCGTGCAGGCTGTAGGGTCAATGCGGAGTAAGCGCCGGTGCGATCGCATTTACGACGCGCCCCTATGCTGCCCGTCCCTCAACATGCATCACAATGGCCACTTCCGCTTCGAGGGCATAGCTGAGCAGCGTCGGAAATCCGACGGGATACCCGACATTGAATCTGCTAGGACCGATGTTCGAGTTGAGTCGTGAGCGGTCCCCGCGTTCACGTCCGCTCTGATGCATACGCTGCCCGGAGCAGACTAGCGGAAAACCACCCAACCCAGCCATTCCGGAACGCTTGGCGCGGGACCGGAACTGGCCGGAAGCAGTCCGTCTGCTCTGATAAGGTAATTTCAGAAAATCGGACGTCTCTCCAACAGCGCCTGCCCGGCCTATTGGCGACTGGCCGGGCAATATAAGTTCGTCTTGACGCTTCGCTCGTCGACGTTGGAAACTCGATAATCACGATCTGCAGAGCTGCCGCGAACTCTCTCACTGGATCGATGTCGCCGTCTCCGTGCGGATGACCGAGGTTCGCCGATCGCTCCCGAGTCATCCGATAATTCGATCAAAACGTTCGATACGTTCCGTTGGAATGAACGATTGGCCGCGGCCATGATCGTGGCAAATCCAGCTCACGATGTATCCGCACCATGTCCGCAACAACCTTCTTCACGTCGCGCAAGCGTGCCCTGGGCCCCGTCCTGCCCGGCCTGATCCTGTGCCTCGCGGTGACAGGCGCCGCCCTCGCTCTGGAGGTGATCGAGGCGCATCTTTTTGGCCGGGCTTGGCTGGAGGCACTCGTCCTCGCCATCGTGTTGGGCACGGCCGTCCGCACAGCCTGGAGCCCGGGGCCGCGCTTCGTTCGCGGTATCGCGTTCGGCGCCAAGACCGTCTTGGAGATCGCCGTCGTCCTGCTCGGCGCCTCGCTGAGCCTGGGTACGCTGCTTGCGGCGGGGCCCGGACTGCTCATCGGCATCGCAGGGGTGGTGACTCTCGCCATTGCCGGAAGCTACGGCATTGGCCGGGCGCTCGGGCTGGCCCCGCGCCTCGCCATCCTCGTCGCCTGCGGTAACTCGATCTGTGGGAACTCGGCGATCGCGGCGGCGGCCCCGGTGATCGGCGCGGATGGCGACGACGTCGCCTCGTCCATCGCGTTCACCGCCGTGCTCGGAGTCCTCGTCGTGCTCGGCCTGCCGCTGCTCGTGCCGCTGCTCGGGCTCTCGCCGATGCAGTACGGCGTGCTCGCGGGACTCACGGTCTATGCCGTACCGCAGGTGTTGGCTGCTACGGCTCCGGTGGCGGCTCTCAGCGTCCAGGTCGGAACCCTGGTCAAGCTGGTCCGCGTGCTGATGCTCGGGCCGGTGGTCCTGGCTCTCTCGCTGGGCGCGAGCCGGCTGCGGCGAGAGGCGGACTCGGCCGCATCGTCCCCGACGGAAGGGGAGCGCCCCGCCTCGAGCCGGATGCCGCTGCACCGGCTGGTGCCGTGGTTCATCCTCGCCTTCCTGACGCTGGCAGGTCTCCGCTCGGCGGGGCTCCTTCCCGAAGCGGCTGTGCACCCCATGGCCGCGACGGCGAACGCGCTGACCATCGTATCGATGGCGGCCCTCGGCCTCGGGGTCGACGTGCGCAGCGTCGTCAAGGCGGGACCCCGCGTCACCCTGGCGGTCGTCGCCTCGCTGGCCGCCCTGACGGCCGTGAGCCTCGGGCTGATCCGCCTGCTCGGCATCGCCTGACGGCAGCCCGCCACTGGCCGCGTCACAGCGCGTTGGACCCCAATCGTCTTCGAGAGGAACACCCGATGTCGAGCTTGGCTGAGCGCATGGCGCGCCTGATCGTTCATGGGGAGCACCCCTACAACGCCGAGCCGCCGCTATCCCGCCTGCGGGCTAGTTACCGGACCCCCGCGGGTGACTTCTACGTGCGCTCCCACGGCGACCTGCCGGAGATCGACGCTGCCACATGGCGCCTGTCCGTCGACGGCGAGGGTCTCGGCCCCCTCGATCTGTCACTGGCCGATCTGCGGGCGCTTTTTCCCGAGGCGACCGTCACGGCCACGATGCAGTGCGCCGGCAACCGCCGTGCCGATATGCGGGCCGTCGCCCCGGTCTCGGGCGATCCCTGGGACGCTGGCGCCATCGGGACGGCGGACTGGACGGGCGTCCGCCTCGGCGACGTCCTGCGAGCGGCAGGGGTGACGCCGGAAGCGGATCTCCACGTGGCCTTCGAAAGCCACGACGTGGTCGAGGGCCGGCCCTACGGCGTCTCCATTCCCCTCGCCAAGGCGCTCGCCGACGAGACGCTGCTGGCCTTTGCGATGAACGGGGCACCGCTGCTGCCCGAGCACGGCTTCCCGGCCCGTGCCGTCGTGCCGGGCTTCGCGGGGGTGCGCAGCCCGAAATGGCTGCGGCGCATCACGGTGCAGGACCATCCGTCGGACAACCCGATGCAAGCCGACGACTACAAGCTGTTCCCGCCGGACGTGACGGCCGAGACCGCCGATCCTGCCGAAGGCCACACCATCGAGACGATGCCGCTCAACGCGGCGATCTGCGAGCCCCCGCGCGGGGCTCGGCTCGGAGCGGGGGAGACCCCCGTCCGTGGGTACGCGATCGCTGGAGACCGGGCGGTCGTGCGGGTCGATGTCTCGGGCGACGGCGGGCGCTCCTGGCGCCAGGCCACGCTGGAACACGAGGCCGGCGCGCCCTTCGCCTGGACGTTCTGGGAGATCGTGCTGGACCTTCCACCCGGCGAACACGAACTCGCGGTGCGCGCCTGGGACTCGGCCGGGCAGACCCAGCCGGCGCTGCCGGACCACACGTGGAACTTCAAGGGCTACCTCAGCGCCTCGTGGCACCGTGTGCGGGTCGAGGTCGCCTGAGTCGCGCAGCCGGTCACGGGGCGGCGTGAATTAGGGCGAGCAGTGTGTCGGCGGCGCGACTGCGGTAACGCTCCTTGTGGCGCAGGACCTGGAAGGTCCGCGTCGGCAGGGCGAGGGGCACGGCGACGAGTGCGCCGGTTCGCAGCGAGGGCCCGACGACCGCTTCAGAGAGCACGCTCGCGCCGGCCCCCGCGACGACGGCGGCGAGGACGGCCTCGTTCGACGGCAGTTCCAGGGCGACGGCGAGGGTATCCGGCGCGATGCCCAAAGCAACGAGCGCCGCCTCGAAGGCGGAGCGCGTGCCCGATCCGGGCTCCCGCAGCACCCAGGAGGCCGAAGCGAGGTCGGCTGGTTCCGGCCGTGCGCATCCGGCCAGGGGGTGGCCGGCCGAGACCACGAGCACCAGCCGGTCCTTGGCGATCGGCGTGCTCCCCAGGCTGGCGTCGTCGATCGCGCCTTCCACGAAAGCGAGTTCCGCCGTCCCCGCCCGCACCGCTTCGGCCGCCTCCGCAGTGTTCCCGATGCCGAGACGCAGGACGATGTCCGGGTAGGCCGCCCGGAAGGCGACGAGATGCAGGGGGAGCCAGTGGCTGGCGATGGTCTGGCTCGCCTGGATGGTCAATGTGCCGCGCCGCAGGTCGCTAAGGTCCGCCAGCACCAGTTCGGCCGCCTGGGCGCGGGCGAGCACGGCGCGAGCTTCACCGAGAAAGACGCTTCCTGCTTCGGTCAGTTCGATGCCACGGCCGACTCTGTGGAACAGCTTGACGGCGTGCCGGGTCTCCAGCGCGTTGATGGCGGCACTAACCGCCGACTGGACGAGATTCAACGCATCGGCCGCCCGCGTGACATGCTGGCGCTCGGCCACCTCCACGAAGATCCGCAACTGGTCGAGGGTCATGGCGTCTCGGGCTCAGAAGGGCCTGGGCTGACGAGGGGAGGTAAGGCGGAACCGTCGCGTCTCTATGCACACTGGACGCGCGCGTCACCGCGCGCCTTCGCGTTGGCCCGAGACCTGCGCATCGACCGCCTGGGCGACCCGGAGCAGCCGCGCTTCGTCCGTGCGGGCGGTCACCACGTAGGACATGCCCGCGTCGATCCACGAGAAGGCCGCCACGTCGTCCGCGCGGGCATAGCGAAACACGCCGCGCCCACCGGTCGGCCCGGCCCGGCTGTAGAGGGTCAAACGGGTTCCCCGGTCGTCATCGTACATCAGCATGGCCGCCGGCTCGTCTCCGGCGGGGAGCAGGCGGCCGCCCATCAGCCGGAAACCCTGCGTCCGCAGGTCCGGCACGGTGACAGGCCGCCCCAGTCGCGCGGTGAGCCACTGCACGAGGTCCGACGAGCCGTCGGCGCGAACCTCGACCGGATGGGCGGCCTCGACCACGTAGGTGCGGAAGGCGGAGACGGCCGCCTGGGTCATCGGTTCGGCGGGCGCGCCTGGACCCGGCACGGCGCCGCGCCCGACCCACCCGGATGCGCCGCCGAGGGCGAGCAGGAGCGCCGCCGCCGCCGCGTTCGTCCACCAGTGCGAGATGCGCATCCGGTGCGGGGTCGCAAGGTTGGCGATGCGCAAGCGGGCAGGGATCGGCTCCTCCGCCACGGGCGCGAGCCGCGCCCGCAGGCGGTCCCGCACCTCCCGATCGGCGGCGACCCGCGCAGCCGCCTCCGGATGCGCGGCGAGCCACGCCTCGACGCTAGCGCGGCGGCCCGGATCGAGCCGTCCATCCACGAAGGCGTGCAGATCGTCCTCGCCGATGGGACGCGGGTCGGACGCGGTCATTTCACCCTCCGCAGATGCCCGGTGACGATCGTGGGGGCCAGATCGAGAAAGGTTCGCATCCGGCCCCGTGCCCGGCTGAGGCGCGACATCACCGTGCCGACGGGGACCGCGAGCACGGCGGCGACCTCGGCATAGGACATGTCCTCGACCGCGACGAGGAGCAGGACGGATCGCTGTTCCTCCGGCAGTGCGGCGATCCCATTGAGCACGTCCCGCGCGCCCAAGGCCGCTTCGGGATCGGTCCCCGCGTCGGCGATCGTGTCCAGCGCCTCCACGCCGACCTCGATGCCCCGGCGGCGGCGGACGCCTTCGAGGTAGCGGTTGCGCAGGATCGCGAACAGCCATGCGCGCAGGTCGCCCTCGCGGCGCTGCGGCCATGCGCGGATCGCCCGTTCCAGCGTGTCCTGGACGAGGTCGTCGGCCGCCTCGCGCTGACGCAGCAGCGCGGTCGCATAGCGGCGGAGGGCCGGTATCTGCGGTTCGATCAGGACGGCGAGGTCGTCCAAGGCGGTCTCCGGATCGGGTCGATGGCAGTGCTCACGCCACCACCCAGACGAGAGATGCCGGAAGCGCCCGATTTATTCCGGGATTCGACCTCGAATTCCGATCACGCATCCGTGATCGGTTCACGACGATGCGTCGGGGAATATCCCGGCCCCGCCTGCATCTCTCCCCGCGTGACCTCGACCCTGTGGGAGACATCATGCGCGGAGCACCGACGGCGATCCTCATCACCCTGCTCATGGCCGGAGGCGTCCTGAGTGGCGGCATGATGATGCGCGCCGGGCATGCGGAGACCGCTCCCGGCGGCTTCGATGCGATGATGGCCCAATCGATGGCGCAGATGCACGCGGATATGGCGGTGGCGCCGTCCGGCGACCCCGACCGGGACTTCGCCGCGATGATGATCCCACACCATCAGGGCGCGATCGAGATGGCGAAGGCCGAACTCGCCTATGGCCGCGATCCGGTCCTGCGCCGGCTCGCGCAGGGCATCATCGTCGAGCAGGCGCAGGAGATCGAGGTCATGCGCCGCGCCCTGGCCGAGCGGCCGGTCGCGCAAGCCACGCCGCAGCGGATGCCGGCCCATCACCATCACTGAGCGGATCGCCGCTCACCTTCCCACTTGTCAGCGCGAAGAGACCTCACGATGCGACACGTCATTCCGGCGGCCCTGCTGCTCGCCTTCCTCGGCGGAACCGCCCTCGCGGGTCAGGCGCCCGGGCCCGCCTCGGCGCCGGACGTGCCGGTCGGCCCCCGCGACCGGTTCTATACCTCGGACCAGTTCTCCAACACGGTCTCGGTGATCGATCCCGCCGCCAACAAGCTCCTCGGTGTGATCCGCCTCGGCGACACGACGCCCGCCAACCTGAGCCCGCTCTATCGCGGCCAGCTTCTCGTCCATGGGATGGGCTTCTCTCCCGACCGCAAGACCCTGCTCGCCGTCTCGATCGGCTCGAATTCGGTCAGCTTCATCGACACCGCCACCAACACGGTGCGCCACACGACCTATGTCGGCCGTTCGCCGCACGAGGCGTTCTTCACGCCGGACGGTCGCGAAGTCTGGGTGAGCGTGCGGGGCGAGGACTAC
Organism: Methylobacterium sp. XJLW; assembly: GCF_003254375.1. Taxonomy (NCBI): domain Bacteria; kingdom Pseudomonadati; phylum Pseudomonadota; class Alphaproteobacteria; order Hyphomicrobiales; family Methylobacteriaceae; genus Methylobacterium; species Methylobacterium sp. XJLW. The sequence goes on along the minus strand of NZ_CP016429.1, from coordinate 4,439,894 downwards.
GTCGCGATCCTCGATGCGGGGACCGGCAAGGAGACGGGCCGGATCACGGTGCCGAACGGGCCGGGCATGACGATCTTCTCGCCCGACGGGCGTTACGGCTACGTCTGCTCCAGCTTCAGCCCGAGACGGTCGCCATCGACGTGAAGAGCCGCGAGATCGTCGGGCGGATCAAGCAGGAGAGCCCGTTCTGCCCCGACATCGCGGCGACGCCCGATGGCAAGCAGGTGTGGTTTACCCTCAAGGACGTCGGCCGCGTCCAGGTGTTCGAGGCCACGCCGCCCTTCAAGGCGCTCAAGACCATCGAGACGGGCCCGATCACCAACCACGTCAACATCGTGCGCACGAAGGCCGGGCAGTTCGCCTACGTGACGATCGGCGGCCTGAACCATGTGAAGGTGTTCCGCACCGACGACTTCTCGCAGGTCGCGACCATTCCCACCGGCGCGCTCCCCCACGGTCTCTGGCCCTCGGGCGATGGAACGCGGATCTATGTCGGCCTGGAGAACGCCGATGCAGTCGCGGTGATCGACACGGGCAGCAACGCGGTCATCGCCACGATCCCGATCGGCCAGGGGCCGCAGGGCGTCGCCTACGTTCCCGAGGCGGTGCCGGAGGGGGCCGGCGCGCCGAACCTCCAGCCGCTCGGCGCGGCGGGCCAATCGAGCACGCTCACGCTCGCCGGGTCGGACGGTAAGGCCGCCACGCAAGTCACGCTGTTCGATCAGGGCGTGTTGCAGACCTTGCAAGCAGCGGTGACCGGCCTCACGCCGAAGAAGCCCTATGTCCTGGCCCTTTCGGCCGATCCGAAGGGCGCAGGGCCCCTGGAGCCTCTCGCGGCCTTCATGACGAACCCGGCGGGTGCGGCCATCGTCAACGCCATCGGCCCGATCCGGCAGGTCACGCAGAACGCGAACGAGGCCGCGCGGCGCAGCCTCATCATCGTCGAGGGCAAGCCCGGCGAGACCGGCGCGACAGTCCAGACGCAGGCGCTCAAGTGACGGATGGGGGCGGTCGTCGGGCCGCCCCCCCCCCCGTGGCACGCCTCAGTACGTGTCGGTGAGGTAGGCGGCGATGGCCTTGGCCTGCCCCTCGTCGATCGGCGCGTGGTAGACCTTGACCATCTTGGTCACCTCGGACTCCCAAAAGGCCGCGCCTTTGCCCGGCGGTTGCATGGCGATGTAGTCCACCGAATGGCAGACGAGGCAGTTCGCCTGGGCCGCCTCGAAGCCCTCCGCGTGCGTGCCGGCCTTCGGCGCCCGTAGGGTCGCGGTCGGCTCCGGTACCTCGTAGGATTTCGGCGCGGCGAGGGCTGTGCCGGCCGCGAGGGCGAGGGCCGCCGTCAGGGCGAGGGTGATGCGGGTCATTCTCGACACTCCCTCAGGCCGCGCGCACGCGAGTGGTTTCGACCACGTTGCGCAGGTACCCGGCCGGGTTCCAGCGCGGCTCCATCGGCTGGCTCACCCCGTCGTTGCCCGTGGCCCGTACCCGGATCGCGTGCGCGCCCGGCGACAGGTCCACGCCGAGGGTCCAAGGCCGGAAGGCGTAGGGGCCAAGATCCTGCCCGAGTTGCGCCTCCGTCCAGGTCTTGCCGTCATCGGTCGAGACCGCCACCGACTTGATCCCGGAGCCCCCGTCGAAGGCGATACCGCGCAAGGGCGTGCGCCCGGCCTTCACGTCCGCCCCGTCGGCCAGGTTGGTGAGGAAGGAGCGCACGGTGAACCGGTTGATCGGCACAGTCTTGTCCGCCGCCTTGCCGGGTTGCGTGCAGGCGCAGTCGTTGTCGGGGATGCGATAGGCCTTTTGCATCCAGAAGCCGTCGAAGGGCTTGTCGAGCACGCTGATGCTCTCCAGGTGCTTGACCCAATAGGTGCCGTAGAAGCCCGGCACGACGAGGCGCAGCGGATAGCCGTTGAGCCAGGGCAGGTCCTGCCCGTTCATGCCCCAGGCGAGCATCACCTGCCCGTCGCGAGCGTGGTCGAGCTTCAATGACTTGGCGAAGTCCGGCGTTTCCGGGATCACCGGTCCGTCGAGGCCGGTGAAGGCGACCTCGACGGCGCCCGCCTTCACCCCGGCCTTGTCGAGCACCGCCTTGAGCGGCACGCCGGTCCAGCGGGCGCAACCCATGGCACCGTTGGCGAGCTGCCCCCCGGCCATGCGCGGTTCGAAGAAGCCGCGAGAGTTGCCCGAGCATTGGTTGACCGCGACGATCTCCGTCGTCGGCATGGCCTTCAAGTCGGCGAGCGAGAGCGAGATCTCCCTCTCGACATGCCCCTTGATCGCGACCCGGTAGGTCTCGGGATCGATTTCGGTCGGGATGTCGGCGAGGTGGTAGCGGACGAAGAACGCGTCGTTGGGCGTGATCGCGCCCTCGTCGAATACCGAGAACGGAGTCTCAAGCTGCGGCGGGCGCGCGGTCATCTGGAGCAGAGGGCGCTTGCCCGGATAGGCCACCAGGGGCCGTTCGCCGTTGCCGAAGGGCAGCGCGGCCGTGTTTCCCGCGAGCGCCCGCAGCGGAGCGAAGCTGCCGCCGCCGAATCCCGCCAGGGCCGTGAGGCCCGCGCGCCTGATGAGATCCCGTCTATCGAGCATCCGAAAGTCCTCCCCGTCCGCGCGTGGCTCCGGTGACCGGGCCCGAGCTGTGCGGAGGAGGAGACGCACGTCGCCCCCGGTCTATTCGCGGCGGATCGAAATAAATTCCGTTCTCGCCACTCACCCGGCGCAGGGGCGCTCCAGGAGGCCGGTGGCGCGGTCCAGGGCGATGCGCAGGCGGTCGGTCATGTCCGGCGCAGTAAGCAGCACGGCCGCCTCGGCCAGCAGGGCGAACCGCTCGGTCGGCACCGTCTCGGACAGGAGGACGTAGTGGCGCCCCTCGCTGTCCCAGCGGGCCAGACGCAGGTCGCGGCTGCCTTCCGCGATTGCGAGGCCGGCCTGGGCAGGCGCCGGTCCGCTCCAGAGGGCCAGCCGACAGCCATGGCGCCCCTCGTACCCGGCGAGGCGACCGGCTGGACCGTCGTCCGGGGACAGGTAAACCAAGCGGAAGCCTGCCGCCCCGAGATCGAGGGGGAAGCCAGGGAAGCCGCCCGCGAGCCGCACGTCATTCGCGGGCGAGCCCGCCGCGCTCCAGGCGGCGAAGGCGGCGCGCGCGGGGTCGGCCGGGGGCCGGGACGCCATCACCAGCCACCCGGCGCCGACGAGGACGGCCAAGGCCGCGGCGCAGGCCCATCCGAGGGAGGCGCGGGCGATCGGGGCGCGCCGGGGCCGCACGACCGCTGCCTTCACGCCCCGCTTCAGCTGGGTCAAGGTCGCGACCCGCGCGGCCAGGACCGGGTCCCGGGCCAGCGACTCCGCGACCTCGTGCCGGCTCTGCGCATCAAGCTCCCCATCGACATAGGCATTGAGGGTCTCCCAGCGCATCACGACACCTCACTCCCCTCCGATGGCCCGGCGATCCGGTGCAGCATGATCCTCCTCGCCCTGTGCAGCCGGCTCATGACCGTGCCGATGGGAATACCGAGCCGTTCGGCGGTCTCCTGGTAGCTCAAGCCTTCGACGTCCACGCAGGTCACGACAGATCGGCAGGGTGTATCGAGGGCGGTAAAGGCTTGGCGCACGGCGATGGCCTCGATCAGGCGGTCGTCGAACCCCTCGTCGGGCCAATCGAGGAGATCGTCCTCGTTGCGGATGCGGGAACGGCGGATCCGGTCGATCCAGGCGTGGCGCACGATCTGGAACAGGTAGGCGCGGGCCGCCCGTGGCTCACGGGGAGTCGTCCGCGTGGAGAGCGCCTTGAGAGCGCTCTGTTGCATCAAGTCGCGTGCGGCGTCGGGCTCGCGCGTTAGGGTCAACGCGTAGCGATACAGGCGCGGCCATGCGTCGACGAGGTGCTGACCGATGGACCGCATTCTGAGGTGTTATCCTCCCCGCACTCCATAGCACAACGATACATAGCACACCGACTCGCAACGTTCGTCGGTGACCGTGGATGGCCGAAGGCCTCACGTCACAGCAGTGCTGATCGAAGCGTTGCTGCTGCCAAACAATTGATGCCAAGCTTGCGTGTCTGCTTTCAGGCATCGTGAGGATGCGGTTGTATGACCGGGATGGGCGCAAAGCGGAAGGTCCGGTTTTCGGCCGTAACCTGAGGGTCCGCAACTGGGGCATCTGGGACCTGTGATCCGAACTGCGCCGATGTCAGCCTTTGAGATATTGAATGGCCGAGATGGACGACAAAACGGCACCTCAACTTGAGCGAGTTGGTCACTGAAGCTGACATGCCGCGTGGGTCATCAAGGCACGTGAATCGGCTTCGAGTTTCGCCGCGGACAAGCTTCCGTATGCGGGGAGGGCCGTCCAGGTTCTTTCGCGTTGCCCTTGCGCACGGAGTGAGGAGACGATGATGGGAGGGATTGGCGGCGCGATCGCCGTACCCTTGTCAATGTTTGCATTTCCAACGCGCTGAGCTTGAGCGATGACCCAATGAGCGTCCAGTCACACGCCCGAAGTCCACGCGTGACTTCGGGAATGGCGGCAATGGCCGTTCGCAGATCTTCAGGGTTGAGGGTCTTCTTGTAGTTCCGTGAGTTCACGGTGGCGCCCTCATGGCCCATCATCGACTCGCGGATCGGATCGAGCACCAGCCGCCGGATCATCTCCGTATTGCCGAAATGCCGGAAGGAATGGAACGTCTTGCGCTCCTCACGGGCCGAGGGCACGGCTTCGTCCAGAACGACCGTCCAGCGCTTGTCGAACAGGTTCGACAAAGGCGTGTTCTCGCCAAACTGCGCGATCTCCGCGAAGATCAGATCGCTTCGTGCACCGGATCTGCCCCGCACGTAATCCAGGAAGCCGAGGCGGATCAGCTCTGGATGGAGCGGCAGCGTCCGACGCGAAACCGCGTTCTTAAGGCGCCGTCTGCGTGTCGGCCGGATCTTGAGCACTGCCTGCTCTAGGTCGATGTCACCGAGCTCGAGGTAGACCAACTCGGACAGGCGCGCGCAGGTGTAGTAGCCCAGGAGCGGCAGCCAGTAGACGGCTGCGAAGATCTGCTGCCCCCGTGCGACCCGCAGCATCTCCGCTTCCGAGGCCGTCGACGTCCAGACGGGGTGCGCGAACAGGGCCTTCACCTCGTCGACCTCGAAGGCCGGTCGCTTCTCGCCGTCGCGCTCCGGGTCGATCAGGCGGAAGTCGCCCAGGAGCTCGACCTGCCCAATCGGACGTTGCTTGGCCCGACAGTACTTCGCGATCGTCGAGAGCTGCGTGATATGCCGGTTCACGGTCGCGGGGCTGAGCCCGACTTTCTCTGTCTGCCCCGCGGCCCGCATCGTTCGGCCGCGCTCGACCAAGTCCGCGATCGACAGTGCCGCATCACGTGAACTCTTGCCGTAGGACTTCGGCAGGTTCGAGAGGTTCTGGATATAGGCAGCGAGATGGGCATGCCGGATCTGCCGCAGGTCATCCGTGCCGGCGATGTCGCCCAGCATTGCCGCGACCGCCCGATGCTGCCGTTGGGTCTTCTCGTCCCAGGTGGCGCCCTTGTGCGTAATGAGTTCGTCGACCATCTCGGTCAGCGAGTTCGTGACCGGACCAGAACCGGCTTCGCTGCCCTCATGCGCATCGTCCAGGCCTCGCTGGTCGAGGGCTGGAGCGCAATCAGTGTCGGCTGGACCGCGATCCGCTCCGTCAAGCTCCGCAGATCCAGACGATGCCCTTGACGCCTCTTCTGGCGCGGCGGCCTCCGTTTTTGGAGGGTACGACGCAGGAGCCGTCGCCGTGGGTGGATGGTTCCGGTCGGCTATGGGGCCTTGCTCTGGTGCCGGCTGGTCGACGGGCTCGGATTTGAGAGTGGCCGGATCTGTATAACTGCTTTCTGACAGCGGCGGTGTTGTGGAGGCCTGGACCTCGAAGTCGCCCCACTCGAAGCTGTCAGCGCCGTCGAAGTCGGATGTGGCCCAGCCCAGCGTGTCACGCGGCATCTCACCCCTGGCACGCATCGCCGAGAGGTTGGCCCAGGCCTCCCGTGGATCCGCACGCGCCTCGGCGTAGGTTGAGGCGAACTCGCGTGAAACATGGCTGGAGAGCGCCGCGAGGCCACGGAGGCAGCGATTGAGGCCAGCCTCCGTCAAAGGCTCGTTCATGCTGGTCAGCATCGTCTGTAGATAAGAGCGCGGTGGCGTGAGCCGACCGGTCTCGTCCGGGCGACCGAGATCGCGCAGGTAACCGTTCTCGATGCGCCGTCGGATGGCTCCGCGCTCCGTCAGGCTGAAGCCTTCCCGCTTCAGGCGGGCATCGAGTTCGCTGTCGTACCCCGCTTCGAAGCCTTCCTCAGCCGCTAGTGCCTGAAGGCGTCCGAAGATCCGATACTCCCGTTCCCGTTTCACCATGAGCGAGGACCAGTCGCCGATGAGAGGCGCGCGCGGTGGATTGAGGTCACGCTGCAAGCGTGCGATCCGCGCGCTTCGCTCCCGATCGACGAAGGCGCGGAGGTGGTCGCGGATTTGAGTCGCTGTTTGCATGGCGGGGTCATCCCGGACGCGGAGGCTTTCCGCGTTGAGCCCCCAGCCAAGTGTGCGAGCACCTGCCGGGTCGGTAGTGCCTAGGCTCAGAGCGACCGTGGTGGGCTTCCCCCTAAACGGGGCACCAGAGGGTCGTGTCCGCTCATCGCAACGGAATCGCCTTCGCCACCAGTATACCGCCCCGCGGCGGAACACGTTAGAACAAATCGTCAACGGCCTGCCCCTGTGGACAAGCGCGTGCAACAGCTCTGCGTACAATCGGTATGGCCGCCGAAGCGGCCAAGAGCCGAATGCAAGCAGATCAATGACTTAGCGGAGGCTTGGCTGGGGCGCCAGGATTCGAACCTGGGAATGGCGGTACCAAAAACCGCTGCCTTACCACTTGGCGACGCCCCAAGGTGAGCGGAGGCTGTCTAGACGCCGCGCCCGCCCCTGGCAAGCGGTGGATCGCGGCCGTCTAACCCCCCGCCCGCAGCGGCTTACCGGCGCTCGGGGACGCCGTCGATCCGGCGGGGCAGGCCCAGCGGATTGGCGGCCTGAAGCGCTGCCGGCAACAGCGCGTCGGGAACGTCCTGGTAGCTCACCGGCCGCAGGAACCGGTCGATGGCGAGGCTGCCCACCGAAGTCGTGCGCCCGTCCGAGGTCGCCGGATAGGGGCCGCCATGCACCATCGCGTGCGCCACCTCGACCCCGGTCCCGAAGCCGTTGACCAGGATGCGGCCGACGCGGCGCTCCAGGAGCGGCAGCAGGTCCCGCGCCGCCGCGTGATCCTCCGGCGCGAGGTGCAGCGCCGCCGTGAGCTGGCCTTCCAGATGCTCCAGCACCGCCCGCATCGCCGCGAGATCCGCGCAGCGCACCACGAGGCCCGAGGCCCCGAACATCTCCTCCTGCAGCGCGGGATCCGCCAGGAACACGTCCGAGTCCGTGGCGAACAGGCTGGCCCGGCCCTGGGTCACCCTGCCCTCCGCACCCTCGGCGATGCGGGTGACGGCGGCGTGCCCGGCCATCCGCGCGACGGCCTCCCGGTAGGCGCGCTGGATGCCGGGCGTCAGCATGGTCGCGGCGGGGCTGTCGCGCAGGGCCGCGCCGGCCGCTTCCAGGAAGGCGTCGAGGCCCGGGCCGGGCAGCGCCAGGATCAGGCCCGGATTGGTGCAGAACTGTCCGGCACCCAGCGTCAGCGACGCCGCGAAGGCTTGGCCGATCTCGGCGCCCCGCGCGGCCAGCGCGCCCGGGAACAGCAGCACCGGATTGATGCTGCTCATCTCGGCATAGACCGGGATCGGCACCGGGCGGGCGGCCGCGATCGCCATCAGGGCCGTGCCGCCCCGACGGGAGCCCGTGAAGCCCACGGCGGCAATCCGGGGATCGGCCACCAGCCCCTGCCCGATCGACTGGCCGGCATCGAACAGCAGCGAGAAGGTCCCCTCGGGCAGGCCGCAGGACGCCACCGCCTTCTGGATGGCGCGGCCGACCAGTTCCGAGGTGCCGGGATGGGCCGGGTGCGCCTTGACCACCACCGGGCAGCCCGCCGCCAGGGCCGAGGCGGTGTCGCCGCCCGCCACCGAGAAGGCGAGCGGAAAGTTCGAGGCGCCGAATACCGCCACCGGGCCGACGGCGATCCGGCGCAGGCGCAGGTCCGGCCGGGGCAGCGGCTTGCGGTCCGGCAGGGCCGGATCGATCCGCACTGCGACGGAACTGCCCTCGCGGACCACGTCAGCGAACAGGCGCAGCTGGCCCACCGTCCGGGCGCGCTCGCCCTCGATCCGCGGCCGGGGCAACCCCGTCTCTTCCATGCAGCGGGTGACGAGGGCGTCGCCGGTCTCCAGGATGTTGGCGGCGATCGCCTCCAGGAAGCCGGCCCGCGTCTCCGGATCGGTCTCCCGGTAGGTGTCGAAGGCGGCCTCCGCCAGGGCGCAGGCCCGGTCGAGATCGCCGAGGCTCGCGCCGGGGAAATCCGGCTCCAGGGATTCGCCGGTGGCCGCCGCGACGGCCCGGACGGCCGCCTCGGTGCCGCGCCGTGCCTCGGCGCCGATCAGGTTCTCGCCGCGCAGGGTCATGAGCTGCTCCTCTTCGTAGGGGTGCGGGCGGGCCGCACCGGGACGGACGCGTGACGGGCGGTCAGCCCCGCTGCGCCGCCAGGGCCTTCTCGCGGATGGCCGCGAGGGTCATGGTCGGGGTGAGCGCCTCGGGATCGACGCGGCAATGGATCATCGCCGGCAGGCCGGAGGCGAGGCTGCGCTCGAAGGCGGGCGCGAAGTCCGCGGTGCATTCCACGCGCTCGCCATGGCCGCCGCAGGCGCGGGCGAGCGCCGCGAAGTCGGGGTTGCGCAGCTCGGTCGCCGAGACGCGGCCGGGATATTCGCGTTCCTGGTGCATCCGGATCGTGCCGTACATGCCGTTGTCGAGCACGACCACCACGACGGCGATCCCGTACTGCACGGCGGTGGCGAATTCCTGAACGGTCATCATCACGTCGCCGTCGCCCGCGAGCGCCACGACGATCCGCTCCGGGCGGCTGCGCTTCGCCATCACGGCGGCGGGCAGGCCGTAGCCCATGGAGCCCGAGGTCGGCGCGAGCTGCGTGCCGAAGCCGCGGAACCGGTAGTAGCGGTGGACCCAGGTGGCGAAATTGCCGGCGCCGTTGCAGATCACCGCGTCCCGCGGCAGCCGCTCCCGCAGCCACGTGATCGCTTCCCCGTACTGGAACGCGCCGGGCTTCGGCTCCGGCGTCTCGGACCACGCGCGGTAGGCGGCATGGGCCTCGGCGGCGCGACCGCTCCCGGTCGGCGTGAAATCCGGCAGGGCGGCGCAGAAGGTCTCGGGCGCCGCCTCGATCGCCAGCACCGGCTGATAGACCCGCCCGAGCTCCGCCGCGTCGGCATGGACGTGGACCAGGGGCAACCCGGGATTGGGGATGCCGAGGAGGCCGTAGGATTGCGCCGGCATCTCGGACAGGCGTCCGCCCACCATCAGCAGCAGGTCGGCCTCCCGGATCCGGGCCAGCAGCGCCGGGTTCGGCCCGATCCCGAGCTCGCCCGCGAAGTTCGGATGGTCGGCGGGAAAGAGCTGCGCCCGCCGGAACGAGACCGCCACCGGCAGGTCGTGGCGCGCGGCCCAGGCGGCCAGGGTGGCGACGGCGCCCTGCGTCCAGCGGGAGCCGCCGAGCAGCACCATCGGCCGCTGCGCCTCCGCCAGCATCGCCCGCAGACGCTCCACATCGTCCCCGGACGGGGCCGGGGCGGCCGGGACGACGCGCGGCGCGTCGGACACCGCCACGACGTCGTCGAGCATGTCTTCCGGCAGGGCCACCACGACGGGACCGGGACGGCCCTGCATCGCCACCCGGAACGCCCGGGCGAGGATCTCCGGAATGCGCGCCGCGTCGTCGATCTCCACCGTCCATTTGGCGAGCCCGCCGAACATCTGCCGGTAATCGACCTCCTGGAAGGCCTCGCGGTCCCGCATCCGCCGGGCGATCTGGCCGACGAACAGGATCATCGGCGTTGAATCCTGGCGGGCGATGTGCACGCCCGCGGAGGCGTTGGTGGCGCCCGGCCCCCGGGTGACGAAGCAGATGCCGGGGCGGCCGGTGAGCTTGCCCGCGGCCTCGGCCATGATCGCCGCGCCGCCCTCCTGCCGGCAGACCAGCACGTCGATGCCGCTGTCGCGCAGGGCGTCGAGCACCGCGAGGTAGCTCTCCCCGGGGACGCAGGTCACGCGCTCGACGCTCTGGGCGCGGAGCTGGTCGACGAGCACCTGCGCGCCGGTGCGTGGGGGCAATCCGCTCAAGCCGTTCCTCCCTGGCCCTCGGGCCGCATCCGGGGCGTTCCGCCGGGATCGGCCATCGTTCCGCCCGCCGCTGGGATGCCGCTGATATCCCAGTTTCAGGATAGGGGCGGGTTCGGGGCGGTCAACCTGTCAGACCAGGGGCCGCCGGTCGAGGGCCCGGCGGGTCATCCGGTCGAGAAAGTCGAACAGCGTTCCGATCCCGGCCAGGGCCGCCGCTTCGTCCCGCGCCGCGATGCCGGACAGGATCGCCCCGTGGATCCCGGCGCAATCCAGGAAGCTGGCGGTGGGCTCGTAGGTGTACCAGAACCGACGGGACTGGGCGTGGAGCGCCGCCATGGTGCCGGTGAGCGTCGCGTTGTAGGCCGCGCCGACGAGGGCCTCGTGCAGGCCGCGCTTGGTCCGGAAATAGGCCTCCCGATCGCGGGCCTCGGCGGCGCTGCGCAATCCGGCTGCCCGGTCCAGCAAGTGTGCCATGTCCTCCGCCGTGCCGCGCGCGATGACGCAGCGGGCCACGGTCTCGTCGAGGGGCCGCCGCACCTCCAGCAATTCGAGATGCTTGATGACGTCCACCTGGGTGACGAGAACGCCACGCCGCGGATGGACCTCCACGAACCCGATCGTCTTGAGCCGTGCCAGAGCCTCGCGGACCGGCGTCCGGCCGAGGCCCAGCTCCGCGCCGAGTTCGCCCTCCGAGACCATGGCGCCCGGGGCGAGACGGCGGCTGATGATCATCTGCTCGATGGCGTCATAGGCGGTCTCGGCGAGGGAGCGCGGCCTGCGCCCATCCTCCGGCGGCACCTGTCCGCCGCCCGCAAATCCCAATCCGGCCAAGGGCTTCCCCGTCGATGTCGGATCCTGTCTGTCGCAACCCGTGCCGGTTGACAATGGCGCCGCGCACCGTGCTACTCAAGATCTGGGATATCAGTCCGCGTTCAGCGCGGGCGGGAGCCAAGGCCGGCGCAAGCGACATGTGATTGTCACCGTTCGCGGGTGCCGAGACCGAGGCCCAGGGAGGAGGAGCGGATGTCCGGGATGTCCCCTGAGACGCGCGCCAAGCTGAAGACCGTCAGCACGGCGACGCTGATGACCGCCCTCTACAAGCGCGGCTTCCGCAACCAGATGATCCAGGGCGTGCTACCCCTGAAGGCCGGCGGCCCGACGATGGTCGGCGAGGCCTACACCCTGCGCTACATCCCGGCCCGGGAGGACCTGAACCCCATCACGGTGTTCCGGGATCGCGCGCATCCGCAGCGCAAGGCCGTGGAGGAGTGCCCGCCCGGCGCCGTGATGGTGATCGACAGCCGCAAGGACGCCCGGGCGGCCTCCGCCGGCTCGATCCTGGCCACCCGGCTGATGGTGCGCGGCTGCGCCGGGCTCGTCACCGACGGCGGATTTCGCGATGCCGACGAGATCGCCCGGCTGGAGATGCCGAGCTATCACGCGCGCCCGTCGGCGCCGACGAACCTCACCCTCCATCAGGCGATCGACATCAACGTGCCGATCGGCTGCGGCGACGCGCCCGTCTTCCCCGGGGACGTGATCGTCGGCGACGGCGACGGGGTGGCGGTGATCCCGGCCCATCTCGCCGACGCCGTCGCCGACGAGGCCGTCGAGATGACCGCCTACGAGGACTTCGTCACCGAGGAGGTTCGCAAGGGCCGCACAATCCTCGGCCTCTACCCTGCCACCGACGAACAGAGCCTCGCCGATTTCGCCGCCTGGCGGAAGCGGACCGGCCGCTGAGCGTGCCGGACCGGCCCGCTCCAGCCCGGCCCGCGATCGGCAACGGGCCGGAACGCGTCGGATTCGACTCGGGGGGACGCCATGGCGGCGGGGTTGCGCGGGGGCGCTGCGGCGCCGGAGATCGAGCGGCGGACGGTCGCCAAGGTGTCGTGGCGACTCCTGCCGCTGATCGTCCTGATCTACTTCGTCGCCTACATGGACCGGACGAATGTGGGCTTCGCCGCGTTCGGCCTGAAGCGGGACTTCGGGTTCTCCGCCACGCTCTACGGCTGGGCTGCCGGCATCTTCTTCCTCGGTTACGTCCTCTTCGAGATTCCGAGCAACGTCCTTCTGGAGCGCGCCGGGGCGCGGCTCTGGATCGCCCGGATCATGGTCACCTGGGGACTGGTGGCGGGCAGCATGGTCCTCATCACCGGCCCGGTGAGCTTTCTGGCCCTGCGTTTCCTGCTGGGCGTGGCCGAGGCCGGCTTCTTCCCCGGCGTGATCCTCTACTTCACCTTCTGGTTCCCGAAGCGGTACCGGGCCCGCGTGGTCGCCGCCCTGTTCCTGGCGGTACCGGGCTCGAATGCCCTCACGGCGGTGATCTCGGGGGCGCTGCTCCAGCTCGACGGCGTGCTGGGCCTGCACGGCTGGCAGTGGCTGTTCCTCCTGGAGGCCGCGCCCTCGATCCTGCTGGCCGTCGCGGTTCTGGCGCTGATGACGGACCGGCCCGAACAGGCAGCGTGGCTCGCGGCCGAGGAGCGGCGCTGGCTGAGGGACGAACTCGCGGCGGAGCGTGCGGGCACGCTCAGGGCTCACGGGCATCTCACCCTCAAACAGGCCCTCACCGACCGGCGGGTGCTCGCCCTCGGGGCGATCTACTTCACCATCGGCACCGCCACCTACGGCATCACCTTCTTCATGCCGCCGATCCTGAAGAGCCTGCATCTCACCGACTGGGAGACGGGGGTCGCCACGGCGGTACCCTACGTCGTGGGGACCCTGGGCATGGTCGCCTGGAGCTGGTCGTCGGACCGGCGCAACGAGCGGCGATGGCACTTCGTGATCGCCGCGCTGGTCGCCGCCCTCGGCCTCGTCGCCTCCGGCCCCCTGCTCGGCAGCCTCTGGGCGCTGACGGCGATGTCGGTGGCGACGATCGGGCTCTACGGCAGCAAGCCCGCCTTCTGGGCGATGCCGGGGGAGTTCCTGTCCGGGCCCGCGGCGGCCGGGGGGATCGCCCTGATCAACGCGATCGGCAATCTCGGCGGCTTCGTCGGTCCCTACGTCCTGGGCTGGCTCAAGGATTACACCGGCAGCTACGAGGCGGGACTTTATTTCCTGGCCGCTTGCGCGCTCGCCTCGGCGGCGATCACGGTTGTCTCTGTCCGGTCAGGCCGGGCGGAGGCGGACCCGCGCGATGGGACCGGCGGCGCGTTCCGCCCCGCCGGCCCGAGCCCGTGAGACCGGAGACAGAGCGATGACCGCGCGCAAGAAGGACCTGGGCGACCTGCGCAGCCAGCGCTGGTTCGGCGCCACCGACCTGCGCAGCTTCGGCCATCGCTCGCGCATGCTACAGATGGGCTATGAGCGGGCGGATTTCAGCAACAAGCCCATCGTCGGCATCATCAACACCTGGAGCGACATCAATCCCTGCCACCTGCATTTCCGCGAGCGCGTGGAGCAGGTGAAGCGCGGCGTCTGGCAGGCGGGGGGCTTCCCGATCGAATTGCCGGCGCTGTCGCTGTCCGAGAATTTCGTCAAGCCGACCACGATGCTCTACCGCAACCTCCTGGCCATGGAGGTGGAGGAGCTGCTGCGCCAGCACCCGGTGGACGGGGCGGTGCTGATGGGCGGCTGCGACAAGACCACGCCCGGCACCGTGATGGGCGGCATCTCCATGAACCTGCCGATGATCTTCCTCCCGGCGGGGCCGATGATGCGCGGGCATTTCGGGGGCAAGATCCTCGGTTCCGGCTCGGATGTCTGGAAGTACTGGGCCGAGAAGGAGGCCGGCACCATCACCACGCAGGAGTGGAACGACATGGAGGCGGGCATCGCCCGCTCCGCCGGCACCTGCATGACCATGGGCACCGCCTCGACCATGACGGCGATCACCGAGGCGCTGGGCCTGTCCCTGCCGGGCGCGGCCTCGATCCCGGCGGCCGACGCCGACCATCCCCGCATGGCGAGCGCCTGCGGCCGGCGCATCGTGGACATGATCTGGGAGGACCTGAAGCCCTCCGACATCCTCGACCGGCGCTCCATCGACAACGCGCTCGTCGTCCACAACGCGCTGGCCGGCTCCACCAACGCGATGATCCACCTCGTGGCCATGGCGGGCCGGGCCGGCATCCCGGTGAAGCTCACCGCGTTCGACGAGGTCGCCCAGAAAGTCCCGGTGATCGCCAACCTCCGGCCCTCGGGGCAGTGGCTGATGGAGGATTTCCACATCGCGGGCGGAATCCGGGCGCTGATGGCGCGGCTCTCCCCCCTCCTCCACCTCGACGCTCGCTCGGTCACCGGCGGCACGATCGGCGACGGGCTCGCCGGCGCGAAGGTCTTCAACGACGACGTGATCCGCCCCCTCGACAAGCCCATCGTGTCGATGGGCGGGACCGCGATCCTCTACGGCAACCTCGCGCCGGACGGCTGCGTGATCAAGCCGCCCGCCGCCGACCCGCGGCTCCTGCAGCATACCGGCCCCGCGCTGGTCTTCGACAGCTACGACGCGATGAGCGCGGCGGTGAACGACCTCGACCTCGACGTCACCCCCGACCACGTCATGATCCTGCGCAATGCCGGCCCGATCGGCGGGCCCGGCATGCCGGAATGGGGCATGCTGCCGATCCCCAAGGTCCTGCTCCGCCAGGGCGTGCGCGACATGGTCCGCATCTCGGACGCGCGGATGAGCGGGACGAGCTACGGCGCCTGCATCCTGCACGTGGCGCCGGAATCGGCCGCGGGCGGCCCGCTCGCCGCCGTGCGCGACGGCGACCTGATCAGCGTGGACGTGGCCGCCCGCCGGATCCACCTGCACCTGGACGATGCCGAGATTGCCGCGCGGGTGAAGGCCTTCGTGCCGCCCGACCGGGCCTATCCCCGGGGCTACAACCGCCTGTTCGCCCAGCACGTGCGGCAGGCCCACGAGGGCTGCGACTTCGACTTTCTGGAGGGCGCCGGGGGGATCCCGGAACCCGAGATTCACTGACCGGCCCGAGCCGTCGGCAACAGGCGGCGGGCCCGATCACAGGGAGGACACATGGTGATGATCGCACGCAGGGGCCTGCTCGCCGGAGCGGCCCTGCTCGGCACCGCGCGGGCGGCCGGGGCCGGCTGGGAGCCGTCGCAGCGGGTGCCGGACCCGGCCGTCGAGATCCTCGATCCGGCCTTCGCCAAGTACCGCCTCGCCTCGGCGACGGTGGAGCGGGTCGCCACGGGCTTCCGCTGGGCCGAGGGGCCGGTCTGGTTCGGCGACCGGGGCGCGCTGCTGTTCAGCGACGTGGTCAACGACCGGATCATGAAGTGGGAGGAGGCGTCGGGTTCGCTCTCGGAATTCCGCAGGCCGTCGAACTACGCCAACGGCAACACCCGCGACCGGCAGGGGCGGCTGATCACCTGCCAGCACAGGACCCGCAGCGTCACCCGGACCGAGCATGACGGGACCATCACCACGCTGATGGACCGGTTCGACGGCAAGCCGCTGAATTCGCCCAACGACGTGGTCTGCCATGCCGACGGCGCGGTCTGGTTCACCGATCCCGCCTTCGGGCCGAACCCCCACGAGGCGATGGCGGCCCCGGAATTGCCGGGCAACGTCTACCGGATCGATCCGGCGACCGGGCAGGCCAGCGTCGTGGTCGAGGGTGTGGCCGGGCCGAACGGCCTGTGCTTCGCGCCGGACGGAACGAAGCTGTACCTGATCGAGGCCCGGGCCAAGCCCAACCGCCTGATCCGCGTCTACGACGTGGTCGAGAACGGCACGAAGACCGCCAACGGCCGCGTGTTCTACGACGCCGGCACCGGCACGCCGGACGGCTTCCGCGCCGATGTCGACGGCAATCTCTGGTGCGGCTGGGGGATGAGCGAGGCCGAGGACGGGGTCATCGTGCTCTCACCGCAGGGCAAGCTGATCGGCCGGATTCGCCTGCCCGAGCGCTGCGCCAACCTGTGCTTCGGCGGCCTGAACCGCAACCTGCTGCTGATGACGGCGACGCACTCGGTCTACGCGCTCTACGTGAATACCCGGGGCGCTGGGACCTGCTGAGGCCGCATCATACGGCGAACCGCTCCGCGATGACTTGCGGGGCGGATCCCGGGTTCCATTTCCGTTTTCGTTGCACGCGGCCCGGTGAGGGCCAGCGGAATCTCAGGCGGGACCCAGAGGCGGCAGGCACGCTCTCGACTCGACTCCCCGACGTGTGTTGGTTCTCTTGCCAACAGCCGTCGCCACCGGCATTTTCGCTGACGTGAAGGCCGAACTCCTGCTCAAGGAGCGAATCGCAATCATCCCTGGGCGGTCGTTCGCAGAGCTGGTGGTCTGGCGCGTGCCGACGCCTGTCCGCGAGAGCAGCCACGCCTTCAAGTACCGGCTCGCCCTCGTCGTCGATGGTGCATGCGTGCTTCGCTATGACAACGAAGCCGGCAAGGGCGACCACAGGCACGTCGGCGAGGCGGAGATCGCCTATCGCTTTACCACCCCCGAGGCCCTGCTGGCCGATTTCTGGGCCGATGTCGAATCCTGGAGGGAGTCATGAGAACCGTGACCATCGGCGTCTCTTCGGTCGAGGAGGCTAGTGCCCGCGTACTGGCGGCCTTCCGGGGCGAGAAGCGCGGCGCGTTCATCTCTTTCCCCAGCGTCGAGGGCTTGTGGACCGTCCTGACGCCCCGTCGCTGGGCGCTGATCCGAGCGCTCGCGGGCCAGGAGCCCATGTCGCTGCGCGCCGTGGCGCGGTTGCTGGACCGGGACGTGAAGAACATCCACGCCGACGTGCACGCGCTCCTGAATGCCGGCATCCTGGATCGTACGGACGACGAGCGCATCGTCTTTCCCTACGACGCCGTGCACGTCGACTTCACGATCGGGAAGGCGGCCTGAGGACTCTTCCATCCCAGGCTCGCATTCGGCTGGCGGCGCAGGCGCCCGGGACAGGGGTTCCGTTTCATCCGAAACGCCGCTTCCCCGGACAGGATGCGCTGTTCACACATCTCCGGTGGACATTGCCGCTGATCAGGGAGCGCGGGTCCCTCTCCCGTTCGGGAGAGGGACCCGCGCTCCGACCTAAGACCGTATGGCCTCGTGGTGCGTCGAGCCCCCGCCCCTACTCCGCCGCCTGCGCCAAGTACCGCGCCGGATCGTAGTTCAGGATCGGCCCGAGCCAGCGCTCGACCTCGCGGACATCCATGCCCTTGCGGACGGCGTAATCCTCGACCTGATCCCGCTCCACCTTGGCGACGCCGAAATAGTGCGCCTCCGGGTGGGCGATGTAGATCCCCGACACCGACGAGCCCGGCCACATGGCGTAGGATTCGGTGAGCTTCACGCCGATCCGGCTCTCGGCCCGCAGCAGGTCGAACAGGGTCGTCTTCTCGGTGTGGTCGGGCTGGGCCGGGTAGCCGGGAGCCGGGCGGATGCCGTCGTATTTCTCCAGCACCAGCTCCTCGGGGGCGTAGGCCTCCTCCGTCGCGTAGCCCCAGAACTCCTTGCGCACCCGCTCGTGCATCCGCTCGGCGAAGGCCTCGGCGATGCGGTCGGCGAGCGCCTTGACCAGGATCGCCCGGTAATCGTCGTTGGCCCGCTCGAAGCGCTCGGCGATCCGCACTTCCTCCAGGCCGGCCGTCACCACGAAGCCACCGACATAGTCGGCGATGCCGGTCTCGGAAGGCGCCACGAAGTCCGACAGGCAGGTGTTGGCGCGCCCGTCGCGCTTCGAGAGCTGCTGGCGCAGGCCGTGGAAGGTGGCGAGCCGCTCCGACCGGCTCTCGCCGGTGTAGAGCGCGATGTCGTCGCCGACGCTGTTGGCCGGCCAGAAGCCGATCACCGCCTTCGGGTTGAACCAGCGCTCCTCAACGATCTGCTTCAGCATCGCCTGCGCGTCCTCGTAGAGGGCGCGGGCGGCCGGTCCCTGCTCGGGATCGTCCAGGATCGCCGGAAAGCGGCCCTTGAACTCGTAGGTCTGCAGGAACGGCGTCCAGTCGATGTAGGGCACGAGGTCGGCGACCTCGTAGGAGCCGTAGACCCGGGTGCCGGTGAAGGTCGGCTTGGCCGGCTTGTAGCCCGACCAGTCGACCTTGAAGGCGTTGGCCCGCGCCTTGGCCAGCGGCAGCCGCTGCTTGTCGACCTCCGAGCGCTTATGGGCGTCGGCGACCTTGGCGTACTCGGCCCGGACCTTCTCGATCGTGGGCCCACGGGTCTCCTTGGAGATCAGGCTCGACACCACGCCGACCGCCCGGCTCGCGTCGGTGACGTAGACGGCCTGCCCCTTGGCGTAGGCCGGGTGGATCTTCACCGCCGTGTGGACGCGGCTCGTGGTGGCGCCGCCGATCAGCAGCGGCACGTCCATGCCCTCGCGCTCCATCTCGCCCGCCACGTGGACCATCTCGTCGAGCGACGGGGTGATCAGGCCGGACAGGCCGACGATGTCGACCTGCTCGCGCTTGGCGGTCTCCAGGATCTTGGCGGCCGGCACCATCACGCCGAGATCGATGATCTCGTAGTTGTTGCAGGCCAGCACGACGCCGACGATGTTCTTGCCGATGTCGTGGACGTCGCCCTTCACGGTGGCCATCAGCACCTTGCCGGCGGCCTGGCGCTTGCCGTCGCCGCCATTGGCGAGCTTCTCGGCCTCCATGTAGGGCTCGAGATAGGCCACCGCCTGCTTCATCACCCGGGCGGATTTCACCACCTGCGGCAGGAACATCTTGCCCGCGCCGAACAGGTCGCCGACCACGTTCATGCCGGCCATCAGCGGGCCCTCGATGACGTGGAGCGGCCGCTCCACGCCCTGGCGGGCCTCCTCGGTGTCGGCCAGGATGTACTCGGTGATGCCGTTGACCAGGGCGTGCTCGATGCGCTTCCCGACCGGCGCCTCGCGCCAGGTCAGGTCGGCGGTCTTGGCCTGGGCCGAGGCGCCGGTCTTGAACCGCTCGGCGGCCTCCAGCAGGCGCTCGGTGGAATCGTCGCGCCGGTTGAGGACCACGTCCTCGCAGAGCTCGCGGAGCTCCGCCGGGATCTCGTCGTAGACGGCGAGCTGGCCGGCATTGACGATGCCCATGTCCATGCCCGCCTGGATGCAGTGGAACAGGAACACCGCGTGCATCGCCTCGCGCACCGGCTCGTTGCCGCGGAACGCGAAGGACAGGTTCGAGACGCCGCCCGAGATGTGGGCGTGCGGCAGGGTCTCGCGGATCGTGCGGGTCGCCTCGATGAAGGCGACGCCGTAGCCGTTATGCTCCTCGATGCCGGTGGCGACCGCGAAGATGTTCGGGTCGAAGATGATGTCTTCGGGCGGGAAGCCGACCTGCTCGGTCAGGATCCGGTAGGCCTTGGTGCAGATCTCGACCTTGCGCTCGTAGGAATCCGCCTGCCCCTGCTCGTCGAAGGCCATCACCACCACGGCGGCGCCGTAGGAGCGGCAGACCTTGGCGGCCTCGATGAACTTCTCCTCGCCCTCCTTCATGGAGATCGAGTTCACGATCGGCTTGCCCTGGATGCACTTGAGCCCCGCCTCGATCACCTCGAACTTCGAGGAATCGACCATCACGGGCACCCGGGCGATGTCGGGCTCGGCGGCGACGAGGTTGAGGAACTCGACCATCGCCTTCTGGGAGTCGAGCAGGCCCTCGTCCATGTTGACGTCGATCACCTGGGCGCCGGCCGCCACCTGATCGCGGGCGACGTCGAGCGCCGCCGCGTAGTCGCCGTTGGTGATGAGCTTGCGGAACTTGGCCGAGCCGGTGACGTTCGTGCGCTCGCCGACGTTCACGAAGGGGATTTCCGGCGTGAGCACGAAGGGCTCGAGGCCCGACAGCCGCATCAGGCGGGGGATCTCGGGGATCGGCCGCGGCGCCTTGCCGGCGACGGCCTCCGCGATGGCGCGGATATGGTCCGGGGTGGTGCCGCAGCAGCCGCCGACCATGTTGACGAGGCCGGATTCGGCGAACTCGCCGACGAGCTTGCCCATGGCCTCCGGGCTCTCGTCGTAGAGGCCGAACTCGTTGGGCAGGCCGGCATTCGGATAGGCGCAGACCAGCGTGTCGCAGATCCGCGACAGCTCGGCGATGTGGCCGCGCATCTCGCGGGCGCCCAGCGCGCAATTGAGGCCGAAGGTCAGCGGATCGGAATGGCGCAGGGCGTGCCAGAAGGCCGCCGGGGTCTGACCCGACAGGGTGCGGCCCGAGAGATCCGTGATCGTGCCGGAGATCTGGATCGGCAGCCGGATGCCGGTCTCGTCGAAGACCTGCCACGCCGCCGCCACCGCGGCCTTGGCGTTGAGCGTGTCGAAGATGGTCTCGATCAGGATCAGCTCGGCGCCCCCGTCGATCAGGCCGCGGACCTGCTCCACGTAGGCCTGCTTGACCTGATCGAAGGTGACGGCCCGGAAGCCCGGGTTGTTCACGTCCGGCGAGATCGACAGGGTGCGGTTCGTCGGGCCGATGGCGCCGGCCACGAAGCGGCGGCGGCCGTCCGTCTCCTCGGCGAGCCTGGCGGCCTCGCGGGCGAGACGCGCGCCCTCCCGGTTCAACTCGTGGATGATCGACTCCATGCCGTAATCGGCCTGGGCGATGGTGGTGCCCGAGAAGGTGTTGGTCTCGCAGACGTCGGCGCCGGCCAGGAAGTAGTCGAGGTGGATCTGCCGGATCGCGTCGGGCTGGGTCAGGATCAGGAGGTCGTTGTTGCCCTTCTGATCGTGGCCGTGATCCTTGAACCGGTCGCCGCGAAAATCCTCTTCCGAGAACTTCAGCCGCTGGATCACGGTGCCCATCGCACCGTCGAGGACGAGGATCTTCTCCGCCGCGCGCTGGCGCAGCGCCTGTGCGATCGCGGTACCGTCGACGGGGGCAAAATCGGTCATCATGCGTCCTGTCAGATCACCTCGTCCCGAGGTGCCGGAGCGAAGCGGAGGCCTCGCAGGAGGCCTCCAGATATCTCGGTGTTCCCTGGAGCCCGCCTTCGAGGCCGCTCGCGCGGCACCTCAGGAGGGTGAAAACCTTCATTCTACCAGACGCTTCCGTACCATGGGCGCGGAGGCGTCCCCGTCTCTGCGAGCGGAGCGAAGCCGTCCAGCAGCGCCACGCTCACGGATGTCGCGCTGTCCTGGGTCGCTTCGCTGCGCTCGCGAGGACGGATCGGGGGTGTCGAGCGCGGCCTCGGGAATTAAGCCGCCGCCTTGGCGGCCGCCAGCTTCGGCGCCTGGGCGCGCAGGCCGAGCAGGTGGCAGATCGCGTAGACCAGATCCGAGCGGTTCATCGAGTAGAAATGGAAGTCGTTGACGCCCTCGTCCACGAGGTCGAGCACCTGCTCGGCCGCCACCGCGGCGGCGACGAGGCGGCGGGTCTCCACGTCGTCTTCCAGGCCCTCGAACCTTGCGGCCAGCCAGTAGGGCACCGAGGCGCCGGTGCGGCGGGCGAAGTTCGCCGCCTGCTTGAAGTTCTGCACCGGCAGGATGCCCGGGAGGATCGGAATCGTGATCCCCGCGGCCCGGACCTTCTCCAGGTAGCGCAGGAAGACCTCGTTCTCGAAGAAGAACTGGGTGATCGCCTGATCGGCGCCGGCATCGACCTTGGCCTTCAGGGCCTCGATGTCCGCGTCGAGCGAGGCCGCCTCCGGGTGCTTCTCGGGATAGGCCGAGACCGAGACCTTGAAGTCGCCGATCCGCTTGATCCCCTCGACCAGCTCGGCGGTCGACGCGTAGCCGCCCGGATGCGGCCGGTAGGCGTGGCCGACGCCCTCCGCCGGGTCGCCGCGGAGCGCCACGATGTGGCGCACGCCCGCATCCCAGTAGGACTGGACCACCGCGTCGATCTCCTCCCGGGTGGCGTCCACGCAGGTGAGGTGCGCGGCCGGCTTCAGGCCGGTCTCGCGGACCATCCGGGCCACCGTGTTGTGGGTGCGCTCCCGGGTGGAGCCGCCGGCCCCGTAGGTCACCGAGACGAAGCTCGGCTGAAGCGGCGCCAGACGCTCGATCGAGCCCCAGAGGATCTTCTCCATCTCCTCGGTCTTCGGCGGGAAGAACTCGATCGAGACGCGGATCGGGTGGTAGCCGTCGCGGCTGGCGCGGTGGGTGGAGCGGCGCATCGGGGTCTCGTCCTCTATGTCGATCGGTTCAGACGAAGTCTGCGAAGGTTCTGGATGTCAGGCGACGGCGCGCCGGGGCTGTTCAGTCTCGTCGGCCAGACCGTCCTGGGCCAGCCAGAGGGTGACGGTGAGCTGACCCGACTCGCGCGGCGCCAGATCGCGCGTGCCGACCGTGGCGAGACCGGCCTCCGCGAGCCAGCCGGAGACCTGCTCGGCGGAGAAGCCGAGGCGTCGGTGGGCTTGGCCCGTGCGCAGGAATTCCAGCTCGTGCGGCGCGAAATCCACCACCAGCAGACGGCCGCCCGGCGCCACCAGCCGCGCGGCGCCGCGGAGCGCCCGGGCCGGGTCGTCGAGATAATGCAGCACCTGATGGACCACCACGAGGTCGAAGCTCGACCGGGCGAAGGGCGGCGCGTGGATGTCGCCCTGCCGCAGATCCACCCGCGACAGACCCTGGCGCTCCAGGTTGGCCCGGGCGACGGACAGCATGGCATGGCTCGAATCGAGCCCGGTGGCGCGGCTGGCCCGGGGAGCCAGCAGGCCGAGCATGCGGCCCGTCCCGGTGCCGAGATCGATCAAACTGCCGATCGGCCGGTCGCCCAGGGCGTCCAGCACCGCCGCCTCCACGATCGCCTCCGGCACGTGCAGGGAGCGCAGCTCGTCCCATTTGGGCGCCAGCCGGGCGAAGAAGGTCTCGGCCGCCTCGGCCCGCTGCACCCGCACGGCATCGAGACGGGCGCGGTCCTCCGACAGGGGCGGTGCGGTCCGGTCGAGACCGGACAGCAGCGGATCCGCCAGGCCGGCGCGGGCGTCGGACAGCCGGAAGAACGCCCAGGCCCCTTCGCGGTGACGCTCGACAAGCCCGGCTTCCACCAGAAGCTTGAGATGCCGCGAGATCCGCGGCTGCGACTGGCCGAGGATGTCGGTCAGGTCGGACACCGACAGTTCCCCCTCGGCGAGCAGCGCCAGGATGCGCAGGCGCGTCTCCTCGGCGGCCGCACGCAGGACGCCCAGGGCTTCCGGAAAGGGGATCGATCCCGCCTCTTGCCTGCGTTCAATAGACATAAAGATATGTTTATGTGCGTTTCGCGGTGGGCGCAAGCACGAACTTGCGGGGGCTTGCCGGGTGGATGAGACCGAAGCGCGGCGGCCGCGTTGATGGCAGGGCCGCCGAGGGCGGGCCCGGGGAGGCGTGCATGTCCGAGAGCCCGTTCCCGCAGATCACGCTGGTCCGCCACGGCGAGACCGCCTGGAGCCGATCCGGCCAGCATACCGGGCGCAGCGACATTCCCCTGACCCCGGAGGGCGAGGAAGCGGCGCGCGCCCTCGCCTCGCGCCTCGCGGCCCGCTCCTACGCGGAGGTCTGGTCGAGCCCGTCGAGCCGGGCGGCCACGACCTGCGCGCTGGCGGGCTTCGGTGACCGGCGCGTGATCGATCCGGATCTCGCGGAGTGGGATTACGGCGCCTACGAGGGCCGGACCACGCAGGCGATCCTGGCCGAGCGGCCGGATTGGCGCCTGTTCCGCGACGGCTGCCCCGGCGGCGAGACGGCGGAGGCGGTCGGCGTTCGGGCGGACCGGATCATCGCCCGGGCCCGCGCCCGTGATGCCGACCTCGTCGTGTTCTCCAGCGCGCATGTCCTGCGGGTGCTCGCCGCGCGCTGGATCGGGCTGCCGCCGCAGGGAGGGGCGCTTCTCGTCCTCGGCACAGCGAGCGTCTCGGTGCTCGGCTACGAACACGACCGCACCGAGCCGGTGCTGCGCGCCTGGAACGGCTAGGCGCCGACGCTAGCGCAGCCAATACCCATCCGGCGCGAGCGCGTCCGGCATCGGCTCGCCGAGGGCGTGGTGCACGATCCGGTCGACGGCGCGGACCATGGCGTCGAGGGGCAGGTCGTTCGGCTCGGTGCCGAACGGTTCCTCGAGCTCGTCCCCGAGGGCGTCGAGGCCGAAGAACGTGTAGGCCACGAGCGCCACCACGACGGGCGTCGCCCAGCCCAGGGAGCCCGTGAGGCCCACCGGCAGGAGCAGGCAGTAGAGCCACGCGGTCCGGTACACCAAGAGGGTGTAGGCGAAGGGCAGCGGCGTGTTGGCGAGGCGCTCGCAGGCGGTGTGCACGCCCGACAGCGCCTCGATCCGGGCTTCGAGGATGCCGAACTGGATGTCGCTGAGTCCGCCCGCGCGCATCAGCGCGGCCAGGTCCCGGGTGATGGCGCCAAGAATCGAGTCGGTGGGATTCGGGCCCGACAGGTCCGATCCGGGGCTCATCCGGCCCACCGCGGCGGCCTCGTCGAGGGCGCGCAGGCGGGCATGAAGCCCGTGGGCGAAGGCCGAGAGGCGTCGGAGCTGGCGCGCCGCCTCCCGCTCCGGCAGCAGGGCCGGGAGGATGCGGGCGAGGTTGCGCACCTCGCCGATCAGGTTGCCCCAGTGCTTCCGGGCTTCCCACCAACGCTCGTAGCAGGCGTTGTTGCGGAAGCTCAGGAAGATCGAGAGGGCGAGGCCGACCACCGTGAACGGGGTGACCCCCGCGGTGACCGGGAACAGTTCGGGCCATCGCGATTCCGCCCAGACCACCGCGCAGGACACCGCGACGATCCCGGCGAGCTTCGGCGCCACCCGCGGCAGGATCGAGCCGCGCAGGGTGAACAGCAGGGTCAGCAGGTTGGGCCGGGTGCGGACGATCATCGGGGCTTCGGGTCTGGGGGGCTTCTTAGCCCTGCCCTGCCCCCCGCGCGCCGGCAAGGAACGTGTTGGTGAAAAGGGGCGCCGGCCGCCCAGCCCGGCGGGGCGGACCGTGCGAGCTGGCCCGGCTGACGGCGCATCCGAGACCCGTCGCGCGGGCCGCGGGCGGCCGATCGTGCAAGGGGCGGCCGATCATGCAAGGGGGGCCTGGCCCGGATCAGGCGCCCTCTGCCTCCCACAGCCACGCCGCGCCGCGCACGCCCGATGCGTCGCCGTGCAGGCTCGCCCGCACGGGGGTGTCGAAGGTGTCCGAGAAGACATGGGGGGCGATCGCGGCCGGCAGGCCGGCGATCAGCTCCGGGATCCGCGACAGGCCGCCGCCGATCACGATCACATCCGGGTCCAGCAGGTTCACCACCTGGGCGGCCGCGCGCCCGAGCCGCTCGAGATGCGCGGCCAGCGTCTCCTGCGCCGCCGGACTGCCGGTCCGGCCCTCGGCGACGACGGCCTCCGCGGTGAGGTTCCCGCCGTGCCGCCGGGCGTGGTCCGCCGCCAGCCCGGGCCCGGACAGCCAGGTCTCGACGCAGCCCCGGCGGCCGCAATAGCAGGCGGGACCCGGTCGCTCGTCGTCGCGGGGGGCCGGCAGGGGACCGTGGCCCCATTCGCCCGCGATGCCGTTGCGGCCCGTGAGCACCCGCCCGTCGAGGGCGATGCCGGAGCCGACGCCGGTGCCCAGGATCACGGCCCAGACCACACGGGCCCCGGCGCCGGCGCCGTCGATCGCCTCCGACACAGCCAGGCAATTGGCGTCGTTCTCGATCCGCAGAGGCCGCTCCAGCCGCTGCTCGAGATCGGCCGCGAACGGGTGTCCGTTGAGCCAGTGCGAGTTGGCGTTGCGCACGAGGCCCGTCGCCGGAGACAGGCTCCCCGGCATGCCGATGCCGACGCTGCAGGGCATGCCGGCTTCGGCTTCGAGACGCAGGACCAGATCGGCCACGGCCTCGACGGTTTCCCCATAGGCGCCGCGCGGGGCGGCCACCCGGGCCTCGGCCAGGGTCGAGCCATCCCGGCCCAGGACGATCCCGGCGATCTTCGTGCCGCCGAGATCGATGCCGAGGCGCGGGCGCCCTCCGGATCCTGCCGCGGGCGACCCCATCACTCGGCGGCAGCGACCTTGCTGTCGGTTCCCATCGGCTGCGGCGCCTCGTCGGCGATGTGGGTGCCGATGGCGAGCGGATGGGCCATCACCTCGTTGAGCTTGGCCACGTCGAGCTCGCCTTCCCAGCGGCTGACCACCACGCAGGCGACGCCGTTGCCCACGAGGTTGGTGAGCGCGCGGCACTCGGACATGAACTTGTCGATCCCGAGCACGAGGGTCATGGCGGCCACCGGGACCGGGCTGTTGGGGATCGCCGAGAGGGTCGCCGCCAGGGTGATGAAGCCCGCGCCGGTGACGCCCGACGCGCCCTTCGAGGTCAGCATCGCCACCAGGATGATGGTCGCGTACTGGCTGATCGACAGGTCCACACCCACGGCCTGCGCCAGGAACAGCGTGGCCAGCGTCATGTAGATGTTGGTGCCGTCGAGGTTGAACGAGTAGCCGGTCGGAACGACGAGGCCGACCACCGAGTCCGAGGCGCCGAGCCGGCGCATCTTGGTCATGAGCTGCGGCAGCACCGTCTCGGAGGACGAGGTGCCGACCACGATCAGCAACTCGTCCTTGATGTAGGCGAGGAAGCGCAGGATCGAGAAGCCCGCGATCCGGGCGATCGTCCCGAGCACCACGAGCACGAACAGCAGCGCCGTGATGTAGAAGGTGCCGACCAGCCACGCGAGATCGTAGACCTTCTGGATGCCGTACTCGCCGATCGTGAAGGCCATGGCGCCGAAGGCGCCGACGGGGGCGAGCTTCACGATGATGCCGATGATCCGGAAGAAGATCTGGCCGGCGGTGTCGATCGCCCGGTTTACGCCGGCCGCCCGCTCTCCGAGGTTCGTCACCACGACGCCGGTGAGGATCGAGATCAGCAGCACCTGAAGCAGGTCGCCGGTGGCGAAGGGATCGAGGAAGCTCTTGGGGATGATCGCCAGGATGTGGGCGACGGTGGAATCGGCGGCCGCCTTGCTGGCGTAGGTCGCGACCTTGCTGGCGTCGAGCTTCGACGGGTCGGCGTTGAACCCGGCGCCGGGCCTGATCACCTCGCCGACGATGACGCCGATCAGGAGCGCGATGGTGGAGACCACCTCGAAATAGACCAGCGCCTTCAGCCCGACCCGGCCGACCTTCTTCAGGTCGCCGATCGACGCGATGCCGTGCACGATGGTGCAGAAGATGATCGGCGCGATCATCATCTTGATCAGGCCGATGAAGGCGTCGCCGAGCCACTTCATCGATTTGCCGGTGGCCGGGTCGTACCAGCCGAGCAGCACGCCGAGCGCGATGGCGATCAGGACCTGGATATAGAGCACCTTGTACCAAGGCTCGCGGGGCGCTGCGGCGGGAGCCGGCGCGTGGATTGCCTGTGCCATGTCCATCCCGTGCGACGACCGCGCACCCTCCCATTGTGCCGGCACGCTAGCGATTATCATCCGGCGCCTCAACGCCTGCACGGTTATGGGCCGGGAACCATCCGTGACAAAAATCTGTCGATCCCGGCCGAAGTCACTTCTCTCGTCTGACAAGTGCGCGCAGGCTGAGAAGCGTGGCTGTTTCTGGTCTCCGGCGGACTGAGCCGGCCAATCGACGGCATCCGGTGATCTCTGGAGAGTGTCCGTGGCTGGATTCCACCGGGCCCGAACGGCGTTCCTGGGCGTGCTGCTCACCGGCATCCTGATCGAGCCCGCCTCGGCCGGCGTCGTCGCGCGGATCGACCAGTCGCGGCAGCGCATGCGCGTCTATGTCGACGGTTATCCGGCCTATGAATGGCCCGTGTCCACGGCCCGTCGCGGCTACGTCACGCCCAGCGGACGGTTCCGCGTCGGGCTGATGGCGCCGATGTGGCGCTCCCGCAAGTATCACGGCTCTCCGATGCCGCACGCGATGTTCTTCCGCGGCGGCTACGCGATCCACGGCACCTATGCCACCGGAGCCCTCGGACGCCGGGCGAGCCACGGCTGCATCCGCCTGTCGCCCGGCCATGCCGCCGCCCTGTTCGGCCTCGCCCGCAGCCGCGGCGGAGCGACGGTGGTGATCCGCGATTGAGCGACCGGGCCGCCTCACCCCTGCCCCAGGCCTGAGCGGAGATGCGGCTTGCGTCGCAAGCCGTCGGCACCCGGCACAGAGGCCCGGATCCCCCGGGACCGCCCGAGGAGGGCCGGGTCCCGAAACGCGGACGGGCCGCAGCGCGATCTGCGCTGCGGCCCGTTTGCTTGACGCCTTATCGTGGGCTCAGGTCTGCTGCTGGGTCCGGCGGGGCCGGACGGTCCAGCGCTCGAACATCGAGGCGGGATCCTCGCTCTTCGCGTCCTTGTTCTCCGCCGCGTGATCGGGCTGCTGGTGGATCGCAGCACCGAGCGCCTGGGACAGGCTCTCGATGACGTCGTCGATGCGGGCATCCCCGTGCAAGGGGTCCCCCGGGCCGGTCGGGGCGGCGGGCGTCTCGGCGGGCGCGGCCGCCTCCGGCGCGGGCTCCGGCTGAGGCTCCGGCTCGGGGTGATGCTCGGGGGCCGGTTCGGGCGGGCGCGCGGCCGCAGCCGGCTCCGGGGCCGGAGGCGCCGGAACGACCGGCGCGGCGGCCGGGGCAGCCGCGGCGGCCGGCGTCACGGCCCGGCGCATGGCGCTCGTCGCACCCTCGTCGGACTCGGCGTTCCGGCTGCTGCTGCCGTAGCGGCCGAAGCCGAACCGGGGCTCGATCAGGTCCAGCACCGCGTCGAGCGCGGCGTTGCTCAGCGCCACCTCCTCGGCGGCCGGCACGCCCTGGATCGCGAGGGCCTGCCGCTCGAAGGCCGGCTCGTTGCTGACCTCCCGGCCGAACCAGCTCGGGGCATGGAAGGCCGCGGCATCGCCGTCATTGTCGAAGGTGATGCTGATCAGGTCCAGGCTGCCGGGTGTGACGTAGCGGTCGATGGCGATCTCGCGGCCGCCGGCATTCAGGGTGGTGCGGTCGTAGGCGGCCTTCCCGGGGCAGACGTCCAGCAGGGCGTCGCCGTGGGCGCGCGGCACGTCGGTGCGCTCCTCGACCGGGATGCCGTCCGCCCCCTTGTTCACCAGGACCAGCTGGCAGACTTGGCCGTCGACACGCACATAGGACGCGCGGCCACCCTGCGGGGCGAAGTGCCCCTCGGTGATCCGGGCGCCGCCCCGCTCCTTGCGGATCAGGCGGACCAGGGACGGTGCGACCAGAAATCGGCGAACGGTGCTCATGAACTCAAAACCCCTCCCGCTTGGTCGGCAGTGCGCCGATCCGGCGGACAGCCCTCAGCGCCGCCGGGCCGCACGGAAGGGTGCAAGTGGAACCGACCCGCACGGCGTATAAGCTGGACTGCCACACCGTATTCGTCAGAGCCTGACCGCTTCCGTCGCCAATCACCGGACAGCGACAACCTGAGACTATAGAGCGCTAAGCAAAAACGCGACGAAATCAAGACCGGATCGGGTCGAGGCTCCGGCCGCGGCGCCTTCTATCCCCGATATCCCGGCTTTTGAGCCCGAATTCCGAACCCAGGTTAGGCCGGAACGCGCCTCATTCCGCGGGCTCGAAATTCATCGCCGCGCCGTTCATGCAGTAGCGCAGGCCGGTCGGAGCCGGGCCGTCGTCGAAGACGTGGCCGAGATGGCCCTGGCAGCGGGCGCAGTGGACCTCGGTGCGGACCATCCAGTGGCTGCGGTCCACCGTGGTCTCGACGGCGCCCGGCAGGGGCTCGAAGAAGCTCGGCCAGCCGGTCCCGGATTCGAACTTGGTGCCCTGCTCGAACAGCGGCTGCCCGCAGCCGGCGCAGGTGAAGGTGCCGGCGCGCTTCTCGGCGAGCAGGCAGCTCGTGCCGGCCCGCTCGGTGCCGTGCTCGCGCAGGACCCGGTACTGCTCCGGCGTCAGCGTCGAGCGCCATTCCGCGTCGCTGCGGGTGTCCGGGCTGGTGGTCGGCGTGTCGGCCATGGCGATCTCCCTTTTCGCGAGGCTATATAGGGATTGCGCACGGTTTTCGGCAGTCCCGGAGCGTATCGCAATGCCGCGTCCGGCACCGGCGAGGCCGCGGTCAGGCGGCCGCGCCGACGGTGTCGGCCATCCGCGCCCGGCGCAAGCCCATCGGCAGCGGCGCGCCCGTGGTGGTGTCGCGGGCGGTCTGGTGCTCCAGCTCGGCGTTGATCTCGCCGCCGAGCAGCACGATCGTCGAGGAGATCCAGATCCAGGTCATGAAGCCGATCACCGCGCCCAGCGAGCCGTAGGTCTCGTTGTAGGTGCCGAAGCTGGCGACGTACCAGGAGAACAGGAGCGAGGCGATGAGCCAGAGCAGGCCCGCGACCACGCTGCCGACCCCGACCCAGCGCCAGCGGGCATGTTCCCGGCTCGGCCCGAAGCGGTAGAGCACCGACAGGCCGCCGAGCAGGACGATCAGGATCGCCGGCCAGCGCAGGGCCGCGAGCAGCCACGCGGTCGAGCCGAGGCCCAGGAAGTTCAGCACCACCGGCACGACCACGATCACGTTGAGCGCGATGATGATGAACAGCAGAGCCCCCACCGTGAAGGTGAGGGACCGGAGGTTCAGCCAGAAGAAATTGCGCTTCTCCTCCTCCTCGTAGACCACGTTCAACGCATCGAACATCGCCTTCATGGCCGCGTTGGCGCTCCAGAGCGACAGCAGCAGGCTGGAGAAGAACGTGATGCTGAGGGATCCGCTGCCCTTGGCGGCGATGCGCTTGACCTGATCGCCGATGAGTTCGACCGCGCCGGACGGCAGGACCGCGTGAAGCTGGGCGAGGTGATCGTTGATGACGGTCACGTCGGCGAACAGGCCGTAGCAGGAGACCAGCGCGGCGATGGCGGGAAACAGCGACAGCAGCGAGTAGAAGGTCACCCCGGCGGCGACCGCCAGCACCCGGTCCTTGTTGAACTCCAGGTAGACCCGGACGGCGATGTCCTTCCAGCCGGACCGCGTCATCTCGGTGGGGCTGTCGGCGGCGCGGCCCCGCTCGGCCTGCGTCGCGGCGGTGAGCTGCGCGGCGCGCCCCGAGATCGAGCGCGCGCCCGCGGCCACACCCTTCTGCAAACCCCGATCGTCGGCCGTCGGCTCGCGGTCGCTGGGCGGTTCGCTCGCGGGGGGAGCCGCCGACACGCCGCGCCGCGCCGGCGCCGCCGCGAGGGCGACCAAAGCCGAGCCGAGCATCAGGATCCAGAGGATCGAGCCGGTCTCGGATGGTCCGGTCGAACGCGACGGTGACGGAGGCATATATCGGGGCCAGTGCGCGGAACTGCCGCGCTCGGGACTCCCAACGTCGTCGTGCCGTGGCCGTTCCGCGCATTTGGCGGGGACGCTGCGGCCCTCCGCGCGTTGTGCCCGTTATGCACGCTCAGCCCCGCCTCGGATTCTGCTGCAAGTTTGTCCTGGACGAGCCTCCCGGCACCCACGCCACCCTCAAGGCGGAGCGGGAGGCCACGCTGCACATGAACCTCACCAGCGTGACCATGGCCCATCTCACCAAGCTGGAGCCCGCCGCCCGGCGGGCCAAGCTCGCCGGCCTCGTCGCCCACAACCTCGCCGCGCTGGCCCGCCAGATCGCCTGGGTCGGGGCCCGGCCGCCCCTGGAGCGCCTCCTGCGCATGGCGAGCAACGTCCTGCCGGGCTACACCCACCCCATCGCGCAGGCGATCTACGCCGAGCCCGAGATGGCGGCGCTGGTCGAGCGCGGCCTCGCGGAGGCCGGAGCCCTCGCACGCCGGCTCGGCGTGCGCCTGAGCTTCCATCCGGGGCCGTTCTGCCTGCTGGCGAGCCGCAACCCGGCCGCCATCGCGAACGGCCTGTCGGAACTCGACTACCACGCCGAGATCTTCGACCGGATGGGCTACGGCGGCGGCTGGCACCCGCACGGCGCCCACATCAACATCCATGTCGGCGCCGGCGACCCCGGGGTCGCGGGCTTCCGCGAGACCCTGCCCCGGGCGAGCCGGGTGGCGCGCGACCTCGTCACCGTGGAGAACGACGAGAACGTCTTCGGCCTCGACGCGGTGCTGCAACTCGCCGACATCGTGCCGGTGGTGCTCGACCTGCACCACCACTGGGTCGAGAGCGGCGGCGCATACCTCGAACCGGACGATCCCCGGATCGCCCGGGTGACGGAGTCCTGGCGCGGCGTGCGGCCCGTGGCCCATATCAGCGTGTCGCGCGAGGCGGTCTCGTCCGACTGCGATCCGGACGCCCTGCCCGACTTCCCCGCCCTGCGCGGGGCCGGTCACGCGGTCCGGGATCTCGCGGCCCATTCCGACATGATGTGGAACCGGGCGGTGAACGATCTCGTCGCCCGCCATCTCGCCTGGGCGGATTTCGAGATCGAGGCCAAGGCGAAGAACCGCGCCTCCATGCAGATCGCCCGTCACATCCAGGCGCTGGAGCAGGCCGCGCCGATCGCGGCCGAATGACGGGGCGGTCTCGACGTCTCCGCCGGTCCGCTCTAGGCAATCCGACATGAAGACCGCCGATTGCGACATCCTCATCGTCCCGGGGCTTGGAGGTTCCGAGGAAGACCATTGGCAGGCCCGCTGGGCGGGCCGCCTCGCCACGGCGCGGGTGGTGGAGCAGGACCAGTGGCACGCCCCGACACCGGAGGCGTGGTGCGGGCGCATCGCCGAGGCGGTCGCAGCGGCGACCCGGCCGGTCATCCTGATCGCCCATAGCCTCGGCGTCGTGGCCTGCGTCGAGGCGGTGCCGCACTTCCCCGCGGGGGTGGTGCGCGGCGCCCTGCTGGTCTCCGTCCCGGACGTGGAGGAAAACCCCGACGTGCCCGCGGCGGCGCGCGTCTTCGCGCCGGTGCCGCGGGACCCCCTGCCCTTCCCGTCGCTTCTGGTCGCCAGCCGGACGGATCCCTATTGCCGCTACGAGCGGGCCGACGACTTCGCCCATGCCTGGGGCTCGCTGACGGTCGATGCCGGCGAATCCGGCCATATCAACGTGGCGAGCGGGCACGGGCCGTGGCCCGAAGGGCTGATGCGGCTCGCCGGGTTCCTGAAGGGTCTGTCCGTGTGACGGACCTGAATGGCAGGGCTGCACGGAACCCGCGGACGACCAGGCTCCGATCCCCGACGCGGCCACCGCATTAACGCGCTGTTTACCACCGCCCCCTTCAGTGGCGGTACGGGCGGTCCTTCGTCCCGAAGCCGCCCCTGGAGAGCACCGTGACGCGCAAAGAGCTTCTGGAACGACTCGAAGCGGTGCAGACCGCCCTCGGCCCCCGGGCCCAGAGCAACTTCAACAGCTCGCTGTTCAACGACGTGACGCTGCTCAAGCGGATCGAGGCCTTCGAGGCCAAGCTCGGCGAGCCCGAGAAGCCGAAGACCGCCGACTATACCGGCAACATGTTCTCCCGCATCGCCAACCGCCGCGCCGCCGCGGGCGCCAAGTAGCCCGCTACGATTTCGGCTCGGCCTCGGCCGAGCGCAGCAGCTCGCCGGCGACGTCGGCGAGCCGCGGCGGGGCCTCCCGCACGAAGGGCAGCGGACGGCAGACATTCAGGGCCGCGAGCCCGAACCGGGCGGTCATCAGCCCGTTGAGCACGCCCTCGCCCAGCTTGGCCGAGACCCGGGCGGCGATCCCGAGCCCCAGAACCTGCTGCATGACGCTCTCGCCCACCGCCATCCCGCCGGTGACGGTGAGATGCGCGAGCGCCGCGCGCCCCAGCCGCAGGAAGCCCAGGAAGCCCGGCCGGCCGCCGTAGATCGCCGCGATCCGGCGCAGCAGCCGCACCGCCGCGAACACCACGAAGGCCACGTCGACGATCGCCCGCGGGCTGAGCGCGGTCACCGCCGAGACCTGCTTGGCCGTCGTCGCGATGGCGTTGCGCGCCTGCCGGTCCAGCCCGGCCAGCAGCTCGTGCTCGGCGAGCCCGATCCGGTCGTCCACGTCGAGGATCGCGTCGGCGGCGGCGTCGATCCGGGCGCGGCCCGCCGACAGCGTGTCGCGGTCGGCGTAGAAGGTCGAGAGCGCCTGCACCACCGCCTGCGCGCCGGTGTGGTCGCGGGTGGCGAGGGCGTCCAGCGCCGACTGGCGCAGGCGCTCGATCTTCCGTTCGCGCCGCAGGCCGGCGAGTTCCCGGACCACGATCGCGAGCAGCGCCAGCGCGGCAAGTCCCAGAAGCGCGAGGGCCACCCAGCCGAGCCAGGGGGCGGCCTGGAACAGGTCGGCGATCATCCGCTCGACCGACAGGCCGACGCCGAGGGAGACGAGGCCGCCCACCGCCGAGAGGAACAGGGTGCCCCAGGGCGAGCGCGACCGCGGCGCCACCGGCACGGCGACGCCGTCGGCGGCATCGACGATCTCGAAGGGCTCGTCCACGATCCGGGCCTGGGGCGGCCGGGCGGCGAGCGGCGTCGTGATGACGCTCGGCTCGGCGGCCAGCTCGGGCGTGATCCGGAAGGCGCGGGGTTTCTGGCCGGAGGTCATGCTCGAAGGCTCCGCGGAGTCGCACACATCGTCACGCCAGACGGTCGCCGATCAGGAACTGCATCGCCCGGTCCAGGCGGATCTGCGGCAGGTGGCCGGGGCGGCCGAGCCCGTCGGGCCTGACCAGCGGCGGCCGGAAGCGCGGAAAGCGCAGCGAGCCCGGCTCCACCGCGCCCTCCAGCACCGCCTCGGCGCGGGCCGGCAGCTCGCCCGGGAAGATCGCGGCCTCGCTGTTGCCGTCGAAGACCTCGTCGCCCACCACCTCGCCGGCTTCCGGGGTGCCGGCCACCGCCCGCAGCGTGTCCGACCCGTCATGGACGGTGGTCTCGCGGGTGGCGCGCACGGAGGCCAGCGCCACCGTGCCCACCCGGGCGCCCGCCGCCTCCGTCCGCCGCATCGCCCGGGATACGAGAAGCCGCAGGAGGGCGTCGAGCCGGTCGTGGCTCGTCTGGTGGAGGTGGTCGGCCTTGGTGGCGGCGAACAGCACGCGGTCGGCCCGCGGCGCGAACAGCCGCGACAGCACCGTGTTGCGGCCGATGTTGAGGCTGAGCAGCACCGCGTCCAGCGCCTCCTCCAGCTCGGCCAGGGCGGTGGGGCCGGCATCGACCGCCGAGAGCACGTCCACCAGCACGATCTGCCGGTCGACCCGCTGGAAATGGTCGCGGAAGAACGGCGTCACGACCTTGGTCTTGTAGGCCTCGAAGCGCCGCTCCATCAGCCCCGCGAGGCTGTCGGGCGCGATCGCCTCGGGGAGCCGGTCGAGGGGCGCGAAGGTCAGCGCCGGGGAGCCCGCGAGGTCGCCGGGCATCAGGAAGCGGCCGGGCGGCGTCGTCGCCACCGCTTCCGGGCCGGCGCGCAGGCCCGCGAGGTAGGTCTTGAAGGCGTCGCTCGCCCGCTCGGCCGCGACCTCGTCGAGGGGGCCGTTCGGATCGAAGCCCTTCAGCGCCGCGAGCCAGGGCGCCGCCACGGCGGCGCGG
The DNA here is from genome assembly GCF_003254375.1 of Methylobacterium sp. XJLW. Taxonomy (NCBI): domain Bacteria; kingdom Pseudomonadati; phylum Pseudomonadota; class Alphaproteobacteria; order Hyphomicrobiales; family Methylobacteriaceae; genus Methylobacterium; species Methylobacterium sp. XJLW. The sequence goes on along the minus strand of NZ_CP016429.1, from coordinate 4,404,331 downwards.
CCGGGGCGGCGGGTGCCGCCGATCGTGGCCCGGGACCACGCCGTGTAGCTGGTCTCGATCAGGGCGAGGTCGAGGAGCCATTCGCCCGGGTAATCGACCACGTCGAGCATCAGGGTGGCCGGGCCGGTGCGCCAGCCGGCGGCACGCTCGTAGGCGATCTCCAGGCGGAACTGGCTGATCCGGTCGGTGGAGCGCGGCCAGCACCGCGCCTCGGTGAGCGTGGCGAAATGCTCCTCGAAGGGGAAGCGCGGCACGTCGTCGTCGGGTTGGGGCACCAGCTTGGCGCGGCGCAGGCGGCCCTCCTGCGCGGGGGCGAAGGCCGGCAGCGCGTGCGTCTCCACGAGGTGGTGGATCAGGGCCGTGGTGAAGACGGTCTTGCCCGAGCGCGCGAGCCCGGTCACGCCCAGCCGCAGGGTCGGCTGGACCAGCAGGTCGTGCGAGGCTTCGGCGAAGGCTTTGACGGCCGAGCCGGCGCGCGCGGCAAGGTCGATCAGGGGCACGGGCGGGCTCGTCGTGAGGGGAACAGGCCGGGCAGAGGTGGCGCGGCGGGGGCCGAACCGCAAGGCTTGACGCTAAGGCGTTGCACCGATGGCGGCGGGCGTGAGCGGCCTCAGCCGTGCGATCGCTCCGGCGACGAGGTCCGGGCCGGCCCGGAGCGTGCCGAGTTCCACCGCCGACATCACCTGCATCACCGGGGCCAGATTGGCGCGCGGCGTGCCGTCCGGCCCGAACAGGTCGAGGTCGTCGCCGGGCTTCAGGCCGACGCTGGCGCTGATCCGACCGGCATAGGCCTGGATCCGGACCTCGTCGCCGGTGCAGAGCGGGGCCGGCAGGCGCAGGTCGAGGACTGGCAGGCCGGCGGCGATCGCCGGCAGCAGCGCGGATTCGGCCACCATCCGCTCGGCACTCGGAACCCGGCTCGCCGTCTTCCGCTCGAGGAGCGCCGTCGGATCGGCGACGCTCCGGGCCGGCCGCGCCGGCTCGGCCGACGAGGCGATCCCGGCCGCGATGTCGGGCACCGGCTGAAGCATCGCCACGCGCGGCACGGCAGCTGGGCGGCGGGCGGGACGGCCGGCCATCCGGGCGAGGGGTGACCAGGGCTGCACCCGCAGGGCCGCTCGGCCCCGTGGCGCCCCGCCGGGGCGGTGCGCGGCGAGATAGCGGGCCCGGAGGGTCCGCCCGAGGCCCCGCGGCGCGAGGGCCGCCGAGACAGCGGGGGTCACGGCCGAGCGCCCCGGCCGCGCGGGTGCGGACGCGACGCGGCACTCCGCCGGCGCCCAGCGGCGCACGATGGCCAGCGCCGTACGCCGGCCGTAATCGCGGTAGTAGCGCCGCAGCAGGCTCGCGGCGGCATCGGCGCCGTCCTCGAGGGTGGCGAAGGCGGTGTGGCCCTCCCCGTCGGCGCCGATCTCGCCGGACCAGCGGGCGGACTTGATGCACCAGCCGTTGTTGAGCCGCACGCAGCGGGCGACGTAGGGCGGATCCTCCGCCAGCGAGGCCGTGACCGCCAGCGCCCGCGGCATCAGCTGCGCGCCGGTCTGGGCGTGCCAGTTTGAGACCGAGCGGGTGGCGGGATCGAAGCGCGGGGGCGGGCTTTCAGCCGGGGCGGAGGCCGCGGCGAGGGGCGGCAGGGCGTGCGCGAGGCCTGCCGCGCCGGCCTCGGCTCGGGGGACCAGGGTCGTCAACAGGATCAGCGCGTTCAGCAGCACGCGGATGGATCCTGTCGGCGGATCGGAGTCCCCACGCGCTCCCGCCCCCTGCACAGGGGCGCGGGAGAGCGCGTGCCTCCGACCGCGGCGCGCCCGTCCGTTTCCCCGCTCAAAGACATGGCCGTGCGCCGCCGCCGCCTCACGGGTTCAGCACCTTGAGCGCCGCCTCGTGCAGCCGCGGGTCGCCCGCCGCGATCACGCGCCCGCCGCCCGCGGCGGGACCGCCGTCCCAGGCCGTGACACGCCCCCCGGCCCCCTCGACGATCGGGATGAGGGCGACGATGTCGTAGGGCTTCAGCCCGGCCTCGACGACGAGGTCGATCTGGCCGGCGGCCAGCATGCAGTAGGCGTAGCAATCGGCGCCGTAGCGGGACATCCGCACCTGCCCCTCCAGCGACCGGAAGCGCTCGGCCTCCGCGCCCGCCGCGAACAGGCGCGGATCCGTGGTGGCCAGGATCGCCTGGGCGAGGTCCGCGCAGCGCCGTGTCCGCAGTGTCCGCTCGCCCGACGGCGCACGCAGGCGCGCGCTGCGCCCGTCCCCGGTGAAGCGCTCCGCCAGATAGGGTTGGTGCATCATTCCGCGCACCGGGACGCCGTTGCGGCTCAGCCCGATCAGCGTGCCCCAGGTCGGCAGGCCTCCGATGAAGGCCCGGGTGCCGTCGATCGGGTCGAGGACCCAGACGCATTCGGCGTCGGTGCGCTCCGAGCCGAATTCCTCGCCGAGGATGCCGTGGCCCGGAAAGGTCTGGCCGATCATCGCCCGGAGCACGACCTCGGCGGCCCGGTCGGCCTCGGTGACCGGGTCGAACGGCGCTCCGCCGCGGGACTTGTCGTCGAGGCCGAACTGGGCGCGGAAGAAAGGCAGGATCGCCTTGCCGGACGCGTCCGCGAGGTCGTCCATGAACCGTCCGAGTTCGACGACGCTCATCCGTTCCGTTCCCTGCTGTGCCCGAAGGCCGCCCGACCGACTGCCCGATCGACTGCCCGATCCCGACGAAACCGGGGCGCCCCCCCGCCCGTCAAGCCCCCCGGGCTCATGCGTCGGCCGAGGCCGGCAGACGCGGCGCCCCGCGTTCCGGGTCCGGGGCGCCGTCCGGCGCCGCGCCGGTTCCGGCTGCACCGGTGGCGTCCGCCTGCGCCAGGACCGCCTCGACGGCCTCGCGCAGCGACCCCACCTGCCCATCGGCCTCCGCGGCGCCCCCCGGTCCGCCGGCGAGGCGGCTCGCCCCGTCATCCTGGGCGAGCCACAGGCCGAGCAGGATCGGCACCCCGGGCAACCGACCCTTCAGCCGGCGGATCAGCCGGCGCAGATGGGTCGGCTCGCCGTCGAGGGCGAGGGAGACCACGCAGACCATGCGCGCCGTCCCCGGATCGAATCGCCCGATCCGCGCGGAAGCCGTCTCGGCGAAGGGGATCGTGCGGACGCCGAGGCCGCGCTTCTCCAGGATCTGTGCGAGGATCGCAGCCGCGGCCTCGTCCAGGAAGCCGCGGCCCGCGACGCACAGGACCGCGCCCGCGCGGGTCCAGTCCTCGGAGAGCGCCTCTGGGGTCGGACCCATCGGCAGCGCGCTGCAGGCGCCCTCCTCCCCGTCGCCGGACGCGGCCGCGACGGCGTCGCTCCGGTCGGAGAGGTCGGCGATCAGCTCGGCGAGGGCCGCGCGCATCGCCGCCTTCTGCCGGGCGGTCAGCACCCCCCGGGCCGCGTCCTGGGCGGCGAGTTCGAGGGCCTTGAGCACCACGTCGTCGTAATAGGACGAGAGCGAGCATTGCTGCAGGATCAGCTCGGCATGGCCCAGCACCTCCTCGGCATCGCCCGCCAGGACCCGCTGATAGAAATTCTGGACGGGGGTCAGGGCCGGCCGGTCGCCGAACAGCACGTCCAGGAATTCCAGACGCTCCACGTAGCGACCGAGCACGACGAGGCAGACGGTGAGCGGCGTAGAGAGCAGCAGGCCGACCGGTCCCCACAGCCAGGTCCAGAACAGCGCCGAGACCAGGACCGCGAAGGGTGAGAGCCCGGTGGATTGCCCGTAGACGATCGGCTCGAAGACCTGGCCGGTGAGCGGCTCCAGCACGACGAACAGGATCGCCACGGCGATCATCATGTTCCAGCCGGGATCGACCGCGGCGGCGAGCGCCATCGGCAGGAGGGCCGACAGGACGGCCCCCAGATACGGCACGAAGCGCATCAGGGCCGCGAAGATCGCCCAGAGCACCGGATTCGGCACGCCGATCACGTAGAGGCCGATGCCGATCACGATCCCGAAGGCGGCGTTGAGGGCGAGCTGCACCACGAAGTAGCGGCTGAGCCGCTTCGCGGCGTCGTCGATCGCCACGGTGGTCCGGTGCAGGTCGCTCGATCCCGCCAGCCGGATCATGCGGTCGCGCAGATCCTCGCGCTGCATCAGCACGAACAGCAGCACCACGAAGACGATGCCGACCGTCGCCAGCGGATGCATCACCGGCGAGAGCACGGTGGACAGCATCTCGATCGGGCCCGGCGGGCTCGCGGCGACCTCGACCAGGACGGGTTTCGGCGCGGCCTGGGGCTGCTCGGGACCCGGCGGCGTCGGCGGCGGTGTCGGCGGCGCGGGCGGCTGGCCCTCCGGGTTGTTCACCTCCTTGGCGCCGCCATGGAGCGCCCGCCCGATATTGGCGACGTATTCCGTGGCGTGTCCGACGGGCGAGTCGCGCAGCCCGTTGATCTTGCGCTCGATGGTGGCCCGGTAGCGCGGGACGTCGCCCGCGAGATCCGCCGCCTGGATGCCGATCAGGGTCGCCAGGGCGGCCACGATGCCCAGGGTCAGACCCACGCTGACGCCGACCGCCACCAGCCGGGGCAGCCGGAGCCGCCGCAGGCGGTTCACCAGCGGGGTGAGCACGAACGACAGGAGCAACGCGATCGCGATGGGGATGAAGATCTCGCGACCGAAATACAGGGCCGCGATGATGGTCGCCCCGACAACCACGGGCGACGCCATGGAGGCCCGCGGCGTCTCGGCCGCGGCGACGCGGGTCGGCCGCGGCGGAAGCAGAGGCGCCCTGGACCGGGCTGCCGGTTCGACCCCGACCGGGGTTTTGGTACCCATACGCTGATCCGCATCCCGTACGCGACGTGCGGGCCTCCGCCGGGAGCAACGGAAGCCACGCGCACGGGGAACGGCACGGGGGCTGAAAATGATCCCGCGGGCTGCGCCGGCCGTCTACGCCCCCGACACGCCGGCCCGCGCCACGTCGCCCGCATCCTTCAGTTCGGGCAGCGACCGGCACAGCTGCATCACCCGCTTGGCCTGCGCCTCCGGGAGGATTCCGGCGGCGAGATCGGCGAACTTCGCGTCCAGCTGCGCATCGGACATCGGCTTCTCTACGCTGCCGATGGCATGCTCGATGTACCGGTGGACGGTCCGCCCGTCGTTCAGCGTCACGGTCATGTCGACCTGCGCGGGCTCGATGCCGGGGGTGATCACCGGGACCACCTTCTGGCGCAGCGCCACCACGCGCGGATCGTTCACCGCCCGGTCGCTGAACTGCTTCTCGCCGCCCGCGCCCTCCACGAAGGCCACCGCCGCCGCGTGGTAGATGCTGAACTTGCCTTCCAGGCCTGTCTTCGGCGCGGTCTTGCCGGTCAGCTCCAGCACCAGCGGATGGACCTTCAGGTCGACGCGCTTGATGTCGTCCGGCCGGACGTGGTCGGCGTCGCGGATCTGGATCGCCGCGTCGATCGTCGGGTGCATGACGATGCCGCAGGCGAAGGGCTTGTAGGTGTTCAGCTGCGCCTCGTAGCGGCTGCCGAGGCCGTCGGTGATCTCCGACCAGTCCTGCTTGGTGGAGATCGTGTTCGCCCAGCCGCGCTTCGCCTCGATCATCCCGTCCGACGAGGTGAAGCCCTTCGCCGCCAGGATCGCGGCGAACAGGCCGTTGGAGGCTGCCCGGCCCGGGTTGAAGCTCTTGTTCATCGAGCCGAACGATTCGCGCAGGCCCACGGGCTGCGAGGCGGCGAGCCCCAGCGCGTAGACCATCTGCTGCTCGGTGAGGCCCATCAGTTTCCCGGCGGCCGCCGCGGCGCCGAACGGCCCGCAGGTGCCGGTGATGTGCCAGCCCGCATCGTAATGGTTCGGGTAGACGGCATTGCCGATCCGGCACTCGGTCTCGATCCCGACCACGAGGGCGTCGAGGAAGGCCCTGCCGGTGACCGGCTTCATCTCCGCATAGGCCAGGATCGCCGAGGCGACCGGGCCGGCGGGGTGGATGATCGTCTTCAGGTGGGTGTCGTCGAAGTCGAAGATGTGGCTCGACACGCCGTTGAGGAAGGCGGCGTTCAGGATGTCGAACCGCTCGGTCCGGCCGAACAGCCCGGCCTGGGGCGGACCCGAGAAGGGCTGCAGCGCCGAGACCGCCACGTCCACGGTCTCATGGTGCGAGCCGCCGATCGCCACCCCCACCCAGTTGAGGACGCTGCGCACGCTCTCGCGGCGGACCGGATCGGGCAGCGTGTCGTAGGACGACCCCAGGATCCATTGGGCGAGGATCTTCGTGACGTGCGGCGGCGGCGTCTTGGCGGCGGGCTTTGCCGCCTCGGCGGCCTCTCCGGCCTGCAGCGCGGGCGTCGCGAGGGCGAGCCCCGCGGCCCCGATGAGCGAGCGGCGATTCATCGACATGGCGTTCTCCCAGGCAGGGCCGCTCCCGGCGGCTCCGGTTGGTCGACATGATAATGAATTCGATTGTGTCCGGTCAGCCGGGGCGTTTCATCGCGCCCGGTCTGACACCGCTCTCAGACCAGCACCGGCAGCGCCTCCTGCTCGCCCACGCCGAAGACCCGCCGGTAGCGGGCGACCTCGTCGGCCGGGCCCTGCGCCTTGGTGGGATTGTCGGAGAGTTTCACGGTGGGTCGGCCCTTCGCCTCCGTGACCTTGCAGACGATGGAGACCGGATCGAGCTTGCCGTCCGGCAGGAGGCCGCGGAAATCGTTGGTGAGCAGCGTGCCCCAGCCGTAGCCGATGCGCATGCGCCCGTGGAACCGGGCGTGGATGCGCTCGATCTCGTCGATGTCGAGCCCGTCGGAGAAGATCGCGAGCTTGTCCCGCGGATCGTGCCCGCGCGCCTGCCAGAACCGGATCACCTCCTCGCCGCCCTCGATCGGATCCTTCGAATCGATGCGGATGCCGGTCCAGTCGCTGACCCAGTCGGGAGCATTGGCCAGGAATCCGGTGGTCCCGTAGGTGTCGGGCAGGATCACCAGCAGGTTGCCGCCGTAATCCTCCTGCCAGTCGGCCAGCACCGCGTAGGGCGCGGCGGAGAGCGCCCCGTCGTCCTCGGCGAGGGCGGCGTAGACCATCGGCAACTCGTGGGCGTTGGTGCCCACCGGCTCGACCTCCTGCCGCGCGGCGATCAGGCAGTTCGAGGTGCCGAGGAACGCGCCGCCCAAGCCTTCGGCCATGGCCTGCACGCACCAGTCTTGCCAGAGGAAGCCGTGGCGGCGGCGCGTGCCGAAATCCGCCACCGACAGGTCCGGCAGCTTCTGCAGCCGCTCGATCTTCTCCCAGACCCGCGTCATGGCCCGGGCGTAGAGCACCTGAAGGTCGAGCTTGCCGAGGCCCCGCAGCACGGCGCGCGCCCGCAGCTCGTTGAGGATCGCGAGCGCCGGGACCTCCCACATCGTGGTCTCGATCCAGGGACCGTGGAAGGTCAGCTCGTACTGGCCGTCATGGACGGCGAGCTCGTAGTCGGGGAGCCGGAAGGTCTCGAACCACGCCACGAATTCCGGCCCGAGGATGCGCCCCTGGCCGCGGAAGACGTTGCCGCGCAGCCAGGTGATCTCGCTCTTGCTCAGCCGCAACGTCCGGGCGTGATCGAGCTGTTCGCGCAGCAGGCCGGCATCGACCTCATCGGCGATGCGGATGCGCCGCGTGCGGTTGGTGATGCCGAAGGTGGTCTCGATCGCGGGGTGCCGGCGCAGGATCGTCTGCGCCATCAGCAGCTTGTAGAAATCGGTGTCGAGCAGCGACCGCACGATCGGGTCGATGCGGAAACTGTGATCGTAGACCCGCTTCGCCAGATCGAGCATTCTTTTCGCACTCTGCCGCGCTTCGATGGCGCAGAGCGCATGCCGAGCCCGCGCCCGTCAAGAAGACGGGCGGCCTCCTCCCGGAAGCCGCCCGTGCGAACGCCTGTCCTGAAGACCGATCCTCAGGCGAGGTCGACCTTCTTGGTCTCGGTCTTGGGGCTCTCGCCGGTGAGGGAGGCCTTCACGTAGCCGTAGAGGTGCAGCATCGTGCTGTTGGGGCTGTCCCAGTACTCGCCCTTCTCCGGATGGACGCGGATCAGCGCCACCTCGGGATCATTCTTGCCGTTGGGGAACCACGTCTTCAGGCTCTCATTCCACTTGGCGTCGATGATCGCCTGATCGCGGACGATCTCGGCCTTGCCGGCCACCGAGACGTAGTTCTGGCTCGACGGGTCGGAATAGGCGAGGTTGATCTGGTTGTCGCGGCTGATCTCCGTCGTCTTGGGCGAGTGCAGCTTGGTGAAGAACCACAGGTCGCCGTTCTCGTCGGCATCGTTGTTCCACATCGGGCGGCTGTTGAGCGTGCCGTCGGAATCGACGGTGGTCATCATGGCGATCTTCACGTCCTTGATGAGCTCGAACAGCTTCTTCGCGCCTTCGTGGTCGCGGTGGTTGCCCTGATGCATGAAAATGGTCTCCTACGCGTCGTGTCGGTCCCGGCGGGCCTCACCGAGAGGGGGGCCGCCGAAGGCTGCCCCGACAACGGATCAATCTCCCGTTGGTTCAGCTTGCCCGTGCGGTGACGGAGGTTCGGATGAAACGCGTTCGGATGATCGTCCGTGCGGCGGTGCCGCTGGTGCGGGTCACCCTCGGCCTCAGCCTGCGGCCGGCCGCGGCCGAGGTGCGCTTCGGCCCGGGCGTGCGCATCGGCGGGCATGACTTCTCGCACCGGCGCTATGGCAGCGTCCATATCGAGCGCGTGAAGCGCCTGCGTGGCCCCCTCGGCTGCCGCCGCCTGCGTCACGGCGTCTACCGGCGCGGCGACGGGACCGTGGTGCGCGGACCCATGGAAGACTGTAACCTCATCGCTCGACCGCGATGACCGAAGACGACCGCGGAGCGGCGTGAGGCCGATCCGGCCGGGACGGGCGTCGGGACGCAGGCGATCGGGCCGGTCGTCGATTGAGGACGCGGGGTCTGGTGTTCTCGGCCCGCTCGGTTACATGCACGGGCATACTTGTTTGCCCGCTGGAGGACATCTTGGCGATTACCCGCGACGACGTGCTGAAGGCGCTCGCCAGCGTCACCGTCGATGCCGCCGGCACCACCCTGCCGGGCTCCGGCCGGCTCTCCCAGGTCGTGGTCGATCCGAACAACCGGGTGATGTTCTCGATCCTGGTCGATCCCAGCGAGGCCGAGCGGTTCGAGCCGGTGCGGCGGCAGGCGGAAGGGCGCGTCCTGCAGATGCCGGGCGTCTCGGGCGTGTTCGCGAGCCTCACCTCCGAGCGGAGCCAGAGCCATCCGGCGCAGAGCAGCGCCGCCCCGCGCCCCGTGACGCCGCCGCCGGTCGCCCCGCCGCGGCCCGGCGCGCCGCCGAACCAGGGTCCGCAGATCGCGGGCGTGCGCCACATCGTGGCGGTGGCCTCCGGCAAGGGCGGCGTCGGCAAGTCCACCACCGCCTGCAACCTCGCCCTGGCGCTCCAGGCCCAGGGGCTGAAGGTCGGCCTCCTCGACGCCGACATCTACGGCCCGTCGGTGCCCAAGCTGTTCGGCCTCTCGGGCAAGCCCACCGTCGTGGACAACAAGGCCATGGAGCCGATGGTCGGCTACGGGCTCAAGGTCATGTCGATCGGCTTCCTGATCGAGCCCGAGACGGCCATGATCTGGCGCGGCCCGATGGTCCAGTCGGCCATCACCCAGATGCTGCGGGACGTGCTCTGGGGCGAACTCGACGTGCTCTTCGTCGACATGCCGCCCGGTACCGGTGACGCGCAGCTCACCATGGCGCAGGCGACGCCGCTCTCGGGCGCCGTGATCGTCTCCACACCCCAGGACCTCGCGCTGATCGATGCCCGGCGCGGCGTCACCATGTTCAAGAAGGTCGCGGTGCCGATCCTCGGCGTGATCGAGAACATGGCGACCTTCGTCTGCCCGAATTGCGGCCACGCCTCGCACATCTTCGGACATGGTGGCGCGCGCATCGAGGCGCAGCGTCTCGGCGTGCCGTTCCTCGGCGAGGTGCCCCTCGACATGACCATCCGGGAGACCTCGGATTCCGGCCGGCCCGTGGTGGCCACCGACCCGGACGGGCCGCACGCGAAGGTCTATCGGGAGATCGCCGCCCAGCTCTGGGCGAACCTGTCCGGTGCGCCGGCCGGGCGGACGGCGCCGAAGATCGTCTTCGAGTGAGACCGTGCCCGCCCCTCCGGTCCTGGGCCTGATCCTGGCCGGCGGGCAGGCGCGGCGGATGGGCGGGGGCGACAAGCCGCTGCTGCGCCTCGACGGGCGGACCCTGCTGGAGCGGGTGGTCGAACGGCTCGGGCCGCAATGCGGGGCGGGGCTCGCCCTCAGCGCCAACGGCGACCCGGCCCGGTTTTCCGGGTTTCCCGGGCCGGTCCTGCCGGATCCGCTGCCGGATCAGCCGGGCCCGCTCGCCGGCATCCTCGCCGGGCTGGAACACGCCGCAGGACATGGGATGGCGCGGGTGGTGAGCGTGTCGGGCGACGCGCCCTTCCTGCCGGAGGATCTGGTGGCGCGGCTATGCGCGGCCGGCCCTGAATCGGGCATTGCCCTGGCGGCCTCGGGCGCGCGGCGGCACTTCACGATCGCCCTCTGGCCAACGATTCTGCGCGACGACCTGCGGGACTATCTGGGGCGCGGCGAGCGCCGCGTCGGCGCCTTCATCGACCGCCATGGCGCAGCGGTGGCGTCCTGGCCGGTCGAGCCGGTGGACCCGTTCCTTAACGTCAACACGCCAGAGGATCTGGCCGCGGCGGAAGCGCTCGGACTCAGGTCAGGATCTGAAGGCCATGTTTCTGGACGATCGTCAGGAGCTTGAGCGCCATGCCGCTGGGCTTCTTGGCGCCCGTCTCCCACTTCTCGACCGTGCTCTCGCTCGTGTTGAGATAGCGGGCGAAGACCGGCTGACTCACGTTGAGGCTTTCGCGAAGCCGCTTGATCTGAGCTGGCTCGATCGCGGGCGGCGCGGTGAGGCATGCTTCGTCGAATCAGCGCATCGTCGCCATGTCGGTCACACCAGCCTCATGGAGGGCTGCGGCGGTCGCGTGAATCGACTCGAGGGCGTCACTTTTAAATGTCCGCTTCCCCACCATCGCAGATCTCCGTGATGTGCCCGGTCGAGACGAGGCGGGCGATATCCGCCTCCGAAGTCTTCTCAAGTGCCTTGGCTAGCTGACGGAAGGCTCTCAGCTCATCGTCATCGATGTTGGCGCGATCTTTCTTGGCGAAGAGGTACTGAGACAGCCAATAGGAGCCGACCTTGGTCAGGATGATGCTCCGGTGTCGGTTCCGGTTCAGGCGCTTCTTGAAGACACCGCCGCCCCGGTTGTCGGCTTGGCCCTTCACGACGTCTTTGATTGCCGCGCACAATTCCCGGTCGGCAATGCCGGCCTTTCGTGTCGCCTTGGCAAACCAGGCCGGCTTGAAGGTGCGCATTCCGGTATCGGACTCGGACACCGCGCGAGGCTGGCATCCGGGTCTTGCGCGGGGCTCACCCGCGCGCCTTGCGGGGCGCGCGGGTGAGGGACGATCAGGCGGCGCCGACGGTCGCCTTCACGATCTTGTCCGGCGAGCGCGGCGGCTCGCCCTTGTTGATCGTGTCGACCACGTCCATGCCTTCCACGACCTTGCCCCACACCGTGTACTGCTTGTCGAGGAAGCGGGCGTCGTCGAAGCAGATGAAGAACTGCGAGTTCGCCGAGTGCGGGAAGTTGGTCCGCGCCATGGAGCAGGTGCCGCGCACGTGCGGCTCGGCGTTGAACTCGGCCTTCAGGTCCGGCAGGTCCGAACCGCCCGAGCCGGTGCCCGTCGGGTCGCCCGTCTGGGCCATGAACCCGTCGATCACCCGGTGGAACGGCACGCCGTCGTAGAAGCCCTGGGCGGCGAGCGTCTTGATCCGCTCGACATGGCCCGGGGCGAGGTCGGGACGCAGCGCGATGACGACGCGGCCCTTGGTGGTCTCCAGTACGATGGTCTCGTTGTCGGCCATAGTCTTTCCTTCCGGTTGGGGGAACTGTATCGGCGCGCGCCGGATCCGGCCAGCGCCCGTAACGGGTGCGACGGCCCTCAGGCCGGCGGGCGGTAGACGAAGCGGAGCGCCACCGGCCGGCCCGCGATGGCCCGGCCCAGGCCCGCCGTGATGTGGACCGGGGTGCAGCGCGCCAGGGCGTCGAGGGTGCCGCGCACCAGAGCGGTCCGCTGATCGCCCGCGGTGCCCGCCGCGTATGTGACGCGCGGCGGGCCGATCAGGCTCCCGTCGCGCCGCAGCGCGAGCCGCACGGTGATCTCGATATCGCCGGCCCCGTCGCCCGGGCGGGCGAGGCCGCCCGGCGCCTGCCAGCAGGCGGCGAGCGCCGGATAGAGCTCGGCCAGGGTGTCGGCGGGCCGCGTCGCCATCCGCGACACCGGCACCGCGATCGTCGCGCGCAGGGTCTGGGGTAGGCTCAGCGGATAGCCGCCCCCCGGCTCGTCGGCGTAGCCGTAGAAGGGGGCGCCGTCATAGGCCGCGGCGGCCGCCGGGATCAAGCTCACCAAGAGGAGCGAGGCGGCGCGCCGACCCGGCATGCGGCCGCTACTTGGCCTTCTCGGCGAGGGTCATGCTGACGATCTTGTCGGGGTCCTGCACGGCGCCCCCGGGCGCGCCGGGGGCGGCCTTCTTGATCTTGTCGAGCACGTCGAGCCCGTCCGTGACGTTGCCGACGATCGTGTACTGGCCGTTCAGGAACGCCGCGTCGCCGAGGCAGATGAAGAACTGCGAGTTCGCCGAGTTCGGATCCTGCGAGCGGGCCATGCCCACGGTGCCGCGGCGGAACTGGGCCGATTGCGTGAATTCCGCCGGGATGTTCGGCAGGCTGGAGCCGCCGGTGCCGTTGCCCTTCGGATCGCCGGTCTGGGCCATGAAGCCGTCGATCACCCGGTGGAACTTGAGGCCGTTGTAGAAGCCCTGCGAGACCAGCGTCTTGATCTGCTTGACGTGCTTGGGCGCCAGGTCCGGCCGCAGCTCGATGGTGATCCGCCCGTCCTTGGTCTGGAGGTAGACGGTGTTGGCGTCGGCAGCCCAGGCCGCCGGGGCCGTGCCGAGCGTGAGGGCGAGCGCGAGGAGGGCGTGGCGTCGGTTCATCGAAGTCCTTCCAGTCTCAGGAATGGGCGGCGAAGCGCTGCCGGAGGCGCGCGGCCACGGCGGCGGGCACGAAGGGCGAGACGTCGCCCCCCATGCCGGCGATCTGGCGCACCAGCGTCGCGGTGATCGGGCGCACCTGGATCGAGGCCGGCAGGAACACGGTCTGCACCTCCGGCGCCATGGCGCCGTTCATGCCGGCGAGCTGCATCTCGTAGTCGAGGTCGGTGCCGTCGCGCAGGCCGCGGATGAACAGCGCGGCACCGCAGCGCCGGGCGGCCGAGACGGCGAGATCGTTGAAGGTCACGATCTCCAGCGTCGCGCCCTCCTCCTGCGCCACCGGCCCGCAGGTCTCGGTCAGGAGCGCCGCCCGCTCCTCGGCGGAGAACAGCGGCGCCTTGCCGGGATGCACGCCGATGGCGATCACGAGGCGGTCCACCAGCCGGCAGGCTTGGCGGACCACGTCGAGATGGCCGTTCGTGACCGGGTCGAACGAGCCGGCATAGAGGGCGGTACGGGTCATCGCGACCCGACCTAGAGCATTTTTGCGCGGGACGGAACCTCGGGGCGGGACGGCCGGAGCCTCATGCCTCCTCGGGACCGCCCTCGATGCTGCCCTCGATGCCGGGCTCCTGCCCGGCTTCGCCGTTGGTTTCGTCCTCGCCCTCGATATGCTCCACCGAGACGACCTTCTCGTCCTTGGCGGTGTTGAACACCGTCACGCCCTGCGAGGCGCGGCCGACGATGCGGATGTCGTCCACCGGCACGCGGATCAGCTGGCCGCCATCGGTGACCAGCATGATCTGGTCCGAGGCCTCCACCGGGAAGGACGCCACGAGGCTGCCGTTGCGGGCATTGACCCGCATCGCCGTGATGCCCTTTCCGCCGCGTCCCGAGGTCCGGTATTCGAACGACGAGGAGCGCTTGCCGTAGCCCCGCTCCGACAGGGTGAGCACGTATTGCTCGGCCGCCCCCATCTCGTTGTAGCGGTCCAGCGAGATCGCCGCGGCCTCGGCGCCGTCCTCGGCCTCCGCCTCGCCGTTCTCCTCCGCCTCGCCGGTCACGGCGCGACGCATCTTCAGGTAGCCGGCCCGCTCCTCCGCGGTGGCGTCGAAGGCGTTCAGGATCGTCATCGAGATGACCCGGTCGTCCTTGGCGAGCTGGATGCCGCGCACGCCGGTCGAATCGCGGCCCTTGAAGACGCGCACGTCCTCGACGGGGAAGCGGATGCACTGGCCGAGCGCCGTGGTCAGCAGCACGTTCTGGTCCGGACGGCAGATCTCGACATGGACGATGTGGTCGCCCGGATCGAGCTTCATGGCGATCTTGCCGTTGCGGTTCACCGTGGTGAAGTCCGACAGCTTGTTGCGCCGGACGTTTCCGCTCGCGGTCGCGAACATCACGTCCAGCGTCTCCCAGGACGCCTCGTCCTCGGGCAGCGGCATGATCGTGGTGATGCGCTCGGAGGTGTCCTGCAGCTGCAGGATGTTCACCAGCGCCTTGCCGCGGGCGTTCGGGGCGGCCATCGGCAGGCGCCAGACCTTCTCCTTGTAGGCCTGGCCCTGGCTGGAGAAGAACAGCACCGGCGTGTGGGTGTTGGCCACGAACAGGCGGGTGACGAAATCCTCGTCGCGGGTCGCCATGCCGGAGCGGCCCTTGCCGCCGCGGCGCTGGGCCCGGTAGGTCGAGAGCGGCACGCGCTTGACGTAGCCGGCATGCGACACGGTCACCACCATGTCCTCGCGGGCGATCAGGTCCTCGTCCTCGACGCTGCCGTCGAAGTCGACGATCTCGGTCCGGCGCGGGGTAGCGAATTGCTCGCGGACCTCGATCAGCTCCTGCTTCACGATGGTCTGGATGCGCACCCGCGAGCGCAGGATGTCGAGATAGTCGGCGATCTCGTCGGCGAGCGTCTTCAACTCGTCGCCCACCTCGTCGCGGCCCAGAGCCGTAAGGCGCTGAAGGCGCAGGTCGAGGATGGCGCGGGCCTGGGTCTCGGACAGGCGGTAGGTGCCGTCCTCGGCGACCCGGTGGCGCGGATCGTCCACCAGGGCGATCAGCGGCGCGATGTCGTGGGCCGGCCAGTCGCGGCCCATCAGGGCCTCGCGGGCCGTGTTCGGGTCCGGCGAGGTCCGGATCAGGCGGATCACCTCGTCGATGTTGGCCACCGCGATGGCGAGGCCGCACAAGACGTGCGCCCGCTCGCGGGCCTTGCCGAGGAGGAACTTGGTCCGGCGGGAGACGACCTCCTCGCGGAAATCCACGAAGGCCTCGAGCAGGTCCTTCAGGTTCATCAGCTCGGGGCGGCCGCCATTCAGCGCCACCATGTTGCAGCCGAAGGAGGATTGCAGCGGCGTGAACCGATAGAGCTGGTTCAGCACCACGTCGGCCATGGCGTCGCGCTTGATCTCGACGACGATGCGCATGCCCGTCCGGTCGGATTCGTCGCGCAGGTCCGAGATGCCCTCGACGCGCTTTTCCTTCACCAGCTCGGCAATCTTCTCGACGAGCGTCGCCTTGTTCACCTGATACGGGATCTCGGTGAAGATCAGCGCCTCGCGCTCCTTGCGCAGCTCCTCGACATGCGACTTGGCGCGCATGATCACCGAGCCGCGCCCCGTCGCGTAGGCCTGGCGCGTGCCGGCGCGGCCGAGGATCATGCCGCCGGTGGGGAAGTCCGGGCCGGGCACGATCTCGGTGAGCTGCTCGATGGTCAGGCCCGGATCGTCGATCAGGGCCACGCAGGCGTCGATCAGCTCGCCGAGATTGTGCGGCGGGATGTTGGTGGCCATGCCGACCGCGATGCCGCCGGCGCCGTTGACGAGGAGATTCGGGAAGCGGGCCGGGAGGACGGTCGGCTCCTCGCGCGACTCGTCGTAGTTCGGTCCGAAATCGACGGTGTTCTTGTCGATGTCGGTAAGCAGTGCGGTGGCGGGCTTGGCCAGCCGCGATTCGGTGTAGCGCATGGCGGCCGGCGGATCGCCGTCCACCGAGCCGAAATTGCCCTGCCCGTCGATGAGCATGAGGCGCATGGAGAAGTCCTGCGCCATCCGCACGAGGGCGTCGTAGATCGATTGGTCGCCGTGCGGGTGGTAGAGACCGATCACGTCGCCGACGATGCGCGCCGACTTGACGTATTTCCGCTCGGGCAGGTGCCCGGATTCGAAGGCGGAGTAGAGGATGCGCCGGTGGACCGGCTTGAGACCGTCCCGGGCGTCGGGAAGCGCCCGGCTCACGATCACGCTCATCGCGTAATCGAGGTAGGAGCGGCGCATCTCGTCGGTGATGGAGACGGGGCGGATGTCGCTGGCGGGCGGGGCGGCGCCAGTCGGATCGTTCTCGGCCAAGTCGATTTCCGTTCTGAGGCCCGGACGGGCGGTGCTCGCGGCGGCCAGGCGGCGCGCGATGCGCCGCAACGGCCTTACGGAAGAGCAGTGATATCAGACGGTTAAATAAGGTTTTCCGAGGCCGCCCGCAAGGTCGCCCGCGAGGCCGCGTCCCGGCCGGATCGGGCAGGGACGCGGAGGGCTTCGCTCAGTAGAACGTCACGTGCCGGGGACCGAAACGGCGGCCGTGCCAGACGTGGTGGCGGTGCCAGTGACGGCGGAAATGGTGGTGCCGGTGCCAATGGTGACGGCGGTGCCAATGGTGGCGGCGATGATGCCAGTGGCGGCGCCAATGATGGTGCCGGTGCCAGTGGCGCCGGTAGTGCCAGCGGGCCTGCTGCACGGCGGGGGCGGGCGCTGCGGCCTCGGCGCTCGCCGGGACCGGCAGGGGCGCCGCGCGCGCAGGCGCACTCGCCAGCCCGCCGAGCAGGGCGGCGAGGAGGACCAGGATTGGCCAGGGTCGCATCGTTTCTCTCCCGTGTGAGCACCCGTCCGAGTCCAGCGGATCCGGGCCGGCACGAGGCTCGCGCCGTCGCCGGAAACGGCCAAGGTCGGCAAACGGTTCGATCCGTTCTGACTGCGCAGATGCGCCGCCCTTGCGTGCGGCGGCAAAGCGCCCAGTTTCCGGACAGGCGCATCCGGGCCGTCCCCCGCCCGGTCCTTCGACGAGCCGCGTAAGACTCCCATGGCGTTCGCGTTCCCCGACTCCGTCCGCGCCCTCCTGCCGCGCCGCTTCAGGGATCGCCGTCCGCGGGTCGCCGTGGTCCGGCTCTCCGGCACCATCGGGGCGGTGTCTCCGATCCGTCCGGGCCTCTCGATCGGCGGCGTGGCGGGCAGCCTCGAGCGGGCCTTCGGGATGCCGGGGGTCAAGGCGGTGGCGCTGCTGATCAACTCGCCGGGCGGTTCACCGGCGCAGTCGCACCTGATCCACCGCCGCATCCGGGCCCTCGCCGAGGAGAAGCGTCTGCCGGTCATCGCCTTCGTGGAGGATGTCGCGGCCTCCGGCGGCTACATGATCGCCTGCGCGGCCGACGAGATCGTCGCCGATCCGACCTCGATCGTCGGCTCCATCGGCGTCGTCTCGTCGGGGTTCGGCTTCCATGGCCTGCTGGAGAAGCTCGGTGTCGAGCGTCGCGTTCATACGCAGGGCGAGGCGAAGTCGATGCTCGACCCGTTCCGCCCGGAGGATCCCGCCGACGTGGAGCGCCTGAAGCGCATCCAGGCCGACGTGCAGGACCTGTTCACCGGCCTCGTCACCGCCCGGCGCCCGACCCTGGCCCGCACCGAGAACCTGTTCACCGGCGCGGTCTGGACCGGGCGGCAGGCGCTGCCCCTCGGTCTCGTCGATGCGCTCGGCGACCTGCGCACCGCGATGCGCGCCCGCTTCGGCGAGACGGTCGACCTGCGCCTCGTGGCCGAGGCCCGGGGCGGCCTCGTCTCCCGCCTGCTGCGCCGGGGCGGCGCGCCGGGCGGGATCGAACTCGCCGAGGGGGCGATGGCCGCCGTCGCGGAGCGCGCAGCCTTCGCCCGTTACGGGCTCTGAGACGGGGCCGGAGGGCTTCGCGCTTCGGTGCCCTTCGGAGATCCGCTACCGCCCGGCACGCCGTGCGGAGACGCGGGCGAGCGCCGCGAGATCCTTCTCGCCGTCGCCGTGGCTGATCGCCTCGATGAGGCCGTCGCGCAGCACGCTCGCGAAGGGCATCGGCACCCCCGCGCCCTCGGCGGCCTGGAGGGCGAGCCGCATGTCCTTGGCCCCGAGCTTGAGGAGGAAGCCCGGCGGCTCGTAGCGGTTCTGCGCGATCGAGGCGCCGTAGCCCTTGTAGACCGGCGAGGCGAACAGCGTGTTGGTCATCAGGTCGAGGAAGTCGGCGCCCGGGACGCCGTGGCCCTCCGTGAGGGCACAGGCCTCCGCCATGGCCTCGATCGCCGAGATCAGCATGAAGTTGCCGGCGAGCTTGACGGCGTTCGCCCGCGCCGGGTCGTCGCCGAAACGCCAGGTCCTGGCACCCATGGCGTCGAGGAGCGGGCCCGCGCGGTCGATCAGGGCCGCCGCCCCCGCCGTCACGATGTTGAGCTTGCCGGCCTCCGCCACGTCCGGCCGCCCGAAGACCGGCGCGGCGATGTAGGGGACGCCCGCCCGCTCGTGCACGGCGGCGAGCTGCCGGGCGAGCGCCACCGAGATCGTGCTCATGCCGATGTGCAGGCCCGGGCGCTCCGGCCGGTCGAGCAGGCCGCCGGCCACGATCACGGCTTCGAGCGCCGCGTCGTCGGCCAGCATGGTGATGACCGCGTCGCCGGCGAAGGCTTCGGCGGCGCTCGCCACCGGGGTGACGCCGTCGATGCCGCGCGCGGCCTCGGGCGAGCGGTTCCAGGCGCGGACCGTGTGACCCGCCCGCGCGAGGTTGGCGGCCATGGCGCGACCCATCCGCCCCAATCCGATGAATCCAACGTCCATGCCGTGCTCCTCGACGCGCTCTGCCGCCTGCCAACCTGGGTAACCCCGCGCGGCGGTCAACGGCGCCCGGCCGGATTTGCGCCGATCGCCGGCCGTGGCAAGCTCGACCCATGCTGCAGAATCGCATCACCGACATCCCCGGCCTGCGGGTCGGTCACGCCACCGATCTGCGGCTTGCGAGCGGCGTCACGGCGATCCTGTTCGATGATCCGGTGGTCGCCTCCGTCGACGTGCGCGGCGGCGGGCCGGGCACCCGCGAGACCGACCTGCTCGATCCCGAACGCACCGTGGAACGGATCGACGCCCTCGTCCTGTCCGGGGGCTCGGCCTTCGGTCTCGACGCGGCGGCCGGGGTGACGGCGTGGCTCGCCGAGGCCGGGCGCGGCTTCCCGGTCGGCGGCATGCGGGTGCCGATCGTTCCCGGCGCGATCCTGTTCGATCTGCCCAACGGCGGCGACAAGGCCTGGGGGCGCTACCCGCCCTACCGCGAACTGGGCTTCGCGGCCGCCGCGGCTGCGGCCGCGGACTTCGCCCTGGGCTCCGTCGGGGCCGGGACCGGCGCGCGCACGGGTCGGCTCAAGGGCGGGATCGGATCCGCCTCGACGCGGGTACCGGGCACGGACTTCCGGGTCGGGGCCCTCGCCGCCGTGAACGCCTTCGGCAACGCGACCGTCGGCGACGGCCCGCATTTCTGGGCCGCGCCCTTCGAGGAGGGTGACGAGTTCGGCGGCCTGGGCGCGCCGGCCCACGTTCCCGCCGAAGCCCACGCCTTCCCGATGCGCGCGCTGCCCGGCGCCGCCACGACGCTCGCCGTGGTGGCGACCGACGCGGCGCTGACCAAGGCGCAGTGCCGGCGCCTCGCGGTGGCGGCGCAGGACGGCCTCGCCCGCGCCCTCGTGCCGGCCCATACGCCGCTCGACGGCGATCTGGTCTTCGCCGTGGCGACCGGCGCCGTGCCCCTCGCCGACCCGGTGGTGGACCTCGCTCGCCTCGGAGATGTCGCCGCGCGGGTCCTGGCCCGGACCGTGGCGCGCGGGGTGTTCGCCGCGACGAGCCTGCCGGGGCTCGCGCCGTCGCCGCCCCTGGCGGGTGCGGGGCTTCCGCCGGCCTGGCGCGACCTCTACGGCGCCTGATCCGCCATGCCCGCTCCGGAACGAAGCGGCAGGACCGGGGTTACAGGGCGCGGCCGAAGGCCGTGTCGTGGCTCGGATCGCGCCGGGCCGCGACCTGTGCCAAACGGGAGGAGTCCTCATGAAAATGACCGGCCTGATCATCGCCGCGTCCGTCGCACTGTTCGCCGGCGGCGCCCAGGCGATGCCCGTGGCGCCGCTGTCCGGCGGCGACGCCTCGGTCACCCTCGTGCGCGGCGGGTGCGGGTTCGGCGCGCATCGCGGGCCGTATGGCGGCTGCCGCCTGAACCGCGGTCCGCGTGGTGCGATGCGCCGCGCCATGACCGGCGCGCCCCGCGGCTGCCCGCCCGGCCTCTACCGCGGCCCGCGGGGCTTCTGCCACCGCTGAGCGATGGCGTCGGTGCCGCCCGCCGGGGCGGCGCCGACGCACGACGGCGTCGGGTCCGACTGGAGTGCCCCCGGGGCGAGCGGAACGGAACCGCACGCTGGCGAGACGCCGGGAGGCTCGGACCCGCGTGGCGGCTCGGACGCGGCCCCGAGCCCCGGGCTTACTGCGGGACCGGTGTCTTGCGCCCCGCGTGCCATGTCGGCGGCGGTGCCGGTCCCCGCGCTCAGGCCGGTCGTTTCGGTCTCGAGGCGGCGCGTCTGCGTGGAGGCCGGCTCGGGCATCTTCTGCGGATCGGTGGCCCGCCTTCGGAGGAGCCGAGCGGGACCGACGGTCCGACCGACTTCAGAGAGCGCCGCTCGCCCTTGCGGGCGGCGGCGATGACGCTGGTCGTTCCGGGCGCCCGATCAGGTAGCCCTGGACGGCATCGCAGCCCAGTCGCCTGAGAAGCGCCAGCTGATCCGCATCCTCGACCCCTTCGGCAAGGGTGAGGATGTTCATGTCGCGGCCCATCTGGGTGATCGCCTTGATCACCGCCATCGAGTGGTTGTCCGTCAGTGCGGCCGCTACGAAGCTGCGATCGATCTTGATCCGGTCCAGAGGCAGATCGCGCAGGTGAGCGAGGGACGAGTAGCCGGTCCCGAAATCATCCATCGCGATCTTCAGACCGAGCTGGCGCAGGGCGGAGAGGGTGTGGGCGATCTGACGCCCGTCCTCGACCAGCGCCGTCTCCGTCAACTCGATCTCCAATCGGTGCGGCGGCAACCCGCTCTCGGCCAGAGCTGCGGTGATGTGGGCGAGAAGCATCGGCGAGCGGAACTGGACGGCCGACACGTTCACGGCGACATGCTGATGCGGCTGCCAGCGGGTGGCTTGGCGGCACGCCTCGCCCAGCACCCAGGTCCCGATCGGCACAATCAGCCCCGTCTCCTCCGCCACCGGGATGAAGCTTGCCGGCGCGACGAGACCCCGCGTCGGATGCTGCCACCGGATCAGCGCCTCGAAGCCGACGACAGCGTCATCGGCGAGGGCCATGATGGGCTGGTAGGCGAGATGAAACTGCCCCTCCGTCAAGGCGATCCGGATGTCGTTCTCCAGGGTGTGGCGCTCGGCGACGGCCTCCATCATGCCCGATGCGTAATGCGCTGCGCGTCCTCGTCCGTGACGCTTCGCCTCGTACAGAGCGATGTCGGCGCGCTGCAGCAGCTCTTCCGGACTCGACCGATCCGCGTTGTCGCTCAAGCCGATGCTGCAACCGACCATGACCGTGAGGTCGTTGAAGGCGTAGGGCTTCTCGACGTCCACGATGATGTCTTCGGCCAGGCGGCTCGCTGCATCGGCATCCGCCTGTGTGACCACGGCCATCTCGTCGCCGCCCAGGCGCGCCACGAACCCTGACGCGCCCGCTAGGGCGCGAAGGCGCGCGGCAACGGTGACGAGCAGGCGATCGCCGACGCCGTGACCGAACGTGTCGTTGACCGCCTTGAACCGATCGAGATCGATCAGCAGGAGCGTGAAGGCCTGTCCGGTCTCATGAACGAGCGCCATGTGTTCGATGAGCGAGCGGCGATTCGCCAGACCCGTGAGGGGATCACGGTAGGCGAGGTGCAGGATCTCTCGCTGCGCCTGCTTCTCCCGCGAAACATCGTCGAAGGTCAGCACCGCGCCATCGTCGATGGGCTGACAGGCGATGGACAGGATCCGGCCGTCGTCGAACGTATGCTCGACGAGCGTCTCCTCGCTCCGGGCCATCCAGGTCCGATGATTCGCCAGCACCCGCGCGATGCGGGTTTCGTCCCAAGCATTGGCGCGGCCGGTCACATCCAGAAACGTCGATAAGCTCATGCCTCGGGCCATGCTTCCCGGCGGCAGGTTGAGCATCGTGCACAGTTTCTCGTTGTACAACTCGACGACTTCGGCGCCGGAAACCTTCAGGATCCCGTTCGACATGTTCTGCAATGTCGTCGCCAGGATTCGCGCGTGCGTGGCCTCCTGCCCCTCGAAGCGCTTGGCAACCAGCAGGGCGAGCAATGTGCCGAGCAGGAGGATGGCGGCGCCCGCCGCGGCGAGGGCAGCGAGTTGGACCTGCATGATCGGCAGGAGCTGATCGGACCGCGCTCCGACCAGGGTGGTGCCGGCGATGGAGATGAAGTGCGTGCCGCAGACCGCGGACACGATGAGAAACAGGGTGACGAGCGGTGGACGGGCATGTCGCGCCACGGTCCGAGCCAACGCCATACAGATGCCGCCGATGAGGCTCGCCAGGATGTCGAGGTCGGGCGATTGCGTTTGGCTGCAGCCCCTCAACGCGGCCATGCCGATGAGGTGCATGCCGCCGATCCCCAAGCCCGCCGCCGCGCCGGCTGCTGCGCGCGTCCATGTCCGCGCGCATTGCGTCGACAGGGCCAGCGGCCCGCCGACCGCGACAATGGCCACGGCCGCGGAGCCCAGGGTCGTCGCTGCCTCGTAATTCAGAAGGAGGTCGGTCCGGTACCCGAGCATCGCGACGAAGTGGGTGGTCCAAACGCCGGTCCCGGCAACCACGGCCGTTCCGAGTTGCCAGCGCCTCCTGACACGCGCCGAAGCGCTCTCCGCTTGCCGGATGAAGTGGACGAGCAGCCACGCACTGAAAAAGCAGATGACCATCGCCGCCAGGGCGAAACCGGCCGCCTGACTGTCCAGAAGGGCTGCGACGAAGAGATCCATAGGATCATCATGCACCACAAAGATGTGCGCAAACTAAATCATCATCGTGAAGAATTCTCTGGGCGTACCCCCACAGACGGCCGGGTGTAACAACTAAAAATTGAAGGTGTCGGGCAAGCTCGGATGTCTTGCCGAACGGCGTCAAAATCTGCCGGTTTCGACCGCCGGAGCTCCGAGTCTCCACGACGTCGAAGCTCCGGGCGTGAACGCGGCCGATTCGCTGTTCCGGAATACTGAGGACTACAGCCAGCCGCCCATACCGTCGGTAAAAGGCCGAAAGAATGTTTTCGCGCTTCGCGATGTCTCGAATTGTTCTCGAAGAAATGATCGGTCTCAATTTTCGTGAGAAGGCCTATCGCGCCGCCTGTGACATAGCGAATGCCGCGCCGGATCCGGCAGGTTTGGCCGGACCATGGAGTCTCGCGACGGCCTGGCTCTTTTTCCTGTCGCTATCTAACGCATTTATTGGCCGAAATTATAGTAATTAAGCCTAGTCGTTGTATTGAATGTCGGGCATTCGTCGGATGGATGTGATCGCCGCGCATGCGGCTGGAACGGCGACGTTGATGCGCGGGCCGGATCCTTGCCGGGACGCCAATCGCGCCGGTGCGCTATGGCGTGTGATTGGCCCGGATCTACAAAAGATCTTCGCCGTCCCCACCCTGCTCCGGGGCTGACCGGCGCAGGCGTGATCCTGCTTCCGCCTGCGGGTCGTCCCGCACGGGGCAGTGTCACGGCATCCCGGTCGATGCTGCCCGCGCCGTCCTCGCGCGCGGCCAAGCGAACCACGACCGAATGCGGCCTCCCGGTGTCGCGCAACCGGAGGACTTCGCCGCGCCCGCGAGGGGGCGGCGGCGTCTCACACCTCGGCGCGGGCCTCCTCCAGCAACTGCGCCAGCCCGGCATCCACCTCCGCGGCCAGCATCCGGCGCTCGGCGTCGGTGAGATCCTTGGCCCAGGCCCCGCTGCCGAACCCCTCCGTGCAGCGCGCCCGCTCGGAGGCGAAATAGGCTTCGGTCTCGGCCGGCCGCGTCTTCATGGCGTGGACGAGGCCGAACCACGCCGCCCGCTCCACCACCGCCAGCCGTGCCCGCAGGCGGATGGACACCGCCTTGTCCGCATCGATCCCGGAATCGCTCATGGTCTCTCTCCGCCCTCCTGCTCCGCGAGCTGCGCGAGCAGGCCCTGAAGCTGTCCCGGAACCGGCTCGTTCGCCGAACGCGCGTAGAGGACGCGCAGTTGCCGGCCGATCTCCGCGAGGCTCATGGAGCCCTTGGCGATCACCCGGTCGGCCTGCCGGTTCAGGCTCTCCTTCTCGGCGGTGGTGATCTCCTTGGCGGTCAGCACCACCACGGGCACGTCGCCATCGGGCCGCGAGCGGAGCGCCCGCAGGAAGCCGAACCCGTCCATCTCGGGCATCATCAGGTCGAGCAGGATCAGGCTCGGCCGGGCCTGGCTGAAGCGTTCCAGGGCGATCCGGCCGTTCTCCGCCTCGTCGACGGTCCAGCCCTCCCGGCCGAGGGAGCGGCGCAGGCGCTCCCGGGCATCCGCATCGTCATCCACCACGAGGACCCGTGCCTCGTTCGGCGCCTCGGGCCGGTAGCGCTCCATCAGGCCCTTGAGCCGGTCCCAGTCGATCGGCTTGACGAAATAGTCGGTGGCGCCGAGCGCCTGGCCGAGCCCCTGCTCGGCCACCACCGAGGTCATGATCACCGGGGTCCCGGCCAGTTCGGGATCGTTGCGCACGGCGTGAAGCACCGCCCAGCCGTCCATGCGGGGCATCTCGACGTCGAGCAGGATCGCCCGCGGCCGGAGCGCCCGGGCGAGCGTCAGGCCGGCGCGGCCGTCATTGGCGCTGCGGACGTGGAAGCCCTCGCGCTCCAGGAAGCGCTGGAGCAGCTCCCGGGCGGCCGGATCGTCGTCGACCAGCAGCACCGTCTCGTGCTCCTCGTGCGGCTCCACCGGCGTGAGAGCCTCGGCCTCGGCCGTCGGCGCATCCTCGGGGCTCAGGATCGCGGGCAGGCGGACCGTGAAGGTCGCCCCCGCCCCCGGAACGCTGGTGACGCCGATGTCGCCGCCCATCGCCTCGCAGAAGGCGCGGGTGATGGCGAGTCCGAGACCCGTGCCGCCGAACTGGCGGGTGGTCGAGTCGTCGGCCTGGACGAAGCGCTCGAACAGCCGCCCGATCTGGGTCTCGGTCATGCCGATCCCGGTATCGGCGACCGCGAAGGACAGCCAGTCCGCCCCCTCTTCCCGGTGCCGCCGCACCGTCAGGGTGATCGTCCCCTTCTCGGTGAACTTGGCGGCGTTGCCGAGCAGGTTCACGAGGCACTGGCGGATCTTGGTCTGATCCTGGTGCATGGACCCGAGATCGGCGCCCGCCCCTTCGCCGGCATCGAGGACGAAGCGGTTGCCCTTCTTCTCCATCAGTGAACCGGTGGAATCGCCGACATCGCGGAGCAGGTCCGCCACCGCGAAGGTCTCGGCCGAGGCGGTCATGCGGCCGGCCTCGATCTTCGAGATGTCGAGGACGTCGTTGATCAGCGACAGCAGGTGGCGCGCGGCCGCCTCGATCTTGCGCAGGTCGGGCAGGAGGGCGGCCTGGCCGATATCCTCCAGCTCCTCGCCGAGCATCTCGGAATAGCCGATCACCGCCGAGAGCGGCGTGCGCAGCTCGTGGCTCATGTTGGCGATGAACTGGCTTTTCGCCCGGTTGGCCGCCTCGGCGGCCTGGCGGGCGCGCTCCACGGCCTCCTCGGCCTCCTTCCGGTCGGTGACGTCGACGCAGGTGCCGACCCATTCCCGGAGGGAACCGTCCTCGGCGAGGACCGGCACGCCGCGCACCTCCATGGTGCGCCAGGCCCCGTCGTGGCGGCGCAGCCGGTACTCGACCTCGTAGAGCGCCCGCGCCTCCACGGAGGCGGCCCAGGCATCGGCCGCGTGACCCCGGTCCTCGGGATGGACGGCATCCAGCCAGCCCCAGCCCTGGTAGGCCTCCTCGGTCTGGCCGGTATAGATGCTCCAGCGGACCTGCGGCGGCATCAGCTCGCCCGCCGCGTTGGTGTTCCAGATCACCGCCGCCGAGGCGTCGACCAGCGCCCGGAACCGCTGCTCGGAATGGCGCAGGCGCTCCTCGATGGCGCGGCGGCCGGTGATGTCGGTGTTGGTCCCGTACCAGCGCAGGATCCGCCCGGATTCGTCCCGGTGCGGCAGCGCCTTCGACAGGAACCAGCGATAGGTCCCGTCCCGCCCGCGCAGGGGGAACGTGTCCTCCCAGGACCGGCCCAGGGTGATCGCGGCCCGGTAGCGCTCGGTCACCGCCTCGACGTGATCCGGGTGATGGACCGTGCGCCAGCCCCATCCCCGCATGTCCTCGAGGGACGTGCCGGTGAAATCGTACCAGCGCTGATTGTACCAGATGATCGTGCCGTCAGCCTCGGCGATCCAGGCGAGCTGCGGCAGCGTCTCGGCGAGGTTGCGGTAATCGGCATCCGTGACGGATCCTGGGCCGCTCTCAGTCTCGCTCATCGACCCGACGCTGTCCCGTCATCCGCCCCAGCGGCGGCCTATACCAGTATTCCTTATACACGCATCGCGTCCGGATCCGACCGCGGCGACGCCGCGGCCGGCAGGCGGCGAAACCGCAGGGCGTCCACCGTGTAGAGCGCGAGCGCCACCCAGATCAGCGCCAGCATGAGCGCCCGGTGCGGCTCGACGTGCTCGCCGTAGACGAGGACGCTGAGGAGAAGCAGGCAGGTGGGCGCCACGTATTGCAGCAGGCCGAGGGTGGTGAGCCGCAGGCGCACCGCCGCGGCGGCGAACCAGATCAGCGGCAGCGCGGTGGTCAGGCCCGTGAGCATCAGGAGCGCGCGGTCGCCCGGCGCGGACGGCAGGAACGGCTCGGGCGAGAGGACGAGCCAGACGATGGCGGCCGGCAGGAGCAGGAGGGTCTCGGCCAGGAATCCGACCAGCGCGTCGACGGCGACGATCTTCCGGGCGAGCCCGTAGAGCGCGAAGCTCACCGCCAGCGACAGCGACATGAGGGGCAGCTCACCGGCCCAGACCACCGCGACGGCGACGCCCGTCGCGGCGATGCCGATGGCCAGCGCCTGCGCCGGCCGCAGCCGCTCGCCCAGCACCACCCGCCCGAACGCCACGCTGACCAGGGGATTGATGTAGTAGCCGAGGCTCGCGTCGAGCAGGTGCCCGCTGCTGACCGCGTAGAGGTAGAGCAGCCAGTTCACGCCGATCATGGCCGCCGAGAGCAGCAGGAGCGCGTGCCGCTTGCGCAGCGGGAACGGCAGGTTCAGGCGGTGGCGCGCCGCGAGGACCAGCGCCAACGCGCCGGCGAACAGGCTCGACCAGACGATGCGCTCCGCCAGGATATGATACGGGGTGTAGGCCCCGAGCATCCGGAAATGCACCGGAACCAGGAGGCCCCAGCTCAGATAGGCGGCGAGCGCGTAGACGAGGCCCACGGCGTCCTCCCGGTCGACCCGGATGGGCGGCCGGGTCGGCGGGCTTTAGCGTGCCGGGCCAGTCCCTGTCAGGGGGTGCCGCGCAGGGCAGCCATCCGGCGGTCGCGGTCGGGTCTTCACGCCGCGCGGATCGTGGCGAGGAAGCGCCGAACCTCACCGCCGAGGTCCGCGGATTGGCGGGCCAGCGCGGCGGCGCAGGCCTGCACCCGATCGGCGGCCGTCCCGGTCTCTCCGGCAGCCGCGGCAACGGCCGCCATGGTGGTGGTCACCGCGCGGGTGCCGGTGGAGGCCTGCACGACGTTGCGGGCGATCGCCCGGGTGGCCGCCTCCTGCTGCGTCACCGAGGCCGCGACGCTGGCGGCGACCCCGTCGATCTCGCGGATCCGTGCGGTGATCGCGGCGATCACCGCGACCGCCTGATCGGTCACGCCCTGGATGCGGCCGATCTGTCCCGAGACGTCGCCCGTCGCCTGGGCCGCCTGCGCGGCGAGGTCCTTCACCTCGCTCGCCACGATCGCGAAGCCCCGTCCCGCCGCTCCGGCGCGGGCCGCCTCGATGGTGGCGTTGAGCGCCAGCAGGTTGGTCTGACGCGCGATGGCCCCGATCAGCTCCACCACCGCGCCGACCTTGGCGGCGGCGGCGCTGAGATCCTGCACGAGGGTCGCGGTCCGATCCGCTTCGACGACGGCGCTCTGAGCGAGGATGGCCGAGCCGCCGATCTGCCGGCCGATCTCCGCCACGGTGGTTTCGAGTTCCTCGGCGGCGGCCGCCACCGTGCCGACGTCGCGCGCGGCCGTCTCGGCGGCACCCGCGACCGCCGTGGATTCGCCGACGGTCCGCGTCGCCGTGACGGTCATGGTCCGGGCGGTGGTCTGGAGGGCGGCGATCGACTCCGACACCAAGCCGATGATGCGTCCCACCGTCAGCTCGAAGCCCTCGGCGAGCCGCAGGAGGGTCCGGCTGCGGTCGGCGGCGGCGTCCTCGGCCTGCCGCCGCGCGGCCTCTGCCTGCTCGACGGCCTTCCGCGCGACGAGGGCCTTGATGCCCGCGACGGCGCTGCCGATGGCACCGATCTCGTCGCTGCGCCGCGCTTCCGGGACCTCCGCGTCGAGCCGCCCGGCCGACATGGCTTTCAGAGCGGCCGTCAACCGGCCGAGGGGGCGGGCGACGCCGACATGCACCACCAGAACACCGATCAGGATGCTGGCGGCGATGCCGCCCGCCGACAGGCTGATCGCCCAGGACAAGGTCGTGCGGGTGTCCGCGCTGAGGGCCGCGGAACCCGTGCGGATCGACGTGCTCAGATCGTCCACGAAGGCGTCGAGGGCGGCAAACAGCGTCTTCTGGAGCGGATCCACCTGCGTGTGCGCCAGCGTCAGGGCCTGGGCGCTCATGCCCTTCTTGGCCATGGCGCACATCTCGCCGGTGAGTGCGATGTAGGTGCCCAGGAGCGTCGCGATCCGGTCGGTCCGAGCGTCAAATGTCGGGGCGTTCCGGCGCACGCCGTCGAGGAGGCGTGCGGCTTCGGCCGGAAGGGGCTCGAACGCGGCGCCGATGCGGTCCGACGCGTCCGGATCGGCCTCGCCGAGGGTGCGGAAGGCCACGTAGCTCATCTGATAGACCACGCCTCCGAGGCGTGCCGCCATCGTGGCCGCCGTGGCGTCGTTGCCGAGATAGGCGCTGTAGGCCGCATCGGCCACGGTCATCCGTTTGGAGATGTACCATAGAAAGCCGACCGCATTCACCGCGATGAAGGCGAACGCGAAGGCGATCTTGACGGCAATGGGGAACTTGAAGTGGCGACGCACTGGGAAAAACTCCGCGCTGCCGCTGCTTATGTGTTAGCGGATGGCGAAGTCGATTGCGAACGCGGGGCTTGGGACGGATCGGACATCGAATGGGATTGTCGCACAATCTTTCATCCGGGACGTGTGGATTGATTTCGCGTTCAACCGTCGGCGCGTCGAATCGCGGCACGTTCCGCGTGTTCGGACGAGTGCGCCCCGGCGGGCCGTCGCGCGCGCGACATCTTCCCCGCGCGGCGGCACTCTTTCAGGGGGCCAGCCAGCCGCCCTGCCATGCCGACCCGCACCGGTGCCAGGCGGCCCGCCGGTGACCGCGGCGGTCGAGGTAGAGGAAATCCAGGCGCTCCACCCGGACCAGCACGGCGGCGAAATGCGGCCGTCCCAGCGCCCCGGCCGCGGCCTCGTCCGGCAGGGCGTAGGCGTCCCCCGCCGGCAGGGCCGTGCCCGGGCCGGGTTCGCTCCCGTAACAGACCCGGCTCATCGCCCGGGACCCGGCCCAGGCCGCCTCGGCCACCGCGTCGTCGACGTGCAGCGCGGCGCGCCCCTCGATGCGGATCTGGATCTTCGTCGCCTCGTCGTAGGCCGTGAGCGCGCAGGCCGGGTTCGCCAGGATCTCGGCGGCCTTGTCGGAGCGGCGGTCGCAGTGGAACCGGAGGGTTCCGGCATCCCGGTCGGCGGCGCGCAGCACCACCGTGCGCAGCCGCGGGCCGCCCGCCGCGCCGAGCGTCGCCACCACCGGCAGGTGGAACCCGCTGCGGCCGTGCGCGGCGCCGTCCGCCAGATGGCCCCAAAGCGCCGCGAACGTCGCGTCCAGGTCGTCGTAATAGGCGGGCAGCGGCGCGCGGCTCATGGGCTGCCGCGCCTCCGCCGCCGCTCGCGGAAGATCAGCGCGAGGTTGCGCAGGTAGATCCCGGTGGAGAGCCCCTGGCCGATGATGATCACCGGCTCGCGGCGCACGAACCCGTAGACCAGGGTCATCAGCCCGCCGAGGATCGACAGGAACCAGAACGACAGCGGCATCACGCTCCGCCCGGCCCGCTCGCTGGCGATCCATTGCAGGATGAAGCGCGAGCCGAACACCACCTGTGCGACGATGCCGAAGACCAGCCAGAAGTCGAGCCGGGTGACGAACACGTCGTAGAAATAGGCCGGCAGATCGTGGGCGAGCTGGATCAGCATCCGACGTCCTGGTCTGCGGGTTGGCCGGCCGGGTCGACGATCTCCTCGGGCCGCGGATCGGCACGCTTGCGCCGGATCAGCCACCAGACCCCGGCGAGATCGAGGAGCCCGACCCAGAGGCGGTCGAACAGGCCGTAATTGGACACCCCCGTCATCCGCGGCCGGTCGACCACGTCGCGGTGGACCACCGAAAAGCCCTCCCGGGCCACCAGGGCCGGCATGAACCGGTGGAGGGCGTCGAAATACGGCAGCCTGAGATACACGGCGCGCCGGAACACCTTCAGGCCGCAGCCGGTATCGCGGGTGGCGTCGTTGAGGATCCGCCCGCGGACGCCGTTGGCGATCCGGGACTGGAGCATCTTGAACGGGCCATCCTTGCGGCCGCGCCGCTGACCCTGGGCGAGGCCGGCGCCGGGCCCCGCCGCCTCCAGGGCTTCCAGCAGGGCGGGGATGAAGGCCGGATCGTTCTGGCCGTCGCCATCGAGGGTCGCGACGATCGCGCCGCGGGCCGCGAGAACGCCGCTGCGCACCGCCGCCGACTGGCCGCCGCTCCGGGCGTGGCGCAGCGCCCGCAGCCAGGGGCGCCCGGCCCGGGCCGCCGCGAGGGCCGCCGGGGTGCCGTCGGTGGAGCCGTCATCCACGTAGATCAGCTCGAAGGCCAGCCCCGCGCAGGCGGCCTCGATCTCGGCCACCAGGGGCGCGATGTTGCCGGCCTCGTTCTTGACCGGCACGACGACGCTGAGATGGGGATTCGCGTTCACGGGGCCACCGCGTAGGCCGTCACGAAGACCCGGCGGCCGGTATTGAGGTTGAAACCCTCGACCTCCGCCAGGGGGGCGGGTGCGCCGCGCCCCACCGGCCAGGCCGCGTTGAAGTCGTCGCGGTCCCGGGATTCCACGAAGAGCAGGCGGCAGCCGCCGCCTTCCAGGAAGGATCGCGCCGCGGCGCCGTCGGGCGGCAGGGCGAGGCCGGTGCCGATCAGGAACACGAGGCTCGGCTCGCGGTAGCCCAGGCTCGCTACCTGTGGGTTCGGGCAAGGCACCCGGTCGCGCAGGGCCGCGAGCCGGGGCGAGACCTTCAAAGCCGGCAGCGAACGCTGCGCCACGCCGAGCACCGCCGGACCGAGCAGGGCCGAGGCCAGGACCCCGAGCGCGAGGGCGCGCTCGGCGGATCCCTGCGCGAAGGCGAGCCAGGCCAGGATCGCGACCGCGCAGGCGGCGGCGAGCAGGGGCAGAGCCGGCCACGGGATGGTGTGGGCGTCGAGGCGCCAGCCCGCGAGGCAGAGGCCGAGGCTGAGCGCGACCGGGATCGCCGGCACCAGCAGGGCCGTCAGGCGCGCGCCCCGCAGGCGCGGATCCAGCGCTCCGCGGGACAACGCCAGCACGGTGAGGATCGCGAGCCAGGGCATCAGCGGCAGCACGTAGTGGGGCAGCTTGGTGGGCACCGCCTCGAAGATCAGCCATGCCGGCAGCACCGCGGCGATGAGGAAGGCCACGGCGGGCTCCCGCCGCGCCCGCCACGCGAAGGGCAGGCTCATGGCCGCGAAGGCCGCCCCGGGCCAGAAGGTGGCGAAGAACACGAGCGCGTAGGCTCCGGGTGGCCCCCAGTGCCGCTCCGCCGCCCCGCCGACCTTGCCGAGCATGTCGTGCCCGACGGCCTCGGCGTAGAAGGCACCGCCGCTCTTCCAGGTGATCGCCGCGAACCAGGGCGCCACCAGCAGGAGCGTGAGGGCGAGGCCCGGCCAGGGCCGGAGGGGCAGCAGCCAGCGGGCGGATCGCGCCCGAAGCGACAGGCCGAGCGCCGGCAGCGCGACGAAGAGCGGCACCATCGGCCCCTTCACCAGGATCCCGACCGCCATCCCGAGCCAGAATGCCGCAAAGGTTGATCCGGAGGTCGGCCCTGAGGTCGGTGTGCCGTCCCGCGGCGCCAGCCACGCGCGGGCGAGTGCGGCGAGGCTCGCGGTGGCGCAGGCGGCGAGCAGGGCGTCGGTCTTGGCGAGGTGTGCCTCGGCCGAGAGCATCAGGCAGGCGCCGTAGAGGGCGGCCGCCAGCAGTGCGGGCCGGCGGGGCAAGAAGGCCAGCGCCCCCCAGTAGGCGAGCAGCACCGAGGCGATGGCGCCGATCAGCGAGGGGATGCGGTACAGGGCGATCTGGGTGCGGGCCCCGGGCACGCCCAGCGCCTCGCCGGCCGCCACGGCGGCGGCCTGGGCCCAGTAGATCCCCACCGGCTTCTTGTGTCGCGCCTCGCCCTGGAAGCGGATATCCACGAGGTCGCCGCTCTCCAGCATCTGCTTCGAGGCCTGGGCGAAGCGCGGCTCGTCCCGATCCATCGGCTGCAGGGAGATCTGGCCCGGCAGGAACAGGATCAGGCACAGCGCCAGCAGGGCGGCGACGGCCCGGCCATGGGTGAGGCTCAGCGCGTCGAGTCCGCGGCCGATCCGGTCGACTGGGGCGAGGCGCGGAGCGCCGTCGGCGGAGAGGCTCGTGGTCATGCCGGGCCGGTCAATCAGGATCGGGCGGGAAGGTCAAATGCAGCCGCGTCGTCGCCGGTCGCCCCCCGCCGTCGGCGCCCCGATCCGCCTACGTGGCGGCCCGCAGGCGCGCGAAGCCGGCATCGAGGTCGGCCTTGAGGTCGGCGGTGTCCTCGAGGCCGATATGGAAGCGCAGGGCCGGTCCGCCGGGCGCCCACTTCGTGGCGGTCCTGTAGCCGGCACAGTCGAACGGGATCACGAGGCTCTCGAAGCCGCCCCAGGAGAAGCCCATCCCGAACAGCTGCAGCCCGTCCAGCATGGCGGCCAAAGCCACCTCGGGCACCGGCTTGAGGATCACGCCGAACAGGCCCGAGGCGCCCGCGAAGTCGCGCGTCCAGATCGCGTGGCCGGGATCCTCGGGCAGGCCGGGATGGAGCACCCGCAGCACCTCGGGCCGCGCCTGGAACCATCGGGCCATCTCCAGCCCGGCGCGGCCGTGCTCGCGCAGGCGCAGGTTCATGGTGCGCAGGCCGCGCAGCGCCAGGAAGATGTCCTCGGCGCCGGCGCACATGGCGAAATGGTCGAAGGTGCGGCGCACGGCCGGGTAGTAGCGCGCGTTGGCGGAGGTCAGGCCGATCAGCAGGTCCGAGCCGCCGCTCAGGTACTTGGTTCCGGCCTCCACGGCGATGTCGACCCCGCGCTCATGCGGCGGGAACAGCAGCGGCGTCGCCCAGGTGTTGTCCATGATCACGCAGGCGTCGCGGGCGTGCGCGACCTCGGCGATCGCGGGAACGTCCTGCATCTCGAAGCTCTGCGAGCCGGGGGCCTCGACCAGCACGGCCCGGGTGTTCGGGCGCATCAGGTCCGCGATGCCGGCCCCGATGATCGGGTCGTAATAGGTGACCTCGACGCCGTAGCGCGCCAGCACGCCGTCGCAGAACTGGCGGGTCGGCCGGTAGGCGGAATCGGTGACGAGGAGATGGTCGCCCGCCGAGACCGCGGCCATCAGCGCGACGGTGAGCGCCGCGAGGCCCGAGGGCGTCACGACGGTGCCGGCGGCGCCGGCGAGTTCCGTCCAGGCGGTCGTCAGCGCGTCCATGGTGGGCGTCGCCGAGGTGCCGTAATTGTAGCGCCCGCGCCGGTTCTTGATCGCGTCGTAGGTCGGATAGAGGACCGTCGAGCCCCGATAGATCGGCGTGTTCACGAAGCCGTGCTGCTCGCCCGGATCGCGGCCCGCATGCACGAGGCGCGTCGCGGGCGCGAAGGTCTGCTGGGCGTCGGGCGAAGGCTTCAGGGACATCGAGGCTCGGTGATCGCGTTGCGGTGCACCGCACGAAGCGCGCCGCATCCGGCGAGGTCAAGCCGGACGCGGCGTTCCGCAGCCCTGAGACGTTGTGTTTGCCGCGCTCACGGGGTCTCGGGCGAATCGGAGACGGCGGCCTCCTCGTAGGCCTCCATCCAGGCGGCACGCTCCTGGGAGCCTTCCGGATAGGGGCATTCGCTCACGGGTTTTCCGTAGAGGCGCGCGTTGCGGCCCTGGATGAACGGGCTGTCGCTCGCGGTGGCCTGGACGTTGGTCAATATCGCCTCCCGAAGACTTGAGGGTGGGGCTTCGTTAACGGCCGCGCCGTAAATCTGTTGCCGTCTCAAGTCGCGTCCCGGGTCGTTGCGTGCGTATCCTGCGTTCCCTCCTCGGCGCCGTCCTCGTCCTCGTCTCGACGGCGACCGTCGCCCTCGTCAGCGCCGATCGGCTCGCCCATCTGGCGCCGGCGCCCGTGGTCCGCGCCGCCCAGGCCGAGCCGTCGGCGACGGGGTCGATCCCGGCTCCGGTCAAGGCCCCGCCCGCGCCGAAGCCGGCCGTGCCCAGCATCTCGAACGGGTTCGACACCGAGCGGCTCCACGCGCTGATGCGCGGCGACCCGATCCTGACGGGCCGCTGAGCACCGTCACGCCTGTCCCGCCCCGGATCGCATCCCGAGGCGCCGGAGCGCGGCGGCGGCCGCGAAGCAGCCGTCCGGCCGGCCGCCGCTAACGCGCCGTGCGGAACACCTGCAGGTCGAGGTCGCGGACCTTCTTGCGCAGGGTGTTGCGGTTGACGCCGAGCAGTTCCGCCGCGCGGATCTGGTTGCCGCGGGTGGCGGCGAGCGCCGCGCCGATCAGCGGGCCTTCGATCTCCCGCAGGATCCGGTGATACAGCCCGGGGGGTGGCAGGGTGTCCCGATAGCCGGAGAAATAATCCGAGAGGTGGCGCTCCACCGCGCTGGACAGGCTCTCGGACTCCCCGTTGGCCTTGCGGGCCGCGCCGTTGGCGGCCGGGGCCGCGGGCGTCGCCAGCGGAAGGGTGTCGAGCTCGGCCTCGATCACCGGGCCGGTGATCGTCTCCTGCGGGTAGAGGGCGGCCAGCCGGCGGACGAGGTTCTCCAACTCGCGGACGTTGCCCGGCCAGCGGTAGCGCTTGAGACGCTCCATGGCGTCCCCGTCGAGGGTCTTCCGGGTCAGGCCCTCGCGCTCGACCAGCACGAAGAAGTGGCGGACGAGGTCCGGCACGTCCTCGGAGCGCTCGCGCAGGGCCGGCAGCCGCAGGGGCACGACGTTGAGGCGGAAGAACAGGTCCTCGCGGAAGATGCCCTGCTGGATCGAGACCCGCAGGTCCTTGTTGGTGGCCGCGATGATCCGGACGTTGGTGCGGATCGGGACGCGCCCGCCCACGGTCGTGTACTCGCCCTGCTGGAGGACGCGCAGCAGCCGGGTCTGCGCCTCCATGGGCATGTCGCCGATCTCGTCGAGGAACAGCGTCCCGCCCTCGGCCTGCTCGAACCGGCCCGCGGAGCGCTGTAGGGCCCCCGTGAAGGCGCCCTTCTCGTGGCCGAACAGCTCGGATTCGATCAGGTCGCGCGGGATCGCCGCCATGTTGACCGGCACGAACGGGCCGGTGCGGCGGCGGCCGTAATCGTGCAGCGCCCGGGCGACCAGCTCCTTGCCGGTGCCGGACTCGCCGGTGATCATCACGGTGAGGTCGGTCGGCATCAGCCGGGCCAGCGCCCGGTAGATCTCCTGCATGGCGGGCGAGCGCCCGACCAGCGGGATGTCCTCGTTCTCGGGGGGCGCCCCGGCCGGCGCCGCGCCGCGGGGACGCGAGAGCGCCCGGCCGACGATGGCGATCAGCTCCTTCAGGTCGAAGGGCTTGGGCAGGTACTCGTAGGCACCCCGCTCCGAGGCGCGGATCGCCGTCATGAAGGTGTTCTGCGCGCTCATGACGATGATCGGCAGCTCCGGCCGCACGCGCTTGATGCGCGGCAGCAGGTCGAACACGTTCTCGTCGGGCATCACCACGTCGGTGATGACGAGGTCGCCCTCCCCCTGCGCGACCCAGCGCCAGAGGGTGGCGCAATTGCCCGTCGAGCGAACCTCGTAGCCCGCCCGTGACAGCGCTTGGTTGAGCACGGTGCGGATTGCGGCGTCGTCGTCGGCGACGATGATGTGGCCGTTCGGCATGACTCTCTACTCAGACCTCCGACGGGGGGCCGGATTCGGGGATCGACATCACGGATCGACCGCCGATTCGCGCCCGTCCCGGGCACTCGACATCGGCAGAAGGATGCGGAACGCCGTGCGGCGCGGGGCAGGATCGCATTCGACGATCCCACCGTGATCGCCGACGATCTTGGCCACCAATGCAAGACCGAGGCCGGAGCCTTGTGCCTTGGTGGTGACGAACGGATCGAACAGGTCCGGCAGCAGGTCGGCCGAGATGCCCGGGCCGTTGTCGCGCACGGCCACCTCGATCGGCAGGCTGACCCGCTCGCGGGAGCCCGGTACCTGCAGGCGCAGGCCGGTGCGGAAGGCGGTCGACAGGGTGATCTCGCCCTCGACCGCGTCCGGGCCGATCGCCTCCGCGGCGTTCTTCACGAGGTTCAGGATCACCTGGATCAGCTGGTCGCGGTTGCCGAGAACCGGCGGCAGCGACGGGTCGTAGGTCTCGATGAAGCGGATATGCCGTGCGAAGCCCGACTGCGCCGAGCGCTTCACCTGATCGAGCACCCCGTGAACGTTGACGGCACCGCGATCCGAGGGGCGCTCGTCGCCGAACAGCTCCATGCGCTCGACGATGCGGACGATCCGGTCGGATTCGTCGCAGATCAGGCGGGTGAGCAGCCGGTCCTCCTCGGCGCCGGTGCTCTCCAGGAGCTGCGCCGCGCCGCGGATGCCGGCGAGCGGGTTCTTGATCTCGTGGGCCATCATCGCGCCCAGCGCCACCATCGAGCGCGCCGCCCCGCGATGGGTGAGCTGGCGGTTCATCTTGTCGGCGATGGTCCGCTCCTGGAGCATCATCACCACGGCGTCGCCGTCGTCGCCGAGCGGCGTCGCGAACACGTCGACGCTGCGCTCCAGGCCGAGGCGGGGCTGGGTCAGCTCGACCCGGTACTCGCTGACGCTGGCGCGCCGCCGCCGGACCTCGGCCACCAGGGCGATGATCGGCGAGGCGAAGGGGATGATGTCGCGGAGCCGCCGGCGCTGCATCAGCCGCGCCGAATAGTCGAAGAAGGCCTCCGCGGCGTGGTTGCAGTGGAGGATCTGCTCGTCGCCGCCGATGGTCAGGACCGGCAGCGGCAGGGCGTTGAGCACGGCCTCGGCGGCGGTGTCGCGCCGGCTGCCGGTCGCCTGCGGGAGGGAATCGTCGCTCACGCGGCCTCCTGGACAGGATCCGCCGAGCCTGCAAAGGCGCGGGCCAGCAGGGCCTGGGCCGTCGCCGGATC
This sequence comes from Methylobacterium sp. XJLW, assembly GCF_003254375.1. Classification (NCBI taxonomy): domain Bacteria; kingdom Pseudomonadati; phylum Pseudomonadota; class Alphaproteobacteria; order Hyphomicrobiales; family Methylobacteriaceae; genus Methylobacterium; species Methylobacterium sp. XJLW. The sequence goes on along the minus strand of NZ_CP016429.1, from coordinate 4,366,511 downwards.
GGTGGTGGTGAGCAGCGCCGCGCGCTCGGCCGGGTCCAGCGCCCCTCCGGTCTCGGCATAGGCGGCGAGGTGCTTGCGCGCGTGCCGCACGCCCATGTCCCGGCCGTAGAGCGACAGGAGCCCCGCATAGTGCTCGGCGGCCAGGGAGGCCTGATCGGCCCGCGCCGGTTGGGGCATCGGCCGCCCGGCCAGGGCCGACGCGATGTGCCCGACCAGCCAGGGCCGGCCGGTCGCCGCCCGGCCGATCATCACCCCCGCCGCCCCGGACGCCGCGAGGCAGGCCCGGGCGCTGGCGAGGTCGGTCACGTCGCCGTTGGCGATCACCGGGATCGACACCGCCGCGACCACCGAGCGGATCGCCGCCCAGTCGGCGCGGCCCTTGTAGAATTGCTGCCGGGTCCGCCCGTGGACGGTCACGGCGTTGAGGCCCAGCCGCTCGGCGCGGGCGGCGAGATCGGCGGCGTTGCGGTTCGCGTCGTCCCAGCCGAGGCGCATCTTCACGGTCACCGGGACCGACACCGCGCCCCGCACGGCCGCGAGCAGGCGCTCGGCGTGGTCGAGGTCGCGCATCAGCGCCGAGCCTGACGCGATCCCCGTGACGATCTTGGCCGGGCAGCCCATGTTCACGTCGATCACGTGGGCGCCCCCGGCCTCCGCCAGACGGGCCGCCTCCGCCATCGGGGCGGCCTCGCAGCCCGCGAGCTGGACCACGTGCAGGTCGACGCCGGAGCCTTCCGCGCGCAGGGTGGCCTCGCCGGAGCCGCGGGTGAGTTCCCGCGCCGCCACCATCTCGGAGATGACCGCGTCGGCGCCGCAGCGGCGGGCGATGCGGCGCATGTGCAGGTCGGTGACGCCCGAAAGCGGGGCAAGCAGGCAGAGCGGGGCGGCGTCTGCCGCTCCTGCCTTCGCACCTTCGCGGCGCAGCGCGCTCAAATAATGGTCAGTCGTCATTCTGCACAACAATGAGGCAAGCCCGGCCCGCTGGCAAGCGGGACCGCGCGTTGATTTCGGGCCCTCCCCCGCTTAAACGACGGGCACCCTCTGCGGCAGGCTTCCGGCGGCAGCGCTGGCCCGCGCGCCGGCCGCCCCTCCGCTCCTCAGGCCCTCACGAGTTCGTCGCCCATGTCCGCCACCGGCACGCCAGCCATCGGACCCGCCAGCGCGGGAGCCGGCGTCGCCGCGGTGGTGGTGGCCGCGGGCCGCGGTATCCGCATCGGCGGCGGCACGCCCAAGCAGTACCGCCGGGTCGGCGGACAGGCGGTCCTCACCCGCACCCTGGCGGCCCTCGCCGCGGATGACGGGATCGCGCGCATCCAGCCGGTGATCGCCGCCGACGCGGCGGACTTCTTCCGGAACTGCCTGGACGAACTTCCACCCGCAATCCGCGCGAAGATCACGGCGCCGGTGGCGGGCGGGGCGACCCGCCAGCTCTCCGTGCGCGCCGGGCTCGAAGCCCTGGCGGTCGGGTCGGCGCCCGAGATCGTTCTGGTCCACGACGCGGCGCGCCCCTATGTGGACGCCGCGCTCATCGCCCGGGCGATCGCGGCGGGGCGGGATCACGGCGCGGCCGTACCCGGCGTCCCGGTGACCGACACGGTCAAGCGCGTCGTCGATATCGCGCCCGGCATCGGCCGGGTGCACGAGACGCCGCCCCGGGAGCACCTCCGCGCGGTGCAGACGCCCCAGGCCTTCACCTTCGGTCCGCTGCTCGCCGCCCACCGGGACGCCGCCGCGCAGGGCCTCGACGGCTTCACCGACGACGGCGCGCTCGCCGAATGGGCCGGCCTGCCGGTGGTGGTCTTTGCGGGCGACGTCGCCAACCGCAAGATCACCCAGCCCGCCGACCTGATCGAGGCGGACCGCGCCTTCGCGACCGAGACCACCGAATTGCCAGCGCCGGGAGCCCGCGCCATGACCACCTACGTGACCCGCCTCGGCACCGGCTTCGACGTGCACGCCTTCACCACCGGCGACCATGTCTGGCTGGGCGGCGTGAAGATCCCCGCGGATCGGGGCGTCCTCGCCCATTCCGACGGCGACGTGGCGCTGCACGCCCTGACCGATGCGCTGCTCGGCGCCATCGCGGACGGCGACATCGGCACCCATTTCCCGCCCTCCGACGAGCGCTGGCGCGGGGCGTCCTCGGACCAGTTCCTGGCCCATGCCTGCGGGCTGGTCCGTGCCCGCGGCGGCCGCATCGACCACCTCGACATCACCGTGCTGGCCGAGGCGCCGCGCATCGGGAAGCACCGCGAGGAGATCCGCGCGCGCATCGCCGCCATCGCGGGCGTGCCGCTCTCGGCGGTCTCCATCAAGGCGACGACCACCGAGAAGCTCGGCTTCGTCGGCCGGGCCGAAGGCCTCGCCGCCCAGGCCGCCGCGACCGTGCGGCTGCCCGAGGAGGACGGTCCCGCCCTCGATGCGCAGGCCGAGACCGCGATGCGGCAGGGCTGACGTCGTCGGCGCGCCGGCGGCCCATCGAGCCCGAAGCCTCGGGTGTGGATCGGCGGCGCGACCCTCGGAGGCGCTGCCCTGGGTGGCGTTGCGACGGTCTGCCGTCGGCGGCCGAACGTCAAAGGCGGACTTCGCATCACGGGCTCAGGGACCGTCGTACGCCCCGTCCGTGACCTGTTCCATCCACGTCACCGCCTCGCCGTCCAGGCGCTCCTGGATGGCGATATGTGTCATCGCCGTGGACGCGGTCGCTCCGTGCCAGTGTCGCTCGTTCGGCTCGAACCAGACGACGTCGCCCGGTGCGATCTCCTCGATGGGGCCGCCTTCACGTTGGACCCACCCGCGCCCGAACGTGACGATCAGCGTCTGGCCGAGCGGGTGTGTGTGCCACGCCGTGCGCGCACCCGGCTCGAAGGTCACGCTCGCCATGGCAACCCGGGCCGGATCGGGGGCGCTGTGAAGTGGGTCGATCCGGACCGTGCCGGTGAACCACGCGGACGGTCCCTGACCCGACGGCTGGCTTCCGCTGCGCTTGATGTCCATCGAATCGATTCTCCTGCGTTCCGGACGTCGCCTAGAGCGACCAGCCTCCATCGACCGAGATCGACGCGCCGGTCACAAACGAACCGAGGTCCGAACACATCCATAGGACGGCGTCCGCGATCTCCTCGGGCTTGCCCAGTCGCCCGACCGGCTCAAGAGCGATGGCTTTCTGGATGTCGCCGCCGGTGAAGCGGTCCATCATCGACGTCTCGATGTTCCCCGGCAGGACGGCGTTCACCCGGATGTTCGACTTCGCATAGTCGAGGGCGGCGGACTTGGTGAGGCCGATGAGCGCGTGCTTGGAGGCGGCATAGCTCGCCCCTCCCGCCACGCCCCTGATGGCCGCACCGGACGCGGTGTTCACCACCACGCCGCTGCCCTGGCGCAGCATCTGAGCGATCTCCTGCTTCATGCACAGGAATGTGCCGCGCAGGTTGACGTCGAGGATCCGGTCCCACTCATCCAGAGCGATCTCGTGGACCGGAGCGGCCTTGTTCTCGATGCCTGCATTGTTGAAGGCGCAGTCGAGGCGGCCGAACTGCGCGACGGTGCTAGCCACCGCTGCTTCCACGTCCGCCGGGACCGACACGTCGCAGCGGATCGCCAGCACCGCGCCGCCGTCCGCTTCGATCTCGGCCCGCAGCTCCTCCAGCGGCGCCTCGGTGCGGTCCGTGATCGCGACCTGAGCCCCCTCCCTCGCGAAGGCGATGGCGGTAGCCCGGCCGATGCCGCTGGCGGCGCCCGTGACGAAAGCGACCTTTCCTGGGAAACGGCGCATGTCCTGATGTCCTCGCTGACCTCGATGAGGGGCCTGACGTAGACATCGCGCAGCGTTCGGGTCAGCCGTGTCCCCTTCAATGAGGCGATGAGCGGAGTTCATCGCCGAATGGCATTGGCCTTACAGGCCAAGCGGTCTCACCTCGCGGATCAGGTCGACGAGGAGCCGCAATCCCGTCGGCAACTGGCGACGTCCGGGATAGTAGAGGTGGAAGCCGGCCCCCGCGACGACCCAGTCTGCCAGCACGATGCGTAGCTCGCCGCGGGCGACTGACGGTCCGACGCAGGGTTCCGGAAGATAGGCAAGCCCGCCGCCCGCCGCCGCCAGGGTCAGGGCGAATTGCGTGTTGTCGAGCGTGACCGCCCCTGGAACGTCGAGCGCGATCGTCTCGCCCTCCCTCTCGAACTCCCATCGGTAGAGGCTGTCGTCGCCGAGGCGGATGCGCAGGCATCGGTGAGCCGCGAGGTCGCGGGGATGATCGGGCGTCCCGTGGCGCTCAAGGTAGGACGGCCGACCGACCACGACCCAGCGCAGATCGGCCGACAGGCGCTGTGCCACCATGTCCTGGGGAACCGTTCCGCCATACCGAATGCCCGCATCGGCTCCGGCGTCCACCACGTCGAGCAGGTCGTTGGACACCCGGACGTCGATCTCGACCCGCGGATGGCGTACGTGGAAGAGGGGCAGCACAGGGGCGAGCAGCAGCGTGCTCGCATGTTCGAGCACATTGAGGCGGATCCGGCCTGTGGCTTTGGCCGGCTCGCGGTGCTGATTGAGCAGGTCGAGTGCGCAGCCGATCGCTGCGAAAGGCGCATCCAGGGACGCGAGCAGATCTTCCCCTGCCGCGGTAAGGGTGACGCTGCGGCTGGTGCGGTTGACCAGCCGCACGCCGAGGCGCGCCTCCATCGATTTGAGCGCGTGGCTCAACGCGGAGGCGCTGACGCCAAGCTCCAGGCCCGCACGCCGAAAGTTGCGATGGCGCGCGATGGCGAGGAAGGTTCCGAGATCGGCGAGCTCGGTCCGATTGATGCGCATCGAGGCAGTGGAAGGCCGGCGCGCGGGAAAGCAAGTCGTGCCGCATCCCGACTGCGCCGTGTCGAAAGCGGCCTCCGAGGCTGCCGAGCCGCGCGACCGCCGGCCCTAGGCCACCCGCAGCAGCAGCGCGATTGCCGCGATGGCCAAAGCCGCCATCGTCAGCAGGATGCCGCCGCCTCGGCAGGCGAACTGCCGCGGGGAGTTCGGGGGCGCGAACATCCCGATCGGGTGCAGGATCCGGCCGACCAGCAGGGCGATCAGCAGGGCCTGGACCAGAGTGTGCCCGCCGCCGCCCGCCTCCAGAAGGCCGATGACGATGAGCGCCAGGGGCACGTATTCCGCGAAATTGGCGTGCGAGCGGACGCGCTTGAGCATCGTCTCGTCGCCCCCGTCCCCGAACAGCACGTTGCCGGAGACGCGGCTCGCCATCACCCAGCCCGAGAGGCCGAGGTACACGAGGGCGAGCAGCCCGGCAAAGACGGCCGTGGTCGCGGGGAAGATCATGGATGGGTGTCTCCGATGGCGGCCGCCGGTCCTTGAGCCGGGCTCGGCCTTGGGTCACAACACGAGATAGGGCGCGGCCGCCCGACGGGAGCCCGTTCGCGATGATCGAAGACGCAGAGCTTCTCGCGCGGGCCGAGGCGCTGGTGGCGGCCTTCACGGCGGCCCGGCGCACCATCGCCACGGCCGAATCCTGCACGGGCGGGCTCGTGGCGGGCCTGCTGACCGCGGTACCGGGTTCCTCGGCCGTCGTGGAGCGCGGGTTCGTCACCTACTCGAACGAGGCCAAGGCCGAAGCCATCGGCGTGCCGATGGATCTGATCCGCCAGCACGGTGCCGTGAGCGCGCCGGTGGCGGGAGCGATGGCCGCGGGCGCACTCGCCGCATCGCGGGCCTCCGTCGCGGTGGCGATCACCGGCATTGCCGGACCCGGCGGCGGCAGCGCCGAGAAACCGGTCGGACTCGTGCATTTCGGCCTCGCCCAGCGGGAGGGCGGCATCCGCCTTCTGGAGCGTCGCTACGGCGATCTCGGACGCGCGGGCATCCGCTGCGCCGCGGTCGCCGACGCCCTCGGCCTTCTGGAGGAGGCCATTCGCGGCTGACCGCAACCCGGGAGGGACGTCCATGGACAGGGTGACGACGCGCCTCTGCATCGTCGGCGGCGGCCCGGCCGGGATGATGGCCGGACTGCTCTTCGCCCGCGCCGGGATCGACGTGACCGTCCTGGAGAAGCACGCGGATTTCCTGCGCGACTTCCGCGGCGACACGATCCACCCCTCGACCCTCGACCTGATGGACGAGCTGGGCTTCACGGAGCGCTTCCGCGCCCTCCCCCAGCGGCGCGTCGAGACCTTTTCGGGCGTCGTCGACGGACGCAGCTACCGGGTCGCCGATTTCAGCCGGCTGCCGACCCGGAACCGCTTCCTGTCCTTCATGCCGCAATGGGACTTTTTGGATTTTCTGGCCGGCGCGGCGGCCCAGTATTCGGGGTTCCGGCTGCTCCGCCGGACCGAGGCCCGCGATCTCATCGAGGCGGATGGTCGGATCGCGGGCGTGCGGGCCGATGGGCCGGATAGGCCGGTGGAGATCCGGTCCGATCTCGTGCTCTGTGCGGATGGCCGTCACTCGCGGATGCGCGCGCGCGCGGGCTTTACGCCCCGGGCCTTCGGGGCGCCGATCGACGTGCTGTGGTTCCGCCTGCCGCGCCGGGATGGCGACCCGGAGGCGGCGGCCGGACGGTTCGGTCCGGGGCGGATCCTGATCACCCTCGACCGGGGCGACCTATGGCAATGCGCCTACGTGGTGCCGAAGGGCGGCGACGCGGAGCTCCGCGCGAAGGGCCTGCCGGCCTTCCGCGCGGCGGTGGCGGCGATCGCGCCGTTCCTGGCCGACCGCACCGCGGCCATCGCCGATTGGGACGACGTCAAGCTCCTGACCGTCACCGTCGACCGGCTCGACCGCTGGTACCGACCCGGGCTGCTCTGTATCGGCGATGCCGCGCACGCGATGTCGCCCGTGGGCGGCGTCGGGATCAACCTGGCGATCCAGGATGCGGTGGCGGCGGCCAACCTCCTGGTCGAGCCCCTGCGGGCCGGCCGGCTCTCGGAGGCCGATCTCGCCCGGGTCCAGGCCCGGCGGATGTTCCCGGTCCGGGCGACCCAGGCGCTCCAGCGGATGATCCAGTCCCGGGTGATCGCCGCGTCCCTCGCGGCCGATGCGCCGTTCCGGGCGCCCCTGGCGCTGCGCCTCCTCGATGCCCTGCCGCGACTGCAGGTCCTGCCGGCGCGGATGATCGGCATGGGCGTGCGGCCCGAGCACGTGCGTGCGCCGCTGCGCGCCTGACGCCCCTTCCCCGAACGCGGCGGAGCCATCCAGGGCCGGCCCTGCGGGCTTCGCGGCGCGTTGACGGTGCGGCCTATGCTCCGGCGCCGTACATCCGGTTGGCGCGCCCCTCGAAGGCGTCGGTGAACTTGCGGAAGGCCCGGTCGAACATCGTGCCCATGAGGAGCCCCAGGGTGCGGCTCTTGAACTCGTAGGTGATGAAGAAGTCGACGTTGCACCCCCCGTTCGGCGCATCCTTGAAGAGCCAGCGGTTTTCCAGATGCCGGAACGGACCGTCGATATACTCGGCCACGATCTTGAGGTTCGCGGGATCGAGGGTGACCCGGGTGGTGAATCGCTCGCGGATCGCCTTGTAGCCCACGCCCATCTCGGCGATCAGCACTTGGCCGCCGTCGGGCATGTCCTGGCGGCGGATGATCCGCAGGGATTCGCAGAGCGGCAGGAACTCGGGATAGCGCTCCACGTCGGCGACGAGGTCGTACATCTGCTGCGGCGTGTGCTTCACCGCGCGGGTGACCCGGAAGGACGGCATGGTGTTGGGATTTCCTCAGGCCGAGAGCGCGGGCGACAGTTTCGCGAGGCGGGCCGCCTGAAGGCGCGAAAAGTCCTCGCCGGCGTGGTGCGACGAGCGGGTGAGCGGTGTGGCCGAGACCAGCAGGAAGCCCTTGGCGTAAGCGGTGGTCTCGTAGGCCTTGAATTCGTCGGGCGGCACGAAGCGCACGACCTCGTGGTGCTTCTTCGACGGCTGTAGATACTGGCCGATGGTCAGGAAGTCGACGTCGGCCGAGCGCAGGTCGTCCATCAGCTGGAGCACCTCGTTCCGCTCCTCGCCGAGCCCGACCATGATGCCGGACTTGGTGAAGATCGTCGGGTCGAGCTCCTTCACCCGCTGGAGCAGGCGCACCGAGTGGAAGTAGCGGGCGCCGGGCCGCACCGTCAGGTACTTGGCCGGGACCGTCTCGAGGTTGTGGTTGAACACGTCGGGCTTGGCGGCGACGACGACCTCCAGAGCCCCGTCCTTGCGCAGGAAGTCGGGGGTCAGGATCTCGACGGTCGTGCCGGGGCTCGCCCGGCGGATCGCCGCGATGGTGCGGGCGAAGTGCTCGGCGCCGCCGTCCTTCAGGTCGTCCCGGTCCACCGAGGTGATCACCACGTGGTGCAGGCCGAGCTTCGCCACCGAATCGGCGATCTTCTCGGGCTCCCCGGCGTCGAGGGCGTCGGGCAGCCCGGTGCGGACGTTGCAGAAGGCGCAGGCCCGCGTGCAGGTGTCGCCCATGATCATGAAGGTGGCGTGCCGCTTCTCCCAGCACTCGCCGATATTGGGGCAGCCGGCCTCCTCGCAGACCGTGACGAGGCCGTGCTCGCGCACGATCTTCTGCGTCTCGGTCCAGGCCTTGGAGCCGGGCGCCTTCACGCGGATCCAGTCCGGCTTCTTGGCCTGGACGGGCTGGTCGGGCCGGTGCGCCTTCTCGGGATGGCGCAGGCGCGCGGTGCGCGGATCGTTCTTCAGGATGTCGAGGACGACGGCCATGGGTCGGGGGCTGCCACACCGCGGGGAGGCGCCCGTGGGCGCGGTCGGGATCGCCCTGATTTAAGGCCCAAGGCGTCGCGCCGCAAACCGCCGCGACGCCGGGCCGCCCCGCGGCGGTTGAGGGTGCGGGATTTCCGTCAGATCCCGAGCAGGCGTACGAACAGCCCGGCCAGCACGGCCCCGACCACGGGGCCGGCCACGGGAATCAGCGCGTAGCCCCAGTCGGAGGAGCCCTTGCCGGCGATGGGCAGGACCGCGTGGGCGATGCGCGGCCCGAGGTCGCGGGCCGGGTTGATGGCGTAGCCGGTGGTGCCGCCGAGCGACAGGCCGATGCCCCAGACCAGCATGCCGACCATGTAGGGTGCGACGCCCCGCGGGATCGCCCCCGCGGAACCTAGCGTGGTGGTCACGAGGGCGGAGATCGTCAGGATCAGGAAGAAGGTCGCGATGATCTCGGAGAGCCAGTTGGCCTTGGCGTCGCGGATCGCCGGACCGGTGCAGAAGCAGGCGAGCTTGAGGCCGGTATCCTGGGTCGCGCCCCAATGCGGCAGATAGTGGAGCCAGACGATCACGGCGCCCACGAAGGCGCCGAGCATCTGGGCGGGAATGTAGGTGGCAAGCTTGCTGAAATCGCCGGAACTGACGGCGCCCGCCACCGTGACCGCGGGGTTGATGTGGGCGTCGGCGCTGCCGGTGGCGTTGGCCACGAACACCCCGGCGAGGACCGCGAAGGCCCAGCCTGCCGTGATGGCGATCCAGCCGGCATTCTCGCCCTTGGAGTGCTTGAGCAGGGCGCCCGCGACCACGCCGTCGCCGAGCACGATCAAGGTCATCGTACCCAGAAATTCGCCCAGGAATGGTGATGTCATAGTCTTGTCTCCCCCGTTCGCTGCTTTTTTGTAAGAGTTAAAAGCTTGTGCGAGCGTGTGGCCGCCGAAGGCGGTCACCGAATGTCCGACCGTTTCCGGTCTTCACCCGCATCCTGAGATGCGGGCGCGGAGCGGCCGCCTGGAAAGAGCCTCCAGCCGGCCGCGCGATCTGTGGAGGCCTCCTTCGAGGCGGCTGCGCCCCACCTCAGGATGAGGTCGCGGCGGGCGGGATCGGATCACGACGGACCCCGAGCCCGCGCACGGGCCCGAGAGCCGTTCGTCAATCCTCGTCGGTCTTCCAGTCGAAGGAGCGCTGCACCGCCCGGCCCCAGGCCGCGGCGATCTTCTCGCGCTGGCCGGCATCCATCTTCGGCGTCCAGCGCTTGTCGACGCCCCAGTTGCGCTTGAGATCGTCGAGCCCCTTCCAGTAGCCGACCGCGAGGCCCGCCGCGTAGGCGGCGCCGAGCGCGGTGGTCTCGGCCACCTTCGGGCGCACCACCGGCACGTCGAGCAGGTCGGACTGGAACTGCATGAGCGTGTTGTTGGCGACCATGCCGCCATCGGCCCGCAACTCCTTCACCGGGATGCCGGAATCCTTGGCCATCGCCTGCAGCACCTCGCGGGTCTGGAAGGCGGTCGCCTCCAGCACCGAGCGGGCGATGTGGCCGCGGTTGACGTAGCGGGTAAGCCCGATGATCAGGCCGCGGGCACCCTCGTTCCAGTGCGGGGCGTAGAGCCCCGAGAAGGCCGGCACGAAGTAGACGCCGCCGTTGTCCTCGACCGTCGTGGCGAGCGTCTCGACCTCGGCGGAATCCTTGATCATGTGCAGGTTGTCGCGCAGCCACTGCACCAGGGCGCCCGTGATGGCGATCGAGCCTTCGAGGGCGTAGGCCGGCTTCTGCCCGTCGAGGCGGTAGGCCAGCGTGGTGACGAGGCCGGCCTTCGACGGGACCGGCTCGGTGCCGGTGTTCATCAGCGCGAAGCAGCCGGTGCCGTAGGTGTTCTTGGCCTCGCCCGGCGCGAAGCAGGTCTGGCCGAACAGCGCCGCCTGCTGGTCGCCCAGGATGCCGGCGATCGGCACGCCGGCGAAGGGCGCCTTGGTCTCCCCGTAGACCTCGCTCGACGAGACGATCTTCGGCAGCATCGCCCGCGGGATGCCGAAGGTCTCAAGCATGCCGTCGTCCCAGTCGAGGGTCTTGAGCGACATGAGCTGCGTGCGGCTGGCATTGGTCACGTCGGTGACGTGAAGGCCGCCCTCCGTCCCGCCGGTCAGGTTCCAGACGAGCCAGGTGTCGATGTTGCCGAACAGCACGTCGCCGGCTTCGGCCTTCTCCCGGGCCCCCGCGACGTGGTCGAGGAGCCAGCGGAGTTTGAGTCCGGAGAAATAGCTCGCCAGCGGCAGGCCGGTGAGATCCCGGAACCGGTCGCGGCCGCCGTCGCGGGCAAACTCGCCCACCAGCCGGTCGTTGCGGGTGTCCTGCCAGACCAGGGCATTGTGCAGGGGCTTGCCGGTCGTCCGGTCCCAGATCAGCGTGGTCTCGCGCTGGTTGGTGATGCCCACGGCCGCCAGATCGGAGGGCTGGAGCCCGCCTTTCTCCAGCGCCTCGCGCATCACCGCCTGCGTCTTGGTCCAGATCTCGCCGGCGTCATGCTCGACATGGCCCGGGGCCGGGTAGATCTGCGCATGCTCGGCCTGGGCCAGCGCGATCACGCTGCCCTCGCGGTCGAACACGATGAAGCGGCTGCTCGTGGTGCCCTGGTCGATGGCCCCGACGTAACGGCTCATCGTTCCCTCCCCTGTGATGCCCGACCGGTCTGGCGCCGGATCGAGGCCGAAAAGATCAGGCTGCCTCGGCCTTGCGGTCGAGGTAGGCGGTCAGGCGCGCCGCGCTGTCCGCGCTGGTGCGCAGGCCGAGCTTGGAGCGCCGCCAGAGGATATCCTCGGCGGTCACGGCCCATTCCTCGGTGCGCAGGTAATCGACCTCGGCCGCCGTGAGCCCGCCGTCGAAGACCTCGCCGAGATCGGCCATGGATTGCGCGGTCCCGACGATGTCCCGGGCCCGGGTGCCGTAGGCGCGGGCGAGGCGCCGGGCGGTCTCGTCGGGCAGGAACGGCTTCTCGGCCCTCAGCTTGGCGAGGAACTGGTCGAAATCGGCATCCTTCATGGCGCCCCCGGGCAGGACCGCGTCGCCGGTCCAGGTCTTCCTGAGCGCCGGGAAGTACGGCTTCAGCTTCTCCAGCGCGTGCTCGGCGAGCCGCCGGTAGGTGGTGATCTTGCCGCCGAAGACCGAGAGCACCGCCGCCCGTCCGCCCTGGTCCTCGACGTCAAGGACGTAGTCGCGGGTCACCGCCGAGGCGTTCTCGGCCGCGTCGTCGTAGAGCGGGCGCACGCCCGAATAGCTCCAGACCACATCGGCCGGGGTGATCTTGGTGTCGAAGGAGCGGTTGATGCAGCCGCACAGGTAGTCGGTCTCTTCCGGCGAGATCGAGACCGGGCCGGGCTCGCCTTCGTAGGGGACGTCGGTGGTGCCGATCAGCGTGAAGTCCCGTTCGTAGGGAATCGCGAAGATGATGCGCTTGTCGGGCTGCTGCAGGATGTAGGCCTGATCGCCCGCGAACAGGCGCTTGACCACGATGTGGCTGCCCTTGATCAGGCGGACCGCCGCGCGGCTGTTGATGCCCAGCGTGCCGCCGAGCGTCTCGCTGACCCAGGGGCCGGCGGCATTCACCACCGCCCTGGCCCGGACGGTGCGCTCGGTCCCGCCGCGCTCGTCGCGCAGCGTCGCGACCCAGCCGTCGCCCTCGCGCCGGGCCGAGACGACGCCGGTGCGGGTCAGCACCGTGGCGCCGCGCTCGCGGGCATCCATGGCGTTGAGCACGACGAGGCGGCTGTCCTCGACCCAGCAGTCGGAATAGACGAAGCCGCGCTTGAGGCGCTTCTGCAGCGGCGCGCCGTAATCGGAGCTGCGCAGGTCGACGCCGTGGGAGCCCGGCAGCGTCCGCAGCCGCGCCAGATGATCGTAGAGGAACAGGCCGAGCCGCAGCATCCAGGCCGGGCGCAGGCCCTCGTCGTGGGGCAGCACGAAGCGCAGCGGCCAGATCACGTGCGGCGCGAGCCGCAGCAGCCGTTCGCGCTCCGCCAGCGCCTCCCGGACGAGACGGAACTCGTAATATTCGAGGTAGCGCAGGCCGCCATGGATCAGCTTCGTCGAGGAGGACGACGTGAATCCCGCGAGATCCCCGCGCTCGGCCAGCAGGACCGACAGGCCCCGGCCGGCTGCGTCCCGGGCGATGCCGGTGCCGTTGATGCCGCCGCCGACGATCAGGAGATCGTAGGCGTCGGACGGCTCGCGCTGGCGCGTTGCTGCCGCCATGGTTCCTCCAAGGCCGCCCTGATGGCGGATTGGCATAATATTGACACGGCCGTGTGTTTTCGCAAGCGAAAAAATGGATGTTCGTTACGGTTCGTCCGCGCTGTCGGCCACCGCGAGGGTGACACCCTGGCGCTCCATGAGCGCGACCACCTCGGCCGGCGGCATCCGGTCCGTGAAGAAGGTGTCCACCTGCTCCAGACGCCCGACCTGGACCATCGGCCGACGACCGAACTTGGTGTGGTCGGCCACCAGGAAGGTCTTGCGGGCATGGGCCAGGATGGTCTGCGTCGCCCGGACTTCCTCGTAATCGTAGTCGAGGAGCGCCCCGTCGGCGTCGATGCCGCTGATGCCGATCACCGCCACGTCGACGCGGAACTGGCTGAGGGTGTCGCAGGTGAGCTGGCCCAGCACGGCGCCGTCGCGGTTGCGCACGGTCCCGCCGGCCACGACGATGCGGAACTCGGTGGCCTCGGCCAGGGAGATCGCGACGTTGAGGTTGTTGGTGATGATGCTGAGATCGTCGTGCCGGGTCAGCTCCCGGGCGACGGCCTCCGGGGTCGTGCCGATGTTTATGAAGACCGAGCAATGCGATGGGATGCGGCTCGCCGCGAGGCGGCCGATCCGGCTCTTCTCCGGCAGCAGGGTGACGCGGCGGTCGGCGTAGTCGATGTTCTCGACGCTCGACGGCAGGCCGCCGCCGCCGCGATAGCGCTCCAGGCGGCCCTCGGCGCTCAATTCGTTGAGGTCGCGGCGGATCGTCTGGACGGTGACGCCGAACTGCGTCGCCAGGGCCTCAATGGTGACGAAGCCGCGCTGCCGCACCGCCGTGACGATGGCGCTGCGTCGCCCCTCGACGCCGGTCGCCTCGACCCTGTCGTCGGATCTCCGGTCGAGCGGTCGTGACATCGATACTCCCTCGCGTTGCCTCCGGCCGCCGCACCGCTGTAACGGTGCTCGGCCGATGTTCGTTTGCGAACATTTTTCGTTGTCGAAGGCCGCCGCGCAAGCTTGGACCGCCTGTGGCCGGCCCGCAACCGCCGTCGGTCCGAACTATGATTCAAGGGTGCGCGGACGCCCGGCCCGCCGGCGAGCGGGCACAAAAAAGGCCTGCCGCGCATGCGACAGGCCAAGCCACCCGGGCGGTGCCGTCTTCGGCACGCCCTGGGGCCCTTCGATCACATGTTGTGGCGCATCCGGCGGTGATGCTTCATCATCTTCTTGTGCTTCATGCGCTTGCGCATCATCGGACGCTGGGCCGGAGCGGCGCCCTGCTCCATCGCGGCGGCCTCGCCGGCGCGCTCCATGCCGCCGCGCGGGCCACCGGCCTGCGCGCCAGAGGCGTTGTAGGGCGAGTTACCCTGGGCGTAGGCGGAGCCCGCGAGGAGCGTCAGCGACGCGGCGGCCAACAGAAGTTTCCTCATCATCAATCCCTGGCGTAGACCGGCGCAGGCAAAGCGTCGCACCTCGTCAGGCGCGTTGCCGCTGCGTCGGAAAATAAGCGGCCCAGACGAGACTTGGTTCCGCAGTCCCCGCCCTTGCAGCGCACAATTGCCGGGAGCGTTAACTCGGCCTATGTCGCGTCCCGTCCCGGCCCGGCCGCGACCGAGCACGAGGGGAGCGGGTGGCGGTGGCCAGCAGCGGTTCGGCCTATCTCCTGCTGGATGTCGCCGGCACGGCCTGCGCCCTGCCCCGCAGCGCGGTCGCCGAGATCCTGCCGCTCCCGGATCTCCACACGCCCCCCGCGGCCGGAGGCTGGCTCCTCGGCTTCCTCAATCTCGGCGGCGCGCCGGTTCCGGTGATCGATCTGGCGACCCTGCTGGGCCTGCGCCCGGCGGTCGCGGCGCCCGGCCTCTACGCCCACCTCGCGCTGATGCAGGGCGAGGCCGTCGCCTATCTCGTCGATCGCGTCGCGGATCTCATGACCGTCCCGGACTCCGCGATCCGGCAGGCCGAGGAGGCCGATACCCTCAACGGCTGCGTCGCCGCCGAGCTGGTCCTCGGCGAGCGCCTCGTCCACGCGCTGGCGCCGGAGCGTCTCCTGACCGCGCAGGAACGCATCCGCGTCGACGCCCTGACGCGGGCCGCCGCCGAACGTCTCGCCGCGCTGCCGCACTCCGTCTGACCGCGCGATGGCCCGTCCGGGTAGTCCCCGTCCCGATCTGGGTGCCGATCCCGCCTACGCGCCCCTCAAGGCGCGGATCATCGCGCGCACCGGCCATCATTACTACATCGACAAGGACGAATTGCTGATCGAGCGGCTGCACCGCCGCTTCCGCGCCGCGGCCGTGGCCGACTGCGCCGCTTACGCGGGTCTCCTGTCTGACGGCGCGTCGGGAGAGGCGGAATGGGCCCGGCTCGAGGCCGAGATCACCGTCGGCGAGACGTTCTTCTTCCGCTACGCCGAGCAGTTCCAGGCGCTGCGCGAGACGATCCTGCCGGCGCTGATCGCCGCCCGGGGCTCCGAACGCGTCCTGCGCATCTGGAGTGCGGGCTGCTCCACGGGGGCCGAGCCCTATTCCCTGGCGATCCTGGTGCACGAACTGCTCGGCGATGCCCTGCCCGACTGGCGGGTCTCGATCCTCGGAACCGATATCAGCACCGAGGCGCTGGCCACCGCCCGCGCCGCCGAGTACGGCCGATGGGCCCTGCGGACGATGCCGCCGGAGGACCGGCTGCGCTACTTCACCCGTCTGCCGGCCGCTCCGGGCATCCGGCGCGAGGGCGGCTACGCCCTGCGGCCGGAATTCCGCGGACCGGTCCGGTTCGAGCGGGGCAACCTGCTCACCCTTGCCGCCCCCGTTCCGTCGCAGGGCGAGCCGTTCGACCTGATCCTCTGCCGGAACGTGCTGATCTACTTCGAGGCCCGGACGGTGGCCGCCGTGGTGCGCGGTCTGGGCCGCAGGCTGCGGCCGGACGGGTGGCTGCTGCTCGGCCACGCCGAGCCGAGTCCCGCCTTCGCGAGCTTCCTCGACGCCGTCAGCCTGCCCGGCACCGTGGCCTACCGCCCTCGCCCCGAGGCGCCGCCGCTCGCCCTGGCCGCCGTGCCGGCGGCGGATCCGCCCCGTCCGGCGCCACAGGGGGCGGAGCCGTGCGGCCAGAAGCCCAGCCGGATTCCGACCCCGTCCGCCGCGGCCGTCGACGCGGCCGTCGACGCTGCTGCCGATCCCGCCCCGAACCCGGCTGCCGATGCCGCAGCCGGGACGATCTCCGCCGAGACGATCTCCGCCGAGACGGGGCCCCCGGACGCTTGGTCGGCCGAGGAGGAGGCGGGAGGGCTCGACCGCATCCGCACGCTCGCCGATGCCGGGGAGACCGGCGCGGCCTGGCGGGCCCTGCGGACCGCGCTGGATCGAGATCCGACCGACACGGCCCTGCGCTTCTACGAGGGGCTGCTGGCCCATACCCTCGGGCGCGACGCCGAGGCCGAGCGGGCGCTTCGGGCCGCGCTCTACCTCGACCGGGGCTTCGTGATGGCGCACTATCACCTCGGCCTGCTGCTGATCGCGCTGCAGCGCCCGCACGAGGCCGTTCGCGCCCTCGACAATGCCGTCGCCTTGAGTCAAGCCCTCGGGCCGGACACGGCGCTGCCCGAGGGCGACGGCGCCTCCGCCGGCGAGATCGCGGCCAGTGCGGCCGCGGCCCGCGCCGCGCTCGGCGTCACCGACAGCAGGAGGTCCTGATGGGGGCACGCCCGAGTGCGCAGGAGGCCCGGCCGCGGACGCGGCCGGAGCGGGATCTGCGCGCCGAGCGCGCGGTCGCCCTCGCCCGCCGCGGTGCGGTCGCGGCGGCCGCCGGCCTGGACATCGACCAGCTCGTCTGCGCCTGCGGCAGCGAGCGTTATGGCCTGCCCCTGGCAGCCGTCGCGCAGGTCCTCCCGTCACGCCCCTGCACGCCGATGCCCGGCGCGGTGCCGGCGCTGGACGGCCTCATCGCCCTGTCCGGGCGGATCGTCGGGGTCCTCAGCCTCGCCCGGGCTCTCGGCCGGCCCGACGCGGCATCGGATGCGGGGTCGGAGGGTCATCTGATCGTGCTGCGCGGGCCCCATCCGCAGCCCCTCGCCCTCGCGGTGGACCGCGTGCTCGGCATCGCCCGGGTCGCCGCCTCCGGCGAGGCCGCGGTCGATCCCGACGGCTTGGGCAACGAGGCCGCTTCGGTCTATGCGCCGGGCTCCGCCTCCGGAGCGGTCGGCGACGGCCGCCCCGACTTCGTTGTCATCGACCTCCCCCGTCTCCTGCGCCGCGCCCTGCCCTGAAACGGGCCGCCTGCCCCAACCGGAGCCCTCCCCGCCCGTGTCGCTCTCGATCGGAAAACGCATCCTTCTCGGCTTCTTCGCCATCACCGCCGTGGTGGTGGCGCTCGGGCTCTACGCCCTTGAGCAGATCGGAGCGGTGCGCGACACGACCGACGCGATCGTCCGGCGGGACATGACGGTCCTGCGCCAGCTCGACGATCTCGGGAACGAGGCGCGCGATCTCGGTCTCCTGCGCCGCACCGCCGTGATCGGGATGCTGATGCAGGCTCAGGGCCGCCCGGCCCAGACCGGCGAGACCCTCACGGCCTGGCGCCAGACCGCGGCCCAGGTGGAGAACCGGCTCGCCACGACGATCCAGCTCGCCGGCGAGTACCGGGCGCAGGGGATTTCCGCCGAGCGCATCGCGGCCTGGGACCGCATCGCCGCCGCGGCGAACACGGTCCAGGGCTTCTTCCGCGAGGTCAAGGCCCAGGGCGAAGCGCAGTTCGCCGCCATCGCCCAGCAGGATGTCGCGGCGGTCGAGGCCCGCAACGCGGAGATCAGCCGCCTGCAGGCGCCCTTCCTCGACGGGATCAAGAACCTCCGGTCGCAACTCGACGGCAGCATGGCCCTGGGCCAGCGCGCCGCGCAGGCGGTCTACGAGCGCTCGCGCCTCTCGATCTACCTGACCCTGGGCGCCTCGGTGCTGCTGGCGCTCCTGATCACGTGGCTGATCAGCCGCGCGGTGGTGCGCCCCCTCGAATCGGTCATGGCCTTCGTCGCCCGCGTCGGCGAGGGCGACCTGTCCGGCCAGCTGACGGCGGGCGGCCGCGACGAGATCGGTCAGCTCTCCGCGCGTCTCAACACGATGGTTGCGGGTCTGTCGGATCTGGCGCGGACCAACCGGGCGGCGACGGCGGATCTGAACGCGGCGGCGGCGGAGATCCGCGCCTCGGCGCAGGAGCAGGCGGCCTCGGTGGAGCAGCAATTCGCGGCGGTGCAGGAGACGGCGGCCACGGTCGACGAGATCACCCATTCGGGCGCGCAGATCAGCAAGCGGGCCACCGAGGTGATCGCCACCGCCCAGGCGACCGCGCAGACCTCCCGCCAGGGCCTGCGCGCCGTGTCCGACACCGCCAAGGCCATGGAGGCGATCCGCGAGCAGGCGGAGGCGGTGGCCGGCAACATCGTCAGCCTGTCGGAGAAGACCCAGACGATCGGCGACATCATCGAGACGGTCAACGACATCTCGGAGCGCACGCACCTGCTGGCGCTCAACGCCGCCATCGAGGCGGCGGCGGCCGGCGAGAGCGGGCGCAGCTTCGCGGTGGTCGCCTCCGAGATGAAGCTCCTGGCCGATCAGGCCAAGGCGGCCACCGGCCAGGTGCGGGGATCCTGGGCGAGATCCAGCGGGGCATCAACACCTCGGTGATGCTCACCGAGGAGGCGGTCAAGCGCGCCGCCGCCGGCAAGACGCGCTCGGACACGACGCAGCGGACCATCGAGGAGATCACCGCCCGGGTGGAGGAGAACGTCCAGACCTTCCAGCAGATCGTCGCCTCGACCAACCAGCAGCAGCTCGGCATCGAGCAGGTGATGGGCGCGCTCCAGAACATCCGCCAGGCCAGCCAGCAGACCGCGGCCGGCACCCGGCAGGTCGAGGCCGCCTCCGCGAACCTCACCGAGCTCGCCCAGGCCCTCATGGCCCTCGCCGAACGCTACCGGAACTGAGGCGGCGCGCCCCTTGGCCGAGGACATCCGCAAGCTCCTGCTCGCCGCCTTCGATGTGGAGCATCGGGAGCACGTCACGGCGATCCGCGGGGCGCTCGGCAGCGCCACGCCGGATTGGAACGACGTCTTCCGCCGGGCCCACAGCCTGAAGGGGGCGGCGCGCGCCGTCGACCTCCCCGCGGTCGAGGCGGTCGCCCACCGCCTCGAGACCCTGTTCGAGGGCGTGCGCACCGGCGCCACCGCCCTCGACCGCGAGGCGGCCAACGCCGTCCACCTCGTCCTCGACCGGATCGAGTCCTACGTCGCCGGCCTCACGGACGGGGCCGGCCCGGAGATGCCGCCCGATGCCCTGGCGGCGCTCGGGCGCCTCCTCGATCTGCCCGGGGAAACGCCGCCGCCCGGCCCGGCGTCGGCTCCGGCCCCGAGCCCGCCCGCCATGCCATCGGCCCCGTCACCGACCCCGTCACCGGCCGCGCCTGCGCCGAAGCCGGCCCCCGAGCCGGCCGAAGCCTCCGCCGCCATCCTGCGGGTGCCGGCGGACGCCGTCGAGGCGCTGGCCCGGGCGAGCCACGATCTGGCCAGCACCCTGGCGGGCCAAGCGCCCGCAGCCGACGGCCTCGCCCGCCTCGCCCGCCTCGCCCGCGACCTGCGCCTCGGCGCGGAGACCATCGCCGCCGGGGCCGGCGCGGAGCGGCCCGAATGGCGCGCCTTCGCGGCCCGCGCCGACGCTTTCGCCCGGGAGGCCGCGGATCTGTCGCGGCGCCAAGCTTCTGCGACCAGCGCGGTCGAGGGGGCGGCGACCCGCGTCCGGGCCGCCGCCGAGCGCCTCGCCCTGGTGCCGGCCGAGACCGTGCTGGCGCCGCTGGCCCGGTCGCTGCGCGAGACGGCCCGGGAGCAGGGCCGCGAGGTCGATATCGACCTGCGGGGCCTCGACCTGCCGGTGGAGCGTGGCACGCTGCAGGCCCTGAAGGATCCGCTGCTCCACGCCCTCCGCAACGCCCTCAGCCACGGCTGGGAGGCGCCGGAGGTGCGGCGCGCGGCCGGCAAGCCGGAGGCCCTGGGCCTCGGGCTCGCGGTCGCAGTGCAGGGCTCCCGCCTTCAGGTCACCGTCTTCGACGATGGGCCCGGGCCGGACCTCGCCCGGATCGAGGCGGCGGCCCGGGCCCGCGGCCTCCTCGGCCCCGCGGCCGCCGCCGACCCGGAGACCCTGCTGCGCCTCGTCTTCGAGCCCGGCTTCTCCACCGCCGAGGCGGTCGATACCCTGTCGGGGCGCGGCTACGGCCTCTCGGTCGCCGCGGACGCCGCCCGCCAGCTCATGGGCAGCGTCCGCCTGGAGCCGCGCGATCCGGCCGGCACCGCCCTGATCTTCAGCCTGCCGCTCTCGGCGGCCCGGCGCAGCCTGCTGCTGGTCGAGGCGGCCGGGCGCAGCTACGCGCTGCCGGGGGGCGCCGTGGAGCGCCTCCTGCGCCTCAAGCGCGGCGAACTCCCGGTCGCGATGGGGCGGACGATCCTGCGGCTCGGTGAGGGGGATGCGGCGACGAGCCACCCGGTCACGGACCTCGCCGCGATCCTCGGACAGTCGGCCGATCCCGCCGATCCCGGCATGCTGACCGCCGTGGTGCTGCGGACCCGCGGCGGCCGTCTGGCCCTTTCGGTCGATCGTCTGCACGACGTCCGTCCGTTCCTGGTCCTGCCCGCGCCCGCCTTCGGGGCCGATCCGGGCCTGATCGCCGGCACGGCGGTCCTGCACGGGGACGTGCCGGTCCTGGTCCTCGATCCCGAGGGGATCGCGGTTCGCGCCCTGGCCGGGGCGCCGGGCGGGTCGCTCGGAACGATGGGGCCGGCTCAACGTTCGACGACTCCCGTGTCGCCGCGCGCATCCGCCCGCGCAACGATTCTGGTCGTCGACGATTCGATCACCACCCGGACCTTGGAGAAGGGCATCTTGGAAGCCGCCGGCTACCGTGTGGTCGTTTGCGTCGACGGGCAGGATGCCCTCGAACGGCTGCGCGCCGAGATCGAGCCCGTGGACCTGGTCCTCGCCGACGTGGAGATGCCACGGCTCGACGGGTTCGGCCTGCTCAAGGCCCTCCGGGCCGACGAGCGCTTCGCCCGGCTTCCGACGATCCTGATGACCTCCCGCGGGGATGCCGCCGACGTCGCCCGGGGCCTGGATCTCGGCGCCGACGCCTACCTCACCAAGCAGAAGTTCGACCAGCGCCAGTTGCTGGATACGATCGGGCAGCTCCTATGACCCCCGTCCGTGTGATGCTCGTGGAGGACAGCCTCGTGGTGCGCGAGCTGCTGCGCCACATCGTCTCCCGCGATCCCCGCCTCGAACTCGTGGCCGCGGTCGCCTCCGGCGAGGAGGCCCTCGACAAGCTCCGGACCGTGCGGCCGGACGTGATCTCGATGGATATCCGCCTTCCGGGCATCGACGGCCTCGAGACGACCCGCCGGATCATGGCCGAGCACCCGACACCGATCGTCGTCGTGGCGGATTCGGTCGAGGATTCCTCGCTGCGCATCTCCATGAACGCGCTGCGGGCCGGGGCCCTGTCGGTGGTCGAGAAGCCGGTGGCCACGACCCATGCCGGCTATGAGGGCGTGGCCGGCGAAATCTGCACGCAGCTGCGGATCATG
This sequence comes from Methylobacterium sp. XJLW, assembly GCF_003254375.1. Lineage (NCBI taxonomy): Bacteria > Pseudomonadati > Pseudomonadota > Alphaproteobacteria > Hyphomicrobiales > Methylobacteriaceae > Methylobacterium > Methylobacterium sp. XJLW. The sequence goes on along the minus strand of NZ_CP016429.1, from coordinate 4,344,979 downwards.
GCCCAGGTTCCGGTCATCCGCCGCCGCCCGATCGGCACCGAATGGGCGGGCCGTGCCGTCGCTGCGCCCCACGCGCCGCCGGCCGAGCTGACCGGGCAGGCGCCGAGCCTCCTGGGCATCGCCGCCTCGACGGGCGGCCCCCCGGCGCTGGCGCGGGTGATCGGCGCCCTGCCCCAGGATTTCCCGCTGCCGGTGCTGGTGGTCCAGCACATGGGGGCGGCCTTCATGGACGGGTTCGCCAGCTGGCTCGACAGCGTCGTGACCCTGCCGGTGGCGCTGGCCCGGGACGGGGAGCGGGCCGAAGCCGGCCGCGTCTACGTGGCTCCGGGCGACCGCCACCTGGAGATCGGCTCCGGCCGGATCCTGCGGGTGATCGACTCCGCGCCGGTCTCGGGCCAGCGCCCCGCCGCCACCGTGCTGTTCCGGTCCATGGCCCGGCAATCCGGAGCCTCCGGCATCGGCGTGCTGCTCACCGGCATGGGCGAGGACGGAGCCATCGGTCTCGCCGACATGCAGAAGGCCGGCGCCCAGACCGTCGCCGAGCATGAGAGCACCGCGGTCGTCTACGGCATGCCGGCGGCGGCCGTACGGCTCGGGGCCGCCCGGGCCGTTCTCCCCCTCGACCGCATCGCCGACCACGTCCTGCGCCTCGTGGACGGGGGGGCTCGGCCGTGATCGAGGCCGGCACGGTTGAGGTGCCGGCCCGGATCCTGCTCGTCGAGGATTCGGAGACGCAGGCCCTGGAGCTGCGTCTGCTCCTGGAGGCGCATGGATTCGCCGTGGAGCGCTGCGCCTCCGCCGAGACCGCCCTCGACCACCTCAACCGCAGCCAGCCCGATCTCGTGGTGGCCGACTATCACCTGCCGGGCATGAACGGCGACGAGCTGATCCGGCAGATGCGCCTGTCCCTGCGCACCCGGGCCCTCCCCGTCCTGATGCTGACCGGCGGCAGCGGGGGCGAGCGTCAGGGCCTCGAGAGCGGCGCCGACGCCTACCTGCCGAAATCCGCCGATCGCGACCTCATGATCCTGCGGATCCGCGCCCTGCTGCGCGAGCGTCGCCCCGCGAGCGAGGGCGAGGGCCCGGGTGCGGCCGCGTTCCGGCGCGGGCGGATCCTGGTGATCGACGGGAGCGCGACGTACCGGACCTTCCTCGCCGGCCTGATGGGCCAGGACGGCCATCACGTGGTCAGCGCCGACGGGCCGGACGCGGCGCTGGCCGCCCTGGACGCGGCGGCCGGCGCCGAGGCCTTCGACTGCGTGACGGTCGATCTCCTGGGCCACGCCTATGACGGCCTCGCCCTGTGCCAGGTGATCAGCGAGCGGCGCTCCGGCCAGGCGGCGGGTGCGGGCTTCCACCTCGTCGGGATCGCCGGCAGCGATCCGGCCAAGACTTTCCTCGTCGAAGCCTACGCGGCCGGGGCCGACGACGTGGTCTCGAAGACCGATGCCGAGGTCCTGGCGCTGCGGGTGCGCGGCTTCGTGCGGCGGCGCCTGCTGGAGGAGGATGACCGGCGCATCGCCGGCCAGTTCGGCGAGCGCGAGCGGGCGGTGGAGCGCGCCCGCGCCGAGGCCGAGGCGGCCGAGGCGCGGGCCGGGCTCGCCGACGCCCTGGAGCGCGCCAACCGCGACCTCGCCGACGCCAATCGCCAACTCACCGAGGCGCAGTCCAAGCTCGTCCAGGCCGCCAAGATGGCGTCGCTGGGCGAACTGGTGGCCGGCATCGCGCACGAGATCAACAACCCGCTGGCCTTCATCCTGGCCCATCAGGGCACGGTCGAACGCCTGCTCGGCGAATTGCCGGATGCCGCGCCGGACGCGGCCGCCCGCGCCGTCGACAAGGCCCGGCAACGGGTCGGCTCGATGCGGATGGGGCTGACCCGGATCCAGGATCTCGTGCTGAACCTGCGGAAGTTCTCGCGCCTCGACGAGGGCGAACGTGCCCTGGTCAACGTCCCGGAGGCGATCGAGACGGTGCTGGCCCTGATCCAGCACAAGCTCGGCGACCGGATCGCCGTGGAGCGCAGCTTCGCGGGGCGCGCCGAGATCCACTGCACCCCGGCGCTGCTCAATCAGGTGGTGATGAACATCCTGGGCAACGCCGCCGACGCGATGCCGGAGGGCGGCACGATCCGGATCACGACCCAGTCGAGCCCAGAGTTCGACGAGATCCGTATCAGCGATACCGGTCCCGGAATCCCGGATACGTTGCGGGAGAAGATCTTCGAGCCGTTCTTCACGACGAAACCGGTGGGGTCCGGTACCGGTCTGGGTCTTGCGATTGCATACAGCGTCGTTCAAGCGCATAGCGGCTCGCTCACCGTGGAGACGGCCCCGGGTGGGGGAGCCTGCTTCGTGATCGGGATCCCGCGGCAGGCGCCAGTGCATGAGTGACGGTACGGCAGGTGTAGGGACGATCCTGGCCGTCGACGACGAGCCGGATATCCTGATCGCCCTGGAGGACCTGTTCGAGGAGTCCTACCGGGTGCTGACGACCTCGCGCCCGGCGGAGGCGCTGGAGATCCTGCGCGCCGAGCCCGACATCGCCGTCGTGCTCTCCGACCAGCGCATGCCCGGCCTGACCGGCGACGCGCTCCTCGCCGAGGCCCGGACCTTTCACGACGCGCAGGCGATCCTGCTGACCGGCTACGCCGACATCACCGCGGTGATCGCCGCCCTCAACCGCGGCGGCATCGTCGGTTACGTCACCAAGCCCTGGGATGCCGGCCTGCTGCGCTCCACCGTCCGGCAGGCCTTCGAGCGCCATAGCCTCGGCCGGGACCTCGCCACCGAGCGGGCGCTCCTGCGCGGCCTCCTCGACCACGCCCAGGACGCGATCAGCTTCAAGGACGCCCAGGGCCGGTTCGTGCGGCTGAACGCCCGCAAGGCCGCCCTCCTCGGCCACGACATCGCCGCCTGCCTCGGGCGGCGCGAGGGCGAGCTCCTCGGCCCGAAGGCGGCTCCGGTGACGGCGGCGGACGAGGCGGCGATCCGCTCCGGGGCGGTGGCCGAGAGCCTCATCAGCGATGGCCCGACGGGGGCCGAGCAGTGGAGCCACGTGACGCGCGTGCCGATCCGCGACGCCGGCGGCTCGATCAGCCACCTCGCGATGATCGAGCGCGACGTGACCGAGCAGCGGACCCTGGAGGCCCGGCTGCGGCAATCGGACAAGATGCAGGCGCTGGGCACCCTCGCGGGGGGCATCGCGCACGATTTCAACAATCTCCTGACCGCGATCCTCGGCAGCCTCGAACTCGCCGCCCCGAAGGTTGCCGACCAACCGCGGGTCCAGCGGCTGATCGAGAACGCCCGCGGAGCCGCCGAACGCGGCGCGTCCCTGACGAAGCGCCTCCTCAGCTTCAGCCGTGCCCACGACCTCCAGGCACGGGCCGTCGACGTGAACACCCTGATCACCGGGATGAGCGACCTGTTCGGGCGCAGCCTCGGCGGCCTCGTCACGGTCCGGACCGACCTCGAGGAGGGTCTTGCGGCGGTCCAGGTCGATCCGGACCAGCTCGAACTCGCCGTGCTCAACCTCTGCATCAACGCCCGGGACGCCATGCCGGACGGGGGCGCCATCACGGTGGCGACCCGGCAACTCAGCATCGGCGGCGATCCCGAGATCGCCGACGGCACCTATCTGGGCATCAGCGTCACCGACGAGGGCACCGGCATACCGGAGGAGATCCTGCGCCGGGTCTGCGAGCCGTTCTTCACAACCAAGGCGGTCGGCCAGGGGACGGGGCTCGGGCTCGCCATGGTGTTCGGCCTCGCACAGCAATCCAAGGGCCGGCTGGTGATCGACAGCGTGGTCGGGCGCGGTACCCGTGTCGAGCTGGCTCTGCCCTTCGCCGATCAAGCCCCCGAGCAGGCCGCCGAGGCGTCCGGTGCCGCCCCGGTCGCCGGCCGGCGCGCCCGCGTCCTCATCGTCGACGACGACCCGCAGGTGCGGCACGTGACGGCCTCCTTCCTGACCGGATTCGGCCACAGCACCACGGAGGCCGGCGATGGCGAGGCTGCGCTCCGGCTTCTCCAGGGGGACCGCTACGACATCGTCGTGGCCGATCTGGCCATGCCCGGCATGAGCGGCATCGAGCTGGCCGCCGAGATCCGCGACCGGGATCCGCACATGCCGGTCCTGATCCTCACGGGCCACGCCGATGCGATGCAGATCCCCGAGGACCTGCCGGTGCTCGCCAAGCCGTTCCGCTCGGCCGATCTCGCGGCCCGGGTCGCCACGCTGCTGGAGGGTGCGGTCGGGACCTCCGTCTGAGGGGGGCTTGCAACCAACCGGTTGCCGGCTCATTCTCTCTCCGTGGAGCCCGATGGCTCCGGGTTACGAAGAGGAGGTGGACCATGAGCAATCACGGCATCTTCCCGCGCCGCAGGCGTGACAACGATCTGGACCAGGACGGTCCACCGGACGAGTTCCGGCAGGGATAGGGGTTTTCGGAACGCGGCGCGGTCGAGTTCCCGGCCCGTCCGATACGGGCCGCCAGGGCGAGCTCCCGCGACCATCCGAGACGTGGACCCTGCTACAGACCCGTCGGCGCGAGCCGGCGGGTTTTTTTTATGACTCGCGCATCCTCATCGCGAGCGGAGCGACCCAGGGACACGCGACAGCTTGAGACCGCGCGCTGCCTTGGATTGCTTCGCTCCGCTCGCCAGGACGCGAAACGCAAGAAGCCGCCCCGGATGAGCCGGGACGGCTTCTCAGACATCGGGAGCGTCGGAACGCCCTTCGAGGGATCAGGCGGCCTCGGCGACCTGGCTCGGACCGGAATCCTTGCCGCGGGCCTCGACGTCGCGATCGACGAACTCGATCACGGCCATCGGGGCGTTGTCACCCTGGCGGAAGCCGGCCTTCATGATGCGGCAATAGCCGCCCGGACGGCCCTTGTAGCGCGGGCCGAGCACGGTGAAGAGCTTCTTGACCATGTCGGCATCGCGCAGCTGCGCCATGGCGAGACGACGGGTGTGAACGCTGTCGATGCGGCCGAGCGTGATCAGCTTTTCCACCACCGGGCGCAGATCCTTGGCCTTCGGCAGGGTCGTGATGATCTGCTCGTGCTTGAGCAGAGCGACCGACATGTTGGCGAACATCGCCTTGCGATGCTCGGCGGTGCGGTTGAAACGGCGGCCGCGATAACCGTGACGCATGGTGCTGGCTTCCTTTTCGTCTCGGCCGCCGTGCCACGGTACGGCCGGGTGCCCCGAAATCGGGGCGGTTGATTCCGCATGACCCTGCGGCGGGATTCTTTCGGGACCTCGCGTCGGCTCGGCGAAGTCCCGGGTCTGGACCGGCCGAACCGACGGCGCCGTACAGCGCCGCCCCGTTCAGCCCGAGGCGGCTTCGCCTCTCAGTAGTGCTCCTCGAAGCGCTTGGCGAGGTCCTCGATGTTCTCCGGCGGCCAGCCGGGGATGTCCATGCCGAGGTGCAGGCCCATGCCGGCGAGCACTTCCTTGATCTCGTTGAGCGACTTGCGGCCGAAGTTCGGGGTCCGCAGCATCTCGCCCTCGGACTTCTGGATGAGGTCGCCGATATAGACGATGTTGTCGTTCTTCAGGCAGTTCGCCGAACGGACCGACAGCTCCAGCTCGTCCACCTTCTTAAGCAGCGCCGGGTTGAAGGGCAGCTGCGGCGCGAGCGGCGCGGCCTCTTCCTTGCGCGGATCCTCGAAGTTCACGAAGACCTGCAGCTGGTCCTGGATGATGCGGGCGGCATAGGCCAGCGCATCCTCCGGCGAGACCGCGCCGTTGGTCTCCACCGTCATGGTGAGCTTGTCCTTGTCGAGATCCTGGCCCTCGCGGGTCGTCTCGACGCGGTAGCTGACCTTGGTGACCGGCGAGAACAGCGAGTCGACCGGGATCAGGCCGATCGGGGCGTCCTCGGGGCGGTTGCGCTCAGCCGGGACGTAGCCCTTGCCGGTGGCGACCGTGAACTCCATCCGGATCTCGGCGCCGTCGTCCAGCGTGCAGATCACGAGGTCGGGGTTCAGGATCTGGATGTCGCCGACCGTGCCGATGTCGCCGGCCGTGACGAGGCCCGGGCCGGTCTTGCGCAGGGTCATGCGCTTGGGCGCGTCCGTCTGCGAGCGGATGGCGATGGTCTTGATGTTGAGGACGATGTCGGTCACGTCCTCGCGCACGCCGGGGATCGACGAGAACTCGTGCAGCACGCCGTCGATCTGCACCGAGGTCACGGCCGCGCCCTGGAGCGACGACAGGAGCACCCGGCGCAGGGCGTTGCCCAGCGTCGTGCCGAAGCCGCGCTCGAGCGGCTCGGCGACGACGGTCGCGACCCGCTTGGGGTCGTCGCCGGTCGTGACCTGCAGCTTGTTCGGCTTGATCAGTTCCTGCCAATTCTTCTGAATGACCACGATCCTACCTCTCGTCCATGCCCGGGATCCGCGACGCCCGTTCCCGCGCTTCGGCCGTTCGGCGCCGCCCCTTGGCGCCCCGAACGGTCCCTGAATCCGTGTTTGCCGTTACTCGCCGCCGACCCAGAGTGCCGGAACGAAGCTGTATCCCGCCCCGTCCCGATCCACGTAGCCGAGCGCCGGGAATTCGAGATGCGAGCCGGCGATGAAGGTCCGCTCGCTCGCCACCGCGTCCATGATCTTCTTGCGCGTCTCCCGCGCCTGATCTCCGTCGACGTCGAAGCCCACACCCGCCTGCGGGTTCTTGAACTGGATCGCCGGCAGGTGCACCACATCCGTCCACATCAGCAGCGACTGTCCACCGGAGACGATGCGGAAACCGCAATGGCCCGGCGTATGGCCGGGCAGATGGAGTGCGGTAATGCCGGGCAGAACCTCGCCACCCCGATGCTCCCGCATCCGCTTGGCATAGGGCGCCACGGCCTTCCGGGCGCCCTCGAAATACGGCTTGGCCGCATCCGGCGCCCGCGACAGGGCCTCGTCCGGCAGCCAGTGGGCCGCCTCGTCGGCGTGAACCACGATCTCGGCGTTCGGGTATCGGGCCGCACCGTCCTTCACGAGCCCGCCCACATGGTCGGGATGCAGGTGGGTGACGAGAACGGTTTCGATCTCCTCCGGCTTGACGCCCGTGAGCGCCAGCGCCGCGCCGGCCCGGCCGAGGGTCTCGGCCGGAGCCAGATCGCCATAGCCCGTATCGATCAGCACCGGCTTGCGGCCGGCGCCGGTGATCAGGAAGGCGTTCAGCGTGATCTTGGGCTGCTCGGTGCGGAAGCCCGCCACCTGTAGCCGCCCGGCCTCCTCCTGGGAGATCCCCGTGACGAGATCGAGGCTGGCCTGAAACCAGCCGTCGTTGAGCGCGGTGACCGTAAGGTCGCCGAGGTTCCAACGCAGCACGCCCGGAAGCGGCTTCGATCCCGTCATGAGCTTCTCCGTCAAAAGGCTTCTCCGGCGCGGATCAGACGCGGCGACGCTTGCGCGGCCGGCAGCCGTTGTGCGGGATCGAGGTGACGTCGCGGATCGAGGTCACCGTGAAGCCCGCGGCCTGGAGGGCGCGCAGCGCCGACTCGCGGCCCGAACCGGGACCCGACACCTCGACCTCAAGGGTGCGCATGCCGTGCTCGGCGGCCTTGCGGCCGGCATCCTCGGCGGCAACCTGGGCGGCGTACGGGGTCGACTTCCGCGAGCCCTTGAAGCCCATGGCGCCGGCGGACGACCACGAGATCGTGTTGCCCTGCGCGTCCGTGATGGTGATCATCGTGTTGTTGAACGAGGCGTTCACGTGGGCGACGCCCGACACGATGTTCTTGCGCTCGCGGCGGCGGACGCGTTGCGGTTCCTTAGCCATCTGTTCTCACTCTTCCTTCAGGCACGCCCGTAACACCAGGCGCTCGGGATTCTTCTTGGGACTTGGCCGCTTGGCCCGTGCAGGGCTGGCGAGCCAGAGCCGGGCGCCTCATGGGGCGCCCAGCGGGACGGAATGGAGGCCGAGCGAAGCCCGACCCCCCGATCCCAAAAGATTACTTCTTCTTGCCGGCGATCGGCTTCGCCTTGCCCTTGCGGGTGCGGGCGTTGGTGTGGGTGCGCTGGCCGCGGACCGGCAGCTGCTTGCGGTGACGCAGGCCGCGATAGGCGCCGAGATCCATCAGGCGCTTGATGTTCATCGACACTTCGCGGCGCAGATCGCCTTCGACCAGGTAGTCGCGGTCGATCGTCTCGCGGATCGAGAGAACCTCGGCGTCGGTCAGCTGGTTGACCCGACGTTCGGCGGGGATGTTCACCTTCTGGGTGATCTCCTCGGCCTTCTTGGCGCCGATGCCGTGGATGTACTGAAGCGCGATGACGACGCGCTTGTTGGTCGGGATGTTGACGCCTGCGATACGGGCCACGATCACTCTCCATGTCAGGCCCGGGGATCCGGGCAGGTGTCGCGCGCGTCCGGTGGAGGCCGGCCCTTGCGCACGTGAAACGACGACGCGGCCCGCGGGCGGCCCTGGACAGGGCACCTCGGACCATCGTTCGGTTGGACGAAGGAGGGCCTGCTAGCGCGCGGGCGGCCCGATGTCAACGACCGTCAGGCATGGCCGCGTCCCGTCATGCGCCGCGTGCGGGACCCGGGCCGAGATGATCGAGGAGCCAAGATGGCGGTTCTGACCAGCGACGGCGCAACGCTCCGGGCCTTCGCCGATTCGGTGTTGCGGGCCGCCGAGGAAACCCTGGACGAGGTTCTACCGGTGACGCTCGCGGTCATCGGCGGCATCCTCGCCGAAGCGGAGCCCGGCTCCGTGGCGCTTCAGAGCGCGGATGACGGGCCGCCCCTGCTCTGGGCGACCTTCGCCGGGCGCCGCATGGTCTTCCGCTACAACCCGATGACGGCGATGATCGAGCTGCGCATCGGCACCGACGAAGGCTACCCGTTCCGCCTGTTCGGCCACCGCTCGCTTCAGATGGATATCGCCAACTTCTTCGGAAGCCTGCGTCGCGAAGGGCGGATCTGATGCATCGTCCGGGGCGCTGCGAGTCGGCAGCCGCGTCTCAGCGGAAGCCCTGGTTCCGCAGCCGGCAATAGCCGCCCATATCCTGATAGCCCGCGGGGCAGCGGCGGGCGCAGGTCCCCGCCACATACTTGAGCGGCGGCCGGCAGGCATGGCGGAAGCGCTTCTGCCCGTACACGAAGGATTGGGCGGGGCTCTGCGCGAAGGCCGGCAGAGGGGGGAGTGCGACCGCGAGGAGGAGCGTCGCGGTGGCGAAGAGGCGGAGGGTCATGGCGATTCCGATCCGGGATGCGCCTCTCAACCCACTGACCGCGCCTCGGGTTCACGTCCGCGCGCCACCGAGCGGTCGGCGCGCGGCGATCGACTCAGGAGGCGACACGCTCCTCGTGCGGCTCCAGCACCGCCATCAGGTCGGCCGTGACCTTGTCGATCGGCTGCATGCCGTCGATGGTCTCCAGCATGCCCTGCTTGGCGTAATAGGCCGACAGCGGGGCCGTCTGGGCGCGATAGGCCTCGAGACGCTGCTTGAACACCTCCGGGGTGTCGTCCTTCCGCACCGCCTGGCCGCGGGCCAAGGTCTCGGCGGCCCGCTTCTCGATGCGGCCGACCAGGGCGTTCTCGTCGACCTTCAGCTCGACCACCGCGGAGAGGCCCATCCCCTTGCCGGCCAGCATCGTGCCGAGGGCCTCGGCCTGCGCCACCGTGCGCGGGAAGCCGTCCAGGATGAAGCCGCGGCGGGCATCCGCCTCCTCGATCCGCTCGGCGACGATGCCGACCACGATCCGATCCGAGACGAGACCGCCGGATTCCATCACGGCCTTGGCCTCGAGGCCGATCGGCGTCCCGGCGGCCACGGCCGCCCGAAGCATGTCGCCGGTGGAAAGCTGCGGGATGCCGAAGCGCTGTACGATCCGCTCGGATTGCGTCCCCTTCCCCGCACCGGGCGGCCCGAGCAGAATGATACGCATGGCGTTGTCCTCGTTCGGCCCACTCTCTCTGTGGGCACAAGCCGTGGTGGCGAAGCCTCCCTGGCATCGCCGGGTTCGGGGTCTTCTAGCCGGTCAGGGCCCGACAGGCATCCAGACCTTTGGGCCAGAGGCGGGCGTGTCCTTGGTGACGGCCCGCCTCTGTAGCAGGCTCAGCGCCGGCGTTGCGTGGTCGAGGCGCCACGCAGCTTGGCCTTCTTCACGAGGCCCTCGTACTGATGGGCCATCAGGTGCCCGTGGATCTGCGCCACGGTGTCCATCGTGACCGAGACCACGATCAGCAGCGACGTGCCGCCGAAACCGAGGCTCGCCGCTGCGTAGGACGACAGGATCTCCGGGCACAGGCACACCAGCGTCAGGTACAGGGCGCCGATTACCGTGATGCGGGTCAGCACCTTGTCGATGAACGCCGCGGTGCGCTCGCCCGGCCGGATGCCCGGGATGAAGCCGCCATGCTTCTTCAGGTTGTCGGCCGTCTCCTGCGGGTTGAAGACCACCGCGGTGTAGAAGAACGTGAAGAAGATGATCAGCGCCGCGTAGAGCACCATGAACAGCGGGGTGCCGTGGCCGAGATAGGCCGTCACCGTGCCGAGCCAGCCGGTGGCGCCGCCATTGGCCGAGAAGCTCGCGGCGGTCGCCGGCAGGAGCAGAAGCGACGAGGCGAAGATCGGCGGGATCACGCCCGAGGTGTTGAGCTTGAGCGGCAGGAACGAGGTCTGGCCCTCGTACATGCGGTTGCCGACCTGGCGCTTCGGGTAGTTGATCAGGAGGCGGCGCTGGGCGCGCTCCATGAACACGATGAAGTAGACGAGCGCCACGGCGGCGACGCCGACGCCCAGGATGATCGCCGGGGACAGGGCACCGGTGCGTCCGAGTTCCAGTGCGCCCGCGATCGCCACCGGCAGGTGGGCGACGATGCCCGCGAAGATGATCAGCGACGAGCCGTTGCCGATGCCGCGCGACGTGATCTGCTCGCCGAGCCACATCAGGAACAGGGTGCCGCCGGTGAGCGTGATCACCGTCGAGGCCAGGAAGAACGGCCCCGGATCGATCGCGGCCGAGGAGCCCTGCAGGCCGATGGCGATGCCCCAGGACTGCACCAAAGCCAGCACCACCGTCAGGTAGCGGGTGTACTGGTTGATAACCTTGCGGCCGGACTCACCCTCCTTCTTCAGCGCCTCCAGGCTCGGGATCACCGAGGTCAGGAGCTGCACGATGATCGAGGCCGAGATGTAGGGCATGATGTTCAGGGCGAAGATCGCCATGCGCTCGACCGCGCCGCCCGAGAACATGTTGAACAGGCCCAGCACGCCGCCCGATTGCTGCTGGAAGTTCCGGGCGAACTGCTCCGGGTCGATGCCGGGGATCGGGATGTACGTGCCCAGCCGGAACACCACGAGGGCGCCGAGCGTGAACCAGATGCGCTTCTTCAGCTCATCGGCCTTGGCGATCGCACCGAAATTGAGGTTGGCGGCAAGCTGCTCGGCGGCTGAGGCCATAAGCGTCGCGTCCTGGACATGTCGCCGGGCGGTGGAGCCCGGATGAAACGAAAAACGGCGGCCCGCGTGGTCGCAGGGCCGCCGCTCGAAGGTTCGGCTTAAAGGGTGCGCGGAAACCGTGCAACGGGTCCCGGCGTCGCTCCCGTCAGGCCGTCGCCGCCTCGCTGCCGCCGCGGGTGGAAGCACCCTGAGCGTAGACGACGGTGACCGAGCCGCCGGCCTTCTCGACCGCCTCGACGGCGGACTTGGAGGCGCGGGTGACCTCGAAGCTGAGCTTCGCGGTGAGCTCGCCGACGCCGAGAAGCTTCACGCCGTCGCGGGGACGGGCGATGAGGCCGGCGGCGACCAGGCTCTCCACCGTCACGGTGGCGGCCTTGTCGAGCTTGCCCGCGTCGACAGCCTCCTGGATCCGGCCGAGGTTCACCTCGTTCAGGTCCTGGGCGTAGAGGTTGTTGAAGCCGCGCTTCGGCAGGCGCCGATGCAGCGGCATCTGACCGCCCTCGAAGCCCTTGATGGACACGCCGGTCCGGGCCTTCTGACCCTTCACGCCGCGGCCCGCGGTCTTGCCCTTGCCGGAGCCGATGCCCCGGCCGACGCGCATCCGGTCCTTGGTGGCGCCGGGATTGTCGCTGATCTGGTTGAGCTTCATCGGGACCTCCTCACGCCACGTCGCCGTGGACGCGCACGAGGTGCGCAACCTTGCGGATCATGCCGCGCACGGAGGGGGTATCCTCCAGCTCGGACACGCGGTGGAGCTTGTTGAGCTTCAGGCCGATCAGCGTCGCGCGCTGGCTGGCCTCGCGGCGGATCGGCGAGCCAATCTGCTCGATGCGGAGAGTCTTCTGTGCCATCGGACCCTCCCCTTACGCGACCGCGGCTTCGGACTGGTCGGCCGGGTCGGCATCGCGGCGGCGCGACTGGAGGGTCGACACCTTGATGCCGCGGCGGGCCGCCACGGAGCGCGGGCTGTCCTCGTTCTTGAGCGCCTCGAAGGTGGCGCGCACGAGGTTGTAGGGGTTCGAGGACCCCAGCGACTTGGCGACGACGTCCTGCATGCCGAGGGTCTCGAACACGGCGCGCATCGGGCCGCCGGCGATGATGCCGGTACCCTGCGGAGCCGCGCGGAGGATCACCTTGCCGGCGCCGTGGCGGCCGTTGACGTCGTGGTGCAGAGTCCGGCCCTCGCGGAGCGAGACGCGGATCAGGCCGCGCTTGGCGGCCTCGGTCGCCTTGCGGATGGCCTCCGGCACCTCACGGGCCTTGCCGTGGCCGAAGCCGACGCGGCCCTTCTGGTCGCCGACGACGACGAGGGCCGCGAAGCCGAAGCGACGGCCGCCCTTCACCACCTTGGCGACGCGGTTGATGTGGACGAGCTTGTCCACGAACTCGCTGTCGCGCTCCTCGCGATCATCGCGGCGGCCGCGGCCCCCGCCTTCCCGTTCACGTGCCATTGCTTTACCCGTTCATCTCACTGGCGCAGGCGGCGGGCCTGCTCGCTCGATTGCTTCGAATGCCGGACATGCACCGCACGTCCGGCCCGCCGTCGTTCAAAGATCCCGATCGGGGCCGCCGGCGGCGGATGCGCCGCCGGCGAGGTCCCTAAGATCAGAACTCCAGGCCACCCTCGCGGGCGGCCTCGGCCACGGCCGCGACACGGCCATGGTAGATGTAGCCGGAGCGGTCGAAGATCACCTTCGTGACGCCCGCGGCCTTGGCGCGCTCGGCGACCAGCTTGCCAACCGCCTTGGCGGCGGCGACGTCGGCGCCGGTCTTGAGTTCGCCCTTGAGGGCCTTGTCGATCGACGAGGCCGCGGCCAGCGTCTTGCCGGCGACGTCGTCGATGACCTGCACGTAGATCTGCTTCGACGAGCGGAACACCGAGAGCCGCGGGCGGCCGTTGGCGGCGGCCCGCAGCGCGCGGCGGACGCGCGCCTTGCGGCGATCGAGGGCTTCGAGCTTGCGAGACATGATGCCCTCCTTACTTCTTCTTGCCTTCCTTGCGGAAGATGAACTCGCCCGCGTACTTCACGCCCTTGCCCTTGTAGGGCTCGGGTCCGCGGTAATCGCGGATCTCGGCGGCGACCTGACCGACCTGCTGGCGGTTGATCCCGGAGATCGTGATCTCGGTGGGCTTCGGGGTAGCGATCGTGATCCCGGTGGGGATCGCGTATTCGATGTCGTGGCTGTAGCCGAGCGACAGCTTGAGGGCCTTGCCGGCCATCGCGGCGCGATAGCCGACGCCGGTGATCTCGAGCTTCTTCTCGAAGCCCTTCGACACGCCCTCGGCGATGTTGGCGATCTGCGCCCGCGACGTGCCCCACAGGGAGCGCGCCGGCTTGGACTGGTTGACGGGCTGCACCTCGATGGCGCCGTCCTTCATCGCCACGGCGACGAGCGACGGGACGTCGTAGGACAGTTCGCCCTTCGAACCCTTCATCTTCACCGTCTGACCGGTGACCGTGGCGGTAACGCCCGCCGGCACGGGGACCGGCTTCTTGCCTACGCGAGACATGGGATAACCTCCTTATGTCCCGATCAGAACACGGTGCAGAGCACTTCACCGCCGACGTTGCGCTCGCGCGCCTCGTGATCGGCCATGACGCCCTGCGGGGTGGAGACGATGGTGACGCCGAGGCCGTCGGCCACGTGCGGCAGCTCGCCGACGGACGAGTAGACCCGGCGGCCGGGCTTCGAGACGCGCTTGATCTCGCGGATCACCGGGCGCCCGTCGTAGTACTTGAGCTCGATGGCGAACTCGGTGCGGCCGTTGCCGAGGTCCGTCGCCGCGTAATCGCGGATGTAGCCCTCGGCCTTCAGGACGTCGAGGACGCTGGCGCGCAGGCGCGAGCCGGGCGTCTGGACGACGTTGCGACGGCGCAGCTGGCCGTTGCGGATGCGGGTGAGCATGTCGCCCACGGGATCGTTGACCATGGGGACCTCCTTACCAGCTCGACTTGACCAGGCCGGGGATCAGGCCCCGGTTGCCAAGCTCGCGCAGCGCCACGCGCGAGATGCCCATCTTGCGGTAATAGGCGCGCGGGCGGCCGGTCATGCCGCAGCGATTGCGGATGCGGGTGGCCGACGAGTTGCGCGGCAGTTCCGCGAGCTTGAGGCGCGCCTCGAAGCGCTCCTCCATCTCGAGGGCTTCGTTGTTGGCGATCTCGAGGAGCGCCTTCCGCTTGGCCGCGAAGCGCTTCACCAGCGCCTTGCGAGCCTCATTCTTCTCGACTGAGCTTTTCTTCGACATGTGGTCTATCTCCGGTGTCCGCGTCTGAAGCCCGAGAGCTTCACTGCCGGAACGGGAACTTGAAGGCGGCGAGCAGGGCCTTGGCCTCGGCATCGGTCTTGGCGGTGGTCGCCACGACGATGTCCATGCCCCAGGTCTGCTCGGCCTTGTCGTAGGAGATCTCCGGGAACACGAGGTGCTCCTTGAGACCGAGGGCGTAGTTGCCGCGGCCGTCGAACGAGCGCGGGTTCAGGCCGCGGAAGTCACGTACGCGCGGCAGCGCGATGGTGATCAGCCGGTCCATGAACTCGTACATGCGCTGCTTGCGCAGGGTCACCTTGCAGCCGATCGGCATGCCCTCGCGGACCTTGAAGGTCGCGATGGCCTTGCGGGCCCGGGTGATGACCGGCTTCTGGCCGGCGATCAGGGCGAGGTCGCCCGCCGCCACCGAGGCCTTCTTCGAGTCCGCGGTGGACTCGCCGACGCCCATGTTGATCACGATCTTGGTGATCTGCGGCACTTCCATGGGGTTCTTGTAGCCGAACTCTTCGATCAGCTTCTGGCGAACCACCTCGTCGTAGTGCTTGCGCAGGCGCGGGGTGTAGGCGTTCTTGTCGGCCTCAGCCATCGATCTGATCCCCCGTGGTCTTGGCGAACCGGACCTTGCGCCCGTCTTCGAGGATGCGGAAACCCACGCGGGTCGGCTTGCCGTTGGCATCCGCGACCGCGATGTTCGAGAGCTGGATGGCGGCCTCCTTGGAGATGATGCCGCCTTCCTGGTTCTGGGTCTGCTTCTGGTGCTTCTTGACCAGGTTGATGCCGCGCACGAAGGCCCGGCCTTCCTTCGGCAGAACCTGGATCACCTCACCCGACCGGCCCGAATCGCGGCCGGTGAGCACGACGACCTTGTCGCCCTTCTTGATCTTGGCAGCCATTACAGCACCTCCGGAGCCAGGGAGATGATCTTCATGTGGTTGCGGGCGCGGAGCTCGCGCGGAACCGGTCCGAAGATACGGGTGCCGATCGGCTCCTTCTGATTGTTGATCAGGACCGCGGCGTTCTTGTCGAAGCGGATGACCGAACCGTCGGCACGCTTCACGTCCTTGGCGGTGCGGACGACGACCGCCTTCATGACGTCGCCCTTCTTGACGCGACCGCGCGGGATCGCCTCCTTGACGGAGACGACGATCACGTCGCCCACGCCGGCATACTTGCGCTTCGACCCGCCGAGTACCTTGATGCACATCACACGGCGTGCACCCGAGTTGTCGGCGACGTCCAGATTCGTCTGCATCTGGATCACGTGCGTGACTCCTTGTTTCAGGCGGGTTTCCGCACACGGACGGTATTGCCCGGCGGACGACGCCTGATGGGGACCTGATGTCCCCGGCTCATGTGTTCGACCGCGCTGGCGGTGTCGCAAGGACACCGGCGCGGTCACCGCGTTCACAGGGTGCGAGCACCCATCGGAATGTCGCGAAGGCCGGGCGGATACTACGGGCCGCCCCGGATGGCAAGCGGAGCGGCGCGAAATCGTCGGCGGCGCATGGCTGGATTGACCCGATGCACGGCCTGGTTCCAGTCGGCGCCCGTCAGGAGGCCGCGTCGCGTGGGGATCGTCGGCGCGCCCCGATTCGGCCTCGCGCGCACGACTCGCTGCGGATCTGTCGTGCGGGCCGGCGTGCCTCTCAAAACGCGACGACCGGCGCGCCTCTCGGCGCACCGGTCGCTGAGCGCTCGGGCGGGACTCAGGCGGGCTGGCCGCCTGATTCGAACAGGAAGCCGTCGAGGCTCGGGATCGTCACCGACGCGCCGCTCGCGGGCTTCGACAGGCGCCAGGGCCGCTCCGAGCGGGCGCGGATCGCTTCGGAGGGGCGGAGCCGCCGCATGAGACCGTCCTCGCCGACCTCCTCGATCGCCAGGAATCCGTAGACCTGAAGCCGGGAGGCCGTCAGTTTCGTCCCGCGATCCTCGGCGGCGACGACCATGCTGCCGGTGGCGTAGACGGCATCGAGCAGGGACCGCTGCTCGCTGCGCCGGCGGCTGCGTGCCTCCCACTCGCCCGGTGCCTGGGCGGGAATGGCCCGCCGGAACGGAACGACGTTGCTGACCGCGACGCAACCCATACGCAAAACCCTTGACGCAGACCCGCGGCGGCACACGGGCCGCCCGTTGATCGCGACAATTCGACGGATCGCTTTAATTCTCCGTAGACCCTGCCGGCGCCCCCCTGCCCCGATCCGGTACGTCCCCTCCGGCAACCCGGCAGGATTTGCCGGCTTGCCCGCGTCCGGGGCGGGGTCCTCACGGCGGCCGCACCGGCCGTCAACGGGCCTCCTCTCATCTCCGCCGGATGGCTTCGGCCCCTCTGGGCTGCCTCCTACCCCCGACAGCGGAGTGGGACGCATCGCGTGACGGTTTCGGCGGGAGACCGTTTCATCGCCGGCCGAATCCGAGGTCGCGGCCATCGTTCGATCCGGCACGACGGGCGACCCAGGGGCCTGCTCCGGTCAGGATGGCCTCAGCCGAGATGCGCCTTCGGTCGCGAGCGGCGCCGCACGAGTCGCGCGGCGAGCCTGTCGAGAGCGACGCACAGGCCCGCGTAGAGGGCGCCGACGAACAGGAAGATCTCGGCCGGGTAGACCATGGTGCGGTTGTTCACCTGGGTGGCCACGAAGGACAGCTCGGGCACGCCGATCACGTAGGCGAGCGAGGTGTCCTTGATGAGCGTGGTCAATTGATTGACGAAGGACGGCGCCATGGCCCTGAGCGCCTGTGGCAGGATGATGAAGCGCAGCACCGGCCAGCGGCCGAAACCGAGGGCGAGGCCGGCCTCCCACTGGCCGTGGCCGATGCTCTCGATCCCGGCCGCCACCCCGTACGAGAGATAGGCCCCGCCGACGAGCGCCAGGGTCGCCGCCACGGTGCCGATCTCCGGAACCGATACGCCGAACAGGATCGGCAGCAGGAAGTAGCTCCAGAAGATCAGCATCACGATCGGCACGGCGCGGAAGACGCCGAGCCCGATGGTCAGAGCGACGCGGGACGGCCCCGCGCTCATCGCCAGGGCGATGCCCAGGACGAGACCCAGCAGGGCCGAGGCGAGGCCGGACAGGCCGGAGAGGATCAGCGTCAGCGCCAGCCCGCCGACCGGGCCCCTGGGCCAGGCGCCGAGCAGCAGGTAGCCGAGATTGTCGGTGATGATCGCAGGGTTCATCGGCGCGGTCCCGGAGCCGCGGCGCGGCGGGCCGCCGCCTGCCCCGCCGCCTCGACCAGGGCGACCGCGCCCACATAGAGCAGCGTCGCGATGCCGAAGGCCTGGAAGGTCTTGAACGTCTCGGTCTCCACCTGCCGCGACGCGTAGGACAGCTCCGCGAGGCCGATCGTCATGGTGAGGGCGGTGTTCTTGATCGTGTTGAGGTACTGGCCGACGATCGGCAGCCAGGCGACGCGCAGGGCCTGTGGCAGGACGATGTGGCGGAAGGCCTGGACCGGCGTCAGGCCAAGGGCGATGGCCGCCTCCCGCTGGCCGGGGCGAACACCGTTGACGCCTGCCCGGCCCTCCTCGGCGATGTAGGCGCCCGCATAGACGGTGAGGCCGAAGAACCCGGCCAGGGTCTCGTAGGCCGGCCAATGCACGGCGCCGAATCCCAGATCGAGGGCGTGCGGCGTGTTCAGCCAGGTTGTCGCGCCGCTCGGCAACAGGGCTGCGCCCACGAAGTACCAGACGAAGAGCTGCACCAGCAGCGGCGTGTTCCGGACGATCCCGACGAAGCCGGCCACGGCCCGCCCGGCCGCGGCGCCGCCCGCTTCCCGCAGGCAGCACGCCGCGAGACCCACCCCGGTGCCGGCGAGACACACGGCCGCCGAGAGGGCCAGGGTGAGTTCGAAGCCTTGGATCAGCCAGACGAGGTAGCGAGGCGCCAACAGGTCGCCGAAGAGCTGGCCCATCGCCGTCGCCCGGCCTCGGCTAGTTGCGGTCGCCGATTCGGAACAGGCGCGGCAGCGGCTGCTCGGTGTTCGGGCCGAACCAGCGATCGTAGATCTGTGCCGCCTTGCCGCGCGCCTCCAACTCGCGCAGCGCCTCGTTCACGAGATCCCGAAGCCGGCCCTCCCCCTTCGGGATGCCGACGCCGATATAGTCGTTGGAGATGCTGAAGGGCGGGATCTCGTAATTCTGGCGGTCCGGCACCTTCGCCAGCAGCCCGACGAGCTTCGGCCCGTCCTGCGTGATCGCCTGGACGTTGCCGTTGCGCAGGGCCGTGAAGGCGAAGGGCGTGTCATCGAAGGCGACCACCGTCGCCTTCGGGAAGTCCCGGCGTAGCACGATCTCGTTGGTGGTGCCCCTGTCGACGCCGATGCGCAGGCCGTTGAGCTGATCGGGGGACGACAGGGTGCCCTTCTTGGTCAGGAACTGCTGGCCGGACGCGAAGTAGGGGATGCTGAAGTCGAGTTGCTTGCCCCGCTCCTCCGTGATCGTGAAGTTCGCCAGGACCAGATCGACTTTGCCGGAGATCAGCAGCGGGATCCGATTCGCCGGGTTGGTGGGACGCAGTTCGACCTTTATGCCGAGCTTGTCGGCGATGGCCTGGGCGTAATCGACATCGAGCCCGGCAATCTGCAGGGTCCCGCGATCAACGAAGCCGAAGGGCGGATTGCTGTCGAAGACGGCCACCCGGAGAACGCCGGCCTTCCGGATGTCGTCGAGCCTGTCGGCCTGAGCTGCACCCACCGAACAAAGGATTGCCAGGGCGAGAGCGAAGAGGCGGCGCACGCGAATCTCCATTGGACGGAGCGGTGACAAAAACTCGGGCCGTTCACGGACGACGGAAGATCTTCGGTGCCGGACGCAAGACGATCTCCGGTCCGGAGAAGACGATCGGAGCGGTCTGTCCCGAGCCTCCGCATCATTCTCTGAAAGCCGCAATCCGATCAACGGACCGGATTTCCGTTTTTCACCGGAACATCAGCACAGCGTGCTGGGGAAGCGTGGAGAAAGGCGGTGGATGTTCTTCTTGCACCGGCAGGACGATTCGCGTGATCTTCCCCGGGTTCTGCCGCGGGTTGATGCCATCCCGGATCGAGCGCGGGGGCGGCCGTGGTTGACGGTCCGGTGATGCGGTGAGGGTCGTGTACGCGCGGACGGGGATTCCGCGCCTTGACCGATCCTTAACCTCCGGCGCGGTGCAGTTTTCTGCCGCCACCGCATTGACCTGCGGGACAACCGCGGCTAGAAGCGCGCCACTTCGGACGGCCATCGGCTGCCGACGGCCCTTGGGCATACCCCCTTGACGCCGCCGCCATCGCCCCGCGCGCTCCGAGGGTTCAAATCGCCTGACGCTTAAGTCAGATCCGTAGGTATGAGCGCGTTCGTTTCGGGCGTGCTCCTCTGCCCACACCGCGCCGAGGGTCCGTGACAGGCCCTCCGGCGCATATTCGTTTTGCGGACTGCCCTGTGCAGTCCGGCCTAGGTGACCGAGGAAGAGGGCACAGGATGCCGACGATCAACCAGCTGATCGCCCAGCCGCGGAAGATCCAGCGGAGCCGCAACAAGGTTCCGGCGCTCGACGCTTGCCCGCAGAAGCGCGGCGTCTGCACCCGCGTCTACACGACGACCCCGAAGAAGCCGAACTCGGCGCTCCGTAAGGTCGCCAAGGTGCGCCTCACCAACGGCTTCGAGGTGATCGGCTACATCCCGGGTGAGGGTCACAACCTTCAGGAGCACTCCGTGGTGATGATCCGCGGCGGCCGCGTGAAGGATCTTCCGGGCGTACGCTACCACATCCTGCGCGGCGTGCTCGACACGCAGGGCGTGAAGAACCGCAAGCAGCGCCGTTCGAAGTACGGCGCCAAGCGTCCGAAGTAAGTCGGACGCCCGGATTTTTCCCGGGCGCCGGTCTGCGTTTCCACGGCCTCGCAAGGATGTCGCCGGCCTTACGGCTCAGGCGGCCTGCGCGGGGTGCTTAAGATCTTTTCGTTCGAGAGTTCCAGAAGATGTCCCGTCGTCACTCTGCCGAGAAGCGTGAGATCATCCCGGACCCGAAGTACGGGGACGTGGTGCTGACGAAGTTCATGAACTCCATCATGTACGAGGGCAAGAAGTCGACCGCCGAGCGGATCGTCTACGGTGCCTTCGACATCGTCGAGAACCGCGCCCGCGCCAACCCGATCGAGGTGTTCCGCGCCGCCCTCGACAACGTCGCCCCGATGATCGAGGTCCGCTCCCGCCGCGTCGGCGGCGCGACCTACCAGGTCCCCGTCGAGGTGCGCACCGAGCGTCGCCAGGCCCTCGCCATCCGTTGGCTGATCCAGGCGGCCCGTTCGCGCAACGACCGGACCATGATCGAGCGGCTCTCCGCCGAGCTGCTCGACGCCGCCAACAACCGCGGCAACGCCGTCAAGAAGCGGGAAGACACGCACCGGATGGCGGAAGCCAACCGCGCCTTCTCGCACTACCGCTGGTAAGCGGTTCCGCCGTCTCTCAGGAGCAATTCGATGCCCCGCACGCACGCGATCGAGGACTACCGCAACTTCGGCATCATGGCCCACATTGATGCCGGCAAGACCACGACGACCGAGCGGATCCTCTACTACACCGGAAAGTCCCATAAGATCGGCGAGGTCCATGAGGGCGCCGCCACCATGGACTGGATGGCGCAGGAGCAGGAGCGTGGCATCACGATCACCTCGGCTGCGACGACCTGCTTCTGGCGCGACAAGCGCCTCAACATCATCGATACCCCCGGTCACGTCGACTTCACCATCGAGGTCGAGCGCTCCCTGCGCGTGCTCGACGGCGCCGTGTGCGTGCTTGACGGCAACCAGGGCGTCGAGCCGCAGACCGAGACCGTGTGGCGCCAGGCCGACAAATACGACGTGCCGCGCGTCGTGTTCGTCAACAAGATGGACAAGATCGGCGCCGACTTCTTCAAGTGCGTCGCCGACATCATCGACCGCGTCGCCGGCAAGCCCGTCTGCCTGCAGCTGCCGATCGGTGCCGAGTCCAGCTTCCAGGGCGTGATCGACCTCATCAAGATGAAGGCGATCGTCTGGACGGGTGAGGCGCTCGGCGCCAACTTCGACGAGACCGAGATCCCGGCCGACCTGAAGGATCAGGCTGTCGAGTACCGCACCAAGCTGGTCGAGGCCTGCGTCGAGCTCGACGACGAGGCGATGTCCGCCTACCTCGACGGCAGCGAGCCCGACGAGGCGACCATGCGCCGCCTGGTGCGCAAGGCCGTGCAGCTGCGCGCCTTCCACCCGGTGCTGTGCGGCTCGGCCTTCAAGAACAAGGGCGTGCAGCCGCTCCTCGACGCCGTCGTGGACTACCTGCCCTCCCCGGCCGATCGCGGCGAGATCAAGGGCATCGACTTCAAGACCGAGGAAGAGACCGTCCGTCACCCGACGGATTCGGATCCCTTCTCCATGCTCGCCTTCAAGATCATGGACGATCCCCACGTCGGCACGATCACCTTCTGCCGCGTGTACTCGGGCAAGGTCGAGACCAGCGCCAACGTGCTGAACTCGTCGCGCGACAAGAAGGAGCGTGTCGGCCGCATGCTCCTGATGCACGCCAACAACCGTGAGGACATCAAGGAGGCCTTCGCGGGCGACATCGTCGCCCTGGCCGGCCTCAAGGATACCCGCACGGGCGACACCCTCTGCGATCCGCAGAAGGCCGTGATCCTCGAGAAGATGGAATTCCCCGAGCCCGTCATCGAGATCGCCGTCGAGCCGAAGTCGAAGGCCGATCAGGAGAAGCTCGGCATCGCGCTCTCGAAGCTCGCCGCCGAGGATCCGTCCTTCCGCGTGTCCACGGACCAGGAATCCGGCCAGACCATCCTCCGGGGGATGGGCGAGCTCCACCTGGACATCAAGGTCGACATCCTGCGCCGCACCTACAAGGTCGACGCGAATATCGGCCAGCCGCAGGTGGCCTACCGCGAGAAGCTGACCCGCCGTCAGGAGATCGACTACACGCACAAGAAGCAGACCGGCGGTACCGGTCAGTTTGCCCGCGTTAAGTTCGTGGTCGAGCCGAACGAGCCGGGCGCCGGCTTCCAGTTCGAGTCGAAGATCGTCGGCGGCGCGGTGCCGAAGGAGTACATCCCCGGCGTCGAGAAGGGCCTCAACTCGGTCCTGGGTGCGGGCGTCCTCGCCGGCTTCCCGGTGGTCGACGTGAAGGTCGAGCTGATCGACGGCGCCTACCACGACGTCGATTCCTCGGCG
Organism: Methylobacterium sp. XJLW; assembly: GCF_003254375.1. NCBI lineage: Bacteria > Pseudomonadati > Pseudomonadota > Alphaproteobacteria > Hyphomicrobiales > Methylobacteriaceae > Methylobacterium > Methylobacterium sp. XJLW. The sequence continues at coordinate 4,322,108 of NZ_CP016429.1, read as the reverse complement.
CTGGCCTTCGAGATCGCGTCCCGTGCAGCACTCCGTGAGGCCCTGCAGAAGGGCGGCTCGGTCCTGCTCGAGCCGGTGATGAAGGTCGAGGTCGTCTCGCCGGAAGAGTACACCGGCTCGGTCATCGGCGACCTGAACTCCCGCCGCGGCCAGATCCAGGGTCAGGACATGCGCGGCAACGCCAACGTCATCAACGCGATGGTGCCGCTGGCCAACATGTTCGGCTACGTGAACAACCTGCGCTCCATGTCGCAGGGCCGGGCGAACTTCACCATGCAGTTCGACCACTACGAAGAGGTGCCGCGCGGCGAGGCCGACAAGGTCATCGCCAAGTACGCCTAAGGCTTCGGCCTGAGGCATCTCTTCTTCCGCAACGCGAATTCGAATCTAGGAGGCTCTGATGGGCAAGGAAAAGTTCTCCCGCACCAAGCCGCACTGCAACATTGGCACGATTGGTCACGTTGACCACGGCAAGACGTCGTTGACGGCGGCGATCACGAAGGTTCTGGCGGAGACGGGCGGGGCGACGTTCACGGCCTACGACCAGATCGACAAGGCTCCGGAGGAGAAGGCGCGCGGGATCACGATCTCGACGGCGCACGTGGAGTACGAGACGCAGAACCGTCACTACGCGCACGTGGATTGCCCCGGGCACGCCGACTACGTGAAGAACATGATCACGGGCGCGGCGCAGATGGACGGCGCGATCCTGGTGGTTTCGGCGGCCGACGGCCCGATGCCGCAGACCCGCGAGCACATCCTTCTGGCGCGCCAGGTCGGCGTTCCGGCGCTGGTGGTGTTCCTCAACAAGGTCGACATGGTCGACGACGAGGAGCTCCTGGAGCTGGTCGAGCTGGAGGTGCGCGAGCTCCTGTCGAAGTACGACTTCCCCGGCGACGACATCCCGATCACCAAGGGCTCGGCGCTGATGGCGCTTGAGGACAAGGAGCCGAAGATCGGCAAGGAGGCGGTGCTGGCGCTGATGGCGACGGTGGATGCCTACATCCCGCAGCCGGAGCGTCCGATCGACCTGCCGTTCCTGATGCCGATCGAGGACGTGTTCTCGATCTCGGGCCGCGGCACGGTGGTGACGGGTCGCGTCGAGCGCGGCATCGTCAAGGTCGGCGAGACGGTGGAGATCGTCGGCATCCGCGACACGCAGACCACGACGGTCACGGGCGTGGAGATGTTCCGCAAGCTGCTCGACCAGGGCCAGGCGGGCGACAACGTCGGCGTGCTGCTGCGTGGCACGAAGCGCGAGGACGTGGAGCGCGGCCAGGTCGTGTGCAAGCCGGGTTCGGTGAAGCCGCACGCCAAGTTCAAGGCCGAGGCCTACATCCTGACCAAGGAAGAGGGCGGCCGCCACACGCCGTTCTTCACCAACTACCGGCCGCAGTTCTACTTCCGCACCACCGACGTGACCGGGATCGTGACGCTGCCCGAGGGCACCGAGATGGTGATGCCGGGCGACAACGTGACCATGGACGTGGCGCTGATCGTGCCGGTGGCCATGGAGGAGAAGCTGCGCTTCGCCATCCGCGAGGGCGGCCGCACCGTCGGTGCCGGCGTCGTCGCCGCCATCAACGATTGAGCTCGAGCAAGCATCCTTAGCAGGGCGCGGCGGGGTCAAGGCCCCGCACACCCCGCCGTCCCTCTCAAGGTTCCAGGATCATGAACGGTCAGAACATCCGTATTCGCCTGAAGGCGTTCGATCACCGCATCCTCGATGCGTCGACCAAGGAGATCGTCTCCACGGCCCGGCGCACCGGCGCGACCATCCGGGGTCCGATCCCGCTCCCGACGCATATCGAGAAGTTCACCGTGAACCGCTCGCCGCACATCGACAAGAAGTCGCGCGAGCAGTTCGAGATGCGCACGCACAAGCGTGTGCTCGATATCGTCGATCCGACGCCGCAGACCGTGGACGCGCTGATGAAGCTCGACCTCGCCGCTGGCGTGGACGTGGAGATCAAGCTCTGAGTCCGCTGAGGACTTAGAGCTTACCGTTTCATCGCGCGAGGGAGAGAACCTATGCGCTCAGGCGTCATCGCACAGAAGGTCGGCATGACCCGCGTCTTTACGGACGCGGGGGAGCATGTCCCCGTCACGGTGCTCAAGATCGACCAGTGCCAGGTGGTTGCCCACCGCACGGTCGAGAAGAACGGCTACGTTGCGCTGCAGGTCGGCGTCGGCAAGGCCAAGGTCAAGAACGTCTCGGCCGCCGAGCGGGGCCGCTTCGCGGTTGCGAAGGTCGAGCCGAAGAAGAAGCTCGCCGAGTTCCGCGTGTCCGAGGACGCGCTGATCCCGGTCGGCGCCGAGATCACCGCGGACCACTTCATCCCCGGCCAGTTCGTGGATGTCACCGGCACGACGACCGGTAAGGGCTTCGCCGGCGGTATCAAGCGCTGGAACTTCGGCGGTCTGCGCGCCACCCACGGCGTGTCGATCTCGCACCGCTCGATCGGTTCGACCGGTGGTCGTCAGGATCCCGGCAAGACCTTCAAGAACAAGAAGATGCCGGGTCACCTCGGCGTCGAGCGGGTCACGACCCAGAACCTCCGCGTCGTGCGCACCGATCCCGAGCGTGGCCTCATCCTCGTCGAGGGCGCGGTTCCGGGCGTGGCCGGCGGCTGGATCCAGATCCGCGACGCGGTGAAGCGCAAGCTCCCCGCCGACGTTCCGCTGCCGGGCAAGTTCCGTGAGAACGGCGCGTCCGCCCCGGCTCCCGAGGCCGCTGCGGCTGAGGAGACCGCGTGATGAAGCTCGATATCAAAACCCTCGACGGTGCCGGTGCCGGCTCGGTCGAGCTCAACGAAGAGATCTTCGGGCTCGAGCCGCGCGCCGACCTGCTGCAGCGCATGGTCCGCTGGCAGCTCGCCAAGCGGCGCGCCGGTACCCATGCCGTGCAGAACCGCTCGGACGTGAACCGGACCCGCAAGAAGCTGTACAAGCAGAAGGGCACCGGCAACGCCCGTCACGGCGCGGCCTCGGCGCCGCAGTTCCGCGGCGGCGGCCGGGCCTTCGGCCCTGTGCCGCGTGACCACAGCCACGACCTGCCCAAGAAGGTCCGTGCGCTGGCTCTGCGTCATGCCCTGTCGGCCAAGGCCAAGGCCTCGACCCTGATCGTCGTCGACGACATCAAGATCGAGGATCACAAGACCAAGGGTCTCGTCGAGCGCTTCGGCAAGATGGGCCTCTCGAACGCGCTGATCATCGGCGGGGCCGAGGTCGACGTGAATTTCGGCCGGGCCGCCCGCGCCATCCCGCAGATCGACGTGCTGCCCGTGCAGGGCATCAACGTCTACGACATCCTGCGCCGCGACACGCTCGTCCTGACGAAGGCCGCCGTCGACGCGCTGGAGGAGCGTTTCAAATGAGTGCCGATCCGCGCCACTACGACATCGTCGTCTCCCCGGTCATCACCGAGAAGGCGACGAACCTGACCGAGCAGAACAAGGTCGTGTTCCGGGTCGCCCCCAAGGCGACCAAGCCTCAGATCAAGGAGGCCGTGGAGAAGCTGTTCGACGTCAAGGTCACGGCCGTGAACACCCTTGTCACCAAGGGAAAGAAGAAGATTTTCCGCGGCCTCCGCGGACAGCGCTCCGACGTGAAGAAGGCGATCGTGACCCTGGCCGAGGGCCACACGATCGACGTCACGACCGGGCTCTGAGGACGGGTTTTAGGGATCCAAGCCGATGGCCTTGAAGACATTCAAACCGGTCACGCCGAGCCTGCGCCAGCTCGTGCTCGTCGACCGCCGTGAGCTCTACAAGGGCAAGCCGGTGAAGGCGCTGACGGAGGGCAAGTCGTCCTCCGGCGGCCGGAACAACCTCGGCCGCATCACCGTCCGCTTCCGCGGCGGCGGCCACAAGCGCGTGCTGCGCAACGTCGACTTCAAGCGGCGCGAGCAGCTCGGCGTCGCCGCAACCGTGGAGCGGATCGAGTACGATCCGAACCGCACGGCGTTCATCGCGCTGATCAACTTCCCCGACGGGAAGCAGAGCTACATCCTGGCCCCGCAGCGTCTGCAGCCGGGCGACAAGGTGGTGGCCGGCGAGAGCGTCGACATCAAGCCGGGCAACGCTGCTCCGGTCGGCTCGATGCCGGTGGGCACGATCGTCCACAATGTCGAGCTGAAGATCGGCAAGGGCGGCGCGATCGCCCGCTCGGCGGGCAACTACGCGCAGATCGTGGGCCGCGACCAGGGTTACGTGACCCTGCGCCTGAACTCCGGCGAGCAGCGCCTGGTCCATGGCCAGTGCTTCGCCAGCGTCGGCGCGGTCTCGAACCCGGACCACATGAACATCTCGCTCGGCAAGGCCGGGCGCAACCGTTGGCTCGGCAAGCGCCCGCACAACCGCGGTGTGGCGATGAACCCGGTCGACCATCCGCACGGCGGCGGCGAGGGTCGCACCTCGGGCGGCCGCAACCCGGTCACGCCCTGGGGCGTGCCCACCAAGGGGAAGAAGACCCGGTCCAACAAGCGGACCGACGTGTTCATCCTGTCCAGCCGCCACAACCGCAAGAAGTAATCGCTATGGCACGCTCTCTCTGGAAGGGGCCGTTCGTCGACGGCTACCTCTTCAAGAAGGCCGAGGCGGCGCGGGGCTCCTCGCGTTCCGAGGTCATCAAGATCTGGAGCCGCCGCTCCACGATCCTTCCGCAGTTCGTCGGGCTCACCTTCGGTGTGCACAACGGGCAGAAGCACATCCCGGTCTACGTCACCGAGGAGATGGTCGGTCACAAGTTCGGCGAGTTCTCGCCGACCCGCACCTTCCCGGGCCACGCGGCCGACAAGAAGGCGAAGAGGCGCTGAGATGGGCAAGCAAGCCACCCCCCGCGCGCTCCCCGAGAACGAGGCGAAGGCCGTCGCGCGCATGCTGCGCGTCAGCCCGCAGAAGCTCAACCTCGTGGCGCAGATGATCCGCGGCAAGAAGGTCGACACGGCGCTCGCCGAGCTGCAGTTCTCGCGCAAGCGGATCTCCACCGAGGTCAAGAAGTGCCTCGAGAGCGCCATCGCCAACGCCGAGAACAACCACGACCTGGACGTGGACGACCTCGTCGTCTCCCAGGCCTTCGTGGGCAAGGCGCTGGTTCTCAAGCGTTTCCACGCCCGCGCCCGCGGCCGCGGTGCGCGCATCCTGAAGCCCTTCTCGAACCTCACCATCGTGGTTCGCGAAGTCCGCCAGGCCGAAGCGGCCTGAGGAGGATCTGATGGGCCAGAAAGTCAATCCGATCGGTCTCCGGCTCGGCATCAACCGGACCTGGGACTCCCGCTGGTTCGCCAACAAGGGCGACTATGCGAAGCTCATGCACGAGGACGTCGCGATCCGCGCCGCCCTCATGAAGCAGCTCAAGCAGGCGGCGGTCTCCAAGATCGTCATCGAGCGTCCGCACCGGAAGTGCCGCGTCACCATCCACTCGGGCCGTCCGGGCGTGGTGATCGGCAAGAAGGGCGCGGATATCGAGAAGCTGCGCAAGCTCGTCGGCACGATGACCAAGGCCGACGTGACCATCAACATCGTCGAGGTGCGCAAGCCCGAGATCGACGCCACCCTGGTGGCCGACTCGATCGCCCAGCAGCTCGAGCGCCGCGTCGCCTTCCGGCGCGCCATGAAGCGGGCCGTTCAGTCGGCCATGCGTCTCGGCGCCGAGGGCATCCGGATCAACTGCTCGGGTCGTCTCGGCGGCGCCGAGATCGCCCGCCAGGAATGGTATCGCGAGGGCCGGGTCCCGCTGCACACGCTGCGTGCGGACGTGGATTACGGCACGGCCACGGCGTTCACGACCTACGGCACCTGCGGCATCAAGGTGTGGGTGTTCAAGGGCGAGATCCTTGAGCACGATCCGATGGCTCAGGATAAGAAGGCCCAGGAAGAGGGCGGCCGCTCCGGCGGACGCCGTGAGCGCGATGGCGAGGGCGGCCGCGAGCGCGGACGCCGCGAGCGCGAGCACGCGTAAGGTAGGAAGCCATGCTGCAACCGAAAAAGACCCGCTTCCGCAAGCAGTTCAAGGGCCGCATCCACGGTGCGGCCAAGGGCGGCTTCGAGCTGAACTTCGGCCAGTTCGGCCTGAAGGCGGTGGAGCCCGAGCGCATCACCGCCCGCCAGATCGAGGCGGCCCGCCGCGCGATCACCCGCGAGATGAAGCGCCAGGGCCGCGTCTGGATCCGGGTGTTCCCGGACGTGCCGGTCTCGTCGAAGCCGACCGAGGTCCGCATGGGCTCCGGTAAGGGCGCCCCGGACTATTGGGCGGCCCGGGTCCATCCCGGCCGGATCATGTTCGAGGTCGACGGCGTTGCCGAGAACATCGCCAAGGAGGCGCTCCGCCTCGGCGCCGCGAAGCTTCCGATCCGCACGCGGGTCGTCCAGCGCATCGCCGACTGAACGGAGGATATCGTGAAGTCGACCCAGAGAGTGTCTGATCTCAAGGCCCTGTCGCCGGATCAGCTGAATGACGAGTTGATCAACCTCAAGAAGGAGCAGTTCAACCTGCGCTTCCAGGGGGCCACCGGCCAGCTCGAGAACGTCGCCCGCGTCCGTGAGGTCCGTCGCGACATCGCCCGTGTCCGGACGCTGCAGCGCGCGAAGACGCTGCAGGCGGCCAAGAGCTGATACGGGCCGCTAGGAGAACACCATGCCGAAGCGCATCCTGCAGGGCACCGTCGTTAGCGACAAGGGCGAGAAGACCATCGTGGTCAAGGTGGAGCGCCGCTTCACCCACCCGGTGATGAAGAAGACCGTCCGCCGCTCGAAGAACTACCACGCGCACGACGAGGCGAATGTCGCCAAGGTCGGGCAGACGGTGTTCATCGAGGAGTGCCGTCCCTTCTCGAAGACCAAGACCTGGAAGCTGGTCGAGGGCGACGCCGCCCAGGCCGAGGCCGGCGAGGCCGCCTGATCCTGGGATCCCGGCGGCTGCGGTCTCCGCATCCGCCTGATCCCGGCCCGCGACGCTGCGGGATGGCCCCCGAGACGGGTCCATTCCTGGGTCGCGGCATGACCGGTTCGACGAACGCCCGGACGCAATTCGACTCGTAAGAGCCGGATTCGTGCCGGGCTTCGTCGTTTCGTCATCCTGCGATCTGAATGCGTGTGCAGGCGCCGTTGTGAAGCGCGGACGTCTCTGTCGGGACCGCCGCTCGCCGCGGTGGCGTCGCATACGGGTTGGGGGCGTGCCTGTTTGGTGGTGCCCCAACTCTGCGTCGAGGGTCTCTGAGGCCGCGGCCGAGTCCGGACGTCCGCTTCTTTCGTATTCCGCTATCGATCGGTGCCTTGGGCCCAAAACAAAACCCCATGGCGATCCTGCGATCGCCATGGGGTTCGGTCTTAATGGATCGGGCGCCGGACTTGGTCCACCGCCCGGTCTTCGGATCAGGCTTCGCCCTCGTCGAGATCGTCGGCGGTCGGGGTCGCGTTCTCCAGGATCTTCTCGGCGACCAAGCCGGAATTCTGCCGGATGGAGCCCTCGATCTCGGCGGCGATCTTCGGGTTGTCGCGCAGGAAGCCCTTCGCGTTCTCACGGCCCTGGCCGAGGCGCTGGCTGTTATACGAGAACCACGCGCCTGACTTCTCGACGATGCCGGCCTTCACGCCGAGGTCGATCAGCTCGCCGACCTTCGACACGCCCTCGCCGAACATGATGTCGAACTCGACCTGCTTGAACGGCGGCGCGACCTTGTTCTTCACCACCTTGACGCGAACCTGGTTGCCGATCGCCTCGTCGCGATCCTTCAGGGTCGAGATGCGGCGGATGTCGAGGCGCACCGAGGCGTAGAACTTCAGGGCGTTGCCGCCCGTGGTGGTCTCGGGGCTGCCGTACATCACGCCGATCTTCATCCGGATCTGGTTGATGAAGATGACCATGCAGTTCGAGCGCGAGATCGAGCCGGTCAGCTTGCGCAGGGCCTGGCTCATCAGACGGGCCTGAAGGCCTGGCTGGCTCTCGCCCATCTCGCCCTCGATCTCGGCGCGCGGGGTCAGCGCGGCCACCGAGTCGACCACCAGCACGTCGATGGCGCCGGAGCGCACCAACGTGTCGGTGATCTCCAGGGCCTGCTCGCCGGTATCGGGCTGCGAGATCAGCAGGTCGTCGAGGTTGACGCCGAGCTTGCGGGCATAGACCGGATCGAGGGCGTGCTCGGCATCCACGAAGGCGCAGACGCCGCCCTTCTTCTGGGCCTCCGCGATGGTGTGGAGCGCCAGCGTCGTCTTGCCGGACGATTCGGGGCCGTAGATCTCGATCACCCGTCCGCGCGGGAGGCCGCCGACGCCGAGGGCGATGTCGAGGCCCAACGATCCGGTGGAGACGGTCTCGACCTCCTGAACCTTGTCGTTCTTGCCGAGCCGCATGATCGAGCCCTTGCCGAAGGCGCGCTCGATCTGAGCCAGGGCGGCGTCAATGGCCTTGGACTTGTCCTTGTCCACGGGGGGCATGTCGACCACTTTCAATGCGGGCTGGGCCATCTGGCGGGCTCCTTATGAAGGGGTTGGACGCAGTTCACAACGCGCGTCGCCACCGCCTTCATGTACCTGTTTTGTTCTTATTCGACAAGGGCGGTACCGTGGGTTGTGCATAGCCTGCCGGCGCCATCGATGCGGTTCAGGGCGAACCGCGGACTCCGGCGCGCCGATCAGTCGGGGCATGCCCGGGATCCGGTGCCGCACTCCGTTCAGGGTCTGAACACGGTGGGCGGCACCGGATGCCGGATTTCGCAGGGAAGGGCCGGGACGCTGCCATCGACGACGCCATCGACGCCGTTCAATCGGCCATCGTCTTCTTCACGGTCTCGACGAGCTGCTTCAGACTGAAGGGCTTCGGCAGGAAGTTGAAGGTCTCCCCCTCCGGCAGGTTCTTGCGGAAGGCGTCCTCGGCGTAGCCGGAGACGAAGATCACCTTCAGGTCGGGCTGATGCTTGCGCACCTCCCGCAGCAGGGTCGGGCCGTCCATCTCGGGCATGACGACGTCGGAGACGACGAGGTCGATCGGCTGGGTGCCCTCGCGGACGATCGCCAGGGCCTCGAGGCCGGAGGCCGCCTCCAGGACCGTGTAGCCGCGGGCCGAGAGGGCGCGACTGTTGACCGCCCGGACGGGATCCTCGTCCTCCACGAGCAGGATGGTGCCCTGCCCCGTATGATCCGCGGCGGGCTTGCGCGGCGCCGGCTTGTCGGCCGTGGCCGGAGCCGGTGCACTCCGCGGCGCGCCGGCATCGCCCGGCTCGGCAGCCGGCCGCGGCGACCCGGAGACCGGCGCGAGCGGCTCCGCGCGCGGGAGCGCCGGCACCGCAGCCGGGGCCGGAACCTCCTCTGGTTCGGCCACGGGCACATGCCGCGGCAGGTAGATGCGGAAGGCGGTCCCCTCCCCGATCGTCGACTGCACGTCGATGGTGCCGCCCGATTGCTTGACGATGCCGAACACCGTCGACAGGCCGAGTCCGGTGCCCTTGCCGATCTCCTTGGTGGTGAAGAACGGCTCGAAGATCTTCTCCATCAGCTCGGGGGGGATGCCCTGGCCGGTGTCGCGCACCTCGATCAGCACGTGGTCGCCGGCCGGCGCCCCGCCGCGTCCCTCCGCATCGGAGGCCGCCCCCGGATCCAAGACGTTCTCCGTCCGGATCATCAGCTTGCCGCCCTCCGGCATGGCGTCGCGGGCGTTGACCGCGAGATTGACGATCACCTGCTCGAACTGGTTGACGTCGGCCTTCACGGGCCAGACCTCGCGGCCGTGCTTCAGCTCCAGGGCGACCCGCTCGCCGAGCAGGCGCTTGAGCAGGAGAGTGAGTTCGGAGAGCGCCTCTCCGACATTCATCACCTCCGGACGCAGGGTCTGCCTCCGGGAGAACGCCAGGAGCTGGCGGACGAGGCCCGCCGCCCGGTTGGCGTTCTGCTTGATCTGCATGATGTCCTGGAAGGCCGGGTCGGTCGGCCGATGGCTCGCCAGCAGCAGGTCCGAGTACCCGATGATCGCCTGCAGCACGTTGTTGAAGTCGTGCGCGATGCCGCCCGCGAGCTGGCCGACCGCGTTCATCTTCTGGGCCTGGGCGACCTGCTGCTCCAGTTGCCGCTGCGCCGTCGTGTCGAGGGCGTACAGGATCACCCGCTCGGCCTCGTCGGTCTGCTGCCCCGGATCGCCGCCGTCGGCGGGGCTGAGCCAGACCCGGGCCGAGCGGCCGCCGGGCCCGGTCAGCTGGACCTCGATGGGTTCCGGATCGGTCCGACCGCTCGCCGCCCGGGCGAGCCCGGCTTCCAGGGCGGTCCGGTCGGCCACGGAATCGGCGACGTTCGGCTCGACCCGGGTCGCGCCGTCACCGTCGAAGGCGCCGTCATCGGCCTGGCGCGGCACCGTGCCGAACAGCCGGGTGAACGAGGCGTTGGCCCGGGCGATGCAGCCGGTCCGGTCGAGGGTCGCGATCGCGATCGGCGAGTTGTTGAGGAAGCGGGCGAGGCGCACCTCGGCGGCGCGCTGCGGCTCGTCGGTCTCGGCCCCGGCGGAGCGGTTGATCACGAAGGTCCGCGACGAGCCGGGCTTGCCGTCCTTGCCGAAGGCGACCCTGTGGTAGAGCCGCACCGGCAGGGTGTGGCCGTTGCGGCGGCGCAGGTCGAGGTCGAAGCGGTCGGTGCGGACCTCGCCCGGCAGGCCGGCGGTGCGCACGAGAACATCCGCCTCCGGGGCGATCTCGGTGAGATGCGGCCCGCCGGGGCCGACGCTGGCGAGATCGTAACCCAGCCAGGCGGCGAGCGTCGCGTTCATGTAGACGATGGCGCCGGCCGGATCGATCGACAGGAAGCCCGCCGGGGCGTGGTCGAGGTAGTCGATGGCGTGCTGGAGTTCCTGGAAGACGTTCTCCTGCCGCTCGCGCTCGGCGGTGATGTCGGCCACCGTCCAGAGCGAGGCCGCCCGGCGCGGACGCGCAAGGGGCCGCACCGAGACGCGGTACCACCCGAAGCCGCGCTCGCCGACCGTCGGCCCGAGGGGCGGCGACATCCGGACCTCCTCGGTATGGGCCCTGGCATCGCGCGAGGCCTGCGACAGGCGATAGACCGCCTCGGAGACCTCCGGAGAGCCGACGAGGATGCGCTCCACCGGCACGAGGTTCGAGAACGTGTCGCCGCTGGCGATCCGCAGATAGGCCTCGTTGGCGTAGATCAGCCGGCCCCCCTCCTCGACGACCAGCTTGCCGTCCGGGGAGGCGTCGACGATCCCCTTGGTGATGTCGTCCCGGGCCGCGCTGCCGCTGAGCTGGAGCGCCCCGATGGCGAGGGCGAACAGGAAGAACACGCCCGCCATGGCCAGCAGGGCCAGCAGCCAGACGATCAGCGACTGGGCCTGCTCGTTGGCCACGAAGGACAGGCCGATGGCGGCGCCGACCAGCAGCCCGGCGAGCACGAGGAGCAGGCCGACCCGGCCCGGCTGCTCCGACCGGTCGATCGAGCCGGTGCCCAGCAGGGCGGACGCCTGCGAGACCGGAGGCCCCGAATTCTGCGGGCCCGCGGCAGGCGCCGGAGGTCCAGTGACGTCGGCCATCGGCTTCATTCCAGAACAGTCACCCGGTTGGTCAGCCGGCCATATCAGGACATGCGGGGCGCGGCACCACTCTCGTCGCGCCAAGCCTTGATACAGCCTCGCGAAAAAAGGTGGAGGAAGCGTGGCTTTCCGTCGGCTCCGGCCCGCGGCATGGCGCCGTTGCTAGGCCGCCCGCCTCCGCAGGCGCAGCACGAACCCGATGACCTCCGCCACCGCGCGGTAGTGCTCGGCCGGGATCTCCCCGTCGATCTCTACAGTGGCGTGGAGCGCCCGGGCGAGGGGCGGATTCTCGATCACCGCGACGCCGTGCTCGGCCGCCACCGCGCGGATGCGCAGGGCCAGGGCGTCGACGCCCTTGGCGACGCAGATCGGCGCCGCCATACCGGTCTCGTAGCGCAGCGCCACCGCGTAGTGGGTCGGGTTCGTCACCACCACGGTGGCGGTCGGCACCGCGGCCATCATGCGCTTCTTCACGCGGGCCATCCGCAACTGCCTCAGGCGGCCCTTGACCTCCGGGTTGCCCTCGGACTCCTTCATCTCCTGCTTGAGCTCTTCCTTCGACATCCGGTGACGCTTGCGCCAGCGGAACCGCGCGTAGAGGGCATCTCCCAGGGTGATCGCGAGATGCATGCACAGCATGCCGGCGAGCAGCTTCAGGCTGAGGGTCAGGATCGCCGGCAGGGAGGCGGCCGGGTCCAGGCGGGCGAACACCTCCAGCCGGTCGCGGTCGTTCCACAGCAGCACCGCGCCGACGACGCCCACGGCGCCGATCTTGGCCAAGCCCTTGCCGAACTGGAACAGGGCCTCGACGCCGAGGAGCCGCTTCACGCCCGCCATCGGCGACAGGCGCGAGAATTTCGGCATCAGCGTCTCGGTGGAGAAGACCAGCGGGTGCTGCAGGAGTCCCGCGGCCAGTCCGGCCACGACGGCCAGACCCACCGGCACGGCCACCGCCTGGAGCCACAGCCACAGGCCGCGCGTCATGGCCGCCTTCATCGCCGTGGCGTCGTCCGGCAGGGCATGGGCGTTGGCGAGGTAGGCCTTGAGGCCGTGCAGGAGGTTCGTGGCGATGCTCGGGGCCGCGACCAGCAGGGTCAGGGTGAACGCCCCCAGCATCGCGAAGGTGTTGATCTCGGTGCTGGTCGCGACGTCGCCGCGCTCGATGGCCTGATCGAGCCGCCGTTGGGACGGCTCCTCGGTCTTGTCCTCGTCGTCGGTATCGTCGGCCATCTCGCTTCGCTCTCAGCGCGGACGGGTGATCGGGGCGCGAGCGGTCCGGCCGCTCAGCGGCCGACGTAATCCCCGAGATACCGGCCCAGATCGTCCAGGAAGACGCCCATCATGACGCCGAGGCAGCCCATCAGCAGCAGCATGCCGATCAGCACCGAGGCCGGGACCGCCAGGAAGAACACCTGCAATTGCGGCATCAGCCGCGACAGCACCCCGAGACCCAGGTTGAACAGGATCCCGAAGGCGATGAACGGGCCGGAGATCTGGACCGCCAGGGTGAAGCCCCGGGCCAGCGCCTTCGTGGCCAGCATCAGCGCGTCCGAGAAGGACGGCACGCCGTCGGGGGGCAGAACCTCGTAGCTGCGGGCCACGCCCTCGATGGCGAGATGATGCAGATCCGCGGCGAAGATCAGCGTGATCCCGAGCAGCGACAGGAAGTTGCCGATCGCCACCTGCTGGCCGCCCTGGTTCGGATCCACCGTCATGGCGTAGGACAGGCCGACCTGTGCCGCGATGATCACACCGGCGGTCTGAAGGGCCGCAAGGATCATGCGCACCGTCAGGCCGAGCACCAGCCCGATGATCGTCTCCCCGAACAGGAGCCCGATCAGCCGCGGGCCGGCCACGCCCTCGGTCCCGCCCAGCAGCGGACGCACGGTCGGGAACAGCACCAGGGCGGTGAGCAGCGCGAAGGCGAGGCGCAGGCGCGGCGGCACCGTCTGCTCGCCGATCCCCGGCATCAGCATGATCAGCGTGCCGATGCGCGCGAAGGTGATCAGGTAGGCCGAGGCGATGCCGGGCAGGAGCAGGTTCATCGCGGCCTCTATGGCACGCGTGGGCCGCGCCTGTCCCGGCCGGGGCGGGCATCAGCCGCCGGCCGCGATGCGGGCGGCGATGCGGGTCATGTAGCCGGCCATGGCGTCGCCGATGAAGGGCAGCATCAGCAGGAGCGCGGCGAACACCGCCACGATCTTGGGCACGTAGATCAGCGTCTGTTCCTGGATCTGGGTCAGGGCCTGGACCAGGGAGACCGCGAGCCCGACCGCCAGGGCGACCAGCATCAGGGGCCCGGCCACCTTGAGGAACACGAAGATGCCGTCGCGGGCGACGTCGAGGATGGCGAGGCCGGTCATGGGGATGCGATCTGTACGGAGGGCGCGGGCGGCGGAATCGGCGAGGGACCGGGCCGCCGTTCAGATCTGCATGCGCATGATCTCCTCGTAGGCGGAGATCATGCGGTCGCGCACCGCCACCATGGTCTGCAGGGCGGTCTCGCTCTCGGCCACCGCGGTGACCACGTCCACGACATTGGCCTTGCCGGCGGCGGCCGAGACGGCCTGCGTGTCGGCCCGCCGGCCGGCATCGCCGACGCTGTCCAGGGTCTGCCCGAGGAGCTGCATGAAGTCGCTGCCGGTCCCGGTCGTCGGCTGGACCCGGGGCGCGGGCCGGCCGCCGGCGAGGCCCTGAACGGCCGCGTAGGCACCCGCCGCGAAGTTGCTCGAAGCCATCGCCATGCGTCCTTGCTATGCGTCCTGCAGGCTCACTTCAGGATGCCGAGGGTCTGTGCCAGCATCTTGCGGGTGGCGCTGATCATGTTGAGGTTCGCCTCGTAGGAGCGCTGGGCCTCGCGCAGGTCCATGTTCTCGATCTGCGCATTGACGTTGGGCATCTGCACCACGCCCTGGGCGTCGGCCGCGGGATTGCCCGGCTCGTACTTCGTCCGGAAGGCCGACGGGTCGCGCCTGACGCGCCCGGCCTCGACGAGCCGCGCGCCGGTCTCGTCGTCGAGATGGCTGGTGAAGGTCGGGATCTTGCGCCGGTAGGGCTGCGCCCCGGCAGAGGCCGGCGCGGAATCGGCGTTGGCGATGTTCTCGGCGATGATGCGCATCCGGCCGGACTGGGCCTTGAGGCCCGCCGCCGCCACCGCCAGTGACTTGGTGAATTCCATGGCTCAGGCCCCTCCTGCTGCCGTGACCGTGCGGCCGTCGGCGCTCCCCCCTCGGTCGTCGCGCATCAGCTCTTGCCGATCGCGATCTTCAGGGTGGTCAGGCTGTGCTGATAGAGCGAGGCGGCGAGTTGGTAGTCCGACTGGTTCTCGCCGGCCTTCATCATCTCGTCCTCGAGGTTGACGCCGTTGCCGCTCGGGCGGACCTCGAAGCCCTTGGCGCGCTTTGAATCGGCCCCGACCGTCTGACCGGCGGGCGCCATGTGGCCCGGGCTCGTCAGCGTCAGGCCGGTCGCGGTGGCGGCCAGCGTACCGGTCGCCCGGTCGAAGCGCGGCTCCACGAGGTCGCGGGGCTTGAACCCCGGCATGTCGGCATTGGCCACGTTCTCGGCGATCACGCCCTGGCGCGCCTGTGCCCATTGCATCCGCGTGCGCAGCATGCTCAGCACGGGCAGATCGGTGAGAGCCAAGGTCGCCTCCGGGATGGCGTGGCCGCGCCGGAACGAGCGGGCTCGGCAAAATCTGCCGTGCGCATGGTTAACGGCGCGTTAAGCCCGCGATCAGGGACGGTCGGTCTGCGGATCGGCCGCGGGATCGCGGCTGTCGCGCCGGCGCGGGCCGCCGGGCCCGAAGCGGCGGCAGCCTTTACCGCGGACGAAGGACCGTCCGGCCTCGGATCCGCTGACCCGGCGGCTTATCCCCGACCTACTGTCTTGATCGCGCTCAATTAAAAGGTCTGTTAACGAACTCTTAACGTCGTTTGCCATGCCGCCCCCCCGGCGTGGTATGGACAAGTCCGTGCCGGCGCGCACCCGCGGCGGTCGGAACCTGCGAGTGCGTAACCTTGCGATGGCTACAATCCGTGTTCGGCTCTGACGGCTCCCCTATCATCCAGTACATCGTGATCTTCGCCGTCATCTTCACGGCGCTCGCGGCCATCGTGTTCACGGTGCGTCGGCTCACCGGCCGGAGCCTGGCGCTGCCGGGGCGTTCCGGAGGCCGTGGGCGCCAGCCGCGGCTGGGGATCGTCGACGTGTACGAACTCGACCGCGCCCGGCAGCTGATCCTGCTGCGCCGGGACAATGTCGAGCACCTGCTGCTCGTGGGCGGCCCCAACGACGTCGTGGTCGAGCGCAACATCCAGCGCGGCCAGCGGCCGTTGCCCGAAGCGTCCATCCGGCCGGAGTCGGCCTCCGAGCCGCTGGACGAGCCGCTCCCGGATCCCCTCGTCCAGGGCGGTCGCCTGCCCGAACCGCCCCGGGTCCTGCCCGAATCCGGCGGGCGCCGCGCGGAACCGCTGTTCGATCCGGGCTTCGAGATGCCGGTGGTCGTGCCGCCGCCGGTCCCGCGCTCCGCCGCCGCCCCGCCCATCACGCTGCCCCTCGATGCGGCGTTGCTCGGCGGCGACGAGCCCGGTCAGGATGTTTCCGCCCCCCTGACGGCCGCCCCGCCCCCGCCCTCACCCGATCTGCTGGTGCCGCCGCCGGTGGAACTGCCCGCGCCGCCGGCGCGCGAGCCGACGACGCCGCGGCGGATCCTCAGCCGGACCGCGCCGCCGCTGGTCGAGCCGCGGCCCGGTCCGGCCTCCGAGCGCAAACCCGACGGGTCCGCGGTCGAGGCGGAGCCCGCCCGTCCGGCGCCGAGCCTCGCGTTCCCGTCCGAGCGCAAGTCCGTCGATCCGGGGGTCCTGTCCGACATGGCGCGGCAGCTCCAGGCCGCCCTGTCTCGGTCGTCTTCGGCCGTGACGCCGCCGCCGCCCGTGCCATCGCCCGCCGTGCCGGAGGGCGTCGATCCGCTCGCCGCCGCGATGGCGAGCGCGCCGCTCGATCCAGTGTCGCCGCCGGTGTCGCCTTCGGTGTCGCCGCCGGTGCCGCCGCCGGTTGTTCCGCAGGAGGCCCCGCCGCCGCCGGCGCCGGTCCCGCCCAAACCCGTGCTGCCGCCGGCGATGCCCAAGGCCGCCCCCGTCCCGCCGCCGCCTTCTTCCGCGCCGCCCGAAGCGAAGTCTGCCGGCAATCCGTTCTCCGTGGAGGAGATCGAGGCCGAGTTCGCGCGCCTCCTGGGTCGTCCCCTCGACAAAAGGAGCTGAACGTACCCGTTTCGGCCGAGCCGTCGCGCGGCCGGGGTCGCAGGTCGCAGGCCGACGTAACGATCCGTCGGTCTCGGCGCCGCCCGGCACGGTTCCGACCGAACTTTCCCAGCCGGTTTTCGAGGGCGGCAGACGCGGCGATTGACGTTTGGTTAACCGTCTTCCCGGACGCTCGGCCTCCGAGGAGATCGCAATGCTCGCGCTGGATGCTGAAACGGCTCACCGGAGCCGCGCGTACCGGACATTCAGGCTCGACCGGGCCGGGCGCGTCCGCGCGGCCGAGATCCTGTCCGCCGAGGACGACACGCAGGCGCGCCGCCGCGCCCGGGCGATGGTTCAGCGCGACCCGATCGAGCTGTGGGAGCGGACCCGGTTTCTCGGGCGCTTCGAGCCGGTCGTTCAGGGGGGCGTCGATCGTCAGGCGCCCTGAGGCCGGCCTCGGCCGGACCGCGCGGCGCAGTCTCCGCGGCGGCGTGACCGGTCAGCGATCGGCGGTTTCCGGCATCGCGAGGACGGCCAGGAAGCTGAGGATCGCGGCGCCCGACAGATAGAACCCGACGAATCCGATCCCGCCATAGGCCGCGAGTTCCTGCGCGATGTAGGGCGCGCCCGAGGCGCCCAGGATCCCCGCGAGATTGTAGGTGACCGAGGCGCCGGTGTAGCGCACCCGCGTCGGGAACAGTTCGGGCAGCACGGCGCCCATCGGCCCGAACACCCAGCCCATCGTCAGGAGGCTGAGGCAGAGGAAGCCCAGGACGGGCGGCCACGTGCCGCTGCCGGCGGCGTGGCCCAGCATCGGCCCCATGAGGAAGCCCAGCAGGAACGTCACGGCCATGCCGGAGAGCAGCACCGGCCTGCGTCCGAAGCGGTCGGCCGCGGCACCCGACACCACGGTGCCGAGCGCCATGAAGCAGACCGCGATGCACTCGAACAGCAGGAAGGTCGGCCGGCTGTACCCGAGGGTGCCGGTGCCGAAGCCGAGGGCGAATACGGTGGAGAGGTAGAACACCGCGTAGACCGCCACCATCGCGAAGGTGCCGACCAGGACGGCGCGCCCATGCTGGGTCAGCATGGTGGCGAAGGGTACGCGCTCCGGCCGCGCCTCGCTGAGCGCCGCCTTGAAGGCCGGCGTCTCGGTCAGCTTCAGACGGACGTAGAGACCCACTCCGACCAGGACGGCCGAGGCCAGGAACGGCAGACGCCAGCCCCAGGCCTGGAAGCTTTCGGGGGACAGGCCGAAGCTGAGGGCGAGGAAGCCGAGATTGGCCAGGATGAAGCCGACCGGCGCGCCGAGCTGCGGAAAGATGCCGTACCACGCGCGCCGGCCCGGCGGCGCGTTCTCGACCGCCAGCAGGGCGGCGCCGCCCCACTCGCCGCCGAACCCGATGCCCTGGCCGCAGCGCAGGATGCAGAGCGCCGCCGGCGCCCACCAGCCCGCGACCGCATAGGTCGGCAGGCAGCCGATCAGGACCGTGGAGAGGCCCATGATCAACAGGGAGGCCACCAGGGTCGCCTTGCGGCCGACGCGGTCGCCGAAATGCCCGAACAGGGCCGCGCCCACCGGCCGCGCGAGGAACGCGATCGCGAAGGTCGCGAAGGCGCTGAGCTGCTGCACGCCCGGGGCGCCGGCGGGGAAGAAGACCGGCCCGATTACGAGGGCGGTGGCGGTGGCGTAGATGTAGAAGTCGAAGAACTCGATGGCGGTGCCGACGAAACTCGCGGCGAGAATCCGGCCGGCGCTCGGCGTGGCGTGCGTCGAGCCCGCGGTGTCGATGGTCTGCAACATGATCGGGATGGGAGAGGAGGAATCCGGGTCGGTTGCGGCGCTTTCGCACGGGGCGGCGCGAGCGGATACCCCGGTTTCGGCATGGGCACCCGACATGGGCGCGGAGGTCGCTGTGCGGCGCACCAGCGGCGGCCTTGCGTTCCCCGGTCCCGTTCGCCAAGCTGAACGGCCATATTCCGCGACGGCTGCCGGCCGCGGCGCCGTCCACATCACTTGAGTATTGCGATGAGAGTCACTGTCGAGCGCGCGGCCCTACTCAGGTCGCTCGGCCACGTGCACCGGGTCGTCGAGCGCCGCAACACGATCCCGATCCTGTCGAACGTGCTCCTGCGGGCGGAAGGCTCGGGGCTCCAGCTGCGGGCGACGGATCTCGACATCGAGGTGACCGAAAGCGTGCCGGCCGACGTGGCGGATGCCGGCGCCACCACGGTGCCGGCGCACGTGATCTACGACATCGTGCGCAAGCTCCCCGACGGCGCGCAGGTCTCCCTGGAGACCGGCGGCGAGTCCGGCCAGATGACGATCCGGTCCGGACGCTCGCGCTTCGCCCTCGGCGCCCTGCCGGAGGGCGACTTCCCGGATCTCGCCGCCGGCGAGATGCCGCACGGCTTCGAGATCGCCGCCGCCGACCTGAAGCGGCTGATCGAGAAGACCCAGTTCGCGATCTCCACCGAGGAGACCCGCTACTACCTCAACGGCATCTACCTGCACACGCTGGAGACCGAGGGCGGACCCGTGATGCGGGCCGTGGCCACCGACGGCCACCGGCTCGCCCGCGTCGAGATCCCGGCCCCGCAGGGCAGTGTCGGCATGCCGGGCGTGATCGTGCCCCGCAAGGCGGTCGCCGAGATCCAGAAGCTCCTCGACGACGGCGGCGAGACCGTCGCGGTCGACCTGTCGCCCGCCAAGATCCGCCTGCGATTCGCGGGTGGCCTGACCCTCATCTCCAAGCTGATCGACGGCACCTTCCCGGATTACCAGCGGGTGATCCCGGCC
Source organism: Methylobacterium sp. XJLW (assembly GCF_003254375.1). Taxonomy (NCBI): domain Bacteria; kingdom Pseudomonadati; phylum Pseudomonadota; class Alphaproteobacteria; order Hyphomicrobiales; family Methylobacteriaceae; genus Methylobacterium; species Methylobacterium sp. XJLW. The sequence goes on along the minus strand of NZ_CP016429.1, from coordinate 4,302,542 downwards.
AACAACGACAAGCGGCTGACCGTGGAGCGCGACGCCTTCGCCAAGGCGGTGGACCGGGTCTCGACGATCTCGTCGGAGCGCGGGCGCGCGGTGAAGCTCGGGCTCGCCGAGGGGCGCCTCGCGCTCTCGGTGAACAACCCGGATTCGGGCAGCGCCACCGAGGAGCTCGATGTCGACTACGAGGCCGCCAACCTCGATATCGGCTTCAACGCCCGCTACCTGCTCGACATCACCGCACAGCTCGAGGGCGACACCGCCCTGTTCAAGCTCGCCGACCCGGGCTCCCCGACCCTGATCCAGGATCGCGAGGGCGCGCCGGCGCTGTACGTGCTGATGCCGATGCGGGTGTGAGTCTGACGCGGCACGTCTTGGTCCTGCCCTCGTCCTGAGGTGCCGGAGCGTAGCGGAGGCCTCGCAGGAGGTCTCCAGATGGCGACATGGGTTCTGGAGCACTCCTTCGAGGCCCGCCGACGCGGGCACCTCGGGATGCGGTAGTTGGATGGGATGTCAGACAAGAAGGGACGGTTGAGCGCGGTGCGGCTCGACCTCCGGGTTCCCCGATGAGCGATGTCCTCGATCCGCGGGTCGAGCCCAACGGGTCGGATCTGCGCGTCACACGCCTGATCGCCCGTGATTTCCGCAACCACGCCGATCTCGAGCTCACCCCCGGGGCGCGGTTCGTGGCGCTGGTCGGGGAGAACGGCGCGGGCAAGACCAACCTGCTCGAGGCGATCTCGCTGTTCGTGCCGGGAAGGGGCCTGCGCCGGGCGGAATTCGCCGCGATGGCGCGCAACGGCGGTCCGGGGGGCTTCGCCGTGTCCCTCACCCTCGATCGAGAGGGCTCCGAGCACCGACTCGGCACGGGGCTGGAGCCGCCGGGCCCCGACGGGCGGACGAGCCGGCTCTGCCGGATCGACGGCGCTACCGCCGCCTCGCCGGTGGCGTTCAGCGAGTTCCTGCGGGTGGTCTGGCTGACCCCCGACCTCGACGGGCTGTTCCGCGGCGCGGCCGGGGACCGGCGGCGGTTCCTCGACCGTCTCGTGCTGGCCGTCGATGCCGCGCACGGCGCCCGGGTCTCCGCGATGGAGCGGGCGCTGCGCTCGCGCAACCGCCTGCTGGACGAGCGCCCCGACGACGACCGCTGGCTCGACGCGGTGGAGCGGGAGGTCGCCGAGCTGGGCGTCGCCGTGGCCCTTGCCCGGCGCGAGACCGCCGAGCGCCTCGACCGGCTGATCGCCGAGACCCGGGACGACGCGCAGCCCTTCCCCTGGGCCTCCATCCGGCTCGAAGGCGATCTGGACGATCTCGTCGCGGTCTGGCCGGCCATCGAGGCAGAGGACCGCTACCGCCTCGCCCTGCGCAACGGTCGCCACCGGGACCGGGCCGCCGGGCGCACCCTGATCGGGCCGCAGAGCAGCGACCTCGTGGTCCGCCACGGTCCCAAGGACGTGCCCGCGGGCACGGCGTCCACGGGGGAGCAGAAGGCGCTCCTGATCGGGCTCGTCCTCGCCCATGCGCGGCTCGTGCGCGCCATGAGCGGCATCGCCCCGCTGATCCTCCTCGACGAGGTGGCGGCCCATCTCGACCCCCGCCGCCGGGCCGGCCTGTTCGAGGCCCTGGAGGCACTCCCGGGGCAGGTCTGGATGACCGGTGCCGACCCGGACGCCTTCGCCCAGGCCGGCGCACGGACCGAGGTGTTGCGGATCGGGGCCTGAGGCGGCCTCAGGCCGCCCGCACCGTGCTCAGGAAGCGGGCGACCTCCGCCCCGAGATGCTCCGACTGGCGCGACAGCTCGCCCGCCGCGCCCAGCACCTGGGCGGCGGCCGCGCCGGTTTCCTCGGAGGCTCTGGCGACGCCGGTGATGTTGCTGGTCACCTCGTCGGTTCCGGCCGCGGCCTGGGAGACGTTGCGGACGATCTCCTGCGTCGCCGCACCCTGCTCCTCGACGGCCGCCGCGATGGTGGTGGCCACCCCGTCGATCTCGCGGATGCGGCTGGCGATCGTCTCGATGGCCGTGACCGCCTGGCCGGTGACGCCCTGGATCTGTCCGATCTGCTGGCTGATCTCCTCGGTGGCCCGTGCGGTCTGGGCGGCGAGTTCCTTGACCTCGGCGGCGACCACCGCAAAGCCGCGGCCGGCATCCCCCGCGCGGGCCGCCTCGATCGTCGCGTTGAGCGCGAGCAGGTTGGTCTGCCCGGCGATGGTCGAGATCAGCCCGACCATGTCGCCGATGCGGGCCGAGGCTTGGCTCAGCGCCTGGACGAGATGCTGCGTCTGATCGGCCTCGCCCACCGCCGACTGGGCGAGCTGGGCCGAGCCGGAAACCTGCCGGCCGATCTCCTGCACCGACGAGCCCAGTTCCTCCGCGGCGGCCGCCACGGTCTGGACATTGGCGGAAGCTTCCTCGGCGGCGGCGGCCACGGTGGTGGACTGGCTGGCCGTCTCGGTGGCGCTCGCCGTCATGGTCTGGGCGGTGGCCTGGAGTTCGGTGGCCGAGGACGAGACCATCCCGACGATGCTGCCGACCGCCCGCTCGAACCCGTCCGCCAGCTCCAGCATGGTGCGCCTGCGCTCGGCGGCCGCGGCCTCGTCGGCAAGCCGCTTGACCTCGGCCTCCTCGGCGGCCTTGCGGGCGACCATGGCCTTGATGCCCTCCACCGCCTTGCCGACGGCGCCGACCTCGTCCTTGCGCGCCGCCTCCTTGATCTCGGCGTCGATCTCGCCCTGCGCCATCCGCTGCAGGACCATGACCAAACGATCGAGCGGGCGAGTGATGCCGACCGTCGCGACGAACACGGCCGCGATCAGTCCGGCGAGCAGCCCGAGGGCGCTGACGGTCATCAGGGCGCGGCGGGTGTCGTTGGTCTGGTCGGTCAGGTCGTCCGAGCCCTTCGCCATGTAAGCGCTGATGTCTTCGGCGAGCTTGTTGCCGTCCGCGAGCATGCCGGAGAAGACCGGGTCGATCGCCGAGTGGACCAGCGCGATGGCTTGGTCGTTCTGGTTGGAGGTGCCGAGCCGGCGAACCTCGCTGACGTCCCGGATGTAGCGCTCCATGCGTGCCGCCTGCTCGTCGATGCGCGCCGCGAAGCTCGGTGCGTGCGACCGGAAGACCGGCAGCAGTGTCTTCACCTCAGGCAGGACGGCCTCGAAGCCCTTGTTGGCATTCTGCATCTGGGACGGCTCGGTCTCCGCTATGACCCGGTACACGTAGTAATTGAGCTCGATCATCAGGCGGTTGAGCCGGCGCGCCTCGGCGACGGCGGCCGCCTCGTTGACGATGAAGTGGCTGTACCCGTCGTCGATCTTGGTCATCTGTGACTGTGCATACCAGATGCATCCGCCGACGATCGTAACGATCAGGGTAATCACGGCCACCAGTTTCGGCAGAACCTTGATGTTGGACAAGCGTAACATGGCGGTCGTGCACCCGATCGGACTGGTTGGTCTGTGAAATAATCGATCCCGGAGCATTTGTAAGCATCATACGTAAAAAATCTATTAATACGATGGTGTTATCAAGATACAAACATCGGCAGATTTGAGATTGAAACTTTATAGATGGCGATGTTGTCGAATATCACTAATCTTTTCTCGAATAGGACATCGAGAAAGACAAATCCAAAGCGAATTGGCTGGCCAATCGCGCGAATTGGCGGTTGAAAAGCCCGGATGATGTCCTGCCGGTTTCCCCGCGTCCGGTGACGCCGACCCTCCGAGGGTGCGGCGCCGGACACCATCGGGGCCGCGGATCTGCAGTCGGGGCCGGCCCTTTTCGGCACGTGGGTCGGGCGCCACATAGGAGGCCCGGCGCGCCGCCCGCCCGCTCACGGAACCCACAGCATATGTCCAAGCCCGTCCACGCCATGATCCGCGTCCTCGAGGAGGAGCGCGCGCGCGACTACTATGCCCGCGCCTTCGGCCTGGAGGTCTCCGACCGGTTCGACTTCCCGGACTTCACCCTCGTCTACATGCGGGATCCGGCCTCGCCGTTCGAACTGGAGCTCACGGTGAACAAGGGCCGCGACAAGCCCTACGATCTCGGCGACGGCTACGGGCACATCGCCTTCGTGGTCGACGACGTGGAGGCCGAGCACGCCCGGCACCGGCGCGAAGGCTTCACGGCCACCGACGTCAAGACGCTCAAACACGGGGATGACGTGCTGGCGCGGTTCTTCTTCGCCACCGATCCGGACGGCTACAAGATCGAGGTCATCCAGCGCGGCGGCCGCTTCCTCTGACCGGTCCCGTGCACCCCGCCCTCCCCGACACGCATCCGAGATCCATGCAGGACAAGACCCGCATCGTCTGCATCCGCCACGGGCAATCCACGTTCAACGCCGCGCACAGGCATGGGGGCGGCGATCCCGGCCTCCTCGACGCGCGCCTGACCGAGCTGGGCCACGCCCAGGCCCGGGCCGCGCGGGACCGGCTCCGGTCGGTCCCCTTCGATCTGGTGGTGGTCTCGCCCCTGACCCGGGCGATCGAGACCGCCGCGATCCTGTTCGGCGACCATCCGCGCCGGCCGCGCGTCCTCGTCGAGGTGCTGCACCGGGAATGCCAGGAGAGCAGCTGCGACGTCGGCCGGGCGGCCTCGGAGATCGCCGCGGAGTTCCCGCACCTCGATGTCGGGCACCTGCCCGAGGTCTGGTGGCATGCGGAGCCGGGCTGCGAGGTCGGCGGCTACCCGGTGGAGCCGCGCCCCCTGTTCGACGCCCGGGTCGCGGCGTTCCGCGACTGGCTGCGGGCTCGGCCGGAAGCCACCATCGCGGTGGTCGGGCACGGCACGTTCTTCTACCACCTCACCGGCACGTTCCTGGAGAATTGCGGCTCCATCGAGCTGGATCTCGAGGCGGCGCCCGCGGCGGCCTGATCAGGCCAGCGCCCCGGTCCGCGCGGCGTCCATGCGCTGACGGGCGCCGACGAGCGCGATCTCCGGAGCCTGTCGGCCGATGGCGAGCGCCTCGTCGAGGATCGCGCAGGCCTGGCTCCAGGTCCCGGCCACGAAGGGCGCGGCGCCTTCGGCCACCTCCGCGGCGCAGCGTGCATCCGTGCCCGCGCGTTGTGCCGCCGTCGCGGTGCGGGACACCGCCGCGGTGAGCGCGCCCTCGCGCCAGCGCCGCGCCTCGGCCGCCGCCTGCGAACGCGCCCCGCCCCGCCACGCGGCCGCGTTCGCCGCCGCCAGGGCCGCGGGCCAGTCCGGCGCGCCGATGCAGGCCTTCGCGTCCTCGACCATGCCAGCGACGGCGCAGAGCGGCGCCAGGATGCGGCGGACACTCTCCAGCGCCAGCGTCCGGGTGCGGGCGGCCTCGATCTCCGGAGCGTCGGCGCTGCCCGACAGCCGCAGCACGAAGGCCATCAGCTGGGGGCGCGCCTCGTCCGGCATGGTGTCGTTGAGCCCGAGGGCGTAGGCGGCGACCGGCCTGGAGAAGCAGGGCGGGCAATCGGCGCTGGAGCGGATCGCCCGGTAGGGCAGGCCCGCGGCCACGATCGCGGCCTCGTTGATGCAGGTCCCGCCGTCCGGGCCGGGGAAGGGATGCGATCCGGCGAGCAGACGCCAGTTCAGGATCGTCTCGAAATCGGGATGCATCAGCGCGCGCTCCGTCTCGGGTGCGCAGCGTGGCACGCCGCGCCCCGGATGGCGAGGCCCTTCAGCCGCCGAGCCCGGGCGCGAGGCCGGAGAGCATGGCGGCTCCCAGAACCAGCACGAAGGCGGCGGCGACGAGTTCGAGGCCGCCGAGCGCCAGGAGGCCCGCCTGTCCCCGGCCGCCGGCGAGGCGCAGGGCCGCGCGCTTGGCGAAGACCGCGAGGCAGGCCAGCGCCGTCGTGGTCAGGGCGGTGCCGAGGGCCATCGCCAGAACCGCCAGCACGCCCGCCCCGGGCACGCCCTGCGACACCGCGAAGACCAGGACCAGAACCGCGCCGGCGCAGGGGCGCGTGCCCGCCGCCAGCACCACCCCGGCCCGCTCGCGCCACGTGTCGAGGGTGTCGAGGGCCTGCGGCCCGGGCAGGTGGTTGCAGCCCGGACCGCAGCCCGCACCGAGGGTCGCGAGGCGTCCGGCCTTGCGCCACGTCAGCACCAGCCCGATCAGGGCGACGAGGGCGAAGCTCACGGTCTCGATCAGGGTGCCGGCCCGGGTGATGCTCGCCGCCGTGGCGTTGAGGACCAGGGTGCCGAGGCCGACGATCGCCCCGGCCATGCAGGCCTGGAGCAGCGCGGCGCAGAGGCTCAGCGCGGCGCCGCGCCGGAGCGCCCGCTCCCCCGCCAGGATGTAGCCGGCGATCACCGCCTTGCCGTGGCCGGGACCGGCGGCATGGAACACCCCGTACGCGAAGGCGAGGCCGACCAGCGGGCCCCAGCTGCCGCCGCCCCGCAGCGCGCCGACCGCCGCGTTCAGGCTGCGGGAAAAGCTCGCCTGCAGCGCCAGGATCACCCCGCCGATCCCCGTGGCGGACGGGGCAGCCTCCCGGAAGCCGATCCCGAAGGGCGAGCGCGGCGGCGGCGCGGAGAGGCCGGGCGCGACGAGCCACGCGATCCCGGCCGCCAGGAGCGCGGCCAGCCCGATGGCCAGGGCCATGAGGCCGAGCCTCAGCCCCAGCCGTCCCGCCCCGGCGGGGGCGACGATCCCGATCCCTACGGACATGCCACGAGAACCCGGCTGGCGAACTGCACCCCGTAGGTCGAGGCGGCGGTGAGCGCCTCGAAGAAGGCCTCGGTCATCCCCGGGGATCCGGCATCGGCCGTCTTCGGCTGCTCGGTCTTCGGGCGGGTCACCGTGGCGGCGCAGCCCTGCGGCGCTCCCGCGAGGGTCGCGGCGTCGGTCCCCTCGGCGAACGAGAAGGCGACGAAATAGGTCGGGTCGTAGACCTCCAGAGCAGCCACGCCCCGCCCCTGCTGGACCGGCGTCTTCAGGGGCAGCAGGAAGGTCATGACCAACGCCTTGTCCTCCATATGGGCTGCCGGCTCCTTCGGATCGCTGAAGGCCTGCTCCTTGCCGCCGACCTTCAGCTTCGTGAAGTAGCCGAACTCGGCGAGGTTGGCGGTGTTCTCGGCCGCGAGCCCGGCAAGCTCCTCCGGGCTGAGCTTGCCGTCCTTGTTGGTGTCGAGGCCCTGGGTCACGAAGGCCGTGTATTCGGGGTCGAAGCTCCACGTGTCGCGGACGCCCACGAGCTTTCCGCCCTCGTAGACGAGCTGCGCCTTGGCGGTGACCCAGACGTGGGGATGGGCGGAAGCGCCCGAGGCGGCGCAGGCGAGGGCGGCGGCCACCACCAGGGCGAGCGGTTTCGGGCAGTGCGCGGCGATCAGCATGGAAGGAGGCACGCTCGCGGCGGGAGGAACACGGTCAGGCCGGATCTTCCTCGCGTGCCGGTTGGGCGAAAGCGAGGCGCCGCCCCGTCGCGTGCGCCGCTCACTCGCCCCCGTCGAGCCCCATCAATTGGAAGCTCACCCGCAGGTCGTTCGACATCGGGATGTCGAGGCGCTCGCCGTTGGGCAGGCGCTTGAGGAACCAGCGCTCGTAGGTCCAGCGCAGCGCCCGGCTTTCGGCGAGGCGCGTGAAGGTCTGCTGCACGATGCCGGCGAACTCCGGGTCGTCCTTGCGGAACATGATGCCGTAGGGCTCGTAGGAGAGCTTGTCGGGGAGCACCGTGTAGTTCGCCCCGTCCCGCGCGTCCGTGGCGATCAGCCCGTAGAGCAGCACGTCGTCGGTGGCGAAGGCGTCGGCCTTTCCGGCCTTCACCATGGCGTAGGACGCGGCATGGTCGGGCGCCGTGACCACCTGCGCGTCGATCTTCAGCCGGGCGAGGAGGTCGCGCACGGCCTTCTCGTTGGTTGTGCCGGCCGTCACCACCACGGTCTTGCCGCCGAGATCCCGGTAGGAGGCGACGCCCGAGCCCCGCTTCACCAGCAGCTGCGTGGCGCTGATGTAATCCACCGGCGAGAAGGCGACCTGCCTGCGGCGCTCGGCATTGGCGGTGGTCGAGCCGCATTCGAGGTCGATCTTGCCGGAGGTCAGCGCCGGGATGCGCGTCTCGGCGGTGACGGGCTCGTAGCGGATCCTCACCGGCCGGCCGATCGCCGCCTGGACGTCGTCGGCGATCTCGCCGCAGAGGTCGATGGCGTAGCCGATCGCCCGGGGGCTGCCGTCCGGCCGCTTGCCTTCCACGAAGGAGAACGGCACCGAACTCTCCCGGTAGCCGAGCACGATCTCCCCGCGCTCGGCGACGCTCCTGAGCGTGCCGGTGAGCACCTCGACGGCGGCTGCTGGCGACACGCCCGCCAGCGCCAGCGCCAGAACCGCGATGAGCCGCATCGTCATCACAGAGCCTCCCAGGCGCACCGCACAAGCCACACCGCACGGGAGAGTGCCAGCGCCCGGCCCCTCCCATCCATCCCCCATCCAGAGGTGCCGAAGCGCAGCGGAAGCCTCGAAGCAGCCTTCCGGTCAGCGCCGCGATCCCTGGCGTCCTCCTCCGAGGCCCGCAGACGCGGTCACCTCAGGATGAGGAGGATGGGTTCGACAGCCGCCTTGCACCCGACATCCCGGCGGGCGCAGATCCCGCGAAACCGGCCCCTACTCTGCCGGCGAGGCCACGGTGCCGACATGGTCGAGGCGCTGGTCGGTGGTGGTGAGCTGCCCCTCCCACTTGGCGACCGCCACGGTGGCGACGCTGTTGCCCAGCACGTTGGTGGCCGAGCGCCCCATGTCCAGGAACTGGTCGATGCCGATGATCAGCAGCAGCCCGGCCTCCGGGATGTTGAAGTGCGCCAGCGTCGCCGAGATGACCACCAGCGAGGCGCGCGGCACGCCGGCCATGCCCTTCGACGTCACCATCAGCAGCAGCAGCATCGTGAGCTGCTGACCCCAGCTCAACGGGATGTTGTAGGCCTGCGCGATGAACATCACCGCGAAGGTACAGTACATCATCGAGCCGTCGAGGTTGAACGAGTAGCCCATGGGCAGCACGAACGACGTGATGCGGTTCGGCACCCCGAACTTCTCGAGGTTCGTCAGCATCTTCGGGTAGGCCGCCTCGCTCGACGCGGTCGAGAAGGCGAGCACGAAGGGCTCCTTGATCAGGTTGAACAGCCGCATGATGCCGCCGCCCCCGAGCATCAGGAAGCCGACGCCCATGAGCAGCGCCCAGAGCACGGCGAGCCCGATGTAGAACTCCACGAGGAACTTGCCGTAGGTCACGAGCACGCCGATGCCCTGCGTGGTGATCGTCGCCGCGATGGCGGCGAACACCGCCACGGGGGCGAACATCATCACGTAGCCCGTGACCTTGAGCATCACGTCGGCCAGGCCCTCGATGCCCTGCGCGAGGAGGCGCCCCTTCTCGCCGAGGGATGCCAGGCCGACGCCGAAGAAGATCGAGAAGACCACGATCTGCAGGATCTCGTTGTTGGCCATCGCCTCGACGGCGCTCTTCGGCACGAGGTGCGTCACGAATTCCTTGAGCGACAGCGAGGCCGCCTTGAGCCCCGTCCCGGCGCCGGCATCGGGCAGCGGCAGGTTCAGGTTCTGGCCGGGCTGCATCAGGTTGACCATGATCAGGCCGAGCATCAGCGAGCAGAACGAGGCGCCCACGAACCAGAGCAGCGCCTTGCCGCCTACCCGGCCGACCGCAGCGGTGTCCCCGAGATGCGCGATGCCGACCACGAGCGTGGAGAAGACCAGCGGCGCGATGATCATCTTGATCAGCCGCAGGAACACGTCGGAGACCAGCGCGATGTAGCCGGCGATCTCCTTGGCGGTCTGCGGATCGGGCCAAGTGATGCTGCAGGCGTAGCCGACGGCGATTCCGAGGAGCATGCCGACGAAGATCATCGTCGTGAGTCTCGACCCTGCCATCGGTACTGCTCCTCGCCTGAGCCCGGGATGATCGAGCATTTCAATTCGTTAACGTGTCGCAGGAACTGCGCCGCACGCAAGCCCGGCCGGGGCGCGTTACTGGCGTGGTCGACTGTTTTCGCGCGACGCTCGGGCGGCGATGAAACCTGTGGCCGGTGTGCTACGGCTGCGGTACGAGACTTGCCCCGCCGCGCCACCTGCGGTTCCCGTAGGCGGCACGAGAAACCTGCGCGCGCGAGAGTTCATGGACGTCTTCGTACAGCAGTTGATCAACGGGCTGACGCTCGGCTCGATCTATGGCCTGATCGCCATCGGCTACACGATGGTGTTCGGCATCATCGGCATGGTGAACTTCGCTCACGGCGACGTCTTCATGGTCTCCTGCTTCATCGCGCTGATCACCTTCCTGCTGTTGACCGTGTGGCTCGGGGTCAGCTCCATCGCCCTGGCCTTCCTGGTGGTGCTGGTGGTCGCCATGGTGCTCACCGCCCTGTGGGGCTGGGCGATCGAGCGCGTCGCCTACCGGCCGTTGCGCGGCTCGTTCCGGCTGGCGCCGCTGATCTCGGCGATCGGCGTCTCGATCTTCCTGTCGAACTTCGTCCAGGTGGTGCAGGGCGCGCGCAACAAGCCGACGCCGCCGATGCTGTCGGGGGGCATCACCCTGTTCGAGCGGGACGGCTACGCGGTGTTCCTGGCCTGGAAGCAGGTTCTGATCATGGCGGTCACCGCCGTGCTGCTCACGGGCTTCTGGTATCTCGTCCAGCGCACCCCCTTCGGCCGGGCGCAGCGCGCCTGTGAGCAGGACCGCAAGATGGCGGCGTTGCTGGGCATCGACGTCGACCGCACGATCTCCCTGACCTTCGTGCTCGGCGCCGCGCTGGCGGCCGTCGCCGGCGTCCTCTACCTCATGTATTACGGCGTCGTGTCGTTCTCGGACGGGTTCGTGCCCGGCGTGAAAGCCTTCACGGCGGCGGTGCTCGGCGGCATCGGCTCCCTGCCCGGCGCGGTTCTCGGCGGCCTGATCATCGGCCTGATCGAGACCTTCTGGTCCGCCTACTTCTCCATCGAGTACAAGGACGTCGCCGCCTTCTCGATCCTGGCGATCGTCCTGATCTTCATGCCCTCGGGCATCCTGGGCCGGCCCGAGGTCGAGAAAGTCTGATGGCCCGTTCTCAGGCTGCGCTTCCCGACTCCGCGATGGCCGGCATCCTGCGCGACGCCGCCCTGTACGCCCTCGTCACCTTCGGCCTCTGCGTGCCGATCATCGCCTACCGCACCGATCCCGGGCCCGGGACCGAGCTGGTGCTCGTCCCGCGCTGGGGACTGGTGGCGGCGCTCTGCGCGGCGATCTTCGTGGCGCGGCTCGTCCAGCGCCTCGTGCTGCTGCGCCGTGACGCCCGGCGGGCGCTGACCCCCTCCCCGTCCCAGGCCACCGAGGCGGTCCACGGCGAGCCGGATGCGGGCCAGAAGACCTCGAAGGTCGGGCTCTATCTGTTCATCGGCATCGCCCTGACGCTGCCGATGATCGCGGCGGCGGCCACCGGCGGCCTGTCCTCGGCGCGCTACTGGATCGACCTCGGCATCCTGATCCTCACCTACGTGATGCTCGGCTGGGGTTTGAACATCGTGGTCGGCCTCGCCGGTCTCCTCGATCTCGGCTACGTCGCCTTCTACGCGGTCGGTGCCTATTCCTACGCCCTGCTCTCGACCACCTTCGGCCTGTCGTTCTGGGTCTGCCTGCCGCTGGCGGGCCTGTTCGCCGGCCTGTGGGGGATGATCCTCGGCTTTCCCGTGCTGCGCCTGCGCGGCGACTATCTGGCCATCGTCACCCTGGCCTTCGGCGAGATCATCCGCCTCGTCCTGATCAACTGGACCGACGTGACCGGGGGCGGGGCGGGCATCTCGTCGATCCCGCGGGCGACCTTCTTCGGGATCCCGTTCACGGCGGGCGACGACGGGTTCGCGGCGACCTTCGGCATCCCGTACGATTCGATGCACCGGCTGGTCTTCCTGTACTACCTGATCCTCGGCCTCGCGCTGATCACGAACTTCGTCACCCTGCGCCTGCGCCGCCTGCCGATCGGGAGGGCCTGGGAGGCGCTGCGCGAGGACGAGATCGCCTGCCGCTCCCTCGGCATCGACACCACCGCCACGAAGCTCACGGCCTTCGCGCTGGGGGCGGCCTTCGGGGGCGTCGCCGGCTCGTTCTTCGCCGTGCGCCAGGGCTTCATCAGCCCGGAGAGCTTCAACTTCCTCGAGAGCGCCATCATCCTGGCGATCGTGGTGCTGGGCGGCATGGGCAGTCAGGTCGGCGTCGCGATCGCCGCGGTGGCGATGGTCGGCGGGCCGGAGATGCTGCGCAACCTCGGCTTCCTGAAGGCCGTGTTCGGCGAGGGGTTCGATCCCAGCGAGTACCGCCTGCTCCTGTTCGGGCTGGCCATGGTGGCCATGATGGTCTGGCGCCCGCGCGGCCTGATCTCGGAGCGCATGCCGTCGGTGTCGCTCGGCGAGCGCCGCGCGGTCTCGGGCGCCCATGTGAGCGAGGGGCACGGCTGATGGCGGCCTCACCCCTCGCCCCCCCGGTGCTCACGGTCGAGCACCTGACCATGCGGTTCGGCGGGCTGACCGCCGTCTCCGACCTGTCCTTCGCGGCGCGGCGCGGCGACATCACCGCCTTGATCGGCCCGAACGGAGCCGGCAAGACCACGGTGTTCAACTGCATCACCGGCTTCTACAAGCCCACCGAGGGCATGCTGACGCTGGCGCATGCCGACGGCACCGCGCACCTGCTGGAGCGGCTGCCCAACCACAAGGTCAACCGCACCGCCCGGGTGGCCCGCACCTTTCAGAACATCCGCCTGTTCCAGGGCATGACGGTGTTGGAAAACCTTCTGGTCGCCCAGCACGCCCCCCTGATGCGCGCTTCGGGCTACACGATCCTGGGCTTGCTCGGCCTCAAGACCTACCGGGACGCGCAGGAGGCCGCGATCGAGCGCGCCAAGGCGTGGCTGACGCGCATCGACCTGATGGCGCGGGCCGACGATCCGGCGGGCGCCCTGCCTTATGGCGCGCAGCGGCGCCTGGAGATCGCCCGGGCGATGTGTACGGACCCGGTCCTGCTCTGCCTCGACGAGCCGGCCGCCGGCCTCAACCCCCGGGAATCGGCCGAGCTGAACGGCCTCCTGCGCCACATCCGGGACGAGCACGACACCTCGGTGCTGCTGATCGAGCACGACATGTCGGTGGTGATGGAGATCTCCGACCACGTGGTCGTGCTGGATTACGGCGTGAAGATCGCCGATGGCTCTCCCGCCGAGGTGCGGGCCGACCCGAAGGTGATCGCCGCCTATCTGGGTGTGGAGGACGAAGAGGTGGAGGCCGTGGAGGCCGAGGTCGGGATCACCGTGCCGCACGCGGACGAGACCCATACGGGAGCCTCGGCATGAGCGTCGCCGGCATCAACGTCCTGGTCGAGGAGACGCGGGCGATCCAGGCGGGCCGCAAGCCGCCGCTCCTCGCGGTGCGCGACGTCTCGACCTATTACGGCAGCGTCGCCGCCCTGCGCGGCGTCGATCTCGACGTCGCCGAGGGCGAGATCGTCACGCTGATCGGCGCCAACGGCGCCGGCAAGTCGACCCTGATGATGACGATCTTCGGCAGCCCCCAGGCGCGCTCGGGGACGATCACCTATGACGGGCGCGACATCACCCGGATGCCGACGCACGCCATCGCCCGGCTCGGCATCGCCCAGTCGCCGGAGGGCCGCCGGGTCTTCCCGCGCATGACGGTCTACGAGAATCTCCAGATGGGCGCCGCCCTCCATGACGGGCGCTTCTTCGCCGAGGATCTGGAGAAGGTCTGCACCCTGTTCCCGCGGGTCAAGGAGCGCCTGAACCAGCGTGCCGGCACCATGTCGGGAGGCGAGCAGCAGATGCTGGCCATCGCCCGGGCGCTGATGAGCCGCCCGCGCCTGCTGCTCCTCGACGAGCCGTCGCTGGGCCTCGCGCCGCTGGTGGTGAAGGGCATCTTCGACGCGATCCGGGAACTCAACCGGACCGAGGGCATGACGATCTTCCTCGTCGAGCAGAATGCCTACCACGCCCTCAAGCTCGCCCATCGCGGCTACGTGCTGGTCAACGGTCGGGTCACCATGAGCGGCACCGGCCGCGCGCTGCTCGACGACCCGAACGTCAAGGCCGCCTATCTGGAAGGGGGCCATGCCGGCCCGGTCGGGGCATGAGCGCGCTGCAGGGAATCCTCTACGAGGAGCCGTCGGCCTGGCTGTTCCTGCTCGTCACCGTGGTGATGGGCGGCTGGGCCGGCTGGATGGCGGCCCGCGGCATCGCCCGGGGTTGGCGGCCGTTCTGGCACTGCGCACTGGCGCTGCTTCTGGTGGCGGCTGCCGTGCGCTTCATCCACTACGCCCTGTTTTCGGGCACGCTGCTCTCGCTGCACTACTATGCGGTCGACGCGGTCGTCGTCATGATCATCGGCGCGGCGGGCTTCCGCTACACGCGGACGCGCCAGATGACGAGCCAGTACCGCTGGCTCTACGAGAAGACCTCACCGCTGACATGGCGCGCACGGGCGCCCGAAGCGGACGAGGTCCGATGAGTGCGGCCGGATCCGCACGTGCGGTCCTGACACTTAGGGGTAGTACGCGATGAGATCGATTCTGCTGGCCGGGCTCGCCCTCGGCGCGATGGTGGCGGCCGCCCAGGCCGCCGAGGTCAAGCTCGGCGTCGCCGCGCCGATCACCGGCAACAGCGCCGCCATCGGCGCGCAGCTCAAGAACGGCGCGAGCCAGGCGGTCGAGGACCTGAACAAGGCCGGTACCCTCAAGGGCACGACGCTCACCGTCACGGTGGGCGACGACGCCTCCGACCCGAAGCAGGGCGTCTCGGTGGCCAACAAGTTCGCCAGTGAAGGCGTGAAGATGGTCGTCGGCGACTACAATTCCGGCGTGTCGATCCCGGCCTCCGACGTCTACCTCGACGCCGGCATCATCCAGGTCACGCCGGCCTCCACGAACGTGAAGTTCACCGAGCGCGGCATGTGGAACACGTTCCGCACCTGCGGCCGCGACGACCAGCAAGGCGCGGTGGCGGGCAATTACCTGGCCGAGAAGTTCAAGGGCAAGAAGATCGCCTTCGTCCACGACAAGACGCCCTACGGCAAGGGGCTGGCCGACGAGACCCTGAAGGCGCTCAAGGCCAAGGGCGGCAAGGAGGTCATGTACGAGGGCATCAACCCGGGTGAGAAGGACTACTCTGCGCTCGTCTCCAAGCTGAAGTCGGCCAATGTCGACGTGGTCTATTTCGGCGGCTACTACACCGAGGCCGGCCTGATCCTGCGCCAGATGCGCGATCAGGGCCTGAAGGCGCCGATGATGGGCGGCGACGGCATGGTCGATCGCGAGCTCGTGGCGATCGCCGGTCCCGCGGCCGAGGGCACGCTGACCACCTTCCCGCCGGACGCCCGCAAGAACCCGAACGCCAAGGCGGCGCTGGCCGCGTTCAAGGCCAAGAACATCGATCCGGAGGGCTACACGCTCTACTCGTACGCGGCCGTGCAGGTCCTGGCCAAGGCGATGGCCGAGACCGGCTCCAGCGACGGCAAGAAGCTGGCCGACTGGCTGCACCAGGGCAAGCCGGTGGACACGGTGGTCGGGCCGATCGCCTACGACAAGAAGGGCGACATCACCCGGCCCGACTACGTCATGTACGAATGGAAGAAGGGGCCGGACGGCAAGATCGACTACAGCGGCAATGAGCTGACGAAGTAAGCCGCGGCCACGAACCGGGTTTCCAGTCCGACGCCGTCTTCCGATACCGCGGGGGGCGGCGTCGTCGTTTTCTATACCGTGGATTCGTCAGCTTTCCGGGCGGATCCGTCCTCCGCACCGCGTGCGTACGCCTAAGAAGTGTGCATGATGCCGCCGGCGCGAGCGTGAGGCCGGCTCAGCGCTTGGGAGGAGGCCATGGGGACGGCAGGGACCGCGTCTGCAGACGTGCGCAGCAGCTTGGCCGCGACGTGTCCGTACTCAGCCGCAGGCCTGCGCGGCACGACAGCCCTTCTCCCGGCACCATCATTGCAAAGGCGTCGCCCGAGCGGGCGGGCCCGCGTACCCCGCCGCCGGCCGACACGATTCGGCCCGATCCAGGAGTTCCGTACCGATGCAGTCTGATATCGCTCGCCGCGGCCTTGCCGCGGCGCTGGGGCTGACCCTCGCCCTTGCTCCGATGAGCCTGCGGGCGGAGGAGCTGACCGGCACCCTCAAGAAGGTGAAGGACGCCAACGCCATCGTCATCGGCTATCGCGATGCCTCCGTCCCGTTCTCCTATCTCGGCGGCGACCAGAAGCCGGTCGGCTACGCGATGGACATCTGCTACAAGATCGCCGACGCCGTGAAGGCCAAGCTCAACCTCCCGAACCTTGAGGTGAAGCTCAACCCGGTGACCTCCGCCACCCGCATCCCGCTGATGGCGAACGGCACGATCGATCTCGAGTGCGGCTCGACGACCAACAACGCCGAGCGCGAGAAGCAGGTGTGGTTCACCAACTCGCACTTCCTGACCGCGACCCGCTACGTCTCGAAGAAGTCGGCCAACCTGCACACGATCGAGGACCTGAAGGGCAAGACCGTCGTGTCGACCTCGGGCACCACGAACATCAAGCAGATCAACGAGGCCAACACGGAGCGCAAGCTCGGCCTGACGATCCTGCCGGCCAAGGACCACGCCGAGGCGTTCCTGATGGTCGAGACCGGCCGCGCCGCCGCCTTCGTGATGGACGACGTGCTGCTCGCCTCGCTCGCCGCCTCCTCGAAGGACCCGTCCGCCTACGAGATCTCCACCGAGGCCCTGTCGAAGCCTGAGCCCTACGGCATCATGCTCCGCAAGGACGACACGGAGTTCAAGAAGGTCGCGGACGACGCCACCGCCAAGCTCTACACGAGCCCCGAGGGCAAGGCGCTCTACGACAAGTGGTTCACGAAGCCGATCCCGCCGCGCAACATCAACCTCAACCTGCCGATGAGCGCGGAGATGAAGAAGCAGTTCACGACCCCGATCTCGAGCCCCGACCCGGCGGCCTACTGAGATCCGTTCGGTTCGCTTTCATGCCATGATGCGCACCGCGGGCTCCCGCCCGCGGTGCGTCTCTGTAAGTTCACAGTAGAAGCGGCGCGATGAACTACAACTGGAACTGGCGGATCTTCTTCGACGCCTCGCCGGAGGGCACCGGCACGTATCTCGACATGCTGCTCTCGGGGCTCATGTGGACGATCACGACCGCGCTCTGCTCCTGGGTGATCGCCTTCTTCCTGGGCTCCCTGATCGGCGTGCTGCGGACCCTGCCGTCGAAGACCGCGAACACCGTCGGTACCGCCTACGTGGAATTGTTCCGCAACGTGCCGCTGCTGGTGCAGATGTTCCTCTGGTACTTCGTGCTGCCCGAAGTGGTCCCGACCCGGATCGGCGATGCGATCAAGCAATTGCCCGACGCGCCGTTCTACACGGCGGTGGTGTGCCTCGGCTTCTTCACCGCTTCGCGCGTCGCCGAGCAGGTCCGCGCCGGCATCCAGGCGCTGCCGCGGGGCCAGCGCATGGCCGGCACCGCCATGGGCTTCACGACCTATCAGACCTACCGCTACGTGCTGCTGCCCAACGCCTACCGGATCATCCTGCCGCCGATGACCTCGGAATTCCTCAACAATCTCAAGAACACGTCGGTGGCGCTGACCATCGGTCTGCTGGAGCTGACCGCCCGGGCCCGCTCGATGCAGGAATTCTCGTTCCAGGTGTTCGAGGCGTTCACGGCGGCGACGATCCTCTACGTGATCATCAACCTCGTGGTGGTCACGGCGGCGACCTTCCTGGAGAAGGCGGTCGCCATCCCCGGCCAGCGCTGAGGGCCGCCCGCTTCCGTTCCGCCACCCCGCCCGACGGCCACCGGTAACAGGCCCCGATGCTCTCGAATTTCGACTTTTCCGTCATCGTCTCGTCCCTGCCCTACCTGTTCGGTCAGGGCATGGTCTTCACCGTGACGCTCACCGCCATGGCCGCCGTGGGCGGCGTGATCATCGGAACGCTCCTGGCAATGGCGCGCCTGTCGGGCATTCCCGGCCTGTGGCACCTCGCCAAAGGTTATGTCGAGCTGTGCCGCTCGCTCCCGCTGGTGCTGGTGATCTTCTGGTTCTACTTCCTGGTGCCGTATATCGGCGCCTACGTGACGGGGGCCTCGACGCCGATCCAGGTGGGCGCCTTCCCGTCCGCCCTGATCACCTTCATGGCCTTCGAGGCGGCCTACTTCTCGGAGATCATGCGGGCCGGCATCCAGTCGATCCCGAAGGGCCAAACGGCGGCCGCCCAGGCCCTCGGGATGAATTACTGGCAGACCATGGGCAACGTGATCCTGCCCCAGGCCTTCCGCAACATGCTGCCGCTGCTGCTGACCCAGACCATCATCCTCTTCCAGGACACGTCGCTGGTCTACGTGCTGTCGCTCACCGACTTCATGGGCGCCGCCTCGAAGGTCGCCCAGCGCGACGGACGCCTCGTCGAGATGTATATCTTCGCGGCGGTGGTTTATTTCGTGATCTGCTTCTCGGCCTCGTTCCTGGTGCGCCGCCTGCAGCGCCGCGTGGCCATCATCCGCTGACCGACACTGGAGACCGTGCCATGACCTCGTCCCCGATGCCGGCTCCCACCGCCGCCGAACCCGTCGCCGATGCCAGCCACGCGCCCAAGGATGCCGGCCTGCAGTCGGGCGGCCTCATCGCCGGCGCGCCCGCCGTGGCGCCCGGCGAGACGATGATCGCCATCGACAACATCAGCAAATGGTACGGCGACTTCCAGGTGCTGACGAACTGCACCACCAAAGTCGCCAAGGGCGAGGTGGTGGTCGTCTGCGGTCCTTCGGGCTCGGGCAAGTCGACCCTGATCAAATGCGTCAACGCCCTGGAGCCCTTCCAGAAGGGCCAGATTACGGTGGCCGGCACCAAGGTCGCCGACAAGGCGACCAATCTGCCCAAGCTCCGCTCGCGGGTCGGCATGGTGTTTCAGCATTTCGAGCTGTTCCCGCACCTGTCGATCACCGACAACCTCACCATCGCCCAGCGCAAGGTGCTCGGCCGCAGCGCCGAGGATGCCAAGAAGCGCGGGCTCGACCTTCTCGCCCGGGTCGGCCTCGGCGCCCACGCGAACAAGTTCCCCGGCCAGCTCTCAGGCGGCCAGCAGCAGCGCGTCGCCATCGCGCGGGCGCTCGCCATGAACCCGGTGGTGATGCTGTTCGACGAGCCGACTTCGGCGCTGGATCCCGAGATGGTCGGCGAGGTGCTCGACGTGATGGTCGAACTTGCCAAGGAAGGCATGACCATGATGGTCGTGACCCACGAGATGGGCTTCGCCCGCAAGGTCGCCGACCGGGTGATCTTCATGGATCGCGGCGAGATCGTCGAGGACGCCAAGAAGGAGGAGTTCTTCGGCAGCCCCCGCTCAGAGCGGGCCCAGACCTTCCTGTCGAAGATCCTGCAACACTGAGTTGGAGCGCTCTACTCCGACGCCTCCTGCGCGGCCCGATATTCCCGCCCGTGCTGGCAATAGCCCTCGACGATGCGGATCATCATGGCGCGTTTCTCGGCGTCGAGGGCCCCCAGGATCCTGGCCGGGCGGCCGCCCCACAGATAACCGGCCTCCAGGATCTGACCGGGATCCGTGGTGGCGCCCGCCGCCAGCATGACGTCGTCGGCGATCAGGGTTCCTGACGCAATCGTCGCGCCGATGCCGATCAACGAACGTGCCCCGATCCGGCAATCCGAGATCCGGACGTTGTGGGCGATGGTGGTGTCCCGCCCGATCACCACGCCGTCCGCCCGGGTGCGGATGACCGTGTTGTCCTGAATATTGGTATCGGCGCCGACGACGATCGGGCCGACCTCGGCGTTGAGGTCGCAGCAGAACAGCACGCTCGCCCCGGCTCCGAGGCTCACCCGCCCGCGCAGACGGGCGTTGCGCGCCACGAACACGCTGTCGTCGACCTCCGATACTTCCCCGGGCGGGAGAGCGGATCCGTCGCCCATGCGCTCACGCAGCCGCTCGGCGCGCTCGGCGATCTCATCGGCTCCGATCGCTCGGCTCGGACGGGCGGGACTACCGGCATAGGCGTAGCCGCCGGGCAGCGTCGCCCGAGGGAATACGGTCGAGCCCGCCTCGATCACCGCACCGTCGCCGACCTCGGCGCCGTCGAGGATCACCACGTCGTCCTCGACGACCACGTCGGAGCCGAGCGTGCAGGCGTGCACGACGCTGTTGCGCCCGACCGTGACGCGGTCGCCGACCCGGGTGCCGTGCGTCCGGGTGGCGATGTGCACCGTCGAGCGGTGGCCGAGCCAGAAGCGGTCGCCGAGGATGACGGTCTGGCCGTCGGCGCGAATCACCGCCTCGTCGCCGATCCAGGCCTGCGCGCCGATCCGCGCGGCGCCGATCACCGTGCTGCCGCGACCGCACCAGACCGGGCGGCTGACGAAATCCGGCTGCACGCCGTCGTAGGGCAGGATCAGGTCGGGGGTCACGCGGGTATCCTTCTCCAGCGCCGTCCGGAGCACGCGGGCTCATCCGAGGACCGCGCGCCGGGCCGGCAGGGCGCGACGGACCGTCTCATATAGAGGCGGGGCCGGGTGTGACAGGGACGGGACTGGCCCGCAAAGCCGCGGACTCCTATGGATCGGGCCATGAGCGCCCCCGTTCCGAGCATCGCCATCCAGGCCGAGCCCTTCGACACCGCGGCCGAGATCGCCAGCGTGAGCGCGGCGCTGGGCGGCCGGGCGGGCGCCGTCGTCACCTTCACCGGGCTGTGCCGCGACGAGGGCGGGCGGCTGACCGCCCTGGAGCTGGAGCACTACCCCGGCATGGCCGAGGCCGAGATCCGGCGGGTCGCCGACGAGGCGATGGCCCGCTGGCCGCTCCAGGCCCTGCGGGTGATCCACCGCCATGGGCTGGTGCGCCCGGGCGACGGCATCGTGCTGGTGGTGACCGCCGCGAGCCACCGGGTCGCGGCCTTCGCGGCCGCGGATTTCCTGATGGATTACCTCAAGACCCGCGCCCCGTTCTGGAAGCGCGAGCACCTCGCCGACGGCACCACCGGCGGTTGGGTCGAGGCGACGGCTCAGGATGACGCCGCGGCCGGGCGCTGGCGCTGAGGGTCGAGTCCCGGGCCGCGCTGCGCGACACGATCCGCGTCCCGAAGAGGACGAGGCGGCTGGGTTGATCGCCGGTATCGATGTCCGGCCCGGGCCGAGGGCGCGGATCCGGCTGGCGCCGCCGGTGCTCCTGCGGGGGCGCCCGATGGGCCGAAGCCTGCGGTCCGGCGGCGCGCGCGGACAACCGGCGGACGGGCATCCCCGCCCCGCAGCCGCCCGCGAAGGCCGGAGAGAGCCGGCGGTTCAGGACATCGCCGTCCCGAACGCCCGCCGCCATCGGGCGGACGCCTGCGTGTCCCCCCTGCCATCCCGGTCCCGCCTTCGGTGCCCGGACTGACGGGAAGGCCGATCGGGGCATCCGTCGCAGTCGGAGGGTCGAACAAGCCGGGGACGTCGCCGGCGAACCCGGACCATGGTTTCGGGCTCGCTTCACCCTGAGAACCCGCGGTCTCGCCCTTGACCCCTGAGGGCCCAGGGCGTTCGTGAACCCGCGGTGCAGGAGTGATGATGTCGGACAGCAAGCTACAGGACTTGGACGGCCCGGTCGGGCCCTGGCGCGGAACGGCGCCGCTCGCAGCCTCCGGGATCGCCGTGGTGTGCTTCGTGGCGGCGCTGGCGCTGGCCTGGATGTCCGCCGGCACGCTCCTGCTGATCTTCGCGGGCGTCCTCCTCGGCGTGTTCCTCGACGGCCTGACCCGCGGGCTCGGCCGCGTCCTGCCCCTGCCGCGGGCCCTGCGATTGTCCGTCGTCAGCCTCGTGGTGGCGATCGCGGTGGTCGGCTTCGCGAGCTACGGCGGCGCCACCATCGTCCAGCAGGGCCGCGAACTCGGCACCACGATCAAGGATCAGGCGGCCACGGTGTCGGGCTGGCTCTCGGAGCGCGGCATCGACGTGCCGAGCCTCGCCCCGCAGGGCAGCGGCAAGGACGGCTCGACGGATTCGGGCCAGAAGGAGGGCGGCCTCGCCGGCCTCGCCTCCGGCCTGATGAAGGGCAGCGGCTCCTTCGTGTCGGATGCCGGCAGCGTCCTCGGACCGGCCGCGGCGGTGGTCCTGGGCCTGTTCGACGCTCTCGGCAACGTCCTGGTGATCGCCTTTCTGGGCCTCGCCTTCGCGGCCGACCCGAAGGCCTACCGGGACGGGGTCGTCCGGTTCGTGCCTCCGGCGAAGCGCTGGCGCGCCAGCCAGGTCCTCGACGGGGCCGGCGAGACCCTGCGCCACTGGCTGTTCGGCCAGCTGATCATCATGGCGGTGATCTTCCTGTGCACCTGGGCCGGCCTCGCCTTCCTGGGGATCGGCGGTGCGCTGATCCTGGGGCTCCAGGCGGGCGTGCTCGCCTTCGTGCCGACGGTCGGGCCGCTGGTCGCGGGCCTCGTCATCATCCTCGCCGCGCTCGCCTCGGGCACGAAGGCGGTGATCGGCGCGATCGGCGTGTATCTGGCGGTCCAGTGCCTGGAGAGCTACGGCCTGACGCCGTTCATCCAGAAGCGGGCGCTGGACATCCCCCCGGCCACGATCTTCGCCGGCCAGCTGATCCTCGGCGTGATCTTCGGGCTGTGGGGCATCGCCCTCGCCCTGCCCTTGATGGCGGTCATCAAGGTCCTGCTGGAGCAGCTCTACGTGGAGGATACGCTCCACGAGCAGCCGAGCAATTGAGCGGAGGGACTTGCTCCAGGGCGGCCGGCGATCGGATCGCCGCCGCAGAGGGCCTGCCGGCCGAGCTTCCGCGTCGGGGAGCCGGCCCGATCCTCCAGCCTTCCCCGGGAGGGGCCGCCGCACCGCGCATGCCCGGCCTGACCGAAGGACGGCGCGGTTCGAGGGCTTGCCGCCCGCGCGAGGTCGGGGGCGACGGCGCGCCGGTCTCCAGGGGCGGCATCGACGGCCTGCCCGGCGTCCCGAAGGAGAGCGCCGATCAGGCTCCGGCCGCCGCGGTGTCCTCCGGCGATGTCCGACTGTCGGCGGCGCGAAGGCCGACACCGCGGGTGATCCGAGGGCCGCGACGATGCCGGCCGACACATGCGCCGAGCCGAAACCCGCCGAGCCGAACCCCGTCAGGTGCGGCGCCGATAAGCGCGCCCCGAGGAAGAGCGTCGCCGGTTCATCGACGCCGCGCGCGGCAGGGGCAAGTGAGGACGAAGCCGAGTCCGCTTCCGTGCCGAAGCGGAGCGCGACCTCCGGGTCCTTGAGGGAGCCGGCCTATTGGTCCGTGACGGAGAAGCTGGCCCGCGCGACCATGACCAGTCTGCCCGCCTCGTCATAGGCGTGAGCGGAATACTCATTGACCCCGGTCAGGTCGCCTTCGTCGCGCAGGAGTTCCGTCAGGACTCTGCGCAGGAGCTCGCGGAGCGCGCCGTGGCTCGGGAGCTCGACGCCCTCCTCGTCCATGACCGTGACGTGGTTGGTCGTGCTGATGAAGTAGCGTGCCAAAAGACGCTCCACCATGTGGGCGGGAGCGCGCGTCTTCCGGCCGCTAGCGCCCGGGGAACGTTGCCAGCGATGAACCGTGTCTAGTGTCGCGTCGGTGAGCTCACAATCACAAATGTACGCTAGGGGACATAACGCGACATTTTGCGCGGCCGTCATCATCGCGGCCCCGAAGTCGCCCCTTCCGGGCGGCCGCCCGCGCTGCTTGTCCGGAGCCCGCAGGCGAACCAGGACGCCCTGAATGCCGGTGGCGCCGGGATCGGCCGGGTTGGCGGCTCTGGATCCCGGGCGCTGCGCGGTCCCGGAACGGCGGACGGGATGGGCACCCGGCGGCGTCGCCCGAGAGCGTGCCGGTGCGGGTCGCCCTGACGGCCGGTCAGCCGCGCAGCGCGGTCTCGATCATCCGGGCCACCGCCAGGGTCCGGCCGTCGTCGCCGAAGCGGCCGATCACCTGGACGCCCACCGGCAGGCTCTGGCCGGGCACCGGCACGTTCACGCAGGGCACGCCCATCAGCGTCCACAGCTGGTTGAAGCGCGGGTCGCCCGTCGAATCCAGGGTCGCGGGTGCGGATCCCGGCGCCGAGAAGGTCAGGATCGCGTCGTAATCGGCGAAGAGGCCCTTCAGCACCCGCCGGGCGTGATGGCCGTGGCGGCGGGCATCATCGTACTGGGCCGGCTCGATCGCCGCGCCGGCGTCGAGATGCTCGCGGACGCGGGGCGGGAGCGCGTCGGCCTGCGTGTCGTACTCCCAGGCGAGCGCCAGCCGCCCCTCGTAGTTCTGGATGATGCGGTGGCGCTCCCAGGCCTGCGCCAGCTCCGGCGGCAGGGCGAGGTCGCTCACCCGCGCCCCGGCTCGCTCGGCCGCCTGCCGGGCGCGCATCAATGCGGCTTCGGCCGCCGGTTCCGGGGCCTCGGCGAAGTCCTGCCGCACCACGGCGATGCGGGGGGCCGAGCCCGAATCCGCGCCGTCGATCTCCGGGCGTCCGGTGACCAGGGCGAGGGCATGGGCGACGTCCGCGACCCCGGCGGCGAACAGCCCGACCGTGTCGAGGGCCCAGGAATAGGTCTTCACGCCGACCGTGGGGATCAGCCGGAACGACGGCTTCACCGCCGCGCAGCCGCAATAGCTCGCGGGCCGGATCACCGACCCCGCCGTCTGCGTGCCGAGGGCCAGGGGCAGCATCCCGGCGCCCACGGCGGCGGCCGAGCCCGCCGATGAGCCGCCCGGCGTGTGGCCGGGATCGTGCGGGTTGACCGTCTCGGTCGGGTCGCTGCTGGCGAAGGCCGTGGTGGTGGTCTTGGCGAGGGCGACGGCGCCGAGCTGCTTCAGCCGGCTCACCACGGCGGCGTCACCCCGGGGCGTCCAGCCCGCGTAGATCGACGAGCCCATCTGGCTCGGCAGGCCGGCGCAGTCGATGATGTCCTTCACGCCCACCGCGATGCCGGCGAGCGGCCCGGTCTCCGGGATCGCCGGCGCCGGGTCGAGGGTGACCAGCGCGTGCAGGTCCGGCTCCCGCGCGGCGATCGCGGCGCGGCACAGATCGATCGCCCCCGCGGGGGTCAGGGTGCCGGCGGCGATGCGGGCGCGGAGGTCGAGAAGTGAAAGCATAATGCATTCAGTCTGCGGTCCGCGGCGCTGTCAACCGAGACGCCACAGGTCGCGTCATTCCCGAAACGCCGTTGACGAACGCTTTACGCGACCGTGCGCATCGTCCGGGTCATGTGGCGTGGCGTATCCCTGTTCTCGGCTCTGGCGCTGTTCGGCGCGGGCCTCACCGCGTGCTCGATCAATCATTTCGAGCGGCGCGAACCGTGGCGCGATCAGGCGGAGCAGGTCTGCCTGGCCAAGAAGCTCGTCGAGCCCTCGGAGTTCGTCACGCCGATCGCGGCCATGGACGGCCCCGGGCCGTGCGGCATGCAGCAGCCCTTCCGGGTGACGCGGCTCGGCGGCGGCTCCGTCCTGCTGAAGCAGCGGATGACCCTGGGCTGCCCGGCGCTGGCCGAGGCCGAGGCGTGGCTCGCCGACACGATCCAGCCGGCCGCCAACCTCTATTTCGGCGTGCCGGTGGCCGAGATCAACGCGGGTTCCTATTCCTGCCGCGGCCGCAACAACCAGCCCGGCGCCAAGCTCTCCGAGCACGGTTTCGGCAACGCCATCGACGTCATGTCGATCAAGCTCGCCGACGGCCACGTGATCACCGTGAAGGGCGGCTGGCGCGGCACGGAGGCCGAGCAGGGCTTCCTGCGCGAGATCTTCCTCGGCGCCTGCCAGCGCTTCACCACGGTGCTGGCCCCCGGCTCGAACGTGTTCCACTACGACCACATCCACGTCGATCTCGCCCGGCACGACCCGCGCGGTCTGAGGCGGATCTGCCAGCCGATGATCAAGTTCACGCCGCAGCTCGGCACCGGCGTCGAGCGGCCGCTGAGCCGTCCGGTCCCGCCGCAGCGCCAGCCCGCCGCCCCGCAGGCGCCGGTGGATGTGGAGCAGGACGATCCCTACGGCGTGTCGCCGATGTCGAAGGCCGGCGGCGCGACGCAGGTCGCCAGGGCGCCGGCCCGCCCGACCGCGGCATCGGCCTACACCGCCGCGCCGCCGGTGCGGCCGGCGCCACGGATCGCCGCGGCCGCCCCCGAGGAGCCCGCGCAGGACTACGACGAGCCGCTGCAGCTCGGCGCGCCGCCGAGCACGGGGCCGATCTACTGACCGGGCGACGCCGGAACGCGGGTTGACGGGATCGGGCCGCGGGCCGGTCCCGCTCCGGGGGCATCGGCCGGCGAGTGTAGCGGCCGCGCCGCACAGGCCGCCAAAGCACCGGCGCGGGGCCGCCGGAGCTTGACTGGCGGCGCGGCCGGGCCATCGTTCGCGGATGCAGGATCGCACATCCGTCGAGGCACGCGCCATGCGCCCGCTCTTTCACGGCTTCGCCCTCGGGCTGG
Organism: Methylobacterium sp. XJLW; assembly: GCF_003254375.1. Taxonomy (NCBI): domain Bacteria; kingdom Pseudomonadati; phylum Pseudomonadota; class Alphaproteobacteria; order Hyphomicrobiales; family Methylobacteriaceae; genus Methylobacterium; species Methylobacterium sp. XJLW. Next base: position 4,276,130 of record NZ_CP016429.1, on the reverse strand, counting down.
CCCTTCTCGCCCTGGCCCAGCCGGCGCTGGCCCGCTCGGCCCGGGAGGACATCGAGCCCGCCGAGGAGCGGATCTTCCCCTTCGACGCGCAAATCCCCGGCTGCCAGGACCCGTCGGTGCTGGAGCGGGTCTCGACCAACTTCGCCGAGAAGGAGGCGAAGTTCTGGAATTCGTCGATGACGATCCTGTCCTTCGACACGATCGAGCGCACCGCTTGGCGGCCCTGGGGCCTCGACACCTATCCCCGCCGCTTCTGCACCGCGACCATCACCACGTCGGACGGCGTCCGCCGCAAGGTCGACTACTCGGTGCGCGAGAGCCTCGGGATCATCGGGGCGACCTGGGGCGTCGAGTTCTGCGTCCACGGGCTCGACCGGGACCTCGCCTACGCCTACGCCACCGCCTGCCGGATGGCGCGTCCCTGACCATGCGCAGGCTCGCCGCCGGCCTCGCGGGCCTGCTCCTCGCCGGGCCGGCCGCCGCCCAGGATTACGGCGGCTTCGCCCGTGGCGGCACGCCCGGCGCGTTCGACTTCTACGTCCTCGCACTGTCGTGGTCGCCGACCTACTGCGCGGGGCCGGGCGCACGCCGGGACGACGTCCAGTGCGCCCCCGGTCGCGGCCTCGGCTTCGTCGTCCACGGCCTGTGGCCGCAATATGCCCGCGGCTATCCGGAGAACTGCTCGGCGGTGAACCGCGCGCCCACCCGGCAGGCCATGGAGGTGGCCGGACAAGTCTATCCGAGCGAGGGGCTCGCCCGGTACGAGTGGCGCAAGCACGGCACCTGCTCGGGCCTCGATCCCGCCGCCTATTTCGCGGCCGCCCGCACGGCGCGGCAGGCGGTGACGATCCCCGACGGCCTGACGGGCGGCTCCCCGCCGCAATCCCTCGCGCCCATCGAGATCGCGCGGCAATTCGTGGCGGCCAATCGCGGCCTGCGCCCCGACATGATGGCGGTCACCTGCACCCGCGGGCAGCTCCAGGAGGTCCGGATCTGCTTCGGCAAGGACCTGCGCGGCTTCGCCCCCTGCCCCGAGGTCGCCCGCGGCAATTGCCGGGCGCCCGAGGTGCGTCTCGACGCCGCCCGCTAGGTTTTTTCGGCGTTTTGCGCGCCGGGCGCTGGACCTGGGGCGCCGGATCGGCTTGAGCGCGCGGCCATGAACTATCGGCACGCCTTCCACGCCGGCAACCACGCCGACGTCCTCAAGCACCTCGTTCTGGCGCGGGTGCTCGACCACCTCCGGCTCAAGGACAAGCCGTTCCGGGCGCTGGACGCCTTCGCGGGACTCGGCGTCTACGATCTCGAGGCCGACGAGGCGGCCCGGACCGGCGAGTGGCGGGAGGGGTGGGGCCGGATGGCCGCGCCCTTCGCGCCGGATGTCGAGGCGCTGCTTGCGCCCTACCGGGCCGCGGTGGCGGCGGTGCAGGCGCGCGACGGCGCCACCGCCTATCCCGGCTCGCCCGCCCTGATCCGCGAGGCGCTGCGCCCCGGCGACAAGGGCGTGTTCGTGGAACTCCATCCGGCGGATGCCGCCACGCTGCAGGACCGCTACGCCCGCGATCCCCGCGCCAAGGTGATGAGCCTCGACGGCTGGACTGCGATCAACGCCCAGATCCCGCCGCCGGAGCGTCGCGGCCTCGTGCTGATCGATCCGCCCTACGAGGTGCCCGGCGAGATCGAGCGCCTCGGCGCCCACCTCGCCCGGGCGGTGGCGAAATGGCCCACCGGGGTGTTCCTGGCCTGGTATCCGATCAAGGACACCGAGGCCCTCGACCGGATGGTCCGCGATCTTGATGCCGCCCTGCCCCGCCCGGCCCTGCGGCTCGATCTCCTGATCGAGCGGCCGGGCGACCCGACGCGGCTCACCGGGAGCGGCCTGATCGTGGTCAACCCGCCGTGGCGCCTCGCCGAGGAGGCGATGCTGTTCCTGCCGGCCCTGGCCGAACGGCTGGCCCGGCATGAGTTCGGAGGATTTCGCTGCGATCCGATCGGTCCCGCGGCCTGACACGGTAGACTTGGGCCGTGCCGGGAAAGCTGTTCCGGACGCCCGCAAAGGAAAACGCCGGTCCGCCCGGACGATTGTGGCGGCAAAGTCACATTTCCGCGTCGAACGTGTTCAGCGATAGGGATCTGCCCAAAAAATATGCAACTGCTCTATGTTTGATTTTGTGTCATTCGCAGCGTGATGTCAGCTTGGCCGTAGACGAATCCGAACGAGCTCCGAACCATGCTGAAGCGATCCGCCCTGGCCGGCCTGGCCACCGTGCTGCTGTCCTCGACCAGCATCCTCGCGGCCGATCTGTCGGCCCCGGCGCCGGTTCCCGTCGCGCCCCCCGCCGAGCCGTGCAAGGCCACGCTGATCGGCCCGGCCTATAGCGGCGTGATCAAGGCCAACCCGAATCCGAGCTGCTTCTCCGCGGGTCCGCTCGGGGACCTCTACGTGGGCGGCGCCATCACCGGCTACGGCTACACGCAGTCGAACCCGTTCGCCTCGTTCTCGACCCCGGCGGCGCCCAACGACCGCGACCGGTCGGCCCGGTTCGACTTCTCGAACGTGCAGGGCATCATCCAGAAGCCCGAGGGCGCGTTCCAGTTCTACATCCAGGCCGGCGGCTACTCGATCCCGCAGCTCGGCTTCCCCACGCTCGGCACCTTCACCCAGACCGATCTCCTGTTCGGCCCGGTCCCGGTCGCCTTCGGCAAGATCCAGATCAACGATGAATGGTCGGTCCAGGGCGGCCGGATGTTCACCCTGATCGGCACCGAGCTGCTGTTCACCTATCAGAACCTGAACATCAACCGCGGCCTCCTGTTCGTGCAGGAGAACTTCATCAACCAGGGCGTGCAGGTCAATTACAGCAGCGGCCCGCTCTCGGTGTCCCTCGCGGGCACGGACGGCTTCTTCTCCAACGAGATCACGTGGTTCACCGGCAACGTCGCCTACAAGCTCGACGACTACAACACGATCGGCGTCAACGGCGGCCTGAACGTCGGCCGGACCAACGCCCTCGACCGCAGCCCGCGCTACCAGTTCGCGACGCCGAACCTCCAGCAGAACAGCGGCATCTTCAACATCAACTACACCTACGCGAACGGCCCGTGGATCATCTCGCCGTACTTCCAGTTCACCAATGTCGAGCGGGACCTGCGCGTCGGCATCGCCAACTCGGCGTCGACCTACGGCGGCGCGCTGCTGGCGGCCTACTCGTTCACCGATAATTTCTCCCTGGCCGGCCGCGTCGAGTACACCGAGCAGACCGGCGTCCGCGGATCCGGCGGGACCAACCTGCTGGGCTTCGGTGCGGGCAGCAACGCCTTCTCGGTCACCGTCACGCCGACCTTCACCTTCGACCGGTACTTCTTCCGGGTGGAATACGCCCACGTCGAACTCGGCGGGATCACCCGTGGCAACCTCGCGGAGGGGACGCTCGGCACCGGCTTCGGCCGCACCGGCAACAAAACCTCCCAGGACCGCTACATGGTCGAGACCGGCATCACCTTCTGATCGGATGACCCGGACCGGTTCACGGAACCGGTCACCAGCAAGCCCCCGGCCTCAGGTCCGGGGGCTTTTTGTTGTCTGCTGAAATTGAAGGTGTTCTGGCAAATCGATTGCGACATTTGTAGTAATCGACTTCGTGTATCGACGTATTTTTGTGACGATATGTGCTCGATGAGCCGCAGATCTTGCGGTCGTCTGAACGAGGCTTGCGCCGGTGCTGGGCCGATCCGTATAAAGACCCTGGGACTCGACCGACGGGGCGTTTCGGATGGCTTCGATCGAGGCGCTCGCGGCGACGCTCTGGAGCCTGGCTGCACTGGGCATGACGCCGAAGGCGCTGCGCGTCGCCGTCCGCGAGACGCATCCCGACGCGTCCAGGAAGGATGTGGTGCGGGCGGCCTTCTACGCACTGGTCGCGGTGCAGCCCCGGGACGGGGGCGGGCTGAACGAACTGCACAGCTTCGCCCTGGCGGAGCGCTCGCCGGACGACGAGGCGTCCTTCGCGCTCGGCCCGCGGCGCACGAAGGTGCGGCGGCGTGGAGCCTGAGACCTGAGACCAGCGGTCGGGGTCCGCCCGCCGGCCATGGGGCTCAATCCCGTCTGAGCAGGCGGCGGCCCGGGCGGTGCCCCTCCTCGCCGGTGTCGCGAAAACCCAGCTTCTGCAGCAGGCCCCAGGACGCGACGTTGGCCGGGCCGCATTCCGCCACCACGAGGCGCGCCGGGAAGCGCGCGCCGAGAAGGCCGAGGATCGCCGATACGGCCTCGTAGGCGAAGCCGCGCCCGCGGGCGGCGCCCCCGATCCAGTATCCGATCTCGATCGTGCCGGTGCCGCGCAGATGCGTCCCGACCACCCCAACCAGGTCGCGTCCCGCCGGATCGGGGGCGACACCGGGATCGGCGCCGCCGCGGGTCCAGGCCCCGAGGAAGCAGTCCCGGCCCCGCCGGCCGCTGCGAATCAGATCCTCGGCATCCTGGAGCGTGAACGGGGTCGGCAGGAAGTCCACCGCGGCGGTGATCGCCGGATCGTCGGTGAGCCGGCGCAGGGCCGCTGCGTCCGCGGGCTGAAGGGCGGCGACCGAGAGGCGCGCGGTCTCGATCGCCGGCAGATCGGCCAAGCTGTCGCGCGCGCCGCGGATGGTAAACATGTCCACGATGTGGGGAGCCGCCCAGGTAGGAAAAGGGACGGTCTCGCCCCTGGGTTTCATCCCCGGCACGGCGCGAAACCCTGCGCGCTCCTTCGCTTCTGGGTCGCAGGTATGCGGAACGGGAACGGTTGCTTAACCTGAATCCGTCTTCATTGGGGCATCAGGTTGCGTCAGGCAAACGGGTGTGTCGATGCGGGTGCGCGGTACGGGTCAGATGTTGCGGACGCTGTCGCGCGTCGCGCTCATCGGCATGATCGGCGGGGCGGCCGCCGCCTGTTCCTCGGACGCATCGCGGCTGGGCAACCCATTCTCGAATCCGTTCGACTCGGAGCCTTCCGCCACCGGCAGCCTGCCGGACGGATCCCTGAAGTCGGTGCCGCCGGTCCGTACCGGCCGCATCCAATCGGAGGCGCTGAGCGCGCCCGGCGCCGCGCGTCCGGCCGCCGCCGCGAGTCCGGCCCAGACCCCTGCTGCCGCCCCCGCGACCCGAGTCGCCTCCACCGGCGGCGTCGGCTGGAGCGCCGAGGGCGGCACGCAGATCACCGTCTCGCGCAACGACAGCCTGAACCAGATGTCCACCCGCTTCGGCGTGCCCGCTTCGGCGATCCTGGCCGCCAACGGCCTGAGCAACGCGAGCCAGATCACGCCCGGTCGTCAGATCGTGATCCCGGTCTACAACGCCTCCGGGCTGAACCCCGCCGCGGCCCCGATGTCCGCCCGGCCCGCCCGGGCTGCCGAGGAGAAGCGCGAGGACGCCAAGCAGGTCGAGAACAAGATCGCCGCGAAGCGCGAGGAGGCCAAGGAGGCCGCCCAGAAGCTCGCCGAGGCGAAGGCCGCCAAGGAGGCGGCGCAGAAGGCCGCCGCCGAGAAGGAGGCGGAGCGCAAGGAGGCGCTCGCCCGCGACGCCGCCGCCCGCAAGGTCGCCGACGCCAAGACCCGCAAGGACGCCACCGCGAAGGACGGCGAGAAGCCGAAGCACGTGCGTCCCGGACAGGTCGCCAAGGCCGAGGAGAAGAAGGCCGACGACAAGAAGGCGGATCCGAAGCTCGAGGCGAAGGCGAAGGCCGAAGCCAAGGCCCAGGAAGCCCGCGCCGAGGCGAAGGCCGCCGCGAAGGCGGAGGCCGCCCAGAAGCTCGCCGAGGCGAAGGCCGCCAAGGAAGCCTCCAAGGAGGCGGCCAAGCAGGCCACCAAGGAGGCCGCCAAGGAGGCGGCGCAGAAGCCCGCCGCCGCCGATAAGGTCGCCGCCAAGGAGACGCCGAAGCCGGTGGCCGCCGCGGCTCCTGCCCAGGCCAAGTCCGAGCCCGCCGCCACCGGCTCCGTGGCCGAGGCGACGGAGAACTTCCGCTGGCCCGCCAAGGGCCGGGTGATCTCCGGCTATGGCAGCTCCGGCAACGAGGGCATCAACATCGCCGTCCCGGAGGGCACCCCCGTCAAGGCCGCCGAAGAGGGCACGGTGGCCTATGCCGGCTCCGACGTGAAGGGCTACGGCAAGCTGGTCCTCGTGCGTCACGCCAACGGCTACGTCTCGGCCTACGCCCATAACGGCGAGATCGACGTGAAGCCCGGCGAGAAGGTCAAGCGCGGTCAGACCATCGCGAAGTCCGGCGCGTCGGGCAACGTGACCTCGCCGCAGCTCCATTTCGAGATCCGCAAGGGCGGCGCGCCCGTGGATCCCATGTCACAGCTCGCCAGCAACTGAGCCGACCGGCAAGACGGCGGCACGCGGCGGCGGTCCCGGACGGGGCCGCCGTTTCGCGTTGCGGACCGCCGGTCCGGCCGCGCCGCGCCGGCCTTCCCCGCGCCCGCGCCGTGGCCGCCTAGGCCTTGGGCACCTGCAGGGTCCCGTCGGGGCTGTGGTGGTCCACGGTCTCGGGAAGGGCCTGCGCGAGGGTCGGGAACAGCTCGTCCATCGGGATTCCGAGCTTTCCCGCCATCTGGCGCACCTGATCGTTGTCGAGGACCTTGCGCAGGTCGTCGGCGGTGATCGGCTCGTTGGGCCCGCGGCCGAGCCAGGAATTGACCTGGCTCTCGTAGCCGGATCGCCGGAGCTGATCGAGCAGGGCGTTGAGCCCGCCGGGCAGGACCTGCTGGATCACGCCCGGCAACGCCTTGAGGGCGATCTGCCCCAGCGAGCCGCCGAGGGAATTGAGCAGACTCATGTGGGCCTCGCGTCGAAGGATCGGTCGACGGGAGTCTAGGGCGTCGTCCGGAAAGCGGGAGAGGCCGGCGGCTGCCCCCGGCCCGCGTGAACCGCAATTGAGTCGACAGGACCCGGACTTTGGCCCGGTATGTTGGCCCGGACACGGTTCCACGGTCGACGCGAATGAGAGTCCTGGCACCGTCTTTCGTGCTCGTGGTCGCGGCCGGTGCGGCGGTGGCGCTGCCGGCCGCGGAGACGGCGCGGTCGTCGGAGGCGCGCCCCCTCGCCGATGCCGTCTTCGTTCGGCCGCTCTACGGCACGTACCGGCATTGCGGCGGATCCTGCCTGAAGAGCGGCGCGCTCTCGTGGTTCTGCTTCGCGAAGCAGAGCTGCCATCTGAGCTGCGCGACCGCCCCGCCTCTGATGAAATGCGCGGCCCCATGAGGCCCCGATGATCAGCGGACCTGCGTGCTGAAATTCGGCTGGGGCTTCAGGCTCCCGTTCTCGCTCTGATCGGCGACGGCGGCGGGCAGGAACTCCGCGAGCACGGTGGGAACGCGCGCGTCCGGCACGCCGAGATCGTAGGCGAGCCGCTCGGTCACCGCCTCCGGCAGGCAGGCCGCCAGCGCGGAGGCCGGAACCGGCTGCCGCGTGCCCGGCGAGAGCCACGAATCGACGGCCGCGCCGTGTCCGGTCTCCCTCAGGCGGTCGAGGAAGGCCGCGAGGCCGCCGGGATAGAATTTCGCGAGCGCCAGGGCGAGCTTGCCGCTACCGGTCTCCTCAAAGGCCCGGTCGGCCGCCGCGACCACGTCGCCGATCAGGTTCTTCGCACCGTCGAGCAGTCCCATCGTTCTCCACCGTCGCGCTTCTTCGTCGCAGGAGAAGTCGGGCGCGACGCGGCGGCGGCAAGCGCGTGCGGCAATTGCGCGACGAACCCGTTAGGATCGCCCCGTGGCGAGGGGGAGTCGTTCATGGAACGCGTGCGGGCCGGCGTGCTGGACATCGCCTATCGGGAGTTCGGTCCGCCGGACGGGCCGCCCGCCGTGCTGCTCCACGGCTTCCCCTACGATATCCAGGCCTGCGAGGCGGCGGCCCTGCGGCTCGCCGCCGACGGGGTGCGCTGCCTCGTCCCGTACCTGCGCGGCTACGGCCCGACCCGGTTCCTGGACCCCGCCACGCCGCGCTCGGGCGAGCAGGCGGCCCTCGGGGCCGACCTGCTCGCCTTCCTCGACGCCCTCGGCATCGGGCGCGCCGTGCTCGCCGGCTACGATTGGGGCGGCCGGGCCGCCTGCGTGGTGGCGGCGCTCTGGCCGGACCGGGCCCGGGGCCTCGTGAGCTGCGGCGTCGGCTACAACATCCAGAACATCCCGGCCGCCGGGCGGCCGGTCGCGCCGGAGACCGAGCACCGTCTCTGGTACCAGTACTACCTCCACGGCGAGCGCGGCCGCGCCGGCCTCGCCGAGAACCGGGATGCCTTCTGCCGCCTGCTCTGGCGGCTCTGGTCGCCGACCTGGGCGTTCGACGCGGAGACCTTCGCGCAGACCGCCCGCGCCTTCGACAATCCCGATTTCGTCGACGTGGTGGTGCATTCCTACCGCCACCGCTTCGGGCTCGTGCCGAGCGATCCGGCGTTGGTGAAGATCGAGGCGCGGCTCGCCGCCCAGCCGGCGATCGCCGTGCCGACGATCGTGCTGCTCGGGGCCGATGACGGCGTCGGGCCGCCGCCCGCCACCGATACGGACGCCCGCCACTTCACGGGACCGTACCGGCGTGAGATCGTCGCGGGGGTCGGGCACAACTTTCCCCAGGAGGCGCCGGAGGCCTTCGCGGCGGCGATCCGCGCCCTGCTGTGAGCGCGCCGCATCGGCCTGTCGCTTCGACGTTGCTTTCGGGTAGCCCCTGGCTATAGTCCGCGCGCTTTTCGACAGGTCTGCGGGCGCCTCATCCGGCGGCAGACCTGCACGCTATTCGCAGGAGACGCTCGTTGATCACCCCCGCCTTCGCGCAAGGGGCCGGTGCGGCCGCTGGCGGAGCGGAGATCGCCTTTCAGGTGGTCCCGTTCGTTCTGATCTTCGTGATCATGTACTTCCTGATCCTGCGGCCGCAGCAGAAGCGGGTCAAGGACCACCAGGCGCTGCTGAAGTCCGTGCGCCGGGACGATACGGTCGTCACCAACGGCGGCCTCGTCGGACGCGTGACCAAGGCGTCGGACGACCAGCCCGAGATCGAGGTCGAGATCGCCCCGAACGTGCGCGTTCGGGTGGTCCGGTCGATGATCTCCGAGGTCCGCGCCAAGGGCACGGTGAAAGCCGCCTGAGTTCCCGGTTGAACCGGCCGGCGTCGTGCGCCGGCCCAAAAGAGAAAAAGACGGCCGATGCTGCGCTTCTCCCGTGCGAAGATCATCGCGACACTGGGCTTGATCCTGGTGGGGCTGATGCTCGCCGTGCCGAGCTTCTTCTCGCCCGAGCAGCGCAAGGGCTTCGTCGCCAGCCTGCCCACGTGGTTCCCGAGCTGGATCGTGCCGACCCGCGCCATCGTGCTCGGCCTCGACCTGCAGGGCGGCTCGCAGCTCCTGCTTGAGGTCGACCAGAACGAGCTGGTCGCCTCCCAGGCCAAGGCCCTGCGCGACGACGTGCGCCGCGTGCTCCAGCAGGAGAATGTCCGCGCCGACGGCGGCATCGGCCTCCTGCCGCGCGGCGTCCAGGTGAAGATCGACGACGCCGCCGCCCGGGCCAAGGTCCTGCCGAAGCTTCAGGAACTGTCGCAGCCGATCACCACCTCGATAGGCCAGACGGCGGCCCGCACCCTCGACATCTCCGAGCAGCCGGGCGGCGTGATCCGCCTCATGTTGACCGATGCCGGCATCACCGACCGGACCCGCCGGGCCGTGAGCCAGGGCATCGAGGTCATCCGGCGCCGCCTCGACTCCACCGGCACCACCGAGCCGTCGATCCAGCAGCAGGGCGCCGACCGCATCCTGATCCAGGTGCCGGGCGAGCAGAATCCCGAGCGGCTGGAAAAGCTCCTCGGCTCGACCGCCAAGCTCGAGTTCCGCATGCTCGCCGACAGCCCCTCGGGCGACGTCGACATGCTGCCCTCCAAGGACGAGAAGGGCGCCAAGGTCCCGGTGGAGCGCCGGGTCATGGCCGACGGCGGCGAGCTGACCGACGCGCAGCCCGCCTTCGACCAGCAGTCCCACGAGCCGATGGTGAGCTTCAAGTTCAACCTGCGCGGCGCGCAGCGGTTCGGGCAGGCGACCTCGGAGAATATCGGCCGGCGCATGGCGATCGTGCTCGACAACGAGGTCGTCTCCGCCCCCGTGATCCGCTCGGCGATCACCGGCGGTTCGGGCCAGATCACCGGCAACTTTACCGTCCAGCAGGCCAACGACCTGGCGGTCCTGCTCCGGGCCGGCGCGCTGCCGGCCAAGTTCACCGTGGTCGAGCGCCGCGTCGTCGGCCCGGGCCTCGGCCGCGACTCCATCGAGGCCGGCAAGCTCGCGACCCTGGTAGCGGCGGGCCTCGTTGTGGCCTTCATGTTCGCGACCTACGGGACGTTCGGCTTCATCGCCAACATCGCGCTGATCGTCCACGTCGGGCTGATTCTGGGCCTGATGTCGGTGCTGGAGGCCACCATGACGCTGCCGGGCATCGCCGGCATCGTGCTCACCATCGGCACCGCGGTGGATTCGAACGTCCTGATCTACGAGCGCATGCGCGAGGAGAGCCATGCCGGCCGCTCGCTGATCTCGGCGCTGCAGGCGGGCTTCGACCGGGCCTTCGCCACCATCATCGACTCGAACTCGACCATGGCGATCGCCGCCCTGATCCTGTTCTTCCTCGGCTCGGGCCCGGTGAAGGGCTTCGCCGTAGTCTTCATCCTCGGCATCCTGACGACGGTCATCACCGCGGTGACGCTGACCCGGATGATGATCGCGGTGTGGTACAAGACCTTCCGTCCGAAGACCCTGCCGTTCTGAACGAGTTCACTTTCGGGAGACGCATCACCGGCGGAAGAAGGCCGCTCCAGACCCTCACCTCATCCTGAGGTGCCCGCGTCAGCGGGCCTCGAAGGGGCCCTCCAGACGGCGCTGCGATCCCTGGAGCCCTCCTTCGAGGCCTCCGCTTCGCTCCGGCGCCTCAGGTCGAGGGTGAGGGTGGGACGAGCGGACCGGTGCTGAGATCTCCCAAACGTTAGGTCCGTTTCCATGCGCCTGCTCCGCCTCTGGCCCGATGAATCGCATTTCGACTTCATGCGATTCCGGCGCTTCACCTTCCCGCTCTCGGCGGTGCTGTCGCTCGTCACGGTGGCGCTGTTCCTGACGATCGGGCTGAACTTCGGCATCGACTTCAAGGGCGGGACCCTGGTCGAATTGCAGGCGAAATCCGGCACCGCCGACGTCGCGGCGATCCGGCACACGGCCGCGGGCTTCGGCTTCGGCGAGCCGGAGGTGCAGGAACTGGGCAACCAGGGTACCGTGCTGGTCCGCCTGCCGCTCCAGCCCGGCGAGCAGGGCCAGACCGCGGTGATGAACAAGGCGCACGCCGCCTTCGATAAGGATTACGAGTTCCGCCGCACCGAGACCGTCGGCCCGCGCGTCTCCGGCGAACTCGTGCAGTCCGGCACGCTGGGCGTCGTGCTCTCCGTCGTGGCGGTGCTGCTCTACCTCTGGTTCCGGTTCGAGCGGGAACTGGCGCTCGGCGCCATCGTCGGCACGCTCCACGACATCGTGCTGACGGTGGGCGTGTTCATCATCACCCGGATCGAGTTCAACATGACCTCGATCGCGGCGATCCTGACCATCGTGGGCTACTCGCTCAACGAGACCGTGGTGGTGTTCGACCGGACCCGCGAGCTGATGCGGCGGTACAAGACCATCCCCACCGTCGACCTGCTGAACCTGTCGATCAACTCGACCATGTCGCGCACGGTGATGACGTCGATCTCGTCCTCCCTGTCGCTGCTGGCGCTGGTCCTGTTCGGCGGCGAGGCGATCAAGGGCTTCGCCGTGGTGATGCTCTGCGGCGTCCTGATCTGCACCTACTCGGCGATCTTCATCTCGACTCCGGTGTTGATCTATCTGGGCCTGATGCTCTCGGGCGCCCGCGCCGCGTCCGAGCGGTCCGGCGTCCCGCAACCGGCGGAGTAGTCTTTTTTCCGAGATGGCCGATCAGCCAAATCCGAAGACCTTCGACTCCGGCTTCGTGCCGGGTCGCCACATCATCGACACCTACGGCAATGGCGGCTTCCGCTTCGCCGGGATGTCGCATCGCGGCTCGATCCTGCTGCTGCCCTCGGGGGTTCGGGCCTGGGAGGTGACGGAGCCGAGGGCGATCGACCGGACGGCCCTGCGACCGGTCCAGGCGGAATCGGAGGGGATCGAGTTGCTGCTCGTCGGCACCGGCCTCGACATCGCCGCCATCGACCCCGCCTTGCGGGGCTGGCTCAAGGATTTCGGCGTCGGCCTCGACGTGATGCAGACCGGGGCCGCGGCCCGGACCTACAACATCCTGGTGGCCGAGAACCGCAAGGTCGCGGCCGCGCTGATCGCGGTGGCCTGATGCCGGAGGTCGAGGGCAGGACCACCGAGACCGGGCTCGCCTTCGCGCAATCCCATTGCGAGGATCTCGTGCGGACGGGCGATCCGGACCGCTACTACGCCACCCTGTTCGCCCCAGCCGCCGCCCGTCCGCATCTCTTCGCCCTCTACGCCTTCAGCCTGACCATCGCGCGGGTGCGCGAGGCGGCCTCGAACCCCCTGGCCGGCGAGATCCGCCTGCAATGGTGGCGCGACGCCCTCCAGGGGGAGGCCCGGGGCGACGTGCGCGCCAATCCGGTGGCGGCGGCCCTGGAGGAGGCGATCCGGGTCAACCGCCTCGGTCGCCAGCCCTTCGTCGACCTGATCGACGCACGGGTGTTCGATCTCTACGAGGACCCGATGCCCCGGGTGAACGACCTGGAGGGCTATTGCGGCGAGACCGCCTCGGCCCTGTTCCGGCTGGCGAGCCTCGTGATCGGCAACGGCACAGAGCCGGGCGGCGCGGGGGCGGCCGGCCATGCCGGGGTTGCCTACGGGATCACCGGACTTCTGCGTGCCCTGCCCTGGCACGCCCGCTCGGGGCAGGTCTATCTGCCGGCGGACATCCTCGGCCGCTACGGCGTCACCCGCGAGGACATCGTCACGGGCCGCGGCGGGCCGGGCCTGCGCCGGGCCTGTGCCGACCTGCGCGACCTCGCCCGGCAGCACCTCAAGGCCTTCGAGGCGGCGCGTCCGACCATCGCCCCCTCGGCGGGCGCCGCCTTCCTGCCCACGGCCCTTGTGGAACCCTACCTCGCCGCCATGGAGCGGGCCTCCTACGACCCGCTCAACACGCCCGTCGAACTGCCGCGCTGGCGCCGGCTGTGGCGCCTGTGGCGGGCGGCGCGGCGGGTGGGCTGAGGGTCGCTCCACCGTCCTCGCGAGGGGGCAATCCAGCGGCGCTGCGCTCGCAAATGTCGCCCGGCCCTCGGTCGCTTCGCGGCGCGTGTCCCGTCGGCTCGGCGTCAGAGAACCCGCGCCAGTCCCGGCATCAGCGCCGTCAGCCGCACCGGCGCCCCCGGTTCCGGCTCGGCCTCCGGCGTCGGCAGCACCGCGACCCGGCAGCCGCCCTCGCCCCTGAGGCCCGTCACCAGCCGTCCGCCGGGTTCGAGGGCCGCGCGCCAGTGCTGCGGGATCGCCGCGACGCTGCCGTGGACCAGGATCCGGTCGAACCCCCCGTCCGGCAGGTCCGGGGCCAGCCCGTCCGCCCGGACGACATGCACCTCGGACAGGGCCGCGAGCCGCCGCGTCGCCGCCCCGGCCAGGGAGGTGTAGCGTTCCAGGCTGAGCACCGCCCCGGCCCCGAGCTGGGCGAGCAGGGCGGTCACGTAGCCCGAGCCCGTGCCGATCTCCAGGACGCGCTGGCCCGGCTCGAGCCGAAGCAGCGCCAGCATCAGGGCCACGGTGGAGGGGGCCGTCATCGACGCCCCGCAGGACAGCGGCAGGGCGATGTCCCGCCGCGCATGCTCCCGATGCTGCGGCGGCGCGAAGGTGTCCCGGGGCACCTGTTCCATGGCCCGCAGCACCGCGGTGTCCCGCAGGCCCCGGCCCCGGAGCGCCATGACGAAGGCCGCGTTGCCGGCAGCCTCTTCCAGGCTGCCCAGATCGATCACTCGGCGAAGGCCTGCGCGAAGCGCGTCAGCGTCGGCTCGTCCGTGAGATCGAGGCGCAGGGGCGTCACCGAGATCCGCTTCTCGGCGATGGCTTTCAGATCCGAACCGTGGCCCGGCTCGAACTGGGCCTTGGCGAAGGCCAGCCAGAAATACGGGTTGCCGCGCCCGTCGACCCGGGCGTCGATGGACAGCAGCGCCTGATTGCGGAAGCCCTGCGCGGCCACCGCGATGCCCTGCACGTCGGCCGGTTCGCAATCCGGAAAATTCACGTTGACCAGGATGCCGGGCTCGATCCCGGTCTCCAGGATCTTCCGGACGACCTTCGCCCCGTGCGTCCGGGCGCAGTCCCACTTGAGGGCGCCGCGTCCGCCCACCCCGTAGGCTTGGCTCAGCGCGATCGAGCGGATGCCGAGGATCGTCCCCTCCATGGCGGCCGCGATCGTGCCCGAATAGGTCACGTCCTCGGCGACGTTCTGGCCGCGGTTGATCCCCGACAGGACGAGGTCCGGCCCGTGGTCGCCCAGGATGTGGCGCACGCCCAGGATCACGCAGTCCGACGGCGTCCCCTTCACGGCGAAACGCTGTTCCGAGACCTGCCGCAGGCGCAGCGGGTCGTTGAGCGACAGCGAGTGCGACACGCCGGACTGGTCGCTCTCCGGCGCCACCACCCAGACGTCGTCCGACAGCTCCCGGGCGATCTCCTCCAGGGTACTGAGCCCCGGCGCGTGGATGCCGTCGTCGTTGGTGACCAGGATGCGCATCAGCGGGTGCCCTCGATCCGGTTGAGCCCGCCCATGTAGGGGTGGAGCACCGACGGGATCGTGATGCTCCCGTCCGGGTTCTGGTAATTCTCCATCACGGCGATGAGCGCGCGGCCGACCGCCACGCCCGAGCCGTTGAGGGTGTGGACATAGGCCGGCTTGCCGTCCTTGCCCCGGTAGCGGGCGTTCATCCGCCGGGCCTGGAAGTCGCCGCAGACCGAGCACGACGAGATCTCGCGGTGGGTGCGCTGGCCCGGCACCCAGACCTCGATGTCGTAGGTCTTCTGCGACGCGAAGCCCATGTCGCCGGTGCAGAGGGTCATGACCCGGTAGGGCAGATCCAGCTTCTTCAGAACCGCCTCGGCGCAGGTGAGCATCCGCTCGTGCTCGGTGGCGGATTCCTCCGGCGTGGTGATCGAGACCAGCTCGACCTTGTTGAACTGGTGCTGGCGCAGCATGCCGCGGGTGTCGCGCCCCGCCGACCCGGCCTCGGCCCGGAAACAGGGCGTCAGCGCGGTGAAGCGCAGGGGCAGCTCCTCCTCGCGGAGGATCGACTCGCGGACGAGGTTCGTCAGCGGCACCTCGGCGGTGGGGACGAGCCAGAACTTCTCGGTGTTGCCGGAGGCCGGGTCCGCCGCGGAGTCCAGCGTCTTCACGGCGTCCAGCCCCTTGAACACCGAGAACTGATCGTCCTCGAACTTCGGCAGCTGCGCGGTGCCGAACATGGCGGCGTCGCGCACCAGAACCGGTGGCGCCACCTCCAGGTAGCCGTGCTCCTGGGTGTGCAGGTCGAGCATGAACTGGCCGAGCGCCCGCTCCAGCCGGGCGAGCTGACCTTTCAGCACCACGAAGCGCGCGCCGGACAGCTTGGCCGCCGCCTCGAAATCCATCAGGCCGGCGGCCTCGCCGAGTTCGAAATGCTCGCGGCCCTCGGTAAGCCGCTCGCGGGTCGCGGCGTGGCTGCGGTAGAGGACGTTGCCGTGCTCGTCGGCGCCCTCCGGCACGTCAGGTTTCGGCCGGTTCGGGATCGCGGCGAGCTTGTCCGCCAGCGCCTTGTCGGCCGCGTCCTGCGCGGCCTTCAGCTCCGGCTCGGCGCCCTTCAGGGCCGCGACCTCCGCCATCAGGGCGGCGGCGCGGTCCTCGTCCTTGGCCTTCTTGGCGCCGCCGATCTCCTTGGCCAGGGCGTTGCGCCGCTCCTGGTTGGCCTGCGCGGCCGAGACCGACGCCTTCCGCGCCTCGTCCAGCGCGATCAGCGCGGCCGAGAGCGGCGCGAGGCCCCGGCGGGCGAGGTCGCTGTCGAAGGCGTCCGGGTTCTCCCGGATGGCGCGGATGTCGTGCATCGAGTCGGCTCGGGTCTTCTGCGCAGCGTCGAGCGCGCGGGCTCCGCTTTGCCGCATCGCGTCCGGTGGGACAAGCGCGGGGGCGCGTCCGAGCCGACGGTCAGGTCTTCAGCGGCGCGATCTTGAGCTGGTCGATCGTCCAGAGCCACGTCCCGTCCGCCTGCTCCCGGGCGGCCTCCACCGACAGGGCGCCGTTGGGCAGCCGCGCGAAGGTCATGGCGAGGGGGCCGTTGCGCAGGGGCGGCAGCGTCTCCGGGGCCGGGAAGTCGGATTTGCGCGCCAGCAGGTCGGCGTAGAAGCTCCGGATCTCGGCATGGCCCGTGGCGACGACCCGGCCGGCGGCCAGCACCGCGTCGGGCTCGTAGAGGGCGACGAGGCCCTCGACATCGCCGGCATTGGCGCGCTGGTTGAACAGGGCGGCAAGGTCCTCGGGGGCGCGGGCGGGTTCTCGCGTCTGATCCGACATGGCGTCTCCTCGTCCGGCTCCGGCGGCCGGTTGGTGCTGCGGCAATGCGCCGGGCGGCCGATCTTTCCCCGAGGCGCCGGTCATTTCAGGCGCGTGCCGTCGCAATCGGCCACCGACACGGCGACCGGGATCCCGGCCTTCACGCTCTCCGAGACGGTGCAGAACCGTTCGAACTGCTCCAGCACCCGGTCGATCCGCGGCAGGTCGGCCGCCGCCGCGCCGAGGCGGATCCGCACGTCGATCGCGGTGACGCGGAGCCGCCCCTCGGCATTGCGCTCCAGCCGGCAGGACGCCTCGGCGGCGACGCCCCGCGCCTCCTGGCGGAATTTCCCCAGGGCGAAGACCAGGCTGGCGCAGAGGCAGTTCGCGACGCCGGAGATCAGCAGCTGCTCGGGGAACGGCCCGGTCCCGCCGCCGATCGGGGGCGCCTCGTCGGTGAGAAGCGCCGGCAGGGCCGCGCCGAAATCCACCGTGAAGACGTAATCGGCGACCTGGGTGATCCGGATCGTCGGTCCCGCGTCCATCATGCCCCCCGGCCGTTACGGCACCCGTGCTGCCGCGATGATCAACGCCCGATCCGGGTTCCCGTTCGGAAGGCCCGGGCCATGCATCCGGATACGGATGATTTCCCCGGATCTTCCCCGTAGAACCGGCCGCCTGACCGACCCGCACGCGAACCCCCCGATCCGATGACGAGCCCCGCGACCCTGGATACCCTGATGCCGCTCCTAGAGCGCATCGCCACCGCGCTGGAGCGGGCCGCGCCCGCCGCCCCGCCGGCCTTCGATCCCGACGCCGCCGACGCCTTCCTGTGGGGCCCCGAGCGCCGGCTGACCCCGGTGCCGCAGGTGGCGCGGGTGGAGATGGGCCTGCTCACCGGCATCGACCGGGCGCGCGACACCCTGGTGGAGAACACCGAGCGCTTCGCCCGCGGCCTGCCGGCCAACAATGCCCTGCTGTGGGGGGCCCGCGGCATGGGCAAATCGTCGCTCGTCAAGGCGGCCCATGCCGAGATCAACGCCCGCAGGCCCGCCGGCAGCCGGCCGATGAAGCTCGTGGAGATCCACCGCGAGGACATCGAGGCCCTGCCGGACCTGATGGCCCTGCTGCGGCCGGACCCGCACCGCTGGCTGGTCTATTGCGACGACCTCTCCTTCGACGCCGACGACACTTCGTACAAGTCGCTCAAGACCGCGCTCGATGGCGGCATCGAGGGGCGTCCGAACAACGTGCTGTTCTACGCCACCTCGAACCGCCGGCACCTGCTCGCCCGCGACATGGTGGAGAACGAGCGCTCCACGGCGATCAACCCCGGCGAGGCGGTCGAGGAGAAGGTCTCGCTCTCGGACCGGTTCGGCCTCTGGCTCGGCTTCCACAAGTGCAGCCAGGACGAGTACCTGGCGATGATCCGCGCCTATGCCGAGCGCTACGGCCTCGCCGTGCCGCCGGAGCAGCTGCGCGCCGAATGCCTTGAATGGGCCACCACCCGCGGCTCCCGCTCGGGCCGGACCGCCTTCCAGTTCATCCAGGATCTGGCGGGGCGACTCGGCAAGACGCTCGACTGAGGGCGCCTACCGCCCGCTCGACCCGAACCCGCCCGATCCCCGCTCGGAGCCGGGGCCGGGCTCGCCCTCCAGCACGGTCAGGACCGGCCGGGTGATCCGCGTGAAGACCAGCTGGGCGATCCGCTCGCCCGGCTCGATCCGGACCGGCTCGGATTCGTCGCGGTTCCAGGCGGAAACTATCAGCGGCCCCTCGTAATCCGCGTCGATGACGCCGGTGCCGTTGCCCAGCACCAGACCCTCGCGGTGCCCGCGCCCCGAGCGCGGGAAGATCAGGCCGCACCAATCGGGATCGCGGATCAGGACGCTGAACCCCGCCGGGATCAGCGCCGGCTTGCCCTGGGGCGGGAGCACCAGCGGCGCGTCGAGGCAGGCGTGCAGGTCGAGGCCGGCCGCGGCCGGCGAGCCCCAGCGCGGGAAGCCCCAGCCCGGCAGCCGCGGATCGAGCAGCCGCAGGCCGATCTCCCGCCGGTCGCTCACGCGCCGAGACGCGCGATCGCCTCGGCCATGGCGAGGGTCCGCCGGGCGGCCTCGACATGGAGGCGCTCGACCATCTTCCCATCCACCGCGATGACCCCGCGCGCCCGGTTCTCCGGCGCGTCGAAGACGTCCATCAACGACCGCGCCTGCGCGATCTCCGCGGCATCCGGGCCGAAGGCCGCGTTGGCCGGGCCGATCTGGCTCGGATGGATCAGCATCTTGCCGTCGAAGCCGAGGTCGCGCCCCTGGACGCACTCCGCCTCGAATCCGGCCGCGTCGGTGAGGTCGGTGAAGACGCCGTCGATCGCCTCGATCTCGTAGGCCCTGGCGGCGGCCAGCACGGTCATCAGCCAGGGCATCAGGGCGGCCCGCCCCGGGGGCCGGATCCGGGACGCCTTCAGCAGGTCGTTCGGGCCGATCACCAGGGCGGCGAGCCGCCCGTCCACGTCCCGGGCCGCGCCCGCGATCTCGGCGGCGTTCACCACCGCCATCGGCGTCTCGATCATCGCCCAGACCCGCGTCGCCAGGGGCGCGCCGAGCCGGCGCAGCCGGGATCCGACCGCGATCAGCGTGTCGGAGGTGCGCACCTTGGGCACCAGAATGGCATCCGGTGCGGCCGCAGCGAGCGCCACGAGATCGGCCTCGCCGTCCTCGGTCTCGGGCGCGTTGATGCGCACCACCACCTCGCGGGCGCCGAAGCCGCGCGCCGTGACCGCTGCGGCGACCTGGGCACGGGCGGCCGCCTTGACCTCCGGGGCCGTGCCGTCCTCAAGGTCGATCAGGATGACGTCGGCGGGGAGCGACCGCGCCTTTTCCAGCGCCCGGGCGTTAGAGCCCGGCATCGCCAGCACGCTGCGACGGGGACGGATCTCGCTCATCACGCTTCTCCCGGGCCGGCGGCGCCCTCGGCGACGCGGATAGCTTTCCCTGCGCATCCCGGCAAGAACGCCCGCCGCGCGTCGCGCGAGGAAGGAACGGCATGGCACGCTGGATCGCGGGACTGGACGGCTGCCGCGGAGCCTGGGCGGGCGCGCTCCTCGACCTCGACGATCCCGACCGGCACCGCTCTGCCCTGTTCCCCGACGTCGCCGCGCTGCTCGACGCCCCGGAGCGGCCCTGCATCGTCGGGATCGACGTGCCGATCGGCCTGCCGGACCGGATCATCGGCGGCGGACGTGCCGCCGACCGGGCGGCCCGCGCCCGGCTCGGGCCGGCGCGGGCATCGGTGTTTCCGATGCCGCCGCGGAGCGCGGTCTACGCCCCCGATTATGAAGCCGCGAAGGCCGCCTCGCGCGAGGCGAGCGACCCGCCCTTCGCGCCCTCGATCCAGGGTTACAACATCTTCCGCGCCGTCCGCGCGGTCGACACGCTCCTGCGGGAGCGGCCGGAGGTGCGGGCGCGGGTCCACGAGGTCCATCCCGAGGTGGCCTTCCACGCCCTCAACGGCGGCCGGCCGCTCGGCCTGCCCAAGAAGGGCCGGCGCGCCCGGGAGGGGCTCGACCTGCGCCGGGCGCTCCTCGCGGCGGCGGGCCTGCCGGGCGCGCTGATCGAGGCTCGGGCGAAGGGCGTTCCGGAGGACGACCATCTGGATGCGCTGGCCGCCCTGGTGGTCGCCCGCGACATCCGCCTCGGATGCGCCGTGCCGCTGCCGGATCCGCCGGAGCGGGACGCGTTCGGGCTTCCCGTGGTGATCTGGGCCCCGGCCTTGCGCGCGCCGTCCTGAGCGGCCGTCCGCCCAAGGATCGCAACCGGCGCCGTGCTCGACCCAACGTGCTGTTTTGCACGCAGCCTCGCGCACAGGCGGTGTCCGTTCACCGCGCCCGCTCTAGCTCTCGATGCATGAGCGCCGCGAACCCCCTGCCCGTCCGCCACATCGCCCGCGCGATCGTGCTCGATCCGCAGGATCGGATCCTGCTCATCGCCTACACGTCGGTCCATGCCAAAGGACCGGACGGCGCGCCGCTCCGGTTCTGGTTCATGCCGGGGGGCGGCCTGGAGCCCGGCGAGGACCACGTCACCGCCTGTCGCCGGGAGCTCGAGGAGGAGATCGGCCGCGGCGATGTCGCCATCGGCCCGCAGGTCGCCGCCTGCGACGGCCCATTCCACCTGTTCCGGCAGGCGCGGGACGCCCGCGAGCGCTACTTTCTCGTCCGCCTGCCCGACGACCGGGTCGATACGAGCCGCCTCGCCGAGACCGAGGACAACCCGCTGATCGGGACACGCTGGTGGCCGATCGACGAATTGCGCGCCAGCGGCGAGCACTTCGAGCCGGCCGGTCTCGCCGATCTCGCCGCGGACCTCGCGAACGGGACTATTCCGGCCCACCCACGCGTTCTTGCCTGGCGAGAACTTTGAGTTCACTTCCTGCCGTCGCGGGATTGTCTAACTGGAGACGCCTTTATGTTCCCCGTCTACCTGACCGAAGGCTACCGGTCCTTCCTCCTCGACCGCTTCCCGACCGAGCGCCGGCGCTTCGCGCAGCTCGCCTCCACGCAGAACCCGGAGATCCTGGTCATCAGCTGCTGTGACAGCCGGGTGTCGCCCAGCGCGATCTTCAATGCCGGGCCGGGCGAGCTGTTCACGATCCGCAACGTCGCGAACCTCGTGCCGGTCTACCAGCCGGACGGTCAGTACCACGGCACCTCGGCGGCGCTGGAATTCGCCGTCCAGGCTCTGGAGGTGAAGCACATCGTCATTCTCGGCCACGCCACCTGCGGCGGCATCAAGGCCTACGCCAACAAGGCCAAGCCGCTCTCTCCCGGCGACTTCATCGGCAAGTGGGTCTCGCTCGTGGGTCAGGCCGAAGACAAGGCCGGCGATCCCGGCGCGCCGGACTACCTGACCAAGCTGGAGCATGCGGTGGTCGTCCAGAGCATGGAGAACCTGCTGACCTTCCCGTTCGTGAAGGAGCGGGTCGACGACGGCCGTCTGGAGATCCACGGCGCGCATTTCGGCGTGGCGAGCGGCTCCCTGCTGGTGCGCGACCCGGAGACGGGCGTGTTCAAGCCGCCGATCGACACGACGGGCCAGACCGTTCGCTCGGTCGCCGCCATCGCGTGCGATTGAGCGCGACGGGCACCGAAGAGCGGGGTCGGCTAACCGGCTCCGATCGGTAACTTTGCGGGAACGGCCGGCTGCGCATCGCGCACCGGCCGTTTTCGTTTGGGGCTCCGGTCGGCGCGCGGATCTCGGCAGTGCCTCTGCGCGGACCGTCCGTGGCGCAAACGGATGGCGCAACGTGCCGGCCCGTGAACGCGGCGCGCCCGCGGGTTCGCCGGTGGCCGGGGCGGAGGGGCCGGACATGAAAACGGCGGCGGGCTCGCACCCGCCGCCGGAGGTCTGGCCCGGCGGAAGCCGGGCCGTCCCTGACGATGACCCTTACATCGCGCCGGGGAGGCGCTGAGCCTGGTTGTAGTGCATCTGCAGGGCCGGAAGGGCCTGCTGGGCGTAGTTGCGCAGGGCCGGGTTCGGGCCGCCCTGGGCGTAGGCCTGCGTCATCGCGATGGTCATCTGATGCGCCTGGAGCTGCTGGCTGGCATAGAGGCGGTCGAAGCGCGGGCCGGCCGGGGTCGACGACAGCTCGGCCAGCATCGCCTGCTGCTCGGGGCTCGGCGCCACCATCGTCGAGGCGCCCGTGGCCATCATGTCGCCGCGCCCGATCTGACCGCCCGCGGCGGCGCCGCGCGCCGCACCGGCGCCGGCGCCCTCGAGGCCGCCGACCGGTCCGCCCGCGAGGGTGCCGCCGACCACGCCGGTCGCCGCGCCGACGCCGGCGCCCACGGCGCTGCCCGCCACCGCGATCGGCGCCGTGATCAGGCCGCCGACGCCCGGATCGCCGGCCACGCCGTTCATCTGGCCGCCCGCCAGGGCGACGTTGGCGGCCCGGTGGTCGCGGAGGACCTCCTGGGCGTAGGAGCGGACCTTCGGGTTGCGCGACTTGGACAGGGCGATCTGCGAGGACTGGATTTCGAAGGCGTTCGCCTGCATCGACTGGAGGCGGAAGTCGTTGGCGCTCTGAGCCAGGGCCGGGGTCGACAGCGCCAGGACAAGCGCGGACGCGGCAGCATAGTTCTTCAGCATCGGGACCTCTGTTCGAAATGGATACGCGAACTCTGGCAGGTCGCATGCGCAGCACGAAGGATCGGGCGCAGGCGGGTTCGCGAATTGGTCGGTCAACGAGGTTATGGGCTTATGGTTCCTGCCGTTTTCGCCCCGGACGGGGCGGTGGCCGAAGGGCGGCGGTCCGCGGGGTGAGCCGCCGGTCCGCAGACTCGGCCGCCGGACCGATCGCCGTCCGGCCCGCCTCCGACCCCGGCCGCAGCCGCGGCGGAACCGCATGCGCGCCCTGCTGGCGGGGTGCGGGGCGAGGCATGGTCGCCCGGTGATCTTCTTCCTGCTCCAGGTCCTGCGCGCCGCCGCTGCCCTGATGGTCGTCTGGCATCATGCGCGGCACGAGGCGGGGCTGCTGGCGGAGCGCGGCTTCGGCCAGGCGCCCGCCCCGGAAACGCTCGTGCCCTGGTGGGGCGGGGTCGATCTGTTCTTCGTGATCTCCGGATTCGTCATCGTCCATACCGGGGTCCGGCTGGCCGGCAGGCCGGGCGGGCGGGCCCGCTTTCTCGCCCATCGGATCGCCCGGGTGGTCCCGCTCTACTGGCTGGTGAGCCTCGTCTTCCTCGCCCTCGCGCTGGCCCGGCCGGATCTGCTCGGCGACGCGGCGGCCCTCCTCGGCGATCCCGCAGCCCTCGTGGCGAGCTTCCTGTTCTGGCCGTTGGCCCGGCCCGACGGCACCGTCCAACCGCTCTATGGCCTCGGCTGGACCCTGAACTACGAGGCCTTCTTCTACGCAGTCTTCGCGGCAGGGCTCGGCTTCGGCCGGCGCGGCGCCGTCGCCTGGCTGTGCGGGGGCCTTATGCTCCTCGTGGCTGTCGGAGCCCTCGTGCCCGGTCTTCCGGTGCCGCTCCGCTTCTGGACGGATCCGATCGTGCTCGAATTCGTCGCCGGCGCCGGTCTCGCCCTCGCCTACCGCGAGGGTTTCCGGCCGGGCCTGCCCCTGCGGGTCGGTCTCACGGTTCTGGGCGGCGTCGGGCTCGTCCTGGCCGCGCGCGTGCTCGCCGGCCAAGGCGGGGCCGACGGATTTCTGCGGCCCCTCCTCGTCGGCGGCCCAGCCGCCCTGCTGGTGGCGGCCGCCCTCGGACCGACGCGCGATGCCGCCCAGGTCGCGCGCCTTCCCGTCCCGGTGCGCGGGCTCGTCGGGCTGGGCGACGCCTCCTACGCCCTTTATCTCGTGCATCCCTTCGCGCTGCGCCTCGTGCGCGAGGGGCTGCTCCGGCTTGGGCTGGCGCCGGCCGTGCAGCCCTGGGGCAGCATGGTCCTGATGCTCGCCGGCAGCGTGGCGGCCGCGCTCGTGGTCCACCGCCTCGTCGAGGCGCCGCTGACCCGGATCCTGCGGGCGCGCCTCGATCCGCGCGGGCTGCAAAACCGTGTGCGCGCCGCGCTGGCCCCGGTTCCACCGGGCGGCCGGGCGGATTAGCCTCTCGGAACCGGGGAGATTGCCACCATGAAGACCCTGCTCGTACCCGTCGCGATGCACGACGCCCTGCCCTCCGTCTTCGAGACCACCCGGCTGGCGGCGACGCGCTTCGGCAGCCTGATCGAGGGCGTGTCCCTGCGCCCGGCCCTCGCCGAGTACGTCCCCGTCGACATGGTCGGCGGCATGACGTGGCTGCGCGACGAGGAGGCCGACCGGGCCGAGGCCGAAGAGGCGGGCAGCCGTTTCATCGCCTTCATGGACGGTGCCGGCATCCCGCGGCATGCCCGCGACGGCCTGTGCATTCCGGATCGCGTGCCGGATGCCGGCCCGCGCTACCGCTGGCGGCAGGACGTCCCCACCGGCGACGCGTTCCTCGGCCAGTATGCACGGCTCTTCTCGGCCACCGTGGTCGGGCGTCCGGGCACGACCGACAATGCCCCGCGCATGACCACTTTCGAGACGGCCCTGTTCGAGAGCGGCCGGCCGATCCTGCTGGCCCCGCCCAGCGCCCCGGCGAGCCTCGGCGACGCGGTGGTCATCGCCTGGAACGGCTCCACCGAGACCGCCCGGGCGGTGGCCTTCGCGATGCCGTTCCTGCGGCGGGCCGAGCGGGTGCTGGTGCTCAGCGTCGAGGGCGGCATGGTGCCGGGCCCGACCGCCCAGGATCTCGCCCAGGCGCTGGCCTGCGAGGGCGTGGACGCGTCGCACCGGGCGCTGCCGGCCGGCCGGCGGGTGCCCGGCGAGACCTTCCTGGCGGAGTCCAAGGCCTTCGGTTGCGACCTGCTGATCAAGGGCGCCTACACCCAGAGCCGCCTGCGCCAGATGATCTTCGGCGGCGTCACCAGCCATGTCCTGGCCCATGCCGACATGCCGGTGCTGATGGCCCATTGACCGCTGCGCGGACCAGGCCGGCGGCAACCGGGACCGCGCCGGGAACCGGCGCCGGCCCATGGCGTTCGGCTCCCGCGTCCGGATGGTGCGACGCCGCGAAAGGAGTCCCGTGACGAGCCCCGTGAGACGCCTCTTCCTCGCCGGCCTTCTGGCGATCTCAGCCGTCGGCGCCGCCCGGGCGGAGCCGACGACGGTCCGGTTCCGCGGCACGGTGGTCCGGGCCGACTCGGAGCGCCTGGAGATCCGCCGCGCCAGCGGCGGCACCCTCACCGTGCGGATGGTCCCGCGCACCCGGATCTACGCGGTCAATGCCGCGAGCCTCCGCAACATCAAACCCGAGAGCTACGTCAGCGTCATCGGCGAGGCCGGCCCCGAGCCGCGGCAGGCGACCGCGGTGACCCTGTACTCGCCCTCGGAGCGCGGCTTCGAGGCGGGCAGCCAGCCCTGGGACACGGCGCAGGGCGCGAGCCTGACGGCCGGCTGGGTCGCCGACCTGCAGAGGGGGCCGCCGATGCGCGTGACGCTCGCCTACAAGGACGGGCAGGCGTCCTTCGCGATCCCGGACGGCGCGCCGGTGACGCAGTTCGCCCCGGGCGAGAAAGCCATGCTCCAGCCCGGCGCCGCCGTGACGATCTTCGCCCGCTCCCACCCGGAGGGCGGCCTCGTGGCCGGCACGATCGCGGTCGGCCGCCAGGGCGTCGTGCCGGGGCTCTGAGGCGGACGAGACCCGCGCCGCATCATCGGCGGCGCACCAAACCCGCGCGCCGATGCGGAAGCTGCGCTACATCGTGTCCCGATGACCGAGCCCGCCTTCACCCTCGACCCGCGCCTCTCCGCCGACACGGCAGAGGTGGGCGACCTCGCCGTGTGCCGCGTGCTGCTGATGGACGATGCCCGGTTCCCCTGGCTGATCCTGGTGCCGCGCCGCCCGGACCTCTGCGAGATCACCGATCTCTCCGAGGCCGATGCCGCCGCGCTCTGGCAGGAGATCCGTCTCGCCACGGGGGTGATGCAGGCCCTGTCGAAGCCCGACAAGGTGAATGTCGGCGCCCTCGGCAACGTGGTGGCGCAGCTCCACGTCCACGTCATCGGCCGATTCCGGTCGGATCCGGCCTGGCCGGGTCCGGTCTGGGGGTTCGAGACCCGCAAGCCCTATCCACCCCACGCCCGCGCCCAGCTCCTCGAGCGCGCCGGCGCCCTGTTCTCCGCGGCCTGACCCTGGCATGACCGATCCCCGCGACACCCTCGGATTCGTCCGCAACCGCCTCGACCGCCACTCGTCCGAGCAGCCCGAGGAGGCGGTGCCCGCCTTCGACGCGCCGGACGCGCGCCTCGTCCTGATCTGCGGCGACCGGATCGTGCTGCGCGGATCGACCGCGCTGATCGCCCCCGCGGAGGCCGCGGGCCTCGACGGCGGGACGCGCATCTTCCTCGGGCACCGGGACGGGCAGCCCGTCTTCGCCGCCGCAGCCCCCGCCGAGGCGGCCGAGCGGTTCGCCGAGGCGCCGGTCCGCACCCTCGACCTGCGGTCGATCGCCACCGAATCCGCCGTGGAGGCCGAGGAGCTCGGCCTGCTGGCCGTGGCCAAGTCGATGCTCGACTGGCACGCCCGCCACGGCTTCTGCGCCAAGTGCGGCACCGCCACGGTGGCGAAGGCCGGCGGCTTCCGGCGCGAATGCCCGGGTTGCGACGCCCACCACTTCCCCCGGGTCGATCCGGTGGTGATCATGCTGGTGCGCCGGGGCGACACCTGCCTGCTCGGCCGGGGGCCGCATTTCAAGCCGGGCATGTTCTCGTGCCTCGCGGGCTTCCTGGAGCCCGGCGAGACGATCGAGGACGCGGTCCGCCGCGAGGTGTTCGAGGAGACGCGGATCCGCGTCGGCGCCGTTACCTACCGGACGTCGCAGCCCTGGCCGTTCCCGTCCTCACTGATGCTTGGCTGCGCCGCCGAGGCCCTCGACGCGGCCATCGTGACCGATCCGAACGAGCTGGAGGATGCCCGCTGGTTCGACCGGGACGCGGTCGCGGCGATGCTCGACGGGACGCATCCCGAGGGGATCCAGGCCCCGCCGCCCATGGCGATCGCGCACTACCTGATGCGCGCGTTCGTGGCGGGCGAGACCTGAGCCCCCCGCCCGTTTCTAGCCGGGCTTGCCGGCGTCCCGGCTCGGATCGTCGGCGGGGTTGATGTAGTTCAGCCCGAACGGCCCGGAGCCGTTGACCTGCAGTTCGACCGGCTCGTCGGTGGTCCACAGCGAATGCGGCATGTCCTCCGGCAGGTAGACGAAGCCGCCGGCCTTCAGCACCGAACCCTTGGTCTTGTCCAGGGTCCGCCCATGCGCGTGATGGATCGAGCCCGAGAGGATCGTCAGCGTCTCGGGCTTGGAATGGGTGTGCGGCGCGATCACCGTATTGGCCGGTACCTTCACCCGCAGCACGAAGGCGCCGGGCTTCGACGGATCGCCCGCGATCCGGCTGATCTGGGTCCCTTTGGGCAGGTTGGGCGGGCCAGGCTCGTAGGTGGCGGAGGCGCCATCCGGAACCACCACCAGCCCGGCGTGGTCGGCCGCCGAAGCCGGCCCGAAACCGCCGAGCATCGCCAGCGCCGCCGCGGCGCTGATCCATGACCGTGTCATTCCACCCTCCGTTTCTGCCCAAGGCCTGGGCCCACGGGCAGTTCTGGGTCCGGGCGGGCCGTTTCCCAGGCACGGCAACCGTTTCAGATCGTCGCAAGCCGCGCGGGGCACGCGGGATCCGTGCGGTCAGACGACCATCCGGCTCTGCGCCCCGTCTTCCGTCACGGCGCTCCGCATCTCCGAGAAGGCCGTACCGACCATCAGCAGCGCCGGCCCTTCGAGCCCCGCCGCCTCCACCCGGTCGGCGAGGTCGGCGGCCGTGCCCCGCAGGGCCTGCTGGTTCGGGCGCGTCGCGTTGAACACGAGCAGCGCCGGCGTCGACGGCGCCAGACCTTCCTCCACCGCGCGCGCCAGCAGCGCCCGCAGGGTCCGCTTGGGCATGTAGATCACCGTGGTGACGCTCGGATCGGCGAGCGCCCCCCAGTTCAGGTCGTCCGGCAGCGCCCCGCGGCGGTCGTGGCCGGTGACGAACTGGAGCCGGCGCGCGGCGTCCCGATGGGTCAGGGACACGCCGAGCGCCGCCGCTGCACCCTGCGCGGCCGAGACCCCGGGGACCACGGTGACCGGGATGCCGGCGGCCCGGCAGGCCTCGATCTCCTCGCCA
The DNA here is from genome assembly GCF_003254375.1 of Methylobacterium sp. XJLW. Lineage (NCBI taxonomy): Bacteria > Pseudomonadati > Pseudomonadota > Alphaproteobacteria > Hyphomicrobiales > Methylobacteriaceae > Methylobacterium > Methylobacterium sp. XJLW. The sequence continues at coordinate 4,247,882 of NZ_CP016429.1, read as the reverse complement.
GCCCGGCCGAAGACCAGCGGGTCGCCGGATTTCAGCCGCACCACCTGCTTGCCCGAGCGGGCGAGCTGGACCATCAGCGCGTTGATGTCGTCCTGGCGGCAGGACGGGCCGTGGCCGGTCTTGCCCACCAGCATGGTGCGCGCCTCGCGGCGGGCATAGTCGAGGATCTCCGGGGCGACGAGGTCGTCGTAGAGGATCACGTCGGCGTTGCGGAGCGCCCGCAGCGCCTTGAGGGTCAGAAGCTCCGCGTCGCCGGGGCCGGCCCCGACCAGGGTCACCGCTCCGCCCTTCGGGGCGGCTTCCGTCTCGCCGAGCAACTCCGCGAGATCCGTGTCGGAGGGGGCGCGGTCCGGCTCCGCGAAGGCCCGGTCGGTGAAGCGCTCCCAGAAGGCACGGCGCTCCGCGAAGCCGTGGAAGCGCGCCGTGACGCCGTCGCGCCAGTCGCGGGCGGCGCCGACCCAGCGGGCGAAGCCCCGGGGCAGCATCGCCTCGATCCGGGCGCGCACGGTCTGGCCGAAGACCGGGGCGGCGCCCTCCGTCGAGATGCCCACGACCAGCGGCGAGCGGTTGACGATGGCGCCGAACTTCACGTCGCAGAGATGCGGGCGGTCGACCGCGTTGACGATCGCCCCGGCTCCGCGGGCCGCCACCACGAAGGCGACGCACTCGGCCTCGTCCTCCAGGGCGCCGATGCAGAAGGCCGCGCCCCAGAGGTCGTCCGGCGTCCAGGCGCGCTCGTGCAGCGTGACGTGCCCATCGACGATCTCGCCCGGGACCGCGCGCAGCTCCTCGCCGGGATCGGGGGCGTAGACGTCCACATGGGCGCCGGCCGCCGCCAGGACCTTCACCTTCCACGGCGCCCCGCCGGAGGATCCGGCCAGAACCACCCGCTTGCCGCGCAGGGGCACGAAGACGGGCAGCACCGCCAGCGGCTCCAGGCCGGCGGCCTTGGTCTCGCGGGGGGCGCGGGCTGCGCGCAGGGGGGTCTCGGTCACGGGCCTGTCCTGAATCGTCTCGAACCGGCCTCTCCTGTCCACCCCCCCAGGATGAGGGGGTCCGGTTGGACGGGTCGGTCTGTCCTCGCCGGCAAGTGTATCAGAAAATCACGCGGCGCATGCGGTCTGCCCGGCCAGCATCTTGCGGATCTCCGGTATGCACGAGCCGCAATTCGTGCCGGCCTTGCAGGCGGCGCCCACCGCCTCGACGGAGGCGGCGCCCCCGGCGATGGTGGTGGCGATGACGTCGGCGCCGACGCCGTGGCAGGCGCAGACCACGGGCCCCGCCGAGGCCGTGGCCGCGCGGCCCGAGAGCAGCGCCCGTCGCTCGGCGGCGTCGGGCACCTCGGTGGCGAACAGGGCCTTGGCGGCCTCCCAGTCCGGCCGTTCCCCCGCGGGCGCGTAGGCGAGGCAGGCGACGAGGCGGTCGCCGTCATAGACCGCGCAGCGGTAGCGGTTGCGGGTGTGATCGGCATATTCCGCCAGCTCGCAGCCCGACAGGGCCTCGCTCTGGATCAGGCCGCGCACCATCAGCGCCACTGCCCGGGAGCTGTCGGCGGTGGCGAACTGCGCGCCCCAGCCGCCGGTGATCGCGGCGCGCGCCCACCACCAGCCCTCGGGCATCGCCACCTGCCGGCGCGTCAGCAGGAAGCCGCGGGCGCGGTAGCCGACGGACGCGATGGCCGCCGGGGTCGCCTTGAGTTCGGGCTGGCCCGAGACTGGGTCGGTCATGCCGCGCACCAGCGCGCCGACCCGGGCCTGCGACGCGAAGGCGCCGCCCCAGTGCATCGGCATGAACAGATTGCCCGGCACCACCGTGTCGGTGACCGTCACCTCCAGCTCGGCCGCGCCGTGCTCGGTCGAGAGCCGGGCGATGTCGCCCTCCGCCAGGCCGTGAGCCGCCGCGTCGTCCGGGTGGATTTCGACGAACGGGACGGCCCGGTGCGCCGAGAGGCGCTGGCTCTTCCCGGTGCGCGTCATCGTGTGCCAGTGGTCGCGGACCCGGCCGGTGTTGAGCATGAGCGGGAACGCCGGCGAGGCCGCGAGCGCGAGGGCCGGCGGCTGCACCGCGACGAAGCGGGCGCGCCGGTCGAAGGTGTAGAACCGGCCGTCGCCGAACAGCCTGGCCTTGCCCTGCGGGGCGCCCCGGAAGCCGGAGCGCTTCGGGATGGGCCACTGCACCGGCAGGGTCACGTCGTAGGCGGCGTCGCTGATGTCGGCGAGCGCGCCGAGGTCGAAGTCGCGGGTGCCGTTGTTCTCATAGGCCGAGAGCCCGGCATGCTCGCGGAAGATCGCGGCGGCGGAGTCGAACGCGAAGGCCTTTCCGTGCCCGAGGCGGCGGCCGACATCGGCCAGCGCCGCCCAGTCCGGCCGCGCCTCGCCGGGGCTCGCGAGGAAGCGGCGCTGGCGGGAGATCCGCCGCTCGGAATTGGTGACCGTGCCGTCCTTCTCGCCCCAGGCCTGGGCGGGCAGCAGCACCGTGGTTTTACCCAGGCCCCGGGCGGTGTCGGAATCCGCCACCGCCTCGGACACCACGTAGAGGTCGAGGCCGGCGAGCGATTCCCGGATCGCGTCGGCCCGCGGCATCGAGACCAGCGGGTTGGTGCCCATCACCCACAGCGCCTTGATCTTGCCCCGGGCGATCGCCTCGAACAGCGCCACCGCCTTCATGCCCTCGCCGGTGATGATCCGCGGTGCGCCCCAGTAGCGGCGCACCCGGTCCACCTCCTCGGGGGTGAAGTGCATGTGGGCCGCCAGCATGTTGGCCAGCCCCCCGACCTCGCGCCCGCCCATGGCGTTGGGCTGGCCGGTCAGGGAGAACGGCCCCATCCCGGTCTCGCCGATGCGGCCGGTGACGAGGTGGCAGTTGATGATGCTGTTGCCCTTGTCGGTGCCCTGCGCCGACTGGTTCACCCCCTGCGAGAAGGCCGTGACCACCCGGCGGGTACCGGCGAACAGGGCGTAGAAGGCCGCGATGTCGGCCTCCGGCGCGCCGGTGACGGCGGCGACCGCCGCCACGTCCGGCGCGATCTGGCGGGCGCGGTCGAGGGCGCCATCGAGGCCGGCCGTATGGGAATCGATGAAAGCGCGATCGCGGAAGCCGTTGTCCGACAGGTAGACCAGCAGGCCCGAGAACAGCGCGGTGTCGGTGCCTGGCCGGATGCCGAGGAACAGGTCGGATTCCTCCGCGGTCTGGGTCCGGCGGGGGTCGATGACCACGAACTTGGTCCCGCGGCGCGCCTTGGCGTCGGCCATGCGGCGGAACAGGATCGGGTGGCACCACGCGGTGTTGGAGCCGACCAGCACGATCAGGTCGGCCTCGTCGAGATCCTCGTAGCAGCCCGGCACCGTGTCGGAGCCGAAGGCCCGGCGGTGGGCCGCCACCGCGCTCGACATGCACAGCCGGGAATTGGTGTCCACGTGCGGCGTGCCGATGAAGCCCTTCGCGAGCTTGTTGGCGACGTAATAATCCTCGGTGAGGAGCTGGCCCGACAGGTAGAAGGCGATCGCGTCCGGGCCGTGCTCCTCGGCCACCGCGCGGAGCTTGCCCGCCACGGTGTCGAGGGCCGCATCCCATGAGACCTGCGCGTTGTCGACCTGCGGGTGAAGCAGGCGGTTCTCCAGCGACAGGGTCTCGCCCAGCGCCGAGCCCTTCGAGCACAGGCGCCCGAAATTGGCCGGGTGGTCGGTGTCGCCCGCGATCATGGCGCCGCCCTGCCCGTCCGGACTCGCGAGCACGCCGCACCCGACCCCGCAATAGGGGCAGGTGGTCCGCACCGTCGACGCCGCGACTGGCTGGGTCATGGCTGAAGTCCTCGAAGGTTCGCGCCGCGTCTCCCTCCCCCCTCTGCGGGGGAGGGTGGCCCCCGAAGGGGGTCGGGAGAGGGGAGCGACGCTTCCGGGAGGAGTGCAGCCTTCATGAAGGCCACAGCCCTCTTCTGCACCGTCGCTCCCCTCTCCCGCCCCGCATCCGCGGGGCACCCTCCCCCGCAGAGGGGGGAGGGTTGGGCTGCTCAGTACACGTCGGCCTGATAGCGCCCGGCCTTCTTGAGCGCCGCGAGATACGCCACCGCATCCTCGGGGCTCTTGCCTCCGTGCTGCGCGGCCACGTCGATGATCGCCCGCTCGACGTCCTTGGCCATGCGCTTGGCGTCGCCGCAGACGTAGAAATGCGCGCCGCCCTCGAGCCACTTCCAGAGCTCGGCGCCGTTCTCCCGCATCCGGTCCTGGACGTAGGTCTTCTCCTTGCCGTCCCGGGACCAGGCCAGGGACAGGCGGGTGAGCACCTTGTCGTCCTTCAGCTGAGTCAGCTCGTCCTTGTAGAAGAAGTCGCTGGCTTGGCGCTGGTGACCGTAGAACAGCCAGTTGCGGCCGGGCGCCTGAGTGGCGGCGCGTTCCCGCAGGAACGCCCGGAACGGCGCGATGCCGGTGCCGGGGCCGCACATGATCACGTCCTTCGACAGATCGGCCGGCAGCCCGAAGCCGTGCGCCTTCTGAAGATAGACCTTCACCTTGGTCTGCTCGGGCAGGCGCTCGCCGAGATGGGTCGAGGCGACGCCGAGCCGCAGCCGCGAGCGGTGGTTGTAGCGCACCGCGTCCACCGTCAGGGACACGCGGCCGACATCCATCTTGGGCGAGGACGAGATCGAATAGAGCCGCGGCTGCAGCTCGTCCAAAGCCTCCAGGAAGACCTCGGCGTCGGGCCGCGCGCCCGGGAACTTGTGCAGGGCGCCGAGGACGTCGAGATAGGCGGCATCGCCGTCCGGATCCTCGCCGGAGGCCAGCGCCTGCGCCTTCTTGCGCGCCGCGCCCGAGGTGAGGAGCGACAGGAGCTGGTAGAGGTTGTCCGGCGCGGCACCCAGCGCGTAGTTGATCAGCAGGTGCTCGCGCAGGGTTTTCTCGCCGATCACCCGCTCGGGCCGGGCGCCGAGCTCCGCGATCACCGCGTCGACCAGCGCTGGGGCGTTGGCGGGGAACAGGCCCAGCGAATCGCCGACCTCGTACTGGATCGGCGTGCCGTCCAGCCCGATCTCGATGTGCCACGTCTCCTTCTCGCCGCCCGGATCGTTGAGACGGCGGCGGGACAGGAACAGCGCCTCGACCGGGTTCTCGCGGCAGAAGCCGAGCGGCCCGAGGTCGGCGGCGGCCTTCGGGGCGTCGTCGTCCGCCTTCGGTGCGGCCGGGGCGCCTCCGGCGGCGCCGAACTCCTCGTCCAGCTTCTTGAGCATGCGCAGGGTTTCTTTGCCGCCGGGCTGGCAAAGGTTCAGGCGCGCCTCGTTCTTCAGAAAGATCGCGTTGGCGTAGTCGGCGCAGTTGTAGCCGCACTGGCCGCAATCCTGCTGGGCCATGGCGGCCATCAGCTTCTGCGGCTCGGGCCGGTCCTTGGCCATCTCCATCCGGTCGCCGAGCGGCATCGACGGGTCGTGCCAGGGGGCGTCGTCGTTGTCGGCCAGTTTCGGCCCGGTCGCGGGGCCTTCGCCGGGCGCGAGCGCCGTGGCGCCCGCGACGGCGGGGCCGAGCAGGGCCGCGAAGTAGCCCGAGAGCCAGGCGCGCTGGTCCTCGTTGAAGGGCGCGGTCTCGGGGATCAGGACGAGGGGGGGCGAGACGTGCTGGGTCATGCGGCGGCCTTCAGGGCGGGCTGGTCCTCGGCGGCGTCGCGGAGCGCCTCCGCGCCGGTGCGGCTGGTGAAGGCCTGGAAGCTCTCCTCGGGGCCCTGTCGCAGGGCGAGGTAGGCGCGCAGCAGCGCCTCGACGCGGGAGGGCGCATCCTCGGCCTTCACGGCCTTCCAGATCTCGGTGCCGATCTTCGGGTTCTCGGCGAAGCCGCCGCCGACCACGACGTCGTAGCCCTCGACGGTGTCGCCCTCCTCCGAGACGACGACCTTGGCGCCGATCAGCCCGATATCGCCGATGTAGTGCTGGGCGCAGCTGTGGTGGCAGCCGGTGAGGTGGACGTTCACCGGCACGTCGAGGTTCGGCACGGCCTTCTCGACATGGTCGGCGATGATCAGCGCGTGGCCCTTGGTGTCGGAGGCCGCGAACTTGCAGCCTTTGGCGCCCGTGCAGGCCACGAGGCCGGAGCGGATGCCGGCGGCCTTGGTGGTGAGGCCGAGCGCGTCCACGCGAGCCTCCACCTCGGCGACCTTCGCGTCCGGAACACCGGAAAAAATGAAGTTCTGCCAGACGGTGAGGCGGATCTGGCCGTCCCCGCACTCCGCGGCGATCTTGGCGAGCGCCCGCACCTGATCGCTCGTCATCTTGCCGACCGGCAGGACCACGCCGACCCAGTTAAGGCCGGGCTGCTTCTGGGCGTGGACGCCCACATGGGCGTAGCGGTCGGTGGCTTTACGCGGCGCCACGTGCTCGGGCGCGACCCGGTCGAGCTTGCGGCCGAGCTTGTCCTCGACGGCGGCGAGGTACTTGTCGAAGCCCCAGGCGTCGAGGACGTACTTCATCCGGCTCTTGTTGCGGTTCGTCCGGTCGCCGTTCTCGATGAACACCCGGATGATCGCGTCTGCGACGGTGTTGCAGTCTTCCGGCTTCAGGACGATGCCGGTGTCGCGGGCGAGGTCGCGGTGGCCCGAGATGCCGCCGAGCACGAGGCGCATGTAGATCCCCGGAGGCACCGAAGCGCCGTCGAGAACCTCCACCGCCTGGAAGCCGATGTCGTTGGTCTCCTCCAGGGTCGGCATCACGCCGCTGCCGTCGAAGGCGACGTTGAACTTGCGCGGCAGGCCGTAGAGGGAGCGGTCGTTCAGGATCCAGTTGTGCCAGGACTTGGCGAGCGGGCGCGTGTCCAGCAGCTCCTGGGCGTCGATGCCGGCGGTCGACGAACCGGTGACGTTGCGGATGTTGTCGGCGCCCGCCCCCCGGGCCGTGAGGCCGATATCGGTGAGCCCGTCGAGGAAGGGCTGGGCATGCTCGGGGCCGATCTCCCGCACCTGGAGGTTCGCCCGGGTGGTCACGTGGACGTAGCCGCCGCCATGCTCGTCGGCGAGGTCGGCGACGCCCGCGAACTGCCAATGGTGCAGGATCCCGTTGGGGATCCGCAGCCGGCACATGTACGAGACCTGGTTCGGCGCGACCCAGAACAGGCCGTGGTAGCGCCAGCGGAAATTGTCCTCGGGCTTCGGCTGCTTGCCGGCGGCGGCCTCCTGGATCAGGCGGTTGTGGCCGTCGAACGGGTTCTCGGCGCGCTTCCACTTCTCCTGGTCGCAGAGCTTGCCGCCCGCCTTGACGGTCTTGTCCTGTGCCTTGATGTGGATCGCGTCCGGGCCCGTGGGCTCGGCGGGCGGCGCGGCCGCCCCGGCCCCGCCCGCGGCGAGGCCGCCGGTCATGCGGACGGCGGCGATGCCGGAGGCGAAGCCCTCGAGATAGCGCTTCTGCTCGGCCTCGAACGCGCCTGCGGCGCTCTGGGTGGTGGTCTCGGACATCCGCGCCTCCTCAAGCAGCCAGCGGCTCGGGCACGGGGCGCCCGAACATCAAGTCGTCCACGTTCTCGATCGGGTCGCCGGAGCGGATCAGCCCCTTGCAGGCGCCCTGCTCGGCGATGTCGCCGACGAACACCGCGCCGATCAGCTTCCCATCGCGCACCAGAAGCTTGCGGTAGAGGCCGGCGCCGGGGTCGGAGAGCACGATCGCCTCCGCATCGTCGGGCGTGTCCACGATCCCGGCCGAGAAGACCGGCAGGCCAGACACCTTCAGGCTCGTGGACAGGGCCGTGCCCCGGTACTCGGCCGGCTCGCCGGCGAGGTGGCGGGCGAGCGTCTCGGCGTGCTCGTAGGCGGGCTCGACCAGGCCGTAGATCTGGCCGCGGTGCTCAGCGCACTCGCCGAGCGCGAAGATCCGCGGGTCCGAGGTGGTCATCCGGTCGTCGACCGTGATGCCCCGGCCGACCGCCAGTCCCGCGTCCTGCGCCAGCGCCACCGAGGGGCGCACGCCCACCGACATCACCACGAGGTCGGCCGGGAGCGCGGTGCCGTCCGCCAGGACGAGGCGCTCGACGCGGCCGTCTCCTTCGAGGCGGGCGGTATCCGCCTTGAGGATCACCCGAACCCCCCGCGCCTCCATGGCACGCTTCACGAGCGCGGCGGCATGGTGGTCGAGCTGGCGCTCCATCAGCCGGTCCATGACGTGGAGCAGCGTGGTCTCGACGCCGAGGCGCGCGAGCCCGACCGCCGCCTCCAGGCCGAGAAGGCCGCCGCCGATGACGATCGCCCGGGCGTGCTGCACGGCGGCCTTCCGGATCGCCGCCACGTCGGCGAGGTCGCGGAAGGTGATGACGCCGGGGAGATCCATGCCGGGCTTCGGCAGGCGGATCGGCAGGGAGCCGACCGCGAGGACCAGCCTGTCGAAGGGCAGGACGTGGGTCTCGCCCACGCGGACGTACCCGTTCTCCCGGTCGATCCGGGTCGCCGGCGCGCCGGTGATCAGGCGGATGCCGTGATCCGCGTACCAGTCGAGGCCGCGGAAGGCGCAGGCGGCCTCGTCGACCTCGCCGCCGAGCAGCGAGGAGAGCAGGACCCGGTTGTAGGCGACCGTCGGCTCGGCGCCGATGCAGGTGATGTCGTAACGGCCGGGCGCGATCTCCGTGAGCCGCTCCAGGAATCGCAGGGAGGCCATGCCGTTGCCGACGACGACCAATGTCTCGCGCGGCAGGCCGCTCTCGGCGCGCGCGTCGTGTCCGCGTGTGTCCTTAGGGGATGTCGCCATCGCTCGATCGTGTCTGGAACCTCGATTGCAGGGTCGTTGGCGGACCGCCCACGAAAAAGCCGCTGCCGGTCGTCTCCCGGCAGGCTTCAGCCCCAGGAGAACCGGATCAGCGGCCTCGCTGACGGCGCTGTCCGTCGCCGTTGACGGACGCGGCTCGCCACGCAGGTTCCGTGCCAATCGAAATGCGCCGCACGGCGCGCGCGGACGCTGACGCCGGGGCGAGGCCTGCAGAACGGAGGTGCCCCAGGGGCCGCCCGTCGGCGCTGCACAAAATCTGTGCGGCTCGTCGCAAAAGCGATCACGCGCCAGCGGCGCGGTGGGGCAAGCTGCGGAGGATTAAGGATGTCTTCCGGACTGACGGAGGGTCGGGTTGACGCTCACCGTCGTCGGATCACGACACGGGCAAACTGGAGAGCGAGCAAAAGTCGGTCGAGAATACTTCGACGACGAAATATCGAACTTATATGTGAACAACTTCCGTATTTGAACGGCATTCTACCTGTAACGAATGTCGAAGTCTGTCCTTTTGGACACCGCGGGCAATCAGCTCCCACTCTCGCTGGACGATAACCAGTCCAATTGATGTGGGGGCTACAGCAGCTGCGACAGCATCGCCAGGAGGCCCAGGGTCGGCATCGCGCCGGCCGCCAGCACCCAGTACCAAGCGTGGCGCGCACCGGCCCGCCGGTTGTCGTTGCAGGCGCGGGGGACGCGGCCGCCCCGGCATACGTAGCGTCGAAGTTCGACCCGCCCGCGCGGATGCGACATCAACGATCCAGTTTCGAGTTTGCGACATCCAGGCATGGCGTAGGCACAACGGGCGAGCCCGCCCGACGTTCCGCGGCTGTTCGCGCTGGCGTTGCGGGTGGATGACGAATGGCGCGAAGTGTCGCGGGCCTCAGATGTCGGCGACCGCCTGCCGGTAAAGGTCGTGTCTGTAGACGGTCGTGATCGCCGCCGGGATGTCGAAAGGCCCGGGGATCTGCTGCGCGGCGCGCATCTGCTCCAGCACCCAGCGGGCCTGCGCCGCGCGCGGCTCCTCGATCGCCGCGCCGAAGCGGAGACGCGCACCCGTCTCGGCCATGCCGTCCGGACCGTCGGAAAAGGTCCGCGCGACCAACGCCGGATCGAGATTCAGATAGGTCCGGCGTGCGAGGCGATGGATCAGCTCGGTCCGGTTCTCCGGATCCGCGCACCAGCGTCCCGCCCGGGCGACCGCCCGCACCAGCGGCAGGATCGCGCCGTCGAGCCGTGCGGAGACGGCCAGGACCTTCTCGGTCGCGTTCGGCGCGAGGGCGCTGCCGTGGACGGCGATGCGCCCATGGCCGGCCTCGGCCGCCACGTCGTTCCAGGGTGCGCCGGCGCAGAATCCGTCGACCAGGCCGCGGGCCAGGGCCTCCACGCAATGTTGCGGGGGGACCACGACCGTGCGGAACGCGGCAGGGTCGAGGCTCCCGGCTTCGGCGAACAGCCGTAGCTGGTAGCTGTGGCACGAGAAGGGATGCACGGTGCCGAGGGTGAGCGGGTCTCCGGCGCGGTGCCGCATCTCCGCGACGCCCGCGAAGGCGCGGGCGACATCCGGCAGGGCCTCGCTGTCGGGGGCCATCGCCGCCCAGAGGGTGCGGGACAGCGTGAGGGCATTGCCGTCGGTGCTGAGCTGGAGCGGCACGATCAGGTCGGAGGGCGGCCCGGACAAGGCGAGCCGGCTCGCCAACGCCAGCGGCGCCAGCATGTGCGCGCCGTCGAGGTGCCCCAGCGCCAGCCGGTCGCGCAGGGTCGCCCAGGAGGGCTCGGCGGTGAGGTCGAGGTCGAGCCCCTCGGCCCGGGCGAAGCCCAGTTCATGGGCCGCGATCAGGGGGGCCGCATCGCAGAGCGGGACGTAGCCGAGCTGGAGCCTCATCCGAGCAGGTCCGCGGTGGTGACGATCGCCCGGGCGATGTCGACGATCTTGCGCTTCTCGTTCATGGCCTTGCGGCGCAGCTGCTTGTACGCCTCGTCCTCGGACAGGCCCTTCATGGTCATCAGGATGCCCTTCGCCCGCTCGATCAGCTTGCGGTCGGCGAGTTCGCTGCGCGCCTCCGTCAACTCGCGCTGGAGGCGCGCGAAGGCGTTGAAGCGCAGGATCGCGATGTCGAGGATCGACTTGATCCGTTCCGCCCGCAGCCCGTCCACCACGTAGGCGGAGATCCCGGCATCGACGGCGGCCTGCATCATGGTCGAATCCGAGCGGTCGACGAACATCGCCACCGGCCGCTCGACCTGCCGGGAAACGCCCGACATCTGCTCCAGGATGTCCCGGCTCGGGCTCTCCAGATGGATCACCACCACGTCGGGCTTCAGCGCGGCCACGCGTTCCATGAGGTCGGCGGTATCGGGAATCACCACCACACGCCCGATTCCGGCGGCGCGCAGGCCTTCCTCCAGAATGGCCGCGCGGGCGCGGCTCGGATCGATCACGGCGACGGTGAGATTGGATTCGGTCATCTTGGCCCGGGACGGGGCGGGTCTTCTTCTGGAGGACGGCCCGGCTCGGGCCGCCGCGACCTAAGCAAGGCCCGTGCCCGCGTCGGGGCCCGCCGCGGACGCATCCGCGCAATCCCAATGTACGATGCCGGTAACCGCCGCGCAAAGAAACGGTCCAGCTTCCGCCGCAATGCTGGCCGCATTCTCTTCGCCTCACGGTGGTCAGGGAGATCGGTGATTCGGATGCGCAGGCCAGATCAGCCCGCCCTGACGGATGCCGCGAATGGCCGCGTGTCCATGCCCTTCCTGCCGACGCTGGCCGTCGTGGCGCTCCTGGGTGTGGCCTCGCTCTACTGCCCGTCGTCCAATCCCGTGCCCCCCGGTGCCCGGGCGGGCGGATCCCCCGCTCTCGGACCCACGGATTTCGCACCGGTCGCCGCGGTGGCGTCGCCGATCCGGCCGCCGGCCGCGATCGCGTTCGCCGAGCTGTACCCGCTGGACGCTGCGGTCTCGCGGACGGGGGCCCTGCCCGTCCGTCCGGCGACGGCGGCGCGGGCGACGTCCCATGTGGCGGTGGCGGGTCGGCGTCCCTGCCCGGGCCGGCGCTGCCCCGAGCTGCCCCGCAGCCCGATCGATCCCATGGCGCCCGGACGCGCGGAAGCCGCCGAACCGGCCGAGGATGCGCTGCTCCCTGGGCGGGCCCTGCCGTTTGCCACCTCGGTGGTCGAGACGCTGGTCCCTGCGGCCCGGGCGGTCGGCGATGCCGCGGACTTCGTGCGCAAAGGTGCGGCGTCGGTTCAGGGCTCGGTGGCCTTGGCGGTGGCCGACTGCCTGCGCTGACCGCATCCGCGGGCCGGCCCCAAACCTCTGGATCTCGTGGACGGACGTCCTAGGTGCGTCGCAGCGGATGGACCGAGCTTCCGTCCGCGGACCGGAGCCGGGGCCGGATGGCTGCACGCATCGAGGATTACGCGCTCGTCGGGGATTGCCGCAGCGCCGCGCTGATCAGCCGGCAGGGCAGCGTCGATTGGTTGTGCTGGCCGCGCTTCGACGCGGCCGCCCTGTTCACCAGCCTGCTGGGCACCGAGGCGCACGGCTTCTGGAAGATCTTCCCCGAGGCGGAGCACGTCGAGACCCGGTGGTCCTACCGCCCGGGCAGCCTCGTCCTGGAGACGCGGCACACCACGCGGCTCGGCGAGGTCCTGGTCACGGACTTCATGCCCGTCGGCGACGGATCGCATCTCGTGCGCCTCGTCGAGGGCGTGCACGGGCGGGTCGCCATGCGGATGGAGATGGCGGTCCGGTTCGATTACGGCTCGGCCGTGCCCTGGGTGTCGCGCTCCGAGCTGGGCGACCTGCGCGCCGTCTCGGGACCGCACAAAGTCGTGCTGCGCTCCGATGTCCATCTCAAGGGATCGGAGGCGCAGACCACCGTGGCCGAGTTCACGGTCCATGCCGGCGACCAGCACCGGTTCGTCCTGAGCTACGGGGCCTCCCACGAGGACGATCCGCCCCCGATCGAGCCGCGCAAGGTTCTCGAAGCCACGGATCAGCACTGGCGGGATTGGGCGTGCCGCTGCGCGGGCGGCGCCCCCTGGGACCGGATGCTCCAGCGCTCCCTGCTGACCCTCAAGGCGCTGATCTACGAACCCACCGGCGGCATCGTGGCGGCGCCCACGGCGTCCCTGCCGGAGGGGCTCGGCGGGATCCGCAACTGGGATTACCGGTTCTGCTGGCTGCGCGATTCGACCCTGACCCTGATCGCCCTGATGGATGCGGGCTATATCGACGAGGCCCGGGACTGGCTGGGCTGGCTGCTTCGGGCCGTGGCCGGCAATCCCGAGCAGGCGCACATCCTCTACGGGATCGGCGGCGAGCGGCTGCTGCCCGAGATCGAGCTCGACTGGCTGCCGGGCTACGAGAATTCGAGGCCCGTGCGAATCGGCAACGCCGCCGCCAGCCAATTCCAGATCGACGTCTACGGCGAGCTGTTCGACGCGCTCTATCAGGCTCATGCCCGCGGATTGCCGGTGAGCCAGGACGGCCTGCGGGTCGGCCTCGCGATCCTCGGCCACTTGGAACAGGCATGGCGCGAGCCCGACGAGGGGATCTGGGAGGTGCGCGGCGGGCGGCGCCACTTCACCCATTCCAAGGTCATGGCCTGGGTGGCGTTCGACCGGGCCCTGCGCATGCACGAGATGCACGAATCGGGCGCCACCGAGGAACATGCCAAGCGCTGGCGCGCCATCAAGGACGAGATCCACGCCGAGGTCTGCGCCAAGGGCTTCGACCCCGCGCTCAACAGCTTCGTCCAGTCCTATGGCTCGAAGGCGCTGGACGCGAGCCTGCTGCTCATCGCCCATACCGGCTTCCTGCCGCAGGACGACCCCCGGGTGATCGGCACCGTCGACGCGATCGGCAAGGGGCTGATGCGGGACGGGTTCATCCTCCGCTACGAGACCGAGGGCCAGACGACCGACGGCCTGACGGGCAGCGAGGGGGCTTTCCTGCCCTGCACCTTCTGGTACGCCGACAACCTCATCGGCCTGGGGCGCCGCGACGAAGCGGGGGTGCTGATCGAGCGCCTGATCGGCATCTGCACCGATCTCGGCCTGGTCAGCGAGGAATACGACGTGCAAGCCAAGCGTCTTGTGGGTAACTTCCCTCAGGCGTTCACGCACGTCGCGCTCGTCAACACGCTGCTCAGCTATACGCGCGGCGAAGGGCCGGCGGATCGGCAGGGTGGTAAGGCCAACGGAGCCCCTCCCGCCGTCCTACGGCAGCGCGAAGCCGCGAAACGGACCGCGCGAGGCGAACTGGAAGACGCGACATCATGAGCGGTGCTGACACTCCCGCCAAGGCGGACCTCGCTGAGATCGATACGCTCAGCATCAACACGATCCGGACGCTCGCGATCGACGCGGTGCAGAAGGCCAATTCCGGCCATGCCGGCGCGCCCATGGCGCTGGCGCCGGTCGCCTACACCCTGTGGAACCGCTACCTGCGCTACGATCCGGCCCATCCGCACTGGCCGAACCGCGACCGCTTCGTGCTGTCCTGCGGCCACGCCTCGATGCTGCTCTACGGGCTGCTGCATCTCGCGGGCGTCGCGCAGAGCGACGGCGGCAACGCGCCGGCGGTGTCGCTGGACGACATCAAGAAGTTCCGCCAGCTGGACAGCCGGACCCCGGGCCATCCCGAGTACCACTTCACCACCGGCGTCGAGACCACCACCGGCCCGCTCGGCCAGGGTGTGGCCAACTCGGTCGGCATGGCCATGGGCAGCCGCTTCCTCGGCCAGCACCTGAACAGGCCGAACCTGCCGCTCTTCGACTACAACGTCTACGCGATGTGCTCGGACGGCGACCTGATGGAGGGCGTGGCCTCGGAGGCTGCGTCCCTCGCCGGCCACCTCCGGCTCGCGAACCTCTGCTGGATCTACGACGACAACACCATCACCATCGAGGGCCACACCGAGCTGGCCTTCGGCGAGGAGGTGGCCACCCGGTTCCTCGCCTATGGCTGGCAGGTTCTGCGCGTTGCGGACGCCAACGACGTGCACGCGCTCGCCGGCTCGATCGAGACCTTCCTCGCCACCAACGACCGGCCGACCCTGATCATCGTCAAGTCGGTGATCGGCTACGGGGCGCCGAAGAAGCAGGGCACGTCCAAGGCCCACTCGGACGCGCTGGGCGAAGACGAGGTCAAGGGGGCCAAGCGCGCCTACGGCTGGCCGGAGGACGCGCAGTTTTTCGTCCCGGACGGCGTCCGCGAGAATTTCCGCGATGGGATCGGCAAGCGCGGCGCCGGCCTCTACGACGCGTGGCAGGGCCTGCTGAGCCAGGCCAAGGCGGCGGATGCCGCCCACGCCGAGGACCTGAACGCCTTCCTGGAAGGCCGGCTGCCGCACGGCTGGGACAAGGACATTCCGGTCTTCGAGGCCGACGCCAAGGGCCTCGCCACCCGGGAATCCTCCGGCAAGGTGCTGAACGCCATCGCCCAGCACGTGCCGTTCCTGCTCGGCGGCTCGGCGGATCTGGCGCCGTCCAACAAGTCGAACCTGACCTTCGAGGGCGCGGGCTCGTTCGGCCCGTTCTCGCCGGGCGGCCGCAACCTGCATTTCGGCGTCCGCGAACACGCCATGGGCTCGATCGTGAACGGCCTCGGCCTCTCGGGGCTGCGGGCCTACGGCGCGACCTTCCTGGTTTTCGCCGACTACATGCGCCCGCCGATCCGTCTCGCCGCCCTGATGGAGCTGCCGGTCTTCCACATCTTCACGCACGATTCGATCGGCGTGGGCGAGGACGGGCCGACCCACCAGCCCGTCGAGCAGCTGCTGTCGCTGCGCTGCATCCCGGGCCTCGTGACCCTGCGCCCGGCCGATGCCAACGAAGTGGCCGAGGCCTACCGGGTGATCTTCTCGCTGAGGAACCAGCCGGCCGTGCTCGCGCTCTCCCGCCAGCCGCTGCCGACCCTCGACCGGACCCGGTACGGCGCGGCCTCCGGCACCGCCAAGGGCGGCTACGTGCTCGCCGATTGCGACGGCACGCCCGACGTCATCCTGCTGGGCTCGGGTTCCGAGGTGCAGCTCTGCGTCGGCGCCTACGAGGCGCTGAAGGCCGAGGGCGTGAAGGCCCGGGTGGTGTCGATGCCGTCCTGGGACCTGTTCGAGCGGCAGGATCAGGCCTACCGCGACTCGGTGCTGCCGCCCGCCGTCAAGGCACGGGTGGCCGTCGAGCAGGGCAGCGTCATCGGCTGGGACCGCTACGCCGGCTCCGAGGGCGCGATCATCGGCATGCACACCTTCGGCGCCTCGGCGCCGATCAAGGATCTCCAGACCAAATTCGGCTTCACCCCCGACAAGGTCCTGGAGGCCGCGAAGGCGCAGATGGCCAAGCATAAGCGGTAACAGCTGATGCGCGACGCTTCCCTCGCCCCTCTGCGGGGGAGGGAGGCCCCGAAGGGGGTCGGGAGACGGGAGCGACGGTGCACAGGACGGTGCCGTCCTTATATGAAGGCCGCGACCTTCCCTGAACCCGGGTCCCCCTCTCCCGACCCTCGCTGACGCGAGGGCCACCCTCCCCCGCAGAGGGGGGAGGGAGAGCGCCCGGCAAGTAGCGGCACGCGAGACGAGGAACCGACATGAACGCGCTCAAGGCCCTGCACGACGCACAGGATCAGGCGGTCTGGCTCGACTTCGTGGCCCGCGGCTTCATCCAGAAAGGCGAACTGAAGCAGCTCGTCGAGCGCGACGGCCTGCGCGGCGTCACCTCCAACCCGTCGATCTTCGAGAAGGCGATCGGGCACTCGGACGAGTACGACGACAGCCTGAAGGCCGTTCAGGTGACCGGGGACAGCCGCGTCATCGACCTCTACGAGGGTCTCGCCATCGCCGACATCCAGGCGGCCGCCGACGTGCTCCGCCCGGTCTACGAGGCGAGCGACGGGGCCGACGGCTATGTCAGCCTGGAGGTCTCGCCCTACCTCGCCCTCGACACCGAGGAGACGCTGGCCGAAGCCCGGCGCCTGCACAAGGCGGTCGCCCGCGACAACCTGATGGTGAAGGTGCCGGCCACACCGGAGGGTATCCCGGCGATCCGGCAGCTCACCAGCGAGGGCATCTCGATCAACGTCACCCTCCTGTTCTCGCAGGAGGCCTACGAGGCCGTGGCCCGCGCCTTCATCGACGGGCTCGACGCGCGCGCGAAGGCCGGCCACGACGTCTCGAAGGTCGCCAGCGTGGCGAGCTTCTTCATCAGCCGCATCGACGTCCTGGTCGACAAGCGCCTCGACGAGAAGATCGCCGAGGCCAACGATCCCGACGAGAAATTCGCCCTGGAGCAGCTGAAGGGGAAGGTGGCGATCGCCAACGCCAAGCTCGCCTACCAGCGCTACAAGCGGATCTTCGCGGAGTCCAAGTGGACGGCCCTGGCCGAGAAGGGCGCCAAGGCGCAGCGCCTGCTCTGGGCCTCCACCGGCACGAAGAACAAGGCCTATTCGGACGTCCTCTACGTCGAGGAGCTGATCGGGCCGAACACCGTCAACACCATGCCGCCCGCCACCATGGACGCGTTCCGCGACCACGGCGTGGTGCGGGCGACGATCGAGGAGGACGTGCCCGGCGCCGAGGCCGTGATGGCCAAGCTCGCGCGGTCCGGCATCGACATCGAGGCCGTCGCCGAGCAGCTGGTGAAGGAGGGCGTGCAGCTCTTCATCGACGCCGCCGACAATCTGCTCGGCGCCGTGGCGGGCAAGCGCACCGCGCTCCTGGGGCATCGGCTGGACGGCCAGAGCCTCGTCATGGACGAAACCCTCGCGGCCGAGGCCAAGAAGACCGTCGAATCCTGGCGCGCGAGCGGTTCGATCCGTCGGCTCTGGGCGGGCGACGCCTCGGTCTGGTCCGGCCATGACGAGGCGAACTGGCTCGGCTGGCTGCACATCGTCGAGGAGGAACTGGAGAAGGCCGCCGACTACGCGGCTTTCTCGGACTGGGTGAAGGCGGAAGGCTTCACCGACGTCGTCGTGCTGGGCATGGGCGGATCGAGCCTCGGCCCGGAGGTTCTGAGCCTGACCTACGGCCAGCGCGAAGGCTTCCCGAAGCTTCAGATCCTCGACTCGACCCACCCGGATCAGGTGCGCGCCCTGGAGGCGAGCATCGATCTGGCGAAGACGCTGTTCATCGTCGCGTCGAAATCCGGCTCGACGCTGGAGCCCAACGTCTTCCGCGACTACTTCCTGGCGCGCGCCAAGGACGTGCTCGGCGACCGGGCCGGCGACCACTTCGTGGCCGTCACCGACCCCGGCTCCGACATGGAGCGGGCCGCGAAAGCGGACGGGTTCAAGCGCATCTTCTACGGCGTGAAGCAGATCGGCGGGCGCTACTCGGTGCTCTCGGCCTTCGGCCTCGTGCCGGCGGCCGCCATGGGCCTCGACGTCAAGGCGCTTTTGGAGACGGCCCGCATCATGGTCCGTTCCTGCGGCCCGGCGGTGCCTCCGGCCCAGAACCCGGGCGTGCTGCTCGGGACCGCCATGGGCGCGGCGGCGCTGGCCGGCCGCGACAAGGTGACGATCGTCGCCTCCCCGGCGATCGCGAGCTTCGGCGCCTGGGCCGAACAGCTGATCGCGGAATCGACCGGCAAGCAGGGCAAGGGCTTGGTTCCCGTGGACGGCGAGCCGGTGGGCGTTCCGGCGGTCTACGGGCACGACCGGTTCTTCATCTATCTCCGCCTCGACGGCAACGCCGAGGCGGCGCAGGACGAGGCCCTGCGGGCCCTGGAGCGGGACGGCCACCCGATCGCCCGCATCACCCTCGATTCGGTCGAGCAGCTGCCGCAGGAATTTTACCGGCTGGAGATGGCCACCGCCGTGGCCGGCGCGGTGATCGGCATCAACCCGTTCGACCAGCCCGACGTCGAGGCCAGCAAGGTCGAGACCAAGAAGCTGTTCGCCGAGGCCGAGGCGAGCGGCGCCCTCCCCGCGGAGACGCCGCTCTTCTCGGATGATGCGATCGCCCTCTACGCCGACCCGCAGAACGCGGACGGTTTGAAGCAGGCGACCGACGGCCTGGAGCCTGCGCTCAAGGCGCAGATCGCCCGGCTGAAGGACGGCGATTACCTCGGGTTGCTCGCCTACGTGCCGCGCAACGCCGAGGCCGCCGATATCCTCCAGGAGGCACGGATCGCCGTACGCGACACCCGCAAGGTGGCGACCTGCCTGGAGTTCGGGCCCCGGTTCCTGCACTCCACCGGTCAGGCCTACAAGGGCGGCCCGGATACCGGCGTGTTCCTGCAGATCACCGCGGATCCGTCGCAGGACCTGCCGATCCCGGGCCGCTCCCTCGGCTTCGCCACCGTCGTGGCCGCGCAGGCGCGGGGTGATTTCGCCGTGCTGGCCGAGCGGGGCCGGCGGGCGCTGCGGGTCCACATCAAGGGCGACCTTGAGGCCGGGCTGAAGCGCATCGCGGCGGCCCTCAAGGCTGCCGTGGCGTAGGCGCCGGAGGTGGGGGCGATTCCCGATGAGTCTCAGCGGTCCCGTCTGCACCACCCCCACCCCTGACCCCTCCCCGCACGGGGGAGGAAAACCCCCGAGGAGATGACGGCAATGCAACTCGGCATGATCGGCCTCGGCCGGATGGGCGGCAACATCGTCCGGCGTCTCCTGCGCGACGGACACACGGCCGTGGTGTTCGATCAGAACCCGGAGGCCGTCGCGGCGCTGGTGGAGGCCGGCGCGGTCGGCGCATCGAGCCTCGAGGATCTGGTCTCCAAGCTGGAGGTGCCGCGCGCGGCCTGGGTGATGTTGCCGGCCGGCGCGATCACCGAGCAGGCGGTCCAGACGCTGTCGAGCCTGATGCAGGCGGGCGACTGCGTCATCGACGGCGGCAATTCCTTCTACGGTGACGATGTCCGCCGTGGGCTCGCTCTGAAGGAGAAGGGCCTGCACTACGTCGATGTCGGCACCTCGGGCGGCGTCTGGGGCCTGGAGCGCGGCTACTGCATGATGATCGGCGGCGACACGGAGACCGTCGACCGCCTCGACCCGATCTTCAAGACCCTGGCGCCGGGCGTCGGCGACATCCCCAAGACGCCGAACCGCGAGGGGCGCGACCCGCGCGCCGAGCAGGGCTACATCCATGCCGGGCCGACCGGTGCCGGCCACTTCGTCAAGATGGTCCATAACGGCATCGAGTACGGGCTGATGCAGGCCTATGCCGAGGGTTTCGACATCCTCCGCCACGCCAATGCCCAGGAACTGCCGGCCGAGCGCCGCTTCGACCTCAACATGGGCGACATCGCCGAGGTCTGGCGGCGCGGCAGCGTCGTCTCGTCGTGGCTCCTCGACCTGACCGCCCAGGCGCTGGCGGGCGACGAGCAGCTCACCGACTTCTCCGGCTACGTGGAGGATTCGGGCGAGGGCCGCTGGACCATCAACGCCGCCGTCGAGGAAGGCGTCCCGGCGACGGTGCTCTCCGCCGCCCTCTACCGCCGCTTCCGCTCCCGGGAGCACGCGAGCTACGCCGACAAGCTGCTCTCGGCGATGCGCAAGGGCTTCGGCGGCCACCAGGAGCCGAAGGGCTGAGCCGGCCGCCTCGGGCCGCCCGCAGACCGACCCGTCCGACCCCCGAAGCCGCAGGGCCGTCACCCATGAGCCTTCCCGCCGGAAGCCACATCCTGAAGGACCCGGAGGCGGTCGCCCGCGCGGCGGCCGAGCGGCTCATCGAGGCCTGCGGCGAGAGCCGGTCCGAGCGGATCGCGATCTGCCTTTCGGGCGGTTCGACGCCCAAGGTGCTGTACGGCCTGCTGTCGGGGCCGGACTACGCGACCCGACTCCCCTGGGCGCGAATCCACTGGTTCTTCGGGGATGATCGCGCGGTGCCGTGGGACGACCCGCGCAGCAATGTCCGGATGGTCCGGGAGGCGTTCGGGCACGGTGCCCCGATCCCGCCAACGCACCTCCACTTCATCCCGTCCGACGCAGGCCCGGACGCGGGCGCCCGCGCCTATGAGCGGACGCTTCTCGACTTCTACGGCGCCGAGCGCCTCGATCCGGCGCGGCCGCTGTTCGATCTCGTTCTGCTCGGCCTCGGCGAGGACGGGCACACCGCCTCGCTGTTTCCCGGCACGCCTGCCGCCGACGAGGCCCGGCGGCTCGTCGTCCCCGTGCCCGAGGCCGGCCTGGAGCCGTTCGTCCCGCGGATCAGCCTGACGCTGCCGGCGCTCGCCTCCTCGCAGCACGTGCTGTTTCTGGTCACCGGCGCCGGCAAGCGGGCGCCCCTCGCCCGGCTCGCCGCGGGCGAGAGCCTGCCCGCCGGCCGTGTGACCAGCACGGGCGCCGTGGCGTGGCTGCTCGACGAGGCCGCGGCCGGCTGACACCCTCGGTGGTTCTCGCCGGCGGCATCGCGGGCTCATCCGCCGCCTTTTCCCGGCAGGAACCGATCCCCGGACAGCTATGGCGTCGGGACGGCCGGACGTTCGCCGCCGGCACGCCCAGTTCCGTCATGACGGCATCGGCTTCGCCGGGATAGCGGAGGGCGCGCAACGGGATTTCGTCCGATCGCCGCGTGGCGCAATCCCATTGCTCGATCGGGCGACATCGCGGTCAAGAATGCAACCCCGCGCCGTCGGGCCTGCGGTACGCTTCGCGCAGCCTCGTGAAGGGCGCCGCGTGAAGGGCGCCGAAGGAGACCCGCCGATGCCGCAGACGACCATCCCGACGGAAGTTGAGGCGATGATGGCGAGCCTCGCCCGTTCCGCGGGCCGCTCGCCGGAGGCCTATCTGGCCGCGGCCCGGGCCACGCTGGTCCGCATCCTGAACCAGCCGGATCTCCTCGACCCGTCGCGGCTGGTCGGCCGCGGTCCGGGCCTGAGCCGCAATCTGCTGTTCGGCACCGAGGCGATCAGCGTCTGGGCGATGGTGTGGGCGCCGGGCGCGGTGACGCCGGTCCACGACCATCACTGCTCGTGCTGCTTCGGCCTGCTGCGCGGCCGGCTGCGGGAAACGTGGTACCGCCCGATGAGCGAGACCCACGCGGTGGCGACGCAGGACGTCGTCCGCGAGCCCGGCTTCGTCGCCTGCATGATGCCGTCGGGACCGAACCTGCACCGGATCGCCAATGACGGGCCGGACGCGGCCGTCTCGATCCACGTCTACGGCTACGACCACCGGGCGCAGGATTCGTCGATCCACCGGACCTACGCGGTCGCGGCGGGCTGAGTCGCGCCGCGGAGCGACCGCGTCACGTCACGTAGATCGTCGGGACCGCGGTCGTGTACTTCATCTCCTCCATGGCGATGGAGGAGGACAGGTTCGAGAAGTCGAGCTTGGCGATGAGGCGCTGGTAGACCGCGTCGTAGGCCTCGATGTCCGGCACCACGATCCGCAAAAGGTAGTCGATCTCGCCGGTCAGGCGCCACGCCTCGACGATCTCCGGGAAGCCGGCGACGACCCGCCGGAACGCGTCGGACCAGTCGGCGGCGTGACGGGGCGCCTTCACGGCCACGAACACCGTGGTGGGGACGTTGACCTTGCGGCGATCCACCAGGGCGACCCGGCGCCGGATCACGCCGGAGTCCTCCAGCTTCTTCACCCGGCGCCAGCAGGGGGCCGCGCTGATCCCGACCTGCTCGGCGAGTTCGGCCACCGGGAGGGTCGCGTCCTGCTGGAGGAGGTCCAGGATCTTCCGGTCGACCGCGTCCATGCGAACGATGCTCCCGTCGACGGCTCCGGGCCGGATTACAACGCGAAGTGCTTCGAGAGCTTGAGGCCCTGGGCCTGGTAGTTCGACCCCGCCCCCGCCCCGTAGAGCGTCTCCGGGAGGTCGAGCATGCGCTCGTAGACGAGGCGGCCGACGATCTGCCCGTCCTCCAGCAGGAACGGCACGTCGCGGGAGCGGACTTCCAGGACGGCCCGCGCCCCCTCCCCGCCGGCTCCGGCATAGCCGAAGCCCGGATCGAAGAAGCCGGCGTAGTGGACCCGGAACTCGCCCACCAGCGGATCGAACGGCACCATCTCGGCGGCATGGTCCGGCGGCACCTGGACCGCTTCCTTGGAGGCCAGGATGTAGAATTGCCCGGGATCGAGGATCAGGCTGCCCGATCCGTCGGCCGCCAGGGGCTCCCAGAAATCCGCGGCGCGATGACGGCCGGGGGCGTCCACGTCCACGAGGCCGGTATGGCGCTTCGCCCGATAGCCGACGAGGCCGTCGAAGCCGGAGAGGTCCACCGAGACCGCCACACCGCCCTGAAGGGACGGACTGCCCACGTCGACCAGCGCCGAGCGGGCATGGAGGAGGCCGAGCTCGGCCTCGGTCAGCCGTGGCGCCCCGCGGCGGAAGCGGATCTGCGACAGGCGCGAGCCGGTCCGCACGAGGACCGGGAAGGTGCGCGGCGAGATCTCCGCGTAGAGCGGCCCGTCATAGCCGGGCTCCACCTGATCGAAGGCCTCGCCCCGGTCGGTGATGACTCGGGTGAAGACGTCGATGCGCCCGGTCGAACTTTTGGGGTTGGCCGCCGCCGCGAGGTCGCCCGGCAAGGCGAGGCTCTCCTGCAGCTCGGCGATGTAGACGCAGCCCGTCTCCAGGACGGCACCCGGTCGCAGGTCGACGGCGTGCAGCGACAGCCGGTCGACGCAGGCCTGGACCGTCCGGCCGGAGCCCGGCAGGAAGCTCGTCCGCACCCGGTAGGCCTTGGCGCCCAGGCGCAGGTCGAGGCTCGCGGGCTGGATCTGGTCGGGCGCGAAGGGCGTCGCGGCGCGGATCCCGCCCGCCCTGGCCAGGGCGGCGATCGCCTGGGCCGGCAGAATGCCGGACCGGCCATCCGCGCCCGAATCGGCGGCTCCCGTGGCTGCGCCCGCGTTCATCGCGCCCATGACTCCTTCGCGCGCCCGGCAGGTCCGCGTCGGCGAGCGTTGTCGGCCGGGACCCGCTAACGCGGGCTTAACCGCTTCCGAGGGCCGCGTCATGTCGGCGCCGCGACCCGGCCGGTCGCGGCGCCCGGCCCGGGGCCGGGATCGGGACGACGCGAGGTAGTCCGCCGCAATTGACGGCGATTCCGCCGCCTACTACGACCGGCCAGGAAGCGCGTTCCTTTCGGCTTCTGCGAATCGCACAGTCCGAAGAAGGGCCAAATAGGGCGATGTACAAGGCCGAGACGCGGGGAATTAGTGTGACCGTGCAATCTCGCTTCGTCGAGGAGGAATCCTCGCCGAATGAGAGCCGTTACTTCTTCGCCTACACGGTCGAGATCGTGAACAACGGCAGCGAGCAGGTTCAGCTGCGCTCGCGGCATTGGCGCATCATCGACGGCCACGGCGCCTGCCAGGAGGTGCGCGGCACCGGCGTGGTCGGGAAGCAGCCCGTGCTGGAGCCGGGCGAGTCCTTCTGCTACACCAGCGGCTGTCCCCTCAACACGCCCGACGGGTTGATGGCCGGCAGCTACACCATGGCGACGGTGGCCGGCGAGAGCTTCGAGGCCGAGATCCCCGCCTTCTCCCTCGACAGCCCGCACGTCCGCCGCAGCCTGCACTGAGGTCCCGGCCCGGGGCCTCGCCCCGGAGGAATCCATGTCCGCGACCGGCGAGCGGCTCAGCCCGCTCGACATGCTCGCCCGCCTCGTGTCCTTCGACACGGAGAGCGACAAGTCCAACCTCCCGCTGATCGAGGCCGTCTGCGATTATCTGGGCGGCTGGAACGTCCCGTATCTGCATCTGCCGAACCCTGGGGGCGACAAGGCGGCCGTCCTCGCCACGATCGGGCCGATGGTCGATGGCGGCGTCGTCCTGTCCGGACATACCGACGTGGTGCCGGTGACGGGGCAGGCCTGGACCAGCGACCCGTTCACGCTGCGCCTTGCCGACGGCCGGGCCTACGGGCGGGGCGCGGTCGACATGAAGGGTTTCGACGCGCTGGCCCTGGCCCTGGTGCCCGACATGCTCGCCGCCGGCCTGAAGCGGCCGATCCACATCCTGCTCTCCTACGATGAGGAGACGACCTGTCTCGGATCCATGGACGGGATCGCGCGGTTCGGCGCCGACCTGCCGCGGCCCGCCGCGGTGATCGTCGGCGAGCCCACCGGCATGGAGGTGGCAGACGCCCACAAGAGCATCGTCACCTGCCTCACCACGGTTCACGGCCATGAGGCCCATTCGGCCCGTCCCGCCCTCGGGGCGAACGCCGTCTCGGCCGCCTGCGATCTCGTGGCCGGCCTCAACCGGATCGCCGATCTGATGATCGAGCGCGGCGACCCGTCCGGGCGGTTCGACCCGGCCTCGACCACGGTCCATGTGGGGACGATCCAAGGCGGGACCGCCCGGAACATCCTGGCCAAGGAGTGCCGCTTCCTCTGGGAGTATCGCGGCCTCCCGGATCTCGACCCGGCCGAAATTCCGCGCCTCTTCGCCCAGGAGGTCGATCGGGTCACCCGCGAGCGCCTGAACCGCTACGGCGCGTATGGGCGGATCGAGACCCTTGAGGAGGTGGACATCCCGGGCTTGGCCCCCGAGCCGGGCTCGGAGGCCGAGCGGCTCTGCCTGCGTCTCGCCGGACGCAACCATACCGTCGCCGTCCCCTACGCCACCGAGGCCGGACGGTTCCAGGCGGCGGGCCTCCCGACGGTGGTCTGCGGCCCCGGCGACATCGCCCAGGCGCACCAGCCCGACGAGTTCATCACCCTCGACGCCCTCGGCCAGGGTGAGCGGTTCCTGCGCAACCTGATCGAGGCGTGTGCGTCATGAACGCGATGAGCGGAATCACCATCAAGCTGCGACCGCTGGAGCGGGAGGACCTGCGTTTCGTCCACCAGCTCAACAACAACGACAGCATCATGCGCTACTGGTTCGAGGAGGCCTACGAGTCCTTCGCCGAACTCCAGCAGCTCTACGAGCGCAACATCCACAATCAGACCGAGCGCCGTTTCATCGTCGCCGATCCGAGCGGAGAACCGGCCGGACTGATCGAGCTGGTCGAGATCAACCACCTGCACCGGCGCTGCGAGTTCCAGATCGCGATCCATCCGAGCTTCCAGGGGCGCGGCTACGCGTGGCAGGCCACCCGTATCGCTATGGATTACGCCTTCAGCGTGCTCAACATCCACAAGCTCTACCTGCACGTCGACCGGGACAATGCCCGGGCCGTGCGGATCTACGAGCGCTGCGGCTTCCATCCCGAGGGCGTGCTCAAGGACGAGTTCTTCGTGAACGGGCGCTACCGCGACGCCGTGCGGATGTGCCTGTTCCAGCCCGAATATCTCAGGGCCCGCGGCGGTGGCGGCGACATCGCGGAGCCCGTCCTGAAGGCGTGAGACCGTTCGGCCGGAGGGCTGGGGGCGAGGCAGCCCCTCGCATCAGCCGCGACGCCGTCGAAGATTGTCGCCGAGGCCATCCTGCACGTCCGGGCTCCGCGATGCCGCACGGCGGATGTTCACCGACCGGCCTCGCTCCGCGTCCTGAGACGGGGCGCGAGGCCGTCGACTGACACAGAAGGGGGGAGGAGCGCCACGGCTCCTCCCCCTGATCGTCGCGTCAGTTGCGGCCGGCACCCGCCTGACCGCCCGACCGGCCGGCACCCTGCGCACCATCCATGCCGGCCTTGCCGCCGTTCATGCCGCCACGCTCGGCGCCGCCCATCCGGCCGCCTTCGGCGCCGGACTTCATGCCGCCCGCTTGGCCGCCGCGATCCGACGCGTTGCGGATGCCGTCCTGCTGGCCGCCGCGCATGTCGCTGTTGCGCATGCCGTCCGTCTTGCCGCCCGTCTTGCCGTCCATCTTGCCGTCCATCTTGCCGTCCCGACCGGCGGCCCGATCCATGCCGCGATCCTGGCCGCGGTCGTTGCGGTCCGTCCGGGTGTCGTTGCGACCCTCGGTCCGCGAGACGTCGCGGATGCCGTCCCGGCCGCCGCGGTTGTCGAAGCGCGCGCCGGCCCGCTGCTCGGAGCGGAAGCTCGCGCTGACCGCGCCGCCGCCGCTGAGACGGCGATATTCCGCGGAGCCGTAGCGCACCCGCTGACCGCGGATCGTCACGAAGCGATCCTCCTGGACCGAGACGAGGCGACGGTACTCGGGCGAACCGTAGAGGACGCGCTGGCCGCGGACGACGACGTAGCGCGCGCGGGGTCCGGTCTCGCGGATGCTGACGAGACGACGGTACTCGGGCGAACCGTAGAGGACGCGCTGGCCGCGAATGACGACATAGCGGACGCGCGGGCCACGGTTCTCGGTGACGATCAGGCGCCGATACTCGGGGGAGCCGTACACGACGCGGCGGCCACCGATGAACACGTAGCGCCCCTCACGGCGGAAGCCGCCTTCGAAGCGCTCGGACCGGACATCGGTACGGCTCACATCCGTCCGACCGCGGAAATCAGCACGGTCGCCACGCCGCTCACCATGACGGTCGCCATGTCGATCACCGTGCCGGTCGCCGCGCTCGACGCGGTCGCCGGTGCGATCGCCGCGCTCATTCCGCTCGGCGCGGTCGCCATCCCGACCGCCACGCTCGGCACCGGCCCGATCCTTGTCCTGGGCCATGCGACCCTCGCCGCCGGCCTCACGGCCCTGCGCGGACCGGCCCGTCTCGGCGGCCCCGCGCTCGGAGCCCGCCTGGCGGCCGGCCTTCATGTCGCCTTGCGCGCCACCCTGCGCGCTACCCTGCATCCCGCCGCGCTCGCCGCCGCCGGCCTTCATGCTGGACTCGGCAGCCCCCTGACCGCCACGCCCGCCCATCTCGGCGCCACCCTGCTGGGCATAGGCCGAGGTGCTGATCAGCAGCGCAGCCAAACCAATCGACATCTTCCGCATGGCGAAACCTCCAATGTTGAATCTGCCACGCAACGTCGAAGGTCGCGAAACGGTTCAGACTGGAGGATCCAAAAATTCACGCAACGAATACCGATCTTCGTGCGTTTCGCGCGGAAAAGCTTGGCCATAAGCACGGGTCTGCGGACCCGTGCTTGCGCCGATCGGCGCTCTACTGGGTCGGCTGTCCGGCAACCTCCGCCTCGACCTCCTGGGGATCGAGATCGTAGCGCCGGGAGCAGAACTCGCAGGTGATGACGATGCGTCCGTCATCGGCCACCATGTCGTGGCGCTCCTGCGGGGAGAACGAGCGGATCATGCCCATCACGCGCTCACGCGAGCAGCGGCAGGTCTCCCGGACCGGCTGGCGGTCGAACACCCGCACCCCGCGCTGGTGAAACAGCCTGTAGAGCAGCCGCTCGCTGGAGACATGCGGATCGACGAGTTCGTGATCCTCGATCGTGGCGACCAGCGAGCGGGCCTCGACCCAGGCATCGTCCTCCGGTGCCTCGCCCGAGAGATGCCTGTGCCCCTCCGGGATGTCGCCCGGCGGCAGATCGGCGAGGCGCGCCCGGTCCACCGACTGAGGCAGGAACTGCACGAGGAGCCCGCCGGCCCGCCAGCGTCCGGCCCCCTCCTCCACGGCCTCGGCCACGGCGAGGCGCACCTGTGTGGGGATCTGTTCCGACTGCCGGAAGTACTGATACGCGGCCTCCTCCAGGCTCTGGCCCTCAAGGGCCACGACGCCCTGGTAGCGGCTGGCGGCCGTGCCCTGGTCGATGGTCATGGCCAGATGGCCGGTGCCGATCAGGTCGGAATCCGCGAGCGGGCCGGTGCCGAGGGCGGCCACGCGTGCCGGGTCGAACCGCGCGGTGGCGCGCAGCCGGTCCGGGGCCTCGAAATCGACCACGATCATCGCGACCGGACCGTCGGTCTTGGTCTGGAGCTGGAACCGGCCCTCGAACTTGAGGGAGGAGCCGAGCAGCACCGTCAGCGCCGCCGCCTCGCCGAGGAGGCGTGCCACCGGGTCCGGATAGCCGTGGCGGCGCAGGATCGTATCCACGGCGGGACCGAGCCGCACGACGCGTCCGCGCACGTCCAGCGCCTCGACGGCGAAGGGCAGCACGGCATCGTCCGCCCCTGCCTGGCCGTTGCCGGCATTCTCGGGCTGCGACGGGGAATGAGACGGGGAATGCGACTGGGTTCCTGAGGTCATGCCCTCTCCGATCGATGCGTCCGGCATGTCGTGCCGGCGAGGCGTGGATCCGTCCTCCCGGCGGACCGGGCGGCGTGAGGCGATGACCTTGGCGGAGCGATCGGATCCCTCACCCCGACCGGCCCGGAGTCGGAGCCGCCGCGCTGCGCGCGCCGTCCGTCGCCGGGATGCCGCCTGACGGCAGCCATGATGGGGAGGCGGACGGCACCGGCCGACCGCTCACGCCCATATGGTGCACCGACCCCGCCAGCGCGAGGCCGGTGACATCGACCGGATCAGAGCCCGTTCGCGCCCAGGCACCAGGCTAGGATGCCCTTCTGCGCGTGCAGGCGATTCTCGGCCTCGTCGAACACCACGGAGCGCGGGCCGTCCATCACGTCGGCCGTCACCTCCTCGCCGCGATGGGCCGGGAGACAGTGCATGAAGATCGCGTCCGGATTCGCCGCCGCCATCAGCTTGGCGTTGACCTGATAGGGGCTGAGCAGGTTGTGCCGGTGGGCCTCGTCGTCGTCGCCCATCGACACCCAGCAATCGGTGACCACGGCATCGACGCCCTCCACCGCCGCGAAGGCGTCGGTGGTGACGTGGATGTCGGCGCCCTCCTGCTGCGCCCAGGCGAGGAGCGCGGGGGGCGGGGCCAGCTCGGGCGGGCTCGCGATGTTGAGCGTGAAGTCGAACCGCGCGGCCGCATGGACCCAGCTCGCCAGCACATTGTTGGCATCGCCGGACCAGGCCACTTTGCGGCCCTTGATCGGCCCGCAATGCTCCTCGAAGGTCAGCACGTCGGCCATGATCTGGCAGGGATGCGAGACCTTGGTCAGGGCGTTGATCACCGGGACGGTGGCGTACTCGGCCAGTTCCAGCATCTGACCGTGGTCGAGGATGCGGATCATGATCGCGTCGACGAAGCGGGACAGCACCTGCGCGGTGTCGCCGATGGTCTCGCCGCGCCCGAGCTGCATCTCCGAGCCGGTGAGCATCAGGGTCTCGCCGCCGAGTTCGCGCATGGCGACGTCGAAGGACACGCGGGTGCGGGTCGAGGGCCGGTCGAACACCATCGCCAGGGTCTTGCCCGTGAGGGGGCGCTCCGCGGCCAGTTCGCCCTTCCGACGGCGCCCCTTGATGGCGGCGCTGGCATCGAGGACCCGGCGCAGCTCTGCTCCGGAAAAGTCCTTCAGATCGAGGAAATGACGAGGGCCGGCACCGTTCAGGTGCCTGGCCGGGGCCTGTGCCCGGCCGTCAATCTGGGCTTTCATCGCGTCACAATAACTAGAGTCTGCTCAACGATCACCTGATCATGAACCGCACTCTACCTCCTGGCAGGGGCATCTCCGTCAGGCGCGGCGGGATCGACCGCGCCCGGAAATGCTTCGGGCCGCCCCCCGGCATCCGGAGGGCGGTGTTCTGAAACTCTCGGATCGGTCCTACTCGGCCGCGCCGCGCACGGCCTCGAAGCTGGACGCCGCCGCGTCCAGGCGCCGGACCGCCTCGTCGATCTCGGTCTCGCCGATGGTCAGCGGCGGCAGCAGGCGGACGATGTTGTCGCCCGCCGGGATCACCAGCAGGTGCGCGTCCCGCGCGGCGGCGGCGAAATCCGTGTTCGGCACGCCGAGCTTGAGGCCGAGCATCAGCCCCTCGCCGCGGATCTCCTCGATGACGTGCGGATGGCGATCGCGCAAAGCCGCGAGCTTCTGCTTGAGCAGCAGGCCGGAGCGGGCGACGCGATCGAGGAAGCCCTCCTCCAGCACGACGTCCAGCACGGCGTTGCCCACCGCCATGGCGAGGGGGTTGCCGCCGAAGGTGGTGCCGTGCGTGCCGGCGGTCATGCCGCGGGCCGCCTCGCGGGTGGCGAGGCAGGCGCCGAGGGGAAAGCCGCCGCCGATGCCCTTGGCCGCGCTCATGATGTCCGGCGTGATGCCGGACCATTCATGGGCGAACAGCCGGCCGGTGCGGCCGACGCCGGTCTGGACCTCGTCCATGATCAGAAGCAGGCCCTTCGCGTCGCAGATCTCGCGCAGCCGGCGCAGGTCCGCGTGGGGAATCACCCGCACGCCGCCCTCGCCCTGGATCGGCTCGATCATCAGTGCCGCCGTCTCCGGCCCGATCACCGCCTCCAGCGCCGCCCAGTCGCCGGCCGGGACCTGATCGAACCCCTCGACCTTCGGCCCGAACCCCTCGATGTACTTCTGCTGTCCGCCGGCCGCGAGCGTCGCCAGGGTCCGCCCGTGGAAGGCGCCCGCGAAGGTGACGATCCGGTACCGCTCCGGATGGCCGTCGGCCGCGTGGTACTTGCGGGCGATCTTGATCGCCGCCTCGTTGGCTTCCGCGCCCGAGTTGCAGAAGAACACCACGTCCGCGAAGGTCGCATCGACGAGCCGCTGCCCGAGGCGTTCGCCGCCGGGGATCTGGAACAGGTTCGAGGTGTGCCAGATCTTGCCCGCCTGCTCGGTGAGCGCGCCGACGAGATGCGGATGGGCGTGGCCGAGGCCGTTCACCGCGATGCCGGCGCCGAAATCGAGGTATCGCTCGCCGCCCTCCGTCACGAGCCAGGCGCCCTCGCCGCGCTCGAAGGCGAGCGGCGCGCGGACGTAGGTCGGCAGAAGGGCTGACGTCACGGGTCCCATCTCCGTTTCATGCAGGATCCGGGAGCCAGCGTTGAGCCGGCTCCAAATGAAAGTGCCGCCTCAGTCCTGGGCGGCACGCGCGCGATTACTATGAAAGAGCCGGCTCCTGTCAACGTTTCAATGTCAGGTGGGCCCGCCGGGCAGGCCTGCACGGAGCACGGACAGAGCTGATCTCTGGGACAAATCCGCGGCTTTGCCGTGCGCCGTCGGCGAATCGCGAGCCCGCGAAACGGAGGCTGGACGGCCGCCGCCGCGGCCGGTCATCGAGGCCGCGATCCGAGCCTTCGCGGCGCGCGGCCCTTGCGCCGCGGGGCGCGGCCGTGCTCCTGCTCCCGCGGATTCGCAGGAACCAGGGAGAACCCGATGAGCTCGATCAAGGAACGCCTGGAGGCGCTGGGCCTGACCCTGCCCAAGGCGGCCGCGCCCGTCGCCAACTACGTGCCGTTCGTGCGCACCGGCAATCTCGTGGTGATCTCCGGCCAGGTCTGCTTCGGCGCTCACGGCGCCATCGCGGCCGAGCACAAGGGCAAGGTCGGCGGCGGGGTCTCGGCGGAGGCCGGCAAGGCGGCCGCCCGCCTGTGCGCCCTCAACGTCCTCGCCCAGCTCGAGGCCGCGGTCGGCGACCTCGACCACGCGGTGGTGCAATGCGTGCGGCTCGGCGGCTTCATCAACGCGGCGCCGGGCTTCTCGGCGGTGGCCGGGGTGATGAACGGCGCCTCCGACCTGATGGTCGAGCTGCTCGGCGACCGCGGGCGCCACGCCCGCTCCACCGTCGGCGTCGCGGAACTGCCCCTCGACGCCGCCGTCGAGGTCGAGGCGATGTTCGAGGTCCGCTGACGGTGGGCGCCCCCGACTGGCTCACCGCGCGGCCGATCGCCCATCGCGGCCTGCACGACCGGGCGGCGGGCCGGCCGGAGAACACGCTGGCGGCGGCCCGGGCGGCGGTCGCGGGCGGCTTCGCTATCGAGTGCGACGTCCAGTTGAGTGCCGACGGCGAGGCGATGGTGTTCCACGACGCCGCCCTCGGCCGCCTCACGACGGCGCGCGAGGCGGTGGACGAACGGTCGGCCGCCGAACTCGGGACGCTCAAAGTCGCCGGGTCCGCGGAGACGATCCCGACGCTGCCGGCCTTCCTGGCGGCGGTGGCCGGGGTCGTGCCGGTGGTGATCGAGGTGAAGTCCCGCTACGACGGCGACCTGCGGCTTGCGAACCGCACCGCCGAGGTCGCCGCGGCCTATGCCGGGCCGGTGGCGCTGAAATCCTTCGACCCACAGGTGGTCGCGGCCCTGCGCGATCTCTGCCCTGCCACGATCCCGCGGGGCATCGTGGCGGAGACCACGCAGGACGATCCCGCCTACGCGGCGCTGACGCCCTCGCTCCGCCGGTCGCTCTCCGACCTGCTGCACTTCGCCGAGACCCGGCCCGACTTCCTGTCCTGGCGGGTGGACGACCTGCCCTGCGCGCCGACCTATCTCTGCCGGCTGCTCGGACGGGTCCCCGTGATGACCTGGACGGTCCGGACCGAGGAGCAGCGCTCCCGGGCCGCCGCACACGCGGACCAGATGGTGTTCGAGGGATTCGTCCCGTAAATTTTCCTAAGACCCGTCCGATTCGTCACGACGAAGACCGCCATGACCGTTTCGAGTGAATCGCGCGCACGGTTCGTGCGGCACTGCGGCGCCCTCGCCCTCGCCGCGACCCTGCTCTCCCCGGCGCCCGCCGCGGCGGCCGACCCGTGCGAGGGCACGACCCAGGCGGATCTCAACGCCTGCGCGGGTGCCGATTACCGGACCGCCGATACGGCGTTGAACGCCGTCTATGGGCAGTTGATGAAGAAGGTCGGTCCGAAGACGAAGGACGCCCTGCGGGGCGCCCAGAAGGCCTGGCTGTCGTACCGGGACGCGACCTGCTTCCTCGAGACCATGGGTTTCGACGGGGGCTCGGCCTACGCGATGGAATACAACGGCTGCCTGAAGGGCCTGACCGACGCGCGGACCAAGATCCTGAAGGGATATCTCGACTGCAAGCCGGAGGACGTGTCCTGCGTGGGCCGGCTCGGGGAGTGAGCGCGGGCCGCGACGGCGGCGTCCCGTTCGGGTCTCAGGCCCGTTTCCGCGCCGTCGCGCACGCCGTCGAGCAAGCCGTCGAGGAAGCGCGCGACGGCGGGTCCGGCGCGCGCAGCGGGTGACGGCGGCGGCCATCTGACAAGGCAGCCATGGCTGCCGTGCGCATCCGCCCGCTTGCTCCCTGCGGGGCACAGGCTAGATTCCGGCCCATGAAGCAAGCACCCGGGCCGACGCCGGAGACCGCCGCACTCACCGTGCGGGCGCTTCCCGGATTGAAGGAGATCGGCGCCGCGGATTGGGATGCCTGCGCCTTCTCGGCCGAGACGCTGGCGGCGGGCGACGAGACCCACAATCCCTTCCTGTCGCACGCCTTCCTGTCGGCGCTGGAGGATTCGGGCTGCGTCTCCCGCAGGACCGGCTGGCTGCCGCTCCACATCTCGGTCGAGCGCGACGGCGAGCGCCTCGGCGTGGCGCCCTGCTACCTGAAATCCCACAGCCAGGGCGAGTACGTGTTCGATCACGGCTGGGCCGACGCCTATGAGCGGGCCGGCGGCGCCTACTACCCGAAGCTGCAAGTCAGCGTGCCGTTCACGCCGGTGACCGGCCCCCGCTTCCTGATCGCGCCGGGCGCCGATCCCGACGAGGCCACCGCCGGCCTCGTCGCGGGCCTGCGGGCGCTGCGGAGCGAGACCAAGGCCTCCTCGATCCACGTCACCTTCATGCGCGAGGCCGAGTGGGAGCGGGCCGGCGCCGCCGGCTTCCTGCAGCGCACCGACCAGCAGTTCCACTGGCAGAACGACGGCTACGCCACCTTCGACGACTTCCTGGCCGCCCTCGCCTCGCGCAAGCGCAAGACCATCCGCAAGGAGCGCCGCGACGCCCTCGCGCCCGGGATCACCGTGGAGCACCTCACCGGCGCGGACATCACCGAGGCCCATTGGGACGCGTTCTACGCCTTCTACATGGACACGGGCTCCCGGAAATGGGGACGGCCCTACCTCAACCGCCGCTTCTTCTCGCTCCTGTCCGAGCGCATGGCCGACCGGGTGCTCCTCGTGATGGCCAAGCGCGCGGGCACCTACATCGCCGGGGCCATCAACCTCATCGGCGACACGGCGCTCTACGGGCGCAACTGGGGCTGCATCGAGGACCACCCCTTCCTGCATTTCGAGATCTGCTACTATCAGGCGATCGACTTCGCGATTGCCCGAGGCCTGAAGCGGGTCGAGGCGGGCGCCCAGGGCGAGCACAAGCTCGCCCGCGGCTACCGGCCGGTCCTGATGCATTCGGCCCACGACATCGCCGACCCGGCCCTGCGCCGCGCGGTGGCCGATTACTTGCAGCGGGAGCGCGCCCACGTCGCCGAGGCGGTGGACGTCCTCGACACGTTGACGCCGTTCCGGCGCACGGACGAGGGCGGTGCCTGCGACGGCGCTGCGCCTTCCGAAACCTCGCCCTCCAAGACGTCAGCCCCCGAGAGTCCGTAAGACATGAGCCCGATCGACCGCATCCAGACCTATGCCGACGAGCTGACGGCCCTGCGCCGCGACCTGCACGCCCATCCGGAGCTCGGCTTCGAGGAGGTGCGCACCGCCGGCATCGTCGCCGACCTCCTCGAGACCTTCGGCTGCGAGGTGCATCGCGGCGTTGGCGGCACCGGCGTGGTGGGACTGCTCAAGGGCCGCACCGACAACGGCCGCCGGATCGGCCTGCGCGCCGACATGGACGCCCTGCCCATCGAGGAGGAGACCAACCTCCCCTATCGCTCGACCTATGCCGGCAAGATGCACGCCTGCGGCCATGACGGCCACACCACGATGCTGCTGGGCGCGGCGCGCTACCTCGCCGAGACCCGCGACTTCGACGGCACCGCGGTGTTCGTGTTCCAACCGGCCGAGGAGGGCCGCGGCGGCGCCCGGGCCATGCTGAAGGACGGGCTGTTCGAGCGCTTCCCCTGCGACGAGATCTACGGCCTGCACAACCAGCCGGGCGGCGGCCACGGCATGATCAAGCTGCGGCCGGGGCCGATCATGGCGGCGGCGGACTTCTTCGACATCCACATCCGCGGCAAGGGCATCCACGCGGCCCAGCCGCACCGGGGCGTCGATCCGATCATCATCGCCACCGGCCTCGCCCAGGCCTTGCAGTCGATCGTGTCGCGCAACGCCGATCCGCTGAAATCCATCGTGCTGTCGATCACCCGGATCGAGGCGGGCTCCGCCTACAACGTCATCCCGGAGACGGCCCATCTCGCCGGCACGATCCGCACCTTCGACAAGGAGATCCGGGCCCTCGCCGGCGCCCGCATGCGCGAGCTGGCGGCGGGCTTCGGCGCGGCCTACGGCGCCGAGGTCACGGTCGACCTGCAGGACGTGTTCTCCGTGTTGGAGAACGCCCCCGAGCAGGCGGCCGCCGCCACGGAGGTCGCCACCGAGCTGCTGGGCGCCGACATGGTCGAGGCGAATGTCGTGCCGAAGATGGGCAGCGAGGACTTCGCCGACATGACCATGGCGGTGCCCGGCGCCTATGTCTGGCTCGGCGCCAATCCGGGTCCCGGCCTGCACAATGCCGGCTACAACTTCGACGACTCGATCATCCCGATCGGCAGCGCCTTCCTCGCCCGGATGGTGGAGCGGCGCACCGCCGCCTGACGCCCGGAGGCCCCCGCCGTCCGGAGCTGTCCGGATGGCGGGCGATGATGGGTCTGGGCGCAGGCGACCGTCGACAGACCGACCGATCGGTGCGATTCTTGACGCAACCAGCCCGCGAACCAACACGGGCCGTGATGGGAGGGCGCCATGTCACCGGAGATACGGGAATCCCGCGCGGCGCTGATCCTGCTCGCCGCCTCGGTGGGAGCGGTTCTGATTTTCGGCGCGTTCACGCTGCTCACGCAACTCGGGTGACGTGCTGCCGGGATTGCAACTTGGGCGGGTCGTTAGGCGAGCGCAACGAAGTGGACCCGCTGCCGGAAAAAGAGAATCGTGATGGAGGCTCAGTCGCGTACCGGGATAGATGCCTCGCTATGGGTTGAGTTAACTGCTCATTAATTCTATCAAAGGTTGTATGTCT
The DNA here is from genome assembly GCF_003254375.1 of Methylobacterium sp. XJLW. Lineage (NCBI taxonomy): Bacteria > Pseudomonadati > Pseudomonadota > Alphaproteobacteria > Hyphomicrobiales > Methylobacteriaceae > Methylobacterium > Methylobacterium sp. XJLW. The sequence goes on along the minus strand of NZ_CP016429.1, from coordinate 4,211,447 downwards.
CCGGCGAATGCGTGCATGCGGCACGCCGGAATCGGAGATCGCCCATGATTGCCGACGCGATCCAAGATCCCCGTCCTCGGCCCGTCGATCTCGCGGCCGCGCTGAACGCGTCCGGGATCATCGGTGCGTGGTCCTGGTCGCCGCGGGACGAGCGGTGCATCCTCGATGCCGGCGCCGCCGACGTTCTGGCCGGGGATTCCGGGCTCGCCGGGCGTCCGCTCCCGCTCTCGGTCGCCAAGGCCTGCGTTCATCCCGAGGACCGGCCGGCCGTGGTGCGGCAGTTCAAGGCGGTGCGCGCGCGCGGCGGCCTGTTCGTGGCCGAGTACCGGACGCTGTCGCCCTCCGGCCAGGTCCGCCGGATCCTCGATCGCGGTCGCATTCCGGCGGGCGCGTCGAGCCGGCGCCTCGGACACGGCATCATCATCGACGTGACCGATGCGTCGCCGCCCGCGGCTGCGGCGGCGGAGCCCGCGGACGCGCTCACGCAGGCGGTGGATCGGGCCCTCGAATGCCGCGACGCCCTGGAAGGGGTGGCGGATACCGAGCTTCAGCTCCTCGTCGACATGCTGCTGCTGCACCTGGGCCGGCACATCGCCAAGGCTTCCACGACCGGTGCGCGCGGTCGCGGCCACTGAGCCGGGCCGGCCCGGCTCACTGCACCAGAACGGCCTGGCTGCAGAGGGTGCCGTCGACATCGAGATCGGCGTAGCCGAGGCGCAGGCCGAGGCTGCGCAGCACGTTGTCGAGCACGAGGTCGATCGCGGGCGCCACGGCGCCCAGGGTCGTCGTCAGGGCCGACTGGAGCAGCGGAGCCACGCCGATCCCGTTGATGTTCAGCGTGAGGTTGCGCAGCAGGCTGCCGGTCAGCGACTGGGTCAGGTTGCCCGACGCGACCGAGCGCACGGTGTGGTTGGCGATGTCCGCCTCCGAGAAGGTCAGGGTCTGCGCGCCCGTACCCAGTGTCACCAGCGCGCGGCCGGAGACGGTGATCAGCGGCAGGGCGATCAGGGGCGCCGGTTGCGAGAGGTCCGGACCTGTGCTGCCGCCGTTGATCGCCGTGCGCGGCACGCCGGCGATCGCGAGGGTCGCCAGCCCGGTCTGCGCGTCGAGGGTGACCTGACGTCCGCTGGGCCCCGCGCAGGTGAGCGCCCGCAGGGTCGCCTGGGCGGGCGCCACCTCGGCGTAGACCGGCAGGGTGAGGCTCCCGAGTCCGAGGGGTGCCGTGACCGTGGCCTCGATCAGCAGCCGGGTCTGCGCGGTCTGCACGGTGGCGTTCGGGCTGCCCGGGCGGACCCAGCCCGAGCTGCGCTTGCGCTCGCCGATCGCCAGGGTCAGGCGGGTCGCGAGCAGGCCCGGAATGGTCGCCCCGAGATCGACCGCCACCTGGTTCTGGCCGTTCGCCAGCGCGGCCGCGGCACCCAGAAGGTTCAGCACGTTGAGGGAGGGGCCGGCGAAGCCCCGGGGCGGCGCCAGCGCCGCGGCATCGCCCAGCCCGTCCACCTGGCCGATCGCGATGAGGTTGCCGGCATTCGGCAGGGCGTTGAGGATTCCCGAGATGGCCGAGACGACGCTGCCATTGTCCTGCGCGGCGACCCGGAGCGCCATCAACATCTGCCCGACGCTGGCCTGCGCCTGGACGATGTCGGTGTAGTTCGCCGCCTGCATGTTGAGGCTCGTCCCGAGCGCGTCGAGCACCCGCAGGCCGTCCACGCGGGCGCTCGCCAGGGCGTCGTAGTCGCTGACGCTGAGCGACAGCTTGGCGCCCAGAAGCGCGCCGAGCAGGGCGTTGGCGATGCCGCCCTGGAGTTGCAGGGTGCCGGAACCGATCGTGAAGGCGGCGAACTGCGCGCTCGCCGCGGTGCCCGTGACCCGCAGCGGCACCGCGGCCGGAAGGCCGATCGCCCGGCCGAAGGTCACAGGGACCGAAGTCGAGAGACCGACCCGCACGGCGTTGGCCGGGCTGCCGCCGGCCTTGAACCGGCTGCCGGGCGCGGTTCCCGGCGCGCTGGCGTCGTAGCTGCCCGGGCTGACCGTGGCGGTCGCTGTGGCGTAGCCGTTGTCGCCGAGGGAGCGCCGCGCCGCCGTGTCCGCCTGGGTCGGATCGACGGCCGCCAGCATGGCGGCGATGTCCACCGCCCCCTGTGCCTTGCGCCGCGCCTGGAAGACCATGCCGAGGTCGATCCCGACCGCGCCCGCTCCCATCAGCATCGCGCTGCCGAGGGCCACCAGGATCGCGACGTTGCCGCCCCGGGCCGCCCGGAAGCGCCGTGCCCGGCCTGCGCGCGGCCCGGTCACAGGCCGCCCTTTCGAACGCTGACGGTGCTGCGCAGCACGCTCGGCAGCATCGGCAGCAGGCGGGAAAAGACGTTGATGCCCAGCGTCGTGGCGTCGAGGGTGACGGTGACCGTGTACACCGTGGCGTCGCTGGGATCCGGCCCGACCTGCACGACGATGCTGCCCGGCCGGAACATCGCGCCGGCGTTCAGGCTCTGGTTCACCATTTTCTGGGCGAGGCTGGCGCGCTCGGAATCGGTGACGCCCGCCACGGAGGCGCGTGCCGCCTCCGCGGCGATCTGGCGGAGGTTGTGGGCCGCGCCGAGACAGATCCCGAACACCGCGATCCCGGCGAACAGCAGGAGCAGCATGGGCGCCACGAGGGCGAACTCCACCGCGGAGCTGCCCCGCCGGCAGGTCCACCCCTTCGGCGCGCCACGCCGGCGCAAGCGCCGCAAGTCCATCGCATCGCCCTCCACGGGTCGCGCAGCCCGATGACTGCACGACCTATGGTGGCGCCGATCTTCTAACCAATGGTTGTTTTAATCGTCGATTATACAACCTTTGGGCGAAAACAGCCGCTCCGGTGCGGCGCCGGCAGGGGGGACCGCGCTGCGCCACCGCGTGCGGCGCCGACGCCGTCGCGCCGGGGCGGCCTCAGATGGCCGTCGGCGGCCGCAGCAGACCGATGCCGGCGGGATCGAAGGCCGCGCTCTTGATAATGGCATGAACGTCGCGCCCCGGCACCAGCCCGAGTTCGCGGACGGCAGCGGCGGTGACGCGCGCCACGAGGCGCGCGCCGTTGCAATCGATCTCCACCGCCGTCTCGGCTCCCGCCGGGGCGAGCCCGCAGATCCGGCCCGCCAGCACGTTGCGGGCGCTGAGCCCGCGAGGGCGCTCTGTGGCGACGAGCACGTCGCGGGCGGGAATCCGGACGCGCAGCCGCGTTCCGGGCGGGCGCGACAGCCCCGGCACCAGCAGGCGCCCGGCGGCGCCCGTCAGACGCGTGAGCCCGGTGGCGTCATCGATGGCCTCGACGACCATGTCGAGCAGCGCGCCGGCTTCGGCCTCGTGGATCGGGACGAGATCGGCCCGGCGCAGGATCGTTTCCGCGGGGCCGGCGGCGGCCACGCGCCCGGATTCCAGCACGATCACCGTGGTGGCGAGCCGTGCCACCTCGGACACTGCGTGGCTGACGTAGAAGATCGGGATGCCGGCCTCGTCGCGCAGGCGCTCGATATAGGGGAGGATCTCGGCCTTGCGGGCCTCGTCCAGGGCCGCGAGGGGCTCGTCCATCAGCAGGAGGCGCGGTCTGGCCAGGAGGGCCCGGCCGATCGCCACCCGCTGGCGCTCACCCCCCGAGAGCCCGGCAGGCCGCCGGTCGAGGAGATGGTCGATCCCGAGCATGCCCGTCACCGCCGCGAAGGCCACCGGGTCGGCACGGTGCCGGGCGAAGATGCGGCCGTAGCCGAGGTTGGTCCGGACGCTGAGATGCGGGAACAGCCGCGCATCCTGGAACACCACGCCGACCTGTCGCCGATGCGGCGGCAGGATCAGTCCCGCCGCGGTATCGACCCATGGGGCCCCCCCGACCGTGATCCGGCCCCGATCCGGGCGGGCGAGGCCGGCGATCAGGTCGATCAACGTGGTCTTCCCCGAGCCCGAGCGCCCGAACAGGGCGGTGAGCCCCGGCCCGGCCTCGAAGGCGGCCTCGAGCGCGAAGGCGCCGCGCCGGATCTGGACGTCGACCTGGATGCTCACGCGGCGGGACTCGGGTAACAGGGGCCGCGGCGCGTTCCGGCGCCGGCCCGGACTCGCCCGCGATGATTACGGTCCATCACCTCGAGAACAGCCGGTCGCAGCGCGTGCTCTGGCTGCTGGAGGAACTCGGCCTGCCCTATCGCGTGACGCGCTATGCCCGCGATCCCCGGACCCTGCGCGCGCCCCCCGAGCTCGTGGCCGTGCACCCGCTCGGCAAGGCGCCGGTGATCACCGACGGCGAGACGGTGGTCGCCGAGACCGGCGCCATCGTCGCTTATCTCACGGAGCTGGCCGGCGCGAGGCTCGTGCCCGAACCGGGGACGGAGGCGCGGCGGCGCTACGTCTACTGGTCGCATTACGCCGAAGGGTCGGCGATGCCGCCGCTGCTGCTGAAGCTGGTCTTCGGTCGGCTGGCGCCGAGCAGCCCTTGGCTGCTGCGGCCCCTCGTGCGCCGGATCGCCGACACGGTGCTGCGGGGCTTCGTCGATCCGGATCTGCGCCGGCATGCAGCCTTCTGGGAGGCGGAGCTCGCGGACCGGCCGTATTTCTGCGGCACCGATTTCTCCGCGGCCGACATCCTGATGAGCTTCCCGCTGGAGGCTTTCGCGGCGCGCGGCACGGGAACGGGCCCGCAGGTCACGGATTGGCTCGCACGCATCCATACCCGCCCGGCCTATCAGAGGGCGCTGCAGCAGGGCGGCCCCTACGCCTATGCCTGAGCGGGTCTCCCCCTTGGCGGCGGCGGCCATTCAGCCCGCCCCCAGCCGTCGACCGGCCCGCGTGGCGAGGACTTCCGAGATCAGAAGGGCCGAGACCGACAGCGCGATCGAGATCAGGGTGAGGCGCAGGGCAGGCCCCTCCCCGCCGGGCACCTGCGTCAGCGTGTAGATCGCCGACGGCAGCGTCTGGGTCTCGCCGGGGATGTTCGACACGAACGTGATGGTCGCGCCGAACTCGCCCATCGCCTTGGCGAAGGCCAGCACGGCCCCCGCGAGGCAGCCGGGCAGGCTGAGCGGCAGCGTGATGGTCAGGAACACCGCGAAGGGATTCGCCCCCAGCGTCCCGGCCGCCTGCTCCAGCCGCCGGTCGACCGCCTCGATCGACAGCCGCATCGCCCGCACCATGAGCGGGAACCCCATCACCGCGCAGGCGAGCGCCGCTCCGGTCCAGCGGAAGGACAGCACCACGCCGATCTCGGCGAGGGGGGCGCCGAGCAGACCGCGCCGGCCGAAGGCCAGCAGCAGCAGGTAGCCGGTGACCACCGGGGGGAGGATCAGCGGCAGGTGGACCAGCCCGTCGAGCAGGGCGCGGCCGGGAAAGCGGCGCCGCGCCAGCAGCCACGCCACGGCGAGGCCGGGCACGAGGCTCGCAAGCGTCGCCACCGTCGCCACCCGAAGGCTCAGGCCGACGGCGGTCCACTCCTCCGGGGTCAGACCGAACACGGGGCCGGCGCGCCGCTACTGGCTGGCGCCGGGCTGCGCAACCACCGTGAAGCCCTGGCGCTCGAAGAAGCCCCGGGCCTCCGGGCCGCGCAGGTAGCCGAGCAGGGCTCCGGCATCCGGGTTGCGCGAAACCTTGGTCACGGCCGCCGGATAGATGATCGGCGGGTGGCTGTCGGCCGGGAAGGTCGCCAGCACGTGGACGCTCGGGTCCGCGGCGGCGTCGGTGGCATAGACGATGCCGAGGGGCGCCTCGCCCCGCGCGACGAGCAGCAGGGCGGCGCGCACGTTCTCCGCCTGCGCCACCTGCCCCTTCACGGCGTCCCAGGCGCCGAGCTTCTCCAGGGCCGCCTTGCCGTACTTGCCGGCCGGGACGGCGTCGATCGTCGCCATGGCCAGCCGGCCGCCGCCGAGAATCTGCGTCAGCGTGGTGCCGAGGTCCGGCGCCAGGGCGATCTGCGGGGCCGCGGCGCCGTTCTTCGGACCCGGCGCGATCAGCACCAGGGCATTGCGCAGGAAATCGATCCGCGATCCGGTCTTCAGGAGCCCGGCCCGGTCCACGTAGTCCATCCAGGCGAGGTCGGCCGAGATGAACAGGTCCGCCGGCGCCCCCGCCTCGATCTGCTTGGCGAGGGCGTTCGAGCCCGCATAGGAGACCCGCGCGGTCTTGCCCGTCGCCCTGGTCCAGGCGGCCGAAGCGTCGTCGAGGGCGTTCTTGAGGCTGGCGGCCGCGAACACCACGACGGGCTCCTCCGCCCGCGCCGCCCGATCCCCGGGGGCGAGCGCCAGCGTTGCGAGGGCCAGCGTGGCCAGGATCCGTCGGGTCAGGCGCATGGATGGGGTCTCCCCGGTCGCGACCCGCTATATCCGGCGGGGAACGACGGGGATCATAGGGACGTGGCGGCCGCCGGCCAAGGCCGGCGGTCACGCCGGGAAGGATGCCCTCGTCGGATCACCCCAGATTGGCGTCGCGGCGATCCTTGGGCTCGGCCTCGGCGCGGTGCAGGCGGCTCAGCAGAACCAGGAGGTGGCCCGGGAGGGGCCCGTCCGGTGCGGGGCCCCCGAAGATCCGCTCACGCGGTCGGGACTGCACGGCCGTGCCTGTGACGACCACGGGCCCACGGGGGCCGGAACGCCGGGACTTGGTCACGCTGTACGCACCCTGCTCAATCGTGATTCACGTAAAAAGCCGGCAAAAACGCCGCCCGAAGCGGCTGGTTCCACGGCCCCGGTGGATCATGTGATTAACGCGCGACCATCGTGCCGCATCCCTGGGCAGTCGCGCGCACGAATCGAAAGGCGGGGCTCACCAGGTCCGGATGTCGCGGCCTTCCACCGGCTGACTCTCCGGCGCGCCGCTCATGCCGTCCGCAACCAGCAGCGCCCACAGCGTGGCCGCGGCCGTGGTCACAACCGCGAAGGCGACGCTGATAAGGAAAGGCGATGTCATGGCAGCACGATCGTCTGTCAAAACCGGCGCGCCGCTCCACGAAGTGCGGCGCGCCTGAGTCGAGGGTCTGGCCTTGGGGAAGCCGAGATTGTTTAAGCACGCGCGATGCCCCTGGACACTGATTTAGATCGCTGAGATCACAAGTATTCACCCTTGTGTCTGTCCGGCAACAAAGGGCGGGACCGCGTGTCGGCCGCGCGTCGGCCGTGTCTCCCGGGCCTCCCTGCGCCGGCGGGGACCGTATTTTTTCGCGCCAGCCCCTGGGCTGCAGCGCGCCCCGGCGTTACAGCCCGGCATCATGCTCGAAGGCCTGCCGCCCCACCGCCCGTCTCACGTCCTGCGCCTGCTGACCGATGAACGGTCGGCCCGGGCGATGACCGACCTCCTGGGTGAGATGTTCGATCCCATGGACACGGCCGTCGCCGCCTTCGAGGACGAGGACGGCCGCACGTGGCGCCTCGAAGCCTATTTCGCCGACGCGCCCGACGAGGATTACGTCCGGGACCTGATCCGGCCCGTCATCGGCGATGCGGCGGATGCGGCCGAGTTTCGCACCATCGAGCAGCAGGATTGGGTGCGCGCGTCGCTCGAGGGGCTGAAGCCGGTCCGGGCGGGACGCTTCCTCGTCCACGGCTCGCATGACCGCGACGCCGTGCGGGGCAACGATCTGCCCATCGAGATCGAGGCGGCCCTCGCCTTCGGTACCGGCCACCATGGGACCACCCTGGGCTGTCTGCGCGCGCTGGTCTCGGAGCTGAAGCGCCGGCGCCCGGCCCATGTCCTCGATGTCGGTACGGGAACCGGGATCCTCGCCTTCGCGGCCGCCAAGGCCCTGCGGCAACCCGTCGTGGCCGGCGACCTCGACGCGGAGGCCGTGCGCACGGCCCGCGAGAACGCCCGGGCCAACGGGCTCGGGCCCTATCTCAAGCTCTACGAGGGGCCGGGGGTGCGCCACCGCCTCGCCGACCGACCGCGCCATTTCGATCTCGTCTTCGCCAACATCCTGGCCCGGCCCCTACGGCTCCTCGCGCCGACGCTGACGCGCGTGGTCGCCTCCGGGGGCGTTCTGGTCCTGTCCGGCCTGATCGCGCGCGACGTGCCCGGCGTCCTCTCGGCCTACCGCCTCCAGGGCTTCTCCCTCGTCCGCCGCGGCATGATCGAGGGCTGGGTCGCCCTGGTCCTGATGCGCGGCGGCGCCGCCCGCCGCCCACGGCCCTGAGGCGCCCCGAACCGGCGGCGCGCCGGCGCGTTGATTGGCCATGAGCCAGACGTCGCTCCATGATCCGCCCGCGGACCCCATCGCCGAGGGCGCCCGCGCCCGGGCCCAGGGCCGTCCCAAGGACGCGTGCCCCTATCCGGCGAATTCGCCCGCACGCGTTGCGTGGTTCGAAGGCTATGACGGCGCGCCCATCGAGCGCATGCCGGACCTGCCGGTCACGAAGCGCTGATCAGCGCGCGGTGCGGAGGCGGCCCGACGGCGTCGAACCATCCGAGGTGGGGGCGGTTTCTGTTGCTGTTTCCGCCCCGTCTGCCCGCGACACGGGAGCGCCGAGCGCCGCCATCAGAACGCGCAGACCGTCCACCCATTCCTCGAGTTCGGCGAGCGAATCGAATCCGTCCCGGCGAACCACCGTGTCGGGTTCGATCGTCACGATGGCGTCGAAGCGGCCATCGGGTCTGTCGCTGATCCGGTAGTAGACGCGGCGTGGCATGTCTGAGGAATAGGCCAAATCCGGCGGCGTGATAAGATTGTTAGCAATCTTTTAGGCACCGCACCCGGGCGCCTCCTCTGAGGACGGGGTGTTGCGGCGTGGGAGCGGCGGGCGCTAGGCTCGCCTCATGACTGAGCCCCGTCCGCCCCAGCCGCGTCAGCGCTTCCAGAGTTTCGACGACCCGAGCCACCGGAAGGGCGCCGAGCGGATCGAGGCCTTGCGGGCCGCTCTCCGCGAGCACGGGATCGACGGTTTCGTCGTGCCCCGGGCGGACGAGCACCAGTCCGAATACGTTCCGGCCGACGCCGAACGGCTGGCTTGGCTCACCGGCTTCACCGGCTCTGCGGGGACGGCCGTGATCCTGATGGAATCCGCGGCGCTGGTCGTCGACGGCCGCTACACCCTGCAGGCGCCCGAACAGGTCGATACCGGCATCCTCACGGTGGTGCCGCTGGCCGAGTCGACGCCGGAAGCCTGGATCGGCGTCAACCTCAAGAGGGATCAGGTTCTGGGCTACGATCCCTGGCTGCATACACCCGACGGTCTCGCACGCCTGGAGCGGGCCGCCACCCGGGCCGGCGGCACCGTGCGGGCCGTGCCGAACCTCGTCGACGCCGTCTGGGCGGGCCGCCCGAGGGCCCCCGCCGGACCGGTTGTGCTCCATCCGGATGCCCTGTGCGGCGAGGCCTGCACCGACAAAATCGGCCGGATCCGGGCGGCCCTCGCCGAGGGCGGCTGCGATGCCCTGGTCATCTCGGATCCGCACAATCTCGCCTGGGCCTTCAACCTGCGCGGCTCCGATGTCGGTCACACGCCCCTGGCCCTCGGCTATGCCATCCTGCCGCGCGAGGGGTTGGCGCGGCTGTTCCTGGTCTCGCCCGAGGTCGATCCGGCGCTGCGCGCGGTGCTGGCCCCGATCGCCGAGATCCTGCCCCGGGCGGAACTGGACGACGGGCTGGGATCCCTCGCCGGCGTGCGTGTCCGCCTCGACGCGGCGACCGGCGCCGTCGCCCTGAAGGAAAAGATCGAGGCTGCCGGCGGCACCGCCGATGTCGGCAAGGATCCGATCACCGGCATGAAGGCGGTCAAGAACGCCGCCGAGATCGCCGGTGCGCGCGCCGCCCATGTCCGCGACGGGGCGAGTGTCGTGCGGTTTCTTGCCTGGCTCGACGGTGCGGCCGCGGCCGGGGGCCTCACCGAGATCGCCGCCGTCGAGGCCCTTGAGGATTTCCGCGCGGCGGGCGGCGATCTGCGCGAGGTCTCGTTCCCGACGATCTCGGGATCCGGGCCGAACGGCGCGATCGTCCATTACCGGGTGAGCCGCGCCACCGACCGGACGGTCCGGACCGGCGAGTTGTTCCTGATCGATTCCGGTGCGCAGTATCCGGACGGCACCACCGACATCACCCGCACGGTCGCGGTGGGCACGCCGAGCGCCGAGATGCGCGACCGTTACACCCGGGTGCTGAAGGGCCACGTCGCGATTGCCCGGGCGGTGTTTCCTGTCGGCACGACCGGCGCTCAGATCGACGCCTTCGCCCGGGCGCCGCTCTGGCAGGCGGGACTCGACTTCGATCACGGCACCGGCCACGGCGTCGGCGCCTTCCTGTCGGTGCACGAGGGACCGCAGCGGATCGCCAAGACCGGCACGGTGGCGCTGGAGCCCGGCATGATCCTGTCGAACGAACCGGGCTATTACGCCCGCGGCGCCTACGGCATCCGGATCGAGAACCTCGTGCTGGTCGAGCCCCGCACGATCGCGGGCGGCGAGCGCCCGATGTTGGGCTTCGAGACCCTGACGCTCGCCCCCTATGATCGGCGGCTGATCCAGCCGGACCTGCTCGAACCGGAGGAGCGCGCCTGGATCGATTCCTATCACGCCCGGGTGCGCGAGACCCTGGCGCCCCGGGTCGATGCCGGGACGCGCGACTGGCTGGAGCGTGCGACCGTGCCGCTCGCGGACTGAGCGATCGGCGTGGGATCCCGGGCGCGGCCCGTGGTAAGACCCACCGCCATCGAAACGCCCGCGCTGGCCCGGATACACCGCGCGTGAAACCGCGCCCGCCCTGCGCGCGAAGGGACAGCATGATCCGCCGCCTCGCCATTCTGATCCTGGCCTTCGCCGCGAGCCTCTCGGCCGCCGCAGCCCAAGGGGTCCCGCAGGGCTTCCGCACGCCGGCCGACCTCGTGCGGGCGAGCCTCGTGGCCGAGCCCGCCTCGGTCGCCGGCGCGCAGCCGTTCACGCTGGCGGTGCGGATGCAGATCAAGCCCGGCTGGCACGTCTACTGGCGCAACCCGGGCGATTCCGGACTGCCTCCGGAGGTGACCTGGACCCTGCCGGCCGGCTTCAACGCCAGCGCGATCCGGTGGCCGGCGCCGGAGCGCATCCCGATCGCGACCCTCATGAATTACGGCTACGAGGGTGAGGTCACGCTCCTCGTGCCCGTGACGCCGCCGCCGAGCCTCGACCCGGCCAATCCCGTTCAGATCCAGGCGAAGCTGACCTATCTCGTCTGCAAGACCGAGTGCGTCCCCGGTTCGGCCGATCTCGCCCTCACCCTGCCGGTGGGCAAGGCCGAGCCGGACCCGGCCAACGCCGCACTGTTCGCGCACGCCCGGGCTGCCCTGCCCGCGCCGGCGCTCTGGCCCCTGCGCCTGTCGAGCCAGGGCGACACGCTGCAGCTCGATTTCGCCGCGACCGGCCTGAAGCCCGAATCCATCCGGAACGCCGCCTATTTCCCCTATGCCGAGACGGCGATCGACAACGCCGCCGCGCAGGTGATGACCGTCGACGAGACCGGTCTGCATCTGACCATCGCGCGCAGCAGCCCGACCGATCCTGTGCCCGCGGCCCTGCCCGGCGTCCTGACGATCGACGAGGTCGGCATGGACGGCACCCGCCGCCTCGCCTTCGCGTATGGTGACGAGCCGGTGCTTCCTGCCGTCGCGGCTGCGTCGAGCGCGCCGAATCCGGCCGGAGCCCCGCCGGCCGCCGCCGAGTTCGACGCGCTGACCCTCGCGACCGCCGCGGCCTTCGCCTTTTTGGGCGGCCTGATCCTAAACCTGATGCCCTGCGTCTTCCCGGTGCTGTCCATCAAGGTGCTGAGCCTCGTGCGGCATGCCGGCGAGGGCCCGGCGCGGCTGCGGCTGCACGGCCTCGCCTACACGGCCGGCGTGCTGGCGAGCTTCCTCGGCCTCGCATCCCTGCTGATCGCCCTGAAGGGCGGTGGGGCCGCGATCGGCTGGGGCTTCCAGCTGCAATCGCCCGCCATGGTCGCAGCCCTCGCCTATCTGCTGTTCGCTATGGGCCTGAGCCTGTCCGGAGTGGTCCATGTCGGCGGCCGGCTCGCCGGCCTCGGAGACGGCCTGACCCGGCGTGCCGGCCTGAGCGGCTCGTTCTTCACGGGTGTGCTGGCGACCCTGGTGGCGACCCCCTGCACGGCGCCGTTCATGGGCTCGGCGGTGGGCTTCGCGCTGACGCAGAGTGCCGGTGTCGCGCTCGCCGTCTTCGCGAGCCTCGGCCTCGGCCTCGCCCTGCCCTTCCTGGTGCTGACCCTCTGGCCGCCGGCCCTGCGGGCGCTGCCGCGGCCGGGCGCCTGGATGGAGACCCTCAAACAGGTCCTGGCCTTCCCGGTCTACGCCACCGTGGCCTGGCTGATCTGGGTTCTGGCGCAGCAGGTCGATCCGCGTGGGCTGCTGGCGGCGCTGATCGGCCTCGTCCTGGTGGGCTTCGCCGCCTGGGCCTGGGAACACGGCCGCGCCGCCGCGCCCGGGGCGGGCCGGGTCGCGCGGGTCGCTGCGGCCCTCGCGCTAATCGCCGTGTCGGCCCTCGCCGTGACCCTTCCGCGGGACCGCGCCGCGCCGTCGGCGCAGGCCGCCGCCGACGGGGTCGAGCCCTTCACTCAAGCGCGTCTCGACGCCCTGGTGGACGCGCACCGCCCCGTCTTCGTGGACATGACCGCCGCGTGGTGCATCACCTGCGCGGTGAACGAGGCGACCTCGCTCAACACCAAGGCCGTGCGGGCCGCGATGGCCGAGCGCGGCGTGACCTACATGAAGGGCGACTGGACCAACCAGAATCCCGAGATCACCCGTCTGCTGGAGAAGCACGGGCGCAGCGGCGTGCCGCTCTACCTCCTCTATACCGGAACCGGAGCGCCTCAGGTGCTTCCGCAGATCCTCACCGAGGGGACGGTTCTGGCGGCGCTCGACGCCGTGCCGGTCGCGTCCGGCCGGAGCGCGGCGCTGACCCGCTGAATCTGCGCGAGGCCCGGGGGGCCGCCGGGCCTCGCAGCATCCGCCGGCCTCGAACGTCCCTGGCTCCCTTCGCTGCAAGCGGGCGGGCGGCGCGGCCGACCGGCCTCCGGCCCGGAACCCTTTGTCCCGGAACGCTTCGCGCCCCTCTCAAGCGTCGAGCGAGAACGTCTCGTCGAAGGCGTAGCCCGAGCCGCGGACCGTACGGATCGGGTCGGCTTGGCGCGGGCCGTTCAGTGCCTTGCGCAGCCGCCCGACATGGACGTCGACCGTGCGCTCGTCGATGTAGACGTCGTGTCCCCAGACCCCGTCGAGGAGCTGCTCGCGGGAGAAGACCCGGCCCGGCGCCAGCATCAGGAATTCCAGCAGACGGAACTCTGTGGGGCCGAGATGCAGCTCCTCGCCGCCGCGGCGGACGCGATGGCCGGTGCGGTCGAGTTCGAGGTCGCCCGCCGCCAGCCGGTCCGAGACATGGGCGGGCTTGGCCCGGCGGAGCAGCGCGCGGATCCGGGCAAGCAGTTCCGGGACGGAGAACGGCTTGACGATGTAGTCGTCGGCGCCCGTCCCGAGACCGCGGATCCGGTCGCCCTCCTCGCCCCGGGCGGTGAGCATGATCACGGGCAGCCGCTCGGTCTCCCGGCGCGCCCGGATCCGCCGGCACAGCTCGATGCCCGACAGGCCGGGCAGCATCCAGTCGAGCAGGACGAGATCGGGGATCCGCTCCGCCAGGAGCAGCTCCGCGTCGTCGCCGCGAGCCGCGGAATCCACCAGAAAGCCCTCGGCTTCCAGATTGTAGCGCAGCAGCGTGGTCAGCGCCTCCTCGTCCTCGACGATCAGGACTTGCATGCTCACGTTCGAAGATCCGTTCACGAAGCGGCGCCATACGGCCTGCAGGCGCGCCGACGCTCCTTTGAGCCGGCGGGCAGGCGGAGGGTGCAGGAGGCGCCGCTCAGCCTCAACCCGCACGCTCCGATTCTCGGGCGGCGCCCCACAGGAGCGCGCGCAGGCCGACGCCTGGACCGGGGGCGGCCCGCTTACGGAGCCGGCACCCCGTCCACGGTCGCATAGTTCGACGCATCGTTCTTCGGCCGGTCGCCCGCCAGGGCCTCGCCCGTGGCGAGATAATGGATCGTCTCGGCGATGTTGGTGGTGTGGTCGCCGATCCGCTCGACGTTCTTGGCGCAGAACAGAAGATGCGTGCAGAACGAGATGTTGCGCGGATCCTCCATCATGTAGGTCAGGAGCTCGCGGAACAGCGAATTGTACAGGGCGTCGATCTCGCCGTCCCGCTCCCAGACATCGTGGGCTGCCTGGACGTCGCGGCTCGCATAGGCGTCGAGAACGTCCTTGAGCTGGCCCTCCGCGAGGTCGCTCATGTGGCGCACGCCGAGAACGATCTTCTGGGCCGGCGCCTGATCGGAGATCGCCACCACCCGCTTGGCGACGTTCTTGGCGAGGTCGCCGATCCGCTCGAGGTCGCCGGAGACGCGGATCGCCGAGATCGTCTCACGCAGATCGATCGCCAGGGGCTGACGCCGGGCGATCAACAGCACCGCGCGCTCCTCGATGTCCCGCTGCAGGGCGTCGAGGCGCTTGTCGGCGACGATCACCGCCTGGGCGAGCGTGTCGTCCCGGCGCACGAGGGCGTCCGTCGCCTCCGCGGTCATCTTCTCGGCCACGCCGCCCATCTCCGAGATCGAGCGACGCAGGTTCTCCAGGTCGGTGTCGTAGGAGGTGACGATATGGCCGGGCATGGCGAATCCTTCGATGGGTCCCGGGGGCGGCGCTCCGGGGAGGCCCTCGGGGACCCGCCGGCCCTCCGCGGATGCGGCGACCGGACGACCTTCCCCGAGACCGGAGCGTTCAGGCAGACTAGCCGAACCGGCCGGTGATGTAGTCCTGGGTGCGGCGTTCCGTCGGGTTCATGAACATCCGGTTGGTCGGACCGAACTCGATCAGCTGGCCCAGATACATGAAGGCGGTGAACTGCGAGATGCGCGCCGCCTGCTGCATGTTGTGGGTGACGATCACGATGGTGAACTCGTCGCGCAACTGCTCGATCAGCTCCTCGATGCGGCCGGTGGAGATCGGGTCGAGGGCCGAGGTCGGCTCGTCGAACAGGATCACCTCTGGGCGCTGCGCCACCGTGCGGGCGATGCACAGGCGCTGCTGCTGGCCGCCCGACAGGCCCGTGCCCTGCTGCTTGAGCTTGTCCTTCACCTCGTCCCAGAGGGCGGCCTTGCGCAGGGAGGCCTCGATCCGGCCGTCGAGTTCGGATTTCGGCAGCTTCTCGTAGAGGCGCAGGCCGAAGGCGACGTTGTCATAGATCGACATCGGGAACGGCGTCGGCTTCTGGAACACCATGCCGATGCGCGAGCGCAGCTCGTTCAGGTCGATGGAGGGGCTGAGGATGTTCTCGCCGTCCAGGAGGATCTCGCCCTCGGCCCGCTGCTCCGGATAGAGGCTGTAGATCCGGTTGAAGCAGCGCAGCAGGGTGGACTTGCCGCAGCCCGAGGGCCCGATCAGCGCCGTGACCTGCCGGTCGTGAAAGTTGAGGTTGACGTCCTTCAACCCGTGGAAGCTGCCGTAGTAGAAGTTCAGGCGCTTCACGGCGATCCGCACGGGACCGCCCTCGTCGGCGCGGTTGCGGTTCAGCTCGACCGTGGGGATCGCGGAGGCGGCGTTCATCGTCGTGTCCTCGAAGGGTCTCAGCGCGAGGTCTGCGGCTTGATCACAAGGCGGGCAATGATCGACAGCACCAGGATGGTGGCGGTGATCAGAAGCGCGCCGGCCCAGGCGAGGCCCTGCCAGTTCGGGTAGGGCGACAGGGCGAACTGGTAGATCATCACCGGCAGGTTCGCGACGCCGCCCATCAGGTTGGCCGAGAACCAGGAATTGTTGTTGAGCGCGGTGAACAGCAATGGCGCCGTCTCGCCGGCGATGCGCGCCAGGGCCAGGATGATCCCGGTGACGATGCCGGCCGAGGCCGCCCGCCACGTGACGTTGATGATCACCGTCGAGGGCGGCGCCCCGAGCGCCGCGCCGGCCTCCCGCAGGGTTCCGGGGACGAGCCGCAGCATGTCCTCGGTGGTGCGGACGATCACCGGAACGGCGATGATCGCGAGCGCGACGCCGCCGGCCCAGCCCGAATAGGTGCCCATCGGCCGCACCATCAGGGTGTAGACGAACAGGCCGATCAGGATCGACGGCGCCGAGAGCAGGATGTCGTTGAGGAAGCGGATCAGGGCTGCGAGCTTCGAGCCGCGCCCGTACTCGGCCAGGAACGTCCCGGCCATGACGCCGACCGGCGTCGCGATCACGATGCCGATCCCGGTCAGGACGAGGCTGCCCAGAATGGCGTTGGCGATGCCGCCGCCCTCGGATCCGGGGCCCGGCGTCGGGTTGGTGAACAGGGTCGGCGTGAAGCCGCGCACGCCCTGGACGATCAGCATCACCAGGATCGAGCCCAGGACCAGGGCGCCCACCAGAGTCGCCCCGGTGCAGGCAACCCGCAGCGTGCGGTCGGCGATGCGCCGGCCCTGACGGACCCGGCCGGAGCGGCGCCGGGGCGCCGCGGTCATCGTGGGGGAGGCGTCCATCGCGCGTGCTCCTCAGGCGGCCTGGACGCGGCGCGTCAGCAGCCGGGCGATGATGAGAACCACGAAGGTGATCACGAACAGGATGCAGCCCAGAGCCATCAGGGCGTTGAGCTGGAGGCCGTCGGCTTCGTTGAACTCGTTGGCGATGCGCGACGCGATGGTCGAGCTCGGATCGAAGATCGAGGCCGAGAGGCGGTTGGCGTTGCCGACCACGAAGGTCACCGCCATCGTCTCGCCCAGCGCCCGGCCGAGGCCGAGCATGATCGCCCCGATGATCGAGACCGAGGCCTGCGGCACCAGCACGTGGCGCACCACCTCCCAGGTGGTGCAGCCGATGCCGTAGGCGCTCTCGCGCAGCACGGTCGGGATCTGGTCGAGCATGTCGCGGGCGATCGAGGCGATGAACGGCACGATCATGATCGCCAGGATGATCCCGGCGGTGAAGACGCCGACGCCCGAGGGCACCCGGGCGTAGAACAAGGTGCCGACGATCGGCATGCCCTCGACGAGGTTCGAGGCCGGGATCTGGATGTAGCGCGCGAAGAGCGGCGCGAACACGAACAGGCCCCACATGCCGTAGATGATGCTGGGCACGGCGGCGAGCAGCTCGATCGTCATGGCGACCGGCTTGCGGGCCCAGCCCGGGCAGAGCTGGGTGAGGTAGACCGCGATCCCGAGGGAGACGGGGACGCCGATCAGGAGCGCCAGGAAGGCGGAGGCGACGGTCCCGATCACCGCCACCAGGGCGCCGTACTGCTCGGTCCCGACGTTCCAGGCGCTGGAGGTCAGGAATCCGAAGCCGAATTCGCGGAAGGCGGGCCAACCGCCGTAGAGGATCGAGCCCAGGATGCCGGCGAGGACGAGCAGCACCAGCAGCGCTGCGGCATACGAGGAGGTCCGGAACAGGGTGTCGAGGCTCCGGCTCGGCGCCTTCCGCGCCGTCGCGGAACGGGTTCGGCCGAGGGCGATCGATTCAGTCAAAGCGGGCATCCGCTGTTCTCTGCGAAGACGGCGTGGTAGCGCGGGGCGTTCCGAGAAGCGAGGGAGGAGGTTCGCACCTCCTCCCGGCCACGCTCACATGTTGAAGACGGGCTTACCGTCCTTGCCCTTCACGTCCTTCCACTCCTGGTGGATCAGCTCGACGACGTTGTCCGGCAGCGGGACATAGTCGAGGTCGACGGCGAGCTTGTCGCCGTTCTTGTAGGCCCAGTTGAAGAACTTGAGCACATCGGCGGACTTGGCCGGATCGACGGCATCCTTGTGGACCAGGATGAAGGTCGCCGCCGTGATCGGCCACGCCGCCTCGCCCGGCTGGTTGGTCAGGGAGATGCCGAAGCCCGGGGTCGCCTTCCAGTCGGCGCTCGCCGCCGCGGCCTGGAACGCCTTGTCGTCGGGCTGCGGATACTTGCCGGCCTTGTTCTGCAGCAGGGCGTAGGAAAGCTTGTTCTGCTTGGCGTAGGCCGACTCGACGTAGCCGATCGCGTTCGGGACCTGCTTCACCGTGGCGGTCACGCCCTCGTTGCCCTTGCCACCCTGCCCCACCGGCCAGGAGATCGTCGTGGCGGCGCCGTATTCCTTCTTCCAGGGCTCGGAGACCTGGGACAGGTAGGTGGTGAAGATGTTGGTCGTGCCCGACGCGTCGGAGCGGTAGACCGGGGTGATGTTGGAGTCGGGAAGCTTCAGCCCGTCATTGAGTTTCGCGATCCGCGGATCGCTCCACTTGGCGATCTTGCCGGCATAGATGTCGGCCAGCACGTCGCCGGTGAGCTTGAGCTTGCCCGGCTCGATCCCGGGGATGTTCACCACCGGCACGACGCCGCCCATCACGGTCGGGAACTGGACGAGACCGTCCTTGGCGAGCTGCTCGGGCTTGAGGGGCGCGTCGGTGGCGCCGAAATCGACCGTCTTCGCCTGGATCTGCTTGATGCCGCCCCCGGAGCCGATCGACTGGTAGTTGAGGCCCGAGCCGGTCTCCTTGCGATAGGCCTCGGCCCACTTGGAGTAGACCGGGAAGGGGAACGTAGCCCCGGCGCCGGTGATATCGGCGGCGAGCGCCGCGGACGCCAGCTGAACCGTCGCGAGGCCGACGGCGAGCGCGTAAGCGAAGGGTCTCAAGGGATTCTCCGTTGCCGTCGGGCAAGAGCCTGCGCTGCCCTGCCGGCAAGCCCATGCCCGCGGCAGAGCTCTGCGGCCGATCTTCCGAAGAGACCCAGCGCCGGCCGCCCGATGGAGGGGCGCATACGACAGGCAGATGACACCGGGATGACATCGCGCCGCGGGCCCGACGGCACGGTTCGTGGTTCTCGCGCGTTCATAACCCGCATGGGCAGCGGGAATGCCGGGGCAATGCCAGCGGCAGTGACAGCGGGAGGACGTCGGATCGTGGGCGGCGAGGAGGTCGATACGGGGGCGGATGCCGACCCGGTCTGGTCGGCCCTGCATGCGGAGCGGGAGGCCGTGGAGCGTGCCCTCACGCTGGCGCAGGCGCGCCAGAAATTCTCCACCGATCCGGAGCTGGCGGACGCAGCGCGGCGCGAGGAGGCCGAGCTGCTGGTCAACCTCGACCGGGTGCTGACGTTGATTCGTGCCGCCGAGTATCGTCGACGGCCGGGGGCGCGCCGCTGGTAGCGGCGCGGGGCCGGATCAGATCGCCCGGCGCAGCTCCCGCTCCTTCTGGCGCAGTCGCAGAAGCAGCTCGACGTGCGTGTCGGTGATCGGCTGCGTGTCGACGCTGCCTTCGTAGACCGTGCGAAGGTTGAGGCCGAGCTGGCGCGTGTCGAGCGCCCGCTTCAGCGACTGTCCCGCAGGCAGATGCCCATCGGACTCGACGATAGCCGGCTTCATGGCTCCCTCCCGCCCTTCGACCGCCCATGCCTTCCGCGGTACCGGGATGACGGCACTTTCAAGTCGAATAGTTAACGCATCGTTAAGCTCAACCAACGGTTAAGGCTGTCGCCGGGCTACGCCTCGGCGCCCTGAAGCAGGCGCGCGGCTGCCGCCCGGGCTTCGTCGGTGACGGTGGCACCCGCCAGCATCCGGGCGATCTCCTCCCGGCGCTCGGCGACCGGCAGGCTCGACACGCGGGTGGCGACGCGGCCGGCCCCCTTCACGGGCGCCTTGGCGATCAGGAAATGCGTCTCGGCGCGCGCGGCAACCTGGGGAGCATGGGTCACCGCGACCACCTGCACGGTGGCCGCCAGCCGGGCGAGGCGCAGCCCGATGGCGTCCGCCACCGCGCCGCCGACCCCGGTATCGATCTCGTCGAAGATGAGGGTCGGAGCGGAGCCCTTGTCGGCCAGCACCACCTTGAGCGCCAGCATGAAGCGCGACAGCTCGCCACCCGAGGCGACCTTCATCATCGGACCGGGCTTGGTCCCCGGGTTTGTCTGGGCCCAGAACTCGACGCGGTCGGTGCCGGCGGCATCGCGGGAATCCGGATCCGTGACGATCTCGGTGATGAACCGGGCCCGCTCCAGCTTGAGGGGCGGCAGCTCGGCCTTCACGGCGGCGTCGAGCTGCTTGGCCGCCCGGCGGCGCCCGGCGCTGAGCTTCTTGGCAGCCTCGGCGTAGGCGGCCTCCGCCGTCGCGAGCCCCTCCTCGAGGCCGGACAGCGCCGCCTCGCCGGCATCGATGGCCGCGACGTCGTTGGCGTAGCGCTCCGCCAGGGCGGCGAGGTCGTCGGCGGGCACGTCGTACTTGCGCGACGCGGCGCGCAGGGCGAAGAGCCGCTCCTCCACGCGCTCCAGGTCGCGGGGATCGAACTCCGTCTCGGCCACCGCCGCATCGAGGACCGCCCGGGCTTCGTCGAGGGCGACCATCGCGGCGTCGAGGGCGTTCACGCACGGGTCGACGAGGGCCGGCAGCTGCGCGGCGCGGCGCTCCAGCTTGCGCAGGGCGGCCGAGAGATGCGGCACGCCGGAATGGGGTCCGCCGACCGCCTCCAGCGCCTCGTTGAGTTCGCGCGCCACCTTCTCGGATTGCTGCATGATGGTGCGGCGCTCGGCGAGCTGCGCCTCCTCCCCCGGAAGCGGCGCGAGTTCGGCGAGTTCCTCCACGGAATGGCGCAGGAAGTCGGCCTCCTTGCGGGCCGTCTCGACCCGGGCGCGGTGCTCGGCGAGTTCGGTCCGAGCCGTCCGGACGGCCCGAGCGGCGGTGCCGACCTTGGCGAGCTGGGGCTGAAGCCCGCCGAAGGCGTCCAGGATCGCGCGGTGCGAGGCGGGGTCGGCGAGCGCCCGGTCGTCGTGCTGCCCGTGGATCTCCACGAGGGCCGCGCCGATCGCCCGCAGGACCTGCACGCCCACCGGCTGGTCGTTGACGAAGGCGCGGGTCCGGCCGTCCGCCATCTGGGTCCGGCGCAGGATCAGGTCGCCTTCGGTGTCGATCTCGGCCTCCTCCGCGATTCGGCGCGCGGGATGGTCGACGGGCAGGTCGAAGACCGCCGTGACCACGCCCTGCGCCTCGCCGTGACGCACCAGGCGGCCGTCGCCACGACCGCCGAGGGCCAGGGCGAAGGCGTCGAGCAGGATCGATTTGCCCGCGCCCGTCTCTCCGGTCAGGACGCTGAGTCCCGATCGAAAATTCAGTTCGAGCCTGTCGATCAGGACGATGTCGCGAATCGCGAGCTGCGCCAGCATGCGGCGACGGGGATTCCTCAGGACGGGACCGCACACATAAGGCCGCTGCGGCGCGGATTCACCCCAAAAATGCGTCGCACCACGCAAGGGGGCGCCGCAACGGGAAAGGCCCGGAGCGGCGGCTCCGGGCCTCGATCTGTGCGCGGGACGGCCCGGTTGCGGGCTCCGATGCCTACTCGGCCGAGGCGGTCTTGCCGGTGACCGTGCGGTAGATCTTCGAGAGGAACGAGGACTTCTCCTCGCGGGGCTCGAGGCCGCCCTGAGCCAGGAGCGCGTGGGCGTCCTTGTACCAGGGGCTTTCCGGGAAGTTGTGTCCGAGCACCGCGGCGGCATTCTGCGCCTCCTGGGTGATGCCCAGCGCCCAGTAGGCCTCGGTCAGGCGCTCGAGCGCCTCCTCGGCGTGGCGGGTGGTCTGGTACTTGGCGACCACGTCGCGGAAGCGGTTGATCGCCGCCGGGAAATTCCGCTTCTCGAGGTAGAAGCGGCCGATCTCCATCTCCTTGCCGGCGAGCTGATCGCGGGTGATCTGGATCTTCGCCTTCGCGTCGGCAGCGTATTCCGATGTCGGATACTTCTGCACCAGTTCCTGGAGGGCGACGAGCGCCTTCTCGGACCGGTCCTGATCGCGGGTGACGTCCGGGATCTGCTTATAGTTCGACATCGCCATCAGGTACTGCGCGTAGGCGGCGTCCTTGCTGGCCGGATGCCGCTGCAGGTAACGCTTCGACGCGCTGATGGCGTCGTCGTATTTCTGGCCTTCGTAGTTGGCGTAGGCCGTCATCAGCAGTGCCTTCCGAGACCACTCGGAATACTGATACTGCTTGTCCAGATTGTCGAATTTCTTGACCGCGCCCTCGTAGTCGCTGTCCTCGAGCTTGGCCAAGCCATCGCTGTACAGCTTGTCGGCCGGGACGTCCGGGACGACTTCGGGTTTGTACTTCTCAGCGAAGATGCTGGTCGGGTCGAAGTCGCAGCCGCCGAGGCCCAGGCCGAGGATGGCCACGAGGGGCGCCGCGAAGGCCGCTCCCCGGCGATGACGAATGGTGACAGGCATCTGGCGCTCTTTCCCGGAACCGGCGCCGTCTCGCGCCGTCATGCCATCGCGTGGGTGGATCCGGCCCGCCCCGGGCCGTGCCCGCCGTTCACGGACCGTTAAACCGTGCCGTTCGATTCGGGCACGAAAGCGGCAAGGCTGCGGCAGCCAGGATCGGTTGCCGGCTGTGTCCCACCGGCCACAGGCGCTTTCTAGAGGTCGCCCGCGAAGGCGGCGATGCCGAGGCCGACGCCGAGTTCGGACAAAACGGTCTCGCGGCGCGAGCCCTGCGCCTCGACGATGGCGTAGTTCGCCCGGTCGGCGAAAAGGGCCGAGAGCACGCCGACATTCATCCGGTGGCCGCCGCAATAGGAGCGGTACGCGCCCTGGATCGGCAGCCCGGCCAGCGCCAGGTCGCCGATCGCGTCGAGGATCTTGTGGCGGACGAATTCGTCCTGGAAGCGCAGCCCCTCGGGGTTGACCACCGCGGTCTCGCCGACCGCCACGGTGTTCTCCAGCGAAGCGCCGAGGGCGAAGCCCGCCTTCCAGTAGCGCTCCACGTCCCGCATCATCCCGAAGGTGCGGGCGCCGGCGATCTCGCGGCGATAGGTGGCGGGCGAGAGGTCCATCGCCTTGCGGGAGCGGCCGATCACCGGGCTCTCGAAATCGATCTCGACATCGAGGCGGAAGCCGCGATCGATCGGACGCAGCTCCGCGAAGGACGTGCCGGTCTCGATGCGGACGTGGCGGAGGATCTTGAGCCAGCGCCGGGGGGTGTCGCAGGTGGCGATCCCCACTTGGTCGATCGCCTGGACGAAGGGGAGCGCGGATCCGTCGAGGATCGGCATCTCCGGGCCGTCGATCTCGATCAGGGCGTTGTCGACGCCCAGGCCGAACAGGGCGGACATCAGGTGCTCGACGGTGGCGACTGCGCCCGTCTCGACGTCACCCAGAACGGTGCAGAGTTCCGTGGCGGAGACGAGGGCGTGGTGTGCCTTGATCAGGCGATCGTTGCCGTGAGTGGTGCCGGTGCGGAGGAAGGCGATGCCATGATTGGCCGGAGCGGGCCGGATCGTGATCTCGGCGGGATTGCCGGAGTGAACTCCGATGCCCGAGAGAGTCGCCGGCCCTTTGAGGGTCGTCTGTTTGTGCGTTCGCATTCCTTAGCCCCCGGGCGCGACCAGATCCCGACACCCCGACCGGGGGTGAAGAGAAAACCGACTGATCCGTCCGCTGCTTGATGCCCTAGCCCACGCGATCAGGTTGTGTCCCGATGCGTGTCGTCTCGATCACATGGTTTCTATAGCTGCACCGCACAGGGCAGCCAAATCACGGATTCTTACGGTCTGTTACAGACACGCTTACCGGCTCGTTGCCGCAAAACGCTGGTCCACCAAAGGCTTAAAGCTTGGTTAACGCATGGCTAACCCGCGGCCGTTCTGTGGCGCGGATGCACCACGGTCCCGGCCTCGCGAGACGCCGCATGCCCACGCGATGGGGCCTGTTTCAGGCTGTAACAACCACGAGTTGCTTTGTTGCAGCGCGAAGGGGCCGGCGGTTTCCCGCCGGCCCCCTGCCGTGTCCGAGATCTCGGCCTGTCAGTTCGCCTGACGGCGCAGGAAGGCGGGGATCTCGAGCTGATCGTCGTCCATCATCCGGGGCTGCGCGGAGACCCGGCCCTGCGCGTCGAGGTTGCCCTGGGCCGGGCGGTATTGCGGCACCGCGGGCGCGGCCGGGGCACGGGGGGCCGGCGGCACGTGGGACTGGGCCATGTGCGGTTGGGCCATGTGCGGCTGGGCCATGTGCGGCTGGGCCAAATGCGGCTGCGGGGCGGCGGGAGAGGCCGGCCGGGCCGCCGGGGCGCCCTCCATGTCCTCGCGGCGGCCGCCGAAGCCCACGGTGGCGAGCCGGCGCAGCAGCGAGGTCCGCTTGGATTCCGGAGCGGCCTCCTCGGCCGCGCGGTTCGCCATGATCTGGGTCTGGGCGATCGGCGGCAGCTCGTGGATCTGCGGCATGCGCGGAGCGCGGGCGAGCGGCGTGCCCGTCGGGGCGGCGGGACGCGGCGGCACGAACGGGCCAGCCTCGATGGCCGGTGCCGGCTCGGCCCGCTGCGGTGCGGGAGCCGGGACGAACGGTGCCGCGGCGCGCGCCTGGGCCGGGGCGAGCACGACGTCGTCGCGGGTCACCGGCGCGGCGCTCTCCATGCGGCTCTCGATCCGCGGCTCGGCCCGCATCTCCGTGCTGGGCTGCGGCACGGGGGCCGGCGCGGCCGACTCGGTGCGGATGCTCGGCACCGGCGAGGCGGCGCGAGAGCGGGCCTCGGCGCGCAGGCGCTCGGCAACCTCGGCGATGCGCTGCTCGGTCTCGGCGATGGCCGGGTTGTTGGGCGAGTTCGCCGAGATCAGCAGCGGCTCGATGCCGGTGGCGACCACCGACACGCGGATGATGCCGTCGAGGCTCTCGTCGAAGGTGGCGCCCAGGATGATGTTGGCGTCCTGGTCGACTTCCTCGCGGATGCGGGTCGCGGCCTCGTCGAGCTCGTACAGGGTTAGGTCCGAGCCGCCCGTGATCGAGATCAGCAGGCCGCGGGCCCCCTTCATGGAGACGTCGTCGAGGAGCGGATTGGCGATGGCCGCCTCGGCGGCGCGGTTGGCGCGCTTCTCGCCGGAGGCCTCGCCGGTGCCCATCATGGCCTTGCCCATGCCCCGCATGATCGCGCGGACGTCGGCGAAGTCGAGGTTGATGAGGCCTTCCTTCACCATCAGGTCGGTGATGCAGGCGACGCCGGAGTAGAGCACCTGGTCGGCCATCGCGAAGGCGTCCGCGAAGGTGGTCTTCTCGTTGGCGACCCGGAACAGGTTCTGGTTCGGGATCACGATCAGGGTGTCGACCGCGGCCTGCAGCTCCTGGATGCCGGATTCGGCGGTGCGCATGCGGCGCATGCCCTCGAACTGGAACGGCTTCGTCACGACGCCGACCGTCAGGATGCCCATGTCGCGGGCCGCACGGGCGATGACCGGAGCGGCGCCGGTGCCGGTGCCGCCGCCCATGCCGGCGGTGATGAAGCACATGTGGGCGCCCGAGAGCTGGTCACGGATCTCGTCGATCACCTCGTCGGCGGCGGCCGAGCCGACCTCCGGGTGCGAGCCGGCCCCGAGGCCCTGCGTCACGCCCAGGCCCATCTGGATCACCCGCTCGGCCTTCGAGGAGGTGAGCGCCTGGGCGTCCGTGTTGGCCACGACGAATTCGCAGCCGAGCAGGCCCGACTCGATCATGTTGTTGACGGCGTTGCCGCCGGCGCCGCCGACGCCGAAGACGGTGATGCGGGGCTTGAGTTCCCGGATGTCCGGCGCCTGGAGGGTGATGGCCATGGTGTCGAGCCTCTCGCTAACTGTGCTTTCCGTGCGACGCCTGGGCGCCGGATACTCTTCGATCCGCCCGTCCGCGGGGGCGGATGCGAAACCCTAGAAGCTGTCCCGGAGCCAGCGGCCGACCCGGTTCAGGTAGTTGTCGGTTCCGGTCGCCGCGAAGGCGCCGTGCCCCCGCGGCTCGAAATGCTCGGCATGCGCCACCTGCGGGTAGACCAGCAGGCCGACCGCCGCCGAGAAGGCCGGGCCCTTTGCGGCTTCCGGCAGACCCCGGATCCCGAGGGGCCGTCCGATTCGCACCTGACCCTGGAGGACGCGGCGGGCGACCTCCGGCAGGCCGACGAGCTGGCTGGCGCCGCCGGTGAGAACCACACGCCGTCCGGCCTGGGCCGCGAAGCCCGCGTCCCGCAGGCGGTCGCGGACCAGCTCGACCACCTCCTCGACCCGCGGCTTGATGATCCGCACGAGCTGCGAGCGCGGGATGTGGGCCGGGGCCTCGCCCTCGTCCTCGCCGACCCCGTGCACCGCGATCATGTCGCGGTCGTCGGAAGGCGTGGACAGGGCCGAGCCGTAGAGGGTCTTCAGCCGTTCGGCCGCGGCCATCCGGGTGGAGAGGCCGCGGGCGATGTCCATGGTGACGTGGTGCCCGCCCACCGCCAGGGCGTCCACGTGGACGAGGTGCCCGCCGGAGAACACGCCGACGCTGGTGGTGCCGCCGCCCATGTCGACGACGCAGACGCCCATCTCGGCCTCGTCGTCCACGAGCGCGGAGAGTCCGGCCGCGTAGGGCGTGGCGATCACCGCCTCGACGCCGAGGTGGCAATGCTCCACCGCCAGCATGACGTTGCGGGCGGCGGCCAGCTCGCTGGTGACCACGTGCAGGTCGACGCTGAGCGCCTCGCCGATCATGCCCGACGGGTCGATGACGGCGCCCTGCCCGTCCAGGGCGTAGCCGGTGGGCAGGGCGTGCAGCACGG
This sequence comes from Methylobacterium sp. XJLW, assembly GCF_003254375.1. NCBI lineage: Bacteria > Pseudomonadati > Pseudomonadota > Alphaproteobacteria > Hyphomicrobiales > Methylobacteriaceae > Methylobacterium > Methylobacterium sp. XJLW. Next base: position 4,184,946 of record NZ_CP016429.1, on the reverse strand, counting down.
CCCGGCCGGGGCTGACGCCGTGGGCGCTCGCGGTCTCGAGCACCCGCTCGACGTCGCTGCCCGTGACGGTGCCGGAGCGGACGTTCACCCGCGCCTGGAAATGCTGAGAGGCGAGCCGGCCGCCCGACATGTTGACGATGACCGACTGGACCTCGACCTTGGCCATCCGCTCGGCGGCGTGGACCGCCTGACGGATCGCGCCCTCGGCGGCGGCGAGGTCGACGATGGCGCCGCCCTTCAGGCCGAGCGAGCGCTGGTGGCCGATGCCGATGATGCGCGCGAGGTGGGTGCGCCCGCGCAGCGTGGTGAGCGCCTCGGCGGGCTGCAGCTCGGCGATGAGGCAGACCACCTTGCTCGTGCCGATATCGAGCACCGAGAGGGTGGTCGAGCGCCGGGCGGAGAGCGGCTTCAAGCGCGGCGTGAGGCCGTGTTGGCTGTGCATTGACGCTACCGGACGCGGGAGGCGGGACGGGCGGAGATCGACAGGAAGGGCATCAGCTGGCCGCGCCCTTCTTCTTCGCCTTCTGGGCTTCCGCACGGGCGGCGGCGGCCTCCTCGGTCAGGCGCACCACGAGGCGGTCCGGCATGCGCAGGTCCACCGCGATGATGTCCTTCTCAAGCAGGCCGGCCTCGCGCTCGAACCGGACGAGGCGGGCGAGCGCCGCGGCCGGGTCGGCCTCGGGCAGGCGCACGTCGATGCCGTCGAACTTGAGGGTCCAGCGCCGACCGGACACGTAGGTGCCGGCCTTGATCCGCTCGGCGAGCGGACCGGCGGCGGCGATGAGGGCGAGATATTCCGGAAGCTTGGTGTTGGCGTCGTCGCCGACCACCAGGGGGAGGCTGGCATAGCGGTCGTCCCGCATGGCGTCGATGACGGTGCCGTCGGCGGCGATCACGCTGATCTCGCCGTTCTTCTGCCAGAGGGCCGCGGGCTCGCGCTCCACCTGGGTGATGGCGATCTCGTTGGGATAGATCTTCCGGACGGAGGCCTGGGCGATCAGCGGCACGCGCAGCAGCCGCTCGCGGACCTCGTTGACGTCGAGGAAGGGAACCGAGGAGCGCCAGTCGATGCCGGCGGCGGCCAGCACCTCGCGCTCGTACATCCGGGAGATGCCCGAGATGGTGACGCGCTCGACGCCGAAGCCCGCGACGCGCGCGGCGATGTCGAGGGGACGGCCCTGCTCCGCCACGAAGGCGTCGTAGCGGCCGCTCGCCACGAAACCGGCGAGCGCCATGGCGGCGGCGGACACGGAGACCGCCACCACGCCGACGCCGCGCGGCAGGCGCTCGCTCAGGCGCTGACCCGAGCGGGCCCGGCGGACCGAGAGCGACCGAGGCGAGACGCGGCCGGCGAGCCGGCCCAGGATCGCGCCAGCGAGGCGCGCGGGACCGATCCGGCCGGCGGCGTCGCCGCTCAGCGATTCAGGGAAGCGTCCTCCACCATCCATCGGACGAGCTCACCGAAACTCAGGCCCGCATGGGCCGCCATCTCCGGCACAAGGCTCGTCTGGGTCATGCCGGGTTGCGTGTTGACCTCCAGCACGACGAGCAGACCGGTTCCACCCGGTGTGTCGTCGTAGCGAAGGTCGGCACGGCTGACGCCCCGACAGCCCAGTGCTTGATGCGCCGTTAACGACAGTTCTTGGACACGCTGGTAAACATTTGGTTTAAGTTCGGCCGGGAGCACGTGCACCGACCCCCCCGGGGCGTATTTAGCGTCGTAGTCGTACCAATCCCCCGTCGCGGCCTTCACCTCGATCACGCCGAGGGCCCTGTCGCCCATCACCCCGCAGGTGAGCTCGCGGCCGGCTATGTAAGGTTCTACAAGGACTTGCTCGCCGAACGTCCACTCCTCGGAGGCGAGGATCTGGGGCGGGTGCGAGCGCCCGTCGCGCACGATGATCACACCCACCGAGGAGCCCTCGGCGATGGGTTTCACCACATAGGGTGGCGGCAGGGGGTGTGTCCTGGCGGCCTCACGACGGTTAACGATCCGGCCTTCCGGCACGTCGACGCCGGCCGCGCGCATGACGGTCTTGGCCTGCTCCTTGTTCATCGCGAGCGCCGAGGCGAGGACGCCGGAATGGGTGTAGGGGATCCTGAGGATCTCCAGGAGACCCTGGATCGTGCCGTCCTCCCCGTCCGGGCCGTGCAGCGCATTGAAGGCCACGTCCGGCTTGAGCGCCGTCAGCACGGAGGCGATATCGGGACCGACATCAACCCGGGTGACCCGGTAGCCCTCGCCTTCGAGGGCGTCGGCGCAGGCCTTGCCGGAACTGAGCGAGACTTCGCGCTCGGCGGAGGTGCCGCCCAGCAGGACGGCGACGTGCTTGGACATCAGGGCACCTCGAATAGGTCGGCTTCAAACAGACTCTGCAGGGACCGGACGGTCACCGGTGGCAGACGAGCACCGTATCCCGGCCGCATCGGCGAGGCGGGAACACCGCGCTCACCGGGGAGCGGCCGCCGCGCCGATCCGCCGGATCTCCCAGCGCAGCTCGACGCCGCTCGTCTCGCGCACCCGGCGACGGACTTCCTCGCCGAGTCCCTCGATATCGGCGGCGGTCGCCTGGCCGGTGTTGATCAGGAAATTGCAGTGCATCTCGCTGACCTGGGCGCCGCCCCGGGTCAGGCCCCGGCAACCGGCGGCGTCGACGAGCTGCCACGCCTTGCCGCCCTCGGGATTGGCGAAGGTCGAGCCGCCGGTGCGCTCGCGGATCGGCTGGGCGGCTTCGCGGGCGGCCGTGACCCGCTCCATCTCCGCCTCGATGGCGGCCCGGTCGCCGGGCTTGCCCCGGAACAGGGCGCTCGTGAAGATGACGTCCTCCGGGGCATCCGAATGCCGGTAGGAGAAGCCCATGTCGGCGTGGCTGAAGGTGCGCAATGCCCCCCGGCGGTCGATTCCGCGCGCTTCCACCAGCACGTCGGTGGTCTCGCCGCCATGCGCGCCGGCATTCATGCGCAGCGCGCCGCCGATCGAGCCCGGGATGCCGCGGTAGAAGGCGAGCCCGTCGAGACCGGCCTCGGCGGCCGCCTTGGCGAGGCGCATGTCGGGAACCGCGGTGCCCACGGCCAGCGTGTCGCCGTCGATCGCGATGCTGCCGAACGCCTTGCCGCCGAGCCGGACCACCACGCCCGGCACCCCGCCGTCGCGGACGATCAGGTTCGAGCCGAGACCGATGACCGTGACCGGCACGTCGGGGTCCAGGGTGGCGAGGAGGCGCGCGAGATCCTCCTCGTCGGCCGGGGTGAACAGGACCTCGGCGGGGCCGCCGACCCGGAACCAGGTGAGGTCGGCCAGCGGCTGGTCGGCGAGCAGGCGCCCGCGAAGATCGGGCGCGGCGGCGCGGATACGGTCGTGGAGGGATGCGGTCATCTTTGGATCTCCCCGCTCCCCGCCTGCGGGGAGAGGGATGCGACGACCGTGTCGTCGCATCGGGGCGGCAGCCGAGGGTGAGGGGGCGGCTCCAGCTGTGGCTTGACTGAAGCCGCCCCCTCACCTTCGCCCTTCGGGCGTTCCGTGCCGACGACGGGGTCGTCGTGACCCTCTCGCGGCAAGCGGTGAGAGGGGGGCGGCACGGACAAGATCGTGTCTCGGACGCCGGCGACGGTGTTCACGATCCCGACGTTCCAGAACCCCAGGACGCGAGAGCCCTGTGCGGTCAGCCACGGGGCCCGAACGCCATGGTCGCTGTCCGCGTGGTGGTCGCCAGTCCGCTCGCCAATCAGGCGTGACGTTCGGGAGTCGAACTCCGCGACAGAGCGCCTGATCGATTCCTGCCGGACGACCTCGGCCCCGCCGAGACGCCGGTCCCGCAAGCGACACCGGAGGCGGCGCTCGGCCTCGGTCTGTGATCCGCGCAGGCATCGCCGGAAACGGGCCGGTTCCGGATCGGCCCCGCGCATCCCCTTACCGTCCCCGCGCGGCCAATTCGCCCGGCAGCGCGTAGGCCCATTGGGTGATCGTACCGGCCCCGAGGCACACCACGTAGTCGCCCGGCTTGGCGAGCTCCGCGATGATCCCCGAAAGTTCCTCAGGCCGCTCCAGCGCCCGGGCGTCGCGGTGGCCGCGGGAGCGCAGGCCCGCCACGAGGCTGTCGCGGTCGAAGCCCTCGATCGGCGTCTCGCCGGCCGCGTAGACCGGCGCCACGATCACCGTGTCGGCATCGTTGAAGCAGGTGCAGAAATCGTCGAAGAGCGATTGCAGCCGGGTATAGCGGTGTGGCTGCACCACGGCGATCACGCCGTGCTCGGTCGAGGCGCGCGCGGCCTTGAGCACCGCCTTGATCTCCACCGGATGGTGTCCGTAATCGTCGAAGATCGTCGCGCCGTTCCACTCGCCGGTGCGGGTGAAGCGCCGCTTGACGCCGCCGAAGCCGGCGAGCGCCTGGCGGATCGCGTCGGGCTTCACGCCGAGCTCGTGCGCCACGGCGAGCGCCGCGGTGGCGTTGAGCGCGTTGTGCTTGCCCGGCATCGGCAGGACCAGGTCCTCCATCTCCATCCGGTAGCCGGGGCGGCGGTCGCGGATCATCACCCGGAAGCGGCTCTGGCCGCCGCGCAGGTCCACGTCGATCAGGCGCACGTCCGCCTGCGGGTTCTCGCCGTAGGTGATGATCCGCCGGTCCTCGATATGGCCGACGAGATCCTGCACCACCGGATGGTCGATGCACATCACCGCGAAGCCGTAGAACGGGATGTTGTCGATGAACCGCCGGAACGCGTCCTTCACGGCATCGAACGAGCCGAAATGATCGAGATGCTCGGGGTCGATGTTGGTGACGATGGCGACGTCCGCCGGCAGCTTCAGGAAGGTGCCGTCGGACTCGTCGGCCTCCACCACCATCCAGTCGCCCTCGCCCATGCGGGCATTGGTGCCGAAGGCGTTGATGATGCCGCCGTTGATCACCGTCGGGTCGAGGTTGCCGGCCAGCAGCAGCGTCGCGACCAGCGACGTGGTCGTGGTCTTGCCGTGCGTGCCTGCGATGGCCACGCAGGACTTGAAGCGCATCAGCTCCGCCAGCATCTCGGCCCGGCGCACCACCGGCAGACGGCGCTCCCGGGCGGCTTGCAGCTCGGGATTGTCGCGCTGGATCGCCGTGGAGACGACGACCAGGGCCGCCTCCTCGACGTTCTGGGCGTCGTGGCCCACGAAGGTGCGCATGCCCTTCTCGGCGAGACGGCGGACATTGGTGTTGTCCGAGGCGTCCGACCCCTGCACCGTGTAGCCGAGGTTGTGCATCACCTCGGCGATGCCGGACATGCCGATACCGCCGATGCCGATGAAGTGGATGGGTCCGAGCTTGTCGGGCAGCTTCATGGGTCGAACCGTCTGGTGTCGGGATCGCCGGTGCGGAATCCCGGGAGGATCAGGTGCGGGCGGCCGTCTCGACGACGACCTCGGCCAGCCTCTCGGCGGCGTCATGGATGCCCGCGCTTCTGGCCGCATCGGCCGCTGCGGTCAATTTTGCCGGCGTCTCGAAGCAGGCCGTGAGGTCCGCGGCGAGGCGCTCGGGCGTGAAATCCGACTGTTTCACCGCCAGCGCCGCGCCGATCGCGTCGAGGGTCGCGGCGTTGGCAGCCTGGTCCTGATCCAGCGAGCCGGGCAGCGGGACCAGGATCGCCGGGCGGCCGATCGCCGCCAGTTCGGAGACCGTCGAGGCGCCCGAGCGCGAGACCACGAGGTGGCTCGCGGCCATGCGGGCCGGCAGGTCCTTGAAGAACGGCGCCGCCTCGATCCCCGCAAGCCCCATGGCGAGGTAGCGGTTCTGCACCGCCGTCAGGTCCTCGGGCCGGACCTGCTGGACGAGGTGCAGCCGGGCGCGCAGCGCGGCGGGCAGACGGGCGATCGCCTCGGGCACGACCTCGCCCATGACCCGGGCGCCCTGGCTGCCGCCGAAGACCAGGAGCCGCAGGGCGTCATCCGGACCGAAGGGGGGATACGGGATCTTCGCCGCCTCGATCACCGCCGGGCGAAGCGGGTTGCCGGTGTGGATCCGCGGGGCTTTGGCCTTCTCGGGCACGCCGCGCACGTCCTTGAAGCCGGTGGCGATGGTGCGGGCGCCCCGCGCCAGGAAGGCGTTGGCCCGGCCCATCACGGCATTCTGCTCGTGCAGGATCGTCGGCACGCGCAGGATCTGGCCGGCCAGCACCGGCGGGACGGTCGGATAGCCCCCGAAGCCCACGATGGCGGCCGGGTTGATCCGTCGGATCTCCTTCGCGGCCACGCCGAAGCCGCGGCCGAGCGTCAGCACGGCGCCGGCCCGCTTCAGCGGCGAGCGGCCGGACGGCGTCGCCGAGGCGATGGTGACGACCTCGGAGGCCGGGAACTCGGACGCGATGGCATCGACCCGGGCGTCGGTGGCGAGGGCCACCCGGATGCCGCGGGCGCGCAGCGCGTGGGCGAGGCTCTCGGCCGGGAAAAGGTGTCCGCCGGTGCCGCCCGCGCAGAGCAGGATCGTGGGGGTGAAGACCGTCACCGCATCACTCCGGCGACGGTGGCGGGCGCGGTGCCGGGGGGCTTCTGGCTGAGCATCACGGTGCGGGGACGCTTGCGGGTCAGGGCGACGAGGAAGCCGGTGCCGAGCGCCAGCGAGATCAGCGAGGAGCCGCCGTAGGAGACGAAGGGCAGCGTCATACCCTTGGCGGGCATCAGCTGGGTGTTCACCGCCATATTGATGCAGGCCTGGAGGCCGAACAGCGTGGTCAGGCCGGTGATCGCTAGCCGCGAGAAGGTGTCGTCGGTGCGGCGGGCGAGCTTGAGGCCGCGCAGGACGATGAAGGCGAACAGGGCCACGAGGCACAGGCAGACGATCACGCCGAACTCCTCGCCGGTGACCGAGAAGATGAAGTCGGTATGCGCGTCGGGCAGGTGGCGCTTGGCCACGCCCTCCCCCGGTCCGGTGCCGAACCAGCCGCCCGAGCGGAAGGATTCCCGCGACCAGAAATCCTGGAAGCCGCCGCCGGAATCCCGGTCGAGGAACTTGTTGAAGCGCTCACGCACGTGATGGAAGAACAGATAGGCAGCGAACACGCCTCCGAGGCCCAGCACGCCGAGGACGGCCACCCAGATCAGGTGGAGGCCGGCCACGAAGAACAGCGCGCACCACACCATGGTAATCAGCATGGTCTGGCCGAAATCGGGCTGGAGCAGCAGCGGCACGATGGTGATCGGCAGCAGCAGCAGGGCGAGGATCCCGCCCGGCATGTCGCGGCGCTGGGCGCCTTCCGAGAAGGCCCAGGCGGCGACGACCACGAAGGCGGGCTTCACGAACTCCGAGGGCTGCAGGCCGAAGGAGCCGAACTGGATCCAGCGGTGCGCGCCCTTGATCTCGGGCCCGAACTTGCCGGCGAGCAGGCACAGGACGACGCCGCAGACCCAGGTGACCAGCGCGAGCCGCCGGATGCCGCGCAGCGACAGGAACGACACCGCGCAGATCAGCAGGATGGTCGGCGCGAGGTACATCGCCTGCCGGTTGAGGAAGTAGAAGGTCGGGAGGCCGATGCGTTCGGCCACCGGGGGGCCGCCGCCCATCAGGAAGACCAGACCCGCGATCATCAGCGCGAACAGGGCCGCGAGCAGACCGCGGTCCACGGTCCACCACCAGTCCGTCAGGGGCGTGCGTTCCGCGCGTGACATCATGCCGGGCAACGACTCCAGGCCGCGCGGATGCCGATCCGCGCGGGTCGGGCCTGATCCTGTGCAGGAATGGTAAACGGAGCCTTATGGTCGCCGCGTGGGCTTTCGGCCGCCGCGAAACCGGCCTGCGGTGGAGTGCTGTATTCGACCGGTTTTATACTGGTATAAAGACACCCTATGTTAATCTTCCCATTGCAACTTTCAGGTGTACCCCCGGCGGGTCGAGGCGCGCTGCGCCTGGCCCGCCCAGAGGAAGCCGACGCGCCATGTTTTCTGCCCTGAACGTCCGTGAAGCGCATGCCAAGCTCGCGGCCCTCGACCGGGTTCAGGGCGTGATCGAGTTCGATCTGGCCGGGCGGATCCTCTCGGCGAACCGCAATTTCCTCGACGTCGTCGGGTACACGCTGCCCGAGATCGTCGGGCAGCACCACAGCCTGTTCATGGATCCGGCCCAGCGGGACGCGCCGGACTACCGGGCCTTCTGGGAACGCCTTCGGTCCGGCGCATTCGAATCCGGTCAATTTCAGCGGGTCGGCCGCGGCGGCCGGCCGATCTGGATCCAGGCCTCGTACAATCCGATGCTCGACGTCCGCGGCCGCCCCTACAAGGTGGTGAAGTTCGCCACCGACATCACGCAGCAGCGGACCGAGGAGGCCGACCGCGCCGGCCAGATCGCCGCGATCGACAAGGTGCAGGCGGTCATCGCCTTCGATCTCGACGGCACGGTGACGGCGGTCAACGACAATTTCCTGACCGCGATGGGCTACACCCGCGACGAGGTGATCGGGCAGCATCACAGCCTGTTCGTGGACCCCGCCCACCGCGAGAGCGAGGGGTACCGGGCCTTCTGGGCGGCCCTGCGGAACGGAACCTATCAGGCCGCCCAGTTCCGGCGGATCGGCAAGGACGGCCGCGAGGTCTGGATCCAGGCCTCCTACAACCCGATCCTCGATGCCGCCGGACGCCCCTACAAGGTGGTGAAGTTCGCCACCGACATCAGCGATCAGGTCCGGCTGCTCGCCAATCTCCGGACGCTCATCGACCAGAATTTCGGCGAGATCGAGCAGGCGGTGACGCATTCGACGAAGGCGGCCGCGCTGGCCTCGTCGGCGGCGGATTCCACCGCCGGCAACGTCCAGACCGTCGCGGCCGCGGCCGAGGAACTCGCGGCGTCGGTGGCGGAGATGTCCCAGAGCATCGTGCGCTCCCAGGGCGCCACCGACACCGCCTATGCCTGCGTCCAGGACGCGGATGGCCACACCAAGCGCCTCGCCGAGACCGCCACCGCGATGACCGGCATCGTCGGCCTGATCCGGGATATCGCCGGCCAGATCAACCTGCTGGCGCTGAACGCCACCATCGAGGCCGCCCGGGCGGGGGCGGCGGGCCGCGGCTTCGCGGTCGTGGCCTCGGAGGTGAAGGCGCTGGCCGATCAGGCGGCGCGCGCCACCGGCCAGATCAACGGCGAGATCGCCAGCGTGCAGCGCGTCTCGCAGGAGGTCGTGCAGGCGCTCAGTTCGATCGGATCCTCGGTCTCGGTGATGCGCGAGACCGTGGTGGCCACCGCGGCCGCCATCGAGGAGCAGAGCACCGTGACCCGGGACCTCGCCGAGAACATGCAGAGCGCCGCGGGCGCCGTCACGGCCATCACCGGCAATATCGGGGCGATCGTCCAGTCGGTGGCCAACGTCTCGCAGGCGGTCGGCACCACCCGCGACGCCGCCAAGGTTCTCGCGCGCTGAGAGCGGCGCACCCTCAGGGCAGCGCCTGGACCAGCTCGCGGAAGCGGTTGCCGCGGATCTCGAAGTTCCGGAACTGGTCGTAGGACGCGCAGGCCGGCGACAGCAGCACCACCGGCTCCGGCGCGCCCGAGGCGGCGGCGTTCTCGGCAGCCTTCGGGACGGCGTTCTCGAGCGTCTCGCAGCGGGTGTAGGGCACTGCGCCCTCCAGGGTCGCCGCGAAGGCATCCGAGGCGGCGCCAATCAGGTAGGCGTGGGCGACCCGCTCGAAATACGGCACCAGCGGGAAGATGCCGCCCTCCTTGGCCTTGCCGCCGAGGATCCAGTGGATGTCCCGGAAGGCGGTGAGCGCCTTCTCGGTGGAATCGGCGTTGGTCGCCTTGGAATCGTTGACGAACAGGACGTGGCCGCGCCGTCCCACCTCCTCCATCCGGTGCGGCAGGCCCGGAAAGGACGTCAGACCCGCCTGGATCTGCTCCGGCGACAGGCCGAGGGCCCGCGCCACCGCCACCGCAACGCCTGCATTCTGCCAGTTATGTGCCCCCCGGAGGGAGCCGATCCCATTGACGTCCGCGAGCGCCGTGCCGTCGACGTCGCGGACGATCCCCTCGCGCACCGTCAGCGCGTCGGTGCACAGCACGTCGCCGTGGGGCACGTGGACGCGCACGAGGTCGGCGCCGCGCCGGTCGGCGATCGCCCGGCTCGGCGCGTCGTCGATGCCGACCACCGCGAGGCCGGCGCCCTGGATCAGGCGCTCCTTGATGGCCGCGTACTGCTCCATGGTGCCGTGGCGGTCGAGATGGTCGGGGGTGATATTCATCAGCACGCCGACGCTCGGGTCGAGGCTCGGCGTCAGGTCGATCTGGAACGACGACATCTCGATCACGTGGACGCGGTCCGCCGCGGGGGGCTCCAGCGACAGGATCGCGGTGCCGATATTGCCGCCCATCTGAACGTCGCGGCCCGCCTGGGCGAGGACATGGGCGATCAGCGCCGTGGTGGTCGACTTGCCGTTGGTCCCGGTGATCGCCACGAACGGCGCCCCCGCCGCCTGGGCCCGCCGCTCCCGGCAGAACAGCTCGATGTCGCCGATGATCGCGACGCCCGCGTCCCGGGCGAGCCTGACGCTCCAGTGCGGCTCGGGATGGGTCAGCGGCACGCCCGGGCTGAGCACGAGGGCGGCGAAGCCGGACCAGTCGGCCTCGCGCAGGTCCCGCGTCTCGATCCCGGCCTCCCGCGCCCGCGCGAGGCTGTCGGCATTGTCGTCCCAGGCCTGCACCCCCGCGCCGCCGGCCTTCAACGCCAGGGCCGTGGCAAGTCCGGAGCCGCCGAGTCCGAACAGGGCGACGGTCTTTTCCTGGAAGACGGTGACGGGGGTCATGCGGAACTCTGGATGCGGCAGCCGAACCCGGCCGATCCCGCCCGCCGTCTCATCCCGTCGTGCCGGCGCGCGGCGGAGGTCTCGAAGGGCTCCAGGGATCGCGTGGCCGGCTGGAGGGCTCCTTCGAGGCTGCTGCGCAGCACCTCAGGATGAGGGCGAGCGTGGGATCGCCCACTTTCATCGCCCCTCTAGCACAGTTTTTCAGCGCAGCTTCAGCGTCGCCAGACCGGCCATCGCCAGGATCACCGCGATGATCCAGAAGCGGATCACCACCTGCGGCTCCTTCCAGCCCTTTTGCTCGAAATGGTGGTGGATCGGCGCCATGCGGAAGACGCGCTTGCCCGTGAGCTTGAACGAGGCAACCTGGATGATCACCGACATCATCTCCAGGACAAACAGCCCGCCGACGATGGCCAGGACGATCTCGTGCTTCGTCGCCACCGCGATGGAGCCCAGCAGGCCGCCCAGCGCCAGGGAGCCGGTGTCACCCATGAAGATCTGGGCCGGCGGCGCGTTGAACCAGAGGAAGCCGAGACCGGCACCGATCACCGCGCCGCAGACCACGGCCAGTTCGCCCGTGTCGCGGACGTAGTTCACCTGCAGATAGCTGGCGGTGAACGAGTTGCCGACGAGATAGGCGATGAACCCGAAGGTGCCGCAGGCGATCATCACCGGCACGATCGCCAGGCCATCGAGGCCGTCGGTCATGTTCACGGAATTGCCTGCTCCGACGATCACGAAGGCGCCGAACAGCGGGTAGAACCAGCCGAGATTGAGGAGGGCGTCCTTGAACACCGGGAAGGCGAGCTGGTTCTGGAGGGCGGCGGGGGAATAGACCGCGACGGTGAAGCAGGCCGCCATGGCGATCACGGCCTCCAGGGCGAGGCGGAACTTGCCCGAGAACCCCTTGTGCGACTGCTTCGTGACCTTGAGGTAATCGTCGTAGAAGCCGATCGCACCGAAGCCGAGCGTGACGGTCAGCGTCACCCAGACATAGTGGTTGCGCGGGTTGGCCCAGAGCAGGATCGCCACGACGGCGCCGGCCAGGATCATCAGGCCGCCCATGGTCGGCGTGCCGCGCTTGGTCAGCAGATGGGTCTGCGGCCCGTCCTCGCGGATCGGCTGACCCTTGCCCTGGCGGATCCGCAGCAGCGAGATGATCCAGGGGCCGAACCAGAACACGAACAGGCCCGCGGTGAACAGCGCGCCGCCGGTGCGGAAGGTGATGTAGCGGAACACGTTGAGCGGCGTGAAGGCGCTGCTCAGGTCCGAGAGAAGGTACAGCATCCGGGCGCTCGGCCCCCTTGTTCAGGCTCAGGTTTCGGGGAGCGGCGCCGGCTGCGCCGAACGCGCGGACGTGCCGGTCACGGGACGGCCTGGGTCCGCCGGGTCGGATCGACCGCGTAGCGGGCTTTCAGCGCCTCGACAATCCGGCCCATGCGGCTGCCGTTCGATCCCTTTACCATGACGACGTCGCCGGATCTGAGATTCCGGGCGAGCGGCTCGAGCAGGTCGGCGGCGGTGTCGGTCACGGCGCCGCGGCGGCTCACCGGCAGGGCCTCGAACAGGTGGCGCATCAGCGGACCGGCCGTGAAGACGAGGTCGATCCGTGCCGCCTCGATCGCCTCCGCGAGGCCGCGGTGCAGGTCGGGCGCGGCGGCGCCGAGTTCCAGCATGTCGCCCAGCACCGCGATCCGGCGTCCGCGGGGTCCGGTCTCGATCCCGGCGAGCGTCGCCAGCGCCGCGCGGACCGCGACGGGGTTGGCGTTGTAGCTCTCGTCCACGAGGTAGGCGGTGCCGCCACCGATCTCGAGGGCGGTGCGCTCGCCGCGGCCCGCCGGCGGCGTCAGGCTGCCCAGAGACAGGGCGGCGCGGGCGAGGTCGGCCCCGAGGCTGTGGACCACCGCCATGACGCCGAGCGAGTTCAGCGCCGCGTGCCGTCCGGCCGTGCCGAGCTTGTAGGTGACGGGCTGGCCCATCACCGCCGCGTCGATCACCGACAGGTCGGGGCGGAGCACGATCTTCAGGGCGCGCACGTCGGAATCCGGGTGCTCGCCGAAGGTGACGACCCGTCCCGCCCGGGAGGCCTGCGCGTGGGCCGCGAGCCGGTCGAAATGCGGGACGTCGCGGTTGACGATCGCCACGCCGCCGGGCTGGAGCCCGGAGAAGATCTCGCCCTTGGCGTCCGCGATGGCGGCGAGCGAGGCGAAGTGTTCGATATGGGCGGGCGCGATGGTGGTGATGAGCGCGATGTCGGGGCGGACCTGGGCGGTCAGCGGCACGATCTCGCCGCCGTGGTTCATGCCGATCTCGAACACGCCGTAGCGCGTGGAGCGCGGCATCCGCGCCAGGGTCAGGGGCACGCCCCAATGATTGTTGTAGGAGGCCGCCGAGGCGTGGGTCTCCCCCTGCTCGGCCAGGACGTGGCGCAGCGCCTCCTTGGTCCCGGTCTTGCCGACCGAGCCGGTGACGGCCACGACCTGCGCGCCTGTCCGGGCGCGGGCGGCGGCGCCGAGACGCACCATCGCGGTGAGTACCGGGTCGGCGCCCGCTTCGGGCACCGCCAGGACGGGACCGTGGGACGCGAGGTCCCCGAGGCGGGACGCGCTCACCACCGCGGCGCCGGCCCCGCGGCCCAGGGCGTCGGGAACGAAGTCGTGGCCGTCGCGTGCATCGCCGCGGATCGCGAAGAACAGGTCGCCGGGCTGGAGCGTGCGGGTGTCGATCGAGGCGCCGCCGATGGCGCGCGCGGGGCCGATCAGTCGGCCGCCCGTCGCGGATTCCAGCTCCTCCCGCGTCCAGAGTGCGGTCATCGTCGATTCCCCCGTCGTCCTCAGGCCGCCGCGGCAATCGCGGCACGCAGGACCGCATGGTCCGAGAACGGCAGCGTGCGATCCCCCACGATCTGGCCGGTTTCATGGCCCTTGCCGGCCACGACCAGGACATCGCCCGGTCCGAGCCGGCCGACGGCGCCGTGAATCGCCTCGGAGCGGTCGCCGATCTCCTCTGCGCCCGGAGCGGCGTCCAGGATCGCCCGGCGGATGGTGGCGGGATCCTCGGTGCGCGGGTTGTCGTCCGTGACGATGACGACGTCGGCGAGCCGCTTCGCGATGGCGCCCATCAGCGGCCGCTTGCCCCGGTCGCGGTCGCCGCCGCAGCCGAAGACCACGATCAGCCGGCCCGACGCGAACGGGCGGAGCGCGGCGAGCACGCTCTCCAGGGCCTCCGGCTTGTGGGCGTAGTCGACGAGGCAGAGCCCGCCCCGCGCCTCGCCGATCCGCTCCATGCGGCCGGGGACGCCGGTGAGATGGTCGAGCGCGGCGAAGACGCCGTCGGGATCGGCGGCGCCCGCCGGTGTGGCGAGGGCGAGGCCGGCCGCCACCAGGGCGTTCTCCACCTGGAATTCGCCGACGAGCGGCAGGCGCAGATCCCGGGCCCGGCCGGCGAACAGGACCCGGGCGGCCTGCGCGAACCCCTCGGTCCGGACGGATTCGACGTGCAGATCCCGGCCGCCCCGCCCGACCGTGCGGACCGGACGCCCTGCGCCTTCGGCCGCGGCGATCACCCGCTCGGCATAGGCGCCGTCGGCATTGACGATGGCCGGGCAGCCCGGCGGCAGCAGGTCTGTGAACAGGCGCAGCTTGGCCGCGAGGTACTCCTCGATGCTCGCGTGGTAGTCGAGATGGTCCCGCCCGAGATTGGTGAAGCCCGCCGCGTCGAGGCGCACGCCGTCGAGCCGGCGCTGCTCGATCCCGTGGGAGGAGGCCTCCATGGCGAGGTCGGTGACGCCCTCGGCGGCGAGACGCGCCAGCGTCCGGTGCAGCGTCACCGGGTCCGGGGTGGTCAGGGAGCCGTACTGCGCGCCGCGGTTCGTGACGATTCCGACGGTGCCGAGGCTCGCGGCGTCGCGGCCGAGGCGGGCCAGGATCTGGCGCACGAAGTCGGCCACCGAACTCTTGCCGGCGGTGCCGGTGACGGCCACCACGGTCCCGGGCTGCGCGCCGGCGAGGCGGGCCGCGGCGAGAGCGAGCGACCGGCGCGCGTCGGCGACCGGGATCCAGGCGACCGCGTCCGGCAGGTCGGCGGGGCGGGGCCCCTCCCCGGCCACCGCGGCGGCGCCGCGCTGGGCGGCCTGCGCGGCGAAGCGCCGGCCATCGGCCTTCGTGCCCGGCACCGCCACGAACACCGTGCCGGTGGCGACCTGCCGGCTGTCGGCCGTGAGGTCCGATACGGTCAGGTCCGCGGCCGGGCCGGTGGCCTCGGGGAAGAGGTCGGCGAGCCGCGCACTCATGAATCCACCCTCATGGGCCGCCGAGCTGGTTGACGTGGTAGGCGTTGAGCTTGACCATCTGCGGGAACGGCCTCACCGGCGGCTCGAATTGCGGCGGCAGGCCGAGGATCGGCGCCACGCGCTCGATCACCTTGCCGGTGACCACGCCGGAATTCCAGGCCGCGGTGGCATAGCCGCCGGATTCCGGCAGGCCCTGCGGCTCGTCCATGATCGTGACGAACAGGTACTTCGGGTCGTTCATCGGCGCCGCCGCCATGAAGGTCGTGAACAGGCGGTTGTGAATGTAGCGTCCGCCGATCACCTTCTCGGCCGTGCCGGTCTTGCCGCCGACGAAGTAGTACGGGACCGCGGCCTTCTTGGCCGAGCCCTCGGAGGCGTTGAGCCGCATGATGTAGCGCATCGCCTCGGAGGTCTGGCCCGACAGGACGTGGGTGGATCGCGCCTTGTCGTCGGGGTTCGCCTTGAGGAAGGTCGGGGTGATCAGGTCGCCGCCGTTGGCGATGGCCGCCACCGCCGCCGCCGCCTGGATCGGCGCCACCGCGATGCCGTGGCCGAACGCGATGGTGATGGTGTTGATCTCGGTCCAGCGGGACGGAACGATCGGCGCCGCGCTCTCGGGCAGCTCGGTCCGCAGCCGGTCGAGCAGGCCCATCTTCTTCAGGAAAGCCTTGTGACCGGGCACGCCGACGCCGAGCGCCATCTTGGCGGAGCCGATGTTGGAGGAGTGGGTGAACACCTCCGGCATGGTGATGACGCGGTTGGTGCCGTGGTACTCGTGGATCTTCTGGCGGCCCCAGTTCAGCACGCCGCCCCGGGTGTCGAAGGTCGAGTTGACGTTGTACTTTCCGGAATCGAGCGCCATGGCGAGCGTCATCGCCTTGAAGGTCGAGCCCATCTCGTAGACGCCGACATTCATGCGGTTGATGCGATCCGGCGAGAGCGCATCCTTGGGATCGTTCGGGTCGAAATCGGGCATGGACACGAGCGCGATGACCTCGCCGGTCTTCACGTCGAGGATCATGGAGGCGCCGGCCTTGGCCTTGAAGTGGTCGATGCCCCAGGCCAGCTCGTCGCGGACGGCGAACTGCGCGCGCAGGTCGATCGACAGCTGCACCGGCTTCAGGTCCGCCTGCTTGTTGATCAGCCCGAAGCTGTTGAGGGCCTGCAGGCCGGTGGAGTCGATGTACTTCTCCATGCCGGCGATGCCGATGCCGTCGAGGTTCGTCGCGCCCAGGATGTGGGCGGCCGCGACGCCGTTCGGGTAGACGCGCTTGTGGTCGGGCAGGAAGCCGATGCCCGGGATGCCGAGCCGGTGGACCTCGGCCTGCTGCTTCGGGGTCAGCTCGCGCTTCACCCAGACGAAGCCGGCGCCCTTCTTGTCCTTGCGCTGGGTGAGCTTGGCGCGCAGCTCGGAGGCGTTGAGTTCCGGCAGGACCGCGGTGAGGAGTTCCACCGCCTCGTCCTTGTCGTAGATGTTCCCGGGTTCGGCGAAGACCGAGACCGTGCGGATGTCGGTGGCCAGGATCTCGCCGTTCCGGTCGATGATGTCGGGCCGGAAGGCGGTCGAGGATGCGGCCGCGACCCGGTGCTCCTGGCTGGGCGGATCCCCGAAGATCGCCATCATCAGGAGCTTGGCGGAGATCGTCCCGAACACGCCCACGAAGACCAGGCCGACCAGGGCGACGCGCATGTGCGAGCGCTCGATGGCCAGCCGGAACATGCTCCGCAGGAGCAGCTTTGCGCGCTCCGACGGCGGCACCGGCTCGCGCGCCTCCTCCTCGACAGGGCGCGGCGCGCCCGCGGCATGCGCCAGCGCGGCAGCCTCGAGAAGCGCGGCCTCGTGGTCCGACACGGCGGGCTCGACCGTCGGCTCTAGGGTCTGGGCGGCGTCATCGGACACGGGGGATTACCTCGAAGCCGTCGGCGGGGTGCGGGTCGTGGTGACGGTGCGGGTGATCGCGCCGGTCGTTCGCGGCTCGATCGTGCCCTTGTCTTTGGGGGTCGCCGTGGCGGCGAGCAGGCGGCCGATCTCGTCTCCGCGCTCCTGTCGGGCGGGCAGGTCCGAGAGGCGCGCCAAGTGGCTGGTGCCGATCGGCTCCAGAGCCAGATGTTTGTCGACGGCCGCCTGGAGGCGGTCGGGCCGGGTCAGAAGCTGCCACTCGGCACGCAGCACGGCGATCGCCTGCCGTTCCTTGTGCAGGGCCGTCTGGAGCTTGGAGACCTGACCGCCCTGGTAGAGCGTGTCGTACTTGATCGAGTAGGCGTAGATCGCCGAGGCGACGAGGCCGGCCACCGCCAGCAGGTTCAGCAGGCGGATCATCGGCGATGGCCTCCGCGGGCCGCATCCGGCAGGCTCGCCAGGGCGGTCAGGGCCGCCAGCGGTTCGGGAATGTCGGATTCGGTACGCTCCGCAGCCCGCAGCTTGGCGGACCGGGCGCGCGGGTTGCGGGCGGTCTCGGCCTCGCCCGGCAGGACCGGGCCCTTGGTGACGAGACGGAAGCTGCGGACGGTCTCGACCGGGGCTCCCGGGAGATGGCGAGAGCCCTGCGCGGAGCGGCCGCTCCGCGCGGCGAAGAACTGCTTGACGATCCGGTCCTCGAGCGAATGGAACGTCACGACGGCGAGCCGGCCGCCCGGCCTGAGCACGCGCTCGGCGGCGTGCAGCGCCCGCACCAATTCGCCGAGTTCGTCGTTCACGGCGATGCGCAGGCCCTGGAACGTCCGCGTCGCCGGGTGAATGTGGCTGCCGGGCTCGACGCGCACGACGCTGGCGACCAGCTCCGCGAGCTGCGCCGTGGTCTCGATCCGGCCGCGGCGGCGCGCCTCGAAGATGGTCCGTGCCACCGCGCGCGAGCGACGCTCCTCGCCGTAATGATAGAGGATGTCGGCGAGCACGGTCTCGTCGGCCTCGTTCACGAGGTCCGCGGCGCTCGGCCCGTCGCAGCCCATGCGCATGTCGAGGGGCCCGTCGCTCCGGAACGAGAAGCCCCGTTCCGGCACGTCGAGCTGCATCGAGGAGACGCCGATATCGAGGACCACCCGGTCGACCTGCGCGAGACCCGTCTCCGCCAGGAGGGTGTCGAGCGCGCCGAAGCGGCCGGGCAGGAGGCGCAGGCGCCCCCCGGATTCCGCGACGAGCGCCTGCCCGGCTGCGATCGCCGTGGGGTCCCGATCGATCGCGACGACCTGCAGGTCCGGATCCGCCGCCAGGAGGGCGCGGGTATAGCCGCCGGCACCGAACGTGCCGTCGACCGCGATCCCGCCCGCGGTGCCGAGCGCCTCGACGACTTCATCGAGGAGGACCGGCACGTGCGGTTCCGACGGCGCGACGGCGCCGCTGTGGCGGGGCGAGCTCTCGGGAGAAGGACGGCGCCGGCTCACGGGCGCCTCGCCGACGGGGCGCGACGCGGGTTGCGAGAACCGGCGGAGGATCGGCGCGGTCCGGAGATCCGGACGCGGAAGCGGCTCGTGCGTCTCATGGTGCCCTGTGCCGGGCCGCGCGAGCGCGGCGCGCGTGACGGGAACGGCACCGGATGCGGAGCGCGCAAAACGCCGCGCACGGACGGGACCTGCAGGAAGGCAGGTTGCGCCCGGCGATCCGATACACGCCGTTGACGGGAGGATGCCGGGTATCATGGGCCTCGGAGGATCGTCAACGCACAAGCTTGGCGCTGCCGCGCCGAACGATCTGAACCCGGCAAGGTTAACCGAAGGTTTTTTCCGCACCGGAATCTTCGGCGCGGCGTGCTGCGGCGCGGGCGCGGCGCCGGGCCGATAAGGCGTTGAGGACGCAGGGCTTATCGGGATGTGGATCAGCCGGCCTATAAGCCGGGTTCTGTAGGGCCGGAGCGCTCGCGCGCGCCGACGTGGCGGCCATTCCTCTGGGACGGTCGTTGCCGACCGCCTCGAGCAACCAACCCGGGCGACTGGCCTGGAGAGCCGGCCTGCCCTTCTCGCGAAGGGCGCGCCGCCCCTATTCGGTCTTGCTCCCGGTGGGGTTTGCCGTGCCGTCCGCGTTGCCGCGTCCGCGGTGCGCTCTTACCGCACCCTTTCACCCTGACCCCGGACGGATCCGGGGCGGTCTGCTTTCTGTGGCACTGTCCCTGGGGTCGCCCCCGCCGGATGTTATCCGGCACCGTCTCTCCATGGAGCCCGGACTTTCCTCCCCGGACACTCGCGCGTCCGGAGCGGCCGCCCGGCCGGCTGATCCGCGGGCAGATGCGCCCGCGGGGCCGTCCGGGTCAAGGGAGTCGACCCGCGCTACCAGGTGCCGGTGTTCTCCATGGACGTCCACGGCTCCTGCGGCGCCTTGGCGCCGCCCTTCTGGAGGATCTCGATGGAGATGCCGTCCGGCGACTTCACGAAGGCCATGTAGCCGTCGCGCGGCGGGCGGTTGATGGTCACGCCCTTCTCCTGCAGCCGCGCGCAGAAGGCGTAGATGTCGTCCACCTGATAGGCGAGATGGCCGAAGTTGCGCCCGCCCGAGTAGGTTTCCGGATCCCAATTGTAGGTCAGCTCGATGAGCGGGGATCGTGTGGCCGTGGCCCGCTCGACGTCGCCGGGGGCGGCCAGGAACACGAGGGTGAAGCGCCCCTTCTCGTTCTCGACGCGGCGGACCTCCTTCAGGCCGAACGTGTTGACGTAGAAGGCGAGGGCCCGGTCGAGGTCGGCGACCCGGACCATGGTGTGCAGGTATTCCATCGGACCTATCCTGTGGCTGGTCGGAGGTGGATCGTGCGTCCTGTTCGGGACGCGCGTCCCGCCTCCGGCTGATCGCCACCGCTAGCTAGCGGCCGGCCCGGCGGTGAGAAGGCCGCGCGCGCCGGACGGGCCATAAATCGACCCTGGCGCTCCTGCGTCCCGTGACGATCCGGCGTCCGGCGCGAGGGAGGCTACCGCCAAAAGACGACCGCGGACGCGTCCGTTGCCGCGGCCGGCCGCCAGCGCCGGGCGATGCGGCGCGGTGATCGGATCGGTTTGACGCGCGAAGGCTGTCCCGACGGCGCGCTGTCTCTCCGGGGCCGTTTCGGCAGCTCCGATCGTTGCGCCGCGCGCGCCGAGGGACCAGAACGGGCCCATCCCGCACCCGGAGTGAGCCGAATGCGCACCGAGACGCCGCCGCTGATCCGCCTCGAGGAATACCGGCCCAGCGACTACCTGATCGATCGGGTCGACCTCGACATCCGTCTCGACCCGCACGCGACCCGCATCGACGCGACCTTGACGCTGCGGCCGAACCCGGCCGGTGTGCCGGCGGCTCCGCTCACCCTCGACGGCGACGATCTCCGGCTGGTCTCGGCCGAACTCGACGGGGCGCCGCTGGCGCCCGACGTCTACGCGGCGACGCCGTCCGGCTTCATCCTCCGCGATCCGCCTCCGCGGCCCTTCGCGCTGCGCCTCGTTACGGAGGTGGATCCGACCGCCAACACCAAGCTGATGGGGCTCTACCGCTCGAACGGGGTCTACTGCACCCAGTGCGAGGCGGACGGCTTCCGGCGGATCACCTACTTCCTCGATCGTCCCGACGTGCTGGCGGTCTACACCACGCGCATCGAGGCCGACCGGACCGAGGCGCCCGTCCTGCTCGGCAACGGCAATCCCGTCGAGGCCGGCGATGCCGGGCCCGGCCGCCATTACGCCCTCTGGCACGATCCGCACCCCAAGCCCGCCTACCTGTTCGCCCTCGTGGGCGGCCGGCTCGGGAAGGTCGAGACCCCCTTCACCACGATGGAGGGCCGCACCGTCAGCTGCGCGGTCTACGTCGAGCCCGGCAAGGAGGACCGGGCGGGCTACGCCCTGGACGCCGTCATCCGCTCCATGGCCTGGGACGAGACGGCCTTCGGCCGCGCCTACGACCTCGACGTGTTCAACGTCGTCGCGGTGTCCGACTTCAACATGGGCGCCATGGAGAACAAGGGCCTCAACATCTTCAACGACAAGTACGTGCTGGCCAGCCCCGAGACCGCCACCGATGGCGATTACGCCGCCATCGAGGCGATCATTGCCCACGAGTACTTCCACAACTGGTCCGGCAACCGCGTCACCTGCCGGGACTGGTTCCAGCTCTGCCTGAAGGAGGGTCTCACGGTCTTCCGCGACCAGGAATTCTCCTCCGACATGCGCTCCAGGCCGGTGCATCGCATCGCCGAGGTGCGCTCGCTGCGGGCGCGTCAGTTCCCCGAGGATGCCGGGCCGCTGCGGCATCCGGTGCGGCCGCGGGCCTATGCCGAGATCAACAACTTCTACACGGCGACCGTCTACGACAAGGGCGCCGAGATCGTCCGGATGCTGCGGACCCTGATCGGTCCCGAGGCCTTCCGGGCCGGCATGGACCGCTACTTCGCCGACAACGACGGGCGCGCCGCCACCGTGGAGGATTTCCTCGCGGCCTTCGCGGCCGTGACGGGGCGCGACCTCGATGCGTTCGCCCGCTGGTACGAGCGCCCCGGTACGCCCCGCCTCGCCGTCACGGCCGCCTACGATCCGGCCGCCGCGCGTTACACCCTCCAACTCGCTCAGAGCCTGCCCGGCACCGCCGACTCCGACGAGACACCCCTGGTCATCCCCGTGGCCCTCGGCCTCGTGGGGGCCACGGGGCCACTGACCGGCGCCACCTGCCCGGATGTGCGGGACGGTGTCTACGTGCTCGACCGCCCGGAGTCCGCGATCGTGTTCGACGCCGTCGCCGAGGAGCCGGTCCCGTCGCTCCTGCGCGACTTCTCCGCGCCGGTGAAGCTCGATCTCGGCCTGACGGATGCGCAGCGGATGCTGCTCCTGGCACAGGACAGCGACCCCTTCAATCGCTGGCAGGCCGCGCAGGACGTGGCGCTGCGGCTGATCCTCGACCCGGACGCCGACCGGACCGAGGCCTTCGCGGCGGCGCTCGGCCGCTTCCTCGACGGCGAGGCCCTGGCCGACCCGGCCTTCGCGGCGCTGGTCCTGGCGCTGCCGAGCGAAGGCGAGGCCGCCGACGCCGTCCCGGCCGAGGTCGATCCCGACGCCATCCACCGGGGGCGTTCCGATCTGCGGACCCGTCTCGGCCAGGTCCTGCGGCCGCGGCTCGAAGCGATCGACGCGGCGCTCGTGCCGGACGCGGGTGTCCCTTACAGCCCCGACGCCGCCTCGGCGGGGCGCCGGTCGCTCCGCAACGCTGCCCTCGACCTGATCGCCGCCGGGGATCCCCGGACCGGCGCGGCCCGCGCCGCCGAGCGGCTGGCCGAGGCGACCAACATGACCGACCGGCTCGCCGCCCTAGGCACCCTGGCGCTGATTCCGGGCGAGACCCGCGAGGTTGCCCTCGCGGAGTTCGCAACGCGCTACGCCGACGAACCCCTCGTTCTCGACAAGTGGTTTGCCATCCAGGCCCAGATCCCGGAACCCGGCACGCTCGACCGGATCGCCCGGCTCCAGGAGCACCCTGCCTTCACCATGACCAATCCGAACCGCGTCCGGGCGCTGATCGGAAGCTTCGCGTTCGGCAACCCGACCCAGTTCGCCCGGCCGGACGGGTCGGGCTTCGCCCGCGTGGCCGATACGGTCGCGGCGCTTGATTCGACCAACCCACAGGTTGCCGCGCGGCTCCTCACGGCCTTCGGATCATGGCGTCGGCTGGAAAAATCACGCGGCGCCAAAGCGGTCGAAATGCTGAATGGGATCAAGGCGATCCCCGGCCTTTCCCGGGACACGGCCGACATCCTCGCCCGCACCCTTGGAGACGGCTAAGCGTCTGAACCTGCGGTAGAAATTGATTCCCGGGCGGCCGCGCAACACCCGACGGGCGTCAAGTCGTTATGGTAAAAAACCCGTGGACAAACGGCCCCCCGAGGTGATTGTATTCACTCAGATTCGGGGGGCCTTCGGGGGCCGGGCGCCCGTACCGGATCGCTGTTCCCACGGGTGAGGTTCGGCCATGCCGGAGGCGGCTTCCGCTTCCTTCTCCGCGCGTGCGGATTCGAATCTCACGATCTCCTGGCCGATGCGGACCCGGGATCCGCGGCTCGGCCAAGCCGAACGCTGGCTGCGCTACGCCGTGCCGGGGACGCTGGCGGTGTTCCTGGCCTGCCTCGTCGGGCTCGCGGCGCTTCACATCCAGGGCCAGCGGGCCGAGATCCTGGCTGGTGCCCGGGCCGAGGTCGAAGGCTTCGCCCGTCTGGCCGCCCGGGCGGTGGACCCGACCGGTACCGTGGCGGAGGACCTGCGGGCGCTGATGCCGGAGAGCGAACGGCATCCCGGCCGCCGCCTGCTGGTGGTCCGCCCCGACACCCGCATTCTCGCCGCCCATCCCCCGCTGCCCGCCGACCGGACGACGCTCGCCGCCGTCCTCGGCGACAGCGAGCCGCTCTCCGGCCTCGGCGAGCGCGCCGGCGCCATGGCCCTCGAACTCCCCGGGGGCGAGAGCGTGCTCGCCGCCATGCACAGCCTCCCGGGCGGCGCGGGCCAGGTGGCGGTGCTGCAGCCCATCGAGCCGCTGCTGCGTGGCTGGAGCGCCCGCACCCGCGACCAGATCGTCCTGATCGCCGCCGCCGCCCTCGTGATCGTCGGCGTCGGACTGGCCTACGGGCTGCAGACCCGTCAGGCGGCCCGGGCCGACCGCGCCCGCGAACAGATCCGCGGTCGCCTCGAGACCGCCCTGCGCCGGGGTGCCTGTGGGCTGTGGGACTGGGACATCGCCCGGGGCCGGATCTACTGGTCCGACTCGATGTACACGCTGCTCGGCTACCGGCGACAAAACGAGTATCTCTCGTTCGGCGACGTCAACGGCTTGGTCCATCCCGATGATGGCGACCTGTACAGCCTCGCCCGGGGGCTCGCCGCCAATCAGACGCATATCGACCACGCCTTCCGGATGCGCGGCGCCGACGGGGCCTATGTCTGGCTGCGTGCCCGGGCCGAGGTCGTGGCCGACGCCGCCGATGGTGGCCGCCACCTCGTCGGCATCGCCACCGACATCAGCGAACAGCGGGCCCTCGAAGAGACCAACGCGGCGGCCGACATGCGCCTGCGCGACGCCGTCGAGGCGATCTCGGAGGCGTTCGTGCTCTGGGATACCGGCAATCGGCTGGTCCTGTGCAATTCCAAGTTCCGCCACCTCCACGCCTTGAGCCCGGAGGATGCGCAGGCCGGGCGAAGCTACACGGACGTGATGGGTCGCGGCGTGCTGCCTCAGGTCCGTCGGGAATCACCCGAGGCGGGCATGGCGTTGACCAGCATGGCGGCCCGGACCTTCGAGGCCGAACTCACCGATGGCCGCTGGCTGCAGATCAGCGAACGGCGCACCAAGGATGGGGGCTACGTCTCGGTTGGGACCGATATCACCAGCCTGAAGCGCAATCAGGAGCAGCTCCTCGCGTCCGAGCGCGAACTGATCGAGACCGTGAAGGACCTCAAACGGTCCCGCCGGACCCTCGAGCTTCAGACCCAGCAGCTCGCCGACCTCGCCGAGCGCTATCTCGACCAGAAGGCAGTCGCCGAGGCCGCGAACCAGGCCAAGGCCGAATTCCTGGCCAATATGAGCCACGAACTGCGCACGCCGCTCAACGCCATCATCGGCTTTGCCGACGTGATGGAGAATGCCGTGCTCGGCCCGCTCGGCACCCCGCGCTACACCGAATATTGCCGCGACATCCGCGAGAGCGGCTCGCATCTGCTGTCCATGATCGACGACATCCTCGACATGGCCCGCCTCGAGGCCCGGCGGGTGCGGCTGATCCCGAAGGCGATCTCGGCGGAGGCCGCCATCACGGCTGCGCTCGCCCCGGTCGAGCCGGCCGCCCGCGAGAAGGCGATCACCGTCAGCGTCGACGTGACGTCCGGGCTGGACCTGCTAGCCGATCCGCAGGCGATCCGGCAGATCCTCGCCAACCTCCTGCAGAACGCCGTGAAGTTCACGCCCGCCGGCGGGCGCGTCGCGGTGCGCGCGCGCCGTGCCGGGGCGTGCACGCATCTGTACATCGAGGACAACGGCATCGGCATTCCGCGCTCCGATCTCGACCGGCTCGGCCGGCCCTTCACCCAGGTCGAGACGCAAATGACACGCAGCCACAAGGGATCGGGTTTGGGCCTCGCCATCACCCGCTCGATGGTCGAGCTGCATGGCGGTTCGCTTCGGATCCGTTCCGAGGAAACGGTGGGCACGATCGTCCTCGTGCGCCTGCCGGCCGTGCCGGCCGACCGTTTGGATCCGCCGGTCCCCCTCGCGGCGGCCGGCCCCGGGTTAAAGACCCTGAGTGAGACGCCGCGGTCGGGTCGCGGCGCGGCCGGCCGATCCGCCGCGGCCTGACCGCACCCTCTCACGACCGCGGATCGAGACCGCCGAGGCGCGCGCGGCGCCCCTGTTCCACGTGCCAGCGCGCATCCGCCACGGCCCGCGCCAAGCTCCGGATGCGCCATTGGCGATAGAGGGACAGGACAGGGTTGCGACCTAGCCCGGCTTGATGTCGGCTCAGGCGTCGCAGCAGGTCCGGCAGCTGCGCCGAAGCCGCGTCGCCGGTGGCGATGTCGATCGCCCGCAGTTCCGCCCGGAGCCCCGCTTTCCAGTCGTCCATGATGCCCCCTCTGCGCTGATCGCCCGACGCGACCGGGCCGCGGTTCCGAGCGGCCCGGCTGCCGGTCCTCCCGCGGCATGGCTACCCGGCGCCAAACCCCAGGGCCGGTCCGGTGGTGGCCCGGCAGGTGGTCCGTGCGGCGGACCGGACGTGGAGAATACGAGCGATGCGGTCGCGGGCAACGCGTAGCTTCGCCCTGGCGGCCTGGCTCGGGCGCGCCGCCGGGCCGGCCTGCGCGCGGAGCACGGGCGCCGTCATCGGCCTTCCCGGGGCGGATGACCGGAGATCGCGCTCGCAAATCTCCCCAGGGCGCCCGTGGGTGCGACCTGCGCCGCGCCGATCTAGCGCCGCCGCAGCGCCCGCTTGGCGGCGGCGCGCGCGTCGCGCTCGAATCGGGCGAGCCGGACGCGCCGCTCTAGGGAGATCACCTGCCGACCGGGCGGAACGGCGATGACCTCGGCGATCGGGGTCCGGTCGCGGTAGAGGCTTTCCAGAGCCGAACCGTCCAACGTCGCCGAGTCGAGGCGTTCGGCGAAGCCGGTCTCGTGGCAGGCCCGCACGATCTCGGCTTCCAGCAGGAGGCCCGGGGCGTGGCTGCGCAGGCCTTCGTCGTAGGCGGTCTTCAGCAGGGTCGCGGTGCCGCCGGTGACCAGGGCCAGGCTGACGGCAATCGGCCGCCCGTCGAGGGTCAGCGCATCGGCCCGGACGCCGACCGGGCCCGGTGTCGCCGTGAACAGGGCGCGGGCGAGCGCGGCGCTCTCCGGGCGGCAGGCCATGGCGGTGCCGGCCTTTCCCTTCCAGCCGACGCGCTCCAGATCGAGAAATGCCGCAACGAGGCGGGCGAGGTCCGGTCCGTCCGCGGCGCTCACATGGGCGACGGCGCCGGTCTCCGCCAGACGGCGCGCCCGGCGGCGCAGATCCTTGAAGCGCGCCCGGTTGGGATGATCGGCGAGGAACGCCGCTTGGTCGGCGCGCCGGTCCATGACCGGCCGGTCGAAGGCCGCCACCGTGCCGATCGCCCAGCCGCGCCGGCGCATTTCCGCCAGCATGTCCGGCACGGCGCCTTCTCCGGTCGGCAGCAGAGGCCAGCGCCACGCCCGGCCACCGGAAGCCGCCTCGAGCCCGGCCACCAGCGCCCGCGCATGGGCCGTCCGGTCCGGGCCGTCGGCGATCAGCGACGCGGTGGCGGTCACGTAGGGGGAGAGGAACGGCCGCAGGATCCGGCTGCCGAGACCGCACAGGTCGCGGGTCGGCGCATACGGCAGCAGCGCCACGAGCCGGTCTCCCTGGCGGACCGTGACATAGCGCAGAGCGGCCGACAGGAGTCCTGCGGCCCGATGGGCATCGATCACGTGCCGCGCGAAATGCGGATGCGGGGCGGTGCTCGCTGCGACCAGCGCATCCCAGGCGACGGGATCCGGTGCGTCGGTCAGCGCGAACGCGACGTCGGAGGGCGCGCGGAGGGGGTTCGCCGCGGTCATCGGGCCATCCCGGTGGCCCAGACCGGGGTCGGCAGCCCGTGGATCCGCCCGGCGGCCCGGGCCAGAAGGGCGGCCCGGCCCATGGTCGCGAGCGCCACCGCCATGGCGGCGCCGAGCGTCCCGAAGGCCGGAACCAGGGCGAGGCACAGACCTGCGGCGGCGACGAGGCTCCCCACGGTGATGCCGGCACAGAGCCGCTCGCCGCCCAGCATGGTGAGGAGGTCCTCTCCCGGCCCGAACAGGCTCGCTCCGACGCTGCCGGCGATCAGGATGCACAGGATCGGCACGCTGGCGCCGAGTCCCGGGCCGAACATGGCGAGCAGCAGGGGGCTGACGGCCAGGATCGCGCCGCCGACCACGAGCGTCGCGGCTGCCGTCATGCGGCCCTGGCGGCGGACCAGCTCGGCGAGCAGGAAGCGGTTGGCCTGTGCCTGGGCGGCGCTGTAGCGCTGGAGCGTCGCCGCGCTGACGGCGTAGTGGACGAACACGACGAATTGCTGGATCCGCGTCGCCGCGAAGTAGACCCCGACCTCCGCCGGGCTCACCAGGGCACCGAGCACGATGACGTCGACGAAGGTGAAGCCGGCATTGGCGAGGTCGATGGCGGCGATCGGCAGGCTCGTCCCCAGCCAAGCCCGCCACCGGTAGCGGTGCGGCCCGGCCGGCAGACTCCGCCGAAGTCGCGCGGCGAGCAGGGCAGCCTGCAGGCCCGTGGCGCCGGCGGCGGCGATCAGCATGCAGGCCATCGCCACTTCGGCGCGGGGCGGCGCGCCGAGCAGGATCGCCGCGATCATGCAGCCCATCATCAGGGTCTGGCGCAGGAGGTAGGGCGGCGCGATGGCGAGCCCGACCCAGTTCTGGCTGCGGGCCACGCCCTCGAGGTAATCCTGGAGCGCGAAGAGCGGCATCACGCCGAGCGCGACCGCGATCGGGGCCCAGTAGGCCGGGGCGAACAGGTCCGGTTCGAGCATCAGCAGGGCCGCACCGAGCCCCGCGATGGCGAGGGCCGCACCGCCGGTCACCAGGGCGCCGGCCCGGATATAGCCCCGCGCGAGGTCGAGATCGCCCTGCGCCTGATCGCCCGGCACGAAGCGGCAGGCGCCCTGCGACAGGCCAAGGGTCAGGGTATGGCCGAGCATCGCGGTCCAGACCCAGACCGAGGCGAAGATCCCGTAGGCGTCCCAGCCCATCATCCGGGCCGCGAGCACCTGGGCGCCGTAGGCGAAGCCGGCTGCCCCCACGCGGATCGCGAAGACCGTGAGGGCCGCCCGCTGGGGACCGGTCTTCAGAGCCCGGAGGTGCCGGAACGCGCGGAGAGGGAGAGCCGTGGCTGACACTACGCGCTCCGCGCCCGTCCTGAACTCGGCGGGAGGCCGATCTCTGGCCGTCCGGTCTAGCCCGGGGCGCGTTGCGGCTCGGTTAAGGGCGGCTGGGCCGGGGCCGCCTTGGGTTCCTTCGGCGTCTCGGTCCGCATCAGGGAGGTTGCGATCGTCAGGGCGACATGCTCGGCCATGCACCGCAACCCGAGATCGTTGAGCCGAAACTGGCGGCCGAGCATGTGCCCCTCGCCCTTGTCCGTGCGGCTCGACAGGTAATGCAGCGCCTCGTAGCGTCGCACGAGCGGCACGCCCTGCTGGGTCGCGACGGTGCGGACTGCCTCGACGATCCGGTTGTAGTCGACGTCGGCCGCCATGCTGGCGGTATAGATCGGGTCGACCAGCACCACGTCAATTTCGTGAGAGCGGATCCAGCCGACGGCCTCGGCCAGCGCGCTCGCGAAGGCGTCGACGTCGACGCGGGCGATGGCATCGTGTGTGCCGACCTGCCAGACCACGAGGTCGGGCTCGGCCTCGGCCACCATGGTCCTCAGGCGCTCGGCGGCCCCGGAGGCGATCTCGCCCGGAAGGCCGCGATGGTCGATCGTCACGTCGACCTTCGGCAGAGCGTGCTCCAGGGCGGCTTCGAGCTTGGCCGGATAGGAGGCGGACGCCCCGGGCGCCGCGCTGCCGCCGATCGCCAGGATCTTGAGCGGGCGGTTCTCCGCCAGTGCCGCCTTGACGGCGCCCAGCTGGGCCACGGTGTACAATTGTGCGCCGGGAACCCGGCACTCCAGGGAGAGGGTTGGATCACCCGGCGCTGGAATGGTGGGCTGCTCCGCCGCGGCCGATCCGACCGGAATGCCCCACAGGCTGGCCGTCAGGACCCAGGTGGCCAGCGCCGGGGCGAGCCCGCCGGCGGCACCGGTCCGGACGGCCCGGGATGGGCGCACAGGATACCCCGCCCGCATCATGCCCGCGGTCGCGACGATCTGCTGCGGCTGCGCCATTCGACGAACCATGCCGTAAACCCCAGCCCGACGAGGCCCGAGCCGGCGACCAGCATATCGATCGGCACGCCGCCGCCAGTCTGGAAACGCACGAGCTGCCCGATCAGGCTCAGGATCGAACCCATCGAGAAGACAGCCAGCGAGTTCCGGCCCATCTGAGTTAGATAACCGACAATGCGACCGATTCGGGGGGCGAGTACCCTGTAAAGGGGCGCAAACGCTAACAATACCCCCAAGAAATGAAGCAGCCGGGCCGGTGTGAGGTAGGTCTTCTCGAACGTGAAGAGCAGGCGCGGCTCCGGAACGAGCATCGGATCCGGGCGGATCTCCGTCACCGCGAGCAGGATCCCCAGGAGAACGATGACGACGCCCATCGGAAACAGGCGTCGCGCCCAGCGGCGCAGGATATCGGAGCGCAGGTTCCAGCCCTGAAGCACGAAGCCGAGTACGAGCAGAAGCTGCCAGCAGAACGGATCGAAGAACCAGTCCCCTTCCCCCGGCCAGGACGGAAGGTTCCAGCCGAAGATGAGGCTGGCGAGATACACGCCCACGGAGAGCGCCAGGGCCGCGAGCAGGCTGACGCGCCCGACGAGCACGAAGACGGGCGCGATACCGATCAGCAGCACGTAGAGCGGAAGGATGTTGAAGTAGCCGAGCTGGTAGGTCAGCAGCGCCATGCCGCAGACCGATTGGATCGGGTCCGCAAAGAAGCCGCCGGCATTGTGCCATTCGAGGATGAGCGGGTTGTCGAGCAGCAGCGCCGCGCCCGCGATGATCGCCAGCGCCAGCAGCATGACGGTGAGCTGCGCCCGGTAGACCTCGACGGTGCGGGCCAGCAGCCGCACCACGCTCCGTCCGGGCGGCTCGGGGTTGCCGTCGCGACCCCGTGTGGCGATGCCGATCGACCAGCCCGCGAGGAACACGAACAGCTCGGCCGCGTCCGAGATGCCGTATTGCGAGAAGGTGTAGCGCTCGAAGGTGTTGCCGGGGATGTGGTTGATGAAGATCGTGATCAGGGCGAAGCCGCGCCAGAAGTCGATCGCGTTGGGGTCCCGCATCGTCGCGGCGGCTCCGGGTTTCGACGCTTCAGAATGTCGGCTGCGGGAACGCGGCTCCTGATACGGCGCCGCATCGGTTCTGCAAAGGCGAACAAAGGTAGGGATCGGCCCGTGGGGTCGAACCGGATGGTCACACCCGCGTTATGGCCCGGCACGGAGTTCCAGACAGATGACCCGACCGCTCACCACCCTCGGCCTCGCGATCTTCCTGCCGGTCCTGGCGGCCAGCGCCGCGGCGGCGCAGGCTCAGACCGGCACCGGCGGCGGTCCCGCCTCGACGGCGACCGCGCCGAACACCTCCTCCCTCGGCCGTGTGATGCCGCCGAGCCGGGGGGCCGGCGCGGCGACGCCCGACGACCGGCGCACGCTCACGCCGAACGAGGCGCAGAACGATCGGATCATGCGGGGCATCTGCATCGGATGCGCTCCGAAATAGGAGGCGCGTCCGACCGAGGGCACTCCGGCTACTTGCCGCGACGCAGCCGCAGGTCGTCCTCGCTCTCGCGGGCGAGCCGCAGCAGGTTCTGGCCGTAGGCGGTCTTGGCGAACATCTCGCCCCGGGCCACGAGCTGGTCGCGGGAGATGAAGTGCTGGAGGTAGGCGATCTCTTCCAGGCAGGCGACCTGCAGGCCCTGGCGGTGCTGCAGGGTGCGCACGAACTCGCTCGCCTCCAGCAGGCTGTCGTGGGTCCCGGTGTCGAGCCACGCATAGCCGCGCGACATGCGCTCCACGTGCAGTTGCCCGCGTTGCAGGTAGGCCTCGTTGACGCTGGTGATCTCCAGCTCGCCGCGGGCCGAGGGCTTCACGTCGGCGGCGATGTCGAGCACCTGATTGTCGTAGAAGTACAGGCCGGTCACCGCCCAGGTGGATTCCGGGTTCTGCGGCTTCTCGACGATCTTGGTCGGGCGGCCCGCCTTGTCGAGGTTGACCACGCCGTAAGCCTGCGGGTTGTCGACGTGGTAGGCGAAGACGGTCGCGCCCTGCTTGCGCACGGCGGCGCGATCTAGGAGTTCGCCCATGCCGGCGCCGAAGAACAGGTTGTCGCCGAGGATCAGCGCCACGTCGTCGTCGCCCACGAAGTCGCGCCCGATGACGAAGGCCTGGGCGAGGCCTTCCGGCCGCGGCTGCAGCGCGTAGGAGAATTTCAGCCCGAACTGCTCGCCGGTGCCGAACAGGCGCTTGTAATTGTCGAGGTGCTCCGGCGACGAGATGATCAGGATCTCGCGGATGCCGGCCAGCATCAGCACCGAGACCGGGTAGTAGATCATCGGCTTGTCGTAGACCGGCAGGAGCTGCTTGTTGATCGACAGCGTGGCCGGGTGCAGGCGCGTGCCGGATCCGCCGGCCAGAACGATGCCCTTCATGGCTTGGAAACTCCCTCTGAAACCGGCCCGACGAGCCGGTCCAGGATATCGTCGAGCGCTGCCTGCCAGGCCCGCGGCGCGATGCCGTAAGCGGCCGTGAGGCTGTCGGTGGACAGGCGCGAATTGGCCGGCCGCCGGGCCGGTGTCGGATAGGCGGAAGTCGGGATGCCCTTGACCGGCACCGAGCGGCCGCCGCGGCGGGCCGAGCCCGCCACGATCGCCTCGGCGAAGCCGCACCATGTGGTGTCGCCGGCGTTCACGCAGTGAAACGTGCCAGTGGGAGCGTCCGCATCCCCGGCCATGCGCTGCGCGATCGTCGCGAGGGCGGCGGCGAGGTCGGCGGCCGAGGTCGGGCAGCCGTGCTGGTCGTCGACGACGGTCAGGGCATCGCGCTCGGCCGCGAGCCGCAGCA
Source organism: Methylobacterium sp. XJLW (assembly GCF_003254375.1). NCBI lineage: Bacteria > Pseudomonadati > Pseudomonadota > Alphaproteobacteria > Hyphomicrobiales > Methylobacteriaceae > Methylobacterium > Methylobacterium sp. XJLW. The sequence goes on along the minus strand of NZ_CP016429.1, from coordinate 4,152,714 downwards.
TCGTCTTGACGAAGTTGCCCCTGTGCGGGCTCACCACCCAGGCGGTGCGGACGACGGCGTGGCGCGGATTGCCGGTGCGCACCGCCAGCTCGCCGGCGGCCTTGCTGGCGCCGTAGACGCTCTGCGGATCGATCGGTGCGTCGGGCGCGTAGGCGCCGTCGGGCTTCGTGCCGGCGAAGACGTAGTCGGTCGAGACGTGGACCAGCGGGATGGATCGCGCCGCCGTGGCGGCCGCCAGGATCGCCGGCGCGAGCGCGTTGAGGCGCCACGCCGCGACCACATCGGACTCGGCCTTGTCGACGGCCGTGTAGGCGGCGGTGTTGATCACCGCCCGGTAGTCGCGCGCGGCGAGCGCCGCCGCGACGGCATCCGCGTCGGTGATGTCGAGATCCGCGCGGCCCGGTGCGTGCACGCGGACGCCGTGCGGCCAGGACAGGGCCTGCAGCTCGGTGCCGACCTGGCCCGCGCCCCCGAGGACGAGGATGTCCATCAGCCGTTCAGTCCCAGGCGCTCGCCCTTGTACCGGCCCTCGCGGATCGGGCGCCACCAGCCCTCGTTGGCGAGGTACCAAGCGACGGTCTCCTCCAGCGCCTGCTCGAAGGTCTTCTGCGGGCGCCAGCCGAGTTCGGCCTCGGCCTTGGTGCAGTCGATGGCGTAGCGCCGGTCATGGCCCGGGCGGTCGGCCACGAAGCTGATCAGCTGCTCGTGCGGGGCGTTCTGCGGACGCAGCCGGTCGAAGGCCGCGCACAGCGCTTTCACCACCGCGAGGTTGTTGCGCACCGCCCGGCCGCCGAGCAGGTAGGTCTCGCCGATCCGGCCGCGCTCCAGAACGGCGACGAGGCCCTTGGCGTGATCCTCCACGTGGATCCAGTCGCGCTCGTTCAGGCCGTCGCCGTAGACCGGCAGCTTCTTCCCCTCCAGGGCGTTCAGGATCATCAGCGGGATCAGCTTCTCGGGGAAGTGCCGCGGCCCGTAATTGTTCGAGCAGTTGGTCACCAGCACCGGCAGGCCGTAGGTCTCGTGCCAGGCGCGGGCGAGGTGGTCGGAGGCCGCCTTCGAGGCCGAGTAGGGCGAGCGCGGATCGTAGCGGCTCTCCTCGGTGAAGAACGCGTCCGGCGGCAGCGAGCCGTAGACCTCGTCGGTGGAGACGTGGAGGAACCGGAAGCTCTTTTTGTCCGCCTCCGGCAGGGCTTCGTAATAGCCCCGCGCCCCATCCAGCATGGTCTGCGTGCCGATGACGTTGGTGCGCACGAAGGCGCCCGGATCGGTGATCGAGCGGTCGACGTGGCTCTCGGCCGCCAGATGCATCACCGCCTGCGGCTTGAAGTCGGCGAAGGCCTTCTGCACGGCGGCGCGGTCGCAGATGTCGGCCTCGACCAGGCGATGGCGCGGGTTGTCGGCGAGCGGCGCCAGCGAGACCGGGTTGGCCGCATAGGTCATCGCGTCGAGGGTGCAGACGTCGTGGCCGAGATCGTTGACGAGGTGCAGCACCAGCGCCGAGCCGATGAAGCCGCAGCCTCCGGTCACCAGGATGCGCATGGCGTGTCACCTCTTCGGATAGGTCAGAAACGGAATAGCCGGGCAGCGTAAGACTGGCCGGCGTGACGAAATTGCGGCCGGGCCGCGCGGCTCAGAAGACTTGGCCGAGATCGGCGAGGCGCGGGGCGCGGCGATCCTTGTCGGACAGGATCGCCGCCTCGCCCGAGACCGGCCACGGGATCCCGACTTCGGGATCGTTCCAGGCGAGCGCCCGGTCGTGCTCGGGGCTGTAGTATTCGTCGACCTTGTAGGCGACCATGACGTCGGGGGTCAGGGTGCAGAAGCCGTGGGCGAAGCCGTGCGGGATGTAGAGCTGATCGCCCGTCTCGGCGTCGAGGGTGACGGCGACGTATTTTCCGTAGGTCGGCGACCCGCTGCGGATGTCGACCGCGACGTCGAGGATCGCGCCCTGGAGCACGCGGATCAGCTTGGCCTGGGCCCGGGGCGCGATCTGGAAGTGCAGCCCGCGGATCGTGCCCTGCGGCGCCGAGAAGGACTGGTTGTCCTGTACGAACGGCGTCGTGATGCCGACCCGCGCCAGGGCGTCGGCCCGGAACGTCTCGGAGAACCAGCCCCGCGTGTCGCCGAAGCGCTTCACCGCGATGCGCTTCACGTCCGGGATCTCGGTCTCGATGACGTCCATGCCAGCGCCCTTCTTGCGGATCCCGTCGCGAGGTCCAGCGGACGTCTCCGCATCGGTCGTTCCGGGCCGCGCGCCCGCCTTGCCGACCACAACCTCGGTGATGCCCCGCGACTTCCGGTCATTCGCCGTCCGTGTCAAGGCGTGCCCGCTGCGGTGGCGTGCGTGCGAGGAGCCGATGACGGCCGGACCGGGATCCGCGGTGGAGACCCTGCTGCGGGCCCAAATGGCCGATCCGGCCTGCACGTGGAGCCTCGGCAGCTACGGAGCCGGCGCCGTCTTCGCGCGGGACCCTGACGAGGCGGCCCGGCCCCTCGAGAATGGGGGGATCGGCATCGTCACGGCCCGGGGCGCCCTCGCCCTCGTGGTGCCGCCGGATCTCAGGCCGTTCGCCTACGAGACCGGTTTCAACGACGGTTGGAGCCAAGCGGTCGCGCTCTGCCTCCCCGAAGCGGCCTGTGCCATGGGCGGGCGCACCGTACTGACCGAGCTGGGGCCCGATGCGGCGGCAATCCGGCCGCAGGACCGCGCCGCGTCCCTGTTCGACCTCGGCCTCGGCCTGCGCGCCGTGGATGCCTGCCTGCGGGTGGCCGATCCCGAAGGCATCCGTAGGCTTCGGGCGCTGGCGGGCCGGCCGTCCGGCGATGCGGGAATCCTGCGGTCGCTCGCGGCGCACCCGGATCGGGTCTTCATCACGCGCTGCGGGCGCATCGAGGTCTTCGCCCCGGGGGCCGATCCGGCCGAAGCGGGGTCCGGACCGCAGAGCCACGTCCTGCCGCAGCTGCTGCGGCTCGGACGGACCCATGCGGCCACCGCGCCGATCCCGCAGGGCTGGGTGCCCTGCGGCGCGCTCCATCCGGCGCATCCGGCCCGGGACCGGCCCGGTCGGCCGATCCCGTTCGATGCCGGACGCCACGCGGCGTTCGCGCTGGTGCTCGACGCCTGGGGCGATCCCGCGCTGGTCGCCCTGCGCCGCACGATCCTGGCCGGGCAGGATCCCGATCCGTCGCACGTCGACGGACGGTTCGCCCGCCTGGCGGTCCGAGCGGCGCGCGCCCAGCGGAGGGCCATGGCAGGCTGAGCGGGACGTCACAGGTCCGGCGGCGCCGGCACGAAGAGCGGCGCCAGCTCGGGCTGGCCGCCGGCCGGCATCCACGCTCCCCCGAGCGGATGGATCGGCGTGTCCGCCCACAGGGCGCCCGAACGCGCCATGCCGACGAGCGCGGAGAGCGGGAACGGCCCCGTCACCGCGTCGCGATAGAGATAGAACCGCATCGCCGTCTCCTCCGGCGGGGCCGGCGGCGTCCGATCCAGAAGGCGCAGCGGGGCGTCGGTAGCGAAGGCTGCCGGATCGACGGTCGGGAGGTGGCGCTCGGCTTCGCCCCGGGCGACCCCGAAGAAGGCCGCGACCATGTCGAGGCCGGCCTGAGCGGCGGCTTCCTCGAAGTCCAGACTCCCGCGTGTGGCGAGCACGGCTCGACTCAGCGCCGAGTAGTTCAGCGAGAACAGGGCCGTCATGGCGGTGCGGTCCGGGCCCGGCGGCGCCTATTTGCGCATCTTGTGCAGGATGCGCGGCGACGTGCGCCCGGGAACCTGACCGTCCTGGTCGAAGGTCCCGATCGCGATCGTGCCCTCCGGCACGCGGATGGCGGCCGCCAGTGCCTCGACGAAGGGCCGGAATTGCGAGCCCTCGGCGCTCAGGAACGGCTCCATCCATCCGGAATCCTGAATGAGCACGAGCTGATGGGCGGCGGCCTGGACCGGGGGCGACCAGAGGACGAGCAGCGCGAGCGCCGCGCGGGTCGGAAGCGACCTCAGGCCGTCTGAAGCCGCAGCGCGTGGCAGCTGCGCCCGGACCGGGTCCAGAGGTACAGCGCGTTGTCGTGCAGGAGCGCGTCGGCGTCGCCGCGTGACGCCACCTCCAGGGTGATCGGAAGGCGGTGGAGGCCAACCCCGTGGGCGTGGTGCAGGACGTGGCCGATCACCGGTTCGCGGAGAGCGGCGCCCTGGAGGAATGCGGCGCGCGGAGCGTCGATGTCCAGGGCGAGGAGCACGGTATCGCGGGGCAAGGCCAGCAGCGGAACGAGGAGAGCGCCCGCGTGCGCTCCGAGCGTGAGCGTCTCGGCCGGCGGCTGCCAGGGCAGGTCGAAGCGGTCCGCGCCCCAGTAGGCGACGGGTCCGGCGGCGAGGCGCGGCCCGTCGAGGGGGCGGAGCGTCCGGTCCGGCGTCACTGCGGCGAGGTGGTAGCGACCCTCCAGGATGCCGAGCTGGTGGTGCTGGTCGGCCCGATCGCGCCACGGCGCTTGCGCGGTGATCGGCGCGAAGCCGTCCGGCCAAGCAACGAAAGCCGCGCCTGCGCCGCCCGCCCGGAACGCGACGAACCCGTCGGGTCCAGTCCAGAACATGTCGCCCAGGCGGTTTTTCCAGGGACCTGAGAACCGGCTTCCGGACGCGGATCTGTCGAGGTCCAGCAGGGCGAGGGCATCCGAGCCGACCGTGCTGCGGCACAGGATGAGCCGCCCGTCCCGTTCGGCCAGGGCGAGGAGGTCGATCCCGTCCCAGCCTGGAGCGGAGAGAAAGCGCAGGCGCGGTAGGCCGACTTCGCCGGAGGCGAGGCGGAGACCGAGTTGCGGAAGTCCTGCCGAGACCAGCGCGTCGGCGGTGGTGTAGGCGATCCCCGCGGGAGACGCCGTCGGCGTGGTTCGCGGTGCAGCGGCGGGCAGACGGCCGAGGGGCAGGAACGTCCGGCCGTCCCAGGTGTCCAAGGCGCCCAGGTTTTCCTGAAACAGGTGGAGCGCGGCCGGGCGCCCGGCCCGGAGCAGCACCGGCACGCCGCTCGGCAGAGGAAGCTCGGTCAAGCTGCCGCGGTCGATCTCGAGCGTGGCCGGCTCCTCGGCGGTTGCGGGGTTGCGCAGGATCTCGCCGGTTGCCGGTGCGTGGGTGAAATGCGCTGGATAGGGGCGGGCTTGGGTGTCCCGCCGGATGCCGATCTGGGCGATCCGCGCGTCATCCGCGGCGATGCGGATTCCGTTTATCTCGGCCGCCACCGGTACCCCGCCCCGGAAATGCCAAAGCTGACGGCCGGACAGGTTCGTCACATGCGGATCGGGATCGACCGGCCAGATCCCGTGGCATTCGGAAGCGTGCGCATTCCGCGCTGGCGCGGAGATGATCCGCGGCTGTGAGAAAGATCCATCGGCGCTCAACGGCCCTGTTCCGCAGCTGAAACACAGGGCTGATCGTTTCCGATTCTCCGCGCGATGGGAGGAGCACTGTCGAGCGGCGTCCCCCGTCTTGCGCTGATCTTGTCAGGGAATGCCGATGATCTTGTGGGTTTGCAGCGACAGCCGCCAGCGGGCATCGCGGCGGCAATAGGCGATCGCCGCCTCCGTGCTGGCGGCGCGGTCCGGCCCGTCCATGGGCTGGAGGAAGCGGTGCTGGAATGCGAGCCCGACGAAAGCCGCCGGATCGGCGTCCGCCTGCGGATAGACAAGCTTCAGTTCATGGCCGGAGGTCTGCGCCAGGGCGTTGCTTCCCTTGGGGCTGACGCAGATCCAGTCGATACCGGGCGGCGCGGGCAAAGTCCCATTGGTTTCGATCGCGATCTCGAACCCGGCCGCGTGGACGGCCTCGATCAGGGGCGTGTCGAGCTGGAGCAGCGGCTCGCCGCCGGTGAAGACGACGTAGCGGTTCTCGGCGCCTCCCGCCCAGGTGGCGGCGATCGCGTCGGCGAGCGCCGCCGCATCCGTGAAGCGGCCGCCGCCCTCCCCGTCCATCCCGATGAAATCCGTGTCGCAGAATCGGCAGGCCGCTGACGCGCGGTCGGCTTCGCGACCGGACCACAGGTTGCAGCCGGCGAAGCGGCAGAACACGGCGGCGCGGCCGGCCTGGGCGCCCTCACCCTGAAGTGTGTGGAAAATCTCCTTGACCGCGTAAGCCACAACTGTCCCAGTCACGTCCGCGCGCGGTCCGCTCCGCGCTCTGACTGCACATAAGCCGTGCCTGTCCGGTGGGCCACCGACAACCGCGCCGAGCAGACGCGCGGTGCGATCTCGCCTTGCTCTTGCCATGGTGGACTCGTTCATGCCGAGATGCAGTCCGGCGACCGCTTTCGGCCGGCCGGGTTGCGCCGCTCTCCGGCTGGCCGGCCGGAAAACCGACGCCCCGCGGCGTCGACCAGGCGATCCTCTGATGAGTCGGGCTCGAATGTCCTCTTCTCTCTACCGACGCGTCACCGTCGGGTTTGCGGCGCTGACGGGTCTGCTCGGGGCGGGCCTGATCGGGATCGGCGCCGCGAATGCCGTGACGGTGCCGATCCTCGTGGCGGACGTGGATTCCGGCAAGGTGATCTACGCGCAGGCGCCGACCGATCCCTGGTATCCGGCCTCGATCACCAAGCTGATGACCACCTACGTCGCCCTGGATCTCGTGCGGCAGGGCAAGGTCTCGCTCGACTCGATGATCACCATCTCGGCCGCCGCCGCCGCCGAGCCGCCCTCGAAGATGGGCTTCAAGCCGGGGACACAGCTCACCCTCGACAACGCCCTGAAGATCATCATGGTCAAGTCGGCGAACGACGTCGCCTACGCGATCGGCGAGTCGCTCGGCGGCACCGTCGACAACTTCGCCGCACTGATGAACGAGACTGCCCAGCGGATCGGCATGCATGACAGCCGCTGGTACAATCCCAACGGCTTGCCCGATCCGCGGCAATGGACCTCCGCCCGCGACATGGCGGTTCTCGCCCGGTCTCTGATCCGCGATTTCCCGGATTCCCACGACCTGTTCTCGATCTCGGCGATCCAGTTCGGCCGCGCCGTGATGGCGAACCACAACGGGCTGCTCGGACGCTATCCCGGCACGGATGGCATGAAGACCGGCTTCATCTGCTCGGGCGGCTTCAACGTGGTGGCGACCGCCACGCGCAACGGTCGGCGGATCGTCACCATCGTGATGGGGCAGCCGAGCCCGCGCGAGCGCGACGTGAAGGCCGCCGACCTGTTCGACTACGCCTTCGGCCAGAGCGCCGGCTGGACGAGCCCGACCCTCGACGCGCTCCCGGCCTCGGCCTTGTCCGCGCCGCCGGACATGCGCCCCTTCATCTGCGGCGGCAAGAAGCCGCCGGCCATCGAGGACGGGGCCGGCGCACTGAGCGCTCCCGGTTCCGCCGCGCAACTGATCGGCGGCTCGGCGGCGAATTCGCCGGCGCTGGCGCTGGCCGCCTTCTCCAATCCTGCCCTGCGGGCCCGCTCCCTGCCGCCGCGGGCGCCGCTTCAGCCGATCGCCGTCTGGATCGGCCGCAACCCGGCGGAAGGCCAGAACATCCTCGACGCGCAGGAGGCCGAGCAGAAGGCCGCCGCCGCCAACACCCGCGCCGCCAAGCTCGAGGCCGCCAAGGCCAAGCGCGCGGCGGCCCTTGAGGCAGCCAAGCAGGCCCAGGCGGCCCGGCTCGAACGCGCCCAGGCCGCGAAGGCCGCCGCCAAGACGGCCCCGAAGGTCGCCGCGAAGCCGGGTCACGGCGTGCCGCGGAACGCGAGCGCCTACACGGCCGACGAGACGCCCGGGATGCCCGAGGCCAAGCCCGGCAAGGGCCTGACCAAGTCCGCGCCGAAGGCCGCCGCCCACAGGTCCGGGTCGACCAAGGGCGAGACCAAGCCCGATGCCAAGCCCGATGCCAAGGCGGCGGCCAAGGCGCCGGCCAGGAAGCCGGCCGCCAAGAAGGCCGCGGCGGACGAGTAGGCCATCGCGGGTGTCCGGCGTGGCGCCGCGTTGCCGCGGAGCCCGACGCACCCCACTTCGCCGCCTATGTCAGACACCATCGTGCCCGCTCCGGACCCGCGTCGCCCGGAGCCCATCCCGCTGACCGTGCTCACCGGCTTCCTCGGCGCCGGAAAGACCACCCTGCTGAACCGGCTGCTGCGCGATCCCGCGCTCGCCGACACGGTGGTGATCGTCAACGAGTTCGGCGAGATCGGCCTGGATCACCTGCTCATCGAGACCGTCGACGAGGACATGATCCTTCTCGGCGCCGGCTGCCTGTGCTGCACGGTGCGGGGCGACCTGATCGCCACCCTCGAGGATCTGCTGCGCAAGCGCGACAACGGCCGGATACGGCCGTTCCGGCGCGTGGTGATCGAGACGACGGGCCTCGCCGATCCGGCACCGATCCTCCACGCCTTGATCTACCATCCCTATCTGGTGCTCCGATACCGCCTCCAGGCCGTGGTGACCCTGGTGGATGCGCTGACCGGCGCCGAGACCCTCGACGCCCATCCGGAGGCCCTGCGGCAGGCCGCGGTCGCCGATCGGATCGTGCTGACCAAGACCGATCTCGCGGGCGACCTGTCGGGCATCCGCGCACGCTTGGCGGCGCTCAACCCGGCCGCCCCGATCGTCGCGCCGGACGCCCCCGCGGAGGCGCTCCTCGGGGGTCTGTTCGGTCTCGACGGCAAGGCGGCCGACGTGCGTGCCTGGCTCGGCGACGCGGCGCTGGCGCAGGATCGCCACCACGCCGACGTGAACCGCCACGACGCCGCGATCCAGGCGATCTGCCTGACCAGCCCGGCGCCCGTGCCGCGCCCCGCCTTCGAGATGTTCATGGACCTCCTGCGCTCCGGCCACGGTCCGAAGCTGCTGCGGCTCAAGGGCATCGTCGCCCTCGCCGACGATCCCGAGCGCCCGCTCGTCGTCCACGGCGTCCAGCACGTGTTCCACGCGCCGATCACGCTGCCGGCTTGGCCTGATCCAGACCACACCTCGCGGCTCGTGCTGATCCTGCGCGATCTCGATCCCGCCTTCGTGCGCCAGCTCTGGGACGCCTTCCTGGGCCGTCCCCGGATCGACGCGCCGGACGCCGCGGCGCTCACCAACAACCCCCTGGCGATCCCCGGCCCCTGACGCCGGCGGGCGGCACCATCCTTGAAGCCATCGAGCCGAATGGCGCCCCTGAGGCGCCGGATCGTCCCGGATCGGGACGGATCGTCGACAGGCAGGACACGCGATGGTGCGACGCTTCACCGTGATACAGGGCGGCCTGTCCGAGCGGGCGGACGACACGGCAATTCCGGATGCCGGAGCCGGTCCGCAGGCCGAGACGTGGCGGGTCGATCTCCAGCGGCCCGGTGCCGTGGATGCGGCGGCGGTCGCCGCCTGGCGGGCCATGCTGGTGCGCAATGCCGTCAGCGATCCGCTGCGCGACCCGGATCATCTCCTGCCGCTGGCCCAGCATCGTCCGGCGGCGCGTTCCGTCGCCGTCGCCCTGGCCTGGAGCCGGGATGCGCGCGACGGCCGCGAGACGCTGCGCGGGGTCGTCCCGCTGGCGATGCCCCATTCGGTCTGGGGCGGCCGGGCCCGGCCCTGGCAGCCCGCGGAGCCTGACGCCGCAGCCCTGGTGGAGCACGCAGCCGCCGAGGCCGTGGACCGGGCCTTGCGGGAACGGCTCGGGGCGCTGCGCCGCCCGCTCCGCCTGATCGGTGAGTCCGCGCCCGTGCAGGATCCGGGACCGCCGCGTCCCATCCTGGCGGCGAGCCGTCCGGCGCGACCGCGTTCGGTTCCGGCCGGGAACCTGATCGGCATCCGCCCGGCAGGCTGGGAGCCCGCGGACTGGCCGTGACCGAACCAGCCGCCGTCCGCGATGCGGTCGAGACCTTCCTCGCCCTCGACGCCCGGACGGCTGCGCGGCCGATCATCGCCGACCCGGCCGAGGCATCGCTGGTCCGGGTGGTCACCCGGCTGTTCGCCCGTCGCGGCGCGCTGCAGGTCGAGTTCCGGCGCCGGGCCGGCGCAGTCGTGTCCGGAACGCTCCACCTCTGCGCCGGCTCCAATGCGGTACCCTGGCGGCGGGCCCGGGCCTGAGCGGTCAATCCGCCGCGCGCAGGGAGCCTGTCGCGGGAGGCGTCCGAACCCTAGCTGGCGCCCATGACCCGCGACCTGACCCATGGCATTCGATCCGCTCCGCGCCGAAAGGCCGCCGCGGGACCGGCGTCTGAAGCCGGTCAGGCGGGAGACGCCGCCACGGTGGCCGCGGTCCTCGCGCGTCTCGCGGACAGGGATCCGGATCCGAAGGCCGGATTCGACCGCACCGACCCGTTCCGCCTGCTCGTGACCGTGCTGCTCTCGGCCCAGTCCACCGGACCGACCGTTTCGCGGGTCGCAGAGGCATTGTTCGCCGAGGTCCGCGATCCCGCCGGCATGGTGGCGCTCGGGGAAGCCCGGATCGTCGAGATCATCCGGCCGGTCGGGCTCGGGCCATCCAAGGCGCGCAACATCGTCAAGCTGTCGGCGGCCTTGGTGGCGGATTACGGCGGCGGCGTCCCGCGCAGCGCCGCGGAGATGTGCCGCCTCCCGGGGATCGGCCGCAAGAGCGCGGAGGTGACGGCGAACTTCGCCTTCCACGAGCCGGTGATCGCGGTCGACACCCATGTCTTCCGGGTCTCGAACCGGATCCCTCTGGCCCCGGGCCCGACGGTCGACGCGGTGGCCGACGGCCTCGCCCGGAGCGTGCCGGAGGGCTTCAAGGACAATGCCCATGTCTGGCTGTTCCGACACGGGCGCGACATCTGCACCGCCCGGAAGCCTGCCTGCCCCCGATGCCCCGTCTCCGACCTTTGCGCGTGGCCGGGCCGATCGACGGCCTAGCCGCTACTCGTCTTCGCCGAAGCGGTTGGCGAGCAGGGCCTCGATGGCGTCGAGACAGTCTTCCGCATCCGGGCCCACGGCCGTGACGGCGATGCGTGTGCCCATGGCGGCCCCCAGCGTCAGCAGGCCCATGATGGAGCGTCCGCCCACGGTCTCCCCCGCCCGGGTCACCGTCACGGCGGCGTCGTAGCGTTCAACGGTCTGGACGAACTTCGCGGATGCGCGGGCATGGAGGCCCCGCCTGTTGATGATCGGGAGCTTGCGGAGAAGGCCGCCCTCCGGAACCGGCGGATCGTCATCCGTCTCGAAAAGCTCGTCCATCGTCCGTCGTGTTTCCCGCCCGATCGGCGGCCCTGGCGGCCGCCTGTGCCGAACCTAAACCATTGACCGGGCGTGTCGATCCCGTAGCCTTGCTGAGGACGCGCAAGCCGGTCCTGTGGATCGGGCCGGCTACCACTCGTACTCGGCGCCGACGCCGAGGCTGGTGCGGCCGTCGCTCCCGGCCTCGCCCTTCAGCTTGATCCGGCGGGTGACGTCGAAATCGACGCCGACGGCCGTGTCGGCAGGCTTCGCCCCGGCCTTCACGCCGACGCTGACCCGATCCGAGATGTAGCGCGAGGCGCCGATCGCCGGCCCGCCGCTCGCGCCGGTGGAAACGTCGAGGCTGTCGAGGCCGAGGCTCTTGCGGGCCTGCTCGAACATGTCGGGCCCCGCGGCGCCCCCGGAGAGCTGGGCGACCGCCTGGGCGAGCTGCAGGGCCTGGAACGGCGACAGGCCGGCCGACGCCTTCTTGAACAGGATCCGCGACAGGATCTCGTCCTGCGGCAGGGCTGGATCCGAGGTCAGGGAGAATTGCGGTGCGTCCGCGAAGCCGGAGACCGCGATGCGGGCGGTCACGTCGGTGGCCTTGGTCTCGGCGACGAAATCGAGTTCCGGCGTGGTCAGGCTGCCCGCGAAGGTCAGCCGGCCGCGGCTGAAATCCAGGCGCTGGCCGACAAGTTCGAACTGACCGCGCCGCAGCGAGAAGGCGCCGTTCGCGTTGGGCGACGCGGAGGTTCCGGTGACACGCAGCGCGCCGCCGAGTTCCGCGTCGATGCCCCGCCCGCGCACGAAGATGCGGCTCGGCGCATCGATCGTCACGTCGAGGGTGGCGTCGAACGGCACGGCCGGCTTTCCGGACCGCCGCCCGGGACGTGCCGCGGCCTTCCTCTCTGCCCGCTGCGCCAGGCGCGCGCGCAGCTCCGGCGGCGTGTTGACGTGGCGGACCCCCGGCAGCGGCCGGATGGTGGCCGGGAGCCGATCCGGGACCGCGACATCGATCGACACGACATCCACGCGACCGGCGATCCGCGGTGTCCGCGCCAGCGGACCCGCCAGCGTGACGTCGACGCTCGACACGGCCGTCATCAAGGGGCTCGACACGAGTTCGGCCTTGTCGGCAACGACATGGAAACTGCCCGGGAAGTCGGGCGCGAGGGAGACGCGGCCGGTGACCGAGACCCGGCCGCCGTTGCGGGCGCTCGCGGTCAGGCGCTCGACCACCACGCTGTCGCCGCGACCGGTGACGCGCCCCTCGATCCCGGTGAAGCGGAGGCCGTTCAGCGGATCGGTGAAGCTGCCGCCGGTCAGCACCGCCGCGCCCTGCGCCCGCGGCGCCGCCAGCGTACCGGTGACGCCGCCGTCGATGGCAACCTTGCCGGTGACGCTCTGGCCGCCGACGCTGAGCAGGGAATTGGCGAGGGATGCGTCCAGGGTCCCACGTGCGCGCAGGTCCAACGGCCCCCCTGCCTCCACGGGCAGCGATCCCGAGACCGTCAGGGCGACGCCGCGCCCTGCCGTCACTCGACCGTCCAGGCTCGCCTGCCCATCCGACAGGGTGCCCTTGGCGGTGGCGTCGATCGCCGGAAGTCCGGCCTGCCGCGTCTGCGGGGCGACGAGCTTCGCGACGCTGATCGCGTAGCGTCCCTCGGGGCGCGTGACAGGCCCGTGGAGATCGGCTTCGCCGTCCAGGGTCCCCGAAAGGGCGAGGCTCGGCGCGGCGATCCGGGCGAGCGACAGGGGTAGCGACCGGATCGCCACCCGCAGGTCGAGAGCCTGCCCGACACGGCCCGCGGCCGTGATGCGACCCGCGCCCGCCGCGATGGACAGGCCGTCGATCACGGCGCCGCCGTCCCGAAGCGTGATCGCCGCCGGCCCGGTGAGGGCGAAGCGATCGCCGCCCCGGGCGGCCGACAGACGCTGGATCTCGATCCGCGTGTCCTCGGCCGGAACGACCCGCGCGGCGCCATCGAGATTGAAGCCGCGCGACCGGGCGGTCAGGGTCACGTCGCTGAAGGCGGGGCTGCCGTTGGCGAGGAGCCGGATCGTGTCGACCTGCTGGCCGGCGGCCACAAGCCGGTCGGCTTCGAGCCGCCCTTCGAGAACGGGATGCGCGCGCAGGTCGCGGCCCGAGAGATCCGCATCGAGACGCGCGAGGCTGGTCTCCCCGTATCGGAGCGCGGCTCCGGTGGCGCGGATGGCCGCATCCTGGCGGCCGCCGTCACGGGCGAGGGTCAGCGCGGCGTCGAGTCGGCCCGTGACCGGCTCCGGGACCAGGGGCGCGATGTCCGTCAGATCGCCGGCCCGCACGGTGAGCGCGCCGGCCGACAGCCACGTGTCGGCCGCGACCATGGCGTGGCCCGCGACGGCGACAGAGCCGAGATCGAGACCGAGCCGGTCGAGGACCCAATCGCCGCCGACGCGCGCGAGGTGGGCACCGCCCGTGAGCGCCTTGCCGGCGACGTCGCCGCTGAGTCGGACCGTTCCGTCCGGGGCGAGGAGCGCGTCCCGCAGGACCGCCTCGGCGCGCAGGTCCCGGATCGGCTTTCCCGCCGCGGTGGCGGACGGCGCCGTCAGAGCCGCGGTCACATCCGGATGTTCCAGAGATCCGGTCAGGCGCACATCGATGCTGGCCTTGCCGGTGAGGCGTCCGTCGAGATCCGCGAGGCTCCTGAGATCGAGCCGCCCGGTGACATCCGCCCGGGACGCCGTCGCCTCGCCCTGCAGGGTCGCGGCGACGCCGGCCCCCTCCAGGCGCAGATGGTCGAAGCCGTAGCCGTCGAAGGTCTGGGAGACGCGCCCCTGAAGGGTCGGTGCGCGGCCGAGGGTGCGGTCGGCGGCCTGGATCCCGGTGACGAGGCCGCTCGTGGTCACGGCGAGGTCGGCCGCGATGGCCTTGCGCGCCGGATCGCCGCTCAGCCGCGCCTTGGCGTCGAGGCTGCCCGCAAGGCCCTGGCCCGCGAGACCCGAGAACACCGAGAGGTCCGGCAGGGCCGCGTCTACGGTGCCCGTCAGGGTGTTCTGGCCGACGCGACCGACATAGGCCGCCCGCGCCGTGTCGGAGTCGAGCCGGAGCGCCGCGATATCGACCACGCCGTCTGCGCCGGCCGAGGCGCGGAGCGTCACGTTGGCCCGGCTGCCGATCGCCCGGCGCAGGGCCGGGTCGGCGAGCTTCAATCCCTCGACCCGGCCGTCCGCCGTGATGGCGAAACGCTGCGCCGATGGGTCGCCCTGCGGGTCGATCCCGAGGCTGGCCTCGATCCGGTCCAGGCTGGAATCGCGGCTGCGCAGGGCAGCCGCGTCGAGGCGGCCCCGGACCGTCGGTGCCGCGAGCGGTCCCTTCAGGCTGCCGTCGAAGACGAGCTTGCCGATCTCGGCCTCGCCGGCCCGGGTGACGTCGCCCTCCGTGGGCAGGGCGCGGGCCTGGAGCGTCAGGTCGGCGACCCGGTCGCGGGTCAGGCTGCCGCCAGCGGCCAGACGCGCCGTGCGGGAGGTCAGTTCCAGCCGGTCGATCCGGAAGGCGCCGCTATCCGCGAAGGCGATGCCGCCGTCGAGCTTGGTGGTGCCGGCGAAGATCGCGGCCGCCGGGCCCGGCATCAGGCCCTCGATCCGTGCCGCGAGATCCAGGGCGAGGCGCCGCTCGGCCCCGATCCGGGAGATCTTCGCACCGCCCTTGGCACCGATGTCGGGTCCGGCCGTGAAGTCGAGCTTGGCCCCCCAGGCGTCCAACGTCCCGGTTCCATCGAGTTCGAAGTCGATTGGCGGCGTGCCGGGCAGGTTGGCCGCCTTCGAGAGCAGGCCGCCCGCCGGCTCCACGAGGTTCGCCTTCAGCTCGAGCCGCTCGCCGTTCGGCACGAACAGCAGCGACAGCAGGAAGCGGCCCGGCGTGTCGAGGCGCAGGGCCCTGGCCTGGAGGTCGAGCCCTTCGCTGGCGGCGCCGAGCTTCGCCCGGCCCTCCGCGGACAGCCGCGCCGGCTGCCCGGCCACCGCCTCGCCCAGCGTCAGCTCGGCCAGCTTGAAACCCTTGATCTCGACCTTGACGGGCAGGTCCGGGAGCAGCCGGCCATCGGGCTTCGCTTCGGGCGGCGGTGGACCGGGGATCGGTCGCCGCAGCACGTCGAGATGCCCGATCTCGAGGCTGTCGACCTCCAGGCGTCCCGACAGAAGGGCGAGCCGGCGCCAGACGATGCGGGCCCGGTCGAGTTTCAGCCAGACGCCGTCGCGGTCGCTGATCGCCACGTCCCGGATGGTGGCGTCGGAGGACAGGGCGCCGTCGATGGCGCCGATCGCCACCCGGGACGAGGGCGTCGAGAGCGCCCGCGACAGGAGTCCGCCGAGCACGGACTTGTCCCCCTCTTCGGCGGAGGTCAGCGTGACGGCCCAGGGCAGCGCCAGAATCAGGCAGACCAGGACGAGGCCAAGCCACCGGCCGCCGCCGCGGTTCGGCGTGGCGCGGCGTCGCGTGAGTCCGGTCCGAAGAGCCATTCAGAACGCCTGTCCCAGGCTGAGATACAGGACGGCCGGCCGCACGTGCCCGCCCTTATAGGGATCGAGCGGAAAGGCGAGATCCGCGCGGATCGGGCCGATACCGGTGTAGTAGCGCAGGCCGATGCCCACGGATTTGCGGATCTTCTCATCGAAATCCGGCGTCGCCGAGGCGAAGGCGGTGCCCGCGTCGAAGAACGGCACCACGCCGATCGTGTCCGTGACCTTGATGCGCGCCTCGAGGGAAGCCTCGAGCAGGCTGCGGCCGCCGATCGGGAGGTTGTAGGGGCCGATTGGTCCGAGGGTCCGATACGGATAGCCGCGCACGGAGCCGCCTCCGCCGGCGAAGAACCGGAAATTGTCCGGGATTTCTCCCAGCGGCGCCCCGGAGACCGAGCCGAAGCCGATGCGGCCGGCCAGGATCATGCGGGCTTCGTCGTCCAGGGCGTAGTAGGTCGAGCCCTGCGCCTTGGCCACGACGATCCCGGGCGACGAGATCGCGCCGGGATAGACCGCCAGCGACGCGATCGCCCGAATGCCCCGCGTCGGGTCGAGGAGGCTGTCGGTGGAATCGTAGGTCACCGAGGCGGGGACGCCGATCAGCCGGTAATTGACGGTACCGAGGGCATCCTTCGACCGGCCCGCCTGGGCGTCGAGCCCGATCTGCGCCGAGAACGTGTCCGAGAAGCGGTGGCGGATCGCCCCAGAGACACCGCCGCCATCCACGAGATAGCTCTGCTGCACCTCACGCGTGATGAAGGCGTTGGCCAGCAGATCGTTGCGTGTGCCCCACAGGGCCGGCTGGACGTAGGTCGCCGAGAGCCGTCCGCCGAGGCCGTTCGTGCCGATTCCCGCAACCTTGCGCTGGTTGGCGAAGGGGTCGTTGCCGAGGCCCAGATAGTAGATGTCGGCGTCCACCCGGAAGGACTCGCCGCCACCGAACAGGTTGCGATTGGCGTAGTAGGCCCGCACGCCCGGCCCGTCGACGGTGGAATAGCGTGCCGAGACACCCACGAGGTTGCGCTCGCGTTCGGTGACCTCGACGAACAGCGGCAGGTTTCCGTCGGCGTCGAGCGCCGTGCCCTCGCGGACGCGCACGCCGCCGATGCCCTCGATCCGCGCCACCGACCGGCGGATCGCCGCCACCGCCTGGGGCGAATACGGGTCGCCCGGTTCGGCATAGATGAAGGAGCGGATGGTCGCCGGGTCGATCCCCGGTGCGCCGCTCACCGCGACCGGACCGAGACCTGCGACCGGGCCCGGCGCCACCGTGAAGGTCACGTCCATGACGTGGGCGGAATCGTCCACCACGGGGTCGCGAGCGACGACTTTTGCGAAGGGATGGCCCTGCGCGCGGAACTGGTCGACGATCTGCGCTTCCCGGGCGAGCACGGTGACCGAGCGGGCCGGAACATCCTCGTCCACGCGGGTGATCCGCGCGGGCAGGACGGATTCCGGAAACGGGTTGCCCGCCGGATCGCGCACGGTGATCCGGCGGAGATGGTAGAGGGGGCCGAGATCGACCGCGATCCGGACCGGGACGAGGCCGCGGTTGCGCCATGCCTCCGCGGCGGCGACCGCGACCGGTGCCTGCTCCGCCACCGGCGCGCCGTCGATCCGGATCGTGACGGTTCCCTGGTAATAGCCGTAGCCCGAAAGCACGTCGGCGAGCTTGGCGCGGTCGGCCTCGGCCCGACGCAGCAATCCCTCACCGTCGGGCGGTGGGTCCTGCCTCAGGCGATGGAGGGTGGACGTGTCCTGCAAAGCCCGGAGCACGTCGGAATCGTCGGTCCCGGTGATCCGCAGCGTGTATGGCAGCGCGGTCGGACTCGGCGGCGGCGGTTCGGGCTCGCTGGCGAACAAACCGAACAGGTCGAAGGCGCGTGCGGGTTGAGCGCCCGCAGCGACCAGCAGGGCGAAGGCCAGGGCAGCCAGCCTCGGCGGCGATGCGCGACGCATCCCCGGACGGACCGCACGATGAATGGGAGCGGAGACGCGCAAACCGCGGTCTTCAGCTCCGATTGAGGTCGGCCGTGCCGCCCGCCTGTGAGATCATTGCCGCTCCCCCCTTACGCCGTGTCACGACGTACCCCGG
>NZ_CP016429.1:3090000-4132500 GCF_003254375.1 Methylobacterium sp. XJLW | reverse complement strand
AGCTGTCGGTCAGGGTTGTTTCCCTCTCCACGACGGACGTTAGCACCCGCCGTGTGTCTCCCGAGCAGTACTCTCACGTATTCGGAGTTTGGTTGGGTTTGGTACCGCTGTGGGCGGCCCTAGCCCATCCAGTGCTCTACCCCGTGAGGTATTCACTCGAGGCGCTACCTAAATAGCTTTCGCGGAGAACCAGCTATTTCCGAGTTTGATTGGCCTTTCACCCCTAGCCACACGTCATCCAAGACCTTTTCAACGGGCACTGGTTCGGACCTCCAGTGGGTGTTACCCCACCTTCATCCTGCACATGGCTAGATCACTCGGTTTCGGGTCTAAAGCCACGAACTGAACGCCCTGTTCAGACTCGCTTTCGCTGCGCCTCCACCTATCGGCTTAAGCTCGCTCGTAACTTTAAGTCGCTGACCCATTATACAAAAGGTACGCGGTCACTCAGGACGAACCTTGAGCTCCCACTGTTTGTAAGCATCCGGTTTCAGGTGCTGTTTCACTCCCCTCGTCGGGGTGCTTTTCACCTTTCCCTCACGGTACTGGTTCGCTATCGGTCGCTGAGGAGTACTTAGGCTTGGAGGGTGGTCCCCCATGTTCAGACAGGATTTCACGTGTCCCGCCCTACTCGAGTCCTGTGTATCGTCCGTCCCGTACGGGGCTGTCACCCATCGCGCCGGCCTTTCCAGACCGTTCCGGTAAACTCAACACAGGCACTGGCCTGATCCGCGTTCGCTCGCCACTACTGACGGAGTCTCGTTGATGTCCTTTCCTCCGGGTACTGAGATGTTTCAGTTCCCCGGGTTCGCTTCAAACCCTATGGATTCAGGATTTGATACCTTCATGTGACCAACCGTATTGAGGAACCAGGCTCGCGCCTGGTCCCGCAATACGGAAGGTCGAAGGTGGGTTTCCCCATTCGGAAATCCCTGGATCAAAGCTCGTTCGCAGCTCCCCAAGGCTTATCGCAGCGTACCACGTCCTTCATCGCCTCTCAGCGCCAAGGCATCCACCGAATGCTCTTAAGGCACTTGATCGCTCTCGTGATCGATGTCCGTCGCTGATCCGACAGCCGTAAGGCTGGCCGATCAGCGCGACACGGTCACAAAAAGACCAGTGATCAGATCGTTTCCGACCCGATCACCGTATGCTTGCCGAACATGACCGCCGGGCAGACGCTTTCGCGCGCCTGACGGCCACATTCCCTCTTCACGATGTCACTGATTGTTTTCGCACACGGCAGCATCAACCGAACCTGTCGGTCCTCGCTGATCATTGCCGCGGCAAACGCAGTCTCCAGATAGCGGCCTCGACACACACCTTCGGGCGGCGGCCGTTTGCACGACGCCAAGTCCCAAAAAGATGGTGGAGACAGACGGGATCGAACCGACGACCTCATGCTTGCAAAGCACGCGCTCTCCCAACTGAGCTATGTCCCCAAGGGCATGCCAGCAGGTCGAACGTCCCGTCCATGGTGGGCCTGGGACGACTCGAACGTCCGACCTCACCCTTATCAGGGGTGCGCTCTAACCACCTGAGCTACAGGCCCAGTACGATCAAGCTGTCGCGAGACCAAACCGCAGCATCAGCCGCAGTCGGATCGCTTGAGCGATCGCGCTATCTGGTGAGGAAGAGAAACGAGGGCGGCATCTGTCCCGCCAATGGGCTCTGACTGAGCCCTGATATCCTAATGACGCCGTCCGAGGAGCGGACCGGAGAACCGGTCATCCTGCTGTCAGCATCCTTAGAAAGGAGGTGATCCAGCCGCAGGTTCCCCTACGGCTACCTTGTTACGACTTCACCCCAGTCGCTGACCCTACCGTGGTCGCCTGCCTCCTTGCGGTTGGCGCAGCGCCGTCGGGTAAGACCAACTCCCATGGTGTGACGGGCGGTGTGTACAAGGCCCGGGAACGTATTCACCGTGGCATGCTGATCCACGATTACTAGCGATTCCGCCTTCATGCACTCGAGTTGCAGAGTGCAATCCGAACTGAGACGGCTTTTGGGGATTTGCTCCAGATCGCTCCTTCGCGTCCCACTGTCACCGCCATTGTAGCACGTGTGTAGCCCATCCCGTAAGGCCATGAGGACTTGACGTCATCCACACCTTCCTCGCGGCTTATCACCGGCAGTCTCCCTAGAGTGCCCAACTGAATGATGGCAACTAAGGACGTGGGTTGCGCTCGTTGCGGGACTTAACCCAACATCTCACGACACGAGCTGACGACAGCCATGCAGCACCTGTGTGCGCGCCACCGAAGTGGACCCCAAATCTCTCTGGGTAACACGCCATGTCAAAGGATGGTAAGGTTCTGCGCGTTGCTTCGAATTAAACCACATGCTCCACCGCTTGTGCGGGCCCCGTCAATTCCTTTGAGTTTTAATCTTGCGACCGTACTCCCCAGGCGGAATGCTCAAAGCGTTAGCTGCGCTACTGCGGTGCAAGCACCCCAACAGCTGGCATTCATCGTTTACGGCGTGGACTACCAGGGTATCTAATCCTGTTTGCTCCCCACGCTTTCGCGCCTCAGCGTCAGTAATGGTCCAGTTGGCCGCCTTCGCCACCGGTGTTCTTGCGAATATCTACGAATTTCACCTCTACACTCGCAGTTCCACCAACCTCTACCATACTCAAGCGTCCCAGTATCGAAGGCCATTCTGTGGTTGAGCCACAGGCTTTCACCCCCGACTTAAAACGCCGCCTACGCGCCCTTTACGCCCAGTGATTCCGAGCAACGCTAGCCCCTTCGTATTACCGCGGCTGCTGGCACGAAGTTAGCCGGGGCTTATTCCTCCGGTACCGTCATTATCGTCCCGGATAAAAGAGCTTTACAACCCTAAGGCCTTCATCACTCACGCGGCATGGCTGGATCAGGCTTGCGCCCATTGTCCAATATTCCCCACTGCTGCCTCCCGTAGGAGTCTGGGCCGTGTCTCAGTCCCAGTGTGGCTGATCATCCTCTCAGACCAGCTACTGATCGTCGCCTTGGTAGGCCGTTACCCCACCAACTAGCTAATCAGACGCGGGCCGATCTTCCGGCAGTAAACCTTTCCCCATAAGGGCGTATCCGGTATTAGCCCTAGTTTCCCAGGGTTATTCCGAACCGGAAGGCACGTTCCCACGCGTTACTCACCCGTCCGCCGCTGACCCCGAAAGGTCCGCTCGACTTGCATGTGTTAAGCCTGCCGCCAGCGTTCGCTCTGAGCCAGGATCAAACTCTCACGTTGAAGAGATTGATCTGGCCGATCACGTATATTCTCAGACGGAGCCTCACATCGACCAAGCATCCAACGCTTCACAGCGCCAAACACCCGTCGGTGAGCTCAGAAAGAAGAACAACAGATCGGCACAAGTCTCTCACGCCAGACCCTAAGGCCTGGCCGCAAGGACAAACGCCGCCCGCGTCTCCCTTCCTCAATTCCAACTTGTCAAAGAGCGGCTCCGGTCACCCGAAGCCCGCGCCGGCAACAGACCGTCCGGGCTGACGCCCGAGGGACCCTTGCTCGACTGGAGGAACCGTGATACCGGACCGACTGTTCAGTGGTCCGCCTCAGCGGTGGAGGGCGTCTAGAGCCCGCCGATCTTCCTGTCAACCCCGCCTCGAAACCGCCGTAGCGGCCCTCCGCAGAGCCGGCATCTCGCAGAAAACAGAAGGCCGCCCGGCTGAACCCGCCGGCCAATCCCGCCGCTTGTCAGAAGATGCCTCAGCGCCCGGTCCACTTCCGCGGCCGGCGCCGATGAGCCGGGGTATAGGCCCACCGTTCCGGGCCGTCAACCGGCGTTTCGCGATTCCGTTCCGAACCGCCGCGTTGTCCCGTTCTCGCCGGCCTTGGCCAACATGTCGGCGTCCTCCAACGGCCCGGGGTCAAGGCGCCTCAATCTCGACACGCTGGGCCGTGAGATGAGTTCATAGGGACAGATGCCGCTTCCGGCATCATCAGATTCGGCTTCAGCGCCTCGAGTCCTGCGAGGACGCCCGTTCGCCGTTGTGTTTTCAGGGCCTTCGAGTGAAGCGCGAGCGACTCAAGATCGGCGATGTGGCCGCCCTCTCCCCGGCGCGTGGAGTACAGGCGCCCCTCGATCATCTCGGCGCAACGGCGACCCAGATCGACCGTCGCGCCGTCAACCTGCGATGGCTTTGCGCCAGCAGCCTCACCGGCCTGACCGGGGCCGGCCTGATCGCGGCGGCTCTCCATGTTTCCCTTCAGGGGGACGTGTCCTTCGCGGCCATTCCCGAGAAGGCGACGGTCTTGCCGCGACCGCAGCCGAGCGAAAGCGGCGCCAATATCGCCCGGAAGGGTGACCGACTGATCCGCAACCTGATGATCGCGTCGGCCAAGCAGAGTTTCCGGGCGCCCGTCACGGTTCGCCTCGGGGATCGCGAGATCATCAAGGCTAAGGCGTTCGTACGGCTCACCACACCCCTGTCGATGACGACGGGCGTTTACGCGAGCGAGCCCCCCCGCTTCGATCCGATGAAGTTCGTATCCGACGAACCGTTGGAGCGTGCCCCCGAGGCCTCTGCCGATGCCCCCGGCGCCGAGGTCACCGTGGTGAAGCGCGATCTGGCTGAGGCCGCCGTCGACCCCAATGCACCCGCACTCACCGACGACGACGTCACCGCGCAGGTGGAGGAGGAGCGCCGCATCGCCGCCGAGGCGGGCCGTCGTGCCGCGATTCCGATCGCCCCGCAGATCATGCTGTCGCGCACGCTCCAGCAGGGCGCGACGGGGGATGGTGACGGCACGGCGCCGAAGGATGCCAACCCGTTCAAGGCGATCGAGGTGCTGGTCGTCCCCGAGAACGTCACGAAGGTCGCCAAGGTCGAACTCAAGCCCAATGAAGCGCCCCTCGTCGAAGAGCGCGACCTCGCGCTGAAGCGCGGCGAGACCCTGGAATCGACCCTCAAGGCCATCGGCTTCGCCAGCGACGACGCGATCCGCGGCATCGTCGCGGCGCTCGGCGGCAAGGCCCGCACGGCCGCCCTCAACGAGGGCCAGCCGATGCGCGTGCAGATCGCGCCGGGCCCTCATCCCGGCGATCCGCGCCAGGTGACCCGCGTCGTGCTCTATGGCGAGAACGGCATCGAGGGCATCGCTGCCCTGAACGATCGCGGCGCCTTCGTCTCGGTGGCGCCGCCCTCCGAGGAATCCCCCTCCCCCAAGCCGCAGGCTCAGGCTGAACCCGGCGAAGACGAGGATGCGGATTCCGGTTCGGGGCCGCGGCTGTATCAGAGCCTCTACGAGACGGCCGCGCGCCACGACCTGCCGCGGGCCGCCGTCGAGGATATCGTCCGGGTGTTCAGCTACGACCTGGACTTCCAGCGCCGCATCAGCAGCGGCGACGGGCTCGACGTGTTCTACAGCACCGACGACGATGCCAGCGCCGACCGTCCGGATCTTCTCTACGCGGCGCTGACGCTCGGTGGCGAGACCCGCAAGGTCTACCGCTTCCAATCCCCGGATGACGGGACGATCGACTATCTCGACGAGCAGGGCCGCTCGCTGAAGAAATTCCTGCTGCGCAAGCCCATCGCCGACGGGATTATGCGCTCCGGCTTCGGCTACCGGCGCCATCCGGTCCTGGGTTATGCCAAGCTTCACACCGGCGTCGACTGGTCCAATCCGATTGGCACCCCAATCATGGCAGCCGGCAACGGCGTGGTGATCCGCTCCGAGATGACCTCGGGCTATGGCAACCGGGTCGAGATCCAGCATGTCAACGGCTACGTGACGACCTACAACCACATGTCACGGTTCGGCCGCGGCATCCGGGAGGGCGTCAAGGTCCGGCAAGGGCAGGTCGTGGGCTATGTCGGCTCGACCGGCCTGTCGACCGGCGCCCATCTTCACTACGAGGTGATCATCAACGGCCACTTCGTCGATCCGATGAAGATCCGTGTCCCGCGTGGCCGGGAGCTCGACGGGCGCCTGCTCGCCGAGTTCAAGCGTCAGCGGGAGCAGATCGACGCCACCATGCAGAAGTCGAAGAGCGCCACCGCCATCGCCCAGCGCGATGCGGCGGTGCGCTGAGGCGATCGCTCAGGCGAAGCCGAGCCGGGCGCGGATGTCCCCGGGGGTCTGGCCGGCTTGCCGAAGGTCGGCGAGGGATTGCGAGCCGCGCGACTTGGACAGCTTCTCGCCCTCAGCGTCGTGCAGCAGCGGGTGGTGGTGGTAGCGCGGCGTCGGCAGGCCGAGCAGCGCTTGCAGGAGCACGTGCAGGTCGGTGGCGGCCTCCAGATCGCGGCCGCGAACCACATGGGTGATCCCCTCCGCGGCATCGTCGTGAACCACCGCGAGATGGTAGCTTGTCGGCACGTCGCGGCGCGCAATCACCGTATCGCCCCAGCGCCCCGGATCGGCCGCGATCCAGCGCTCTCCCGCCTCGTCGAAGGCGACGTAGCCGAGCGTCGAGCCGGCGCCGCGCAGGGCGGCCGCCATGTCGAGACGCCAGGTATGCGGATCGCCCCTGGCGAGACGGTCCGCCACGGACACGGGGGACTCGTGCCGGCAGGTGCCGGGATAGAGCGGCACGCCATCCGGATCGCAGGGGAACTCGCCCGCAGACGCGATCCGCGCCCGGATCTGCCCGCGCGAGCAGAAGCAGGGATAGGCGAGCCCGCGGCCGACGAGCCCGTCGAGGGCCGTCCGGTAGGCATCCATATACCGGGACTGACGCCGCACCGGCTCGGGATAGCTCAGCCCGAGCCAGGCGAGGTCCGAGACGATCCCGTCGATGAAGTCCGGCTTCGAGCGCGCGGGATCGATGTCCTCGATCCGCAGGCGGCAGAGGCCGCCCAGCCGGATGGCGAACTGCGCGTTGAGAAGCGCCGAGTAGGCGTGGCCGAGGTGCAGGCGTCCATTCGGGCTCGGCGCGAAACGCAGGACCGGCCCTCCCGCACTTCTGAGCCGCTCCGCCGAGGCGCCCGGATCGGCCGGTCTGCGCGGGTGCGGCGTCAGCCCTCGCGGCGGCGGAGGCATTGCAGCGCGCCGGGCTGGCAGGCGAAGCCGGGGAGCGAGCAGGCCGGGCCGTCTGCGAGCCGCTGACAAACCTTGCAGCCGTCGCTCCATTCGAGGCAGGCCGGATCCTCGGCCGCCGAGCGCAGCGGTGCTGGGTGACGGGCGGGCGCCAGGGCGCCGATGAGCACGGTGGCGATCACGAGGACCGCGATGCCCCAGGCGGCAAGCGCGCCGCTCGACGAGCGCGGTGCGGGCGGCAGAGGGCTGGTTGTCGACATGGGCGTCCTGTTGGCGCGGGACTCGCCCGCCTGTCAACGCGCGCCCTCAGGCCGCACGCGCGGATTGGCGCTCCAGCAGCGGGGGGAGCAGCTTCAGATTGAGCGGCTTGGCCAGGAACCCGTCGAAGCCGGCCGCCCGGGCGGCGATCTCGTCCTCGCGGCCCGCATTGGCGGTCAGTGCGACGAGATGGAGCCGGTGCGCGCAGCCCGATTCGGCCGCGCGGATCCGCCGGGCGGTCTCGTGCCCGTCGAGGCGCGGCATCCGCACGTCGATCAGCGCCAGGTCGAAGGGGCCGTCCGACTCAAACCGCTCGAGGGCCTCGACGCCGTCGGCCGCATGGACCACCGTGGCGCCGAGCCGTTCCAGCGCCCGGGTCGCCAGCAGCGCGTTGATCGGGTTGTCCTCGGCCAGCAGGACCCGAAGGTGGCTGCCGGTATGCGAGGGGGCCTCGGGCGGGGCGGCTGCGGCCTCGACCGGGCCCGTCGATGCGAGCAGGCGCTCGAACAGGGAGCGCGGGCGGACCGGTTTGATCAGGTAGCCGTCGAAGCCCGCCGCACCGGGCGCCCCGAAGCCGCGCCGGTCGAACGGCGAGAGGAGCACGAGGCTCGTGCGAACCCCGCAGGCCCGCGCCGCATCGGCGATCTGCCGCACGGCACCGTCGCCCAGCGCCCGGTCGGCCAGCACCACGTCGAAGGCGGCGCCCGACAGGGCGTCGAGGCCCGACTCGAGGCTGTCGACGATCACGGTGGCGGCTCCGGCCCGGGACAGGCTGCGGGCGAGGTACGGCGCCTGGAACGGCGAGTCGGCGACGATCAGACAGCGTCGCGCGGAGAGCGGCGGCAATGGGACCCGTCCGCCGTCACCGATGCCGGCCACCTCGGCCAGCGGCAACAGGATCCGGAAGGTCGAACCCCGCCCGAGGCGCGACTCCGCCTCGATCCGGCCGCCCATGCGGGTCACCAGACGCCGCGTGATGGCGAGACCCAGACCGGTGCCTTCATGGCTGCGGCTCGCGCTGCCGTCGCCCTGCTCGAATTCCTCGAACAGGATCGGCAGCCTCTCTTCCGGGATGCCTGGGCCGGTATCGGCCACGGCGAGCACGACCTCGCCGCCGGCTGCGGTCCGCACGAAGCTCAGGCTGACGCCGACGCCGCCCCGCTCGGTGAACTTGATGGCATTGCCCGCGAGATTGATCAGGATCTGCCGCACCCGGTCGGCGTCGCCCAGAACGGCGGCCGGAAAGTCCTCGGTCACGTCGAGGGCGATCTCGATCCCCTTGTCCTGCGCGCGGGGCGCGAGCAGCTCGACGACGCCCTCGGAGAGGGCCGGCAGGTCGAAGGGCTCGGCCGCGAGGTCGAGGCGCCCGGCTTCGATCCGCGAGAAGTCGAGGACCCCGTCGATCAGGCCGAGCAGCGCTTGGCCGCTGGTGCGCACCGCCTCCACGTAGGTGCGCTGCTCGGGGTTCAGCTCGGTTCCGAGCACGAGGTCGGCCATGC
Source organism: Methylobacterium sp. XJLW (assembly GCF_003254375.1). Taxonomy (NCBI): domain Bacteria; kingdom Pseudomonadati; phylum Pseudomonadota; class Alphaproteobacteria; order Hyphomicrobiales; family Methylobacteriaceae; genus Methylobacterium; species Methylobacterium sp. XJLW. The sequence continues at coordinate 4,123,762 of NZ_CP016429.1, read as the reverse complement.
CCAGGATGCCGTTGAGCGGCGTCCGCATCTCGTGGCTCACCGTCGCCAGGAAGCGGGATTTCGCGACGCTGGCCGCCTCGGCGCGCTCCAGGGCCGCGTCGCGGCTGCGGATCGCCTCGACCCGGGCGGTGACGTCCCGGCCCGCGCGCAGCCAGTGCGTCGCGTCGCCGTGCGCCACCGGCATCTCCACGAAGGCGAACCAGCGCGCCCGCCCGTCCGCCGCCCGGACCTGCGCCTCCAGGCGGCGGACCCCGTCCGGCCCGATCTCCACGGCGTTGCGGTCGAGGATCTCGAGATCGTCCTGAGAGCCGATCAGCGCGATCGGCTCGCGGCCGAGCAGGCGGGCGAAATCCTCGTTGGCGTAGGTGATGCGCCCGCGGGCATCGCGCTGGACGATGATCTCGGTGGTGGCGGCCACCAGGGCGCGATAGCGGTCCTCGCTCTCGCTGATCCGCCAGATGCGGTCCTGCAGCCGCTCGGTCTCGCGCTCGGCGCGCCGCGTTCCGCGCACACGCCAGAGGCCGAGGCCCAGCGCGGCCGCTGTCAGGAGCGCCAGGACAGGCGCCATCATGTCGATCATTCCGGCCTCCCCGGCTTCAGGCCGGTCCGCCGCAGGATCGCAGCCGAAGCTGAAGGCCGCGTTGGGAAAGGCGCTTAACCGCCGGTTGCAGACTTCGCGGAGCCCGGGACGCCGCGCGCGCTTAACGGAACCGTGAGGTGATCCGAAAAGCGGCTCGCGAGTTGCCTGCCAGGACGCAGGTCCGGACGGAGACGCGACATGCCCGGTGAGCACTACGACGTCATCATTGTCGGGTCCGGTCCCGGCGGCGGCACGATGGCGTGGCGCCTCGCCCAGACGGGCAAGCGGATCCTGCTGGTCGAGCGCGGCGACTACCTGCTGCGGGAGCCGCGGAACTGGGACAGTCAGGCGGTGATCGTCGACGGCTACTACCAGGCCAAGGAGACGTGGTACTCCTCCGACGGCAAGAGCTTCCACCCTGGCCTTCACTACTATGTCGGCGGGAACTCGAAGTTCTACGGATCGATCCTCTTCCGCCTCCGCGAGAAGGACTTCTCCGAGATCCGCCACCAGGACGGCGTCGCGCCGGCCTGGCCCGTCGGCTACGACGTCTTCGAGCCGTACTATCAGGCGGCCGAGGAGCTGTTCCACGTTCACGGGCTGCGCGGCGAGGACCCGACCGAGCCCTGGTCGACGAAGCCCTACGCCCATCCGCCGGTGGCGCACGAGCCGCGGATCCAAGAGCTGTTCGACAACCTGAAGCGGGCCGGCCACCACCCGTTCCACCTGCCGGTGGGCGTGCGGCTGGTGGAGAAGGACGGCCGCGCGGTGCCGACCTCGCCCTGCATCAAGTGCGAATCCTTCGACGGATTCCCCTGCCCCACCAACGGCAAGTCCGATGCCCAGACCATGGTGGTGGACCCGGCCCTGCGGGACTGCCCGAACCTGACGCTGCTCACCCGCACCTATGTCGAGCGCCTCGTCACCGACACCTCCGGCCGCACCGTCACGGGCATCGTCGGCGCGCGCGACGGCGCGCCCTTCGAGGCCTCGGCCGACCTCGTCGTGGTGGCCTGCGGCGCCCTCTCCTCGGCGCTGCTGCTGCTGCGCTCGGCCAGCGACCGACACCCGAACGGCCTCGCCAACGGGTCGGACCAGGTCGGGCGCAACTACATGCGCCACAACAACTCGACGGTGCTGGCGATTTCGAAGATCCCGAACCCGACCCGGTTCCAGAAGACGCTCGGCCTCAACGACTTCTACTTCGGCGATCCGGACCCGAAGGACGGCTGGGAGTTCCCCCTCGGCCACATCCAGATGGTCGGCAAATCGGACGGGGCCCAGATCCACGGCGAGGGCCTGCCGGGCTTCCTGCAATGGTTCCCCGACAAGCCCTTCGACTGGATCGCCAAGCACTCCGTCGATTTCTGGCTGACCTCGGAGGACGTGCCGCTCCCGCAGAACCGGATCTTCTACAAGGACGGCAAGGTCCATCTCGACCTCACCGAGACGAACGTCGAGGCGCACAAGCGGCTCCGGCAGAAGCTGCGCGAGATCTGCAGCTTCACCGACATCCACCCGCACCTGTTCGACCGCTCGCTCTATCTCGGCAAGAACGTCCCGATCGGCGGGACGGCCCACCAGGCGGGGACCCTGCGGTTCGGCGAGGATCCGAAGACGTCGGTGCTCGATCCGAACTGCAAGGCGCACGAGTTGGACAACCTCTACGTGACCGATGCCAGCTTCTTCCCGTCGATCGGCGCCGTGAACCCCACGCTGACCATCATCGCCAACGCCCTGCGGGTCGCCGATCATCTCGTCGCCCGGATGGGGGCCCGGGACGCGATCGCGCCGCCCCGGCTTTTCGACCACACCGAGCCGCGGGAGCCGCTGCCCGCCTGAGGATCGGCGGGGCGCGGAACACCGCTCCCGCCCGGCGCCGCATCCTGAAGTACCCGCGCCGGCGGGCCTCGAAGGCGGCTTCCAGGACGCGCGCGACCTGTGGAGGGCTCTCCCGAGGTCGCCGCGCTCCGGCACCTCGGGATGCGGGGCCGGCTTCGGATGTGCGTCATCGTCCCCGCGCGCCGGTGGCGCCGGGGGCATGGCCCGGGAGCGAACACGAGGGACGCGGGACGCCGCGGGAACCCAGGTGTCGGCCAAAGTCGCGCGGATCCGATCCCCGCGGCGCCTCGCGGCATCGACCGGGCGCCTGCCCCGGCCGGTGCCGTCTTTCTCGTCGCGGCGTCTCCAGCGCCCCGGTCCTGCGACTCCCTGTTAGCGGTCTCGGGCGAGGCCCAGGCACGCCGTGCCCGCACCTCCGGAACCCGCATCAGCGCCGTGGCCTTCCAGCCGCCCCCCGCCTCGTAGTGGGCGGGTCCGCAGGTCGCTCAGGGTCGGCCCAGAGGCGGGTCGGCGCGGGGGCATTTCCTCGACCCGCCGGGCAAACTGCCGCCCGGTCTCACGCCCGCTTCCGAGACACGCCCCGCACCGGTCCGCCGCCCGGGGCGATGGCGGCTGAAAGCCACCGACGCGGGCGCCGCCCCGCCCCCGGACCCGCCCGGTCAGCCACCGGGCGGGCCCCCGAAGGACGCCCCGGGATCGCTCCCGGGCCGCCGCGGACAGGTGCGGTCAGGAAGCACAAAATAGGAACATTGTCAAGGTGCGGGCGGCGTGGCGCGCGGGACAGGGCCTGTGCCCGAGCCGTCATTCCGGGGCGCCGCGGGCGCGCCGGAAATCCGGTGTCGCGGTCGGCGCGTCCGGATCCCGGGCTCCGCGCAGCAGCACCGGGATGACGGGGAAGCGGCCGCGTCTGCTATGTCGGCGGTCCGAATCCTCATCGATCGCGCCGCCCGTGGCCATTGACCATATCGATCTCAGCCGGATCGACCTGAACCTGCTGGTGGCCCTGGATGCGCTGCTCGACGAGCGCAGCGTCACGCGGGCGGCCGCACGGGTGGGGATCGGTCAGTCGGCGATGAGTTCGAGCCTCGCCCGCCTGCGCCGCCTGTTCGACGACGAACTCCTGACCCGGGCGCCGGACGGGATGCGGCCGACACCGCGCGCCCTCAAGATCGCCGAGCCGCTGCGGGCCACCCTCCGGCAGGTGCAGGCGCTGGTGCATCGGGAGGAGCGGTTCGACCCGGCCACCGTCGAGCGCAGCTTCACGGTGAGCCTGCCGGACAGCGTCGAAGCGCTGCTCGGGCCGCGGCTGATCGCGCAGCTCCGCCGGGACGCGCCCGGCATCCGGCTCCTGCTGCGCTCGGTCGACCGGACCCGGATCCTCGACGAACTCGACGCCGACCAGGTCGATCTCGCCATCGGCCTGTTCTCCGAGGGGCAGCTCCACCACAAGCAGCGCCTCCTCTACCGCGACAGCTACGTGGTGCTGTTCAACGCCGCGCTGATCGGCCTGGAGCCGCCGATCGGGCTGGACGACTACCTGCGCTTCCCCCACGTGCTGACGTCCCTGCGCGAAACCGCCCACGGGGTGGTCGACGACGCCCTCGCGTTGATCGGCCGCTCGCGCACCCTGGCGGTGACGACCCCGCGCTTCCTCGTCGTCCCGTTCATGGTCCGGGCGGCGCCGGTGATCGCCACGATGCACGCCCGGCTCGCCACCTCCTTCGCCAACGCTCTCGCGCTCAGCGTCAGCCCCGTGCCGGTGCCCCTCGACGACGTGGCCGTGTCGATGCTGTGGCACGCCTCGTACGACCACGACCCGGCCCATCGCTGGCTCCGGGATCTGCTGGTCCGGCTGGCCCACGAACCGCCCGCCCCCGGCATCATCTGAGCTCGGCGCTCACAGCTTGGCGCTCACAGGCAGGGATCGTCCGCGGTCTCCAGGCGGCCGCTCGCGATCGCCGCGCGGAACAGCGCGAAATCGGCCGCATTGCGCTCCGCATAGGCCGCGGCCCAGTCGGCGATCGCCGCGCAGAGGTCGTCGTGCTTGCCGCTGCCGCAATAGCCGGCGATCGCAGCCGCATCGCCGGTCCGCGCATGGGCGCGGGCGAGGAGCGTGCCGTAGGCGTACGAGAAGGTCAGGAGCGGCGCGCCGGACATCCGCGCCAGCGGGATCGCGCCCTTCAGATTCTTCATCTGCCGGACGTAGAACGGGCGGCCCGCGATGCTGGTCCAGCCGAGCAGCGGATCGCCCACCGCCTGGAGCAGGCGCTGGCCGTAGATCACGCGCTCGCCCTCGTGCCCGGAAAAGGGCGCCGGCACCCGCGGCAGGTACGGCGCGTGCGCCGGACGGACCGCCTCCTTGACCTGGAGGAAGAGTGCGTCCGCGTCGGAATTGCCGAACAGCAGCGCCAGGTAGGCGCGGGTCCCGACGCTGCCCACGCCGACGACCCGATGGGCGACATCGACCACGTGGTAACGGTCGAGCATGAAGCGCCGCTCCCGCGGCAGGGTCTCGGCGTAGCGCTCCAGACCGGTGACGACGCCCTCGCGGGTCGCCTCGTCCACGGGCGTCAGGATCGGCGGATCGGTTTGCAGGCGCCAGCTGCCGTCGGTGCGCCGCTCGGCGACCTGGGCGAGGAGGCTGCGGTTGTTCCGCCGCCGCGCCTTGTCGACGGCCCGCCGCACCACGGCCCGGGCCTCGGCATCCATCTGCAATCCGGCGATGTGCGGCGCGTCGGCACGCGTGGTCTGGTACCAGACGTCGAGGGAGCCCTGCGGCGCCAGGCGCCGCATCGTGTGCTGGTAGCCGGAGACCGCCTCCATGACGGAAGCGCGCCGCTCGGCCGCCGGCGCGCCCGCATCCGCGATGGCGACCGCGAGGCCGGCCGCGAGGCGCTTGAGATCCCATTCCCACGGGCCGATCGTGACCTCGTCGAAATCGTTGAGGTCGAGGACGACGTCGCGCTGCGGCGTACCGAACAGGCCGAAATTGTCCGTGTGCGCGTCGCCGTTCATCACCACGTCGATGCCGCTGCGCGGCCCGCGCGACAGGTCCCAGGCCATGACATGGGCGGCCCCGCGCAGGAACGCGAAGGGCGAGGACGCCATCCGGGCGACCCGCAAGGGGATCAGATGCGGCTGACGGCCCTTATGCGCGGCCTCGATCAGGGCGATCGGGTCGGGCCGGTCCGGACCGGGATCCAGCGTGGCCTGGCTCGCATGGGGCACCTCGGCGCGCAGCCGCTTGCCGGCCTTGCGGCGCTTGTCCCAGGCCTCGACGCCCACGCGGAGGTCGATCCGCGGAAACTCCGCGACCGGCGCGAGCACCGAGTCCATACCCGGGGCGTCGGAAACGCCGGTTTCCGGGGCAGTCCTGTCGCTCTCGATGCGATCCATCGATGTCCCATCGCGGCATGCAGGGCGGCCGCGGCCGTACGGGTCTCCCCCCCGAGCCGGGAGCGATTTCCATACGGTAGCATCGGCCCCGCTCTGTGACGTCCCGGGCCCGAACGGCCCTTGACCACTCTATAGGCGAGCCCTCTAACGAACCGAGTATTCGCGGGGCGTTTCCGGGTGCCGGGCCGTTCACAGCGTCGCGATCAGAGTTCCGGAAGTGGACGGGGCGTTCCGGGAACGCCGTTGCATCAGCGAGACTTCGCATGCCCAAGGGTTCAGATCTCCTCGTCGCCGCCCTCGAGAACGAGGGGGTCGACCGAATCTTCGGGATTCCCGGCGAGGAGAATCTCGACGTCGTCGAATCCCTGCGCAACTCCAAGATCGAGCTGATCCTGACCCGCCACGAGCAGGCGGCGAGCTTCATGGCCGCCACCCATGGCCGCCTCACCGGCCGCCCCGGCGTCTGCCTCTCGACCCTGGGTCCCGGCGCCCTGAACTTCTCCACCGGCGCCGCCTACGCCCATCTCGGCGCGATGCCGATGATCATCATCACCGGCCAGAAGGGCATCCTGTCGTCGCGGCAGGCCAAGTTCCAGATCGTCGACGTGATCAGCTCCATGAAGCCGATCACCAAGATGGCCCGGCAGATCGTCTCGGCCTCCTCGATCCCCACCATCGTGCGCGACGCCTTCCGGGTCGCCACCGAGGAGCGGCCGGGCCCGGTGCTGCTGGAGCTGCCCGAGGACATCGCGGCCGAGGAGGCCGAGGCCCACCTCGTGCCCTCGCACCCGATCGACATCCCGGTGGCCCATCCCACCGCCATCGCGCGCGCCGCCGCCATGATCCTGAAGGCCGAGCGCCCGCTGATCATGCTGGGCGCCGCCGCGAGCCGCCCCCGGGCCACCGGCGAACTCGGCGGCTTCGTGCAGCGGACCCAGATCCCGTTCTTCACCACCCAGATGGGCAAGGGCACGGTGGCGAGCGGCACGAACCTCTACATGGGCACGGCGGCGCTCTCCGAGCGCGACTACGTCCACGAGGCGATCGACCGGGCCGACCTGATCATCGCCATCGGCCACGACACGATCGAGAAGCCGCCCTTCTTCATGGGCCAGCACGACCAGAAGGTCCTGCACATCAGCTACATGCCGGCCAATGTCGAGCAGGTCTACTATCCCGACGCCGAGGTGGTGGGCGACCTCGGCCCCACCCTGAAGCTGCTCGCCGACCAACTCGACGGCAAGCTCCCCAACGCCGGCGCCCTGCTCCACCTGCGCGAGCACATCCTCAACCACATCGCCGACCGGGCCGGCGAGGACCGGTTCCCGGTGACACCGCAGCGGCTCGTGCGCGACGTGCGCCGGGTGATCCCCGAGGACGGCATCGTCTGCCTCGACAACGGGATGTACAAGATCTGGTTCGCCCGGAACTACCGGACCTACGTCGCCAACACGCTGCTCCTCGACAACGCGCTGGCCACGATGGGCGCGGGCCTGCCCTCGGCCATGATGGCGGCGATGCTCTACCCGAACCGGCGCGTCATGGCGGTGTGCGGCGACGGCGGGTTCATGATGAACAGCCAGGAGATGGAGACCGCGGTCCGCCTCAAGCTCAACCTCGTGGTGCTGGTGCTGGACGACTCGGCCTACGGGATGATCCGCTGGAAGCAGGCGGTCGACAAGTTCGCCGATTACGGGATGACCTTCAGCAACCCGGATTTCGTGCTCTACGCCAAGTCGTACGGGGCCACCGGCCACCGGGTCGAGTCGGTCAACGACCTCGTGCCGACCCTCGATCGGGCCTTCGCGGCGGGCGGCGTCCACCTCGTGGCGGTGCCGATCGACTATTCCGAGAACACCCGCGTGCTGGTCGACGAGCTGCGCGCCAAGGTGAAGGGTTTCGAGCCGGCCGAGTGAGGCTGGTGTCGCAGTTGGGTCGGGACCAAGACAGGGCAGCGCGATGAACCCGTTCACCTTCCAGACCACGCCGAACGTGCTGTTCGAGGCCGGCGCCTCCAGGAAGCTGCCCGAGATCGTCGGCCGCTTCGGGGCGAAGCGCGTCCTGCTGGTCACCGACAAGGGCGTGCGCGGCGCCGGGCTGACCCAGGCCGCCGAGGCGGCTTTGGCGGCGGCCGGCGTCAGCCTCGACGTCTACGAGGACGTGGTGGCCGATCCGCCCTCCACGGTGATCGAGGCGGCGGCCAAGCGCGCCCGGGAGCTCGGGACCGACCTCGTCCTGTCGATCGGCGGCGGCTCGGCGCTCGATACCGCCAAGCTGGTCGCCTACCTCGCCAAGTCCGACGAGTTGCTCGACGCGATCTACGGCGTCGGCCTCGCCACGGGCGACCGGCTTCCGCTGATCCTCGTTCCCACCACCGCCGGCACCGGCTCGGAGGTGACGCCGATCTCGATCGTCACGACGCCGACCACCGAGAAGAAGGGCGTCGTCGCCCCGAAATTGCTGCCCGACTGGGCGGTGCTCGACCCGGAGCTGACGCTGGGCCTGCCGTCCCACGTCACGGCCGCCACCGGCATCGACGCCATGGTCCACGCCATCGAAGCCTTCACCAGCAAGAACAAGAAGAACCCGATCTCCGACCAGCTCGCCAAGCAGGCGCTGGCGCTGCTCTCGGCCAACATCCGCACCGCCTGCACGGACGGGGCGAATCTCGAGGCGCGCTCCGGCATGCTGCTCGGCTCGATGCTCGCCGGCATGGCCTTCGCCAACGCGCCGGTGGCGGCGGTCCACGCCCTGGCCTACCCGGTCGGGGCGATCTTCCACGTGCCGCACGGGCTCTCGAACGCGCTCGTGCTGATGGGGGTGATGCGCTTCAACCTCTCGCACGCGGAGGCGCTCTACGCCGAGCTGGCGCCGATCCTCGATCCCGCCGCCGCGGATCTGCCGCCGTCCGAGGCCGCCAAGCGCTTCGTGGAGAGCCTCGACGCGATCTGCCGCGACTGCAAGGTTCCGGCGTCCCTCGCCGAGGTCGGCGTCGCCCGGCAGGACCTGGAGCGCATGGCCTCCGACGCGATGAAGCAGACGCGGCTCCTCGTGAACAACCCGCGCGAGGTCACCTACGACGACGCGTTCGCGATCTACGCCGAGGCGCTGGGCGAGGCACGCCCGGCGGCGTGAGGGCGGAAGCGGCGCTGGACTGCCGCTCGGCCAGTCCCGGCCACGCCGTCATCGCGAGCGCAGCGAAGCGACCCAGGGCAGCGCGACCTCGCCGAGCGAGACGCTGCTGGATTGCTTCGCTCCGCTCGCAAGGACGGAGGCGACGTTTCAGCCCTAGGGCTGTGAGGAGAAACGCCAGCATGGACCAGTTCGACGCGTTCCGGGCGATGGGCGAGTTCTGGACCCGGGCGGGCACGGGCTTCTTCACGCAGGGTCTGGGGCCATCCGCGCCCGGCTTCGGCTGGCCGACCTTTCCGGCACCCGATCTCGCCGGCATGGCCGCCGCCCAGTCCAAGCTCACCGAGGCCTGGACCGCCGCCAACACCCTCTCGCAGACACTCGCGACATCGCTCCAGGGCGGCCCCGGGGCGCCGGACCCGACCGCCGGGGCGGTGCTCGCCCGGATCTTCGATCCCCAGGCCTGGCTCGGCGGCTCGGGCGAGTTCGACGCCGCGCTGACCCGCATGGCCGAGGGCCCGCAGCTCGCCGACCTGTGGCAGACCGAGCGACGCTACGCGGCCCTGTTCACCGCCTGGGCGACGCTGCGGCGAGCGCAGAGCGAGCATCAGGCCGTGATGCTCGACGCCTGGACCCGCGCCGCCGGCACCTTCGCCCAGGAGGCCAATGCCCGCGCCGAGCGCGGCGAGAGCTTCGCCTCCGCCCGGGAGATGATGACGCGCTGGATCGAGACCGCCAACGCGGTCCTGCTGGAGGTCCAGCGCTCGGACAAGTTCCTGGCCTCGCAGCGGGCGGTGCTGCGGGCCTCCACCGATCTGCGGCTCGCCCAGCAGGACGTCGCGGCCTTCCTGTCCGAGCTCTACGGCCAGCCGACCCGGGCCGAGCTCGACGACGTCCACAAGAGCCTCACCGAGCTGCGCCGCGAGGTGCGGGCGCTCCGCCGCGAGCGCCGGCAGGCCGGCAAGGTCGCGCAGGCGGGTGGTTCAGAGGTCGGGAAGGAAGCCCATGGCTGACCAGGAAAGCCCGAAGGGGCCGGCCGCTCCGCTGAATCTCACACCCGCCGCGTTGCTGGCCGAAGTCGGCACCCTCGGCCGCCGGATCAGCGAGGGGGCCAAGCTGTTCGCCGATGTCAGCGACGCCGACGTCGCGATCGCTACCACGCCGAAGGATCTGGTCTGGAGCCAGGACAAGGTCCGGCTCTACCGCTACCGGCCCCTCGCCGAGAGCAAGGGCCTGCCGCCGGTCCTGATCGTCTACGGCCTGATCGGCCGCTACACGATGGCCGACCTGCAGGAGGACCGCTCGCTGGTCCGCAACCTGCTGAACCTCGGCCTCGACCTCTACGTGGTCGATTGGGGCAATCCCGGCCGGGCCGACCGCTACGTCACCATCGACGATTACGTGGACGGCTACCTCGCCGAGTGCGTCGCCGTCATCCAGGAGGCGGCGAAGCGCGACAGGATCAGCCTGCTCGGGATCTGCGAGGGCGGGGTCTTCACCACCTGCTACGCGGCGCTCTACCCCGAGACCGTCAACGCGATGGTGCTGACCATCACGCCGATCGACTTCCATGCCGATGCCCGGGATGCCCGCGCCAGCCACGGCTTCATCAATGTCTGGACGCGCTCGCTGACGCCCGAGGACGTGGACCGGCTGATCGACGCGCAGGGCTCCCTGCCCGGCGCTTTCATGGGCTCGGTGTTCTCCATGATGACGCCGATGCGCACCCTGACGAAGTACAACCTCGACCTGCTCGACGCCCTCGACGACAAGAAGAAGTTTTTGAACTTCCTGCGCATGGAGAAGTGGATCGCCGACCGTCCGGACCATCCCGGCGAGGCGGCGAAGCAGTGGCTCAAGGATCTCTACCAGGACAACAAGCTGGTCCAGAGTGCCTTCGAGCTCGGCGGCCGGACGGTGGATCTGAAGGCCATCACCTGCCCGGTGCTGAACGTCTTCGCCCAGGACGACCACATCATCCCGCCCGCCACCTCGCAGGCGCTGAAGGACAAGATCGGCACCGCGGATTACACCGAGATGGGTCTGCCCGGCGGCCATGTCGGCGTGTTCGTCGGCGGCAAGGCCCAGAAGCTGCTTGGGTCGGGCATCGCCGACTGGCTCGGCCAGCGGGGGTAGGATGTCGGCCCGACGATTCTCGATGAGCACGATGCCCCTCCCCTCCCCCCGCTGTGGGGACGGCGACTGGACACACCCATCGTGCGCTGCGCCGCGGCGGCGGGATCAAGCGCGGGTCCCCTCTCCCGTGCGGGAGAGGGACAGGGTGAGGGATCAGGTCCGTCCGATAAAGGCGCGACCTGACGGCGCTTCGAGGGCGTGCTCCATCCTGACGCGGCCCGTCCCTGACCCCGACCCTCTCCCGCACGGGAGAGGGGGCGCCTCGCGATCTGCCGCGGAGGCCAGCGTTCAATCCGGGCCGATGGACATCGTCGCTTCCCGGAGAAGGGCGAGCGCAGCCGCTCCGGCCGCATCCCGGGCGCCGAGGATCACCCGATGGGCAGCCTGAAGAACAAGATCGTCAGCGCCGACGAGGCAGTCGCCATCCTGCAGGACGGTGACATGGTGGCGGTGTCGGGCTTCGTCGGCATCGGCACGCCCGACGAGCTGATCCTGGCGCTCGCCCGCCGCTTCGAATCCGGCGCCGGCCCGCACGGGCTCGGTCTGATGTTCGCCGCCGCCCCCGGCGACGGCAAGGAGCGCGGCCTCAACCGGCTGGCGCTCCCGGGCCTCGTCCGCCGCGTCGTCGGCGGCCACTGGGCCCTGGTGCCGAAGCTCGGCGCCATGGCGGTCGAGGGCCTGATCGAGGCCTACAACCTGCCGCTCGGCGTGGTCTCGCACCTCTACCGGGAGATCGCGGCCCACACGCCGGGCCACATCACCAAGGTCGGCCTGCGCACCTTCGTGGACCCGCGGCTGGAGGGCGGCAAGCTCAACGCCGTGACGCACGAGGACCTCGTCAGCGTGGTCGAGCTCGGCGGCGAATCCTGGCTCCACTACAAGGCGTTTCCCATCAACGTCGCGCTGATCCGCGGCACCACGGCCGATCCCGCCGGCAACATCACCATGGAGCGCGAGGCGCTCACCCTCGACAACCTCGCCGCCGCCATGGCGGCGAAGAACTCGGGCGGCTTCGTCATCGCGCAGGTGGAGCGGCTGGCCGAGGCCGGCTCGCTCAACCCGCGCGAGGTGCAGGTGCCCGGCGTGCTGGTCGATTGCGTGGTGCTCAGTCAGCCCGAGAACCACCGCCAGACCTACGGCACGCCCTACAACCACGCCTTCACGGGCCGCCAGCGGGTGCCCCTCGACCGGATCGCCCCCATGGCGCTCGATGCCCGCAAGGTCATCGCCCGGCGCTGCGCCTTCGAGTTGCCGCCGGGCGGCGTGGTCAATCTCGGCATCGGCATGCCGGAGGGCGTCGCGGCGGTCGCCGCCGAGGAGCGGGTGCTGAAATACCTGACGCTCACCGCCGAGCCCGGCGTGATCGGCGGCCTGCCGCAGGGCGGGCTCGATTTCGGCGCCGCCCTGAATCCGGCCGCGGTGCTGCACCAGAACCAGCAGTTCGATTTCTACGACGGCGGCGGCCTCGACCTCGCCTGCCTGGGCCTCGCCCAGTGCGACGCGGAGGGCAACGTCAACGTCAGCCGCTTCGGCAAGCGGCTCGCGGGCGCGGGCGGCTTCATCAACATCTCGCAGAACGCCAAGAGCCTCGTCTTCGCCGGCACCTTCACGGCCGACGGGCTCAAGGTCGCGGTGGAGGATGGCGGCATCCGGATCCTCACCGAGGGCCGCTCCCGGAAGTTCATCGCCGCGGTGGAGCAGGTGACCTTCTCGGGGGCCTACGCGGCCGAGCGCGGCCAGCCGGTGCTCTACGTGACCGAGCGCTGCGTCTTCCGGCGGACGCGGGCCGGCATGGAGCTCGTGGAGGTCGCGCCGGGCATCGACGTCGCGCGGGACATCCTGGGCCAGATGGGTTTCGCGCCCATCGTGCAGGACCCGAAACCGATGGATCCGCGCCTGTTCCGCGAGGCCGTGATGGCCCTGGAGCCCTGGCTGCTGGGCCTCTCGCTGTCGGAGCGGATCAGCTACGACCCGGAGCGCAACATCCTGTTCTCGAACCTGGAGGGTTTCCAGGTGCGGACCATCGACGACGTCGAGCTGGTGCGCCGGGAATACGAGCGCGCCTGCCAGGAGATCGGCCGCAAGGTCCACCTGATCGCCAATTACGACGGGTTCGAGATCGACCCGACGGTGAGCGACGCCTATTTCTCGGCGATCGCCTATCTCGAGAACCGCTATTACGAGACCGCGTCGCGGTACACCACGAGCGCGTTCCTGCGATTGAAACTCGGCGCCTCGTTGGCGAGCCGCGATCTGGCTCCCCATGTCTTCGAGACCAAAGCCGAGGCGCAGGCGCGGAACACCGCCCAGAGCGTGCCCCTCAAGCCGCGCCCCGGCCTGTCCCAGCCCGACAGATCGCAGCCGCCGAAGGAACCGTTGGATGCCTGAGTTCGAGACCCCCGCCCTGACGGACCGCGCCTTGCTGGTCGATGCCTGCCTGATCGGCGGCACATGGTCGAAGGCCGGCTCCGGCAGCATCGACGTCACCAACCCGGCGACCGGCGCCTTGATCGCCCGGGTGCCGAATGCCGGCGCCGCTGAGACGGCCCAGGCGATCAAGGCCGCCCACGCGGCCTACCCGGCCTGGCGCGCCAAGACCGCCAACGAGCGCGCCGTGCTGCTGCGCAAGCTCGCGGCGCTCGTCACCGAGCATCAGGAGGACCTCGCCCAGATCCTCACCGCCGAGCAGGGCAAGTCGCTGACCGAGTCCCGCGGCGAGGTCGCCATGTCGGCGGCCTACGTGCTGTGGTTCGCGGAAGAAGCGCGCCGCGTCTACGGCGACGTGGTCCCCTCCCCCTGGGGCGACCGCAAGATCCTCGTCACCAAGGAGCCGGTGGGCGTGGTGGCGGCGATCACGCCGTGGAACTTCCCGTCCTCCATGATCGCCCGCAAGATCGCCCCGGCGCTGGCGGCCGGCTGCCCGATCGTGATCAAGCCCGCCTCGCAGACCCCGCTCTCGGGCCTCGCCTGGGGCGTCCTGTGCGAGCGCGCCGGCTTCCCGGCCGGCACGGTCTCGATCCTCACCGGCTCGGCCCGCGCCATCGGCGCCGAGATGACCGGCAACCCGCTCGTCAAGAAGATCACGTTCACGGGCTCCACCGAGGTCGGCAAGGTGCTGCTGGAGCAGGCCGCCCACACGGTGAAGAAGGTCTCGATGGAGCTGGGCGGCAACGCACCCTTCATCGTGTTCGACGACGCCGACCTCGACAAGGCGGTGGCCGGCGCGATGCTCGCCAAGTACCGCAATTCCGGCCAGACCTGCATCTGCACCAACCGCTTCCTGGTGCAGGACGGGATCTACGACGCCTTCGCCGAGAAGATGGCCGAGGCGGCCAACCGCCTGAAGGTCGGCAACGGCGTCGAGGACGGCGTCGCCCAGGGGCCGCTGATCGACATGGCCGCGGTGGAGAAGACCGAGGCGCATATCCGCGACGCGCTCGAGAAGGGCGGCCGGGTGATCGCGGGCGGCCACCGGCACGCGCTCGGCGGCCAGTTCTTCGAGCCCACCGTGATCACCGGCGCCACGCCCGCCATGGCGGTGGCCCGGGAGGAGACCTTCGGGCCGCTGGCGCCGCTGTTCCGGTTCCGCGACGAGGCCGAGGCGATCCGCATGGCCAACGACACCGAGTACGGGCTCGCCTGCTACTTCTACACCCGCGACCTCGGCCGCACCTTCCGGGTCGCGGAGGCGCTGGAATACGGCATGGTCGGGATCAACGAGGGGATCATCACCACCGAGGTGGCGCCCTTCGGCGGCGTGAAGGAATCCGGCCTCGGCCGCGAGGGCTCGTACCAGGGTATCGAGGATTACCTGAACACCAAGTACCTCTGCGTGGGCGGCCTCGGTGCGTAGGGCCGGGCCCACGTCGACCCGGATCGGGGCCTGATTGGTTCTCCCTCCCCCGCGGAGGAGGGAGAACCGGTGCGTCTTACTTCCCGCTCGGCGCCGCGCCGCTGCCCGTGGCGCCGTTGCCCGAGCTGCTGCCGGCGGGCGCGCCCGGGGTGCTGACGCGCGGGCCGCCGCTGGTGCCGGGCGCCATGCCGGCGCCGGTGGAGCCGGTACTCTCCATGGAGCCGGCTCCCGTCCCGGTGCCGCCCACCGCGCCGGACTTGTTGACGTTGCCCTGGTTGGCGCCGCCGGTCTGGGGGGCCTGAGCCAGCGCCGCGCCGGACGTGGCGAGCACGAGGGACGTGGCGAGGGCGAGGATCGTCTTCATGGGGACTCCTGACAATGGTGGGTCGTGTCAGGGCAACCCGGCGGCGCCGGGAATGTTCGGTCGCCTTTAGCGGGCGAGCGCCTCCCGCCACGCCGTCCAGGGCCAGCGCAGGGCCTCCCCGCCCGCCGACGGCGCGATCGACACCGTCGCGGTCCGGCCGCTGACCAGCCGCGGGTCCGCCGGGCCGCCGTCGAGGGTGATCCGCACGGGGATGCGCTGGGCCAGCCGCACCCACGAGAAGGTCGGGTTGACGTTCGCCAGCAGGTTGGTGGCGTCGCTGCGGCCGGTCTCGCCGATGCCCCCCGCGATGCTCGCCACGCGGCCCGTGAGCACGCCGTCCTCGCCCATCAGCTGGACGTTGACCGGCGCGCCGACGCGGATGCGCGGCAGCTTGGTCTCCTCGAAATAGCCCTCGATCCGGACGGTGTCGCGGTCGATCAGCGCCATGACCCCGCGGCCCGTGGTGACGTAGGCGCCCGGACGCAGCTCCATGTTGGTGATCCGGCCGTTGACCGAGGCCCGCACCGCCGAGCGTTCCAGGTTGAGCTTGGCGAGGTCGCGGTCGGCCAGGGCCTGCTCGTAGGCCGCCTGGGCGGACAGGTCGGCGGCCTTGGTGGCCTCGACCTTCTGCTGCGAGACGGCCGCGTCGGAGAGCTTGCTGTAGCGGGCATAGTCGGCGGCAGTCTGCTCGGCGGTGGCCTTGCGGCCCTCCACCATCGCCTCCGCCTGCCGCAGCCCGATGCGGAACCGGTCCGGATCGATGCGGAACAGGACGTCGCCCTTCCGCACGACCTGATTGTCCTCCACCAGCACCTCGGTGACGAGGCCGGACACGTCGGGGGCCACCGCCACGACGTCGGCGCGCACGCGCCCGTCCCGGGTCCAGGGGGCATCCATGTAGTAATCCCACAGGCCGAGGCCGACGATCAGCGCCGCGGCGACCATGCCGAGGGTGACCAGGAGGCGGCCGAGGACGGAGAACAGGGCGGTCATTGCAGGGTCCGGTGGGCGAGGGTCACGACGCCGCCGAGCAGGACGACGTAGAGGGCGAGGTCGAAGAGCGGCCGGTGCCAGACGAGGCGGTAGAAGCCGGTCGCCGACAGGAGACGGCGGAGCGGCAGGCTGAGCGCGAAGGCGATGGCCATCCAGAGCGCGAGGCCCGGCACGAACACGCCGTAGAGGTCGATCTCGCCCATCATGCCGCCATCTCCCGGTCGTCCCGCGCGGGGGGCGCCGCCCGGTAGGCCGGCGCGTCGGGGAAGAGCCCGCGGCGCAGGCCGGTGAGTCCGATCAGGGCGGCCCGGCGTTCCGGCCCGGGGGCCGCATCCGCGACGGCGTCAAGCCCGTCGTCCAGCGCCGCCAGAAGCGCCGAATCCGGTCGGCCGGTCCGGTCGCGGAGCTGGCGCGCCGCCAGCGCGAGGGCCCGGTCGACGGCGGTCCGGGGCGGACCCGTCAGCCGCCGGCGCACCCGACGGACCTCCACGAGGTTGATGCCCACCCGGACATCGGCCAGCAGGTCGCCCACGGAAGCCGACGTCTCGGCCGGCAGCGTCGCCAGCCGCGGGGCGATCAGCCCGATGCGGTCGAGCATCAGGGCGGCGAGTTCGAGGCCGTGGCCGGTGCCGCGCCCGTCCGCGGCGGCTGCGAGGCTCTGCCGGTTGATCCGCACGAGCCGCCGGGCGCTCCAGCCGGCGCCCACCGAGCGGATCAGCCGGGTGACCACCGCCCCGACCCACATGCCCACCACCGAGGCGATCACCCCGTTGGCGAAGGGCGCGAAGTCGCCGCTGTAGCCGTTCTGGAGCGCCAGAAGCGTCGCGCCGTTCAGCGCCGCGCCCATGCCCATCGGGGCGGTGCGCGGCTGCGTCATCATCAGGCCGCACAGGATCAGGGCCGGCGCGAGCGCCAGGGCCAGCATCTCGAAGGAGGTGGCGAGGGGCAGCACGGCGAACAGGTAGAGGCCCGCGCCGAGGGCGCCGACGAGCGCCGAGTTGGTGAAGCTCAGGATCTGCGGCGCGGGATCGTCCTGCGCGGCGAACAGGCAGCAGGCGACCGCACCCATCATCGGCGCCGCGGATCCGTCGGGCCAGCCGGTGGCGATCCAGATCGCACAGCAGACCAGCAGGCCCACGAACACCCCGAAGGCCGAGAACGCCGCCAGCCCATGGTCGCGGTGGCGGATGGACCGGACCCGGGCCGTGTAGGCGAAGGCGAGCGGCGCCCGCGGCGGCGTCCCGGCGGCAAGGTGGCCACGGAGTGCCCGCAGGTCCTGGCGCAGGTCGATGACGTCGCGCAGGCGTGCCGCGAGGCTCGCGAGCAGCAGCGTGGTCCAGTCCGGATTCCGGCCGAGGGTCGGCTCGAACCCGTCGATCCGGCCGCGCAGATGCGCGGCGCGCTCCGGATCATCCGCCTCGTCGGCGAGCCAGACGGCGAGGTCCGACAGGAATGACCGGACCCGCGCCGGCAGCGCGCCCGCCCGCTCCAAGGTCTCGACGCGATCCGCCACGGCGGCGACGATCGGCAGGACCATCAGCATGTGCTGCCGGACCGGCGCGAAGGCCTCCGCGGCGCGCTCCGCGCCCGTCGCCTCGTTGCGCAGGGCGAGGCCGAGGGCATCGAGGCCGAGGGCGTCCGAGGCGAGGCGCAGGCGCCGGCCCTGGCTCGTCCCGGAAGCCTCCGGCGCCCGGGCCGCCGCGAGGGCACCCTGGATCCACGCACGGGCTTCCGCCAGCCAGAGATTCAGACGCCCGACGATCAGGGGGGCCGCCGATTGCGGCAGGATCAGCGTGGCGGCGAGGCTGGCGCAGAGGATCCCCAGGGAGATCTCCTCGGCCCGCGCCACCGCGGTGTCGAAGATCGCCCCGGGATCCTCGACGGCGGGGAAGCCGATCAGCGCCGCCGTGTAGCCGGCGAGCATCGGCAGGTAGCTCGCCGGTGTGCGGTCGAGAAGCGAGACGTAGAGGCAGAGCGCGACCCAGAGGGCCACCGCGAGGCTCAGCAGGATCGGCTCGTTGACGAGGTTCGGCACCAGCACGACGCTCACCGCCGCGCCGAGCACCGTGCCGCCGACGCGGTAGACGGCCTTTGCGCGCGTCGCGCCCGAGAGGACCTGGCTGGTGATGTAGACGGTGCCCACCGCCCAGTAGGGCCGCGGCAGGTCGATCCAGAGCGCGACGAACAGGGCGAGCATCGCCGCCGCGTAGGTCTTCAGCGCGAAGGCCCAGTCGCGCCATCCGGGGAGGGTCACGACGCCGGCTCCAGCTCGGGGGCGGCCGCGGCGGCCTCCCGCCCGTAGCGCTGGAGCGCCGCGAAGACCCGCACGCTCGCTTCGAGATCGGCGTCGTCGACCTCAGCGAAGACCCGCGCGCGCAGGGTCGACAACGCGGTCTCGATCTCCTCGAAGACCTGCCGTCCGCGCGGGGTCAGACCCAGCACCTTGGCGCGGCGGTCGGACGGATCCTCGCGGCGGACCACCAGCCCGGCGGCGGCGAGCTGGTCGAGGAGGCGGACCAGCGAGGGGCCTTCGATGCCGACGGCCTCCGCCAGGACGTTCTGGCGCGGTTCCTCTTCCATCCGACCGATGATGATCAGCGGGTGCGCGGTGGCGTCGGACAGGCCATGCGCCTCCGCGACATTGTTGGCGGCGCGCCGCCAGTGGCGTCCCGTCGTCAGCAACGCGTGCGTGGTGGCCTGCTGCAGCCGCTCGCGCGTCCTGGGATCGTCGATGTCGGTCACGGTCTGATCCCCCGCCGCGAGGACCCAGCGAAGACGCCGGATCAATCAGTTCACATACTGATAGATAGCATCATATCGATTTGGACAGGGTGACATCGTGGTCGGTCAGGGTTGCGGGCAACGAATGGGCACGTCCCTCGTCCCGATGGTGTGCAGCGTCAGCGGAATGCAGCTCAGGGTCCGGCACGCACGTGTGCGGAACGGTGAGCGGGCCAGTCCATCCCGCCCCTTCACCCTGAGGTGCCCGCGTCAGCGGGGCTCGAAGGCGGGCTCTGGGGATCGCGCGGCTGGCTGGAGCCCGCCTTCGAGGCCTCCGTTGCGCTCCGGCACCTCAGGATGAGGTGGAGCGGGGGGCGCCGATCAAGGGCGTCGCGGTCTCGCAGCCGCGCCGTCAGGCCGGATGCGTGTTGTGGATCTGGTCGAAGTCCAGCGACGCCGTATCGATCACGATCTGCGTCCGGCTGATGACCTCGAGCTTGCGCAGGATTTCCGAGACGTGCGCCTTCACGGTCGAGTCACCGACCTGCAGTTCGTGAGCGATCTGCTTGTTGAGCTTGCCCTGCCGGATCATCATCAGCACCCGCAATTGCTGCGGCGTCAGCCGGGCGAGGCGCTCGGGGAGCGGCGCCTTCTTGCTCCGTGGTGCGGGCGTCGTGGCCTCGGTGAGACCCGGCGGCAGGAACAGCGCCCCGCGCATCACCTCGGTGATCGCCCGGGTGAGCGTCGCCTTGTCCATGGCCTTCGGGACGAAGCCCGCCGCGCCGTGCTGCAGCGCCTCGCGCACGATGCGCGGATCCTCGTGGCCGGAGACGATCAGGATCGGGATCCGCGGAAAGCTCGCCCGGATGGTGATCAACCCGTCGAAGCCGGTCACGCCCCGCATGGAGAGGTCGAGGAGCGTCAGGTCGATGCTGCGATTCGCGGCGAGCACCGCGCAGGCCGCCTCGATCCCGTCCGCCTCGTGAAGGACCGCGTCCGGATGCGCGAGGCGGATCGTGGCCGCCAGGGCGTCGCGGAACAGCGGGTGGTCGTCGACGATGAGGAGATTCACGCAGACCTCGGTCCTTCGCTCGAGATCCTCACAGGATCCGCCGAACCCGCGGGCGGGAGGTCCGAAGGGTGATCGATGCGGCCCCGGGGCGCAAGCGGGTGTTGAGACGAACGCCGCGCCCCGAGGCCCAGGCGTGCCGGCCCGGGAAGGCCGACACGCTTTCGGTTGCGCGCCGTCAGCGCGCCGCCACCGTCTTCGGCAGCTTGAACGCCCAGAAGCTGCCGCCCTGGTTGATGCCGGCCGTGGACTTGGCGACCTCGCCGCCCCACAGCGGCACCGCGCCGCCCCAGCCGGCCGCGACGCCGACCCACTGCTCGCCGTCCTGCTCCCAGGTGATCGGCGAGGAGACCACGCCGGTGCCGACCTGGAACTTCCACACCTCCTCGCCGGTCTTGGCGTCGAAGGCCTTCAGGAAGCCCTCCGGGGTACCGGTGAAGACGAGGTTGCCCGCGGTGGTGAGCACGCCGGCCCAGAGCGGGGCCTTGTTCTTGTACTCCCAGACGACCTTGCCGGAGGCCGGGTCGATCGCCTTGAGCGAGCCGATATGGTCGTCGAAGACCGGCTTGATGGTGAAGCCGGCACCGAGATAGGCGGCGCCCTTCTTGTAGTTCACCGGCTCGTTCCAGATATCCATGCCCCACTCGTTGGACGGCACGTAGAACAGCTTGGTGTCGGGGCTGTAGCCGATCGGCATCCAGTTCTTGCCGCCGAGGAAGCTCGGCACCGCGAAGACCGACTTGCCCTTCTTGTCGTCGCCCTGGGCCTTGCTCGGGTCGCCGGGCCGGTTCACCTCGTTGTAGATCGGGCGGCCGTTCTCATCGATGCCCTTGGCCCAGTTGATCTTCTCGACGAACGGCGTCGCCGAGATGAACTTCCCGTTGGTGCGGTCGAGGACGTAGAAGAAGCCGTTGCGGTCGGCGGTGGCGCCGGCCTTGATGGTCTTGCCGCCCTTGTTCAGGTCGAACGGCACGAACTCGTTGACGCCGTCGAAGTCCCAGCCGTCGTGCGGGGTGGTCTGGAAGCCCCAGACGATCTCGCCGTTGTCGGGGTTGAGGGCGAGGCGCGAGGAGGTCCACTTGTTGTCGCCCGGCCGCAGCCAGGAGTTCCACGGGCCCGGGTTGCCGGTGCCGAAGTAGATCAGGTTGGTCTCGGGGTCGTAGGTGCCGCCGAGCCACGTGGCGCCGCCGCCGAACTTCCACATGTCGCCCGGCCAGCTCTCGTTGACCTTGCCGGTCATGGTCGAGGGCTTGCCGTTGAGCTCGCCCATGTGGCCCTCGATCACGGGGCGCTTCCAGACCACCTCGCCGGTCTCGGCGTCGCGGGCCTCGATCCGCCCGATCACGCCGAACTCGCCGCCCGACACGCCGGTGATGATCTTGCCCTTCACGATGATCGGGGCGGCCGTGTAGCTGTAGCCGGCCTTGAAGTCGTCGATGTCCTTGCGCCAGACGACCTTGCCGGTCTTGGTGTTCAGGGCGACGAGCTTGGCGTCGAGCGTGCCGAAATAGACGTTGTCCTTGTAGAGGGCGGCGCCGCGGTTCACCACGTCGCAGCAGGGCAGGATGCCCTCCGGCAGGCGGGCATCGTATTCCCATTTCTTCTCGCCGGTGCGGGAATCGATCGCGTACATGCGCGAATACGAGCCCGTGACGTAGATGATGCCGTCCTTGACCAGCGCCTGGCTCTCCTGGCCGCGCTGCTTCTCGCCGCCGAACGAGAACGACCACGCCGGCACGAGGCTCTTGATGTTGTCGCGGTTAAGGGTCTTCAGCGGGCTGAACCGCTGGGCCTGCGGCCCGAGGCCGTAGGTGACGACGTCGCCGGGCGTCTTGGCGTCGTTGATGATGTCCTGCTCGCTCACCCCCTGGGCCATGGCCGGCAGGGCACCGCCCGCCACGAGGGCGGCGACGCCCACCGCGGCGAGGAACCGGGTCCGCATTCTCATGACGTCTCCTCCGTGATCGTCTCCGGTCCCTGCGGCCGGAGCTTTCGGGTTTCGGCGCGATCCGCACGAGTCGCGGGGCGCCCCCTTGGAGAACGACGCTATCGCTGTTCTCAGGAAAGTCTTATTGGCCATTGGTCCAATAAGACGATCGGTTCAATGGCCGAGAAGAAAGTATTCGGTGAACCAAGAACAGCTGCCGCCCCGGCGCTGCGCGCCGGTCGGGGACGGAATGCACGGCCGGGTCCGTTCGACGCGCCGGTCTCGAACGGGCCGGTCGAGGGACGCTGAGATCCGACCCACGACCACATCCTGAGGCGCCGGAGCACAGTGGAGTCCTCGAAGGAGACCTCCAGCTGGTCGGGCCATCCCTGCAGATCTCCTTCGAAGCTGCTGCGCAGCACCTCAGGATGCCGTTGAGACTTGGAGATCCGGCTTCGGACCGTGATTTCTCCTTCCCTTCATCGTCCTCCGCCGGAGAGCGGCTCAGCGCCGCTCAGTACCCCTTCGGCGGCGTGTAGGTGACGCCGTAGGTCTCGCAGATCGCCTTGAGGCCGCCGTCCGCGTTCAGCGCCGTGATCGCGTCCCCGACCGCGTAGGCGAGGTCGCGGGAATCAGTGCGCACCGCGCCGCCGATCTCCCAGCGGGTCTTCACCAGCCCGGTCGAGGGGATCGTGGCGATCGGGTTGTCGTCCTTCGGGGCCTTCGCGGCGAACAGGGCGGCCTCGATCGCCGCGCGGGTGCCCGCCAGGATCGGCGCCTCGCCGGCGAGATAGGCCGTCGCGGCCTCCTCGAAGCTCTTGTAATGCTTCAGGTTCGGGCGGAAGCGACCGCCCTGCGCGGTCAGCAGCATCAGGTCGGCGGCGCTGGTGCCTTCCAGGGCGACGGTCCTGTCGCCGATGTCGTCGAGCCTGTCGAAGCCCTCCAGGGCGTCCTTCCGGTACGCGAAGGCGATCTCCTGCTCGACATACGGGGCGGTGAAGAACACCTGCTCGTTGCGCAGGGCGAGTTGCCGGTCGGTCGGCACGTGCAGCATCAGGTCGGCGAGGGGCGTGCCGGCGAGATCGCCCCGCCACAGGTTCAGGCGCAGGTCGCCATCCACGTTCTCGCCGGCATCGACCACGCGCAGGTCGAGCTTCACCTTCAGCCTGTCGGCGATGGCCTGCGCGAGATCGGCATCGATACCCCGGGCCTTGCCCGTCCCGGCGTCGGAGAACGGCGCGTTGTCGCCGTAGACCGCCACCCGCAGGGTGCCGTCCGCCACGACCTGATCGAGCGGGCGCGCGGCCGCCTCCGGCTGGAACCGGAGGGCCAGGAGCAATCCGCAGGCGAGGAGGAGCCGCGCGCTACTCCTCATGCTTCGACTCGATGTAGCTGCGGATCGCCCAGAGGCCTTCCTGCGAGATCACCCCGTCGAAGGCCGGCATCTTGGTCACGCCGTTGATGACGGCGCCGTGCTTCATGCGCTCGACGAAGTATTCGTCGCCCTCCTTGCCCTGCGGCAGGTAGCGCAGGTCCGGGGCGAGGCCGCCGGAGATCATCTCCAGGCCGTGGCAGCGGGCGCAGTTCTGGTTGAAGCCCGAGGCGCCGATCGCGATGGCGTGCTTGTCGCCCTTGTAGGGGTTCTCGGCGACCCACTCGGTGCCGAGCGGCTTCAGGCCGTCGGTGTTGACCGGCTGGGGCTGAACGTCGCCGTGTCCGAGGGCGCTGCCGGCGGCGAGGGCCAGCCCCAGCGCCGCGAGCATGCCGCCCGCCGCCGTCTTCATGGTGCGCATCCGCCGCCTCCCCTCGTTGTTGGACGAGGGTTAGCAAGGTTCGGGCAGCGGACCCATTATGCTTTGGTACGGATCTATCGGCTGATCGCCATCCACGACTTGTGTTGCGCTGCGTCATGATTGATGGGTGCACCTTGGTCCAATATCGGCGGGCACAACTCCGCTTCTAGACTCCGGCTCAACGACAAGGGACGCGGGGCTGGAGGAAACGGGCGGGGATGGTGTCCTCCGGTGCGCGACGGGCCAGGAAACGCGGAGGGCCGCAGGCCGCCCTGCGGCTGGCCGTCGTCCTGGCGGCTCTCGCGCCGGTCTCGCCCGGGCGGGCCGCGCCCGCGCCGGCGGGTCCGCCCCTGACGATCCAGTACCTGGAGCGGCGGGTCGAGCGGCCGGTGCCGCTGAACAACGAGGATCCGATCCCCGCCGATGAGGGGGCGAAGGGCGCGGAACTCGGCCTGAAGGATTCGAACGCCACTGGCCGCTTCCTCGGCCTGAGCTTCGGCCTCGACGCGAAGGTGGTCGAGCCGGACGACGACATCCGCCAGGCCTTCCGGGATCTCGCCGACCGCCGCTTCGTGGTGCTCAACGCGCCGGCCGCGGACGTCCTCGCCCTCGCCGACCTGCCGGAGGCGAAGGGCAGCGTGCTCCTCAACATCGGCGCCCCGGACACGCGCCTGCGCGACGCCGATTGCCGGCGGAACCTGCTCCACGTCCTGCCGTCCCGCGCCATGCTGGCCGACGCGCTGGTACAGTTCCTCGCCTTCAAGCGCTGGTCCCGGATCCTGCTGGTGACCGGGCCGGCGCCGGCAGACGCACTCTACGCCGAGGCGCTGCGGCGCAGCGCCCGGAAGTTCGGCGCGCGGATCGTCGCCGAATCGCGCTACGACCCGCAGGGCGGCGACGTCCGCGACACGGCTTTGCGCGAGTTCGCCCTGCCGACCCGCGGGCCCGAGCACGACGTGGTCGCGGTGGCCGACGAGGCGGGCGCGTTCGGCGCGAGCCTGAACTACAACACCGCCTCCCCCCGCCCCCTGGTCGGCACCCAGGGCCTTGCGCCGGCCGCCTGGGGTCGCCCCGTCGAAGCCTGGGCCGCTGTGCAGCTCCAAGGCCGGTTCCGGAAGCTCGCCGGCCGCGCCATGCGGCCCGTCGACTGGGCCGGCTGGATGGCGGTGCATGCGGTCGGCGAGGCGGCCGTGAAGGCGCGCAGCGCCGATCCCGCGACGGTCCGCGCCGCCCTGACGGCGCCCGGCTTCGAGATCGGCGGCTTCAAGGGGCGCCCCCTGAGCTTCCGTGTCTGGGACGGGCAGCTGCGCCAGCCGGTCTTCCTGCTCTGGCCCGGGGCCGTGACCGCGACGGCGCCGATCGAGGGCTTCCTCCACCACCGCACGGAACTCGACACCCTCGGCCTCGACGAGCCTGAGAGTGCCTGCCGCGCCTTCTCGGGGACACCAGGATGAGCCGGCCCGCCGCCCTAGCGCTGCTCCTCTGCCTCGCAGGCCCCGCGCGGGCCGAAGAGATCTTCGTCTCGAACGAGCGCGACAACACCGTCTCGGTGATCGACGGCGACAGCCTGGAGGTGCTGCGCACCTTCCCGGTCGGCCGTCGGCCCCGCGGGCTGACCTTCTCGCAGGATGGGCGGGCCCTCTACGTCTGCGCCAGCGATTCCGATGCCGTGCAGGTGATCGATCCGGATACCGGCGAGGTGCGGCACAACCTGCCCTCCGGCGAGGATCCGGAGCAGTTCGCCCTGGCGCCGGACGGGCGCACCCTGTTCATCGCCAACGAGGAGAACGCCACCACCACGGTGGTCGACGCGCAGAGCCGCAAGGTGCTGGCGCAGATCGATGTCGGCATCGAGCCGGAAGGCGTGGCGGTGAGCCCGGACGGCCGCACCGCCGTCACGACCTCCGAGACCACCAACATGGTCCACTGGATCGATACCAAGAGCCTGGCGGCGGTGGACGCCACGCCGGTCGGCCAGCGGCCGCGCTTCGCCGCCTTCACGGCGGACGGGGCCCGGCTCTGGGCATCCTCGGAGATCGGCGGCACCGTGTCGGTGATCGACGTCGCCACCCGCCAGGTGATGCGGACGATCGAGTTCGCCGTGAAGGGGATCGCGGCCGACCGGATCCAGCCGGTGGGCATCCAGCTTTCGAAGGACGGGCGCCACGCCTTCGTGGCCCTGGGGCCGTCCGACCGGGTCGCGGTGGTGGACACCGCGACCTATGCGGTCGAGAGCTACATCCTGGTCGGCCGCCGGGTCTGGCAGCTCGCCCTGAACGCGGCCGGCACGCGGCTCTTCGCCACCAACGGCGTCTCCGGCGACGTGACGGTGATCGACGCCGCGACGTTCAAGCCGATCAAGACCGTGAAGGTCGGCCGCTTCCCCTGGGGCGTGGCGTCGCGGCCGATGACGCCCGCGCAGGCGCCGGACGGGCGCGCCGCCGGTGCGGTGCCGTGAATCTTCCGCGATTGCGCATGGCCGCATCACCCGCTCCCGTGAGGGCGATCGGATCCACGCATCGGCAGTGGCGACGCGGCTACGGGACGGAGCGCGGGTCCCCTCTCCCGTGCGGGAGAGGGACAGGGTGAGGGACGTGCGGCATCCGGATGAGGCGCAGCGGACCCGCACGTCGACGGCGTGCTCCATGTTGGACGTTCCGATCCCTCACCCCAACCCTCTCCCGCACGGGAGAGGGGGTCCGTCGCGCTCTGCCGCCAGCGGCCGTGCTCAACCCGGATGCGTGACCGACGCTGCCAGGGGCGGAGGCAGGCGTAAGGGGCGGCCGCTGCGGGGCGAGGTGTCTCCGCGCCCGCCCGCGCCCCGGGCCGCGGTGGGTGGCGGCCGGGGCGCGGGCCTGCTCCTGCGCGCCGCATTGCTGCTTCTCGCTGTCCTGGTCGCGCACCCCGCCGCCGCCGGCCAGCTCGATCGGGCCGGCCTCGAACGACACTTCCCGCCTCCGCTGGTCGTCGGCGAGAAGGACGACAGGCTCCCGGTCTGGCCCATCCTGAAGCAGCAGGCCGGGTCCTACGAGGTCTTCGCCTACGCCTTCGAATCCGTCGATCTCGCGCCGATCCCCGGCTTCGGCGGCACGCCCCCCGACCTGCTGATCGCGCTCGCCCCCGACGGCACCTTCCGGGACGTGACGGTGCTCTCGCATCACGAGCCGGTCTTCCTCGAAGGCCTCGGCCCGGAGCCGCTCTTCGCCTTCGTCGAGCAGTATGCGGGCCTCTCGGCCCGGCAGGCGATCCGGGTCGGCCGGCCGAACGCGCGGGCCGCCGGCGCCGCGCCCCAGACCACGGTGGACGGCATCTCCATGGCCACCGCCTCGACCCGGGTGATCAACCAGTCGATCCTCGCTTCGGCCCTGGCGGTCGCCCGCGCGAAACTCGGCTTCGGGGCGGCCAATGTCGGGCTGAAGGTCGAGGCCAGGCCCGATCTCTACGAGCCCCTGGCCCTGGCCGACCTCCTCGCCCGCGGCTGGGTGAGGCGGCTGACGGTGACGAACGCCGACGCCGCGTCGGCCTTCAGGGGCACGGGCGTGGCGGACCCGTCCGAGGGACCGCCCGATGCCGCCCTGACCGACCTGTACGTCGCCGCCCTGGACCCGCCCGCGATCGGCCGCAACCTGCTGGGGCCGACCCGCTACGACGCGCTGATGCACGAACTCGGCCCCGGCAACCACGCCGTGATGGTGATCAGCGCCGGACCGGAGGACGCGCCCGAGAACCCGGTCGGCGACCGGTTCGTCCTGGGCGCCGTTCCCGACCGGCTGGCGATCAGCCAGGGCGGCCTGATCGTGAATGCCCGCGACATGGCGGTGGAGCGCCGCGGGGCCGGCCTCGCCGAGGGCCTGCCGCCCGGACCCTGGACGATCCTGCGGATCGACCAGGCCGCCGGGTTCGACCCGTCCGCGCCGTGGGTGCTGACCGAGACGATCGTCCGCGAGCGCGGCCAGATCCTGTCCGAGAAGATCGCCCGGACCTTCACGGTCGAGACCGCCCTGCCCGCCGACCTGTTCACCCGGATCCGGCCGGATGACGGGCCGAGCTGGACCGACCCCTGGCGGGCCCGGGCGCCCGAACTCGCGCTGATCGGGCTGATGCTCGCCGTGCTGGTGCCGGTCCTGAGCAGCCAGCGCGGGCTGGTGGCGGACCGGCGCCGCTTCGCCCTCTTCCGCCTCGCCTTCCTGGCGCTGACCCTCGGCTTCGTCGGCTGGTTCGCGCAGGCGCAGCTGTCGATCGTGACCCTCGTCGGCCTCGTGCGGGCCGCCACCGTGACCCACGACCTCGCCTTCCTGCTCTACGATCCGCCCTCGCTGGTGCTCTGGGCCTTCGCGCTGGCCGCCCTGGTCGCCTGGGGGCGCGGCACGTTCTGCGGCTGGCTCTGCCCCTTCGGCGCGCTCCAGGAATTCGTCGCGCTGCTGGCCCGGCCGCTGCGCATCCGCCCGGTCGCGGTGCCGCCCGGCCTCGACCGGGCACTGCGGTCGCTGAAATACGTCGTCCTCGCCGGCATCCTCGGCGCGGCCGCGGCGGGGTCGCCCCTCGCCGACACCTTGTCCGAGGTCGAGCCGTTCAAGACCGCCATCACCCTGTATTTCGTCCGGGCATGGCCGTTCGTCGCCTACGCGGCCGGGCTGCTGGTCCTCAACCTGTTCGTCTTCAAGGGCTTCTGCCGCTACCTGTGCCCGCTCGGCGCCGGCCTCGCCCTCCTCGGGCGGGTCCGGATCCTCGACTGGATCCCGCGCCGGGCGGAGTGCGGCTCGCCCTGCCAGCTCTGCAAGGTCCGCTGCCGCTACGGTGCCATCGCGCCCTCCGGCCGCGTCGATTACGCCGAGTGCTTCCAGTGCATGGAGTGCGTGACGATCATCCACGATCCCGGGCAGTGCGTGCCGCAGGTGGTGGCGCGCAAGCGGGGCCGCCGCGCCGCGCCCCGGCCGGTGACCGTCGGATGAGCGCGCCGGTCCGCTTCGCGCACGGCCGGCGCCGGCTGCTCGTCGGTGCCGCGGGGCTGGCCGCGCTCGGCGGCGTCGCGGCGTTCCGCGCCTCCGCGGCGTCAAGGGGGCTGGCGCTGCGCACCCGCGCCGGCCTCGCCTTCGGCACCACCGTGGCGTTGACCGCCGCGGGGCCCGACTTATCCGCCATCGAGGCGGCGCTGAGCGACGGGTTCGCGGCGATGCGCGCCGTGGAGGACGCGGCCAGCCTGTTCCGGTCCGACAGCGCCCTGGCGCGGCTCAATCGCGATGGCGTTCTCGAGGCCCCCGACCCGCACCTCGTCGTCCTGCTGCGGTTCGCCCTCGCCCTCGCGGCCGAGACCGGCGGCGCTTTCGACCCGACAGTCCAGCCGCTCTGGCCGGTCTGGGCCCAGGCCGCCGCCCGCGGCGAGCGCCCCGGGGCGGAAGCCCTGCGCGCGGCCCTGGCGCGGGTCGGCTGGCAGCGAGTGCAGGTGGGGACGGACCGCGTCGTCCTGGAGCCCGGGACGGCCCTGACCCTGAACGCCCTGGTCCAGGGCTATGCCGCCGACCAGGTCATGGCGGCGCTCCGGGCGCGCGGGATCGCGGATGCCTTCGTGGATACCGGCGAGTTCGGCGCCGCCGGCGCGCATCCCGACGGCACGCCCTGGCGCCTCGGGCTGGCCGATCCCCGCCATCCCGGCGCGGTCGCCGCCGTCATCGCCCCGTTCACGGGCTTCGCCGCGACCTCGGGCGACTACAACATGAGCTTCTCGGACGACCGCGCCGACCATCACATCTTCGATCCGGCCACCGGCCGGTCGCCGCGCGCCCTGTCGTCCGTAACGGTGACCGCGCCGACGGGGCTCGCCGCCGACGGGCTGTCGACCGCCTGCATGGTCCTCGGCCGCGCGCGCGGCGCGGGCCTCGTCGCGGCCCGTCCGGGCTGCGCCGTGCGCTTCACCGGCAAGGGCTGACACATCCGGCTCCGGTGCGCGGGGCGAGGCCCGAACTGCGCCACGCGCTCTGCCCCCGCGGGGGCGATGGCTCTACGGATGGTCCGATCCGCGGCGCAGGCCCTGCATGCGTCCGCACCGGAGAGGACCGTCGGGAGAACGCGCGTGACCGAAGCGACCGGGCCGTACTGGCCGACGCAGGACTGGGCCGAGCAGGACCCGGGTGCGGCGGGGCTCGATGCCGGGCGGCTCGCGGACGCGGTCGCCTTCGCGGAGGCCCACGAGAGCGCGTGGCCGCGCAGCCTGTACTATCCCGACGGGCGCTACGTCGGGATCGTCGAGTGGAACGAGACGGGGCCCTGGAGCGCCATCGACGGGCCGGTGCGTCCGCGGGGCGGCCCGGCTGGCGTGATCCTGAAGGGCGGCCGGCGCGTCGCCGCCTGGGGGGACACCGCCCGCCCGGACATGACCTTCTCGATCGCCAAGAGCTACCTCGCGGTGCTGGCCGGCCTCGCCCACGACGACGGACTGATCCCCGACGTCGACGCGCCGGTGCGGGACAGCGTCCCCGACCCGCTGCTCGACGGCCCGCACAATGGCGCGATCACGTGGCGCCACCTCCTGCAGCAATCGAGCGAGTGGCAGGGCACGCTGTTCGGCAAGTCCGATCAGGTCGACCATTTCCGGCAGATCGGCCCCGGCGCCGACAACAGCCGCAAGGGCGAGGCCCGCGCGCTGCGGCGCCCGGGCACCTACTACGAGTACAACGACGTCCGGGTGAACCTGCTGTCGTACGGCCTGATGCGCCGCTTCGGCCGGGCCCTCCCGGAGGTGCTCCGCGAGCGGATCATGGATCCGATCGGCGCCTCCCGCGACTGGGCGTGGCACGGCTACGACACGGCCTGGGTCGAGGTCGCGGGCGCGCGGGTCCAGTCGGTCCCCGGCGGCGGCCACTGGGGCGGCGGCCTGTTCATCGGGGCCGACGACCACGCCCGCTTCGGCCTCCTCGTCGCCCGCGGCGGCGCCTGGAACGGGCGGCAGCTCCTCTCGGAGCGCTGGATCCGCGCCATGCTGACGCCGTCCCCGACGCTGGACAGCTACGGCTACCTCTGGTGGCTGAACCGCGGCGCGGCCGCCAGGCCGCAACTGCCGGCCTCGGCCTTCAGCGCCCTCGGGGCGGGCAACAACGTGATCTGGTGCGATCCCGAGCATGACCTCGTCGCGGTGCTGCGCTGGATCGACAAGGCGGCCCTCGACGGGTTCCTGCTGCGCCTCGTGGCGGCCCTGCGCCCGTAGGCGCGCCGGCGGCGCTAGCGGCCCCGGACGTGATCGCCGAAGCTCCTGAGCACCGGCCGCATCTGGCGGCCGGCCGCGATATCCTGGCCGCCGCCCGCGCCTCGAACGGACAGGCGCGTCCGGCGCCGCGGCGTCCGCCCGGAGACGGCGACCGCCGCGGCGCGGCCGGGCTGGCGACGGTCGGCCTCTGAATCGTCAGAGCGCCGCGATGGTCTCGGCCATCGCGCGCGCCCGCGGCACGAGGCTTCCCACCTCCAGGTACTCCTCGGGCGAGTGGGCCTTGCCGCCCACCGGGCCCACCGCGCAGAGGGTGGGACAGCCGACGCTGGCGGTGAAGCCCGAATCGGCGCAGCCGCCGGCGAACTCGCCGGTGACGGGATTGCCGCCCTGCGCGCTCACCCGGGCATAGGTCTCGAACAGCGCCCGCGAGGCCTCGTCCTGCACGAGCGGTAGGAACTCGCCCTTGATGGTAAGATGGGCGGTGGTGTCCGGCACCGTCGATCCGGCCACGATCGCGGCGATCCGGCCCATGGCCGCCTCGCGGTCGGGCGGGGTCACGTAGCGCAGGTCGATCTCGCAGGTCGCCCGGGGCGCCACGGTGTTCACCGACTGGCCACCGGCGATCAGGCCGACATTCACCGTGGTGCCGCGGTCGAGGTCGGTGAGGGCGTGGAACGCGACGGTCTTGTGGGCGAGCTCCAGGATGGCGCTGCGCCCGTCGGCGTAGTTGCCGCCGGAATGGGCCGCCTTGCCGAGCACCTCGAGATGCATGAACACCCCGCCCTTGCGGCCGGTGACGACGTTGCCGGTCGGCCGCCCCGGCTCGGAATTCAGCACCGCGCGGGCGCCCCGGGCGGTCTCCTCGATGATCGGGCGGCAGGCCGGCGAGCCGATCTCCTCGTCGCTGGTGAACAGGCCGACGAGCGGCACCGGCGCGCCGCCGGCCCGGTGGTAGGCGGCGAGCACGAAGGCGTTCATCACGAGGCCCGCCTTCATGTCGGCGACGCCGGGCCCGTAGGCGCGGCCGTCGGCGACCCGGAACGGCCGCCGCGTCGGCTCCCCTTTCGGGAAGACGGTGTCGCGGTGGCCCATGAGCACGACCGGCCGGTTGCCGCCGCCGGACCCGGCCACGCTCGCCTTCACCGCGTCGCCGTAGCCCTCCACCGGGATCGTCGTGACCGGGATGCCGTGGCCGGCGAGGAACTCCGCGATGCGGATGCCGACCGCGTCGACGCCCGGCTTGTCGTAGGAGCCGGAATCGATGTTCACCAGCTCCTCGAGGAGCGACAGCATCGCGCCCTCCTGCCCGTCGAGCCACTGGAGAACGTCGGCGTCGCGTGCGGTCATGGATCGATCCTGGGCAAGGGTGATGGGACCCGGTCGCCGCGCCCGCCAGCGTGCGCGGTGTGTTGCGGGCCGGCTTCGAGCGAGCCCCGGTTTCCCGCGGCGAAGGTGCCTCGCCGGGTAAGCAAGGACGGCGCCGCGCATCCGTAGCCCGGACGGGGGGCGGTGCGCTTATTCCACCGTGACCGACTTGGCGAGGTTCCGGGGCTGGTCGACGTCTTTCCCCATGAACACCGCCGTGTGGTAGGCGAGCAGCTGGATCGGCACCGCGTACACGATCGGCGCCACGGTGGCGTTGACCGCCGGCATGGTGAAGGTCGCCAGCGTGTCGAGGCCGTGCTCGGCCGCGCCCTTCGCGTCGCCGATCAGCACGATGCGGCCGCCGCGCGCGGCCACCTCCTGCATGTTCGAGACGGTCTTCTCGAACACCGCGTCGTGCGGGGCGATCACGATCACCGGCACGCTCTCGTCGATCAGGGCGATCGGGCCGTGCTTCAGCTCGCCCGCCGCGTAGCCCTCCGCGTGGATGTAGCTGATCTCCTTCAGCTTCAGCGCGCCCTCCAGCGCCATCGGGTAGCTGGTGCCGCGGCCGAGATAGAGCACGTCCCGCGCCTTTGAGACCTCGCGGGCCAGGCCCTCGATCGCCGCCTCGTGGGTCAGCGCCTCCGCCATCAGGCCCGGCGCCTTGATCAGCGCGTCGACCAGCCGACGCTCGCCCGCCGCGTCGAGGGTGCCGCGGGCGCGGCCCGCCGCGATGGCGAGGCACAGCAGCACGGTGAGCTGGCACGAGAACGCCTTGGTGGAGGCGACGCCGATCTCCGGCCCGGCCAGCGTCGGCATCACCACGGAGGATTCCCGCGCGATGGTCGAGGTCGGCACGTTGACGACGCTCAGCGTGTGCTGGCCCTGGCTCTTGGCATAGCGCAGGGAGGCCAGGGTGTCGGCGGTCTCGCCCGATTGCGAGATCACCAGCGTCAGCCCGTCCTTCTCCAGGGGCGCCTCGCGGTAGCGGGCCTCGGAGGCGACGTCGATCTCCACCGGCAGGCGGGCCACCTGCTCGAACCAGTACCGGGCGACGAGGCCGGCGTAGAAGGCGGTGCCGCAGGCGGTGATGTAGACGCGGCTGAGCTTGGCGAAGTCGAAGGGCAGCGACTCGGGCAGCACGACCCGGCCCTGCGCCATGTCGACGTAGTGGGCGAGCGTGCGGCCCACGACCTCGGGCTGCTCGTGGATCTCCTTGGCCATGAAGTGGCGGTACTCGCCCTTGTCGATCCGGTAGGCCTGCGTGGCGATCTTTTGCCGGGGCCGCTCCACCGTGGCGCCCGAGGCGTCCCGGATCTCGGCGCCCGCCCGGTTCAGGATCGCCCAGTCGCCCTCGTCGAGATAGGTGATGGCGTCCGTGAAGGGGGCGAGCGCCAGGGCGTCGGAGCCGAGATAGGTCTCGCCCTGGCCGAAGCCGACCGCCAGCGGCGCGCCGTGGCGGGCGCCGATCAGCAGGTTCTCCTCGCCGGCGAAGATGAAGGCCAGCGCGAAGGCGCCGCGCAGCCGCGGCAGGGCGGCGGCCACGGCCTCGACCGGGCCCATCTGCCGGTCCATGTTGCGGCTGACGAGTTGGGCGACGACCTCGGTGTCGGTCTCGGTCTCGAACACGACGCCGTCGGCCTCGAGCTCCTGCTTCAGCTCGCGGAAATTCTCGATGATGCCGTTATGGACGACGGCCAGACGCGCGGTGGCGTGGGGGTGGGCGTTGGTCTCGTTGGGCCGGCCGTGGGTCGCCCAGCGGGTGTGGCCGATGCCGAGCGTGCCGGTGAGCGGCTCCTCAGCGAGCTTGGCCTCCAGGTTGACGAGCTTGCCCGAGGCCCGGCGGCGCGCCAGCCGGCCGTGCTCCAGGGTGGCGATGCCGGCGGAGTCGTAGCCGCGGTATTCGAGCCGGCGCAGGGCCTCGATCACCTGTCCCGCCACCGCGTCGCGCCCGACGATGCCGACGATGCCGCACATGGGTGTGTCTCTCGCTGTCGTGCCCGGCTGGCCGCGCGAGGGTCTTGCGCAAGGTCCAGGCCGCCCCGCTCGATGCTGGGCCAAACGCGACTTGTACCGGATCGGGGCGGCGCAGGGCCAGCCCCGGCCCGTTCGGTCCGTCGGGCCTCAGCTCTTCCCGCGTCGCGCCTTCTCGGCCTGCAGCGCCGCGCGCTTCTTCCCGGCCCAGCCCGGTTTCACCGCCTGCCGGCCGCGGGCCACCGCCATGGCGTCCGCCGGCACGTCGTTGGTGATCACCGAGCCCGAAGCCACGTAGGCGCCCTCCCCCACCGTGACGGGGGCCACCAGCGCCGAGTTCGAGCCAATGAACGCGCCCGCGCCGATCGTGGTCTTGTGCTTGAGGACGCCGTCGTAATTGCAGGTGATCGTGCCAGCGCCGATATTGGCCTTGGCCCCAATCTCCGCGTCGCCGAGATAGGTGAGATGCGCGGCCTTGGCGCCGGCACCCATCCGGGCGTTCTTCAGCTCCACGAAATTGCCGAGCTCCGCGCCGGCCTCCAGCACGGCGTGTCCCCGCAACCGGACGAACGGCCCGATCTTCACCCCCGCCTCCAGGCTGGTCTCGGTGAGATGCGCGAAGGCGCGCACGGTGCACCCGTCCGCCACCCGCACGCCCGGCCCGAACACCACGTTCGGCTCCACGATCACGTCGCGCCCCAGCACCGTGTCGTGGCTGAGGAACACCGTCTCGGGGGCGATCAGCGTGGCGCCGCCCAGCATGGCGGTGCGACGCAGCTGCGCCTGGAAGGCGGCTTCCGCAACACTGAGCTGCACCCGGTCGTTGACGCCCTGCGCCTCGGCCTCGTCCACCGGCACGACCGTGACCGGAAGCCCGTCGGCCACCGCCAGCGCCACCGCGTCGGGCAGGTAGTACTCGCCGGCCGCGTTGTCGTTGCCGATGCGGGCGAGCAGCGCCAGGGCGTGCCGTCCGGCGAGCGCCATCAGCCCGGCATTGCACAGGGTCACGGCCCGCTCTGCGGCGCTGGCGTCCTTCTCCTCGCGGATCGCCAGGACGCGGTCGCCCTCGGTCAGAACACGTCCGTAGCCGGTGGGCGTCGCCGTCTCGAAGGCCAGCACCGCCACCGCGGCGCCGTCGGCCAGGGGCGCCCGGAGGCGCAGGAAGGTCTCGGCCGAGACGAGGGGGGTGTCGCCGAAGGCGATCACCACGTCGTCGTCGGGCTCGGCCAGGATCTCCCGGGCGGCCAGGACCGCGTGGGCGGTGCCGAGGCGCTCGGCCTGCGGGAAGACCCGGGCGCCGGGGGCCGCCTGCGCGATCTCGGCGGCGACGTCGTCGCGGCCGGGCTCGGCCACCACGGCGATCCGGCCCGCCCCCGCCGCCTGTACGGCGGCCAGGACATGGCCGAGCATGCTGCGCCCGGCGATCCGATGCAGGACCTTCGGCAGGTCCGAGCGCATCCGCGTGCCCTTCCCGGCCGCGAGCACGATGGCGGTGAGGCTGCGCGGGGGCGTTCCGGTCGGGGTCATCGCAGGTCCAGGCGTCGAGCAAACGGCACGACGGATGGGCCGGACGCGCGCCCGGCGCAACCCCATCCGGGCGATCAGCGCAGCGCCAGGGCGGCGTGCTGGCCCGAACCGTGGGCGAAATGCTCGCGGCGGCGCTCGATCGAGCTCGGGATCCGCAGGGATTCCCGGTATTTCGCCACCGTACGTCGGGCGATGTCGACGCCTTCCCCGCGCAGCTTCTGCACCAGCGCGTCGTCGGACAGCACGTCGTCCGGCGTCTCGCCGTCGACCAGCTGCTTGATGCGGTGGCGCACCGCCTCGGAGGAATGGGCGGCCGCGCCGGCTGCACCGGGGATCGCCGCGGTGAAGAAGTACTTCATCTCCAGGGTCCCCCGGCTCGTGCCGATGGCCTTGTTGGAGGTGACTCGCGAGACGGTCGATTCGTGCATGCCGATCGCCTCCGCCACGGTCTTGAGGTTCAGGGGCCGCAGGTGGGAGACGCCGTGGACGAAGAACCCGTCCTGCTGGCGGACGATCTCGGTGGCGACCTTGAGGATCGTGCGGGCCCGCTGCTCCAGCGAACGGGTCAGCCAGTTGGCGTTCTGCAGGGCCTCGGACAGGAAGGCCTTGTCGCCCTCCGCGGCGGCATTGCGCGAGACGCGGGCGTAGTAACTCTGGTTCACCAGGACCCGGGGGAGCGCCTCGCTGTTGAGCTCGACCAGCCAGGACCCGTCCGGCGCGGCGCGCACGAACACGTCCGGAACCAGAACCTCGACGGCGCTCGATCCGAAGGCGCGGCCCGGCTTCGGATCCAGGCGGCGGATCTCGCCCAGCATGTCGACGAGGTCCTCGTCGTCGACGCCGCAGAGCCGGCGCAAAGCCGCGAAATCGCGCTTGGCGACGAGGTCCAGACGCGAGACCAGCGCCTGCATCGCCGGGTCGAACCGGTCGCGCTCGCGCAGCTGGATCGCGAGGCATTCGGCGAGATCGCGGGCCGCGATCCCGGGCGGATCGAAGGTCTGCACCAGCGCCAGCATCCGGCCGACGAGGGCGGGGTCGGCGCCGAGCCGCTCGGCCACGTCCTCCACGGTCTCGCGCAGGTAGCCGGCCTCGTCCACGGCGTCGATCAGGAAGCCGCCGATCAGCCGCTCGGCGGGATCGCGGGTCGCGAGATCGAGCTGGCCCGCGAGGTGATCGCGCAGCGAGGTCTCGGCCGTGAGGGTCGCCTCGAAATCGGGCGCCTCGGCGTCGAAGCTTCCCCCGGTGCTGCCGTAGGGCGGCGGCGTCAGCGAGAGCATGTCGCCCCCGCCCGCCTCGCGCGCCTGGACCGGTGTCTCGTCCGGGAAGACGTTGTCGAGGCGCGTGTCGAAATCGCTCTCGATCTCGCCGCGGCTCGGGTTAAGGTCGGTGGACAGCCATGATTCGGGTTCCGCGACCTCCAGGCCGTCGGAGGAGGCATCGTCCGAATGGCCGCTCGATTCGGAGGTCTCGCCGGGGCCGGGCAGTTCCGGCTCGGCGCGCTCCAGCAGCGGATTGCGTTCCAGCTCGGCCTCGACATAGGCCGCGAGATCGAGCTGCGACAATTGCAGGAGTTTGATCGCTTGCAGAAGCTGCGGCGTCATCACCAGGGCCTGGCCCTGACGCACTTCCAGCCGTTGCACCAAACTCATGTGAGGCCTCGATGCCCTTCCGGCGCGGTTCGCCAGCCTGAGCCACGCTGCTCACGGCATGGTTCTTGCTTGCTCCGCCAGGCCTTCTCTAGCCCGAACCGTGGCGCGGGTCAAAGCGCGGCCTTGCACAGGCGTGTTGGCAACTGCACTGCAGTTCCGGGGGTGTGGCGCTCCCGCTCCATCGCCGGGACGCCACGGTCAGTCTGAGAGCAGGTCTCGGGGGCCGCTGTGTTCCCCTTTATCCCGGCGTGTCTGCCGAGATGTCCGACTAAGCTGCGCGTTGCTTTGTTCGGTTGCGGACGGTTCCGCGACGGGATGCGATATCCGCTCGCTATTGTCCGATGATCCGAGCATGGCTCCCTGGGCACAATGGCTCGCGGACTTGAGCTGGCGTGCCAATGCCGAATTCTGCGTACGCTTGCGGCCGATGCGACACCAAAACCGTCTTCTGGCTGCCCTATCCGAGGCGGATGGCGCGCTGCTCGGACCGCATCTCGAGGCGATCGACCTCCCATTGGGCCATGTGCTCGTCGAACCGGCGGCCGAGATCCCGTACGCGATCTTCATCGACACCGGCCTGTGCTCCATGGTGTCGACGCTCGACCAGGGCGGGCGCATCGAGGTCGGCCTGGTGGGCCGCGACGGCATGGCGACGCCGGCGCTGCTGCTGGGGACGGACACGATCCCGTACCAACTTTTCATGCAGGTTGCCGGTCACGGGCACCGGATCGCGGTGCCGGCCCTGCGCGACGCGGTGAAAGCCAGCGCTTCGCTGCGCACTCTTTTTCTGCGCTACGTCCAGACCTTCCTGGTTCAGGTGGCCCAGACCGCCATCGCCAACGCAGGGGCGCCTGCCGAGGAAAGGCTCGCGCGGTGGCTGCTGATGTATCACGACCGTCAGGACGGCGACGACCTTTCCGTGACGCACGAGTTCCTGTCGATCATGCTGGGTGTGCGTCGCCCGACCGTCACGGTGGCGATCCACACGCTGGAGGGGGCCGGCCTGATCCGGGCTCGGCGCGGCCGGATCCGGGTCCTGAGCCGTGCCCGCCTGGAGGAGGCCGCCGGCCAGACCTACGGGCCGGCCGAAACCGAATACGAGCGCCTGATCGGCCCGCTGCGGCGGTCTGAGGATTCGCCGGCGTAAGGCACCTCTGCGCCGACGAGGCCGGTTCATCGGTGATCCCGACCGTATCCGAACGCCAGGTCCGTGGCGTGCCGACGCGCCGGTCACGTCCCCACCGGAGAGAGGCCGGCCGGGTATCGGTGCCGATGCGCCGCGTCCCGCCGCGCAGGCGGTGGCCCGCTGTCAGGGACACGCGGCCCTGTCCGCACCGCGATCGCCGTCTCTGCGCCGCAATCCGCGTCGGACCGGCTTGGACCGGGCCGGGCAGGCGCCGGCCTCAGACCGGTCCATGCCCCTTGGACCTCCAGGCGTGCTTGCACGGGACGTCGCCAGGGCCGGCTGTCCCGCACCGCGGAAGGGCCGCGATTCGGCGATCGTCACCAGGCCTGTCGCGCGGCGGCGGCAGTGCCGGGCGAAACCGGGCAGGCCCCGCCCCGCCTTAAGGCTGACCGGCCTGCCGTCGGAGAGGACGGCGCGGTGCAGGCGACGCGGGCCCGGAAGCCCGCTCGGTGGCATCCTCTTCCGCGTTGACCCGCCCGCACGCCGGATCGGCCAGGAGGTCGAAGGGCGAGACCCGGCTCTACCAGCCGCAGTTCGGGACCGGCGGCTGGGCCTTGGCCATCGCCGACTTCTCGATCGGCACCATCGCGCCCCAGGCGTATTTCTGGGCGTGGGGCGTGACGTTGGCGAAGAGGCAGCCGAGCTGGAAGTGCGTCGCGCCCATCTCGCCCGAGAAGCCCATGCAGTCCAGGAACGTCCAGGTCTTGGGCACCGGGGTCATGGAGCGCCAGCGCGGCATCGCCACGGGCGAGCAGACCTTGACGGCCCCGGTGCCGTCATCGGCGTTGAGCGCATCGCCCGGGCTCTGTGCCGCGCCGGGCCGGACGCCCGGGCCGAGCAGCAGGGCCGCCGCGACGACCGTCCGGCGGGTAATCAGGGCAAATCGGCTCATCGGGTCAGCGCATCGTCCACCACAGGGCCGCGAGGATCGCGAAGCCGAGGACGTTGTAGAGGATTGCCCAGATCCAGACACCCAGCACGGCGCGGCTCGGCTGGCGGGGGCGCGGCCGGCCGGGGCGCAGGCGATGGCGGTCCTCCGGCGTCGGCCAGATCGCTGCTCTGGGCGCCTTGAGGAGCCGCGTCAGCGCCTCCGGGAGATGCGGGCCTGGCGGTCCCTCACCGGTCATGACGGTCTCGGATGCGGCGGGGGGCCTGTGCGGGGCGAAGCGGCACGCAGACGGACATGGGCGCAGGCCCTGCGGCCCTCAAGACCCACGCGCCGCATCCCGCATCCGCCGCGCCCGGCTCACAGCACCGTGCCGGGCGCCTGCGGGTCGTACCGGTAGGCCCAGGTTTCGGAGAGCAGCCGGTCTCCGGACTTGAGCTGCAGACGCATCTCCACGGGCTCCAAGCCCTCGGCATAGACCTTGAAGAAGACCCGCCAGGGGCTCGGCTTGCCGTAGGGCGCCCAGGTGGCGCCGACCTCCTCGGCGCTGCCGCGCGACAGGGTCAACGCCACCGTGGCCGTCTCGGGATTGAGGCCCGACAGGGCCGCACCCGCGAATTCCAGCACGAATTGCCGCACGAGATTGGCGCGGCCCGGGCGCCGGTCCCCGTCCGCGAGCCACGCGGCCTTGGTGGCCCGTGTGGCGACGCAGCGGGCGAGATCGGTGGCGACCGGTTCCTCCACGGTCCAGCGCAGCCGGTAGGCGAAGCTGCGGTCGGATCCGGCCTGAGGCGGGTCGTCCGGTACCCAGAGGGCGACGATGTTGTCGTCGGTTTCCTGATGGGTCGGGATCTCCACGAGCTGGACGCTGCCCCGGCCCCAGTCGCCCTGCGGCTCGACCCAGATGTCGGGCCTGTTCTCCTCGAAGCCGTCGTCGATGTAATTCTCGTACGCGCGGTCGCGCTGGAGCAGGCCGAAGCCCTTCGGAGCGTGGTCCGCGAAGGCGCTGACGCTGAGGCGGTGCGGGTTGTTGAGCGGCCGCCAGATCAGCTCGCCGGCCCCGGTCTGCATCAGCAGACCGTCGGAATCATGCACCTCGGGCCGCCAGTCGCTCGCGAGGAAGCGGCTCATGCCCTCCGAGTACCAGAGCATCGAGGTCAGGGGCGCCATGCCGAACCGCTCCACCGACTTGCGCATGTAGACCGTACAGGCGACGTCGATGACGACATGCGGCTCCTTCCGGGCGACGAAGCGGTAGGCGCCCGTCAAGCTCGGACCTTCGAGGAGCGCCAGCACGGTCACGGCGCCGTCCGCGGCCGGGCTCACGTAGAAGCGCGTGAAGACCGGGAATTCCTCGGTTCTGCCCGGTGCCGGCGCGGTGTCGATGGCGATGCCCCGGGCCGAGGCGCCGTACTGCGCGCCGTCTCCGGCGGCGCGGAAGTAGGAGGCCCCCAGAAAGGCCAGCCAGTCGCCGTCGTCGCCGGGCTGTCCGGCGGGCGCCTTCTGGAAGCGGAACCCCGCGAAGCCCGCCCCGTCCGGGACGTCCTTGGCCGGGTTGCCGGCCGGATAGGTGAACAGGTCGTGGGCGTAGAGCACTTCGCGCGCCTGTCCGCCCTCCAGGGCATAGACCTTCACGGGGTGGCGGAAGAAGTTGCCGAGGTGGAAGAACGTCACCGGGTACGGGCTCTCGGCGAACAGCGCGTGGCCCGGCGGGTAGCGGATCTCCTGGAGCGGTCCGTAGGTCAGGGCGTCGAGGGCGGCCGAGGCCGGGGCTTCGGGCGGCGGCGCATAGGGCCGGTCCCGCAACGTCCGGGCGAGAGCGTTCAGCCGGTCGAGATCCATGGGTTCCGGCGGCGCGAGGCGCGGCCCCCCGGAGGCGGCCCTGGCGAGGCCGGGGAACGGCGCGAGAGCAAGGAGCCCGATGGCAGTCAGGACGCGGCGCGTGATCAAGCTGGGACCCCCGGATTCGGCCGGGCCTCGCGACCCGCGCCGCCCTCTAGCCACGCGGGCGCCACGGCGCAATTTCCCGGGCTGCAGCTCAGCTCCGCGGGCCGCAGCTGCCGGTGCTGCCGTCGGTGGCCCAGAGATTGGCGCCGCCCCCCGGCGGGCATTGGCCCGGCAGCGCCAGGGTGATCAGCTTGGCGAAGGCGCTGGCCTCGTCCTCGCCGTAGCCGATCTCGCCGACCATGCGGCCGGTCTTGTCGAACAGCGCCACGGTGGCGGAATGCTCCATCGTGTAGTCGCCGTCCTTGGTCGGCACGCGCTTGTAGGCGACGTGATAGGCGTCGGCCATGCGGGCGACCTGCTCGGGCGTGCCGACGAAGCCGCGGATGCGCGGATCGAAGGAGGCGAGATAGTCCCGCAGGGTGTCGGGCGTGTCGCGCTCCGGGTCCAGGGTGACGAAGACGACGTTGAGGCGATCCGCATCGCGGCCCATCCGGCCGAGGGCGGTCGACAGGGTGGCGAGCGTCGTCGGGCAGACATCCGGGCAGTGGGTGAAGCCGAAGAACAGGACGGCCGGTTTGCCGCGGAGGTCGGCCTCGGTCACCGGGCGGCCCTCGAGATCCGCCATCGTGAACGGGCCGCCCACCTTTCGGGGATGGCTGAACCGCGAGCCCTGCTGCAGGACGATCGCCCCGGTTCCGGTGGCGACCACGGCGACGAGGGCGGCGGAGGCGATGAGTGCGAGGGGGCTCGGTGCCATGCTGTGACCTGCGACGGCGCGTCGATGCTGCCCATATGGGGTTCGTGTCGACCGGCGTGAGGCCGCGGCGCGCCGTGCCGCGCCAGTCTTACGTCCGGGCCGAGCCGGTTGGCCAGGCTCCGGTCGGCCACCCGGAGCGGCGCGAGGCCGCGCGTCGCAGGGGCCGGAGCGCCGCCCCGAAACCTGTCCGTCCCGCGGACCACCCGCTCGGGCCAGCCGACGGGAGGCCGCGACGCTCGGACGGCCAACTGCCCTTACGAGGCCTGCGCTAGAGGCCGAAGCGGGAGCGCGGATTGCGCGGTGGCGAGGATCTCGTCCATCTCGGATTTCGGCATGGCGTGACCGAACAGGTAGCCCTGGCCGAATTGGCAGCCCTGGTCGGACAGCCAGTCGAAACTCGCGTCCGTCTCGATCCCCTCGGCGGTGGTGGAGAGGCCGAGGCTCGCCCCGAGCTTGATGATGGCATCGACCAGCTTGGCCCGCTCATCGCTCATCGTGATCGCGTCGACGTAGCTGCGGTCGATCTTCAGCTTGTCGAACTTCAATTCACGCAGGTGGTAAAGGCTCGAATAGCCGGTGCCGAAATCGTCCAGCGCGATGCGCACCCCGAGTTCACGCAGCGACAGCAGGGTCATCCGGGTCGCTTCCAGGTCCTGGATCAGGGCGCTCTCGGTGATCTCGACCTCGAGGCGCTGCGGTGGGAAGCCGGTCTCGGTCAGGATCCCCAGGATCCGCTGGGCGAGCCACGCGTCCTGGAACTGCTGCGGAGCGATGTTGACCGCCAGGATCAGGTGGGGCGGCCAAGCCCGGGCATCCAGGCAGGCGCGACGGATCAGGTTGTAGCTGAGATCGCCGATCATCCCGGTCTCCTCCGCCACCGGGATGAACTCGCTGGGGGCGACCAGTCCGCGCGTCGGATGGCGCCAGCGCGCCAGCACCTCGACGCCGACGATCTCCCGCTCGGGCAAGGACACCACCGGCTGGTAGAAGGGTTCGATCGCCCCGGTCTCGATGGCGCTGCGGAGTTCCGTCTCCATGCGGGCCCGGGCCCGCAGCTCCGCGTCCATGGCGCTGCGGAAGAACCGGAATTTACCGCGCCCGTCCTTCTTGCCCTGGTACATCGCGAGGTCGGCCGCATGCAGCACCGCGTCGGCATCCCCATGGTCGGCCGATACCGCGGCGACCCCGACCGTCGCGCCGACCTTGAGGTCGTTCTGGTTCCACGTCACCGGCTCGGCGATCCGCGCGATGACAGTCTGGGCGAGGCGCCTCAGCCCCTCGCTCTCGTAGCGCAGCGGGACCAGCATGGCGAATTCGTCGCCGCCCAGCCGAGCCGCGAGGCCGCCCGGCGGGACGAGCTGCTGGAGACGCTCGGCCACGGCGCACAGGACGGCGTTGCCCGCCGCATGGCCGTAGAGATCGTTGACCGGCTTGAACCGGTCGAGATCGATCAGCAGCACCGCCGAATCCTCGGTAGCCGAGGCATGCACGCGCTCCACGGCATCGATGAAGCGGCGACGGTTCGCGAGGCCCGTCAGCCCGTCATGTCGAGCGATCGCTTCGGCCTGCGCGGCGGCGGCGGCGCGTTCGAGCATCAGCCGGCGGAGGATGATCGACTTGCGGATGCTGGCGCCGCATTGGGCGACGCCCATGCAGGCGGCCAGCAGCAGGAGGTCGGTGAGGTTGTAGGCGGCAACGAGACCGTTGAGGTAGTCGAAGGTCCCGAGGGTGACGCCGACGAACCAGATCCCGACGCCGATGACGAGCAGGCACAGGGTCTCGTAAAGCTCGCCGCGACCCCACGTGGTCGGCGTCTCGATCGGCATGTTCTGGACCCGGTTCCCGAAACGATCTTGAAGCATGCTGTCCGCTAAGGCGGCGTAAATGTCATGTCCAATGTGGTCGGCTATTTACATCGTTGCGCGCGAAGGTCTTGGTTTAATTTGAATTAAGGCGCGCATCTCTATCGCGCCTGTCAAATCATGCCGTCGGCAGGGTCGCCGCCATCTCTGGATCCCGCTGGCGGCCCGAACGGCGATCGTCCGG
Organism: Methylobacterium sp. XJLW; assembly: GCF_003254375.1. NCBI lineage: Bacteria > Pseudomonadati > Pseudomonadota > Alphaproteobacteria > Hyphomicrobiales > Methylobacteriaceae > Methylobacterium > Methylobacterium sp. XJLW. The sequence goes on along the minus strand of NZ_CP016429.1, from coordinate 4,079,418 downwards.
ACGTTCCGCCGGTTCGGGGTGTCGGACCGCCGCCCTCACTCCCGGGCCGCGGCTTCCGCGCGCTGCGCACTCGCGCGGCTCTCCTGAAGGGCGGCCGCCGCCTTGACGATCGACAGGATGCCGCTGCGGGTCGTCTCGTCGGGGATGCTGGTGAAGGCCAGGACCAGTTCGAGCACCTTCGGATCATCGAACAGGGCCGCAGGTCCGGCCTTATCCCGTCCGCTCTCCTGCAGATCGGCGAAGAAGGTATCCACCGGCACCTTCAGCAGGTCGGCGATGGCCTGGAGACGGCCGGCACCGATGCGGTTGCGGCCCTTCTCGTACTTCTGAACCTGCTGGAAGCTGACGCCGATCGCTTGGCCGAGATTCGTCTGGCTCAGCCCCTGCGCCACCCGGAGCGCCGCGATGCGTCCGCCGATCGTGCGGTCGGCGTCGGTGGCGGATTTGGGCTTCGGGGAGGATGACATGGATGAGAGCTTTCGGCGTGGTGGATTGATCGCGAGTTAACTCGCCGTGGCGGCGAAAAACACAACCGAGAAATGCTTAGTGCACCAACAAGTTGCGCGTGCCAAGTCTGCGTGGGACGCATACCTTGGCCATTGGCCGGGCGCGGCTGGGCCATTCGTCGCGCGCACGGCGCGTTGTCGGCTCCAATGAATAGCGGTTCAGATCAGCCTCGAAAGGCTATCGACCGAGACTATGAGTCTATTCGGGCGACGATTTAGCGGAAATCGGAAGCGATGAAGAGTACTGAGATGTTGAATTGCGTAGGACCGGGCCGATCAGGCGCGGAAACTGCCGGCGACGTAGCCGGGATGGTGCCGACCGTGCCGTCTCAGGACTTTAATGGTGCGGCAGGAGGATCATGAGCCCGCTGAAGCCGCGCTCAAGGACCGTGCCGGTGTCGGGATTTTCCCTATGTGGCGGGATGAACACTTTAAATTTGAGATAAAGAAATCTATGAAATGATGTATTCATTGACCGACCCCAGCGGTAGGTTCGCCGTCCATTCACAGCGCCCGCGTCGATGACCGACTCTCTGACCACCCTCTCGGAGACTGCCGATTCCGTCCTCCGGGCCGATGCGATGGCCGAGATCTCGGCCCTGCGCGCCCATATCCGGCGAATCCTGCGAAAACTCGCTGCGGCCAAGTCGACGCGGCGGATCGGCTGAGTGCGTCCCGGGTGCCCGCCTGGGCGCCGGCGCGTGCGCCCCTGCGACCCTCTGCCTCAACCCTGCAGGCGGGGCGCGGAGGCTGACCGGAGCGGGGATGTCGCGTCGCGACCCTCATGGCTCGCGTCCCGTTGAATCCGGGCCGCCCAACCCGTGACGAGGGTTCGGTCGTGCGGCCCGGCGGTCACCGGGATAAACAATCCTCGGTTGAGCAGATGTTTAAGCGTCCGTTTACCCTGCGGCTCGAGAGTTCCGAACTCAGTCGGAGCTTAATGAGCAGCCATGCTTGATGTCGCCTTCTGGTGGTGCGTAGCCGTGGCGATGACCGGATCGGTCGGCCTGGTCGGCATTGCCCTCGCCGCCGGACGCACGGTCCGATCGCAGCCGCGCGGCGTTCCGCTCTCCCGGAGCGAGCCGCTCGTCCTGCGTCACTTCGGTCGGGCTTGATGGAGGGAGCCTGCGGGCACGGCGGCCGCTACAGAAAGTCCGCGACCGGCTGAGCGTCGCAGAAAAAATGGTCGGAGTGGCCGGACTTGAACCGACGACCCCCTGTCCCCCAGACAGGTGCGCTACCGGGCTGCGCTACACTCCGACGCCGCTTAGGCTCGCGGCTCTTAGCCTCCGCGCAGCGCCCGCGCAACCCCTTCCGGCATCCGGGTTCCGCGCCGCGAGGCCGGCAGATGCTGGCACTTGCGGATCAGGACCGCTACGGGGAGCCCCCGCCCCGACGATTGCCAGAGGATCATGACGGACCGACCGATCGCCTTCGATCTCACGCGCCTCGTCACGCGCCTGCGTCACGCCAGCCCGTCCGGGATCGACCGCGTCGACCTCGCCTACGCCCGCGCCTTCCTCGGCTCGGCCGAGACAGGTGTCGGCGTCGTCTCCACAGCCGTCGGACCGCGCATTCTCGATCGCGCGCAGGCTCTGGAGATCGTCGAGGCGGTGGCGGCCGGCTGGGTCGAGGACCGGGACGCCGCCTCGGACCCGGTCTATCGGCGGCTCGCCGCCCTCTGCGGGGATCCGGCCGCGGGACCGGCAGCCCTCTCGAAGACGCCGGCCAACACCGCCGACCGGCGGCGGATCCAGGCGCGGAAGACGCTCGACATCGCCCTGCGCGGCCGGTCGGTCGCCACGCTGCCCCGGGATGCGCTCTACCTCCACACCTCGCATCTGCGCCTCGACGATCCGCGGCGGTTCGACTGGCTCTACACGCGGCGGGACGTGCGGGCCGCCTTCTTCGTCCACGATCTGATCCCGATCACCCATCCCGAATACGGCCGGTCCGGCGAAGCCGACCGCCACCGGGCGCGCCTGCGCACGATCGGCCGGCACGCCGCCGCGATCCTGGTGAATTCGGAGGATACCGGCCGGCGCACCCTCGCGCATCTCGCCGCCGAGGGGTTCGGCCGGCCGCCGGTGGCCGTGGGTCATCTCGGGGTCGAGCCCGCCTTCGGGCGCACGGGACCGCGGTTCAGGCCGGACCGGCCGACATTCCTGGTCTGCGGCACCATCGAATCGCGCAAGAACCACCTGCTGCTGTTCCAGATCTGGCGGCACTTGGCCGAGCGGCACGGGGCTGCCACGCCCCGGCTCATCGTCGTCGGGCGCCGGGGCTGGGAGGCCGAGAGCGCGATCGACATGCTCGAACGCTGCCCTGGCGTGCAGGCCCATGTCATCGAGGCGTCGGGATTGTCCACGCACGGGCTGGCCGCGCTGATGCGCAGCTGCACGGGATTGCTGATGCCGTCCTTCACGGAGGGCTACGGCATCCCCGTGGTCGAGGCCGCGGCTTCGGGTCTGCCGGTCATCGCCTCCGACATCCCCGTCCATCGGGAGATCGCCGACGGGTTCGCCCTGTTCCGCGACCCTCTGGACGGGCCGGGCTGGATCGAAGCGATCGAGGCGCTTGCGCAGCCCGCCGCGTCCCTGCGCGCCGAACTGGCGGGACGTCTGGACGGATATCGACCGCCGGACTGGCCCGCGCATTTCGCCGCCGTGACCCCCACCCTGGCCATGCTCTGACCGAGCCGTTCCGGTCCGATGTCCGGTCGCGCCGCCTGCGCGCCCGGCCGCACAAGTTGCGCCGCTCGGGTCTGACGAATAAGGAAAAGCGTCAGTCAACCAGCCTGGCCGAGAGCGGGCGGAACGGAGATCCTGCCGATGCGGGTGGTCGACCTCGATCGAGACACGGTCAAGCGCGGGCTCAGCGACGGCTCGATGCTGATCATCGATGTGCGTGAGCCGCACGAATTCGAGGCCGGGCACATTCCCGGTTCCGTCTCGCATCCGCTCTCCAGCTTCGATCCGCAGGCGGTGGCGGATCTCGTGGCCGCCGATGGTCGGCGCGCGGTCTTCTCGTGCGGCTCGGGCGTCCGCTCGATCCACGCGCTGATGGCCGTGCAGAATGCCGGACTCGATCTCGCCGAACACTACAAAGGCGGGTTCAAGGACTGGTACAGCGCAGGTGAGACGATCGCCTGACCTGCAGATTCAATCCGGTACACGAGACCGTGATGTGCGCTCGCGCACAAGCAACAGCGTGGCGCGCGGGTTAGGCCGCACCCGCGGCGGAACAATCGTCAAGCTCGGCGCGACCGCACGGTCAGCCAACGGACAGCAGGACCCGATGCGCAGCCGGCTTCCCAGCCTTCTCACCCTCTTGTCAGCCCTCGTCGCGGGTCTCGCGGCAGGTCCCCTCACCCCGGCGGCCCGCGCCCAGGCGCCGGGCGGGCCGCCGCCGAAGGTCACCGTGGCCAAGCCCGTGGTGCGCCAGATCGTCGAGCAGGACCAGTATACCGGTCGCTTCGACGCGATCGATTACGTCGAGGTCCGAGCCCGCGTCACCGGATATCTCGAGAAGATCAACTTCGTCGACGGCCAGACGGTGAAGAAGGGGGATGTGCTGTTCGTCATCGACCGGCGCCCCTACAAGGCGGCCCTGGAGCAGGCCCAGGCCGCGCTGGCCTCGGCCAAGGCGCGCCAGTCCTTCTCGCAGACGGATCTCGAGCGCGCGCAGACCCTGTCCCGCAGCGGCAACATCTCCGAACAGGTGACCGACCAGCGCCGGCAGGCCTCCCAGACGGCCCAGGCCGACGTCGACAGCGCGCAGGCCGCCCTCAACAACGCCCAGCTGAACTACGATTTCAGCGAGGTGAAGGCGCCCATCAACGGCCGCATCAGCCGGCGCCTCGTGACCGAGGGCAACATCGTCAGCGCCGACCAGACGATGCTGACCACGATCGTCTCGCTCGATCCGATTTATTTCAGCTACACGGTCGATGAGAAGGCGTTCCTCAAGTACCAGAACAGCCTCGGCATCGGGATGGGCCAGACCCAGCAGGGCAAGGGCGTGCCGATCCTGATCTCGCTGTCCGGCGAGGCGAAGCCGACCCGCAAGGGCACCCTCGACTTCGTCGACAACCGCGTCGACAACGCCACCGGCACGATCCTGCTGCGCGCCACCGTCCCGAACGCGGACCTGTTCATCAAGCCCGGCCTGTTCGGCATCGTCGCGATGCCGGCGACGAAGCCCTTCCAGGGCGTGCTGGTCCCCGACGAGGCGGTTGCCGCCAACCAGGACAAGCGCATCGTCTACGTGGTGGGGCCCGAGAACGTCATCCAGCAGAAGGATGTCGTGCTGGGACCGAAGGTCGACGGCTACCGGGTGATCCAGTCGGGGCTGAAGGGCGACGAGACCATCGTGGTCAACGGCCTCGCCCGGGTGCGGCCGGGGGCGAAGGTCACGCCCGAGACCGTCGAGTTGCCGCCGAGCAAGACCTGAGCCCGCGCGGCTCGTCACGAATGCCTTCGTGCGCGCCCCAGGGTGCGCCCCGCACCGACGACGCAGGGCCCCGTCCGGGAGACCGGCGGGCCTCAGAGGTTTGACCGATGCGTTTCGCCCATTTCTTCGTCGACAGGCCGATCTTCGCGTCCGTCACGTCGATCGTGTTCCTGATCCTCGGCTTCGTGGCCTACGAGAGCCTCCCGGTCTCGCAGTATCCCGAGATCGTGCCGCCGACCGTGACGGTGCGTGCCTCCTATCCGGGCGCCAATGCCGAGACCGTGGCCGCCACGATCGCGACGCCGATCGAGCAGGAGGTCAACGGCGTCGACAACATGCTCTACATGACGTCGTTGTCGACCAACGACGGCAACATGCTGCTGACCGTGACCTTCAAGGTCGGCACCAACCTCGATATCGCCAACGTGCTGGTGCAGAACCGGCTCTCGGTGGCGCAGCCGCGCCTGCCGCCGGACGTGCGCAACCTCGGCGTCACGGTGCGCAAGGCCTCCCCCGACCTGATGCTGGTCGTGCACCTGCTCTCGCCGAACAAGACCTACGACCAGAACTACCTCGCCAACTACATCTACCTGAACATCCGCGACGAGCTGCTGCGCCTCGACGGCGTCGGCGACATCACGATCTTCGGCGGCAACGAGTATGCCGAGCGCATCTGGGTCGATCCCAACAAGCTCGCCGCCTACGGCCTGTCGGTCACCGACGTCACCACGGCCCTGCAGGAACAGAACGTCCAGGTGGCGGCCGGCCAACTCAACGGTCCGCCCGCGGCCAAGAGCGAGGCGTTCCAGCTCGTCGTTCAGTCGCAGGCGCGGTTCAAGACGCCCGAGCAGTTCGCCGAGGTGATCATCAAGGCGCAGGACGGGCGCCTCGTCCGGGTGAAGGACATCGCCCGCGTCGAGATGGGCCAGAAGGACTACACGACCAACTCGTTCCTCAACGACACGCCCGCGGTGGGCATCGGCGCCTTCCAGCGGCCGGGCACGAACGCCCTGGACGCGGCGGCGTCGGTCAAGAAGGTGATGGAGGAGGTCAAGAAGAAATTCCCGCCGGACGTCGAGTACCGCATCGCCTACAACCCGACGGAGTTCATCGAGGAATCGATCCACGAGGTCTACAAGACCCTGTTCGAGGCCGTCGGCCTCGTCGTCATCGTGGTGCTGGTCTTCCTCCAGAGCTGGCGCACCGCGCTGATTCCGGTGATCGCGATTCCCGTGTCGCTGATCGGCACCTTCGCGGCGATGGCGGCCTTCGGCTTCTCGCTGAACAACCTGACCCTGTTCGGGCTGGTTCTCGCCATCGGCATCGTGGTCGACGACGCCATCGTGGTGGTGGAGAACGTCGAGCGCAACATGGCCGAGGGCCTGTCGCCGGGGGACGCCGCCCACAAGACGATGGACGAGGTCGGCGGCGCGGTCATCGCCATCGCGCTGGTGCTCGCCGCGGTGTTCGTGCCCACGGCGTTCATCCCGGGCATCTCGGGCCAGTTCTACAAGCAGTTCGCGCTGACCATCGCGGCCTCGACGCTGATCTCGGCCTTCAACTCGCTGACCCTGTCGCCGGCGCTCTGCAAGCTGCTGCTGGTCCCGCATCATGCGCGCAAGGAGCCCAAGTTCTTCCTGACGCGGTTCGTGAACTGGCTGGCGAACGGCTTCAACCGCGCCTTCGACGCGACGTCGAACGCCTACGGCCGGACGATCCGCGTCCTGACCGGCGGCATCGTCGGCCTGGGCGTGATGCTGCTGGTCTACGCGGCCGTGATCGCCGGGACGCTCCATCTGGCGCAGACGACGCCCACGGGCTTCATCCCGGACCAGGACCAGGGTTACCTGATCGGCGTCGTCCAGCTCCCGTCCGGCTCGTCCCTCGACCGCACCACGGAGGTGTGTCTGCGCGCCGCCAAGCAGGCCCGGACCGTCGACGGCGTGGCCAACGCGGTGATCATCGCGGGCTTCGACGGCGCGACCTTCACCAACACGACCAATGCCGGCGTGATGTTCCTGACCCTCAAGGGGGCGAAGGAGCGCGCGGAGGTCGGTCGAAGCGCGGCCGTCATCACCGGAGACGTGCTGAAGGCCACCTCGGACATCCAGGAGGCGCGGGTCATCGTGATCCCGCCGCCGCCCGTCCGCGGCCTCGGCAACGGCGGCGGCTTCAAGATGCAGATCGAGAGCCGCCAGTCGTCGGATATCGGCCCGCTCATGGCCGCGGCCGGCGAGGTGATCGCTCAGGCCAACCAGAGCGCGGACGTGCAGCGCGTCTTCACGACCTTCGACAACTCGACGCCGCAGCTGTTCCTCGACATCGACCGCACCATCGCCCGGATGCTGAACGTGCCGCTGGCGAACGTGTTCTCGTCGGTCCAGGCGGATCTCGGCGGCACCTACGTCAACGACTTCAACACGCTGGGCCGCATCTATCAGGTGCGCCTGCAGGGCGACGCGGCGTTCCGCACCTCGGTGCAGGACATCTCGCAGATCAAGGTGCGCTCCTCCACCGGCGCGCTGGTGCCCATGGGCACCCTCGCCTCGGTGCGGGACGTGACCGGTCCGCAAATCGTGCAGCGGTTCAACCTCTACTACTCGGTCCCGGTCCAGGGCGTGGCCAAGCCGGGCGTCTCGACCGGTCAGGCGCTGACCGCCATGGAGGAGATCGCCAAGAAGGCTTTGCCCGACGGCTACTCCTACGACTGGACCGAGATCGCCTACCAGCAGAAGGCCGCGAGTGGCACCGCGGGCGCGGTCTTCGCCCTCGGCGTGCTGCTGGTCTTCCTCGTCCTCGCCGCGCAGTACGAATCCTGGGCGCTGCCGCTGGCGATCCTGCTGGTGGTGCCGACCGGGGTGCTGGCGGCGCTCGCGGGCGTGCAGTTCCGCGGCCAGGACAACAACATCCTGACCCAGATCGGCCTGATCGTGCTCATCGGCCTCGCGGCGAAGAACGCGATCCTGATCGTCGAGTTCGCCCACGACATCGAGCAGCGGGAGCATCGCGGCCCGGTGGAGGCGGCGGTGGAAGCCTGCCGCCTGCGCCTGCGCCCGATCCTGATGACCGCCTTCGCGTTCATCCTGGGCACCCTGCCGCTGGTGATCGCCACCGGCCCCGGCGCCGAGATGCGTCAGGCGCTCGGCACGGCGGTGTTCTTCGGGATGATCGGCGCGACCTTCTTCGGCCTGTTCCTCACGCCGGTCTTCTACGTGGTGATCCGCCACTTCTCGCTCTGGATCGGGCGGTTCCGGAAGAAGCACACCCACGGTGATTCCGGCGGCGCCGCGCCCGCCCACGGCTGACGGGCACCCTTTCGGCTGCCGTATCCTGGAAGCCGCGCCGGATCCGCGAGGATCGGGCGCGGCTTTCGCGCGACGGGCGGGCGCGCCCGGTGTAGAGGCTGGCGCCATGCACGCCCTCGGTCGCCTCATTCTCGGGGCCTTCGCCCTCCTGCTCGCTGTTCCGGCGGGCTTCGTGGTTCTCGTCCTGGCGCTGCTCGTCGATCCGGCCGCGCAGGCCTGGCTGAGCGGCGGGGCGCTCGCCGGCCTCGACATGGCCCTGTCGGACCTCTCGGCCGGGCTCCCGCCGGAGGGACTCGCCCTGTTCGTCGCCGGCCTCGCCAAGGCGCTGTTCGTGCTGCTGTTCGTGCCCCCGGCCCTGATCGGTCTCGGCGGGGAGATCCTCGGATGTCGCGGCTTCCTGTGGTACGGCGCCGGCTGCGGCCTGCTCACCGCCGCCCTCCCCTGGCTGACGCGCGGCGCGCTCCGGTCCGGCGGGGCAACCCGGGATGCCGCCCTCCTCGCCGGCGAGGTGCGCCTGACGCTGATCCTGTTCGTGGTCGGCGCGAGTGCGGGCTTGGTCTACTGGCTGGTCGCGGGGCGCGGCGCCGGGCGCATCCGCGAGGCCGACCTCTCCGAGGATGCCTGACGGCTCCCGGCGACGTCGCCCTTGGCCGCGGACACGCGGGCGCGCTACAGGAGGCCGCTACGACACGGTATCCGATGCTCGCCCTGCGCTCCCTCGCCTTCAACATCTGCTTCTACGCCGTCACGGCGGTCCTGGCGGTCGCCGGCCTGCCCATGCTGGTCTCCGGCCGGTCGGTTCTGCGGCTGGCCCGCGCCTGGGGGCGGATCACCCTGTGGCTGCTGCGCGTCGTCGCCGGAACGCGGGTCGAGTTCCGTGGGCTGGAGAATATCCCGACGGGTCCCCTGCTGGTGGCGGCCAAGCACCAGTCGGCCCTTGAGACCCTGGCCCTCTGCACGGTGCTGCCGAACTTCGCCTACGTCCTGAAGAAGGAGCTGCTGCTGATCCCCCTGATCGGCTGGTACTTGTCGCGCAGCGGCATGGTGGCGATCGACCGGTCCAAAGGCACCCGGGCCATGAGCCTGATGAATGCCGCGGCCGGTGCGGCGATCCAGGACGGGCGCCAGCTCATCATCTTTCCCGAGGGCACCCGCCGGCCGGTCGGCGCGCCGCCCGCCTACAAGCAGGGGCTCTCGCATCTCTACACCGCCCTGAAGGTCCCCTGCCTGCCCGTCGCGCTGAACACCGGCCTGTTCTGGTCGCGCAACAGCCTCGTGCGCCGGCCGGGCACGGCGGTGATCGAATTCCTGCCGCCCATCCCGCCCGGCCTGCCCCGCCAGGAGTTCCAGGCGCTGGTCCAGGACCGGCTCGAGACGGCCTCGAACGCCCTCGTCGACGGTGGCCTCGCAGGCTGCGCGGCAGACGGCCACGCCGTACCGGCGGACGAGGCACCGGCCGTGGCCGCGCCGCGCCGCTGAGCCCCGCGCAACCGCCGCGTTCCGTCCCGAGGGGCGCTGAGCCAGCTTGTGGATAACGGGTATCGTCGCCACATCTGCCCTTGGGAACGTCGCGCTTGACGCCTGTGGATATCGCGCGTTAGGTTGGAACAAATGGCGAACAGAAGAGCCCTGTCCTGGTCGGCCGCGCTCCGCGACCTGAAGGACGATCGCACCCGGAGGCAGGACGTGCGTGAAGAACGCCTCAAGACGACCGCAGGTCTGCGCGGCTCGCCCGCGCTTCCCCTTTCGGCCTGGCGCGGCCGTTCCGGCCGCCGCTACGTGGTCGGGGTTCATCCGGCCGGGGGCTTCGACCTCGACGAGATGGCCCAGGCCGTGGTGATCGCCGTCCGCCGGGACAATGCGGGCATCGCCGAAATGGTCTCGGTGGCCAGCTCCAGCGAGAGTCCGCGCGATCATCTGCGGCGGACTTGGCTCGACCGTGTCCGCCGCCGGGGGGCCACCGAGATGCACGTGCATCGCCTGGCCGAGAACGACGTCGAGCGGGTGGCGATCGTCGAAGATCTGCAGGTCGACACCGTCGAGCCGGCGCAGGTCTGACCGGAAACGCGACGCGCGCGGACGGATCACGTCCGCAGCGGTCGACCCGGGGCGGCGCTGCCCCAGTTTCGCCCCTTGCATGGCCTCAAGGCGAGGCCGCGATGTCCCTGCGGGGATCGGGTCGGGGAGCGGAGCGCATGGTGCAGGATCGGACGCGGCCGGAGGGTGCCGACCAGACAGCCCCGGTGGGGCGCGCGCGGCGATCCCGGCTCGGGCTGTTCCTGCCCTACATCCTGCTCGCCCTCGTGGTGGCGGGCTGGTCGGCCGGCTGGCTGTGGATGCGTGAGCGCGCGGCCGCCGAGATCGACGGCTGGATCGCCCGGGAGGCGTCGGCCGGGCGCACCTGGACCTGTGCGGACCGCTCGCTCGGCGGCTACCCGTTCCGGCTCGAGCTGCGCTGCAGCGCCGTCACGCTCGACCGTGCCGACGGACGCTTCCGGCTGGGACCGAGCACCGCGGTGGCGCAGATCTATCAGCCGCGCCTCGTCGTGTTCGAGAGCGCCGGTCCGTTCCATGTCGAGCAGGGAGCGCTGACCGGAGACGCGTCCTGGTCCGCGCTCCAGGGCAGTTTCCACGGCGCCGCGGATGGCTTCACCCGCGCCTCTCTGGTCGTCGACAATCCCGATGTCACCGTGAAGGGGGCAGAGCCCGGTCCGATCGCGGTTGCGGGCCGGCACCTCGAACTGCACGCCCGGCCGAGCCCCGGCCGTTTCGATTCCGACGGTGCGGTGGATCTCAGCCTGCGCCTGAATCAGGCGGCGGTGCCTCAACTCGATGCCCTCACCGGAACACGGGATCCGGTCGATCTGGCCCTTGATGCGAGCCTGACGCAGGCCACCGTGTTGCGGACCGGGACGGTGGCGCGCGAGCTGGAGCGCTGGCGCCAAGCCGGCGGCAACCTGGACCTGACGGCCCTGTCGCTGGCCAAGGGCGCACAGCGCGTTCAGGCGAAGGGCACCCTCGCCCTCGATGCCGCGCACCGCCCGGCGGGCCAGATCGACCTGCGGGCGGCCGGCGTCGACGTGCTGGTCGGCAGCATCGTCGGCCAGCGCTTCGGCTCGGATCGGGGCGCGCTGGTAGGCCAGCTGGTCGGCGGCCTGCTGGGGCTGGCCCAGCGTCCGAACCCGGACGCGCCGGCCGACGCGACACCCCTCAAGGCGCTCCCACCCCTGCGGCTCGTCGACGGGAAGGTGGTCTTCAGCGGATTTCCGATCCCCAACGTCTTCGTGCCGGCGCTGTATTAGGCGGCTCTCGGTCTGAGGGGGGCTCTGAAACGCCCGGACAGGCGCGTCTTCGGCGCAAGACGATGCAACGCGCCTTGCCGCCTATCCGGGCTCATGGCCGCGCGCATCGGACACCCTGGCTCACCATCGATGTCCTGCGCCGTCAGGCCGGGGCGTTGCCGGCGAGACCGGAATGGAAAGGCGCTCGTGGTGCAGGATCTCGTGGTGCAGGATCTCACGGCCTCGGCGCGTCGGGATCCCGGGCGGCGCTGCGGGGCTACGGGATGATCGCGCAGCGCGACGGCACGTGTCGCCCTGCGCGCGATGCCTGGTTCGTCGGCGTGGGGGCGGATTAGAGCAACGGGCCTGTCGCACGGGCCTGCTCGGCGACGCTGGATCGGCTATAGGAGGCCCATGGCCTCATCCGCGTCCCCGACCCGTATCAAGATCTGCGGGCTCAGCACCGAAGCGACTCTCACCGCCGCTCTGGACGCCGGGGCGGACTGGATCGGGCTCGTCCACTTCCCGCGCAGTCCCCGGCACGTGGCGCTGGAGCAAGCGGCCGCCCTGTCGGCCCTCGCCCGCGGGCGGGCCGAGCGGGTGATCCTGCTGGTCGATCCGGACGACGCTTTGCTCGCCGCGGCCGTCGCGGCGGTGGATCCGGATCTCATCCAGCTCCATGGGCGCGAGAGCCCGGAGCGCGTCGCGGCGATCCGCGCCCGCGCTGGCCGGCCGGTGATGAAGGCCCTCGGCATCGCCACGTCCGCGGATCTCGCCGTCCTGCCGGCCTATGCCGCGGTCGCCGACCGGATCCTGCTGGATGCCAAGGCGCCGCCGGATGCGGCCCTGCCGGGCGGCAACGGCCGGTGCTTCGACTGGGAGATCCTGCGCGGCGCCGCGCTTCCGGAGGGCACCATGCTGTCGGGCGGCCTCGATGCCGGCAACGTCGCCGATGCCATCGCCTGCACGGCACTGGGCGCCGTCGATGTGTCGTCCGGGGTCGAGTCGGCGCCGGGGGTGAAGGATCCGGCGAAGATCGCGGCCTTCGTGGCGGCCGCGCGGCGGCCGCGCTGAGGTTTCCGCCTCAGCGCCGCGAACGGGAACCGCTCAGCGCGGCGCGGGCAGCACGGTCCGGCCCGTATTCGGGACCGTATAGGTGCCCGCGGTCTCGCTCTCGGGTGCATAGGTGCGCAGCCGGGTCGCCTCGCGCTCGTACCGGACGGCCTCGCGGCGATGGTAGCGCGCCCGGGCGCGGGTCTTGCCCTGGCCGAGCCACGTGAAGATGCCTCCGACCACGATGCCGAGGGCCACGGCGCCGAACAGGATCGCGTAGAGCGGAAGAGCGACGCTGAAGACCGGCGCGTCCGCGTTGAACGGATCGAAGGAGAGCTGCACCGGCGCGCGGTTGGCCACCGCCAGCAGGATCACCAAGGCGGCGATCGGCAGCAGCACGAGGCTCTTCAGGAAACGGATCATCGCGCTCACAGGTCCTTCCTACTCGGCGGCCGAGGCATTCTCGCCGATCCCGGCGGCGTTGAGGCGCTGGCGCATCTCCTTGCCGGTCTTGAACACGGGGATTGCCTTCTCGGACACGGCAACGGCGGCACCCGTGCGCGGGTTGCGTCCCCGACGCGCCTCCCGGCGCTTCACCGAGAAGGCCCCGAAGCCACGCAGTTCCACCCGGTCGCCGCGGGCCAGCGCATCGGAAATGGTGTCGAGGATCGCGTTGACCAGGATCTCCACGTCACGCTGGTAGAGATGCGGGTTCTGCTCGGCGATCCTGAGGACGAGCTCCGACTTGATCATGGCGTGGAATCTTCTCGCGGGATCGGGGCGGGCTGCGCGGTGGCGGTGGTTCAGGGTTCCGGACGCCAGAGGGCGAGCATCCCACCCCGGGCGGCCTGTGCCTCGGCCCCCACGGACCGAAGGCGCGCCGCGAGGCCGTCCAGGCCCAGGAGGTCGGCGCCGATTCCGGCCGCGGACCACAGGGTGAACCGGCTCTCCGTCGCGGGCTTCCAATCCTTGATCGGCAGGTTCGTCTGGACGCCGCGGGCGCTCTCCAGCCACGCCACCGCCTGACGCTCGCCGCCGAGCTCGTCGACCAGCTTCAGCGGGATACTCTGGCGACCGCTGAACACCCGGCCGTCGGACACGGCGCCGAGTTGCGCCGGATCCATGCCCCGGCGCTCCGCGACGAGGCCCTTGAACCACGCATAGGTGTCGCCGACGACGGAGGCCAGGGCGGCGCGCGCCTCCGGCGAGGTCGGTGTGAAGCCCGACGGCTCGGCCTTGAGCGGCGACGACTTCACCGACTCGACCTTGACGCCGACCTTGTCCAAGAGCCCCGAGAAATCGGGATACTGGAACAGCACGCCGATCGATCCGACTAGGCTGGTCTCACGCGCGACGATGTGATCGGCCGCGATGGCCGTGATGTAGGCCCCGGACGCGGCCGTGCCGTCCACGAAGGCGACGATCGGCTTCTTGGCGGCGAGCGTCCGGAGGTTGCGGAAGATCTCCTCCGACCCCGTGGTCGTACCGCCGGGCGAGTTGATCGAGACGATCACGCCCTTCACCGCATCCGAGTCCCCCACCCGCTTCATCAGCTTGGCGGTGGCCTCGCTCCCGGCGATGAAGCCGGAGACGGAGATGCGGGCGATCTGCGGCTGGACCGCGAACGCGCCTTCGACGCCCGTCCGCGCCCGATAGCCCAGGGCACCGACCGCCACGATGAGGCCGCCGACGCCGAGCACGCGCCAGAGGGACAACCTGCGACGCAGGCGCCGCCGGTCAATCAGCAGTTCGGCATCGGCTGCCATGCTGTCGCTTCCCCTAAAGCCCCCCGGCCGGCCCCCTCGACGGGATGCGGGCGCATCGCGCTCGCGCCGGGCAAGTCCTTGGTTTCCTTCGGCTCGCTCGATCCGCGCCGGGCGAGGCCGGTGTTCTAGAGCATTTTCCGCAGGCGTGGATACGGGGCGCGCGAAGAAAATGACCGGGTGGCCCGTCCCTGTCGTTCCGGACGGGGCGACCCCGCCGGCGCTCCGCCATCGTCAACCTTGAATTGCTGGGCGCAAAAAAGAACCCGCGCAGGACGTCGGTCCTGCGCGGGTGTCGAAGCCAGGGATCCACCGCCCGGACGGGCCGGGCGGCGGGGTCGGCGTCTTACTCGTCGTCGGAGCGCTTCTTGTTGAAGGCGGCGCCGAGGATGTCGCCGAGCGAGGCGCCCGAATCGGCGGAGCCGAACTGGGCCATGGCCTCCTTCTCCTCGGCGACCTCGAGGGCCTTGATCGAGACCTGCACGCGGCGGGCCTTCCGGTCGAACTGGACGACGCGGGCGTCGAACTTCTCGCCGGCGGCGAAGCGCTCGGGACGCTGGTCGCCGCGGTCGCGGGCCAGCTCGGCGCGGCGGATGAAGGTCTGCATGTCGGTGTCGACGATCTTCACCTCGACGCCGGCATCCTTCACCTCGACGACCTCGCAGGTGACGATCTGGCCCTTCTTGATCTCGCCGGCCTCGGCGAAGGGGTCACCGCCGAGCTGCTTCACGCCCAGGGAGATCCGCTCCTTCTCGACGTCGACGTCGAGAACCTGAGCGCGGACCATGTCGCCCTTCTTGAACTCCTCGATGACCTGCTCGCCGGGACGGTTCCAGTCGAGATCCGACAGGTGGACCATGCCGTCGACGTCGCCCTCGAGGCCGATGAACAGGCCGAACTCGGTCTTGTTCTTGACCTCGCCCTCGACCTCGGAACCGACCGGGTGCTTCTCGGCGAAAGCCTCCCAGGGGTTCTGCAGGGTCTGCTTGAGGCCCAAGCTGATGCGGCGCTTGACCGGATCGACCTCCAGGATCTGCACCTCGACCTCCTGGGAGGTGGAGACGATCTTGCCCGGATGGACGTTCTTCTTGGTCCAGCTCATCTCGGAGACGTGGATCAGGCCCTCGATCCCCGGCTCCAGCTCCACGAAGGCGCCGTAGTCGGTGATGTTGGTCACGCGGCCCTTGAGCTTGGCGCCCTCCGGGTAGCGGGCGGCGATGCCCTCCCACGGATCGGCGAGGAGCTGCTTGATGCCGAGCGAGATGCGGTGCGTCTCGTGGTTGATCTTGATGATCTTGACCTTGACCGTCTGGCCGATGGTCACGACCTCGGACGGATGGTTCACGCGGCGCCACGCCATGTCGGTGACGTGCAGCAGGCCGTCGATCCCGCCGAGATCGACGAAGGCGCCGTACTCGGTGATGTTCTTGACGACGCCGTCGATGACCTGACCTTCCTCAAGGTTGGCCACCAGCTCCGAACGCTGCTCGGCGCGGCTCTCCTCGAGGACGGTCCGGCGCGACACGACGATGTTGCCGCGGCGGCGATCCATCTTGAGGATCTGGAACGGCTGCGGGGTGCCCAGCAGCGGGGTGACGTCGCGGACCGGGCGGATGTCGACCTGCGAGCGCGGCAGGAACGCCACGGCGCCGTCGAGGTCGACGGTGTAGCCGCCCTTGACCTGGTTGAAGATCGTGCCGGTGACGCGGTCGTTGTTCTCGAACGACTTCTCGAGCTTGACCCAGCTCTCCTCGCGGCGGGCCTTGTCGCGCGAGATGACGGCTTCGCCCAGCGCGTTCTCGATCCGGTCGACGTAGACCTCGACCTCGTCGCCGACCTTCAGCTCGCCCTCGCGGCCGGGACCGGTGAATTCCTTCAGCGCGACACGGCCTTCCGTCTTGGCGCCGATGTCGATGACGGCCACGTCCTTCTCGATCGCGACGACGCGACCCTTGACGACGGAGCCTTCGGTGATCTCGTGTTCGAGGAAGCTCTCCTCGAGGAGGGCTGCGAAATCCTCGCGGCTCGGGCCACGCCCCAGAGCGGTACCTGCGGTCATTCTGTCTCCTGAACGGCCTCCATCGGAGGCCCGTTGCGTCGGCGGCTCGCGTTGCAGGCGCCCCCGTTCGCCGCGGCCTTCCCGGAGTCTTTCGGGAGAGGCGGCCGGTCCCGCGGGACCCGGCTTGCCGACGCGTCGATACGGATGACGAGGGCGGTCCAGCCGGAAACCTGGCGGGCGCACCGGAAAGACGGGCGCGCGAGAGGGGATCCGGGAGGACGCGGGTCCCTTACAACATCGGCCTTGCGACTTCAACCGATTAGGGTTTTAGCCTCGCCGGGCGTCGGATGGCCGCGGCGCAGGTGCGGTCTTGCGTGCGGTCTTGCCGCCGGCTGCGGATGTGGCAAGTCTGTCTGCCGCCGGACGCTTGCCCGGCGCATATCCGCCGGTCAGGAGAGCCCGCACCGGTCCGTCGGGCGCGGCCTGGTGTCTGTCCGGCGCATCCGGAGCGTTTTGAGGGAAGAAGCGTGCTGCGTCCTGATCTCGTCTCCCGTCGTGCCCCGCGTCTGCGGCACAGCGGCATCCCCCATGCCCCGCGAACCGAGGCCTGAACGCCCGATGCCGAACGGGTACAACGCCCCGATGGAGATGCTGGCGCGCAAGCTCGACAGCATCGCGCGGATTGCGGATGCCGACCGCGAGGCGCTCCTCGCGCTGCCCCACACCGTCCGGAACCTGCCCGCGCGCCACGACATCGTCCGGTTCGGCGACAGGCCGAACCAGAGCTGCCTCGTCCTTCAGGGCTGGGTCTATCGCTATTCCGCCCTGGCCGAGGGCGGACGCCAGATCCTGTCGTTCTACATCGCGGGCGACCTTCCAGACCTGCAGAGCCTCCATCTGCACCGGATGGATCACAACCTCGCCACGCTGACGTCCTGCGTCGTGGCGCTGGTCGCGCATGACGACCTGCGGGCGGTTCTCCTGAAGAATCCCGGTCTCGCCGCCACCCTCTGGCGCGACAGCCTGATCGACGCCGCGCATTACCGCGAGCGGATCACCAGTCTCGGGCGGCGGCAGGCGCTCGGTCGCGTCGCCCACATGTTCTGCGAGCTCTATCTCCGGCAGAAGGCGGTCGGGCTGACGCGCGGCCTGAGCTGTCCGCTGGCGCCCAAGCAGTCCGAACTCGCGGACTCCCTAGGCCTGACGAGCGTCCACCTGAACCGGGTTCTGCGGACGCTCCGGGGCCGCGGGCTCGTCACGCTGGGCGGCGGCATCCTGACCATCGAGAACTGGCACGCGCTCGCCGAAGTCGCCGAGTTCGACCCCACGTTCCTGCACCTCGCGAACAACGCCGCCCCTGCGCACCCAACCGTCGAGACCGTCTAGGGCGTGGGGACGCCTCAGGCGGCCTGGGCCAGCGCATCCGGTGCGGCCGGCACCTCGTCGGTATGGACATCGAAGCGGATCAGCTGGGCGGCACCGAAGCTCGTGGTCAGGGCGCAGTCGGTGGCGTCGCGGCCGCGGGCCATGACGATGCGGCCGACCCGGGGCCGGTTGTGGCGGGCGTCGAACGTGTACCAGCGCGGCCCGTCGGGCCCGTGGAGGTAGACCTCGAACCACGCGGAGAAGTCCATCGGCGCCGGATCCTTCGGCACGCCGATGTCGCCCAGATAGCCGGTGGCGTAGCGCGCGGGGATGTTCATGCACCGGCACAGGGTTATCGCCAGATGCGCGAAGTCCCGGCACACGCCGACGCGCTGCGTGTAGCCGTCGAAGGCGGTGCGGGTCGCGTCGGCCTGCTGGTAGTCGAAGCGCAGGCGGTTATGGGCGAAATCGACGATGGCCTGGACGCGCGCCCAGCCCTCCGGCGTGGCGCCGAACAGCGACCAAGCCGTCTGCGAGAGCTTGTCGGTGTCGCAGTAGCGCGAGCCCAATAGGAAGGTCAGGACGTCGTCGGGCAAGTCCTGCACGGCGATCTGGCGGGCGTCGGGCGCCTGGTCGTCCGGCCGGCCGCTGTCGGCGATCGTGAAATCGGCCGTCATGGTGATCCGTCCACCCGGCGCGACGAGGCGCGTGCAGACATTGCCGAAGGCATCGACGTGCTGCCGGGCTGCCACCGGAGGATCGAAGGTGATCACCTCCGGGGTCACGAGGTCGCGCCTCAGCTCCGGGCGGACGTTGAGCAGCAGGTTCATCGGCGTCGGGCCGAACGTGTCGAACGCGATCGAGAAGCCGGTGCGGATGTGCATCGTCGAGGACCGAATGGTAGGTCGCTGTCCGGCGCTGCCGGAAATCGAGCCGTTAACAGTACAGGGCCCTACAAGCCGCGAGGCGACCTCAAGTTCCGTCGGAGATGCCCGCCGAGCGTCGTCGACCTGCCCGAATATTCGGCACGGTTCGGCGCGGGCCGAGGCCGCGCGACCCCGCTGCGCGCTCTGAAGCGCTCCCCGGGCGGGGCTGCCCGGCGTCGCGCCATGTTGCAACGCACAGGGCGCCCTCGTATCCGGAGCCGCTTCGAACCCAAGGTCGTCCGGCCGCCGCCGGGGGCCTGCTGCCAGACGATCCATGCCCATGACGCCCGACAAGCTTTCCCTGCCCAAGGACAAGATCCGGGTCTTGCTGCTGGAGGGCATCAACGACAGCGCCGTGGCACTGATGCGGGCCGCCGGCTACACCAACCTGACCCGGCTGCCGAAGGCGCTGGACCGGGAGGCCCTGCACGAGGCGCTCCAGGGCGTGCACATGGTGGGCATCCGCTCGCGGACGCAACTCGACGCGGCCGCCTTCGCGGCGTCGGACCGGCTCCTGGCGGTGGGCTGTTTCTCGGTCGGCACCAATCAGGTCGATCTGGAGGCCGCCCGGCATCGGGGCATTCCGGTCTTCAACGCCCCCTTCTCGAACACGCGCTCGGTGGCGGAGCTGACGATCGGCGAGATCGTGATGCTGCTGCGCCGGATCGTTCCGCGCTCGGTGGGCGCCCATGCCGGCCGCTGGGACAAGTCGGCGGCGGGCTCGCTGGAGGTGCGCGGCAAGACGCTGGGCATCGTCGGCTACGGCAACATCGGCACGCAGCTCTCCACGCTCGCCGAAGCCATGGGCATGCGGGTTCTGTATTACGACCACACCGACAAGCTGCGCCACGGCAACACCGAGCCGACCGAGACGCTGCACGAGCTTCTGGGCCAGAGCGACGTGGTCTCGCTGCACGTGCCCGAGACGGAGGCCACCGCCAACATGATCGGCGCGGCCGAGATCCGTGCGATGAAGCCCGGATCCTTCCTGATCAACAACGCCCGGGGCACCGTGGTCGATCTCGAGGCTCTGGCGGCGGCGCTGCGCGACGGCCACCTCAAGGGCGCCGCCGTCGACGTCTTCCCGGCGGAGCCCGGGTCCAACGCGGAGGCCTTCGTCAGCCCCCTCCAGGGACTCGAGAACGTGATCCTCACGCCGCATATCGGGGGATCGACCGAGGAGGCTCAGGAGCGCATCGGCTCCGAAGTGGCGCGCAAGCTCCTCGACTATTCCGATATCGGCTCGACGGTCGGCGCCGTGAACTTCCCGCAGGTGCAACTCCCGGCCCGCCCGACCGGAACGCGCTTCATCCACGTCCAGCGCAACCTGCCCGGCATGCTCGGACGCCTCAACGGCGTGTTCTCCCGCGGGCAGGTCAACATCGCCGCGCAGTTCTACCAGACCGACGGCGAGGTCGGGTACGTGGTGCTGGAGACCGACGCCACCGACGCGGATGCGGAGGCACTGCTCGCAGAGATCCGCGCCATCCCGGGCACGATCCGCGCCCGCCTGCTCTACGAGCGGCGCTAGCCGGGAGGACGCGCCTCGCGGGACCGGCGAGCCTGCGGGCTTTCAAGCGTGCGGTAATTTACGCGGCGCGCGTGAACGCGGCCGATCTTGCCGCGTTCGTCTTGCGCGGCCAAGCTGGCCGCTGTTCAAGTCGCAAGCGGCATGATCGACGGCCTCGACCGATCGAGCGCCCGGCCGGCGGAGGAATTGCGGTGACGAAGCGTGTAGCATGGGCATGGGCCGGACTCGCGCTCGGCATCGCCGGGACGGTCTCGAGCGTCTCCGGCGCGTCGGCGGATTGCCTGCGGCGGGTCTACAATCGATCGAATCTGGTCCTGGTCGCCCGCCAGGATGGCGGGCCGCCCGCCACGCTGTTGCCCGGTCGGTCGCTGCCGATGCGGCTGTCACGGCCGGGCCAGATCGACATCACGGGCTATTGCGGGATGCCGGGCGCGGGTGCGGGCCCGGTTGTCCAGCGGACCTTCGACTATGAGGCGGTCCTCGACCGCTGCTTCGTCCGGTTCGGGGGCGACCTGTTCGTGCCGCAACTGGGGCGCGGCTTCATCGGTCTTCAGGAGACGGCTCCCTTCACGGTGAACAACCCGCGGCAGGGCGACATCGTCCTCGGACCCGCAGTCGGATCCGCATGCCCGGTGCCCGGGCCGGCCGTTCTGAGCCGGCGCGGCTGAGCCTCAGAGGTAGTGCCGGAACACGACCCCCGTATCCGTGGAAGTGCCGGGTTGCGGGGGCGAGGCCGGCCCGATGAAGGGGCTTGCGAGGCGCAGGGCCACGAGGCCGAGGGCGGCCAGCGCCGGGGCGATCAGGCGGAACGGGCGAGCGAGCATGGACGCCTCCGTCGCGCCGCCGGTCCCGCCTGCAACGTGCATGCGGATCGGAGCGCATGTGAAGCATCGCACCTTACGGCCGAGCTGAACGTGCCGAAGCGCACACGGGGCGCGTCGAGACCGATCCCGGCGCGTCGGAGCCTGGCGCCCGGTGCGGTGACGGTCCGACGATTGCGTCCACCGGGTCGCTGGCGTGTACACCGATGCACTCCTATGCTGCCCGGTGTCGGGGGCCGCCGGGAGCCGCGCTGCCAGGGCCGCGGTGGCGCTCCCCGGGTGGAACCGACTGCGTGAACGAGGACGCGCGTATGCTGACCCAGACAGGCAACTCGATTCTCCGAGGCGATCTCGGCGTCGAGGAGACTATCGAGTCCGACAATATCGTCCGCTGGGACGGCGAGCGGCTCTATGTGGAGCAGGACGTCTATCACAACGGTCAGCTGGTCCACCGCAAGTACCGCCGCACCGTCACCGAGCCCGTCGCCCGCGTGCTGTGGGCGATCATCAATCGCGCCAAGCAGTGAGCGCCGGGGCAGGAGCGGATCGGATGCGTTCGTTCGGGCGGCCTTCCTGACGCCTCCGCCCGTATCGCTGCAAAGTCGGGGACCGCGGTCGAGCACCATCCGGCCGGGCCGATGGTTTCGTGCCTCGCATCCGAATGGGAAACGGGATTCGACGCCGTGCGCGGCGCGGCCGCTGGCGCCGCGCGGTGCCCAGGGTCTCTCAGGGGGGGGGCGTGTAATCCCATATCGCGGCCCCTGCGTTCCAAACAGTCGCTAGTTCTTGACGGGGCTGAAGCGACGCGCTCTTGCTGATTTCGTCCAGGGACAGTGGCTCTGAGTCGCGCCAGAGTTCTGTGCCCCTGCGTGTTCAGACTTTCGTCCGGTCCATGCTGGCAAGATCACTTCTCAACCGCTGGTCGATCTTCGCGTTTAATGTGCTGATCGCGTTGCCGCTGACGCTTGCGCTTGTCGATGTCGCGATCTTGCTCTGGGGCGCTGGATTTCAGCATCACGCCACGATTCACGAGGCCGGGCATCTGATCGAGGGGATGGGCGTGATCCTGATCGGTTGGGGCGTGGTGCTGGAAGAGCGCCCTGGCGTGAGCCATCTCCTCGGCGGCCTTCCGACCGAGGATCCCGATCGCGAGGCGGCGATCGACGCGCTCTGCCACCATTGCGGACTCGCCTTGCTGGTGCTGGGGCTCGTCGCCGAGATCCTCGTGCAATGCGTGGAGGTCCCCGACCACATCATCAATACGGACCGGATCGAGCGTGTCGTCCTGACCGGCGGGGCCGTCTTCCTGGCGCTCGGCCTCGCCACGCTGGCGCGGCTCTCCGCCGGTCTCGCGGCGTTCCGCGCGCCAATTCCCTTGGACCCCGAAGGCTCCCTGCCTGAGGCGGGGCCGCGCTGAGAGCCCTGAGCCCGACGACCGGTCCGGCTCTCTGCGGGGGACGGCGCGGCTGCTAGGCTGCGACGGCAGCTTCCGGTTCGACGAGGGTGAGATGCGACGGTCGCAGCACGTCGAGGCGCTCGTGCGCGTTGTCGAAGGCGGCCCGGATCGTCGTGCTCGCGTCCTCGACGGCAACCAGGACAGCCAGTTTCTGGGCGCTGGCCCGGTCGGCGACGCTGCGGGCGGCCGCGATCAGCGACTGCTCCAGGCCGAGAAATTCCGCCTCGGCATCCCGTCCCGCATCCCGCGCGGCCGATGCAAGACGGTCCAGTACGGCTTCCAGGGCATGGCGCAGGACAAGCGTCCGCACGCGCTCCTGCAGGAGCGCCCTCTCGTCGATCTTCATCGGAATCGGTCCGCGTTGGGGAACACGGCCAAGCTCTCATACTTCGGCTCACCGTGCAGCCACCTTTTTGCAACAGAGCAATACTGTCTCGTGCGCCGGGCGCGCGGCGCGTTCACCGTTTCGTCGGCGAGATCATGCAAAGTTGTTCTGCAATCGTGTGTCGAGTATTTGCTCATCCTGAGAATCGAAAGCGCTGTCTCGATCACTTCATGGCGCAAAATTGCGCGCATCGAGGTGCGCTTGGCCGTTCGAATACCTCCGATGCACCGGGGGCGTTGTCTCCCGCGAGGGGGCGATGACGCCGCCGCGACGGGGCTGGGGGCGGCCGGCTGCCGCTCAGTACGGCGTGCCGCGCTGGCGCCGGTCCCGCAGGGCCTCGGCGTGCCATTCGAGTTCGTCGAGGAAGCGGTTGGCCGCCGTCGTGATCCAGGGCTCGGCAGGAATGCCCTGGCTGTCGATGGCTTTCTGGAGCCGCGGGATCGGCAGGAGCGAGGGGATGCTGGACATGCCCATCTCGGCAAGCATCGCCCGCAATGCCATTGCCGCCCGGACGCCGCCGAACTGACCGGCCGAGTAGCAGCAGATGGCCGACGGTCGCCAGAAGTACTCTTCCAGAAAATGGTCGAGGGTGTTGGAGAGCGCGGGCGGGACGCCGTGATTGTACTCGGCCGTGACCACCAGGAAGGCGTCCGATCCGCGGAAGAGGTCGGCGAGGCGCTGCAGGGGCTCCGGCGCGGTGCCGGCCGGATATTCCTTGTACATCCGGTCGAGGAGCGGGAGCTTCAGCTCGGCGGGGTCCACCAGCGGGGCGGCGTGGCCGCGCGCCTCGAGTTGCGCGATCAGGAACTGCGCGGCTCGGTTGCCGATGCGGTCGGTGCGGACGCTGCCGAGAATCACGGGGATGGTCAGGGGCATGGCGATCTCCGGTTCCCCCGATCATGCCAGAGGCCGGCGGACCACTCCAGACGCCAGGCGATCCCGGCCGGGTCAGGCCTGGGTGCTGCTGGTGAGTGCAGCCGCGATGCCCACCGGGCCGCCCGTCGCATAGGCGGCGATCGCCTTCGTCACCTGTTGCAGGAAGGATTGCAGGCCGTCGCCGCTGCCGGTCGCCGACGCGGCATCGGCGGTCGCCGTCGTACCGGTGGACGCACTTGTGGACGACGCGCCGTCCGTTGCGGCGCCGGTCGGCGCGGATGCACCGCTCTGCGTCGCGTCCGACGCCGGCCGATGGCCATGGTGGCCGCGACGGTGATGGACGGGCGCCGCGCCGTCCGCGGTCGGGCTCGATGACGTGCCGGTCGCGGAGGCTTCGTCGGCATTGGCGGTGGCGTCCGCCGGTGTGGTGACGCCGCTCTGAAGGCCCATCTGGCTGAAGTCGGATTGCAGCTGCAGGAGCGACGCCATCAGATCGTTCGACAGGGTCGGTGTCGATGTGGTGCCGGTCGTCTGCCCGGTGCTTCCGGTAGCCTGGGTGGTGGTCGGATCCTGGCCTGCCGTGGTCGAGGCGCCGGCCTCGATCCGGGCCGTATTCGCCGCACGCGCCTGTCTCAGGGCGCTGACAAGATCCCGCTGGAGAGAACTGCCCGTAACCGCATTCGCCGACATGCTACGCCTCCGCGACCGCCTTCGGTTCGGGGAGGCACGGCGCATTCCAGAATTTTCCCAATGATTTCAGCGATGCTCCCGGGTCGGGGACCGGCAGGATCGGCCCAGCGGCAGATTCTGCCGCTCTACCCCGCCGACAGGGGGCGGATCAGGTCGGTGCGGCGCGGGGGGCTGTCCGTCGACGAAGACAAGCACGGCGATCTTGATCCGCTCAACGCTAGGCAGAGCCGGGTCGCCTCCTTCGGTCCCCGCCGCGGCCCGCCGACATTTCGGGTGCCGTTCCGAGTGAACGCGGTCGCCGACATGCGCGGCCGCCCCGAGACCGTCCGGTGGCGCTCGCGATCGGCATTTCGCCTTGAGCGCTGCGCGCGTCTCAGCCGTATCGACGGCCGGGATCTTGGGCCGGCGCACGGACGGGATGAAGCGGCTGCTGCCTAAGGGGCCCCGAGATCCTGTCGCAAGAACGGATCGGCATCAGCGCTCAACGCCGTGCGGTCCGAAAGGCGGGGCTGTGATGGGGGCTGATGGCTCCCCGAGCAGGACTCGAACCTGCGACAAGGCGATTAACAGTCGCCTGCTCTACCAACTGAGCTATCGGGGATCACGAGGGGGTCTCTACACACCGCGATCGCGGGACGCAAGGGCCTCGACGCATGATCCGCGGGCATTCTACGGCACGGCGCTCTGCGTCACAGGGCGCGGCCTGCACCGATGGCAGTCGAGCGCCTGCTATGTGGCTTTTTGGCAACATATGCGCCGGGTCCCGCCGCTGGTTTGACCCGCTCGCTCCGGCCGTCGCCGCCTGGGTCATCCGAATGTCGCGACGCGATCCTACGGGAGCGCCAGCCCGGACGACCCGGTGCGTGTCCGTTGCTATCATGCTGACCCATCACTGCCTGAACCCCCAAGACCCCTATGCGGAGCGCGAAGTGCGTGTCGCCTTCGAGTGGGCCGCCGACCGTCCCCGACTGATCGCGGCCCTCGACGAGCACGAGGCCGATATCCTGCCCGATCTCGTCGACGTGCAGCGCGATGACCTCCGCCGGGAGATCGTCGCCGCGCTCCGGATGCAGGAGCAGTCCCGCCGTCAGCCGGTCGGCAGTCCGGCCCCCGTTGCCC
Source organism: Methylobacterium sp. XJLW (assembly GCF_003254375.1). Classification (NCBI taxonomy): domain Bacteria; kingdom Pseudomonadati; phylum Pseudomonadota; class Alphaproteobacteria; order Hyphomicrobiales; family Methylobacteriaceae; genus Methylobacterium; species Methylobacterium sp. XJLW. The sequence goes on along the minus strand of NZ_CP016429.1, from coordinate 4,053,890 downwards.
GGGATCGCTGACGGGTCTCGCGGCGGGCGCGCAGCCCGCCACCGGCACGCGGGCGTCCATAGGCCCGAAGCGGTCCAATACGCGGCTCCAGCGCTCGCGAGATCCAGCATTCGCAGTCGTCCGGTCCGGAAGCACGCGGTATGCGCGCGATCATTCTGAGTGCGTGCTGCAGGATCTGGCTATTCGTTGATAGATCGCGGCCTCGATCGCCATATCAGATAATAGATTTTGCCGGCTATATTTACCTGTTCAAAAGGAAGTGTTCGTGTATATCTGCGCCTCTTCGTAACCCTCGCTGAAGCGGCGCGGCTCCTATGCGAATTTCACTCGGCCTCAAGCTCTCGGCAGTGATCGGATTGCTGGCCCTCGTGGCGATCGGCATCGCGGCCTTCGCCGTCCGGCAGTCGAACTGGGAGCAGGAGCGCGCCGCCGCGACGGACAGGATCTGGAATGCCGGGCTGCAGGCCGGTGCCCTGGGGCAGGCGATCGAGCACGCGGTGGTGCAGGCCACGGCCCTCTACACCGCGGAAGACACCGCGGAGGCACGGACACGCCTGTCGGCACTCCACGACGCCCTTGCGACGGTGGAGCAGGTGCGCGGACCCTTCCTCGCAGCGATGGAAGATCAGCTTCCCGAGGATCGGCGCCGGCGCTTCGATCTCTTCGTGAAGGAATTCATCGCCTACCAGACCGACACGGCCGAGCTGGGGCTGACGGTGTCGCCCAAGGCGGCCCTGATCCAGGCGACCGACGAGGCGACCGTGAAGAATCGGGAGCGCATGGTGGCCGAGATCGGCGCCCTTGGACGGGAGGTGCTGAGCCGCCTGAATGCCCGACGCGCCGGGGACGCCGTCGACCGGCGGCAGGCGCGGATCACCCTCGTGGTCGTGCCGGCGGTGGCGCTCGTGCTGGGGTTGCTCGCGGCGGTCTGGATCATCGTCACCCAGGTGCGGCGCCCCCTGCACCGTCTCAAGGATGGCATGACGGCGCTCGCCGCCAACGACCTCGGCCTTGTCATCCCGTTCACGCATCGTCGCGACGAGATCGGCGAGATGGCAGCCGCCATCGCGGCGTTCCAGACCGCTCTGATCGAGAAGCGCGACTTGGACGCGGAGGCGCAGATGCGCCGTGATCGTGACCGGATCCGGGCGGAAGCCTTGGCGACGGCGACCCATGCCTTCGAGGCCGAGACGCATCGCGCGGTCGCCGATCTCGCCGGATCGGCCGAGGCGATGCAGGCGGCCGCCGACACGCTCACCGGCAATGCCGGCGCGATGGCGTCCGAGGCCGCCATCGTGGCGGGCGCCTCCAGCCAGAGTGCCGGTTTGGTCGACAGCATCGCCAGCGCTGCCGAGGAACTCTCGGTCTCGGCCCGGGAGATCGAGGCCCGGGTGCGGCACACGAGCGAGATCGCTTCCTCCGCCCTCTCCGACACGCAGGGCCTGAAGGAGACGGTGATGAGCCTGTCGCAAGCGGCCGAGGAGATCGGCACGGTGGTCACGTTGATCCGCGAGGTGGCCGGGCAGACCAATCTGCTGGCGCTCAATGCGACGATCGAGGCCGCCCGGGCCGGTGTCGCCGGGCGCGGCTTCGCGGTGGTCGCCGCCGAGGTGAAGGCCCTGGCCGGCCAGACGGCGCTCGCAACCGACCGCATCACCGGGCAGGTCGGGGCGATCCAGGGGGCCGCAGGACGCACGGTCGGCGCGATCGGCACGATCGGCGAGACGATCGCCCGCATGAGCCTGATCGCCTCCGAAGTTGCGAAGGCCACCGATCAGCAGGGCCAGGCCAGCCAGGAAATCGCGCGGGCGATCTCCAGCGCGGCCGCGGACGCCCGGAGGGTTTCGGAGAGCGTTGCCGGTGTTCAGGCCGCCGCCGCGTCCAACGAGGCGCAGGCCGGACAGGTGCGCGGTGGCGCCGTGCGGGTCACGTCCGGGGCGCACAGCCTGCAGAAGGCCATCGAGACCTTCACGACGCAGGTCCACAGCGCATGAGCGCGCGGCGACGCTCACGCCGGAGCATCACGGCGGGATCAGCCAGGAGAGGAATAAGAAGGATGGAGGCCTCGCCCGGAATCGAACCGGGGTGCAAGGATTTGCAGTCCTCTGCGTAACCACTCCGCCACGAGGCCTTCCTGAACGGCGTTGCCATCCGGTCCGGAGCTTGGCGGACAGCTCCGGGTGCGCGTCTCTAGCAGAGGTCGGCCGTCGCAGGCAACGGTCCTGAGCTGCCGACGTGGCGGTTCCTGTCAGCTCTGCCAGACCCGGGGCATCGCGACGCCGCGATACTGCGCCACGAACCGGGCGATGAGGCCGCGCAACGGGCCGACGGCCTCCGCGAGGGCGCGGATCGCCAAGTGACCGTTCCAGGCACTCGCGGCTGCCGCTGTTCCGGGTGCGGCGGCCCCGGCCAAGAGGGCGCGGGCCTCCTCGAGGCGCGCCTCCGCGCCGGGGGCGATGTCGAGGACGGTCGCGCAGGCGCGCGCTCCCCCGCCCACCGCCGGACGGGCGAGGAGATCGCTGATCGGGCCGTCCAGCAGAAGATCGTCGGCGTAAGCGAGCCGGCCGCCCCGGCGAATGCGCCAGGAATCCGCGAACAGCCCGTCCGTGATCCGCTCGCCCCTGGCCGCTCGGCCGAAGGCGACGACCTCCACGGCGATCAGCGCCGCACCTTCGGCGAGATCGGCCGTGAAGCGGCGGCGCACCCGGGCGCGGTCGAACAGGATGGTCTCCTGCGGCAGCCAGGCGAGGTGCGCGCCGGCCTCGAGAGCCAGGGTGTTGGCGATATGGCTTACGGGGCCGTCCGATCGGTAGATCTTCTCGGCTGCGGTGGTGGTCAGGACCAGTTCGGCGCCCGGATCGAGGGCGAGGTCGATGGCGAAGGTGTCGCCGCAAGCCACGCCGCCTGCGGTGTTGACCAGGACCGTCTCAAGCGCGCCCGTTCCCCGTGGGAATCGGAGCCGCGACGGGCCGGATTCGGCGAGATCGAGGATGCGCGTCGCGCCGCCCGGGTGGGTCGGGCCCACCCGCAGCCGGACGCGCCCGTCCGAGCGCTGGCGTGCCGGTGGGGCGCCGGTCGCCGCGGGCGGGCATGACGACGTGGGGAGGCGGTGGTCCATCAGCCGCGCCCAGCCGGCTCGATGGGGGCGGCCTCGATCGGCAGGGTGGCCCGGTCGAGAATGCGACGGCCGAACAGGCTCGCCACCAGCTCGACCAGCACCCGGGCGCTGCGCCCGCGCTCGTCGAGGAAGGGATTGAGCTCGACCACGTCGAGGGACTGCACCAGACCGGAATCGTGAAGCATCTCCATGATGAGATGCGCCTCCCGGAAGGTGGCGCCGCCCGGGACCGTGGTGCCGACGCCGGGCGCGATCGACGGGTCGAGGAAGTCGATGTCGAGGCTGACATGGAGATGCGCGCCCTGGCCCGCGACCCGGTCGAGCACCCGCCGGAGCGGCGCCACCACGCCGAATTCGTCGATCGTCCGCATGTCGGTGATGCCGACCCGCCGCGTCGTCACCAGCGCACGTTCGCCGGCATCGATCGATCGCAGCCCGAACAGGTGGACGTTGGCGGGGGACAATGGCTGCGGGACCGGCTCGGCGAACAGGCGTGGAAAGCCCGGCTCGCCGCACAGGGCGGCGAGCGGCATGCCGTGCACGTTCCCGGAGGGCGATGTCGCCGGCGTGTTGAAGTCGGCATGGGCGTCGAGCCAGAGCACGAAGACGGATCGGCGATGCCGCGCACAGTGCCGCAACACGCCGTCGACGGAGCCCAGGGACAGGCTGTGATCGCCCCCGGCCGTCAACGGAAGCGACCCGGCATCGAGGGCGCCCTCGACGACCCGGGACAGGGCCCGCGTCCAGGCGGCGACGCCATCGAGCCCGCGCATCCCGGCGGGCCCCTCCGGGGCGACGTCGCCGCGATCCGTGACGCTATGGCCGAGTTCGCTGAGCGCGCGGACGAGCCCAGCCGTGCGCAGGGCCGCAGGTCCCATAAGGGCGCCGGGCTCGCTGGTTCCGACTTCGATCGGCGCGCCGATCAGCGCAATGCTGCGCGCCGCGTGGAGGCTGACTTCGCTGCTCATCCCGTCTCCATCGCCGTCACCATCGCCGTCTCGGCGCACCCGCGCTCCGCAGGGCCTCGGCCATCGGGCTCATAACCTTCCGCCGATGGCGGTTGCGAGACCGCATCCCGGGCCGGAGATGGATCCTGCGCGCGATGGATGTCCTGGCACACGCGCAACGATCGGTCTCAGGGATCGACGTGTACCCGGCCGCTCTCGAAGACAAGTTCAGGCGAGCAGGACAGCGAGGATCCCGGCCGAGAGGACGTAGGCGATCCACAGCAGCGCTGGACGTCGGGCCGTCAGAAACACGCGCAGGATCATGAACACCATCATCTGCCCGATCAGCAGCACGCAGACCTGTCCCTCGAAACGACCTGCCGCACGCCACCAGGATCGGTCCTCCGGCACCGCCCGCCCTTCCACCAACAGGGTGCCGGCCGCGGCCAGCGCCAGCGTGAGCAAAGCGGCGACCGCGATGTGTCGCGGGACGCGGAAGCGCGGCCGCGCCGCCTGCCGCCGGTGCCAAGACGCGATCTCGACGGCATAGAAGCCGACGACGGGCGTCGCGAAGGCCGCGCCCACGATCGCGATCTTCGTCGGCAGCGGCATGGACGCCAATGCCCGACAGCGCGCGACAAGGCTGACCCAGACGAGATGCGCGACGATCACACCCCCAAGCAGGACGATCGCGATCCAGAGGAGTCGCAGGACGCCGGCGAGGGCGTCGCTATTGATGAACATACCGTGCCTCCGCCGACGCGGCAGATGCGACCGAACTTACCGCCGCCAAGGGTCGCGCGGCAGCACCCGACTTGTCCAACCTCCGGATATCGGCTGCATCGTCGGCGGATGCTGCATCACAGCCCGAGATGGCGGGCTCACGAGCGGCCGAAGGCCCGCGCGGCGGGCCAGATCGCGGCGCGGTCTCGGGGATCCAGATCGCGCGTACGGCCGCGCAGGGCGGTCGACTGTTGCCTTTCGACAGTCGCAAACCGTTCGTTCGCCTGCCCCCAGCGGCGGCCCAACCGTCGCGCATCGGATCGCCGCCGGCCCGTGCGCATCCACGCCTTGGGTTCGGAGCCCGACCGGCACTGGGTCACCGTCAGATGGCGGAGTGCTTTCGAGGACGGTCCGTGGACATGACCGTGATGATCCGAGATTCCGGGAGCAGGAGAGCCAGCACGCGCGCCGGCCGGGTCCGCAATGCTGCAGACCCTCCGCCATGGCCGCAGGGCGGGTGACTATCGAAAACCGAAGGGGGCCCGTCCACAACTTGAATTCTTGGCAGAGCACGTTCTTTCAGGTTGTATAGTGCCAGTGCTCGATATCCGCGCGCTGCATCGATGTTTACGAGATTTTTATAAGAGTCGGGCCATTGGACTGGTTGGATCGCCGTCATTCAATAGTTCAGGGTCATCATGAAAACGCTTTCGCGGCTGAGCACGCGCCTTCCCGCGACGACCGTCGGCCTCGCGCTTCTGAGCGCCACCGCCATGGGTGGATTCAGCTGGTACTCGGCGCGGTCGGGCTTGATCACCGCGGCGCACGAGCGCCTCGAACTCGCCGCGGCGGCGCGGCGGGACGCGATCGAGCTGGTGGCGGACCGGATGCAGGCGGACTTCCAGGCGGTGGCGACCCATCCGCAGATCGTCTCGAATTTCACGGACCTGATAGAGAATCTCGACCCTGCGAAGCCCGACACCGCGAGCGTCATCGAGGCGTTCCAAACGCCTCAGACGGCTGAGGCGCGGATCGCCCTCGACGGCAGCGGCATGACGTCGATGTATGCCCGGCGCCACGTCAAGGTCCAGGAAGTGGCCCACAAGCTCGTGGCCCAGCCCGGCTACGCCGACCTGATGTTCGTCGATAACAACGGCCGGATCGTCTACACCACGACCAAGGGCGCCGATTTCGCCAAATCGGTCTCGGAGGATGGCTTGGCGGGCTCGGCGCTCGCGCGGCTCGTCGAGCGTCTCAAGTCCGCCGATCCGGGCGCGGTTCTCTTCGAGGATTTCGCCGCCTACCCGGTGGATGGGACCCCGGCTGCCTTCATCGGCCGTGTCATGACCAAGCGGGCGAACGTCGCCATGGGCACGGCGCAGGCGGCCGAGCGGACCGGCTACATCGTCATGCGGGTCACGCCGACCCTGTTCGATCAAACGCTGTCCAAGCGGACCGGTCTCGGCGAGACCGGGCAGATCCTGGCGGTCGGGACAGACGGCCTGTTGCGCAGCAATCCACCGCTGAACCCGGCTCTGCATGCCGGTGCAGGCCTCGCCGGAATCGGCCTGGCCGCCGACCGGATCAAGGTCGGCGGTCCGGTCGATTTCACGGCCGAGAACGGCGCACACATGGCGGCCGCCTCGCCGGTGACGGTCCTCGGCGCGCCCTGGACCGTGCTGGCTGAGCAGACCCAGGCGGAGGCGATCAATGCCGTGCAGGCCCTGTCTCGGACGCTGATCCTGACCGGTCTCATCGTCCTGGCCGTCACGGCGGTGCTCGGCCTGCTGCTCGCGCGCTCGATCGTGTCGCCGCTGGGAGCCCTGACCCGCGCGCTGAAGGCCCTCGCCGACCGCCAGGCCCTGACCGACGTTCCCGGCAGCAAGAGGCGGGACGAGATCGGCGACATCGCCCGCGCGGTCGTCACCATCCGCGACATGTCGCTTGAGGATGCTGCCCAGCAGCTTCAGACGACCGAGGCCGCGCGTCTGCGCGAGGAGCAGAGCCGCCGCGCCATGCTGAAAGACCTCGCCGACGGCTTCGAACGCTCGGTCGGGGCCATCGTCGAGGGCCTGACGGGGGCCGTCACGGAGCTTCAGGGAGCCTCGGGTACCATGCGGAGTGCGGTCGCGGGCACGTCCGAACGCTCGACCAGCGTCGCCAGTGCCGCCCAGCAGACCTCCGAGAACGTCAACACCGTTGCGGCCGCGGCCGAGGAACTCGGCGCCACCGTGCAGGAGATCGGCCGCCAGGTCGAGCAGGCGGCCGGGATGTCGGCGACGGCCGTCGGTGAGGCGCGTCGGGCCGAGCAGACCATGACGGAGCTGGCCGCCGCGGCGACGCGGATCGGCGACGTCGTCGGGATGGTCTCGACGATTGCCGGTCAGACCAATCTGCTGGCCCTGAACGCCACGATCGAGGCGGCCCGGGCCGGCGAGGCCGGGCGCGGCTTCGCGGTGGTCGCCTCCGAGGTCAAGGAACTCGCCGCCCAGACCAGCCGGGCCACCGAGGAGATCAGCCGGCAGGTCGCGGCGATCCAGACCGTCACCGGCGATGCGGCCGGTGCGATCCAGGGAGTTACGGCTCAGATCGAGGCGATGAATCACGTGTCGACCAGCATCGCGGCCGCGGTGGATCAGCAGGGCGTCACCACGCAGGACATCGTCCGCAGCATGGGCCAGGCGTCCGCCGGCACCGGCACGATGACCGTCGAGATCGCCGAGGTCGCCCGGGTCGCGGGCGATGCGGGTCAGGCCGCGGCTTCGGTTGCTCAGGCGTCCGATGCCCTGGCGACGCGCTCGGAGCAGCTCCGCGCCGAGGTGGCGCAGTTCCTGCGCAACGTGCGGGCCGCGTAGACCGGACGAGACCCGAGGCGGCCTCAGGCCGCCTCGGCCGGACGCGGCACGGGCTTCTGCGCCGCGCGCCCCGCGAAGGCCTGTGCGGCCAGGGGCAGTTCGATCGCGGCGCAGAGCCCGCCCCCGGGGCGATTTTCCAGCTGCAGGCGCCCGTTATGGGCCTCGACGATCGCCTGCACGATCGACAGGCCGAGTCCGAAGCCGCTCGCCTCGTTGAGGTTGCGGGCGCGGTCGCCGCGCACGAAGGGCTGGAGCATGGCCTCCCGCTCCGCCTCGGGAATCCCGGGGCCCGAATCCAGGATGCAGACCCGGACGCCGCGCTCGGACGCTTCCATCTGGACTTCGGCGCGGCCGCCGTACTTCACGGCGTTGTCCACGAGGTTGGTCACCGCCCGCTGGAGTTCCTCGGGCCTTCCCTGGACCAGGACGTGCCGGCTGCGGCTGACGCTGACCGGGGATCCGAAATCCGAGAAGTCGTCGCAGACCGTCTGGACCACCGATGCGAGGTCCACGAGGCTGTGGCTGTTCGCATCCCGGATCTGGCCGTCGCGCACGAAAGAGAGCGCTGCCTCGACGAGGCCGTTCATCTGGTCGAGGTCGCGCAGGGTGGAGGCGCGGGCGTGCTCGTCCTCGATGAACTCGGCGCGCAGGCGGAGCCGGGTGATCGGCGTGCGCAGGTCATGGCTGATCGCCGCCAGCATCTGCGTCCGGTCGTCGATCAGGCGGCGCACCCGCGACCGCATCCGATCCAGCGCCCGGGATACGGCGAGCACCTCGCGCGGGCCCGCCTCCGGCAGCGCCACGTGGTCGTCGCGGGCGCCGAACGCCTCGGCGGCACCGGCGAGCCGCTTCAGCGGCGCCGTGAGGGCCCGGGTGGCCCAGACGCAGAGCAGCGCCAGGGTCAGCGCCAGGAAGACGACGGTGAAGATCAGCGCACCCTGGCGGGGCCCCCGGAGGGGATCGTTCGGCAGCGTCGCCTGGAGCCGCGCGCCCGCCGGCGTGACGATGCCGATATGCAGCCGCGCGTCCGACCGCTCCCCGTCCGGATCGGCCGCGGAGAGGTCGGTGATTGTCACCGGCCGGCCGGCGCCGTTGCGCAGCCGCCGGATCACCGGCAGGTCGGGCGGCGACGTCGCCCCCGGCAATACGGTGCCGTCCCAGGGCTCGACATGGATCAGCGGCAGGCTGCGACCGCTCGCGAGCAGGGCCGGCCGCGCCGCCGGATCGGCGGCGTCCAGCAGTCTCACCAGCACTCCGAGGCGGCTCGCGGCCACACCCGGCAGCGTGTCGGGGTTCTGCGATTCGTGCAGAATCAGGAATGCCGCGGTGGCGACCACATGGGCGACCGCGATGCCGGCGACCACGAGCAGCGCGATCTGGCCCGCGATGGTCTTCGGACGCAGCCGCGCGCGAAGACGGCGCAGACCGCTCATGACCGCGTGACCTCCGGCGTGAACAGATAGCCGCCCGACCGGATCGTGCGGATGAATTCCGGATTGCGGGTGTCGCGCTCGATCTTCTGACGGATCCGGGAGATCAGCACGTCGATGCTGCGTTCGAACGGGCCGGCAGAGCGGCCCTGCGTGAGGTCGAGGAGCTGGTCCCGCGACAGAACCCGCCCGGGCCGGAGGCAGAGGGCGTGCAGGAGATCGAACTCCGCCCCGGTGATCGAGATGCGGGCGCCCTCGGGGGACAGAACCTGGCGCAGGGACACGTCGAGCGTCCAGCCCGAGAAATGCAGCCGCCGCCGCTCGTCCGCGTCGGGTGCCTCGGCCGCGACCCGCCGCAGGATCGCGCGGATGCGAGCGAGCAGCTCCCGCGGGTTGAACGGCTTGGCGAGGTAATCGTCGGCGCCGAGCTCCAGGCCGAGGATCCGGTCCACCTCCTCGGATTTCGCCGTCAGGATCAGGATCGGGATCTGCGACGTGCCGCGCAGGCGCTTGCACAGGCTCAGTCCGTCCTCGCCGGGAAGCATCAGGTCGAGGACGATCAGGTCGATCCGCGCTTCCGCAAGGACCCGGTCCATCTCGGCCCCGTCACCCGCCAGCGTGACCCGGCAATCGTTGCCGCGCAGGTAGCGCGCGATCAGGGCCGAGATCTCTCGATCGTCCTCGACCACGAGGATGTGGGGTGTTGCGGGTGCGTTCATCGCGAAGGAATCGGTCAGCGGTTCGGCCTGCATCATCAGGCTATTATGGCCCGATCCGCCGATTATTCGAAGGTGGGCGACGGAACCAATTTGTAAGCGCGTGTTTCCCGCACGGGCCTCAACTGAGTTGCCACATGGCGTCAAACCATACGGGGGTAACGATGACCGGATCCGAGGATTGGAAGGACCTGATCGCGCCGCAGCCTCCGGAACTCGCCTCGCCCTGGCGGACCGAGGCCCGGGCGGCGCTTCAGGCCGAGGCCCGCGCCTTCGCGCGCGACACGGTGCTGCCGATGGCCGACACGCTCGACCGGCAGAAGGCCGAGATGCCGCGTACGCTCATCGACGCCATGGCCGAGAAGGGCTGGTTCGGCATCACGATCCCCGCGGAGCACGGCGGCCTGGGCCTCGGCGTGTTCGAGTACTGCCTCGTCTCGGAGGAACTGGCACGGGCGTGGCTCTCGGTGGGCAGCATCCTCGCGCGCGGCCAGGGGCTGGGCACCCAGACCCTTGACGCGGAGCGCCGGGCGGAGCTGCTTCGCCGTTCGGCCCGGGGACAATGGATCGGCTCAATCTCCCTGTCGGAGCCCAATGCCGGCTCCGACCTCGCCGGCGTGCAGACCCGGGCGGTGCGGGACGGCGACCTCTGGCGGCTCACCGGCACCAAGCGCTGGGCCGGCTTCGCAAAGGGCGCCGATTTCATCGAGGTCCTCGCGCGCACCCGCGATCCGGAGCCCGGGGAATCGCGCTCCGCCGGCCTGGAGCCGTTTCTGGTGCTCAAGGAACGCGACAGCTTCCCGCCCGGCGTGACAGGCCGAGTGATCGACAAGATCGGCTACCACGGCTTCCAGACCTTCGAACTGACCCTCGAGGACGTGTGCGTGCCCGAGAGCGACCGCCTCACCGGACTCTACGGTGACCAGGGAGCGGACGCGGATTCCGGCGGCTTCGCCGCGGTGCAGCGCGGCCTCAACATCGCCCGGGTCCACACGGCGGCCCGGGCCGTCGGCGTCGCGCGGGCGGCGGTCGAGGATTGCCAGAGCTATCTTCAGGAGCGGGTCCAGTTCGGCCACCCGATCGGCGATTTCCAGGCGCTGCGCTTCGCCCTTGCCGACATGGCGGCCGAGGTCGCGCAGGCGCGGGCCTTCTGGCATCAGGTCGCCCACCTCCTCGACCAGGGCGAGGCCGCCGAGAGCGAATCGGCGATGGTGAAGCTCCTGGCCACCGAGATGGCGGTGCGGGTCACCAACCAGGCGATGCAGCTGCATGGCGGCAACGGCTACACCACCGAGCGTCGGGTCGAGCGCTACTGGCGCGACGCGCGGCTGACCACGATCTTCGAGGGCACGAGCGAGATCCAGCGCCGGATCATCAGCGACCGGATGCTGCCCCGGCCGGCGGCCTGATCGCTCGTGCGGCGAATCGTCGAGCGGGACTCCCCGCCCGGCGTACTCCGGCTACCTCAGGACTCTGTACTGCCCGGCGGACCGGGTGCCGCCAGCCGGAAGCCCTGTGTCGAAGCCCATCAGCGATTACGCCCTCATCGGTGACACCCATTCCTGCGCGCTGATCGCCCGCGACGGATCGATCGACTGGCTGTGCTGGCCACGTCACGATTCGCCGGCCCTGTTCGTGAAGCTCCTCGACGACGACACGGGTGGCTCGTGCAGCGTCGCCTTCGACGGGCCGACCGAGGCCGTGCGCCGCTACCTGCCCGACACCAACATCCTGGAGACGACCTTCACGACGGCGACCGGCCGGGCGCGCCTCGTCGACCTGATGCCGGTCAACCCGCCGAGCCCGGAGCCCGACGAGGGCCCGGATGGCGAGAGCGAGAGCCGGCTGATCCGGCTGCTCACCTGCGAGCAGGGCCGGGTGACGGGCGCGTTCCGGGTGCGGCCGACCTTCGATTATGCGCGACGCCCCTGCACGCCCCTGATGGCGGGCGGGTCCGTCCTGTTCGAGGCCGGAGACTGGCGTCTGCGCGTCAACGCGCAGCCCTGTCCCACCCTCGACGGGGATGCCGCCGAAGTGCGGTTCAGCCTGTCGGCCGGAGAGACCGCCTATCTGGTCCTGACCCATGGCGAGGATCAGGACGAGGCCTGCATCGAGGATTACGCCGGCGCCCGACGCCGTCTGGAGACCACCGCCGATTACTGGCGTCGCTGGTGCGCCCGCAGCACCTATCGCGGCGCCTACCGGGAGGCGGTGATGCGGTCCGCCCTCTGCCTGAAGCTGCTGACCTACTCGCCCTCGGGCGGGATCGTGGCAGCGGCCACCGCCGGTCTGCCCGAGGCGGTGCCGGGCAACCGCAACTACGACTATCGGTTCACCTGGATGCGGGACGCCGCCTTCACGGTCACCGCCTTCGTGATGCTGGGCTACGTCCGCGAGGCGTCCGAATTCCTGCGCTTCCTGCGCGAGCGCGACGGCACCTACGGGCGGGAGACCCGGCTGATGTACGGTATCGCCGACGGCATGCCGCCGGAGGAAGAGCTGAGCCATCTCGCGGGCTGGAACGGCGTGCGGCCGGTGGTGATCGGCAACGTCGCCGAGGCTCAGGACCAGCACGACATCTACGGCGAGCTGCTCCGGGCGCTGTGCATCTTCCTTGAGGCTGTGGACTACGACCCGCCCGAGAAGGTCAACGACCGCCTGCCGGAGGTGCTGCACAACCTCACCGCCCGCGCCATCCGTCACCGCCACGATGCGGATCACGGCATCTGGGAGCTGCGGACCGGGCCGCGCCAGCAGGTCCACACCAAGGCGATGATCTGGGTGGCCCTAAGGGACGCCGCCCGGATCGCCCGCAACATCGCGGGCGTGGCCGCGGAGACGATTGCCGAATGGGAGCGGATCGCTGCCGAGATCCGGGCGGAGTATCTCGAACAGGGCTGGAACGCGGAGAAGCAGGCCTATGTCGGCGCCTACGGCTCGCATCATCTCGATGCCGCGGTGTTGCGCGCGGCCCTGTTCGGCGCCCTCGATCCGACGGAGCCGCGCATGCGGGCGACCCTCGCGGCGGTCGAGCGGGAACTCGGTGTCGGCGACCTGATCTATCGCTACCGCATGGACGACGGCCTGGAGGGTGACGAGGGCACCTTCACGGCCTGCGCCTTCTGGCGGGTCGGCTGTCTCGCCCTCGGCGGACGGGCGGCCGAGGCCAAGGCCGCTTTCGAGCGGCTGATCGCCCGGGCCAACGATGTCGGGCTGCTCGCGGAGGAGATCGATCCGGCCACAGGGGCGCAGCGCGGTAACATGCCGCAGGGCTTCTCCCACATGGCCCTGATCAACGCGGCGCTGCGGCTCGAGAGCAGCATCGCGCGCTTCGAAGCCGACGATGGTGCCGATGCCATGGCCTCGGCGGCGGAATAGGGATTCGGATCTGCGATGGCACCCACCCGTCGGGCGGGAGGTTCGTCTCGACTTCTGTGTATGCGCGCGGATCGCGCTGGCGCCCCTCAGCCTGACGCGGCTGCGTCGGCGGTCCGCACGGATACGCCCCGCGATGCAGCCTCTCTCCGCCCTCCGGAGAGAGACGATGTCACGCGATGGACACCGGCCGTATCGGCCGGCAGATCAGCCCGGGTCCGGACCACATCCGGATCCGCGGGACCCGGACGGCGCCCCTGATCGGGCTGCCTCCGGGCCCAGCGCACGGTCCCCTCGAACTTCGGGACCTCTGGGCCGTTCCTGTGCCGCAGCACGCAGCACGGACACTTGTATGACCCGCACCACCATGACCTTCGCCGGCGTCCTGAGCATCGTTCTGGCCGTCCCTGCCGTTGCCCAGGTGGTCACAGGAGGCGCCGGGAACACCGGTGTCGCCCCACCCGCGACGGTCGGCGGCGTCCCTCCCGGCACCCGGGATCTGGGCCCCAGCCCGATCACACGGGGGAACGAAGCCAATCCCAGCAACTCATCGGTGCCGGGCACGACGCCAGATGTGAACATCGGCGGCACGCCCACCAGCGGGCCGCCCGGCACCGGGGGGACATCCGGCGGCCCATCGCTCGGTCGATAGCGGTGGGTAATATCCCCGCTGCTGACCAGCAGATCTGTGAGGTGAAGGTGGGCGAGGCGTGGACGCCGGTTAGCCTCGCGGAGGCACGCGGATTGTACACGATGACCCCGAAGCGATGCCCGGCCTGCCATGGCCAAGTGATCGTCGCCGGGAGCTACACCGGTACCGGTCGTTTGAAGCTACAGCACCGCCGCGCGCATACCGGCTGCCCCCTGAGGCCTCAGGGCTATGTGGGGACGCCGTCACCGCACCCCCAAGCGCTGACCTGACGGCCAAGCCTCGGCCGCTCGCGCCTGTCACGGCATAAACCGGCCTTCCGGGACAAGGGGCGAACCGGGACCACCCAGGCTCGGCGCTGCAATTCGGCCGATCCTCGGCATGTCGAAAAGAGACGTCTCGCTTTCCGAGATGGCCGGGCCGATGTCCGCGCTTGTGAGCCTGTGGGCTGACGCATGGCCAATCGCGCCGGCTGGCTTGGCTCCGGGGTCATGGTACCGGGTCGGCGATGCCGTAAATGGGTACGGCCTCTCTCGGACAGGGACCACCACATGATCCGTCGTCTGTCTATCGCGCTCGCGGCGTCCAGCCTTCTCGCCGTGCCTGCCCTCGGACTCGATACCTCCAAGTCTCCGTCCGGCGTCTTCAAGAGCCTGGAGATCGGCGCTCAGCGTCTGAACGGTACGCAATCTCTTGCCGTCGACCCGATCGATAATCCGACCGGAATCAATCAATCTTCATCCTACGGGGAGACATATTCGGCCTTCGAGAACAAAATGGAAATGATGCACCTTTGGAACTGTTACGCCACCAAAGGAGGAACACATACACATCCGCCCGATAGCTACTTCGTGAGCAAGGTGTGCGGCACTTTCGCGATGAAGCAGCGCGTCGGTTCCGGTCCGGCCTATGCCTTCAATACCATCCTCGGTATTGACCCCGGCGTTGGCGCACATGACAGCATTGGCCTGGAGGTCGACGTCAACAACAACAATATGGATTATGGAGTGCGCGGGCCGGGTGGCGAGAGCGGTGCAGTCGGTGCGGGGATCTACGTCTCGGGCAATGGTTCGAAAGCGCTCGGCTCGGGCCTGCTGATCAACATGGCGCAGGGTCAGTTCAAGCTTCGCCGCGGCATCAGCATATATAACGGCACCGTAGCGACGAACACCTACGAAGACCTGACGAACTCCGGTGGATCCGGCATTTATCTCGGTGGCACAAAGATTTTTGGCATCGATATGGGCGCGATGATCGCGCGATCCGCTGCGCTGCATTTTGCCAGCGCTCAATCCATAGCGTGGCGCAACAATGCCAACACAGCCGATCTTAACCTGGTCGGAAAAGACACCTCGGATCAGTTGATGCTCGGATATGGCAAGACGACCCGGATACAGGCTGCGGCCGATACCAACCTGCTGATGCGGGGGCCCGTGAGCCTTGCCGGTGGCTCTTCGATCACGTCGGCCAATGACGCGAACAGCGCTCTCAAGCAGCTGGAAATCGTGGCTTCAACTGTGCAAATTAGTTCGCCTTTGACGACTGCTGGGACCGTCACCGCACCCGCATACAACACATCGACCGCGGCCGGTGTTTCATGCGCAGCCGGAACGGTCAGCCTCTCCACGCTCGTCGTGACGAACGGCATCATTACGCACTGCTAGATCGGGCCCCTCCCCGCCCTCCTCGCCAACCTGCCGCGGTCGACATGGCGGCGGCTTCCGAATGGCTGACCGCTCGTCGTCCTTCGCCGCCAGGAAGCCCGATTGTTCGGCCCGGGACACTGCTCTCGGCGATCGCCGCGGTGCTGCACGTGATCCTGAAGAGGGTAGCCGATGGCGTCGTGCCAAAGAGCTAGGGGAACGGGGCGGGCTGATCGATGGCGGTCGCGATCCGGATCGCCGGGCCGATCCTCGTCACCACGCCCGACCCGAAGCCCGTCATCCAAATCATGCCCGAACCGGGCGTACGACGCGCTGCACGCCGCTACCCGGCCGCAGAGCCTCGGGGCTGAAGATCCGGATCCATCCCGGCGGGCCCCTGGTGGGGTGGGCATCGGCTTCTTGGTCGCCGGGTGGGCCGTGGATGAGCAGCGACCGCCGCCTGGCCGACATTCGGTCGCCAATGCCCGCGCCCGCGCCCTGGCTTCAGCTGCAGGGCCGATCGTCGTTCCTGGAAGAGAATTAGCGGGCCCCGAGGCCGAAGCCTCGGGTTCTGTTGCTAGGCGTGCCCACGCCCCGGAAGATTACGCCGCGAGGCGCATCTCCATGCCGACGTTGTCGTTGGCATTTAGAGTTTTGGTCAGGTGCTCGGAACGAGGGTTACCCGCGCCGAACCGGTCGAGTCCTTACCGAAAGCCGCATCTTACCCTGCCGAGGCAGGGCAGAACTCGCGATCCCTTTACCGTCCAGTCGAACCTGTTTCGCCCCCAGCAGAAGCACCCTGGCAGCGCGCTGTCCGCAACGCCGGACGCTCGCCCTCACCCCCGTGCGGTATCCGGGGCAGGATGCTTCTGGTGGAGGCGCCGGGTACCGCCCCCGGGTCCTGAAACGTTATTATGAACCGGTCATCAACCTCGCGGACACCTTACGCAGAAAGCGGCGCTCAGGTCTACTGGCCCACCGCCTGCCCTGGCCCGATGGCTCTGCGCTGGCGTCTCAGCCCGCTGGCTCGACCGCGAACCCCGGGTCTGACCGGAACCGCCCCGGCCGGCCGCGCGTAGATGGGCCTCTGATCCTCAGCACGACCCACCTTGAACCGCCCGGCTCCGGCCGCGGCGGTTTTTTCGTGTCTGGTGTCCTGCTGGCCTGCAGCGTGTGTCGGTTCGACCGTTTCTTCCAGGCCAATGAGCCCCGCCGGCATCACCGTGCGGGGCTTTCTGCTGATCACCCAGACCGTCACGATGAGCTGCCAGTGACGGCCGCAAATTAGCGCGATCAGTTCTGAGAGCGTCGATGAAGGAAAGCTAAACAGCTCGCCCCTCTTACCATGTGCCTACCAGACTGAATTACCGGTAATCAGGAAGTGGGCTAGATCTTGGTGGGCGCACTAGGGTTCGAACCTAGGACCCGCTGATTAAGAGTCAGCTGCTCTACCAACTGAGCTATGCGCCCGATCGCGTCTGCGACCGCCCGGTGGCCACCAAGTCCGTCCGGGGTGACGGGCTGATACCAACGCGGCCGGGGGGTGTCCACCCCCCGCCGCCGCTTTTTCTCATTCCGCCGCCGCATGCTGTGCATGCACGCGCACCGAATGGGCCGAGAGCTTGTTCAGCGCCGAGAGATACGCCTTCGCGGAGGCGACCAGCGTGTCGGGATCGGCGCCGCGGGCCGTGACGCTGCGCTCGCCGTCCCGCAGGCGCACCGAGACCTCGGCCTGGGCATCCGTGCCGCCGGTCACGGCATGGACCTGATAGAGTTCCAGCTGCGCCTGATGCGGAACCAGCGCCGAGATCGCGTTGAAGACCGCATCCACCGGCCCGTTGCCGTCCGCCTCCTCGATCCGCGTGCCGGCCTCGTCGGCGATGCGCAAGGTCGCGCGCTGCGGCCCGCGGGTGCCGGCGATCACCGACAGGGAGACCAGCCGGATGCGGTCGTGGGCCGTGGCGAGGTTCTCGTCGACCAGCGCCTCGATATCCTCGTCGTAGACGTTCTTCTTGCGGTCGGCCAAAGCCTTGAACCGGTCGAAGGCGTCCTGGAACTGGTTGTCCGACAGGTGCAGGCCGAGATCCTCCAGCTTGGAGCGGAACGCCGCCCGGCCCGAGTGCTTGCCCATCACCAGGGAGGTCTTGGTCAGCCCCACCGAGGCCGGCGTCATGATCTCGTAGGTCTCGGCGTTCTTGAGCATGCCGTCCTGGTGGATGCCGCTCTCGTGGGCGAAGGCGTTGCGGCCGACGATCGCCTTGTTGAACTGCACCGGGAAGTTCGTGGCGTGGCTCACGAGCTTCGAGGCGCGGGTCAGCATGGTCGATTCGACCCCCGTCTCGTAGGGCAGCACGTCCGCGCGGGTGCGCAGGGCCATCACGATCTCTTCCAGCGCCGCGTTGCCGGCCCGCTCCCCGATGCCGTTGATCGTGCACTCGACCTGCCGGGCGCCCCCCTCGATGCCCGCCAGGGAGTTGGCGATCGCGAGACCCAGGTCGTTGTGGCAATGGACCGAGAACACCGCCTTGTCGGCGTTCGGCACGCGCTCACGCACATTCGCGAACATGTCGCGGTACTCGGAGGGCGTGGCGTAGCCCACCGTGTCGGGGAGATTGATCGTCGTGGCGCCGGCCTTGATCGCCGCCTCGACGCAGCGGCACAGATAATCGAGGGGCGTGCGCGTCGCGTCCATGGCCGACCATTCCACGTCCTCCACGAGGTCGCGGGCCTGGGCCACGGTCTTCAGGATGATGTCGACGACCTCGTCCTGGCTCTTGCGCATCTGGTGCGCGAGGTGGATCGGCGAGGTCGACACGAAGGTGTGGATCCGCGCCCGCTGGGCATGGCGCACCGCCTCGCCGGCCCGGGCGATGTCGGCGGGAATCGCGCGGGCGAGCCCCGCGATGGTGGCGCGCTTGGTCCGCCGGGCGATCTCCGACACGGCCTCGAAATCGCCGTTCGACGCGATGGGAAAGCCGGCCTCGATGATGTCGACGCCCATCGTATCGAGCAGCTCGGCCACCGCGAGCTTCTCGTCGAAGGTCATGGTGGCGCCGGGGCATTGCTCGCCGTCGCGCAGCGTGGTGTCGAAGATTACGATGCGGTCGCGGGCGGAGGTGGTGTTCGTCGTGGTCATGGCATTACCCTGTCGCGGGCCGCCCGGCTCGAGATGGCGCGGCGCGGCGTGGTGCCCTCGCGGGCGGATTCGCGAATGGAAGAACTCCCCTGAAGGCCCAGGCGCGCGCCCGGACGGCCCTCAGGGGCGGGTAAGCAGAAGCGGAAGAGCAAGCCCGGCGCGGCGCGCGCGCGACCGCGGCGCCGTCATGGCGGCGCGGGCGATCTCGGGCGCTGAGCCGGCTCTGGCCAAGGCTCGTCTCTCCTGTCGGCGACCCACGCGGGATGGTCTCACGGCGCGGTGCAGCCCGTAGGTATCCCCGGAACGGCCGGAACACAAGCGAGCGCCGCGCACCCGGTGGATCAGGAGGTGCAGGCACAGTCCGGAACCCGTACGGCCGGCGGATCCGCGAGAACCGCCGCCGCCAGATCGTCGTAGAACAGCATCTGTCCGGCGGCCCAGTCCTCGAATTCCGCCAACACTGTCGGATCGAAAAAGGTCAGGCGTCTGTCGGCGATCCGGATCCATCCGGCCGCCTCCGCCTCGGCGAGCAGGTTGCCGACATGCGCCCGGGACACGTCCAGCCGCTCGGCGAGGCCGCGCCGGCTGAGCGGCGCGGCCGGCGGCGCCCCGGGAATCGTGGCGGCGTAGTGGGCGCCGACGAGGGCGGCGAGCAGCGGGTAGCCGCAATCCCGGCCGGCGAAATGCAGCACCCGGGGGAACGGCGCGATGAGCGTCCCGTGCCGCAGCACATGGGCCGCCGACCGGCGGACGAGTTCCCCGAGCCGGCCGGGCCCGTCGAGTCCTTCCGCGCGGCCCGGATCGCGACCCGCGACGGCATCCATGGCGACGACGAACAGGCGCCCGGACCGGCCGATCTCGGTCACCAGGGCCGGCGAGGCCTGCAGGCATTTCACGCGTGCATCATCCGGATCCGCCACCGCCGTGACGAACCGCCCGGCCTTCAGGGTCGACACGAAACCGGCCGTCTGCCGGTGGCTCAGTCCGACCATCGCCTGGATCGCCGTCAGGGTCGGACGGGGGCCGCCATGGTGGCGCCATGCGTAGTCGTTGTGGATCAGCATGAACGAGACCACGTAGCGCCCGATCTGATTGAGCAGCTTGTGACTCGGCCAAACAATCTGCGACGGCTCGATCATCCCCTGGCAGTAACCGGCGACCGCCCGACGGAAATCGCGCTCGGACCGAAGCAGAGCGATCCGGTCCCGAAAATGATCGTCCAACATCCGCGCCTCGCAGCAGCCGGATCCATGCCTTCGGGATGCCCGGCGCAGCCCCTTCGGTCCAGTATTTCCTGCAAAGTTTGGACTCGGCGGTGAAGATCCGCAGGGGATACGATCCGGAGTGCTCGGCCCGCTGCTGCCGGGACGAGCGGCTCGCCGGGCTCGGCCGGCAAGGACGACGAAGGGGACCGCCAAGCGTGTGCGATCTGCATCGACCCTCCCTCTCACGGCGACTCTCACGGCGCGGCCTGTTGACGGCCGTCGCCGTCGGCACCCTGGCCGGCGCGTCCGCACCGCCGTTTCGCGCCGAAGCGGCCTCCGACGGGGCTCGGTCGAAGGCCATCACGCCCGAGGAGGCTCTGGCTCGGCTGCTCGACGGCAACGGCCGCTACGCGGCCAACGCGCCCGCCAACAGGGATTTTTCGGCCGGTCGCGCGGCGCGGGCCGCGGCTCAGCATCCGATCGCCTGCATCGTCGGCTGCGCCGATGCCCGGGTCGCCCCGGACTTCATCTTCGACCAGGGACCGGGCGACCTGTTCGTCGTCCGCGTCGCCGGCAACTTCGTCAACACCGACGGCCTCGCCAGCCTCGAATACGGCGTGTCCGTCCTGGGCGCCCCGTTGATCCTGGTCCTCGGCCATTCCGAATGCGGGGCCGTGAAGGCGACGATCGACGTCATGCGGACCAAGGCGGTGCTTCCCGGCCATCTCCCGGTGCTGGTCGACGCGATTCGGCCCGCGGTCGATCTGGCCGCGAAGGCCCGGGCGCAGGATCCCCTCGCCGAGGCCATCGCCCAGAACGTCCGGCACACCGTCGGACGGCTGGAGCAGTCCGGGCCGATCATCGCGGAGGCCGTCGCCGCCCAGCGGGTGAAGGTCGTGGGCGGCTTCTACGACATCGCCACCGGCAAGGTCGCGCTCCTCTGAGAGGACGGACGCGCATCGACGATCGGGCCGGCGCCTTGCCAATGACGGGCCAGCCTCGATAAAGCCCGCCGGCACGTCGAGACCAACCCGCGAGACCGTCATGGCCAGCTACAAGCTCCTGCTCCTCCCCGGCGACGGGATCGGTCCGGAGGTGGCGGCCGGCATGCAGGTCGTGCTCGAGGCGCTCAAGGAGACCGGTCTCGCGACCTTCGAGACCGAGACCGACCTCGTCGGCGGCTGCGCGCTGGATGCCCATGGCAGCCCGCTCGCCGACGCGACCCTGCAGCGCGCCAAGGATGCGGACGCGATCCTGCTCGGCGCGGTCGGTGGGCCGAAATGGGCCGGCGTCGCCTACGAGAACCGCCCGGAGGCCGGCCTGCTGCGCCTGCGCAAGGAACTCGACCTCTTCGCCAACCTCCGTCCGGCGATCTGCTACCCGGCCCTGGCCGAAGCCTCGGCCCTGAAGAGGGAACTGGTCGAGGGCCTCGACATCATGATCGTCCGGGAGCTCACCGGCGGCGTCTATTTCGGCGAGCCGAAGGAGATCACCGTGCTGGAGGACGGCTCCAAGCGGGCGGTGGATACCCAGGTCTACACCACGGCCGAGATCGAGCGGATCGCCCATGTGGCCTTCGACCTCGCGGGCAAGCGCTCGGGACGGGTCGCCTCCGCCGAGAAGCACAACGTGATGAAGTCCGGTGTCCTCTGGAAGGAGGTCGTCACCAAGGTCCATGCGGAGCACTATGCCGACCTCCAGCTGGAGCACATCCTGGCCGACAACTGCGCCATGCAGCTGGTGCGCCGGCCGAAGCAGTTCGACGTGCTGGTGACCGACAACCTGTTCGGCGACGTGCTCTCCGACATCGCCGCCATGCTCACCGGTTCCCTGGGCATGCTGCCCTCCGCCTCGCTCGGTGCGGTCGATGCGGGCGGCCTGCGGCGCGCGCTGTACGAGCCGGTCCACGGCTCGGCCCCGGACATCGCCGGCCAGGACAAGGCGAACCCGATCGCCATGATCGGCTCGCTCGCCATGTGCCTGCGCTATTCCTTCGGCCTCGGCGACGCCGCCGACGCCCTCGACGGCGCCATCACCGACGCCCTGTCGGGCGGTGCGCGCACGGCCGACATCGCCGGCGAGGGCACGAACCCGATAGGCACCCGGGCCATGGCGGCGGCGGTGGCGGACGCGCTCCGCGCGCGCGTCGGCTGAGACAGGACTTCGGCGCGTCTCAGCATCGGGGTCGGTCCCCAAGCCGCGTGTTTCGACGCATGGCGGCCGGGCCCGACCTTCGCTATGACGCGCCCATCGAGGAATGGGAGCGTCATGAAGGCCGGAAACGGGGCGTCTGAGCGCGCGAGCGCGGATTTCGGCTTCGAGCGCGTGGCGCTCGACGAGAAGCAGGGGCGCGTCGACAGCGTCTTCCACTCGGTCGCCCGCCGCTACGACATCATGAACGACCTGATGTCGGCGGGCCTGCACCGGGCCTGGAAGGCGCAGCTCGTCTCGATGCTGCGGCCCTCCCAGAACCGGGCCTTCGCGCATCTCGATGTCGCCGGCGGCACCGGCGACGTGGCCTTCCGGGTCCTGGCCGCGGGCGGCCCCCGCACCCGGGTCACGGTTCTCGACATCAACGAGTCGATGCTGCGCGTCGGCGCGGAGCGGGCCCGGGAGCGCAAGCTCGACGAGGCCGGCGACCGGATCGCGTTCGTGACCGGGAACGCCGAGGCGCTGCCCCTACCGGACGCGACCTTCGACGCCTACACGATCGCCTTCGGCATCCGGAACGTGCCGCGGATCGAGACGGCGCTCGCCGAGGCGCGGCGGGTGCTGAAGCCCGGCGGGCGCTTCCTCTGCCTGGAATTCTCCGCCGTCGACATCCCGCTGCTCGACCGGATCTACGACGCCTATTCCTTCAACGTGATCCCGCGCATCGGCGCCCGGGTCGCCGGGGATGCGGAATCCTATCGCTACCTCGTGGAATCGATCCGGAAGTTTCCGACGCGCGGCGCCTTCGCGGGCATGATCGAGCGTGCCGGCTTCCGGCACGTCACCGACCGGCCGCTCACGGGCGGGATCGTGGCGATCCATTCGGGCTGGAAGGTCTCTTGACCGCCGCCGTGCGCGACGGGAGCCAGCACCGGTGATCAGCGCCGCCATCAACCTGTTCCGCGGCGCGCGGGTCGGCTTCGTGCTGGCCCGCGAGGGCGCCCTCGCCTTCGCCGATCCCGCGGAGCTGCCGCCGCATCTGCGGCTCGCCCTGCGGCTCGGCCGCTCCCTCGAGCGGCCGGGTCTCGACGACGGCGCCGCTCGGCTCTCGGCGGCCATGACCCGCCTCGGCCCGTCCTACGTCAAGTTCGGGCAGTTCCTGGCGACGCGGCCCGACATCGTCGGCATGCGGGCGGCCTTCGACCTGGAGAAGCTGCAGGACCGGGTTCCGCCCTTCCCGCAGGAGGTCGCGCTCCGCACCGTCGAGACGGCGCTCGGCAAGCCGGTCAGTCAGCTCTTCGTGTCGTTCAGCGAACCGATCGCCGCCGCCTCCATCGCGCAGGTCCACAAGGCGATCGTCCAGGATGCGGACGGCACGCAGCGCGCGCTGGCCGTGAAGGTGATGCGGCCGGGCGTCCGCGAGCGCTTCATGCGCGACCTCGAGGTCATGCGCTTCATGGCCCGGGTGGTGCACGCCCTGTCCCCGCAGGCGGAGCGGCTGCGTCCCCGCGAAGTCGTGGAGATCCTCGCCCGCTCGGTGCTGATGGAGATGGATTTCCGCCTGGAGGCGGCCGCCGCCTCCGAGCTCGCCGAGAACACCAAGGACGACCTCGACTTCCGCGTGCCGAAGCCCGAATGGGAGCTGACCGCCCGCGAGGTGCTGTCGGCCGAGTGGATCGAGGGCACCCGCCTGCACAGCGCGGCGGAGATCGCCGCCCAGGGGCACGACCCGCAGACCATCGGGCGGACCGTCATCCAGAGCTTCCTGCGGCACGCGATCCGCGACGGCTTCTTCCACGCCGACATGCACCAGGGGAACCTGCTGGTGGACGCCGAGGGCCGCCTGGTGGCGGTGGATTTCGGCATCATGGGCCGCCTGGGCCCGAACGAGCGCCGGTTCCTCGCCGAGATCCTGCTCGGCTTCATCCTGCGCGACTATCGCCGGGTGGCGAAGGTCCATTTCGAGGCGGGCTACGTGCCGGCCCACCATTCCGTGGAGGATTTCGCGCAGGCGATCCGGGCGATCGGCGAGCCGATCCACCAGCGCCGGGCCGACGAGATCTCGATGGCCAAGGTCCTGACCCTGCTGTTCGACGTGACGGCCCTGTTCGACATGAGCACCCGCACCGAGCTGGTGATGCTCCAGAAGACCATGGTGGTGGTTGAGGGCGTCGCCCGCTCCCTCGACCCGCGGCTCGACATGTGGACCACGGCCGAGCCGGTCGTGCGCGCCTGGATCGCCCGCAACATGGGCCCGGTCGGCCGGGCGCAGAGCGGCCTGGAGGCCCTGCGTGTGGTCTCCGACGTGGTCGGCGATATTCCGGATCTCGCCATGCGGTTGAAGCGCGTGCTGGTGCGCCTCGACGAGGCCGGAACGGGCGATGCCCGCCGCCTGGAGCGCTTCGCCCGCAACGAACGCTATCGGGCGATCTGGTCGACGCTGGCTCTCTGGGCGATTGCCGCCGGGGCGCTGATGCTGGCGTTCCGCGGTGGGTGAATCCGCACCGCGGGTCCGCGCGACGGGGGTGATCGCACGGTCCCGTCGGGCGCTGCCGGGTCGGCTCGCCCGGCTCGTGTTGCGGTTTCCCGGTCAGCCCGCGCCGTCCATCGTCGGGACCAGGGCCCGCAATTCCCGGGCAAGTTCGCCGAGACCGGTCGATCCTTTGGTGAGCACCCGGTCGGCCTGACCGGCCAGTCGGCGCCGATCCTCGGCCGTGATGTCCTTGGCGGTGAGCACGACCACCGGCACGTCGCGGCTGTCCGGGCGCGCCCGGAGCGCCCGCAGGAAGGCGAAGCCGTCCATCTCGGGCATCATCAGATCCAGCAGGATCAGGCACGGCCGTTCCGACTCGAGGGTCGCGAGGGCGCGCAGGCCGTTCTCGGCCTCGCGCACCGGAAAACCTTCGCGCTCGAGATAGGCGCAGACATGGCCCCGAACGTCCGCCTCGTCCTCGACGACGAGGATCGGCCCGCTACCGGCCGAAGGCCGGAAGCGGTCGACGATCTGGCGCAGACTTCCCCAGTCGATCGGCTTCTGCAGGTAGTCGGTGGCGCCGAGCGAGAAGGCGAGGTTCTGCTCGTCCAGGACCGTCACCATCACGATCGGTGTCGCGCCGATCTCGGGATCGGCGCGCATGGCCCGCAGCACTGCCCAGCCGTCCATCTGCGGCATGGTCACATCGAGGAGCACCGCCCGCGGGTGCAGGCTGCGGGCGAGATCGAGCCCCCGCCGCCCGTCCTCGGCGACCGTTACCGAGAAGCCCTCGCGCTCCAGGAAGCGGGCGAGCAGATCCCGGGTCGCGGCGTCGTCGTCGATCACCAAGATGGTTCCGCGTTCGCCGGGACCGGCGGCGCTGTCCGCATCCGCTTCCTCCGCCGCACCGGTCTCGAAGCGGACCGGCAGGGTCAGCGTGAAGGTGGTGCCCTCCCCTTGCCGGCTCTCCACGGCGATCGCGCCGCCCAGCATCTCGGCGAAGGCACGGGTGATCGCGAGGCCGAGCCCGGTCCCGCCGAAGCGGCGCGTCGTCGAGGCGTCGGCCTGGGTGAAGCGCTCGAACAGCCGCCCCACCTGCTCCGGTGTCATCCCGATCCCGGTATCGGTCACGGAGAAGCGCATCGTCGTGTCGGCCCGGGCGACCGACAGGGTGATCCGGCCGTTCTCGGTGAACTTCGCGGCGTTGCTCAAGAGATTGATCAGGCACTGGCGCAGCTTGGTGACGTCGGTGTGGGCGCTGCCCAGATCCGCCTCCAGCGCCAGCGCCAGGGTGTTGCCCTTCTTGGCGATCAGACCTTCGACCGTGACGGCGACCTCCTGCACCACGGTGGCGACGTCGAAATCCTCGGCGTAGACCTCGACCCGGTCGGCCTCGATCTTGGAGATGTCGAGCACGTCGTTGATCAGGCCGAGGAGGTGCCGGGCGTTGGTCTCGATCTTTTTCATGTCGGCGACCAAGTCGGCCTCGCCGATATCCTCCAGCTCCTCCTGCACCATCTCGGAATAGCCGATCACCGCCGAGAGCGGGGTGCGCAACTCGTGGCTCATATTGGCCAGGAACTGGCTCTTGGCGGCGTTGGCGGCCTCTGCGGCGGCCCGGGCCGCCTCGATGGCGGCCTCGGCCTCCTTGCGCTCGGTGATGTCCGTATGGGTCCCGACCCATTCGCGCAGGGTACCGTCGGATTCGAGGATCGGAACGGCGCGCACGCTCATGTGCCGGTATGCCCCGGAGGCCGCGCGGATCCGGTGCTCCGTCGCGTAGGGCTCAAGGCTGCTCAGGGCGCGGGACCACGCGGCCCGGGTGTGCGGGCGATCCTCGGGATGGACCGCATCCAGGAAGCCGAGCCCTGCATAGGCGGCCTCGTCCTGACCTGTGAAGCGGCTCCAGGCCACCTGGCGTCGGTGCAGGCTGCCCTCCGGGTTGGCGGTCCAGACGATGGCCGCGCTGGCCTCGATTAGCGAACGGAACCGCTCCTCGCTGCGGCGCAGACGGGCCTCGGCCAAATGGCGGATGGTCTCGTCGACCACGACGAGGCCGACGCCCTCCACGTTCTCATCGGTCGCGGCGCTCTCCACGCCCCGGAGCGGGTAGAAGCTCATCGAGAAGTGGCGGACACCGCCGGGAGCGGAGGGAGCCGGCACGGCCACCGGGACGTTCGGCGAGACCAGGCCGTCCTTCAGGGCCGCGGCGAGCTTCAGGGCGAGTTCTTCCCGGAGGGTCGGAAGCATGGCCCAGATCGGCGCGCCGAGATCGGCCCCGAAGCCGCGTTCGCTCATCGTGGCGAGCGCCCGGTTCATGTGCCGGATCTTCAGGTCGCGGTCGAGGAAGCCGAGGCCCACCGGCGCGTTGGCGAGCACGCCGTCGAGCAGGCGCGACATGCGCAGGGATTCCTGCCGGCGCACCAGAGCGAGGCGCGCGAGCAGCACGATCGCGCCCAGCGCCGCCGCCCCCGAGAGCAGGAACAGCAGGAGCCCGCGCCAACCCTCGATCGCCTGAAGGGTGGCGAGACGCTCCAGCGTCGCGGCCTGACGGGCCGCCGCCTCGGCGCGAATCGCGTCCATCAGCTGCTTGCCTTCGCCGGTGCGGACCAGCTCGATGGCCGGCTCGAACCCCTGATTGCGCCGCGCCGCCACGACCCGGGCCGCGAAGTCCCGCTTCTGCGCGATCAGTCCGGCGAGAGAGGGGCCGCCGGCGCGGACCGGATCCTGCGCGGCCGAGCCGAGGCCGGCGAGTTCCGTCTCGATCTTGGTGAGGGCGCTCGTGTAGGGGGTGAGGTAATCCTCGCTGCCGACCAGGACGAAGCCCCGCTCGCTCGTCTCCAGGTCCTTCACCTCGGAGATCAGGCGCTCGATCCCGGCGACGGTGTCGTTCGCGTGGGCCGTCGCGGTCCGGTCGGCCTCGCCGGTTAGGTAGTTCGCCGTGCCGCTGCCCAGGGCGACGACCAGCAGGACGAACGCCGCCGGGGAGCCCAGGAGCCAGCCGAGCGGGCCGGCGCTGCGCCAGTTCCGCCGACGCAAGGAGAAGATCGATCCGACGCGAGACGGGGCGCTCACGTCTCCACCAGCCCGGTGCTGGCACCCGACGCCTCGGAATCGGGCCGGCCGTGCGGCTGGGCGAGGTATTCCCGCGACCGCATCTCGATGAGGCGCGAGACGGTCCGGTCGAACTCGAAGGCCTCGCGGCCGGTCTCGGCGGTGTAGAGCTCCTGCGCGTCGGCGTCCGCGGAGGCCACGAGCTTCACGTGCCGGTCGTAGAGCGTGTCGACCAGCGTGATGAAGCGCTTGGCCTCGTTCCGGTCCGCCTCAGCCATGACCGGGATCCCGTCCAGAATGACCGTGTGGTAGGCGCGGGCGAGCGCCATGTAGTCGGAGGCGCCGAGCGGCTTGCGGCAGAGATCGTCGAAACCGAACCGGGCGACGCCGGTCGCCTGCTCGGGGACCTCCACGGCCCGGCCGTGAACCGTGACCGTCGCCGGAAGGCCCCGAACCTTTCCGGTCAGTCCCTTGAAGGCGGCGTCGAGGGCGGCGCGCGCCTTGGCGTCGGCGGGAACGTGATAGACGGCCGCGCCGCCGAGCTTCTCCAGTCGGAAGTCGGTACGGGCGTCGAGCCGGACGACGTCCACGCGCTCCTTCAGGGTCGCGACGAACGGCAGGAACAGCGCCCGGTTCAGCCCGCCCTCGTAGAGCCTGTCCGGCTCGACGTTCGAGGTTGCGACGATCGTGACGCCCCGCCGGAACAGGTGGTTGAACAGGCGACCCAGGATCATCGCGTCGGCGATGTCGGTGACGGTGAACTCGTCGAAGCACAGCAATGTCGCCTCGTCGGCGAGCTGGTCGGCCACCGGCCCAATCGGGTCGTCGCCCTTGACGGTGCCGGCCTTGAGCGCCTGCCGGTAGGCGTGGATGCGTTCGTGTGCGTCAGCCAGGAAGCCGTGGAAATGGACCCGCCGCTTCGGCTCGGGGGCCGCCTCGTGGAACAGGTCCATCAGCATGGTCTTCCCGCGCCCGACCGAGCCCCAGACGTACAGGCCCCGGATCGGTTCGGCTTCGTCCTTGCGCCGGAACAGCCAGCCGAGGGCGCTCGTCTTGCTGGCGCGCTTGCGACGCTGCAGGTCCAGGACCAAGCGGTCGAGGGCGCGCACCAGATGACCCTGGGCCGGATCGCGCTCGATCGCCCCGGTGGCGACCAGGGCCTCGTAGCGCTCGTGGACCGGCCCAGGCGAGACCGCGCTGGCCCGCGCCGCCGGCGACGGGGCGATGTGCTTGCCGGATCTGTCGTTCACGCCGCCGGTTCCTCGCTGCTGGTCGCGGCACCGGTTCGGCACCCCCCGCGCCCGCGTCGGCGGTCAACGACCCGGGACCTGTTCCAGTGCCGCGCAAGCTCGGCCTGAATCAACCCCGCGGCTGAACAGTCGCAGGAAAGCGTCCCATCGGCCCTGCGCATGGCAGATCCGCGGAGGGTCAGCCAAGCGTTTCGCTGCATTGCACAACGACTTTGAGGATGCGAGATCCGCTCCGTCTTTGGGAGGAGCGTCCGGATCTCCCTGCGCGGCACCGCGCACGAACCGGAGCTTCATCATGGCGGCACAAGCCCTCGAGGGTCTGGCCCACACCGTCCGCCGTCTGTGGCCGGCCGACCGCACGGCGGTCCTGAACTATTTCTTGCGGCTGGATCCGGAGACCCGGGCGAGCCGCTTCATGGGCAATGTCAGCGAGGCCGGGGTCCGGGCCTACGCCACGCAGGCCCTGACCGCCGAGGGCGTGATGTACGGCGCGTTCGTGGGTGGTGCGCTGCGCGGCCTCGGCGAATTGCGGCCCATGGGACCGGGTGCCTCGCGCTACGTCCTGGGGCCGCATGCCGAGGCGGCCTTCGCGGTGGAGCGGGCATTCCGTCGGCGCGGCATCGGCGCCGCCCTGTTCGCGCGGATCGCGCGCTCGGCGCGGCATCGCGGCGTCGTCGATCTGCACGTGCGCTGCCTGTCGGGGAACGGACCGATGCTGCGCCTCGCGGCCAAGCACGGGGCGGCCCTCCAGCACGAGGGGCGTGAGATCGAGGGCGCCCTCCACCTCGCGCGTCCGACGCCGTTCTCCCTCTGGTACGAAGGGATCGCGGAGGCTTTCGACTTCACCCTGGCGGCAAGCTTTCCGGAGCAGATGCGGCCCCCGGCCTGAATCCGCGAGCGCCTTCCACGCGGAGAGCCCGCGCGCTTACCCGGCGGCGTCGCCGACGAGCGCGAAGGTCAGGAGATCGACCGACCGTGCCCCGCCGCGCAACAATGCCCGAGCGGCGGCGTTGCCGGTCGCGCCGGTGGTCATGACGTCGTCCACGAGGAGGATCCGGCGCCCGCGGATCCGGTGCTGTTCGGCGGTTGCCACGCGGAAGGCGCCGCTCAGGTTCTCGGCGCGGGCCGCACGGCTCAAACCCACCTGGGACCGCGTCGCGCGGACGCGCACGAGCGCCGTGGCGACGAAGGGGAGCCCGGCCGGTCCGGCAATCGCCCGGGCCAGAAGGGCGGACTGGTTGAACCGCCGGCGCCACAGGCGTCCGCGGTGGAGCGGTACCGGGATCACGCATTCGGCGTCGGCGATCAGGGTTCGGCCGCTCGCGGCCATCATCCGGGCCATGACGCGGGCCAGATCGAGGCGGTCCTCGTATTTCAGGCGATGGACGAGGCGGCGCGCCACCGCGTCGTACAGGGCTACAGACCGGGCACGCTCGAAGACCGGCGGCTCGGCGATCGCCCGGGGTGAGAGCAACGGGCCGACCCCGAGATCGACCGCGAACGGCGTCCCGTAGCGCTGGCAGACCGGCTCCTCGATCAGCCGCAGGCTCGACCAGCAGGCCGGGCACAGGGCGCCGGGATCCGCGGTGGCGCCGCCGCAGCCCGCGCAGGTGGGCGGATAGATTAGCGAGACGACCCCGCGCGGCAGTCCGCGCAGGGTCCTTGCGACGGCCTCGAGAGCCGTCATGCGGCGGACGCGCCGCCCGAATCCGCGCCTCTACTGGGCCGAGACCGGGCGCGCCTGCGGCGCCATCTGCTGCTGCTGCATCTGGCGGTCGCGGGCGTTGGCGCGGTGACGGCCGATGGCGCAGCCGGCCGCAGCGCCGACGAGGCCGTGATGGCCGGCATAGTGCCCCGCGATGCCGCCGACGATGGCGCCCTTGATGCAGCCCTTGGCTTCGGCACCGCCGGCGGCCGCGAGGGTGGTGAGGGCCACGGCGGCCCCGACGAGCATACGCTTCATGATCAATGCTCCATGACGAATCTCGGCCGTTTAAGCCGGTTGCAGCAGGAACAGCGACGCTGCCGAGTCGTTCCGACATTCTAGCGCGGCTCACGGATCCGTGCGCGCGGCCGTGCGAGAGGTGGCGCGGGACGGCTTCAGATGCCATCTCCCCCGCAATGGATGCTCCCTCCGCCCTGTTCGACACGGCCCTCGCCCGCCGTCGCCTCGCCCGAGCCCAGGGCCGCGGCTACGCGGGCTTCCTCGTTGATCGGCTCGCCGAGGATCTCGATGACCGCCTGGGGGCGGTCCTGCGCCGCTTCACTTCGGTGCTCGACCTCGCGACGCCCGTCCCGGTGGCGGCCCGGATGCTCGCGGCCCGGTATCCGGAGGCGCGGCATCTCCGTCTCGCGGCCCGGCCCGAGACGGGCGGCGGCCTGATCGTCGGCGACCCGGAGGCGCTGCCGCTGGCGGCCGGAAGCCTCGACCTCGCCGTCTCGCTGCTGAGCCTTCACGCCGTGAACGACCTCCCGGGCACGCTGATCCAGCTGCGCCGCGCCCTGCGGCCGGACGGGTTGTTCCTCGGCTGCCTGCTCGGCGGCGCCACCCTGACCGAGCTGCGCCAGAGCTTCGCCCAGGCCGAGAGCGAGGTCGAGGGTGGGATCAGCCCGCGCGTGGCGCCCTTCGCGGCGGTGCGTGAGGCCGGCGGGTTGCTCCAGCGGGCCGGTTTCGCCCTGCCGGTGGCCGATACCGATACGCTGACGGTCCGCTACGCCGATCCGTTCGGCCTGATGCGCGATCTGCGAGCCATGGGCATGACCAACGTGCTCACCGAGCGGCGGCGGACGCCGCTGCGGCGGGCGACGCTCCTGCGGACGGCCGAGATCTATGCCGAGCGGTTCGCGGATCCGGATGGGCGCGTGCGGGCCACCTTCGAGGTGCTGTGGCTTTCGGGCTGGGTCCCGCACGAGACCCAGCAGAAGCCGCTTCGGCCCGGGACCGCGAAGACGCGTCTCGCCGACGCGCTCGGAACCGTCGAGTTGAAGCCCGAGGGAGGGAGCACGCCATGAAGGTGCCTGGACCGGACCACCCGATCACCATCGAGCCCGAGCCCCGCCGCGTCCGCGTCGTCGTGGCGGGTGTCGCGGTCGCCGAGAGCCGGAACGCCCTCCGGCTGCAGGAGGCCCAGTATCCGCCGGTCTTCTACGTGCCGCGGAGCGACATCCGGGCCGATCGCTTCGTCGCCTCGGCGCGCACCACACACTGCCCGTACAAGGGCGACGCCCACTATTTCGACCTCGTCGTCGACGGTACCCGGCGCCCCGACGCGGTCTGGAGCTACGGGGACCCGTACCCGGCCGTCGCGGCGATCCGGGACCACGTGGCGTTCTATCCGGACCGGGTCGACGCCATCACGCTGGAGGACTGAGCCGGTCACCCGCCCGGTTTACCCGATTCAATCCCGGACGAGGCTCCAGAACCCGTGCTTGCGGCCGTGCGTCTGCCGCAGCGCCGCGCGGTAGGCCTTCGGATCCGGCTCGGCATCGCCGGCCGCGAGGCGCCCCGCCAGGGCGTCGAGTTCCGCGAGGTAGCGCGCCCCATGCGGGTAGGCGGCGCTGCGGCCGCCCTCGAGGATGGAGTCGAGGAGCCGGCGATACAGGATCGTGGCCGCCCGGGGGTGTTCCTGGGCGAGCGCCTCGGCCGCCGGCGCCAGCACCGCGTACTGATCGCCCTGCCAGATCCCGGGCCTCGCGACCACCAATGTGGCGGCGCGGCGAAGATCCGGCCAAGCCGTCAGGAAGGTCAGAGCCCGGTGCGGCTGCGGGAAGGCCTCGGCATGGTCGAGGGCGCGCTGGAGCGCCTCCTCGTCCTCGAAATCCGGAAGCTTGGCGAGGAAGGTCCGCAGCATCGGCGCGTCGAGTTCCCGCTCGAATCGGGTCCACCGGAGGAGCTGTGCCTCGTCGGACCGGCCGAGGGCATCGAGGATCTCGATCTCCAGCGTCTGCCGTTCGCGCTCCGGCCCGCGCGTATCGAAACCCGCGATCAGATCCGCCCGCGTCGCGATGCGCAATCCCGGATCCTGCATGCGCCGGATCCAGTCCAGCGCCTCTTCCGTCCGTCCGGCGGCGAGGAGGCGCCGGGCAATCTCGACGCGGTTCTCCCGCCCCGGCAGCACCGTGCGCTCCAGGGCGATGAAGGCGTCCGGATCGCCGCGCCGGTCGGCTATGGCCTGCCGGAGGCGCAGGATCTGGATCCGGGCCGCCTGCCGATGATGCGTCGCCTCGCGGCGGGGATCGCCGCCCGTCGGCATCGCGGCGTCGGCCGCGGCGAGCCTGTCGTCGATCTCGGCAAGGGCCGACTCGGGCAGCGTCGGGATCATGTCCCCGAGGACGAGTCCCAGTGGACCGAACGGATCGGCCGCGAAGGGCTCGACGAGGCGTGCCGCCAACCCGGCGGCCTCCGCCGGAGGCAGGTTGCCCGCGATCTCCACGAAGGCCGTCGAGGCGCGATCGAACACGCCCTGCACCGCGCCGGTGCTGTCGTCGACACGGTTCAGGACCGCGTCGGCACCGTTGAGGAAGCGCCTCAGGCGATCGAGGGCGGCGCCCGCATCGAGGGGGCGCAGCTCGTCGAGGATCACCGTCACGGTGGCGTTGAGATCGGCCGCGAAGGTCCGTCGCTTTTGCCAGTCGATATAGCCCTGGGCCCCCTCCAGGGCCGTCAGCCGCCGGTCGACGATGGCCGCCACGGCGTCCGGCCCCTGGAGGGAAGCCAAAGCGGCGCTCACCAGCTTCTTGAAGGCGGGATTGCGCGCGGTCTCGCCGAGGATCAGCCCGATCAACCGGTCCGGGCCGAGCGCCGCCAGCGTTTCCGGCGACGGTGTCGTGCGGCGCACGCCCTTCGGGAGGGCGGGCGCCTTCCGGCGTCCCTGCGGCGGCGGTTCCGGTGTCACCCGCCGCGCGCGCGCCACGATGGCCTCCATCGATACGTCGGGTTCCACACGGCCGTCCCGTCCGCGCCGGCTACTCCACCACGCGGGCGCGGGGCCGATCGCTGCCCTGGGCGGTCTCGTCGTGCCAGCCGCCGGCCTGATCCTGGTAGCGGATGCCCTCGGTCGAGCCGGGGACCTGCTGCTCTGCCGCCGCGGCCTGGGCCGCCTGCAGCGCCTCCTCGCGACTCGGGAAGGTCTCGGAAAAGACGTCGCCGACCTTGTAGGCGAACCCGCCGTCGTGCTCGACGATGCGATAGGTAACCTCAGACATCACGCCTCCTGTTCACGCCCGGCATTGTTGAGCGCGAACCCGCCGGATGCGCTGGGGGTTCCAGGCGTGGTGCGTGGCGGCCTCCGATCCGCCGGAAAGTGCCGCTATCGGCAGCGGATCCCGATATCCAGACGATCCCGATGCAGCTTCGCCCGCTTCTCGCCCTCGCCCTTCTCCTGGTCGCCCGGCCCGCCAGCGCCGAGGAGGGGTTCCTCGACAAGCTCTTCGGCGGTTCCGGGCGCGGGACGCCGCCCAATCCGTTCGCCTCGAACTACCCGTCCGCGCCGCCCTCCGCGGAAGAAATCCGCGCCGTGCGGGCGCGGCGGGACGTGCGCGACGAACGCGGCGTCCGGCGCGGCCCGCTGCCTCCGGGCCGCATCCCGGAGGAGTGAGGCTCAGGCGTCGCCGACGACTCCGGCCGCGTCCTGGGCCTGAAGCACGTCCGGGCGCGGCATCGAGATGATGTTGTAGCCGGCATCCACGAAATGGACCTCACCGGTGACACCGCCCGAGAGCGGCGACAGGAGGTAGAGGGCTGAGCCGCCGACATCCTCCAGGCTCACCGTGCGCCGCAGCGGCGCATGGGCCCGCTGGTGATTGAACATCAGCCGCGCGTCGGCGATCCCGGCGCCCGCCAGCGTCCGCATCGGGCCGGCGGACAGCGCGTTGACGCGGATCCCGTCCGGACCGAGATCGCTCGCGAGGTAGCGGACGGACGCCTCCAGCGCCGCCTTGGCCACGCCCATCACGTTGTAGTTCGGCATGACCCGGGTCGCCCCGCCGTAAGTCAGGGTCAGCAGGGACCCGCCCTGCGTCATCCGCTTGGCCGCGCGCTGCGCGATCTCGGTGAACGAGAAGCACGAGATCGTCATCGTCCGCACGAAATTCTCGCGGGTGGTTACGTCGACATAGCGGCCCTTGAGCTGCGCCTTGTCGGAGAAGCCGATGGCGTGGACCACGAAGTCGAGGCTGCCGTCGAATCGCGCATCGAGGGCCTCGAAGGTCGCATCCACGGAGGCGAGGTCCTCGACGTCGCAGGGCAGGACGAGATCCGAATCGAGTTTGGCGGCGAGCGGTGCCACGCGGCGTCCCAAAGCCTCGCCCTGGTAGGTGAAAGCCAGGCGCGCGCCCTCAGCGTGCAGCGCCTTGGCGATACCCCAGGCGATCGAGTGATCGTTCGCGACGCCCATGATCAGGCCGCGCTTGCCTGCCATCAATCCCGTCATGCCGACTCACATCCTGACCAAGCACGCCGCCCCTACCAGGCGGGGACGGTCCGCGATCCGCGCAAGCGAACCGCCAAAGGGTGCCTTAGCGCGGCTCGCCGTGCGTTCCAAACCGGTCGGCGGTCGGACGGCAGGCAAAAAAAAGCCCCGCCTGTTGGCGGGGCGTTCCTGGCGGGGCGGCCGAACTCAGAAATGGCCGTCCGTATGCGACTGCGCCTCGTCGATGAGGGCTTGCTTCGCGTAGATCGCGGCGCAACCGGCGATGACCAGTCCGCTCAGCGTTCCGAAGATGAAAGTCCCCATTGCCACCACCAGATCTCAACATCCAGTAAACGCCGACCTCGAGCCGGCGGTTCCCTTCAGTAATCAGGCGTCGACGTGCTTCAGGACCAGGGTCGCGTTGGTGCCGCCGAAGCCGAAGGAATTCGTCAGCACGTGCCCAAGCTGCGCGTCGTCCCGACGCGCCCGCAGGATCGGCATGTCGGCGAAGGCGGGATCGAGTTCGTCGATATGCGCGCTCTCGCAGATGAAGCCGTTGTTCATCATGAGCAGGCTGTAGATCGCCTCCTGCACGCCGGTGGCGCCGAGCGAGTGACCGGTGAGCGACTTCGTGGCGGCGATCGGCGGGCATGCGTCGCCCCGGCCGAAGACCTCGCGGATCGCCTCGATCTCCTTGTCGTCGCCGACCGGCGTCGAGGTGGCGTGCGGGTTGATGTAGTCGATCCGCGCGCCCTTCAGGCCTTCCATGGCCTGCCGCATGCAGCGGACGGCCCCTTCGCCCGACGGCGCCACCATGTCGTGCCCATCCGACGTGGCGCCGTAGCCGGCCACCTCGCCGTAGATCCGGGCGCCCCGCGCCTTAGCGTGCTCCAGCTCTTCGAGGACCAGAACGCCCGCGCCGCCGGCGATGACGAAGCCGTCGCGGTTGGCATCGTAGGCGCGGGAGGCCCGGGACGGCGTGTCGTTGTACTTGGACGACATGGCGCCCATGGCGTCGAACAGCACCGAGAGGGTCCAGTCGAGGTCTTCGCACCCACCCGCGAAGATGATGTCCTGCCGCCCGCCCTGGATGATCTCTGCGGCGTTGCCGATGCAGTGATTCGACGTCGCGCAGGCGGAGGAGATCGAATAATTCACGCCGCGGATCTTGAACCACGTCGCCAGGGTCGCCGAGGCGGTGGACGACATCGCCTTCGGCACCGCGAACGGGCCGATGCGCTTGGGGCCCTTCTCCCGGGCGATGGCGGCGGCCTCGACGATCACCCGGGTCGACGGACCGCCCGAACCCATGATGATGCCGGTGCGCTCGTTCGAGATGTCGCCCTGTTCCAGACCCGCGTCCCGGATCGCCTGATCCATGGCGACGTGGTTCCAGGCGGTGCCGCCGCCGTGGAAGCGCATGGCGCGCCGGTCCACCACGCCTTCGGGGTCGAGGGTCGGCGCGCCCGAGACCTGGCTTCGGAAGCCGTGCTCGGCGTAGCTGGCGTCGCGCGCGATGCCCGAGCGGGCTTCGCGCAGGGAGGCGAGCACCTCCTGCGTGTTGTTGCCAATGGACGAGACGATGCCCATCCCGGTGATGACGACACGGCGCATGATGGTGACACTACCTCCGTCGCGGCCTCGGTCGCCCGGGCCACGTACCGGTCAGCTAAGGTGACGCGGACACAATCTCAACCACCGAGATCGTCCGGCGTTGCGGCCGAGCCGCGAACCGGACGCCCGGCCGACGCGTTTCAGCTCTGGAACAGGCCGACCCGCATGTCCTGAACCTGATAGACGCGCTCGCCGTCCGCTTCGAGCCAGCCGTCGCCGATCCCGAGGACGAGCTTGCCCTGACGGACGCGCTTCACGTCGACATTGTAGACCACCTTCTTCATCGTCGGCAGGACTTGGCCGGCGAGCTTCACCTCGCCGACGCCGAGGGCGCGGCCACGACCCGGCGAGCCGAGCCAGCCGAGATGGAAGCCCAGCATCTGCCAGAGCGCATCGAGCCCGAGGCAGCCCGGCATCACCGGATCGCCCTGAAAGTGGCAGGGGAAGAACCAGAGGTCCGGCCGAATGTCGAGTTCGGCGGTCACGTGGCCCTTCCCATGGGCGCCACCCTCGGCCGCGATGGACGTGATGCGGTCGAACATCAGCATCGGCGGAAGCGGCAATTGCGCGTTCCCGGATCCGAAGAGTTCGCCGCGCCCGCAGGCCAGAAGATCCTCGTAAGAATAGTGCGACCGGCGGTTCGCGTCCTGCGCTTGTGTCTCGGCGTCTGGCGGCATTGGGTTGGCTGTTTCCTCGGATGTGCGCGATCTTCACGTCGCGGGCGACTATACTCGGCCCGTCGGCTGGCGCGCGGGTTAGCACGGGGCGTCGCGCCTTCAAAGCCTGCGGCCGCAGGCATGCGGCAACGCTCGGGTTGCGACAGCCTGACCACTTCAATATACTCGGGCGACATCCGTTCCTTCAGGCCCCTCGTCGAGCGTTCAGTCCAGCGATGTCCGAACCGGTGCCATTCCAGGCCGTCTTCAACGGCCGGGTCCCCGCCCCCCAGTTGGAGGCCAACGGGACTCCGCGGCGCGGGTGCCCGCTGTCCGACCTCCGCGACCGCCTGCGTCGGGCCGGCCTGCGGCCGACGCGGCAGCGTCTCTCCCTCGGCTGGCTTCTGTTCGGCCGCGGCGACCGCCATCTCACGGCCGAGATGCTCTACGACGAAGCGATGCGCGCCAAGGTGCCGGTGTCGCTGGCGACGGTGTACAATACCCTCCATCAGTTCACCGAGGCGGGGCTGCTGCGCCAGCTCGCGCTCGACGGGTCGAAGGCCTATTTCGACACGAACCCGACCGAGCACCACCACTTCTACCTGGAAGACGAGAGCCAGGTCATCGACATGCCGGATTGCGGCATCACGGTTGATTCGCTGCCCGAGGCCCCCGAGGGGATGGAGATCGCCGGGGTCGAGGTGATCGTACGCCTGCGCCGCAGCCGGCCGGCGGGCCGCCGCCAGGGCTGACGCCACGGCACGGCTCGAGGAACCATCAGGATCGTCGCGAAGGCCCGGGTTCGTCCGGGCCTTTGCGTTTGCGCTCGGTCGCGCGACACCGGAGCGCCGGCCATTCCGGTCGGGGTGCGGCGCTCGATGCGGAAATCGGATACCGTCTGCTGCGCGGTCCCGGGATGGGAGTGTACGTGCCGGCCGGCATCGCCCGACGGCGATGATCGCGCCGGACGCTACTCCACGACCTCGTTCGGATAGACGCCCCACAGGCGGTTCTGACGGATATAGCCATCCACGTCCCGCTTGTTCGGCAGGGCGACGATCAGGCGGCACCACGTGCCGGTGCAGCTCTTGACGCTGCCGATCACCCCGGTCTGAAGCTTGGCCTCGTCCTCGGCGCCGTCGTCGGCCTTCGCGCGCAGCGATACGGCAGCCTTCTCGACGCCCTTGTCGGGGCCGGCATTCACGATGGCAGTCCGGCGGCCGGACAGCAGGGAGTGCAGCACCCAGCCTTCGGTCCCCTCCGAATCGCGGATCCGGCGCCAGGTCTCGAACTCGCCGATGATCTCGACGGGCAGGCCGGCCCGCTGGAAGACCCAAAGGGTGCGGTGATCCTTGGAGGGGCCCTCGCGGAGGTTGACGCGATCGGTCTTCAGGCTCGCGTAGCGCGGCAGCGGCAGCTTGGTCACCGGTCCGACCCCAGCCTCGGGGCCTGCGGGCGGCGCCGCCCGGGCACCGGTCGCGAGGCCGCCGGCCAGCATCGCCACGACGGCGAAGCTGAGGCGTGACACGCGCATGGTCGTCTCCCTATCCAGACGTGGCGTTGGTGGGCGCCGGACCTGTCGAAAGCAGGGCCGGTTCGACACGCGGACCGGGCCGCATCCGATTGTGTTCCGGCCCACCTCTGGTAGAGAGGCCGATGGGTCGGAACTGGCTCCGGAACCGGCGCCTCGTGACCGATCCTGTCTGGCCGAGTTCGGTTAACGGACGCTTGCGGGAAGCGGTTCGGGCGGAAGCCGCCGGGCGCGTGCCGCAATCAGGGCCGCGGGGCTGACGGGGAGAGAGACGTGTCGAAGCGCAAGCCGCTGGTGGTCGTGACGCGGCGCCTTCCGGATGCCGTCGAGACGCGGATGCGTGAGCTGTTCGACGTCAGGCTCAATGCCGACGACGCTCCGCTGGCGGCGGACGATCTGGCGGCCGCTTTGCGCGAGGCCGATGTCCTCGTCCCCACTGTCACGGACGAGATCGATTCCGGCCTGATTGCCCAGGCCGGACCGAACCTTCGGCTCATCGCCAATTTCGGTAACGGCGTCGATCACATCGACGTGGCGGCGGCGCTGGAGCGCGGCATCACGGTCACCAACACGCCCGGCGTGCTGACCGAGGACACCGCCGATATGACGATGGCGCTGATCCTCGCGGTGGCCCGCCGGGTGACCGAGGGCGCGCGGATCATCCCGGATGACGAGTGGACCACGGGCTGGTCGCCGACCTGGATGCTCGGCCGGCGCATCACCGGCAAGCGGCTGGGGATCGTCGGCATGGGCCGGATCGGCCAGGCCCTGGCCAAGCGCGCCCGCGCCTTCGGCTTGCAGGTCCATTACCACAACCGCCGCCGGGTGCCCGCCGCCATCGAGAGCGCCCTCGACGCCACGTACTGGGAATCCCTCGACCAGATGCTGGCGCGCGTCGACATCGTGTCGGTGAATTGCCCGCACACGCCGGCCACCTACCATCTGCTCTCGGCGCGGCGCCTGAAGCTGCTCAAGCCCGAGGCCATCGTGGTCAACACCGCCCGCGGCGAGGTGATCGACGAGAACGCCCTGGCGCGCCTGATCGAGGGCGGCGAGGTTTCGGCGGCCGGCCTCGACGTGTTCGAGCAGGAGCCCGCAGTCAGCCCCCGGCTCGTCAAGCTCGCGCGCCAGGGGAAGGTCGTGCTCCTGCCGCATATGGGTTCGGCAACCTATGAGAGCCGCACCGACATGGGCGAGAAGGTCATCATCAACATCAAGACCTTCATGGACGGCCACAGGCCGCCGGACCGCATCCTGCCCAGCATGCTCTGAGCAGCGCTGCGCCTTCGAGGGGCCTCAGGCCGCCAGCGGCTTTCTGGCGGCCTCGACGCTTTGGAACAGGCGCTCCGAGGTCGGCGCGAGGAAAGCGAAGCCGCATTCCGGGCTCTGATCGGAGAGGTCCTTCAGATCGGAATGGCCGACGCACAGCACCTTGCCCGGCTCCGCGCAGACCGCGAGGCGCTGCGCGCGTGCACCGGCGACGGAAGGCCCAATTCGCCCACGACACTGCCCGCGCCCGCCGCGAGACCGACTTCCGGAACCCGGAAGACGCCGCTCTCGATGCGGCAGATGGCCGGCCGTGTTTCCCTGGGGCAAGGCGCGGAGCCGGCGAACGGGATGGTTCGATCGCGCGGCGTGGACGGCCGGTCCGGAAGCGCAGAGGGTCCGCACGGGCGGTCTTGCCGCGATCAGAGGGCGTCGCCGGTCACCGCCTGGGGCTTGGCCATGCCCTGAACGCCCTGGAACAGGCGTTCGCTTGTCAGCTTCAGGAAGTAGAACCCGAATTCAGGGTTCTGGTAGTAGAGTTGCTTCACGTCCGAATAGGACACGCACAGCGCGTGACCCGCCTCGACGCAGACCAACGACGCGGTTCGGGCATTGCCGGGTGACAGCAGACCCAGCTCGCCGACGATCCCGCCCTTGCGCACCTCGAGGCCGACTTCCGGGATCCGGAACACGCCGCTCTCGATGTAGTACATCTCGTCGGCGAGATCCCCCTTGCGGAACACCACCTCGCCGACACCGAACGGGCGCCGCGAGCCGAAGGGCCGCAGCCATTCGAGGGACAGGTCGCCGTCGGCGGCCGTCTCAACGTCGCGGACGAGGCGCATCATCTGCCAGAGCCGATAGGCGTTGAAGGGCATCTGGATCAGCTCTGTGAGCACCACCGGCATGCTGCCGATCAGGATGCCGTAGGTGATCACGGCACAGCTTGCGCAGAGCGAGATGATCCGCAACGGAATCATCGTGCTCATGGCCGTCGCCGAAATGGTCAGCGCCGTCCCGAGATAGCCGATGCCCTCGACCCAATCCATGGCCGCCCCCTGAAGCGTGTCAGCCGGGGGATGCCTGTCTTGCCCCGCTCCGGCAAGCTTTTCGGGGCTTTCCGCGCAGCGGGGATCTCAGCCTGTGCCTGCACGGATACGCGTCCCGGCCCCGTCCGTGACGACCGCGGCCACGGCCTCGGCGGCTCGAACGCCCTCCTCGTAGGCGCCGCCGACGGTGCCCCACTGTTCCCGGGACAGCGCCTCGCCGGCGAACCAGACCGTATCGGCCACCGCGCCGCGCAGGGCCTGTCGCGCCGGCGCATGGCCCGGCGGGACCACCGCCCACGATCCGCGCGACCATCGGTCGTGGCGCCACGCGCTCACCGCCGGGATCGTGAGGTCGCGCAGCCGTGCGCCGCCGAAATGCTCGGCCAGGACCGCGCGGACATGGCGGCGCACGCCGTCTGCGCCGGAGCCAGCGGCGTCGATCGCCGCCGCCTCGTGCAGGTCGAGTTCATAATAGTGGAACGGCGTTCCGTCGATGCGGGTCAGAAGCCCCGGCGGCGCGTGACGCCCGCCATGGATCGCCGCGAGCCGGTCGCGGCCGCGGAACGGGCTCGACGGCCAGTGCAGCACCGCGTGCTCGTAGATGCCGGTGGTGAACCCGTCGATGGCGGCGCGGGCCGCATTCGGCAGCGGCGGCGAGAAGACCGGCCCCTCACGCAACACCATCATCGGTACGGTCACGATCACGGCGCGCGCGGCGTGCTCGGCTCCGGCCGCGGTTGTCGCGCGGACCCGGCCGCCCGACCAGTCGATCCGCGTCACCGCTGTCGCGAGCGCCACCGGCAACCCGTCCGCCAAGCGGGCGAGGTAGCTGCCGTAGCCGTCGGCGAGGAAGTAGTTGTCGCCGTATTCGAGGCTGGGGAAGTCCTGAAGCGAGACCTCGTTCAGCGGCCGGCCCGACACGAGGCCATGGACCTGCGCCACCCGCGCCCCCCAGGGCCCGAGCCCCGGCGGCAGCGCGCTGCCTGCCTGCCGGTCGAGACCGGGCTGCGCGGCGCCGCGGGTCATGGCCCGGTCGGCCCGGTCGAAGGCACGCCCGTTGGCCCGGATCTCGGCGGCGCGGCCGGGCCGACGCCCGACCCAGACGTGGCTCTCCTGCGGCGCACGGCGCAGCCGCTCGCCGCGCGTCCGACCGAGCGTCACCAGGGGATTGATCGGCCCGGCATGCAGCCAATGGGCTCCGAGATCGAGGGCATGTCCGCGCAGGGCGACAGTCAGGGCGCGGCCACCGACGCGGTCCCGTGCCTCCAGCACGGCCACCGAAACCCCCCGTGCGGCAAGAGTCCGGGCCGCGCCGATCCCCGCGGCACCCGCACCGATCACCAGCACGTCTGCCACTTCGGGAAGCGGCGCGAGGCGCGGCCTGTAGGCGGGGCGGAACGCCGGGTCGATCCATCGGGACTCCGCAGCCTGCGGCATCGCGACCTGTCCGGTGGTGCCCTGTCCGGTGGTGCCCTGTCCGGTGGTGCCCTGTCCGGTCGTGTCCTGTCCGGTGGTATCCTGCACGCGTTCTCCCCGCACCCTCTCGCCCCTGCGACGGCTCCCGGCCTTGCACCGGTCGCCACACCGCTCCACAACGCGCCTGCGCCGCTTTCGGCGCGGGCCGGAACACTTCGCCCGATGCTCGTCGAGTCCGCCGCGGCGGCGTTGCGCCAGACCTTCTCGCCACCGCTGCGGGCGATCCTGTGGAAATCCCTCGGCCTGACGGTCGGGCTCCTGCTCCTGGTCTGGCTCGGCCTGACCCGGCTCATCCAGGCGTTCCAGGCGAGCCACCACATCTCCACCCAGTACCCGATCCTCGACAACCTCGCCTACTATCTGGCGGGGGTCGGTCTCGTCGTGGTCCTCGCCTACCTGATGCCGGCGGTCTCGATCCTCGTGGCGGGCTTCTTCCTCGACGATGCCGCCGAGATCGTCGAGCGCACCGATTTCCCGAATGACCCGCCCGGACGCCCCATGCCGTTCGGAACCGCCATGCTCTATGCGGTGCGCTTCGCCGGCCTGACGCTTCTGGTCAATCTCGCGGCGCTGGTGATCTTCTTCGTGCCGGTGATCGGAATCGCGGCCTTCTTCGCGGCCAATGCCTATCTGCTCTCCCGCGAGTATTTCGAGATGGCGGCGGCCCGGTTCCGGCCCCTTCCGGAGGCCGCCGAGATGCGCCGCGCTTTCTCCGTCCGGACACTCGGTGCCGGTTGCCTGCTGGCGGCCCTGATGGTCGTTCCGATCCTCAACTTGCTGACGCCGCTCTTCGGAATCGCGCTGATGGTCCACCTCCACAAGCGCCTCGGCCGACGCCCGCTGGTGACCGGACCCCTGCGTTAGGCCCACGCATCTGCGAGGATGCGGCCCGTGACCGCTCTGGCCGGCCCGGCCGTCGCCCGCTACCTTCACCGTGACCCGACCGGACGTTCGGGGCGGA
Organism: Methylobacterium sp. XJLW; assembly: GCF_003254375.1. Lineage (NCBI taxonomy): Bacteria > Pseudomonadati > Pseudomonadota > Alphaproteobacteria > Hyphomicrobiales > Methylobacteriaceae > Methylobacterium > Methylobacterium sp. XJLW. The sequence continues at coordinate 4,010,202 of NZ_CP016429.1, read as the reverse complement.
GAGCCGATCGATGAAGGCGCACGACGCGGGTGCGGACGTTCCACCGCCGCCCGGCAAGGTCCCGTTCTTTCTCGTAGGGCTTGCCGCAATGGGACTCCTGGCCTGGGGCGCCTACGGCCATTGGCAGCGCGACGCGGAGGCGACCGCGACGCTGGAGCGGATCAAGACCCTCGTGCCCCAGGTGCGGACCGTCGCGGCCGTGCGGGCGGAGGGCCCCGTCGATCTCGTGCTTCCCGGCGAGATGCAGGCCTTCACCACGGCGGCGATCGCCGCCCGCGCCACCGGCTACATCGCCGAACGCCGGGTCGATATCGGATCGCGCGTGAAGGCGGGCGAGCTGCTCCTGCGCATCGCCGCACCGGATCTCGATCAGCAACGCGCGCAGGCCGAGGCGCAGGTCGGCCAGTTGAGGGCGCAGTTGCTCCAGGCACAGGCGCAGGTCGAGCAGGCGCGCGCCAACGTCAACCTCGCCAACCTCACCAATAACCGCACCTCCACGCTCGCGGTGCAAGGTTGGGCGTCGCGGCAGAACGCCGACAACACCCAGGCCGGTGTGCTCAGTCAGGCCGCGGCGCTCGCCGCCGCAGAGGCCGGCGTGAAGGTCGCCACAGCCAACATCAAGGTGCAGGAGGCCGTCGTCGACCGCCTGAAGGCGCTCACTGCGTTCGAGCGCGTCGTAGCCCCGTTCGATGGCGTCGTAACGGTGCGCAATGTCGATGTCGGGGATCTTGTCCGGGCCGATAACGGCGGGACGCCGCTCCTGAGCATGGATCAGGACAGCACCCTGCGGATCACCGTCAACGTCCCGCAGAACGACGCCATCGGCGTCAAGCCCGGTGTCCAGGCAGCGATCACCGTCCCGCAGATGCCGGGCCGCCGCTTCGAGGGTTTCGTGGAGCGCAGCTCCGTTGCGCTGAACGCGGCGTCGCGTACGTTGACCACCCAGGTGGACGTGCCCAATCCCGACCGGACCCTGCGCGCCGGGCTCTATGCCTACGTCACCCTCAAGATCCCCCGGACCGAGCCCGGCGTAACGATCCCCGCCGAGGCGACGGTGTTCAACAGCAACGGCCTGCAGGTCGCGACCCTGGGCGACGATGACCGGGTGACATGGCGGACGATCCGCGTGCGGCGCGATCTCGGGCGCACGCTGGAGCTGGATTCCGGTCTCTCCGCGGACAGCCGCATCATCTACAGCCCGGCTCCGGACTTGCGCGACGGCCAGTCGGTCGAACCCGTGAAACCGCCGCAGTCGATGGAGCCGCTCCGATCGGCGCAACGCTGATCGGCCGGGAACAGCCCTCTGCAATCCGCGTCGGGCTCACCATCGGCCTCACCCTCGCGCCGAGCGACGGGACGAGCTGTGAGAAGCGCATCAAGAACGCCGAGGCCACCCGCGATCGCGGAAAAGGCCGAGGCGTGCGGCGCGTTGCGGTTCTTCGGGCCTGCGATGGATGAGCGCCCCCAGGTTCGCAGGATCCCGGAGTGCGATCTGCCCGATGTGCTCGCCGGGGAGATCTTCGAGGCCTGTGATCGGCTGGTCTACAGCCTCGGGGCGGATCGCATCTGCGCGTTCACGTCGGCACGCCTCATCACCGCTTTGCACGCGTCACTGCGGCGGACCGGATTGCCAGGACGGCGGCCGAAGCCGGACGCGCGCCGCCCCCGCGAGGAGGCCGCGCGCGCCATCGGTCTGTGGACGGAGGGACCGCCCTATTCGGCGGCGTCGAGGCGCGGGCGCTCCACGTGGCTGCGCTCGGCCTTGACCAGCTCGGCGGTCCGGAACGCCACCTCGAGGGCCTGCTCCGCGTTGAGGCGCGGGTCGCAGTAGGTGTGGTAGCGGTCCTGAAGGTCGTCGGCCGTCAGTGCCCGGGCGCCGCCCGTGCATTCGGTGACGTCCTTGCCGGTCATCTCCAGATGGATGCCGCCCGCGAAGGTGCCCTCGGCCCGGTGAACGCCGAAGAAGCCTTCTATCTCCTGCATCACCCGCTCGAAGGGCCGGGTCTTGTAGCGGCCCGCCGGGATCGTGTTCCCGTGCATCGGATCGCAGATCCACACCACCGAGCGCCCTTCCCGCTCGACCGCCCGGATCAGCGCCGGCAGGTGGTCGCCGACCTTGTCGGCGCCGAAGCGGCAGATCAGGCTGAGGCGCCCCGGCTCATTCTCCGGGTTGAGCAGGTCGATCAGCCGGATCAGGCCTTCGGCCTTCATGGACGGGCCGCACTTGAGGCCGATCGGGTTCTTGATGCCGCGGGCGTATTCCACGTGGGCGTGGTCGGGCTGCCGGGTCCGATCGCCGATCCACAGCATGTGGCCGGAGGTCGCGTACCAGTCGCCCGTGGTCGAATCGACGCGGGTCAGCGCCTCCTCGTAGCCGAGCAGCAGTGCCTCGTGGCTGGTGTAGAAATCGGTGGTCCGCACCTCCGGATGCGTCTCCGGATTGATGCCGATCGCCCGCATGAAGTCGAGGGCGTCGGTCATGCGGCCGGCCACATCCTGGTAGCGCGAGGATTGCGGCGAATCCTTCACGAAGCCCAGCATCCAGCGGTGCGCGTTCTCCAGGTTGGCGTAGCCGCCGGTGGCGAAGGCGCGCAGCAGGTTCAGGGTCGCGGCCGACTGACGGTAGGCCTCGAGCTGGCGGCGGGGATCCGGAACCCGCAACTCCTCGGTGAAGCCGATGCCGTTGATAATGTCGCCCCGGTAGCTCGGCAGGCTCACGCCCTCGAGGGTCTCGGTGGGCGAGGAGCGCGGCTTGGCGAACTGGCCGGCGATGCGCCCGACCTTCACCACGGGCGATCCGCCCGCGAAGGTCAGCACCATCGCCATCTGCAGGAACACCCGGAAGAAATCCCGGATGTTGTCGGCGGAATGCTCGTCGAAGCTCTCGGCGCAGTCGCCGCCCTGCAGCAGAAAGGCTTGGCCCACGGCGACGCGCCCCAGCGCCGCCTTCAGCTTGCGGGCCTCACCTGCAAAGACCAGCGGCGGAAAGCTCGCGATCTGCGACTCGACGGCACCCAGGGCGGCAGCGTCCGGATAGGCGGGCACCTGCTCGATCGGCAGATGTCTCCAGCTTTTCGGTGTCCAACGCTCGCCCATGGTCTCTCTCCGCGCACCTCTTCGTGCGATCGCGCCGTCGCGCGAAGCGCGGCTTATAGAGAGGTTCCTTCACACTTGCGAGTGCCGCGAAACCGGGGGCAGGCGCGCCTCGGCGTCAGGCCTCGCCGTCTTCCACCTCGATCCCGTGCTCGGCCAGGATCCAGAAGATCGCCTCCAGGTCTTCCGCCGACACGTCCCGGGGTGGCAGCGCCTCCTCTAGATCGTCGTAGGTCAGGTTGCGGCTGCGCTGCGCCTCAGCCTTGGCGAGCAGGCGGTCGATGGCCTGACGGATATCGGGCGGCAGGGCATCGTGGCTCGGTGGCCGATGGAAGGCCGGCCGCAGGGCGTCCGCCAGCAGGCCATCGATGATCGCCTGCCGCCGCGCATGCGCGTCGTCCTCGCGTCGTCCCTTGCCTGTGCTCGGCTTGCCCATGCCACAGATATGGCTCGGTCGCGCACCGCGTCGAGGCCCCGCCCGCACGGAGGTTTCAGCCGACGCCGACCGGATGCTTGGTGACCTCCGGAACCCGCATGGTCACGAGTTCCTCGGCGGCTGTCGGATGGACCGCGATGGTCCGGTCGAAATCGGCCTTCGTGGCACCCATGGTCACGGCGATACCGACCGCCTGGATCACCTCCCCGGCATCGTGGCCGAAGATGTGGACGCCCACCACCCGGTCGCTGGCGCAGTCGACCAGCACCTTCATGAGGATGCGTTCCTCGCGCCCGGACAGGGTCGCCTTCATCGGGCGGAAGCGCGCCTTGTAGACGTCGATCTTGCCGTAGATCTCCCGGGCGGCCGCCTCGTTGTGGCCGACGACGCCGATCTCGGGGGTCGAGAACACCGCGGTGGGGATCAGGCGGTGATCGACGCAGGAGGGCCTGCCGCCATAGACCGTGTCGGCGAAGGCGTGGCCCTCGCGGATCGCCACCGGCGTCAGGTTGGCGCGGTTGGTCACGTCGCCCACCGCATAGATCGACGGGACCTTGGTCTGCGAATAGGCGTCCACCGGGATCGCTCCGACCCCGTCGGTCTCGATCCCGACGCGATCGAGGCCGAGCCCGTCCACGTTGGGCCGCCGGCCGGTGGCGATGAGCACCTGATCGACCCGGATCTCGCTGCCGTCGTCGAGCTCCGCGCAGAGGCCGCCGTCCTGCCGTGCGATGCGCCGCAGCGTGCGCCCGAGCCGCAGGTCCATCCGTTGGCCGTAGGCCTCGGCGAGGGCGTCGCGGATCTCGTCGTCGAAGCCGCGCAGCAGCCTTTCGCCCCGGTGCAGCAGCGTCGTGCGGCTGCCGAGCGCCGCGAAGATGCCGGCGAATTCCACCGCGATGTAGCCGCCGCCGATCACCAGGATGCGCTCCGGCAGGCTCTCCAGCTCGAACACCTCGTTCGAGGTGATCGCCAGATCGATCCCGGGCACCGCCGGCTCCTTCACCGGATGCGCGCCCACCGCCACGAGGATGCGTTCCGCCCGGACCGTGCGGCCGGACTTCAGCAGGCGGACCGTGTGGGGATCCTCGATCACCGCCCGCTCGGGCACGATCTCGACGCCGGCGCGGATCAGGTTGGCGTCGTAGATGCCTTCGAGCCGGGTCACCTCCGCGTCGCGCCGGCTCTTGAGGGTGCCCCAGTCGAAGCGGGGCTGTCCCACCGTCCAGCCGAAGCCCGCGGCATCCGCGAACTCGTCGGCGAAGCGGCCGGCATAGACCATCAGCTTCTTCGGGACGCAGCCGCGAATCACGCAGGTGCCGCCGACGCGGTACTCCTCGGCCAGCATCACCCGCGCGCCGTATCCGGCCGCGATCCGCGCCGCGCGGACACCACCGGACCCGCCGCCGATGACGAAGAGGTCGACGTCGAACGCGCTCATGCCGGACCGTCCCGCTCGGATCTCTCGTTCGCGTCGGCAGGAGACGCCGCACGCATCCAGGTGATGGCAGCGCCGAGCCCCGCCGTCCACCATGCCGCCCAGCCGTTGTGCTCGACGAAGGCGATCGCGGCCGCGCAGGCCACGAGACCGAGGGCCGCGGCGCGGTCCGGCTGCGTCAGCCGCGCGATCCGGGCAAGCATCAGCATCAGCGTCAAGGCGGCGAGGAGGGCGCCGGGCAGGCCCAGCTCGGCCCAGATCTGCAGGAAGCTGTTGTGCGGATGCCCGACCCCGAGCAGGACCCGCATCTCGGGGGGCACCGTCTGCGCGACGGGCGTCTCGGCGAAGCGCGCGCTGGTGCCGAAGCCCGCGCCGCGCCAGGGATCGGCCGCCACGGCGGCGCCGAAGCTGCGCGCGATCGCGACCCGTGCCCGGGAGGAGGACTGGACGAGCCGCTCGTGCGCCGCCTCCGGCATGGCGCGGGCGAGAAGGTCGCCCTCAACCGGGGCGAGCGCCACGGCGAGGCCGAGACCGAGGCCGGCGAGGCCGAGACCTACCCGCAGGGGCAGCATCCGGGCCAGGGCGGCCATCGCGGCGCCGGCCAGCAGGCCGAGCTGGGCGGCGCCGCTGATCGAGCGGAGGACGCCGAGCGCCGCGAAGCCCAGCACCGCCGCCGCCAGGCCCCGGGCGCTGCCTTTCCAGAGCACCAAGGCCAGCGGACCGGCCACGAGATCGAGGGTCAAGGCCGGCCGGTTGTGAACGAAGGCGGCGATCCGGCGCCCGAGCGCACGCTCCAGGGCAAGATCGGAGGCGAGGTCGATCGCGATCAGGAGGCCTGCGAGCCCGACCGCGATCGCGCCGAGGCGCGGCGCGAAGGCCGGTATGCGGCCGGGCGCCAGACAGGCGAGCAGGTAGGCGGCCAGCAGCGTCGGCAGGAACTCCCCGAGAACCCGGAGCGACGCGGCCGGGAACGGGCTCCAGGCGAGTGAGATCAGGGCCCAGGCCAGGAAGGCGAGCGCTGCGCCGGCGAGCGGCGTCCGGAGCGGTCCCAGCAGATGGCGGCGCAGGGCGGCCGCGTCCTCCGCCCAGCGCCCGGCCAGGAAGGCGAGCGCCGCCAGCCCGCAGATGAGCGGGCTCGACCGGTTGGCGAGCACCATGGCGAGCGGCATGACGGCGAGGAGCACGCCGCCCGCCGCGTAGAGGCGGCCGGCCGCGCTCATGGTCGACCTCTCACGGCGATCGACCCGCGGGGGCGGCCACCCTCACTGCATCTGATGCCCGCGCTTGCCCATCTCGGCGCGGACGCGGACCATGACGTATTCCGAGACGTCCTGCGTCCAGTCCTGCATCTCCTGCACCATCTCGTCGAGAAGCTGCGGCTGCGCCTCGACATAGTGCTTCCCGGCGGGCGAGCGGAAGAAGGTCGCGATCTCCTTCAGCTCGGCTTCGGAGAATTTCGACGCGTAGGTCCGCGCCGCGATGTCGATCATGCGCTGCTTCTGCAGTTCCATCTCCGGCTGCAGCGAGGCCAGGACTTCCTCGAGATCCTTGGAAAGCTCGGGCCGGGTGACTGTCTGCTTGCGGATCTGATCGGCGAAGGCGGGCAGCACCGAGTCGAACGAACGGGCGATGCCGGAGCTGAGCATCACCTCGCGGGCGAGTGCCAGATGGCTCGGCGAAAAGGTGGAGGCCGCCGGCGTATTGGCGGCCGGGGTGCCGCCCGCCGGGGCATTCGGCTGCGCCGTCGGCTTGGTCGGCGCGGGTTTTTGAGGCTGGGCTGCAGCTGGATGCGGAAGCGCCAGGAGCGCGAGGCCGAGCGCGAGGCCGGGCGCGGCGATGAGGCGTCGGGACATGCTGGACTTTCTTGCGAGGATGACCTGCGATTGAGGACGGCGCCTCAGGCGAGGCTGCCGAGAACGGTGACCTCGGCCTGCCCGTCCCGCGCCGCCGCCAGGATCGCGGCGTCGGCGATGCCGAGGAACAGGCCATGCTCGACCACGCCCGGCACGGCCCACAGCGCGGCGCCGAGAGCCTCGGGATCGGGAATCGCACCGAGATGCGCGTCGAGGATGTAATGGCCGCCGTCGGTGACCAGGGGCTTGCCATCGGGCCGGCCGCGCAGCCGGACCGCACCGGAGCAGCCGGCCGCCGCGACCGCCGCCTCGACGGCCCGGTGCGTGGCCTTGAGGCCGAAGGGATTGACCTCGATCGGAAGCGGGAAGGCGCCCAGCCGCGCCACGTGCTTGGCCGCGTCGGCGATCACCACCATGCGGCGGCTCGCGCAGGCGACGATCTTCTCCCGCAGCAGGGCCGCGCCGCCGCCCTTGATCAGGCGCAGCTGGTCGTCGACCTCGTCGGCGCCGTCGATGGTCAGGTCGAGTTCCGGCTGCTCGTCGAGGGTCGCGAGGCGGATGCCGAGGCTCTCCGCCTGGGCCCGGGTCGCCTCGGATGTCGGGACCCCGAGGATGTCGAGTCCGGCGCCGACCCGCTCGCCAAGGAGCGCCACGAAGGCCGCCGCCGTGGATCCCGTCCCGAGGCCGAGCCGCATGCCCGGCTCGATGAGGTCCAGGGCGCGGGCGGCCGCAGCCCGGCGCAGATCCGGCCCGCTCACCGGGACACCGCCCGATCGGCGAGGTTGGGCGAGGAATCGCGCGTCATGGGCAGCCGGTCTCTCCGTGAGATTCGGTCGGCCCGTAGCACGGGACCGGGCCGACCGGAACGCCCGCGCCGGCAAGGCGGCATCACGGCCGCCCACCCTGTGTCGGCGTGGCGCTGGCCCCGGCCCGACCGGGCGCGGGTCCGGTCAGCGGCGCATCGGACGCGCTCTCGACCCCGGGCTTGCCCTGCTGGGTGCAGACGACCTGCTCCTTCTTAACCAGCACGAAGCAGATGCTCATCTCGCCGGTCCGGTAATTCACCCGGAAGACCCCGGCTTCGCGGGTGTGGCGGCTCGCCACCAGCCCGTATTCCGACGGGGTCTGGGGCCCGGCACCCTCGCCCGGCCCGAAGCAGACCGTCTGGCCGATTCCCCCCGCCGATTCCTGAAGCCCGTACTGGCAGGAGGTGACCTCTCCGGTCACCTTGTCGACCCGGTACATCCGGTTCAGGTCGGTCTGTGGCGCGGGCACGAACTCGAAGGAGGTCGCGGCCGCCGGCAGGGTTTGGAGCACGGCGCAGGCGGCCAGAAGGGGCAGAGACGGTTTCATCGCGGATCCCGGGGCTGGTACGCACTGCGTTTCGCCGCGCTTTCAGGCGAGTCTGGGGCGCTGGGTGAGACGATCGGTGCATCTGCCGCGTCCCCTCCGCCGGCTTGCCCCGCATCGCCGGCCCCGATAGCGACGCCGTTTCGAGATCCCGGCCAGCACGGAGCCCCGCAGGCATGCCCACCGAACCGACGACCCCGCCCCCGATCGCCGTGTTCGACCTGGATGGGACCCTCGCGGAGACCGCAGGCGACCTGATCGGCACGCTCAACGTCCTGATGGCGCGCGAGGGGTTGTCGGAGCTGCCCCTTTCCCAGGCGCGCGGGCTGATCGGTGCCGGCGCCCGGGCGCTGATCCGGCGCGGCTTCGAGGCCGAGGGTCGGCCGCTCTCGCCGGAAGACCACGACCGGCTGTTCGATGCCTTCATCGACCATTACGGGGACCACCTTGCCGACACGACCTACCTTTTCCCCGGCGTGGTCGAGGCCCTCGATTCTCTCGAGGCGGCAGGATTCACGCTGGCCGTCTGCACCAACAAGTTCGAGGGGCAATCGGTGGAGCTGCTGCGCCTCCTGGGCATCGGTCACCGCTTCGCGGCGATCTGCGGCCGCGACACCTTCCCGCAAGCCAAGCCCGATCCGCGCCACCTCACCGGCACGATCGCACGCGCCGGTGGTGATCCGGCGCGCGCCGTGATGGTCGGCGATTCCCGGACCGACATCGACACCGCCAAGGCCGCCGGCATCCCGGTGGTGGCGGTCACCTTCGGCTATACCGATCGCCCGGTTTCCGAACTCGGGCCCGATCGGGTGATCGAGCACTTCTCGCAGCTTGTCGAGGCGGTGGGCGCCCTCGTACCGGCCGCACTCGCCTGATCCTCAGCGCAGCCAGGTCTTCAGCCGCGACACCGCTTCGCGGCACTCGGCCTCCGAGCCCGCGAACGAGAACCGGACGTGGTGGTGGCCGAGATCCGGGTCGAAATCGAGACCCGGCGTCGCCGCGACATCGGCCTCGTCCAGCATCCGCCGGCAGAAATCCGAGGCGTCGTCGGTGAGGTTCGAGACGTCGGCGTAGAGGTAGAAGGCGCCGTCGGCGGGATGCACGCGGCCGAGGCCGAGGCCCGGGAGCGCATCCAGCAGGATCGCGCGGTTGCGCGCGTAGCTGTCGCGCACGGCGTCCAGGTCCTCCGTGGCGTCGAAGGCCGCCAGCGCACCGACCTGCGAGAGGTAGGGCGCCGAGATGTAGAGGTTCTGCGCCAGCCGCTCGATCGGGCGGACCAGCGCCTCCGGCACGACCATCCAGCCGACGCGCCAGCCGGTCATGCAATGGTATTTCGAGAAGGAGTTGATGACGACCGCGTCGGGGTCGAAGCGCAGGGCCGTGACCGTGGGCAGGCCGTAGCTGAGGCCGTGATAGATCTCGTCGGAGATCAGCGGCAGGCCGAGGTTGCGCGTCGCCGCGCAGAGATCCTGCAGGGCGGCCTCCGTGATCACCGTGCCGGAGGGATTGGCCGGGCTCATCACCAGCGCCCCGGCGACCGGCGCGCGGGCATGGGTCTCTCGGAGCAGGGCGGCGGTCGGGGCGAAGCGGTCCTCGGCGCGCAGCACCATCGGCGCCGGAACCAGGTCGAGGGCCGTCAGGATGCTGCGATAGGCCGGGTATCCGGGCTGCGGCACGGCGACCCGGTCGCCGGAATCGAACAGGCTCATGAAGGCGAGGACGAACCCGGCCGAGGATCCGGTCGTGATCACCACCCGCTCCGGGCTCACCGCGACGCCGTGCCGCTCGGCATAGCTCCGGGCGATGCGGGCCCGCAGGGCGGGCAGGCCGAGGGCCTCCGTGTAGGGGATGCGGCCGGTGGCGAGCGCCGCCTGCGCGGCCGCGATCACCGGGCCGGGCGCGGGGGCGGAGGGCTGGCCCACCTCCATCCGCACCACGTCGACGCCAGCCCGCGCCTTGGCGGCGGCGGCGGCCATGACATCCATCGCGAGGAACGGCTGGACTGCGGCGGCCCGCCGGGAGATCGGGGTCATGGCATCCCTCGCTGCAAAGTCGTCTGCGCCGCGCTGCCGGCGCGCCGGGGGTAGACCCTCGCGGCCCGCGCCTCAACCGGATGCCGAACCGGCAGCCGCGACCGATTCGATCGGCACGGGCAGGATTTGACCGGACGCCGCGAAAACGCCTAACCCAGCCCCTACCGCTCGCGCCACGCGCGGGCCGGCCTGCCGCGCAAGCGAGGATCCATGCCTTTCATCCGCCCCCTGCCCGCGCTGGTCCTGGCGCTCGGCCTCGTCGCCGTCCCCGCCCTCGCGCAGACCGCGACGCCCCCCGCCGCGCCCTTCACGGACGCGCAGCGCGCCGGCATCGAGGCGATCGTCAAGGACTACCTGATCAAGCATCCCGAAGTGCTTCAGGAGGCCCTTGCCGAGGCTGAGAAGCAGCAGGCCGAGACGCAGCGTCTCGCCCAGGCCGCCGCGTTGAAGGAGTCGCGCGAGGCGCTGCTCAACGGGCCTCACGATGTCGTCGCCGGCAACCCGTCGGGCGACGTCACGCTGGTCGAGTTCTTCGATTACAATTGCGGTTACTGCCGCAAGGCGCTGGCGGACGTGCAGACGCTGATCAAGTCCGATCCGAAGCTGCGGGTGGTGATCAAGGACTTCCCGGTGCTCGGCCCGGAATCGCTCGAGGCGAGCCAGGTGGCCATCGCGGTGCGCCAGCAGCTCAAGGGCGACAAGCTGTGGGAGTTCCACCAGAAGCTCCTGGAGACCAAGGGCCGGGTGAACGGCGCCCGGGCTATCCAGGTCGCCAAGGACCTCGGCGCCGACACGACCAAGCTCCAGAAGGACATGGCCTCCCCCGAGGTGAAGGCCGCGCTCAGCGAGAACCGCGGTCTCGGCGATCGTCTGGGCCTCTCGGGCACGCCGGCCTTCATCATCGGCGACGAGGTGATCCCGGGCGCGGTCGGCGTCGAGCCGATCCGCAAGACCATCGCCGACGTGCGCCAGTGCGGCCACGCCTCCTGCTGAGCTGACGGATCGACCCGACGGACCCCGAAGGCGTTCCGCGCAGCCTTGTCGCGCCGGGGCGCCTTCGTCTAAGAGCCGCCAGCCGCAGGGCCGCGGTGGAGGTCCAGGGCCGAGCCCGGATGGACGCACCGACGTGCCGCGAGACGAAGTAGGCCGGATGCCAAAGAACGACGCCATCGATCCCGAACTCGTGCGCGAGCTCGCCAACCTCGTCACCGAGACCGGCCTGTCCGAGATCGAGGTCGAGAAGGGCGACCTGCGCATCCGTGTCGCGCGGCGGCTCGAACCCGTGAATGTTCAGGTGGCGGCGCCCGCGCCCCTCGCGGCCGTGGCCCCGCCCCCGGCGGCGGCCGCGGCGCCGTCCCCCCTCGCCCCGGCCGAGCCGGCCCGCGCGCAGCCCGGCACCGTGCCCTCGCCGATGGTCGGGACCGCCTATCTCCGGCCCTCGCCCGACGCCAAGGCCTTCGTGGATGTGGGCTCGAAGGTCGAGGTCGGCGACAAGCTTCTGCTCATCGAGGCGATGAAGACCTTCAACGAGATCGTGGCGCCCCGCGCCGGCACGATCAGCGCGATCTTCGTCGAGGACGGTCAGCCGGTCGAGTTCGGCGAGGCCCTGCTCGTCATCACTTAGGACGTCCGCCGGGCGCTCGCCGCTCCGTCCCGGACGATGCCGCAACTCAAGAGGATAGAGCATCCTGCGCGGTCCGGGATCGCCAGGACGCCCTAACGGGTCCGATGTTCGACAAGATCCTGATCGCGAACCGCGGCGAGATCGCCCTGCGCATTCTGCGGGCGGCGAAGGAACTCGGGATCGCCACCGTGGCGGTCCACTCCACCGCCGACGCGGATGCCATGCATGTGCGGCTGGCCGACGAGAGCGTCTGCATCGGGCCGCCCGCCGCCCGCGACAGCTACCTCAACATCCCGTCGATCATCGCGGCCTGCGAGATCACCGGAGCGGATGCCGTGCATCCCGGCTACGGCTTCCTCTCGGAGAATGCCCGCTTCGCCGAAGTGCTGGCCCATCACCAGATCGGCTTCATCGGCCCCAAGGCGCAGCACATCCGCACCATGGGCGACAAGATCGAGGCGAAGCGCACGGCGCTGAAACTCGGAATCCCCTGCGTGCCGGGCTCGGAGGGCGGGGTCGAGGATCCCCATGAGGCCAAGCGCGTCGCAGCGGAGATCGGCTATCCGGTCCTCGTCAAGGCGGCGGCCGGCGGCGGCGGCCGCGGCATGAAGGTCGCGCGCACCGAGGCCGAGCTTGAGCAGGCGATCGGCATGGCCCGGTCCGAGGCCAAGGCCGCCTTCGGCGACGACGCGGTCTATCTCGAAAAGTACCTGGAGAAGCCCCGCCACATCGAGGTGCAGGTGCTGGGTGACGGGCGCGGCGGCGCCGTCCACCTCGCCGAGCGCGACTGCTCGCTCCAGCGCCGTCACCAGAAGGTGTGGGAGGAAGGCGGCTCGCCGGCGCTCAACGAATCGATGCGCGCCGAGATCGGCGGCATCTGCGCCAACGCCATGAAGGAACTCGGCTATCTCGGCGCCGGGACCGTCGAGTTCCTGTACGAGGACGGCCGGTTCTACTTCATCGAGATGAACACCCGCATCCAGGTCGAGCATCCGGTGACCGAGATGATCACCGGAATCGACCTCGTCATCGAACAGATCCAGGTCGCCTCGGGGGGGGCGCTCTCGGTCAGCCAGGCGGACATCAAGGTCGAGGGCCACGCCATCGAGTGTCGGATCAATGCCGAGCACCCGGAGACCTTCCGGCCTTCGCCGGGCGAGATCACCCATTATCACACGCCGGGCGGCCTCGGCGTCCGGGTCGATTCGGCGGCGTTCCAGGGCTACCGGATCCCGCCGAACTACGATTCGCTGATCGGCAAGCTGATCGTCCATGGCCGGACCCGCAACGAGTGCCTGATGCGCCTGCGCCGGGCGCTGGACGAGTTCGTGATCGACGGCATCGACACGACGCTGCCGCTGTTCCGGACGCTGGTCCGCAACCCGGACGTGCAGAACGGCCTTTACGACATCCATTGGCTGGAGCATTTCTTGGAAGACGGCGGCATGAAAGCCTGACCGGACCGGGGCGGGGCTGCGGCGACCGCTCCACGCGCGGGATCTGGTCTTCGCGCCGGCCGCGCGCGACACTCACGGCATGCACGATTCCGCCCGCGTGGACATCACCCCCGAGATCCTGCTGAAGGCCTACGCGGCGGGAATCTTCCCGATGGCGGAGGACGCCGACGACCCGACGCTCTACTGGGTCGAGCCCAAGGCGCGGGGCGTGTTGCCCCTCGATGCGTTCCGTGTCCCCCGGCGCCTCGCCCGGACGGTGCGGTCCGACCAGTTCGTGGTCCGCTGCGACACCGACTTCGAAGCTGTGATCGACGGTTGCGCCGCGCCGCGCCGGGACAGCGAGCGCACCTGGATCAACGCACGAATCCGCGAACTCTACGGCGCCCTGTTCGATCTCGGCCATGTCCACACGGTCGAGGTCTATGCGGGCGCGGACGGGCGGCTCGTCGGCGGCCTGTACGGCGTCTCGCTGGGGGCGGCCTTCTTCGGGGAGAGCATGTTCCACGAGGTGCGCGACGCCTCGAAGGTCGCCCTCGTCCACCTGATGGCCCGCCTCCGCGCCGGGCACTACCGGCTCGCCGATACCCAGTTCGTCACCGACCATCTCACCCAGTTCGGCGCCGAGGAGGTGCCGCGGCACGTCTACAAGCGGCGGCTCGCCGAAGCCCTCGATCAGGTCGCCGACTGGAACGTCTGGCCCGGCGACGGCTCGATGCCGGGCGCGCGGGTCCTCGAGGCTCTGGAATCTCCGGACCTGCCTTAAAGTCGAGATCCCAGAGGATCCCGGTCGAGATGCCAGGCGTCGGAGCGGCCGATCCGGAGGCCGGCGTCAGCGCCGGCGCCGGTGCCGGTAGCCGGTCGAGAACGAGGCGTATTGCCGGCCGCGCGCGGACCGGTAGCGCCGGCGGCGGCTGGTGCTGGCCTCGGCCGTCTCCTCCACCTGCGGGATCGGCTCTGCCATGGCGGCCGCCGGGGTGGCAGCCGTGGCCACAGCGGTGTCGGCCGAGGCGTAGCCGCCGGCGACGTTCTTGGCCGCGGGGCCGAACATCGCGAGGCATTGATTGTAGGCGAGGTCGTTCTTCAGGCGCTCGCATTCACCGATAGAGCGCGGGGTCCCCTGAGCCAGGACCGGCAAGGGCGCCAGCATCACGACGAGGGCAGCCAGAGGCGTAAGGCATAGGGACGGGCGGTGCACGGAGCGGGATCTCGAGCGGGAACGGGCAGGCTTGTGATCCCCGAGTGCGGCAAAATCGAGGGATCGGCGTCAGCGATCGGGCCGCTCCATCCACCGGATCAGCGGCATCAGCGGGAAGATCCAGGCGATGCCGAGAATCGAGTAGATCACCGCCTGCACCGGCGCGGGCGTCTCCGCGATGCGGCTGTCGGCCAGGGCCATCGCCAGCGGGCCGTAGAGGCAGACGAAGGCGAGGATCACGAGGGTGCCGATCAGGGTTCGGGTGCGGCGGCGCATTGCTGTGTCCGTGGCCTCGCGGCCGGCGCTCCCGGCGCCGACCGGGGACGGCTACCGTCCTGTGATCCGGTTGGCAACGCGCCCGCTGACGCGGGCTGCGGCGCCGGCGCCGTTGCTGGGCGGTCGGACATCCCCTAACCCGAAGGCGGCGGCCGGGGCATCCCGGCATCCGCGGAAGGGACGGGCATGGACATGAGTGGCGCGGGCGACCGGCGGTCGGGGGCGGTGCGAACCTGGCTCTACGTGGTCGCGGCCATGGTCGTCGCCATGGTGGCGGTCGGCGGCGCGACGCGTCTGACCGGGTCCGGCCTGTCGATCACCGAGTGGCGCCCCGTCACCGGGGCGATCCCCCCCCTCACCGAGGCCGACTGGGCCGCCGAATTCGCCAAGTACAAGGACACGCCGCAATACAACATCCTCAACCAGGGGATGGGGTTGTCCGCGTTCAAGGTCCTGTATGGCTGGGAATGGGGCCATCGCGTCCTCGGCCGGCTCATCGGCCTCGTGTTCTTCCTGCCGCTGATCGTGTTCTGGTGGCAGGGCCGGATCAGCCGGCGTCTCGGATTCGGGCTGCTCGGCCTCGGCGTGCTCGGCGGCCTTCAGGGCGCCATCGGCTGGATCATGGTCGCTTCGGGCCTCCAGCCCGGCATGACCGCGGTGGCCCCGCTCAAGCTCGCCCTGCACCTCACCACCGCCAGCCTGATCCTGGCCGGCCTCGTCTGGCTGGCGGCGGGCGAGCGCCGCGGCGTCCTGGCACCGGTCCCGGCGCGCCTGCAGGCGACCGCGATGGTGCTCCCGATCCTGGTGCTGGTGCAGATCTTCCTCGGAGGGCTCGTCGCCGGCTCCCATGCCGGCCTCGTCTTCAATACCTGGCCCACAATGGACGGCGCTTTTGTGCCGCCGCTGGACAGCCTGTTCGCAATCCGGCCCTGGATCGAGAACTTCGTCGACAACCACGCCCTGGTTCAGTTCGACCATCGGGTGACGGCCTATCTGGTCCTGGTCGTGGCGATCCTTCACGCCATCGACGCCCGCCTCACCGGGCCGGCGAACGCGGCCGGCCGCGCCAACGGTGTCGTGATCCTCGTTCTCGCCCAGATGGCGCTTGGAATCGCGACGCTGCTCCTCGCCGTTCCGCTCTGGGCGGCGCTCGCGCATCAGGTGCTGGCTATGGCCGTGCTGACGATGGCGACAGTCCATGCCCGGATCAGCCGGGGATCCGGCGTAGTGATGCCGGCGGCCGCGGAGCCGCCCCTGGGGTTCGAGGGGCTGGCGAGAGGCCGGATCTAGGCTATCGTGCGGTGCGGCCATCGTGCTGCGCTGCACGAGACTTTTACCGCTTTTAGTGGAACCTTGGGATAACTCCGCATCAGCAATCTGCACGGGGAACGACTTAGACTTCTCAAGCTTTATGCTGCAAGCGTTGCAGGAGGCTTCAAGATGTCTCTCGCGGAAGATGGCCGACCCCTCTCCCTGACCTGGCACTACACGCCGCGGGAGATCGTGGCGGATGGCGTGATCCACGGCCTCGGCGTTCTCCTCGGTTTCGCCGGCGCGGTAGCCCTGGTGGCAACGGCGGTCACCACACATCTCGGCCTCGGCGAGCGGGCGGCGGTCGTCGTCTACGCCGCGGCACTGGTCCTGATGCTCGGCGTCTCTGCCCTCTACAACCTGTACCCCGTGAGTCCGCGCAAATGGCTGCTCCGCCGCGCCGACCACGCCCTGATCTACCTGATGATCGCCGGCACCTACACGCCGCTGGTCGCCCTCGTGGGGTCGGGGATCCGAGCCTATGCGCTGCTGGCGATCATCTGGGTGGTGGCGCTGATCGGGATTGCGGTGAAGCTCCTCTTGCCGGGCCGGTTCGATCGGCTGTCGATCGGCCTCTACCTGCTGCTGGGCTGGAGCGGCCTGCTCGCTTACGAATCCGTCATCGCAGCGCTCCAGCCCACGGCTCTGTGGCTGTTGGGCATCGGCGGGGCGCTCTACTCCATCGGTGTGATCTTCCACATCTGGCGGACCCTGCCCTTCCAGAACGCGATCTGGCACGGCTTCGTCCTGGCCGCGGCGGCCTGCCATTACGGGACGATCTGGGCCAGCCTGAACGGCGCACCGCTGACCTAGGGCAGGATCGGTTGCGGCCTCGCACGTAAAACTCCGCTTACCGTCCCGACCGAAAGGTCGAGCCCCCCGATCCTGCTTTAAGTGTCCCGCGACCGCCGGTGGATCATAACCTGGGAACTTATATTTCCGGGAGCTGAACCGTGGTCCCGAAGTCGAACGCCTCTGGCAGTGCTGAGCGTTACCGGATCCTTCACTTGTTCCGGGCGCCCGTAGGCGGCCTGTTCCGGCACGTAATGGATCTCGCCCGCCTGCAGGCCGCCGCGGGCCATCAGGTCGGGATCGTCTGCGACGCCACCACCGGCGGCGAGCGCGCCGCGGGAGCCCTGGCGGATCTGCTGCCGATCCTGGATCTCGGCCTCCTCCGCATACCCATGCGCCGCAATCCGCATCTGTCGGACTGGTCCTGCCTCCGGAACGTCGCACAACGGGCTGCCGCGGTCGGCGCGGAGGTGCTTCACGGTCACGGCGCCAAAGGCGGTGTGTATGCACGCCTTGCTGGGGCGGGACCGGCGATCCGCGCGTACACCCCGCATGGCGGCAGCTACAATTACCGTCCGGGCACTGGGCTCCACCGTCTCTACATGGGGGCCGAGGCGATGCTGGCCCGCCGCACCGACGCGTTCCTGTTCGAAAGCGAGTACGTCGCCGGCCGGCACCGGCGCTTCGTCGGCGGCCCCGAGCGTGTGACGCGGATCGTGCACAACGGTATCGCCGAGGCCGAGTTCGCGCCCCTGGACCGCGTCGCGGAGCCCTTCGACCTGCTCTATGTCGGCGAGCTGCGGGAGGCCAAGGGTCTGCCCTATCTGCTCGAAGCCCTGGTCCGGCTCCGCGCCGAGGGCCGGGCGCTGCGCCTGCTGATGGTCGGCTCGGGCCCGGATGCCCAGAGCCTCCGCGAGACCGTGGCACGCCTCGGTCTCGCCGACGCGGTGGCATTCGAGCCGCCCCAGGCGATTCGCTCCGTCCTCGCCCGCGGACGGATCCTGGTCGTCCCGTCGCTGGCGGAATCGCTGCCCTACGTCGTGCTGGAAGCCGCGGCGGCGGCGCAGCCCCTGGTCGCCACCCGAGTCGGCGGCATACCGGAGATCTTCGGTCCGGCCGCATCCGATCTGGTCTCGTCCGGGGATGCGGGCGCGCTCGCAGACGGCATCCGGCGCGTCCTCGACGCCCCACCCGATGTGCTCGCCGCCCGGACGCAGAGCCTCAGCGCATCGATCCGGCAGCGCTTCTCGCTGGAGCGCATGGGCAGCGAGGTGATCTCCGGCTACGCCGCGGCCTTCGAGGCCCGCGCGCAAAGCCGCAAGCCTGCCCCCGGTGAGATCGCCGGAGCCCGGACCGCCTGAGCTCGGTCGCAGGGACGTGATGCGCCGGGGCTTGTGCGTCGCAGTGGAAAAGGCGGCGACAGCCTCGCCCTTAAGTCTTCAATCAATGCCCCGTGCCAAGCTCCGTTCGAAGTGGCGGCTGCAGGGCTCGGGGGGAGCCGATCGATGAGCGCGTTCGATATTCGCGATCTTCTCGACGCCGCCGTGCCGATGGAGGCCTCTTCGGCGCCGGCTCGCGACAGCGTCCCCCTCGCCGAGGCTGCGGTTCCCGGGCCCACGGCGATCTCGCCCGTCGTCGTGGCCGGGCTGGTGCGCGCGCTGGAATGCGCCTTGATCTTCGGCCTCGGCACGCTCCTGCACGTGCTGATGCTGCGCGGTCGCGTGCCGTTCGGTCTGACCTATGCGGGCGTCATCGGGATGATCGCCGTGACCACCGTGACGCTGATTCAGGCGTCCGGCGGCTATCGGATCGCCGCCTTCCGGAGCTTCTTCAGGACGGCGATCCGGCTGATCGTGGCGTGGTCGCTGACCTTTCTGATGGTCGCCACCGGCCTCGTGCTGGCCAAGGTGGCCGACCATTACTCGCGCCTCTGGCTGGGAACCTTCTTCGGCGCCGGACTCGCGATGCTGCTGGTCGGGCGCTTCGTCCTCTTCCGGATCATCGACGCCCAGACCCGGGCCGGTCGGTTCGACCGGCGCACCGCCATCGTGGGCGGCGGCCAGCCCGCGGAAGCCCTGATCGCCGCCCTGGAGACACAGAGCGAGAACGGCATCCGCATTGTCGGCGTGTTCGACGACCGCAACGCCGATCGGTCATCGGACGTGGTGGCGGGGCATCCAAAGCTCGGCAATGTCGACGACCTCGTGGCCTATGCGCGGCACGCCCGGCTCGACCTGATCGTCTTCACGATCCCGATCACCGCGGAGGCGCGCATCCTCCAGATGCTCGCCAAGCTCTGGGTTCTGCCGATCGATATCCGGCTCTCGGCCCACGCCGCCAAGCTGCGCCTGCGTCCTCGCAGCTACTCGTATCTGGGCTCGGTTCCGGTGCTCGACGTCTTCGACAGGCCGATCGCCGATTGGGACGTGGTGGTGAAGGCGGTGTTCGATCGGTGCGTCGGTCTGATGATGCTTCTGGCGCTGTCGCCGCTCATGCTGGTGATCGCCCTCGCCGTGCGCCTGACCTCCCGCGGGCCGGTCCTGTTTCGGCAGAAGCGCCACGGCTTCAACAATGAGCTGATCGAGGTCTACAAGTTCCGCTCGATGTACGTGGATCAGTGCGACGCCGGCGCCGCCAGGATGGTCACGCGGGGCGATCCGCGCGTGACGCCGGTCGGCCGCTTCATCCGCAAGACCTCGCTCGACGAGTTGCCGCAGCTGTTCAACGTGCTGAAGGGCGACCTGTCGCTCGTCGGCCCACGCCCGCACGCCCTTCAGGCCAAGGCCGCCAACACGCTGTACGATCAGGTGGTCGACGGGTACTTCGCCCGCCACAAGGTCAAGCCCGGCATTACCGGCTGGGCCCAGGTCAACGGTTGGCGCGGCGAGACCGATACGTCCGAGAAGCTGCAGCGGCGCGTCGAGCACGACCTCTACTACATTGAGAACTGGTCGGTGCTGCTCGACCTGCAGATCCTGCTCACCACGCCCTTCGCGCTGTTCAAGACCGAGAACGCCTACTGAGCGGAGGGGCCGGCACCCGGACGGTGCCGGCCACGGGTGCCGCTACGGCAGGGCGCCCGCCTTCTCCTTGGCCTTCATGATCGTGTCGCGGCAGCCCTGAGCGTCCCCGGCCTTGTCCTGCTGGCTCGCCTGCGCGACGAGCTTCTTGGCCTCCTCGACACCCGCAGCCGTGGGCTTCACCGCGGCATCCGACTCGGTGAGCTTCGGAGGCGTGTCGAGCGCCTTGGGCGAGTTGGACGAGGTTGGGCCGCCGGGCGGCGTCTTGCCCGTCACTGCGACGGCGCCGGCGCTGTCGAGCCGCCTCTGCAGCGTAGAGACCTCGTCGGCGCACGGGGTCGCCAGGGCCGGCGTGGCGGCCGCCAGGGCCAGGGCTGCAACGGCGAAACGCATGATCATCAGGATGAAACTCCACGGTGTCGGATTGCGGCCGGCGCTGACATCCCGCTCCTGAGCGGATTGTGACGCGCCGGCGCGGCTACCGGGGAGACGCCGGGCAGACGGGCCCGTTCCCGAGACAGGAGGCCGCATGCAGGGCCGCGAAACGCGACGGGCGCCCCGCGCGGCCGGTCGGCCGCGGGAGGCGCCCGCTTCTGGACACCTGGGACGGATCAGTACTTCCGGATGATCGGCTCCGGCGACATCGGCACGGGGTCGGCACCGAAGGCGTAGCGGATGCCGGCGTAGACCGAGAACGGCTGCGCCAGGGTCGTGGTCCGCGGATCGCTGATCCGCAGGTTGCCGGCCACCGCGCCCGGCTCGGCAAAGGTGCCGAACGTGGCGTAGCGGTTGTTGGTCAGGTTGGTGATCAGGCCGAAGACCTCGAGGTTCTTCGTCACCTGATACTTCGTCTGGAAGTTCAGCACGTAGTAGGGCGGCAGCTTCCGGTTCAGGTTCGACTCGTCGCCGCGGAAGTAGGACGAGGAGAAGGCCTGGAGGTAGAGGCCGAACTGCCAGTCGGGCGTGACGAAATAGTCGAACCCGGCCTTGATCTGATGGGTCGGCACCAGCGGCACGATGTTGCCCTTGCGGACCTGGATCGCGCCGTCATCCGCCAGCGGGTTGTTGGGCGACGACAGGGTGCCGTTGAACTGGAAGGTCGCATCCACCAGCGCGTAGTTGGCGTAGACCCGCAGGTAATCCGCCGTGTACTCGCCGCCGACCTCGATGCCCTGCCGCTGCGTCGACGGCACGTTGACGAAATAGGCGCGGGCGGTGTTGCCGGGGGTGGCCAGCGACAGGATGTCGTTGGCGAGGTCGGTGCGGAAGGCGCCGATCTTGTAGGTGATGATGCCGCCGTCATAGGTGTTCGGCAGCTGGCCGCGGAAGCCGACCTCGTAGGTCCGCCCGGTGACCTGCTTGAGCGGCGGGTCGGCCACCAGCGAGTTCGGCAGCAGGCACGGCCGGTCCGGGTTGGCACAGGCCAGTTCCAGCGGGGTCGGGGCGCGGTTCGACTCCGAGTAGCTGCCGTAGAGGTTCAGCGCGTCGAAGAACCGGTAGGTCAGGCCGGCGACCGGGTTGATCTTGTTGAAGTAGTGCGTGCCGGTCACGTCCGGCGAGAAGCCGGTCAGATCCTCGCTCTGGATGCGCGCGAAGTTGAGCCGGGCACCGGCGGTCAGCGACAGCCGGTCGGTCACGTCGAGCGTGTCGAGGGTGTAGAGGCCCATATAGAGGTTGGAGCCGTTGACCGAGCTCGGCGCGATGCCCAGCGCGCCCGCGGTCCGCAGCTGCGGCGTGCCGAGGCCCGGGATGTTGCCGTAGAACGGGTTGCTCGGATCGGTGGTGATCGACAGGTTCGGGTTGATCACGCCCAGGGTGCTGGACGACTTGAACGAGTAGTTGGCCGCGTCGATGCTGCCGCCGACCACGAACGTGTTGGACAGGCCGAAGATCCGGTCGCGGTTGGCCGCCTGCAGCGAGCCGCCGAAGCCGGTGGCTTCCGTCCGGGTCGTGTCCAGCGTGCCGTACGGGATGCCCGCCCGGAACGGGATCCGCTGGTTCTGCTGGCCCAGGATCAGGAACTGGTTGCGGAAGGCGTTCTGCGACTGGCCGGCAGCCGGGCTGAAGCCGTCATCCTCGAAGCAGAGATTCCCGCGGAAGCTCGACCGTGTACTGCAATTCTCGAAGTTGCCGTCGTTGCCGTCGACGTAGGTCTGGCTGAAGCGGCGGAAATAGGCGTTGCCGGCGAGATCCCAGGTCGGCGAGATGTCCACCCGGCCGGTGAGCTGGAGGGTGCCGACCTCGGTGGTGGTGGTCTGCGGGTAGGTGAAGATCGCCCGCGGGTCGCGGTGGGTGAAGTCCACCGGGGTCGCGGCGGCGGCGCCGTAGAAGCTGCGGGCGGCGAGCCCGATCAGGTGGAACTCCGAATCCTGGGAGCGGTAGCCGATGTCGCCGTAGATCCGGCCGATCGTGCTCGGGCTCTCGTAGCGCCAGCCGCGGTCGTTCAGGCCGTCGCCGGTGAAGTAGACGCTCCAGGGGCCGGAGACCTTGCCGTATTCGAGGTAGCCGGCGGTGCGCGCGTCCGAGCCGCCCCAGGCCGAGATCTCGGTCCCCTGCCAGGTGAAGCCGTTCTTCATCTGGATGTTGACCGCGCCGCCCAGCGCGTTGAGGCCGAAGACCGGGTTGCCGGTGACGACGTCGATCCGCTGGATCGCCTGCGGGGGGATCAGGTCGAAATTGACGATGTCGCCGAAGGCTTCGTTGATGCGCACGCCGTTCTGGTAGACGGCGAGTCCCTGCGGCACGCCCTGGACCGGCGAGGCCGTGAAGCCGCGATAGGTGATGTCGACGCGGTTGTTGTTGCCCTGCGAGTCGGAGACGTTGATGCCGGGGGTGCGCCGGGCCAGCGTCGTGGTCAGGTTGTTGCTGGCGCGATCAATCGTGAGATCGCTGGCGGTGACCGACTCGACGGTGCTGGGGATCTTGTAGAGGGGCTGCTCGGAGCCGCGCAGCCGCGTTCCGATACTCGGTCCCACCGAACCCGCCGGCGGCACCGGGCCGGGCCCGTTGAAGATCTGCGCCTGGCTCGAATTGCCGCCGCCGGACCCGACCGGCGACGTCGAGACGACGCTGATCTCGCCGAGCGTCACCGATTGCTGAGCCTGCACGGCGGTGGGGAGAACCGTCCCCGCCAGGACCGATGCTGACGCGACCAGGCTGCTCCGAAGCGCCCGAAGTGACATCCCCAACCCCCTCAAGACCGAACACATGCTCGTGACTTCCGAGCTTGGGTCTCTCTTGGCGGGTGCCGGGGACGCACACAATTGGTTCAAGAACACGCGAGCCGCGTTTCGGCTCTATTTCCGGTCGGAGCCAAGCTAAGCCGTCACGACGTGGTGAAACGGCAACAGTTTCGATAACGATCTCAGAGGCTTAGGGACGTTTCGGCAATGTGCCCGGGATGAATCGGCAAGAGGAGGCCGAACGCTGTCAGAGTCGCGCCTGGATCAGGCGGGCGAGCTCGCCGAGCCGCTGCTCCAGCAGCTGCGGAACCTCGCAGACATAGGTCAGTGACTGGCTTCGCTCCTGGAAGATCCGGCGATCCCAGGCGAACTTCGTCTCCAGCTCGGACTGGTCCTTGGGAAGCTCGGTGGCGTCCGAGGCGCTCGGCGCGTCCTTCACCTGGCTGATCTTGTCGGCCTCGTCGCGGATCCGCTCGGCCATCCGGCGCTGCCCCTGCGCGTAGCGCGCGATGCCGCTGACCACCTTGTCCCGCTCGCCGTTCAGCACCTCGAACACGCCCGCGAAGACGCGCGTCAGGGCCTTGTCCTTCGCGTCCTTGTCGGACCCGAATTTCTCCACGAACGTGTCGAGGAGCGGCCCGACCTGCGACAGGTCCGTGCGCCGGGAGGCGATTTTCTGCGCCAGGACCGCCGCATCGTTGTCGCTGCCCCAATCGCCGGCCGCCGCGACGTCCGGTCCGGTCCAGAACTGGCCGGCGCTCAGGGTGGCGACCTTGCGCTGGACGCAGGGCCAATTCGGGTCCGGCTTCGGCTGAGCCAGGGCGGGGCCGGAGAGAAAGGCCAGCCCCAGCACCGGGCCGAGGATGCGGGTGAGGAGGACGTTCATCAGGCAGGCTCCATCAGGTGTTGTCGCCGGCCGGGCCGCCGCGCCGGGCCATGATGCCGCGACCGGGATCGTAGGCGACCACCGCCATGCCGAAAAAGGCGAGCCCCACGCCCACCACCACGGCGCAGGCGACCGGCTCGAACTGGACGTAGAGGGCGTAGCGGACGAGCTGGACCGCGTGGCTGAACGGGTTCAGCTCACAGATCCAGTACAGGGTCTCCGAGGATTCCCGAATCCGCCACAGGGGATAGAGGGCCGAGGAAGCGAAGAACATCGGGAAGATCACGAAGTTCATCACGCTGGCGAAGTTCTCGAGCTGGCGGACCAGCGAGGACAGGAACAGCCCGATCGCCCCGAGCATGAGCCCGGTGGCCAGGAATGCCGGGAGCGCCGTGAGGTAGCCGAGCACCGGGATGTCGCTTTCCCAGAAATAGGCCACGGCGAGGAACGCGTAGGCCTGCACGATCGAGACGGCGACGCCGGCGATCAGCTTGGCAAGCAGCAGCAGCCAGCGCGGATAGGGCGAGGTCAGCAGCACCTTCATCGAGCCGACTTCGCGGTCGTAGACCATCGACAGGGACGACTGCATGCCGTTGAACAGCTGGATCATCACGGCGAGGCCCGGCACCACGTAGACCTCGTAGAGCACGTAGGTCTGGTAGGGCGGCTCGATGGACACGCCGAGCGTGTTGCGGAAACCCGCCGCGAAAATGAACAGCCAGACCAGCGGCCGGACCAGCGCCGAGAAGAACCGCTCCTTCTGATTGAAGAAGCGCAGCAATTCGCGGCGGACGATGCCGCCGAGGCAGATCAGGTAGCCCACCGCGTCGAGGCGACCGATCCGTTCCGTCTGGCTCCGCGGCGGGGCGGCGCCGATCCGTGTGGCGAGGGGTGTCGGATGGGTCATGCCGCCGCCCTCCCCGGTTCGGCCACGAGGCGGCGGAACGCGTCGGCGAGCGCCTCGCCGGGCATGCCGATCTCGCCGGCCCGTCCCCGGGCGACGATCCGGCCCCGGTGCAGGACCACCGCATCGTCGTCGTCCGCGATCTCCTCGAAGATGTGGGTTGCCCAGAGCACCGACAATCCCTCCTCCCGCACCAGGGCGCGGACGATCGCCACGATGTCGGCCCGCGACTCGAGGTCGAGTCCGACGGTGGGCTCGTCGAGGAGCAGCAGGTCCGGGCGATGGATCAGCGAGCGGGCGATCTCGATGCGGCGCGACTGCCCGCCCGAGAGCGTGCGCACCTTGTCGTGGCGCCGATCCGCCAGACCGACGCGATCGAGGAGTTCGCCGACCCGGACCTTGGCGGCGGTGCGGGTGATGCCGTGCAGGCTCGCATGGTAGAGAAGGTTCTGCTCGACGGTGAGATCGGTGTCGAGGGTGCGGGCCTGGAACACGACGCCGAGTCGCGCCAGCGCCCGGGACGGCTCGCGATCGAGGGCGTGGCCGAAGATCGAGACCCTCCCCGTCTGGTTGTTGTAGAGCCGGGTGATGACCGAGAACAGCGTCGTCTTGCCGGCGCCGTTCGGCCCCAGCAGCGCGGCAAAGTGCCCGCGCTCCACCGTGATCGAGACGTCGTCCAGCGCGGCGCGGGCGCCGAACCGGTGGCCGACATGCTCGATCAGGAGGGCCGCCGCCTCGGATGCGCTCATCGGCCCAGGACCTTCCGGGCGTCGGCCACGGCGTCGAGGCACTCGTCGAACTCGCCCTCCTTCTGCTCCCGCTCGGCCACCCGCAGGGCCTTCTTGAGCTTCGGCACGGCCGCCTCCGGCGGATTCAGCGCAAGGGCGTCGCGGATCATCGTGATGCCTTCGGCACAGGCGGAGGCATCGTCGGCCGCGAAAGCCGGACCGGCAGCGAGGAGGCAGGCGGAGAGCAGGAGGATGCGCATCACTTCACCGTCAGCGTGCCGGTCATGCCCTTGGATTCCAGGCCGCGCGCCGCCCAGGTGTAGGTGCCGGGCTTGATCGCCACGAACTCGATGGCGATCTCGCCGGGATCGTCGAACTCCAGGTGATCGGGCGGTCCGCCGCCGTGGATCTCCTTGTGCTCGATCACGATCTGGTTGAACCAGATGTAACGGAAGAACTCAGGCGCGTAGAACTTGTATTCCTGGCGCCCCTTGGCGACGATCCGCAGCCGGTAGGCCTTGCCGGATTCCAGGGTGATGTCCTTGTTCTCGACCACGAAGTCGTTGCCCTGATCGTCGCCCAGGACGAGGTCGGGCAGGTTCTCCCGTTTCTTGGTCAGGTCGAGGGCACTCGCCGGGGATGCGGCGAGCAGCCCTGCCAGGCCGAGGGCCGCCGTTCGAAACATGCGCGTCATGTCGTGTTCCACCCTAGGGCCGCTTCGCACGCGGCCGTCCTCGCTTGGCGCCCGGAGGTCGCGCGGATCAGTTCGGCGAGATCGCCACGCCCCAGGGCAGGAGCCCGACCGGGATGCTCTTCACCACCTTCTCGGCGGCCACGTCGATCACCGAGACGTCGTTCGAGGTGCCGTTCGTGGTGAACAGCATCTTCTGGTCCGGCGTGAAGGCCAGTTGCCAGACGCGCTGGCCGACCGGCAGATACTTCTCGACCTCGTAGGTCTTGGCATCGATCACCGCGACGCGGTTGGCCGGACCCAGGGCTACGAAGGCCTTGCTGCCGTCCTTGGTGATCCGGATGCCCACCGGCTGGATCGCCTCGTCGTTCACGCTCGGGATCTTGAAGGTGATCTTCTTGATCACCCGGCGCTGCGCCACGTCGATGACGCTCACCGTGCCGCCGACCTCAGCCGAGACCCACAGGTACTTTCCGTCGGCGGTGAACTCGGCGAAGCGCGGCCGGGCATCGACCAGCACGTTGTCGATGACCTGGAAGGTCTTCGTGTCGATGAAGTGGGCCATGTTGGTGGTTTCGGAGGTGTTGACCAGGACCTTGCCGTCCGGCGACAGGCCCATCCCCTCCGGCTCGACACCCACCGGCACCTCGGCAAGCACCTTGTTCTTCTCGATGTCGATGATCGTGACCTGGCTGTCGTCCTCGTTGGCGACGTAGAGCGGGTTGCCGGAGGCATCGAGGATGAACTGCTCCGGATCCGGCCCGGAGCGCAGCGAGCGCACCACCTTGCCGGAACTCGTATCGAGCACGTCGATCCGGTCGTCGTCGCTGGCGCAGACGTACACCTCCTTGCCGTCCTTGGAGACGGTCACGCCGCGCGGGCGCCGCCCCACCTTCCAGGTCGCCGTCACCGCCATCGTGTTGGTGTCGATGACGCTGACCGAGTTGCCCTTCTCGTTCGTGACGTAGGCGGTGAAGGCGGCGGCCGGACCGCACAGGGCGAACCACGCCCCAAGGGCGATCCCACTCAGACATGCCTCGACGGGGCGGCTCATCCCAATTCCTTCCCTTGCGGCTTCCCGGCGTCCTCGGCGGACGTTCTCTCCGGTGGTTTGTAGTGCGATTCCCGCGCGTTGCGAGGGCCTTGGCCGCTCTCCATCGCCGCAGGCCGCGGGCCTACTTGAATTTGCAGGTGGTCTCCGGGAGGTCGACGCCCAGCGTGTCGAGGGGCGTGCGCTGGTGCAGGAAGCCCTGCTCGGGCGCGACGGAGACCAGCGCCTTGGGCTGCACGACGATGATCGCTTGGCGCAACTGATGGTCCCAAGGCCGGAAACTCAGCGGCACGCCCTTGTAGGCCGGAAGGGTGAAGGCGGGATCGACGAGGTACGGGGCGATCACGGCCGGATCGTTGGTCTTCTTCGCCGTGACGGCTTCGCCGACTGTCCGCACCGCCGCCCAGGCTTGGTAATCCAGCGGGCGCATCAGCCGCGATGCGAGCCGGCGGAAGCGGTTCTGGGCCTGCGCGGCGCCCCAGGTCTCCAGGACCGGCGACCACGTCGTGGGCGTCAGCGCCTGCGTTCCGCCGACGGGCCGCGGATCGACGGTGCGGTAGGGAACGTAGTCGCCCCAGTCGCCCTCCTCATCCGCCACGACGGCCATGTCGTAGTCGAGGCCCCGGGTGAAGACCATCGCCTCGGCCCGGGTCGGCGTGTCGCCGCGCGCCTTGGCGAGCGGGCCGAAGGTCCAGGGCTTCTCGGCGGTGATCTTCAGCGCGAATTTCCGCGCCGAATTGCGCATCGCGTCGGCGTAGGCCTTGTCGGCCTCGGTCGGGCCGACGATCAGGAAGAGCTTCCGCCAGCGCATCACGGTCAGGTACTGCGCCAGGGCATCGGTCAGCATCGCCCGGGACGGCAGGATGTGGAACACGTTGGCGCGGCAATCGGCGCCGCGCAGACGGTCGTCGGCAGCCCCCGCGTTGAGGATGACGGACCCCGTGTCCTTGATTGCGTCCGCGACCGCCAGGACGGAATCTGCGGGGAGCGCCAGGACGAGGTAGCGGACGCCGTTGCCGATCAGCGTCTTGGCGGCCGCCACGGCGTCCGGCTTGTCGTCCGTCAGCGCCACCTCGTCGAGGACGTAGGACTGCTTGGTGAAACGGCCGGTGGTGTTGTTGTCGGCGATGCCCATCTTGGCGCCGGCCAGGCCCTCGTCCTCGGGCGCCGCCTCAGCATCGTAGGAGGACGGCGCAGGCTGCGGCCGGTAGATCAGGCCGATATGGGTCTCGATCCCCTGCGGGGCCGCGTGCTGGGCCGGTTGCGCCGCCGCAGCCGGGGCTTGGTCCTCGGCCCATGCCGACGGCGGAGCCAGGGCCAGCGCGACGAGGGCAGCGCGCAGCCAAGCTGGGCGCGTCGGAGGCCGGAAGACGGTGTCGGGTGCAGGATGATGCATGTGGGCGGCCTCTATCAGCTTCCGCTCTGGCCGCTCAACCGCGGCGTGTCGTCCCGACGTTCACGTTGCCGTCGTGGGATAGGTGGACGCGGAAGTACATTGCCAAATTGTCCCTTCGCCCGACCTATGGCGGGAACGACGCCGCCGATACGGGCGGCCGAACGCCTCGAGAGGAAGCTCCCGCCGATGCGCCTGACGTCTCTCCGCGCCGCGATTGCCTGCAGTTTCGTGGCGCTCTCGGCCGCCCTGCCCGGCGCGGCCAGCGCCGCCGAGAAGGCGGCCGTGTTTCCGGTCGAACTCTTCGATCCCGGCGCCTCCTATGGAACCCGGACGCGGCCGGTCGATGCGCGGAAACTCACACTCGTCACGGACGAATTGCGCAACGCCCTCCGTGACAGGGCCGGGCTGGAGATCGTCGATACCGCATCCAAGGCCGACGTCGTCGCCAAGGAGGGGCCGCTCTACAAATGCAACGGCTGCGCGGCGGACATCGCCAAGAGCCTGGGTGCGGACCTCGTCGTGACCGGTTATGTGGAGAAGGGGTCCGGTCAGATCTTCAACCTGAGCGTCACGATCGCCGAGGCCGATACCGGCAAGGCGGTGCGCGGCGGCCAGGTGACGATCCGCGCCGACACCGACGATACCTGGGCGCACGCGATGCGCTGGGTGGTGAAGAACCGCCTGCTCGCCGAGCCGCTGCCCGGGAAGTCCTGAGACGGTCCGTTCAAGTCCGAGTGTTTCGTGCCCACGTTTTCAACCCAGCAAGATCCTCTGCCCCGGCTCCTCGTCAGCGTCCGCGATCCGGCTGAGGCCGAGGCCGCTCGCCTTGCGGGTGCCGACCTGATCGATGCCAAGGATCCGGAGCGCGGGGCGCTCGGCGCCCTGGACGACGGGATCGTGCGGGAGATCGTCGCCCGCGTGTCCGGCGGTGCCGCGACGAGTGCGGTGGCCGATCCCGCGGTCCGATCCGTGGCCGCCCTGGCGCAGACCGGCGTCGACTGGGTGAAGGTGGGCATCGCGCCAGCCCTGCTCCGGGATCCGTCGGCCCTGGTCGACCTTGTCGCGGCGGCACCGCGGCGGCTGATCGCCGTGCTGTTCGCCGAGGACGGCACGACGGCCCCGCATGTGCCCGCACTCGCAGCCGCCGGCTTCGCGGGCGCCATGGTCGATACCGCAGGGAAGACCGGCGCCCGCCTGCCCGATCTCGCCGCTCCCGCGGATCTCTCGGCCTTTACCGCCGCCTGCCGGGTGCACGACCTGATGAGTGGCCTCGCCGGGTCGCTCCGGGTGATCGACATCCCGGTTCTGTGCGCATACCGGCCGGATTATCTCGGCTTCCGCGGCGGCCTGTGCCGGGACTTCGACCGCCGCAACGGCATCGATCCCCTGCGCGTGGCCGAGGCGCTGCGCGCCCTCCGGCCGAGCCGGCAGGACGCGGCGTGACCACCGTCATCAAGATCGGCGGCAGCCTCGAAGCGGATCCGCATCGCCGCCGCGCCCTGCTGACGGCGATCGGCGACGGGGCGCACGGGCGCTGCATCGTGGTCCCGGGCGGCGGCGCCTTCGCCGACGCCGTCCGTGCCGCGCAGGCACGGGAGCGGTTCGGCGATGCGGAGGCCCATCGCCGGGCCCTCGATGCCATGAGCGACGCGGCCGGAATCTTCCGCGGGATCGAGCCGCGTCTGGCGCAGAGCCTGGAGCCCTGGGCGGAGACCGCGCCCGCCCGGATTCGGGTTTGGAATCCGCGCGGCCTGCGCGGCGGCCAACCGGACATTCCGGAAACCTGGGACGTGACCTCGGACAGCCTCGCCCTCTGGCTCGCGACGCGGATCCGGGCCGAGCGCTGCGTCCTGGTGAAATCCATCGATGTACCGCAGGGCCGGGATCCCGTCGCGCTGGCGCAGGAGGGGATCGTGGATGGCGCCTTCCCGGGCTTCGCCGCCAAGTTCGAGGGGGCGATCGAGATCTGGGGCCCGCAGTGCCGCGTTGCGGTCGAGACGAGGACGGCCGCGTGAGCACCCCCGAGCACATCGTCTTCGTCACCGGCCGTCTGGCCCGGGCGCGGCTCGAGAAGGTCGCGGCGGGGCTGCCGGAGAATCTGCACTGGAGCATCGCGGATGCCGGCGTGAAGGTCGCGGCGCTGATGACCGAGGAGATCATCCGCCGACGGATCGTCCTCCCCGAGGGCGCCACCCGGATCATCCTTCCGGGCCGGTGCCGGGCCAACCCGGAGCATCTCGCCGCCCATTTCGGTGTGCCCGTGGAGCGGGGACCCGACGAGGTGGTCGACCTGCCGGCCTGGCTCGGCCTGACCGCGCGCAAGGTCGATCTGTCCCGGCACGACCTCCGGATCTTCTCGGAGATCGTGGATGCGTCGAAGATGAGTGTCGCGCAGATCGTCGCCAAGGGCCTCGATCTCGCCCAGCGCGGCTCGGACGTCATCGATCTCGGCGGCTTGCCCGACACTCCGTTTCCGCATCTCGAGGAGTCCGTCCAGGCCCTCAAGGGCGCAGGCCTGAAGGTCAGCGTCGATTCCTTCTCCCGCGAGGAGCTGGTCCGGGGCGCCGGGGCCGGCGCCGACTTCCTGCTGAGCCTGAATGAGGAGACCCTCGATCTCGCCTTCGAGACCGACGCGGTGCCGATCCTCGTGCCCCTGCGGCCGGACGACCTGCCCTCCCTGGATCGCGCGATCGAGCGCATGCTGAAGGCGGGACGCCCCTTCCTCGCCGATCCGATCCTGGAGCCGATCCATCACGGCTTCGTCGATTCGATCGCGCGCTACCGCGACACCCGCGCCCGCTGGCCCGAGATCGACATGATGATGGGCACCGGCAATCTCACCGAGCTGACCGAGGCCGATTCCCTCGGCGTCACCGCGCTGCTCGTCGGCATGTGCTCGGAGCTGTCGATCGGCAACGTGCTGATCGTGCAGGTCTCCAACCACACCCGGCGCACCGTCGAGGAGCACGACGCCGCCCGACGGGTCATGTACGCGGCCAAGGCCGATTCCGCGCTGCCCAAGGGATACGGTCGGGCGCTGCTTGCCCTCCACGACAAGCGCCCGTTCGTGCAGACGGCCGACGAGATCGCCCAGGCCGCCGCGGAGGTGCGCGACCCGAATTACCGGATCGTGACCGCCGAAGACGGGATCCACCTCTACAATCGCGACATCCACAGGGTCGGCACCGACGCGATGGCCTTCTTCCCCGAACTCGATGTGGCTAGCGACGGCGCCCACGCCTTCTATCTCGGCGCCGAACTGGCCAAGGCGGAGACGGCGTGGCGGCTCGGCAAGCGCTACGTCCAGGACGAAGCGCTCGACTGGGGCTGCGCCGCGGACGCCGACATCGAGGATGCCACCGCCTTCAAGAAGGCCGGCCATACCCGGCATTCGGGACCCGATGCGCCGCCACCGGGGACACGCGATGCCCGGCTGACCGGGCCCGAGGCCGGCGCAACGCCGCCCGAGACCATTCCCGAAGCCCGGGTGCGGGCCGAGGCCGCGCCCGAGCGTCCGCAGGACCCGCCGACGAAGCTGGTCTGCGGGCGCCTCGTCCCCGCCGACAAGGCGTGAGGCCATGCCGCTGATCCTCGAGACCATCGTCACGACCCTGTCCCCGGCGGGCGAACTGCACCTCGTTCCGTTCGGACTGATCGGCGAGGATGACGGCTACGTCCTCGCGCCGTTCCGGCCGTCGCCGACCATCGCCAATCTGGAGGCCAACCCCTGCTTCGCAGCCTCGAGCCCCCGCGACATCCGGGTGATCGCCGGCGCGGTGACCGGCCGACGCGAATGGCCGACGCTGCCCTGCACGGCGATCGAGGGCCGCCGCCTCGCCGACAGTTTCGGCCACGCGGAGTTCGCCGTCGCCGCCGTCGAGGCCCACGAGACGCGGCCGCGCTTCCGCGGCCGCATGGTCCACAGCGCCGCGCATCAGCCGTTCATCGGCTATAACCGCGCGCAGGCCGCCGTCCTCGAAGGCGCCATTCTTTCGACCCGGCTCCACATGTTGGAGCCCGATAAGGTGTTGACGGAGATGGCCTACCTCGCCATCGCCATCGGCAAGACCGCTGGACCGCGCGAGCGCGAGGCCTGGGGTTGGATCGAGGACAAGGTCGCGGCGGCGCTCGGCCCCGAGGCGCGCGTTCTCGATCGCGACGACCGCTGAGGGCGGGAGGAGAAGGACAAGATGAAGAAAATCACCCTGGCCCTGGCGGCCACGGCAGCCCTAGTGGCGGCTACCGCGCAGGCCCACGGCCCAACCCGGCGCAAGATCACCGAGTCGATCGAGATCAACGCCCCCGCCGACAAGGTCTGGGCCGTGCTCGGCGATATGAAGAATTCCGACTGGATGCAGAACGTCACCAAGACGGAGCTCAACGGCGATCCGGCCGGCAAGTTCAAGCGTGTCCTGACCCTGAAGAACGGCGATCAGATCCAGGAGACCAGCAACAAGTACAAGCCCGATGACAAGCTGTTCTCCTATTACATCGACAAGGTCGACGTGAAGGATCTTCCGGCGAACGACTACTCGGCGACGATCACGGTCGAGCCCGAGGGCAACGCCAAGTCGAAGGTCGAGTGGAAGGCGGCCTTCTATCGCGGCTACATGAACAACGATCCGCCGCCGGATCTGAACGACGAGGCTTCCGAGAAGGGCGTCGGCGACTGGATCAAGGCGAGCCTCGCCAACCTGAAGGCCAAGGTCGAGAAGGGCTCGTGAGCCTGTCTCGGGGCCGCGCGGCCCTCGCCGCCGGCCTCGTTCTCATCGCAACCGCCTCCCGAGCCGAACCGGCCCGGGAGGCCATCGTCACCGCGCAGCTCGGCGGCGCGGTCGAGATCGTCGATCTGGCCACCCGGACGGTGGTGCGCCGCATCCCCGTCGACGGGGCCCCGGCCGGGATCGCCCTGTCGCCCGATCGCCGGCGCGCCTACGTCACGCGTCCGGAGGGGCACGGTCTCGCGATCCTCGATCTCGATGCCGGCCGCGTCCTCGCCGAGGTGCCGCTGCCCGGCGGGCCGCTCGGCGTCGCGGCCGACCCGCGGGGCGGCACCGTCTACGTGGCCGACTGGTACGGGCACCGTCTGTTCGTGCTGACCGAGCGCGACGGTACGCTGGTCCCGGACGGCGAGATCGCGGTCGGCGCCTCGCCCTCGGGAATCGCCGTCAGCCCCGATGGCGGAACGCTCTATGTCGCCAACCGCGAGGCCGACACGGTCTCCGTCGTGGATACAGCGACCCGACGGGAGAGCTCCGTCATTCCCGTGGGGCAGCATCCGTTCGGCATCACCCTCGATGCCGCGGCCGGGCGCGCCTACACGGCCAATGTCACCGGGGACGATGTTTCGGTTCTGGATTTGAAGACCGGGCGCGAGATCGGCCGCGTGCCGACCGGCCGCCGGCCTTACGTGATCGCCCTCGCCGGCGGGCGCGGCTTCGTCACCGACCAATATGCCGGCAGCGTCACGGCGTTCGACCTCGCCACTCTGAAGCCGATCGCCGACGTCGATGTCGGCGATCATCCGGAAGGGATCGCCGCGGATTCGGACGGCCGCCTCTACGTGGCCAATTGGGGCGACAACACCCTGAGCGTCCTCGATTCCAAGACGCTCAAGGTGCTGGCGACCATCCCCACCGGCAACGGCCCGCGCTCGTTCGGCGCCTTCCTGCGCTGAGGCTCAGCCCATGCGGCGGTGCGGCGCCCGGCGGTAGGCCGCCCGGGCCATCACCAGCGCGCCGCCGATTTGCAGGAGGCCGGTCTCGCCGAGATCCGAGGGCGCGAAATGCGCCTGGATCAGCAGCCGCGTCAGCGCGTTCAGCGCGAGCAATGTCAGGCAGAAGGCTGCAGCGGCCAGCAGGCTGGCGACGAACTCGGGCATGATCGCGCTCCCGTGTCGAACGGAAGGAGATTAGCAAGCCCCGCGCCAGGGCCAAGCTGCCGGAACCGCCGATCTCAGCGCTTGCGGCCTGCGGGCGCGGATGCCGGCGTCCCCGCCTGCGCGGCCGGCGTGGGCCGGGGCGTCTCGACGGCGAGCCGCTTCACCGGCCAACCGTCGCTCCAGCGCTCCATGTCGGCCAGGCGTGGATTGTTCTTCAGCGCCGTCGCATCCGACCCGGCGAAGGCCGCGGCGGCGGCGAGGTCGAAGGTCTTCCAGAAACCGAGATAGTCCAGGGCATCGACCCGGGCGAGATTGATCTGCGAGACCAGCGTCTGCTGCTCGCCGGTCAAGGCCATGTCGGCGGACCAGCGGAACGGCGGCGGCTTGGTCGACTCCTTAGGCGCATCCTTGGGCTCCGGAGCGGGCTTGATGTTGCCCCCGTCATAGGCGCTGTCGACGCCCGCAGGGGCGGCCAGCGTCGCCGTAAGGGCCGGGAAGCCATGATCGTCCGAAAGGACCCGCACGAACAACTTGCGGTCCAGCGGCACGCCGCTGGCCTCGCGCAGGAGACGCTTCGCCGCGAGGTCGGCAGCCCGCGTGTCCTTGTCGCCGACCATGGCCACGAGGAGCGTGGATGGGTCGATCGCCGCCAGGTCGGTCAGCGCGATACCTCTGGATTTCGGCCCGCTGGCGATACCGCCGGGCGTCGCCGCAAAGATCAGCTTCGGAACCGGTAGGCCCTGCGCCTTCGCGGCCGCTGCGAGATCCATGGCGAGCGGCGCGCCGGCGAGGTGGCCGATCATCGCGACGCGGCCAAGATCGGGCTTGGCCTCGCTCTCCGTCGCAAGTTCCGCAAGCGCGGCCTTGACCAAGCCTTCCGCGATGGCCGGGGCATCGGCCGGTCGCGTCCGGTTGACCTCCTGAAACCGGGGGAACAGGACGAGCCAGCCCTGGCGGGCGAGATGGTCGATCCAGCCGCCATAGCTCTGCGGATTGACCGCCCCCCAGCCGTGCAGGACGATGGCGACGGGCCGTCCCGCCTCCGGCGCAGCGCCCGCTGCGTAGAACGCATAGGTGGAGGCCGTGCCGCGCCCGAGCAGCCGCTTGGTGATCGTGGCCTTGCGGTCACCCGCACCCCCCGCCCCATCGGCAGGCTGGGCGGGCGGCGTCGCCGCCTGGACGGATACGAGGCCGGCCAGGGTCATGATCGCGGCTGCAGTCAGCGATCCGCGAAGAACTGTGAGACGCATCAGGGACTCGACTGAGAGACGCTTGGCGTCGGCAGGTCAGAATGCGCTGAATAGCAGATTCTCTCGCCTTGGCGACTCATCGCCTCAGTCTTCCGCCAAGCTTCGGCGGTCGAGCCTCAGGACAGCATGCACCGCGTCATATCCGGACGGTCGAGCCGCCGCACGATCGCTGCCATCTCCGCCGGAATGTCGTGCTCCGCTGCGCCGTAGACGCTGAGCAGCCCCTCGCGGACCGTATCGAGAAGGACGGACTCGACCGTATCCCGGGCGCCGGGCCGGCGCAGGGAATCGGCGTGGTTGATTGCAACGATCTTCATGGCGGTGCCGCGGGTCAAGTGTACTGCGCATGTCCGGGGGCTGCTGCTCCGGAGTGGCGTACAACTGTGTGGCCGCCTCAGGTTTCCAGGCCGGTGGGGATTATTTTGCCGCCCGGTCCGATAACGGACGGTCCGGGCTCGGTGGACGGCCGGCCGGCGGCCTGTTCCACCCAGGCGAGGATGTCTTCGGCGCGCCAGGGCTTCGGGATGAACGTCGCCGAGACGCGCAGGTCGCTCGGCTGGTCGCCGGCATCGCCGGAGGTGAGGAGGACCCGCACGCGCGGCCAGGTCACGCCGATGATCCGCGCCAGTTCAAAACCGCCGATCGGCCCGGGGGTCCGGACGTCCGAGAACACCACGCTGACCTCGTCCGCGCGATCATTGAGAATGGCCAGGGCGCGATCGGCGGTCTCGGCTTCGATGACCGTGAAGCCCGTATCCTCCAGCAGCGTGGCCGCGAGGAAGCGCTCGTCGGGCTGGTCTTCCACGACGAGGATCACGGGCTTCTGGCCAGGCTGTACCGATTCGCTCATGGGCCAGGACACTCTACAGGGGCTGAACGGCGGTCGCTTCGATCGGTTCAACGCCCGAACGCCGCGAAGGGCCACACCCGCGCGGGCACAGATCCTCCTTTGATCCTTGCACAATTGAGAAATTGAGGCCGTGTCTTGGGCAACACAGCCAACGCAGAACGCGTTCGCTCGACCGTCGATGACGTCTTTTCAGCCGACACCGTGTGACTTCAGGAAAGCCAGAGCGCGTGTCCAGCCATCCTCGGCAGCCTCACGCCGGTAGCTCGGACGGTAATCCGCGTGGAAGCCGTGCGGCGCATCCGGATAGATCACGATCTCGACGCTCTTGCCCGCAGACAGAGCACGATCGCGCGCCTCTTCTACGGCCTTTACCGGGATACCGGTATCGGCTCCCCCATACAGGCCGAGCAGCGGAGCGTGGATCTCGGCGGCCACGTCGCCGGCGGTGCGCGGCTGAATGTCGGTGCGTTCGCCGCCGACAGGCCCGTACCAAGCGACCGCCGCCTTCAGGTCGCGACGATGCGCCGCGTACAGCCACACGTCGCGTCCACCCCGGCACCAGCCCATGACGCCGAGCCGGTTCGGATCACCCTTCGCCGCCGAAGCCGCCCAGGCGGCCGCCGCATCGAGGTCGCCGATCCACTGCGCGTCCGGCGTCTTCGCGATGACGTCCCGGATGATCTGCGTGGGATCCGACATGGTCGAGAGATCGCCCTGGCGGGCGTAGAGTTCGGGCGCCACCGCGCAGTAGCCGGCCTTCGCGAGCCGGCGGCAGATGTCCTTGATATAATCGTGGACGCCGAAGATCTCCTCGATCACCAGAACGATCGGGAAGGGGCCGGTGCCCTCCGGAACCGCCCGATAGGCCGGCATCGGCCCGTCTGCGGCCGGAATCTTGACCTCGCCGGCCTCAATGCCGGTCGGGTCCGTGTGGATCACCTGAGCTTCCACGCGGGTGGTCGCGAGGGTCAAGCCACTCATCAGGCTCGTCATCACGAAGCCTCGCCGGGACAAGGGCGGCGTGATCAGCCCGTCGAGTCCAGCCCGGTCGTGATCCGCCATGATGCTCTCTCCCTTGCTTCAAGGATGAGGGCTATCCGCGTGCGGCGGCCCGGGTCAAATCATCCGCCCGCCGCTGGTCCGTCACGCCCCTGCGGCAGCCAGGGCCCGCGCCGGCCGGCGCACGGTCACCCGGATCGGTTCAAGCGTCTCGCGCGGCGTCAGCATCTCACCCAGGCTGACGAAGGTGTCGGCGGCCGGTGCGACCACCGCGCGGATGCCGTAGCCCAGTGCGAAGGACCGGATCAGCTCGGCGTCGCGCGCAATGCCGAAGCGGTCGAGGGCCGCCAGGAAGGCTTCCCGGAACAGGCTCGGCCGGCACCAGCGCTTCTCGGCCATCTGCAGCGGCCAGTCCCACAAGCCCTCGGCCCGGCGCATTGCCAGGGCGCCGCGCGCGATGAAATAGCCGGTCTCCCGGTGCTCGATCCCGTCCGTCTGGACCGACCAGTCGTCATTGCCGAACAGTTCGGCCGCGGCTGCGTTGCCCATCGGGTCCTCCGCCCTGAACCTGCCTTCCGGCGCACCGGAACATTGCCGGAACACTGGCGCGGAATTCGGCGGCGGTCAAGGCACTTGTTCCCGGTGCGTTCGCGGGCCGGGATGGACGTCAGCGGGCCTTGAACATGGCGTGCTCGATCCGGTCGCCCGGCGCGATCCCGAGCTTCGCCGCGGTTCCCGCATTCAGTTCCAGGACCGCGAGGACGGGGCCGCCCGAAGCGATGATCGCGGTGGAGAGCGGCTCGGTATCGGCCGCGATCCGGCTGATCGTCCCGTCGGCGCGGATGAAGACCATGTCGAGAGGCAGATAGGTGTTCTTCATCCACATGGTGACGGGCTGGTCCTGCTCGAAATCGAACAGCATGCCGTGGTCCCCCGCCATGTGCCGACGGAACATCAGGCCCCGGGCGCGGGCGGCGTCGTCGCGCATCACCTCGACGTCGAAGCGCTTGGGTCCGGACTTCGTGATGATCGTCAGCGGCTCCGACTTGACCGCAGCGGCGCGCGCCGCAGCCTGCGCCCGAGCAGCCGGGGCCGGGCCGACCGCGCTCAAGGCGAGACAGGCTAGTGCGGCCGCCGAGGCGGCGCGGAATATGGATCTCACAGGCTCAAGCCTCTCGAGGAATGGCGCGCGGGCCCGCGCGCCCGGCGCCGGTGTTAGACCAGGATGTGCGACAGGGGAATCCGGCGCTGGATTTCCGCCGATTCGCCAAGCCTATGGCGCAGGCGGCGCGCCGCCGGGAGGGCGCAAACTAATGCGAGGCGGGCATCGCCCCGTCGATCAGCCGGACCTCGGCCGCCATGACGCCCTTCGAGCCGTCGCCAT
This sequence comes from Methylobacterium sp. XJLW, assembly GCF_003254375.1. Classification (NCBI taxonomy): domain Bacteria; kingdom Pseudomonadati; phylum Pseudomonadota; class Alphaproteobacteria; order Hyphomicrobiales; family Methylobacteriaceae; genus Methylobacterium; species Methylobacterium sp. XJLW. The sequence continues at coordinate 3,971,125 of NZ_CP016429.1, read as the reverse complement.
AGCGGACGAGGACGGACTCCCCGGGCTTCAGCTCGGCGATCCCGTAGCGCCGCAACGTCTCCATGTGCACGAAGATGTCAGGCGTTCCGTCGCCCCGCGTGAGGAAGCCGAACCCGCGCAGGCGGTTGAACCACTTCACGACGGCCGTTTCCAATCCGCTGGTCGGCGTCACGGTAACGTGGGTGCGCGGCATGGGCATCTCGGACGGATGCACCGCCGTGGCCTGATCGAGGGAGATCACCCGGAACGCCTGCCAGCCCCGTGGGCGCTCGACGGCTTCCACGACGATGCGTGCGCCCTCGCTCGCGGCCTGATACCCGTCGCGACGCAGACAGGTCACGTGCAGCAGGATGTCCGGCGCGCCGTCGTCGGGCACGATGAAGCCGAAGCCCTTCGAGACGTCGAACCACTTGATGCGCCCCGCCACCTCGACGAGATCGAGAGCCTCGTCCTCGTACTGACCCTGTTCGCCGGTTCGGGCGACCGGCAACCGTTCGGGGTTCTCTGGCCCGGATCCGCGTTCGTCAGACATGGCCGAGCAACCTACACCGAATCACGCCGCGCGCTCTCCCGGCAAGATTAACGAAGTCCTGATGTCCGGGAAGCCCATTTGGCCGGCTGATGAGCCCCGCGAAGTTGCAATCTTGGCGCACGGAGGCGGGGCCGCAACAGTCGATCGGTCGCAGCTACCGGGGAAACCGGGGTTTAAGCGCCGCGGCCGCCGAAGGGTTTTTCCGATCCCCTGCTGCGGACCGTCGCCGCGCATTCGCCCGCCCACCGCCTTCACGTTTCCGAGAGCCTTCGCGCCTGCGTCACGGTGGGCCGAGGCGACCCGAGCCGGTTCCGGTGGAAAGGGCGGCGCCGACATGGTTTGGGAGCACCATCATGTCCGTTGACGTCACCCTCGACCGCCCCGTCTCCGTATCACCGGCTGCGCAGCGCCGATTGCCGGTCATCGACGCCGCCCGGGCCGCAGCCCTGGTGGCGATGGCGAGCTACCACACGGTCTGGGATCTCGGCCATCTGCGGCTGACGGCGGAGAATTACGCGCTGACCCCGTTGGGCCGGCACGCCGCCGAGGCGATCGCCGGAAGCTTCCTGCTGCTGGTCGGCGTCGGGCTGGTGCTGATGAACGGCCGGGGCGTCCGGGTCCGGCCGACCCTGCTGCGGTTCGCGCGGATCGGCGGGGCGGCGCTGCTCGTGACCCTCGGCACCTTGGTCATGTTCCCGGACGCCTTCGTGTTCTTCGGCGTGCTCCACTGCATCGCCGTCTCGAGCCTGCTGGGGCTGCCGTTCCTGTTCCTGCCGGTTCCCGTCACGGCCGTCACGGCCGCCGCTTTCCTCGCCGCACCGCATGTTGTGCACGCGCCCATCTTCGACGCCGCAGCCCTGTCCTTTCTCGGCCTGGGCTCGGTCGTGCCGCGGACGAACGATTACGTGCCGCTCTTCCCCTGGTTCGGGCTGGTTCTGGCCGGGATCGTCCTGGGTCGTCTGGCGCTGCCGAAGCTTGCCCGTTCGCGCCTCGGGGCCTGGGCTCCACGCACGCGCCTGGGGCGCGCCGCCACCTTCGCGGGCCGCCACAGCCTCGCGATCTACCTCATCCACCAGCCCGTTCTGCTGGCCCTGCTGACCGGTGTCGTCACGGTGATCGGCGCCAATCCACGCGCCGGGCTGCGGGCGTTCCGCGCCGATTACGTGACGATCTGCACCCGCACGGGCGGCGAGCCGGCGCTCTGCCGCATCGCCGCGCGCTGCACGTCGGAGGCGCTGCTCCGCGAGGATCTGTTCCGGGAGGATGGGCGCCCCTTCAGCGGGACGGAGCGCCTGCGCGCGCAGGGGCTCTCGCAGGCCTGCTACGCCACCCTGGACGCGGCCGCGCGGGCCGCGCCTTGAGCCCGGCGCCGAACCGCCCGGGCCCGGCGACCGGCGAGGACCGGATCAGTCCTTGGCGCGCTCGACGTAGGAACCGTCGGCCGTCATGACGACGACGCGGGTGCCGGCCGCGATATGGGGCGGCACGGTCGTGCGCACGCCGTTCGACAGGGTCGCGGGCTTGTAGGACGAGGAGGCGGTCTGGCCCTTGAGGACCGGCTCGGTCTCGGCGACTTCCAGGGTCACGCGCTGCGGCAGCTCGATCGTCAGCGGGACGCCGTTATGGACCGAGAGCATCACCGCCATGCCCTCCTGGAGATACGGGGCGGCATCGCCCACCACGTCCTCCGGTACGGCGATCTGCTCGTAATTCTCGGGGTTCATGAAGTGGAACCCCTCTCCATCGCTGTACAGGAAGGTGTGCTCGCGATCCTCCACGAAGGCGCGCTCGACCTGCTCGGTCGTCCGGTAGCGCTCGGACACCTTCACGCCGTCCGTGATCCGGCGCATGTCGAGCTGGGTCACCGGCGTGCCCTTGCCGGGGTGGATGTTCTCGGCGAACAGGATCACGTAGAGCTTGCCATCCTTCTCGACGACATTGCCCTTACGGAGCGTTGAGGCGATCACCTTCACGGAATTGCGTCCTGCATTGACATGGGGGCCGGCACGCGCCAAGCGCGGGCGCTGCATCTCGGACCCCGCCACTATCGCATCTGCGCCGCGGTTGCCAGCGGGCGGGCGTGAACCGTCGATGGCACACAGCCTCGGCCGCGGCGCGTCTCCGCGGTCCGGAGCCAGTCAGGGCCGAGGATTGAGAGTGCTCCAGAACGCGACGCCGTACGGTCGGAGCCGGCCGGACTCGCTCCGTAGCGGACGCGGAGGCCGGTCGTGACGGGCGCGGCCTCCCCCTGGTGGTCAGCCGGCCGCCACGCCGACCGGCGCCCGGCATTGCTCCTGCGCAACCGCATCCTCGCGGCGTTCCGCGCATGGTTCTCCGACCGCGACTTCATCGAGGCCGAGGCCGCCTGCCTCCAGGTCTCGCCCGGCAACGAAGCGCATCTGTCGGCCTTCGCCACGGAGGCGATCGGCGCCAGCGGTGCCCGCACGCCCCTCTACCTTCACACCTCACCGGAGTTTGCCTGCAAGAAGCTTCTGGCCGCGGGCGAGACGCGGCTGTTCAGCGTCGCCCGCGTGTTCCGCAACCGCGAGCGCGGGCCGCTGCACCATCCCGAGTTCACCATGCTCGAATGGTATCGGGCCGGCGCCGCCTACACGGCGCTGATGGCGGATTGCGCCGCGCTGTTCGCCTGCGCGGCCGAGACCGCGGGCGCCCGTCGTCTCGTCTTCCGCGGCCGGGAGACGGATCCCTTCGCGGAACCGGAGCGCCTGACCCTGGCGGAGGCCTTCGACCGCTTCGCCGGGATCGACCTCCTGTCCAGCGTCACGCCGAGCGGTGCGACCGATCGAGATGCCTTGGCCGCCGCCGTCGCCGGGGTCGGGCTCCGGGTCGTCCCGGACGACACCTGGGCCGACCTGTTCTCCCGCGTCCTCGTCGCGCGGATCGAGCCGCATCTCGGCCTCGGCCGCCCGACCATCCTGTGCGAATACCCCATCAGCGAGGCCGCCCTCGCCCGTCCGGCGCCGCACGATCCGCGCGTGGCCGAGCGCTTCGAGCTCTACGCCTGCGGCGTCGAACTCGCCAACGCCTTCGGCGAGCTGACCGACCCGGAGGAGCAGCGCCGCCGGTTCGAGGCGGAGATGGCTGAGAAGCAGCGCGTCTACGGCGAGCGCTACCCGATCGACGACGATTTCCTCGCGGCGCTCGCCGTCATGCCGGAGGCGTCCGGGATCGCCCTGGGCTTCGACCGCTTGGCGATGCTGGCCTGCGGGGCGACCCGGATCGAGGACGTGATCTGGACACCCGTGGCGGAGACGCGGCCATGAACCGGGCCCTGCGCAGCGCGGACGACCTTCTCTCCGCCGGCCTGATCTCCGGGGCGGAGGCCGAAGCCCTCGGCGCCGTCCTCGCACGCTACGCCGTCTCGGTGACGCCCGACATGGCCGAACTGATCGACCCGCAGGATCCCGACGATCCGATCGGCCGCCAGTTCGTCCCCCGGGCCGAGGAGGCCGTGGCGACGCCGGAGGAGCGCGCCGACCCGATCGGCGACGCCGCCCACGCCCCCGTGACCGGGATCGTGCATCGCTATCCCGACCGCGTGCTGCTGAAGCCGCTCCATGTCTGCCCGGTCTATTGCCGCTTCTGCTTCCGCCGGGAGATGGTCGGACCCGACGGCCTCGGGACGCTCACCGACGCCGAGCTCGACACCGCCCTCGCCTACATCGCGCAGGATCCGCGGATCTGGGAGGTGGTGCTCACCGGCGGCGACCCGTTCGCGCTCTCGCCGCGCCGCCTCGGCGTCATCGCGGAGCGCCTCGCCGCCATCCCGCATGTCCGGGTGATGCGGGTCCATACCCGCGTGCCCGTGGTGAAACCCGATCTCGTCTCCGATGCGCTCGTCCAGGCGCTCAAGCGCTTCGGGCGGGCGGTCTTCGTCGCCATCCACGCCAACCATCCGCGGGAATTCACCGCCGCTGCCAGCGCCGCCTGCGCCCGGTTGGTCGATGCGGGCATCCCCCTGGTGAGCCAGTCGGTGCTCCTGCGCGGCGTCAACGACGAGGCCGCGACCCTCGAGGCGCTGATGCGAGTTCTCGTCGAGAACCGGATCAAGCCCTACTACCTCCATCATGGCGATCTGGCCCCCGGAACGGGCCATCTCCGCACGGGTGTACCCGAGGGGCAGGAGCTGATGCGCGCCCTGCGCGGCCGCCTCTCGGGCCTCGCCCAGCCGACCTATGTGCTCGACATTCCCGGCGGGCACGGCAAGGTGCCGATCGGCCCCGGCTACCTCCGCGAGACGGGGGACGGGGTCCGCGTGACCGATCCGAACGGGCAGGATCATGCCTACCCGCCCAAGGTGTGACGGAGACTCTTCGACCATGCGCAGGCTTTGGGGCCGCCTCACCTCGGTGAACGTGCAGAAGGCCGTATGGGGGCTCGACGAGGCCGGCCTGCCCTACGAGCGGGTCGCGGCCGGCGGTGCCCACGGGGTCGTCAACGATCCCGGCTACCGCACCTTGAACCCGAACGGTCTCGTCCCGACGCTGGAGGAGGACGGCTTTGTCCTCTGGGAATCCAACGCGATCCTGCGCTACCTCGCGGCGACCAGTCCGGCCCTGGCCTTGCCGGCGGATCCGCGGGCGCGCGCCCACGTGGAGCAATGGGTCGATTGGCAGGCCACGAGCTTCACGCCCGCCATGCGCGACGCGTTCTGGCAACTCTACCGGGCGGCCGAGCCCGACCGTGCCCTGATCGCCGCCTCGCTGGAGAAGAGCGAGGCCATGGCCGCGATCCTCGACCGCCATCTCGCGGAGCGGACCTACATGGTCGGCGAGGGCTTCAGCATCGCCGACATCGCCCTCGGCTGCGCGGCGCATCGCTGGCTGAACCTGCCGGCCGAGCGGATCGAGCGCCCGGCGCTGCACCTCTGGTACGAGCGGGTGGCCGCCCGGCCCGGCGCCGCCCGCGCCCTGGGCGAGCCCATCGCCTGACGGCCCCCTCGGACTTGCCGGCGCGCCGGCGCGATCCACCTTTCCCGACCGCGCCGCCCGGACCGGGGCCGGCCTTTCACGGAGCCCCCGATGGCCATCGATCCGACCCTGCGCGATGCGCTCTCCGCCGTCACCCCGGCGAGCCTCGCCCGCGCCTTGACGCGGGCCGGCGTGAAGGCCTTCACCCCGCACGGCCTCTCGGCGCGCGGCAGCGGCGCCGTCGTCGGCCCCGCCTACACGATGCGGATGATTCCAGCCCGTGACGATGCCGCCGGCGACCTCGCCGCCGCCATCGACGCAGTGCCGGACGGCGCGGTCGTGGTGATCGATGCCGCCGCGTCCGGCCTCGCCCTGCCGTTCGGGGCGATATTGGCCGCGCGGCTCGCCCAGCGGGGCGCCGTCGGCCTCGTGACCGACGCGGCCCTGCCGGACGAGATCGGCATCCCGGCCTGGAGCCGGCCGGCAGCCGCCGGGGGCACCCTCGCCCTGGTCGGCACGCAGGAGCGGGTGGCCTGCGGAGGGGCGGCGATCCATCCGGGCGACATCCTCGTGTGCGAATCCACCGGAATCGTCGCCGTGCCGGCCGCGATCGCCGAGCGCGTCGCCCTCGAAGCCGTGGAGCAGCAGCGTCTCGATCTCTGGATCCAGCGCGAGGTGGAGCGGGGCGCCACGCTCGCGAGCCTGCTTCCGCCGGATGCCGCCGCCCTGGCCCGGTTCGAATCCGAGACGAAGCCGGCTTGAGATCCGTGTTTTTCCCCGCTTCGAAGCTGATCTTCTTCCTGATCACGCCCTCCAATTTCTGCATCTTCGCCATCCTGGTCGGCCTCGGCCTGACGGCGATGACGCGGTGGCGCAGAACCGGGTTCGGATGCGCGCTCTTCGGCGCGCTGCTGCTCGCCGCAGGCGGCCTGTCGCCGGTGTCGGAAATGGTCCTGCTGCCCCTCGAGCAGCGGTTCCCGCCCTATCCGGCCGACGGTCCGGCACCGGCGGGGATCATCGTGCTGGGGGGCGGGATCGAGGCCGGCCTCTCGGAAGCGCGGGATCAGATCGTCGTCAACGATGCCGGCGAGCGACCGATCTACCTCGCCGACCTCGCCCGCCGCTTTCCCGGGGCGCGGCTGGTCTTCTCCGGCGGCAGCGGCTTCATCGCCGGCGGCATCGCGGAGGCCGACATCGTCAGTCGGCAGGCGGATGTGATCGGCGTGCCGCGGACGCGCCTCATCCTGGAGAACCGCTCACGCAACACGCAGGAGAACGCCGCCTTCTCGGCCGCTCTGGTGCAGCCGAAGCCCGGCGAGCGCTGGCTGCTCGTCACCTCGGCCTGGCACATGCCGCGGGCGATCGGCTGCTTCCGCCAAGCGGGCTTCACGGTGGACGCCTTCCCGGTGGATTACCGGACCCGCGGCTGGGGTGACGTGACCCGTGTCCACGGCTTCGCCTCGGACGGGCTCCTCCAGTTCGACCTCGCGATCAAGGAGTGGATCGGCCTCGCCGTCTACCGCTGGTCCGGCTACACGCCCGACTGGCTTCCCGCGCCCGAGCCCGGCAACGACAGCCGGTAGACGCCCCGGAAATCGTCCGGATCGACGGCCTTTCCCTTTCGCAGGATCGCGATGCGCCCGGCATGGGCGAGCCGCACCGCGATCCGTCGCACGGGCTGCATCAGTGGCCCCCAGCCATCCGGATGCGGACCGCCGAGGGCGCGGGCGACTTCCGAGGGGCAGACGGTCTTGTCGGCGCCGCGCTCGGTCACGAGGCGCAGCATCGTCGTCTCGATGGCGTCGTCGTCGGGTCGTGCGTCGGTCATGTGCGTGCCTCCTCGGCGGGCGACAGGAGCGGAGCGTCGAGCGGCCCCTCGTGCGGTCCCTCCCCGGCTTCCAGAAGCGCCTTGCGGATCTCTGAGGCGAATTGGCGGCGCCACATGATGATCACCACGGCGGTCGTCGAGACGAACAGGATGTAGGGGCTGATGAACCAGCCCAGATAGGCGAGCGCGAAGAAGAACGCCCGCTGTCCGCGGGCGAAGTGACGCCCGGCGCTGACGTTCATGGCCGCGAGCCGCCGCACGGCCCGCAGCATCTCGGTGTCGCTCGCGCCGGATCCCTTCGGCGGCACGGCGCCGAGCAGGATGGCCGTGTAGTTGAACAGCCTGTAGGCCCAGGCGAACTTGAAGAACGCGTAGACGAAGATCAGTGCGAGGCCGGCGACCTTCAACTCCCAGGTCAGGCGGTTGGCCACCGTCCCGAAGGGCAGCGTCGCGAACAGGTTCAGGACATCGTCCCCGGACCGCGACAGGGTGAGGACGGAGCCCAGGGCGATCAGTGACGTCGAGGCGAAGAAGGCCGTGCCGTTCTGCAGGGAGGCGTTGATCTGCGTATCGACCACCCGGTTGTCGCGGCCGATGACCTGGCGCGCCCAGTTGGCCCGGTGGCCGTTCATGATCTGGCTGAGGGAGACCATCCGTCCGCGCAGCCGGCCCACGGAGAGGCCGTAGGCGACCCAGGCGACGATGAAGTAGAGCAGCGCCCCGAGGTCGAGGTGCGAGAAGGCGGCGCTGCCGGCGGAGAAGTCGTTCATGGTCTCCGGATGGCGGATTCGCGAGGGGGCGATCCCGCATATCAGCCCGCGGGCGCGTACTGAACCCGCGCCGCCGAGGTCAGTCGCGCAGGATCCGGAATCCGCCGCCGGGCGGCACGTCGCCGCCGGCACGCACGGCCACGTCGGTCACGCGCGCACCGGCGGGACCCGACCGGCACAGGGCCTCCATCGCCGCCACGGCCTCCGGTGGGCCGCTGAACACCGCCTCGACCGTGCCGTCGTCGCGGTTGCGCACGGAACCCGAGAGGCCCCGGGCGCGGGCTTCCGCCTGCGTCCAGGCCCGGTAGGAGACGCCCTGGACGCGGCCCGTGACGATGACTGAAATCGTCCGGGTCTCGCTCATGCAGGCGCCGCTTCGTCTCTCTGGGCCCGCGCCTGGCGACGCGGGCCGGGATGGCCTTACTCGGCCGCGATCGGGCGACGGACGCCGGCACCCAGGGCCGGGCTCCGCGTCGCACCGGTGCGGACATGGGTGGAGTAGAGCATCAGGCCCGTGAAGGCGATGCCGCCCACGATGTTTCCGATCAGCGTCGGGATCTCGTTCCAGAGCAGGTAGTCCATCACCGTCAGGTGGCCGCCCATGAGGATCGCCGACGGGAACAGGAACATGTTCACCACCGAGTGCTCGAAGGTCATGAAGAAGAACACCGTGATGGGCATCCACATCGCGATGACCTTGCCGGGCACCGAGGTCGACAGCATGGCGCCGATGACGCCGGTGGAGACCATCCAGTTGCACAGCATGGCGCGGACGAAGAGGGTCAGCATCCCGGCGGCGCCGTACTTCTCGTAGCCGAGGGTGCGCGCCTCGCCGATGCCGGCGATGAGCTTGCCCACGGCGTTCGGCTCGGTGGCGAAGCCGAAGGTGAAGACGATCGACATCAACACCGCGGTGGTGAGCGCGCCCGCGAAGTTGCCGAAGAAGACCAGCACCCAGTTGCGGGCGACGCCGGCGACGGTGACGCCCGGCCGCTTGTCGATCAGGGCGAGCGGGGTCAGCACGCAGACGCCGGTGAACAGGTCGTAGCCGAGAAGGTACAGCATCGAGAAGCCGACCGGGAACAGCAGCGCCGCGACCAGAGGCTGACCGGTCGCCTGGTTGACGGTCACCGCAAAGGCGGCGGCGAGCGCCAGGATCGCGCCGGCCATGTAGGCCCGGATGAAGGTATCCTTGGTCGCCATGAAGACCTTTGCCTCACCGGCATCGACGGCCTTCTTCACGAAATCGGCGGGCGCCAAATACGACATGTACAACTCTCCCTCGCAGGCGCACGCCAATCATCGTTGGCCGACGGGCGCGCTGCGCAATCATGGATGGCTGGCCAGGCGTGGTGCTGCCGTTCGCCCTCCAGCTCGATCGTGGGCAAGCATGTCGCGTACCAAGTGCGCGGCGCTCAGGCGGGGAGGCCGCGGGCCCAACTGCTGAGTTCCCGGAGATAGGCCGACGGCAGCTGCGCCGCGCGCGCCGCCGCGACGACGGCGTCCAGATATCCGGGCCGCGGGCGGCCAGGCGCGGTCGAGCATCCGCGATAGATCAGAGCACGCTTGACGCCCTCCCCCGTGCGGACCGGGAGCGCCGCCTTCGTGTAGAGCCCCCCGGCGACGCCCTCGTAGCGGTCGAGCGCCGGGATGTCGTCGACAGCCAACTCCCACAGGATGCCCCAGACGGTGCGTCGGGGATCGGGCACGACGGAGGCGTAGCCCTCACGCATGATGATGAAGCGGTAATTCGGCAGGTGCCCGCCACCGATCAGCCGCGAAACCGGGCAGCGGAGCGCCATCGCGGCGGCATCCATGTTGGCGCCGTAGGCGAAATAGAGGGGCATGTGGCCGCGCTTGGTCGGCCGAGCGCCCGAATTACCGTCCGGGCTTGCGCTCGTCGCGCTGGACCGACCACTCGTTCGCCCGCATGGCCGCACAGGCGAGTGCCAGCGTGAAGGCGGGGATCACGAATGTCACGAAGATCTCCCCCGAGCCCATGGTCTGATGCGCCGCAGCACGCGCCTCCCGATCCAATGTAAGCCCATCGCCGCGCAAGGCCAGATCGCCGCGAAGAAAGCGATCGCCGGCCGCTGGACGGGCGCATTGGCGATCCCGAAGCTCATGGCGGTGATCGGCGTGACGCAGCCGATCACCGCGAAGCACCGGCGACGTTGTTCAGCGCCGTCGCCAGGAGCTTGGTCTGCGCGTCGTGAACCGCCGTCGCGACGGCGGATGCGACGCGCCTGCCGCGATCAGGCGAATTCCAGGATCACCGCGTCGACGGCGAGGCTGTCGCCCTCCTTGGCGTGGATCTTCGCCACCGTGGCGTCGCGCTCGGCGCGGAGCATGTTCTCCATCTTCATCGCCTCGACGACCGCGATCGGCTCACCGTTCTTTACCTCCTGGCCCTCGGTGACCAGGATCTGCTTCACGAGTCCGGGCATCGGGCAGAGCACCTGCTTGCCCGAGCCCGCCTGCTCCTTCACCGGCATCAGAGCGGCGAGCTCCGCCTCGCGGCGGGTATAGACCCGGCCCTCGGCGGCCGCGCCTGCATGCTGCAGGAACACGCCGTTGAGCAGGCTGCGCACCTGGATCGCCACGCGCTCGGAGCCGATCGTGCCGATCCAGACCGGCTCGCCCGGGCGCCACGCGCTCGCCACCGTGAGCGCCGTGCCGTCGTCCCGGGTCACGAGGATGTCCTCGCCCTCCGGCTCGACGGTCACGGGATAGGATTGGCCGGCCAGGATCACCACGCGCTCGCGCTCGAAGGCGAAGAGGCCCGGGGCGCGCATCTGTCCGGAGATGCCGCGCTTGCGCTGGTTGAGCTTGTGGTCGATCGCCGCCGCGGCGGCCATCATGCGGATGGCCACCGGCCCGGCCGGCTCCGGCGCCGTGAAGCCTTCGGGAAATTCCTCGGCGATGAAGCCTGTGGACAGCCGCCCCTCCTGCCAGCGCGGATGGGCCATCAGCGCCGAGAGGAACGGGATGTTGTGGCGGATGCCGTCGATGGCGAAGGCGTCGAGGGCCTCACCCTGCGCGGCGATCGCCTCGGCGCGCGTCGGCGCCCAGGTGACCAGCTTCGCGATCATCGGATCGTAGTGGATGGCGATCTCGCCGCCCTCCTCCACGCCGGTATCGTTGCGCACGATCGCCGTGCCCTGCCGGCCCTCCTCCGGCGGACGGTAGGTGGTCAGCCGGCCGATCGAGGGGAGGAAGTTGCGGGTCGGGTCCTCGGCATAGACGCGGCTCTCCACCGCCCAGCCGTTCAGCTTTACGTCGTCCTGGGTGATCGGCAGCTTCTCGCCGGCCGCGACCCGGATCATCAGCTCGACGAGGTCGAGGCCGGTGATCATCTCGGTGACCGGATGCTCGACCTGCAGACGGGTGTTCATCTCCAGGAAGTAGAAGGACTTGTCCTGCCCGGCGACGAACTCGACCGTTCCGGCCGAATCGTAGTTCACCGCCTTGGCCAGCGCGACCGCCTGCTCGCCCATCTTGCGGCGGGTCTTCTTGTCGAGGAGCGGCGACGGCGCCTCCTCGATCACCTTCTGGTTACGGCGCTGGATCGAGCACTCGCGCTCGCCGAGATAGACGACATTGCCGTGCTTGTCGCCGATCAGCTGGATCTCGATGTGGCGCGGGTCGGTGATGAACTTCTCGATGAAGACGCGGTCGTCGCCGAAGGAGGAGGCCGCCTCCGACTTGGCGCGGGCGAAGCCCTCCGCCACCTCGTCGCCCGAATAGGCGATGCGCATGCCCTTGCCGCCGCCGCCCGCGGAGGCCTTGATCATCACCGGGTAGCCGATCTCGTCGGCGATCGTCTTGGCGTGCTCGGGTGATTCGATCACGCCGAGGAAGCCCGGAACGGTCGAGACCTCGGCGGCGGCCGCCGCCTTCTTCGACTCGATCTTGTCGCCCATGGCGGCGATGGCCCCCGGGTTGGGGCCGATGAACACGATGCCGGCGGCTTCGAGCGCCTTCGGGAAGGCCTCGCGCTCGGACAGGAAGCCGTAGCCGGGATGGACCGCCTGGGCGCCGGTCTTCTTGCAGGCCTCGACGATCTTCTCGATCACGAGATAGGATTCGGATGCGGCAGCGGGGCCGATATGGACCGCCTCGTCCGCCATGGCGACGTGCACGGCGTCGCGATCGGCATCCGAGTAGACCGCTACGGTCTTGATGCCCATCCTCCGGGCGGTCTTGATCACGCGACAGGCGATCTCGCCCCGGTTGGCAATCAGGATCTTTTCGAACATCGCTGGCGCACTGCTTTCGAGATCGCCGGATTGCGCACCGGCTTGACTGTCCCGATAGATCAGTTGCGCCGCGGACGGAAGCTGTGCGTTGCTCCGAGGCTCACGCCGCCAGGGCAAAGGTCATCCGCGGGGCCGAAACCGTGTCCCGGGCGCGGCGGTTGGCTTCGAGGGCGAAGGCCACCAGCGATTCTGCGCTGCTCTGCGCCTCACGGACGACTTCCATGGCGATCCGGGCGCCCACCGCGCTCGGGCCGTCGCGGCCGCTGAGCGAGGCGGCCAGCCAGGCGGCGACGTCGCGGTCGATGTAGCCCGTCGGGCGCGAGCCCCACACGGCGAAGTCGACGACCGAGGCCACCAGGAAGTCGGCGAAGGCGTCGGAGCCGATCACGGCCCGCTCGAGGGCGATCAGCAGGTCGGCGTCCTCGCGGTTCATGAGGCCTTCCGGAAGAACCTCGCGCTTCAGGACCAGCAGGTCCTCGTCGCTGATCGTGCCGGTCGAAACAGCATGGTTGCAGAACTGTTGAACGGAGATGGTGGTCATGATCGCCTGCTCCTCCGACCTTTGCTGCGGCCGGTGCTAGTCCCTGTGTGTCTTCAACTTACGGGACCGCTTCCCTTCCAGAGGTTAATGGCGAGATCTGAACGGAAGTTCAGGTAAACACCCCCCGAGCAAGCAGGCTTATTGGGACGTTGACCGGTTGCGTTACCGGACGATGACCGAGGCCCCGACGGGGACCCGGTTGTAGAGGTCGACCACGTCGATGTTGCGCATCCGGATGCAGCCGGAAGAGACCGCCTGCCCGATCTTCTCGGGCTCGTTGGTGCCGTGGATCCGGTAGAGCGTGTCCCGGCCGTGATCCGACAGGTACAGGGCGCGGGCGCCGAGGGGATTCATCGGGCCGCCCTGCATGGCGTGGACATGCGGCCAGCGCTTGATCATCTCGGCCGGGGGATTCCAGGCCGGCCATTCCGCCTTGCGGTCGATTCGGGCGGTGCCGGTCCAGCCATAGGCCTCGTCGCCCACCGACACGCCGTAACGGATCGCCTTGCCGCCCGGCAGCACGAGGTAGAGCTGCCGCTCCTTCGTCTCGACCACGATCGTGCCGGGCGATTCCCGGGTCGGATCGGCGACCTCATAGCGGGCGAAGTGCGGATCGAACTCGGCATCCGGGACCAGGGCCATGAATTCGGCATCGCGGGCCGAAAGGGCCGGATCGGGCACGCCCTTGAAGGTGCAGCCCGCCAGCAACAGCGCGCAGCCGATGACCGATGTGATGCGCATGGTCCTGCCCCGAAGATCCTCGGGGCCGTGGACGGAGCCTCGATGGATTGATGATCCGGGTCCGTCCCACGGAAGAATCGCGCAACCATAAGGGGGCAACGGCACCCCGCCGTAGTCCGCGCGTTGGGCCCGTGGCACATTGCCGGCTCCTGTTGCAGGTGCGCGACAGGAGAGCATCCGGGAGCGACCCTCGTGACCACCCTCTACGTGAGCCATCCCGCCAGCTTCGATCACGAGGTCCCGGAGGGACATCCGGAACGGCCGGCCCGGATGCGCGCCGTGGAGCGGGCCCTGGAGGATGAGCGCTTCGCCGGCCTCGTGCGGGCCTCTGCACCCAAGGCTGAGATCGAGGCGGTGACGCTCGCCCATCCGCGCGCCTACGTGGACGCGCTGGTGGCGGCGGTGCCCGAGCACGGCATGGTCGGCATCGATTCCGACACGATCCTGTCGGCGGGGAGCCTGGAGGCGACGCTGCGGGCGGTGGGCGGCGGAATGCACGCCGTCGATGCCGTCGTCGGCGGCGGGTGCCGCAACGCCTTCGTGGCCATGCGCCCGCCGGGCCACCATGCCGAGCGGACCCGGTCGATGGGCTTCTGCCTGTTCAACCATGCCGCCATCGCGGCCCGCCACGCCCGCCAGAAACACGGGGCCGAGCGGGTGGCCCTGGTGGATTGGGACGTCCATCACGGCAACGGCAGCCAGGACATCTTCTGGGACGACGCCACGGTGCTCTACTGCTCCACCCACCAGATGCCGCTCTACCCGGGGACCGGGGCATCGTCCGAGCGCGGCGAGAAGGACACGATCGTCAACGTGCCGCTGCGGCCCAACGACGACGGCGAGGTGTTTCGCGAAGCCTTCGAAACCGGCATCCTCCCGCGCCTGGAAAGCTTCCGGCCGGACGTGATCGTGATCTCCGCCGGCTTCGACGCCCATCGGCTCGATCCGTTGGCCAATCTGCGCCTCGAAGCGGAGGATTTCGGCTGGGCGACCCGCCGGCTCATGGACGTCGCGGACCGCTGCGCCGGCGGGCGGATCGTCTCGATCCTGGAGGGCGGCTACAGTCTCGAGGGGCTCGGCAAATCGGTGGCGGCCCATGTTGACGCGTTGATGGGGCGCTGACGGGGGCGCTGCATCCCGATTGCACCCGCTCCCGCGCGCGCCGTAATCTGCGCTTCGGGGAGACCGCCGCTATGCTGCCGCTGAGCCGGATGCCGTCGCTTGCGCGCCAGCGCGTCGACCGCACCGGCGCAGCCCCTCCGGGTTTCGGCCGATGACGCTCACGGGCTTCCTGACCTATGCGCTGGCCCTGGGCGTTGCCGCCGCTGTGCCGGGACCCGGCGTCGTCGCGCTTGTCGCGCGGGCCCTCAGCTCGGGCTTCGGCGCCGCGATGGCCTTTTCGGCCGGTCTGATCCTGGGCGACCTGACCTATCTCGCCGCCGCGATCTTCGGCCTGTCACTGATTGCGGAGGCATTCGGCGCAGTCTTCGCCGTCATCCGCTACGGCGCGGCGCTCTATCTCGCTTACTTGGCGTTCCGGCTCTGGCGCGCCGCCGGAACGGCTGTCCGGATCGCGGGCGAAGCCCGCGACCGGCCGCTGACCAGCTTCGTCGCTGGCCTGACCATCACCCTGGGCAATCCGAAGACGATCGTCTTCTACCTCGCGATCCTGCCCACGCTCGTCGATCTGCGGCGCGTGACGGCGGCCGATGTCGTCGCACTCATCCTGATCACGGCCGCGATCCTGCTGGCCGTGATGACGCCCTACGCGGCGCTGGCGGCCCGGGCGCGCGAGACCCTGCGACGGCCCGCCGTCCGCGTGCGGCTGAACCGGGGTGCCGCCGCCATCATGGCCGGCGCCGCGGTCTGGACCGTCCTGCGCCGCGCCTGAAGAGCGTCAGCCCTCCAGGGGCTCGTCGCCCAAGAGCTCGATGCCGAATCCCGAAAGGCCGACATAGGAGCGCGACGAGGTCGCGAGGTTGCGGATCGAAACCACGCCGAGATCGCGCAAAATCTGGGCGCCGAGCCCGATCTCGCGCCATTGCCGCGCCCGCAGGGCCTCCGTGCCCTCGTCGGTGACGGTCTTCACCGGCACGCCCGCAGTCCCGTCCCGGAGATAGACCAGCACGCCGCGCCCGGCGGCCGCGAAGCGCTTCAGCACGGCGTCGATCTGCTTTCCCCCGCCGATCACGTCGGCGGCGACGTTGGAGCGGTGCAGGCGCACCAGCACGTCCCGGCCGTCGCCGATGTCGCCCATCACGAAGGCGAATTGCTGGATCGATTCGAAGGGCGTCGAGAACACGTAGGCGTTCACGTCGCCGTGGTTCGAGCGGACCGTGAAGTGGCCGACGCGCTCCACCAGCCGGTCGCGTGCCTGCCGGTAGGCGATGAGATCGGCCACCGAGACCTGCTTGAGGCCGTGCGTCTCGGCGAAGGCCTCGATCTGCGGCCCCTTCATCACGGTGCCGTCGTCGTTGGCGAGCTCGCAGATCACGCCCACGGGCGGCAGCTCGGCGAGGCGGCACAGGTCGACCGCGGCCTCGGTATGGCCCGAGCGCATGAGCACGCCGCCGTCCCGGGCGATGAGCGGGAAGACGTGGCCGGGCCGCACGAAGTCGCCCGCACCCATGTTGCCGTTGGCCAGCGCCCGCACCGTGTTGCAGCGCTGCTCGGCCGAGATCCCCGTGGTCAGGCCGTGCTTGACGTCGACCGTGACGGTGAAGGCCGTACCCAGCGGCGCGTCGTTCGACGCCACCATGGGAGCGAGGTGCAGCCGCCGCGCCTCGCTCTGCGTGATCGGCGCGCAGACGATGCCGCAGGTGTTGCGGATGATGAACGCCATCTTCTCCGGCGTGCAGAGCGAGGCGGCGACGACGAGGTCGCCCTCGTTCTCGCGATCGTCATCGTCGGTGACGACCACGATCTCGCCGCGGGCGAAGGCCGCGATGGCCTCTGTGACGGAGCAGTGGGGCACGGGCATTCTCGAATCGTTGGGACGGACCTGGATCAGGGCTGCGATCCGACCTGTCCGCGATGGCGCAGATAGTGATCCGCCAGCACGCAGGCCATCATGGCCTCCGCAACCGGCACGGCGCGGATGCCGACACAGGGGTCGTGCCGGCCCTTGGTGACGAGATCGACCTCGCTGCCGTCGCGGGCGACCGAGCGGCGGGGCGTCAGGATCGAGGAGGTTGGCTTCACGGCGAAGCGCACCACGACCGGCTCGCCGTTGGAGATGCCGCCGAGGATGCCGCCGGCATGGTTCGCGAGGAAACGCGGCCGATCGCCGTTGCCGGCGCGCATCTCGTCGGCATTGTCTTCGCCCCGCAGGACCGCCGACGCGAACCCGTCGCCGATCTCGACGCCCTTCACGGCGTTGATCGACATCATCGCCGCGGCGAGATCGGCGTCGAGCTTGCCGTAGACCGGCGCGCCGAGGCCAGGCGGCACGCCCTCGGCCACGACCTCGATGACGGCGCCGACCGACGAGCCGTCCTTCCGGATCTCGTCGAGGTAGGTCTCGTAGAAAGCGGCCGTCTCGGCATCGGGGCAGAAGAACGGGTTGTCGCCGACCGCGGCCCAGTCCCAACGGGACCGGTCGATGGCGTGCGGTCCCATCTGCACCAGGGCTGCCCGGATGGTCACGCCGGGGATGACCTTGCGCGCCACGGCGCCGGCCGCGACCCGGGCGGCGGTCTCGCGCGCCGAGGACCGGCCGCCGCCGCGATAGTCGCGAATGCCGTACTTCACGTCGTAGGTGTAGTCGGCGTGGCCGGGGCGGTAGCTGTCGCGGATCTCCGAATAGTCCTTCGAGCGCTGGTCCGTGTTCTCGATCATCAGCGCGATCGGCGTGCCGGTGGTGAGCTGGCGGCCGCCGGTGCGGTCGTCCGCGAACACGCCGGACAGGATCTTCACCTGATCGGGCTCGCGGCGCTGCGTCGTGAACCGCGACTGGCCGGGCTTCCGGCGATCCAGCTCGGCCTGGATCTCCTCGGCCTCCAGGGGCAGGCCCGGCGGGCAGCCGTCGACGACGCAGCCGAGCGCGATCCCGTGGCTCTCGCCGAAGGTCGTGACGCGGAACAGGTGGCCGAAGGTGTTGTGCGACATGGCGCCGTTGCCTTAGCGCGGGAGCGCCGGGGGCACAAACGCGGTGCCTGCAAGGGGCCGGGCGGAGGGCTGGGTAGAGGGCTGGGCGGAGGGCTTGGCGGAGGGCTTGGCGGATGCGTTCGCTCGCTCGGTATCCCCGTCCCTGTGGGCGCAGCGCAGCGATCCCGGGCAGCGGAACAGCGGCGCTCCCGGATTGCGTCGCTGCGTCAGGACGGCCCTCGCGGCGGCCTGCGATCTCATGCCGTCCCATCCGAACGGGGCAGGTCGAGCCCGCCCCGCGCCTTCAGCGCCCGATACGCCGCGACCGCCACAGCGAGATCCCGGTGCAGCCGGCGCTCGTCGCCGAGATCGGGAAGGTCGTAGGTGAGGCCGAGGATGTGGGCGGCCTCGTAGCCTTCCGGCAATTCGCCCGCGCTGCCGAGGGCGATCGTCGCGTTCGGCAGCGCGTCGGCGAAGTCCGAGAGCCGCGCCTTGAGCGCAGCGCCGCTGGCACGGAGATGGGCGCCGGCCGCCGCTGGACCGTGGCTCCGGATCGCCGCCACCGTTCCCTGCGCCAGCGACAGGTGCACCGCCTCGCGATGGGCCGGGAACAGGTAGACGAGGTAGTAGCCCCGCGTGGCGCTGGTGGTGATGGCGGGGTCGAACACGGCGAGCCAGGGGATCGCGGCCCAATGGCTTCCGCGCCCGGGACTGCCCTTGACCAGGAACGGCCCGTCGATCGGCGCCAGTGCGGCGCGCAGCTCCTCAGGCGCGCCCTTGCGGATGACGGAGGCCAGCGGATGGCCGGCCGGCGGGTCGAGCCGGGCGAGCGGGTATTCCTCGATGATCCGCCGGAGCGCGTGGCCGAGACTCACGGCCGCGTCAGGACCCCACCGGTGATCGCCTCGCGCACCCCGGTGGTCGACGGCAAGGTGATCGGCAGGCCCTTGAGCGAACGCACCGCCAGATACGCGAAGGCCTGCGCCTCCAGGTAGGCCGAGGACCAGCCGATGGCGTCCGCGGTCGTGATCTCCGCGCGCAGATGATAGTTGAGGAGCCGCACCAGCTCGCCGTTGCGCGCGCCGCCGCCGGCCACGATCCAGCGGGTCGGGATCTCGGGGGCGTGGTCGAGGGCGCGGGCCACCGCGCGCGCCGTGAAGGCCGTCAGGGTGGCGGCGCCGTCCTCGGTGGAGAGCTGGCCGGCGAGCTTGTGGGAGAACCAGTTCCGGTCGAGCGACTTCGGCGGTTTGCGGAAGAAGAACGGGTGCGTCAGCAGCCAGGCCAGCAGCTGCTCGTCGGGACGGCCCCGGGCCGCGGTGCGGCCGCCATCGTCGAGGTTCTTGCCCTCGCGCTCCTGCATCCATTCGTCGATCAGCGCATTGCCGGGACCGGTGTCGAAGGCGATGACGCCGCCCTTCGAGTCGATCAGCGTCGCGTTGGCGACGCCGCCGATGTTGAGGATGCCGAACGGCCCGTCGAAGCCCGAGGCCTCGGCGAGCGCCTTGTGGAAGACCGGCACCAGGGGCGCCCCCTGCCCGCCCGCCTCGATATCGGCCCGGCGCAGGTCCGAGACGACCGGGATGCCGAGCCGGGTCGCCAGCGCCTGCCCGTCGCCGATCTGGATCGAGATGCGCTGGTCCGGCCGGTGGATCACCGTCTGGCCGTGGAAGCCGATCACGTCGATCTCGGAGGCTGACAGGCCATGCTCCTCCAGGAAGCGCTCCACGGCCTCGGCATGGGCCAGGGTGACGAACGCTTCAGCCTCCGGCAGCCGCCCGGGCCGGTCGCCGGGATGGAGCACGGATTCGGCATCCTTGGTGGCCGCGCGCAGGAGCGCCTTCTCGTCGTCGGCGTAGCCGCGGTAGCCGGTGGGACCCAGCGGCTCCAGGAAGTTGTTGTGGCCCTTGACCACGTGGACCCGCTCGCCGTCGGTCTCGATCAGCGCGATGTCGACGCCGTCCAGCGAGGTGCCGCTCATCAGTCCGATCGCGCGCATCATCGCCATGCCGCCCTGCCCCGTGCCTTTCGGCCAACGCCCTGCTAAGAGCGCGCCGTATCCTGAACCCAGCGCGAGCTAGCATGCGGGGCCTCGGCCTGTCGCGCCAGCGCGCGACCCGAGATGGCAGCCATGACCGCCGAGAGCTTCGCGCCGAAATCCGACTTCCTGCGGATCCTGACCGAGCGCAGCTATATCCACCAGACCTCGGACCTGGCCGGCATCGACGCCGCGGCCCTGGAAGGGCGGCTGACCACCTATGTCGGCTACGATTGCACGGCGCCCTCGCTGCATGTCGGGCACCTGCTGTCGATCATGATGCTGCACTGGCTGCAGGCCACGGGGGGGCGGCCGATCGCCCTGATGGGCGGCGGCACCACCCGGGTCGGCGACCCGTCGGGCCGCGACGAGACCCGCAAGATCCTCACCGTCGAGCAGATCGACGCCAACAAGGCCGAGATCCGCAAGACCTTCGACCGGTTCCTCCGCTTCGGCGAAGGGGCCGGCGACGCCGTGATGGTCGACAACGCCGAGTGGCTGACCAAGCTCAACTACATCGAGATGCTGCGCGACATCGGCCGGCATTTCTCGGTGAACCGGATGCTGTCGATGGACAGCGTCCGCCTGCGCCTGGAGCGCGACCAGGAGCTGTCGTTCCTGGAGTTCAACTACATGATCCTCCAGTCCTACGACTTCGTCGAACTGAACCGTCGCTACGGCTGCGTCATGCAGATGGGCGGGTCGGATCAATGGGGCAACATCGTCAACGGCATCGATCTCGGCCGCCGCATGGGCACGCCGCAGCTCTACGCCCTGACCTGCCCGCTGCTGACGACATCCTCGGGCGCCAAGATGGGCAAGACCGCGGCCGGGGCCGTCTGGCTCAACGCGGAGATGCTGAAGCCGTACGATTACTGGCAGTTCTGGCGGAACACCGAGGACGCGGACGTGGCCCGCTTCCTCAAGCTGTTCACCCTGCTGCCGATGGAGGAGATCGCGCGTCTCGCCGCGCTCGCCGGCTCCGAGATCAACGCGGCCAAGACGGTGCTGGCCACCGAGGCCACCGCGCTGATGCACGGCCGCGAGGTCGCGGAGGCCGCCGCGGAGACCGCGCGCAAGACCTTCGTGGAAGGGACGCTGGCCGCCGACCTGCCGAGCGTGACCGTGCCGTCGGCCACCCTGGAGGCCGGGCTCGGGGTCCTCACCGCCTTCGGCCCGGACGTCGCCAAGCTCGTGCCCTCCACCAGCGAGGCCCGCCGGCAGATCAAGGGCGGCGGCCTGCGGGTCAACGATGTACCGGTCACGGATGAGAAGGCGATGCTCGGCCAGGGCGACCTGACCCCGGACGGCGTGATCAAGCTGTCCTTCGGCAAGAAGCGGCACGTGCTGCTCCGGCCGGAATGAGCCGCCCGACCGCCTGGATCCGCGACGGGAAACAGCCCGCGTGAGCCTTGCCCGGATCCTGGTGATCGACGACGAGCCACCGATCCGCCGGCTGCTCCGCACCGGCCTCGGGACGCAGGATTACGCGGTCGCCGAGGCCGCCGACGGGGCCGCGGCGCTCGCCGCCCTGGAAGCCGGTGGCGTGGATCTCGCGATCCTCGATCTCGGCCTGCCGGACATGCCCGGCCATGCCCTCCTTGCGGCGATCCGCGAGCGCTGGCCCGACCTGCCGGTCGTGATCCTGTCGAGTCGCGACGACGAGCGCGGCAAGGTCGAGGCCCTCGATCTCGGGGCCGACGATTACGTCACCAAACCCTTCGGCATGAACGAGCTGCTGGCGCGCATCCGCACGGCCCTGCGCCATCGCCTGGCCATGCAGGGGGAGCGGGCGGTCTTCCGGGTCGACGACCTCTCGGTCGATCTCGTCCGCCGCGTCGTCCGGGTCGGCGAGCGCGCGGTGAAGCTGTCGCCCCGGGAATACGAGTTCCTGCGCGTGCTGGTGCAGCATGCCGGCAAGGTGCTGACCCACGCGCAGCTCATGCGCCACGCGCCGGCCTCGTCGGATCCGCAATACCTGCGCGTCTATATCCGCCAGCTGCGCCAGAAGCTGGAGCCCGATCCGGAGCGCCCGCGCTACCTGCTCACCGAGACCGGCGTGGGCTACCGCCTGCGTGCGCCGGACTGAGCCCGGCGCGCCGCCTCACGGCTCCAGGCCTTCCGCCGCGCGCCGCGCCGCCCGCAGCTTCTCGACCCGCGCCACCGAGAACACCGAGGCCTCGTACAGCAGCAGCATCGGGATCGCGAGGGAGAGCTGGGAGATCACGTCCGGCGGCGTCAGGATCGCGGCGGCGACGAAGACCAGCACGATGGCATAGCGCCGCTTCTCCCGCAGGAAGGCCGCGTCGATGATCCCGATCTGACCGAGCAGCGTCAGAATCACCGGCAGCTGGAACGCGATCCCGAACGCGAAGATCAGCGTCATGATCAGCGACAGGTATTCGTCGACCTTCGGCAGCAGCTTGATCGTCGGCTCCCCGGCCACGCCCACCTGCTGGAGCGACACCGAGAATTTGATCAGCAGCGGCATCGCCAGGAAGAACACCACCAGCGCGCCGAGCACGAAGAAGATCGGCGTGGCCACGAGGTAGGGCAGGAACGCCTTCCGCTCGTTGCGGTAGAGGCCCGGGGCCACGAAGGCGTAGATCTGCGTGGCGATCACCGGGAAGGCCAGGAAGGCCGCCCCGAAGACGCTGAGCTTGATGTTGGTGAACACCTGCTCGAGGAAGTGCGTGGCGATCAGCTCGGCGTTCTGCGCACCAACGATCGAGACATAGGGGTAGACCAGAACGTTGTAGATATCGCGCGAGAAGAAGAAGCAGGCGAAGAACATCAGCACGAATGCGATCAGCGACTTGATCAGCCGCGCCCGCAATTCGATCAGGTGTTCGAGCAGGGGCGCCCGCGACGCCTCGATCTCGGCCTCGTCCGCATCGCTGATCATCGGGCGGCCGTGCCGTTCTGGGACTCTTCGGTGGCGTGATGCGGGGCGGGCGGAGGCCCGAACGGATCGTCCACCGACCCGGGCACGGGCAGGGGTGCCTCCGCCATCTGCGGTGCAGGATCATGGGACAATTCGGCGGGCGGCGTCCCCGAGACCGGGGCCGGTGCTGCGGCGTCCTGCTCGGCCTTGAGCTGCGCCGTGGCATCGGCGAGGGATCGGGTCTCGACCGACGGCTTCTCCGGGCCGAGCTTCTCCGGGCCGACCTTGGCCCGGCCCTCGACGGCGCCCTTCAACTCGTCGCGAATGGTCTGCACGGGATTGAAGGTCGAACTCGCATTCCGGACCGTGTTGCGGATCCCGTCGACCTCGCGCCGGACATCGTCGAGCTCCGCCTCGCGGATCGCCTCGTTGAACTGCATCTGAAATTCGCCGGCCATGCGGCGCAGCTTCGAGGTGATCTGCCCGACGGTGCGCAGCGCCTTCGGCAGATCCTTCGGCCCGATGACGATGAGGGCGACGCCGCCGATCAGCATCACCTCGCCCCAGCTCATGTCCAGCATGTCGTCGACGGTCCTGCTGCCCTGAGATCCGGCGCGGTGGCCGGACCCCGTCAGGCTCTACACGAGCGCGTGCGCTCTGCCAGTCCTACAGTCGCGCCCGCCGTCAGACCGGCTTGCGCTCGCCGCCGGGAAGATGGCTCGCCGGGATCGCCGTGCCGGGGCTCGTCTCGGTGGCGTGCGGGATGGTGCGGACCGGTTCGGCCGGCGGCGGCGCGGCCTGGCTGACCGGAGGGGTCTCATCCTCGGCCATGCCCTTCTTGAAGGCTTTGATGCCCTTCGCGACGTCGCCCATCAGATCGGACACCTTGCCGCGTCCGAAGAGCAGCATCACGATGACCGCGACGATGACCCAGTGCCAGATACTCATGCTGCCCATGGCAACCTCCTGCGGGCGCCCCGAAGAAGCGGGAGCGCGACGCCACGTCCGGTTGAGGATTTCGGGGCGAACCTAGGGATCGCGCCGCCCGAACACAAGCAGAGGCGATGCCACGGCCGGTGGAAGGCCGCGGTGGAAGGCCGCAAGGGGCTCAGGTCAGGCGGCGGCGAGGGCCGCGGCGAAGCGCTCCCGGGCTTCCGGAACGTCGAGTCCGTCGCCTGCGGGGTCGAGCTGCGCCAGCGCGGAGGCGGCGCGGCGCGCGGCGTCTCCGGTGAGCGCGGGCGCCGCCTCGGCCACGGCGCGCATTTCGTCCATGGCGCCGTTGCAGTGGAGCCCGATATCGATCCCCGCCGCGAAGGCGCGCTCCGTCCGGTCGCGGAACGAGCCGGTCAGCGCGTGCATGGAGAGATCGTCGGTCATCAGAAGCCCGTCGAAGCCGATCGCGCCGCGGATGATGTCTCGGATGACGATGGCGGACTGAGTGGCCGGCCGGTCGGGGTCGATGGCGGTGAAGACCACGTGGGCGCTCATCGCCATCGGCAGGTCGGCGAGCGCCCGGAAGGTCCGGAAATCCTGCTCCGCCAAATCCGCGCGCGTCGCATCCACCACCGGAAGGCCGTGGTGGCTGTCACAGGTGGCGCGCCCATGCCCCGGGATGTGCTTCATCACCGGCAGGACGCCCCCGGCCATCAGGCCCTCGGCGACCGCGCGGCCGATCTCGGCCACCCTGTCCGGGCTGGTCCCGTAGGCCCGGTCGCCGATGATGTCGTGCGAGCCCGGCGCCGGCACGTCGAGGACGGGGGCGCAGTCCACGTTGATGCCGACTTCCGCGAGGTCGTGCGCCATCAGGCGCGCGCCGAGGCGGGCGACGGCCGCGGCGCTGCCGTTCAGGCGTCCGTAGCGGCCGCCGGCCGGGTAGGCCGGCCAGTGGGGCGGACCCATGCGCTGGACCCGGCCCCCCTCCTGATCGATCAGGATCGGCGCGCGATCGGATCCGACGCAGTCCCGCAGCGCGCCGGTGAGGGCGCGGACCTCGTCCGGGGTCCCGATGTTGCGCTTGAACAGGATGAAGCCCCAGGGCTTCACGTCCCGGAAGAAGGACCGCTCCTCCGCCGAGAGCGACGAGCCGGTGCAACCGAGGATCAGGGCGCGGGAGGTCATCAGGAACGGCTCGGAAACTGCTCGGTGGCGGCGCGAAGACGGCGGCGGGATCGCCGGGCGGTTCGGCTCGATGGCGACAGAGTCGGGCGGGAACGGGGAGCCGGCAAGACCAAACCGCGGCTCCGGGCGGAGGCCGGAGCGATGCCGCCGCCGGTGTGGCCTGCAAGACTCGGTCGGCAAGACTCGGTCGGCGAGCCTCGGTCGGCGGGGCGCCCGATCGGATCACCGCGGGCGGGAGCGCTGCCCCGACCGCGGCTTTCCGTCAGAACCTCAGTTCTTGGCCACGAAGCACTGGCCGCCCTCGCCCTGCAGGGCGCTGCACAGGCTCGCGGCCTGAGCCTTCTCCAGGGGTCCGACGCGGACGCGATAGATCGTCTTGCCGTTCACCTCGGCCTGCCGGATCAGCTCGGGCTTGCCGGCGAGCTGTGTGTACTTGGCCTGCATCTGCCGGAACGCGGCCTTCGCCTCGGCGGCGGAGCTGCGCACCCCGAGCTGCACCGAGAAGCCGCTGACCGGGCCGGACTTCACGGCCTCGTCGTCGGTGGTAGTGCTGGCGGTGGTGTCGGGCGCGGCCGCCCCGGCCGGGGCGACGGCGGCGATCCGCTGGGCAGCCTTCGGCGGCGGCTTCACGGCCACCGGCTTGGGAGCCGGCGGCTCGACCGCGGCGTCCGGCTGCGCGTCGACGGGCGTGGCCGTGGTCGCCGGCATGGCGGCGGCGGCCTGGCGCATCGGCTTCGACTTCGCGGGCGCTGCCGGCGGCGGCTCGTCGCCGGGCAGAACCATGGTGGGGATCGGGGCCGGCCCGGCGTCGACGGCCTGCTGCTCCCGCGGCGGCGGTGCGGGCGGCGCCTCGGGCTTGACTGCGACGGTGCGGACGCGGCGGGGCTCCCCGAACGCTTCGAACGGGCCGTTGCCCGGCGTCGTGCCGCCCTGGGCGCCGGTCGGCTGCGACGGGCCCTGGGCCGCGCGCGCGGCCTCGGCCACGTCGAGGGGCTGCTCCTCGCGGTTGACGATCTTGATCTGGCCGTCCTTCTTGCCCTTCGGATCGTAGATCTGCCGGTTCTGATCCGGGATCTCGACACCGTCGGCCACCTTCGGGGCGACCTTGAGCGGGGTGGAATCGGCCTGCACCACCGGCACGCCGCCATGGCCCGAATTGCTCATGCCCTTGTAGGTGAGCGCACCGGTGACCGCGAGCGCCACCACGGCGACGCCGGCGCCGACCGAGACGAGGCGCCGGCGCGGATTCGCGCGACGCAGGGCGTGGCTGTCCGCATAAGCGTCGTCGCCGCTCGATACCGCGACGCCATCTGGCGCGTAGGCGCCGCCTTCGCGATGCGTGTCCTGCTCCACGGAGGCGAGGTACTGATCGAACGCGTCGGCCGGCGTCGCCTTGGCGGGCTCCGGCGCGAAGCTCGGCTCCACCCGGGCGTTCCAGCCGGCCTGCGGCTGGGTGTCGGGCGCGACGGCGCGCATCTCGTCGCGCGCGGCGAGCAAAGCCCGGAACGGATCGTCCTGGCCGACGATGCGGGCGAGTTCCGCCAGCGGATCCGCCTTGGCCGCCTGCGGCGCCTGACCCGTCTCCTGACGCAGATCGCGCGCGAAAGCGTCCAGATCGACCTGAGCGCGCGAAGCGTTCGTCATGGCAGCATCCTCACATCAACGCCGGTGACCGGCCCGATGCGCTCGGGCCTATCGCATCTCGTCCGGCGCGGTCACACCGAGAATCGCAAGGCCGGCCGCCAGCGTGCTCCGCAGAGCTTCGATGAGCGCCAGCCGGGCCCACGTCGACTTTCGGTCGGTTGCATTAACAAACCGTAATTGCGGCAAGTCTTTGCCCTTGTTCCAGAAACTATGTAGCGCCGAGGCCAGTTCATAGAGGTGGAATGCGATTCTGTGCGGTTCGTGCGCCAGGGCTGCGGATTCGAGAACCCGCGGGTACTGGGCGATGAGGCGCATCATCTCGATCTCGCCCGGATCGCTCAGCACCGCGAGGTCCGCCTCGCGTGCCAGCGCCGCGGCCGAGAGGTCGGCCTCGGGAAACGCCTCGCGCGCCTGCCGCTGCACCGAGCGGACGCGGGCATGGGCGTACTGAACGTAGAAGACCGGATTGTCCTTCGACTGCTCCACCACCTTGGCGAGGTCGAAATCCAGGGTCGCGTCGTTCTTCCGGTAGAGCATCATGAACCGGATGGCGTCGCGGCCGACCTCGTCGATCACGTCCCGCAGGGTCACGAATTCCCCGGCCCGCTTCGACATCTTGACCGGTTCGCCTGCGCGCAACAGCCGCACGAGCTGGCAGAGCTTGACGTCGAGCGTCGCCGCGCCGTCGCTCACCGCCTTCACGGCAGCCTGCATGCGCTTCACGTAGCCGCCGTGATCCGCGCCGAGGACGTCGATCAGCTCGGTCGCGCCCGCGAGATACTTCGCCCGATGGTAGGCGATGTCGGAGGCGAAATACGTGTACGAGCCGTCCGACTTCAGCAGCGGCCGGTCGCTGTCGTCGCCGAATTCCTTGGTGCGGAACAGCGTCTGCTCGCGGTCCTCCCAATCCTCCGGCAGCTGGCCCTTGGGCGGCGGCAGGCGGCCCTCGTAGACGAGGCCCTTGGCGCGCAGCTCCGCGAGCAGCGTCTTCACGGCACCGCTCTCCTGGAGCGTGCGCTCGGAGAAGAACACGTCGTGGCGGATGCCGATCGCCTCCAGATCGGCCCGGATCATGGTCATCATCATGTCCAGCGCGGTCTCGCGCACCGTGGGAAGCCACGCGGCCTCGGGCTGGTCGAGGAGCGCGCGGCCATGGGTCTCCGCCAGCTTGGCGCCCACGGGCTTGAGGTAGTCGCCCGGATACAGGCCGTCCGCGATGGCGAAGGGCTCGCCCAGAGCCTCGCGGTAGCGCTGGAAGGCGGAGCGGGCCAACACATCGACCTGAGCGCCGGCATCGTTGATGTAATATTCCCGCGTCACCTGCCTGCCGGCCGCGACGAGCAGATTGGAGAGGGCGTCACCGAAGACCGCGCCGCGGCCATGGCCGACATGCATCGGCCCGGTGGGATTGGCCGACACGTATTCGACATTGATCGGCCCGCCGGGCAACTCCGCCCGGCCGAACGCCTCCGGCGCGGAGAGCGCGTCGCGCACGACCGCGTGAAAGATCGCGGGGTCGAGCCGCAGGTTGATGAAGCCGGGCCCGGCGACGCTCGCCTCCACGATCCGCGGATCGGCGCGGAGTTCCGCCGCCAGGGCTTCGCCCAGCGCCTTCGGGTTGGCCCGCGCCTCCTTGGCCAGGACCAGCGCCGCGTTCGTGGCGAGGTCGCCGTGCGCCGCGTCCCGGGGCGGCTCGACGACCACGCGGCCCAGGTCGAGGCCCTCGGGCAGATGGCCGGCGCGGGTCAGCGCCTCCACGGCCTCGCGCACGCGCGCCTCGAACAGGGCGAAGATGTTCATGGGTCTCGATCTCGCTTGCGCGGGGGTCTCGTCGCCCGGCCCGTCCGGCCTGTGCCCGCCCGGGCGGTCTAGCAAGGGGGCGGGAGGGTGTCACGGCGCCGAGCGGTTCGCCGGCCTGGAGGAGCCCACATTCCCGGCATCGGTCCGGTAACCAAGCGCGCGGCGCTCCCACGTTATCCCACGCGACGAATACGGATCGCGCAGTGTTCGGCTTGTTTTGGCCGGGACGACACTGTGTCATCGCCGACGATCGCGCGTGGGCCGATCGCGGAGTTACTGATGAAGACCTTGACGATTGCGGGTACGGCGCTCTGCGCCCTGATCCTGGCCGCGCCGGGTGCGGAGGCGGGCGGCTTCCACGGCGGCGGCTTCCACGGCGGCGTCCACGGTGGTTTCCGGGGCGGCTACGGCTACCGGGGCGGCTACGCGGCCCGCGGCTTCTACGGGCGCGGCTACGGCTACGGCTATCGCCGCGGCTACGGACGGGCCCTCGGCTACGGGCTGGCCGGTGCGGGGATCGGCCTCGGGCTCGGGCTCGCCGCCGGGAGCGTCTACGGCGGCTACGGATATGGTGGTTACGGGTACGGCGGCTACGGCTACCCGGCCGCCTATGGCGGCTACGGCTACCCGGCGGCCTACGGCGGCTACGGCTACGGCGGTGGCTACGGCGGGTGTTACGGCAGCTTCACCTGCGGCTGCGGCTGCTGATCCCAACCCATCCCGCGCCGGGCCCTCAGGGCTCGGCGAGGGGCAGGCCCCGGCTGGGCAATTCCCAGTGCAGGTCCGGCGTCGTCGCGTAGAGCTTGCGATGCGCAAGGACCGCATAGGTGTCGGTCATGCCGGCGATGTAGTCGGCGACCCGGCGGGCAACCCGCGCCTCGCTGGCCTCCTCGAGACCGGCGCTCCACTCCTCCGGCATCCGGGACGGCGCCGCGGTGAACGCGGCGAACAGGTCGTTGACGATGGCGTCGGCCTTCTTCCGCACCGCCACCACGCCGGGATGCCGGTACATGCGGTCCCACAGGAAGCGCATGATATCGGCATCGGCCGCCGCAATCTCCGGCGAGAAGACGATGACCGCCTGATCCGCATTCCGGATGTCCTCGACGCGGCGCGGATCCAGTTCGGCGATGCGGCGTCCGCCCTCGCGGATCACGTCCTCGACGAAGCGGGTGATCACCCGCCGGGCGAGTTCGTGGATCATGCGCGAGGGCTCCAGGCCCGGATGCAGCCGGTCGATCTCGTCGAGCAGCCCGGCCAGGAACGGGACCGCGCGCAGCTCCGGGATCTCGAACAGGCCGGCCCGCAGCCCGTCGTCGAGGTCGTGGGCGGCATAGGCGATGTCGTCGGCGAGGGAGGCCGCCTGGGCCTCGGGGCCGGCCTGGCTCCACAGGTCGAGGGGGTTCAGCGCATCGTATTCCAGGATCGCCGCCGGGATGCCGCGCGCGGCGTAGCGGGGCGTCGGCTGGCCGTCGGCCGTCAGCAGCGGGCCGTTGTGCTTGACGAGGCCCTCCAGGGTCTCCCAGGCGAGGTTCAGCCCGTCGAAGCCGGCGTAGCGCCGCTCCAGCCGCGTGACGATCCGCAGGGCCTGGGCGTTGTGGTCGAACCCGCCGTAGCGGGCCATGCAGGCGTCGAGGGCGTCCTCCCCGGTATGGCCGAAACAGGTGTGGCCGAGGTCGTGGCTGAGGGCCAGCGCCTCCGCAAGATCCTCGTCGAGCCCGAGGGCGCGGGCGAGCGCCCGGCCGATCTGGCTGACCTCGAGGGTGTGGGTGAGGCGGGTGCGGTAATGGTCGCCCTCGTGATGCACGAAGACCTGCGTCTTGTGCTTCAGCCGCCGGAACGCCGTCGAGTGGATGATCCGGTCCCGGTCCCGCTGGAAGTCGCTGCGGGTCGGCGAACCGGCCTCAGGGATCAGGCGTCCCCGGGTGCGGGCCGGATCGGTGGCGTAGGCCGCGCGCCAGCGCTCACCGTTGCGTCGCACGGCATCCGCTCGCAAACTCACGCACCCTACTCATGACGGCTCCTCGCCCGGCGCGTTGCGGCGCGGGCTTGCGCCTCATATCTTGTGGGCCGGGACGCCCTCGGCAACAGGCGGGGTGCGCCGTCCACCGAACGATTGCGTGGCCAGAGACTGATGGCTGATATCACCCTGACCGCCCGCGCGGCCAAGCGCATCAACGAGATCATGGGGGCGGAGCCGGCCGGCTCGTCGCTGCGGATCAGCGTCAATGGCGGCGGCTGCTCGGGCTTCTCGTATGCCTTCGACATCGCCCGCACCCGTGAGGCGCAGGACGTCGCCATCGAGCGCGACGGCGCCACCGTCATCGTCGACCCCATCTCGATGGAGTACATGAACGGCTCCACGATCGACTTCGTGAACGATCTGATCGGCCAGTCCTTCAAGATCGAGAACCCGCTTGCCACCGCCTCCTGCGGCTGCGGCACCTCCTTCTCGTTGTAGCGACCCGCCCGGCGCATCCGCGCCGTTGCGTCCATACGACACCGGTGCCGGCACGGTCGCCCGGGCCGGCATGCCTGATTGCCTCGCCTCAAAAAACCCGGCACGGCTAGGGAATTCCCGCGCGAGCCCTGGTCCGGATGCAGCCATGAACCACCCGAAGGCCCGCCTCCGCCTCCGGTCGGCCTGGGCGATAACCGGTATGCTCGTCCTCCTCGGCCTCGCTCCAGCGCCACTCGCCGCGCAGGAGGGCGCCGCCGCCGTCCAGGACGTGACGGTCACCGACGTGGTCATCCCGCTCGGCGGCACGCTGCTGAAGGCCCCGAAGCTCACGGCGAGCGGCACGCGCCTCTCCAAGGAGGATCTCGCGGCGATCCTGCGGCCCGATTCCAACGTGCCCTGGGAGCAGCGGCTCGCCCGGCTCGATGCGGGCAGCCTCACCGTGCCGGTCCTCACCTCCGAGAATGCGGGTCCCGGCGACAACCGGCAGACCGTCACCTACCGCGATGTGGTCGCCCGCGACATCCGCGCCGGCCGTGTCGGGGAACTGACGGCGGCCGGCGCCACGGTCAGCTCCGTCGCCGGGCCGAACCGCGGTTCCGGAACCTACGGGCAGGTGCGCGCCACGGATCTGGATCTGGCGGCCCTCAGCCGGCTGTACACGGTTCCGGGCGACGGCAAGGGACCGGTCCAGCGGGTCTATGGCACCATCCAGGTCTCCGATGTGACCTATTCCGACGCGCGCGGCACGACGGTGAAGATCGCACGCCTCGACGGGCGTGATCTCGGCGGCCGGCAGATCCCCGACGGCTGGAGCGGCGCCTTCGCGATCGTGGCCGGCGGTTTCGATGGCTCCAGCGACCGGCGTCCCCTGGCCGCCGCGGCGGCCGATCTCATCGCCGCCACCGCCGTCGGCAGCCTGGAGATGCAGGGCCTCAGCGTCAGCGACTCCGATCCGAAGGGGCCGGTTCTGTTCGAGATCGGCCGGGCCGCCTACACCTCCGCCGGGTCGGAGGGCAGCACCGTCCTGGACAACCTGGCGTTGTCGCGCGGCAGCCTGCGTGTCCATGTCGGTCGCCTCGCCGTCCTCGGGACCTCGCTGGTGCCGACCGTCGCGGCCCTCCAGGGGATCGCCGCCGAGCCGACGGCCGGGCCCGGCTTCTCCGATATCGAGATGCGCCGCCTGACGCCCAAGCTCGGCAATCTGACCCTGAGCGACCTGTCGATCGAGCTGCCGCCCGAGGGCGAACTCGAGCGGGCGCCGCCGCGTGATGGTCGGGCTCCGGCCCGCGGCGGCCTCTCCGACTCTGGCCGGGCGGGGCCTGGCAGGCCGGCAGATCCGAGGACGGGCGACACCGCCGCCGACCCCCTCGCCCTGTCGGTATCGCCCCGGCCGGTCCGCCGGATCGCCCTGCGCGAGGCCACACTCGCTCTGGGGGCGCCGAATGACGGCGTGCCCAGCGCGACCCGCCTCAGTCTCTCCGGCCTCAGCCTGCCGGCGGATCTCGTGGCGGGCGCGCCGATCATCGGCATGCTGCCGGTTTACGGGTACCGGGATCTCGACCTCGACCTCGTGGCCGACGCCACTTTGGATGAGAAGGCCCGCGACCTCGCCCTGCGCGAGGTGACGGTGTCGGGGCGCGACATCGGCACCGTCCGGCTATCCGGCACGCTGGGCGGTATCGGGCCCGAGCTGTTCTCCGGCACCCTGCCGGCCGCGACCATGGTGATGTTTTCGGGAAGCGCCAAGGCCCTCGACCTGACGGTGGAGAACGCGGGCCTGTTCGAGCGCTTCCTGGCCGCGCAATCGAAGGATCTCAGCCTCAAGCCGGACGAGCTGCGCAAGGAGTACGTCACCGCCAGCCTGCTCGGCGTGCCGATCATCCTGGGCAACAGCGCGGCCGCCAAGGGCATCGGCGCCGCCATGGGCCAGTTCGTGATGAAGCCCGGCAAGCTCGTGGTCCACGCGAAGTCCAAAGAGCCCGCCGGGATCGGTTTCATCGATCTCGGCGCGGCGCGCTCGCCGGCGGCCGTGCTCGACCGGCTGGACGTCGAGGCGAAGGCGAACTGAGGCGACCGTGACCGGTCTCCGGGCTGTCGCAGCCGGAAGACCGGCCTTGAGGAGGCCCCATGCGCGCCATCCGTCTCGCGAAGGCTGCGCTCGCCGCCGCCCTGGCGCTGACCTGCATGCCGGTCGTGTATGGCAACGTCGCAGACGTTGCCGCCGCGCGATCTGGCCTGCGGCCGGTCGGGTAGATTCCCGTCTCGCCGATCGGGCTTGGCTCTCGAACTGGACGGAGCCGAGACAGCCCAAGGCTGAAAGCTGCCGCGCCGGCTGTCGGAGCGTTCGTCGTCGACCGCGGAACGGCCTGCGTCGAACGTCGCTGCTCAAGCGATCACGCAGGCCCGTTGCGGAGGTTACAGCGCGATGATCTCCGGATGCTGCCCTGCGAGGTTCGCCCGGGTCGCCTCGGCCCAGGCGCGGTCGCGTTCCCGGCGCGGTCGATCGAGGGACACGGCGGCGATGAGACCCGCCGGACGCCGGGAGACCAGCAGCAGACGGTCGGCGATCCCGATCGCCTCGGCGACGTTGTGGGTCACCATCAGGACGCTCATGCCGGACCGATCCACCGTATCCACCACGAGGCCGCGCAGCTCGGCGGCGGCGGCATCGTCGAGGGACACGAAGGGCTCGTCGAGGACCAGCACCCGCGGCCCGTCGGCCAGGGCCCGCGCCAGTGCCACGCGGCGTTGCATCCCCAGGGAGAGCGCCTTCGGATAGCTGGCCCGCCATGCCGTCAGGCCGAGCTGCGCGAACAAGCCGTCAAGGTCGAGCCCGCGCCGCGCCCGAGGGAGCCCGAGGCGGACATTATGCTCGACGCTGCGCCAGGGGAGCAGCCGCGGGTCCTGGAATACGATACCGGCCCGCTCCGCCCCGGAGACGCGTCCCTCGAACGCGGTATCGAGGCCGAGCAGGATCCGCAGCGTCGTGGTCTTTCCGGCGCCCGATGGCCCGATCAGGCAGACAATTTCCCCGGCTGCGACCTCGAATTCGAGGTTGCGAACCGCCTCGACCGGTTCGGCATCGCGCGGCCGATACCATTTCGACGCGATCGCGACCTGAAGAACGGGCTCAGCGCCAGCGACGGACATAGGCTTCGAGCCGCTGCAGCAGGAGGACGTCGATGCCGATCATCACGGCCATGAAGACGAGGCTGTAGCCGATGATGGCCGCCACGTCGGTGCTCTGGACGAAGTAATAGTTGATCGCGAAGCCGACTCCGTCGGGACGACCGAGCAGTTCCACCACCAGCACGATCTTCCAGGCGAGGGAGAGGCCGGACCGCGCCGCCGTGACGATGTAGGGCTGGAGCTGCGGGATCAGGAGGTCGCGGGCCCAGGTAAGCCGGTCGAGCCGATAGGCGCGGGCCATCTCGTCGAGGCCGGGATCGAGATTACGGGCCCCTTCCCGGACAATCACCGCGACATTCGGGAGCTTGTTGAGGACCACCGCCAGGATCGCCGCGGTCTCGGTGAGCCCGACCCAGACATAGGCCAGTACGGTGATCACCAGGGCCGGCGTGTTGAGGAGGACGAGAAGCGGCGTGTCGAGCGTGAGATCGGTGACCTTCGAGCGTCCGAGCGCGACGCCGAGGACCACGCCGAGAAGCATCGCCACCGTGAATGAGATCGCTACGCGGAGCAGCGTCATGCCGACATTGTGTGCGAGGTCGCCGCGCTCCGCCTCCTGAACGATGAAGCGCAGCACCGCCAGCGGCGCCGGCAGCAGGCGCGATCCCGCCTCGAGTGCAGCCAACTGCCAGGCTGCAAGGAGCACGACCAAAGACGCGATGCGGGTCAGCACGCCCAGGCGATCCCGAGTGTCTGGACCGCTGCAACGGTGGCCCGCTGGGCCGGCGCATCACCCATTGCGACCGGTGTAGTACAGGTCGGGAGGCAGTGCGTCGCCCTTTCCGACGAGGCGCGCTCCGCCGAGCCGCGCCATCACGGTGTAGAGTTTCTCGGCATCGGCGCGCTCCTCCGCCACGGGGCGCCGCGGGATGCCGGCGAGGAAGTTGCGCTTGAGCGCCTCGAAGGTCGCATCGTCCTCGGCCGCCATCAGCGGGCGCACGATCTGCCACGCGCTCGGATCCGAGGCCAGGATGTCCTTGGCCGCCCGCGACGCCCGCGCGAAGGCCGCCACGGCAGCAGGCTTCTCCTTCACGGTGGTGTCCTGAAACAGGTAGCCGATCAGCGCCACGTCACCGGGGACGCCGAGGGCGTGCATGATGTCCTCGGCACCGACCAGTTGGCGAAACCCCTTCGCCTGAAGGCGGGCGCAGTAGGTCCAGTAGGTGAGCGCTGCGTCGAGGGCGCCCTGCTCCAGCTTCAGCGTGATCAGCGGGGGCGCGCCGTAGGCGATCTCGGCTTCGCGCTCCAGGTCGATTCCGGCCGCGTCCTTCGCCTGCGCCCGGAGCAGCAGCCAGTTCTTGTCCAGGGGACCGCCGGCCACCCCGAGGCGCTTGCCGGCGAGATCCTTGAGGCTCTTCACCGCGCTCCCGGCCGGTACCATCACGCCGCCCTCGGAGGTCGAGTACGGGATGAAGCGCACCGCCTGCCCGTCATTGCCGAGGCGGGCGGCCCAGAGCAGGTCGCCGATGATCGTATCGACCTGTCCTCCGATGAAGCTGATGCGGGCCGCGTCGTTGCCGGCGAGCTTCACGGCATCGAGCTGAAAGCCGTTGTCGGTGTCGAGGCCGCGGGCCTTGATCACCGCAGCCTCCCAGGTCGACGTCCCGAAGGGCAGACTCCCGAGACGGATGGTCGGCACGTCCGCGCGCGCCGCCCGCAGGCCGAGGCCGCCCAGCAGGCCGCCGGCGAGCATCGCGCGCCGTGACAGCATCACGCCTTCTCCCATCGTATTACGCAGTCTTCGACGGCGGTAGACTGACGTGCCGCATGAACGGGACGCCATTGGAAAAAGGTCATAGGGCTCACACCGGTTTCCGTCCACCGTGCGGAACACGCTTGCGCGCAACCGGCTGCGGCGGCACCCTCGACCGAGACGCCATCAGGGGAGACATGCGATCATGACCGAGCGACGCGAGGGAGTTCTGGACGAGGCGACCGTGGAGGCGCGGCTGAAGGCCGAACTGCCCGCCTGGCGCCTGGAGGATGGCTGGATCCGCCGCACCTACAAGACGGCCGGCTGGAAGGGCACGCTGATGGTGATCAACACCGTGGGTCACCTCGCCGAAGCAGCCTGGCATCATCCCGACATCACGGCGTCCTATGCCTGGGTCGAGGTCCGGCTGATGAACCACGCCGCCAAAGGCATCACCGAGAAGGACTTCGCCCTCGCCCGGAAAATCGAGGAGGTCGTGTCCTGGCAGCCGGCCCTGGAGGGACAGGGCCTCGAAGGGACGCCCACGGATCCGCGCTTCGCCTACATCAAGTACGACAAGTAACCGCGCGGCGCGGGCGTCACTGCGGGTCCTTCACGCGGCGGCACTCGGTCTTGAGGTAGGCGGTCTTGCCGATCTCGTCGCGGCGCTCGGTGCGGGCGATGATCTCCTGCCAGCCGGTGGCGCATCCGAGCTCGTTGGCAACTCGGACCTTGCGAACCTCAAGGGCCTGGTCGTCCGTGCAGGCGTCCTGTGCGAGGCCGTTGGCGCAGACCAATACGACGGCGATGAAGGCGTTCATGGATGGGGCGGTCCTCGTTCTCGCCGCACCCTACGCGCCAAGCGACCGCAAGGTTTCCGATGACGGGCTGCGGCCCGCGATCAAGCTTTCGTCACGGTCGGCCCGCCCTGAGGGGGCGGAGGGACGGGCCGACCGTTTCTCGCAGCACCCGCGGGCGCTGCGATCGCGTGAGCCGGGCGATCAGCCGGCGTGGGCCGCCGGACGGGCGCCCGCATCCGGGCGGATGCGGTAGCAGCCGATGTAGAGGGCCGGCAGGAACAGGAGCGTGAGGAAAGTCGCCGCCAGGATCCCGCCGATCATGGCGAAAGCCATCGGACCCCAGAAGACCTCCCGGGCGATCGGAATCAGGCCCAGACTCGCGGCGGCTGCCGTCAGCAGGATCGGCCGCATGCGGTGGTGGGTCGCCTCGAAGACCGCTTCCCAGGGGGCCATCCCCTCGGCCCGGAACTCCTCGATCTGGCTCACCAGGATGACCGCGTTGCGGATGATGATCCCGATCAGCGCCAGGATGCCCAGGATGGCGACGAAGCCCATCGGCTTGTCGAACAGGAGCAGGGCCGGCACGACGCCGATCAGACCGAGCGGCGCCACGGTGAAGACGAGGATCATCCGGCCGAAGCTCTGGAGCTGCATCATCAGCAGGAACGCCATGGCGAGCAGCATGACCGGGACGACGGCCGCGATCGGGCCCTGGCCCTTGGCGGATTCCTCAACGGCGCCGCCGGTCTGGACGGTGTAGCCCTCCGGCAGCGCCTTGATGAAGGCGTCGATGCCGGGCTGCAGAGCGGCGACGATGGTGGCCGGCTGTGTCGCGTCGTGGATCGTGGCGCGCACCGTCACGGTCGGCAGACGGTCCCGGCGCCAGACGATCGGCTGCTCGAGATCGTAGCCGATCCGTGCGAAGGCGAGCACGGGGACCACGGTGCCGTTCGCGAGACCGACCTGCAGCGATTGCAGGGTGTCCAGCGAAGACCGCTCCACCGCGCGGGCACGGCCGACGACGTTGACCAGATAGATCGAGTCCCGGACCTGCGTGATCGCCTGGCCGCCCTCGATCCCGTTGAGGATTCCGGCGACGTCCTGGCTGGTGACGCCGAGCTGACGCGCCTTGTCCTGAAGGATCTCGACCCGCAGCACCTTGCCGGGCTCGTTCCAGTCGAAGGTCGGCACGTCGAGCCGCTTGTCGCCGGCCACCACGTTGGCGAGGTCGAGCGAGAGGCGGCGCACCGTCTCCATGTTCGGGCCGCTGAGGCGGTACTGCACCGGCCGGCCTACGGGCGGTCCGAGGCTCAGGGGCTGCACCAGCACGTCGGTGCCGACGAAGTCGCGCAGGGCGATGGCCTGGAGACGCGCCATCACGCGGTCGCGCACCTCGAGCGACTTCGTGACGATGACGATCTGACCGAAGAAGGCGTTGGCGAGCTGCTGATCGAGGGGTAGGTAGAATCGGACCGCGCCCTGACCGACATAGGACGACCAGCTCGACACGTCCGGATCGCCCTTCAGGTTCGTCTCGAACCGGTCCATCTGCGCCCTGGTCTCGGCGATGGTGGCGTTCTGCGGGAGGGTGAGGTCGACCAGCACCTCGGAGCGGTCCGAGGACGGGAAGAACTGCTGCTGCACATGCCCCATCCCGACGATGGCGGCCGCCATCAGCGCGAGGCAGACCACCACCGTCGTCCAGTGCCAGCGCATGGCGACGCGCAGGGCCGCCATGAACAGGCGCGTGAAGATGCCGCGCTTCTCCGTGTGGTGCTTCATGGTCTTCGGCAGCAGCGTGACGCCGACGAGCGGGGCGAACAGAACCGCCACGACCCACGATACCAGCAGCGATGCGGCGATCACCACGAACAGCGAGTAGGTGTATTCGCCCGCGCCGGAGCCGTTGAAGCCGATCGGCAGGAAGCCCGCCACGGTCACCAGCGTTCCGGTCAGCATGGGGAACGCCGTCGACGTGTACGCGAAGGTGGCGGCCTTGCGCAGCGTGTCGCCCCGCTCCAGCCGCGCGACCATCATCTCGACGGTGATCATGGCGTCGTCGACCAGCAGGCCCAGCGCGATGATCAGTGCGCCGAGCGAGATGCGCTGCAGGGTCACGTCCATGATCTGCATGACCACGAAGACGATCGCCAGCACGAGGGGGATCGACACCGAGACGACGAGGCCGGCCCGGATGCCCAGGCTCACGAAGCTCACGGCCAGCACGATGACCACGGCCTCGACCAGCGCCTCGGTGAAGCCGCCGACCGCATGCTCGACCTGCTTGGGCTGATCCGAAACGAGGTGGACGCCGACGCCCACCGGCAGCGTCGCCTCGATCCGCCGCATGCGCTCCTTCAGCGCTTCACCGAAATGCAGCAGGTTGGCGCCCGGACGCATCGCGATGGCCAGCCCGATCGCGGGCTTGCCGTCCACCCGGAACAGGGGCGCGGGCGGATCCTCGTAGCCGCGGCTGATCTCGGCGATGTCGGCAAGACGGAAGAAGCGATCGTTCACCCGCAGATTGAAGTCCTGAAGCGAGGCTTCGGAGGCGAAGGAGCCGCTGACCCGCAGCGAAATGCGCTCCGGTCCGGCCTGAACGACCCCGGATGCCGAGACGGCGTTCTGCGCTTGAAGCGCCTTGATCAGGGCCTGGAGATCGATGCCGTAACCGGCGAGCTTCCGGGTCGAGAAGTCGAGATAGATGGTCTCGTCCTGGGTGCCGAGCAGCTGCGTCTTGCCGATATCGGGCACGCGCAGCACGTCGGTGCGGATGCTCTCCACGTAGTCGCGCAACTGCCGGTGAGTCAGGCCGTCGGCCGTGAAGGCGTAGACGTTGCCGTAGACGTCGCCGAACTCGTCGTTGAAGAACGGCCCCTGCACACCGTCCGGGAACTGGCTCTTGATATCCCCGAGACGTTTGCGGACCTGGTAGAAGGCGGGCTGGACCTCGCCCTTCTTCAGGGTGTCGCGGAAATTCACGAAGACTGTGGAGGATCCCGGGGTCGTGTAGCTGCGGACGTAGTCGAGGCCGTTGAGCTGCTGGAGTTCCTTCTCGACCCGGTCGGTGACCTGATCGAGGGTATCCTTGATGGTCGCGCCCGGCCAAGTCGTCTGCACGACCATCGTCTTGATGGTGAACGGAGGATCCTCCTCGCGGCCGAGGCGGCCATAGGCCATCACGCCCGCCACGAGCGAGACCAGCATCAGGAACCAGACGAACGAGCGGTGCTCGAGCGCCCAGTCGGAAAGGTTGAAATCCTTCACGCGAAAACCCCGTGCGGCCGGATCAGACGGCGCCGTTGGCCAGGCGCACGGCCTGGCCTTCCTTGAGGACATGGACCCCCGCGACCACGACGCGTTCGCCGGCCTTCAGCCCATCGACGACCGCGATGCGACCGTCCTCCGCGTTGTCCCGCGCCGCCGCTACGGTCACGTCGCGACGCGACACGGACTTCCCGTCGGCGGACACGACCCAAACCGAGCGGCGGCCGCCGTCCTCGAGCAGTGCCGATGCCGGCAGCAGCACGGTGGGCGAGACATTCCGCGTCAGCGACACGTTGATGGTCGCGCCGAGCCGGAAGGCCGGGCCGGGCTGGTCGAGGCTGATCCGGATACGCTTGGAGCGCGTCCCCGATTCGGCGAGCGGCGCGATCTCGCGGACGCGCCCACGCGCCGTGAGCTCCGGGGCGCTCTGGAGAGCGACGGTGAAGATGCCGTCCGCCGGCAGCGCTCCGACATAGACCTCGGGAATGTCGACCACGGCCTCGCGAACGTCCGGCCGTGCCACGGTCACGACACCCTGGCCGGCGGTGAGCACCTGGCCGACTTCGGCGAGGCGCTGGGTCACGACACCGTCGAACTCGGCCTTCAGCTCGGTGTAGCCCATCTGGTCGCGGGCCTTCTGCAGGCTGGACAAGGCCTGGTCCACCCGCGCCCGGGCCGTCTCGCGCTTGGCAACCGCTTGGTCGAGCGTGGCCTGGGCGACGCTGTTGCCCGACATCAAGCGCCGGGTCCGCGCCTCGGCGGCCTCGGCGTTCTCGGCCTGGGCCTTCGCATCGGCGAGATCCGCCTCGGCACGGGTCAGGTCGAAGCGTGTCACGATCGTGTCCAGGGCCGCGAGGCGTTGGCCCCGGGTGACGAGGTCGCCGATCGTCACGTCCCGCGCCACCATGCGGCCGGGAATCTGGAAGCCGAGCTGCGCCTGATAGCGCGGCTCGATCGTGCCGGCGAAGGGCCCGAACATGACGGTGTCGCTCGGCACGACCACCTGCGTGAGCACCGGACGTATCGGGGCCGCTGCCGCGGCTTCGCCGCCCTCCTCGCCGTGCCCGTTGCAGGCCGCCAGCGCTGCCGCGACGAGGCTCAGGGCGAGATACGTGTGCGCCTTCACGGGCGAGCTCCAATCTCGGCGGCCGCGACGGTCTGACCGGGGCGCAGGAACTGGATGCCGGCGACGACCACGCGCTCGCCCGGCTCGACGCCGCGCTTCAGCGCGATGATGTCGGGCCCGAAGCGGTCGATCTCGACGGCGCGGACCGAGACTGTCCGCTGGTCGGGGTCGTAGATCCAGACGGACGGTTGCCCGTCGTAGCGGTACAGCGCCGACCAGGGCAGGATCACCGCTTCATGGGGCGCGAAGCGTCCGCGGCCGACCACGACGGCACCCAGCCCCATCGCGGCCGGAGTCGATTTGAGTCCGATCTTGACCCGGACGGTGCCGCTCGCCGCATCCACCGTCGGCGAGATCTCGCGCACGGTCCCGACCGCGGTGGTCGCCGGATCCGACTGGAGCGCGACCGCGATGGTGTCGCCCGCCGGCGGCTGGGCCAGCAGCGATTCGTAGACATTGAAGACCGCATCCCGGGGGCCGTCCTGCGCAATCACGAGAACGGTCTGCCCCGATTGGACCACTTGGCCGACCTCGAAGCTCCGGCTGGTCACGACACCGGCCACGCCGGCGCGCAGTTCCGTATAGGAGAACTGCTCCTGCGCGGTTCCCAAAGCGGCCTTCGCCGAATCGACGGCCGCCTGTGTCGTGCGCAGCTCCTGCTCGGCATTGTCGTAGGTCGAGCGCGTGGTGAAGCCGCCGGCAAGAAGTTGCTTCTGGCGCTCGAAGGACATCTTGGCCTGGGTCAGGAGTGCCTCGGCCGAAGCGAGGGCGGCTTTCGCGTTGTCGAGATTCGCCTGCTGGGTCAGGGGCTCGAGAACGGCGAGGACCTGATTGGCGGTGACGTGATCCCCGACCTCGACCCGCCGCTCGGCCACCTTGCCGTTGGTCCGGAACGAGACGTTGACCTGCGCCTGGGCCTGGATGTCGCCGGTCACCACGACCTCGAGCGCCTGGGGCGTACGGCGTGCCTGCACCACCCGCACGCGCGCCATCGCGGGATCGAGCGCGGCGTCCGGTTCGGCCCGTGCGCACCCGATCGACGCGAGCGCGGTTAACACCAGTATAACGGATGGGGGTGGACGGAAGACGATGCGGCTCATGCGATCGACCGTGTCGGCGCGGCTCGTGCGAAATGCGTGGCGCGTTCCTACGCCATCCGTTACATACCGTCCAGACGGTTTTTAGTGCAGGTCAGCGATGCAGGTGAAGCGACAACGGCTGGCGGCCCGGCCCGAGATCATCCTTGAGGCCGCCGCCGCGGTGCTGCTCAAGGCGGGCGTGCGGGGGTTGACGATCGACGCGGTTGCCGCCGAGGCCGGACTAAGCAAAGGCGGGGTTCTGCACCATTTTGCGTCGAAGGATGCGTTGGTGGTGGCTCTGGTCGCCCG
Organism: Methylobacterium sp. XJLW; assembly: GCF_003254375.1. NCBI lineage: Bacteria > Pseudomonadati > Pseudomonadota > Alphaproteobacteria > Hyphomicrobiales > Methylobacteriaceae > Methylobacterium > Methylobacterium sp. XJLW. The sequence continues at coordinate 3,929,032 of NZ_CP016429.1, read as the reverse complement.
CAAGCTTGCGGATGTGCGCGAGGAGATCGCGGCATGCGCTGCGGCGATCCCCGCCGGCCCGTCTCAGTTCCCGAAGGCGATGGTGGCGCATGTGCGCGGGCATTATTGCGAGGACAACGAATCCGCGCGCGCACTCCTGCTGGCCTCGATGGAGTCGCCGGAGGCGCAGAAGGGGTTCCAGGCCTTCGTGGTGGATCAGCTGGATCAGCTCGGTCAGATCGACGGCGCCCGTCCGGGCGAGGGTTCCGTCCTGTTCTTCGCGATCCTCGGCCTGTTCATGAGTCGGGCCCTGGGCTTCCACCAGCTCGGCGAGGATTCGCTCGTGCCGATGCTCGACGCCCTCGATCGTATCGCGAGCCGGACCGACGGCTGAGATTGCGCGCTCAGACCTGAAAGGCGAGAACCGCCCGCGTGCCCGGAGATCCGGGAGCATACGACAATGCCGAGCGCAGGTTCGACGCCATCGCCCGCACGATCCGTGAGCCGAGCCCGGTGCCGCGGATCTCACCCTCTCCGGTCCAGCCGATTCCATCATCCTCGACGGCGAGCCGCACGGTGTCGGCGGCATCGCACTCGATCGCCACGCGGATCTCGCCCGACGTGCCGACCGGATAGGCGTACTTGTACGCGTTGGTGACGAGTTCGGTTACGACCACGCCCACCGAGACAGCCTTGTCCGTCGAGAGGCGCACGGGCGCCGCCCGGAGCCGGATGGCATGATCCCGCCCGCTCGCCCGCATGGCCGCCTGCAATTCCTCGACGAGGCTCTGCAGGTAGGCGTCGAGCTCCACGGACTCGACGTCGTCCGAGGTGTAGAGGCGCCGATGGATCCCGGCGATCGCCGAGATCCGGGCCTGCATCTCGTCGAGCGCAGCCTTGGCAGCCGAATCCGTGACGGCGTTGCGCTGCATATGCGCAAGGGCCGCGACGAGGGCCAGGGAATTGGCGACGCGATGGTTGACCTCGCGCAGAAGCAGTTCGGCGCGGTCGCGCGCCTCACGCACCTCCGCTTCGGCGCGTTCCTTGTCGCGCCGCAGGCTCTCCTGCCGCAGCGCCGTGGCGACGGCCTCGCCCAGCAGCTCCCGGAACTGCCCCTGAACGTCCTTCCAGACGTAGTCGACCGCGCCGGCCTTCAAGGCCGCGACGGCGACGCGGCTGTCCTCGGAGCCCGTCACGTAGATGACCGGGGGCGCCTCAGGCAGGGCACGGATTTCCGGCAGCAGATCGAGGCCGGTCTGGCCGGGCATGTGATGGTCCAGGGCGACGGCATCGATACCGCCCTGCGCCAGCCGTGCCAGCCCCGCGGCGCCGTCGGGACAGATCTCGACCGCGTAGCCCCGGGCCTCCAGGGCGCGCCGGACCAAGCGACCGAGGCCTGGATCGTCGTCGATGTAGAGGATGCGTGCCGCCGCGGCGGTCCCGTCCCCGCTGACACGCCCGGTGCTCATGGGTTCTGGGGAACCTGCATGACCGAGAAGAACAATCCGAGCTGACGGATCGCGTTCGCGAAGCCGTCATAGCTGACCGGCTTGGTGATGTAGACGTTGGCCCCGAGATCGTAGCAGCGCTGGATCTCGCGGCTGTCATCCGTGGTGGTCAGCACAACCACCGGGGAGCGCCGCGTATGCGGGTTCGCCTTGACCTTCTCCAGGATGTCGAGGCCGGTCATGTCGGGCAGGTTGAGATCGAGCAGGATCAGCAGATGCCGCCGGGCACTCGCCTCGCCGGTGCCGTCCGCGCCGAACAGGTAGTCCAGCGCCGATGTGCCGTTCCGGAACGGGACGATCTCGTTGTTGACGCCGGCGCGACGGATGTTGCGCTCGATGAGGCGCGCATGCCCCTCGTCATCCTCGATCATCACGATGCTGACAGGATGCACGGGCGGGCTCCACGCTCATTCGGCGGCGATGGGCGCCGGTTCGGGGTCTATCTGGACCGCTGTAGCCGGAGCGCGGGGCAAGGTCACGTCGAACGTCGTGCCGACGCCGAGTTCCGAACGGACCTCGATCCGGCCGCCGAACGAGCGCACCAGGGCTTTGACATGGGCCAGGCCTATCCCATCGCCCGGGCGATCCTGCAGGCCGGAGCGTCGGAAGAGTTCGAAGACGCGGGCATGATCCCGTGCGGCGATCCCCCGGCCGTTATCGGCGACGGAGAAACAAACCCGCCGGTCTCCGACGGCCGTGGCGGTCACGGTCACGCGTCCCGGCCGGCCGGGGTCGAGATACTTCACGGCGTTGTCCAGCAGGTTCCCGAAGACCTGCTCGACGGCCACGCGATCGGCGACGATCGTCGGCAGGTCGGGGGCGATCGTCACGGTGGCGCCCGTGGCCTCCGTCTGGTGCCTCTGAGCGTCCGCCACGTCGCGCAGCAGATTCGTCATGTCGAGGCGCTCGGGGGAGAATTGCCGCCGCCCTTCTCGGGAGAGCTTCAGGATGGCGGCGATCAGCCCTTCCATCCGGTTCACCGCCGCCTTGATGAAGCCGAGCGCCTCGGCGAGATCGCCGTCGAGCCGCTCCGCCTCCGGGTGCCCGCGAAGGGCCGCCTGGATCTCGGTCCGGGTCGCCTCCAGCTCGCTGGTGAACCCCATGACGTTGACGAGCGGCGCGCGCAGGTCATGGCTCACGATATAGGCGTAGCGCTGGATCTCCTCGTTGGACTCGCGCAAGTCGGCTTCGGCCTGCCTCTGTTCGGTGATGTCCGTATGGACGCCGACCCATTCCCGGATCGCGCCGCGTGCATCGAGCACCGGAATGGCGCGGATCGCGAAATGTCGCCATGATCCGTCGCGGGACCGGACCCGGTGTTCGTGGACATAGGTTTGTCGCGCTCGGACGGTTGCGTTCCAGCTCTCGATGGAGGCCTGCACGTCGTCCGGATGCACCGCGTCGGCCCAGCCGTAGCCCTGGTACTCCGCCCGCGTCTGGCCGGTGATCGCGCTCCAGCCGGGCTGGTCGCCGAGCATCCGGCCTTCGGCATCGTTGGTCCACAGGACGCCACGCACGGCCTGCACCGCGGCTCGAAACCGTGCCTCGCTCGCCAGCAATTCGCGTTGCACCCGCTGCTGGTCCAGGGACGAGGCGAGGATCGCCAGGAACAGGATGAGGAAGGTCGCGCCGGCGACGTAGAGCGCGAGATTCTGCTGGCCCTGTACGCTCGTCATCGCATGGGCGGCGTGGGTGCCGCCTTCATCGACGGTGATCGTCGCGGCGGCCATGCCGGTGTAGTGCATGCCGGCCACGGCAACCCCCATGACGCAGGCCGCGACAAGCTTCTGCCAGACGCCGTGCTGGTGAAATGAGAGCCACAAGGCCGCGGTCGCCGCGGTCACGGCGATCGCCACCGAGAGCGCGACCATGGGCTGATTGTAGGAAAGGTCGCCGGGGATCCGAAGCGCCGCCATGCCGGTGTAGTGCATGCCGGCAACCCCCAGGCCCATCAGCACGCCCGCCACGAGGATGCTGCCGAGCCCCTCCCCGGTCCGCTCCACCCACAGAAAGCCGGCGCCGGTGGCCGCGACGGCGATCGCGAGGGAGAGGAGGGTCAGGCCGATGTCGTAGGTGGTGGGCATGCCGGTTTCGAAGGCCAACATGCCGACGAAATGCATCGACCAGATGCCGCCGCCCATGGCGAGCGCAGCGCCGGTGATCCACGGCCAGCGGGGGTCCGCCGCGACGGGCCCTCGGATGCGACTGCCCAGATCCAGCGCTGTGTAGGACGCAAAGACGGAGAGGCCGATCGACAGGGCGACGAGCGCCGGATTGTAGCCTGTATGGACCATCGACTGGGATCGACGTGTGGAGCGCGCAGATCGGGATGTATCCTGAGCCCTTGAAGCGCGCCATCGGGAATCGAAGGCCCCGTGGTCTCCCGCAGCCAGGATCGTGAGCGCGGGGCCGACCTGCCGGTCGGCTGCGGCTGGCGCGACGTGGCGGAAGCCCGGGCCTTCCCGTCGCCGCGGCGATCGCGCATTGTCCCGCGCGGCGGCCTTCGGCCTGTCCCGACAGGTTGCGGCAAGCAGGAGGAGCGACGATCCATCGTGGCCCCGCCCGAGCCGAAGATCCGCCGCCCCGACGCGGGTTCGCGGTGGAGGGGGAGCCCAGATGCGGGCCCCATCCGGGCAAGCCGACGGCCGGGCCCCGAACGATCCTGGGCGCCGCCGCCGGCGCGCCCATAGACTGCGTAGAAAAATCCGCGTTCGCCAGACCGCGATGGCCTCATCGGTCGCGCGCGCGCGTTCTAGAGTTCCGTCGATCGCTCATCGCGAATGCAGGTTCATGAACGGACACGCTGCGGCACGACTTCCGGACGACCTGCGCGACGCCCTGGCGCGGACCCTTTACGATCACGACCGGCCGGCGGGCGAGGCGTGCGCGGGCTGGGAGGCCGCGGATTTCGAGATCCGTCACCCGGGTCTGCGCGAGCGCTATCGCCGCTCCGCCGACGCCCTTGCCGACGGCCCGCTCGCCGAATGGCTTCTGAGCCGCCTCGCCGACGAGGAGGAGTTGCGGGTGCTGCGTCGGCAGCGGATGTCGCCGGAGCGGGAGCGCGAGCTTCTGGAGGCCAACAACCGTCTTCTCGCGCGCGCTGAAACGGCCGAAGCGGCCCGGGAGGCGGCCGAGGGAGCGCTCGCCACGCTCCGCCGCGAGCGCGACGTTGCCCGGGAGGCGGAGGCGTTCTGGCAGCAATTCGCCTTCGATGCCGACGATCTCGCGACCCGCCGCCTCATCGAGCAGACGGATGCGCGCGCCGAGGCCGAGCGCCGGGCCATCGCGGAACGGTGCCGCAGGGAGCGCGCGGAGGCGGCGTTGCGCCTGTTCGCCGACCGCGCCGACGTGATGCCGAAGGAAGGCTGGGCCTCGGAACTGGCCCAGGCCAACCGCGACATACCGCTCTGGTGGTTTCACGCGGCGCGCGTCGCCCTGGACCCGCCGGATCTCTCCCGGCCAGCCGAAGACGGAGAGGGTTGAGACCCTCAGGCGGCGGCGGACTGCTTGGCGGACTGGTCTCGGAACAGCGCCGTGCATCCCGAACCGCGGTGCATGCTCAGGATCGACGCGCGGTCGATCTCCGGGTGCGACTTGAGCACGTTCTGGACGCAGGCCAGGACACGCTCGTACTGCGCGGCATCGTAGTTCGGCTCGAGCGGACTGACCGCGATGTAGGTCTCCACGACGAGGACGCGCTCGGCGCGGTCTCGGGCGACGTCGACGGCGATCCAGGAGGATTTGATCAGGCTGGTGCTGGCGAGCATGGGCGTTCCTCGTGCAGCGTTGCGACTTTAATCCCGCGGCGGCGGGCCAATTTTGGCGAAATCATGGACCGCCCGGCCGCGAATGCCAAGGGGCGCTCCCACCTGGTCCGAGGCTGCAAGCTGTCTGTTGAGCGCCGCGGCTGGCCGGCTTACGCTTCGTCACGGGCCGCCACAGGCCCGATCCACAATCGGCACTCGCATCCGGCGAATGGCATGTGGTATACAAATTCGAGGACTCGTCACCCAGGGTCCGAGTGACGGTGTCGCGACACGACGAGACCGCGCATTGGGAGGGATAGCAGACATGATCCGTTCGAGGATGAGAGGTCCCTGCCCCGGCGTCGCGCGTTGCCCGTCACCGACCCGTGCAGGCAGCATGCCGGCATTCCGCGCGGCCTGAGCCGCCCTCCGACATTCCCGAATCCGACTCCAGCTCCGAGACCGATCATGACCAAGGCCCTCGAAGGCGTCCGCATCCTGGACTTCACCCACGTTCAATCCGGCCCGACCTGCACGCAGCTCCTGGCTTGGTTCGGTGCAGACGTCATCAAGGTGGAACGGCCGGGCGTCGGCGACGCCACGCGTCAGCAGCTTCAGGACATTCCTGACGTGGACAGCCTCTATTTCACGATGCTGAACCACAACAAGCGCTCGATCACGCTGGATTCGAAGAATCCGAAGGGCAAGGAGGTCCTCTGGCGCCTCATCAAGGAATGCGACGTCCTGGTCGAGAACTTCGCACCCGGCGCGCTCGCCCGCATGGGCCTCACCTGGGAGAAGATCCACGAGGCCAACCCGCGCATGATCCTAGCCTCCGTGAAGGGCTTCGGTCCCGGCCGCTACGAGGACTGCAAAGTCTACGAGAACGTCGCGCAATGCGCCGGCGGCTCGGCCTCGACCACGGGCTTCCGGGACGGTATCCCGATGGTGACGGGGGCGCAGATCGGTGATTCCGGAACGGGTCTGCACCTCGCGCTCGGCATCGTCACGGCGCTGTATCACCGGACCCAGAGCGGCCTCGGCCAGAAGGTCGACTGCGCGATGCAGGACGGCGTGCTCAACCTGTGCCGGGTGAAGCTGCGCGATCAGCAGAGGCTCGAGCACGGGCCGCTGAAGGAATACAGCCAGTTCGGTGAAGGCATCCCGTTCGGCGAGGCGACCCCGCGCGCCGGCAACGATTCTGGCGGCGGTCAGCCGGGCCGCATCCTGCGCTGCAAGGGCTGGGAGCAGGATCCGAACGCCTACATCTACGTGATCACCCAGGCCGCCGTGTGGGAGCCGATCTGCGACATCATCGGCGAGCCGAGCTGGAAGACCGACCCGAACTACGCCACGCCGAAGGCCCGACTGCCGCATCTCAACGAGATCTTCACGCGGATCGAGGCGTGGACGATGAAGGTGTCCAAGTTCGAGGTGATGGACACGCTGAACAAGTACGACATCCCCTGCGGCCCGATCCTGTCCATGAAGGAGATCGCCGAGGACGAGTCGCTGCGGAAGACCGGCACGATCGTGGAGGTCGACCATCCGACGCGCGGCAAGTACCTGACGGTGGGCAATCCCATCAAGCTGTCGGCGAGCCCGAGCGACGTGAAGCGCTCCCCGCTGCTCGGTGAGCATACCGAGGAGATCTTGCGCAGCGTGCTGGGCTATTCCGAGGCCGAGGTCGGTGAAATCTCCGAGTCCGGCGCGATCGGCGTCGTTCAGAAGATCGCCGCAGAGTGAGCGGCGTGCGGCGATCCCGGGCTCCGGCCTGGGTTCGCCGCCGTCGTGTCCGGGGCCGCACCGTCCCGGACTTCGGATGACGCCGTCCGACCAACGGGGCACGACCGTTCGCCGCCGCGCCCCGCGCTCCGACCGTCCCTTTCCCGGGCCGCCATGGGCCCGGTCGAAGCCCAGGAGATTGCATGCGCATCGCCTTCATCGGCCAACAGGATTTCGGCAAGGCGGTCCTGGAGGCGTTCCTCAAGCGAGGCGATGAGGTCGCCGCGGTGTTCTGCGCGCCCGAGAAGCCCGGCGCCAAGCCGGACGTCCTCAAGACCGCGGCGGTCGAGAAGGGGTTGACGGTCTTCCAGTTCCCCAGCCTGAAGAGTCCCGAGGCCGAGGCCGCGATGCGCGGGCTCGATGCCGACATCGGCATCATGGCCTACGTGCTGCAATTCGCGCCCCAGAGCTTCGTCAACATCCCGAAGCACGGCACCATCCAGTATCATCCGAGCCTGCTGCCGCGGTATCGCGGCCCGTCCTCGATCAACTGGCCGATCGCCCGCGGCGAGCTGCAGACCGGCCTCACGATCTTCCGGCCCACCGACGGGCTCGATGAAGGGCCGGTGATCCTGCAGAAGACCTGCCCGATCGGCGCCGATGCGACGCTGGGCGACGTCTACTTCGACAACCTGTTCCCGATGGGCGTCGAGGCGATGCTCGAGGCGGCCGATCTCGTCGTTGCGGGAGAGCATGTCGAGATCGACCAGGATGAGGACGCCGCCAGCTACGAGGGCTGGTTCCGGGGGGCGGAGGCGGAGATCCACTGGTCCGCTCATGCCGAGCAGATCTACAACCTGATCCGCGCGGCCAATCCGGCGCCGGGCGCCTGGACGACGCTCGACGGCAAGAAGCTCCAGATCTTCGATTCCACCCTGCATCGGGTCCGTAAGCTCGCCGATGTCGTGGGTAAGCCCGGCGAGGTGATCGCCATCGACGACGCGGGGTTCAGCGTCTGCGCGCAGGGCGGCCGGATCGAGATCCGCAAGGTCAAGGCGGAGGGCGGCAAGAAGATCACGGCCGCCGCATTTGCCCAGGAGGTCGGGCTGGCGGTCGGGCAGGTGCTCGGGCGATAGGATGCCCGCGCCGGCGGCGGAGAGCATCCGACCTTAGACGGCGCGGCGCCCGACCGATCCCGCGGGGCCTCTCGGCTACGCGGTCGTTGAGCCTGTGCTCCCCGCCGCATTCAGCCCATAGCCGCGAAAGCGCTCGACGGTGATGCCGATCTCTTCATCGGACAGGACGATCGGCGTCCCGATCTGCCGGGCGACGGCGTATTGCTGGCAGAGGGTTTCCAGCTCGACGGCGAGCCAGAGGGCCTTCTCCAGATCGGTGCCGGCCGCGATCATGCCGTGGTTGGCGAGGAGGCAGACGTTGCGATCGGCCAGCGCCGTCAGGGCCAGGTCCGAGAGTTCAGCGGTGCCATAGGGCGCATACGGCGCGCAGCGCACGCTCGGGCCTCCGAAGGCGGCGATCATGTAATGGATCGCCGGTATCGCCTGACCGCACATGGCGAAAGCGGTGCAGTAGACCGGATGTGCGTGGACCACCGCACCGAATTCCGGACGGGACACCAGGATGTCCCGATGGAAGCGCCATTCCGAAGAGGGCTTCTGATCCGGCGGGTGGGTGCCGTCGAATGCCATCGGGACCACATCGTCCGGTCCCGTCCTGTCGGTGGGCATGCCGGAGGGTGTGATCAGGAGCCCATCGCGGAACCGCACCGAGACGTTCCCCGACGTCCCGCGGTTCAGCCCCTGGGCGTCGAGCGCCCGTGCCGCCGCCACGACGCTCTCCCGCGCGATCCGCTCGTCCCTGTCCATGCCCGATCTCCGGAAAGCCCGGTCCCCGGTATGCAGGAAGCCCGGCGCCGTAAAGACGGCGCCGGGCTCATTCTCGTCGGTTCGTGTCGCCTGGACCGCGCTACTGGGCCAGGACCGGCGCGAGGCTCGCTTCGCGCTTCTTGGTATAGGCGGCCCGCATCGGCTTCAGGACGAAGAGCGCCAGCAGAGCCGCGACGATGTTGAGGGCCGCTGCCGCCAGGAACACCGCGTGCCAGCTCCCGGTCATGGTCGTGAGCACGCTGGTATAGGGGACGATCAGCGCCGCCGTGCCCTTGGCCGTATAGAGCAGACCGGCATTGGTGGCGGCGTATTTCGAGCCGAACGTGTCTCCGCAGGTCGCCGGGAACAGGGAGTAGATCTCACCCCAGGCAAAGAACACGAGACCGGTCAGAAGCACGAAGGCGATCGGGTTCTGGCCGAACTGGCTGAGCGCGTAGATGCCCAGGCCTTCGATCGCGAAGGACAGGAACATCGTGTTCTCGCGGCCGATATGGTCGGAGACCCAGCCGAAGAACGGACGCGTCACGCCGTTGAGCACCCGGTCGAGCGTGGCCGCGAAGGTCAGCGCCGGCAGCGTGATCCCGAGCAGCGAGACCGGAACGTCGGCGATCTTGAAGTCCTTGGCGATCGGGCCGAGCTGCGCGGTCGCCATCAGGCCGCCGGCCGCCATCATGACGAACATCGCGTACATGACCCAGAAGATCGGCGTGCGGACCATCTCGGAGGGCTTGTAGTCGCGCTTCGACTGGCTGACCCGGGCGATCTCCGGAACCTGCCCCTTCGCGGGCGACCGCAGGAACAGGGCGATGAGCATCACGATGACGCCCTGCCCGATACCGAAGTAGAAGAACGCCGCCTCGTAGCCCTGCGACTTGATCATGGCCTGGATCGGCACGACGGTCAGGGCCGAGCCCGCGCCGAAGCCCATCGCGGTGATGCCCGCGGCGAGGCCGCGTCGGTCGGGAAACCACTTCAGCGAATTGCCGACGCAGGTTCCGTAGACCGCACCGGCGCCGGTGCCGCCGATCGCGGCCGCGATGTACAGGACGGTGAGCGAGTCGGCGTAGGAGTTGATCACCCAGGCGATGCCGCAGAGCAGGCCGCCGAACAGCGTGACGATCCGCGGGCCATACTTGTCGACAAACCAGCCCTCGATCGGGACCAGCCACGTCTCGGTGACGACGAACAGCGTGAACGCCACCTGGATCGCCGCGCGATCCCAGCCGTGCCGCTCCTGCATCGGGTTCACGAAGAAGGTCCAACCGTACTGCATGTTGGCGATCATGCACATGCAGACCACGCCGAAGGCGAGTTGCAGCCATCGGCCACGCCCCGCCGGTTTGACGATCTCGGACATACCCATCCCTCCTTGGCAGTATTATTGTTGGGGTCTGTGCTCAGACCGGCTGTATGCCCTGCCGCGGCCCAGCTTGGCAGAACAAGATGACCGGGATTCTTCGAAAAATTCTTGGCCCGCAGGCAAATAAAGTCTCAAGTACTCCAGCATCCGCATTGGACTCAGCAGCGCGGGACTGATGGTCGACGGTATGCCAGCAAGATGGTGCTGGTATCCCTCCAGGCTGTCAATCGAACCGGCATAAAAATACACGTTTTGGCGCCGGGATTAAAACCGATCGGCCGAACGTGCGGCCAAAATGGCGGATGGGGAGCCGCGCCTGCACAACTTCCGCGAGGCGAAAAGTCGGCAAAGGTCACAGGTCTGTGGGGCCGCCCCGCAATTGACTAGGATCTGGCCAAGGTTTGGGTTAGTCCGCTTGGGAGCGCACGACAGAGAATGCGTGCGAGACATCATACGTGTGAGCTGACTGGACGAGGGATGTCGAATTCCGAACCGCTGAGCGTGAAGCCCATCGTCGCCAGCTCCAGTCTCCGGACCTTGGCCTACGAGGCGCTCAAGACAGCCATCACCAACATGGACATCTACGGACGTCCGGACGAGGTCCGCCTCGACGAGCGGAAGCTGTCGCAGGATCTCGGCGTCAGCCGGACGCCCGTGCGCGAGGCGCTGACGGTTCTGGAGCAGGAAGGCTTCGTCCGGTCCGAAGCGCGGCGCGGTGTCTTCGTGATCAAGAAGAACAAGCGCGAGATCGTCAGCATGATCCACGCCTGGACGGCGCTGGAAAGCATGGCGGCTCGCCTCGCCTGCACCCGCGCCACCGATGCCCAGCTTCGCGCCCTGCGGGAGTCCTTCCCGGAATTCTTCGAAGGACAGCCCTCAGAGCACATCGATGAGTACTCGGACGCGAACATCCGCTTCCATCAACGCATCATCGCTCTGGGACACTGCGATGCGATTGCCGATCTGACCAGTAATCTTCTGATGCATGTGCGGGGCATCCGCAGCACGGCGCTCCGGCAGGGCGACCGGGCCGAGCGTTCGATCCGGGAGCACGTCGCCATCATCTCGGCTCTGGAAGCGCGAGATGCCGACCTGGCCGAGCGTCTCGTGCGCGAGCATGGCCTCGGGCTGGCTCAGCACGTCGACACCTACGGCGACTACCTGGACTGATCGGCGTCGAGACCGTCCCACAGGGTCCGTTTCGACCGACAAAGCCTCGCCGACCACTTTGCCGACCGCATCGGGAATCGTCGGCGAGGGCCGCACGGTCGTGCGCTTCGGCTGCGACAGCACCGACCGACCCGGTGGTCTGAACCCCGACCGAGTGCTTGGTACAAATTAAATCGCGCGCAAGCGTTGCCGCACTGCAAAAATTTTGAAAGGCGCGAAGTCTCTGTGCGCCACTCTCAACTGCGAGCGTGGCGCATGCGATGTGCGGCTTCTGTGCGGAATGCGGTCGCATCTCCGCCTTCCATGCATAGGCCGCATGAACGGTATTCGTTATCTGGCATACCAGTTTGCGGGGCGGCATGACATCTCTCGCACCGCAACATATCGCGGTGCCCGGCCGCCCTGGAGAGTCCGATGATCGCCAGCTTCCTCGCCATCTTTGTCGCTTTCGCCGTTTGCCAGGCGCTGCTGACCGTGAAGTTCGCCGACTTTCTGAGCTCCGAGGGCACGTCCGGTCGTTCGACCGTCGCACCGACCGGCGACGTCGCCTCCGCCAAGCTGGCCTGACGGGATCCGTCGATGTTTCAGTGAGGGCGCCGAGCACGGTTAACGCTTTCCTCAAAACTTGCGCGTAGGGTAAATGGATCGTTGACCCTGCGGGCGAGGAGCGACCGCGTTGGCCCTCGGCGCCGCATCGCGATTCTCGGACGGCCCCTACGTCCTTCTGATTTCGGATCGCCCATCCGAGCAGAGAGCCCTTGAGCGCGCGATCGCGCTGGTGATGGATTGCCGGGCGCTCTCGCCGGGCGCGCCGATCCCGGCCGAGCGGCCCCACCTCGTGGTTCTGGATCTTCCACCGGTCCAAGCTGCATCGTTGCGGACCACTCTCGACCGGTACACGCCGTCACTCCCGCTCCTGGTTCTCGTACGCGGCGAGCCCATGGCGGGGGCGTCCAACCTCCGCCAGCTCCCCGCCGCGGCACCGCGCCAGATCGTCCTGGCGAATGTCTTCGCCATGATCGAGGAGGCGACGCGCTCGGCCGAGGCGCGTCGGCGACAGCTCGCGGAGCGCGTCACGGGTGCCACCGCAATCGTCGCGGATCTGTTCGACAGCGCCGCCCTCGGCGCCCGACTCCGGCGTGCCGACGTGGACCGGGGAACCGAGCTGGTCCTCGCTGCCGTTTCCGAGGTCGGCATCGGGACGTGGCTCGCCGAAGTCTGGCGCCACGAGATCGGCGTCTATCAGCACACGCTCGGCGTCGCCGGACACGCCGCGACCTTCGGCGCTCAGATCGGCCTCAATCGGACCGACCTCGCGCGACTGGTTCGATCTGCGCTGCTGCACGACATCGGCAAGTCGCGCATTCCGGTCGAGATCCTCAACAAGCCGGGGCCGCTCAATCCTGAGGAGATGCGGCTCATGCAGCGCCATCCCGATATCGGCGCCGACCTTCTGGTCGCTCAGGGTGAGTTCGAGGCGGCAATCATCGATGTGGTCCGGCATCACCACGAGCGCCTGGACGGCAAAGGTTACCCCGACGGCCTGGCCGGCTCGGCCATCTCGGACCTCGTGCGCATCGTGACGATCTGCGACGTGTTCTCGGCCCTGACCGAGCGGCGCACGTATCGGCAATCGGCGACCCCCGCCGACGCCCTGGCGACGATGGTCGGCGGCACCGGTCATCTGGACCTGGATCTCCTCCGCGCCTTCGCACCCTCGATGCTGGCCGGCATGTCCCTGGCGGCGTGATCACGCCGGGTGCGTGGCGCGCGTGCCACGCGCGAGTGCGGCATCGTGCGGGCGCGCCGCGTGCCGCGCTTTCGCCGCAACCGCCCTGGAGGGAGGCGGGTGTCTGTCACCGATCGCCGTCCGGACCGTGCCGAAATTCAAGTTCGCCCTCGCCGCCGCCCTTCTGATGAGCCTCACCGCATGCGGCGGCGTCTCCGTCATGCCGGATGCGTCCGTTGAGAATGCGACGCACACAGCCGTGCTCGACGAGGTCGCGGCCGCGGCCGCGATTTCGGCCTACCGGGTTCAGAACGGCCTGAGCCCCGTCGTGGTCGATCCGGTTCTCGTGAAGGCGGCGGCCTTCCAGGCCGGCAACAACGCGCGCCACGGCCAGCTCAGCCACGAGATCGGCGGCAGCTTCACGTCGCGCATGGCCTCCGTCGGTCTGGCGAAAGCCTGGGCGGCGGAGAATCTCAGTGCCGGCTCCGAGACCCTCGAGCAGGTGCTCGCCCGCTGGAAGGCGAGCCCCGAGCACAACAAGAATATGCTGCTGCCGCAGATCCGCAGGATCGGGATCGCCCGCGTGGATGCGCCGACCACGCGCTACAAGCGGTTCTGGGCCCTTGTCATGGCAGGAACCTGACGCAGCGGCTCTCAGGGGTCCACCGGCGCCAGATCGACGATCCGGAGCTGGGCCCGCTCGGCCCCGCGCCAGCGGTCGCAGGACAGCGTTCCGGCCACGTGCAGTTCCCGACCGATCCCGTTCAGCAGCGCGAGGCCGAGGGGGCGCTCGGCGGCACGGAAGCAGATGGCGCCCACCGCCTGTCCGTCGCGGCTGCGCAGGCGAGCCCTGACATGGCTCGACCCGACCACGCCGGCATCGACCAGGCGATGGCGCCCGAGGGCGAAGATCGGCTCCGGCGCGCCCTGTCCGAACGGTCCGGCCTGCTGGAGCAGCCGGACCGTTTCCGCGGTAGCGCCCCCGGCGCTGAGTCCGCCGTCGATCAGCAGGGCGTCGGCCGCCCGCGCCACGGTCACGCTCGCCCCCAGCAGCATGACGAGATGCGCCTCGAAGCGGGGGATGTCGTCGGTCCGTACGGTGACGCCGGCCGCCATGGCGTGTCCGCCCCCCTTGAGGGCGATCCCGGCCTCGACGCAGGCGCGCACCGCAAGCCCGAGATCTGACCCCGGGATCGAGCGACCCGAGCCGGTGGCGCTGCCGTCGGGTCGGATCGCGAAGGCGAAGGCCGGGCGGTTGAACCGTTCCTTCAGGCGCGACGCGATGAGTCCGACGATGCCGGGATGCCACTCAGGACTGGCCGTGACCAGCACGGTGCGGGTCGGGTCGAGCGTCAGGGCACGGTCCATCTCGGCCTCGGCCTCGGAGACGGCCTGCGCCTCGATCGCCTGACGCTCGCGATTGAGGCGATCGAGGTCGGCGGCGATCCGGGCCGCTTCGTTCGGGTCCGCCGTCGTCAGAAGCCGGGCACCGAGGGCCGAATCGCCGATGCGGCCACCGGCATTGATGCGCGGCCCGAGGACGAAGCCGAGATGCCACGATTCCGGCGGTTCGCTCAGCGAGGCCGCGTCCAGCAGGGCCGCCAGGCCGATGCGGCCGCGATGGCGCATCACCGTCAGGCCCTGCGTCACGAAGGCCCGGTTGAGACCGGTGAGGGGCACGACGTCGGCCACGGTCGCCAGCGCTACGAGGTCGAGGGCGTCGGTGAGCTGCGGTTCGGGGCGGTCCGGCCCGAAGAAGCCCTCCAGCCGCAGGGCACGGTTCAGTGCCACCAGGGTGAGGAACACGATCCCGGCGGCACAGAGATGGCCGAGGCCCGACAGGTCGTCGAGGCGGTTGGGATTGACCACGGCGCGGGCCGGCGGCAGCACCTCGGAGGCCGCATGATGGTCGAGGACGATCACGTCGAGGCCCGATTTCTCGGCTTCTTCCAGAGGCGCGTGGCCGCTCGTGCCGCAATCGACGCAGACCAGAAGCGTCGCGCCGTCCGCCGCCAATGCGGTGATCGCAGCGATGTTGGGGCCGTAGCCCTCGGTGATCCGATCGGGGATGTGGATCGGAGCCCTCAGGCCCACACCGCGCAGGTAGCCGGCGAGCAGGGCCGCGCTCGCAGCGCCGTCCACGTCGTAGTCGCCGAAGACCGCCACGGTCTCGCCGCGGCGCACGGCCCGGACCAGGCGGCGGACGGCGGCGTCCATATCGAGCAGCGTATTCGGGTCCGGCATCAGGTCGCGCAGACGCGGCGCAAGGTGGCGCGGCGCGGCCTCCGGACCGATCCCGCGCCCTGCCAGCACACGGGCGAGCAATTCCGGCAGGCCGTGGGCCTGAACCATCTTGGCGATGTGATTCTGGACCGCCGCGCCGCCACAGCGCTCCTGCCAGCGCCGGCCGGTGATGGAGGCGGCGACCCCCAGGAAGGGCGGCGGATCGACGGAGAGCGGGGCGGATGACACGGATGCCACCCTACACCGGGTGGGCCGCGGAATCTTGCGCACCGCCGCAACAGCGTCGGCGAACGCGCGCTGCCGCAACGAAAAAGGGCGGGCATCGCTGCCCGCCCCGGAAATCCGCCCGAGACCCGGGCCTCAGAGCGACTTCAGGATGCTGTCGACGACCTTCTTGGCATCGCCGAACAGCATCATGGTGTTGTCCCGGAAGAACACCTCGTTCTCGACGCCCGCATAGCCGGAGCCCATGCCGCGCTTGATGAACAGCACGGTCTTGGCCTTCTCCACATCGAGGATCGGCATTCCGTAGATCGGCGAAGCCTTATCGGTCTTGGCCGCCGGATTGGTGACGTCGTTGGCGCCGATCACGAAGGCGACGTCCGCCTGCGGGAACTCGCCGTTGATGTCCTCCAGCTCGAACACCTCGTCGTAGGGCACGTTCGCCTCGGCGAGCAGCACGTTCATGTGGCCCGGCATGCGCCCCGCCACCGGATGGATGGCGTACTTCACGTCGACGCCCTCCTTCTTGAGCATGTCGGCCATCTCGCGGAGCGAGTGCTGCGCCTGGGCGACCGCCATGCCGTAGCCCGGGACGATGATGACCCGCTCGGCATTCTTCATGATGTAGGCGGCGTCGTCGGCGGAGCCCTGCTTCACGGGGCGCGTCTCGACCTGGCCCGTGCCGGCCGCCGCGGTGTCGCCGCCGAAGCCGCCCAGGATGACCGAGATGAACGACCGGTTCATCGCATGGCACATGATGTAGGACAGGATCGCACCCGAGGAGCCCACCAGCGAGCCGGTGATGATCAGCGCGAGGTTGCCCAGGGTGAAGCCGATGCCGGCTGCCGCCCAGCCCGAGTAGGAGTTCAGCATCGACACGACCACCGGCATGTCGGCGCCGCCGATCGGGATGATGATCAGGCCGCCGAGGACCAGCGCGGCGATGACGATCAGCCAGAAGATCGCCTTGGACTCGGTGCCGATGAACAGGGCGATGAGCAGGACGAGGCCGGCGGCCAGCAGCGCGTTGATGAGGTGGCGCTGGGGCAGCATGATCGGCTTGCCGGACATGCGTCCGTCGAGCTTGGCGAAGGCGATCACCGAGCCGGTGAACGTGATGGCACCGATGGCGACGCCCAGGCCCATCTCGAACAGCGACTGCTTGTGGAAGTGGCCGTTCTCGATGATGCCGAAGGCCTGCGGCGCGTAGAGCGCGCCGGCCGCCACGAAGACCGCGGCGAGACCGACCAGCGAGTGGAAGGCGGCCACAAGCTGCGGCATCGCGGTCATCGGCACGCGCTTGGCGATCACCGCGCCGGCGCCGCCGCCGATGCCGAGGCCGAGGAGCACGAGGATCCAGGCGCCGAACCCGGCCGGCGGGTGGCCGACCAGCGTGGTGAGGATCGCGAGACCCATGCCGACCATGCCGTACAGGTTGCCCTGCCGGGAGGTGGTAGGGTGCGAGAGCCCCCGCAGCGCCATGATGAACAGGACGCCGGCGACGATATAGAGGAGGGAGGAGACGTTCTCAGACACCGGCTCAGCCCTTCTTCTTGTACATGCCGAGCATGCGCTGCGTGACGAGGAAGCCCCCGAAGATGTTCACGCTGGCGAGCACGATGCCGATGAAGCCGAAGAACCGGGCCAGTCCGGTGCCCTTCTCGATCAGGGGAACGCCGACCGCCAGGATCGCGCCGACGATGATCACCGACGAGATCGCGTTGGTGACCGACATGAGCGGCGTGTGGAGCGCCGGCGTCACCGACCAGACCACGTAGTAGCCGACGAAGATCGCCAGCACGAAGATCGCGAGCCGGAACACCGTGGGATCCACGGCGCCGCCGGTCGCGGCACTGAGCCCGTGGCCCATGCCGTCGGCGATGGCCTGTGCCTGGTCGGCGGCGTTGCGGGCCACCGCGGCCGCCGCGCGCGCGGCGTCGGCCAGCACGCGGGCCTGATCGGCTGCCTGATCGGGAGGGACGATGACGGTTGCCATTCTGCTACTCCTCTCGGCCGGGCTTCACTGTGCGCCGGCCGGAGCGGCCGTGCCGGTCTCCGGCTTGGCGAGCCCCACGGACGCGGCTTCCGAGGTCGCTCCCTCGGTCTTGGGCTGGAAGGATGCGTGGACGACCGAACCGCCGCGGGTGAGGTTCGTGGCCTTCACCAGCTCGTCGTCCCAGTTGATGGCGAGCGCTTTCGAGTCCTTGTCGATCAGGGTCTCGACGAAGGCGTAGAGATTGCGCGCATAGAGGCTCGAGGCTGTCGCGGCGAGGCGCCCCGGAACGTTGACGTGGCCGACGATCTTCACACCGCGGTCGTTGGTGACGACCTCACCGGCCTTGGCGCCGGCGACGTTGCCGCCACGCTCCACCGCGAGATCCACCAGGACCGAACCCGGCTTCATCGAGGCCACCATCTCCTCGGACACCAGCTTGGGAGCCGGGCGTCCGGGGATCAGCGCCGTGGTGATGACGATGTCCTGCTTGGCGATGTGGCCCTTGACCAGCTCCGCCTGCTTCTTCTGGTATTCGGCCGACATCTCCTTGGCGTAGCCGCCCGCGGTCTCGGCCTGCTTGAACTCGTCGTCCTCGACGGCCACGAACTTGGCGCCGAGTGATTCGACCTGTTCCTTGGTGGCGGGCCGGACGTCGGTGGCCGTGACCACCGCGCCGAGGCGGCGGGCGGTCGCGATGGCCTGGAGACCGGCCACGCCGACGCCCATCACGAAGACGCGGGCGGCCGGTACCGTGCCGGCGGCGGTCATCATCATGGGCATCGCCCGCCCGTACTCGGCGGCACCGTCGACGACCGCGCGGTAGCCGGCGAGGTTCGCCTGCGAGGACAGCACGTCCATCACCTGGGCCCGGGTGATTCGGGGCATCAGCTCCATGGCGAAACCGTCGACGCCGGCCTCGGCCATCGCCTTCAGGGCCGCCTCGTTTCCGTAGGGGTCCATGATCGCGATCACGGTGGCGCCGCGCTTCAGCTGCGGCAGCTCTTCGGCGCTCGGTCGGCGGACCTTGAGCACGAGATCGGCGTCACCGGCGGCGTCGGCCGCGCTGCCAGCGATGCTGGCGCCGGCCGCCTCGTACTCGCTGTCGAGGATGCCGGCTCTCTTGCCCGCACCGGACTGCACCACGACATCGGCACCGAGCGAAATGAACTTCTTGACGGTCTCAGGAACCGCGGCGACGCGCGGCTCCGCGGAGTCCGTCTCGGACAGCACAGCAATGCGCATGCGAGGGTTCCCCTGGAAAAGCTCGGCCTTCGAATGCGCGAACCGGCGACGCTTTTCGAGAGGCGGATCTACGATACCGCGTTGGAAGCGGCCGGAATGTAACTTGTGCTCAATTTAATTGCCAACAATGCGTCAGCGGCCCGCTCGGCGAATGCGAGCGAGCTCCTCATCCGAGGCAGCCAGCGAACCGGCCGCTCGGGCCTCGCTTCAGGCGAAGAACAGGTAGAGGACGAGGAGGATGCCCACGACCAGCGGCGCACGCCAGCCGACGGCCGGCGCCAGGGCACCGACGGCTCCTGCCGCTCCAGCGACGATCACGCCGACGATGGCCAGCAGCCACGCCTCGCGGATTCCGCCGATCGCAAGGGCCAAGACCCAGCAAATCACGACGCCGGTGGCAATTTCGACGAACCGGACGAACCCGCGATAGGTCTGTTCGTGAGTCCTCGCGTCCATCGCCGGGCTGTAGGTGTGCCCGGCCACCGTGTCACTCTCGGCCATCGTGCGCTCGTTTCCCTAAGACGCGACTTCTTGCGGTCAGGGTCGGATGTAGCTCAAGCGTTTATCTGCCGCAATCGGACGCACGCAAGTTGATCGCTCTCTCGGTGGATCTTCGATCCCGATCAGACCGGTTCCGGCAATCCCGCCTCGGCAAGGGCCCGGCCCTGGCGATCCGACAATTCGTCCAGCGAGAAATGTTCGATCTCGGCCTCGAACAACCGGTGGTAGTTGAGTTCCGACCTGAGGTGGAGAAACACCGCGCCGAGGCCGACGGCGGCGCGGTCCATGAAGACGAATTCCTGCGGAACGGTCACGGGTCCGCGCTCCTTCAGCGCCTGGTGGACCTGGAAGGCCTGCCGCCGGCCATATTCTCCGGGCTTCACCCCGTCCGCGACTGTGCGGGTCCGATCCTCCAGCAGGGGGCCGTAGATGAACCGGGCCCAGATATTCAGGATCTCGATCTTCTCCTTGTCGAGGTCCTTGAAGCCCCACACCTCGTAGGCGTGGACGATGCGGGCCTCGTCGTTCTCCAAGAGGCCGCGATACAGATCCACGACACCGCCCACGAATCGCGGATGGAAGATGCGGACGCAGCCGTAATCGAGCAGGTTGATGCCCGCGGCCTCGCCGCCTTCTGAAAAGACGGTGTAATTGCCGAGATGCGGATCGCCGTGGATCACGGCCGCGCGGCTGAACGGGTGCCACCACGCCTTGAACATCGCCTGGGCGATCCGGTTGCGCACCTCCACCGGCTCGTCGGCGAAGCCCAGGATCTTGTCTCCGTCGAGCCAGCCGAGCGTCAGGAGGCGCTTGGTGGAGAGGTCCGGAAAGACCCGGGGCACGCGCACCGCCGCGATGTCCTTCAGCACGGCCCCGTAGAGTGCCGCGTGCTTGGCCTCACGTTCGTAGTCGAGTTCCTCGCGGACCCGGGCGCCGATCTCCTTGGCGATCTCGCGGGTGTCGAGCCACGTGTTCATCCGGCGATGCAGCGCGAAGGCGACTTCCAGCTGCTTCAGGTCGGCCTCCACGGCCGATTGCATGTCCGGATACTGAAGCTTGCAGGCGAGCCGTTCACCATCCTGGGCGGTTGCGCGGTGCACTTGGCCCAACGAGGCGGCGGCTGCGGGTTTGAGGTCGAAGCTGCCGAAGCGGCTCTGCCACCCGGCTCCGAGTTCCGATTGCATCCGGCGCCGGACGAAGGCCGCGCCCATCGGCGGCGCGTCGGCCTGGAGCTTCTGCAACTCGGTGGCGTATTCCGGGGGCAGGAGGTCGGGGACGGTGGCCAGCAACTGCGCCACCTTCATGATCGGACCTTTCAGCCCGCCCAGCGCCTGCGCGAGCGCGGCCGCGTTGGTCGTGCCCTCCTTCCCGAACAGCCGTGCCATGGCCATGCGAGCGGCCACGCCGCCGACATTGGCGCCCACGCTGGCGTAGCGCCCGGCACGGGCGGAGAAGCGGTTGGCTTCGCGGTCGGTCTCGGCCATCTCTCGATCTGCTTGTCGTGTGATGGTCCGGAGATAAGCCGCGCCCCCGCGTGAACCAGGGGCGTGGGGCCCTGCGCCGCGGGGGGGGGCACCCCGGGGCGTCGCTGTCAGGGCTGGCCTTCCATGCCTTCCAGTTCGGCGATCATCCCTTCGATCATGCCGAGCCCGATCTGCCAGAAGCCCGGATCCTTCGCGTCGAGCCCGAACGGCGCAAGCAACGTGCCGTAGGGCTTGGAGCCGCCTGCCGCGAGCAGCGCGAAGTAGCGCTCCACGAAGCCCTCCTCCGCCTGGGCGTAGACGCCGTAGAGCGAGTTCACCAGGCAATCGCCGAACGCGTAGGCGTAGACATAGAACGGCGAATGGATGAAGTGGGGGATATACGCCCAGAACGGCTCGTAGCCGGAATCCAGCGTGATGGCCGGACCGAGCGACTCGGCCTGCACGGACAGCCACAGGGCATTGATCTGATCGGTGGTCAGCTCGCCCTTCGCGCGGGCGAGATGCACCTTCCGCTCGAAAGAGTAGAAGGCGATCTGGCGCACCACCGTGTTGATCATGTCCTCGACCTTGGCGGCGAGCATGGCCCGGCGCTGGGTCGTGTCGGTGGTGGCGGCGAGGAGCCTGCGGAAGGTCAGCATCTCGCCGAACACGCTGGCGGTCTCCGCGAGCGTCAGGGGGGTCGGCGCCATCAGGGCGCCGTTCGGCCCGGCGAGAACCTGGTGGACGCCGTGGCCGAGCTCGTGCGCCAGCGTCATCACGTCCCGCGGCTTGCCCTGGTAGTTCACCAGGACATAGGGGTGAACCGACGGCACGGTCGGATGCGCGAAGGCGCCCGGCGCCTTGCCGGGACGGGTCGGCGCGTCGATCCAACGCTCATCGAAGAAGCGCTTCGCGATCCCCGCCATCTCCGGCGAGAACGCGTCGTAGGCGGAGAGAACCGTGTCGCGGGCCTCCGTCCAGGGGATCGTCCGCTGCTCGACCCGCGGAAGAGGCGCGTTCCGGTCCCAATAGGGCAGCGTCTCCTGCCCGAACCACTTCGCCTTCAGCTTGTAGTAGCGGTGGGAGAGCCGCGGATAGGCCGCCCGTACGGCGTCGACGAGGGCTTCCACCACCTCGGGCTCGACCCGGTTCGACAGGTGGCGCGCGTCCGCCACGTCCTTGAAGCCGCGCCAGCGGTCGGAAATCTCCTTGTCCTTCGCCAGCGTGTTGGTGATCAGCGTGAAGACGCGCAACTGCCCGCGCAAAACCTCACTGATCGCACCGGCCGCCTCCTTGCGGACGGCTCCGTCCGGATCCTGGAGCTTGTTGAGCGTCGGCTCCAGCGGCATCTCCTCGCCCTGCACGGTGAAGCGCAGCGAGGCGATCGTCTCGTTGAACAGACGGTCCCAGGCGGCGTTCGACGTGACCGACTTCTCGAGGAAGAGCTTCTCGGTCCGGTCGTCGAGCTGGTGCGGCTTCTCCTTGCGCAGGTCCTCGATCCACGGCGCGTAGTGGGCGAGCGGCCCCTCCGCCATCGCGGCATTCATCGCCGCGTCGTCGACGCGGTTCAGCTCCAGGGCAAAGAACAGGAGATCCGCGGAGGCGCTGGTCAGGCGCTCGCGCGTGTCGCCGTAGAACTTGGCCCGTGCCTCGTCGGTGGTATCGCCGGAATAGACGAGACCCGCGAAGGACATCAGCTTGCCCAGCAGGTCCTCGATCCCCTCGTAGGTGCGCACGGCCTCCGCCAGTCGGGCGGACGCCTCCGGTCCCGCGGCGAGCTCGGCTATGCGGCCGGCATAGAGTTCGGAGAACCGGCGGCACTCCTCCTCGGCCCGGGTCATGTCGCCGGAGAATTTGGGGTCATCGAGGCCGGAATAGAGGTCCGACAAATCCCATTCCGGAAGATGGCCGAGGTCGGCAGCCTTCGCGGCGGCGCGCGCGGCGCTCACGCCCTCCGGCAGGCGGACAGTCACCGGCGATGCGGCGTGGCTCGGCATCATGTCGTGCAATCCTCTCTAAGGGCAGCGGCCCCGTACCCTGATATCGAGCGTGCCGCCACGCGTTCAACGCGGCGTGTCGGTTCGAAGCCCCGCGCGATCGTCGACGACACGATGCAAACGTCGTTAAGCGCCACTTTACGTCTGTGGGTCACCCTACGGCTCGAAACGAAACAGTCGCCGAATCGGAGCCCGTGACGGGGTTGAGCCCATGTCGCGAGCCCGGCCTTCGCGCGCCGTTCAGGGAGCCGCTATGTCCGCCACCGTGCTCATTGTGGACGACGATCCGGTCCAGCGGCGGCTCGCCGAGGCGGCGGTGCGCCGCTTCGGCTTCGACCCCCGGGTCGCCGAAACGGGCGCGGACGCACTGGCCCTGCTCCGGTCCGAAGGCGCGGACGTCGTGCTCCTCGACCTCGTCATGCCCGGTCTCGATGGACTTGGCGTGCTGGCCGAGATGCGCAAGAGCGGCCTCGCCACCCCGGTGATCGTCCAGACCTCCAACGGCTCCATCGACACGGTGGTCGGCGCCATGCGGGCCGGCGCCGTGGATTTCGTGGTCAAGCCGGCGGGTGCCGAGCGCCTGCAGGTCTCGATCAAGAACGCCCTGCGGGTCGATACGCTGGAGGAGGAGGTGCGTCGCATGCGCCGCCGGGCCTCCGGGGCGCTGACCTTCAAGGATCTCACGTCCAAAAGCCCCGACATGGAGCGGCTGATCCGCCTCGCCGAGCGGGCGGCAAAATCGAACATCCCGGTCCTGATCGAGGGCGAGTCCGGCGTCGGCAAGGAGGTGCTGGCCCGGGCGATCCAGGGGTCCGGCGACAGGCGCGGCAAGCCGTTCGTGACGGTCAATTGCGGGGCGATCCCCGAAAATCTCGTGGAATCCACGCTGTTCGGTCACGAGAAGGGCGCGTTCACCGGTGCGACCGAAAAGCATGCCGGCAAGTTCGTCGAGGCCTCGGGCGGCACACTCTTCCTCGACGAGATCGGCGAGCTTCCCCTCGACGCGCAGGTCAAGCTGCTCCGGGCCCTGCAGGAGGGCGAGGTGGATCCCGTCGGCGGCAAACGCTCCGTGCGGGTGGACATCCGCCTCGTCTCCGCCACCAATCGATCGCTGCTCGACCTCGTCAAGCAGGGCAAGTTTCGCGAGGATCTCTATTATCGCCTGAACGTCTTCCCGATGACGCTGCCGCCGTTGCGGGCGCGCCGCGAGGACATACCGGACCTCGTTCGCTCGTTCTGCGCGCGGTTCTCGGCCGAGGAAGGCAAGCGCGTCCGGGCCATCACGCCGGAGGCGATGGCGCTGCTGACGCGCTATCCCTGGCCGGGGAATGTCCGGCAGCTGGAGAATGCCCTGTTCCGCGCTGTCGTGCTCGCGGACGGCGACGAGCTGACCGTCGCCGAATTCCCCCAGATCGCCGCGCAGGTGGAAGGCTTCGACGTCCGCATCCCGGCCCTGCCGGTTCAGACGCAGATGCCGGCCTACGCCCCCGAGCCCGTGCGCGAGATCGTCCGCGTGGAGGTGCGCGACCCTCACGCCATGTCCCTCGTGACCGAGGAGACCGGCGAGATGAAGCCGATGGACGTCCTGGAGGCGGAGATCATCCGTTTCGCGCTCCAGTTCTATCGGCAGCGGATGTCGGAGGTGTCGCGTCGCCTCGGCATCGGCCGCTCCACCCTCTATCGAAAGCTCAAGGATCTGGGCTTGGAGGACGACGCGAAGACCGAGGACGCGGCCTGATCGAGCGCCGCGTGCGCTAACGCACCGACCGCATTCGGTTGGTGCGGTGGTGCGGGAAATTCACCTGATGCTGCACGCAATCGATCGACGATTAGGTAGATCATAAGCTGAGCAGCATTAGAAATGACACATTCATCTGCGCGACAGAGGTTCTATTCGCGACGACTGCGGTTGCTGAAAGCCACGCTTGCGCGGATAATCACACTCTGAGCGTGCGGTCCTACCGCCGCACCCCGGGAGATCACGATGCGCGTCCCGCGCTCCAGCCTCATGGCGCTGGCCGCCCTTCTCTGCGGCACGCTGGCCCCGGCCGCCTCCCTTCGTGCGGAGACCGTCTCGCTGGACCAGCCCTCCGCCGATGTCCCGGCAGCTCCAGCCGCTTCGCCGCCTGGGCAGGCGGCTCCCTCGGCTCCGGCCACGACGGCGCTACCCGACTACAAGCCTGAGGCACCGGCGGCCGAGCCGTCGCCGGCCCCCGCCGCCACGGCGCCGGTCGCCCCAACGGATCCGCTCGGTGCTGCGGTCTTCGCCCGCTTCGCGGATCCCGCCCCCCTTCTGCTCCGTCTGACCGGCAAGGATCGCGATGCGGTCCGGACGTTCTACGAAGCCCGCACCTACAAGCCGCTCTGGATCTCCAGCGGGGCGTGGACCGAGGCCGCAAAGTCGGTGTCGGCCAGGCTGGCGGCTGCCGCCGAGGACGGTCTCGACTCGCGTGCCTACACGGTCCCGTCGCTGCCCGATAAGCCGGACGAGAAGGCGCTCGCCGATGCCGATCTCCGCCTGTCCGCGGCGGCCGTGCTTTATGCCCGGGACGCCCGTGGCGGCCGCGTCAACCTGGCCTCGATCTCGCGGCTGATCACGCCGCATCTCGATCTTCCCGCCGGGGACGCGGTGCTGGCGAAGCTCGATGAAGCCGGCGCGAAGGCCGGCGAGGCGCTCCAGGGCTACAATCCGGCGACGCCCGGCTATCTCGCCCTCAAGGCGCGTCTCGCCGCCCTGCGCGGTCCCGTGGCGACCGCCGTGAAGCCGCTGCGTCTTCCGGCCGGGCCGGCCTTGCGCGTCGGCATGCGCGATGCCCGCGTGCCGCTGCTCCGGACGCATTTCAATCTGGAGAGCCGCCCGGCCGGAACGTTCGACAAGCCCCCCGGCGAGCCGGACGAGTACGATACCGTCGTCGCCGACGCGGTCGCGAAGTTCCAGCGCGGCCGCGGGCTGCCGGGCAACGGGGTCCTGAACGTCCAGACGGTCCTGGCCCTGGCCGATGCCGGTCGCGCCGCACGCCCGACGGGGGGCGAGGCCGAACTCATCGTCAACATGGAGCGGTGGCGGTGGCTTCCCGGCGATCTGGGATCCGACTACATCCTGGTCAACGTCCCGGAATACCGCCTGCGCGCCTACCGGGGCGGCGTCCTGCGCGATGAGGCGCGGGTCATCGTCGGCAAGCCGGAATCGCGGACGCCCCTGTTCTCGGGGCTGATGGAATACGCGGTCGTCAACCCGTCCTGGTACGTGCCGCCCTCGATCCTGAAGACGATGGCGCCGAAGCTCGCCGGCTACGGTGGCAAGACCTGGGGGGGCTACGAGGTCGTCCGCCGCGGGGGGCACATCTCGCTCCGCCAGCCCCCCGGCGAGCGCAATGCTCTCGGCTTCATCAAGTTCATGTTCCCGAACCAGCACGCGGTCTACCTGCACGATACGCCCAACCGCTCGCTGTTCTCAGCCTCGAAGCGGGATTTCAGCCACGGCTGCGTGCGCGTCGACGACCCGTTCCGCCTTGCCGACGCGGTGCTGCCGGACTGGTCTCAGGACAGGTTGAAGAAGCTGATCGGCAAGGGCGAGCGGACGATCCGGCTGCCGGAGAAGCTGCCGGTCCATCTCGCCTACTTCACCGCCTTCGTGGACGATGGCGGCACCTACCGTACCTTGCCGGACCTTTACGGCTACGACGCGCCGATGCGCGCGGCCCTCGGGCTGCCCGGCGGCGGCGGACCGGCGATCGCCCGGCTGCCGGACGAGCCGCCGCGGCGCAAGGCCGAGCCCGCCCCGAAGCCGACCGTGGCGCGGACGGTCCATCGCCGCGCGCCCGAGCGCCCGGTGGCCAATGCCGAGGCGTGGCCCGAAGGGCGCTACGAGGACGCGGACACGCGGCGCCGGTCCCTGCGCCGCGCCGCTCGGGCCGACAGCGCGCCGGAATACGGCGAGCCCGGGCTCTGGACGCCTGCGCCGCAGCAATCGGCGCCGCGCGGGTGGTGGTAGGCCACCCGCGGAACCCGCAACTTTCGCGTGCGCAGACGCACAGCCGGGCACGATTTCGCCACGGTCGAGCCTTAGCCGTTTCGACCGACAGCCCGGGCTGAGATGCGTTCGGGCGAGGGTTTCGGGAGAGGATCAGGACCGTCGTGCCCAGTCTCCCGCGTCCCCTCCGTCATCTCGCCCTCGGCTTGTCCGGCCTCGTGCTCGGAGTGCTGGTCGGGACGGCCGAAACCGAGGACGCGGTGGCCAACGGCGACACCCGCTCGCTGACCATCTACCACACGCACACGCAGGAAAGCGCGACCATCACGTTCAAGCGCGATGGCCGCTACGACCGCGCGGCCCTCGATCAGCTGAACTGGCTGCTCCGCGACTGGCGGATCAACGAGCCCACCAAGATGGATCCGCGGCTGTTCGATACGGTCTGGGAGGCCTATCGCCAGGTCGGCTCGTCGCAACCGATCCACATCGTCTCGGCCTATCGGTCTCCCGGCACCAACGCGATGCTTCGCCGCCGCTCCAAGATGGTGGCCGAGTACAGCCAGCACATGCTCGGCAAGGCGATGGACTTCTTCGTGCCGGACGTCTCGATCGACCGGATCCGCGAGGTCGGGCTCCAGATGCAACGGGGCGGCGTCGGCTGGTATCCGCATGCCGGAACGCCCTTCGTGCATCTCGATGTCGGTTCCGTGCGGATGTGGCCGCGGATGACCCACGATCAGCTCGCCCGGCTCTTCCCCGACGGCAAGACCGTGCTGCTCCCGAGCGACAACCGTCCCTTCCCGCGCTATGAGGAGGCCAAGGCCGAGATCCTGGCCCGCGGCGGTACCGTGGCGGGGATCACGACCCAGATGGCCGGCGGCGAGGAAGAAGACGGTCCCGGCCTGTTCGGCTTCCTGGCGAGTCTGTTCGGCGGCGGTCGATCCAGCCCCGAGCCCGCTCCGGCACCGCCGCCGGTGGCGATCGAGAAGAAGGGACGGCGCGCCCCCGTCGTCGCCGTGGCGAGCGCCGATCCGCAGGATCCGGTGGGCGCACGGACGGCCCTCGCCTATGCGGCTCCCGCCACCGACGACGCGCTGCGCGGTTCGCTGGCGGCGCGGGCTCAGGCGAAGAGCGCGGAGATCAAGCCGATCGACGCCAAGTCGCTTCTGACGGCCGATCAAACCGCGCCCGCCGACGACGCCATGCCGGCGGTCACGACGCCGCTGCCGCCGCGGCGTCCCTCGGACCTCGCAGCCGCGGTTGCGAGCCTGAACATGCCGCTTCCGCCACCGCGCCCGGTGCAATTCGCCGCGCTCGAACGGGGGATGGCCAATCTTCCGTCCGCGAGCGAGATTCGCGCCCTCGGCAAGCCCACGGCGCCGGACCCGGTTCGTCCGCGTTCGCTCGTGGCTCCGGACGCGGACGCGAAGGCCCAGCTGCGCGCCCTGTTCGATTCCGTGTCCGCCGGTCCCGTTGCGACGCCGGCGAGCCGCGCTGTCCCCGTGCATGTGGCTGCCACCCGTCTCCGCGGTGCAGCCCCCGACTCGGTCGTCGCTGCGGTTCCGGACCGCGTCACGACGCGGTTCAGCACGCGCAGTCCGGGCGATGACCTGACAACCCGGTTTACCGGCTCCGCCGCGCGCGCCTTGCCCGGAGCACGCTGATCGAGGGGTCGGTCTGACGGGGAGGTGCGCTTCGCCTGCCCGTCCGCGTCGGACGGCTCGTGCGGGGCGGCCAGAGCGCCCGTTCGACTCAGCGCAGGGGCTTGGACAGGTTGACCGCCAAGGCGCCGACCAGCGTTGCCGCGTAGCTGTCGTCCTGCGTCCCGGCGATGCGTTCGGCTTCGCCGCCGCTGTTGGCCGCGACCGACATCATCAGCATCACGGCGGTCACCAAGCCGCCCAGGCCGCCGACCAGGGCGAGATACGCACGGACGGCCGCGCGCGGCACTGACGCGGCCGCATCGGTCCCGGTGAGGCACAGCGGCGATGGGCTGTGAGACATCTTGACGGCCGATTCTGACGGGCGACGTTGACCCGACGCAGGCCGAATAGGCGCACGCCAGACCGCCTCGTTCAACGAAAGAACGCCTCACAAAGAGTCGAGTTCAACCGAAAGGCGAGGTTTTTCCACTGGTCTTCATTCGGATGGTTGGTCGCCATCCGGAGGCCGCCGCGCGGCGGCCTCCGGCGCGCGCTCAGCCTTCCTTGCCCGAGACCTTGCCCAGCGCCGCCTGGGCGGCCGCGAGCCGGGCGATCGGCACCCGGTAGGGCGAGCAGGACACGTAATCGAGGCCGACCTCCTGGCAGAAGCCGATCGAGGCCGGATCGCCGCCGTGCTCGCCACAGATCCCGAGCTTGATGTTCGGCCGGGTCTTGCGGCCGCGCTCGACGCCGATGCGCACCAGTTCGCCCACGCCTTCCTGGTCGATGGTGATGAACGGATCGGCCGGCAGGATGCCCTTCTGGGTGTACGGACCCAGGAAGGTTGCCGCGTCGTCGCGGGAGATGCCCAAGGCCGTCTGCGTCAGGTCGTTCGTCCCGAAGGAGAAGAACTCGGCCGTCTCGGCGATCTCGCCGGCCTTGAGCGCTGCGCGCGGCAGCTCGATCATCGTGCCGACCTGATAGTCGAGGGTCGCGCCCTTCTCCTCGGCGACAGCCTTCGCCATCGCGTCGATGCGCGCCTTCACGATGTCGAACTCGGCGCGCGTGAACACCAGCGGCACCATCACCTCGGGCGTGACCGGGCTACCGGTATCGGCGGCGGCCTGGACGGCCGCCTCGAAGATCGCCCGGGCCTGCATCTCGGCGATCTCCGGGAAGGCGATGGCGAGCCGGCAGCCGCGGAAGCCGAGCATCGGGTTGTGCTCGGACAGCTCCCGCATCCGGTGCCGGATCTTCTCCTCGGCGACCCCGGTCGCCTTCACGACCTCGGCGACCTCGGCATCGGTATGCGGCAGGAACTCGTGGAGCGGCGGGTCGAGCAGACGGATCGTGACCGGCAGCCCGGACATGATCGTGAACAGCTCGAGGAAGTCCTGGCGCTGATAGGGCAGGATCTTCGCGAGTGCCGCACGGCGGCCCTCGGCGTCGTCTGCCAGGATCATTTCGCGCACCGCGATGATGCGGTCGCCCTCGAAGAACATGTGCTCCGTACGGCAGAGGCCGATGCCCTCCGCGCCGAAGTTGCGCGCCGTGCGGGCATCCGTCGGCGTATCGGCGTTCGCCCGCACCTTCATGCCGCGGAAGGCGTCGGCCCATTCCATCAGGGTGGCGAAGTCACCCGACAGCTCGGGCTCCAGCATTTTCACCTCGCCCTGGATCACCTGTCCGGTGGACCCGTCGATGGTGATCTTGTCGCCGGCCTTGAGGGTATTGCCGCCGACCGTCAGGGTCTGCGCCTTGTAGTCGATCCGGATGGAGCCGACGCCGGAGACGCAGGGCTTGCCCATGCCGCGGGCGACCACGGCCGCGTGGCTCGTCATGCCGCCCCGGGTGGTCAGGATGCCCTCGGCGGCGTGCATGCCGTGGATGTCCTCGGGCGAGGTCTCGATCCGCACCAGGATGCACTTGCGCTCCGCCTTGCGATGCGCCTCCGCGTCCTCGGAGCTGAACACGATCTCGCCGGTCGCCGCGCCGGGCGAGGCCGGCAGGCCCGAGGCGATGACCTTGCGGTCCGCCTTCGGGTCGATGGTCGGATGCAGGAGCTGGTCGAGCGCCCCGGGCTCGACCCGACCGATCGCCTCTTCACGGGAGATCAGCCCCTCGCCCGCCAGATCCACGGCAATGCGCAGGGCGGCCTTGGCCGTGCGCTTGCCGTTGCGGGTCTGGAGCATCCAGAGCTTCCCCTTCTCGATGGTGAATTCCATGTCCTGCATGTCGCGGTAGTGCGACTCCAGGATCCCGTAGATCCGGGTCAGTTCCGCGAAGCTCTCGGGCATGGCCTTCTCCATGGAAGGCTTGTCGCTCTCGGCCTCGATCCGGGCTTTCTCGGTGATGTTCTGCGGCGTGCGGATACCCGCGACCACGTCCTCGCCCTGCGCGTTGATCAGGAACTCGCCGTAGAGCGCCTTCTCGCCGGTGGACGGATTGCGGGTGAAGGCGACGCCGGTGGCCGACGTGTCGCCCATGTTGCCGAACACCATGGCCTGCACATTGACGGCCGTGCCCCAGCTCTCCGGAATGTTGTTCAGCTCCCGGTACTTCTTGGCCCGGGGAATCATCCAGGAATTGAATACGGCGCTGATCGCGCCCCAGAGCTGGTCGTCCGCGACCTGCGGGAAGTCGGATCCGTGCTCGTCGCGCACGATCTTCTTGTAGGTCTGGATGAGCGTCTTCCAGTCCGCGGCGCTGAGCTCGGTGTCCAGCTCGAAGCCCTTGGCTTCCTTGTACTGCTCCAGCGCCTCCTCGAAGGCGTGGTGCTCAACGCCCAGCACCACGTTCGAATACATGGTGATGAAGCGACGGTAGGAATCGAAGGCGAAGCGCTCGTCTTCGGCCTCCTTGGCCAGCGCCAGCACGGTCTCATCGTTGAGCCCGAGGTTCAGGACCGTGTCCATCATGCCGGGCATCGACGCCCGGGCGCCCGAGCGGACCGAGACGAGGAGGGGATTCGTGGCATCGCCGAACTTGCGGCCGGTGAGCGTACCGATCTGGGCGAGCGCAGCGGCGATCTGATCCTTCAACTCCGGCGGGTAGGACTTCCCGTGATCGTAGTAGTAGGTGCAGACTTCGGTGGTGATGGTGAAGCCGGGCGGAACCGGCAGGCCGAGATTGCACATCTCGGCGAGGTTGGCGCCCTTGCCACCGAGCAGGTCGCGCATCTGCGACTTGCCCTCCGCCTTGCCGTCGCCGAAGGCGTAGACCCACTTCGCGCTTCCGGTCGCCATGTCGATCCCGTCCGTATCTGGTGCCCGGCGCTGGCCGAGCTGATGGGCGGGGTTGGACCATCCCGCAGCGCAACGCAAGATGAACGCGCGATGGCCCTGTGCGTGCGTGGATGACGGGTTCGACGGTCTGTCAGGCCCCCCGCGTCGCGGTGCGGGCGCTGCCCCTCAATGGAGGATTCCGAGCCCGATCACGCCGACGATGATCAGGTAGATCGCGACGATGTAGTTGAGCAGCCGCGGCATCACCAGGATCAGGATCCCGGCAAGGATCGCGATGAGCGGTTGGAGGTTCGAGATGGTGATAGTCACGGGCGCCTCCTGAGGCCGAGCTTGGCCGCCGGTATCGACGCCTTTACCCAACAGAGGTTCCCCGGAGCTTGAGCGGAGCGGCCGGACGGTCCGGCCGCTCCGGTCCGATCACGGCTTCGGCGTCTCGGTGCCGGGGATCGGGTCCTTCGCCTCGCCCGTGGGCAGGTTCGCCGAAATCGTCGGGTGCGACAGTTCCGGATAGGGCTCGATCACGTTGGCGCCGTTGAGCGGCTTGTTGGCGCCGTTGTGACAGGTGGCGCAGTTGATCTTCGGCACGTCGCCCAGAACGCCGAGGCGATTCCGCGGAAAGACCGAGGTCAGCGGCGTCATGTAGTCCTGGTTCAGATCGCGGACCATGCGGATGCCGTACCAGGCATGGACGCGGTTCGGCGTGCTCGTATCCCACTGCGCCACCGAGCGGGTGTTGTGGCAGAAGGTGCAGTTCACGCCCAGTGACTGCGACATGCTGATCATGATTGCGAAGGTCTTCTCCGCGTCCTGGATCGGCTTGCCCTTCGTCTCCGGCAGCGCCGTGGTGGCGTTGACCCGCACCGCATCCTCGGGCGTGTCCTTGTGCTGGTAGAAGGCCTGATAGACGTCGTAGGGCAGCGACGTGTTGCCGACCTCCGCGGACGCGAGATTCTGGCTGTTGTTGCGCGGGATGAAACGCCCCGCCCCCTGAACCGGGTGGTCGAACCAGATGTTCGCCGGCACCGGATTGCCGCGGTGACACGTGTAGCAGGTCACACCCGCCTCGTGGACGTGCTTCTCCTTCCAAGTGGAATTGATGTACTGGGTCATCTGCAGCATGCGCCGGGCGACGCGCTTCTGGTAGAGCTCGTCCGAAGCCATGTTCTCGGTGCTGTGGCAGTACGTGCAGCCCTGCTGGGGTGCGACCCACTCGGTGATCGACACCATCAAGCGGTTGAACTGCTCAGCCGAGAGATCTCCCAGAACTTGCACATTCTGGTAGACCGCAGAAGCCTTGTCGCCCCCTGCCTCAGCCGGGTCGGCCGGCGCCGGCGCGACGTTGGCCGCCGACAGCGCCGCGTTCCCGGCCCGGGTGCGGATCAGGTCCATGCCCGTTCCGCGAAAGCCGGTCTGCTTGTTCGCCATCGGCGGATGGGTCCAGCCCGCGCCGCCGAACATCGCGATGGTGAGGAACAGGGCCAGAGCCCCGCCGATGACCGCCAGAATCGTCTTCATGACGGCCTCCTCACGGCTTCATGCCGGGTGCGAGATGAGCGGGATCCACGATCGGACCGTAGACCTGCGGATAGGAGGGCGCGACGCCGTGCTTGACCGCCCAGAGGTACCAGTTGTCCACCACGGTTCCGGTGAGCAGGATGCCGATGCCGCCCGTGAGCGTAGTCAGGACCGCGAACCACCAGGCCCAGCGGTGGATCGACTCCATCGTGGCGTTGAAGCCCATGGTCCAGCGCCAGAACAGGGCTGCGCGTTCGGTGGCCGTGCCGCGGTCGACGATCTGATCGATCTCCCGTTCGGCGCCGTAGCGCGAGCAGGCCAGGATCGTGCCGCCATGCATCGCGAACAGCAGCGTCGATCCGTAGAGGAACGTGATCGAGAGCATGTGGAACGGGTTGTAGAACAGGTTGCCGTAGCGGAGCGAGAAGGCCGCGGTCCAATCGAGGTGGGGGAAGATGCCGAAGGGCACGGCTTCCGACCACGATCCCATCAGCACCGGCCGGATGAAGCCGAGGACGAGGTAGAGCCAGATCGCCGACGCGAAGGCCCACGGCACGTGGGTGCCGAGCCCGAGCGCCCGCGCCCGCCGATAGAGGTGGACCCACCAGAGGAGGATCGAGGCCGTCAGGAAGAAGCCGGCGATCAGCCACCAGCCGCCCTCGTTGAGGGGTGGAAGGACCTTCAGCCCGTACTTCGGGAGCGGCGGCTCCAGGGCGAGCCACGGCAATTGCCGGACGAACTGGACCGGATCCCAATTCACCGAGGCCCACATGTTGAGCCCGATGATCTCGAAGGCGATCAAGCCGCAGACGATCGAGAGCGCCGCGATATAGCCGATATAGATCGGACCGACTTGGCTGTTGCCGATGAGCCCGAACAGGTAGCTGTTGAACGGCTTGCCGATCCGGTCATCGACCGCCACCGGAACGCCGTGCTCCGGTACCAGCGGGCGCACCTGAACCTGCGTGAAGATGTTCTGGTAATAGGCCATGGCCTGCCCTCCCCCGGAGTGCCGCGCGCTCGACGGCGGCGACCCGCGTTATGTCCTTCGTTCCGATCGCGTCCGGCTTGTCATCGCCACACCGGCAGATTGAGCCACCAGCCCCACCATTGCGGCCAACCCTGCGTCCAGAACGGCCCGCTGATCACGATGCAGACCGCACTCCAGAACCCCGCCGAGAGGGCCAGGAACAGGCCGAGGCGGTGAACGCCGAGCGTGCCGATCGAGTAGCCGATCGTGTCGCGGAAGAAGGTGTCCTCGTGCTCCGGCGTCTTCACGACCTCGCCCTTCTTCGGGTTGGTCGCCGACAGGATCAGGCCGCCGTGCATCGCCAGGGCGAGCGTCGTGGTGAAGAAGAACGTCACGGCCAGCATGTGCGCTGGATTGTAGTGGAAGTGCAGATACTGATAGCCGGTGTTGGAAACCCAATCGAGGTGACTGAGGATACCGTAGGGAAAGCCGTATCCCCAGGCGCCCATCAGGAACGGCCGGACCACCACCAGCGTGAAATACGCGAAGATCGCCATCCCGAAGGCCGCGGGCACGTGGTAGCCGATACCGAGCTTGCGGCAGATCTCGACCTCGCGCAGCGCCCAGGACACGAAGGACCCGAGCGCGCAGAACGTGATGATCTGCCAGAGACCGCCCTCCTTCAGCGGGGCGAGCCTCAGGCCGTAGCTGATATCCGGCGGCGCGATGTTGATCTGCCAGACGTTCCAGGTCGGCCCGATCGCCGCGCCGTAGATGACGAGGGCGGTGCCCAGCACCGTGAAGAACAAACCGACGACCCCGAAGAAGCCGACGAAGAACGGCCCGACCCAGAAGTCGAACAGGTCGCCGCCGAGCAAGGTGCCGCCGCGGACCCTGTATTTGCGCTCGAAGCTCAGCATCGCCATGGCGGCTGCTCCTCAGTCAGGCCGGAGAAAGGGAAGGTTTGGGGTGACCGCGGCCCTCGCGCGCCGCGGTCCGGACCGGCGGTCAGGCCGGCATCTGCGGCAGCGCGAGCGTGATGGTGTTCTCGGCCGCCTTGTTGTTTCTCGGACCGTCAAGCCAGTTGAACCGGTCGGTCGAGAGCAGGATGAAGTGGATCAGCAGCGCCAGGATGAAGAGGAAGGTGAACAGAGCCACCAGCGTGCGCCGCGGATCGAAGAGCAACCAAACCTTGTGCATTCGATCCTCCTCAGCCGATCATCGTGACGAGGGCGTGGGCCGCATCGCGGACGCCGTCGAGAGAGGCGTAGCCCTGCGGTCCGGGAAGCCAGGGGCGCCACAACCAGACGAGGATGTGAGCGACCACGGCAATCGCCGTGAAGATGAGGAAGCTCGTCAGGAAGATCGCATGGAACTCCTTGGCTTCCGGTTCCGTCAGCCCGGACAGGCTGCTCGGTCTTTCTGTTGTGACGGGTCCACTCGCCATCGTTCAGACCTCCGTGTGTTGGCCGCGCCTCTGACGAGGCGCGACGGGTTCAGCCACGATGCCTTGCAGCGGTCGCGGCTCGACTTCCCCCGCGTGACCGGACGGAAGTGTCTCGCTCAGGGGCGTGTCAGCCCATGAAGGCGAAGGGGATCGCCTGAACCGCCATGGCGCGGGCCTCGCCGAAGACCGAGCGCCGCGCCGGTGCCAGGCCAGGACGGGCCGCCTCGCGCGCCGGCCGGAACCGGTTCAGCGCGGCCGCGGCGAGGAAGAACGGGTAGGTCGCCGTCAGGATCAGCCGGAACTGAATGGCTTCCTGATGCTGGCGGCCGGTCGGGACCATCGTTCTCATCGTCAGGTCTCCTCTGGGTGAAACGGAAAGGCGGCTCACGCGGGGATCCCCCCGGCGAGATCGGCCCGGGCCCGCGCCACATGGGCGGGCGCCACGGCGGCGGATTCTGTGTCGCGGGCGGCGCGCTCGGCGGCGTCGCGCAGGCGCTTGGCGGCGGAGATCCGCGCCAGGACCGGCTGGGCCTCCACGAGGCTGTCGAGGGCCTGACGGGCGGCCTCGTCCCAGGGCAGCTCGCGGTGGAGGCGGGCCGGTGTGGCCTCGACCTTGTCCATGTCGCGGGCGAGCGGCAGGATGTGGAAGAGGGTGTCGAACAGGGCGTTGCAGACTTCCTGGACTAGGTAGGTGGCGCCCGCGTAGCCCATGAACGGCGTCCCGGTATGCCGCCGGATGATGGCGCCGGGGAACGAGGCCGGAACATAGGTCGCCCGGGCGCCGCACTCCGCGAGGTACATCCGCTCGTTGAACGACCCGAAGAGAACCAGAGGCGGCTTGGCCGCGATTGCGGCCCGCACGGCGTCGTTGTCGGGCTTCAGCCCGGCGGAGCGGCCGAAGGCGAAATGGCAGGGCAGGCCCATCTCGTCTTCGAGGAAATGGCGCACGCCCCGGGCGTAGGTCTCGGTGGCGACGATGCCGAAGCTCGCGGTACCGAAGAAGTCCTGGGTCACCGACCGCCAGAGATCCCAGACCGGCTTGATGGTCGTATGCCGCTCCCGCTCGATGAACGGCTCCGGGTCGAGGCCCAGAATGGCACCCAGCGAGCGCAGGAACTTCGTCGTCGAGAGGATGCCGATCGGCGCCTGCAGGTAGGGCCGCTCCAAGTCTTCGCAGAGCAGGCGGCCGAATTCCCGGTACAGACAGATGTTGGCGTCGGCGTTGACCAGCTTGGGCACGTCCGCGAGGTGCGAGCCCAGCGGGAAGGTCAGGTTCACCTCGGCGCCGATCCCCTCCACCAGCCGCCGGATCTCGGCGAGGTCGGAGGGCATGTTGAAGGTGCCGTAGGCCGGACCGATGAGGTTGACCCGCGGCCGCTCGCCGGGCTTGCGCTCCGGCCGGGCCGGGATGCCCTTCTTGGCGAACTTCTTCGCCCCATATTCCTGCCACAGCCAGCGCATCGCCCGGTCGGCGGCCTGCCACTGGTCCTCG
Source organism: Methylobacterium sp. XJLW (assembly GCF_003254375.1). Classification (NCBI taxonomy): domain Bacteria; kingdom Pseudomonadati; phylum Pseudomonadota; class Alphaproteobacteria; order Hyphomicrobiales; family Methylobacteriaceae; genus Methylobacterium; species Methylobacterium sp. XJLW. The sequence goes on along the minus strand of NZ_CP016429.1, from coordinate 3,891,961 downwards.
TCGATGGTCCGGGGCAGGAAGCGCTGGAGGCCGGTGCCCTCGGGGGTGACGCCGCCGCCGATCATCTCGGCGATGGAGCCGGTGACGACCACGCTGGGCTGGCCGGGATCGAGGGTCGCGTGGGCGCGCTTCATGGCGCCCTCGGTGCCGTGCCGTCCGAGCTCTTCCTCGGCGAGGCCCGTGACCACGATCGGCAATTCATGGGGCGGCAGCGCATCGGTGTAATGCAGCACCGACGTCACCGGCAGGTTCTCGCAGCCCACGGGGCCGTCGATGACGACCTGCAGGCCCTTGATCGCCGTGAAGACGTAGACCGCGCCCCAGTATCCGCCGGCCCTGTCGTGATCGAGGATCAGCATTATGCCATCTCCCCGATCGGCTTCTTCGGGCCCTCGATCTTCGGGCCCTGCCGCCGCTGCGGCACCTCCTGCCAGACCCCCGCGGCGTAGCCGGTCCCGACGCCCTCGAAAAAGTCGCGCATGGCATCGAACCGCGCCTTGTTGCCGAGCGCGGCGTTGATCACCGTGGCGAGCGACCCGGCACCGGCCGCGCCCATCAGCGGGCGGGCCGAGATCAGGTTGGTGAAGTAGAGGGCGGGCGTGCCGCGCTCCTTGGCCCGCTGCACCACCGGCGTCGTGCCGATGGCGAGGTCGGGCTTGAGCGAATCCAGGGCGTAGAGATCGTCCTCCAGGGAGGCGCGGTACTGAACCTGCGTGCCCCGCGCTTCCAGCCATGCGCGGTCGGACTCGGACCAGGGCGTGCGCGGGCAGGCGGTGCCGACATAGGGGACCTCGGCGCCGCTCTCGACCAGCAGCCGGGCCACCAGCAGCTCCGAGCCCTCGTAGCCCGAGAGGGTGATCCGGCCCTTGATCGGCATGGCGGCGAGCGCCCCGCGGATGCCGGGCAGGATCCGGTTCTTGGCCGCCTCGACGGTGGCGCGGGGCACCGCGCAGGCCTCGCCGATCCGGTCGAGCCAGTCGGCGGTTCCGTCGACGCCCACCGGGGCCGAACCGACGATCGGGCGGCCCGCCGCCTCGAATTCGCGGATGGAGGCGGTGTAGAACGGGTGGATCGCCGCCACGGCGGCGCAGTCGAGGGCGGCGTAGAGCTCGCGCCACTCGCGGGTCGGCACCACCGGGCCGGCCGCGAGTCCGAGCGGCTCCAGGAGCGACGCGATCACCACCGGATCGGCCGGGAAGACCTCGCCGAGGAGCGCCACGCTCGGGCGCTCCGAACGGCCGCCCCGGGGCGCCGCCACCGGTCCCTGCTCGGCTTCCGCGCGGGCGACCTTCAGCATGGCGCCGGCGAGCACGTCCTTCGCCTCGGCATGGGTCGGGACGCCGAAGCCCGGCACGTCGATGCCGATCACCCGGACGCCGTCGATCTCCTTCGGCAGAAGGCGCAGCGGGACGCCGGAGGCCGTGGGCACGCAGAGATTGATGACGACGACGGCGTCGTAATCCTCGGGCTTCGCCGTGGCGTAGACCGCCTCGCGGATATCCTCGAACAGCTTGCCGGTGACCAGGGTCTCGGAATTGAACGGCACGTAGCCGACGCTGCGCCGGGCCCCGTAGAAGTGCGAGGTGAAGGTCAGGCCGTAGACGCAGCAGGCCGACCCGGAGAGGATCGTGGCGGTCCGGCGCATGCGCAGCCCGACCCGGAGCGAGCCGAAGGCGGGGCACATGCTCTGGGGCTGGTCGTGCGGACCCTGCGGATAGTCGCTGCGGAGTTGTGCCAGGGTGTCCGACAGGCCGGCGGCCTCGGCGGCCGCCCGCATCGCGTCCTTGCCGGCGTGGCAGCCGAGCCCGTCGCCCTCGGTGGCGGCGCGATCGATGGTGGGCGCCGCCTGGCGGGCCCGCAGATCGGCGATGTCGAGGGAGACGGCCATCGCTCAGACCTCGTCGTAGACGACTTCGAGGGACGGCTTGGACACGTGGGCGACGCCGCACATGTCCTCGTGGGTTGCAGGCACCAGCACCACGTCGCGGCCGGTGACGTCGCTGGAGAACAGGCCGAGCAGCCCATCCTGTGTCAGCGGGGTCGGCCGGTGCGGCGCGGCGTCGGCGACGTTGGCGGCCAGATCCGAGAACAGGCTGCCCCAGCGGCTCTCCGGCCGGCCGATGATCTCGTAATTCGCGCTCTTGCGGCGGATATCGTCGTCGGCCGGGATCGAGGCGAGGACCGGGATGCCGGCGGCATCCGCGAAGGCCTGCGCCTCGCCGGTGCCGTCATCCTTGTTGATCACGAGGCCGCCGACGCCGACATTGCCGCCGAGCTTGCGGAAATACTCCACCGCCGAGCAGACGTTGTTGGCGACGTAGAGCGATTGCAGGTCGTTCGAGCCGACGACGATGACCTTCTGGCACATGTCCCGGGCGATCGGCAGGCCGAAGCCGCCGCAGACCACGTCGCCCAGGAAGTCGAGCAGGACGAAGTCGAAGCCCCATTCGTGGAAGCCGAGCTTCTCCAGCAGTTCGAAGCCGTGGATGATGCCGCGGCCGCCGCAGCCGCGCCCGACCTCCGGGCCGCCGAGTTCCATGGCGTAGACGCCGTCGCGCTTGAAGCAGACGTCGCCGATGGCGACCGCCTCGCCGGCCAGCTTCTTCTTGGTCGAGGTCTCGATGATGGTCGGGCAGGCCTTGCCGCCGAACAGCAGCGAGGTGGTATCGCTCTTCGGATCGCAACCGATGAGCAGGACCTTCTTGCCCTGCTGGGCCATCATGTAGCTGAGATTGGCGAGGGTGAACGACTTGCCGATGCCGCCCTTGCCGTAGATCGCGATGATCTGGGTCTCCTTCTTGGCCGGGCTCGTCGCGACGGGATCCGGTTCGACCGCGGCCTCGGCGCGGAGCTGCGCGGCTTGGGACAGGGCGGCCTTGTTGAGCTGAACGTTCACGCGGCGTCCCTCCAATCGAGGATCATCTTCAGGCAGGCCGGATCCGCGAATGCGGTGCGGTAGGCGTCCTGGGCTCGACCCGCGGGAAGACGGTGGGTGATCAGTCCGTCGAGGGACAGGCGTCCGCGTTCGATCAGTGTCGTCACCGCCGCCGTGTCCTCCGGACGGAACTCGGCGGAGATCCGGATGCGCGCCTCGCGCATGAAGGCGGGCGGGAAGGCGAAGCTCAGGGGAGCCTCGTAGAACCCGGCCAGGACGATCTCGCCGCCGGGCGCCAGCCGGGCGATCAGGTCGTCGAGGCCGGCGGCGTTGCCGCTGACGTCGGTGATCGTCGCGTAGTCGCGGCGCGGGTCGGCGTCGGGCGCCACGACCGCGTAGCCATGGTCTCCCGTGGCCCGGGCCGGATCCGTCTCCCAGACCGTCGGCTCCGCGCCGGCCGCCAGGGTTAGGCGGGCGAGCAGCCGTCCGAGGACGCCGTGCCCGACGATGAGCGGGGTCGCTCCGGGCCGGATCCCGCCGAGGGCGCGATAGGCCGTCGCCGCCAGGGCCAGGAGGCAGGCCCGGTCGCCCAGCGACGCGTCCACCGGCACGAGCCGGGCGGCCGGCGCCACCAGATGAGAGGCCGCGCCGCCGAACAGGCCGCGGATGGAACCGAAGCAGCGCGCCCCCGGAACGTAGACGGTCTGGCCGACCCGAACCGAGGTATCGGCGCCGGCCTCGATGACGGTCCCGACGGATTCGTAGCCGGGTACGAGCGGATATCCCATCCCGGGAAAGGGCGGCATGCGACCCGACCAGAGCAGGCGCTCGGTGCCGGTGCTGATCCCGCTCCAGGAAATGGCCACCACGGCATCGGCATCGCCGGGCGGCGTCAGAGCCAAGCGCTGAACCGAAAGGTGCTCCGGGTTTTCCAGAATGACGGCCAGAGCGTCCATGGCTGGAATCGTCCACCCTTTGCCTTGCGACTCTCTCTGATGCGAAGCCGCTAAGTGTCATCCTAGATAGACACAGGCCAGCGTCAAGTGACACTTACTTGAGGCGGCCTGTTTTTTGGGCTTTCAGAACTCGGGTGAGCAGCGGGCGTCGGGTTGGATGTTCATGCGTCACGGCGAATCCTGCCGTCCGGAGCATCGCGCGGAGCTCCTCCGCACGGCGCGGGCGCCCGGATCCCATCGCCAGGAGATAGAAGCCGAAATAGGCGTCCCCGACCGGTTCCGCGCCCGGCGTTCCGGCCATGGGTTCCGCGAGCAGAAGCGTTCCGCCCGGCGGCAGAGCCGCGTGGGCCGCTCGGAGCAACGCCAGGGCGGGCTCGTCGTCGTGGTCGTGGACGATCCGAACGAGGGAGATCGTGTCGGCGCCGGTCGGCAGGCCTCCGTGGAAATCGCCGCCGCGGCAGGCGATCCGGCCTTCGAGGCCGGCCTGCGCCAAGCGGCTGGCGGCGCGTTCGGCCACGGCGGGGAGATCGAACAGGGTCAGGCGCGGCGTCGCGTGCCGTCCTGCCACCGCTTGCAGGAAGGCGCCCTCCCCGCCTCCGACGTCCATCAGGTGCCGGACCCCTGACAGGTCGCAGGCATCGAGCACGTCCTCCGCGATCAGCGCCTGCGAGGCGCCCATCAGGCCGCTGTAGGGGGCCACCGTCGGCGCATCGCCCGAGAGGCCGGAGGCATAGGGCCAGTAGCGCGCGAGTCCGGTCGGCGGGGCCTGGCCGCGCAGCAGGGCCACCGGATCCGCAAGGTCTGCGTAGAGCAGCGCGTGATGCTCGATCATCGCGGCGATCCCGGGATTGCCGACGAGAGCGGCACCGAGATCGGCCAGCCCGAACCGCTCGCCCGACAGGGCGCGGACAAGCCCGAGGGATTCCGCGGCCCGAAGAAGGCGCTGGGTGTTGTCCGGCGGCAGGTCGAGCCGGCGAGCGAGGGCTTCGATCGTCAGGGGGCCTTCGGCCAGGATCGCGAACAGGTCGAGGCGGACGCAGGCGGTCAGAACCTGCGCGTAGACGAAGCCCGCGCAGAGATCGAAGAGGGCGCGCGTGTTCCGGCGGGCGATGCCCCGCGTGAGGGGGAAGCCCGCCGCCCAGCGCTGGAAGCGGGGGCTCGCGACCAGGCGGCTGCGCCAGGCGTTCCATCGATCCGTCCAGGCGGACGGGACGGACGCCGCCGCACCGATGCCGGAGAGCGATCGGCCGGTCAGGCCGTCACCGCCCGCAGGCTCGCGGGCAGGAACAGCCGCGCCTGCGCCTCGATCTCGGCGGTCAGCGCGGCCATGCCCGGGCAGGCCGGAATCGCCGCCACGGCCTCGCGCGTCAGTCTCGACAGCCGATCCAGCGCGCCGCCGGTGCCCAGAAGCGCCGCAGCGTTGGGCCGCCCCAGAGTTGCGTCGCGCCCGGCAGGCTTGCCGATCTCCTCCTGGCGGCAGGCGACGTCACGCAGGTCGTCGGCGACCTGATAGGCCTCGCCGAGGCACTCGCCGAGGCGGCGCCAGGGCTCCGAATCCGCTCCCGCCGCGGCGGCGCCGGCGACGGTGGCGGCGGCGAACAGGGCCCCGGTCTTCGCCTGCTGGTAGTCGCTGAGGCTGATATGGGCCTCCGATTCCCAGGCTTGCCCTGCGGCGATGCCCGACGGCGACCCGGCGGCGCGACCGAGGAGGCCCACGAGCCGTCCCAGGCGCGCGGGATGGGAGCCGGCGGACCGGGCCAGTGTCTCGAAGGCAAGGACAATCAGGGCGTCGCCGGTCAGGACGGCGATGGGCTCGCCGAAGGCGACATGGACGGAGGGCTTCTGCCGCCGCATCGGCGCATCGTCGAAGCACGGCAGGTCGTCATGGACCAGGGAGGCGCAGTGCAGAAGCTCGATGGCTGCGGCCGCCGCTTCTGAGCCGGCCGGATCGTCATCGCCGCAGGCGCGGGCGACCGACAGGCACAGCCGCGGCCGGATCCGATGCCCGCCCGGGAACACCGCGTAACGGAGCGCCTCCGCCAGAAGGGGCGGCGCGCCCGGCGCCTCCGCGTGAGCAACGGCGCGATCCAGCGCCATCTCGATCCGCCGACCGGACTCCATCGCGTTGCCTCCCGTGTTGTGTGCGGTTGTCAGCAACAAGTGTCATTTCTTATTGACACTTTGGCGCCGGCAGATCAATCCCGTTTCCGGGGGAGAAGGTGGAGCGACCGTGGCGCAGGAGCGCGTCGTCGTGATCGGAGCGGGGATCGGTGGTCTCGCCGCGGCCGTGCGGCTCGCTCATGCCGGATTCCACACCACGGTCCTCGAGCGGGCGCAGCAGCCTGGCGGAAAGATGCGCGCCATCCCCGTCGGAGACCGCGCCATCGAGGCCGGCCCAACCGTCTTCACGATGCGCTGGGTCTTCGAGGAGCTTTTCGCGGAATGCGGTGCAGAGCTCGGGGACCGGGTCTCCCTGGCGCCGGCTCGGCTCCTCGCCCGGCATGCCTGGAGCCGGGACGAGCGCCTCGACCTGTTCGCCGACATCGAGGCGTCCGCCGACGCCGTCGCGGCCTTCGCGGGACGGCGTGAGGCGGACGGCTATCGGCGCTTCTGCGCCCGCTCGGCGGAGGTCTACCGCACCCTCGAAGGGCCGTTCATCCGCGAGGGCCGGACCGGCCCCGCCGGCCTCGCGCAAAGGGTCGGCCTGTCGGGCCTCGGCGATCTCTGGCGGATCCAGCCCTTCACCACGCTCCAGTCTGCGCTGGGCAGCTACTTCCGCGATCCCCGGCTGCTCCAGCTGTTCGGACGCTACGCCACCTATTGCGGCGCCTCGCCCTACACCGCGCCGGCGACGCTGATGCTCGTCGCCCATGTCGAGCAGGCCGGAATCTGGACCGTTTCGGGCGGCCTCAGCGGCCTCGCGCGGGCCGTGGCCGATCTCGCCGCGGAGCGGGGCGCGGCCTTCCGCTACGCTGCGGAGGCCGAGCGGATCCTCACCGCGGGCGGTCGGGTCGTCGGCGTGCGCCTGGCCGACGGCACGACGGTTCCGGCCGACCGCGTCGTCTGCAATGCCGATTGCGCCGCCCTCGGCGCGGGCCTGTTCGGACCGGACGCCGCCGTCGCCGGCGAGCGGCTCGCGCCCGGCGAGCGCTCGCTGTCCGCCGTCACATTCTGCGCGGAGGCGGTGCCTTCCGGCTTCCCGCTGGCGCACCACACGGTCTTCTTCTCCCGCGATTACCGGGCCGAGTTCGACACGATCCTGCGCGACCGTCGCCTGCCCGACGATCCCACGGTCTACGTCTGTGCCCAGGACCGGGACGCGGCGGGGACCGCGCCGCAGGGGCCCGAGCGCCTGCTCATGCTCGTCAACGCACCGGCGGATGGCCGGGAGCGAACGCTCACGCCGTCGGAGACCCAGAGATGCGAGACGACCCTGATCCGCCGGTTGGAGGCCTGCGGGCTCACCCTGACCTTCGCGTCGTCGGCGGTGACCACGACGCCACGGGATTTCGACGCCCTCTTTCCCGGGACGGGCGGAGCGCTCTACGGGCGGGCGGCGCAGGGATGGGCGACGACCTTCAAACGCGCGGGCGCCCGGACGGCGCTGCCGGGCCTCTATCTGGCGGGGGGCTCGATCCATCCCGGCCCGGGCGTGCCGATGGCCGCGCAATCGGGTCGGCTGGCAGCGGCGGCGATCCTGGAGGACCGCGATTCGATGGCCCGGTCGCGCGGGGCGGCTACGCGTGGTGGTACGTCGATGCGGTGAGCGACGATGGCCGTCACGGCCTCACGATCATCGCGTTCATCGGAAGCGTGTTCTCGCCCTACTACGCGTGGAGCGCCGAGAAGGACCCCTTCGCCCATTGCGCCATGAATGTGGTCCTCTACGGCGATCGCGGCCGCTTCGCGATGACCGAGCGGCGCGCCGCCAGCCTGTCGCGCGGCCCCGACCACATCGCCATCGGCCCGAGCGCGATGCACTGGGATGGCACGGCGCTGACCGTTCGCATCGACGAGCGCGGGGCGCCGCTGCCCCATCGACTCCGCGGCACCGTCCGTCTCGAGCCGCGCGGTTTCACGGCGGGCCCGTTCCATCTCGACAGGGCGGGCCGCCACCGCTGGTGGCCGATGGCGCCGTCCTCCCGGGTCGAGGTGGATTTCGACCAGCCGGATCTGCGCTGGAGCGGCGGAGGCTACTTCGACACGAATGACGGCGACGAACCGCTGGAGGCCGCCTTCTCCCGGTGGACGTGGTGCCGGGCGGACCTGCCGGACGGCGCCGCGATTCTGTACGACGTCCACCACCGAGACGGCGGCGGACAGAATCTGTCGCTCCGGTTCTCAGCCGACGGCAGCCGGCGCGAGATACGGCCGCCGCCCGCGGCGTCGCTACCGGCGACCGGGTTCTGGCGGATGCCGCGCGAGACCCGCAGCGATGACGGGCGGTCGCGGGTGCTCGCGACCTACGAGGACACGCCGTTCTACGCCCGCTCGCTCCTCGCCTCGACGCTGGGCGGCGAGCCGGTGCGGGCCATGCACGAGAGCCTGTCGCTCGACCGGTTCCGCAACCCGCTGGTGCGGCTCATGCTGCCCTTCCGGATTCCCCGGCCGCTGGCCCCGTGAGGGCCTGGATGTCGACGCCGCCCCTCCCGGTTCGGTGCCGACCTTCGAAGACCGTCCAGGGCCGGATGCGGTGGGCAATGCAGGCGAGCGTTGCGACGCTCAGCACGAATCCGAGGGGAAAGCCGGTCAGCCCCGCCACCTCCCGCGTGACCGCGAAGAGCGGCGCACAGCAGATCAGGACGCGTTCGTGCGGTCGCAAGCCGTCCGCCCGGTGCGCGGCGAGGGCCAGCAGGAGCGTGGCCGGGACGACGGGCGCCAGATCGTAGACCGGCAGGTACGGCGACAGCATCGGCGCTGCGGCGACGAGCGCCGCCGCGCGCAGCGCCGCGTCGGTGGGGCGGCACCAGGCGCGGCAGGCCACCCCGAGGGCCAGTGCGGCGACGAGCACCTGCGCGATCCAGGCTGTGGCCATCGCGCCGCCGACCAAGCGCACGGCCCCGAACGCGCTGGCATTGAGGTCGAGGCCCGCGGCGGCGTTCTGCAGGATGATCCGATTCGTGTCTCCGAGCGTGCCGAAGAAGCCGCTCCAGGGCGCCGTGCCGAAGAGGGCCAGCGATGCGAGGCAGAGGACCAGCACCGTGGCGAGGCAGGCCGCCAGACAATCCCGCCGCCCGGTCGCCAGCAGGAGCACGGGCGCCAGCGCCGCGAAATGCGGCTTGTAGGCCAGCAGGCCGAAGCAGAGCCCGGCCAGCCAGGGGCGCCGGTCCACGAGCACCGCGCCGAGGGTCAGAAGCGACGCCGTGAACAGAGCGTTCTGGCCGTAGGCGAGGTTGCTCAGGACCAAGGGATGCGCGAGCGCGACGAAAGCCACATCCATCCGGCCGGCTGCCACGCGCATCGTCAGCGCGAACAGGGCGACCGAGAGTGCAATCCAGAGCAGATAGGCCGGCTGCGGTTCCATGAGCGCCATGGCGGCCGCCGGCAGGAGGAACACCGGCGGGTAGTGCCAGGCGAAGCGGCAATCCTGCCCGAAGGCGGCCTTCATGTTCGCCAGATGCACCGGCAGATCGTAGGGCTCGCCGCCCCGGCCCTCCAGAGCGGAACGGCCCGCCGTCCAGACCTGAGCGAAATCGTTTCCGAGCGGATCGCCGTACCAGTTCCGCCGCGGCTCCGGGCCGGTCCCGTAGACCAGCAGGACCAGGGCGAGGCCGAACGGGACCAGCACACGGGCCGCGCGCATGGCAAAGGCGGACAGTCGGGCGTCGCTGCTCACGAGATCCGCGAGGTCGGCCCATAAGGCAGGCAAACGTGCGGTCGCGGGGCCCGGCGCGCGGGACTGGGGAGGCGCAGGCATCGGGCGATTTCGGTATCCGGACTTGGCGGAAGCTTAGGTTCCCGCGGTTTGAAGCCCGTTAACAGCGCTGTTTGCGGCCCGGCCCGGCTTGTGCGAGAGGGCGGCGGCTGCGATCCTTGCGCCGTCAACCGGGGCGGTCACCTTGATGCGACTGGACGAGGCGTCTTCGGCCCCGCGCGTCCTGATTTACAGCCACGACACCTTCGGGCTGGGGCATCTGCGCCGCTCGCGGGCGATCGCCAACGCGATCGTGGCGTGCAACCGCGGCGCTCAAGCGATGATCGTCTCGGGCTCGCCGGTGGTTGATCGCTTCGCCTTTGCGCCGGGCGTCCGGACCGTCCGGCTGCCGCCGGTGACCAAGTTCGCGGATGGCAATTATGCCAGCCTCGACGCGGCGACCCCCCTCGCCCGCACGGTCGAGCAGCGGTCGGCGATCATCGCCCAGGCCTGCGGAACCTTCCGCCCCGACCTGATCATCGTCGACAAGGAACCGGCTGGCTTCCACGGCGAGTTGCTGCCGGTGCTGGAAGGCGCCGCCGACCGCGACATCCGCCTGGTCCTCGGACTGCGCGACGTCCTCGACGACGCCGATCGTCTCGTGCCCGAATGGGAGCGCAAGGGGGCGATCGAGACGATGGTGCAGTTCTACGACGAGATCTGGGTCTATGGGCTGAGCCGCATCCATCAGCCCCTCGCGGCGCTGCCGATGGATCCCGAGATCGCCGCGCGCATCGACGCGCGCCTGATCTATACCGGCTATCTGCGCCGGGACCTCCCGGAGCGCCGCGCCGACCGCGAGGAGCCGGCCATCGCCGACGGCCCGTTCATTCTGGTCACGCCGGGCGGCGGCGGCGATGGTGCCGCCCTGATCGACTGGGTGATCGCCGCCTACGAGGCCGATCCGGCGATCCCTTTGCCCGCCCTGATTGCCTTCGGTCCCTTCCTCGATACCGCCACCCGCGACGGTTTCGCGGCGCGCATCCGCGCGCTCGGCGGAAAGATCGCCGCGATCACCTTCGACAGCGAGATCGAGTTCCTGTTGCGCAAGGCCGCCGGCATCGTCGCCATGGGGGGCTACAACACCTTCTGCGAGATTCTGTCCTTCGACCGTCGCGCAATCCTCGTGCCCCGGACCGAGCCGCGGCGGGAGCAGGCGATCCGGGCGCTCGCGGCCGAGCGGCTTGGCCTCGCGCGGGTCCTGATGGAGGCCGAGGGCCGGACGCCCGGGCGCATGGCGGCCGCGCTCCGCGACCTGCCGGAGCAGGATCCGCCGTCGCGGGTGCTGGTGCCGGGTCTGCTCGACGGCCTCGACGCGGTCGCCCGCCGCGTGCGGGCGCTGACGGCGCGCGGCAGCGCGGACGAAGAGGCTCGCCCGTGCCTGCAGGCCTATTCGTGAGCGCCAAACGGGTCGCCGTGGTGCTGAAGGGCTATCCGCGGCTCTCCGAGACCTTCATCGCGCAGGAGCTGCTCGCCTTGGAGCGGCGCGGTCTGTCCCTGGAGATCTGGTCCCTGCGCCGCCCGACCGACCGGGCGCGCCATCCGATGCACGGGCAGATCCGAGCCGAGGCCGCCTACCTGCCCGAATATCTGCGCGATGCGCCGCTGCGTGTGCTCCGCGGACTCGGTGCGGCGCTCCGGCGGCGGAACCTCCCGGCGCTTCTCGCGCTGTTCGTCCGCGATTTCCGGCGCGACCCGACGGCGTCGCGGCTGCGCCGCCTCGGGCAGGCCCTGGTCCTCGCCCGGGAACTGCCGGCCGACATCGCCCATATCCATGTGCATTTTCTGCATACGCCGGCCAGCGTCGCCCGCTACGCCGCGCTGCTCACCGCGCGCCGGTGGAGCTTCTCGGCGCATGCCAAGGATATCTGGACGACGCCGGACTGGGAGCTGACCGAGAAGCTACGCGACGCCGCTTGGGGTGTGACCTGTACCCGCGACGGGCTTGCACGTCTGGACGCGCTCGCGCCCGGCCGGACGCTGCTCGCCTACCACGGGCTCGACCTCAGCCGCTTTCCGATCCCGCCGCCGCATGAAACGCGCGACGGCACGGATCCGGTCCGGCCGCTCCGGCTCCTCTGCGTCGGCCGGCTCGTCGCCAAGAAGGGACACGACGATCTCATCGACGCCCTGGCCACCCTGCCCCCAGGCCTGCATTGGCAGCTCGACCTGATCGGCGGCGGAGAGCTGCGCGCTGCCCTGGAGGCGCGGGTTGGCACCTGTGGCCTCGCGGAGCGGATCCGCTTCCGGGGCGCCCTGGCGCAGCCTGCGGTGATCGAGGCCATGCGCGCGGCCGACCTGTTCGTCCTGCCGACGAAGCCGGCCCCGGGCGGCGACCGCGATGGATTGCCGAACGTGCTGATGGAGGCGGCAAGCCAAGCGTTGCCGATTCTGGCGACCGCATTCGCCGGCACGCCGGAATTCATCACCGATGGCACGCACGGGGTCCTGGTCCCGCCGGGCGACCCGGCGGTGCTGGCGGCGGCGCTGATCCGTCTCGCCGACGATCCGGGCCTCCGCCGGAGGCTGGGCGAGGCCGCCCGGGCGCGGCTTGTGCGAGACTTCTCCGAGGAGGCCGCGATCGCGCTGATCGCCGGCCGGCTGCGTGCCTCTGCGGGTCTGTCGTCGGACGTGGCCGCACACGAATCGGAGCTGCCCGCGTGCGCGTCCTGATCGCGGTCACGCATCTCTTGGGCGCGGGGCATCTCACCCGCGCCGCCGCCCTCGCCCGCGCCTTCGCGGCGGCCGGTCACGAGACACTGCTGATCTCGGGCGGCGTTCCGGCGCCGATGGTCCGCCGCGACGGCCTGCGCCTCGTTCAGCTGCCGCCGCTCCGGATCGCCGGCACGGAGTTCTCGACGCTGCTGGAGCCCGACGGCCGTCCGGCCGAGCCGCCGCTGCTGGCACGCCGCAGCGCCCTGATGACCGAGACCGTGACGGCCTTCGCACCGGATGCCGTCATCACCGAGCTGTTCCCCTTCGGCCGGCGCGCCCTGGCACACGAGTTCCTGGCTCTGGTGGATGCCGCTCGTGCAGGTCGGCCGCGCCCGCTCGTCCTCGCATCCGTCCGCGACATTCTCGTCGCCTCGACGAAGCCCGCGCGCATCGCCGAGGCGCATGCACGCGTGGCGGACCTCTACGACGCCGTTCTGGTACACGGCGATCCGGCTCTCGTGCCCCTCGATACCTCCTGGCCCGTCGATGCGGCCACCGCCGCGAAAGTCCGGTACACCGGCTACGTGGACGAGGGCACGGTCGCTTTGCCGGCAACCCGTCGCGCCGGCGTGCTGGTCGCCGCCGGATCCGGGCCGGCCGGGCTGGTTCTGCTCGGCGCTGCCGCCGAGGCGGCCCGGCAACGGCCGGATCTCGGCTGGCGGATCCTCGCCGGCCACGGTGTGCCCGAGGCGGCGCTGTCCGGGATCGGCCGCGATCTTCCTCCGGGCGTCCTCGGCCGTGCCCGGCCTGACTACCGCGCCCTCCTGGCCGGGGCTGCCGTCTCTGTGAGCCAGTGCGGCTACAACACGGCCATCGATCTCCTCGCCACGGGCACGCCCGCCGTGCTGGTGCCGTTCGAGGCCGGCGTCGAGACCGAGCAACGCCTGCGCGCCGCGTGCCTCGCCGCCCGCGGTCTCGCCCGTGTGCTGCCGGAATCGGAGTTGACGGCCCAAACCCTGGTCCAGGCCGTCGAGGCCCAGGCGGCTGCACCCGTCCCCGGTCCGCACGGCATCGACATCGCCGGCGCCCGGCGCACGGTGGAACTGGTCGAGAGCCTGCACGGCGTCGGTCCGGCGCGGCGCGGATCCGTTCCCGCGACGGATCCGGCCTTCGCGGTCATCGATCGCGCCCTGGATTCCGTGGCCGCCCGCGGCGGGCGTGTTCCGCTGTTCTGGCGCGACGACGATGCGATCGCGGCGAGCCCGAAGCTCGATCGGCTCGTGGGGCTTGCGGAGGCGCATGGCATCCCGCTGCTCCTCGCGGCGATTCCGTCCGGGATCGAGCCGTCGCTCCAACGGCGCCTTGAAACGGCTCCAGGCGTGAGGGTCGCCATTCATGGCCTCGCCCACAGCAACCATGCGCGCCCCGGCGAGAAGCCGGCGGAGTTCGGTGCGCACCGGCCCCTCGATATCCGGATCGCGGAGGCCGCGGCCGGCTTGCGGATCGCCCGCGCGCGGCTGGCGGAGGCCACGGTGCTGCCGGTCTTCGTCCCACCCTGGAACCGCCTCGCGCCGGATCTCGCCGCCGCCCTGCCTGATCTCGGCTATTGCGGCCTCTCGGCCGTACCCGGCCCACCGGTTCCGGGTCTGCGCCGGCTCGACGCCACGCTCGACCCGATCGACTGGCGGGGCACCCGGTCCCTGTGCGATCCGGAGGCGCTGCTGACCGGCGTCGCCGACGTCATCGTCCGTGCGCCGGAGCAGCCGGTCGGTCTGCTGACCCACCATCGCGTCCATGACGACGCCCTCTGGAGCTTCGTCGCGGCGCTGATCGCGCACCTCGTCCGGCACCCGGCGATACAGCTGCTGGATCTTCGCGAGCACTTCGGCGTCGCCGCGATGGACATGGGCCCCAAGGCGTCTAAGTCTCGGGTCTCACAGATCGCGAGGACGGGTTGAGCCCGCTATTGTCCATCCGCGACCTCGCGGTCGCGTTCCGCACGGAGAGCGGCCCGTTCGAGGCGCTGCACGGCCTGTCCCTCGACGTTCACCGCGGCCGGACCCTTGCTCTCGTCGGGGAGTCCGGCTCGGGCAAATCGGTGACCGCCCAGGCGATCCTCCGGATTCTGCCCCCGGCCGCCGCCATCACCCGTGGCCGGATCCTGTTTCGGGATGGCGAAATGGAGACTGACATCGCGCGCCTCCCCGCCGACAGCGAGGCGATGCGGGCGATCCGCGGCCAGCGGATCGCGATGATCTTCCAGGAGCCGATGACCTGCCTGTCTCCGCTCCACACGGTGGGCGATCAGATTGGCGAGGCCCTGCGGATCCATACCGGTGCCGACCGCAAGGAGGCGGATGCCCGAACCGAGGAGGCGCTGGCCCGGGTCGGCTTCCCCGATCCGCACCGCGCCCTGCGGACCTATCCGTTCGAGCTGTCCGGGGGCCTACGCCAGCGGGCCATGATCGCCATGGCGCTCATCCTGAAGCCCGCCCTGCTGGTGGCCGACGAGCCGACCACCGCGCTCGACGTCACAACGCAGGCTCAGATCCTCGCCCTGCTCGCCCGGCTCCAGGAGGAGATCGGGATGGCGATCCTGCTGATCACGCACGATCTCGGCGTGGTGGCCAACATCGCCCACGACGTGGCGGTCCTGTATCGCGGCCGCCTCGTGGAGGCGGGCCCGCGCGACACGGTGATGCGGACGCCGGGCCATGCCTATCTCCGCGCGCTCCTTCACGCGGTGCCCCGCTTCGACATGCAACCCGGCGAGCGCCTGACGCCGATCCGCCCCGCGCGGGCCGAGATACCGCCCGGGCAGAAGCCCGCGCCGCTGGCGGGGCCGCTCCTCCAGGTCGAGGGCGTCAGCAAGAGCTTCACCCTGCGCGCGGGACGGATGTGGCAGAAGCCGCGGACCGTCCATGCGGTCTCGGACGTCTCGCTCAGCCTCGCGGGCGGCCAGACGCTCGGGCTCGTCGGCGAGTCCGGATCGGGCAAAACCACCGTCTCGAAGATGATCATGCGGGCGCTGCGGCCGGATGCCGGGCGGATCCTGTTCGACGACGGCAGCGGCCCCCGGGACGTCCACGCCTTGAGCGGCGATGCGTTGTTCGCCTATCGCCGCACGGTCCAATTCGTGTTCCAGGACCCCTACGCGTCCCTGGATCCGCGCATGACCGTGCGCCAGATCCTGTCCGAGCCGATGGAGATCCACGGCGTCCCGGCAGGAGAGCGACGGGAGCGCTGTCGTGCCCTGATGGCGATGGTCGGTCTGGAGTCGAGCGGTCTCGGCCGCTACCCGCACGCCTTCTCGGGCGGCCAGCGGCAGCGCATCGGCATCGCCCGGGCCCTCGCCCCGAAGCCGCGGCTGCTGGTGCTCGACGAGCCGGTCTCGGCCCTCGACGTCTCGGTCCAGGCCCAGATCCTGAACCTGCTCAAGGATCTCCAGGCGGCGCTGGGTCTCTCCTACCTCATCGTCTCCCACAATCTGGCAGTGATCGACTACATGGCTGACACCATCAGCGTGATGTGCCGGGGGCGCATCGTCGAGGAGGCGCCCCGCGCCGCCCTGTTCCGCCGTCCGGTGCATCCCTATACGCAGGCGCTGCTCGCGGCCGTGCCGGATCCCAGCCTCGACCATCCGCTCGATTTCGCGGCGGTCGCGGGCGACCAGAACGATCCGATGCGCTGGGAGGAGCCTTTTCGCCTGGCCCCCGACGAGGCCGGGGCGATGCGCGCGGTCGAGACCGGCCACCGGGTGCGCTTCGGCGCCGCCCACGCGGTCGAGGCCGCGTGATGCAGGCCCGGCCACCCGTGATGCTGGAGCGCCTGCGCCGCAAGGTGCTGTCGCCGCTCTTCGACCGCCTGGGCTACGACCTCGTCCCGGCGGCCCCCGACTGGAGCCACCGGCCGACGTCACCGCGCGAGGTGGCGACGCTGCTCGAATCGGCCGCCGCCATCCTGGAACGGGATCTCGCCGCCGCCGGCCTGGTTCCGGATGGCGACGTCCTCGAACAGGTCCAGGCGTTCTGGGCGCTGATCCCCACCGCGCCCGTCCGCCAGCGCAGGGGCGGGAGCGGCTTCAACGGCGCGCTGCAGCTCTACATCGCGATGCGGGCGCTGAAGCCGGATTTCGTGGTCGAATCCGGCGTGTTTCGCGGCCTCACCACCTGGGTCATCCGGCAGGCCCGCCCGCAGGCACAGATCTTCTGCCACGATCCCGACCTGTCGGGCCTCCAGTACCGCGACCGGCAGGCGCGCTACAGCACCGCCGACTGGTCGAAAGCCGACTGGTCCATGCTGGACCCGGCGCGGACGGTGGCGTTCTTCGACGACCACGTCGCCCAGGGGCGGCGGGTCGTCGAGGCGCAGGCCCGGGGCCTAACCCGTCTGCTCTTCGACGACGATGCGGCCGGACACCGGATCCACGCCCATGGCGGACCTGCGCATCCGACCATCGCGATGATCACCGGCCCCGAACGCAGCCCGGAGCCGATCCGCTGGACCCGGAACGGTCGCCACTTCGAGCAGCCGGCCGACGATTCTCTTCTCCGGCAGGCTGCAGACCTGATCGTGCGGTCGCATGCCTTCGATGACCTGCACCGGGCCACGGGCTACTCGCCGGCGCGGCTGACCTCGGTGACGCTTCGGGGCAGCCCATGAGCGCCGGGGATTTCCGGGACGATTCTTCCGCCTCCCTCCCTCGCCGCGGCAGGCGGGACGGCACGGTCTCCCGCCGCGCCCTCCTCGTCGGCCTGGGCGCCACATTGAGCTGGTCGCGTGCGCCGTCATGGGCCTTCGCAGAGACGCCGCCGACGGATGCGCCTGGTCCGCCGACCAAGCCCGCCGTCGCCGACCTCGCTGCCCATGGCCGCCGTCTCGGGACGGCAGGCGGCACGATCCGGACCCTCATCGCGAAGGCCCGGGATGTCCGCTACCTGTCGGTCTACGGCTATACCCGCTTGGTCGGCTACGATGCCGCGCTGAACCTCCGTCCCGACGTGCTGGAACGTGTCGATGTCGAGGGCGGGCGCTTCACCTTCACGCTCCGCCAGGGCCACCGCTGGTCGGACGGCCATCCGTTCACCACGGAGGATTTCCGCTATTACTGGGAGGACGTCGCCAACGAGAAGGCGCTGAATCCCGATGGGCCGCCGGCCTTCTTCCGGGTCGACGGCAAGCTGCCGCAGGTGGAATTCCTCGACCCGGTCACGGTCCGCTACAGCTGGGACCGGCCGAACCCGATGTTCCTGCCCGCCCTGGCGGCGCCGCGGGACCCGCTGATCTACCGGCCGGCGCACTACCTGAAACCGTATCATGCCCGCTACATCGGCAAGGAGGCGGCCGACGCGAAGGCCAAGGCGCTCAAGCTCCGCAGCTGGGCGGCGCTGCACAACCGCCTCGACGACAATTACGAGCTCAACAATCCGGAGTGTCCGACCCTGCAGGGCTGGGTGCCGCGGACCCGCTCGCCGGCCACCCGGTTCCGCTTCGAGCGCAACCGCAGCTACCACCGGGTCGACACGGCCGGCACGCAACTGCCCTATGTCGACACCATCGTGATGGACGTGGCTTCGCAGGGCCTCCTGGTCGCCAAGACCAACGCCGGCGAGGCCGACCTGATGTTTCGCGGCCTGACGATGCCCGATATCCCGAGCCTCAAGGAGGGTGAGGCGGCCCATCGGTACCGCACCAACTTGTGGCCCGTGGCCCGGGGATCGGAGATCGCCCTCTACCCGAATCTCACCACGACGGATCCGGCCTGGCGGCAGCTCAACCGCGACGTGCGCTACCGGCACGCCCTGTCGCTCGCCATCGATCGCCGGACCCTGAACAACACGCTGCTGTTCGGACTGGGCACCGAGGGGAACGACACGATCCTCTCGGACAGCGCCCTCTTCGAGCCGGAGATGCGGACGCTGAACGCCGCCTACGATCCGGCGCAGGCGGCGAAGCTCCTCGATGAACTCGGTCTGACCGGACGCGACGGCGCGGGCACGCGGCTGCTGCCCGGTGGGCGGCCGCTGGAGATCGTGGTGGAGAGCGACGGCGAGGCCGAGATGGTGCTGGACGCGCTGCTCCTCATCACGGAGTTCTGGCGCGAGGTCGGCATCCGGCTGATCACCAAGCCGCAGGAGCGCACCAACCTGCATCGGCGCTCCATCGGCGGCATGACCATCATGGTGGCCGCCCAGGGGCTCGACCTCGCGGTGCCGACCGCGATCATGCCGCCGACCGAGCTGAGCCCTGCCCAGCCGGAGCACTATTCCTGGCCCCTCTGGAGCATGAACGTCGAGAGCCGCGGCAAGAGCGGCGAGCCATGCGACGTTCCGGAGGTCCAGCGACTGCTCGACCTCGACCGCCAGTGGCGCGACACCGACGACGCCGCCAAACAGGCCGCGATCTGGCGCGAGATGCTGACGAATCACGCGCGCAACACCTGGGTGATCGGCACGGTGGCGGGGGCGCTCCAGCCCGTTGTCGGCGCGGATCGCCTGATCAACCTTCCGAAGCGCGCCCTCTATTCCTGGGAACCCACTGCGATGATCGGCGTGCAGCGCCTCGACGAGTTGTTCTGGGAGACAGGCGCCGACACCCGCGCGGAGGTCCGGTGATCCGTCAGATCCTTCGCCGGATCGTCACCATGGCGGTGACGCTGCTGGTCATTTCGGCGCTCGTCTTCATCATCATCAAGCTGCCGCCCGGCGACTACCTGTCCAACCGGATCATGGAGCTGCGCGCCACCGGCGATGCCAGCTCCGTGGCGAAGGCGGAGTTGCTGATCCAGCAATACGGGCTCGACCGCCCGGTCTGGCAGCAATACCTGATGTGGATCGGGGTGATGCCCGGCTCGGTTGGGTTCTCGGGCCTGCTTCAGGGCGATTGGGGCTGGTCGTTCGAGTACGACAAGCCGGTGGCCGACGTCGTCGGCGACGCCCTGTGGCTGACTCTGCTGATCAATCTGACGGCCGTGGTGTTCGTCCACCTCGTCGCGATCCCGGCCGCGATCTACTCGGCGACGCACCGGAACACGGTCGGCGACGCCGTCGTGACCCTGCTGGGCTATGTCGGCCTCGCGGTCCCGGGCTTCCTGCTGGCGCTGATCCTGCTCTTCTACGCCAACCGCTGGTTCGGGCTGTCGATCGGCGGCCTCTACGATTCGGCCCTCACCAACCAGCCCTGGACCTGGGAGAAGGTCCGCTCGCTCCTGGCGCATCTCATCGTGCCGACCCTGGTGATCGGACTCGGCGGTACGGCGGCCATGATCCGGCGGATGCGTGCCAACCTGCTGGACGAGCTGGCCAAGCCCTATACGGTCACGGCCCGCGCCAAGGGCCTGCCGCCCCTGCAGGCGTTGCTGAAGTATCCGTTCCGGATGTCGCTGAACCCGTTCGTGGCGGATATCGGCAACCTGCTGCCGCACCTCGTCTCGGGTTCGGTTCTGGTCTCTCTGGTGCTCAGCCTGCCGACCGTCGGGCCGCTGCTCCTCGAAGCCCTGCGCAGTCAGGATCAGTTCATGGCCGGCTTCCTCCTGATGTTCGTCGCGGCCTTGACCCTCGTCGGCATGCTGATCTCGGACCTGATCCTGGTCTGGCTCGATCCGCGCATCCGCATGGGCCTGCGATGAACCGGCCCGCCATGAACGACGCGCTCGCCGCATCGGGACATTTCGTCGATCCGGCCCCCTTCGAGCCTGAGGCCAGGGCCGAGAGCCCGGTCGCGACGGCGTCCGCCTGGCGGCTGATCCTGCGTAAGTTCCTGCGCCATCGTCTGGCCGTGGCCTCGGCCCTGATCCTGCTCGCCCTCTACGCGATCGTGCCCTTCGTCGAGCAGCTGGCACCCTACGGCCAGACCCGCCGCAACGGCGACTACCTCTATGCGCCGCCCCAGGGCGTTCACCTGTTCCATGCGGACCGCTTCGTCGGCCCGTTCGTCTATCCCTACCGGGCCCATCTCGACCTCGACACGTTCCGCCGGGACTACAAGGTCGACGCGTCCGCGCCGCAGCCGTTGCGGTTCTTCTGCCGGGGCGACGGCTACGACTGGCTCGGGCTCGTCCACACCGACTGGCACCTCGTCTGCCCGCCGGAGAACGGGACGCTGTTCCTCCTCGGAACCGACAAGCTCGGGCGCGACCTGTTCTCCCGCATGGTCTACGGGGCCCGGATCTCCCTCACCATCGGCCTGGTCGGCGTGGCGATCTCCTTCACCCTCGGGCTCTTCTTCGGCGGTATCGCGGGCTATTTCGGCGGCATGGTCGATGCCGGGGTGCAGCGGCTGATCGAGGTGGTCCGGTCCCTGCCCGAGCTGCCGCTCTGGCTCGCCCTGTCGGCGGCCCTGCCGCCGAACTGGAGCCCGCTGCTGATCTTCTTCGGGATCACGGTGATTCTCGGGCTGCTCGACTGGCCCGGGCTCGCCCGGGCGGTGCGCGGCAAGCTGCTGGCGCTGCGCGAGGAGGATTTCGTCCAGGCCGCCGAACTGATGGGCGCCTCGCCCGCCCGGGTGATCGGCCGGCACCTGATCCCGAACTTCATGAGCCATCTGATCGCCTCGGCGACCCTGTCGATCCCGACCATGATCCTCGGCGAGACCGCCCTGTCGTTCCTCGGCCTGGGCCTGAGGCCGCCGGTGACCAGCTGGGGCGTGCTGCTCAACGAGGCGCAGAATCTTGCGGCGGTGCAGCTCTACCCTTGGCTGCTCCTGCCGGTCCTGCCCGTGCTGGTGACGGTGTTGGCCTTCAATTTCATGGGCGACGGCCTGCGCGACGCGGCCGATCCCTATCACTGACGGAGGCGGCCGTCCCCGCGCGTCCGGACGGGCGCCTCGAAACCCCTAACCCGCGAGCGGCAACGGTGCGATCCGTGTCGGTGCGGCGACGCCCTTGCGCTCGAGCAGGCCCGGCGGCGGCACCGGGGCGTCGATGGTGCAGACCACGCCGGTCGGCTCGTAGCTGAGGACGACCTCGCCGGCGAGTTCCCGGGCGAGGCTGCGCTCGATCAGACGCGAGCCGAAGCCGGTCCGCGTCGGCTTCTTCACCGGCGGACCGCCGCGCTCGGACCACCGCAGCGACAGCTGCATGTCCTCCGCGCGCCGGACGGTCCACGAGATCTCGACCACGCCGCCCTCCGCGGAGAGCGCGCCGTACTTCACGGCGTTCGTACCGAGTTCGTGCAGGGCCATGGCGATGGACAGCGCGAGCCGTGGCGGTAGACGCAGGGCCGGTCCCACGACATGGAACCGCGAGTCCCGGCCGGCGCCGGCCTCCAGAGGCCGGATCGCGTCCGCCACGACCGCGGAGAGTTCCGCGCCCTCCCAGCTCTCCCGCGTGAGGACATCGTGGACCCGCGCCAGGGCCAGGAGGCGCGCCTCGAAGGCGGCGCGTGCCGCATCGGCCTCCGCGCCCTCCAGCCCGCGCAGCGACTGGGCGGCGATCGACTGGACCGTCGCCAGGGTGTTCTTCACCCGGTGGTTCAACTCGTGGATCAGGAGCAGCAGGTGCTCCTCGGCATTCTTCGTGTCGGTGATGTCGATGTTGCAGCCGGTGTAGCCCAGGAAATTCTGTCCGTCGTCCAGCCGCGGGACACCCTCGCACTGGAGCCAGCGCACCGCCCCCGTCCGGTCGATCACCCGGGCCTCCGTGCGGAACGGGATCCGGGCCTCGAAGGCCTCCGCGAAGGCGGTCCGGAAGCCGTCCAGATCATCGGGATGGACGATCTGGTGCCAGCCATCGTCGTTGAACTGGTTGGCCGGCAGCCCGAACAGGTGCTCGAAATGAAGATTGGCGAAGCTGACCGCCCCGGTCTCGTCGGTCATCCAGATCAGGGCCGGCGCCGAATCGGCCATGTGCCGGAAGCGCGCCTCGCTCTCGCTCAGGGCGCTCAGGCCGCGCTTGGTCTCCGCCAGCGCCCGGTCGCGCTCCTCTTCCCGGGTCCGCAGCCGGAGCGAGGCCTCGGACAGCACGACGGCGAGTCGCTGGATCTCGTGCACCGGTGAGGACACCCGCGGGATCGCCTCACCCCGGGCCAGGGCCGGCCCGGAGGCGGCCAGCAACCGGAGGGGGCGCGAGACCCGCGACCAGAGATTCACCGCCAGGAGCGACGACGTGGCGAGGACCAGCAGGCCGAAACCGGCGAACGCCCAGATCCAGCGCCGCACCCGCGCATCGACGACAGTCTGCGGGATGCTGGTGGCGACCATCCAGCCGGTGAGCCGCGAGCGCGCCTCGATCACCACCACCGGCTTGTGCTGGCGGTCCTGGCCGTCCCAGACGCCGGGCGTCGCCGACTGCACCTGTCGAAGGCTGGCAAGGCGCGGCTTGCCGACCACCGCCTCGGGATCCGGCAGCCGGGCGAGAACGATGCCGGCCCGGTCGCTGATGCCGGTGGTCCAGCCCGGGACGACCTCACGGGACAGGATGCCTTGGAGGCGCGACAGGGGCACCGTGAAGCTCAGGATGTAGCCGACCTCGCCGTCGATCATCACCGGCACGCCCACCGCGTAGGTCGCCTCGCCCGGCATCGGACCCGGCACGTAGCCGCTCACCATCGCCCGTTGCGTGCCCCGGGCGAGGTCCTGATCGAAGGGGAACGCGACGATCGGCATCGGCGCCCCACGGGGAACGCCGGTGTTCACCACCTCCTGACCGTTGGGCCGGCGCAGCAGGACGTCCAGATCGATCGATTCGCGCACCAGACGCGCCTGCGCGTCGAACGCCTCGAAATCGCCCTGCCTGATCCGCGGCGAGGTGGCCAGCGTCTGGAGCACCGAGACCAGACCGGCGGTGTCGCGGTCGAGGGACAGGCCGATGCCGCGCACGTTCTCGCGGGCGTCCTGCTCGAAGCGCGCCCGCTCGGCAGAGGCGTAGCGCATCAGCAGGATGCTGGTGAACAGCAGGCCCGGGCCGATCAGCGCGATCACCAGCGCGATCAGGTAGACCTGCGTCGAGAAGCCGTTCCGCCCGAAGCGATGCAGCCGCCGCGACAGCCACGACCGGCGCGCGGGGATGATCGCCGGGACGCCCGCCCCCTCGGCTTGGTGATCCGGACTCAAGCGGGGTCCGTCCCCGGCCCGCAGTGCCCCGCAGGCGCCTTGCCGTTCCCTCGCCTCATGATCGGTCGATATGGCCGAGATCGCGCGCCGGGTCGAGGTGGTCGCGCACGCGTTGCTTCAGGGTCTTCACGTCCGGGAAGCCGCCGTCCCGCACCCGTTCCCAGAGGAGCGCATCGCCCAGCGTGATGCGGAACAGGCCCCCCGAGGCTGGGACGAGGGCGACCTCGCCGAGATCGTCGCGAAAGGTTGAGAGGAGCTCCTGCGCCATCCAGGCTGCCCGCAGCAGCCAGTTGCACTGGGTGCAGTAGGTGATCGCCACGCGCGGCCGATCCGGCCCCGTCGCGCAGGCCGCCGTCACGTCGCTGCCCTGTCTCGCGCCCGCTGGCCCATCGTGCATGGCCCCACAGCGCACCGGGCCGCGGGCCTTGTCAACCTCGCCGGCGCCCGTGGTGGCGCGCCTGCCGCCGGCGACGGCCGAACCCGGACTCGGCAATCCGGGACGCGGAGGCGCTTCGCCGGCCCGTCTCCGTGCGGCAAAGATCGTCGGCCGCGCTTGACGTCCCGGGCCGCCGCGCTCTAGAACGCCGGCCACCGGGTTGCGGCGCCCTCGAGGGCGAGCGGCTCGATCGCGTGCGTTGAAACGGCACGCCGGTACGGACGGTTAGCACAGCGGTAGTGCGTTCCCTTCACACGGGAAAGGTCGCAGGTTCGATCCCTGCACCGTCCACCATCCCGCTCCCATCCCCAGACGGTCTGATCCCGCGGACCACCGTGTCGGTTTGCCACCCGAAATGCGCGTGCTAAGGGCGCTCGATCGGTGAACGCATAAGCTTGGACCCGGCCCGATCCGGGTCGCAGGTTACGGGCAGGGGAAGGGCGGGAACAGCCATGAAGGATATCCTCGACAAGCTCGAAGAGCGGCGGGCGCAGGCCCGGCTCGGCGGCGGTGAGAAGCGCGTCGAGGCGCAGCACAAGCGCGGCAAGCTCACGGCGCGCGAGCGGATCGAACTCCTCCTCGACCACGGGTCGTTCGAGGAGTTCGACATGTTCGTGCAGCACCGCTCCACCGATTTCGGCATGGAGAAGCAGAAGATCCCGGGCGACGGTGTCGTCACCGGATGGGGCACGATCAACGGCCGCACGGTCTTCCTGTTCTCCAAGGACTTCACGGTGTTCGGCGGCTCCCTGTCGGAGGCGCACGCCCAGAAGATCGTGAAGGTCCAGGACATGGCGCTGAAGATGCGCGCCCCGATCATCGGCATCTTCGACGCCGGCGGCGCCCGCATCCAGGAGGGCGTCGCGGCGCTCGGCGGCTACGGGGAGGTGTTCCGCCGCAACGTCATGGCTTCGGGCGTGATCCCGCAGATCTCGGTGATCATGGGCCCCTGTGCGGGCGGCGACGTCTATTCGCCGGCCATGACCGACTTCATCTTCATGGTCCGCGACACGAGCTACATGTTCGTGACCGGCCCCGACGTGGTGAAGACCGTCACCAACGAGGTCGTCACGGCCGAGGAGCTCGGCGGCGCCAAGGTCCACACCACCAAGTCGTCCATCGCCGACGGCTCGTTCGAGAACGACGTCGAGGCGATCCTGCAGATCCGCCGCCTCCTCGACTTCCTGCCGGCCAACAACACCGACGGCGTGCCGGAGATCACGAGCTTCGACGACGTCAGCCGCATCGATGCATCCCTCGATACGCTGATCCCCGACAATCCGAACAAGCCCTACGATATGGGCGAGTTGATCCGCCGCGTCGTGGATGAGGGCGACTTCTTCGAGATCCAGTCCGCCTACGCCCGCAACATCATCACCGGCTTCGGCCGGATCGAGGGGCGCACCGTCGGCTTCGTGGCGAACCAGCCGCTCGTGCTTGCGGGCGTCCTCGATTCGGACGCCTCGCGGAAGGCCGCGCGGTTCGTGCGCTACTGCGACGCCTTCGATATCCCGATCGTGACCTTCGTGGACGTGCCGGGCTTCCTGCCCGGCACGGCCCAGGAATACGGCGGCCTGATCAAGCACGGCGCGAAGCTGCTCTTCGCCTATTCGCAGGCGACCGTGCCGCTGGTGACGATCATTACCCGGAAGGCCTTCGGCGGCGCCTACGACGTCATGGCCTCCAAGCACGTCGGTGCGGACGTCAACTACGCTTGGCCGACCGCCCAGATCGCCGTGATGGGCGCCAAGGGCGCGGTGGAGATCATCTTCCGCAGCGAGATCGGCGACCCGGAGAAGATCGCGGCCCGCACCGGCGAGTACGAGGACCGCTTCCTGTCACCGTTCGTGGCGGCCGAGCGCGGCTATATCGACGAGGTGATCATGCCGCACTCGACCCGCCGCCGGATCGCCAAGGCCCTCGGCATGCTCCGCACCAAGAAGATGGAGCAACCCTGGAAGAAGCACGACAACATCCCGCTCTGACACGGGCGCGGTGGCCGGCGGCACGCTCCGCCGGCCTCTCAACTGCGGTCGCTGTTCTCGATCACCGCGCACAGGGTCAGCGGACCCTTGTCGGGCGACACCATGGCCGAACAGGTCACCCGAGCGCCGCCGAGATCGACATTGCTGTGGCGCAGCTTGGTCGCGGTGGCCTGGGCCCGGTGCGCGGCCTCCGTGATGACGGAGGCATCGATGCCCGTCACCACGTGGCCGGCCTTGCCGAACACGTCGAAATAGCGATCCGGCGGAGTGGCGCCCCGATATTGGGCGCCGACCGACGAGTGGTCCGGTCCGCCGCAGGCGAGGGTCAGGGTCATGTCCTCACCGGCCGTGAAGCTGGCATAGTCGCTCCGGCGATCCGTAGTCTTGGCCGCAGTCTCGCCGGTCACCTTGTCGATCAAGGTGTCGCAGGATTGCGCCCGGGCCGTTCCCGAGCCGGCCGCGAGAAGTGTGAAGACGATCAGGGGGAAGAGTGCGCGCATTCCCGCGAGGTAGCGCGACGGCGCCCAAAAGCGAGCCAACCGGCGCTTCGGCGCCTCCGACCCGCCATGGTCCGGATCAGGCGGATTCGCCCCGCCGCGTGTCGAGAGCGGCCCCCGCGCCGGCGAGAAGCCGTCGCTTCAGGCGGGCGATGCCCTCGCGCTGCAACTCACTCGGCGGAGAATGCGCGCCAGCCACCTGGGTCAGCATCGCGATCAACTGCTCCCGCTCGGCCGGTGTCAGCGCGTCGCGCAGCAGCGGAGCCAGCGCGTCGGCGACGTGCGAGAAGGGAAGCCGCGCCTGCGTGTAGCCCCAGGCCCGCTCGAAGGTCGCCGAGATCCGCTCCACCTCCAGGGGCGTCTCCATGTATTCGAGGATCCGCGTCTTCTCGCTGGCGGTCAGGGGGCTGCCCGTACGGACCAGCTGAATCATCAGGATGATCGCGGCCAAGCGGGGATCGCGGACACGCTGCAGCGGCGTTCCGACGAGGTTCTCGAAGGTGGACACGGCGCGGCGCTGGAGCCCCTTCGTGTCCCGGTTGACCTCCTGCAGACCCTTGACGGTCCCGTGCGTCCGCAAGATCCAGAACAGTCCCGCAACGATGAGGCCGATGAGGCCGAGCAGGATCGGCATGAACGTCCCCAGATCGAATCGATGCGGGACGGTCCCATGCACATCTCGATGTGTCAAATTGCCGCCGAAAGCCTCCGGGCACCGGAATTCATCATTTGATCTACAGAATTACGATCGCATGACTTGCGCGCGGCTGGATTGTGCTTCGACGATCCATCGATCGTCTGACAGTCGAGCGGCGGCCCCGCGAATGCCCCGCGTTCAGCTGGCGGCTGTCACCGCGTCCGTCTTGCCGAGTTCGAGGAGGACGATCTCGGGAGGGACGCCCATCCGCACCGGGATGCGGCTCATCCCGAACCCGCCCGAGACGATCATGTGGCGGCCGTCCTGGATGACATGGCCGTAGGAATAGTCGTGTCCCTGCACCTTGCGGATCGCGGGGGCGTGGCCGAACAGGCGAATCTGGCCGCCATGGGTGTGCCCGGCGAGGGTCAGGGAGACGCGGTCGGGCACGGCGACGAAGATGTCGGGCTCGTGCGCCATCAGGATCACGGGTGCCGAATCGGTGATCGGATCGAGCGTTCGCGGCAGGTCGGCCAAGCTGAACGTGTTCCACGCGTCGAAGAAGGGCTGTTGGTCGCCGAGACCGGCGAGCCAGAACGGCCGGCCGTTCTTCACCAGGCGCACCGCACGATTCTCGAGAACCGGGATACCCTGTGCCTCCAGCAGGCGCCTGACCGCGGGCACGCCGCGGCCGTTCCTCTGGACCGTATGGTCGTCCCACCAATCGTGATTGCCGAGGATCGCGTGCGTGCCGAGGGGCGCCTTGAGTTCGGTCATCATCCGGGCGAACTGATCGAGCGGCAGCTTGCGCCACGCGATCCGCCCGGCCGGATAATCGCCGAGCAGAAGCACCAGATCCGGTTCGAGCGCGTTGGTCGCTTCGACGATCTGCGCCACCCGGTCGAACGGCATGAACGGCTCGCAGATGTGGAAATCCGCCAGGACCGCCACCCGTAGTTGCAGCGACGGATCCCACCGCGGCAGGGTCGGCGCATAGGATGTCACCACCAGCCGATGCAGCGGCTCGATGTCGAGGGCATAGACGCCGGTGGCGGCGGTGATGCCCGCGCCTGCAGCGAGCCCCGTCAGGACTTGCCGTCGGCTCGGCATGATCAGCATCGCGACAACACCCGTTGGCTCCGAACTACGCCGGTGTCCCGCTAGGAGCGCAGTCCGGCGAAAGCGGGGCAAGACTGGATTTCACGATCGCGCTTTGCCGCTTCGAAACCGCGAGACGGACCATGGCCTGCCGCCCCGCTCGGTTTATAAGGCAGTGTCTCGTCCAGCGAAGTGATCCGGAACCAGATGTTGAACCGCCCCCTGCGCATCGGCACCCGCGGCTCTCCGATGGCGCTCGCGCAGACCGGCATGGTGCGGGACCAAATCGTCGCCGCCAATCCGGGCCTGGAGACCGAGTTGGTGGTCGTGACCACCGTGGCAGACAAGATCCTGGACCGGCCGCTCTCCGAGATCGGCGGCAAAGGGTTGTTCACCAAGGAACTCGAGCAGGCGCTGTTCGCCGGCGAGGTCGACGTCGCCGTGCACTCGATGAAGGACGTGGAGACCTGGCTTCCCGACGGGCTCACCATCGCCTGCATCCTCGAACGTGACGATCCGCGGGACGCATTCCTGTCGCCGCACGCGGACGGTCTGGCGGGGCTGCCGGCGGGCGCGCGGATCGGGACCTCGTCGCTGCGCCGCGGCGCGCAGGTTCTGATGCGGCGGCCCGATCTCCGGGTCGTGCCGCTGCGGGGCAACGCCAACACCCGGATGCGCAAGCTCGAGGCCGGGGAATGCGACGCGACGCTGCTCGCCCTGGCGGGCCTCCAGCGCCTCGGGCTGGAAGACATGGCCCGCAGCGTCCTGTCGGTCGAGGAGATGCTACCGGCCGTGGCACAGGGGGCACTGGGCATCGAGTGCCGTACGGACGACACGGTCATCCGCGACCTCCTGGCGCCCATCGCCTGCGCCCGGACCACCATCGCCGTGTCGGCCGAGCGATCGCTGCTCGCGGAACTCGATGGATCCTGCCGGACGCCGATCGCCGCCCTGGCGCAGATCGACGGGGATGTCCTGCGGATCGACGGCTTGCTGTTCCTGCCCGACGGCAGCCGCCACTGGTCCGCGTCCCGACAGGGGCCCGTGACGGATGCGGAGCGGATCGGCCAGGAGGCGGGAGCCGCCCTTAAGGCGGCTGCCGGCGACACCTATACCCGTCACCTGCAGTAGAAGACGGGCCGCAGGACCCACCCTCCCGATCGCCCTCACGCAGGCCGGTGCGGATGGCGACCGGCCGCCGCCCTGTGGCGGGGAGCGTGACGTGCTGGAGGGCGAATTTGGGGCCTGACGTCGCCCGTCGCTGACAGAGCCCGGATCCGCCGACGGGCGCTTTCAGCGCCTGGTCAGTCGGCCGGGACCTGTGCGGTGCGGATCGCCTCAGTCCGGCTCGCGATCGCGATCACGCCGGATGCTGCGGCGGACCACGATGAGCTGCCAAATCCCCACCCCGAAAGCCAGGGCGAAGACGAGGCCGATATCGAAAGCCGCGAACAGCCCGTCGCTCACCGATGTCCTCCAGGCCGCAGGTCAGGACGGCGCCGAGCGGCCGAACGTCTCGCGCTCACGCATCCGCTCGATCAGATCGAGGACGTGCACGACCCGGCCGCCGACATCCCACCACGGCCGCAGCGCCGGGCGCCGACGCGTCGGCACGAGCGGTTCGCGCGCGACAGCCTCGATCAGGAAGGCGGCTTCCGGCAGTGAAGGCCCGCCGAGGCCGGCCGCGACCGCGGGCGTGCGGGCTGCGCGGGCGATCAGAACCAGCTTCCGTGCCGTTCCGACCCGGGCGCGGTGCTGGACCGAATCGTAGTCGTGCGCCGCCACCACGCGGCCGATCTCGGAATAGATCAATCCGGCCGCCCGGATCGACGACCGGCAGCCGCGCGGCAGCGCTGCGATTCCGGCCTCCGCGCGGGTATAGAGGACGTCCGCTTCGGCGAGGAGGCGGGCCACCACCTTGGCCAGCGCCGGGCTCGGCCGCGGATCTGCGAGGAATGCCTCCGGATCGAGCCCGGCCGCATCCATCCAGTCCAGCGGAAAGTAGAGACGGCCCATCCGGGCATCCTCGCCGACGTCGCGGGCGATGTTGGTGAATTGCATCGCGGCGCCGAGGTCGCAGGCGCGGGCCAGGGCGTCCGGTTCGCGGGTGCCCATGATCAGCGCCATCATGGCACCGACGGAGCCGGCGACACGGGCGGCGTAGGCATGGAGCGCCCCCAGATCGGCGTAGCGCCGGCCTTCGGCGTCCCAGGCAAAGCCTTCGATCAGGGCACGCGGCAGGGCCTCCGGGATCGCGTACGTGGCGACGATCTCAGAGAAGGCCCGGTCGGCGGGAGCGTCGGCGGGTCGCCCGGCATAGGCACGGCCGATGCGTGCCTCGAGGCGGGCCACGGCGTCGCGTCGTCCGGCCGGATCGGCCGCGTCGTCGACGAGGTCGTCCGAGAGTCGGCAGAAGGCGTAGAGGCCGTAGGCCGCCTCGCGGACTTCGGCCGGCAGCAATTGGCCGGCGGCGAAGAAGCTCTTCGAACCGGCCCGGATCGCGACCCGGCAGGCGGTGCGGTCGGCCGCGGCGGCGAATTCAGGCGGTAACGCGGGCATCGGGGACCACGCTGTCGAGAATACGGGCAGAGGAGAGCACGCCGGGCAGGCCCGCACCCGGGTGTGTGCCGGCGCCGACCAGGTAAAGGTTGCGGACGGTGTTCGACCGATTGTGCGGCCGGAACCACGCCGATTGGGTCAGCACCGGCTCCAGACCGAAGCCCGAGCCCCGGTAGCTCAGGAAATCGTCCTGAAAATCCAGAGGGGTCGTCACCTTGGACGTGACGATGGACTCCGACAGGCCGGGCATCACACTCGCCTCCAGCATGGCGGCGATCCGGCGCCGATACGGTTCGGCAAGCGCCTGCCAATCCTGGCCACCCGCGAGATTCGGCACCGGGGCCAGGACGTAGAAGGCGTCGCATCCCGGGGGGGCGAGGCTCGGGTCGGTGGCGGTCGGCCGGTGCAGGTAGAGGCTCGCGTCCTCGGCCAAGACCTTCCGGTCGAAGATGTCGGCCAGCAGTTCGCGGTACCGCGGTCCGAGCAGGATCGTATGATGATCTACCCCCGGATACTGCCGATTGGTGCCGAAATACCAGACGAAGAGCCCCATCGACGAGCGGGCCCGCCGAAACCGGGTGCGGCTCCAGCGCTGCGCTTCCGGCAGAAGACTCGCATGCGTCACGGCCGAGTCGGCGTTGGAGACCACGAGGTCGGCGCCGATCACCTCGCCGCTGGTCAGTACGACACCCGTGGCAGCGCCCTCCTCCACCTGGATGCGCGCGACGTCGACGCCGAGGCGGAGGCGGCCGCCCTGTGTCCGGATCAGACGCACCAAGCCATCGACCAGCTGCCCGGTCCCGCCCATGGCGAAGTGGACGCCCCAACGCCGCTCGAGATCGGCGATCAGGCAATAGATGGCGCTGGCTCGGAACGGGTTGCCGCCGATCAGCAGCGGGTGAAAGCTGAACACCGTGCGCAGCCGCTCGTCGCGGATGAACCGCGCCACCACCTCGTAAACGGAACGGTGTCCGGACAGGCGCAACAGGTCGGGTGCGATCTTGAGCATCGATCCGACACTGCCGAAAGGCACATGACCGAGCTGCTCGAAGCCGATCCGGCAAACGGCCCGGCTGTAAGCCATGAAGCGCTCGTAGCCCGCGACGTCGTCCGGTGCGAAGCGCGCGACCTCGGCGCGCATGCGATCCACGTCGCCGCTGTACGCGAAGGATGTCCCGTCGGCGAAGCGGATCCGGTAGAACGGATCCATCGGCACCAGCGTCACATCGTCCGCGAGCTGGCGACCGGCGAGCTGCCAGAGTTCCTCGAAAAGCTGCGGGGCCGTGACGATCGTCGGACCGGCATCGAAGGTGAAGCCGTCCAGCCGGTGGACCCGGGCACGGCCCCCGGCCTGGGCCAGGCGTTCGAGGACGGTGACGCGGTAGCCCCGCGCACCCAAACGGATCGCGGCGGCGAGACCCCCGAAGCCTGAGCCGACGACGACGGCGTGCGGACGCCCATCGATCGAATGCGCAACCCTGTGGTCGACCGCGAGTGTCAGCATTGGTTGACACTACTGCGGCCTTTCACCGACGCGCAAGGTCGAAGTGCCGTCCGCCGTGCCGGGTCCCAGTCGTTCAGAACTCGCCGGCCAGTCCGGCGCGGACGCCGACGGCGTTGTCGCCGCCATAGGCCATGCCGGCCGTGACCGCGATCGGGACGCAGCAGGTCGGCAAGCGGTGCGCCACCGCAAGGCCGCCGGCCCACTCGCCTCGATAGGTCGCGCCATTCGTCGCCCAGGTGGTCTTGCCCGGCGCGGACGGCATCGGCGCGGTCGCCATCGCGATGGCCATCGCCACGCCCTGCCGGGCCTCCTTGCGGGTCTGGATGGCGTAGCGCTGCACGGAGTCGGTCTTGGCCTCCAGAGCGTTGACCTGTCCCTGGACCGAATCGATTCGGTTGCCGAGACCTGCGATCGTCGACGGCCCGTAGGCCGAGGCCGCAAGGTTGCCGCTGGCATCGGTGGTCACGAAGGCCGTCGCTCCGCTCTGAGCGGCAGCGCTCGCCTGAGATGCGACGCCGGCCAGCCGGTAGGTGTTGGCGGAATTGCCGATCGCCACTTGGTTGGCCTGCGTGGTCTTCACGTTGGCGCCGATGGCGATCGTGTTGGCTTGGTCGGCGGCAGCCCCGTTGCCGAGCGCGACGCTGTTGTTTCCGGCGGCCGAAGCGGCCGCGCCGATGGCGGTGGAACCTGTCCCGGTCGCGCCGGCGACGAACCCAAGCGCGGTGCTCCCGGCCCCCGACGCCGCAGATGCCGTACCGATGGCCGTTCCGCCGAGGCCCTGAGCGCTCGCCGCAAAGCCGAGGGCGACGCTGCCGGTATTCGCCGCGCTCGCGCCGGTGCCCACGGCGGTCGATGCAGAACCGGCCGCACTTGAACCGGCGCCCACCGCGAGGGCGTCGGCGCCGACAGCGATCGGGGCGGCCAAGCCGCTGGTGTTGTTGGCGGCGACGCCGGTGATGCTGGACAGCTGTGAGAGCCTCAGGTCGGTGATTACGGTCTGGCCCTGGGACTGCGTGGTGCTCCCTGTGACGATGTAGAGACCCTGATTGGAGCTGGCGGCTGCTCCGCTTCCCGCTGTTCCGCCGGTCCCGCCGCCGGTCACACTTCCGCCGGTTCCGCCGGTGGTTCCAGTTCCGCCAGTTCCGGTTCCGCTCGCCGTCCCGAGGTTGAGACCGGTGCCGAGCAGTCCGTCGCCTGGGCCAGTCGTGCCGACGACCAGACCGGTTCCGAGGACGCCTCCGCTCGTGGTCCCGACGTTGAGGCCGGTCCCGAGGATGCCGGTCCCGGGAGCGGTGGTGCCGAGCGTCACGCCGGTGCCCAGAATGCTACCCGTGGTTGTGTCCAGGGTGCCGCGAAGAAGCTGCGCCTGGACCGGTGTCGTCTGCGCCGTGCAGATCAGGAGGCCGGCGGTGAGCGGGATTGTCGGGGTGATCCACCAGCGGGGGACGGCGAGCCAGGCAGCCCGGGCGCGAGCCGGCACGAGGGTCGAGGGACGCATCTGGAACTCCATTGCTGCGCAGCGGGACGGGGTTCCGAACCGGCCATGCAACTCAGCGATCAGCGAGCGGGAACAGAATGCATCTTCTAGTGGAATGATTAACGCTAACTTTCGGTTGTATTGATATCGGAAGTGCCCGCACAGATAGGTGTTCTCCCGGCGGCCGAGGGGGCACCGGCAGCCGCCTCAGAAAACGCGTGTTTGCGCGGCGATATCCCGACGGAAAGGGGCTATAGGGGCTTGGAAATCCGAGCTTTCGGCAGGGAACGGACGCGTGATGGACGGTCGAGGTCAGACCATTTTCGTGGCGGGCCATCGGGGCATGGTGGGCTCGGCGATCGTGCGTCGGCTGCGTGAGCTGGGCCACGAGCGCATCCTCACGGCCGACCGCCAGAGTCTCGACCTTCTCGATCAGGCGGCGGTCCGTCGCTTCTTCGCCGACAACCGCATCGATCAGGTCTACCTTGCGGCCGCCAAGGTCGGCGGCATCCACGCCAACAACACCTATCCCGCCGAATTCATCCACGAGAACCTGCTGATCCAGTCGAACCTGATCGACGCCGCGCACACGCACGATGTCGACCGGCTGCTGTTCCTCGGCTCGTCGTGCATCTACCCGAAGCTGGCCCCGCAGCCGATGCGCGAGGACGCGCTCCTGACCGGGCTTCTGGAGCCGACCAACGAGCCCTACGCGATCGCCAAGATCGCCGGGATCAAGATGTGCGAGAGCTACAACCGCCAATACGGGCGGCGCTACCGCAGCGTCATGCCGACGAACCTGTACGGGCCGAACGACAACTTCCATCCCGAGAACGCCCACGTCCTGCCGGCGCTGATGCGCCGCCTGCACGAGGCGAAGGTCGAAGGCCGCCCGTCGGTCACGGTCTGGGGCACCGGCCGCGCGATGCGCGAGTTCCTGCACGTGGACGACATGGCCCGCGCCAGCGTCTTCGTGATGGAGATGGACGACGGGGTCTATGCGGCCAACACGCGGCCGGACCTGTCGCACATCAATGTCGGCACCGGCGAGGATTGCACCATCCGGGAGTTGGCCGAGGCGCTGGCCCAGGTAATCGGCTACGCAGGCCGGCTCGACTTCGACGCCACCAAGCCCGACGGGACGCCGCGCAAGCTGATGGACGTGTCGCGCCTCAGGGCCATGGGCTGGCGGCCGGAGATCGGCCTGGAGGACGGGCTGCGCCAGACCTATGGATGGTTCCTCGAGAACCACGCCTCGATTCGGAGCTGAACGGCCGCGCCGGCGCGGCCGCCTCATCCTTTCACTCCATCGCCACCGACCATCCGCTCGGGGAGGAGACGGTTCATGGCCCATCGGCCACCCGATGACAGCGCCGATGCGCGACGCCGGAAGTTCCTGCAGAGCTTCCAGAACTTCGACGCGAACAGCCGGTTTCCCGCACCGTACGTCCAGTTCGCCGGCAAGCCGCTGACGGTCGCGGGCGGTCAGGACTGGCGCTACGACGCCCTCGGGTATCGCAACGACGCGCATGCGGATACGCGGCCATCATCCGAGACGCTGCGGGTCTTCGTCGTCGGCGACAGCACCCTGATCGACGGACAGGTCTTCGCCGATACCGTGCCGGGGCGGCTGGAGACCGGGCTGAAGCAAGCCCATGGGGCGGGGGCGCGCGTCTACAATTTCGGCGCCGTCTCGGCCTGCCTGAATCAGATGATCGCCCTGGTCACGACGCGGCTGATGGATCTTCAGCCCGACGTCATCCTGATCGTCGGCGGAGCGACCGACATCTTTCAGCCCTGGAGCTTCGATCCGCGGGCCGGCGTTCCATACAATCACTTCGCCAATGAAAGTCTTTACGATTACTTCTTCGACTCGAGGAAGAGCGCAGAGGACACGGTAGCACTGTCCTATGACGGCCTGCAGGCGATGATCTTCAACCGTCTCGAGAATCTGCGGGCGCTGACGAACTGGCAGTCCGAGATCTGGGAATGGGAGGTCGTGCGGCAGTTCGAGCTGGCGCTCAGGCGGCTCGCGCGGCTCGCTCCCGGCATCGGTGCCCCGGTTCGGTTCCTCCTGCAGCCCACGATCGTCCGCAAGGGCGCGCCCGTCGGCACGGAGGCGGGCACGGCCTCCGACGCGTTCCTGGCCTATCTCGATCGCCAGTATGCACGTTTCGAGGGTGTTCTCGGCCGGCTGGATACGCAGGATTCAGCCTTTGCGGCCCGGGACCTCAGCCGCCTGTTCGAAGGCGACGCCCGAAACCTTTTCACGGACATCGTTCACGTGACCTCTGAGGGCCGCCAGATGATGGCGGACCGCCTCCAGGCGGAGGTGGCCGAGACCCTCGAGACCGCGACGCCGGCCTGAACCGTGCGCGAACCGATCGTCTTCATCGGGGATTCGATCACCGAATTGTGGGGCTTCCACCGGGCCGGCACCTTCGAGGCCTACAACCTGATCCCCCGCGGCGGGTCCGGTCAGACGGCCCGCTGGATCACCATGCGGTTTCGGCGCGACCTCGAGGAAACGCGAGCCTGGGGCGTGCATCTTCTGTGCGGTGTGAACGATATCGGCCGCAATGAGGGCTTCTTCGTCCCGGCCGACGAGATCGCCCGAACGCTCGCCGGCATGCTCGACGAGGCCCGTGCCATGGGCGTGCAGGCCTGGATCGGCTCGATCATGCCCGCCGCCAGCATCCCCTGGAATCCGGAGGTGCGCGACGCGCCGGCAATGATCGCGGCGGTCAATGCATGGTTGCGAGACCATGCGCATGAGCACGGCGCGACATTCATCGACTACCATGCGGTGCTGGCGACCGAGACAGGCGGACTCCGGCCCGAATACGGCACCGACGGGCTTCATCTGAGCCCGGCCGGCTACGCCGCCATCGAGCCGCTGATGCTCGCCGCGCTCGGGCGCATCCCGCCGCCGACGCCCGGAGGGGTGGGGCGGGGCGCAGCCAAGGTCCGCCGACGGTGGATCGGTCTTGCGGTGGCGGCGGCAGCGCTCCTCGGTGCTGCCGCCGTTCTGGTTCTCGGCGCCCGCTGATCAGAGCCGGCGCACCGCCCCGTGGGCCGCGCTGGTCGTCAGCATGGCATAGGCACGCAATGCCGTACTCACCTTGCGCTTGCGCGGGGTCGCAGGCTGCCAGCCCGCCGCGTCCTGCGCGATCCGCCGCCGATCCAGCTCCGCCTGATCCACGTCCAGATGAATGCGCCGGTTCGGGATATCGATGGCGATCCGATCGCCGTCGCGCACGAGGCCGATCAGGCCACCCTCGGCGGCCTCCGGCGAGACGTGGCCGATGGACAGGCCCGAGGAGCCGCCGGAGAACCGCCCGTCGGTGACGAGGGCGCAGGCCTTTCCGAGCCCCTTCGATTTCAGGTAGCTCGTCGGATAAAGCATCTCCTGCATGCCGGGGCCGCCGCGGGGCCCCTCGTAGCGGATCAGCACCACCTCGCCAGCCGTGACCTTGCCGTTGAGGATGCCGTCGACGGCCGCGTCCTGGCTCTCGAACACCCGCGCCGTCCCGGTGAAGGTCAGGATCGAGGCATCGACGCCTGCGGTCTTCACGATGCAGCCCTGCTCGGCGAGGTTGCCGTAGAGGACCGCGAGCCCGCCATCCTGCGAATAGGCGTGTGCGGCATCGCGGATGACGCCGCCTTCCCGGTCGAGGTCGAGCTCGTCGAAGCGGGATTCCTGGCTGAAGGCCACCTGGGTCGGCACGCCGCCCGGGGCCGCCCGGTAGAAGGTCTGGACCGACGCGCTCGGCGCGGCGCGCACGTCCCAGCGGGCAAGGGCGTTGCCCAGCGTGCCGGCCGAGACGTTGCCGACCTCGGTGTCGATCAGACCGGCCCGGTCGAGCTCACCGAGAATCCCCATGATGCCGCCGGCCCGGTGCACGTCCTCCATATGGACGTTGGCCACCGCCGGGGCGACCTTGCACAGCACCGGCACCCGCCGGGACAGCCGGTCGATATCGGCCATGGTGAAGGGCACCTCGCCCTCGTGCGCCGCCGCCAGCAGGTGGAGGACCGTGTTGGTCGAGCCGCCCATGGCGATGTCGAGGGTCATGGCGTTCTCGAACGCCTTGAAGCTCGCCACGGCGCGCGGCAGCACGCCCGCGTCGTCCTGCTCGTAGTGGCGGCGGGCGAGATCCACGATGAGGTGACCGGCCTCCACGAACAGGCGCTTGCGGTCGGCATGGGTGGCGAGCACCGAGCCGTTGCCCGGCAGCGCCAGGCCCAGCGCCTCGGTGAGACAGTTCATGGAATTCGCCGTGAACATGCCCGAACACGATCCGCAGGTCGGGCAGGCCGAGCGCTCGATCACCGCGACATCCTCGTCGGAGATGCGGTCGTCGGCTGCGGCGATCATCGCGTCGACGAGATCGACCTTCCTGGCGATGCCCGGCAGCTGGACCTTGCCGGCCTCCATCGGGCCGCCCGAGACGAACACCGTCGGGATGTTGAGGCGTAAGCTGGCCATCAGCATGCCGGGTGTGATCTTGTCGCAGTTCGAGATGCACACCATCGCGTCGGCGCAATGCGCGTTGACCATGTACTCGACGGAATCGGCGATCAGCTCCCGGGACGGCAGCGAGTACAGCATCCCGTCATGGCCCATGGCGATGCCGTCATCCACCGCGATGGTGTTGAACTCCTTGGCGACGCCGCCGGCGGCCTCGATCTCGCGGGCGACCAGCTGGCCGAGATCCTTGAGGTGGACATGGCCGGGCACGAACTGGGTGAACGAGTTCACCACGGCGATGATCGGCTTGCCGAAATCGGCATCCTTCATGCCGGTGGCGCGCCAGAGGCCGCGGGCGCCGGCCATGTTGCGGCCGTGGGTGGTGGTGCGGGAACGATAGGCGGGCATCGAGAGCTTCGACTGGTTCAAAGGTGAAAGGCTTCTGCGCCGGTGCTCGCGCCTCTGCAAGCGTCGCGGAAGGGGCCGCCCCCGTGGCATGCTCCTGTCAGATGGCAGGAGCGAGGGAGCATATGGTGATGACACAGGTGGAATCGCTCCGGCGGGCCATCGCGCAGGGCCAGGGTCGCACGGAGGCTGACCTCGTCCTGAAGGGCGGCCGTTTCCTCGACCTCGTCACCGGGGCGCTTGTCGCCTCCGATATCGCGATCTGCCGCGACCGCATCGTCGGCACCTTCGGCCACTATCGCGGCACGCGGGAGATCGACATCTCCGGCAAGGTCGTTGTGCCGGGCTTCATCGACACGCATTTCCACGTCGAATCCTCGCTGATGCCCCCGCAGGAATTCGAGCGCTGCGTTCTCCCCCACGGCGTCACCACGGGGATCTGCGACCCGCACGAGATGGCCAACGTTCTCGGAACGGACGCCTTCCGATGGTTCCTTGCTTCGTCCGAAACGCTGGCGATGGACCTGCGCGTGCAGCTCTCGTCCTGCGTCCCGGCCACCGACCATCTGGAAACCTCGGGGGCGCGGATCGACGCGCAGGACCTGCTGTCCTTCGTCGGCCACCCGAAGGTCATCGGGCTCGCCGAATTCATGAACTTCCCCGGCGTGCTGGCGGCCGATCCCGGCGTGCTCGACAAGCTCGCCGCGTTCCAGGGCCGGCATATCGACGGTCACGCCCCGCTCCTGCGCGGCCTCGGACTGAACGCCTACATCGCGGCCGGCATCCGCACCGAACACGAGGCCACCACGCCGGAAGAAGCCCTGGAGAAACTGTCCAAGGGGATGACGGTGCTGATCCGAGAGGGCTCGGTCTGCAAGGATCTGCACGCGCTGGCGCCGATCCTGACCGAGCGGACGGCGCCGTTCCTGGCCTTCTGCACCGATGACCGGAACCCCCTCGACATTGCCGAGGAGGGGCATCTCGACTTCGTCATCCGGACCGCCATCGCCCTCGGCGTCCCACCCCTCGCCGCCTACCGTGCGGCCTCGTGGTCGGCGGCCCGGGCGTTCGGGCTTCACGACCGGGGGCTCGTCGCCCCCGGCCAGCGCGCCGATCTCGTGGTGCTTGACGATCTCGACACCTGCGCCGTGTCCCAGGTTCTCAGTGCCGGACGCCCGGTGAACGAGGCGTTGTTCGCCACGCGACCCGCCGTGGAGCCGATCGGCCGCGGCAGCGTGCGGGCGCGGCGGGTCAGCGCCGCGGATTTCGCCGCGCCGGGCTCCGGGCCTTCGACGCCGGTGATCGGGGTGATCCCGGGCCAGATCATCACCCTGCGTCACGACCTCGCCCTGCCCTATTCCGGCGGGGAGCGCCGAATCGACCTGGACCAGGACGTCATCAAGGTCGCGGTGGTCGAACGGCACGGCCGCTCCGCGCCGGGGGTGCGCGGCATCGGGGTCGCGTTCGTGAAAGGCTTCGGCCTGAAGCGGGGGGCCATCGCCTCGTCGGTCGGGCATGACAGTCACAACATCACGGTCGTCGGGGCGGATGATTCCGACATGGCCGTGGCCGTGAACCGTCTGGGCGAGATCGAGGGCGGCTTCGTCGTGGTCGAGGGTGGCGAGGTGCGCGCCGAGATCGCGCTGCCCGTCGCCGGCCTGATGAGCCTGATGCCGTTCGACGACATCCGCCGGTCTCTCGTGACCCTGCGGTCGGCCGCCAGAGGCCTCGGAGTCGTGCTGCCGGAGCCCTTCCTGCAGGTGGCGTTCCTGCCGCTCCCGGTCATCCCCCATCTCAAGATCACCGACCGGGGGCTTGTGGATGTCGACCGTTTCGCCCTGATCGACCCTTGATTTCGATTGTGCGCAATTTAAATGGGGCTGTGCGAAGGCCCGCCGGCGCCTACATGCCGACTTTCTTCCTCCAACCGGAGATCGCTATGTCCGTAGATGTGAAGTATCGCACCACCGCCACCGCCACCGGTGGCCGCGACGGTGCCGCCCGCACGGCCGACGGCAGCTTCGAGGTCAAGCTGTCGACGCCGAAGGAGCTCGGTGGCGCGGGTGGCCCGGGCGCGAACCCGGAGCAGCTCTTCGCCTCCGGCTACTCGGCCTGCTTCCTCGGCGCCATGAAGGCCGTGGCCCCGTCGCTGCAGCTCAAGGTCCCGGCCGATACCAGCGTCACCGCTGACGTAGGCATCGGTCCGCGCTCCGAAGGCGGTTTCGGCATCACCGCCGATCTCACGATCAGCCTGCCGGGCCTCGACCGCGCGGACGCGCAGAAGCTCGTGGACGCCGCTCACCAGGTCTGCCCGTACTCCAACGCGACCCGCGGCAACGTCAACGTCGGTCTGAAGCTGGCCTAAGACGGTGTCCGGCGGGTTTCGCGTCCGCGAGGCCCGCCGTCGCACCACCCGCGGGCTCGTCCGCGGGTCGATGCCGTGCCGTCGTGGCGCCGCGACGCGTACGATGATGGCGCCGGCCCGCAATCCGTGCCGGACGAGGCCGCCCTCCGACTGACATCGCGCGCCGGATCTCACATGTCGGCGCGGGCGCGCATGCAGACCTTCCCTGCTGCATCGAGGGTCACACCCTCGAACTCGGACCCGCGGGTTCGGCCGCAGACGCGAAAGGTCTGGTTGGCCGTCATCGGCGAGACGCCGCGATAGGTGAACATCCGCGGCACGTGTCCCAGGAGCGTCGCGGCGAGGTTCATCAGCAGCGTGGCCTGCATCGGGCCGTGGACGACGAGATCGGCATAGCCCTCCACCTGCGTCGCGTAGGGCTGGTCGTAGTGGAAGCGGTGGCCGTTGAAGGTCATCGCCGAATAGCGGAACAGCAGCGTCGGCGTCGCGAGCACTGCCCAGATTGCCGCGTAGTCATCGGGATCGTCGCGTTCGGGCGCGGCATCGGTTCCGGTCTGCGCCCCGGCCGCCTCGCGATAGACGATGTCCTGCCGTTCACGGATCGCGACGCCCTGTCCCGTGGCGACGGCGTGCTCGACGGTGACGAAGCACAGGCTTCCGCTTCGCCCGTCCTTGAAGACGACGTCCCGTACTGTCTCGGTGCGGGTGACGGCGTCTCCCGCGCGCAGATCCGAAAGGGTCTCGATCTGTCCGCCCGCCCACATCCGCCGGGGCAACGGCACGGGCGGGAGGAACCCACCCTTCGCGACGTGGCCGTCCGGCCCGAGGGCGTCGGCGGCCGGCGTCTCCGGGGCGAGACACCAGTGCAGCGCCGGCCACGCGATGCCGTCGGCGACCGGGGCGAGATGCGGCCCGAGGGTCGCGCGGAACTCGGCCATCAGGCGTGGGGTGACGAGGTCGGAGGCCTCGCGTGTCCGGCCGATCCAGGCGGCGAAATCGGTCATGTCAGTACGAACGCGGCAGGCCGAGCACATGCTCGGACAGATAGGCGAGGATCAGGTTCGTGGAGATCGGCGCCACTTGGTAGAGGCGGGTCTCGCGGAACTTCCGCTCGATGTCGTATTCCTCGGCGAAGCCGAAGCCGCCATGGGTCTGGATGCAGGCATTGGCCGCCTCGAACGACGCGTCGGCCGCCAGCATCTTGGCCATGTTGGCCTCGGCTCCCGGATTCGCGCCGCCCTCGTAGAGGGCCAGCGCCTCCCGGACCATCAGCTCGGCCGCGCGCATGTTGGCGTAGGCCTTGGCGATCGGGAACTGTACGCCCTGATTGGCACCGATCGGACGCCCGAAGACCGAACGCTCGCCGGCATAGATCCGCGCCCTCTCGATGAACCACTTGGCGTCGCCGATGCATTCGGCGGCGATCAGGATCCGCTCGGCATTCATGCCCGACAGGATGTAGCGGAAACCCTTCCCCTCCGCGCCGATGAGATTCTGGGCCGGCACCCTGAGGTTGTCGAAGAACACCTCCGTGGTGGCATGGTTCATCATCGTGCGGATCGGCCGGATGGTGAGGCCGTTGCCCCTGGCCTCCCGCATGTCGACGAGGAGCACCGACAGGCCGTCGGTGCGTTTCATGCCCTCGGTCCTGGGCGACGTGCGCGCCAGGAGCAGCATCAGGTCCGAATGTTCGGCACGGCTGGTCCAGATCTTCTGGCCGTTGACGACGTAGTGGTCGCCCTCCAGGCGCGCCGTGGTCTTGAGGCTGCCGGTGTCGGTGCCGGAGGTGGGCTCGGTCACGCCGAAGGCCTGGAGCCGCAGGCGGCCTTCCGCGAGAGCCGGGAGATATTCGGCCTTCTGCGCCTCGGAGCCGTGCCGGAGGAGCGTGCCCATCGTGTACATCTGCGCGTGGCATGCGCCCCCGTTGCAGCCGGCCCGCTGGACCTCCTCCAGGATCGCGGCCGCGGCCGAGAGCGGCAGGCCGGAGCCGCCATACGCCTCGGGGATCAGAACCGACAGGTAGCCGCTCTCGGTGAGCGCGTTCACGAACGCGGTCGGGTAGGCCATCTCCCGGTCGAGGGCCCGCCAGTACGCGCCCGGGAAGCCGGCGCAGAGCTTGGCGACCGCCTCGCGGATCTCGGTATAGGCTTCCATCGACATCTCCTCAGGCCGTGCGGCCGCCATCGACCGGCAGATCGACGCCGGTGATGAAGGCCGCCTCGTCGGAGGCGAGGAACAGGGCGGCCGACGCGATGTCGCTCGCCTGGGACAGGCGGCCGAGCGGGATCGTGGCGATGAACCGGTCGCGGTTCTCGGGGGTATCGGGCACGCCCATGAAATGCTCGAGGAGCCCGGTGGCGCCCATGACCGGGCAGAGGGCGTTCACCCGGATCTTCCAGGGCGCCAGTTCGAGCG
Organism: Methylobacterium sp. XJLW; assembly: GCF_003254375.1. NCBI lineage: Bacteria > Pseudomonadati > Pseudomonadota > Alphaproteobacteria > Hyphomicrobiales > Methylobacteriaceae > Methylobacterium > Methylobacterium sp. XJLW. The sequence goes on along the minus strand of NZ_CP016429.1, from coordinate 3,848,663 downwards.
CCAGGGACTTCGAGGCGAGGCTCGCCGCGCCCTTGGAGGCGTTGTACCACGTCAGCCCCGGCCGCGGCCGCAGAGCCGCCGTCGAACTGACGTTCAGGATAACGCCGCCGCCCGCATCGCGCATGAGCGGGGCGACCTCCCGGACGTAGTGAAAGATCGACTTCACGTTGACCCGGAAGACCCGGTCGAAGTCTTCTTCGGTGACCTCCATCAGCGGCTTGTTGCGGTGTGTGGTGCCGGCGTTGTTGACCAGGATGTTCGGCAGACCGAAGCGCTGCCGTGTCTCGTCGACGCTGGCGATGACATCGGCGGCGAGGCCGACATCTGCGGCGATGGCGATGGCGTTGTCGCCCAGATCCGCCGCGACCCGCGCGGCGGCCGCGCCGTCGATGTCGATGCAGGCGACCTTCGCCCCCTCGGCGACGAAACGCTGGGCGATCCCCGCTCCAAAGCCGCTGCCGGCGCCCGTCACGAGCGCGATCTTGCCGTCGAGCCTCATCGTGTCCTCCCCGCGTGTCGTTCGGTGTCGATCTCTAGGTCCTCAGGTGCCGGGCGCGAACTCGGCCCGGATGCGCGCGCCGTGCGCGTCGATCGCCGGGACGGGGCCGAGGGCGCGGATCTGCCCGTCGACCAGCACCGGCGGCGCGACGATGCGGGCGGATCCGGCGGGTGTCCCGACCTCTGTGCGGATCAGCGCCGGGTGGGTGACGAGGTCCGCAAGCGTGTTGACGAAGCCGTAGGCGGTGCCGGCGGCCTTCAGCCGGGCGGCGGCGGCGTCGCGGCTCAGCCGCACCAGCTCGGCGCCGATGCGCAGGTCGACGGCGGCGCGGTTGGCGACCCGGGCGTTGTTGGACGCGAAGCCTTCGGCGCGGGCGAGATCCGGCTCGCCGAGCACGCCAGCGCAGAAGCGCGCCCATTCGCGCTCGTTCTGGATCGAGATCAGCACGAGGCTGCCGTCGGCCGTCGGGAAGGCGCCATAGGGACAGATCGAGGGATGGGCGAGGCCGACCCGCTGCGGCGCCTGCCCGGTTCCCTCGAAATAGAGCAGCGGCACGTTCATCCAGTCGGCGGCGGCGCTGAACAGGCTGACCTCGAGGGCGCAGCCCTGCCCGGAGATGCCCCGGGCGATCAGCGCCTCCAGCACGGCCGCATGGGCATCCATGCCGCAGGCGACGTCGCAGACGGACACGCCGACCCGGCCGGGTCCCGCCGGATGGCCGGTGATGCCCGCGAGCCCGCTCTCCGCCTGGACCAGCAGGTCGTAGGCCTTCATGTCGCTGTAGGGGTTGCCGGCACCGTAGCCCGAGATGTCGACGGTGATCAGCCGGGGATAGCGTGCACGCAGCTCCGCCGATCCGAAGCCCGCGCGCGCCGCGGCGCCGGGGGCGAGGTTCTGCACGAACACGTCGGCCCGCGCGAGGATCGCGTGCAGGAGCCGGGCATCGGCCGGGTCCTTGATGTCGGCGACGAGGCTCTCTTTACCGCGGTTGAGCCAGACGAAGTAGCTCGCCAGGCCGTCGACCGCCGCGTCATAGCCGCGGGCGAAATCGCCTTCCGGCCGCTCGATCTTGATGACCCGGGCGCCGGCATCGGCGAGCCGTGAGGTGCAATAGGGGGCGGCGACGGCCTGCTCCAGGGCGAGCACGGTGAGCCCTCGCAACGGCAGGTTCTGGCTCATCCGCACCCTTCGTCTTTGCGCCGCCCCGCGAGGCCGGAGCTGGAACAAGTGGAACGGCCGGAGGCTCCGCCAAGCGGGCGGCGGTGACAGGGCTGCCCGGTCGTGGGCCTCCGGCCGGGCTTTCACCCGGTGCCGGCGAGGCCGGCGGTCGAGCCTACTCGGCTGCGTGCAGCGTGGGCGGTCCGCGGACCTCCTCCACCGGCTCCGCGTCCGCGCGGGCGACCTGCGTCGCCTCCGGCCGGTCGCGGAAGGACAGGCGGTGGGCGAGCCGGTCGAGATAGATGTAGATCACCGGCGTCGTGAACAGCGTCAGCACCTGGCTCACCGCGAGGCCGCCCACCATGGCGTAGCCCAGGGGCTGCCGGATCTCCGAACCGGTGCCGGTGGCGACCATCAGCGGGATGCCGCCGAGGAGCGCCGCCATCGTGGTCATCAGGATCGGCCGGAAGCGCAGCAGCGCGGCCTTCCGGATCGCGGCCTCGGGGGTGAGCCCCTCCTCGCGCTCGGCGACGATGGCGAAGTCGACCAGCATGATGCCGTTCTTCTTCACGATGCCGATGAGGAGGATGATGCCGATCAGCGCGATCAGGCTGAAGTCGAACCCCGCCCACATCAGCACCGCCAGGGCGCCGACGCCGGCGGACGGCAGGGTCGACAGGATCGTGATCGGGTGGATGAAGCTCTCGTAGAGGATGCCGAGGATCAGGTAGACCACGAACAGCGCCGCCAGGATCAGGAGCGGCACCGTCGAGAGCGATTGCTGGAAGGCCTGGGCGGTGCCCTGGAAGCCGCTCACCACGGTCGGCGGCACCTGCAGCTCCCGCATCGCCCGGCCGATCGCCTCGGTCGCTTGGCCCAGTGCCACGTCGGGAGCGAGGTTGAAGCTGATCGTCACCGCCGGGAACTGGCCCTGGTGGTTCACGGCGAGCGGCGCCACCGGAACGGTCGTCCAGCGGGCGAAGGCCGCCAGCGGTACCTGCCCGCCCCCGATCGGCGCCTTGATGTAGATCCTGTCGAGGCTCTCGACGCTGCCCTGCAGCGCCGGCAGAACCTCCAGCACGACGTGGTAGCTGTTCAGCTGCGTGAAGTACTGGGCGATCTGGCGCTGGCCGAACGCGTCGTAGAGCGTGTCGTCGATCAGCTGAGGCGTGATGCCGTAGCGCGAGGCGGCGTCGCGGTCGATCGACAGCGTCAGCGTCGTACCGCGGGTCTGCTGGTCGGTGGCGACGTCGCGCAGCTCCGGCAGGGTCTTCAGCGTGTCGAGGATGCGCGGCGCCCAGGCGTTCAGCTCGGCGAGATCCGGATCCTGGAGCGTGTACTCGAACTGGGTCCGCGAGGTGCGGCCTCCGGTGCGCACGTCCTGGGTGGCCTGGATGAAGGTCCGGATGCCCTCCACGCGCTCGAGTTTCGGCCGCAGGCGGCCGATCACCTGGAAGGCATTGGCGTCGCGCTCGTCGCGCGGCTTGAGCGTGATGTACATGCGCCCGGAATTGAGCGCCTGGCCGTTGCCGCCGAGCGACATGCCGACGGTGGCCACCGCCGGATCGGCCTGGACGATGGCGCCGACCTTCTCCTGCAGCGCCTGCATCGCCGAGAACGAGATGTCTTGCGACGCCTCGGTGACGCCGATCATGAAGCCGGTGTCCTGCTGCGGGAAGAAGCCCTTCGGGATCGCGACGAACAGGTAGCCCGTCAGTGCCAGCGTGGCGAAGAACACCAAGAGCGTGACGCGGCGGAACCGCAGAGCCACGTCGAGGGCATCGGCGTAGAGTGCAAGCAGCCCGTCGAACGCGGCCTCGCTGATCCGGTAGAGGCGGCCATGGCGCTCGCCGTCGTGCGGCTTGAGAAGCCGCGAGGCCATCATCGGGGTCAGCGTCAGCGACACGAAGGCCGAGACCGCGATCGTCATCGACAGCACCACGGCGAACTCGCGGAACAGCCGGCCGATGATCCCGCCCATGAGCAGCAGCGGGATCAGCACCGCGATCAGCGACACCGAGATCGACACGATGGTGAAGCCGATCTCGCCCGCGCCCTTGAACGCGGCCTCCATGGGCCGCATCCCCGCCTCGACGTAGCGGCTGATGTTTTCGAGCACGACGATGGCGTCGTCCACCACGAAGCCCACCGAGATGGTGAGCGCCATCAGCGAGAGGTTGTCGAGGGTGTAGCCCGCCATCCACATGAGCGCGCAGGCGCCGAGCAGCGCGAGCGGCACCGTCACGCTCGGGATCACCGTCGCCCAGAAGCTGCGCAGGAAGACGAAGATCACCCCGACGACCAGCACGATCGTCAGCATCAGGGTGAATTGCACGTCCTCGACCGAGGCGCGGATGGTCTGGGTCCGGTCGCTGAGGATGCCGACCTTGATGGCGGCCGGCAGGGTGGCGGTCAGGCGCGGCAGCTGCGCCTTGATGCTGTCCACCGTGTCGATGACGTTGGCGCCGGGCTGCTTGAACACGACGAGGAAGATGCCGCGCCGGCCGTTGGTCCAGCCAGCCTGCTTGGTATCCTCGGGGCCGGCGACGGCTTGTCCGATATCGCGCACGCGCAGCGGCGCGCCGTCGCGATAGGCGATGATGACGTCGTTCCAGTTCTGCGCCGCAGTGAGCTGGTCGTTGGCGTAGATCGTGTAGCTGTGGCTGCCGCCGTCGATGCTGCCCTTGGGGTTGTTGACGGTGGTCAGCGTGAGCTGCGCGCGCACGTCCTCCAGGGACAGGCCCTTGGCCACGAGCTTGGCCGGGTCGATCTGGACGCGGACCGCCGGCTTCTGCTGGCCGCCGATGAAGACCTGGGCGACGCCGGAGATCTGGCTGATCCGCTGGGCCAGCTGCACGTCGACCGCGTCGTCCACATCGATCAGCGGCAGGCTGTCGGAGGTGGCCGAGAGCAGCAGGATCGGCGAGTCGGCCGGATTGACCTTGCGGTAGGTCGGCGGGGTCGGCAGGTTCTTCGGAAGCTGGCCGCTGGCGGCGTTGATCGCCGCCTGGATGTCGCTCGCCGCGCCGTCGATGTTGCGGTTGAGATCGAACTGGACCGTGACCGTCGAGATCCCGAGGGAACTCGTCGAGGTCATCTGCGCCACACCCGGGATCTGCGAGAACTGCCGCTCCAGCGGCTGCGCCACCGACGAGGCCATCGTCTCCGGGCTCGCGCCGGGGAGCTGCGCGGTCACCTGAATCGTCGGGAAATCGACCTGCGGCAGCGGTGCGACGCCCAGCAGCGGATAGGCCACGACCCCGAGGAACAGGATGCCGACCATGATCAGCGTGGTCGCCACCGGAAACCGGATGAAGGGTGCCGAGATGCCGCCTTTCACCGCTCGGCCTCGCGCGGAACTGCTCTCGTCATCGCCGCCTCGCTCACCCTCAACGCACCGCCTCCGCCTGCGCGGTGTGGGCGGCGTGCGGGTCACCCACGAGGCTGCCGTCCTGAACCTTGTACTGACCGGCGACGATCACCCGCTCGCCGGGCTGCAGATCGCCGCTGAGGATCCGGGTCCGACCGGAATCGGAGCGCCCCGCTTTCAGAGCACGCTGATGGGCGTGGTTTCCGTCATCCACCGAGAAGACGAACAGGCCGTCGGGACCGTGCTGGATGGCATTGTCCGGTACGGTCATGGCGACGGCGACCGTGCCGACCCGCATCTTGGTGGAGACCGACAGGCCCGGCCATAGGGCGTGGATCTTGTTCTCGAAAACGGCCTTGAGGCGGATCGTGCCGGTCGCCGTGTCGACTTGGTTGTTGAACAGGGCGAGCTTGCCGTCCGCGAGCTTCGTCAGCCCGTCCGAACTCCAGGCTTCCACCGGGACGTCGCCCTTGCGCAGGGCTGCGGCGATCGCGGGCAACTGATCCTCCGGCGCCGTGAAGACGACGAAGATCGGCTCCACCTGCGTGATCGTGACGATCGGGGTCTGGCCCGCCGCGTTGACGATGTTGCCGATATCGACCTGCCGGAAGCCGGTGACGCCGTCGATGGGCGCGCGGACCGTCGCGTAGCCGAGCTGCGTCGTGGCGTTGTCGATAGCCGCCTGATCGGACGCCACCTGCGCGGTGAGCTGCGCGACCAGGGCGGTCTGCGTCTCGGTCTGCTGTCGGGAGGCGTAGGCGCCCAGTCCGGTGTAGCGGACAAGGTCGGCTTTGGCGTTGCCGAGATTGGCCGTGTCCTGTTCCTTCTTGGCCTTCGCCTGAGCGAGCGCTGCCTGATAGGGCCGCGGGTCGATCTGCACGAGGACATCGTCCTTGTGGACGGTCTGTCCCTCCCGGAACGCCACCTGCTGGATCTCGCCGTCGACCCGCGTGCGGACCTGGACGGTGTTGTAGGCCTGCACGGTGCCCAGGCCGTTCGAGACCAGGGCGAACGGACCCTGCTCGACCGTCCCGAGGGTGACGGGCACAGGAAGCGGTGCCGCCGCCACGGGCTTCGCGACGGGCCGGTTCAGATACGTGTAGCCGTAGGCGGCGCCGCCCGTGATGGCGAGGAGGAGCAGGCCCAAACCGGCCGCGCCGGAGCGTCTCGATGCGGGGCCCGGCGCCGGTCGATGGACGCCGTCGTCGTCCGTGCGCGTCACCGGCGCGTCGGATCGAAAAGTGTCGCGCTCACGCCCGTCCTCATTCAGCATGCGCCGTTATCCGCCCCTTGGCCCGAAAGCTCCGCACAGCCGGAAGATTTTGCATCCATTAGCATACAATCCGCGTTCCGGACATCGTGGCGTCCCGCCGATCACGGCAAAGTCCCCCGACGTAACGCGTGCAAGCGCCGACGGCAGAGGGTAGCGTCACGCCGTCCGACACCCCGTCCGGACGATCCGTGCCTGGTGCGGCGGCGCGGAACATCCGCCGATGCCGCGCCGAGGATGTGAGACCGGGACGCCGCATGGCCTCGACGCTGGAACTGGATGGCCTGAACGAGCTGCGCGATGCGCTGATCGAGGAACGGCAGATCATCGTCGCATCGGTGCGGAAACTGCGCGACGCGCGGCGCCGGAAAGGCACGTTCGTACTGGGTGACGGCGCCGATGCCGGTCCGCGGCTGGTCGCCGTGCAGGAGCAGATCGAAGTGGTCGAATCCATCATCGCCGCGCTCACGCAATCCCGGACCTGACGCGATCCGGATCCGCATCGTCGGAAAATCCGTTCCGGGCGCCTCGTCCGGAATGCCGTTGTCCGGCATAGCCACAGTTCGATGTCCGGGATGTTTCTGGGGTTTTTGCTCGGCCTTCCCGGGATCGGATATGCGCCGCTCGGTTGGCCCTTGAAGTCAGACGCCGGTGTGCCGAGTCATCGATCAGTCCTGCGGCAGGATTCGACGCCGCGCTTTGCCGAAAAAGCGCCCTTGATCCAGCGCTGCACAATATTGGTGCCTCGGCGGTGCTGGCAGGTCCCGGCAGTCGAATGGGACGGCGCGTTGCCGCGGCGTCGGTGCTCGTTTGCCGGTTATGGATTCGCCCGGGCGTGACGATCCACGCGGCTTGTACAGGCTCTGCACATCTTTCGGGCTGGACGATCGCGATGCCGTGCTGTTAGCCCAACGCAACTCAAGGCGCAGGACTACGAAGATGGACGCCTTCGATCACGCCGGAACGGCGCACGACGCCGACGAAACCGTCGACACGCCTCACGAGACCGAGCTTCTGGCCCTCTGGCGCGCCCTCGCGGCCGACAGGCGCGCGCGGGACGAGCGCATGGCACGCCTGCGCGCCATGCGCCTGATCGGCGGAGACGACGGAACCGACTGATCAATCCGTCTCCGGCATCCCGTCCTGAATGCGGCTCGCCAGGACGAAGCCGACCGCCATCGCCATGGCTTCGGCCTGTGCGATCAGCGTCGGCTCGCCGGCATCGCGCGCCGCCTGCAGCAGCTGGATCGCGTGGCGGCCAAGACGGAGGTTCACGTCCTCTTCGCCCACTGGGTCGTCGTCCGGCATCCCGTGGCTCTGGGCGCGGTCAGTCATTGTCGTGCCTCGATCTCGGGGCGGCTGGCATGGGCTTGAACGGCGAGGAGGTCGCGATCCACGATTGCGTGTCCGTGACGTCGCCGAAGACCCGCATCACCGCGCTCACCGACCGGTGGATCTCTTCGGCGCCGATGTCCTCCAGATCGTGGCTGGCGGAGGCATCGGACAGGAAGGTCACGTCCTGACCCCGGTGGAAGCCGTCGACCGCCGTCGCGAGGCAGGAGGATTCGGCGGCGAAGCCCGCCATGACCAGGGGCGGGCTTCCGCGCTCCATCGCGTCGGCGAAGGCGGGGCTCGCGTAGCAGGAGGGGCGGTCCCGGTCGAAGATCATGTCGCAGCCGTGGGGCTCGAACCCCTCGATCCAGCGGGCGTAGCGGCTGCCCGCCTGGAACAGCGGCGCCCCGACCCAGCGGACATAGGCCACCTGTATGCCGCTCGCGCGGGCATGCGCGAGGGCGCGGCGGCAGTTTTGGAGCGCGGGCTCGATCCCCGACAGGGCGAGCGGACGCCCGGCGATCTCGTATTCCTGCTGCATGTCCACCAGCACCAGAACCGGGACGCTGCGGGGCCGGCGATACAGCGCCGGATTGATCGGCCGGTTCATCGCGCCGCCACCGTCCGGTCCACGGAGGGCCGCGTCACGGCCCGGCTGCGAGACCGGTCGAGGGTCCCCGCCCGGTGCCAGCGTCCTTCCGGCCGGATGATGACATAGGGGTCGGCGCCGAGCCCGATGGCCTGCGGATGCGGCTCTGCCTCCATCAGCATCTCGACGTAGTCGAAGTCCGAGAAGACCAGTTCCTGCGCACCGTCGAAGATCCGGAAGCCGAAGCGGCTCCAGAAGCCGACGAGGCGCTTCTGGGCGTGGCCGTAGAGCCGGCGGTAGCCCTTCACCCGCGCGAGTTCGATGCCGGCCCGGACCAGGGCGAAGGCCAAGCGGGTGTTGCGGAACTCGGCCCGGACCGCAAGTCGCTCGATCTTGGCGAAATCCGCGAAGAACCGGATGCGCAGGCAGCCCGCCGGCTCGTCCCCGACATAGCCGATCAGGTGCGTCGCCGAGAGGTCGTTGCCGTCGAACTCCTCCTCGTAGGGGCAGGCCTGCTCTGCCATGTACACGGCGGCGCGCAGGGCGATGACCCGAGACAGATCCTCCAGGTTCCGCGCGACCGCGACGCTGGTGCCGGCCCCGCCCGGCTTGTGGCTGTCGTAGAGCGGTGCGGCCTCCGTCTTCGGCCCGCGGGCGAAATGGTACAGGTCCACACAGCCGGTCTTGCGGACCGTGAAGCCGAGCGTCGTGAGCAGATCCGCGCCCTCGGGCGTCGCCGCCCGGGCGTAGAAGTCGACGCCGCGATAGGTTGGGCTCGACAGACGGTCGAAGACGAGGCTGACGCCACCGGCAAGCCGCCGCCGCGCGTAGACCGCCCAGACATAGATCCCGGCCGGACGTTCGTGCTGACCGGCCAGCATCGCGGCCGGTGGATCCGACGCATCGAGCGTTCCCGTCTTGAGCGCGGCCAGGCCGGCCGCATTCAGCATCAGGCAGGCGACGAAGCCGTCGCCCTGCGGACGTGCCGCATCGAACTTGTGTTTCTGGGCAATCGCCAGGACGCTGTCCGGATTGATCGACATCACGCGCTGCACGACGTGCAGGGGTGCCAGATCCGGCAGATCTGTACGCGCATCTTCGATCAGGCGTCTGAGATCGTCCGGCGCCGGCATGAATACGACGAGATGACGGGCGATACGATCAACGCGCAACATGCTCAGGTCATGCCGCGGCTCCACAGTGACTGACGCTGGACCAAGTTGATCCGTATCCCCCGCCACGAACTGGCCGCGAGCCATGTGCAGTGTCATCGGATGACCTGTCATTCGGTTTCGGATTGACGGTCCAGCACTTCGCATCTAGCGCTCTGGCTGTATGTGCAAAAATTGAAACAGGGGTGTTCCGTCGATGGAACAGACGGAGGCAAGCCGGGGCTCGATGCCCGACTGGCAGAGCATCCGAGTCTTCCTGACGCTCCAGCGGTCCGGAAGCTTCCGATCGGCGGCCGCCAAGCTCGGCCTGTCCGTGAATTCGGTGCGTCGCCGGATCGGCGATCTCGAGGCCCTGATCGGTGCCCCGCTGATGACGCGCCATGTCGACGGGATCCGTCTGACCACCGAGGGCCAGGCGATCCTGGACGCGGCCAACCGCATGGAGGCTGCGGCGTTCAGCCTGGTGCGCACGGGCGAGGTCGCTCCGTTCGCCGAGACCGGCGAAGTCCGCATCGCGGTGACGGAGGGGCTGGGGGCGTTCTGGCTCGCGCCGCGGCTCGTCGAGTTCCAGCGCGCCAATCCGCGCCTGACCGTCGACCTGCGCTGCGCCATGGAATCCGCCGACGTCCTGCGGCTCGAAGCGGACGTTGCCATCCAGCTGACGCGCCCGACGAGCCCGGACCTGCGCGTCGTCAAGCTCGGCCGCATCCACATGGTGCCCTATGCCGGGCGGAGCTACGTGGAGACGTATGGGCTTCCCGATCGCCCCGAGGATCTCGCGCGCCACCGGATCGTGGTTCAGGACGGCAGCCAGACCATGCGCCTCGAGGATTACGTGCGCTCAGTGCCGGGCTTTCCCGCAACGGTGCCGATCACCCTGAAGATCAATGTCAGCAGCGCGTATTACTGGGCGATCGCGAAGGGCGCCGGGATCGGCCTGCTGCCGACCTATGCCAGCGCGATCGGCGCGCAGGTCGTCCCGGTGGACAATCTCGGCCGCTTCGGCGTCGACATTTGGCTGACCTATCACCCGGATGCGGAGCGGATCGGCCGCGTGCGGCGGACGATCGACTGGCTGCGGGCGTCCTTCGATCCGAAGCGCTATCCCTGGTTCCGGGACGAGTTCATCCATCCTCGTGACCTGCCGGGCACCGTCAAGGGCGAGCCCCTGCCGGACCTGTTCGCCGGGTTCATCGCCATGACCTCGTGACGTCGCCGGGACCCTGAGCGGCCCCCGACCGTCGATGGCCCGAAGCGTCTCCACGGGGCCCGCCTTGGCCTTGACCGCGCAACGCGCATGATCCTTGCTCCGGCGGCCACGACGACGAGGTTGCCCGTGCTGCTGACACCCCGCGAAAAGGACAAGCTGCTGATCGCCATGGCGGCACAGGTGGCGCGCAACCGCCTCGCACGGGGCGTGAAGCTCAACCACCCGGAGGCGGTGGCACTGATCACCGATTTCGTGGTCGAGGGCGCCCGGGACGGCCGCACCGTGGCCGATCTGATGCAGGCCGGCGCCAAAGTGCTGACCAGCGATCAGGTCATGGAGGGCGTGCCGGAGATGATCCACGACATCCAGGTCGAGGCCACCTTCCCGGACGGGACCAAGCTCGTCACCGTGCACCACCCGATCCGGGGAACGGCCTCGGCAGACGTCCCCGGGGCCGTGACGACGCTGCCCGGCGAGATCGTCTTCAACGCAGGCGCCGAGCGGACCGTGCTCGAAGTCGCCAATGTTGGGGACCGGCCGATCCAGGTCGGCTCGCACTATCACTTCTTCGAGGTCAATCCGGGCCTCGTGTTCGAGCGGGAGCAGGCCCGCGGCAAGCGCCTCGACATCGCGCCGGGCACCGCCGTGCGTTTCGAGCCGGGATCGACGCGGGAGGTCGCGCTGGTGCCGCTCTCCGGCGGACGCACCGTGTACGGTTTCCGCGGCGACGTGATGGGCAAGCTCTGACCATGGCCAATTCGCCCAAGCCCGCCAGCCTGCCCCGGTCCGCCTACGCCGACATGTTCGGCCCCACGGTCGGCGACCGTATCCGCCTCGCCGATACCAGCCTGGAGATCACGGTCGAGCGCGACTTCACCACCTACGGCGAGGAGGTGAAGTTCGGCGGCGGCAAGGTCATCCGCGACGGCATGGGCCAGAGCCAGGCGACCAACGCCGACGGCGCCGTCGACACGGTGATCACCAACGCCGTGGTCCTCGACCATTGGGGCATCGTGAAATGCGATGTCGGAATCGTCCGCGGCCGGATCTTCAAGCTCGGCAAGGCCGGCAACCCGGACGTGCAGCCCGGAATCGACATCGTGGTCGGCCCGGGCACGGAGGTCATCGCCGGCGAGGGCAAGATCCTGACGGCGGGCGGCTTCGACAGCCACATCCACTTCATCTGCCCGCAGCAGATCGAGGAGGCGCTCTGCTCGGGGATCACCACGATGCTCGGCGGCGGCACCGGGCCGGCCCACGGCACCTTCGCCACCACCTGCACCCCGGGCCCCTGGCACATCGCCCGGATGATCGAGGCGGCTGACGCCTTCCCGATGAATCTCGCCTTCGCCGGCAAGGGCAATGCGTCCCGGCCGGATAGCCTCGTCGAGATGGTGCGGGCGGGTGCCTGCGCGCTGAAGCTGCACGAGGATTGGGGCACCACGCCCGCGGCGATCGACACCTGCCTGTCCGTGGCCGATGCCCACGACATCCAGGTCATGATCCACACCGACACGCTCAACGAATCGGGCTTCGTCGAGGACACGATCGCCGCCTTCAAGGGCCGGACGATCCACGCCTTCCACACCGAGGGCGCCGGCGGCGGCCACGCCCCCGACATCATCAAGGTCGCCGGGCTGCCGAACGTGCTCCCGTCGTCCACGAACCCGACGCGGCCCTACACGTGGAACACGATTGACGAGCATCTCGACATGCTCATGGTCTGCCACCACCTCGACCCGTCGATCCCCGAGGATCTCGCCTTCGCGGAGAGCCGGATCCGGCGCGAGACCATCGCGGCCGAGGACATCCTGCACGATATCGGCGCGCTCTCGATGATGTCCTCCGACAGCCAGGCCATGGGCCGGGTCGGCGAGGTCATCATCCGCACGTGGCAGACCGCCGACAAGATGAAGCGGCAGCGGGGCGCGCTGCCGGGGGATGCCTCCGGCACCGACAACCTGCGGGCGCGCCGCTACATCGCCAAATACACGATCAACCCGGCCATCGCGCACGGCATCTCCCGGCACATCGGCTCGGTGGAGCCCGACAAGCTCGCCGACCTCGTCCTCTGGACGCCGGCCTTCTTCGGGGTGAAGCCCGATCTCGTGCTGAAGGGCGGCAGCATCGCGGCCGCCCCCATGGGCGACCCGAACGCCTCGATCCCGACGCCGCAGCCGGTGCATTACCGGCCGATGTTCGGTGCCTACGGTCGGGTCCCCTTCGCCACCGCCCTGACCTTCGTCTCCAAGGCCGCCGTCGACGACGGCCTGCGGGAACGGCTCGGCGTCCAGAAGGACTTGGTGGCCGTGGAGAATGTGCGCGGCGGCATCTCGAAGAAAAGCATGATCCTCAACGACGCCACGCCCGAGATCGAGGTGGATCCCGAGACCTACGACGTCCGGGCCGACGGCGAGCTGCTGGTCTGCGAGCCCGCCGAGTTGCTGCCCATGGCGCAGCGCTACTTCCTGTTCTGAGCGGTCCCGTCCGATGCTTCGCGCCACCCGCATCCTTCGCCGGGACGCCCTGTCCGGCGGCGAGATCGTCGACCGCGTCGTGCTCGATCACGGCGACCGGCATCGCCGCCGGGTCGCCATGCGCGGCGCAGGCGGGCTGGGCTTCCTGCTCGACCTGCCGGAGCCGGCCGTGCTGGAGGACGGCGACGCCCTGGTCCTGCAGGACGGTCGCCTCGTCTGGGTCGAGGCGGCGCCGGAGCGCCTTTTGGAGATCCGCGCACCGGACGACCATGCCCTCAAGCGCCTGATCTGGCACATCGGCAACCGGCACATCCCCGCCGAGATCGGCGCGGACGCGGTGTGGATCGCCGATGACCATGTGCTCGCCGAGATGGTGCGCGGTCTCGGCGGCACCGCCGAGCCCGTGGAGCGACCGTTCCGGCCCGAGGGCGGTGCCTATTCCGGCGGCCACGCCCACGAGCATGACCATTCCCACGGCGGCCACCACCATCACCACCATGCCGGCGGCTGAAACCCTGGATTCGCTGCGTCTGATGGCGTGGCTGTCGCCGGGTTACCCGGTGGGCGCCTACGCCTACTCGCACGGCCTGGAATGGGCTGTCGAAGCCGGAGATATCCGCGACGAGGCCGGCCTGACGCTGTGGCTCGAGGACGTCTGTACCCGCGGCGCCCTGCGCAACGACCTGATCCTCGCGGCCGAAGCTCACCGGGCGGCAGGCGCCTCCGACGGCGTCGGCCTCATCGCCGTCAACGATCTCGCGCTCGCCCTCGCCCCGTCCCGGGAACTGCACCTCGAGACGAGCCAGCAGGGGCGGAGCTTTCTCGACGCGACACGCGGCGCCTGGCCCTCCCCGGCGCTTGCGGCGCTCTCCGAAGAACTGCCGGGTCCGGTCGCCTACCCGGTCGCCGTCGGGCTCGCCGCCGGGGCGCATCGCATGGCGCTGGCGCCGGTTCTCGCCGCCTACGGCCTCGCCTTCCTTCAGAACCTCGTCTCGGCGGCCCTGCGGGCGGCGCCCGTGGGCCAGGCAGCCGGGACCCGGGTGATCGCCGCCCTTGCTCCACGGCTCGTGCCGCTGGCTGCCGCCGCCGCTGCGGTAGGGCTCGACGCCCTCGGTACCGCTACCTTCCGCCTGGATCTCGGCTCCTTTCGGCACGAGACCCAATATTCCCGCATCTTCCGATCCTGAGCCTGAAGCATGACCTCCTCGAACGGCCCCCTCCGCGTCGGCATCGGCGGTCCCGTCGGCTCCGGCAAGACCGCCCTGATGGAGCAGCTCTGCAAGCGCTTCCGCGACCGCTACGAGATCTGTGCGATCACCAACGACATCTACACGAAGGAGGATGCGCGCATCCTGACGGTGGCCGGCGCCCTCCCCGAGGAGCGCATTCTCGGTGTCGAGACCGGTGGCTGCCCGCACACCGCGATCCGAGAGGACGCTTCGATCAACCTCGCCGCCGTCGCCGAGATGACCCGGCGGTTCCCCAAGCTCGATCTGGTCCTGATCGAATCCGGGGGCGACAATCTCGCGGCGACGTTCTCGCCCGAACTCGCCGACATCACCCTCTACGTCATCGACGTCGCCGGCGGCGAGAAGATCCCCCGCAAGGGCGGCCCGGGCATCACGCGCTCGGATCTGCTGATCGTCAACAAGACCGACCTCGCGCCCCTCGTCGGCGCCGACCTGTCGGTCATGGAATCCGACACGCAGCGGATGCGCGGCGCGCGGCCCTACGTGTTCGCGTCCTTGCGGGAGGGGGCGGGCGCGGATTCCGTCGCGCGCTTCGTCGAAGAGGCGGGCGGTCTCGGTCGCTGAACCGATGAGCCGGTCGCGTCGAACGCGTTGTGCTCGACTCTAGCGCCCGGCTTCGGCGGAGCGGGCGCGAACCGACGACGATTTCGGCACACCCATGAGCGCGTCGAGGCGGCTCATGCGGGCGTTGAAATCGTTCATGACGGTCTGGCGCGCCTTGAGTGCGGCGCTGGGCTGGACCTTGGCGGCCGCCTGACGCGGCCGTGCCTCAGCCTGGACCGTCGGAACGGCGAGAAGCGCCGCCAGCGCGGCGATGGTCAGGGTCGGTTTCATCGCGCGAAATCCCTCGTGCATCGGCGACGCCGAACGTCGCGAAGCTGCACGAGATTAGGCGTGCCGGACCCGGGGCCGCGTGCGCGAGCGCACAACACGTAAGATTGATCTGTCTGCGCATCGAGCTGGCTCCGTCAGGTTGACAGTCCGTCGCGACTGATTCAACCCGCGGTATCGGGGCCTTCTGGACGGTATCGCGCATGCGAAATCTGCGGTGGCTCGCCGCCCTGCCCTTTCTGGGCATCCTGATCGGTCCGTTCTTTCTGAATCGGGTCGAACCCTTCGTTCTCGGCCTGCCGCTGCTCCTCGCCTGGCTGGTGTTCTGCGTGATCGGGACCTCGGCGGTGATGGCGGTGATCTATCTCACCGATCCCCAGAACCGAAGCCCGGAAGATCCGCGATGAGCGTCGCCCTCATCATCGTGGCGGCCGGATTCGCGCTGGCGATCGGCCTCGGGCTCTACGCACGGTTGGGCCGTGAGATGGGCCTGGAACAGTGGACGGTGGGCGGCCGGGGCTTCGGCACCACCCTCGTCTTCCTGCTGATGGCCGGCGAGATCTACACGACCTTCACGTTCCTGGGTGGGTCCGGCATCGCCTACGGCAAGGGCGGCCCGGCCTACTACATCCTCTGCTACCTGACGCTCGCCTACGTCACCTCGTATTGGCTGCTGCCGCCCGTCTGGCGCTACGCGAAGCAGAACGGCCTCTACACGCAACCCGATTTCTTCGCCCGCAAGTACCGAAGCCCGGCGCTCGGCATGCTGGTGGCTCTGGTGGGGATCGTGGCGCTGGTCCCCTACCTCGTGCTTCAGTTCAAGGGCCTGGGGATCATCGTCTCCACAGCGTCCTACGGGGCCATCTCGTCGACCGCCGCGGTCTGGATCGGGGCGGCCGCCCTCACCGTCTACGTGGTCGTCTCGGGCGTCCACGGCTCGGCCTGGACGGCGGTGATCAAGGACACCAGCATCCTGTTCGTAGTGGTCTTCCTCGGGATCTACCTGCCGGTGCACTATTACGGCGGCTATGGAGGGCTGTTCCAGGCCATCGAGGCGGCGAAGCCCGGCTTCCTCGCCCTGCCCGATCGCGGCCAGAGCCCGACCTGGTTCACCACGACGGTCCTGCTCACCGCCCTGGGCGGATACATGTGGCCGCACACCTTCGCGTCGCTCTACACGGCGCGCGAGCCCGGCGCCTTCCGGCGAAACGCCGTGATCCTGCCGATCTACCAGCTGATCAATCTCTTCGTGTTCGTAATCGGCTTCACGGCCGTCATGCAGGTGCCCGGCCTCACCGGCCCGGATGTCGATCTGTCGCTGTTCAAGCTCGCCCTTGCGACCTTCCCGCCCTGGGTCATCGGCCTCATCGGCGCCACCGGCGTGCTGACCGCTCTGGTCCCGGGATCGATGATCCTGATCGCCGGCGTGACGCTGGTAGCCAACAACCTCGTCCGGCCCCTGCGACCCGGCATGGACGATGCCGCCACCGCCCGGCTGTGCAAGATACTGGTGCCGGTTCTGGCGCTGGTCTGCGTGTGCTTCACCCTGTCGGGCGGCGACACGATCGTGCAGCTCCTCTTGATGGGCTACAACTTCGTCACGCAGCTCTTCCCGTGCTTCATCGCCAGACTGATGCGGCGCAACCCGCTCGATCGGCGCGCTGCGATGGCCGGCATCGTCGCGGGCGTCGCCACCGTGGCGGCGACCGTTCTGAGCGGGTTCAGCCTGTCCAGCCTCTCCGCCCTCGGACCGCTCCAGGACGTGAATGTCGGCATCGTGGCGCTGATGGTGAATCTCGTGGTCACCCTCGCGGTGGCGCAACTGATGCGCGTCGGGGCGACCGCCGCGCAGGCCGCTGAGTGACGGGCCTCAGGCCTGCCCGCGCCGGGTCGTGAGCCAGGATGCCAGAAGCACCGCGGCGCTCACCAGCCCGACCAGGAGGGTCGAGGCCGCGTTGATCTCCGGGTTCACCCCGAGTCTGACCTGGCTGTAGAGCCGCATCGGCAGCGTGGTCGAGCCGGGGCCGGACACGAAGCTCGCGATGACGAGGTCGTCGAGCGACAGGGTGAAGGCGAGGAGGGCCCCGGCGGTCAGAGCGGGCGCCAGAAGCGGCAGGGTGACGGTCATCAGCACCCGTGCCGGCGTCGCGCCGAGGTCGGCCGCGGCTTCCTCCAGGGATCGATCGAGACCGCGCAGGCGCGCCCCGACCACCACCGCCACGAAGCCCGTGCAGAACGTCGTGTGGGCGATGACGATCGTGAGGAGGCCCCGGTCCAGCCCGATCCCGATGAACATCAGCAGGAGCGAGAGGCCGATCATCACCTCCGGCATCACGATCGGTCCGACGACGAGGCCGGTGAACAGCGTCCGTCCGCGGAAGCAGCCCTGCCGCTCGAGGACCAGGGCTGCGAGGGTGCCGAGGATCGTGGCGAGCAGGCTCGCGAGGATCGCGACCTTCAGAGACACCCAGGCGGCTGCGATGAGCGGCGCGTCGGACATCAGCGCACCATACCAGCGGGTCGAGAAACCGCCCCAGACCGTGACCAGGGGCGAGGCGTTGAACGAGTAGACGATCAGCACCACGATCGGCGCGTAGAGGAAGACGAGGCCGGCCGCGAGGGCGGTGCGGGTGACCCAGGTCACGGGGACTCTCCCTCGCCGGCGCGCAGGCTGTCCCGGAACAGCACCACCGGGCCGATGACGATGGCGAGGATCAGGACCGCCACCGCGGAGGCCAGGGGCCAGTCGCGGTTCGAGAAGAACTCGGTCCAGAGCACCCGGCCGAGCATCAGGGTTTCCGAGCCGCCGAGAAGGTCCGGGATCACGAACTCGCCGATCATCGGGATGAAGCACAAGCCCGCGCCGGCCGCGATCCCGGGCAGGCTGAGCGGCAGGGTCACGGTCCAGAACACCCGGGTCGGCGAGGCGCCGAGATCCGCAGCGGCGTCCCGCAGCGTCGGGTCGAGGCGGTTCATCACCGCGTAGAGCGGCAGGACCATGAAGGGCAGATACGCGTAGACGAGGCCGATGATCACCGCGGCGTCGGTGTTGAGGATCGTGAGCGGCTCGCCGATCAGCCCGAGCCGGATCAGCATGAGGTTCAGCAGACCCTCCGGTTTGAGGATCGCGATCCAGGCGTAGACCCGGATCAGGAAGCTGGTCCAGAACGGCACGACCACCAGCGCCACGAGGAGCGGCTGCCATCGGGACGGGGCGCGGGCCAGCGCGTAGGCGAGCGGTGTCCCCAGGGCGACGAGGATCAGGCTGGCCAGGGCGGCGTAGGTCAGCGAGCCGAGGACGGCGTCCCGATAGAGCGGGTCGGCGTAGAGCGTCAGGTAATTGTCGAAGTTCAGGGCTTCGAGAAAGCTCGACCAGCCGTCGAGGCCGGCCCGCCAGTCGAGCACCGGCAGATAGGGTGGGATCGCCGTCGCCGGCTCCGACAGGCTGATCTTGAGGGTGATCGCGAACGGCAGCAGGAAAAACGCCGCCAGCCAGAGGAAGGGTGGCAGCCGCACGAGACGATCGAACAGCCGTGCCGTTATCCGGCCGCTCACCGGTAGGCACCCGGATCGCGCCGCCCCGGGCGGGCATGCGGGTCGTCCGACGGCGCGATGGGCATCATGCGGGCAGGATCACGGCGGCCTCGGCCGCGAAGCCGGCATGCGATGCCGATCCGAGCGCCTGCCCGGCCTCCGTCGGTCGCCCGCTCGCCCGCAGCGTCGTGCCGTCGGGCAGGCGCAGGGTCCGACGCAGCCTGTCTCCGAGAAAGACGGAATCGGCGATCACCACCGGCAGCCCCTCCGTGCCGAGAACGAGGTCCTCCGGCCGCACGGCGACCACGACGGCGGCCCCCGTCTCCAACGTGCCCGCCGCGACGCCCCGAACGGCGCCATAAGCGGTCTCGACTTCGCGGGCGCCGCCGGGCCCTCCCGCGCCGAGGCGGCCGGGGATGAGGTTCACGTCGCCGAGCAGACCCGCGACGAAGCGGCTCGCCGGGCGTCGGTAGAGCTCCGCCGGAGGTCCGACCTGGATCAGGCGCCCGCCTTCCATGACGCCGATCCGGTCGGCAAGCATCATCGCCTCCTCGGGATCGTGCGTGACGACGATGAAGGCGGTGCCGAGCCGCCGCTGGACGGCGCGCAACTCGCCCTGCGTCTCCTCGCGCAGGCCGCGATCCAGGGCGCCGAGCGGCTCGTCGAGAAGCAGCAGCTTCGGCTGCCGGGCCAGCGCCCGGGCCAGGGCGACCCGCTGCCGCTGACCGCCCGAGAGCGTGTCGGGTCGGCGGTCGCCGAACCCGTCGAGGCGCACGAGCCGGAGCAGGTCCGCCACCCGGTTAGCGGCGGCGGCGCGGCCGAGGGCCTTGAGACCGTAGCCGATATTGCCGGCCACGCTCATGTGCGGGAACAGGGCATAGGACTGGAACATCATGTTGACCGGCCGCCGGTGGGGCGGCAGCGCGGTCAGATCGGCCTCCCCCAGCAGGATCCGCCCGGCGGTCGGTCTCTCGAAGCCCGCGATCATGCGCAGGAGGGTGCTCTTCCCGCAGCCGGATGGCCCGAGCAGGCAGAAGAACTCCCCCGGCTCGAGATCGAGCGTCACGGCCTCGACGGCGTGGTGCGTGCCGAAGCGTTTGCTCAGCTCCTCGAGCCGCAGGCGCGGCGCCGGCAGGCCGGACAACGGATCAGGAATCCTCGCGCAGCGCCTCGGCCACGCGCGCTTCCAGGAGATCCGGCCGCCGCAGGACGAGGGCGCCGCGGGTGCGGTCGACCAGACCCTCGGCGGCCATCGCGGTGAATTCCCGGGTCACCTGCTCCCGCCGGCAGCCGATCCGGGCGGCGAGGACGTGGTGGTAGGGCGGGGGCGACACCACCCGCTCGCCCCCGGCCCCGGCCCGCGGCACGGAGAGGCGCAGCAGCTCGGCATACAGCCGGTGCTTGAGATCGAGCAGGGCGTGCTCCATCAGCCGCGTGTTCAGCTCGCGCACGCGCTTGGCCAGGAGCCGGAACAGCCGGTCGGCGATCGCCTCCGACGCGAAGACGATCTGGCGGAACACCGGGGCCGGCACCACGCAGACCTCGCCGCGCGTCAGCGCCGTGACGTTGGCCGAGCGGCCGATCCCGTCGATCGCGGCGAGTTCGCCGAAGAAGGCCCCGCCTCGCATCTCCCCCAGGATGACCTCCTTGCCGGACTGGGTCCGGTTCAGGATGCGGACCTCGCCGGAGGCGATGAAGTAGACGTCGGTGGAGATGTCGTCGAAGTCGACCAGAACCTCGTTCTCGTCGAAGCGGCGCCAGTGGCAGCGGGGCTCGTAGGGCCCGAGCTCAATGCCCGGATCCTTGAAGAAGGGTATCGTCCCCAACCGCGCCATCGATCGTGTTCCCTCAACTCCGGCCTCCGTCCCTGCCCTGACGGGGGCCAGCCAGCAGATCTGGGGACGGGAGCAGCCCGTACAGTGACGTCGCGCTCCGCCGGGGCGGTGCTGGATCGATCGGGCATAATGATCGTGACGGTCGCGGGCTGGACGGTCAAGCCGCGTCCCGATGAACAGGAGTTTATTGGCGTGGATCACCCATGACGGCTAGGTTCCCTGTCCGCTGCGGCGGCCTGACTCGATGCATCAAGACGTTCCATTCCCGCTCTCGACAGCCTCTCCAGGCCCTCGTCTTCAGGCGACCTTGTCTCATCCGTTCGAGCGGTCGGGACGCAGCCTCCATTCGGGGCGACACGCCACGGTCCGCGTCAGCCCGGCGCCGGCCGGCCATGGCATCGTCTTTCGGCGTCGTCTGAAGGATGGTCGCACGGTCGATGTGCCGGCCGATTGGCGACTTCGGGAATCGCAGCCGCTGTCCTCGGCGGTGCGGCGGGAGGGGGTCCTTGTCCGCACGATCGAACACCTCATGGCATCGCTGAGCGCCTTGCGGATCGACAACGTGCTGGCCGAGATCGACGCGGACGAACTGCCGATCTTCGACGGCAGCGCCACGCCGTGGTGCGAGGCCATCCGGGCCGCGGGCCGGAGCGAGCAGACCTTGCCATGCCGGGTCATCCGCCTGCTGCGGACCGTTGCGGTCGAGAACGGGCGGCGGCGGCTTCAGATCGAGCCCGGCGACGGACTCCACATCAGCGGCCACCTCGCGCTGGCGCATTTCGGGTCGGTCGACTGGTCGGGTGCGATCACGCCCGAAGGCTTCGAGCGGGAGATTGCGCCGGCACGCAGCTTCGGTCGCTACCTGCGAGCCATGGCGGGGCGCGCCTACGGTTTCGTCCGGGGGACGGACTTCCTGCAGGGCGTATCGCCCCGCTCGGCGGCGCTCCTCGTGCGCGGGCACGTGCTCGGCGGGATGCGGGTCCCCGATGAGCCGGTGCGGCACCGCATCCTCGATCTCATCGGCGATCTCGCTTTGGCGGGCCACCCGATCGAGGGCCGCATCTCAGCCTTCCACACGGGACACGAACTCAACCACGCCCTGGTCGCGGCCCTGATGAGCGACAGCTCGGCCTGGGAACTCGTTTGAGGCGCGGCCGACAGACCGGGGGAGGCCTCAGGCGGAGGCAGGTCGAGGAGGTTCGCAGGCGGCCGCCACCTCACCGAAGGCTCGGACCAGATCGACATCGAGCTTCGCGGTCATCTGCCTCAGGATAGCGTAGGCCTCCGGGGCCGATTTCGGCGCCTTGTAGGGGCGCGCCTCGATCAGCGCGGCGAAGATGTCGCAAATGGTGATCAGCCGGACGAGATCCGGGATCTGCGACCCGCGCAAGCCGTCCGGATAGCCCGAACCGTCGAGATATTCGTGGTGCGAGCGGACCACCGACAGGGTCAGCGCGTCATAATCGCCCGTCAGCAGCATCGCGTGACCGAGCGCCGGGTGACGATCCATCTCCTTGCGCTCGAGGGGCGTCAGCGGTGCCGGCTTGTTCAGGATGGCGAGCGGGATCTTGGCCTTGCCGATGTCGTGGAGCAGCGCCCCTTTGACCAGGTACCGGGAATCGGCCTCGCTGAGCCCTAGAATACGGGCGAATTCGGCTGCGATCCCGGCCACGCTCAGGCAGTGGCGGTGGGTGACGTCGTCGAAGTTCGCGACGACGTCGAGCCAGTTGCGCACCTTCGCCTCGCGGATGGCCTGATTGACCAAGTCGGCGCCGCTTTCGACCACCGCCGGCGGGGGTGCCTGATCGGCCCGGAACAGGCTGACGAAGGCCGCATGTGCCTCATGGATCTGATGCCGCCACCGGCGGGCGGATCGCGTATCCGGCCCGCCGTCGGTCAGGGTCGCGACCGCATTCAGCAGCAGGGCGCTCGCCGTGGAGGCCGCCATCACCCGGGTCGCCCCCAGAGCCGTCGCCTGGATCTCGCCGCGCCCGAGATTGCCGTGGATCAGGGCGAGAAACGGGACCCCAGGGGCCCGCACCGTGGACAGGACCTGACGCAGGCGCCGGACGGATTCGGAGGTCAGTGCGCTGACGTCGCTGATGATCAATGCGGCGCCCGATGGCGGGGCCGCGTCGCCGTAGAGGTCGTGCAACATCACGGAAATGCCGCCGCCGAGGTTGCGCGCGAGCCGCCCGCCCCGCTCGAGATCGTCGGTCAAGATCAGGGTCTGGCCCAACAACTCCCCCCGTCGCTCGCCTCGTTCCGGGCGTCCAACGTGTGCGAGCGCACTCTAACCAATGATCGGCCTATCGAAATCTGGATAGACGTCGCTCAAGATAATTATAGTCGCATTACGTTAAAATTTTAGCCGCCCAGGCAGGTATTCTCCGCTTCAATCAGGTATCCAACCCGTCACGCCGAGGCCTCGCGAATCGTGCCGGTCGGCGCGGAGCCGGCGCTTGCCTCGCCGCGTCCGGACAGCCAGAACGCCGTCATGCTGCGCGTCAATGACCTCACCTATCGCATCGGCGACCGTCTGATCCTCGATTCGGCGAGCTTCACGATCCCGGAAGGCGCCCGCGTCGGTCTCGTCGGGCGCAATGGGGCCGGCAAGACCACGCTGTTCAAGGCCATTCTCGGCGATCTGCCGGTGGATGCGAAATCGGTGGCGCTGCCCAAGGGCATGCGGATCGGCGCCGTTGCCCAGGAGGCACCGGCCGGGCCGGAGACGCTGCACGCCGTCGTGCTCGCCGCCGACACGGAGCGCGCCCGGCTGATGGCGGAGGCCGAGCATGCGGACGGCTTGCGCCGCGCCGAGATCGAGACCCGGCTCGTCGATATCGGCGCCCACTCGGCGCCGGCCCGGGCCGCCGCGATCCTGCACGGCCTGGGGTTCGATGCGGCCGCCCAGGGGCGGCCCTGCTCGGACTTCTCCGGCGGCTGGCGGATGCGCGTGGCGCTGGCTGCCGTTCTGTTCTCGGAGCCGGACCTGCTGCTCCTCGACGAGCCGACCAACTATCTCGACATCGAGGGCACGCTCTGGCTGTACGATTACCTGGAGCGCTACCCGCGCACCGCCATCATCATCAGCCACGACCGCGACCTGCTCGACACCAGCGTCGATCACATCCTGCATCTCGACCGCGGCAAGCTGACGATCTACCGCGGCGGCTATTCGAGCTTCGCCAAGCAGCTCTCGGAGAAGCGGGTGCTCCAGGCCAAGGCGAAGGCCAAGCAGGATGCCGAGCGCGCGCATCTCCAGAGCTTCATCGACCGGTTCAAGGCCAAGGCCACCAAGGCGCGGCAGGCCCAGTCGCGGATGAAGCGGCTGGCCAAGATGGAGCCGATCGCGGCGCTGCTCGACGACGACGTGCCGGTGATCCACCTGCCGAGCCCGGAGAAGCCCCTGTCGCCGCCGATCGTGGCGATGGAGCGGGTCAAGGCCGGCTACGGGGACCGGATCGTCCTGACCGGGCTCGACCTCAGCCTCGCGCCGGACGACCGGGTGGCGTTGCTGGGCGCGAACGGCAACGGCAAGTCGACCTTCTGCAAGCTGATCGGCGGCCGGCTCGGCCCCGTGGCCGGCGAGGTCAAGCGCTCCTCCAAGATGGAGGTCGCCTATTTCGCCCAGCATCAGCTCGACGAGCTCCGGCCCGCCGAGAGCGCCTACGCGCATGTCCGAACCCTGATGCCGGACGTTCCGGAGGCCAAGGTGCGCTCCGCGACGGCGCGGCTGGGCTTCGGCGCCAACAAGGCCGACACGCCGGTCGAGAAGCTCTCGGGCGGCGAGAAGGCGCGCCTGCTCATGGGCCTCGCGGCCTTCCAAGGCCCGCATCTCCTGATCCTCGATGAGCCGACCAACCACCTCGATATCGAGAGCCGGCAGGCCCTCGTGGAGGCGATCAACGACTACGAAGGGGCCGTCATCCTCGTGTCCCACGACCGCTTCCTGGTCGAGGCCTGCGCCGACCGGCTCTGGCTCGTCGCGGACGGCACGGTGAAGACCTTCGACGGCGACATGGACGATTACCGGCGCTTCGTCCTGTCGGGGCCGGAGCGCGAGGCGGAGCGCGAGACCGAGCCGTCCGGCGGCCAGAAGGCCGAGGCGCGCCGGGCCGGCGTCGAGCGCCGCGCGGCCCTCGCGCCGCTGCGCAAACGCCTGGAGGCCATCGAGGCCCGCATGGCCAAGCTGACCGCGGCGATCCAGAAGATCGACGCGGCGCTGGAGGACGGGTCCGCCTTCCGCGAGAACGCCGCCAAGGCCGGCGAGATCGCCAAGATGCGCGCGGACGCCGCGCAGGCGCTCGCCTCCGCCGAGGAGGAATGGCTGAATGTGAGCGCGGAGATCGAGGCCGCCTGAGGCGTTCCCCGGCGCGCTCGAACCCCTCGCGGCCGGTGGTTCTCATCCGTTCGGGCGCTGCGAAACCATCCAGCAGCGCCACGGCAGGCCGGGCGGCGCGATGCTCGTTCAGAGCGCCACTTCGATCGCCCGCTCCAGGATGTCGACGCCGAGGTCGATCTCCTCGTCGGTGGCGGTCAGCGGCGGGGCGATGCGGAACACGCCGCCCATGCCCGGCAACTGCACGATGTTCATGCTCAGCCCGAGGTCCAGGCAGCGCCGGGTGATCGCATCGCCCAGATCCGGCGCCGGCACCTTCGTGCCCCGGTCGGCCACGATCTCGACGCCCTGCAGAAGCCCGCGGCCCCGGAGGTCGCCGATGCAGGCGAAGCGCTGCTGAAGGGCGCCCAACCGCGTGGCGAGCCGGGCGCCGGCCTCCTCGGCCCGGGCGACGAGGCCGTCGCGCCGGACGATCTCCAGCACCTTGAGGCCCACCGCTGCGGGCAGCGGATCGGAGACGTGCGTGGTGTAGAACAGGAACCCGCGGGCGTGGCAGAGATCCTCGATCTCCGGCGTGGTCAGGACCGCCGCGAGCGGCAGGCCGGCGCCCAGGGTCTTCGACAGGGTGAGGATGTCCGGGACCACGCCGTCGCGTTCGCAGGCGAACATCAGGCCGGTGCGGCCGATGCCCGTCTGGGCCTCGTCGATGATCAGCAGCATCCCCCGCTCCGCGCATTTCCGCTTGAGCGCGGCGAGGTAGCCCGGCGGCAGTTCGAGGATGCCCCCGGAGCTGAGGATCGGCTCGGCCAGGAACGCCGCGAGGTTGCCGGTCGATTGCCGGTCGACCAGCGCGAAGGCGTAATCGAGTTCGGTCTGCCAGTCGGGGGCTCCGTCCTTCTCGAAGGTGGGGCGGTAGGCGTTCGGCGCGGGGATCGCGAAGGAGCCGACGGAGGCCGGGCCATAGCCCTTGCGGCCGGCGCTGTAGGTCGCCCCGGCCGCCCCCGCCGTCATCCCGTGCCAGGATTGCGCGAAGCTCACGACCTCCCAGCCGCCCGTGGCGAGCTTGGCCATGCGCAGGGCGGCCTCGTTGGCCTCTGCGCCGGTGGTCAGCAGGAGCGTCCGTTCGAGGTCGCCGGGGGCGATCCGGGCCAGCTCCGTCGCGAGATCGACCACGGGCCGGCTCAGCATGCCGCTGAACAGATGGTCGAGATGTCCGACATGATGCGCGGCTACCGCGGCGATCTCGGGATGCCCGTGGCCCAGGATCGCGCTCATCTGGCCGGAGGTGAAATCGAGGATCTTCCGGCCGTCCGCGTCGTAGACGAAGCTGCCCTCCGCCCGCTCGATGATGACCGGCGCGAAGGAGCCCCCGTACCGCACGAGATGCCGACGTGCGCGCATCCAGAAATCGGCGTCGTCGTTCCGTGTCATCGTCGGTCCTGCACCCGGGTCCAGCCGCACCATGCTAGGACCGCCGCGGACGGCAGAAAAGCTTATCGTTCTGAACCGAGAGTTCAGAGGTTCTTATGGCTCACAGCCTCGACATCGATCTTCTGCGCAGCTTCGCCGCGGTGGCGGAGACCGGCGCCCTGAGCCGGGCGGCGGAGCGGGTCAGCCGCAGTCAGGCCGCCCTCAGCATGCAGATGAAGCGCCTGGAGGATCTCGTCGCGCAGCCGCTTCTGCGGCGGACGGGGCGCGGGGTCTCCCTGACGGTGCAGGGGGAGCGCCTTCTGGTTCATGCGCGCCGGATCCTGTCCGCGCACGACGACGCCCTGGCTGAATTGTCCGGACGGAGTCTCACCGGCACGCTGCGGATCGGCTGTCCGGACGATTATGCGCAGGCGTTCCTGCCGGCCCTGCTGCGCGGCTTCGCACCCCGACACCCCGCGGCGGCGATCGCGGTGGTCTGCGCCGCGACGCCCCGTCTGGAGGAGCGATGGCAACGCGGTGGACTCGATCTGGCGCTGGTCTCCGTTGCCCGCTCGGCCGAGGGGGAGATCCTCCGGCACGAGGAACTCGTCTGGGTCGCGCCGCGCGGTGCGCCCGCGGCTTGGCCCGACCCGCTGCCGCTCGCCCTCGGCGATCCCGATACCCTCGATCATCGGGCGGCGCGGGCCGCCCTCGACAAGGCGGGGCGCCCATACCGGATCGCCTACGCGAGCGGCAGCCTGTCGGGCCTGCTGGCCGTGACGCGCTCCGAGCAGGCCGTGGCGGTCCTGACCCGCGCTGCCGTCCCGCCCGATCTGCGCATCCTGACCCGCAGCAGCGGATTGCCGGCGCTGCCGCGCATCGGTCTGACGATCCGCATGGATGGAGCGCATGCCACTCCGCTCACGCGGGCCTTCGCCGCCCATGTCCGGTCCGTTCTGCCGGCGCTCTGAGCCTGCGATCGATCGGCGAGGGAAAGCCGATCGACCACGACGGTGAAGCCCAGCGCCGCCGCATGCCAGGATCTACGCTTCGTCACCGGATTTCGGCCAGAACACAACGATGTCGTCGTTGTCGACATCGATCCAATTGAAGTGCGTCTTCGGGTTGTCCTGACTGATGCTTTCGAAATGCGCGCTGTTGCACAGAACGTAGACCTCCCGCTCCGGCCCGTGGAAGCCGATATCGATCTCCAACTGGCGAAGGGCCGAGCGGAGGTCCGTATCGGACAGGTGTGCGCCCCGGAACTTCCGGCCAGCCACGTCCGGAAAGGCCGCGCTCCAGGCTGCCATGACCCGGGGATTGTCATACTGAACGACCGTGTCGGTTCCCACGATGCGGGATGGACTGTGATCCAGCCGGACATCCTCGCTCCAGTTGCGGTTGGCGGCGCCGATCGTCTTCGTCGTTTCCGGAGAGACGACAGGCGTCGTCGCCGTGACCGTCGCCATGGCCGCCGCGGCAATCTGGCTGCCGCGCCGATCCGGCGGATCGAACGGCATGACGTCGATCGCCCGGATCTGGGTTTCGGCCAGCGCGAAGACGGCGCCGGCCGCCTCCGGCGAGAGCGTGTAGATGGACCGGGGATCCGGTGCAGCCGAGACGGCGGCCGGCGCCGTCTTCGCTGTCGTCAGCCCGAGTTCTTCGGCGTGGTTCGCTTTCTGGGTGGCAGCCGTGACGGCAGCCAGGGGAGGTATGTAATCCATCGCGCGGTCTCCATCTCTTCGAGCCGATGCGCTCCCATCGCCGCTCAACGTGAGCGGCGTGCCTCAGCGTGCTGCGCCGGCAGACAGACGTGCCGGCGGTACAGCGGGCGAATGCCGTCCGGACCGGCAACCGGCGCGGCGACGCCCGGCAAGGCCGGGCCGAGCTGCGGTGTCGCCGCGCGGCGCGACCAAGCGCGTCAGCGGTCGCGCCTGCCGGGTCATGCCGTAGGCGGCCGGCGGCGCGGGGCGGCCCGTTCAGAACTGGACGCGCCGGTCCGTGATGCCGGTTAGGCGGAGTGGCGGGGATGCAAGCGGGAAACGCCTCGGCTCTCGGGCGCCACGCGGTCCTCATGACCACCGGCACCCAATCCGCGAGCTTCATGCTCCGTTAATTCTTACGTGCACTCAAACACTTGAAGGTGTCAAGTCTATTCTGGCCGTGCCCGCGCCTTTCCACGGTGTCGGCGACGATGTGCGAAGACAATAGGCCTGTAACGCAACAGGGTTTTCTATTTTTATACTGAAACATGGAGTGGATGACACGCAGTTCTCGGCGGTCATGCCAAGGCATGCCCCATCATGCCATGAGGCGTCCCGATTCACAGGATGCGCGGTGCGCCTGTGCCGTGGACACCCGGTGGATGCCATGCGGCGGTCCGCGGCCCGGTGATCGGGCGACCCGGTGGCCGGGGACGACGGTGCCTTTCGTCCGGCAAACACCGCCGATTCCCTCGTCCGATGGGTGGGCGAAGGCTGCGTTTGCCCGCAGCCCGCGGACATGCGAGAGAGGCCGAATGTTGACCGTCGATAGCCTCTGGCGCGCGCGGCACCGGCTCGCGCAGTTCGGGAAGAAGCGGACCGGATCGCCGCGCATCCTCGTGATCGGCGTCTGCCAAGCGGGGTCCATCGCCAAGACGATGCGCTACCTGCTGCCCGAGGCGCGGGTGGATTTCGTGTCGGCCTTTACGGCGGCCCGCCGGTTCCCGCGTCTCGCGGACCTGATGGCGCATGCGGACGGCTACGACCACGTCTTCAGCAGCATCTACCTGCCCCGGTTCAAGGGCGGCGGCACGATCGACACGCTGCGGACGCACCCGAAGGTGCGGTTGATCCCCACCATCGTGTTCAGCGCCTATCATCCGGATCTCGTCCATGTGGGCGTGCAGGATTCCGTCACGCTCAACGGCCTGATCTCGGGGCCGATGGGGCATTCGCACTCGGCGATCACGCTGTTCGCCTACCTCTCCGGATTCTCGCAGGCGCAGGCGCTGCGCCTGTTCTCCGAGCCGGTCTTCGAGCGCCTCGGGTATTTCAATCTCTGGGACGAGTCGGTTTCGTATCTGCGCGGGCTCGGCGTCCAGGCCGGGTACGATCTGGACACGCACCTCACGCGCTGGGCGCGCCGGGGCTGCTTCATGCACTCGATCAACCACACGAAGCTCTACGTCGTCGCCGACCTCGCCCGGGGCCTGCTGACCCGGGCCGGCGTACCGTTCGAGGAATGCGATCTCGACGCGTTCCTTCCGGACGATCTCGGCGGTCAGGGCAGCTGGCCGGTCTATCCGGAGATCGCCCAGCATTACGGCGTGCCCGGCAGCGCCCTGTTCTTCAAGGCGGAGACGCGCCGGTCCGGTCCCGCGCGCACGATGAGCCGGGCCGAGTTCGTCGCCGCCTCCTACGCGAATTACGACCGGCGCGAGCGCAAGCTTCTGATCTCGCAGCGTGTCCAGGGCTGGCTCAGCGACCCGCCGACGGTGGATTTCCTGCGTGAGGCCGCCGGGCGCGACGCGGCGCCGGCGCGGTCGGAGAGCCGGGCCCCGGCCCTGAGCGCCGGCAGCCTCGCCGGACACGCGTCTTAAGGTTCAGGCGGGCACTTCCCATCGGTCCCGGCGTTGTCGCGCACGGCCCGCGGCTGCGGGATGGACGTCGAGGTGGTTCGATGGGCTCTCAGTCCCGGCACAGCGCCGGTCGCTTCGCGGCCGCGGCGGCCCTGACGCTCGTCGGCTCGGCCGCGGCCCTGGCCGGCTGGAGCGGGCTCGCGGTGAACCGGCGGATGCGCCTGCCGCCCGCCCTGCCGGGGCGGCACGAACGGCTCCGGACCCGACGCGCCGGCGAGATCTCGCTCTACGGGTCGACCGAGGCCGAGGGCGTGCCGCTCCTGCTGATCCATTCCATCAACGCCGCGGCCAACGCCTACGAGGTGCGGCCGCTCTATCTGCGCTACCGCGGCACGCGGCCTGTCTACGCCCTGGACCTGCCGGGTTTCGGCTTCTCGGAACGGTCGCGCCGCTGGTACACGCCGCGGCTGATGGTGGAAGCGATCCACGCCGCGGTCGATGAGATCCGGCACCGGCACGGCGGCTGGGCGATCGATGCCCTGGCTGTCTCACTGTCGGCCTCGTATCTCGCGCGGGCCAGCCTGGAACGGTCGGATGCCTATCGCAGCCTCGCGCTGATCAGCCCGACGGGATTCGATGGGCGGCTCTCGGGGGACGGTCCCCCGGACGGTCATCGCGGCCGCGACTGGCTGCGCGACGCCCTCGACCGGCCGCCCCTGGGCCGGCCGCTGTTCGATGCCCTGGTCACGCGGCCGAGCATGCGCTTCTTCCTGCAGAAGACCTTCGGCTCGTCCGCCATCGACGAGGGTCTGCTCGCCTATGATTACGCGTCGGCGCACCAGCCCGGCGCCGAGCACGCCCCCTGGTGCTTCATCGCCGGTCACCTGTTCCCCACCGACGCGACGCGTCTCTACGAGCGCCTGCGCCTTCCGGTCTGGATGGTGCACGGCACGCGCGGCGACTTCGTCGATTACCGGCTGGCGCCGCGTGTCGCCGACCGGCCCAACTGGCGCGTCGAGACCCTGCCGACCGGCGCATTCCCGCATTTCGAGCAGCCGGCGGCGGTCGCGGCCGGCTACGACGCGTTCCTGGCGAGCATCATCCGGCTGCCGGCGGCTCGACCGGCGTGATCCGGTAGCGCAGCCACACCACGCCGTCGGAAAGGCGCTCGCAGGCCGTCAGGTCGAGCTTGCGGCGGCTGCCCATCGTGTCCGCCTCCTCGCCGGCGAAGTCGAACACCGCGGGCGTCCCGGTCAGGCCATCGACGGCGGGCACCAGGAGCAGGCTCAGTTCGTCGATGATCCCGGCTTTCAGCATCGAGCCGTTGATGTGGCCGCCGCCCTCGACGAGGAGCCGCTCGATCCCGAACAGCGTGCGCAGCTTCGTCGCCGCCAGGGCGAAGTCGACGGTCCGCTCGCCCGCGAACAGGTAGGACTGGCCGCCGGCCCGGAGCGCGCGCAGATGCGGATCCGGCACGGATTCGGTGAGCACCACCACCACATGGTCCCCCTCGATGGTATTGCGCGCGCCCCAATCCAGACGTCCGCGCGCATCGAGGGCCACGGCGTAGCCCGGCGCGTCGCGGCGGGCGACATGATCCGTCCGCGGGACCGGAACGCCGTCGTCCCGGACCGGCTCCGGCAACGGATCGGCGCTGTCGGCATAGCCCTGCATCGTCACGCGCCCGCACATCCAGGCATCGCCCTTCAGCTCGCCGTGGACGCGCTCGTAATGGCTGTCGGCATCCAGCGTCTTCCAGCGGCGCACCTTGATCCGGCCGTCGACCGACGAGGTCATGTGACAGATCACGTATGGGCGTTCGGCGGATGCCATGGACGATCCTCGATCAGCGCGCCGGGGCTCCCCCCGCGAACACCCGCGAAACTAGGCGGATCGTCCCTTCGGCCCAGGGCGGCGCGCGGGATCGAACGCCGCAGCGATCCGCGTCTGTGGACCCGGCGCGCCCCGGTCCGTAAGAATGCGGCGGCCGCCGGGAGCGGCGTCCGTGTTGGATTCCAATGATCGACCTGACCCTCGAGGCCGCCCGCACCATCGTCGACACCGCCCTGCGGGAGGCGCGGACACGGACTCTCAAGCCTCTGGCCGTCGTCGTCTACGATGCCCGCGGCGCCCTCAAGGCGGCCGCGGTCGAGGACGGGACCTCCCTGCGCCGGGCCGAGATCGCGAGCGGCAAGGCCAACGGCGCGCTGGCGCTGGGTCTCGGCTCCCGGGCGATCCACGCTCGGGCGGAGCAGCAGCCCTATTTCGTCGCCGCCGTGACCCATCTGGCCGGCCCCGCCGCCCTCGTGCCGGTGCCCGGCGGCGTGCTGATCCGGTCCGGTGAGGGACGGCTCCTCGGCGCGGTCGGCATTTCCGGCGACACCTCCGACAACGACGAGATCTGCGCGGTGGCCGGCATCGAAGCCGCCGGCCTGAAGCCGGAAACCGGCGCCTGACCATGCGCCTGCGTCGGCGCGACTGGCTGGCCGGCGCGATGGCCCTCTCGGCCGTGCCGCCCGCCCGCGCGGCCGAGGCGCTCTACCGCCGCGGCAACGACGCCGATCCCGAGACCCTCGACCCGCACCGCTCGTCCACGGTCGCGGAGGCGCATATCCTGCGCGACCTCGGCGACGGGCTGCTCACCTACGACAATTGCGGCGCCATCATCCCGGGCGCCGCACGCGCCTGGACCGTCTCGGACGACGGCGCGACCCTGCATTTCGACCTGCGGCCCGACGGTCGCTGGTCGAATGGCGAGCCGGTCACCGCGGAGGATTTCGTCTACTCGCTCCGCCGGATGCTCGATCCGGCCACGGCGGCGAAATACGCCGAGATCCTGTTCCCGATCCGCAACGCCGCCGCCGTGAACCGCGGCGAGAAGCCGGCCGACGCCCTGGGCGTGGTCGCGGAGGCGCCGCTGCGGCTCGCGATCACCCTGGAACAGCCGACGCCCTACATCCTGGAACTCCTCACCCATCAGACCGCCCTGCCGGTCCACCGCGCCTCGGTCGAACGCTACGGCGACAGTTTCACCCGGCCGGGAAACCTCGTGACGAACGGGCCCTATCGGCTCGCCGACCGCGTGCCGGGCGGCGCTATCACGCTGGAGGCCAACCCGCACCATCCGGATGCGGCGAGCCTCGCGATCCGCCGGGTCGCCTTCCTGCCGACGCCCGACATCGCATCGGCCGTGCGCCGCTACGCCGCCGGCGAGATCGACTCGCTCTCCGACCTGCCCGTCGACCAGATCGCCGACCTGCGTCGCCGTTTCGGAACACAGGTTGTGCTCGGACCCTTGCTGGGACTGGCGGCGCTGGTGGTGAACACCCGCAAGGCGCCGTTCTCGGACAGGCGCGTCCGACAGGCGCTGTCGCTCGTGATCGACCGGGAATACTTGGCCGACGGGCTCAACAGCGGCACCATGAGTCCCGCCTATTCCCTATGTCCGCCCGGCCTCGACAATTACCGGACGCCGCCCGAGACCGAGGGCCGCCGCGGCCTGCCGATCGACCACGAGGCGGAGGCGCGCCGACTGCTCGCCGAAGCGGGCTTCGGCCCGGACCGCCCCCTCACCCTGGAGTACCGGTTCAACATCAGCGACAACAACCGCACCGTCGCGGTGGCGCTCGGCGACATGTGGCGCGACCTCGGGATTAGGACCCGCTTCGTCTACACCGACGCCAAGACGCATTTCGCCCACCTGCGCGACGGCGGCGATTTCGACGTCGCCCGCATGAGCTGGCTCGCCGACTATTCAGACCCGCAGAACTTCCTGTTCCTGCTCCAGAGCGGAAATGACGGCATGAATGCCGGCCATTGGTCGGATGCCGCCTACGACACCCTGATGGCGCAGGCGGCCGCCGAGCGCGACCTCACCCGACGGGCCGGCCTGCTCTACGACGCGGAGGCCATCGCCCTGCGCGAACTGCCCTGGATCCCGCTGATGCATTACCGCTCCAAGGCGCTGATCGCGCCGCGGCTGCACGGCTACCATCCGAACCTGCGCAACGCCGCGCCGACGCGGTTCCTGAGGCTCGACGCGTGATCCGCTTCATCCTGCGCCGCCTGCTCCAGGCGGTGCCGACGCTGCTCGCCGTGGTGACCGTCAGCTTCTTCCTGATGCGGCTGGCCCCGGGCGGACCGTTCGACCTGGAGCGGCCGCTGGCGCCCGCCGCCATGGAGAACCTGCGCCGGGTGTACGGCCTCGACCGGCCGCTCGTCGCGCAGTTCGGCAGCTATCTCGCGGCGCTGGTGCGGGGCGACCTGGGCCCCTCCTTCGCGTTCCGCGACCAGAGCGTCCTGGATCTGATCGCCCGGGGCCTCCCGGTCTCCGCGACGCTGGGCGCCCTCGCCCTCGTGCTGGCCACCGCGCTCGGCGTCGGGCTCGGGATCGCGGCGGCGCTCCGGCGCGGCGGCGTCATCGATCGGCTCCTGGGCGTCGGTGCGGCCCTGACCCTCTCGCTGCCGAGCTTCGTGGTCGCGCCCCTGCTCCAGATCGCCTTCGGGCTGACGCTGCGCTGGCTGCCGCTGGGAGGCTGGAACGACGGCGCCCCGAGCCACCTGGTCCTGCCGGTCGTGACGCTGGCCCTGCCGCAGGTCGGTGCCCTGGCCCGGCTGACCCGGACCTCGCTGGCCGAGACCCTGCGGACGCAGCCGGTCCGCACCATGCGCAGCCTCGGCCTGCCGCCGGCCCGCGTCACCCGCCACGCCCTGCGGGGCGCGCTCCTCCCGGTTGTGGCCTATCTCGGGCCGCTGGCCGCGTCCCTGCTCACCGGCTCGGTGGTGGTGGAGACGATCTTCGGCCTGCCGGGGATCGGCCGCTACTTCGTCGAGGGCGCGCTCAACCGGGACTACACGCTGGTGATGGGCACGGTGCTGCTGGTCGCCGGACTGGTCATCGCCCTCAACCTCGCCGCCGACCTCGCCTGCGCATGGCTCGACCCGCGCCTCCGGGCGGCGTCTTGACCGTCACCGCCGCGGCTCCGGGGCCGGCCCGGCGCGCCGTTCTCCGCTTCGCCCGGGAACGCACCGCCGTGGCGGCCCTCGCCGTGCTGATCCTGATCGCCCTCGCCTGCCTGATCGGTCAGGGGCTCACCGGCCACGATCCGGAGCGCGCCTATCCGGACCTGCGTCAGCTCCCGGCCGGCCTCACCGCACAGCCCGATGCCGAGCATCTCCGGCCGGCGCTTGAGCGCCTCGCCTTCCGGATGCGGGTCCGGCTCGACGCAGTCGCACGCGACGGCGACACGCTGCGGCTCACCCTCGGGTCCGACGCGGGCGTCGATCGGCGCAGTCTGGCCTATCTGCCGCGCTCGGCGCTTTTCGGATCCCCCGACATCCTGGACGAGCGCGACGGCGGTCGGAGCCTCGTCGTCGCGGTGCCGATCCGGCGCCTGCACTTCCTCCTCGGCACCGACATCCAGGGCCGCGACCTGCTGACCCGCTGCCTTGTCGCCGGCCGGATCTCGCTGGCGATCGGGCTCGCCGCCAGCCTCGTCGCCCTGCTCATCGGCGTCGCCTACGGTGCCACCGCGGGTTTCATCGGGGGCGCCGTCGATGCCGTGATGATGCGCGGCGTCGACGTGCTGTACGCCCTGCCCTTCGTGTTCTTCGTGATCCTCCTGCTGGTGTTCTTCCGCCCGAGCCTGCTGCTCATGCTGGTGGCGATCGCCGCGGTGGAATGGCTCGACATGGCCCGGGTGGTGCGCGCCGTGACCCTGTCGCTGCGCGAGCGCGATTTCGTCCGCGCTGCACGGGCGCTCGGCCTCGGCACACCCCGCATCATCCTCCGGCACATCGTGCCCAACACCCTCGGTCCGGTGGCGGTGACCGCCACGCTGCTGGTGCCGCAGGTGATCCTGCTGGAGAGTTTCCTGTCCTTCCTCGGGCTCGGGGTGCAGGAGCCGCAGACGAGCTGGGGCGTCCTGATCGCCGAAGGCGCCCGTTCCATCGAGGGGGCGCCCCACATGCTCGCGGCCCCGGCCGCCTTCCTGATCGCGACCCTGGTGGCCCTCAACCTGATCGGCGACGGCCTAGCGGATGCGCTGGACCCCCGCGGAGACTGATGCCGCGGTCGGCGGCTTCCTCGACCTCAGCCCAGCTGCCGGATCGGGGCACCGGCGAGCCAGGCTTCGATGTCCTCGACGGCCTGGGTGAAGAACGTCCGGTAATTGTTGCGCGACACGTAGCCGAGATGCGGCAATGCCAGCACGTTCGGCAGGCGGCGGAACGGGCTGTCAACTGGCAGCGGCTCGGTCTCGAAGACGTCGAGGCCCGCGCCGGCGATCCAGCCCTCGTCCAGGGCCCGCACCAGGGCGTCCTGATCGATGATCGGCGCCCGTGAGGTGTTCACGAGGAACGCGTCGCGCCGCATGCGGCGCAACTCGGCCGGCCCCAGGAGGCCGCGCGTCCGATCGCCCAGCACGAGGTGGATCGTGACGATATCGCTCGCCTCCAGCAGCGCCTCCTTCGAGGCTGCCCGCTCGACCCCCGCGGCGGCCGCGCGGGCCTCATCGAGGTTCGGGCTCCAGGCGATCACCCGCATGCCGAAGGATCGCCCGATCTGGGCCACCCGCGTCCCGATCTTGCCGAGCCCGAGAATGTCGAGGGTGGCGCCCGCGAGATCGGTTCCGATCGTGCTCTGCCAGGGCCCCCCCTCGCGCATGGCCCGGCCCTCAGACGCCACGTGACGCGCCAGTCCAAGGATCAGCGCCCAGGTCAGCTCCGTCGGCGGCGTCGGACTCGAATCCGTGCCGCAGACGACCACGTTGCGCGCCCGGGCGGCCGCAAGGTCGATCGCGAGGTTGCGCATGCCGCTGGTGACGAGCAGCTGAAGCCGGGGCAGCCGCTCCAGCAGGGCTGCGGGGAACGGCGTGCGCTCCCGCATGATCACAAGGATCTCCGCCTGCGCGATCCGCGCCACGAGGGCATCCGCATCCGGAATGTGCTCGGCGATGGCCGAGACGGCGACGTGATCGGCGAGGCGAGTCCAGTCTGTGAGCGCGAGGGCTGCCTGCTGGTAATCGTCGAGGATGAGGCAGGTGCGCATGGCGATGGGGTAGGCCTCGGTGGGCAGAGCGTCAACGAAGTCCGATCGATGACACGACGTCGGCTCTTCGAAACTGCGCCGCGGTCAAGCGAGCCCGTCACGCCACGACCGCGCCGTCCAGCCCGGAGCCCGGGATCGACCAGGCCTTCGGGGCGGGCGGCCAGTATGAGAGATCCCCCCTGTCGGGGCTCTCCCGACATTCGGCCGGCGGGATCGCGGAGGAGACGCGGACGGCTCCTAGGCCTCGGCCAATGCTGCGAACGCCACCGCGACGCCGGCGGCGCCGGGATCCTGAATACCGACGAGATCGCCCATAGCCAGGTAGCTCGAGCGGCCGGCGCCGGCGCGGGTCATGCGGGCCGTGGCTTCGGCACCGGCTCGGGCCGCCGCCGCGGCGGCGGTCAGGTCTCCACTCCTCAAGGCCTCGACGGCGGGAATCAGCGCGTCGAGCAGGGTGCGGTCGCCGGCCTGAGCGCCGCCATGGTTCTGGACGCGCGCGACGCCCTGCCCGAGCGCCGTGGGCCATGCGGCCCCGTCGGCAAGGGCCGAGGCCGTCGCGGCGAAGAAGATCGAGCCGAGCACACCGCTCGATCCGCCGACGGCGCGGCCGATCCGCTCGGCCAGGGCCCGGCACAGGGCGGCCGGATCGGCTAGCGGCAGTCGGTCGAACTCAGCCCGTACGGCGCGCGCGGCCCCCGCGAAGGTCGTCCCTGCATCGCCATCGCCGACCTTGGCATCGAGACCGTTGAGGGTCTCCTCAGCCTCGATCAGCGCCTTTGTGACGGCAGCGATGCGAGCCCCCGTGACGGCGTCGTGCGACGGTGTGAAAGTCTCACCCGCAAGCCCCTCCGGCACCGGCCGTAGGATCGGCGGCGCGATCCGGACTGCCGCCGGCCAGGCCGCGACCGGCACGGGCTCCGACAGGGCCCGCTCCAGCGCATCGTCGAGCGGGAGGACCGACAGCGAGGCGCCGTGCATGTCCAGCGCCGTCATCAGCGGCGCCGGACCGAGCAGCAGACGGACGCGCCGGCCCAGATCGGTGGCGAGCACCGCCCGCGTGAGGATCTGCATCTCCAGGGCTGAGGCGGAGCCGAGATTGTTCACAAGGAGGGCCAGACGGTCGGCACCCGCGATCGCCCGCGAAAGCTTGTCGGCCATCATGTGGGCGAGATCGCTGGCCCTCGGCAGGGTGATGCGTTCCACGCCCGGCTCCCCGTGGATGCCGAGGCCGAGCTCGGCCTGACCCTCCGCCAATCGCTCGCTGCGCGGCGAACCGGGGATCGTGCAGGTCGAGACCGCGATGCCGAGCGACTTCGCCGCTTCGGCCGCCCGGCGGGCAAGCGCCGCAACGGTTTCGAGCGATTCCCCGGCTTCCGCAGCATGACCCGCCGCCTTGTGGACGAACAGCGTTCCGGCGACGCCGCGCGGCTGCTTGGCATCCGGCAGGGCGATGTCGTCGGCGACGATCACGGTCTCGACCTTATGGCCCAGCGCCCGGGCCCGCTCGGCGGCGAGACCGAAATTCAGCCGGTCGCCCGCATAGTTCTTGATCACGAGCAGGCAGCCGGCGGGTCCCGTCACCGCGAGGATCCCGGCCAGCACCGCGTCGACGCTCGGCGAGGCGAAGACGTCCCCGCAGACGGCCGCGCTCAGCAGACCCGGCCCCACGAAACCGGCATGGGCCGGCTCGTGACCGGAGCCGCCACCGGAAACCACCGCGACCTTTCCGGGCTCCGGGACGGCGCGCAGGATCACGCGGATCCCGGGATCGCCCTCGAGCCGCGCAAGGCGCCCGCCGCTGGCTGCCAGCAGGCCGTCGAGGGCGTCGTTGACCAGGGTTGCGCGGGCGTCGATGACATGGGCCATGGCGTGACCTTCGATGGGGCGGTCACCGATTCTGGGTCGGCGGATCCGCACGCAGTGTCGGCGCAATCCGGTCGCCCAGGCAACGGCCTCGTCACGCCGTTCGCGATGATGGAGGCGTCGAGCCGGCCTCCGTCACTCCTTCACGGCGCCTGTGAGCGCCGACACGTAGTACTCGACGAAGAACGAGTAGAGGATCACCAGCGGCAGCGAGCCGAGCAGCGCGCCGGCCATCAGCGAGCCCCACTTGTAGACGTCGCCGTCCACGAATTCGCTCACGACGGCGATGGGCACCGTCTTGTTCTGTGTCGAGGACAGGAAGGTCAGCGCGTAGATGAACTCGTTCCAGCACAGCGTCAGAGAGAAGATCCCGGCCGAGATCAGCCCCGGGAAGGCCAGCGGCAGGATGATCTTGGTGAGGATCTGCCACCGGCTGGCGCCGTCCATCAGCGCGCATTCCTCCAGCTCGTACGGGATGGTCTTGAAGTAGCCCATCAGGAGCCACGTCGAGAACGGGATCAGGATCGTCGGGTAGGCGAGGATGAGGGCGATCGGCGAGTCGAACAGGCCGTAGGCCTGCACGATCGTGGCCAGCGGGATGAACAGGATCGAGGGCGGCACGAGGTAGGCGAGGAAGATCGCCGCGCCGACCCAGCCCGCGCCCCGGTAGCGCACGCGGACGCAGGCATAGGCGGCGAGCACGCTGGCGAACAACGACAGCACGGTCGCCGCCACCGACACGTACATCGTGTTCCAGAGCCAGCGCGGATACTGCGTCTCGAACAGCAGCTTGTGAATGTGCTTGAACGTCGGATCCACGACCCAGAACGGGTTGAACCGCTCCATGTCGATCAGCTGCTCGTCCGGTTTGATGGCCGTCAGCGCCATCCAGTAGAACGGGAACAGCAGCACGGCGAGGATGACGAGGAGCGGCAGGTAGGTGGTCACGAGCCGCCGGGGCAGGCGCTCGAGATAGGCCATCCCCTCCGAATTGTCGGTGAGCCCGGCCGGTCGCGCCTCCATCACGGGGGCGAGGTGCGGGTCGACGTGGGCGGGCGGTGCGGGCGCGCTCATCGGTCGGACTCCCCGGCCTGCCAGGCCCGGCGCTGCAGGCCGAACCACGAGATTCCGATGGCCGCGAGCAGGAACGGCACCATGGCGGTGGCGATGGCGGCGCCCTCCCCCAGGGTCCCCGAGAGGATGCCCCGCTGGTACGAGAGCGTCGCCATCAGGTGCGTGGCGTTGACCGGTCCGCCGCGGGTCATGGCCCAGATCAGCTGGAAATCGGTGAAGGTGAACAGCACCGAGAAGGTCATCACCACGGCGATGATCGGTGTCAGCAGCGGAAGCGTGATCCGCGAGAAGATCTGCCAGTTCGAGGCGCCGTCGAGGGTCGCGGCCTCGTAGAGGGACGGCGAGACCGTCTGCAGGCCGGCGAGCAGCGTGATGGCGATGAACGGCACGCCCCGCCAGATATTGGCGAAGATCACGCAGGCTCGCGCCATCGCTGGATCACCGAGGAAGTCGATGTTGCCGTCGATGACGCCGAGATGGCGCAACGACCAGGATATGATCGAGAACTGACTGTCGAAGATCCACCAGAACGCGATGGCCGAGAGCACGGTGGGGACCACGAACGGGATCAGCACGATCGAGCGGATGATCGCCTTGAACGGCATGTTCTTGTTGAGCAGCAGGGCGAGATAGAGCCCGATGCCGAACTTCACCACCGAGGCCACCGCCGTATAGAGGCAGGTGTTGAACACCGAGAGCCAGAAGACGTCGTCGTCCCAGAGCCACGCGTAGTTCTCCAGGCCGATGAACACGCCCTCGCGGCCGATCCGCGCGTTGGTGAAGGACAGCCAGATGCCCTTCAGCAGCGGATAGGCTAGGAACAGGCCGAGGATCAGCGCCGTCGGCAGCATGAACCAGAAGCCCGCCCAGCCGCGGCTCGCGCGCAGGCGCTGCCAGCCCGAGCGGATCGGGACAGCGACTGGCGCCGGCTCTGTCAGTGCGGAATGCGCCATGGTCTCGCCTCCGGCAGCCGCGCTCAGGTGTTCCGGAAGATGCGGGTCGCTGCGCGTTCGGCGTTCTTGATCGCGCCCTTCACGTCCTCACGGCCGGTGCAGTGGCTCGCGAACATGTCGACGATCACGAAGTCGGCGAGCACCGCGGCGATGCGCTCGCTGACCGGTGCGAGGCCGCCAGCCGCGAGGGAGCGCCGGCCGGCCTCGGCGAAGACCGCGTTCTTCGGGTCGCTCGTCCAGATCGGGTTCTTGGGGTAGTTCGACAGCGGCTCGCACAGGTAGCCCTGCGCCGCTTCGAGCCAGGGATTGTAGTTCGCTGCCTCCATCATGAAGCTGATGAAGGCCTTACAGGCGTTCGGCACCTTCGAGTATTTGAAGGCCAGGATCGGGAAGGCGAGCTGGAACTCGGTGGGCTTGCCGGCGGGGCCGATCGGCCAGACGGCGTGGTCCATGTCCTCGGCGAGCTTCGGGTTGTCCTTCTTGGCCGCGGCGTAGATCGAGATGCCGTTGTTGGTGAGGTACAGGTCGCCGGCGAGGAACGCCTTGTTGTTCGACGAGTCGTTCCACGACACCGTGCCGGGCACGAAGGTCTCGTAGAGGGATTTGACGTATTCCAGCGCCTTGGCGGTCTCGGGCGAGTTGATCACGATCTTCTCGTTGGCGTCCACGAGGTTGGCGCCGTGGGACCAGAGGGCCCAGTGGCACCACGTGTTGCCGTCGCCCGTGGCGTGACCCAGCGCGAAGCCCGCCGGCGTGTTGTTCTTCTTCAGGCCCCGACAGAGTTCGAGGAATCCGGCCGTGTCGGTGGGGAACTTGTCGAAACCGGCCTTCTTCATCGCTGAGATGCGGTAGTTCGGATAGCCGCCGTTGAAGGCGACGGGGATCGCGATCCACTTGCCCTTGACCTTGCCGTAGGCCTCCGCCGACGGGAACCAGGGCCCGTATTTCTTGGCGAGCGCGTCCGCCACGTCCTCCAGCGGCAGGCACTTGTCGGGGAAGAGTGCCGGGAACGAGAACAGGCCCCAGACCATGTCGGGGCCCTGTCCGGTATTGGCGGCCACCGATGCCTTGGGCTGGATGTCGTCGAAGGATTCGTTGGTCACCGTGACCTTGACGCCCGTCGCCTTGGTGAAGGCGTCGACCATCTTCATGAACGCCTCGTCCTCGCTCGGCACGAAGCGCTTCCAGCGCAGGAGCGACAGGCTGGCGCCGGGCTCGGGCTTCCACTCGGTGCTCTGCGCCCAGGCCCGGGCGAAGCCGAGGAGGTCGCCGCCGGCGAGGCCGGTCGCAGCGGCACCGGCGAGGAGGGAACGGCGGTCGAGAACGGGCATCGGTTCTTCTCCCTCAGTGAATCTGCTTCAGGTGCGCGCCGCGCGCGCGCCCGCATCGGCCCCGATGCAGGTCAGTTCGGCAGGCGACGGCCGGTCTCGGCGTCGAAGAAATGCACGCGGTTCGGACGCAGGGAGACGGTCTCGCCCGGCCGCTCGCGCACGCGCTCGCGCAGCACGCAGGTGAGCTCCTGGCCGAGGGCCCGGACCGCCAGCATGGTCTCGGATCCGGTCGGCTCCACGACCACCACCTCGGCGGCGATCCCGTCGGATGCGAGGTCGAAATGCTCGGGCCGGACGCCCAGGATGAGGGGGCGTCCCTCGACGCCGGAGGGGGCGTCGGCAAGCGGGATCGTCAGGCCGGTCTCGGTGGTGAAGGTGAGACGTCCGTTCGCCCGGACCTTCCCGGGCACGAAATTCATGGCCGGCGAGCCGATGAAGCCCGCGACGAACAGGTTGTCGGGCCGGTCGTAGAGTTCGAGGGGCGGCCCGATCTGCTCCACGACCCCGTCGTGCATCACCACGATCCGGTCGGCCATGGTCATCGCCTCGATCTGGTCGTGGGTGACGTAGATGGTCGTCGTCTTCAGGCGCTGGTGCAGCTCCTTGATCTCGGTGCGCATCGCCACGCGCAGCTTGGCGTCGAGATTCGAGAGCGGCTCGTCGAACAGGAACACCTGCGGGTCGCGCACGATCGCCCGGCCCATGGCGACGCGCTGGCGCTGGCCGCCTGAGAGCTGGCGCGGGTAACGGTCGAGCAGGTGGGTGAGACCGAGGATCTGCGCCGCCTTGTTCACGCGCAGGTCGATCTCGGAGGCCGCGGCCTTCCGGATCCGCATCGAGAACGCCATGTTCTCGCGGACCGTGAGATGCGGGTAGAGCGCGTAATTCTGGAACACCATGGCGATGTCCCGCTCCTTCGGCGGAACATCATTCACGACGCGCTCGCCGATCCGGATTTCGCCGCCGGAGATATTTTCCAGCCCGGCGATCATCCGCAGAAGCGTCGATTTTCCGCACCCCGACGGACCGACCAGGATCACGAATTCCCCGTCCCGGATGTCCACGGACACGCCGTGCAGGACGTTCGTCGACCCGAAAGCCTTGCGAACCTCGCGGATTCCCACCGAGGCCATGCTTCCTCCCGATCAAGGCCGCTCTATCGGCGGCTCTAGGGCGGCAGTACAAAGGAGGGGCCGGGGGAAAGCAAGCGGGGACCTGGGTAAAGCTACAGATAATCTTCGTTCTGTCAGGCGACGCGATCTGTACCCGTGACGAGGGCGCCGCGGTGAAACCAACCGTCGCGTCTCGGCGCGCCGGGGATGGTATGGGACCGCGATCCGGCCTCGCTGCCGGCAGGCCGATCCGGAATCGTGGCACCGAACCCCCGTCGCAGCGGGCTGCCCGGTTCCCGGACATCCGAGAGAGGTGAGCGCATGTCGTCATCGGGTCTGACTGCACGGGAGATCCTCCCCGCCGACGGATGCCGTGGCGCGCTCGTGGGCCGGGTCTGGCGTCCCGATGCGGCCGGGCCGAGCGTCGTGGCGATCCGCGCCGATTCCGTGGGTGAGGCTCGCGTCGTCGACATCACCGCGGCCTTCCCGACGGTCAGCGACCTGTGCGAGGCGCGCGACCCGGGAACGGCCCTGCGCGGCGCGGCGGGCGAGGATCTCGCAAGCCTGGACGCCATCTTGGCGAACACGCCGCCGGACGACCGCGACCCGGCCCGGCCCTGGCTCCTCGCACCGGTGGATCTGCAGGCGCTCAAGGCGGCCGGCGTGACCTTCGCCACCTCCATGCTGGAGCGGGTCATCGAGGAGCGCGCCCGGGGCGATCTCGCCGCCGCTGCGGCGATCCGTGCCGAGGTCGAGCGCTTGGTCGGCCACGACCTGCGTCGGCTGAAGCCCGGATCGCCCGAGGCCACGGCGC
This sequence comes from Methylobacterium sp. XJLW, assembly GCF_003254375.1. Classification (NCBI taxonomy): domain Bacteria; kingdom Pseudomonadati; phylum Pseudomonadota; class Alphaproteobacteria; order Hyphomicrobiales; family Methylobacteriaceae; genus Methylobacterium; species Methylobacterium sp. XJLW. The sequence goes on along the minus strand of NZ_CP016429.1, from coordinate 3,804,627 downwards.
TCAAGGCGGTGCTGGTCGCGCAAGGGGCCTGGAGCCAGTATCTCGAGGTCGGCATCGGCCCCGATGCCGAGATCTTCACCAAGGCACAGCCGCTCTCGGCGGTGGGGTGCGGCGCGGATGCGGGCCTGCACCCGGATTCGCGCTGGAACAATCCCGAACCCGAAGTGGCCCTCGCCATCGCCTCCGACCAGCGAATCGTCGGCGCGACCCTCGCCAACGACGTGAATCTGCGCGACTTCGAAGGGCGATCGGCGCTGCTCCTCGGCAAAGCCAAGGACAACAACGCCTCCTGCGCCGTCGGCCCGTTCCTCCGCCTGTTCGACGACACGTTCGGTCTCGACGATGTCCGCCGGACCACGGTGACCCTCGAGGTCACCGGGACGGATGGCTTCCGGCTTGAGGGCACCTCGCCGCTCGCCGAGATCAGCCGCGATCCGGAGGAACTCGCGGAGGCGCTCATGGGGCGCACGCACAATTACCCGGATGGGGCCCTGCTCCTCCTCGGCACGATGTTCGCGCCGATCCAGGACCGGCACGGGCCCGGCCTCGGCTTCACCCATGCCGAGGGCGACCGCGTCGTGGTGGCGAGCCCGGAGCTCGGCAGCCTCGTCAACCGCATGCGCCCCTGCGACGCCTGCGAGCCCTGGACGTTCGGCGCCCGCGCACTGATGCGAAACCTCGCGGCGCGGAAGATTCTATGAGAGAGCGTCGCGCGGAGTGCCGCCCGACGCGGCGACCAGACCAAGCCTGAGATGATGCTGATGACCGACGCCGCCTTCCTCGACCGCCTCGCCGCGATCGTCGGACCGTCCGGCCTCGTCACGGGCGCGGAGCTCCGCGGGCGCTCGGCCAACTGGACGCGCCCGGCCGAGCCTTGCGCCGCTCTGGCACTCGTTCGACCCCGCAGCACGCAGGAGACCAGCGCGGTCATGGCAGCGTGCCACGAATCCGGCGTCGCCGTGGTGCCCCGCGGCGGAGCCACCGGCCTCGTCGACGGGACGCTCTGCCAGCCTGACGAGATCACGCTGTCGACGGAGCGGATGACCGGCATCGAGCCGGTGGATCCGCTGGGCATGACGGTGGTGGTCGGGACCGGCGCCACCATCGAGAGCGTGCAGGACGCGGCCTCGGCGGCCGGGCTGTTCTTTCCCCTGGACCTCGGCGCCCGCGGCTCGGCGACCATCGGCGGCGCGATCTCGACCAATGCCGGGGGCCTGCGCGTCCTGCGCTACGGCATGATGCGGGAGATGGTGCTCGGCCTGGAGGCCGTGCTCGCCGACGGCACCGTGGTGTCGTCCATGCGCCCCCTCATCAAGAACAACACCGGGCTCGACCTGAAGCAGCTGTTCCTCGGCACCGAAGGCACGCTGGGCATCGTCACGCGGGCCGTCCTGCGCCTGCGCCCCGAGCCGGCCGGCTACGCGACGGCACTCATCGCCTGCCCGGGGGTGGATGACGGCGCGCGGGTGCTGCGGGCAGCTCAAAGCGCCTTCCAGGGACGCGTGTCCTCCTTCGAGGGGCTGTGGCCGGATTTCTACCGCCTGATGACGGCAGCCGGACGGGCGACTCCGCCCCTCGGCCATGACTATCCGTTCTACGCGATCATCGAGATCGAGTGCGTCGTCGAGGAATCTGACCGTTTTCTGAGCCTCCTCGAAGGGCTGATGGGCGAAGGCACGATCCTCGACGCCGCTGTCGCCGCCTCGGAGGAGCAGCGCCGGGGCATGTGGCGCATCCGCGACCGCGTGGAGCATCTGAATGCCGACGGGATCGAACGCGCTTTCGACGTCAGCGTGCCGCTGTCGCGGATGGATGGCTACGTCCGCGGAGCGCTCGACCGGCTCGCGGCAATCCCGGGCTGCCGGGCCGTCGTCTATGGGCATATCGGCGACAACAACCTGCACTGGAACACGACCCGCCTCGACGTCGCCGGCAACGCCGCCATCGACGCGGCGATCTACGAGCCCCTCGCGGAGCTGAACGGCTCCGTCTCGGCAGAGCACGGGATCGGGCTGGAGAAGCGGAGCAAGCTGAAACTGTCGCGCTCGCCTGAGGAGATCGCCGTGATGCGGATGGTCAAGCGGGCGCTCGATCCGGACGGGCGGTTGAATCCGGGCAAGATCTTCTGAGCGATCGCCCGTGGCAACCCGGCTGGCTGTCCGCCTCACGCCGCGTGGCGGCCGCGACGCGGCGGAGGGCTGGGCACGGGACGAGAAGGGCCAGCCCTACCTGAAGGCGCGCGTCGCGGCGCCACCGGTGGAGGGTGCCGCCAACGAGGCCCTCGTGGCGATGATCGCCAAGGCGCTCAAGGTCGGACGCCGCTCGGTCCGCATCGTCGCCGGCGATCAGAGCCGGTTGAAGATCCTGGAGATCGACGGCGTCATCGAGGCGGATCTCGAACGGGTGTTCGGTCAGCCTTGAGAGGCTGCCGACCCGGCTTTTGCGCGGAGCGGGAACATCCAGCCGGGCACGCTCGCCGATGGCTCGCTCCGCTGAGCGGCTTTGCCCTGGTCGCCAGGAGGGCCCGGGCTCGCGAAACCCCGCGGCGGGGGACAGTGCGCTTCGCCAATCGCGACGCACTGTCCCGATTCGCAGGACGCGCTGTCAGAACGCGACCTTGTCGCCGCCCTTCAGCGCCAGCATCTCGCGCGCCTCATCGGGCGACGCGACGGCGAGGCCGAGCCCCTCGATGATCGACCGGACGCGGCGCACCTGCGCGGCGTTGGTCTCGGCGAGCTTGCCGGGCCCGTCCCACAGGCTGTCCTCGAGGCCGACGCGGACGTTGCCGCCCATCGCGGCCGCCATGGCGGCGATGTTCATCTGATTGCGACCCGCCCCGAGCACCGACCAGCGGTACTGATCGCCGAACAGCCGATCGGCGGTGCGCTTCATGTGCATCACGTCGTCGGGATGCGCGCCGATCCCGCCCTGCAGTCCGAACACCGTCTGGATGAACAGCGGCGCCTGCACGAGGCCGCGGTCGAAAAAGTATTTCAGATTGTAGAGATGCGCGGTGTCGTAGCACTCGAACTCGAATTTCGTCCCGTTCGGACCGCAGGTCGTCAGGATGTGCTCGATCTGGCCGAAGGTGTTGCGGAAGATGATGTCCTTGTTGCCGAGATAGTCCCGCTCCCACTGATGCTTCAGGTCCTTGAAGCGGTCGAGCATCCCGAACAGGCCGAAATTCATCGAGCCGAGGTTCAGGGAGGCGACCTCCGGCTGAAAGGTCGCGGCCGGGCGCACCCGCTCCTCGATCGACATGGTCGGCGCGCCGCCGGTGGTGATGTTCACCACGCAGTTCGAGCGCTGCTTGATCACCGGCAGGAACTTGGCGAAGGCCTCGGGTGTCTGGTCGGGCTGGCCGTTCACCGGATTGCGGGCATGCAGATGCACGATGGCGGCGCCGGCCTCGGCGGCGCCGATGGCGGCGTCGGCGATCTCCTCAGGCGTCACGGGCAGGTGCGGCGACATGCTGGGCGTGTGGATCGCGCCCGTCACCGCGCAGGTGATGATGACTTTCCGCTGTGAGGCCATGCTCAGTCCTTCTGTGAAGCCTTGTGGGCCCGGAGCGCCGCCAGCCGCGTGTCGCGGCGGTCCATGCGTGCGGGTAGATCGTCCGGCGGCTGCCACTTGGCCAGGATCGCCTCGGTGGCCGGCGCCTCGTAGACCGAAGGCGGCGCCGGATCGGCGGCCAGGCTTTTGTAGAAGCCGGTATAGCGGGCGCAGTAATCGGCGATGCCGCCCGGCGCGTTCAGCTCGATCGTCTCGAACGGTCCCATGAAGCTCCAGCGCAGGCCGAGCCCGTCCGCGACGGTCTTGTCGAGATCCTGCGGGGTGACATAGCCCTCCGAGGCGAGACGGAACGCCTCCGCCAGCAGGGCGCCCTGAAGCCGGTTGAGGATGAAGCCCTCGATCTCCTTCAGCACCGTGATGGGGACCTGTCCGATGGCCTCGTACACCGCTCGCGCTCGTGCCAGAGCCGCCGGATCGGTCCAGGGCGCGCCGGAAATCTCCACGAGCGGGATCAGGTGCGGCGGATTCACCGGATGGCCGATGAGGCAGCGCGCCCGACCCGGCAGATCCTCGGTGAACAGCGAGCAGCGGATGGCCGATGAGGACGACGCGATCACCGCGTCCCGCGGCGCGTGGGCATCGAGCTCGGCAAAGAGGGTCCGCTTGACGTCGAGCCGCTCGGGCCCGTTCTCCTGGACGAAGTCCACACCGTCGAGGGCGGCGGCGAGACTCCCCGCGCTCCGGATGCGCCCGGCAGCTCCCTCTGGATCGGTACAGAGCCCGTTGGCCGCCAGGGTGCGGAGGCCTTCGGCGCAGAGCGGAAGCGCGGCCTCGGCGACGCCTTCGGCGGAATCGAACAGCCGCACGTCCCAGCCGGCACGGGCGAAGATCATCGCCCAGGCCCGGCCGATCAGGCCGGCGCCGACGATTGCGACGCTTTCGGTCATAGCCACAGCACCTTCCGTCTCAGCTCCTGATCTTCGCGCAAGAGGCGCGACTCGCCCGCCCACTGCACGCTGCCCCGCTCCAGCGCTACGGTCCGGTCGGACAGGGCCAGCGCCAGATCGAGGTGATGGTCCACCAGGATGATCGCGATCTCGCGGCGCAGCCGGTCGAAGGCCTCGAACAGCTCCTCGGTCACGGCCGGCGACAGGCCTTCGAACGGCTCGTCGAGAAGCAGGAGCCGCGTATCGCCCGACAGCGCGCGCGCCACCGCCACCATCTGCTGCTCGCCGCCCGACAGGCGGGCGGCATCGACGGTCCAGCGCTCCTTGAGCCGCGGGAAGAACTCCAGAACCTTCTCCTCGTCCCAATGGATGCCGGCACCGGTGAGCCGCCGCAGACGACCGAGGCCCAGATTCTCGGCGACGCTCATCCCGGCGAACAGCGCCCGCCCCTGCGGCACGTAGCCGATGCCGAGCCAAGCGATCTTGTCGGGCGAGAGGCCCGCGATGTCCCGGTTGGCGAGCACGATCCGGCCGGCGGCCGGTGATGCTGTGCCGATCAACGTCTTGAGCAGGGTCGACTTGCCGGCGCCGTTGCGGCCGAGGAGCGCCACCACCTCACCCCGGTTCACCGTGAGGTTGACCCCGTTGAGGATGTGCGACTTGCCATAGAAGGTATCGACGCCCTCCATGGCGAGCAGCGTCTCGGCCTCGGCGGCGCTGGCGCGCGGCTTCGCGGCGATCGCCGCCGTGCCCGATCCGAGATAAACCGCCTGGACCCGGGCATCGTCCCGGGCATCCGCGACGGAGCCGTCGACCAGCACGGCGCCGTCGGCCATCACGGTGACGCGGTCGGCCAGACGGAACACGCGGTCGATGTCGTGCTCCACGAGCAGGACCGGGATGTCGGCCGAGAGCGCCTTGATCAGCTCGCCGACGCGCTCGCGCTCGGCGGCGGCCAAGCCGGCGAGCGGCTCGTCGAGAAGCAGCACGCGGGGTTGCGTGGCCAGCGCCAGCCCCATGTCGAGGAGCCGCTGGCCGCCGTAGGACAGGCTGCCGGCCTCGGCCCGCTCGATCCCGGCGAGGCCCGTCCAGCGCAGCAGCTCGGCGGTGTCGTCGGCGATCGCGCGGATCGAAAGGGCGTCCCGCCAGGGGCTGAAATGCGCCGCGTGGCGCGCCTGCACCGCCAGGCGGACGTTCTCCTGCACCGAGAGGCCCGGGAACAGGTTGGTGATCTGGAACGAGCGCCCGAGTCCGGCCCGGGTGATCGCGTGCGGTTCCAGGCCGGCGATCTCTTGACCGTCGAGGCGGATGCTGCCGCCGCTCGGCCGGAACATGCCGGAAAGCAGATTGAAGGCCGTGGTCTTGCCGGCACCGTTGGGGCCGATCAGGGCGTGAAGCGTCTTGTCCGCCACCGCGAAGGAGACGCCCCGCACCGCGTTCACGGGGCCGAAGTTCTTCCTGATGGCATCGGCGACGAGAACCGGTCCCGTGCCGCGTCCCTCGGCGATGAAGCGCGCCGGGACGCGGCCCGAGGCGCCGGCGCGGCGGGCCGCCATGGCCGCGCCCTCGGTCGGGACGCGCCGGAACGGCTTGAGCAGCCGCGCCGCGATGCCGACCAGCCCGTCCGGCGAGAACACGATGAAGGCGACGAACAGCAGCCCGAAATACAGCAGCCAGTCGGCGGTGTAGATCGACAGGAACTCCCGGAACAGGATGTAGAACAGCGCGCCGAGGGCCGGCCCGAGGAACGAGCGCATCCCGCCGATCACCACCATGGCGAGCAGTTCGCCCGAGAACGCGATGGAGATCGGGTCGGCCGAGGTGAAGCGATGACTGTAGGCCGAGAGCGCCCCGGCCAGCCCGGTGATCGTCGCCGAGATCACGAAGGCCGCGAGCTTGTAGCGGTTGGTGGCGTAGCCGAGGAAGCCGGCACGCTGCTCGTTCTCGCGGATCGCCACGAGTACCGTGCCCATCGGCGAGCGCCGGAACCGCCAGAGCGCGACCAGCACCGCGAAGGCGATACCCGACACCGCCGCGTAGTAGGCGCCGGGCTCCTGCAGCACCGCCCAGCGGTGCAGGTTGCCGATGCCGTTCTCGCCGCCGGTCAGGTCGGTCCAGCGGAACGCGATGGCGTAGAGCATCGCCGTGAAGGCGAGCGTCAGCAGCGAGAAGTAGACACCCCGCCGTCGCAAGATCAGGGCTCCGGCCGCCAGAGCCGCGACTCCGGTGATCGCCAGGGCGCCGAGGAGCGGCAGCGCCATGTCGCCGGGGACAAGCCGCGTCTGCAGGATCGCCACCGCGTAGGCGCCGATCCCGAACCAGGCCCCATGGCCGAAGGAGGTGAGCCCGGTCCAGCCGACCAGGATGTTCAGGCCGAGCACGGCCAGGGCGAAGATCACCACGTCGGTGGCGGTGATCAGCGTCAGGCCAATGGCGTCGAGGGCGAAGGGCAGGACGATGAGGGCGGCGAGCGCCGCCCAGAGCTGGCGGCTCTCGCGCAGGATCAGGCCGCGCTGCGGCAGGGCGAGCGGCAGCGGCTCGGCGGTTCCGGACATGGGACGCTCTCCGCTCACTCGAACCGGGCGATGTGCTCGCCGAACAGGCCGCGCGGGCGCAGCAGCAGGACGAGCACCATGAGGGCGTAGACGGCGGCCTCGGTGGCCGGCGGATAGGCGTAGGCGGTGAGGCCCCGGACCACGCCGACGATCAGCGCGGCGAGCACCACCCCCCAGAAAGAGCCGAGGCCGCCGATCACCACCACCACGAAGGCGAAGGTGAGGATCTCGGCGCCCATGGCGGGCTGGACCCCTGTGACCGGGGCCATCATGGTCCCGGCCAGCGCCGCGAGTCCCACCGCGATGGTGACAACGGCGGTCATGTAGGGCCGGAGCGAGATGCCGAGGGCCGCGACCATGTCGGGGTTCTGCACGCCGGCCCGGACCACGCGCCCAAAGCTGGTGCGGGTCAGGAGCAGCCAAAGGCCGGCCACGCAGGCCACAGCCACCACGAGGATCGAGAGCCGGTAGCGCGAGTAGATCAGGTCGCCGATGAAGACCTGACCGCGCAGCCATGTCGGGATCCCGAACGGCACCGGCGCCGCCCCGAAGGCCATGCGCAGGGCCTGCTCGGCCACCATGGCGAGTCCGAATGTGAGGAGCAGGCCGAGGGTCGGATCGCCGCGGTAGAAGCGCCGCAACAGGAAGCGCTCGATCACAAGCCCGAGCACCCCCACCGCCAGGGGAGATGCGATGAGGGCGCCGCCGAAACCGATCGAGGGCGTCAGCAGCACGGTCAGGTAGGCGCCGATGGCGTAGAAGGCACCGTGAGCGAGGTTCACGATGCCGCCGAGGCTGAAGATCAGCGACAGGCCAAGCGCGATCAGCAGATATTGCACGCCGATCAGCAGGCCGTTGAGCACCTGCTCCAGGATGAAGACGAGCTGCATGACGGCCTCACGCCGGGAAGGTGCAGGCGTTCTCGTCACGGGTGGTGGCGAGGACCTCCAGGCTCTCGCCGGGACCGGGGAGCGGCCCGGTCGAGGTGAAGATGTCGTAGGGGTTCTTGACCTGATCCGCCGGCAGGGCGGTGATCGCGAACATCTCCTGCATCAATTCGTGGTCCCACGGGCGGAAATAGCCCTCGCGGACCTTGGCGATGTCGAACTTCGCGCCCGATTCCAGGTGCTCGACCACCTTGATCGACTCGGTCGCCTTCAGCTCGTTCATCGACTGCGCAACGATCTTGAGCGCGGTGTAGTCACCCCAGCCCTGGTTCTCCGGCGGCTTCTTGTACTTGGCCTTGAAGGCGGCGACGAACGTCTTCGCCGAGGGCGAGTCGATCTGGTGATGCCAGATCACCGGCCAGGTTCCGAGGAAGTTGCCGGGCCCGGCACCCCAGGCGAGCGCCGTGTCGAAGCCGAAGCCGGCGACCGGGAACGGCAGGCCGAACTCGCTGTACTGCTTGAGGAAATTGGTGATCTGCGCGCCCGCGAGGTTGCAGATCACGAGGTCCGGCTTGGCCTGACGGAGCTTGAGCAGGAAGGGCGAGAAGTCCGTGAGCTCGGTGGGGATCAGATCCTCGCCGACGAGCGTCGCGTCGTTGGCCGCGAAGTATTTCTTGGCCTGCTTCAACAGGTCGTGGCCGAAGGCGTAGTCGGCTGTGAGCGCGTAGACCTTGCGACCCTTGATCAGGCCCCGGTCGAGCAGCGCCCGCCCGCAGGCGCGCACCATCATGGTGTTCTGCGATTCGACGTGAAACATGAAGCGCTTGCAGTCGGAGCCGCGCAGCGCGTCCGAATTGGCGCCGGTGTTGATGAATAGGATCTTCTCCCGCTGAGCCACTTGGCTGATCGCCAGCGCCGAAGCCGAGTTGATCTCGCCGACGAGGCACGCCACGCGGTCCCGCTGGACCATGCGCTCGGCCTTGGCCGAGGCAGTCTGCGGGTTGACGCTGTCCTCGGAGAGAAGCTCGACCTTCCGACCCGCGATGCCGCCCGCGGCATTGATCTCCTCGACCGCGAGCTGCGCCGCCTGCACGGCGAACTCGCCGAGCGGTCCGAGGAAGCCGGTCCGCGGCGTCAGGTGCCCGATCCGGATCACGTCCGACTGACCCTGCGACAGGGCCGGGCTCGCAAGAGCCGGCGCGAGAAGCGCTGCGCCGCCGGCTTTCAGAAGGCTGCGGCGAGAAAGGGAATCCCCGAACCGGTCCGTCATCGTTCCGCTCCCGTGCGTTTCCTCCAGCCGGGTTGTTGTTGTGGGCTCTGGCGGCCCTCACCCAAACTGTGATCACAGATCACTAGCGCGATAGTGCCGGATCCGTCTAGGGTCGGCATATGAATTCCACATCGGTCCTTGCCGAACTGCCTCTGCTCGAACGGCGGACCCTGTCCGACACCGTCTATGAAGCCCTGTCGGACCTCCTGGCCTCGGGACGGCTGGCGCCGGGCGACCGGCTGTCCCTGCGCCAGAGCGCGGCGGCGCTCGGCGTCTCGGTCATGCCGGTCCGCGAGGCGGTGAGCCGTCTGGCGGCGGACGGCGTGCTGGAAGTGGCTCCGAACCGGGTGATCCGGGTGCCGGTCATGAGCGCGGACGCCTTCCGGGCTCTGGTCGAGACCCGCATCGCCGTGGAGGGCATCGCCGTGGCCCGTGCGGCCGAGCTAAGGACCGCCACGGAACTCGCAGCGATCCGGCGGACCGAGGCCGCGTTCCGGGCGGAAGCGGAGGCGGCAGAGCCCGACCGGGCGCGCGCGGTGCAACTCAACCGCGATCTGCATTTCGCGATCTACGGTGCCTGCGGACTCGGTCCCCTGCAGGAGATCATCGCCCGGCTCTGGCTGAAGGCGGGCCCGGTGATCAATCTGGATCTGCGCGCCCATCCGGAGCGGCTGCGCCAGGGTTTCGCGCTTCGGCGGCACGCCGAGGCCGTGGTGGCGATCGAGAACCGGGACGGCGCGGCCGCCGCCGCCGCGATCGCGGCCGACATCCGGGAAGCCGCGGAGTTCATCTTGACCCGCGGCGGATTGCGGGACGTTCAGGGAGAGGACTGATCATGGATCTGGGGATTGCCGGCCTGCGTGTCTTGGTGACGGCGGGTGCTGCCGGAATCGGCCGCGGGATCGTCGAGGCCTTCCTGGAGGAAGGGGCGCGTGTCTTCGCCTGCGACGTAGACAGCGAGGCACTGGCCGGTCTGCCGGACGCGGTCGGCCGTATCCGGACCGATGTCGCCGACCGCGATGGCGTCGCCACGATGATGGACCGCGCGGTCGAGTTCCTCGGTGGCATCGACGTGCTGATCAACAATGCCGGCATCGCCGGCCCGACCGGCCGGGTCGAGGAGATCGCCCCCGAAGAGTGGGACCGATGTCTCACCGTGTGCCTGACCAGCCAGTTCAACTGCGCGCGCCTCGCGGTGCCCCATCTGCGCCAAAGCCCGAACGCCTCGATCGTCAATCTGTCCTCGGCGGCCGGCAAGTTCGGCTTCGCCCTGCGCAGCCCCTACGCGGCGGCCAAATGGGGGGTCATCGGCTTCACCAAGTCTTTGGCGATCGAACTCGGCGGGTCCGGCATCCGGGTGAATGCGATCCTGCCGGGCTTGGTGGCCGGCGACCGGCAGCGCCGGGTGCTCGAATCGAAGGCCCAGCAGCAGGGCACGAGCTTCGCCGAGATGGAAGCCCGCGCCTTCTCGTTCGTTTCGGTCAAGGACTACGTCACCGCCCGGCAGCTCGCCGACCAGATCCTGCTGCTTTGCTCGCCCCGCGGCCGGACCATCTCGGGTCAGGCCATTTCCATCGACGGTGACACGCGGATGCTGTCCTGAAATCAATCCAGCGCCGATGAGGCTGCCCTGCCTGATGCGCCGGAGTATCCAAAACCGAGTCCGGGGCGCCGCGACCGCGGTCACGCGTCCTGCGGCCGCTGCCGAAGACAGGAGCCGGACCGTCCGCGCCGGCCACAGGATGCGAGGAAGCGACCATGAGCGACAAACGCCGGATCACGCCATCTGACCTGCGCTCCAAGGCGTGGTTCGACAACCCGCACAATCCCGGCATGACCGCGCTCTATCTGGAGCGATACCTCAACTATGGACTGACGCCGGAGGAGTTGCGTTCGGGCAAACCTCTGATCGGCATCGCCCAGACGGGGTCCGACCTGTCTCCCTGCAACCGCCACCATCTCGAACTCGCCAAGCGGGTCCGGGAAGGCATCACGGCGGCCGGCGGCGTTGCCTTCGAATTCCCCTGCCATCCGATTCAGGAAACCGGCAAGCGTCCGACCGCGTCCCTCGACCGAAACCTCGCCTACCTGTCCCTGGTGGAGGTGCTGTACGGCTATCCCCTCGACGGCGTCGTCCTGCTCACCGGCTGCGACAAGACCATGCCGGCCTGTCTGATGGCGGCGGCCACGGTCAACATCCCGGCGATCTCGCTGAATGTCGGGCCTATGCTCAACGGCTACTTCCACAAGGAGCTGACCGGCTCGGGCACCATCGTCTGGAAGGCCCGGGAGCGGCACGCGGCGGGCGACATCGACTTCCAGCAGTTCATGGACATCGTCGGATCCTCGGCGCCGTCCACGGGCCACTGCAACACGATGGGCACGGCCTCCACGATGAACGCGCTCGCCGAGGCGCTCGGTCTCGCCCTGCCCGGCTCGGCGGCGATCCCGGCCCCCTACCGCGAGCGCGGGCAAGCCGCCTACGCCACCGGCCAACGGATCGTCGAGATGGTCTGGGAGGACCTCAAGCCCTCCGACATCCTCACCCGCGAAGCTTTCGAGAACGCCATCGTGGCCAACGCGGCGATCGGCGGCTCGACCAACGCGCCGGTCCACATCAACGCGATCGCGAAGCACATCGGTGTTCCGCTGACCTGCGACGACTGGGAGCGGGTCGGATTCGAGATCCCTCTCCTGGTGGACATGCAGCCCGCCGGACGCTGGCTCGGCGAGGAGTACTTTCGCGCCGGCGGCCTTCCGGCGGTCTTCGCGGAGCTGATCGACGCCGGGAAGGTCCACGAGGGCGCCCTGACCTGCAACGGCCGAACCGTGGGCGAGAACTACCGCGGCCGGCACAGCTGGAACCGCGACGTGATCCGCGCCTATGGCGCGCCGCTGATGGAGCGCGCGGGCTTCCTGAACCTCAAGGGTAGCCTGTTCGATTCGGCGATCATGAAGACCTGCGTGATCTCCGAGGAGTTCGCGGCCCGCTACCTGCGCAATCCGAACGACCCGATGGCCTTCGAGGGGCGCGTCATCGTGTTCGACGGACCGGAGGACTACCACACACGGATCGACGACCCGGCGCTCGACATCGACGAGAACACGATCCTGATCATGCGCGGAGCCGGACCGATCGGCTATCCCGGCGCCGCCGAGGTGGTGAACATGCAGCCGCCGGGATCGCTGATCCGGCGCGGTGTCACCGCTCTGCCCTGCATCGGCGACGGCCGGCAATCCGGCACCTCCGGGACGCCCGCCATCCTGAACGCCTCGCCCGAGGCGGCCGCCGGGGGCGGGCTGGCCCTGTTGCAGACCGGCGACCGTATCCGCATCGACCTCAATCGCCGGAGCGCCGACATCCTGCTCCCGGCCGACGACCTCGCCCGCCGGCGCGCGGATCTGGAGGCGCGCGGCGGCTATCCCTACCCGGCGACCCAGACTCCGTGGCAGGAGATCTATCGCGATCAGGTCGATCAGCTCGATCAGGGCATGGTGCTCAAAGGCGCGGTGAAGTTCCAGAAGGTCGCGCAGGTCTCCGGAGTGCCGCGGGACAACCACTGAGGCCTGTTCCCCGGGTCGGCCGCGGGGTTGAAACATGCGGTGTCCTGAGCAACCCTTGCGACGGCCCTCCGGGCCTACGGCTGCACAGGGCATCGCGAGCCCGCTCTCCAGCGCGACAGCGCGGCCAATTTGCTCCGCACTGAATTTTGAATACATTTCCCGTCAGGTGGGCATGTCCCATCACGGGAGGGATCGATCGTGACGGAAGCGAGGGCGCATGCCCCGGCGCCGCGGGCCGCGGCGCGCCTGGAAGCCGGATTGCCGCGCAGGCTGGCGGAGCAGCTCCAGGGCGAGGCGCGGTTCGACGCGTTCACGCGTGGACGCTACAGCACGGACGCGTCGATCTACCAGATCATGCCGGCCGGCGTGGTGCTGCCGCGCTCCGCGGCCGACATCGCCGCAACCCTGCGCATCGCCGCCGAACACGGCGCGCCGGTGATCCTGCGCGGCGGTGGCACGTCGCAGAACGGCCAGCCGATCGGTTCGGGCCTGGTGGTCGACTGCTCGCGGTACTTCAACGGCGTCCGGGCCTACGATCCGGAGGCGGGCACGATCACGGTCGAGCCCGGCATGGTGCTGGAGCGGCTGAACGCCCGGGTGAAGGCCGACGGATGGTTCTTCCCCGTCGAGCCCTCGACGGCGACCCGCTGCACCATCGGCGGTATGGCGGGCAACAATTCCTGCGGCGCCCGCTCCCTGCGCTACGGCAAGATGAGCGACAACGTCCTGGCGATGGAGGCGCTGTTCCACGACGGCGAGGCCTTCGGCTTCGGACTGACCGGTGACGTCCGGTCGGGCGTGAACGGCTCGGATCGGGCGGCGGCGCTGGCCGCGAGGATGCGCGGCCTCGCCGAGGATCACCGCGCCGAGATCGAGGCGCGCTTCCCGAAGGTCCAGCGCCGCGTCGGCGGCTACAACCTCGACGCGCTGATCGAAGCGCAGCCGAACCTCGCGCACCTGCTCGTCGGATCCGAGGGCACGCTGGCCGCGACCACGGCGGTGACGCTGAAGCTCTCGCGCCTGCCGACGCATCGGGTGATGGGCGTGTGCCACTTCCCATCCTTCCGGGCCGCCATGGAGACGACCCGGCACATCGTCGGCCTGGACCCGGTGGCGGTCGAGCTCGTCGACAACAACGTCCTCGTGCTCGGCGCCGATATCCCGCTGTTCCGCACGACGCTGGCCGACATCACCCGCGGACAGCCGAACTGCCTGCTGCTCACCGAATTCGCCGGCGACGACCTCGCCGCCGTGACGCGCGACCTGAAGCGCCTCGACGCCTGCATGGCCGATCACGGCTTCCCGGACGCCGTCGTGGAGGTGGTCGAGCCCGCCCGCCAGAAATCGGTGTGGGAGGTTCGCGAGGCCTGCCTCAACATCATGATGTCCATGAAGGGCGACGCCAAGCCGGTCTCCTTTATCGAGGATTGCGCCGTCCCGCTGGAGCACCTCGCCGATTACACAGACGCGGTCACGGCGGTCTTCGCCAAGCACGGCACCCGCGGCACGTGGTACGCCCACGCTTCGGTGGGCTGCCTGCACGTTCGCCCGATCCTCGACATGAAGGAGGCTGGCGACGTCCGCCGGATGCGCGCGATCGCGGAGGAGACCTCCGAGCTGGTGCGCCGCTACAAGGGCTCGTATTCCGGCGAGCATGGCGACGGCATCTCACGCTCGGAATACATCGAGCCGCTGTTCGGCTCGGTCCTGACGCGCGCCTTCGAGGACGTGAAGGACGCGTTCGATCCCGAGAACCGCCTCAACCCCGGCAAGATCGTGCGCCCGCTCGCGATGGATGACCGGTCTCTGTTCCGCTTCAAGCCCGACTACACGGTGACGGAGCCGATAAAGCCGGCGCTCGACTGGTCGGATTGGGGCGGCTTCGGCTCCGCCGTCGAGATGTGCAACAACAACGGCACCTGCCGGAAGCTCGCCGGCGGCGCCATGTGCCCGTCCTACCGGGTGACGGGGGAGGAACAGCACCTCACGCGCGGCCGCGCCAATTCCCTGCGGCTCGCCATCTCCGGCCAGCTCGGTAAGGAGGCCTTCACCAGCCCGGAGATGAAGCGGACTCTCGATCTCTGCGTCTCCTGCAAGGCCTGCCGCCGGGAATGCCCGACCGGCGTGGACATGGCCAAGATGAAGATCGAGTTCCTGCACCATTACCACGCCCGCCACGGGCTGCCGCTCCGCGAACGGCTCATCGCCATGATGCCGCTCTATGCCGGGGCGGCCGCGAAGCTCGCGCCGTTCCTCAACCTGCGCGACCGGTACCCGGCCCTCGCGGCCCTGTCGGAGCGCGTCGCCGGCCTGTCGGCTAGGCGCTCGTTGCCGCGCTGGCGTAGGCCCTGGAGCGAGCAGGGCGAACCCGCGCATACCCACGACGTCGCGGGGGATTTCCGCGACGTGATCCTCTTCGGCGACACCTTCAACCGTGCCTTCGAGCGGGAGAATCTCGAGGCGGCCGAGCGCGTGCTGCTGGCCGCGGGCTACCGGCTGCATCGGGTCTATCCGGCCCGCGGCCGGCGCCCGCTCTGCTGCGGCCGGACGTGGCTCTCCGCCGGCCAGACGGACCGGGCCCGGCTGGAGGCGCGCCGAACCCTCGACGCGCTTCTGCCCTTCGTCCGCGCGGGCGCGCGGGTCGTCGGCCTGGAACCATCCTGCCTGCTCACGTTCCGGGACGAGTTCACAGCGCTCCTCCCCGGTGCGGATTCGGCGCTTCTGGCGCGGCAGTCCGTCCTGTTCGAGGAGCTGCTGGCGGCAGACCTGACGGCGGGCCGGATCGCGCTACCGTTCGCGGATCAGGGCGGGCGCGTCGCGCACCTGCACGGCCATTGCCACCAGAAGTCGTTCGGCGTGATGGGCTCGGTGGAGACGGTGCTCCGGGCCGTGCCGGGGCTCGACCTACGGGTCGTCGAGTCGAGCTGCTGCGGCATGGCCGGCGCCTTCGGCTATCGGCCGGAATCCATCGAGACATCCTTCGCCATGGCAGAGCTGTCGCTGTTCCCGACCCTGCGCGCCGCCGGGCCGGACGATCTCGTGATCGCCGACGGGACGAGCTGCCGACATCAGATTCACGATGGCCTCGGTCTCGAGGCGGAACATGTGGCTCGCGTTCTCGATCGGGCCCTCGTGCCTCGACACTCCATTGCCGGAGACTTACACATACACAACAGGTCGCACTGATCTGGTTTGTGTCGGGGGACCATGAACAAGATCGAGCCCGGGATCGGCATCAGCCGCCGCTACCTCCACGACGAGGTCGCGGACCGGATGCGGGAGCTGATCCGGTCCGGGGAGATGGAGCCGAAGGCCCGGATCAACGAGAGCGAGCTGACGGAGCGCTTCGGGATCTCGCGGACCCCGCTCCGCGAGGCGATCAAGATCCTGGCGACGGAAGGGCTGCTCGAACTGCTTCCGAACCGCGGGGCGCGGGTCGCCAGCATCTCGGAGACCGAGCTCGAGGAAATGATGGAGGTGATCGCCGGGCTCGAGGCGACCGCCGGGGACCTGGCCTGCCGCACCATCACCGACGCCGAGATCGACGCCCTCGCGGTCGACCACGACGCGATGGTGGCGGCCTGGCAGTCGGGCGACGAGGCGGGCTACTTCAGCCACAACCGCCGGATCCACGAAGGCATCATGGCGGCCAGTCGCAACGTCATTCTGGCGAATATCTACGAGAGCCTGTCCGGCCGGATCCAAAGGTCGCGGTATTCCGCGCACCAGACCCCGGATCAGTGGGCCCGCGCGGTCTCCGAGCACGAACGGATGATCGAACTCCTCCGTGCTCGGGACGGCGCTGCCCTGGCCGTCCTGATGCGCGAGCATATCCGCGGGAAGAAGTCCGTCATCGCCGCCAATTACGGCGCGGCGGAGGTTGCTTGAAGGCTCAGCCCGGCATCCCCGTCATCTCGAACCAGAACGACGCGCCCGGGGTGCGGGAATCGTTCGCGTAGAGGAACGGAATGTCCGGTCCGGTCGCGCGGGCGGCAAAGACCGTCTTCACCCGGGCGCTCATCGCCGGGTCCTGACAGATATACATCACCGGCACGGTCACGCGGAACGGCGGAGCGCCGCACATCAGCATCGCGGCCAGAAGATACTGCTCGTTGTACAGGCGGCAATTCCAGGCTGACGGATAATCGTCCGGAATGAAGATGTCGTGGATCTGTACGATCACGCCCGGCGCGAGGCGCGGCATCACCTCGAAAAAGAACACCGTGACGTCGGAATTCGCGAAGGACCGATGCGATCCATCGAAGAACAGGATGTCGCCGGCCTTCAGTTCCTCGAAGATCTTCAGGTCGCAGGATTCCAGCGGGCTGCGGACCGTCCAGTCGCACAGGGCGTCGATCTCGCGGCGTGGCATCGGATCGATGGAGGTGATCCGCGTCGGCAGCTTCAGCGTGTCGATCGCGTGGCGCGCGAAGCAGGTCGAGCACCCGGAGCCGATCTCGAAGTATCGTTCAGGGCGCTTCCAGGCCAGCATCGTCAGCAGGGCGGCGCCGTCGAGGGCGGTGAACCACGTGTTGTTCCAGTGCGGTGCAGCCGAACCCGCAGCGTGCGCGTCGTGCGGGACGCTGTGGAGCAGGTCGGCCTGCGCTTCCAGGGCGGTGAGGAACGCCTCGTAGGCCGCATGGTTCTGGCCGAGGACGGCTTTGAGCCGGCCGTGCGGCGCCTGGCCCGGCTTCCACCGCGCGGACGGCACGACCGGATAGTAATCGTGGACCGTATGACTCCAGCGGAAGGCTTCGCCGCTCGCCCGGAAGATATCCACCCCCGCGCGTCGGCCGGCAGTCCTGACAACGTCCTTCAGCATGGTGCCTCCCGGGTTCCGGGTGAAGGATGCCGGGATTGCAACTTCTGGTCGAGTCCGGTGGACCACCTACGCAGTCCGACCTGATTTCACGGTTAGGAGGCGATGAAGACGCACCGGCTTCGCGGCCCGCTGCGGGCGGTCTGCGCCGCGGGATGATTGTCAGGCACCCGGACAGGTCGAAGCTTTCAGGCCGCGCTCTGCGCCCGCAACCCCGCGACCAGATCGGTGAACCGGTCACCCTGGACGATGACGTGGCTCCGGAGCGCCTCGGCCGCCCCGACTTCGTCTCCGGCGATGATGGCAGCGACGATCGCTTCGTGTTCGGCAAGCGATTGCGGCAGGCGCTGGCGCACGCGCAGCTGCAGACGCCGATACGGCGCGAGACGGCGGTGCAGGGACAACGCCTGCTCCGCCAGGAAGGCGTTGCGGCTGGCCCGATACACCACCGTATGGAACACGTAATTCTCGGCGTAATAGGCCTCGGTATCCTCCGTCGACAGGGCCCCGCGGCAGCCTTCGAGGGCGGCGCGCAGCGCGGCGGCATCCTCGGCCACGAGGCGGCGTGCGGCGAGGCGACCGCACGCCGCCTCGATTTCCGCCATCGTCTCGAACATGGCCAGCAGCAGGTGTGGCTCGGGCGCACTGACGATGGCGCCGCGCCGGGGCTTCGTCTGGACGAGTCCGGTCACGGCGAGCTGCAGCAGCGCCTCGCGGATCGGCGTGCGCGAGACCCCGAAACGGGCCGCGAGCTGATTCTCATCGAGCCGCGATCCCAGCGCGAGTTCGCCCGCCACGATCTCGTCCTCGATTCGCTGCCGTAGCCGTTGCGCGTGGCTCATGCGCCTGGTTCCTCCCCCGATCGTCGGGCCGCGCGTCGTCCCGCCCGTTGAGGCCGGCGGATGTCCAACGCACGCGAACATTATGCTGGAGCATTGACAAAATATACAAGGCGGTTTTCCATGCATACAACGAAGCGCCCCACTATTGCGGCGCACAAAACTTTGCCGCGTTGTTTGCGGTGCGGGAGAAATCCATGACGCCAACTCGTCGCTCGCTGATCGCGGCCACGCTCGCGGCTCCGGCGGTCCTGCGGTTCGGGCTGGGCTCTGCCCAGGCCGCCACCACGCTGAAGCTGTCCCACCAGTTCCCGGGCGGCACCATCGACGAGGGCGACTTCCGCGACCGCATGTGCCGGAAGTTCGCCAAGATGGTCGGCGAGCGCTCGAAGGGCGCCCTGGACGTCCAAGTCTATCCCGGCTCCTCGCTGATGAAGACGAACGCCCAGTTCGGCGCGATGCGCAAGGGCGCCCTCGACATGTCGCTCTATCCGAGCCCCTATGCCGGCGGCGAGGTGCCGGAGCTGAATATCGGCCTGATGCCTGCGCTGGTGACGTCCTATGCCCAGGCGGTGGCCTGGAAGGCGGCGCCGGTCGGGCGCAAGCTCTCGGAAATCCTCGACGCCAAGGGGATCGTCCTGGTCTCGTGGGTCTGGCAGGCCGGCGGCGTCGCGAGCCGCGAGCGCGCCCTCGTTTCGCCGGCCGACGCCAAGGGCATGAAGGTCCGGGGCGGTTCGCGCGAGATGGACATGATGATGAAAGAGGCCGGCGCAGCCACCCTCTCCATCCCGTCGAACGAATCCTACGCGGCGATGCAGACCGGCGCCTGCGATGCGGTGATCACCTCGTCCACCAGCCTGATCTCCTTCCGCCTGGAAGAGCTGTCCAAGGCCCTCACTTCGGGCCGCGAGCGCTCCTACTGGTTCATGCTCGAGCCGATCATGATGTCGAAGATCGTGTTCTCGGGCCTGCCGAAGGAGCAGCAGGACCTGATCATGGCGGTGGGCACCGAGCTGGAGGCCTTCGGCCAAGCCGGCGCCAAGGAGGATGACACCCGGGTCGAGGAGATCTTCTCCAAGGCCGGGGCCAAGGTCGTCCAGGTTGACGAGAAGTCGCTGGGTCAGTGGCGGGACCTCGCCCGCAACACGGCCTGGAAAGATTACGCCGCCAAGAACGCGAACTGCGCGGAACTGCTGAAGCTCGCGGAGCAGGTCGCGTGAGCCACGGCTTCGACGCGGCTACGGCCGCTCCGGAGGCGCGGGGCGCGGCCGAGCCGCGTCTGCCCGGCCTGCTCGGCGCCTTCGACCGGACGATGCGCCTGCTGAATCAAGTGATCCTGGCGGTCGGCGGCCTCTGCCTGGTGGCGGCCTGCCTCGTCCTGACCCACAGCGTGGTCGTCCGCTATCTCCTGAAGGAACCGACGGAGTGGCAGGACGAGATGGCGGTGTTCCTGATCATCGGGGCCACCTTCCTGTCGGCCGCCGGCGTCCAGGCCAAGCGCGGCCACGTCGCGATCGAGGCCCTGACCGGTCTCCTGCCGCCGGCCGCCAACCGCGTGCGCCTTCTGCTGGCCGACATCGTCAGCCTCGCCTTCTGCCTGTTCTTCGCCTGGAAGAGCTGGTCGCTGGATCACGAGGCCTGGGTCGACGGGCAGGTCTCGCAATCGACCTGGGGGCCGCCCCTCTGGATCCCCTATACGCTGATGTCCGTCGGGATGAGCCTGCTGTGCATCCAGTTCGTCCTCCAGATCGCCGAGGGCCTGGCCTACGGGCCGCGGGCCGCCGGCTGGGCACAGCCCAAGATCGGGCTCGGGGCCGACGTCAACCGCGACATGCACGGGGCGCCCGAGGTTGCGCCTCGAGGACCGGATCCGATGGGTCAGACCGTTTCCGCGAAGGTTGAACGATGAGCACGGCCGCGATCGGCTTCCTGTACGCGGGCGCGACCCTGGGTGCGATGCTCTCGGGCATCCCCATCGCCTTCGCCCTCGGCTTCGTGGCGCTCGCCTTCATGGTGGCGTTCATGCCCGGCGCCTCTCTCGATACGGTGGCGCAGAACGTCTACGAGGAGATGGCCTCCATCACCCTGCTGTCGATCCCGCTCTTCATCCTGAAGGGTGCGGCCATCGGCCGGTCCAAGGCCGGGCAGGACCTCTACTCGGCCATGCACGCCTGGATGCACCGCATCCCGGGCGGTCTCGGCATCGCCAACGTGTTCGCCTGTGCGCTGTTCGCCGCCATGGCGGGCTCGAGCCCGGCAACCTGCTCGGCGATCGGCTCGGCCGGCATCCCGGAGATGCGCAAGCGCGGCTACTCGCCGGGCTTCGCCGCCGGGATCATCGCGGCGGGCGGCACGCTCGGAATCCTGCTGCCGCCCTCGATCACCATGATCCTGTACGCGGTGGCGGCCGAGCAGTCGCTCGGACGCCTGTTCCTCGCCGGCATCGGACCCGGGCTGCTGCTCGTGGCCCTGTTCGCGGCGTGGTCGATCGTGCGCTTCCGCTCGGAATACGCCGCGGCCAAGGCCGTGATGGAGCGTGGCGGACCGGCCTCGCCGATCCTGGCCGACGATCAGTACAGCATGGCGCAGCGCTTCTCGACGCTGCCGCGGGTCCTGCCCTTCGTGGTCCTGCTCACCGGCGTGATGGTGGCGCTCTACGGCGGCTACGCCACGCCCTCGGAAACCGCGGGTCTCGGCGGCCTGATGGCGCTGGCGCTCATCGCCGCGATCTACGGCGTCTGGCGGTTCCGCGACGTCACGCCGATCCTGACCGCGACCCTGCGGGAATCGACCATGCTGATGCTGATCATCGGCATGTCGCTGCTCTACGCCTACGTGATGAGCTACCTGCACATCTCGCAATCGGCCGCCGCCGCGATCGTCGCGATGCAGCTCTCGCCCTGGCTGCTGCTGCTGACCATCCTGGCGTTGGTGATCGCGCTGGGCTTCTTCCTGCCGCCGGTCTCGATCATCCTGATGACGGCGCCGATCATCCTGCCGCCGCTCAAGGCCGCCGGCTTCGACCTCGTGTGGTTCGGCGTGGTGATGACCATCACCATGGAGATGGGCCTGATCCACCCGCCGGTGGGCCTGAACATCTTCGTCATCAAGAACATCGCCCCCGACATCCCGCTGTCGGACATCATCTGGGGGACGCTGCCCTTTGTGATCCTGATGGCGGTGGCGATCCTGATCCTGTGCCTCGTCCCGGGCATCGCCCTGTGGCTCCCGGACCTGCTGCTGGCGACCACACGGTAGGCGGACCGAAGCATCGATTCCTCAGGCAGGCCCTTCTCCGTCCGGGGAAGGGCCTGCCGCATGCCGGGGTGCAGCCGCGCGAGCGCCGCCTCCCACGCACCGGCGGGTCGCGTCCAGGCAATGGCTGAAGCGTGCCGGAGCGCCTACGGCAGCGGGCTTCCCGCACTGCCCTGATCGAAGCTTCGGAACGAATCATGAGTCTCGCATCCGTGCGCGCCTTCTTCGCCGAGAAGGCGCCCGACATCGCGGTCATCGAGCTTGAGGCCAGCACCGCGACCGTCGCCGAGGCGGCCGAGGGCCATGGCGTCGCTCCGGCGCAGATCGCCAAGACCCTGTCGATCCGCGTGGGCGATCATGTCGCTCTCGTCGTCACCCGTGGCGACGCGCGTCTCGACAACAGGAAGGCCAAGGTCGTCTTCGGCGGCAAGGTGAGGATGCTCGATCTCGGCGAGGTCGAAGCGGTCACCGGCCACCCTGTGGGCGGCGTCTGCCCGTTCGGCCTGGCCACGCCCCTGCCCGTCTACTGCGACGTCTCGCTCCAAGCGTTCGACGAGGTGGTGCCGGCCGCCGGCGGCACCCACAGCTCTGTGCGGATCGCGCCGGCGCGGATGGCCGAACTGACCGGCGCCGCCTGGGTCGATGTCTGCGCGCTGCCGACCTGAGGGCTGCCCTCAGCGCCCGGTCCAGTTGGGCGGGCGCTTGCCCAGGAAGGCCTCCATGCCTTCGCGGAAATCCTGGCTCATGTAGCACATGAGGATCAGGTCATCGCCGGGATGTGGCGCGCCCTCGGCGACAGCCTCCTCCTCCGCCAGCCGCCGGAGCCCTTCCTTGGTCGCCTGCATGGTCAGCGGCGCGTGGTTGGCGAGGAGCTGCGCCAGGGTATCGACACGCTCGGTGAGCGCGGCGCAATCGGCGACCACTTCGCCGACGAGGCCGATGGCCAGCGCCTCCTCGGACCCGACCAGGCGGGCGGTGAAGATGATGTCCTTCACCCGCGCCGGCCCGATCAGACCGGAAAGCCGCTTCAGATTGCCCTGGCTCAGGCAATTGCCCAGCGTCCGGGCGATGGGGAAGCCGAAGCGGGCATCGCGGGTGGCGATGCGGAGGTCGCAGGCCGCCGCGATGGCCGCGCCGCCGCCCGTGCACGCACCCGCGATGGCCGCGATGGTCGGAACCCGCAGCCGCTCCAGGGAGCCCAGCACCTTGTCCATGAACCGCTCGTAGCCCAGCGCATCCTCCGCCGTGCTGAAGCTGCGGAACTGGGCGATGTCGGTGCCGGCCGCAAAAGCCTTCTCGCCGGCACCGGTGATGATCAGCGCCTTGATGGCCGGATTGCCGGCGATCGCCTCGCAGCAGGTGATCAGGCCCTGATACATCGCGAAGGTAAGCGCGTTGCGGGCCTGCGGCCGATTCAGGACGATGCGGGCGATGCCGGCCTCATCGGTCGTGAACAGCAGTTCGTCGGTGGCGGGCGTGGCGCTCATGCGCGGATTCTCCGTGTGCCGGCTCAGGCCGCGGTCTCGCGGACCACGCCGCGCGCGATCAGCGCGTCGATTTCGGCCGGCGCATACCCGGCCTCCGCAAGGATCGCGCGGGAATGCTCGCCAAGCAACGGGGCCGGCCCATGCACGCGCCCCGGGGTCTCCGAGAACTTCACCGGCAGGCCGAGGGTCTTCATGCGGCCGACCCGCGGGTGTTCGACCTCCACCACCATCTCGCGGGCGAGGGCCTGCGGATCCCGGTGCATGGCATTGACGTCGAGCACCGGCCCGGCCGGGACGCCGCCGGCTTCGAGCCGGGCGAGCCATTCGGCCGAGCTGTGGGCCCGGAAGATCGGCGCGAGGGTACCGGCGAGGTCCTGCCGGTTGGTCATCCGGTCGCGGTTGACGGCGAAGCGCGGATCATCGGCGAGGGCCTCGGCGCCGATCGCCTTCAGCAGGCGCAACCAGTTGGTCTGGTTGGCCGCCCCGATCGTGATCCAGCCATCGGCGGTCTCGAAGGCCTCGTAGGGCGCGTTCAGCGGATGGGCCGAGCCCATCGGTCCCGGCGCGATCCCGGTCGCCATGGCGATGGCCGATTGCCAGTAGGTGTGGGTGATGCCGGCCTCGAACAGCGAGGTGTCGACAGCCTGGCCCTTTCCGGTCCGGAGCCGGTTCGAGTAGGCCGCCAGAACGCCCATGGCGGCCAGGATGCCGGCGGTGATGTCGGTCACCGGCGGTCCGCACTTCATCGGGGGCCGCCCCGGGCCCTCCCCCGTGATCGACATGAGCCCGCTCATGCCCTGCGCCACGAGGTCGAAGCCGGCTCGCTCCGCATAGGGACCGGTGCGGCCGAAACCGGAGAGCGAGCAGTAGACGAGGGCCGGAAATTCCTCGCGCAGCGTCTCGTAGCCGATCCCGAGGCGCTCCATCGTGCCGCCGCGGTAGTTCTCGATCAGCGCGTCGGCCCCCTTGAGCAGGCGGCGCAGGACCGCGACACCGTCCGGGTCCTTCAGATCGAGACTGATGCCGCGCTTGCCGCGGTTCATCATCATGTAGGCGGCGCTCTCGCCTTCCAGGGCCGGCGGAACGGTGCGACGCGTGTCGTCGCCGTCCATCTTCTCGACCTTGATCACCTCCGCGCCCATGTCGGCGAGCATCAGCCCGCAGACCGGACCGGCCATGATGTGGGCGAGTTCGATCACCCGCATCCCGGCGAGCGGACCGGACCGTTTCATCGCTTCCGCCATCGCGCGCTACTCCCCGGCCGCCACGGAGCCCACGCGACCATCGAGTGGCGGGGCGGGATCCACGAATTCCCGCTCGGGGTGCATCGTGAAGGCCAGCGCCGCACCGAGCAGGCACAGGCCGATCGAACCGACGAAGGGCAGCGTCCAGCTCCCCGTCATGTCGACGATCACGCCGAAGACGATCGGCGAGACGATCGCGGCCACGGCCGAACCGGTATTCATCAATCCGCTGGCGGTGCCGGCATATTTCGGCGCGATATCCATTGGCACGGACCAGATCGGCCCGATGACCAGCTCGGCGAAGAAGAAACCCGAGGACAGGAGCAGCGCCACCAGGGTCAGATCCCGCGTCATGAAAACGCCGGCGAGGCTCGCAGCGGCACCGAGGAACCCGACGACGATCACCGACAGGCGGGCGAGCTTCACCTTGCCGGTCCGGTGCAGGATGGCGTCGCTCATCATGCCGCCAACCGTGTCGCCCACCACGCCGGCGAAGAACACGCCCGAAGCGAACAGCGCCGAGTTCTTCAGGTCGAGGCTGTAGTTCTCCTTGAAGAAGCTCGGCAGCCAGCCGAGGAACAGCCACAGGGTCCAGCCGTAGCAGAAATACGTGATGGTGACCGGCAGCATGCGGCGGGTCAGAGCGCCCCACGGGACGCTCTGCTTCGCCCCGACCTTGCGGGGCGGCGGCAGCGTGTCGAGTTCGGCCCGGGTGATCGCCGGATGGTCGGAGGGATCGTCGCGGAAATACAGCCACCAGATCGCCACCCAGATAAAGCTCACGGCGCCGAGGATCACGAAGCTGGTCCGCCACCCGAAATGGAAGATCAGGAAGGCGACGATCGGCGGCGCCACCGCGTTGCCGAGGCGCGCGAAGGCGTGGGTGATGCCCTGGGCGAAGCCGCGGCGGCCGGGCGCGGTCCAGTTCTGCATTGCGCGGGTGGCGGTGGGGAAGGTCGCACCTTCGCCGAAGCCGAGCAGGACCCGGGCCAGGAATAGGCTCACCAAGCCGCCGACCATTCCGGTCAGGATCGTCGCGGCGGCCCAGATCACGCCGCAGGCGAGCAGCGTGCGCCGGGCGCCGAACTTGTCGCCGACCGACCCGCCGATCACTTGGAAGATCGCGTAGGGATACGCGAAGGCCGACAGAATCAGACCGAAATCGGTCTTCGACATCCCGAAATCGCGCATGATCTCTGCGCCGGCGGTCGCGATGTTCACCCGGTCCAGATAGGTGATGAAATACATCACGCAGAGCAGGCCGAGCACGCCGTTCGTGGCGCTGATGCGCTTCGACATCGACCGTTCCTCCCATCGGGGCGCCGCCGCTGGCGGTCGCCGGGCGCCTCGGCTGATGGACCGGACGCTCTTTCATAATGCATTATTCAAACGCGTCGCGCGGCAGAACGCAATCGCCGACTTGTATCCGGCGCGCGATCGATCCGGTCGCCCCAACGGAAAACGGGGGCCGCCCGGGCCCCCGTTCTGGGTGATCGCGTTCGCGACGCGGGCTGTCAGGCCGTGACGGGCTGCAGCTGGTTCTGTTCGGCTTCGGTCGCTGTGCCCAGGGCCTTGCCGCGAGGCCCGACCCAGCTTCCGACCCACTTCCGCTGCCAGAGGGCGAGGCAGCCGAGCACGACCGCCGTGAAGGCGGCGTAGCCGATGAAGCCGATGGAGAACGACCCGGTATACTGCTTGGACAGGCCCATGACGTTTGGAAGGATGGCGCCTCCGAGGGCCCCGATTTCGCCGATCATCGAGCCGGCGACGGCGGTGTTGTTGGGCCACCGCAGGGGAACGAGCTGGAAGAGGGCGCCGTTGCCGGCCCCAAGCGCCGCGAAGCACAGCATGAACAGGATCGTGGTCAATGCCAGCGACGGGGTCGCCGTCAGGGACAGGAGCGTGGCGATCGCCGCGAGCAGCACCACCGACAGCACGGCGATCCCGCCCATCCGATCGGCGAAGTAGCCGCCGACGATCCGAATCCCCGAGCCCATGAAGGCCGCCAGCATGGTCAGGCGCCCGGCCTCGACCTTCGTCACGGCGAACTGCTCGTAGAAGAAGGTCGGCAGGAAGTTCGACAGGCCGATGAAGCCGCCGAAGGTGATGACGTAGATCAGCGAGAACGCCCAGCCGTCCTTGGTGAAGAGGCAGGAGACGTGTTCCTTGAACGACTGATGCTCGCAATCCGGCGGCTCCTTGGCGAGCACGATCATGATCGCCAGCGGCAGGAGCATGACGAGGCCGGCGAAGGCGTAGGTGGTCTGCCAGCCATAGGCCTGCGCCAGCGGCGGGGCGAACAGCACGGCCAGCACGGTGCCGGAATTGCCGGCGCCCGCGATGCCCATCGCCAAGCCCTTGTGCTCCGGTGGGAACCATCCCGATCCGAGGGACAGTGCAACGCCGAAGGACGCGCCGGCGATGCCCAGCAGGACGCCCATGGCGAGCACGTCGTTGTAGGACGAGACGAAGAGATATCCGTAGGCCATCGCCAGCATGATCACGCTCATCTCGGTGATCGCGGCATTCTTGCGGCCGATATACTGGGCCAGAATTCCAAGCGGGAAGCGCATCAGCGCCCCGGCGAGGATCGGAAGGGAGATCATGAATCCGGTCTGGGCCGGCGTGAGCTTGAAGGTCTCGGTGATGAACGGGCCCATGGCGCCGTTCAGGACCCAGATGGCGAAGCAGAAATCGAAATAGAGGAATGCCGCGAACAGCGTCGGGGGGTGACCCGACTTCATCACCGTTTTGAAGCTGGCCATAGCTGGTGCTCGTCGAAAGGAGGCGAACCGCTGCGCGGTCGCTCATGCCGGGGATCCGGACTCACACCGTCCGCTGTTTGGAGCGCCGTTGCTCCGCCGCCGCAGCAGGCGCGGCTGATCCGGCAATGCAGCATGCGTGCCACGTCCGGTTTGATGCGCGACGCGCCGATCGCCCCAAACGGTCGGAGCCGGGATCGGTTCGGAATCGATCCAGCCGCTGCCGTTCATCGAGGCAGGCCTGCCGAGTAAACGGGCGGCCGGACGGCGCCATCACGGATCGGTGAGCGCCGCAGCTCGTAATGGTTGCTGCATGCGCGCAACACAGGGGCGGAGAAACGGTCCGGAAGACCCAGTAAATTGCCTTCGATCACGGTCGGCAACTTGGCGGCAAAGCGTGAGTTTTGCTAAGCCCCGGGACGAGCTCCGCCGCGACTTCGTGCAGGCCCGCTCGATTGCGCGCCGCGGCAAGTCCCGGTGTCGCCTCCCGAGGAATTTCGATCCATGTCCGCCTCGATCCGTCGCCTTCTCCTGGCCGGCTTCACAGTCCTCGCCTTTGCCTCGACCGTTCACGCCCAGGGCCGCGGCCCGGTCGGCGATGCCGGCATCGACGGGTTCGGCGATGACGGCCAGCTCTATCAGGATCAGAGCGGTGCGCTCTATGTGCGTCGCGGCGGCCGCTACCTGCCCTATACGGGCCGCACGGATTTCGTGCGCCCCGCCCCGGCGGTACAGGCGCCCGTTGCTCCGCCAGCCGCCAGCTTCGACCCCGACGCGACCGTCCCGGCCCGTCCGGGCGGGGCACCGCCCGCCGAAGGTCTTTCGCCCCTGGAGGCCGCGAAGGCGAAGGCCATCCTGCGCGCGCCCGACAACGAGCCGATCGATTACGCCAAGATCTATGGCCCGATCACCGACGACGTGTTCCCGGTGCAGGCGTTCAACTACAAGAAAATGAACCCGGCCTTCTTGCGCCAGGAGATCGCCTATCACGGGCCCTACGAGCCGGGGACGATCATCGTCGACCCGCGGGCCCACCAACTGACCCTGGTGGAGGGCAACGGCCGGGCCCGCCGCTACGGCGTCGGTGTCGGCAAGCAAGGCTTCTCGTGGTCGGGCACCGCGACGGTCAATTCCAAGCAGGCCTGGCCGGATTGGTATCCGCCCAAGGAGATGATCGCCCGCAGCCCGAAGCTCGCGAGCGAGGTCGACAAGCTGCAGAGCGGCCTCGGCGTCTCGGGCGGCCTGCGCAATCCCCTCGGCGCCCGGGCCATGTACCTCTGGCAGGGCAACAAGGACACGCTGTTCCGCATCCACGGGACTCTGGAGCCTTTCTCCATCGGCAAGAGCGTGTCGTCGGGCTGCATCCGCATGATCAACCAGGACGCGATCGACCTGTTCAGCCGCGTCAATGTCGGCACCAAGGTGGTCGTGCTGAATTGATGCCCGGCTGAACCGCGATCAGCCGCGCCGCCGGTAGAACCGGCGGCAGCGGCCTGCGGCTTCAGGTCAAGCCGCGGCGGTGCTCGCCGAGGATTCGCCGGACCGTGCCGGCCTCGGAACGGTAGACCAGCGTCTCGGTCTGGATCCGGTCCGGTCGAAATCGGACGCCCCGCAGAAGCGCCCCGTCCGTGATGCCCGTGGCGGCCACGATGACGTCGCCGCTCGCGAGGTCGGTCAGATCGTATTTCCGGTCGAGATCCTCGATGCCCATCTCGGCGGCCCGGCGCCGCCGGTCGGGCGTGTCGAGGATCAGGCGTCCCTGCATCTGGCCGCCGATGCAGCGCATCGCCGCGGCGGCCAGGACGCCTTCGGGAGCCGCCCCGGTTCCGAGATAGATGTCGATGCCCGTCTCTTCGGGGCTCGCGGTGAAGATGATCCCCGCGATGTCGCCGTCCGAGATCAGGCGGACCGCCGCGCCGGCCGCCCGCACCTCGGCCACGAGGGCGGCGTGCCGGGGCCGGTCGAGGATCAGGGCCGTGATCTGCTTCGGCTCGACCCCCTTGGCCCGGGCCAGGGCAGCGATGTTGTCGTTGGGACTGGCGTCGAGATCGACGAGACCCGGCGGATAGCCCGGCCCGATGGCGATCTTCTGCATGTAGACGTCGGGGGCCGCGAGGAGCGAGCCACGCTCGGCCATCGCCATGACCGCGATCGCCCCGGGCATGTCCTTGGCGCAGAGGGTCGTTCCCTCCAGCGGATCCACCGCGATGTCGACCTCCGGCCCCTCGCCGAGACCGAGCTGCTCCCCGATGAACAACATCGGCGCCTGGTCGCGCTCCCCCTCGCCGATCACCACGGTTCCGCGGATGGGCAGGCTGTTCAGCTCGTCGCGCATCGCGTCGACCGCCGCCTGGTCCGCCGCCTTCTCGTCGCCCTGACCGCGCAATCGCGCGGCGGCGATGGCGGCGCGCTCCGTGACCCGGGCGAGTTCGAGGGCGAGCGTGCGCGGGACGCCGCGCGATGCCGACTTGGGGGCCTCAGCCATGGTTTCCTGCCTTTGTCCGAGCCCGATCTTGAGGTCGGATCCCGGGTGGACGCCGTCGAATGACGGCCGCCAAGCCTATACCCCTGTTCGCGAGCGCCCACTATCCTGCATCAAGGCCTCGCGGATCACCGTCCGGCATGCACTGTTATTCGCGCTCGATCCGGATCACCTGCGGCGGCTCCGCCAGCAGGCCGTCGGCGCCGATCGCGTCGAGGGCGTCCCGGATGTTGCCCTCGGTCGCCGCATAGGTGATCAGCACCAGCGGCACGGGCCGTCCGGAGCGGCCGTGCGGATCCGTCTCCGCGCCCTCGATGCGGCGTTGCAGGATGCTCTCCAGGGATATCTCCCGCTCGGCCATCCGCTGAGCGACACCCGCCGCGACGCCCGGGCGATCATGGACGGTGAGGCGGATGTAGTAGCCGCCCTCGTGCCGCTGCATCTCCACGCGCTCACTGGGGCGCATCGCGGCGGCCGGAATGCCGAAGGTCGGGCGGATCACGCCGCGCGCCACGTCGGCGATGTCGGCCACGACCGCGGAGGCCGTCGCCTCGCCGCCGGCACCGGGACCGATCAGCGTCAGCTCGCCCACCGCATCCGCGTCGATCGTCACGGCGTTGGTCACGCCCATGACCTGCGCGATCGCGGAGGATTTCGGCACCATCGTCGGGTGGACCCGCTGCTCGATGCCCGCCTCGGCCGCCTGCGCGACGCCGAGGAGCTTGATCCGGTAGCCGAGCTCGTCCGCCATGCGCAGGTCGAGAGGCTGCACCCGGGAGATGCCCTCCACCGACACGCCCTCGGCGTCGACTGCGGTCCCGAAGGCCAGGCTCGTCAGAATCGCGAGCTTGTGGGCCGTGTCGAAACCTTCGACGTCGAAGGTCGGATCGGCCTCGGCGTAGCCCAGGGCCTGCGCATCCTTCAGGCAGGCCTCGAAGGTCAGGCCCTCGCGCTCCATGCGGCTGAGGATGTAGTTGCAGGTGCCGTTGAGAATTCCGTAGACGCGGGAGATCGTGTTGCCCGGCAGGCCCTCGCGGAGGGTCTTGATCACCGGGATGCCGCCGGCCACCGCCGCCTCGAAGGCGAGCGCTACGCCCTTGTCCTCGGCGCGCGTGGCGAGGGCGGCACCGTGGCGGGCAAGCAGCGCCTTGTTGGCGGTCACCACCGGCTTGCCGGCATCCAGCGCCGCCTCGACTACCGCCTTGGCCGGTCCTTCGGCGCCGCCGATCAGCTCGACCACGCAGTCCACGGAACCGGACCGGGCGAGCGCCACCGGATCGTCGAACCATTCGATGCCGGCGAGGTCGAGGCCGCGGTCCCGGGTGCGGTCGCGCGAGGACACCGCCGTGACGCGGAGATCGAGGCCCGCGGCGGTGAAGGCGGCGCGGCGGCGCTCGACCATCCGGACCACGGCCGCACCGACGGTCCCGAGTCCGGCGATCCCGAGGCGAAAGCTCACTGTCATGACCCCTTCCGTACCCGGGCGACCGTGATGGACCGGGCGCCCGATGCGGCGCACTTCTGCAAGAATTCCGCACCGCCCGCAAGGAAACGGCCCCGGATCGCCGGACGGCTCACCCGGCGGACTCGCGGTGCCGCACCGCCGTCGCCACCAGGGCGTAGAGGATGACGGCGTTCAGCACGTGCCAGAGCGGATGGGTGCCGGTCGGCAGAAGCGTGCAGGCGGCCTGATCGGCGGTCCGCGCGGCGAGCGAGATCAGGAACAGGAGGCCGATCCCGGCGAGTCGCCGCCCGGTCCCGAGAAAGCGCTCCTCCGGCCGACGCGTGACCGCCCCCGCGATCCCGAACAGTGCCAGCAGGGCGGGCAGGTAGTCGACCGATCCGTTGGTGAGCCGCGCGACGTCGAGGCCGGTAAGCCCGTCGAGCACGGGCGTGAGGGCGAAGCCGAGGAGCGCGAAGCCCCCCGTCGCCGCAGCGACCCGGATCGGCGCCAGTCTCAGGAATCGCCGCAGGGCCAGCGCGAGATACGCGTAGATGAACAGGGCGATCGGGATCACGTCGGCCAGCATCGACCAGTAGACCGCCAGCGTGTGAAACAGGAACGAGCCGATGCCCACCACCGCGACCAGGGCGGATAGGACGAGGCCGGCTCGGTCCGGCGGCTCGGCTGCGGAGGCGCGTCGTGCAGCAGCGGCAGCCGCCACGAGGAAAGCCGCGTTCGACAGGGCGTTGGCCGGCTCGGCCCAGAATTGCGGACCGCCGCGCTCGCAATAGGCTCTCACCGGCTCGAACCAGTCCATCCGCCGACCCTAGATCCCCGTCCTTGCGCCGGGATGGCCTTGTCAGCGCGACGCGAAGCGCGGATGACGGCCCGGCGGCGACCGGAAGCGAGGCGATGCGGATCACCACCTGGAACGTCAATTCGATCAAGCAGCGGCTCCCGCATCTTCTCGCCTTCCTCGAGGAAGCGCGGCCCGACGTGGTCTGCCTGCAGGAACTCAAGTGCCAGGACGAGGCCTTCCCGCGGGCCGACATCGAGGCGGCGGGCTACGCGGTCGAGACGCTGGGCCAGAAGGCCTATAACGGCGTCGCGCTCCTCGTCCGGGAACCGCTCACCCTCTCCGAGATCCGGCGCGGGCTTCCGGGCGATGCGTCGGACGAGCAGGCCCGCTACATCGAGGCGCTCATCTCCGGCGCGGAGACGCACCCGGTCCGCGTGGCGTCGATCTATCTGCCGAACGGCAATCCGGTGGACAGCCCGAAATATGCCTACAAGCTCGCCTTCATAGAGCGGCTGCGGCTCCACGCCCGGGCACTCCTGCAGGACGAGATCGCGGTGGTGCTGGCGGGCGACTACAACGTCATCCCGGAACCTGCCGACGCGGCCGATCCGGAGGCTTGGCGCTCCGACGCGCTCTTTCTCGGGACGACCCGCGCGGCGTTCCGGGCGCTTCTCGCCGAGGGCTATACCGATGCGCTGCGCGCCTGCGACCCGCGCGATGGGCTCTACACCTTCTGGGATTACCAGGCCGGTTGCTGGCAGCGAAATGCCGGGATCCGCATCGATCACGTGCTGCTGTCGCCCCAGGCCGGCGACCGCCTGGTCTCGGCCTCGGTCCAGAAGCATCTGCGCGGGCTCGATAAGCCGTCGGATCATGTGCCGGTGACGGTGGAACTGACGGCCGGCTGAAAAGATAACCCATGTTGGCGGGCGCAGCGACCAGACCGGTCGCCGCCCGTCTTTCAGCTCAGGAGCCACGCTTGATCGTCTACGGTACCGGCTATTCGCCCTACGTCCGCAAGGTCCTGGTCTCGCTTGCCGAGAAGGGCATCGCCTACGAGCACAGGCCTGTGATGTTCCACGCGCCGGATGCCGACTTCCAGGCGGCGAGCCCGCTCGGGAAGATCCCAGCCATCGAGGACGACGGTTTCCGCCTTGCCGATTCATCGGCGATCCTCTGGTATCTGGAGCGGAAGCACCCGACGCCGGCCCTCGTTCCGACCGAACCGAAGGCGCTCGGCCGCGCCGTCTGGTTCGACAAGTTCGGCGACACCGAACTGTTCGCGAAGCTGATCGTGCCTTTCGTCCAGCGGGTGCTGAAACCCAACATGATGAAGCAGCCGACCGACGAAGGTGCGGTCGCCCAGGCGCTCGACACGGACCTGCCGCCGCTGTTCGACTATCTGGAGCGCGAGATCTCGGGCCCGTATCTGGTCGGTGACGCGTTCAGCATCGCCGACATCTCCATCGCGACCAGCTTCTACAATCTGCACTTGGCGCAGGCGAAGGTCGATGCCGACCGCTGGCCGAAGCTTGCGGCCTATGTCGACGCCACGCTGGCGCGGCCGTCGTTCAAGGCCGCACTCGAGGCCAAGAAGGGCTGAACCGGCCGGGCGGTCCGGCGGCGGCGCTCAGCGCCGCCGCCGGATCGAGCCCACGGTTTGCAGTTGCGTCTGCGCCTCGGCGCGGTCGTCCTCGCTCGCGGCCGCCCAGTTCTTGTCGTAGAGCGCGACGATCCAGTCGTCCTTCCGCGCTTCTGCCCCTTCCCGCGCGAGGGAGAGCCACATCAGGCCCCTCACCCGCTGGATCGGGATCCCGCCGAGACCGTTGACCAGCATGTCCCCGAGCAGTGCCTGCGCCGGATGGTGGCCCTTCTCGGCCGCGAGGTTGAACCAGCGCGCCGCCTGCTTCGGATCGGCCTCGACGCCCGTCCCGTCGAGGTAGAGCCGAGCGAGATTGTACTGCGCGTTGGGATCTCCGTAGTACGACGCGGCGTAGTTGAACATGTCGTAAGCGCGTTCGGGATTCGGGCGCACGTAGGTGCCCTTGATCCCTTCCAGGAAATAGGTGCCCAGAGCCGTGAAGGCGCTGCCCAGAACCGCCGAGTTCTGCGGGTCGGGGCCGTCATCGGTGCTGGCATCGGCGATCCGAGAGAAGAACTCGAACGCCTTCAAGTCGTCATGGGGCACGCCGTCGCCGTCGGCATACATCCGGCCGAGCTTCCACAGAGCCAGGGCGTGGCCCTGGCCGGCCGCGTATTCGAGGGCGCGGGCCGCGCCCTGCTTGTCGCCGGCATTGTACTCCCGCATGCCGGCCCGGAGCGCGTCCTTGGCCGAGCGATAGCTCTTGTCGGCGACCGGCACCTGAACGGGCGTGCGGACATTGGCGTCCAGCGCGCGCGAGGTCTCGACCGGAAGCGCAAGCAAAGCGAGCGCCCAGGTCGCGACGGCGAAGCCGCGGGCGAACCGGAACCGACCGGGATCGGCCCCGACCGGCGCCCTGCGCCGGCTGAGGTCAGTCCTAGACGTCCGCATAGCTCTGCGTCTCCTTGGCACCTCCCGGATGGGTCACGGCGCCGTAAAGCGCCGGGCCGACGCCTTGCGCGTATTTCCAGAGGTAGCCGGAGGTCGCGGAGTTCGGACGCGGCGTCCAGGCCTTCCGCCGCTCGGCGAGTTCCTCGTCCGAGAGAGCGACGCTGAGCGTGCCCTGGATGGCATCGAGGGTGATGACGTCGCCGTCGCGGATCAGGCCGATCGGACCGCCCACGGCGGCTTCAGGTCCCACATGGCCGACGCAGAAGCCGCGTGTCGCGCCCGAGAAACGCCCGTCGGTGATCAGCGCCACCTTGTCGCCCATGCCCTGCCCGTAGAGCGCCGCGGTGGTCGACAGCATCTCGCGCATGCCGGGACCGCCCCGGGGCCCCTCGTAGCGGATGACGAGGACCTCACCTTCCTTGTAGCCGCGCGACTGCACGGCCGCGAAGCAGGCCTCCTCGCCGTCGAACACCCGGGCCGGGCCGGTGAAGACCTGCTTCTCGGCCGGGATGCCCGCGACCTTCACGATCGCGCCCTCGGGGGCGAGGTTGCCCTTCAGGCCCACGACGCCCCCGGTCGGGGTGATCGGCCGGTTGGCCGGGTAGACGACGTCCTGGTCCGGGTTCCAGGTCACCCGGTCCATGTTCTCGGCGATGGTGCGGCCGGTGACCGTCATGCAGTCGCCGTGCATGAAGCCGTGGTCGAGGAGCGTCTTCATCAGCAGCGGGATGCCGCCGACCTCGAACATGTCCTTGGCGACGTAGCGCCCGCCGGGCTTCAGGTCGGCGATGTAGGGCGTGCGGCGGAAGATCTCCGCCACGTCGAACAGCGTGAATTCGATGCCGCATTCATGCGCGATGGCCGGCAGGTGCAGGGCGGCGTTCGTGGAGCCGCCGGAGGCGGCCACCACGGTGGCGGCGTTCTCCAGCGCCTTGCGGGTGACGATGTCCCGCGGGCGGATCCGATTCGCGAGAAGCTCCATCACCTTCTCGCCGGCGGTGGCGCAGAACTTGTCGCGGATCTCGTAGGGGGCCGGGGCGCCGGCCGAGTAAGGCAGCGCGAGGCCGATCGCCTCGGAGACGGTTGCCATCGTGTTGGCGGTGAACTGCGCGCCGCAGGCGCCGGCCGACGGACAGGCGACCTGCTCCAGCTCGTCCAGATCCTCCAGGCTCATGTCGCCGACGGCGACCTTGCCGACGGCCTCGAACAGATCCTGGACGGTCACGGGCTTGCCGCGGAACGAGCCCGGCAGGATCGAGCCCCCGTAGATGAAGATCGAGGGGACGTTGAGGCGCACCATGGCCATCATCATCCCCGGAAGGGACTTGTCGCAGCCGGCAAGTCCCACCAGGGCATCGTAGGCATGGCCCCGCATGGTCAGCTCGACCGAATCGGCGATGACCTCGCGGGACGGCAGCGACGCGCGCATGCCGCCATGGCCCATGGCGATCCCGTCGGTCACCGTGATGGTGCAGAATTCGCGCGGCGTGCCGTTGGCGGCGGCGACGCCCTTCTTCACCGCCTGCGCTTGGCGCATCAGCGAGATGTTGCAGGGCGCGGCCTCGTTCCAGCAGGAGGCGACGCCGACCAGCGGCTGGTGGATCTGCTCGCGCGTCAGACCCATGGCATAGAGATAGGAGCGGTGCGGGGCGCG
This sequence comes from Methylobacterium sp. XJLW, assembly GCF_003254375.1. NCBI lineage: Bacteria > Pseudomonadati > Pseudomonadota > Alphaproteobacteria > Hyphomicrobiales > Methylobacteriaceae > Methylobacterium > Methylobacterium sp. XJLW. The sequence goes on along the minus strand of NZ_CP016429.1, from coordinate 3,768,573 downwards.
GTCGGGCCCCTCTGTGACGTGGCGGCTCGGCAGCTTCGACTTGTCGTTCAAACGCGTCACCATGACTTCAGACCAAGCCTTCGCACAGCCGATCCCGAGGGTGCGCTGAACCGCGGCGCGTCGCCGTTCGCGAAGCGCCGGGATATTCATCCGCGTGCTCGGGAAGTCCTCGTTTCCGATCGGTAAATCGTTGTCGAGATTGCCGTTTACCGCGGATCTTGAGGTGGGCCCGGACTATGGCGGGATCGCGGCGTTTACAGGCAGGTCTCGGGGCGGAGCCGGGATCGTTTTACGGTGTTGCGACCCCGCCACAGCCACGCTTGCAGCCATTTCGCTCGCCAGGACCAAAAGAAGGACAATCGCGACGGCACCGCCCGGTGATCCGCCTCGATCCATCTAGTCTTCAGGATCAGCGCGGATCTTCGCAGAGGAATCCGGCCGCGCCGCGGCAAAACCGGCCGGAGATCGTCGGCGCAGCATTATCGCCGTGCGCGGTCTGCGCCAGAAAGACCTGGGCGGATCGGGAAATAACCCGTGGGACCTGATCCGTGGTTCGTTCGAACGCGGGGCCTGCAGGACCGCACCATAGCCCGCCCGGGACAGGGCGTATGTCCAGGCGACCGCACCGGTGGGCACGCTTTCCGATGCGGGAAGACGATCCCGTGACGGCGTCCGCGGGCGGCCGGCCGGACGGGATCACAGGATCACGGGATGGCCTGATCCCAGGCGGGTCGCGGCTCAGGCCGCCCCGCTCTGCGGCGCCGGGATCTCGGTGGAGATGGCGTCGACCGTGCGCGGCATCGGGCTGCCCTGCCCGTCCGCGCGCTGAATCCGCACCTGCTGGTTGACCGGCTGCATGTTGCCGAAGGGCGTCGAGAAGGCGATCTCGGCGGCATCGCGTCCGACGCCGATCCGCACCAGCCCGTCGAGGTCGGCTTGCCGTGTGGCGTCGAACAGCCACCAGCGGCCGTCGAGATAGGCTTCGAACACGGCGTGGAAGTCGCTCGGAACGAGCCCGTGGGCGTAGCAGCTCACGAACCGGGCCGGGATGCCGAGAGCGCGGCAGAAGGCGGCGCCGAGATGCGCGAAATCGCGGCATACGCCGGCGCGCTTGAGCAGCGACTCATGCGCGGTGGTCTCCCCGTCGCTGGAGCCCGGCTGATAGGCGATGTGTTCGTGGATCCAGTTGCAGATCTGGTTCACGCGGCCATAGCCCTTGGGCAGCGCGCCGAACTCGGCCAGAGCGAACGGCGTCAGCCGGTCCGAGGACACGAACCGGCTCGGCAGCAGGAAGGGCAGGATGTCGAGGGGCAATTGCCCGATCGGCGTCTCGTTGATCGTCGCGGGATCGGCCCGATGCACCGTGAGATCGACCTCGGCATTGTACTCCAGCGCGAACTGGCCGGTCGGCACGTTGACCGCGAGATAGCGGTTCTGGTGGTCGGGCGTGGTGTAGAGGTCGCGCTTGAGGTTCGGCGTCAGGACCAGGCTCTCGGTCAGGATCTCGACGCTCTTCAGCTTCGCCACCTCCAGATTGAAGATGAAGGTGGTGTCCGACAGGATATTGTATGACAGGCTGCAACCGAGGATGTAGCGCATCGGATCTCCTTGCCGGATGACGGCCTATCCGCCGCCCAAGCAAGGGGCGCGCCCGATCGTGGGTTCCGGATCAGGCGCGCCGCGGCAGCATCAGCACCGTGAGCGAGCGCACGCCCTGCGCGCCGTGGATCAGCACGCCCTCGATATCGGCGGTCGCCGACGGTCCGGTGTGCAGCACCGCGTAGGCCGAGCGGCCGAATTCCGGCCGGCGATAGGCGGCCTGCACGTTGGGCACGATATCGGCGGGATCGAGCAGAACGACGAGGTGCTGCGCGAGATAGGCGACCGCGTTGACGATCAGCTGATCCTCCGTGAACAGCACCGATCCCGTCTCGGCGATGCCGAACACAGCGCGCACCACCGCCACGTCCACGTCCTCGACCTCCTGCGGGGCGCGGACGCTCCGAAGGTCCCGGTTGCCGGTCAGTTCCGGTACCGCGGAGGCAATCACCTTGGCCGCATCGAGTCGCTCGCGGACCCCCGCGAAGACATCACTGGCGCCGGGCTCCGCCACCCGGCCGCCCATCCGCTTCAGCCGCTCGCCGAACTCGGCCACATGGTCGTCGCCGATGAGGGGCGTGAACAGCGGCACCTCCGGCAGCGGGAAATCGCCGGCTGGCCGGTTCCTGCGGATGCCGTCCAAGATCGCGTCGCGGGCGCTCATCGACGCGTGTCCTTCATGCGGTTCTGCTTGTACCAGGCGTGGAAGGTCTGGCGCGGTGCGTCGGGCATCTCGCGCTTCTTCCCCCAGGTGTTGAGCGGATTGTAGACGGCGAAACGCGGCAGGACCTTCAGGGCGGAGTCCGCCGCGCCGATCGCGGCCCGGTAGGCGGCCGGGCGCGACAGGACCGCGCCGGCGGCCTTCATCATGCCCTGCTTGAGCGCCGGGATCTGGTGCTCCTCGACCAGCACCTTGCGCCACGCGAAAATCTGCTCGTGGATGTTGATCTTCACCGGGCAGACGTTGGTGCACGAGCCGTTCATCGTCGAGGAGAACGGCAGCGTCGAGTATTTGCGCTTGTTGAAGGTCGGATCGATGATCAGCCCGATCGGCCCCGAATAGGTCGCCCCGTAGGAAAGGCCGCCCGAGCGCCGGTAGACCGGGCAGGTGTTCATGCAGGCGCCGCAGCGGATGCATTTCAGGGAGGTCCAGAACTCCTCCATGCCGAGGCGCTCGGAGCGGCCGTTGTCGACCAGCACCATGTGCATCTCGGTGCCCGCCCGCGGCGCGCGGAAATGCGAGGTGTACTGGGTGATCGGCGAGCCGAGCGCCGAGCGCGACAGCAGGCGGATGAAGACGCCGAGATGCTCGACCTTCGGGATGATCTTCTCGATGCCGATGGAGTGGATCTGCAGCGGCGGCACGTTGCCGGAGAGGTCGGCATTGCCCTCGTTGGTGCAGGTGACGACCGAGCCGGTCTCCGCGATCGCGAAGTTGCAGCCGGTCATGCCGGCATCGGCCTTCAAGATATAGGGGCGGGTCGTCTCCCGCTGGCTCTCGGCGAGATAGTGGGCGTCGTCGTTGTTCGGGTCCGTCCCGAGCGTCTTGGCGAAGACCTCGGCCACGTCCATCCGGGTCTTGTGGACCGCCGGCGCGACGACGTGGCTCGGCTCCTCGTTGTCGAGCTGCTGGATCCGCTCGCCGAGGTCGGTCTCGATCACCTCGATCCCGTTCGCCGCCATGTGGTGGCGGAAGCCGCACTCCTCGGTGAGCATCGACTTCGACTTCACCAGCGTCTTGGCGCCGTGGCTCCGCAGGATCTCCAGGACGATCCGGTTGTGATCGGCCCCGTCCTTGGCCCAGTGGACATGGACGCCGTTGGCTTTCGCGGCTGCCTCGAACTGCTCGAGATAGCGGTCGAGATGGCTCAGCGTGTGCGTCTTGATCTGCGAGGCGAGCTCGCGGAGCTCCTCCCATTCGGGAATGCCGTGGGCCGAGACGTCGCGCTTCTTGCGCAGGTCCCACAGCCGCTCGTCGTGGGCAGCCTGGTGCAGCGGCGCGGCGAGGAAGCGCTCGGCGGCCTCGGACTGATTGATCGGACGGTCACCCCGGATCTTCGCGCCGCGGGGCTGCGGCTCACGGACCTGGGGCGCGCGGATCGGCTTCGAGGCCGCCTCGGCGTGCTGGAGGCGCCGTCCGTCCTGCGCGCGTTCACTCTCGTCGTGGCTGGCGCGCACCTCCGGGTGGATGACGCCGTCGCGCTCGCGGGGATTCAGATCCTCGGCGCTCATGCGGTGGCTCCGTTCAGCACCTGGGCGATGTGGATGTACTTGAGGGGCAGGCCCAGGCGCTCGGCGCAGCCCTTCTGGTGCATGAGACAGGAGGAATCCGCCGAGACGACATATTGGGCGCCGGCGCGGTTCTGGTCGGCCACCTTGTCGTAGCCCATCTTGGCCGAGACGGCGGGCTCGAACACCGAGAAGGTCCCGCCGAAGCCGCAGCACTCGTCCGGCCGGGCGAGATCGACGAGCTCGACACCCTTGACGAGGCGCAGCAGGTCGAGGGGCTTCGAATAGTAGGGCTTCACCAACTCGGATGGCCGCGCGTGATGGATGCCGCGCAAGGCGTTGCAGTTGGTGTGATAGGCGACCTTATGAGGGAAGTTCGTCCAGGGCAGGTCCTCGACCTTCAGCACGTCGTGCAGGAATTCCACCAGCTCGTAGGTGCTGGCGCGGACGTGGCGCACCGCGTCGGTCTGGGGGATCGCGGTGAGATGCTCGCGGACTTGGTGGACGCAGGATCCCGATGGCGCGACGACATAGTCGAAGCCGGAAAAGTTCTTCACGAACAGCGCTTCGGTGGCGGCGGCTTCGGCGTGGCAACCGGTATTGGCCATCGGCTGACCACAGCACGTCTGATCGTAAGGGTATTCCACAGTGCAGCCGAGCCGCTCCAGCAGCTCGAGGGTGGCGATCCCCACCTCGGGCTCGAAGGCGTCGACGTAGCACGGCACGAACAGGCCGATCCGCATGGTGCGACAACTCCCTGGAGATCGGCCGCGCGGCGATCTGGAACGGTTCAAGATTGGTGGTGGGTCTACCGGATGTCGCTGATCTTGGCGAGATCGGACACTGCGTCACCGGTCCCGATGTAACGCAGCGCGCCGTTGATGCGGGGTCCGCAGCCCCTCCGTCTTCCAGGCCGTGGATCCGCGGTCAGGGGACGTCATTCCCTGGGCTGGGCGGTCGGCGTCCTCGATCCGGTCGAGGGGTGACGCTCCTCCGTGCGCAGCCGGAGAGTTTCCCGAGGATGCTGGGCCGCGCGCTTGATTTCCGACGCCTCAGAGTCGAATGACGTCTGGAAGCGTTCCGAAGAGATCATCACCATGGAAGAACTGCTCGCCCGCGTCACCACCCGCACCGGGCTCGACGCCGCGACCGCTCAGACCGCCATCGGGCACATCCTGGCCTTCCTGCAGAAGGAAGGGCCGGCGACCGAGGTCGGTCAACTCCTGGCTGCCCTGCCGGGCTCCGAGTCCCTGATCGCCGAGTCGAATGCCGGCGAGAGCGGCGGCGGCGGTCTGATGGGCATGCTCGGCGGCATGATGGGCGGCGGCGGCGTCATGGCTTTGGGTCAGAAACTGATGGCCGCCGGTGTCCCGATGGGTCAGATGCAGCCCCTCGGCCAGGAGCTGTTCGCTTTCGGTCGCGAGAAGGTGGGCGAGGACGCGATGGGCCCGATCATCGGCTCGATCCCCGGCTTGAACCAATTCGTCTGACGCCCATCGATGTGCGCGGTCGCACTGCATTCGGGTGCCGCCTGGACGAAGGTAAAAAAGAGGTTTCGAGGCGAAAGCTTGACGGAACCTGTCCACGCGATCCCCGTTATTAGGGATGCGGGCTGGATCGACGCCTTTGGCAGTGTCCAGTTCCGCTCTCAAGCAGGCCGGCCATGCCCGTCTTCGAAGCCAAAAACCTGGACAGCGAGTTTGAAGGGCAGACCCTGCTCGCTGCCATCCTGCATCCGACCCGCGCGGCGCAGACCCGCGCTCTGAGGCACGGGCGCCAACGGGCGGAGCGCGCGGCGGCCTTGGCCGATCCGATGACGATCGAGCCGCGTTTCCCGATTGCGCCCGGCGAACTGGCCCCGACCGGCTGTCCCAGCCGCTGAGGCTGTTCGGATTCGGTCAGCCTACCAGGGCTGCGACGTGACGAGACCCTGGCGCGTCACGACCACCCATTCCCGTCCATGTCGCTCGACGCCTTCCACGCGACCGACGCCCGGAAGGATGTCGCCGGGCGAGACCTCGACCAGGCGGCGACGGCGATTCTCCAAAACCGCCGTGCCCTCGTAGACGTCCCGCAGAGCCCAACCTTCGATCACCGGGGGCCTGTCGAAGGCCGCCGGTTTCGGCTTGGTCTCGCCAATCTTGGCCTCGCCAGTCTTAGCCTCGCCTGCCTTGGCCTCGCCTGCCTTGGCGTCCGCCACCTTGACCTCGGGCTTCCCCTCGCTGGCGCGGGCGGGCTCGCCGATGCTTCCCGTCTGGGTCGGCTCTGCCTTCGCGGCGACCGGTGTCGCGGCTGTCCGGCGCTCAAGCTGCGCGGCAAGGCCGGTGAGCCGGGCGGTGTGCTCGCGCTCGACCTGCTCGAGGCGCTCGCCGAGAGCCGCGACCTTGGCATTGAGACTCTTGTCCACCTGCGCCAGACGCTCGCCGAGGGCGCTGCTGCGGTTCGCGGCCTCTTTCCGCGCGGCGTCGGTTGAGGCGCGAAGGTCGGCGAGGACGGTGTGGAGCTGCGCGATGTCGCCGGCCAGCCGAACGGTTTCGGTCCGGCCGGCATCGAGCGTGGTTTCGAGAGCCGCAATCGCATCGGGCCGAACGGCTGCCGGGCGGGAGAGCACCATCACGCTCCCGCCCAGAATTGCGCCGACGGCCAAAGCCGCGCCCGGGAGCGCGAGCCGCTTATGATCGAGGCGCGACAGGAACGGACGAGCGAAGCCCTTGCCCGCGGGAGGCTCCACGGACGCGGTCGCCGCCGAGGCAACTTCCGCCTTTCCGGTCACCACAGCTTTGAGCAGATCCGCCGGCGAGATGCCCTCGGAAACGGCCTGCTTGGCTTGGATCTTCGTCATCGCCCCGAACTCCGCACGCGGCCTCGCGCTGCAAGCGTTCGTTAAGGACGTTTGTTTACGAAACCCTTACCGCGGGCGCGCGGCTCAGGCCGCCAGCCCGCGCTTCTTCAACAGCGGCTCGATGCTGGGCATCCGCCCGCGGAAGGCCGTGTAGGCCTCGCGCGGATCGCGCAGATTGCCGGCACCGTACACGAAGGTCCGCAGCCGCTTGGCCGTCTCCGGATCGAAGATGTCGCCCGCTTCGCGGAACGCGTCGAACGCGTCCGCATCGAGCACCTCCGACCAGAGATAGCTGTAGTACCCGGCCGCGTAGCCGTCCCCCGAGAAGATGTGGGCGAAGTGCGGTGTCCGGTGCCGCATGCTGATCTCGGCGGGCATGCTGATTCGCCGCAACGCTTCGGACTCGAACACGGGGACGTCGAGCCCGGCCTCGCCCTCCGCCGAGAGATGCAGCGTCATGTCGACGATGGCCGAGGCGGTGTACTCCACCGTGGCGAAACCCTGGTTGAAGGTCCGTGCCGCCAGCAGCTTCTGCAGCAGGGCGTCGGGCATGGGCTCGCCGGTCCGATGATGCCGCGCGTGGGCGCGCAGGACCTCCGGCTGCTCCAGCCAATGCTCGTAGAGCTGCGAGGGCAGTTCGACGAAGTCCCGCGACACGGCCGTTCCGGACAGGAGCGGGTAGGTCACGTCCGATAGCAGACCGTGCAGGGCGTGGCCGAATTCGTGAAACAGGGTGCGTGCGTCGTCGAAGGACAGCAGCGTGCTCTCGCCGTCCGGCGCCTTGGCGAAATTCATCACGTTGACGATGATCGGCGTGATCGGGCCGTTCAGGCGCTCCTGCGAGCGGAAGGCGCTCATCCAGGCGCCGGACCGCTTCGAGGCCCGGGCGAAATAATCGCCGAGGAAGAGGCCCACCTCGGACCCGTCGGGATTGCCGACCCGCCAGACCCGGACATCGGGATGATACCGGGGGACGTCGGAGAGTTCCGTGAAGGTCAGGCCGAACAGCCGGGAGGCCGTGTCGAACGCCGCCTCAATCATCCGCTCCAAGGGCAGGTAGGCCTTGATCTCACTCTCGTCGAGGTCGTGCTCGGCGCGACGCACCTTCTCGGCGTAGTGCCGCCAATCGTGCGCCTGGAGCGCGAAGTTGTGGCCTTCGGCCTGGATCGTCGCCTGGAGGCGGTCCCGCTCTTCGGCCGCCCGCGCCCGGGCGGGCGTCCAGACGTCGCGCAAGAGCCCGGTCGCCGCTTCGGGACTCGCCGCCATCGTGTCGTCGAGGGCGAAATGGGCGAAGCTCGCGAACCCGAGAAGCCGCGCCCGCTCCGCGCGCAACCGGATGATCTCGGCGAGGATCGCACGGTTGTCGGTCTCGCCGCCGTTCTCGCCGCGCCGGGTCCAGGCCGCATAGGCGCGCTCGCGCAGGTCGCGCCGGGTCGAGAAGACCAGGAAGGGCTCGATCAGCGAGCGCGACAGAGTGATGACGTGCCCGTCGAGGCCGCGCTCCTTGGCGGCGCTCTCGGCGGCGGCCCGCAGGAACGGCGGCAGGCCGGCCAGATCCTCCTCGCCCCGAAGCGGCAGGATGAAGCTGCTCTCGTCGGCCAGGAGATTCTGGCTGAACCGCGTGCCGAGTTCCGACAGGCGTGCCGCGATCTCCGCCATGCGGGCCTTGTCCTCGGGCGCGAGATCGGCCCCCGACCGCCGGAAGCGGATCCGGTATCGGTCGAGGACCCGGCGCTCCTCCGGCTCCAGGCCCTCGGGCGCGATCGCCGAGATCCGGGCCCAGAGCTCGGGATTCAGGTAGATGGCGCTTCCATGCCGGGCGAGCTTGGGGCCGATCTCGCGCTCAATGGCCTGAAGCTCCGGGTTCGTATGGCTGCCGGTCAGATTGTAGAAGACGCCGGCGACGCGCTCGAGGGCGAGGCCGGCCCGCTCCATGGCCTCCACGGTGTTGCCGAAGGTGGCCGGAGCGTCCTGGCTCGCGATCACGCGGATCTCGGAAGCGTGGGCCTCTAGCGCCGCTGCGAAGGCCGGCCCGTAGTGCTCCGGTCGGATCCGCTCGAACGGCGGAAGGCCGTGCGGGGTGCTCCAATGCGCCTCGCGGAAGGGATTGTCCTGCGGCAGGCTCGGGAGCCCGGCATCAGCTGCGTCCGACATGCGGTCCTCAACGATACGTCCACGCGACGCCGCGTCTGTCCGCGCCGCCGGTGCGCCGACATGGGGTCTGCCGGCGCGATCGGAAAGACAGTGGCCCGTTCGACGGGTCCGTCAACCACATGGGCGCGATCCGAATGGCGTCTCGTCCGTTGTAGAGGCCAACGCCCACGCTTCGAGGCCCCATGCCGGGACGCACTCTGTCGATCCGCCCTCCGTCCGTCATGCGCGCCGGGGTGGCCCTTGCATTGGCGCTCGGCCTGCTCGCCGCCGATCCGGTCGGGGCTGCCGAAACGCCCGCCGCCTCGGTGCCGACGCCCCCGCCCCTGCCGCCCGAACGCCCTGAGACGCTGAAGCCACCCGTTGCGGAGCCGGCACCCCCGACCCCGCCGGCCCGGCCTCCGGAACTCAAGCCTGCCGTCGCGGAGCCGGCGAAGGAGCCGGTCAAGGATCCCGGCCGGGAAAAGGCCTCCGAATCCGCGAAGGAAGGCTCGAAGGAATCCGCGAAGGAGGCGTCCAAACCCGAGATCCCGACGCCGCCACCCGCGCCGCCCGAGCGCCCGCCGGAACTGTCCGGCGGGGCGGCCCTGGCCCTTAAGGTCTCGCCGCCGGACGATACGGCCTGCCGGACGCGCCTGAAGCGACTCGGCGTCGATTTCGAGCCGCTGGCGCCCATCGCGGAAGGGCAATGCACCGCTCCGCTGCCGCTCAAGGTGACGAAATTCGCCGACGGCGTGGCGCTGCCGCAGGGCGCGACCTTGACCTGCCGGGCCGCCGAAGCCCTGGCGCGCTGGGTCACCGAGGTGCAGGTCGAGGCCGAGCGGACGTTGAAGCATCCCCTGACCGCCCTTGAACTGGGCGGCTCCTATGTCTGCCGAGGCCAGAATCACGACATCGATGCCAAGCTGAGCGAACATGCCTTCGCCAATGCCGCCGACATCATGGGCTTCGCCTTCGCCGGACGCGCAAGCATCTCCGTGAAGGCAATGCCGGACGGCTCCGAGGAGGCGCAGTTCCTGGGCGCGGTGCGCACGAAGGCCTGCGGCTTCTTCCGCACGGTCCTGGGGCCGGGTTCGAACGCCGCCCACGCCAACCATCTTCATGTGGACCAGCGGGAGCGCAATGCCGGCCACCGGCTGTGCGAGTAGCCTCGCGTGGAACGTTCCGGCCGGCTCGGCGCTTTTTGGCACGGGAGCGCCTCCGCTCTCCGGAATTGCGACGTCGATGATCCCAAAATCCTGGCGGCCCGTTGGCGCGGCTCTCGTGGCGAGCTGTCTCGTCGTGCAAGGCGCGGCGGCCAAGCCCGAGAAAGACCGGAAGACCGAAGCGGCGCAGCCGCCGGCGCTCACCGCCGACACCGTGAACGCCGCCGCCCTGGCGCCCCCGGAAGCGGGCAAGGATCGGGATGCCAAGCCGAACACGAAGGCGCGCCGGGCCGCTGCGTCCGCGGAGAAGCCCGACCCGCTGGTCGTCAAGGCGCAGGTGCTGCTCGACCGGGCGCATTTCTATCCCGGCGCGATCGACGGCCGGACCGGCGAAAATTATAAACGCGCGCTCTCCGCCTTCGCTGTGGCGCAGGGGCTTCCGGCGACGCAGAGCCTGAATCCTGAGGTTTGGGACAAGCTCCAGGCGACGAGCGATAAGCCCGTCGTCACGGACTATACGATCACCGAATCCGACGCCTCGGGGCCCTATGTCGAGCGGATCCCGCCCAAGATGGAGCAGCAGGCCGATCTCAAGACGTTGGGGTACACCAATGCCCGGGAGATGCTCGCAGAGCGCTTCCACATGGGCCGTGACCTCGTCAGCGCGCTCAATCCCGGCAAGTCCCTGGACAAGGCCGGCACGGTCATCGCCGTGGCGGCCGTGGAGCCGATGGGGACCGACAAGCCGAAGGCCAAGGACCTCCCCGAAAGTCCGAAGGTCGAGCGCATCGAGGTCGGCAAGGCGAGCCGCGACGTCCGGGCCTTCGGCGCCGACGGAAAGCTGCTGGCCTACTACCCCGCCTCGATCGGCAGCTCCGAGAAGCCAGCGCCGAGCGGCGACACCAAGGTGAAGGGCGTCGCGTTCGATCCCGACTACACGTACAATCCGAAATACGCATTCAAGGGCGTGAAAGCGCAGCACAAGTTCACCATCCAATCCGGTCCCAACAACCCGGTCGGTCTGGTCTGGATCGATCTGGCGATCCCGAGCTACGGCATCCACGGAACGCCTGAGCCCGAGAAGGTCGGCAAGACCGAATCCCATGGGTGCATCCGGCTGACCAATTGGAATGCCCGCGACCTTGCCGCGCATGTCACGCGCGGTGCTGAGGTCGTCTTCAAGGAAGACTGATCACCCGGCTTCGATCCGCCCGGCTGCCGGGCGGACAAAAATGTATCAGGCGTTAACATAGCGCGCGGTCGTGCCATCGGAACGGGCCGGGAACGCTTGACACGTTGCGGAATACGGGCGACGCCACAGGTTGTCTCGCGGGCCATCCTTCGGGCCGTGCTCGTTCATACGAGCGCTGCTGTCGCGGTGCGCGGGGCTCGACCGACCGCACGGCATAATCCCCGGAAACGGGGCGTTCGAAGGGAAGACGGCCCGGCGTGATTGCTGACTCCAACGACGACGTTCTCAACGGTGTCCGCGTTCTCGTCGTCGAGGACGAGGCCGCGATCTCCATGCTTCTGGAGGACATGCTCCTCGATTTCGGCTGTGCCGTAGTCGGGCCGGCCGCACGGCTCTCCTCCGCGCTGGAAATGGCGTCGCAGGAAGCGTTCGAGGTCGCCATCCTCGACGTGAATGTGGCGGGCGAGCCGATCTATCCCGTGGCCGAGGCCATCGCCAAGCGCGACCTGCCGCTGGTCTTCTCCACCGGGTACGGCGGCGCGGGCATCCGCGAGCCGTTCCGCGACCGGCCCGTCGTTCAGAAGCCCTTCAGCCAGGCCGATCTCAAGCGCACGCTGATCGGCGCGATCCGGGCCGCCCGCGCCTGACGCACGCCGGGTAACCGGCACGTCCCCAGCACGGCGGCTGTCGGGTGAGGCGAGACGCCGCGGTTCCTGGCCGCGGCTTCAGAGCCCTTCGATCATGAAGACCTGCTCGACATGGGCCGGCCACCCGCGGGCCCCGACGAAAACGGCGTCGGCACGGAACGTCGCACCTGCACACCACGCGTTGCGCCCGATCCACGCCCTGACCGCGCGGGAGAAGCGCCGCCGCTTGGCGGCATCGATCGCTTCCCGCGCGTCGTCACGCTTGGCACGCGCCTTCACCTCCACGAACACGATGGTGTTCCAGCGCTGGACGACGAGGTCGATTTCGCCCCCGGCCATGCTCACGCGCCGGCCGATCGGCCAGTAGCCCTTGAGCATCAGTGCGGCCAGCGCCAGCCATTCGGCGTGGTGGCCGCGCCGATAGGCGGCGCGGCGCCGGCCGGTCCGGTCCGGCACAGCCCCGTTCATCCCTGGCCCCGCGCCAAAGCCAGCGCCCGCGAATAGACCTGACGCCGCGGCTGTCCGGTCTCGTCAGCGACGAGGCTGGCGGCATCCTTGATGGAGTGCCGCTCCAGCGCCGACAGGATCAGCGCGTCGAGGGCGGCATCCGCATCAATCGTTCGCTCCGGCGTCGTCGCCGCGCCGATGATCACCACGATCTCACCCTTGGGCGGCCCTTCCTGGGCGAAGCGCTCGCTCAGGCTGCCCAAAGTATCGCGCCGGATGGTTTCGTAGAGCTTGGTCAATTCCCGGGTCACGGCGGCCGGGCGCTCCGGGCCGAGCACCGCAGCGGCATCCGCCAGCATATCGGGCAGGCGATGCGGCGATTCGAACAGGACCAGCGTGCCGGGAACTTGGACCAGTGCCTCCAGGCGGTTGCGCCGGGCGCCGGCCTTCTGCGGGAGGAAGCCCTCGAAGAAGAAACGATCGGTCGGCAGACCCGCCGCGACCAAGGCCGTCATCACCGCCGACGGGCCCGGAACCGGCGTGATGGCGATCCCCGCCTCGATCGCGGCCTGGACCAACTTGTAGCCGGGATCCGAGACCAGCGGCGTCCCGGCATCCGAGACGAGAGCCAGGGCTTCGCCGGCGCGCAGCCGCGCGATCATCCGTTCCCGCACGGCATCGTTGGAATGCTCGTGATAGGCGAGCAGCGGTGTCGTGATCCCGTAATGCGCCAGCAGGTTCCGGGTGACGCGGGTATCCTCGGCCAGGACCGCATCCGCGGCCGCCAGGGTGGACAGGGCCCGGATGGTGATGTCGCGCAGGTTCCCGATGGGCGTCGCCACGATGTGCAGGCCCGGCGACAGGGGTTCGGTCTCGCTCGCCAGACCGAAGGCCGTGAAGGTGGTGTTGCGCGGCCGATCGGGGGCGAGCTTCGGGGACGGAGCTCGGGTCGGGGCGGCGGGCCCCGGGGCATCGAATCGGCGTGTCATCATCGGTGATCTTGCCACACCGGCCGTCTCCCGTCGCGGTGAAGGCGTCTGACCGGGGGCAACTCTGCCGCTCCGCGTTTACAATTCGGATTCCGATCGTCAGGCTGCGGTGCCTGCCGAGAGGAGTCCGCGCGATGGCGCGCCCGACGAGCATGCGGGACCGTCTCGTGCGCGTCACCGCCCCGACCGCTGCGCTGTGCGCCGTCCTGCTGTCATTGGGCGGCTGCCTCGGCACCGACATCGCCCGGCGCGCGACGGCGCCACAGGCCGAGCTGACGCCGCCGGCGGCCGTTCCCGGGGCACCGCTGCCCGCACCCGCAGCGCCGCCGATGCCGGCGGCGGGTGGCATCGGGCGCATCGGCTCCGGAGCCGTCAAGGTTGCCCTGGTGCTGCCGCTGACCGGCCAGGGGGCAACGGTGGGCGCCGCCATGCGCAACGCGGCTCAACTCGCCTACGACGAGGCACAGCAACCCGACCTGACGCTCCTGGTGGAAGATGACCGAGGCAGCCCGGACGGCGCCCGGGAGGCGACGCAGGAGGCGCTGCGCCAGGGTGCCGAGATCGTGCTCGGTCCGCTCTTCGCCGGCAATGTTCAAACGGCGGCGGCCGCGGCCAGAGCGGCGGGCAAGCCGGTGGTCGGCTTCTCGACCGACGTGACCGTGGCCAGCCGGGGCGTCTACCTCCTGAGCTTCCTGCCGCAGCCGGAGGTGGACCGCGTGGTCGAGGATTCCGTCGCCGGCGGAAAACGCTCCTTCGCGGCTCTGATCCCCGAGACGGCCTACGGCAATGCCGTGGAGGCGGAGTTCCGGGAGGCCGTTGCCCGGAAGGGCGCGCGGGTCGCCGCCGTCGAACGCTACCCGGCCGGCGCGCCGGGTCCGGCGGTGGAACGGCTGACCCGGGTCATCGCAGGGCCGGGTGCCACCGCCGACGCGCTGTTCATCCCCGAAACCGCCGACGCGCTGCCGGGCGTGGCCGCGGCGCTGACCAAGGCGGGCTTCTCGCCCGCCCGGATACGCCCCATCGGCACCGCCCTCTGGAACGAGCCGTCGCTCTTCGCCCTTCCCGCCCTGCAGGGCGGCCGCTTCGCCTCGCCGGACCGCACCGGGTTCTCGAATTTCAGCGGCCGCTACCAAGCCCGGTTCGGCGCCGTTCCGCCGCGCGTCGCATCCCTGGCCTATGATGCGGTAATGCTCGCGGCCGCCCTGTCCCGACGCTACGGCTCGCAGCGCTTCGCGGAGTCGACCCTGACGAACGGCTCCGGCTTCGCCGGCATCGACGGGACCTTCCGCTTCCGGCCGGACGGGCAGAGCGAGCGGTCCCTGGCGGTCTATGAGATCCGCAACAATGCCGCGATACCCGTCAGCCCCGCGCCGCGGGTGCTGGCAAAGCCCGGGATCTGATCAGGCCGCAAGTTCGGCAACCAGGGCATTGAGCACCGGCGCCCCCTTGGCGGTCGCGGCGATGCGGCCGCCGGGAAGCCGCTCCAGCATGCCATCGCCGATCAGCATGCCGATGCGGTTGCCGTTCAGCGGCCGGCCCTTGAGGGCAGCGTAGCGATCCGGATCGATGCCCTCGCGAAGGCGAAGCCCCATCACCAGGAACTCGTCGGCCTGGTCGGCGGCCGTGAGCGTTTCGGTCTCGACGACGGCATGTCCGTCGCGCTCGACCCGGGCCAGCCAGGATTCCGGCGACCGCTCGGTGACGGTCCCGATCCGTCCCCCCGCCGTCACGAGCCGCCCGTGCGCGCCGGGACCGATGCCGGCATACTCGCCGTAGCGCCAATAGAGCAGGTTGTGCCGCGACTCCGCCCCGGGCCGGGCGTGGTTCGAGATTTCATAAGCCGGCAGGCCGGCCTCTGCACAAAGTTCCTGGGTGACGTCGTAGAGGGCGCGTCCGACCTCGTCGTCCGGCGTCACCAGTTTGCCGGCGGCGGCGAGGCCGTAGAACGGCGTCCCCGGCTCGATGGTGAGCTGGTAGAGCGAGAGGTGCTCTGCGGCCCGCGCCAGCGCCGCTTTCAGCTCCGCCCGCCACAGCGCCGGAGTCTGTCCGGGCCGGGCATAGATCAGGTCGAAGGAGGTCCGCTCGAAGGCCGACTGCGCCAGCGTGATCGCCTCCAGGGCCTGTGCGGCGTCGTGGAGGCGCCCGAGGGTCCGGAGCGACGCGTCGTCGAGGGCCTGGATGCCGAGGGAAACCCGGTTGACCCCGGCGGCGCGGTAGCCCCGGAAGCGCCCGGCCTCGACGCTCGACGGATTGGCCTCGAGGGTGACCTCGGCGCCTTGAGCCACCGGCCAGTGTTCCGCGACGGCGTCGAGCAGGCCCGCCACGGTCGCGGGCTGCATCAGCGAGGGTGTCCCGCCGCCGAGGAAGATGCTGGTGACGGTCCGCCCCGGGGTGCGGGCGGCCGTGTGGGCGATCTCGGCCCGGAATGCCGCGAGGAAGCGCGGCTCGTCCACGCCCGCGTGGCGGACGTGGCTGTTGAAGTCGCAATACGGGCACTTCGCCGCGCAGAAGGGCCAGTGCAGGTAGATTCCGAAACCCACGTCGCGGGTCGGATGGTCCGGGCCGGTCGATACCATGATGACCGGGATGTGAGCGCGACCGCGCCGTTTGGCAATCAGGAACCGGAGGCCAGACAGGCCCGGCTCAACGCCACGAAGGCCCGGGCCCGGTGCGAGAGCCCCTGACCCTTCTGCCAGTCGACGCCGTGCTTCTCCTCGGCGCTCATCTCGCCGAAGGTGCGCGCGTGCCCGTCCGGCCGAAAGATCGGGTCGTAACCGAAGCCGGCGGTCCCCCGCGCCGCCACGAGGTCGCCGAACACCCGCCCTTCGAACAGCTCGGTGTGGCCGTCCGGCCAAGCCAGGACCAGGGCCGAGACGAAATGGGCCCGGCGGTCGGCCGCGCCACGGTCGTCGAGCTCCGCGAAGATCCGCGCCATCGCGGCCGCGAAATCCTTGTTCGGACCAGCCCAGCGGGCCGAGAAGATGCCCGGCGCTCCGTCGAGGGCGTCGACGCACAGGCCGGAATCGTCCGCGAAAGCGGGCAGTCCGGTGGCGTCGGCCGCCGCCTTCGCCTTGATGGCGGCATTCTCGGCGAACATCGTGCCGGTCTCCTCGGGCTCGGGCAGCCCGAGTTCGCCGGCCGACACCGCCTCGACCCCGAACGGCGCGAGCAGCTCGCGCATCTCGGTGAGCTTGCCGGCATTGTGCGTGGCGATGACCACCTTCCCGGTCAGGCGGCGGCTCACGCGATGGCCTCCTTCTGCAGGGCGACCAGCCGCTCGGTGCCGGCGCGGGCGAGGCCGAGAAGTTCGAGAAGCTGCTCCTGGGTGAACGGCTCCATCTCGGCGGTGCCCTGCACCTCCACAATGCCGCCGCGCCCGGTCAGCACGAAATTGGCGTCGGTCTCGGCGGCGGAATCCTCGGCGTAATCGAGATCGAGGACCGGCATGCCCTTGTACAGGCCGCACGAGACGGCAGCGACATGGTCGCGCAGGGGATCGACCGAGATGATCGAGCGCGTCCGCATCCAGGCGAAGCAATCGTGCAGCGCCACCCAGGCGCCGGTGATGGCTGCCGTCCGGGTGCCGCCATCGGCCTGGATGACGTCGCAATCGATCGTCACCTGACGCTCGCCCATGGCCGGCAGGTTCGTGACGGCCCGGAGGGACCGGCCGATCAGCCGCTGGATTTCCTGCGTTCGACCCGACGGCTTCCCGGAACCAACCTCGCGGCGGGTGCGTTCGTGCGTCGCACGCGGGAGCATGGCGTACTCCGCCGTGACCCAGCCCTTGCCCGATCCGCGCAGCCACGGGGGCGAACGCTCTTCGAGCGACGCGGTGCAGAGCACCCGGGTATTTCCGAAGCTGACGAGGCACGAGCCTTCTGCGTAGCGCGAAACCGCGCGCTCCAGGCTCACGGGCCGCAACTCGTCGGCGGCACGCTTGGAAGGCCGCATCGCGGGCCCCTTCTGTCGAGAGTGTCGAGGGCCGGGCTCTTAGGCCGCCGCGACATCACGGGCAAGCATCGCCGTACGGATTGATCCGCGCGGGTCGGTTGCGCATGATCGGACTACAGGATGACCGCGTGACACACCCCAGTCCCAACTTTGCCAACGGCCAATCCATGCAGGCCCTCGCCGCCCTCAATGAGCGCGCCCGCGAGATCTTCCGGCAGATCGTCGAGAGCTATCTCACGACCGGCGAGCCGGTGGGCTCCCGGAATCTCGCTCGGATCCTCCCGATGGCGCTGTCGCCGGCCTCGATCCGGAACGTGATGGCGGATCTGGAGCATTCCGGCCTGATCTTCGCGCCGCATACCTCGGCCGGACGCCTCCCGACCGAACTCGGGCTGCGTTTCTTCGTCGACGCGATGCTGGAACTCGGCGACGTCAGCCAGGACGAGCAGGCGCGCATCGAGGCACAGATGCGGGCCGCAGCCTCGGGCCACACGTTCGATTCCGCCTTGGCCGAGGCCTCGACCATGCTGTCGGGCGTCTCGCGGGGGGCCGGCGTGGTGCTGACCACCAAGGCCAACGTCAATCTGAAGCACATCGAGTTCGTGCGGCTCGATCCGGCCCGCGCCCTCGTCATCCTCGTCTCGGATGACGGCTCCGTCGAGAACCGCATCGTCGATCTGCCGCCCGGACTTCCGGCGGGTGCGCTTCAGGAGGCCACGAACTTCCTCAACGCGCGCCTGCAGGGCCGCACCCTGGGGTCGCTGCGCGCCGAGATCGAGGCCGGCCGCAAGGCCATGAAGCGCGAGCTCGACGCGATCACCGAACGCCTCGTCGATGCGGGGCTCGCCACGCCGGTGGGGCCGACGGAAGCGCGCCAATTGATCGTTCGCGGCCAGGCCAACCTGCTCGACGACCTGCGCGCGGTCGAGGATCTCGAGCGGATCCGCCTGCTGTTCAACGACCTGGAGACCCAGAAGGACGTCATCGACCTGCTGGCCCGTGCCGAGGGCGGCGAGGGCGTGCGTATCTTCATCGGCTCCGAGAACAAGCTGTTCTCCCTCTCGGGGTCATCGCTGATCGCGGCGCCGTTCCGCGACGGATCGCAGAAGATCGTCGGCGTGGTCGGGGTCATCGGTCCGACCCGCCTCAACTACGCGCGCATCGTGCCGATGGTGGATTATACGGCGCGGGTGGTGTCGAAGCTTCTGGACGGCGGCCGGTAGGTCCTGTCGGGCCTCAGGCCGCCCGAACCGAATCCAGGAATCGTGCGACCTCGACACCGAGGCGCGCGGAGTGCTGCGACAGATCCGATGCGGAGCCCAGGACCTGTCGCGCGGCCTCGCCCGTTTGCGCGGCGGCTCCGGCCACCCCGGCGATATTCACCGTCACGTCCGCGGTCCCGTCTGACGCCTGGGTCACGTTGCGGACGATCTCCTGCGTGGCCGCCCCCTGCTCCTCGACTGAGGCGGCGACGGCCGCGGCGACCGCGTTGATGTCCCGGATCCGCGTGACGATACCGTCGAGTGCCCGGGTGGCTTCGCCGGTGGAGCCCTGGACGCGCGCGATATGATCGTTGATCTCCTCGGTGGCGCGGGCGGTCTGCGCAGCCAGATCCTTCACTTCGGCCGCCACCACGGCGAAGCCGAGCCCGGCCTCGCCGGCCCGCGCGGCCTCGATGGTGGCGTTGAGGGCCAGCAGGTTGGTCTGCGCGGCGATCGAGGCGATCAGCCCGGCTGCGTCGCTGATCCGGGATACCGCCTCCGACAGCGCCTGCACGCGGTGTCCCGTCTCGTCGGCCTCGTCCACGGCCGTTCGGGCGAGGCGTGACGAGCCTGCGACCTGCCCGGCGATCTCGCGCACGCTCGCGCCGAGTTCTTCGGCCGCAACCGCGACGGTGCGGACGCTGGTCGAGGCTTGGTCGGCGGCCGCAGCGACGCTGCTGGATCGTGCCGCGGCCTGCGTGGCGGTGTTTGTCAGGGCTTGGGCGGTGGCGTGAAGCTCGGACGCCGCCGACGACACCGAACCGACGATCGTGCCCACGGCCTCTTCGAAACCATCGGCGAGCGCCGCCATGGCCCGCTTGCGCTCCGCTGCGGCCGACGCCTCGGCCGAGCGCCGAGTCTCTTCCTGCTCACGTGCCTTCTGCGCCACAACGGCCTTGATACCCTCGACCGCCCGCCCGACCATCCCGATCTCGTCTCGGCGCCTGGCCTCGGCGATCTCGGTATCGAGGTCGCCGAGGCTCATGCGCTGAAGGACTTCCACAAGTCGGTCTAGGGGATGTGCGACAGTCGCGGCCATCATCCGGCTGACGGTGACGGCCAGCAGAAGCAGCGTGATCGCGGTTGCGATGGCCAAGTTCTGCGCGAGATGCGTGATGGGTGCGAACGCGGTGGCGTGGTCGACCGAAAGCGCGATGTACCAGTCGAGCGCCGGCGGCAGGTTTGGGACGCGCGCGAAGACCGTGCGGACGGACCGTCCCGCCTCGCGCGTGTCCACCGCCCGACCGGCGGCGATGCCGGGAACCGGACCGTCGATCAGCTCCGACAGGGGCTTGCCGATGAACGCGGCCCGCGGGTGGATCAGGATCGTGCCCGCGCCCGACACCAGATAGGCATAACCGCCGTCACCCGGCGCGACCTCGGTGATCATCCGGGCAAGAACCGAGACGTCGAAATCGCTTCCGACCACGCCGCCGAGACCGTGCGCCGCATCCTTCACCGGCGCCGCCGCCGTGATGATGAAGGTGCCGCGACTGGCGGAGATGTACGGCTCGGTCAGGATCGGGCCGTCCGTCGCGGCGGCCTCCTTGTACCACGGACGCTGACGCGGATCGTAACCCGGCGGAATCTCGGCCTTGGGCATCTTGGTGTAGAACCCGTCCGGACGCCCGAAGAAGCTGACGTAGAACGAGTCGCGGATGATGGGCGCGTCGAGCACCCGATCCGTGTCCGACTCACGGCCGCCAGCGGTGATCTGCTGAGCCATCATCTGCGTCAGATCGAGCTTGCCGCGCAGCCAGTTGCCGACGCTGCGGGCGGCAGATCCGCTCAGGCTCGACATGCTGGCGTCGACGTCGCCCTGCAGGGTGCTGGACTGGGACAGGTACAGATAGGACGAACAGGCGACGAGGGCCGCCGATACGATCGCGAGAATCAGGAGTGTCGCGCGACCCGATATCCCGACGCGTACCTGGCGTGCCGCTCCAGAAAAGCCACCGATTTCAATCGACATGCACACCCCGATCTTCAGGAGTCGCGCCTGACGAGGCCAAATTCAAACCTAAACCGCGACCTGTGGCGTCTGTGTTCTTTTTATCAGATCGTGGATGGCATGGATCAGGACGTCGATCGGGCGTGACACCATTCCCCGCGCAAAGCCGGTCCGCGCCTTGTCGGGCGCGGACCGGATCGACGGTGATGATCGTGTGCTTTGCTTGCGCCGGTGTGTCGGCGGCCGGAAGAGCCGTTTCGACCGACGCGCGGCCAGGCGTTAGGCCGGGATCACGTCCACGATCTCGTAGGTGTCGGGGTCGATGATCACGATGTCGTCGCGCACGAGGATGAACTCGTAGCCCTCGTATTCCGGCACGATCGAGATGATCGCCGGCGGCAGCCGGTGCAGGGTCACCGACCGCGGGATCGCGGTGCCGACCGCGAGACCGAAGGCCACGTCCCGGAGCGGCGACACGCCCAGGCGGGTGATCGAGCTGCGGAACTCGGTCCGCTGCCGGGTATCGAGGCGGCCGACCGCACCGCGAACGGCGCCGCCCTCGCGGGCGCCGGCACGTCCGCCCCGCTCGCCAGCCGGACCGCGGCCGCCCCGATCGGGGCCGGCTGCGTCGCGATTGCCGCGCTCGCCGCCGGCACCGGGTTCACGGGCACCGCGCTCGCCCCGGTCACCGCGATCACCGCGATCACCGGCATCGGGCTTCGCGGCCGGGCCGGCCCGACCGGACGATCCGTCGCGCTCGGCGGCGCCATCCGGGCGGCCCGGTCCCTCGGCACCACGACCCGCCGGTCCACCCGGCTCGGCGCCGCGCGGACCGCCCTCGGCACCGCCAGGCCCGCGCATCGCGCCGCCGTCCGCGCCGCCGGCACCGCCCCGCATCCCGCCGCCAGCGCCGCCGCCAGCGCCGCCGCCACCGGCCGGACCGGCGCCTGCGCCGGCAGCTCCACCGGGACCGCCGGGTCCGCCGCCGCCGGGGCCGCCCCGCCGCCTGGGCCGCCCTGCGCGAATGCCGTTGCCGCTCCGGCCACGACGATGGCCGCCGCAACCGTGTCTCTCAGAATGCGCTTCATGGCCTCTCCTCCTGCGGCCGTCGGACAATCCCCGACGCCCATGCCGGCCCGCAACGGGCCTCGGGGCGAACCGTTCCGTCCCGCGGCGTCGTGGCCATGCGGCCGGTGACACCCGCGCTCGCTGTCCTCGGCTAAGTCCGCTCACGGTCTTGCGATCAGGCCCGTCACCTGTAACGTCGCGCCGCACCAAGTAGAGACCGGCCCAGGCCGGCATCGAGATTGATCGACGGAGACGCCATGTCCGCCTCGCGCGACGATACGATCGGTATCGCACCGAGCGCCCACGATGACGCCGCAGACCGCAAGCGCCGCATCTGGGCCATCGTCGGATCGTCCTCGGGCAATCTCGTCGAATGGTACGATTTTTACTGTTACGCGTTCTTCGCCCTCTACTTCGCGCCAGCCTTCTTTCCGAAGGGCGATTCCACCAGCCAGCTCCTCCAGACCGCGGGCATCTTCGCGGTCGGCTTCTTCATGCGACCGGTCGGCGGCTGGCTGTTCGGGCGCATCGCCGATCGTGTCGGACGCCGGACCTCGATGGTCGTCTCGGTGCTGCTGATGTGCTTCGGCTCGCTGCTGATCGGCATCCTGCCGACCTACGAGCATGTCGGTACCCTGGCCCCGGTGCTGCTGCTCCTCGCCCGCATGCTCCAAGGCCTGTCCGTCGGCGGCGAATACGGCACCTCTGCAACCTACATGAGCGAAGTCGCGATCAAGGGCCGGCGCGGTTTCTTCGCCTCCTTCCAGTACGTCACGCTGATCGGTGGCCAGCTCCTGGCCTCGCTGGTCCTGGTCCTGCTCCAGGCGGTGATGACCGGCCCGGAACTGACCGCCTGGGGCTGGCGCATCCCGTTCTTCATCGGCGCCGGGCTGGCGGTCGTCGCACTCTATCTGCGACGCTCCTTGGCCGAGACCAAGGACAGCAGTGACAAGGAGACTGCCGGCACCTTCGCCGAGCTGTCGAAGCACTGGCGGGCGTTCCTGGTCGTCGTGGCCTACACGGCGGGCGGCTCCCTGAGCTTCTACACCTTCACGACGTATATGCAGAAGTATCTCGTCAACACCGCCGGCATGCCGAAGACTTCGGCTTCGCAGACGATGACGGTGGTGCTGTTCGTCTACATGATCATCCAGCCGATCTTCGGCGCGCTGTCCGACAAGATCGGCCGCAAGGCGAACATGCTGCTCTACAGCGGCCTCGGCACACTCATGGTGGTGCCGCTGATGACGGCGCTCGGCACCAACAAGGATCCCTATCTGGCCTTCGCGCTGATCACCCTCGGGCTCGCGGTCGTCTCGTTCTACACGGGCATCAGCGGCATCGTGAAAGCGGAGCTGTTCCCGACCAACATCCGCGCCCTCGGGGTCGGCCTCTCCTACGCGGTGGCCAACGCCACCTTCGGCGGCACCGCCGAGTTCGTCGCCCTGTGGTTCAAGGACAACGGGATGGAGAGCACGTTCTTCTGGTACGTCACCGTCCTGATGGCGATCGCTTTCGTGGCCTCGCTGATCATGCCGAACCCCAAGGTCCACGGCTATCTCGACGGCGCCGGCACCGTCGAGGAGGCGCTGGGGAAGAAGCGCGGCCTCGCACACGCCTGATCGGTGGGCCGTCCGGCTGGACCGGGCCCGACTTTCACGCTGATATGCCTCCCGCCGGACGCGCCAAACGTCCGCGGGAGGACGCCATGCTCAGGAAGGCCGCCGCCGGGGCACTGACTCTGCTCTGCCTCGCAACCGCTTCGGCATCCGAGGCCACCGAGGGGGGCTCCGGCGACACGCCGTTCAAGCCGAAACAGCCCGCGGGCTATTTCTTCGTCGGCGGCCGCTCCGCGACGGCGGCAGGCAAGACCACGGCCTCCGGGCAGATGTTCGTGGAGTATCGCGCACCGGCGCGGGTGACGCAGCCCTATCCGATCGTCCTGGTGCACGGCACCGCCCAGACCGGGATCAACTTCCTCGGCACGCCGGACGGACGGCCTGGCTGGGCTGACCGCTTCGCCGCCAAGGGTTTCACGGTCTACATCGTGGATCAGGTCGGGCGTGGCCGCTCGGGCGGCGATCCGGAGACCTACGGACCCTATGCCCGCCTGCCCGTCGAGGATCTGGAGACGGTGTTCACCGGGCAGGAACGCGTCCCGCTCTACCCGCAGGCGAAGCTGCACAGCCAGTGGCCGGGCGGCCCGGGGGTGCGCGGCAACGCCGCCTTCGACCAGTTCTACCTGTCCCAGGTGCCCTATATCGCCAGCGCGCTGAAGAGCGAGGAACTGGTCGATCCGGCCCTGATCGCCCTTCTGGAGAAGATCGGCCCCGCGATCCTGCTGACCCATTCGCAGGCCGGCGTCTTCGGCTGGGCGGTTTCCGATCAGCGCCCCGACCTCGTGAAGGCGCATGTCGCCGTCGAGCCCAACGGGCCGACCTTCTTCGACATCCGCTTCAAGGGCGGCGCCGATTGGTACGAGCGCGTCGGGGAGGCGCGGGCCCGGCCCTATGGCATCACCCGGGTGCCGCTGCATTTCGAGCCCCCCGTCAGCAGCCCGGCCGATTTGACGGTCGTTCAGGACGACCGCGCCGCCGCACCCGACAAGATCCGCTGCTGGCTTCAGGCCGAGCCCGCTCGCACGCTGCCGAACCTCGCCCGCGTGCCCGCCGTGCTCGTCACCGCCGAAGCCTCGTTCCGCGCCACCATGGATGATTGCACGGCTGCATTCCTGGCCCAGGCGGGCTCGAAACTGGACCGGCTGGCGCTCGCCGAGCACGGCATCCACGGCAACGGTCACATGATGATGCTGGAATCGAACAGCGATGCGGTGGCGGATGCGATCGTCGGCTGGATCGAGAGCCGGGTCCACGCGCCGGGCCGTCCTTAACCGGTCGCTTACCCTGTCCCGGCGAGGGTGCCGCCGTCATCCGACGAGGGAATGCATGACCGACATGACCGACACCGTGGGCGTCGCGGGCGACCGCATCCGCTCGATCATCGAGCGCGTGGAACGGCTGGAGGAGGAGATCAAGGACCTGATGGAGGCCAAGAAGGAGGTCTTCGCCGAGGCCAAGGGCGAGGGTCTCGACGTCAAGGTGCTCAAGGAGATCCTGAAGATCCGCAAGCAGGACAAGGATGAGCGCGACGAGCAGGAGACGCTCCTCGACGTCTACCTGCGCGCCATGGATGCGCCCTCGCCGGCCCCGATCGCGGCCGCGGCCTGATCCTCTCGACGGAGTGCGGCGCGGCGCGCGCCGCCCTCCCCTCAGGACTGCGGGGAGCCCGCGAGATAGGCGGCGATGTTGCGCCGGATGCGCTCCAAGGGCTCCTCGCTCGGATCCGGCAGGACGAAGCGCGCCCCCGTGATCGTCTCGTAGGCGCGGATGTAGACCGCGGCCGTCTCCAGGACGACCTCCGCGGGAATCTCCGGAATCGGGTCCTTGTACGGATCGCAGCGGGCGACGACCCAATTGCGCACGAAATCCTTGTCGAAGCTCTCCGGCGCGGAACCCGCGGCGAAGCGCTCCAGATAGCTCTGCGCGAACCAGTATCGGCTACTGTCGGGCGTATGGATCTCGTCGGCGAGGACGATCCGGCCTTCGGGATCGGTGCCGAACTCGTATTTCGTGTCGGCCAGGATGAGACCGCGCTCGGCCGCCAGCGCCGTGCCGCGGGCGAACAGCGCCAGCGCCGCGTCGGACACGGTGCGCCACTGCTCGGACGTGAGCAGCCCGCGTTCCAGAATCTCGGTCTCGGTCAGCGGTTCGTCGTGGCCACCGTCGAACGCCTTGGTGGTCGGCGTGATGATCGCCACCGGCAGGCGCTCGTTCGGCCGCATGCCATCCGGGAAACGGTGGCCGTACATGTCCCGCTCCCCGGCGCGGTAGCGCGTCAGGACCGACGTGGAGGTGGTGCCGGCGAGGTAGCCCCGAACCACCACCTCCACCGGCAGGATCTCCAGACGCCGGCCCACGACCACGTTCGGGTCGGGATAGGCGATGATGTGGTTCGGGCAGATGTCGGCCGTCCGCTCGAACCAGTAGCGCGCGGTCTGGGTCAGGACCTGGCCCTTGAAGGGGATCGCCGCGAGCGCCCGGTCGAAGGCGCTGATCCGGTCCGAGGTGATGAGGATGCGCCGGCCGTCGGGCAGGTCGTAATTGTCCCGGACCTTGCCGCGATAATGGTTCGGCAGCTCGGGCAGGGTCGCGTCGCGCAGGACCTGGTGCGCGTGCGGGGCGAGATCTGCCGTCTTCATCGGGATTTCCGTCAGGCTGTGCGGCGACTGCGCCGCCTGATCTCTGTGCGCGGATGGGGCGGAGAATTCCAGTCCCGGGTTTCACCGAGGCCCGGCGCGCAGCCCCGGCCGCCACCCCGACCCCCGCGGCAGTGGGCGAGCGGCCCTGCCGCTCTGGCCGGGCCCGGCCGTCGGCCCTATCCTTGCCGTGGATGGCAGACGGTGAATTGCCGACTGCGAAATGCCGGCCGGTGCCGCCGGACGGCCGAGGCGCAATGTTCGAGACACCGCACCAAGCAAGCCGACAACCTTTCCTGCGCCGGATCGAGACCGTCGCCCTGTTCACGCTCAGCGATGCGGAGCGGGCCGCCCTCGTCGCGCTGCCGATGCAGGTGGCGCAGTTCGAGCCCAATCAGGACATCGTTCGGGAGGGCGACCGCCCGACCCGAAGCTTCACCCTGCTCAGCGGGATCGCCTGCACTTACAAGTCGACGCTGGCCGGCAAGCGGCAGGTGATGACCTACCACGTCCCGGGCGATGTGCCCGATTTCCAGAGCCTGTATCTGGAGGTCCTCGACATCAACATCGCCACGGTCAGCGCCTGCAGGCTCGGCTTCGTTTCGCATGAGGCGGTCCGCGGGCTGATGCGTGCGCATCCGCGCCTCACCGAGGTCTTCTGGCGCGCCACCCTCATCGACGCCGCTCTGGTCCGCGAGTGGATGCTCAACACCGGTCGCCGCGACGCCTACGCGCGGATGGCCCACCTGTTCTGCGAACTCGTGACCCGCCTCGGCGCGGTCGGGCTTGCACCGGATCGGACCTGCGAGCTGCCCATGACGCAGCCCGAACTCGCAGACGCCCTCGGCATAACGTCCGTTCACGTCAACCGCACGATCCGGGATCTCAAATCGGCCGGGCTGATCACGCTGCGCGACCGCCGCCTGACCGTCCACGACTGGCCGGGACTGCAGGCCGCGGCCGGGTTCGATCCGGCCTATCTGCATCTGCGGGATGCGGAGACTCGCTGAACCGGGCGGGAGAGCGCAGGCTTTCGAGCCGACGAGGGCGCGTTGTCGCCCTGCCCGACGTATCGCCGGCCGTCGAAAGCCAAAGCCAAGCCGTCGCGGGACTGCAATCTGGATCTATCGGTATGAAGATAACGCGGCGCCGTTTTCGCTAACCGTTGCCGGAGCGGGCACTCAGCGGGAAGATGGTGCCCAGGGGCGGAATCGAACCACCGACACTGCGATTTTCAGTCGCATGCTCTACCAACTGAGCTACCTGGGCGTCGTCCGCGCCGGTGTCGGCCTCGGACGCCGCGGGGTATAGTCAGTGCTTCGCGGCCTGTCCAGCCTTGCCGTGACGTCGACACGACGGAAATGCCGGAAAAATTCATCGCTCCGGATCGGGCTCGGGCGGAACCTCGTCGGAATCGAGGTCCTCGGGGATCGCGTAGCGCTCGTTGAGCCACCGTCCGAGATCGACGTCGGCACACCGCTGAGAACAGAACGGCTGGAATTCCGGTGTGGACGGTTGCCGACAGATCGGACAGGGCGGCCGGCGCTCGCTTCTCATGCCAGGGCGCCCCAGCCGGCCCGCACGGGATACCCCTCCCCGTCGAGGAGGCTCAGGGTCTCGTAGAGGGGCAGCCCGACCACGGCGCTGTAGGAGCCGACCAGTTTGACGACGAACGCCCCCGCCAGGCCCTGGATCGCGTAGCCGCCGGCTTTCCCGCGCCATTCGCCCGACGCCACGTAGCCCTGGATATCGCGGCCCGAGAGCCGCTTGAATCGGACGCGGGTCTCCACGATCCGCTCCCTGCGCCCGCGGGGCGAGAGGACGCACACCGCCGTGTAGACGCGATGCTGACGTCCGGAGAGCAGGCGCAGGCAATCCGCGGCCTCGTCGGGGATCTCGGCCTTCGGCAGGACTCGACGCCCGACCGCCACAACCGTATCGGCCGACAGAAGCCAAGTGGGCGTGGTGGTGTCCTGGAGGTGCAGCGCCGCCTCGGCCGTCGCGAGCTTCGTCCGGGCGAGGCGGCGTGCCAGTTCGCGGGGCGGCTCGGCCTTGCGGGGCGTCTCGTCGATCTCGGCCGGCAGGAGAGACGCCGGTTCGATGCCGATCTGCTGCAGCAGCGCGAGGCGGCGCGGCGAAGCGGAGGCGAGCACAAGTCGCGCCGTCGGCCCCTGCGTCGCGCCGATCGCTTCAGGTTTGGCGTCCATGATGTTCCGTTCGCACAATCGACCGGAGCCGTGCGCGCCCTGCGCGGCGGCCCTTCGTCGGCCGGGACAGGCTCGATCCACCCGCCTGATAAGGGATGGGGTCGGGCTTGTGAACTCGGAGGGGCTTCTGCAGATCTCCCAGACCCCGGCCGGCCCGGGTCATGATCCGGGATACCCCCGCCCGCCGGCAAGAGTAGGCCGACCGAGCGCCGCGGCCGGCACTGTGATCGCGGCGCGGCAAGCCAGACTAGAGGTGCGGCCCGGCGATCTGGCAAGCTTAGAGCAAGACGTCGTCCGCGATCGTAACCGACCGTTAACTGCGTGCGGCTGAGAGTGTTGTCCTCCGAAGGGGATCGACATCGATGCTGAACGCTGATCCGCTCCTGCAGCGCCCGACGCTGGTAACCACGGCCCTGCTCGCCCGTGCCCTCGACGGGCTCCGGCCGCAGGTCACGTCGCCGGTCGAGATGTGGCAGCGTCTCACCGAGCACTACGTCGTCGATCTCGACGCCGTCGCGGCCCTCCTGCCCGCCGACGAACCGGAAACGCACTGGCTGTCGTCCCGCGACTGAGGGCGCGCAGATCAAGTCTTCGGCCGTCCACCCAACTGGCACACGACGTGCTTGAAGGGTCCGGCAACCGGGAGGAAGCACTCAGGCAACGACAACGCGGCGGCTCGCACGCCAGAGCACCCCGCGGACCTTTCGATCGCTCGAAGCTGAGGTCCGTCATGTCGGAACTGCTCTCTGTTGCCTTGGTCTGTGCCGGTACGCTTCTGGCTCAGGATTGCTCCCGCGACACCGCCCTGGACGTCATCATCGCTCCGGCGCATACGCCGATGGAGTGCCTGATGCACGCCCAGACGATGGCAGCCCAGGCCGGGTTGCCGGGGGGCAGCGACCGGTATCTCAAGATCGCCTGCGAGCATCGCCGGACCGAAGGCGAACCCCGCACGGTCGTCCGGCGCGCGTCCTGACGCGGCCCGGCGCGTCGGCGGTGTCCGTGCCGTCGCGCCCGGCCGCGATTTGGTCTGGTGCATCAAAGCCACGTCACGATTTTTCTTGTTCGCATCCGCCGTTCGGACAGTTGCCGCCTCCGGGAACGGGACCCATCCTGCACGGCCACGCTGATGCAATTCAAACCCCGGCATCCGCCACCTTTGCCGCCCCGATGGCCCGCGTGCCGGGCAGGGCTCCAGCGAGTGCCTGCCCGATGCTGTACGACGCGTTCGACCTGCAGACCGACATCGCCGCCCAGACCCGGGCATGGGGCCGGCTGCTGAACGACATCTGGTCGCCCTGGTTCGGGTTGGGCGAGCCGGTCACCTGGATGTCCGCCGGCGCCCGGATGATGATGCGCGCCGGTCTGACCTTCGCGCGGCCGCCCTACGGCATCGAGACGGTCAACGTCGGGAACCGGAGCGTCCCGGTCTCAGAGGAGCCGGTCGAGGTCACGCCGTTCGGGACGCTGCTGCACTTCAAGAAGGACATTCACACCGAGCAGCCCAAGGTGCTGATGGTCGCGCCGATGTCGGGCCATTTCGCCACGCTGCTCCGCGCCACCGTGCGCACCATGCTGCCCGACCACGACGTCTACATCACCGACTGGCACAATGCCCGCGACGTGCCGCTGTCGGAAGGCCAGTTCGGTTTCGACGACTACGTGGGCCACCTGATCCACTTCCTGCAGACGATGGGTGAAGGCGCCCACATGGTGGCGGTCTGCCAGCCCGCCGTTCAGGCCCTCGTGGCGGCAGCCGCGATGGCGCAGGCGAAGGATCCCGCCGCCCCGCGCAGCATGACCCTGATGGCCGGCCCGGTGGATTGCCGCATCAACCCGACGGGCGTGAATGCACTCGCGACCTCCAAGCCCATCGACTGGTTCGAGAAGAACCTGATCGCGACGGTCCCGACGCGCCACAAGGGCGCCGGCCGCAAGGTGTATCCGGGCTTCATGCAGGTCTCGGCCTTCATGGCGATGAACGCCAAGCGCCATATCCAGGGTCACGCCGATCTCTTCTGGCACATGGCCAACGGCGAGCGCGAGAAAGCCGAGGCGATCGAGACCTTCTACGACGAGTATTTCGCCGTGCTCGATCTTGCGGCCGAATTCTACCTGGAAACGGTCAAGACCGTGTTCCAGGATCACGCCCTGGCTCGGAATGCGGTGAGCTATCGGGGGGAGCCGATCGACCTGCGGGCGATCCGCCGCACCGCCCTGATGACCGTCGAGGGCGAGCGCGACGACATCTGCGCGGTCGGCCAGACCATGGCGGCCCATGATCTGTGCTCGGACCTCGCCCCCTACATGCGGACCCATCACCTCCAGGCGGGCGTCGGCCATTACGGGGTCTTCGCCGGGCGGCGCTGGGAGTCGCAGATCTACCCGCAGGTGCGCAACTTCATCCAGGCGCACAACTGACCGCGCGACCGGGGACGCGTCGCGCCGATTTGACCCGCCGACCCGCGCGGCCCACCATGCTACCGTCTTCTGATGGGAGCCCGGTTCGCGTGGTTCCTGGGGCCACTCCTGCGGCGTGAGGCGGAACGGTCGGCGTGATCGGCACCGAGAACAAGACCAGCGCGGACGGCCCGACAACGGTCTCCGCACGGCTCGACCGGCTGGTGGCTCGCGCCCGGGCGGCAGCCCTCTGGGAGCAAGCCTGGCCTGTCCTCTGGCGGGGGATCGGGGTCGGACTGATCTTCCTCATGCTGTCCTGGTCGGGGCTGTGGCTCGATCTCACGCCGATCTGGCGCCAGATCGGTCTGGGCATCCTGGGCCTCCTCCTCGTCGCCGCGCTCGTACCGCTGATCCATATCGCCCGGCCCGATCGGCGCGTCGCCCTGGCACGGCTCGATCGCGAGGCGGCGGCCCGCGATCCGGCCCTGCGACACGGACCGGCCTCCGCGGCGCAGGACAGCCTCGCCGTGGGTGCCGCCGATCCGGGAAGCCGGACGCTCTGGGACCTCCATCAACAGCGGGCCGCGCAGGCGGTCTCGGCCCTGCGGGTCGGTTTGCCGAGGCCCGGCATGGTCCGGCACGATCCGTTCGCCCTTCGCGCCGGCCTCGTGGTCGCCGCCATCGCCAGCCTGTTTGTCGCAGGGCCCGAGTGGCGTCAGCGCCTTGGCGCGGCGTTCGACTGGCAGGAGCCTGCGGCGCAAAGCCCCAATTTCCGCGTGGACGGCTGGATCGACCCGCCGCTCTACACGCGGCTTCCGCCCCTCCTGATCGCCATGGACGGAAGCGATCAGCGCCTGCGCGCCCCCGTCAACGCGCAGCTGATCGTGCGGATCGCCGGTCAGGGTAAGGCCGCGTCCGAGACGACGCTGACACCCAATGCCGGCCTGGTCCCCGTCCCGGGCCAGGAGGCGCGGCCCGACCTGCGCGAGGAGCGCTATCGCATCGTTGGCGGCGCCGAACTGACGATCGTGACTCCCGCAGGCCGGCAACGCCTCACCGTGGACGCGATCCCCGACCGGCCGCCGGAGGTGACGGCCGTCGGCGGCCCCGAAGTGAACGGCCGCGGTACCTTCAACCTGACCTACCGCGCGAAGGACGATTACGGGCTCAGTTCGGCGGAGGCCGTGATCGAGCCGCTGAAATCGGCCCGTGCTCTGGTCCCGGTTCCCCACATCAATCTGGCATTGCCCGGGGACGCCAACGGCGAGTCCGACACCAAGACCCTGGTCGACCTCACCGACAGCCCATGGTCCGGAGCGCGGGTCCGCTATCACATCGTCGTCAAGGACGAGGCCGGTCAGGAAGGTCGGACGCCGGATGCCGAGATCGTCCTGCCGGCGCGCCCGTTCCGCGAGCCGCTGGCGCGGGCGCTCGCCGAGGAACGTCGCCGCCTCGTGACGGCACCCGATACGGACCGCCGGTGGGTTCAGGGGGCCCTGGACGCCCTCCTGGTCGCGCCCGACACGTACACGCCGCAGCCTGCCATCTTCCTGGGCCTGCGGACGGCCACCGAGCGGCTGCGCCGCGCCCGGACGGACGCCGATCTCATCGCGGTGGCCGGTCTCCTGTGGGAGATGGCCCTGAAGATCGAGGACGGTGACCTTTCGGATGCCGAGAAGCAGCTCCGCCAAGCCCAGGATCGCTTGAAGGAGGCGATGGAGCGCAACGCGCCCGACGACGAAATCAAGCGCCTGACCCAGGATCTGAAGCAGGCGCTCGACAAGTTCCTGTCGGAGATGGCGCAGAAGCAGGGCCGCGAGCCTCGCGAGCAGAGCGATCGCGGGCAGAACAATGCTCAGTCGAAGACCGTCACGCCCGAGGATCTCGATAAGATGATCCAGGACATGGCGGAGGCGATGAAGCGCGGCGACACCGCCGAGGCACAGCGCCTGATGGAACAGCTGCGCAACATCCTGGAGAACCTGCAGACGGCCGAACGCGGAAGCCGGTCGGATCAGGCGTCCCGCGAGATGCAGAAGCAGATGCGCGATCTCGACGCCATGTCCCGCGAGCAGCAGGGCCTGCGCGACGAGACCTTCAAGGACGGCGAAGAGCCGCGCGGCGGCCAGCGCCAGCAGAATCGCGGGCAGCCGCAGCAAGGCCAGCGCGGACAGCAGGGCCAGAGACAGCCGGGTCAGCAAGGCCAAGGACAACAGGGCCAGGGACAGCAGGGTCAAGGACAGCAGGGCCAGGGGCAGCAGGGCCAAGGGCAGCAGGGCCAGAAGGGCGATGTCGGAGAGCGGCAGCAGGCGCTTCGGCAGCGGCTGGAGGATCTCCAGCAGCGCATGAAGGAGAACGGCATGCGCGGCGAGCAAGGCCTCGCCGATGCCGAGGAAGCCATGCGCGAGGCCGAGAACGCCCTGAAGGACGGCGATTCGAGCGGGGCGGTCGACGCGCAGGGGCGCGCCCTCGACGGCCTGAAGCGCGGCGCCGACGGCATGGCGCAGCAGATGCAGGACATGGCCGAGGGCCAGGGCGAAGGCCAGCAGGACGGCGGTCAGCAGCCGGGGCAGCAGGGCCAGGCCGGGGCACGGGACGACGATCCCCTCGGACGTCCGACGCGCGGCCGCGATATGAGCGACGGACGTGTCCGCGTGCCGACAGCCGATGAATCAGCGGTCCAGCGTGCCCGGCGCATCATGGAAGAGCTGCGGCGCAAGCTCGGCGACCCGACCCGCCCCCGCGAGGAACTCGATTATTTCGAGCGCCTGCTCCGCCGCAACTGAGCGTCCGCACCCTCACGACGCGCCGAGCCGGATGACGGCTCCGGCCCCACCCGGATCCCCACCCGCATGTCGTCGAATACCCTCGTCCTGATCGCCTGCCTTGCCGTCGCCGCCGTCCTGCTCCTGGGCTTGGCCAACATGATGCGCGGCGGCAGCGCCAGTCTCTCGCAGAGGCTGATGCGCCTGCGCGTGCTCCTGCAATTCGTGGCGATCGTGATCATCATGGGCGTCGTCTGGTGGCGCTCGGCCTGAATTCCGCCGGGACGGGTGTGACCGCGCCGCCGCACCGAACACCTTTCCGCCCGGTAACGGATGAATTGGCCGCCGCATATCGCGGGCCTCTGCTACGCTCGGTAGAAGCAAATCGCTGCGCCTAACCGGCCGAGCCCGCATGACTGCCCCTTCCCGCCTCTGTCTGTTCGGCATCCTGACCGGGGCGGCGATCATGCCGGCTTCGGCCGCGGACGCGCCAGCGCCGCCGCCTGCCGCCTACCTGGCCCCCGTCCAGCCGCTCAGCATCGTGTCCGAGATCCGGATCGGCGGCGCGGTGCAGGACCCGGGCAGCGCAGAGGGCAAGCTCCCCGGGTTCAGCAAGGCGAACGTCAACGGCGAGATCCTCTTCGCCAAGCCGATCCTCAGCGCCGATCCGTTCTGGCAGGCTTTCGTGCCGCGGCCGACCGTCGGCGGCAGCTACAACACCGGCGGCCGGACCAGCTACGCCTATCTCGGCGCGACCTGGACCCTCGAAGTCTTTCCTGAGACCTTCAGCCGCCGCGTCTTCCTCGACGGGTTCTTCGGCGGCGTGGCCCATAACGGCTGGACCGGCCCGAAGGCGGAGACGCCCTACGGCTTCAACACGCTCGGGTGCTCACCCATGTTCCGCGAGGCGGCGGCTCTCGGCTTCCGTATCACGGAACATTGGAGCATTATGGCGACGATCGAGCACATGTCGAATGCCGGGCTCTGCGCGAATAATCGCGGCCTGACGAATTACGGCGGCAAGATCGGCTACACGTTCTGAGGCACCAAACCCTTTGGTCAAGCTCAACCGCATCTACACGAGGACCGGCGACAAGGGCACGACCGCCCTGGCGGACGGACAGCGTCGCTCGAAGGCGGATCTGCGGGTCGAGACCTACGGGACCGTCGACGAGACCAATGCCTGCATCGGACTCGCGCGCCTGCACACGCAGGGGCCGCTCGACCAGATGCTCGGGGCGATCCAGAACGACCTGTTCGACCTCGGGGCCGACCTCGCGACGCCGCCGAGCCCGGAGCCCCTCCCCTACGAGCCGCTGCGGATCGTCGCGAGCCAGGTCGAGCGGCTGGAGCGCGACATCGACGGCCTGAATGAGGCGATCCCACCACTGAAATCCTTCGTGCTCCCCGGTGGATCGCCGGCCGCGGCGGCCCTGCACCTCGCCCGAACCGTCTGCCGCCGCGCCGAGCGCCTGGCGGTCAGCCTCGCCGCCCGGGAGGACGAGACGGTGTCGCCGGAGGCGCTGCGCTACCTCAACCGCCTCTCCGATTTCCTGTTCGTGGCGAGCCGGGCCGCCAATTCCGACGGCGCCGACGACGTGCTCTGGGTGCCCGGCGCCAATCGTTGAGCCCGGGCCGAGGGGTTTTCGCCGGGCCGCCACGGCGCCGCGTTGACAAGGCGGAAATGTGGCCGTTACGGTCCGCGCGCCTTGCGTGCCCCCGCCACGCTGCGCCTTGCGCGCCGTGGAAGTGGCCTGCACGACGACAAGAATCCTCCGGGGAAGGATCGTGACCGCCATGAAGGTGCTGGTGCCCGTCAAGCGGGTTGTTGACTACAACGTCAAGATACGCGTGAAGGCCGACGGCTCCGGGGTCGAGCTCGCCAACGTGAAGATGTCGATGAATCCCTTCGACGAGATCGCCGTCGAGGAGGCGATCCGGCTCAAGGAGAAGGGCACGGTCACCGAGATCGTGGCGGTGTCGATCGGCCCGCAGCAGGCGCAGGAGACGCTGCGCACCGCGCTGGCCATGGGCGCCGACCGTGCCATCCTGGTCAAGACGGACGTGACCTGCGAGCCGCTGGCGGTGGCGAAGCTTCTGAAGGCCGTCGTCGAGAAGGAGAGCCCGCAGCTCGTCATCCTCGGCAAGCAGGCGATCGACGACGACTCGAACCAGACCGGGCAGATGCTCGGTGCGCTGCTCGGCTGGCCGCAGGGCACCTTCGCGTACAAGATCGAGCCGGGCGAGGGCAGCCTCGACGTGACCCGCGAGGTCGACGGCGGCCTGCAGACCGTCAGCCTCAGGCTGCCGGCCATCGTGACGACGGATCTGCGCCTCAACGAGCCGCGCTACGCGTCGCTGCCGAACATCATGAAAGCGAAGAAGAAGCCGCTGGAGGAGCTGACGCCCGACGCGCTCGGCGTCGACGTGACGCCGCGGCTCACGGTGCTGAAGACCGCCGAGCCGCCGGGCCGCTCGGCCGGCGTCAAGGTCGGCTCCGCGGCCGAGCTGGTGCAGAAGCTCAAGGTCGAAGCCGGCGTCATCTGATCCGCAGGCGGGGCTCCCGAGCCACGGTCGAGCCCCGCGCCACAACCCTCAAGGGCACCAGCAGACCATGACGACACTTCTTTTCGTCGAGCACGGCAACGGCCAGATCAAGGACGGGACGCTGAAGGCGCTCTCGGCCGCCAAGGAGATCGGCGCCCCGATCCACGCTCTGGTCCTGGGTTCGGGATCGCAGGCCGTGGCCGCGGCGGCGGCCAAGTTCGACGGCGTCGAGAAGGTCCTGAACGCCGAGGACGGCGTCTACGACCACGATCTCGCCGAGCCGGTCGCGGCGCTGATCGCGTCGATTGCCGAGCCCTACGACACGATCATCGCCTCGGCTTCGACGACCGGCAAGAACGTGCTGCCCCGGGTGGCGGCCCTGCTCGACGTCGCGCAGGTCTCCGACATCATCAAGGTGGTTGCGCCCGACACGTTCGATCGGCCGATCTATGCCGGCAACGCGATCCAGACCGTGCAGGCGCCGGCGGGCAAGAAGGTGATCACCGTGCGGACGGCCGCCTTCAAGGCTGCGGCCGAGGGTGGCGCGGCCGCCCCGGTCGAGGCCGTGTCGGCGGGCGCGCCCGAGGCCGGCGGCTCGACCTTCAAGGGCGAGGAGATCGCCAAGTCGGATCGCCCGGAGCTGGCCTCGGCGCGGATCATCGTGTCCGGCGGCCGCTCGCTCGGCTCGTCCGAGAAGTTCCACGAGCTGATCGAGCCGCTGGCCGACTCGCTCGGAGCCGCCGTCGGCGCCTCTCGGGCCGCCGTCGATGCGGGCTACGCGCCGAACGACTGGCAGGTGGGGCAGACCGGCAAGGTCGTAGCGCCGGACCTCTACGTCGCGGTGGGCATCTCGGGGGCGATCCAGCACCTCGCCGGCATGAAGGACTCGAAGGTCATCGTCGCCATCAACAAGGATGAGGACGCACCGATCTTCCAGGTGGCCGATTACGGGCTCGTGGGCGATCTCTTTCAGGTCGTGCCGGAGCTGCAATCCGAGATCGGCAAAGCCAAGGGTCAATAACGGAACGGAATCTGGCAACCCGCGAGTATTGTCGCCGAAGGCGGATTCGCGGGTTCCTTCCGGATCGAAGATTGGTCTAGAACGCTGCGACGGCGAGACTTCGCGCGGTGCCGTCGCGCTCGTGCCCTCGGTCGAACCGGGCGGCCGTGTATCGGCATCCGCATTGGGGGCACAGGTCGGCACATGCATATGGAGATCAAGCGGGTCGGCATCATCGGCGCAGGCCAGATGGGAAGCGGCATCGCGCAGGTCTGCGCCACCGCCGGCCTCGACGTACTGCTGAACGATCGCGATCCCGCCCGGCTCGAGAATGGTCTGACGGTCATCGAGGGCAGCCTGGGCCGCCTCGTTTCGAAAGGCACGCTGTCGGAGGAGGACAGCGCTCAGGTTCGGTCGCGGATCGTATCCGCCCGGGACTTCGCCGCCCTCGAGCCGTGCGACCTCGTGATCGAAGCTGCGACCGAGAACGAGGCCACGAAGCGCGAGATCTTCAGCAGCCTGTGCGGATCGCTGCGTCCGGAGACGTTCGTAGCGACGAACACGTCGTCGATCTCCATAACCCGGCTGGCGGCGGCGACGGACCGGCCGGAGAAGTTCATCGGCATCCACTTCATGAATCCGGTGCCGGTGATGCAGCTCGTCGAGCTGATCCGGGGCATCGCCACCGAGGATACGACCTACGAATCCGCCAAGGCGTTCATCGCCAAGCTCGGCAAGACTTCGACGATGTCGGAGGATTTCCCGGCCTTCATCGTCAACCGCATCCTGCTGCCGATGATCAACGAGGCGATCTACACGCTCTATGAGGGTGTCGGATCGGTCGAATCGATCGACACGGCCATGAGGCTGGGCGCGAACCATCCGATGGGCCCGCTTCAGCTCGCGGACTTCATCGGTCTCGACACCTGCCTGTCGGTCATGCAGGTGCTCTACGAAGGCCTGGCGGATTCGAAATACCGCCCGTGCCCTCTGCTCGTGAAGTATGTCGAGGCCGGCTGGCTCGGCCGTAAGGCCAAGCGCGGGTTCTACGATTACCGCGGGCCGACGCCGATCCCGACCCGCTGAGCCGTCAGGCCGCGGGACGGCTGGAGAAGCCGTCCCGGGTCGATGTTATTTCGGCGCGTTGCCGTTGGCCCCCGGCTGCGCGGGCTGCGGATAGGACGGGTTACCGCCCGGCACGCCCGTGCTGTTGGTCGGCGACGCGGCGCCCGACTGCCCGTTCACCGAACCCGTCACCTCCTTGCGGGACGCGTCCTGGCTCTGGCTGGCGTAATCCTTCGGCGAATTGGCGCCGTTCCACGTGAGGAGACCCACGGTGGCGATCGCCAGCAGAACGAGGCTCCCCACCAAGACCCAGAGCATCGGTTTGCCGCGCTCGCCCTGACGGCTCTCGTTGGGATTCAATCTCTCGACCATCTGCAGGACCTTCCTCGGCGGGACGCCACACGCCGAAACGGGCGCTGTGCGACACGATCTCGTTACCGGCCGCCAACGCGGGGCCGCCGAGGCAGGTTCCTGCCGGATCGCGGTGTCACCGCCCGGTCGTCAGAAGGATCTTGCCGAGATGCGCGCTCGACTCCATGAGTTCGTGCGCCTCCCGCGCCTGCTCTAGCGGGAACGTGGCATGGGTGACGGACCGGATGCGCCCGGCATCGAGCTCGGGCCAGATATCCCGGCGCAGCCCCTCGGCGATCGCTGCCTTGTCGGCCTTCCCGCGCGGCCGGAGCGTCGAGCCGGTAAAGGTCAGGCGGTTGCGCATGATCGGCGTGATGTTCAGGCCATCGACCTTGTAGCCGCCCATCAGGGCGATCATCACGAGCCGGCCGTCCGGAGCCAGCGACTTCAGGTTCCGGGCCAGATAGCTCGCACCGATCATATCGAGGATCACGTCGACGCCACGTCCGTCGGTGAGGCGCTTCACCTCCTCGGCGAAGTCCGCCTCCTTGTAGTTGATCGCGGCATCCGCCCCCAGATCTTCGCAAAACCGGCACTTCTCGGCCGAGCCCGCCGTGGCGAAGACCCGCGCGCCGACATGCTTGGCGATCTGGATCGCCGTGGCACCGATGCCGCTCGATCCGCCATGCACGAGGAAGCTCTCGCCGGGCGCGAGCCGTCCGCGCTGGACGACGTTCGAATAGACCGTGAAGAAGGTCTCCGGCAGGCCGCCGGCATCGACGAGCGAGACCGCCTTCGGACGCGGCAGACAATGGGCCGCCTCGGCCACCGCATACTCCGCATAGCCGCCGCTGATCACCAGGGCGCAGACCTCATCGCCGAGCGACAGACCCGTGACGTCGCTCCCGATCGCGACCACACGACCGGCGACTTCGAGGCCGGGAATCTCGGTGGCGCCGGGCGGCGGCGGATAGACCCCCGCGCGCTGCGCGACATCGGGGCGGTTCACGCCGGCCGCCACCACTTCGATCAGGACCTGTCCGGGTCCCGCATGCGGCACAGGGGCGGTCTCGACGCTGATCACCTCCGGGCCCCCGGAACCCGCGAAGCGGATCTGACGCATGGTCCCGGGCAGGTCGGTGCTGGCCATCAACGATAATCCTTTGCGCGCACGTAATCTCAGCCGCGTTCACGCTGACGCGGTACGGCTCTACTTGCGGCAACGGGCGCGCTTGGCAAGCCGAAGGCGCCGCACGCGTCCATTGCCGATCCGAACGGCAAGCTAGCGGGCGGCCGCCTTGACGGCCGCCGGCAAGACGATCGCGCCCTGCGCTAGGCTCTTCGGCCAGACCGCGACCTGCTTGCCGTCCTGCCACTGCGCCATCAATCCGGTGACGAAGCCGGGACCGTATTTGATCGAGTGCGTGAACGGGTCGTCCTTGCCGTAGAACTGCGTCCGCCCCACGGTGCCGACCCAGTCGGTCTTCTCCAGGGCCTCGACGAGCTTGTCGGCCTCGGTCGAGCCGGCGCGCTTCACCGCATCCGCCGCGTAGTAGACCTGATCGTAGGCCATGTAGCCTGCGTAGGACGGATCGCTGCCGAAGCGCTTCTTGAACGCGTCGCTGAAGGCGAGCGACTTGTCGGTGATCGCCGCGCCCGGCACCGCGATGCTCTGGAAGATCACGCCCTGCGTGGCGCCGTTGGTGTTCGCCCAGAACGTCGAGGAGGTCGCCTGCGAGTTCATCCCCGTCATGGCGAGGGGAACCTGCTGGTTCTGCCACTGCACGGTCGGCTGCACGCCGACATGCGAGATGCCGGTGACGATCAGGTCGGGCTTGGCCGCCTCGATCTTGTTGTAGATCGGCGTGAAGTCCCCCGTGTCCGGCGAGAAGCGGATATGGTCGACGACCTTCACACCGATCTCGGGCAGGCACTTCTCGTAACCGACATCGAGGGGACGGGTCCAAGCCGCGTCCTCGCTCATGATCGCGGCCGTCTTCACCTTCATCAGATCGATCAGCATGTCCTTCGTGGAATCGCAGATCGACTGCGCCAAGGCCGCCGAGGTCAGGTAGCCGTGGAAGGTGTACTTGTTCCGGGCGTAGTCCTTGTGGACCGCGAGGCTGATTTCGTTGGAGGCGGCACCGGGCGTGATCATCGGCGTCTTGAGCCGCGCCGCCCAGGGCATCAGTGCCAGCACCACCTCGGAGATGTAGCTGGCGATGACGAGGTTGACCTTGTCCTCGGAGACCGCCCGCTGGAAGGCCCGGACCGCGTCGGAGGCGGAGGACTTGTCGTCGTAACTGACGATCTGGA
Source organism: Methylobacterium sp. XJLW (assembly GCF_003254375.1). NCBI lineage: Bacteria > Pseudomonadati > Pseudomonadota > Alphaproteobacteria > Hyphomicrobiales > Methylobacteriaceae > Methylobacterium > Methylobacterium sp. XJLW. The sequence continues at coordinate 3,728,191 of NZ_CP016429.1, read as the reverse complement.
TCTGGCGCCCGTCGATCCCGCCGTTGGCGTTGATCTCGTCGGCGGCGAGCTGGACGGCCTGCGGGATCGAGGCGCCGACGACCGACTGCGCCTCGGCGATGACCCCGATCCGGATCGGGTCGGCGGCGCGTGCCTGCGTCGACCCCAGCAATCCGGCCACTGCGAGCAGGGCCAGGACACGACTCGAAACGCTGCGTTCCATCGGCATGGGCTTCCTCCTGCGGCCCGTGCGGCTTTTGGCGCCGCATCGGATCCGAGGCAGGATTGTGCTTTATTCAGGCGCGTGAATACAATGTGCAGATACGGAAAGCGGTGACAGATGATCCGTCTGCCGCGCGCACATCTGAAATCGCGATCCGACCGCGACGACGGCTGAGTTTGGATCCTACCGGGTGCCGTACATCCGGTCGCCGGCATCGCCGAGGCCGGGGACGATATAGCCATGGTCGTTCAGATGGCTGTCGATCGCCGCGGTCCAGACCGGCACGTCGGGATGGGCGGCCTGGAACTTGGCGAGGCCCTCCGGAGCCGCCAGCAGGCAGACGAAGCGCAGATCGGAGGCACCACGCGCCTTGAGCCGGTCGAGGGCCGCGATGGCCGAATTGGCCGTCGCCAACATCGGATCGAGGACCAGAACGGTCCTGTCGGCGAGATCGGACGGCGCCTTGAAGTAGTATTCGACCGCCTCCAGCGTCTCGGGATCCCGGTACAGCCCGATATGGGCGACGCGGGCCGACGGAACCAGCGACAGCATACCATCGAGGAAGCCGACCCCGGCCCGCAGGATCGGCGCCAGGACCAGCTTCTTGCCCTGGATCTGGCGTCCCTCCATCGGCTGGAGCGGCGTCTCGATCGTCACCGGTTCCAGCGGCAGGTCGCGCGTCACCTCGTAGGCGAGGAGCATGCCGATTTCGTTCAGGATCTGACGGAAGCCCTTGGTCGAGCGGTTCTTGTCACGAAGATGCGTCAGCTTGTGTTGCACAAGCGGGTGATCGACCACGGTGACCCGACCCGTCGGCATTCGCCCCCCCTCCATGAGTAAGGGAGGATCAATGCCGGAGCCCGCGCCGAGGCGCAACTCGACGCTGCGGCCCGGCGACGGCCCATGTGTCGAGGGCGCTCGGAGGCATTGCGGAGCGCGCGGCGCAAAGACAAGTTCGGCGCGGGCGACCGGTCGCCGCGGCGATCGGAACACTCAGGCGAGCCGCGGAATGCCTATCCAACGAGTGCCGGGTTGAAAGCCGCGGATCATGGGGCTTAAAAATCGCGGCCGCCGGCCCTCATAACAGATCTTTTATCATGGCCATTCATTTTTATATCAATAAGTCAGCGGATTGTAATCCACTCTATAATAGTAAGATAGCTACATTTACAATACATGCGACAATAGTAAAATAATATCTTGTGCCATATTGCGGAGTTTTGTTTTAGATTGCACGCCATCGCCGTGACTTGCTCAGATTAATTAAAGCTCTAAATCGGATCACGAGCATCCTTGCTTCCGATGCGACCCTTCGATCCTCCGATCCGATCGGCCCTGTTTATGCGTCTGACCACGTCAATCACAGCAATGCTTGGAATCCTCTTCGGAGGGCTCGCGCTGATATCGGCGGCTCAGGGTGGCCTGTCCCTGCATCAGCTCAGCGACATCGGTGAAGCGGCGACGACCCTTGCTAAAAACTGGATCCCCTCGCTGGAGAAAGTGGGCGCCATCGAGATGGCGGCATCCGAGGTGCGCATCAAGCAATACCGCCTCATCATGCTGTCGGACACGCCTCAGCATCGGATGAGCAACGCGGCCAACCTCGCGGAGACGCACGCCCAGTTGTGGCGAGCGCGTCGCGCCTACGAGCCCCTGATCAGCACGGCTGAGGAACGGAAGCTCTACGATGCCTTCGCGGCCTCATGGAGCCGATTCGAGCAAGCGGATCACGACGCGCTTCGCCTGCTCGAATCGGGCCAGGAACGGGAGGCCCGCGCCCTCCTGGTGAACCCCGACGTCGTCGGAATGTACGATACCGCCCGTGCGGCCCTCGCGCGTCTGGTGGCCCATGATGAGGAGGCCGCGGCCCGGAACGCCGATACCGCGATAGCCAGGGTCAACACTGCGTCGGTGGCCGCATATGTAGGAATCGCCCTTGCCCTCGTGTCGGCTCTGGGCGCGGCGATCTTCGGCTTGCGTCATGTTTCGCGCCCGATCGCCGCGATGACGGGTGCGATGACCAAATTGGCCGAGGGCGACGCTCGCGCGGACATCCCGTTCAAGCACCGGCGCGACGAGATCGGCGCCATGGCGGCGGCGGTCCAGGTGTTCAAGGACAATCTGCTCCGCACCCATCAGCTCGAGGCCGAAGCGGAGGCGGCGCGACGGCATGCGGAGACCCAGCGCAGGCTCGGGATGCGCCAGCTCGCCGATCGCTTCGCGGAGACCGTCGGCGGAATCATCGCGGAGGTCTCGGCCTCGGCCATCGGGCTGCAGACCACGGCCCGGTCCATGACGGCCACTGCGGCGGTGACCGCCGAGCAATCCACGACGGTCGCTGCCGCGGCCGAGCAGGCGGCGAGCAACGTCAGCACCGTCGCGGCGGCCGCCGAGGAACTCGGCACCTCCGTGCAGGAGATCGGCCGGCAGGTCGATGGCTCGGCCAACTTGGCGCGGGGTGCCGTGGACGAGGCGGATCAGACCGGTGCGCTTGTCCAGAAGTTGAGCGAGGCCGTGTCGCGGATCGGCGACATCGTCGGTTTGATCTCCACCATCGCCGGCCAGACCAACCTTCTGGCGTTGAACGCCACGATCGAGGCGGCCCGAGCGGGTGTCGCCGGACGCGGCTTTGCTGTCGTCGCCACGGAGGTCAAGGCGCTGGCCGAGCAGACCGCCCGCGCCACGGAGGAGATTTCGAGTCAGATCACGCGGGTGCAGGCTTCGACGGGGGAGGCCGTATCGGCCATCGGCGCCATCACGGCGCGGATCCGCGAGATCAACGGGGTCGCGACCTCGATCGCCGCCGCCGTGGAGCAGCAGGGCGCCGCCACCCACGAGATCGTTCGCAACGTCGGCCAAGCCGCGGCCGGCACGAGCGAAGTGACCAGCAACATCGTCAGCGTCGCCGACGCAGCCGAAAAGACCGGCGCGGCGGCAGGTCAGGTTCTGGTCGAAGCGTCGCGGCTCTCGGAGCGATCCGAGCACCTGAACGCCGAAGTGGCACGATTCCTGGAAACCGTCCGCGCGGCCTGAACCGTCGGATAGGCGTCACGCCGGCGCTTGAACCACCGGGACGGCGCGTCCGGGCCCCTGAGCCCGGACGCCCACAGATGCAGGATCAGACGGAGCGATCCCCGCCCTCGGCCCGGCGCTTGGCCATGAAGGCATCGAACTGCTCGCGATCCCGGGCGCGCTTCAGCTCCTCCACGAACTCGGAGAAGGCGCGGCTCTCTTCCTCGAGCGCACGCCGCTGCGCCTCAAGACGGTCGAGCTCGGTGCGACGGTACGCGTCGAAGGCAGCATTGCCGCTGCTGTCGCGTCGGTTGGCGGCTTCGAACGCCCGGGCGAAGCGCGAGGCGGGACGTCCCCCCTCGAACTCGGAAGCCGCGCGCCGCGCCGCGTCGCGCATTTCCGCGAAGGCCGGATAACCTGCAAGCTTCCAGGCCACCAACGCGAGGCCGACCGGCCACCAGTAGATGAAACCGACGACGATTGCGCCAATCTCCAACGACCGGCGCGGGAACGGGCCAGTCCGGCAGAGCTTGCCGGTCGCCCAGGGTGAAGAGGTTTGAGAGGTCACGGCTGTGCTCCGCTGTTCATGTGAACGCGGTTAACATGCGGGTCCCGAAGGTGCCTTTCAAGGTCGTCCGAGACCGCCCTCGCGCTCGGTCTGTCGGGAGGCTCCGTGGACGAGCGCCAGGACCCCGGCCCGCAGCAACTCGTACTTGTCCGGAAAACCCGGTCCGCGCGGCAGATGTCCGGCGGCCGACAGGGTCGCGAGGCCGTGGGCCAAGGCCCACACCTCCAGGGCGATGAAGCGGGGTGCCACGCCCCCGAATCCGTCCGAGAACGTCGCCTGCAGCGCCTCGACCAAGAGATCGAACGGGCTCGGCCGCGACGCCACCGCATCGCTGGCCGCCGTGTCGAGGTCGGCGCCGCCGGTGGGGAAGCCGCGCGTCTCGAAGATCGCCGCATAGTAGGCCGGCTCTTCTTCGGCGAAGGCGAGGTAGGTCTCACCCATCCGCGTGAACCGCTCCAACGGCGTCCCGCGCGACGTCAGGGCCCGCGCCAGACGGGCGGCGAGTTCCGCGAAACCGCGCCCGGCCAGCTCCTCCAGAAGCGCCTCCCGGCCCCGGAAATGGCGGTACAGCGCGGCCGGGGTGACGCCGACGAGGCGCGCGGCTTCCACCAGGGTGAAGCCGCCGATTCCGCGCTCGGCGATGAACCGGCGCGCGGCCTCCAGGAGGGCCTCCTTCAGATTGCCGTGATGGTAGCTGCGCCGGTCGTCCGGCCCGTCCCGCCAGGGTCGCAAGATCTCATCATCCTTCGCGCGCCTGTTGCACCTCACAGGACCCCAGCGCCGCTGTCGAGTCCAAGGCCGCCAGAGACTGTGTCTCCAGGACCGCCCTTCGGTATGACGGCCGAACGCGACGGTTGTTTCGGGCCGCCCCGCACCACGCTTGACCACCTCCCGAGCATGCAACACTATTACATCGGAAAATCCAGAGGGATCGACGATCCCCCCGGACGGCGGCGAATGCCGGGGCTTCCAGTGCAGGACGACGAGCATCGCGCATGGCCTTTGTAAGCCTCAAGGCGTGGCGCGCCCGCTCGGCGGAGCGTGCCGAGATCGCGACGCGCCTGAAGCAGGACCTGCGGTTGGCCCTGCGCCTCGGGGAGGACGATACCCTGGCGGTGAACGAGATCGCCTGCACCGATCCAGGCTGTCCCGACATGGAGACCATCGTGCTGGTGATGCGCGCCGGCGCGCCCACGCGGGCGTTGCGGATCCGGCGCCCCATCGACGCGGTGGATGCCGACGACATCGCGGCGCTGGCCGAGGAAGACCGGTCGTCCGGAGCGCCGTCGACCGGCGTCTCGACAATGTGATCGTGCGCGGGCGCTTTCGATCTTCGGGCCGCCCGGGATTTCGCGACGCGCCCGGGCGCGCGGCGTAGCATTCCTCAAACACCGCAATCCGGTCCATCAGCAGGCCGGGAGGAAAGCACGCCATGAAGAACCGCCGTCACGTCCTCGCGCTGGCCGGCCTCGCCCTCACCTGCCCCATCCTGCTCGGAACGCCGGCCCCGGCCAGGGCGGCCGAGACGCTCCCGTTCTCGGATGCGGCCTTCGAGGCTGCGCAGAAAGCCGGAAAGCCGGTCCTGGTCGCGGTCAGCGCCCCCTGGTGCCCGATCTGCCGCACGCAGAAGCCGATCCTCGCGAAGCTCGCGGCCGAGCCGCGCTTCAAGGACCTCCAGATCTTCGACATCGACTTCGACAGCCAGAAGGATCTGCTGAGGCGCCTCAACGTCCGGATGCAAAGCACGCTGATCGCCTACAAGGGAACGACCGAGGTCGGACGCTCGGTCGGCGAGACTCAGCCGGAATGGATCGAGGGCCTCGTGGAGAAGACCCTCTGATCGGCCGCGTCCTGCGAGGCCGGCCTGTCCGGTCCCGTTCAGGGAAGCTCCGACATAAGCCCGATGCGGGCCCGCGCGACGGGTCCGGCGGAGAACTTCACCGGTGTCGAGCGCCCTCCTGTCAGACGATCCGTGTCCCGATGCGATCGTGGCCGTACCCGTGCGAAACGAGGAGGAGCGGATCGCCGCCTGCCTGAAGGCGATCGACGCCCAGGAGGGTCTGGAACCCGGCCGCCTCGGGCTGGTGCTGTTCCTGAACAACTGCACGGACGGTACGGAGGCCCTCGTGTCGGCCCTGGTGCCGACGCTGTCGATCCCGGTCCGGGTGCTGAGCGAGGACTTTTCCGGCGCCCATGCCGGCTGGGCCCGGCGCAGGGCGATGGATGCCGCCGCCGCCTGGCTGGGTGATGCGGGGAATACGGGGATCATCCTGTCCACCGACGCCGACAGCCGGGTCCCGCCCAATTGGGTCGCCCGCAATCGCGCGGCGATCCGGGCGGGGGCCGACGCGGTGGCCGGCCGGGTCGAGCTCGATGCGGCGGAGGCGGCGCTGCTGCCGCCCTCGCTTCCTGCCCGCGGGCGCCTGGAGGATCTCTACGACGCCCTCATCACCGAGGCCGAGGCGCGGATCGACCCCGACCCGCACGATCCCTGGCCGTGTCATCGGACAGCGATCGGGGCGACCCTGGCGGTGACCCGAAGCGCCTACCTTGCGGTCGGCGGCATGCCCGAGATCCCCCTCGGGGAGGACGGTGCCTTCATCGCGCGCCTGCTCGAACACGGCTTGCGGGTTCGTCACGCCACCGATGTGTGCGTGACCATCTCGGCGCGACTCGCCGGGCGGGCTCCGGGCGGCGTCGCCGACACGATCCGCTCCCGCTGCGAGGAGCCCGACGCGCTCTGCGACGCCCGGATGGAGACCTTCCCGCGCGCCGTGCGGCGCTACGCCTGGCGCCGGCGGTTCCGTCGGATGCACGATCGCGGGCTGCTCGCCCGGAACGAGGCCTGGGCGCGGGCCATCGGAATCGCCCCCGTGGAGGCGCGGCGGATCGCTGCCCTCCCCCTTGGTCAGGCCATCGCCGAGGCTGAGCGGCTCAGCCCGGATCTGGCCTATCGTCCCATCGGTCCGCGGCAGCTGCCCGACCAGATCCGGATCGCGCGGCTCGGCGTCGCCGCACTCCGCCTCGGTTTCGGCCTCCTGGGCTTCGCGCGGCGGATCGCGGGTTCAGCGGCCTCCGGCCGGCCGGTCGCGGATCCGCGGGGCAGCCGGATCTGATATCCTCAGAAACGGCCTTCCAAGACGTCCCGTGGGGCCATGCCGAACCGGCGGCGGAAGGCGCGGCTGAAGGCGGCCGCATCGGTGAAGCCGCAATTGGCCATCACGGATCCGATTCGGGTTCCGCTCGTGCGCGACCGCAGCCGCCGGTAGGCGCGGTCGAGACGCGCGTCGCGGATCTTTGCCGCCACGCCCTCGTCGCCCGTGAAGGCCGCGTAGAGCCGGCTGCGCGAGACCCGCAGGGCGGCCGGAAGCGATTCGGGCCCGAAGGCGGGATCGTGCAGCCGGCGCTCGATATGGGCGAGGGCCAGAGACCGGACGGCATCGCCGGAGAGATCGTTGTCCCCCTGGTCGCCCTGACCGTCGGCGAGCGCGCGCAGAAGATGCAACACGCCCTCCAGCGCAATGCCGGCCTCCGCCTCCGTCATGCCGCCGACCGTCTCCGAGAACGACCGGAGATAGGTCGCGAACAGGCCGCTGAGCGGCGTGGCCCGGAGCTTGCGCCCGACAAAGGCCGGCACGTTGCCCACTTGCGCCAGGAAGGCGGCACGGGGCACCTGTAGGCGGATCTCCTCGTAGGCGTCGCGGCTGCCGATCGCGAACGGTTGATCCATGGCATGGACCGTGATGTCGCCGGCGCTCAGCAGGGCGCCGCTGTTACCCTGCTCGACGAAGCCGCCCCCCTGAACGAGAAACGCGATCGCGATGTCGTCGCGCCCGTCCTGGCGCACATGGTGCGCCGTGCGCTCGACCCCGATCGGACCGCTGAGGGTGTGCAGGACCACGCCGTGCGTGGAGACCGCGAGCCTGCGGCCCGCCGTGAACGGCACATCGGGCGCGAGCATCGTCGCGTCCACCCGGGCCAAAGCTGTGCTGCGCCAGTAATCGAAGGCGCGCTTCTGCTCGACCGTGTCGGTCGTCTGGATGACGATGGGAACCGTCTCGCGGACACTCAAAGCGGGTCTGCCCCGGGCGCCAACAACAGCCTGCGCGCCTTCGCGCGTTGGAACCTCAACGAAGCAAATTGCAGATCTGAGGTCGCGGCGCAACCTTAAATAGATGACGCCGATAAGCCGAATGGTCTCGCCGCGGAGCGACGCCGGGAGCGATCAACGCTCGGACGCTGCCACCCGCGCGTCCGGCCGGGCGCCCGACGCATCGGCGAAACGCACCAGGATCGCGCGGCCGTCGGACGGTGGTGCCGACAGGCTCGCACGGAATCGGGCGGTCTCGGTTGCGGCGAGGACCGCCCGTGGCGGCGCAACCGAGAAGGTGCGGATCGTCCGGCCACCGGCGTCGCGAATTTCAACGTTCAGCGGCGCGACCGCAGCGTCCTTACGGGCAACGCCGACGAGGTCGCCTTCCACCACCAATTCCGCAGGATGGCCGTCCTCGGCAGGGTTGGTGAAGGCCACCACGTCGCGGATCTCGATGCCTCGGATGTTCACGGGCAGGCCGACGCGTGCGAACAAGGAGGCGGTCTGCGGCGCGGCTTTGACCACGCTCGTCCGGGCAAGGCAGGCGAGCGGCAGTGAAGCGAGGAGCACCAGACCGAAGGCCAGGGACGGCGACAGGCCTGGAATCGCGCGACGGCCCTTCCCGGCGGATTTCGAACGCCGGGCCTTTCGCGGGACGGTGGGAGCTGGGACGTCGGCCGCCGTTCGAACCGAGGCCGTCGCCTCCTCCCACGCGGCGTCGGCGAGCGGATCGGCCTCGGCACGCGCGGCGAGTTCCGCCTCATGGCCGGCGAGAACATCGGCCGGCGTGATGAACCACGTCTCGCGACAGGCGGCACAGCGGACCGAGCGGCCCTCCATGCCGACCTTGCTGGCATCGATGCGATATTCGCTCGCGCAGCTCGGGCAGGCGATCAGCATACGCCGCATACTCGCATCGATCGGCCGCAGCCGGGGCGGAAATTAAAAGTGCTTGAGGAAGTGTCGCTGAACAGGGTTAAGCGGCGGTGAAACTCAGGAGGCCTTGAAAACGCCCGCCCGTCCGGCGATTCCCGAGGGATGGACAGACGAGACACGGCACGGCCTTGAACCTACAGGCGAGCATGAAAAGCCTGCTGCCCGGCGCTGAGCGGCCGGTGGTGCAGTTCGAGAATGTCGGCATGCGCTACGGGCTTGGGCCGGAAGTGCTGTCCGACGTGAGCTTCCGCATCGCGCCGCGCTCCTTCCAGTTTCTCACCGGTCCCTCCGGAGCCGGGAAGACGACGCTGCTACGCCTCATCCTGCTTTCGGTGCGGCCGACCCGCGGCCTCGTCTCGATCTTCGGCGAGGAGGTCAGCGGGATCTCAGCCAAGGCGTTGACCGGTCTCCGGCGGCGCATGGGCGTGGTGTTCCAGGATTTCCGGCTCCTCGACCACCTCACCACCTACGAGAACGTGGCCCTGCCCCTGCGCGTCCAGGGCCGGGCCGAGGCCAGTTATCGGGCCGAGGTGGTGGAGCTGCTGCGCTGGGTCGGCCTCGGCGAGCGCATGCACGCCCTTCCCCCGCTGCTCTCGGGCGGCGAGAAGCAGCGCGCCGCGATCGCCCGGGCGCTGATCGCGCGGCCCGACCTGCTGCTCGCCGACGAGCCCACCGGCAACGTCGATCCGGGCCTCGGGCGACGGCTGCTTCGACTCTTCCTCGAACTGAACAAGCTCGGGACCTCGGTCATCATCGCCACCCACGATTTCGGCATCATGGACGCCGTCGACGCCCGCCGGATGGTCCTGGGTGAAGGCCGGCTGCGGATCGAGGAATGAGCACGCAAGCGATCCCGCGGACGAAGCCCGGCGGATCGGCCGTGCCGCCCGACCCGTCGATGCCGGCCAACCTGCGTCGCAACGCGCCGCTGGTCCCCACAGACACGGCGGCCGGCCGCTCGTTGGCGGCCGTCATCGCGATCCTGACCTTCCTGGCGGGGCTCTGCGCTGGGGCCGCCGAGATGGTCGCGACGAATGCCGCCCAATGGCAGGGCGATGTGGCCCGGGAGGTCACCATCCAGGTCCGGCCGGGTCCCGGCCGCGACGTCGATGCCGACGTGTCCCGCGCCGACGGCATCGCCAAGGCCGAACCGGGGATCGCGGAGACGCGGGTCTTCAGCAAGGCCGAGGCCGAGCGCCTCCTCGAGCCGTGGCTCGGGACCGGGCTCGACCTCTCGGACCTCCCGGTCCCGCGGCTCATCGCCCTCAAGCTCGCGAGCGGCCAGGTTGCGGATCTGAAGCGCCTGCGAACTCGGCTCGTCGAGGCTCTGCCGGGTGTGGCCAGCCTGGATGACCACGCCCTCTGGCTGCAGCGGCTCTCGACCGCCGCCAACGCCTTCGTGGGGATCGGGATCGGACTCGTGCTGCTCGTTCTGATCGCCACCGGGCTCGCCGTGACCTTCGCGACCCGCGGCGCCATGGCGAGCAACCGCGAGGTCGTGGAGGTTCTCCACTTCGTCGGTGCCGACGACGACTACATCGCCCGGGCATTTCAGCGGCGCTTCTTCGGCCTGGGCCTGCGGGGTGGCGCGATCGGGGCCGGACTGGCTCTCGTCGCCTTCGTCATCGCCGGCCTCCTGGCCAGGGCCGCCCGGTCTGGACCGGCCGGCCAGGAGGTCGAGGCTCTGTTCGGCGCATTCCATATCGGCGTGCGCGGCTATGCCAGCGTGCTCCTGATCGGCGTGATCGCGTCTCTGGTCACCGGCATCGTCTCGCGCGTGACCGTCCGGCGGTTCTTGGCGTGAGGGCGTGCGACGTCGCGTTCAGGTGGAAATAGGGAGTCTCGATAGCACGTTTACCATCTGGAAACTTTATCATCGCGGTGTTGATACGGCTGAGGGCGCCGGCCTCCGGGTTGCCGCAATCGGCTCCGATCTTCCGGAGGATGATCACGCGTATGCTGCGCGCATCGGATCCGCTCATGACCGACCCCGTCGGCTGGGCTTGGCACGTGTGGGATCACCCGCCCCGCGCCGTCGTGCGCCCGCGCCGCCGGCGGCGGATCGCGCTGTGGACCTGCAGCCTCGGCGCGGGTTTGGGCGCGCTGGCATTGTTTGCCGGATTCCTGATCTTCGTCGGCGCGCTGGCGCGACACGAGCGTGCGCCGTCTGATCGGGCCGACGGAATCGTGGCGCTGACCGGCGGTGCGCAGCGGATCGGCGATGCGATCGACCTGCTGGCCGGAGGCTACGGCCGGCGGCTTCTCATCACCGGCGTCAACGAGCGGACCAGCCGCGACGAGATCGCCCGCCTGAACCCGACCCAGCGCGCGCTGATCGCCTGCTGTGTCGATCTCGACTACCGGGCGCGCAACACGATCGGGAACGCGATCGAAACCCGTCGCTGGATGCGGGCGCACCGCTTCAGCACCGTCGCGGTCGTCACCTCGAATTATCACATGCCGCGGACGCTGATCGAACTCGATCATGCTCTGCAGGACAGCGACCGCGTCCTGCCGCATCCCGTCGTGACGGAGGCATTCGACGCCGATCGCTGGTGGCACGACCCGCCTGCCGCGCGCCTTCTGGCCTCCGAATATATGAAATTCCTCGTCAGCTGGGTCCGTACGCGCTTCGAGGCGGACCCCGAGCGCTCGCGCGCCGCGATCCTTATCGGGCGGGGCAAGCCGGTGAAGATGGTGGCCGAGCCGCTGATGATGCGCGGCGTGGACTGACCTCGCCCCCGGGTGCGCCGTCCCGTCGGAGCCGACAGTTCGGCCCCATGTCATCGTGGATCACCGCGCGTGACCGTCCGGATCAGGGGCGCTCGGCAGCGGTCTACGGACCCTTGCAGCGTGCCTTGATGGCCGCCGAGAATTCCCGGTCCGATCCCTGAACCTGGGCGAGGCGCTCGCTGCGCTCGGTGCCCGACAGGCAGCGCCCGTACACGCTCGCCACGCGGCGCATCGTCTCCACGTGACGGCGCCAGATGCGGCAGTTCTTGGCGTCGTCACCGTCGGCCTGCTCGAGCTGGTCGAGGGCTTGGCGCTGCATGGACTGCGCCACCAGGACATCGCGGGCGCAGGTCGTCTCCCCCTGCGCCGCGGCGGCGGTCGAGGCGATGGCCGCGAAGGCCAGAGCGGCGGTGGTCCGAAAGATCGGCATCATCAGGCCGCCTGCGGTGCCGTCGAGCGCGTCAGAAGGGCGTAGAGGGCACCGGCATCCCGAGCGGCGCGGATATGCGTGAGCATGCCCGGCTCGCGGAGAATGCGGGCAACCTGCGCGAGCGCCTTCAGGTGATCGGCCCCCGCCCCTTCGGGCGCGAGGAGCAGGAAGGCGATATCCACCGGCTGGCCGTCGAGGGCGTCGAAGTCCACCGGGCGGTCGAATCGGGCGAACAGCCCGAAGAGCCGATCGAGTCCGGGCAGCTTGCCGTGGGGAATCGCCACCCCATCGCCGATGCCGGTCGATCCGAGCCGCTCGCGCTGGAGAAGGGTGTCGAAGACGGGCCGCTCGCCGAGCGCCGGCAGGCGCCGCGCCGCCTGCGCGGCGAGATCCTGCAGCACCTGCTTCTTGGCGCGGGCGCGCAGGGCCGGCACGACCGACTCGGGGTCGAGAAATTCCAGAACTGGCATCGAACGACCGTTGCCCCGTCACCCGTTCGCGAGGAAGCGGGCCTCGTCGCAGGGGCGTCGTCGACCGTTCCGGCCGCGCCCCTGCTGGATCAATAGGTGGGGAAACCAGCCGGTTCCGGCTCCGCTTCTCCCGACCTATCGCGTCACTCGGCGGCGCTCGGTGGGTCCACCCAGCCGATCGCTCCGTCGCTGCGCCGATATACGACGTTGACGCGTCCGGTGCCAGCGTGGACGAACACGACCACCGGGGATCCCGTCATGTCCAGGGCCGTCACGGCCTCGCCGATGGTGCGGCGCTGGAGGGTCTTGGTGCTTTCGGCGACGATCGGCGGATGGGCGTCACCCTCGACGGCGTCCTCGTCGTCCTCCTCCGGCGGGGCGGCGAACACCGCATAGGCGGCCTCGATCGCCGCGTCGTCCCCCGGTCCGGTGGCGTGCTGCTTGAGCTTGTGCTTGTAGCGGCGCAGCCGCGTCTCCAGGCGCTCGGCGGTCTGCTCGAAACTCGCCCGGGCATCGTGGGCGAAGCCGTTCGCCTCGATCGTGAGGCCGGACACGAGGTGCAGCACGCAATCCGTCCGGAAGGCGGTGCCGTCACGCCGGAGCGTGACATGGCCGTTGCAGGAATCGTGCATGTGCGAGTCGAGATATTTGGCCTGGATCGCGGACATCCGCTCCTCGACGCGGCCGCGCAGGCTCTCTCCGAGATCCACGCCGTGGCCAGTGACTCGCAACGATCCCATGCTGCCTCCCCCGTTTCGATGCAGACGGCCGACTTAGAGAGCCGGCTCGGGTTAAGTCAACGGAGCCACTTGCGGTTCAGGCGGTTGCTTAACCCTGGGTTCAGCCGGCCTGTCCGTATACAGGGAGGCTCCCGAGACGTGAGACGACTGCCTGCATGACGATCGACGCCGTGCCTTCCGCCGCACCGACACGCCGCGCCCTGCTGGTCGGCACGCTGGGTGCTGCCGCGGGACTGCTTCCGGCAGTGGCCCGTTCGGCCGAGCCGGACAAAGCGCCCGCGCTGCCCGGCAAGGGCGAGGCCTTCGAGGCGAACACCCTGACCGATCTGGCCCGCGCCCGTGCCGCAGCACCCTATGCGGGGCCGAAGACCGGCGACGTCCCGGCGGTCCTGAAGGCTCTGTCCCGGGAGGCGTACGACGCGATCCACCCGGCGGAGGGCCGCGCGCTCTGGGCCGACCGAAACGTGGGCTACGTTCTGGAGCCGCTCCTGCGCGGATCGATCTTCGAGACGCCGGTGTCGCTGTTCGTCGTCGAGAACGGGCTGGTTCAGCCCGTCGCGTACGACAAGACGGCGTTCGTCGCCCCCGGCCTCGATCTGCCGGATCTCGAACCCGACGCCGCCTTCTCGGGCTTCCGCCTCCGGGCCCGGTTCGAGGGTGCGGAGGACGTGTCGAGCTTCGCGCTGTTCCAGGGCGCCTCGTTTTTCCGGCTCGTCGCGGAGGGCCAGGATTTCGGCATCAACGCCCGCGCGCTGGCCCTGCGGCCGGCCGATTCCCGCGGGGAGGAGTTCCCGCTCTTCCGGGCCCTGTTCGTGGAGACGCCCGCGCCCGGTCAGCCGGTCGTCGTTCATGCCCTCGCCGATTCCGAGTCGGCGACGGCGGCGTTCAAGATCACGCTCACGCCCGGCCGTGACGTCTCCACGGCGGCGATCGAGGGAACGGTCTTCGCCCGCGCCGACCTCGACCATATCGGGCTCGGCGGCATGCAGGGGAGCTACCTGTTCGGACCCCTCGACCGGAACCGCGTCGACGATCTGCGCGCCGCGGCCTTCTCGGTGGAGGGCTTGGCGATCCACAACGGCTACGGCGAGCCGATCTGGCGGCCCGTTCACAATCCGGAGGCCCTCCAGGTCTCTGCCTTCGTAGATCGGGGTCCGAAGGGGTTCGGCCTCATGCAGCGCGCCCGCGCGTACGATGACTTCGAGGATGACCGGCGTCATTGGGAACAGCGCCCATCCCTGTGGCTGGAGCCGCTGGATGACTGGAACGAGGGTGCCGTCACCCTGCTTGAGATCCCGAGCGATTCCGAGCTGAACGAGAACGTCTTCGCCTATTGGCGACCCAAGGCGAAGCTGGCGAAGGGCGTGGAGATGCGCTTCCAGTGCCGTCAGCATTGGTCCAAGGGCTGGCCGGATCCACTGCCTCCGGAGATCGCACGGGTGCGCGACAGCCGCTGCGGCCATGGCAGCACCGGCAGCCGCCGCCTCTTCGCCGTCGACTTCGAGGGCGACACGCTGTTTCAGCCCGGCGATATCGACGTCGATCTCAGCGCGTCGGCCGGGACGATCACACGCCAGGACCGGTTTCGGTATCCCGAGCGCAAGACGTTGCGGATCCTGTTCGAACTCGATCCCGGCAGCGCCCGCGCGAGCGAGCTGCGCCTCGCCCTCCGGCGCGGCCAAGCCCGGGTCAGCGAGTCGTGGTTGTTCCGCTGGACACCGTGATCCCCGATCCGCCTCAACATCAAGGACCGGCCTGCACCGTGCAATTGGACGAGACGATGACCGTGCCGCCCGCGATCGACGCCGCGCGCGTGGCCGAGGCGAGCCCCGATGACGGAGGCGGCATGCCGCGCGAAGCGCCGCTGGCCATGCCCGTCCAAGATCTGTCGCATTGGGACATGGGCCAGGGCCATCGGCCCGCACGGCCCGGCCGTGATCCCTGGCCGGCGCGGATTCTGGTCTTCGGCGGCGCGCTGGCGCTGACCGCCTTCGGCGGCTGGCAGATGGTCGAGACCGTGTCGGTCTCGGGCAATCCGACTGCGCTCCAGCTCGTGCTGGTCGTCCTGTTCTGCCTGACGTTCTCGTGGATCGCGCTCGCCTTCACCAGCGCCGTGCTCGGCTTCGGGATGCTGCTGCGGCGGCCGCGTCCGATGTCGGCTCCGACGGCCCTGACCACGCGGACCGCGGTCCTGATGCCCGTCTACAACGAGGCGACAGCCCGCACCTTCGCGGGTGTCGAGGCCATGCGCGAGGCGGTCGAGGCCACCGGACTGGGAGACCATTTCGACTGGTACGTCCTGTCGGATTCGACCCAGCCCGATGCCTGGATCGCCGAGGAGCGCGCCTTCCTCGAATTGCGCGGCCGCCTGGGTCACGATGCCCGGCTCTACTACCGCCACCGGGCGAAGAATCACCATCGCAAGGCCGGCAATATCGGCGACTTCGTCACGCGGTGGGGTGGCCACTACGAGCACATGCTCGTGCTGGATGCCGACAGCCTGATGAGCGGATCGGCGATCGTGGCGCTGGCCTCCGCCATGGAGGCGGATCCGGATGCCGGTATCATCCAGACCCTGCCGCTGATCATCAATCGCAACACCCTGTTCGCCCGGCTTCAGCAATTCGCGGCCCGGATCTACGGCCCCGTGATCGCAGCCGGGCTTTCCGCGTGGTCGGGGCGGGACGGCAACTATTGGGGGCATAACGCGATCATCCGCACCCGCGCCTTCGCAGAATCCTGCGGCCTGCCGGATCTGCCCGGGAAGCCCCCCTTCGGCGGCCATATCCTGTCGCACGACTTCGTGGAGGCGGCCCTGATCCGCCGATCGGGCTGGGCGGTGTACATGCTCCACCGCCTGCCGGGCTCGTACGAGGAGAGCCCGCCGTCGCTGATCGACGTCGCGGTGCGCGACCGGCGCTGGGCGCAGGGCAACCTCCAGCATGCGCGAGTGATCGGCGCCGCGGGGCTGCATCCCGCGACCCGCCAGCACTTCGCCACCGGCATCGCCGGCTATCTCGCCTCGCCACTCTGGCTGATGCAGCTGGTGGTCGGCATCCTGCTTGTGCTGCAGACCGCCACGGAACGGCCGGACTATTTCGGGGGAGCGGGCTTCTCGCCGGTTTTCCCGCGATTCGATCCGGTCCGCGCGCTCCAGCTGTTCGGCCTGACCATGGCGGTTCTGCTTGCGCCCAAGGTCCTGGGCCTGATCCTGGCCCTCTTGGATGCTCCGGTGCGGCGCGCCTGCGGGGGCGCCGGGCGGCTCATCCTGTCGAGCCTGGTCGAGATCCTGCTCTCCGCGCTGGTGGCGCCGGTGGCGATGGTCATCCAGTCCGGCTCGGTGATCGGTATTCTGCTGGGACGGGACACGGGCTGGAATCCGCAGCGCCGCGACGACGGCTCGATCCCGCTGCGGGACATCGTCCGCCGTCACCGCTGGCACACCGTTCTGGGGCTCGTGGCGGGAATCGCGGCCTTCGCGATCGCGACGTCGCTGTTCCTCTGGATGAGCCCGACGATCCTGGGTCTGGTGCTCGCGATCCCGATTTCCTGGGCGAGCGGACAATTGACCCTGGGCCTGGCGCTCAAGCGCCGGATGCTACTCGCCACGCCCGAAGAGGCATCGCCGCCGGAGATCGCGCTGCGGGCAGCGGCGCTTGCGACCCGCAATGCGGCTCGCGGCTACGACGACACCGATTCCCTCGTGGCGATCCACGCCGATCCCGCACTTGCGCACGCCCATGGCCGGATGCTTCCGAAGGGACAGCGGCGGCCCCGGGGCGCGATCGACGCCGACCAGACGCTGGCGGCCGCCAAGATCTGCGAGGCCGAGACGGTGGCGGAGGCACAGCTGTGGCTCTCCCAGAAGGAGCGGATGGCCCTGCTTCACGACCGGGCCCTCGTGGACCGTCTCGTGCGCCTCGAGACCAGCCAAGCCTGATCGCGGTTCGCGCCGGGATCTCGGGCGGGGCGTTCGGCGATCACGTCCTCGCGCTGTGCGCAGCCGTCGCGGCACCGGCTCAAGGGCGCGGCCGGGTGTCGAGAGAAGGGGTTAACCATTCGGATCCTAGACTCGGCCATCGTCACTCGGATCCGGTCATGACCCTGCTGTTCGTGTTCCTGCTCCTGCCGCTCGCGCTTGCCATCGTTCTGGCCCGCGGCGAGCCGGTCCGCACCATCAGCTGCCTCGGCGCGATGGGGGTGGGCTGCGTGATCGCCTGCTTGAGCGTGGCCAGCCTCCTCCGCCACCGGGCGCGGCCGACCTGAGAGGAATCGCCGTCCGGCCCGAAGCCGGGAATCGCTTCCCTACAGGAAGCCCACCGGTCGCGGACCGCCGGTCAAACTCCGCCCGGCCCGCGCAACCAGCTGGGAAAAGGCGAGCGCCGCCGCCGTCGCCTGCGCGCGGGACGGGAAGCTACGCCGCGATTCGAGCACCGGCTCGTCGGTCTCGTTGACGAGAACCCACGACCAAAGCGACCGGCTGTGCTCACGGATCTCGAATTGCACGGGCGCCTGCCTTTCCGGGACATGCGAAGGAAAAGGCTCGCATCAGCCGGTGACATCCCGATGACGACACGGGATGATCGTCACGGCTTTCGAGCCACCCGTCCGGTTCAGGGAAGTCTTCCTCCGGGTTCGGTGCGTCGCCGGCTGGAAACCATGCCGAAGCGCGTGCGGGATCCGGCTGCAGAAGCGGCGGCATGCGAACGGGCCTGACGGACGCCTTGTTTCCGACGGCTTGGCGTTTCAGGCAGACGGCGCATCCCTGCTGCGCACCCCGCCGGAGTTTCCATGAAAGCCGTCAACGCGCTGATCGCCGATGAACTCGGTGTCGGGGAGGCGCAGGTTGCCGCCGCCGTCGCGCTCCTCGATGGCGGTGCGACCGTGCCGTTTATCGCGCGCTATCGGAAAGAGAATACGGGCGGCCTCGACGACACGCAGTTGCGCCGGCTCGAAGAACGGCTCTCGTATCTGCGCGATCTCAACGAGCGGCGCGCCACGATCGTCGCGAGCATCACCGCGCAGGGCAAGATGTCTCCGCCTCTCGCCGCAGCCCTCGAGGCCGCCGATACGAAGGCGCGCCTGGAAGACCTGTATCTGCCGTTCCGACCCAAGCGGCGCTCGAAGGCCCACGCCGCCCGGGAGGCCGGCCTCGAACCTTTGGCCGAGCTTCTCCTGCGCCGGCCCGATAACGCGCCCGAGACGGTGGCGGCGCGCTACCTGTCGGACGCCCATGGCATCACCGATGTCGACGCCGCGCTGGACGGTGCCCGTGCGATCCTGATCGAGCGCTTCGCCGAGGACGCCGACCTCGTCGGGCGCCTGCGCACGGATTACTGGCGGGGCGGCCAGCTCGTCTCCCAGGTCCGGAAGGGCAAGGCGAACGAGGGCGCGAAATTCTCGGATTACTTCGCCTGGAGCGAGCGGCTGGAGCGGATGCCCTCACACCGCATCCTGGCGATCTTCCGCGGCGAACGGGAGGAGATTCTCGAGGTCGGCTTCACCGCGGAGGGTGAGGATTCCGCGCCCGGGATTCCCGGACCGTTCGAAACCGCGATCTGCCGCCGCTTCGACATCGCCCTGCGGGGCCGCCCCGGCGATTCCTGGCTCGTCGAAACCGTCCGCGCGGCTTGGCGGACGAAGATCCGGGTGGGCATCAAGCAGGATCTGCGCAACCGCCTGTTCGAGCGGGCCGAGGATGAGGCCGTGACGGTCTTCGCGGGAAACCTGAAGGACCTGCTCCTGGCCGCTCCGGCGGGCGGCCGCACCACGATGGGGCTCGATCCCGGCTATCGGAACGGCGTGAAGGTGGCGGTGGCGGATCGCACCGGCCGCGTCGTCGCGGTGGAGACCACCTATCCGCACGAGCCCCAGCGCCGCTGGCGCGAGGCGGTGGCGGCATTGGGGCGCCTGTGCCGTCTCCACAACGTAGAGCTTCTGGCCATCGGCAACGGCACGGCCTCCCGCGAAACCGAACGCCTCGCCGCGGAGATCATCGCGTCGAACCCCGATCTTCCGCTCGCGAAAGTCATGGTCTCCGAGGCCGGCGCCTCGGTCTATTCGGCCTCGGAGATCGCCGCGCGGGAATTGCCCGATCTCGACGTGTCCCATCGCGGCGCCGCGTCGATCGCCCGGCGCCTTCAGGATCCCCTGGCCGAACTGGTCAAGATCGATCCGAAGTCCATCGGCGTCGGGCAGTACCAGCACGACGTGAGCGAGGCGAAGCTGTCGCGCTCGCTCTCCGCGGTGGTGGAGGATGCGGTCAACGCCGTCGGGGTGGACGTCAACACGGCCTCCCCGGCCCTGCTGGCGCAGGTTTCCGGCCTCGGCGGCGCGATGGCGGCGCGGATCGTCGCCCATCGCGACGCCCAGGGCCCGTTCCGGACGCGCACGGCGCTCAAGAAGGTCCCGGGGCTCGGCCCGAAGACCTTCGAGCTCGCCGCCGGCTTCCTCCGCATCCAGGGCGGCGACGACCCGCTCGACGGGTCGGGCGTCCACCCGGAAGCCTATCCGGTGGTCCGCCGCATCCTCCAGGCGACGAAGAGCGACATCCACGTCCTGCTCGGCAATGCCGCCCTCCTCGGCCGCCTGGCGCCGGAGCCGTTCGTCGACGCGCGTTTCGGCCTGCCGACGGTCCGCGACATCATCGCCGAGCTCGAGAAGCCGGGGCGCGATCCGCGGCCGGCCTTCAAGACGGCGCGCTTCCAGGAGGGTGTCGAGACGATCGGGGATCTCAAGCCCGGCATGCAGCTGGAGGGCGTCGTGACCAACGTGGCCGCGTTCGGTGCCTTCGTCGATATCGGCGTTCATCAGGACGGGCTCGTCCACATCTCGGCGATGGCGCGGCGCCGGATCGCGTCGCCGACGGAGATCGTCCGGATCGGCGAGGTCGTCCGGGTGCTGGTCCTCGGGGTCGATGTGCCGCGCAAGCGCATCGCGTTGTCGATGCGGCTCGACGATCCGATCGATCCGGCTCAGCCCGCCCGACGCGGGGGCGAATCGAAGATCGACGCGCCGCGAACCCGGCCGAACGCCACCGCGGAATCCGCGCCGACCGGACCGCTGGCGGAAGCGCTCCGTCGCGCCGCCGCATCGGCGCGGCGCAGCTGACCATCGCGAGACACGAGGCAACCGCCGGCGCGGAACGGGAAGCGCCTCGGCTGACGTCCCGCATGCGCCCCGTTATGGTTAGCGCTTCGTAAACCTCCCTCCGGTCACAGATCGGGGATCGTGCCGCCCTGTGCGATCCCTGTGGCCGGATACCGGCGGCCGCATCGCAGCGGCGGCTCCCCTTCTCGGAGGCTGTGATGCAAGCGCGTGCTGCGGGGATCGACAATCCGAGCCCGATGATCGGCCCGGCACGCCTCATCAGAGCCGCCTTCGATGCTTCGGACATGGCCGCGCTGGCCCAGGAGATCCTCGCCAGATCGCCCGATGGCGTCATCGACGCCGGGGCGGCGATGGATCTGGCGACGATCCTGTTGCTGATGCACCGCACCGACGAGGCGCTGCAGCTCCAGACCGACATCCTTCAGGGCCAACGGCTCTTCTCGCTGCGTTCGAACCCGGATCAGGCGCGGGTCCGCGTGCTCATCCTCGTCACGGCCGGCGATCTCATGGCCAACACGCCGATCGATTTCCTGCTGAACGACGACGATTTCAGCCTCACCTATTTCTTCCTCTGCCCCGGCGAAGACATGCCGCGCGACCTGCCGGAGCACGATGTGCTGATCACGGGCATCGCGTATTCGAGTGGCGCCGAGCCGCTTTTGGAAGCCGTCGCGGCAGCCGCCGAAGGGTGGTCGCGGCCGATCGTCAATCACCCGCGCGCGGTTCTGAAGACGTCCCGGCACGGGATCGCGGATGCGCTCCGCGGCGCCGAGGGGATCTTGGCGCCTGCCGTCGCTCTCCTGGACCGGGCGGCGCTGAGCGCCTCGGCGTCCCGCCTTCCCGAGGGCCTGGACTATCCGGTGCTGGTGCGCCCCCTGGATACCCATGCCGGCAACGACCTCCAGAAGGTCGATCGGGCCGAGGATCTGACGCGCTACCTCGACCACGCGACCACGGAGCGGTTCTACGTCACGCAGTTCTGCGACTATCGTGGCCCCGATGGACTATTCCGAAAGCTTCGGGTCGTTCTGATCGACGGTGTCCCGTTCCTGTGTCACCTGGCCATCCGCGACCACTGGATGATTCATTACCTCAACGCCGGAATGCTCGAGGATGCCGAGAAGCGGACGGCGGAGGCCACCGCCATGGCCACGTTCGACGCCGCGTTCGCGCAGCGCCATCGCGCCGCCTTCGCCGAGATCCACCGAAGGATCGGGCTCGATTACCTGATCCTCGATTGCGCGGAGAGCTCGGATGGCCGGCTGCTGATCTTCGAGGCGGATACCGGGATGGTCGTCCACGACATGGATCCCGTGGACCTGTTTCCCTACAAGCTGCCGCAGATGCGCAGGGTGTTCTCCGCATTCCAGCAGGCCGTCCGCGGGCGCGCTCAGACGCGACCCGCCTAGGACGCGCACGGTCGTGCATTCACGCCCTTTCCGAAGCGGGCGGGCCCCGATCCAGGCCTTGCGGGAGTTCGAACGGCGGACAGGGCCGCCCTGTCACCAGGGGATGCGGCCGAAGCGGTCGATCAGCCGCTGATACTCGGCGTCGCTCTCGACTTTCGACGTCCCGCCCTGTCCGACATCCGAGGTTCCGGAGCCGGGATGCACCAGACGGCACACCAGCGGCAGGATGAAGCCGTGGCGCACGAGGTGCGTGTTGGGGCCGCCGAACCGAAGCACGTTGGCGAGCCACGGGCGGACCTGAACGGCGTTCTCGAGAGTGCCGGGCGCCGTCGCCTCGACGAGGTGGGCGCGGCGCAGGCCGGTCTCGGCGAGGCGGCCGAGCCATTCGTTGTCGTAATGCCATTTCGAGGCGGGGTTGATCGCGCCGACCTGCGCGAAGGTGGACCGACGCATCAGCCAGCCCGACGGCGTCGGGAAGTCGTTGATCCGGACGACCTCGCCGGCCTCGTCCGTCTCGACCTGGGTCGAGGAGACGAAATCGAAGCTGTCCAGGGTCCGGAGCGCGAAACCGAGATAGGGCGGCAGCCAATGGTCGTCGTCCTCCAGGAAGCCGACGAAGTCCCAGCTTTCATCGACGGCCCGGATGGCCGCGTTCAGGGCGGGGATCTGCCCCTTGCGCTCGCCGCGCACGAAAGTGATCTGCGGATGCGCGGCGAGCCGCGCCGGGATCTCGGTCTCGGGGTCGGTCCCGACGAAGAAATGGATCGTCGCCGGCCTATCGAGTTCCTGGCTGTTCGCGCTCTCGACCGCGTGTTCCAAGAAGTACTGGCCGGATTTGCCGGCCAGAGTCGAAGGTTTCATCCGGGACGGCGTGATGATCGCAATCCGCATTCCCAGGCCTCATCGTTTGGAGCGCAGCTCGCGGAAACGCGGCGCGCAGTTGCGTCGCGGCCGATCGAATTGCCGGCCGTCACTCAGAGCTTGAAGGACTGTTCGCCGATATGTCCGAGTTCCTTGCTCAGATACGGATCGCACCAGATCCGGTAGCCGGCCGCACGGACTCGGTCGCTGAAGTCGAAGTCCTCGCCGATGTTCACCCCGGCCTCCTCATCGACGCGGAACCGGAAATACGGCCGCTTGAGGCTTTCGAAGACGGTCGATTTGATCAGCAGGAAGCCGGTGGGGATCCGAGCCATCTCCAGCAGGCCCTTGGGGGCGTCGGCCGGCTGCTCCGGCAGGATTTCGCCGAGGAAATGGAAGGGCGCCGTGCGCCGGGAATAGGTCGCGCCGATGATGTCGACCTGCCGCACCAGCAGTTTGAGCAGGGCGTCCTTCGGGAAGGTCATGTCGCTGTCGATGAACAGGACGTATTCCGCATTGTGTTTCTGCGCGTATTCCAGGCCCAGGTTTCGCGCGTCGGCGACGATCGATGATTTCCCGACCACGATCGACATCGGCATCTCGCCGAGGGAATGCATCATGGATCCGAGGCTGACGGCGAAATCCGCGTGGACCATGGTCCCGCAGGGGATCGCGATTGCCACATGGGGAAATTTCGTCGGCGCGGAGGGGGCCGGGTCGCCAACATCACCGGACGCTTGAGCGATCACAGTTGAGCTCCGTACTAGAGTGTGCCCCATTTCCCTTCGCCTGCCACGCCGGATCGAGACCGGCCGGGCAGGCACCACAGAATTGGCGAGCGCCGTCGGTTATGGCCGCGGATGGTTAATGGATCTTGAACGGCGCCGTCTTCCATCAATACTTAATGGATTTCGATGGCGATTCATTAAGGATCACTTCGGTCGACTTGAGTGTCGACAATCGGATTAACCCCCACGAAACATCTGGAGCGCGATTACTGGCGTGCCCGAGAAACGGGCGCATCAAATCAGAAAGATACGACCCATGTCCTCCATCACCCTGTCGGCCGCCACGCGTCAGAACCTGCTCTCCCTGCAGGATACCGCCCAGCTGATGGCGACCACGCAGAACCGCCTCGCCACCGGCAAGACGGTGAACTCCGCCCTCGACAACCCGACCAACTTCTTCACCTCCCAGTCCCTCGACGCCCGGTCCTCGAGCCTGAACACCCTGCTCGACGGCATCTCCAACGGCGTCCAGTCGATCCAGGCCGCCAACCAGGGCATCACCTCGATCCAGAAGCTGGTCGATCAGGCCAAGTCCATCGCCAACCAGGCCCTCTCGACCCAGCTCTCCACCACCGGAACCGCCGCCAACGCCTACAGCGCCAGCACCGCCTCCCAGACGGTGCTCCTGACCATCAACGGCACCTCCGTGTCGGCCAACGTCGCCGCCTCGTCGAGCATCAGCGCCACCGTCGCGGCCCTGAACTCGGCGGTCAGCTCGGCGTCGACCTCGTCCAGCGGCTCGTTCGGCGCAGGCGCGATCTTCTCGATCGACAGCACCGGCACGAAGATCGTCCTGAACGCCCAGGCCGACGTGGAGTTTCAGAACTCCGGCAGCCAGACGGCGCTCGGCTTCACCGCGTCGAGCACCACCGCCTCGACCTACGGCACCGCCGCCACCACCGTCGTCTCCAGCGACCTCTCGGTCTCCGGCGTTTCGCAGCGCGCTTCTCTGGCGAGCCAGTACAACAACCTGCTCAACCAGATCACGCAGCTCGCCGGCGATGCCAGCTACAACGGCGTCAACCTCATTGCCGGCAAGGGCAATGACATGAACATCAAGTTCAACGACACCGGCAGCTCGACTCTGAACGTCGCCTCGGTGGATGCCACGGCCAGCGGCCTGGGCCTGTCGTCGATCACCAACTCGAACAGCACGGCCAGCCAGAACGGCCTCGGCAACTTCCTGTTGAACTCGGACGTCAACAAGACCCTGTCGACCCTGACGAGCGCCGGCAACGCGCTGAGCTCCGCGGCGAGCGCGCTCGGCTCGAACCTGTCGGTCGTGCAGAACCGCCAGGACTTCTCCAAGCAGCTGATCAACGTGCTGCAGACCGGCTCGGCCAACCTGACCAACGCCGATCTCAACCAGGAAGCGGCCAATTCCCAGGCGCTGTCGACCCGGCAGTCGATGGGCATCTCCGCCCTGTCCCTGGCCAACTCCGCGCAGCAGGGCGTCCTCCAGCTCCTGCGCTAAGCGGCACGCGGTTCGAAACGACGGCCGGCCAGGGTTCCTGGCCGGCCGTTCTCGTTTGGGCGCGATCGGATGGATTGACCGGACGGACGAGATGCGGATCCGCTCCGTCCGCTCTCGCAACGGCCAACCGCCCATCGAGCCCGGACCCGGCATTTCCGCGGCTTCGGCCGCAATCCACATCGCGATCACGCGATCCCGCACGGTCCCGGTTGCACCTGCCATCGCCATCCGCTCCAGGTGGCGAAGGTCTCCGTCGGCCCGTGCACGGCACCCTGAACCCGGCGCTCGCACAGCATCGACGCCGACGGACCGATCGGCGTGATCCAAAGCGCGATACGCCCGCAGGCTTGCCAAGCTTGACCATATGCGCCAGCCTCTACGCAGTTCATACGGATCGATCCGAGCCGGAGCGCCGATGCTGGTGAATCACGAGCGCCGCCTTCTCATCCGAGCAGCCGAGACTGTGGGACACCGGATTGCGGTCTGCAGACAGGCGAACGCGTCCTGGCCCGGCGACCACAGCCGGCTCCTCGCGCTCGAAAGCACCGGTCATCTCCGACGGGTCGACCATTGCGGAGACTCGGAGGGTACGGTCGCCGTCTGGCAGATCACCCCAGCCGGACTGGTTCAGCTTCAGATGCTGACGTCGGGAGCTCACTGATGGCGTCCATCAAGATCCGTGCAACCGATGACGGGACCTTCGTGGTCTATCGGAATGGCGCGGTCGTGGCCTCTGGTCTGACTCGCTGGCAGGCCGAGCGCTGCGCCACAGTGCTCGGCTGGATCGCGCAGGGTCATTGAGGACGCAGCCATAGCCCTTCGCCGCCCCCGCCTCTGAACGGATTCTGTCGGCCCGGGCGCCCTCTGCAAACGGCGAAATCTATTCCAAGCGAAATCGGCGCTGATCCGGGCCTTTCCGCTGCGATGTCGTCGACGGCCTCAAATTCGCGCATCGCGTGCGGACGTTGACCGATCGAACATCTCTGTGCGGCCGTTCATCCGGGAGGCTCGGACGCCCATCGCTGGCCATGCTGCACGACGTCTTCAGACGAAACGATCGGCGCGCGACGGGCAAGATCGTCGGGAAGATCAGCGAATCGCGGAGTTCTTCGGGTAACGAATTTTTAATCCTCACGGCAGGATCATCCTGCCATGGCCCGGCACATGATCCAGGCCACGTCGATCGGGCGAGGCTCCGATGATCGTGTTGATTGCGGCGGCGATCGCCGGTGGACTCGCGACGGCGGCGATTCTCGCGCCGGTCAGCGGTCTGGCCGCGCTGATCCTCGTGCCCCTCGCGGCCAGTGCGTCGGCCATTTTCGCGGGCATCTCCATCGCGTGGCGCGGCGCTCACGAGGATACCGATCGTCACGGCGGCCGGGCACGGTCCGATGGGATGGCGGTCGCGCCGGTGCGTATCCATCGCTGACGGTCGACTTGATCGTCGCGCCGCCACGGCGTCGCGCGCCGGGCCGCAGCCTGCCCGCGAGATCGGCACCATTGCCAGGATCGGGGACCAAAGCCCATTCTGCTCGGGATGAGGCCACCCGTCCCCCTCTCCGCGATCCGGATCTTTGAGGCCGCTGCCCGGCGACGCTCGTTCAAAGCCGCAGCCGGCGAATTGAACCTGTCCCCGAGCGCGGTCAGTCACGCCCTCCGCAAGATGGAAGAAGCCCTGGGCGTCGTTCTGTTCGAGCGCGTCGGGCAGGGCATCGTGCCGACGCCGGCCGGTGAGGCGTTGAGCGATCATGTCGGGCGCGCCTTCGCGGAGCTCAACCGCGGCTTCGACCTCGTGGCGAATCGCGGGCCGCAGCTGCTCAGGCTGCACTGCGCGCCGAGCTTCGCCGCGCAGTGGCTCGCCCCGCGCCTCGCCCGGTTCCTCAGCGCCCATCCGGGCTTCGAGGTCCGCCTCGCCGCCGGCATGGATTACGCCCGCTTCATCACCGACGAATTCGACGCCGACATCGTCTACGGACCGCCCCGCGGGGAAGGTCTGCTGCGCATGCCGCTGGGCCCGGAAACGGTGACGCCGCTCTGCGATCCCGCGCGGGCGGCCCGGATCCGCGAGCCGGCCGACCTCCTGACTCAGACCCTGATCCAAAGCGACAACAAGCAGGTGCGCTGGACGCACTGGTTCGAGCGGAATCTGCTTGCCGCGCAGCCGAACGCGGGCATCCGCTTCGATCGGAGCTTCCTGGCCCTGGCTGCCGCCGCCGACGGGCTCGGTGTCGCCCTGGAATCCACCCGCCTCGCCGAGCGCGAGGTCGCGGCCGGCCGCCTCGTCGCGCCGCTGGCCGGACGGTCTCAGGACATCAGCTACGTCGGTCACCATTTCGTCTGCCCCGCCGATGTGCGCCGGCGCGCGCCGCTGCGGGTCTTCGCGCGGTGGCTGGCCGAGGAACTCGGGATCACGCTGAGTCCCGACCTCGCCTGACGCGGCGACAGGTGACCGGGATTCACCTGCGCGTGCAAATTCCGCGTTTGTCGCGGAGGCAGCGCGTCGGCACTCTCATCGCAACAAAACAGGCGGGAGGAGACGACGCCGCAGGCCGCTCGATCCAAGGGCTCGGTCCCTGGAATCGCAGCCGCCGGCCGGACGCCCCTTCCGTCACGACGACAGGTCCGATCCCGCGCTGTCGCGGGTCGCCGGGAGGGATCCATGCTGTTGAACGACCGGGTGTGCGTCATCACTGGGGCGGCCTCCGCCCGCGGCATCGGCAAAGCCACCGCACGGCTCTTCGCAAGCCACGGCGCCCGCGTCGCCGTTCTCGACCTCGATGCGGGCCAGGCCGAGGCTGCCGCTCGCGACATCGGCCCGGGCCATATCGGCCTCGCCTGCAACGTCACCGACCGGGCGGCCTGCTCGACGGCGGCGGAGGAGATTATCGGCCGCCTCGGGCGCATCGACGTGCTGGTCAACAATGCCGGCATCACCCAGCCCCTGAAGATCATGGAGATCGGGCCGGAGAACTACGACGCGGTCACCGACGTGAACCTGCGCGGTACGCTCTACATGAGCCAGGCCGTGATCCCGGCGATGCGCGGCCAGGGCTCCGGCGCGATCGTGTGCATGTCGTCGGTCTCGGCCCAGCGGGGCGGCGGCATCTTCGGCGGCCCGCATTACAGCGCCGCCAAGGGCGGTGTGCTGGGCCTCGCCAAGGCCATGGCCCGGGAGCTGGGTCCGGACGGCGTGCGGGTGAACTCGGTAACCCCCGGCCTGATCCAGACCGACATCACCGGCGGCAAGCTCACGCCCGAGCTCAAGGTCGAGATCGCCAAGGGCATCCCGCTGGGGCGCCTCGGCGTGGCGGACGACGTCGCCAATGCCTGCCTGTTCCTCGCCTCCGACCTGTCCACGTACATCACCGGCGCGGTGATCGACGTGAACGGCGGCATGCTGATCCACTGAGGAGGTCGCCATGGCGATCGACGTCCCGACCGAGCGGCCGCGCGCCGGCTCCAACGTGCCGCTGAGCGAGCGCGCCTACCGCATCCGCCGCCACGCCCTGCGCATGGGCGAGGTCCAGGGCCAGGGCTACATCGCCCAGGCGCTCGGCATCGCCGACGTTCTGGCGGTGAGCTACTTCCACGCGCTCACCTACCGGCCCGAGGATCCCGAATGGGAAGGCCGCGACCGCTTCCTGCTGTCGATCGGCCACTACGCCATCGCCCTCTACGCCGCCCTGATCGAGGCGGAGATCCTCCCCGAGGACGAGCTGACGAGCTACGGCGGCGACGACAGCCGCCTGCCGATGTCCGGCATGGCCGCCTACACGCCCGGCATGGAGATCACCGGTGGGTCGCTCGGCCACGGGCTCGGCATCGCGGTCGGCATGGCGCTGGGGCTGAAGCGGAAGAACTCGAACAGCTTCATCTACAACCTGTTCTCCGACGGCGAACTCGACGAGGGCTCGACCTGGGAGGCGGCGATGTCGGCCGGCTCGTTCAAGCTCGACAACCTGATCGGCCTCGTCGACGTGAACGGCATGCAGGCGGACGGCGCCTCGCACGGGGTGCTCGATTTCGAGCCGCTGGCGCCGAAGTTCGAGGCCTTCAACTGGTTCGTGCAGCGGGTCGACGGCAACGACATCGACGCGCTGGTCCGGGCCTTCGACGCCGCGCGCCACCATCCGGGCCCGCAGCCCCGGATCATCATCTGCGACACCCGCATGGCGAAGGGCGTGCCGTTCCTCGAGGCGCGCGAGCGCAACCACTTCCTGCGGGTCGAGCCGGACGAGTGGCAGCGGGCCCTGGCGATCCTGGATGAAGGGAGGGTGCGGTGAGACGCTCCAAATACGAGAAACCCGCCCCCCGCACCGGCGGCGGCGCCAAGACCTCGGCGATGATCGCCTCGCTCGCCGCCCCCGGACAGCGCACGAAGGCCGCGCCCTTCGGCCACGCCCTGGTCGAGCTCGCCAAGACCCGGCCCGACATCGTCGGCCTCTCGGCGGACCTATCGAAATACACGGACCTGCACATCTTCGCGCAGGCCCATCCCGAGCGGTTCTACCAGATGGGGATGGCCGAGCAACTCCTCATGAGCGCCGCCGCGGGCTTGGCTCGTGAGGGGTTCACGCCCTTCGCCACCACCTACGCGGTCTTCGCGGCGCGGCGCGCCTACGACTTCATCTGCCTCGCGATCGCGGAGGAGAATCTCGACGTCAAGATAGCCTGCGCCCTGCCCGGCCTGACCACCGGCTACGGCCCGAGCCACCAGGCGACGGAGGATCTCGCGATCTTCCGCGGGATGCCGAACCTCACGATCATCGACCCCTGCGACGCCCACGAAACCGAGCAGGTCGTCCCCGCCATGGCGGCCCATAAGGGACCGGTCTATCTGCGGCTCCTGCGCGGGAACGTGCCCCTGGTGCTCGACGAGTACGGCTACCGGTTCGAGTTGGGGAAGGCCAAGACGATCCGCGACGGCCGCGACGTCCTGGTGATTGCATCGGGCCTGATGACCATGCGCGCCCTGGAGGTCGCCGAGGCCCTGCGCGACGACCGGGTCGACGTGGCGGTGCTCCACGTGCCGACGATCAAGCCCCTCGACACGGCGACGATTCTGCATGAGGCCGGGCGCGGCGGCCGGCTCGTGGTGGTGGCCGAGAACCACAGCGTGATCGGCGGCCTCGGCGAGGCGGTGGCCGGTCTCCTGATGCGCAACGGCGTGATGCCGGGCCGCGGCTTCCGCCAGATCGGCCTGCCGGACGAATTCCTCGATGCCGGCGCCTTGCCGACGCTCCACGACCGCTACGGCATCTCGGCCGCCGCGATGGCGCGGAGCATCCGCGCATGGCTCTGACCCGCATCGCCCTCGTCGGCCTCGGCGCCATGGGCCTGCCGATGGCGACCAACCTGGTCGCGGCAGGTTTCGCGATCCGCGGCTACGACCTACGGCCCGAGAGCCGCGCGGCCTTCGCGGCAGCCGGCGGAGTTGCGGCCGAAAGGCCGGCCGCTGTCGCCCAGGGCAGCGACGCGCTCCTTCTCATGGTGGTGAACGCCGCGCAGGCCGAGGACGTGCTGTTCGCCCAGGGCGCCCTCGACGCAATGGAACCGGACGGCATCGTGGCCCTGATGGCCACCTGTCCGCTGAAAGCGGTGGAGCACCTCGCCGAGCGCGTGGCGGCGACCGGCCGCCGCTTCGTCGACGCGCCGGTCTCGGGCGGCGTCGTCGGTGCGAAAGCCGGCACGCTCACGATCATGGCGGCGGCGCCCGCGGAGACGCTGGCCGCGCTGAGGCCGGTGCTGGAGGCCCTGGGCGACCGGATCTTCCATGTCGGCGAGCGGCCCGGACAGGGCGCCACCGTCAAGGCCGTCAATCAGCTCCTGTGCGGCGTGCATATCGCCGCCGCCGCCGAGGCGCTGGCCCTCGCCGGGCGCGTCGGCGTCGACCGCGACGTGGTCCTCGAGATCCTCACGGGCTCCTCCGCCGCCAGCTGGATGCTGCGGGACCGCGGCCCCCGGATGCTGGAGGACGAAACGCGGGTCACGAGCGCGGTCGACATCTTCGTGAAGGACCTCGGCATCGTGCTGGAGGCCGGCCGCGGCGCCGGGGCGGCGCTGCCGCTCGCGGCGCTCGCCCATCAGCTCTTCGTCTCGACCTCCGGGCGCGGCGACGGCGCCGCCGACGACAGCCAGGTGATCCGCGCCTACCGCCTGCTCAACGGCGACGGCGCCTGACGCGCCGCGCAGGGCGCGCGACGACGGCGCCGGGTCCGCACCCGCCGCCCCGGACAGCAATGCGGGTCGCACGCTCCACCGACGGTCAACGGCGGGGATCGGGCGGCCTGGACCACCCAGGGAGTGAAACCATGCGCGACACCCGTCTCAGTCGCCGCAGCCTGCTCGTGGGCGCGGCCGCACTACCGGCCTTCGGCATCCTCACCCGGCGCGGGCAGGCCGCCGAGTTCACCTACAAGCTCGCCAGCGGCCAGGACCCGACCCATCCGGTCAACATCCGGGCCCAGGAGGCCCTCGACCGGATCCGCGAGGCCACCAACGGCCGCCTGGAGATCAAGCTGTTCCCCGCCAACCAGCTCGGCTCGGACACCGACCTGCTGGCGCAGGTCCGCAACGGCAGCGTCGAGTTCTTCAACCTCGCGACCTCGATCCTCGCCACCTTCGTGCCCGCCGCGAGCCTGCCCAACACCGGCTTCGCGTTCAAGGATTACGACGCCGTCTGGTCGGCGATGGACGGAGGCCTCGGCACCTATGTCCGGTCCGAGATCGCCAAGACGCCGATCCTGACCGTGTCGAAGGTCTGGGACAACGGATTCCGGCAGATCACCTCCTCGACCCGCGAGATCCGGACGCCGGAGGATCTGAAGGGCTTCAAGATCCGCGTCCCGCCCGCGCCGATGCTCACCTCGCTGTTCAAGGCCTTCGACGCCGGCGCGGCGCCGATCAATTTCAACGAGCTGTACTCCTCGCTCCAGACCAAGGTGGTCGAGGGCCAGGAGAACCCGCTCGCCATCACGGCCACGACCCGGCTGTACGAGGTGCAGAAATCCTGCAGCCTGACCGGCCATGTCTGGGACGGCTACTGGATCCTCGGCAACAAGCGGGCGTGGCAGCGCCTGCCCGAGGATCTGCGCACCATCGTCTCGCGGGAACTCGACCGGTCGGCCGACGCCCAGCGGGCCGACGTCGCCAAGCTCAGCGTCTCCCTCCGGGAAAGCCTGGCCGCGAAGGGCATCGCCTTCATCGACGTCGACCGCGCGCAATTCCGCGCGGCCCTGGGGCGGACGAGCTTCTACAAGGACTGGAAAACCAAGTACGGCGACGTGGCGTGGTCGCATCTTGAGGACGTGTCGGGCAAACTGACCTGACGCGCTTTCCGCCGGATCGGGTAACGGTATCGGAGAACGAAGGCGCGCCGAGACGCACCACAAGAAACACGCGAAGACGCACTCGGAGACGTTCCCGCCGGCAGCGGCATCGGGAGCGGTTCCGACGGGAGGGCGCCATGCAGATCGATATTGCGGCTGTCGAGACGACGGCAGGGGTAGAGTTGTCCGGTCCGCCCCTGCGCGCCGGAAGCTGGCTGCGCCGGCTCGATGCCGGGCTCGGCTATCTCGTGGAGATCCCCGCGGCGCTGCTCGTCCTGGCCGAGATCGCGGTGCTGCTCGGCGGCGTGGTGAGCCGCTACGTGTTCCGCGAACCCCTCGTCTGGTCGGACGAACTCGCCTCGATCCTGTTCCTGTGGCTCGCCATGCTGGGCGCCGTGGTCGCCTTCCGGCGCGCCGAGCACATGCGCATGACCGCCTTCGTGGCGATGAGCGGCCCGCGCCTGCGCGCCTTCCTGGAGACGGTGGCGCTGGTGGCCGGCCTGATCTTCGTGGCCCTGCTGCTGGAACCGGCCTTCGAGTTCGCCAGCGAGGAGACCTTCGTCCAGACGCCGGCGCTGGAGCTGAACAACGCGTGGCGCGCCGCCGCCCTGCCGATCGGCCTCGGCCTCATGCTCGTGGTTGCGGTGATCCGCCTCCTGGAATCCGCCGATTGGCGGCTGACCGCGGGGGCGCTCGTGCTGGGCGGCGGAGTCGCCGCCGGCCTCTTGGCGCTTCAACCCTGGCTGAGGGACCTCGGCAATCTCAACCTGCTGCTGTTCTTCGTCCTCGGCGTCGGCGCCCTGGTCTTCTCGGGGGTGCCGATCGCCTTCGCGTTCGGCCTCTCGACCTTCGCCTACATCACGCTCACCACCGACGCGCCCTCCATGGTGGTGGTCGGCCGCATGGACGAGGGCATGAGCCACCTGATCCTGCTTGCGGTGCCGCTCTTCGTCTTCCTCGGCCTCCTGATCGAGATGACCGGCATGGCCCGCGCCATGGTGGGGTTCCTGGCCTCGCTGCTCGGCCACGTCCGCGGCGGCCTGCACTACGTGCTGGTCGGGGCGATGTACCTCGTCTCGGGCATCTCCGGTTCGAAGGCCGCCGACATGGCGGCGGTGGCGCCCGTGCTGTTCCCGGAGATGAAGGCCCGCGGCGCCAAGGAGGGTGACCTCGTGGCCCTTCTCGCCACCACGGGCGCACAGACCGAGACGATCCCGCCCTCGATCGTGCTGATCACCATCGGCTCGGTCACCGGCGTATCGATCACCGCCCTGTTCACCGGCGGCCTCCTGCCGGGCCTCGTCCTCGCCGTGACTTTGTGCGCGCTGGTCTGGTGGCGCTACCGCCGGGAGGACCTTAGCCACGTCGCCCGGCCGTCCGGACGGATCATCGGTCGCGCCTTCCTGGTGGCGATCCCGGCCCTGGCGCTGCCCTTCGTGATCCGCTTCGCCGTGGTCGAGGGCATCGCAACCGCCACGGAGGTTTCGACTATCGGGATCGTCTACGCGGCGCTGGCGGGCCTGCTGATCTACCGCCAGTTCGACTGGCGGCGGCTCTACCCGATGCTGGTGACCACCGCGACCCTGTCGGGGGCGATCCTGCTGATCATCGGGGCGGCCACCGGCATGGCCTGGGCGCTGACGCAGTCGGGCTTCTCGCAGACGCTCGCCGAGGTGATGAAAAGTCTGCCCGGCGGAGCCCTTGGCTTCCTGTTCGTCTCGGCCGTCGCCTTCATCATCCTGGGCTCGGTGCTGGAGGGCATCCCGGCCATCGTCCTCTTCGGGCCGCTGCTGTTCCCGATCGCACGGGCGGTGGGCGTCCACGAGGTCCACTACGCCATGGTGGTGATCCTCGCGATGGGCATCGGCCTGTTCGCCCCGCCCTTCGGCGTCGGCTACTACGCGGCCTGCGCGATCAGCCGGATCCACCCCGATGCCGGGATGCGCCCGATCGTCGGCTACATCGTGGCCCTGCTGATCGGCCTCCTCGCCATCATCCTCGTCCCCTGGTTCTCGATCGGCTTCCTCTGAAGGCGCCTGCGCGAACCTGAAGGCTCTGCGCCCCGGCGGATGCCGGATCGGCGCGGGACGGCGGGTCAGAACACAGACCGAGATCCATCCCGGGCCGCTGCGGTGCCGCCCGGGCGGCCTTCGCGCGCCGAAAATTCGCACCGCCCGAGCCAGACCCATGCCCGACACGCCCGATGCCCTGCTTACGGCCCGGATGGCCGACGCGATCCGCTTCCTCGCCCTCGACGCCATCGAGCGGGCTGGGGACGGGCATCCCGGCGCGCCCCTCGGCTGCGCCGAGATCGCCGTGGCGCTGTTCACCCGCCATCTGCGCTGCAACCCCGCCGACCCGGTCTGGCCCGACCGCGACCGCTTCGTCCTCTCGAACGGCCACGGCTCCATGCTGCTCTACGCGGCCCTCCATCTCGCCGGCTATGAAGGCCTGCCGATGGAGCAGATCCGGCGGTTCCGCGAGCTCGGCGCCCACACCCACGGCCATCCGGAAATCGCCCCGGAACTCGGGATCGAGGCGACCACCGGCCCGCTCGGACAGGGCATCGCCAACTCCGTCGGCATGGCGGTGGCCGAGGCCAGGCTCGCGGCGACCTTCGGCTCCGATCTGGTGGATCACCGCACCTACGCCCTGGTTGGCGACGGCTGCCTGCAGGAAGGCATCGCCCACGAGGTGATCTCGCTGGCCGGCCATCTGCGCCTGGGAAAGCTCACCTTCCTGTGGGACGACAACCGCATTACCGACGACGGCGCCACCGACCTGTCGATCTCGGAGGACGTCCGCGCGCGCTTCCGCGCCGCCGACTGGCAGGTGATCGACGCCGATGGGCACGACGTCGAGGCGGTCTCGGCGGCGATCCGGCTCGCCCAGGGCGACCCGCGCCCGACCCTGATCGCCTGCCGCACCGTGATCGGGCGGGGCCTGCCGCGCCTCGAGGGCCAGCGCGGCGCCCATGGCGGGCGCGTGCTCGCCAGTGACTGCGCCGAGGCGCGGGCCGCCCGGGGGTGGGATCACCCGCCCTTCACCGTGCCCGACGATGTCGCCGCGGCGTGGCAGGCCGGCGTTTCCGGCCGCAACCGCGACGGCTACACCACCTGGACGAGGCGCCGGGACGCCCTGCCGGCCGAGGTGCGGGCGGAATTCGACCGAGTTTCCGACGCCCGCCTTCCTGAGGGCTGGCATGCGCCGCTCCGCGGGCTGCGCGACCGCTTCGCCGAGGCCGGGGCGGCGCGGCCCAGCATCGAGGTCTCCGCCGAGATCGTCGCCGCCCTGTCCGACGGCATGCCCGAACTGTTCTCGGGCGCCCCGGATCTGGAGGGGCCGACGAAGCACAAGGGCGCGCTCCACGCCTTCACGGCCCAGGACCGGTCGGGCCGCTACCTGCATTACGGCATCCGCGAGCACGCGATGGGCGCGATGATGAACGGCATCGCGGCCCATCGCGGGCTGGTGCCGGTGGGCGCGACCTATCTGGTCTTCTCCGACTATATGCGGCCGTCCCTGCGCATGGCGGCGCTGATGAACCTGCCGGTCATTACCGTCTACAGCCACGATTCGATCGCCATCGGCCGCAACGGACCGACCCATCAGCCGGTCGAGTACCTCGCGTCCCTGCGGGCCATCCCCAACATGCTGGTGCTGCGCCCGGCCGACGCGGTCGAGACCGCCGAATGCTGGGAGATGGCCCTGGCCAACCGGACCGGCCCGACATCGCTCGTCTGCTCGCGCCAGGCTCTGCCGGCACTCCGCGGGCCGGGCATCGAGGAGAACCGGAGCGCGCGGGGCGCCTACGTTCTGGCGGAGGCCTCGGGTCCCCGGCGGGTGACGCTGATCGGGACCGGCTCGGAGGTCGCGCTGGCGCTTACGGCTCGCGCGATGCTGCAGGCCGAGGGTGTGCCGACCGCCGTCGTCTCCATGCCCTCCTGGGAAGCCTTCGCCGCGCAGGATGCCGCGTATCGCGCGAGCGTCATTCACCGCGATACCGTGCGGGTGGCGGTCGAAGCCGCTCTTCGCTTCGGCTGGGACCGCTGGATCGGCGAGGATGGCGGCTTCGTCGGCATGACCGGCTTCGGCGCCTCGGGCGCGCCGGAAGACCTGTTCCGCCATTTCGGCATCACCGCGGAGGCGGTGGCGGAGACTGCACGGGCGCGCCTGCGCTGAGACGCGCCTGAGGACTCAGATCATGCCGGCGCCGCCGGTGCGCACGATGCGGTCGCGCTGCTCGGCGTAGCGCCCGGCCGCGGCGCGGCGCATCGCGACGCCGAAGCGCCCGGCGATCTGCGCGAGGAGCGGCCCGCCGCTCTGGGTGCGGAAGCCGACGAGATTCGCGAGGGTGGTCATCGTACCCGATCCCGGTCATGCCCGGGCGGGGCGCCCGGCGTATTGCGATGCAATATGAGCCGGTTTGCGAGCGCGTGTCAGAGGCTGCGCGTTCGGGCTGTCATGCAGCGAAAACATGCTTTCGGGATGGGACGTTAACAGACGCCGGAATCAGGACGGTGTGGCGATCTCGGCGACGTGTGCAGTGCGGTCTGCACAGCCCGCTCAATGCGCAAGCTGCACTGTGGTGGGTCTGGACGTCTCCGCGGGCAGCGAAGCGATCCAGCGGTGCCACGGCCGCCGATCTCCCGCGACGCCGATCTGCGTCGCCGCGCGCGCGACGATGCCGTGAGAGCCGTCCGCCAGACGTCTACCGATCCGACGCCTGGGCCGGCTTTTCGAGGGGCAGATCACCGCGCGACTCGAGTTCCGCGCGGATCGCGCGCTTCGTCACCTTGCCGTAGCCGGATTTCGGAAGGGCTTCCCAGAAGAACACACGCCGGGGCAGCTTGTAGCGGGCGACCGCGGCGGACAGCCACGCGATCAATTCCCCCTCTTCCACCGACGCCCCGGGACGCGCGACGCAGACCGCAACACCGACTTCGCCCCAGGCGCGGTCGGGCACGCCCAGGATCGCGGCCTCGGAGATCGCCGGATGCGTCAGGAGCTTCTCCTCGATCTCGCGCGGATACACGTTCGAGCCGCCCGAGATGTACATGTCCGAGGCGCGGCCGGTGATGAACAGGAAGCCTTCCGCGTCGCAATGGCCGAGGTCCCCGGTCCGGAACCAGCCGTCGCGGAACGCCGCCGCGTTGGCCTCCGGGTTGTCGTAGTAGCCCGCGAAGACGGCCGGGCCGCAGACACAGATCTCGCCGGTCTCACCGGGCGGCAATTCGCGCCCCTCCGTGTCCTGGATCTGGACCTGCATGCCCGTGCGTTCGACGCCGCAGGTGCCGACCTTCACATCGGGGCCGTCCTCGGCCGCGTGCAGGCGGGGCGGCAGCACGGTGATGTTGCCGGTCACCTCGCCGAGGCCGAAATACTGCACCAGCACCGGGCCGAGCACACGCAGCGCGTGCTGCTGATCTGCCCTGTACATCGGTGCGCCCGCGTAGATCACGTGCCGCAGGCTGGAATGATCGTGCGCCTCCACGGCCGGATGTTCGGTCAGCAGCTTCACGATGGTCGGCACGGTGAAGAGGTTCGCGATGCGCCAACGCTCAACGAGCGCCCAGACCTCTTCGGGATCCAGCCGCTCGCCGGCGGTGAGCACCGTCTTCGTACCGGCCGCGACCTGCGCGAGCTGGTGGATGCCGGCGCCGTGCGAGAGGGGGGCCACGACCAGGGACGCGTCGGCCTCGGTGGTGCCCGGCATCAGGTCGCAGAGGTGATTGGTGACGACGAAGGCCATCTGGCCGTGTGTGAGCACCGCCGCCTTCGGCCGGCCGGTCGTGCCGGACGTGAAGAAGAACCAGCACGGATCGTCGTGCTCGACGTCGGAAACGGACGCGGCGCGGCCCAGATGTTCGGCGACCAGCGCGTCGTAATCCGCCCCGAAGGCCGTGCCGCCGATCTCGACGACGCAGTTCAGGTCCGGGCAGGCCGCGCGCACGGCGGCGGCATGGTCCGGAAAGCCGGCCCCGCAGATGAGCGCGGAGGCACCGCTGGCGCTCGCGAGATACGCGACCTCCGACGGCGTCTGCCGGAAGTTGGTCGGCACCCAAACGGCGCCGAGCCGGAAGCAGACGAACATCGACTCGAACAGCTGGTTGCTGTTGCGCGCCTGGACCAGGACGCGGTCGCCCTTGGTCACGCCGCGGGCGGCGAGCGCCGCCGCCATGGCGTCGACACGGGCGTCGAGCTCGGCCCAGGTCCAACTGCGCGCGCCCCAGGCGAGCCCCACCGCATCCGGGAAGCGGCGCGCGGCCCGGCGCAGGAAGTGCGCGAGGTTCATCACCCGCCGGGAGCACGGCGCGACCCCGCCGCGCGGCGCCCCCGCGGCGCTCATCAGGTGAGCTTCCCGCAGGCCTTCTCCAGCAGCGACCAGCCCTCGTCGCCGTACCGCCCCTTCCACTCGGCGTAGAATCCGGCCTTGCGCAGCTTGTCGCGGAAGGGCTCCGGATCGGGCTTGTTGAAGACCATGCCGTTCTTCGAGAGCTCCGCCTGCAGGTTGGCGTTGAGCTGGGCGACGTCGGCGCGCTCCTTCATCCCGGCGGCGTTGATGTGGCGGGCCACCGTCTCGCGCAGATCCGGCGGCAGCCGCTCCCAGGCGCGGCGGTTCGCCAGGAACCAGTACCCGTCCCACATGTGGTTGGTGAGCGAGCAGTACTTTTGCACCTCGTAGAACTTCGTCGTGGAGATGACCGCGAGCGGGTTCTCCTGGCCCTCAACGATCTTGGTCTGCAGGGCCGAATAGGTCTCGTTGAGGTTGATCGAGGCGGGCGCGGCGTCGAAGGCCTTGAACATCGAGGTCCAGAGCGGCGAGACCGGGACGCGGATCCGGAAGCTCTTGAAATCGTCGGGCGTGGCGATCGGCCGGGTCGACGAAGTGGTCTGGCGGTAGCCGTTGTCCCAGATCTTCTCCATGGCGACGAGGCCGGACTTGGCGATCTGCTGGCGGACCCAGGCGCCGAGCTCGCCGTCCATGGCCGGCCAGACGGCGTCGTAGCTCGGGAAGGCGTAGCCGATGCCGTTGATCGACGCGTTCGGGACCAGGGTCGAGAGGATCAGCGGCGACATCGTGAAGAACTCGACGCTGCCCGAGCGCAGCTGGCTCAACGTGTCGGTGTCGGAGCCGAGCTGGCTCGTCGGGAAGATCTTGAGGTCGAACCGGCCGCCGGTCTCCGTGCGGAGCGCCTCCGCCATCTCGCGGGCGCGGATGTTCATCGGGTGCGTGTCGGGCAGGTTGTTGGCGTATTTGTAGGTGAACTCCGCCTTCTGCGCCCGCGCCACGTGCGGCGCCGCCACGGTGCCGGCGATGAGCGCCGTCGAGCCGGTGGCGAGGAATCGCCGGCGGGACAGGGGCGTGCGGGACAGGGACATGGCGGCCTTTCCGGTGCGGGCCCGCGGGCCCGGCGTTTCCTCGGGTCCGCGTTGGTGCGGACTCCATCGTTGCGGCCTCGATAGCCGCTGGCCGGTGCCAGTCAACGGACTTTCGCGGCCCCACCCCCGGGATTGATTGCATCTGGGCGCCCCTGACACGCCGAGCGCCGCCAAAAGCGGTCCCCACCGCGCGAGACCGCCTGCGCGACGGAATCGCCGTCGTTTCGGCGCGCCACGGGCGCGGTCTGCGTCCGCCTTCAGTCCAGGCCGGGCAGATGGACCGTCCAGGGCTCGGCGAAGGTGTGTTCCTCGAGGTTCACGCCTGGGCCGCCGCGGTCGACCACGACGAAATCCTGTGGCTGACCGTAGGGCGTGAGCACCCCGTGCCACGTGTTGCGCGCGTAGCAGATTCCCTGGCGGGGCGCGGTGACGAAGGCCTGCGGCCGACCGGGCCGGCCCTCTTCGTCCGGGCAGACCACGACCAGGAACGGCGCCGCGCTCAGCGGCAGGAACGCCTGCGCGCCGAGCGGATGCCGCTCCACCAGGCCGAGGCGCAGCGGCAGCGGATAGGGCTGCGCCTCCACCAAGCCGATCACCACGCGCGCGCCCTCCCCCACGACCTCGATCTCGGCGAGATCGTGGAAGCGGCGCGCCATCCCGGCATTCATCGGCCGCGGCTCCACGGCAGCCGCGTCGATGACCGTGCCGAACGGGGCGAAGGCCGCCGCGGTCAGAGGCTGGGCGACGATCCTGCGCGCGTCCGCGCTCAACGGCCGAGTCCGCGCGGCGCGAGCGCCGGATGGCGGTTGACGTCCTTGTAGAGGAGGTAGCGGAACGGGCCGGGCCCGCCCGCGTAGCAGGCCTGCGGGCAGAAGGCGCGCAGCCACATGAAGTCGCCCGCCGCGACCTCGACCCAGTCGCGGTTGAGCCGGTAGACCGCCTTGCCCTCCAGCACGAACAGCCCGTGCTCCATCACGTGGGTCTCCTCGAACGGAATCGAGGCGCCCGGCCGCAGGCTGACGATGTTCACGTGCATGTCGTGGCGCAGATCGTCGGAGCCGACGAATCGGGTGGTCGCCCAGGCGCCGTCGGTGCCGGCCATGCCGGTCGGCTCGACCGCCGATTCGTGCGTCACGAACGAGGGCGGCGCGTCCAGCCCCGCCGCCGGCTGGTAGGCCTTGCGGATCCAGTGGAAGCGCACGGGCCCATCGCCGTCGTTGCGCAGGGACCACGCCGCGCCGGGGGAGAGATAGGCGTAGCTGCCCGGCCGCAGGGCGTGCCGGGCGCCGTCGAGGGTGAGGCTCGCCGTGCCCGCGACCACGAACAGCACGCCCTGCGCCTGAGCCTCCGGCTCGGGAGTCTCGCTGCCGCCGCCCGGGGCGACCTCCATGAGGTACTGGGCGAAGGTTTCGGCGAAGCCCGAGAGCGGCCGT
Source organism: Methylobacterium sp. XJLW (assembly GCF_003254375.1). NCBI lineage: Bacteria > Pseudomonadati > Pseudomonadota > Alphaproteobacteria > Hyphomicrobiales > Methylobacteriaceae > Methylobacterium > Methylobacterium sp. XJLW. The sequence goes on along the minus strand of NZ_CP016429.1, from coordinate 3,687,221 downwards.
GCCAGGATCCAGGCCCGGGTCCCCTCCCAGCCCGGCAGGAGGCTCGTGACGATGTCGCTCATCACCCCGTGGGGGATGACCGCGTAGGCCTCGGTGAACACGGCGCGGCCGGTCATCAGCGCCGTCTGGCCGGGCAGGCCGCCGCACGGGGGGTTGTAGGCTCCAGCGCTCATGGTCGGTCTCCGGGATTCGGCTTCAAGCTGTAATCGGCTGCCCCGGATCGGTCACGCGGTGTGCGGCTGCGCGACGGGGGCCTCGAGGATTGCCGCGGTGTCGGCCGTGTCCGCGCCGTTCAGGACCCGGTGAGCCTGGGCGCGATCGATATCGCCCTCCCAGGCTGCGATGACGACGGTCGCCACGCAATTGCCGATGAGGTTTCCGAGGGCACGGGCGATGCCGACGAACCAGTCGACCGACAGGACGAGGACCAGACCGATCACTGGGATCTCCGGGACCGCCGACAGCGTCGCGGCGAGGACCACGATCGCCGAGCCGGGCACGCCGTGGGCGCCCTTGGACGTCAGAAGGGCGATGCCGAGGATCAGCATCAGATGACCGAAGGACAGGTCGGTGTTGGTCGCCTGCGCGATGAACACCGTGGCCAGGGTCAGGTAGAGCGAGAAGGCATCCAGGTTGAAGGAGTAGCCGGTCGGGATCACGAGGCCGACGGTCGATTCCTTGATGCCGAGCCGCTCCATCTTGCGCATGACCTGCGGCAGCACGCAGTCGGAGGATGCGGTGCCGGCCACGACGGTCAGTTCCTCGCGCAGATAGGCGAGCAGCTTGAAGATGCTGAAGCCCGCGAGCCGCATGATGCCGCCGAGCACGACGATCACGAAGGCCGCGACGCCCCCGTAGAACAGCACGACCAGCATGCTGAGCTGCTTCAGGGATCCGACGCCGTACTTGCCGACCGTGAACGCGACGGCGCCGAGCACGCCGAGCGGCGCGAGCCGCACGATGAAGCCGATGATCCGGAACAGGACTTCGGTGATGCGCTCCAGGCTGTCGGCCAGGGGCTTGCCGCGCTCGCCGAGGAGCGAGAGGCCGGACCCGAACAGGATCGCGAGAAGCAAAACCTGGAGGATGTCGCCCTTCGCGAAGGCGTCGACGAAGGTCGTCGGCACCAGCTTCATCAAGAAATCGACGGTTCCCGTGACCTGTCCGACCCGATCGGTGTAGCTGGAGAGCGAATTGGCATCCAGCTTCGCCAGGTCGACGTTCATGCCCTGGCCGGGCGCGAAGACGTAGGCGAGGACCAGCCCGAGCGCGAGCGCGATGGTCGTCACCACCTCGAAGTAGATCAGGGATTTGAGGCCGACGCGCCCAACCTTCCGCAGATCGCCGGCGCCGACGATGCCATGCACCACGACACCGAACACCAGCGGCGCGACGACCATCTTGATGAGCTTGATGAAGACGTCGCCGAGGGGCTTCAGGCTGACTGCAAAGTCCGGCCACAGCCGCCCGACGAGGACGCCGAGGACCAGGGCCGCGACCACCTGCCCGAAAAGCGACCCGAACACGCGCTGCATCGCAATTCCCCTGGGCAGCCTCGGACTGGCGACCGAAGCCCGATGGCGGCGCGCGGGGCGATCGTGACGCGCAGCATCGTTTCGATTTGCCGAGCTGCAAAATCGTTCCGGCCGATCTAGACGTCAAATATCTTTTTCATTCCAATTGATAGGCGGGGCATATAGATGGCGGGATGGAACTCCGGCATCTCCGCTATTTCGTGGCTGTCGCCAAATATCTGAGCTTCACGGCCGCCGCAGAGAGCCTCGGCGTGGCGCAACCACCCCTCAGCCAGCAGATCCGCGACCTGGAGGATGAGGTCGGCACTGCCCTCTTCGAGCGGACCACGCGGCGGGTGACGCTGACCCGGGCCGGCCACGATTTCCACGTCCAGGCGCTCGCCATTCTGGAGCGGGCCGGCGAAGCGGTGGAACGGGCGCGTGCCATCGGCGCGGGCACCGCCGGCATCATCAACATCGGCCTGACCGGCTCGATGTTGGCCGGCCCGCTCGGCCCGGCGCTCCGGGACTTCGCTCGCACCTATCCGGCGGTCGATCTCCGGATCCACGAGATGTCGCCGGATCGGCAGATCGCGATGCTGAAGTCCGGTCAGACCGACCTGAGCTTCCTGCGGTGCCCCCCGGAGGATGCCGATCTGGTCCGCGTCTGCGCGTGGACCGAGACCGTACGGGTCGTCCTGCCGAGGGGCCACCGCTTGGCGACGGGCGCGCTCCGCCTCTCCGACCTTCGCGACGAGCGATTCGTCTTCCTGCGGCTCTCGGATTCCCTGTTCGCCAACTACCTGTGGGATTGCTGCGCAGAGGCCGGGTTCGTCCCCTCCATCACCTATCAGGCCGTCGAGGCGGCCTCGTTGACGAGCTTGGTGGCATCGGGGCTCGGCATCGCCATCATCCCGGAATTCGTCGCCCGTCTGGCGCATGCGGATGTGGTCTACAGGCCCCTCGAAGGGCCGCCCATCCGCGCCGACGTCTTCGCGTTGTGGATGGCCCCGAAGGCTCCGCTGATCGGCAATTTCGTCGATCTGGTTCGCAGCGGCCCGGCGCCCGCCGATTAGGCAAATCGCCCGGGAACCCGCGACGGGTCGTGCGCCCAAGGCCCAAACGCGTGCCCATCGGGACGCAGCGAGCGGAAATGTGCCCGCGCTGAGCCGCAGCAGCGGCTTGTCGACAGGTCGATGCATTTTCGTGCAGGTAAGATCTTATATTCGCCTTCTTTTTTGCCGGACATATTCCCGAAACGAGTCTGATACGCTATTGCAACACTCGGTACGGAGCGCTCGCGGCCACAATGCCTTCCCAATTCATTCGCTCAGCGACCTGGGCGCCGACGATTGCTTTGTCGTGGTTCTGGGGGCTCGGATTTTTCTACGCGATCCACGTGACCCTCACGTATGGATGGCTCGGGTTTCTTGCCTTCGCTCTGCCGAATGCCACGGGCCTTGGCCTGTTCGGATGGCTACTCGGCGCTCCCCGGCGGCGCATCGACACGATTGTCGCGTCCGTGCAGGGTCCCTACGCCCTCCTGTTCCTCGGGGCCCAGTTCTTCGCCGTCGCCATCACGATCTTCGGCTTCGCCGCCTATGCGTGGCTTCCGCTGTTCGGCCGCGACTCCGTGGTCGGCCTGGTCGCCCTGATCCTCATCGCCTGCTCGATCGCGCATGCGGTTCCGCTGCGCGGCCTCCGGACGATCCACGGCGTCGCCCTGGTCCTCGGACTGTCGGCCTGCGCGCTGCTCTTGGTTGACCTGCCCCGGCATCCGGACGGCTGGACGGTCCCCGCCTTCGACGAGCGCTTCTACGGTCTGGTCGTGCCCTCCCTGGTCGGCTTCCTGCTCGGCCCGTGGATGGACATCCAGCATTGGCAGCGCGCCCTCGAGATCCGGCGTTCGGGGGGATCCGTGCGGGTGGCCTATGTCACCGGCGCCGTCCTGTTCCTCGGACTGCTGACGCTCAATGCCCTACTCGCAGCGCGGGCGGGGCTCGGCGTGCCGGTCGTCTCGTCGGACGGGCTGCCGGGGGCCTATGCGGCCGTGGCGCAGGCGATCGGGCGGGAATCCGTGGCGGGTGCGACAGCCGCCTTCGTGGTCTGGACGGCGATCGCGGCCGCCACCACGATCGACAGCTTCTACAACGCCACGCGGTGGCTCGGGACCTCGGTCACGGCGCGCAGCAATTCGCCGCTTCTCGCCTTCGTGCCGGCGGGACTCGTGTCCTCACCGGTCTGGATCCTGGGCGCGGCGCTCGCCACGGCGGCGGCGGCGATCTGGGCGAATCTCTCACTCCTCTACCTGATGATGCCGTTCGCCACGCTCCTCGTCGGCGCGGCGGCCTGTCTCGTCTGCGAGACGCTCGGCGCGACGCGGCGGTACGACTCGGTCCTCAACGCCATGATCGGGGCGACGGCGTGCCTGATCTTCGTCACCGGCTATCTGGCGCCGAGTTGGGCGCTCCTGGCCATCGCGCCGCTCATCGGGCTGATCGGTGCCCTGCCGATGATCGCACAGATCCTCGGATGGCGCGCAACGCAGCCGGCCGACACGTTGATCCCGGCGGCGGAGCGGGCGCCGCGGGCGGCGCCGGTGCCCGTCGCGCTCGACCGGCCCGACACCGTCGCCTCCCACGGCTTCGACGGCCACTGGTTCGTTCTGCGCCTGATTCCGACCTATGACGATACGAATTCGGTCGGAAACGTCTATTTCGCCAATTACGTGCGCTGGGTCGGCAAGGCGCGCGAATTGTTCTTCAACGTCTGCATGCCGGATTTCGACCTGAAGTCGACGGACTTCTACATCCTGACGAAGTCCTTCCATCACGACTTCCGGCGGGAGGCCATGGAGTTCGAGCCGGTCACCGTCCGGATCTCCATCGCGAGCCACAACCGGAAATTCGTGACCTTGGCGCACGAGATCCACAGCGAGGTCAACGGCCTGCTCGGCCGCGGCGAGCAGTCGCTGATGTTCGTGGATACCGTCCACTACCGGCCCCTCGATATCCCGCGCACCATCGTCGAGGGCTTCCTGCCCTACTGGCCGAAGGTGTCGCCCCACGCGGTCACGGGCGAGCCCAGCCCGGCCGGCGTGGCGCCCCTCGGCGCCTGACGGCACCTCACGCCGCCTGGACGGCGGTCGGAAGCAACTTGCGGCTGCGCGCGAGAACCGCCGCCTGCTCGGCCGGCAGCGGCTTGCTGAAGAGATAGCCCTGGAATTCGTGGCATCCCTGGTCGAGGAGGCAGATCCGCTGCGCGTCCGTCTCGACCCCTTCCGCCGTGATCGTCATGTCGAGGCGCGTCGCCATGTCGATGATGGCCCGCACGATCGCGGCGGCGCTGCCCTCGTGCGGCAGGTCGCGGACGAAGCTCTGGTCGATCTTGATCTTGTCGAAGGCGATCCGGCGCAGATAGCTGAGACTCGAATAGCCGGTCCCGAAATCGTCCAGGGACAGGCGCACGCCCATCTCACGCAGCCTGGACAGGGTGGCGTTGATCGCCGGCGTCGCCTCCAGGAACACCGACTCGGTGACCTCCAGTTCCAGGCGGGCGGCGGCCAGTCCACTCGTCCGCAAGGCAGAGCGCACGAGGTGCGGCAGATCCGAATGCCGGAACTGGCGGGGGGAGAGGTTGACGGCGATCCGGACATCCTCCGGCCAGCCGGCGGCGATCCGGCAGGCCTCTCGGAGGATCCATTCCCCGAGGGGGATGATGACGCCGGTCTCCTCGGCGAGTGGAATGAAGTCGCCCGGCGAGACGAAGCCCCGTGCGGGATGCTTCCATCGCAGGAGCGCTTCGAAACCGCCCACGCGGCACTCCTTGGCCGACACGATCGGCTGGAAGTAGAGGACGAACTCGTTCCGATCGAGCGCGCCGCGCAGATCGGACGTCAGGGCGCGCCGCGCCTCGATCCGCTCGTCCATCTCGGCTTCGTAGAACCGGTAACCGTTCCGCCCCTCGCTCTTCATGCGGTAGAGAGCGAGATCGGCCCGCCGCATGATCTCCTGGCATCCGTCCTGCGGCGCGATGGCGATCCCGATGCTGACACTGACGGTCAGCCGAATGCCGTCGACGGTGAATGGCGAGGCGAGCGCCTCGACGATGCCGCTCGCCAGGGACTCGATGGCGTGCAGGTCCCGGGCGCTCCGCCCGGCCGCGAGCACCGCGAACTCGTCACCCGCGAGGCGGGCGAGTTGCACGTCGGCGCTCTCGAAGCCCCGCAGCCGCTCGGCCACGGCTGTGAGGAGCTTGTCGCCGACGGCGTGGCCGAACGTGTCGTTGACGCTCTTGAACTCGTCGAGGTCGAGGGCGAGCACGGCGAACCGGTCGCCCTGCGCGAGTCGTGCCCGGGCCGTCTCCTGAAGCTGGTGGAACAGAACCCGGTTGGGGAGATCGGTCAGGGAATCGTGCAGGGCGAGATAGGACAGGCGCTCCTCGGAGCGCCGCTTCTCGGTCACATCGGAGCCGACGCCGCGATAGCCTGAGAACACGCCGGCCCGGTTGAAGGTCGGCTTTCCGGAGAGGCACCAGGTCCGCCGCTCACCGGCGATGTCGAGTTGCAGGTGGAGATTCCGGAAGACGCGTCGCTCCGCGATGCAACTCCAGAGAGCCGTGCTCGAATGGCTTTTGGGCGGCGCCAGCGGCGGGAGCAGCAGGCGTTCCAGCGGCAGGCCCATGAGCTGTCGCTCGGAGGAACCGGCGACCTCGATCAGGCGCGGGGAGACGTGCTGCAGCCGCAGGTCGGCATCCGTCTCCCAGAGCCAATCGCTGGCACTTTCCTCGAACTCGTTGAGCAGGAGATGGGTGAATTCCTGCTGCCGCTCCAGCTCGATCTGCGCGATGACGCGCATCGTGAGCAGACGGCTGAGGTGCAGGATCGTGAAGCAGATGAAGCTCGCATAGAAGAACAGCAGAACGCCGACATAGATGTAGAAGGCCTCGCCCGTCGCCGCGAGGGCGATGAACGAGCCGACGATGATCAGGCCGGCATACCCGATGGCGACTCGGGGCAGCACCGCCGCGCTCATCCCCGTCGCGATCAGGCCCGCCATGCTGGAGGCAATCAGGAGCCGCCCATTCGGATCGGCCCCGGCGAACAGCATCACCGGGATGGAGGCCAGGAGAAGGCCATAGATCTGCGCGGCGAGGACGAGCCGTTTGACGAAAGAGGATGGCACCTCGAGCGGCTTGGGCTGCGAGCGCCAGCGCCAGCACTGCCGGAGCGAGACGACCGCCAGCGGCAGGACGAGGGCCTCCAGGCCCGCGAGATAGACGCGGTTCCCGGGCTGCCAGAACAGGTAGACGATGACCTGTACGACGCTCAGGCTCACGAGAATCGTGAAGGGCACCAGACGAAGGGCGACGTCGAGCTGCTCGATCCGCGCGCGTGCCCTGAGGTTCGCGTCGAGTGGATCAGCCTTGCGATCGGTATCGATCAGGAAAGAAATCAGCATCTCCCGCGACACAAATGCTCGTTGCAAAACCGTTACGATCAAGAACTCCGGATATCAGCGCTTAGATGCATACGAATTCGTTCGACCGCACAAGTTCAACTTGCTCGATGGTGAACAATTCGTAAATTCCGGCCTGGAGTTCGGCAGCTGCCCCTCCGGTGATCACGGCGCCCAGGCGGCGGTATCCGAACCAGGCGACCGTCGTTGCGCCATTTGCCGGGGGCGGGACGGAGGGCCGTCCCTCGCATCGACCGGGCGACGGCGCTAAGAGGCCCCGATGCCTCGATCGCGGCCCATCCGGCGCCGTCCGCAGCTCCGAGCAGGATGAAGCAGACCATGCCCCAATCGCTGGGTCTCAACCGCATATTGGGCGGTGCCATCGGGATCATCGCGCTGGTCTCGGTCCTCAGCAGCGGTGCGGTCCTGGTCACAGGCGATCAATTGCGGGACGCAACCGACGCGCGAAGCCGGTCAAACCAGCTGGTTCGCGCCCTCGACAGCTTCCGCGCGGCCATGCTCAACCAGGAAACCGGGTTGCGCGGCTACCTGATCACGGGGCGCGACGGCAGCCTGGAACCGTACCGAGCCGGCCGTCAGACGCTGGACGAGGCGATCGACCGGCTGAGGGGCCTCGTCGGTCAGGATGCGGAGCGGACACGCCTGCTCGCCGCCGCAGTGGCGGCGGCTCGCAGCTGGCAGACCGAGGTCGGCGAGGCGGCCATCCGCATGGCGGCCGATCCGGCGAAACGGGCCGAGGCGGTCCGCATCGAAGCCGACGGTCAGGGCAAGCAGCTGTTCGACACCTTCCGCGAGAAGCTGTCGGCCATCGAAGGCCTCGAAGAGGTGGTACGGACGGCTCTGGCCGAGCGCGTGGCCCGTGGCGAGCGCAACGAGAGCATCGCCCTGTGGGGCGGAACGCTCATCACCCTCCTGATCTGCCTGGGGATCGGTATCGCCATCAACCGTCTCATCGTCCAGCCGCTGGTGCGCGTGATGGCCTTCGTCGGCCGCGTCGGCGAGGGCGACCTGTCCAGCCAGTTGGCTGTTCGCGCCGGCGGTGAAGTGGGCCGACTCGCAGCGACGCTGAACACGATGGTTGCGGGTCTGTCGGATCTGGCGCGGACCAACCGGGCGGCGACGGCGGACCTGAACGCGGCGGCGGCGGAGATCCGCGCCTCGGCGCAGGAGCAGGCGGCCTCGGTGGAGCAGCAATTCGCGGCGGTGCAGGAGACGGCGGCGACGGTCGACGAGATCACCCATTCGGGCGCGCAGATCAGCAAGCGGGCCACCGAGGTGATCGCCACCGCCCAGGCGACCGCGCAGACCTCCCGCCAGGGCCTGCGCGCCGTCTCCGACACCGCCAAGGCCATGGAGGCGATCCGCGAGCAGGCGGAGGCGGTGGCCGGCAACATCGTCAGCCTGTCGGAGAAGACCCAGACGATCGGCGACATCATCGAGACGGTCAACGACATCTCGGAGCGCACGCACCTGCTGGCGCTCAACGCCGCCATCGAGGCGGCGGCGGCCGGCGAGAGCGGGCGCAGCTTCGCGGTGGTCGCCTCCGAGATGAAGCTCCTGGCCGATCAGGCCAAGGCGGCCACCGGCCAGGTGCGGGGGATCCTGGGCGAGATCCAGCGGGCATCAACACCTCGGTGATGCTCACCGAGGAGGCGGTCAAGCGCGCCGCCGCCGGCAAGACGCGCTCGGACACGACGCAGCGGACCATCGAGGAGATCACCGCCCGGGTGGAGGAGAACGTCCAGACCTTCCAGCAGATCGTCGCCTCGACCAACCAGCAGCAGCTCGGCATCGAGCAGGTGATGGGCGCGCTCCAGAACATCCGCCAGGCCAGCCAGCAGACCGCGGCCGGCACCCGGCAGGTCGAGGCCGCCTCCGCCAACCTCACCGAACTCGCCCAGGCCCTCATGGCCCTCGCCGAACGCTACCGGAACTGAGGCGGCGCGCCCCTTGGCCGGATCGTCCAGTCCCGGTTCTGCCGACCCGGCCCTTCGCTTCGTACGGACCGAGTGGGACCGAGTGTCGGGCCCGGGGCGGTTCAGCTGCGACGGGCGGAGCGATGGGCCGGCCGGCGGGCGCCGGCATCCGCACGCCGGCGTGCGGCCCGGACGCGCTCGATGTCGGTTATCCCGACCGGACTGGGCGGCGCGTCGCGGGTGAACGGCATGCGACTGCGGACATCGCCGTAATAGTCCGCCCCCCCCATTCCGAAGCTGCCCGCAACCACGGCTCCGTCCAGGCGCGTATCGCCGGCTGCTGCGCCCGTGGCGATGAGGACGAGGACAGGGGCGGCGAGGAGGAGGCGCATGGAAGCATCTGGCCGCCAATCTGCGGCAGCTTTGCGACGGTTGCCGTCACGAGCGCGTCCCGGGCTGTCGGGCCGTCTTCGGTTCAGGCGTCCGGGTCGCCGTGGGGGGAGCGGGTCGGACGCGGGTGCGGCTTCTGCCAACCCGTCCGCCCTTGCGCGAAGCCGACTTCAAGAAAGTGGATCAGCGGATTGACGCCTGCGGCGCGGACATCGGCGTTGGCTTCGAGATAGCCGTCGGTGCTGAACTGTCCGCTCGGGTCTCGCCCCTCGCGCCATCCCAGATCGAGGTAGTGCCGCGCCAACCCGTGGGGATACCGACACGTGTCGGCGTACCAGCTCCTGTAATATTCTTCATCGAAACCCGGGAGCGCGCTGTCCAGGTAGGGCTCGGATTTGAAGTGCGTCCGGACGTGGCTGGCGATGCGGGCGGCGACGGCCGTGTAATCCCGCGGGTAGGTGCCATCGACGAAGGCGTCATCCTCGGCCAAGCCGAAACGGGCGCCGCGCAATCCCGCAAACGGATCGAAGAACGAGACACCGCGGCGCACGCAGACAGCGCGGAGGCAATCCGAATAGACTTCGACCGCGGCAGGGTCGCGTTCCGATGCCTTCGCGGCAGGGGTCGGGGGCAACGCCGCCACGAGCGTATCGAGGGTCCAGGCCTGGAGGCGATCGACGATCCGGTCTGTCTGCCCGAAGAAGTCGTCGGTCGCCGCCTTCGACAGCGCCGAGCGGGCACGGATGTCGTTGGTCCCGATGATCAGGACGGCGAGCAGAGCCGGCAGGGGCGCGCGCAACAGATCGAGGGCGCGGCCACAGGAGCGCGCCGTCGCTCCGGCGATGCCCGCGTTCAGGACGGGGCGCGGAACGATCGGTCGCGGCATGAGCGCCGCATGCGCGTCTCCGACCAGAACGATGCAGCCGCTCGGCGCAGCATCGAAGCCAGCCTGGATGTGGCCGAGCCCGTGACGTCGGAGGGCGCCGGTGCGAAACGCCCTCAAGGCCCCCGAAAAGCGCATGCGAATCTTGAACACTGCCCCCGCGTCCCGCACCGTAGGAGGTTCAGTTTTCACAAGTCCAGTCTTTCTCCAGCCTGCCAGCGCCTTTTGACCTCGCCCCCCTTGTCATGGGAGGGAGATCCCCAGGACGTCCGGATGATGAATGATGGCTCGCGGCGGAACCGTCTTCGCCGGCGGGCTGTTGAGGAGCCCGCTCGGTCGTGCAATGGAGCGCGCGCCCATCGGCGCCGTCGACCGCCACAATGCTTTCGCGTGCTCAGGTCCTTGTCCGATCCTATGGTCCGCGGCTACTTATCGTTCACCCCATTCAAGTTGAGAGACCTTCATCCGGCACCGGTCGGGCGACGGCACGTTTTCTTCATTCACGGCTTCGACGCCCGCAGCGGGATCCGGTTTCCTGCGTTCTTCAAACGGGAACTCGGCCGGCATACGGCCCGGTTCGGAACCATGCCACGCGCGGTCTCAGAGATCCGGACCAGCGCCGACGGTCTCAGCCGGACCTGGACGGTCGGCCCGCCGGCCGATGGCGACGGCGCCGCCGTCTGTTGCGAGACCTTGATCTGGAGCGACATTGTCCACGCGGATCTCTCCCGGCCCGTGCTCCGCCAGCTGGCGCTGCTGGCAAGAAGCGTCGTTTCGGGGCTCGCACAGGGGTTGTTTTTCAAGACGGCGCGCTTCGGATGGCCCTACACCCTGCTGAGCGCTTTTCCGTTCTTCGTCGTCTTCGTCGTCCCGGCCCTGCTGATCTCGGCCGGCACGGCGCTCTTCGCCGTCCTGAAACCGTTATCGCCGATGGAAACGGTCGGGGCGGCGCTGATCTGCGCCGTGGCCGCGGGCGCGGGTCTCTACGCCATCCGCAAGGCGCTGGGCCGGCTGTTCTTCTGGCATATCCTGAGCATACGCATCTTCTTCTGGCAGCATGCCACGGGCCGGCGACCGGATTACGAGGCGCGAATCGCGCTCTTCAGCGAGCGAATCCTGACGGAACTGGCACAATGGCGTGCGCATCCGGCGGAGGCGCCCGATGAGGTCATGATCGTCGGTCATTCCCTCGGCGCTGCCATGGCCGTGGAGGTCGCTGCCCGGATCCTCGCGCGCCTCGGTACGGACGATCGGCCCCTACCCCGCCTGTCCCTGGTCACGCTGGGCTCGGGGCTTCCCTTCGTCGCGTTGCCGAAAGAAGCCGTGGGAATCCGCGCACGCATCGCGTCGCTCGTCTACAGCGACCGCATCGTCTGGTGTGACTATCAGGCGCCGCAGGATTGGCTCAACTGCTACGGGTTCAACCCCATTTTCGACATCGGTCTCGAGAGACCGGCCTTTCTCGCCCACAATCCATTGATACGATCGGCTGGGATCAAGGACCGGATACCGGAATGTGACTACAAGCGCTTGCGTCTTCGGCCGTTCCACATGCACTTCCAGTTCCTGAAAGCCAATTTCAGGCCCGGAGAATACGATTTCTTCGAGATGATCCTGGGCCGGCAATCGCTCCTGGGTCGCGCCCTCCGTCCGAACTGCCGGCGCCCCGTCGCCTCTGCGCAGGATTCATAGGGTCGGCGCCGGTCGGACGCCGCCCCACCCGCGATCCAAGCGTTCAGGCCGTCGGCAGCAGGGCCGCCTTATTCAGGTCGCCAGTCTCGGGACAGGTGCTCCGGCCGGCGTTGAAACGGACGGCGCGCATCGCGGGAGATCGTGAGAGTGAAGCCCGGTTCTGCCCTGCTCATCGGCGCCCTTTTCGCCCTGGTGCTGGCGTCGCTCGCCCTGCCGGCTCGGGTCGAGGCCGACTGGAAGGGACCCGACGCGCAGCCCCTCTTCGTCAACGAGGCGAATCCGGCCGGCTACAATTACGCGCCCAGCATCATCTCGGAGAACGGCGTCACCGATTTCTGGTGGTGCGGTCAGGGCCAGACCGATGTCATCTTCCATCGATCCTACGACCCGCAGACCGGCTTCTCGCCGGCCCGGATCGTGTTCAAGCCGACGCCCGGCTCCTGGAACCGCCAATACGTCTGTGATCCCAGCGTGATCCGGGGCCGCTTCGTCAACCCCGGGGATGGCCAGACCTACACCTATGCGATGTACTATTCGGGCGCGGACAACCAGCCTGGGAACAACAATCAGACCGGTCTCGCTTTCTCGAACGACAAGGTGACGTGGGTCGACTATCCCGAACCGGTCATCAGGCCGCTCAACCCGGCGGTGGCGCAGGGCAATTACGGCACCGGTCAGCCGGCGTCGTTCACGGACGGCAAGTCCGGTCTCTTCGTCTTTACGACGGACCTCACCGGACCACAGGGCGTTGCCGGCTTCGGCGATCTCTACGTCCGTCACACCGCGGACGGCATCCATTTCGGGGCGCCGGTGCGGATCCCCAACGGGACGACCGATGGAGCGACCATCAATCCGAACTCCGATTTCGCGTACGATGCCAAGACGGGAGACGTCTACGTCATCACCGGGCTTCCGGGTCGCGTGTGCCATCAGGTGGCCTGCAAGGATCCGGCCCGCAACCCCGACCGCGAGACCTACCAGATGGGCCTGTTCAAGATGCCCTTGAAGGTCCTGTTGAGCGGGTCACCGGCACGTTGGACGCCGCTCGGCTATCTGAACTCCGACGTGACCGGCTTCTATCTCAATCACAGTCCGGGCTTCCGGCGGGACGGTACGGGGAGCCTCACGCCCTTCCTGCCGGACATCACCGTCTTCTTCTCGGGCGGCGACCCTTACCCGGGCACGTGGCGGATCGCCGAGGCGCGCGCGACCCGCGGTGCCGACCGTCTCCCCTTGCGGCGCGCCATTGGTCCCGCCGGACATTGGGTCACGACGGGCTATGTCGCGCCCGCCTACAGGGCCGAGGGCAGCGTCGGCAGCGTCTTGACGCTTTCGGCCCCCGGGACCGCAAGACTGATGAGTTGCGTGGCGGGACAGGATCACTTCCTCAGCCGGGACGTGCGCTGCGAGGGGCAGACCCCGCTCGGGCAGACCGGCTTCGTCTACGAGGCCCCCAGGCCCGGCAGCCACCCCATCTACCGCTGCAATGCCGGCGGTCGCGATCACTTCGTATCGACCCTCGCGGGCTGTGAAGGGCATACGACCGAGGGCCTGCTCGGCTACGCACTCGATTGACTTCCCTTCGCGCGGCTCGCCGTACCGGTCCGACCACTGAGATATCAGGCGGCATGAGCGACCGCGCGTGATCAAGTCTCCAATCGGCCGATACCGGCCTGTGCTGCAGCGGGCAGATGAGCCTAGCGCCGGCGCAGGGTTTCGGAAGGAGCGGCGGGGCGCTGAAAATACTCGCGCAGTTAATCCGTATTTAACCTTAAGCGGTATTCTTAAGCGATCCCCGAGAATCGGGTTGCTCCGGTTGGAAAGTTAGCGATCCATGTCTTCCATCACCCTGTCGGCCGCGACACGCCAGAACCTGCTCTCCCTGCAGGATACCGCCCAGCTGATGGCGACCACGCAGAACCGCCTCGCCACCGGCAAGACGGTGAACTCCGCCCTCGACAACCCGACCAACTTCTTCACCTCCCAGTCCCTCGACGCCCGGTCCTCGAACCTGAACACCCTGCTCGACGGCATCTCCAACGGCGTCCAGACGATCCAGGCCGCCAACCAGGGCATCACCTCGATCCAGAAGCTGGTCGATCAGGCCAAGTCCATCGCCAACCAGGCCCTCTCGACCCAGCTCTCCACCACCGGAACCGCCGCCAACGCCTACAGCGCCAGCACCGCCTCCCAGACGGTGCTCCTGACCATCAACGGCACCTCCGTGTCGGCCACCATCGCCGCCTCGTCGAGCATCAGCGCCACCGTCGCGGCCCTGAACGCCGCCGTCAGCTCGGCGTCGACCTCGTCCAGCGGCTCGTTCGGCGCAGGCGCGATCTTCTCGGCCGACAGCACCGGCACGAAGATCGTCCTGAACGCCCAGGCCGACGTGGAGTTTCAGAACTCCGGCAGCCAGACGGCGCTCGGCTTCACCGGATCGAGCACCACCGCCTCGACCTACGGCACCGCCGCCACCACCGTCGTCTCCAGCGACCTCTCGATCTCCGGCGTGTCCCAGCGCGCTTCTCTGGCGAGCCAGTACAACAACCTGCTCAACCAGATCACGCAGCTCGCCGGCGATGCCAGCTACAACGGCGTCAACCTCATTGCCGGCAAGGGCAATGACATGAACATCAAGTTCAACGACACCGGCAGCTCGAACCTGAACGTCGCCTCGGTGGATGCCACGTCCAGCGGCCTGGGCCTGTCGTCGATCACCAACTCGAACAGCACGTCCAGCCAGAACGGCCTCGGCAACTTCCTGTTGAACTCCGACGTCAACAAGACCCTGTCGACCCTGACGAGCGCCGGCAACACGCTGAACTCCGCGGCGAGCGCGCTCGGCTCGAACCTGTCGGTCGTGCAGAACCGGCAGGACTTTTCCAAACAGCTGATCAACGTGCTGCAGACCGGCTCGGCCAACCTGACCAACGCCGATCTGAACCAGGAAGCGGCCAACTCCCAGGCGCTGTCGACCCGGCAGTCGATGGGCATCTCCGCCCTGTCCCTGGCCAACTCCGCGCAGCAGGGCGTCCTCCAGCTCCTGCGCTAATCCTGCGCTGAGCCTTCGTCACATCATCGCCATGGCGGCCGGAGCGACGCTCCGGCCGTTTGCATGAGGAGCGTCGGACAACGACGGGTTCCTTTCGAACGCCGATGGCATCGCGGGCCGCAGCCGATACGGCGTGAGAGGCTGCGCCACGCCCCGAATACCGACGCGCTTCGGCAAGCGCGTCCTCGAAACCATTCGGCAGCCCGCCAGCCTAAGCTGGGGCGGATCCATGGGTGCGGTCCCCGAGGATGCGGGAATCGTATCGATTACGCTTTCAGCGGCAGGGACCCGATCGTCTCCACGATGCATTGCGGCTTAGAGATCGGACAACCCGACGGATTTCTCGTCCGTCGGCTCGCCCGGCTTCGAACAAGCCCTGTGACTGGGGCGCAGAGAAGGGATCATCTTCCCTACGGTGGGCAGGCGAGGTCGCCGCCCGGCCATCTGTTCTGCGCGGCCAAGTCCTGAAGACGCTGGCGCGTCAAAGCGATCTTGCATGCCCCGGCAAGCATCGGGGCGAGTCTGCCGTTGTTCCCGGGCGTCGTGGTGTCGGCTCACGGTTGGTCGGCGTCCGGGACCGCGCCGCGGGCGCGGAAGCCGTAATATCCGCGGTCGGCGTCGAACAGGACATCGAAACCGTTCAGGACGTGCAGCCCCGTATTGACGAAGGGTTGCGGGCGCGTGGTGTTCAGAACGATGCGCTCCGGTGCGAGTCCCGTGGCGTGGTCGCCGACGGTGACCGTGTAAGCGGCGGCGGCGCCGAAGCGAAAACGCAGCCGCGTTCCGGGAAGGAGCGCACTGTGACCGGTCGCGTCGGTCTGAAGGCTGGTGGCCACCTCCGAGGGCGGCAGGGTCAGGAACATGGCAGTGACGCCGGTGTCGAGCAGTGCCCGGCCGCAGGCGCCCGGCTCCTGACCGTCGACGGAAATGCACACGGGCAAGCCCAGCCAGTCGCCCGGCACGCGCGGGTGGGGATCGAGCTTGACGAAGCGGTAGCGGCCGTGGGTGTTTGCGCGCGTCAGGCCGACATGGACGCCTCGGGCGGTGAGCACGTAGCCGCGCCGGATCGCACCGGGGCCGGACGGCTCTGCATTGAGCAGGGGATTGGTGTCGGGCGTGCTCTGGCTCTGGCTGTCGTCCTCGCGGCCGAATCCGATGCCCAGCATGGCCACGTGCTCCGGCGCCTCTTCCGGGGTGCAGTGGCGGGCCTGCGCGGTGCAGGCGATGCGGTCGACCGCGAGGACCGGGATCGGCCGCGTCGCCACGCTCTCGCCGTCGCGGCCCCACAGGGTTACCGGGACGCGTATCCAGCGGCCGATCATGATGCGGCCGGAGCTCGTATAGGTGATGCGCCCAGGCTGGCTGGGCAGCGTCGCGTTGTCGGGGATGCGGCTGGCCGAGACCACGATGCCGGTCGAGCCGGTATCCACCAACACGGGCCGGACCGCGCCGCCGAAGGAGAGCCCGAGCCGCGGCGACTGCGCGATGGCGTCGCCGGGTTGCGGTGCATTTAGGAAAGGCAGGAACACGCCACGCCGGTCCTCCAGATAGCTCGGGCCGTCGTCGGCCTTCGCGAACTTGGCCGGTCCGAGGAGCCCGGCCACAGCGAAACCCGCGCTCAGGACAGCCAGACCCGATCTTGCGCCGTGACCGCGCGCCTGAGCGTCGCCGCGGGGACGTTGCAAAGCCTGCCGCATACCGGTCCTCCGCGGGACGATATCTGAGCGATCCCGCTCACATGCTCGGCCCTTCCGGGCAACGCTTCAATCCACGCGCCCTTGATGGGCGGCGAGCCAGCGCCGGCTGAACGGCAGCGCGATCCGTGCATCCACGGTGTGACATTGTGTCCTGATCCCGCGGCGGATAATCCTGTCGTGCGCCCGAACCGGGTGCACCCCGTGTCGAGGATCATGAGCTCGGGCCGCGACCCGGGGCAGGAGGACGTTCTTGCCGAGAGCCGAACCGGGATCTGCCCGGACGTCCGCCGCCCGCACCGCGATCACTCCGTTCGGCCTGATCGGCCAGAGCCGAATACGACCAGCCCGGGCAGCACCCGATCCGGCGGCCTTGGCCGAGACCGCCCACGGCGCAGCCGTGATGATCGGCAAGAACAGCGTGAGGCAGACCACGACGGTCGGCGAAATCCTGACGCTGCCCGTCACGACCGGCGCGACGCCCCGTCACCGCCGCGGCCACGGGAACTCGCATGGGGCGCGACCGGTGCAGACGGGCATCGACCGGATCGCCCCCGCCCGCCGGCCGGACGATGCGCATTTCCGACCAATCCGCGCCCGCCCGAAGGAGGATGTCCGATGAACGCCCTCGAGACCAAATGGCCGGGCCGGTCCCGCCGGCGTCTGCGCGTGATCCTGATCCTGACGGTCGTCGCGTGGCTGCCGGCTCTGCCCTTCGCCGCCGGTGCCGCGCTGACCAGCCTCACCGGCTGCCAAGTCAACGAGGCAAACACGTATCCCTGCCCGGTCGCCGGTCACGATATCGGCGAGCTGCTGTACGGGCTGATGATGACGGGGTGGGTGTTGATCGCCTTCCTGCCGTTCATGGCCCTGACCCTGCTGCTCGCCGCCGTGCAGGGCTTGCTGATGCTGGTCGGAGCGTTGCGGCGGAGAGGAGAGACGCGTCACAAAACGCACGATCGGGCGCGCCATGATCTTCGTGGAGGATGAAGGCGTCAGCGCGATTAGTCGAGGCGCCGGCCTCGCGGAGGCCGCGGGTCTCCGACGTCGGCCCGGCCGCGCCGCCGCACATGGGGTTACGAGGTCGTCCGGCGGCCGAGCACGCGGGGCATCCGCCTCGGTGACGGCTCTCCCTGGGTTCCGGCCATCCGCAGGCTTCTCCCAATTCTAAACGCCCGGCTACGCCCAGGGTCCGTTGGCCTGAGGCCAGTCCAGGCCGTGCCACCGTCTCTCGGTCCAGACCGGACTGTGCGCGTGCGGGACCTCGGAGAGATCGGACGCGAGCAGGCCGCCTCCGAATCGCGCCCAGTCCTCTAGCGTACGCGTCCGGCCGGCCTGCGGACCGTGCCGCTCCCGCGTGGTCTTCAGCGGGGATCCCACGCGCCCGCAACGCCGATACCAGTTCCGCGCGCGCCGCACGGGCAGGCCCACCGCCAGCTTCATGCCGTTCCCCCTGGCGCGACCATGCGGCGAGGCGCCCGCAGCCCCGTCGACCGGGGCTCCCTACCGCCAAGCTAAGCCAGGCCTTCAGCGCAAGCATGTCGGGCCGACCCTGACACGTCTGCCGATCTCTCCGACTGCTGATCGGGCCAGCGGACCACAGATGGGACGGCGGGACAGTGGCCGGAGACTTCGATCTTCGTCCGCCGCCTTCGGGGCACGCCGCCGCGTTCGACGGCGGCGAAGGCTCGGTTCCCCGTCCGACCGTGGCCGCACGGTCGTCCTTCCTCTTCCGTGGAGTTCAGCCCATGAAACGTCTTGCGATCACCCTGACGGCGCTTTCGAGCCTCGTTCTGTTTGCGCCGTCGAGCGAAGCGCGGCCCTACGGTCACGGCCCCGGCCTCCATCACGGGCACCACCATCTGGGCCATGGCGCCTGGAGAGGGCGACGCCACGGATTGCACCATCACCGCCTCCACCGGCACCACATCCACCGGTTCCGCCCACACCACAGGCGGTATCGCGGTTATCGGGGTGTGACCTTCCGCCCCTCCGCCTATGGCTACCGGCCGCACGCCTACGGCTACGGCGGTCCCCGTGGGTACCGCGGGCCGGGTTTCGCCACCGGCCTCGGCCTTGCGGCGGCGGCTGCCGGGCCGAACCTCTATCGGCCGGTCTACAGCCGTCCCTACGGCTACCGTTACGCGCCGGCCGGCTACGGCTGCGGCTTCTAGGAAGCCCTTCGGAATCCGGGAAGCCGACGTGCGGCAGCCTCCCGGATCCGCCGGCGATGAAGGCTGTCCGGGTGAACCCTGCGCAGGATCCAGCAAGGAACCGCGGGCGTCCCGACAGGCGTCGACGCTCAACGACCGCATGATTTGCCGCTCGGGTGCCGCTTTCGCGCAATGGTCAACGGATGATCGTCTGCACAGCGTGTCGGGATAACCCCGACACGCGTCGGTGAGAGCAGCATCGCGACCTGAAACAGCTTGCTCGACCGTTCGAACTGCGCGCTTCTCACGGTGCGGGACATCATCCCGAGCAGCCGGAGAGATCAGCGCCCATGCTCATGGACATCGTCAAACAGGGGGCCCGCGCGCGTTCCGTCGGTCGGCCCCGCGATGCCTGTCCGTATCCCGGCGAGTCGCGCGAGCGCCGCGCGTGGTTCGAAGGCTATGACGGCTCCTCCTGGGCCGTTGCGACGCGGATGCCGCATCCGGCCCGGATGCTGCCCGGATCGGCGCTGTGCGACACCACCCTCGCTTCGGACGCACTCCCGCCGGCTTGATCGCGGGGCGACTTTTCCGCGACAGAGCGCGTGGCACACGGGCCGGGACGGGGACTCGGGAGGCAGGTGGCGATGCGCTCGGGACGGCGAGACAGGAAGGCCGAGCCGCCTGAGCGATGGAGGTCTGATTCGCCTTGGCGCGCTGCGTGCCCGCGCCCGGGCCCATGAACATCCGACCCCGCGACGCCGCCATCCACGGGTCTCAGCCCCCGCTGAGCCGCGGCAGCCGCCGGACCTTCATCGCCCTCGCCCTCGCGGCGGCCATACCGGTCCTGTTGCTGAGCGGCTGGGTCGCCACGCTCATGGCGCAGCAGCAGCGCGACCTCGCCCGGAACGCTGCGGTCGCCAGCGCGACCCGTGTGGCCGAGCGGGTCGCCTCGGACATTGCAGCCCAGATCGCGGTTCTCGAAGCGGAGGCCGCCTCCGCCACCCTCGACCGACCGGATCTCGCGGCCTTCTACGCCGAGGCCGAGCGGCTGAGGCAGGCGCATCCGCTGTGGGAGACGGTGGAACTCGCCGGTCCGGACGGCGCTCAGATCGTCAACCTGCTCCGCTCCCTCGAAGAGGAACTGGGACCGACTTCGGACCGGCAGAGCTTCGACGCCGTGGTGCAGACGCGTCAGCCGGTGATCGGCGGCATCGGTCCGGCCGGCCTGATCTCCGGCAAGCGCCTCGTCGCCCTTCGCGTCCCGGTCATCCGCGACGGGATCCTGCGCTACGTGCTGTCGGTCCGGCTTGCCACCAACGCGGTGAGCTCGATCCTGCGGGATGCCGGTGCCCCCGAGGGCTGGGTCGGTACCATCGTGGATGCGGACGGGAACACCATCGCCCGGACCCGGGCCGAGGTCGAGGAACTCGGCCACCCTGCGAATCCCGCCTTGCAGGCGGCGATCCGGCACGCGCCCAACGGATTCTACACCGGCCCGACGCTGGAGGGCGCGAATGTCGAGGTGGTCTACCGGACGCTGAAGCACACCGGCGGCTGGTCGGTGCATTTCGGGATGCCGGTCGCCACACTCAATGCCCCGGTGTCACGGTCGTATGTCGTGCTGGGCGGCGGCAGCTTCGTCAGCATTGGCCTCGCCTTGGCGCTGGTCGGATTGGTGGGCCGCGACATGGCGCAGCGCCGTGCGGGCGAGCAGGCCCGGTTCTCCCTCGCCCTCCGGTCCAGCGAGGAGCAGGGCGCGGTCGCCGCCGAGGCCGCGGAACTCGGCACGTTGCGCTGGGACACCGTCGCGCGCCGGGTGACGGGTTCTGCGCGCGCGGCCGAGCTTCTGGGGTGGCGGGCGGCCGCGGAAGGGCGCGACAGCGCCGTGGACGCCGATACCGTCCTGCAGGCGGTCGAGCCGGAGGATCGCGGGCGCCTGAGCGAAGCCCTGCGCCGGAGCCTCGCGGAGGGTACGCCGCTCGACGTCGAGTTCCGCGTGAACCGGCTCGATCGGGAACCGCGCTGGGTCCGCGTGGCCGGTCGCGTGCCACAGCTTCACGAGGACACCCCGGATGGGCTGATCTACGGCGTGGTCTCGGATATCGAGCCGCGCAAGCGCGCCGAGGCCGAACGGTCCGCGCTGCTCCGCCGCCTCGGCGAGGCGCAGGAGAACGAGCAGCGCCGGATCGCGCGGGAACTCCACGATCAGGTCGGCCAGACGGTGACCGGCCTGTCGCTGGGCCTCAAGAGCATGGAGCGGCTCCTGGCCCGCGGTGCCACAGCCGAAGCCGGAAGGCAGATGGAGTGGCTGCAAGCGCTTGCCGGGGAGATCGGACGCGACATCCATCGGGCTGCCGTCGACCTGAGGCCGACCGCCCTCGACGATCTCGGCCTGCGCGAGGCGCTCGCGACCCTGCTGCGCGACTGGAGCCAGCGGCACGGGATCCGCGCCGATCTGGAATGCCTGAACGAGGCGACCCGTCTGCCGGCCGCCATCGAGACGGCCGTCTACCGGATCGTGCAGGAGGCCCTCACCAACGTGCTCAAGCATGCCCGCGCCGCGAGCGTCAGCGTCTCCGTGGAGAAGCGCACCACCGAGATGCGGGTCGTCATCGAGGATGACGGCGTCGGCTTCAACGCCGAGGACCTTCGCGACCGTTCCGGCAGCGATGGACAGGCCAAGCTGCGGCTGGGACTGTCCGGGATCCGCGAGCGCCTGTCCCTTCTCGGCGGGACACTCACGCTGGAATCGTCCCCGGATGTCGGCACAACCCTATTCGTGACCATTCCCGTACCGCACCATCCCGAACCCTGAGGAGAAGCGCCCGATGGATCGCATCCGCGTCGCCCTGGCCGACGACCACCCCATCGTCCTCGCCGGGATCCGGACGCTCCTGAACGCCGACCCCGAGATCGAGCTGGTGGGCGAGGCGACGAACGGCAGCGAGGCGCTGCCGATGATCCATGCGGCCGATCCCGACGTCGCGGTGGTCGATGTTTCGATGCCCGGTCTCAACGGGCTCGAGCTCACCGAGCGCGTGGCGGATGCGTGTCCGCGGACGCGCGTACTGGTTCTGACGGTCCATGAGGATGCGGCCTACGTCCAGCCGCTGCTCAAGGCCGGCGCCCGGGGATACCTGCTCAAGCGCTCGGCCGCGGAGGATCTGCTCCGCGCGGTCCGCGCCGTCGCCGCAGGCGGCGTCTATCTCGACCCTTCGGTGGCGAGCCATGCCCTGGCGCATCCTGCGGCTGACTCCCGGATCTCGGTGGCCGAGCCTGCCGCAGACGCGCTGAGCCCGCGCGAGACGGACGTCCTTCGCCTGATCGCCCAGGGCTTCAGCAACAAGGAGATCGCGCGCCGCTTCGATCTCAGCGTCAAGTCCGTGGAGACCTACAAGGCGCGGGCCGCCGAAAAGCTCGGCCTGCGCACGCGTGCGGAGATCATCCGTTACGCGGCCGCGCACGGATGGCTCGATGCCCTGGCCCTGCGCTAGGAGCCGCGATTCTTTGAGCGCGACGGATCAAATCGCGGCGCGGTTCGTCTGTCTGGCGGACCGAATACGGATGAGGGGAGACGTGTGAGCGTCGGATTGATTGCCCTGCTGGACGATGTCGCCTTCATGGTCAGGAGTGCGGCGGCGTCCCTCGACGACGTGGCAGGCCAGGCCGCGAAAGCCGGAACCAAAGCGGCCGGTGTCGTCATCGACGATGCGGCGGTGACGCCCCGCTACGTCGTCGGCTTCGCGGCGGAGCGCGAGCTGCCCATCGTCGGCAAGATCGCCGTCGGATCGCTCCGCAACAAGCTCCTGTTCCTGCTCCCGGGCGCCCTGGCGCTGAGCGCTTTCGCGCCCTGGGCGATCACGCCGCTCCTGATGCTGGGCGGTGCGTATCTCTGCTACGAAGGCACCGAGAAGGTCTACGAGGGCCTCTTTCCCCATCGCGCCCACGGCGACGCGGCGGACCACGCGGACGGCGCCGGTGGCGCTGCGGCCGGAGAAGAGCGCCGCGTGGCGAGCGCCATCAAGACCGACTTCATCCTCTCGGCCGAGATCATGGCCATCACCCTCGCGGCCTTGCCGGACGGCAGCTTCTGGATGCGGGCGGCCGTTCTGGCCATCGTTGCTCTGGGCATCACCGTGGGCGTCTACGGCGTGGTCGCCGTGATCGTGAAGGCTGACGACGCGGGCTTGGCTCTGGCCCGCAGCACGGCCGGGCCGCCGCTCGGAAGCCTCGTCCGCGGGCTCGGCCGCGGCGTCGTCAAAGGCATGCCGATCCTGCTCGGACTTCTGGCCGTCGTCGGTACGGCGGCCATGATCTGGGTCGGCGGCGGGATCCTGATGCACGGCCTGGAGACCTACGGCCTGGCATGGCCCGCGCACGCCGCCCACGACGCGGCGACGGCAGCGTCCGCGCGCCTGCCGTTCGCCAAGGGCTTCGTCGAATGGCTGGTCACCGCCCTCGCGTCGGGCCTGATCGGGCTGGTGGTCGGCGGCCTGCTGATTCCGCTCACGAGCTTCGTGCTGGCGCCGACGTGGCACGCCCTGTCGGCCCTGCGGAAGCAGACTGCCTGATCCGAGAAACGTCGAGGCCAAGCGGTACGGTGGTCCCGACGGTCACCGTATTGCTCGGCCTCCTCCGGAGCCCCATGGCCCGGCGGTCGAGGATGCTTCTGCAGGACCCAGAAACGACAAAGGCCGCAGAGCTGCGGCCTTGTAAGTCGATCGTATGGTTGGGAAAACTGGAGCGGGCGAAGGGATTCGAACCCTCGACCCCAACCTTGGCAAGGTTGTGCTCTACCCCTGAGCTACACCCGCTCACTAGCGCCGCGCCGCCTGGACTTTCGTGCCGGCGGCCCCCGGCGCGGCTCTCTAAACACCATTCCGGCGGACGACGCAAGCGCCCTTTTCGCGAACCGTGACGATTTACCAATTCGGGTCCGGCGGGAGGCCTTCGTGGATCTCGCGGAGCCGGGCGCGGGTCCCCCGGGTGGTGCCCTCGGGCAATGCGTCCAGCGCGAAGAAGGCGCATTCGGCGACCTCCCGGTCCGGCGCCTTGGGACGCAGCACCGTGAAGGCCGGCAGGACGAACAATGCGACGTGATCGCGGGGGGCGGCCACCACATTCCGGTAGAGGGCATGCAGGCGCGGCTCCCCCTGGGGCACGATCTCGGCCTCCTCGCGGAATTCCCGCACCATCGCGTCGCGCACGGCCTCGCCGCGCTCCACACCGCCGCCGGGCAGGTGCCAGCCGCTGACATAGGTGTGGCGCACGAGGGCCACACGTCCCGCCCCGTCCAGGGCGACGCCGCGCACGCCGAGGGTCATGCCCCGGGACGCGAGAGCCCCGAGGTGGAACAGGCGCCGCAGGAGCGGCCGGTCGAGGAGCATGCGGGTGCGCGGCTCAGACGACGTCGAGGGTGATCTCGCCGAGCCCGGCGATCGCCGCGACCATGCGCTGACCGCGCTGGACCGGGCCGACGCCGGCGGGCGTGCCGGTGAAGATCAGGTCGCCCGGTTGCAGGGCGAAGTAACCCGACAGGTAGGCGATCTGCTCGGCGACGGACCAGATCATGTCGGCCAGGTCGCCCTTCTGACGAATCTCGCCGTCCACCGACAGCGTGATCGCGCCCCGCGCCGGATGGCCGAAAACGGAGACCGGATGCAGCGCGCCGATCGGGCCGGACCCGTCGGCCGCCTTGGCGGTGTCCCAGGGCCGCGACATCTTCTTGGCCTCGTCCTGGACGTCGCGCCGGGTCATGTCGAGGCCGACCGCGTAGCCGTAGACGTGGTCGAGGGCGGTCTCCGCCGGGATGTCGCTGCCGCCGCTGGCGAGGGCCGCCACCATCTCGACCTCGAAATGGTAGTTGCCGGTCTTCGGGGGGTAGGCGTGAGGCGTCGGCTCGGAACCGACGATCTGCAGGGCGTCCGCGGGCTTCATGAAGAAGAACGGCGGCTCCCGGTCGGGGTCCGCCCCCATCTCGCGGGCATGGGCGGCGTAGTTGCGGCCGACGCAGTAGACGCGGCGCACGGGAAACAGGTCGCTGCTGCCCACGATGGGGAGCGCGATGCGTTGCGGGTTCTGGATGACGGAGAGCATCTCTGCCTCTGCGGTGGATCATCCGGACGGCCCGGCGCGACGACGCCCGGGCCCTACATCATCGTTGTAAGGTCCGCACCGGCGCGCGCCATACCGGAGCTTGCGTACCCCCGCCTCTGGCCTACAGAATCTTTGCGATGACCCCGACAGCCGCCCTCGACACCCTGCTGACCGCCCTGCGGGACGGGCTCGGCGCGCGGCACGTGCTGACCGATCCGGACGCCCTGGCGCCCTACCTGACCGAGAGCCGGCGCCTGTTCACCGGATCGGCCCTCGCCGTGCTGCGGCCCGGGAGCACCGAGGAGGTCGCCTTCGCGGTCCGCGCCTGCACGCAGGCCGGCATCGCGGTCGTGCCGCTCGGCGGCAATACCGGCCTGACGGGCGCCGGGGTGCCGCAAGGAGGCGTGGTGCTGTCCCTGGAGCGCATGACCCGGCTGCGGGCGGTCGATTCGGTGGATGCCACCATCACGGTGGAGGCCGGGATGATCCTGCAGGACGTGCAGGACGCGGCCGAGGCGGCCGGCATGCTGTTTCCGCTCTCCTATGCGTCCCGGGGCTCGGCCCGGATCGGCGGCGGCGTCAGCACCAATGCCGGCGGGATCGCGGTCCTCGCCTACGGCAACGCCCGCGACCTCGTCCTGGGGCTCGAGGTCGTGCTCTCGGACGGACGCGTCTGGAACGGGCTCAAGTCCCTGCGCAAGGACAATGCCGGCTACGACCTGAAGCAGCTCTTCATCGGCTCCGAAGGCACGCTGGGCATCGTCACCGCGGCCGTGCTGAAGCTGTTCCCGCGGCCGCGCTCCACGAGCGTCGCCTTTGTCGGGCTCGATTCGGCCAGGGCCGCCCTCGACCTGTTCGTATTCCTGCGGGCGCGGATGGACCGCGACCTGACGGCCTTCGAATACCTCCCGCCCTTCGCCCTGGAGATCGTGCTGCGCCACGTCCCGGGGACGGTGCAGCCGCTGCATGGCGCGCACGGCGCCTACGCGCTGATCGAGGTCGCGTCCGCGCGCCCGGATGCCGACACGCAGGCCGAGCTGGAATCCGCCCTCGGGCAGGCCCTGGCGGACGGGGTGATCGCGGACGCCACGATCGGCACCAGCGGCGCCCAGAACGCCGCGCTCTGGCGTCTGCGGGAGGGCGTTCCCGAGGCGCAGACCCGCGAAGGCGCGTCGATCAAGCACGACGTGTCGGTACCGCTGTCGCGGCTCCCCGCGTTCTTGGAGCAGGCAGGCGCGGCCTGCACGGCGGAGATGCCCGGCCTGCGACCCTGCGGATTCGGCCATTTCGGCGACGGTAACATCCATTTCAACCTGTCCCAGCCGCCCGGCATGGCGGCGGCGGAATTCCTGGCCGAATGGGGCCGGTTCAACCGGATCGTTCACGACATCGTGCACGACCTCGGCGGTTCCATCGCCGCCGAGCACGGGGTCGGCTTGATCAAGCGCGAGGAGCTCGCCCGCTACGGCGATCCGGTCGGGCTCGACCTCATGCGGCGCCTGAAGGCCGCCCTCGACCCCGAGGATCTGCTCAACCCCGGCAAGGTCCTCATCCGGGACGACCGCGACGCTTCGACGGCGCGCTGAGCAATTTTGTGCATCGCGCCATAATTCGGCGCGGAGCCGGGTGCAGGACAGCAACGCCGCGCCGTCATCCGCCGGGGTGGCCCGCTGCGTTAAGCCGCTGCTAACGCTTCGGACAGACCTTCACCGTAGACGACAAAGACGGGTCCTTCGGCGCCAGGCATGGCAATTGCTCAGAGGCCTTCCTATCTCGCAGATGCGAGATCGAGCGACGAACCGTCACCGACAGGCTGTTTTCATATCTCTTTGGAGACCGACGGAATGCCCACCTCTCAGGCCCGCGTGCAGACCAACGAGGCGAGCCGCTACCTGCAGCAGCTCTGCCGGCACTGGAGCCACAAGTTCAAGGTCGAGGCGACGCCCGTGCACGGCACCGTGCCGTTCGGCGAGGACCGCGTCTGCACCTTCGACGCCGAGCCCGACGCCCTGGTGATGCGCATCGACAGCTCCGACCCGGTGAACCTCACCCGGCTGGAGAACGTCGTGGCCGACCACCTCGCCCGCTTCGCCTTCCGCGAGAGCCTCGGCGACATCCGCTGGTCGCGCGCCGCCTGACGGCCCGCGCAGCGCGGTCACGTTCGACCCGTCCGGCCCCCGGCCCGGGCGGGGTCTCGCGATCCGGAACGGCCCGCAGCGGTGGCGCACCAGGTGGCGCACCACTTGCACGCGAGTCCGGCTTGCGGCCAGATCGGTCGCCGCCGAGGCCGGGATCGATCCATGAAGCGACGCACCCTGCTGACAGGCGCCGGAGCGCTGGTGGCCGGGACGCTCGCCCGTCCGGCCCAGGTGCGGGCGGCCTCCGCGACGACGCTGCGCTTCGTGCCCTACGCGGATCTGGCGCTTCTCGACCCGATCATCACCACGAACTACGTCACGCGCACCCATGCGCTGATGGTGTTCGATACACTCTACAGCCTGGATGCCGCCTACCGGGCCCAGCCGCAGATGGTCGCGGGCCACGAGGTCACGGCCGACGGCCTCACCTGGCGCCTGACCCTGCGGGACGGCCTGCGCTTCCATGACGGCACGCCGGTCCTCGGCCGCGACGTTGTGGCGAGCCTCAAACGCTGGTCGCAGCGGGACGCCTACGGTGGGGCGCTGTTCGACACGGTGGACGACCTCTCGGCGCCCTCCGACACCATGGTGCAGTTCCGCCTGAAACGGCCCTTCCCGCTCCTGCCGGACGCCCTCGCCAAGCCGACCTCCTATGTCCCGGTGATCATGCCGGAGCGCCTGAGCGCGACGCCGGCGACGCAGGCGGTGCCGGAGATCGTCGGCAGCGGCCCGTATCGGTTCGTCGCCGCCGAGCGGGTTCCGGGCTCGCTCAACGTCTACCGCCGGTTCGAGGAGTATCGACCCCGTCCGGACGGGACGGCGAGCTTCACCGCCGGACCGCGCATCGCGCATTTCGACCGCATCGAGTGGCGCACGATCCCCGACGGCGCGACCGCGGCCGGCGCCCTGCGCTCGGGCGAGATCGACTGGTGGGAGCAGCCCCTCGTCGATCTCGTGCCCGACCTGATGCGCCAGCCGGCCGTGCGGGTGGATCTGGTGGAGACCGCGGGGCTGATCGGACAGATACGCCTCAACCACACCCTGCCGCCCTTCGACAATCCCGCGATCAGCCGCGCGCTGCTCTCGGCCGTCGACCAGACCGAGATGATGGACGCGGTCGCCGGCAGCGACCCGGCGATCCGCCGCGGGCCCGTCGGGATCTTCACCGCGGGTGGTCCAATGGCGTCGTCGGCCGGCATGGCGGTGCTCACCGGCCCTCGCGACCTCGCCGCCGCGAAGCGGGCGCTCGCCGAGGCGGGCTACAAGGGCGAGCGGGTGGTGCTGCTCTCCGGGACCGACGTGCCGCGGATCAACGCGATCTGCGAGGTGATGGCCGATGCCTGCCGCAAGCTCGGGATGAACCTCGACGTCGTCGCCACCGATTGGGGGACCGTGAACCAGCGGATCCTGAACGCGAAGCCCCTGGATCAGGGCGGCTGGTCGATGTTCGGGATCTTCTCCGGCGGGCTGGACCATCTCTCACCGGCCTACCATCTGGCCGCCCGCGGGAACGGCCGCGCGGGCGTCCCGAGCTGGCTCACGGACGCCCCCCTGGAGGAGATGCGCAGCGCGTGGTTCGCCGCGCCGGACCTCGCCGCCCAAAAGGCCCTCGCGGCGCGGATTCAGGCGCGCGCCCTGGAGGTTGGCGCCTATCTCCCCTGCGGTCAGTATTTCCAGCCGACCGCTTACCGGCGCGACCTCGAAGGCATGCTGACCGGGCTGCCGCTGTTCTGGAACCTGCGCCGGTCGGCCTGAGCGCGCAGCCGTCGGGTCACCCGACGCTCATCAGGCTGGCATTGCCGCCGGCCGCTGCGGTGTTGATCGCTGTGGAGATTTCTTCGACCAAGCCCGCGGGATCGTAGAGATCGCCGGCCGCCAGCGCCTCCGGCTCGCGGGCCTGGAGCGGCAGGATGGCTCCGTCGCGGGCCGCGATGGCGGCGTTGAGATCCCGCAGGGCCGTCGCATCGCCCGCGAACAGGACGCCCTGGACGTCGCCCGCGCGGTCGAGATCCGGAGCCCAGGCGATCCGGGCCGCGCACACCGCCGGCAGACCGTCCAGGGCCGCATCGCTGCCGCCGGCGGCGACGATGACCGCCGCGTTGCCGGTGCCGAGGATCGCCCCGAGCTGGAGCAGGAGCGCCGTCTCCGTCGCCGCGATGGCGGCGACGCGCCCGCGCGGACGCAGGGCGTACAGATTGCGCTCACCCACCGGTCCGGCCAGCGCGATCGGGGCGGATCCGGGATAGCGGACGGTCTCCAGCCTCTCCGCGAGGTCGTGGCGATGGCGCGACCGCAGCCACGCCACGTAGGGGCGCAGCGCCGCCTCGTCGGCGGGCAGCCCGTCGCGGGCGGCGGCGGGCGGTCTCCGCATCAGCCGGCCGAGGGCCAGCGGGCCCCCGGCCTTGGGGCCCGTCCCCGACAGGCCCGAGCCGCCGAAGGGCTGCACGCCCACCACCGCGCCGATGATGTTGCGGTTCACGTAACGGTTGCCGGCCCGCACGCGGCCGAGGACGTGGTCGATGGTCTCGTCGACGCGGCTGTGCAGCCCGAAGGTCAGCCCGTAGCCGGTGGCATCGATCGCCGCGAGGAGCCTGTCGAGGGTATCCCGACGGTAGCGCAGCACATGCAGCACCGGGCCGAACACCTCCTGCTCGACATCGGCGACCGCCCCGATCTCGATCAGCGTCGGCGGTACGAAGGTCCCGGCGCCGGCCTCGGGCGGCAGGGGCAACTGCTCCACGGGAAACCCCCGCGCGCGCAGGCTCGCCACATGATCGACGAGGCGGGCGGCGGCGTCGGCGGTGATGACCGGTCCGACATTGACGGCGAGGCGCCGCGGGTCGCCGACCTGCAGCTCCCGCAGGGCGCCCTTGAGCATGTGCAGCGTCCGGTCGGCGATCTCCTCCTGCAGGCACAGGATCCGCAGCGCCGAGCAGCGCTGGCCCGCGGAATCGAAGGCCGAGGCGATCACGTCGGCCACCACCTGCTCGGCGAGCGCGGAGGAATCGACCACGAGGGCGTTCTGGCCGCCGGTCTCTGCGACGAAGGGCACCGGCTCGCCGAAGCGGTTCAGCCGCCCCGCGAGTGCGCGCTGGATGGCCTTGGCCACCGCGGTCGAGCCGGTGAACATCACGCCCTGCACGCGCGGATCCGCGACCAGAGCGGCGCCGACACGGCCGTCCCCCGGCAGCAGGTGAAGGGCATCCGCCGGGATCCCGGCCGCGTGGAGCACGCGGATCGCCGCGGCGGCGATCAGGGGCGTCTCCTCCGCGGGCTTGGCCAGGACCGTGTTCCCCGCCGCGAGGGCGGCCGCGGCCTGCCCGACGAAGATCGCCAGGGGGAAATTCCACGGCGCGATGCAGGCGACCGGGCCGAGCGGCGCGTGCGCGTCGCCGAGGATTCGCTCGGCCTCGGCGGCGTCGTAGCGCAGGAAATCGACCGCCTCGCGGATCTCCGCCACGGCGTTCGCGTAGGTCTTGCCCGCCTCCCGCACGATGAGCCCGATCAGCGCCGGCATCTGCGCCTCGAAGGCGTCGGCGGCCCGCCGCAGGCAGGCGGCGCGCGCGGCCGCCGGCGTCGCCGCCCAGCCGGCGGCGGCCGCTTCCGCCCGGGCCAATGCGCCTGCGACCGCCGCAGCCGTCGCCGCCCGGGCGAAGCCGACGACGTCCCGGTGGTCGGCGGGATTGCGCACGGGCTCGTCGGCCGCCGCGTCGTCCTCGCCCGACGGCACCGCCCGCCAGACGGTGCGCTCGCTCGCCAGCAACCCCTCCGAGAGATCGGCGAGGGCGGCCTCGTCGGCGAGGTCGAGACCGGCGGCGTTCATGCGGTGCGAACCGTACAGGTCCCGGGGAGCCGCGATCCGCGGATGCGGCGCCCCGGGACACGGCATGGCCTCCACGGCGGTGACGGGGTCGGCGATCAACGCCGCGATCGGCACGGCCGCGTCGGCGACTTGGTTGACGAAGGAGGTATTCGCCCCGTTCTCCAGAAGCCGCCGGACGAGATAGGCGAGCAGGGTCTCGTGCGTGCCCACCGGCGCGTAGATCCGGCAGGGGCGGCGCAGGCGCTCTCCGGCGACCACGGCCTCGTAGAGCGGCTCGCCCATGCCGTGCAGGCACTGGAACTCGTACTGGCCGGGCCGAAAATCCGGGCCTCCCATCTCGACGATGCTCGCCAGGGTCTGGGCGTTGTGGGTGGCGAATTGCGGGAAGACCGCGTCCAGAGCCGCGAGGAGCCGACACGCGCAGGCGAGATACGAGACGTCGGTGTGAAGCTTCCGGGTGAAGACCGGGAAATCCGCCAGACCGTCCACCTGCGCCCGCTTGATCTCGCTGTCCCAATAGGCGCCCTTGACCAGACGCACCATCAGCCG
The DNA here is from genome assembly GCF_003254375.1 of Methylobacterium sp. XJLW. NCBI lineage: Bacteria > Pseudomonadati > Pseudomonadota > Alphaproteobacteria > Hyphomicrobiales > Methylobacteriaceae > Methylobacterium > Methylobacterium sp. XJLW. The sequence goes on along the minus strand of NZ_CP016429.1, from coordinate 3,655,841 downwards.
CCGACGGCTTCGGCGGGCGAGATCGATCAGCACGTCGATGACGAAGGGACACCGCTTGCCGTAAGCCTGGACCACGAAGCCGAGCCCGTCCCAGCCGGCGAGGTCCGGATCGAGGGCGAGCCGCTCCAGGATATCGAGAGACAGGTCGAGGCGATCGGCCTCCTCGGCGTCGATGTTCAGGCCCATCCCGTAGCCCTTGGCGAGGCGGGCAAGGTCCCGCACACGGGAATGGAGTTCGGCCAGGACACGGTCGCGCTGCGACCGCACGTAGCGGGGATGGAGCGCCGACAGCTTGATCGAGATGCCGGGTCCGAGGAGCACGCCGCGGCCGGCGGAGGCCGCCCCGATCGCCCGGATCGCCTCCGCGTAGGCGCGCCGGTAGCGTTCCGCATCCTCGGCGGTCACGGCAGCCTCGCCGAGCATGTCGTACGAGTAGGTGAAGCCCTTGGCCTCGCGCCGCCCGGCATGCCGCAGGGCCTCGGCGATCGTCCGCCCGGCCACGAATTGCTCGCCCATCATCCGCATGCAGAGATCGACGCCGGTGCGGATCACCGGCTCACCGCCGCGGGCGATCAGGCGGGTGAGCGCGGCGGACAGGCCGGCCTCGTCCCGGGTCGCGGCGAGCTTGCCGGTGACGAGCAGGCCCCAGGTCGCCGCGTTCACGAAAGGCGACGGGCTGTGCCCGAGATGGGCCGCCCAGTCGCCGCCCGCGATCTTGTCGCGGATCAGCGCGTCCCGCGTCGCCGTGTCGGGGATTCGCAGCAGCGCCTCGGCGAGGCACATCAGCGCCACGCCCTCCTGGCTCGACAGCGCATATTCTTGGATCAGCCCCTCGACGCCGCCGCGGCGCCCCTGCCGACGCAGGGTTTCGACCAGGCGTCCCGCATGTTCGGCGACGCGCCGGGCGGCCTCGGGCGACAGGCGGGCCTGATCGAGGAGCGCCGCCACACACTCGCTCTCGGGCCGCCGACAGGCCGCGGTCACGGCCTGCCTCAGGGGCGACCGGTCCGGCAGGCCGGCGGCGAGCCGGCGGGAGGCAGCGCTCGCCCCGACGGCCGCAGCTTCGACGACGCCGGTCCCGGACATGATCCGTCCCTCCGACACGGCACGATGCCGCGCCGTTACGACCTCAGGCTACACAATCCGGGCGCCGCGTCGAAGCCGGGGTGCCGACGGAAAGGCTTGGCCCGACCAGACCGTCCCGGGCGGTCACGGTCACGCGGCCTCACCTTTCAGGAGCGAAGCCTGCGCCTGCGCGAGATCGGATCCCGTATGCAGGGATGCCCCGGCGATGAACTAGGTCAATCCATAGGCTTCCGCCCACATAAGATCTTGTCGTATGTCTTGGCCGTATATCGATCTGCTAGCCGCGAATTACATGGGACTATATTGAAATATATTCAGGCATTCAATTGTTTTGCACATCCGGATTGTCCGCCCTCGGTTGCGGACTGCTCGGGTCAGAGCCCACGTCTCGATGAGGACGCCGCATGCCGCGTTTGGAGATCACCGGCACCGAACGACGCTACAACACGGTCGCAGCCATCGAAGACAAGGGTGCGTGGCAGATGGTCATGCCCTTTCCGCGGGCTTCGATCCGCGCCGCCGCCCTTGTCGGCGATGAGAGGCTGGTCTGCCTGTCCGAAGACGGGGAACTCTGCCTGATCGCGTGGCGCGCGCGCCAAGATGTTGTGCGGCGGCGCCTGCCGCGCGGGGATTCCTGTGCCCGTAGGCTGTTCGTCACGCGCGATGCCGAGCTGATCGCAGCCTATGTGAGCCATGTTCCGAGTGACGAGATCCAATACCTCCACCGCCTCGTCGTCCTGCGGGCGGCGGATCTCGAAATCCTGCTGGATGGGCGGGGGATCACCTGGCCGTCCGACGGTCCGATCGGACGTCTTTCCGCCGAGGAGGCTTATCCGCCGCGACCGGGTGGACCGGCCATCCTGACGATTCACGGCGATCTGTTCGAGGATCCGGAGGGAAGGCTGGCCTTCATCGGCCTCCGATGTGGGCCGGGCGGGGCGTCCTACGGGCTTTGCCGCCTGGAGCGAACCGACGGGTCGGTGCGCTACGATCCGCTTCCGGACGCGGTGAAACCGTATTGGTTCAGCCCGAGCGGCCGCTACGCAGTCACGCCGCGCCTCGATCCTTCGCCCAGGGAATCCGAAGCGGCAGCGGATGCGGTGGGGGACGAGCCCCGACACCGCGCACAGGCCGTCGAACTCTGGACGACCGAACCCGTCGCCCACGTCGCGACCCTCGTCGCGCGCCCGGGCCCCGAGCAGCACCGCGTCATGACGGAGGTGGCCTGGGAACCGGACGAGCGGGCGCTCTGGGTCAAGTACGGGTTCTTCTGGGATCGGAACACGGAGTTCCAGCGCATCGGCCTGGACGGCGCCCGCTCGCCCGTTTTCGCGTTCGGCCGCTATGCGGGCGCCAAAGCCGTTTCCACATTCGGCGACGTGGCCGATGCCGAGAGGGTCGAGATCCGCTTCTACAGCGACGCAGTCTTCATTCCGCGACCCTGGTGCGCCGATTCGGGACCCGCGCGGCTGATCGCGCAGGACGAGGACGGGTATCGCCCTCTGGCGTCGGCGGGGCCGAGCGCGTCGGCGGTCGGGCGCTTCCTGGCGCGCTCGCTACCGGTGGTCACCGTGGCGGATTTCTCGGCTGCGGCCATCGCGGAATCGTTGGGCTGGCTCACAGGTCAGATCCGGACGGATCTGGCCGCTCTTCTGCGGAGCGACGCCCTGGCGCTGACCTTCAGGGTCGGCGGGAAGGCGATGACGGAGCCGGCCTTCTTCGCGCGGATCGCGCGCGAGCGCATTGCGGTGGCGCCCGGGCTGCGTGAGCTCCTGACAACCTATCTCGAAGTCCAGCCCGCACTCGTGGCCGCCAAGAACCTGTACCGGCAGATCTGGGGGCCCGATGACAACCAGGGAGCGCTGGCGCCGGCGATGCAGGCGCTGCTCCATCTCGATCCGGCGGCCCACGACGTGTTTCGTGACTATCTCGCCCAGCGCGACGGGGAGCACGAGGACTACTCCACCACGGTAATGATGCAGACCTACATCGCCGCGACGGGCTGGCGGGACCGGGCCATGATCGGGTTCGGCGTCTATTTTGCGCTGATCCGGTACAGGGACGGCGTGATCAGCCTGGGCGGAGGCTTCCTCGAGGAACACGGTGTCCTCGATGCCGCCGAGGGGTTGCTGGATCCCGCCGACTTCGCCGTGCTCATCCGCGAGGAACTCGACGGGTTCGCAGCGCGGCCCGATCTCGATTGCCGCCTCGGCCCGGACGCCCTGTCTCGCGAACTCCGAGCCAGCCTCGCGACCACCGCCTATGGCCGGCGGGTCCTGGCGGCGCTCGCGGACCGGCCGGCCGCACCGCCCGGCCCGACCTGAGGCCGCGGGACGCGAAACGGTCCGTCGCGCGATCCCGTTACTTCATGGCTTGGGCGTGGGCGGCCTCGATCGCCTCGGTGAGGAGGGGCTGGGCGCCCTTGCGGCGCAGGGTGGCGGTGGGGATCACCACCGGATCGGCGCAGGCCTGGACGACGTGCGCCAGGTCGAACTGCACCGCGAGGCCTCCGGCCTTGGCGTCGAGCCACGCCATCATGGCCGGGGGCTGGCCGTCATAGGTCTCGGTGACCGCCTCGCGGCATTCCTTGTCCGCATCGACGGACTTCGGATCGCCCGTCCTCGGCCGATAGCCCGCGAGGTAGAGTTCGTGCAGCGTCTTGGAGGCGAGCGTCACCATCTTGGTGCCACCCGCGCCCTCGGCGAGGGCGAGCGTGCCGGTCAGGGATGCGGGCAGCAGGGTGGTCCAATCCACGGGGGCGCCGGTCGTGAGGTCGTAGACGATCGACATCGTGCTGGAGTTCGGATGCGCGCCTCCGCAATACATGCTGTCGGAGATCACGAAGCTCAGGAAACGCGGGCCGCGCATCGGGGTCTCGACGGTCCGCTCCCAGGAGCCGTTCTTCCCATCCTGCGCCTTGCAGTCCCGCGCCGCCGCGAGGGCCTTCCTGTCGAGGCGCTTCACCGCCGCGTTGATCCGCCGCTCGGCGTCGTCGGCCGGCGCAGCGATCTGCGGCATGGCCGCGAGGCCGGGAATCAGGTCGGCCGGCGCCTTCAGGACCACGGGTCCGTCGGCGGCCCAGGCGGGTGTGGTCAAAGCCAGGAGGACCGCGGTCCAACCCGCAGCCCTGCCGCGGGTTCGCCGTGCGCTCGGCCGGACGGTTCGCTTGAACATGGTGCCGCTTCTCCCGATGGCGGCGGGTCCGACATCCGGGGCCGCCCGCCGTGTCGCGATTCGATGTGTCCGTCCCTACCATCGGCGAACGCCGTTCGGCGCGCGCTTTGACACCTGCGGAAGCGGTGGCAGAAGCCCCGCATGACCGCGATCCTGATCTACGGCGCCACCGGCTATACCGGCCAGCTCCTGGCCGCGCAGGCCGTCGGGCAGGGCCTGCATCCGATCCTGGCGGGGCGCGACGCGCACACGCTGCGGCCGCTTGCTTCCCGGCTCGGTCTGGAGATGCGGGTCGCACGCCTCGACGATGCCGACGGCCTGCGCGCCGCGCTCGCAGGTGTGGCGGCGGTGATCCACGCGGCCGGCCCGTTCTCGAAGACGGCGCGGCCGATGGTGGAGGCCTGCCTCGCCGCGGGCGCGCATTACGTCGACATCACCGGCGAGATCGCGGTGCTGGAGGCGCTCGCCGCGCAGGATGCGGCGGCGAAGGCGGCCGGCCTTGTCCTCCTGCCGGCCGCCGGCTTCGATGTGGTGCCGAGCGATTGCCTCGCCGCCCACGTGGCCGGGCGCCTGCCCGGCGCGACGCATCTGCGCATCTCCATCGGCGGGTTCGGCGGCTTCAGCCGCGGCACCGCCCGCACCATGGTGGAGGGCATCGCCTGGGGGACGCGGGTGCGCCGGGACGGACGCATCGTCGAGTTGCCGAGCCCGCCCCGCGGCACCGCCGATTTCGGCGCCGGCCCGCGCCGGACCGTGGGGCTCGGCTGGGGCGACGTGTCCAGCGCGTGGTACTCGACCGGGGTGCCGAACATCGACGTCTACTTCGAGGCCTTCCCCGCCATGGCGGCGGCGGCCGGTCTGCCCGCCGGAATCCGGCGGATCATCGCAGGCGAAACCGCGCAGCGCCTGATCAACCGCGGCATCGACCGGCTGCCCGCCGGCCCGTCCGCCGCCGCGCGGGAAAAAGCCCGCAGCACCTTCCTGGCGGAAGCCTGGGACGGCGCCGGCCGCCGCGCGGCGAGCCGGATGGAGACCGCCGAGGGCTACACGCTGACGGTCTGGACCGCCCTGGAGATCGCCCGGCGCGTCGCCGCGGGACAGGTCGCGCCGGGCTTCCACACGCCCGTCACCGCCTTCGGCGCCGACTTCATCCTGGGCTTTCCGCATGTGACGCGGACGGATCTCTAACCGGCGCTTAGGACTGGCGCAGCGCTCGATCCGATGCGAGCGGCCCAGGGCTCACACGGTCGCGCCGATCTGCCAGGGGGCGAATTCCGAGGAGCCGAAATCGAACTGCTCGCTCTTCGTCCGCTCCCCGCTCGCGACCCGGAGGATCAGGTCGAAGATCCGGCGCCCGGCCTGCTCCACGCTCTCTTCGCCGTCGAGGATCGTGCCGCAATTGACGTCCATGTCCTCCTCGAGCCGCCGGTACATGGCCGAGTTCGTGGCGATCTTGATCGACGGCGACGGCTTGCAGCCGAATACGCTGCCGCGCCCGGTGGTGAAGCAGACGAGATTCGCCCCGCCCGCCACCTGCCCGGTGGCCGAGACCGGATCGTAGCCGGGCGTGTCCATGAACACGAAGCCCCTGGCGGTGACGGGATCGGCGTAGCGCAGCACGTCGACGAGGTTGGTGCTGCCGGCCTTCGCCATGGCGCCCAGCGACTTCTCCAGGATCGTGGTCAGGCCGCCGGCCTTGTTGCCCGGCGACGGGTTCGCGTCGATCTCCGATCCCTCCTTGCGGGTGTAGTCCTCCCACCAGTGCATCAGGTCGACGAGCTTCTGGCCCACCTCCGGGCTGACGGCACGGCGGGTGAACAGGTGCTCGGCCCCGTAGGTCTCGGTGGTCTCCGACAGGATCACCGTGCCGCCGTTCTGCACCACGAGGTCGCTGGCGATCCCCAGAGCCGGATTCGCCGAGACGCCGGAATACCCGTCCGAGCCGCCGCATTGCAGGGCGACGATCAGTTCGCTCGCCGGCACCGGCTCGCGGCGGACCACGTTCGCCTCGGCCAGGATCCCCTTCACGAAGTCGATGCCGGCCTCGACGGTCTTCCGCGTGCCCCCGAGGCTCTGGATGTTCATGCTGCGGATCCGGTCGCCGAGCCCCTGCTCCTCCAGGAACGCGCCGATCTGGTTCACCTCGCAGCCGAGCCCGATCATCACGATGTGCGAGAAGTTGACGTGCCGCGCGTAGCCCGCGAGCGTCCGCCGCAGGAGACGCAGCGGCTCGCCCATCGCCATGCCGCAGCCGGTCTTGTGGGTCAGCGCCACGACGCCGTCGACGTTGGGATAGGGGGCGAGCGGGTCGAGGCCGAGGATCGGGTGGCGGCGGAACGCGTCGGCGATCAGGTCGGCCACGTGCGCGCTGCAATTCACCGAGGTGAGGATGCCGACGTAGTTGCGGGTAGCCACGCGCCCGTCGGGGCGGCGGATGCCCTGAAAGGTCGCCGCCGGCGTGACGAGCCGCGTCGGCTTGGCGTCGACGCCGAACGCGTAGTCCCGGGCGAATTCGCCCATCCCGAGATTGTGGACGTGGACGTGCCGGCCGGCCGCGATGTCCTCCTTCGCGAAGCCGATGATCTGGCCGTACTTGGTCACCGGCTCGCCGCTGCGGTGCTCCCTGACCGCAACCTTGTGGCCGGCCGGGATCCGCTCCGCAGCCGTCACGCCGTCGGCGACCGGGGTGCCCGGCTCGATGGCGCCGCGGGCCACGGCCACGCCGTCGGCCGGCCGGAGGGTGATCACGGGATAGGTGGACATCGGTCTCTCCTGGGATTCGGTGGGGCCGGTCGCCGTCACCGCGCCGCCTCGGGGCGCAGGGCCGGGACGCGGGAGTCGCGGACCGGAAGCGGCGCGATCTCGCCGACCACGAACAGGTAGATGAAGGCGCCCAGCAGGCAGAACCCGCCGGCCACGATGAGGGGGATCACGAACGAGCCCTGGGTGACGGTGAGCATGATGCCCGTGAAGGTCGTGGTCACGATCCCCGCGACGTTCGAGGCGAAGTTCTGGATGCCCCCGATCGAGGCCACGTGGGCCGGGGTCGGCGCCACGTCGCCGGGCAGCGCCCAGATCGACGCCGCCGTGAAGGCGAGGCTGCCATAGGCGACCGCGAAGCACAGCAGAGCCACGTAGACGTTCGGGGCGATGATCGACAGCGTGATCACCGACGACATCAGCATGCCGCCGACGAGGCAGGTCTTGCGGGCCGCGGTGAGGCTCCAGCCGCGGCGGTAGAGCGCGTCCGACGCGAAGCCGCCGAGCCAGCCCGCGGGGATCGACGCCAGGGCCGGCAGGCTGCCCAGCGTGCCGAGTTCGGCCAGTGAGAAGCCGCGCGCCTTGACCAGATAGGTCGGAAACCACGTGATGAAGAAGTAGATCACGAAGTTCAGGCAGAAGAATCCTGCCATCATCCCCCAGACGGTGCGGTACCGGAACAGCGACAGCCACGGCACCTGATTCTGGGCGTCGGCGGCATCGACGGTCTTCGGCCGATCCTGCGCGGCGCGGAGCCGGGCCAGTTCCTCCGGCGAGACCTTCGGGTGGTTCTCCGGCTCGCGGTAGAGCCACATCCAGAACACCGCCCAGACGAAGCCCAGCACGCCGGTGACGATGAAGGATTCCCGCCAGCCGAGCGTCGCGATCACCCAGGAGACCAGCGGGATCGCCAGCGCCGAGCCTACCCGGGAGCCGCTGTCGAAGATGCTGCTGGCGAAGCTGCGCTCGCCGCGGGGAAACCACGAGGCCGCGACCTTGGCGAAGGACGGATAGGCCCCGGCCTCGCCGATGCCGAGCAGCATGCGCAGGCCGAGCAGCGACAGGAAGCCCCGTCCGGCCGCGGTCAGCGCCGTGCAGGCCGACCACCAGACCACCGCGACCACCAGCGAGAGCCGGGCGCCGACCCGGTCGGCCACGTAGCCGAAGGGCAGCTGCATGATCGCGTAGGTCCAGAAGAAGCCCGACAGGATCAGGCCCATATCGGTGGCGTCGAGCCCCAGTTCCTTGGACATGGACGGCGCCGCGACCGCGAGATTGGCGCGGTCGATGTAATTGATCGCGTTGGCGGCCATGCAGAGGCCGATCATGAGCCAGCGCAAACGAGGCATCGCGTTCTCCTCCCGAATGCCGGGGATGGCGTCCCCGGGCCGTGCGGCGCCCCCGTTTTGGCCGGGGGTCGCCGCCGATCGTGGTGTCGCGCCGGGCCTTGTCCGGCTCAGTCGCGGTAGGCGTTCCCGTCGAGGCCGTGCGGCCGGCCGGCGGCCAGGAGGGTTTCCCACACGGGCTCGGGCAGCGGCACGCCCTCGGCGAGGCGTTCGGCGCGCATCCGCCGCTCCGGCTCGCCCGGCAGCAGAACCTCGGCGCCGGGCATCGGCTTGGCGCTCTTGAAGAAATCGAGATAGGCCCGTGTCTCGGCGGCGAGCGCATCCTCGGTGCCGAGGGCGGCGGGCGTGACGTAGATCGACAGCATGCCGTTGCAGATCCGCCGCTGCCCGGGGCCGGCGGTTCCGGAGCCGGTGAGCGCGCCGGCGAGCAGCTCGCACATCAGCGCGAGGCCGGATCCCTTGTGCTCGCCGAAGGCCCGGATCGCCCCGGCGCCGCGCTGGTTGTCGCGCTCGACGCCCTCCAGTGGTCCGAACAGCGTCGCCGGATCGGCGCTCAGGCGGCCGTCGGGCTCGATCAGCGCGCCCTCCGGCAGCGGCTTGCCGCCCCGGGACGCGACGAGCACCTTGCCCTCGGCCACCAGCGAGGTGGCGAAGTCGAGGATGATCGGCTCGGAATCCGGAACCGGGAAGCCGGCCGCGAACGGCGCCGTCGAGAACCGGCGCTCCACCGAGCCGAAAGGCGCCACGAGGAGGCTGCCCGCCACGTTGACGAAATGCACCGAGACGAGCCCCGCCGCCGCCGCCCGCTCGGCCCACTCGCCGATCCGGCCGATATGCCCGGCATGCCGCAGGGCAATGATCGCGACACCGTTCTCCCGCGCCTTGGCGATCCCGAGATCGACGGCGACGGGGCCGGCCGTCTGGCCGAATCCGTAATGGGCGTCCACGAGGGCGAAGTTCGGCGCGTCGGTGACGATCTCGGGCGTGCGGCCGGCCTCGACCTCGCCCGCGCGCAGCCATTCGACGTAGCGGGTGACGCGGACGACCCCGTGGCTGTCGTGGCCGGTGAGGTTGGCCGCCACCAGGAACCGGCCGATCCGTTCGGCCTCCGGCTCGGCGCAGCCCTCGCGCACGAAGATGTCCCGCACGTAGGCGGACAGCCTGTCGGCCGAAATCCGCATTCCGTTCCTCCCTCGCCGCGCTTCACCGAGCGCGTGCGGGATGAACCTAGCGGTCTCGGACGTGCAGGGCGAGCACCCGGGGGTGACGGCGGACGCCACCTGTCGTCCCCGAGGGCTCGGTCAACGATCCGACGGGACCGGGCCGGGCGGATCGCCGTAGGGATAGAAGTCGGCCGCCCGCATCTGCGCGTAGGGGAGATGATCGAGCCGCACCGTCCCGAGGAACGGCTCCGGGGGCTCCACCAGCAGGATCGTGCGGGCGTAGCCGCTGTCGTCGAAGCCGCGCCGAAAATGCACCCGCGACTTGATCGCCACGACGTCGAAATCGGCCGGCTCCAGGCCGAGACGCCACAGCTCCCCCGGGTCGACGATCTGCGCGAGCTGCGGGCTCAGAACGAGCACGTTGCCGCCTCCGAAGGCGACGCAGATCCAGGTTCCGCCGCCACCGCCGCTGCCGGCGACACCGGGCTCCGGTGCCGCGACGACGCGCAGCACGGTTCCGGTGATCCGCACCGGATCGCCCGCGGACGGGTCGCCGCCGCCGCCGACCGACGCGTCGAACGGGTCGCCCACCGCGATCTCCCGCGCCGCCGCCAGGACCGCGGGCGACGCGACGGTGGCGACCAAGGTGCGGGTGAGACCTTGCCGGAGGATCTCGCCCAGCAGCCAGGTCGCCCGGCCGGACCGATCGCTGTGGTCGGCGAGGACGACCGGAACGGCGCCCTCCGCGACCGCCGCCCGGGCGAGGCGCACGCCGTCGGCAATCGTATGGATCGGCGTCGCCTCGAGCAGCGAACGCCGCTGCCGCCACGCGAAATCCGCGACGTCCCGCGCCACGCGGTCGGCGAGGTCCGGATCGCCGTTGGTGATCGCCTGCACGGTCATCCCGCCATCCGGAGCATCGCCCCACGGGAAGCCGAAGAAGACGTTGACGAACACGTCCGGCTCGCGCGCCTCCCAGACGAGGGCGCGCTGCACGAGGTCGGCCCAGGGCGTGGCACCGGTCCATTGGACCACGGTGGGTGACAAGATCGGCACCTTGAGGGTCCGATGCGCAGGCCGGTAATCGCCGCGCACGGCGCGGACCAGCATCCGGGCGGCCCGCTGGCCCTGAAGGTGGCCGTCGTAATGCGGGAAATACTTCACCGCGAAAGCCAGGTCGGCATGGTCGAGGAAGGCCTGATCCTCGTTCCCGTGCAGATCGAAGGTCCCGACGAGAACCGCCGCATCGCCCACCGCCGCGCGGACCTGCCGGGCGATGTCGGCCTCGGGCCGGGGAACGCCGCGCACCGCCATCGCGCCGTGCAGCGCGAGGTAGACGCCGTCGAACGGACCCATCTCCCGCAACTCCGAGATCATCCGTCCGAGGAAATGCGCGTAGGCGTCCGCAGTGATCCAGCCGGAGGCGGTGCCGGTGCGCGGCCAGAGCGGCGAGGTGATGCCGACCAGCGCGACGCCGTCATATTCCCGCGCCACCTGCACGAAGCCGCCCATGTAGCCCTTGGGATCGGTGGCGAGCAGCGCGTCTCCGGCGGCCGGCGAACCGGGATAGATGAAGTCGTCCCGGGTCGTGTCGTTCGGCAGGAACGTCACGGTCTCGTGCGTGAACTGGAGAACGGCGAGGCGCATCGATGGTGGGCCCTCTGGGATCCGGGTGACGATCAGGCGATCTCGCGCACGAGCTTGGCGATGAGCGCGCGGCCGAAGGCCGCGAAGCTCTCGGCGGTCATCACGAAGGCGCCCTCGCCGCCGATGACGACGGCCCGGTAATACGCCGCCAGACCGCCCGACGGGTTGGTGTGTTCCTTCAGAAAGTCCGGCATGCCCTCGGGATCGCTGAGGATCACGATGCCGTTCACCGTGATGCCGGACGCCACGGCGGCGTCCCGGGCCTCCGCGATGGAGCGCCCGGCATTGCCGGTGCCGTCGCCCGAGATGTCGATCACCCGCCGGTCGGCGCGGAACGGCGCCCGCGCCAGCAGATCGGTGGCGAAGGCGATCGCCGAGCCGATGGCGGTGCGGCCATAGAACGGGCGCGGTACGGTCAGCAGACGGGCGGCGAAGGCGGCCGCATCGCCGGCCGAGCCGATCACCATCCAGTCGACCGCCACCTGCTGCTCGCCGGGGCCGGCCCAGTCGAACAGGGCGACACCGATGCGGCCGGTCGGGCCCTCGCCGATGGCGCGGAGCACGCGCGGATCCGCGAAGGCCTCCGCGTAGCCCCTGCGCTCGAGTTCGAACCGGGCCGCGCTGATGCTGAGCGACACGTCCGCCGCCAGGACGAGGAGGAGGTCGACCCCCGGATCGGCCGCATGGGCGCGGCGACCGACCAGCGACAGGGCGGCAAGCATCCCGGACAGAAACGGGCGTCGCCGCATGGTCGACCCTCGATGGCAAGCGCCTGTGCGGAACGGCGGACGCTCACACCTCTGCAACGAGCCTGCCACCCCGCCGGTTCAGGCCGTCCGGCCGCACTGCGCAAATGGGGGCCGCGGCGCGGAAAAGTTCCGCCCCCGGCACGCGGATCTGCGCCGCTTTCCGCCGCATCACGCTCCGAACGCGCTGCCCTACCTGCCGCGGATCGAGGCGCTGATGGCGCCGCCTTTCCAGAGTCCGTCGACATGAAGCTTGTTCGCCGAATCGGTCGCGCCATCGAGAGCGGGATCGTCGGAGCCGTCACCGGTACCGTCGCGCTCGTCAGCCGGACGATCGACGGCGCGATCGGGCTGGTGGGCCGCCTGTCCGACCGGCTCGACGGCCGGCTCGCGGCGCTGGCGCGCGAGTCCCGGGCGCGCCACGAGCGCGAGGGCCGCCGACAGATCGACCCGATCTCGCTGAAATAGGCGTAGCCGGCACCCGGGCGCTACAGCCCGGGTCCCTTCGCGGCGCCGAAGATGCGGCCCGGCCTGCCATCGGCCGCGCCCTGCAGGAGGACGACCCAGCTGTCCGCGTCGGCGATGTGGGCCTGGGCATCGGGCACCTCGAAACTGATTGGCTGGCCCGTCCAGTGGCCGAGGCGCTGCATGCCCCGCACGACGTTCACGTAGGTCGCCGTCCGGCCGCCATTCTCCCCGGCCTGGATCGCGATGGCGCGGCTGCGCAGCACCGGCACGAGCCAGACATCGCCGCGGATCTCGGTCTTGGCCTCCGGGGCCGCCCCGACCTCCACCAGGATCCGGTCGCCCTTCATCTCCCCCCGCACCGGGACCGGCAGCCCGCCGTGCTGGCAGGCCTCGCGGATCAGCCGGTCCAGTGCCGGCCGGTCGGAGCCCACGGCGAACCCGTTGCCGTCAACCACCACTTGCGGTGTGAAGACCTGCCGCGCCCCCCGGCCCCGGGCGTAGGCCCGCTGGCGTTCGGTCAACGGCCGCAGCGCCAGCGTGTCCTTCCAGCCGAGATAGTCCCAGTAGGTCACCGGCAGGGTCAGGGCGACGACGCCGGGCTTGCGGGCCAGATCGCGCAGAACCGGATCCGCGGCCCGGCAGGCGCCGCATCCCTGGCTGGTGAACAATTCCACCACGGCGCGGACCGGCTCGGCCCGCGCCGGCATGGCGGCGAGCGCCGCGCAGGCCAACACGGCGGCGCGGAGCGCGCGGCGGTCGCGGATCGGGGCGCGGGGCCGGGGCGTCATCGATCCATCAGACCGTCTGGGAGGCCGAAGGTGAAATCACGTTGGCTTGAGAAGCCTCTACCGTCGGTTGAGATAGTGCTGGGGTCACTCTTGCCCTCGGCAGCATGTCGGGCCGCCAGCGGCGATGCATCCACAGCCACTGCCCGGGATTTTCGCGCACCCAGCCCTCCACGACGGCTGTCATCGCCTGCATGGCACCGGCCACGTCGATGGTCCCGTCGGCGGCCCGGGGCAGGTCGAGGGGCGGGGTCAGGTCCAGGCGGAAGCGGCCCTCCGGCAGGCGCACGACGCGCACGCCATGGACCGGGCAGTCGTAATGGCGGGCGAGCTTGGCGAGCAGCGGGTTGGCGAGGCAGGGCCGGCCGAGGAAGTTCACCACGACGCCGCGGGTGAAATGCTGATCGATGAGCTGGCCCAGATGGCCGCCATTCTCGACCACGTCGCGCATGGCGAAGACGGCCCCCGGCGTGGATGCGGCCAAGCCGCCCATCGTCTTGCGCCGGACCTCTTGGACCAGGCGCGCCGCGGCCGGATTGTTGGGCGGCCGGAAGACCGCGGTGGCGTCCAGGCCGAACCGGGCCGCGCAGATCGCCGGCAGCTCCCAATTCGCCAGATGCGCCGAGAAGATGAGACCCGGTTCGCCGTCGTCGCGCAGGGCGTAGAAGTGCTCGATGCCCGACACCTCGGTCCGCGTCGGGCCCGTCGCGGCGGGATCGTAATCGAACAGGGTGTCGAGATGGGCGTACTCGGCCCCCGTCCGCCCGAGATTGTCCCAGGCCTCCAGGGCGATCCGTCTCCGCTCCGCGTCCGGCAAGTCGGGGAACGCCGCCCGCAGATTGGCCATCGCGGTGCGGTGCGCCGGCAGGAGCGGTCCGAGGGTGCGCAGCAGCAGCGCCGCGAATGCCGTGGACCGCACCGGCCCGAGGAGGCGCGCCAGAAGGACCAGGGCCCGGATCACCGGAACCATGGCGAAGCCCGCGAGGCGCGGGTACGATCGTTTCAGCAGGAGGGCGAGACGCAGCACAATCAATTCCAGGGATACGGTCCGGGCGGCCCCCCAGCGACCCGTACGGCGACGTTTACGCCAAGTCTCTCGCGGCGCGAAATGCTGATCGCGACACCCGGAGACATTGCAGCGCCCGACGGGCGCGCCGCCGTCGGCGCTACAGGCTGACGAGGATCTTGCCGAACACCCGGCGCGATTCGAGCCGCTCCAGACCCTGCGCGAAATCGGCGAGCGGGTACACCGTGTCGACGACCGGCCGGATGCCGGCTTCCATCTTCGCGAGCGACTGACCGATATTGGCGAGCGAGCAGCCGAAGGAGCCGGTGATGCGGTATTGCTGCTGAAACAGCTGCATCAGGTTCATGGTGGTCGAGACACCCGAGGTCGACCCGCAGGTCACGAGGCGGCCGCCGCGCTTCAGACAGAGCAGGGAGCCGTTCCAGGTGTCGGCGCCGACATGCTCGAACACCACGTCGACGCCCTTGCGCTTCGTCAGCCGGCGGACCTCGCCCTCGAAGCGCTCGGTGCGGTAGTTGATGACGTGGTCGGCGCCGAGTTCCGCGGCCTTGCGGCCTTTCTCGTCGTCACCGACGGTCGTGTAGACGGTGCAGCCGATCGCCTTGGCCATGCGGATCGCCCCGGTGCCGATGCCCGAGCCGCCGGCATGGACCAGCACGCTCTCGCCGGGCTCCAGCCGGGCATTGTCGAACAGCATGTGCTGGACCGTGCCGAAGGCGATGCCCGCACAGGCGGCGTCGGTGTCGCTGACCCCGTCCGGCACCTTCACGACGAGGCGGGCCGGCAGGGTGACCAACTCCCGGGCGAAGCCGTCGAGATGGAAGCCCATCACCCCGGACACGTCCTCGCAGAGGTTGTCGCGCCCCTCGCGGCAGGCCCGGCATCGGCCGCAGGTCATGGCCCCGTAGGGCACGACCCGGTCCCCGGCCGCGAGGCCGGTGACCCCCGCTCCGACCGACTCGACGATCCCGGCCGCTTCCGCGCCGACGATCAGCGGCATCTTCCGCTTGGCGAAGGCCATGCCGCGGAAGCCCCAGACATCGATGAAATTGAGGCCGACGGCGCGGATGCGGATCCGGACCTCGTCGGCGCCCGGTGCGGGCGGCGGCTCGATCTCGGTCAAGCGCAGGTCGCGGTCGCCGAACAGCTGCAGGGCTTTCATCGTCTCTCTCATCACTCCGGCGCCAGATATCGCCGCCGCGCCCAGCCCAGGACCCGTCCGGCCTTCACCCGGCACCACGTGGTGCGGCTCGGCGTGTCGTTGGTGCAGCCGAAGACCAGGGCACGCGTGCGGATCTCGCCGATCTGCTCGGCGGACGGATCCGGCTCGGCGCGGATGCTGAGCGGCTCGCCCGGCGGCAGGCCGGAGATCCGGTAGACCTGCGGCTCCGCCCGGGCGTGGCCCGGGATCAGGACGGCCGCACAGCAGAAGGCGGCGGATAGGGCGAAGCTGGCGCGCATCGTCAGGGTGGTCCGGTTCGGCGGGGCCACCGGTCAGGACCGGTGGACACCCATCATGGCGGTCAGGCCGCCATCGACGGGCAGCACGGCCCCCGTGATGTAGGCGGCGCCCTCGCCCATCAGGAAGGCCGTCAGCGCCGCGACATCCTCGGGCCGCCCGAACCGGCCGGCGGGAATCTGGCGCTCCATCCCGTCCCGGTAGGCGGCGTAGCGCTCCATCATGGCGGTGTCGACGAAGCCCGGGGCGATCACGTTGACGGTCACACCGCGCTTGGCGGTTTCGATCGCCAGCGTGCGGCAATAGGCGATGAGCGCGCCCTTGGTGGCCGCGTAGGCCGCGTTGCCGGCATTCGCCCGCAGGGCGGCGACGGACCCGATCGCCACGATGCGGCCCGACCGCGCCCGGGTCATCTCCCGGACGAGCGACTTGGCGAGCCGCGTCAACGAGAAGAAGTTGACCTGCATGGCCGCCTCGGCCCGCTCCTGATCGAGCATCGCCGCGAGGGCGTCACAGGACTGGCCGGCATTGTGGACGAGGCCGTAATAGCCCGCCGCTTCCGCGATCTCGCAGAACGCCTCCAGCGCCCCCCGATCGCCGAGATCGACGGAATGGGCCGCGAAGGCCCGGTCCGGATGCGCCGCACGCAGGTCGGCCAGCAAGGCCTGCGCGGCCTCGGCGGAGGCGCGATAGGTGAAATCGACACTCAGCCCGGCCTCGGCCAGGGCGCGGACGATCGCGGCGCCGATTCCGGACGCGCCGCCGGTCACGAGGACGCGGCTCTGGGCAGGTGCGGCGCTCACGCGGGCTCCGCGCCGAAGACCAGGCAGGTATTCTGGCCGCCGAAGCCGAACGAGTTCGACAGCACGGTCCGCACCGGCAGGTCGCGGGCGGTCTCGACGATGTCGAGGGCGATGGTGGGGTCCGGCACCCGGTGGTTGATGGTCGGCGGGATCCGGCCGTGGCGGATGGTCAGGAGCGAGACCGCGGCCTCGATGGCGCCCGCCGCCGTCAGGGTGTGGCCGATCATCGACTTGTTCGAGGTCACCGGCAGGCTGGCCGCGCGGGCGCCGAACACGGCCCCCAGGCCCAGGGCCTCCATCTTGTCGTTCTCCGGCGTCGAGGTGCCGTGCGCATTCACCGTGTCGATCGCCTCGGCCGCGACGCCGGCATCCTCCAGGCTGGCCCGGATCGCCGCGATGATCGGCGCGCCGTCGGGACTGGAGCGGGTGCGATGGAAGCCGTCGCCCTTCTCGCCGCAGCCGAGGACGTAGCCGAGGATCGCGGCGCCCCGGGCGATCGCGGCCTCGGCGTCCTCAAGAACCAGAGCGGCCGCGCCCTCGCCCATCACGAAGCCGTCCCGGTCCTTCGAGAACGGCTTCGAGGCCGCTTCCGGCGCATCGTTGCGGGTGGACAGCGCCGAGAGCAGCGAGAAGCGGATCAGCGATTCCGGGTTCACCGACCCGTCGGTGCCGATGCAGAGCGCCGCCGCGGTCTCGCCGCGCCGGATCGCCTCGACGCCGAGCTGGATCGCCGTGGCCCCCGACGAGCAGGCGGTGGAGAGCGAGATCGGCGAGCCCTTGGTGCCGAAACGGTCGGCGATGCGGTCGGCGACCGTGCCGAAGATGAACAGGTCGTGCCAGGGATCGAAGCGGCGCGTCGCGGCAGCCCGCAGCAGGCCGGCATAGTCGACCGGACCGTCGCCGCCCGCGGCCTCGGCCAGGGCCTGCCGCTGGGGCCATTCCATCTCCACCGGCGGGACCGCGATGAACAGCGCGCCCGGGAAATCGCCGCTGGTGCCGATCCCGGCCTGCGCCACCGCTTCCTCGGCGGCGACGGCGGCGAACCGCTCCGACAGGAGCGGCGCGACGAGGGGATCGGTGTCGAGGAAGTCCACCGTCCCGGCGATGCGCGTGCGCAGACCGTCGGTGGGAAACCGCGCGATGGCATGGATGCCGGACCGGCCCTCGGTCATGGCCGTCCAGGTATCGGCCTGTCCCCGACCGAGGGAGGAAACGACGCCGATGCCGGTCACCGCGACGAGCGGCCGGCCCTTGGCGTCGCGGTAGGATCGCGCGCTCATGGAGCGGTCCTTACGGGATTTTCCGCCGCGGTACACCTCCGGACCGAGGGGCTTGCGGCCGCGCTGCCATCATTCCGAGGCGCCGGAGGCGAGCCCGGGACGATGGCAACGTGGTCTCGGATCGGCGACGTCCGAGACTCGGCGCGCCGCTTCTCCTGTGCGGCCGGAACCACCAGGCTGCAGGTTTCTAGGTGCGCGGGGCGTTGGCGAGACGGAGCACGGTCTGCAGCAGCACGTCGGCGCCGGCCGCGCAGTCGGCCTGTGTGGCGGATTCGGCCTCGTTGTGGCTGATCCCGTCCTTGCACGGCACGAAGATCATCGCGGCGGGGACCTTGGCGGCGAGGTTGCAGGCATCGTGGCCGGCGCCCGAAATGATCCGGCGCCGCGCATGTCCCAGGCTCTCGGCGGCCGCATCGATCGCCGCCACGATGGCGGGATCGAACGGCACCGGCTCCTTCCGCCAGATCCGCGTCAGCGCGATCTCCAGGCGACGGCGTCCGGCGATCTCGGCGGCCGCCTCGGCCAGGGCCGCCTCCATGGCGTCGAGGGTCGCCGAGCGCGGGTCACGCACATCCACCGTGAAGGCGACCCGGCCCGGCACGACGTTGCGGGACGGCGCCAGGATCGCGGCCTCGCCGATCGTGGCCACGGCAGAGGGCGCGTGCGCCAGGGCGATCCGCTCGGCCGCGAGGGCGAACTCGGAGAGGGCGAGCAGCGCGTCCCGGCGGCGCGGCATCGGCGTGGTGCCGGCATGGCTCTCGAAGCCGGTGATGACGCCGTCGAACCACATGATGCCCTGGCCGCCCTCGACCACGCCGATGGTCTTGCCCTCGGCTTCCAGGATCGGGCCCTGCTCGATATGCAGTTCCACGAAAGCGCCGATCTCCCGCGTGCCGACGGCCTCGACCCCGCGATAGCCGATGGCGTCGAGGGCTTCCGCCACCGTCGTGCCGGCGGCGTCGCGCTTGGCCAGGATCTCGTCGGTGGTGAAGTCTCCCGCATAGGCCGCCGAGGCCATCATGGCGGGGGCGAAGCGCGAGCCTTCCTCATTGGTCCAGTTGACCACGAGCAGCGGCGCCTCGGTCTCGATCCCGGCATCGTTCAGGCTGCGCATCACCTCGAGGCCCGCCAGGACGCCGAGGACGCCGTCGAACTTGCCGCCGGTGGGCTGGGTGTCGAGATGCGAGCCGAAGGCGATCGGCTTGCGGGCCATGTCCCGGCCCGGCCGCAGGGCGTATTGGGTGCCCAGCGCATCGACCGACACCGTCAGCCCGGCCGCCTCGCAGGCCTCCCGGAACCAGTCGCGGACTTGGCCGTCCTCGGCCGAGAGCGTCAGGCGGTTGATGCCGCCGGCCGGCGTGCCGCCGAACGCCGCGGTCTCCAGGATCGTCGCCCAGAGTCGCGCACCATCGGCGCGCAGGTTGTGGGTCTTGCTGAGGCTCATCTCGGCCATGCCGGTTCCTTTCACGGCGGGTCGCCGTGCGACGGGGTCTTTATAGGCGGGCGCGGCCGGCTGGGCAGCGCGTCCGCGCCGAGCAACCGCGATGCCAACCGGATCTGTCAGACCGGCGGGCGTCGGACCGGATTCGCGCGGAGCAGTCCGATCGCGTCGACCCGCAGGGCTACGGCGATCTCGCCGAGGGCGCTCGCCTCGATGTTGCTGATCCCGTCCTGATCGGCGACGTCCGCGGCGATCAGGAAGACGTTCTCGCGCTGGTTCGCGGGGCGCTCGGCGACCGCCGCCACATGGCGCAGATTCTCTGCCCGGCCGAGCCGGGTCCGCGCCCGAGCGATGCCCTCGTAGAGTTCGGTCTCCAGCATCAAAGCGTCGTAGCCCTTCATCAGGACCGGGTCGGCCTTCAGGCCGAGCAGAGCCGCGTCGAATTCCGGACCGGCGACCTCGCCGTCGGCGACGATGACGTTGGCCGCGGCCGAGACTGCCGCGAGCATCAGCGCCTTGTCACCGGCATAAGCCGTCACGGTACGGCCGACATGGCCGAAGAGGTCGCGCAGAAGGCTCATTCGGGACTGTCGGCGGCAGGGTCGGACGTCGGGAGTGATCGGGAGGGATAGCAGACGGCGGCGCGGAGGAAACCCATCCCCGAAGGTCAGCCAATAAAAGGGGTCGGATCCCGAGACCAGACATCCTTCGGCAACATGGCCATGCGAGTTTTTCGGTCGACCGCGTTCCAAAGCGCGGCCGGCGAAATGCGGCTTCAGCGATTCCCCCTCCGCGGAAGCCGTGCACGTCGTCACGCCGCCGGAACGACGTTCGGGTGCCCCCCAGGCCCGCGCTTCGAGCCGGCGGCGGTCTCCCCCGGGCAATACTCCGCTGCTATCGACAGGGCCGCGGGCCGGCGGGCGCCGGATCTGTAACCCACGCCGATAAACGCCCCGGGTCGGTCGGCGCTCCGTCCGTCAAAAAGCGCGTTCCGTGGCTCGGCGCGACGCGGATCGACCCGTTCGACCTCCGGTACGATTCGGGCGCTCGCCCCGTCGACGCGGGTCGCCGTTGCGGCGCCGGGCTCCCCCGACGGTCAGAGTTCTCGAAGATCCCGAATCCGCGTCTCCGGATCAGACGCCCCCGGAGACGACGAGCCGCCGGGCGCGCAGGTCAGCATGGCCTGCGCGGCACCGCTCTCACGAGGGGCGCCGCGCAGACCCGGCTCCGGCCCGCAGTGCGGCCCGGATCGCGTCAGCGCCAGAACGGCTTGACGTCGAGGAGGTCGGACCGGGCCTCCGCGGCGGCGTCGAGCAGCTTCTGCGCCCCGGGGTCGTCCGGTCCCGGCATCGGCGGGCCGGACAGGCTCTCGGTCATCGACCGGGCCGTCTCCAGATCGTTGAGTGCGCCGAGATGGTCCTGCAGGTCCGAAAGCGCGGCGCCGAACTTCTCCTGCCGGCGGACCGCCTTTTTCTTCCGGTAGAGATCGGCGAAGAACTCGGCACCGTAGCGCAGCTTCTTGGCGGCGATCCGGGCCCGATGGCGGGTATGCGGGTCGAGGTGTCGGAGACCGCGCCCGCGCTTCTTCAGCCGCGACCGCGCCTTATCGAGCACCTGCGCCGCGAAGTGCCGCCCGTCGACGGCGGCGTCGGGCCCGTCGGCCCAGGACCCCGCCTCGACCCAGCCGGCCAAGTCGATGATGAGCGCGCGCCATCGCGGGCTTTCCAGGGTCGCCATCACGGCCTCGTAGGCGACGGCGCGCTCCGCTTCGGCCCGCTGGCGCAGCGCGTCGAGGCCGGGCTCGTCGGGCCGCTGCTTCGCGAGATCCGGAAGCGTGTCGCTGAGGAACACGTCGAGGTTGCGGGCGTGACCGAATGGCTC
The DNA here is from genome assembly GCF_003254375.1 of Methylobacterium sp. XJLW. NCBI lineage: Bacteria > Pseudomonadati > Pseudomonadota > Alphaproteobacteria > Hyphomicrobiales > Methylobacteriaceae > Methylobacterium > Methylobacterium sp. XJLW. The sequence goes on along the minus strand of NZ_CP016429.1, from coordinate 3,634,775 downwards.
GGTGACCTGCTTGATCGAATCGTTGAAGCCCGTGGCCCGGGGATCGGCCTGCAGCATCGGACCGAACAGCGACAGCGCCGAGCGCAGGCGCCGCAGGGAGACGCGGATCTGGTGCAGGGCCTCGGGCGGGCGCCCCCCCTCCAGGAAGGCGGTCTCGTTGAAGCGCATGTGGCGCAGGCAGGCGCGTGCCACGTGACGGAAGACGTCCCCGGCACTCGCTCCCTCCGGCAGGTCCACCGGCTCGGCCTTCACCACCGCCGGGCCGCGCCCCTCGAGCAGGGCGTAGCCGACGGCGCTCTTCGCGCGCACGCCGAGGCGCAGCGGCACGGTCTCGGCGAGGGACTGGGCCAGGACGAACAGGTCGGCCGGGTCGCCGTCCTGGAGTTCCAGCTCGACTTCGCAGAGCGGTGCATGGCCCCGCGCAGTCTCGACCTGGCCCTCGTCCAGCGTGACGAGAATCCGGGACGTGCCCTGCTCCACCGGGATCTCCCGGCGCATCACGACGGTGGAGAAGACCCGCTCCAGCGGGGCGTCGGCCTTGCGCAGGATCCGCGCCGCCGCCGTGTCGGCCCAGGCGGCCGGGTCCGGCGCTTCCCCGGCGATCTCGGTTTCCCACTCGGCCCGGTCGAACAAGCCGACGCCGCCGCTCCCGGCCTTCACGGTCTGGACGTGCCGGCCGCCCTTAGCGCGCACCCGGAGGGTCAAGCCGGCCTCGCGAAGCGCGCCGTCGGGGGTGTCGTAATAGGTGGTGACCAACCGTTCGGGCTCGGCTGTCGCCGCGTGCTTCAGCCGGGGGTGGGACGCGAGCGCCGTCAGGTCCGCACCGGCGCAGTCGAGCTTCAACTCGACCTCGCGGGGTTCCTCGGCGGCGTGGCTCTCGGTGTCGCTCATACGCTCCTCTTGATGACCTGCCTCGCCTAACGATGCACAGATGCCCCTGGGTTGCATCGGCCCCCGCGGCATCGGCATCGGGGCGTGACCGTCCGACGCACCCGATCCACCAAAGGCGGCAGGCCTCCCGGCGTCAAGCAGAGAGCGCGGCACTCCGGCACGGAAGCCCCATGCTGCACTGCGTTAAAAACGCGCTTTCCCGGAACGGCACGACGTGGCAAGACAAATTGTCCACAATCCATCTGCCGCGCACGCCCCCGCCCCGACCGTCCGGCGGCCAACGGCGCCGCAACGCGCCGGCGCGGCGGATTCTTCTTTCGCGCGAGCGGTGCGCCCCGGGTGGACGGCGGCACCGCGGAGATGGTCCGGTCGGTGACTGCATTGAAGACACTCCTCGTCGGCGTGATCGGGCACGTCGATCACGGCAAGACGGCCCTCGTCCGGGCGCTCACGGGCGTCGAGACCGACCGGCTGAAGGAGGAGCGCGCCCGCGGCGTATCCATCGTGCCGGGCTTCGCGCTGCTGGCGTCCGATCGCGGTGAGATCGACCTCGTGGATCTGCCGGGCCACGAGCGGTTCGTCCGCGCCATGATTTCCGGCGCCACCGGCATGCGGGCCGTCCTGCTGGCGGTGGACGCGCACGAGGGCATCAAGCCGCAGACGGTGGAGCATCTGGAGATCGCCCGCCTCATCGGCGTGCGCCGCGGCGTGCTGGCGCTGACCAAGGCGGACCTGGCGACGCCCGAGACCGTGGCGGCCCGCGCGGCCGAGATCGCCGCCGCCGCCGCCCGCGCGGGGATCGCGGCCGGTCCGGTCATCGCGACGTCGACCGTCACCGGCGCCGGCCTGCCGGAGCTGTCGGCCGCCCTGTCGGGGCTGCTGGACGAGACGGAGCCCAGCCGCGACGACGGCTTCCCGTATCTTCCGGTGGACCGGGTCTTCTCCCGGCCGGGATTCGGCACCGTCGTCACCGGGACGCTGCGGCGCGGACCGCTCGCCGTCGGCGACACGGTGGAGATCGCGCCCGGCGGCCGCACGGCGGTGGTGCGTGGCCTCCAGATTCACGGACGTGCGGTGGAGCGCGCCGAGCCCGGGCGCCGCACCGCCGTCGCCCTGCGCGGGATCGACCTCGACGAGGTCGCCCGCGGGCAGGCTTTGTCGCCGCCGGGCCTGCTCGCCCCGAGCGCTTGGCTCGACGTGGCGATCACCGCGGCGGCCGGTGCGGACGCCCTGGCGGGCGGCTCGGCCTGTCGCCTTCTGTTCGGGACCACCGAGGTCGAGGCGCGGCTGCGCCTGCTCGACCGTGATGCCCTGGAGCCCGGCGCCAGCACCCAGGCCCAACTCCATCTCGGCGAACCGGTCGCCGTGCCGGCACGGGAGCCTTTCGTGCTGCGGCTCGACTCGCCCTCCGTCACGGTGGCAGGCGGGCGGATCCTCGATCCGGCGAGCCGCCGCCGTCGGCGCCACGACCCGCGGGTCATGGCGGACCTGGCCGCACTCGCGGCAGGCCATGCCGGAGAGGCGATCACGGTCCGCCTCGGTCAGCTGGGCGCGGCCGGGGCACCCCTCACCGAACTCGCCCGGATCGCCGGCATCGCGCCGGAGCGCGCCCGGCAGATTCTCTCCGAAGCGGGCGCCCGCGCGATCGGCAACCGCTACATCGGCGCCGCGGCCTTCGCGGCCCTGCGCAGCGGCACGCTGGCGGCCCTCGCCCACCATCACCGCGACAACCCGATGGATCACGGGATCGCCCTGGAGCGGCTCGCCCGTGCCCTGGCGCTGCCCGAGACGGTGACCGGTGCGGTGCTGCGCGACCTCGCGGCCGCGGGCGCTGTCGCCCAGGCGGGCGCCCTGTGGCGGCGAGCCGAGTTCGACCCGGCCCGCAACGAGAGCGAGGCCGCCCGCCGGCTGGAGCAGGTCTTCCGCCGCGCCGGACTCAGCCCGCCCGACGAGGCGGAGGCCATCGGACGCGACGTGCGGCGGCGCGAAGCGCTCACCTACCTCGTGGGCGCCGGCACGGTGATCCGCGCCGTCGACCGGGTCCAGCGCCGCGCCGTCCTGTTCCACCGGGAGGCGGTCGCCACCGCCAAGACCCGCCTCGTGGAGGCCTTCCCCGAGGCCGGGACGCCCGACATGGGCTTCCTGGCCCGGGAAGCGGGCGCCACGCTGGGAATCTCGCGCAAGTTCTCGATCCCCCTGCTGGAGCACCTCGACGCGACGGGCTTCACCCGCCGGGCGGGGGATCGCCGGGTGATCGTGGCCCTCGAACCCGCGCGCGCCGCACCGGACGCGGGCTGACGGCCGCCGGGGCACTCCAACGACGCCGCGGACCAGTAAGCGGACTAGTAGTCAGCGCCGAACCAGTCGCCGGCCCCCGGCTCGTAGCAGGTGTAGCCGATCAGGCAGTTCGGGTTGTCGCGGGTCGGACGGAAGGCGCGCTTGGCGATCTCGGTGGGCTCGCAGAACGACCGGTCGCGGACGAACCGGTCGTAGGTCATGCCGCCGGTCCCCAGGACCAGGGCGCCCCGGGCCTGAACGAGGCGGATCGTCTGCTGGCAGGTCATGGCCGTGCTGGACGGCCGCGTCTGCGCCGCGGCGGGTGACGCGGCCAGGACCAGGGCCGCCGCAATTCGGGTCATCATCGCCGACGCCTGTCCTCGTCCCATCGATCCTGCGGACAACCCGCCGGGGACGCTCACCCGTCCTGCGTCGCCTCGCCGCAACGCCGCTCGTCGGGGACGGCGCTCCCGTCCCCTGAGGTCCGAAGCCCCGCGGCCGGGCCGATCGAAGCCCGGCGTCAGACCTCGAAGGATTCGACGTACACGGTTCCCGGCGCCTGCCGGCGCGCGGTTTCCTCGATCCGGGCGAGCTGCGCCTCGGCGCGGCCGCAGGGAAACCCGTAGCGGGCGCGGACGCGCGCGCTGGCGATGCCCAGGGCAAGGCGGCTCAGGGCGACGAATTCCGCGACGGGATAGTCCTGCCCGACCGCGAGGTGCTCCTTGATCACCAACGAGGGCGCGTAGCAGGCCTCGCGGGTGCCGTCCGGCCAGCGGATATGGAAACGCATCTCAGGCATCGCGGGGGATCCGAAGGGTGTTCCAGGCCGCGGCCCCCGTCGCGGCCGGCAGCACCGGCGCGTCCCGGGGCGCCAGTTCCGCGTAGGTCGGCAGGTGGCGCGCGGCGCAGGCGTCCCAGACATGGGCCCGGGCGACCTCCCGGCCGGCATTGCGCAGGCGCCCCCGCCGGCCCGGTTCGAGACTCGCCTCCATGGCCGCCGCGATGGCGCCCGTGTCTTCCGGGTTCACCGACAGGGCCTCGCCGGGGGCGAGATACTCGGTGAAGGGCGGACGGACGGAGACGATCACCGGCGTGCCGCAGGCCATGGCCTCCAGGACGCACAGGCCGTAGCCTTCCATGAGCGAGGGAAACACCAGGGTATCGGCGATCCGGTAGAGGCTCGGCATGTCTGCCTGGTCCACCGGGCCGGTGCGGATCACCGGACGGCCGGTGCCGACCGCGAGCCCCTCGCGCTCGAGGGCGGCGCAGCAGCGGGCCTCGTATCCCGCATGGTCGAGCAGCGAGGCGCCGCCGGCCACGACGAGCTGCGCGCCGGGATGGGCGCGGCGCAGGGCCGCGAAGGCCTCGATCACCGCCAACGTGTTCTTGCGCGCCTCGAACCCGCCGACGCTGAGGAAGACCGGGCCGCCGCCGAGTCCGAGACGTCGACGGAGGGCCTCGTCCTCCGGTCCGGGATCGGGCGTGTAGGTCGCGCTATCCACGCCGGTGCCGACCACCTCGGCCCGGGCGCCGTATTCCACGGCCAGCGTCGCCGCCCAGGTCCGGCTGAGGCAGAGCAGGCGCCCGGCATCGAGGATCGCCCGCTCCTCCCACTGCGCAAGCTGCGCATCCGTAGACGCATCGATGTGGTGCACGGTGCGCACGAAGCCCGGGATGAGGCGGCGGCGGGTCAACGTGGCGAGGGCGTTGCCGCTGATGCAGCATTGGGCGTGAAACACATCGAAGTCGCAGGCGGCGGGGGTGGAGAAATGGGCGAGGTAGTCGGCGATCCGGGCACCGACCAGCGCGGCAGCCGATCCGCCCGCCGGCTTAGCCGCGACCGAGATCGCCGGACATCGCGCCGCGCGGAAGAAGCCGCGTCCGGTCGGATCGGGGGCGTGGACGACCGCCTCGTGGCCGAGCCGGCACAGGGCCTCTCCGAGAGCCAGAGCGTGGGCCACGCCGCCGCGCGGATGGGTCGAGTGCGTGAGGATCGCGATGCGCAAGCGGCCGACCGGGGGACGGTTCATGGAGGCCTCAAGCCGGTCGGGGATCGCGCCCGAAACCCTGACCACGCGCTCCGCCGCCCTCACGGAGATGCGCCCAGCACCGGTCGCATGGTTCATGCCGAATGCGGCAGCATCCTGCCGAAACGTCGCGTCGGCGCCGTTTCGGGGGCCGGCCGGTCGCCAGCCCCAAAAGCCGCCTAATTTTGCGTTACGAATTCAGTGTGTTTTCAAGCTCGGCACGGAACCGCTCTTTTCAGCACCGTGTGTCAGACTGTATCTAACGCTCACGAGAGCCGGAGCCGTCGGTCCCGTGTCCAAGTCGCTGAACACTGCCTTCCCCGCCCGCAAACTGCTGCGCCGTCTGGGCTTGCTCAGCGCCTTGCTGGTCCTGCCGACGGCGGTTCTGGCCTATGCGGACCTCCTGCCCGAATCGCTCGACATGCTGGGTCTCGACCTGCGTGAGAGCCCAGACCTGCCGCACGTCGCCCGTCAGATCGCCATCGGCGCACCGCTGAAGATCGTGGCCTTCGGCTCGTCCTCGACGCAGGGTATCGGCGCGTCGACCCCGGCCAACGCCTACCCGGCCCGCCTCCAGATCGACCTGCGCAAGAAGCTGCACGGAATCGACGTCGCGGTCATCAATCGCGGGATCGGCGGCGAGCACGTCGACGACATGCTGGCGCGGCTCGACCGGGACGTTATCGCGGCCGAACCGCAGCTCGTGATCTGGCAGACGGGCAGCAACGACCCGCTGCGCGGGGTCTCGGTCGAACATTTCCGCGAGGCCACCGTGTCGGCCATCCGCCGGATCCGCGAGGCCGGGATTGACGTGGTGCTGATGGAGCCGCAATGGTGCCCGAAGCTGGAAGCCACGCCGGGCGCCTCCCGCTTCCGTGACGCGGTCCGCAGCATCGGCGACGACCTCGACGTTCCGGTGATCCGCCGTGCCGATCTCATGCACGGCTGGGTGCGCGAGGGTAAGCTGACCACCAAGCAGCTCTTCGCCGCCGACGGGCTCCACATGGCCGATCGCGGCTACGCCCTCCTGGCCGAGGCCGCGGCGCAATCGATCCTGCAGGATGCGGGTCCTGTGCGGAGCTTCGAGCCTGTGGCCGAATAGAGGGCGCCCCACCGCCCCTTCCGGCTGGACTCGGCCGGCGAAGCTCCCCATCTCGGCGCGATCGAGAGCGGAGCCGAACCTTGAGCCAGGACGCATTCAGGTACGAAGACCGGGGCGCGGTGCCCCAGATGCACGCGACCACGATCCTGATGGTGCGCAAGGGCGGCCGTGTCGTCATCGGCGGCGACGGTCAGGTCAGCCTGGGCCAGACCATCGTGAAGGGGAATGCCCGCAAGGTCCGGCGCCTGGCCAAGGGCGCGGTGATCGGCGGCTTCGCCGGCGCCACGGCTGACGCCTTCACCCTGTTCGAACGCCTCGAAGCCAAGCTTGAGCAATATCCCGGTCAGCTGACGCGGGCCTGCGTCGAACTCACCAAGGATTGGCGGACGGATCGCTACCTCCGCCGCCTCGAGGCGATGATGCTGGTCGCTGACCGCGATGTCAGCCTGCTTCTGTCGGGCTCCGGCGATGTGCTGGAACCGGAAAGCGGCGTCATGGCCATCGGCTCGGGCGGCAATTACGCCCTGGCGGCCGCCCGCGCGCTGGAAGACGGAGACCTCGATGCAGAGGCGATCGTCCGGCGCGCCATGGGCATCGCCGCGGAGATCTGCGTCTACACGAACGGCAATCTGGTGATCGAGACCCTCGAAGCCTGACCTCCCGCGGCTGCGGCCTGAGCCGGCGTCGATACCGTACGATCGACGCCGCTTCTCGCACCGTGGCCGCCCGCATCCGGATCGTCGGGGCGCTCATGCCCCGCCGGGGCGGGCTAAGCAGTGCATCCCCATCGCACCCGCAGCGGGCTCTGCCCTGCAGGTCGTATTCGCGTGCAATGAGGAAAAGAAGCGGCTCCAGCCGACTTCATGAGATCCCCTCGATCCTAAATTTCACAATGAAAATTCGACGATCAATCAATTTATTGATGTAAAAACGGTCAGATTAGATAAATTTCGTGCGCTTCATCTACTGCGTACGAGAGCTTCCGGATCCATCACTGAAATTTGAGCGCCGGGTCCGCCATCTCGCGGCACAGCTCCAGCCGAGATTTACAACGACGACTGCATCGGTAAGGGAATTTTCACGCTGTAAAATGCATAGTCGGCCCATAATAAGCAAAATTCGTCGCGCAACATGCGCGCTGAGGGCTGAACTATGCGATCGATTAATGACGTCCGCATCGTGACGAAACTGACCGCCGCCTTCGGCAGCTTAGCGGCGGTAACGGTTGGGATCAGCGCGATCGGATACAGTCATCTAACGTCGATCGAGCGGGTCAATCATCTTACGGAGCATACCTACCAGGTCATCTCTGCGCTCGACGGCGTGACGCAGTCGATGCTGAACCAGGAAACGGGGCTCCGCGGCTACCTGCTCTCGGGCGACCCGAAATTTCTGGAGCCGTTCCGCAACGGCCAGAAGGCCTACAAGGCGGCGCTGGAGACCGCGCAGGCGCTCACGGTGGACAACGCAGCGCAGCAGGCGCGCCTGGCGGCCGTGAACAGCTTGGCCGCGACCTGGTCGAACGACATCGCCCGGAACGAGATCGCCCTCGTCGAGGCGGGCCAGCTCGACGCGGCGCGCCAGATCGAGGCGAGCGGCGCCGGGAAGGCGTCCATGGACGCCCTGCGCGCGAAGCTTGCCGACGCGGACCAGGCCGAGCGGGAGCTTCTCGCGGCCCGCAGCGACGAACAGGGGCGCTCGTTCAGCGCGGCCTATCTCGCCAGTCTTCTCGGCAGCGTGGCCAGCGTCGTCATTGCAGTGCTCCTGGCGTTCCTGGTCTTCGCGATGCTGACCCGCCCGCTCGGCCGGCTCGTCGCGGTGCTCCAGCGGATGGCCCGGGGTGAGATCGAGGCCGAGATCGCAGAGGCCCGACGCGGCGACGAGATCGGCGCGGTCGGGCGGGCCGTGGAGGGAATCAAGACCATGGTCGCTAGGAAGGCGGCCGAGGATGCCGAGATCAAGCAGATCGCCGACACCGCGGCGGCCGCCGAGCGGCGGCGGACCATGATCGAGCTGGCCGACAGCTTCGATCGCGCCGTGGGCGGGATCGTCGGGATGGTGTCGTCCTCGGCCACGGAGCTGCAGGCGACCGCGCGGACCATGTCGGCGACCGCCTCCGAGACGTCGAGCCAGTCGACCACGGTGGCGGCAGCCGCCGAAGAGGCGGCCACCAACGTGAACACGGTGGCGGCGGCGGCCGAGCAGCTGGGCTCCTCGGTCCAGGAAATCGGCCGGCAGGTGGACGGTTCGGCCCATCTGGCGCAGCGGGCCGTCTCGGACGCCGACCAGACCGGCGCCCTGGTCCAGGAGCTGAGCAATTCCGTATCGCGGATCGGCGACGTGGTCGGTCTGATCTCGAACATCGCCGGCCAGACCAACCTGCTTGCGCTGAACGCCACCATCGAGGCCGCCCGCGCCGGTGCCGCCGGCAAGGGTTTCGCCGTCGTCGCCGCCGAGGTGAAGGCGCTGGCCGAGCAGACCGCGAAGGCGACCCACGAGATTTCCGGCCAGATCGCGCAGATCCAGGCGGTGACCGGTCAGGCCGTGACGTCGATCGGCGGCATCACCGAGCGGATCCGGGAGATCAGTGGCGTCGCCACCTCGATCGCCGCCGCAGTCGAGCAACAGGGCGCGGCCACGCAGGAGATCGTCCGGAATGTCGCGCAGGCGGCGGTCGGCGCCGGCGAGGTGACGAGCAACATCTCGGGTGTCGCGGGCGCCGCCGAGGAGACCGGCATGGCGGCCGGCCAGGTGCTCGACGCGGCGTCCGAGCTTTCGCGGCAATCGGAGAAGCTGACCGCCGAGGTCGACCGGTTCCTCGTGAGCGTCCGCGCGGCGTGAGCGGTGCCGCGCAGCGGGCTTCCGGCGACGGAGGCCCGTTCGTCAAAACAAATAATGCCGACGGCGATTAGTTTACGCGGCTTTGACGAATAACCGGCATTTTAGCGCCAATCGAGCCTCTGCGGTTGGATCTCAATGAAAATCGGCGGAAAACTTCTGGGCTTCGTCGGCGCGTGCAGCCTGACGACGCTGATCGTAGCCGGGGTCAGCGTCGCGACGCTGAGAAGCTTCGAGCACTCCCTCACGAGCGTCGAGAACGCCTCAATCCGGGCGCTCGACGCCGCCAACTTCAACCGCCTCGCCGCCGAAGTGACCATGGATTCGCGGGGCGTCTACGCCTCCGCAGACCGGACGGAGGCGGCCAAGTACACCGCCGGCATCCGCAAGGGTCTGGCCGAGATGGACGCGCTCCGGGCGGACTGGGCGCCGCGCGTCACCGAGGCCGAGCGCCCGCTCTTCGACGCCATGGTGCGCAATGCCGAGGCGTTCCGGACCCTGCGCAGCGCCCTCGCGGAGGCGGGCGACACGACCGGCCCCAAGGCGGCCGCCGAACTCGGCTTCAACGACGCCAATCGCGCCAACCGCAAAGTCTTCCAGGCGAGCATCGATGCCCTGGTGAAGCAGGGCCGGACCGAGATGGCGGCGATCAAGTCGGACACCCAGGCGCTGTTCCAGGCGCGGACTCTGCTCCTCCTCGGCCTCGCGCTGGCCGGAACCGCGATCTGCTGCGCTCTGGGCCTGCTCATCGGGCAGCGGCAGATCGCCCGGCCGCTGCGGGCGGTCTCGGAGGCGATCCAGCGCCTCTCGCGCGGCGACCTGACCCTGCCCGCGATCAAGCCGGGGCGCGACGAGATCGGGGCGATCTGGACCAGCATGCAGGTCTTCAGCGACACGATGCGCGAGGCCGAGACCCTCCGGCACGAGCACGAGCGGATGCGGGTCGATACGGCGGCGCGCAAGCGTTCCGAGATGGCCGGGCTCGCCGATCAGTTCCAAAGCAACCTCGGCGGGCTGGTCGATCACCTGGCCGGAGCGGCAGCCGGCTTGGAACGCGCCGCCGCCACCATGGCGGGCAACGCCGATCACGCCGGCACGCAGTCCCAGGCCGTGACCCGCGCCGCCGAGACCACCGCCTACAACGTCGAGGCCGTCGCCGCCGCCACCGAGGAACTCGCCGCGACGGCGAGCGAGATCGGCGTTCAGGTCACGCAGACCTCCACCGCGGCCGAGGGGGCCGTCGAAGCGACGCGGCGGACCCGGACGAGCGTCCAGGCCCTCGCCCGCAGCGCCGAGGGCATCGGGCAGGTCGTCTCCCTCATCTCCACGATTGCCGGCCAGACCAACCTGCTGGCGCTCAACGCGACGATCGAGGCCGCCCGCGCCGGCGAGGCCGGACGCGGCTTCGCGGTCGTCGCCACCGAGGTCAAGGATCTGGCCACCCAGACCGCCAAGGCCACCGAAGAGATCGCCGGGCAGATCGCCGCCATGCGGGCGGCGACCCACGAGGCCGTCGCCGCGATCGAGGAGATCGGCGGCACGATCGAGCAGGTCCACGGCATCGCCCTCGGTGTGGCCGCGGCCGTCGAGGAGCAGCAATTGGCCACGCAGGAAATCGCCCGCAGCGTCTCGGAGGCCGCGAGCGGCACCCGCTCCGTCACCGAGACCATGGCGCTGGTCCTGGGTGCAGCCCGCGAGACCGGCGCGAGCGCCGCGGAGGTGCTGGCGGCCGCCGCCGACATCGCCCGCCGCTCCAACGGGCTGGGGAGCGAGGTGGCGGGCTTCGTGGCGCAGGTCCGGGCGGCCTGACGGTCCCTCCGCTGCGCGCGGATGTTGCATTGCAGCGCGCAGGCCCCTAGGGTCCGCGCATTCGCAAGGACCCGGTGAAAGCCCGGGTGGCTCTTCCGGCCGCCGATCCGCCGGACCACGCATTCGAGACGCGCCATGACCCGCCAGCGACGCGGGCACGCCGCTCGTGCGGAATCAAGCATGTCACTCAGCTCACCCGGACAGACCGGGTTTCTCCGGTCGTGGACATCCAAAATCCGCGGCGACACCCTCTCGGGGATCGTCGTCGCCCTCGCGCTGATCCCCGAGGCCATCGGCTTCTCGGTCATCGCCGGCGTCGACCCGAAGGTTGGTCTCTACGCCTCCGTGGTCATCGCCTGCACCATCGCCTTCGCGGGCGGCCGCCCCGCCATGATCTCGGCCGCCACCGCCGCCACCGCCGTCGTGATGGTCGAGCTCGTGCGCGACCACGGGGTGCAGTACCTCTTCGCCGCCACCATCCTGATGGGCGTGATCCAGATCCTGGCCGGCCTCCTCCGGTTGGGCCGGCTGATGCGGTTCGTCTCGCAGTCGGTGATGACCGGCTTCGTCAACGCCCTGGCGATCCTGATCTTCCTGGCGCAGATGCCCGAACTGACCGGCGTCACGCCGGCGACCTACGGGCTCATCGCCCTGGGCTTGGCGATCATCTACGGCGTGCCGCGGATCACCCGCGCGATTCCCGCCCCGCTCATCGCCATCGCGGTGCTGACGGCGATCACCGCGATCTTCCACCTCGACGTCCGCACGGTCGCCCATCTCGGCGCCCTGCCCTCGGCGCTGCCGAGCTTCGCCCTGCCGGACGTGCCCCTCACCTTCGAGACCCTGCGGATCCTTCTGCCCTACGCGGCGACGTTGGCCGCGGTCGGCCTGCTGGAGAGCCTGCTCACCGCGCAGATCGTTGATGACCTGACCGACACGGGCAGCGACAAGAACCGCGAATGCATGGGCCAGGGCGTGGCCAACATGGCCTCCGCGGTGTTCGGCGGCATGGGCGGCTGCGCGATGATCGGCCAGTCGGTGATCAACGTCTCCTCGGGCGCCCGCGGCCGCCTCTCGACGCTGGTGGCCGGCGCCTTCCTGCTGCTGCTCCTCGTGGCGCTGCAGGATCTGCTCGCCGTGGTGCCCGTGGCGGCCCTGACCGCCGTGATGATCATGGTCTCGATCAACACCTTCTCCTGGCGTTCCCTGGCCCGCCTGCGGACCAACCCGCTGCCATCCTCCGCGGTGATGCTGGCCACCGTCCTGGTCGTCGTGGCCACGAAGGATCTCGCCATCGGCGTGCTGGTCGGCGTGCTGCTCTCGGGCGTGTTCTTCGCCGGCAAGGTCTCCCGTCTCAACCGGATCACCTCCAGCCTCTCGGCCGATGGCCGGACCCGCACCTACGCCATCACCGGGCAGGTGTTCTTCGCCTCCGCCGGCACGTTCTCCGAGGCGATCGACGTGCTGGAGCCGGTCGAGCGTCTCGTGATCGACGTCAACGCGGCGCATTTCTGGGACATCTCGGCCGTCGCAGCCCTCGACCGGGTGGTGCTGAAGGCCCGCGCCCGCGGGCGCCTCGTCGAGGTCGTCGGCCTCAACGCCGCCAGCTCGACCCTCGTCGAGCGGTTCGGCCAGCACGACAAGCCCGGCGTTACAGCGGTGCCGGCAGCGCATTGAGGCGGCTATCGGCCCACGCGGCGCCCCCTTGCGCGGGGCCGCGTGGGACCCCATTCCCGGCGCGGGGCCGATTTCGGGCCGGGAACAGGGATGGCACAGCGGTGACGACGTTCTCTCCGCGCGAGATCGTGTCCGAACTCGATCGCTTCATCGTCGGGCAACACGACGCCAAGCGCGCCGTGGCGATCGCGCTGCGCAATCGCTGGCGACGCCAGCAGCTGATCGGTCCGCTCCGCGAGGAGGTCGCGCCCAAGAACATCCTGATGATCGGGCCGACCGGGTGCGGAAAGACCGAGATCGCCCGCCGCCTCGCCCGGCTCGCCAACGCCCCGTTCCTCAAGGTCGAGGCCACCAAGTTCACCGAGGTCGGCTATGTCGGCCGCGATGTCGAGCAGATCATCCGTGATCTCGTCGAAGTGGCGATCGGCCTGACCCGGCAGGTAAAGCGCGAGGGCGTGAAGGCCAAGGCCGAAGCCGCGGCCGAGAACCGCCTCCTCGACGCCCTCGTCGGGCCGACCGCCAGCCAGGCCACCCGTGACAGCTTCCGGCGTAAGCTCCGCAACAGCGAGCTCGACGACAAGGAGGTGGAGCTGGAGCTGACCTCCGGCGCCCCCACGGGCATGCCGATGTTCGAGATTCCCGGTGTGCCGGGGGCCTCCATGGGCGCGATCAACATCGGCGACATGCTCGGCAAGGCACTCGGCGGCCAGCGCGGCAAGCCGCGCCGGATCCTGGTCCGGGACGCCTATGCGCCCCTGATGGCCGAGGAATCCGATAAGCTCGTCGACGACGAGGCGCTGGTCCGCGAGGCGATCGGCGAGGTCGAGAACAACGGCATCGTGTTCCTCGACGAGATCGACAAGATCTGCGCCCGCGAGGGCCGGTCCTCCGGCGACGTGTCCCGCGAGGGCGTACAGCGCGACCTTCTGCCGTTGATCGAGGGCACCACGGTCGCCACCAAGCACGGCCCGGTGAAGACGGACCACGTCCTGTTCATCGCCTCGGGCGCCTTCCACGTCTCGAAGCCGTCCGACCTCCTGCCCGAGCTGCAGGGCCGCCTGCCGATCCGCGTGGAGTTGCAGCCGCTGACGGTGGACGACTTCAAGCAGATTCTCACCGCCACCGAGGCGAGCCTGATCAAGCAGACGGTCGCGCTGATGGAAACGGAGGGCGTGACCCTGTCCTTCACGGACGACGCCGTCGACGCGCTCGCCCGGGTCGCGGTCGAGGTGAATTCCTCGGTGGAGAACATCGGTGCCCGCCGGCTCCAGACGGTTCTCGAACGGGTGATCGACGAGATCTCCTTCACCGCCACAGACCGCTCCGGCGAGACGGTGCCGATCGACGCGGTCTATGTGCGCGAGCGGGTTCAGGACTTGGCGTCCAACGCCGATCTGAGTCGGTTCATCCTCTAGGACCTGGACGTCATCCGCGCTCCGGTTTGCGGCCACGCCGTCATTCCGGAGCGCCGCGCCGGAGCGCCACGCCGGAGCGCCAGAGGCGAGCCCGGGCTTCGCGACGCGGTCCCGGAACCTCCAGTCATGATTGAGGGTGGCGTGAGCCATGCGGCCCGGCGCGGCCCTTGGCGGCCGCCGCGTCTGCTAGGCCCGCGCCGGGGCGCGGTGCTGGGGAATGTCGACGCGTGTCACGCATAAGATTCGGCCTCGGCGACACGATGCTCTCGGTCGCCGCGCTGGTGACCGGCATGGTCTCCCTCCAGAGCGGAGCGACCTTCGCCAAGAGCCTGTTTCCGGCGGTCGGTGCATCCGGGACGTCCGCCCTGCGGGTCGGCTTCTCGGCACTGATCCTCGTTGCCGTCTGGCGGCCGTGGCGGCGCAGCCTCCCGGCGCGCGAGGCCGGCTGGATCGCCCTCTACGGGACGGCTCTCGGGCTGATGAACCTCCTGTTCTATCTCGCACTGGCACGGCTGCCCCTCGGACCGGCCGTGGCCATCGAGTTCGTCGGGCCGCTGGCCGTCGCTCTGATCGCGTCGCGCCGCCGGTCGGATTTCCTGTGGATCGGCGTGGCGGTCGCCGGACTCGCGCTGCTCCTGCCGATCTCCGGTCAGGACGGACTCGATCCGATCGGGATCCTGCTCGATCTCGGCGCGGCCCTGTGCTGGGCGCTCTACATCCTGTTCGGACAGCGCGCGGGGCGGATCGACGGCGGCCAGGCCGTGTCCCTCGGCATGTTCACGGCGGCCATCGTGGTGGCGCCCTTCGGCCTGTCGGAGGCCGGACCGGCCCTGCTCACCCCCGGCATCCTGGCCGCAGGCCTTGGCGTGGCAGTGATGTCGAGTGCCCTGCCCTATTCCCTGGAGATGTTCGCCCTGCGCCGGCTCGACCGGAAGAGCTTCGGCGTCCTGATGAGCCTGGAACCCGCCGTGGCGGCCTGCGCCGGCCTCGTTCTCCTGGGGGAGCGAATCAGTCCCATCCAATGGCTGGCGATCGGATTGGTGATCGCGGCCTCCGTGGGAATCACCGTGAGCACGCGGCGGACGACCCCGACCGCGGCCGTACTGGAAGCCTGATCGTGAAGACTACTTCCCCGCCAGAACCCGCGAGGCGACGTTGATGTATTTGCGGCCCGCTTCCTGGGCGTGAAGCACGGCGTCGCCGAGCTTCTCCTCGTCGCGGACGCTGGCCAGCTTGATCAGCATCGGCAGGTTGATGCCCGCCACGACCTCCACCGAGCCGCCGTTCATGCAGGACAGGGCGAGGTTCGACGGCGTGCCGCCGAACATGTCGGTGAGCACGACCACGCCCTCACCGGTATTCACCCGACAGACCGCGGACATGATGTCCCGCCGTCGCAATTCCATATCGTCTTCCGGCCCGATCGTGATCGTCTCGATCTGATCCTGCGGGCCGACCACGTGCTCCAGAGCGGCCTTGAACTCGGTCGCCAGTAGCCCGTGAGTTACGAGCACCATGCCAATCATCGACACGTGTTCCAACGTCCTGTGAATGCCGCCATGTTGTGCATCGCACAGCCCCCCACAAGGCGAACGCGACTTTTTTGCCCGGACATTTCCGCGATCATGCCACGGCCGCAGCGGCTGCGCCATGGGGGTATACCAGTCTTAGGCGAATCGAACCGCCTGTGCGGCTGCGAAGTCACGGCCGATGCTTTCGCAGTGCCGCACGGATGAGCAGCGGCGCGAGGCCGGCGGCGCGCACGCCCCGGTCGAGAACGAGGCGCGGCAGGGTCAGGCCGAGGAGCGCCGCCGCCTCGGGAGGCTCCGGCAGGCGCGGTGCCGTCTCCACGAGATCGACGGCAAGATCCAGAACCACATCCGGGCGGAACGGGATGCCGAGCTCGGCCACGGGCAGGATCCCCTGCCCCCGGATCTCGACCCGTCCGGCGAGGCTCGGATGGGGACAGGCCACGAGTCGCCCTTCGCGCACCGTGCAGACGACGCGGTCGTCGGCCACGAAGGCCCCGTCGGCCGCGGCGGCGAGCAGGAGCGCGAGACTGGATTTGCCGGCGCCCGACGGGCCGCGAATCAGGATCCCGGTCTCGCACAGCGCGATACAGGCGCCGTGAAGGGTGAGCATCAGGCGTGGAGTTGCCGCGGGGCCGCCGGCAGGCGGACCACGAAGCGGGCGCCGCGCACGGTGGGCTCGCCATCCTCATCCGGGGCGCCGGGCCGGTTCTCGGCGCGGATCGTGCCGCGATGGGCCTGGACGATCTGGCGGGAAATGGACAGGCCGAGCCCTGAATTCTGGCCGAAGCCCTGCTCGGGCCGGTCGGTGTAGAAGCGCTCGAAGATCCGCTCCAGGGCGTGCTCCGGGATGCCCGGACCCTCGTCCTCGCAGATCATCTCCACCTCACCGCGGACCCGGCGCAGCACCACCCGGACCTTCGCGTCGCTCGGCGAGAACGACCGAGCGTTGTCGAGGAGGTTGTTGACCACCTGGCCGAGCCGGCTGTCGTGGCCGATGATCGTGAACGGCGCGTCCTGCTCCGATCCGATCGATTCGACGTCGAGCTGGATCAGGCAGTCCTTCGGGCGCCGCCGCTCGTTGGCCACGGAGACGACGGTGGTGAGAAGCCGCCGGAGATCCACGCGCCGGGCTTCGGCGCGCGCGAGTTCCGCATCGAGCCGCGAGGCGTCCGCGATGTCGCTGATCAGCCGGTCGAGGCGCTTCACGTCGTGCTGGATGATCGCCATCAGGCGGCCGCGGGATTCGTCGGTCTTGGCGAGGGGCAGGGTTTCCACCGCGCTGCGCAGCGACGTGAGCGGATTTTTCAGCTCATGGCTGACATCGGCCGCGAAGCTCTCGATGGCGTCGATCCGCCGGTAGAGCGCCTGGGTCATGTCGCGTAGGGCGCCGGACAGATGGCCGATCTCGTCGGTCCGCTCGGTGAAATCGGGGATTTCCTCGCGGGTCTTGATGCCCATCCGGACCTTCTCGGCGGCCTCGGCAAGGCGGCGCACCGGCCCCGCGATGGCGCCGGCCAGCAGGAACGACAGCACCACCATCACCGCCGAGGCGACGAGGAAGACCTGGAGCAGACCGAACCGCTCCGAGGCGATGACCCGGTCGATGGCATCGCCCTGGGTCGAGATCAGCAGGGCGCCGCGGACGGAGCCGGCCCGGTGGATCGGCACGGCCACCGACACGGTGGTCTCGCCGAGCTTGTTGCGGCGCACGAGGCTGCCGCGGTTGCCGCCGAGCGCCGCCTGGACCTCCCGGAGGGAGTGGCCGTTCACCGGCCCGGTCTCCTCGGCGGTCTCGGTCCGGCTGCGGAACAGGCCGCCGAGCTTCGCCTGGATCGTCTCGAAGGCGGATTCGAGCATCCCGGGCTTGTGGGGCTTGGGCTCCAGCGGATCGGGCCGGCTGGCGTCGCCGCGCTTGAACAGGGTGCGGGTGTCGAACAGGAGGCCGCCCTCCTGATCGTAGACCCGAGCGCGGTTGCCCGTCGGCGTCACGAGGCGCGACAGGAGCGGCGCCACTTTCTCGGGGTTGAGCGAGAAGGCGAGCGGCTGCGATTCCTCCTCCGCCGCCTCGCCGGCCTGCTGCTGGAGCAGCTTGTCGGGATCGATGCGGATCGTGTCGGTGTCCACCGAGGCCGAGGCGGCGATCGCCCCCGCGATGATCTCGCCCTGGATGGCGAGGCTCTGGATCCGGGCCTGGATCAGGCCCTGGCGGAACTGGTTCAGGTAGAGGAACCCGACGAGCAGCGCGATCAGCCCGACGAGGTTGAGGACGACGATGCGGCGCGTCAGGCTCGACGAGGCGCGCTGGCCGATTGCGTCCCACACGGCGCGGGGCAGGCCGAGCGGTCGGGACAGAATCTGGGCCAGGGAGGCGCGGGGCGGGGCATCCTCGGTCTGGGGCTGGGTGGTCCGGGCGGTCACGGGGCGGATCCTGGAGATCACGCCTCCTTGAAGCGGTAGCCGACGCCGTAGAGCGTCTCGATCATGTCGAAGCTCTGGTCGGTAACCTTGAACTTCTTGCGCAGCCGCTTGATGTGGCTGTCGATGGTCCGGTCATCGACATAGACCTGATCGTCGTAGGCCGCGTCCATCAGGGCGTTGCGGCTCTTCACCACGCCGGGGCGCTGCGCGAGCGCCTGCAGAATCAGGAACTCCGTGACTGTCAGGGTCACCGGCTCGCCCTTCCACGTGCAGGTGTGGCGCTCGGGATCCATCATCAGCGCGCCGCGCTCCAGCGACCGGGCCGCCACCTCGGCCTCGCCCCGGGGCGCGCTGCCGGGGGCCTCCTTGGCGAAGCGCCGGAGCACCGCCTTGACCCGCTCCACGAGGAGCCGCTGCGAGAACGGCTTATGGATGAAGTCGTCCGCGCCCATCTTGAGGCCGAACAGCTCGTCGATCTCCTCGTCCTTCGAGGTCAGGAAGATCACGGGAAGGTCGGATTTCTGCCGCAGGCGTCGGAGAAGCTCCATCCCGTCCATGCGCGGCATCTTGATGTCGAAGATCGCGAGATCGGGCGGCGAATGGCGCAGACCGTCCAGGGCGGAGGCGCCGTCCGTGTAGGTCTGGATGCGGTAACCTTCGGTCTCCAGCGCGATCGACACAGAGGTGAGGATGTTCCGGTCGTCGTCGACGAGGGCGATGGTCGGCATGCGCGGTCCCTGACTGAACGGGCTCAGGCGCAGTCCCGGCTCTACGCACAGGCCGCGCCGCATCCCGGCCCACGAGGGGCAGACGAAAACGCGAACCGGGCAGTTTCGGCGCAGCCCGGCACACGCAAAGGGACAGGTGCTTTAGTACGACCGATCGGAAAAAGCGAGCGGCGGTCATAGCTTGGCCGTAACAGCGGCACGCCGCGGCCCATCTGACGCGGTTCAGACGCCTCGCGCGCGCTGCGGCAGATCGCTAACATGGCGGCGGAATGCGGCGGCAATTCGGACCGGGGAGGAATCGCGGATGGGCGAGACGATGGACACGGGTCCGGGTCCCGGCGGACCGGCCCGTCCGCTGCCCGCCGAAGCGGCGCCGTTCGACGCGATCGGCCTGTCGCGGATGCTCCTGCGCAGCATCCGTTCGGGTGCCCTCGCGACCTTGGATCCGGACGGCACGCCCTTCGCGTCCCTCGTCACCATCGCCACCGACATGGACGGCACGCCGCTGATGCTGCTGTCGCGGCTGTCGGCCCATACCCGCAACCTGCTCGCCGAGCCGCGCTGCTCACTGCTGTTCGCGCAGGGCGGCAAGGGCGATCCCCTCGCCCATCCCCGGCTGACGGTGGTCGGCCGCGCCGTCCAGACAACTGAGGCGCGGGCGCGCGAGCGGTTCCTGGCCCGCCACCCGAAGGCCAAGCTCTACGCCGATTTCCCCGATTTCGGCTTCTTCGCCCTCGCGCCGGACGCCGGCCATCTCAACGGCGGCTTCGCCAAGGCCGCGACGCTGACCCGGGACCAGCTCCTCCTCGATCTCTCGGACGCGCAGCCGATCGTGGCCGGCGAGCGCGGCGCCGTGGAGCATATGAACGCCGACCATGCGGACGCGTTGGCGCTCTACGCCGCGGGCGCGGGCGGCGAGGCCGGGCTGCCCTGGCGGCTCACCGGCCTCGACCCCGAGGGCATGGACCTGATGGCGGGCGATCGCACCGTCCGGGCCCCCTATCCGGAGCGCGTCACCGACATGGGTGCGCTGCGCAAAAGTCTCGTTGCCATGGCCGCGCGGGCGCGCGCGACCGGTGCGGACGCGTGAACGCGCAAGGACTTCACGATCAGGCATGGCGAAAAGTCGCTGCGTGCCCCATATCGGGGCGATGAGCGATACCCAGACTGATACCTACCCCTTCAGCCTCGATGTGGAGCCGGTCGGCGAGAGCGGCTCCCTGTTCCAGTGGAGCATCCGCAAGCACGGCAAGCTGCACCAGCGCTCGGACCGGAAACATCCGACCGAGGCCAAGGCGCGCTCCCATGGCGAGGCCGAGATCGAGCGCCTGATCCGCGACCGCGGTCGCTGATCGGACGGACGATCGTCGGCGACAGTCCCGTCGTTCACCCGGGGGCCGGCACGTTCCGGCCCCCGTCGTTTGTCCGCGGATCGGACGACCGGGTCCATGCCCTCCGTCATTCCGGGACCGCGACGCGCAGCCCGCGACCGGGACACCCGGCGGGATCCGAGGGCGCCAGCCGGTGCGGTTCCGGTATTCGGGCCCTTCTGCGCCCGCCTGGAATGACGGGACGGGACCCTCATCGCGACGGCGCCAGTCCTCAGGCGCTTAGGCCGCGCTTGGCGCCTTCCCGCGGCGCTGCTATCTCGCGCGGGAGCCGATCTTCTCGAATACGTCCCGACGTCAGAGGGTGCGCGCCGGCGTGCGCCCGAACGGAATGCCGATGACAGCCCCGATCGAATCCATCCGCAATTTCTCGATCGTCGCACATATCGACCACGGCAAATCGACCTTGGCCGACCGGCTGATCCAGGCCACCGGCACCGTCGCGCTCCGCGACATGAGCGAGCAGATGCTCGACTCGATGGATATCGAGAAGGAGCGCGGCATCACCATCAAGGCGCAGACCGTGCGCCTGGAATACAAGGCGCAGGACGGCAAGGATTACGTCCTGAACCTGATGGACACGCCCGGCCACGTGGACTTCGCCTACGAGGTGTCGCGCTCGCTTGCCGCCTGCGAGGGGTCCCTCCTCGTGGTCGACGCCTCGCAGGGCGTGGAGGCGCAGACCCTCGCCAACGTCTATCAGGCGCTCGACGCCAACCACGAGATCGTGCCCGTCCTCAACAAGGTCGACCTGCCGGCGGCCGAGCCGGACCGGGTGAAGGAGCAGATCGAGGAGGTGATCGGCCTCGATGCCTCCGACGCGGTGCCGATCTCGGCCAAGACCGGGCTGAACATCGAGGCGGTGCTGGAGGCGATCGTCACCCGCCTGCCGCCGCCGAAGGGCAAGAGCGACGCGCCGCTGAAGGCGCTCCTCGTGGACAGCTGGTACGACGCCTATCTCGGCGTCGTCGTGCTGGTGCGGATCATCGACGGCACCCTCAAGAAGGGCATGACCATCCGCATGATGGGTGCCGACGCGGTCTACGGCGTCGACCGGATCGGCGTGTTCCGGCCGAAGATGGCCGATATCGACGCCCTCGGCCCGGGCGAGGTCGGCTTCTTCACCGGCTCGATCAAGGAAGTGGCCGACACCCGCGTCGGCGACACCATCACCGAGGACAAGCGCCAGACCACCGAGATGCTGCCGGGCTTCAAGGAAGTCCAGGCGGTGGTGTTCTGCGGCCTGTTCCCGGTGGACGCGGCCGAGTTCGAGAACCTCCGCTCGGCCATGGGCCGGCTGCGGCTCAACGACGCCTCCTTCTCCTACGAGATGGAGTCTTCGGCCGCCCTCGGCTTCGGGTTCCGCTGCGGCTTCCTCGGGCTCCTGCACCTGGAGATCATCCAGGAGCGGCTTGAGCGCGAGTTCAACCTCGACCTGATCTCGACCGCGCCCTCGGTGGTCTACCGCCTCAAGATGCGCGACGGGGAGGTGAAGGAACTCCACAACCCGGCCGACATGCCGGACATCATGAAGATCGAATTGATCGAGGAGCCCTGGATCCGCGCCACGATCCTGACGCCCGACGAGTATCTCGGCGGCGTTCTGAAGCTCTGCCAGGACCGCCGGGGCGTCCAGATCGACCTCAACTACGTCGGCAAGCGCGCCATGGTGGTCTACGACCTGCCGCTGAACGAGGTGGTGTTCGATTTCTACGACCGGCTGAAGTCGATTTCGAAGGGCTATGCCTCCTTCGATTACCACGTCTCGGATTACCGCGAGGGCGATCTCGTGAAGATGTCGATCCTGGTGAATGCCGAGCCGGTGGACGCCCTGTCGATGCTGGTCCACCGCACCCGCGCCGAATCGCGCGGCCGGGCCATGTGCGAGAAGCTCAAGGACCTGATTCCCCGCCACCTGTTCCAGATCCCCGTCCAGGCGGCGATCGGCGGCAAGATCATCGCCCGCGAGACGATCAAGGCTCTGTCCAAGGACGTCACCGCCAAGTGCTACGGCGGCGACATCTCGCGCAAGCGCAAGCTTCTGGACAAGCAGAAGGAAGGCAAGAAGAAGATGCGCCAGTTCGGGCGCGTCGAGATCCCGCAGGAAGCGTTCATCGCGGCGCTGAAGATGGACGATTGAGGCGCCGCGTTGGTGAGGCGCTTTCCGTCATCTGTCACGAGGAAGACGCGAGAGCCGATCTTGCTTGTGCGTTCGAACGTGATGGCCGATTCTGAAATCGGAACCGGCCTTCTCCGTCGTTGCGAGCGCAGCGACGATGCGGGGCGCAAAAAGAGCGTCTACCCCGGCGGCAGCACGTCGATCTGAATCCCCGCATAATACGCCGCCAGATTGGCGATATCCGCGTCCGACAGCTCCTTCGCGACCACGTTCATGATCTCGTTCTGCCGCTTGCCGTCGCGGTACTCGGTGAGCGCCTTCACGAGGTAGGGCTCGACCTGACCCGCGAGGTTCGGCGCCTCCGGCAGCTTCGAGAGCCCGTCCATCCCGTGGCAGGTCTGGCAGGCGGTCGCGCGCTTCTTGCCCGCAGCGGCGTCGCCGGCCTCGGCCGAGAGCGGGACGAGCGTGGCGGCGAGGAGGAGAAGCAAGCGAATCATCGGGGCGGGCTCGAACTCTCGGACCGGTGGAGACTGGCACCCGCGCTTCCGGACGGGGCGCGGGTCCCCTCTCCCGTGCGGGAGAGGGACAGGGTGAGGGATCGGATCTTTCCGGAGACGGCGCACCCCTCATCCCAACCCTCTCCCGTCCGGGAGAGGGGGTGCGTCGCGCCCGTTCGCGACGGGGCGTCCCTCTCGGTGAGGGGCGCCCCGTCACAAGACACTACTTCTCGTACGAGATCCGATAGATCGCCCCGGCGGAATCGTCCGAGACCAGCAGCGAGCCGTCGAGCATCACCGCCACGTCCACCGGGCGGCCGAGATACTCGCCGTCGCCGGTGAGCCAGCCCTCGGCGAAGGGCTTCACCGATTCCACCTTCCCGTCGGCGCCGAGCTTGGCGAACATCACCCGGGCGCCCACCGGCTCGGTGCGGTTCCAGGACCCGTGCTCGGCGATGAAGATCCCGCCCTTGTAGGAGGCCGGGAACTGCTTGCCGTTGTAGAAGGTCATGCCGAGATCGGCCGCGTGCGGCGGCAGCTCGGCCTGCGGCGCGACGGCGTCGGCCGGCGGGGTCTGGTCCTTGTACTCCACCGTGCGGACCGCACCGCCGCCGAACCACGGGAACCCGAAATTCTCGCCGGCCTTGGTGGCGCGGTTGAGTTCGCCCGGCGGCTTGTCGTCGCCCATGCCGTCCACTTGGTTGTCGGTGAACCAGAGGGACTTGTCGGTGTTGAAGTCCATCCCCACCGAGTTGCGGATGCCGGTGGCGTAGACCTCGCGGTTCTTGCCGTCGGCATCGATGCGGATGATGCCGCCGATGCCGGTCTTCTTGTAGAGATCCATCTTCTCGGGCGGCGGCACGTTGTAGGGCTGGCCCAGCGCGATGTAGGTCTTGCCGTCCGGCCCGACCCGGCAGACCCGGGCGGTGTGGTTGAAGCTCTCCTCGGAGGCCGGGATCAGCGCGCCCTGCTTGACCAGCACGCCGGCGGCGACGTCCGGATTCTCGTAGAAGAACTCGGCGGCCGGGAAGGCCAGGACGCGGTTCTGCTCCACCACGGTGAGCACGCCGTCCTTCGAGAAGCAGACGCCGTTGGGGATCTTGAACGCGATGCCCGGCGCGAAGGGCCGGACCTCGTCGGCGACCCGGTCCTTGTCGCGGTCGGTGACCGTGAAGATCTTGCTCTTGCGCGTGCCGACGAACAGCACCCCGGCATTCGGGCCGACCGCGATGGCGCGGGCATCCGGCACCACGGCATAGAGATCGATCTTGAAGCCGTCCGGCAGCTTGATCTTCGACAGGTTCTTGCGGATCGCGTCGGCGCGCCGGCCGGTCTGCGGGATTTCGGCGGCGGCCTGCGTGTCCGTGCTGTGGAAGCCCTCGAGCTTCTCCAGATCGTCGGTCTTGGCCTTGGTCTCGGCAGGGGCGGCGCCCTGCGACAGGGCGGGCAGAACCGCCGCCGGCATGGCCACGCCCGCGACGAGCGCGGCGAGAAGCAGAGATCGCATCGAAACAAATCCTCCCGGCGGCCCTCGGTTCAGGGCATTACCGGAAGGGAACGATAGGGGCGCGGGAGAGACCGGCAAGCCGCGTCGGTGACGCGGGCCCGGTGCTGTTGCGCGTCAGGCGACCTTGCGCGGCACGAGACGCTCGCTGCCCAGCGCCGCCTCGGCCCCCGACACGCCGGCCTCCGTGTACTCGGCGTCCTCGTTGACCCGCCAGACGTCGTGCCGCCGCCGGCCGCAGAGGATGTTCTCCACGGTCAGCATCGCGGTCATCATCGCGTGGTCCTGGTTGTTGTACTTGTGCATGCCGTTGCGGCCGACGAGGTGCAGGGTCGGGAAATCCCGCTCCAGCTCCCGCCGCACGGTGACGACGTGGCCGGCATATTCCTCGTCGTAGACCGGGTAGGCCTTCGGCTGGCGGACCACGCAGGCATCGACCACGTCGGCCGGGTCGATCAGGCCGATCTGACCGATCTCGCGCTTGGCGAGCTCCACCAGCTCGGCATCGTCGGCGTTCCAGAGGCCGTCGCCCTCGAAGCAGAAATATTCGAGGCCCAGGCAGGTATGGTCCGCGTCCGGCACCATCTCGGGGGACCACGAGCGGAAATTCTGCACCCGGCCGACCTTCACCGACGGGTCGTGGATGTAGATCCAGTTGTCCGGGAAGTTCTTGTCGGACTTGGCGATGAGCGCCACCGTCAGGAAATCGCGGTACTTCAGCGCCCGGGCGTTGAAGGTGCTGAGCGGCCGCGGGCGGATCGCGTCGACCAGCTCACGGACCGGCGCGGACGAGATGACGTTGCGGGCCGTGAAGGTCTCGCGGCTGCCGTCGGCGCGGCGGGCCGCCACCGTCCAGATGCCGGTCCCGGCATCGTAGCTGAGGGAATCGACGCTGCGGTCGAGGCGCAGGTGGCCGCCCTGGGCCTCGATCTTGGCGGCGGCGGCCTCCCACATCATGCCGGGTCCCCGGCGCGGATAGCGGAACGACTCGATCAGCGTCTTGATGACGGGACCGCCGGCCGGGGCCCGCTTGCGCAGGCCCAGGGAGCGCTTGATGCCGTCGCGGATCGCCGCGCCGAGGTCGAGCCCCTTGATGCGCTGCGCCGCCCAGTCGGCCGAGATCGCGTCGCAGGACATGCCCCACACCTTCTCGGTGTAGGTCTTGAAGAAGATCGCGAACAGGCGCTCGCCGAACTGGTTGCGCACCCAGGCGTGGAAGGTCTTCGGCTCCTCGATCGGCCGCAGGCGGGCATAGAGGTAGGAGGCGACGCAGGCCGCACTGGTGAAGACGCCGAGGTTGCGGAGCGCCTCGAAGGCCTTGAGCGGGTAGGCGTAGTACCGGCCGCGATAGTAGATCCGGGACAGGCGCGGCCGCTCGATGAAGTCGTTGGGAAGGATCTCGTCCCAGAGATCGACCACGGCCTGCGACTTCGAGAAGAAGCGGTGGCCGCCGATATCGAACAGGTAGCCGTTGTGGGAAACGGTTCGCGAGATCCCGCCGACCTGCGCCGGATCCCGCTCCAGGACGGTGACGGAGCGCCCCTTCTTCGACAGCAGGTAGGCGGCGGTCAGACCCGCGGGCCCCGCGCCGATCACCAGCGTCTCGGTGTGGTGGCTCATCCCATGCTCCGGCGATTGGTGCGGCGCGCGACGCGCAGGACGCCGACCGGACGGCAGGATGCCGGGTCGTGGTTAAGGAATCGCTGGCGCGGCGGCGGGAACGCGCCGCCGATGTCCCTTGACCGCGCGTTAAGCCGAACCGCGCCAGCATGACGGCGAGGGCATCGACCGCCCGCCCGGGTGATCCAACCATGCCGGCTCCGGCGCCCCTGCCCTCCCGACCGCGCCGGCGGATCGAGACCCGCACGCTCCTGTGGGTACTCGCCGCCCTCTGCATCGCGACGATGAACGCGCCCCACGCGGTGTGGGAGACGATCCGGCACCTGCGGGTTCCGGATACCGACGACGCCATGCGCCTCGTGGAAGTCCGCGACCTGCTGGCCGGACAGGGCTGGTTCGACAACGTCCAGTACCGGTTCCTGGCCCCGGCCGGCACGCCCAGCCACTGGTCACGCCTCGTGGACGCACCCATCGCGGCGATGATCCTGGGACTCACGCCCCTGACAGGTCGCGCGCTGGCGGAAGGCCTCACAGCCGCCTTCTGGCCCATGGTGCTGTTCGGGCTCTACGGCTGGGTTCTGTATCGCGGCGTCCGGCACAGCTTCGGGAGCCGGGCCGCGCTCCTGGCCCTGGTGGCGGCGACGCAGACCTTCGGTGTCACGATCCAGTTCCAGGCAGGCCGGGTCGATCATCACAATCTGCAGATCATCGCGATCCTCGGCCTCGCCTTCTGCATGATCGGCGGCGATCTGAAGCGGGGCGTGATCGGTGGGATTCTGGCCGCCGTCTCCCTGGCGATCGGGCTTGAGGGGCTGCCCTTCGTGGCGCTGGCCGCCCTGTATCTCACGGGCGACTGGTGCCTGCGCGGAGCGCCCGCCCGGGCCCCGCTGGCGGGCTTTGGCCTCGGGCTCGGGGCCGCCGCGCCCGCATTGTTCGCCGTGCAGACAGCGCCTTCCCTCTGGGGTGTCTCGCATTGCGACGCGCTCTCGCCACCGTGGCTCTGGCTGACCGTGGGCGGCCTCGTCTTCGCCACCGGAGTCGCCGTCGCGGGAGAGCGCATGGCGACGATCCGCGCCCGGCTCGCCCTCGCAGGCTTGGCCGGATGCGTCCTTCTGGTCGGGTTCGTCGCCGCCTTCCCGGCCTGCCTCGGCGGCCCCTTCCCGGACATGCCGCCTCTCGTGCGGATCCATTGGCTGCTGACCGTCAACGAGATGGCGCCACTGACGAAATTCGTGGCGCGCGGCCAGTGGGAGGCGCTGGTCTTCTATCCCGTCGTGATCCTCGCGACCTTCACCGCAACCGGAATGGCCTGGCGCGGGCCCGAGCGTCGGGCTTGGTCGGTGATGGCGCTATTCCTGTGGCCCGGGCTGATCCTCGGCATCATTCAGTTCCGCGGCCTCTACATCGCCTCCGGCTTCGTGCCGCTGGTGGCGGGCATCATCCTCGATCGGGCGCTGGCGCGCGCCGCAGGCCCGCCTGCCGATGGCCGGCGCTGGCAGATCGCGCTCCTCGGCGCCGGAATGATCAGTTGCCTCTGGATGATCCCGGCGCTCCTGTTCGGAGCGTTGGCGCCGGACCTGCGCACCGCGCCGGATGCGGCCGAGGTCACAGCCTGCCTCAGCGATGCCGCCGTAAGCCCTCTCGCGGCCCTGCCGGAGGGCACCGTGCTGGCGCCGATCGTCCTGGGACCGTCGATCCTGTTGCGGACACCGCATAAGATCGTGGCCGCGCCGTATCACCGGGCGATTCCCGGACTCACGGCCGCAATCGAAGGGCTGGGCGGTACCGAGGCCGACCTCGACCGGGTGCTGACGGAGTTCGGCGTTCAATACCTCGTCGCCTGCCCGGCCCGGCCGGCCGACGATCTTCAGGCCGAGACGGCCTTCGCCACGCGACTCGCCCAGGGCAGCGTCCGGAGCGCCCGCCTGATGCCGCTGGACCTGCCCGGCCCTCTCAAGGCGTGGCGCGTGATGCCCTGAGCGTCAGAACAGGCGACGATCGAGACGGATGATCCGGCAAAGATCGCCGGCGGTCGCGGCCGGCGCGTGCGGCGCGCGGATGAGCAAGGCCTCAGAGCGTCCGAGAACGCCCAGCATGGAGGAATCCTGGCGCTGCTCGGCGGTCGCGATGGGCAGCTGGCCAGGTTCCACGGTGAGGCTCGCGCGCATGTAGTCGGCGCGGCCGTCATTCGCCGAAAGGTCGCGGCCGAGCCTCGCCGGCTCGCTGCGGTCGGCGCCCGCCTGCGGATCCCCCTGGAGCGCACGGATGGCCGGAACCACGAACAGCAGCCCGCAGACGATCGACGAGACCGGATTGCCCGGCAATCCGATCACCAGCATGTCGCCGAGGCGGCCGTGCATCAGCGGCTTGCCCGGCCGGAGGGCGACCCGCCAGAACCCGAGTTCCAGTCCCTCCTTGGCGAGCGCGCTCTGAACCAGATCGTGGTCGCCGACGGAGGCGCCCCCGAGGGTGATGAGCAGGTCGGCCCGCGCCTCGCGGGCCCGACGGAACGCATCCGCCAGGGCGGCGTGGTCGTCGGCCGCGATTCCGAGATCGATGATGTCGGCACCCGCCTCCGCCGCGAGGGCCGCCAGCGCGAGGCTGTTCGAAGCGACGATCTGGTCCCAGCCGGGCGTCGCCCCGGGCTCCACCAACTCATCACCGGTGGCGAGGATCGCAACCCGCGGCCTCCGCCGCACGGAGAGGCGCGGATGGCCAGCCGCCGCGGCCAGCGCCAAGCGCCGGGCGTCGAGGCTCATGCCGGCCGGGATCAGGGTTTCGCCCGCGGTGAAATCGAGGCCCGCCCGACGGATGAACCGCATCGGCTCGACCGGCTCGAGGACGCGCACCGTCCCATCCTCCGCGGACGCATTCTCCTGGATCAGGATCGCGTCCGCACCGTCCGGAACCGGCGCGCCGGTAAAGATCCGCACCGTCTCGCCTGCGCCGATGCGTCCCGAGAAGCCGTGTCCGGCCGCACTGGTGCCGATCATCCGCAGGGATGCCCCCACCTCTGAGGCGTCGGCGCTGCGCACGGCGTAGCCGTCCATGGCCGAGGCCGGGAACGGCGGCTGTGTGCGGGAGGCGCCGACATCCGCGGCGAGCGTCCGGCCGGCAGCCTGCGCCAGCAGCACGGTTTCGGGTTCGACCGGACCGGCGACGCTCGCGAGAACGCGCGCCAGCGCCTCGGCGACCGGGATCAGGTCGCTCATTCCTGCGGGGCCCGATACGCGCCCGAGCGACCGCCGTCCTTTGCGATGAGGCGTATGCCCTCGATGCGCATGCCGCGATCGACCGCTTTCACCATGTCGTAGACCGTCAGGCAGGCCACCGAGACCGCGGTGAGGGCCTCCATCTCGACACCCGTCGGACCCTGCACCCGGACTTCGGCGGCGATGCGCAGGCCCGGCAACGCCGCGTCGGGCTCACACTCGACCCGGACCTTCGACAGCAGCAGCGGGTGACAGAGGGGGATCAACTCGTGGGTGCGCTTGGCCGCCATGATGCCGGCGAGTCGCGCCGTGCCGATCACGTCCCCCTTCTTGGCGTCGCCCTCGCGGATCAGCGCCAGGGTCTCGGGCCTCATCACGATCTGGCCTTCCGCCCGGGCGGTCCGGTCGGTGGCGGGCTTGTCGGTGACGTCGACCATGTTGGCCGCGCCGCTGGTGTCGAGATGGGTCAGCGTCGAGCCCGGCTCCATCGCTTAAGCCTTCTTCCGCGGCTTGCCGCCCTTGGTCTCCGCATCGCCGAACAGCAGGGTCCGGGCCGCCTTCGCGACGTCCGGCTGCCGCATCAGGCTCTCGCCGACCAGCACCACGCCGAGGCCGTTGTCCCGGAGACGCACCACGTCGGCATGGTCGCCGATCCCGCTCTCGGCCACGGCGATGCGATCGGCCGGTATGCCCGGCGCGAGCCCGATCGCGGTCTCGAACGACACCTCGAAGGTCTTGAGATTGCGGTTGTTTATGCCGATCAGGGCCGTACCGAGGGGGATCGCCCGGATCAGCTCAGCCGCGTCATGCACCTCGACCAGGACATCCATGCCGAGGAGATTCGCCGTCTCAACCAGGGCCACGGCCTCGTCGTCGTCGAGGCAGGCCATGATGACCAGAATGCAGTCGGCGCCCCAGGCCCGCGCTTCGTAGACCTGATAGGGCTCGAACAGGAAGTCCTTGCGCAGCACCGGAAGCCCGCAGGCTTCGCGCGCCGCCGTCAGGTACTCGGGCCGGCCCTGGAACGAGGGCTCGTCGGTGAGCACCGACAGGCAGGTCGCGCCGCCGGCCTCGTAGGCGGCGGCCAGGGTGGCCGGATCGAAATCGGCGCGGATCAGACCCTTGGAAGGCGAGGCCTTCTTCACCTCGGCGATGAGCGCCGGGCGGTCCTCGGCGAGGTGGGCGCGGATCGCCGCCGCGAAACCGCGCACCGGTTCCGCCTGCGCGACCCGCCGTTCCAGCTTGGCGAGCGGCACGCGCAGCTTCGCTTCGGCGATCTCGCGGCGCTTGTAGGCCTCGATCCGCGCGAGGACGTTCGGCCGCTCGGGCGGCGCCTCGGCGCCGGTCTGCTGGGTCGCGTCGTGCGTCAGCGAGCTCATCGGCCCTCCTCCCCGTTGGAGTGGTCGTTCGAAGCCCGGACAAGGCGGGCGAGCGTCGCCCGGGCCGCCCCGGAATCGACGGCATCCTGCGCCCGCGCGACGCCGTCCGCCAGGGCCTGCGCGGCACCCGCGACGACGAGGGCCGCCCCCGCATTGAGAACCGCGATATCCCGGTAGGCGTTCTGGGCGCCGGCCAGGACGGCCTCGAGCGCCCGGGCATTGTCGGCCGGATCGCCGCCGCGCAGTTCCTCGGGCGCGCGCAGCGCCAGCCCGAATTCCCGCGGGTCGATGGTGAAGCGAGACAGCCTGCCGTGATCGAGGGCCACCACCCGCGTCGGACCCGTGACGGTGATCTCGTCGAGCCCGTCGGACCCGTGGACGGTCCAGACCCGGCGGCTGCCGAGTTCCGAAAGGACGCGCGTCAGCGGCTCGGCCAGCGCCTCCTGGGCGACGCCGAAGAGCTGATAGCCGACGCCGGCCGGGTTGCTGAGCGGGCCCAGCAAATTGAAGATCGTCCGGACAGGCAGTTCGGAGCGAACCGCCGCCACGTGTCGCATCGCCGGGTGATGGGCCTGGGCGAACAGGAAGCAGAGACCGGCCTCGTCGAGGCAGCGCACCTGCCCGGCCGGATCGAGGCCCAGACGGACGCCCAAAGCCGCGAGCACGTCGGCCGCGCCCGACCGGGAGGTCGCGGCGCGGTTGCCGTGCTTGGCCACCGGCACGCCGCAAGCGGCCACCAGGATGGCGGCCAGCGTCGAGACGTTGACGCTGCCGGAATGGTCGCCGCCGGTGCCGACGACGTCGATGGCGTTCGCGGGCGCCGCGACGCGCGTCATGCGTTGCCGCATGGCCTCGGCGGCGCCGACGATCTCGTCGACGGTCTCGCCGCGCACCTTGAGGGCGGTGAGGAAGGCGCCGGCCTGGACCGGCGTCACCTCGCCCGACAACAGGTCGTCGAAGGCGGCACGGGCCTCGGCACGGTCGAGGGCGAGGCCCCCGGCGACCTTCGCGAGATGGGGTCTGAAACGATCCATGGCTTCTGACGGAGGGCCGCCCCGGCCTCCCGGCGTCAATGCACGTCGGCACGCGTCCTGTCACGCGCCGTATTCCAGGCCGTGGCAAGATCGAGGAAGTTCTTCACGATCTCCGTGCCGTGCTGCGACCGGATGCTCTCGGGATGGAACTGGACGCCATGGAGCGGACGCTCGGCATGCTCGAGCCCCATGATCAGGCCGTCCGCCTCCGCGGTGACCCGCAACGCGGCCGGGCAGGTCGCACGATCGACCACGAGGGAGTGGTAGCGGGTCGCCTCGAAGCTGTCGTTCAGGCCGCGGAACAGGCCGCGGGCTCCGTGCCGGATCGTCGATACCTTGCCGTGGAGCGGCAGGGGCGCCCGCACGACATCGCCGCCGAACGCTTGTCCGATGGCCTGGAGACCCAGGCACACGCCGAAAATCGGGATCTCCTCGGACAGATCACGGACCACGTCGAGGCAGATACCCGCCTCCGTGGGCGTGCATGGCCCGGGCGACAGCACGATCGCGTCCGGCGCCCTGGCGCGGATGTCGGGGATCGTGAGCGCGTCGTTGCGCACGACATCGACGGTCCCGCAGAGCGGACCGATCAGGTGCACGAGATTCCAGGTGAAGGAATCGTAGTTGTCGATGACGAGGACGTTGGGCATCGCGGCGGCACGCTCGGGCATGCAGGCGATGTGACCGCTCGCATTCGCGCGGTCAACCATCCCCGTCGTTCGGCAATCGGATCGGGCGCGGAACCGGTTCGCGGCCCCGCCTACTGCCCCCGTTTCGCCTGCGCGGCGAACCGCACCGCCTCCTCGGCGGCGCGGAACAGCGCCTTGGCCTTGTTGACGCATTCCTGCTGCTCGGAGGCAGGATCCGAATCGTACACGATCCCTGCCCCGGCCTGGACGTGCATCTGACCATCCTTCACCACCGCGGTGCGCAGGACGATGCAGGTGTCCATCTCGCCCCGGGCACCGAAATAGCCGATGCAGCCCGCATACGGCCCGCGCTTCTCGCGCTCCAGCTCGTCGATGATTTCCATGGCCCGCACCTTCGGCGCCCCCGAGACCGTCCCGGCCGGGAAGCCCGCCGCCAGCGCGTCGAGGGGATCGTGGCGTGGATCGAGGTCGCCCTCGACATTCGACACGATGTGCATGACCTGGCTGTAGCGCTCGATGAAGAACGAGTCGGTTACCCGGACGCTGCCGATCCGCGAAACCCGGCCGGCATCGTTCCGGCCGAGATCGAGCAGCATGAGGTGCTCGGCCCGCTCCTTCGGATCGGCAAGGAGTTCCTCGGCGAGCGCGGCATCCTCGGCCGGGGTTGCGCCGCGGCGGCGGGTTCCGGCGATCGGGCGAACCGTGACGGTCCCCTCGCGCACCCGGACGAGGATCTCCGGCGACGAGCAGACGATCTGGAACGTCTCGAAATCGAGATAGCACAGGAACGGCGCCGGATTCGTGCGCCGGAGGGAGCGGTACAGGCTGAAGGCCGGCAGGGTGAACGGCGCCGAGAAGCGCTGGGACAGCACCACCTGGAACACGTCGCCCGCGACGATGTACTCCTTGGCGCGCGCCACCATGGCGGCGAACGCGTCCGGCGACGTGTTGGAGACCGGCTCGGGATGGGCGACCGCCGACAGGTCCACCCGCGCCTCGATCGGCAAGGGACCTTCCAGGGCGGCGGCGACCCGGTCGAGACGCTGAAGCGCCTCCTCATAGGCGGCCCGGGCCGTCGTCCCGGCCGTGGGCCTCACCGGCGACACGACGGTGATCAGGTCGCGGATGGAATCGAAAACCACCATGACCCGCGGACGCATCAGGATGGCGTCCGGCACGCCGAGGGGATCCGGGTTCGGCTCCGGCAGCCGCTCCATGGCGCGGACCATGTCGTAGCCGAGATAGCCGAATAACCCGGCCGCCATCGGCGGCAGATCCTGGCCGTCGGCTTCTTCGCCGATGGCGCTCTCGGCGATCAGCGCCCGCAGGCTCGCCAGCGGTGCCCGGTCATCCGGCTCAAACCGGGTAAGGTCGGCACCGCGCGCGATCGCGGGCGCGCCATCCCGGCAGCGCCAGATCAGGTCCGGGTCGAGGCCGATCATGGAGTATCGGCCGCGCACGGCACCACCCTCGACCGATTCGAGGAGGAAGGCCGGACCGGAATGGCCGGCGCGCAGCTTGAGGAACGCCGCGACCGGCGTCTCCAGATCCGCGACGAGGCTGACCGCGACGAGGCTCGGCTGCCTGGCCTCGTAGCGCGCCGCGAAGGCCGCATAATCGGGCGCTTCGGCCATGCCTCAATACTCGCCGCCGATGGCGCGGCGCAGGGCCGCCGGATCGACCTTGACGCCCGCGTTCTTCTGAACCTCGCTGATGTACTGAGACAGGACGTCGTCGGCGAGGGCGGCCTGGAAGCTCTGCGTGATCTGCTTGTCGCTGGGGCTGTCGGCAACGAAGGCCGGAACCGTCGCCGCCGTGACCTTGAACACCGCGCGCGAATCTCCGGCCGCCGCCGTACCGGCCTTGCCGACCGGGGTCGCGAAGATCAGGTTCACGTCATCCGGCTTGAGCATGTCCTTGGCTTGATTGCGTGCGAGATCCTGGGCCTCCTGCAGGTTGACGCCGACCTCCTGCGCTGCGGCCTCCACGGTCTCGCCCTTGTTGATCTTCTCGACCAGCTCGCGGCCCTTGGCCTGAAGGCGCTTGGCGATCTCGGTCGCGGTCCAGCCGGCCTTCACGCCGTCCTTGACCTCGTCGAGGGGCTTGTCGTGGGCGGCATCAATTCCGGTGACGTCGTACCAGACATAGCCGCCGGTCTTAGTGCGCAGAGGCTCGTTGTCGCCGCCGATCTCGGCGCGGAACAGGGCCGGCACAGTGGTGTCCGGATCGGGGATGTCGGCGACCCGTTGCCCGTCCGGTCCCTTGCCGTTCACGTCCACGGCCTTGACGCTGACGATCTTGAGACCACGCTCCGCCGCGATGTCGGCGAGGGGCTTTGCACCGGCCCGCTGATCCTCGATCGTGTCGCGGGTGGTCTCCATCGCGTCGCGGGCGCGGGCCAGGGCGAGGCCCTTGCGGATCTCACCCTCCACGGCCTCGAAGGGCTTCACCGTCCCGGGCTCGATCTTGGTGACCCGCAGCAACACCGTGCCGAAGCGGCCCTGGACGGGCTGGCTCACACCGCCCTCCGGCAGCGCGAAGGCCGCGTCGGCCACCGCCTTGTCGAACAGCTCGCTCTTCGTCAGCGTTCCCAGGGTCAGGTCCTTGTCGTCGGTGCCGCGCTCCGTCGCCACCGCCTCGAACGTCTTGGCGCCGTCGGTGATCGCCTTGCGGGCCGCCTCGGCGGCAGCCGGGTCGGGGAAGACGATCTGCTGGATGGTGCGTTTCTCGGGCGCGCCGTAACGATCCTTGTTGAGCGCGTAGGCGGCGCGGGCGTCGGCCTCGGTGATCGCGTCCGGCTTCGCCATCGCCTCGGGTTCGACCACGAGGAGGTTGACCGCGCGGAATTCCGGCGCCCGGAAACCGGACTTGTTGGCCTCGTACCAGGTCTTCAGCTCGTCGTCGGTCGGCTCGGGGATCTGCCCGGCGACCGAGGGCGTCAGCATCAGGTAGGCGGCGGCACGGCGCTCGGTGGTGTAGCGGTGGACCGCCTCCCGCATGGCGACCGGCACATGCAGGTCCGACGACACCGCCTCGGCGAGTTGCAGACGGGCGATCACGGAGCGCTGCTCGCGCACGAACATGCCCTCGTTGAGACCCGCCCGCTGCAGGGTCTGGTAGAAGAGCTGCGGCTCGAACTGGCCCTGCGCGTTCTGGAAGCTCTTCTCCTCGTGGATCGCCTTGATCACCGCGGAATCCGGCACGACGAGGCCGAGATCGTGGGTCTTCTGATCGAGGGCGGCCTCGGTGATCAGCTGAGACATGACCTGCCGGTCGAGGCCGAGCATCCGCGCCTGATCGGGCGTGAGGGGACGCTTCAACTGCGTCTGATAGCGCTGCAGCTGGTTCTGATAGGCTTGGCGCACCTGCTCGGCGGTGATCGGCGTGCTGCCAACGGTCGCCACCTTGTTGCTCGCGCCGCCGCGGAAGAACTCCTCGACGCCGAAGATCCCGACGCCGGCGATCAGCAGCGTGAAGATGATCGTCAAGACGATCTTGCCGAGCCAGTGCTGGCTGGCGTTGCGGATGCCCTGAAGCATGGTCTGTGATCAAGTACCTTCGGCAGCCGTCCCGTCGCCGGGCCGGCGCTGTTCCTGAGAGCCGACCGCGATAGACCATTCGCGTCCACAGGCAAAGACTCAGGCGCTTCGGCGCGTTTGCGCGCTCAAGCTCGCTCTGGTAGGCCCCGGCAACTTCGGGAAACGCCGCGGCGGAGCGAGGGCAGGAATGACGCAATCGGGGCGCAGGCCGCTTGTCGCCGGCAACTGGAAGATGAACGGGACCCGGGCATCCATCCAGGTGGTCGAAGCGATTCGCGACGGGCTCTCGCCCGACCTCGCGGCCCGCATCGACGTGCTGATCTGCCCGCCCGCGACGCTGATCGGCTCCTGCGTGGCGGCGGCCGCCGGCTCGCCCATCGCCATCGGCGGCCAGAACCTCCATGCCCGCCCCAGCGGCGCTTTCACCGGCTCGATCTCGGCCGAGATGCTCGCCGATCTCGGCGCGCAATACGTGATCGTCGGTCATTCCGAGCGTCGGGCCTACCACCACGAGACCGATGACGGCGTCCACGCCAAGGCGCTGGGTGCCCGGCGTGCCGGCTTGTGCGGCATCATCTGCGTCGGCGAGACCATCGAGGAGCGCGAGCAAGGCCGGGCCCTCGACATCGTCCGGGCGCAGCTCGCCATCGGCCTGCCGAAGGGCGCCACGGCGGCCGATACGGTGATCGCCTACGAGCCGGTCTGGGCAATCGGCTCGGGCCGGACACCGACGCCGCGCGACATCGCTGAAGTCCACGCATCCCTGCGCGAGATGCTCGACAAGCTCGTGGGCGACGAGGCGCACAAGATCCGCATCCTCTATGGCGGCTCGGTGAAGCCCGGAAATGCCCGCGAACTTCTGTCGGTGGACAACGTCGACGGCGCCTTGGTGGGCGGCGCGAGTCTCGTGGCCGCGGATTTCCTGGGGATCTGCGCCGCCTACGCCTGAGCGCGCCTCTGACGGTTCGATGCGCTCGCGGCGCTTGCCGTCGTCACGCGTTGCAAAGAGACTTCAGTCTTTGCAGGGCCTGAGTGGGGCGGCACCGGACTGCTCCGCTGGCGCGGGCGGAGCGGCGATCGCACGGAGGCGCTGTCAGATCTTGAAGGCCTGACGCGCGAGCAGCCGCCAGCGGCCGTGATCCCGGTGCCAGACCTGCATCACGCCGATATGCACCGGCGCCGTCTTGCCGCCCGAGACGACTTCGCCCGTGAAGACATGGCGGGCGACGGCGTCGTCGCCGACCACCGAGACGGAGCGGTCCGACAGGGTGATGCTCGGGAAGGCCGAGCGCTTGCTGGTGAGCGTTTCGACGAACGCCGTCTTGTCCTGCACCTGACCGCTGGAATGTCCGTAGCTCAGACCGTCGAGGACCAGGGCGTCGAGGGCAGGCCCGTCCGCGGCCAGCAAGGCTTGGGTCAGAGCGTCGACGGCCTGCTCCACGGCGGCGGCGTCGGGCCCGGCGGCCGTGCCGGGGACGGCGCGGATCAGAACGGGCGCGGCGATGGCGGCAACGAGCGCCACCCGGCGTGACACGGACATGGTTGGCCTCCCGGACGGGGCGGCGCGTTCGATCGGCCGCTCTCTCCCGTCCAGAAACCACGCGGCGCGGCCGAAGGCGAGGGGCGCCGCCGACAGCCGGCCGCGCGCGTCAGGTTGGCGGCGGACGGCCGGTGGTGTATGCCGTCGCCCAATTCCGGCCGGTCCGCCCGCAAAGTCGCCCACGAGGCTTCCGCTGCACGCATGCGTGCCGGGGAGCACCGGAAGCGACGGCGGGCTCCGGCCCTCGTGCGTTCGTCTCCCGGTGCCCGCTGCCGGCGCGCGGCGCTGAAGAAGATCCCGGAACACCGATGCAGACCGTCCTGATCGTCGTCCACCTCATCATCGTCCTCGCGCTGATCGGCGTCGTGCTGCTTCAGCGCTCCGAGGGCGGCCTCGGGCTCGGCGGCGGAGGCGGCGGCGGCGTCGCGGGGTTCATGACCGGCCGTGGCCAGGCCAACGCCCTGACCCGGGCCACGGCGATCCTGGCGGCCCTGTTCTTCACCACCAGCCTGGCGCTCGCCATCCTGTCGCATCGCTCCGCGGCGCCGAAATCGATCCTCGATACCGGCGCGCCGCAGACGTCGGGCCAGCCCGCCAAGCAGCCGACCGGCGCCGACAACCTGCTCGACACGCTCCGCCAGCAACAGGACCGGGTGCCCGCCACGGCGCCGGCCCAGCCGGCCGCGCCCGCCCAGCCGGCGGTCCCGGACGCGCCGCAATCCCGCTGACGGGCTGCGCCCGGAACGGCGCAGCGTCTCATTCCATCTCCGACGGGCCGGCACTCAGCCGGTCCGTGCCATGCGTTCCATGATCCCCAGCCCATGCGCGGGCCGGGGCACGGGTCGTTTGGCAAACGGCAGCAGCTTCTTTATGGACCGAGGCCCATGACGCGGTACGTTTTCATCACCGGCGGCGTGGTCTCCTCCCTCGGCAAGGGGCTCGCCTCCGCAGCCCTGGCGGCGGTGCTGCAGGCCCGCGGCTACCGGGTCCGGATGCGCAAGCTCGACCCCTATCTGAACGTCGATCCGGGCACGATGAGCCCGACTCAGCACGGCGAGGTGTTCGTCACCGACGACGGCGCCGAGACCGATCTCGACCTCGGGCATTACGAGCGCTTCACCGGAGTCCCGGCGAGCCGGGCCGACAACATCACCACGGGCCGGATCTACCAGGACATCATCGCCAAGGAACGCCGCGGCGACTATCTCGGCGCCACGATCCAGGTGATTCCGCACGTCACCAACGCGATCAAGGACTTCGTCCTCGACGGCAACGACGCGTTCGATTTCGTGCTCGTCGAGATCGGCGGCACCGTGGGCGACATCGAAGGGCTGCCGTTCTTCGAGGCGATCCGCCAGCTCGGCCAGGAACTGCCCCGCGGCACCTGCTGCTACGTCCACCTGACGCTCTTGCCCTACATCCCGTCCGCGGGCGAACTGAAGACGAAGCCGACGCAGCATTCCGTGAAGGAGCTGCGCTCCATCGGCATCCAGCCCGACATCCTGCTCTGCCGCTGCGACCGGGACATCCCGGTCGATGAGCGCCGCAAGCTCGCGCTGTTCTGCAACGTCCGCGAGACCGCGGTGATCGAGGCGCGGGACGTGGCGTCGATCTACGAGGTGCCGCTCTCCTACCGGACAGCCGGCCTCGACCGCGAGGTGCTCGGCCATTTCGGCCTGGAGCACGGCGAGGAGCCGGATCTCGGCCGCTGGCGGACGATCTCCGAGCGCGTGCGCAACCCCGAGGGCGAGGTCTCCATCGCCATCGTTGGCAAGTACACGGGGCTCAAAGACGCCTACAAGTCGCTGACCGAGGCGCTGACCCACGGTGGCATCAGCCATCGGGTCAAGGTCAACCTCGAATGGATCGAGGCCGAGGTGTTCGAGCGCGAGGATCCCGCGCCGTTCCTGGAGGGCCTGAACGGAATCCTGGTGCCGGGCGGGTTCGGCCAGCGCGGCGCCGAGGGCAAGATCCGCGCGGCCCGCTACGCTCGCGAGAAGCGCATCCCCTATCTCGGGATCTGCTTCGGGATGCAGATGGCCGTCATCGAGGCCGCCCGCTCGCTCGCGGGAATGCCGGACGCCAATTCCACGGAGTTCGGCGAGACGTCCGAGCCGGTGGTCGGCCTGCTCACCGAGTGGCTGCGCGGTAACGAGCTGGAGCGGCGGGCTGCGGCCGGCGATCTCGGCGGCACGATGCGGCTCGGTGCCTATGAGGCGAAGCTCGATCCCACATCCAAGATCGCCCAGATCTACGGGTCCGAGCAGATCTCGGAGCGCCACCGCCACCGCTACGAGGTCAACATGGCCTATCGCGAGCGGCTGGAGGCCAAGGGCCTGCGCTTCTCCGGCGTCTCCCCCGACGGCCTCCTCCCCGAGACCGTGGAGCATGTCGGGCACCCGTGGTTCATCGGCGTGCAGTTCCACCCGGAGCTGAAGTCGCGCCCCTTCGAGCCGCACCCGCTGTTCAAGGGCTTCGTCGGCGCCGCGATCGAACAGAGCCGGCTGGTCTGAGCCGCGGCGGCGCGCCGCTGCTCGCGCGGCGGGCCGGAGCCCTATATCCTCGGCATCGTGACCGAGATCCTCTTCTACCATATGCAGCGGCAGCCCCTGGAACGGGTGCTGCCGAGCCTCGTCGAGCGCTCGCTGGACCGCGGCTGGCAGGCCGCGATCCAGGCCGCCAGCGAGGAGCGTCTGCAGGCGCTGGACGACCACCTCTGGACCTATTCCGACGAGAGCTTCCTGCCGCACGGGACCGATCGCGAGCCCGACGCGGCGAGCCAGCCGGTGGTGCTGACACTTCGGGACGTGAACCCGAACGCGGCCTCGATCCGCTTCCTCGTCGAGGGCGCCGACCTGCCGCCCGATGCCGGCGCGTATGAGCGGATCTGTATCCTGTTCGACGGGACCGATCAGGACGCCCTTCTGAGGGCGCGCGAGCAGTGGAAGCAGGCCAAGGAGGCGGGCCACACGGTCGCCTACTGGCAGCAGGACGATTCCGGACGCTGGAACAAGAAGGCGTGATGGTGGCCCTCAACAGACGTCTCGCGCGCGCCGCGCTCGGCTTCGGCATGCTCATCGCCCTGCCCTCCGCCGGCTGGGCAGAGGAGGCGCCGCACGGACATCCGCCCGCGGAGAGCAAGCCGGCACCGCGCGGGCCGGACGGACGACGCCTGCCCCCGGATTCCGTCACGAAGCAGAGCGTCACGCTGCCTGACGGCAGGGTC
The DNA here is from genome assembly GCF_003254375.1 of Methylobacterium sp. XJLW. Taxonomy (NCBI): domain Bacteria; kingdom Pseudomonadati; phylum Pseudomonadota; class Alphaproteobacteria; order Hyphomicrobiales; family Methylobacteriaceae; genus Methylobacterium; species Methylobacterium sp. XJLW. Next base: position 3,594,353 of record NZ_CP016429.1, on the reverse strand, counting down.
CTCGACTTCACCGCCACGGCCGGCAGCCTGCCGCTCGTCGACGAGGCCGGCAAGCTGCAGGCCGAGATCGCCTTCGTGGCCTACACGGTGGCGTCCAAGGACGGCCAGGAGCGCCCGGTGACCTTCGCGGTCAATGGCGGCCCGGGCGCCGCGTCGGCCTACCTCAACATCGGGGCGATCGGCCCCTGGCGGCTGCCCGTCGGCGGCGACAGCATCAGCCCGTCGCAGCCGGTCACGCTCACGCCCAACGACGGGACGTGGCTCGGCTTCACCGATCTCGTCTTCATCGACCCCGTCGGCACCGGCTACAGCCGGGCCGCGGACGGCAACGGCAAGGCCTACTGGTCGATCGAGTCCGACGCCGCGACCCTCTCGGCAGCCATCGCCCGCTACCTGCGCAACAACGATCGTCTAGCGAGCCCGAAGTTCTTCGTCGGCGAGAGCTATGGCGGGTTCCGCGGCCCGCTGATCACGGAGAAGCTCCAGGAAGAGATCGGCGTCGGCCTGTCGGGCATGGTGCTGCTCTCGCCGGTGCTCGACTTCGGGTGGCTGGAGACCCCGCGGGCCAATCCCTGGGGCTACGTGCTGAAGTTGCCGTCGCTGGCGGCCGGCGCGCTGGAGCGGGCCGGGACGGTACCCACGCCGGCCTTGCTGGGGGATGCCGAAGCTTACGCATCCGGTGCCTATCTAACGGATCTCCTGAAGGGGCCGAGCGATTCCGCGGCGGTTGCGCGGATGACCGAGAAGGTCGCCCCGCTGGTCGGGCTCGATCCCGCCCTGGTCCGCGCACAGGCGGCGCGCCTCTCGACCCGAAGCGTCCAGCGGGAGATCGATCGTGCCGAAGGTCGCGTGACGAGCGCCTACGATACCGGCATCACCGGCTGGGACCCGAATCCGGCCGCCGCGCAATCGAGCTTCGAGGATCCGCAGCTCACCGCGCTCCAGGCGCCGCTGACCAGCGCGATGCTCGATCTCTACGCGCGCACGCTGAAATGGCCCGTGGCCAACATGCGCTACGAGCTCCTGAACAATGCGGTCAATCGGGGCTGGAGCTGGGGCTCGGGACGACAGGCACCGGAGGTGCTCTCGAACCTTCAGGGCACCCTGGCCCTCGACGGGCACCTGCGTGTCCTCGTGGCGCACGGATTCACCGATCTCGTAACCCCGTATTTCGCCTCGAAGCTCCTGCTGGCGCAGGTCCCGGCCTACAGTGCCGGTCGCCTGAGCCTCGCAGTCTATCCCGGCGGCCACATGTTCTACACGCGTCCGGATTCCCGCGCCGCCTTCAAGGCGGATGTCGAACGGATGTACATGGACGCTCTGAAGGTCCGCGATGGCGGCTCGGCGCGTTCGGCCGGCGCACCCGCGGAACGTCTCAGGACCGCACCGTGACGTGTTCGGCCGGGATGCAGGCAGCGGGGTCGTCGCCGGTCGGATCGTGACCGGCGCGACCGATCAGACATCGTCGAAGGCGAGAGCTTCGGCCGGGTACTCCACCATGCTCCGGCGCTGAGCGTCGGTATTCTGCCACTCGCCGACCTTCATGTACCGGCCTTCGCGATCGCGAACCTCGACCACTTTCCCGATCGTGGGAATCGACTGGAAGCCCTGCGGCCAATTGGACGCGAAGTAGAACACCTGCTCGACGCGCTCCGAGAGGTGGCAGATCGCCGGCCCGAAGGTTCCGAGCCCGAAGACGAGGTAGCGGCCGTTCACCAGAGCGGCGACGTCGGAGATCAGCGATTCGCTCTGGATCTCTACGGGCAGGCCGCGCTGCGCCGCATAGGCCTCCACTTCTGCAATGACCGGGTTGAGACGGTTCTCGAAGACGAGCTTGACGGAACGAATGCGGCCCTCGGCCTGCAGCCGGTCGATGACCATCCGGTAGAAGGCGAAGGGCGGCTGCGGATAGTGCGGGTCGACCCAGGTGCTGAAGATGTCGCCCGACCGGATATGGATCAGGAGCTGATCGTCGGGCTTGGCCGCAAATGTCCGCGGCAGGCCGTTGAACAGGGGCCGGATCACATCCTGAACGATCGCGCGCGAGTCGATCGGGCCCTGCAGCGCCGTCACCCGCTCGAACTGCGTCGGATCGAAATACAGCCCGGACAGGAAGTAACCGTCCGGCGGAAGCGGCTCGTCCGGCGGAATGAACGTGATGCCGTCGCAGGTCAGCCTCTGGGTCAGAAAGATCACCTTGCTGCGGTCGACCTTCGGGACCTTGATGTATTTCAGGTTGAGCGCCTTCGCGATCGAGACCGCGATGATGTACTGCACGAGGCAGTTCCCGAAGGCGCCGTTCTCGAACAGCGACAGGCCGACGAGGTTGCGGCTTGCCTGGCCAGGCGCGGATTCGAGATTGTAGGTGACGTAGACGTTAGCGCCGGGCTTCTCGTTCAGGAGCGTGATGTCGAGCCCGAGCAGCGCCCGCAGGGCGATGAGGTCGATGGCGGCTTCATCGGCGCGGATGTCGACGCCTGCGACGAGCGCCGGATCCGGCACCGCGATCCGCACGAGACGCGCCCAGGCCCGCTCGTCGGCGCCGATGGCGGCCACGAGGGCGCCCGGCTTGGCGATCCAGCCGACGATGTCGGGCGCGGACCACGTGACGCCGTCCTGCGAGACCTCGACGGCCACATCGCCGACCTCGGGCGCGACAGTATCCTGTACGGGTCGCAGCGCGACCGCGCGGATCGGAAAGCGACCGTCCAGATCGATCTCGAGCCAGGCGGTGCCTTCGTCCTGTACGATCCGGGGGCCGCGGCCGGTGGCGAGATCGACGAGGACCGGGCTCGGATCGTCTGCGAGGGCCATCGGGTCTCCGAGAACTGAGCGGAGGCGCCCATGCCGGGCCGGCCGGGCATCCGGTGCGGCGGTGCCCGCATCGGGGCGCGGACGTCAAGCCCGGCCACCCGCGAAGGGACGCACGGGAATCCGAACGGATCTGGCGCCGCTCCGTTGTGTCGTCGCCGGCATGCGTCTACAACGTGTCGGTGACGGTGCCCTGGCAACGGGGTGAAAAGGGAATGCGGTGAGGGGTTTCGCCCCGATTCCGCGGCTGCCCCCGCAACTGTGAGCGGCGAGCGCCTGCCAAGCGCCACCGGAGCGATCCGGGAAGGCGGTGGGCGCGCCGAGCCGCGAGCCAGGAGACCTGCCGTCGCAACAGGATCCCGCAATGCCGCCGGTGGGGCGGCTGGAGACACTCGACGATGACCGCTCAGACCCTCGCCCCCGTCGCCGCCGGTACCCGCTCGTCGGAGCGTCCGGTCGCCGTCGCGCTCGCGGCCATGCTGGGCCTCGGCCTGCTGTTCATGGCGGGTTTCTCGCCGGCGATCGCGTTCCACAACGCGGCGCACGACTTCCGCCATACCCAGAACTTCCCCTGTCACTGACGCCCTCGGCGCAGGGATGATCATTCGGCTTCTGTCGGCGGCCCTGGCCGCCGGCTTCTTCGCGGCTGCCGTTGTGACGGGCCTCGAACTCACGCTGACCTCGCCGCTGATCGTCGCGGCCGAGCGCTACGAGCAGCAGGAACCCTCGCATCAGGCCGCGAAGGCCCTTCCGATCGTGCTCGCCCATGCCGGGCATGACCATGCCGCGCCCGACGCGGCACCGGAATGGCAGCCCGGCCCCGGCCTGCCGCGGATGGCCTTCACCGGTCTTGCGACCCTCGTCGGCGGCGTCGGCTACGCCCTGCTGCTCGGCGCGGTGATGATCGCCTGCGGCCGCGAGCCGACGCCACAGGTCGGTCTCGCCTTCGCGGTGGCGGGCTTCGCCAGCGTCGCCCTCGCGCCGGGCCTCGGCCTGCCGCCGGAACTGCCCGGCAGCGCCGCTGCACCGCTGGCCGCGCGGCAGGCCTGGTGGGTGATGACCGCGGCGGCGACCGGAATGGGGCTCTACCTGATCACGATCCGCCGTGCTCTGATTACGATCCTGGGTGGCCTCGTCCTGATCATAACCCCCCACGTCGTCGGCGCCCCGCAGGCACCGGAGGCCGCGTCGGAGCTTCCGGCCGCGCTGGCCGCACAGTTCGCCGCCCGGTCGCTGGCGATCAGCTTCGTCTTCTGGATCCTGATCGGGTTGGGGCTCGGCTGGGCGTGGCAGGCGTTTTCCCGCGACACGCAACGGGGAACGGCCCGTGCCTGAGACCGTCCTGTACGTCTGCACGACCTGCCGCCGTCCGGACGACGATCCGGATGGACCGCGCGCCGGAGCACGCCTTCTGGAGGCGCTGCAGGCCGGGAGCGCCGGCACGCCGGACCTGCGGGTCGAGGCGGTGGAATGCCTGTCGGTCTGCAAGCGGCCCTGCACCGTGGCGGTCGCCTCGGCCGACCGCTGGACCTACGTCTACGGCGACATGGATCCGGCCGCCTCGGCGGAGACCATCCTCGCCGGACTCGCGGCCTATGCGGCGACCTCGGACGGCATCGTGCCCTGGCGCGAGCGTCCGGAGGCCTTTCGCAAGGGCGTGATCGCCCGCATCCCCCCGTTCCCTGAACCCCGCCCGCTCCCCGCCGGCACCCTGGAGGCCGCGGAATGACCATCGTGAACAAGATCCCCTGCACCATCGTCACGGGCTTCCTCGGAGCCGGCAAGACGACGCTGGTCCGCCACGTGGTCGAGAACGCCAGGGGGCGCCGCCTCGCCATCCTGGTCAACGAGTTCGGTGACGTCGGCTTCGACAAGTCCTTCCTCGCCGCCTGCGGGGTCGAAGGCTGCACCGAAGAGGCTATCGTCGAGCTGCCGAATGGCTGCATCTGCTGCACGGTCGCGGACGATTTCGTTCCGGCGCTGGAGACTCTCCTCGGCCGCGCCGAGCCGCCGGAGCACATCCTGATCGAGACCTCGGGCCTCGCGCTGCCGAAGCCGTTGGTTCAGGCGTTCCAGTGGCCGGCGATCCGCTCGCGGGTCACCGTCGACGGGGTCGTCGCAGTGGTCGACGGCCCGGCCGTCGCCGCCGGCGTCTTCGCGGACGATCCGGAGGCACTGGCCGCCCAGCGGGCCGCGGACCAATCGGTCGATCACGACAATCCGCTGGAAGAGGTCTTCGAGGACCAACTCCTCTGCGCCGACCTCGTGGTCCTCAACAAGGCCGACCTCATCGATGCCCCGACCCGCGCTCGGGTGCGTGCCGAGGTGGAAGGCCACCTGCCCCGGGCCGTGAAGGTGGTGGAGACCGAGAACGGCGTCATCGACCCGCGGGTGCTGCTCGGTCTCGCGGCGGCCGCCGAGGACGATCTCGATTCCCGTCCGTCGCATCACGGCGAGGGCGAGGATCACGACCACGACGACTTCGAGACCGTGGCGCTGCCCGTCCGCCCCGCGATCACGGCGGGCGATCTGGCGGCCCGGGTCGAGAAGGCAGCCGAGATCCCGGGCGTCCTGCGGATCAAGGGTTTCGCCGAGGTCGAGGGCAAGGCGATGCGCCTCGTGGTGCAGGGGGTCGGCCGGCGCGTGGCCCACCATTTCGACCGGCCGTGGAAGTCTGGGGAGGCCCGGGACGGCAACCTCGTGGTGATCGGCCTCAAGGGGTTCGACCAGCGCGCTGTCGCTGCGGCCCTCGCGGGATGACGGCCGCCGCGCGCGCCTGCGCGGCTGACGGCGGCGCGCCGGTGCGCGCGGCCGCGGTTTAGGGGCCGTCGATGCATCTCGTGCGCATCGATACCGTCTCGCTCGACGAGGGTGAGGCGGCGGTGGATCTCGGGCAAGAGCCCGGCGATCTGGTTGTGCTTTCGTTCACCGACAGCGACCTCGCGGCGGTCGGTCAGGCCCACGCCGCAGAGCCCGGTCTGCCGAGTCTCCGGCTCGCGAAGCTCGCCAAACTGCGGCATCCGCTGTCGGTCGATCTCTACGTCGAACGCGTCGTGGCGCACGCCAAGGTCGTGGTGATCCGTTGCCTGGGCGGACTGGATTACTGGCGCTACGGGATCGAGCGCTGCGCCGAAACCGCGCGGGCGCACGGCGTCGTGCTCGCGGTCCTGCCGGGCGACGACCGGCCGGACCCCCGTCTCGCGCCGTTCTCCACCGATCCCGCCCTCGCCGGGGAACTCGACGCCTATTTCCGTGCCGGTGGTCCCGGCAATCTCCGGCGGATGCTGCGATCCCTGGCCATCCGGCTGGGCGCCGAGGGGGCGGTCGAGCCTCCGCAGCCCCTGCCCCGCGGCTTTCCCTGGTGTCCGGGTTGCGGCGCTCTTCCCCTCGAAACAGCCATTGCCGCGGCTGAAACGGCGATCCCGCTCGACGGCGCGCCGTCGCCCGCCCATCCGCTGGCCCTGCTGCTGATCTATCGCTCCGCCGTGCTGGGCGGCGACACCGAGCCGTTCGTCGCACTCTCAGCCGCCCTGCGCGCCCGCGGGATCGGGGCTCTGCCGTTGGTCGTGTCGAGCCTGAAGGAGCCCGAGGCCGCCGCGGCAGTCGCCGATGCGGTGCGGGCGCGCAGGCCCGACCTCGTCATCGCAGCCACGGCGTTCTCCGCGCGTGAGGACGGCACCGACTTCGTCCTCGACGGCGCCGGCTGCCCGGTCATTCAGGCCTTCACGGTAGGGTCACCGCGCGTGGCCTGGGAGGCGTCGGCCCGTGGCCTCGGTGCGTCCGATCTCGCCATGCAGATCGCGCTGCCGGAATTCGACGGCCGGCTCTCGGGCTTTCCGATCTCCTTCAAGGAGGAAAGCCCGGAGGTCGCCGGCTTCACCCAGCGGCGGGCCGTGCCCTACCCCGCAGGCATCGCCGCCCTGGCAGACCGGGCCGCGGGATGGCTGCGGCTGGCCGCCCTGCCCCGACCGGCGCGCCGCGTGGCCCTGGTCCTGTCCGACTATCCGGCCCGGGGCGGCCGGGCCGGTTTCGCCGTCGGTCTCGACACGCCCGAGAGCGCCCGCGCCATCGCCGCCGACCTCGCCGCCGCGGGCTACGCGACGGGGGCGCTTCCGGAAGCCGGAACGCTGATGGCGGATCTCACGGAGGGTCCGGCCGCGTTCCGCGTGCCCCTCCCCGCCTACCAGGCCTGGTGGAACACCCTCCCCGAAGAGACGCGCGCCTCGATCACCGCCGTCTGGGGCGAGGCCGAATCCGATCCGGCCTGCGTCGACGGCGCCTTCCGGTTCCGGATGCTGACGGGCACGACCGCATCCGATCGGAGCGTCGCTCCGGATCGCACCGGGGACGGGGCGATCCGTGACCGCGGTCGGCTCGACGTCTTCCTGCAACCGGACCGCGGGCGCGATCCCGATCGCAAGGCCGGCTACCACGATCTCGACCGGGCTCCGACCCATGCCTATCTGGCGTTCCATCTCGGCCTGCAGCAGCACTTCGACGTTCTGGTGCAGCTCGGTACGCACGGGACAACCGAGTGGCTGCCCGGCAAAGCCGTGGCCCTGTCCCCCACCTGCTTGCCGGCGCTGTGCGTCGGCGGCCTGCCGGTGGTCTATCCCTTCATCGTCGATGATCCGGGCGAGGCCGCGCCGGTCAAGCGGCGCCTCGGCGGCGTCGCGCTCGGTCACCTGACGCCGGACGTCGCCGTCCACGCGTTGAAGCCGGAGGCCGCACGCCTGCGCGAGTTGGTGGAGGAATACGCCGCCGCGAGCGTGCTCGATCCCCGCCGCGCCGAACTGGTGGCCCGCACCATCCTCGAGGAGGCCGAGGCCGCCGGATTGCTCGACGGCGCCGGCATCGGCGCGGACACGCCGATGGACGAGGCGCTGACCCGGCTGGACGCGCACCTCTGCGACCTCGGCGAGACCGTCTTCCGCGACGGTCTCCACGTCTTCGCCCGAGCCCCGGGCGAGGCCGCGGAGGCGGTGCTGGCAAGCGCCGCCGCCGAGCGGACCGGGCTGCTCGCAGCCCTCGACGCCCGATTCGTCCGGCCGGGGCCCTCCGGCTCGCCGTCCCGCGGGCGCAGCGACGTGCTCCCCACCGGACGCAACCTCGCAACCCTGGACCCACGGGCCATCCCGAGCCGCGCCGCCGCGCTCCTCGGTGAGAGGGCCGCCGCCGCCGTGGTGACCCGCTACCTTCAGGACGAGGGTGCCTATCCGGCCCGGATCGTCATGGATCTCTGGGCCTCGCCGACACTGCGCACCGGCGGCGAGGATGTGGCGCATGCCCTCGCCCTCATGGGCGTGCGGCCGGTCTGGGACCATGCCAGCACCCGCGTCACCGGTTTCGAGATCCTTCCGCTGGCGATGCTCGACCGGCCCCGGATCGACGTCACCGTGCGGGTCTCCGGAGCGTTCCGCGACACGTTCCCGGAGACCCTGGCGCTGCTCGACCGGGCGACCCGCGCCGTGGCCGACAGGGACGAGGCCGACGACGAGAATCCGCTGGCGGCGGCCCGCCGACGCGGCGAGACGGCCGTTCGGGTCTACGGCGCCGCGCCGGGCCGCTACGGCGCCGGTACCGCCGCAACGGCCCTCGACGGCACATGGGATGGCCGCGCCGATCTCGGTCGCGCCTATCTTGCGGCCAGCACGCACGCCTATGGCGACCGCGAGGCGCCGGATGCGGACTTCTCCGCCCGGGTGGCGGGAGCCGACGCCTATCTCCACGCCTTCGACGTGGCCGAGCGCGATCTGTTCGACGGGGATGCCGCTGTGGACGCGATGGGCGGCTTCGCGGCCGCCGCTGCCCTGGAGGGGGCGAGCCCCGCGCTCTACAGCCTCGATGTCTCGCAGCCGGAGCGACCGAAAGCCCGAACCGCCCGGGAGGACGCGGCCCGCCTGATCCGAGGCCGCCTCGCCGATCCCCGCTGGATCGCCGCCCAGCTCCGTCACGGCTATCGCGGCGCGCAGGAACTGGCTCAGGGGCTCGATGCGGTTTTCGTCCTCGCCGCCGCCAGCGATGCGGTGTCCGATGCTGGCTTCGAGACGCTGTACGCCGCCTGGATCGCCGATACCGAGGTGTTCGAGCGCCTGCGGGCCGCCAACCCCGCGGCCACCCGGGCGATCCTGGAACGGTTCGACGCTGCCCGGGACCGGGGACTCTGGCACAGCCGGCGCAACGCTCTTCCGGCGGACGCCTTGCTGCACGAGGCCGCCGAATGAGCGTCGCTCCGCGCCCGCATGGACGTGCGCTGCCCGAGGCGGCGAGCCGTCGGGGCTGGTGCCCCGGCCTGACCCGGCCAATGCCCACGGGCGACGGCTTGCTGGCGCGGGTACACCCGCCCCTGGGCGTCCTGACCCTCGGTCAGGCCCGCGCCGTGGCGGAGGGCGCGCGGCGCTTCGGGAACGGGCACCTGGATCTCACCGCGCGGGCGAATCTCCAGATCCGGGGCGTCACCGAGGCGACGCAGGCTTCCCTTGCCGCGTGGCTCTCGGCCCAGGGCCTCGGCGACGTGCGGGCCGATGGCGGGCCTCAGCGCTTGACGCTCACGAGCCCGCTGGCGGGCCGCGATCCGGAGGAGGCCATCGACGTGCCGGGACTGGCCCGTGCCGTCGAAGCGGCGGGGCTGACGATTCCCGGCCTGCCGGCCAAGACCCTGGTCGTGATCGAGGGACGCGTCGATCGGGCGACCGCGGAGGCCGATTGCGCCGTGATCGCTAACGCACCCGGCCGCGTTGCGATCACGATCGCTTGCGGCGAGGGGCGGCAGGATCTTCTGACCTGCGGGGAACGGGAAGCGCCAGACGTGGTAGCCGCCGTGCTCACCGCCTTCGCGCGGACCGGCCGGCGCCGGATGCGCGATCTGTCGGAAGACGAGAGGGCGACGCTGACGGAGGCGCTGCGGAGCGGAAAGCGACCACACGTCGCAGCGCGCGGAGGCGAAAGCGTATGGCCCGGCCAAGCCCGGCAGCCACGAGGCGGACAGGACCTTCAGATCCTCGCCATCGATGCGCCCTTCGGTCGCAGTACGGCCGACGCCCTCGACCGGCTCGCGGATGCCGCGCTCACGCTCGACGCGGACGAGCTTCGACTGTCGCCGACCCGCGGTTTCATGCTCCTGGCCCCCCCGGACGTCCCGGCAGCGGCGGTGCGAGAGGCCCTGTCGGTGGACTTCATCGTTGCCGCCGACGACCCGCGGCGGGCGATCGATGCCTGCACGGGTGCCCCGGGCTGCGCCTCCGGGTCGACCCGGACCCTCACCGATGCGGCGCGCCTCGCGGCGGCGTTCGCTCCCCTGGCGGCGTCGGGCCGCGCCGCGCACGTCTCGGGATGCGCCAAGGGATGCGCCCGACCGGGCCCGGCCGACCTGACCCTCGTCGGTCGCGATGGTCTGTACGGCGTGGTGATCGGCGGTGCCCCCGCCGATGAGCCGGCGATGCATCTCCCTATCGAGGCCGTGCTGGAGCGGTTAGGAAGAGCCAAGATCGTCGGGCTGTCCGCCGCCTTCGCGCCGGAGACGACCTGGACGGACAGCGGGAGGACCAGGAGACCGGCATGAGCGCGAGCCAGAACGCCCTGCGCCAGACAGGATCGGAGCCGGCCGCGGCCCACGAATCCCCGTCCCGCTATGAGTATATCCGCGACGGCGGCGCGATCTACGCGCGCTCCTTCGCGATGATCCGCGCCGAGGCGGATCTCGGACGCTGGTCGGGCGCCGCCGAGCGCGTCGTCGTGCGCATGATCCATGCCTGCGGGATGACCGACCTGCCGACCGATGTGGAGATGTCGCCGGGCTTCGCGGAAGCGGGCGTCGCGGCCCTGAAGGCCGGCGCGCCGATCCTGTGCGATGTCCGCATGGTCGCCGACGGCGTCACCCGGGCACGGCTGCCCGCCGATAACGACGTGGTCTGCACGCTCGGCGATCCCCGCGTGCCGGAGCTCGCCCGGAGCCTCGGCACAACGCGGTCCGCAGCCGCCATGGAGCTGTGGCGCGAACGCCTGCCGGGTAGCGTCGTGGCGGTGGGCAACGCGCCGACCGCCCTGTTCCGCCTTCTGGAGCTGCTCGACGCCGGCGTCGCGCCTCCGGCCGCGGTGATCGGTATCCCGGTGGGTTTCGTCGGCGCGGCCGAATCGAAGGAGGCGCTGGCCCGGGACGGTCGCGTGCCGTTCGTGGTCGTGCACGGGCGGCGCGGCGGCAGCGCCATGACGGCCGCCGCTATCAACGCGCTCGCCAGCGAGGTCGAGTGATGGACGGTTTCGAACGCCTCGACGGCCCGACCGAGGAGCTGTCCGCGGCGGCGATGACGGGAACGCTCTACGGGGTCGGCATGGGCCCGGGCGATCCGGATCTGCTGACCGTGAAGGCGCAGCGCATCCTGATGCGCGCGCCGGTGCTGGTGCATTTCTGCAAGCGCGGCCGGCGGGGCAACGCCCGCACCATCGCGGACGCGATCCTGCGCGATCCGGCCCGCGAGATGGCACTGGCCTATCCCTACACCACCGAGATTCACCCCGAGCATCCGGAATACGTCACCGCGCTGGCGGGCTTCTACGACGAGGCGGCCGGTAAACTCGCCGACCACCTCGGCGCCGGGCGCGACGTCGCGATCCTGTCGGAGGGCGACCCGTTCTTCTACGGCTCGTTCATGCACCTGTGGCGGCGCCTGAAGGACCGCTTCCCCGTGGAGGTGATTCCGGGCGTCACCGGGATGTCGGGTTGCTGGACTCGGGCCGGTACGCCGATCACCTGGGGCGACGACGTCCTCACCGTCCTGCCGGCGACCCTGTCGCTCGAGGCCCTGACGGAGCGCCTGCGCGGCACCGACGCCGCCGTCGTGATGAAGCTTGGGCGCCATCTGCCGAAGGTGCGCGCCGCTCTGTCGGCCGCCGGGCTGCTCGCCCGTGCGGTCTATGTGGAGCGCGGCACCATGGCGGGCGAGCGGGTGGTGATGCTGGCCGACAAGGCCGACGACGATGCACCCTACTTCTCCATGGTCCTTCTGCCCGGAGAGGGACGGCGGCCGTGAGCGGAAGCCTTGCCGTCGTCGGCCTCGGCCCGGGCGATGCCGCGCTGCTGACCGAGTCCGCCCGCCGGGCGCTGGATGCGGCGGAGGATGTCGTCGGCTACTTCCCCTATGTCGCCCGCGTGCCCGAGCGACCCGGCCTGGTCCGGCATGCCAGCGACAATCGGGTGGAGGTCGACCGGGCGCGCCACGCGCTGCAGCTCGCCGCCTCCGGACGACGGGTCGCGGTCGTCTCCGGCGGCGATCCGGGGGTCTTCGCCATGGCGGCGGCGGTGTTCGAGGCGGTGGAGCAGGGCGAGCCCGACTGGCGCGACCTCGCGATCACCGTGGAGCCGGGCGTCACCGCCATGCTGGCCGCCGCTGCCCGGCTGGGCGCGCCCCTCGGCGGCGATTTCTGCGCGCTGTCGCTCTCGGACAACCTGAAGCCCTGGCCGGTGGTGACCGCGCGGCTGGAGGCGGTGCTGCGCGCCGACTTCGTGATCGCGCTCTATAATCCGATCTCCGCCGCCAGGCCCTGGCAGCTCGGGGCGGCTCTGGAGATCGCGTCCGGGATCCGCGCGCCCCACACGCCGGTGATGTTCGCCCGCGCCATCAGCCGGCCGGACGAGGCGATCCGGGTCGCGACCCTCGCCGAGGCGCGCGACGTGCCGGCCGACATGGCCACGATGGTCATCCTGGGCGCCTCGACGACGCGGCTGATCCCGCGCGCCGGCCGGACGCCCTTCGTCTACACGGCCCGCAAGGTTGAGGAACCAGCGTGATCGCCCGCCTCCAGCCAGCGGAGGGCGCCCGCAGCGTCCGGGACGCTCGGTACGTCGGGCTTGCCCGGCCGGCGCACCATGACGACGGGGATTCCGAGGGTGCGCGCCGCCGCGATCTTGCCGTAGGTCGCCGCCCCGCCGGCATTCTTGCTGACGAGAATCTCGATGCCGTTCGTGCGCATGAGCGCAGCCTCCGACGCGACATCGAAGGGCCCGCGGGCTTCCAGGGCGGTGAGGTGCGGCACCGGCAGGATCCCGCCCAACGGCTCGACCGTCCGCGCCAGATAGGTGTGTTGGGGGGCCGCCGCGAAGACCCCGGCCTCCTGCCGGCCGATCGTCAGGAACACGCGCCGCGGCGCGGATCCGAGGGCGGCGACCGCCTCATCCATCCGGTCGACCTCGATCCAGAGATCGCCGGGCTCGCGCGTCCAGGCGGATCTGCGGATCGCGAGGATCGGCACCGCCGTCAGGGCGGCTGCGCACGCCGCATGGTGCGACATCGTCGCGGCGAAGGGATGGGTCGCGTCGATCAGGCAATCGATCGCGTCGGCTTTCAGGTAGTCGGCGAGGCCCTCGATCCCGCCGAATCCGCCGATCCGGGTCGGCACGGGCTCGGGCTTCGGCGCGGCCGTCCGGCCGGCCAGCGAGAGCGTCACGGACAGATCCGCCCGACCAGCGAGCGACCGGACCAGGGTGCTCGCCTCGCCGGTCCCGCCGAGGATCAGAATCCGCATCGTGCCGCTCGTCAGGAACGCCGTGTCCATGGACGCCTTGTCCATGAGCCCTGAGGCGCTGTCGAGCTTACCCTGGCTGTCGATCGTCGGCATCGGCGAGGACGGGCGGGCCGGATTGACGCCGGCCGCCGCCGCCGCGCTCGATGCCGCCCGCGTGGTCTATGGCGGCCGACGCCATCTCGCCCTCGCGGGTCCGCTCGTCGCGGAGACGCGGCCCTGGCCGAGCCCGATCCACGAGGCCTATCCGGAGATTCTCGCGCGGCGGGGGCAGCCGACCTGCCTCCTCGCCACCGGCGACCCCTTCCACTATGGCATCGGCGCCGAGATCGCCCGGATGGTGCCGGCGGCCGAGATCCGCGCCTTCCCGCAGCCCTCGGCCTTCAGCCTCGCCTGTGCGCGGCTCGGCTGGCCGCTGGCCGAATGCGCGCTGGTCACGCTCCATGGCCGCGCGCTGACCCGGATCGTGCCGTATCTCCAGCCGGGGGCGCGGGTGCTCGTCCTGTCCTGGGACGGCACGACCCCCGGCGCGCTCGCCGCATTGCTTTGCGCGCGGGGCTTCGGCGCGTCGACGCTGACGGTGCTGGAAGCGATGGGCGGCCCGAATGAACGGGTCGGTACGACCCGCGCGGACGCGTTCGACCGCGCCGACATCGACGCGCTGAACACGGTGGCGATCGCGGTGGCGGGGCCCGGTCACGCCCTTCCCCTCGCCCCGGGCCTCGACGACGGCCTGTTCGAGAATGACGGCCAGCTCACCAAGGCCGAGATCCGGGCTCTGACCCTATCGGCGCTCCGTCCGCATCCGGGCCTGCATCTCTGGGATGTCGGCGCCGGCGCAGGCTCGATCGCGATCGAATGGATGCTCCGTCACTGGAGCCTGCGCGCCACGGCGATCGAGGGACGCCCGGACCGGGCCGAGCGCATCCGTCGCAACGCCGTCGCACTGGGGACGCCGGACCTCTCCGTCGTCGTCGGCACCGCCCCCGGGGCACTCGAGGGCCTGCCGACGCCGGATGCGGTCTTCATCGGTGGCGGCGTCTCCGAGCCCGGGGTCCTGCCAGCGGTGCTTGCGGCCCTCCGGAGCGGTGGTCGCTGCGTGGCCAATGCCGTCACCCTCGAAGGCGAGGCCGCGCTGCTTGCGGCCTTCGCGGCGCAGGGCGGAAGCCTGCGTCGCTACGGTGTCGAGCGGGCGAGCCCGGTCGGCGGGATGCATGGCTGGCGCACCGCCATGCCGGTGACCCAATGGGCCTGGACCAAGCCGTGACCGGATTGCTGGTCGCCGGGATCGGCTTCCGTCGGGGGACCGACGCCGACGAAATCGCGGCGCTGATCGAGCGCGCGCTCGCGGCGCTCGGCGCCGACCGGTCGAGCCTGACGGCCGTCGCCACGGCGGCCGACCGGGCCGCAGAGCCGGCGATCCGCGCGGCGACGGCACGGTTCGGCCTGTCGCCCCAGCCCGTGGCAGCCGCCGCGCTGCAGGCGCGCGACGCCGAGATCGTCACCCGCTCGGCGCGGATCGAACAGCTGCGCGGCGTCGGCTCGCTGGCCGAGGCGACGGCCCTGGCCGGCGCCGGGCCGCAGAGCCGCCTCGCCCTGCCGCGGATCACGAGCGCCGGCGCCACTTGCGCCCTGGCCGTCCGATGCGACACGACACGGGACACATGACCGTTCATTTCATCGGCGCCGGACCCGGCGCGGCCGACCTGATCACGGTGCGCGGGCGCGACCGCATCGCGGCCTGTCCCGTCTGCCTCTACGCCGGATCGCTCGTGGCCCCCGAGATCCTGGGCTGGTGTCCGCCCGGCGCCCGGATCGTCGACACGGCCCCCCTCGACCTCGACGCCATCATGGCGGAGATCCGGACGGCGCACACGGCCGGACAGGACGTGGCACGCCTCCATTCCGGGGACCTGTCGATCTGGAGCGCGCTGGCCGAGCAGATGCGCCGCCTCGACGCGCTGGCGATTCCCTATACGGTTACGCCGGGCGTCCCGGCCTTCGCCGCCGCAGCCGCCCTGCTGCGCCGCGAATTGACGGTCCCCGGCGTGGCGCAGACCGTGGTCCTGACCCGGACCTCAGGCCGCGCGAGTGCAATGCCCGAGGGGGAAACCCTGTCGGCCTATGCGGCCACCGGGGCGACCCTGGCGATCCACCTGTCGATTCATGTGGTCGAGGCGGTCGCCGCGGAACTGATCCCGTTCTACGGACCGTCCTGCCCGGCGGCGGCTGTGTTCCGGGCCTCCTGGCCCGACGAGCGGGCGCTGGTCGGCGATCTCGCTACGCTGCCCGGCCTCGTCGCGGCGGCCGGCCTGGAGCGCACCGCCCTGATCCTGGTTGGGCCCGCCCTCGGCGCCGAGGGCTTCCGCGAGAGCGCGCTCTACGCGCCCGATTACGACCGGCGATACCGGCCCGGCGGCACCGTGGGCCAGCCGTCGTGAGCGCCCCCGGCCTCCTCGTCGCGGCGCCGCGCTCCAGCTCCGGCAAGACGACCGTGACCCTCGCCCTGATGCGCGCCCTCACCCGGCGCGGCCTGCGGGTCCGCGGCGCGAAATGCGGTCCAGACTACATCGACCCGGCCTTTCACCAAGCCGCCACCGGCCATCCGAGCTTCAATCTCGACAGCTTCGCCATGGCGACGCCCCTCCTCGACACGCTCGCGGGCGAGACGGCGGCGGCGGCGGATCTGGTGATCGCCGAGGGCTCCATGGGCCTGTTCGACGGCGTCCGGGCAGCCGAGAACCGGACCGGGGCGAATGCCGACATCGCGGCGCGCTACGGCTGGCCGGTCGTGCTCGTGGTGGACGTGTCGGGCGCGGCGCAATCGGCGGCTGCAGTAGCGCTGGGCTGCACGCTCTACGATCCCCGCGTGCGGATCGCCGGGGTCATCCTCAACAAGGTGGCGAGCGACCGCCATCGCCGGCTCGTCGAAGCCGGCATGGAACGCGCTGGATTGCCGGTGCTCGGCGCCCTGATGCGCGACGCGCAGCTGGTCCTGCCCGAACGCCATCTCGGGCTCGTCCAGGCCGGCGAGACCGCGGATCTTACCGCCCGCCTCGACCGGCTGGCCGACCTCGCGGAAGCCGGTATCGACCTCGACGCCGTCACGGCCAGTGCGGGCGGCACCGTGCCGGCCTCCGGCGGCCGGCTACCGCGGCCGCCCGGACAACGCGTGGCGGTCGCTCGGGACGCGGCGTTCAGCTTCCTCTATCCACACCTTGCGACCGGGTGGCGGTTGGCCGGTGCCGAACTCGTCCCCTTCTCACCCCTCGCCGACGAAGGCCCACCGGAGGATTGCGACGTCTGCTGGCTGCCGGGGGGCTATCCCGAACTGCATGCGGGCCGGATCGCCGGCGCCGTCCGTTTCCTGGACGGGCTGCGCGACTTCGCCAGGACACGCCCCGTCCACGGAGAGTGCGGCGGCTACATGGTCCTCGGGCAGACGCTTCAGGACGCCGACGGCACCACCCATCCCATGGCGGGCCTCCTCCCGGTGGCGACATCCTATCACCGCCGCAAGTTGCATCTCGGCTATCGCGTCGCGCGGCTCTGCGGATCCGGCATGCTCGGAGAAGACGGGGCGCGCCTCATCGGCCACGAGTTCCACTACGCCACCGAGCTCTCGCCGATCGCACCGGAGGCATCAGCGCTCGCTCGCGTTTCGGATGCGGAGGGTGTGGACCTGGGGTTTGCCGGACATCGGGTCGGCCCCGTCACCGGCAGCTTCTTCCACCTGATCGCGTCTGACGCACCCTGAAACCGTCCCGGATGCAGCCGCCTCCGGGGCGCGCCGGGCGAGGCCCGCCAGCCCGCCTGTCAGGCCGGATCCGCCGCCGGCGCCGCCGTGCGGTTCTGCGCGAGGCGCGCGGCGCTGCGGACCAGCGCCAGCACATCGCGGCGCATCTGCTCATCCTCGATCTGGGCGTAGGCGCGCAGAAGCTCGATGGCACCGTGGGCGCTGAGGAAGCCGAACACGTCCTCCTGGGCGTTCTCGCGGGGCTCGGTCTCCTCGAAGAACGCGGAAACCGGAACTTCGAGAAGGCGCGCGATCTCCCGCAACCGGCCGGCGCCGACCCGGTTCTGACCCTTCTCGTATTTCTGGACCTGCTGAAAGGTCACCCCAACCGCATTGCCGAGAGCGGTCTGGCTCATGCCCCGCGCCTTGCGCAGGGCTGTGATGCGAATCCCGACGAGACGATCGACGTCGGTGGTCTGCTTCGGCATCGTTTGCCCAGGGGAATCCTTCTCCATGGAGTGGGATGCATCCTCCTGCGAATGCGGTGTTTTCGCCTCGCTATCGCGCCGCTTCACCGCCCGCCCCTAAGTCGCATGTCGTGCACGCCGTGTGGCCGGTCATCCCTGCCGCTCATGCGGCTATAGCCCTGATCCCGACACAGGTGGCGTGCACCGCAGTTGGACACCAAGTTGTCAAGCTTCGCAAGTCAAAGGTTACAGCTTCTAGTTTAAGTACACACATCTTTGCAACATTGTTGCGGAAATGTCGATGGCGATGATTGGGCAGCTTAAGTGGTGCGCCTTGTCGCCGCGCAGGTGTTCCCCTTAGGACCGCCGATGCTTGTAGGATTGGTAGCGCGCAGGAGAGACGCATGTTCATCGCGATGAATCGCTTCAAGGTCGTCAAGGACGCGACGGCCGACTTCGAGGCCGTCTGGCTCGGCCGCGACAGCCATCTCGGCGAGATGCCCGGCTTCGTGGAATTCCACCTCCTGCGCGGCCCCGAGCACGAAGACCACGTCCTGTACGCCTCGCACACGATCTGGCGGTCGCACGCGGATTTCGAAGCTTGGACCCGATCCGAGCAGTTCCGCAAGGCGCACGGTCGCGTGCCTTCGACCAAACCCCTGTATCTCGGTCATCCCCAGTTCGAGGGTTTCGAGACGATCCAGACCGTCGCCAGACCCGCCGACGCCGAGGCGACGTCTTAAAGCTCAACCGAGAGTCCTTGCCCGTTCCGCATGCGGGGCGGGCGCAGGGCCGGTTGAAACTTCGGACGAAGAAACGCGCTTGAATTGAAACGACGCGTTCGATGACGGCCGAACTCCAACATTGGCGGCCGCCGCATGCGTCATGCCGGCGCTCAGCATTAATCATGTATTGCAACGGCTGGGCGCGCGCTCTAGGTCGCAGCCTCCCTCCGTGACAGCGAATGCGACCCTGCCGGGCCCGCGGCTTGCTCCGTCACCGTCACCAGGCGGCGCCGAAACCTTTCGTGTCTCAGACTGGTACAGAGTCCGACTAAGACGGGACGTTGCGGGTCAGATGTTTCACGATCGGCTTCCGGAGACGTTTCAGGCGCTGCCCACCTCGGCGGAGCGCCGACGCAACGTATGGTCGGCGCTGCTGCCCCGGCGCGGTCGTGCGCTGGCGCGGATCGCCCTGTCGACGACGCTCGCCGCGACCGATCTCGTGGCGATCGTGATGGTGGCCCTGGGCGTCGAGTTCGCCTACCACGCCCTCGCCCAGGACAGCGCATTCTGGGCGAGCAGCGTTCGCGGCCTGCGCCTGTCGGCGCTGCTGGGACTGGTGATCATCGCCGCGAACGTCCTGCGCGAGGAGTACAGCCTCGAGAACGTCATGGCGCAGAAGCCGGGCGTTCAACGGGTGGCCTCCCTCTGGCTGGTCGCCTGGGCCGCCGTGCTGGTCGTGAGCTTCATGACCAAGACGACCAACGATTATTCGCGCCTGATCTCATTCGGGACGTTCGCCGTGGGCCTTCCGGTCCTGATCGCGGCCCGGGCATCGGTGCGGCGCCTCGTGCGGGCGCGGCTCAGTGCCGGCTCGGCCACGGCCAGCCGGATCCACCTCGTCGGCTACGAGGAGGACATCGCGCGCTTCTACGCCGGCAAGGAAGCCGATCATCTCGGCTCGCGGATCATCGGGACCAGCTACCTTCGACGGGTCGATCCCGGCGCCGACGTGGCCACCCGATACGACCAGCTGCAGGAGGATCTCGACCTCGCGGTCTCGGTGGTGCGATTCCTCCGGCCGGACGACGTCTTCGTGCTCGTGCCGTGGGCCGACACCGCGGAGGTCGAGCGGTGCATCGACGCGTTCCTGCGGGTGCCCTCGGCCCTGCATCTGCGCCCCGGCGCCGTCCTCGATCGCTTTCCCGATCTGCAGGTCGCCCGGGTCGGCGGAGTCTCGGGGATCAATATCGGTCGTCGGCCGCTCAATCTGGGCGAGGTGATGCTGAAGCGCCTCCTCGATCTGACCTTGGCGACCATCGCCCTGGTGTCGCTGTCCCCGCTGCTGGCGGCCATCGCCGTTGCGATCAAGCTCGACAGCCCCGGCCCGGTTTTCTTCCGGCAGAAGCGCTACGGTTTCAATCAGCAGCCGTTCGGCGTCTTCAAGTTCCGGTCGATGCGCACGGATGCGAATGCCGCCTTCCGGCAGGCGACCCGCAACGACAGTCGGATCACCCGGGTCGGCGCGATCCTGCGCCGGACCAATCTCGACGAGCTGCCCCAGCTGATCAACGTCCTGCGCGGGGAGATGTCGCTGGTCGGTCCCCGCCCGCATGCGCTGGCCCACGACCGGAGCTTCGAGCGGCGGATCGCCCTGTATGCACGCCGCCACAACGTGAAGCCTGGGATCACGGGTTGGGCTCAGGTCAACGGCTACCGGGGGGAGACCCAGACCGACCTCGCCATGGAGCAGCGCGTCGCCTGCGACCTGCACTACATCGACAACTGGTCGATCTGGTTCGATATCCAGATCATGATCCAGACGGTGATTTCGCGCCGCGCATACCAGAACGCGTTCTAAGGCGCGGGCGCGAGGCGGTCGGGAGGCGCCATGCCCGCAGGCGTGGCACGCCCCTGGATTGCTCCCCTCCGTCAGCGCGGACGGGATGGATCAGGCAACCTGGTCTCGCGGCTCAGGGTGCCAGCTTCCGCTGACGACAGGTGCCGCAATCGCCCTCGACCTCCAGGATACTGTGGGTCGGCGTGAATCCGGCCCGCTCCAGAGTGCGCCCGAGGCTGCCCTCGACCTCCTCCGACGAGGCCTCGTCGACGCCGCCGCAGGTCCGGCAGATCAAAAAAATCACCCCCTCCCCGGGCGCGTGGCCGTGCGCGCAGGGGATGAAGGCGTTGCGGCTCGCGATCCGATGGACCAGCCCCTGATCCATCAGGAAATCGAGGGCGCGGTAGACCGAGACCGGGGCCACACGCTTGCCCGGCGCGCTCAGCCGCTCGGCGATGTCGTAGGCGCCCTGAGCCTTCCCGGCCTCGGCCACGGCCTCCAGCACCTCGCGGCGCAGGGGCGTGAACTGCAGACCGCGCTCGCGACAGAGGGCCTCGGCCCGCGCGAGAATGTCACCGGTGCCGGCGTGGCACGCGTCGTGACCCTCGTGACGGTGCATGATTGCTCCAAACATGATCCGCAGGTTGTCCCGCGGGTTTGTTACAGTGTATCACCGCGGCCCAGGACCGCACCAGTAGCTCCGCGTGGTGCCCGCGCCGGTGTCAGTGCGCGACGAGGATTCCTTGCCGACCATTCCCAGCCCGAGACGCGCGGCCCGACGATCGCTGTTCCAGAGCGGGATCGGCCTGCGGCTGGCGCTCGCCGCGACGCTCGCGGCGCTGGTCTGGCTGACCATCGCCTGGGCGCTTTCGGCATGAGCGGCCGGAATCCGGATCCGATCCGCCTCGTCGGCCTCACCCTCGGTTACGACCGGCATCCAGCGGTCCACCACCTCGACGGGACCGTGCGAGCGGGCGACCTGCTCGCGCTGGTCGGACCGAACGGCGCCGGCAAGTCGACGCTGCTGAAGGGCATGGCCGGAGAGATACGCTGCCTCGACGGCCGCATCGAACGTGCGGGCGCCCTGGCCTACATGCCGCAGGCGGACGAGATCGACCGGAGCTTTCCGCTCACCGTCATGGATCTCGCCGGGATGGGTCTCTGGCGGCAGGCGGGGGCGTGGCGCAGCCTCGTCCGGCGGCGGCCGGCCATCGAGGCCGCGCTGGCGGCGGTCGGTCTCGAGGGCTTCGCGGCGCGGCCGATCGGCACCCTGTCGGGTGGTCAGTTCCGGCGCGCGCTGTTCGCCCGGCTGATCCTGCAGGATTGCCCCGTCGTGCTCCTCGACGAGCCGTTCACCGGGATCGATGCGCGGACGGTCGACGATCTGCTGGTGCTGATTGCGACCTGGCACAAGGAGGGGCGGACCGTGATCGCCGCCCTGCACGACCTCGCGCAGGTCCGCGCGCATT
This sequence comes from Methylobacterium sp. XJLW, assembly GCF_003254375.1. NCBI lineage: Bacteria > Pseudomonadati > Pseudomonadota > Alphaproteobacteria > Hyphomicrobiales > Methylobacteriaceae > Methylobacterium > Methylobacterium sp. XJLW. The sequence goes on along the minus strand of NZ_CP016429.1, from coordinate 3,572,790 downwards.
TCCCGACGACGCTGCTGCTCGCCCGGGAGCCCGTGGCCTGGGGGCCGACCGCGCGGGTCCTGACCGCCGAGAATCTGGCCCGCGCCCGCAACCTGTCCGAGGCCTGGGACGAGGGCGCGGCGATCTGTGAAGGACCGCGGAAGCCCGCGGAGCCGGCGCACGATCACGGCCGGGCAGCGCATCACCATCACGAGGACGCCGCGTGACCGATCCGTTCGGGTCTCTGTTTGCGCCGTTCGTCGAATTCGGCTTCATGCGCCGGGCGCTGGCGGGTTGCCTCGCCCTGTCGGTGTCGGCACCGCCCATCGGCGTCTTCCTGACGCTGCGCCGCATGAGCCTCATGAGCGACGCGATGAGCCACGCGATCCTGCCGGGGGCTGCGGTCGGCTTCCTGGTCGCCGGCCTGTCCCTGCCGGCGATGACGCTGGGCGGCCTCGTCGCCGGCCTCGCGGTGGCCCTGCTCGCGGGCGCCGTCACCCGGGCGACCACGATCCGGGAGGACGCCAACCTCGCAGCCTTCTACCTCATCTCGCTCGCCGCCGGCGTGCTGCTGGTCTCCCTGCGCGGATCGCAGATCGACCTCATGCACTTCCTGTTCGGCTCGGTCCTGGCCCTGGACGATTCCGCCCTCTGGCTGCTCGGCGGCATCAGCACGCTGACCCTGCTGGCGCTCGCCGTGATCTACCGGCCGCTCGTGATGGAATGCGTCGACCCGCTGTTCCTGCGGAGTGTCAGCCGCAGCGGCGGTCCCGTGCACCTCGCGTTCCTGGCGCTCGTGGTGGTCAACCTCGTCGGCGGGTTCCAGGCCCTCGGGACCCTGCTGGCGGTCGGCCTGATGCTGCTGCCCGCAGTGGCGGCCCGGTTCTGGGCCCGCGACTTGGCCGGACTGATTCCGGTCTCGATGCTGATCGCCGCCCTCGCGAGCGTCTCGGGGCTCAGCCTGTCGTACCAGTACGACCTGCCGAGCGGCCCGGCCATCGTTCTGGCGGCGGGGGCCCTCTATGTCGCCTCGATGATGGTGGGGCCGCGCGGCGGCCTGCTGCGCCGCCTCGTGCGGCCGCGTCACCTCGAAGCCTGATCAGGGCTGGTCCTTCAGGGCCGCGAGACCTTCGCGGTAGGTCGGATAAGCGAGGGCCACGCCGAGCTCCTCGCGGATCAGCCGGTTCCGCACGCGCTTGTTCTCGCCGTAGAAGCTGCGCGCCATCGGCGACAGGGCGGCGGTCTCGAAATCGATCTCGGGCGGCAGCGGCAGGCCGGTGAGGGAGGCGGCGTGCTCGGTCACCGTCTGGGGCGCGGTCGGCTCGTCGTCCGTGACGTTGTAGATCGCCCCCGGCCGCGGGCGGTCGATGGAGGCCAGCAGCGTCGTGGCGATGTCGTCGACATGGATGCGGTTGAAGACCTGCCCGGCCTTCACGATCCGCTGCGAACGACCCTCGCGCAATTTCACGATCGGGTTGCGCCCGGGTCCGTAGATGCCCGAGAGCCGGAAGACCTGCACGGCCTTCCCGGTCTCGGCGCCGAGCGCGAGCCACGCCGCCTCGGCCTCGAGGCGCACCTTCGACCGGGCGCTGCGTGGCGCCGCGGGTGTCGCCTCGTCGATCCACGCGCCGCCCTGGTCTCCGTAGACGCCGATCGTCGAGAGATAGCCGATCCAGCCGATCCGGCTCGCCGCGATGGCGTCCCCGTAGCGGGCGAGAACCGGGTCGCCGGCCTCGCCGGGGGGGGCCGAGGCGAGCAGCACGTCCGTGTCGGCGAGATCCGCGGCGATCCGGGGATCGTCGGCCTCCGGCCCGAAGGCGCGCATGGCGAACCCGGTCTCCGCCGCGACGCGGTCGGCGGCCGCGGGATCCGTGACGCTGGCGCGGACGGTCCCGAAACGCGCTCGCGCCCGTTCGGCGAAACGGCGGCCGGTGAAACCGAGCCCGAAGACGAAGAGATTCATGGGGCGGATGTCTCGCCCACGGGCGATTCCGTCAAGGCGGCGGCGGCCGTCCACTCGTCGCGGACATGGGTGTCGGTCTCGTGGTCGCCATGAAGGCGGCAGAGCGCGTGCACGGCATCCGGCGCGAGCAGCCGGCCGCAGGCCCAGACCGCCATGCCGCGCACCAGGGGAGACGCGTCATCGAGCGCCGCGACAGCCGCGCCCGCCAGATCGGGATCGCCGGAATTGCCGATCGCGATCATGACGTTGCGCAGGAAGCGGTCGCGCCCCGTGCGCTTCACCGGCGTGCCGGCGAAGAACGACCGGAACGCCGCATCGTCGAGACCGGCGAGATCCGCCAGCGCCGGGGCCGCCAGATCCGCGCGCGCGGCGAGCCGATTCTCCGCCGCCGTACGGGCGAACTTGTTCCAGGGACAGACGGCGAGGCAGTCGTCGCAACCGAAGACCCGGTTTCCGATCGCCGGCCGGAACGCGGCAGGGATCGGACCGGCATGCTCGATCGTGAGATACGAGATGCACCGGCGGGCATCGAGCCTGTAGGGGGCCGGAAAGGCGTCGGTCGGGCAGATGTCCAGGCAGGCGCGGCAGGAGCCGCAATGATCGCGCTCCGGCGGGTCGGGCTCGAATTCCGCGCTCGTGTAGATCGCCCCGAGGAGCAGCCAGTTGCCGTGCCCGCGGGAGATCAGCACCGTGTGCTTGCCCTGCCAGCCGAGGCCGGCCGCCTCGGCGAGGGTCTTTTCCATGACGGGGGCGGTGTCGCAGAAAACCTTCACGCGCACGTCGCCCTTGGCGGAGAGATACCCCCCCAACTCTTTCAGACGACCCTTCAAAACCTCGTGATAATCCCGCCGCTGTGCATAAGCGGCGATGGCCCCGCGATCCGGCCGGGCCACGAGGTCCAGGGGATCGTGCTCGGGCCGGTAGCTCATCGCGAGCACCAGGATGCTGCGCAGGCCGGGCCACAAGTCCACCGGGCTCGCCCGCTGGTCGGCCCGCTCCGCCATCCACTCCATGGTGCCGTGCGCGCCCTCGGCGAGCCAGGTCGACAGGCGGCCCGGAAGGTCCGGGAGCCTGTCGGGACGGGTGACGCGCAGGCCGCAGAAGCCGAGCGCCCGGGCCCGGGTCTCGACGAGGCGGCGGAGATCGGCGCCGAAATAGGTTCGTCGGGCGGTCAGAAATCCAGATCCGCGTAATGGGCGGCCGGTGCCATGCCGGGCACGCGGTCGGCGAGCAAAGCGCGGAACGAGGGCCGCGACTTGACCCGCGCGTACCAGTTCCGGGCCATCTCGTCCTCGTCCCAGGGCACGTCGCCCAGGTAGTCGACGCAAGACAGATGGGCGGCCGCCGCCAGATCGGCATAGGTCAGGTTGTCGCCGGCGATCCATCGCCGCCTGGCGATCAGGTAGCCGATGTACTTGAGGTGGTAGCGCACGTTGGAGCGCGCGGCGCGGATCGCGTTCATGTCGGGCGGGCCGCCGCCCTCATGAGCCGACATGAAGCGCTTCGAGATCTTCTCGTTCACGAGGTAGGCCGTCACCTCGGACTCGAACTTGACCAGGAACCAGTCGAGCAGGCGCCGGACTTCGACGCGCTCGACGGTGTCCTCCGGCAGCATGCGCCGCCCCGAGAGCCCGAGGCCGCGGGTCTCGTCGAGATACTCGGCGATGACGCCGGCACCGGGGACGACGAGCCCGTTCTGCTCCAGCAGCACGGGTGTGACGCCCGCCGGATTGATCAGCAGGAAGTCGTCGCGCCGTTCCCAGGGCCGTTCCTCGAACAGCGTCGGCTCCATGCCCATCTCGGCGAGTACGAGACGGATGAACCGGGAATTCGCGCAGAAGGGGAAGTGGTAGAGGGTTGCCATCGAGGCCGTGGAGGACGTTCGGTCTGCCAACGCGGCCTGTCCCGCGCTCGTCGAGGGCCCTGATGCGCAGGTGTTCGGCGCGCAGGACTTCGGACCGAGCGTTATTGCCCGACCGTTTCCGAGCCCTTAACACGCCCGGCCCGGCCCGGTAACCGCTCGTCAACCCTAATGGGCGAAGCCTCGGGCTCAACCATTTCGCGTGGCAGGCGGCGGCTCGACGGGGGCCGCAGCGCCCACGGCACAAGGCGTCACGATGGATCCGGCAAGCATCGGCAAGGCAGTGCTGCTCGCCCTTGTGGAGGGGGCGACCGAATTCATCCCGGTCTCGTCGACCGGCCACCAGTTGCTGGTCGGCCACTTCATCGGCTTCCACTCGCCCAACAACACCTTCGAGGTGCTGATCCAGCTCGGCGCGATCCTGGCGATCCTGCTGGTGTATTTCCGCCGCCTGCTGGCGATCGCCACGGCGGTGCCGTCCGATCCGAGGGCGCGCCGGTTCGTGCTCGGCATCCTGGTGGCGTTCCTGCCGGCGGCGATCATCGGCGGCCTCTTCTCCAAGCTGATCAAAGCCTACCTGTTCAATCCGTGGATCGTGTGCGCGACCCTGGTGGCCGGCGGCCTGGTGCTGCTCGTCATCGACGACACCGACCTCGAGGTGAAGAAGAAAGACGTCTACGACTTCACCCTGCCGATGGACCTGAAGATCGGCATCTTCCAGTGCCTCGCCATGATCCCCGGCGTGTCGCGCTCGGGCGCCACCATCGTGGGCGCGATGCTGATGGGCGCCGACAAGCGCTCGGCCACCGAGTTCTCGTTCTACCTGGCGATGCCGACGATGGCGGGCGCCTTCGCCAAGGACCTGCTCGACAATTACAAGTACCTTTCGAGCAACGATGTCGGCCTGATCGTGATCGGCTTCGTCGTGTCGTTCATCTCGGCGCTGTTCGTGGTGCGGGTGCTTCTCGACTACGTCTCCCGCCACGGCTTCTGGCTGTTCGCGTGGTGGCGGATCATCGTCGGCGCCCTCGGCTTCGCCGGCCTGATCATCCTGGGCTGACGGGCCGGTCCCTCTCGGGCCCGGACGACCGGATCGGCGGATCCGCCTCGGCGGCTTGATCCGTCCGGTCGTCGGTCCGGGCGCCGTAGACGGGCCCGCAATCCGGAAATGCTGGCTTTGCCGAAGCCTGCCGGGTCGGCATGTCCGGTTTCCGGGCTCCCCGTCGCGCCGCCGGGACCATCAAAAATCGGTGATGGGCGGCTTCAGCTTTCCTCAACCATCGGGCGATTGCCAGCGGCGGAGCGGCGTGCGAGGCAAACGCATGGAAGCGGTGCAGAAGACGCCGCGCTCTGGGACGTTCCGATGGAAGACACACCGCTCGCCGACCTCTTCGAGCCCGTAGACCGGGCGCGCTGGCTCGGCCTCGTCGAAGGCGTCCTCAAGGGCGCCGATTTCGAGAAGCGGCTGGTGTCGCACACGGCCGACGGCCTGCGGATCGAACCCCTCTACGGACCCGCCGCCCCGGCGGCCCAGCCGGTGCGTGAGCCGGGCCCCTGGCGCATCGCGCAACGGGTCGATCACCCCGATCTCGCCGCCGCCAACGCACAGGCGCTCATCGACCTCGAAGGCGGGGCCGACGCCCTCGTCCTGGCCTTTGCGGGCGCCGCGGGCGCCCGCGGCTACGGCCTGACCGCCGCGAGCGTCGAAGACCTCGACGCGGCGCTGAAGGGCGTGATGCTGCCCCTGATCGCCCTGCGGATCGACGCCGGCGGGCGCGGCCTGGAAGTGGCCCGGCTGGTGAGCGCGCTGGCGCAGCGCCGGGGCGAGGATCTCTCGACCTACGACCTCGATCTCGGCATCGATCCGGTCGGCGTTCTGGCGGCGACCGGAAGCCTCGGAGCGGTCTGGAAGGACATCGCCCCCCGTCTCGCCGAGACCGTCGCGGAGCTGGAAGCGGCGGGTTTCACCGGCCGAGCCTTCCTGGCCGACGGACGGCCCTATCACGAGGGCGGCGCCGGAGAGGCGGCGGAACTCGGGGCTGTGCTCGCCACCGCCGTCGCCTACCTGCGCGCCCTGGAGGATGCCGGTCACGACCTCTCCACCGCCCGTGACCGCATCGCGATGCTTCTGACGGCCGATGCCGACGAGTTCGTCACGGTCGCGAAGTTCCGCGCGATGCGACGCCTCTGGGCCCGGGTCGAGCAGGCCTGCGGGCTCGATCCCAAGCCGCTGCGGCTCCATGCCGAGACCGCGTGGCGGATGATGACCAAGCGCGATCCCTTCGTGAACATCCTCCGCACCGGCATGGCGGCCGCCTCGGCCGGCATGGGCGGCGCGGACAGCGTCGCGGTGCTGCCCTACACCCAGGCCCTCGGATTGCCCGACGCCTTCGCCCGGCGCGTCGCGCGCAACAGCCAGATCGTGCTCATCGAGGAATCGCATCTCGCGCGCGTCAGCGACCCCGCGGCCGGCGCCGGGGGATTCGAGGCCCTGACCGCCGAACTCGCCGAGGCGGGCTGGGCGGCATTCCAGGCGATCGAGGCGGAGGGCGGCATCGTCGCCTCGCTCAGCGTCGGCAAGCTGCAGCGGCGGATCGAGCTGACCCGCGAGGCCCGGGCCAAGGCCGTGGCGAACCGCCGTGAACCGCTCACGGGCGCGAGCGAATTCCCCAACCTCTCCGAGAAGCCCGCGGCCGTCCTCGACGTGCCGCCCGTGGCCGGGCCGCGCGGGTCCAATTTCGGCGCGGGTTCGGCCGTCGCCTGCGACGCGCTGCCGTCCCTGCGCCTCGCGGAGCCCTACGAGGCCCTGCGGGACGCCTCGGATGTCTGTCTCGCCAAGACGGGCCGCCGGCCGGCGGTGTTCCTCGCCAATCTCGGCCCTGTGGCGTCGTTCAACGCCCGTGCGACCTTCGCGGCCAACGCCTTCGCGGCGGGCGGGATCGAGGCGCTGTCGAACGAGGGCTTTTCCGACGCTGAGGCGGCAGCGGCGGCGTTCCGGGATTCCGGTGCCAGCTTGGCCTGCATCTGCTCCACCGACGCGATCTACGCCGAGCACGCCGTCGCGACGGCGGAAGCCCTGGCGAGGGCCGGCGCCGGTCCGATCTACCTCGCGGGCAAGCCGACGGACCTCGCCGAGCCGCTGAAGCAGGCGGGCGTGGCCGCCTTCCTGCATGTCGGCTGCGACCTGCTTGCCCTCCTCAACGCGGCCTTGCGCGCGGCTATGCGGGGTCCTGCGCCGCAGACCCCACGCTGAAAGGCGCCAATCCTCGCGAACCCGCTTCGTCCCGGATCCGATGACGTCTCGCTTCGCTCTCGCCCTGTTACTCGCCGGCATGAGTCCCGCCGCCGCCGCGCCGCGCCAAGCGGCCCCGCCCGACCGGTTCGACGGCACTTGGAGCGTCGAGATCATCACCGAGACCGGGAGCTGCGACCGCGCCTATCGCTATCCGGTGCGGATCGAGAACGGACGGGCGCGCTTCATCGGGACCGCCTTCGTGGTCGAGGGCGGGGTGACCCGGAACGGGGCGATCCGGGGATCCATCTCGAACGGGGCCGCCACCGCCGACGTGCGGGGACGGCTTGACCGGAACGGATTCGGGGCCGGCACCTGGGTCGCGTCCGGCGCCCTCTCCTGCCGCGGTCACTGGAACGCCGAGCGGCGCGGCTGAGGCCGCGTGTGGCCGTCGCGAAACAGTCCGGATCTCGCCCTGAATCGGGCAGCTCGACTGTGCCGAAAGCCCCGATCCCGACGCAATCATGAGCGAGACCTGAACACCGTTCGGACACCCGACGAGGCCGCCCGCATGAAGACTTCGATCCTCGCCACCTTCGCTGTCCTCGCTCTCGTCTCGGGGGCCGAGGCGCGTCCTCACCGGCTTCCGGCTGCGTCGAAAGTGAACACGGCGGAGGCCGAGAAGGTGCTGGCGCCGCTGCGGCAGGCCGCCACCGAATGCTTCGCCGACACGGTGCTGTCGAACCCGAAGGCGACCGCCGAGGCGCGGGCGGGCCGCTGGTACGAGGCCGTCGGCATCACCGGCTTCCTCTGCCGCCCGGAAGTCGCCGCGATGATCCAGGCTCATGACCGCCTGTACGGCGCAAAGACGGGCGAGCGTTATTTCAAGGGCGCCTACGTCAAGCATCTCGACCAGCAACTCGCCGAGCGGCTCCAGCCGATGTTCGCCCGCAAGGCCGTCGCCAGCGCCGAGCCGCCGGTGGAGAAGGCCTCGGCAGAGGACTCGGCCGAGGGCAACTGAGCGGGAACCGTCCGGGCGTCCGTGTCTTCCCCGAGGCGGAGACGGCGATGCCTTACGAACTGCATTACTGGCCGATGATCCAGGGGCGCGGCGAGTTCGTCCGCCTCGCCCTCGAGGAAGCCGGCGCCGACTACATCGACGTCACCCGCCAGGATGACGAGGATGGCGGGATCGGCCCCATGCTCGACCGCCTGTCCGATCCCGGCAACCCGCGGCCGCCCCTGGCGCCGCCCTTCCTGCGCGATGGTGACACCGTCATCGGGCAGAGTGCCGCGATCCTGCTCTATCTCGGGCCGCGGCTCGGCCTCGTCGGCGCGTCGGAGCGCGACCGGATCTGGACCCATCAGCTCCAGCTCACCATCGCGGACGCGGTCGACGAGGCGCACGACACGCACCATCCCTTGGGTGTCGGCCTGTACTACGCGAATCAGAAGCCCGAGGCCCTGCGCCGGGCCGCGGAATTCCGCACCGAGCGCATCCCGAAATTCTTCGGCTATTTCGAGCGCGTTCTGGCGGGGAATGGCGGCGGTCGGCTCGTCGGCGCGGATCTGTCCTACGCGGACCTGTCGCTGTTCCAGCTCGTCGACGGCCTGCGCTACGCCTTTCCCAAAGCCACCGCCGCAGCCCTGCGCCCCAACGCGAACGTGGCGCGGCTCCACGAGACCGTGGCCCGGCGACCGCGGATCGCCGCCTATCTGGCCAGCGACCGCCGGATCCCGTTCAACGAGGACGGCATCTTCCGCCGCTATCCCGAACTCGATCCCTGAGGCGCAGGCCTCACCGCCGCGGCCCGGCGATCAGGATCGCCGCGAGCGTCAGCGCGACGAGCCCCAGCACCAGCGACAGCAGGCGCCAGAACAGCAGCGGATCGCGCTCCAGCAGAGACGCCCGCCGTCCGTCCGTGAAGGCCGGATTGGGATGCCGCAGGTCGTGGACGAAGGCGGACAAGGCCGTGTAGCGCCGCAGCGGATCGGGATGAACGGCCTTGCGAAGCGCCCCGTCGACCCAGACGGGAAGCAGCGGACGCACCGTGAGAGCCGACATGTAGCGAAGCCGCCGTTGCGCCGCGCGCGTGCGCGCCCGCGGAACGGCGTCGCCGTACGGCAGCCGTCCCGTCAACATCTGGTAGGTGATGACGCCGACCGCGAAGATGTCGGACCCGGCATTGGCCGGCGCGCCGAGGAAGCATTCGGGCGCCGTGTACTGGACCGTGCCGAGGATCTCCGCAGGATCGATCCGCGGATCGCCCTCGACGACGCCCGCGACCGTCGTGGCTCCGAAATCGATGATCTGGACGGTCCCTGCGGTATCGATCAGGACGTTGTCGGGCCGCAGATCCTGATGGACCATCTCCCGCCGGTGAAAGGCCTGCACGCCCCGGGCGAGCTGCTCGACGAGGCCGCGCACCGTTTCCAGATCGGGGGTCGCGTGGTCTCGCATCCACTGGGTCAGGGTCTGGCCCTCGACGTAGCGCATGACCGTGTAGAGGTGGCTGCGGCGGCCGGCCCGGGGATGGGCCTTGAGCACGTGAGGATTGTCGATCCGCCGCGCGATCCACTCCTCCATCACGAAGCGCTTCCGCTGGGCCGGGTCGTCCCGCAGGTCCAGGGACAGCACCTTCAGCGCGGCCTGGGCACCCGTCTCCGCCTCGACGGCGAGATAGACGCGGCTGCGGGGTCCGGAATGGAGGATCCGCACGAGACGGAAGCCGTCGAGTTCCGCGGGCGGGTCGAGGAGGGGCGCGGGGTCCAGCCCCTCGGCCTCCCCGAGGAGATCCGCCGGCGCGCCGGCCGGTACGGTCTCGACCCGCACGATCTGGATCGTCAGGTTGTCCTGACTGCCGGCGGCCAGAGCTGCCTCGACGATCGCCCGCGCCGCCGCGTCGAGCGTCGCGGCTCGCGCGATCGCCGCAACCACGTCGCGGGGCCGGACATGCTCGTGGACGCCATCCGTCGTCAGCACGAAGGTGTCGCCCGCCTCGATGCCGACGACGTGGTAGTCGATCTCCACACGGGCATTCGCCCCGAGGGCGCGGCCGAGATAGGATTCCGCTGCGGAGACGACGACGCGGTGGTCCTCGGTGAGCTGTTCGAGGGACCGGCCGGACACGCGCCAGATCCGGGCATCGCCCACGTGGAAGAGGTGGGCCATGCGCGATTTCAGGACGAAGGCGTCGAAGGTGGTGACGTAGCCCCGGTCGGCATCATTCGGATCGGCGCCGCGCCGGGTCTGGGCGTAGAGCCAGGAATTGGCCGCCGCGATCACGCGCTGGGCCGAGGTCTTCACCGACCACGTGTCCGGCGTGGCGTAATAGTCGCTCAGGAAGCTCTTGACCGCGGTCTCGCTCGCCGCCGCGCCCACCGCGCTGCTGCTGATCCCGTCGGCGAGCGCCACCGCGATCCCCTTCAGACCCAGAGCGGGTTGAACCGGCACCAATATGCCATTGAAGTCCTGGTTGGCCGCCTTCCGGCCGGCGCTGCTGTACTGGCCGATCGTGACCGTCAGATCGCCGGAGACGTCCGATCCGGTGCTCAAGCGGCGGCTGCCGCGCCCGCGCCGCGCCCGCGGTACGAGAGGGCCTCCGCGAGATGGAGCCGGCGCACCTGTGTCTCGCCGTCGAGATCGGCCAGGGTCCGGGCGACACGCAGCGTGCGGTGAAAGCCGCGTGCGGAGAGGCGCATGGTCTCGGCCGCCTGCCGGATCAGCGCCGTGCCGTCCGCGTCGGGGCTCGCGACCTCTTCGATGAGGTTGGCCGGACAGGTCGCGTTGGTGCTGGAATCCGGCAGGCCCCGCGCGGCATAGCGGCTCCCCTGCAACGCGCGGGCCGCCGAGACCCGGGCCGCGGACTCGCGGGAGCCCTCCGCCGGGGCCGGCAGGATCAAGTCGGCGGCCGTGACCGCCGGCACTTCGATGCGCAGGTCGATGCGGTCCAGCAACGGGCCGGAGATCCGCGCCTGATACTGCGCCATGCAGCGCTCGTTCGGGCCGCGGCGGCAGGCGTAGCCCGGCTCGAGGCCCTGGCCGCAGCGACAGGGATTCATTGCGGCGACGAGTTGGAAGCGCGCCGGGTAGGTGACCCGGTGGTTGGCGCGGGCGATCATGACCGCGCCGGATTCCATCGGCTGACGCAGGCTGTCGAGAACCTGGGGCGAGAATTCGGGCAGCTCGTCCAGGAACAGGACTCCCCCATGGGCGAGGGATACCTCCCCCGGTCGCGCCCCGAGCCCGCCGCCCACCAGCGCCGCCATCGAGGCGGAATGGTGCGGCTGCCGGAACGGCCGGCGATTCGACAGGGCCCCATCCTTGAGCTCGCCCGCCACCGACTGAACCATGGAGATGTCGAGGAGTTCGCGCGGACTGAGCGGCGGCAGAATCGAGGGCAGGCGCGCCGCCAGCATGGATTTGCCCGAGCCGGGGGGCCCGTTCATCAACATGTTGATGGCGTAAAGACCCCTTAGCGCTTTCAGCACGGATCGCGTCTGTGGCAAAAATACCTCGTGAGAGAACATTTGGTGAATGGCGGAATTACGGATGCAACCTTCAGCGAGATTTCCGACATGTGTTAGAGGCCGTGGCGGGTCACAACCTACGAGACTGTTTTGGATCTGGAAGCAGGCAACGACGACAGCCCTCCCCTACCCGGGGGCGGGTTCAAGCTCGTCAGGCAGATCATCGGCAAACTGAAGGATTGGGCGGCCCTCACCATCATCGCCCTCTACCTTCTCGCGCTGCCTGCAAGCTGGGCATTGAAAGATCCAACCTTAGCTTTTGGGATGGCGTTTGCCTTCAGCGTCGTCATTGCGGTTCTCCGCGCATTCCAGATGTCCCTGGAGTCTCGGAATTTGACCGCACGTATCGATGCCGATCGCGATCTGAAGTTGCAGAAGGCCCGCAACGATCTTGAGGTGAAACTTGCCCGATTGAACAAGCCGGGTGGCGCGGCTCCATCGCCCGTTCCGGGTGTCGGGGGGCGCTCGTCGCCTACCCTAACAAACTCGACATCGAAGAGAGCGGTCGCTCCGCCGAAGCCGAAACCGCTGGGCAGCCGTTGAACTTCGAACAGGTTTCTTGCGTTGCCCAGCACTTTCGTTTAACGAAAATTTGGGGAGTTCCGGCGTTGTTAGGTGAAACGATGTCTGGAGGCTTCATCGTGTTGGCGGTGGTTTCCTTCATCCTGTCTGGTGTATTTTTGCTCGCTGCATTGGGCTTCTTCAAGCTCATTCACGACATGCGCATCAACGCGCTTCGTGAAGCAGATCAGATGTTCGAAGACCATTTCGCAGCGCTTGATCGCTTTATCAAAGATCCAGCATCTCCGGAGAGGCTCGCGTCGCTTGCTCTAGACATGAGCAACACCACGCGGGATCCAAAGTTTGGGCAATTTGCAAGCAGCAGGTTGCTTGAGATCAAATCTGGCAACTCGCCGAAGCCCGATGGCCGGACCTCTGAGGCATTGACCGAGCTAGAAGAATTGTCTCGTCACCGTCCTGATCTCGTTCGCGAGTTCAACAAGGCGGTGGCAGGCGCATTTTTCGGCGCTGTTTATCGACATGTCGCTGAAGAGATGTCTCCGTTTCGAGCCTACAGAGAGGCTAAGGCAGCCAAAGCCGCAAAAGTGGGTCGCAAACCCGATGCTACCGCGAGAGACCTGCTTGCATCGGATGTTCTAGACTGGTGCAAGGCTGCCTAAAGGGCGGATCAGGCGACATCCGCGATTTGGGCCGAACGGCTTTGCCGGTTCCGATCCGCCTGATCGCTCTCCTCGTTGTACCCCGGACGGATCTGACAGGATGCCTCCTCGACACCGGCATCCAGTTCGGGCCCAGACGCAGTCACGCGCTGTAAGGCCGACCGTGCCGGCACACGCTGCGCCTGGGTAGCGCTCCACTCGCCCCCACGAGCCGTGCGAGCGCCACGCGCATCCATCTCGGCCGCGATGGAACGGTGGGTGCCCCGCCCCTTGACCTGTAGATCTAGGATGAAGGGCGCCCCCCCCGCGAAGACATCGGTGTCGGCCTTGATTGGCGTTGTCGATCTCGATGCGCGAGCCGGTCGCGGCCGAGCGTCTCGGTTCAACGGTTGAGATCCGGTTAACGTTAAGCCCGCTTTAGCCGGTCTCGGGCAACACTCAGGCATCACCGTCACGGGATGCCTCATGCCGGACCCTCAGACCCTCTACGCCGTCGCCGCCGTCATCACGGCGCTGTCACCCGTCGCCATCGCCGCCATCGTGGAGACCGGCCGATTGCTCCGGAGCCGCAGGGGGCGTGGCAAGCCCCCGTCCGACCCGCCGGACAAGTGAGGCGGCTCAAGTGGCAATTACTCCAGGGCTATGATGGGAGGGAGCGGCTCCATGAGACATCCATGGATGGGGATGTTTCGGGCTCTTCGGTCGATCTCACCCAATAGCAGCACGCCTGCGCTGATGTATTTCGCTCTAACTCTCCGAATTGCACGATGGTCCCGCCCCCATGTACCCAGGGTCTCGATGTTCGACGGCCTCAAAAATTCGCGGAGATCGCGGAGTTGAGCGTGAGCATCACCCAACATGTCCCAAGCTCTGCGGATCCGGAAAACAACCTCTTCGAGGCTGTCTTGGAATTCCGTCGCGACCGCCAGGACTGCATCTTCATCATCTGCCCTAAGGCCTTCGAGCAACTTCTTCGCCGTGATCAAACGTGCCTCTGTTCGGTCATCGAGGGATTTCAGAGCAGGCAACCCGCCGAACTCGAACCTTTCCTTCACCACAGGGACTTCCTGCGTGATGACCTCGCCGTCCTTGTCGTACCTATAGTTGCCAAATGCATCCATGACGGGCGCTTTGACTACATCAAACCAATGTAACTGACCCGTCCCACCCATGTGACGGTTTATTTCCGAGATAGCTTTTTTGGGGATGACGGTGCGAATAAGATCTTTCGTACGATCCGCCAATCGAGCTCTCGCATGCAACTCGTCTATCCGAGCTTCCGCCCAAGAAATCTTGTAACAATTCCGGATCATGAACTCGAAATTCTGATCCGCGGCAGCATCGCGCCTGTATCTTGCAACCGCTTCCGAGAAATCGCCTAAAAAGTGGTGCCCGCATTCCCGCCCAATTGCTCGAATTGCATGTTCTTCCTCGAACCACGCGAGCATGCCCTCCCAGTACTTGGGGTGACGAGGGGAGCAGATCGGACAGGGAGCCATCAGAACATGCTTCCTCAGCCTCTCTGGGACAACAAATTCGGTGAGAATTCGTGGTCGCGCGCCCCTAGGGGGACTTGTGCTGAGATGAAATTTCCAGTCCTGAGGCTTTCCAGTTAGCCTGAGGTGCTCGAGAAAGTCATCCTTGATGTCTTTTCCCGGGAAATGCTCGAACACCTTGATGGACGGGTCGTCTTTTACCTCGTACGCCGGTTCGGAAATCTTACGTTTGGTCTCGGGCATGAAGCAACCCTTCATCTATTGCTACATTTCGCCATGATCCCTGATCGGAAATTTTCTTGGGTACGCACTACAAACGCCTGAACCAAACAGGAACTTAGCGGAGCCGTTGCGGTCCGTCTAGATGTTGTGGCGCAGGTTCGGCAGAGTCACAAAATGTGGAACGCGGCGCGACCCCTTGTCCAGCCGATCGGACGAGCCCTCCACAGCAATTTCGGCTTTCGTCCCTTTTTGGGCTACTTTAGTTCCGGTCGAGGCCAGTGCTGGGCGCTCAACCGCAGAACGAGGAAGGGCGCTCCGGTCCCCCGGAACGCCCCGCCTTTGTTTGTTTGTCTCGCGCGGAGACGTAGTGCTCAGGCGGCCCGCGCCTTCGGGTTGAGAGCGCGGTGGACCGACATGCGGCTGATCCCCAGATCCTTGGCGATGGCAGACGGCCCCATGCCAGATGCGGCCTTCTCACGGATCGTCTCGGCCGAGATGGTGGCGGGGCGTCCCTTGCCCTCGTAGACCCCGGCAGCCTTGGCCTTGGCAATGCCTTCAAGCTGACGCTCACGGCGTAGGTTGGTCTCGAACTCAGCGAACACGCCAAGCATCCCGAGGAACGCCTTACCAGCCGCCGTCGAGGTATCCACCGGCTGCTCAGTCGCCCGAAGCGCCACACCCTTGGCGTCCAGCTTCTGCACGATAACGGCCAGGTCCGCGATCGAACGAGCCAGGCGGTCGATCCGGGTGACTACGATGGTGTCCCCCTTCCGGGCGAATTCGATCAGCGTCTGAAGCTCGGTGCGGCCCTCGGTGGTGGTGCCGGATTTCTTCTCGGCCCGGATGATCTCGCATCCGGCAG
Organism: Methylobacterium sp. XJLW; assembly: GCF_003254375.1. Lineage (NCBI taxonomy): Bacteria > Pseudomonadati > Pseudomonadota > Alphaproteobacteria > Hyphomicrobiales > Methylobacteriaceae > Methylobacterium > Methylobacterium sp. XJLW. Next base: position 3,557,464 of record NZ_CP016429.1, on the reverse strand, counting down.
CGCGCAGGGCGGCTTCCTGGATGCTCAGGTCCTGATCCGTCGTCGAGACCCGCGCGTAACCGTAGACCGCCATGACCCGCTCCGCTGTAACAGAACCCTCTAGACCCTCCCGGTCTATAGTCCCATAAATCCTCAGTCAACCGTTTTGTTACGTAGCGCGGCTGTATCACAGACGTGTCGCCCAGCCGTGTACCCTTCCGTTACGCCCCGGCCATGCACGCGACGATCGCGGCGGCCCAACAAGAAGAAGACCAACATGACATCAATCGACAGATGGGGGCCGTTTGCCCCCGGCCTATCGGACTGCGAACGGCTCGCACGCCTCAGGTCATTGCGGGCGATCGTGCATCTGCTCTTGGGCCGGCGCGGCGATGTGCTGGAGCGGGCGATCGAGTGCGCGGAGGAGAGCGCGATCGACCTCGACCTCTTGCACGCGGCCCTGAGCCGCCTCCCGTCCCTGGACTACCGGAAGGTGCTGGCAAGCTACGCCGCCATCTCGCGGCCGTCACAGCCCTGCGGGGGTCCGGCATGACGGGTCACCCGGTTCTAACCGCCCTCGCGGACCTCAACGTCCTGAGCCCTGCGGACCTCGACTTCATCCGGCGGCACGGGCGCTCGTATCGAGGCATCCCGCTCCCGAGCCACATCGAACCCTGGCGACCGGGCCATTGCCTCGACACCGCTGACTTTCTTGAGGAAGAGGGCCATGGCCGGTTCGTGCGCGGATGGGCCCTACGCCCCGGATCGCGCGCGCCTCTGATGCACGCTTGGGTCACGGCTGACGGCGCGAAGGCGATCGACGCCTCTTGGGACAACCAAGTCAGATGCGCTTACTGGGGCTTGGATCGGAGGCACGAGGACACGCTGAGACGCCTCACAGACGTTGTAAACGAGGCGATCGACGAGCGCGGGCGCGCCTCGTGGTACGGCTCAGTTTTCGGCGGGAGCTTCCGCTAGGCGCTGCCGGCGTCGGCCGTAGCCCGGCCCGATCGACCGGCCCGGAGATCGAGCAGGTTGCCCAGCGCCTCGACCGCATCCGCACATGCGTCAGCCATCACGGCATCGGCGTTCGCCTCAGCGACGAGGCCGTGAGCGAAGATCTCTTCCAACATCAAGCGCAAGCGCTCGCTCGTGTCGGGGCCCAGCTCCGCCAGTCGCGCTTCCGCGCGCGCGAGATGTCCGTCGAGCCCTGCCACGCCTTTGCCCCCGCCCCGGTGTTCCCCAGAGGTAGACCACGAAGGAGTCGGTGAAGCAAGGAGGAAATGAAGTAACAATCCAATGGATGTGTAGTTTTCGAGTTTTTTTATTGGCATCCCCCGTGGGTCTGGGGAAACGTGTCTAGAAATCGCACCCCTAAAAGGCCCCTTTTTCCAAACAGCAACAAGAAGAAACTACAATGTCAGTCGGCTACACGCCTATCTTCCGCATCGAGCAGGAAGGGGTAGACATCACCAGCCGGTTCAACGACCGGCTCATCAGCATCGAAGTCACCCTCGGGCCCGGCATGGGCGAACAGGACAAGTGCGAAATCGTTCTCGACGATCGAGAATGGAAGATCGCTGCCCCAACCGTAGGCCGGAAACTCGAGATTTATCTTGGCTACAAGGAGGTTGGTCTCGCCCAACAGAACGTGTTCGAGATCTCGACGGTCGAATACCTATGGCCCCCTAAGTCGATCAAGATCACGGGTAACGCCGCCGGTATGACCGGCAGCCTCAAGGTGGCGAAGATCAAGGAATTCGAGGGCAAGACGCTGGGCGACATCGTTGGTGACATCGCCAAGACCGCCGGTGTGGAGCCCATGGTCGAGGTCGGTCTCGCTGAGACCGTGGTTCCCTTCCTCAACCAGACACAGAGCAGTTTTCACCTGCTCCAGGAGCTAGAGCGCCGCTACGGGGCCATCGCGAAATTCGAGAACGGCAAGCTGATCTTCGTGCCCCGCGAGGGCAACGAGAGCGCGGGCGGCCTCACCTTGCCGATCCTGCTCCTGAAACCCGAGCATTTCGCCAAAGGCGCGGTCCGGCACAACCAGCGCGGAGCCTATAGCTCAGTGCGCGCGGCCTACATGGACCCCGACACCCACCAGCCCGTCTGGTTGGAGACGCCCAACAAGTTCGCCCCCACGGACGAGAACGGCAAGCCGATCGACGCCCCCTTCCGGATGCCGGCTCCACAGCGGACCAAGGAAGAGGCGCTGAAATGGATGCGGGCGACCCTGGAGACCCTGCGGCGGTCCATGGGTGAGGCGAACTTCGAGCTGTCGAAGGGCGACCCATGGATCCGGGCGAACCAGCGCATTCTGGTTGCAGGAATGCGCGAGGGCGTAAACGGCGATTACCTCGCCGAGACCGTCACGCACACGTACACCAAGAGCACCGGCCTGTTGACGAAGATCATCGGGAAGCCGCCGGGCGACGACGCGATCGACGTCCTGTCTGAAGCCCTCAGCGAGAAGGCCCTCGACGCCGGAAAGGAGCTCCAATCCCCGACACCGGGCAGGAAGCTGGGCGCCCCCTACGTGCCCCCAGTGTTCGACGCGACATGAAAGTGACGGCGGCGGGTTTCGGCCCGCCGCTGAACGCCTCAGGCTTGCTTGGCATCATCGGGATCCAATTCTTGGATGCCCTTCGACGTCATTCCGAGAGTGAGGAAATGGAAGCCGTTGTCATCGCTCAGTCTTGCGACGGCCGGCTTCTGATGGCTAGCGACACTCGGGTCGCCTCTTAGGTCGGTGAACCTTTCCAACATTTTGGCACGAGCATCCTCAACGCTGGCAAAAGACCGAACGGTGTCCAAGATGCCTGCATCGCCCGGCTCGCTGCGGTAGAATTCCATCACGAAGACGGTAGTTTCGCTCAACGTCACCTCCTGTGGTGCCCCTGCATATGGCAATGGCCAGCCTCGCGCGAGAGCTACGGGCAGAGCCTCTTGGGTGCTCCCCTTGTAGCCCGCCCTGCCGTCGCCCATCTCGTTATATAACGAGAACGAAAGCGGAACAGTATGGCCCTCACGAATGCGCAGCGGCAGGCCCGGCACCATCAGCGGAGGAAGGCCCGGCTGGCCCTGGCCGCAATGGTGGAGGCCTTTCAGCTCAAGATGCGGGATCAGGTGGCGGAGGCTGGAGGAAACCCGGACTGCCCCACCGACGTGTCTGACCATGTGGGCCGGATCATGAAGACCCAAGAGGGCGCCGAGATGCTGTTGCCCTTGCTGGCCCAAGCCCTCGACGTGCCGGTCATGCCGAAGGCGGAGAAGGCGGAGAAGGGGGCGTAGAACCCTGCCGGTTCGCCGACAAATCCTTATAAAAGGCTGGAAAATGTCTTTTCGGAGCCTATCAAGGCGCTGAGTTGCAGATAAGTCGTTGCAACTCCAAATGAAATCACTCCCGTATTAAAATAAATAATACGGTTTCAATTATCCTGTGTCTCGACAAAAGAAACCCCAGCCACGCGGGGAAGCGGGACCGGGGCAACAAGGTAAATCAAGCGAATGACAGATAGCAATACAGAGCCCAAAAACCAAGAGGATCGAAAGCGGTTTGCCGCTCGCAAAGGCGCCTTTTGCAAGGCTGTACGAGCTGACACGGGGTTGAAGCTGGCATCGAAGTTGGTGGCTCACAGCCTACTCGACCACCTCAACTTCGGGGATACCTTCGTCTTTCCCAGCATCGCCACTATCGCCAGGGAGAACGGCATCAACATCAGCACCGCCCGGCGGGGCGTTGAGGATCTCAGGTCCGGCGGATGGTTCGTCGTCTCGCCTCGTTGGGACGACAAGGGCGACCGCACGTCGAGCGAGTTCCGGCCGGTGTGGGAACGGATGAGCAGGCCCCCGCAGGTTGTACAGCCTGTCGCTTCCAAGGCTCCGCCATCCGTATCAGTGGCCCCGACGCCGGCCATCGTGTGGGTGTCCGGCGTGATCCAGCTCAACGCGAAGCAGTACGCCACCCTCGAAGAAAGTCTCGGGGACCGACTCGAAGCCTTCCTAAACATGATCCAGCGCGAAGGCGTCGCCTGGACCTCTGAGAACTGGCGCGACAGCACCAACAAGCTGCTCGACGAATGGTTAGAGCCAGAGCCGTTCTAGGTACTGGCAAGTTGCCACCACCCCCTAGCAGGATGCCAGTACCCCCCTGGCAGAATGCAACCACCCTCCTGGCAAAATGACATGACAGGTACTGGCAAAACGCCACCCTAATTATACCAAGGGAATTCTCCCAATGAGTTCCCCCATGGAATTCAGTAGAAGGTGGAAACTTAGTGCTGTACCTCGCGCGCGAGCGCTCGACGGGTCCGGCATGGGGTGGACACCATCTTGACCGAGATCCTAGGCGGCAGGGCGGCGGAGACCTTCCTCGCCTTCGGCACCACCATGACCAGCTCGACCATGCCGGACCGCCTCGACCTGGACAGGCAGCTCGACGACGACGTTGTGCGCTTCGCGCCACCACCATGCCGGATCGATCGACATGGCCTCCACGGACCCATTCCTTGAAAAAAGTATAGCCTATGCTAAATTATGTACAGGCAGGGATGCCGGAATGTGAACGAGGGCTTAGCCCTCCGGGTGTGGGGCCGGACCCTGCGGCCCGTCAGGTGCAGGTCACTACGCAACTGCGCGAGAGCGCGTCCGGACTGGCATCGAGCCCGGCCCACCGATGAGGCGGTTCAAACCCGCCACGGTAGCAAACCTGCAGAAGCGCAGCCGGCGACCACCCCGTTCCAGGCGTTCGCCACGGGTCATCTGCTCTTGTTCTGCCGGCATCCTCCCATCATCCCCCAACCCATAACGGGAACAATTCATGAACATCATCAATGCTGGACGTCGAAAGGTGCCCAAGGATGCGAGGCAAATCGGCGTCGTCTGCACCAAGGAACTGCTCCGGGCGATCGACGATGCCGCCGCTGCTCACGATCAGCCCCGCGCCGCCTTCGTCCGGACGGTCCTGGCGGCTCGCCTGCGGGAGCTAGGCACCCTTCAGGACGGCGCCCCGATCTCGAACCTCGACGCCCGCCGGCAAGCCGCAGGAGACGCCCTGTGACCATGCATCAGGATACCGCCGCCGGCCTCATCCGGTCCGCCGCCCAGCAAGGGGGCTTCACGCTCACCCCGGAAGCCGAGGCCACCGCCGCCGCCAAGCTCGCCCCCATGCTGCAATACGATCAGGAGGCCGGCACCTACGTCTACGCCCACCACTCGCCGGACACCTGCACCATCGTGGATGGCCAGCTCGTTGACGTGCCGGTCGGGACCTTCGTCCTGAACGTCGCCCAGCGTCACGGAACCCGCTCCCAGCCGGCCGGCTCCCCCGAGACCAAGCTCGCCCCCGCCTACGTGCGGACCGATACCATGGGGCAGCTCGCCCGCGCCTTCGATGCCGGACAGGCGGCGGCGGCCAAGTCGGCGACCGACAAGCTCGTGGCCGACATCCTGGCGAGCGGCCGGAACCCGTGGCTGACCGGCAACCGAACCCATCAGGCGGCGATCCAAAGTCGAATGCCGGCAGTCGCCGACAAGATGAAGATTGAGGCCGACCCTCTTAGAACGCAGGTGAAGTGATGTTTTCGAGCAACTGGAGACAGCGCGAGCAGAACTCCAAAGATAGAGAGGCTGAACGGCTGGAGCGCGAAGCAGATCCTGTTTATCAGGCCGGACGCGCTGCACAGAAACAACTCATATGGGATCAGGAGGCCGAGTATAGGGCGGAGCAGGAACGCCTACGCCTAGAGCGCGAAGGCCCGTTGCGCCCGGTGGCGGCACTGTTCCGCGAGCGCTTCCGCGATGATCTCCCCGAGATCTACACGGTGCTGCGGAAATCGGACGGTCTCCCAAAGTTGCTCCGCCTCCTGAAGCCGATGGTGGAGGAGGATTTGAAGGCCCGCCGTGAAGCTGCGGAAGCCGCCCGGATCGAGGCCGAGAAAGCCAAGATGCTGGCCGATGCCGAGCGCCGACTTCGGGAGCAGGCCGAACGAGACGCCAAGCGCAAGGCGAAGGCAGCTCAGACTGAGGGGGCGGAGGCGTGAGCTCCCCCGAACCCCCCTTCTCCGCCCACGAGATCGTCCGGCCCGGAGAGACCATCGTCGGCGCCCGGCACCTCAGCGAGGATGATCTCGACCGCCCGGTTGGCGTGGGTCTCGTGGGCCTGGCGCCCGGCCCTCTGAGCGCGCATGTCAGCGTGCATAACGCGGCGATCCGCTGGGCGACGGACGGCGGTCTCGCAACCCCTGACCGCTTCGGCAGCTTGGCGCCGGCCGGAACCGCGATAGACGTTCACGATGCGCACGGGCTTCGGCTCGTTGGCGCTGAGCCTGGTGCCAGCGCCACCGTCACGCTGAAACGACCGGCCTCAAGCCGCTAGGAGACTCCAGGACGGGCGCGATGGCATTTCGGCTACATCGGCCGCCCCCGACCCGGCGATGGCCGTTCCTGACTCGTTCTGGCGATCCTAGGGCCGGTCCACCCGAGGAGCATCGCCAGCAGGCGCGATAGGCACGGCGAGAACGCGCTGAACAGAGCGCTCAACCGAAAGGGGATGCGAAGTGACGGCGAAGTATGCCTCCTCCGTCATCGGGGTCGAAAATGCCGGCAGTTCCTCGGTCAGTCTCTTGGCCTCGACCTGCCACTCCTCCGGTGCGCGCGTGTGGTCGTCGCGCTCGTCGTACTTGATGACCGTCTCGCCGCTGTCCTTCCATTTGAAGATCAGGAAGCCGGTTCCGTAATGAACCGTGACGGACGACAGGCTTTGCCGCAGCAGTACGTTCACCCGATGGCGATCGGGTGCGTGGTCGGCAAGAAGGCCGCGAAGTTCGTCGAACCTGCGGGAGACCGCCGCATGGTCCGAGACCGCCTTCGTGCGCAGCAGCTCAAGCTCGCGACCCCGGAAGACCTCAATGGCCTTCTCCTCAGTCACAAGTGCGATGCCCAGGGTTGGGGAGGTTGACCCTTCCGCGATGGCCCGGACGAGGTTGTCCCGCCTCGCCTCCGCCTTCTGGATTGCCTCCCGAACCTTTTCCAGGGGGTCACCCAGGCTCCCATACGGACCGTCGATGCTCCGGACCTGAAACAGCCAATCGGCGTCGGCTTGGATTGCGCCCTCGACGTGATCCAGCCGGACGGCACGATACCGACACCCTCCGCCGGCCTTCGCCTTCGTGCAAACCAGCGAAGGGCGCCCGGCCTTGGCCTTCGCCCCTTTCGAGACCCGCGTCATGGTCCCACCGCACATTGGGCAACGGGCCAGCCCGGCGAGCATGTTCCTGATTTCGCCGGCCGCGTGTCGTCCGCGCTGAGGGTTATTCGACGAAGCCCGAAGGGCGCGAACCGTCTCCCGCGTCTCATCGTCGACGATGACCGGAAAGTGGCCCTCGACCGGCGCTTGGCGCGTCCGCACCTTCCGACCTTCTACATGCTCTTGGGTGTAGGGCTGCAGCACGCCCCCTGCGGCGGGGTTGTCCAGAATTTTGATGATCGAGGTTCGGTGCCAGTGAGCGGCGACGCGCGACCCGTTGCCGAATGGCGGCACCCCATCCCGGTTGAGCGCGGCCGTGATCGCGTGCTCACCAGATCCCTCGGCTGCCATCGCGAAGATCCGGCGCACTACCGCCGCACGATCCTCGCGCACCCGCCACGTTCGATCGGGCGTCATCTCCAGCCAAGCCGGCGCGCGAGCCGTCAGCGGTCGTGAACCGGCGGTGTCGCGCTTGTTCGCCCATGCCGCCTTCAGGCGCCTCGACTTCGTCGCGCTCTCCTCGTTCGACCGGATGAAGATCATCAGGGCGAGCATCAGCGACATGGGATCATCGTCGATCCCATCAGCCGTGTAGGCCTTGCCGTCGCTGAGCGTGACGACGGTGATCCCAGCTTCGACAATGTTCTCCAAAGCCCGCAGCGCCTTCCTAGCTGCCTGCCGGGAGATGCGGTCCAAGCTCTCCACCAAAAGGTAGGAGCCCTGCGGGACGGTGCCGTCTTTCACGGCCTCCAAGAACTCGCTCAGTCGGCCGGTTTCGGCATTCCGCCCCCGGAAAGCTGAGACGCCAAGATCCTCGAAGGTCAGCTTCTCGTCGAGGTCGAGACCATGGCGAAGGGCATAGTCCCTGGCCAACGCCGTCTGACGACGCGAGCTGTCGCCCTTGGCCTGCTCAGGCGTCGAGAACCGCAGATACGAGTACGCCTTCGGCATGGCCGACCTCCCGGGGCAGCAATGCCATGGGGGTCTCTAAGACGTCAACATGAAGAGGTTGTGGCCGCCGGCCGCCGCGATCTCCAGGGCACGCTTGGCGCCCTCCTGGCCCTTGATGTCGGCAAGATCCGGGAGCGGTCCCGCCAGCGCGGCGACGGCAGGCTCCGGCCGGGCCATGACCTGGCTGCCCTTGAAGTGATTGGCGAGCTGGATGAGCGAGCGCGGCGCGAGCACATCCAGCTCGCCTCCGGCCCAGGCCGCCTCCGGACCGGTGGAGGCCGGGCAGATCAGCCCGAGCCCCCGCTCCCCCGCCGCCATGGCGGCCGGCAGCACGCCGCTGACCGCCGTGATGCTGCCGTCGAGGGCGAGTTCGCCGAGCACGCAGTAGCCGGCGAGCGCGTCGGCCGGGATAGCGCCGATCGCCGCCATGACGCCGAGCGCGATCGGCAGGTCGTAGTGCGAGCCCTCCTTGGGCAGGTCGGCGGGCGCGAGATTGACGGTGATGCGCTTGGCGGGCAGCGCCAGTCCGGAGGCGATGAGCGCGCCGCGAACCCGCTCGCGCGACTCCGCCACCGCCTTGTCGGGCAGGCCCACGATGGTGAACACCACCGAGCCCGGGATGATCTGGATCTGCACGTCCACCGCCCGCGCCTCGATGCCCTCGAAGGCGACGGTGGCGACGCGGGTGACCATCGATGCACTGCCCTCGCCGCCATATTCCGGTGCGGCCAAGATGTGCGGCAGATTCGGGAGCGGCTCAAGGGGACCGCTGCCGCGACGGAACTCCGGTGCCGCATTCCTGTTCAAAGCCGGAAACCCTCGACGGACTGGAGAAAGCCATGCGTCTGACCACGCCCCTCCTCGCCCTGACCCTGATCGCCGGCACCGGCCTCGCAGCCCACGCCGACGAGAAACTTCCTCCCGACCAGCAGGCCAAGGTCGAGGCGATGCTGAAGCAGGAGGGCTTCACCAAGTGGAAGGAGATCGAGCTCGACGACGGCATGATCGAGGTCGACGATGCGATTGACGCGAACGGCAAGCAGTTCGATCTGCATCTCGATCCGAAGACCCTGGCCATCGTGAAGCGCAAGGCCGAGTAGGCGGCGCTTGCGTTCGGCGAACGGCGCGGCCATATAGCCGTCGGGGGGTTGGCGAGGGACGTTTCACTCGCCAACCGGGTCAGGTCCGGAAGGAAGCAGCCCTAACGAGACCGAGCGGGTCTTCGTCCAGCCTCCCACCTCATTCCCGCGCGCGGAAGCTCGATCCCGACACGGCATGGACGCTACGACCGGCACGCCTGACGACGAGCCGGGCCTGCCCGGGTTTCCAGCGCCCGCCGTCGCGGCGACGCCCTACCGGGTGCTCGCGCGCAAGTACCGCCCCACCAATTTCGGCGACCTGATCGGCCAGGATGCCATGGTGCGCACCCTCGCCAACGGGTTCGCGGCCAACCGCATCCCGCAGGCCTGGATGCTCACTGGCGTCCGCGGCGTCGGCAAGACCACCACGGCCCGCATCTTGGCCCGCGGCCTCAACTATGCCCGCGCCGGCCAGCCCGACACCGGCCCGACCGTGTCGATGCCGGAACTCGGCCTCCACTGCGCGGCGATCATGGAATCCCGGCACATGGACGTGCTGGAGATGGATGCCGCCTCGCATACCGGCATCGACGACGTCCGGGCGATCATCGATGGCATTCGCTACGGGCCGATCTCGGCGCGCTACAAGGTCTACATCGTCGACGAGGTCCACATGCTCTCCGAGAAGGCGTTCAACGCCTTCCTGAAGACGCTGGAGGAGCCGCCGCCCCACGCCAAGTTCGTGTTCGCGACCACGGAGATCCGCAAGGTCCCGGTGACGATCCTGTCCCGCTGCCAGCGGTTCGACCTCCGCCGGGTCGAGGCGCCGACCCTGCATGCGCATCTCGCGAAGGTCTGCGCGGCCGAGGGCGTCTCCGTCGAGGACGAGGCTCTCGGCGCCATCGTCCGCGCCGCGGAAGGCTCCGTGCGCGACGCGCTCTCGCTCCTCGACCAGGCGATCGCCCACGGCGCCGGCACGATCACCGCGCAGAGCGTGCGCGACATGCTGGGCCTCGCCGATCGCGCCCGGATCCTCGACCTGTTTGAGGCGGTGATGCGCGGCTCGGTCCCGGCCGCCTTTGCGGAATTGCGGGCGCAGTACGATTCCGGCGCGGACCCGTCGGTGGTCCTCTCCGATCTCGCGGCGTTCACGCATCTGGTCACCCGGCTCAAAGTGGTTCCGGAGACGGCCGCCGACCCCACGCTCAGCGAGACGGAGCGCGTCCGCGGGGCGGAATTCGCCGAGAAGCTCTCGATCCGTGCCCTGTCGCGGGCGTGGCAGATCCTGCTGAAGGCGATCCCCGAGGTTCAGGCCGCACCCCGGCCCCTCGCGGCGGCCGAGATGGCGATCGTGCGCCTCGCCTACGCGGCCGACCTGCCCACCCCCGACGAGGCCTTGCGCCAGCTCAAGGCCGAGGCAGCCGCTGCGCCCGCGCACGAGCCCCCTCCCGTGCCGGCGCGGCCGCCGCTGCCGCCGATCCCCGACCTGCATGGCGGCGGCTCCGCGGCGCTGGCCGCCGCACCCCGGACGGCGACGGCGGTGCCGGCGCCTATGACAGCGCCGACCGCCATGAGCGTGCCGTCTCCGAGACCGGTGCCCGCAGCCCCCCCGGCGCCGCGTCTTGGGCGATTCGAAGACCTGATCGCTCTGGCCGACGCCAATCGGGACATCCTGCTGCGCACCGCGCTGGAGCGCGACGTGCATCTGGTGCGCTTCGAGGAAGGTCGGATCGAGTTCCGCCTCGCCCCGGGCGGCCGCCCGAGCCTCGCCACCGATATCGCCGCCGCCATCGACCGATGGACCGGGCGGCGCTGGTCGGTGGCCCTGTCGAAGGAAGAGGGCGCGCCGACCCTCGATGCAGCCGCCCGGGCGGCGACTGAGACGCGCCGCGAGAACGCCGCCGCCGACCCCTTCGTGCGCGAGGTGCTGACACGCTTTCCCGGGGCTGAGATCGTCGATGTGCGCGAGACCGCGCCCGAGGCCCTGCCCTCCGCCGAGCCGGACGTTCTCGCGGACGGCGATGCCGCGCCGGTCGGCGAGGCCGAGGATGACGACGCCTGACGCGCGCCCGACCGACGGTGGCGCCGGAGCCGCATCATACCCAGATCAGACGGGGAAACGGAAAGAGAGCCGCATGCGCGACCTGATGGGCATCATGAAGCAGGCTCAGGCCATGCAGGAGAAGATGGCCAACCTGCAGTCCGAGATGGACGGGATCGAGGTTACCGGCGCCTCCGGCGGGGGATCTGTCCGGGTGACGATGACGGCCAAGGGCCAGATGACGGGCGTCAGCATCGACCCGTCCCTGATGGTGGCGGACGAGCGCGAGATCCTCGAGGATCTGATCGTGGCGGCCTGCAACGACGCCCGCGGCAAGGCCGAGGCGACCATGCAGCAGCGCATGGCGGAACTGACCAAGGATCTGCCCCTGCCGCCCGGGATGAAACTGCCGTTCTAGGTCGGTCTATTGCCGTTCATCCCGTCCCCGATCCGCATCCGGCGGTGCGGCCGCGCCATCGCGGAGACTTTCGGGGCTCGCGCGGCCGGCTGAAGGTCTCTTCGGCGGCCTCCGCGACCTTGCGGCACCTCGCGAGGCTGGCGCGGTTCGGACATGCGTGGGTCGCTCCGGCCCGATGAAGGCGGGCGGCCCCTCGGGCCGCCCGATCGCGTTTTCAGGCCGCGATCGCCTGAGCGGACGGCCCTGCGGCACGCACGTCGGCATCGACATGGGTCTCGAACCGCTTGAAGTTGTCGTCGAACATCTTCACCAGACGCGCCGCCGTCTCGACGAAGGCCCCCTTGTTGGCCCAGGTCTTCACCGGGGTCAGGATGTGCGGCTCGACGCCCGGCACGGAGACCGGCACCGCGAAGCCGAAATACGGGTCGCGGCGGAACTCGGCCTGGGCCAGGGAGCCGTCCAGCGCCGCACTCAGCAGACGGCGCGTGACCCGGATCGGCATGCGCCGGCCGGTACCGACGCCGCCACCGGTCCAGCCCGTGTTGACGAGCCAGCAATCGACACTGTGCTTGGCGATCAGGTCGCGCAGCAGGTTGCCGTAGGTGCTCGGGTGCCGCGGCATGAACGGCGCACCGAAGCAGGTCGAGAAGGTCGCCTCCGGCCCGGTCAGGCCGCGCTCGGTGCCGGCCACCTTGGCGGTGTAGCCCGAGAGGAAGTGGTACATCGCCTCGGCGCCGGTGAGCTTGGCGATCGGCGGCATCACCCCGAAGGCGTCGCAGGTGAGCATCACGATGTTCTTGGGATGCCCGGCCCGGCCGGTGGCGCTGGCATTCGCGATGAAATCGAGGGGATAGGCGCAGCGGGTGTTCTCGGTGAGCGAGGAATCGTCGAAATCCGGCGCGCGGGTGGCAGGATCGATCACGACATTCTCCATCACCGTGCCGAAGCGTTCGGTGGTGGCGTAGATCTCCGGCTCGGCGTTGCGCGAGAGGCGGATGGTCTTGGCGTAGCAGCCGCCTTCGAAGTTGAAGATGCCGGAATTCGACCAGCCGTGCTCGTCGTCACCCAGGAGCTGGCGGGAGGAATCGTTCGACAGCGTCGTCTTGCCGGTGCCCGAGAGGCCGAAGAAGATCGCCGAGCCGCCCTCCGCGTCGAGGGCCGCGTTGGCCGAGCAATGCATCGGCATCACGCCCTGGCCGGGCAGGATGTAGTTCAGATAGGTGAAGACCGACTTCTTCATCTCGCCCGCGTAGGCGGAGCCGCCGATCAGGACGAGCTTCTTCGAGAAGTCGATGGCGATCACGGTCTTCGACCGGCAGCCGTGCCGGGCGGGATCCGCCTGGAAGCTCGGCAGGTCGATGATCGTCATGTCGGGCACGTAGGACGCGATCTCGGAGCGGTCCGGCCGGATCAGCAGGTTACGGATGAACAGCGAGTGCCACGCGAACTCGGTGAACACCCGGGCCTTGACCCGGTAGGCCGGATCGGCGCCGCCGTAGAGGTCCTGGGCGAACAGCTCCTTACCCTCGGCGTGCTTCAGGAAATCCTGGCGCAGGGTCTCGAACTGATCGGGCGTGATGGCACCGTTGTTGTCCCACCAGACTTCGCTCTCGGTCCCGGCGTCCCGGACCACGAACTTGTCCTTGGGCGAGCGGCCGGTGTGGCTGCCGGTGGTCGCCACGAGGGCGCCGCCGCGGGCGAGCTGGGCCTCCTTGCGGGCCAGCGCCTCCTCGTAGAGACGCGGCGCCTCGAAATTCCAGTGGACGGCCTTGAGGTCGCGGAAGCCGGTCGCCTCGGCGCCGTGGGCCGCGTTGTGATCACCGATGTTGGTCAAGATCGTATCTCCCGGGCCCCTGTTCGACCGTCGACGCGATTGTGCCGGACGGCTCCGCCGTCCGGGTTTGCCCGGGAGACGTCCGTGCGGTCGTACAGGACCGCCGCACGCAGGATCTCCGTTCCCGGCTGCTTCCCGTCTCTCCATCGAGTAGGCGGCGAAGCTTCGCTGTCATTATGGGCTCCGCCAGGGGCCCGCAACGTGGACAAACAGATTAGAGCACAGTTGTGGACTCAGGAACCCAAGTCTGTAAGCAGTTCCGTTCATCGCACAGCGTAACGCTATCGGCGGAGCGGCGCTGGAATACCCATATGCCGGACACGCACGCGTACACCCTTGCGCGCTGCCCGGCGGCGTCTATGCCCATCCGGACCTGACAGCCCCTTCCTCATCAAGAGGCACGATGCCCCAAGCCGTCGCCGGCCCCGAGATCGAACGCCTGATCCAGCTGCTGGCCCGCATGCCCGGCCTCGGACCGCGCTCGGCGCGGCGGGCCGCTCTCCAGCTCATCAAGAAGCGCGACACGCTGCTCGGCCCCCTCGCCGACGCCATGCGGGTGGCGGCCGACCGCATCATCGTGTGCTCGAGCTGCGGCAACGTCGATACGTCCGACCCCTGCACGATCTGCCGCGACGCGGAGCGCGACCCGACGACGCTCGTGGTGGTGGAAGATGTCTCCGATCTCTGGGCCCTGGAGCGCTCGGGCGCCGTGAAGGCGCGCTACCACGTGCTCGGCGGCGTCCTCTCGGCGCTGGACGGCGTGCGGCCGGAGCACCTGAACCTCGCGAGCCTCGTGGAGCGCGTGGCCCGGCCCGAGGTGACGGAGGTCATCCTGGCTCTCAACGCCACCGTCGACGGCCAGACTACCGCCCACTACGTCACCGAGTCGATCCGGCACTGCAACGTGAAGGTCACGCGCCTCGCGCACGGCGTACCGGTCGGCGGCGAACTCGACTATCTCGACGAGGGCACCCTGTCGGCGGCGATCCGCAGCCGCACGGCCTTCTGACGGGCGATCACGCGGATCGAGCCGGTATTTGACCGGTCTTCGGCCGCATCCTATTCGACGCTGAGCCTGGACCCGTCCCGGCGCCTTCCCTGCCGGTTTCCGCCATGACCATCCGCCCGCTCGTCATCCTCCCCGATCCCGTCCTGCGCCTGGGTTCCGAACCGGTCGGCCCGATCACCGGCGAGATCCGCACCCTCGTCGCCGACATGTTCGAGACGATGTACGATGCCCCCGGCGTCGGGCTGGCCGCGATCCAGATCGGCGTGGCCAAGCGCGTGGTCACGATCGACACGTCGAAGGAGGAGGGCGTCCGCGACGCCCGGGTCTTCATCAACCCCGAGATCGTCTGGTCCTCTGAGGAAAGGCGGGTCTACGACGAGGGCTGCCTGTCGATCCCGGACTATTACGCCGAAGTCGAGCGTCCGGACCGGGTGCGCGTGAAGTTCCGCGACATCGACGGCAACGAGCAGGAGATCGAGGCCGACGGCCTGCTCTCCACCTGCATCCAGCACGAGATCGACCATCTGAACGGCGTGCTGTTCATCGACCATCTGTCGAAGCTGAAGCGCGACCGGGTGATCAAGAAGTTCACCAAGGCGGCCAAGCGCGACGCGGCCTGACCCGGCCATGCGCGTCGTCTTCATGGGCACGCCGGACTTCGCTGTGCCGACGCTCGCGCGGCTCGCGCAGGACGGGCACGACATCGTGGCGGTCTATACCCGTGCGCCGGCGAAGGCGGGCCGCGGCATGAGCCTGCGCCCCTCCCCGGTCCACGCCCTCGCCGAGACCCTCGGCGTGCCGGTTCTGACGCCCGCGACGCTGCGCACGCCCGAAGCGGCCGAGACCTTCGCGGCGCACCGGGCCGACGTCGCCGTCGTGGTGGCCTATGGGATGCTCCTGCCGCAGGCGATCCTCGACGCACCGAAGCACGGCTGCCTGAATCTGCACGGATCCTTGCTGCCGCGCTGGCGCGGCGCGGCGCCGATCCAGCGCGCCGTGATGGCGGGCGATGCCGAGAGCGGCGTCGGCGTGATGCGGATGGAGGCGGGCCTCGACACCGGCCCCGTGGCCCTGGAGGCGAGAATACCCATCGCGCCAGGTATGATTGCGGGCGAGCTGCACGACGCGTTGATGCCCCTCGGCGCCAACCTGATGGCGCAGGCCCTCGTCCGGCTCGATGCGGGCACGCTGACGTTCACACCCCAGCCGGAGGAGGGCGTCGTCTACGCGCACAAGATCACCAACGACGAGGCGCGGATCGACTGGTCCCGGTCGGCCTGTGAAATCGCCAATCGGATCAACGGGCTGTCGCCCTTCCCCGGCGCCTTCTTCGAGGTCGATCTCGGCAAGGGACCCGAGCGCGTGAAGGTGCTGCGAGCCGCCCCGGCAGAGGATGCGGGCACACCCGGCACGCTGTGCGACACCGATTGCACCGTCGCGTGCGGCGACGGCGCCGTGCGGCTCATGGAGCTGCGACGCGCCGGGAAGGGCGGCAGCGCGAGCGGGGCCGAGTTCGTCCGCGGCGCCCGCCTGACGCCCGGCGCCCGCCTCGGCTGATGCCCCGCTACAAGCTCGTCATCGAGTACGACGGCAGCCCGTTCTGCGGCTGGCAGCGGCAGGCCGACGACCTCACTGTCCAGGGCGCGATCGAGACGGCGGTCACGCGCTTCTCGGGAGAGCATGTCCGACTCACCTGCGCGGGCCGGACCGATGCCGGCGTGCATGCCATTCATCAAGTCGCCCATCTCGACCTCGCCAAGGACTGGCGGACCGACACGGTACGGGACGCGCTGAACGCGCATCTCCGGCCACAGCCGGTGGCGGTGCTGTCCGCGGAGATCGTGCCGGAGAGCTTCGACGCCCGCCACTCGGCGATCCGCCGGCACTACCGCTACCGCATCCTCAACCGGCGCAGCCCCGCGGCGCTGACGCGGGCTCATGTCTGGCACGTGCCGTGGCCCCTCGATGTCGGTCTCATGCACGCCGCCGCCCAGCGCCTCGTCGGCCGCCACGACTTCTCGGCGTTCCGGGCCGCCGAGTGCCAGGCGAACAGCCCGATCCGCACGCTGGAGCAGCTCGACGTCGCCCGGGCTCCGATGGCGTTGCACGACGAGATCGTGGTGGCGACCGCGGCGCGCTCCTTCCTGCACCATCAGGTGCGGGCGATGGTGGGCACGCTGATGCTCGCGGGCTGTGGACGCCTCTCGGCGGACGACGTGGCCGAGATCCTCGCTTCGGGCGAGAAGCGCCGGTGCGGACCGCTGGCTCCAGCCGCAGGGCTGACCTTCGTGGGCGTCGACTACGCGTTCGGGAAATAAGCCTCGAGCACCCGCTCGTAGATCGCCGTGAGCCGCTCCAGATCGGCGACGGCCACGCATTCGTCGATCTGGTGCATGGTCTCACCGACGAGCCCGAACTCGATCACCGGGCAGGCATCCTTGATGAAGCGCGCATCGGAGGTGCCGCCCGTGGTCGAGAGCGTGGGCGTCAAGCCGGTCTCCGCCCGGATCGCCTCGGAGACGAGATCCACGAAGGCGTCCGGCCGGGTGAGGAAGGCCGGGGCGTTCGAAGGCTGAAGGTCGAGGCTGAAGCGCACCGCGTTCCCGGCCGCCTGCTCCAGGCGCCGGCGGATCTCGGCCCCGAGCGTTTCGGCCGTCCAGTCGTCGTTGAAGCGGACGTTGAAGGTCGCCCGCGCGGTCGCCGGGATCACGTTGCTGGCCGGGTTGCCCACGTCGATCGTGGTGAATTCCAGGTTCGAAGCATCGAAATGCGCGGTCCCACGATCCAGCGGCTCGCCGACCAGCGCCGAGGCGAGGCGCAGCAGGCCCGGGATCGGGTTCTCGGCCTTATGGGGGTAGGCGACGTGGCCCTGCCGCCCCATCACGGTGAGCTTGCCGGTCAGCGACCCGCGCCGGCCGATCTTCATCATTTCTCCGAGCCGGCCAGGATTGGTCGGTTCCCCGAGCACGCAATGGTCGAACCGCTCGCCCCGCGCGCGCGCCCAGTCGAGCAGCTTCACGGTGCCGTTGACCGCAGGCCCCTCCTCGTCGCCGGTGATCAGGAAGGCGATGGAGCCGGCGAAGCCGTCGCCCCGCCGCTCCAGGAAGGCGAGCGTCGCCGCCAGCATGCAGGCGACGCCGCCCTTCATGTCGGCGGCGCCCCGGCCGTACAGCATCCCGTCGGCCACCTCGCCCGCGTAGGGTCCGTGGCGCCAGGCGCCCTCGCCTTCCGGAACGACATCGGTATGGCCGGCAAAGACGAGGCAGGGACCGTCCCGTCCGATGCGCGCGTAGAGATTCGGCGTGTCGGGATAGCCGGGCTCCGAGAAGACCGGCCGCTCGACGGCGAAGCCGGCAGGCCGGAGCGCGTCGGCGACAACGTCGAGGGCGCCCCGGTCCTCCGGCGTCACGGACGGGCACCGGATCAGGGCCTGTGCAAGGCGCAGGGCCGCGTCGGGGGCGTGATGATCAGCCGGCATGAACCCGTCCTCGGCGGCGTGACGTGCCGCGCGGCCCGCTTACCCCGAAGCGGGCCGCCCCGGAACTCCCGTGTGCCCGGCCCTACTTGGTCACCACCACCTGCACGTCGCCGTGGCGACGCTGCACCGAGACGGTGACATCGTCGTCGTAGCGCTGAAAGCGGAGATCCAGGCGCGAACCGCCGAGCTTGACGTTGTAGAGCGTCACACCGTCGAGGAACGCCGGGAGGATCGGGTTCTTGAGCCGGACGCGGTTGCGCTCGTGGTCGAGTTCGAGACCGAGGCAGGCCGCCAGGAAGGCGAAGGGCGCCGCCGCCGCCCAGGCCTGCGGGCTGCAGGCCACCGGATAGGAGACCGGCCCGCGCTGCTTGCGGCGCATGAAGCCGCAGAACAGTTCCGGCAGGCGCTTCTGGTCCTGGTAGAGCGAGGTGTCGAACATGCCCTGGAAGATGCGGGCGGCCTCGTGCTTGCGGTCGTAGCGCGCCAGACCCATTGCGATCAGCGCGTTGTCGTGCGGCCAGATCGAGCCATTGTGGTAGGACATCGGATTGTAGCGCGCCTCGCCCTTGGCGATGGTGCGCACCCCCCAGCCGTTGAAGCCGTCCTTGCCGAGCAGGGTCTCGGCGACCCGTGACGCCCTCTCGGGCTTGGCGATGCCGGTGAACAGGGCGTGGCCCGCGTTGGACGAGCGCACCGCGCATTGCTTCTTCGCGCCGTCCAGGGCCAGGGCGTAGGTGCCGATCTCCTCGTTCCAGAACGCCGCGTCGAAGTTCTCGCGAAGCGCCACGGCTTCCTGCGTGAGACGCTCGGCCATCGGGTCGTGCCCCAGCAGAGCCGAGAGCTTCGCCATTCCGTTCTTGGCCGCGTAGACGTAGCCCTGCACCTCGCAAAGGGCGATCGGGCCCTTGGCCAGGTGACCGTCGGTGTGGAAGATCGAATCGTGGCTGTCCTTCCAGCCCTGATTCTCCAGGCCCTTGTCGGTGTCGCGGGCGTACTCGACGAAGCCGTCGCCGTCCCGGTCGCCGTAACGGTCCATCCATTCCAGGGCGAGTTCCAGCGCGGGCCAGATCGCCCGAACGGTGTCGAGATCGCCCGTGACGGCGTAGTACTCCCAGGCCAGCATCACAAAGAGCGGGGTGCCGTCGATGGTGCCGTAATAGTGCCGGAACGGCACCTCGCCGAGCATCGCCATCTCGCCGCGCCGGGTCTCGTGCAGCACCTTGCCGGGCTGGGCGTCGGCGGCCGGATCGACCGCCTTGGCCTGCGTCGAGGCGAGGTAGCGGAGCACGCCCCGGGCGAATTTCGGGTCGATCCAGAGCGCCATCATCGCCGTGATGATGCCGTCGCGGCCGAACACCGTGGAGTACCAGGGGATGCCGGCGAAGGGGTAGATGCCCTCCGGGGTGCGGCTCGCCAGCATGTAGAGGTCGGCCGTGGCCCGGCACAGGCCCTCGTTGAACTGGTCGTTCGACGAGATGATCGTGGTGATCCCGGCTGTGAGGCTGCGGAGGTCGCGCCGCGAGTCGCGATAGGCGCGGGCGAAGATCGTGCCCTCGGCGAGGTCCTTCGGCTCGCGCCGGGCGCCTCCGGCATTGGCCGCGAGCGTCAGTTTGGCGGCCGCGTCCTCCCCGACCATCGTGTCGGTCGGCGGCTTGGTGAAGGCCCGGTGCGCCTCGAAGGTCACGCGGATGAACAGCGAGGCCCGGCCCTCCGGCGGGAGCGAGACATCGAAAACCACCTTGCCGGGTTCGATCGAGTTGGGCTTCGGGCCGAAATGCAGCGCCGTCGTCCGGACGATCTCGTCCAGGCCGACATAGCGGAACTGCACCTCCCGATCGCTTGCCACCAGGACGCCGCGCTTGCCGCGCTCCTGGCGGTCGGTCCCGCGGACTTCGAACAGGTCGCGGAAATCCGCATCGAACGTCACGACGATGCGCAGGCGGCGGTGCTTCGAATCGTAGGAGCGCAGACCGATCCGGTCGTAGCAGGCCCCGCGGAACAGGAACTTGGTGCGCTCGATGGCGATCGTCTCGCGCGGGATCGAGGTCTCGTCATGGGCATCGAGACGGATGTCGGGCGTCGTCATGTCGACGCTGAGCGCGCCGTTGTCGTCCTGCATCACCGAGGAGAGCATCAGCGGGCGCTGACCCTCCACCGTCACTTCCAGACGCGACAGGTAACGCGTGTCCTGGAAATACAGGCCCTCCGGGCCGGGCTGGACGCCGATATCGCCGTAGGAATCGAGAACGCCGAAGGCCTCGCCGAACTTCAGCGAGCGGAGGGGCCGCTCCACAAGCGAGGTGTGCGCCTCGATGTGATAGGTCGGCAGGACGTCGTCCGCGTCCTGGAAACCGTGCGCCACGCTTCCGGCGCTCTCCGCGGTCCGGGCCTTCGCATCGTGGGCCGCTGCCGTGTTGTCCGCCGCCATGCAGGGCATCTCCGGGTGCAAGTGAGAGGTGCGAATCGAGAGGGCTGCCGCATCCATCCGATGCGGCAGCCCCTGTTCATCCTACGGATGAGTCGCCTTTAAGACGCTAGGCCGAGCCGGACCTGCCTCGCAAGCCCGGGGCCGGATTTCAGGCCGGCATGGCGGCGACCGGGATCGCCGGCCGTGCGGAGCCGTTCACCTCGCCGTATTGCGCCTTGTAGCCGGACTTCGGCAGCTTGATCACGTCGGCGCCACGGCCGAGCAGGTCCTCGTAGGCAGCGACGTACTTCTTCACCATGCACTCGGCGGTGAAGGCGCTCTCGAAGTGGCGGCGCACGCCGGCGCGGCTCATGGTCTTGACCTTGGCGACGGCCGCGACGGCATCGTCCATGTTCTCGCAGAGAACGCCGCCGACACCGTCCTTGATCACCTCCGGCACGGAGCCGTTGCGGAAGGCGATCACCGGGGTGCCGGCCGACATGGCCTCGATCATCACGAGGCCGAAGGGCTCCGGCCAGTCGATCGGGAAGGCGAGCGCCAGGGCGTTACCGAGGAAGTCCTTCTTCTGCTCCTCGTTGATCTCGCCGATATACTCCACGAGCGGGTGATGGATCATCGGCTCAATGACCTCGTCCCAGTAATCCTGGTCGGCCTTGTCGACCTTCGCGGCGATCTTGAGGGGCGTGCCGGAGCGGATCGCCATCTCGATCGCGCGGTCGGGGCGCTTCTCGGGCGAGATGCGGCCGAGGAAGGCAAGGTAGCCGCCCTTGGCGTCCGGGTAATACGGGCAGTTCTCGGCCGGCAGGCCGTGATGGATCGTCGCCAGCCAGTTGGAGGTCGGCGGCATGGGCAGGCGCTGGTTGTCGGAGATCGAGACCAGCGGCATGCCCGTGAAGGTGCGGTAGACCGGCATGAAGTCCGGCACGTCGAGGCGACCGTGCATCGTGGTGATGCACTTGTGGTTCAGATCCTCGAACATCGGATACTGAAGCAGGTCGATGTGGAAGTGCAGGATGTCGAATTCGTGCGCGCGGCGGTGCACCTGATGCAGCATCGCCAAGTGACTGGCGGTGTGATCCCGGTAGCCGAGCAGGCGCAGGCCCTCGGGCGTGCAGGCTGCGAGCTTGGCAGACGTCTCGGAGTCACCGCTGGCGAACAGCGTGACTTCGTGACCCTGGCGGACCAGTTCCTCTGTAATCCAGCTGACGACGCGCTCGGTGCCGCCGTAGAACTTCGGAGGGACGGCCTCCGACAACGGAGCGATCTGGGCAATGCGCACGAAGTGTCTCCTGGTTGGCCGAATTTGACGGGGGGTCTAACCCTGCCGGCCTGAGCGGGACATGAATGAAACAGACGGCCAAGGTTATGGTTCCTGGCGACCCCCGTTGTCGCTCACCGTTTTGTGCAGCGCGCTCGCTGTCCCCGAATTCCTCCGAATCAGCGGCCGCGACATGGTCATAGGCGCCCCTTCCGCTGCTGGCGGGCAGTCGCGCGGGGTTGGCCCCTCTCCGGTCTGGACACGCGCATCGCCTCCATGCGCCACAGGATCACGAACGCCGGCTATCGGGATCAGGTTGCGCCCGGACCCGACAAACCCGTACTCCGGGACGGCGCAGCAGATCCCGGACCTGGATACGGACCGGGCGCTGAAAAGGCTGTGTCGGCGCTTCTGGATCCCGGGCTCGCTCGCTGCGCCCCGGACCGGCGACGCGGATGTCCAGGGCCATCCGAACCCTCCGGCCCGCGTCCCGCCCCACGGGCGTTGCCGCCGCGTCAGCTTTCTGTCATAAGCCGCACCGCGTCGAACCGCCCGGCCGATAGGGCTGCCGTGGCGGCTCGTGCTGCTCCACCAGAAGCATCAGCGCGCGAACCCCATCCGACCCTTGCGGGGCGGTCCGGGATCATTTCGCGCAACGGAGAGCCAAATGCCCAAGTTGAAGACGAAATCGGGCGCGAAGAAGCGCTTCAAGATCACCGGCACCGGCAAGGTGATGTACGCCCAGGCCGGCAAGCGCCACGGGATGATCAAGCGGACGACCAAGCAGATCCGCAACCTGCGCGGCACCACGACCCTGTTCGAGGGCGATGCCGCCAACGTGAAGAAGTACTTCCTGCCGAACGCGCGGTAAGTCCTTCAACACCCGTTGCCACTGTCTTTCGTCGAATCCAGGAGATAACCGATGGCCCGCGTCAAGCGCGGCGTGACCAGTCACGCGAAGCACAAGAAAGTTCTGAAGGCCGCCAAGGGCTATTACGGCCGGCGCAAGAATACGATCCGGATCGCCAAGCAGGCGGTCGAGAAGGGCATGCAGTATGCCTACCGCGACCGCAAGAACAAGAAGCGCACGTTCCGCGCCCTCTGGATCCAGCGTCTCAACGCGGCGGTCCGCGAGCACGGCCTGACCTACTCGCGCTTCATCGACGGTCTGGCGAAGTCCGGCATCGTCGTCGACCGCAAGGCCCTGTCGGAGCTCGCGATCCACGAGCCGGCGAGCTTCGCCGCCGTCGTCGAGAAGGCGAAGGCCGCACTGCCGCAGACCACCGCCAAGGCCGCCTGATCCAGGCCTGAGGCGAGACGTACGGAAGGCGCGGTTCCCCGGGGAGCCGCGCCTTCGTCGTTTACGAGGTCCCCTGCCCCGCGCTTGCGTGCGGGCGCACAACGCGCGAGAGCACGGCCCGACGGCCGACTCCGCCAACCCTGCTCGAAGACAGCGATGACCGATCTCGATACCCTCGAACGCGATCTCCTGGCCCAGGTGAGCGCGGCGTCCGACGAGGCGGCCCTCGACGCGGTCCGCGTCGCCGCGCTCGGCAAGAAGGGCAGTGTCTCGGATCTGCTGAAGACCCTCGGTGCGATGACGCCGGAGGAGCGCAAGGAGCGCGGCCCGCTGATCAACGGCCTGCGCGACCGGGTCCAGGGCGCCGTCACCGCGCGCAAGACCGCCCTCGCCGAGGCCGCCCTGGAGGCCCGCCTCGCCTCCGAGCGGGTCGACGTGACGCTGCCGGTCCGCGAGGCCCCCGAGGTGCGCGGCCGGATCCATCCGATCTCCCAGGTGATCGACGAGATCACCGCGATCTTCGCCGATATGGGCTTCGCGGTGGCCGAGGGTCCGGACATCGAGACGGACGAGCTGAACTTCACCGCGCTCAACTTCCCGCCCGGGCACCCGGCCCGCGAGATGCATGACACCTTCTTCCTGGCGCCGGACCGCGACGGGAAGCGCAAGGTGCTGCGCACCCACACCTCGCCGGTCCAGATCCGCACGATGCGGGCGCAAACCCCGCCGATCCGGGTGATCATCCCGGGCCGGACCTACCGGCACGATTCCGATCAGACCCACACGCCGATGTTCCATCAGGTCGAAGGGCTGGTGATCGACAAGGCGGCCAACATCGCCAACCTGAAATGGGTGCTGGAGGAGTTCTGCAAGGCGTTCTTCGAGGTGGAGGGCGTGAAGATGCGCTTCCGCCCGTCCTTCTTCCCCTTCACCGAGCCCTCCGCGGAGGTCGACATCCAGTGCTCGCGCAAGGGCGGCGAGATCCGCTTCGGCGAGGGCGACGACTGGCTGGAGATCCTGGGCTGCGGGATGGTGCATCCGAACGTGCTGCGCAATTGCGGGCTCGACCCGGATGCCGTGCAGGGCTTCGCCTTCGGTGTCGGCATCGACCGAATCGCCATGCTGAAATACGGCATGCCGGACCTGCGGCCGTTCTTCGAGGCCGACGTCCGCTGGCTCGACCATTACGGCTTCCGCCCGCTCGACGTTCCGAGCCTCGTGGGCGGCCTCACGGGCTGAGCCGCACCGGCCTCACCGGGGCCCTCCGGCTCCGGTGACGGCCCCGCCATCCTGTTCCTCCGACGGTCGAGCCGATATCGGGCTCTCGAAGGTCCATCATGAAATTCACCCTCTCCTGGCTCAAGGACCACCTCGACACCGAGGCCACCCTCGACACCGTCGCCGAGACGCTGACGCGGATCGGCCTGGAGGTGGAGGGCGTCGAGGACAAGGCCGCCGCGCTGAAGCCCTACGTGATCGCGAAGATCCTGACGGCCGAGCAGCACCCGAACGCCGACCGGCTGCGGGTCTGCTCCGTCGAGACGGGCACGGGCGCGCCCGTGCAGGTGGTCTGCGGAGCGCCGAACGCCCGGGCCGGTCTCGTCTCGGTCTTCGCGCCGCCGGGCACCTACGTCCCGGGCAAGAACATCACCCTGTCGGTGGGCACGATCCGCGGCGTGGAGAGCCGCGGCATGCTGTGCTCGGGCGCCGAGCTCGGCCTCGGCGACGACCATGACGGCATCATGGAGCTCCCGACCGACGCACCGATCGGCCAGGCCTACGCCCTCTATGCCGGGCTCGACGATCCGGTCATCGAGATCAACCTGACGCCGAACCGGTCGGACTGCACCTCGGTCCACGGCATCGCCCGCGATCTCGCGGCCGCCGGCCTCGGCACGCTCAAGCGCGAGACGCTGCCGGGCGTGCGCGGCGAGGGCCCCTGCCCGGTCGCGGTGGAGCTGGCCTTCGAGCCGGCCGACCGGCACCTCGCCCCGCTCTTCGCCCTGCGGCTCGTCCGCGGGGTCACGAACGGGCCGTCGCCGGGCTGGATGCAGGCCCGGCTGCGGGCCATCGGCCTGCGCCCGATCAATGCGCTCGTCGACATCACCAACTACGTGACCTTCGATCGCGGTCGCCCGCTCCACGTCTTCGACGCCGCCAAGGTCGCCGGGCCGCTCACCGTGCGCCGTGCGCGCGAGGGCGAGAGCCTGCTCGCCCTCGACGGCCGGACCCACGCGCTCACCGACGACATGGTGGTGATCGCAGACCGGAACGGCGTCGAATCCATCGCCGGCATCATGGGCGGCCAGGACTCCGGCTGCGACGCCGGCACCACGGATGTGCTGATCGAATCGGCGCTCTGGGACCCGGCCAACATCGCCCAGACGGGCCGCCGCCTCGGCCTCATCACCGACGCGCGCTACCGGTTCGAGCGGGGTGTCGATCCGGCCTTCACGCTGCCGGGCCTCGATCTCGCGACGTGCTTGGTGGTGGACCTGTGCGGCGGTACGCCGACCGAGGCGCACATCGTCGGCGAGCCACCCGAATCCGAGCGGATCATCGACTTCCCGTGGACCGAGGTCCGCCGCCTGGCCGGCCTCGACGTGCCGCGTGTCGAGATGAAGGTGATCCTGGAGACTTTGGGCTTCCACATCTCGGGGACCGGCGACCGGGTGAAGGTGCTGACGCCGTCCTGGCGGCCCGATGTCGAAGGCAAGGCCGACCTCGTCGAGGAGGTCGTGCGCATCGCCGGGCTGGACCGGATCGAGGCCAAGCCGCTGCCCCCGCTCGAAGGAATCGGCCGTCCGTTGCTGACGGTGATGCAGAAGCGGACCCGCACCGCGAAGCGGGCCCTGGCGAGCCGGGGCCTCATGGAGGCGGTCACGTGGTCGTTCGTCCCGCATGGCGATGCCGAACTGTTCGGCGGCGGCGGTGCCGATCTGGTCCTGGCCAATCCCATTGCCGCGGAACTGTCGGACATGCGGCCGAGCCTGCTGCCGGGGCTCCTGCGGGCTGCGCAGCGCAATGCCGACCGGGGTTATCCGGACGCGGCCCTGTTCGAGGTCGGCCAGTGCTTCGCCTCCGATGCGCCGGAGGGTCAGACCATCCGGGCGGCGGCGGTCCGGCGCGGCAGTGCCGGTCTGTCGGGCGCCGGGCGCCACTGGCACGGCATGGCCGGGACCGTCGACGCCTTCGACGCCAAGGCCGACGCTCTGGCCCTGCTGGGCAGCCTCGGCGTTCCGACCGGCGGCCTCCAGATCACCGCCGGCGGCCCGTCCTGGCTTCATCCCGGCCGCTCGGGCACCCTGCGCTTCGGTCCGAAGACCGAGATCGGCTGGTTCGGCGAGGTGCATCCGCGGACGCTCCAGGCCCTCGATCTGAAGGGTACCCTCGTGGCCTTCGAGATCGTCCTCGACGCCCTGCCCCTGCCCAAGCACAAGCCGACCAAGGCCAAGGCAGCCCTGGTGCTGTCGGAGCTCCAGCCGCTGTCGCGGGACTTCGCCTTCGTGGTTGGCCGCGACGTGCCGGCGGGTGACCTCGTGAAGGCCGCACAGAACGCCGAGCGCAAGCTCGTCACCGGCGTCGACGTGTTCGATTTGTACGAGGGACCCGGCGTGCCGGACGGCGCGAAGTCGGTGGCGATCGCGGTGCGCCTGCAGCCCGTCGAGCGGACCCTCACCGACGCGGAGATCGAGGCGGTGAGCGCCAGGATCGTCGCCGAGGTGTCCCGCAAAACCGGCGCGACCCTTCGGACCTGAGGCGCCGCCATGGACCGGATCGCCCTGCTGATCGAAGACCTCGCGGCGGCCGAATACCGGCCGAAGGCAGCGTTGCGGGAAGCGCTCAAGCACCCGTCCGCCGTCGCGGAGGCGACGCTGCCGCTGCTGGAGGGCGCGGCCGACGGACGTGAGCTGACGCCGGAGGAGACGAACCTCCTCTTCTGGGGCCTGCACGTCCTGGCCCATGCCCGGGATACGCGCGCCCTGGCACCGCTGCTGAGGCTGCTCCGGCACGACGAGGAAACCCTCGACGCACTCCTCGGCGATGCCGTCACGGCGACCCTTGCCAAGGTGTTGGCGAGCCTGTTCGACGGCGATCCGCAGCCGCTGTTCCGCCTGATCCTGGACAGCACGGTGGACGATTACGTGCGCATGGCGCTGCTCAGCGCCTGCACCTTCCTGACCCTGGAGGGTCGGATCGACCGGGCCGCGATGCACGACCTGCTGGTCCGGTTCGACGACGCCCAGGCGGCCGTGGAAGAGGCGCCGGCCTGGGTCGGTTGGGAGGAGACGATCGCCCATCTCGGCTTCCGGGACCTCGCGCCCCGGGCGGCTGCGGCCCGTGCCGACGGACGCCTCACCGACGAGATCAGCGACGCCGGGTGGTTCAAGGACGCGCTGCGCAAGGCCGAGGCCAATCCGGACGACCGCGACCGGCTCGGCCCCTACCAGTACGGCTACCTCGACGAGCCGGTGGAAGCCCTCGACTGGGCCGAGGAGGGCGCGGGGGAGCCGCAGCGCAATCCGCTCAAGGACGTCGGCCGCAACGATCCGTGTCCCTGCGGCTCCGGGAAGAAGTTCAAGAAGTGTTGCCTCGGTGCCGAGACCGTCGAGGGCCCGTGGATGCCGCCGGGTTCCCTAGGCCGCTGAGGCGCCGGTGCCGCTGAGCGGGTTGTCGGGATCCCAGCCGTAGCTCAGCGTCTCGAACCGCATGGCGCGGGCATCGACCATCAGGAGGCGCCCGACCAGGGGCTCTCCGAAGCCCGCCACCGCGCGGAGCAGCTCCATGGCCATCAGCGAGCCCATCACCCCGGCCAGGGCTCCCAGCACGCCGGCCTCCGCGCAGGCCGGCACGCTGCCGGGCGGCGGCGGGTTCGGGAAGAGGCAGCGATAGGTCGGGTTCGGCGTCCCGTCCGGCCCGGTCTCGTGGGCGCGGATCGTTGTCAGCGTCCCGTCGAAGCGGCCGAGCGCCGCCGTCACCAGCGGGCGGCGCGCGCGGAAACAGGCATCCGACACCGCGTAGCGCGTGGCGAAATTGTCGGATCCGTCGGCCACGAGGTCGTAGCCGGCGATCAGGTCGACGGCGTTGTCCGGATCGATCCGGACCGGATGTGGGACGACGGCCACGTGCGGGTTGAGCCGGGCCACGGCGTCGGCGGCGCTCTCGACCTTCGGCCGGCCGAGATCGGGGGTCCCGTGGATTACCTGCCGCTGGAGGTTCGAAAGGGAGACCGCGTCGTCGTCGACGATGCCGATCGTCCCGATTCCGGCGGCGGCGAGATACTGGATCAGCGGCGCGCCGAGCCCCCCGGCCCCGACGACCAGGATCCGGGCGGCCTTGATCCGGGCCTGGCCGGGGCCGCCGACCTCGGCGAGGACGAGGTGGCGGGCGTAACGTTCGATCTCATCGGGAGCGAGGGCCATGGCTGCCCCTTAATCCGCGGTGCCGCCAATCGGAAGCGCTGAAAAGACAACGCCGCCCCGGTGAGGAGGCGGCGCGGGTCTCGCGTCTCGGGATCGGTGCCGCTCAGCGCGGCGCCAGGATCATGATCATCTGGCGGCCTTCGAGCATCGGCTCGCTCTCGACCTTGGCGATCTCCGCCGTCTCGCTCTTCACGCGCTCCAGGAGGCGCAGACCGATATCTTGGTGAGCCATCTCACGACCACGGAAGCGCAGGGTCACCTTGACCTTGTCGCCTTCCTCGAAGAAGCGGTGCACCGACTTCATCTTGGTGTCGTAGTCGTGCTTGTCGATGCCGGGGCGGAGCTTGATCTCCTTCACCTCGACGGTCTTCTGGCGCTTGCGGGCCTCGTTCTGCTTCTTCTGCTCGTTGAAGCGGAAGCGCCCGTAATCGAGCAGCTTGCAGACGGGCGGCACGGAGTTCGGCGCGATCTCCACGAGATCGAGACCGGCTTCCTCAGCCAGATTGAGGGCGTCGAAGAAGGGGACGACGCCGCGGTTCTGCCCGGTATCGTCGATCAGCTGCACTTCCCGCACACCGCGAATGTCGCGGTTGGCGCGCGGCCCGTCCTTCTGCGGGGCCGGCATGGCTCTCATCGGTCTACGAATGGCTTAGGTCTCCTGCTGCAACGGTGAAACGGCGGTTCCCAGAAGGATCTCCTGGCCGCCTGCCGCCCCGGTCTCTTCCGGACGTACAACGTTGGTGGAACCGCGACCAGAGTCAACCGCCTGAAGCCGCGGTGCCGAAAATAATCGGCCACGGCGTCTCGGTCCGCTTTCCGGGTCAGCCGGCCGCTCAGGGCAAGCGGCCGAGCAGCCCCGCATAGACCGCCAACGTGTCGCCGACCATGCGCTCGAGGGAGAAATGCGCCGCGACATGCGCACGGCTCCGCCGCCCAAGGGCGTCGCGGGCGCTGGCGCCAAGGGAAAGGGCCTCGGTCAGGGATGCGGCGAGCGCGGCCGCGTCGCCGGCCGGGACGCGCCATCCGGTACGCTGGCCCGCTGGCGTCTCCGGCGGCGCCAGTACGGTTTCCGGTACGGCCCCGAGATCGGACACCACCACCGGCGTACCGAGCGCCTGCGCCTCCACGGCCGAACGGCCGAAGGCCTCCGGCTCAACGGACGGCACCGCCACCACCGAGGCGGCCCGGAAGGCGGCCGGCATGTCGGTGCAGTGACCGACCCGCCGGACGATACCCTCAAGCCCGCGCGCAGCGATCAGCGCATCGAGTTCGCGCTCATAGGAGGCGCGTCCTTGAGGGTCTCCCGCCAGGACCACGGCCAGATCGGGAACGCCGCGGTCGCGCATCTGCGCGGCCGCCTCGATCAGCACCCGATGGCCCTTCCAAGCCGTGAGGCGGGCGGCCAGCAGGATCACGCGCTCGTGCGGCGCGACGTTCCAGCTCCGGCGCAGCGCCTCGACCCGTACGGCGCCGACGGCGACCGGGTTGAACACGCCGAGATCCGTGCCGCGGTGGATGACCCGCACCCGGTCGCCAGCCTGCTCGGCATGCAGCCGGTGGATCAGGTCTGCGGTGTAGTGCGAGTTGGCGATGACCACGTCGCCGCGGGCCATCACCGAATTGTACAGAACCTTGACGTTGGTCCGGCCGGAATAGCTGCCGTGATAGGTGGTGACGAACGGCAGGCCGAGCCGGCGCGCCGCTCCGAGGGCGACCCAAGCGGGCGCACGGGAGCGGGCATGGATGATCTGCACCTGCTCGCGGCGGCAGAGGGCCATGAGCCGCAGGACGTTCACGGCCATCAGCGCCGGATTCTTCGCGGCGGCCGGGAAGCGAAGCCAGTGGCCGCCCTTGGCCTGCAATTCCCCGACGAGCCGCCCCCCCTCCGTCGCCACCAGCGCGCGGGCGCCCACGGCCGCGAGGCCGCCCGCGACATCGACGGTGGTGCGCTCGGCGCCCCCGGCGTCGAGTTCGGGAATGATCTGCAGGACACGAGCGCCCGCAAGGGCCCCGACTTCCGCGGGAAAACCCGACAAGGCGTGTGTACCTTCGCCCGTCCGCGGTCCATCGGCGAGGACGCGCAGGCCCCCGACCGGTATCTGCCAAATGCTCGCTACCATTGATCCAGCATCGCCGCCGGGCTTTACGGTCCGGTAAACGAGAGTTGAAGCCGAACCGTTCAGGTCCGGACTTCTTCCACGTCGAGACAGGGATATCGGAGAGAACGATGTCGGATATGGCCCCCGAGTTCCTCACCGTCGGCACGGGCGAGGCCGCCCGGCGCATCGCCGTGCGGGTGCGTCAGGGGGGCGGTCCACCGGTCGTCTGGCTCGGCGGATTCCGCTCCGACATGACGGCCACCAAGGCGACGGCGCTGGATGCCTGGGCCTCGCAGAGAGGCCGCACGCTCATCCGCTTCGATTATGCCGCGCATGGGGCCTCGAGCGGCACCTTCACGGAATGCACGATCTCTTCGTGGCTCGAGGACGCGCAGGCCGTCTTGGCCGCCTACGCCGCGGAGGCGCCGATTCTCGTCGGCTCGTCGATGGGGGGATGGATCGCCTGCCTGGCCGCCCGCGACCGGGCGAACGGAGGTCAGGCGACCGCCGGTCTCGTGCTCATCGCCCCGGCCCTGGATTTCACCGAAGAGCTGATCTGGAACCGCCTCGGCGAGGCGGCCCGCGCCATGCTGATCCGGGACGGCATCCTGCGGAGGCCCAGCGACTACGGGTCGGAACCGGACCCGATCACCCTGAACCTCATCGACGACGGGCGGCGCCATTGCATGCTCGGCGACACGGTCGATCCGGCCTGCCCGGTCCACATCCTCCAGGGCATGCGGGACACCGATGTGCCTTACACCCACGCCCTGAAGATCCTCGGCCGGCTGCCGGCCGAGGGCACCGTGCTGACGCTCATCGCCGACGGAGATCACCGCCTGTCGCGGCCGCAGGACATCGCGCGCCTGGTCGCCGCAGTGGACGAGATCGCCTGACCGGTTCCTCGGCCGGAGCGGTCAGTGAAGGCTGACCGGCTGCAGGTCCTGCGCGACCGCGTTCGCCAGGACGACGTCCCGCGAATCGGCGAGCATGATCGGTGCGCCACTCGCCGAGAGGAGGGCAAACAGATCGAGGCCAGGCAACAGCTCGGGCGCCTGTGGGAAGAAACGGCGGACCTCGTCGGACCGGATGGGCCGGACATAGGCTATGTGACCCTCGCCCAAGGCCGCGAGATCGGCGGGCGCGAAATCGGCCGGGTCGAGATCGGCCGGGGTCAACGGAGACGGGTTCAGATTGGTCATCAAAGCCCTCCTGGGGTGGCAGAGCGTCCGCCGCCGATCCTGAAGGCTTCGGCGGCTCCCCGCTGATGTGGGGATCCGCGCCGTCCAATCAATCTGTCTCAGCCGCGGGCGCCGATATCGATCTTGCGCACGATGCGGTCCGGTTCCGGACGGACCAGATCGATCGACAGCAGGCCGTTGGCGAGGTCGGCCCCGAGGACCTCCATGCCGTCGGCGAGGAGGAAGGCCCGCTGGAACTGGCGCGCCGCAATGCCGCGGTGAAGAAAGTGCCTCTCGCGCTCGTCGACCTGGCGACCGCGCACGACGAGCTGGCTCTCCTCCAGCATGACGTCCAACTGGTCGCGGGTGAAGCCGGCGACCGCCAGCGTGATGCGCAGGCGCTCGGGCTCGCTCTCGGTGCGGGGCAGCCGCTCGATGTTGTAGGGTGGATAGCCGTCATTGGCGGCCTTTGAGACCCGGTCGAGAGCCTGTTCGATCTCGTCGAAGCCGAGCAGGAACGGGTGCCCGAAGGGCGAAGATCGGGTCATCGCGGCCATCATCCAGAAAGCGAGGCCTCCGACCCCGGGATCCGCCGCAATCCCGGGATGCCTGAGCACCTCGTCGACAGGGAGCCCACCGAGGTAGCGCTCCGCCGGACGAGACGTCGCCGGCAACCACGAGATATGGCCAAGGCCGTCCGGGCCATCAAGGGAAGCCGCGGGTTTCGTCAGGACGGCGTGGTCCGATCCAATCCAGGATGATTAGGCAAAAATTACCGGGACGCATAGGCAAAGACGTGAACGGCCACGCTTTCCTCTAACAGTTTGGAACTGCTCTGATTTTCTCGCTGGGCCTTGATCCGGGCGGCCGGCCTGGATACTGCCGCGAAAGAAGATGATCCGACCATGACGGTCGGTCTATGCAAGTTGTCCTGCGACGCGAGGCACCGCAGTCCATGAGCGCGCCCCTGACCCGGACTGATCATGCGGCGATGCGGCGCGTCGCCGATATCTGCGGCGATGAGGCTGATATCCTGGCCTTGTCGGTGGCCCGTTTCGTGGCCGCCGGCTACATGACCAGCGACGTCGCCTGCTGGAACGCGGCCTTCGACGGCGCCGAGCAGCTGCTCGGGCCGACCGAAGGCTGCCGCTTCGTCGCCTGTGTGGTCGCGATCATCCGGGCGCTGCGGGCGGAGCGCGACGGCGACTGGTCGTTCATGCCGGCGAGTTGCTGCCGCGTGACCGGTCACGAATGCGCCTTGGTGACGCTGATCAACCGCGGGCGTCAGCGCCTCTGGACGGATCTGGAGGCGGCCGCCGCCGAGATCACCGGACGGGAGGCGGCGCCCCGCCTCGTGGCGGCGGTCCGCGCGGCCGTCGGGCCGCTGGATGCGGCGGCCCAACGCCTCGCCCCGGCCTCCTGCCCCGCCGGCGCGGTGCTTCACTGATCCGGCCCCCAACCCGCCCGGCCGGCGCGGCGCGAAACGCCGGCCGGCAGACACTTGAAAAGGACTTGGTCACGGTGATTGCCCTGCGCGCCCCCCTGTACCGTCGGCGGATCGGGCGTATCGCCCTCGACACGGCG
Organism: Methylobacterium sp. XJLW; assembly: GCF_003254375.1. Taxonomy (NCBI): domain Bacteria; kingdom Pseudomonadati; phylum Pseudomonadota; class Alphaproteobacteria; order Hyphomicrobiales; family Methylobacteriaceae; genus Methylobacterium; species Methylobacterium sp. XJLW. The sequence goes on along the minus strand of NZ_CP016429.1, from coordinate 3,524,153 downwards.
GCCTGCTTCGCGCTCTCGGCGCTCCTCGTGGTATCGGCCCTGGCGCAGGATGCCGCGGAGAAGTCCGCGCCGATCAAGCTGCAGCTCAACAAGGTCGAGACTGCGGGCGAGGCCTGCCGGATCACCATGGTGATCGACAACAAGGGGCCCGGCCTGAAATCCTACAAGGTGGATCTCTTCGCCTTCGACCCGGAGGGCGTCGCGCAGAAGCGTGTCGCGGTGGAGCTCGGTCCGCTGCCGCCGAAGAAGACCACCGTCAAGATCTTCGACTTCCCCGGCATCGCCTGCAACAAGGTCGGGCGCGTCCTGTTGAACGACGTCCTGGCCTGCGACGGCGGTGATTCCGCGCGCGAGGCCTGCCTCGAGCGGACCGAGACCGACAGCAAGGCCGGCCTCCCGTTCGACCGCTGATGCGGATGGTTTGACGGTCGATCAGACCAAACCGCCCGGCGGCGAGGGTCGCCGGGCGGCCTGCGGCTTTCGCCGCACCCCGAGATGACGGCGGCGCAAGGCCGCGTGAGACCAAGACGCCAGGAGCCCGCGATGGACCCGACACAAGCGCCGATCGAGGCGGCCCACGACTTCTCCTTCCTCGGTCTGTTCCTGCAGGCCGACCCGATCGTGAAGGGCGTGATGATCTTGCTGGTGATCGCCTCGATCGCCTGCTGGACGGTGGTGTTCGAGAAGATCATCCGGCTGGCCGCCGCCCGGCGTCAGGCCAAGGCCTTCGCCACGCTGGTCCGCTCCGGCGGCAGCCTCGACGGCGAGCATCGCGGCATCGCCGGCCACGTGGTGAAGGCGGCCATCGACGCGTGGCGCGATCAGGATTCCTCCGAGACCCGGGCCGAGCGCCGCGACCGGATCGAGCGGGCGATGAAGGGCGCCCTCACCCTTGAGGTGAAGCGCCTGCGCACCGGCCTGTCGCTGCTGGCGACTTCGGGCTCCACGGCCCCGTTCGTCGGGCTGTTCGGCACCGTCTGGGGCATCATGAACTCGTTCTCGTCCATCGCCCGGAGCCAGGACACGTCGCTGGCCGTGGTGGCCCCGGGCATCGCGGAGGCGCTGTTCGCCACGGCGATCGGTCTCGTCGTCGCGATCCCGGCGGTGATGGCCTACAACAAGCTGTCGAGCGACGTGAGCGGCATCCAGAGCACCTTCTCGTCCTACATCTCGGTTCTGGGCAATCGTCTCGCGCGCGACCGCGCCGGCGCCCATCGGGCGGCTGCCGAATAGAGCCGCCGCGCCCGCCCGCACAGAACCGAACGTAACGGTACCGGAGACGCCCCATGGCGATGGGATCCCTTCGCGCGAACGACGACGACGACCTCGACGACATGCCGATGTCCGACATCAACGTCACGCCGATGGTCGACGTGATGCTCGTGCTTCTGATCATCTTCATGGTCGCCGCACCGCTGATGACCACCGGCGTGCCGGTCCAGCTGCCGAAGACGGCGGCTCCCAAAGTCGCGCAGTCGAAGAAGCCCGCGGAGGTGACGGTCGACAAGGACGGCAACCCGTCCATCGCCAAGGAGGTGTTCACGATGGACAGCATCGTGCCGCGCCTGCGCGAGATGGCGGCTGCCGACAAGGATCAGGTCATCCTCGTGCGCGGCGACCGCGACGTCCCCTACGGCAAGGTGATGGAGGTGATGGGCCTCGTCGGCCAGGCCGGCTTCACCAAGGTGTCGCTGATCGCGCAGTCGCCCGGCGGCGCCGCTCCGGCAGCGGCCGCCGCTCCGGCCGCCTCCGCAGGGACCGCGCGCTGAACCGATGAGCACCTTCACGTCGACGGATCTGCCGGTCGGGGCCGGCGAGCGCCGCCCGTCCGGGCTGGTCGCCGCCTTCCTGGTCGCCCTCGGGCTGCATGCGCTTGCGTTGGCCGCGATGATGTTCCTGCGGCTGGCCCCGCCCGCGCCGCCCGGCGAGCAGCAGATCACCGTCGACCTCGCGCCGCTCATGACGGATGCGACCACCGAAGCTCCGGCGGAGCAGCAGATGAGCCAGGAGGCCCCGCCGGAGACGAAGCCGGTGGACGCACCGCCCGACGAGGCCGTCCAGCCCCCGCCGCCGACCGAGATGACCGAGGTCAAGCCGGAGGACACCCAGCCGGTCGAAGCGCCGGCGGAGGCTCAGCCCGTCGAGGCGCAGAACCAAGTGATCACCTCCACGTCGGAGGCGGCCGAGCCGCTGGCGGCGCCGCCCACCGAGGTCGCCAAGACCGAGGAACCGCCGAAGCCCACACCGGACCCCGCCAAGCTCAAGGCGGAACGGGAGGCCAAGCTGCGGAAGATCCGCGAGGAGAAGCTCCGCGAGCAGAAGCGCGAAGAGGCGCGTCAGGAGCGCCTGGAGGAGATCCGCGAGGCGAAAGCCAAGGCCGCGCGAGAGGCGAAGGCGCGTGAGGCCAAGGCCCGGGCGGGCGCCGAGCGGAGTTCGGCCTCGGCCTCGCGTCAGAATGCGGTCGGCCGGGCCGCCGCAGGCAACGATCCGAGCGCCATGCGGCAATGGCAGGGCGCGATCAGCGCAGCGATCCACAGCCGGATGAACGTGAACGCGGCCGTCGGAACCGGGGGCGGGACCGCGGTGGTGCGCTTCACCGTGATGCGCTCGGGCCAGGTGACGGGCGCGGGCCTGGCCCGCTCAAGCGGGATCGGCCAGATCGACAGCGCCGCCCTCGCGGCGGTGCGCGGCAGCATGCCGGCGGCGCCGCCCGGTGTTACGCTGTCGAACCTGACGGTCTCCATCCCGCTTCGGTTCGGCGTGCGCTGATCGAACGACGATCGGGGTCGACATCTCTCGTCAGATCGCGGACCCGGGCCGCATGGACAGGTGGACCCGCACGAAGGGTGTGCGCGGTCAGTCCCGACCGTCGATCCGGATTCGCCATCGGCGTCGCGGGCATGCTAAAGCCTTCGCGAAGCTGCTCTCCTTGCGCGCCTGACGGCGGTGCGGGAGGGCGAATGATCCGGCCTTGCCCTCCGCCCGTCGAACAGGCCGGACCCGCTCAGACACCGTCTCGCGCAGGATGCGTCGGGTCGGATCCGTCGAGCCGGGGTGAAAGGGACAGGATGAGCGACGAGACTGAGTTTGACCTCGACGAGGTGAATGCCGTCCGCGACGCGGAAGCGGAAGCGAAGACGCGTGCCGAGAATCGCGCCGAGCGTGCGGAACGTGCGGAGCGCATGGCGCGCGAAGGCGCCCAGGCGATGGCGGAGCATCACGCGGCCATCAAGGCTGTGGACGAGCGGACGCTTCGGCTGCGCTCGCTGCGCCTCGCCAAGGAGGCCGCAGACGCGCAGGCCAAGGCGGCCGAGAAGGAAGCCAAGGCGGCCGCCAAAGGCTCCGCGAAGAAGGCCGTGAAGAAGGCGGCACCGAAGAAGACGACCGCGAAGGATTAGGGGTCGATGGCCGAGGACCGCAACCGCCGCCGCTTCACCGATCCGCGCGCGACCGCCGAGGCGGCTTTCCGGGCCGCCACGACCCCGAAGCCGGCTGCCCCGCCGCCGCAACCGGCCGCACGGCCGACGACGATCCCCGGCTCGCGGGAGGTGGTGAGCTTGCGTCTCGACAGCGCCGTGCTCGCGCATTTCCAGAAGGACGGGCCGGGCTGGCAGGACCGCATCAACGAGGCGCTCAGAAGCCTCGTACCGGCGGACGACGCCTGAATCGTCCATTTGATCGGAGGGCGGCCGGGTCTCAGCCCGGTTTCGGCCGGTCACGCAGGATCCGGTTCACCGCCCGGTCAAGGGCGGACAGAAAGGCCGATCGGTCTGCGCGCGAGAACGGCTTCGGCCCGCCCGTGATGGTTCCGGCTTCGCGCAACGATTGCATCAGGTCGCGTGTGGCGAGCGCGAGGCCGATCCCGGACTCGCTGAACGGCTTACCGGTGAAGGCCAGAACCGTGGCGCCGGCTTTCACGCAGCGCGCAGCCAGCGGAACGTCGGCGGTGAGCACGATGCTCCCGGGTCCGGCCCGCGCGGCGATCCAGTCATCGGCGGCGTCGAGTTCCGAACCGACCACCACGCGCTCGATCCAGGGCTCGCGCGGGAGGTTCAGCACGCTGTTGGCGACGACGTGGACGGTGAGGCCGTAGCGTGCGGCCACCCGGTAGGTCTCGTCCTTCACCGGGCATGCATCGGCGTCGAGATAGATCGCCGGGCCGGTCGGGGTGGCACGCGTCGGGTCGCTCGTGGCAGTGCTCATGACCGGGGCACAACCTTTGAGATGAAGCCCGCCAAAATCAGAAGCACACCCAGGCCGAACTGCCAGCGCTCGATATCGCCGCCCACCGACAGCACGATGGCGCGGCCGAAGACCACGACCCCGATCAGCGGCAGGCCAAAACGGAGCGCCATCTTGACGGCGATCAGGGTGTTGGCGCGGGCGGCGCTGACACGGGCCATCAGCGGGCGACCGCAGCGCGGCGCGGCGCCAGATCCGCCACGGCGGCACTCTCGGCAGGACCACGCTCCAGAGTCGCCACGGACAACGGCGCGCCGCGGCCGCGGAGGGCATGGGCGCCGAGAGAGCGCGCCCGGACGCCGGCTGGCAGGCGCGGAAGACGGCCGAGGAGATCCTGCGAGATCAGGATGCCGACCCCGAGCGGGCGGCACAGGGCCTCGATCCGCGACGTGACGTTCACGGCGTCGCCGAAATACGCGATCTTGTGGCGGTCGACTCCGACTTCGGCCGTGACCACCGAGCCACCATGCAGCGCCGCCCGCAGCCGCGGCACCGTCCCGAATCGGGTGGTCCAGGCCGCGGCATCAGCCTCGATCCGGTCGAGCACGTCGAACAGGCAGGTGATGCAGCGCGCGTCCTTGAGGCCGCGGGCCATCGGCCAGGTCACCATGGCGAGATCGCCGACATAGTCGTCCACGGATCCGCCGTTGCGCCGCACCGGCTCGGCCAGCGTCGCGAACACGGCCCCGAGATACTCCTGGGCGCGCAGGTCCCCGTGCGCCTCCGCGAAGGCGGTGGAGCCGACGACGTCGAGGAACAGGAAGATCCGCTCCTCCGCCACCGGCTTGTGGTAGCGGCCGATCATGAAGTTCACGAACACCTCGCCGCCGATCAGATCGCGCATCCGGATCACGAAGACGAGGAGGCCGGACACGGCCAAGGCGTAGGCGAGGACCCGCGCGGTCATCCGGGTCGCGGTCGGCAGATCGTCCGGTGTCAGGGCGAAGGCCCAGACGACCAAGCCGCCGAGGGCGTTGCCCGCCATGATCATCAGGACGTAGGCGAGTTCCGCGGCCAGCACGTAGAGCCACGCCGGCAGGCGGCGGATCCGCGTCTGCAGGCCGGCCAGGATCAGCCCGCGGTCGAAAGCCAGCACCGTGGCACCCATGCAGAGGCCGTAGGTGAATCCGGCGAGGGGAGAGGCGCCAGCCGCGAAGATGATGTTGTAGAGCAACCCCGCGCCGGCCGCCGCCAGCAGGATCAGACCCCAGAATATCCGATGGGCCGGCAGCATCGACACATCTCCAGCATGGCCACTGACGGACCGGGTGTCGCGTGGCCGGGCGCGGCGGCGCCCTGCGGGAGGCGCAGGCTCGGCATACCCGCGCAGCCTGACCTCGAGCCTGGGCCTAAAGTTTAGCGTCGCGGAAGGCCGCCAGCCATTGCTCAACGCCCCAAGATGGCGCGAGTAAGGCGTGCCGGGGAGTTGAACGGCGGACCCATGACACGTCGGCGGCCCGATCCCGACCGGATCGCCGTCAGCAACCCCTGTGACAGCGAAAAGGGAGCGCTGCCATGTATGCCAGGAGCTTCGGCGCGATGCGCGTCTCGGTCCCGGTCATCGGCCAGGGCACGTGGCACATCGACAGTTCGGACCGGACGGATGCGATCCGCGCGTTGCGGGCCGGAATCGACGCCGGCATGACCCATATCGACACTGCGGAGATGTACGGCGACGCGGAGGCAATCGTCGCCGCCGCCATCGCGGATTGCCGCGAGGAGGTCTTCCTCGTTTCGAAGGTGGTCCCTGGCAATGCGACGCGCCGCGGCGTGGCGCGGGCCTGCGAGGCTTCGCTCCGACGCCTGCGGACGGATCGGCTGGACAGCTATCTGCTGCACTGGCCGGGCCAGCACCCCCTCGAGGAGACGATCGCGGGCTTCGAGGATCTGCGCCGGGCGGGCAAGATTCTGTCCTGGGGTGTCAGCAATTTCGACGTCGAGGATCTCGATCGCACCCTCGCCATCGCGGGGCCGGACCGGATCGCCTGCAATCAGGTCCTCTACCATCTGAACGAGCGGGCCATCGAGCATGCCGTGCTGCCCTGGTGCGAGAAGCACGGCGTCGCGATGGTCGGCTACTCGCCCTTCGGCAGCGGCGACTTTCCCGATCCGGCCAGTGCTGGCGGCCGCGTCCTCGCGGGCATCGCGCGGAGCCATGGGACAACGCCCTACGCCGTGGCCCTCGCCTTCCTGACCCGGCTGCCCGGCACCTTCACGATTCCGAAGACCGGTCGCCCGGACCGGGCCATCGAGAATGCCGGCGCGGCGGACCTGCATCTGGGTGCGGCCGAGATCGCCCTGATCGACGCGCATTTCCCTCGGGGGCCACGTCCCCGGATCCTGCCCATGCTCTGAGCCGCGGGCCGGCTCAGGCCCGCATCGCCAGTGTCGGGGGGGCAGGCGGCGGTGCGGCCCGCACCCGATTGCGGCCGGCCTTCTTGGCGGCATAGAGGGCCGCGTCCGCCGCCGTGAAGAGGCCATCGGGCGGATCCCCGCTGGCCGGATCGGCGGAGGCCACGCCGATGCTGACCGTGGCGCTGCCGCCGACGTCCGGAGCATGGGGGATCCCGAGGCTCACCACCGCGCGGCGGATGCGCTCCGCCGCCGCCCCCGCCGCCGTCGCATCGAGTCCCGGCAGCAGCGCGACGAATTCCTCGCCGCCGATTCGGAAGCTCAGGCCGCCGGTATCGAGCGTCTGCTGCAGACACAGCGCCACCGCCTTGAGCACCTCGTCGCCGCGCTGGTGGCCGAAGCGGTCGTTGAACTGCTTGAAGTGGTCGGCATCGACGATCATCAGGGCCAACGGAGTCCGCAGTCGCGCGGCACGGGTCCACTCCACGGCGAAGTGTTCGTCGTAGCTGCGCCGGTTCGGCAGCCCGGTTAAGCCGTCGGTCCGGGCGAGCACCGCGAGCGCAGCATTCGCTTCGCGCGTGGAGGCCTCCGCAGCCGCCCGGCGACCCACCTCCCGGTGAAGCAGAATCGTCAGCCCGAAGGTGAGGACGCAGAGACTGAGGATGAGGATACCAACGATCGCCGCCTTATAGATCCAGACCTCGCGGATGCTGTCGACATCCGTAGCCACCGTCACGATCAGCGGTAGGTCGTCGAGATTCGCGAAGCTGTAGACCCGGTCTACGCCGTCCAACGCCGACCGTCCCTGAAACTCGCCGCGGGCATGCGCCTGATAGAACGCATGGGCCGGACTTGCACGGATGCTCTGCCCGAGCAGTTGCGGCCGGGCCGGCGCGCGGATCAGGAGCGTCCCGTCCCGATGGAACACGTTCAGGGCGATACCGTCATCGAAGCGCAGCCGGTCGAAGAGCGCCCGGAAATGCGCGAGTCTGATCGATCCGTACACGATCCCCGCGAAGGAGCCGTCTGCCGTCTGGATCCGCCGGGTCATGCGGATAATGGGCTCCCCGGTCAGACGGGACTGAGTCGGTCCAGTGAGGATCAGACCCGCATCGGGATTGGACTTGTGGATCTGGAATTCCGGCAGCGTGCTCAGGTTGGGCCGGTTCTGCAGGTTGGGATCGCTCGTCAGTTGGACATCACCCGCCGCATCCGTGACGGTGATCGGGCCGAGACCGGAGCCCGCGACGGCGGTGTCGAACACGGCCAAGCGTCTGAGTTCCGGGTCCAGAATTATGATATCCGCGCGGTGCGCCAAGCGTGCGGAACTCTGCAGGGAGAGATCGTAAACCCGCAGGCTGTGGCCGACCCCCTCCTCGATCACGGCCAGGAGGTTCGCGGCGTTGCGGCGCGCATTGTGCCAAGCGACATCGCGCAGATCGAGGCAGAGATAGACCCCGAGCAGCGTCAGGCAGAGCAGCAGGCACGTGCCCCCCAGCGCGATCAGACGCGAGGCGCGATCGGCGAGGTGGACTCGGATCGCTGTGGCAGTCGCGCGCGGGACCATGGGCTCGATCGGGTTGCCGCCGGCCCCGGCAACCGGAGAGCGGACTTGCTATCGACCCGAATTCTGAGTCCCGAATATTGAAAAAGGAGTTATTTTATGAATTAAGAAGCGTCCGATTTGCGCCAATATTGATCAATCGGCACCAGGTCTGTAAGTGCTGCCGCTTCAAGTCAGCGGTCAGCCGGATTTCGAGCACCGTCGATCAAGCCCGCGATGGGGTGGCGAGCGCCGGGCCGTCACCGATCGGCGGCGTCAGTCGCCGATCCCGAACAGCTTTTCGATGAAGTTGCGGTCATCCTTCTGAGCGCGCCGTGCCGGGGCGGACTGGCGCGGCGCGGGTGCCTCCGGTTCGCCCAGAATCTGCCCGAGGAGCCCGCCCGGTGCAGGCGGCGCGGCACTCGCCACCGAGGCGGTCGTCTCCGGCTGCCTGCGCCAGCGGTTGAGGCCGGGGAGCGGGACCGGAGTCTGCCCCTTCAGCGCCTGGGTCATATACGACTTCCAGATCTCCGCCGGCAGATTGCCGCCGGTGACCTTCTTGGTCAGCTCGCCGTCGTCGTTGCCGAGCCAGACCCCGGTGACGAGGCTGCCCGAGAAGCCGATAAACCAAGCATCGCGGTAGTCCTGCGTGGTGCCGCTCTTGCCCGCCAGGTCCCAGCCCGGGATGTCCGCCTTCTTGCCGGTGCCGCTGACGAAGACCTCGTGCATCATCGCATTCATCATGCCGTCGGCATTGGCATCGATGACCCGGCCGAGACCGTTGTCGGAGCGCTTGTACAGGACCTTGCCGCCCTGGCTCTTCACGGCGGTCACCACGTAGGGGATCACGCCGGTGCCGCCGTTGGCGAAGGCCCCGTAGGCGCCGACCATCTCCAGCAGCGTCACTTCGGACGTGCCCAGGGCGATGGAGCCGTTGGCCTGGAGCGGCGAGGTGATGCCGAGCCGCTGGGCGGTCTGCACCACGGTCTTCGGGCCGACCTCCTGGCCGAGCCGCACCGCGACGGTATTGAGCGAATGGGCGAGCGCCGTCCGCAGGGTGACAGGCCCCTCGTACCGGTGCGAGTAGTTCTCCGGGGCCCAGTTGCCGATCCGGACCGGCGCGTCCTCGCGGACCGTGTCGGGCGTGGCGCCGTGCTCCACGGCAGCGAGGTACACGAAGGGCTTGAACGAGGAGCCGGGCTGGCGCTTCGCGGTCGTGGCACGGTTGAACTGGCTCTGGGCGTAGTCGCGCCCACCGATCAGCGCCCGGATCGCGCCGTCGGGCCGCATCGAGACCAGCGCGCCCTGGCCGACATTGAAGCGCGCGCCCTTGGCGTTGAGCTCGTCGGTGAGCACCTTCTCGGCGGCGGCCTGGAGGACGGGATCGACGGTCGTCTGGACCGTGATGTCGGTGTCGAACTTGCCGACGTAGTCGTCGAGCACGTCCATCACGAGGTCTGCGACGTAATTGGCCGAACCGCCGCCGCGGGCATTGGTGGGCTTCGCCGGCTGGGCGAGCGCCACCTTCACGTCCTGCGGCGCGGCGAAGCCGAGTTCCTGCATCGCGGCGAGCACCTGGGCGGCGCGGGCCTGGGCGGCCGGGAGGTTGCGGTTCGGAGCGAGCCGCGACGGCGCCTGAACGAGGCCGCCGAGCATCGCGGCCTGCGCAAGGCTCACCTCCTTGGCGGGCTTGCCGAAATAGCGCTGCGCGGCCGCCTCGACGCCGTAGGCGCCGGCGCCGAAATAGACACGGTTCAGGTAGAGCTCGAGGATCTCGTCCTTGGTGTACTTGTGCTCCAGCCAAAGCGCGAGGATCGCCTCCTGGATCTTGCGCGAGGCGGTCCGCTCCTGCGTCAGGAACAGATTCTTGGCGAGCTGCTGCGTCAGGGTCGAGCCGCCCTGCGCGACGCCGCGCCGGGTCAGGTTCTGACCGATGGCGCGCAGGATGCCGACCGGATCCACGCCGAAATGCTGGTAGAAGCGCCGATCCTCGATCGCCACGAAGGCGCGCGGCAGGTAGGGCGGCAGCTCCTTGATCGAGACCACCCGGCCGCCGGTCTCGCCGCGATTGGCGAGCAGCGAGCCGTCGCTCGCCAGGATGGCGATGTTGGGCGGCCGCTTCGGCACCGCGAGCTGGTCGATCGGCGGCAATTGCGACGCGTGGTAGGCGATGAGCCCGACAAGCCCGATCACCGCCCAGAGACCGAGGACGACGGTGCCGTAAACGATGCGGCCGAGCCAGGACCGCCGGCGTCGGCCGCGACCCGAGGCCTTCGTCCGCCCGGTGGTCCGCGGCGGCGCCTTGTTCGGCTGCCGCGCTCCTCCGCCGCCCGATCGCTTCGCCACGCCGTCTCCTGCCCCCCCGGGACGGTCCTCCCGGGACAGGCGCAGATCGAGTTCGCCGCGATCCCGGACACGCCCCTCGGGCACGTCGAAGTTCGGCTCAATCCTGCCCCGACCCTTGGCCATGCATCCCGTCTACGAATGTTCCGCCGCAGCGCGTCTGTCGGGCGCGCCGCAGGACGGTTTCCGCACGCTAAATGCGGCGGTTTAAGGGGCCGTTATCGAAGCGTTCGGCGCCCGTTCCTCATCCCGCGCGCCGATACGCCCTAGCGTTGGGCAGGGGGCTGGACGGCCGGCGCGCCGAGCACCCGTCGGGCCTCCGCGAGCAGCACGGAATGGCGGGCCGATTGCGGACCTGAGTCCGGCGTCTCACGGCCCAGCCGGGCGATGCGCGACCGGAACAGGCGTCGGCGCAGGCCGAACCAGCCGATGCTCATCAGCAGCGCCTGAAGCACGAGACGGACGGCCTCCGTCCGCTCGCGCTCCTCGGCGACCACCGCCGAGAGCGCCGCCTCGCGGCGAAGGGCAGCCTCCAGCTCCTCCCGGACGGCGGCGCGGGCGGCCTCGTCCTTGCGCGCCGCGTCGAGCTGGATCCGGCATTCCTGCAGCGCGCTGAGCAACAGAAGCTCCTGCGCGGACGCATCCCTCATCAAGGCCTCCTGGGGCGCCCTATCCCGTTCGACCACGGGTGGCTCCGCCCGATCATCGTCATGGCGGTGCCAAAACAGCCCGCACAGATCCGTGCGCGACGCCATAGCGAGCGCGGCCGCTGGCCGGAAGCCGCCGACCGGATTATTCGGCACGCGGACCGCGACGCAATGGGGAATCGGGGACGTGCAGATTCGGATCGCTCTGGCCTTCGGAGCCATCACGCTGGGAGCCGGCACGGTGATGCCCGCACCGGCCCGGGCCTATCAGCTCGACACGGTGAATCTGGTCGGCTGCGCCCAGGAAGGCGGCGTCTGCCGGATGCCCTACGCGACCAACGTCTATTACGGCGTACCCGGCCGGACCAACGGTCGGCCGTTTCCTCAGGGCGGCGCCGTGCCCTGCAACAGCCAGACCTTCGGCGATCCCGCACCGGGCCAGGCGAAGAGCTGCTGGTACGCACCGCGCATCACTGCGGGCGGCTCTGGCGGTGGCGGCTACGGCGGTGGCGGGTACGGCGGTGGCGGGTACGGCGGTGGCGGGTACCGGAGCGACGATTACGACGACCGGCGCGAAGCCTATCGCTATGGCCGCGACTACGACCGGCCGCGCGCACGCCGCCCGTACGACGACGACTATGAGCCTGGGCCGCGCCGCTACAGGGGTGATCCGGACGACTATTGATCTCGATCTGAGAGCGCAGGCAAGGGATCGTATTTGCCCTGTTAACCCCCATCCGGCATCGTCCCGGACCGCGGAGATCGTCTCCGCGGACCCGCGGGTGCGGATGGGGGAGTCGATGAGGGAGAATCGCCGCGGCGTCTTCCGGAAGAACGCCTTCACCTTCGGCGCGGTCCTGCTCGACGGCGGCGAAGTCAGTTGCCTGGTCTGGGACGCGACCGAGGTCGGCGCCCAGATCGAGGTCGACGGCGATCATGTGGTGCCGGACCGCTTCCCGCTCCGCGTGAGCGCCGGCGCCAAGCCGCGCGCGGCGGCCGTTGCATGGCGGCGCAGCCGCCGGATCGGCATCGCCTTCGAGGGCTGAAGCCGCCCGTCTCAGGTCGCCTGCAGGACCGGGCGGGTCCGGGACTCCGACCCCACGAGCCGGCACCAGCGCGGCCGCACTAACAGCAGATCGAGCGCCGTGCCGCGAACCAGCCGCTCCAGGACCAGCGGCAGCAGCACCGCCACGGTCATGACGATGAGGCTTGCAAGTCCGATATCGGCGATGGCTCCGGTGCGCACGAGGATCTCCCGGGTCGCCGCCATGGGTAGCGAAAAGGCGAGATAGATCACGATCGAGCGCTGCCCGCAGGTTCGGACCGCCTCGGCGATCGGCCCCCCGACGCGGCCGAGGAGCGACGCCGCCACCACGATCGCGAGCGCACCGGCGGCGCCGAGGGCGAGGCTCACCAGCGGCAGGCTGGCGAGGGTCGGGTGATTCGGAAGGCCCGACGGAGTCAGCGCGAGCCAACCTTCCACGAACGCCCATGCGGCGAGGCCGCACAGGGCGAGCCGGACCCGGTGCCGGGCCGCGTCCGCGAGGGCGAAGATGCGGCCGGCGAACAGATAGCCGGCGACGAAGAAGACGTATCGGGCACAGAACTCCTCGATGAGGGTCGACTCGCTGCGGATGTCGGCAATCTGCAGCACGGCGGCACCGGCGAGCAGCACGGCGTCGGGCACGCGGCGCAGAGCCTTGGTGACGACCGAGAACACCGCGAGCAGATAGATGAACCACAGTGTCGAGTAGGGTTCGATCAGGGCATGGGCGAGATGCGCCGCGAAGGCCGTGGGGCCGTCATCGCCGGCGATCTTGCCGTATCTGGCGGCCGACTGGATCACGAGCCAGAGCAGGTAGAAATAGGCGAAATGGACCACCCGGCGGTCGGAGAACAGGCGCCAGTCGCGGTCGATCACCCGCCCCATGAACAGGCCGGACAAAAGGAAGAAGTCCGGAATCCGGAACGGCTTCGCGAAGGCCACGACCGGATGGAGGAAACCTTCCCCGCCCATAGCGTCGCCGGTGCCCGTGACGGAATGCATCATGACCACCAGGAGGATGCAGATCCCCTTGGCGATATCGACCCAGGCGAGCCGATCACCCGTATCCCCGACCCCGGCCATCGTCCCACCCTCGCGATCGAAGGGATCCTGGACCCGTTTGGGTTGACGGCGATGAACGTGATCGCCGCAACCTGCGGATGTGACGAACGGTCGGTAAACGCTGGCGGTCAGACCTTGCGCCGCGCCGACCGCCGCGCGCGGGTCATGCGCGTCGCGGCGTGAAAATCGTCCGGCCGGCCGCGCACCCAGGCGAGGAAGCGGGCTATCTCCGGATCGGTCCGCAGGGCTTCGAGATCGGCCAGGCGCTTGGCGATCTCGGCCTCACTGTAGCGTGCATGGATCGCCGAGTGGCAGATCTGGTGCAGGCGGACGGTACCGCGATGGGTTCCGCCCTTGAGCTTCGGGGTGAGGTGATGGAGGCTGGAGCGAGCGCGATGTGGAATCGGGCGCTCACAGAGCGGGCAGACCGGCTCGGGCCAGCCCTGCGCACCCGGTGCGTCCGGATCCTCGGCGCTCCAGCGCTGCGAGCGCCGTCCGACCACGCGCCCCCCTCTCCTATCCTTGCTGATCGACCGGCTGCGGGCAGGTCGGACCGACACGCTCTCTGAACATCGCCTCGGCCTCTCGGTCCCGCCCCCCCAGGATGGACACGTGGTCGCCCGGGATCACGGCGATCCGCGCCCGCGGGCCGGCTGCTGCGGCGAGGCCTTGCGCCAACTTGAGCGGCACCACCGTGTCGTCGCGTCCCTGCACGATCAGAACCGGCGCAGTTCCGCCACGGATGCGCGTGTCCGAGCGGTATGTGTCGCGCAGGAGCCAGATGGGGACTAGCGGGACATGCAGCCGCACGGTGTGGATCATCGAGTCGAACGGGGCCTCCAGGTAAAGCCCGATCGTCGGCACCCGTTCGGCGACTGCGACCGCGACGGCCGCCCCCAGCGAATGGCCGTGCAGCAGGATCGGCGCATCGGGCGCCTGTGCCCGCGCGGCGTTCACGGCCGCCAGGCCGTCGCGGATCAGGCCGTCTTCGCTGGGGCTGCCGGTCGAGCCGGGATAGCCGCGATAGGCCACGGTCAGCAGACCCCAGCCGCGCGCCCGCCACGGCTCCGCGGCGAAGCGCTCCGCGTGCGGTTCCGGGCGGGATCCATTGCCGTGGAAACTGACGATGACGCCGCAGCCCGGCCGCGGCGGCCGCCACAGTCCGTGCAGGGTTTCGCCATCCGAGGTCGCGACCGTGATCGTCGCGACCCCGGGCGGCACCGGCCAGGGTGTCGGCGGGCTGAAGGCGCCCGGATAGAGGAAGCGGCGCTGTCCGAGGGCGAGCGCGGCGCAGGCCAACCCGCAGAGCAGGAGCACGGCGAGCAGGAGGCCGGCGAGGAGTCGCATGCGATGCGGGGGAGGCCGTGGGGTTGAGAAGCGGATGCGTTCGATCGAACGGTTTTCGGGATGTGTTTTCTAGGGCGCCCGGTCAGCATTGACAAAGCCGTCCGCGCGCCTGAGTCTGGAACCGTTCCGAGGGGAGCCCCGCAGGGGGCTGAGATTGGGCACGCTGCCCTGACCCTTGAACCTGATCCGGCTCATACCGGCGGAGGGACGGGAACCTGCGGTCGCATGTCGCGCGGCCCCATCTCATCTCGGCCATCGCGTGGACCGGACTGCTCCAGCACGAGTAGAGGCCCACGATGAACGCACCCGTTCTCCCCAAGGACGTGAAAGGCAGCCCGGAGACCGTGACCACGGGTCCGGTGACCGGATCGCGCAAGGCCTATGCGAGCCCGGCTGGACGGCCGGACATCCGCGTCCCCTACCGCGAAATCGTCCTCTCCGATCCGAAGGAGGAACCGGTGCGGGTCTACGACCCGTCGGGCCCCTACACCGAGACCGACGCGCGGATCGACCTCAATGCCGGCCTCCCCGGCGTGCGCGAGCGCTGGATCGCGGCCCGCGGCTACGCAGCCGTCGCCCCGCGGGCGGTGAAGCCCGAGGATAACGGCTTCGCGGGCGACAAGCTCGTGGCCCCCTGTCCCGCCGAGCGGACCATCCGCAAGGCGGCCCCGGGCCAGAGGGTGACCCAGTACGAGTTCGCCCGCGCGGGGATCATCACCGAGGAGATGATCTACGTCGCCCATCGCGAGAACGTCTGCCGCGAGAAGATGCTTGCGGGCGCCGAGGCCGCACTCGCCGACGGCCAGAGCTTCGGGGCCTCGGTCCCGCCCTTCATCACCCCCGAATTCGTGCGCGACGAGATCGCCCGCGGCCGGGCGATCATCCCGGCCAACATCAACCACACCGAGCTGGAGCCGATGGCGATCGGCCGGAACTTCCTGGTCAAGATCAACGCCAATATCGGCAACTCGGCCGTGACCTCCTCGGCCGCCGACGAGGTCGAGAAGCTCGTCTGGTCGATCCGCTGGGGCGCCGACACGGTCATGGACCTGTCCACCGGCCGCAACATCCACAACATCCGCTCGTGGATCATCCGCAACAGCCCGGTCCCGATCGGCACGGTGCCGATCTATCAGGCGCTGGAGAAGGTCGGCGGCGACCCGCTCAAGCTCGACTGGGAGGTCTTCAAGGACACGCTGATCGAGCAGGCCGAGCAGGGCATCGACTACTTCACCATCCATGCGGGCGTGCGTCTCGCCCACGTGCCGCTGACCGCCCGGCGCGTCACCGGCATCGTCTCGCGCGGCGGCTCGATCATGGCGCGCTGGTGCCTGGCCGGGCACCGGGAATCGTTCCTCTACGAGCGGTTCGACGAGATCTGCGACATCATGCGGGCCTACGACGTGTCGTTCTCGCTGGGCGACGGCCTGCGCCCGGGCTCGATCGCCGACGCCAACGACGCCGCCCAGTTCGGCGAGCTGGAGACGCTGGGCGAGCTGACCAAGGTCGCCTGGGACAAGGGCTGCCAGGTGATGATCGAGGGCCCCGGCCACGTGCCGATGCACAAGATCAAGGTCAACATGGAGAAGCAGCTGAAGGAGTGCGGCGAGGCGCCGTTCTACACCCTCGGCCCGCTGACCACCGACATCGCCCCCGGCTACGACCATATCACCTCGGGCATCGGCGCCGCGATGATCGGCTGGTTCGGCACCGCGATGCTTTGCTACGTCACCCCGAAGGAGCATCTCGGCCTGCCCGACCGGGACGACGTGAAGACCGGCGTGATCACCTACAAGATCGCTGCCCACGCCGCCGACCTCGCCAAGGGCCACCCGGCCGCGCAGCTGCGCGACGACGCGCTCAGCCGCGCCCGGTTCGACTTCCGCTGGGAGGACCAGTTCAACCTGGGCCTCGATCCGGATACGGCCCGCCGCTACCACGACGAAACCCTGCCGAAGGACGCCCACAAGGTCGCGCATTTCTGCTCGATGTGCGGGCCGAAATTCTGCTCGATGAAGATCACCCAGGATCTGCGCGCCGAGGTGCTGGCGATGGAGGAAGCCGGCGAAGTCGTGGGCGCGTCGCCCGCGATGTCCAAGGCCGAGGCCGAAGCCGGCATGCGGGCCAAGTCGGAGGAGTTCCTGGCCGAGGGCGGCAAGCTCTACGTCGACGCCGCCGAGTGAGGCCAAGGCACGCCCGGTCCGATCCGGATGCGGGCGTGCCGCCGTTCCGCCCCGGCGTTCCACCGCACGGGGCCTCGATGTCGAGGACCGCTCCGGGTCGGGCGCCATTGGTACCGCGCATCGCCGCACGCATCTGATCCGCGGCGATGCCGACGGCCCGCGGGGTGCCCAGTTCGATGATCGGGGCGCAAATCCTTCTCTGATCCGCCTGGACAGAGCGGAGCGCTTCCAGTCGCAGGCGCTTCCTGTCAGGTGCCCCGTTGGCGCCCGACGCGGCCTTGCTGAGCAAGCGGGTATCCCGAGCCTGAAAATGGGCACCGGATGCAGCACTGCGGCTGCGCATGCGATCACGATGATACGGGCGCGTCCGTGGATGGCATGGAGCCGCGCAACGATCTCGAAGCGAGGCTTGCGGACAAACGGGTCACGCTTCCCCGATCCTCTCCGGTCTCCTGCACGGCGAGCGCGCGCATCGCGATGGCGAGCATCGGAAGATACCTGCCTGAACCGCTCTCCGGACGACACGGGATGGCCCGCGGTACCGTGGCGACTGAATGGATCAGATGCGCCACGAGCCGCCTCTCGGGGAGAAAGCCGCACGGATTTGTGTCGCAACGCTAACGGGATGTTCATCGCATCTCGGACCGCGAGCCACCATCCGGTGGATCTCCTGCTGCCGTTAACCGCTGGTTAGGCAGCCGCCCGTCTCAATCCTTCGATCACAGGATCGCAGGAGACCGGCCATGGAGATCCGTCCGCTGACACCCCCGACGCCGGGGCCGCAGGGCCTCGACGCCCTCGGCGCGACGGCCGCCGCCGCCGTGACGCAGGAGGCCCCCGTGCCCCAGAGCACATCCGCGCCCCTCGAACCCGCGGTGAAGCTCGACATCGGCGCAAACGGCGGTAAGGCGCGCTACATTCAGGACCCGGACACGAGCACGATCGTCTTCCAGGTGGTTGATCCCGCGTCCGGCAACGTGATCGATCAACTCCCCAGCGAAACCGCTCTGCGCAATCGCGCCTACGATTCCGCACGCGGCACGCAGGGGGCACAGACTGGCAGCCTCTCCCGCGTCGCCTGAATACCGTCGGTCAGACGCGCAGCCAGCGGCCCGACGCAGCGGGCGGGGCCCGGGCTGAACCGCGAAGGGGCCAGGAGAGCCACCAGAGCAAGCCGCCACGCGACGAGGAGGCTGTTCTCGACAGGCGGCGCCGGGGCCGGGATTGCGATCGACCGGCTTCGAGACGACGAGTTCACTGCCGTCCAGGGCACACAGAAATCGCGCTGATTCGCGCGCATGGCCATGCAGGGGTCGGATGCCGGGCCGCGAAGTCTGTGATCCGGGTCAGCGCCTCCACCGGATCGCAAAGCGTATCCGAACCCATCGCGCCTTCGCCGGGCAGCACAAGGAAGATCGCCCTCGGAACCGTGATCCTTTTATGTGCCGCGGACAGTTCGCGTGAGATTTTTCGGGACTCGGAGCCGCTCTGAGAGGTTCCCATGCGTTTGACGCCATCACCGTCGAACTGCTAGACGGTTGGCGCACATGAAGGCCTGGGACCGGACGGATCGACCGTCGTCAACGCCGGATCCGGACCAGTCATGTGGGCGGGCGTAGTTCAGTGGTAGAACGTCAGCTTCCCAAGCTGAATGTCGTCGGTTCGATCCCGATCGCCCGCTCCAATCTCTTCAGGCACTTAGCTGGGGTCGGTGGTATCCCGGAAACGAGGGATACCACGGGGATACCACCCCCAGCCTTCCGACACGGCCCTTGCGGCGCCCCGATTCGAGGGCGATCTTCGCCTCGACCCGTGCGGGCGCAGGCGATTGCCGAGGCCCCTCGCGAACGCCGCAAGGCTTGTCGGGACCGCCTACGCCAAGGCTAGGACACCCGGCATAAGGCACGGGCCGCAAGACCGTCGACCGCCAGCGTCAGGGTCCCCGGCAGCCGTCAAGTCCGGCCGGGACACCTCAAGGGCGGGAGCGCCGCGGCGGCGCCCGGGGACGTTCGCGAGCTCCTTTGACGGTCCCGGCGCGAGCTGACACGGCACCGGCATGACCGGTCCCCTCTATCCCTCCCAGGACGGCCCCGGCGCCGGCGCGGTCGTCGAGGTCGCGGTCCGCGTCATGGTCGGCCCGGACCGGTCCACGGTCGTCGTCCGCCGCGGCGGGGAGCCCGTCGTCCTGCACGAGGTCCGCCCGCACGGGGCGGAGGCGGACGGCCTGGGCGCTTCCGTCGAGGCCGCCGTCCGCGAGGGGCTGGCGCGGCTGCTAGAGCCGCCTTCCGCTCGGACCGGCTGGCGCGCCGGAGCCACCGTGCTATCCCGGGCGCCATGGATATCCGCCTAGAATACATGCGCGACGATCTGTGGCCGTGCCCGGACGGCTGGACCGTCGTCGGGCGCGTCGGCCGCCAGTCCCTCGCCTATGACCCTGAGCGGCGACCGTACCTGCTCAGCGAAGGTGAGCAACCGGTGCCGCTCGACCCGGCCGTCGTCAACGCGTCCCTCTACGCGGCCATCGAGGCCGCCGCCTTACGGCTCTGGCCTGGTGGATGGGCGGTGCCCCTCAGCGACGTCTTCAAGCTCGACAGGCGTGCCGTCACGCCAAGCCGGATAGCCAAGAAAGGCCTGCACCCGCGCGTGCTGCGCGCCCTGGGCCGCTTGGCCGAGGATCACTACGGCGAGGCTGCAAGCCGAGGCTATCTCCTCGTCGCCCTGGCCCGCTACGTCGACCGGTACCATTGGCCTCGCGACAGCTTGCATGGGAGCCGCGAGGACGTGAGCCGTGACGTCGAATTCTGCATGGACGCGCTCATCAACGCGCGGTCACGCGGACCGGTATTCCCGTCCAAGCGAACGGAGGCCGACGAGGACTGAGCCCTTAACGCTTTCGCAAGGATTGGCGGTGTATTGTTTGGGTATCGACGCGCGCTTCCGGTGCGGGTCGTTCGGAGAAATCTGATGACGCAGCCCCTCTCAAGGGGTGCGGCGCCGCTTGAGCATGTCCTGGCCGGGAAGGCCGGGCTGCATCGCGGCCGCATCCCCAGCGACCTCTCAGCCCGCATCCTCGCCATCGCGCCCTCGACGGCGCGCCGCAACCGCGCCGCCGTCCTGCGCGAATGCGGCGGAGACGCGTTCCTCGCCGCCCTCTGCCTGTCCCTGCACGCGACATGCCTGGACACGCTCGCCTCGCCCGAGGGCACCGTCGACGACGGCATGCTGGAGCCCCTGTTCCTCGCCTGGAGCTCGCTCCGGCGCACCGAGGCCACGTGGCGCGACGAAGGAGCGGCTGCCTGGCTGTCCACAGCGGGCGTCAATGCTTCGGCGCGCGCCATCCTGCATGACGCCCTGACGCTGTATCTGCACATGCTCGGCCACCGCGCGGCGACGCCGGTCCTCGTCGACACGCTCTGGGCCTACGCCCGGAGCGGGAGCGATTACGCCGGTGCCTTCGTCCTGCGCGCCTCCGGAGTGGCGCTGCTCGACGAGGGTAGCGACGACGAGCTTCCGGAGATCGTCCCCTACTGGGACCCGGCGGACCCCCTCGGCATCGCGGAGGTTCACGCCAAGACGTACTTCCGGTCGACGAACGCGGCGACCTTGCTGTCGCGTCCGACGCACGCCGAGGAGGTGGACGACGACCGCGTGGGCGTGAACCGCGAGGAGGCTCCGGACGCGGCCGACGAGGCACTCTCCCCCGTCGAGCTCGCCGTCCTCCGCCAGCTCGCCCGCACGCTCGACGCGGTCCCGGGGCTGCGGCAGGCGCTCGCGGAACGGGACGTCGTCGTCACGGTCGACGTCCCGGAGGCCCTGTCGCTCCGGGCGTTGGACGACGTGCCGGGCGCCGCGCCCGGCCTGCCGACGGGGCTGCGGAAGCACCTCGTTAAGGAGCCGCCCAAGGCCCACGAGCGGGACCGGCGCGCGCGCGAGTTCCTGGCCCTGCTGCGTAAGCCGGGCGCGATCCTGTGCCTGTCCCCGGACGCGGCGTCCCACCTGCCGGCGGCGGCGCTGCTGGCGGCGGAGCACCGCCTGACGCTGTCCCCCATCGACGCGTCCGACGTCGCCGCCGCGATCCGCTCGACGACGGGCGCCGCCTGCTCTCCGCAGGACAGGCGCGCTCTCGACGGGCTGCGCGTCTCCGCGGAGCACTTGGCTGTCTCCGTCCGTCCCGGGCGGGCGCCGGCGGACTGCGTCGCCCACCTTGTCCGCCTGGCGGCACCGCCGGCGCCGACGGGTCGCGGGCGGAACATCACGCTGGACGAGCTCCACGGCTGCCGCGAGGTCGTGGCGTACGGCCGGGAGCTGATCCGGGATCTCCAGGCGTGGAGGGACGGCGCGCCCTGGTCGTCGGTCGCAAGTGGCGCGCTTCTGGCCGGCGCGCCTGGAACCGGCAAGACCCTGGCCGCCCAGGCCATCGCCGCCAGCGCGGGGATTCCCCTCCTGGCCGGGTCGCTGGCGCAGTGGCAGGCCGAGGACCAGGCCCATCTCGGGACGACGCTCCGGGCGATGAGGCGCTTCTTCGCCGAGGCCAAGGCGCTTGCGGCCGGGGGGCGCGGCTGCCTGCTCCTCGTGGACGAGTGCGACGTTTTCGTCGACCGGCGCACCGTGCGGCACGAGCATGCCGACTACGTCCTGGGCATCGTCAACGGGTTCCTCGAATGCGTGGACGGCGTAGGCGGCCGGGAGGGCGTCATCGTCGTCGGCACGACCAACGACGCCAACCGCGTCGACCCCGCCATCCGGCGCCCGGGACGGCTCGGACGGCACATCGAGATCGGGCTGCCGGACGCCGGGGAGCGCGTGGCGATGCTGCGCGTGCGCCTGGGCGACGACCTGGCGGGGGCCGACCTGCTGCCGGTCGCGTACCGGACCGAGCGCTACACCGGCGCCATGATCGAGGCCGTCGTCGAGGACGCCCGCCGCCGGGCGAGGCACGCCGGGCGCCCGCTGGCCCTCGAAGACCTTCTCGCGGTGGCGGGCGCGGGCGACGAGGCGACCCCGGCTGCCGTCCTCGACCGCATCGCCATCCACGAGGCCGGGCACGCGCTGATGGCGTCGCTGGCCGGGACGGGACGGGACATCGTCGTCGCACTCCAGTCCGGCGGCGAGGGCGGCTGGGTCTCGTTCCGCGACGGGAACCGGGGCGTCTGGACGCGCGCCGCCGTCGAGGAGCACGTGCGGATCATGCTGGGCGGCCGGGCGGCCGAGGAGACGCTGCTCGACAGCGCGAGCTCCGGGGCCCGCCAGGACCTGCTGACGGCGACCCGCATGGCCGTCAGCCTTGTGGGCGAATGGGGGATGGGCGGCCGGGGCCTCGTCGCCGTCGAGCAGGACCCGGCCATGGCCATCGCGGCGGACCCCCTCCTGCGCCGGGACGTGCAGGAGATGCTCGACCGGCTCTACGAGGAGACCCTGGCAACGGTCCGCCCGCACGCCGACGCCGTCCGCCGCATCGCCGACGCCCTGGTCGAGCGGCGCAGGCTCGATGGCGCCGAGGTGGCCTGCCTGGTCGCCGAGCCCGCCGCGGTCACGGCCCGCTAAGGGCCCACCGTGACGCTCCTCCAGCCTCCCAGCCACGCGGGCCAGCTCCGCGTCAGCAGCTTGCTGCTCGCCTCTGCGCTCTCCCGCGCCGGCGACGACGCCCTCCTCGCCGACGGCGTCCGCGTCGTCGCCGACATGGCGGCCCGCGTGGCCGCCGGCGAGCTCGACGCCGAGACGGCCGCCGCCGACGCGGGCCGCCTCGCCCGCTCCCTTACCCGTTCGGTGTCGCATCGCGACCCCTTCTGACGACTTTCACCCACAAGGAGAAACCCATGGCCGAACCCAACAGCACCAACAGGAAGCGGCAGCGGGCGCCCCTCGTCACGTCCGCAGACTGCGAAGCCCTGCAGGCAGTCTACGCCCTCTCCGCCAACGCCGTTCATCGCATCGACGCCGCCGCGCGGGCGGGCATGATCTGCGAGCTCCTGGCGGGCGCGCACAGCAAGCGCGTCGTCCGCGCGATCCGGCTGGCCGTCCGCGGGCAGATGCCGCCGGCCCAGGCCGCGCTCGAAATCGCGCAGTCCGAGTACGAGGCCTTCCGCAAGGCCCCGCTGCATGTCCATGACGAGGCCACCAGGCCTGCCGTTCGCGAAGCGGTGCGCCAGAAGCCCGTTCAGCAGCCGCCGTGCCCGCCCCAGCCCTTGTGTCGGCCGCATCTGCCGACGCCCAACCCGGCTTGGCACATGAAGGAGCAGGGCGACGAATACGACCAGGCCATGGAGGAGTACCTCGCCATGGCCCCCGACGGTCCCCCCGAGGACGACGAGCCCGGGGCCCCCGATGCCGCGTAGCCCCGCCTCCGCCGGGGCCGCCCGAATAGGACGGCCGATCCCGGGCGCGCACGAACGCGCGCCCCGACCCGGCCAAGCCGGCATGCCCGTCCCCGGCGCGTCCCCCCGCGCCGCCGTCGTCATCCTCCCGGAACGCCCGCCATGACCGAGCAGCCCCCCGTCCACGTGCATTTTCACCGCCGTCTGAAGATGTGGTCGATCCTTCGCAAGCGCCGCCTCATCGGACACGCGCCCTCACTGGTCCTCACCGGGTGCATCATGCGCGCGAGCGAGGCGGGTCGCCTCCGGTGCCTGGCCGCTGCGCGCCGCGAAGTCGTGGCGACCATCGAAGGCATCCTCGCCGACGGCGCCCGGCCGGCCGACGCCGTCCGCATCGGGTACAGGCCGACCGAGCAGGGCTTCCGGCGCCGCGACACCGGCGCCGTCGTCACCGCTGCCGCCGCCGTCTGGTTCGAGCCCGACGGCACCGCCTGGGCGGCATCCCCCATCCCCTCCATGGAGACCCTGTCATGACCGATCCCACCCTTACCGCGGTTGCCGACCGCATCCAGGCCGCCTGGGAGAGCGGCGAGGCCTGCTCGCTCGTCGGGCGTGGCGCCCGGGCGCGCGTCCTGCGGGCGGCCCGCCTCGTCGAGGCCGGGCTTTTGCCGCTCGACGAGGCCCACCGCGTCGCGGCGCGGGCCTGGTCCCTCGCCGCGGGCGTCGAGCCCCTCCCTGCGCCGCCCGTCGGCGATGAAGCTTCGGAGGCGCTGTCGTGATCGCAACTCGATTCCTCATCGCTCTCCTCGCCCTCGCCGCGGCGGCCTCGGCCCTTGCCGCCGAGGCCCCGTTCCCTTCGCGCGGGGACATCTGGCGCTACGGCGTACAGGCCCCCGGGGACCGCGGCGTCACGCGCTACGCCACCGTCGAGGCCACGCCGGCGGGCGTGGACTGGACCGTCACGGTGACGTGCGGCACGACGTCAGGACCGGCAAGGTCCTGACGCGCCACGTTGGCCGGGGCACGAGCGGCCGCGGCCGCGGCCCTGGCCTCGGCGGCACGTACGTCGTCGAGGGCGTGAGGCAGAATTTCATCGTCACGCTCAAGGGCGACGCCCTCGACGTGCCCGGGCAGTTCACCGATAGCCGCTGCGCCTCCGGCGTGGGCCAACTTTCGACGGGCGACTAGCCCCCGTCCGCGGAGACCACCCATGACCGCCATCCGCATCCTCGCCACCGTCCTGGCCGTCCTCGCCACCGTCCCGGCCGAGGCGGCCCGCCAAGCCAAGCCCGCGCCGGAGCCGGGGCCGTTCCCCCAGGCCGGCGACCGCTTCCTCCTGGCGGTGCGCGGCCCCACCGTAGGCGGCCGCGCGGGATTCGCGCGGGTCTACGCCTCGCCGGCCGGCCGGGACGGCTGGACGACGACGGTGACGTGCGGGACCGTCGACGTCCGGACCGGGCGCGAGCGGATCGAGCTCCAGGCCCCCGGGAACGCCTACCGCGACCGCAACAGCTTCACCGGCACATGGACGCCCCTGGGCGGCGGGCAGCTGCGTGTGTGGAGCATGACCCGGCAGGACGGCCTGGACGTGACGGTCGCGATGAGCGGCCCGTGCCCCGACCGCGGCACCGGCGACGTCTCGTCTGGTGACTAGCCAGGGCGAGGGATAGCCTCGGCCGAAGGAGACGGGACATGCGCAGCAGCCGGTGGGACGACGAGACGACGGACGGTCCGGAGCCGTCGTCCGAGGAGCACGCCGCGACCGAGGCGGCCCGGCGCCGGCGCGAGGTCGGCGAGGCGGTGCGCCACGTCCGGCTCGCGCGCCGCATGCCAGTCCGTCGCCTGGCCATCGTGACCGGCATCCCCGAGCGCACCATCGACGACTTGGAGGCGGGCCACCCGGTCGACGTCGGCACCGCCATCCTGGTGACGGAGGCGGTCCGCCTCGATGTTGTGTCGGCCATGACACGGCTCGCCAGGAACGTGCCCGAGGCCACTCCGCAGGTCGACGAGGACGCCCTTCTCCCGTCCCCGCTGGACTAGCGCGGCCGTTGGGATCCTCGATCATCCCGCCAGGAGGACCTCGTCATGGACGGGACATTGGCGACGTGGGCGATCTGCGCCATCGGCCCGGCGATGGCCGGATGGGCCGCCGTGGGCACGCCGCGGATCGCGGTGAGCACTTCCGAGCATCGCGGCGGCATACCGCGTGTGCGCGCCGAAACCCACAACGGGGAAATCGACTCTTCGGCGACATTCGTCGTCACGCGGGCTGCGACATCTGCGCGCTGAGCCCCCAACGATTTCACCAACAGGATGGTGTCGAAGGCGTTGTTGAACTGGCGTCCCGTGTTGGGGGTTCGCTAAGCGGCGATGCCGGCGGTGTGCAGGGCGAAGATGAAGGCCGAGGTCAGCGCCATCTCCAGGTCGAGCAGGTCGCCCTCGTTCCGGACGGTCCAGTGGGCCACGATCCGGGCCTGCTCCTGCTCGGACGGATGCTCCCCGGCGACGAGCCCGGAACGGTCGACGCGGATGAGGAACCCGCCCATCGCCTCAATGGCGTCGGCCTCGTTAACGAACCGAACGTCGTTGACGACCACGCGCTTGCCCTCGCTCCAGGCCCGCTCGACCTGCGCCCGGGCGAGCCGGAGCCGGAGCCAGAGGCCTAACCTCCGCTTCCCCATCCCGAGCGACGACGGTCCTTGCCGGACGGCGATGGCGGGCGGTCAAGGCCGGCCCGGGATCGGCCCTTCGTCCCGGGGACGTGACAACCGGAACGGGGGGTCTGTCGAGAGGAGCGGCCCATCCTATGCGGATGGAGTGGTATAAGGATCGGGGGGAAGGACTGACCGTTTCGGGTCCCACGGTCCGGGCTACCGTCCCAGGGGTCACGTGGGGCTGCGCGGGAGGGGGCTCGGCAACCAGCGTGACAACTCGAACGGGGGTCGCGTCGAGTGGACCGGGGCGTCCCATGCGGATGGAGGGGTATAGAAGTCGGGGGAGGAATGGGACGGTCGGGGGACCTGCGGTTCGGGTTTCCATCCCCGGGGTCTCGTCAAGGCCTCCGGCTGGGGGCTATCGGCGAAGCGGCGTGACAACACGAATCCTCGAAAAACCTGCCCTTCGCGTAGACGAAATGCGCGATTGGCCGTTGCGGTATGCGGATGCACCCGTATAGTAGTCGGTGGGGAATGTTCCCCGGAGCAGCGTCGCCGTGTCAGCGTCGGTCGAGATCTTCGACGTCCTCCGCCTCCAGGCCTACGCCTTCGTGGGCCGCGTCCACCGGAAGACCGGCGCCCCGGTCACGGAGGAGGCCATGGCGTCGTTCCTCGGCGAGGCCGTGAAGCGGTACGTGGCCGGCGGCGGCGTCGGCGAGCTCACCGACGCGGTCATCGAGGACACGTGCCGGTCCATCACCCGCTTCTGCGTCGCCATGCCGGTGCGGGTTCAGAGCGCTGCGCGGAAGCGCCTGTTCGACGCCATGAGCCCGAGGGGCAAGGCTTGGGCGAAGGCGGACCTGCAGCGGCAGGCTCGGGCGACGAAGGGCCGGAAGGCACACAGGAGCCTACGGGTCGACCGCACCCGGCTCCGGTCCTACGTCGAGCGCGAGGCTGCGCTGTTCTGCGCCGTTCCCGGGCAGGCGTGCACCGACGAGGAGCGGATCGCCGTCGTCGACGCCGTGACCCAGTTTTCGGGGAACATGAGACCGGGCCGCCCCGCCGCCGTCCGTCCGAACCGCACCGCGGAGGGGATGCAGGAGACGGACTTCCAGATCGGGCAAGTCCTCGGCTACGAGAAGGCGATGGCGGAATATGAGGGGCGCGAGCCTCGCCGTCTCTCCATCGACGTCATCCACTCCCGTCTGCAGACGGAGTGGGTCGTCCTGGACGGCGGCCGGACGTCGAAGGGGCTGCCCGGCGTGACGCGGGCCTCGGTCCGCGGCGCCGTCGAGCGGTCGCTGGGGCAGCCTCGGCGGGCCGCCGCCCTCGACCGCCTGCCCCCGACTGCACGCGACCTCGCCGGCGCCCTGGAAGCCGAGCTCCCGCGGAACCGCATCTCGGTCGTCGAGACCGACGCCGTCGCCCGGAAACTCTGGGCCCCGGCCAGGACGCCCGAGGGCCGTCGCCAGCATGTCTGCCGCCTGCGCGTCGCCACCGCGGCCATCGAGGACGCGGGCATCGGCCTGCACCTCGCCGTCGTCGGATCGCATGTGGTCGTCGGGCGCGGCCGGAAGCTTCCCGAAGGCGACGCACTCCAAGCCCTCGTCGACGGCGCCGTCAACCCGGTGCGCGGGCGCCGTCGCGTCACGGTTCTGTCGAGGGGCCTCGTGCCGTCCCGCCAGGGCCTGTGGGGGACCGAGGAAGGCGACATCGCCAAGTCGGTGTGCCGCGTCGCCGCGAGCCAAGGCGGGCACGACGACGTGTACGTGACCCTTTCCGCCGCCGGGCAGGGCGGGGCCGCGGACGACTTCTCGGCCGTCTGGGACGGGGCCGGCGAGCCCGTGCAGCACGACAGCCTCGTCCTGGCCGACGCCGTCGAGAAGGCGGCGCAGAGCTATGCCTACGGGAAGCTCTCGCCCCAGGCCTCGTCCGGCGTCGAGCTCGTCCGCACCGTCGTCACCAAGGCGCGGGACGCGGGGCTCGACCAGGCTTGGGCCGCCTACGTCGCCAAGGGCGCCATCGCCGACCGCCTCCTCCGCAGCACGAACGGCGCGCGGGAGCGTGTCCGGCGCATCGGGGCGGCCCTGTCCCGGGCCACGTGCCCGGAGGCCTGGGAGGCGGCGATCTTGCTCGATGCCTATTCCGTCCGCCCCGGCCGCCGCCACTCGCACCCGGTCGTTACGATGCCCCGCGCGCCCAAGCCCGTCGCTGCCCCCGCGCCAGCCCCGCAGGCCGAGTTCTACCCGACGCACGTCAAGGACGCCTCGCTCTCGAAGGACATGATCGACGAGATCAAGGCCCACTGGAGCGTCAACGCGGTGCGGCCGGCGATGCAGGCCATGCGGGCCATCTACCTCGGCTACGACATTGAGGACGCGAAGCAGTTCGACCTCGACGAGCTCGCGGTCCCGGCGACTGTGGATGAAGTCGCGGAGGGACTCCGGCGCGTCTTGAGGTGGTGGAAGACGCCGGAGCTCGCGATGGTCGCGAGCCTCGACGAGGAACTGAGGGGCGCGCTGCGCCAGGCCATCGTCAACGCGGGCGTCGCCCTGCGCGAGCACGGCAGCCTGGCGTTCCGCTACGCCGCCGGCGTTGTCCTGGTCATCGCGGCCTATGCCGGTTCGGTCGACGGTGCGCGCAGCCTGCCCCGTCGCCTCACCGAGGCGGACGAGCGGTTCCGGTGGGGGATCACGCGCATGGCGGACGCAGCCGCCTGACGCCCTAGTGGGATGCATGGTCGAGGGGCACGATGCTCTCCATGACCGAGCCCCGCACCCGCGAACGCGAGACGTCCGCCGCCCGCCGCCGCGCCGCCGCCGCCGACCGCGCCTGCCGGTGGCGCGAGGAGCAGCGCGAGGCCGAGCTCGCCCGCGAGGCCGAGAACGCCACCCTGCGGACCGAGGTCACCGCGCTGCGGGCCGAGTGCCAGGCCGCCGCAGTCCGCGAGGATAAGGCCGCCCGGCTGCGTGCGGAGCTCTACACTCTGCGCGCCGAGCGTGACTGGCTCTGGACGCACTTCGACCGTCTGGCCAAGGCCGACACCGTCGACGAGGACGTCATCAGGGCCCTCATCAAGATGGGCGCGATCCGCCGCTCCCCGGCCAGTCCGCTCGCCATCGGCCGGCCCACGGTCTCGGTAAGCGACGCCATCAACGTGGCGGGCCTGGTTCGGTGCGGCGGACAGGAAGCAGGGCAGGCAGCGTACGACGCGGCTCGCGCCCATGTCCTTGAGCGCGTCGCCATGCTCGTCCCGACGTCCTACGATGCGTAGGGGCACCGCCTGCGTCGCGCGGAGGCGTGGGAGGGTGTCACCGAGATCAAGAGCCGCTTCCATCTTGGTGGAGCCGGCATCGGCGTTTGGACAGCTTTCCACCTCGCGGTCATTAGGTTGGCTCGCGCAACTCCAACGATGCGGGCCAGCTCCTCGCCAGGTGGGCGAACGCGCCGGCATCGGCCCAGGCCGGGCGGGACCCGACCACGTAGAGGTTCTCCTGGGCCCGGGTCGCGGCGAAGTTGAGGATGTTGTGCGCCTCTCCCGCCCATCCCCGAGTACCCCGTTGGGCTGGCATCGGGGTCCCAAGGACGAGGATCACGCTGTCGGCCTCGCGGCCCTGAACGGTATAGACGGTGCCGATCCGCTCGCGCTTCCAGCGGTACGTGTCCTGGGTCCACTTCGACACGACGCCCGATGCCAAGATGCGTTCGCGAAGGCGCCGGGCCACAATGAGGAAGGGGCTAATCACGTGGAGGTCGAGGTCCGGCAACCCGGCATCGGAGAGGCGGCGCAGCATGTCGAGACCACGGCCCCTCGGCGTCCGACCACTTGTCCTCGGTGTGCCCGCCGGCCAAGTCGAGCCATTGGGAAGGTCCCAGGACGTCGCGGATGGCGGAGGCCCGGCTTGGCGTCGCCCGGGCACGCTCAAGAAGATGGACGTTCGGGTCGCGTTCGGGCGCTGTTTCGAACCCTGCGATGAGGGCCGCTACGCTCGCCGGGCCCGCTGAGGACGGGAGGCCCGGACGGCCCGGGCGCTTCCGGTTCAGGCCATGCCTTGAGGATGCGGACTTGGGGCGAAAGCCACACGCCAGGGCCCCTGCGGCATCGGCCGAACGCGGGACAGATGCGCCCTCTCCGTGCAGAAGGCTCGTCGGCGCCGGGGTGGCGCGGCCCCGATGCTGTGAAACGCCAAGCCTGGATCCATAATGGCGTCGGCCCCTCGATCCGTTCACTCCATCGCAAACCCGACGCCTCACACTCAAGCTTCCCCGGCCGGCGCAAGCCGTCCCATCCCCTCGTGCCCCGCCTTCCATGCAGAGCCACGCCACCTCTCCCAGACGCCGGGACGACCGTGCCGCGACCTCACTCGGGCGGGCGGCGTGGGAAGGCGTCGCGCCCGTCGTCCGCATCCGCAGCCCGGCCCGCGCGGCCGGCCGTCGCGGCGACTTAGCAGGCGCCAGGAAAGCCGCCCTTTTGGGAGGGTCGTCATGAGCGACCTCCTCGAACGGGTCCTGTCGCGGACCGGCTTCGTCGATGCCGGCCGCGGCGACATGCCGGGGCTCCGCCGGCATGCGGTCGGCAACCCGCACCTCGAAGCGGCCTTCTCCCCCAGGGCTGGCCTCCAGGCGGACGCGGTCTACGAGACCGATGACGGCGCCAAGCTGATCGTGAAGGAGACCGACGCCGGTGAGGCCGGGGAGATGCACGAGCGGGCCTGGAACCTCGGCTTGGCCCCGCTCCTCTGGATCGTTACGCCTTACGAGGTCCGGGTCTACGACGCGTTCCGCGGCGTTGGGACCGAGGAGGACCGGGGGCCGGTCGCGACCTATCGTACGGACGTCAAGGCCGAGATGGCGGCCCTCGACGAGTTCTGCGGCCGCTTCTCGCTGGACACCGGGACGTTCTGGGCCTCCGACCTGGCGAAGGGCATTCATCGCGCAGGCAAGGTTGACCAGGTCCTGCTCCAGGAGATCCAGTCCCTCGAACAGCACCTGGTGGAAGTCTCGGTGGCCCAGCCGGGAGGCATGGGCATGGCGGAGGCCCGGGGCGCCTGCCAGGAGCTTGTGACCGCGACCTTGTTCGCGAGCTACGTCACGGACAGGGGCGACATCGCGACGCCCTTCGACGGGTCCCATCGCCTCGGGGATGTGGGCCTGGCCGAGCTCTTCCGCTCGCGGTCGTCGGCCCTGGCGCTGTTCGACTGGCTGCACGAGACCTTCAACGGCGACGTGTTCCCGCAGGGCATGGGGGAGAGCCTGCGGGACGAGCACCTGCCGCTGCTTGAAGACTTCGCCCGGGGTACGAGCCTCAGGAAGCGCGACGCGGGGCAGATGCGGCTCTTCCGCTTCCGGTTTGACACGGTCCCCATTGAGCTTATCAGCGCGGTCTATGAGGCGTTCGCCCGGCGGGCGGCGTCGGATATGGCGCGCGAGCTGGGGCTTCACTACACCCCGGTCGAGCTCGTCCACATGGCGCTCGACCCCGTCTTCGAGGACCTCGACGGCACCGCGCGCATTCTCGATCCCACATGCGGCTCGGGCCTCTTCCTCGTGCAATCCCTGCGACGCTTGGCATGGAAGTGCTGCGGCGACGGCCCGAGGCCGCGTTCCGTGGTGCGCGACATCCTCTACCGGCAGGTGCACGGCATCGACATCCAGAGGGCGGCGCTGCGGATCGCGGCCTTCAGCCTCTACCTGGCCGCCTTGGAACTGGAGACTACGGCCGATCCCGGGGAGAGTATCCGGTTCGAGCCGCTCATCGGCCGCACCCTGCACGAGATGGACTTCCTCTCCGCCGCGGCGCGCGACCTCGCGCGCGGGCTCGGCGTCGACGCGGTCGTCGGCAACCCGCCCTGGACGCACGCCGCCAAGGGCGGGGACGAGGGACGCACCAGGAAGGCCAGAGCCAAGGACGACGACGGCGGCTCGGGCCGCTCGCCCGACCATCGGTTCCTGCTGGCCGCGGTCGACGTCGTCGGGCGGGGCGGGCGCATCGCGATGTACCTGAAGGCCACGCCCTTCATGTCGAGGATGTGGTCGGCCCGGCTCTTCCTGGAGCGGCTGCTGAACGGCCTCGACCGGGTCGCGCTCATCAACATGTCGCCCCTGCGCATGTCGGGGCTGTTCTCGGAGGCCAAGGCCCCGGGCCTGTTCCTCTGCGCCAATTGCGGGAACCTGCCGCCGTCCGACAGGATCCTCGTTGGCACGTTCCCTTGGACGGACGACTTCGAGCGGAGCGGCGCGCTCGCCCTGTCCTCCGCAGACATCGCCGAGGCCGGGAAGGCCGACGTCATCGCGAACCCTTCGTACCTCAAGGCGTCGTCGCTGGGCACGCCGCGCGACATCGCACTGATCGAGCGGTTCGAGCACGAACTCGTGCCCCTCGGGTCCTTCCTCTCGGAGGCGGGCGTCGTCTCCGGGCAGGGCTTCCAGGTCAAGGGTGAGGCCCGCGACAAGCCCAAGGCCGTGCCGGAGGCCATCCTGGACCTGCCGTCCGTCAAGCCCGAGGATTACGCGCCCCTGAGCCTGGAAGGACGGCCCAAGCCGAGCCTGCGCCAACGCGGGCACCTGGAGCTCCTGCATGCCCGGAGCCGTGATCTGTACCGCGCGCCCCTAGTGGTGTTCCCGAAGTCCGCGCACAGGCTTGCCCTCCATCCCGGCAGGACTAGCGCCGCGCTTTCCGGTGAGGACCTCGCCTTCTCGCACGGCTTCTACGGGTTCTCGTTCGCCGAGGCCGACCCAAGGCTGCCGGCCATCGTTTGCGCCCTATTGAACTCAGCGATGCCGAGCTACCAGTTCCTCCTAGGGGCTGGTCCCATCGGCATGGAGCGACCAAACGTGCTGCTGCAGGACCTCCGGGCCCTGCGCATCCCGCGGTTCGTCCCAACCGACGCCCTGGCGGAGAAGGCGGGACGCGCCCTAGCGAGCGCCCGATACGACGGCTGTGAGGCCGTCGACGCACTCGTCGCTGACCTCTACGGTCTGAGGGGCGACGAACGCGCTCTCGTCCGCGACGCAGTGGCCCGCGGGCGCTCGACGCTCCTTGGGACCGCCTTGGCGCGCCTCCAAGACGTCGAGCCCCCGGAGGGGCGGCAACTCGTCGATTACGCCGCCGCCGCTTGCCGCACTGTGAACGCCGTCCTCAGGATCTCCGGCCGCCAGCACCTCGTCGCCGAGGTCGCGCCCGGCTCGAAGCTCGGCGACGACCGGCTCGACCGGTTCGCCACCGTCCGGTTCCGGACCGAGCCGGGGCGCGCCCCAGCGGACGTGGTGTCAGCGATGCCGGACACGGAGGCCGGGCGGCTTCTCCACGACCTCCGCCACCATCTCCTGCGGTCGCCGACCCCCTACCTGCGGGAACGCCGCTCCGTCCGCATCTACGACGGGGCGCAGGTCACCATGGTCAAGCCGGCACAGCGACGTTACTGGACGGTCGCCGCCGGGTTGCAGGATGGCGACGCCATCCTCGCGGACCATGCCCCGGGGCGCGCCTGATGCCGTTCCAGCGACAGGGCGTCCGGCCGGTGGGGCGCGGCGACCTCGGCATCTCGGACGACAACCTAGTCCTGATCGTCCAACTGGTCGTGCAGGCGGCTCGGCGCACGCGCCGGCGCCTGTACGCGCGCGGCGTGACTTTCGACGAGAACAAGATCACCATCGAGCTGCACAAGGAGATCGTCCGCATCATACGGCGGCGCGGCTTCTACCACCTCGCGTTCATGCTGGAGGCGAGCCTGAACAACCCGGACGGCGAACTCGGCAAGGTGGACGGCCGGATCGACCTGCAGGTCGTATTCGCGGAGTGGCTGCGACCGGAGGAGTATTATTTCGGCGTAGAGTGCAAGAGGCTGCGGCCGGGGGATTCCGGCACGTTCCGGTACTACGTCGACGCGGGCGTGGGGAAATTCGCTGACGGGACCTACGCCCCGGGCCATCCCGCGGGGATGCTCGTGGGCTACCTCATGGCCGACGCTGAGGGGGCCGTGATGGACGAGCTCTCGCGCAGGGTGTCCTCGAAGTATCCCGGGGCTGTCCCGCTGAACGGCTGGCCGGACAAGTCGTACCGCGATGCCGACATCGTCGCCGGGGATGTGCCCCGCGCCGCCGGGCAGCCCATCAACATCCTGCATACCGTCGTGCGGATGCACGGCTGAGGCGGTTGGGCCCGCGGAGGGTTCAAGCCCTCCTGTCGCCGGCACGGTCGACTTTGCTGGGACGCGTAACACCTTCGAGCCGGAGAGTCGAAATAGCAGGGCAGCAGTTCGCCAACCGCTTGTTCAGCTATGCGCCATCAGCGGCCCTTCGAACAGGGCCGCTGGAATGGCCGCTTACCCTCCGAAAGCTGCCATTGGCATGAGATGACAGGTCCCGGCGGCCACAACGTCCTGACTTAGAGATTGTCCGAACGGCGTCCGTCCCAGCTACGACGCGGACCCAATGAGGTTAAAGCTTTAAGTCCGAACGGGATCACATACAGGCGCGATGGCGACGTCGACTTCTATGCACAGCCGATCAGCGCCGGATGGAAACGGGTATTATTTCGGATCGTAGTGTCACTTGCCTTTGCAGGCCGATAAAGCAGAGCAAGTTCTGTGGGTGCCGTATAGTGGCTACGCTTGATCGGGAAAGCACATTTCGGTGGAGTGCCTTGTCCGGGCCGTCACCGATCCAGGAGTGTCCCGGTGCGCAACAGGTGACAAACATCGTCTGCGACCTGATTGAGGGCACCAAGCTTTTCAATCAGTTGAGCCGGACGGCTACCCCGCAGGCCGGCGAGCGTCAACTGCCTGTCGCGGACGTAGGTGTAGACGCCGCTGACGGCGAACGGGGAGGCATGGGCCACGTCGGTCTTCAGGTTCTCGCTGGCGCGAAGGAAGGCGTCGGACGCTTAGACCATGCTCCTTTCCAGGGGAGAGGCGAACGCAAGATCGACAATCGCGATCAGGCGGCGTTCGGCGGGGACTTCGTGCCCGACGTTGGGCGCCGGGGGGGCCGGGTGGGCGTTGTCGTAGGGCTCCGGCAGATGGAGGCGGACCCGCATCACTGCGTCCTCGGTGGCGAGTGCCCGAGCGAGGCGATCCACGCGGTCGCCGAACGCCGGCACGTCGTCGTGAGCGGCCCCGAGATGGAGATGGATGCGGTCCAGCCCGTCATCGGCGTTCGGGGATGGGTCGGCGACCCGGTCAACGAGCGTCGTCGACCCCTTTGGCAGCGCGTAGGCGACGGTGGCGGCGAACATGTTCTGCTCGTCGGCGAATAGGATCGGGCAGGCCTCGTTGAAGTCGGCCTGATCCTGCGCGGTGTGGAAGCCGATCTCGACGCCACCGTCGAGGTCGTAGTCCGGGAAGGGCCGGATGCCGTCCATGGTGCACTCCGCCCAGATCGTCGAGGACGAGGACCAGGCCTTCTACCTCGCCGAGAGCTCCGGCGACGAGCTCCAACTGGCCGAGGACGGCAAGACGCAGATGCTCCCCGAGCCGGCCGTGCCCGAGCACCACGTCGCGATGCTGCTGTCGGGTCGGCTCAAGGCCACCAACGGCCTGAGACCCGTCAAGGGCGGGACGGAGTGGGTCTAGGGTCCACGCTCAACCAGCTTGACCACGCGAGCGGCAGCTTCCGCGCCGTTTGGGAAAGGTCGGAAGGTCCGCTCCCATGCTTTGCCGGCGCGGCGAATACGTGACTTGTGAGGAGTCCCCCCACAGGGCAAATCCCGGCCATGACCGTGCGCAAAAGCATCATCGTCTCGATCACCCGGGAACAGGACGACCCCATCCGGTCGTGCCTGCAATCCGGCCGCGTCGCGAGCACCCGAGAGACTGTGCGCGCCGGGCAACGGCTGCTCGACCGCGACGATGCGGTTACGCCGAGTGAGACGCAGGTCGAGCGGGAACGGGGCGGTACAGCTCATGCCTGAACTCATGGCGCAGGCCGCTGCATCTGTGAACGGGGGCGGATTGGGTGCGCTCATGCGAGCGCACGACTGGGCGGCCACCCCCCTTGGCCCATCGGCGGACTGGCCGCAGCCGCTGAAGACGCTCGTGGAAGTTATGCTCGCCGCCGGTCAGCCGATGTTCGTTGCCTGGGGGCCGGAACGGACCCTGCTCTATAACGACCCCTACGCCGTTCTGATGGCTGACCGCCATCCGGCCGGGCTCGGCCGGCCCTTCTTCGAGGTTTGGCCGGACATCGCTGACGTGTGCCTGCCTCTTTTCGCGCGGGTGTTCTCCGGCGAGCCCGTCCACATGGATGAGATCGAGCTGCACATCGACCGGCCCGGTCGCGCGAGGGAGGCGTTCTTTTCGTTCTCCTATACGCCCGTCAGTGATGAGGGGGGCATGGTAGCTGGCGTATTCTGCGCATGCAGCGAGATCACCGCGCAAAAGGCCGCCGAGCGCGCCGAGAAGCGCAGCAAGGCCCGACTGGAAACGGCGCTCCGAGTTGCACGGCTGGGAACGTTCGAGTGGTTTCCCGCGACGGGGCTGGTCGATCTCGATGCCCGCTGTCGCGAGATCTACGACGCGCCCGAGGCTGGCGACGTTCAGGCCGGGGACATCTTCAGTCGCGTCGCCCCGGAGGATTTCGACCGGGTCGTGACACGCTGCACGGAGGTCATCGAACGCGCGAGCCATCCCGATGCCGACCCCCTCAGGGAACGTATCTCCCTCGACTATGACGTCCTGGTTCCGGATGGCTCGCGGCGCGCGATTTCCAGCAGCGGCGTCGTTTTCAAGGGTGAGGACGGGACCTGGCGAATGCTGGGCGCCATCGGTGACGTGACGGAGATCAGACGCGCGTAAGCACGGTTGCGTGACCAGAACGCCACCTTGGAACAACGTGTCGAGGAGCGCACCGCCGAGCGCAACCGGATCTGGCGGGTCAGCCGCGACATGCTGCTGGTCAGCGACCTCGCGGGCGTGTTCCAGACCATCAACCCTGCATGGACCCGCGTTTTGGGCTGGACCGAGGGGGAACTGATCGGCCGCACCTCCGAGTGGCTGGAGCATCCCGACGACCGGGACAGGACACGCGCTGAGGTCCGTCGTCTCGCCGAAAGTGGTGCTCCGACGCTGGCGTTCGAGAACCGGTACCGGACGCGGGCGGGCGACTACCGCCACCTATCTTGGACCGCCGTTCCGGAGGGGGGACGCATCTATTGCGTGGCGCGGGACGTGACCGAGGAGAAGGCGCAGGAAGCCGAACTCGCGGCGCGTACCGCCGAGCGCGACCGATCCTGGCGCTTGGCGCAGGAACTCCTGGTGGTCGCGTCCCCGGACGGCACCTTGGAGGCCGTCAACTCTCGATGGACGACCCTACTGGGTTGGACGGAGGATGAACTGCTCGGCTCCAGGTTCATCTCTTACACCCATCCCGAAGACCTGGACGCCACCCTGGTGGCCTTTGCCGGCATCTTCGAGAAACCTCTCACCGAGCCTTACGTCTACCGCTTCCGCGGCAGGGACGGCTCCTACCGTTGGTTCGGCTGGACGGCAGCATTCGAGGAAGGGCGGGTCTACGCGGCCGGTCGTGACGTGACGGTCGAGAGAGAGCAGGCGGAGGCGCTGCGCCAGAGCCAGAAGATGGAGGCGGTCGGCCAACTCACGGGTGGGCTCGCGCACGACTTCAATAACCTGCTCGCGGGCATCTCCGGCTCCCTGGAGATGATGCAGAACCGCATGCAGCAGGGCCGCTTCCAAGATGTCGAACGCTACATGGCGGTCGCGCAGGGAGCCTCGAAGCGCGCCGCCGCCCTGACGCACCGATTGCTCGCCTTCTCGCGCCGTCAGACCCTCGATCCGAAGCCGACCGACGTGAACCGGCTGGCCCTCGGCATGCAGGAGATGATCCAGCGCACGGTCGGGCCATCCATCCCGATTGAGGTGGTCGGGGCCGCCGGTCTCTGGCCCGCGCTGGTGGACCCCTCCCAGCTTGAAAACGCGCTCCTGAACCTGTGCATCAACGCCCGCGACGCGATGCCGGGCGGCGGACGTATCACCGTCGAGACCGCGAACAGGTGGCTGGACGAACGGGCCTCGCGCAAGCTCGACATGTCGGAAGGCCAGTACCTCTCGCTGTGCGTGACCGACACCGGCACCGGCATGCCGCCGGAGGTGGTCGCGCGGGTCTTCGAGCCGTTCTTCACCACCAAACCCATCGGTGAGGGCACCGGCCTCGGCCTGTCGATGATTTACGGATTCGCGCAGCAGTCCGGCGGACAGGTGCGGATCTACTCGGAGGTCGGACAGGGCACGACGGTGTGCATCTACCTGCCCCGCCACTACGGTGAGGTCGAGGACGACGAGCACTTGGCCAAGCACGATGCGCTACCCCGTTCCGAGCAAGGCGAGACCGTGTTGGTGGTGGACGACGAGCCGTCCGTGCGGATGCTCGTCACCGACATCCTTGAAGACCTCGGCTACACGTCCATCGAGGCCGGCGACAGCGCGGCGGGCCTCAAGGTGCTGCAATCGAACGTGCGGATCGACCTGCTGGTGACCGATGTCGGCCTTCCCGGCGGCATGAACGGACGTCAGATGGCCGACGCGGCTCGCGTGTCCCGTCCGAACCTCAAGGTGCTGTTCATCACGGGCTACGCCGAGAACGCGATCCTCGGCAACGGTCATCTCGCTCCCGGCATGGCGGTGCTGACCAAGCCGTTCCCAGTCGAGACCATGGCCGCGCGCATCCGCTCGATGATCGAGGGCGGCAAGGAACAAGCGCGCCGCTCCTGACCCTCCGTCCGGAACGCGCAGGAGGCGGAGCGTCCGGTTTATGCCGCTGACACGCTCGTGCTCGCACACGACCTGCCGCCGAAAGTGAAAGGACACCTGTTTGTCGATACCGCCTGTATAGGACGGCATGACATCCGGAACTGCGACCACACGTCTGCGTGAGACGGGTGTCGCGACCGCGACACCCGTCGGAGGAGCTGCTACGAGCCTCGGATGGCTGCCAAGCATTCCCGACACATCGCCCTGACCGAACCGTTGATCGCCTACGTCGAGGCCCAGGTCGCCAAGGGCGAGTACACCTGCATCAGCGAGGTCGTCAGGGCGGCACTCCGCCAGATGATCGAGCGCGACGAGGCGAAGGCCGCCCGTGGACCCGCCAGCCCGGAGGTCGCCCGTGACCGCGCCTGAGGACGCCGCGCACGATCCGGCCAGGCTCGCCGCCCTCGACCGCTACGGCATCCTCGACACGCGCGGCGAGCAGGGCTTCGACGACATCGTGCTGCTCGCGTCGCGCATCTGCGGCACGCCGGTCGCGCTGGTGAGCCTCGTCACTGCAGACCGGCAATGGTTCAAGGCCCGGATCGGCTTCGACCCCTGCGAGACGCCGCTGTCGCAATCGGTCTGCGCGCATGCCTTGCAGCAGCCGGGCCTGCTCGTCATCCCGGACCTGACCGCCGACCCGCGGACCCGGGACAACCCCCTGGTGACCGGGGAACCAAGGCTCAGGTTCTATGCCGGTGCCCGGCTTGAGACCCCCGAGGGCAAGCCGCTCGGGACCTTGTGCGTGATCGACGGCAAGCCCCGGCCCGAGGGCCTGACGCCGGAGCAGGCCGAATCCCTCGAAGCGCTCGCCCGTCAGGTCATGGCGCAGATGGAGCTGCGCCGGTCGATGGTTGCCCGCGACGACGCCGTGCGGCGGGTCCGCGAGGCGGATACCCGCCACCGCCAGATCCTCGACAGCGCCGTCGACTACGCCATCGTGACGATGGACCTCGACGCGCGGGTCACGAGCTGGAACGCCGGCGCCGAGGCCATCCTCGGCTGGTCCGAGAAGGAGATGTGCGGCGAGCCGGCCCATGTCTTCTTCACCGAGGAGGACGTCGCCGCCGGCATCCCCGAGCGCGAATTAAAAGGCGCCAGGGAGCAGGGGCGCGGCAACGATGAGCGCTGGCACCAGCGCAAGGACGGCTCCCGCTTCTTCGCGCTCGGCGAGATGATGCCGCTGCACGCCGAGGACGGCAGCCACGTCGGCTACCTCAAGATCCTGCGTGACCGCACCGGGCAGCGCCTCGCGGCCGAGGAGCTCCAACGCCAGACCGACCTGCTGCAGACCGTCACCGACCACGTCAGCGAGGCGGTGTTCCAGCTCGACCTCGACGGCGTCGTCACCTTCGCCAACCGCGCCGCCCACGTCCTGCTCGGCTGGGAACCGGAGACCCTGGTCGGGCAGAACCTGCACGAGGCCGCCCACCACCACCATCCCGATGGGCGCCCGTTCCCGGCCTCCGAATGCGGCTTCGTCGCGGCCATCCGCGAGGGGCAGACCCTTCGCCAGCGCGACGCGACCTTCTTCGACCGGGACGGCGCCCCCGTCGAGGTGGTGTGCTCGAACGCTCCCGTCCTTCAGGGCGGCACTGTCGTCGGGGCCGTGCTCACGGTCTCCGACGTCACCGGCCGCCGACGGGACGAGCGCCGCCTGCGGGAGGTCAACGCCGAGCTTGAGCTGCGCGTCGCCGAGCGGCACGCGGCCGAGGCGCGGCAGCGCTTCCTCCTCAACCTGACGGACACGCTTCGCGAACAAGGCGGTCCCCGCGGCCGGATGCAGGCGGCCGTCGATGCGTTGGGGGCCTATCTCCGGGCGAGCCGGGTCGGCTACGGGCTGATCGGGACCGACGGCCTGACCGCCGTTTTGGGCACCGAGTACGTTGACGGCGTCGCGGCGCTGGCCAACACCTACCCGCTCGACGCGTTCGGGCCCGGCAACATCGCCAACCTCAGGGAGGGCCGGACATCCGTCTACGCGGATGTCGAGGCCGATCCGGACACCGCCGGCCTCGGGATGGGCGCCTTCGGCATCGCCGCCCTCGTCGCCGTACCGCAGGTCCACGAGGGCCAGCTGCGCTCGGTCGTCTACGTGAACCAGCGTGAGCCGCGGGTCTGGACGCACGACGAGGTCTCGCTGGTCGAGGAGGTCGCGGCCCGGATCTGGGACGCCGTCGAGCGCGTCCGCGCCCAGGGCGCGTTGCGGGCGCTGAACGACACGCTGGCGGCCCAGGTCGCCGAACGCACCAAGGAGCGCGACCGGATCTGGCAGGTGAGCCAGGACATGCTCGGCGTCGCCGACGCGACAGGAGTCTGGGTCAGCATCAACCCGGCCTGGCGGCGCATCCTGGGATGGGAGGCCAACGAGATCATCGGCAAGACCTCGGAGTGGCTCGAACACCCGGACGACCGCGAAAGGACCCGGGCCGAGGTCGCCCACCTCGCCGCCGGCGGCCTGACGCTCGCCTTCGAGAACCGCTTCCGTGCCCGCGACGGCAGCTACCGGACGCTGTCGTGGACGGCCGTGCCGGTCGAGGGGATGCTCTATTGCGTCTCGCGCGACGTCACCCTGGAGAAGGAGCGCGCGGCGACCCTGCTGCAGGCCGAGGAGGCGCTGAGGCAATCGCAGAAGCTGGAGGCTGTCGGCCAATTGACTGGGGGCGTCGCGCACGACTTTAACAACCTGCTGACGGTCATCAAGTCGTCGACCGACCTCCTGAAACGCCCGGACCTCGCCGAGGAGCGCCGGGTTCGCTACATCGCCGCCATCTCCGACACGGTCGACCGGGCCGCCAAGCTCACCGGGCAGCTCCTCGCCTTCGCGAGGCGACAGGCGCTGAGGCCGGAGGTGTTCGACGTCGGCCGGAGCGTCAGGGCCATCGGCGAGATGGTCGGGACCCTTACCGGCGCCCGGATCGCGGTTTCGATCCATGTCGGCGACGAAGCCTGCCACGTCAGCGCCGACCCGAGCCAGTTCGACACCGCGCTGGTGAACATGGCGGTCAACGCCCGCGACGCCATGGACGGCGAGGGTCGCCTCGACATCTCGGTCGAGGCGGTGGGCGTTGTTCCGGCGATGCGGTCGCATCCCGCGCAGGTTGGGGACTTCGTCCGGATCGCGCTGACCGACACGGGATCGGGTATCCCGGACGATCAGGTGGACCGGATCTTCGAGCCGTTCTTCACCACCAAGGGCGTCGGCCAGGGCACCGGGCTCGGCCTCTCCCAGGTGTTCGGCTTCGCCAAGCAATCCGGCGGCGAGGTGGTGGTCGAGAGCGAGGTCGGACGTGGCACCACCTTCGCCCTCTACCTCCCGCGCGCGGACGCAGGCGCCGGCCGGGTCGAGGAGCCGGTGGCGGTCGACGCGGTCGTCGACGGGATAGGCACCTGCGTCCTGGTGGTCGAGGACAACCGGGAGGTCGGCGCCTTCTCGACCCAGACGTTGGAGGAGCTCGGCTACGGCACCCACTGGGTCGCGAACGCCGACGAGGCCCTGGCGGCGCTCGCGGAAAAGCCGAACGGTTACGACGTCGTGTTCTCGGACGTGGTCATGCCCGGCATGAACGGGGTCGAGCTCGGGCGGGAGGTCCGGCGCTTGTATCCCGGACTGCCGGTGGTTCTGACCAGCGGCTACAGCCACGTCCTGGCGCAGGAGAGCGACCACGGATTCGAGCTGCTGCAGAAACCGTACTCGGTCGAGGCGCTGTCGCGCATACTCCGTCGCGCGGCCTCGAAGCCCCGGCGTCGCAGCCGGGTGGTCGGTTAGGTGGGAACGGCGATGGCCCGTGTCCGCCGACCGATGCCGGGCATCCGATGGGACCTATCGGAAGGCGCAGCGTTGAGCCGTGACGTTTCCCCGGACCGCACCGTCTCTCCGCTCGTAACCGATGATTGGCGGATACCCCCCACAAACGAAGCCCATGCTCGCAAGCACCACGCTGCACGCCGCCTCGAACATCCGAACCTCCTGGTCCGGTGGCCTAAAAGAGGCCTGCTTCTCCCGTCGGTTGCCGGGGGGCCCATCCTCGCGGGGCGACCGCGCGTGACGCTTTCGCACACCGTTTTCGGCGGGGCCTGATCGCGTGTCCGGCGCACCACCGTTCCTGACCGGCGGCGGGATGGGGGCCCGCATGCGCGCCCACGACTGGTCGGCCTCGCCGCTGGGCGCCCCGGAGACCTGGCCGGCCCCGCTGGGCACG
Organism: Methylobacterium sp. XJLW; assembly: GCF_003254375.1. Classification (NCBI taxonomy): domain Bacteria; kingdom Pseudomonadati; phylum Pseudomonadota; class Alphaproteobacteria; order Hyphomicrobiales; family Methylobacteriaceae; genus Methylobacterium; species Methylobacterium sp. XJLW. The sequence continues at coordinate 3,481,452 of NZ_CP016429.1, read as the reverse complement.
GTCGTCGCCCTGATGCTGGGGTCGGCATTCCCGATGTTCGCCGCCTGGGGGCCGTCCCTCGGCTACCTCTACAACGACGCCTACTCCGTCATGCTCGGCGCGAGGCACCCCGACGCCCTGGGCAGGCCCTTCCGCGACGTCTGGCCGGAGATCTGGGACGAGATCCTCCCGTTCATCGAGCGCGCCATGACGGGCGAGGCGACCTACCAGGAGGACCTTCCCCTGCGCATGCTGCGCAAGGGCTTCGAGGAGGACACGTGGTGGACGTTCTCCTACTCGCCCATCCGCGACGTTGACGGCCGCGTCGAGGGCATGTTCTGCGCCTGCGTCGAGACCACTGCCGCGGTTCAGTCGCGTGAGGCGCTCGCACGTTTGAACGCGGACCTGGGGGAACGCGTCGAGGCCCGGACCCAGGACCGCAACCGCCTGTGGGAGCTCTCCTCGGACATCATGCTCCGCTGCGACTTCGAGGGCCGCATCCTGGCGGTCAACCCGGCCTGGACCGAGACGCTGGGCTGGACCGAGGCGGAACTGGTGGGGTCGAACCTCTTCGACCTGATCCATCCCGACGACCTCGACAGGACGGCGGAGGGCGCGCGCGCCTCGGCCAAGGGCCAATCGCTCGCTCGGTTCGAGAACCGCTACCGGCACAGGGACGGGCGGTATCGCTGGATCAACTGGTCCACCCGTCCGGACGCGGGCGTCATCAACGCCGTCGGGCGCGACGTCACCGCCGAGCGCGAGAAGGCCGAGGCGCTGCGGGCGGCCGAGGAGGCGCTGCGCCATTCCCAGAAGATGGAGGCCGTCGGGCAATTGACCGGAGGCGTCGCGCACGACTTCAACAACCTGCTGACCGTGATCAAGTCCTCCACCGACCTGCTGAAGCGCCCGGGGCTTCCGGAGGAACGGCGCACCCGTTACGTCGGCGCGATCTCGGATACCGTGGATCGCGCCGCCAAGCTCACGTCGCAGCTCCTGGCGTTCGCCCGCCGCCAGTCGCTTAAGCCCGAGGTCTTCGACGCCAACGAGAGCGTCCGGGCCCTCGGCGACATGATGGGCACGCTGACCGGCTCGCGCGTCCGCATCGAGACCAGGCTCTCGGACGAGGCCTGCTTCCTGAACGCGGACCCGAGCCAGTTCGACACCGCGCTGGTGAACATGGCGGTCAACGCCCGCGACGCGATGGACGGCGAGGGTACGCTGACCATCGCGGTGCGAACCGCCGAACGGATGCCGGTGGTGCGGGCCCATCCTCCCGTCGTCGGCGCGTTCGTGGCGGTGTCCGTCATCGACACCGGCATCGGCATCCCGGCCGACCGGATCGCGCACATCTTCGAGCCGTTCTTCACCACCAAGGAGGTGGGCCAGGGCACCGGCCTCGGGCTCTCCCAGGTGTTCGGCTTCGCCAAGCAGTCCGGCGGCGAGGTCACGGTCGAGAGCGTCGTCGGCGAGGGCACCACCTTCACCCTGTACCTGCCGCGCGCGGACGGCGCGGCGAGGCCCCTCGACGAGGCCGAGCCAGCGCCGCTGATGGACGGACATGGCACCTGCGTGCTCGTCGTCGAGGACAACGCCGACGTCGGCACCTTCGCGGTGCAGACGCTGAGCGACCTCGGCTACGTCACGGTGCTGGCCAACAACGCAGAGGAGGCGTTGGCCGAGCTGGCCCGGGACGCGGACCGTTTCGACGTCGTCTTCTCTGACGTCGTGATGCCCGGCATGAACGGCATCGACCTCGCCCACCACATCCGCGAGAACCACCACGACCTGCCGGTGCTTCTGGCCTCGGGATACAGCCACGTGCTGGCGAAGAACGGCACCTACGGCTTCGAACTCCTGCATAAGCCGTACTCGGTCGAGGACCTTTCCCGACTCCTGCGCAAGGTCGCCACCTGGCAGCGCCGAAGGCGCATCCTGGGCGACGGTCGAGCCTGACCAGGTCCGCAAGGGGGGGATCCCGTGTCCCGTCCGGGACGGGGACTTAGCCGATGACACCACCCCGCCGTCGCATTGGCACGAGGTAGGCCGTCAACGACACGGGGGGCGGACGGACCGGCGCAGCCGAAAGGTTTTGTTTGCCCGACGAAGCCCCCCGGTGGTGTTCCTGGGGTTCGGTCGGGCAGAATGCGACGACGACCCGACGACCGGCGTTCGCAGGGGTGAGACGAGACAGGAACCGATGGTCCTGTAACACCTTCCGTCCCTCGTCGAGGACGATGCCCGCCTCGACGCCCTGGCGAGCTACGCGATCCTCGATACCCTGCCCGAGCGGGGCTTCGACGACATCGTCCGATTGGCCTGCCAACTCTGCCAGGTCCCGGTGTCCCTCGTCAGCCTCGTGGGCGGCGACCGGCAATGGTTCAAGGCGCGGGTCAATTTCCCGTCCTGCGAGACCGACCTCAACAGCTCGGTCTGCGCCCGTGCTCTCGCCCAGCCGGACGAGGTGCTGGTCATCCCGGACCTGACCGCGCACCCGAGCCGATCCGCTGCCGAAATCTATCACGCCTGCATGCTTCGACTGGGCGCCGAGGGCGGGCCGCCTCCCCGCCGATAGGCGTCGGGCGGGACGCCGGCTCACGGCGTTGGGAGCCGTCGTCCCGCCCAAGCCGTCGTGCTCTGCCCTGACCGACGCCGGAAGTATCCGCGGTCGCTGATGTGCCCGTACCTGATGGTCAGCCGTTCGCCCGACCGAAAGCCCCGACGCCCTCCCGAACTAAGAGCGCCTCACAAAACTCCCGTTCACAGCCGGTCTCCTCTCCGGGTGCGACGGCGCAGCGGGAGTTTTGTGAGAGACACTAAAGCGAGCGCCACCTCCGCGTCGCCGCGCCGGTGCACCCGGAGGTCCTTGCCGGCAAGCGGGTTGTGGTGGCCGAAGAATACTTTGACCTCGTCGAGAGGGCAGGGTCGCAGGTCGGAAAGGGTATGGACGTGCGCATGCGTGCGGGCTTTCACCGCTACGCCGATCAGACGGTCGTTGCGCTCCAAAGCGCCGTCGCGCTCTCGCTGCTCGGCCTCGATGACGCCCACCAGCCGCGCCTCCAGCATGCAGCCCGAGAAGGCGGGCGCATCGAGCTACAGCAGGATGTCGAGCGGGTTGCCGTCGGCGCCTTTAGTCGAGGGGATCATGCCGAAGTCGTAAGGGAAGTTCGTGCCCTCCGGCATGACCATCTCGAATACGAAGGCGCCGAACGGGTCCGAGGAGGCATACTTGTTCGGGCTACCCTTGGGCGTCTCGACGACGTGGACGTGGCCTGCCTTGCCGAATGTCGGGAGGCGGCTGAGCGGCGGTGGAGCAAGGCGGCGCTCCAGCGCGGCGCCCAGATGGCGCTATGGGTTGTGGAACCTGGGAGGGTGCCGCCGGGTCCGCGGGAGCTCCCGTGCGGTAGCCGGGCGAGACGGCACGACCTGTAGTGATTGGGCTTGCCATTTTGGCGCCGGCACCTGCTCGCGTCGGTCGGTCCCGAGGTGGATGCGGACGCAGTCGCGCGCTCTATGACGATGCGCTGTCGCTCGGGCTGGTCAGGCTGGATCACCTCTGATGCCAGACATCGTGATCCCACAGGGGCGGCGGCCGCTCATCATCCGCGCGGGGGGGGGGGGGCATTGGCGCGCAGAGCATCCACACGCAACCGTACGATACTGCCGGGTTATCCTTGACCAGAGCGCCCTCAGGCTTAGAACCGCGGATTCTACTTCCGAACCCTCCTCACCCTTGCGTTCGGCAGGAGGGACGGTCGAACGCGGGTGAACCGTCCATGGCGCTGGTGAAGAGGACGCGGCTTGCGCCGCAGGAAGGACCCGCCGATGCCGGCGCGAGTGTTCCGAACCCTTCCCCGGTCACGCCCATCCCAGCCGGACGCTCGCGCGAACGGTCCCGTGCGAGGCGGGAGAAGGCCGCCGAGCGGCTCGCCGCCGCGACGGAGGAACTCGCGGCGGGGATGACCGAGGCGTCGGCGGCCGCCGAGGAATTGCGCCGGTCGATGGAGCAGATCGCCTCCGGAGCCGAGGAAGCCGCCGGGGCTGCGCAGGAGTCCATCGGCGCTATCGAGGGCATCGCCGCCAGCCTGTCCGAGGCCCGGGAACGGGCTGACGCCTCGCGCCAGTCGACCACGGCGTTCCAGACGCTGCTGGCGGAGAACGGCGTTCAAATCACCACGTCGGTCGCAGCCGTGCAGGCCAATTCCCACCGACAGTCCGACACGGTCACTTTGATCGAGGAACTCGACCGCGGGGCCGCCAGCATCGGCGAGATCACCGGTACGGTCGAGCACATCTCCGACCAGACTAATCTGCTCGCCCTGAACGCCGCCATCGAGGCGGCTCGTGCCGGCGAGCACGGGCGCGGCTTCGCGGTCGTCGCCGACGAGGTGCGGGCGCTCGCCGAGACGTCCGAAACGAGCGCCGCCGAGGTCCGAACGCTGGCCGAAGCGATCCGCACCGAGGTCCGCGGCGTCGGCGACATCATACGCGCCGCGGCCCGGACGGCGACGGCCGAAGCGGAGGCCGGCAGCCGCGTGACCGCGAGATTGGAGGCAGTCCGGTCGGAACTCGGCACGTTGTCGGAGGGCGCGCAGGACATCCTGGCCGCAGCGGTCGAGGCCGAGACCGCCATCCGAGAGGCGCAACGCGGCGCGGAGCAGATCGCCTCCGCGGCGGAGGAGCAGGCCGCCGCCGCAGGGCAGGCCCAGCAGGCCGTGGCGCAGCAGACGCAATCCCTCGACCAGGCTCAAACGACCGCGCAGGCGTTGGCGGGCCTCGCCGACGACCTGACCGGCAGCGGCTCGGTCCGGGATCGAGCCGAGGAGGTCGCCTCGGCTGCCGAGGAACTCTCGGCCACGGTCCAGGAATTGGCTGGGGCGGCAGGCGAGATCCTCGCCGCCATCGACCAGATCAGCCGCGGGACCGCCATCCAGAGCGCCGCCGCGCAGCAGTCCAGCGCCGCGATGGCCCAGGTCGAGCGTAGCGCCGCAGTATTCAGCTCGAATGCGACGGCCGCCCGAGAGAGCGTCGCCGGCATCGGCGCGACCTTGCGGGACGTGCGCTCGGCGGTCGGCTTCCTCGCCGATGGCGTCGAGCGCTCCCTCGGCGAGACCCGCGCCTGCCTCGCCCGCATTGGCGAACTGGAGGGCAGCAATCGCCGCATCGAGAAGATCGTCGGCTCTATCGCCCTGGTCGCCGTGCAGGTGAACATGCTCGCGGTCAGCGGCGCCATCGAGGCGGCTCGCGCCGGCGAGGGCGGTCGGGGTTTCGCCGTGGTGTCGAACGACATCCGCGCGCTGGCCCGCGACGCGGCGGCGAACGCGGACCGCATCCTCGACACCGTGCGCGCCATACAAGATGGTGTTGCCGCCGTTCGACGCGCGCTTGAGATGGTCGTCGCTGCGTCCGAGACGGAGGCGCAGCGCAATCGGGCTCTGGTCACCACCCTGGCCGGCGTCGAGGAAGACATAGCCCGACTGGAGGCTGGCAACGCCGACGTCCTGACCGGGGCGGACGCCATCGTCGTCGCCGCCCGCGAGGGCCTGAAGGGCTCGCAGCAGATCGCGGCTGCGGCCGAGCAGGCTGACCGCGCCTCAAGCGAAGCCGCAACTGCGGCGCGCCAGCAGTCGAAGGGTGCCGAGGACCTCGCGGCGAGCGTCGAGGAGATCGCGTCGCTCGCCGACGAGTTGCAGGCTGCGGATGCCTGAGGCCGACGGCACGCGCGACCGACGCTACCTCATCTTCACGTTGGGCTCGGACGACTTCGCCCTCGATGCGGGCATCGTCCGCGAGCTTCTCCGGCCGCCCAGATTGACGCGGGTACCTGGCGCACCGGCCGCGCTGGCCGGGCTCACCAACCTTCGCGGTACGGCCCTACCGGTGCTCGACTTGCGCCGCGTCGTACGTCCCGGATTGGAGCCTGCCACGGAACCGACTCGGGTCGTCGTAGCAGAGGCGGCTGAGGCGGTTGGGCTGTTGGTCGACCGCGTCGTCGCGTTCTCGGCAGGCGCGGAATCTTTCGAGGAAGAAGGCCTATCGAAAGTCCGGCGTTTCACCACCACGGCGGGGTCGGGGCAGGTTCGCGTGCTCGATCTCCCGGCCTTGGTCGCGGAAGCGTTTCCCCGTGGGCGTGCGGGCGCGTCCGCGTCCGCAGGCGTCCGGCATGGACGGGATGAGGTTGCCGGCGCGGCGGATGCGGAGCGCGTCGCGCTGGTTTCCTTCACGGCCGCCGGGCGATCCTACGCCTTGCCGCTGGAGCGGGTCGCGGAGGTGCTCGCGCTGCCGCCGGACGTCGTGCCGGTGCCGCTGGCCGGGACCGCCGCCCTGGGCGTCGTCGCGCTGCGGGGCCGGGTGCTTCCGCTGCTGAACTTGCCGGCGCTGCTCGGCCTCGCCGCGCCACTGCCGGGGGCGGAAGCGCGCATCGTCGTCGCGCGGCTCGGAGGATCGGAGACCGGCCTCGTCGTCGATGCCCTGGGTCCGATCCTGCGGCTGGCGCCTGATGCCATCGATCCGGTGCCGTCGGCGTTGAGCCGGGGCGGCGCGACCGCCGTCGACGCGATCTGCCGGCTCGATGCAGCCGGGACGCTCGTCTCCGTGCTGTCCCCCGACCGCCTGTTGGAAGGGACGTCCGTGACCACCTCGACCGTACGCTCCGATAACGCCAAGACCTTGGATGTCATGGCGAGAGATGCGACCGAGCAAGTCGTGGTCTTTGACGTCGGGGGCGAAAGCTACGGCGTAGCGGTCGGCGCGGTGCGGGAGGTTCTCCGCGTCCCGGAGACCATGGCGCGCCTGCCCCGGTCGCCGGACCTGATCGTCGGAGCCATAGACGTGCGGGGTACCGTGCTGGCCGTGGTGGACCAGCGACGACGCTTCGGCCTGCCGCCCGGCCAGGCCGGCCCGCGTCGGCGCATCGTCGTGCTCGAAGCCGGTGGCAACGTCGCCGGCCTGCTCGTCGACGGTGTCTCGCGCATGCTGCGCCTCGACGCGGCCGCGATCCGGCCGACGCCCGACTACTGCGGGGACGCGGAGAACGCCGTCGACCGGGTCGCAACCCTCGACGATGGCAGCCTTCTGCCTATCGTCGACGCCTCGGTACTCCTCGCCGGCACGGACCGCAGCGTGCGCGCTTCGACGAAGCGGCCGCGGCGGCAGGACGCCGGCGCGGAACCCGCGGCATGATCCGCCTCCTGGTCGTCGACGACTCGGCGCTGATGCGCAAGCTCCTCGGCGGCGTGTTCGCGCAGGAAACGGACTTCGAGCTGGCCTTCGCGCGGGATGGCGATCAGGCGCTGGCCGAGCATGCCCGGTTCCGCCCGGACGTGATCACCCTCGACGTCAATATGCAGGGCCTCGACGGCCTCGCATGCCTCGACCGCATCATGCTGGATCGTCCGACGCCGGTGGTGATGGTGTCGTCCCTGACCGCGGATGGCGCGGAGGTCACGCTCGACGCGATGGAGCGCGGCGCCGTCGACTTCGTCGCCAAGCCCGGCGGCGCCGTTTCCCTGGAGATCGACCGCCTCGGTCCGCTGATCGTGCAGAAGGTCCGGGCGGCCGCCCGCGCCCGCCTGCGTCCGACCCTGCGCCTGGCAGAGCGCATCCGTGCCAGGAGCGCCTCCTCGGCCCGCGCCCCGGAGGGATTGCCACCGCGACGAGCGACCGTGCCTTCGCCTGCGACACCGCCCACGTCGTCGCCAGCGCCCGGGCCGGTCGAGGGTGTCGTGCTGGTCGGGACATCCACGGGCGGACCGCCGGCGCTCGATGCCTTGCTGTCGCGATTGCCGGCGGATTTTCCGTGGCCGGTCGTAGTTGCACAGCACATGCCCGGCAGCTTCACCGGGCCCCTGGCACACCGGCTCGACGGCCTGTGCGCCCTGCGGGTGCAGGAAGCCACGCGGCCGATGCCGCTGGCTTCGGGCAACGTCTACGTCGGGAGGGGGGACGCGGATGTGACGCTCGCGCGCCGCCCCTCCGGACTTGTCGTGCAACCGGTGCCGGTTCATGCCGATTACCTTTGGCACCCGAGCGTCGACCGCCTCGTCGCGAGCGCCCTCGAACTGGTCCAACCCTCACGCCTGATCGGCGTGCTGATGACCGGCATGGGCCGCGACGGCGCCGCGACGATGGCAGAGTTGCGGGCGAAGGGCGGCCGCACCATCGCAGAGAGCGAGCAGACGGCGGTGGTGTGGGGCATGCCGGGAGAGCTGGTCCGGGCGGGAGGCGCCACCGTAGTCTCGCCGCTCGACGACATCGCCGACGCGCTGCTGGACATGGTGCCCTGATGCCGCTCGTACGCCGCGATCCGCCCCGTCCGCCCGACAGCACGGACGTGTCTGCAGCCATCCCCGCCCCACGCGACCTCACCAGCCGCACCGGGGCGGCGGACGATCTGGGGAATGCCCTTGAAGCGGAGAAGGACCCGCGCGCTCGTGAAGCTGTTCTCGCGGCGCTTCTGGCCATAGCCGATCCATCCGCCGCTGCCGCGCTCGCCCGGCACCTGCGCTCGGAAGACGCGTCGCTGCGCAACGCCTGCATCGAGGCGCTCCAGGCGATGCCCGCCGCGGCTTCCTCGGTGCTGCCCAGCCTGCTCGCCGACGCGGACGCCGACGTCCGGCTGCTCGCCACCGAGATCGTGCGGACGCAGCCGACCGAGGCCGCAAATGGCATGCTGGCGCGCCTGCTTGAGCGCGAGACCCACCCGAACGTCTGCGGTGCAGCTGTAGAGGTGCTGGCGGAGGTCGGGACGTCCGATGCGGTGCCGTCGTTGCGTGCCGCCCGGAGCCGGTTCTCATCGGAGGCCTTCCTGCCCCAGGCCATCGACACCGTGCTCGCGCGCCTCGGATCGGGGCGTTGAACGCGTGTCCGAACCCACATCGCCGGTTACCGATGCCGACTTCGCGCGCTTCTGCGAGTTCCTGTACCGGCGCACCGGCATCCTGTTCACGCCGGCCAAGCGCTATTTCGTCGACCGGCGCCTCGCCGAACGCATGCAGGCCACCGCGTCCCGCTCGTTCGCGATCTACCTCGCCCGCCTGCGCGCCGACACGGACGGCGAGGTCGAGAAGCTCATCAACGCCTTCACCATCAACGAGACCTATTTTTACCGTGAGGACCACCAGCTCCGCTGCCTGACCTCCGCGCTTCTGCGGGAGCGCGTCACCGACAAGCCGTCAGGGGCGACCGTGCGGATCTGGTCGATGCCCTGCTCGACCGGCGAAGAGCCTTATTCGGTGGCGATCTGGCTCCTGGAGAATTGGCCGGAGGTCGACCGCTACAATATCGAGATCGTCGGCTCGGACATCGACACCCGCGCGCTCGCCGCCGCGGAGGAAGGCCGGTATGGTGAGCGCGCGCTGATGCGGCTGAGCCCGGATCTCGTCGCCCGCTATTTCGTGCGCGAGGAGACCCGCCTCGGCCCGGCCTGGCGCATCCTGGCGGACCTGCGCGGCTCAGTGCGTTTCACCCCCTGCAACCTCACGGAGGCGGCGGCGATGGCCACGCAGGGTCGGTTCGACGTCATATTCTGCCGCAACGTCCTGATCTACTTCGACGACGCCTCTCGACGCGTCGCGGCGGACAACATCTTCGATGCCCTCGTCCCAGGCGGGTTCGTCTGCCTCGGCCATACCGAGAGCATGAGCCGGATCTCCCCTTTGTTCAGGGTCTGCCGCTACGATGACGCCATCGTCTATAGGCGGCCGCGCGAGGGTGAGCATGTCTGAGACTGCGACCGCACCCGTCGAGCCCCCCCGCGTGCTCGTCGTCGACGACGCGAACCTGGTGCGGATGTACTATCGGGGTGTCCTGGAGAAGGCGGGCTTCGTCGTCGACGAGGCGCTCAACGGCATAGAGGGGCTGGAACGGGTACTGAGCACGACCTACGACCTTCTCGTCGTGGACGTGAACATGCCGAAGATGGACGGCTTCAGCTTCCTCCGCGCCCTGCGGGGTCGCGAGCTCCCGATCCGGTCCATCCCCGCCCTTATGACAAGCACCGAGGCCGGCGTCGGCGACCGGGAGGCGGCGCGAGCCGCGGGCGCGAACTTCTATCTGGTCAAGCCGCTCTCCGAGGACGCGCTTGCCGCGCATGCCCTGGCGCTCGCAGGACGGCGCCCGTGAACGAGCTTCTCGAACAATTCCTCGCCGAGACGCGCGAGCTCGTCCAATCGGCCACGGAGGACCTGCTCGCGCTTGAGGCGGCACCGGGCGACGCAGAGGCGGTGAACCGGGTGTTTCGCGCTTTCCACACGCTCAAGGGCTCCGTCGGCCTGTTCGATTACCCGCCGTGGTTCGCGCTCCTGCACGCCGCCGAGGATGGCCTCTCCGCGGCGCGGGTCGGGACTCTCGCGGTGGATGCCAAGCTGATCGACCTCTCGCTGGAGACCCTCGATGCCACGGCGCGATGGGCCGACGCGGTGGAGGCGACGGAGCGGTTGCCCGCCACCGCCGCGACTGAGGCGGCCGGTCTGGCCGACCGCTACCGTTCGCTCATCGGGCGCAAAGCGAAGGTCCAGGCGGCTGATGCGGCAGCGTTACCGGGATGGGCCATCCGTCTCGCCGACCCCGCCGACGTCAGCGGCAAAGCGCTGACAGCGGTGCGATACCTGCCCCGGAACGACTGCTTCTTCTCAGGGGACGACCCGCTCGCGCTGGTCCGGAAGGTACCCGGCCTGCGGGCCGTCTCGGTCGAACCGGCCACGCCGTGGGAACCGGGCGAGGAGTTCGACGCCTATGCCTGCAACCTCGTCATCACCCTGCTGACCGAGGCCCCGCGCCCGGAGGTGGAAACGGCCTTCCGGCTCGTCGGCGACCAGATCACGGTCATTGATATGCCCGTGGCCGGCGCACGGACCGTGGTCGGCGAGGTTCAGACCGGGGTCGCGCCCACGTTGCCGCCGGTCGTCGCCGCAATCCTCGCGGAACAGGTCCGCGTGCTGGCCGCTGAGCACGATGGGGTCACCGACGCGGGCCGTTCGGAAGCTTGCGCCCGAGCGGCGGCGAACGCACTTCGGTCGATTGGCCGTTCCGTCGACGCGGAGCAGTGCGCGCGGGCGCTCGAACGCGGGTCGGATGCCCTCCGAGCGGCCATCGATGCCGTCCTGACCGGCCGGCCGGACACCACTTCCCTGACCGGTGCCGAGGAGGATAGGGGCGCGACCGAGTTCCCCAGTGGAGACGCGGCCCGTACCCTGCGGGTCGACGCCGCCCGGGTCGACGGCCTCGTCGCGCTGGTCGGCGAGCTCGTCGTGGCCCGCAACGCCCTTGGCCATCTCGCCGCCCAGGCCGAGGCCGGCGAGGATGCGGGCACGCTGGCCCGCGCGATCCGCGAGGCCGACGCGAATATCGGGCGCCTCGCGACGACGTTGCATCGGAGCGCCGTCTCGCTCCGCCTCACGCCGCTCTCAGGGGTGTTCCGCCGCTTCACGCGCCCGGTGCGCGAGGCCGCGCGCAGCCTCGGGAAGGAGGTCGTCCTCGACGTCGAAGGCGAGGACACGGAGGCGGACCGGAGCATCGTCGAGAACCTTTTCGAGCCGCTGCTGCACGTCGTACGCAATGCGGTCGACCACGGCCTGGAGGATGCGGCAACGCGGCGACGGGGCGGCAAGCCCGGAGCCGGGCGCATCCGCATGGCAGCCGGGCAGGACGACAACGGCATCGTCGTGTCGGTCTCCGACGACGGGCGCGGGATCGACCCGGCCTTCATCCGCAGCCGGGCAGTCGAGCGCGGCTTATGCTCGGCCGAGGCGGCCGCGACACTCGATGACGAAGCGCTCATCGACCTGATCTTCGCGCCGGGTTTTTCGACGGCGGAGAGCGTCGGCGCCCTGTCGGGTCGGGGCGTCGGCATGGACGTGGTGCGTGCGGCGGCGGTGCGCATGGGCGGCCGCGTCTCGGTCGAGAGCCAAGTCGGCCTTGGCACCATGGTCCGCCTGCACCTGCCCCGGACCGTCGCCCTGGCTCGCATCATGGTGGTCGAAGCGGGCGGGGAATCGTACGGCATCGCGATGGACGCCGTCGTGGAGGTCGTTCGCAGGCCGCGGACGGCCATCCATGCCGTCGCCGGCGGGCGCGCGACGGTCCTGCGGGACCGAACCGTTCCGGTGTTTCGGCTCGTCGATCTGTCGGGGCATGTGCACGTTTCCATCGCGGCCCCGGAGGCCTTGCTCCTGGCCATCCGGGTGGGTCCTGAGACCGCCGCCCTGGAAGTCGACCGCGTCGAGGACCGCATCGAAGCGGTGGTCCGGCCGCCATCCGGCCTCGTGGCGGCCCTGCCGGGGGTGGCAGGCACGACCCTTCTCGGCGACGGCCGCGTGTTGCTCGTGCTCGACCCAGCCTCCCTGCTCGCGGCCGAACCGACGGTGGACCAGATGGCTCGGGAGCAAAGGTGATGGCCGTCGTACGCCGGACCGACGCCGGGTCGGGAGCGCCCATACGCCTGGAAGGGGTCTGCCCGGTCGAGGAGGCCGAGACGCTCGCCCTGCTCATCCTTGAAGACCCGGCCGCCTCGGTGGACTGGACCGCCTGCACCCTCATGCACACGGCGGTGTACCAAGTCCTGCTCCGGCTGCGGCCCAACGTGCTAGGGACCTGCGGCGACCCGTTCGTCGCCCGCTGGCTGACCCCCTTCCAGCCAGGATAACGCGGCGTCCCTGACACTTACGGCTTTGCCCCACGACGACCCCAGCGCATAAGGGACCTCCCGCCACGCATCCGAGCGTATCGCGCGCAATTCAAGCAGCATCGCCCTTCATGCCGATCACCGTCCTCATCGTCGACGACAGTAAGCTCGCGCGCCTCGTGGTCGCCAAGCTCCTGCGCCAGCTCAGGCCGGACTGGGAGGTGGCGGAGGCGGCTAACGCCGACGCGGCGCAGTCCATCATGGGCGAGCGTCAGGTCGACGTGGCGCTCCTCGACTTCAACATGCCCGGAAAGGACGGCCTCGAACTCGCCGCAGACTTACGTGCTGCAAAACCCAACATGCCCATCGCCGTAGTTTCGGCCAACATCCAGGACGAGATCATCGCGCGAGCCCGCAGCATCGACGCCACCTTCCTCGCGAAGCCGCTCACCGAGGAGGCGCTCGCCGGCTTCCTATCAGGTGCCGCGCTCAGGCTGCGCAGGGCGGCCTCGTGACGGCAGCCACAGTCGATCTCACCGAACTGCAGCGCGACGCCTTCACCGAGCTCGTCAACATCGGCGTCAGCAAGGCTGCCGCCAGCCTACGCAAGATGATCGGCGTTCAGGTGCTGCTGTCGGTGCCGGCCGTGGAGATCGTGTCCCGGGCCCAGGCCGCGCGCATGATCGGGGAGCGGGAGGCGTCCGAGCTCGTCGTCATTCAGCAGGATTTCACCGGCGCCTTCGCCGGCCGCGCCCTCCTGATTTTCCCGCAGGAAAACGGGCGCGAGCTCGTCCGGGCAGTGGCCGGCGAGGAACTGTCCGCGGACGAGGTGGCGGAGCTGGAGGACGAGGCGCTCACCGAGACCGGAAACGTCATCCTGAACGGCTGCCTCGCGACGATGGCTAACCTGCTGCAGCGGACCCTGACGATGTCGCTGCCGGAGGTCATGAGGGGCGACGGTCCGCGGATCTTCCGGCCGGTCGGCGAAGAGGGAACCGATTCTCTGGTCTTGTTCCTGTACATCAACTTCGCGGTGCGCGAGCGCGACATCCGAGGGTACATCGCCATGCTGATGGACCTGCCGTCCCTGGAAAGCCTGAAGGTCCTGATCGACGAGTTCGTCGAGCGGGCCATCGGTGAGACCGAGTCGTGACCCATTCGACCGACGACGAGGGTCGCGGGCCGGGACGTACGTCCGCTTCCCTGAGCGGAGCGGCGGAGGAGATGCGTGGCTCAGCGGGGCCATTCATCGCCGCGCTCGAACGCGCACCCCAGCCGATGGTCATGACCGATCCGCGCCTCCCCGATAACCCCATCGTCTTCGCCAATCCTGCCTTCCTCGCCTTGACCGGCTACTCGGCCGGCGAGGTGCTCGGGCGCAACTGCCGGTTCCTCCAGGGCCCCGATACCGACCCTGCCGACCTGGCCGAGGTCCGGGGCGCGATTGCCGGTCGGAAGGAGGTGAAGGTTCAACTCCTCAACTACCGCAAGGACGGCTCGACATTCTGGAACGAGCTCTACCTCAGCCCGGTCTTCGATGAGGCCGGCGAACTCTTGAACTTTTTCGCCTCTCAGGTCGACGTCACGCCCGCGCGTCAGGGACAAGTCGCGGCCGAACGTCAGGCCGGCATCGAGCGGCGTCTCGCCGACGCCCAGCGGCAATTGAAGATCACCCTCACGGCCGCGGGGGTCGCAGGGACCTGGGATTGGGACATCCCGGGCAAGCGCCTTCACGTCGACGACCGCTTCGCGCTCCTCAACGGCATCGAGCAGGACGTCGGCGCAGTTGGAGTGCCCACCGGCGTCTTCTTCAATCGCGTCCACCCTCAGGACCGTCCGCGCGTGCGCCTCGCGGTTAGCGGCATCCTGAATGGCGCCGAGGTCTTCGACCGGGAATACCGCCTGCAGGCGCCGGACGGCGCGATCCGCTGGGTCCATGCCCGTGGACGCTGCGCATACGGCGCGGACGGCGAACCTATGCGCTTTACCGGCGCCCTGGTCGAGATCACCGAACAGAAGCGTGTCGAGGAACGGCTGCGCATCGCTCAGACCGCCGGCCGCATCGGCACCTTCGAGTACGTGCCGGGCTTCGCCACCGTCGAGGTCTCGCCCCAGTTCTGCAGCCTGCTCGGCGTCGTGCCGGCCGAGACGCTGGCGGTGAGCGCGGTCAACACTCTCGTCTTCGAGGGCGGCCCCTTGCTCGATCCGGGCGTGCGGGAGGTCGGTGAGCTGCCCTACGCGGAGATGCACGTCCGGATGGCGGACACTGGTGAGATGCGCTGGCTCGCCCGCCGCGGCGAGGCGGTGCGCGAGGACGCCTCGGCGGAGATGCGTCACGTCGGCGTGGTCTACGACGTCACGGCCACCAAGGCGTCCGAGGTCGCCCTGCGCGAGATGAACGATACGCTGGAGGCCCGCGTCCGCGAGGCCATCGCGGAACGCGAGCAGGCCGAGGAGCAACTGCGCCAATCTCAGAAGATGGAGGCCGTCGGGCAACTCACCGGCGGCATTGCGCACGATTTCAACAACCTGCTCACCGGCATCGTTGGATCGCTCGACCTGATGCAAACCCGCATCAACGAGGGGCGGACCGAGAACCTGACCCGGTACGCCGGCCTCGCCATGGCCTCGGCACAGCGTGCGGCGGCGCTCACCCATCGCCTGCTGGCGTTCTCGCGTCAGCAGCCGCTGGAGGCGAAGGCCGTGGACGTGAACCGGCTGGTAGGCTCGATGGACGACCTGCTGCGCCGCACGCTGGGCGAGCGCGTCCGCTTGGAAGTGGTCGTGGCGGGTGGCCTTTGGCTGACGCTGTGCGACCCGAACCAGTTGGAGAACGCCATACTCAACCTCGCCATCAACGCGCGCGACGCGATGCCGGATGGAGGGCGGCTTATCATCGAGACGGCTAATTCATTCCTGGACGACGCCTACGTTGCTCGCGAAGTCGGGGTGCGGGCTGGGCAGTACGTCTGCGTCTGCGTCACCGACACCGGCAGCGGGATGCCGCCGGAGGTTATTGCGCGGGCGTTTGACCCGTTCTTCACGACGAAGCCCATTGGCCAGGGCACCGGGCTTGGCCTGAGCATGATCTACGGCTTCGCCAAGCAGTCCGAGGGCAACGTTAAGATCTACTCCGAGACCGGCAAGGGCACCTCGGTGAAGCTCTACCTCCCCCGCTATTACGGCGAGGCGGAGGAACCCGGCACGACCGGGCGCGAGACGCCGCGTGCTGAACATGGCGAGACGGTCCTCGTGGTCGAGGATGACGATACCGTGCGTACCCTGGTCGTGGAGGTCCTGGGCGAACTCGGCTACGTCACGCGGGAGGCGCCCGACGGTCCGTCTGGCCTGCGCATCCTGCAGTCGGACGCACGGATTGACCTCCTCGTCACGGACGTTGGGCTGCCCGGCCTGAACGGGCGCCAGCTCGCCGATCAAGCCCGCATCGGCCGGCCCGGTCTCAAGGTGCTGTTCATGACCGGCTACGCGGAGAACGCCGCCTTCGGGGCCGGCCATCTCGAACCGGGTATGCAAATGATCACCAAGCCCTTCCCAGTGGAGGTATTGGCCAGCAAGATCCGCTCGATCATAGAAGCTTGATCGTCAGTCTGTGCACGGGCCGAGCAGCACACGAGCCCAATGCTAATGGGCCATGACATGCTGATGTCGTGTCCGCCCCGTGGAGGTCTGCTTCTCCGCTCGGAGCAGACGACTCATCCGGCCAGCCGCTAGGTCTGCAAAGGGTCAGGAGTTCGCCTGCGCCTTGTTCGGCTTCGCGCCACTTGCGGACCTTCGTCTACATGCGGCGCAAGGACCGCTGTTGATGCGTGAGCGGATTTGGATTTTCGATCACGAGCCGGCCGGTGGGAGCCAGCCCTCGACCGGACACGGGTCCGGGCGCTGGAAGCACTATGGAGTGCATCGAGGGTCAAGCCACCCCATCGACGATGCGCTTCCGTCGCCGCCAATTCGCCACCTTGCGCAGGAAGCGTGAGAGCTGCTCGACCGAGTACGGCTTGTGCAGCAACTCGAAGCCGTAGGTGCCGTTCCGCGCCAGGACGTGGCTGTAGCCCGAGGCGAGCAGCACTGGCAGGTCGGGGTGACCCTCCCGTATCCGGTGCGCCAGGTCGATCCCGTTCATGCCCGGCATAACGACGTCCGAGAACACCACGTCGAAGCGGTCGGCGTCCCGGGCCAGCTCGGCCAGCGCCCCCTCGGCGTTGGTCGCCAGCACGGTGACGTAGCCGAGCTCGGCCAGGGTCTGGGTTGCGAACGTCCCAACGTCCGAGTTGTCCTCGACCACGAGGACGCACATGCCATGCCCGTCAACAAGCGGCTCGGGCTCAGCCGGAGGCGGTTCGGCGGCGGCCTCCGTCCTCGGGAGGTAGAGCACGAACGTCGTGCCTTGGCCGAGCGCGCTCTCGACCCGGACCTCGCCGCCCGATTGCTTCGCGAAGCCGAAAACCTGGCTCAGCCCGAGGCCCGTACCCTGCCCAACGCCCTTGGTGGTGAAGAACGGCTCGAAGATCTGCTCGATCTGCTCGGGAGGGATGCCGGACCCCGTGTCCTCGATGCACACCGCCACGAACGCACCGTGGACGACGGGGTGGGTGCGGACCGGCGGGATAGCCGCCACGGGATGGACTGTGATGGTCAGCGTGCCCTCGCTGTCCATGGCGTCCCGGGCGTTAACGGCCATGTGCACCAGGGCCGTGTCGAACTGGCTCGGGTCGGCGTCGACGAAGCAGGGCTCGTCCGGGATGTCCGTGACGATCCTGACGCGCGAGCCGCTCAGGGTGCCGACCATGTCGGTGATGGCCGCGACACTCTGGCCAACGTCGAAGACCTCCGGCTTCAAGGCCTGCCGGCGCGCGAAGGCCAGCAGTTGGCCTGTGAGCTTGGCGGCACGGTCGACGGTATCGGAGATGGCCTCGACGTAGCGGTGGCGCCGCTCCTCGGCGAGGTTCGGACGCTTCAGGAGGTCGGTGGACGACTTGATGACGGTGAGCAGATTGTTGAAGTCATGGGCCACGCCGCCGGTGAGCTGGCCTACCGCCTCCATCTTCTGCGCCTGACGCAGGGCCTCCTGGGCAGAGGCGAGTTCAACCTCCCGCGCCTTCACGACGGTGAGGTCGCGCCCGACCGCGATGAAGTTGGCTCCGTCCGCCTCGGGCGCGACCGTCCACTCGATGGGCTTCCAGCCCCCGTCCCTGGTGGCGATGCGGTTCTCGAAGCGCGTCGGCCGCCGCGTCTCGCCCATCCGGGCGATGCCGGCCAGCGTAGGCCCCATGTCCTCGGGATGCATGAAGGACGAGTAGGGCCGCGACAGGAGCTCGGCCTCGGACCAGCCCAGGACCCGTCCCCAGGCCGGGCTGACCGCCGTCATCATGCCCTCGTAGTTGGCCCGGGCCAGCATGTCCTCGGATAGAGTCCAGAGCCGGTCGCGCTCGGCCGTGCGCTCGAAGACCTGCTGCTCCAGGGTCCCGTTCAGGACCTGAAGCGCCTCCTCCATTCGCTTGCGCTCGGAGATGTCGGTGAAGAGCACGGCGACCCGGCGCGCGGCCGAGTTGCCGACGCGCAGGGCGCGCACGTCGAACCAGCGCCCGAACACGTCGGCCCGGTTCTCGATATGGGCGGGCTCGCCCGTCAGCGCGACGCGTCCGTAGACGTCGAACCAGTGCGGTTCGAGGTCGTGGGCGAACTCGCTGACCCACCGTCCGACCACGTCGGCGCCGGTCTGGCGCTCGTAGGCCGGATTGGCCTCGACGATGCGAAAATCGACGGCCCGGTCCGCGCCGTCGAACGTCACCTCGATGATGCAGAACCCGACGTCGATGCTCTCGAACAGGGTGCGGTAGCGGCTCTCGCTCTCGGCCAGCGCGGCCCGCGAACGGACTTCCTCGGTGACCTCGTAGCCGCCCACGAAGATGCCGGTGACGGCACCCGCCTTGTTCCGGATGGGCTGGTACAGGAAGTCGAGGTGGCGGTCGCGGTCGTCGTCCCCCAACCGGATGGGAAGGGCGCGCGCGGCGAACGGCTCGCCGGTGGAGTAGACCTCATCAAGGAGCTCGTAAAACCCTTGGTCGGCGAGTTCCGGGAAGACCGCGCGGACGTCGCGCCCCACGTAGTCCCGGTCGCCCGCCACCGTGACGTAGGCGTCGTTGACGTACTCGAAGACGTGGTCCGGGCCGCGCAGCACGGCGACGAAGCCGGGCATCTGCTGGAGCAGCGCCTCCTGTCGCCGGCGCTCGGACGCCGCCTGCCGCTCGGCGATGACCTGCGAGGTCGTCTCGGTGCAGACGCAGAACAGGCCGCAGACCGTGCCGTCGTCCCCCGGCACGGGGGTGTAGGAGAACGCGAAGTGGGCCTCCTCCGGGTAGCCGTTGCGGTGGAGGGTGAGTTGCAGGTCGTCCATGTGCACGGGCTCGCCCGCGTACACCCGGTCCATCAGCTCCCCGACCTCGTCCCGCACTTCGGGCCAGATCTCGAAGAACGGCCGGCCGAGGGCCGCGGGGTGGCGCTCGCCGAGCATGCGGGCGTAGGTGTCGTTGTAGACAAGGGTGCGGTCCGCGCCCCAGGCGATGAACATCGGCTGGCGTGAGTTGAGCATGACCCGCACGAGGGTCAAAAGTGTTGGCGGCCAGTGCTCCTGCGGTCCGAGGGACGTAGCGGACCAGTCAAGGGCGCGCATGCGTGTGCCCACGAAGCCGCCGTCGTGGAAAGCCGATGTCTGCGAAACCATGGACTTAGGCGCGTCCCATGCCGTGCGACGATCGGGCGGAGGAGGCGAGCCGCAGGGCAGACTCATCTTCGTCCCTCGACCGCAAGATCCGGACGGCTGTGCGGACAAGGTCAAAGGTCGAGGGGTACTTGCCCTTGGCGACCTGGGCGTCGATCCAGGCCGCGAGCGTCTCCGTTAGGGTGAGATGGCGGGTGGGTTTGGCGGGCATGGGCGCGTACTAGCACATTCGCCGAAGGGTGTTTCCTTCCGAGCCACCCAACCGTGGATCCCGCCAGGCGCCGGCCATCGCCGCTCGACCGAGGAAGACCAGGTAGCGAGCGCGTGGGTTGCCCGTGAACGGGAGTCCGGGCCGCGCGCGAGATCGTTAAGCATGACCTAGGGGCAGGTCCACAACACCGATCCCGCGGCCGTCGAAGTCTGCCGGACCCGAAGACGCCCGCCTGCTAAGCGGGAGCCGACCCAGCTTGCGGCACCGGCATCGCACGATCATGGCATAGCTTTGAGCTGCAGATCTGGCTTGTGCTACGGTCACGCCGGATCGGAGGGGCCGAGGTGTCCCCAGGGGTGGTGGCAGGATCTTGACCGACTACCGGGAACACGACCGCATCGACGCGGAGCTGACGCGGTCGGACGCGAGTTCCGACCCGTTCGCCGCCGCCGTGCGGGCGACGCGTATGCCGATGATCGTCACCGACCCAAACAGGCCCGACAATCCCATCGTCTTCGCCAACGCGGCCTTCACGAAGCTCACCGGCTACGCCCGGGAGGAGATCCTCGGTCGGAACTGCCGCTTCCTCCAGGGTCCGGAGACCAACCCCTACGACGTCACCCGGATACGGGACGCCATCGCGCGACGCGAGCCCATCGAGATCGAGCTCCTCAACCACAAGAAGGACGGCGAGGTCTTCTAGAACCGCCTCCTCGTCTCGCCGGTGTTCGATCGCAACGGCGCGCTGACCCACTTCTTCGCCTCGCAGTTCGACGTCACGCTGGAGCGGGACAAGCTCAAGCGCCTCCAAGGCGAGCTCGCCGCGTTGGAGGACGAGGTCGCACGGCGCAAGGCGGAGCTCGCCCGGACCGATGACCGCATGCGGTTCGCCCTGAAGGCCGGCCGGATCGGCTCCTGGACGCTCGACCTCGCCGACCGCCGGCTGGAGGCGTCCGACATTTGCAAGGAGAACTTCGGTCGGAGCGCGGGCGAGCCGTTCCCGTACGAGGAGCTGGTCGCCGCCATCGTGCCGGACGACCGGGAGCGGATGCAGGAGGGGGTGCAGACCTCGATTGCCGGGCGCGGAGACTACGACATCGAGTATCGCGCTCGCACGCCGAACGGCGAGGAGCGCTGGCTGCACGTCCGCGGACAGACCTTCTACGACCCGGAGGGCCGGCCTCTGAGCATGGCCGGGGTGTCCATCGACGTCACGGAACGCAAGCGCGGCGAGGAGCACCGCCGCCTCCTGGCGGACGAGCTCACGCATCGGGTCAAGAACTCGATGGCGACGATGCAGTCCATCGCCCACCAGACGTTGCGCAACGCGGGCGACCTTGACGAGGCCCGCGAGACACTCGACGCGCGCCTCGCGTCCCTGGCGGCGGCCCACGACGCCCTGATCCGTGGGGATTGGGGAGGGGCGACGCTGGGCGAGATCGTCGAGCGGGCCTTGCAACCGTTCCGGAGCGGCGCCGCCAGGCGCTTCACCGTCGCCGGTCCGGAGGTCTGGCTGTCGCCGCGGGCGAGCCTGGCGTTCGTGATGGCGTTGCACGAGCTGGCGACGAACGCGGTGAAGTACGGTGCCCTGTCGAACGATTCCGGCCGGGTGGTCCTCGACTGGGGGATCGTGGAGGGACGGCAGCCACCGCACCTCTGGCTGCGCTGGGAGGAGATCGGCGGCCCACCCGTCGCGAAGCCGGAGCGGAACGGCTTCGGCTCGCGCATGATCGAGCGGGCACTGGCGATGGAGCTCGGCGGCACGGCTCGGATCGCGTATCGCCCGGGCGGAGTGGTGTTCACGGTCGAGGCCCCGGTGCCCGAGGTCGCCGTCGCAAGCCAAGCGTAGGCGTCGAAGGCGACGATCGACGTCGGCGTCCCGCGGCGCCCCTCACGTAATGCCGGCGTAAGGCTTCGTGTGCCAGAAACCATGCGACGACGAGAACGCATGGGGAATGCCCGCCGATGGACCTGCCGCCCCGCCTCGCGAAGCGGCTGCGCTCCGCCCGCACCTGGATCGCGCTCGGCGTCCTGGCGCCCCTCGGCATGCTGGTCGTGTCCGGCCTGATGCTGCTCGACCTGCGCCGCGACGCCTGGGTCCAAGCGGAGCAGACCTCGAAGAACCTGCTGCAGGTCATCGAGCGCGACATCGCCCGCAACGTCGAGATCTTCGACCTGTCCTTGCAGGGCGTGCAGGAGAACCTCCGCGCCTCCGAACTCGACGCGGTGAGCCCGGCGATGCGCCAGCTCGTCCTGTTCGACCGTTCGGCGACGGCCCGGGACATGGGCGTCATGCTCGTGATCGACGAGCGCGGCAACATCGCGGTCGACGCCGGGGCGCTGCCGCCCCGCAAGGGCAACTACGCCGACCGCGACTACTTCCGCGTCCACGCGGAGCGCACCGACGTCGGCCTCCACATCGGGCGGCCGCTCGTCTCCCGCCTGACGGGCGAGCGCATGCTCCCGTTCAGCCGCCGCATCTCGAAGCCCGACGGCTCCTTCGGCGGCGTGGTGCTCGGCACCCTGAAGCTAGCCTACTTCAGCCGGCTCTTCGACCAGCTCGGCCTCGGCCCCGAGGGCGCGATCAACCTGTACCTGCGCGACGGCACGCGCATCATGCGCCACCCCTACGAGGAGGCGGACATCGGCGTGAACATCGCCGGAGCCCCCACCTTCAGGCGGTTCGTGAGCGCCCCTTCGGGCAGCTTCGTCGGCACCTCCGTCCGGGACGGGGTCGAGCGGCACTACGCCTTCACCCAGGTCGGCGACCTGCCGCTGGTGCTTAACGTCGCCCTCGCCACCGACGACATCGAGGCGGGCTGGCGCGCCAAGGCCGCCGTCATCGGCGCGATCGTGCTGGTGCTGTGCGGCCTGACCGCGACCCTGTCGCTCTCGTTCGGACGCGAGCTGCGGCGCCGGGACGCGATGCAGGCCGAGCTCGCCACCTTGTCGCAAACCGATGCCCTTACGGGCCTGGCAAATCGGCGCCGCTTCGACGAGGTGTTCGAGACGGCTTGGGCCAGCGCACGGCGCACGGGCAAGCCGCTGTCGCTCCTCATCGTCGACGCCGACCACTTCAAGCGCTTCAACGACCGGCACGGCCACGCGGTCGGCGACGCGGTGCTCAAGGGGCTCGCCCGCTGCCTGTCGGCGAGCGTGCACCGGCCCGACGACCTCGTGGCACGGGTCGGCGGCGAGGAATTCGCGGTCCTGCTGCCCGATACCGACGTGGAAGGCGCCGAGCGTGTCGCCGGGAAGGTGCACGCGATGGTCGGGACGCTCGCGGTCGCCTCCGCGGCCATCGGCGCGGGCTCGGTCACGGTCAGCGTCGGCCTCGCGGGCGGCGTCGGCGGGGCGGGCGTGGAGGCGGAGACAGTCTACCGCGCGGCGGATGCGGCGCTCTACGCGGCCAAGGAAGGCGGACGCAACCAGACCCGGCGCGCGACGGCGGCTGGCCAAGTCGCCGAACGGTCAGCTTTCCTGCGCGTGGTCTAGGCTTGATCCGGGACTAGCTCCCACGCGGCTGCCGAGGCCAGCCACAAGCGGGAACGGACCTCGGCGGGCATCGGAACCCGTCAGGCGGCGGGGCCGGGTAGCGGTATCCGGACCGAGACCCGCAGGGAATCGGGCGCGAAGTCGACTTGGACCTCGGCTCCCGTCTGTGTCGCCAGGACCTTGTTGAGGAGGCGGTGCCCGCAGCCTGCGCGCGTGGGATGGGCCACCGGTGGCCCGTCGTGCTCGGACCACGTCCAGCAAAGGCCGCGGCCCGCCGGTCCGTCCTCCACCGACCAGGTCACTTGAAGCCGGCCGTTCGGGTCGGCCAGGGCGCCGTGCCGCAGGGTGTTGGTGGTGAGTTCGTGCAAGGCCATGCCGACCGGAACGGCGAGTTCGGAAGGCAGCACGACCCTCGGGCCCTCCAAGATCAGGCGCCCGCGCTCGTCGTAGGGCCCGAGCTCGGCCCGCAGCAGACTTTCGAACGAGGCCGCCTGATCCCGGTCCTCGGTGATCAGGGCGTGCGTCCGGGCCAGGGAGCCGATGCGACCGGATAGGGCGCAGGTGAACTCCGGGACCGAGAGCGAGGAGCGCATGGTCGCGTTCAGGACGGCCTGAACCGTTGCGAGGGTGTTCTTCACCCGGTGGTGCAGCTCGCGCACCAGCAGCGCCTGCCGGTCCTCGCCGGCGCGCCGCTCGGTGACGTCGCGCTGCGCCGAGACCCAATGCGTGATGCGCCCGCCCGGCTCTCGGACGGGCGTGATCAGCCACTCGACCGTGTAGGTGGAGCCGTCCTTGCGGTACTCCAGCGCCTCGCCCTGAAAGCGCTCGCCGGCTTCGAGGGCGGCCCGCATGCGATCGAGGACGGACCGGTCCGTGCCCGGTCCCTGCAGCAGACGCGGCGATCGACCGACTACCTCGACCGCCTCGTAGCCGGTCATAAGGGTGAAGGCAGGATTTGCGGCCCCGGTTCTTCGAGGTCGGCGGAGGTGATGAGGATGGCTTCCCCGGACGCCTCGACCGCTGCGCGCAGCAGCGGGAGGTCGACCGCCGCCGGCCCCATCCCGTCTTCCCCAGCCACGCCATCCTCCCGTCCGACCGCCCCCACCGCGTCGCCGGCCTGGCGATGCATGCGCGTCCGGGCACCCGACGTCCAACCGGCAACCTGTCCCGGGGTTGCCACGCTCGGCGCCCAGGGCTGCGCCGCATCGTCCCAGGTACCTTCGGCTTCGCGGTTTCGCCGCGGCTGACACGAAGAACGCGCCAGCGTTGCAAGCCTTTAGCCCCTTGGCGTCCGCCCCGGGGCCGACCATGCCGGACCGTTCCCTGTCAGGCCTAAGCAGGACCGTCCGGCTGTCGCGTATCCTTACGGTCCTGGTCTCGCACCAGCCAGTGCACAGCCCCAAGGGCCAGGACGGCGGCGGCCAACCCGATGATGGTCAGTGGCTCGGTCTTGCTCGCGTCCAGGATGATGAACTTGCGGGCAAGCGCCAGCAGCGCGATTAGGATGACGGTGCGCAGCTGGATGATGCTCTCTTGCCGGTGCAGCACGCTCAGGATCGAGTGGTTGAACTCCAGCGCGATCAGCACCGTGAAGATCATGCCGAACACGGCCTGGAACACGCTGTGCTCGGCAGGGTCGAGCAGGCCGAAGATCACAAGCAGCACCACGCGGAAGCAGAGGTTGATCATCGCCGCGACGATGACCAGGCCGATCAGCCCGGTGAGCACCACGACGACCACCTCCTCGAAGCGCTCGTAGAGGCTCAGACCAGGCCACGCCTTGCGCGTGTCGCGCAACGTGTCTGCGGCCGCCGAGACATGTCGGGAGAAGAAGGACGGCCCTTCGTTCCGATCTGCCCTGGCCGGTCCGGTCACTGGTTCATCCACGTCTTCGCCCACAGCCTGTTCCTGCAACGCTCAAAGGCCCTTGCTCGCGGGATGTCGCGCTTCATCGACAGCCCTCTGCCACCCAGGGCCATCATCCAGGCCGCAATCGTCCCGGCTCAGATCCCCGCCGCCTGTCTCATCCCTCGGCCGATCCCCGCGTCGTTGCCTTCTCCGGAAGGCGCTCGCTGGCAGTCGGCGTCCAGGAAGCGGAGGGGGCACGGGTTTACGGTCGGGACCCTTGCGAGGCTGCGGGTAGCGAAGGTCGAGCAGCCCCTGGAACGCCAGGGGCGCCGATAGGACGGTCAGGCCCCCCGCGGCGATGCTCGTGAGGACAAGACCGGTCAGCATGGCTGTGCCGCCCGGGGAGGATTGTCATGCGGCGATGTCCGGTGAGCCCTCCCGCTCCTGAGCCCCGTTGCCGCGATCGCGACGACCGCAGCCCCAACGACGACGTGCGCACAGCTCATCGCCGAACGGCCGTCCCACCCGAGAAGCCAGGGTGCAATTATGAGCCCGGCCCCCCCGACGGCCTGGCCCCATGCCTTCCAGCCGCGGAAGGCCAGCGCGGCCGAGAAACCGAGCCGCATCACCAGGGCGCCCCCGAACACCGCGCTCCAGACCGTCAGCGGGTCGATGGCCTCACCGAGCAGCCACGGTGTCGCGGCGAGGACAAGTCCCAGAAGCCCGCTCAGAAGGTTGAATGCGGCGCGCTGCTCCTTCCAATCCCTTCCCATTTTTGACCCTCCTTCCTCGAAGCAAAGGTCGTCGACGACTGCTTCCGTCATGCCTGCAGGCCCAGGCGGCGCCTGCCCTCTCCATCGGCTCCGATCGATGTGCCCGCACGTTCAGGCAGCGAGCTCAGCCTCCCCGTACGTGCGCGGAACGCCCGCGGCCGGCGCGAACGGCTTGGGCCGCCACGTCTCGCCCAGGCGCAAGAGTGCGGCCTTGACCTCGTCGAGACGAGACGGCTCGCCCTCCGCCATGCCCTCGCCGGCCGCCACCTCCTTGAGGTACTCGTCCCAGGCCCAACGGCGCAGGAGCTCGCGCTTGCACCCGCGCATCAGCCGCGGATGATCCAGGACATCCTGCGGCGTAGCGAAGACGGCCGCCGGGTTCACGAGGGCCCGCTCTAGGTCGGGCAATCCTCCTTGGTCACGGGACTTCTCGACTTGGGAGTCCGCGGCCTGCGGCCGAGGCAAAATCCTGATCGGCCGCCCCAGGGGCGGAGCGGGACGCCTGTTCCACTGCCACGGTGGAACCAGGGTGACCGAAGCGGTCCGCCCGGGGGCCGCGCCGATGACGAAGTCGAGGCCCTGGCGCTCCGCGTAAGTTACCGCCTCCGCCCTCGTGGCAAAGGTCAGCCGAACCTCCGTCGCGAGGGTGTCTTCGCCGCCTGTCCAGCCCATCAGGTCATCGATCTCGGGCGGCGTTTCGCGCTCGAACGTGAGAACCCACTCGTCCGCGTGCGCACGGCCTGCCGTCTCGACCGACCGGCCGCGGCGCCGAATGTAGGCTCGTCTCCGAGCAAGCCAGGGCACGGCTGGAATCGACGAGGGCGGATTGTTGTGACCGATGCCAATCACTTGATCCTGCATGACGAACTTCAGGTTCGATCCGGCGGGTTGATCAGGCGCCTAGGAGCCCGAGGCGCGCAGCGGCCTGTACGCCGAAGCTCGTGGCAAAGGAGAGCAGCGACCCGTCCCAGGCAGTGAACCGCCCGCGCTTGAACGGCGGCCCGGCTGTCGTGAGCGCAACGCCGAGCCAGACGAGACCGGCTAGGTTCAGCATCGCGGCCAGAATCCAGGGCACGACCGCTGCCGGCAGAAAGGCCGAGACGCCCACGCAAAGGGCGGTGGACATCGCCCAGTCGCAGAGAACGGCCATGCTCGCGCCTTGCCGCGGCTCGGTTCTCGACGAGGACCGCAGCATGGGCGGGCGCCAGGCCCGATCTCTGAGGTGGAATGTCGCCATCCTGTCTCTCCCGGTCTCAGTTCAGGCCTTCCCGTGAAGCCGCTCCGTCGCGGAGCCGGCGGTACCGGAAAGCGAGCGGGAACCGCTGCTCGGGCTCCTCGCCCGTCGCCGGATTTGGCGTATCTTGGTCGAGCGCCTGCAACGCGCTCAGGATCGCGTGGAGCGGCACCGGCTCGGCGCGGCAGCCGGGCAGGCAGCGCAGGGTCGGGCAGGACTCGACCGCCCGGACGTCGGACGCCCATGAGGCGAGGATCGCCCGCTTCTCGGCAGTCGACAGATTGGGATAGGCCAGGACCTCGCGCGGATGGCGGAACACGTCGCCAGGCGCGATGAAGGCCTCGAACGGATCGACGGCCGAAGTTCTGAGCGTCGCGGCGGCAACGGGGCCGAGGTGTTCGATGGTTGTCTCGATCTGCTGCATGTGAACCCTCCTCTGTTGAGCAAAGGTTGGACAGCCGGCGCGACCCGCAGGCCCGCGCCGACCGCCATGTCATGCGTTCAGTCCTTTCTCTCTCGCCTTGTATGGGGGAGGCTCCCGATCAGTGCGGTGTCGTCTGCGGCGTGCCGCCGTTGATCGCGATCCGGCGGCCGCGATCCGGCGCCTTGGCCGAGCGGGGCAGCGTCACGCTGAGAACCCCGTTCCTGAACGAGGCCTCGGCCTTGTCCTCCTCCACGGCGAACGGGAGGGCGAGGCTGCGCTCGAAGCGGCCGTAGGAGCGCTCCGTGTAGCCGCGCTCCTTGTCGGTCGTCTCGGCGCGCTTCTCGCCGCACAGGGTCAGGACCCCGTCATCGATCGTGAGCTCGACGTCCTTCTCGTCCAGGCCCGGCAGTTCGGCCGAGACGCGCAAGCCCTGCTCGGTCTCGACCATCTCGACGCTCGGCCAGCCAAGGCCACCCATCGCCGGCCCGAGGGCTCCACCGCCCAGGCCGCTGAACACGTCGTCGAACAGGCGGTTCATCTCGCGGTGAAGCGTCAGGAAGGGGCTCGCGGGCTCGTCCCGCATCCGGCTCGGCACGGGAGCGTTAGTGCTGCGGCCCCAGGGGATCAGATCTCTCACAGCCATGACTCATCTCCGTCAGCATGTCGGATGGCGCGCACTCGCCCTCGCGGGCCAGCCGGCCCGCGAGTTCGTGTCGTTGTTCGAAGGGGCCCGTTCAGGCGGCCTTGGCCTCGCCCTCGATCTGGGCCGGCGCGTTGTCCTGCCCGACGGCGGCCTGCGTGCCGCCGATGGCGATCCGACGGGGCTTGAGTGCCTCAGGCACCTCTCGCTTCAGATCCACGGTGAGCAGACCGTTCTCCAGCGAAGCACCCGTCACCTTCACGTGCTCGGCCAGGTTGAAGGTCTGGCGGAAGGTGCGGGCTGCGATGCCGCGGTGCAGGTACTGCCGCTCGCCCTCCTGGGCCTTCCTCTGGCCCGAGACGAGGAGCGTGGTGTCATGCTGGGTGAGTTCGATCTCGTCGGGCGTGAAGCCGGCGACCGCCATGGTGATGCGATACTCGTCCTCGGCCACCTTCTCGATGTTGTAGGGCGGCCAGGCAGCAGATGCTTCAGCGCGTTCGGCCTGCGTGAGAAGATCGAAGACCCGGTCGAAGCCGACCGAGGAACGGAATAAGGGCGCAACGTCGTAGGTCCTCATAACCACATCCTCCGATGAGCAACGTGACTACAAGGGACGCCGGACACCGGGTGGCCGGCGCCCATAGCGCGAGCCCTTTCGGGCCTCGCACGCGCGTAACGCCACGGGTGCACGCTGGTTCCGGCCGCGCCAGAAATTTTTTTCCTGCCTAGAGAGTATTGCACGGCGCCGTGCGACTTCCGGGACGGCCGAAGCTTCGCAGCCCCATCGGGGACGCACCAGCGCCTCGCGCCCCTCATGACGGTGAGGAGACTGTGGGATCGGGGACGAGCCTCCAAGAATGCTGCGCGCGTCCCGTCTCTGAGCGACGTTGGACGAGTTCAGGGCCCGACCGTGTAACTCAGCCGGCACAGGCGGAATGTATCTTGAATGTCCGGTGGTGTCCGGCTTGGCATGTTCCCCTGCAGGATCTCAACTGCACGGATGAACCGCCGGACGCCTGCCCGCTTCGCTGGCCTACTCTCCGTGGTCATGCTGGTTGCTTCGCCGGCAGGTGCGCGGGACGGCGACGATGCGGTCGAGGGCGTGGTCGGCCCCTACGGCGAGCGCCCGCGCTACGACGAGAAGGGCCTGACGCTGACCTTCCCCGAGGAGGCGAAGCTCCAGATCGGCGGGCGGCTTCACGTCGACGCCGGCGCCGCGGGACTGAGCCTTCCCGGCCTGCCGGGCGCTTTCCCAGACAACGTTGCCGTGCGCCGCGCCTGGATCGAGCCGACGCTGACCATCGGCAAGGACTGGGTGATCGCCTTCCAGTACGACTTCAACGACGCGATGTTGCCCATCAACGACGCCTTCGTCGCGTGGAAAGGCCTTCCGGACACCATCCTCACGCTCGGCAACATGAAGGTGCCGTTCAGCCTCGAATGGCTGCAGAGCAACAACGACACGCTGTTCACCGAGCGCTCGCTCGCCAACGCCCTCGTGCCCGAACGCCGCTTCGGCTTCGCGGTCGGGCATCACGGTCAGGCCTGGACGGCGGTCGCCGGCGTGTTCGGGAACGCGGCGAGCAACGGCGTGGCCGGCGATGGCGTCGCCGCGGCCGGCCGGGCGACATGGGCGCCGGTCATGGAAGAGCGCGAGACCCTGCATCTCGGCGTCGCCGGGATCTACCGCAGCCGCTCCCGAGGCGACGCCGACTTCAGCTTCTCCAGCCAGGCGGAAGCGTTCCTGTTCGGACGTCCCTTCGTCGATACCGGGGACCTTCCGGGCGTGGCGAGCGTGTCGCGCCTGGGAGCCGAGCTCGCCTACCGCAACGGGCCGTTCCTGGTGCAGGCCGAGTACATACGGGCCGATGTCGAGCGGTTCGGTGGCTTGCCGGGCTTCAGCTTCCAGGGCGGCTATGTTGAAGGATCGATCGTCCTGAACGGGGAGGGTCGAGCCTACGCGCTGACGCCCCAGGGCGGGACGACCTACGCGACGTTCAAGAGCGTCAAGGTACGCGACGACCGGCGCGTCACTCGCGGCGGCGTCGGCGTCTTCGAGATCGCTGCCCGCCTCAGCGCCATAGACCTCGACGACCGTCGCCTGCGCGGGGGCACCGAGCGGGACGTGACCCTCGGCCTGAACTGGTACCCGGAGCCGAACCTCCGGTTCGTTGCCGACTACATCCACGGACGGGTGCGCCCGGGTGCAGCCCAGTCCGACGCCCTCGGCAGCGCGCCCTTCTCGGTGGACACCTTCATCGGGCGGATGCAGCTTTACTGGTGAGCCCTCCCTCGACTCCAGCCCTGCATCAGGGGGCACGCCTCGCCAAGCCCGGGCGACATCCGCGAGGACGCCGCCCGGGACCCTGGTCAGCGGCTCTTCTTGTAGAGCTTGCTCGCGATCTCGAAGATCTCCTCAGGCGCGTAGTTCGGCGCGAAGGCGCCGTAATTGCCGTCGAGCTCGGGGATCTTGCCGCCTTCGGGGAGCCCGTCGACGACTTCCAGGTTGCCCGGCGGATCGCCCGGCAGCGCCACCTCGTCGTTCGACCAGACGCCGGCGTCTCCCGGCGCGGGTTTGCGCGCCTGGGGAGATAGCGGTCGGGCCGAGATATCCAGGTTGGAGCGCGGTGTCCCTTCGAGTTGCGGGCGTGGGGCGTGGATCTCCCCCTGCGTCGTCCCATGCGCTGACAAGGGTTTAGCTTGACGTTACCGTGCCCGCCTGCCGGGATCTGTCCCACGCCACGGGGCCTGGATCGAGCCGATGACGAACCCTGCGACGCCCCTTCCGACCGGCGGGGTATCCCGGATCTCGACCGGCGTACCCGGCCTCGACGCGGTCCTATGCGGCAGCCTGACCCCGAGCCGGCTCTACCTGCAGGTTGGCACGCCCGGCACCGGCAAGACCACGATGGCACTCCAATTCTTGCGCGAGGGGGCGGCCGGTGGCGAGCTTACCCTTTACGTCACCCTGTCCGAGACCACGGAGGGATTCCGGGCGGCCGCGACCCATGGCTGAACCCTTGACGGCATCGACGTCTGCGCGGTCGTCGACCGTCTGGATGCGCAACTTCATCGAGGCGCTGACCCCCGACCGGGAGGGACTGCTGACTGTGGATAGGTAGGACACATCGGAGGCCGCGCGGAACGCGGTTCAAGCGAGGCCGTTGCCAGACGCTGCGGAACCGCGTGCCGGTTTCGCGGACCTTCGTGAGACGTGCGTTCCGAGTTCCGATGCAACTGCCCCGTGACGACACCTACCACCCCCGGTCCGAAGCCTTCCGCGCCTTCATCCGGGACGCGGCCTTCCCCTGCGTCGGCGCCAAGTCGGCCCTGAGCAAGGGCCAGATGCGCGTGCTCGTCGCCCGCGACATCACCTCGGCCTGGGACGACATGCGCATCTACCCGGCGCTGATGGCGTTCGCGGCGCGTTACCATAGGCGGCCCGACCTCTTCCAGAGCTTCGCGGTCCTCTTCGAAGGGGCGGGCGACCTCGCCGAGGCCGGCTTCGAGCGGCACCTCTGGGACCGGGTGCAGTCGCTCGCCGACAAGGATGCCTGGCTCGGCCATCCCTGGGATGGTCGCGTCGCGCAGGAGCCGGACAGCCCGCACTTCTCCCTGAGCTTCGCCGGCGAGGCGTTCTTCGTCGTCGGGCTGCACCCGCATGCCAGCCGCCCGGCACGCCGGTTCTCCTCGCCCGCCCTGGTGTTCAACCTGCATGCCCAGTTCGAGCAGCTCCGCGCGGCCGGCCGCTACGAGAAGCTGCGCTCCTCCATCCTACAGCGGGACGAGGCGCTCGCCGGCTCCGTGAACCCGATGCTGGCCCGGCACGGCGAGGCGTCCGAGGCGCGGCAATACAGCGGCCGGGTCGTCGGCGAGGAGTGGCGTTGCCCGTTCCGGCCACGCGGCATGAACACCGGGGGAGCCGATGTGCGCTGACGCCACACGCGAGATCGCGCCGCGCTCGGGCGTCGCCTTCACGCTCGACAAGTGCGACAGGCTTATCGTCATCGACCCGCGCGGCGAGCAGGTGGCGGACCTCCTGGCCTTCAACCGCCACGACCTCGACGAGGTGATCTCGTCGGGCCGAACGCTGGACTACGCGAGCCGCATCTACCTGACGACCGGCGACCCGCTCTACTCCAATCGCTCGAACGTGCTGCTGCGCATCGTCGAGGACACGGTCGGGCGCCACGATTTCCTGCTGACGCCCTGCTCGGCCGACACCTTCCGCATCATCTACCGCGACGCTGACCCGCACCACGGCTGCTTCGGCAACCTCGCGGCGGCGCTGGCTCCTTACGGCATCGCCCCGGACCGCATCCCGGTGGCGTTCAACTGCTTCATGAACGTGCCGGTGGACGCGGCGACGGGCGCGTTGGCGGTGGAGCCCCCTCTCAGCCGGGCCGGCGACCGCATCACCTTCGAGGCGGAGGCGGACCTGGTGGTCGGCCTGACCGCGTGCTCTGCGCCGCAGTCGAACAACGGCAGCTTCAAGCCGATCCACTACCGGATCGAGCGGGGGAGCCGGAGCGGGTGCGACGGTGACGACCCGCGCGGACGCGACGCCGTTCGCAACGCTTCGGCGTCTGGCGCGTAGCCTCGCCGGGTCCCTCCCGGGGCCGGCAAGGAGCGAACCGGGCATGGCACATAAGCCGCTGCGCGAGCAGGTCGTCGTGATCACCGGCGCGTCGAGCGGCATCGGCTTGGCGACCGCCCGCATGGCCGCGGAGCGCGGCGCCCGGGTGGTGCTCGCCGCCCGCAGCGCGGAGGTGCTCGCCCGCATCGCCGCCGAGCTCGGCCCGAAGGCCGCCTACGTCGTGGCCGACGTGGGCCGGCACGAGGACGTCCTCGCCATCGCCGACAAGGCCGTGGCAACGTTCGGCGGCTTCGACACCTGGGTCAACGTCGCCGGCCTGACCGTCTACGGTCCCTTGCGCGAGATCGCCCACGAGGACCACGAGCGCCTGATCCGGACCAACCTCTGGGGCACGGTGAACGGTTCGCTCGTCGCCGCGGAGCACCTGCGCCGGCGCGGCGGAGCGATCGTCAACGTCGGCAGCATCGCCTCCGACCTCGCCTTCCCCTTTCAGGGCCTCTACGCCACGAGCAAGCACGCGGTGAAGGGCTTCACCGACACCCTGCGCATGGAGCTGATCGCGGAGGGCGCGCCGGTCTCGGTCACCCTGGTGAAGCCCGCCTCCATCGACACGCCCCTGCCGCAGCGTGCCCGCAACTACATGGACCGCGAGCCGACGCTGCCGCCGCCGATCTACCCGCCCGAGGAGGTGGCCAACGCCATCCTGCACGCCGCCGTGCACCCGCAGCGCGACATCGTCGTGGGCGGCGGCGGCAAGCTGTTCGTGATGGGCAAGGAGTTCGCGCCGGGCGCCTACGACGAGCTCGCGCCGGCCATCATAGCGCTGCAGAAGCGGTCTGAGCCTCCACGGGATCCGCAGGGCGCCCTGCACGCCCCGCGGCATGCCGGCGAGGTACGCGGGGACCCGCCGGTCTACGTCATGCGCACCAGCGCCTACACCCGGGCGACCCTGCATCCGCTCGCGACGGCCGGCGTGCTCGCAGCAGGCTTGGCCGCGACGGCCGCCGTGATCCTCGGCACGCGATCCAGGCCGCGCCATCGCTGATCTTGGGCGCCTCGCCGCGCCGGAACCGAGCCGCGCCCGACCTTCTTACCCATCCGATACGCGACGATCGGAGACGACCGACCATGAAAGCACTCACGTGGCAGAGCCGGGGCAAGATCACCTGCGAGACGGTGCCGGACCCGAAGATCGAGCATGGGCGAGACGTCATCATCAAGGTGACCGCCTGCGCGATCTGCGGCTCCGACCTGCACCTGATGGGCGGGTTCATGCCGACGATGAAGTGCGGCGACATCCTCGGTCACGAAACCATGGGCGAGGTCATCGAGGTCGGCAAGGACAACCACAAGCTCAAGGTCGGCGACCGCATCGTGGTGCCCTTCACCATCTGCTGCGGCGAGTGCCGCCAGTGCAAGTGGGGCAACTGGAGCTGCTGCGAGCGCACCAACCCGAACGGCAAGCTGCAGGCCGAGACCTACGGCTACCCGCTTGCCGGCCTGTTCGGCTTCTCCCACATCACCGGCGGCTTCGCCGGCGGCCAGGCCGAGTACCTGCGGGTGCCCTACGCCGACGTCGGGCCGATCGTCGTCCCCGAGGGCCTCACTGACGAGCAGGTGCTGTTCCTCTCCGACATTTTCCCCACGGCCTACCAGGCCGCCGAGCACTGCGACATCGGCCCGGAGGACACCGTCGCCATCTGGGGCTGCGGCCCGGTCGGCGTGCTGGCGGTGAAGTGCTGCTACCTGCTGGGTGCCAAGCGCGTCATCGCCATCGACAGCGTGCCGGAGCGCCTGGCCCTCGCCCGCGAGGCGGGCGCAGAAACCATAGACCTGTCGAGCCAGAACGTGCAGGACACGCTCATGGAGATGACCCACGGCCTCGGGCCCGATTCGGTCATCGAGGCGGTCGGCATGGAGTCCCACGGGGCCGACACCACGCTCCAGAAGGTCTCCTCCGCCATCATGGAGCACACCGTCAGCCTGGAGCGGCCTTTCGCGCTCAACCAGGCCATCCTCGCCTGCAGGCCCGGCGGCAACGTCTCGATGCCCGGTGTCTTTGCTGGTCCGGTGGGCCCCGTCGCCCTCGGCGTGCTCATGAACAAGGGCCTGACTCTGAAGACGGGTCAGACCCACATGGTGCGGTATATGAAGCCGCTGCTGGAGCGCATCCAGAAGGGCGAGATCGACCCCTCCTTCATCGTCAGCCATCGCTCCACGAACCTGGAGGAAGGGCCGGCACTCTACGAAGCGTTCCGCGACAAGACCGACAACTGCACCAAAGTGGTGTTCAAGCCGCACGGCTGACGCCGGCCAGGTCCCGGCCGCGAACGGCCTCAACGCACAAAGGCACGATGGTGGACGACACACGCGACCTCGCCCTGGTCTTTGCCGGCGGCAACGCCGTCGGCGCCTACCATGCCGGGACCTACGAGGCGCTGCACGAACATGGGCTCAGGCCCGATTGGGTCGTGGGCGCATCCATCGGCGCGGTGACGGCCGCCATCATCGCGGGCAACGCCCCCGAGGGCAGGGTCGCCAAGCTCCGGATGTTCTGGGACGAGGCGACCCAGGCCACGGGCCCGAGCCCAACCGGGCTGCTCAAGCCGCGCCAGGTCTACAACGGGCTGCACGCCCTCCTAGCGCTCGCCTGGGGACGCCCGAGCATCTTCGGCCACCGGTTGCTCGGCCCATGGTCGGCGCTGCCATGGGTGCCGAACGACGTGGCCCTGTTCGACAACAGGCCGCTTATCCGGACCTTGGAGCGCCTCGTCGATTTCGAGTGGCTGAACAGGGGCGACACCCGCCTGACGGTCGGCTGCGTCGACATCGAGACTGGCGAGGAGGTCTACTTCGACACCGCCCGCCAGGAGGTCCGGCCCGAGCACATCCTGGCCAGCACGGCGATCCTGCCCGCCTTCCCGCCCGTGGAGGTGGATGGGCGCGTCCTGTGCGACGCGGGCTACACCAACAACCTGCCCCTTGACCCGCTCTTCGAGACCGAGCCCGAGCGAGACCTCCTCTGCATCGCCTCGGACCTGTTCTCCCTGCGAGCGCCGCGTCCCGCCTCCCTCGACGCGGTGCTGGAACGCGCCAACGACCTCATCTTCGCCAGCGCCCCGCGCCGGGCGGTTGCGGGCCTCAGGCGCGAGTACGAGTTGCGCGAGCGGCTCGATCCCGAGGGACCGGCGGTCACGCTGCTCCACCTCATCTATCAGGCCGGTGCCGACGAGCTCGCGGCCAAGAGCTTCGACTTCTCGCCCTCGTCCATCCGCGACCGCTGGGCCGCGGGCCGACGCGACGCGGAGCGCGGCCTGGGGTTGTTGAGGCCGGGCAGGCGCGCGAGCGGCCGCTTCGAGTATCTCACCCTTCCCGACAGCCTCGGCACCCGGAAAGCCGCGGAGCCTCGGGCCGCTTCCGCGGTGGCGTAACGTCGGCGGTGCCGAAGGTAGCCGACCTCGTGGCGGTCGGCGAGCCCGCCAGGCGCGGGCTCCCGTCAGGCCGCCACGCCGAGGCCCCCTTCGAGGGCCGAGTGGCGCAGGCCGGCGCGGATGTCGAGCCCCGCCGTGCCGCCCTCGCTCCATGCGACCGCCGCCGGCGTGCGCCCCCCATCGGCCGTCTCGAACTCGACCGCTTCGCCGGGCGCAAGTTGCGGGGCGCCCGCGATGCGGGCGCCGTGGGAGGAGACCTCCGCGAGGCGCACTGAATGCCGCCGCCCCCGCACGTGCAGGAAGGCCGCCTCGTCGACGGCGACCCGAACCGTGCCGCGGCGCTCCTCCAGGTCGGTCGTGACCCGCTGCACGAACTGGGTCACCGAACGCGCGAGGTCGGCCGCGACCGCCTTGAGGGACTCGGACGCGGTCAGGGCGCTGTCGGCGTGCCGCTGCGTCTCCAGGGTGGCCTGCGAGACCGAGACGGCTCCGGCGTGCGCCTCGGAACTGCCCTGGGCGACCTGCGCCACGGTGCGGGAGATCTCCTGCGTCGCCGCCCGCTGCTGTTCGACCGACACGGCAATCGACGTGGTCAGGGCGTTCACCTCCTGCGTGGCCGAGGCCATCGCGTGGACGGAGCCGACGGTGCGCCGCGTAGAGGCCTGGATGGCCTCGACCTGGGACACGATCTCGTCGGCCGCCCGCATGGTCTGGCCTGACAGCGCCTTCACCTCCGATGCCACCACCGCAAAGCCGCGGCCGGCGGCGCCGGCGCGCGCAGCCTCGATGGTGGCGTTGAGCGCCAGGAGGTTGGTCTGGTCGGCCACCGACTTGATCAGGCCCATGACGGTGCCGATGCGGTCGGCCACGACGGCGAGCTGCTCGACCTCCTCGTTCGTGTTCCGCGCGATCTCGGTCATGCGCGCGATGAGCTGGCTCGCCCGCTCCGTCTGGCCGGCGATGTCGGAGATGGAGGCGCTGAGTTCCTCGGCCCCCGCCGAGACCGAGAGCACGTTCTGCGCCGTCGCCGACGCCGTGGCCTCGGAAGCGGCCGCTTGACGGTTCGAATGGTCGGCGACGTCGCTGAGGGCGAGCGCGGTCTCGCGCATGCCGCCGGTCTCGCGTTCGACCGTGCGCTCGATCTCGACGAGGGCGTCGCGGAAATCGGCTACGACCTCGCCGAGGCGGCGCTGGCGGTGGGCCTCCAGGTTACGGTCCTGGCCGGCCGCCGCCTCGGCGCGGCGCTGCGCCAGCACGCTGTCGGCGGCCTGCCGGGTGGCCGCCTCCGCGGAGGCCAGCGCCTTGGCGAGCTGGCGGGCAGCCAGCACCAGGGCGGCGGCCTCGGTGACGAGGACGACGGCATGCAGCACGACACGCAGGTACTCGGCCCCGTTCGGGAAGACCGCGGCCGGGTAGAGTACGTTCAACGCGAGGTGGTGGAAGGCCACGACGCCGGCCGCCACGAGGATGGATGACCAGCAGCACCAGCCGGCGGCGACCGCGAGGGCGGCGAAGAAGACCATGTGCAGGTCGATCTGCAGGTGCGTGCCCGAGGCGGCCAGCACCAGCAGGCCGACCAGCATCATCATGGCGGCCGAGGAGAGGTGGCGCGTGATGGCCGCCGCCCCGTGCCGGCGGGCGGCGGCGAGGGTCGCGCCGGGCAGGAGGACCGCGAGGACCGTCACGGGCACGGGCATGACGTCTCGCCACCAGGCGAATGCCGTGACGATGACGGCGAGCACGCCGAGCGCGCTGAGCATCACCGGCAGGAAGGCGAGGCGAAGGCGGTCGAGGCTGCTGCTGTCGGTCATGACGGGGATGATCCGGTGAGGATTGGGGGAGGCCGGTAGCCCGGGAGGCAGGCGCCCAGGGGCCCGGCGGCGAGGACGAGGAAGGCGCCGGCCCGGCGCAGGTCGGCGGCGGCGTCGCGCCCGGAGGCGTCGAGCACCGCAACGTGCCCGCCGGTGGAGAGCCACAGGATGGAGGCGCCCGAGGCGGCGACGGCCTTGGGGATTGGGGCGTCGGGGAAGAGGGTGAGGACCGCGACGGGCTCGCCGGGGCGTGGCGCGAGGGCGAGGGCGACTGGGGCGACGCCGCAGCCGGCGACCAGGGCGCATGCCAAAGCGGCGACCCGGAGCGGCGGGAGTGTCGTGGACGTGTCTCGTGTCATGCGCCCCTTCATGCCCGCCCCCCGTCCAAGCCGACCCGACACCCTTATGCGGGCGAGATCGACGCTCGCCCCCGCCGACAGGCTCAGGCGCGTTTCCGGTCGTCGGCGATGACGGGATCCGTGCCATGCGTGTACTGGGCGAACTGTCCGATGGGCGACGGCCGGCCCATCAGGTAGCCCTGGGCGGCGTGGCACTGTTCGGCGGCGAGGAAGCCGAGCTCGGCGTCGGTCTCGACGCCTTCCGCCAGCACCGGCAGGCCGAGGCCGCGCCCCAGGCCAAGCACCGAGCGCACGATGGCCGCGGTCTGCTCATTGCTGTCGACGGAGCGCACGAACGAGCCGTCGATCTTGATCTTGTCGAACGGGAACGAGCGCAGGTTCGAGAGCGACGAGTAGCCAGTGCCGAAGTCGTCCATGGCGATGCGCAGCCCCAGCGACTTCAACTGCCTCAAGGTCAGCAGCGCTCGGTTCGGGTCGCTGATCAGGGCCGTCTCGGTCACCTCGACCTCAAGGCGGCCGGGCGCCAGCCCGGTCTTGAGCAGCACCTCGTGCACCAGCCCGACGAAGTGCGGGCTGTGGATCTGCACCGCCGAGACGTTGACGGCGATGGACAGCGGGTTCGACCAGGTCGCTGCCTCCCGGCAGGCCTCGCGCAGCACCCACTCCCCGATCTGCAGGATGGCGTCGCTCTCCTCGGCGATGGGGATGAAGAGGGCGGGCGAGACGTAGCCGTGCTCCGGGTGCTTCCAGCGCAGCAGCGCCTCGAAGCCGATGACGGCGCCCGAGCCGACGTTCGTCTGCGGCTGGTAGACGAGCTGCATCTCGCCGCGGGCCACGGCGTGGCGCAGGTCGTGTTCGAGGAGACGGCGCTCGCGGACCTCGACGCCCATCCTCGCCTCGAAGAAACGGTAGGTGCCCCGGCCTTCCGACTTGGCGCGGTAGAGGGCCGTGTCGGCGTAGCTCAGGAGGGCCGCGCGCTCCTGCGCGTCGTCCGGGTAGAGGACGACGCCGATGCTGGTGGCGATCTGCGGGCCGCCCGCATCCGCCCGGCCGGAGCGCAGCGCCTCAAGGATGCGCTCGGCGAGCCGGCCGGCCTCCGACGGGCCGCCGCAGGGCATCAGCACGGCGAACTCGTCGCCGCCGAGCCGGGCCATCATCTGGGTGTCGTCGAGCTCGGCCGAGACGATCCGGGCGACGTTTTCCAGCATGGCGTCTCCGGCCGCGTGGCCGAACAAGTCGTTGACCTCCTTGAAGCGGTCGAGGTCGAGGCAGAGCACCGCGAGCTTGCGCCCGCCAGCGTCGACGGCGCGCATCTCCTGTTCGAGCCGCTTGCCGAAGCTGGCCCGGTTGGCCAGTCCGGTGAGGGCGTCGTGGTGGGCGAGGAACTGGATCTGGCGCTCGGCCTGGCGCCGCGCCCGCAGGTCGCGCACGGCGACGGCGTAGTGCGGCCGACCGGCGTGATCGACCGGCTGCATGATGATCTCGACCGGCACGAGCGTCCCGTCGGCCCGGCGCAGCTCGGCCTCGACCGGGCGCTCGGGCTGGCCGGCGAGCGCGAGCCGGGCGGCGTTGCCCGGCAGGTACGCCGACAGGGCCGTGCCCGCGAGCGCACCGGACGGCAGACCGATCAGCTTGGCGAAGCTGCGGTTGGCGCTGACGATCGCGTCGCCGGTGCAGACCACGAGACCCTCGACCGCGGCGTTGGCGAGGCTGTGCAGGCGGTCGGCCTCCACCTTGGCGTGACGGCGGTCGCGCACATCGAGCGCGAGTGCGGCCCCGGCCAGCAGCAGGATGGCGAAGCTCGCAAGGGCCACGGCCACCGCGAGCCAGGCGTTCGGGATCGCGGCCTCCGAGACGGCGCGTGTCGGGTCGGGCGTAACGGTGACGGCGCCCATGGCGGTGAAGTGGTGGCTGCAAATGGCAAGCAGCAGCAGGAGCGCCGCCGGCACCTGGCGAACGAGGCCGCGGGCGCCGAGCTGGGCCGCTAGGGCGGCGCCGCCGAGGATGCCGCCCAGCGCGAGCGAGACGCCGACGGTCGCGGGATCCCACGCCTTGTGGCCGGCGACGTCGTAGGCGGCCATGCCGGTGTAGTGCATCGCCGCGATGCCGAACCCGAGGATGGCGCCGCCTGCCCAGGCCGATGCGCGGCCGCCGACGATGACGGCCAGCGAGAGGCCGGAGCCGGCCAGCAGGACGGCAATGACGAGCGAGAGGCCGGTGAGCGCGACGTCGTAGCCGCTCGGCACGCCCGGCACGAAAGCGAGCATGGCGATGAAATGGGTCGCCCAGATGCCAGAGCCGCCGGCCGTCGCCGCCACGGCGAGCCACCCGGCTTGCGGCCAGCCGGCAGCCCTGCGGGCGTGGCTGACGAGGCAGATCGTCGTCAAGGCCGAGAGGGCGCAGATGCCAGCCGCCAAGGCGACAAGCCGGAAATCATGAGCCTCGACGAGACAACCGACGACGGTAAGCATGGGGCGACCCTGGGGACCTTTGAATCCCCATGGTGAGCCACGTCCGTGTAGATCGATTTAAGGGCGCGCAACCAAAATAAGGATCCAAAGGCAACGCCTTGAACCTTTGGTGCGGCCCGCGGTCGCAAGTCTGCTCTTGCTGATCGGACCTAAGGCGACCGACCCGAACGCTCGCAGGGCCGCCTACCCGGCGGCGCCCGCGTCCTCCGCGGTTCCGTGCGACCCGGCCGACACCCTCACGGACACGCCTTTCGTGTCGGTCAGGTGACGGCAGGACTGGCCGTCGCTCTCGCCGCATGCCTCGACGGTGAGGGCAACCGAGGCGGGATCATTCATGGCTCCGGTCCGTCAGCTATCGGCCCTCGAACCGCTCAGCGTGAGGTCGAGGTAAGTCCTGCTGACCGGCTCGATCAGGGCCGTGGTCTCCTCGGCGCCCTTCGTCTCCTCATCGGTGGCGGTCCGGAAGGCTGAGGCTTGTTCGGACTTGCCGGCCCGCTCGGCGATGACCGGCCGTCGAGCCTTCTCGTTGGTGTCGGGTTCGCCCGCCAACGAATCCCCACCATGCGTTGTCGCGAGCGCTGACAAGGGTTTGGCGCGGCGCTAACTTGTGCGCATGTCGTGGCGAGCCCCACGCTACGGAGCCTCGACCGTGACGATGAC
Organism: Methylobacterium sp. XJLW; assembly: GCF_003254375.1. Taxonomy (NCBI): domain Bacteria; kingdom Pseudomonadati; phylum Pseudomonadota; class Alphaproteobacteria; order Hyphomicrobiales; family Methylobacteriaceae; genus Methylobacterium; species Methylobacterium sp. XJLW. The sequence goes on along the minus strand of NZ_CP016429.1, from coordinate 3,440,158 downwards.
GGAACATGCGAAAAGCCCACCGCCCGGCGGGGATTCCCGGATCTCGACCGGCGTACCTGGCTTGGATGACGTCCTTTGCGGCGGGCTGACCCCGAGCCGGCTCTACCTGTTGGAGGGTACCCCCGGGACCGGCAAGACGACCTTGGCCCTGCAGTTCTTGCGCGAGGGGACCGCGCGCGGCGAGCGCACCCTCTACGTCACGCTGTCCGAGACCAGCGACGAGCTCCGGGCAGCGGCGGCGACCCATGGCTGGACGCTCGACGGCATCGACGTCTACGAGCTCGTCGACGAGATGGGCCTCGACCCCGATAGCGAGCAGTCGATCCTGCACCCCTCCGAGATCGAGCTCGGCGAGACCGTCCATGAGGTCATCGCCCGCGTCGAGGAATCGAAGCCCGACCGGCTCGTGTTCGACAGCCTCTCCGAGCTGCGCCTGCTCGCACAGAACCCGCTGCGCTACCGGCGCCAGATCCTGGCGCTCAAGCGGTTCTTCGCCAAGCGCGCCTGCACCGTGATGATGCTCGATGACAAGACCTCCGAGACCGGCGACGTGCAACTGCACAGCATCGCGCACGGGGTGTTGTCGTTGGACCAGATGCCCCGCGAGTACGGCTCGGAGCGGCGTCGCCTACGCATCGTCAAGATGCGCGGCATCAAGTTCCGCGGCGGCTTCCACGACTTACTGTTGGAGACCGGCGGCATCCGAGTCTTCCCACGCCTGATCGCCGCCGAGCACCACGCGAGCTTCGACCCTAAGGGCAAGTCCACGGGCTCGGGCGAGCTCGACCTGCTGCTTGGCGGGGGTCTGGTGCCGGGGACCAACACGCTCCTTCTCGGGCCTTCTGGCATCGGCAAGACGACGACGGCCATCCGCTGCATGTTGGCCGCCCTGGAGCGCGGGGAGAGCGCCACCTACTACCTGTTCGACGAGGGGCTGGGGACACTCCTCGCCCGGTCGGCCACGCTCGGCATGGACCTCGCCCCGCACATCGAGGCCGGGCGCCTCGTCATCACGCAACTCGACCCTGCGGAGGTCTCGCCGGGCGAGTTCGCTACGATGGTCCGGGAGGCGGTCGAGGAACGCGGCGCAACCTTCGTGAGCATCGACAGCCTGAATGCCTACCTGCATGCGATGCCGGGCGAGGAGTTCTTGATCCTGCAGATGCACGAGTTGCTGAGCTACCTGAACCAGCAGGGCGTCACCACGCTCCTGGTTCTCGGCCAGCACGGGGTCGTCGGCGAGGTCCGCACCGACGTCGACCTGAGTTATCTTAGCGACTGCATCCTGCTGTTCCGGTTCTTTGAGGCAAAGGGCGAGGTGCGCGCCGCGCTTTCGGTCGTGAAGAGCAGGGTCAACGCGCACGAGCGCAGCATCCGCGAACTGAAGTTCGGGCCGGGCGGGCTCCGGGTCGGCGAGGCGCTTGGCGACTTCGAGGGTGTCCTGTCCGGCCTGCCGGCCTATCGCGGCAAGGTCGCGATGCTCGCGGGCCAGGGCGAGGTCCGGTGACGGCGTCGCCCGCGGCCCACGAGGAACGCATCCTGGTCCTGGCGCCGCGCGGGCGCGACGCCGCGGTGACCGGGCAGGTGCTCGTCCAGGCCGGCGCGTGCGCCGAGGCGTGCCCGGACCTGACCTGCCTGCTGGATGGCCTTGCGGCCGGGGCTGGCGCGGCGCTCGTCACCGAGGAGGCGCTGGAGGGCGACCTCGCCGACCTGTTCGCCTGGCTCGATACCCAGCCGCCATGGTCCGACTTTCCGTTCATCGTGCTGGCCACCCGCCAGGCCGGGCGCCGGTCCGAGCGCGCCGCGCGCCTGCTCGCCCGGCTCGGCAACGTCGTCCTGCTGGAGCGGCCGGTGAACGCCGAGACGCTCGCCAGTGCGGCGGCCTCGGCACTGAGGGCGCGGAGGCGCCAGTACCAGGCCCGCGGGCACCTGCTGGAGCGAGAGCGGGCGCAGGAGGATCTCCGCCTCGCCAACGAGGACCTGGAGCGGCGGGTGGCCGAGCGCACCCGCGAGGTCGAGGCCGCGCACGAGACCCTGGCCTTTGCGCTCGACGCCGCCGGCATGGCGTCGTGGGACCTCGATTACCGCACCGGCGCCTCGCGCCGCTCGTCCCGCTTCGACGCGATCTTCGGCCACGAAGGGAAAGGCCCCCGTTGGGACCGGGAGACGCTCCTCGCCCACATTGTCGAGGAGGACCGCGCAGCTGCCGAACGGGCGTTCGCGACGACCGTGGACACCGGCGCGCTCGACTTGGAATGCCGCATTCGGCGTGCCGACGGACAGGTGCGTTGGATCGCGCTCAGGGGGCAGATCAAGCACGAGGACGGCGCCGCCGCGCGCATCGCCGGCATCCTGATGGACCGTACCGACCAGCGGCTCACCGAGGAGGCGCTGCGGCAGGCCCAGAAGATGGAGGCCATCGGCCAGCTGACCGGCGGCGTGGCGCATGATTTCAATAACCTGCTCACCGTTATCGTGGGCGGCCTCGACATGATGCTGCGGCGGCCCGAGCAGGTCGATCGCGTCAAGCGCCTAGCCGAGGCGGCCATGGGCGCGGCCCGGCGCGGCGAGCAATTGACCCAGCAGCTCCTGGCCTTCTCGCGCCGGCAGATGCTGCGGCCGCAGACGCTCAATCCGAACCGCCTGCTGCTGGCCTTCAAGCCGCTGGCCGAGCGCGCAGCGGGGGGCGCCGTCGAGCTCGCTTTCGACCTCGACCCGGCGCTTGACCCGATCCGCATCGACCCGGCCCAGTTCGAGGCGGCGGTGCTGAACCTGGTCGTGAATGCGCGCGACGCGATGGAGGGGCGGGACGGCCACGCTCATATCGCGGTGACGAGCCGCAACGTCCATCTCGGCACGGGTGCGGTCGCCGACTGGGGCGTGGCGCCGGGGCCCTACGTGGTGGTTTCCGTGTCCGACACCGGCTCAGGCATCCCAGCGGACAAGCTCCAGCGCGTGTTCGAGCCGTTCTTCACCACCAAGGAGGTGGGCAAGGGCACGGGGCTCGGGTTGAGCCAGGTCTACGGCTTCACGCGCAGCGCCGGCGGCTTCGCGAGGATCGATTCCGAGGTCGGCCAGGGCACGACGGTGAACCTGTTCTTCCCGCGCTCGACCGACCCCGCCGGCGAAGAGGTCGGCACGGGTCCGGCCGCATCCATCCCGCTGCGCCGCGCCGGCGAGGGCGAGACGGTTCTGCTGGTCGAGGACGACGAGCAGGTGCTCGCCATGGCGACCGAGAGCCTAGAGGAACTGCGCTACCGGGTAGTCGTCGCCCGCAACGCCGCCGAGGCGCTGGGGCACCTCACGGGGGTGGAGCGCATCGACATCCTGTTTTCCGACGTGGTCATGCCGGGCGGCATGAACGGGTCGCAGCTCGCGGTCGAGGCGCAGCGGCTCCGGCCGGGCATCAAGGTCCTGCTGACCTCGGGCTACGTCGCCAACCTCGACGAGGGGCAGATGATCGGGCACGGCGAGCTCCCGGTGCTCAATAAACCGTACCGCCGCGACGAACTCGCCCGCTCCCTGCGGCTGGTGCTCGGGGGAGGCGAGCGCTGACGCCGGACGGCTAGGCCCCTGCCTCGGGCAGTGCCGCCTCCCGGAATACGATGTCTCCCGGGGGGGCGCTGCGGAGGCACGGCCCGGGGTCCGGTCGGGGATCGGCCGCCGCATGGCGCAGGTATCCCGGGTCGAAACCGGCCGCCGCCTTTAGGGCGACTAGGTCCGGGATGACGACGCGGCGACCCCGGATCTCGATCAGCCCGCGCCTCCGCAGCGACCGCAGGGACCTGTTGACGTGGACGGACGTCATACCGGTCGCGTCGGCGAGGTCGACCTGTGTGAGGGGGAGGTCGAACCCGGCGTCGGAGACCAGCCCCACGGACCGGAGCCGCACCAGCAACTCGCACAGTATGTGGGCGAGGCGCCGCTCGCAGGGGCGCCGACCGATGTTCGCCAGCCATTGCCGCACCGTGGCGGCCTCCACCAGCGCGGCCAGGCGGAGCGCACGGGCGATGGCAGGGTGGTTGTCGAAGAGGTCCGCCACGGTTCGGGCCGGGATGTGCGCCACGCGACAGGAAGACAGGGTGCCGATGGCGTGGTCCATCGCGCCGAGCAGGGCGACGTCGAGATCGCTGAAGTCGCCCGGGACGAGGAAGGCGAGCACCTGCCGGGCCCCGTCGGGCAGGATCTTGTAGCGGCAGGCCATGCCGTCGAGGACGAGGAACGCGCCCCGGGGCGTGTCGCCCTCGCGGATGAGGTCCGTCCTACCGGGGATCGCGACGGGGTGGGCGGCGACCTGCGCCAGGAGGCGTCGGTCCTCGTCCGACAACGGCGACAGGGCGGCGAGCTTCCTCAGCAACGGGTGGTCTGGCATCGGTTCGGCGCCCCGTGGGACGTGTGCCCCGTAGGTGAGCTAGAGCGGACGAGGGCCTTTGGCATCGGCACGTGCGTCCCGCGGCGTCGCGACGGTGGCCGGCGTCGCCCCGGCCCGCTCCGGAGGCCGTCTCCCAATCAGTGTGGTCGGTCAAGACGATTGGGCTGTCAGGGCCCTACGCACGTGGAGCGGTGGTCACCATGCCGTTCAGTGCATGCGACCCGCACAGATGAACCGCCTGATGTCTGGCGGGGGGTTACGCAAGGCCCAATGACGCTGAGCCTTGACGCCAAAGGCGGGACGTGGGCCGTCGGCATAGGCAGATGCGCGGTCGCTAATGTGCTTCAACCTGCTGAGGTCGTGACCGCAGCTCAAAGATCCGCTTCTTCCTACCAAGCGGACGTCTCGGCCAGCAGGCTTGAGGGTCTGCAAGGGGTCAGGAGTTCGCACTCAACTTGTTCGGCTGTGCGCCATGAGCGGACATCAACTCGATACCCGTAACCGGACATTCAGCTTCGCGCCCACCCCTGCCTTAAAACCGCATCCTCACATGCCTGAAAGCAGACATGCGAGCCTGCTATCGATTGTTCAGCAATAACAACGCTCCGAGTAGCGCTGCAGAGGTGTAAGGCCTCCCGACATCCACAACCATCGTCGACCGTTGCGGCTCTGTGTGGACATGCATTGATGTGCTATGGAGTGCGGGGAGGACGACACATCAGGATGCGGTCCATCGGTCAGCACCTCGTCGATGCGTGGCCGCGCCTGTTCCGCTACGCGCTAGCTCTGACGCGTGAGCCCGACGCCGCACGTGACCTGATGCAGCAGAGTGCTCTCAAGGCGCTTTCCACGCGTACGACTCCCAGTGAGCCTCACGCGGCCCGCGCCTACCTGTTCCAGATCGTGCGCCATGCCTGGATCGACCGGATCCGCCGGACCCGCCTCCACCACGAGGATGAGCTCCTCGATTGGCCCGACGAGGGGTTCGACGACCGCCTGATCGAGGCGATCGCCGTGCGCCAAGCCTTCGCCGCTCTCGATATGCCCTGCCGGGCTGTCGTGACTTGCGTGGACGTCGAAGGCTTGAGCTACCGGGAGACCGCCGAACGGCTCGGCATTCCCGTCGGCACGGTCATGAGCCGTCTGCACAGGGCGAGGCGGATCATGCTGCACCGGATCGCCGGGCCGTCCGATGGGAGCGAGGGGCCGTGATGCGCTGGGAGACCCTCAATGCCTACGTCGATGGGGAACTCGATCCGCAGGACCGGCGCGCAGTCGCGGAGACGCTGGCCCGCGATCCGGTCCTGGCCGCGCGGGTCGCGACCCTGACCCGGCTGAAGCAGGGAGTGAAACAGGAGGTGAAGGCTGCGGCCGTGCCGCCCCGGCGCGCGCCGATCGCCCGCGCCTCCCTCGGATGGGCGTGCGCCGCGGCCCTGGTCGTCCTCGTCGGCGCCGGCTGGCTCGCCCTGTCGTCTCGCGCGCCGGCGGACCCCGCGCGCGCGGCCTTCACGGCATGGGGTGCGGCGGGCTCACCCGCGAACGACGTGCGGCCCGCGGGCGGCCCGAATGGCTTCCCCCTCGATCTGGGGGCGGCAGGCTTCCGCTTGGTCTACCTGTCCCCGGACGACGGTTCGGCCGGTCGGCTCGCAGGTTACGAGGGGCGTCACGGCTGCCGGCTCGCCATCTGGAGCGGACCGTCGCGCGGGCAGGCCGGTCGGGAGATCGCGCAAGGGAGCGGCGGCCTGCGTGTGGCGCGCTGGGACAGCGAGGGGCGCCACTACGTCCTCCTGTCCAAGACGGTGCCGGCCGAGCGGTTCGCCCTGCTGGCCGAGGCGGCCGTGCTGCTCACCGAACCGAACAAGACGGACCGCCTGCGGCTCGCGCTGGACCGGGCGACCAGCCTCGCGGAGCGCCCCTGCACCGGCTGACCGGCGCGAGCCGCGGAATTTATTTCGACCCGCCGCGAATAGACCGGGGGCGACATGCGTCTCCTCCTCCGCACGTCGCGGGCCCGGTCGCCGGAGTCACGCGCGGACAGGGGAGGACTTCGGATGCTCGACAGACGCGATCTCATCAGGCGGGCGGGCCTCACCGCCCTGGCGGGCCTCGGCGGTGGCACTTTCGCGTCCTTGCGCACGCTCGCGGGCGACAACGCCACGCTGCCCTTCGGCAACGGCGAACGGCTCCTGGTGGCCTATCCGGGCAAGCGCCCGCTGCTCCAGATGACCGCGCGTCCGCCGCAGCTGGAGACTCCGTTCTCGGTGTTCGACGAGGGCGCGATCACGCCCAACGACGCGTTCTTCGTGCGCTACCATCTCGCCGACATCCCGACCGAGATCGATCGCGAGACCTATCGCGTCGCGATCAAGGGCCATGTCGAGCGGGAGGTCTCGCTCTCGCTCGCCGACCTGAAGGCGATGCCGACGACCGAGATCGTCGCGGTCAACCAGTGCTCGGGCAATTCCCGCGGCTTCTTCACGCCGCGGATGGCCGGCGGGCAGCTCGCCAACGGCGCCATGGGCTGCGCCCGCTGGACCGGCGTGCCGCTGAAGGCCGTGCTCGACAAGGCTGGGGTGAAGGCGGGCGCCGTGGAGGTCGCCTTCACCGGGCTCGACGGCCCGGTGATCCCCGAGACGCCGGACTTCGCCAAGTCGCTCAAGCTCGACCATGCCAGCGACGGGCAGGTGATGCTGGCCTGGGGCATGAACGGGCAGGACCTACCCTGGCTCAACGGCTATCCCCTGCGCCTCGTCGTACCGGGCTTCTACGGCACCTACTGGGTCAAGCATTTGGAGAGCATCAGCGTGCTCGACAAACCCTTCGACGGCTTCTGGATGCAGAAGGCCTATCGCATCCCCGACAACGATTGCGCCTGCACCGAACCCGGCAAGGCCGCGGACAAGACCGTGCCGATCAACCGCTTCACGGTGCGCTCCTTCCTCACCAACCTGACCGACGGGGGGCAGGTGAAGGCCGGCCACACGCCCTTGCGCGGCATCGCCTTCGACGGCGGCTCTGGGATCAAGGCGGTGGCAGTCTCGACCGACGACGGCAAGACCTGGACGGAGGCGCGGCTCGGGCAGGATCTCGGCCCCTACGCCTTCCGGCCCTGGACCCTCGACGTGGACTTGTCGCCGGGATCGCACGCGATCCGGGTGCGGGCGACCGCCAACGACGGGGCGAGCCAGCCGATGGAGCCGCGCTGGAACCCGGCCGGGTACCTGCGCAACGTGGTCGAGACCACCCGCGTGCGCGCGGTCTGAGGGAGTGACGACGATGACCCGCATCACCCTCGCCCTCGCGGCGGCCCTCGCCCTCGCGACCGGCGCGGCGCTCGCCGCGCCGAAATCCTACGCGGTGCCGGAGCCGACCGCGGAGCTGCGGGCGCCGAAGGCCGGCATGCACGCGGAGGGCTTCGAGGCGGCCCAGGCGAACTGCCTCGTCTGCCATTCGGTGGACTACATCGCGATGCAGCCACCGGGCAAAGGCGCGGCCTTCTGGGAGTCCGAGGTGACCAAGATGGTCAAGGTCTACCACGCGCCGATCGACGCGGCGCAGGCCAAGGCCATCGCCGCCTACCTCGCCGACACCTACTGAGGCGAGGCGGGCAACAGGGGGGCGGTCCGGCGACCGCCCCCTCGTCCCGTCAGCGCGGTGCCTGGGTCTGGACCGTCGCGCCGGTCTCGCCGGGCTTGCCCTCGACGATGACGAGGCTGCGCCGCGTGGCTTCGTTGGCGTTCTGCGTCACCTGCCGGATCGGACCGACGGCGTTGACGATGGCCGCGCCCGCCGGGTTCGTCATGAAGGCGGCGAGCGGCTCGAGAAGCCCCGTGCCCTTTGGATCGGCCGCGAGGGCCAGGACGTAGGGCTTCTTCGGCGTGAGGCCCGTCACCGCCGCCTGCAGGGTCTGCAACACGCCCTGGTCGAACAGCGTGACCTGCGTGGCCGCCTTGCCGTCCGGGCCGGCCAGCGTCAGCGTGCTTGATTGGCCCGCCGCGCCCAGCGGCTGGAGGTTCGGCGCACCCGCTCCCTCCGGCACCGCCTCCGGGACGTAGGCCACCCCCTGCGGCCCCTGGCCGACCGGGATCGTGGCGATCACCGCGTTGCTGCCGGTGTCGATCACCGCGACCGCGTCGGCATTCTCCAGGCCGACATAGATCCGCGAACCGTCGCCCGAGGGCCAGAGGCCGTGCGGGAGCGCGCCGGTGGGAATCGTCGCGACCTGCGAGAAGTCGTCGGTGCGGAACACCTCCACTCGGTTCAGGCCGCCGACCGTCACGTAGGCGAACTGCCCGGCCTTCGTGCGCGCGATGTTGACGTGGTTCGTGATCGGTCCCGTCTCGATGGTCTTGAGCGCCTTGAACGGCGGCGTGGCCTCGAACACTTGGACGCGGCCGACGTCCTTGAGGGTGAACCACACCTGCTTTCCGTCGGGCGTCGCCGCGATGTCGGGGCAGAACGGGCTCTCCTGCTTGATCCGCCCGACGATCTCGCGGCTCTTCACGTCGATGGCGACCGTCTCGGGGCTGAAGCTGGAGCAGACGTAGCCGTAACGCCCGTCGGGCGAGAAGATCGTCATGCCGGGCCCGTTCGGCACCGTGATCCGGCCCGTCTCCCGGCCCGTACCGGCGTCGAGGATCGCGACGTAGTCCTCGCCGCGCACGCTGACCCAGACCTCGCGCCCGTCCGGCGTGAAGAACGCCTCGTGCGGCGAGCGCCCGACATAGGTCGTGCGGCGCACCGTGTTGGTGGCGGTATCGATGAAGCTGACCGAGTTCGAGCCGATCGAGACGGCGAGCAGAGTCTTGCGGTCGGGCGAGAAGCCCATGCCATGCACGAGGAGCTGGCCGCGATAGAGCGGGCTCAGGTTCGCGGGCGTCGTGTCGCCGAGGCGGATCACGCCCAGAAGCGTGTTGGCGGCGGGATCGATCACCGAGACCGTGTTGGAGAACTGGTCCGAGGTATAGAACCGGTCGCGCGGGCCGACGGGCACGTCCGGCGCCGAGGCGGGCCCCGGCGCTTGGCCCGCCAGGGCGGTCCCGCCAAGGAAGGCGATCAGCAAGGTCGCCGGAATGAGTTGTCGCATCGTGGGGGTCTCTTCGCTCTGATTGCTGGGTCGGTAAGCGGCGATCGGCTCAGTGATGGTGGCGGGGCGGGGCCTGCGGCGGCGTGGCTGACACGGCCGGTCGCTCGGCGAGGGCGCGGCGCATGACCTCGATCTCCTGCGCCTGCTCGACAATGATGCCCTGCGCGAGCCGACGCAGGACCGGGTCGCGGCCGTAGGCGAGTTCGGCCTTAGCCATCTCGATCGCGCCCTGATGATGCGGGATCATCATGGCGGCGAAGTCCCGGTCGGGATCGCCGGACGACACCACCGCCATGTCCGCGTGCATCCGCGCCATCGATTGGGCCATCATCGCATCGAAGCCGCCGGGGGCGGTCTCCGCATGCCCGGCGCGCATCATCATCCCGCCAGCCAGGACGCCTCCGGCCATGAGCAGTGTGATGAGGATCGCCGTCGGTGCTCCGCGCATGGTCTCTCCCGCAGTGTCGAGGTCACGCGGGGAGAGATGCCGGCCGGGCCGGGATATTCCCCGCCGCTCCCGGCTAATCGATCACGGATGCGTGATCAGCTTACCGGGGCGAGGCTTGGAATAGTTCGGGCGTTTCCGGCATCTCTCATCCGAGCGGCGGCGCGGGCCTTGCCGTCGGCGCGAACCGGAGACCGCCCTTGGACGACCTCGCCGTCCTGATCGAACCGCAGATCCCGGCCCTGCGGCGCTACGCGACCGCGCTGTTGCGGCAGCGCGAGGCGGCCGACGACCTCGTCCAGGACACGCTGGAACGGGCGATCCGCGCTTGGCCGCAACGCCGCGAGGGCGATCTGCGGGCGTGGCTATTCGCGATCCTGCGCAACCGCTACCTCGAAGGCGTGCGCCGCCGCCGGGGCATTGAGGTCGGCCCGGAGGCGCTGATGGAGATTGCGGAGGTCGGGGTCGATCCCGAGGCGGCCGTGGGCGCGCGGGACGTGCTCGACGGGATCGCCGCGCTTCCCGAGGAGCAGCGGTCCGTCTTGCTCCTCGTCGCGGTCGAGGACATGTCCTATGCCGAGGTCGCCACCGTGCTCGCGGTCCCCATCGGCACCGTGATGTCGCGCCTCAGCCGGGCACGCGGCCGGATGCGCGCTTTCCTCGATCAGGCCCCGACTATCGTCACCGGGCATCTGCGGAGGGTGAAATGACCGCGTCCGACCCGCGTCCCGTCGGCGAGGACGATCTGCACGCCTTCGTGGACGGACGGCTCGATCCAGGCCGCCGCGACCGCGTCGAGGCGTGGCTCGCTGCGCATCCGGAGGCGGCCGCCCGGGTCGCCGCCGACCGGGCGGTGCGGGAACGCCTGCGGGCGCGCCTCGCGCCCGTGGCGGACGAGCCGATCCCCGCCCGCCTGCGCATCGCGAATCTCGCGGGCCCACGCCGGAGGCGCATCCCGCGCTGGTGGCCTAACGCGGCGGCGGCGGCGCTCCTGCTCACCGTCGGCGGCGCGGCCGGGTGGGTCGGGCGCGGCGCCGTGCCGAGCGCTGGCGCCCCGGCCGAACCAATGACGCAGGCGGCCGTCTCTGCCTTCCGCACCTACGTGGTCGAGGCCGCCCATCCGGTCGAGGTCCGCGCCGACGGCTCGACCGACCTCGTGCGATGGCTCAGCGCGCGCCTAGGCCGACCCGTCACCGTGCCGGACCTGCGGGCGCAGGGCTTCCGGTTGATGGGCGGGCGCCTGCTCCCCGCCGGAGACGAGCCGGCGGCGATGCTGATGTACGACGACGACCGGGGCACCCGCCTGACGCTCTACAGCCGGGCCGGGCCGACCGGCGGGCGCGGCGTGTTCCGTTATGCCCGCGCCGACGACGTCGCCGCCTTCTCGTGGATCGACGCCGGGATGTCTTACGTGGTGACGGCCCGCACGGACGAGGCGCGGCTGCTCCGGGTCGCCGAGGCGGTCGATGCGCAGGTCTCGGGCAAGCGCGAAGGCGCGCGGTGACGCTCGTATCCGAACCCTGCCGGACCACGCCGGCCAAGGCCTCCGCCGAGCCCGAGACGCCATGACCCTCGACCAGTTGCGCATCTTCGTGGCGGTCGCCGAGCGCCAGCACGTCACGCGGGCGGCCGAGGCGCTGAACCTCGTCCAGTCGGCGGTCAGCGCCGCCATCAACGCCCTGGAGAGCCGGCACGCCGTCAAGCTGTTCCACCGGGTCGGCCGGGGCATCGAGTTGACCGAGGCGGGCGGCGTCTTTCTCGGCGAGGCTCGCGCGGTGCTCGCCCGCGCCCAAGCGGCCGAACTCGTGCTCGCGGACCTCAGCGGCATGCGGCGCGGCACGCTGGCCATTCAGGCGAGTCAGACCATCGCCAGCCACTGGCTTCCCCGGCACCTCGTCGCCTTCCGGGCGGCCTATCCCGACATCGTCCTGCGGCTCGGCATCGGCAACACCGCAGAGGCCGCCGAGGCGGTCCGGGCGGGGACGGCGGAACTCGCTTTCGTGGAGGGCGCGATCGACGACGGCAGCCTCGCGAGCGCCCCGATCGCCGAGGATCGGCTGGTCCTCGTGGTCTCGCCCGGCCACCCGTTGGCCGCATGCGCGCGGCCGGGACGATCCGATCTCGCGTCAGTCTCTTGGGTTCTGCGCGAACCCGGATCGGGCACGCGCTCCGCCTTCGAGGCGGCGATCACCGCACTGGGCATCGCACCGGACGCACTCACGGTTGCCCTCGAACTGCCGTCGAACGAGGCGGTCCTCGCCGCCGTCGTGGCAGGGGCCGGGGCAAGCGTTCTGTCCGAAGCGGTGGTCGGACCCTCGCTGCGAACCAGAGCGCTCGTCGCCGTGCCCTTCGCCCTGCCGACGCGGACCTTCCGGGTCCTGCGCCACAAGGAGCGCTACCGCAGCCGCGCCGCCGACGCGCTGCTCGACCTGATCCGTGCCGCTCCTTGATCCGTCGCGGAACTCAGGCGACCTCGACCCTCACACAGTGCCAGGAAGCGCTGAGATAGCCCTTGAAGTTCCACGTCTCGTCCGGCCGCGCCGGTTGGGTCTGCCCAGCGGCGTCCCAGGCGCGCACCACGAGGTCGCGCTCGCCGGACGGAAGGTCCAGCACGATCTCCCAGAACGTCCAGGCGAAGGGGGCGCCGGCCTCGTGTTCCAGCACGGCTTGATGCCAGGACCGACCGCCATCGCTTGAGACATCGACGCGCACGACCGCCCGGTCTCCCGCGATGGCGTACCCGCGGACGGTGGTCTCGCCCATCTTGAGCCGGGCTCCGCGTGCGGGCTCGCAGATCGCGGCGTTGAGCGGCATCGTCTCGATGGTGTGGCCTTTCGCCGGATCGGCGGTCTCGGCCGTCACGTCCGGCGGGAACAGCTTGTAGTCGTCGGCTTGCATCGGGTTGGTCGAGGGGTGGTCCTGCACCGTGATGCGCTTCAGCCATTTCGGGCTGCGCACGCCTGCGAAGCCCGGCACGACGGCTCGCACGGGGAAGCCGTGTTCGGGCAACAGCGGGGCCCCGTTCATCGCGAAGGCCAGCAGCGTCTCGTCGGCGACCGCCTTGGCGAGCGGGATCGAGACGCCGTAGAACTGGCCCTCGACCACATCGTGGCTCTCGAAGGCCACGTGGAGGTCCGAGTGGAGGTTCGCTCCCGGCGCTACGCCCGCCGCACGCAGGACGTCGCCGAGGCGGATTCCGGTCCAGTCCGCCGTCCCGATGGCGCCGCCGTCCCAGGGATCGCCCGAGACCGGGGCCACCGCCCGCATATCGGCGCGGCGGTTGCCGGCGCACTGCATCGTGGCCGTGACGGTCGCCTCGGGAAAACGCGCGCGCAGATCCGCCAGCGACAGATCGAGGGGGCCGACACCCGCGCCGTCGATGGACAGACGCCATGTGGCGGGGTCGATCTCCGGCAGGTCGCCGTGGGAGCGGACGTAGAAGTCTTCCGCAGGGGTCCGGTAACGGGCCCGCAGGCGAGTCAGCGGCGGCTCGGCGTTGTAGGGGCGCTCCCCATGAACGATCAGGCGCGCCATACGCTCGGTCAAGCTCGACATCGGGTGTCTCTATCGCAGAAGGTCGGAGCTCAACGCGCGCGGACGCGCCAGGTGGCAGGCCTCTGTCAGGCGATGCCGAGCAGGCGGATCAGCCCGAGGCTCACGGCCGTGAGGGCGGCGAGCGAAGCGACCACCGCCAGGGTGACGCGCGGTCCCGCCTTGGCGACGCTGCGCACGTCGACGCCGAGGCCGAGGGCCGCCATCGACACGATGGTCAGCGCGTTCGCCGTCGCGGCCATGGGGTGCAGAGCCCCTTCGGGAACGAGCCCCGCCGAGCGAAGACCCGCCAGGGCCAGGAAGGCTAGGATGAACCACGGCACCAGCCGGTGCAGCGGCATCCGGCCCGGGGCGGGGCGCTCATCGACCGCCTGGGACGGTACGGTCGCGTCCGTTTCCGCCCGCAGCCGGCCGATCCCGAGCGAGAGAGCCAGGACCACCGGCCCGAGCATCAGCACGCGGACCAGCTTGACCAGGGTGCCGACCTGGACGCTGAGGGCGGCCACCGGCGCGGTTGCGGCGAGAACCTGCGGCACGGCGTAGACCGTCAGCCCCGCGAGCACGCCGTACTGCATCGGCGAGAGGCCGAGCAGGGGCACGAGCAGGGGCAAGCCGAGAACGACGAGAACGCCGAGCACGGCGGTGAAGGCGATGGACGAGGCGACGTCCTCGCCGTCCGCGTCGATCACCGGGGCCGCCGCCGCGATCGCCGAGTTTCCGCAGATCGAGTTGCCGCAGGCCACGAGGATGGCGAGACGCGGGGCCAGCCCGAGAGCCCGGCCAATGCCGTAGCTCGCCGCGATGGCGAGAGCCACCACCACCGCGATGCCGACGAGAAGCCCCGGCCCGGCCGCGAGCAGCGTCCCGAGGCTGAGCGAGGCGCCGAGCAGGACGACGGCGATTTCCAGGACGGTCTTGGCGCCGAACGCGATACCGTGAACGAAGCGCCGACCTGGGCTCCAGGCCGTGCGGACGGCCGTGCCCAGCACGATGGCGAGGACCAGAGCCTCCAGCCACGCACGGCCGAAGATATGTTTCTCGACCCTCTCCAGCCCGAGGGCGACGCCCGTCACCGCGAGGCAAAGGCTCAGGCCGGGCAGGATGGAAGGCAGGGCAAGCGCGCGTGATCGGAGAAATGCTGCTGCGGGCATGGTGCGTGCACCTCGTGGAATGGATCTGCTACGACCATGACCGCATCCATTCGTTCGCTCCAACGGAACGTATCAATCGTTTTGATCACATGATGCGATGATTTGGCTGGCGACGACGAACGTCGTGCTTCGGACTGAAGCGAGCCTTGTCGATCGGGCAACCCGAGTTTGTGGCTTCGCTGATATGCAAGGAACGTTGCAGATCCCCGCTGACTGGGTCTCCGGAGACACAAGCCGTTGAGGTCAGCGGCGGGCCGTCAGGTCGGTGAACGGGCGCGTCAATTGGATGCCTGAGTGACGGCACGGTCGATGTTCACCCTCTCCGCCCAGTCCTTGGCCTCGGACTGACCCTTGAGGTTGATCAGCCGGGCACCGCTGACGTCGACGTTCTTGAAGTCCGCGCCCGTGACCGTAGCACCGGTCAAATTGGCCCCGGACAAGTCCGATCCCATCAGCACCACGCCGGTGAGATCGGCATCCTTGAGATTCGCATACTCCAGGCGTGACCGGCCGAGGTTGGCTCCCCTGAGGTTCGCGCCCGACAGGTTCACCGAGGTGAACACCGCCCGCATCAGACCCATGGACTGATTCTTGATGTCGGCTCCGCCCTTGAGATCGACCAGCGTGGCGCCGCTCATGTTGGCGCCCTTGAAATCGCCGATGGGCATGGACCGGCTGAGGTCGGCCTCGCTGAGGTTGGCGTCCCGCGCCGTGATGCCGAACATCTTCGCGTCTGCGAGCTTGGCGCCGGAAAGGTCTGCCTTCAGGAGCCATGCCTGTTCGAGGTTTGCGCCGCTGAGATCGGCGCCGCGCAGATTGGCCTTGTTCAGGCGCGCAGTGCGTAAGTTGACGCCCCGGAGATTCAGCCCCGAGAGATCGAGCCCCGACAGCGCCTTGTCGTGCAGGTCGATGGGCTTTCCGTTCGCGTCCTGGATCATCGCCTCGACGTCGGCGCGGCTCATCTCGGCCTTCGTCATGGCGGGTGAGGACATATCGGCACCGAGCAGCAGATCTTGTTCGGCCGCGGCAGGGCCGGCAGCGAAGACGGCGAGCATGAAGCTGAGGGCGAAACGGCGCATCGGTTTACTCCCGGCGGGCGCCACGCATGGCGGGCACCCTTATCGTGTTCGTTGTGTCGCGATGCTATGCCGGGCCGCTGCACCCGGTCGGTGACCCCGGTCACACAAATCAGGCGCGGCGGGAGAAAAGCGCAACGCGCGCCGGACGATCAACCCGTCGTCATGGCCGGGGGACCACGCCAGCCATGACGGATGCCCAGAAGGTCGAGCGGTGGATCGATCGGTTTCCGCTCCTACAGGCTCTCAGCCCGGCGCACCTTCAGATCGCTCGGGGAACCGTGCATTTCCCGGTGCTGGATGCAGGCGCCATCGCCTACGAACTGAATGGCGAGTGTGCCAACTACCTGATGTGCCTGGAGGGACGCACGCGGATCTTCCGGATGTCGGAGGGCGGACGCGAGGTGCTGATCTACAAGGTTGGCCCGGGTGGCACCTGCGCCCTGACCACCCAGTGTCTCCTGTCTGGCGGCACCTTTCCAGCGCAGAGCGTGGCCGAGGAGCGGACCGAGCTCGCGGCCCTGCCGGACAGCACGTTCCAGCACCTGATGGGCGAC
Organism: Methylobacterium sp. XJLW; assembly: GCF_003254375.1. Classification (NCBI taxonomy): domain Bacteria; kingdom Pseudomonadati; phylum Pseudomonadota; class Alphaproteobacteria; order Hyphomicrobiales; family Methylobacteriaceae; genus Methylobacterium; species Methylobacterium sp. XJLW. The sequence continues at coordinate 3,423,919 of NZ_CP016429.1, read as the reverse complement.
AGCGCGGCGTTCCGCAGCTTCGTCATGGATGATTACACGCGATTGATGTCCGGCCTGTTCACGCTGATCGACGAGGTCGCGTTCGCACCGCTGAAGCAGCGCCTCGCGCAACGGCTCCTGGCCGAGGCTGATCCGCGGGGCGTCGCCGCGGTGACTCATCAGAAACTCGCGGACGATGTCGGCAGCGTGCGCGAGGTGGTGAGCCGCATCCTGGCACAATGGGCCGAGGCGGGCCTAATCGAACTTCGTCGAGGCGCGGTCGAGATTGTTGACCGGACCCGCTTGGAGGCCGCAGGGCGGCGGTGACTGGCGGCGTGCTGGTGTCCATTTTTGAGGCCGACGCCAATCGAGCTTTACGACTGGGTTGGTTCGGCAGGACCTTGTCTGCTCTTTTTGGCAAGCCCTCCCCAGAGCAGACAGGCCACTACTGGCCAGAAGTTGCCGAACCGTGTCCATTGAACTGCCTGGAAGCGGACATTCCGACCGTCTGCAATGGGTCAGCAGTTCGCCTGCCGCTTTCTTAACTGTCGGCGGACCGCGCGACCACGAAGGCTGGCATCGTGGCCTTCCCGAAAGTGCTGACGGGGTGGCAATTGCCGATATGGCCGGTGCCCGCCCCAGCTAGAGACGACGCCCGAAGACCGCCGACGCTTGCCCCACTTGCCGGCCGACCTCACCTACGGCTCCATGGGCAGCGAGTTCGACGTCATCATCGTAGGGGGAGGCGCCGCCGGTGTCGGCGCGGCGCGACGGCTCACGGCGCACGGGAAGACGACGCTGCTCCTTGAGGCGTCGTCGCGCCTGGGAGGCCGCGCCTTCACGCAGGAGCTCGGGCGATACCCGCTCGACCTCGGTTGCGAATGGCTGCACTCGGGCGACCGCAACGCCTGGGTCGGCATAGCCGAGGCGTCCGGGTTTCCGGTCGACCGGAGCGACCCGCCGTGGGCGAAGGTGCACCCCGGCATCGCCTGGAGCGAGGACGACGAGGAGGCGGCCCGGAAGGCGTTCGGCGATTGGGAGGAGCGGCTCCGGGCGGTCGCGCAGGCCAGCGACCGGGCGAGCGACGCCATGGAGCTCGGGGGCGAGTGGAACCCCTACGTGCGGGCCATCGCAGGCTTCATGAGCGGGGTCGCGCCCGAGGCAGTCTCGGCCACCGACTACCTCGCCTACGATGATGCCTCGACGGGCAAGAACTGGAACTTGCCGCTCGGCTACGGCACCCTGGTCGCCGCCAGCCTCCCGCCCTCGGTGACGCTGCGCCTGGCCACCCCCGTCGAGCGGATCGACCTGACGGCGGACGGCGTCGCCGTCTCGACGCGGGCCGGCACCGTCCGCGCAAGGGCCGCCATCCTCACGGTCTCGACCGCGGTCCTGGCCGGTGACGCGATCCGCCTGCCTCCCGGGACCGAACCCTGGCGCGAGGCGGCGGCCGCCCTTCCGCTGGGTTGCAACGAGAAGGTCTTCCTTGAAATCACGCGCAAGTCCGCATTCGAGCCGGACTCCCACGCCTACGGGAACCTGCGCGACGCGCGGTCCGCCGCCTACTCGATCCGACCGAACGGCTGGCCTGTCATCGAGGCGTTCCTCGGCGGCGAGGGCGCCCGCATCCTGGAAGAGGAGGGCCCCGCCGCCGGCTTCGCGTTCGTGTCTGCCGAGCTGACCGGCCTGTTCGGCAGCGACGTGGCGTCGGCGGTCCGTCCGCTGGCGGCGACTTCCTGGAGCCGGATGGCGTCCGTCAGCGGCGCCTATAGCTGTGCCCTCCCGGGCCAATCACAGGCACGGGCGCGGTTGGCCCGGCCCTTCGAGGACCGGCTCTTCTTCGCGGGAGAGGCGACGCACCCCCACGACTTCACGACGGCCCACGGAGCCCACGACAGCGGGCAGAGGGCCGCCGACGAGGCCTTGGCGGCCCTGCGCGACAGGGACCGCCAGGGAGGGCGCGTCGCCATCGCCGAGCCGACGCGGCCGGCCGGGTAGGGACCTCAGCCGCGGTAGCGCAGCGCGTCGACCAGAACGGCCAGCGCCGGCTCCGGCTCACGCCGGCTCGGGTAGTAGAGGTGATAGCCTAGGAACGGGTCGCACCAGTCCTCCAGCACCCGGACGAGGGTCCCCGCTTCCAGGTGCGCCCGCACCCCGTCCTCGAACAGGTAGGCGATCCCGAACCCGTCCAACGCGGCCTGGAGGAGTAGCGGCTCGGTGTTGAACACCAACTGTCCCTCGACCCAGACCCTCAACTCTCGCCCGTCCTTCTCGAACTCCCAGGCGTAGAGGCCGCCATGCGTCGGCAGGCGCAGGTTGATGCAGGCGTGCGCGGTAAGGTCCTCCGGGCGCTGCGGCTTCGGTCGGCGTGACGCTGCGCGTCGAACGGTTCAGCAGGCGCAACCCGACCCGCGCCTCCAATCCGTTCATGGCGTGGCTCAGCGCCGACTGCGTGACCCCGAGGCGCTTGGCGGCCCGGGTGAAACTGCCCTCGTTCGCCACGGTGGCGAAGGAGAGCAGGTCGGTCATGTCCTGTCTCGCCATCGCCCATCCCCGGCCGAGCGAGTTGTCCCTGGTCCCGTACCACGACGGCGCGAGGATCCATAAGCCTGGCTCATGAGCCTATGTGCAAACAGGGCCTGATCGTTGCGGCCAAGCGCCGTACCTTGGAGCCTATCCAAGCTGTCGGGGTTGCCCGGGCATCCCCTGAACGATGCCGGCCTTCGGTCGGTCATCCCCCGCAAGCTCGGAGGCCGCGATGGGTCGTCCCGGAGACATCTCATTGAATCGGAGAGACATGATGGTCGGAGCATCCGCCGCGGCGGCCCTGGCCGCCACGCCAGCCGGCGCCCGCACCGACGCGGCCCTCGGCGGCACCGACAAGCCCGTGATGGCAAAGGTATCGCTCACCGTGAACGGGCAGCGCCGGGAGCTTGAGCTCGATACCCGCACCAGCCTGCTCGACGCCGCGCGGGAGCACCTGCACCTGACCGGCTCCAAGAAGGGCTGCGACCACGGCCAATGCGGCGCCTGCACCATGATCGTCGACGGGCGGCGCATCAACGCCTGCCTGACGCTCGCCGTGATGCACCAGGGCAGCGAGATCACCACCATCGAGGGCCTGGGGCAGCCCGAGAACCTGCACCCGATGCAGGCGGCCTTCGTGAAGCACGACGGCTACCAGTGCGGCTACTGCACGCCGGGCCAGATCTGCTCCGGCGTGGCGGTACTCGCCGAGATCAAGGCTGGTATCCCAAGCCACGTCACCGCCGACCTCACCGCGCCGACGCAGGTCACCGAAGCCGAGATCCGCGAGCGCATGAGCGGCAACATCTGCCGCTGCGGCGCCTACTCCAACATCGTCGAGGCGATGACCGAGGTCGCCGGGAGGCCCGCATGAAGTCCTTCACCTATGAGCGCCCGTCGAGCCCGGCCGAGGCGGCCGCCGCGGTCGCGCGCACGCCGAACGCCAAGTTCATCGCCGGCGGCACCAACCTCCTCGACCTGATGAAGTTGCAGATCGAAACGCCGACGCACCTCGTCGACGTGAACGGCCTGAACCTGGACAAGGTCGAGGCGACGCCGGAGGGTGGCCTGCGCATCGGGGCGCTGGTGCGCAACACCGACCTCGCCGCCGACGCGCGGGTGCGCAAGGATTACGGCGTCCTCAGCCGGGCTCTGCTCGCGGGGGCCTCGGGCCAGCTCCGCAACAAGGCGACCACCGCCGGCAACCTGCTGCAGCGGACCCGCTGCCCGTACTTCTACGACACGGCGCAGCCCTGCAACAAACGCCAGCCCGGCAGCGGCTGCTCGGCGCTCGACGGGGTGAGCCGGTCGCTCGCCGTCATCGGATCAAGCGAGGCCTGCATCGCTACGCATCCGGGCGACATGGCGGTGGCCATGCGGGTCCTCGACGCAACCGTCGAGACCGTCGACGCCAAGGGGGCCGAGCGGAAGATCGCCATCGCCGATTTCCATCGCCTTCCCTATGACAGGCCCGAGGTCGACACGACCCTGAAGCCCGACGAGCTCATCACGGCGGTGACGCTGCCGAAGCCGGTCGCCGGCACGCACATCTATCGCAAGGTCCGTGACCGGGCCTCCTACGCCTACGCCCTGGTCTCGGTGGCGGCCATCCTCGGCAAGGACGGCGGCGGCCACGTCGCCTTCGGCGGCGTCGCCCACAAGCCCTGGCGGGTCGAGGCTGCGGAAGCCGACCTGCCGCGAGGCGCCAAGGTGGTGACCGACAAGGTCTTCGCCGGCGCCAAACCGACCGAGGACAATGCCTACAAATTGAAGCTCGCCGAGCGCACGCTTGCGGCGGCGCTCAACCAAGCGAGGGCCTGAGCCATGAAGTTCGATACCCCCGCCGGCCAGAACCCCATCGACCAACTTAAGGTCGTGGGCAAGCCGACCGACCGCATCGACGGCAAGTACAAGACCACCGGCACGGCGCCCTACGCCTACGAGCGCCACGACGTGGCGGCGAACCAGGCCTACGGCTACGTCCTCGGCGCCGGCATCGCCAAGGGGCGCATGCGCCGCATCGACACCGCGGCGGCAAAGAGGGCGCCCGGCGTGCTCGCCATCGTGACGACCCTTGAGCATCCCCGCATGGAGCGGGGAATGATGAACGCTGCCTACCTGTTCGGCGGCGACGAGGTGCAGCACTACCACCAGGCCATCGCGGTCGTGGTGGCCGAGACATTCGAGCAGGCCCGGGCCGCCGCCTTCCTCGTGAAGGTCGACTACGCCCCCACGGCGGGCAAATTCGATTTGGCGGCCGAAGCGAAGGGCGCCAAGCCCGTGCCGGGCGACAGCGGCGAGGGCAGCGCCGGCAACGGAGAGGAGCGGGTCGGCGACTTCGAGGGGGCCTTCGCGCAGGCGCCTGTCCGGTTCGACGAGACTTACTCCACCGCCGACGAGAGCCACGCGATGATGGAGCCGCACGCGACCATCGCGGCGTGGGACGGCGACAAGGTCACCCTCTGGACCTCGAACCAGATGATCGCCTGGGGCCATGGCAGCCTCGCCAAGATCCTCGGCGTCCCGAAGGAGAACGTCCGCCTCGATTCCCCCTACGTCGGCGGCGGGTTCGGCGGGAAGCTGTTCGTGCGCGCCGACGCGGTCCTGGCGGCGCTCGGGGCCAAGGCGGCCAAGCGCCCCGTGAAGGTGGCGCTGACCCGGCCGCTCGTCATGAACAACACCACGCACCGGCCCGCCACGATCCAGCGGGTACGGATCGGCGCGACGAAGGACGGCACCATCACGGCCATCGCGCACGAGAGCACCTCGGGAAACCTGCCCGACGGCGACCCCGAGACGGCGGTGAACCAGACCAAGCTGCTCTATGCCGGCGCCAATCGCCTGACCGCGATGAAGCTCGCACATCTCGACCTGCCCGAGGGCAACGCCATGCGCGCGCCCGGCGAGGCGCCGGGCCTGATGGTCCTGGAGGTCGCCATGGACGAGATGGCGGAGAAGCTCGGGATCGACCCGGTCGAGTTCCGCATCCGCAACGACACCCAGGTCGACCCGCAGGACCCGAAGCGCCCATTCTCGCACCGTGATCTGGTCGGTTGCCTGAAGCTCGGGGCCGAGAAGTTTGGCTGGTCGAAGCGCAACGCGAAGCCGGGCCAGGTTCGCGACGGGCAATGGCTCGTCGGCATCGGCATGGCGGCGGCGTTCCGCAACAACATGGTGATGAAGTCCGGCGCGCGGGTGCGGCTGGCCGCCGACGGTACGGTCACGGTCGAGACCGACATGACCGACATCGGCACGGGCAGCTACACCATCATCGCCCAGACCGCCGCCGAGATGATGGGCTTGCCGCTCGACAAGGTGGTTGTCCGCCTAGGCGACTCCGCCTTCCCGGTCTCGTCCGGGTCCGGCGGGCAGTTCGGCGGCAACTCCTCGACGGCCGGCGTCTATGCGGCTTGCGTGAAGCTGCGCGAGGCGGTGGCGCAGCGCCTCGGCATCAACTCGGCCGACGCGGTGTTCGCCGACGGGCAGGTGCGGGCCGGCAACCGCGCGGTGCCGCTCGGCGAGGCGGCGAGCAAGGGTGAGGTTTCGGCCGAGGACACCATCGAGTTCGGCGACATCTCGAAGAAGCAGCAGCAATCGACCTTCGGGGCGCATTTCGTCGAGGTCGGCGTCGACGCCTACACTGGCGAGACCCGGGTCCGCCGGATGCTGGCGGTGTGCGCGGCCGGGCGCATCCTCAACCCGAAGTCGGCCCGCAGCCAGGTCATTGGCGGGATGACCATGGGCACGGGCGCGGCCCTGATGGAGGAGCTCGCGGTCGACACCAAGCGCGGGTTCTTCGCCAACCACGACCTCGCTGGGTACGAGGTGCCGGTCCACGCCGACATCCCGCATCAGGAAGTCATCTTCCTCGACGAGGTCGACCCGATGTCTTCGCCCATGAAGGCCAAGGGCGTGGGCGAGCTCGGCATCTGCGGGGTCGGCGCGGCGGTGGCGAACGCGGTCTACAACGCCACCGGTATTCGGGTTCGGGATTACCCGATCACCCTCGACAAGCTCCTCGACCGCATGCCGGAGGCGGCATGAGGCGGGGCGAAGGAGGCAAGCCGATGCGTCCGAAGATCATCTGCCACATGGTGACGTCCATCGACGGCAAGCTGCATCCGAGCCGGTTCACCAGGCCGGCCGCCGGCGTCGACGCCGGACGGCTCCGCAAGCACTACGACGAGGTCTCCGCTAAGTTCGGCGCTCAGGGCTGGATGTGCGGGCGCGTCACCATGCAGGAGATCTCGAAGGGGAAGGCCCGGACGGTGACAGGGCCGGGCGTCTCCTCGCGCGAGCCGTTCGTCGGCGACCGGAAGGACCGGGACCTCGCTGTCGCCATCGACCCGCACGGCAAGGTGCATTACGGGCAGGACCACCTGCACGGCGACTACGCCGTGGCCGTCCTCTCGGAAGGGGTGTCCGACGCCTACCTGGCGGAGTTGCGGGAGGACGGCGTGTCCTACGTGTTCGCCGGCCCGGACGGACGGGACCTCGCCAAGGCCATGAATGCGCTGGGCGAGGTGTTCGGCGTGGAGACCTTGCTGCTGGAGGGGGCGCCGGCATCAACGGCGCTTTCCTGAAGGCGGGGCTCATCGACGAGATCAGCGTGCTCATCCAGCCTGCCGTGGATGGCCTCGCGGGCGTGCAGACGATCTTCGAGTACCAGGGCGGGCCCGACGAGCGCCCAGGGGCTGGGCAGGCGCTCCGCCACTTCCACACCGAGACGCTTGAGGGCGGCATGGTCTGGCTTCGATACCGGGTCGAAGAGGCACCGGGGAGCTGACACCGAGCGAGGAAACTGTCCCACCGTGACTGCGGTGGGTAGGGTTCGCGGTGACAGGCAGGCCGCGGCGGGTGACGGCGCTCAAACGAGACGGGCGCCGCCGTCGACGTGCAACGTCTCGCCGTTCATGAAGCCGTTGCCCATCAGGAAGACGACCGCGGCGCCCGCCTCCTCCGCCGTGCCGAGGCGGCGCTGCGGCAGCTTCTCGGTGAGCGCGGCGACGTAGGCGTCGCGGTGGGCGCCGAGCGTGCGGGCCAGGAGCGGGGTGTCGGTGGTGCCTGGCGAGAGCGTATTGACCCTCACCGGGGCCAGTTCGAGGGCGAGGCCGCGCGCGAACGCCTCCATCGCGGCCGAGGCGGCGGCGAGGACCGCGGTGCCCTGGGCGCTTGGGCGATCCGCCAGGGCACCGGAGATGAAGGTGACGGAGCCGTCCCGGGCCAGCCGGTCGCCGAGCGCGCGTAGGGTGTGCACCGCCGCCCAGATCCGCTCGTCGAAGGCGCGCTTCAGGTAATCGACCTCGGCCTCCAGCACCTTGCCGGCCACGAAGGTGCCGGCGAGCAGGACGAGGTGGTCGACTCGGGGGACGTCGGCGAGCGCCGCCGCGATGGTCTCGGGGCGGGTCACGTCGGCGGCGCGCCAACCGGCAAAGCCGTTCTCGGCGGCCACGCGCTCGGCGCCCTCGGCGTTGAAGCCGACCACGATGACCTCGGCGCCCTCCGCCTTGGCCTGTTGGGCGGCCGCGAGGCCGATGCCGGAGGTGCCGCCGAAGATGACGACGGTGCGGTCCTGAAGAGTGCTGTTCATGACGATGATCCTTCCCGACGGCGCCCCGATGGCGCCTGTGGGAAGAAGGATGGGGCAGCGCTTCGAGCTTGATAATCGGGCTTGTTGTCGGTTCACTCCTGCCTTCATGGAACAGATCGGCCTCGACCGGCTCACCGGCATCATCGCCTTCGCGCGATCGGCCTCGCTCGGCAGCTACACGGCCGCCGCGCGCTCGCTGGGCATATCGCCGTCCGCGGTCAGCAAGAGCGTGCAGCGGCTGGAAGGGCGGCTGGGCCTGAGCCTGTTCACCCGGACCACGCGTTCGCTGACCCTGACGCCGGAGGGCCGCGACCTGCATGAGCGGGCGCTGCGCCTCCTGCGCGAGGCCGAGGAGATCGAGCAGGCCGCCGTGGCAGCACGCTCGGAACCGGCCGGCGTCCTGAAGGTGACGGCGCCCGTTCCGGTCGGCGTGCACCTGCTGGCGCCGGCGCTTCCGCGCTTCCGCGAGCGCCACCCGCGGCTATCCGTCGACCTGCGCCTCGGCGACCGCTTCGCCGACCTCGTCGAGGAGGGCATCGACGTCGCCATCCGCGTCGGGGAACTCTCCGACTCCCGATTGGTCTCCCGGCGCCTCGCGCCGCACCGGCTCTGCGCGTTCTCGTCGCCCGCCTACCTGGAGCGCCGCGGGACTCCGAGGCACCCCGACGAGCTGGTCGACCACGACTGCGTGAACTTCCGTTTCCAGAGTACGGGCCAGGCCCTGCGCTGGCCGTTCCGGATCGGCGGCCGCACGGTCGAACTGGCCCCGGACGCCGGCATCGTCACGGATTTCAGCGACGCGGTGGCGACCATCCTGGTGGCCGGCGGCGGCATCGGCATCTCGCCGACATACATCGCAGCCCCCTACGTCGAGCGGGGCTTGCTGGTGCCGGTCCTGAAGGAGTTCGCGGTCGAGCGTTCCGTCATCACCGCGCTGTGGCCCGAGAGCCGTCGCGGCAGTCCGAACGTGAGGGCGTTCCTGGCTTTCCTCGGGGAGGTGTTCCCGTCCCCGGCCCCGTGGGACGGCAAGCTTGCGGTCCTGGCGCTCCACAAAGACCCCGGGAATGGGACCGCGTCATGAAGGGAATAGCGGAGCTCCACGTCGGGCGGGCTTCCCTGACGCCGTCGGTGATCCTGCCGGGGCCCAGGGCGGTGATGGCCCGGGCCGCGACTTCGCACAATAGTTCGCTCACGCCGGGCACGCTCGGGAGGAAGATCGACGCCCCGTCCTCCACGGCCGTTACTTCGAGGCGCTGGGCGAGGGCCACGGCGGCGATGCGGCAAGTCTGACCGGATTACCGTGGATCGGCCGCGACCTCCCGGCCACTTCCGCGTTATCCTCCGCTGTCGAGCGAGGGGCGTGGCGATGGAAGGCGACGAGGGCACCGACGACCTTCCCACGGTCACGGAGGACATCGGCCTGCCGACGCCGCCCAGTCCCGGCCGCGTGCCCCCGCCGAACCTGCCGCCGGCCGATCCCGGGGAGGGCGACATCGGAGGCGAGCGTCCCGCGCCCGCGCCGCCTGGGGACGAGGCGTGACAGGCCGTCCGATTGCCCGGGCCACCTTCGTGGGCGATAGGCCCCGCATGCAGACCGGGCCGTTCCTTGTCACCTCTACACTTGGCTCGTGCGAACTCCCGGGCAACTTGCCGCCGTGCCTCCCGGATCGGGCAGGCCGAACAGCGGTCGCGGGGTCCGGTCCGGCGTGAGCGAACCATTCCCGTTCCTTCCATCGGGCGGCGTCACCGGCGCCGAGATCCGGGCGCGCGACTGGTCCGACAGCTCCCTCGGTACGCCGGAGGCGTGGTCGCCGGCCCTGAAGTCCACGCTCGCGCAGATGCTGTCGTGCCCGACGGCGATGTTCCTCGCCTGGGGCCCGGACCTGCTCTGCTTCTACAACGACGCCTACCGCCCGATCCTCGGCTACCGGCTCGACACGGCCCTGGGCCGGCCCTTCCGGGAGGTCTGGGCCAGCATCTGGGATGAGATCGGCCCCCTCGTCGACAAGACGCTCGCCGGCGGGAGCATGACCCTGACCGACATGCCGCTCGACCTCTCGCGCGACGGCACGCCCGAACGCAGCTGGTGGTCCTTCACCTACTCGCCGGCCATCGACGAGGCCGGCAAGGTCGCCGGCCTGCTCTGCGTCACCGGCGAGACGACCACCCGCGTCCTCGGAGAGGCGGCGTTGCGCGAGAGCGAGGATCACTTCCGGCACACCGTCGAACTGAACCCGCAGGTTCCCTGGACCTGCGACCCACAGGGCAACATCACCTCGTTCTCGAACCGATGGCTGACCCTGACCGGCCAGGGGCCGCGCGAGCCCTACGGGTCCGGTTGGATCAGGGCGGTCCATCCCGACGACGTCCCATCGACGGTCACGGTCTTCACGGCGTGCCTCGCCTCGGGCGACCCCGTCGACGTCGATTACCGGCTCCGCATGGCCGCGACGGGCGATTACCGCTGGATGCGCGCCCGCGCCCAGCCCCGCCGGGACGGGACCGGGGCCATCGTCGCCTGGTACGGCGTCGTCGAGGACATCCACGACCGCAAGCTCGCTGAGCGGGACCTGCGCGAACTCAACGCTCACCTGGAACGCCGGGTCGAGGAGGCGCTCGCGCAGCGCAAGCTCTGGGCCGACGTGTTCGAGGTCACCGACGCCCTCGTCTGCGCCCTCGGCCCGGACTTCCGGCTGCTCGCCCTCAACCGCGCCTACGCCGACGAGTTCGAGGCCATCTACGGGGTCCGCCCACGGGTCGGCGACGACCTGATCGGGCTCCTGTCGGACGTTCCCGAGCAGCAGGCCCAGGCGCGGGCCGTCTGGGCGCGGGCGTTGTCGGGCGAAGCGTTCACGCTGGTCGAGGAGTTCGGCGACCCCGACCGCAAGAGGCCCTACTACGAACTGGCCTTCACCCCGCTGCGCGACGCCGACGGCGGCCGGATCGGCGCCTTCCAGTACGCGACCGACGTGACCCAACGGCTGCGCGACCTGGAGCAACTCGCCAAGGCAGAGGAGGCCCTGCGCCAGGCCCAGAAGATGGAGGCGGTCGGGCAACTGACCGGGGGCGTGGCCCACGACTTCAACAACCTGCTGACCATCATCCGCTCGTCGGTCGACCTGCTGCGCAAGCCCGACCTGCCGGAGGAGCGCCGCCGCCGTTACATGGACGCGGTTTCCGACACCGTAGACAGGGCCGCCAAGCTCACCGGCCAGCTCCTCGCCTTCGCCCGCCGCCAGTCGCTGATGCCCGAGACCTTCGATGTCGGCGCGCGCATCGCCGCGACCGCCGACATGCTGGCCTCGGTCTCCGGCGCCCGCATCCGGGTCGTCGTAGAGGTACCGCCGACGGTCGCCTGCCACGTCTTCGCCGACCCGAGCCAGTTCGAGACGGCGCTGATCAACATGGCGGTCAACGCCCGGGACGCGATGGACGGCGAAGGCACTGTCACCCTGCGGCTCGAATGTCGGCGAGGCCTGCCCGAGATCCGTGGGCATGCCGGCACGAGCGGACCGTTCGTGGCGGTCTCGGTGACCGACCAGGGGGCGGGCATTGGCCCGGCGGTTCTCCCGCACATCTTCGAGCCCTTCTTCACGACGAAAGAGGTCGGCAAGGGCACCGGCCTCGGCCTCAGCCAGGTCATCGGGTTCGCCAAGCAGTCGGGCGGCGACGTCGACGTCGCGAGCGAACCCGGCCGGGGGACGACCTTCACCCTCTACCTGCCCCAGGTCGAGGCACCCGCGAAGGACGCCCCGGAGGAGCCGAAGGCGGCCCCCGACGGACGGGCGCTCCGCATCCTCGTCGTCGAGGACAACCTCGACGTCGGGCGGTTCTGCACGCAGATCCTGGAGGAGCTCGGCCACGCTACCGTCTGGGCGAAGAACGGCGAGGAGGCCCTCGCCACGATCGAGCGGGACCCGGACCGGTTCGACGCGGTGTTCTCGGACGTGGTGATGCCCGGCATGGGCGGGGTCGCGCTGGCCCGGCGCCTGCGGACGCTCGTCCCCGAGCTGCCCATCATCCTCACGTCCGGCTACAGCGACGTGCTGGCCCGCGAGGGCACGCACGGCTTCGACCTCGTGCGCAAGCCCTACTCCGCCGCCCAGGTCGCCGAGGCGTTCCGCGTGGTCCCGGGACGGTTGCGTATCCCTGCCGGCTGACGCGGACGGAGCGGTGCGGCCTCTTCGCTCCCCGCGAACGACAGGCGGCGGGACGCGTGCGCGCGACCCGCCGCCCAGGGTCTCAGGTCCGGTTGATCGGGCCGGGCGGCTGCGGCGCCGGCGGCTCGGTCGGCGGATCGCCCTCGGGAGGGGCCGTGTCCGGCGGCGGGTCGCCGATGGGCGGCATCGGGTCGTCCCCCGGGCGCGGCGTGTCCGATTGCATGGTGGGTTTCCCTATCCGGCCCCCAAGGCCGTGAGCGGACGTCAACGCGCTCGGGTCCCGGGGGATGCGCCCATTGGCGGGGGGACGAGGTTTCGTCCACTTCAACCGTGCGCGGCCCTCGCCGCCAGCGCCTCGCTGATGGCCTCATGCAGACGGCTTTCCAGATAGGGACGGGCGACGAAGGGAATGCCGTCAGGCAGGTCCCCGGGCCGCGGGGCCACCAGCGCCGAGACGACCACGACGGCCATGTTCGGGCGGCGGCGCATCACCTCGCGCGCGAGCGCGAGGCCGTCCATCGGTCCCGGCATGCGAACGTCGGTGACCACCAGCCCGACCGCGTCGTCGAGCCTTTCGAGCGCCTGGGCCGCGTTGCCGGCCTCGACCACGGCATAGCCGTCGGCCTCCAGGAGGTCGCGGACCTCCAGGCGGCAGAGCATCTCGTCCTCGACCACCAGGGCTGTCGTCGCGCTCGGGTTATCCGTCATGGCAACCGGTCGCCCGGCCCTTCGTTGCGTCGCACCCTCATGCGACCGCCTGGAAATCGGCCAGCGAGGCCTCGACGACACAACTCACCCCCTCGGGGCGATAGTCGAGGGCGAGGCTGGCGTTGACCTGCGCCGTCAGCCCACGCTCGATCAACCGCGATCCGAACCCCTTCCGGGTTGGCGGCACGACCGGCGGGCCCCCGCGCTCGGTCCAGGCGATGCGCAGCCGCGGCGCCCCCTCCGTTCCGACCAGGGACGCGTTCACCGCGACCTCGCCGTCCGGCACCGACAACGAGCCGTACTTGACCGCGTTCGTCGTCAACTCGTGCAGGGTCAGCGCGAGGGACAGCGCGGCCTTGCCGCCGATCTCGACGTCCGGCCCGGCGAACGAGACGCGCCGACCGGCCGATTCCTGCACGCCGACGCCCTCCCGGACCACGGCCGACAGGGAGGCGCTCTCCGCGGCACCGCCGAGGAGCACGTCGTGCGCCTTGCCGAGCGCGACCAGCCGGCTGCCCAGGACCTCGCGCGCCGCCTCCATGTCGGTGGCGCCGCGCAATGTCGAGGCGGCGATGGCCTGCACCATCGCCAGCAGGTTCTTCATACGGTGCGAGAGCTCCTGGTTGAGCAGCTCCTGCCGTTCCTCGGACCGACGGCGGGCATTGATGTCGGCCACGGCGACGACCGCACCGACCTTCTTCCCGGCCTCGTCGCGCATCGGCGCACCCGCGATCTCGATCCAGAGGCGGCTGCCGTCGCCGCGCTGGTACTCGCACCGCATCTCGGCGTGCTCGACCCCCTCCCGGATGAGGCGGCTCAGCGGGTACTCCTCCGGCGCCACCCGGTTACCGTCCTCATGGAAGGCGACCCACTCACCGTAGCTGTCGGCGTCGGGCGAGGGTAGGACGGGATGGCGAAAGATCTCCTCCAGCCGCCTGTTGCCGCCGATGATGCGGCCGGAGGGCGCCTCCGCGAACAGGATGCCGACCGGCACCGTATCCAAGACCGCCCGCAGGGTCGCCTCGCTAGCTTGCAGCGCCTGGCGCGCCCGCTTCTGTTCGGTGAGGTCGCGGGTGACGGTGCCGTAGCCGAGCCTGCGTCCGTCGGCACCGCGCACGGGGAAGAGGTTGTAGAGGACCGGGACCGCGGCCCCGGTGACCATGTGCCGGAATTTCAGCTCGCCCTCCCAGAAGCCGTCCCGCTCGACCGCCGGCAGCACCTCGTCGAGGACGCGCGAGTGCTCCTCCGGCATGAAGTAGTCGACGATGGGCATGGCCCGGGCCGCGGCGAGGTCGGTCAAGCCGATCAGGCGCCGGCCGGCCTCGTTGACGAAGTCGACGCTCCCGTCGGGAGCCGCCAGGCCGATGAAGTCCTGGCTCTGCTCGACCAGGGCGGCGAGGCGACGCGTCTCGGCATCCGCCCGGCGCTGGTCCCCGACGTCGACCAGCACGGTCACCGCGGCCTGGATCGCGCCCTCGGCGTCACGCACGGGACCGCTCGACACCTCCAGGAGGCGCACCTCGCCCGTCCCGGGGTTACGGTAGCGCATCTCCTCGCCGCGCACCGTCTCGCCCTCCCGCAAGGCGCGCAGGGTCGGGTACTCCGCCGGATCGTACCGGCGACCATCCGTGTGCAGGGCACCGTAGGAGACGTAGCGGGCGTCGCCCTCCGTCCCGAGCCCGTGGCCGAGAAGCTCCTCGGCCTTGGCGTTCAGCGACGACGGCACGCCGGCCCCGGCCCCGGCGATGGAAATGCCGACCGGGGCCTGGCGGAAGATCGCCTCCAGCAGGCCGCGCTCAAGCCCGAACCGCCGTTCGCTCTCGCGCAAGGCGTCCTCGGCCTGCTTGCGCTCTGTCAGGTCGAGCATCGCGCCGATCATCCGGACGGCCCGGCCGGCCTCGTCGCGCAGGACGTAGCCCCGGTCGAACACGTGCGCATAGGAGCCGTCCGCGCGGCGAAAGCGGTACTCGTCCGACCAGGCCGTGCCGGCGCCGTCGATGACGGCGTGGATCGAGGCGTCGACCCGTGCCCGGTCGTCGGGATGGATCTGCGCGATCCACCAGTCGCCGGTCGGCTCCACCGCGTCCGAGGCGTGGCCGTAGGCCTCCCCGAGGGCTTCGTTCCAGAGAACGTGGTTGGTGGCGAGGTTCCAGTCCCAGATCGCGTCGTTGGTGGCACGCGCCGCCAGCCGGTAGCGGTCTTGGCTCTCCTGCAGCCGGAGGGCGCTTTGCTTCTGCTCCGTCCGGTCGCGCAGGATCTTCACGAATCCGATGGCCGCGCCGCCCTCGTCGCGCAGCACCATCATCTCGCCGTTGGCCCAGAAGCGGCTGCCATCCTTGCGCAGGTGCCAGCGCTCGTCGATGCCCCGACCTTCCTCCAGCGCGGACCGCATCTCAATGGCCGGGATGCCGTCGCGTCGGTCTTCGGCCGTGAAGAATGCGTCGGCAGGCTTTCCGCACATCTCCTCGGGGTGCCATCCGAGGATCCTGGTCGCCCCGGCGTTCCAGTCCGTGACCTTGCCGTCGAGGTCGAGCAGGACGATGGCGTAGTCGTGCGCGCTGTCGAACACGGCGCGGCGCCGGTACTCGGTCCGGGCGGCCGCCCTCGTCGCGGCGAGCTCGCCTGCCTCGGCGAGCCCGGAGGCGACCGAACTGGCGAAGACGCCCAAAACCTGCAGGTCATCCTCCGCGAAGGCGTCCGGGCTGCTCGACTGAAGCTTCAGCACGCCGACCGCGACGCCGCCGCGCCGCACAGGCACCAGAAGGCAGGACCTCATCCGCAGGCTTTCGGCGAGATCCCGCTCGACCCGATGGTCTTGCTGTATGTCGGGAACGCGGAGCGGCACGTCGTCGAGGTAGCAGGCACCCGCGAGGCTTCCACGGACCGGGAGGCGAAGACCCAGATGAGGCGCGAGCGCGTCGGTGACGGCACGGTAGACCAGGGAATCCCCTTCGCGGATCTCGACCGCGCCGGCCTCGGCGGTGGGCACGGCGCGCAACGCGCCGGCGAGCACGGCGCGGAAGCTCGCGTCGAGGTCGCCGCCGGCCGCCGCGACCCCCGCGAGGGTCCAGGCTACCGCCTCGCCCTGGCGCCAAGCGCAGTCGCGGTCGGCGAGCGACCGGCGCAACAATAGCTGGTCCATGACCTGCCGGGCGAGCGCCTCCAGGTCTTCGACCTGTTCCGCGATCAGGCCGCCCGGGCGCGGGACGTGGTCGATCACGCACAGGCTACCTAGCACCTGGCCCTCGGGCGTGCGCAGCGGCGCGCCGGCGTAGAAGCGCAGGTGCGGCACGCCGGTCACCAGCGGGTTTCTCCGGGTCCGGGGGTCGAGCGTCAGGTCCGCGATCTGCAGGACGCCCGGCTCCGCGAGAACGAACTTGCACACCGAACGGTCGAGGTCGGTCTCGCAGGGCGGGAAGCCGGCACGCGCCTTGAACCACTGGCGGTCGCGGTCGACCAGGCTGATCAGGGCGACGGGCGCGGCGCAGAGGCGGCGCGCGAGGTTGACGATGTCGTCGAAGCCGCGCTCGGGCGGCGTGTCGAGGATGTCGAACGCGGCGAGCGCGGCGAGGCGCGCGTCGTCCTCGACGAGGGGCCGGTTCGTGAAGTCGAGGTTCACGGAGCCAGCTCCCTAAGCGTGACCGTGGGAGAGGGTGGCTTGAGCCTGTCCGGCTCGCTAGCGTCGACGGCAACTATCCGGCCGCCCGGGGCGTAGATGGCCCCGAGAACCTCGGCGAAGTGGTGCCGTACGGCGGCGTGGCACTCGCACGAGGCCGCCTCGGCCCGCGCCCGGTCCGGAAGCGTCAGCCGCCTATGGCCGATCTCGATCAAGCCGTCGCGTCGCAGGCGTCCCAACACCTCCGTGAGGTAGGCGCGCCGAACCCCGAGCATGTCGGCCAGCACCTCATGGGTCACCGGCAGGTCGGGCGTCCCCAGCCTATCCTGCAGGGTCAGGAGCCAGCGCATGCAGCGTCGCTCGATGGTGTGAGCGGCGTTGCAGGCGACCGACTGCAGCACCTGCGCCAGCAGGCAGTCGGCGTAGCGCACGAACAGGTCGCGAACGGTCTTCGAGGCGTGCTTGGCCTCGGCCAGGCGGTCGGCGTTGATGCGGATGACCGGGCCGGCGACCTGCACCACGGCCTGCCCGAAGGCTGGCAGGTAGCCCTGGCTGACCACGCCGCCGATGGCGCCTTCGCGACCGACGGTGGCGGTCTCGACCGACTTGCCGTCCTGGAGCGGCACCACGAGCGTCACGACGCAGCCCTGGGCCGGGAAGGTGACGTGGCTGACGTCGTCGCCGGCCCGGAACAGCACGTCGCCGCGTCCGACCTCGCGCCGCTCGGCATGCGGGGCCAACAGGCCGCGGTCGGCGTCGTGGAGGGCTTCGAGCAGCAGGTTGCCGTCGAGGGAGCGCAGGGGGGATTTTGTCACGGAACTTCGTCGGTCGGCGGCAATCGGGTTGTCCAGTAGCGAACTTCCCGGCGCAAAGATGTCCGTTACCTGACAAGTTGCTGTGAAGCGGTGGCCGAGAAGCCAATTTTCTCGACTACGAGGTCGGGTAGCCGAGAACGAAGAAGCCGGTGATGGTCGTGAGGGGGGCCCCAGCGCGTCGCGTGCCGCCCTCGACGTGGACGTCGAGGTGGAGGGCGGTCTGGTCACGGATGTAGATGAACACCGACCGGTCGCCGCCGTCCGTGCGGGCCGTCGCCCGATACAACGTCACGCCCGCCAGCGTGAAGGGCGTGGGCCGGTCGAACGCCGTCGCCATGCCCTTGCTGACCGAGCGCACCACGGACCTCGCCCGCGGCGTTCAGGCCCGCCACCATGGCGGCCTGGACGTCGGCGGCGACCTAGCGGTCGACCACGCGCTGGAAGGATTCGGCGTCGACTTCGAGGGATAGGGAGAGACGTGCCATGGGCCACGGTCGCCGGGGCGCACGCAACGGCCAACCCCCGCACGTCACGGTCGGTCTGGTCCCATGCGTGACGTGCGGGCACGATGCTCCCATGCAGACCGAGACCGAACGCGCCCGCTGGGCCGCCGCCTTCGCCGACCAGTTGGCCGGATTCGCGCCCGGCCCCTATCCGGAGGCGCCCGAGGAGGCGCCGGCCCGGCCCGCGTCCCCGGCGACCAGGCTCGCCAAGTCACAGGAGAACGCGCGCGGCCGCGCCCAGCGGTCCCGCGAAAAGGCCAAGCGGGCGGCGGAGCTCGACAGCGCCATCGCCGACGGGCTGCGTGGCATACTCCGGGCCCGCAAGGTCTTCGAGCGCATGCGCGACGGCGAGCCCTTCGCCGACATGGCGGTGCGGATCGAGCCGATTTTCGCGAAGGCGATGGAACGGCTCGTCGAAGAGCACGGCTGGGAGCGCCCGCTCGCGAGCCGCGCCCTCACGGCCCGCCTGCTCCGCCCGGCCAAGCCACCGCCGGCGTAGACGCCATCACCGCCCCGCCTTCGAGGCCGCCCCATCCCGGGCGGCCTTTTTCATGTCGGGCCGTGACGTTCGCGGCGACCCCGTGACGTGCGCCGAGCGCCCTTGGGCGTGCCGTACGCCGAAGTAACGGAGACGTCCCTGCAGGGAGAATGGCTGGCCGTCAGGGCTCGTTAACCATAGCGCCCAGGGGTTCTTTCACCCCGATCACAGGCTTCCGGCGCGGGACTCTTGAGGACGGATTCGAGAGCTGCGATCTCCAATGCACACCCGCTCCACGGAGGCCCGCCATGACCTACCACACGTCCGCTCACCAGGTCGCCGGCGCCTTCGACAGGGGCATGCAGAGCATGGCCCTGGGCATCGGCTCCGCCCTCATCCAGGAGCGTGCCGTGCGCCAGGCCGACCGCCAGGCTGCGAACGCGATCCGCGCCCAGACGGCGCGCCTCGTCTACGACCGGGTCCTCGCCGAGGAGATGGCGGCCCAGCGTGCGGAGGCCGCCCGCCAGGAGCAGGCCGAGCGCGCCGCGCGGTTCCGGTTGCAGCGCCAGATGGCGGCGCTGGCGGCCAAGCGCGCCCGGGGCTAACTCGTGCCTTCGTGCGCACGATTCGGCGGCGCGCAGCAAGAATCCAGGGCCACGACCCCGTGACGGGCTCAGTCAGCGCAAATAAAGAAGGCCGCCCTGATGAGGGGCGGCCTTCGTCGTTCCGGAGTGGCTGCGGGCGTCAGGCGGCCCGGGGGCGCGGCGCCGGGACCGGCTCGCGCATCGTGGCGGCGACCTCGTCGATCTTCGCCTGGATGACTGCGCGGCCTTCGCGGACCGGCCCGGCCAGGGCGGCGAGGCGAGCCTTCTCGGCATCCGTCCACTGCGCCGCCGTCGGGACCGGCGGGAGCCCCTTGAGCGCCCGCTCGCCGAGGAGGAACTGCCCGATGTGCTTCGCCTCGTACGCCAGGAGCGCGGCCCTCTCCTCCACGTCGAGGCTGTCCAGATACGCGCGAGCGCGCTCGTCGAGGACGCCGGCTGCGCGCTCCTCGCCGCAGGGGAAGAGATGGTCGCCGGCGGCGCGGCCCCACTCCTCGCGGGCGTCCGGCTCGACCACGTCTGCCTTGGGAAGCACGCGGGGGCGAGAGAGCTCGCGCATGAGCTCCTCCTCGGCCATGGCCTCCTCCTGCGGGGGCGTCGGCAGGACGGAGGCCGCGGCGCGGAGGACGTAGCGCGTGCCGTCCCAGACGAGGCGGGGGGCGCGGGCCATGGCGGCGGCTACGGACCGCATGACGGAAGCGACGAAAGAACGAAGCGACATCAGTGTCTCCTGGTGATGGGGTGATGCTGAAGGGCGGGGTGGAAATCGACTAGGGGACGACGCCGAGAGCGACCGCCTCGGGGTACGTGACGTTGCGGACCCAGACGTGCCGGCCGGCAACGCGGGCACAGTAGACGTGAGCGAGCTCGTCATCGTCGGCCGGGTAGGCGCCGTCGGCCTGCCAGTCGTGCCCCGGCTCGGCGACGATTCGCGTGAGCCGGTCCGGCCATCCCGCCGCGACGACGGCGGCCCGGTACCGGCGTTCGCTCGCGCCGGCGGGGTCGACGAGGTCCTCCGCCGCCTGCTCCGACACCGGCACCAGGGCCCCGCTCCGGACGACGGCGTGGCCGCCGCGCGTGTCGACGACAGTCCCCTCGGGCGGGAGGGATTCGAGGAGCTCGACGCGGCGCAGGCGACCGCCAGGGCGGGCCTCCAGCGTCACGAGCCATAGGGGGGTCTCTCTCATCGGCATGCTCCCGAGATCCGCTGACAGGAGTATCGTGCCACCCATCCCGGAAAGTATCCAAGGGGCCTGACCTGCGACATGTTGAGCATTAAATGACACCATTAAACAGTTTAATGATACCACTTAATCGGTCGACTTGAGTTTTTGAGGTAAAGTTCAAAATAATCTCTTGTATCTTTCGGGCCGAGGGCTACCTATATCCGCGTACAACAGGATTTGGGGGCGTCGGGTGGCACGGGCACTTCGAGAGACTGACGTCGTCTCGCGTCTGCGGGCGGCATGTAAAGAAGCCGGGGGGCAAGCTCGCTGGGCGGAGGGGGCGGGCTGCTCGCCGCAATACGTCTCCGACGTTCTCCTGGGACGGCGTGCTCCGGGCGATTCCGTCCTGCTGGCCCTCGGTCTGCAGCGCGACGTTCGTTACGTGCCGCGCGCACCGGAGCCGGTCGAGCTCTGCGACGCCGCCGGCGAGGTCCTCGTCCGCGCTCAGAGGGTCTTCGCCTGATGCTCGGCTCCAGGGACTACATCATGGCTCCGACGGGCCTCATCCTCCCCGGCAAGGTCGCCGCCGACCGTGCCCGCGCCGCCCGCAAGCCGAAGGCGATGGACTTCTTCGCCGGTGCCGGGGGCATGTCCTTTGGCCTGATCCAGGCTGGCTACGAGGTGGTGGCCGCCGCCGAATACGACTGCGGCGCGGTCGTCACCTACTGCCTGAACCTGTGCAGGTACGGTCAGTTCACGATGCACTTCGTGACGCCGGAGGACGGCGTCCGGATGGAGCGATTCCTCACGAAGTCGTTCAAGGCGGCGGGCGTCACCGTCGCCGACGGCGCCGTGAAGGTCGACGGCAAGCTCACGGACAAGCGGCTTGGCCTCGCCGGGGCCGGGCTGATCTCGGGCGACCCCTCGATGCCGGGCGTGAGCCACGTGTTCGTCGGAGACGTCCGGAAGCTCACGTCCGAGCGCATCCTGGAAACGCTCGGCATGAAGGTCGGCGAGCTCGACGTCGTCTGCGGAGGGCCGCCCTGCCAGGGTTATTCCAAGGGCGGGAAGCAGGACGTCTACGACCCCCGGAACGGCCTGGTCTACGAGTTCGCGCGCTTCATCGTCGAGCTCCAGCCCAAGGCCATGATCATGGAGGAGGTGCCCGAGGTCGCGACGATGATGGACCCGGACGGCGTGCCGGTGCTCGACAAGCTGCGCCGCATCCTGGAGGACGGGGATTTCCGGGGCTATGACGACTTCCGGAAGATGGCTCATGGCGGCCCGGACCGCGTCGGGGTCATGAGGGGCGCCACGCCCAAGCGCCTCGCCGCCGAGGCCAAGCGCGAGTGCAAGGCTGCCGCCCGCGCCGCCAAGAAGGCCTCGGCGCCTCGTCCCCATGGCCTTCCCGGCCAGATCGATCTCTTCGGGGAGGCTGCGTGATGCCCCGCGGTCTCGCTCACCCTGACGAGGACATCTACGTCCGCCCGTCCGCCAAGCTCGTCGCCCGGGTCTGGGACGACTGCGGCGAGCACGCGGTCCTGGAGCGCTGGTTCTGGCTCGGCAAATGGACCTTGCAAAGGCTGGCCGTCGAGGGCCGGGCCGAGGCGCGCAAAGCCATGGGCGCCGCGCCGATTCGCGGTTACCACCGTTCGACGACTCCGGAGCAGGAGGCCCAGGCGGTCGCCGCCGTGCTGCGCCTCGGGACGATAGATGCCGCCTGCGCCGCGCTCGGGCTGCACTACACGACCGTGCGTCGCGCCCTGACCGAGGCCGGCGTGCAGCCGCCCCGCGTCGACCGCCGCGCCGTCGCGCTCCGGTCCGCCGCCACCAGGCGGGCGAGGAGGGCCGCATGACCCGGGCCTTCGACGACTACGACTTCGACGCCCGCCAGCGCGCCGCCGAGGCGGTTGAGGAATACGCCCTCTACGCGGCGACGACGTTCGCTTGCCAGGCCTGCGGCGAGGAGCACGACATAGCCGACCGCGTGGTCCTGCGGTCCCATCCCGAGATGCCGGCGGTCTGCTGGCTCTGCGCCTCCTCCGAGTTCCCGAGCAGGAGGTCGTGATGCCCTCTAGGCCTCGCTCCATCTTCGTCGACCAGCTTTACGGCGTCGACGCCGTCGAGACCCGGCGCCGCCTCGCGCTCGCGAAGGCGGCGGTGAAGGCGGCCGCCATTGAGGGCGGCTACGACCGCGCGCTGCTGGCGACGCTCTCCCGCGTCGAGGCGGATCTCCTCTGCGCAGCGCGGGCGGCGGTCGTCGACCTCGCCGAGGCGCTCGCCCTTTACGAGGACGGCCGCGCGGCGCCGCCGGAGCCCGTGCCGGAACCGAAGCCTCCGCCCGCCCCGGTGGCCCCGGTTCGCTACGCCCGCCTTCCCAAACTGAAACCGAGGACTGCCCCATGAACAGCCGCCATCCTCCCGTCTCGCACATCGCCGGTGTCCTCGCCGCCCGGGAAGGCCGCGTCCCGTCGCACATCCTCGCACAGGACATCATGGACCGCCTGACCCGTGAGGGATTCGTCATCGTGCCGGCCGGCGGTGACGCGGCCGCCGCGCACGCGGCCCTCGCCGAGCTCGACAGCGTCCTGCACTTCCCCGGCGAGCCCGAGCCTCTGGCCGGCTTTGCCGCCCAGCTTGAGATCGAGGACGACACCGACCTCGGACGAGCCTGCGCCCGGGCCCGGGCAATCCTCGACTACGGGGCCGCCCCATGAGCGCCGTCGTAATCGTGGAGTGCGGGCGCGAGACCCGCACCGCCTTCGTCTCCGAGCGCGACGCGAACGGGGACGAGCGCACGGAGGCCGCGGCCTCCATCATCGCGGGCTTCCGCGTCCACGGCTACATCCTAGCCACCGGGCCTATGCCCGATGGCGACGTGGCGCCCGCCCTATGGCCGTTCCCCCTGAGCGACACCCTCGACATCCACACGCAGATCGCCGGCTTCCAGCGGCGAATGGGTAGCGGAACCGCTTCCCCACGCGCCGCGGTGTTCAAGGCCATCCGTGGGACGGTGCGAACGGTGACGTCGTCCGAGATCGACGCCTACCTCGGGCGCCCGCCCGCTACGCCGGCCAAGCCGGCTCGCCGCAGGGCCTTGCCGCCGGCGCGCCCGAACGTCCCCGTCCAACTCGCCCTCTTCTAGGAGCCCGCCAGTGTCCCATCTTCGCCTCGTCCCCCCTTCTGTCCCGCCGGCGCCCGAGCCGGCCATGCCGCGGGCCTACGCGCCCCCGCCGGCGCCGGTCCGCGGCTTTCCGTACCCCTCGCAGGCCTTTGCCGTGCACGGCGCGCGCCTCGCTCCGTCCCGCGCCTACCCGGACCGCGTCCCCGCGCCCCCCGGCGGCCGCGCGCACGTCACCGAGAGCCCGTCCGACCTGGACTTCGAGCAGGCGGTCCTCGTCGGCCTGGAGCGCCTCGCCGCCGGGCGCGAGCTCGTAGACGACCTCGGCAAGCCGGTCGACCGGTACGAGCGGCAGAGGTGGGCCGGGCGCCGGGCCGCCGGGTTCGCCGGCATGCAGGCGCGGATTCGGCCGCATCTCACCGGCTCCCATCCCTGGGTCGAGCACGCCCGCGAGCTCATGGAGCGCCTGGCCGCCGAGGAGGCCTGGTGGCTCACGGTCGAGGGGAGGCGCCGGACCTGAAGCCGCTCCGTCGCGCGCCCGGCGATAGGGGCGCCATCGCCTTCCCCATCCACCCCGGTTTCCCGTGAGGACCAACGTGCAGTACATCGACGAGCTCCGCGACAACGCAGGCACTCATTTCCGCGAGTGGCTCCGCGCCCTTTCCGCCGGGGAGGCCTCGGCCCGCGCGGCGGTCTGGGGCCTCGGCCTCGACCTGGGCGGCCTCGATCCGGCCGATGCCTTCAAGCGCGTGGCCGAGGCCGTGGACCGGCACGCCTCCCGGCACCGCGTGCTCTACGCCGCGGCGACGTGCGGCGGCCCCTACGACGACGACGCCATCGAGAGCGCCCTCGCCATCATGGCCGTCGCCGAGCGCGGCATGCCCGAGGGCGAGCGGGAGGTCCGCCTGCGCGACCGCATCGTCGCGCGGATTCGTGAGGGCTCCTACGACGAGGGCGATGTCGAGTGGCTGGAGGTGCGCGCCGCCGGGATGACGGACGCGCAGGTCCTGGCCATGGACCCCTTCGATAGTCAGGGCATCGTCGAGATCGGGCGCCGCGTCGTCACCTGCGGCAGCCCGGTTAGGGACCACTGGACCCGGCGCGTCATCGAGCCGGGCGAGCGGCATCTGGTGCTGCGGGAAGCCCTGCAGGGCCGCGAGACCGAGACGAGGCACTCGCTGCTCTCGGCCTATCTCCACGTCGTCTGCAAGGACGGCGGCGCGGCCGAGTTTCTCGACGTCTATGACGAGCTTGTCGCCCTCGCGAGTTAACCACTCGTTAACCGTACAACAGCACATCCCCTTGCAGGCCGAGAGCAGCCGGGGTATCCATTGGGTTAGGTTCGACGGTAACCATACCTCTAACCTTGACTCGACGCTGCGGCCCCAATGGCCCTTTCTCGTGCGCATGGGGCGACCCGCCCTGCGCACGAGGAATACATGACGCACGACCGTTTCACGCCGCCTCGCCTCCCGAAGGCGCTCGAACCGCGCGTGGCAGAGATGATCGCCGCCGCGAAGCAGAACCTGCTCCTGCAGCAGCGCATGTCGCAGGACGAGCAGACCGCCTTCATCCGGAGCCTCGCCGAGGCCAAGGTCATCGTCTCCATCGGGCCGTTGCCGAAGGGGGTGGGCCTTCGCGGCGAGGTGTCGATCTCCGTGATCAAGGGCGAGGACATCATCGCCGCCCTCAACGCAGCCGGCTGGGAGCTTGAGGACTTCGTCACGGTCTTCGTCCACGACGACATGCTCGCGACGCTCTGGCATATCGCCTACGGAGACGGCGACATGGGCGTCGTGGCACGGGAGGCCCTGCAGAGCCGGGACGCCGGCGCCCTCGACCGCCTGCCGTACTGGCTCACGCTCAGCCAGGTGGATCGCGTCCGCAAGATGGGCGAGAAGCTGCGCCGGAATCCCAACAAGAAGGTGCCCATCGAGATCAAGGCCGCGGTGCGGCTCGCGGACGCCTGGACGGCGAGCCGCCCGGTCTCCACGCCCCCGGATGCAGTCTGGCACTAAGCTCCGCTGCCTCCCCCGGGGCGGGCGAGGTTTACTCCTCCGCCTCGCCCTCCATCGCGCGCCCGAGCCGGATCTCCTCCGGCACGTCGGGCGTCGCCGCCATACGCTCCCTGATCTCCTCCAGCGAGGCCGGCCGGTAGCTCCACCGGTCCACGCCGACGTCGCATGACTGCGCGGTGTCCGACAGCAGGCCGTGCACGTGCCCGAAGCAGTGGCGCGAGCCCCGGAATGCGCCGACCCAGGCGCGCATCGGGTAGTGCGAAAACACCCACCTTTCGCCGGCAAGCTTCGGCGTCGCCAAGTCGTGGACGGCGTGCCAGCCCAAGCCGGTCGTCTTTGTCTTGTCGTGGTTGCCCCGGACGAGGATCTTTCGGCCGCGCAGGCGCCGGAAGATCTGCGCGCACCGCTCCGCGCTCGCCCCAAGGGCAAAGTCGCCGAGGTGCCAGACCTCGTCGCGCGGGCCGACGACCGAGTTCCAGGCCGCAATCAGGGCCTCGTCGTGCTCGGCGATGTCGGTGAAGGGCCGGCCTGCCATAGTCAGGATTCCGGCGTGGCCCCAGTGGTGGTCGGCGGTTACGAAAATCGTCATGAAGGCAGCCTCCTGCAGGGGCTGCCGCCGCGCGGTCACGCCCCGGGAATGGGTCTCGTCGGGATGGGGCGCGCTATTCGTTTCACGGTGACCTCGCGGTTGACGGGCCAGGGATCGCAGCTGGGGATTCCCCCGGTCAAGCGTCGTCGCCCGGGACGGTTAACAAACCCTGGGCGGTCGGCCGGCCGGCGGCTACCGAGCTCGGCGAACCTCGCCCGACACCAGGGCGCATATTTCGCTGGACGCCTGACGTGCCACGGCTTCGGCCACCGGCACCGGACGAGGGCCGCGAGGACGTCCTCCATGGAAGCCCGGGGCCCGAGGCGCGCGGTCAGCCTCTCGACGCAGTAGTCCCCCTTCCGCGCCGGGCACCAGGGGCAGACCAGCCGCACCCGCCGGTAGGGGAACTCGCCCAAGCACCGCGGTACCCGCATCGCGTCCCCTCCGTTGAACCGCCTCGCTCGTTCACTATTTGTTCTTCATGGGGAGACGGTCAATGCCAAGCCTGGACGACATCGTGGCCGCGGCCGCCGGGGACGAGCGGGACGCCCTCTGGAGGGCCATGGCGGAGGACATCGAGGCCCTACGGTCCGGTAGGGGAGGGCCGGGATTCGTGCGGGCCGAGCGCCCGGCCGACCTGGCGAGGGCGCTCGGCCGGGACCGGCGGGCTCAGGCCCCGAGGCGCGCCCGTTCCTGATCCACCGCCTCCAGGATGGCCTTGACCCAGACCTGCATCCCCTCCGCCTTGAGTTCGAGCCTCTGACTGTGAATGTAGTGCCGGAGCGTGATGGCCTGGGCCAACTCGCGCTCCTCGTCGGCGCCGCCCTGCGCCTTCCGCCGCGCGTGGGCCAGGATGGCCGATCCCGCGCCGCCCAGCCGCTCCATGTCGAGGAAGGTCGGCAGCGTCCGCCGGACGTCGTGCGGGGTCCAGTGCCGGATGCCGTGGGCGGTCAGCAGGTCGTCCTCGGGCCGGAGCGTCACGCCGCCCTTCCGGGCCGCCTTGGTCTTTCCCTTCATGCGGTCCAGGAACTGTGTCATCCCGACGGCGGTCGTGCGCTTGCCCGGGACACGGCTCGGGAACAGGCAGACGCCCTCCCGGGGCGCGCCGACGCGGTCGAGCGCCGCCAGGGCCTCGGGCGGCACCGGCAGGGCGTGCGGCCGCGCGCGCTTCTTCTGGCCGTTGGCGTGCCCGGCACCCTTCATCTCGGCGGCCGTCCAGGTCCAAATCCTCCAGCCGGGCCGCTCGGGCCAGTCCCGCGTCGTCGCCCGCAGCGTCCCGGTCAGGGCGGTGGCGCGCTGCCCGGTTAGGACGACGGCCCATAGCGCCGCGAGCATCCCGGGCCCGGTTTCCTTGGCGGTTCCCCCGAGCGCCTTGAACCGCTCGGCCAGGACGAGCGTCCGGGCGAGCTCCTCGATGGTGGGCGTATGATCGCGGGTTCCGGAGGCGTATTCGACGGTGAGCCGCTCCCGCCACCACGGGAATTCGACATGCGCCAGACCGGCCCGCGGGGCGTGGTGGCGCCAGGCCCAGTCGAGCGCTGCCTTGACCGCCTCGACGCTGTCGGCGGCAGCGGACAGCGTGTGGGCCTTCGTGACCCGGTCCCGCATCGCGACGAAGTCCTTGAGCTCGACCGCCGCGACGCGCCTCATGGCGAACCCGTCGTCCAGCGTCCGGCGCAGGTGGCGCTCGAACTGGACCCGCCACCTGTCCTTCAGGGTCGGGAGCTTCGTCTCCAGGAACAGGTCGACGAGGTCGCGCCATTCCCACGGCCCGCGCCGGCGCCGCTCCTCCTCGGTCATCTCCGGCGGGTCGTCGGGGTGGGGCTTCGTGAAGGCGATGTCGAGGGCCTGCTCGGTCCCGATGCCCCGCGCCGAGACCTGGGCGAAAACGTCCAGCTCGAACGCGACCTCCCTCTTCGTCAGGCCCCGGCGCTCCGCGGACCGGACCTCGTCGGCGGCGACGCGGGCCGCGACGACGGGCAGATCGTCCATGTCGCCGAGGGTGACGGTCCCGGTGCGGCGCTTGAGGAGCCACGTCCCGGAGCGCCGGGTTACGCGCAGCACCAGCCCCTGGCACTCAGTGTCCACGAAGTCGAAGCCGCGCCCCTCCAGCGCCTCCTTCGAGATCAGGCCCTTCGCCCGCTTGACGTGGGCCTGCGTCAGCTTCGTCCGCTCGCGCCCGTAGCCCCCTCGTTCCGCCCCCGCCATCGACGCCTCCGCCTGGATACCATGGGGATACCACGCACTTCGCCGGGACCCGGGGCAAGCCGTCAGGCTGCGTAGGAGGGTGAAAAACCGTTTGTTATCAAAGGGAGGGTTAACGGTCGACGGCGTCAGCCGGACCTGCCCGGAAGGGCCTTATCAGCTTCCCAAGCTGAATGTCGTCGGTTCGATCCCGATCGCCCGCTCCAAAGACTTTTTCACTTGTCCAAGGTATCAGGCAGCATCGTCGTTCGCTGCTCATCAGCCGGCGACTGTTCTCGTACGACGATTGGACAATAGACCCAGCCTCTCCAGTGCGGCATTTCGTCTGGGGTAGCTGCTAATGTTCGGCGGCTGCAAGGCACGTCCCGCGAAGGAATAACCATCGTCCGATGGGCCTGAGGGACCACCGTGCTCAAAGGAGCCGCGCGAGGGCCGTGGCTGATCGTCTGACCGGACGCGAGGCTGCAACAATCCCCTCCCCTCAACTGCCAGCCCGTTCCTTCAAAGCATTCGGTCATCCTGACTTCGTACCTTCGTTCGTTCCGCAGGAAGGCTGGCGCCATTGTTTCGAGCCGGAAGTAGGAAAGCTGGCCCGGAAGGTTCCGCACGCCGGAGAATGGGACGGCAGGCCTTCCTGCCGGAACGAATGCTTGGTTGAAAGTCGAGACGACCAAGTCAGTTCTTAGATTTTATTCGCGATTCCGATTGTTTATCGATACGAACGAAGTACAGCGACCAGGTTTTCATCGCGCTCGTGGGCCGATGTCGGCAATAGGCGATCTTTTGGATCACCTGCCGCCTATCCGAAAGATGATGGTCAGTTTCGATCGACCATCAACTCCGTATTTCCTGACCAGGTGCGCTGGACTGTCAGCGTCGGGCGGAACAAGTTCGGCAAGCCAATCATCGTCCGGGTGATCGCGCCAGCGATGCTTGCGGAGCGCGACGTCGAAGCAAGCCGGATCCCGGAAAGCCGATGGCGCCACACCCATCGGCGCTCGACGAGGGCCGCAGCCAGTTTCTTGAGACGTCTCACTCCTTGCGCCAGCAGTTATCACTCTGCGCGGAGATCTCCGCCTCCTCGCACGCCGGCGCCAAGCTCTTGCCTTGGGCTATCCGCACCTCGATCTGGCGCAGCTTCAGCACCACCTGTTGCGCACCCGTCTTCCGGCCTCGCCGCATGTCCGACTCCTCCGGTCCTGGCTGATCCCCTCTATTAGACCGGCCCAAAGCCGGCCGGTCAGGTCACTTCGACCTGTGCGCGGCTCGGACGGGTCAGATATAGGCGGAGGCCAGGGCCGGCGAGCCTTCGAGCGCGTGGGCGAGCACTTCCAATCCGTGCGTGATCTGCTGCCGGGTCGAGGGGCCGCCGAGACAGAGACGCACCGCCTCCGGCGGTGTCCCCGCGATGCAAAACGGGTCGCTGCCGATGACGCCGAGCCCGGCCGACCGACCTTGGCTGGCGAAAGCCGATCGCGTCCAGCCCTCCGGCAGCGTGATCCAAACGTGGAAGGCATGTGGGTCGGCAGTATAGATCCCGGCTGGAAGCATCGCGGCCGCGATGCGCTGGCGCGCGGCCGATTCCTCGCGAACGAACTGGACGATGGACTCCGCCGTGCCATCCATGATCCAGCGCGTCGCCAAGGCCGTCGCGATCGGCGAGGCCATCACGGTCGCGGCTCGGAGTGCGCCGCCGAGCGGCAGGGCGGAACGGGCGCTCGGGGCGACCAGGAAGGCGAGGCGAAGTCCGGCACCCAGGCACTTGGTGTGTAGGGCGGTGACAAAACCATCCACTGGAGCGTCGGCTTTGTGCTGATGCGGGCGGTGTAAAAGCCGGCCAGTGGAGAGGCTTCTCTTTCGAGAGGAGCCGAGGATGTTCGTCGTGGAAGTCTACGCAGCCGTTCGGCAGTTCGTGTTCATCGAGGGCCAGTCCCGGCGTGAGGCGGCTCGGGTCTTCGGGTTGAGCCGAGAGACGATCGCCAAGATGTGTCGGTTCTCGTTGCCGCCGGGCTACACACGCTCGAAGCCGGTCGAGAAGCCGAAGCTCGGCCTCTTCTGCCAGTGATCGCGGCGATCCTTGAGGCGGACCGGACTGCACCGCTCAAGCAACGCCATACGGCCAAGCGGATCTTCGAGCGCCTACGCGACGAGCACGGCTATGCCGGTGGCTATACCGTGGTGAAGGACCACGTACGGATCTGCCGAGCACGGGGCAGGAGACTTTCGTGCCGCTCGCCCACCCGCCCGGCCATGCCCAGGTCGATTTTGGCGAGGCGGTCGCCACCATCGCTGGCGTGCGCCGCAAGATCCATTTCTTCTGCATGGATCTGCCGCACTCCGACGCCTGCTTCGTGAAGGCGTATCCGCGGGAGACCACCGAAGCTTTTCTCGACGGCATGTCGCCGCCTTCGCCTTCTTCGGCGGCGTGCCTCTGTCGATCCTGTACGACAACACCAAAATCGCAGTGGCCAAGATCTGCGGCGACGGACAGCGTGAGCGTACGCGCGCCTTCACCGAGTTGGTGAGCCACTGCCTGTTCCGGGATCGCTTCGGCCGTCCGGGCAGGGGCAACGACAAGGGCAAGGTCGAGGGGCTGGTCAAGTTCGCCCGGTCCCACTTCATGACCCCGGCTCCGGAGGCGGCCTCGTTCGAGGCGCTGAACGCTGACCTGGAGCGCCGCTGCCGAGCTCGGCAGAACGAGTGCGCCGGGCGGCATCCCGAGAGCATCGGAACGCGGCTCATGGCCGATCGAGTGGTTCTGCGAGCCCTGCCGGCGGTGCCGCTGGAGCCGTGCGAGAAGAGGGCCGGGCGCGTCTCGTCGACCGCGCTGGTGCGCTATCGCGGCAACGACTACTCGGTGCCGACCACCTACGGCTTCCGGGACGTGCTGGTGAAGGGCTTCGTCGAGGAAGTCGTGATCCTGTGTGCGGGGTCGAGATCGCCCGGCACCCGCGCAGCTACGGCAGCGGCGTTTTCGTCGCCGAACCTCTGCACTACCTCGCGCTGATCGAGACCAAGCCGAACGCCCTCGACCAAGCCGCGGCACTCCAGGGCTGGGATCTGCCCGAGGCGTTCCAGCACCTGCGCCACCTTCTGGAGGCGCGCATGGGCAACCGCGGCAAGCGCGAGTTCATCCAGGTGCTGCGCCTGATGGAGGCGATGCCGAAGGACCTCGTGGCCTGGGCCGTCACCGAGGCGATCCGGCTCGGGCGATTGGCTTCGATGCGGTCAAGTTGATCGCGCTGGCCCGTCTCGAACGGCGGCCGCCTCGGCTCGACTTGTCGGCCTACCCGCATCTGCCCCGGCCTGCGGTGCGCGCGACGATGGCCGCCGACTACACGGTGCTGGTGCCGGAGGTGGCGGCATGAGCGTGAGCGGCGATGAGACGACACCGGGCGTCCTGCTCGCCCATCACCTCAAGCAGTTGAAGTTGCCGACGGTCCTGCGCGAGTACGACAAGGTCGCCCGGGACTGCGCCCGGAGCGGCCTCGACCACCCCGCTATCTGCTGCGGCTGGTTGAGCTGGAACTGATCGACCGCGAACGGCGCATGGTCGAGCGCCGGATCCGGGCGGCACGCTTCCCGGCGGTGAAGAGCCTCGACACCTTCGACTTCGCCGCCATCCCGAGCCTGAACAAGATGCTCGTGCTGGAGCTGGCGCGCTGCGGCTACGTCCTCGGTCGGGAGAACGTCATCGCGCTCGGCAACTCCGGCACCGGCAAGACGCACATCGCCCTGGCTCTCGGACTGGCAGCCTGCCAGAAGGGCTTCTCGGTCACGTTCACCACGGCGGCCTCGCTGGTCAACCAGCTCATGGAGGCGCGTGACGAGCGCCGCCTGCTCCGGCTTCAGAGGGAGCTGGCCGCGGTGAAGTTGCTGATTGTCGATGAACTCGGCTACGTGCCGCTGTCGCCGACGGGGCCGAGCTTTTGTTCGAGGTCCTGTCCCAGCGCTACGAGCGCGGCTCGACGGTGGTGACCTCGAACCTTCCGTTCGAGGACTGGACCTCGGTCCTGGGCTCGGAGCGGCTGACCGGTGCGCTGCTGGATCGGCTGACCCATCACGTCAGCATCCTGAGCCTGAACGGAGACAGCTACCGCCTCAGATCCTCCCGCAGCCGGCGGGCCGCACAGACAGGGCGGAGCAAAACCAGGCCACCCTTGATGACCCTGATCCCGCGACGGGCGAGATCCGGCCAGCCTGACCTCACGATCCGCGACAAACGATGAAGAGGCCCGATCGGGCCCCTTCATCGTTCAGGCTGTCCGCAGTCCGTGGCCTGGTTTTACTCCGCCACGGCGGCCTAAAATTGGTCCGCCCTTTACACACTTGGCGAGACCCGCCACGTAGTAGGTGATCTCCGGAGCAAGCTCCGCAAAACTCGGTGGCGGAGTCGGGCAGATGCGCGCGTAGGCGTCGTCCTCGATGATGGTGACGGCGTATCGCCGCGCAACCGCGATAATGGCCTCGCGCCGAGCCCTGGGCAGGGTCGCGGTGGTGGGGTTCTGCAGCAACGGATTCAGGTAGATGGCCTTCGGTGCGACTTTGGTGCAGGCGGCGGCAAAAGCATCCGGGTCGACCCCGAATCGGTCCATGGGCAGATCGACGAGGCGCAGCCGCAAATGCGCGGCGAGTGCGCGGATGCCCGGATAGGTAATCCGCTCCGCGCAGATCGTATCGCCCGCCTGGGCGACCTGACCCAGTATGCTGAACAGGGCGCTGTGCGCACCGGGGCAGATCAGCAGGCGCTCCCGGGGCGGGACGATTCCGCGGCCTTTCAGCCAGCGCAGAGCCGCTTCCTTATCCTCCTCGGTGCCGCCGAAGCCCTGGTAGCGCAGCAGGCTGGTGAGATCGCCGGACAGGTCCACGAACGCGGCTTGCATGCGGGCTTGCAGGGCCGGCGCGTCGGGCTCTGGGGGCAGGTTCATGGTGAAGTCGACCGGCCCGATCCGACGCGCTGCCGCCGCACCGCTCGAACGGGGCGGACGCGCCGGATCGATCACGAAGGTCCCCTGGCCGACGCGCCCCTCGATCAGCCCGCGCTTGTGGGCCTCGACGTAGCCGCGCGAGATCGTCGTGAAGTTCAGGTCGAGCGCCTCGGCGAGTGCGCGGTGGGTCGGGAGGCGCGTCCCCGCCGTCAGACGCCCGGTCCGGATGTCATCGGCCAACGCCTCTGCAATGGCGAGGTAACGAGGCTTACCCCACCGCTTCAGATCCGGCACCCAGAGTCCGACCCCACCCGTCTGCGGCTTGGGTCGTGCGTCTCGCTCCGGCGAAGTCATGCGTGGCGGCCCAGATCATGATGCGATCAATGCGTGATTGTATGGCTTGCAATAGCCATACCGCGGCCATACCTCGAACATTCCCTGGGTTATTTCCATACAATCCATATAATCGCAGATTCGCGAATGCGCACGCGTTGGCGATTTTTTGTCCACGTCACGCCCATCTGGTAGGCCCCGGATACAGATCCAGCGAGCCTAAGCCGTGATTATTGATCGCATTATTGTATGAATATAACACCCGCGCTTTGTATGGCCCATTGATCGAAGCCCTCTGGCACACCGCTTGCCATGAATGGACTGCGACCGCTCGAAGATCAGTCTGCCGCGGTTCAATCCATCGAGGAGAACGATCAATGCCTGCTGTGAACCGCGAGCCTCACAAGAAGGGCGATGTCCTGGTCGATTACGAGGAGAAGGTCTTCGAGGACGTCAAAGCCGAGCCGGGCCAGAAGGCGCTTGTCACCTTCCACACCGTCGCGTTCGAGGGCTCCATCGGCCTCGTCAACCTGCTTCAGGCGACGCGCCTGCAGCGCAAGGGCTTCGAGACGTCCATCCTTCTCTACGGCCCGGGCATTACGCTGGGCGTCCAGCGCGGCTTCCCGAGGCTCGGCGACGAGGCCTTTCCAGGTCACCTCAACTTCAACAACCAGCTTGAGAAGTTCATGGCCGAGGGCGGCAAGGTCTATGCCTGCCGGTTCTCGACCCAGGCGCTCTACGGACACGGCGAGGCCGCCTTTATCGAGGGCATCCGCATGATCAATCCCCTCGACGTGCTCGACTGCATCCTCCTGCACAAGCGCGACAACGCCGTGATCATCGACACCTGGACCGTCTGACCGGGCCCTCGGCCCCCAATCCGGGACGTCGCATCCGGCGGCCATGCGGGACGTGGCCGCCGTCACAGCCGGAGGTTCAACCATGTCAGAGAACCGGATCGTGCGGGCCGCCGCCGTCCAGATCGCGCCGGATCTCGACCGGCCGGAGGGGACCCTGGAGCGGGTGCTGAACGCCATCGATGAGGCCGCCGCGAAGGGCGCGCGCTTCATGGTCTTCCCCGAGACCTTCGTCCCCTACTACCCCTACTTCTCCTTCGTGCTGCCGCCCGCGCTGCAGGGCGCCGAGCACCTCCGCCTCTACGAGCGCGCGGTGGCCGTGCCGGGACCCGTGACGCAGGCCGTCTCGGCCGCCGCGCGCCGCCACGGCGCCGTGATCGTGCTGGGGGTCAACGAGCGCGACCACGGCTCGCTCTACAACGCGCAGCTGATTTTCGATGCGGACGGCTCCCTGAAGCTCAAGCGCCGAAAGATCACCCCGACCTACCACGAGCGCATGATCTGGGGTCAGGGCGACGGCGCCGGGCTCACCGTGGTCGAGACGGCGGTCGGCCGCGTCGGCGCGCTGGCGTGCTGGGAGCACTACAACCCCCTCGCCCGCTACGCCCTCATGGCGCGCCACGAGGAAATCCACGCGGCGCAGTTCCCGGGCTCGCTCGTGGGCCAGATCTTCGCCGATCAGACGGAGGTGACGATCCGCCACCACGCGCTGGAGGCGGCCTGCTTCGTGGTCAACGCCACCGGATGGCTCACCGACGCGCAGGTGGCACAGGTGTGCCCGGACGAGCGCCTGCGCGGCGCCTGCCGGGGAGGCAATTGCACCGCCATCGTCTCGCCGGAGGGCAAGCACCTCGCGGATCCCCTCGGGCCCGGCGAAGGCATACTCGTCGCCGACATGGACCTCGCGCTGGTGACCAAGCGCAAGCGGATGATGGACGCGGTCGGCCACTACGCGAGGCCCGAACTCCTCAGCCTCCTCCACGACGACCGGCCGGCCTCGTTCGTGCACCAGCCGATCCATTCCCAGACCGATTTCCGGAGCCTCGACCATGAGCCGTTCTCCGCTTCCGACGAGCCGTCCCGCGTGTCCGCCGGTGGTAGCGGGCCTGGTCGGGATGCCGACGGAGCGCCTGATCAACGCGTTGCAGTCCTACGGCGTTAGGCTCGCCGACACCCGCGCCGGGGCGCCGAGCCGTCGGGGCGGGGCCGGACCGTCGGACCACAAGGCCATGACCATCGCGGGCCGCACCGTGATGGTGCCGGTCCACACCGAGGCCGCCTTCGACTCGCCCTTCCTGGTCCGTCACCCGGACGCCAACGGGGTCTCGGCGATCGAGCATGACGGCGTGGTGATCGGGCAGGCGACCTTCCCGGGCAAGCCGCGCTTCTACGCGCTCTCGACCCTCGACGGCGTGCCTTACGCGAAGATCGCCGTTCTGCACGGGCGGGACGTGCTCGCCACCACCGTGCTCCAGACCTGTATCCGCTACGCCAGTCGCACGAAGACCTGCCAGTTCTGCTCCATCGGCCAGTCCCTCGCCGCCGGTCGCACCGTCGCGCACAAGACGCCCGAACAGCTCGCCGAGGTCGCCCGCGCGGCCGTGCTCCTCGACGGCGTCAAGCACATGGTCATGACCACAGGCACCCCGAACGCGACCGACCGGGGCGCCGCCGTCCTCTGCGCGAGCGCCTTCGCCGTCAAAGCCGCGGTCGACCTGCCGATCCAGGCGCAGTGCGAGCCGCCGGATGACGACCGCTGGTTCACGCGCATGAAGGCCTCGGGCATCGACGCCCTCGGCATGCACCTGGAGGCCGTCACGCCCGAGATCCGGGCCCGGATCATGCCCGGCAAGGCGAGCGTGCCACTGGAGCGGTACTATACGGCCTTCGAGGCGGCCGTTCCGGTCTTCGGGCGGGGCCAGGTCTCGACCTACATCCTGGCCGGCCTCGGCGACGCGCCGGAGGCGATCCTGGAAATGGCCGAGCGCCTCATCGGGATGGGCGTCTACCCGTTCGTGGTGCCGTTCGTGCCAATCTCCGGCACGCCGCTGGAGAGCCACCCGGCGCCCGGCCCCGAATTCATGCACGGCATCCTCAAACCCCTCGCGGACATGCTGGTCGGCGCGAATCTCCGCGCGACCGACATCAAGGCCGGCTGCGGTCGCTGCGGCGCCTGCTCGGCGCTTTCCACCTACGAGCGCGCGGGGGCGACCTCATGATCCTCGAACCCGTACCGCCGTACTGGCCAAGCCACTTCCGCATCAAGTTCGCCACGAGTGCGTGGGAGCGGCGCGCCTGCGCGGCGCTGCGCCGCCAAGTCTTCTGCGCGGAGCAACGCATCTTCACCGAAGACGACCGGGACGCCGTCGACGCGCACGCCATCCCGATCTGTGCCCTCTCGACGCTCGGCGGCGACGCCGATGCCGTCGTCGGCACCGTTCGCATCCACCACGGATCGGAGCGTCCCGGCGAGTGGTGGGGCTCGCGCCTGGCCGTCGCCGGACCGTTCCGCGGCACCGCCGCGCTGGGCGCCGGGCTCATCCAGGTCGCGGTCGCCTCGGCCCATGCGCGGGGCTGCACGCGGTTCCTGGCCCATGTGCAGGACAGGAACGTCCCGTTGTTCCGGGCCCTGCACTGGACGAGCCTCGAGGAAGTCGCCTTGCACGGGCGAGCCCATCACCTGATGCAGGCGGACCTCGCGGCCTACCCGCCGATGCACGATCCGGAGCACGGGCTCGTCACGTTCCGCAAGGCCGCGTGATGACGGCGGGCTTCGACCTCCAGGCCCTGGCCGGCCAGATCCGTGACGCGCGCGGCGTCGCCCATAAGCGCGACATCGATGCCGTGGTCGCGCGGCTCGGCCTGACCAGCCGGCGCGCCGCGGTGCCGGTCGGTGACGATTGTGCCGCCATACCGGATGGCGACGGCCACCTGCTGTTCGCCATCGAAGGCTTTCTCGACAGCTTCGTCGCGGCCGATCCGTATTTCGCCGGCTATTGCGGGGTCATGGTCAACCTCAGCGACATCGCCGCCATGGGTGGGCGGCCGCTCGCCGTGGTCGACGCGCTGTGGAGCCGGGATGCCGCGGCGGCGGACCCGATCCTGGCAGGCCTGTCCGACGCTGCCACGCTCTACGGGGTCCCGATCGTCGGCGGTCACACCAACACGCGCGCCCAGGCGGGCAACCTGGCGGTCGCCGTGCTCGGCCGGGCCGGGCCGCGCCTGCTCACGAGCTTCGACGCGGCGCCCGGCGACGACCTCGTCGCGGCGATCGACCTGCGCGGACGCTTCCGCGAACCCTACCCGTACTGGGACGCCTCGACCGGCACGGCGGGCGAGCGCCTGCGCGGTGATCTCGCGTTGCTGCCGGGCCTCGCGGAGGACGGGTTCTGCCGGGCGGCCAAGGACATCAGCATGGCGGGCGTCGTCGGCACCGCCCTGATGCTGCTGGAATGCTCGAAGGTCGGCGGTGTCATCGACCTCGACGCGATCCCGCGGCCTGCGGATATACCGCTCGCCCGCTGGCTCAACGCCTTTCCGAGCTTCGGCTACCTCCTGAGCGTTCGCCTTGAGCGCACGGCCGCCGTGTGCGCGCGGTTCGCCGAGCGGAACATCGCGGTCGCCAGGGTGGGTCAGCTCGATGCAAGCCGGGTCGCCCGGGTGCGCGATGCCTCCGGCGAGGAAGCCGTGGTCTGAGACTTCGCGGTCGGCCCGCTGATCGGCTGCGGCCAGGACGACAAGGATGCCGTCCGATGACGGCCCTGCGCATCGCCGTCCTGACGCATTCCACCAATCCGCGGGGCGGGGTCGCGCATTGCCTCGCCCTGGCCGAGGCCCTGTGCGCGCTCGGGCATGAGGCCGTGGTCCACGCGCCAGATCCGTTCGGGCGCGGCTTCTTTCGCCCTGCCGCCTGCCCGATGGTCTCAGTGGCCGCAAGGCCGGTCGCCGGCACGACGGTCGACCTCGTCCGGGCTCGGATCGACGATTACCTGCGCCACTTCGCGTCCCCCGCCGCCTGTGACTTCGACGTCTTTCACGCCCATTGCGGCATCGGTGGCAATGCCCTCGCGACGCTCAAGCACCGCCGCTTGATCCCCGGCTTCGTCCGCACGGTCCATCACCTCGACAGCTTCTCCGACCCGGTGCTGGCGGATTGGCAGGATCGCTCGATTCGTGAGGCCACGCGCCTGCTCTGCGTCAGCCGCGCCTGGGCGGACCGGATCGCGGGCGATCTCGGTACGGAGATCCCCATCGTCGGGAACGGGGTGGACCTGTCGATCTACCGAGCGATGCCGACCGAAGCCGACGCGATCGTGCGGGCGCGCTGGGGCCTCGGTGGCGGGCCGATCGTCCTGAGCGTCGGCGGATTTGAGGAGCGCAAGAACACCACCGGGATCATCGAGGCCTTCGCGCTCCTGCGCAGACGCCACCCGCAGGCACAGCTCGTGGTCGTGGGCGGCGCATCGCTCCTCGATCATGCGTCCTACGGCGCCCGATGCCGCGCCGCACTCAGCGCCCACGGACTTGTGGTCGGGCCCGGCGAGGCGGTGATCAAGACCGGGCCGGTCTCTCAGGCGGAGATGCCGGCCTTCTATCGGACGGCGGACGTTCTCGCCTTCCCCTCCTGGAAAGAGGGCTTCGGCCTCTGCGTGCTGGAGGCGATGGCCTGCGGCCTTCCGGCGATCGTCTCCCGCCGGCCGCCCTTCACCGAGTATCTCCGGAGCGACGACGCCCTCTTCGTCGATCCTGGCGATCCGCGGGACATCGCCGACGCCATGACGGCCGCCCTGGCCCCGATGACCCGCGCCGGCCTGCACGCTGCCGGGTCCGCCCGGGCCGCCACCCACTCCTGGCGCGCCTGCGCCGAGCGTCACCTCGCGACCTACGCGGCCTGCGCCAGCGTCGAACGGGAGCCGATCCATGCCTGAGATGCATTTCCACATCCGCTGGCCCGATGGCCGGCGCGAGGCCTGCTACTCGCCCTCCCTCGTCGTGAAGGACTTCCTCGCCCCAGGCGAGAGCTATGCCCTCGACGACTTCGTCGAGAAGACCCGCACGGCCCTCAACATCGCGAGCGAGCGGGTGCGCGAGAGGTACGGCTTCGCCTGCTCGTCGGCGATGGCCCAACTCGCCCGGATCGAGGCCGCGGCGAAGCGGCAGGCCCCGGGCGGCCTCGTCACGGTCGAGACCTTCGAGCCTTGAACCAGAGCGTCCTTAGGAACATCCCGGAGTCAGAGCCATGACGTCCACGTCCCGTCACGTCCCTGTCGCCATCGTCGGTGGCGGCCAAGCCGGCCTCTCGGTCAGCTACCACCTGAAGCAGCGCGGCATCGAGCACCTCGTGTTCGAGAAGGAATCCGCGGCGCATACATGGTCCTCGCAGCGCTGGGACACGTTCTGCCTGGTCACGCCGAACTGGCAGTGTGACCTGCCGGGGCACCCCTACGATGGGCCGGATCCTCACGGGTTCATGAAGAAGGACGAGATCGTCGCCTACCTGAAGGGCTTCGTCGCCAAGGTGAACCCGCCGATCCGCGAGGGTGTCGCGGTCACACGGGTCGAACGCCGCGAAGATGGTCTTTTCTCGGTCCGGACCTCGGACGGCGACTACACGGCGAGCGAGGTCGTGGTCGCGTCGGGCGGATATCATACGCCGATCATCCCGCGTATGGCCGAGAAGCTGCCGGGTTCGGTCACGCAGATCCACTCGAACCAGTACCGCAACCCGGCGCAACTGCCCGCGGGCG
This sequence comes from Methylobacterium sp. XJLW, assembly GCF_003254375.1. Classification (NCBI taxonomy): domain Bacteria; kingdom Pseudomonadati; phylum Pseudomonadota; class Alphaproteobacteria; order Hyphomicrobiales; family Methylobacteriaceae; genus Methylobacterium; species Methylobacterium sp. XJLW. The sequence continues at coordinate 3,383,978 of NZ_CP016429.1, read as the reverse complement.
CGGTTCTGGTGGTCGGCTCGGGCCAGTCCGGCGCCCAGATCGCCGAAGACCTTCATCTCGCCGGCCGCACGGTCCATCTCGCGGTCGGCGACGCGCCGCGCTGCGCCCGGTTCTACCGGGGCCGCGACGTCGTCACGTGGCTCGCCGACATGGGCTACTACGAGATGACGGTCGACAATCACCCGCTGCGCGACGGCGTCCGCGACAACACCAACCACTACGTGACCGGCCGCGACGGCGGGCGCGACATCGACCTGCGCCGCTTCGCCCGCGAGGGCATGAAGCTCTACGGCGCTTTGGACGACTACCACGACGGTACGCTGCGCTTCCGCGACAACCTCAAGCGCTCACTCGACGGGGCAGACCAGACGTACAACGGCATCAACGCGGCCATCGACAAGTACATCGCCGAGAACGACATCCTAGCTCCGGTTCAGCAGCCCTACACACCCGTTTGGGAGCCGGGTGAGCCCGTCACCGGCCTTATCCTTGCGGGCTCCGGCATCACGTCGATCATCTGGTGCATCGGCTTCTCGCCGGATTTCCGGTGGCTCGATGCGTCCGTCTTCAACGGCGCAGGAAGCCCCAAGCACAAGCGCGGGGTGACGAAGGAGGACGGTGTCTACTTCATCGGCCTGCCCTGGCTGCACACCTGGGGCTCGGGCCGCTTCGGCGCGGTCGGCCGCGATGCCGAGTTCGTCGCGCAAGCCATCCAGAAGCGCCTCGGTACCGAGCGGTTCGCTCTGAAATTCGCCGTGTAGCTATCCACCCCATCCACTTTCCGACAGTCGGTGCGATGACGCGCGGACATTGCTGCATCCCGGCTTGTAAGTCTTAGTCGCGCCACGTCCAGAGATTCGTCTTGAAATCGCCAGGGCCGGGATTCGCGTAGGCGGCTCGAAGGGAAGACGTTTCACGTCGGTCGATGCCTGTGTTCCTGCAAACGAAGCATCCTGGCCCGATCGGCCACCCGGATCCGAATCGCGCACATCGGGCGATCATTTTATATCGACCTGCGGGATGATAGATTTTGCATCCGTCTCGCCCCAGGAAAATAAATAATGTCGCGACGAGCGGGGCGCCAGCATCCTAGCTTGGCCATTGCCACTGCATTCGATTTGTGAGACCCTTCAGCAACGTCGAATATACCGAGAGCGTTGCGATGCGCAGGGCTTGGCGAATATTTTATTTGGCCATCGCCTGCGCCGCGGGGCTCGTTGCTTCGCCGGATGCACAGGCGGCGGAATATGCGCAAGGCATCTACGTTCTCGGCAACCGCGGCCCCCTCGCGGGCGTGACACCGCCGCCGGGCTTCTACTTCGAGAGCGAGACATACTACTATTCCGGCAATTTCGGCGGAAACCGCCTCTTCCAGGGCGGCGGCGTCATCGCCGCCAACATCAAGAACGACACGAGCGCGAACTTCGTTACGCCGATCTGGGTCACGCCGTTCGAGATCCTGGGCGGCAATCTCGGCTTTTCCATCACTATTCCGTTCGGCACGCCCAACGTCAGTGCCGGGGCCGTCCTCGCTTCGCCGCGCATTGACCGCATCATTGCCGGCCGCGAGCGGGATGCCAACTTTACCGTCGGCGACATCTATCTCGCCTCATTCGTAGGCTGGCATTCCGGCAACTTCCACTGGAGCGGCACGCTCCTCGGCGTCGTCCCGTCCGGCAGTTTCGAGAACGGCCAGCTCTCCAATATCGCACTCAATCGCCCGGCGATCGATCTCAGCGCCGCGCTCACTTACCTCGATCCGCTTCTCGGCTACGAGCTCTCGGTCGTGCCGGGCATCACATTCAATTGGATCAATCCAGCGACGCAATACCTCACTGGCACGGAGTTCCATCTGGAATGGGCGGCTTCGAAGTACCTGAGCAAGGAACTGTCGGTCGGCCTCGTTGGCTACTATTACAACCAGCTCACCGGCGACAGCGGTTCGGGCGACAGGATCGGCTCGTTCAAAGGTCGAGTCACGTCGCTCGGTGCCCAGATTGGCTACACCTTCAAGCTGGGCGAAATCCCGGTCTCGACGAATGTGCGCTTCTTCCGCGAGTTCGATGTCAAGAACCGCTTCGCCGGCACGGCAACGTACCTGACGATCTCTGCGCCACTCTGGGTCGCTCCGGCACAGCAGCTGGCGGACCATAAGCCGCTCGTGACGAAGCTCTGACGTCGGTTACGGATTATCTCTGCCCAAGAACGCGGCCACACGGGCTAGCCTCACATCCGAGGTCGATTTGGCCAAGTGGGACGGTGAGGGGTCAGACACCGGGCGTCGTCATCGGCCGATGGGGTGAACGCGGATGTGCGGTGCAGATCGGCTTGTTCTCCAAGCATGCAGTCTGCTTGGCGCCTCCCGGACCGCGCCAGAACACGACCGGCGACAAGCCAAAGCTGCGTGGACGCCTGCAGCCTACGGACTTCCCGCGCGGGAGCAGCGTGCATCGCTGGCCACTGCGCTGAAGGACAACGTCCCTGAACGCCGATCGCAGCCCGGCCTATATCTGCGCCGATCGCCTCCAGGGAGGAATGACTCATGCCCTGCAAGGCCGCACCATTGGCTTCTTCAAGGGCGGGCAGATTGTGAGAAGGCCTGCAGCGCGTTTGATGCCGCCGCAGGCAGAGCTTGCAGATCGTTCATCCGCGCTTTTGCGCCTGCGATTGAAAATCGCGGAGCGCTTCAGGTGTCACGCTCGACTCCCCGAGATCCACAATGATCCGATTCAGCTTGCCGGTGAAGTTGAACGGAACCTGATAGTCAGAGTCATCGACAGGCGTACCGGTATCGAGACCGACATCCAGGGTTTCATCCCAGGCAAAGGTGAAGGGCAGCGTACGCGGCAGGGAACGCCGTGCCACTTCCTGGCCGTCGACGGAAAGCGTACCCGACCCGCCTCGCGAGAACGGGCCGCCGTTCGCGTCCATCTGCCAGTCGAAGACAAGGGTGTGCCGACCGGGCGACAGCGCGACCGCGGCTTCCCATTTCGGTCGCTCCATGCCCAGCAGGTTCATTGTAAACACAGGCTTGCCCTCGCGCAGGTACAGGCCCCAGCCGGCAAAGCGGCCGCCTTGGGTAATCAGCATCCCGTTGGCCCCGCCCTGCGGCACCTCAATTTCGGCCGAAATTCGATATGAGCGATTGAGGATATTGGGCGCCGAATTCGCCTGAATGCCGAAGACCGGCGCTGTATAGATGAATTGCTTGCGGCCGGCGGCCGGGCCCGGTCGTGGCGTGATCATACCCGTGATCACCGAATTGTTTACAGGGAGCACTTGATAGCGGGTCGCTTCCACAAGCCAGAGCTCCTGCATGACACGCAGTCGCTCAGGCTCCTGTCTCGCAAGATCGTTCAACTCTGTGGGATCCTGCGCGAGATTGTACAGCTCCCAATTGTAGCCGTTGATCGCATCATCGGGAACCGGGGCGCCCGGATTCCACGGCGTGGCTATGGGTGTCGTGCACGCGACCCATCCGTCGTGGTAGATCGCGCGGTTGCCGAAGATTTCGAAATACTGGGTCTTGCGATGGGACGGCGCATCCGCGTTGGGCTTGTCCCAGGTGTACACAACACTGGTGCCTTCCACCGGCGCTTGTGCAATCCCGTTCACCATGGTGGGAGGTGGAATGCCGATCGCTTCGAGCAGCGTTGGCACGATATCGATCACGTGGTGAAACTGCATTCGTATTCCGCCCATGTCGGCGATACGCTTTGGCCAGGAGATTGCCATACCATTGCGTGTGCCGCCGAAGTGCGACGCCACCTGTTTGGTCCAGCGATAAGGCGTATTGAATGCGAACGTCCATGGCACGGCCATGTGATTATAGGTGCGGTCGCTGCCCCAGGCCTCGATCAGCGGCAACTGCTGCTCGACCGTGAATGACTGAAGATTGAAATAGGCGACCTCATTCGGCGTGCCGTTCATGGAGCCTTCGGCACTGCTGCCGTTATCGCCGCTGATGTAGATGATCAGCGTATTGTCGAATTGTCCGAGATCTTCGACCGCCTGGATCACGCGGCCGATCTCGTGGTCGGTGTAGGCGAGATAGGCCGCATAGACCTCCACCTGCCGCGTGAAGAGCCTCTTCTCGTCGATCGTCAGGCTATCCCACCGCTTCAGGAAATCCGGCCACGGCGGCAATTGCGCGTTCGCCGGAATCACGCCCAGCGTCTTCTGATTGTCGAAGATCTGACGGGCAAGCGTTTCCCAACCGGCGTCGAACTTGCCCTTGAACGTCTCGATCCAGTCTTTCGGCGGCTGGTGCGGCGCGTGCGTGCCGCCTGGCGCGTAGTGGATGAACCAGGGACGGTTGGGCGTGACCGCCGCAAGCGTCCTGATGTGGCTGATGGCATCGTCGGCCATCGCGGTCCCGAGATTCCAATCCTTCCGTCCGACGTAAGGATGGATCGGTGTTGTGTTGCGGAAGAGGTTGCCCGGCTGCCATTGGCTCGTATCGCCGCCGACGAACCCGAAGAAATAGTCGAAGCCCATGCCGACAGGCCAATTGCCGAACGGGCCGACGGGATTGGCTTCCCACGCAGGGATATTGTGGTTCTTTCCGAACCAGGCTGTGGAATAACCGTTCAGACGCAGCGTCTGCGCCACCGTGGCTTTCTCCGGCGGAATAATCGAGTTGTATCCGGGAAAGCCCGAAGACATTTCCGAGATATTTCCGGTCCCTGCCGAGTGATGGTTGCGGCCCGTGAGCATGGCTGCACGCGTGGGCGAGCAAAGGGCCGTGGTGTGGAAGGCCGTGTATCGAAGACCGGCCGCAGCGATCTTGTCGAGCGCGGGGGTCGGGATGAGGCCGCCGAAGGTCGACGGCGCGCCGAAACCGACGTCGTCGGTCAGGATCAGAAGTACATTGGGCGCGCCCTCCGGGGCAGCAACCGCGGGCGGCCAAGCGGCAACGCTATCCTTTGCCGTCGGCATGATCGTGCCGCTGAATTGCGGCGTTGGCGTCGGCAACACACGGCTGTTCGGGAACTCGACGGCATTCGGCGCCCCTGGGCTTCCACGGAGCTGCGCGTGGACAGCGGTTCCTGTCACAGCCAGAGCGGCCGTTCCGGAGAGCAGGGCACGGCGGGTTGGACGGAACGTTGCGCCTTCGGGGGGCGTCGGCAAATCAATATTCGGCGCTGTCTCAGAGGGCTCGCTTTTCTTGATCATCGCAGTCCTCCCGCTGAGGCCGATCGCGTTCGATGCCCGGATCTGACGACGCAACGAAAGCCAAGATGGCTCGTCGAAGTGTCGACTGCCTCGGCATGTCGCGCCGCCGGACGGTAGCGTTGGCAGTAGTTCGGCGAGCACAAGTGTGAACCGCCCTTGATCACCTTCCGGGGAATGTTGATCTCCGGCTGACCAGGGTCGTAGCTGCCTTCCACGCATCCGCCGCGCGGATTCATCGGGATACAGCAAGCCTTGGGCGCATCGCCCTCATGCCTTGGCGCGTACCAGTCGGTCGTCCACTCCCAGACATTGCCGATCATGTCGTGCAGGCCGTAGCCGTTGGGCGGGAACGCGGTCACCGGCGAGGTGCGCTCGTAGCCGTCCAGGGCGAGATTCTCGTGCGGGAAGGCGCCTTGCCAGGTATTGGCCATGTGCCGGCCGCCCGGCGTGAGCTTGTCGCCCCAGGCGAACTCGGCCCCGTCGAGACCGCCGCGCGCGGCGTATTCCCACTCAGCCTCGGTCGGAAGGACCTTGCCGGCCCAGGCTGCGTAGGCATCAGCGTCGGCGTAGGCGACGTGCACCACCGGGTGATCGTCAAGGCCGGCGATCGAGGAGCCCGGCCCGTAGGGCCGCCGCCAATGCACGCCGAATCTAAAGCGCCACCACGCGCTCCAATCGTGCAGTTCGACCGCGCCCCTGGGCGGCTTGAACACGAGTGAGCCGGGCTTCAGCATGTGCGGCAACGCGCCGGGGTAATCCTTCGGGTCGGGCCGGCGCTCGGCCATCGTCACGTAGCCGGTGGCGCGCACGAAGGTCCGGAAATCGGCATTGGTGACCGGCGTGCGGTCGATCCAGAAGCCGTCTATGCAGACTCGATGGACCGGGGCCTCTTCCGGATAGTGCCGGTCCGAACCCATCCGGAACGTCCCTCCAGGCACAAAGACCATGTCCGGCGAGGGATCTGACGACATGGCGAACCGGTGGAGGATGGGAGCTCTCGGCATCGCGCGCGCCTCAACGCGGACCAACGAGAATGCCTGCTGAAGGCGTGCAGCAACGTATCAAGTCTGCGCACGGCAGCTTGACCGAATGGGACAGGGGATCGGTTTCGGCTCGGAAGCGCACTGTCCCATCCGGCTAGATCTGATGGAAGTTTCCCTGAGCCTGCGCGCCACGGTCCGCACCCGTAGGCCGAGATACCGGATCTCCGGATACTCTTCGCTTCAGCCCCGATCGAAAGAGCCCCTTTCGACGGCCCGTTCAGGGGCGGCACAGGCCGATATGGGACGTCTGTCTAGCCCGCTGGGGCGCCCAAAAACCGCCGTTCGGATCTCGGCCCGATCCCGCAGGCTGCCTCGTGTTACGATAGCGGTTTCGAGTGCCGCGCGTGATCGGCGGAGAACGGGCGCGCCGTGCGGGTAAGCCGTGCGGCCCTTACGGAAAGGCGCTAAAGGCGCTCCATGTCAGACGCTCTGTTTTCGCCGGCCGTGGCGCGCAACGCCGGACCCATCGTCGAAGTCCTGAAGCGCGTCATGCCGCCCGACGGCCTCGTTCTCGAGATCGCAAGCGGGTCTGGTGAGCACGCCGTTCACTTCGCCAATGCGATGCCCGCGCTCGATTGGCAGCCCAGCGATGCAGACGAAGCGGCGCGCCGCAGCATCGGCGCCCATGCGCGGGCCTCGGGCCTGGCCAACATTCGTTCGCCGCTCGCGATCGATGCGGCCCGTCCGCCATGGCCGGTGGCGCGGGCCGATGCGCTCGTCGCGATCAACATGATCCATATCGCGCCCTGGGACGCCACCACCGGGTTGATGGCGGGCGCGGGCGCAACGCTTCCGGCGGGGGGCGTTCTCTATCTCTACGGTCCGTTCCGAGAGAATGGTGCCCACACCGCGCCGAGCAACACAGCGTTCGATGACAGCCTGCGAGCGAGGAACGCGTCCTGGGGTGTGCGTGACATCGAGGCCGTCGCGGCCGCCGCCGGGGCGCAGGGGCTACACCTTATCGAGCGCGTCGCGATGCCGGCCAACAATCTGAGCCTGATCTTCCGGAAGACAGGCCAATCCCCTGCGCCTGTCCGGGAGGCATCGCTTTGACCTCATCGACCTCGACAAGCGCAGTCGTGATCGGCGCTTCCGGCGGCATCGGCCAAGCCCTGGTCTCCCGACTCGCCGCGAGTGAGGCCTATGCGCCGATCTTCGCGCTCTCCCGCTCGCAGCCGTCAGTCCCGCGTGGCGTCCGCACCCACCCGATCGATCTGGGCGACGAGGCATCGATCGCGACGGCCGCGGCCAAGGTCGGTGAGGCCGGATCAGCCGGTCTGATCATCGTCGCGACCGGCATCCTCCATCAGGAGGGCGTCTTGCCCGAGAAGGCGCTCAAGGCGCTCGATCCCGCCGCCATGGCCGCCGTCCTTTCAATCAACACGATCGGCCCTGCGCTCGTCGCCAAGCATTTCGTGCCGTCGCTGGCGCGGGAGGGACGGTGCGTGTTCGCGGCGTTGTCGGCGCGGGTCGGATCCATCGAAGATAATCGGCTCGGGGGCTGGTACGCCTATCGCGCCTCGAAGGCGGCTTTGAACCAGATCCTACGGACCCTCTCGATCGAGGTGGCCCGCAGCCGACCGGACGCAATCGTCGTCGGCCTGCATCCGGGCACAGTCGCCTCCAACCTGTCGCGGCCCTTCCGGCCCGACCCGAGTGCCGAGGGTGTCTTTCAGCCCGATGAGAGTGCGGCTCATCTCCTGCGCGTGCTCGGCGACCTCGAAGTGAAGGATACCGGAGGCGTCTTCGCCTGGGACGGCACGCGTATCCCAGCCTAGGCGCGGCACCCGCTGGCGCGCGTCATACGGTTTATGCCGGGGGGATCGGCAGAGGCCAACGTCTGGTCTTCGCGTGGCCAGCATATTCGCATCCAGAATGCGCCCCTTTCGGTTTTGTGAGGCAAAGTCCTTCGGACCCTGAAGCGGCCGGGGTCCCTCGGTTGTCGTCGGCACTGTCTCGTCGGGGGACATGGACGCCGGCTCGCGCCGTCGGTCGGACCTGCAAGCCTTGCCTGTGTGCGGCCTGTCCGGCTCAGGGCATCGGAAACCAGTTTCCGTGGAAACCTGGCGGGATCCGGTGCCCGAGCCGGACAATCGCCATGGGGGGCGCCTCGAACGAGCGAGCATCGAGGATCGCAAAGTCCGTCGTTTCATGCGCCGTGTCGATCACGAAGCCCATCAGCCAGCCTTCGTCCTCACCAGCACCTTCGCTTGCAGGCACGAACACGAACTCGCCCGGGACGTGATGCTCGCCGAACGGGTGCACGCGGCGCTCACCCGTCTCAAGATCATGCTTGTAGAGCGTCGTCGCGCCGGCAAGCTGCGGATTGCCGTCTGCGGGTACGGACACCGTGTAGGCATACCGATATCTCTGTCCGAAGCGGCGCTCGTCGATGCGGGGAAACTCCTGCGCGGCCTGGTCGATCACGCGACGCTCGACGCGTTGCGTCGTGGGGTCCAGGGTCCAGCGCTCAAGCCGACCCAGCGTGTCGAGTTCGCCGCCCTCCGAGGCGAACATCGTCGGATAGGCGATCACGTCGAGGATCACGCGCCCATCCTCACCGTCGAAGGCGTTGACGGCATGGAAGACGAAGGACGGCTCGACGTCGCACCACACGATGTCGGTGGCGCGCCCGTGACGAGGAAGCAGCCCGACCCGGGCGCGGTGAGCGCTGTTCCAGCGAAACGGGAAGCGGTGGCCGGCGAGCACGGCCCGCATCGAGAAGGTGACGGGAAGGTCAAGCACGATCACGAAGCGTGCCGTGATCGCGCAGTCGTGGACGCAGGGACCGTGCTGGACCGCGATCGGTACGTCGCGGACCACCTTGCCGGTCGCCGAGACGACGACGTGGCGGATGGCGTCCCAGACACGCCCGTCATAGGCGATCGCGTGGGTCTCGCCGGTGATCGGATCGCGGTGCGGATGACCGGTGAAGGATCCAGCGAGCGTGCCCTCGAACGGATTGTAGCGTTGCGTCTCCAGGGTGTCGGAGAGTTCGACAGGGAAGCTGCCTGCTTCGACGACCGCGAAGGCGCGGCCCCCGATATCGACGACGTTGGTGTTGACGGTGTCGTTTGCGCCCCGACGCGGGCCGGGTGCGGCGGGCCGACCGAGGGCGGCGGCGGCCGTGCGCGAGCCGATCCACCGATTGCGGTACCACAAGGCTTTGCCATCCTTGATGGCGAGACCGTGCACCATGCCGTCGCCGAGAAACCAGTTGTGACCGCCCGACGCGGGCCGCACGGGGTTCGCGCCCATCTTGAGGTACCGACCGTCGAGCTGGGTCGGTATCGAGCCGATCACGGCGAGATCCTGCAGCGTCAGTTCCTCCCGCATCGGCTCGTGGATGCCGATCACGAAGGGGTTCGGAGTCTTTGGCAGCCGCGCCCGGTTGTAGGCAGCCACCAGTTCGACGCCGCCTTCGAGGACAGCGCGGACGGCGGATCGAATGGGATTTGGCATCGGGAGCAATCCCTTGGGTGCGTCATGGGCAGAGATGCCCTCATGTCGAGGGCGACCCGGCTCCGACGATGCGGAGCGGGTAAGTCTGCGACCTCCGGCCTACCGGACCAGGACGACGGCTTTCCGCTCGTGGGACGGATGGTCGATCTGGGCGACGATGTACCCTGCCACGTCGGCTCGAGAGATCAGGCCGTTTCGCCAGGACGCGGGCTCGGTCAGGACCTTGTAGCGGCCTGTCGCGGCGCCGGGCGTCAGGACGCCGGGCCTGACGAGCGTCCAATCGAGGCTGCTCCTGCGGATGCGCATCTCCTGCGCGTCCTTGTCGTCGTAGGCGCGTCCGAACACCAAACGGAATGGCAGTTGCTGGAGAAGTCCGATCGCATCCCGGCTGTCGCCCGCACCGAAACCGGTGACGGCGATCAGCCGTTTCACCCCGGCGGTCTCCATTGCGGGCACGAGAAGGTTGGTCGCTTCAGAGAACAAGCGGACGGGCCTGATGAGATCCCTGGTCGGTACGCCCAGCGCCTGCACCACGACATCCACGCCATCGAGGGCGGCGGCGACATCGGCCGCATTCACCGCGTCGCCCGTAAACCGTTCCAAGCTCGGATCCGACAGACCGATGCCGGCTGCGGACCGCGCGAAGGCGCGAACACGGTGCCCGGCCGCCAGAGCCGCCTTTGTGGTCTCCAGGCCGATGCCCTTGCTAGCGCCTATGACGAGAACATGTGCCATGCTTGGTTCCTCACCACCGTGGTGTTCGACAAGACCGCATGGCGGGAAGCCGCGCTATGTGGCCCCTTGACCGGGGCCTGTCGGGTCTGAGTGGCCCGAAGGGGGATCGCGCTTGTTCACAGGCCTTTGGCAACGATCGTGGGCGGCCGAACCAGACCGAGAGTATGACGCCATGAGCGGGAGCAAGCTCTGGAACCGCGTTGCCACAATGGGGTGGGCGTCGACGCGACCGAGACGCTCATCAGTCTCCGTGCAAGGGATCGCGGCGGCTTCGAGATTCGACGCGCCGTGCCGGCACCGGATCGCCGCACGGTCCCGCCATGCAGTGTCTTCCACCAAGCCGGCCCCGCCGCACGTCTGACGGGCCAGGGTATCGATGTCTGGCCGCATCCGCAGATCGCTCTCACCACCGTGACCGGCCTCTGCCGCGGCGACGTCCATCGCCGGACCCGCCCCGGGGCCGATCGAGTCATCCGTCCGAGCGCATTGGACTGGATGGTCGCGGGCCGCGGAGTCGCCCATTCGGAGCGCATTACGGCGACGGCGCGCGGCGGGCCGAACAGCCTGTTCGGGATCCGGACTGGGTTCGCTCTGCCGGAGAGCCACGAGGACGCGGCGTCGACCTTCGCGTGTCACGCTGACGAGCCGCCACCGCCGATCGGGATGCACGCGCAGAACCGACTTTTCATCCCGCGCTTTCTACAACAAAAAATGAATTATTTCGCTTGCCATATGATCCTGGCACACAGAATAATGCATGCCGCCAAGTCAATCTCGGAACCCGCGAGATGGTTCCGGCACGGGCAAGCAACCCGCCGACGTGCACGCCAATACTACAGCACGTCGCCGAATGTCAGCGCAGGGACGAGGGAGGAAGCTCATGGCCATGCCAGATGCCGTGCCGGGTACGGCAACGCCCAATACCAATCGATGGCTACAAATTGTGCTTGGCGTGATCTGCATGGTTGCAGCGGCCAACATCCAGTATGCGTGGACGCTGTTCGTCCCCGAGATTCAAAAGACCTTCAACTGGGACCGCGCCGCGATCCAGGTCGCCTTCACGATCTTCGTCGTCGTCCAGACCTGGCTGACACCGATCGAGGGGTACTTCATCGACAAGTACGGTCCCAGCCGCGTCGTCATGTTCGGCGGTCTGATGACGGGCCTGGCCTGGGTCATCAACTCCTACGCCACGAGCTTGAGCGGCTTCTATCTCGGCTCCGTGGCCGGCGGCATCGGCGTCGGCTGCGTCTACGCCACCTGCGTCAACAACGCGCTCAAGTGGTTCCCCGACAAGCGCGGCCTGGCGGTCGGCCTCACGGCGGGCGGCTACGGCGCCGGCTCCGCACTCACCATTCTGCCGATCGCCAAGATGATCGACGGCGGCAATTACGCCCAGGCCTTCTTCATCTTCGGTCTGATCCAGGGCGCGATCATCATGGCCGCCGCCATCGCCATGCGCGCGCCACTCAAGAACCAAGTGCCATTCTCCACCAAGGTTCTGCAGTCACGGCGCGACTACACGCTGGCCGAGGCGCTGCGCACCCCCGTCTTCTATGTGATGCTGCTGATGTTCACCTGCACGGTGACGGGCGGCCTGATGGCGGTGGCCCAGCTCGGCGTGATCGCGCAGGATCTCGGGGTGAAGAACTTCCAGGTCAACCTGTACTTCTTTGCCATGGCGGCGCTGCCCTTTGCGCTGATGCTCGACCGGATCATGAACGGCATCTCGCGCCCGCTCTTCGGCTTCATCTCGGACCGGATCGGACGGGAGAAGACCATGTTCATCGCGTTCGCGATGGAGGGTATCGGCATCGTGGCACTGGGCTATTTCGGTTCCAATCCGTGGGCCTTCGTCATCCTGTCCGGGGTGGTGTTCCTGGCCTGGGGCGAGGTCTACTCGCTGTTCAGCGCCACCGCTGCCGACACGTTCGGCTCCAAGCACATCGGCAAAATCTACGGCGTGCTCTACTGCGCCAAAGGCTTCGCGGCGCTGTTCGTGCCGGTGGGCAACCTGATCATGCAGGCGACCGGCACCTGGGCCACGGTCCTGTATACGGTGGCGAGCATGGACCTGATCGCCGCCTTGCTGGCGATCGCGGTGCTGCGGCCGATGCTCAAGCAGCACCACAAGGCAAACAACGACGCGGCGGCTCCCAAGCTGGCGCTGGCTCACGCCTGAACGTCGGGCTCGGCCACGCCGAGGCCCGGCGAAAGCCTCAAGGCCCCGGCTCCGGAATTCCGGAGCCGGGGTCGTGCTGACCGGCCAAGTTGCGGCATCCGCATGCTATCGCATCTCCGGGACGCATGCGCGTCGCAGACAGCCCGGAACACTCGGGCCTCCAGCCACCATCGCTTCAGGCACCGCTTTCCAGGTCCCCCATTTTGAAGCGGCCTCCCAGGTGCGCTCCGGCGCGTTCCTCGGATTTGATGCCAAGATCGATTTTTCGGCGCTCTCGGAGCTCGACTGTGCTGCAGCCACCTGAGACCTCTTTGGGTCTAATCTCGATCGGACAGACTGTGAGCCTGCGTGAGCAGGCCTACGACCGCATCAAGCGATCGATCCTCGCGATGGATATCTACGACGGATCGGCACAGATCCGGCTGAACGAACACCAGATTGCGCAAGATCTCGGCATCAGCCGAACGCCAGTCCGAGAAGCCCTAACGCTTCTGGAACGGGAGGGCTTCGTAAGCACGGTGCCACGCCGCGGACTCTTCGTGACGCGCAAGACCAAGCGCGAAGTCATCGAGATGATCAGGGTCTGGGCCGCGCTGGAGGGCTCGGCAGCTCATGCCGCCGCCACGCACGCCACGGACGCCGATCTCCGCGACCTGAGCAAAGTCTTCCAGGATTTCGATCCCTCGGCATTGCCTGTTCATTTGACCGCTTATGAGGAAGCCAACCTCGATTTTCACCAGATGATCATCCGTCTCGGCGGCTGTGGATTGATGGTCGAGATGACGACCAACCTGTTCATCCACATGCGGGCGGTTCGATCGGCCTTCCTCCATCGGTCGGGGCGGTATGAAGTCTCGATGCGCGAGCATGCCGCCATCATCACCGCGCTGCAGGAACGCGACGCCGATCAGGCTGCGGTCCTCGTTCGCGATCATGCACTTGGTTTGATCGCCCACGTCGAAGCACATTGGGCGTGGCCAGAAGAATAAGGGACATCTCTGACGGAGGATCGACCCATGCTACCGTCCGTTCAGACCACCGACCTGCTCGGCCTCGGCTTCCTGATCATCGGACTCGTCGGAGCGGGCGTTGCCAGCGCAAGCCGGTCGCCGCGTTTTGCAGAAGAGCCGCGTGAGGAACTCGCGGGCGGAGCGGTGCTTGTGGCGATCCTCGGGCTCGCCTTCGTGCTTGCCGAATGACAGACACAGCGCAAGCAGGATCGGCCTCTTCGCGTGCGGCAGCGAACCAGCCCAGTGCCTCCGACGGTCGATCGGTCCGCTCCCGATGCGTCTGGAGGGCCTTCCGGCGTCTGCGGAGTGAGATGTCCGTCACACCACTTCCGGGACAGACATGCCCTGAAGCGGACGGCGTCTCCGCGCCTCCTGTGGAGACCAACGGTGCTTCGTCGGGGACAAACGCGAACGGCCAGGATCGAGGCGGCTTCCGTGCACGGGCAGCCTCTCGTCCGTTGACGCCCCGGGCATTCGCTGAGGTGGTCACGCAGGCGGGCGAATGAATCCCGGAGCCTCACCTGCCGGCCGAACCGAACTCCGGGACATCCTCAAGCGAGGCCGCGTGACGCGGCCCGTCATGGCTCAGGCCAGGGTCGGGACCGGGCCGGTGAAGCCCGCGGCCGGCTTGTCGCCGTCGAAGTGATTGGCGAGCGCGACCACGACTGCGAAGTTGGCGATGGCGGCAACGGGGAGGAAAGCGAGAGCGGCGAGCAAGGTCATCGGCGGCGTCCTGTTGTGCGGTGCGCAAGAAGCGATATCGCACTGCACGCCTTGTCTGGTATGCCACATACCTCAAACCCGATATGCAGAGATTGCATGAGCAGATCGGGATGAGGGGCGTCTGCCGAGTGCCGTCATGCGAAGCGTCAAGTCGGGGTGACGCAAAGGCGGCCTGTCGAGGCGACAACAGGGGCTCTATTCGCGTTGCGATAACTCGATCATCTGCTTTCATTCCCGCCTCACTTGGCGGTCAGTCGCATCACTGTGAAAGTATAACACGCGGGCTTTTCGTACCAATCTACCCCAAGTCGACGTTGCGGAACGGCCGACGGACAGCCGATTTCGGGATCTGTTCGCGGTAGTCTGCGCGGCCGGCATGGATTGATAGGAGGTTGCCCGCCTTTTCGACCGGTCTTCTCCGAAGCGGCCGTTACACGTTCGGCCAGCCTACGCCATGCTGGATCAGGGTCAGTTCGGTCGCTGACGCTGCAGACGGTCCGACCTCACGTTATGCCCCTACAGAAAGCGATGATGGGGTGAGCCTCACCGCAGCGACAGGGTGCGGGGGAGGTCGGACAGGGGCTCGACCCCTTTGGCGGTGACGATCACGGTCTCCGAGGCGCCGACCGTCCAGGCGCCGTAAGAGCGCAGGGTCGCCGGCAGGTGGAAAACCATGCCGGGCTCGATGGGCCGGTCCTGTCCGGTGAAGAGCGAGAGCAGGCCGCCCTCCCCCCAGTCCGGGGCGAAGGCGACACCCATGGAGTAGCCGATCCGCTTGCGGAAGGCCGGGCCGTAGCCCGCCGCATCGATGATGGCCTGTGCCGCCGCGTGCGGGGCGGCGCAGGGATGGCCGGGGCGGATCGCCGCGAGCGCCGCGTCGAGGGCGCGCAGGGCGCAATCCATCATCCGCAACGCCTCGGCCGGCGGCGGACCGATCCAGACGGTGCGCATCAGCGCTGCGTGGTACCGGGCGTGACTGCCGGCGAGTTCCAGGAAGACGGCGTCGCCCGGCTCCAGCCTGCGGCGCCGCCACGTCATGTGCGGCAGCCCGCTGCGCGGGCCCGACGCGACCAGGGGCTCCATCGCCACGGCTTCGGACCCGGCTGCGATCGCGGCCCCCAGCATGGCGGCGGCGACGGCATTCTCGTCAGTGCCAACCGCGCAGGCGTCGAGTCCTGCGGCGAGCCCGGCCTGCGCGTATCGGGCGGCGGCCCGAATCGCCTCCAGCTCAGCCGCCGACTTCACCGCCCGCAAGGGGGCGAGGAGGCCGGAGCCGTCGGGCAGCGGCCCACTTCCGAGCGCGGCATCGATCCGCCCCGCGAGCAAGGGCGAGACGAACCAGCCGTCCCGCTCCAGGGCCGGCCGGGTGAGTCCGCGCCCGCGCACGAGGGCCGCCAGGGCCTCGGCCGGGTCGGCGCCGTCCGGATAGGCCTGGATGTCGTCGAGCCAAGTGTTGGCGGCCGCGCCCGGCAGTTCGAGCTGCCGGACCAGGAGGGCCGGGTTCCCCTCCACCGGTACGAGGAGGGCCTGGAAGGCGAAGTAGCCCGCCGTCTGGCGGCCGGTCAGCCAGAAGATCGTCTCCGGGCCGGTCACCACGAGGGCGTCGTGGCCGGCCGCCGCGATGGCGGCCCGGGCCGCCGCCTGCCGGGCGGCGAACTCCGCCTCCGGAAAGGCCGCCTCGCGGCCGCGCAGGCCTGTGAATTCGTGCATCGCGCCACCCTCGCCCCAAACTCCGCTCAGACTTCGCTCAGGCGACGGATGATGCCCTGCTTGAAATTCTCGAGATGGGCCGCGATGGCGTCCGCCGCCGCCGCCGCGTCCTTCGCCCGCAGGGCGGCGACCACCGCGAGGTGCTCGCGATGGACCGCCTCGAACCGCTCAGGCATCCGGCTCAGGTTGAACATCTGCGTCTTGAGCCGCAGATCCTTGATCGTCTTGGCGAGGATCGCGTTGTGGCTGTGATCCGCGATCAGGTCGTGGAAGCGCCGGTCGACCTCCCAGTTGCCCGGCGCGTCCGGGTCGCCCGCCGTCAGCAGCGCCTCCATCTGCCGCTGCAGATCCGCCAGCACCGCGTCGGCGATCCGGCCGGTGGCCAGCATGACGCTCTCCCGCTCCAGCAGACGGCGGACATGCAGGATCTCCACCAGTTCGCGCAGGGAGAATTCCTTGACCACGAGCATCCCCCCGGGCTGCCGTTCGATCAGCCCCTCGGTCTCCAGCCGTGACATCGCCTCGCGGGTCGGGGTCCGGGAGATGTCGAGCATCTCGGCGAGGCGGCGCTCGTGCAGCACGGTGCCGGCCGGAAGGTCGCGGCGGACGAGCATGTCGAGCAGCCGGTCGTAGGCCATCTGGCCGAGGCTCTGCTCGCGCCGGGCATTGAGCGCCGTCGTGTACGACGCGGCGTCGAGGGTTTTCATCGTGTCCTCCCGGAGCAGCCGGCCAGGCTGCTCCCCGTTTTCTTCTTCTCCGGCGCCGGCCTCGCGCCCGCCTACATGGCGGGCGTGCGGATCGGCGCCTTCGGGGCCGGGTCATAGCCGATCAACGGCGTGATGAGCTTGGCGTAGGTACCGTCGGCGACCATCTCGGCCAGGGCCTTGTTGACCGCGGCGTGCAGGTTCGGCTTGCCCTTCTTGATGGCGAAGCCCTTCTGGACCGTGCTGAGCGGGGTCTCGATCATCACCAGGGGGAGCTTGCGCGCCTTGATGGCGTAGTTGCCGGCCACCGCATCGTTGATCACCGCGTCGATGTTGCCGCCGACGAGGTCCTGCATGGCGTCCGCGGCGGTCTTGTAGCTTTTTAGGGTGGCGCCGTGCTCCTCGGCGAGCTTGCCGAAGGTCGAGGCCGAGAGCGCGCCGACATTGCGGCCCTTGAGATCCTCCGGCCCCTTGATGCCGGTATCCTTGCGGGTGACGATCCGCGCGCCGGATTCGAGCCAGCCGTCCGCGAAAGCGACCTGCTTCTGCCGGGTGGGAGTGATGTCCATCGATTCGCTGGTGATGTCGTACTGATCGGCCATCAGGCCCACCAGCAGGGCGTCGAACTTGATGTTGACCGGACTGTACGCGAGCCCGAGCCGGCGGCAGACTTCGCGCATCACCCGGACTTCCAGCCCGTCGAGCTCGCCGCTCGGGGTGCGCATGCTGAACGGCGCGAAGGTGCTGTCCGTCGCCACGATCAGCTTGCCGGGCTCAATCAGCTCCAGCTTGCCTTCGGCCGCGCGGGTCACGGGGGCGGCGAGAAGTCCCGCGCAGAGGGCGGCGAGGGCGAGGACGTGGCGACGGTTCATGGTGATCTCCGGTCTCGAGACGGGGCGGGAAGTGTCGGCCGCGGCCCGTCCCGCGGCGGGGGAGGCTCAGGAGAGGCGGGCGTAGCGCCGCTCGAAATAGGCCGAGAGCTGCGACAGGATCGACGTGAGGCCGAGGTAGATCAGCGCCGCCGCGATGTAGAAGTCGAACGGCCGGAAGGTCGTGGCAATCATGAGCTGCGCGTAGAGCGTCAGCTCCACGACCGTGATCGTCGACAGGAGCGAGGTGTTCTTGACCGCCGAGATCGCCTCGTTGGTCAGCGACGGCAGGATCATGCGGAACACCTGCGGCAGGACGATCCGCACCATCATGATCCGCGGGTTCATGCCCAGGGCGAGCGCCGACTCGACCTGACCCCGGGGGATAGCCGCGAGCCCGGCCCGGATCGTCTCGGCCACGTAGGCGCCGCTGCTGACCCCCAGCGCGATGATGCCGGCCGTGATCGGCGAAAGCTTCACCCCTATCTGCGGCATGCCGAAATACACGATGAAGACCTGGATCAGGGTCGGCGTGCCGCGAATGAACCAGACGTAGAAGCTCGCGAGCGCTCGGAAGGGCGCGAAGGACGAGCGCTTGCCCAGCGCACCGAGCAGGCCGCAGACCCAGCTCACCAGGATGCTCGCCACCGTGACGCCGAGCACCACCAGGGTCGCCGAGAGGAAGCCGGGGCCGTAGGTGACGACCTCGTCCGAGAGGGTGAGCCACCATTCCTGCAACGTCGCGACGCTCATCGCTGTCCGATCTCCCCGGTGATGGGCCGGCGGCTCACGCTGTCTGTCCGAGCGCGGCGGGCTGGTGCAGCACGCGCCGGAGGAACTGGCGCAGCCGCTCGCTCCGCGGCGCGCCGATGATTTCGTCGGGCGGACCGTCCTCGGCGATCACGCCGCCGTCGAAGAACAGGGTGCGGGTGCCGACATCCCGGGCGAAGGCCATCTCGTGGGTGACGAGCAGCATCGTCATTCCGTCCGCCGCGAGGGAGCTGATAAGCGCCAGCACCTCGCCCACCAGCTCCGGATCGAGGGCCGAGGTGACCTCGTCGAACAGCATCACCTTGGGCGCCATCGCCAGGGCGCGCACGATCGCCACGCGCTGCTGCTGCCCGCCGGAGAGCTTCGACGGGTAGGCGTGCCGCTTCTCGTAGAGGCCGATGCGCTGGAGCAGCGCCTCCGCCTCCGCGACGGCCTGACGGCGCGGCATCCGCCGCACCCGGATCGGCGCCTCGATGACGTTCTCCAGCACGGTCATGTGCGGCCAGAGATTGTAGCTCTGAAAGACCATGCCGATCCGAGTGCGCAATTCGCAGAGCTGCTGCGGCGTCGGCTGGCGGCGGGCGCCCTGCTCGTAGTCGAAGGCGAAGCGCTCGAAATCCATGAAGCCGGATGTCGGCGTCTCCATGAGGTTCAGGCAGCGCAGGAACGTGCTCTTGCCCGAGCCGCTCGCGCCGATGATCGACACGACCTCGCCCTCGTGGATGTCGAGGGAGATGCCCTTCAGGACCTCGTTGGCGCCGTAACTCTTGTGCAGCTTCCTGATCTTCAGGAGCAAGGGCGCGGCCGTCTCGATCTGAGCCATCGTCAAACCTGATGTTATGGGATCACGCGCCGAATGATTGCTTATACCTGCGCATTATTTGCGCCAT
Source organism: Methylobacterium sp. XJLW (assembly GCF_003254375.1). Classification (NCBI taxonomy): domain Bacteria; kingdom Pseudomonadati; phylum Pseudomonadota; class Alphaproteobacteria; order Hyphomicrobiales; family Methylobacteriaceae; genus Methylobacterium; species Methylobacterium sp. XJLW. Next base: position 3,364,704 of record NZ_CP016429.1, on the reverse strand, counting down.
TATAACAGATATTTACTCATCAAAACTCTCAAGTTGGGGATTTTATTTCGATTTTGACGCGGTTTTACGTTGCCAAATCCGATACCATGCCTTAGCAGAGCCGGTATACCGCCGGCATTCAAGCGGTATTTTTGAGCATGGCTGCCTCCAACATGGTCATCGAGCCCATGGATCCCGGTATTCCCTGCGCGAGCGCGCCTGGCGCGTGCCTCATTGTTCAGCCGATCGACCGGGTCGGTCCGGCGCCGCGGCGGGCTCCGGCCGCAGAATCCCGGGGCGGCAACGGCCGCGCTCCCGCGATCCGCGCCGAACCGGACGTCGGGGAACGGCAGCTGGACGATGCGCGCACCGGTCAGCCGGCATGACCGGCCTCGCGATCGACCCGGATTTCTGCGCGGCGCTCTTCGCCGAGCTCCTCGGCTTCAGCCAGCACGCACCCGGCGTGACGCGGGCAGCCTACGGCGCTGGCGAGGAGCGCGCACACGCCCTGATGCGGGCCACCGGGCTGGCGCTGGGGCTCACCGCCGAGACCGACGCGGGCGGCAACCTGTTCCTGACGATGGCGGGACGCGACCCGACCCTGGCGCCCTGGATGGTCGGCTCGCACGTCGACACGGTGCCCCACGGGGGCAATTTCGACGGGGCGGCGGGCGTGATCGGCGGCCTCGCGGCCGTGGAGGCCCTGCGCCGGGCGGGCCTCGTGCCGGCGCGTCCCGTGACGGTGGCGGTGTTCAGGGCCGAGGAGAGCGTCTGGTTCCCGGCCTCCTATGTCGGCAGCCGGGCTGCCTTCGGCCTGCTGCCGCCGGAGGTTCTCGACCTGCCCCGCGCCGATACCGGCCGGAGCCTGCGGGACCACATGGCCGACCTCGGCCTGCGTCCGGAGGCGGTGGCGCGGGGCGAGCGGCTCCTCGATCCGGCGCGGATCCACGGCTTCGTGGAGATGCATATCGAGCAGGGACCGGCGCTGGAGGCGGCCGGGAGCCCGGTGGGGTTCGTCACGGCGATCAGCGGCAGCTTCCGCTATCGCAAGGCCGCCTGTTTCGGCCGCTACGGCCATTCCGGCGCCGTGGCGCGGAGCGAGCGCAGCGACGCCGTCTTCGCCCTCGCCGACCTGATCACCGGCCTGGATGCCCTCTGGGGAACGCTGGAGGCGGAGGGCTGCCCGGCCACGATCACGCTGGGCGAGGTCGCCACCGACCCGGTCCAGCACGCCTTCGCCAAGATCCCCGGCGAGGTCCGCTTCTGCCTCGACGTGCGCAGCACCGAGCCGGCCGTGCTGGACCGGGTCGAGGCGGCGCTCGCCGAGCGCGTCGCCGCCATCGAGGCCGCCCGCGGCGTGCGCTTCGTCCTCGGCGAGCGCACCGGCAGCACCCCGGCGCGGATGAGCGCGGCACTCGTCGAGGCCCTGTCGGGCCACGCGCGCCGGCTCGGGATGCCGTTCCGCACGATGGCCAGCGGGGCCGGGCACGACACCGCGACGCTGGCCGGCCAGGGCGTGCCGAGCACGATGATCTTCATCCGCAACCAGAACGGCAGCCACAACCCCGACGAGGCGATGCGGATCGAGGATCTCTGCGCGGCCGCGACCCTGGTGGCCCACCTCGTCGCGGAAGCCTGAACCCCGCGCGCAAGAAAGGATGCACCGATGATCGTCGATCTGAACTGCGACATGGGCGAGGGCTTCGGCGTCTACCGCTTGGGCGACGACGCCGAGATGCTGACCGTGGCGACCTCGGCCAACATCGCCTGCGGCTTCCACGCCGGCGACCCTCTGGTGATGCACGAGACCCTGAGCCGCGCGGCCGCGAACGGCGTGCAGGCCGGCGCCCATCCGAGCTTCCTCGACCTCTGGGGCTTCGGCCGGCGGCCGATTCAGGGCGAGCGCCCGGCCGACATCGAGAAGGCGGTCCTTTACCAAGTCGGCGCCCTCCTGGCCCTGGCGCAGGATGCCGGCTGCCCGGTGCGCCACGTGAAGACCCACGGGGCGATGGGCAACATGGCCAACGAGGATGCCGACCTCGCCCTGGCGGTGGCCCGGGCGATCCGCACCCTCGACCGCGACCTGATCTTCGTGGTCATGCCCGGCCTGGAGACCGAGAAAGCCGGCGAGAAGCTCGGGCTGCCGATCGCGCGGGAGATCTACGCCGACCGGGCATACGCGGATGACGGCACCCTGGTGTCGCGCAAGCTCCCGGGCGCGGTGCTGCACGATCCCGATTCCGTGTCGGAGCGCGTGGCGCGGATGCTAGAGGACGGGGCGATCATCTGCCTGTCCGGGCGGCGCATCCCGACGCGGATCGACACGGTCTGCGTCCACGGCGACACGCCCGGCGCCGTCGCCATGGCGCACCGCCTGCGCGACGACTGCGCCGCCAAGGGGATCGCCCTGCGGCCGATGGCCGAGGTGCTCGGTGTCTGAGCCCGGCTACCGCCTCCTCGATAGCGGCGACCGGGCGCTCACGGTGGAGCTCGGCCGCGCGGTCGACCCCGCGATCAACGCGCAGGTCATCGCCCTCGACACGGCGCTCCGCGGTGCCGGGCGCCCGGGGCTCCTGGAGACCGTGCCGACCTACTGCTCGCTCCTCGTCCTCTACGATCCGGACCTGCTACCCCGGGCCGATCTCGCGGCGCTGATCGCCGCGCACTGGCCGCCCCCGGACGGGGCGACGGGATCGCTGCGCCGCTGGCGGGTGCCGGTCCATTACGGCGGCGCGCACGGCGCCGACCTCGCCGACCTCGCCGCCGGGGCCGGGCTCACCCCGGAGGCGGTGATCGCCCTCCATGCCGGCCGCGACTACCGCGTCTACATGATCGGGTTCGCCCCCGGCTTCGCCTATCTGGGCGGCCTCGATCCCCGGCTCCACGCGAGCCGGCGCACCGATCCGCGGCCCAGGACCCCGGCGGGCAGCGTCTCGATCGGCGGCAACCAGACCGGCGTCTCCCCGCCCCTGGAGCTGCCGAGCGGCTGGCAGCTCATCGGCCGCACGCCCGCGCGCTCCTACGATCCGGCCCGGGCCGAACCGTTCCTGTTCGCGGCCGGCGACCTGATCCGGTTCGAGCCGATCGACCGCGCCGCGTTCGACGCCCTCAGCGAGGCCGCCCGCGCCGGCGAGACCGTCGCGACCCTGGAGCGGATCGATGCCTGAGGGACTGCACGTCATCGCCCCCGGTGTTTCCGCGACCCTGCAGGATGGCGGGCGGCCGGGCTACCTGCGCTACGGCATCTCGGGGTCCGGGGCGATGGATCCAGACCTTCTGGCGCTCGCCAACGGCCTCGTCGGCAACCCGCTCGACGCCGCGGTAATAGAAATGGCGATGGTCGGTCCGACCCTCGTCTGCGAGACGGAGGTCTGCCGCGTCGCCCTCGCCGGGGCACCCTTCGCGATGAGCCTGAACGGCCGCGCCCTCGATCCGTTCACCGCTCACGACCTGCGGCGGGGGGATCGACTCATCCTCGGCGCCCCGCGGGAGGGCCTGCGCGCCTGCCTGGCGGTCGCCGGGGGCTTCGCCGTCGCGCCGATGCTCGGCAGCGTCGCGACGCACACCCGCACCCGTCTCGGCGGCCTCGACGGCAACCCCCTGGCCGCGGGCGACCTGCTGCCCCTCGCGGCGCCCGCGCCCCGCGACCGCCCGCTGACCCTGCCGCCGGCCCACCGGCCGACCTTCGGCGGTCCGATCCGTGTGGTGCTCGGGCCGCAGGCCGACGGCTTCACCGATGAGGGCCTGCGGACCTTCCTGTCCGAACCCTACACCCTCACGGCGCGGGCGGACCGGATGGGCTGCCACCTCGACGGGCCGCCGATCGCCCACGCGGACGGCTTCAACATCGTCTCGGACGGGATCGTGAACGGCTCCATCCAGGTACCCGGCCACGGGCGGCCGCTGATCCTGCTCGCCGACCGGCACACCACCGGCGGCTACCCGAAGATCGCCACGGTGATCTCGGCGGATCTCGGTCGCCTCGCGCAGGTGCGGCCGGGCGAGACGATCCGGTTCGCGGCCGTCGCCGTCGCGGAGGCCCAGGCCATCGCCCGCGCGGCGCGGCGCAGCCTGGACGCGCGGCTGGCGGCGCTGGTGCCGGCCGGCGGCGACGCTCTCGACAGCGCGTTCCTGCTGTCCTGCAACCTCGTCGGCGGCGTCGTCTCGGCGCGCGCCCCGGATCCGGCGCCCTGACAGCGCCACCCCCTCCCCTGCGAAGCAAGAGACCGTCGATGCTCACGCCGTTCCATCTCGCCTACCACGTCACCGATCTCGACGCGGCCCGCCGCTTCTACGGCGGCGTCCTCGGCTGCCAGGAGGGCCGCAGCACCGAGACCTGGGTCGATTTCGACTTCTTCGGCCATCAGCTCTCGCTGCATCTGGGCGAGCCCTTCACCACCACCCGGAGCGGGAAGGTCGGCAATCACACCGTGATGATGCCGCATCTGGGCGTCGTGCTGCCGCTCGAGGCCTGGGAGGCACTCGCCGGCCGCATCGAGGCGGCCGGCATCGCCTTCGACATCCCGCCGGTCGTCCGCTTCGCCGGGGAGCCCGGCGAGCAGCGCACGATGTTCTTCTTCGACCCGAGCGGCAATCCCATCGAGATCAAGGGCTTCCGGGATCTGGCCGCCGTCTTCGCGCACTGAGGCTCAAGCGCACTCCCCGTGGCAACGGCCCGTCGCCGGAGCGGCGACGGGCGGCCGGGGCGCGCCGCCCGTCAGACGCGGCGGGCGTTCCAGAAGACGAACTGGCCGTCGACCACATCCCGGAGATCGCGCCGGAAGGCTGTCCGGTAGAAATACTGGCCGGTCGGCAGGTACGGCACGTCGCGCATCGCCAGCGTCTGCATCCGGGCCGCGATCGTCTTCCGCGCCGCCTGATCCGGCGCCTCGATCCAGGCCTCGCGCAGGCTCTCCAGCTCGGGCAGGTCCGGCCAGCCGAAGAAGCCCTTGGGGCCTCCGCAGCGCAGGACCTGCTCCACGACCGGGTTGGCCATGTCGAGGCCGGTCCAGGTCGTGTTGAAGATGTTCCAGCCGCCCTGGTCCGGGGGCGCCTTGCTGGCGCGGCGCGTGACCAGCGTGCCCCAGTCGGACACGACGTATTGCACGTTCATCCCGAGCCGCTGGAGCAGGTCGTGCATGATCTCGCCGAGGGCGCTGAGCACGGGATTCTCGCTCGTCGACATGAGCACGACGCGCTCGCCCGTGTAGCCGGCGGCCACGAGGTCGCGCTTGGCCTTGGCGAGATCGCGCGGCCGGGTGAGCACGTCGAGCCCGGCATCGGTGGCCATGGCGGTCCCCGGCGTGAACAGGCCGACATCCTTGCGCCACAACTTGGGATCGTCACCGGCCGCCGCCGCCATGAAGTCCGCCTGCGACAGTGCCTCGAGGACCACGCGACGGACCGCGGGCTTGTCGAAGGGCGGATAGAGGTGGTTCATGACGCCGGTGCCGAGATTTCCGAGCGGCGAGGCGAGCTGCGTGGCGATCTGCGGGCTGGCCTGGAGCGTCGGCACGAGATCGCTGATCGGGTTCTCCCACCAGTCGACCTCGCCGTTCTGGAGGGCAGCGGCCGCGGTTCCGGGATCCGGCATGACCTGCCACTCGACCCGCTCGAAATGGACCCGCTTCGGCCCCGCCACCCAGGACACCGGACCGTCGTCGCGGGGCCGGTAATCCGGGTTGCGGTCGTAGACCACGCGGGCGCCGACCAGCCGCTCCTTGGTGTTAAACCGGAACGGCCCGGAGCCGATCAGCTCGGGTATCTGCTGGGCCGGGTCGGTGGCGGCGAGACGCTCGGGCATGATGACGAGCACCGGTGGACCGAGCTTCGCCAGGGTCTCGAGCATCAGCCCATAGGGGCGCTTCAGGCGAATGACGAAGGTCCGGTCGTCCGGGGCCTCCAGGGCGTCGGTGCGGGCCATCAGGGCCTGCCCGAGGCTGTCGCGCTGCGCCCAGCGCCGGATCGACGCGATGCAGTCAGGGCCCCGCACCGGCTCGCCGTCGTGGAACTTCAGTCCTTCGCGCAGCCGGAAAATCCAGCGCCGACCGTCATCCTCGACCGTGTGCCCCTCCACCATCTGCGGCTGCGGCGTGAACTGCGCGTCGAGGCCGTAGAGCTGGTCGAACACCATGAGCGCGTGGTTGCGGGTGACGTAGGCGGTGGTCGTCACCGGATCGACGATGGTCAGGTCGGATTGTGGCACGAAGCGCAGGACGCTCGCCCGGCCGCCCTGGGCCAGGGCCGGGCGGGCCGGCAGGAAGGGGGCGGCGGCCGCGGCGGCGGCACCGCCGAGGAAGGTTCGTCGCAGCATGGAGGTCACTCCTGGCTTTCCGGATCAGGCGGGCGGGGACGGTTGCGCCGGGCGGCGCTTCGCGAGGCAGCCTTCTGCGGGCGCGCATGCCGCGGGAACACAACCTGCAAGCGCCGTTCCGCCCGGGCCGGTCACGGGGCGCGGACGGCCTCTTCGGCGCGCCGGCGCAGGGCCGCGCGGTCGATCTTATTGGTCGAGGCGAGGGGCAGCGCCTCGACGAACCAGACCCGGCGCGGGTGCTGGTAGGCCGGCGCGTGGGCGAGCGCGTGCGCCTTGAGGGCGGCCTCGTCGACGGTGGCGCCGGGCCGGCGGACCACGAAGGCGACGGGCTTGGTACCCTTGATGGAATCCTCCACAGGCACCACGCAGGCCTGGAGCACGTCGGGGTGGCGCTCCAGCACCAGCTCGACCTCGCCGGGGAAGATGTTTTCGCCGCCCGAGACGAACATGTCGTCGGTCCGGCCGAGAAAATAGAAGAACCCGTCGGCGTCGCGGCGGAACACGTCGCCGGTGTCGTAGAATCCGTCCGCGGTGATCGGAACGGGGACGTCCGGCCGGTTGTGGTAGCCGAGCATGATCGCGGGGCTGCGCATCTGCAGAACGCCGGTCTCCGGCGCGTCTGGCCCGTCGAGGCGCACAGCGACCTGGGGATGCGGCGCGCCGACCGACGCGACCGGCGTCGGCAGGCCGTCCGGATGGTCGCCGAACACGACCGGGCCGCCCTCGGTGGTCCCGTAGGCGTTGAGGATGCGGGCGTTCGGCAGGAGTGCGCGGATCTGCCGGGCCAGGGCGTCGTTGACGGGCGCCGAGCCCATCCGCACCGTCCGCACGCCGGTGAGGTCGGCCTCCGCCAGGAGATCCGGCTCCCGCAGCATCATGGCGATCATCGGCGGCACGGCGGTGAGCCACGTGCAGCGATGGCGATCGATCGCCGCAATGTAGGCCCGCGCCTCGAATTGCGGCAGCAGCACCATCGTGGCGCCAGCCGCGCAGACGAGGAGCGCCAGGGCCAGCGCGTTCATGTGGTAGAGCGGGGCCGCGACGAGCAGCCGGTCGTCGCGCAGGTTCGTCTCCGCGGCGCGGGTCCGCGCCACCCAGAGGTGGCTCGCATGGCTCAGTCGGACGCCCTTCGGCCGGCCCGTGGAGCCGGACGTGTAGAGGAACAGGGCCGCCTCGCCGGGCTCCGGCACGATCGGCACGAAGGGTCCGGGATCGAGCCAGGCCGCAAAACCCTCCGGCCCGTCATCGTCGAACCCGGCGATCCGGATATCGGGGTCGAGCCCAGCCAGCATCGCCCGGCGCGGGCGGTCGCAGAGCACGAGCCGCGCCCCGCAATCGGCGAGCACGGCCGCGATCGTGGCCGGCGGGAACTTGTGATTGACCGGGACCGGGACCACGCCGGCCCGCATCGCGCCGAGCAGCGCCGCGACGGTGTCGGGCCGGTTGGCCGAGAGGATCGCGACCCGCGCGCCGCGGGAGATCCCGCCGCGTACGAGGCCGCGGGCGAAGGCGTCGGCCCTGGCATCGAGGCCGGCGCGGGTCATCACCTCGGGCCCGCCCTCGGGGGCGACGCCGATGATGAGTGGCCGGTCCGGCGGCCCGGACCGGTCAACGAGGTCGCCGAGATTGGTCGCACCCGTGGTCGCGCACGTCATAGGGCCGCCCGGCACGCGAGATGGAGGTCGAAGGCCGGCAGCGTCAGATCGGCCGCGTCCGGCCCGTGCCGGACCCAAGTCGCCTCCGGGAGGACGGCCGAGCGGGCTTCGAGGGCGTCGAGGCCGCGAAAGTGCAGGCCGAGGGCGGCGAAACGGGCGGCCGGCCCCGGCACGATCACGATCCGCGTCTCCCCGACCCGGATCGTGAAGCCGGCGCCCACGGCCTCGGCCGGAGCGCCGATCGCGGCCGCGTAGAGGGAAGCGTCGGCCTCCGGCGCCGGGCTCTCGATCGTCAGCGCGTCGATCCCCGAAAAGCCGTTCGGATGGTCGAGCCATTCGGGGCGCCAGACGAGATCCGGGGTCAGGTGCTCGCAATGGTAGAGGCGACCCGCCGGAAACAGGTGTGCCGGCACCCGCACCGTGCGGAATTGGGCCTGTTCCGTGCGGCCGTCGACGGTCACCGGGCGCGAGAAGGCGACGGGCGGACCGGCCGCGAGCCCCACTGCCGCCAGCCGCGCATGGGTCGCGTCGGCGACCCGGCTCGCCACCACGAGCCCGTTCAGGCCGAACGGGCTGTCCAGCACGTCCTGCCGCTGCGGCCCCATTTCGGGCACGCCGACAAGCTCCAGGTAGGGGCCTGCCGTCATCATCAGGTGGTTGATCGAGCCCAGCGAGTGGTGGCCGCGGGGTGTCAGCGAGAAGCCGAGGGCGGCGAACAGGTCCGCCGCCTCGTCCATCCGCCGCAGCACGTTGATCACGACGTGGTCGAGGGCCCCGTCCGCCGGGGCGCCGGGGGGCGGCCCCGTCATTTCGCCAGCGCCGTCATGTAGACGCCGCGGCCGCTCGCGAGCAGGCGCCCCGCGTCGTCGAGGATCTGCGCCTCGGCCACCGAGAGCTGGTTGCCGAACTTCACCACCGTGCCGCGGCAGGTGAGATCGCCCTGCATCGCGGCGCGGTGATAATCGACCCGCAGGTCCACCGTGGGGACGCCACGGCCGGTCTTGGAGACCAGCGCCCAGTCGGCAGTGAGGTCGACGAGCGTCGCCAGGATGCCACCGTGGACGTAGCCTCGCTCGGCGTTGACGACCCATTCGGGCCGCCACGTCGCCTTCAACTCGATCGTGCCCTCGCCGACGGCGACGACGGAGAGGCCGAGCCACTGGTGGAACGGGCCGCGCAGCAGCAGCGCCTCGACCTGCTCCTTGCTGAGGGGGGTGTCGGACATGGCTTCGGGATCTCCTCGGGCGGGGCTGGGGGCGACGACGCGCGGCGGACCGGCCTCGGACGGTGTCAGGGGGTGACGACGATCTTGCCCATGACCTCGCGGTCGCGGATCATCCGCAGGCCCTCGGCGGCCTCTTCGAGGGGCATGACCTTGTCGATGGTCGGCTTCAGCGTGCCGGCCTGGATCATGTCCATCAGCGCCGACAGGTCGTCGTCGTAGAAGCTGTTCGAGCCGATCACCTTGAGCTCGAAGCTCCAGATGTAGCGAAGATCCTCCTTGGGATCGTGTCCCGCGGTCGCTCCGCAGACGAGCAGCGTGCCGCCGCGCTTCAAGCACTTGAGCGAGGGCACCCAGGTGTCGCCGCCGGTGAAGTTGATCACCACGTCGACCCCGCCCTCGTAGGTCCGGCGCTGCGGCTTGCCGTACTGCTGGATCGCCCACTTGGAGAAGTCGGTCTCGCGGTAGTTGACGACGTGGTCGGCGCCGAGCGCCGTCAGCGCCGCCATCTTCTCCGCGCTGCCCGCGCAGGCGATCACCTCGGCGCCGAGCTGCTTGGCCAGCATCACGCAGCCGGTGCCGACGCCGCCGCTGGCGCCCAGGATCAGGACCTTGTCGCCGGCCCTCACGGTGTTGTGGGTGATCAGCATGCGGTGGGCCGTTCCGTAGGCCACCGGCAGGGAGGCGGCATCCGCGTAGCTCACCTCCGGCGGCATCGCGATCAGCTGGCCCGTCGAGACCCGGCAATACTCGGCCATGCCGCCGTCGAGCATCTCGCCCATCAGGCCCTTGGTCTTGTTGAGCGGGTTGACCAGCACCCGGTCGCCGACGCGCCACTTCGCGACGCCCTCGCCGAGCTCGACGATCTGTCCGGCCATGTCGAGGCCGATCACCACCGGCATCGGCACCTTGATGCCGGGCATGCCCTTCACGGTGAATACGTCGTGGTAGTTGAATGAGGACGCGCCGACGCGGATCAGAACCTCGCCCGGGCCGGGGGACGGCTTCGGATAGTCGTTCACCACCTTCAGCGTGTCGATGTCGCCGTGCGCCTCCAGCACGAGCGCCTTCATCATCTCAGCCATCGGGAAAACCCTCTTCTGCAGGTCGGAAAGGCTACGGGATCGTCTTCGACCGCTCGTAGGGGCCGGGAACCAGGGCGGTGTCGGGCAGGCTGCCCTGGACGGCGCCGACCGCCTTGAACACGTCGAATTCGCGCTTCAGCGAGGCGATGTCGGCAGGCTCCAGGCTGACCGTGTAGATGCCGTCCCAGAGACCCGCGTAGGCCGCGGCGTCGGCATCGCTCAGGTTCGCGGCGGCCTTCAGGATCTTGGCCACCCCGGGCTTGTCGGCCTGGCCGAACGCGTAGGCCTTGCGCATCGCGGCCACGACCTTGGCGGGCGCGTCCGGATTCTGGGTCATCCAGGCGTTGCGCATCAGGCCGACGCCGAGGACCGGCGGCGCGTCCTGCTGGGTGAGGCGCTTCCACTCCTCCCGGAAGGTGCCCAGACGGCGCAGCTTGACGTCCGGCAGGAGCGCGAGGGTCACGGTGCGCAGGGCCGCCGCGTCGATGTCCTTCTGGACGAGGAATTGCGCCAGCCGGGAATCGTTGCCGGGCACGGCCTGGTAATCGGCGGGCTTCAGACCGTGATTGGTCTCCAGGATCGCCGCCGCGATGGCGGCGGTGCCGCTGCCCGCGGGCGAAGTGCCGATCTTCTTGGCCCTAAGGTCGGCCATCGTCTTGATCGGCGAGTCCTCAAGGACGACGAAGTCGAGGTCGGCCACCTGCGTCGCCAGGACGATGCTCATCGGCAGGCCGTCGGCGGTCACGCTCAGCGCCGTTCCCGCGCTCGCCGCGATCGCGAAATCGATCGCCCCGGCGGCCATGGCCTTGGTGGGCGCGTTCACGTCCGGAAACTTGACGTATTCGGCCGTCAGCCCCTCCTTCTCCATGAACTTGCCGGCCTCCAGCACGGCGCCGAAGCCGAGGCTGATGCCGGAGCTCCAGTAGCCGATGCGCACCGTCTCGGCGCGCGCGAGGGCGGGCAGGCCGACCGCGCAGAGCGCGGCGACGGCGAGGACGCGGATCCGTTTCAAGGCGTTCTCCAGGGGGTGCAAAGAGAGGACGTGCGACGGGCGTTTCCCCGCGTGGCTTCGGCCGTCACGGCTGCGCCACCTTCTTCCAGGCGAACAGGCGCTGCTCGGCCGGCTTCAGGACGAGCGTCTCGAGTCCGATCATCAGGGCGACCAGGGTGAGGGTCCAGGCGAAGACCTGATCGGTTTGGACGAGGTCCGCCGCCTGCCGCAGGCGGTAGCCGATGCCGCTGCTCGCCCCCAGCGACTCCGCCACGAGCACGACCCGCGCCCCGAAGCCGATGGCGAGACGCGCGCCCGAGAAGAAGGCGGGCAGGATCGTCGGCAGGTAGATCTTGGTCAGCACCTTGTGGCGCGGCATGCGGAAGGTGCGGGCGAGTTCGAGATGCTCGGCGCTGACCGTGCGCGTGCCCTGCCAGACGTTGGTCAGGATCAACGGCATCGCGGTCATGAACACCACGAAGATCGTGGTCCAGTTCGAGAGACCGAACCAGATCAGCGCGAAGATCGCCCAGATCGCCGACGAGACGGTGTTGGTCACCGTCAGCACCGGCTCGAAGAACCGGCCGAGGCGAGGGCTCGCGCCGAGCAGCAGGCCGAGCGGCAGCCCCACCAGGGCCGCGAAGGCGAGGCCCGCGCCGATCCGGCCCAGCGTGATGCCGAGATCGGCGGCGAAACTCGGCGTGGCGACGAGGCCGAGCCAGGCGTGCCAGACCCGCGCGGGGCTCGGCAGGACGAAGCTCGGCGCGTGCAGCGATCCGAGCTGCCACGCGGCCAGCGCCAGGGCGAGGAGGGCGAGCCTCTGGAGGAGCACGCCCGCCCGGCGTCCGGCGCCGGACGTCCGTGTCTGCCGGATCAGGCGCCGCGGGGTCTTCACGAGCATCGCGCGCTCGCGGCGGAGAGGCTGATGCGCAGGCGCCGGACCTCCTCGGCGACCTCCGCCGAGAGGGGGTCGCGGGGATACGGCAGGTCGATCGCCCGGACCGCACCGATCCGGCCCGGACGCGGGTGAAGAACGACCACCTGGCTCGCCAACACCACCGCCTCCTCGACGTCGTGCGTGACGAAGACCAGGGTCATCGCCCGCAGGTCGGCGATGCGCAGCAGCTCCGCGTGCATCTGCGCGCGGATCTCGGGATCGAGCTTCGAGAACGGCTCGTCGAGGAGCAGGATCCGGGGCTCGGTAACGAGGCTGCGCGCGAGCGCCACCCGGCTGCGCATGCCCCCCGACAATTCGTGCGGGTAGGCGTCGCGGAAGGCCTCGAGCCCGACGAGCCGCAGGGTCTCGTCGACCCGCCGCGCCCGCTCCGCCCGGCCCATGCGTCCGGCCTCGAGCCCGAAGGCGACATTCTGGGCGGCCGTGCGCCAGGGCAGCAGCCGGTCCTCCTGGAACATGTAGGTCATCGCCCGCCAGTCGCGGAAGGCGTGTGACGGGATGCCGTCGAGGAGGACGGCCCCCTGATCGGGCTCGACCAGCCCGGCGATCATGTTCAGGAGGGTGCTCTTGCCGCAGCCCGACGCGCCCAGGATCGCGACGATCGCGTGCTGCGGGATCGCGATGTCGATGGCGTCCAGGACGTGGAGCGGCCCGCCCTCGCGCCGGTCGAACCACTTGCTGACATGATCGAGCGCGACGGCGTTCACGGCTCGCCTCCGTCGGCCATCGGCGCCTGCATCGGCGGCTGCACCGGCGCCACCACCGCGGTGTCGCGCAGGCTGGCGATGACCTTCTCCAGGGTCATGTCGCGGAACGTCTCGACGTGGCGGCGCGCCACCAGGGCGGCGCTGTCGGCATCCCCCGCCACGAGATGCTCGATCATCGCGGTGTGGTCGTTCTCGATGTTCGGCCTGACCCCCTGCACGCCGAAGCCGAGGGCGACGAGGCGGGTCATCTCGTCGAGGAGGCCCGACAGGGTCCGGTACAGGCGTCCGTTCCCGGCCGCGGCGGCGATCGCGAGGTGGAAACCCCGGTTGGCCTCCAGGAAGAAGTCGATCTGGTTGCCCATCTCCACCGTGATCTTGCGGCGGCAGGCCTGCTCGAGGCGCTCCAGATGCGCCCGGTTCACGCGGCCGGCGGCGCCCCGGGCCGCGAGGGGCTCGAGCTCCATCCGGAGGGCGAAGACCTCGTCGACATCCTTCACGGTCACCGGGCTGACCCGGTAGCCGTGCCGCGGCATCGAGCTGACGAAGCCTTCCTGGGCCAGGCGCTGCAGCGCGATCCGGCAGCTCGCCTTCCCGATCTCGAACCGCTCCATCACCTCGGCCTCGGTGAAGCGCGTGCCGGGCAGGAGGCGGCAGGCGACGATCTCGCGCCGCATCAGGTCGTAGGCCTGATTGCCCTTGCGCGTGGCGTCGGGGACGGCGAGCACCGTCGCCATCGAGCGAGCCGGCCCGGACCTGTCATCGCGCGTCGTCATGGCCCCTCGCTGTTCGGGCATTGAGGATCCCACAGCATACTGTGAGCAGCTCACCGCACGCAGGACATGTGCCAAGCACGCGTCCGCCCGGCCGCGCCCATTAGGCATTGGTGAGCAGAACGATTGTCGGATGCCGGCATTCGCCCCAGGCTGGGAAGCTCAGATTCGCCGGGTGATCAGCTCAGCACGCCCTGTGGGCATGTCATGCCGTATTTATGCGCAACCGGCGCGCGCTCTGTAAATGAAATACCCGTCCAATTTTCCCGAAGGTATTGGGATAAGGAACCTTTCAAAACTCTTCGACGCAGAACAATCTGTGTCTTCTTTGGGCAGGCGCCGCGCCCTACACGATGTCGGGCTGGCCGCGCCGGTGCTCGTGCCCCGCGATGACGCGGCGCAGGAGCCGGGTCAGGGTGTCCTGCTCCGCCGGGGTGAGGGCCTCGACGGTCAGGGCGTGCGCGGCCCGCGCCGCCGGCTCCATCGCGCTGTGGAGCGCGGCCCCAGCTTCGGTCAGCCGACAGACCTGCGCGCGGCGGTCGAGGGGCGAGGTCGAGCGGCTCACCAGGCCGCGCGCCGCGAGGCGTTTCAGGGCGCCGGTCGTCGTCGTCCGGTCGAGGGCGACCGCGCTCGCGAGGGTCGTCTGATCGGCCTCCTCCAGGTCCCGCAGCAGCGACAGCAGGCTGTACTGCAGCGGAGTGACGCGAAACGCGGCACAGCTCTCCGCGAAAAGGCTGACGTGGATCTGGTGCATGCGGCGGGCGAGGAAGCCCGGGCGCTCGCCCAGGGGCCAGTGCCGCGTGTCCACCGCCCCGTTCGCCTTTGCCGACCCCGCCGCGAATCCGGCGTCCAGGCCCTCATCCATCGTCCGACTCCGCAGAACGGTTCCAGTCTTGGCACGCCGCGTGCAACGCCGGAATACGAAGCATGCTTCGCTTTTGGCAAGGGCGAGGCCGGCGCGCGCCGGCCGGGACCACGAGGTCGACATGGACAATCGCCGCTACGATCTGGTTCTGCGGGGCGGGCGGGTCATCTGCCCGGCCTCCGGCATCGACGGCATCCGCGACGTCGCGGTGCGGGACGGGCGCATCGCCGCCGTGGCGGAGGCGATCCTGCCCTCGGCCGCCGCCGAGGTCATCGACGTCACGGGCAAGCTCGTCCTGCCCGGCATGATCGACACCCACGCCCACGTCTACCAGTACGTCACCGGCCGGTTCGGCCTGAACCCCGACATGGTCGGCGTGCGCTCGGGCGTCACGACGGTGGTGGACCAGGGCGGCCCGTCCTGCATGACCCTGCCGGGCTTCCGCCACTTCATCGCCGAGCGGTCGCAGACGCAGGTGCTCGCCTTCCTGTCGGCCTACCTCGTCGGTGGCCTGGAGGGGCATTTCTACCCGAACCTCTACAGCCCGGACGGCGTCGATATCGACGCGACGGTGAAGTCGGCCACCGAGAACCGCGACCTCGTGCGCGGCATCAAGGGCCATGCCGAGATCGGCGGCTTCGCCCGCTGGGGCATCAAGGTGATGGAGATGGCCGCCGAGATCAGCCGGCGCGCCGACCTGCCGCTCTACGTGCATTTCGGCCAGCTCTGGGGCCTCCCGGAAGTGGGGGCCAACGGCGAGGATGCCGACACCATCGTCGAGCGGGTGATCCCCCTGCTGCGGCCGGGCGACGTGCTGGCCCATCCCTTCACCCGCCACCCGGGCGGCTTCATCAACGAGCAGGGCGAGGTGCACCACATCATCCGCCGGGCCATGGAGGCCGGGCTGAAGGTCGATGTCGGCCACGGGAGCCACTTCTCCTACCGCGTGGCCCGCGCCTCGCTGCCGGCGGGCGTGATCCCCTACACGCTGGGCGCCGACATGCACGGCTACAACACCGAGGTCCCCGAGGTGAAGAAGCCCGCCGGCACCCCGGACGAGCACCACGACGACGAGAACCATCCCTTCCTCGGCCAGGCCCGCTTCAGCCTGACCCAGGCGATGAGCTCGATGATGGCGCTCGGCATCCCGCTGGAGGACGTGGTGCCGATGGTGACGTCGCATCCGGCCGAGATGCTGCGCATGGGCGACCGGATCGGCGCCCTCAAGATCGGATACGCGGCCGACGTCTCGGTGCTGCACGACGACCGCGGCCGCTTCCTGCTGCGCGACAACGAGGACACGCGGGTGATCGCCGACCGCCTGCTGCGCCCGGCCTTCTGCCTGCGCGCGGGGAAGCGATTCGAGGCCGACTCGCCGATCCTGCCCCAGGCGATCGCGGCCTGAGGTGGCGCCGATGCCCGCCATCGTCCTCGACGACCCGACACCGCCGGATCCGCGCCACCGCTGGGACAGCCTGGACGCGGCGGCCCGGGGCGCCTGCTACGACAACAACGCGGGCGTGCCCGACAGCGCCGCGCAGGTCGCGGCCCGCAACGCGGCCTCCGCGACCTACCGGGCCGCGCATCCGGACTGGCTCGACATCCCCTACGCCGCCGGAGCGCGCACGGGCTTCGACCTCTACCCGGCGACGGAGACGGGTGCGCCCTGCCTCGTCTTCGTCCACGGCGGCTACTGGCAGCGCAACGCCCGGGCCGATTTCGCCTGCTTCGCGGAGGGCCTGAACGCGGCCGGCTGGTCCGTGGCGATGCCGGGCTACACGCTGGCACCCGAGGCGAGCCTCACCGGTATCGTCGCCGAGATCGGGGCCGCCCTCGACTGGCTCGCCGTGCACGGACCGGCGCGCGGGATCGGCGGCCTGACGATCCTTGCCGGCTGGTCCGCGGGGGCGCACCTCGCCGCTCTCCATCTCGGACATCCCGCCGTGTCCGCGGTCCTGGCGATCTCCGGCGTCTACGACCTCGCGCCGATCCGCGAGACCTACCTGAACGAGAAGCTCGGGCTGACCGAGGTCGAGATCGAGACGCTGTCGCCCCTGCGGCTGGCGGTCACGCCGAAGCCCATGACGATCGCCTACGGCAGCCGGGAGCTGCCCGCCCTCGTCCACGACGCACGCAACCTCCACGCCCTGCGCAGCGCCGCCCACGCGCCGGGCGCCCTGCTGCCTGTGCCGGGCGCCGACCACTTCTCGATCCTCGACGGATTCCGCCGGCCCGACGGCATCCTGGTCCGGGCCGCGCAGGACCTTCTCGGAGGCGCCCGATGAGCCGCGAGGGCGTCGGGGCCTCCCTGCCCCGCAAGGAGGACGACCGCCTGATGCGCGGGCGCGGCCAGTATGTCGGCGACCTCCGGTTACCGGGCCTGCAGGACGTCGCCTTCGTGCGCAGTCCGATGGCGCATGCCCGGATCCGCGCCATCCACGTGCCGGAAGCCTGCCGCGACCGCGTCTTCACCGCCGCCGACCTCGAAGGGGTGCTGCCGATCCGGGCCGTCTCGGGGCTGCCCGGCTTCAAGGTCTCCGAGCAGCCGGTGCTCGCCACCGGCAAGGTCCGGCAGGTGGGCGAGTTGGTGGCGATGTGCGTCGCCCCGACCCGCGCGGAGGCCGAGGACATCGCCGCCTCCGTAGTGCTCGACCTGGAGGAATTGCCCGCAATCCACGACATGCTGGCCGCGCGCGAGCCGGGCTCCGCCCTCGTCCACGAGCACTGGGGCGACAACGTCTTCCTGGAGACCCTGGTCGACGTCGGCATCGAGAGCGCCCTCGACGCGCCGATCCGGGTCAGCCGCACCATCTCGACGGGGCGGCAATGCATGGCGCCGATCGAGGGCCGCGGCACCGTCGTGCAGCTCGATCACCGCCTCGACCAGCTCGTCGTCCACACCGCGAGCCAGATGCCGCACATCGTGCGCAACGGTCTCTCGGAGTGCCTCGGGATCGAGCAGGGCCGCATTCGCATCGTCTCGCCGGATGTCGGCGGCGGTTTCGGCTACAAGGCCATCCTGCTCGCCGAGGACGTGGCGCTGGCGTGGCTCGCGCTCCGCTGCGGCCACCCGGTCCGCTGGCTGGAGGACCGGCGCGAGCACCTGACCGCCAACGCCAATTGCCGCGAGCACCATTACCGCATCACCGCCTACGCGGAGCGGGACGGGACCCTGCGCGGCATCGACTGCGAGGCAACGGTCGATTCCGGCGCCTACTCGGCCTACCCGTTCTCGGCCTGCCTAGAGGCCGCGCAGGTCGCCAGCATCCTGCCGGGGCCCTACGATTTCCCGGCCTATCGCTGCCGCACGTGGTCGGTGGCGACCAACAAGTGCCCGATCCTGCCGTACCGGGGGGTGGCGCGCACCGGCGTCTGCTTCGCCCTGGAGCTCGTCCTCGACGCCGTCGCCCGCGCGGCCGGGATCCCGCCCGAGGCGGTGCGCGAGAAAAACCTCGTGCGGCCCGGGCAGATGCCGTTCGACAACATCACGAAGAAGCACTTCGACAGCGGCGACTACCCGGAGGCCCTGGCCCGGGCGCTGAAGGCCGTCGACGTGGAGGCGGTCCGCGCCCGCCAGCGTCAGGGCGAGCCGGACGGGCGCCGGATCGGCCTCGGCCTCGCGATCTACTGCGAGCAGGCCGCGCACGGCACCTCGGTCTATTCCGGCTGGGGGATCCCGATGGTGCCCGGCCACGAGCAGGCCAGCGCCCGCCTGACCCCGGACGGCGGCCTGGAGCTGCGGATCGGCGCCCATTCCCACGGCCAGGGCCTGGAGACGACCCTCGCCCAGGTCGCCCACGAGATCCTGGGCGTGCCGGTGGCGCGCACCCGCCTCGTCCACGGCGACACGGCGATGACACCCTACTCCACCGGCTCCTGGGGCTCGCGCGTGATGGTGATGGCCGGCGGCGCGGTCGCGGCGGCCTGCGAGGAACTGCGCGCCCGCGCGGTGCGGATCGGCGCCCACCTGCTCCAGGCGCGGCCCGAGGAGTGCCGCTTCGAAGGTGGCCACGTCGTCGGCCCCACGGGCGACGTCCCGCTCGAGGCCATCGCCCGCACCTGGTACCGGCGCCCGCAGGATCTCGCGCCCGACACCGATCCCGGCGGCCTCGAAGTCACCGCCGGCTACAAGCCGGTGCGCGATTCCGGCACCTTCTCGTACGCGGCGCACGCGGCCGTGGTGGCGGTCGATCCCGATCTCGGAGCGGTGGAGATCCTCGACTACGTCATCGTCGAGGACGGCGGCACGCTGGTGAATCCCCTCGTGGTCGACGGCCAGATCTACGGCGGCCTCGCCCAGGGGATCGGCACGGCGCTGTTCGAGGAGGTGCGCTTCGACGGGCGCGGCCAGCCGCTCGCCTCGACCTTCGCCGACTACCTCCTGCCCGGCGCCGCCGACGTGCCGATGGCGCGCATCGACCACATGGAGACGCCCTCGCCCTACACGCGCTTCGGCCAGAAGGGCATCGGCGAGGGCGGCGCCATCGCGCCCCCGGCGGCGCTGGCCAACGCCGTCAACGACGCGCTGGCGCCGCTGGGCGTCGAGATGCTGCATTCCCCCGTCACCCCCCGACGCATCGTGGAGGCCGTGCTCGCCGCCCGCGCGCCCGCCGACACCGCGCGGGAGGCCGCATGAAGCCCGCACCCTTCGCCTGGGAGCGGCCGGGCAGCCTCGCCGCGCTCCTGGACCGCCTCGCACAGGCCCCCTGCAACGTGAAGCTGATCGCGGGAGGGCAGTCCCTCGGGCCGATGCTGAACCTGCGCCTCGTCGAGCCGGATCTCATCCTCGACATCACCGGCATCCCCGAGCTCCGGGAAGCCCGGGTCGAGGGCGACACGCTCGTCCTCGGGGCCTGCGTGACCCATGCCGACATCGAGGACGGGCGCGTTGCCGACGTCACCGGCGGCGCCCTGCAGCGGGTGGCGTCGGCGATCGCCTACCGGCCGGTGCGCAACCGCGGCACGGTCGGCGGCAGCCTCGTCCACGCCGATCCGGCCGCCGACTGGGTCAGCGCCCTGACGGCCCTCGGTGCCGAGGTCGAGATCGCGGGCCGGAACGGCCGCCGCACCCTGCCGGTGGAGCGCTTCGTCACCGGCGCCCTCGAAGTGGCGCTCGGCGCGGGCGAGATCCTCGTCGCCGTGCGCGTGCCGGCTTTGCCGGCGGACGCCGCCTGGGGCTACGTCAAGCACTGTGCGAAGATCGGCGAGTTCGCCCACGCCATCGGAGCCGTGCGCCTCGAACCCGGCGCGGGCCGGGGCCGGGCCGTGATCGGCGCGGTCGAGGGGCCGCCCGTGCTCCTGGCCGATGCGCGCCCGCTCTTCGGCGGCCGCATCGGCGCCGACTTCGCCGCGCGCTTCGATCCCCGGGTCGCGGATCAGGCCCTGCGGGAGGCCGGGATGGCCGACGCGGTCGAGCGGCACATCCACGTCACCGTCCTCGCCCGCGCGGTGGCGGCGGCCGGGCCCGTTCCCCACGCCAAGCCCCTTCCGGAGGCCGCATGAGCGCCGCGCTGGCCGAACCCGGGGCGTCCCGCATGGCCCTCGCGCTGACGGTGAACGGCCGCGCCGTCCGGGTCGCGGCCGAGCCACGCAGCCATCTCGGCGACGTGCTGCGCGACGGGCTCGACCTCACCGGCACGCATCTGGGCTGCGAGCACGGCATCTGCGGCGCCTGCACGGTGCTGCTCGACGGCGAGCCCGCCCGCGCCTGCCTGACCTTCGCGGGCGCCTGCGCGGGCGCCGCCGTCACCACGATCGAGGGCCTCGACACGGACGCGATCACGGACGAGCTGCGGGCCGCCTTCAACCGCGAGCATGCGCTCCAGTGTGGCTACTGCACGCCCGGGATGCTGGTGGCCGCCCGCGACCTGGTCCTGCGGCTGCCCGAGGCCGACGAGCGGCGGATCCGCGTCGGCCTGTCGGGCAATCTCTGCCGCTGCACCGGCTATGCCGGCATCGTCCGGGCCGTGATGGCGGTGATCGCGGACCGGCGCGGGCGCGGCATCCCCCCGGAGACCGGCGCGGGGCGTGCCCTCGGCCCGGTCGGCGCGCGGGTCGGCGAGGCGATGGTCGCGCCCCTGACTCCGCCGGCCAAGCCCCTCGCCCCGGTCGCGCCCGCCGCGGTGGCGGATCTGTCCGACACCTTTGAGCCGGCTCACAGCTTCACGCAGGCGCTCGACCTCGCGCATCCGCCGGAGGCCGTCTTCGCGCTGCTGGGCGATATCGACGCGGTCGCCGCCTGCCTGCCCGGCGCGGTCCTGACGGCGCGGCCCGCGCCCGACGCCGTGGAGGGCGGCCTGCAGGCGCGGATCGGACCGATCGCCGTGACGTTCCGCGGTCGCGCCCGCCTCACGCGGCAGGAGGCGGCGCGGACCGGCTCGGTCCACGGCGCCGGAACCGACTCCGGCGGCCGCTCGGTCACCGAGGGCCGGATCCGCTACCGGGTCGAGGCTGGACCGGCGCCGGGCACCGCCCGGGTCGCACTCGACGTCGGCTACACCCTGACCGGGCCACTCGCCCAGTTCGGCCGCCCCGGCCTCGTGCGCGACCTCGCCGGCCGCATCGCGGCGGAGTTCGCCCGCAATCTCGATGCCCGGCTCTCGGGCGTAGCGGCCCCGGCCCCCGCCGGCCTCAAGCCGCTCCGCCTGCTCCTCGGCCTCGCCCGCGCGCGCCTCGCGGCGTGGTTCGGCCGCGCCTGATCCCACCCCGCCTCAACGCACTGGAGACACGCGAATGCCCAGCAGGTTCACCCTCACGACCGCGATCCTGCTGGCGCTGACGGCGACGGGCGCCCGGGCGGACGCGATCCGCATCGGCGTCAACGAGCCCCTGACCGGGCCGTTCGCGGCCTCGGGCACCTACGTGGTGAACGGCGCCAAGATCGCCGCCGACGAGATCAACGCCAAGGGCGGCGTCCTCGGCAAGACGCTGGAACTCGTGATCGAGGACAACAAGAGCAACCCGACCGAGGCCGCCGCGGTCGCCGAGAAGCTGATCACCAGCGACAAGACCCCGGTGATGATGGGCGCCTGGGGCTCCAGCCTGACGCTCGCCGTGATGCCCAAGCTCGCGGATTACGAGACGCCGATGCTGGTCGAGACCTCCTCGTCCGGCAAGATCACGACCTCCGGCAACCCTTACGTGTTCCGGATCTCGCCGCCCTCATCGCTGGAGGCCGAGACCTTCGCGCCGATGATCGGCCGCCTCGGGCTGAAGAAGGTCGATTTCCTCGTCCTCAACAACGACTTCGGTCGCGGCGCAGCGACCGATTTCGGCAAGATGCTCAAGGACATGGGCGTCGCGGTCGGCCTCGTCGAGACCATGGACCAGGGCGCGCAGGACATGAGCGCGCAGCTCGCCAAGCTGAAGGCTTCGGATTCCGACACGATCATGATCACGAGCTCGGTCGATCAGCTCGTGCTGCTGTTCAAGCAGATGGCGGCGCTCGGCCTGAAGAAGCGGGTCATCACCACCGGCGGATCGCAGAACCCGGACCAGATCATCGCCCAGGCCGGCGCGGCTGCCGACGGCACGATGCACCTCACGACGTTCCTGCCCTGGTCGCCCGACAGGACGCCGGACCCGAAGGCCACCGAGGCCTTTATCGCCGCGTGGAAGAAGCGCGGCTTCGACTTCGCCGGCGTGACCGAGAGCTTCCGCGGCTACGACGGCATCCGCGCGATCGCCCACGCCATCGAGAAGGCGGGCTCGGCCGATCCGGCCGCGATCACCAAGGCCTTCTGGTCGGTCGACTTCGTCGGGCTCAACGGTCCGATCCGCTTCGCCAAGGCCGGCCCCGCCGGGAAGGAGAGCGGGCAGAGCAAGCCCGACGTCTACCTCATCGAGATCAAGGACGGGAAGGTGATCGTGCCGGCACTGTAGGGCTGCCACCGCGCGCCGTCCCTCCCCCCTCGGCGGGGGCTTACAGAATCACACATCGGGTTCGGCCACGCGGTTTCAGGACCGAGCGCGGGTCCGCTCTCCCGAGCGGGAGAGGGATAGGGTGAGGGACGAGAGCTTTCAGAACGAGGCGCGTCCTGTCGCGCATCGATCGCGCGCTCGATCCGAAGAGTTCTCATCCCTCACCCCAACCCTCTCCCGCACGGGAGAGGGGGCCTGTCGCGCTCTGCCGCCCGCGGCGGTGCAAAACGAAGATGTGTGACCATCGTCGCTGCGGGGGAGGGAGACGCGCAGTGCCGGCTCCCGAATTGGCAACCCGCGTGTCCCCGCACGCAGCGAGGCGCCGGTCGTCCGGCACGCAACCTGCCAGGAGAAGCCCATGAACGAACTGGTCCAGCACCTCGTCAACGCGCTCATCCTCGGCGGTACCTACGCGCTGCTGGGGATCGGCCTGACGCTGATCTTCGGGATCATGAACGTCGTGAACTTCACCCACGGCGCGCTCTACACCGTCGGCGCCTACGTCATGTACCTCGCGGTCGCAGCGCTGGGGCTGAACTTCTTCCTGGCGCTGCCGGTGGCGATCCTCGGCGGCCTCCTGCTCGGGGCCGCGATCGAGCTGGTGCTGCTGCGGCCGTTCCGGGGCTCGGACATCGACACCACCATGCTGGTGATGATCGGCGCCGGGATCATCCTGCAATCGGGCACGCTCTGGACCTTCGGGGGCGTCGCCAAGGCGATCCCCGCGCCCTTCCCCGAGGCGCCGCTGCAGATCGGCCCGGTCTCGGTGTCGTGGCTGCGGCTGTTCGTGCTCGGCGCGGCGCTGACCCTGATCGCCCTCACCTACGCGCTGATCAACCGGACCAGGCTCGGGCTCGCCATGCGCGCCGCCTTCCAGGATTCCGACACGGCGGCGCTGATGGGCGTCGACGTCCGCCGGATCTACACCGCCACCTTCGCGCTGGGCTCGTCGCTCGCCGCGGCCGCCGGCGCGCTCCTCGGTCCCGTCTACGTGGTGTTCCCGCAGATGGGCGGCCTCGCCGAGCTGAAGGCCTTCGCCGTCGTCATCCTGGGCGGGCTCGGCAACGTCACCGGCGCGGCGATCGGCGGCTTCATCCTGGCGCTCGCCGAAGAACTGGGTGCCGGCTACGTCTCCTCCGGCTACCGGGACGCGATGGGCTTCCTGATCATCATCGCGGTCCTGCTCTACAGGCCGACCGGGCTGTTCGCGAAGGCGGAGCGCATCGGATGAACCGGCTTCTCCCCCTCGCCCTGCTCGCCGGCCTCGTCGCCCTGCCCCTGGGTCTCGGCGCCAACCCCTACCTCCTCAACGCGCTGATCGTGACGGGCATCCTGACGATCGGCGCCATGAGCCTGAACCTGCTCCTCGGCTTTACCGGGCAGCTCAGCCTCGGCCACATCGCGTTCTTCGGCATCGGCGCCTATGTCAGCGCGCTGACGAGCCTCGGCTTCGACGTCGATCTCGGGTTCGGCATCCGCGCGGTCCACGAGCCGTGGCCGGCGGTGGCCGGCCTCCTGCTGGCGACGGTGGCGGCGGGCGGCTGCGGCTACCTGATCGGGCGACTCTCCTTCCGGGTGCGGGGCGCCTACTTCGTGATCGTCACGATCTCTTTCGCCGAGGTCGTACGGCTCGTGGCCCTCAACTGGGTCGAGCTAACGCAGGGACCGTTGGCGCTGACCAACATCCCGGCCATCACCCTCGGTCTGCCCGGCCTCGGCATGTGGACCCTGAAGACCAAGCTCCAGAACTACTACCTCGTGCTGGCCGTCGGCACGCTGTGCTGGCTGATCATCGCCCACCTCGTCGGCTCGCGCTTCGGCCGGGCGATGCGGGGCCTCAAGGAGAACGAGTCCCTGGCGCTCTCGGTAGGCATCAACGCCACCCGCACGCTGACCATCGCGGCCGTGATCTCGGCGGCGATGGCCGGCGCGGCCGGCAGCCTCTACGCGCATTACCTGCGGATCATCGATCCTGACGTGTTCCTGTTCGCCACCACGGTCACCATGGTCATCATGGTGGTGGCGGGCGGCAAGGGCAGCCTGATGGGCCCGGTCGTCGGCGGCCTGATCTTCGGTCTGCTGCCGGTGGCGCTCCGCCCGGTCATGGCGCCGGAGGCGCAGTGGATCGTCTACGGCCTCGTGCTGATCGTGATCCTGTTCGTGATGCCGCGGGGCATCGTGCCGGGACTGTCGGCGCTGCTCGGCCGCCGGCAGGTCCGGTCGATCCCGGTCCTCGAAGCCAACCCGGCGGTGCAGCGATGAGCGCGATCCTCTCGGTCGAGCATGTCGGCGTCCGCTTCGGCGGCCTCGTCGCCATCGCCGACCTGCATTTCGACGTCCAGGCCGGCGAGATCGTCAGCCTGATCGGCCCGAACGGGGCTGGCAAGACCACGGCCTTCAACATGATGACGGGCTTCCTCAAGCCCAGCCAGGGCGATGTCCGCTTCCGCGGCACGTCGCTGAAGGGCCTGCCGCCGCACGCGATCACGCGGCTCGGACTCGCCCGCACCTTCCAGCGCACCAGCGTCTTCCCGGACGACACGGTGTTCGACAACGTGATGATCGGCCTGCACCAGATGGGCGCCGCGGCGGGCCGCGCGCCCGTTCTCGACGCGCTCCTCGGCCGCGCGGGGGCCGGCGAGAGGAAACTGCGCGCCCGCGCCGCGGCGCTGCTCGACTGGGTCGGGCTCGCCGGCCGGGCGCAGGAGAAGGCCGGCGCCCTCGCCTACGGGGAGCAGCGCCTCGTCGGCGTGGCGCTGGCGCTCGCCACCGAGCCCGCCATGCTGCTCCTCGACGAGCCGGTCTCGGGGATGAACGCCTCCGAGACGCGGGTCTTCGTGCGCCTGATCCGGCAGATCCGGGAGCGCGGCGTCACCATCCTGCTCGTCGAGCACGACATGCCGATGGTGATGGAGGTCTCCGACCGCATCGTCGTCCTCAATTACGGCCGCCTGATCGCCGAGGGGCCGCCGGACCGGATCCGCAGCGATCCGGCGGTGATCGAGGCCTATCTCGGCCAGGGCAGCGCGGCCCGGCAGGCCGCCGCTGCCGCGCAGGAGGCGGTCCATGCTTGAGATCCGCGACCTCGTCTGCGGCTACGGCCACGTCACGGCGCTCAAGGGGCTCACGATCGACGTGCGCGAGGGCCAACTCGTGGCCCTCGTCGGTGCGAACGGGGCCGGCAAGTCCACGACGCTCCGGGCGATCTCCGGCCTCGTCGCGCCGCGCTCCGGCACGATCCGGTTCGCCGGCCGGGACATCGCGGGGGCGGAGCCCCGCCGGATCCTGGCGGCGGGCATCGCCCATTGCCCGGAGGGCCGGCGCGTCTTCCCGCAGATGACGGTCGCCGAGAACCTCGCCATGGGCGCCTATCTCCGCCGCGACCGGGCGGCGGTCGCGGCGGACCTGACGCGCATCTACGGGGAGTTTCCGCGCCTCGCGGAGCGCCGCGACCAGGCGGCCGGCACGCTGTCGGGCGGCGAGCAGCAGATGCTGGCGATCGGCCGCGCGCTGATGGGGCGCCCGAAGCTCGTGCTGTTCGACGAGCCTTCCCTGGGGCTCGCTCCCAACATCGTCGAGCGGATGTTCTCGGTGATCGGGGCGATCCGCGATGCCGGCACGACCGTGCTACTCGTCGAGCAGAATGCGTTCGCGGCCCTAGAACTCTGCGATTACGCCTACCTGCTCGAAACCGGCCGCATCGTCCTCGCGGGGCGCGGGCAGGACCTCATCGCCGATCCCCACGTGCGGGACGCTTATCTCGGTGGCTGAGACGGACGGGCCAGAGCGGATTTGCCTCGGCCCGCACGACCTTCTCGCCGGGCGGAACTCGGTGGCGATCACCGTCCGAGGATACCATCTGCTTCTCGTGCGCGATGGCGAGCGGATCGTAGCCGCCGAGCGGGCCTGCCCGCACGAGGGGGCAGACTTGTCTCTCGGCCAGTGCGTCGGTGGACGGCTGCTCTGCCCCAGGCATCTCGCCTCTTTCGATCTCCGAGATGGCTCCGTCTCACCGGGCTGGTCGTTTCGTGCCCTTCGCCTGTTCGAGATCGAGTCGGCTTCGGACGGGCTATGGCTCAGGATGAAATGATGTGTCTCGAGCCGTCCCGACGCTGCACGGCGTTCGCGCCGCGCAGGCGCCTCAGCGCGGCAGCCGTGCCCTCCAGCCGCTCTGCGGGTGCCGCGTCCATCTCGCGATCACGCGGGCCGTCGATCCCGTTGCGCACGGTCGGGAGCCTGACGCCGAGATCGGCGGCCGCAGCGCAGCGAGACCGTCCGCTCATCTGAGCAAGACAGACCGCCGCGGCACCAGACTCAAGTGTGGACGGCCTACGCGTTCACGGAAAGCGCTCTCCGGGGCTCCGAGGTGAGTCCACAGTTCATTTGCGGCCCATCCTCGGAATGGTGAAACGGGGCCGGGGCAGGCGTCGTGCCGGGCGCGGCGACCGTCAGCGGCGCAGACCGGCGCGACCCGTGCCGCCCGGGCGCGTCCGGCTGACCACGATGAGCCGTCTGCGGCGGTGATCGCGAAGACTGCACGCGTTCACGGCAACTGCACGTGCGGAGACGCCTGCCTGCCCTTCCAGCGCCAGGCACGCGCGACGCGCCATACAGCCAGCGTGAAGATCGCCTCGCCTGCGAGAACGCCGACCATCGAGTACAGCGGCCCCACCACCCAGACCATGACAACGACGAGGATGACTGAGATTACGGACGAGTAGACGCTTGAGAAAGCCAGCACCCGGAACTGCCCTGCGGCTTGCAGTAAGATGCTTTCCGGGGTGCGGACAAGGCGGAGGCCCATGATCGCCAACCACAGGACAAATGCCTTCTGAACATAAAGCAGATCGTAGTCTTTCGAAAACAGAAGCGAGGGCGCGAAATAGGCAACGATGACGCCGAGGCCCAAGGTTGCGAACCAGCCGCTCATGAGAATGAATCGAAACAGGGACAGCGTGCGATCGACGTCGCTCCATCGCTGTTGGGCGACGAGCCGTGCGAGACGCGGTCTCTCGAATTCTCCGAGGGCGTTCATCAGGATGATGGCCGGCCGGATCAGGAGTGCGCTCGCCGCGAGCGCCGCAAAGGCGACGGCACCCGAGATCAGGGTCACGAAATAAGCATGTGCGTTGCCGGTGGCCTCCGTCGTGACCAGTCCGAGCAGCGACCAGCTCGAATGCTCTTTCCAGACGGCACCATAGCGCGACAATTCTTCGAGGCGGGGCAATCGAAGCTGTTCCGCGAGATGACGAGGCCCGAACGCCAGCAAACCGCCGGCTGCACTGAGCATCAGAAAACCGTAAGCGAAGAGGGGGGAAGCGCTGCCCTGCCACGCGATCAACCCGATGCCGACGCCGAGGACGACGCCGGATACGATATCGGACAGGGCGGCACGTTGCGGCAGGCCGATCGCATACACATAGGCGCGACCGAACCAGCGCAGCATTGTCAGGCTTGCGAATCCTCCGAATAGGGCTGCAGGTAGAATTTTAATCCCGAGAGCAGCACTGAGCGCGGTAATCACCACAAAAACCAATAGTCCGATAATAATATTCACACCAAACAAACACTCGACGGTAGCGGCATCGCGTGTGTTGCTGGCTCTCGCCATCACGACGGGAAGGGGAGCACACAGAAAGGCGCCGGAAAAGCTCATCAGAAATTGTGATGTCACCATAAGGAACGAAAAAGTGCCAAAATCCTTCGGGCTCATCAGATGGACAAGAACGACTGACAGAACGAATTGTGTCGCTGACAGCACCAACGGACCGGATACGGCAAGCATGTAGGGCGCGATGATTTGCACGGCTTGTGCAACGGCGATCTTCATGGAAATATTTCGTTTCCAAACGAGCATTCCAGCACCAATTCAAATATAATACGTCTCGCCTCGAAGGGCGAATAAAGAGCGTTGTTGCAATTCAGGCATGAATCCTGCTAAGGTCACGATATCCTTGAGCACTAGCGATTAAGAGCCGACTTTTGAATGAACGCCTAATCGCAGAAAATATCAAGTCCTTAAAATGGAGTAACGCTCGCAGTAATTTGTGCGCTTTTTAGTTTAGCCGTTGAATCGGCGGCTCGAATATAAATAGAGCGCACGCCAGCAGGATGTCGTTTATGCTGCACGATCAAGACATGAAGCCTTCGATAGGCACGGTGTTGCGATGCATGTGGAAACATAAGGCATTGATGGTCCTGGCGGTGGGCGCCGGTATTGCCCTGTTTTTATCTGCTTATTTGTTGATCGCACCGGTCTATGAAGCATCGACATCGCTTCTTGTCAGTCAAGCTTCGGAGAATATTTCCGATGGCAGCCGGAAGCAGCTTGAGTTGATCACCTCTCAAGCTCGAATCGCGGAAAGCGAGGATGTCGTTCGCGGCGCAATCAATCGCGTCGGGCTCGATAAATTCAAAGGCGTCGGCCTATCCCGCCTTCCCGGATTGGGAGGATGGCTGAGGCAGATCGTCCATGGCCGGCGTGACACAGAGGGAGTAGTCCCGGAGCACGCTGGGGATAAGGACTCCGGCATCTCCGATATCGATCTGGTCGCTTCCGTCCTGAGCCGACGCCTCACGGTGCGGACTGAACCCAATTCCGAGGTCCTGAAAATCTCGTTTCAATACACGGATCCACGTCTGACGGCGGCGTTCGTGAACGCCGTCGCCGAATCGTTCATCGAGCGCCAGATCCGTCTCGCCGATACGCCGGGCGCCATCGATTTCTTTCGCGAGCAGAAAAAGCGATTCAACGAAGAAGTGGAGATGCGCTCCCGACTGTTGGAGCATTTCTCCCGCCGGGAACGAATGTACTCCGTGGAGGATGAGCGAAGCCTGCTTTTGCATCGGGCCAGCGACATTGCGGCGGCTCTGACGGCGACGCGCAGCTCGCTGGTCGATAAACAGGGTCAAAAGGGGGCGCTCGTCGCACAGCTGCGACTTCTCAAGCCGGTGACACAATCTCCGTTCGTGTCGAATCTGGTCGAAAATCTCGGCGGTGACGAGAAAGGTCGGTCGCCGTCACGCGGCCCTTCAGAGAACACGGCCGGCGCGGGCGACCCGCCTTTGTTGATGGTGCGCGTCTATCAGGACTCGATGGTGGCGCTGCTGAAGGTCAATTCCGAGATCGCCGGCCTTCTCGATCTCGTCAAGCAGCAGGAGCAGGAGATCAGCACCGTCAACCGAGACCTGACGACGCTTGTGAGCAAACAGACCGAATTCGAGAGGCTGAAACGCGATGTCGCCCAGGCGACCTTGAATGCGGAACTCTACGCGAAGCGGACCACCGAAGAGCAAATCAATGCCGATCTCAGATCGGCAAAGCTGACGAACATTCGTGTGATTCAGTCGGCGACGACTCCGCTCCGGGCCGTGTTTCCCAACGGGGCTCAATTCCTCGGGCTCGGCGTCGTGTTCGGTCTGATCCTGGGTGCATCGGCGTCCCTGATGCTCGAAATGTACGGCCCGCGACCGGTGTCCGACGCGACGGCCCCGGACGCACCGGCCGCTCCCGGTCGCTTCGCCGCCGCACACGCCTCGACACCCGGCGCGCAGGCCAATGAGCTTCTCCGGAAGGCGGCGGCCTATTTCGCGATGGCCGACCTCAAGCGCCGCGCACGGACGCAGTCGGGATCTTAGAGCGCTGCTCAAGCCTGGGTGATGCCGTTGCCGTGACGGCGACGCTCACTCGGGCCTCTCCGCGAAGATGCCGATGGCCATTCTTGCACGTCGCGCTCCGCGGGCATTCGGTCGCGCATACGACGCGACCGCGCGATCTCGGCAGCCTGATCGGACAGGGACGCAACCGGGCGGGAGGAAGAAGCCCGCATCGATCCTGCCGACCGGGAACGCGGGGCGAGCGCCCGTGCAGCGAGGTACGCTACGGCTTCGCATTGGCCATCGGGCGTGAACGCCCGACTTGTCCCGGCCATCCGACACCGTTGCCGAACAGCTGGAGCACACCCGAGGGATGCGAGACACCGAGGTGTTATCAGAACGCGATCGGTGCAGGCTCGGCGCCCGATAAGCCCGTTGTCGCAATGGAACGCCGCAGGGCCGCGATGACTTCGTCCTGCTCATCCTCACGCAGGCTCGGGTATAGCGGAAGCGAGAGCGTACCTTCGCCCCAGTGCCAGGAGATGGGAAAACGAAGCTGCGCTTGCGCAGTGCGGTACAGGCTCAGCGCGGGAACACAGCGATAGTTCACGGTCGCACCGATCCCGGCCTCGCCGAGAGCATTCAAGACGGCATCCCGCGCCCCGCCCGGAACGTGGATCGGGAACAGATGCCGCGCCGAGACAGCGTCGGCGTCGATGGTCGGCCATTTGAAGGGCGTGCCCGCGAGTGCAGCCTCATACCGTCTGCAGAGACGTTCCCGGATCTGCAGTTGCAGGTCGATCTCAGCGATCTGCGGCTCCAGAAGGACCGCGAGCAAATCCGGGAGGTTGGCCTTCGTCCCCAAGCGGGCGATGTCCCAATGGCGGTAGGTGTGCCCCTCGAAACGCCGGGCCGCGCTCGCCGACATGCCGTGTTGAACGGTCTGAGCCAAGGCATCCGCCAGAGCCAAATCGTTTGTGACGACGGCGCCGCCTTCGCCGCAGGTCACATTCTTGGTCGCGTAGAACGAGAAGATCGCCGCATCGCCGAGCTGGCCCGGACGCCGGCCGTCTCGCGTGCCTTCGAAGCAGTGCGCCGCGTCTTCGATGATTTTGACCGACTCGGGGATCACGGCCCTGAGCGACGGTATATCCACCATCTGGCCATACAGGTGAACCGGGATGACGGCTCTGGTCCTCGTGGTCACCGCCTGCCCTGCCTGGGTCAGGTCCATGAGCAACGTTCGCGCATCAACGTCCACGAAAATCGGTGTCGCTCCAACTTGCCGGACGACATTGGCTGTCGCGGCGAATGTCATGGCAGGAACGATGACCTCGTCGCCCGGTCCGATATCGAGGGCGAGCAAAGTTGCGACCGCGCCCTGCGTCCAGCTTGACGTCAGCTTGGCGCTCCCGACCCCGAAGAAGCGGCGCAGCGTCGTTTCGACCTCCTGGCACCGCGGACCGCTCGTGAGAAAGGGACTCGCGAGAACCGACGCGACACGTTCAGCGTAGCAAGCCGGGAGGGCGTGTCGATAAAATGGGACAGCCATTCAGCTGACCTCGCTGAAGGAGGGTTGTTCGGTATCAGTATACACCGTCCGGGCAGTCGGAATACCGCGCGGTATAACAGATCAAGCCCCCCACGAGACGGCCGTCCGATCGTCTGATCTGCTCTGATGTCTGTCGACGCGCCGCGCGTCAGGCTCGCGCGGGCCGACACGACCGAGGCCGCTTTACGCCTTTGGTCCGGTCGCCACGGGTCGCGGCCCCCTGAGCATACGGCGCACCCGCGGCGCAGAGCCCAAACACGCGCCGACTCAATGAAGGCCCCCGTTGCCTAAGCGGTTCCCCGCAGATGCCATCGGGTTTCTCGCGCGAGGCGATCGCTGCTGCCTTGCTCAAGTCCAAGCTGCGGACAGGAGATCCCGATTGCCGTGCCGGCGGGGACGTCGTTGAGACCGGGGGCCGAGCTCGGCGCCGTCCTCCGTTGCATCGGCTGAGGCGCGACGCGGTCCAGTTCACCGTTCATGAGCGTCGTCGCGATAGGGGTCCGGTGGTCGGCCTTACCGAGGTGCTGCGCTGGCAAATTACTGTTTACGCTTCTGTAACGATTGACGAGGAGAGTTCGCGATCGGCGTGAGCTGGCGATTGCTCCAAGCGAGGATGCCCAGACATGGTCTTTATCATCGCCTCGGCTTTCGCAGCGGCTCTCGTTGCGTTCATCTCCACGATCGGCAGCGGCTTGGTTTTCTCGATCCTCGCGGTCTTCATCTCTGGCAATTGTGCCGCTCTGCTCGCTGGATGCTGGCTCATGCGCCAGCGGGGCGCGGCTTAACGGGATCGGTTGCTAGCGAACCGACCGCTCGACCTCCTGATCGCTCGCGACGCGCAGTACAACCTGGCTGCGCGGCAACGAATCGACCGCCGGTTCCGGGGATAAGCGCGCGGTTCCAGGATCAAGACGACCGCGCCAGCCGAAGCCGCTCAGACCACCGTTCGACACGACGTTGCCGACACCTCAGCGATCGCGAAATCGCGGCGTCTGGCTCGGGTTAGCCGCTGCATCCCCGGCCTTCCGGAACGGAGGACTCCAGGCGGCGCGATTCGACCGGACCGGCGCGGCTTCGGCGGGTCTCGCGCCGCTCCAGCCGACGAACGTGCGCGGCAAGGCGCGAGGGGATGATCCGCGGATGCGCGACAGTCCGTTTTGACGCCGCGCGCGGGAAAGCAGCACGGGGGCATGATCAGCGCTCTCGGAGGAGCATTCAGGCCGTCCTGAAGGTGACCGTCTTGTGTCCAATATAGTTGGCGACGGCACCGGCCATGATACCGATCGCGTGCGCGGCAGGCGCCGCGATCTCTGTAAGGCCGAGCGGCATCAACAGCCCATCGCGTGCGACAATCGCCACCGCCACGGTGACGAGTCCCCCGATCAGATTGACCAGGAGGAACCCCCCGAGTTGCGCGGCAAGGGATCGCGACGAGCCCGGGAAGACGAAGCTGCGGTAGATCAGGAAGCCAATCACCATGCCGAGCGCGGTCGCTGTGGCGACCGCAAGCGCGAACGGCATTACGGTGTTGAACAGGAAGCGTGATGCCCAACTCACGCCCGAGGCGAAGCCGCCCGCGAGCAGAAATCGGACGCGCTGGTCGAGGCGGATGAGGTCCTGCAGGTAGAGCCGCATCATCTCAGACCGAAAAGCCCGCCCAAGCCAGCACGAAGCACATCGCGAGCGCACTGCCGGCCGTCAACGCCAGCCGGTCCGTCAGCGCGAAGACAACCGGATCATCCTGCAGCGTGCCGCGCTGGCACGCGACCCAGATTCGCCCCAGGATGATCGACAGCGCCAGGGGGAAGCCCCAGAGCCATGCCACATCGCCATAGAAGGTCTGCTTGAACGCGTCGTCGATCACGTAGAACACCAAGATCAGGAGCGCGGACGTGCCCGCGGCGACACCGGCGGCCAGCACGAGGGGCAAATCCACTGCCACGTAGCCGCGTCCGTTGATCTGAGCCGCGCCGCGCGCCGTGGCACGGGCGATCTCTGTGTGGCGCTTCGCCAAGGCCAGTGAGGTGAACAGGAACATCGAGAACACGAACAGCCACGGCGAGGCGATGGCCTCCACAGCGGCGGTGCCCACAGCCAACCGAATCGTGAAGAGGCTGGCGAGCGTCAAGGCGTCAAGCAGGACCACCCGCTTGAGATAGAACGAGTAGGCGAGCGTCAGCCCGGTGTAGGCTGCCAGCGTGAGAACCACCTTCGGGCCAGCCAGCGCGCCGAGCAGGAATCCGGCTCCCAGACCGGCCGGCACGGCGGCGAGGCCGTAGACGATCGGAAACTGGCCGCTGGCGAGAGGACGGTTCTTCTTCGACCAATGCCGACGATCGTCCGCCACGTCCCAGATGTCGTTGAGGATGTAGGTCGCCGAGGCGATCAGGCAGAGCGCCACGAAGCTGATCGCGAGCGACCCGAGGGCGGACGGGTCGAGGAAGCGGTTGGCCAGGACTGCGGGCACGAGAACAAGCGCATTCTTGGCCCATTGATGGGACCGCATGCTCTTGAGGAGCAGGCGACCATAGGGCGGGCGCCGGAAGACGCCGGCGACGTCGGCCGCTCTGCCGGCCGCGCGCTCCACCCCCGGGGAGGCGCCGACCACGATCGCCTGCCGGGCGGCATGCCACACCGGCAGATCGGCGCGGCTGTCGCCCGCATAGTCGAAGCCGAGCGGGAAACGGCGGGCTAGCTCAGCCGCTTTGGCGGACCCTTTCAGATTCGTCTGCCCGTCGCTGGCGATGACGCTGCTGATGAACGGGAAGCGGCGGGCGATCTGGGAGGCCGTCACATTGTCGGTGGCGGTCGACATGTGAATCGGCCGGCCTCCCTTGGCCTCGGCCTCTGCGAAGGCGACCAGCTCGGGGTTTTCCGGCAGCGCCTCGATGTCGAGCGTGACAGCCTGGGCCATGCGCCGCTTCAGGTGGGCGCGGCCGCCCATGGCCCAGTAGAGCATGCGCAGGACGTTCAGCGGATCGGCCCGCACCAACGCAAGCGCCTTCTCGTAGAGGACATCAGTCCGCAGGAGCGTTCCATCGAGATCGAGGATGAGGGGAACCTCGCGAGACCCGAGTTTCGGCCAAGCCGGGTGCCGAACGGCCTCGCCCCCCGAAGCGATGTGCCCTGACAGCAAGGACCCGGCTCCCAAGCTCGTAGACCGACCATACTGAATCCGGCGGGTGAGATCGTGCAGAACAGATCGCATCATCACAGATCGAAAGCTCCGCTACCGATTTGAACAGGGCCACCTCAATCAGGACTGCTGAATTGCCGAGATCCATGTCCGGCTGGTCAGGTCCCGACTAAGATGACGATTTCCCAGCCGGAGACTCAT
This sequence comes from Methylobacterium sp. XJLW, assembly GCF_003254375.1. NCBI lineage: Bacteria > Pseudomonadati > Pseudomonadota > Alphaproteobacteria > Hyphomicrobiales > Methylobacteriaceae > Methylobacterium > Methylobacterium sp. XJLW. Next base: position 3,329,757 of record NZ_CP016429.1, on the reverse strand, counting down.
TGCCGGAGTCGCCACAGCGCCGATCTTCGGGGCCACACGGGGACCGGAGAGGCCGCGTTCGCGGGTCTCAGCGCAGCGAAAAGCATTCTGCGTCCTCTCCGAATGCGTAGGGCTTCGCTTTGCAGTCGGCCGGTTCCCCGACCAGGAAACCGGACCCCATGTAACCCACGTAGACACGGCCGAAATGATCGGTGTCGGCGCCGAGAACAGTGACCTGATCCAAGCTGCCGACGGGGAAAGCCCCTATCTTCGTCCAATTCTCACCTTCATCAATCGATCGCCAGAATCCATATTCGCCATTCAGCCGACCGGATAAGAAAATTGTAGGATAACCTGCCTGATTAGGTCGACCAAAAGCGATATCATCCACTTGGCTGACACCGCGGATCGAGGTCCAGGTTTCCCCGCCGTCGCGGCTGCGCCTCAGGGGCGTCCCCGTTGCGTACGGGATGCCCGACGTGAAGAAGAGCTCGCCCGGTCGACCTGGCACGGCGCGGAGCTTCGCGGCGTACCCGGTGTTCGGCGCGATCTCACCCTTGAAGACGTGGCGCCAAGTCTCGCCACCGTCGCCCGTCCGCCAAAGCCCTTGGAGCCGCTGATTCGCCCCCTCCCCACTGTGGACGAGATAGAAGACGCCGGGCCGCGTGCCGTCCGCCGTGAGTGTCTTCCGCGACAGGTATATGTGCGGATGTGAGCCCGTGAACGGAAGGGACTCGCCGCTCAGTACCACCCGTCGCCAGCTTCGGCCGAGATCTTTCGTGTAGAACGGAGCGCGGTTATAGGTCGGCTCCCAGACGATGTTGTTGGTGTCGCCGGCCGAGACCGCGATCGTACCGAACGCCATGCGCCAGGGGTCCTCGGGACGGGTCCCCGGCGGGGTCGGAAGCGCGGCGAATTTGGTCCAGCTGTCGCCGCCATCCAAGCTGTACCCGGCCAGCACGGCATCGCCGTCTTCCGAGCAGCAGGACGTTCGGGTATCGGACGCATTCGTCACGACGAATCGCGGATTGGCGGGTGTCAGCGCCACTTGCTGTGCTGCGATCAGCACACGCTCTTTCGGACCGTATGACGTTGAGTACGCCGTCAGGTCCCGCTTGACGTGAATACCGAAATCCCAGACCGCAAACAGCGGGGCCTGCCCTGGGGCTTGGTTGACGTCGTTCGCGACGAGCTCCTCAATCCCCCGGGTCTGGCTGACCCACGTCACAGTCCGCGAAGAGTCGGAGAGGTCGGCGTAGAACACGCCCATGCCTGCGCCAGCCCAGAGCCGATCCTTCTTCACAGGATCGAACATGATACGGCTCATGGCGAAGTAGGACGCATTGCTGACGCGAAGCCATGGCGGGTCGCCGGACCCGACCCGGGACTCATGCGCCAGTCGTGTCCACAACCGTCCTCCGTCATTCGATCGGAACACCGTCCCGCTTTGATCGATGACGAGGATGCGTGAATCGTCCGGGTCGATCGCCACGGCTGCGAAGGGCAGACTCGGCAGGCCTCCGTTGGATGTAAGGCTCTGCCATGCACCCCCGCGATAACGCCAAGCCATTCGTGTCTCGCGATCGACACCGAAGAAGGTCCCGTCGCGCGCGAAGGCGCCCTGCGTCAGAAGCGACGGCCCGCCCTGCCCGTCTGATGCCAGACGGGAAAAGCTTCGGCCGCCGTCGGACGAGGCGAAAAGGCCGTTTCCGGCCGACATCGCCCAGACGCGCCCTGCGACTTGGCCGCCCGGTTTCTCGAACCACGTGATGATGCCGGGGCTCTGATGGCCGTCCTGAGCCGGGCGTAGATCAATCGCCGGAGGCACGGTCGGGACGCGTGACCACGTCACGCCGCCGTCATCGGTACGCCAGAGACCATCGGCCGGAGTTCCGAAGAGCGCAACGTCCGGACGCACAGGGTCGACCGAAATGAACGGCCCGTAATTGCGGAACTCGCTATTCGGATCGAAGCCATGCTCGAACGGAGCTGTCGATGAGGCGGCGAATGACCGCCCTCCATCCCGCGAGGTAAGGACCCTTCCCTTCAGAGCCAGATAGATCCGGCGCGCGTCGGACGGGGCAACGACGACCTCGTACACCCCCTCGTTGAGCCCGTTCTGAACGTGAAACGTCGACGGCATCGACGCGGTGGTCACCAATTGGACCCACCGATTGGCCGTGTCGCTCCAGATATAAGCTCCGTACACATCCGCTCTGACGACGCGCGTCGACCCGCTGGCATCAGATGAGTATCCGGTTATGAATCCACCGCCGCCGATCTTCACCGGCCGCCAGAGATAGGTCTCCGCACGAGCGACGGGCAGCACCACGAGCCCCCAAAGCAACAGGGCGAAACCGCGTAACGACACGGACAGCGACAGGCGCATCATCGACGAGCGTCCCTGATCGAACGGCCGACCGAGCCTCCACATGCGATGCGCGACCAAAGATCGCCCGGTCATCTTCGGGTCCGCAAGACCGAGTTCAGCCAGCATCAACTCAACCAACATTGGCTGGAACCATGAACCCTAGTGCAGCTACGGACCGCCAATTGACCCGATCCCAGCACCACACAGGGATTTGCCAGACCTGTCGGTCGCCGATCGATCCGCACCCGCGCCTTCCGGAGAGCATCGCGGTGTTCGGCCGCATCGCGAATTGAACCGAAGCGAACAATTGGCCTACCCCTGATTCAGTTATGGTCAGGACGCCCACAATCAGCCTCGCCTTCCATTTTTCTCGATTTCCGAAATACAAACTCAAGCACTTAAACACAGCCATCGAGATAACGGCCAAGGCTTTTAGATCCACGTCTTGCGCGAATGAGACATCAAGCCCGAATTTTGCCAATATCAGCAACTGTGACTTGCCATTTATTCAACCCCTGATGATCACCGCCTCCAATCGTTCCGTCGGCGATCGGCGCGATGCGGCGAACCCCGCAAAAAAGCCAATTGCAACCGTGTTCCACGCCACGAACGAGTATAGCCCGGCTTGCACTGAGCCGCGCCGCAGCATGAGAAACAGCACGGGTAGGACAATCGCCACGAGCAGGTATGCGAGGTAATGCCAGTCTGAGACCGCCAAGACCGTCAATGTGAGGATTGCGGCCCACCAGATCACGACGACAGCGCATGTCCAAAACTGCGTAAGTTTAGAAAGCGCTTGCCGACTGCGAGGCCGGGCGAGGATCGCCCGAGAAACTTGGCCCACGCCGTTCGCGTAGCCAGATAGAAATCGAGCCCGCAGGAGCTTATAGCTTTCTGACGTATGCCCATAATGCACGACGGCAGGAACATCGAGCCGGGTGAGTTTCCAGCCATCCGCAATCAATCGCGAAGCGAGCTCAAATTCTTCAAATGATTTCAAATTTCGGTCTGCGAAATACCCGCTCTGCTTTACCGCCGAGACGCGATAAAGCCCCCCACAATCGAGACGGTCGATCAGACGAGGGTAATAAGCGCATCTCCTTTCCGCATTGATTTTCCGTGTGCGGAATTCATGGTTCTCGACATTCGCCTCTTCGACACGGCCCCCGACCCCGGCGAAATCCGGATGCGTCTCCAAAAATGGTATCGCACACGGCAGGAATGAAGGATCGATCTCCATATCACCGTCGAGAAGGTAGAAGAACTCTCCGCGGGCGAACATATACGCGAGTTGGGCACCAGCGCCGCACGAGCGCTCGGCTGGATTCGCCAATTGGACGATCTTTACGTCGTACCGCAACGCAATCTCCAGCGTACCGTCCGTGGATCCGCTATCAGCGATCAAGACTTCACCACCGTACGGAGCGGCGGCCTCAAGCGCAGTTTCGATCGCCCGCCCGATCCGGGCGGCCTCATTGAAAACCTTAATCCCGATTGTAAGCTTCATTGCCAATTCCGTATCGAAGGACTCTTTTGGACGAACGTCACCCATTCCTCGGCCAAAAACCGACGTTAAGACACAAGATCCTCGTAGAGTGACATGGTTTTATCGAATGAAAGTGCTGCCGCGATATGTCTTGATCGCAAAGCCATGTCCTCATAATATTCATGATCAAAATACAATCGGTCAATCGATCGGGCCAAACTACGCGCATCGTCGATATCAACTGAAATGCCGCAGTGTCGGCCGATTTCGTCAGTTATAAATTCCAATTGAACTGGGATATTCGAAACGACAAGCGGCAACCCAAGTTTGGCCGCTTCGATGAGTGCGAGGCTATGGCCTTCGAAGCGACTCATCTGCACGAAGACATCGGCCGCCGCGAGCATGCGAAGTGCATCTTTGCGGCCCATGAGTCCGAGAAATTTTACCCGATCCGTTACACCGAGGCAGTCAGCCAGTGACCGCAGTCTCGTCTCCTCAGGTCCATGCCCTATGATGCTCACAATCACGTTTGGCATGTACAACGCCGCTTTGATCAAGACGTCGTAATTCTTTTGCGCTGAGAGGCGGCCGAGGCTTATAACGCGAAAAGGGGCATCACCCCCGATGCGCGGTTGCCTCATCCGGAACAATTCCGAAAGATGCTGCTCGATCGCAGGAGAAAGCGCGTTGCTGATGACCCGCTGCTTTGATCGCAACCACCCCCGCCCCCGGTGATACGACGTCGCGACCGTCTTCGAGACACTGACTGACGCCGAGACGTTCGGCGGCACAGAGGCATATCGATCAAGCCAATTCATAGGCCATTTCAACGTATTCGCAGGCGTATGATGCGATGTGATAGCTCGAATGCGCCGGTAGGAAAGCAAAGCCGCCGCGGGCACCAATAGGTTTGTGGCAGGCATCGCTGTCACGACACAATCTGGCGTATCCTTTCTGAAGAGCAGAACAAGATCTCTGACCAAGCAGAGAAGACGGCGCATCGATCGTGGCCTCTCAGAGACCACGTGGTGCCAAGGGACGCGTTCATCGCCAGCCATCGATGTGTCGGCACTCGGCCAAAGCGCGATGAGACGTGTTCGAAATCCCTTAGCCGCCAATCCAGCAGCCAGATCGCTCCACAGCTCACCGACACCACCGGATGACGAATGGTTGGCAAAAAAGTAAACGGTCGGCTGCGACCGTATCGAGGCTTTCCGTACGGAACGCTGGATCGGCTCCGTCAACGATACCGCAGCGCACATCCCAATCCGCCTCATTGATTGTCACCTAGCCCGGCACCTGAGCATGGATCCGGTTTTCTGTAATTAGTCCACAATCAATATTCGGATATAGATAAGATATGATATCATTTTAGTACAACTGGTCCACGATAGATCGGATCGTCGTACGTTTTGGTCAAAAGATAAAATAATGCGACGGGGTTAGACCATAAATAGCGAAACAATAATCGTCTCGGCTCCTGATAAATCCTGTAAAGCCACTCAAGACCGATATCTTGCATCCATCGCGGCGCTCGCGGAACGTCCTCAGCGATGTGATCGAAGAGCCCGCCGCAGGTTCTGATCCAGGCCAAACCGCCCAGTTTCTTCTGCCATGAACAAGCGATCTCTTCCTGCATCGGACTGCCTAGACCGAGCCATAAGACCTGCGCTCCTGTGCGGAGTATCTCAGAACAGATCTCATCCTCGTCGGCGCGATTGAAATACCCGTCGCGGCACCCAACCACCTGTAGATTCGGAAAAATCAGCTTCAACTTTTGCGATGCACGCAAAGCCACCTCAGGCTTTCCGCCCAGAAAATAAAAACGTATGCACTTCTGGGATGCTAGATCGGCGCAATCATGAATGAGATCAGTCGTCGCCACCCGCTCGGGCAAGGGACTTCGACAGAACAGGCGCGACGCAAAGACGAGCGATGCACCGTCAGCATCGACGATTGAAGCCTTGGAAATCAGCCGCCGAAAGTCTCTATTCAGATGAAATCTCGCAATTACCGATCCATTTGACGCGACGATTATTCGGGGCTCAGCAAGATGCCCCAGAGATACCAAACGGCAATCCTCATCCATGCGGCGTGCCAGTTGTTTGCGCGATAGCACTGCGGTGGGAATCCCACCAACACGGATCAGGGACGTTCGACCACTGGATTCATTGAGTAGCGCACCGTGAACCAGCTGCCGCTGAAAAGTGTTGTCGTCACGAGAACCGGAACGACTGTCGTTCAGTCGCACGGCCCCGTCTGCACGGAGCCGGCGCTGCACAGCACCTGACCATCTAAAGTATGTCGACAACCGGCCAAAATGCGACATCTCTACATCCCTCCTATAGCGCTCGGGAGTAGGGCCTACACGGCTTCTTAACAGTTTGTTAACCTATATCCAGGCGATCACCGGAACGCAATACCGAATTCGATGGACCTAAAAAGGCACTTTGAGTCGAGTCTCCGCCCTCATCGAGAGCGGAAACTGGATTGATCAAACGCGCCTCAAATCCCTGGTTAAAAAATTGCCGCTCCGCTCATAATATCGGCAATCTGAGGACATCTAGCCGGCATCAAACGGCTTGATTACCATCTTCCGATCACTCGGCTCACGAGAAACATCCCAGGGCCCTCAACCGCCAAACCGTTTTAACGTCACCGCCGATCGCGAGCAGCATTCGCGCGACAGGGTTCGGCTATTCGACGCGAAAGACAGAGCGATTGAGCGCTTCTGGCTGCGTTATTTATCCGTCTCGTAGCCTGCAGTGAAGTGCGCTTTTGCTTTCGTCGGCAGAGCGACACGAACGGCGTGACGCGGTGCCATCCATTTGTCAGATTTGGGCAACCTTCTCGCAAAATCTGCGAAGAAAAGGGCCCTTCGGTTCCGCCAAGCTCAACACGCGATATCGGTTTTCATATTCTTTGTGACGGTATAATAATCTGATGGTGTATCCGCGAGCCGATTTACTCCAGACTCGTATTATCGCAGCAGCGGAAAATGGTGCGTATGCACTGGTCATCCTGCCATCATTGACATGACTTTGACCGTTTCTATGGACCATCCCTCATGGGCCGCACACCTAATCTAAACATCAATCATTTATCTACTAAAACCGATTTTTAGCGCCAGTAAATGCAAGCAATGTATGAAAATTAACCCTATTGCCAGACGGCGTGATAGCCGATATAGAGAATTCGGCCGCGTTATCAAGGCCGCACACCAAGTCCGAGATGCGGCCCGGATGTCTAGAGTGGGCTGTCTATTAGCGCGCGCCGCGCACCAGTGCTTTTGCGAGTTCTGGGGACACGTCGAGTTGCGAAGTCATTCCTAATAAATACCGAAACTGCGAAAACGCCAAACAGCAGTCTTCAGCGATAGTATCTCGCAGCGTTCGTATGGTGCAATCTCGCGCGAAGCCGTTTTCTTCAAAAGAGCTTAATACAATAAACGGACAATTTAAGCTTATGTGAACAATATTGAAGAATAAATTATACTCTTAGTCATTGGCAACATACAACCAAGCGTCGAAAAGCCATCATTTTATATTTATTTTCGGGTGATATGAAATAAATCCGGGAGGATATTTTCAATACGCCGCTTTGACTCAATCGATTATGTGAAATAGATCGAGGAGACTTAAGCGATGAGTTCTGCTGAACACGGATTGCTTGTGACCTCAGGTCCTGAAGCTCGAGCGGGGGCTGACCACACATCCAATATTCGGCACAGCGCGCATGTCGCAATCGATATAACTGTTGCGGCAGCTGCCATCCTCCTTCTTATGCCGCTTTTCGTTTTGATCGCCATTTTGGTCTCGCTCGACAGTCCTGGACCTATTTTGTTCCGGCAGGAACGTACTGGACTGAAGGGTCGCAAATTCAATATATATAAATTTCGTACGATGCATGTTCAAGAAAACGGACCAATCGTGCAACAGGCGAGTCGCAGCGATGTGCGCGTAACTCGGATCGGAAGATTTCTAAGACGCAGCAGTCTCGACGAACTTCCACAACTACTGAACGTAATTAAGTGTGAGATGGCTATTGTAGGACCTCGTCCACACGCTGTTTCCCACGACATTTACTATGGAAAAATAATCCCCAATTACAATGCTCGGTTCAATGTGCGCCCCGGTATCACCGGATGGGCACAGATTAGTGGGTCACGGGGCGCAACGCCTTGCTCTGCCGATATGGAAAAGCGCGTTGCGCTCGATCTTTGGTATGTATCAAACGCCAGCCTTATGCTTGATTTCAAGATTATCGTGAAAACTGTTTTGATGTGCCTCGCATTCAAGCTGGATGCTTACTGAAATCGCAATCTAAAATGAATGCAACGATTTTTTGTTCGCGCCTGAGATTAGAACGGATGCTGGGTTCCCCGGGACGCGCTGCACATATTGGCGCCTCGGCGTCCCGAAATCCGATAGCTCCAAGCGAGGTTTTCGCGATGCAGAAGACAGTTGCTGTTACTGGCGCCGCAGGATATATCGGTTCTGTTCTCGTCGCACAGCTTCTGAATGTCGGCTACCGCGTTCGAGCAATCGATGCTTTTTTTTTCGGGCATCAGTCATTGCGTAACCTTCAAGACCATCCCGCGATGGAGATTCTGCGGTGTGACATCCGCAATTATCCGCCAGGGGTTTTCGATGATTGCGACATTGTTGTTGATTTAGCCGCATTGTCGAATGACCCGTCCGGAGACCTCGATGCTGAACTAACGCGTTCGATCAATGAGCAGGGGCGGATCGCCTCGGTGATGCTCGCTGAGCGGGCTGGGGTCAAACGCTATCTCTTTGCAAGTTCCTGTGCCGTCTATGGTGAGCATATTGGCAGCGACGTGAGTGAGGATTCAACGCTTCGACCGCTCACATTATATGCGGAGACGTGTGCAAAAGCCGAAGAGGTCGTATTGAGCCGAAACAGATCGGATTTCACCACCGTATCCTTGCGGAATGGTACCGTTTTTGGCCTTTCGCCAAGGATGCGGTTCGACTTGGTGGTCAATAAAATGGCGCTCGATGCTTATGAACTCGGCTGCATCAGTGTCGTCGGAAATGGCGCACAATGGCGCCCTCTCATTCACGTCGAGGACGTCGCGCGAGCGTTTTTGCTTACCCTTGATGCGCCCGACCGGTCCATTGCCGGCCAAGTGTTCAACATAGGGCGTGAAAATTGCCAGATCTCGGAAATTGCATACCAAGTCTGGTTAGCGAGTGAGGCCGCACCAGCGATTTCCTATTTGGGTGTCGGTGAAGATCGTCGAAACTATCGCGTCAGCTTTGCCAAGGCTGAGAAAGGACTCGCGTTTCGGGCGCATCGGTCGATTGGGTGCGCCGTCTCGGACGTCCAAAAGGCGCTCCGAGATGGGCGGGCCGGTAATGCGCCTTGCTGTCATACGGTCGAATGGTATCGCTCCCTTTTAGCGACGAAGGGCACCGGTCTCGGTTTCGGGCCCCGGCATGTGAGCGGCAATATGACTGCGATCCGGTGAACGGGTCCAAGCTAAAAGCGAGTTGTGGAGCGCCGACGAAATTCGAGGCAATCTGGCTTCAGGTGCCCAGAAGCGACTTTACCGAGCCGAACTTTCATAGATGGAAACACCGTTTTCTCGATAAAGGCCGCAGGTGACGGGCGGTCGCTACCGCAAAGATTCGAAAGATGAGGCTTGGGCTTTTGGTCGCCTCTCCGATGTCTACGGCGATATATCGGAGGCTTTTGTGTCCTTTCTTATGTGCGCCAATCGATATTGGTAAATATAGAATGTTCCCAGCGCGCTGGCGAACTGCACCAACCCGCGCTGGTGTCAACGCGTAATCAGTCGTCTTGCAGATTACAGTCCCTATCACGGCAGGATTGCCAACGAATGATTTTGGCCTTGTGAGCACAGATCGGATACCGAAGCTGGCATCTGGTCGCACGGCACCGGCCTCAGAGCCCGTGATTCGGATGGACGCACAAAGCTGATTTCGTCAGATTGCGAAAGTTCGCATCGACTTTATAAGGAAACGCAGCAATCGCAAGTAACAATCAAAGAGGCCAATCACAGTGGCCCCGCTCGCTCAAATCAATCAGCGCCAAGATCGAATCTCTTGAATCACAAGCGAGCTAAAGCGATGCCACACAGCGAGAGATCTGTATGCATTTAGCGGGACAATAGCCGGAAAGATGCGATGTATCGTCAGATATAGTACGGTCGCGCAGAGCAGTAGCATCGACGCAATACATAAAATCGCAATGATCAAACCGTCAGCAGCCCGAGCCGATCGAGATCGGGATCCGTGGGTGCTGTTCTGAACTTCAAGTGCGGGCTGAGCTTGGCGCAAATCCGGACACTCTATTATTCAGCAGGTGATTAACTACGCATATCTAACGCTCCATGTCGATACCGAGCCGACGAAAATATCGCTCACCGGAGAACAATCGAGCTCCCGTCACTCGGTATATACTGCGGCGAGACACAATGCTGAAGCCGCTTCGACTGGCCCGCTCGATTGCCACTGCAGAAGGTATACTGCCCCCTGGGACGGCATGGGAATGGGTCTCAATTGCCCGACACCAGAGCCCTCAGGGTCACTGAATAGGCTGGCTGGTGCGCGGATGAAACGTGTTGTTCGGTTGCAAGCCAGCTCGACAGAAGCCTTTTGCCGGTCGCCATGCTAGGCCGGGTGGTGGATTGATTCCAGCGGCGCCTCAAGGATGAAGAATTCACCGGCATCTGGTGGGCCAGAGGGCCTCGGCCCCACATGGGGTCGCCTTCGATCGCAATGGTGCCGTGGGCCGGCGACGACCCAACCCGCCCTGTGATCCATCATTGTCCGGGCGCGGGCTGCGTCGTTTGTGTCATTGTTCTAGGCACCTCTCAGGTTGCTCACGCTCACTGAAGATCGTTCTCGGCTCTGATGGCAGGACCGAGTCCCGCTCTCAGTGCCGGAACGCCGAACATTCAATTCTGGCATCCTTCGCAGATGGATCGAACAGACTGCCGAATGAGGACCTCCGCCTGACGATCCCGCTTTGCAATCTCGGCGTTGCTGACCTGACGGCGCGGTGCCTGAATACGCCGTTGCGAGCCTGCCGACTTCGGCTCGTTCGTCGAGGGCGCAGCCGCAAAGGCCGGCAGGCGTTCGACCGTTGTGACGGCTGCAGCACCCATTCGATCGTGGGTGCGATGAGCGAGCACGGCTATCGGGTCGACGCCATTGCCGGTCTGACGTCGGCGGGGCGCTTCGAGAACCCCACTGTCATCGAGATCGGCCACCGGTGCGGAATCCACGGTTGTCATGGAAGGGCTCGATTCCAAAACCGTCAAGCTCAGACATCCACCCAAACCTCCGCTCAGACAGATCGAAAGACTGAAGGAGGCGATTCGCCATTGCTTCGAAGCCATTTCGGGCCCTCATGAACGAGATCTAGCCAGGACAAATTGGGCCGACGACGGATCGTCGGTATAGGTAGTCCTCCGGCGATACGCTTACCAAATCGGATTGCAGAACGCTGATCGAATTGTGCAATTTTTGCGCCCTTACTGCTTTCGATGGGTCGAGTAGATAACAAAGCTTGCAGGCATTCCGGTACGCAAACGGCTTTAAAGAGAGACGCGACACAAGTGCGGGCCAACCGGCGCCAGCCTTTCCACTGGTGCTTGATCAGTTCGAAGCGTCGACCGGCGGCGCCGGCGTCGCTCGATCCAAGATGGATTTCAGCTATCTCTGCATCGCGTGAGAGAATTGAACCCTCGTCTAGTTCGCCTTCAAGGTCCGCTTGCAAATCTCAGCCGGGAATGAGCCATGGATAAACGCGCATTTCAGACCCAGGAAAGGTCCTGGCGATGATGACAATGATTGTGAGCGCCACCGACTATATCGATCTAGACAGGTCGACGCTGACGATATAAAGTCGAAATAAGTGAATTTGGCTTAGACTTTTGTCGCCTCGTTTATCCGCAGCTGCAGCAAGGCGGGACTCGCAAGTCTTTTGGAATGGGATTTTCGTTGATTGCGCTGAGCTAAAACTTATTTGTTTTCCCAGAGAGGACGAAAACAGATCTATGAGGACAGGTTCACTCAGTGCCGTTGAGAAAAATTTGCGATCGTCCGCTCATGAGAGCGTCGTATCAATCGCTTTTTTTGCACTTTGCATTATGGTCGTCACTGCGCCAATCACCCAGGATGGGTTGAGCGGCGGCACCGCTTCCATGACCGAAGGAAATCCGTTCCGACAGCTTGGATATGTACTGATTTTATTAATTATACTGGCTGGAACGGGCATCCATCGCGACTTTCGAGGCTTGTCCGCGCTTCCGGGAAACGTTCGTGTAATATTGGCCTATTGTTGGCTGAGTATCGTTTGGGCAATAGATCCATCAATTGCGACCCGTCGCTTGGCCTTGACGACGATCGTTGCTCTGTCCGTTGCTATTGCCATACAATCGCTCGGTGTCGCGAAGAGCATTGCGCATATCCGTATCGCTCTGACTTTGGCGCTCTTCGCAAGCTACGCAACCGTCCTTTTCTTCCCGAGCGTCGGTATACACCAGCCGGAGGCGGGCCGAGATGTCGCTCTCATTGGTGATTGGCGGGGAATTTATCCCGAGAAGAACTTTATGGGCGCACTCTGTGCGATAACCGTGCTGTGTTTTTACTTCATGGAGCAAAAGCACCTGTCCTTTCTAAGATGGATCGTTATCATTGCGGCTTTTCTATTTTTGATGAAGACCGGATCCAAAACTTCGACCGCACTTGCCTTATTGGCCCTGCTATCGGGGCATGCATTTCGTGCCAACAATCATCGGGATTGGCCGCTTGCTTTCGCAGCGGCAATGACGAGCGCCTTCTGTTTCGGTGTCATTCTGCTGTGGTACGGCGAATGGCTGATGGAACCCTTGGATCGCGATGATACACTGACAGGTCGTTCACAAATCTGGCGCGTATTGATAGCTTATATTTCCGATCACTGGCGTCTTGGTGCCGGATATGGTTCTTTTTGGTACATCGGAGATGTTAGCCCGGTCTATGATTATGCGAAAGGAGGAAGCTGGTTCGAAATTGCCTCTCAGGGCCATAACGGATACTTAGATATCGCGTCACAGATCGGTTTGCCTGGCCTCGCGATCGCATTATACTTTCTTATTGTCAATCCTGTCGCGACGTTGTTGAGCCATCCCGCCTACAACAACAAAACTGGTGCTCTTTTTATAGCTATATTTGTATTTTGTGTGGGTCACAATTTAACAGAGTCCACACTCCTTTCTCGTGATCATGTTCTTCAATTTATGATTATCGTCGTTATCTGCATGATACACACAATAGATCGAAATTATCAGCACCATCAATTTTGATATTTGTTCAAATGGCGAGAAAATATGCTAATGATTGTTTCTGTCGCGATCTTGATCTTATCTGCACAAAACGATTTACGACCGGGCTGCGACCACGAAGCTCATATATGGGATTGCGTAGCCAAGCTCGTCTGGTAGCATTTGCCGACAAGATGGCCCGCATCGGTTAGTTCTGGCCCGATCTTCCCTGACCGGACCCAACCCAAGACGCAAGTACGCTTTCGAATGCATCGCAGGCACCACGGGACCAGGCGCTTCCCTCGCGTCTGACCTGTCCAGAGTTCGGCGCCTCAAACATCGGAACCACCGGGGGGTACGCCTCCATCCGTTCGGACGTGCCAGGAGCCGTCGCGCACCACGTTGGAGCGTTCAAGCCATGAGGGGGATCGACAAGGCCGAGGTCGCCCGGCTTGTGAAGCCGCCAGGGCGAAGAACCCTACCGGCACGATCGATTCGCGGAGCGTAATTCGGTCTCCTGATCACCTGATGACGTGATCGCACGATCTGCTTTTAACGTCCGAAGATCCGAGGCGCAATCGATCGCTTTCACTCTCTCGCTATCAAAAATGTTTGCGAGCCTCCAAGTTTGTTGGCATCATACGCCAAATTCTACGAAGCGAGAGAGCCCTGACGGCGCACAGCCGAGCGTCATTTTATCTTATATAGCTTCTGTTTAGCGAGCAATATCTAGCCAAGACAGAAAATACAGCAGTTGCATTAGTTTCGTATATCGCTTTTCGACTGGATTTTTGGTTCCATATACCATTCCTACCAAGTTGCGCTTGCGTGCTTTTAATTATATCGTTGCCTTATAAGCAGCAGTTCTCCCATGGGCACCATGTCGACGATTGCGTCACAGGCTGTGAATCTCCTTCTCGCCGGGTCCTCGGTGATAGCGCCGGGATTGCTATTGGTCGCCTTTCTAGCCGACGTGATTCCAATACGAGTGAGACTTTTGGCAGCTTTCGTGCTGTCGCCGGGACTTTTGTCTCTTGAGCTCTTGGTCTCAATAGCATTCGGTTTAGGATTCAGTCAGTTTACATACTTAGCATGCGCGCTGAATGCTCTCGTAGCGGGCGCTCTTATTCTTTACTTCCGCCCAAGATTTAGTTTTCGTGGCTGCGGGTATTCCGCGCTTCTGGCTTGCGCTTTGGCGGCCCCGATCATCTTTACGGTTCTAAAGGAAACATTCAGAACGGATTACAGTTGGCACAACATGATGCAGATTTCGGCTATACAGCAGATCAATTTGCTGCCGCGATTGCCGGAAGAGTTTGAGATGGCTGGTCTTCGGCTGAATTATGGTTGGCTCGGGTGGACACAGCTGTCTCTTATTTCAAACCTTGTCGCGATTTCGCCAACGAGACTTTTCTTACCGCTAAATATTTTGCACTTTATTTCGATGTTCATCATCATCGTAGAGTGTTCGATCTTTTTCCTTGGTCAGCGCCATAACTCTACGAAGGTAGCCGCAAGTACCGCAATTGCACTCCTCGCCGTCGGTCTACCCGATATCATACTGGGCATAGCCAAAAATGAATACCATGCATTGGGAGACGCACGCATAACGCCAATGATGGAAAAAATTCAGAACATGGACACGATGGTTTTCGGGTTGTCTTCGTTTGCCTTGATGGTCTTTGCAGTACTGGGCTACCTTAATTTCAAGCGGTCTTCATTCCTCATACTTGCGATCATAGCGTCTTTTGTGAGTTCTTTGGTCTATCCGCTTTTCTTACCATCATGCATGGCGGTCGCCGCGGCACTGATTGCCTTTGAAATCCTGCAACAAGTCCGTGGAGTGGGATCGTCCGATCGTCGAGCTCTAATCAAGACCAGCCTGATTTTTGCCCTTTGGATCGCGAGCTTCGGCATAGTGGTTCTCTATGGGCTTTTCCTCGGACGGGATTCGGAAATTCCGCCCTTCAGTCTTGTGAAGCTTCGTGACTTGCCCCTCCAGTTCATCAGGTGGGGATGGATCTATTGTGCAATAGACGCGATATTACTGTCAGTTCTCATATTTCGACGGAAAATCATATCCTGGCCGACGTTATTTTTCATCGGCGTGACATTCGGACTTCAGTTGGCCTACGTCGTGATCGCGGTTCGCGACGGCGTCGGATATAAATTCCTCTTCACGGCGCTGCTGTTCGCGGCCCCCGTGGTCGCGGCTGAAATTACCCGATGGGCGGACAGGGGATTGAGATCCTCAGTCGTGTCGGGCGTATTGATCGTTTTGTTTCTGTCGTGCGTGGTCTACGAGTTTCCTCGCTGGACCAATCCCGATTTGCGCTACGCGACCCCCTTGGACATCTATGCATCGGATATCGCGCCTGACGCGAAGGCGATGCCATCCTGGCTTCGGGTCGTTCGCGAGAAAGCGCCGCCCGATGCCGTGCTTTTTACTGCGCCCGACGAGCGGCCGATCGCGGTATTTGCCGGGCGTGCCCTATACGTGTGTGGCGATGTTCCGGTTCCGACATCTCGAGCCGGGTACTCCATGAGTTGCACCCGGGAACTCACGTCTGTGAAGGGCTACTCTCCAAAGAGGGTGGCTGACAGAATGGAGCTTCTGAGCCTAGCGCTCAAAAAGGAGATCAGCGATGCCGAAGCGGAGACGTTGATGAAAGCGTTTCGCGCGCTTAGCCGGCCGATGATTTTCCATACTAGCGGCTTTTCAGGATTTACGCGCTGGCTCAGGGAGAAGGAAATTGGCCGACCGATTTTCGTTTCCGAGACGGATGTCGTCTGGTCGGTCGACAAAACTGGTGCTGGGCTCGATCCTGCAGACAGTGCTGCCTCGTACAGGCAGGGGCCCACATGAATCGAGCGGGCGCGAATGAGCACCAGTTTTGGCCGGCCGCCTTAGGTGCCACTGAACGGCTGCGCCATAGGATCGCTTGGATTTCAAGGCACGGAAAGCGGAGTGCGCAGCCGGTAAGGCTGCACGATGAACAGAGCCGCTAAGCCCGTCATCCCTTTCGGGCCCGCCGGGCATCTCCGCGCGTTCTGTAAGGAAGAGAGTTCGGCCGCTTGTTCCGAGCAGGAAGGTTTCGACGGCCTCGGTGGAACAGGGCTAGACGATCCGCTTCGGTGGCGGCACGGACGGATCCTGATTGTGCAGAGATCAGTACCTGTCTTCCGGGCTCACACCATCACTCGCTTCGGGTTCTTCACCAAGATTGGGGGTGCTCGCGCCTTGCCGGTTGGGAGCGGCCTTTGGCGCCGGACGAAGGGGCAATGTCCGGGCTACTGTGGGCCGCACTGTTGCAGGTCGGCCTGGTGGACCAGCCTTGCCGGCGGGGCCTGCTGGCCCGGCAGGCCCTCGCGGGCCAGCAGGCCCCGGCGGGCCAGCAGGCCCCGGCGGGCCAACGGGTCCCGGTGGGCCGGCGGGCCCCGGTGGGCCAACGGACCCTGGCGGCCCGCTCGGTCCTGGTGGCCAGGGGGGGCCGGCAATGGCCGTTCTGGATGCCCCTGATCCGCTGAGCTCGGACGGCTTGGTACCGTCCATCCTGTCTCCCTGTTCGACCCTGCTGCTGTGTCCAGTCGCGGCCGCAGCGCCCGGCGGTCCCGGAGGTCCGGCTGGTCCTTGCTCGCCGCAATTGGCAACCACGATCTTGCGCTCTTGACGCGCTGTGCGCAGCGTCGCGATACACGTAGCCGGGTGATAGATGACGCGGAATTCGAAGTAGCCCCGATGGTCGATCTGACGTGAAAAGCGGCCATCCAGACTAATATCCGTATCTTTCTCGTCTGAATATCCTATAATCCATAGTTCACCACCAGTGACCTTGGCGTCCGCCACACCGATATCGGCCGTCGCCACCGATACTGGGGCGAGATAAATCATTTGCGCCCAAATCAGCATTGAGAATTTGCCGTAGGCGGCCATAGCTGGTTCCATCACGCGCTTGCAACCAGTATATCCACGGATTGATGGGGAGCAATGATCGCGCTCTCACCAGCTGAACGGCGGGATCACACCACAAACGACCGAGAGCCCCGCGCGCAGCGGCGACGCCATCGCCTCGACCCTCAACGGTGCTCGCCTGACACGCGCGCACCAACGCGACGAGGGTTGCGGAGCGGCACATCGTTCAAGCCGATCTCGGCTTCGAGTAGGCCCAGCGCGACCCATCGGCCGCCTCTCGCGCGATGGCGTCTGTCACCTGCCAACGCCTCCCCTCGGAACGCGATCAATGGATCCGTCGCGCTTTGCGCGGAGGTTGCCCGGCTTCGGAAGGAAGTCGCGGCCGCTTTGTTCGAGATTGTTACGGCCCGGGCGGTGACCGGGCAGAGGCGTCAGTTGGGCTCTCTGCGAGGCGGTGAGGCGCCGCGCCCGCGGCCTCATCTGCCCCCTCGGCGAAAAGCTCGTCGTCCCGGCTGGCGGGCGAGCATGCATCGTCATACGCGATGCGCTCCTTTGCGTGAACCGGGTCGAGCGCGGCGACCGCGTCCGTGGCCGGCGTGGAATCTGCGACTTCGGCGCCGAAAGCTCGGCGGGTCTGACGGAGCCACGGGCTTGGCGAGCGGAGAGGCGAGGACCTCGAAGGCGAGCTTGTTGTCGACGCCGACGGGCTGCGGCACGGCGAAGAGCGACGTCAGGGTCCGTTTGATGATGTCCCGGACGGCACCCCGGATGGCCAGCATGGCGGCGATGGTAACCGGATTACCGAGACCCATACGCTCACTGATCTCCGCGGCTGCCCTCGCATCCGCTCGCTGACGCCCGGCAACGTCGTAACTTGACAATCGTCCCGGCGGCACTGGCCGGGGCGCAAAGCCGGACACGGCGCTTGGCCCCCGGCTCAGGCTGCGATGCCGTCTGGTTGTGCGCGAACCGACGCAAGGGCAGGATCACGCGGGTCATCCGGGGCACGCGCGGCCACAAGCGGAAGATCCGGCACGGTGGGCCCCGCTCCCGCGAATGCGTGAGGTCCCTTTCAACCAAAGCAAGGACCGACGCCGCTTCGCAGCCCGCAACGACAAGCTCGCCCACAAGGACGCCTCGGCCGTCGCCCTGGCGGCCGACGCCGCCTTCTGGGCCCATCGCGACCAGACCCTATCAGGACCAGGGTCCGAGCAGCCCGCGGTTCGCCGCGTCGTCGGGGATCTCGTCGTCGTGGAAGGCGGTCAGGCGGCAGACTCGCCGTCGCCGCCTGACCGCTTCAGGATGTGCCGGTCGACCGTGAGGTCGAAGCGCGGATCGCGGCCGTCCTCGAGTGCGAGCGTCGCCCGGGCGATCCGCGCAGGCGCATCACCATTTCCGCACGAGGGGCGCGGGGGCGGGGGCGGGCGGCGCGCCGAACACGTAGCGGAAGCCCACCGAGACGATGTCGGCGCTGGAATCCACCACCCCCGCGAAGGCGATGTTGCCGACGTTGTAGTCGCGGCCGAGGCCCGCCAGGATCCGCGACCGGTCCAGGAAGAAGTGCGAGTAGGCGAGGTTCAGCGTCAGCTGCCGGCTCCAGCGGTAGCTGGCGCCCACCGAGGCGATGTAGCGGTCCCCGTCCGGCAGCCGCACCGAGCGGTTCCGGAAGTCGATCGGCGAGGTCTCGTAGGCGAAGCCCGTGCGCAGCGTCAGGTTCGGCGAGGCGTCGTACTCGGCGCCGATCGCATAGGTGAACCCGTCCTTGTAGTTGAGCGGCAGGGTGTTCACCGGCAGGCCGAGGGTCTTCGACACGATGCCGATGGTCCCGAGCCTCGACCAGTTGTCCCACTCGAAGCCGAGGTTCACCCGCGCCACCGGCGAGACCGCCTGGGTCAGGCCGACGCTCAGCTTGTCGGGGTGTTCAGCCTCGCCCGGACCTGGCCGGCGAGCGGGGCCAGGGCGAGCAGCGGCACGCCGATCGAGCCGTCGATGTCGTGGTGCACCGAGGAGCGGTAGCCGATGCCCAGCACGGTCCCGTCGCGGGGCGTCAGCGTGGCGCCCGCGGTGAAGCCCACCCCCCAGGATTCCCCCTTGAGGAACGAGCTCGGATAGGCGGTCGGCAGGAGGCCCGGGACCGGCAGCGCCTGCCGCAGGGTCAGGCGGAAATACTCGATGTTCGGCCCGGCCGCGATCGACAGCCATTCGTTGACCTTGAAGCCGATCACCGGGTTGATCGCCAGGGAGAAGATCCGCGACGAGCGTCCGTAGACCTCCCGGCCCAGACCTGGTTGGGCTTGGTCACGAGCCGAAGGGCGCGCCGGTCGAGAGGCCGAGCCACAGGCGGTCGTTCAGCTGGTACGAGGTCGCGCCCGCCGGCACGAGGGCGCCCTGACCGAGCTCGCCCGAGCCGCCCAGCCGCGCGAAGCCCGGATTGGTGCCCGGCGCCGGCGGATCTCCGAGGACAGGCCGATATAGGTGAAGTTCTGCTCCGCGACGAAGCCCGGATTCATCGTGATGGTCGCGGGGTTCCAGAACATCGACGACACGCCGCCCGATCCCGAGGCCGCGCCCGCAAACGCCAGCCCCTGCGCCTGCGTGCTCTGCTCCCGCAGACCGAACGCCCCAGCCTGAACCTCGGCAATCGTGGCGACAGACGCACAGAGTGACGCCGTTCCGGCGGCCACCAGAAACCGAAATCTCATCACGATCCTCCCCAAGGTTTACCGCGCATCCACTTCCGGTTTCGGGCGGATGTCATGTTTTCTGAGTTTTGTGCCGCCAGAACCATCGGCGACACCGACACTTTGCGCGGCCGCCACTATCACGATACTGCCGGTACGCGCAGGCATTACCCCTTCCCAATAGGTCAGGACGCTGCCGAAAGCGGCAAGAAAATGCAAGCGCGAAGCGGTGCGCTGAAGAACTCCGGCGTCCGGCCGGCGCAGGGAAGGCGCTGGTGTGACAATTCGGTTTCACGCCGCGAGGCGGAGGCGCTGGATGGCGGGCGGCGGACCGCGTCGAGGACGCCGATGGGCCGCCTTGTACGGCACAGGGCTTCGGGTGCGGCGGCGCGAATACAAAGCTTCGCCGAGTGTCACAGCGGCCCTCGCGACATCGTCTGACCCGCTTGCGACCTGCTGACGCTTTGGGATAGAAGCTAACCTATACGTCAATCCTGGCCCGGTCGATCATGCACGCTCCGCGAGAGAGCGAGGCCGGTGAAGGGAGGGAAAGGTGGGAACCCAGCAGGGCATAAGGAAATGGGCCGGCGAAGCCGACGCTCAGGGTCCGCGCCATCGACGGACGCTTTGCGACGACACTCCGGAGACGCTTCCGGCGATGGGCGATCGAGATCCGCACGACCCTGCCCAAGACCGGGGTCGGCAGGCTGTCGGAGACGGAGCGCGTGGCGGACGAGCGCCGGCGGGCCGATGCGGGGCCCATCAACATCCGAGTATCGGCACGACGTTGACCGCTCGCGCGCACCGGGAATACGGTGAATTCTCCGAAGAGAAGGTCACCTGTGTCCGATACGCTGTACACCGTGACCCAGCTCGCCAAGGACCTGGGGGTGACGGCGAGAACGGTCCGCTTCTACGAGGACAAGGGTCTCCTGACGCCTCAGCGGGCCGGGAACACGCGGGTCTATACGCATCGCGACCGGGCGCGACTGATCCTGATCCTGCGCGGCAAGCGGCTCGGGTTCTCACTGCGCGAGATCAAGGAATATCTCGACCTCTACGACGCCGATCCGACCCAGCAGGAACAGCTGCGCGCCCTGCTGAAGCGGATCCAGACCCGGATCGGCAGCCTCGTCGATCAGGAGCAAGCCCTCGTCGAGACGCTGGCCGAGCTGCGCGCCATCGAGCAGCAGGCCCAGGACGCCCTCGCGGCTCTGGCCTCATCCGAGGCGCCGGCGAAATCACGCCGCGCCCGCTAGGGCATACCGCGTCGTCAGGGCGACCGGTTCCGCGGGCCGAGGCCGCGCGGCCGGAATCGGCCCGCGCGTCTCACAATCGCCTTCCCCGTTCTCGTGCGTGCTCCCACGCCGGACTTGTGCGCGCCGGGTCAGGGCACGTCCGGGTCGGCGGGCCGCCCGTGTCGCAGATCCTTCGTGATCGTTCCGAGAGGACAGCATGACCAACGCGGTTATCGTGGGCTACGCCCGCTCGCCCTTCACCCTCGCCAAGAAGGGCGCCCTGGCCCGGGTCCGCCCCGACGACCTCGCCGCGCAGGTCGTGCGCCGGCTCGTCGCCGAGGCCGGCATCTCGTCGAACACCATCGAGGACCTGATCGTCGGCTGTGCCTTCCCGGAGGGCGAGCAGGGGTTCAACGTGGCCCGCCTGATCGGCATGCTGGCCGATCTCGATCTCAGCGTCGGCGGCGTCACGGTGAACCGCTTCTGCGGCTCCTCGATGCAGTCGGTGCACATCGCCGCCGGGCAGATCCAGCTCGGCGCCGGCGAGGCCTTCATCTGCGCGGGCGTGGAGAGCATGAGCCGCGTGCCGATGATGGGCTTCAACCCGATGCCCAACCCGGCGCTCCATGCGGCGCGCCCTGGCGCCTACATGGGCATGGGCGACACCGCCGAGAACGTGGCGCGCCGTTGGCAGATCAGCCGGGCCGACCAGGAGGCCTTCGCGGTGACGAGCCACCGCAAGGCCGCCGCGGCCCAGGCCGCCGGACGGCTCGCCGCCGAGATCGTCCCGATCGCCACAAAGGCCGGCACGGTCGAGACGGACGGCTGCATCCGGCCGGAGGCCAGCGCCGAGGGACTCGCCGCGCTCAAGCCCGCGTTCCAGCAGGACGGCAGTGTCACGGCCGGCACCTCGTCGCCGCTGACGGACGGCGCCTCGGCGGTCCTCGTCTGCAGCGAGGCCTATGCCCACCGCCACGGGCTGAAGCCGCTCGCCCGGATCGCCGCGATCGGCGTCTCGGGCTGCGAGCCGGAGATCATGGGCATCGGTCCGGTGGCCGCGTCCCGGAAGGCGCTGGCCCGCGCCGGCATCGCCGTCGACGCGGTGGGCGTCGTCGAGCTGAACGAGGCCTTCGCCAGCCAAGCGCTCGCCTGCATCCGGGAACTCGGCCTGCGCGCGGAGACGGTCAATATCGACGGCGGCGCGATCGCGCTCGGCCATCCGCTCGGTGCGACGGGGGCGCGTATCGTCGGCAAGGCAGCGGCGCTGCTCGACCGCGAGGGCGCCCGCTTCGCGCTGGCGACCCAGTGCATCGGCGGCGGCCAGGGCATCGCCACCCTTCTGGAGCGTGTCTGATGAGCGGGATCCGCAAAGTCGCCGTCATCGGCGCCGGAGTGATGGGCTCCGGCATCGCCGCCCATGTGGCCAATGCCGGAGTGCCGGTCCTGCTCATGGACATCGTGCCGGAGGGCGCAACCGACCGGAACGGTCTTGCGGCGGCCGCCATCGCCCGGATGCTCAAGACCGAGCCGGCGGCGTTCATGACCCCGCGGGCTGCCAAGCGCGTCGAGGCCTGCAACGTCGAGGACCATCTCGACCGCCTCGCCGAAGTCGACTGGATCATCGAGGTGGTCATCGAGCGCCTCGACGCGAAGCGGGCGCTCTATCGGCGGATCGACGCCGTGCGCCGGCCCGGCACGGCGGTCTCGTCGAACACCTCGACGATTCCGCTCGATGCGCTGGTCGACGGCATGCCCGAATCCTTCCGGCGCGACTTCCTGATCACCCACTTCTTCAACCCGCCGCGCTACATGCGGCTGCTCGAACTGGTGACCGGCCCGCAGACCGATCCGGCCCTCGCCGAGACGGTCGCCGACTTCGCCGACCGCCGGCTCGGCAAGAGCGTCGTGCGCTGCAAGGATCGACCGGGCTTCATCGCCAACCGCCTGGGCATCACGTGGATCCAGAACGCCATCGCGGCCGCCGACGACCTCGGCGTCCCGGTCGAGGAGGCCGACGCCATCATGGGACGCCCCTTCGGCATCCCGAAGACCGGCGTGTTCGGCCTCGTCGATCTCGTCGGCCTCGACCTGATCCCGCACACCACCGCGAGCCTGCGCGCGGCGTTGCCGCCGGAGGACGCCTTCCACGACTCCTATCGCGAGATGCCGCTCGTCAGCCGGCTGATCGCCGCGGGCTTCACCGGGCGTAAGGGCAAGGGCGGATTCTACCGCCTGAACCGCACGGGCGGGCAGAAGACCAAGGAGGCCATCGATCTCGCGAGCGGCGCCTACCGGCCCGCCCGGAAGGCGGACCTGCCGGAGCTGAAGGACGCGAAAGGCCCCCGCGCCGTGCTCGACCTGCCTGGCCGGGCGGGCGCCTACGCGTGGCGCGTCATCGGCGCGACCCTGTCGTACGCCGCCGGGCTCGTCGGCGAGGCGAGCGACGACGTCGCGGCGATCGATGAGGCGATGCGCCTCGGCTACAATTGGAGATGGGGACCGTTCGAGCTGATCGACCGGATCGGCGGCGCCTACTTGGCCGATCGCCTCGCCCGCGACGGTCGGCCGGTCCCGCCGCTCCTCGCGGGTCTCGACGGCCGCAGCTTCTACCGGGTCGAGAACGGCCGCCGGCAGGTGCTCCAGCCCGGGGGCGGCTACCGCGACATCGTCCGGCCCGACGGCGTGCTGCGGCTCGCAGACATCAAGCTCGGCCGAGAGCCGCTCCTGACGAACGGCTCGGCGGCCCTGTGGGACATCGGCGACGGCGTGGTGTGCTTCGAGTTCACGTCGCAGAGCAACGCCCTGGACGAGCAGGTCATGATCCTGCTCGGCAAGACGATCAAGCTCGTGAAGGACCGCTACAAGGCGCTGGTCGTCTACAACGAGGGCACGAACTTCTCGGTCGGCGCCAATCTCGGGCTGGCCCTGTTCGCCGCCAATATCGCGGCGTGGGGGGAGATCGAGAAGCTGGTCCATCTCGGCCAGCAGACCTATCGGCAGCTCAAATACGCGCCGTTTCCGGTGGTGAGCGCACCCTCCGGCATGGCGCTCGGCGGCGGCTGCGAGATCCTGCTGCACAGCGATGCCGTCCAGGCCCATGCGGAGAGCTATATCGGCCTCGTGGAGTGCGGCGTCGGCCTCGTGCCGGCCTGGGGCGGCTGCACGGAGATGCTGGGCCGCTGGCAGGCCTCCGGTACGCTGCCGAAGGGGCCGATGCCGGCCGTCGCCAGGGTGTTCGAGACGGTCTCGACCGCAACCGTGGCGAAGTCGGCCGAGGAGGCGCGGGACCTGCTGTTCCTGCGCCCGGACGACGGCATCACCATGAATCGCGACCGGCTTCTCGCCGATGCCAAGGCCAGGGCGCTGTCCCTGGTCGCAGGCTATGCGCCGCCGAAGCCCGTGCCTCTGACCCTGCCGGGTTCCGCGGGCGGCCTCGCCCTGCGCATGGCCGCCGAGGGCTTCGCGCGGCGCGGCATCGCCACGAAGCACGATCTCGTGGTGTCGGGCGAACTCGCCTCCGTCCTGTCCGGAGGAGAGGCCGACATCCTCGATACCCTGGATGAGGATGCCATCCTCGAACTCGAGCGCGACAGCTTCATGCGCCTCGTCCGCACCGAGGCAACCCTCGACCGGTTCGAGAGCGTGCTCGAGACCGGCCGGCCGGTGAGGAACTGACGATCATGCAGACCTACAAGGCCCCGCTGCGCGACATGCGCTTCGTGCTCCACGAACTGCACGCCGATCCGGGTTCCGAGCCGCTGCCCGGCCTGGAGGAGATCACGCCCGACGTCGCCGACGCCATCCTCGAGGAGGCGGCGAAGTTCTGCACCGAGCGGCTCCTGCCGCTCAACGCCTCCGGTGACGCGGAGGGCTGCCGCCTGGAGAACGGCGTCGTCCGGACGCCGAAGGGTTTTCCCGAGGCCTACGCGGCGTTCCGCGCGGGCGGTTGGACCGCGATGGGCTCCGACCCCGCCTATGGGGGCCAGGGCCTGCCGGAGACGATCAACAAGCTCGTCGAGGAGATGATCTGCTCGACCAACCTGTCCTTCGGGCTCTATCCGGGCTTGAGCCACGGTGCCTACAAGGCGATCGCCGGTCATGCGTCGGAGGCGCTGAAGGCGGCCTACTTGCCCAAGATCGTCGACGGCACGTGGTCGGGCACCATGTGCCTGACCGAGGCCCATTGCGGCACGGATCTCGGCCTGCTGCGGACCCGCGCGGTGCCGCAGGACGACGGCTCCTACCGGATCACCGGCTCGAAGATCTTCATCTCGGCGGGCGATCACGACCTCACCGAGAACATCGTGCATCTCGTCCTCGCGCGGCTGCCCGATGCCCCCAAGGGCGTGAAGGGCATAAGCCTGTTCCTGGTGCCGAAATTCCTGCCCGCGCCGGACGGGACGCCGGGGGCGCGCAACGGCGTCACCTGCAGCGCCCTCGAGCATAAGATGGGCATCAAGGCCTCGGCCACCTGCCAGCTCTCCTTCGACGACGCCGTCGGCTGGCTCGTCGGCGAGCCGCACAAGGGCATGCGCGCGATGTTCACGATGATGAACAGCGAGCGCCTGTCGGTGGGAATTCAGGGGCTGGGCGCCGGCGAGGCGGCCTACCAGGGCGCCGTCGCCTATGCCCGCGAGCGCCTGCAGGGGCGCGCGCTCTCCGGTGCCAAGCGGCCGGACCTGGCCGCAGACCCGATCATCGTACATCCGGACGTGCGGCGCATGCTGATGACGATCCGCGCCTACAACGAGGGCGCCCGGGCGCTCGGCGGCTGGGTCGCCCGGAGCCTCGACGTGATGGAGCGCCATCCCGATCCGGCCGAACGGCGGCGGGCGGAGGATTTCTCGGCCCTGATGACGCCGGTGGTGAAGGCGCTGTTCACCGATCTCGGCTTCGAGGCGGCCAGCATCGGCCTGCAGGTCTACGGCGGCCACGGCTTCATCCGAGACCACGGCATGGAGCAGTATGTCCGCGATGCCCGGATCTCGATGATCTACGAGGGCACCAACGGCGTGCAGGCCCTCGACCTCGTCGGCCGCAAGCTCCCGGCCCATGCCGGCCGGCTGCTGCGCGGCTTCTTCCACCCGGTCCTCGCCTTCCTCGACGCGGCGCTGGAGGACGATGCCCTGGCGCCCCTCGCCCTGCCCGTGTCCAAGGCGTTCGGTGCGCTCCAGCTCGCCACCGCCCACATCGCGCAACGGGGCCTCAAGGATCCGGACGAGGCCGGCGCCGTCGCGACCGATTATCTGCGGCTGTTCGGCCTGGTGGCGCTCGGCTTCATGTGGGTGCGCGCCGCCAAGGTGGCGCAGGCGGCGCTGGCCGACGGAACGCCGGAGCGGGACTTCTACGAGGCCAAGCTCGCCACCGCCCGCTTCTTCATCGAGCGCATCCTGCCCCAGGTTGCCGGCCTGCTGGCGGCGATCAAGTCCGGCAAGGGCGCGATGATGGCCCTCGACGAGGCGATGTTCTGACCGCCCCGGACCTCCGGGGAATCCTCATGCGACTGATGGAGTGGAACGGATGGCGGATCTCGGCTTGCTGGTCGACTCGATCGAGGAACGGTCGGGGGCCTTGAGCGCGCTCGGATACCGGGTGCGGTTCGACCTCACCGATGGCGGCGGCATCCTGCTCGACGCCACCGGCGGCACGGTCGCCGTGTCGATCGCCGAAGAGGGCGAGGCCGATGCCGTGATGCGCTTGAGTTCCGACAATCTGCTCAAGCTCGTGGAGGGCCGGCTCAGCCCGATGATGGCCTTCTCGACCGGCCGCCTGAAGGTGCAGGGCTCGCAGGGCGTGGCGCTGAAGCTCGCCGGTCTGCTCGATCAGTAGCCGTCCCTGCGGGTGCGCCCCCCTCATCCGCACCCGGCCATCGCGGGAGGCGCCACCGGAGGATCCGCGAGACCGTCCGAAGAATGAGCCGTGGCGGTGCAGGTGCCCGCCGCTTGGGTCGCTGTGGCGACATCGAGACCCGCGTGAAGGCCGGCGGCTCCGGGGGCCCATCGCCGACACGACGATGGCCATGCTCCCATTAAGGGGGAGCGCCGCCGAGCCGACCGGCGCCGGTCTGCGACCGCTACGAAACTTTCCGTCCGGCGCCCCCGTAAGGGCGGGTGCTACCCCTGCGTCGGGGTCGGATGGAAGGAAAAACGATGCCCACAGCGAACAGCCCCCGCATGAAGGCGCTTGCTCTGGCCCTCGCGCTCGGTCTCGGAGCGAGCAGCGCAGCCTACGCCAAGAACCCGATGGTCGGCGGCGCGCCGATGTACGCCCAGAAGACCATCGTCGAGAACGCGGTCAACTCGAAGGATCACACCACGCTGGTCGCCGCCGTGAAGGCCGCCGGCCTGGTCGACACGCTGAACGGTCCGGGTCCGTTCACGGTGTTCGCCCCCACGAACGCCGCCTTCGCCAAGCTGCCGCCGGGCACGGTGGAGAACCTCGTCCAGCCGCAGAACAAGGCGACGCTGACGAAGATCCTGACCTACCACGTGGTCCCGGGTGTCTACACCGCCAAGGATCTGATGGCGCTCGCCAAGAAGGGCGGCGGACAGGGCACGCTCACCACGGTGGCGGGCGAGCCTCTCGCCGTCGAGGTGCAGGGCAAGAAGGTCTATGTGACCGACGTGAAGGGCAACACCGCCACGGTGACCATTCCGAACGTCATGCAATCGAACGGCGTCATCCACGTCGTCAATGCGGTGCTGATGCCCTGATCCACCCGGACGGTCCGGCGTCGGCGGCCCTGATCCGGCTGCCGACGCCGATTTCTCGCAAACGTTGACCGCTGCGGCTGCCGAGATCGCGTCAGTCCGCGATGAGCTTGCCGGTGTAGACTACCGGACCTGTCGGCTGGCCGGTGGGCGAGCCGCCGGGCGGCTCCACCGAGACCGCGATCACGCCATCCGGAGCGGCCCCCGCCGGCAGCCTCATCTGGCTCGCCGCCGTGCCGACAAGGCCGAGCGGCCGCGGCCCCTGGGCACCGACATACCACACTTCCAGGCTTCGATCCGCGGGTGCCTCGGCGCTGACGGGCCTCACCATTGCGACGCCGGTGCGCGTGTCGACGCGCACGATCAGCGCCGGGAGCGTACCCCCGCCTTGCACCACGGCCAGATAACGGCCATCCGACGGCCTCTGCCAGGGTCCGAGCGTCAGGACCAGAGCGAGGCCAGCCGCCAGCAGCCCGGCCCCGCCCGCGGCAACCCGCCACCGCCGAAGCTGGGAGCGCAGGGCTTCGATTTGATGCAACTCCGCGCGTCCCGCCGCCGGAAGCCTCCGCAAGAGTGCAGCGCGGACATGCAGCGGCGGTGTCTCGACGGGGATCACCATCGCGAGCGGGCCGAGGCGGCGTTCCCAAGCCTGGATCCGTGCCCGTGCGACCGGATCGCGCGCGGCCTCGCCCTCCATGGCCGCACGCTCCTGCGCGTCGAGCGTTCCGAGGACGTACTCGGCCGCACGCAGATCGGGATCGTCGGGGTCTGGCGCCCTCGTACCGCTCACGACACCGTCTCCAGGCAGGTCTTCAAGGCGGCGAGCGCCCGGTGGAGCCAGGTCTTGATCGTGTTCACGGGACGATCGAACCGTGCGGCCAGTTCCTCACGCGAGCGCCCCTCACAATAGGCCAGCACGACGCAATCCCGGTGCGACGGTTCGAGTCGGCCGAGACATGCCACGAGGGCATTGCGGTCTTGAAACGCGCCCGCCTCGTCGTGCGGATCGATCAGCAGGTCCACCCAATCCTCGCCGCTGTCCAATTCCGGCCCCTGCACCTCCGCCTTCCGGCGTACGCTATCGATGGCGCGGTTCCGTGCGATGGTAATAAGCCAGGGCAGCGGCGGACCGGCTTCCGGCCGATAGCTGCCCGCTGCCTGCCAGATCCGCATGTAGACGTCCTGGAGTACGTCCTCGGCCAAGCCGCGGTCGCGTTGGATACGCAGGATCAGCCCGTAAAGTTTCGGGCTTGAGACATCGTAGAGTTCAGCGAGCCGGTCCGCCTCACCTCGAGCGATTCCTGCAAGCAGCCGGCGCAGCGTGGCGTCGTCGGCCAACATGGGCCCCCGCATAGTTCGAGGCGCCTGCCATCGGACGCCCTCCCGGATGATGCTCTTAGACCAAGCCTCGGGACTCTGACGATCCCCCTCGCATGCGGCCGGAGGGGGCGCCACAGACGGACGATCCGGCCGCGCCGGTCCAGGTCACAGGGCGTCGGCGTGCTTGTTCGCCCGGTGCCGGCGTGGCCACCCAGGGGCGGAGAGAGATCGACCTTCGCTGAAGGCCGGTTCGCGGCGCAAATTCGCGCAAGCCTCGAATCGTCCCAAGACGCGGCGCGGGACACTGAGCCATGGCCCTCCCGGCATCGCCCGTGCGTCAATCCATATTTCGCGTTGTCTGAAGCAGTGATCCATATAAAATCGAGATTGACCGGTTCGACTCATCAACGGTCAGAGCCGCGCCTCCCCTCAGGTCGCTTCATGGCTATCGATATCGACAGCGGCGTCACCGCTGTGCCTCACCCCGCCGGCCCGCCCATTATCGGGGACGGCGCACCGAACTTCCGGGCCCGCACCACGATGGGCCCGCGCACGCTCTCGTCCTATCGGGGCCGCTGGCTGGTGTTCTTCTCGCATCCCGCGGACTTCACGCCGGTCTGCACCAGCGAGTTCGTGGCTTTCGCCCGGGCCCACGAGGCGTTCCAGGCCCTGGATTGCGACCTCCTCGCCCTCTCCGTCGACAGCCTGTCGTCGCACTTGGCGTGGCAACAGAGCATCGAGCAGCGTTTCGGTGTGCGGATGCCGTTCCCGATCGTCGAGGATCCGGCCATGGGCATCGCCCGTGCCTATGGCATGCTGCCGGCGGGAGCGGCGTCGAGCGCCACGGTGCGCACCACGTTCGTCATCGATCCGGAGGGGATCGTGCGCGCCCTCGTGACCTACCCGCTGACGGTAGGGCGCAGCGTCGCCGAGATCCTGCGGCTTGTGAGGGCGCTTCAGGCCTCCGACGCAGCCGACGTCTCGACGCCCGAGGGATGGCAACCGGGCGAGCCGGTGCTGGCGAATCCACCGATGACGAGCGAAGAGATCGGCGGCTGCGGGACCGACTGGTATTACAGGTTGGAAAGCGTCTGATGGCACCCGGCACGGACGAGACCAAGGCGAGCGCGGCCGCCGAGTTGCTCAAGCTCGTCGCAAACCCCAACCGGCTGCGCATCCTCTACCTGCTGACGGAGGGCGAGCGCTCGGTTTCGGAGATCGAGCAGCGCCTCGGCATCCGTCAGCCGACCCTGTCGCAGCAGCTCGGCGAATTGCGCAACGCCGGGACCGTCACCACACGGCGCGCGCACAAGGTCGTATTCTACAGCCTGACGGAGGCCCGCACGCGTGCGCTCCTCGATGCAATCGAGGATATCTTGATCGTCAACCGGCCGCAGCGGCGCCTGGCGGCGCGCGGCCCCGACGCGCGAGAACGGGCCCTCGGGCAGGCCGCGATGTTCGGCCAGATCGGAGACGCGCCATGAATGCCTTTCTCGCCCCCCTCGCCGGTGGTGCCCTGATCGGCGCCTCGGCGGCCCTGCTGCTCCTCGCCAATGGCCGCATCGCGGGGATCAGCGGCATCGTCGGCGGATTGCTCGGCCCGGCCTCTCGGGATTGGGCTTGGCGGGTGGCCTTTCTCGTGGGGCTCTTCGCCGGCCCTGCCCTGTTCAGAGCGACGGCGGGCCATTGGCCGCAAATCCGCATCGATGCCTCCTGGCCGATGCTCGTCGGGGCCGGGCTTCTGGTCGGGTTCGGGACGCGTCTGGGGTCGGGGTGCACCAGCGGCCACGGGGTCTGCGGCCTCGCGCGGCTCTCGCCGCGTTCCCTCGCAGCGGTCGCGACGTTCATGGCCGCCGCGATCATCACCGTCTTCCTCGTTCGGCACGGCCTGGTCCGATGAACACCCCGCGCCTCCTCGCAGCCTTCGCGAGCGGCCTGCTCTTCGGAGCGGGGCTCGCCCTTTCGGGCATGATGGACCCCGCACGCGTGCTGGGCTTCCTCGATGTCGCGGGGGCCTGGGATCCCAGCCTCGCCTTCGTCCTGGCCGGGGCCGTCGGCGTCTCGGCCCTCGGCTACGCGGTCAAGGCCCGGATGCCCCGGCCTGCCCTCGCGGACCGGTTCGAGATACCGGCGAACCGGAGCGTCGATGCCCGCCTGCTCGGGGGCGCCGTCCTGTTCGGAATCGGCTGGGGACTCGCCGGCTTCTGCCCCGGCCCGGCCCTGGCCGGTCTAACACTCGGCCTGCCGGAGGTCGCGCTGTTCGTTGCGGCGATGCTCGCCGGGATGCTGCTCTTTCGGTTCATCGCCCCGCGCTCGACGGGACCGATCACGGTGAGCCGCTGAGGGCGGAGGCGCCAGCCCGTAGGCGGGCACCGGCCTCCCCGATCAGGCGGTCCGTTCGGCTCGCTGCGGTTTCGCCATCCACTCTCGGCCCTTCAGCATAGCCTTCCAGTACAGCGGGGGCAGCATCCGTTCCTTGAGCAGCCACGCCACGCGGCTCGGCTTCGTGCCGTCGATCAGCCAAGCCGGGAAGCTCGGCATCAGCGTTCCGCCATATCCGAATTCCGCGAGCAGAATCTTTCCGCGCTCAACCGTCAGGGGGCACGACCCGTAGCCGTCGTAGGCGACCTCGGCCCCGCGCAGATGCCCCATCTCGACGAGGAGATTGTGGGCTACGACCGGGGCCTGTTTGCGCGCGGCGGCGGCCGTCTTGGCATTGGAAGCGCCGATCGCATCGCCCAAGGCGTAGATCGCGGGAAAGCGCGCGTGGCGCAGGCTCGCGGGATCAACGGCGATCCAGCCGGCCGCGTCGGCGAGCGGGGACGCACGGATGAAATCGGGCGCCTGTTGCGGCGGCACGACGTGGATCATGTCGAAATCGGTCTCGATCGTCTCGCAGATGCCGGTCTCGGTCTGGCGGGAGAACCACGCGCGCTTGGCGGGGCCGTCGATCCGCGTCAGCGTATGGCGAAAGTTCAGGCGCGCATCGTAACGATTCACATAAGTCATCAATGCGGGGACATAATCCTCGACGCCGAACAGCGCCGGACTGGCCGTGTAGAATTCGACGTCGATATCTTTGAGCCGGCCCTGGCGTAGCCAGTGATCGGCCGAGAGATACATCGCCTTCTGCGGGGCGCCGGCGCATTTGATCGGCATGGGCGGCTGCGTGAACAGGGCGCGGCCGGCCCGCAGGGTCTGTACGAGTTCCCAGGTGTAGGGCGCCAGATCGTAGCGGTAATTCGAGGTGACGCCGTTCCGCCCGAGGGTTTCGGTCAACCCCGCGACACCGGCCCAATCGAGCGTCAGACCGGGCGCGACGACGAGTCGATCGTAGCGCACAGTTTGGTGCCCCTCCAGGATCACGGTGTTCCGATCCGGCTCGAAGGCAGCCACAGCGTCCTTGATCCAGCATACGCCTGTGGGAATCAGCGAGGCCATGGTCCTGGCTGTGACGGCGGGCGAAAAGATTCCGCCGCCGACCATGGTCCAGCCTGGCTGGTAATAGTGCACATCGGCGGGCTCGATCAGCGCGATGTCGAGATCGGGCTTGCGCGCCTTGAGACTGGCCGCCACGGCGATGCCGCCGGCCCCACCGCCGATGACGACCACGCTGTGGAACAGATCGGCCGATGCCTTCCGGATGCGGCCGCCCGCGGCGATGCGCCCGACAACGCCGGACAGGTCGTAGCCGGCTGCCTTCGCCGTTGACACGATCTCCGGCAGAGGACGGCCGCGGGCCGCCTCGTCGAACGACCACAGCGTCGCCGAACGCATTCCCGTGCGGCAATAGGCGAGGAGAGGCTTGGGCAGCGCCGCGCGCGCGACGCCGAATGCCGCCGCGTTCTCGTCGGAGACCTTGCCGGACACGACGGGCAGATCGTGGGCCTCGAGCCCCGCGGCGTGAGCAGCGGCCTCGATCTCCGCGAAATTCGGCTGATCCACGCCCTCTCCGTCCGGGCGATTGCAGATTACGGCCCGGAAGCCGGCCTGCGCGATATGCACGAGATCGGCAGGAAAGATCTGCCCCGCGACCGACAGATCCGGCGTCAGGCGCTTTGATTCCATCGTCGCATCCATCATTCTATATTATACGTATATGATAAGCTGAATCGATAAGATCACACATTGACAGCAGCGGCAACGGATCGCCATATGCGCGGAGAGACTCTGGCTCGGGCCTCTCGATATATTCTTATGTGAAATGAACGACGGCTCAGGGCGCGTCCTGCCCTGCCACCCGTCGGATGTCGGTTTAGCGGAAGATCGGAGAGACACTGCAGATGAGTGCTCTTCCTGCTGTTCTTTCCGGCGCAGGGGTCGGATTTACGCTCGGGCTGATCGGCGGCGGCGGCTCGATCCTGGCAACGCCGCTGCTGCTTTACGTGGTGGGCATTGCCCAACCGCACCTCGCCATCGGGACAGGAGCGCTCGCGGTCGCAGCCAACGCGTTCCTGACGCTCATCGGGCATACCAGGGCCGGCAACGTGCGCTGGCGCTGCGCCCTTGTCTTCGCCCTCGTCGGCATCCTGGGCGCCCTCGTCGGGTCATCCCTGGGCAAGGCCGTGGACGGACAGCGCCTGCTGTTCCTCTTTGCGCTTCTGATGGTAATCGTCGGCATCCACATGCTGCGGGGCCGGACACGACAGGAGGGCTCGGCCGAGCCGGTCGGCTGCGGCCCGACACCGAGCGGAAGAGTGGTGGGCATCGCCTTTGCCGTCGGCATGCTATCGGGATTCTTCGGGATCGGAGGCGGGTTTCTGATCGTGCCGGGCCTCGTCTTCGCGACCGGCATGCCGCTCATCACAGCGGTCGGCACCTCGCTGCTCGCGGTCGGCGCCTTCGGCCTCGCGACCGCGCTGAATTACGCCCTGTCGGGCCTGGTCGATTGGGCGGTCGCGGGCGAGTTCATAGCCGGCGGACTTGCCGGCGGCGTCCTCGGCATGCGCCTTGCCAACCGACTCGCCGGCTACAAGGGCGCGCTGAATACAGTCTTTGCCACCGTGATCTTCGGCGTCGCCGGCTTCATGCTCTACCGCAATGGCAGTGCCTTCGCCGCGGCTCCGTGAGCGTTGCGGGCGCGGGACTTGCGCGGGGCCGGGCTGGCGGGCGCCAGCCCGGCCGCCACGTCCGCTAAGATCCGCATCTGCCGCAGCCAGATCCGCCACGCGTCAATCCCGGAACGCCCGACGCCGACAGGAGAGATCACATGACCGAACCCGTCATCCGCGCCTTCTTCGATGAGCCCACCAATACGGTGAGCTACATCGTGGCCGATCCCGAGACCAAACAGGCCGCCTTCATCGATCCCGTGCTCGACTACGACCACAATGGCGGCAGCGTCGACACGCGCTCCGTCGCGGCGATGCTGAAGGCGGCCGAGGAGGCGGGCTTCTCGGTGGTCTGGACGCTGGAGACCCACGCCCATGCCGATCATCTGTCCGGCTCGCCCTTTGTGAAGGCGAAGACCGGCGCGCGGATCGGCATCGGCGAGCACATCAAGGACGTGCAGAAAATCTTCCGTCCGGTCTTCAATGCCACGGACCTGAAAACCGATGGCAGCGATTTCGATTGCCTCTTTGCCGACGGGGAAACCTTCCACATCGGCAATCTCGCCGTCGAGGTGCTCTACACGCCCGGCCACACGCCGGCCGATATCTGCTATCGCATCGGCAACCATGTCTTCGTCGGGGATACGCTGTTCATGCCCGATTTCGGCACCGCGCGTGCGGATTTCCCCGGCGGCGACGTACACGCCCTCTACCGCTCGATCCGCAAGCTCCTCGCGCTGCCACCCGAGACGGTCTTGCATCTGTGCCACGACTACAAGGCACCCGGGCGCGACGTGTACGCCTGGGAGACCACGGTGGGCGAGCAGCGCGCACGCAATGTCCACGTGAAGGAGGGTGTGACCGAGGCGGAGTTCACCGCGATGCGAACCGCCCGCGACGCCACGCTTGCGGCGCCGCGCCTGCTGCTGCCGTCGATCCAAGTGAACATCCGCGCCGGCAAGTTCCCCCCGGCGGAGGCGAACGGCGTCCGCTACCTGACCATCCCGGTCAAGCTGAAGGGCGGGGCCGAGGCCGGTCTGTAACTTCGCGCCGGGCTCGTGAGCCCGGACGGCCAACGGCCTCCGATGCCTCGATCCACGGAGCCGGCCGGAGCGGCCGCCGATCGGAGCTTCACGGGGAAACCCGGGTGACGGCGCGGTCGGCATTCACGCGTTGGGCCCAGCCTTTGGCGCTGGCCTCGCCCTTGAGGTCGAGCAGTTTGGCGCCGCTGACATCGACGTTCTTGAAGTCCGCGCCGGCGACCGTGGCACCGGTCAGGTTCGCACCGGACAGGTCCGAGCCCATCAGCACCACGTCGGTCAGGTCGGCATCCTTAAGGTCAGCATATTCCAGGCGCGACCGCCCCAGGTCGGCCCCTTTGAGATTCGCCCCCGAGAGGTTCACCGAAGTGAACACCGCCCGCATCAGGCCCATGGACTGGTTCCTGATGTCGGCGCCGCCCTTGAGGTCAACCAGCATCCCACCGCTCATATTGGCGCCTTTGAAGTCGCCGATCGGCGTGGATCGGCTGAGATCGGCGCCGCTCAGGTTGGCATCCCGGGCGGTGATGCCGAACATCCTCGCGTCGGCGAGTTTCGCGCCGGAGAGATCGGCTTTCAGGAACCACGCCTGTTCGAGGTTCGCCCCGCTGAGATCCGCCCCGCGGAGATTGGTGCCGTTCAGGCGCGCCGTCCGCAGGTTGGCGCCCCGGAGGTTCAGCCCGGACAGGTCGAGGCCCGACAACGCCTTGTCGTGCAGGTCGAGGGGCTTGCCGTCCGAGGCCCTGATCATCGCCTCGATGTCGGCGCGGCTCATCTCTGCCTTCGTCATCGCGGGGGAGGCCATGTCGGCTCCGAGCAGCAGATCCTGTTCGGCCGCAGCAGGGCCGGCGGCAAGGGCAGCGATCATGAAGCTGAAGGCGAGACGGCGCATCGGTTCACTCCCGGCAGACGCCACGCAACGCTGGCGTCCATATCGTGTTCAGTGTGCCGCAATGCTATCCCGAGCCGCCGCGCCCGGTCGGTGACCCCGGTCACACAAGTCCGACGTGGCGGGAGAAACACGCACCACGTGCCGGACGATCAGCCCGTCGTCACGGCCGGAGAACGACGCCAGCCATGACGGACGCGCAGAAGCTCGAGCGCTGGATCGCGCGCTTTCCTCCGATTCAGGCGCTCAGTTCCGCGCATCTTCAGATCGCGCGGGGCACCGTGCAATTCCCGGTGCTCGAGGCCGGCGCGACGGCCTACGAACTCCATGGCGAGTGCGCCCACTACCTGATGTGTCTCGAAGGACGGACGCGTATCTTTCGCATGTCGGAGAGCGGGCGTGAGGTTCTGATCTACAAGGTCGGGCCGGGCGGCACCTGTGCGCTGACGACGCAGTGCCTTCTGTCCGGCGGCACTTTCCCGGCCCAGAGCGTGGCCGAGGAGAGAACCGAACTCGCAGCCCTTCCGGTTGGCACATTCCAACACCTGAGGGGTGAAAGCGCAGCCTTCCGCAGCTTTGTTCTCGGCGACTACACGCGGCTGATGACCGGCCTGTTCACGCTGATCGACGAGGTCGCGTTCTCGCCGCTCAAACAGCGGCTCGCCCAGCGGCTGCTGTCCGAAGCCGGTCCGCAGGGCGTGGCCGCGGTAACCCACCAGAAGCTCGCGGACGACATCGGTAGCGTGCGTGAGGTGGTGAGCCGCATCCTGGCCCAATGGGCCGAGGCCGGTCTGATCGCGTTGCGACGGGGTGCCGTCGAGATCGTCGACCGAACCAGCTTGGCAGCGGCCGGCCGGCGGTGACCTGCCGGGCCATTCGGATCAGCCTGGCAGTCGGGCCCTGCGGGACGGACCGGCCGCTTCCAGTCCCATCCGATGACTTCCTCGCGCTGGCCCGGCACGGGATGTGACCGTCACGCGCCAACGCGTGGCGGGGCCTCGTATCGGCCAGTGCGATCATCGGCGCAGGTTGAACGTCGCACGCGCCCCGATCGCGACGGTCGAGACCGAGAAAAGGTGGATTGAAGACTTCATAAGCGTCGCGACAGCTTGGCCCTGCTCGCATGTCTGCAAGCCCTGGGCGCGCACCGCCTCGTGGAACCGGATAAACACCTCTTGAGTATGCTCGTCCACCCTGATAATAGTTTAATGAAATCGCTTCGAACGGTGAAGCGTAAGGAAAAAATACTTTTGGAGGCGGATATGATTGTATTCGCTGGTATTTTTTCAGCCATGGCAGGCTTCGGCCTACTGCTGGGCCTCGGCGCGATCGAGTATCCTGTGGCGCCCCATATCAGCAGCTATGGCTGGGCCCTCTTCGTGAATGCAGCGGCGATATGTGGTTTGCTGCTGTTCAATCTCTATCATCGTCACAGTCAGCGCTTGCACTGATCCTGTGAGAGACACCCGAATTCGGGTCGCCGGACGAAGCTTGACCTTTGTCTCGCGACGGGCGGGCGTCACAATGCGATCGAATTGGCGCGCCGATCCGGGATCGCTATCGGCCACCCTTGGCCCAGGGCGGAGAGCGGCTTCCCGTCTCGAAGACCGGGCATCCGGCGAGGTCGGGCGGCCGAACGATCCCGTCGGCCGGGCCCCTGTTCCGGCTCGCGCCCTCGTCGCGCTGGAAATGGCTTGGTGGCCCCATCCCCGGGAGTTTCGACGGCGCGCCGTCCGACTTGACCCGTCAGGGAAGTTCCAGGCGCCGCGGATCCCGGCATGTCCCTCTATTCACCGACGGAGGACCTGTACGACCTGACGCGAATCCAGGTCGACGATGACCGCGCGATCATCGAAAGAAATGTAATAGCCGTAGTAGCCGACCGGGTTCAGGCCGGGCATCGCGACGTTCTGGAACGATCCGAGTTCCAGCCATCCCGGAATTTGACTGCCCCGGCCGACGCGCACACCGCTCGGATCGCTATACCGCGGCCCCGTGTCGAAAAGCGTTTGGATCGTGCCGGGTTCGTTGCCGAACATGAGGACATCTTGCTGGGCCAGACGCGGGTTGACCCTGACGATGAGCGGTTGGGCAGATGCCGGAAAGCAGGCGAAGCAGCTTACGGCCGCAAGCATGGCTCCGGACAAGGCCGACAGCGCAGGTGACCGACGAGCAATCATGACGCCCTCCGAAGCCTTGCAGCAAATGCCACGATCAGTACGAATGTTTACATAGAGACAAGCCGAATTTGATGCTTGATGATTTGGGACAATCTTGATGTTTTGGTGTCGGCGCCCTCCCAGCAGCGCCCGGATGTTGCGGGGGCAAGACCGGTCCGCGGCGCCGTTCCGACAGGTTCAAGGCACCCGTCAGACCCCGGCAACGCCTTGCCGAGCGGCGCTGCCGAACGCCGGGATGGCGCGGTCGAACCACATCGGCCGGCATACGATCGCGATCGGAGCCGGAAAGCAGACACGCCATGAATCGGGTGCTCCCTCGAATTCACGACGTCTCACCCGATCAAGCCGCTCACGCGAATGTCTGCAATTTTGAACAGGCTCGCACTGCGTCAAATCCAAAATGGGGCTTGGCCAATACCGCGGAGCGGCCAGACAGGAACCCTGTCGAAAATTGTCCGGCGGGTGTCGCATCCAGCCGCGCGTCCGTTCCGCGTCAGGCATAGATCGAGACGCGAGCCATCGGACGGGCTTCACCGTGAAACACCTTGAAAGGACGACACATCGCCCGAAGGCGCCGACAATAGCCTGACGCTCGGTCGCTGGATCGAACCATGATCACTTCACACCCTCGCATTTCGGAAGGCGATGCCGACGGATCAAATCATCCGAAATCCAATCGCCGCAATCGAATGAAAGGCATCGGAACAAGAATTTTAGCAGAACTAAAGAGTTTTATCGGTATATTTGTTTACTTATGGGTCATATTTGGCATTCTGATCCTGCACGAGCATGCCGTCCTGTCGCGTCACGGCATCGTCTATAGATTTTATGGGCTGGCCTTCCTCAATGCGTGGATCTTGGCGAAGATCATGCTGATTGCCGAGCATTTCGACACCCAGACAGCCGTTCGGAGCGGTCCACTGCTCTATCCGATCCTGACCCGGTCCGGCCTCTTCGCGTTGCTGATGGTCTGTTTCTACGCGCTTGAGGATATGGCAATCGGGCTCTGGCGGGGAAAGACGCTGGTCGACAGCGTGCCGATGATCGGCGGCGGGGGCGTCCTCGGCTGGGCGTCCGTCGTCCTGATCATGACCGTCGCCCTGATCCCGTATTTCACGTTTCGAGAGCTTGGCCGCGTGCTCGGCCCTGGGCGGTTGCAGGCGCTCTTGTTTCGCGACGGGAGTCACCTGGACCTGCCGGATCAGGACAAGGCCGGACGGGGCTGAAGCGCCGGATGTCGCAGCAGCCGCCACGCGGCCAGCGCGCACGACCACGCTCACCCTGGCACGGGGCGTTTCATGCGGGAGCGTCGGTCACGGACCGAAACGCGCTGGGGGAGGCCGCAGCTTCGGCTCGGACGCGTCCTGCTCGATCAAGCGATCCCGCGGAAAGCTGCCAGAATACCACCCCGCAGCCGTGAGACGGTGCGGCAAGGCTTTGCGATGGTCCGCGTCCCCCTTCTCGTGCTGGTTGCCCTGCTGATCACCGGTCCCGGCCCCTCGGCGCGTGGCGAGGGAGAGCCCCCTGCCGCGCTGGCGGTCGGAACGGTGACGGCGCAGCGCAAGGCCTTGGACAGGGCGCTGGACTTCGTCGGCCGGGTCGAGGCGGTGGGGCGCGTCGAGGTGCGCGCCCGCGTGACCGGCTATCTCGAGGCGGTCCTGTTCAAGGAGGGCGATCCGGTGAAGGCAGGGGCCCCTCTGTACCGGATCGAGCGCGATCTGTTCGTAGCCGCCGTCAGGCAAGCCGAAGGCGCCCTGGAGCGCGGCAGGGCGGCGCAGGCTCTGGCCGCCATCCAACTGCAGAGGGCACAGGAGCTGCTCGACCGGAATTCGGGGACCGTCGTTGCCCGCGATCAAGCACGGGCCGCCCTCGATCAGGCGAAGGGCGCCGTCACGGGCGACGAGGCCAATCTCCAGACCGCCCGCATCAACCTCGGCTACACCGATATCACCGCCCCCATCGCCGGCCAGATCGGCCGAACGAGCGTGACGAAGGGCAACGTCGTCGGGCCCGACAGCGGCGTGCTGACCACGATCGTCAGCCAGGACCCGATCTACGTCACCTTCCCGGTGAGCCAGCGCGAGTTCCTGCGCTACCAGCAGGGCGCGAAAAGCCCCGACCGCAGCAAGGTCGGCATCCGGATCCGATTTCAGGACGGATCGGAATACGGCCGGGTGGGACGGGTCGATTTCGTCAACATCAGCGTCGACCGCACGACCGACACGGTCCTGGTGCGCGCCGTCATACCGAACCCGGCGGGCGTGCTGCGCGACGGGCAGCTGGTCCAGGTCGCCCTTCAGATTGGGGAGCCCGAGCAGAAGATCGTCGTCCCGCAAGCGGCGCTCATCGCCGACCAGGGCGGGGTCTACGTCTTCGTCGTCGAGGACGGGCGGGCCGTGACCCGGCGCGTCAAACTCGGTTCCGCCGGTACCGGCCCGGATGCCGTCATCGACGAGGGCCTGTCGGCCGGGGAGCTCGTCATCGTCGACGGCCTGCAGCGGGTGCGGCCCGGAATCACCGTGCAGGCGAACCCGATCGCCCAGTCGGCCGGCAGGATCTGACGCCATGGTCTCGGCGATCTTCGTCGACCGGCCGCGCCTCTCGGTGGTGATCGCGATCGTCACGTCGATCGCCGGAGCGCTGGCGCTGTTCACCATCCCGGTGGCGCAATACCCCGACATCGTGCCGCCCCAGGTCTCGGTGACGACGACCTATCCCGGTGCCTCCGCCGAGGTGGTGGAATCGACCGTCGCACAGCCCATCGAGTCTCAGGTCGTGGGCGTCGACAAGATGATCTACATGAAGAGCGTCAGCGGCAACGACGGCAGCTACACGCTCACCGGGTCCTTTGAACTCGGCACCGATCCGGACATCAACGCCGTCAACGTCAACAACCGGGTTCAGATCGCCTTGGCCAAGTTGCCCGAGGACGTCCGCAAGCAGGGCGTCACGGTCAAGAAGAAATCTTCCGCGCTGCTGGGCGTGCTGGCGGTCTACTCGCCCCAAGCTATGCAGGACCCGCTCTTCATCTCGAATTACGTGACGATCAACCTGCTCGACCGCATCAAGAGCACGCCCGGCGTCGGCGACGCGACCCTGTGGGGGCCGCAGGATTATGCGATGCGGGCCTGGGTGCGGACCGACCAGCTCACCGGTCTCAACCTGACCACGGGCGATGTCATCGCAGCGATCCGCACGCAGAACGTGCAGGCTCCCGTGGGCCGGATCGGCGCACGCCCGATTTCGGACGAGCAGCAGCTCCAGCTCAGCATCCAGACGCAGGGGCGCCTGAACTCCGCGGAGCAGTTCCGCAACGTCATCCTGCGCACGAATCCGGACGGGTCCGTGCTGCGGCTCGGGGACGTCGCCCGCATCGAGCTCGGCGCCGCCAATCTCGACCGCGAGACACGGCTGAACGGGAGCCCCGCCACGGTGGTGGCGATCTACCAGTCCCCCGGCGCGAACGCCCTCGCGACCCTGAAGGAAGTCCAGGCCCGGGTCGGCGCGCTGGCCAAGTCCTTCCCCGAGGGGCTCGCCTGGAAGGTCACCTACGACCCGACCACCTTCATCACCGAGACGGTGCGCGAGGTCCGCAAGACCCTGATCGAAGCCTTCGTGCTCGTCGTCGTGGTGGTGTTCCTGTTCCTCGGCAGCCTGCGCGCGACGCTCATCCCGACGCTCGCCGTGCCGGTGAGCCTGATCGGGACCTTCATCGCCCTGAAGGCGGTGGGCTACTCGGCGAACTCCGTCTCGCTCCTCGCCCTGGTGCTGGCCATCGGCATCGTCGTCGACGACGCCATCGTGGTCGTCGAGAACGTCGAGCGCGTGATGGAGGAGCATCCCGATCTCTCCCCGCGGGAGGCCACCAAGCGGGCGATGGCCGAGATCACGGCGCCGATCATCGCCATCACCCTGGTGCTGCTCTCGGTCTTCGTGCCGGTCGCCTTCGTCCCCGGCATCTCCGGCGAGCTCTTCCGACAATTCGCGGTCGCCGTCGCGGTCGCGATGCTGATCTCGGCCGTCAACGCGCTGACCCTGTCGCCGGCTTTGTGCGGCGTGCTTCTGCGGCCGCATCAGGGTCCCCGCCGCGGGATCATGGGCGTCGTCATGCGGGCGATCGACCGGGTGCGCGACGGCTACGGTGCCGTGGTGGCGCGGATCGTGCGCTTCTCGGTGATCGGGCTCGTACTCGCCGGCGCGGCCGCCTACGGCGCGCTGCAGCTGGCCAAGATGACGCCCACCGGCTTTCTGCCCGAGGACGATCAAGGCGCCTTCTTCGTCGTGGTGCAGCTGCCCGAGGGCGCCGCGGTGGGACGCACCGCCGAGGTGGTGGCGCATGCCGAGGCGATCCTGCGGCAGGAGCACGTGGTCGCCGACACGACATCGGTGATCGGCCTCAACTTCATCGACAACTATTCGCAGGGCAACGCGGCCTTCCTGGTCGTGACCCTCAAGCCGTTCGAGGAACGCACCGGAGCCGCGGACGGGGCGGCGGCCGTGATCGCCCGGCTCGGCCGTCAGTTCCGAGACATCCCGGGCGGGACCGTGGTGCCCCTGGCGCCGCCTCCCGTCATCGGCCTCGGCACCGGCGGCGGCTTCGCCTACGTCCTGGAGGACCTGCGCGGCGGCGATCCGAAGGACCTCGCCCAGGTCGTGCGCGGGCTGATCGTGGCGGCGAACGACGAGCCGAAGCTCAACCGCGTCTTCAGCACGTTCTCGGCCACGAACCCCTCGGTGTTTCTCAACATCGACCGCAACAAGGTGCAGATCCTCGGGGTGCCGCTGGAGAACGTGTTCCAGGCGCTGCAGGCCTCGCTGGGCGGCTATTACGTCAACGACATCAACCTGTTCGGCCGCACGTGGCAGGTGCAGGTCCAGGCCGAGGCCGCCGATCGCACGCGGATCGACGACATCTACCGCATCAACGTGCGCAACAAGGACGGCGAGATGGTGCCGCTGCGCTCCCTCGCGGAAGCGCGGATCGTGGTCGGACCGCCGGCGCTGATCCGCTACAACAACCTGCGGGCGGTCACCGTGCAGGGCTCTCCGGCGCCGGGCATCTCGTCGGGCCAAGCGCTCGCCGCCATGGAGGCGGTCGCGGGCCGCACCTTGCCGGCGGGGTTCGCGGGCGAGTGGACCGACACGGCGTTCCAGGAGAAGCGGGCCGAGGGCAAGACCGCGATCATCCTCGGCTTCGCCGTCCTGTTCGCATTCCTGTTCCTGGTCGGCCTCTACGAGAGCTGGACGATCCCCGTCCCGGTGCTGCTGTCGGTCACCGTCGGGATCCTGGGCGCCTACGCGGCGATGGTGTGGGGCGGGCTCACCCTCGACCTCTACGCGCAGATCGGCATGGTGGTGCTGATCGGACTCGCAGCCAAGAACGGCATCCTGATCGTCGAGTTCGCCAAGGAGCAGCGCGATCGGGGCGTGCCGCTCCACGAGGCGGCGACCGAGGGCGCGCGCCTGCGTTTCCGGCCCGTGATGATGACCTCCTTCGCCTTCATCCTCGGCCTGTTTCCGCTGGTCATCGCCGCCGGCGCCTCGCAACTCGCGCGGCGCAACGTGGGGACGCCCGTCTTCGGCGGAATGATCGCCGCGTCCTTCATCGGGATCTTCGTGATCCCGCCCCTCTACGTGCTGTTCCAGAGCCTGCGTGAGCGGGCCTGGGGCCTTCTGGGCGGGAACGGGACGCGGCACGACGCGGCGGCGGAGCCGGCCGGAACGCAGGAGCACATGCCGGCCGAGTGACCGTGCGCGGTCGAGCCGGGCAGGATGAGGAGGCTGGGCGGTGATGGACGATGCGACACGGGCACAGGAGCCCGAGACCGACGACGAAGCCACCGACGAGGGGCTGGCGCAGCCCAAGCTCAAGCGCAAGGCGTACGAGCGGGAACTCCGCGCGCTGCAGGTGCAGCTCTGCCATCTGCAGGACTGGGTCCGGAGATCCGGCGCGCGCATCGTCGTGGTCTTCGAGGGACGTGACGCTGCCGGCAAGGGCGGCACGATCAAGGCGCTCACCGAGCGGGTGAGCCCGCGGGTGTTTCGCGTGGCCGCGCTGCCGGCCCCCTCCGACCGGCAGAAGACCCAGATGTTCATTCAGCGCTACATCGAGCACTTCCCGGCGGCCGGCGAGATCGTGATCTTCGACCGGAGCTGGTACAACCGCGCGGGCGTCGAGCGCGTCATGGGGTTCTGCAGCGACGCTGAATATCGCCGCTTCCTCGATCTGTGCCCGCGGATCGAGCGCTTCATCGTGGGCGGCGGAACGCAGCTGATCAAGTTCTGGCTCGAAGTCGGCCGGAAGGAGCAGAAGCGCCGCTTCCTGGCCCGGATCGATGCCCCTCTCCGGCAGTGGAAGCTCAGTCCCATGGACCTCGAGTCCTACAGTCGCTGGTACGACTACTCGATCGCCCGGGACGAGATGTTGGCGGCGACCGATATCGATGAGGCGCCCTGGCATATCGTCCGCTCAGATGAGAAGCGGCGCGCCCGTCTCAACTGCATCGCCCATCTGCTGAGCCTGATCCCCTACAAGGAAGTGAAGCGCGAGGCCGTGATCTTGCCGAAGCGCCTCAAGGACAAGGCCTACGATGACACTCTCACCAAGGGGCATTTCGTTCCGGAACTGCACTGAGGTGAAGCCGCGCGCCCGGACATCGACCCTTCAAAGCCGGGCGCGGCCTTGAACTCTTCGAGCCGGGCGATCGAGACATCGAAACGGGCCCGCATCGCCTCGTCACGCGTCGCATCCCGCTGCGTCTGGAGCTTCAGGATCTCCGCGTCGATCTGGTCGCC
The DNA here is from genome assembly GCF_003254375.1 of Methylobacterium sp. XJLW. Classification (NCBI taxonomy): domain Bacteria; kingdom Pseudomonadati; phylum Pseudomonadota; class Alphaproteobacteria; order Hyphomicrobiales; family Methylobacteriaceae; genus Methylobacterium; species Methylobacterium sp. XJLW. The sequence continues at coordinate 3,284,806 of NZ_CP016429.1, read as the reverse complement.
GTTCAGCTCCTCGACGGAGAGAACCCGCGCGGCCAGGATCGTCACCCGCTTCGCCGTGACCTCGGCCAGCGCTCAGCAACGCGAAAAGATCCGGGAGCGCAGGTCGTTCACCCGCTGAGGTGGCGGTCTGTGTCCGCTGCTCGGTCATGATCGCCATCCCGGGGCGTCCTGAATCACACGTGAAGTTTTTCCCAGGTCAGGAAGAAACCAACATCGCCCGGCATGCCGTCGGGCCAGTCGACGATCATCGCCGACAAGCCATAGCCGAGGGGGCGCAGTCGCTCGCGCCAGAACTCGTATGCCTGCCGGGGCCGCCCGGTCAGGGTGTCGGGCCAGTCCGCCTCGGCATTGTTGATGGCTCGCCCGCTGTCGGTGCACATCGCGTTCGGGAAACGCATGACCAGCAACTCGTTCTTGCCCTGCTCGGCCGCGACCCGGAGCTTGTGCAGGAGAGGCCGCGTGATCTCCTGGACCTTCTCGGGCGTGAGCTCGATGGTCTTGGACAGAGTCTTGATCAGCTCGGCCCGCGCCTGGCTCGCTTGGTCCTCGGCCTTCAGCGCCTTCATGGCTTTGGCGGCCTTCAACTTGGCCGTGTAGGCACCGAGTTCGGCGGCCGACATGAAGGTCTCGTCGGCGAGTTCGAGATCGGCCGGCGACCTGGTTCTCACGGCGTCCATGGCAAGCTCCCGTTGTTCAAAGCGCCGGCTGCGGCCGGCTGCTCCTGGGCCGAGACAACACGGCGCGCGTGCCGCGCGCGATCATCAGTTCCTCGTCCGTCGGAATGACCCAGGCGGTCGGCCCGGGACCTCGGGTCACGCGGGGGCCGCCGGAGGCGTTGGCCGCGTCGTCAAGTTCGAATCCCGCCCATGCGGCACCCCGCAGGACCTCCGCACGGGTGGCGGCGTCGTTCTCGCCGATGCCGGCCGTGAAGATGAGGGCGTCGATGCCGCCCAGTGCGGCGACGAGGGAGCCGAGTTCACGACCGATCCGGTAGACGAACAGGTCGATGGCTCGGCGGGCATCGGGCTCGCGCGCCGCGACGCGGCGCAGCGTGCGCATGTCGTTCGAGATCCCCGACACGCCGAGCAGGCCCGACTGCGTGTAGAGCATGCGCTCCGCCTCGGCCGGGCCGAGCTTCATCTCGCGGAGCATGTAGAACACGATGCCGGCATCGAGGCTGCCGCAGCGCGTCCCCATGGGCAGCCCGTCGAGGGCGGAGAAGCCCATCGTGGTGGCGACGCTGGCGCCGCGGTTCAGCGCACACAGGCTGGCGCCGTTGCCGAGATGGGCCACGACCACGCGTCCAGCCGCCAGGGCGGGATCATACTCCGCCAGCACGGAGGCAATGTAGGCGTAGGACAGGCCGTGGAAGCCGTAGCGGCGCACGCCGCCCTCGATCATCGCGTTCGGCAGGGCGAAAAGCCGGGCGATCTCCGGTTGACCGGCATGGAAGGCCGTGTCGAAGCAGGCGACCTGGGGCAGATCGGGAAAGCGCCGCCGAAAGATGCGGATCGGCTCGAGATTGTGCGGCTGGTGGAGGGGAGCCAGCGGCACGAGGCGCTCCAGGGCCTCCAGGACCTCCGCAGTCACGCGCACGGGCTCGCAATAGGTCATCCCGCCATGGACGATCCGGTGCCCGACGGCGACCAGATCGAAGCCGCCACTGTGCGCGCGCATCCAGGCGGCCACGCGCAGGAGCGCGTCCTCGTGGCCGAACGCCCCGTCGCTGCCGAAGTCCTCGTCGGCCACCGTCGTGCCGGTCCGATCACGGATCCGCAGATGGGGCGCTTCACGGAGCCCCTCGAACAGGCCCCGGAAGATACGCTGCGGCTCTTCGCCATCGCCGAGGGTGAAGACTTGGAACTTGAGGCTCGACGAGCCCGCATTCAGGACGAGCAGGACCGGGGTCATCGGCTAGACCTTGGGCATCAGACGCGCCGCCCGCTGCCCGGCGACGAACAGGGAGGCCACGGCGCAGGGATGGGCGACCGCCACCCGAAGCTCCGGCAGCGCCTGCGCGGCCGTGATCAGCCGATCGTCCTTCTCGTGGCGGCGCGTGTCAGACGATGGCCGTGCGGGAGCCAAAGTCGGCATCGTGAATTCTCCTGGCGGGAGAGACAGTACGCCGCTTCGCCAGCGCCCCCTTGAGCGAGATCAAGGATCAGGCGCCCTCGCTCTCCGAAGCGCACCGCAGTGTATGGCGTCACCGGTCGCCCGCTTGATCGGCCGAGACAGCATGTGGCCCCTGTCGGCGCGCGACGCTCCGTTCAGGGGCCGTCTCAGGACCGGCCGAAGGAGCCTTGCCGGCTTGCGCCGGATCGGCGGCGCGGCGCGGCGCGGCGCGGCGCGGCGCGGCGCGGCGCGGCGCGGCGCGGCGCGGCGCGCGAAGGCTGCGGAGAGCGCGTTCGCGGTCAAGCCGTGCGCGAGGATGCTGAGGATGATGGTGGCCGCGACCGTCGTCGTCAGGACCTGACGTCCCGGAAGATCGGCCGCGAGCACGATGACGGCGAAGACCACGCTGGCGAGCCCTCTCGGACCGAACCAGCCGACGAACAGCTTGCCGTCCGTCTTCAGGCCCGTGCCCGTCAGAGCCAGCCAGACCGGAAGCATGCGGATCACGGTGAGGCTCAAGACCGCGTAGACGATGACCGCCCAGGTCAGCCGCTGCGGGACCTGCGCGATCACGACGGCCCCGAAGAGCACCCAGGTCGACAGGGCCAGGACGTCGCCGGCCCCCTCGGCCGCGCAGAGCAGCTCGTGCTTGACCACGCGGTGCCGCGCCATGCCACCGGCGACGAGGCCGCCGACGAAGGATGCAATGAAGCCGCTGCCGCCCAGAGCCTGCGCGGCCGCGAACGCCGTAAGCGCGAGCGCCACCGCGGGGAGTTGCCGCCAAGCCGAGCCGATCCAGCCGCGATTGCCGGCATAGCGCAGGGCCCCGACGCCCAGAACGGCCAACCCGCCGCCTACGACGAGGCCGACACCGATCTCCGTGCCGAAATGGTGGACCGCAAGATCCAGCGGGGGCCGCCCCGGATCGGATCCCGCGGCGAGCGTCAGGAAGATCAGAAGGACCGGGACGCAGATGCCGTCATTCAGGCCGCTCTCCACATTCAGCCCTTCGCGCACTGGGCCCGGGAGGTCCGGATTCGTGACCACTGCCTTTCCGAAGGCCGCATCCGTCGGCGCCAGGATCGTCGCGAGAAGGGCGCATTCGAGGAAGCCCAATTCCGGGAATAGAATGGTACCGACCAGGAAGCCGAACAGGATTGTAAGCGGCAATCCGATGAGCAGGAGACGTCCGGGGATCGCGTATGAGCGTCGCAGCACGCCGAGGTCGGCTTTGGCGGCATCCGTGAACAGTACGAGGGCCAGCGTGAACTCGGCCAACCGTTGAAGAAGATGGGCCTCGGCGTTCACCGTGATGATGCGCAACCCGGCCGGCCCTGCAGCGAAGCCGAAGGCGGCGAAGATCACGGCGCCGGCCAGTGGACTGCGCTCCAGCGGGACCGCCACGAGGCTGTAGGCGAAGACGAATGCGAACAGGACCGCGATGGTCTGGTACATCAACAAAACCGATGGAGCCGCCGTTGTCTTGCGGCGGTGACCGTTGTCGGATTACGGTTTTGACATTCCGGAAAGCGTATTTATCGGGGACATGATTTGATTTAGGTCAAGGCGCGAGAAAAATTGTTTCGCAATTTGGAAATGACAGCGCAGGAGCTGGACTTAAAAAATTTCGCGTGAAACACGATAATAAGTTTCTTTCATCAGCCTCATAAGCCAGTCGCGATCGATATTCCGGCTCCGCTTGAATCGTTTCATTTGGCAATGTGCCGCTTCGAGCGCGGTGCGGAAAAATTCGGATCGACCGCGTTTTCGACGGCGGGAGGACGGACACTCTGAGGTCAGCCCCCGCCGAGATGGCGGGAGGGCAGCCCGGATCGATCCGGATGCCTCACCGGGCCTGCGTCGGAACGCTATCTGCCCGTAGCCAGGAAGGCGCGTCAGATGTCGCGACATCATACCGGCCGGATATGCCTGCTGGCTCTGATCGCGCTTGCGCGCACGGCAACCGCCCAGGAGCTTCGCTCGCCGCTTATGGACCGCGGAAATTCCGTGATCCAGGAAAACGCCGCGTCTCTGATGCCCACGCTGCGCGGGCGGCATCTCTATGCCGATCAGGGTGTGCGCGTCGGGCGCGTCCGCGAAGTCAGGGTCGGGCAGGACGGGACCACGCTCCTGGCGATCGTCGCCCGCCGGCGCTTGTTGGGAGGCGGAGAGATCGGCATTCCTGTGTCCACTCTCAGCCAAGTCGGCCCTGTGCTGACCATGCGGGGTACGCGCGACACCATTCGGGCCATTCCACCGTTGTGAGACGGGGATGGATCAGTTCTCGATGCCCATCGGCGCGGCCCGCTCGACCGAGCGCGTGCAGTCGATTTTCGGTCCGGCGAAAGCAGGGCGCGACTTCGGACGACAGGGAAGCGTAGCCCGTATGGGAGGCCCATGAGCCGAAGCACGCGGATCCGGCGGATCCTCTCGGCGGCCCGGGAGGCGAAAGTTCGATCGTTGCGCTGGATCAAAGACTGGGACGCCGGTGTTCCGCCAAAAGGGCAATCCTGAGGGAGGGCCCTGCCGATGCGAGAGCAACTGCGCGACGCCTACAACGTGTTTTGCCGCAAGCATAAGCCAGGCCTGTGCTGCGCCGTGCGCGAGGACCGTCCGGTTCCGAGCTTCCTCGACGCGGAGAGCTGGGCATTCGGCTACACGGTCCGCAGCAAGTCGGATGGGCCGGTCAGTTTCCAGTCCAAAGCGGCCCAGGAGGCGAATAGCCGCCTCGGCTTCTATCTTTTCCACGACGTCTGCGCCTGAGCCCTGCGGAGAATGGGCACCGCCCGGGGCGATGATCCGTACCGACACGGACTTGGCCGCACATCGAACATCGTCAGATGCCGGGCGCGCACAGGACCGGCACAACAAGAGCCGGCCATCGTACCGAAGCGGCTGAGCCCGATCGCCGAGCACGGACACAACGCCGTTCGGCATAATCCGCGATGACGCGCCGCTATAGAGGGGCGACCGAAGCGGCCCCGTCGACCCTGTATCGAGAGAGTGCCCCTCGGGGTTGCGCTTGAGCGTCGCACAAGCCTTGGCGGCAACGGCGCCGATCATGTCCCGTCTGCAGAGCCTTCAGAGCCCTGGCACGAGCCGGCTTTCCCACGCCCGCCTTCGTATTGAAGTCGGTCGCACCGTGATCGCCCGCACGCCCGCAACCAGCGCGCGACGGGTCGCGATCAGGCGGGGCGGTCGTGCGCAGGGATGCCGTTTGCTTGAGACGCTGCCTCTTCAATGCAGGTCGATTGAAAGCGCACCGACGAATGCCGATAATTCACGAACAGATCCCACCGGGAGTGGGACTTTTCCGCTGAAAATCTCGAGACACCACACCGTCTGCAAGATGTCCTGTCCAGTGCAACGCGCCCGCAGATCGCAGAGACGAGCATCGAGACCCAGACCATTCTGCGCCCGCGGCTTGAGACCGGCCTGTCCGCGGCGTCTGCCCAAGCCCTGGCCGACCTGACGCGTGTCCAAACCGCAGCCTCTGCCAGCGGCCTGATTTCTGCGCCACTGCGCTCACGATCTACGGGCCCGTCCCGTCACCAACCACAACGGTCAAGATCGGACCCGTCGAGACCTCCGTGAACGGCCGTTCGAGGCTGGCGAGGAGATCCGCGATGACATCGTCGAGTTCGGAGGCTGCGGTACCGTAGAGCTGAAAGGCGCACCGGTGCGCCGCACGCGCGGTGGGATCAGAGAGGTGGGCCATGGCGGCTGCCTCGGACCGGCCTTTCTGTCGAAGCGTCGCGGCAAGTTGGCGATACAGGGCCAAGACGTCGGCACCGACGCGGGCGGCTTTGGACTGCACGACGGCCTGATCGATATCGGCTGAAGGTGATGCAATTTTGCCTGTCACGGGCCCCTCCGATTATTGTATATGCAACCGATCCAAATATTCTCGCGCTGATCGGCACCGAATTTTATTCGTCGAGACTGCATCGATTGCATATCCCGAACCCGTCTGCACGCGTGCCATCGACGGTTCGGACGAACCGGCCGAGAGCCGTTCGAAGCCGGGCCGCTCTGTCCCGCGTCAGGAGAATTTTCTGCTCGACGACCGACGTGCAGGCCGTCGGCGCGAAGCGCCGCGATTCCTGCAACCGGGCCTGCGGGATGAGGCGCACATGCGCCGCACCCGTGCACCCCGCGCGCACCCGCCACGGACAGACGCGCCGGTCGCCGCGCGCGTCCCCGCCCCGGCCTCACCCTGGGCTGCGCTGGATCGACACGTCGCCTTGCGCTGCCGCGGCGGAATGGCTGGGTGCGGGCAGATACTCCGGAGGGGGCCTGTGTCGGCTCGGCGCCATGATCAAGGTTTCTCCTCGCGGCGGAAGAAGACGGGTCTCGTGCGAGAAGCTGGCCTGAGCGCCCTGCGGCGCAGATCGCTTGAACAGCCGCGCCGGGTCGCAACTCGCAATCGCGGCATTCTTGATCATAATACCACAGCTGAGCATTGATCTCTCTCAATATACTGCGCCGCCGCCCACCCGTCGGATTCAGACGAGCCGGCAGCATGCGCCCTGCGACATCGGCCGAACGACAGGCCGACCGACCGCTCGGAGTGCATCCGATGTCTCCGATGACCGCGCCGGCCGACCGCGCCGAATGGATCTGCGACAGCCGGAGCTGAGCCCGGAGCGCGAGACGCGCGAGATTGGACGGCGCTCATCACGGCCTTGCCCGCAGCCAGGTTCGCCGACACGCGCCGGCAGATCCGACTGAACCCGGCAGCATTCTATTGACGCGATTCATGGATTGGGTAGAAATCCCGAACCCATGTCGGATATCAGATCGATTGCGCCCAATCTTTATTGCCTCTCACCATGGTTATATCTGGTCCAATCTCGGTCTCCACGTTGACTGATCATCCGCGTGGCCAGCCTATTGGCTGGGCGCACGGCCATCGTGCCGACGACACTTCAGGAGCGAGCCATCGCCGAGGAAACGTCCCTGCCAGAGCGCTCGCGTATGCGCATCCTTGCGAGCCTCATCCTGGCCACCGTGTTGCTGCCCCTCGCAATCCTGCTGCTCGGACTCTGGCAGGGCCAGCGCGGAACCGACGATTGGAGGGAATTCGCGACCGAGCATGACCGGCTCGCCGCGGCTGTGGCGGATCTGGAGGCCCGCGCTCCCCGGGACGGGCGCCCCGATTTCCGCCTGCAGTTCCGCCACGACGGCCACCTCTATGGCGGCCCCTACGCCGTGGTGAAGGCACGCGAGGCCCGCGACGAAGCCGGCACCCTCGCTGCGGTGATGGATTGGCGCCGCACGCTGCCGCCGGTGGCGGTCCTCGGTGGCGGCATCGCGGCAACGCTCTCCCTGCTCGTCCTGGTCGTCGGCGGTGTGCTCGGGCAGATCGGACGCACCTCCCGCCAGACGCTGGTTCATGGCTTTTCGCTGGTGCGGCGGCTGCTCCCCGTCGTGCTCGCCGCTCAGATCGTCGCGGCGACCGCAGGCTTCGTCGCCATCGTTCTCTTCGAGGCAGGCTTGCTCATCCAGGGCGGCTTCACCGGCGGGGGCACAAAGCTCCTGGGCCTCGCGGCCGCTGCGGCCGGCGGCACGATCATCGCCGCGGGGGGCGCACTGATCGGCCTGCGCCAAGCGCTCGTTGCCTTCGAGCCCGAGCCTCTGCCGATCCTCGGGCGCCAGATCGCGCCGGCCGAAGCTCCGGGTCTCTGGCGCCTCGTCGAAGCGATTGCCGATCGGATGGGCGCGCTCAAGCCCGAGGCCCTGGTCGTCGGCCTCACCGAGGGCTTCTTCGTCAGCGCGGGTCCGGCTGTACTCGAACCGGGCGGCACGCGTCTCGAGGGCCGGATCCTCTACGTACCGCTTCCCTATCTCGCCCTGATGCGCGTGGACGAGACGGCGGCGATCATCGGGCACGAACTCGCTCACTATGCCGGCGGCGACACCGCCTACAGTCAGCGCTTCCTGCCAATCTACACGGGCGTCGGGCGTTCCCTCGATGCGCTCCTGGAGCGCGAGCGCGGCGGTCTCGGCCTGCTCGGACCGTCGGTGCGGCTCGGCCTGTTCGTGATGGAGCGCTTTCACCTTGCCGTGCGCCATTGGAGCCGGAAGCGCGAATTCGCCGCCGATGCAGCCGGCGCGGCTGCGACCTCGTCCGCCGCCTCGGCCCGGGCGCTCCTCCGCTCCGGCGCCGTGCGTCCGGGCATCGTGGCCGTTCTGGAGACCGCTGCCGCTGCGCCGGCCGCGGCTTCCTCCGATCTCGTGGCGGCGGCTCTCGACCGGGCGATGGCGCGCGGCCTCGACGACCCGGCAGCGCGTCTCGAAGACGGACAGGCCCACCCGACCGACACCCATCCGCCGACCCGCGAGCGCATCGCGGCCCTCGGCCTGGCGGTCGATGCGGACCTTCTGACGGCGGCTAGAGCCCCGCCTCCGGCTCGCGCCCGCGAACAGCTCGCAGCCTATTTCACCGATCCGTCCGGCCTGTGCCGGGCCGCAACGCAGGACTTCCTTGGCGCAGTCCAGGCGCGCGAGGCAGCCGCGCGCGCCCATCTGGAGGCCACCGCCGCGGAAGTCGGTCCCGAGGATCGGGTGCTGCGCGCCAGCCACCGTGCCCGCGGCCTCGCGTTCGCGGTGAGTGGCGGCTTCTTCGCCGCCGCCGCGCTGCCGCTCGCGCTGGTCCGCATTCCCGGCCTGTCGTCTTACGAGGCCCGCGTACTTCTGGTCGTGATGCTGGCCCTTGCCGCTGTTTTCTGCGTTGCCGGCACCTTCGTGCTGGCGCGGGGGGAGCCGATCACATTGATCCTGAGTCCGACCGGGCTGACGGCGCCGGGCCTCGACCGCGTGATACCCTGGGCGGCCATCGCGGATCTCGACATGACGCTGAGCCGCGGCGGGATCGCAATGCGGCTGTTGCTGCCGCCCGGCGCCGACTGGCCGGAGCGGGCACCAGGCCGGCACGCGATGAAGCTCGACCCCAAGCGCCGCATCGTGACCCTCACGGTCGGGCTGCCGCGCAAGATGAAGCCGCAGGATTTCGCCGATCTGATCGCCCGCTATCAAGCGGCCCATCAGGCTCGCCGCCTTCTGGCCGAACGTGCGCCGATCGCGACCCCCGCCGTCCCTCTCGAAACCCATCCTGCTTGAGGATCGCCATGACTCCCCCTGCGAAGACAGAGGCCGAGGAAACCCTGCGGCTGCCATCGGAGCGCACCAGCTGGACCGTGATCTTCGGAGTGCTGTTCGGCTTCGTCCTGTTCAGCGGCATCCTGGCAGCCAGCGCGCTCTACACGGCGCCTGTCTTGATTTCGGACTGGCAGGTCCGCGAGACGGCGCAGCCTGTCCCGCGCGCACGGGTGGCAGATGGCAAGTGCAACGCCAAGCTCGTCATCCACATCTGCAATGCGACACTGACGCTATCCACGCCTCGGGGCAGCACGACACGGCGGGTGAACTACGTCTTCTCCGGCCCGCAGGCCGCCAATTTCGACCTCGTGGTGATGGCCGACCCGGCGCGGCCCGATATCGTCACCACAAATCTCGGTCTCGACCGGTTATGGAATCGGACCATCACCCTTCTCGTGATCGATGGAGCCATCTTGGCCTGTATCGTCGGAGCGTTGGTGTCGATCATCCGCAACGGGCGCGCGGCCTTCCGGGTCGCCATGTGACCGGCAAACCGCTCGGCCGAACCACACCGGGCGATCAGGGGGGCTGCCGCTGCGCAAGCCGTCGACGGGACAGGATGCTTGTCTTCGCCGCGGCGGATGGCGGCCTCCGGCTGCGAACGTCGAGCGGACGCTTCCGCCGCGCATCACGGCGGACAGGTGGAGCGACAGACCCGGACAGACCCGGACAGACCCTCATTGAAACGTATGGTCATCCAGTATTAGTGCACATAAAACGAATTTGTTTAAATATTTTTGACGGACGGGCAGCCTGCGCAGCCAGTCTTAAAATCGTAAAGACAGCGTAGAATTTTCCTTCGACCCGATCCGGGCTCGGGTACGGCTCATGTCACGCGAAGGGTGAAATCTCGTTCGTGAAGGTCATATTGACGGGCATCTTTTCCGTCAGGACCCTGCGCCGCGCAGCAAGCAGGGGTTTGAATAGGGCATTGCTCTTCAAGAATGCGCCGAGCTTCGAGCCGGACACGAAAATCGTGGACTCGAACGGCTTCAAGGCGACAACATTCGGTGAAACCACGCGACCGCGTGTGAGTGCGCCGTTCTCGAAGAAATAGTTCCAGTTGTCTGACGTGACCACGACGGGTCGATTGACGCGCAGGATTCCCTCGGCGGCCTCCCGCGTGATCACATAGGCTGCCGTGGAGCCGAGACCGCTCATCTGCATGGGCAAGCACAAGCGGTGATTGCCAATCCGCACCGCATCGACGGTACTGAAAACCCCGATGTTCTTCGGCCAGTTGAACATCAAGACGACATCGCCCGGCCGAAGGGCGGCCTCGATGCCAGCCACGATCCCGTGGATCTGCGGCGGCAGGACGACGTCATCCTCGACGATGAGCGCATAGGGCAGATCGCGGGCGATCAGGCGTTCGTAGGCGGCCATGTGGGACATCGCACAGCCGATCTGCCCAGGCGACAGATGAGGCGGGGGCGGAACGCGCGGATCCGGGACCGCTCCCTCGTACCCGGCAACCTCGAAATCCGGCCCCCAGGCTGCGGCGAGATGACGGGAGATGTACGCGTGCCGTTCCGGAAAACGACGCAAGGAAATTCCAAAACAATACATCGTGTTCACCTCTGTGTGGTGCCGGCTCACGAGACGGGGGGCCGTCGGAGTTCGTGGCCGCGTCCGCGTCCAAGCCCCGCCGCCTCAGTCAGACACGGCTCAAGCCCGAAAGGCCGCACGCCCATGAATCGTCCGCCCCGCGACGTTCCCTGCCCCCATGACCGGCAAGAGCGCCGCGAACAGGAGTTGGTGCAGACCGTGATTGATGAAGAGCGGGCATTCCAGGCAGATGAGGACGCAGAGCTGGCTCATGAACAGGATCGGCCAAGCCTCCACATATCCGGACGAGCGCGCGAAGTGCGCGATAACCCGGCGCCCCATATCGAGGAACGTCACCGTAAAGACGATGAGACCGACGATGCCGAACGCGACGATGGCGTCGATGAAGTTGTTGTGGAAAAACCAAAGCTTTTGCTTGGTCACGAAATGCAGATATGCGGCCGTTGTGAGCGGGCTGTCCCAGTAAGCTCTGTATCCGACACCGATCAGCGGCTCGCGCCAGAATTGATCGAGTCCGAACTGCCAGAGGATCGTACGGCCCGTCAGCGTCTTGTCCTTGCCGAGGTCTGAGAGCAGGCTCGCCGAGATGTCTGCGCCTCGCGCGGCGAGCACGACAATGCCAATGCCCGCGAGTGCGATGACGAGGCCGAGGCAGAAGCCCGTCACGTGCTTGCCCTGCCGCCACGCGAAGATAGCGGCAAGGGGCGCCAGTCCCACCATCGCCGCCACCAGCGCCGTGGCCGAGTGGGTTGCCACGAGAAGCGCCAGCGCGAGGCCGAACCCCACAGCGGTGAGGAGTCGGTTCCAACCCTGGAGGAACAGGCAGGCTGCGCACAGGATTTGCAAGCTCGCCATGGAGCCCAGAACGTTCTTATGTGAATAGATGCCGGCCCAGTCACCGTTCATCCCGCGTGTGAGGCTCGGGGCCACGACCGTGAGGATGGCCGACAGGATCTGAGCGAACAGAAGACCCAGGAAGACAATCCGGATAATGCGCGACAGACCCATCGTGGTGCGCAGCGCAATGCCGGCCACGATGGTCGCGAGCAATTGCAATCCGTAATAGGCCGAGAGGCCGGGTGTCAGGGACCACAGAGCCGACACGATCGCCAGGAGCGGCCAAGTCAGCAGCAGCAACCGACTTCCGAACAGGGTCGCGGCAAGGTCGCGGCGCAGGACCAGGAACACCAGGGCGGCGAGATCGGCACAGGCCCAGATCAGCCTTTCGAGACCCGGCAGCTTGATCTGCTCGCCGATCACGGGCGCGAAGACGAACAGGGCGATCCACGGGATGGCGGCGACGCCGAGCTTCGGCATGGCATCGGTCGCGCCTTCGTCGCGCGCCGCGCCGTTCCAGCGAGGACCGACGCCGGACGGGCCGAACGGTGACCACGCCACGCCCGCCGCATGTCCGGTTTCGAGGGTGGCCAAGTCGCGTGGAAACGCCATCGTTCGATCTCGGGTCCCCGGATGAGGCGGTGCCATCTCGGACGCGCGAGACCTCTACGGCCCGACGCAGCCGCGGACTCGGCCCCTCGCGATCCGACGCTAGCCCGACCGATGCGGGCGCTGAACTCGACCAAACGAGGTAGGGGCGGCTCGCGCGGCGGACGCCGTTGATCGACCGAACCGACGCCGGATCACGCTCCGGCGGCACCGCCCGAGTTACGATGCCGCACCCAGGCCCGGCGGGGCGACCCATGCGCGCCCCCCCTGCGACGAAGGTCTGTTTTCACCAGCTCGGGGCACGTCAAACGCGCAGATGTCCCGATCGGACCCGACCGTTTCGAAGATCTTAGACAATCGGCACGGAACTCATGGGACGATTAGGCACTTGGACGTTCGTTGAATCTTGGAGGAGCGTTTGATGAAGGTCTCACGTCTGGCGGGCGCGGTTGCGCTTCTGGCCGTCGCTGCCGGTCCCGCTTTCGCGGCCCCGTGCAGCACTGGAACCACAAAATCGAAGACCCCTGATCAGCAGGCTTCCAACCCGAACAGCTCCGATGTCGACAAGTCGAGCAAGAATCTGGCCGGCGGCCAGCAGCCCGCCTCGCCCGGCACGGTCGGCGCCATGAACAACGCCGGCGCGACGCAGACTGCGGATCGGCAGGCCCCGACCGATGCGGGTGCGAAGTCGAAGTCGACGGACCCGGCTGCCGCGAATCTGGCTGGTGGCCAGCAGCCCGCCTCGCCCGGCACGGTGGGCGCCATGAACAAGGCCGCTGCGGACAGGCAGACCGCTCCGGTCTCCGACGACGGCTGCTGATCCGAACCGTACCCTTTCCCGCTCTAAGAAAGCCCGCTTCGCAGTGTCGAGGCGGGCTTTTTCGTTCCTGTCCTCCGGCCGCGGCGAACCCGGGCTCCCGATCGAGCGATCCGGTTTGAACCGGCCAAGTTCGGGTGTATCTGGCATCGAAACCGGGTAGATTCGGCAATCGAGGTTAAGGGAGGAGTGCGACGTGGGTGGTCGCCGGGCGATGCTGCTCATCGGAGGGATGGTGCTCGCCGCGGCCGGTCTCGCCGTCACGCCACCGGGCCAAAGGCTGCGGGCGGATGCGGGCCCGATCATCGCGGAGATGCGGGCGCGGGCAACGGCGCTCGTCCCCGATTGGCGCGATGGTCCACCTGCAGCGGCACAGCTTCCGGCGCCGCGCACCGCCGTCGAGGATGGACGGACGGTGGTGCGGCTGACGGCAGCCGAGCGCGCGCGGATCGGGCTCGTGGCCGAGTCACGGCCGGCCGTGCTTCACCGGCAGGAGCTGACCGCCTACGGCAGCGTCCTCGACCTCGCCCGGATCACCGAACTCACCAACAGCTATGCGGGCGCCGTCGCGGCGCTCCAGACGGCGCGCGCCCGTGTCGAAGTCTCGGCCAGTGCTGCCCGCCGGGCCCGTAACCTGGGCGCCGGCGTGGTGGCGGTGGCGCAGATCGAAACCGCCGAGGGCACGCTCCTGACCGATCAGGCGTCGATGACGGTGGCGGAGTCGCAGTTGCGGACGCTCGCCGCCACGGCGCGCCAGGAATGGGGTTCGGTGCTCGGCAAGGCGATCATCGAGCGGTCTCCGCTGGTGACGCGCCTGATCGAGCGGATCGATTTCCTCATGCAGGTCACCTTACCGCCCGGGGAGACGCTTCCCGAAGCGCCGCAGGCCGCCTTCGCAGAGGTGCCGCCCCAGAGCGCGCGGGTTGCCCTCCGGCCGGTCTCGCCCGCGACGCGGACCGATCCGCGGATCCAAGGGCAGAGCTTCTTCTACCTGGTCTCCGGCGAGAGCGGCCTCCTGCCCGGCACCAGCACGATGGCGTTCCTGCCGGCGTCCCGCGCGGTCAAGGGCGTCCTCGTGCCGGAGGATGCCGTCGTCCACGGAGAGGGCGGCACCTGGGTGTATCGCGGCACCGGCGACGGCGCCTACGTGCGCCATCCGGTCCGGCCGGATGCCCCGATGTCGGCCGATGCCTTCGTCGTCGAGGACCTGCCGGACGGCAGCGAGATCGTGCTGCGGGGGGCGCAGGCGCTCCTCTCGGAGGAGATGAAGAGCCGCATCCGCGTCGTGGGCGACGACGATGACTGAGCCCTCCCCTGCAGCCGGCCGCGGCGGCGGTTTGCAGGCCGCACTCGTGGGCTTCGCCGTCCGTCTGCCGCGGGTGGTCCTCGCGCTGGCCTGCGCGGTCCTGGTCTTCGGGCTCTACGTCCTCGCGGGGGCCCGGTACGATGTCTTCCCCGAGTTCGCGCCGCCGACTGTGACGATCCAGACCGAAGCACCGGGCCTCGATTCCGAACAGGTCGAGGTGCTGGTCACGCAGCCCGTCGAGGTGGCAGTCGGCGGCCTGCCGGGCCTGGAGACCCTGCGCTCCACCTCGATCCAGGGCCTGTCGGTGATCACCGCGGCGTTCAGGCCCGGCAGCGACGTCGACCGGATCCGCCAGCGGGTCAACGAGCGTCTGGCGGCACTGGCCGGCCGCATGCCCGACGGCGTGGCAGCCCCCGCCATGACCCCGCTCACTTCTTCGACGCTCACCGTCCTCCTCGTCGGGCTGACCGCCGAGGCCCGCGACGCCATGGACCTGCGCCAGATCGCGGAATGGACCGTGCGCCGGCGGCTCCAGGCGGTGCCCGGCATCGCCCAGGTCTCGCTCTATGGCGGCGGCGTGCGCGCCTTGCAGGTTCAGGTCCGCTCCGACGACCTGATCCGCTTCCAGATCGGCCTCAACGACGTCCTGGCGGCCGCCCGAAAGGGGACCGGCGTGCGCGGGGCGGGCTTCGTCGACACGCCGAACCAGCGTGTCCTGCTCCGGACGGAGGGACAGTCCCTCACGCCGGAGGCGCTCGGACAGATCGTGCTGCACAACGACGGCGGGGCGAGCGTCGTGCTCTCGGATGTGGCCACCGTCACGGCCGCCCCGGAGCCGGCGATCAGCGCGGCCCTCGTGGACGGCAAGCCCGGCGTGCTGCTGATGGTCGGCGCCCAGGTGGGCGTCGACACGCGCGCCGTGACGGCCCGCCTGGAGGCGGCCCTGGACGAGCTGCGCCCGGTTCTGAAGCGCGAGGGCGTGAGCCTGCGGGCGGACCTGTTCCGGCCTGCGAACTTCGTGGATGTCGCCACGGGCAACGTGATCCAGGCGCTGGCGCTGGGCGGCGTGCTGGTGATGATCGTACTCCTCGTCTTCCTGGCGGATTGGCGGGCGGCGGTGATCAGTGCAGCGGCGATCCCGCTGTCGCTGATCACCGCCGCGCTCGTTCTCCAAGCCTGGGGCGAGAGCCTCAACACCATGACGCTGGGCGGGCTGGCCCTCGCCATCGGGGAGGTGGTCGACGACGCGGTGATCGGCGTCGAGAACGTCTCCCGCCGCCTGCGGGAGGCGCGGGGCGGACGGCGCAGCATCCCCCGCGTGGTTCTGGCCGCGATGCTCGAGGTGCGGACGTCGGTCGCCTACGCGACGCTCGCGGTGATCCTGATGTTCCTGCCCATTCTCGCGTTGACCGGCGTCGCCGGCCGGCTGTTCGGTCCGCTGGCGCTGGCCTACATCGCGGCGGTCGTCGCCTCGCTTCTGGTCGCGCTCACGGTCACGCCGGCCCTCGCGATCCTGCTCCTCGGCAGTCGTATGACGCGCCATGCGGGCGCCGCTCCGCCCGACCCGCCGGTGGTGCGCTGGAGCCGGGCTGCCTATCTGCGGCTGCTCGCCGGCATCGGGCGGGTGCCGCGGATCGCCATGGCCGGCGCGCTGCTGGTGACCCTTGCGGGGGCCGCCATCCTGCCGACCCTCGGAGCGGTGTTCCTCCCCGACCTGAAGGAGGGACACATGATCCTGCACATGGTGGCCATTCCCGGCACCTCCCTGCAGGAATCGCAGCGGCTCGGGACCCTGATCACCGGCGATCTGAAGGAGATCCCCGGCGTGCGCGCCGTGGCGGCGCAGATCGGGCGCGCCGAGGCCGCCGAGGATACCGCCGGGCCGCATTACAGCGAGATCCACATCGATCTGGAGCCCGGCCTCGACGGGGCTGCCCAGCGCCGCGTCGAGGCCGGCGTCCGGACGCTGATCGCCGGCTTCCCGGGGGCGGCCTTCTCGCTCAAGACCTTCCTGACCGAGCGCATCGAGGAGACCGTCTCGGGCTTCACCGCACCGGTCGTGGTCAACGTGATCGGCAGCGATCTCGACCGGATCGAAGCGGCGGCCCGCTCGGTCGCGCAGGAACTCTCGGAGGTGAAGGGTGCCCGGGACGTCCAGCAGGCCTCGCCCGCCGGGCTGCCGCAGGTCACGGTGGCGCTGCGCCCGGTGGATCTGCGGCATTGGGGCCTCGATCCCGTGGAGGTGCTGGAGGCGGTGCGCACCGCCTACCAGGGCGACACGGTGGGCCAGACCTATCGCGGCAACGCCGTGTTCAACGTGCTGGTGATCCTCGACGCACGCGTGCGGGATCGCCTCAGCGCGGTGGGGGACCTGCCCCTGCGGGCCCCCGGCGGGCGCTATGTCCGCCTGTCGCAGGTCGCCGACGTCTACGAGAGCGCCGGCCGATACCAAGTGCAGCATCTCGGAGCACAGCGCGTGCAGGCGGTGACCGCCAACGTCGCCGACCGCGATCTGGCGGGATTCGTGGCGGCGGCCAAGCGCAAGATCGCCCGCGAGGTTCGGCTGCCCGAGGGGGTCTACGTGACCTTCTCGGGCGCCGCCGAGGCCCAGGCGGCCGCCCGCCGCGACCTCCTCGTCCATGCCGGGCTCGCCGGCTTCGGGATCGTGGTGCTCCTCGCCATGGTGACCGGTTCGGCGGCGAACCTGCTGCTGGTGCTCGTCAACCTGCCCTTCGCCTTCGTGGGCGGCGTGGCCGCGGCGGCGCTGACCGGCGGGGTCTTGTCGCTCGGCTCGATCGTCGGGTTCGTGACCCTGTCGGGCATCTCGCTGCGTAACAGCGTGATGCTGATCGCCCATTACGAGCAGATGGTCACCCGGGACGGGCGATCCTGGGACGCGGCCACGGCGGCGGAGGGCGCCGCGGACCGGATGGTGCCGATCCTGATGACCTCCCTGGTCACGGGTCTCGGTCTGCTGCCGCTGGCGCTCGGCGCCGGCGAGCCCGGCCGTGAGATCGAGGGCCCGATGGCGCTCGTGATCCTCGGCGGCCTCGTCACCTCGACGGTGCTGAACCTGCTGATCCTGCCGGTGCTGGCGCTCCGCTTCGCCCGATTCCGGCGCGTGGATCCCGCGGATCTGGAGCTGACCGCGATCGGGTCCTGACGGCCGGCCGATCCGGCCTCGCGCCGCAGGTCGCCGCTGGTCCTACCACCAGCTCGCGCGGGTCTCGGGGGCGGCCGGCCGGTTGGCCGAGGCCGGGCGCAGGGAGTGATCGAGGGCGGCCAGCACGCGGCGCACGGCGTCCTCGTAGGTCGCCGCCACCGGTTCGCGCGGCCGGGCGAGCCCGATCGGCACGGTCTCGTCCAGGCGTCCCGGCCGCGGCCGCATCACCACCACCCGGTCGGCCAGGGTGACGGCCTCTCCGACATCGTGCGTGACGATCAGGATCGTCGGCTTCGACTCGGCCCAGAGATCGAGGAGCTGCTCGTGCAATCCCTTCCGGGTGAAGGCGTCGAGGGCGGAGAACGGCTCGTCGAGGAGCAGGACCCGCGGCCGCGCCACGAAGGCCCGGGCGATGGCCACGCGCTGCTGCTGGCCTCCGGACAGTTCCCGGGGCCAGCGGCCACCGTGCTCGGCGAGGCCGACCCGCTCCAGAGCATGGGTCACGCGCGCCCGGCGCTCGGACCGCGGGAGGTCGGCGAGGCCGAAGCCGACATTGCCGGCCACGTCGAGCCAGGGCAGCAGCCGCGGCTCCTGGAACACGACGCCGACGCTCGGATGCGGCGCGCGGATCGTCTCGCCGTCGACCTGCACGGCGCCTTGGCTCGCCTGATCGAGCCCCGCGATCAGCCGGAGCAGAGTCGTCTTTCCGCAGCCCGAGCCGCCGATCAGCGCGACGATCTCGCCCTGCTGGACCGACAGGTCGATGCCCGACAGGGCCCGCGTGCCGTCGGCATAGGTCTTGGAGAGGTCGTCGACGGTCAGCACGGGCGTCTCTCGCGCGGTCGCGGGATGGGGATCGGATTGGAACCGCGGCGCGGGACCGTCCCCGGTTCCGCGCCGCGCGTCAGCCCCAATCCTGCGGTCACAGGCTGTCCCGCACGGTATCCTGCCATCGGGTCAGGGGCCGTGTCAGCGTCAACAGGGCCATGTCGGCCGCCTTGCCCACGAGGGCAAAGGCGATGATCGCCGCCACGATCTGATCCGGCTTGCTGAACTGCTGGCCGTCCACGAGCAGATAGCCGAGGCCCTCGGAGGCGCCCATCAGTTCCGCCGCCACGACGAACAGGAAGCCGAGACCGAGCCCCGTGCGCAGCCCGACGAGGGTCGCCGGCAGCACGGCCGGCAACAGGATCCGGCGGGCGAGAGCAAGGCGGGACAGGCGGAAGATCCGCCCGACCTCGACCAGCTTGCGGTCCACCGAGGCGATCGCCCCCGAGACGCCGACATAGACGGGGAAGAACACGCCCACGGCGATCAACAGCACCTTCGGCGTCTCCAGGATGCCGAACCACAGGATGAAGAGCGGCACCCAGGCCAGAGACGGGACGGCGCGCAGGGCCTGCAGGCTCGGATCGACGAGCCAGCGCAGCAGCGGGATCGTCGCGACGAGGGCACCCGCGATGATCCCGGCCGCCGCTCCGCACAGGAAGCCGAGGCCGACCCGCACGAGGGTCGCCTCGACGTGAAGCCAGAGATCGCCCGACACCGCGAGCTCCCAGAGGGTCGCGCCGATCCGGCTCGGCGGCGGGAGCAGCCGTCCGGAGGCCGCGCCCGTCGCCACCGCGATCTCCCAACCGATCGCCGCGACGAGCGGCAACAGAAGCCCCAAACCCGCGCGGCCGCCCCGCCGCAGCAGCGGCACGCTGCCGCTCACTGTCCGGCGACGGGATTGAAGCGCGCGTCGAGCAGGCCGTCGACGGCCGCGGCCACGTCGGTACCCGCCGGGATCACGCCCGCCTGCTGCAGGGCTGTTCCGGCCGCCTTGATCGACTGGGCCTGGGCTGCGCCGATCGCCGGCTGGGACAGGTCGGTCCGCTCGAGCTGACGGGCGATCACCGGCTCGGGCAGCTTCGTGGCCGCAACGAGGGACGCGGCGAGGGCCTGGGGGTTGGCGAGCGCGTAGGCGCGGGCCCGCTCGTAGGCGGCGATCACCGTCCGGACGAGGTCGGGATGGGCCGTCGCGAACTCCTCCCGAACGTCCAGCAGGCCCCAGGTGTTCGCGGCGGCATCCCGGTAGAACAGCACGTCGCCGTTCTCGATCTCGGCGGCCGCCATCATCGGATCGAGGCCGGCCCAGGCATCGACGTCGCCGCGGTCGAGGGCGGTCCGGCCGTCCGGATGCTGCAGCAGCACGAGCTTGGCGTCGCGCTCGGTGAGGCCGGCGCTCTGGAGCGCGCGGATCAGGAAGATGTGCGGATCGGTGCCCCGGGTGACGGCGACGCGCTTGCCTTTGAGATCGGCGGGCTTGGCGATGCCGCTGTCCTTGCGGGTGACGAGCGCGGTCCATTCCGGGCGCGAATAGGCGTAGATCGCCTTGATCGGATTGCCGTTGATCCGCGCCACGAGGGCTGCGGCGCCAGCCGCCGAGCCGAAATCGATGGCGCCGGCGTTCAGGAATTCGAGCGCCTTGTTGGAGCCGAGCGACTGGACCCAGCGGACCTTGATGCCCCGCGGCGCCAGCGCCTCCTCGAGGAAGCCCTTCTCCTTCAGGAGCAGGCCGATCGGATTGTAGGTCGCCCAGTCCAGGCGGACCTCCTTCGGATCCTCGGCCCGGGCCTCGCGCGACGAGAGGCTGCCCAGGCACGCCAGGGCGAGGCCGGCGGCCAGGAGGGATCGGCGGTTCGGGATCATGAAGCGGGCCTGGCGTCTGAAGTGGGTGCGGCGGAAGGCGTTCGGTCTGCGGCGCCGTAGCACAGGTCCCGGTTCGCGGTGCGATCCGAGCCGGTTCCTTCGAGGCGGCCGCGTTCGGGGAGTCAGCAGCGGCGGCGGATCAGCCGGACGGGTCTTTCGGACCGCGGCGAGGTTCGAGCGCGAACCGTACACCCGATCCGGACGGCGTCCCTGTTCGTCCCGGGGACACGACCGGACCGCCCATGCGTCTTCATCTTCCCTGCGCTGCCCTTACCGTGACAGTGAATACAAGATCCTGTCGGTCGGCCAAGGAGTCAACGAAACGGCTTTCTCTACTTTGCTGAATGAAAGCAAGAATGTTCGTCATTTTGCCACGGCACGAGAATATTTTGCGCTTGAACGGAGCGGCGATGCCACTGCGGTTCTCCGACCCTTCTCGGCATCCATTCAGGCCACCGACACGCCCTGCGTCCGACGACGGGGGCCTCTCGGCGCCATCGGGGACGTGCGCGGCGCGCAAGCGTGTCGAGCCTCCTGGCGGTCGCGCATCCCGGTTCATCGCGGCCGGTCTGCGCCACGCCGAATCCCGGGCGGACGTCCGGCAGCCGGCGTGCCCCGGCCTGAACCGACGTCGGATTGGATGCGACCCTCCAGTATCGTCGATGGCAGAGCCGGCTGCGTCGTCCCCCCGGGGGCCCGGCACATGGCGTCGGGATCGGCCTTCGTCATTCATCGCTCGATCACGAGATGTGCCGACCCTTCGTGCGCGAATATTGATTTGCAGAAAGGCCGGTGAATATTATCGGTTTACGGGTTCGGGCGAGTCACGCGGCGATACAGGCGCGATCATGGGGACGAGCATGGGCGCGAACCGGCACGAGCGGGTCCCGGACTTCTCGGGCTATCCGGATCTCGTCGTGATTTATCTCGGCATGAAGGTCCGGACGCTCGCCGGCGTCAGGACTCTCCTCGGCTTCGGACCGCGGATCGCCACGGTCGGCGCGGAACGCCCGGACGGCCTGCTGCACTACGAGAACAACATCATCTTCAGCCTGCGCCCGCTGCATCTGGGCATGCGTTGGTACTGGCGCGACATCGACAGCATGGTCGCCTGGGCGAAATCCGAGCCCCATCGGATCTGGTGGCGGGATTTCCTGCGGGACACGCGCGGCGTCGGCATCTGGCACGAGACCTACCACATGCGCGGCGGCATGGAGGCGATCTACAACGCAGTCCCGGGCGCGGTCGGTTTCTCGGCCTTCATGCCGATGCAGGAGGCGCGCGGCTCCCTGGCGACGCGGCACGCGCGGCATGCCACGTCCGATCTGCACGACCTTCCCTCGGGGAATGCGCCGGAAACGTCCGTGTCCCGCTGACGCGCGCCACGGGCCCTGCCCCGGTGCCGGCCGGTACCGTCCCAGCGGAAGCGGGATGAGCCCCGCGCGTACAACGCTGGGTTCGCTTGCACGGGTGGGTCGGCTAGACTCCGGCCTGCTCACGCGGCACGGAGCAGATCAGCCTCGATGACGGTCGGTTCGATGAGACAGGGCACCCTGCGCCTCGGCGCATTCTTCTACGCGACCGGCCACCATGTTGCGGGCTGGCGCCATTCCTCAAGCGAGGCCGACGGCGGTCTGGTCCTCGAGCGCTATGTCGGCTGGGCGCAGCGGGCCGAAGCCGCCAAGTTCGATCTCATCTTCCTCGAAGATGGCACCGGCATCCGCGACCTCGATCTCCGCTCCAGCGAGCGCACCGCGCGATCCACCCATTTCGAGCCGGTGACGCTCCTGTCGGCGCTCGCGGCGGTGACGAGTCGGATCGGTCTCGTCGCCACCACTTCCACCAGCTTCAACGAGCCCTACAACGTCGCGCGCCGGTTCGCGTCCCTCGACCACCTCAGCGGCGGACGGGCCGGCTGGAATCTCGTCACCTCCGCGACCGACGCCGAGGCGGCGAATTTCGGCGGCGACCGGATCGCCCGCCACGCCAACCGCTACGAGCGCGCGGAGGAGTTCGTGGACGTGGTCCTCGGCCTCTGGAACACCTGGGACGATGGCGCGGTGATCATCGACCGCGCCAGCGGGCAATTCTCGAAGCCGGATGGCTTCCGCCCGTTGAACCACCGCGGCAGCCATTTCGAGGTGCGCGGCCCGCTCAACATCTCGCGCACGCCGCAGGGACAGCCCGTGCTGGTGCAGGCCGGCTCCTCCGGGCCCGGCAAGGATCTGGCGGCGCGCACCGCCGAGATCGTGTTCACGGCCAATCAGACGCTGGAGGAGGCGGTGGCCTTCTACGGCGACCTGAAGGAGCGGATGGCGCGGTTCGGCCGCGCCCCGGACGATCTGAAGGTGATGCCGGGCCTGTTTCCCGTCGTCGGCCGCAGCGAGGCCGAGGCGCGGGCGAAGTTCGAAGCCCTGCAGGACCTGATCGATCCCGTCGTCGGCCTCGCCCTGCTCGGACGCATGATCGGCGGCCACGACCTGTCGGGCTACGATCCCGACGGGCCCGTCCCGGAATTGCCCGAGACGGACGGCATCAAGTCCCGCCAGCAGCTGATGGTCGATCTCGCCCGTCGCGAAGGCCTGACCCTGCGTCAGCTCTACCTGCGCATCGCGGGCGCCCGCGGCCACTCGCAGATCATCGGCACGGCCGCCCAGATCGCGGACGAGATGGAGGAGCGGTTCCGGGCTGGCGGTGCGGACGGCTTCAACATCATGCCCCCGACGCTGCCCGGCGGCCTCGAGGATTTCATCGCGCTGGTCCTCCCGGAGCTTCGCCGGCGCGGCCTGTTCCGCACCGAGTACGAGGGCCGAACCCTGCGGGACCATCTCGGCTCGCGCCCGCCGGCAGGCTTCGGGCCTCATCCAGCCAGGACCTAGGGGTGGCGGCCGGTCGCCGCGTGCAGCGACCGGCCTGCGGCGTCTTGGCCATTAAGATGATTGCGCACAAGCGATAATCCCTGTGATACGAGGAGCCATCACGGTCGAAGGCCGCCATGTGCAGGTCGTGGCAGGGGCGACGGGGCATTGACGGATCAGCAGGAACGCACCCGCTTCGAAGCGGAGTTTGCGCGCATCGGCGCGAGTTCCGACCCGTTCGTATCCGCCGTTCGGGCGACGCGGATGCCGATGCTGATCACCGATCCCAATCAGCCGGACAATCCCATCGTCTTCGTCAATGCCGCCTTCTCCACACTGACCGGTTACGCCCATGACGAGATCATCGGGCGGAACTGTCGGTTCCTGCAGGGGCCCGAGACCAACCGCGCCGATATCGCCAAGATCAGAGCGGCCATCGCGCGCCGGGTGCCGATCGAGATCGAGCTGTTGAACCACAAGAAGAGCGGTGAGCTCTTCTGGAATCGGCTCCTGATCTCGCCGGTCTTCGATCGCGACGGTGAGTTGACCTATTTCTTCGCGTCGCAGTTCGACGTGACCCTGGAGCGGGACAAGCTCGCGCGGATGCATCGCGACCGGCTGGCGCTGGAGCTGGAGGTGGAGCGTCGCACCAGCGACCTCACCCGCAGCGAAGAGCGGCTGCGCTTCATCCTGAAGGCCGGACGCTTCGGCTCCTGGACCCTCGATCTCGCCGACATGCGCCTGGTGGCCTCCGAAACCTGCAAGGAGAATTTCGGACGGGCGGCCGACGACCCGTTCAGCTACGAGGATCTGATCGCGGCGATCGATCCCGAGGACCGCCCGCGCATGCAGGCGGCGGTGCAGACCTCGATCCGCGAGCACAGCGACTACGACATCGAGTACCGGGCGCGCACGCCGCGTGGCGAGCTGCGCTGGCTGCAGATCCGCGGCCAGACCTTCTACGACGCGGTCGGCCAGCCGCTGAGCATGGCCGGCGTCTCCATCGACGTGACCGAGCGCAAGCGCGCAGAGGAACACCGCACCCTCCTGGCCGACGAGCTGAACCACCGGGTGAAGAACTCGATGGCGACCATGCAGTCCATCGCGCACCAGACTCTGCGCAACGCATCCTCCGTGGAGGAGGCGCACAAGACCCTCGACGCACGGCTGCAATCGCTCTCGGCCGCCCACGACGTTCTGACCCGCGAGAGCTGGATCGGCGCCACGCTGACCGTGATCGTGGAGGGCACATTGCAGCCGTTCCGCGGCGGCGCGGGGCAGAGGTTCCTGATCAACGGCCCGGAGGTGTGGCTGACGCCGCGCCTGACCCTCGCCTTCACGATGGCGCTGCACGAGCTGGCGACCAACGCGGTCAAGTACGGCGCCCTGTCGAACGACAGGGGACGGGTGATCCTGAACTGGGACGTGGTGGATGGGGCGAGGCCAGCCCACCTCTGGTTCCGTTGGGAGGAAATCGGCGGACCTGCGGTGACGGCGCCGGCCCGCGGCGGCTTCGGCACGCGCCTGATCGAGCGGGCGCTGGCCGCCGAGATGGGAGGCTCGGCGGAAATCGAGTACCGCCCCCGCGGCGTCGTCTTCACCCTGGACGCGCCGTTGCCCGACCGGAGACCAGCCGCAGCGGAGGACCCGACGGCCTGAGGACCTCGAGCGCCGGCGCGCCGCCGTTCACGTCATGCGCGTCAGGACAGCCTCGTTCCAGAACCTGCGATGCAGGAAGGCCATCGCGGCATGGCCGAGGACGACCGCCAGGAGCGTGAAGCCCAGCCAGTAATGGAACAGATCGGCGGGAAGCATCATCCAGGCGATCTTCGTGTCCCGCTCCGGCATCAGGGGGAGGCCGTAGGGCGCGAAGGGCTTGCCCGAACCGTACTGGCGCAGAAGCGCGAGGCCGGGGACGAGGATCATCAGCAGATAGATCAGGCCATGACCGGCCACGGCGGCGCGCCCCGGAGCGCCCGGATGCGACGGGCGCCGGTGGAGATTCGCGAGTCCCCAGGCCCCGCGCAGGAGCACGAGCACGAACAGCGTGAAGCCAAGGGTGAAGTGGCTCCCGCCGACGAGGCGCGTGAGCGCGGTGTCACCGATCGCGACGTAGAGCAGCGCGCCCGTGAATTGCCACGCGAAGAGGGCGGCCATCAGCCAGTGGAAGCCGCGGCTGATGCGGCCGTAGCGGTGCGGGGTGTCCAGCCAGACACTCTGCGGCGCGGCTTCGCGGCTCATCGGGCTGGTCATGCCGCCGTCTCGGTCCACAGGTCTCCGGCCATGGCGTCGGCTTGCAGGATCTCGGACGCCGCGGCGGTGAGCGCATGATCCGGTCCGGGCTGGCGCAGATAGGTGGCGAGGTCGCGCGCGAGCCGCTCCAGCCTATGGCCGCGCATGAATCCCTGCAAGCCGACCGAGCGCTGGGCCAGCTGGAGGACATCGAGGCCGGCGCGCTCGACCGCGAGGCGGACCAGGTTGATGTAGGCGACCACGCGTGCGGGCGGCATCCCGGCGTCCGATGCGACCTGCGCGCCGCGCTCGATCCAGAGCCGCGCCCCCTCGACCGCGATGGCTCCCTCGCCGAGGCGGGCCAATTGGTGCGGGTCGCCGCCCCGGCCGGTCCGGTTCAGGTGGCCGCGCCAAGCATCGAACACGGCTTCGATGCCGCCGAGCTGGACCGCCGCGAAACGCCACGCGCCGCCCGAGAAGGCCGGCTGCTGGAAATAATCGTCGGGCTGGCCCAGGATGTCGCCGGCATTGACGGCGAGACCGGTGAAATCGACCGTGCCGGTCGCCGAAGCGCGCATGCCCTGTGCGCGCCAGGCCGAGAGATCGGCCCGGGTGCCGGCCTCGAGCGGCACCACCATCATCGCCACGCCGGCCCGGTCCGGATGCCGGGCGGTCACGAGGGCGCGGGTGACGTAGCCGGCGCCCGACGCGAAGGTCTTCACGCCGAGGAGTCGTCCGTCGGTATCGCGGGCCTCGACCCGCAAGCCGCCGTCGGCCGGCTCCGTATTCCAGACTCCGAACAGATGACCGGCGTGCGCGTCGGCGAACAGGCGGCTTCGCTGGTCGGGCGTGCCGTACCGGGCAATGAGCTGGATGGCGTTGACGTGTCCCTCGTAGAGTCGGCCGAGGGCGAGGCTGCCGTAGCCGACCAACCGCAGAACCTCGGCCAGCGCGCCGGCTCCCGGCTCCGTCCCCAGGCCGGCCCCGCCCTGTTCCACCGGGACCGGGGCGGCGAGCAGCCCGAGCCGCGCGAGATCGGCAACATCGTCCTGCGGGAAGCCGCCGTCATGGTCCTGGGCATCCGCGCGCGCCGCGGCGGCGGCGGCAATGGTTCGGGCGGCCGCCTCGGAATCGTAGATCGGGTCCAGACGGGTCCACTGGTCCATGCGTCTTTCCCCTTCAAGTCGCGGCCGGGCGCGGCGAAGTGCGCAGACAGCACCGCCGATCCGTGCACGCTGAGCGCCTAGCATCGCGATCCGCGCGGCCGGTTACAGGAGCGCAGCCGCGCATGGTCGAGCGCTCGGATGTCGTCACGTCTCGCCTCCTACCCGCACTGGATGCGGAAGATCATAGAAAGCTAACCTGAGAGTGAACCACCCTTTCCTCATCCGGGGCTGCGACCAATGCGACCGCACTCAGCCGGGTCGGCGGCTGCGCCGCGATGGTTCAGTTCAAAGTCCGGTTGGCGCGCAGCTGCGACACCGCGAGGTCGACGAAGGTCCGCACCTTCGCGGGTGCGCGCCGGCCTTCGGGATACAGCACGTGGACGGGTATCGGCGCCTCCTCGTACTCGTCGAGCACGATCCTGAGGCGGCCTTCGAGCAGATCCGGGCCAATCTGGTAGTGCAGGACCCGCGTCAGCCCCCAGCCTGACCGGGCGGCGGCGATCGGAACCTCGTTGGTGTTGCTCTGAAGGGTGGGATGGACGACCACCCGCTCGTTCCCCGCGAACCGCCATTCCGGCGACGCCCAGGCGCCGGTGGAGACCGCGATCCGGTGCCGCTTCAGATCCGCCGGCGTCGTCGGCACGCCGTGCCGCGCGAAATAGGCCGGGGCGCCGCAGATGACATGGCGGACCGATCCGACCCGCGCCGCCGTCAACCCGGAATCGGTCAAGCGGCCGATCCGGATCGCGACATCGATCCCTTCCTCGACGATGTTGACGGGCCGATCGACGAACAGGGTCCGCGCCGACATGGTCGGGTAGGTGTCGAGGTAGTGGGTCACGATCGGGAGGACGTGCATCTTCCCGAACAGCACGGAGGCCGTGACCGCGAGCGTCCCCGAGGGCGTCGCATTGGAGCCGGCCGCCGCCGACTCGGCCTCGGCGATGTCGGCCAGGATCCGCCGGCAATCCTCGTAGTAGCGGCTGCCCGCCTCCGTGAGCTTCACGGAGCGGGTCGTCCGGATCAGGAGCCGGGCGCCGATGATCTCCTCGAGGGCCGCCACAGCACGCGTGACGGCCGGCGGGCTCATGTGCAGGAGGCGTGCGGTCTGCGCGAAGCTCCCCGTCTCGGCGACCTTGGCGAAGACGCGCATGGTTTGCCAACGATCCAAGGCCTCGCTCCTGGGCTTCGCGAAACGGACCGCGCCGCCGACGCCCGGTCCAGGCTCCCCTCACCCGCCGGGCCGGTGATCAGAAGCCGAAATGGCTCAGGCCCGGATGATCGTCCGGCCGGCGTCCGAGGGGCCAGTGAAACTTGCGGTCTACTTCCGCGATGGGCAGCTCGTTGATGCTGCTGTGCCGGTAGCGCATCAGCCCGTCCTCGGCGAATTCCCAGTTCTCGTTGCCGTAGGCCCGGAACCAGTGGCCGCTGTCGTCGTGGTACTCGTAGGCGTAGCGCACCGCGATCCGGTTTCCGGTGAAGGCCCAGAGCTCCTTGATGAGGCGGTAGTCGAGCTCCCGGTTCCACTTGCGGGTCAGGAAAGCCTCCACCTCCGCGCGTCCGTTCAGGAACTCGGCGCGATTCCGCCAGCGGGTATCGGTCGTGTAGGCCAGGGCGACCTTGGCCGGGTCGCGGCCGTTCCAGCCATCCTCGGCGAGGCGGACCTTCGCGATCGCGCTCTGCTCATCGAAGGGCGGCAGCGGGGGACGGGACATGGTGTACTCCTGGGGTGCGCGAGGTTGCGGGACCCGGGCCCGATATCGACGCCACGCACAATGATCGGCCGCCGACGATCCCGGAAGGTGGAAAACGGAGTCGGGTGAAGCGTGCCGGGCGTCACAGCGCGAGCTGCACCCGGTCCGTGCCTTCGGCGGGCACGGCCGAGCAGATCAGCACTTCGTCCTCAGTTACGGCGGCGCTCGGTTCCTTGCGATAGGTCACGGCGCCGGCGAGCAGCTTTGTGCGGCAGGTCCCGCAACTGCCTTCCCGGCAACTGAAGGCGGGTGCGAGGCCGCGGGCTTCGGCGAGGTCGAGGAGGCTACCGGACTCGGGGGTCCAGCGCGCCTCCTTGCCGGTGTCGAGGAAGGCGACGGGCACCGGTTTCGTTGAGACTGGCGGGCGGGGCGGCGCGACGCCCTCCGACCCCGCCGTCCGGACCAGCGCAGACGGGCCGAACGCCTCCGCGTGGATCCTGTCGTCCGACACGGTGTAGCCGCGCAACCCGTCATAGAGCGCCTGCGTGAAGGTCGGCGGCCCGCACAGGTAGAAGTCGTAATCGGCGAAAGCCAGGAAGCGCGTGAGCAGCGCCATGTCGATCCGGCCCGCGGCCTCGTAATCGACGCCGGCCCGGGCATCGGAGACGTCGCTCAGGACGCGCACGATCCGGACGGAGCCCTGTGCCGCTGCGGCCAGCTCGGACAATTCCGCGTCGAAGGCGCGATCGGACCGCGCACGTGCGGCGTAGATGAGCGTGGTCGGTCGGATGTTGCGGGTGCGCAGGCCCTCGTAGACCACGTGCCGGAGCATCGCCAGGAGCGGCGTTATCCCGACGCCGCCGGCCAGCAGCACCGCGGGGCGCGCCGCGTGGGCATCGAGGGAGAAATCGCCGCCGGGCGCCCGCGCCTCGATGATGTCCCCAACCTGAAGGCGGTCGTGCAGGTGCTGCGAGACGATGCCGTCGCGCTTCACGCTGATGCGGTAGGTCGGGTCGGAGGGCGCGACCGAGAGCGTGTAGGTGCGGATCACCGGCGCGTCCGCTCCGGGCAGCGTCACGCGGATCGGGAGATGCTGGCCCGCACGGTGCGGGAGCCGTCCGGCTCCGTCGTCCGGAGCCAGATGGAAGGACCGGATGGAGCGGCTCTCGTCGGTGATCTTCGTCACCCGGAAGGGCCGCCAATGCGCGGCACGCTCGGTCGCCCGGACGCGATCGGCCGCCTCCACCCAGTCGCCGGTCATCAGCGCGTTCGGCGACCATCCATCCGCCTGGAACGACCACCGCAGCGGGAGGGCGCCCCGCCGACGGATGACCCGGCGCGGCCGGAAGCTCCAGAGACGCTCGGCGCCCTGGAAGGCGGCGAGCTCGGGCGAATCCAGGATCACGGCGGCGTCGCCGGTCAGGTGGAGAAGATCACCCGTCGCGAAATCGGTGAAGACCAGCCCTGCCCTGCCGTTGAGGTGGATGTTGCCGAGGGTGGCGAAAAACAGGTTTCCGGCGAAGTCGGGGATCGTGAGCGTACCGTCTGCAGCGACACGGACGAAGCCCGCCTTGCCGCCGCGATGCGAGACGTCGACCTGGCGCCGGCCCTCGCGGTCGGCATACGACGCCACGAAGAACGTGTCGGCCGCCGCGATCAGGGACCGCGCCGCCTCGTCGAGATCCGCGCGCTCCTCGACCGGGGCAGCGACGGGCGCGCGAAGATCCCCGAGGACGGTCATGTCGCGGAGCTGGATGTACTGCGGACAGTTTCCGAAGCTCTGATCGACGTCGAAGTGCAGGATCCCGCCGGCCGTGGACCGGACGATCCCGTTGACGCGGTTCCGTCGACGGCTGTGCAGCTCGATCCCGAGGAGACCGATCGCGTCGCCCTCCCCCGTACCCTCAGCCGCGGGATCGCCCGGGTCGGGCCGCACGGCGATGTCGAGGGCCGTCGGTGTCGGTGAGGTGATGAAGCCCGGGCCGCCGGCGAGAAGCGTGGCCCAGGCATCGCCGCGCCGGTCGACGCTGCCGAGAACGACGAAGGGAATCTGCGCATAGAAGGCGCGGTGCTGATCGGGCATGAAGTCCCGCACCACCCTCTGTCCGATCATTTCCATCCGTTCGGCGGCGCCGACCGTCTCCTGAATGGACTTTTCGCCGGCATGCCAGGTCGGCAGCTTCGCAAAGGTCTGACCGTCATCCATCATGGCGCCCTCCGCTCGATTCCGCTCCCGGATGCGGTTGCATCCAGGCCTGCCGGTCACCCCGCGGCCGTGAGGCCGGCGGGTGTCTTCGCGAGAGGGACGAAGCCCGGCAGGCTTTCGACCCGGCGCAGGAACGCCTCGACGTTCGCATAGCTCGACAGATCCACGTTGCCCTCCGGGGCCCGGGCCAGGTAGCTGTAGAGTGCCACATCCGCGATGGTCGGCCGCTCGGCCGCGAGCCAGTCCCGCCCGTCGAGATGCGCCTCGAGCCGCGCCAGAAGCGTGTGCGCCCGGGCGATCACCTCCTCCGGATTGAACGTGGCGCCGAAGACCGTGATCAGCCGGGCCGCGGCCGGTCCGTAGGCGAGTTCACCCGCCGCGACCGACAGCCAGCGCTGGACCGCCGCCGCACCCTGCGGATCCTCGGGCAGCCAATCCGACCGGCCGAGCCGTTTCGCGACGTAGACCAGGATGGCGTTGGAATCGGAGACGATCACGCCGTCGTCGTCCAGCACCGGTACCTGACCGAACGGGTTCATCGCGCGAAAGGCCGGTGTCCTGTGCTCGCCCGCCTTCAGGTCGACCTCGACCAGCTCATGCGGCGCGCCGACCAGGGACAGGAACAGGCGAGCCCGGTGCGCGTGGCCCGAGAGGGGATGATGGTAGAGCTTCATGGTGGCGGTTCTCCGTCGGGGGCCGGGACTGCCCCGCGCCGCGACGGTAGAATGCTGCCGTCTCGGCTTCGGCGGAATGCACGTTCTGCGCAGCACATCATTCCGGAAATCGGAATAATCATCGGCGCCTGTCGCCGGCCTCGCACGAGAGCCGGGATCGCGACCAGTCCTCGGATCCGTGCCGGCGCGCTGATGCCGCGCGCGAAGGTTCGGAGACGTGAGGAGCGGTTGGAGGGATGACGTCCTCTTTTCGGGTTGCACCTGCGGGATCCGCGTGCTCGTCTTACCCGCCTTCGCCTCCGCCGGGCCCGCGGACGGGTCGTCGACAGGATTCTCGCCATGGGCCATCTCTCGACGCACGTGCTCGACACCACCTCGGGCAGGCCGGCTGCCGGCGTGGTCATCGAACTGCGCCGCCTCGCCGCCGACGGGACGGCGGAGCCTATCGCCTCGGCCGTCACCAATGCCGACGGGCGGACCGACGGTCCCTTGCTGGACGACGCGACCCTGTCGGCCGGCACCTACGAATTGCTCTTTCATGTCGGCGCGTATTTCGCCCGGACGGGTCTGGACGGATCGCCACCCTTTCTCGATGTCATCCCCGTCCGATTCGGGGTCTGCGACCCGGACGGGCGCTATCACGTCCCCTTGCTCGTCACGCCGTGGAGCTACGCGACCTATCGCGGAAGCTGACGTGGTCCCGCGCCGGAAGGAACCGGTGGCAGGGCTGAAGAGCCGCGTCGAAGGCCGCGAAGAGAGGAGCGGGACGCAACCTCCGAAAGGACCGCGCGGGCCTTGACACGGGCTTCATAACCGAAGAGCCTAGTTTTCAGGCGTGGGGCAAAGCTGCCCAGTTTCGCGCCACAATGTCTCGACCTTTCCCGGCGATGCCGCCCGCAGTGCTCACGCACTGGCGGGCTTTTTGCGTTCTGAAGGATTGCATGGGCCTCAGCCATCACAGCATCGGCATCCTGTTCTCCACGGACGGTCCCTACGGCCTCGTAGGGCGGGCCATGCTGAACGGGGCACGGCTGGCGGTCGAGGAGGTGAACGCGCAGGGCGACATCACCCTCGAGCCGGTGATCTGCGACCCGCAGGGCGCCCTCGCCGGATACGTCGCCGGCGCCGAACAGCTCCTCGGCGCGGGCATCCGCCACGTCGTCGGTTGCTACACCTCGTCGAGCCGCAAGGAGATCATCCCGATCTTCGAGAAGCGGGATGGATTGCTCTGGTATCCATCGCATTACGAAGGCTTCGAGACGTCGGCGAATGTGATCTACACCGGCGCCGCACCGAATCAGCACATCGTCCCCCTGGTCCGATACCTGCTCGCCCGGGGCGGCCGTACCGCCTTCTGCGTCGGATCCAACTACATCTGGGCATGGGAGAACAACCGGATCCTGCGCGAGACGCTGGCGATCGCGGGCGGCCAGGTCACGGGTGAACGCTATCTCGCAGTGGGCGAGACCGCCCTCGGGCAGGTGATCGAGGCGATTCTGGACGCGAAGCCGGACTTCGTCTTCAACACCCTGATCGGGACGTCGGCGTATCGCTTCTTCCGCGATTTCCGGAGCGCCTGCCGCGCGCGCGGCATCGACCAGCCGCGGACATTGCCGGTGGCGAGCTGCAGCCTCGCCGAGCCGGAATTGGAGGCGATCGGGCCGGAGGCGGTCGACGGTCACCTGTCGTCGAGCGTCTACTTCACGTCGATCGACTCTCCCCGAAACCGGGCCTTCACGGCCGCCTATGCGGCGCGCTTTCCGGACGGGCCGACCGCGTCGGCCGATACCGAATCCTCCTACATCGCGGTCCATCTCCTGGCGCGGGCGCTGGCGCGGGCCGGGACGGAGGACGCCGCGACGGTGCGCAGGACCGCCTGCATGGACGCGTTCGACGCGCCGCAGGGGCCGGTCCGTCTCGACGAGACCACGCTCCATGCCTGTCTGACGCCCCGGATCGGCCTCTCGACGGCGGCGGCCCGCTTCAGCATCGTGGCGCAGGCGGACGAGCCGGTGGCGCCGGATCCCTACCTCGTGCGCAGCGACCCGCGCGTCGTGCCGGTGAGCCGGCGTCCGCGCCTGCGGGTGGTGCCATGACGAATCCCCGCCTGATCCAGAACTTCAGTGGCGCGCAGGCCCTGCTGATCGCGCCGCCGGGCACCGCCACCGACGTTCTCGCCGGCACCCTGTTGAAGCTGGGGCTCACGGTCGCCTCGGTCGTCCCGGCCGGCGAAGCGCCCTGGCTCGATTTCGAGAGCCTCGACCCCGAGCGCCACATCGTCATCGTGGACGGCGACCTGCCGCTGCCGGGCATCGCGGCGAGCGCCGTCTCCGATCTGCCACCGGTGCCCGTGGTCGGGCTCGTCGGCGCCGAGGCGCCCAGCCGGCTCAAGGGGCTGCTCCAGCTCGGCGCCACCGGGCTGCTGCGCAAGCCGATCCACGGTGCCTCGGTCTACGCCGCTCTGTTCCTCGCGGTGAACGAGCACAACCGGCGGCGCGTGCTCGAGGAACGGCTGGCCCGCCACGAGGAGCGGCGGCGCGGCCGGCGCCACGTCGTCAAGGCGATCCTGCGGCTGATGCAGGAGCACGGCCTCGACGACGACGCGGCCTACGAGGCCCTGCGCCGCGAAGCGATGCGCGCCCGCCAACCCCTCGAAGCGTACTGCGAAACGCTGATCCGCGCCCGGCCGTCTCCCGTGGCGCCCACCGTGGCGCCGCGACTGGCCCGATCCTGAAGTTCTTTCGCCCCCCCGAAGACGAGGATGCCCTGATGCCGAGAACGCCCCGCGGATCCCGCCTGTCCGCCCTCGCGGCCGCCCTGCTCCTGAGCACACCTTTGGCCGCCCCCGCGGCCCGCGCCGCCGACCCAATCAAGCTCGGCGTCCTCGAGGACCAGTCCGGCGACTTCGCCCTCGCCACGATCGGCAAGGTCCACGGAATCCAACTCGCCGCGGACGAGATCAACGCCGCCGGCGGCATCGCCGGGCGCAAGCTGGAACTCGTGATCTACGACACGCAGTCGGACAACACGCGCTATCAGGAATTCATGCGCCGCGTGCTCCAGCGCGACAAGGTCAACGCCGTCTTCGCGGGCTTCTCCAGCGCGTCCCGCGAAGCCTACAGGCCGATCGTCGACCAGCTCGACGGCTTCGCCTTCTACAACAACCAGTACGAGGGCGGCGTCTGCGACGGCCACATGGTCATCACGGGCGCGGTGCCGGAGCAGCAATTCTCGACGCTGATCCCGTGGATGATGGAGAAGTTCGGCAAGCGGGTCTACACGATCGCGGCCGACTACAATTTCGGTCAGATCTCGGCCGAGTGGGTGCGCAACATCGTCAAGGAGAACGGCGGCGAGATGGTCGGGGAGGAATTCATCCCCCTCGGCGTGTCGCAGTTCTCGCAGACGATCCAGAACATCCAGAAGGCCAAGCCCGACATCCTGATGACGCTGCTCGTCGGCACCGCGCAGGCCTCCTATTACGAGCAGGCGGCGGCCGCGAACCTGAAGATCCCGATGGGGTCCTCGGTCAATATCGGCCAGGGCTACGAGCACAAGCGCTTCCAGCCCCCGAGCCTCGCCAACATGTACGTGACCACGAACTACATCGAAGAGGTCGACAGCCCGTCGAGCAAGGCCTTCCTCGCCAAGTGGAAGGCGAAGTTCCCGAACGAGCCCTACGTCAACCAGGAGGCCGAGAACTCCTACCTCGCGGTCTACCTCTACAAGCAGATGGTGGAGCGGGCGAACGGCTCGACCAAGCGGGCCGACCTGCGCAAGGTCATCGCGGCCGGCGACGTCTGCGTGGACGCGCCGGAGGGCAAGGTCTGCATCGACCCCAAGAGCCAGCACGCCTCCCACACGATCTCCCTCGCCAAGGTCGACGAGAAGCACGCGATCTCGTTCCCGAAGACCTGGGACAACATCCAGCCCTACTGGCTCGGGAAGGCCGGCTGCGATCTGACGCAGAAGGATCCGATGGCGCAGTACACGCCGAGCAACCCGCCCAAGCCCTGAGGCGCACGATACCGCCGGGGCCCGTGCGCCCCGGCCCCCTCCGTCATGATCGGGCCTCCTGGATGGATCTGCTGACCCACGCCTTCACGTTCCTCTACCAGATCGGCGACGCGTTCTCGTTCCTGGTGCTCTCCGCCTGCGGTCTCGCGGTGGTGTTCGGCATGATGGGCGTCATCAACCTCGCGCACGGCGAACTCATCATGTGCGGGGCCTACGTGACCGCGGCGACGACGCGGGCCGGGCTGCCCCTGCCCCTCGGCATCCTCGCGGGGGCGCTCGCGGCCGGCGCCGTCGGCATGGTGATGGAGCGCCTCGTCATCCGCCACCTCTACGGCCGGCCCCTGGACACGATCGTGGCAACCTGGGGCATCAGCCTCGCGGCGACGCAGGGCACGCTGATCCTGCTGGGCTCCAGCATGCCGGGGATCGGCACGCCGCTCGGCAGCTTCGCGGTCGGCGGCTACTCCTACTCGACCTATCGCGTGGTCCTGATGGTCGCCGCCGTCGCGGTGCTGGCCGGGCTCTACCTCGCCTTCAACGCCACCCGCTTCGGCACCCTGGCGCGGGCCACCATCCAGGTGCCGCACATGGCCGAGGCCCTCGGCGTCGACACGCGCACCGTCTACGCCCTGACCTTCGGCCTCGGCGCGGCGCTGGCGGGCCTCGCGGGCGGGCTCTACGCGCCGACCATGACCATCGTGCCGACCATGGGCACGACCTTCATCATGGAGGCCTTCGTCACCGTGGTGGTCGGCGGCGCCGACATCTTCCTCGGCACGGCGCCGGCGGCGCTCGTGCTCGGCACGGTGCGGGCACTGCTCACCACGTGGCAGGGCCAGCTCTTCGGGCAGATCGGGCTCCTCGTCGCGGTGATCCTGGTGATCCGGGTGCTGCCGCGGGGCATTTCGGGCCTGATCCTGCGCGAGCGGGCGTGAGGCCATGGTGATGAGTCTGGCGATGACCCTGCTCCGGCGCCTCGAAGGCCCGCAGACCCTGGGACGCGGGCCGGCCTTCTGGACCGCGTTCGCGATCGTGATCGCCGCCGCCATCGCCTATCCGTGGTTCGCGGACGGCTACACGGTCGGCAACACCGCCTACTTCTTCTGCTGGGTGTTCATGGCGCTCGGCCTGTGCCTGATCTGGGGCTATGGCGGCGCGCTGAGCTTCGGCCAGACCGCCTTCTTCGGCCTCTCCGGCTACGCCTATGGGGTGCTCACCCTCAATGTCGGCGCCGCCTACGGTTTCACCCTGGCGGCCCTGGTGCTGGCGGTGGCCCTCTCGGCCGTCATGGCGGCCCTCCTCGGCTATTTCCTGTTCTTCGGCCGGATCGGCGGCGTGTTTCTCGGCATCATCACCCTGTCGGTGACGCTCGCCCTGGAGCGCTTCATGGCGCAGACCGCCGGCCCGGAATGGAAGATCGGGGCGGCGCGCCTCAATGGCTACAACGGCATGAGCGGCATGCCGCCCCTGACCGTGCCGTGGTTCGACGGCGAAATCGTGCTGTTTCCCGACGTCGCCCTCTATTACGGCCTCCTGGGTCTGCTGATCGTCGTCTACCTCGCGCTGCGCATCCTGGTGAACGCCCGGTTCGGCAACGTTCTGGTGGCGATCCGCGAGAACCCGGAACGGGCCGAGATGCTGGGCTACGACGTTCGGCGCTACCAGCTCGCCGCCTTCGTGATCGGCTCGGCCCTCGCGGGGCTGAGCGGCACCCTCTACACCGCCTGGGGCCAGTACATCACGCCCTCCAGCATGGGCCTCACCGCCGCCGCGCTGCCGGTGATCTGGGTCGCGGTCGGCGGCCGCGGCGACCTGACGGCCACGCTGCTCGGCACGCTCGTGGTCCTCGGCGGCTTCCAGGCGCTGACGATCTACGGCAGCCAGTACGCCCTCGTGGTGATGGGCCTGCTCCTCGTCGTGGTGGTGCTGGCGGCGCCCGACGGCCTGGTGGTGGCAGCCATGCGCGGGCTCGGCCGCCTGCGCCGCCGGGAGGCCGGCCGATGACTCCGCTCCTCGAGACCCGCGCTCTCAGCAAGCATTTCGGCGGCCTCCACGTCACCAACGACGTGAACTTCGCCCTCGCGGCGGGGGAGATCCACTGCCTGATCGGGCCGAACGGCGCCGGCAAGAGCACCTTCTTCCGCCTGCTGCTGGGCGAATACACGCCGGAGCGGGGGCAGATCCTCTACGCCGGCGAGGACATCACCGCGCTCAAGCCCTTCGCGCGGATCCGCCGGGGCATGAGCGTCAAGTTCCAGGTGCCGGGCATCTTCCCGAGCCTGTCGGTCGCCCACAACCTGGAGATTGCGCTCCAGCATCATCTCGAGGGGGCCTCGCTCGGCGCCGAGATCCGCCGGCTGCTCGCCTTCCTCAACCTCAGCGCGGCGGCCTCCGAGCGGGCCGGCAATCTCAGCCACGGGCAGAAGCAGTGGCTGGAGATCGGCATGGCGATCAGCCTCAAGCCGCGCCTGCTCCTCCTCGACGAACCCACCGCCGGGATGTCGCCGGACGAGACCTTCGCCACCGGCGCGATGGTACAGGCCCTCAACCGCGACGGCGTCGCGGTGCTGGCCATCGAGCACGACATGGCCTTCGTCCGGCAGATCGCCCAGCGGGTGACCGTGCTCCATGTCGGGCGCATCTTCGCCCAGGGCACCACCGACGCGATCATCGCGGACGAGCGGGTGGCGGCGATCTACCTCGGCGAGACGGATGCGCCGCCCCTGCGGAGTGTCGCCGATGCCTGAGCCGCTTCTCGCGACCACCGGCCTGCGGGCCGGCTACGGCGGCAAGCCCGTGCTGCAGGGGGTCGACCTCGCGGTCCGGCCCGGTGAGATCGTGGCGGTGATCGGCCGCAACGGCGTCGGCAAGTCGACGCTGATGCGCAGCCTCGTCGGGCTGCTGCCCGCCTCCGGGGGCGGCATCGCCTTCCGGGGCGCCGCGGTCGAGGGCCTCGCCGCCCACCGGCGCGCCCGCCTCGGCATCGGTTACGTGCCCCAGGGCCGCGACGTCTTCCCGCGCATGAGCGTCGCCGACAACCTGACGGTCGGCGCGTCCCTGCTGCCGAAGGGCGAGCGGCCGGATTACGAGCGCGCCTTCGGGCCGTTCCCGATCCTGCGGGAGCGGCGCGGGCAGCGGGCCGGAACCCTCTCCGGCGGCCAGCAGCAGCAGCTCGCCATCGGCCGCGTCCTCGTCGGCGGACCCGCCCTGATCCTCCTCGACGAGCCGTCCGAGGGCATCCAGCCCTCGGTGGTGCAGCAGATCGGCCGCACCCTGGTCGATCTCAACCGCCGTACCGGGGTCACGATCGTGTTCGTGGAGCAGAACCTCGACCTGATCCGCGCCATGGCCCAGCGCAGCTACGTCATGGACAAGGGCCGGATCGTCGCGGAGCTGACGGCCCGGGACCTCGACGACCGCGACCTCGTCCGGCGCCACCTCGCCGTCTGACACCTCAATCCGTCAACCAAGGGAGAGACGACCATGCAGTGGCTCGATCAGTCCATCATGGCCCGCAAGGGTGTCGCCGGCGGCAAGTCCGGCCAGGAGCACACGATCACGGAGGCCGAGCAGGGCCGCTACCACTACGTCTACGGGCCCTTCGCCGAGCCGGTCCTCACCGTCGATCCGGGCGCCGTGGTCACCGTCGAGACCCACGACGCCTTCGAGGGCAAGATCCGCCACGAGACCGACAGCCCGACGCAGATCCTGAACTTCCCCTATCTCAACCCGCAGAACGGACCGATCTACGTCAACGGCGCCGAGAAGGGCGACTGCCTCGCGGTGGCGATCCGCTCGATCCGGCCGCGCGGCCCGCAGCCCTGCGGCACGACGCTGATCATGCCGGAATTCGGCGGCCTCGTCGCCACCGGCGACACCGCGCTCCTCAACCCGTCCCTGCCCGAGCGGGTGCGCAAGCTCGAGGTGACGGCTGAGAACGGCGTGCGCTGGAACGACCGGATCACGCTGCCCTACCAGCCGTTCATCGGCACGATCGGCACCTCGCCGGAGATCGAGGCGATCTCCTCGCTGCAGCCGGACTATTACGGCGGCAACATGGACCTGCCCGACGTCGGCGTCGGCGCGGTGATCTACCTGCCGGTGAATGCCAAGGGCGCGCTGCTCTATCTGGGCGACTGCCACGCCGCGCAGGGCGACGGCGAGCTCTGCGGCGTCGCGGTGGAGCACCCGACCCACACGACGGTGCAGATCGACCTGATCAAGGGCTGGACCTTCCGCTGGCCGCGGCTGGAGACCGCCGACTTCTACATGACGATCGGCTCGGCCCGGCCGATGGAGGACGCCGCGCGCATCGCCTACCGGGAGCTGGTCCGCTGGCTCGCGGCCGATTTCGGCTTCGACGAGATCGATGCCTACATGCTGCTCACGCAGTGCGGGCGCGTGCGGCTCGGCAACATGGTCGATCCGAAGTACACGCTCGGCGCCTCGATCACGAAGGCGATCGCCCACGCCTGATCGGCGACGGAGGAGGATGGCATGGATCTCGGGCTCAGAGGCCGCCGGGCGCTGGTGACCGGCGGCACCAAGGGCATCGGCGCGGCGATCGTCGACCTGCTTGCCGACGAGGGGGCGGCGGTCGCCCTCTGCGCCCGCAACGCCGCGGAGGTCGCCGCCAAGGTCGACGCCCTGCGCGCCAAGGGCGTGGCGGCGACCGGGCGCGCCCTCGACGTCGCCGATCCCGCCGCCCTGCGCGGCTGGGTCGCCGAGGCCGCAGGGGAGCTCGGCGGCCTCGACATCGTGGTGCCGAACGTGAGCGCGCTGGCCGTCGGAAGCGACGAGGCGGCGTGGCGCAGCGGCTTCACGGTCGACATGATGGGCACCGTCACGGCGGTCGAGGCGGCGATGCCGTTCCTCGAACGCTCCGAGGCCGGCGCGATCGTCGTCATCTCCAGCGTCTCCGGGCGCGAGATCGACTTCGCGGCCGGACCCTACGGCGCCTTCAAGGCGGCGCTGATCCACTATGCGCAGGGCCTCGCTTTCCAGCTCGCGCCCCGAAACATCCGCGCCAACTCGGTCTCGCCCGGCAACACCTATTTCGCGGGCGGCGTCTGGCACCAGATCGAGACCGGCAACCCGGCGCTGTTCGCCGAGGCGCTCCGGCTGAACCCGACCGGCCGGATGGCGCGTCCGGAGGAGGTGGCCCGCGCGGCCGTCTTCCTGGCGAGCCCTGCCGCGAGCTTCATCACCGGCACCAATCTCGTTGTGGATGGAAGCCTGACCCGCGGCGTGCAGTTCTGAGGCTTTCGAACGCCCTCAGGCGACATCCGGAAGCCTGAACCGGCGACGGGACCGGCCTGCCGCGCGTCGGCAGGCGGGATCGGGACACCGTCCCGAAGGACACGCGCTGCAGGCCCATGCGCATCGGATGTTCGGCGACGAAGTCTGGAGATCGCGGATATCGACCACACTTGCGACGCAATTCGCCTGCTCTCGGCTCTGTAGAGACAAGCTTGCCAGGCGCGCTGGCACGCGGCACTCTCAAGCTTGGCCTTTCGCGCGACGGAGGCACGTTGTGCGGTCGCGCCGGGCTGCAGGACAGGGAAGTCCAGGGCGATGATGACGGACGATCGCATGGCCGGCGGGCTCGACGAGCGCGGGCGCCCCGGACCCGACGCGGGGCTTCTCAGCCGCCGGTCGTTCCTGGCCGGCTCGGCTCTCGGAATCGGCGCCCTCTCGCTCGGCGGGTGCGGGACGACCGACACCTTGCTCATGGCCGAGGCGGCGAAGACCTACGGGCCGATGCCGAACGAGAAGTTCCCGATCCCGGCGGTCGACATCAGCAAGGTCAACCCGAAATACTATCGGCGGACCGTCCAGTACGCCTCGTCGGAGGCGCCCGGCACGATCGTCGTCGATCCCGCCAACTATTACGTCTACCGCATCGAGGGCGACGGCGCTGCCACGCGCTACGGCGCCAATGTCGGCCGTCAGGGCTTCCTGTGGAACGGCAACGCGTATGTCGGTCGCAAGTCCGAATGGGCGACCTGGACCCCGCCCAAGGAGATGATCCGGCGCCAGCCCGAGGCGGCGAAATACGCCCGCGGCATGCCCGGCGGACTCGACAACCCGCTCGGCGCCCGCACGCTCCACCTCTACCAGAACGGCGCCTATACGCTCTACACGATCTACGCCAGCAGCGACGCCGAATCGATCGGTACGGGCATCACCAGCGGCTGCGTCGGCCTGCTCAGCCAGGACATGATCCATCTCTACGCGCAGACGCCCGTCAAGACGAAGGTGGTCGTGCTCCCGGCCTGAGGGCGGGCATCCGCCGCGCGCGATCCCGAACAGAAGGCGTCAGTTTCGCCGATGGCGGTGCCGTTCGCGCTCCCCGGCGGCCTCGACATCCTGCAGGATCGGGTTCCCTGACGTCCGACAGCGCGCCGGGAGCGCCCGCCATGGCCTACGCGACGACGATCGAAGGCACACGCTTCACCTTCCCCGACCTGCGCCGCCTCCTCGCCAAGGCGACGCCGGAGCGGTCCGGCGACCAGCTCGCCGGCCTCTGCGCCGACGGGCCGGTCGAGCGCCTGGCCGCGCAGATCGCGCTGGCGGACCTGCCGCTGAAGACCTTCCTGGCCGAGGAGCTGATCCCCTCGGAGGAGGACGAGGTCTCCGACCTGATCGCCCGCCGGCACGACGCGGCGGCCTTCGCGCCGGTCTCGTCCCTCACGGTCGGCGCCTTCCGCGAGTGGCTGCTCTCCCCGCCGCCGACGCGCGGGCGCTCGCCGCCCTCGCGCCCGGCCTCACCCCCGAGATGGTCGCGGCGGTCTCCAAGATCTGCCGGCTGCAGGACCTCGTCGCCGTCGCCGCCAAGCGGCCGGTCGTGACGCGCTTCCGCTCCACGATCGGCCTGCCCGGACGCCTTGCCACCCGCAACCAGCCGAACCATCCGACCGACTCGTCCGAGGGCATCCTGATCTCGGCCCTCGACGGCCTGCTGATGGGCTCGGGCGACGCGGTCATCGGCGTGAACCCGGCCACCGATTCCCTGCCGGACTACATCCGCATCGTCGAGCTTCTGGAGACCCTGCGGCTGCGCCTCGACGTGCCGATCCAGCATTGCTGCCTCGGCCACGTCACCGTGGCGATCGAGGCCATGGCGAAAGGCGCGCCTGTCGACCTCGTGTTCCAGTCGGTGGCGGGCTCGCAGAAGGCCAATGCCGGCTTCGGCGTCGACCTCGCCGTCCTGCGCGAGGCCTCGGAGGCGGCGCGGGCGCTGGGCCGCTGCCCGGCGGGCGGCCAGGTCATGTATTTCGAGACCGGCCAGGGCTCGGCCCTTTCGGCCGACGCCCATTGGGGCGTCGACCAGCAGACCATGGAGGCGCGCGCCTACGCGGTGGCGCGCGAGTTCGACCCGCTCCTCGTCAACACGGTCGTGGGCTTCATCGGCCCCGAATACCTGTACAACGGCAAGCAGATCATCCGGGCCGGGCTGGAGGACCACTTCTGCGGCAAGCTGCTCGGCCTGCCGATGGGCGTGGACGTCTGCTACACCAACCACGCCGATGCCGACGGCGAGGACATGGACGCGCTCCTGACCCTGCTGTGCGCAGCCGGCGTCAACTTCGTCATCACCGTGCCGGGGGCGGACGACGTGATGCTGAACTACCAGTCGCTGTCCCACCACGACGCGGTCTTCGCCCGCGAGACCCTGGGCCGTCCGCCGGCCCCGGAATTCGAGGCGTGGCTCCGGGACGTGCGCATCACGGACGCGCAGGGCCGGCTCACCAGCGCCACGGGCGTGCTGCCCCCGGCCCTCGCCGCGGCCTCCCGGCTCCTGCCCGGGCGGGCCGCGTGAGCGACCCGACCGAGCCGGCCAAGCCGGCCCACGCGGGCACCCCGACGCTGCGCGATCTGCGCGGGCTGACCCAGGCCCGCATCGCCCTGGGCGCGCACGGCGCCGGCCTTCCCACCGGCGCGGCGCTCGCCTTCGGCCTCGACCATGCCCGCGCCCGCGAGGCGGTCTGGACGCCCCTTGACGCGGCCGCGATCGGCGCAGCGCTGCGGGCCCAGGGCCTGGAGTCGGTGGAGGTCCGCTCCGCCGTGTCCGACCGGACGGAGTACCTGCGCCGGCCGGACCGGGGCCGCAGCCTCGCTCCGGAATCCGCCACGGTGCTCGACGGTCACGGGCCGGGCTTCGACGTCGCCATCGTGATCGCGGACGGGCTCTCGGCGACGGCGGTCGCGCTGAACGCGGTCCCCGCCGCCACGGCGCTCGCGGCGCGGGTGCGCCGGGCGGGCTGGAGCCTCGCCCCGGTGGTCGTCGCGAGCCAGGGGCGGGTGGCGATCGGCGATCCCATCGGGGCGCGGCTGGGGGCGCGCTGCGTCGTGGTGCTAATCGGGGAGCGGCCGGGCCTGTCGGCCTCGGACAGCCTCGGCTGCTACGTCACGTTCGGCCCGGAGCCGGGGCTGCCCGATTCCCGGCGCAACTGCATCTCGAACATCCGGGAGGGCGGCCTTTCGGTCGAGGCGGCCGCCGGGCAGATGGAGGCGCTGCTGCGGGCGATGCTGGCCCAAGGCACCAGCGGCGTCGCGCTGCGCCGGGGGGATCCCGCCGATCCGAAGGCTCTCCCGGACGCGCGGGACTGACCGCTCGGATTGCCCGAACGGTCGTCACGCTCGCTCCGCGGACGGGCTGCAGCCGAACTGGGACCGGTAGCAGCGGGCGAAATGGGCCGCGCTCGCGAACCCGCAGGCGGTCGCGATCTCACCGATCCGGAGCGGGCTCTGGCGCAACAGGCGCCGTCCATGGGCGAGGCGGATGGCTTTGTACTGGGCCGAGAAGCTCAAGCCGAGCTTCTCGAGGAACAGCCGGTCGAGGTGACGCGGGCTGATCGCCGCGAGGCGCGCCATGGCGAGGCGGCCGAGCGGCGCCTCCACCGTCTTCTCCATCGTCTCCAGCACCGTCAGCAGGGCCGGATGGTGAATTCCATAGCGCTCGACCGCGGAGGCCCGCTGCGGGTCGTCGGCGGCGCCGATGGCGGTGTGGAGGAACCAGTCGGAGACGCGGCGGGCGAAGGCCTCACCCATGCGCTCGGCGATCAGGGCGTGGGCCATCTCCAGGGGCGCGACGCCGCCGCCGCAGGTCAGGCGATCGCCGTCGGCGACGTAGCGCGCCCGGTTCAGGCGCGCGTCGGGGAAGGTCTCGACCGTGGCGCCGGCATATTCCCAGTGGAGCGTGAACGCGCGATCGGCCAGAAGGCCCGCCGCGGCCATCAGGTAGGGACCGCCCGAGATGCCGCCGATGCGCACGCCGAGCCGAGCCATCCGCCGCAGGGTCGCGTGGATCTCGGGCCTGTCCCACCCGGTCGGCTCGCCGCCCGCGCAGACGA
This sequence comes from Methylobacterium sp. XJLW, assembly GCF_003254375.1. NCBI lineage: Bacteria > Pseudomonadati > Pseudomonadota > Alphaproteobacteria > Hyphomicrobiales > Methylobacteriaceae > Methylobacterium > Methylobacterium sp. XJLW. The sequence continues at coordinate 3,240,338 of NZ_CP016429.1, read as the reverse complement.
AGAGGGTATGGAGATGGCCGCGCTGGCGCGGCAGCGCCTCGGTGGGGACCTCCGCGCCCGACGAGGCGGCGACCCGGCCCTCCGCCTCGCCGAAGTAGCGCAGCCGGTAGAGCGGCCGCCCGGCGAGATCGTTGGCCGCGCGGAACGGCTCGCAGCCCGAGGCGAACGACATCAGCGCGAAGCCGGGCACGAGGATGAAGCCGATCTCCTGCGGTGAATCCGCGGTCTCTGCAGCCATTCCGCCAGCGCTCTCCGGCCTCACACGGCTCAGCCGTGCAAGAAACCGTCCGTCCTGGTCAAACGCGATGCGTGGCATCCATCATCCTGTGTGTCGTCTTCCCGTGCCGCGCGAGACCGCCTCCGGATGCCTCGACCTGCCGACTTGCCCCCGTTCCGCGCTGCGGCGGCGTCCCGTCCCGGCAGCCTCCAGGAGTGCCGGCCGTGAGCCGCCGCTACGACGTCGCCGTTCTGGGACTCGGCGCGATGGGCAGCGCCGCGCTCTACCAGCTGGCGAAGCGGGGCGCCGCGGTCATCGGGCTCGACCGCTTCGCGCCGCCCCACGCGCTCGGGTCCAGCCACGGCGAGACGCGGATCACCCGGCAGGCGGTCGGTGAGGGCGCCGACTACGTTCCCTTCGTCACCGCCTCGCACCGCATCTGGCGCGAGCTGGAGGCCGAGACCGGCGAGACCCTGCTGAACGCCTGCGGCGCCCTCGTCATGGCACCCGGCCACGGCACTTCGTCCCATCACGGGAAGCCGGATTTCGTCGGACGCTCGATCAGCGCGGCACAGGGGGCCGGCATCGCCCACGAGGTGCTCGAAGGTGCGGCGGTGGCCCGCCGGTTCCCGCAATTCCTCAACCTCGCGGGCGACGAGAAGGCTTATTACGAGCCGGGCGGCGGCTACGTGTTCCCGGAGCGCTGCCTCGCGGCGCAGCTCGGCCGCGCGGGGGCCGCGGGCGCCGAGATCCGCACGAACTGCGCGGTGGTCGGGCTGCAGCAGGACGGGAGCGGCGTCCGTATCGACACCGCGGAGGGGACCATCCTGGCCGACCGCGCCGTCGTGGCTGCGGGCGCCTGGACGGCCCCGCTGCTCGGGAGCCCATTCGACCGGCTCCTGACCGTCCGCCGTCAGCTCCTGCATTGGTACGCGCTGGCGGACGAGACCGCCTACGGGCCGCATTCGCCGGTCTTCATCTGGATGTACGGGACGGGCGACACCGAATACCTCTACGGCTTCCCGCCGCTCGACGGGTCCATCAAGGTCGCCACGGAGCAGTACGACACCATTACCAGTGCAGACGGGGTGGAGCGCCGCGTCGACTTGTCCGAATCCGCCGAGATGTACCGGCTGCGCGTCGCGAACCGGGTGGCCGGCGCGACCCCGGAGGTCGTCCAGGCCGCGGCCTGCGTCTACACGGTGACCCCCGACCGCGGCTTCATCATCGACCGGCATACCGCGATGGACCGGGTCACGGTGGTCTCCGCCTGTTCGGGGCACGGCTTCAAGCACTCGGCCGGCATCGGCGAGGCCGTCGCGGCAGAACTGGCCGGGACCGGCGGCACAGTCGATCTCACGCCCTTCGCCTTGGCACGTTTCAGTTGATGCGCCGGCTAATGGCTCGTGGATTGCTAGAAACCATGCCAAGATCGGTTGACCCGAGCAGGAAAGATCCGATGCGCCTCACGATCCGCACCCTTCTGACGACCGGTGCGCTGGCCGCGCTCGCGGCGTTCTCGGCCGTCGCGCTGCCCGGCCGGGCCACGGCCGCCGACGGCGTCGACGCGATCAAGAAGCGCGGGACGCTGATCGTCGGCGTGAAGGCGGATTACAAGCCGTTCGGCTTCCGCGACCCGAGCGGGACGATCATCGGCCTCGAGCCCGACCTCGCCGCCGACCTCGCCAAGCGCCTGGGCGTGAAGCTCGAACTCGTGCCGGTCGTCTCGGCCAACCGGATCGAGTTCCTGCAGCAGGGCAAGGTCGATCTGCTGATCGCCACCCTCTCGGACAAGCCGGAGCGCCGCCGCGTCGTCCAGGCGATCGACCCGAACTACTATTCCGACTTCGTCAACGTCCTGCTGCCCAAGTCGTCCGGCATCACCGACTGGGCGCAGCTCAAGGGCAAGCCGGTCTGCGCCACCTCGGGGGCTTGGTACAACAAGGACGTCGCGCGGACCTACGGGGCGGAGATCGTCGCCTTCGACGGATCCGAGAAGCCGCTCTTCGCGCTCAAGCAGGGCAACTGCATCGGCTACGTTTACGACCAGAGCATGCTGCAGGGTAAGCTGCTCGACGACGACTGGAAGGCCAACTACGCGCTGCCGCTCAAGGGCATCCTCGACGCCCCGTGGATGATGGCGGTGGCGCAGGGCAACACCACGCTCCAGGCCGCGGTCGAGGACGCCACCAAGGACTGGATGAAGACCGGCTTCATCGTCAACGAGGAGAAGAAGTGGGGCATCGAGCCGACCGCTTACTCGAAGGCGATGCACGAGAAATACAAGAACGCGACCAACTGATGCGCGCCTGCACGACGAAGCCGGGCGTTCACCCGCGATGATCGCCACGATCCAGGCGTGGTTCCAGCAGCTCTACGAGACCACGGGCTTCAACTTCACAATCTTCTACGATCCCTACGACTGGGACCGGTACGTGGCCGGCCTGCGGATGACGCTAATCCTCGGGATCAGCACCATCCTGGCGAGCCTCGTCATCGGCGCCGTCGGGGCGCTCCTGCAGAGCGGTCCGTCGCGCGTCCTGCGGGCGCTGGTCAACGGCTTCGTGGTGGTGTTCCGCAACACGCCGCCGCTCGTGCAGATCTTCTTCTTCTACTTCGGCCTCGGGACGCTGCTCCCGGACATCCGCTCGGCCGACGGCCTGCGCGCGCCGATCCTCACCAACGTCCAGTGGGCGATCATCTCGCTGTCGCTGTTCGCGGGCGCGTTCAACGTCGAGATCTTCCGCTCCGGCATCGAGGCCGTGCCCCGGACCACGATCGAGGCCGCCGAGGCCCTGGGCTATACCCGCTTCAAGGCCTACCGGTACGTCGTCCTGCCGCTGGCCCTGCGCGTGTGCCTGCCGGCCCTGAACAACAACCTCATCAACCTCCTGAAGACCACCACGTTGGCCTACGCCATCGCGGTCCCGGAGACCCTGTACGCAGTCAAGCAGATCTGGTCCGAGTCGCAGAACGTCCTGGAGATGATGCTGGTGCTGCTGGCGACCTACGCGGTCCTCGTCGGCGTGCTCGTCTGGATCATGCACCGCTGGGAGCGCGCCCTGCGCATCCCGGGATACGGCCGATGAGCGCCCCAGATTCGCAGGGCCGGCGACCGGGGGACCTGCCGGTCCTCCTGCCGTTCGCGCTCCCGAAGGACCGCGCAGCGTCGCGCCTGCGCCCGGCCCATCTCTGGCTGCTCGCGGGGCTCGCCCTCGTCGCCGTCCCGGCCTGGGCGCAGGGCGGGGCCGCCGCGCTGTCGCCGCTGGAGGTCGTGATCAAGTGGGCGCCGCTCCTGCTCACGGGCTTCGCCTTCAACGTGGCGATCTCGCTGATGGCGATGGCGATCGGCACGGTGGCGGGCATCGGGCTCGGGCTGGCCATGCTGGCGGAGGGGCGGATCCTGCCCCGCCTCGCGTGGTGCGCCACGCAGGTGTTCCGCAACGTGCCCTGGCTGGTGCTGCTGTTCTTCGTGATGTTCCTCGTGCCGTTCCAGATCACGGTGTTCGGCCTCCGCGTGCCGCTGCCCGACTGGGTGAAGGCGACCTTCGGCTTCAGCCTGCCGGTCATGGCCAACGTCGCCGAGATCGTCCGCGGCGCGGTGCGCTCGGTGCCGAACACCCAGTGGGAGGCCGCCGAATCCCTGGCTTTCACCCGTCGGCAGACGATGTGGCGCATCATCCTGCCCCAGTGCGCAAAGCGGATGCTGCCGCCCTGGATGAACGTCTATTCGCTGATCGCGATGGCGACGGTGCAGGCGTCGATCGTCGGCGTCACCGAGATGCTGACGCTGACCGCACAGGTGCACGCCGCCGAGGGCGGCCGCCCCGAGCTGTTCGCCCCGCTCTACGGCTTCGCCCTGCTCTGCTTCTTCCTCTACTGCTACCCGATCGACCGGTTCACCGCCGCCCTGGAACGCCGCTTCGAGACCCGTTGAAACCATGACGCGCGCGACCCTGGCCGAAACCCCGTCCCCGAATTGGACGCCCGATCAGCCGATCGTCCGCATCGCCGACGTGCACAAGTCCTTCGGGACGTTCGAGGTGCTGAAGGGGATCAGCTTCGACGTCCGCAAGGGCGAGGTCGTCTGCATCATCGGCCCCTCGGGCTCGGGCAAGTCGACGCTGATCCGCTGCATCAACGCGCTGGTGCCGGTCACCGCGGGCTCGATCGAGGTCGAGGGGATCGACGTCACCGATCCGCGGCTCGACAAGCTGGCGCTGCGCCGCAAGGTCGGCATGGTGTTCCAGCAATACAACCTGTTCCCGCACAAGACCGCGCTGCAGAACGTGATGATGGCTCCCATCCACGTCCTCGGTCAGGAGAAGCGCGAGGTCGAGGCGCGGGCGCGGGCGCTCCTCGCCAAGGTCCGGCTGGCCGGCAAGGAGAACGCCTATCCCGGCGAGCTGTCCGGCGGCCAGCAGCAGCGCGTGGCCATCGCCCGCTCGCTGGCGATGCGGCCGGACGTGATGCTGTTCGACGAGGTCACCGCCGCCCTCGATCCGGAGACGGTCAAAGAGGTGCTGGTGACGATCCGGGAACTCGCCGAGGAGGGCATGACCTGCATGCTCGTCACGCACGAGATGAACTTCGCCCGCGACGTCGCCGACCACATCTACTTCACCGACCGCGGCGTCATCGTCGAGCACGGCCCGCCCGCGACCTTCTTCGCCTCCGCCCAGGACGAGCGCACGCGCCGGTTTCTCTCGCAGGTGCTCTGAGGCCCTCCGGCCCGGACTGGGGCCGCGTCAGCGCGGCCCGGCCTCCTGCGCGACGATGTGGTCGGCGATCGCCCCGGCGGTGGTGAGCCAGATGTCGCCGCGGTGGTCGGCGATGTGCTGGAGCGCCCGCCGCAGGGGCCGCAGCCGGTGCGGTCGTCCGACGATGTAGGGGTGGAGCGCGATGCCCATGACGAGGGGCGCACGCCGGGACTGCTCCAACATCTCGTCGAAGGCGTCGACGATGGCGTCCGCGAACTGGCGGCCCGTCTCCTTGCGGGCGACGATGGCGGGGATGTCGTTGAGTTCCTGCGGGTACGGCACCGTCAGGATCCGGCCGCCGTTGCGGGTCGCGAACCACGTGGGCTGATCGTCGTGGTCCCAGTCCAGCAGGTAGCGGTAGCCTGCCTCGGCGAGCAGGTCGGGCGTCACCCGCGACTGCGAGATCCAGGGGCCGAGCCAGCCGGAAGGCGGGCGGCCTTCCCGCGCGGCGATCACCGCCGTCGTCTCGGCGATCAGGGCCCGCTCGGCGGCCTCGTCGAGGGTGCCCTGCCGCTCCGCGTTGGTCCGCCCGTGGCCGACGATCTCGTCGCCGCGGGCGCGGAACGCCTCGATCAGCCCGGGGCAGTCCCGGTAGAGGTTGCTGTTGACCAGCACGCTCGCGGGCATCGCCAGGGCGTCCAGCATCTCGGCGATCCGCCACGCGCCGACCCGGTTGCCCCAGTCGCGCCACGCGTAGTTGAGCACGTCCGGCTGCGGGCCGCCCGGCGCCAGCTCGGCGCCCAGGCCCTCGCCGAACGCGAAAGTCTCCAGGTTCAGCCCGACATAGACGGCGAGGCGCTTGCCCTCCGGCCAGTCGTAGACCGGCCGGTCCGGGAGCGCGCTGAAGCTGTAGCGGCCGTGGCCCGCATTCGTGTCCATGTGGAGACCCTGTTACGCCGCACCGAGATAGGCCGCTTCCAGCCCCTTGTCCGCCGACAGCGCCGCGGCGGTTCCGCGCGCGACCACCCGGCCCTGCTCCAGCACGTAGCCGCGGTCGGCGACCGTGAGGGCGAGCGCCGCCATCTGGTCGACGATCAGGATGGTGACGCCTTCGTCGCGCAGTTCGGCCACGGTGGCGTAGAGGGCGTTGATCATCGCCGGGGCGAGGCCCAGCGACGGCTCGTCGAGGAGCAGGATGCGCGGATGCGCCATCAACCCGCGGGCGATGGCCAGCATCTGCTGCTCGCCGCCGGAGAGCAGGCCCGCCCGGCTCGCTGCCCGGTCCCGCAGCCGCGGGAACCGGTCGAGCAGGCGCTCGACCTCGGCCGGGTCGATCGGCGTCCCGCGTCCGAAGGCGCCGAGGCGGATGTTCTCGATGACGCTGAGCTCCGGGAAGACCTGTCGGCCCTCCGGCACCAGGACGAGGCCGCTGCGGGCGATCCGGTGCGCGGGCAGCGCCTCGACGCGCCGGTCGTCGAACACGATCGATCCCGCCACCGGGCGCAGCAGTCCCGCGAGAGCCCGCATGGCCGTGGACTTGCCGGCGCCGTTGGCGCCCAGCAGGGCGACGGTCTCGCCCGGCCGCACGTCGAGATGGATGCCCTCGAGGACGGGCGCGGCGCCGTAGCCGGCCGTCAGGTCGAGGACGGAGAGGACGGCATCCGCCGGCCCCTGCCACGGCGTGCTTCGCGGCCGGGCGGGCGTGTCGGCGCCGCCGAGATAGGCGCGCAGGACCGCCGGGTCGCGCCGGATCTCGGCGGGCGTGCCGCGTGCGATCGGGCGCCCGGCATCCATGACGAGGATGTGGTCGGAGATGCCCATCACCAGCGGCATGTCGTGCTCGACCAGGACGACCGCGACGCCGCTGTCGGCGATCCGGCGGATCAGGCCGGCCAGCCGGTCGGTGTCGGCCCGCGACAGGCCGGCGGCGGGCTCGTCGAGAAGCAGCACCGTGGGGCCGCCGGCGAGCGCCCGGGCGATCTCCACGAGCCGCCGGTCGACATGGGGCAATTCGGCGGCCAAGCGGTCGAGGGCGCCCCGGTAGCCGACGAACGCGAGGAGCGACGCGGCCGTCGCGCGGTCCTGCGCCTGCGCGCGGCGCCACAGCCGGCCCGGCGCGAAGCCGAGGGCGACGTTGTCGACCACCGGGAGCGAGCCGAACAGGCGCGTGGTCTGGTAGGTGCGCGCGATGCCGGCGCGGGCGACGACGTGCGCCGGCCGGCCGGCGAGGTCGCGTCCGCCCAGGCGGATCGCCCCGGCGGTCGGGCGGTAGAAGCCCGAGATCATGTTCAGCACGGTGGTCTTGCCGGCCCCGTTCGGGCCGATCACGCTGGTGACCGCCGCCGGCTGGGCGGTGAGGTCGACCCCCTCCGCAGCCGTGATGCCGCCGAAACGGATGCCGATGCCCTCGAGGACCAGGGGATCGCGCGCCGTCGTGCCGGCCAGCGACACCTCTTCGCTGTCCCCGGCGGCCGGCGCGGCGCGGCCGCGGGGCAGCAGCCGGGCTAGGCTGCCGACCAGCCCCGAGGGCACCAGCCAGAGCACCGCGAGGGTCGCGACCCCGAAGAACAGCAGGCGGTACTCGGCGAGGCCGGACAGCGCCTCCGGCAGCAGCACGGTGACGAGCGCCCCGAGGAGCGGGCCGAGCACCGTGCCGGCACCGCCGACGATCACCGACAGGACGAACAGGATCGACTGCGAGAACGGGAACGAGCTCGGCGCGATGAACAGCATCAGCGGCGGCAGGACAGCCCCCGCGAGGCCGGTCAGGGCCGCGGAGATCGCGAAGGCCAGGGCCTTCACCCGGACCGGATCGAAGCCCAGCGCCGCGGCCGCGACGTCGGCGTCGCGCACGGCGCGCATCGCCCGGCCGAGGCGGCTGCGGGCGAGGAGGTCGAACCCGGCGAGGCTCGCGCCGGCCGCGAGCACCGCCAGCACCGCGAGCCCGGCCGCACTCACCGGCTCGCCGAGGAGCGTCGGCGCGTCCGTGACGACCAAGCCGTTCTGGCCGCCGGTCAGCTCGCCGCCCTCGATCAGGCCGTGCTCGACGATGAACCCGAAGGCGATCGTCAGCATGGCGAGGTAGGGGCCCTTCACCCGCATCGCAGGCACCGCCACGAGGCCGCCGACGAGCGCCGCGATCAGCGCCGCCGCCGGGAGTGCCAGCCAGAAACTGACGCCGTGGAGCGTCAGGATCGCGCTCGCGTAGGCGCCGATCGCGTAGAAGCCGGCATGGCCGAACGAGATCAGCCCGGTCAGGCCGAGGAGCACGTTGAGGCCGACCCCCGCCACCGTCGTCAGCGCCACGAGGGCGATCACGAAGTGGCTGTAGCCCGCGGTCAGCGCGACGAGGCCGAGCGCGGCGGCGGTGAGGCCGGCGATGCCAAGCCGCATCGCCGGAGCCGAGCGCAGGTACGGCATCGCGTCAGACCTTGTTGACCGCGGCGCGGCCGAGCAGGCCGTCGGGGCGGAGAGTGAGGGCCAGGACGATCACCGAGAACACCACGAGCTGCGTGTAGGTCGAGCCGAGGGTCGCGGTGACGCCGGCCTCGACGAGGCCGTAGAGCAGCCCCGCCAGGATCACCCCGGTGGCGGAGCCGATGCCGCCGAGGATCGCCACCGCGAAGGCCTTGATGCCGAACAGCGTGCCGAGCTCGGCCGAAACCGAGAAGAGCGGCGCGATCAGCAGGCCCGCGATGCCGGCCAGCACCGCCGAGAGCGCGAAGGCGCAGGCCACGGTGCGGCGCACGTCGATCCCCATCAGGCGGGCGGCGTCGGCGTTCTGCGCCACGGCGAGGAGGACGCGGCCGAGATCGGTCCGGCGGAACACCGTGCGGATCGCGAAGGCGAGCGCGATCCCGACCACCGGGATCACGAGCTGCAACGGGTAGATGCCGGTCCCGAGGATCTCAACGGGTTTCGTCGCCAGCGGCGAGGGCAGGCTGCGCGGCTCCTTGCCGAAGGTGAACAGCACGGTGTTGTCGAGGACGATGCCCCCCGCCACCGTCGCCAGGAGCCACGCATCCGAGCCGCGGGCCACGAACGGACGGACCAGCGCCCGCTCGACCACAAGGCCGAACAGGGCGCAGCCGGCGAGCGCCAGGACGATCGCGGCCGGCATCGGCCAGCCGAGGGTGACGCCGAGCGCGTAGGCCAGGACCGCGCCCAGGGTGACGACGCTGCCTTGCGCGAAGTTCACGGTCCCCGACACCGCGTAGGTGACGTGGAAGCCGAGCGCCACGAGCCCGTACATGCTGCCGAGGCCGAGGCCGCTGACGAGGATGGAGGTCAGCATCGCGGGGCTCAGTTGGTCACCGCGACGATCTCACCGTCCTTGAAGCGGGTGAACACGTAGTCGTTCGGGCCGAGTGCGTCGTGCTGGCCGGGGGCGAAGGGCTTGTCGTAGGTTTTGATCAGACCCGGATAGGTGCCGATCTTGTAGAAGCCGTCGCGGACCTTCGGGCCCTCGGTGGAACCCGCGGCCTCGATGGCGAGCGCCAGCAAGTGCGTGGCGTCGTAGGCGTTGGCGATGCCGACGGCGGGGGTGACGTCGGCCATCGACTTGATCGCCGGGTACTTGGCCTTGAGCGCGTCCAGCACCGTATTCGCCTTCGGCGACGTGTTGCCCGCGAAGGTGAAGGTCTGGATGAAGTGGACCTTGGCGGCGCTCGGGCCGGCGAGCTCGTCGAAGCGGCCGCCCGCCGGCCCCCAATGCGAGACGACCGGCACCGACCAGCCCATCCGGTCGAGGGACTTCACCACCTGGGCCGAGGGACCGACATTGCCGACGAGGAACAGCGCGTCGGCCCCGGCCTCCTTCAGCCGCGACAACTGGGGCACCATGTCGACGTCGTTGGCCTCATACTTCTCGATGCCCGCCGCCGGGAGGTTGGCCGCCTGCAGGGCGTCCTTGAGGCCCTTCTGGTTCGACTCGCCCCAGGCGTTGTTGACGAGGATCATGCCGGGCTTCTTCGCCCCGTAGGTCTTCACCGCGTAGGCGACCAGCGCCTCGTCGACGAGGGCATCGACCGCCGAGACCCGGAAGGCGTAATTGTCGGCGGCACCGTTGCGGGTGATGCCGGTGCCGGCCGCCCAGGGGCCGATGAACGGCACCTTCATCTGGTTGGCGATGGGCACAATCGCCATCGAGACCGGCGTGTCGAGGCCGCCGACCACCGCGACGACGCCGACCCGCTGGATCAGCTCTCGGGTCGCCAGCACGCCCTTGGACGGGTTGGCCTCGTCGTCGCGGGCCACCAGCTCGAGCGGACGCCCGAGGACGCCGCCCTTTGCGTTGATCTCGTCGATGGCAAGCCCGATCCCGCGGGAGATGGCCTCGCCGGATTTCGCGGACTGGCCGCTCAGGGCCGTCACGAGGCCGATCTTGACGGTGTCGGCCGCCTGCGCGGTCGAGACCGCGAGGCCGAGCAGCGCGCTCGTCGTCACCGCGAAGCGGCGCAGGGTCGGGGGCAGGAAGGAGGCCATGGCGTGTCTCCGGGGGCGGGTCGCCCCAGAAGACCGCAACCTCCATGCCAGCGAGATTCCGGTGCTCGGCCGCTCCCGGCGCCGCGTGCGTGCACCTTAGGAGGCATAATGTGCTCAATCGCGTGTCAAAGTGCATACACTTCCTGCATGCACGGACCGGCCTTTTGCGGCACGTTAGGGCCGACAGGAGGCCTGCCATGACCGATGTGACCCACAGCGCGGCGACCGCGCGCGACGCCGCCAACGTCACCGCCTATCTCGAGGCCTCGATGGTCCCGGATCCCGAGACGGCCGCCCGCTACATGGCGCCGGGCACCCGGATCGTGTTCACCGGCGCGCGGGTCTTCAACCATCCGTCCGAGGTCACGGCCTTCAATGCCGGGCGCTACGCCTGGGTGAAGAAGCGGATGGAGCGGCTGGACGTGGTCCCGGGCGACGGCGTCACGACGGTCTACAGCCTCGGGACGCTCTACGGCGCCTGGCCGGACGGCACGCCCTTCGAGGGCAACCGCTACGTCGACCGCTTCACCGTGCGCGACGGCCTGATCGTCGGCATGGAGGTCTGGAACGACAGCGCCGAGCGTCTGCTGGCGAAGCACGGCCTCACGGCCTGACGCCGAAGGCTCAAGCTCCGCCGCCCGCGACGTAGGGCGCCAGCAGGCGTCCGAGATCGCGCTCGCGCGGGGTCGGGGGCACGATGCGCGCCCGCTCGGCGACCGCGTCGAGGTGGTGGTCCATGAGCGCGGCGGCGCGTTCGGCATCACCCGCGACCAGGGCGGCGACGATGTCGCGGTGCTCGCTCACGGCGCAGTCCGAGGAATGCGGCCGGCTGTAGAGGGACAGGATCAGGGCGCAGCGATAGCCGAGTTCGGCGACATACCGGGTCAGCACGGCGCTGCCGGTCATCTCGGCGAGCATCAGGTGGAATTCGGTCGCGAGCCGGATCGAGAGCGCCTCGGGCCCGCCCCGGGCGGCCTCCTCGCGGGCGATCTGATCCAGCAGAATCTGACGCTGCTCGGGGCTGAGCTGTCCGGCGAGGCGGCGCACCACGAGCCGCTCCAGGCCGAGGCGCACGTCGAAGGTGTCACGCGCCTCCTCCCAACTCGGCGTCGCCACGACGGCGATGCGATTGCGGCGGAGGTCGACCAGGCCTTCCCCGGCCAGCCGCAACAGGGCCTGCCGGGCGATGGTGCGGCTCACGCCGAACCGTTCGCCGAGGGCATCCTCGGGCAGGCGGTCGCCGGGGGCCAGCGCCCGTTCCACGATGGCCCGGCGCAGGGCTTGGCAGATGGCGCCCACGCGATCGCCTTCGTCGGCCGCCTTCATCGATGCCGTCCGCGGCCGATCGCCGATACCTCTGCGCATTGGTGCGTCATGGTCCATTCTCGGTCGCGAGACGCTTCGATGCGTTCGCAGACGTATCGCGGCAGGGTTTTTGCCGATGGAGACCTTCAGGTGCAACGGTCACGCCAGCGCCACCGGATCGGTGGCAGCGGGACCGCGGTGGGCTGCGCCGAACGCCGAGGGGATCCGGGCGGAACGGGGTCGTCCGGCGCTCAGAACCGATCCCGCAGGCGGGCGGGTCGACGGCGAAGCCCGGGGCGTTCCGATTCGTCCCCGGATATGCCCCCTCGACACGCGCCATGTTCGACGAGCCTGACCGCCCATCGAGGTCCGCGCAACGACAGTCCGCGTCGCAACCGGCGAGGAGCCGTGGGAATGCCGCTCGGAGGCCCGAACATTGTCTGGAAGTCATCCGTCATCGGTCCAGCCGTCCCGGTGCAACCCGTGCGATCGGTCACACGATCGCGATAGATCGACCCGACCGGAACTTTCTTCGACATAAATTTCTATTTCAGGGCTGGTCCTTTGCGCCCCTTTAATTTGATAACGGCCGATTTTTGCAGACGACGCCATAGCCGATATCTGTACCGTATGTTAAGGATCCCCGCAGAAACACACGCCGAGAAGGTCGCGGCGACGTCGGTTTCGCCGATTCAGCTCAGCCATTTAACCTGTGCGCAGATCCGCGAAGAGGCGGGACGGGTCTCCGCGCGGGCGGCACAGGCGGTTGGGCCGCAGGATGAAAAGCGCCGCAGCGACCAAGTCGCCACGACAGTCGGTGCGGTCATCGTCCTGCCGGCCCTTCTCTTCATCGATGGCGACAACCATCAGACCGCCGAACTCACGCGCCGCAAGGGAGCGGTGAAGGCATTGGAGCAGGCCTCTGTCGAGAAGAGATGCGGTTTGGACTTCGAACCGCAGCCCCCGCGCCGGTAAGTCGACCCCGGCGCATCGTCATCGCGGGGCGCCCACCTCTATCCCAGCGCTTCGGAGACCGCAGGACAGGGTCGAGGCGCCGCCGGCCGGCGATCGGCCGCATCCGCGGCCCGCGACGCCGCCACGAGATCCGATCCCGAAAGCTGCAATCGCAAAGTGGCCGTACCGTATCGATCAGCTTTCGATCCGTCCGCGTACGTCGAGACGTACGAGAGGGGCCGTCGTGCCGGACCGCGGACGGACGGCGTGCGGCTGACCCTGGGCGACACCGGCGACGTGCGTCCGGGCGCCACCGCGCAGGTCTTCGTCAAAAATCTTCGCCGCAGGCCTCCAGGCTGCTTGGTCAGGCACGCCGACCAAATGCAGGCCGGCGCAATCCTGCGCGCCGCGGCTCGGAGCACAACCCGTAGACGACGATAGATCTTCCTGTTCGTGTTGGAGTAACATTTCTGCGGTATAGAACCGTTAAGGATGCCGAGATCGGGACGCGCGCGAATTTCCAAGTGTTGCCGGCGAGATACATCTTCCCGATCGCGCGCCTGATACGTCGAGATCAGCAGACGCTGCTAACGGAACCAACACGGACATGACCAAGATCCTGGCCTCTCTGGCTGCATTCACCGCTCTCACGGCCGCGGCGTCCGCCGCCGACCTGCCGCGCCGCGCTGCGCCGCCGCCGGTGTTCACGCCGGTGCCGGTGTTCACCTGGACCGGCTTCTACGTCGGTGTGAACGCCGGCTACGGCTTCGACGCCAACAGCCGCAACACCACCAGCTACGCCCTGCGGGCGGCTCGCTGATCAACTCCCCGGCACCTCGGGCGTCGTCAGCGTCAACAACCGCAACAACAACGACGGCTTCTCGGGCGGCGCCCAGATCGGCTACAACTACCAGTTCACGCCGGGCTCGGGCGTGGTGATCGGCTTCGAGGCCGACGCCCAGTACGTCGACTTCGCCCGCCGCGCCAACGCCACCCAGAACTACAGCTTCCTGGGCTTCCCCGGCGTCGCCTTCTCCAACCCGCCCGCCTTCGTCGCCACCAGCGGCAACGGCCTCGACTACTTCGGCACCGTCCGCGGCCGCCTCGGCTACGCCTTCGACCGCACCCTCGTGTACGGCACCGGCGGCTTCGCCTACGGATCCGGCCAGGACGACCAGAACTTCTCCGGCAACCGCTTCCGCGACAGCTTCCGCACCGGCTGGGCCGCCGGCGGCGGCGTCGAGTACGCCCTGCCCACCGACTCCTTCCTGAACTTCTTCCGCTCCTCGGCCGTCACCCTGAAGGTCGAAGGCCTGTACGTCAGCCTCGACCGCCAGAAGAACTCCGCCGGCGGCGTCTTCTACGGCAACCTCCTGCCCCGAACGGCACCGCCTACCTCAACGGCGCCGCCGCCAAGACCGAGTTCGCCGTCGTCCGCGCCGGCCTGAACTACAAGTTCGGCTCGTACTAAGCCGAGCGTGACTCGAGGGGCCATCGCCCCTCGCGGAGACTTGGCATGGGACTGGTCCTCTGCATGCCGGTCGCCGCGGGATGGCGATCCCCTCGCTCGACCCTTGCATCCCAGCCCGATCAACCTGGTCGCGAGGTCGACAAAACCCCGGGAGCATTCCGCTCCCGGGGTTTCCGCATGTGTGGGGCCACCCGAAACCGTTGCGCCCACACCTGAGCATTCCGCTCGCGATGTCAGGCTCTTGTCGGTGCTTCTGGAAGGGGTTTCACGAGGCCCTCAGGCTTCGCGCCTTCGCTGATTGGTGCCGCCCGAAGCGCCACGGGAGCGCCGGGCTTTCGGATTTTCCATCGCCCTGAACCGCGCCGTTGTCATCCGGGTGGACGTGAGGAACTCGCGGACGGATGGCCTGATCCCCGCGCCGACACGCGACGGCCGACGGCTTGCATGCCAGCGCGGGAGGGCGCGATATGATCGGCCACGACGGCGGAGCGGGACAATCGCGGGATGGCGGATTTCCGCAGCTTGGAGGTGTTTTACTGGGTTGCGAAACTCTCCAGCTTTCGCCGCGCCAGCGAGAAGGTGAATACGACCCAGCCGGCCGTCTCCCAGCGCATCGCGGCCCTGGAGCATGAATACGGCACGCTGTTCGAGCGCCGAAGCCGGGACGTCGCCCTGACGGAGCGGGGGCGTCTCCTCCTGGGTTTCGCGGAGCGATTCCTGGCTCTGCAGGACGAGATGAGCGCGGCCCTTCACGAGACCGGACGCACGCGGGGCACCCTGCGGCTCGGCGTGTCCGAGACGATCGTCCATCTGTGGCTGTCGCGCTTCATCGAGCGCATGCGCGCCGCCCATCCCGGGATCGGCGTCGACATCACCGTGGACATCTCGCCGAACATGCAGGCCGCCCTCGTCGCCGACGAGATCGATCTGGCACTCCTCGTGGGACCAATCACCCTGCCGAGCTTCGTCAACCGTGCCCTGTTCAGCACCCCGGTCGCGTGGATCGCCGCGCCGGGCCTGCTGCCGGGCGACGCGCCCCTGAGCCTCGGCGCGCTCCTGCACCATCCGCTCATCACCTACCCGCGCAACACCAGCCCCTATGTCGAGCTGCGCGACCTCGTCCTGCAGGAGAACCTCCTGCCGAGCCAGATCCACACCAGCGCCTCGCTCGCCACCATCGTGAAGATGGGCATCGAGGGCCTCGGGATCTGCGTGATCCCGCCGGCGGTGGTCGAGGCCGAGATCCGCGCCGGCACCCTCCGCGTCCTGCCGGCCGAGCCGCTGCTCTCGAATCTGACCTTCACGGCGATGCACATGAAGCGGCCGGCCCACCATTTCGTGGCGGATGCGGCCCGCCTCGCCCAGGACGTGGCCGAAACCTGGGCCGCCGGCCGATAAGACTGGTTTATCGCGCCTCATTCGCAATCACGATTGGCCTGCCCTGCGGCGCGATGGGATCGTTGCGGCAGGACATGAATCGCTGAAGCGATCGGGATCTTGCGGAATCCGGGCTGCCGACGATGCCGGCCCGGCGCTCGACAACCAGCCAGGGAGATCATCGCGGTGAGCCAGCACCTGGGCGCCGACGGCGCAGCACCTGTCTTCGCCGATGCGGCGGAAGCGCGGCGCGCGATCCGCGCGGGTCGGTTCCGGGGCCACACCTCGGGTCTCGTGCCCGCCCACGCGCAGGGCAACCTGATGATCCTGCCGCGGGCCATGGCGGAGGATTTCCACCGCTTCTGCCAGCAGAACCCGAAGCCCTGCCCGATCCTCGGCGTCTCGCAGCCCGGCGCCCGCACGCTTCCGACGCTCGGCACCGATCTCGACCTCGCCACCGACGTTTCCGACTATCGCGTCTACGAGGGCGGCGAACTCGTGGCGGAGCTGCCCGACCTGACCGGCGTGTGGCGGGACGACTTCGTCACCTTCGTCCTCGGCTGCTCCTTCTCGTTCGAGGCCGGCCTGATCGCGGCGGGCATCCCGCTCCGCCACGTCGCCCTCGGCCGCAACGTCGCGATGTACCGGACCTCGATCACCACACGGCCCTCAGGCCCGTTCCACGGCCCCCTGGTGGTCTCCATGCGGCCGATGAAGGCGGCGGACGCCATCAAGGCCGTGCAGGTCACGGCCCGGATGCCGGCGGTCCACGGAGCGCCGATCCATCTCGGCGACCCGAGCCTGATCGGTATCCGCGACATCGCGCGGCCGGATTTCGGCGATCCGGTCCCGATCGAGCCCGACGAGCTCCCGGTCTTCTGGGCCTGTGGCGTCACCCCCCAGGCGGTGGCGATGGCGGCGCGGCTGCCGCTCTGCATCACCCACGCGCCCGGTCACATGCTGATCACCGACCTCCTCAACCGCGACCTGCCGTTCCTGTGACCCTCCCGGCCGCATGACGGCCTGTCCGCCAAGGAGTTGCGCCATGTGGGTGAAAGACACGAGTCCGGCGGAGCGCCGGGTGCTAGGCGCGGCCTTCGCGGGCTACGGCGTCGATGCGTTCGACTACATGGTCTACACCTTCCTGATCCCGACGCTGGTCGTGGTCTGGGGCCTGACCAAGGTCGAGGCCGGCAACATCGCCACCGCCGCGCTGGTAACCTCGGCCATCGGCGGCTGGGCGGCCGGGATCCTGGCGGACCGCTACGGCCGGGTGGTCGTCCTGCAGGGCACCGTCGCGTGGTTCACCCTGTTCACGGTGCTCAGCGGCTTCACGCACTCCTACGAGCAACTGCTCGTCACCCGCGCGCTCCAGGGCTTCGGCTTCGGCGGCGAGTGGTCGGTGGGCTCCGTGCTGATCGCCGAAACGATCCAAGCCCGCTATCGCGGCAAGGCGGTGGGCCTCGTCCAGTCGAGCTGGGCGGTCGGCTGGGCCTGCGCGGCGATCGCCTTCTGGGCCGTGTTCGCCCTGGCGGAGCCCGCTGTGGCGTGGCGGATCCTGTTCTGGCTCGGCGCCCTCCCCTCGGTGCTGATCTTCTGGATCCGCCGCAACATCGAGGATCCGGAAGTCTACCGGCAGACGCGCGCCGCCATGCGCGACGTCGGCGATACGGGCAGCTTCCTCGACATCTTCTCCCGGCCGCTGATCGGCCGGACCGTGCTGGCGAGCCTGCTGGCGACCGGCATGCAGGGCGGCTACTACGCGGTGACCACGTGGCTCCCGACCTACCTGAAGACCGAGCGCAACCTCTCGGTCCTGAACACCAGCGGCTACCTGCTGATGCTGATCTTCGGATCGTTCGTCGGGTATTTGACCAGCGCCTGGCTCTCCGACCGCATCGGGCGCCGCCTGGGCTTCATTCTGTTCGGCTTCTGCGCCGGTCTCCTCGTCCTGGCCTACACGCTGATTCCGATCACCGACCCGGTGATGCTGGTCCTCGGCTTCCCCCTCGGCTTCTTCCTCTCCGGCGTATTCTCCGGGATGGGCGCCTTCCTGAGCGAGCTGTTCCCGAGCCGGATCCGCGGCTCCGCGCAGGGCTTCTGCTACAATTTCGGCCGCGCCACGGGCGCGATCTGCCCGGCCGTGGTGGGCCATCTCAGCGGCTCGCTGACACTCGGCATCGCCATCGGCGTCGTGGCGGCGGGCGCCTATTGCCTCGTGATCGTCGCGGCGCTTCTGTTGCCCGAGACGGCGGGCCGCGCGCTCGATTCTTGCAGCGCGGATCCGAGCGAGCCGGAGCCCGTTGCGGCCCTATGAGACCCGATCGGCACGCGGAGCGGCGGCGATGACCAGCGTGGACCTGAATTCCGACCTCGGCGAGGGCTACGGCGCCTATGCCTGCGGCGACGACGCGGCGATCCTCGGGATCGTCACCTCGGCCAACGTCGCCTGCGGCCTCCATGCCGGCGACCCCGAGATCATGGCCCGGACCTTCGCGCTGGCGAAGGCGCGCGGCGTCGCGGTCGGCGCCCATCCGGGCTTCCCCGACCTCTGGGGCTTCGGGCGGCGGCGGATGCCGTTCAGCCCGGACGAGATCGAGCGGCTCGTCGCCTACCAGATTGGCGCCGCCCAGGCGCTGGCCGCCTATGCCGGCCACCGCATCACCTACGTCAAGGCGCACGGGGCGCTGGCCAACGTCGCCGCCGAGGAGCGGCCGGTGGCCGACGCGATCGCCCGGGCCGTCCGTGCCGTGGACCGCGACCTCGCGCTGCTCGCCATCGCGC
This sequence comes from Methylobacterium sp. XJLW, assembly GCF_003254375.1. NCBI lineage: Bacteria > Pseudomonadati > Pseudomonadota > Alphaproteobacteria > Hyphomicrobiales > Methylobacteriaceae > Methylobacterium > Methylobacterium sp. XJLW. The sequence continues at coordinate 3,222,046 of NZ_CP016429.1, read as the reverse complement.
TCACCGCCCAGGTGCCGGCGGGCGAGGCCTGCGGCCTTGAGGTCCACCAGGAGATCTTCGCCGATCGCGGTTACACGCCGACCGGGCTCCTGATCCCGCGCAGCCAGCCCGGCGCGATGATCACCGATGCCGGCGAGGCGGCCGACCGGGTCCTGCGCATGGTCGAGGCGGGCGCGATCCTCACGGCGGACGGCCGGACGCTGCCGACGCCGATCCGCTCGATCTGCGTCCACGGCGATTCCGCCCACGCCGTCGCCACGGCCCGCGCGGTGCGGACCCGACTGGAGGGCGCGGGCGTCACGCTGGCGCCTTTCCGGCCGTGAGCGCGGTCGCGGAACCCCGGCTTCTCGACGCCGGCGAGGCGGCCCTCGTGGTCGAGTTCGGCAGCACGGTCGACCCGGCGATCAGTGACCGGGTCCTGGCGCTGGACGACGCCCTCGGGGCGGATCCGCCCGAGGGGCTGCGGGAGCGCGTACCGACCTACCGCTCCCTGATGCTGCACTATGATCCGCTGGTGCTCGACCGCGCGACGCTCGCCGAACGGGTCCGGGCGCTGGTGTCGGGCGCGACCGCGCGCGCGTCCAGTCCGACCCTGTGGACCCTGCCCTGCTGCTACGCTTCTCCGCATGGCGAGGACATCGCGCAGGTCGCCGAGCGCAGCGGGCTGTCGCCGGAGGCGGTGGTGTCGACCCATTCGGCCACGACGTTTCGGGTCTACATGTACGGCTTCGCGCCGGGCTTCGCCTATCTCGGCGGCCTGCCGGAGGCCCTGGCGGTGCCCCGGCGCGCGAGCCCGCGGCCGCCGCATCCGCGCAACGCCGTCATGATCGGCGGGGGTCTCGCCGCGGTGGCGACCGTGCCGATGCCGACCGGCTGGTACGTGCTCGGCGCGACGCCGGCCCGTCTCTACGCGCCCGAGCGCGACCCGACCTTCTTCGTCGCCGCGGGTGACCAGATCCGCTTCGAACCGGTGGATTCCGCGACCTTCGACGCCCTGACAGCCCGGGAGGCGGCAGGCGACCCGGTGGCCCGGCGCGGGGAGCCCCACTGATGCCCGCCCTCGTCATCGAGTCCGCCGGACCCGGCGTAACCCTGCAGGACGGGGGCCGGCACGGCTACCTGCGCTACGGCATCACGGCCGCGGGTCCCATGGACCCGCTGATGCACGCCGCCGCCAACCGGGCGGCATCGAACGCTCTCGACGCCACCGCCGTCGAGATCTCCACCGGCGGCGTCACCGTCTCGGCGGAGGACGGACCCGTCGGGATCACCCTGCTCGCGCCGGGTTTCCGCGTCGCGCTGGACGGGGTGCCGTTGCCCGATACGGTCGCGCTCACCCTGGAACCCGGCCAGAGGCTCGTCGTGCGGGCCGGCGATGCGGGCGCCTGGGGCTATCTGGCGGTCGCTGGGCGGCTCGACGTGGCGCCGGTCCTCGGATCGGCGGCGACCCATACCCGCTCGGGGCTCGGCGGCCTCGACGGGCGCGGCCTCGCTGCGGGCGACCGCCTGCCCGTCGCCGAGGGCCGGACCCTGGACGGGGCGCCGCAGCGGCTCGTCGCCCCCTGGCTCGACCGCGACGGACGGGTGATCCGGGTGGTGCTGGGCCCGCAGGACGATTATTTCGCCCCCGACCAGATCGAGGCCTTCCTGGCGGGTCCCTGGACGGTCTCGCCGCGGGGCGACCGGATGGCCTGCTTCGTCGACGGCACGCCGCTCAAGCACGCCAAGGGGCACGACATCGTCTCCGACGGCGTCGCCATGGGGGCGATCCAGGTCCCCGGCAACGGCCTGCCGATCATCCTGATGGCCGATCGGCAATCCACCGGCGGCTACCCGAAGATCGCCACGGTCATCGGGCCGGATCTCGGGCGGCTGGCGCAGGTCCGGGGCGGGGCGCGCCTGTCGTTCCGGCGCGTGTCGGTGGAGGAGGCGGTCGCGGCGCAGCGCGGCGAGCGCGATCTCCTGCGCGAGGCGGTGCCCCGCGAGCCGGTCATCCGCACGGATTTCGCGTCGGACTTCCTGCTCGGCCTCAACCTCGTCGGCGGCGTCACCGACGGCCGCAGCTGAGCGCAGATCGGCTGCGCTCAAGGGCGCAAGCAGATAGAGTGCGGCACCGGCCGAGTCCCCGGCCCGATCCCGAGACCTAGGAAAGCCCGCACGCATGGCGCACGCCGTTACCGCCCCGGGAAGCCCGCCCGCCCGCAGCAACGAGCCCCTGAACGCCGACAGCGTGCGTCGCGCCCGGATCGACCTCGCCGCCTGCCTGCGCTGGGCCGCCCGGAACGGTCTGGAAGAGGGGATCTGCAACCACTTCTCGGCGGTGCTGCCGGAGCGGCCCGACCTGTTCCTGGTCAATCCCTACGGCCTCGCCTTCGCGGAGGTCACCGCGTCGAGCCTTCTGCTCTGCGACTTCCACGGCAACGTCGTCGAGGGCGAAGGTCAGCCCGAGGCCACCGCCTTCCACATCCATGCCGAGCTGCACCGGCTGAAGCCCCGCGCCCGGGCGGCGTTCCACACCCACATGCCCTATTCGACGGCCCTCGCCATGCTGGAGGGCGAGCCGCTGCTATGGGCCGGCCAGACGGCCCTGCGCTTCTACGGCCGGATCGCCGTGGACGAGGATTACAACGGGCTGGCGCTCGACGGGTCCGAGGGCCGGCGGATCGCCGAGAGCGCCGGCGAGGCGGACGTGGTGTTCCTGAAGAACCACGGCGTGATGGTGCTGGGCGAGACCATCGCGGAGGCCTGGGACGATCTCTACTATCTGGAGCGCGCCGCGCAGGCGCAGGTCCTGGCCATGAGCACGGGGCGCACGCTCAAGACCGTGCCCGAGGCGATCGTCAAGCACGTGGCGGCCCAGGAGGCGGCGGGACGCGCCGAGAGTGCGCGGCTGCACCTGGAGAGCGTCAAGCGGGTGCTGGCCCGGGACGAGCCCGCCTTCCTGGCGTAGACGCCACTCAGGGCGTCGCCCGGACCCGGTCCAGCAGCGTGGCGTCGGCATAGCCGTCCGCCGGCAATCCGATCGACCCCTGGAAGGCGCGCAGTGCCGCCCGCGTCTTGAGGCCGATCTTGCCGTCGACCCCGCCGGTGGCGAAGCCGCGCTCCGTGAGCCGGGTCTGCAGATCGCGCCGCTCGTCGGCCGTGAGCGGCCGGTCGGCCCGCGGCCAGTCGTGCACCAGGCCCGGGTCGCCGCTCAGGCGATCCGACAGGAGCGCGACGGTGAGCGCGTAGGCCAGGGCCGTGTTGTAGCGCAGGATCACCGCGAAGTTCGGCTGCAGCAGGAAGGCGGGGCCGCGGATTCCGGCGGGCAGGATCAGGGTCGCCGCGGCCTCGTCCGGCATCGCGCGGTCACGCGCAGGCTTCACGCCGAGCGCCCGCCATGCCGCGATGGTGCGGACCGTCGTCTCGTCGGCGAGGGCCGCATCGAAATTCTCGGGCAGCGCCGCCTCGGCGCCCCAGCCCGCCCCGGGCTTCCAGCCGTGGGTGATGAGGTAATGAGCCGTCGACGCGAGCGCATCCGGCACCGAGGTCCAGATGTCGCGTCGTCCGTCGCCGTCGAAATCCACCGCCTCGCGCTGGTAGACGCTGGGCATGAACTGCGTGTGCCCCATGGCGCCAGCCCAAGATCCGGTGAGCCCCGCTTGCATCCGGTCGAGGGGCGCCTGGTTCCAGGCCAGGATCTGGAGCGCTGCCGTCAGTTCGTCGCGCCAGTAGGTGGCGCGATTGGGATCACTGCAGCCGAGCGTCGCCAGCGAGCGGACGACCGGCTTCACCACTGCCGCGTTTTCGAGCACCGCGCCGTAGCTCGATTCCACGCCCCAGAACGCCACCAGGATGTGGCGGTCGACCCCGTACCGGGCCTCGATGGCCGCGAGCGTGTCGGCGTGCTCGGCGAGCTTGCGCTGACCGGCCTCGATGCGGGCCGGCGTGACGCTGGCCTCGATGTAGTCCCAGATCGGCCGGACGAACTCCCCCTGGCTCTGCGTTGCGGCGAGCACGTCCGGATCGGGCGTCAGGGTGGCGAGCTGCGCCTCGGCGAGGCTCTGCGGCACGGCCCGCGCCGTGACCCAGGCGATCAGATCGGCCCGGCAGGTCTCGAAGGGCTGGGGCGTGGCCGGCGGGAATTGGTCCGGCCCCGCGGCGGCGAGCGTCGGCGCCACCAGACCGATCAGAAGTGAGGCTCCGGTCGTCAGGACCGTCCGCAGGGGGCCGCTCCAGGTCGCGGGCCGCATCGGCGCAGCGCGATCGTCCATGGGCATCTCCGGTGATCCAGATGCGCGCGACGTAGCACACCGAGCCCGCGACGGCACCTTCAACGGGGACTCGCCGCGACGGCGGCTCCGCCCCAAGTCGCGTCACGTCAGCCCGAACGCCAGGAGACCGAACCGTGCAACGTGCTTATCTCACGGCGATCGGTGCGGCCCTTCTGGCCGCCGGACCAGCCAGTGCCCTGGAAGTCACCCGCAGCCGCGACATCCCGGCCCCGCCGGCTGCCGTCTGGGCCCTGATCGGCGATTTCTGCGCGATCCAGAACTGGCACCCGCAGGTCCAGCGCTGCATCCTGTCGGGCGAGGACGACGACGACGGCATCCGCGCGCAGATCCGCGGCCTCGTCGTCAAAGGCGGCCTGGGCACGATCGCGGAAGTCGAGACCGCGCGCGACGAGACAGGCATGAGCTACAGCTACAGCTTCATTCAGGGCCCCCTGCCGGTGCGCGCCTACAACGCGACACTGGCGGTCCGCCCCAACGGTGAAGGGTCCACGGTGATCTGGAGCGCGACCTTCGACGCCGAGGGTATGAGCGACGCCGACGCGGTCGCCGACATCACCGGCGTGTTCGACGCCGGGCTTGCCGGGATCGCCCGGGAGACGGCCAGATAGGCGCCGGCCGAATCAGTCCGCCGCGCCAAACATCGCCTGGCCGGAGCCGCGGCGGTGCCGGGCACCGCTGTGTTCGGCGGCGGCGCGACCGAGCGCCCGGCTCGATTCCCAGAGACAGCCCCAGGAGGGCGAGACCCGCATGCGCCGTCACCGCCACGCCAAGATCGTCGCCACCGTCGGTCCCGCCAGCTCCACGCCGGACCAGCTCCGCGCCCTGTTCCTCGCCGGCGTCGACACGTTCCGGTTGAACTTCAGCCACGGCGTCCAGGCGGATCACGCCAAGGTCCACGCGGCGATCCGCGACCTGGAGAAGGAGGTGGGCCGGCCGATCGGCATACTGCAGGATCTCCAGGGACCGAAGATCCGGATCGGCACGCTGCAAGGCGGCCGGCTCGATCTTCAGGCCGGGGAGACGGTGCGCTTCGTCCTCGAGGGCGCCGACGGTGACAAGCAGGCGATCCCGCTGCACCACCCGGAGATCTTCGACGCCGTCGTGCCGGGCCAGGAACTCCTCATCGACGACGGGCGGGTGCGGGTGCGGGTCACAGGGCCCGAGCGGACTTCCATCACCGCCGAGGTGATCACCGGCGGACCGATCTCGAACCGCAAGGGCGTGAACCTGCCGGGCACCCTGCTGGATCTCTCGCCGCTCACCGAGAAGGACCGGGCCGACCTCGCCTTCGGGCTGGATCTCGGCGTCGACTGGGTCGCCCTGTCCTTCGTCCAGAAGCCCTCCGACGTGATCGAGGCGCGGGGCATCATCGGCGACCGCGCCGGCATCATGTCGAAGATCGAGAAGCCGCAGGCGCTGGACCGGATCGACGACATCATCCGGCTCTCCGATGCCGTGATGGTCGCCCGCGGCGATCTCGGCGTCGAGATCCCGCACGAGGACGTGCCGGCGCGGCAGAAGGAGCTGATCCGGGCCTGCCGGCTGGCCGTGAAGCCCGTGGTCGTGGCGACCCAGATGCTCGATTCCATGGTCAACGCCCCGGCGCCGACCCGGGCCGAGGCGTCGGACGTCGCCACCGCCATCTATGACGGCGCCGACGCGGTGATGCTCTCGGCGGAATCGGCGACCGGCCGCTACCCGGTCGAGGCGGTGGCGATGATGGACCGGATCATCCGCAGCGTGGAGGGGCACAAGCTCTATCACTCGATCATCGCGGCCTCGGAGCCGGGCGAGGAGGAGACGCCGCCGCATGCGGTGGCGACCGCCACGGCCGATCTCGCCGAGGCCGTGCGCGCCGCCGCGATCGTCGCCTACACGGCGAGCGGGACCACGGCGGCACGGGTGGCGCGCAAGCGTCCGGCCGCTGCGATCCTGGCCTTGACCCCGAACGTCGCAACCTCGCGGCGGTTGAGCCTGCTCTGGGGTGCGCACAGCGTCCTGACGGAGGATGTCGACAGCTACGAGGAAATGACCACGAAGGCCCGCCACCATGCGCAGGACGAGGGCTTCGCCAAGCCGAACGACATCATCGTGGTCACCGCCGGCATCCCGTTCCATTCGGCCGGCAACACCAACAACATCCGCCTGATGCAGATCTGAGCCGGCCGATCGGGAGCGTGATCTGGAACGCGGCCCACATCTCACCCGTTGATAGGAAGCTGCGCCATTTGGGCGCGATAACGGAGGGCCGAGCCATGAACCTGATCGGACGCATCGTCACCAAGATCCTCGGCAACGAGAACCGTCCCGTGTACCGCGACGACCGGAACGCCAGCTCGGCGACCCCGCTCGGCCGCCTCGTGACGAAGATCCTGGGCAAATAAGAGGTCGGCAGGACCGGGCCTGCGCCGGCAATCCGGCTCCGGGACCTGACATCGTCCACCGCGCGCCCTGCCGGGCGCGCGGAAAAACCTGTTCGATCAGTGCGCCACGACGCTCGCGGTCTCTCTGAGGACCGGCGAAGCCGGAACCGTGTGCTGCCAGAAGGTGCCGGTCCGGCCCTTCTCGAGGCCCGCATCGTAGAGCGCGCGCATGTAGGCGGTGTCGAAGCCCTTGGCGGCCGAGGCCTTGGGGCCGTTCTCGTCAATGTATGTCAGGTTGAAGCCGATGCCGTTGGCACGCGCGAGCGCGTAGGTCGCGGTGAGCGTGGCCCGGGAGCGCGCCCGGCTCGCCGTCGTGAATGAGCGCTCGACGATCGAGAGCGTGTTGTCCTTCGTGACCTCGAAATCCGGCTCGAGACGGCCGTTGATCACCACGTAGATCTCGGCCTTGCCGCCCGTACGGATCCGTCCGTCGCGCAACAGGAGGCTCTGCGGCAGGGTGAAGACCGGCGTCACCACCGAGCCGTCCACATGCATCTCCTGGAAACGCGTGTCGCCGGCCGAAACGTCGATGAACTGGGGCGGGAACACCGCCGGAATGCTGGCCGAGGCCGCCAACACGTCGCGGAACAGCTCCCGGGCGTTCGGCACGCCGCTCGCCGCGATGGCGCCCATGTTCCAGATCACCGCCCGCTGGGAATCGAGGTTCGTCGTCACCACGAGGAGGCGCCGCCCCTTGGCATGCTCCTCGGCAACCGCCTTGAGGAGATCCGCCGTGACGTAGCGGTCGATCAGGCTGCGCAGGCGTCCGTCACCGAACAATCCGGAGCCGAACAGCACGTTTGCCAGGTTGGGCGAGGCCACCAGCTCACCCGCGACGCCGCTGGTGTAGAACTCGGTCAGATAGGGATCGTAGGCCGGTCCCAGAAACGCGAAGGGGGCGATCAGCGCGCCGGTCGAGACACCGGACACCAGGGTGAATTCCGGGCGCTTGCCGGAGGCCGTCCAGCCGTTGAGCACGCCCGCCCCGTAGGCGCCGTCACCGCCGCCGCCCGACAGGGCCAGATACGTGAAGCCCTTGAGGCGACGCTCCGGATTGGCGGCGAGCGCCGCGATCGTGTCCACCGACGCGTCGGCGAAGACGCGCGCACCGGGGACGCCGGGGATGGTCGCCAGCGCGGCCTGCTCGGCGCTGTACGGAGTCCGCGGGACGCTGCCGCACGCCGCGACCTGCCCCGCCAGCCCGAACGCCACTGCCATGCGCAGGCTGACCTGACGAAAACCCATCGTCGCTTCCTTGAACCGCGTAACGCGCCCACTCTGCCACACGGAACGAGCTTGGCCGTACAGCCTGTTCCACCATAGCCGGCTGAGCAGGACGATATGGCCGCGCTGTTGCGGAGGGGTCACGTTTCCACGGGATCCGGGCACAAGCGTGGCCGCCTCGATCGCACGGCCGAGGGGCCATCGGCCGCCGCCATTGCCGGTGGACAGGCGCCGCGGCGGCCCGCATCGGGGGACCGGCCGCCCTTGCAACGCTCGCGAACGCCGCGCTAGGGTTCCCCCGTGGCCTGGCGAGACAGGGTGTCGCACGCGGTGCGGCAGCCGGCGCGCGAGGGCGCGGTCTGCGCGGCGACACGGTCGGCCGAGATAAGGCGTCCGGCGGCCCGAACACACGGCCTCGCTTTCGGGAACGCAGCCGAGCCGCAGGGGGCGGAGGGGATGATGGAACCGGTTCTCGGCTGGACGGATGATCGCGTGGCGCTGCTGCGCCGGTTGTGGGAAGACGGGCAGAGCGCCAGCAAGATCGCTGCGCAGCTCGGCGGCGTCACCCGCAATGCGGTGATCGGCAAGGTCCATCGCCTCGGTCTGGCCGGGCGTGCCCGGGGTGGCGAGGAGGCTCCCGCCGCCGCGCCGCCGTCGAAGTCCGTCGAGATCGAGACCGCCATCGCGGTGGTCGAGACACAGGCGCCCGAGCCGGTGGCGATCCTCGCCCATCGTCCGGCCCCCGAATTTCCCGCGCCCGCGCCCGTGCCGGCTCCGGAGCCTGTGGCTCTGGCGGTCTCGCAACGCGTGACCATCATGGACCTGCGGGAATCCATGTGCCGCTGGCCGCTCGGCGATCCGACGACCCCGGAATTCCGGTTCTGCGGCGCCCGGTCGATCACTGGGCTGCCCTATTGCACCCACCACGCCGAGATCGCCTACCAGCCGGCAGCCGAGCGGAAACGCGACCGCCGCGTCGCCTCCTTCCGCTGAAGCCCGGCGGACTCAGCGCAGGCTCACGCCCGCTTCGCGGAGGAGGCGGGCGGTCCCGGGATTGATCCTCTCCGCCGGGACGAGGCCGACGAGGTTCTTCGGCTGGGCGGTGGGCAAGTCCGTGCGCGCCAGCGCCGCCGCGACGCGATAGGCCGCGTCCTCGCGGAGTCCGGGCCGCGCGAGCACGAAGCTCCAGGATCCGACCGTCTCGATCGGGTCCGTCTGGCCGGCGAAGCTGCCCGCCGGGACCGTCAGGCGCCGCGTCGCCGCGCCCGGCTGCGCGAGGCGCGCGATCCCCGCCTCGGACGGCCCGAAGAAGCGGGCTCCGCCCGGATCGGCGGCCAGAGCATGGAAGCCCGGCCAGTCGAGGCCGCCGCCCCAGAGCGCGTCGGCGCGGCCCTCCCGCACCAGGGCCGGACCGTCGCCGGCCCGGTCGAGCAGCATCGGGCTGATGTCCCGCTCGGGATCGAGACCCGAGGCGCTGAGGGCGCTCCGGCCCATGACGGTGAGCCCCGAATTATGGGTGCCGAGCACGACCCTGCGCCCGCGCAGATCCGACACGGAGCGGATCGCACTGCCGGCCGGAACCACGAACAGGCCCGGCGTCGGGTACATCGGCGCCAGAACGGTCAGGTCGCCGCCTTCGGCGAGGGCCGGATAGGCGTACGCGCCCTGTACGAGGCCGAGATCGACCCGGCCGGTGCGGAGGATGCCGACATTCTCGGCCGACCCGCCGCTGGCACGCCGCTCGATCGCCAAAGTCGGGTCGACGGCCGCGATGGCGTGGGCAAGCGTTTCGCCGAAGGCTGGAAAGCCGCCGCCCGGCGTCGCGGTGGCGAGCACGAGGCGGACCACTTCGCTCCCCCAGGTCGGCCGCGCCAGGATCACCCCGAAGCCGGCCAACAGAGCGACCCGACGAGTCGGCCCTCGGGGCCGTCCCAGCCCTCCCGATGCGGACGACGCGCCGATCCCGCCGGTCATCTCGACGGGGGCTGGAGAATGAAATTCCATCAGGCGCGGACCAATCGATAAAGGCCTTCCATCCGGGGCCGAATGCCCTTGAAATAATGAAAAGAACTTTCGGTAAGGGCACTTAGCCCGATTGCTCCGGCCGCGGCAACGCGATATCGCAGCCTCCCGTCCGGAACCGGCCGGGCCGGCCTCGCGTGAGCGATCCCTTGGCGCGGCCCGTCCCGGACCCGAGATCTGTCAGATCCTTCAACACGCGCAGGAGTTCCCCGATGGCCGATACCATCAACGCACCGGCGAAGGTCGGCCACGGCCGGGTCTACGGCTCGATCACCGAGACGATCGGCAACACCCCGCTGGTGCGCCTCAACCGGCTGCCTAAGGAGCACGGGGTCGATGCCGAGATCCTGCTCAAGCTCGAATTCTTCAACCCGATCGCCAGCGTCAAGGACCGCATCGGCGTCAACATGATCGACGCGCTGGAGGCCTCCGGCAAGCTCCAGCCTGGCGGCACGCTGGTCGAGCCGACCTCGGGCAACACCGGCATCGCCCTCGCCTTCACGGCCGCCGCCCGCGGCTACCGGCTCATCCTGGTGATGCCCGAGACCATGTCGCTGGAGCGGCGCAAGATGCTCGCCTTCCTGGGAGCGGAGCTGGCGCTCACCCCCGGCGCACAAGGCATGAAGGGCGCGATCGCGAAGGCCGAGGAACTCCTGAAGGAGATCCCGGGTGCCGTGATGCCGCAGCAATTCTCGAACCCCGCCAACCCCGAGATTCACCGGAAGACCACCGCCGAGGAGATCTGGAGCGACACCGGCGGCCAGCTCGACGCGTTCGTGGCCGGCGTCGGCACCGGCGGCACCGTGACGGGCGTCGGCGAGGTGCTGAAGCCGCGCCTGCCGAACCTGAAGGTCTTCGCCGTGGAGCCGGAGGATTCCCCGGTGATCTCCGGCGGCCAGCCCGGCCCGCACAAGATCCAGGGCATCGGCGCCGGCTTCATTCCGGACAACCTTCACACCGACATCCTCGACGGCGTCCTGAAGGTCACCAATCAGGCCGCCTTCGAGACCGCCCGGGCCCTCGCCCGCCTGGAAGGCATCCCCGGCGGCATCTCCACCGGCGGCAACGTCGCCGCGGCGCTGGAACTGTCCAAGCGGCCCGAATTCCAGGGCAAGCGCATCGTGACCGTCGCCTGCTCCTTCGCCGAGCGCTACATCTCGTCGGCCCTGTTCGACGGAATCGGTTAGGCGCTATCGGAGCGGCCCTCGGGCCGCTCCAACACGGGTGTCCCGGGAATCGCGCCGGCACCGTTCGGCGCGAGCCATATACCCCACAGAGGCCGGATTTGGCGCACCGCCTGAATGGGACCACCACACCAAGAGAACTCTCGAATAGTGAAACTAATCTTTGTAAGATTAGTTTCAGGCCATTTTGCCTATAAACACTACAGATCAATTGGTATAGTTCGCGCCGCTCCGAAAAGCGCCGCATCTAGATCCGGAAAAGCCTTTCCGGTAACGCCAGACCCGTCGATCGGGTGGCGATTCTCTGATGCGCGGTCTCCTTGTTCTTATGCTCAGCCTCTGGGCTCAGGCCGCGCTCGCGCAGGGCTTCGCGCTGCATGACCTGACCGGGCTGGCCGAAGCTTCCAGAACCGCCCTCGGGCCGGAGGCCGCCGCGCAGGCCGCACCGCTTCATCTCGGCGTGAATTGTTCGTCCTGCAGGGGTTCGCCGACGATCGAGCTGCAGCTCGGGCGCCTGACCGACGGGACGGAAGAGCGGGTGCGCTCCGGCAGGACGTCCCTCGGCGCGCTCGAAACGCTCTGCGTTCGGCGGAACCCGGATTGCCGACTCTCGGCCCTGCCGGCCGGCCCGGCGATCGGCTGGCTGAGCGTCTACGCGCTGGAACGCGGTGCGGGCGCGACCGCCGTCATCCTCCGGGGTGGCGATCTGCTGACGATCGAGGCCCGCGCGGCGGATCGCGGGGCTGCCGAGGATTCCGTGCGTCGCCTGACTGAGGCCGTCCTGCCGCGGATCGTCGGTCCCTGACATCAGGGGACCGCCGGCGGTCGATCGCCTCGGCCCCCGCAACCCTCCTGCGCCGCCTCCGTTGTCCCTCCAAGAGGCAGCGAGGCGAGCCATGACAGAGCAGACCGGACAGACGCCGCGGGAAAGTCCTGAAGCCGACAAGGCCAGTGAGATCGGGGCCTCGCGCGAGAAGCTCGGCCAGATGGAAGACCAGGCTAGGAGCGGCACCGACCTTGGCGAAGCCATCGACCGTGCCACCGCCGCCGTCGGTCAGGACGACGGGAAGCGCTGATGAGCCGAGCGACGAGCGAGTCCGAGACGGTCACCCGCAAGCCTGACGACGCGGTCGGGTCGCGCGGAACCCCGCCGGCCGGGGGTGGTCACCAAACACCCGAGCAGGCGGCGATCACCGACATGGGATCCGGTGGAACGCCACGGAGCGAGCCGAAGGAGGGTTGGGGTTCGACCGGCGAGCCCGGACGCGCGCCGCCCGCCATCGGCGGTTCTTCCGGCGGCCATTCGGACCAGAAAGCCTCGCGGGGCCCGGCCGCGGACACCAAAGTCGCGGCCGGCCATTCACGCGCCGAGCAGGAGACCCAGGAATGACCGAGCGCCGCGAGACCGATCCGCAGCCGGAGAAGCCGAAGAATGTCGCCCCCGACGCGGTGAAGGACCCGAACGAGAAGACCGAGGGCAAGCCCGGCCTGGGCACGCCCTCCGGAGGCACGCAGAACGACGAGACCGATCCCGGCGGCAGCTGACGCGACAGAGCCGCACCGCGACGCGGTGCGGCTGCTCGCGGCTCAGGAGAGGCGGAGAGGGATCGGTCCGGCCGCCAGCGGCACGTCGCCGGGGCGGCAGCCGGTCTCGAGGCAGGCGTAGCGGATCGCATCCTGACGGCTGCGGAAGATGCCTCCGGCACGCCCACCAGCCTCCACGGCCACCCAATGCCCCTCGCCGTCTTGACCGACGAGATAGGAGGGCGGCGCAGAGGCGGCAGGCGGGAGCGACGGGATTGGATTCAACGCGACGGACATCGGTGTCACGGGGTTCACGCGGGCCTCTCGGGTCCGCCGCACCGAGGTATTGTCCCCGGCATAAGGGTTCGATGGGCCCGAGATCAGCCGGACATAAGGGCTGCATCAGCAACCGGGCCTGAGCGCCCGGTTGCCGGTCGTTCAGCTCAGGCGGCGTTTTCCTTGGAGCGCTCCGCCCGCTTGCGGTCGTTCGGGTCGAGGATCGCCTTACGCAGGCGGATCGACTTCGGCGTCACCTCGACGAGTTCGTCATCCTGGATCCAGGCCAGCGAGCGCTCCAGGGTCATACGGATCGGCGGGGTGAGGCGCACGGCCTCGTCCTTCGACGTGGTGCGGATGTTGGTGAGCTTCTTGCCCTTGAGCACGTTCACCTCGAGGTCGTTCTCGCGGTTGTGCTCGCCGACGATCATGCCCTGGTACACCTTCCAGCCCGGCTCGATCATCATCGGGCCGCGGTCCTCCAGATTCCACATGGCGTAGGCGACAGCCTCGCCCTGGTCGTTGGAGATCAGCACGCCGTTGCGCCGGCCCGGCATCTCGCCCTTGTAGGGCTCGTAGGCCTTGAACAGCCGGTTCATGATCGCGGTGCCGCGGGTGTCGGTGAGCAGCTCGCCCTGGTAGCCGATCAGGCCACGGGTCGGGGCGTGGAAGACGAGGCGCAGGCGATTGCCGCCCGACGGCCGCATCTCCAGCATCTCGGCCTTCCGCTCGGACATCTTCTGCACGACGACGCCGGAATGCTCCTCGTCGACGTCGATCACGACCTCCTCGATCGGCTCCAGGAGCCCGCCGGCCTCGTCGCGCTCGAACACGACGCGCGGCCGCGAGACGGCGATTTCGAAGCCCTCGCGGCGCATGGTCTCGATCAGGATCGAGAGCTGCAGCTCGCCGCGGCCCGAGACGTAGAACGAGTCCTTGTCGGCCGCCTCCTCGATCTTGAGCGTGACGTTGCCCTCGGCCTCCTTGAACAGGCGGTCGCGGATCATGCGGCTCGTGACCTTGTCGCCCTCGGTGCCCGCGAGCGGGCTGTCGTTGACGATGAACGACATCGTCACCGTCGGCGGGTCGATCGGCTGCGCCTGGATCGGGGTGTCGACCTGCGGGTCGCAGAAGGTATCGGCCACGGTGCCCTTCATGAGGCCGGCGATCGACACGATGTCGCCCGCCTCGCCCACGTCGATGGGCGCACGCTCAAGGCCGCGGAAGGCGAGGATCTTCGACACGCGGCCGGTCTCGACCACCTTGCCGGTGCGGTCGAGGACCTTGATCGACTGGTTGGGCTTCACCGAGCCCGAAGCGATCCGGCCGGTGATGATCCGGCCGAGGAAGGGGTTGGCCTCCAGCAGGGTGCCGAGCATCCGGAACGGCCCATCCTCGGTCTTGGCCGGCGGCACGTGCTTCAGCACGAGGTCGAACAGCGGCTCCAGGCCCACCGACGGGTCGGCCTCCGGGCTGTCGGCCATCCAGCCGTTACGGCCCGACCCGTAGAGGATCGGGAAGTCGAGCTGTTCGTCGGTAGCGTCGAGGGCCGCGAACAGGTCGAACACCTCGTTCACCACCTCGTTGATCCGGGCGTCCGGCCGGTCGACCTTGTTGATCGCCACGATCGGACGCAGGCCGATCTTGAGCGCCTTGCCGACCACGAACTTGGTCTGCGGCATCGGCCCTTCGGCCGCATCCACCAGCACGATCACGCCGTCGACCATCGACAGGATACGCTCGACCTCGCCGCCGAAATCGGCGTGGCCGGGGGTGTCGACGATATTGACGCGGGTGTCCTTCCAGACGACCGACGTCGCCTTGGCGAGGATCGTGATGCCACGCTCCTTCTCGAGGTCGTTCGAGTCCATCGCCCGCTCCTCGACCCGCTGATTCTCGCGGAAGGTGCCGGACTGAGCCAGCAGCTTGTCGACGAGCGTCGTCTTGCCGTGGTCGACGTGAGCGATGATGGCGATGTTGCGCAGATTCATGGCGGCCCGAAACGGGTTGTGCCGGCTCCCTGGCGGCCGCGCGGCGCGGCCGTCCGCGCCGGTTCAGGTACGGAGTCGTGGTGGTTGCGTCGCAATATAAGGACGCGCGCTCTTGAGCAAGGCCGCTGACGTCATGGGCGCACCGCGCGGGCCGGATTGCTGGGGGCGGCTCCCGACTGCGGCACCGGCGCCACGCCTGCGGCTGGGCCCGGCGCGAGCCGCCGTTGCAGGGCAGATCTGCATGCCCCCCGCATCGCAGGATACCCTATATGACGGCGCGATCACGCCGCGACCGGCGCGCCGCCGTCCGTATCGGGGTGTATTGGATGAAACCGGATCCCTCGGGTAGCGTATCGACCAGGGTCAAGCGTCCGACTGCGGCGATTCGGCCCTCGGGCCGCCAGGGCGGGCTTTCGTCGGAAGGACACGATGCGCGCGCTTGAGCCGCGGCTGTTCCCGTACATCTGGCGCTATTCGAAGGGCAATCAGCTCAGGATCTGCGCCGTCGTGCTGGCGTCGCTCCCGTTCTACTTCGCCTCCCTCGACCTGCCGAAGCGCATCGTCAACGACGCGATCACCGGCAAGGCCTACGCGCATGGCGAGGCGACCGCCCCATTCCTCGAACTCACCGTGGACTGGCCCGCGGCGCTCGGCGGCGGCACGACGCACCTGTTCGAGGGCTTCCAGCTCGACCGCTTCGAGCTGCTCCTGAGCCTGTCGAGCCTGTTCCTCGGCCTCGTCCTGATCAACGGCGCGTTCAAGTTCTGGATCAACCTGCAGAAGGGCATGCTCGGCGAGCGGATGCTGCGCCGCCTGCGCTTCCAGCTCTTCGCGCTGATGCTGCGCTTCTCGCCGGAGACGCAGCGGGAGGTGAAATCCTCCGAGACGGCGACGATCATTCGCGACGAGGTCGAGCCGATCGGCGCCTTCATCGGCGACGCCATCGTGGTGCCGGTGTTCCAGGGCTGCCAGGCCGCCACCGCGCTGGCCTTCATCATGATGCAGAACATCTGGCTCGGCATCGCGGCCGGCGGCATGGTCGCCGTGCAGATGATCGTGATTCCGCGGCTGCGACGGGAGATCATCCGCCTGAGCCGGCAGCGCCAGATCGCCTCCCGGGCCCTGGCCGGCCGCGTCGCCGAAGTGCTCGACGGGCTGCAGGCGGTGATGCTCAACGACACCGGCCGCTGGGAGCGGGCCGAGATCGGCGGACGGCTCTACGACCTCTACGACCTGCGGCTGAAAATCTACCGCCGCAAGTTTGCGGTAAAGTACCTCAACAACCTGCTCGCGCAGGTGACGCCGTTCCTGTTTTACGCGATCGGCGGGTACTTCGCCCTGAAGGGAGAGCTCGACATCGGCCAGCTCGTGGCGGTGCTCGCCGCCTATCGCGATCTGCCCCCGCCCCTCAAGGAGCTGATCGACTGGGATCAGCAGCGCCTCGACGTCGAGGTCAAGTACGAGACCGTGGCGGCCCATTTCGGCGCGCACCGCCTGCGGCCGGTGGAGCGCGAAGCCGAGCTGCCGCCGCCACGCCTCGGCAGCCCGCTGCGTCTCGAAGGCCTGTCCCTGCGCGATCCGCAGGGGGGCGCCCCGATCGAGGTCGGCGACGCCGAGATCCGCCTGCCGGGGCGGCTTGCCCTGGTGCCGGCCGGCCCGGTGGCGCAGGAATTCGCCCGGGTCCTGGCCGGGCTGCAGCTACCGCCCGGGGGCACGATCCGGATCGGCGATCACGACCTGTCCACCCTGCCGCGACGGGATCACGCGCACCGCATCGCGTATGCCGGCATCCAACCCGTGCTGTTCCCGGGAACGCTGCGCGACAATGTCCTGTACGGGCTGCGCGTCCAGCCGCTGCGCACGCACATCCTCGATCTCAGCAAGACGCGGATCAACGAGGCGGTCAAGACCGGCAATCCCTGCGACAGCGTCGACGATCCCTGGATCGATTTCGGACGCCTCGGGGTTCGCGACGCCCTGGATCTCGACGATCGTCTCCTCGACCTGCTCGGCCGGCTCGACCTCGGCGACGATCTCTACAGGTTCGGGCTCGGCGCCCTCAGTTCGGTGGCCCACGACACGCCGGTGGGCCAGCGGATGATCGCGGCGCGGGAGCACCTGCGGGAGCATTTCGCCCAGAAGGGCCTCGCCGACCTCGTGATTCCGTTCGCCCGGGGCCGCTACAACGATCAGGCGACCGTGGCGGAGAACCTGCTGTTCGGCGTCCCCCGGGATACGTCGCTGACGGATCCGCGCCGTCTCGCCGGCGTGCCCATGTTCCGCGAGGCGCTGGAGAAGGTGAAGCTCCTCGACGAACTCGACCGGATGGGCGTCGCAATCGCCAGCAACCTGAAGGACATTTTCGCCGACGTGCCGCCGGGCCACCCGCTGTTCCGGCGGTTCTCGCTGATCACCCCGGACGCGCTGCCGGATTACCTGCGCCGCCTCGGTCGCCTGCCCGCGGCGGGGCGCCTCAGCGAAGCCGACAGCGTGGCCTTCCTGGCGCTGGCCCTGGCCTATGTCGAGCCGCGGATGCGCTTCGGCCTCCTCAATCAACCGCTGACCAAGCGGATCGTCGGCGCACGGGGTGTCGTGCAGGGCTTCATGCACGGCGACGACGGATACGACGTCGAATCCTACGATCCGAACCGGATCAACCCGCGCAGCACCGTGCTGGACAACCTGTTGTTCGGCCGCATCGACACGGTGCGGATGCACGGCGAGACGCTGATCCAGCGGGAAGCCCGCGCGGTGTTCCGGGAATTCGACCTGGAGCGGCCGATCCAGCGGCGCGGCCTCGAGAAGGAGGTCGGAAATCGCGGGCAGCTCCTGCCGGAGCGGGTCCGGGTGCGAATTGGCCTCGCCCGGGCAATCCTGCGCGAGCCGGAGATCCTCGTGGTCGACCGGGTGGACGAGCATCTGGAGCGCGGCGTCGGGACGCTGCTCGACGTGACGGAGGCCACCCTGCCCCGGGCCAGCCTGGTGGCCAGCCTCTCGACGGACTCGGATCCGGCCCGCTTCCCCGCGCGATTGGCGCTCGGAAGTGCCGAAACGCGCCTGCGGACGGCCGCGGAATGACGTAGGCGTGACCGGTCCGCGCGGCGTGCCGGCGGCGGTTTACAGGCTTGCCCGTCTTCGGCACAGGATGGCGCCACATGCCCATACTTTCGGACGCGAGCGCGAGACCGGACCGGACGACCCCGAGCCTTGCCGGCCTGCCGCGCGTGGTGCCGCCGCACCGTGCGCCGCCGGAGCGGGAGCTGCTGCTCGCCGCCTACCTGCGCTCGATTCGCGACAACGCGCTGGAGGGGTTCCCCCGGCGCGCCTTCGAGGAGCCGGTCACCCGCCGGGGGCTTCTCGGACGGTCGAGCTTCGTCCTGAGCGACCCGGAGGCGATCCGCCGGGTTCTGGTCGAGAATCAGGCGAACTACGCCCGCACCACCGGAACGACCCGCATCCTGCGCCCGATCCTCGGCGACGGACTCCTGATCAGCGAGGGTTCGGCCTGGCGGCACCAGCGCCGGACCCTTGCGCCCGCCTTCACGCCACGGGCCATCGACGGGCTGGTGCCCCATATCGACGCCGCCGTGGCGGACGGGATGGATCGGATCGCCGCCGAGGCTGCGACGGGGCCGGTCGATCTGTTCACGTCGTTCTACAGGCTCGCCCTCGAGATCGCCGGGCGCGCCATGTTCTCGGTGGGCATGGACGAGCACGGCGCGGAGCTGCGCCGGTTCATCGCCGAATATGCCGAGCGGATGGGCCGGCCGCATCTCCTCGACATCGTGATCCCCCCGGGCTGGCCGGTGCCCCTCGACTGGTCCCGCGCGCGGTTCCGCCGCCGCTGGATCCCGTTCCTCGACCGGATCATCGCGGCGCGCCGGGACGCCGAGCGGGACAGGCCGCACGCGGGCGACCTCCTCGACCTGCTCGCGGCGGCGCGCAATCCCGATACGGGGGCTGCCTTCACCGCCGACGAATTGCGCGACCAGGTCGCCACCATGATCCTGGCCGGCCACGAGACCACGGCCGGCACGCTGTTCTGGGCGGCCTACCTGCTGGCCCTCGCCCCGGAGATGCAGGAGCGGGTCGCCGCTGAGGCGCGCAGCGCCGACCTGACCGATCCCACCGGCTGCCAGAGCGACGGTCGCCTGCCGCTCACCCGCGCTGTGATCGACGAGACGCTGCGGCTGTATCCGGCGGCGTTCGTGGTCGTCCGGCGGGCGCTCGGTCCCGATTCGGTTGCCGGGCATGCGGTGAAGGCGAGCGACATCGTCATGGTCAGCCCCTGGGTACTCCATCGGCACCGGACGCTGTGGTCGGATCCGGACGCGTTCGATCCGGGCCGCTTCCTGCCGGGCGCCCCCGCGCCGCGGCGCTTCGCCTACCTGCCCTTCGGAGCAGGCCCCCGGGTCTGCATCGGCGCGCAGTTCGCCCTGAGCGAGGCCGTCCTGTCCCTGGCGCGTCTGCTGGCGCGATTCCGGCTCGTGCTCGACGAGCGCGAACCGGTCCTGCCCCAGGCGGTGGTGACGACGCAGCCGGACCGGCCGGCGCGATTCCGTCTGATCCCCCGGGATCCGGTCAGCCCTTGATCCCGGTGATCGTCGCCGAGATCGCCCGGGGATCGCGCATCGGCCAGCGGCCGCTCTCCACCTGCGCCAGGAATTCGTCGAGGAGTCGATTGTAGGCATCCGGCTCCTCGACGGAGAGGGCGTGGCCGGTATTGGGCAGGACCGCGAGGGCCGCCGACGGGATCACCTGCTTCAGCATGAGGCTCGGGGCGAGGCAGGGCCAGTCCTCGTCGCCGGCGACGATCAGGGTCGGAACGGTCATGCGGCGCAAGGCGTCCGTGAGATCGTAGAGCGACGGGCGGCCCTTCTGCACGCCGGCCTGGGTGTTGGCCGAGCCGAGGGCCGAGTGCTCTGCGAGCATCCGCTTGAATTCGGCATGTCCGCGCGGATCCTTGGCCTCGAACTGCACCCGCGTCGGCCCGACGGCGTAGCGCTCGGCGAAAGCGGCCATGCCGTCGCGACGCAGCATCGCCGCGGTGGCGTCGGCCTCGGCGCGGAACATCGCCTGCCGCTCGGGTTCGGCGCCGTAGCCACAGCCGCCGAGACAGAGCGACAGCGCGCGGTCGGGATGCCGGAGGCCGAAATGCAGGGTTGCGAAGGCGCCCATCGAGATGCCGGCGACATGGGCCTTCGGCGCGCCGAGATGGTCGAGGATGGCCAGGATGTCGTCGGCGGCACGCGCCTGCGAGTAGGCGGTGACGGCCTCCGGGACGTCGGAAGGCGGGTAGCCGCGGGCGTTGAACGCGATCGCGTGGTAGCGCCTTCCGAAATGGCGCAGTTGCGCCTCGTAGCTGCGATGGTCGCCGGCGAATTCATGCACGAAGATCAGCGGCGTACCCCGACCGCTCTCCTCGTAGTGGAGCCGGATCCCGTCATCCGTCGCGGCGCTCGGCATGGCTACCCTTTCACCAATCTCCCCCGAGATTTGCGACATGGTGCGACGGCGCGCCCGGTCGAGAGCCAAGGCCGCGGATCGACAGGGGACCGGCACGACGAAGCCGCACCCGGCGGGCCGGGCGCGGCTTGCGGTCTACCGTGCCGGCGGGGATGGTCCCCGCCCGGCTCAAGCGGCCTTCTTGGAGGAGGCCGGCTTGGCCGACCCCTTGTTGGCCGCGACCTCGGCGAGCTTGGCCGCCAGCTTGGCGTCGAGCTTGGCCGAGGCACCGAGCGGAAGCTCGATGTCGAGGCCGAGGGTCGAGACGCCCTCGCCGCGCTCCAGGGTGACCTTCACCTTGTCGGGCTCGACCGCGACATGGTTGGCGATCACCGCCAGGATCTCCTCCCGGAGCTGGATCACGAGGTCGGGGCGACCCGACTCCGCGCGCTCGTGGGCGAGGATCAGCTGCAGGCGGTCGCGGGCGACCGCGCCGGAGCTGCGCTTCTGGAACAGTCCGAGGATGCTCACGCCGCCCTCCGCATGAACAGCTTGTCGAGGAAGGACTTGCGCTCGACCGGCAGGCTCATCGGAACGGTCTCGCCCTTGAGCCGGCGGGCCGCATCGGCATAGGCCCGCGCCGGGGCGCAGAGCGGGTTGTTGAGGGTCACCGGGCAGCCGAGGTTCGAGGCGCGCAGCACCTCCTGGCTCTCCGGGATGATCGCGAGCAGCGGGATCGACAGGATGTCGAGCACGTCCTCGGTCTTGAGCATGTCGCCGCGGTCGGCCCGCATCGGGTCGTAGCGGGTGAGGATCAGGTGCTTCTCCATGTCCTCGCCCTTCTCCGCCTTGGCGGTCTTGGAATCGAGGAGGCCGATGATCCGGTCGGAGTCGCGCACCGAGGAGACCTCGGGGTTGGTCACGACCACCGCCACGTCGGCGTGGTGCATGGCGAGCTGGGCGCCGCGCTCGATGCCGGCCGGGGAGTCGCAGATGACCCAGTCGAACTTGTCGCGCAGCTCGTCCATCACCCGGGCGACGCCCGCGTCGGTGAGCGCGTCCTTGTCGCGGGTCTGGGAGGCCGGCAGCAGGTGCAGGGTCTCCAGCCGCTTGTCCTTGATGAGCGCCTGCGGGAGCTTGGCGTCGCCGTTGACCACGTTGATGAGGTCGTAGACGACCCGGCGCTCGGCGCCCATGACGAGGTCGAGGTTGCGCAGGCCGACGTCGAAGTCGACGACGCACACGCTCTGCCCGCCCTGGGCGAGGGCCGCTCCGAGGGCTGCGGTCGTCGTCGTCTTGCCGACGCCGCCCTTGCCCGATGTGACGACGAGAACCTTTGCCACGCGTCGATCTCCCTTAATCCAGGCTTGCCATTCGGATGTTGCCGCCATCGAGCCAGACCTGGGCGGCCTTGCCGCGCAGGGCCGTGCCCATGTCCTCCGCCGTCCGCACGAGGCGGTCGATCCCCAGCAACTCGGGTTCGAATTTGCGGCAGTAGATTCGTGCGCGCGGGTTGCGCGCGGCTCCGGCGATCGCGCGACCGCGCAGGGCGCCGTAGACGTGGATGGAACCACCGGCCAGGATCTCGGCCCCCGAGGAGACCGAACCCATCACGGTCACGTCGCCGGTGGGATTGATGACGCTCTGGCCGGAGCGGACCGAGCCCTCGACGGTGATCGAGGTGACCACCTGCGGCTCCGGCTCGGCCGGGACGCTCGGGATCTCGACCTTCTCGGACGGGTGTCCCTTGACGAGAAGCGGCGGCAGGCCGTCCAGGACCGTGTCGGCGCCCTCGATGCCCAGGACCGCGATGCCGCGGGCCTTGAGTTCGTTCATTAACATTTCGAGGGCGTCCGGCTCGGGCTTGAGCTGGGCGCAATCCAGGATGACGGCCCGGCCTTTCAGCAGGGTCGGCGAGCGCTTGAGCGCCGCGTCGAGGCCCGCGAGCCACTCGGGAAGCGGCGGCTCGGGGGAGAGGGCCAGGGCCTTGAAGGCCCGTCCGCGCAGGCTGAGCGGCCGGGGCGTGGAAGGAGCCGCCGCGGGGGCGGTCTCCGGATCGATCGGCTCGGGGTGGGTCTCGCTCATGTCCGCCCGTTAAGAGTCCTTACCGGACCATTGACGGCGGGTATGGTTACCGAAGGGTTAAGTTTCTGATCCGGTCGGCAAATTCTGCCGGGATCCTTGTATCGGAGCAGCGGAGGACGCTTTCACGGCCCGCCCGCGAGCGGAGTCAGGCGCCCCGTCCTTCGACCGACGGCCCGAACGTCCGCGGGGAAACGCCGCTCAACCCCGCTCGAACAGGTTGAGCTTGATCGCATCCTCCAGCAGCCGCACCTCGACGGCCTGCCCTCTGAAGGCCGGGTCGAGGTCGTCCGCGGCGCGGTAGAGGCCGTCGATCGCCACCAACTCCGGCTCGAACCGGCGGCACCAGATCCGCGCCGTCGGGTTTCCGGCCGCGCCGGCGATCGCGCGGCCGCGCAGGGCGCCGTAGACGTGGATCGAGCCGCCGGCGATGACCTCGGCGCCCGAGGCGACGGCGCCCAGGACCGTGACGTCGCCCTCGAGGTGCAGCACGGTCTGGCCGGAGCGCACGGGGGCGTCGAGGATCAGCGAGCGGGCCGTCTCCTTGGGCTGGGGCTCGGTCGACGCGGACGCGTCCGAGGCGGATTCGTCCGGCGTGGCGACCTCGCCCGCGGGCCGGCCACCCGCGAGGGCCGGCGGGGCGCCCGCCCCCAGGAGCGACGGCGCCGCGCCCTCGATCCCCAGGACGGCGATGTTGCGCGCAGCCAGTTCGGCGAGCAGCCCGTCGAGATCCTCGCGGGTGAGCCGCAATCCGGACAGGTCGAGGATCACGGGCCGGCCGGCGAAGAAGTTCGGGGCGCGGCGATTGAGGGCGTCCAGGTCGCCGAACCACTCGGCCACCGGGGGTATCGGCGCCAGGACGGTGGCCATGAAGGAGCGGCCGCGGAAGCGGATCGGCGGGCGCGCCGGCTCGGATGTCGGCTGGGTCACGGGCGTGTTCGGTGTCGCGGACAGGATCGTCCGCATCCATGGGACGCCGCCGCGCCGGGGGCAATCCCGCAATGCCTGCTGTGACGCCTTGGCGGGCCCGCGGGCGCGTTTCTGTTGTAGAGAGACCCGGCAGCCGAGCCGGACCGGACCGTTGAGCAGCGCCACTTCGCACGCCCCCGCCCCTTTCGTCGTCGATGACCTCACTCGCGCCAACCAGCGGCGGGCGGCCGATCCGCGCGCCTCCGCCTGGGTCTCGGCCAATGCCGGCGCCGGCAAGACCAAGGTCCTCACCGACCGGGTGGTGCGGCTGCTCCTCGACGGTGCCCCGCCCGGGCGGATCCTCTGCCTGACCTTCACCAAGGCCGCCGCGGCCAACATGGCGATCCGCGTCTTCCGGCTCCTCGGCCGCTGGGTGACGCTCGACGACGAGACCCTCGCCGCCGAACTCGCCGACCTCACCGGCGAGCGCGCCGGGCCCGAGCGCCTGCGGCTGGCGCGCCGCCTCTTCGCCCGGGCGGTGGAGACGCCGGGCGGCCTCAAGATCGAGACCCTGCACGCCCTGTGCGAGCGGCTGCTGCACATGTTCCCCTTCGAGGCGAACGTGCCGGCCCGCTTCGTGGTGCTCGACGAGTCCAAGGCCCAGGAGCTGTTCGACATCGAGATGGCCAACGTGCTGGCCGATGCCGTGGCGAACGGCGACACGCCGCTCAGCGCCGCCCTGGCGCGGGTCACGCCCGAGGCGACGGGCGACACCCTGCGGTCCGCGATCCGTTCGGCCATGCGGGCCCGGAGCTTCATCGGCGATGCGGCAGGCCTCGAGAAAGCCTTCGGGCGGCTGCACGGGGCGCTGGGCCTGGCGCCGGAGGATTCCGCCGAACGGATCGAGGCCGGGATCCTGGACGGCGGCCCCGGGTGCCGTCCGGAGGATCGGGAAGCGCTGATCGCGGCACTCCGCACCGGCAAGGCCAACGACGAGAAGCTCGCCGACGCCCTGGCGGCCGCCGAGGCCGAACGGACCGGCTCCACGGATCTTCCCGACCGGTCCGAGGCCCTGGCCCTCTACCGCGCGGTCTTCTTCACCCAGAAGGACGAGCCCAAGGCCGACAGCAGCCTCGGGACCAAGAGCGTGCCGGCCGATGCCAAGGCGGCGTTGCTCGCCGAGCGGGATCGGCTGGAGCCGCTGTTCGACCGCCTGCGCGCCGCCCGGGCCCATGCCCGGACGCAGGCCCTGTTCCGGATCGCCGCCGAGATCCACCGCCGCGTGGAGGCCCAGAAGGCGCGCCTCGGCGCCCTCGATTTCGACGACCTGATCCACAAGGCGCTGGATCTGCTCGGGCGGGTCGGGGCCGGCTGGGTCCTCTACAAGCTCGATCGCGGGATCGACCACGTCCTGGTCGACGAGGCGCAGGATACGAATCCGGAGCAATGGGCGATCCTGCGGGCGATCACGCAGGAATTCGCCGCCGGCGAGGGCGCTCGGACCGGCAGCCGCACGCGCTTCGCGGTGGGCGATCCCAAGCAGTCGATCTACGGCTTCCAGGGTGCGGAGCCGCGGGAATTCGCCCTGACCCGCGCATCCTGGATCGCGGAATCGCGCTCGGCCGGGCTGACCTTCGAGGACGTGCCGCTCACCCTGTCGTTCCGCTCGACCGACCTCGTGCTGCGCGCCGTCGACGCGGTCTTCGCCATCGATGCGCACAATGACGGCCTGTCCTTCGAGGACACGGTGCGCACGACCGTGCATGCCAGCGCCCGACCCGGGGCGCCCGGCGCCGTGGAGCTGTGGCCGATCGCCGAGCCGGAGCCCGCCGCCGAGCCGGATGCCTGGACCGCTCCCGTCGACGCGCCGGAGACCAGCGCCCCGGCGATCGTCACAGCCCGCCGGGTTGCGCAGGCGGTGCGGACTTGGACCACGACGGGGGACGCCACCGGTCGGATCTGGCGCCCCGGGGACGTCCTAATCCTGGTCCGGAAGCGCGGGCCCGCCTTCGAGGAGGTGATCCGCGCCCTGAAGGGACTGGGCGTTCCGGTCGCCGGGCAGGACCGGCTGGAGGTCTCCGCCCATATCGCGGTCGCCGATCTGGTCGCCGCCGGGCGGGCGGGTCTCCTGCCGGCCGACGACCTGACCCTCGCCACCGCCCTCAAGACGCCGCTCGTCGGGCTGACCGACGACGACCTCGTGCGGATCGCCACCCGCCGCGACCTCGCAGAGACTCTGGAGGACGCCCTGCACCGCCATGCCGCCTCCGGCGACCCGGCCGCAAGGCGCGGGCTCGAGGCCCTGTCGGGGTGGATCGCGCTGGCCGGGCTCCACGGCCCGTTCGGCTTCTACGCGCGGCTTCTCGGGCCGCAGGGGGGCCGGGCGAAGCTTGTGGCCCGTCTCGGCGGCGAGGCGGGGGACGCCATCGACGTGTTCCTCGCAGCCGCCGCCCAGGCCGAGACCGGCGAGGACGCGCCGTCCCTCGGCGGCTTCCTCGCCCGCTACGTCGGTGCCGAGGCCGGTCACACCGTCAAACGCGACCTCGAATCGGGCCGCGACGAGGTCCGGGTGATGACGGTCCACGGCGCGAAGGGTCTGGAGGCGCCGGTCGTGGTGATCCTCGACGGCTGCGAGCCCCTGGGCCGCAACGATCCGCCCCTCCTGCCGCTCCCGGCGACGGAGATCGCCCTGCCGCCGGTCTGGTCGGGCGGGCGGACCCAGGATTGCGCCGCCACCGACGCCGCGCGGGCGGCCCTGCTCGCGAAGGCCCGGCAGGAGCACAACCGCCTGCTCTACGTCGCCATGACCCGCGCCGCCGACCGGCTCATCGTCGCGCCCTTCCGCGGCCACGAGCGCGAGAGCGAGGCGGCGTGGTGCCGGATGATCCATGCCGGCCTGGAGGCGGCGCTCGGGGCCGGCCGAACGCTGGACCTGCCCTACGGACCGGCGACGTTCTGGCAGGATGGCGCCCCGCAGATGCCGGCCCCGGCGGCGGCGGCCTCCGCGGCTACGCGGTCTCCGGAGCCGGAGCCGGACTGGCTGCGCAGCCCGGTCCCGCCGGAACCGGAGGTCGAGGCCCTGAGCCCGTCCGGCGCACTCCGGGCGGCGGACGGCGCGCGCGTACCGCCGCCGCGCCTCGCGGACGCGCAGGCCCGGCGGCGCGGGATCCTGATCCACGCCCTGCTCCAGCACCTGCCCCGCGTGGAGCCCGCCCGCCGGGAAGCGGCCGGGCTCGCCTTCGTGCGGTCCCGGGCGCCCGGCCTCCCGCGCGCGGCCCCGCACGCGATCGTCCGGTCGGTCCTTCGAATCATCGATGACCCGGATCTCGCACCTCTCTTCAGTCCGGATGCCCGCGCCGAGGTGGCCCTGTCGGGGCGTGTCCGGGCGGCCGGCGCGGAGCGCGCGGTTCAGGGACGCGTCGATCGCCTCGCGGTGACGGCGGACGTCGTCCGAATCGCGGATTTCAAGACCGGCCGCCCGCCCGAACCCGACGCCCCCCTCCCCGCGGCGGAGGCCGGCCAGATCGCCCTCTATGCGCGCCTTCTCGCGCAGATCTATCCGGGCCGGACGATCCAGCCGATCCTCGTCTGGACCTCGGGCCCGGTGATCCGCACCCTCGGCCCCGACGACGTTGCGGCGGCACTGGACCGGGTCGGCATCGAGGCGTGAATGGTCCGTTCCGGCCGTCCGGGCGAACACGGCGACCGGCATGCGGCACCGCACATCTGTGGTGCGCCCACCGCGACGGCCGCCGGGCCGGGGCAGCCGGACTTCTTGACCGCGCGCCGGGGCGTCGCCAATTCTGGCGGGACCGCACGGGCCCCTGCCCGTTCGACGCCGTCCGACGGACGGCGGCTTCCGAAAGGTAACGTTATGGCGACGGTGAAGGTAACCGACGCGAGCTTCGAGCAGGACGTTCTCAAGTCCGCCGAGCCCGTCGTGGTGGATTTCTGGGCGGAGTGGTGCGGCCCGTGCCGTCAGATCGGTCCGGCGCTCGAGGAGATCGCCACCGACCTGCAGGGCAAGGTGAAGATCGCCAAGGTCAATGTCGACGAGAATCCGCAGATCGCCGCCCAGTACGGCATCCGCTCGATCCCGACGCTGCTGCTGTTCAAGAACGGCGAGCGTGTGGACCAGAAGGTCGGCGCGGCCCCGAAGGGCGACCTGTCGCGCTGGATCGGCGCCCAGACCGCCTGAGCCACTCCCAAGACCTAGACGATAAAAAAGAAAGCCCGGCCGCGAGGCCGGGCTTTCTCGGTTTCGAGCCCAAGATTGTTGGTGGATCCCGGGGTCGAGCCCGGGATCCGGTATCAGGTCTTAGTACGAGCCGAACTTGTAGTTCAGGCCGGCGCGGACGACGGCGAAGGCGTTCTCGTTCCGGCTGATGCCGGAGAGCGAGTACACCGGCACGAGGCCGACCGGGGAGATCGCAGCACCAACCAGCGGCGCCTGGGCGCGGCCGTTGTTGTTGTCGAGGTTCACGTACAGACCTTCGACCTTCAGCGTGACGGCCGAGGAGCGGAAGAAGTTCAGGAACGAGTCGGTGGGCAGGGCGTACTCGACACCGCCGCCGACGGTCCAGCCGGTCTTGAAGTCGTTCCGGCGGCCAGCGAAGTTCTGCAGGCCGACGCGAGCGCCGTCATCCGTGCCGGTGGCGTAGGCGAAACCGCCGGTGGCGTACACCAGGGTCCGGTCGAAGGCCCAACCGAGACGACCGCGGACGGTGCCGAAGAAGTCGATGGTGTTGAGCGTGCCGTTGACCGGGATGAAGCCCGGGTTGATCGCCACGGCGTTGGTGGCGAAACGAGCGCGACGGCCGAAGTCGAGGTACTGGGCGTCAGCCTCGAAGCCGATCACGGCGCCGGAGCCCGGGGTCAGCTGCCAGTTGTAGCCGATCTGGCCACCGCCCGAGAAACCTTCGCGGCTGTCGTTGCTGTAGATCAGCGACGAGCCGTTCGGCAGCAGAGCCTGGTAGGGAACGAGACCGCCCGGGACGAGAGCGACCGGGTTGCCGGGCGTCTGCACGAAGCCGCGGGTCGAGTTGCTGCTGGCGTCGAACGCGTAGCCGGCGTTGATACCGAAGTAGGCACCGGTCCAGGTGAACACCGGAACGGGCGTGAACACCGGCGGCGGCGCAGCGCGGCGCGGAAGGTCGGCGGCCGAAGCGGCAGCGGTGAGTGCGGTGAAAGCCGCGAGAGACGTGAGAAGCTTCTTCATTACTGTGATCCCCAGCATAAGCCCGATCGCCGATGAAATTATGCGATCGAGCCCCGGGAGGATGTAGCTTAGCTGCCACAGCGGGAGGAAAGCGTGGCCGTGGACGGGTTTCCGTCCGCGCGATTGCGGCGATTCGACGGATTTTCGAATGCAAAATCCGGACTTCACAGATGTCCGGCGTTCCCGCCACTTGATACGGCGGCCGCGCGCAGGTCGGCCGCACTGGAGACGACTCAGACCGGCGGCGTGTCGTTGGCGGCGAGAACCATGCCGGCCAAGTAGAGGGATCCGCAGATCAGGATTCGCGGGGGGCGCTCGAAGGCGATGTCCCGCACCAGGGCGAGGGCGGCCTCGATGCTCGGCGCCGCGTAGGTGGAGAGACCCACCTCCTCGCCGATCCGCGCGACCTCTTCGGCCGGGCGCGCGGCCATGGTCCCGGTGATCGGGACGGCCACGAGGGCGCGGGCGAGTCCGACGAAATTGCGTAGGAACCCGTCGGCGTCCTTCGTGCCGAGGAGGCCGACCACGAGGACGAGCGGCACGTCGCTCTTCTCGCCGAGATCCGCCATGGCGGCCGCGAGGATCCGGCCGCCGTCGATGTTGTGGCCGCCATCGAGCCACAGCTCGGTGCCGGGATCGAGCTGGGCGGCCAGACGGCCGCGGCCGAGACGCTGCAGACGCCCCGGCCAATCGACCTCGGTGAGGCCCCGCTCCAGCGCCGCCGTGCCGATATCGCCGAATCCGGCGGCGCGCAGCGCGGTGATCGCCGTGCCGGCATTGACCAGCTGGTGGCGCCCGGCGAGGCGCGGCCGCGGCAGATCGAACAGGTCGGTCTCGTCCTGATAGACGAGGCGGCCGCGTTCCTCGTGCACGGAGAAGTCTTGGTTGCCGACGAACACCGGCCCGGCGCCGACGGCTTCCGCACGCCGGCAGAGGACGGCATCGGCCTCGGCGTAATCCTGGGCGGCGATCACCGCCGGGCAGCCGCGCTTGAAGATCCCGGCCTTCTCGGTCGCGACCGATTCGACCGTGTCGCCGAGATACTCGGCGTGGTCGCGGCCGATCGGCGTGACCACCGCGCAGGCCGGCCGGTCGATCACGTTGGTGGCGTCGAGCCGGCCGCCGAGGCCGACCTCCAGGAGCAGCACGTCGGCCGGGCTCTCGGAGAACAGCAGGAAGGCCGCGGCCGTGGTGATCTCGAACATCGTGATCGGCTCGCCGGCATTGGCCGTCTCGCAGCGGGCGAACGCGTCGGCAAGACGATCCTCGTCCACGAAGTGGCCGCCGCCGATCCCGCCGATGCGTATCCGTTCGTGGAAACGGACGAGGTGCGGCGAGGTGTAGACATGCGCAGCCAGCCCGCCGGCTTCCAGGATCGACCGCATGAACGCGATGGTCGAGCCCTTGCCGTTGGTCCCGGCGACGTGGATCACCGGCGGCAGGCGACGCTCGGGATGGTTGAGCCGCGCGAGCAGCCGCTCGATCCGGCCCAGGGACAGGTCGATGGTGCGGGGGTGGAGCGCCAGGAAACGCGCCATCAGGGCATCGGACGAGGCCATCGCCGGGTCAGGCCGCCTCGGAGGGTGCCGCCGGCGCGGCGGCCTGGGGCGCTTGGGTCAGGAGGCTGCAGAGACGCGTGATCGTCTCCTTGAGCTGGTGCCGGTGGACCACCTGATCGACCATGCCGTGCTCGCGCAGGTACTCCGCCCGCTGGAAGCCGTCCGGCAGCTTCTCCCGGATGGTCTGCTCGATCACCCGCGGTCCCGCGAAGCAGATCAGGGCGCCCGGCTCGGCGAGGTGGACGTCGCCCAGCATGGCGTAGGAGGCGGTGACGCCGCCGGTGGTCGGGTTCGTCAGCACCACGATGTAGGGGAGCCGCGCCGCGTTGAGCCGGCGCACCGCCACCGTGGTCCGCGGCATCTGCATCAGGGACAGGATTCCCTCCTGCATCCGCGCACCGCCCGACGCCGCGAACAGCACGTAGGGCGTGCGCTTCTCCAGCGCCGTCTCGGCGCCGCGCACGAAGGCCTCGCCCGCCGCCATGCCGAGGGAGCCCGCCATGAAGCCGAATTCCTGCGCCGCGAGCGTCATCGGCAGGCCGCCGACCCGGCCGAACCCGATCTTGAACGCATCCTGCAGGCCGGTCTTGGCCCGGGCCTCCTTGAGCCGGTCGACGTAGCGTTTCTCGTCGCGGAACTTCAGCGGGTCGGTGGCGACCTCCGGCAGCGCCACGTCGATCCAGGTGCCCTCGTCGAACATCATCTTCAGGCGCGCCTGGGCGCCCATCTTCAGGTGATGCTCGGAGCCGGGAATGACCCAGTGGTTGGCCTCCACCTCCTTGTGGAACACCATCTGCCCCGTATCCGGGCACTTGACCCAGAGGTTCTCGGGCGTCTCGCGCTTGAACAGGGTCTTGATCCGGGGGCGCACCACCTCCGAGATCCAGTTCATCGGTTCGACCATCGACTTGCGTCCGTCCGCTTCAAGCCCGCGCAGATATCAGGTGCGGCGCACGCCGCCGCCAGGGGTGCCCGCTCCGGCCGTCAGGCGGCCCGTCCGACGCCCGCCGCCCGCACGCCCGCGGCGAGTTCCCGCACCAGCTCCGTCACCGCCGCGACGCTTCCGGCCTGAGGCCGGCCCTCGCCGTCGAGGGAGCGCACCAGGGCGTCCACGAGGGCGGAGCCGACCACGACGCCGTCCGCGCCCTTGGCGATCGCCGTCGCATGGGCGCCGGTCCTGACGCCGAAGCCGACGACCACGGGCAGGTCGGTGTGGCGGCGGATGCGGGCGACCGCCTCGGAGACCTTGCCGAAATCCGGTGTCGCCGTGCCGGTGATGCCGGTGATGGACACGTAGTAGACGAAGCCCGCCGTGTTCGCGAGGACCGCCGGCAGGCGCCGCTCGTCGGTGGTGGGCGTGGCGAGCCGGATGAAGGCGAGGCCCTTGCCGAGGGCCGGCAGGCACAGCTCGGAATCCTCCTCGGGCGGGAGATCGACGACGATGAGCCCGTCGACGCCGGCCGCCACCGCGTCGTCGAGGAAGCGGTCGACGCCGTAGGTGTGGATCGGGTTGTAGTAGCCCATCAGCACGATCGGCGTGGTGTCGTTGCCGGCGCGGAAGCGGCGCACGAGGTCGAGGGTGCCCGCGACCGTCTGGCCCGCCTTCAGGGCCCGCAGGCCGGCGGCCTGGATCGCCGGACCGTCCGCCATCGGGTCGGTGAACGGCAGGCCGAATTCCAGGATGTCGGCGCCGGCACCCGGGAGCGCCGACAGCACCTCCAGCGAGGTCTCGGGATCGGGATCGCCCGACATCACGTAGGTGACGAGGACGGACCGGTTCTCCGCGCGGGCGCGGGCAAAGGTGGCGTCGATGCGGCTCGGCATGGTCGGATGATATTCGCGGTTGCAGGGCCGCCGACGGCCCGGGGTTGCACCCGCGCTACACCAAAGGCATCGGCCCGTGAAGCGGGCCGGGCTCCCGCGACAGCGCGCCGCTCGCGCGCCGAGTCGGCCCCGGAGGCTCGCCAGCCCGCGTGACGCGGCCATGCGCGCGGGTCGGTTGCCGGGGCGGCGGCGGCGGCCTAGCGGTCCCCCATGCCCGAGACATTTTTCCCGACACGTCCCCTGGCCGCGCTCCTGTTCGACATGGACGGGACGATCATCAGCTCGATTGCGTCGGCGGAGCGGATCTGGTCGCGCTGGGCCGAGGCGCACGGCCTCGACGTGGCCGCCTTCCTGCCGACGATCCACGGGGTGCGCTCGGTGGAGACGATCCGGCGGCTGAACCTGCCCGGCGTCGATCCAGAAGCCGAGGCCGCCGCGATCACCGAGGCCGAGATGGAGGATGTCGGCGACATCATCGCGATCCCCGGCGCGCGGTCGTTCCTGGAGGCGCTGCCGCGCGAGCGCTGGGCGATCGTCACATCGGCGCCCAGGCGGCTCGCCGAGCGCCGGCTCGCGGCGGCCGGCATGCCGGTCCCCGATCTCCTGGTCGCCGCCGAGGACGTGGCGCAGGGCAAGCCCGCGCCGGATTGCTTCCTGCTGGGGGCCGAACGCCTCGGTGCCGCGGCGTCGGAGTGCCTCGTCTTCGAGGACGCCCCGGCCGGCATCCGGGCGGCCGAAGCCGCGGGCGCAGGCATCGTGGTGGTCACCGCGACCCATCACGAGCCGGTGACGACCGGCCATCCCGCGATCGCGGACTACACCCGGCTACGCGTCGCGGCAGACCGAAGCGGGATCCGGGTGACACGGGCCGGCTGAGGATCCCCGACCAGGCCCGCATCCGCTGGCGGCCGGGGCAGCCCCGTCGTATCGCCGACCGAATTGTGCGGTCCGCGGCAGCACGCAGCCGGGCAGAAGGACGAAGGTCATGGCCACGATCAGCAGGCGTCACGTGCTCGGGGCGGTCGCCGTGGGCGGTGCCGGGACCCTCGGTCAGGCCGCTGCAGGGGAGGCGCAGCCGGGCACGCTGTTCGCGCTGCCACAGGTCACCATTCCGATCCTGGGCGAGGCGCAGGTCTTCCCGGTCCGGCGGATCTACTGCATCGGCCGCAACTACGCGGCCCATGCCCGTGAGATGGGCTCCGACCCGTCCCGCGAGCCGCCGTTCTTCTTCCAGAAGCCCGCAGACGCCGTGCAGGTGGTCGCGGACGGCCTCGCCGACCATCCCTATCCGTCGCTGACGCAGAACTATCACCACGAGATCGAGCTGGTCGCCGTGCTGAAATCGGGCGGCCGGGACATCCAGGTCGGGCAGGCGCTCGATCACGTCTACGGCTACGCCACCGGCCTCGACATGACCCGCCGGGATCTCCAGCGCGGCATGGGCAACCAGAAGAAGCCCTGGGAGATCGGCAAGAGCTTCGACCACTCCGCGCCGATCACGCCGATCCTGCCCGTCGCACGGGTCGGGCATCCGGGGCGCGGGCGCATCCGGCTTTCCGTCAACGGCACGCTCCGGCAAGACGCGGACCTGTCGGATATGATCTGGTCGGTGGCCGAGCAGATCGCCGAACTGTCGAAGGCCTTCGAGCTCAAGGCCGGCGACATCGTCTACTCGGGCACGCCCGAGAATGTCGGGCCGGTGGTGCGGGGAGACATCCTCGCGGGCTCGATCGAGGGCCTGCCGGACCTGTCGATCCGCATCGTGTGACCCGATCCCGCGCGGATCGGGCCGCGGCGCGGGCCCGGACTTTCTCTGCCGGCGGCGCGGCACTATCGGTTGATGCGACCGCGGGGGCAGGAGCAGCGAGCCTATGACCAAGCCCAACGGCGTGCCGCGCAACCTCTTCGAGACCGCCGAGGGACGCCGTCTCGTGGAGGCCCGCTCCGACCCGGCTTGGCGCCGCTGGGGGCCGTATCTCAGCGACCGGCAATGGGGCACCGTGCGGGAGGATTATAGCCCGGGCGGCGACGCCTGGGACTACCTGCCCCACGACCACGCCCGATCCCGCGCCTACCGCTGGGGCGAGGACGGGATCGGCGGCTTCGGCGACCGGCATCTGAACTGGTGCCTGTCCCTCGCCCTGTGGAACGGGCGGGACCCGATCCTCAAGGAACGCCTGTTCGGCCTGACCAATCAGGAAGGCAACCACGGCGAGGACGTCAAGGAACTCTACTATTACCTCGACGGTATCCCGACCCACGCCTTCATGCGGATGCTGTACAAGTACCCGCAGGCGGCCTTTCCGTATGAGCGGCTGGTCGAGGAGAATGCGCGGCGCGGTCTCGACGACCCGGAATACGAGCTCCTCGACACCGGCCTGTTCGACGCCGGCCGCTATTTCGACGTCGCGATCGCCTACGCCAAGGCGTCGCCGGACGACATCCTGATGCGGGTCACCGCCACCAATCGCGGTCCGGACCCCGCCGACCTGACGCTCCTGCCTCAGCTCTGGGCCCGCAACACATGGTCCTGGAAGCACGGCGTCCAGAAGCCGGAGCTGATGGCCGGTTCGGATGGCTCGGTCTGGGCGCGCCATCCCGAGATGCCGGGCCTGCGCTTCTTCGCCGAGGGCGCGGGCGAGCTGCTGTTCACCGAGAACGAGACGAACACGCATCGGCTGTTCGGCACCGGTTCGGCCGAGGGCTTCTACAAGGACGGGATCGACCGGTGCGTCGCGGGCGGAAACCGGGCCGCCGCCAACGCCCTGTCGGGCACCAAGTGCGCCGCCCGCTACGATCTCCATCTCGGCCCCGGGGAGACGCGGACCCTGCGCCTGCGCCTGCGCCCCGAGACCGCGCCGGGCGAGCCCTTCGCGGATTTCGACGCCGTCTTCGCCGACCGGGAGGCGGAGGCCGACGACTTCTACGGAGCGCTTCAGGCGCCGATCGCCGATCCCGAGATGCGGCTCGTGCAACGGCAGGCCCTCGCCGGCATGCTCTGGTCGAAGCAGCTCTACCACTACGACGTGCGCGAATGGCTCACCGGCGACCCGGCGCAGCCCGCACCGGCGCCGGAGCGGCGGCACGGCCGCAACAGCGACTGGGCCCATCTGCGGGCCAACGACATCATCTCGATGCCGGATGCCTGGGAGTATCCGTGGTTCGCCTCCTGGGATCTGGCCCTCCAGGCGATCGTGTTCGGGCTGCTCGATCCCGATTTCGCGAAGAACCAGCTGCTGCTCCTGGTCGACGAGGCCTACACCCATCCGAACGCCGCGCTGCCGGCCTACGAATGGGGCTTCGGAGACGCCAATCCGCCGGTCCACGCGCTGGCCGCCTGGCGGGTCTTCGAGCTGGACCGGGCGCTGACCGGCACGCCGGACCACGCCTTCCTGAAGCGGATCTTCAACAAGCTCACCCTGAACTTCACGTGGTGGGTGAACCGCAAGGATTCCGACGACCGCAACCTGTTCCAGGGCGGCTTCCTCGGCCTCGACAACATCGGCATCTTCGACCGGTCGAAGCCGGTGGGCGACGGCGCCTCGCTGACCCAGTCCGACGCGACGGCCTGGATGGCGACCTACGCTCTCAACCTGATGCGGATCGCCATCGAGCTGGCCCTCGAGGACCCGACCTACGAGGACATGGCCGAGAAGTTCTTCGAGCACTTCCTCCTCATCGCGGCTGCCACCGGCGCCGGTGTCTGGGACGAGCCGGACGGCTTCTTCTACGACGTGATCGAGACCCGTGACGGACAGCGCCTCCCGATCCGGGCCCGGACCATGGTCGGTCTGATCCCGATCTTCGCGGTGGCGGTCATCAATGCCTGCGATCTGGAGCGGCTTCCATCGCTGCGCGACCGGATGCTGTTCTTCCTGAAGAACCGCCCGGACCTTGCGACCCTGGTCTCGCGCTGGAACGAACCCGGCGAGGGCCAGACCGCGCTGCTGTCGCTGCTGCGCGGGCACCGGCTGAAGGCATTGCTGCAGCGCGCCCTCGACCCGAACGAGTTCCTCTCGAAGCACGGGTTGCGGGCCGTCTCCCGCGTCTATGCGGACGCGCCGTTCTGCTTCGCGTGGAACGGCAGCGACCTGGGCCTCGCCTACGAGCCGGCGGAGTCGCGCTCGCGCCTGTTCGGCGGCAACTCGAACTGGCGGGGCCCGGTCTGGATGCCGGTCAATTACCTGCTGATCGCCGGGTTGAACCGCTTCCACGACTATTACGGCCCGGATTTCCGGGTCGAGGCACCGACCGGTTCCGGACGGACCTATTCGCTGCGCGAGATCGCCGCCCACCTGTCACGGCGTCTGATCGGACTCTCGACCCGCGGCCCGGACGGGCGACGGCCCGTCTACGGGGACAGCCGGATCGAACAGGAGAATCCGCATTTCCGCGATCTGGTCCTGTTCTACGAATATTACCACGGCGACACGGGTCGCGGGGTCGGCGCCGCGCACCAGACCGGATGGTCGGGGCTCGTGGCCCTGCTGATCCAGGAGGTGGCGACCGCGGGCGCCGAGGTCCCGGCCTTGGACTGGACGTGACGGTCGCCCCTCGCCGGCACCGGCGAGGGATCGCGCCGGCTATTCCGCGGCCTGCTGCATCCGCAGGCGCTGCCCCTGCCCGATCTGGCGGGAGATCGTCGAGCGGCGGGCGCTGTAGACCGCCGAGACCAGCGGGTAATCGACCGGCAAGCCCCACTTGGCCCTGTAGGCCTCGGGCGTGAGGCCGCGCATCGTCAGATGCCGCCGCAGGGCCTTGTAGGGCTTGCCGTCCTCGAAGCTGATGAGCGTGTCCGGCCGGATCGAGGCGCGGATCTGTGCTTCGGTCGGGCGCTTCACCTGCGGCTCGACCGGCTGGTCCAGGGCGGTGATGGAGCGGTGAACCTCGGAGAGCAGGTCGGGGAGCGTTCCCGCCGGGACGCTGTTGCGCGTGACGTAGGCGCTCAGGATCTTTGCGGCGAGTTCGACGCTCGGCGATGTCGTCGGCATGGTCATCACCTCGGTTCGACGTTGTTCGGTTGTGGCTCTCGTGGCTTCCGTCGGATGCTTCGCCGCCGACGGCCGGATCTATGTTCGTGAGACGGTTTCGACCCCGGCCGGAGGCGGTGAATGACCCATTATGCGCCAGATCACCGTCGCCACAACCGAGACGCGCATTTGTGACGCCGATATTTCTACTTAGGATTGAGATTTAGGGTCAATGACGAATCAACGGACGCGTCGTGGTTCCGATTGAAGTGCGGTATTGAAGACTCACCTGCCCGTCGGGGCGCGATGGAGAGCCCGAAAACATGGAGGTCCTGATCGTCGGAGCCGGCGTCGTCGGTCTCGCCATCGGGCGGGCGCTCGCGCTGCGCGGACACGCCATCGTGGTGGCGGAAGCCGAGGACGCCTTCGGAACCGGCGTGTCGGCCCGAAGCTCGGAGGTGATCCATGCGGGCATGTACTATCCAAGCGGCTCGGAACGCGCGCATCACTGCGTCGCGGGCTCGCATCGACTATACAACTTTTGCGCGAGTCATGGTGTCCCGCATCGCGCCTGCGGCAAGCTGATCGTCGCGTCCGACGATGCCGAGGCCGACACCATCGCGGCGATCCGCCGGCAGGGCGAGGCCAACGGCGTGGCGGGCCTGGAGCTGCTCGACGGCGATGCGGCCCGGCGCCTGGAGCCCAATCTCACCTGCACGGTGGCGCTGCATTCGCCGCGCACCGGCATCGTGGACAGCCATGCGCTGATGCTCGCCCTGCTCGGCGAGATCGAGGATCACGGCGGCGCCCTCGCCCTGCGCACCCCGGTGGAGGGCCTGACGCAGCGGGACGGGCAATGGCAGGCCGCGTTCGGCGGTGCCGAGCCGGGGACGATGGCCTTCGACGCGGTGGTCAATGCCGCGAGCTTCGGCGCCCCGGCCCTGGCCGCCCGCACGGAGGGCTACCCGGCCGAGCGCGTCCCGAGGCTGCGCCTCGCCCGCGGCAACTACTTCGGCTGCACCGGCAAGCCGGCCTTCTCGCGGTTGATCTACCCGGCGCCGCGGATCGACGGCGGCCTCGGCATCCACCTGACCCTCGACCTCGCCGGACGCACCCGCTTCGGGCCCGACGTGGAATGGGTGGACGGGTTCGATTACCGGGTCGATCCCCGGCGCGCCGAGGACTTCTACGGCGCGATCCGGCGGTACTGGCCCGGTCTGCCGGACGGGGCGCTGTATCCGGACTATGCGGGCCTGCGCCCCAAGCTGACGGGGCCGGGCGAGGCGGCGGCCGACTTCCGGATCGACGGCCCGGCGGAGCACGGATTGCCCGGGATCGTGCACCTGTTCGGGATCGAGAGCCCGGGGCTGACCTCCAGCCTGTCGCTCGCCGAGGCGGTGGCCGACCGTCTGGACGCCTGAGGCCTCAGAACAGCAGGTGCAGCGCCAGGGGGGCGAGGATCGCCGTCACGAAGGCGTTGAGCCCCATGGCGATGCCCGCGAAGGTCCCGGCCACCTCGCTGACCTGGAAGGCGCGCGCCGTCCCGATGCCGTGGGCCGCGAGCCCGGCCGCGAAGCCGCGGGCGCGCATGTCGCGGATGCGCAGGAGGTTCATCATCGGCGTGACCAGGATCGCCCCGATGATGCCGGTGAGGATCACCAGGATGGCCGTGAGCGTCGGATCGCCGCCCAGCGCTTCCGCGATACCCATCGCCACCCCCGACGTCACGGATTTCGGGGCCAGCGAGACGAGGACCGGCTGCGGGATGTCGAGGAGCCGCGCGAGGGCGATGACCACGGCGAGCGTGGTGGCCGAGCCGGCGGCGAGGGCTGCGAGCATCGGCGCGAGGGCGCGCAGGACCGTGGCACGCCGCTCGTAGAGGGGCATGGCCAGAACCACGGTGGCGGGTCCGAGCAGGAAGTGGACGAATTGCGCGCCCTCGAAATAGGTTCCGTAGGGCGTGCCCGTGATGGCCAGGACCGCACCGACCAGGGCCACGGTGATGAGCACGGGGTTGGCGATCGGGTGCCGGCCCGTGGCCGCGGCGATCCGGTCCGCTAGGACGTAGGCGGTCAGCGTCACCGTCAGCCACAGGAGCGGCGTCTTGGCGAGATAAACCCAGAGCGAGAAATCGCCGCCCATGCCTCAGGGCTCTCCGTCGGGTCGACGCCGTTCGACCCGGGCGGCCACGGCACGGAAGACCAGGACGGTCACCAGCAGCGACAGCGCCGTCGAGACGATCAGCACGAGGGCGAGCTTGGCACCCTGGGCCCGCAGCAGGTCGAGGCGGCCGACGACGCCGACCCCCGCCGGAACGAACAGGAGCGACAGGTTCATCAGCAGGCCGCGCGCCGTCGTTTCGAGCGTCCCATCGGTGAGCGGCTTCGGCAGGAAGCGCGACAGGCCGAGCCCCGCGCTGTCGCGCAGCAGCAGGAACGCGAACATCAAGCCCATGCCGATCACCGGCCCCGGCACCGGCACGCCCGCGCCGCGCGCCAGGACCTCGCCCAGCAGCTGGGCGAGCAGGATCAGCGCCAGACTGGCGATCATGGCGGGACGCGAGGGCTAGGCGGCCGCGACACCCTGCTGACCGCTCCGCCGGGCGGCCGAGATGGCGGCCTCGTCGAAGCCGAGCAGGCGGCCGAGGCGCTCGACCAGGGCCTCCTCGAACTCGTCGACGTTGCCGTCCGCCGCCGCGACCGACCACGCCATGGTCAGCAGCTCTTCGCGCTCGGCCCGGTCGGCCTCGTGGGGGATCATCTCCACGAGGCTCGCCACGTCACGCACCTCCGAATCCATGGCGGCGGCCCGCTCGATCAGGGCCCGTGCCGCATCCGGCCCGTCGGCGTAATGACCCTGCACGAGGCGCGACAGGCGCTCGCTCTCGGCGGGCGCCAGAATGCCGTCGACGCGGGCGACGTGGACGAGGAGCGCCGTGGCCGCGAGATGCGTCTCGTCCACGGTCTCGGGGTTGCCGACGCCGAGAGCCTCGGCCGCGTAGGCGCGCAGGCGTGCGATCAGGGACATGGCGGCTCCGGGGGGATCGTGCAGCGCAACAGTTCGGTCCCCGGCGTCGCTCCGTCAAGCACGGCGCCGCACGTGGCGCCCGACCGTGGCGAAGTTGCATCGCCAGCGCGGCCCTCAACGGCGCGCCACGGCCTCGGCCCCCGTCACCAGCGGCGCGAGAATCGACTCGGCGGCCCGGACCACGGCCGGACCGGCCTCCGCCGGTGTGCCGGCCCGGAACGGCGGCGCCGGAGCGTATTCGGCGACGAGCTGCGCGGTGCGGGCGTAGTCGGCCCCGCGCAGACGGGCGGCGAGCGCCAGCCCGAGGTCGAGCCCCGCCGAGACCCCGGCCGCGGTGACGCGGTTGCGGTCGAACACGACACGCTCCGCCACCGGTTCGGCGCCGAGGAGCGGCAGCACAGCGTCGCGCACGCTCCAGTGCGACGTCGCGCGGTAGCCTCGCAGGAGGCCGGCCGCCCCCAGGATCAGCGATCCCGTGCAGACGCTGACGACCCAGCCGGCCCGGGCGGCGCGGTCGCGCAGGAAGGCGAGGAGCGCCGCATGGCCCATCTGGGCGGGCGTGCCGTCGCCTCCGGGCACGAACAGGACGTCGAGATCCGCCGGGCAGGTCGCGAAGCTGTGGGTCGCCACCAGGGCGAGGCCGGTATCGCTCGTGACGGGACCGGTCTCCGCACCGACGAGGTGGAGGCTGCCCGGAGCGAGGCCGGCCAGGAAGGTCTGCGGGCCCACGAGATCGAGGGCGGTCAGGCCCGGATAGAGCAGCATGGCGATCCGGACGGGGCGGTCCGGCGGGATCGGCTCCGGCGAAATCGGGTCCGGCGCGTCTGCAGAGCCGGCGGCCTGCGCCGGACGGAGCGGCCAGACCAGGGCGGCGGCGAGTGCCGCGGCGACGAGATCCCGGCGGCGAGCCTCCGGCGCGGTCACGGGCGCGCCGGGCCTGTCACAGGGACCAGGCCGCGTCGCGGTAGGCGCTGTCCCAGAACTGCCATTCCAGCCGGGTGGCCTGCGTGAAGGCCTGATGCATCCGCGCGCGCTCGGCCGCCGACGCGTCCCGCGCGGCCCGATCCGTGGCGGCGATCATGGCCGCCACCGCCTCGGCAAAGTCAGCCCCCGCATAGGTGTCGATCCAGGCGCGGTACGGGTTGCCGGGCGCGGCGCGGGCGAAGATGTCGTCGCCCACCGCCTTGTAGATCCAGAAGCAGGGCAGCAGCGCGGCACAGACCACCGCGAAGGGATCGGCATAGGCGGTGGCGAGCAGGTAGCAGACGTAATGATCGCAGGCCGGCGTCAGGGGCGTGGCCGCGAAGGTCTCCGGGCCGATGCCGTAGTCGCGGAAGAAGCCGCCATGGAGCGCGCGCTCGACGACGATCGCTTCCTGCGCGGCCCGGGAGAACTGCACGATCGCGTCGGGATCCGGCGCCTTCGCGGCGGCGAGGCTCAGCGCCCGGCCGAAGCCGATCAGGTAGTGCGCGTCCTGCACGATGTAGTGCCGGAACCGACCCTGCGGCAGCGTTCCGGCGGCGAGTTCGGCATTGAACGGCATCGCCCGGATGGTCTCGTAGGCGGCGGCGTTGCGCGCCCAGGCCTCCTGCGAGAACGAGACCGGCGCGCCCGCCTCGGCCAGTCCGAGAGACGCCACGCCCTAGCCCTGCCGCTGCGCGTGGGTGACGGCGACGTGGATCAGCTCGGCGAGGGTGCGCACGCCGAGCTTCTGGCGCATCTGCGAGCAGGCATTCGTCACGGTCTTGTAGCTCACCGACAGGTCGGCCGCGATGGCGCCGTAGGAGCGGCCCTGGGCGAGGCGCGCCAGGATCTGCTGCTCGCGGGGGGTCAGCTGCGATTCCGGCGCGCGGCGGGCGTCGGCGCGCAGCATCGCCACCTCGGTGGCCAGCCGCCGGTCGAGGTAGACCTCGCCGATACGCACCTTGGCGAAGGCCTCGAACAGCTCGGCGGAGGCGTGATCCTTGAGGACGTAGCCGAGGGCCCCCGCCTCGAGGGCGCGGGCGACGATCACCGGGTCGTTGTGCATGCTGAAGACGAGGATGCGCGTCTCGGGCGCCACCGCCCGGATGCGCCGGATCAGGCCGAGGCCGGCCATGCCGCTGCCCTGGAAGGTCAGGTCGCAGATCACCACCGGCGGACGGAGCCGGTGGAAGATCCGGTAGCCGCCGACGACGGTGGTCGCCTCCGCGATGGTCTCCACGCCGGAATCCTCCAGGACGCGTCGACAGCCCTGCAGGACGATGGGGTGATCATCGATGACGAGAACCGGCAGGCGCGTGGCGGCGGCGTCGATCTGGGATGCGATGGCGTTCATGCGCTCGGCGCGGTGCTGGTCTCGTCGCCCCGGTCAGGCGGAACGGGGATCATGATCCGGACGATCGCCCCGGGGCCGGCATTGTCAAGGGCGAAGGTGCCGCCGAGGGCCTCCACGCGCTCGCGCATCCCCGACAGACCGAGCCCGGTGCCGTGTTCCGGGGGGATTCCGGTGCCGTTGTCGCGGATGGTGAGGTCGAGCCGGCCCTCGGCCTCGGTCGCCTCGGCCTCCACCCGGGTCGCGGCGCCGTGCCGCACGGCGTTGGTGGCGCTCTCCTGCACGCAGCGGAACACCGTGAGGTCCACGAGGTCGCCGTAGCCCTTGGCCAGACCGTCGAACCGGCCCACGAAGCTGAGGCCGGGGTGGCGCTGCCCGAAGCCGCGCAGGAGCAGGTCCAGGCAGGTCGCGAGCGGCGCCTGCCCGAGCCCGTGCGGCCGCAGGCGGTTCAGAAGCTCCCGGTTGACCGTCTGGACCTGGCCGACGATGGCGCTGATCTCGGCCGCCCGGGCGGCGAGCTTCTCGCGGCTGGGCTCGGCGGAGCCGGAGGCGATACGGCCGATCGAGGCGGCGTTGGCCTCCAGGGCGAACAGGCAGGGGCCGAACTCGTCGTGCAGCTCCAGGGCTGTCCGGCGGCGCTCGTCGTCCTGGGCGGTCAGAAGCTGGCGGTTGAGGCGGCCGTTGGCGGCCCGGACCTCGCCCAGGGCCTCGGCGACCTTGTTGAACCGCTCGGCGATCACCGCCAGCTCCCGGGCACCGGGCGGCTCCAGGCGGGCCGTGTAGTCGTGATGCTCCAGCTGGGTCAGGCCGGCGCCGAGCCGCCGCAGCGGCGCGAGGATCCGGCCCAGGGCGATGTAGAGGGCGATCAGCATCGCGGCATTGATCGCCAGGGTGGTCAGCGAGAGCGCACGGGCATAGCCCCAGATCTCGTCGATCTCGTCCATCGGCTGCGTGGTGATCTGCGCCGTCCCGAGCCGACGCCCGTCGACGACGATCGGCAGGGCGTGGCGCTCGATCGGCGGCATGATCAGGTCGGCGAACCAGTGGGGTGCCTCCCGGTCCGCGCGGGTCGGCGGCAACGGCCGGCCGATCTGGTCGCCATCCGCATCGAGCACCGCGACCCGGACATGCCGCAGGACCTTGAAGCGGAGGTCGAGCGTCTGGAGCAGCGTGTCGGGGGAGGCCGTGTCGGACAGGCGGATCGTGTCGGCCACCAGCGACTCGACGGTGGCGAGGGAGGCGCGGGTCTCGACGCGCACCGCCGACCGGGCGTTCAGCACGATGACCGCGCAGGAGATCAAAGCCGCGAAGGCATCGATGAGCAGCACCACCGCGACGAGCCGCGCGCGCGTCGACCAGCCGGACCAGGGCCAAAGGCCGGGGCGGGGTCTCATCGGCGCGGCGGGTACCGCGGATCTCGGGGTCAGGGTCGGGCTCGTATCCACACCGTGACGCATAGCGACCGTGCCGGCGAAGTCCATGCCGCGCCCCGCGGCCGACCGGGCCATGGCCGCGCGGACCCCGACGCGCGCATCGGCACGGGCGGTCCGAATACCGATTCTTAAGCGGCGGCGCGTTATGTTGTGGATAGCCGGATCACGACTGGCTGGGCTGGCAATTCGGGCCGACATCATTGCGCCGTATTGCAGCTTCTCTATCGCCAACAGAGTCGAACCAGCTTCGAATCCTCGAAGAGTGGCGGCCGGTCATGGGGAGCCCGGTCGCGCGCGGCGTGTATCGAGTCAGAGACCCCGGACCATGATCGATCTCAACCTCGACCCGTCCGAGACCC
The DNA here is from genome assembly GCF_003254375.1 of Methylobacterium sp. XJLW. Lineage (NCBI taxonomy): Bacteria > Pseudomonadati > Pseudomonadota > Alphaproteobacteria > Hyphomicrobiales > Methylobacteriaceae > Methylobacterium > Methylobacterium sp. XJLW. Next base: position 3,177,988 of record NZ_CP016429.1, on the reverse strand, counting down.
GGCCCGACCGGAGGCCGTCGGCCAAGCCCGGGCCGTCGCTCAACCTCAAGGTCGTGCTGTTCGGCGTAGCCGGCGCGGGCGCGCTGGTGGGCTTCGGCGTTGCCGCCTCGACGGTGATGGCCGGCCTCGCGGCGCCGACGCCGGTGCGGATCGTCGCGTCCAAGCAGGCCGCCGATTGGCCAGAGCTGAAGGACGGGCTGCCCGTGATCAAGGGCTCCGTCCAGGCAGCGCCGGCGGCGGCGGTGCCCGCCAAGCCCGAAGCGCCGGCCCTGCGGATGGTCGCGCTGCCCGAGGCCTTCTCGCCCATCGTGACGCCCGCGAAGGCCCCCGCCGCCCCGCCCTCGGCCGCCTCACAGCCCGCCAAGGTCGCCGCGGCACCGGTCCCGCCGACGCAGCGCATCCCGGTCCCGACCCCTGTCATGCCGGTGGCGGCCACGCGGGAGGTCGCGCCGCTGGCGTCGACCCGCACGGCATCGCTCCAGACGCCCCGCGCGTCCGAGACGGTCCGGGCCCGCGAACTCGTTGAACCGGCCGTGCCGAATCCGGCTCCCGCGACCGAGCGGACCGAGCGCCCGGCGCCGGTCGAGCGCGCCCAGAAGATCGAGCGTCCCGAGAAGCCCGCCTCGAAGGCGGTGGCGACCCGCAAGGCGCCTGCGCCGGCGCGGGCGGCCGAGAAGGCCACCGGCCCTGCGCCCGCGACCGTGGCTCAGGCAGAACCCGCCGAGGCGGAGGACACCGAGGTGCTCGGGATCAAGCTCCCGTCCCTCGCACCGGCCGGTCGGAAGCTGAAGGAAAGCGTCGACGCCCTCGGCAACGCCGTGAAGAACGTGTTCTGACCTGCGGCTCCGGCCCCCACGCGCGGGGGCCGGGCAAGTCTTCCGATCCGGCGCTCAGGCCCGTCCGGAATGGCGCCCGGCCTTGTCGCTCTTCGGCCCGGTGCGATCCACCTTGCGCTGGTGCTTCCCGGCGCGCGGGCTCGCAAAACCCTTCGGACCACCCGGTCGGTCCCTGCGCTCATCCGGCCCCGCATCGCCCACCAGCGCCTCGACCTGGATATCCGGCGAGCCGTTGCGGGCGAACGCTTCGGCAAAGCGTGCCGCCGCGTTGCCCCGCACCTCGAACTTGGTCTCGCGGTCGAAGATCCGGATCGCGCCGATCTCCTGACGCCCGATGCCGCCCCGCCGGGTCAGCATCGGCAGCAGACGGCGCGGGTCGGCGTTGTCGCGGCGGCCGAGGTTGAGGCGGAACCAGACGGCCGGCCCCATGGCGGCGATCCGCTCCGGATCCATCGGGTCGTAGGGCGGCCGCTCGCCCCGGGGAGCGCGGCCCTCTCCGGGATCGCTGACCTCTTCGGGAGCCGGCAGGCGGGTGCGGTAGACGCGGGCCAGCAGGGCAGCCAGTTCCTCCGGGCTCTTGCCGGCGAGCAGCGTCTCGGCGAGCGCGACATCCTCCTCGGCGGGCGGCTCGGCGAAGAGCGGATCCGAGAGCATGCGCTCGCCGTCGAGGCGCCGGATCTCGTCGGCCGAGGGCGGCCCCGACCATTCGGGGCTCACCTTGGCGATGGCGAACATCTGCTCGGCGCGGCGTCGCCGGGAATTGGGGATGAGCAGCACCGAGGTGCCTTTGCGGCCGGCGCGACCGGTACGGCCGCTGCGGTGCTGGAGCACCTCGGCATCGTGCGGCAGGTCCGCGTGGATGACGAGGCTCAGGGACGGCAGGTCGATGCCGCGGGCGGCCACGTCGGTGGCGACGCAGACCCGGGCGCGACCGTCGCGCAGGGCCTGGAGCGCGGCATTGCGCTCGCCCTGGCCGAGTTCGCCCGACAGCGCCACCACGGAGAAACCCCGCTCGGTCAGGCTGGCCTGGAGATGGCGGACGGCGTTGCGGGTGTTGCAGAAGACGATCGCGGTCGCGGCATCGGCCTCGCGCAGGAGGTTGAGCACGACGTGCTCGGTCTCCCGCGGCATGATCCGCACCGCCCGGTAGGCGATGTCGGCATGTCCCTTGGTTTCGCCCTTGATCGCCAGACGGAGCGCGCCGTGCTGGTAGCGTTCGGCCAGCGTCTCGATCGCCTTCGGCAGGGTCGCGGAGAACAGGTAGGTGGCCCGCTCCGGCGGCGTCGCCGAGAGGATGAACTCGATATCCTCCCGGAAGCCGAGATCGAGCATCTCGTCGGCCTCGTCGAGGACCACGGCCCGCAGGGCCGTCGGGTCGAGGTTGCGGCGCTCGAGGTGATCGCGCAGGCGCCCCGGCGTGCCCACCACGATGTGGGTGCCCTCCGCCAGCATCCGGCTTTCCCGGCGTGGGTCCATGCCGCCGACGCAGGCCGCGACGCGGCCGCCGGCGGGTCCGTACAGCCAGGACAGCTCGCGCTGCACCTGCAGGGCGAGTTCCCGGGTCGGGGCGATCACGAGGGCCAGCGGCGCCGCCGGAGGTGGCAGCTGGTCGGCCTCCCCGATCAGGATACTGGCCATGGCGAGGCCGTAGGCCACGGTCTTGCCGGAGCCGGTCTGGGCCGAGACGAGGAGGTCGCGGGAGCCGGCGGCGGCCTCAAGCACGGCGGCCTGGACCGGGGTCGGATCGGCATAGCCGCGGTCGCTCAGGGCCCGCGCGAGGGGGGCGGGCAGGGTCGGGAAAGGCAAGCTTCGGAAACTCTCAACGGCCGTGCCGCGCCCGGCAGCGCGCCATCGCGCGGCGGGGGAATCAGGCGCCGGACTTTATTCGGGTGTCGAGACGGTAACGCGTCGCGAGCCGCCTGACCACTCCCGCCGCAGCATGGGGCGGTTGCAGGCGCTCAATCCCGGACGCGCCGGTTGCGGGGTGCTCGAACCTTCCACCGGACGACTTGCCGTGGACCGCGTCCTTGCGAGCGGTGCGAAGCCGTGACGAGGCCGGGACGAAGGGCCGACTCTGGTGCGGCGACCTGCTAAGGCACGGTCAAGTTTCGCCTGTCGCAGCCGCGACGCGCCCCGACCGGAGTACACGTTCATCATGATGGCAGCCCTGCGGGTGGCGGTAGCCTGGGCGACGGTTCTGGCCTTCGCGTGGTTCGGCAAGGACTGGCTCGGAGACCTGTCGCGGCCGCTCTTCGCCGGCGGCCTGTTCGCGTGGCTGCTCGCGGTGATCGTCTGGGCGGCCTTCGGGGTGGTGCACGAGGCCGAGGAACTGGCCCACCGTCTGGGCGAGCCCCTGGGCACCCTGGTGCTGACCCTCTCGATCGTCATCATCGAGGTGGCGCTGATCTCCGCCGTGATGCTGTCGGCCAAGGACGCGCCGACGCTGGGGCGCGATACGATGTTCGCGGTCCTGATGATCGTGCTGAACGGCGTGGTCGGGCTGGGCCTCCTGGTCGGCGGCCTGCGCCATCACCAGCAGCGCTACAACCTTCAGGGCGCCTCGGCCTTCCTGTCGGTGATCATCCCGCTCACCACCATCGCGCTGATCATCCCGAACTTCACCAGCTCCACCAGCGACGGCACCCTGACGATCCTGCAGGCGGTGACGTTCTCGGTGTTCACCCTCGCGCTCTACGGCGTGTTTCTGCTGATCCAGACCGGCCGCCACAGCGACTTCTTCATCGATGCGGAAGCCCGCGAGAGCGCCGAGGCGCCCCACGGCGCCGACTCGATCTCGGGGGGCGGCATCGCCAAGCATATCGGGCTGCTGCTCGCCAACGTCCTGCCGATCGTGATCCTCGCCAAGAGCCTCGCGGTGATCCTCGACCACGGCATCGCGGCCCTCGGCGCGCCCTCGGCGCTGGGCGGCGTGCTGATCGCCGCCATCGTCTTCACCCCGGAGGGGATCTCGGCGTTGAAGGCGGTGGCCCGCAACGAACTCCAGCGGGCGATCAATCTGTGCCTCGGCGCGGCCACCTCGACGGTGGGCCTCACCGTGCCGGCGATCCTGACCATCGGGCTGCTCACCGGCCAGACCGTGGTGCTCGGCCTCAAGCCCACCGAGATGACCCTCCTCGCCGTCACGCTGATCCTCAGCGCGCAGACCTTCTCGGGTTCGCGCACCACCGTGCTGGAGGGCGCGGTGCATCTCGTGCTGTTCTTCGTCTACCTCGTGCTGATCTTCAGCCCGTGATCCTCGCGGGGATCGGGTTCGTCACCGACGGCCTTTCCTCTGCGCACTCCGTGACGGGCTCCGTCAGGTCCTGAAGACGGGGACCCGATCGACTCCGCCCTCGCCCCGCCATGCCGGCGCGGGGCCCCGGCGCTCAGGCGCCGAAGCGCTCGGTGCGGATCAGGCCCGGCGCGACGCCCTCCGCCAGGATCAGGTCCGAGGCTGCGGCCACGAACCGGTTGGAGCCGCAGAGGAAGACCTTCCCGGGCGCCCCGATCCGCGCGAGGGCATCGGCGACGAGGGGCGCGTCGATCCGCTTGCCGCCGGGCTCGCGCGTCGTCGCAAGATGCAGGAAGAAGTTGGGATCGGCTTCCGCGAGCCGCTCCAGCTCGGCCACCGCGATGGCCTCCGCCCGGGTGCGGGCCGAATAGATCAGCGCCGCCGGGATCTGCCGCCAGCCCTGCGCCCGCCGCCGCAGCATCGCCAGGAGCGGCACCACGCCCGACCCGCCGCCGCCCAGGAGCAGCGGCCCGCCATCGGGGCCGTCCCAGGAGAACGAGCCGCCGATCGGCCCGCGCAGCTCGACCCGGTCGCCGATTTCGGCCAAATGCGAGAACCAGCCCGAGACTTCGCCGTCCGGCAGGGCCTCGATCATCAGCTCCAGTGTGCCGCTGCCGTCCTGGGCCGAGGCGATGGAGTAGCTGCGCTGCGCCTGGTAGCCGTCCTCGGCGGTGAGGCGGACATCGACGTGCTGCCCGGCCCGGTAAGCCTCGGCGAGGCTGCAGCGCAGACGGACGCTCCTCACGTGCGGCGTGACCGGCGAGAGCGCGGTGATCTCCGCCTCGTGCCAGCGGAAGACGACGGGCTCGATCACCGACTCAATCACCGATGTAGCGCTGCTCACGCCAAGGATCCCCGTACATGTGGTAGCCGCGCAGCTCCCAGAAGCCGGCCGTGTCCACCTGGGTGAAGCGCAGGCCCTTCACCCATTTGGCACTCTTCCAGAAGTAGAGGTGCGGCACGAAAAGCCGCGCCGGGCCGCCGTGATCGGGATGGATCGGCTGGCCCTCGTAGCGCGTCGCCACCAGGGCGCGACCGCCCACGAGGTCGGCCACCGGCACGTTCGTGGTGTAGTCGTCGTGGGATTCCGCGAGCAGGAAGTTCGTCGGCGCCTCGATCCCGGCATCCGCCAGCAGGTCGTCGAAGCTGACGCCTTCCCAGGTCGTGTCGAACTTCGACCACTTGGTGACGCAGTGGATGTCGCCCTTCCAGGTGGTGCGAGGCAGCGCCTCGAATTCCGCCCAGCTCCACGCCTTGATCGGCCGCGACCCCGCGCGCAGCGTGAACGTCCAGGTGGCCAGGTCAACGGTCGGGTTGGGGCCGATCTGGAGGATCGGGAAATCCTCGGTGAGATACTGACCCGGCGGCAGGCGCGCGCCCGTTTCCGGCGGCTGCCTGCGTCCGACGAAGCCCCGTGTCACCATGCCGGTCGCCGCCCCTCTCGCTCTCCCCCCGGGTTTGGTGCGGCGGAGCACCTCGCGTCAAGCCGGCATGTGCGGCCGAACAAACGCCCCAAAGCTCGGGTGTGCTAGCAGGACTGTGCCGATCGATCGGCGCGAATCGCCTGCTTTCAGGGGGATGTCATGAAGTACCTTCTCGCGACGAGCCTGGTCGTCGGGAGCCTCGCCACCCTCGCACCGGCCGCCCAGGCCCGCGACGGGATCGGTGCCGGCGGCGCGGCCGCCCTCGGCGTGCTCGGCGGCCTGGCGGTCGGCGGCGCCATCGCGTCGGCCAACAACGGCTACTATCCGGGCCGCCCGGTCTACCGCGCCCCGCCGCCGGTCTACGTCGAGGAGGATTACGGCCCGGTCTGCCACTTCGAGCGCCGCCGGACCATCGATCCCTACGGCGACGTCTACATCCGCCGCGTCCGCGTCTGCGAATAAGCGGCTTCCGGAGTCGCCTCCGCGGCGAGCGCCGGTTTCAGGCGCTCGGCGCAGGCGATCCCGGCCAACACCAGGGCCAGGGCGAGCGCTTGCGTCGCCCCGAACGGCTCGCCGACCAGCAGGACGGCGAAGATCGCGCCGAAGATCGGCACGAGGTTGACGAACAGGCCGGCGCGGTTCGGGCCGATCTGCTCGACGCCGCGCATGAAGAAGAGCTGCGCCAGAAGCGACGGCCCGAGGCCGACGAAGGCGACCATGATCCAGCCCGCGCGGTTGGGCCAGACGGCGTGCCCCGTCGCCCACTCGACGGCCAGGGGCGGCAGGGATGTGACGAACGCCGCGATGGCCATCGCGGCGAAGAACACGAGCGCCGGCACCTTCGGGCGCGTCGGCAGGACGACCGTGTAGCCCGCGTAGAGCAGGCAGGCCGCGAAGACGAGCACGTCGCCGCGGTTGAAGGCGAGGTTCGTCAGCACCGACCAATCGCCATGGGTGGCGGCGAGTCCCGCGCCGATCAGCGTCAGAACGACGCCGAGCACCTGCCCAGGCGTGACCGGCACCCGGTAGGCGAGCCGGTTCAGGACGATCACCAGGACCGGGATCGACCCCTGGAACAGGGCGAGGTTGATCGCGCCGGTATGAACGCCGGCCGCATAGAACAGACAGTTGAAGGCCGTGTAGCCCAAGCCGCCCATCAGCAGGATGCGCAGCCAGTGGGGCCGAAGCTCCGGCCAAGCGGCCAGGAGGCGGGTGCCGGCCAAGGGCATGAGGACCAGGCAGGCGACCGCCCAGCGAAGCGTCGTGATGACCTGGGGCGAGACGTGGCCGGGCGCCCAGCGGCTGGTGACGGCGTTGCCGGCCCAGAGGAGCGCCGTGACGGTCAGCAGCAGGTAGGCGGACGCGGCCGGGGAAGCCCGGCTCGCGCCCCGGATCCTCACCGGCGGCGGAACTGGCCGCCCCGCACGGGCGGACGGGGGCCGGACGAGCGCTCGTCCTTGTGGCGGAACACGAGGCGCCCCTTCTCGAGGTCGTAGGGCGACATCTCGACCGTGACCCGGTCGCCGGCCAGCGTCTTGATGCGGTTCTTCTTCATCTTGCCGGCCGTGTAGGCCACGATCTCGTGGCCCTGGTCGAGCTGCACGCGGTAGCGTGCGTCCGGCAGGATCTCGATCACGAGACCGTCGAACTGCATCAATTCTTCTTTCGCCATGCACCTTCTCCAGTCGGACCGTCCGGCAGCAGGCGTTCCGGCAATGCGTGTTCAGCTGTCATCGAGCTCGGGAAACGCCGCAGGGCGCGGATCCGATCCGGTGGACCGTCCGCGCCAGCTCAGCAGCACCGCCCGCATGTAGTCCCCGCGGGAACCCGCCGCAAGTCACGGACGCCGAACCCGTTCCGTCATCGACACGTTTCGCCGGTTTTCATCGCCGGCTTTCAGGGCTCCACGTCGTTGCCGGCATAGTCGAGGCGCCCATCCGCGGTCCGGCGCCAGATCCGGAGGGCGATCGGCGCTGCGGAGCGGTCGCCCCGGGCATCGAAGGCCACAGATCCGAGCAGCGTCCGCGACGGCCCCGCCCGCAGGGCCTCGGCCACCTTGCGGCCGTCGGCGATGCGGCCGGTCTTCGGATCGGCCGCCCGGGCGCGCTCGGTCGCCTGGGTCAGGAGCTCCACGGCCGCGTAGGCCCCGGCCGAGACGCTCTCGGCCTCGGGACTCCGCGGCGCCGGGCGGGCGCCGCGCGGTTCGGGCAGGCGCGGCGGATCGGGCGCCAGGGTCATCACGGTCCCGTCCCCGTCTGCGCCGGCCGCCGCGGCGAAGCTCGGGTCGAGGATGCCATCGCTCGCCACCAGGGTCGTGCCGAGGCCGGCCGCGCGCAAAGCGCGGAGCAGGGTGGCGGCATCGGGCGCGAGCCCGCCGAAATACACCGCATCGAGCCGCGCCGCCCTCAGCCGGGCCACGAGGTCCGAGAGATCGCGGCTGCCCCGAGCGAAGCCGTCGAACAGCACCTCCGGCGTGCCGGCCTCCTTCAGACGCGCCGCGACCGCGTCGGCGAGGCCCCGGCCGAAGGTGGAGCGGTCGCTGAGGATCCCGACCCGGCGCCCCGCGAAGGCCTTCGCCAGGTAGGCTCCGGCCGCCCGGCCCTGCTGGGCGTCGCTCGGGCCCAGGCGGAACAGGTTCCACAGGCCCCGGCCGGTGAGCGGCCCGTAGGCCGCCGCGGGCGCCACCATGACGGCCCCGGCCTCCTCGTGGACGGGCGCCGCGGCCGCGACCGCCCCGGATTCGAGCGGCCCGACCACGAGGCGCACGCCGTCGGCGGCGAACTTCCTGGCGTTCGCGGCGGCCTGCCGGGCCTCGCCGCCGTCGTCGGCGGGGACCAGGACCCAGCGCGGGCGCCCGCCGGCGGCGCGATTGAGATCGGCCACCGCCTGCTCGGCCCCCTGCCGGAGTCCCTGGCCGAAGGCGGCGTCCGGCCCGGTCAGCGGGGCCGAAAGCCCGATCCGGACCGGAGCCTGCGCGACGGCCGGGCTAGCCGCGAGGAGACCGGCGAGGATCGGGATGAGGCGACGCATCATGGCGGCACTCTAGGGCCGTCGGAGCCCCATCCGGAAGAGCAGCGTCACCGGATCGTTGAACGGATCGGGACGCTGATGCGCGCAGAAGCGCTGGCGGGCGGGCGCGATGTGCGGAATAAGGGCGTCGGCCCGGCCCGTCGCCGGGCGTGCCGGCGTCCCTTCACGCGTCGCCGGCCGAGACCCTCTGGGACGATTGACGATCATGACTTCGCTGTTCGCCGGCATCCAGGACGCGCCGCTCGACCCGATCATGCGCCTGTTCGAGGCCTTCAACGCCGACCCGAGCCCGAAGAAGCTCAACCTCGTCGTCGGCGTGTACACGGATGCGGACGGCAAGGTGCCGCGCCTGCGCGCCGTGCAGACCGCCGAGAAGCGCTGGATCGAGAAGGGCCTGCCGAAGACCTATCGTCCGATCGAGGGCACCAAGCCGTTCCGCGACGCGGTCCAGGAGCTGCTGTTCGGGAAGGGCGCGCCGATCCTGTCCCAGAACCGGGCGGCGACGCTCCAGAGCATCGGCGGCACCGGCGCCCTGAAGACCGGCGCGGACGTGCTGGCCAAGCTCTTCCCGAACGCCACCGTGGCGGTGAGCAACCCGAGCTGGGAGAACCACAAGGCCCTGTTCACCCAGGCCGGCTTCACCGTGGTCGACTATCCCTACTTCTCGGCCGAGACCGGCGGCGCCGACTATCCGGCCATGAAGGCCTATCTCCAGGATCTGCCGAAGGGGTCGATCGTGGTGCTGCACGCCTGCTGCCACAACCCGACCGGCGCCGATCTCAGCCTCGACGAGTGGCGCGACCTCGTGCCCCTGATGGCGGAGCGCGGCCTGATCCCGTTCCTCGACATCGCCTATCAGGGCTTCGGCAACGGCCTCGATGCCGATGCCGAGCCGGTGCGCCTCTTCGCCGAGTCGGGCCAGGAGTTCCTCGTCGCCTCCTCGTTCTCGAAGTCGTTCTCGCTCTACGGCGAGCGCGTCGGCGCGCTCACCATCGTGGCCGAGAATCCGGCCGCGAAGGCCAAGGTCGAGTCCTTCGCCAAGCGCCTCGTGCGGGCGAGCTACTCGAACCCGCACACCCACGGCGCCGCGATCGTCGAGATCGTGCTCACCGATCCGGAGCTGCGCGCCGACTGGGAGCGGGAGCTCGGCGAGATGCGGGACCGGATCCGCGCCATGCGTGAGCGGATGGCCGACAGCCTGCAGCAGCGCCACCCCGAGCGCGGCTTCGACGCCATCAAGACGCAGAAGGGCATGTTCTCCTACACGGGTCTCAGCCCCGCGGAGGCCACCCGCCTGCGCGAGGAGCACGAGGTCTACGCCCTGGAGACGGGCCGGATCTGCGTGGCCGCGGTCAACACCCACAACATCGACCACGTCATCGATGCGATCGACGCGGTGGTGAAGGGCTGAACATGTGGCGGCCCTCAAGCGCGTCTGCCGGTTCAACGTCTGGATCGATCCGGCCTTCGACGAACGCCTGAGGGCCGAGCCCGATATCGACCTGCAGGTGGGCGACCTGCAGGGCCCGGAGGACAAGCTCCGGGCGCTTCTGGCGCAGGCCCACGTCTTCCACGTCTCTCCGGCGCGGAACGAGCTGCCGCTCCGCTGGCACGTGAGCGACGCCCTGCTGGCCGAATGCCCGAACCTTCTGGCGATCTCGTCGGGCGGGGCGGGCTTCGACACGGTGGACGCCGCTGCCTGCACCCGGGCCGGCGTCGCGGTGATCAACCAAGTGGGCGGCAATGCCCGCTCGGTGGCGGAGCTGGCGATCGGCCTGATGCTCGCCGTCTCGCGCAAGATCTGCGTCTCGGACCGCCTGCTCCGGACCGCGCGCGGCTTCACCCGCGAATCGCTCATGGGCCACGAGATCGGCGGCGCGACCCTGGGCCTGATCGGGATCGGGCATACCGGCCGGGCGGTCGCCAAGCTGGCCCGCGGCTTCGACATGCGGGTCCTCGCCCACGATCCCCTGCTCCCGGACGCCGAGATCCGGTCCCGCGGCGCAGAGCCGGTGGACCGGGCGCGGCTGCTCGCCGAGTCCGACATCGTCTCCCTGCACTGCCCCCTCGACGACACGACCCGGGGCAGCTTCGACGCCCGGGCCTTCGCGGCGATGAAGCCGGGGGCGCTGTTCATCACCACGGCCCGGGGCGGCATCCATGACGAGGCGGCGCTCGCCGCAGCGCTCACCGCCGGACACCTCGCGGGGGCGGGCCTCGATGTCTGGACGCCGGAGCCGCCGCCCCTCGATTCGGTCCTGCTGCAGCTCGACACCGTGGTGGCGACCTACCACACCGCCGGCGTCACCCACGAGGCGCGGCGCACCGTAGCGGCCTGGGGCGCGGAGCAGATCATCGGCCTGCTCCGGGGCGAGACGCCGCCGCGGCTCGTCAACCCGGAGGTCTGGCCCGCCGTGCTGGAGCGTCTGGCGCGGCTGCTCGGCGGCGCCTGACCGGGAGCCGGTGCGGGGCTGAAGGGCTTCGCCTTCGCGTCGATGTTGGACGCCGGCTCAGCCGCGGCGTCGCGCCGTCATCCCGGGTCGAAGGCGATCCCGGCGCCGCAGGGGCATGCGGGAGGCGGGCGATCCGAAGCCGGGGTCCGTGCGAGATCTTCTCGCCTCGGTGGGTCTGGATCCCGGGCTCGGCGAAGCGGCCCGAGATGATGGGGCCGAACGGCTCCGATACATCCACCGCTCGCTCGTCCACACACGAGCACCGGAAGTTCGAGGCAACAACGGAGCTGCTCAACCGTACGCCGTGCGCTCCGCCAGCCCGGCCGAACTGTCGATCCCGCTCAGATTGTAATTATTCGAAATCTAGCTTTGCGAAACCTTTCGCAATCAAGCTTGACCGTGAATGTTTCTGCACCGTATCTGGCGCCATTCGAAACAGAACGGTCGACATCGTGGTATGGCGTAACTGTGCAAGATCTTGCACGCAGGCATCGCGCGGCGTTTCCAGGCACGCGGCCCGAATCTCTCTCCTCCTCGCTCCAGTATTTCTTCCGACTTCCGGCTGGGCACAACCTATCGTTGACAACTCCCAGGAGGTCCAGCTCGAGGAACTCTCGGTGGCCGGGACCGGCGACGGGCCGTCCCGCATCGACGGCTACCGGGCCACGCGGGCGGTGAGCGCCACGCGGACCGACACGCCCGTGCGCGAGGTGCCCCAGACCATCGTGGCGGTGCCGCAGGAGGTGCTGGAGGACGCGGCGGCCACGCGGATCGACACGGCCCTCGACCTCGCGGGCGTCGGCCGCGGCAACAATTTCGGCGGCCTCGGCCTGACCGAATTCACGATCCGCGGTTTGGCCACCGGCGAGTATTACCGCAACGGGTTCCCGATCAACCGCGGCTACCCGAACAGCCCCGACATCGTCTCCATCGAGCGCATCGAGGTGCTGAAAGGACCGTCGGCCTTCCTGTACGGCCGCGGCGACCCCGGCGGCACCTTCAACATCGTGACCAAGCAACCCCTCGCGGCGCGCTCCCTCACGGTCGGCACGCAGTACGGCAGCTTCGGCGCCAAGCGGAGCACCTTCGACGCCACCGGCGCCCTCGACGAGAGCGGGCAGGTTCTGGCGCGCGTCACCGGCGCCGTCGAGGACAACGGCAGCTTCCGGGACTTCGTCACCAGCGACCGCTACGCCCTCGCCCCGGTCATCGCCTGGAAGCCGAACGCGGACACGACCATCACCCTGGAGGGTGACTTCACCAGCACCGCGCAGACCTTCGACCGCGGCATCGTGCCAATGGGGGGCAACCTGCGCGCCCTGCCGCGCAGCCGCTTCATCGGCGAGCCGGGCCTGCCCCCGGCCCATGTCGACAACGCCCTCGGCCAGCTGCGGGTCGAGCACCGTTTCGACCAGGACTGGGTGCTGAACGTCGGCGCCCAGGTGCTCGGCGGGAACCTGTCGGGCTACGGCGTCGGCGCCATCGGCCTGCTACCGGATGGCCGGACCCAGAGGCGGACCCTGGAATGGCGGGACCTGACGTGGTCCGACCTCGACCTGCAGGCGAATCTCGCGGGCAAGTTCGACACCGGCCCGTTCCGCCACACGCTCCTGCTCGGGCTGGAATACGAGCTCTATCGCTATCGCGAGGTGTTCGACCGCTCGAATGTGGCGACGAACCCGTTCCTCCTCGATCTGCTCGCGCCCCGTTACGGACAGCCGCTGCCGCCGATCACCGCGCGGGTCACGAATTTCCTGCAGAAGACCGAGAGCTACGCCGGCTACGTGCAGGACCAGATCGACCTCACGCCCCGACTCCACGCCCTCGTGGGCGTCAGGGTCGAGGATCTCGGGCTGGTCTCGACGAACAACCTGACCAAGGCCACCACCGGCCTGCAGGGCCTGGTGGCGACGCCGCGCTTCGGCCTGCTCTACGACCTGACCGACACGGTGGCGGTCTACGGCAACTACGCGCGCTCCTTCCGGCCCAATATCGGCACGGATCGCAGCGGCCGGCCCTTCGCGTTCGAGGCGGGCGAGGGCTACGAGGCCGGCGCGAAGGTCAGCCTCCTCGACGGCCGTCTCGATGCCACCGCCGCCCTGTTCGAGATCCGGCGCTCCAACATCCTGAGCACCGATCCGGTCGACCCGAATTTCAGCGTGGCCACCGGCACGGTCCGCAGCCGCGGCTTCGACCTGACCGCCGCCGGCTACCTGGCCCCGGGCTGGCGCGTGATCGGGACCTACACGCGGGTCGACGCCACCGTCGCCCGCGACAACACCCTGCCGGTCGGCACGCGCATCGCCAACGTGCCCGCCAACAGCCTCGCGTTCCAGACCGTCTACGAGTTCCAGAGCGGCGACCTGAAGGGGCTCGGGCTCGGCGGCGGCCTCGACTTCGTCGGCCGGCGCGCCGCGGGAACGGCGCTCTCGACCTTCAACCTGCCGCAATACACGCTGGTCAACCTGATCTCGTACTATCAGATCGCGCCGGGCGTGCGGATCTACCTGAACGTCGACAACGTGTTCGACGCGACGTTCTACGACCGCGCGTTCCAGAACCGCTACGCGACGCCGGGGCAGCCCCGCACGATCATCGGCGGCGTCGCCGCCCGGTTCTGAGGATCCGGCCCGAACCCTAGATCGCCGCCGCCCGCATCCAGCCGAGCCCCGCCTCGGTGCCGGCGGCGGGGTGGTACTCGCAGCCGACGAAGCCGGAATAGCCGACTGCCTCCAGGGCGGCGAAGATCGGGTCGAAGGCGATCGTGCCGGTCCCGGGCTCGTGCCGTCCGGGATCGTCGGCGATCTGGACATGGGCGATGAGCGGCGCGTGCGCCCGGATCAGCGCCGCCGGATCGTGGCCGAGGCAGACGCAGTGATAGGCGTCGAACAGCAGCTTGACGTTCTCGCGGCCGATCGCCCGGATCGCCTCGAACGCCACCAGCGGGTCGTCGATCACGTAGTCGGCGATCGAGCCGGGGCCGATCGGCTCCACGATCACCGTCATGCCGCGCGCCGCGGCGGCGTCGGCCGCGAAGGCGAGGTTGTCGAGGTAGGTGTCCCAGAGCCGCGCCCGCTCGACCCCCGCGGGACGGACGCCCGCCATCGGGTGGACCATCCGGCAGCCGAGCTGCGCGACGTAGTCGAGGGTCGGCTCGATGGTGGAGCGATAGTACGCGACCCGGTCGGGCAGCGCCGCGAAGCCCTTCTCGCCCTTGGCAGCGTCCCCCGCCGGGAAGCCGGTCTGGACCAGCGGCACGCCCGCCCGCTCCAGCCAGTCCGCGACCTCCCGGGCCGGCGTCGCGAACAGGTTGGGATGCTCGACGGCACGGAACCCCGCCCGGGCCGCCGCCGCGAAGCGTTCGGAGAGCGGCAGCTCCGTGAACAGGAAACCGCAATGGCCGCTGAGACGGTCCTGGAAGGCACCGAGCTTCATGGTTCAGGCGCTCCCGCCGGTCTCGACCATCGCCCGCATCCGGTCCACCGCGGCATGGGGCGCGGTCAGGACCGGGACGTCCACGGCCTTGCGCACCGCCTCGGCCGCCCGGGAGGTGGAGAAATGCGCCAGCATGAGCGCGTCGCAATCGGCAAGCTCCGGTGCCCGCTCGGCGACCAGACGGTTGTGGGTCTCGGCGTCACCGGCGCGCAGACGCGCCATCGCGTCGTCCACCAGGATCGTCCGCAGGCTCGCCGGACGTCCGGTCTCGGCAACGAATTCCTCGAACTCGTCCGTCATCGTGCCGACCGAGGGGCCGAAGGTCGCCAGCATGCCGATGCGCTCGCCCCGGGCGATGGCGGCACGGAACATCGCCTCGTTCGGCTTGAGCACCGGCACCGGCACGGCCTCCATCAGCCGGTCGATGGCCGGCCCGAAAGCCGAGCAGGTGATCAGGATGCCGTCGGCACCCATGTCGTGGCCGTAGCGGCCGAACCGCACGAAGCGCTCGATCATGGCCTCCGAGATCGCGGCCGGCTCCTTCGCCCGATCCAGCGAGAGACCATCGTCGAGCAGGTTGACCGTCTCGGCCTCCGGCCAGTTCTCCGCGAAGGCGGTCTGGATCGGTGCCATGGCGACCGGTGTCGCGTGCAGGAGGACGATGCGGGGAGCCATGCCGTGTCCCGGGCTGGTCGAAGCGCCGGCCCGCGGCCGGTCGTGGTGTTGTAAGCGATTTCAAATGGGTAGCAAGATAGCGCAGGTCAGGTTCCGCGACGCCCGGGCGGAGCGGTGCTGGCGCGCAGGATCAACGCGGCGTCGATCTCGGTGAGGCGCACCACCGGCTTGCCCTGGATCCGAGCGATCAGGTGGTCGCCGGCGGCGTGCCCGATCTCGGCGGAGTGGATGCGGATCGTCGTGAGCGGCGGGTCCAGGAAGGGCGCGAAGTCGGAATCGTTGTGGCCGATCACCGACAGGTCTCCGGGGATGGAGAGCCCCCGCGCCCGGGCCTCGATCATCGCCCCGAAGGCGATCTGGTCGGTGCCGCAGATGATCGCGGTCGGCGGCTCTCCGCCGGCCAGCATCTGGCGGAATCCGTCGCGGCCGCCGCCGATCCCGTAGGAGATCTCGATGTCGTGCTCCGGGGCGAGACCGAGGCCGCGGGCAGCGAGCGCCGCCGCGATGCCCGTCACCCGGGCGCCGCCGCGATCGTTGTCCTTGCGCAGGCCCGAGATCACACCGATCCGGCGATGCCCGAGATCCATCAGGTAGTTGGCCGCCCGGGCCGCCGAGGCGGCGTTATCGAAGCCCACGCAGGGGCGCTCGCGGGACAGGCTGAAGGTCTGCACCATCGGGATCCCGGCGCGGGCGATCCGGGCATGGAGGTCCGGATGGTGGATGTCGCCGACCAGCATCAGCCCGTCGACGCCGCGCTCCAGCAGGAAGGTCGCCTCCCGCAACTCGTCCTCCAGGTCGTAGCCGGCATTGGCGGCGACCAGGGTGTAGCCCGCCTGCCGCAGCCGGTCCTGAAAGCTCGACAGGACACGCACGAAGGCTTCGTTCTCGATGTTGGGCACGACGGCGCCGACCGCCATGAACCGGCGCGTCGAGAGCGCCCGGGCCGCCCCGTTGGCGACGAAGCCGAGGTCCTGCGCGGCGCGCATCACGGCCTCCCGCTTGTCGGCCCGGACACCGGCGAAGCCGTTGAGCACCCGGGAGACGGTGGCGGTGGAAACACCGGCGCGGCGGGCGACATCCCGCGCCACCGGGCCCCGGGATGGCGGGTCGAGAATGTCTCCAGGCAAAGCCCCGGTCTGCTCCCGCGTCGAAATCGTCTGCTTCCCTCAGCCAGCATCGACGGTCAGCGCGATGCGCATCATCCCGGATCGACGGCATATCCGCAGCACGTCGATGCCAGACGCGGCCGGACCCTCGAACCGGCAGTATATTGACACCCCTCTCGCCTCCTGACTATCTGAAAGCGCTTTCAAGACAGCCGTGTATCGGGGCGGCCCGGAGGAGGATCCGATGGCGACGCTCGACCGGCCAGCGTCCGAGTTGAGAACGCCCGAGCGCGCGGCGCCAACCAACGGCGGCGCCGACGCGTCGGCGGCGGGCATCGCCGCCCCGCAGGCGATCGTCACCAGCCTGAAGCGCAGCGACGCGGTCACGCCCTACCGGTTCCGCGACCTGCTGGCGCTCGACGATTTCGAGCGGCACGCACGCAAACGCCTGCCGCCGATGATCTTTCAATACGTGGCCGGCGGGGTCGAGACCGGATCGGCCCTGGCGCAGAGCCGCGGTGCCTATGCCGATTACGCCCTTCTGCCCCGGCTGATGCGGGACACCTCAGGGCGCGACACCGCCACGACGCTGTTCGGCCAGACCTACGCGGCGCCCTTCGGCATCGGTCCACTGGGTGGCGCCGCCTTCATCGCCTACCGGGGCGACCTCGTCCTGGCCGAGGCGGCGCGGCGGATGAACCTGCCGATGTGTCTGAGCGCGTCCTCGCTGATCAAGCTGGAGGACGTGTACGCCCAGAACCCGCAGGCTTGGTTCCAAGGCTACCTGCCGGGGGATCAGAACCGGATCGACCGTCTGCTCGACCGGGTCGAGGCCACGGGCTACCGGACCTTCGTGGTCACCGCCGATACGCCGACGCTGGGCAACCGGGAGCACAACACCCGCAGCGGCTTCTCCATGCCGATCAAGGTGACGCCCAAGGTGGCGTGGCAGAGCGCGACGCACCCGCGCTGGCTCCTGGGCACCGTCGCCCGGACCTTCCTCCAGCACGGGGCGCCGCATTTCGAGAACACCGAGGCGACGCGCGGACCGCCGATGATGTCGCAGGGGGCGGTGCGCAACACCATCGCCCGCGACCAGCTCTCGTGGAAGAACCTGGAGGCGATCCGCAAGCGCTGGTCCGGCAACCTGCTGGTGAAGGGGCTCCTGGCGCCGGAGGATGTCGAGATCGCCCGGTCGTGCGGCGTCGACGGCGTGATCCTCTCGACCCATGGCGGCCGCCAGCTCGACTACGCCGTCGCCCCCCTCGACGTGCTGCCGGAGATCGCCGCCCGGAAAGGCGGCCTGAAGATCATCGTCGACAGCGGCATCCGCCGGGGCACCGACGTGATGAAGGCCCTGGCGCTCGGCGCCGACTTCGTCCTGCTCGGCCGGCCCTTCATGTTCGCCGCGGCGCTGGGCGGGGTGGCGGGCGTCGAACTCGCCATGCGGATCCTCAAGGAGGAGCTCGACCGCGACATGGCGCTGATCGGCGTGAACCGCCTGTCGGAGCTCAACCCCGATTTCCTCCGTCGCGTCCCGCGGCGGGGCTGAGGCAGGGGCGCCGTTGGCCATGAGCGTCGTGCAGCCGCGGGGCTCACCGCCACCCTCGCCGCTCGCATCGCCGTACCCGATTGCAGCCGACCGTCACGGACTGCGGGACAAAACCCGACATCCGGGACACGGTCCGTTCCGAACGGGCCGCGTGACCGGACGGGCTCCGAGCGGCGCGCGGATCTGCTTTCCCGCACGGGAGAGGGGCCCTGCGCGTCGCGAGGTGAGAACAGGATCGCTGCCGTGTATCGTGGCCCCGCCACCGCGCGCAGCTGTCTATCCCTATCGATCGCGCGTTCTCCCACGCCGCACCGAGGACACCGTCGGCCGAGAGCGCTCTCCGGAGCCGCATCCAATGACCACCGAGACCGTCCCGCAGAAACCCGTCCTCTTGACCGGAGCCTCGGGCGCGCTCGGGCGCGTGCTGACCCGCGCCCTCGGCGAACAGGGATGGACCCTCCGGCTCACCGACCGCGTCCCCTTCCCCGACCCCCTGCCCGCGGGGGCGCGCTTCCAGCTTGCCGACCTGGAAGACGGGCCGGCGATCCTGCGGCTGGCCGAGGGCTGCGGCACGATCCTCCACTTTGGGGGGATCTCGGTGGAGCACCCGTTCGAGACCGTGATCGGCCCCAATATCCGCGGCCTCTACCACGTCTACGAGGCGGCCCGCCGCGAGGGCGCGCGGATGATCTTCGCCTCCTCGAACCACGCCATCGGGTTCCACCCGCGCTCCGCGGTACTGGACGACGATTCCAGCCTGGCGCCGGACGGCTTCTACGGCCTGTCCAAGGCCTACGGCGAGCTGATGGGCGGCCTCTACCGCGACAAGCACGGGGTGGAGAGCGTCTTCCTGCGGATCGGCTCGTGCTTCCCGGAGCCCACAGACGCCAGGATGCTGGCGACCTGGCTGTCCTACGCCGACCTGACCCGGCTGATCGCCTGCGCCACCCTGGCGCCGAGCCTCGGACCGGCCGGTTCGGTGGTGATCTGGGCCGCGTCCAACAACAGCCGCATGACATGGTGGCGGCGGGACGGGCGCGCCGTGATCGGCTGGACCCCGCAAGACAGCGCGGATTCCTACGTCGCGGCTCTGGAAGGCAAGACCAGCGGCGACCCGGTGGTCGAGCGCTACCAGGGCGGCGGGTTCGCGGGGATCGATTATTCACGGGCTGCGCCACCGCGGTGACGGCGCCCAGGCTTCCGGGCGACGGCACGCCCATCCGGACGCCGCATCGTGATGAAGTCCGGGCGCGGAGCGTCCGGGAGCGGCCATCCGATCGGTGGATCGACAGTCGCCCACGCAACCCGATGGAACACGACATGGCAGACGCGCAGACGGTGACACGGCTGAAATGCGCCCTGGTGGTGCGCGGCGCCTTCGACGCGCATGTCATCCCGGCCTGCGAGGCTGCGGGTGGCCGGACGGCGATCCACTGGGCGCCGACCACCGTGATCATGAAGGCGCTCGCCGAGGGTGAGGCGGCCGACGCGGTGGTGGTTCTGTCGGACGCCATGGACCGGCTGATCGCGGAAGGCCGCGTGGAGCCGGAGAGCCGGGTCGATGTCGTCCGCTCGCGTTACGGCATCGCCGTCAAGGCGGGCGCTCCTCATCCGGACATCACGAGCGTCGAGGCGCTGAAACGCACCCTCGTGGAGGCGCGGTCCGTGGCTTATTCCCGGGCGGGGGCCAGCGGGATCTACTTCGCCGGCCTGCTGCCGCGGCTCGGCCTCGCCGACGCGGTCAACGCCCGGGCGACCATCATCCCGCAGGGGTTCACCGCCGAGAAGCTCGTCTCCGGTGAGGCGGACATCGCGGTCCAGCAGATCAGCGAGCTGATGGTGGTGCCGGGGATCGCGGTGGTCGGCCCCTTCCCCGAGCCGGTGCAGGAGGTGACGACCTTCGCGGCCGCGATCCTGCGCGATGCGACCGACCGGGCCGGCGCCGCCCGGTTCCTGGCCGGCCTGACGACGCCGGCGGCGGCTGCGGCGTACCGGGCGAGCGGGCTGGAGCCCGCCTTCTGAAACACACGACGCGGCCGGATCCGGTCAAGCTCTTGATCGTCGTCGGCACACCCTGCCCCGGAGCGCAGGGGGGCCGGATGAACGTCTCGCTGCCCGGGGCCATCCAGAGGCCATGGAGCCTGGAACCGAAGCGCAGCCGATACGGGCCGCGAAAGGCATGCGAGTGACTGTACGCGCGACCCGGTCCGACGCGATCAGGACAGCGTCGCCGAGGCCTGCGCGGCGGGCGCCACCGCGACGGCCTGTTCGACGCGTTCCGGATGCCGGCATCCCATCCCCGAACGGCGCCTGGACAGTGGGACGTCGAACCGCCCGTGCGCCCCCACTCACAGGCGCACGGGATCGACCCTGTCGCGGACGGCGCGGCTCTCCTGATCGTCCGCATCCTGCACGGGCGGAAGGATCGGGAACGCGCCCCCGCCTGACGCCTGCGGCGACGGCTCTCTCGGCCGCGACGGGCTTCCCGGGGTTCGCGACCGCAAAAAAGTCCTTATGCTCGTGCTGTCCGGACGCCCAATCCCGTCCGACCGGATCGCCCCACTCATGCTGAAGACAGCCTTCGTTGCCGCCCGCGACCGTCAGCGGCTGTCCGAGATCGCCACGATCCTGATCGGCTTCGGCGTCACCCGCGTCGTGGACCGGCTCGGCCTGCGCTACCTGCCGCTGGTGCCGCGCCGTCAGCCCCGGGTCGACGTCACCCGTCTGTCCGAGCCCGAGCGGCTGCGCCGGGCGATCGAGGCGCTCGGGCCGACCTTCATCAAGTTCGGGCAGGTCCTGGCCAGCCGGCCGGATCTCCTGTCGCCGGCCTGGACCGAGGAACTGCAGAAGCTCCACAGCCAGGTCGTCCCGGTGACGTGGGAGCAGATCGGCCCGCAGCTCGAACTCGATCTCGGCGGCTCGCCCTTCGAGGTCTTCGCCGAGTTCGACACCAACCCCATCGCCTCAGCCTCGATCGCCCAGGTCTACCGGGCACGGCTGCACTCCGGCGAGGACGTGATCGTCAAGGTGCTGCGACCGAACCTGCGCAAGATCATCGAGGCGGACCTGCGTCTGATGGCGCACGGCGCCCGCATCGTCGAGAACGAGTGGCCCGACATGGCCCGCTACCAGCCGCGGGAGCAGATGCGCCATTTGGCCGACGGGCTGAACGGCGAGCTCGACCTCTTGAACGAGGCCCGCAACTGCGAGCTGCTGGCCCAGATCTTCGAGGACCGCGACGACATCGTCTTCCCGAAGATCCACTGGGAATACTGCTCCGAGCGCGTGCTGGTGCAGGACTTCATCCACGGCATCCCGCCCAACGACGAGGCGGCCCTGCGCGCGGCGGGCATCGACAAGAAGCTGCTCGCCCAGAAGGGCACCGACGCGTTCCTGCAGATGGCGCTGATCGAGGGCGTGTTCCACGCCGATCCGCACCCCGGCAATATGCTGGCCCTGCCCGGCAACAAGATCGGCTTCATCGATTTCGGCATCATCGGCCGGCTGTCGCAGCGGCGGCGCTCGCAGCTGCTCGTGCTGATCGGCGCCATGCTCAAGCAGGATGCCGACGGCCTCATGGCCGTGCTCCTCGACTGGACCGGCACCAGCAACCCGGACCTGACCCGCCTCCAGGTCTCGGCCCAGTCCTTCGTGGAGAGCCACTCGTCGATTCCGCTGAATCTCGGACTGGTGCTCACCGACTTCATGAACATGGCCCGCGAGAACGACCTCGCCATGCCCACCGACCTCGCCATCCTGTTCAAGGGGCTGGTGACCGCCGACGGCGTGATGCGCCACCTCGACCCGAACTTCGACCTGTTCGCCGCCGCCGGTCCCACGGTGCGCGCCAGCATGCAGACGCAGTTCTCGCTCTCGGCCCTCAAGCAGAAGGCCGAGGCTCTGGGCGTGGGTCTGTATGGCGCCGCCTCGGAGCTGCCGACCCTGATCCACCTGATGCTGGTGCGCCTCAAGCAGGGGCGCGTCACCGTCGAGATCGAGGTGAAGGGCCTCGACAAGGTCACCCGCGGCATCGAGCGCGCCGCCGCGCGGGTCGCCGTGGCCCTGGTGGTTGCGGCCTTCGCCACCCAGCTCGCGCCCCGGCTGATCGACCTCGGCACCCCCGTCTTCGTCTCGATCGGATTAATTATTTTCATCCTGGGGATCGGCTGGCTCGTGCTGCTGATGCGAAATAAGTAACCGTCTTCGCGCCTGCACTCGGCGATTAAAACCGTCTCACCTGCGACCGAATACCGTACTCGTTTGATTATCCCGCGCGCCATGCTAGCGTGACACGTCCAGCGATTCGCTTGGCTGCGAGTGGCCAGACGGCACCAGAAGCGGTTCAGACCGCCAGTGCCGCTCGGGCTCCGACTTCGCGTCGCCGCGCCGCGTGATCGGGAGACCTCCGGCGGTGCGCCTTGCACGGGCGCCCCGTCGCGACGACGAGGGGGGAAGGCGGGCGATGGATGCGGACATCGTACGGCCGCGGATCGACGGGGTGGAGTGCCACGTCGAGACGCTCGAAGCGGAGAACATCCGCCTGCGCCACTTGCTCTCCCAGGCCACAACGCAGGCGGACCGGGAACGGCAGCGGAGCCGGCGGCTCGGTCGGATCGTCGAAGCGGCGAGCCGTGTTGAAGCCGGGCGCCTGGCGGCCGAATGGATTGCGACGCCGCACAGGCCGACATTCCGGGGAACTTCCGGGCTCGGCTCGGCGATGGCACCACGCGCCACCGACCGGCTGCTCCCGTCGGGGTCACAGCAAGCAACAAACGATTTCCTGGAACTGCTGGACCGTGACGGGTGCCTGATCACCGCCAGCGAGGACGGCCCGGCCCTGTCCGCCGCCGCGGACGAGGCGGAGGCGATCGGCCGGCCCTGGATCGAGGCCTGGACGCGCGCCGAGGATCGGGAGGCCGTGGCCGCGGCCCTGGACCGGGCGCGGATCGGACGCCCGAGCCGGTTTCAGGCCCAGTCGGAGACCGGCGGCACGATCCGGTGGTGGGACGTGGCCGTCACGCCGATCGGCGCGGCACCGGACCGGCCCGAGCGCATCCTGGCCGTGTCACGCGATATCACCGAGTTGAAGCTGACCGAGGCGAACCAGACGCTGCTGATGCAGGAACTCGCCCATCGGATGAAGAACACGATGGCCATGGTCCAGGCCGTTGCCACGCAGACGATGCGCAACGCGCCCTCGCTGGAGGCGGCCGGCGAGGCCTTGGCCGCGCGGCTTCTGGCCCTGGCCAAGGCCCACGACGTCCTGCTGCAGGGCTCCTTCGCCCGGGCTTCACTGACGGGCCTGGTCGAGGGAGCCGTGTCCCTCCACGGGGACGGCGTGGCGGGCCGCTTCCGCATCGCCGGCCCCGATCTGACGCTCGGCCCGCGGCACGGCATGACCCTGGCGCTGATGCTGCACGAGCTCGGGACCAACGCGGCCAAGTACGGCGCGCTGTCGGTGGCCGCAGGCTGGGTCCGCATCACCTGGAACGTCGCGGAGGCGGCGGGCGGACAGACGCTCCGGTTCCGGTGGGAGGAGAGCGGCGGACCGCCCGTCACGCCTCCGACCCGGACGGGCTTCGGCACCCGGCTCATCGCCCGCAGCCTCGCCCACAGCTTCGGCGGGACCGCCCACCTGAGCTATCCCCGCGAGGGCGCGGTGCTGACCTTCGAGGCGCCCCTCGACGCCGTGATGGCGGCCTGATCCGGACTTTGCTGCCCGGCGCTAGGCGCTGAGCCGGGTCTGCGCCCGCAGGTCCCGGAGGGCCGCGATCGTCCGGTCGCGCAGGGTTCTGAGGTCGATCAGCGATCCAGTCAGATCGTCGCCGGCCTTGGCGGATTCCTCAAGACCGCGGCAGGCCCGGGACAGCTCGGCGCAGCCGAGCATGCCCGACATCGAGACCAGCGTATGCGCCTCGCGGCCGTAATCGTCATTGGCGCGATCCGGCCCCTCGAAGGCGGTGGTGAGACTGACGACGAACCGGTCGAGGAGGCCGACGAGCTTCTCCGCGCCGATGACGGCCGTGAGTTCATCGAGCGCGTCCCGGTCCACCAGGGAGTGCGACACCGTCCGTCTCCAATTGCGGATGCGTCGCAGCAATCAAGAAGCGCGCAACCAGGTCGTTGGCCAGAGGCCAGACTTGCACAGACATGTTTACACCGGCCTGCGTCAGCTTTTCAACAAAGCGTGACCGGTTGGCGCCCTCATCGGGACGGATCCCGGCGCGCCGGTCGGCGCGAGGCGGCCGCCCAGTCGACTGAGAAGCGTTCCGGGCGCGGCGCAACCCACATTGGCACGACCGTGCGCCGCGCGTTGCGAATCAGTTCGGGCTCTCCTAGCCTGGGAACTGTCGCGCTGGCATCGGGAGGGAGCTGCATGAGTGCTGTGTTTGCCGTCCTCCCCGCAGGACTTGACCGCGCCCCCGTGCGGGTCGGCTAAACGCTTCCCGCTTTCGCCCGGCCCCGCTGCCCGGCGCTCCTGAATACACGCCCGTCTCATTTCGCCGGCGCGCATCCTTCGCGATGGTGCGCCCGCGTCGCTCGGAGCCGACGCCTGCCCGCGTCGGGCACATGCATGTCTCTGTCCTCGCCCCGGCAGGCGGACGCGGTCCGTCGCGTCCTGGCCTTCGTCGTCCGCAGCTGGCACAGGCGCTGGCCCCTCGTCGCCGGTCTTACCGGCGCGATCACGCTCGTCACCCTGGCGGAAGTGTTGCTGCCGCTCTACGCGGGCCGCTTGGTCGACGCCCTTTCCGGCAGCGAGCGCCGCGCGGCGCTGGAGGCGGCGTGGCCCGCCTTCCTGGCGATGACCGGGCTCGGCCTCGCCACCGCGGTGCTGCGGCACGTCGCGTGGAGCCTGGTGGTGCCGCTCTCGCTGCACACCATGAGCGACATCGTCCGCAACGGCTTCGGCCGGGTCCAGCGCTTCTCCACGGAGTGGCACGCCAACACCTTCTCGGGCTCCACGGTCCGGAAGATCTCCCGCGGCATGTGGGCGATCGACGGACAGGACGTGGCGTCGGCGAGCCAAGCGAGCCTGCGGGCTCAGGTCGCCATCGTGCCCCAGGAACCGGTGCTGTTCCACCGCTCCCTGGCCGAGAACATCGCCCATGCCCGCGCCGGCGCCTCGGCGCAGGAGATCGAGCGGGCGGCGCATCTCGCGAACGCGCACGCCTTCATCGGGCGGCTGCCCAAGGGCTACGCCACGCTGGTCGGCGAGCGCGGGGTCAAGCTCTCGGTCGGCGAGCGCCAGCGCGTGGCGCTCGCCCGCGCCTTCCTGGCGGATGCGCCGATCCTGATCCTCGACGAGGCGACCTCGAGTTTGGATTCGGAATCCGGGGCGCTGGTGCAGGAGGCCATGATCCGACTGATGCGCGGGCGCACCGCCATCGTCATCGCCCATCGGCTGTCGACGGTGCGGGCCCTCGACCGCATCCTCGTCTTCGACCGCGGCCGCATCGTCGAGGACGGCCCCCACGCCACCCTGAAGCGTCGCCCGAACGGGGCGTATCGGGCCCTGTTCGAGCGGCAATCCGTCCTGGCGGAGGGCGTGTGAGGATCCTGTTCGTCTGCGGCCGGGCGCGCGCCCGCAGCCCGACTGCAGAGCGGATCTTCGCGCGCGTCCCTGGGATCGAGACGGCCAGCGCCGGCGTGTCGCCCGACGCCGACGAGCCGGTGGACGTCGACCATCTTGCCTGGGCCGAGATCGTCGTCGTCATGGAGCCCGCGCACCGGCGCAAGCTGATGCGGCGCTTCGGGGCACATCTGCGCGGGGTCCGCCTCGTCTGCCTCGATGTCCCCGACGCCTACGCGTTCATGGCGCCCGCGTTGGTCCGCCTGCTGGAAGCGCGCGCGGCCCGCTTCCTGCCGCGCTGAGCGCGCGCCGCGGAGGAACCCGCGACGCCGCCGAGGGATCGCCGTCCGATGTCCGATGCCGGCAGCCGCATTGCCGTTTTTTAATCTTGCGGACATGCCACCAAATCATCGCCGGTCTATTATCTGAACACGGAATGAATAAGGCCAATGCAGATGAAGGCCTTTTCTCCGGTAATAGAGGGATATTTCATTATGTCCTACCATAAATCCATGGTTGCGGCCCTCGTGCTCACCACAATCGTCGGCGGAACGGCCTACGCGGCGGAGCAGGCGGCCCAGCACAACGGCACGCAGGTCAGCGCGAGCCAGACCGCGATCGACAAGGATGTCGGCAAGCTCTCGAAGGACGGCGCGCAGGGCTTCAGGGATCTCCAGCTTACCCGCCTCGCGATCTTCGAGG
The DNA here is from genome assembly GCF_003254375.1 of Methylobacterium sp. XJLW. Classification (NCBI taxonomy): domain Bacteria; kingdom Pseudomonadati; phylum Pseudomonadota; class Alphaproteobacteria; order Hyphomicrobiales; family Methylobacteriaceae; genus Methylobacterium; species Methylobacterium sp. XJLW. The sequence goes on along the minus strand of NZ_CP016429.1, from coordinate 3,151,913 downwards.
CCAATCCCGGCCAAGCCAAGGACATGATCGCCAAGGCTCAGGCGGCCTTCGCGAAGGCCAAGTCCGATGACGCGGTGTTCACCAAGGCCGAGGCCGAGCTCAAGTCGCCGGCCGACATGGCCGCTCACAAGGCGACCGCGCCGGGGGACAAGGCCGGAGCCAAGCCGGCTTCCAAGGAGCAGGTCGCCTGGGTGCCTGTCGACGCGCAGCTGACCTTGGGCGACGATTTCGTGGCCACGCCCACCAAGGCCTCGGCGGTGACCGAGGCGAACAAGAACCTCGCACAGGGTGACCAGAAAGGCGCCTTGGAGAAACTCAAGCTCGCCCATGTCGACGTCAACTTCACGATGGCAGTCCTGCCGCTGAACACGACCATCGCAAATGTCGACCAAGCGGCGGCGCTGATCGGACAGGGCAAGTATTACGAAGCGAATGCGGCTCTGAAGACAGCCCAGGACAACATGCGCTTCGACGTGATCGATGCGGTCGCGGTGCCTCAGAAGGCGACCGCCGCCGCGGCCGACAAGGGCGCGCCGCAGGCCACGGGCACGACCGCGGGTGCCAAGACCGGCCAGTGAACGACCGCTGATGATGGCCGCGCCCGATGGATCTCAGGCGCGGCCCGGTCGGCACGTACACGGGAGGGTCGCGTGCGGCGATTCTGGATCTCGACCGTCCTGGGACTCGAACTGCTCCTCGGCGGAACCCTGACGGCGTCCGCGCGGGCGTCGGGGGTTCCGGTTTTCAATATCCGGGCGATCTGCGCGCCGGAGCACCGGGCGGGATCCAGCGCCGTCGATCGGGCGAGCTACCGGGGTTGCCTGTCCGACGAGGCTGCCGCGCGGCGCACCCTGATCAGGCGCTGGGCCACGTTCGACGTGGCGGAGCGCCGGACCTGTGCCGTGGAGAGCCAGATCGGCGGCGCCCCATCCTACGTGGCGATGCTGACCTGCCTGCAGCTCGGAAGCGACGCGCTGCCGGTCAACCCATCGGGTCCGCCCTGAGACGACGGCATCCGCGCGACGCCCGCCTGCACGCGCCAGGTCGACGCCGCTACGGACGCCGCAACGGATCGCACGTCCGTGATCCACGCATGAGGAACCAGCGACATCTCCAAGACGTCCTGCACTATCGATTGAATGGATGAGGCATCATGTTCAAGACTACGGCACGCGCTGCTCTTTGCCTGGCTTGCGTCTGGTCTATCACGCCCGCTCTGGCGGCCCCGAAGGAGATGCCCCAGGGCAAGCGTGATGAGATGTCGATGAAGGACACCAAGCACGAGGTGGCGATGCAGCGGAAGGAGAATAAGGAAGCCAACAAGAACGTCGACAGCCTGATCACGAACCGCAAGTGAGCGGTCGCGTTCCCGTCGACGACTGACTGTCTTGCTACCGAGAGGAACACCGGACGCGGTGCTCCTCTCCCGGCGGTCCCGGGCCTGGCTCGGGACGGCTCGCGCGCGGGGGCACTCGGCATCGCGGCCCGCGTGCGGTCTTCGAGTGGTCACCGGGCCGGGCCTTGGCTTAGGGATGGGTCCGGGCGCGCACGGCGCCGCCGCAGGAGCCAGCGCCATGCCCGGTCGGACTTCGTCGTGACGGCCTACAGCCTGCGCGCCCGGCTGCTCGCGCTCTGGGTCCTGCTGCTCGCCTCCGCGGCTGCGACCGCCTACCTGATGTTCGGCGTGTACAATCAATCGACCGGCGTCCAGGTGGCGCAGGCCGATCTCGCGGTCGGGCGCGCCTGCCGCGAGATCATCGACCGCTACGCCGCCCTGGTCCGCGCCCGCGGCCGCGGAATCACAGAGGGCGACCGCGTCGGCACCGTGTCCGCCGCGCTGGCGCGCTTCCCCGGCATCGAGGGCGGGATCTGGAGCGCCTCGGGCAAGTCCGTGGCCTACGCCTATCCGACCTACGAGGGGACCGGACCGAAGACCGACCTTCCGGCGGCCGAGCACGACGCCATCGCGGCATTGAACGCCCAGGCCCTGCGCGTCGACCACGCGGTCTCGGACCGCCGGCCGAGCCGGACCCAGGTGCTGATGCTCCAGGCCTGCCCCCTGCACGGGCCGGAGGCCGGCCTCACCGCGTGGGCGATGGCGCGGGCGCATGTCAACGACGGCCCGACCTACACGCGCTTCCTCGCCGGGCTCGGCTTCCTGGCCGCGACCGTGCTCGGATCGGCGGCCTTCCTGGGCTGGTTCCTGTACGGCTTCTCCGGGCGGATCGCCCGCCTGGAAGCGGCACTCGCAGCGCCGCGCCCGGACGGCGAGGATCTGCCGCATCTCGACCGCACCGGCGAGCGGGAGCTCGACCGGCTGGTGGACGCCCTCAACGCCGCAGGCGGTCGGCTGCGGGAGGCGCAGTCCCGCATCGTGGCGACCGAGCGCTTGGCTGCGGTCGGCCGGCTGGCGGCGAGCATCGCCCATGAGATCCGCAATCCCATCGCGGCGATGCGGCTGAAGGCCGAGAACGCCCTGGTCAGCGGCGATCCGCACCGCGCCGCCTCAGCCCTCGAGACGGTGCTCGGCCAGATCGCCCGGGTCGACACTTTGCTGCGCGACCTCCTCAACCTGACGCAGGCGCGGGCGCTCAACCGGACTCCCACGCCGGTGGCGCCCCTCCTGGCGGAATGCGCGCACCTGCACGAGGATCTGGCGCACGCGCGCTCCGTTCGGGTCGCGATCGCCGCCGACGGACTACCCGCCACGGACCATCCGCATCTCGACCGGGCGCAGATCGCCCGGGCCCTCGACAACCTGCTGCTGAACGCCCTGCAGCACGCGCCGCCGGGCGGCCGGATCCGCCTCGGGGCCGAACGGCTCACGGCCGACGGCGCCTTGCGGCTGCGCCTCAGCGTCGCCGATACCGGCGCCGGCATCGATCCGGCGATTCGCGCCAGCCTGTTCGAGCCCTTCGTCACCAGCCGGCCCGACGGCACCGGCCTCGGCCTCGCGATCGTCCGCGAGATCGCCCTGGCGCATCGCGGCGAGGCCAGGCTGGTCGCGGACGCCCCCGAGACCACCTTTGTCCTGGATCTGCCATGGCAACCATCCTGATCGTCGACGACGACAGAGCCCTGCGCGACGGGCTCACCGAGACGGTGACCGATCTCGGACATACACCGGTCCCGGTCGCGTCCGGCTCGGAGGCGCTGGCGCGGCTGCACGAGGGGCCGGTGGCGGCGGTGCTCCTCGACCTGCGCATGCCCGGCGACCTCGACGGCATGGCCACGCTGGAGCGGATCCGTGCCCTGCCGGAGCCCCCGCCCGTGACGGTGCTGACCGCCTTCGCGAGCCCGGCCAACACCATCGAGGCGATGCGCCTCGGCGCGCACGACCACCTCACCAAGCCGATCGGCCGCGCGGACCTCGCCGCGGTGCTCGACGCGATGCTGCGCGAGGCCCGGTTCGATCCGGGCAGCGCCGCCCCGCCGCCGGAGCATCCGGTTCTGATCGGATCGAGCGCGGGCATGCGGAAGATCCAGAAGACCATCGGCCTCGTCGCCGACAGCGCGTCGACGATCCTGATCCAGGGCGAGACCGGCACCGGCAAGGAAGAGGTCGCCCGGGCCCTGCACGCCTTCTCGCGGCGCCGCGCGCGGCCGTTCATCCCGGTGAACTGCGCGGCGATCCCGGCCGATGCCCTGGAGAGCGCGCTGTTCGGCCATGTCCGGGGGGCCTTCGCGGGCGCGATCGCGGACCGCGCCGGCGCCTTCCACGAGGCCGAGGGCGGCACCCTGTTCCTGGACGAGATCGGCGACATGCCGGCGGCGATGCAGGCCAAGATCCTGCGGGTGATCCAGGATTGCGTCGTGACCCCGCTGGGGGGTCGGTCCACCCGAGTCGATGTCCGCCTCGTGGCGGCGACGCATCGCGATCTGCCGCAGCTGGTCGCCGAGGGTCGGTTCCGGGCCGACCTGTTCTACCGGCTGAACGTCGTGCCGATCACCCTGCCGCCCCTGCGTGAGCGCCTCGCCGACATCGTGCCCCTGGCCGAGCATTTCCTCGTGCCCTCGGGCAAGCGCCTCAGCGGTGGAGCCGCCTCGCGCCTGCTGGCCTACGAATGGCCCGGCAACGTCCGGGAGTTGCGCAACGTCGTGGAGCGGGCGGCCATGCTGGTGCGCGGTGGCGCCATCGCGGCCGAGGCGATCGACCTGCCGGCGATGCGGACCGACCGGCGTGGCGGCGATACGGCGGACAGCTGGCTGGCCGGGGATCTGCCCGGCGCCGTCGCCCGCCTGGAGCGGACCATGATCGCCGCCGCGCTCCGCGAAGCCGACGGCAACCGCGCCCGCGCCGCCCGCCGCCTCGGCATCCAGCGGCAGCTCCTCTACGCCAAGATCGAGCGCTATGGCCTCGCTGCGCCAGGGGCCGATCTGTCGGAAGAGACGACAGAAGCTGTCGGGAATCCGGACGCTGCGCGGGACATCGACCCGAGCTGACGCCTCTGGGACCGGAGAAGCGTTCACATCCGGCGTGAGGACTGCCGCGGCCGGGAACCGTTGGCACGCGCGGGCGTCGAGCCCCGCATGCGACGGCGCGGCCCGGATCGGGACCGGGCCGTCCGTCGGTCGGGGGATCGCGGCGGGATGGACAGGATCGAGACAGGCGCGGGCGCGCGCGGCAGCCGGACCACCTCCGCGAAGGCTTTGCGCGGCCTCGACGCGCTCAACTTCTTCCTCGCGGACGTGCGTGACGGCCTCGGCCCCTACCTCGCCATCTACCTGATCGCCGTGCGCGGTCCCGACCAGGGCTGGAACGAGGCCACCACCGGCCTCGTGATGACCATTGCGGGGATCCTTGGCCTCGTAGCGCAGACGCCGGCCGGGGCGCTGATCGACGCCACCAACCACAAGCGCGCGGTGGTGATCGGTGGTGCCATCGCGGTGACGGCGAGCTGCCTCGTCCTGCCGTTCATCACCAACTTCTACCTCGTCACCGCCACCCAATCGATCGCCCACGTCGCCGGCACGATCTTCCCTCCGGCGCTCGCCGCGATCACCCTCGGCCTCGTCGGCCCGAAAATGTTCGCCAAGCGGATCGGCCGCAACGAAGGCTTCAACCATGCCGGCAACGCGGTCTCCGCCGCGCTGGCGGGCGGTCTGGCCTATTTCTTCGGGCCCGTGGTCGTGTTCTGGCTGATGGGCATCCTGGCGGCGCTCTCGATCGGCGCCATGCTAATGGTGCCGGCAGACGCCATCGACAACGACCTCGCCCGGGGCATGACCGAGGAGGAGGAGCAGGCGCAGGAGAAGCCCTCGGGCCTCGCCACCCTGCTGCAGAACCGGGCGCTGCTCCTGTTCGCCGTGCTCTGCGCGATCTTCCACCTCGCCAACGCGGCGATGCTGACCTCCGTGGGCCAGTTGCTGACGCACCTGTCGGGCAAGGACCACGCGACGTCGCTGATCGCGGTCTGCATCGTGGCGGCGCAATGCGTGATGGTGCCGGTGGCGATCTTCGTGGGCGCCAAGGCCGACGTGATCGGCCGAAAGCCGATCTTCCTGACCGCTTTCGGGATCCTGGCGCTGCGCGGCGTGCTCTACACCCTGTCGGACAACCCGTTCTGGCTGGTGGGCGTGCAGCTCCTCGACGGGATCGGCGCCGGCGTCTACGGCGCGCTGTTCCCGATCGTGGTGGCCGACCTGACCCGCGGTGGCGGCCGGTTCAACGCGGCCCAGGGCGCCGTGGCCACGGCGCAGGGAATTGGCGCCTCGTTGAGCGCCACGCTCGCCGGCGTCATCATCGTGTCCGCCGGCTATTCCACCGCCTTCCTGGCGCTGGCGGCCATCGCGGCGCTCGGCTTCGTCCTGTACTTCGCACTGATGCCCGAGACCCGTGGCGCGGTGCGCGCGGGCAGCGAGCCCGAGAGCGGCGGGGGCAGGACCCCGGCTGTGCCGGTGCGCGCCTGAACGCGGCGCTTCGACCCCGAAGCCACGACGGCTTCTGCCGTCCGTGTCGATGCCTGGCGCCGCAGGCGAAGCCGAAAGCGGCGCCGTTCCTGTCGGCCGGGCCTTACGACACCGCGGCCAGCTCCGGCGCAGCCGTCGCCGTAGCCGGGTCGGTCGCCTCCGGCGGGGCCTTCCGCGAGACGTAGTAGATGTCGACGGCGCGCCAGAAGGCCCCCTGCTCTTCTACCGAGCGGCGGGCGAGGGACGCCTCAAGGATCGACATCGCGGCCCGTGCGGGCTCGCTCCGCTCGAGTTCCTCGAGCAGGCCGGCGAGATTCAGCATGGGGCTTACCTCCGAGCGGACAACAACCCTAACTAACGCCCGAGCGGGCGTAACGATCCGCCGCGCCCTGCATGCCCGAGCCCTGCATGATCCTTGCCTCGGACCGAGGCGCGGCTACCATCCCCGCGTCGAGTCCGACTCGTCCTCCCGTCCATCATCGAGGATTTCCGATGTTCTCCTGCCGAAGCGGTGCGGCCCTACCCCTGCGCGGAGCGATCTTCGCCCTGGCCCTGGCCGGCGGATTCGGGGCGGCTCCCCTCGGCGCCCGCGAGATGCCCGAGTCCGGCACCGCCGCAGCGGTGAAGAAGCCGAACGTCGTGATCCTCGCCACCGGCGGCACGATCGCCGGCGCCGGCGCCGATGCCGCCAACAGCGCCACGTACACGGCCGCTAAGGTGCCGGTCGAGAAGCTGATCGCGGCCGTGCCGCAGGTGAACACCATCGCCAATGTCCGCGGCGAGCAGGTCTTCCAGATCGCCTCCGAGAGCTTCACCGACGCCCAGCTCGTCCAGCTCGGCAAGCGCGTGTCCCAGCTTCTGAAGCAGGATGACGTCGACGGCGTCGTCGTCACCCACGGGACCGACACCCTGGAGGAGACCGCGTTCTTCCTCGATCTCGTGGTGAAGAGCGACAAGCCGATCGTGGTGGTCGGCTCGATGCGGCCGGGCACGGCGATCTCGGCGGACGGTGCCCTCAACCTGCTCGACGCCGTCACGGTCGCCGCCAGCAAGGAGGCGATCGGCCAGGGCGTCACCGTGACGATGAACGACTACATCCAGTCCGGCCGCGACGTGAACAAGCGGACCAACATCGTGCCCAGCGCCTTTTACAGCCAATGGGGCCCGCTCGGCATGGTCGTCGAGGGCAAGACCTACTTCTTCCGCTCGCTCACGAAGCGGCACAACATGAGCTCCGAATTCGACATCGACCAGATCGACAGCCTGCCGCTGGTCGGTATCGTCTACGGCTCGGGCAACATGATCCCGGGCGTTTACGATGCCGAGGTCCAGGCGGGCGCCAAGGCGATCGTCAACGCCGGCACCGGCAACGGCTCGGTCCCCGGCTACCTCGTCGACAAGCTCAAGGACATCCGCTCCAAGGGGACGCTCGTGATCCGTTCCTCACGGGTGCCGGATGGATTCGTCCTGCGCAACGCCGAGCAGCCCGACGACAAGTACGATTGGGTGGTCGCCCACGATCTGAACCCCGCCAAGGCCAAGGTCCTGGCGGCCGTGGCGCTTACCAAGACGACCGACACCAAGGAGTTGCAGCGCATCTTCTGGGAGTATTGAGGATCGGCGACGGACGCGTGCCGCCCGGGTCGCAGGCGCAGATTCCGGCGCCGCTGCAACCTGGGCGGTCCCATCAGCCGCGCCTCATTCTGAGGTGCGGCGACGTCGCCTCGCAGGAGCGCTCCGGCGAGCCGCCCGATGCCTGGAGCGCCCCGGCGCTTCAGGATGAGGCCGTGAATTGGACGCCGGCTCCCGAAATGGCCGGGCGCTCCCGCGCGCCGCCCGGGTTACATCCCGCGGTGCACTCCTTAGATACCAGCCACCGACGCGGCCGCCGGACCGAGCCCGAATCACGGCCTCAGCCCCGCGCCCGTCGGCACCGAGCCTGGAGGAACGAGAATGACCGAGCTTCATCCCGAGGTCGCGGCGGTCACCGAGCGCGTCGTGGCGCGCTCCCGCGAGACCCGGCGCGCCTATCTCGACCTGATCGCCCGTGAGCGCGAGTCGGGGGTCCGGCGCGGCAAGCTCGCCTGCGGCAACCTCGCCCACGGCTTCGCGGCCTCCGGCGAGGACAAGGCGGCGATCCGCGACGAGCGGACGGTGATGAACATCGGCATCGTCACCGCCTACAACGACATGCTCTCGGCTCATCAGCCCTACGGGCGCTATCCGGACCAGATCAAGCTGTTCGCCCGGGAGCGCGGGGCCACCGCGCAGGTGGCGGGCGGGACGCCGGCCATGTGCGATGGCGTCACCCAGGGGCAGACCGGCATGGAGCTGTCGCTGTTCTCCCGGGACACAATCGCCCTGTCCACCGCGGTGGCCCTGAGCCACGGCATGTTCGACGGCGCGGCGCTCCTCGGCATCTGCGACAAGATCGTGCCGGGCCTGCTGATCGGCGCGTTGCGCTTCGGCCACCTGCCGACGATCCTGATCCCGGCCGGGCCCATGCCCTCCGGCCTCGCCAACAAGGAGAAGCAGCGGATCCGCCAGCTCTACGCCGAGGGCAAGGTCGGCCGCGCGGAACTGCTCGAATCCGAGTCGGCCTCCTACCACGGCGCCGGGACCTGCACGTTCTACGGCACCGCCAACTCGAACCAGATGATGATGGACATGATGGGCCTGCACATGCCCGGCGCGTCCTTCATCAATCCCGGCACCAAGCTGCGCCAGGCCGTGACCCGGGCGGCGATCCACCGGCTCACCGAGATCGGCGCAGCCGGCAACGATTACCGGCCGCTCGGCCTGTGCGTCGACGAGAAGGCGATCGTGAACGCCGCGGTCGGCCTGCTCGCCACCGGCGGCTCGACCAACCACGCGATCCATCTGCCGGCCATCGCCCGCGCCGCCGGCATCGTGATCGACTGGGCGGATATCGATCGCCTCTCCAGCGCGGTTCCGCTGATCGCCCGCGTCTATCCGAACGGCTCCGGCGACGTGAACCACTTCCACGCGGCCGGCGGCATGAGCTTCGTCATGGCCGCGCTGCTGGATGCCGGCCTGCTGCACGACGACATCCTCACCGTGGCGGGCCAGTCGCTGCGCGACCACGCCCGCGACCCGAAGCTCGCCGGCGAGGAGTTGGTCTTCGAGGACGCCGTGCCGGAGAGCCTCGACGACGCGATGCTCCGCCGGCCCGCGAACCCGTTCCAGCCGGATGGCGGCATGCGGCTGGTGAAGGGCAATCTCGGCCGGGCGACGTTCAAGACCAGCGCCGTGGAGGAGCACCGCCGGACCATCGAGGCACCGGCCCGGGTCTTTTCGGACCAGGACGATGTGCTCAAAGCCTTCAAGGCCGGCGAGCTGGAGCGGGACGTCGTGGTGGTGGTCCGCTTCCAGGGCCCGAAGGCCAACGGCATGCCGGAGCTGCACAAGCTCACCCCGCCGCTAGGCGTGCTGCAGGACCGCGGCCACAAGGTCGCGCTGGTGACCGACGGGCGCATGTCGGGGGCTTCGGGCAAGGTTCCGGCCGCGATCCACCTGAGCCCCGAGGCGCTGGGCGGCGGTCCGATCGGGCGGATCCGCGACGGCGACATCGTCCGCCTGAGCGCGGCGGACGGGCTGCTGGAGGTGCTGGTCGACGAGGCAGAGCTGGCCGCCCGGCCGGAGGCCGAGGCTCCGGAGCCGGCGCAGGGCACCGGTCGGGAATTGTTCGCGTTCATGCGCCAGGGGGCCGATACGGCGGAGCGGGGCGCCTCGGCGATGCTCGCCGCCGCCGGTCTCTGAGTTCATAGAGGAGGTGCCGACCATGAATGATCTGACCAGCATCGACGCGCTGATGCGCTCCGTGCCCGTCATTCCGGTCCTGGTGATCGACGACGTGGCTCAGGCCCGGCCCATCGCCGAAGCCCTGGTGAAGGGCGGCCTGACCGCCCTGGAGGTCACCCTGCGCACTCCGGCCGCCCTCGATATCATCCGGGAGATGACCCGGGTCGAGGGCGCGGTTGTGGGCGCCGGGACGGTGCTCAACCCCCGCGACCTGGAGAACGCCCTGAGGGCGGGGGCGGAGTTCATCGTCTCGCCGGGGCTCACCGACCCGCTGACCGACGCCGCCAAGGCCAACGGCGTCCCCTATCTGCCGGGCGTCGCCACGGCGGCCGACATCATGCGCGGGCTCGATCACGGGCTCGACCGGTTCAAGTTCTTCCCGGCCGAGGCCGCGGGCGGGATCAAGGCGCTGAAGGCGCACGCGGCGGTGTTCGGCGCGGTGCGGTTCTGCCCGACGGGTGGCATCACCGAGGCGACCGCCCCCGACTGGCTGGCGCTCCCGTCCGTGCTCTGCGTCGGCGGGAGCTGGGTGGTGAAGCCCGGCACGCCCGATCCGGCGGCGATCGAGCAGGCAGCCCGGGCCGCTGCGGGGCTGCGGACAGGAGCTCACCGCTAAGTCGCCGCGTCCGAAGGGCGTCCCTCCTCCCTCTCGGGGGAGGGAGAGCCGCGGCGTCTCCGGCGTCTCCTGCCGATCCCGATAGATGTCGCCGCCAGCCGGTGCGGCGGATGAAGATCGCGCTTGTCCCGGAGACGCTGGCGTCCGGCGGCGACGTTTAGGCTCGCAGCCCTCTTCCGCCGAAGGCGCGCTGCGGCGCCGCCCGCTACTCCGCCGGCAACGCCTCCCGCCGCGCCCGCGGCACGAACACACCGCCCTCCGGCTCCAGCGTGATGCGCCGCTCGTGGAACGCGTCCAGCGTCGAGCGGTGGCCGATCGACACGATCGTCGTCCCGGGCAGGCGCTCGCGCAGCATCCGGTAGAGGGCCGCCTCGGAGGGTTCGTCGAGCGAGGCCGTCGCCTCGTCGAGGAACAGCCATTCCGGCTTGGACAGAAGCGCACGGGCGATGGCCAGCCGCTGCTGCTCGCCCCCCGACAGCCGCCGCTCCCAGGTGTCGGTCTGGTCGAGGTGGTCGACCAAGTGCGGCAGCTGGGCGGCCGTCAGCGCATCCTTGATCGCCGCGTCCGAGAACTGATCGGTCGTGTTCGGGTAGACCACGGCGCCACGCAGTGTCCCCTGGGGGATGTAAGGCCGCTGCGGCAGCACCAGCGCCGACTGCCCGGCGGGCACGTCGACCCGGCCCTTGCCGAACGGCCAGATCCCAGCGATCGCGCGGAACAGGGTCGACTTGCCCGAGCCGGAGGGACCCGTGACCAGGGTCGCGCCGCCCCGCGGCAGGGTCAGCGTGTCGGCGGTCACGATCGGGCGCCCGTCCGGCAGGGCGAGGACGAGTCCGCGCGCGGTGACGTCGCCCGTGCTCTCGTTGCCCTGGATCAAGCCGTAGCCTGCGGCCTCGAGGGCCTCGGCCTTGGTCATGGCCCGGCGGAAGGATCCGAGACGGTTGGTGTTGGCCTTGTAGGCGGCGAGCGTCGTGTAGGAATCCACGAAGAACGACAGCGAACTCTGCACCTGGCTAAAGGCCTGCGAGGTCTGCTGGAGGGCGCCCAGCGTGATCTTCTTGGCGAAGAAGGACGGGGCCGCCAGCACCATCGGGAAGATCACGCTCGCCTGCCGGTAGCTGAACGTGAAGGCGATCAGCTTGATGCGGCGGAAGATGATCCCGACGTAGTTGTCGATGACGCTGTGGAACAGCGTCGAGAGCCGCGAGGCCTCCGCCCGCTCGCCGCGCAGCAGGGCGATCTGCTCGGAGTAGATGCGGTTGCGGGCCAGCGCGAAGCGGAAATCGGCCTCGACCCGCTCCTGCCGGAAGTCGAGCCCGATGAGCGGCCGGCCGATGAGGTGGGTGAGCCACGTGCCGACCACCGCGTAGGCGATCACCAGCCAGACCAGGAAGCCCGGGATCACCGTGTCGGTGAACGGCACCACGAAGTCCCGCGACAGGGTCCAGAGGATCACGATGAACGAGACGAGCTGCGCGGCCTGGCTCAGCAACCGGATCGACAGCGTCGTGGTCTGCACGATGAAGCTGTTGACGTCGGCCTGGATGCGCTGGTCCGGGTTGTCGGCCTCCTCGTCGGTGAACGGGATCCGGTAATGGGTGCCGTTGCCAAGCCAGCGCTCGTACAGGCTGTGCGTCAGCCACGTGCGCCAGCGGATCAGCAGCGAGGAATCCACGAACAGGTCGAACATGCCGATGGCGATGTTCAGCGTGGCCAGCGGCACGAACACCCAGAGCAGCTGATACCAGAAGGCGTTCGCGTCGTATTCCTGAAGCGAGTTGTAGATGTCGCGGTAGAAGAAGTTGAACCGCAACGTCAGCGCAACGTCGGCGAAGTTCACGAAGATCGACAGGGCCACGAGGTTGCGGCCGATCCGGCCCTCCGTGGTGCCGAACCAGCGGAACAGGCCGATCTCCTTGGTGGGCTTGTCGCGGTTGGCGAAATACGGGTCGGCGATGTTGGTGATCGCCCGGATCGGCTCGAGATGCGAGATGCCGAGCACGATGGCGGCGAAGACCACCGCACCGGTGGCGGCGAAGGCGGGCGGCAGAAGCGCCGCGATCACCGGCGGCAGCAGGCCCATGGCGGCGATCGTCTTCGATCCGGCCAGCAGCAGGTAGCCGACGCCGTAAACCGAGACGAAGACCTTCAGGTAGGCCGAGATGCCGTTCGCGGCGATCAGGATGCCCGCCATGGCGAAGCCGGCGAGCGAGACATAGAGCGGCGGGCTCGGAATACCGGGAAATGCCAGCAGGATCAGCGCGGCCAGAGCCGTGAGCACGGCCTGGATTCCCAGTCCGGTCCTGAGTGCTGCCACGCGTCGATCCCCCATCCGTGTGCGCCCACTGGGGACGCCACCGGCGGCCTTGACCCCGGCTGATGGCCAGATAGTGGCACTTGCCCCAGGCTGTCGCGTGAAACTTTGGTCACGTTCCGACGGTGCGGCGATTTACGCGGTCGGCGCGGCTACCAGTTCCACTCCTCGAAGCCCGGCTCGCGGCAATGATAGCCGATCGGGCATTGCGGGTTGTCGCGCGTGGGGGCGAAGCGCAGCTCGGCGATCTCGGAGGCGCTGCATTGGCCGGGATTGCTCACGAAACGCTCCGGGGCCGACCCGGCGGCGATGATGACGTCACCCTCGTTCCTCACCAGGGCCATGGCCTCGGAGCAGGTCATGCGGGCCGTCATCGAGCCGCGGGGCGGCCGCGACTGCGCACGGGCCTCCAACCCGACCGCAACGACGGCGAGGTGGCTGAACAGCAAGGCGAGGGCCCACGGCCTCATCGGGAACGGGTTCCGGTACGCACCCGGGAAGAAAGCCCGCGGGTCTGGCACCATCCTGCACAAGCGGACCGCCCGAGACTGTCACCGGAATGCGCCACCGGGCCGCTTTCGCCGTCGGACCGCCGCAATCGGCGGATTAGGAGATTCCAGGATTGCCGAAAGCCGCTTTAGATTTGTGATCGTGGACGCCTGCGCGGCGACCCGGGCACGATGGCTCGACCGGCCCTCCGGCACGCGTCTCCGGCGCCCGGCGTGCCGGCCGACCGGCGCCGGAGTCAAGGGACCCAGCGATGTCCGCTCTCTCGATCCTCGACATCTCCGCCGTGCGCGCCGCGCCCGTTTCCCGCGAGCCCTACGCCTACACGCTCGGCAGCAACGTCCTGAAGCCCGACGCGATCGACGACATCCGCCGCGACTTCCCCGAGATCGCCAAGCCCGGCTACCTCACGGTCGACGAGGTCGCCCTGAAGGGCCGGTTCAAGGCGCTGATCGACGAGCTGGAGAGCGACGCCTTCTCCAAGATCCTCGGGGAGAAGTTCGGCATCGACCTCGTCTCCTGCCCGCGTCTGACCACGATCATGCGGCGCAGCCAGCTCAAATACGGCTCGATCCACACCGACGGGCCGTCGAAGGTGCTGACGCTGCTCGTCTACATGAACGACGCCTGGGACGCCCCGGCCGCGGGGCGCCTGCGGGTGCTCTACGACGGGCGCAACTACGAGCCCTTCGCGGTCGAGGTGCCGCCCACCATGGGCACGATGTTCGCCTTCCTGCGGGCGGAGAATTCCTGGCACGGCCACGAGCCCTTCGAGGGCGAGCGTCGGGTCGTGCAGGTCGCGTGGCTCAGGGACGCATCGGAACTGGAGCGCAAGCGCAAGCGCAACCGTACGGCGCAGTTCCTGAAGGGTATCTTCGGCCGCTGATCGAACGAGAAGGGGGCGGACCATGGGTGCGGTCGTGCTGGCGGATCCGGGCGGCGGGGCGCGTTCCGGCTCCTGGCGTCGCTTCGCCCTGCCGGCGCTCCTCGTCCTCGGCTGGGTCGGCCTGTTCGCCTACAGCGCGGCCTACCTGACCGAGGACCTGCCGTTTCGCCCGACGGCGCCGGAGGCCAGCCCCTCCGCGGGGGGCGCCGCCGGTCCGCGCGCCACGGCGCGGCGGGTCGTGATGCTCGACGCGCCCGACCCGGGTGCCCCTGCGGAAGATCCGCCCGGCCAGACCGCCATGGCGGCGCCCACGGCGCCGCCGCCGCCCCAGGCGGCCACCGCGATGCCGGGCGCCGCGGCGAATGCCCGTCCGGCGCCGCACCCCGCCCCGGCCCCCGTGGCGGCCGAGTATGTCGGCGTCTGGGGGCCGACCCCCGAAGCCTGCGGGACCCGATCCCGGCGCCGGGGCTACATCCCGGCCACGATCACGCAGGATCGCGCCCGCGCCGGCCGCACGATCTGCCTCTTCCACGACATGCGACGGGTCGGCAGCGCCTGGGTCGCCGCCGCCGAGTGCAGCGACCGTGGCAGGCGCTGGTCGTCGCAGGTCCGCCTGCTGGTGGATGGCGAGCACCTGACGTGGTCGAGTAATCGCGGGACATCGACCTACACCCGCTGCAGTCGCCGCGCCGGCTGAGCGGCCCCGTCACGCCCTCGGATCGGACGCGTGGCGCTCTGCGGCGCGCAGGACGATGCGCGCGGCGGCCCGGCTCGGCGTGTCATTCGCGGCGAGCCGCATCAGCCCGTCGATCCGGGCGAGGGCAGCGAGCTGTGCGTCGCGGCCCGCACCGCCTACCAGGAGCGACCACATGGCGCCTGCCAGGCGCTCCGGCGTGCAGTCGGCCTGGACGAATTCCGGCATGGCGTTCTCAGCCAGGATCAGGTTCGGCAGCACGATGCTCGGGACCTGGATCAGCCGGCGGGCGATGAATTCCTCCGCCCGCGAGACCTTGTAGGCGACGACCATCGGGACGCCCGCGAGGGCGAGTTCCAGCGTGACCGTGCCGGAGGCGGCGAGCGCCGCCCGGGCCTCCCGGAAGGCGGCGTATTTCGGCGCCTCGCCGGTGACGATGCGGACGGGCACCGTCCACTCCGCGGAAAGCCGCTCGATCAGCGCCCTGTGACGCGTCACGGCGGGCAGCACCGCCTCGACCGCGAGGCCTTCCGCCACCCGCGCCAGCGCCGCACCGAAGACCGGCATCAGCCGCTCGATCTCGGACCGGCGGGACCCCGGCAGCAGCACGAGGCTGTAGGGAACGGACTCGCGCCGCCGCTGCTCGGATGCGGTGGGCCGCAGTTCCGGAAGGCGCTCGATCAGCGGGTGTCCGACATAGGTGCAGGGCGGCCCGCCGAGCCGCAGATGCGCGTCCGGCTCGAAGGGCAGCAGGGCCAGGACGTGGTCGATGAACGGTCGCATCCCCTTCGCCCGCCAGGGCCGCCACGCCCAGACGCTCGGCGACACGTAATCGATGATCGGGATGCCGGGGGCCACCTTGCGCACCCGCCGCGCCACCGCGTGGGTGAAACCCGGACTGTCTATGATCACCAGCACGTCCGGCCGGGCGTCGACCGCCGCCGAGACGGTTTCGCGGATGCGCCGGAGCAGGGTCCGGGCCCGGGCGAGGACCGGCAGATAGCCCATCACCGCCACGTCATCGAGGGGGAATAGGGATGCGAACCCCGCCTCCGCCATGGCCTCGCCGCCGACGCCGCCGAAGACCACATCGGGCGCCGCCTCGCGCAGGGCCCGCATCAGCTTGGCGCCGAGCTGATCGCCGGAATCCTCGCCGGCCACGAGCCAGATGGTCCGGGGCCGGCCGGTCACGGCGTCCCTCCGTAGCCGACGACGAAGAGACCGAGGCGGTCGGCTTCCGCGGCCGTGGCCACGCGGTCGATGACCAGGGTCCCGCCGGCCTCCAGCGCCAGGCCGACGCAGCCTGCCTGGGCCGCGTTGCGCACGGTGCGCGGTCCGATGGCCGGGAGATCGATGCGACGGTCCTGGCCGACCTTGGGGGCCTTCACCAGCACGGTGGCAGGCATCGCCCGGCCGAACCCGAACGGACGGCGCCCCAGGGCCCGCGCCCGAGCCAGCATGCGATCGGTGCCCTCCGGCCCCTCCACGGCCAGGATCCGGTCGCCGGCCAGGGCCACAGCCTGTCCCAGATCGTAGGGCGAGAGGGCGTCGAGGACCCCGCGCCCGGCGCGGATCGAGGCAGCCGCCTCGGCATCCGGAATCCGGCGCCCGATGGGGCCCTCCGGGCAGAGCAGGTCCGGCGCGGCCTCGTGGACGCCCACGACCCTGTGGCCGTCCTCTTCCACCAGTGTGACGGCGGCGCGCAGGAGGCGGTCGTCGCCCCCGCCGGCGATCGCCCGCAGGGCCTCCCGGTTGCGCAGGGCGGCTCCGGCATTGAGGATCGCGGCCGGGCTCGGCCGGGAGACGCCGCCGGCCGGTACCACGACCGCCGGCCCCCAGCGCCGCAGAAGCTTCAGGGTGGCGGCGAGGTCGAGCAGGTCGACCGTGGCGTCGGCACTGGCCCGCAGGGTCGCCCCCGTGAAACCGCGCAGGGCGATCACGCGGAAGGGCCGGCGCGCCCGGCGCAGCGACTCGGCGACGAGTTCCGGCAGCCGGCCGGCCCCGGCGATCAGGACCAGGGCCCCCTCGGGGTGCGGATCGGCCTCGGTCACGGCCCGGCCGCTCAGGCGGCGCTGATGGGCGTCGGGATCTCGCGCGGCGTGCAGATCGAGCGCTTGCCGCCGAGGCGGATGAAGTCGAGGATCTCGCGGACCGCCGCGTGGGATTCGAAGGTCGCGGCCACGTCCTCCACCCGCTCCATCAGCGTGCCCTCGGGCGCGAAGAGCAGGCGGTAGGCGCGCCGCAGGGCGTGGATGTCGTCGCGGGCGAAGCCGCGGCGCTGCAGCCCGATGATGTTGAGCCCCGACAGGTAGGCCCGGTTGCCGAGCACCATACCGTACGGGATGCAGTCGTTCTCCAGGCCCGACAGGCCGCCCACGAAGGCGTGCGCACCGACGCGCGCGAACTGGATCACGGCGGCGCCGCCACCCAGGATCGCGTAGTCGCCGACGCTGCAATGGCCCGCCAGCATCACGTTGTTGGAGAAGATCACATGCGCGCCGACCCGGCAGTCGTGGCCGACATGCGAATTCGCCAGGAAGGTGCAGTGATCGCCGACCACGGTCTCCAGGCCGCCGCCGCTGGTGCCCGGGTTCATCGTGACGCCCTCGCGGATCAGGCAATCGGCGCCGATCGTCAGGGTCGAGGCCTCGCCCCGGTACTTCAGGTCCTGCGGCTGGTGGCCGATCGACGCGAAGGGGAAGATCCGGGTGCGGGGGCCGATCGTGGTGCGGCCCGCCAGGACGACGTGACTGATGAGTTCGCAATCCGGCCCGAGCACGACCTCGGGGCCGACATGGCAGAAGGGGCCGATCCGGGCCCCGTCGCCGATCCGGGCGCCGGACTCGATCACGGCGCTCGCATGGATGAACGGCGCGGTCACTCCGTCACCAGCATGGCGCTGATCTCGGCCTCGGCGACGAGGTTGCCGTCGACCCGGGCCTCGCCGCGGAACCACCACATGGTCCGGCGCTGATTCAGCTTCGTCATGTGGAAGCGCACCTGGTCGCCGGGGGTGACGGGCTTGCGGAACTTGCACTTGTCGATGGTCATGAAGAACACCTGCTTGGTGTTCCGTCCGTCCGCCCGGATGTGGCGGCAGCAGATTGCGCCCGCCGTCTGCGCCATGCCCTCGATCAGGAGCACGCCCGGGAAGACCGGCATGTCCGGGAAGTGTCCCATGAACTGCGGCTCGTTCGCCGTGACGTTCTTGATGCCGACACAGGACTCGTCCCGGTCGATCTCGACGATGCGATCCACCATCAGGAACGGGTAACGGTGTGGCAGCAATTCCAGCAACGTCTGGATATCGGCTATGCCCAGCTCGGTGCCGGTCTCGCGCGCCGCCTCACTCATCGAAATCCGCACCTCGACTTGCCGCCCGGGGCGGCTTGCAATCCGGCCGCCCTTGGCGGGCCGAACGCCCTCTTCGGAAGAAATCGCCGGAAGCGCAAGGCCTTCCCGGTCAGGTGTCCTCGCCGCTCAGGTCCTTGCCGCCGCGCTCGGCGAGGCGGGCCAGCGTCGTCAACTCCCGGAACCAGGCCCGGACCGGCTTGGCGGGCGTTCCGCCCCAGCGGCTGCCCGGCGGCACGTCGCGGTTGACGTTGGACGAGCCTGCGATCTGCGCACCGCGGCCGATGCGCAGGTGGCCGACGACGCCGACCTGACCGCCGAGGACGACGTAATCCTCCAGGGTGGTCGAGCCCGAGATGCCGACGCCCGACACGATGACGCAGTGCCGCCCGATCACGACGTTGTGGGCGATCTGCACGAGATTATCGATCTTGGTCCCCTCCCCGATCACCGTGTCGCGCGAGGCGCCCCGGTCGATCGTGGTGTTGGCGCCGATCTCGACATCGTCCTGAACGATCACCCGCCCGACCTGCGGGACCTTGAGGTGGCTGGCGCCCATGGCGAAGCCGAACCCGTCCTGGCCGAGGCGCGCACCCGGGTGGATGATCACCCGGTTCCCGAGGAGGGCGTGGCTGAGCGTGGTACCGGCGCCGATCGCACAGTCCCGCCCGATGCGGACGCCGGGACCGATCACGGCATTCGGCCCGATCACCGTTCCTGCGCCGATCTCGGCACCCGGCCCGACGACCGCGCCGGGATCGACCGTGACGCCGTCCTCGAGCCGGGCTTCCGGATGGACATGGGCGCCGGACGCGACGCCGCGGACGGCGAACTGGGAGCCGGGACGCAGGGCATCCGGATGCAGACGGCCGAGCAAAGCCGCATAGGCGCGGTAGGGATCGCGGCTGACGAGGGCAACGGTGGTTGCGGGACAACGCGCCGCGAACCGGGGGGAGACCAGACACACCCCCGCTCGCGTCGCGGTGAGCGCGTCGCCGTAGCGGGCATTGTCCATGTAGGCGAGGTGTTCCGGACCGGCGCTCTCCAGGGAGGCCGCGCCGCTGAACCGGCGTTCCGGATCCGCTCCGTCGGGAAGGCTGGCGCCGGCGGCTGCCGCGATCTCGGCCAGGGTGAGGCCATCGGCGGCGGCGGCGAAGAAGATGGGATCTGACATGCTCAATAACGCGCCGGCCGGGACAATCCGGCCGGCGCGCGCAACTTTTATCAGAAGCGCGAGCCGCCGGAGAAGCGGAACGCCTGGGTCTGATCCTTGCCGATATGGCCGTACTTGCCGAGGGCCGGGACGAACACCTTCTCACCCTCGTCCTTCGTCAGAGCGTAGGCGTAGTCGAACCGGATCGGGCCGAGCGGCGAGTTCCACAGGATGGACGCACCGATCGAGGAGCGGATCGCCGCCGTGTCGCGGACGTTCACGCATTCCGGCTCCACGCCGATCGTGAAGGCGTTGAAGTTGCACTTCCCGGTCGTCGGCGAGATGCCGTTGATGAAGGCGTCGCCGTTCACGTTGAAGTTCCGCTGGCCGTGATAGCCGAACAGCGTGCCGGCATCGGCGAACAGAGCGCCCTTCAGACCTAGATCGCGCGGCACGGCCGGGAGCGGGAACTGCACCTCGAGGGTACCGCCCACATAGGTGGAGCCGCCGATCGCGTTCGAACGGGCATCGGCGATGCCGACGTCGCGCGGACCGATGCCGTTCGGCGCGAAGCCGCGGACCAGCGACGGGCCGAGGAAGAACTGGTCGGTCACCCGCAGCGGGTCGTTGTTGAGCGACGAGATGTGGCCGCCCTGGAAGCGGATGAAGCCGACGACGTCCTCGAAGATCTCCTTGTAGTACCGCGCATCGGCCGTCACGCGGAAGAACTTGGAGTCGCCACCCAGGCCGGCGACGTCGGGCTTCAGCTCGGCGTAGAGGCCGTTGCGGGGCGCGCCGATCACGTCGAGTGTCGAGTAGGCGAGCGTCAGGCCGGCCAGCGAGGTCAGCGTGTTGCCCTGCGAACCCTTGATGGCGATCGAGGCTTCGCCGTCATACGCGCAGTTCGGGTAGATCGACTGGCCGCCGATGTTCCGGCCCGTATTCGGGTCGATCGTGCCCGCCGCGTAGGTGGCGGTGTAGCCCGGGATCGGGATCGAGCAGTCGTTGTACGGCCGCTTGAGGGTGTTCGGGACCTTCAGCTCGGTGTTGTACAGCGAGTAGCGCAGCGTGATGCCGAACTCCTCGGTGATCGGCAGGCCGAGGCGGAGCTGGCCGCCATACACCGTGGTCTCGTAGCGCGAGTACCGGGTCAGGTCGGAGTACTTGTAGAAGGCGTCGAAGCCCGCTGCCAGCCGGTAGCCGAGGAAGTACGGCTCGGTGAACGAGAAGTCGACGCCGCGCGAGTACTGGCCACCCGTACCGGCCAAGCGGACGTACTGGCCGCGGCCGAGGAAGTTCGACTCGGAGACCGAGACCTCGCCGATGATGCCGTCCTGGGTGGAGTAGCCGCCCGCCACCGAGAACGAACCCGTGGGCTGATCCTCAACGTCGATGTTGATGACCACGCGGTCCGGGGCCGAGCCCGGCTCGTTGGAGAAGCGGACCTTCTTGAAGAAGCCGAGACCGTTCAGGCGCCGCTCGGCGCGGTCGGTCAGCACGCGGTTGTAGGCGTCGCCCTCGGCGATATCGAGCTCGCGACGGATGACGTAGTCGCGGGTCCGGGTGTTGCCGCGGATGTTGATGCGCTCGACGTAGACGTGCGGGCCGTCCTCGACCACGAAGCCCAGGGAGACCTGATGGCTGGCCGGATCGCGCTGCCCGGTCGGGCGAACCTGCGCGAAGGGGTAGCCGGCGCGGTTGACCTCGCGGGTGACGTTGTTGAGCGTCTTCTCGACGTCGTCGGCGTTGTAGATGTCGCCCACGGAGGTGGCGATGTCGGTGTCGAGCTTCGTGGTGTCGAGGCCCGGCAGACGCGAATCCACCTGGACCGCGCCGACCTTGTACTGCTCGCCCTCGTTCACCGTGATGGTGATGACGTAGCCGGACTTGTCGCCCTCGACGTAGCGCGCGTCGGCGCTGACCACCTGGAAGTCGGCGTAGCCGTTCTTCAGGTAGTAGCGGCGGACTTGGTCGAGGTCGTTGGTGATGCGGTCGGGATCGTAGACGTCGGAGGTCTTGATGAACGACAGGAAGTTCATCTCCGAGGAGCTCATCAGCCCCTTCAGCGTCCGCTCCGAGTAGGCGTTGTTGCCGACGAAGTTGATCGAGAGGATGCCGGTCTTATCGCCCTCGTCGATCTGGTAGATCACGTCGACGCGGCCGTTGGGCAGGTCGACCGTCCGGTAGGTCACCTTGGCGGTGCCGCGCCCGAAGCGCTTGTAGACGTCGCGGATGCGGGCGAGGTCGGCGTTGATGATCGCCTCGCTGTACGGGCCGCGGGCCTTGGCCTCGACGATCCCCTCGAGGGTCGCCTTCTCGACCTTCTTGTTGCCCTCGAAGACAACGCGGTTGATCAGGTTGTTCTCGCGGACCGTCACCACCGTGCGGCCACCCGACTGGGCGACCTTCACGTCGGAGAACATCCCGCTCGCGAGGAGGTTGCGGCGGGCCTCCTCGGCGGAGCCGGACGCCGTCCCGGTCACGTAGGACCGGATCGTGTCGGCATCGACGCGCTGGTTGCCCTGGACGACGATCTGCTGCGCCTGGGCGGCCCCGCTCAGGACAACGCCAAGACCCGCAGTGACTAGGACGATGGTTTTCCGCACCGACTTACGTCGGGGCTTCCCCGTCAACGACATCATGCAATCGCCCGTTTCTGTTCTGGTCGCGGGGGTTAGCCCGTCACAGGCGACCGTTGATCGGCCGTCCCGTCACCTGGTCCAAGCGTGGCTTCGGTCCAAGCGTAGCTCTTACCGGGATTCCCCAGCCAAGCAAACGCGCGGGAGGCCATCGTCAGGGGATTTTGGGGGGTCGTGGCCTTCGCGCCACTTAACGGTGCGGTCAGCATGAAGACAAACCGCAGATCGTGGTGAACGCCACGTAAATGTCTGGACTGTCGGAGGTTTTCAGACCCGATCGCGATCCCGTGAACAGGATCTTAACCCGGTTTCACCCCGTCGGAGCGGTGCCATCCGGGCGGCGTCCGGGCGAGACCGCGGCGGGATTGGGGCAGCCTTTCCGGTGGAGATCCGGCGGAATCACAGGACCCCGCCGGCCCCCAATCAGGTGTTCCGCCAGGAGGCGCCGAGATTGAGGATGTCGTTCCAGGCGGCGAACAGCATCAGCATCAGCACCAGGGCGAGACCGATACGGAATCCGATCTCCTGGGCCCGCTCGCTCAGCGGACGGCCGCGCACCACCTCGAAGGCGTAGAACAGCAGGTGTCCGCCATCGAGCAACGGCACGGGGAACAGGTTGAGCAGGCCGATCGAGACGGAGAGCAGCGCGATGAGCCCGACCAGACCGCCGACGCCGCCGGTCTTGGCGACCTCGCCGGAGACGCGGGCGATGCCGATCGGACCCGAGAGCTGGTCGGCGGATTCCCGGCCGGTGACGAGCTTGCCGAGATACGAGAAGGTGCGCTCGACGACGAAGTAGGTCTCCTTCACGCCGAGATTGAGCGAATCGAGCGCCCCGTAAGTCACGAGGCGGGCCTCCGAGCCCGCGGGCGACCGGATGCCGAGCCGGCCGATCCGGTGGCGGCCGAACGGCGTCTTCTCCTCAAAGGTGGCGGGCGTCGCCTGGATCGTGATGGGCTGGTCGTTGCGCTCCACCGTGAAGGTCAGCGGCGTCCCGGCGCTGCCGGTCACCGTGCGGTACATGGCGTTGAAGTCGCCGATCTTCTCGCCGTCGATGGCGGTGATCACGTCGCCGGGCTGGAAGCCGGTCTGGGCGGCGACGCTGTTCGGCTCCACCGACGAGACCCGGGCGGGCAGCTCGTAGCGGCCGCCCAGCCAGATCGCGCCGGCGAAGAGCAGGATCGCCAGGATGAAGTTCGCCACAGGGCCGGCGGCGACGATCGCCGCGCGCTTGGACACGGGCTGGGTCGGGAAGCTGATCGCCCGCTCCTGCGGGCTCATCCGGGCGACGGCCTCGGGATCGGGCATGCTGGCGCCGTTCACGTCGCCGTGGAACTTCACGTAGCCGCCGAGGGGGATGGCGCAGAGCTTCCAGCGGGTGCCGCGGCGGTCGTTGAAGCCGAACAGCTCGGGGCCGAAGCCGAGCGAGAAGGCGTGAACCCCGACCCCGCACCAGCGCCCGACCAGGAAGTGGCCCATCTCGTGCACGAACACCACGACGGTGAGCACGAATAGGAACGGAATCACTGCGCCAAAGAAGCCGCCGGCGGTTCCGCCCATCGCGTTGAGGAAGTCCATACGCCGTATCCTGGCCGTCTCGGCGCCGGCTTCTCGGGCCGGCCATCCGCCCTGTCTAGCAGATCGGCGGGTCCGACCGCCAACGCAATCCTGCGGGGCGGCTGCGGAAGGTCGCACGCGCGGTCCGATTCCGCACCCGCCGACCGCCCGGGATCGGGGCAACCCGTCAGTGGCCGGCCCTGCCACCCGCACCGGCCTGGGGCCGCCGGATCATGGGAACGGCGCAGGCCATCACCAGGAACAGTACCGTCAGCGCCAGGAATACATCCTCGAAGGCCATGACCAGGCCCTGGATCCGCACGGTGTTGGTCATCGCCTTCAGCGCCATGCCCGACGCGGCACTTCCATAGGCCTCGAAGCCGCGCTGCATCGTATCGAGGCGCTCCAGGGCGGCCGTGTTCGCCCAGGTGAAGCGCTCGTGCAGCCGCGCGAGATGGAGGTCCCACCGGTCGTTGAGGATCGTGTTGATCAGCGCGAGGCCGACCGCGCCACCGAGGTTACGGGTCAGGTTGAACAGCCCCGACGCGTTCTTCATCCGCGCCGGCGGCAGCGTCCCGAGCGCGATGTTGTTGATCGGGATCATGCACAGCATCAGCGAGCAGCCACGCAGGATCTGGGGCAGGAGCAGCTCGTAGAAGTCCCAGTCCTTGGTCAGGCCGGTGACGATCCACGTGCCGCAGGCGAAGCCGACGAAGCCGATCCCCATCATGATGCGGGGATCGACCTTGCCCGAAAGCCGGCCGGCGATGGGGGCGGTGGCGAACATGCACAGGCCGGAGACGAACATCGTCTCGCCGATCATCAGCGCCGAGTAGCCGCGCACCCGGGCCAGATAGACCGGATAGATGTAGGTCAGCCCGTAGAGCCCGATGCCCAGGACGAAGCTCGCCACGCACCCACTGGCGAAGTTCCGGTCCGAGAAGGCCCTCAGATCGACGATCGGCTGCTTCGCCGTGAAGACCCGCCAGAAGAACAGCAGCGCCGAGGTTCCGCAGATGACCGCGCAGGCGAACACCGCCTCGTCCTGCAGCCAATCGTGGTTCGGCCCCTCCTCCAGCACGTATTCCAGGCAGCCGAGGAAGCCGGCCATGAAGGCGAGACCGGCCCAGTCGAACGATTTGATCAGGCCGTAATTGGGCTCGTCGAAATCGACCAGGATCCAGGTCGAGACGGTCACGAAGATGCCCGGCACGACGTTGATCAGGAACAGCCAGTGCCACGACATGAGATCGGTGAGATAGCCGCCCACCGTCGGGCCGATCGTCGGCGCCAGCGTCGCCACGAGCCCGATCATCGGCGACACGATGGTCCGCTTCGAGGGCGGGAAGATCGTGAAGGCCGCCGCGAACACGGTGGGGATCATGCCACCGCCGATGAAGCCCTGGAGCGCCCGCCAGACGATCATCTCGCCGATCGACGAGGAGGTGGCGCACATCAGGCTCATCAGGGTGAAGCCGCCCGCCGAGATGGCGAACATCCAGCGCGTCGAGAGCACCCGCGACAGGGTGCCGGAGAGCGGGATCGAGATGACCTCGGCGATCAGGTAGCTGGTCTGGACCCAGGGGATCTCGTCGCCGGAGGCCGAGAGGCCGGCCTGGATCTCGTTCAGGGAGGCCGAGACGATCTGGATGTCCAGGATCGCCATGAACATCCCGAAGACCATGCAGACGAACGCCACCATGCGGCGGCGGTCGAGGGGCGGCTCAGCGGCGCGAGCCGTCACGCCGCGCGTCGGGGCGGCGGCATCGCCCGCGGAGGTGGCGGCACTGGCGGCCATCGCGGGTCTCAGCGGCTCGCGGTGTTGACCGGCCGCGGCGCGGAAGCGCGGTCGAGGACGGAGCGGTCCGCGCCGATGCGGGTATCGACCCGCACCACCGCCGACAGGCCCGGCCGCAGCAGGCCCTCGCGGGCGACGTCCTCGGGCACCCTCACCCGGACGGGCAGGCGCTGAACGATCTTGGTGAAGTTGCCCGTGGCGTTGTCGGGCGGCAGCAGGCTGAACACCGAGCCGGAGGCCGGCGAGAACGATTCCACCACGGCGTGGATCTCGCGGTCCGGATAGGCGTCGACCGTGACGGTCACGGGCTGGCCGGGACGCATGCGCTCGACCTGGGTCTCCTTGAAGTTCGCGTCGATCCGGACGCTCTGGAGCGGGACGAGCGCGGCGATCCGCGTGCCGGGCCCGACATAGGCGCCGGCCTCCACGGCCTTGTTGCCGACGACTCCGTCGAAGGGCGCGCGGATCACCGTGAAGTCGAGGTCGCGGCGGGCCCGGTCGACGGCGGTGCGGAGTTCCGCCGCGAGGCTCTCCGCCTCGCGCTTCTGCGCGTGGAGGACGTCGACATTGGCGCGGGCCGCGACGAGGCCGGCCTCCATGGCCTTGACGGAGGCCTCGGTGCGGTCGCGGTCGGCGCGGGTCTGGTCGATGCGCGACTTGGCGACGTAATCCGCCTGCATCTGCATCGACCGGGTGAAATCGGCCTGGGCGCGAACGGCGTCGGCGCGGCTCGCGTCGAGCTGCGCGGCGGCCTGGGCGACCTGCGCCTGGGCCGCCTCGGCTTGCCGGGCGATCCGCGCGATGGTGCTCTCCTGCGTGGCGAGCTTGTCCTGCGCGGCCTGGAGCGCGAGGCGATAGTCGCCGTCGTCGAGTTGGGCGATGACGTCGCCCTTCTTCACCGCGAGGCCGTTCACCACCGGGACCGACTGGAGGTAGCCCGGGATCTTGGCCGCGAGAACGGAGATGTCGGCCTGGACGTAGGCATCGTCGGTGGAGACGAAGAACCGCCCGACGGTCCACCACTGCCACCCTTCATAGGCGCCGCCGCCCAGGGCGGCCGTCAGGAGGCCGAGCAGGAGGAGCCGCCTGACGGGACGCTTGCGCGCCGGGACCGCCTCGTCCGGCACGGGCCTCGGCAGAGGTGCCGTGACTGAGGCCTGCGCAGGGTGCTCCGCGCGCTCCTCGTCTCTGGCCTCGATTCCGGCCTCAAGACCGGAATTGGGCCGATCAGCGTCCTCGCGAAGGGACATATCAGCGCCTCGACATCAATGACCGAACGGTTCGGTCAATAACAAGGCACGGCTTGACGCGCCCCCGCAGAAGCCGCAGATTATTTTGACCGAACGGTTCGGTCAAGCGTGGCGGCGCCACGGGCGCGGAGCGGGATGATGGCTCAGGGTGCGGTTCTGGAGCGAGGTCAGGCCCAGCACGAGGGCGACAAGCGGCAGCAGATCCTCGAGGGTGCGCGGATTGTGTTCCTGTCGGCGGGGTTCGACGGTGCCAGCATGGGCGAGATCGCCCGCGCGGCCGGCGTCTCGAAGGGCACGCTCTACGTCTATTTCGAGAGCAAGGAGGCGCTGTTCGAGGCGCTGACGACGCAGGAGAAGGCCAGCCTCGCCGAAGCCCTGTTCACGCTCGATGCGGATGATCCCGATGTGCCGGGCGTGCTCACGCGGCTGGGGGTGAGCTTCCTGACCGAGATGTGCCGGCCGGAGCATGTCTCGCTGGTTCGCATGGTGATCGGTGCGAGCGAGAAGTTTCCCCGCTTCGGGCAGGTCTATTATCAGGCCGGTCCGGCCTGCGGCGTCGACCGCCTCTCCCGCTATCTCGACGCGCAGGTCCAGGCGGGACGCCTGACCATCGCCGACACCGAACTCGCGGCCCGACACTTCCTGCACCTCTGCCAGGCCGGTCTGCTGACGCGCCTGCTGTTCGCGGCAGGCGGCATCGCCGGCGAGGCCGAGATGCGCCATCAGATCGACGAGGCGGTGCGGGTGTTCCTGGCCGGCTACGGCCCGGCGCGCTGAGGCGAAGGTTCAGCCGGCGGCGCGCAACTCCGGCAGGGCCTCGGCGCTCCAGATCCGGACGTGGGCGTCGATGGCGAGCGCCTCGTCCACGTCGGCCGGTGCGGTGCGGTACGAGCCGGCGAAGTGCGTGCAGGCGCGCTCGACCAGATCGCTGATCCCGTAGAAGCCGATCCGGCCGGCAATGAAGGCCGCCACCGCGATCTCGTTGGCCGCGTTCATCACGGTCGGCGCCGCGCCGCCGGCGGCCAGCGCCGCCCGGGCGATCCGCAGGCAGGGGAAACGCGCCTCGTCCGCCGCCTCGAAGGTGAGCGAACCCAGCGTCACGAGGTCGAGGGGCCGACCGCGCTCGATGGTGAGCCGGTCCCCGAGCCCGAGGCAGTGCGAGATCGGCACGCGCATGTCGGGCAGCGCCAGCTCGGCGGTCACCGCCCCGTCGAGCCAGTAGACCAGGCCGTGGATCACCGATTGCGGATGCACCACGACGTCCAGGCGCTCGGGCTCGATCCCGAACAGATGGTGCGCCTCGATCAGTTCGAGGCCCTTGTTCATCAGGCTCGCCGAATCGATGTTGATCTTCATGCCCATCGACCAGGTCGGATGGGCGGCCGCCTCGGCCGCGGAGGCGGCGGCGATGCGCTCGCGGGTCCAGGTCCGGAACGGGCCGCCCGAGGCCGTGATCATCATGGTGCGGACGTCGGCGAGCGGCCGGCCGGCCAGCGCCTGGCTCAGGGCGTCGTGCTCGGAATCCATCGGCAGGATCGTGGCGCCGTAGCGGGCAGCGTCGCGCATGAAGGCGTCGCCGGCGCAGACGAGGCTCTCCTTGTTGGCGAGCGCGACCTTGCGGCCCAGCCGAAGGGCGGCGTGGGTCGATTTCAGCCCTGCCGCCCCGCTCACCGCCGCCACGACGATGTCGGCGTCGCGGGCGGCCGCCTCCATGACGGCCGCCTCCCCCGCCCCGCTCGGGATGCCGGAGCCCGACAGGGCCTCGGCGAGGGCCGGGCCGGCGGATTCATCGGCCAGTGCCGCGAAGGACGCATTCAGCTCCCGCGCGACCTTGGCCAGGGCGACGGGATCCTTGCCCCCCACCAGGGCGCCGGCCCGGAACCGGTCGGCATGCTGGGCGAGGAGGTCGGCGGTGGAACGGCCGATCGAGCCGGTGGCGCCGAAGACGGTGACGACCTGGGTCACGGGTTCAACTCCCTCATCGTCACGCGATCAGACCGCCCCCGCGCAGGGCGAGATAGAGGGCCGCCAGCACGGCGACCGCGAAGAATCCGTCGAGCCGGTCCATGACGCCGCCATGGCCCGGGATGATCTTTCCGGAATCCTTCACGCCGTAATGGCGCTTGAGACCGGATTCGATCAGGTCCCCCGCCTGACTCAGGACGGAGGCGAGCGCGCTGACGCCTGCCACAACCGGCAGGGAGGCGGCACTGGGCAGAGGCATCCCGGCAAGGTCGGCGACCACCGGGACCAGCGTCCCGGCCGCGACCGCGCCGACGAGGCCGCCGAGGGCCCCCGACCACGTCTTGTTGGGCGAGACCCGGGGCATCAGCTTCGGGCCGCCGATCTTCCGGCCGGCGAAATAGGCGGCGATGTCGGTGGACCAGACCACCGCGAACATCCAGGCCGGACCGACGAGACCGATGGCGGGATCGTCGCGCAGGGCCACGGGCACCGCCGCGATCGCCGCCGCGCCGAGCACACCGGCGAACGCGCGGAACCGGCCCCCGGGCGTCCGCGCCACCGTGGCGCAGGCCGCGGCGCCGAGTACAAGGACTGCGATGCAGGCCGGTGTCGGGGCACCGCCGCGCTGGCAGAGCAGCAGGGCGCCCAGCGTCGCAGCGCCCAGTGCGATCAGAACCTCGCGGGGCTCGGTGCGGCTCATCACCATCCACTCGCCGAATCCGATGATGCCGGCGGCGAGCCAGATCCCCGCGAAGGGCCAGCCCCCATAGACGAGTGCGGCCAGCACGCCGGCTCCGAGCACGAGGCCCGAGGCGACGCGCAGCCACAGCTCGCGCCGTCCCGAGGGACGCGCGGCCGGTGCGGCGGCGGCGGTCACGCGCGTCCCGTCCCTTCGCCTCAGACCTGCATGATTTCCTTCTCCTTGGAGGCCAGCACGCCGTCGATCTCGGCGATGAACTGGTCGGTCGCCTTCTGCACGTCGGCGGCCTGGCGCTTCTCGTCGTCCTCCGAGATGGCGCTGTCCTTCAGGAGCTTCTTCAGATGGTCGAGGCCGTCCCGGCGGACGTGGCGCACGGCGACGCGGGCCTCCTCGGTGTACTTGTGGGCGACCTTGACCATCTCCTTGCGGCGCTGCTCGTTCATCTCGGGGATGCGGAGCCGGATGGTCTGCCCCTCGGTCTGCGGGTTGAGTCCGAGATCGGATTCGCGGATCGCCTTCTCGACGGCGGTGACCATGCTGCGGTCCCAGACCGAGATCGACAGGAGCCGGGGCTCCGGCACGCTGACGGTGGCGACCTGCGCCATCGGCATCATCGATCCGTAGGCATCCACCTGGATCGGATCCAGGAGCGACGGCGTGGCGCGCCCGGTGCGCAGCGAGCCGAGATCCTTCGAGAGCGAGGACACGGCGCCCTGCATCCGGCGCTTGAGGTCGTTGAGATCGAATTCCGGTGTGGCCATGGTGGTCGTCCCGAGACGTCTGACGGTATCTTGAGCCCGGCGCGGGCAATCGCGGCCTCAATGGACGAATTTTTTCAGGGCCGCAAACGGTCGCGGCGGCATCACAGCCGCGTCGTCAGGGAGCCACGAGGGTCGAGGGGGCCTCGCCCGACAGGATGCCGGCAATCGAGCTCGGCGGATGGAGCGATCCGACGAGGATCGACAGCCGGCTCTCCCGGGCCAGCGCGAAGGCCGCCGTGTCCATCACCTTGAGATCGCGGGCGATGGCCTCGTCATGGGTGATGCGGTCGTAGCGGGTCGCGCTCGGATCCTTCTTGGGATCGGCCGTGTAAACGCCGTCGACCTGCGTCGCCTTCAGAACCGCGTCGCAGCGCAATTCGGCGGCGCGCAGGACGGCGGCGGTGTCGGTGGTGAAGAACGGGTTCCCGGTGCCGCCCGCGAGGACGACCACCTGCCCCTTGTCGAGGTGGTGCAAGGCCGGCTGGCGGGCGTAGGTCTCGCAGATGGTCGGCATCGACACCGCCGACATGGTGCGGGCCTGGACGCCCGCGGCGTTCAGGGCGGTCTCGATAGCCAGGGAATTCATGACGGTGGCCATCATCCCCAGCGAATCCCCGGTGGCCCGGTCGATCCAGCCGGCCGCCGAGATCCGCGCTCCGCGGATCATGTTGCCGCCGCCGACCACGATGGCGATCTCGGCGCCGGCCTCGATGGTACGGGCGATGTCCTCGGCGAGCCCCGCCAGGGTCGGCGGATGCAACCAGTACCCGTCAGGGGCTGCAAGGGCCTCGCCCGATAGCTTCAGCAATATCCGGCGAAACGGCGTCGTATCCGGCATCGGGTTTCCCGGCTCCATCCCGCGTCGCGCAAACCGGGAGGCTTCTACGTCAGACGCGGGAGTTCCGTCGAGGGGTTCGGGCCGATCCGGCGGGGCACATCGGTCGAATCATACGGGAGAGATGGCCCAATCCCGGTAGGACCATCCGTCAACGGGCGAGGCGCCGGCCTGATCGTGGATCAGGCCGGCACCCGGTTTTCAGCTGCCGGTCAGGACGCCGACGGCGCCGAGAACGGTCATAACGAGACCTGAGGCGAACACGCCGATCATCAGGTAGGAGAAGGGTTTCAAAGGCATGGGCACGACATAGCGCAGCGCCGCGAAACGGCGTGTGCGCCGCAACACGGTCCGGCGTGGAACGCTTTGGCGCGCCCGAAAATGCGAAGCCCCGCCCGGCTCGCGCCGGACGGGGCTCGTCTCTCGGCGGCCCGGCGCGCCGGGCGATCGCGGACGATGATCAGGCGCGGCCGGCCTGCTGGGCGACCTCGGTGGCGAAGTCCGGCCCCTCTTCCTTCTCGATGCCCTCGCCGAGGGCGTAGCGCACGAAGCCCGTCAGGGTGACCGGACCGCCGACCTTCGAGCCGGCCTCCTTGAGAACCTGGCTCACCGTCTTCGAGCCGTCGTGCACGAAGGGCTGCTCCAGGAGGGTGACCTCCTTGTAGTAGCTCTTCAGGCCGCTCTCGATGATCTTGGCGAGGACGTGGTCCGGCTTGCCGGCGTTCTTCTCGCGCAGGATGTTCGACTCGCGCTCCACCGTGGCGGTGTCGACGCCCGAGGCGTCGAGCGCCACCGGGTTGGTCGCCGCGACATGCATGGCGATCTGGCGACCGAGGGCCGAGAGCGCCTCGACGTCGCCCTCGGACTCGAGAGCCACGAGCACACCGATCTTGCCGAGCCCCTCGGAGATCTGGTTGTGCACGTAGGAGGCGATCACGCCCTTCTTGACCTCGAGCTTGGCCACGCGCCGCAGGTTCATGTTCTCGCCGATCGTGGCGATCAGGTTCTGCAGCTTCTCGGAGACGGTCTCGGTGGCGCCCGGGAAATGGGCGGCCTGCAGACCCTCCAGCGTGCCGTCGGTGTTGAGCGCGATCTTGGCGGCCTCGCGGACGAAGGCCTGGAAGGCGTCGTTGCGGGCGACGAAGTCGGTCTCGGAGTTCACCTCGACCACGGCGGCGTGGTGGCCGGCGGACTCGACGGCCACGAGGCCCTCGGCGGCGACGCGGCCGGCCTTCTTGGCGGCCTTGGCGAGACCCTTCTTGCGCAGCCAGTCGACGGCGGCCTCGATGTCGCCCTGCGTCTCGTTGAGCGCGCCCTTGCAGTCCATCATGCCGGCGCCGGTCTTCTCCCGGAGCTCCTTCACCATCGCGGCGGTGATGTTGGCCATGGCGGTCCCTTTCGTGTGGTCTGGATGCGAGAGGCCCGGCGCGCGGGTGAGCGGCCGGGCCCGGTATGCCTGGAACCGCGACGGCCCGATGACGGTGCCGCCGCGGAGTCCCGATGGATCAGGCTGCGGCGGCGGCCTCGACGAAGCCACGGGCCTGCGAGACCCACGAATCGCGGTCGATGCGGCCGTTGAGCTTCAGGTCGGCGTCGACCTTGGCAACGTCCTCGGGGGTCATCGCGGCGAGCTGCCAGTAGTGGTAGATGCCGGCGTCGTTCAGCTTCTGGACGATCTGCGGGCCGGCGCCGTTGAGCTTGGTCAGGTCGTCCGGCGCGCCGCGCGGGGCGGCGAGCAGCTCGAAATGCTCGGTCGACTCGGCGAGCATCGCCACGTCGGCCGGGTCGAGGGCGTCGGACTCGACCGTGACGGCCGCGTCGTCGTTGGCGGGCAGCTCCTCGGCCATCGGCTCCTCGGAGGCGCCGAGATCCATGCCCGACGAGCCCTGGGCGCGCGAGATGCCGTCGATGGCGGCCTTGGCGATCAGGTCGCAGTAGAGCGCGATGGCGCGGCCCGCATCGTCGTTGGCCGGGACGATGTAGCTGATGCCGTCCGGGTTGCAGTTCGTGTCGACGATGGCGGCCACCGGGATGCCGAGGCGGTTCGCCTCCTTGATCGCCAGCTGCTCCTTGTTGGTGTCGATCACGAACAGCAGGTCGGGGACGCCGCCCATGTCCTTGATGCCGCCGAGCGCCTTCTCGAGCTTCTCCTTCTCACGGGAGAGCATCAGGCGCTCCTTCTTGGTCAGGCCCGGGCCGCCGGTCTCCAGCGTCTCGGTGACCTTGCGCAGGCGCGAGATCGAACCCGAGATCGTCTTCCAGTTGGTGAGCATGCCGCCCAGCCAGCGGGAGTTGACGTAGTACTGGGCCGAGCGCTTGGCCGCCTCGGCGATCGTGTCGGCCGCCTGGCGCTTGGTGCCGACGAACAGCACGCGGCCGCCCTTGGCGACGGTGTCGCTCACCGCCTGCAGCGCCTGGTGCATCGCCGGCACGGTCTGGGCCAGATCGATGATGTGGATGTTGTTGCGCGTTCCGAAGATGTAGGGCTGCATCTTCGGGTTCCAGCGGTGCGCCTGGTGACCGAAATGCGCCCCCGCCTCGAGGAGCTGACGCATAGAGAAATCGACGGCCATGTCTGTGTACTCTCCGGTTATATCCGCCGCGGAGGGATGCGGCCGTCCGAGATCTCGGACGACCACCGGAAACGCCTCATTCAGGCATGAGGCCGGCTCCGCGTGTGGGATGGGCCGGCGCTTAGCAGAGGCCGGGTGCGAAGGCAAGGCGCGGAACGGGGGCCGCGCGATCGGCATCCAGGCCCCGGCCGTCGTCGGCGCAATCGTCAGTCTTGCGTCAATCTTGCCCGGTCGCCGCGCTGGTCGCCCTCGAACACGGGACGGCTCACGCAGCCGCAAACACCGCCGCCACGTCCCCGGCGGTCATCACCCGGTAATCCCCCGCCGCCAGATCCGCCGGCAGGTCGAGGCCGCCGACCCGATCCCGGTGCAGGGCCGTGACGTGGTTGCCGATGGCGGCGAACATCCGGCGGACCTGATGGTAGCGGCCCTCCGTCAGCGTCACCGCGCAATGCGTGGCATCGGCGACGTCGAGGTGCACCGGCAGCAGCGGGCGGTCCTCACCCTCGAGCATCAGCGTGCCGGCGGCGAAGACCGCCGCCTCCCCGCCGGTCAGCGGCCGGTCGAGGGTGACGCGGTAGCGCTTGGCCACCTGCGCCTTCGGGCTGATGATCCGGTGCAGCAGAGCGCCATCGTCGGTCAGCAGCAGGAGGCCCGAGGTCTCCTTGTCGAGCCGCCCGACGGTCGAGAGCGGCGGGTCACGGCGGCGCCAGCGCTCCGGCAGAAGCCCGTAGACCAGCGGACCGGCCTCCTTGTGCGAGCAGGTCACGCCGAGCGGCTTGTGCAGCATCAGACACAGGCCGGGCAGCGGATCGACGGGCGCGCCGTCGATCGTCAGCCGGTCCGGCAGATCCGGGTCGAGGGCGATCCGGTCGCCGGCATCGACCAGATCCGCGCCATCGAGGCGGATCGCGCCGGCGCGGGCGAGGGTCTGGATCTCGCGGCGCGAGCCGTAGCCGAGATTGGCGAGGAGCTTGTCGAGCCGGACGGACTTGGCTGCGCTCACCGGCGCGCCTCGTAGACGCGGAAGCCGTTCGCCTGCACGGCGACGGAGACGCTCCGGAACGCCGCGCGCAGGGGCGCCTCGTAAGGCAGATGCGCGTTGGCCACGAGCCAGAGCATGCCGCCCGGCCGCAGAACCTCGGATGCCCGGGCGATGAATGCGCGGCCGAGGGACGGGTCCTCGGTTCCGGCCTCGTGAAACGGCGGATTGGTGACGATGAAGTCGAGCTGGTCCGGCACCACGCCGGGCGTCCGGACATCCGCCCAGTGGATCGTGGCCCGCGGGTCGGCGACGTTGCGCCGGGCCATCTCGACGGCCCGGCGGTCGATCTCCACCAGCGTCAGGGCGGTGACCGCGTCCGATCCCAGCACCGCTCGGGACAGGATCCCGAGGCCGCAGCCGAAATCGGCGCCGCGGCCCTTGAAGGCCGGCAGATTCGCCAGGAGCAGCGCCGTGCCGGCATCCAGCCGGTCCCACGAGAAGATTCCGGGCTGCGTGCACAGGGCGAGGTTGTCGACATGGCGCGGACCGCCCTCATCGATCGCCTCGGCGAGGCCGGCCGGCTCTGTCGGGCGCTCCGCCGTGCAGATCCGGTGATGCCGGCGCGGCTGGTCTGCGGCGGCGCAGCCGAAGGTCGTCAGCTCCTTGGCGAGACGGGTGCCGCCCCGGTCCTTCGGGGCCAGGGCGACCATGCGCCCGCCCGGCCCGAGGGCGCGCAGCACCTGGGCCAGCACGTAGCGCCGCTCGACCGTTCCGGGCGGCGCGAGCACCGTGGCCGCGTCGAGGCTGTTCTCGGACAGATCCTCAAGCCGTGCGGCGCCGGGGATCATGGGGGAAAGCTGGACGGCGTCGCCGGGAACCTCAGCGAGGTCGGCCGGCGGCAGGCCGTAGACGGCATGGCGCATGAACGGTTCGGGATCTGGAGAGCCAACGCCGGAACGCGAATCCGCGGCGGAGCGGGGCAAGCCCGCGCCCGACTCGGTTCATCCGGGGGAACACCGCGTTTATACCGGAACCGGCCGGGAAGCCCAGCCTCCCGGGCGCGGCCCCGTCGTCAGCCGCGCGGGAATTCGAGGCCCATCTCGCGGTAGCGGGCCGGATCGTCGGCCCAGTTCTCCCGCACCTTCACGTGCAGGAACAGGTGGACCTTGGCGTCGGCCGCCTCGGCGATCTCGACGCGGGCCGCCTGCCCGATCGACCGGATGGTCTGGCCGCCCTTGCCGAGCACGATGGAGCGCTGGCTCTCCCGCTCGACGAAGATCGTCTGCTCGATCCGAACCGACCCGTCGGGCCGGATCTGCCACTGGTCGGTTTCCACCGTCGAGCGATAGGGCAGTTCCTCGTGAAGCCGGTCGTAGATCTTCTCGCGGGTGATCTCGGCGGCGAGCATGCGCAGCGGCGCGTCCGAGACCTGATCCTCCGGATAGAGCCAGGGGCCCGGCGGCATCCGGGCCGCGAGGGCGCGGCGCAGATCGTCCACGCCGTCGCCGTTCAGCGCCGAGATCATGAAGGTCTCGGCGAAGGGCGCCGCGGCGTTGAGCTTGGCGGCGAGGTCGAGCAGGCGCTCGCGCGGGATCAGGTCGATCTTGTTGAGGATCAGCAGCTTCTCGCGCTTCACCTCGCCGAGCCGCCCGAGCACGGCCTCCACCTCCGCATCGACGCCCTTGCGCGCATCGACCAGCAGGCAGACCGCGTCGGCATCGGCGGCGCCGCTCCAGGCCGAATGCACCATCGCCCGGTCGAGGCGGCGCTTGGGCGCGAAGATGCCGGGGGTGTCGACGAGCACGACCTGGGCCGAGCCCTCGATGAGGATGCCCCGCACCAGCGCCCGGGTCGTCTGCACCTTCCGGGAGACGATCGAGACCTTGGTGCCGACGAGGTTGTTGAGCAGGGTCGACTTGCCGGCATTCGGCACGCCGATCAGCGCGACGAAGCCGGCCCGGGCGTCGGCGGGCGTGCCCGGGAGCATGGACGGATCGCGCGCGGGCTCCTGGCCCGGCATGGCGCCGGGGCCGTCCTGCGCGTCGTGATCGTCCGGTTCGTGCGTGTTCATGCTGTCTCCGTCGGCCCCGCATCCGCGGAGGCTCCGATTCCCTCTCGCTCCATCAGCGCCCGGGCGGCGGCCTGCTCGGCGATCCGCTTCGAGGTGCCGTCGCCGAGACCGGGCTCGAGGCCCTCGACCTGGACGGCGATGCGGAACCGGGGCGCGTGGTCGGGACCCGTGCGTTCGACCACCGCATAGGTGGGGATCGGCAGGCTGCGGCCCATGGCCCATTCTTGCAAGGCCGATTTGGCGTCACGGCCCCGTGCCGCAGCCGTCGGCTCGCCCGGGCGGAAATGCGCCTCGACCACCGCCCGGGCGGCGTCGAAGCCGGCGTCGAGGTAGATCGCCCCCAGGATCGCCTCGCAGACGTCGGCGAGGATCGTCTGATTGCGCCGGCCGCCACCCATCACCTCGCCCTGGCCGAGGATCAGGTGCGGTCCGACCTCCCAGGACGCGGCCACAACCGCGCAGGTCTCACGCCGGACCAGGGCGGCGAGCCGCCGGGAGAGATCGCCCTCGTCGGCCTCCGGAAAGGCGCCGTAAAGGCGATCGGCGACCGCGAGCCCGAGCACCCGGTCGCCGAGGAATTCCAGGCGCTGGTAGCTGCCGCCCCGACCGCTGGATTTGCTGGTATGGGTCAGGGCACGGGTGAGCAGGTCCTGATCGGCGAAGCTGTGCCCGATCCGCTCCTCGAGCGCGCTCAGGGGCGGCCGCGGCTTGTGGGCCCGACGGGATCGGGCGTTGGCCCGGGGCTGCGCGGCGTCGTCCAAGTCCGAACCGGTCAATGGATCGTCGTGAACAGGCGCGACCAGCGCACGTGGGCCGGCCAGTTCCAGACCTGCCACGCCGGGGTCCCCTCGTCGATCGAGAAGAAGATCATCTCGGCGCGCCCGACCAGATTGGCGAAGGGCACGTAGCCGACATTGGCGAGGTCGCGCGAATCAGTGGAGTTGTCGCGGTTGTCGCCCATCATGAAAAAGTGACCGGGCGGGACCGTGTACAGCTCGGTCTTGTCCCAGAAACCATTGTCGCCGTCGCGCTCGATCACCCGGTGGACCACGCCATTGGGCAGGGTCTCCATATATTGCGGCACCTTGGTGGGCTGCCCGTAGGGATCGGTCGTCTCGTAATCGGCGATCCGCTCGCGCTTGACCGCCTTGCCGTTGATGTTGAGCACGCCGTCGATCATCTGGATCTTGTCGCCCGGCAGGCCGATCACGCGCTTGATGTAGTCGGTCGAATTGTCCTTGGGCAGCTTGAACACCGCGATGTCGCCGCGCTTCGGATCGGCGCCCCAGATCCGGCCCTCGGCCTGAATCGGAATGTATTCCGACAGCGGCAGCGAGTACTTGGAGTAGCCGTAGGAATATTTCGATACGAACAGGTAATCGCCGATCAGCAGGGTCGGCACCAGCGACCCTGAGGGGATGTTGAACGGCTGGAACAGCAGCGTCCGCACCACCAGGGCGATCAGCAGCGCCTGGATGCCGACCTTCAGCGTCTCGCGGATGCTGGCCCAGGTGCCGGTCTCGGCGGGTTTCCTGAGCGGCTTGCCGTCGTAATCCACGCGCGCGTTCCGTCTTTGGTTGAGGTTCGTCACCTGCCGCCAGCGGGGCGCAGCCCCGCCGCGCGCGGCTTGCTGATGTGCGGTTGGCCCGAGGAATGCGCCGCAATCGTGTCCGCTGTGAGCGGCGGTCTAGACCATGCGCGAGCCCCCCGCAACGCGCGACCGGGGCCGGCTAATCCGCGATGGCAGCCTCAACCGGCGACAGAGACCGGCAGGGCTTCAATGATCACGAAGGCTTGTGCCATCGGTGGATCGTCCGTGAGGCTCACATGCAGGCGCGCCGCGTGTCCGGCCGGCAGAAGTTCCGCGAGCCGCGCGGCCGCACCGCCCGCCAGCCGGAGGGTCGGCTGTCCGGAGGGCAGGTTCACCACCTCCATGTCACGCCAGAACACGCCGGCGCTGAAACCCGTCCCCAGTGCCTTGGCGCAGGCCTCCTTGGCGGCGAAACGGCGGGCGTAGCCCTCGGCACGGGCGGCCCGCCGGTCGCAGCGGGCCCGCTCGCCCTCGGTGAAGACCCGGTGGGTGAAGCGCGCGCCGTGCCGCTCCAGGGTCCGGGCGATCCGACGGATGTCGCAGAGATCCGACCCAATCCCGACGATCATGCGAGCCGGGCCCGATCCATGGCGGCCCGCATGTCGCGCACCGCTTGGTCGAGCCCCACGAAGATCGCGTCGGCGATCAGCGAATGGCCGATATTGAGCTCCCGGATCTGCGGCAGCGCCGCCACCGGCCCGACGCTGCCGAGGGTCAGCCCGTGACCCGCATGGATCTCCAAGCCGAGGCCGGCCCCGTGCTCGGCTGCGCGCCGGAGGCGGGCGAGTTCGTGGGCCGTGCGGCCGTCATCGTCCTCAAGGGCGGCCTCGCAGTAGCTGCCCGTGTGCAACTCGACCACCGGCGCCCCCAGGGCATGGGCGGCGTCCATCACCGCGGGCTCCGGCTCGACGAACAGCGAGACGCGGATACCGGCTTCCGCGAGGGTCCGGATGCGCGGCGCGAGGTGCTCCCGGCCGCCGACGATGTCGAGCCCGCCCTCGGTGGTGCGCTCCTCGCGCTTCTCCGGGACGAGGCAGGCGGCATGGGGCCGCGTGGCCAGCGCGATCGCCACCATCTCGTCGGTGGCCGCCATCTCGAAATTGAGCGGCACGGACAATCCGCGCTTCAGCGCGGCGATGTCGGTGTCGCGGATATGGCGCCGGTCCTCGCGCAGATGCGCGGTGATGCCGTCGGCGCCCGCCTCGACGGCGAGCAGCGCCGCCCGCACCGGGTCCGGGTAATCGCCGCCGCGGGCGTTGCGGACGGTCGCGACGTGATCGATGTTGACGCCGAGGCGCAGCTTTTCGGAGGTCATCCGCTCGTTCGTCCCCGTGTCGGCGCGATGCGACAGGCTTACCGGCAGGGTTCGGAAGGCGCGGCGCGCCCTCACCCCGTGCCGGCGATATGCGGAGGATCGCGCGCGCCGGCAAGACGGCCGGGGCCGCGACACTTACCGATCGGCTGGCGCGCCCGTCATCGCGGAAGACGGCGATCTGGGGGACGAGGATCATCACTCCGGAGATCTGGCGCCGCCGGGATTGGCGGCGCCGAGGGAGCAAGATCCCTGGGCGGGCCTTCCCGACAGGCGGCCCGCCCGGTCATCCATGGGGCCGAAGGGCCCTCCCGCTCAGGCGAGGCGCAGGCGCGACCGGCCTTCCTTCCGCTCGGGCAGGGCATCGAGGGCCGCCTTGACGATGGCTTTGGCGTCGAGGCCGGCCTCGGCGTACATCTTCTCGGGGCTGTCGTGGTCCTGGTAGGTGTCCGGCAGCGTCAGCGTCCGCACCCGGACCCCGCCCGCGTCCAGCGCCCCCGTCTCCGACAGCAGGTGCAGCACCATCGCGCCGAACCCGCCCCGCGAGCCCTCCTCGATCGTCAGCAGGACCTCGTGGTCCCGCGCCAGATCCAGGATCAGCGCCTCGTCCAGCGGCTTGGCGAACCGCGCATCCGCCACCGTCACCGCCACGCCCTGCTCGGACAGCGTGTCCGCCGCCTTCGAGGCCTCGGCCAGCCGCGTGCCCAGGCTGAGGATCGCCACCCGCGCCTCCGCGTCCCGGCGCACCACCCGGCCCTTGCCGATCGCCAGGACCTCGCCCCGCTCCGGCAGCTCGACCCCACGCCCTCGCCGCGCGGGTAGCGCAGGGCGATCGGGCCCGAATCATGCGCGTGGGCGGTGGCCACCATGTGCACCAGCTCGGCCTCGTCGGAGGCCGCCATCACGGTCATGTTCGGCAGGCAGCACAGATACGCCAGGTCGAACGCGCCGGCATGCGTCGCCCCGTCCGCGCCCACCAGACCCGCCCGGTCCAGGCAGAACCGCACCGGCAGGTTCTGCAGCGCCACGTCGTGCACCACCTGGTCGTAGGCCCGCTGCAGGAACGTCGAGTAGATCGCCACGAACGGCCGGTAGCCCTCGGTGGCCAGCCCGCCCGCGAACGTCACCGCGTGCTGCTCGGCGATGCCCACGTCGAAGGTCTTGTCCGGATGCGCCTTGCCGAACAGGTCGATGCCGGTGCCGCCCGGCATGGCGGCGGTGATCGCCACCACCTTGTCGTCGGCATCCGCCGCCTTGATCAGGCTCTCGCCGAACACCCGCGTGTAGGCCGGCGCGTTCGGCTTGGCCTTGGCCTGCACGCCCGAGATCACGTCGAACTTGACCACGCCGTGGTAGCGGTCGGCGCTCGCCTCGGCCGGCGCGTAGCCCTTGCCCTTCTGGGTGACGACGTGCAGCAGGATCGGGCCGTGCTCGGCGTCGCGGACGTTCTTGAGCACCGGCAGCAGGTGGTCGAGATTGTGCCCGTCCACCGGGCCGACATAGTGGAAGCCCATCTCCTCGAACATCGTGCCGCCGCCGACCACGAGCGAGCGGGCGTATTCCTCGGCCGCCGCGGCGCGCTGGTAGAGCGCCTTCGGCAGCAGCTTGCCGAGCTGCTTGGCGGTCTCGCGCAGGGACTGGTAGGCGCCCCCGAGGCCAGCCGCGCCAGATAGGCCGACATGGCGCCCACCGGCGGGGCGATCGACATGTCGTTGTCGTTGAGGATGACGATCAGGCGCGAGTGCAGGGCGCCGGCATTGTTGAGCGCCTCGTAGGCCATGCCGGCCGACATCGAGCCGTCGCCGATCACCGCGATGGCGTTGCGGCGCTTCTGCGGGCGGCCCTTCACCTTGGCGGTGGCGTTGTCGAGGTCGCGCGCGACCGCCATGCCCAGCGCCGCCGAGATCGAGGTCGAGGAATGGGCGGCGCCGAACGGGTCGTAGACGCTCTCGCTGCGCTTGGTGAAGCCCGACAGCCCCCGCCCTGGCGCAGGGTCCGGATGCGGTCGCGGCGCTCCGTCAGGATCTTGTGCGGGTAGCACTGGTGGCCGACGTCCCAGACGATGCGGTCGTCGGGGTGTCGAACACGTGGTGCAGCGCCACCGTCAGCTCGACCACGCCGAGCCCCGAGCCCAGATGGCCGCCGGTGATCGACACCGCGTCGATCATCTCGGCGCGCACCGCCTCCGCAACAGCCGGAAGATCCGATTCCGGAAGACGCCGCAGCGCCGCAGGATTCGGGACACGGTCCAGCAACGCCGATTGCTCAGGGGAGAGTGCCAATGGTCGCATCCGTTCGTTCGAATATGGCGACGGCTCCGTCACGGGCCCGTGGCAACCGCAACGCCAGCACCCCGGGAGCACGCGTTCATGCTAGAACCCGCCCGTCCGCCGCTGTCATGATAGTGCCAGGTACGGATGAACGGCGGCGCGATCAATGTCGGGCCGTCGCTTTTTTGAATCACGTGCCCTTAACGCCACAAGAGGTTCGCCTTTGAATCCGGCTCGTCTGTGCACAATCCTGCTCGCGCTCGCGATTACGGTTTACGCCCAAGCTTACGCCGCGGCGCGGCCGCTGGACGGCAATCTCGACTTCGCGTGCAACTTCCTGGGCAAGTGCCCGGCCCGGGTCGCCCCGGGCGGCCCGGACCGCGATGTCCGCCCGTTCAACGGC
Source organism: Methylobacterium sp. XJLW (assembly GCF_003254375.1). NCBI lineage: Bacteria > Pseudomonadati > Pseudomonadota > Alphaproteobacteria > Hyphomicrobiales > Methylobacteriaceae > Methylobacterium > Methylobacterium sp. XJLW. The sequence continues at coordinate 3,109,950 of NZ_CP016429.1, read as the reverse complement.
ACCCTCGGCCGGCCCTGCGCCTGGCGGGATCGCCCGACCCCGGAGGGTGTGCGCCGGGTCCGCGTCTGCTGGTGATGCGCGCGCCGGCTCTCATCGCCACAGCCCTGGTTCTCGCGCTCGGATCGGTTCCGGTCGGCGCCCAGGATGCCTGTCCGGGGCTGTTCGCCGATGGGCGGATGCCCGTCCTCACCAATCCGAAGCTCGCCGTTCAAGCGACTCCGCTGTGCTTCGAGGCCTTCGCGGTGCTGCATTCCGGCGTGACCCGCACGCCCCTCTACGCCGCCGAGCACCTCACCCGCGCCAGCATCGCTGCGGCCCGCGCTGTGGCACGCGACGATTCCTTCCACGAAGAGGCGCGCCTGCCGGAAGACCAGCGCGCCGCCCTTGAGGATTATGTCCGCAGTGGGTTCGACCGGGGCCATCTCGCGCCGGCCGGCGACATGCCGACGGCAAGCGCCCAGGCCGAGTCGTTCAGCCTCGCCAACATCACGCCGCAGAACCGCGTCCTGAACCGGGGGCTCTGGGCCGATATCGAGGAGGGCACCCGGCGCCTGACCAGCCGGCGCGGTGCGCTCTTCGTGGTCACCGGTGTGATCTTCTCCGGCGACGCGGTGCAGCAGATCAAGGGCGGCGTGCTCGTCCCGACCCACTTGTTCAAGGCCCTCTACGATCCGGCGAGCGGCGAGGCCGGAGCATACCTCGCCCGGAACGACGATTCGAAGGATTGGCGCGTGCTGTCGATCGACGATCTGCGCCGGGAATCCGGCATCGACGTCTTTCCCGGCCTGCCGCAAGCGGCTCGCGCGACCGCGATGAGCCTCCCGGATCCCCAGGCTTTCGCCCGCGCGGACGAGCGCCGGCCCCGGCACGAGCAGACCTGGCAGGAATGGCTGGAGCGCGAGCTGGCCCGAGCGGCGCGGAAATTCCTGCGCGACCTGCTGCGTTCGTTCTTCTGAGAGGACCCATGCCCAAGGACACGCAACGCGCCTCCGGAGGCGCGACGGAAGATCCGAAAGCCTTCACGCCCTTCGCGGACGATGCCGGCGTGCGCACCATCGGCAGCTTGAGCTTCGAGAACGGCACGGACCGGATCGCCCTGCACGGATCCCTCGACATCACCCGCGACAGGACCGGGCTGGAGCAGGCCCGGCTTCTCCGGAAGACGCTGGACGCGATCGTGAAGACCCTGGAGGCCTCCGATCTGCCCGAAGCGGTGGCGGAGGCGCCGGACGCGCCGCCGCGATCGGTGAAGAACCCGTTCGCCTGAGAGATCGGCACCCCGCGACGGCCGGGCCGTCCTTGCCGCTTCCTGGCGGGCCTGATACTCCGAGAGGGTCATTCCTATATCTTAGGGACGCGCGTCCAGGACGGGGACTGATCCCCCGTGCCTGACCCGTGCCGCTGGCACGATCCGCGCAGTCCCGAACAACGCGCCGAGGACGATCCGCGATGGCTCGCGAATTCATCTACCACATGCGGGGCCTGACCAAGGCCTATACCGGCGGCAAGAAGGTCCTGGATAACGTCAACCTGTCGTTCTACCCGGACGCCAAGATCGGCGTCCTGGGCATCAACGGCGCCGGCAAGTCGACGCTGCTCAAGATCATGGCGGGCCTCGACAAGGAATACACCGGTGACGGCTGGGTCGCGCAGGGTGCGCGCGTCGGCTATCTGCCGCAGGAGCCCCAGCTCGATCCGAACAAGACCGTCCGCGAGAACGTGATGGAGGGCGTGGCCGAGAAGCAGGCCATGCTCGACCGCTACAACGAACTCGCCATGAACTACTCGGAGGAGACGGCCGACGAGATGACCGAGCTCCAGGACCGAATCGAGTCGCTGGGCCTCTGGGAGCTCGATTCGAAGGTCGACCAGGCCATGGAGGCCCTGGGCTGCCCGAGCGACGAGCAGCCGGTGGCCACCCTGTCGGGCGGCGAGCGGCGCCGCATCGCCCTGTGCCGCCTCCTCCTGTGGGAGCCGGAACTGCTCCTCCTCGACGAGCCGACCAACCACCTCGACGCCGAGACGGTGAACTGGCTGGAGGGCCACCTGCGCCAGTATCCCGGCGCGATCCTGATTGTGACCCACGATCGCTACTTCCTCGACAACGTCACGAGCTGGATCCTGGAGCTCGATCGCGGAAAGGGCATCCCGTACGAGGGCAACTATTCGGCGTGGCTGGTCCAGAAGCAGAAGCGCCTGGAGCAGGAGGGCCGTGAGGACATGGCCCGGCAGCGCTCCATCGCCCGCGAGCAGGAGTGGATCGCCGCCTCCCCGAAGGCGCGCCAGTCGAAGTCGAAGGCCCGCATCACCCGCTACGAGGAGCTGGTCGCCCGGCAGGCGCAGAAGATCGACGCCGCGGCCCAGATCGTCATCCCGATCGACGAGCGCCTCGGCAACAACGTCATCGAGTTCGAGCACCTGAACAAGGCGTTCGGCGACCGGCTGCTGATCGAGGACCTGTCGTTCAAGCTGCCGCCGGGCGGAATCGTCGGCGTGATCGGTCCGAACGGGGCCGGCAAGACCACCCTGTTCAAGATGATCACCGGCCAGGAGAAGCCGGACGGCGGCAAGATCGAGATCGGCGAGACGGTCAAGCTCGGCTACGTCGATCAGTCGCGCGACGCCCTCGATCCGAACGCCACGGTCTGGCAGGAGGTCTCGGGCGGCAACGACATCATCTATTTCAACAAGCGCGAAATCAATTCGCGTGCCTATTGCGCGGCCTTCGCCTTCAAGGGGCCCGACCAGCAGAAGAAGGTCGGCACGCTCTCGGGCGGCGAGCGCAACCGGGTGCACCTCGCGCGGACCCTGAAGGGCGGCGCCAATGTGCTGCTCCTCGACGAGCCGACCAACGACCTCGACATGGAGACCCTGCGCGCCCTCGAAGACGCGCTGGAGGACTACGCCGGCTGCGCCGTCATCATCAGCCACGATCGCTGGTTCCTGAACCGCATCGCGACGCACATCCTCGCCTTCGAGGGCGACAGCCACGTGGAATGGTTCGAGGGCAACTTCTCCGAATACGAAGCCGACAAGGTGCGTCGGCTCGGGGCGGATTCGATCATGCCGAAGAAGATCAAGTACAAGCGGTTCTCGCGCTGAGGACCGGCCCCGTCGTTCCGGGGCCGTAACGGCGAAACCGGAACCGAATAGCCGTTGACGGGCGAGGTCCAGCCCTGGACCTCGCCCGGGTAAGCTCTGAACACGGCCGGGAGGAATCCATCGGCCGGTCGCGCGGTCCCTGCCCCCGGTTCAAAGCCTCTGCGGCGCTCCGGCGCTGCAGAATGACGGAGCGATCGGGAGATCGGATGTCGTGCCCCCCTGCACCCGGGGGGAAAGGCGGATGCGCAAGCTCCCGGAGCGCTTGCAGAGCCGGAGCGTGCCACCCCGGGGACCGGGACGGCATCGACGGCCGGCCGCCCGATATGCCCTCATCCGAGTTGCGCCCGGGCCTCCGACAGAATCGTGGACAGGCTCCGCGAGAGCGGGATGGCTGGAGTCCATCCGGTGGCGGTTGCGAAGGCCGTGGAATCACAGCCCTCGCTGCGCACGCCCGCCGCCCGGACCCGATCGGGCGAGACCCGAAGGGTGAAGCGTGCGCCCGTCATGCCGCGGAACATCTCCAGGATCTCGGCGACCGGCGTCACGACTCCCGATCCCACGTTGAAGATTCCGCCATTCGGAAGGTCGTCGATCTGTCCGATCACGCGCAGGCACGCCGCGGTGACATCGGCCACGTCGACGAAATCGCGCCCGGCGGAGAGGTCGCCAACCTCCAGGCTCGGGGGCACCAAGCCTCGCTCGATACGGGCGATCTGCCCCGCGAAGGAGGCGACCACGAACGTCTCACTCTGACCCGCACCGATGTAGTTCGATGGTCGCAGCACCAGATGCTTGACGCCGGCATTCGCCAGGACATCGCGCAGGATGTACTCGCAGGCGTTCTTGGTTCGGCCCGAGATGGTGTCGGGACGCGGCGTCACGGTCTCGTCCGGACGTGCCTGCTCGCGGAACGCCTCCCCGTAGACGACGGTCGAGCTGAGGAACACCAGGGCCGCGCGGGTCTTCGCCACCGCCTCGGCCAGGTTCAGCGTGCCGAGCAGTTCGGCCCGCCAGGCATAGGACGGTGTCTCGCTCGACTGGGCCACGGACGCCAGCGCCGCCAAGTGGAACACGATGGTGGGGTCGAAGGCGGCGATCGTCTCGGCGAGTTCGTGGGCATCGAACGGATCGACGGCTCTCAGCGACACGCCGCCGAGGGGCGGTTGCGGAGCCCGATCCAGGCCGAGGATGGAGCTGCCGGGCGGAAGTCCCCTGTGCAGCGCCTCGAGCAGGCGGCGGCCGAGATAGTCTCCGGCTCCGGTGACGAGGACGCGCATGGCCGTTGCCCTGAACCTTGCCCTGTAGCGCGCCCCGGGCCTGGGCCCTCCCGGTGGCGGGCGAGGAAAGCCGGGATCGCCCACCGCCTCTATACCGGGCTCGGCCGCGATGCGAGAGGCCCGAGGCGCTCCGCGGAGCGTCGGACCATCGGGGCGACGGATCCCTGCGCCGGGCCGAACACAGGCGCGTGATCGGCGCAGCCGCGCACCGCAGGCGCGCTATTGTTGCACCGCGGACTCTGCCGTATCCCACATCCGGTCGGAGACCGCCGCGGTGATGAACTGAGTGACGCGCGTCGACGATCTTGAGCGGCCCGCTGCCACGAAGCAGCGGACGATCCCCGCGCCGGAAGCCGGCACGCGGCCCACGAAGCCCGTCCGTGACGCGCGGGTCGACGTGGTGCGCGGGCTGGCGCTGCTGACGATCTTCGTCGACCACATCCCGCGCAACGCGCCTGCCCTGCTGACGCTGCACAATTTCGGATTCTCGGATGCGGCCGAGATCTTCGTTCTGCTCGCCGGCTATTCCTCGATGATCGCCTATGGCGGCCTCTTCCGCCGAGCCGGCGTCCGGACGGCGCTGGTGCGCATCGCGCAGCGCTGTCTGCGCATCTACCTGTTCCAGGCGGGGCTGCTTTTGGCGACCCTGGTCATCGTCCGGATCTGGATGGACATCACCGGTCTCACGCCGCGGTTCGGCGTCGCGCCCCTGCTGCAGATGGGGCTGCTGCCGGGCCTGCTGCGCGGCCTCGCGCTGAACGCGCTCCCGAATTACCTCGATATTCTGCCGCTCTACATTCTCCTTCTGGCACTGTTCCCGCTGATCTATCTCGGGATGCGGCGCGGGATCTGGGGCGTCCTGGCGCTGTCGGCGACCCTGTGGATTGCCGCCAACGTCGATCATCAGCTGAACCTGCCGAACGCCGCGGCGGTCGATGAGGGCTGGTACTTCAATCCCTTCGCGTGGCAATTCCTGTTCGTGCTCGGAGCGGCCCTCGCCGTCTGGGTCCAGGCCCAGGACGGATTGCTGCCGTGGCGTGGCTGGGCCGTCGCCATGGCCTCGGCCTATCTCGCCTTCGCCTTCTTCCAGGGCGGCTCCTGGGCGGAATGGGGGCTGCCGGACCTCCGGCCGCTGTCGATCGGGGTCCCCGACAAGAGCCATGTCGGCCCCCTGCGCCTGATCAACATGCTGGCCCTGGCCTACCTGCTGTTCAGCATACCCGCGGTGGCGCGTCTCAGCCGGTGGCGGCGGCTGCGCCTGATCGATGCCTGCGGCCGGCACTCGCTCGAGATCTTCGCAGCCGGATGCCTGGCGGCGCTCATCGGCCGCATTCTCTATCGAACCTTCGACGCCACATGGCCGCTGCAGATCGCGGTCAATCTCGGCGGGCTCGCGGTCATGCTCGGATTGGCGCACCTCTTGGATGCGCGCCGCCGCGGTGCCGCCGCTCCGGGCCCGGACCTGCGCCGGCCGGGATAGGACGCGAGGAGAGACGATGCCGCCGATGCGCCGCAAGGGCGACCTGCCCGAGAAGGTCTGTGCCCAGTGCGGCCGCCCGTTCGCGTGGCGCAAGAAGTGGGCACGCGTCTGGGACGAGGTCCGCTACTGCTCCGACCGATGCCGGGCCGAGGCCAAGGCAGGACGCGGGCGCCCCGTCGGCGCGAGCGCAGAGACCCGCCCCACGACCGCGCGACAGGGATAGGCAGAGCGCCGCCGGATCGACCGCAGGCACGGACGGCCGTCAGCGCGATCCGTCCCACACCGAGGGCGCCGATGGCTCAGGCCGGACCACGGCTCAGGGCGGCGAGCCCGGCCGGCGTGTCGATGTCGAGGGCGGTGGCCGTATCGCCTGGGATCTCCAGCACGTCGGGCCGCCCCCTGAGCAGCGGTCCGGCCCCGTGGTCGCCGGCGAGGCGGCCGATCTCCTCCCCGAGACGACGCAGGTTGAGCAGTACGGGATTGCCGCGCCGCCCGTCCTGCACCGGCACCACGGCAGCAGGAGTCGCCGCGGCCTCCGTGAAGGCGCTCACGAGACGGTCGATATGGGCGGCCGTCACCCGCGGCATGTCGCCCAGCACGATCACGGCGCCCGTGCAGCAGGGTGGCAACGCCGCGAGACCGGCGCGCAGCGAGGATGCCAATCCGGTACGGTAATCCGGATTCTCGATCCGGATCAGGTCCAGCCCGGCCAGCGTCGCGCGGACCGCCTCCGCGTGCGCGCCCAGCACGACCACCACAGGGCGGGGACCAGCCTCGAGGGCAGCCTCCGCCGCGTGGCGCACCAGCGGCTTGCCGTCGAGGGGGGCGAGCAGCTTCGGCGCGGAGCCGAACCGGCTGCCGAGGCCCGCGGCGAGCAGAACCGTGCCGACCTCCGGCATCCCCGAGATCCTCTCCCGCCTCAATCGTCTGTCGCCGGATCGCGCGCGTCCCCTGTCACCGCGCCGCCGGCGCGGGGCTGCGGACGCGAGACGATCTCCATCAACAGACCGCCGACACCGAGGGCGACGATGTCGGCGCGGGTTACGGCCAGATCTGCGAGCAGACGGTGCAGAATCCAGTCGAATCCGTTCTCCTTCGGCGAGCGCGCGCAGCCCGGGGCGCCGACTACCGGCACGTCGCCCCGGGCACCGACAAGGAGCAGGTTGCCGGGATCGACCGGCATGCCGAGGTGGGCGACATGCCCGCCGGCCGCCTCGATTCCGGCCGGGATGACGTCGCGGCGGTCGGCGATGGCCGAGGCACCGAACACAACCACAAGGTCCGCCCCGGCTCTATCGATGAGATCGGTCACCGCAGCAGCCACGGCGTCGTCGGTGTGGGGGATCCGGGCTTCGGCGACGATCGCGGCGCCCGTGGGGGCGAGACGTTCGGCCAGAACCCGGAGCGTCTTGTCGATGGTGGCCTCCTTGAGGCTCGGCAGCCGCGTCGAGACCACGCCCACACGGCGGCGGCGATAGGTCGCCACCGCCAGCGCGTCGGCTCCGGCCGCCGCACAGGCGCGGTCCAGCACGGCGCCCGGCACGGCGTAGGGGATGATCTTCACGGTGGCGATCATTTCGCCCTCGATCACCGGCCGGAAGCGCGGCAGCGTCGCCACCGTCACCGCCTCGTCGACGGCGTTGACGGCCTCGATCCGGGTCGGGTCGAGCGTCAGCACCCCGGGCCTCTCGGCGAACAGGTTGCAGCGGCCGGTGAACGGCGACTCGACACGCAGGTTCGACCCGCGAAGACAGCCGGCGAGCCGCGCGGCCGCCTCGTCCTCGCCGACATCGCCAGGCTCCAGAGCGGCCACCACGATCTCCGAGAGGCCGGTCCGCGCGAGACCGGCGGCCTCCTCCGGGCCGATCACCGCCCCCTTGCGCAGGGTGATGTCAGCCCGCCGGACCGTATGCGCGCTGATCAGTCCGCCCGCCTCGGCGAGCGGGACGGTCCCGAACCTCACGCGACCTCCGAACGGGGCGCACGGCGCAGGCACGCCACCACCTCGGCGAGCACGGCCAGCGCGATCTCGGCGGGACTGACGGCGCCGATCGGAAGCCCGATCGGTGCGTGGATCCGGCCGATCTGCGCGGGCGTGAACCCCGCCTCGGTGAGCCGCGCGACGCGGGCCGCGTGGGTCTTCCGGGAGCCGAGGGCGCCCACGTAGAAGCACTCGGCCGCCAGGGCCGCCTTCAGCGCAGGATCGTCGATCTTGGGATCGTGGGTCAGGGCTGCGAGGGCGCAGTAGCGATCCAGCACCGGGACGGTTGTGCCGAGGGCGGCGTCCGGCCACTCGGCGACCAGCGCGATGCCCGGGAAACGCTCCGGCGTGGCGAATGCGGTGCGGGGGTCGATCACCGTGAGCGCGAGGTCGAGCCCGGCCGCCATCGGCGCCATGGCCTGCGAAATGTGGACGGCGCCGACGACCACGAGCCGCACCGGCGGCACCTGCACGGTGAGGAACAGGGTCCGCCCGTCAGCCTCGACGAGGCCGCTCTTGCCGGACGCAAGGTGTTTCGCCAGGACGTCGGCCAGGGGGTCGACGGCGAGGTCCGACTCGCGCACGAGGCGCTGCGCGCCGTCGGCGATGTCGGTGACGAGGATCGCGGCGCGGCGGGCCGCGCGCTCGTCGTTCAGCGCCGCAAGGATGTCGCTGCGCATCAGTCGACCCGCTCGACGAAGACCCGGATCCGCCCGCCGCAGGACAGGCCGGCCCGCCAGGCCGTCTCGTCCGCGACGCCGAATTCGAGGACGCGCGGCGTGCCGGCCTCGATCACCTCGAGGGCCTCGGTGATGACCGCGCCCTCGACGCAGCCTCCCGAGACGGAGCCGAGGAAGTTGCCGTCGCCGTCGACCGCGAGGTGGCTGCCCACGGGCCGGGGCGCCGAGCCCCAGGTCTCGATCACGGTGGCAAGCGCCACGGCGCGACCGTCGCGCCGCCAGGACTGGGCGGCGGAGAGGATGTCTGTATCGGTGCTGAGCATGGCCTCGTGGACTCTCGGCCGGCGGGTGGCCCCCGCTTCCCACAGGTATGGCCCACGCGCCGCCGTGCAAGGCGCCCTCCGACTCGCACACCATGCCCACCGCCCGGGGCACCGGGCCTGTGGCCGTCGTGCGCGCGCCTTGGCCGATCCCGGCGCGGATGCGATAACAGGCCGGCCAAGCGTTCCCGCTCAGACCATGTCCGCCACCGTCGAACGGAGTTCATGCCAGACGACCCGCCCCTGCTTTCGCGGGAGGGAGCGGCGCGTGCTCCGGGTGACGTGAACGCCCCCGATCCCGCTCTGGCGCGCAGGCTGCGCAAGGATCCGCCGCCGCGCTCCGCGCCGCACCGCCTGTGGCGGCGCATCAGCCGGGCGATCGGCGACGTCCTGCCGAAAGGCCTCTACGCCCGTTCGCTGATCATCATCATCGCGCCGGTCGTCCTGCTCCAGTCGGTGATCGCCTACACCTTCATGGAGCGGCACTGGCAGCTCGTGACCAAGCGCCTGTCGGCGGCGGTGACCGCAGACGTGGCCGCCTTGATCGACATCTACGAGAGCTACCCGCAGGACAAGGATGCCGAGACTCTCTCGCGCATCGCCGGGGAACGGTTGAACCTCGACCTCGACATCCTCAAGGGGGCCAAGCTCCCGCCGCCGGGCCCGCGCCCGTTCTTCTCGATCCTCGACGAGGCCCTCTCGGACGAGATCAAGCGCCAGATCCGCCGGCCCTTCTGGATCGACACGGTCGGCCGCTCCAACCTGATCGAGATCCGGGTGGCGATTCCCGACGGCGTGATGCGCATCACCGCGCGGCGCAGCCAAGCCTACGCGTCGAATTCGCACATCTTCCTCGTCTGGATGATCGGCTCCTCGCTGGTGCTGCTCGGCGTCGCGATCCTGTTCCTGCGCAACCAGATCAAGCCCATCCTCCGCCTCGCCGCGGTGGCGGAGGGCTTCGGCAAGGGCCGGGAGATCGAGTTCCGGCCGCGCGGCGCCCGCGAGGTGCGCCAAGCCGGTCACGCCTTCATCGAGATGAAGCGGCGGATCGAGCGGGCGATGGAGCAGCGCACGACGATGCTGAACGGTGTCAGCCACGACCTGCGCACCATCCTCACCCGCTTCCGCCTGTCCCTGGCACTGGTCGAGCAGACCAGCGAGATCGAGGATCTCAGCCGCGACGTGGATGAGATGAGCCGGATGCTGGAGGGCTACCTCGCCTTCGCGCGGGGCGACTCGGCCGAGCCCGCGACGCCCACGGACATGCGCGCCCTGCTGGAGGACCTGCGGACCGACGTGGAGCGCCTCGGCGCCCATGTCTCCGCCGTGGAGCTCGTCGGCACGCCCGAGGTCACGGTCCGTCCGGGCGCCTTCCGGCGTTGCCTGTTCAACCTCGCGGCCAACGCCGTGCGCTACGGCGAGACGGTGGCGATCTCCGGCCGACTGGAGGCCCGGACCTTCTTCGTCTCCATCGACGACGACGGGCCGGGCATTCCGGCCGAGAGCCGCGAGGACGTGTTCAAGCCGTTCCTGCGGCTCGACGACGCCCGCCAGGACGCCGGCGGCTCCGGGCTGGGCCTCTCGATCGCGCGGGACATCGCCCGCGCCCATGGCGGCGACATCACCCTGCACGACAGCCCCCTGGGGGGCCTGCGGGCCACCGTCCGGGTTCCGGCCTAGGCCGGATCAGGCATCGGCGGGCCGGCGCAGGCGCAGGTGCTCGGCCTGCACATTCCGGATGAGATGATCGAGGCTGGCCTCGTCGAGGCCGGCGCCGACGAGCCGGGTGCGCAGGCTCGCCTCGCCGTGCCACGCGTAGCCGGCATCGTGCGGCAGGTGGCGCAGCAGGAGGGCGCTCACGATCGATTCACGCCGGTAGGCGGGGTGGCGCAGCAGCTTCCCGATATGGAGGACCAGCATGTCGACGCCGGAGGTCGCGGGGTCCGAAGCCCCCGTGCCCTTCCCATTCCCACTGACCGATGCCCGACGCATACATGCCCGCCTTTGAGAGGCGATACTCTCGCGCCAAATGATTGCACATCCATGAGCGTTCGGACGAGCCGGCGAAAAACTGCCGATTCCGGGGTCCCAACCTTCGCAGCACGGTGATATGCAGGGTCGTTTTCCCAGGGCCGCGGTCAGCCGCGCGCCGGATTTCGAGTGCCGCACATGAACCCGCTCGTCCCGCTCTTCATCCTGCTCTCGCTGCCGCTCGCGGCCATCGGGCTCGTGCTCTACACCGACGAAGGCATCAACCCGGACCTGTTCTACGCCTCCGTGAAGACCTTCGTGATCCTGGGCGCGATCGCGGTGGCGATGTCGTTCGGTGCGATGAAGCTCTCCGAGCGGTCCAAGCACTGAGATCCCACCGCCCGGAGGGCGCGATGCTGCAGGTGGTTCCGGCCTTCTCGCGTATCGGCGAGGAAAACGCCTTCGCGGTGCTGGCCCGCGCCCAAGCCCTCGCCGCGCAGGGCCGGGACGTGATCAACCTCGGTATCGGCCAGCCGGACATGCCGACCCCCGCCCACGTGGTCGAGGCGGGCATCAAGGCCCTGCGCGACGGCCACCACGGCTACACGCCGGCGGTGGGCATTCCGCCGCTGCGCGAGGCGGTGGCTCGCGACATCCATCGCCGCCACGGCGTCGAGGTCTCCCCCGAATCCGTGATGATCGTGCCCGGCGGCAAGGTCACCATGTTCATGGCGATCCTGATGTTCGGCGCGCCCGGAACCGAGATCCTGTATCCGGACCCCGGCTTCCCGATCTACCGCTCGATGATCGAGTTCACGGGCGCGAAGCCGGTCCCCGTGCCGATCCGCGAGGAGAACGGTTTCGCCTTCTCGGCGACCGAGACCCTGGCGCTGATCACGCCGAAGACCCGGCTGCTGATCGTCAACTCACCCGCCAACCCGACGGGCGGCGTGACACCGAAAGCCGAGATCGACGCCCTGGTGAAGGGCCTGGCCGAGCACCCCGACGTCGCCGTGCTGTCGGACGAGATCTACGGCACCATGACCTACGACGGCGAGACCCATCACTCGCTGCTCAAGTATCCCGAGATCCGCGACCGGCTCGTCTACCTCGACGGCGCGTCGAAGACCTACGCGATGACCGGTTGGCGCCTCGGCTGGTCGGTCTGGCCGAAGCCGCTCTACGACGCGGCCCGCAAGCTCGCCGTCAACGCGCATTCCTGCGTCAACGCGGCGACCCAGTGGGCCGGCATCGCGGCGCTGGACGGCCCCCAGGACTGCGTGACCGAGATGGTCGCCGAATTCGACCGGCGCCGGACGATCGTGGTGGACGGTCTGAACGCCTTGCCGGGCGTGTCGTGCATCGCGCCCAAGGGCGCGTTCTACGCCTTCCCGAATATCTCCCGGACCGGCTGGAAGGCGAAGGCGCTGGCGTCGGCCCTTCTGGAAGAAGCGGGCGTCGCGGTGATCGGCGGCCCGGATTTCGGCGTCCACGGCGAGGGCTACATCCGTCTGTCCTATGCCAACTCGGCCGAGAACATCCGACGTGCATTGGACCGGATGGGCACGTTCCTCAGCGAGCAGAAGCCGGCCTGACTTTCCGTCGGGTCGGAAAAGCCCTTCGTCGCGCCCTCACCCTGAGGTGCCGGAGCGCGGGGGAGGCCCGAAGGCGCTTCCGGATCCCTCGATGATTCCTGAAACCCGCCTTCGAGGCCCGCTGCCGCAGGCGCGGCGACGGGTAGGATCGACCGGGTGTCCGACCGGGCTTCCCTACGACTTGCCGGGGGCCCGCTTGTCGATCCAGCCCGCCAGCCAATCGGCGATATCGAGGCTGTTCTTGTCCTGCATCAGCATGTGCGAATTGCCGTGGATGCCGATCTCCGGCAGCAGGATCAGCTCCGCCCGGCCGCCCGCGGCATTCGCCGCCGCCACGAAGCTGCGGCACTGCTTGAGCCGCGGCGCCCAGCGGGGCGAGGCGTCGACGTAATCGCCGAAGAGGACGAGGATCGGCAGGTCCCTGTAGGGCGCGAGATCGTCCTTCGCCGGGTCCGGGCACGCGGCCGGCTCGATGGCGACGATGGCGCGGATGCCCGACCGGTCGAGGGACGCGGTCTGGAACGGGTAGATCCCCGATTGAGAGTGGGAGATCAGCACCGCACCTTTGAGCTTCTTGGCCAGTTCCGACAGGGCCGGCACAGTGGGGTTCGGCACCGGGAGGGCGGCCGACCAGTCCGGGACCATCTGCTTCCAGAACTCGCCCTGGGCCTCCAGGGGGAACTGCATGTCGGGAAACACCTTCGGGTATTCCGGCCCGAACCGGAAGATCGCCCAGGCCGGCTCGCGCCCGGCCGAGAAGACCGGCGGCAGCGCGTTCGGGTCGGCCCGCCCCATCTTCACCGCGTTGATCTGGGCCGGGCTCGCCGCCGAGCGACCGCGCCAGGCCTGATCGATCACGTAGGTCGGGAAGCCGCGCCGGACGAAGTACTCGTCCCAGCCCATGCGTCCGTCCGGCGTCGTCTCCCAGGTCTTGCCGGTGAGGCAGCAGCCGTGGATCAGCACCAGAGGCGGCCGTCCGATCGTCACCGGAACCTGATAGCGGACATAGATCTGGTCGACGCTGATCGTGCCGGACGGTGCGTAGGCCGGCAGCGTCGACAGCGTGTCGGACTGAACGTCACGGCCGCCGACGAAGAAACTACCCTGCTCGGCAATGGTCAGGGGGCCGGCGGCCGGTTCGGCGGCACGGGCAGTTCCGCCGCCGATCAGCATCGCACCGACCAAGGCACAGGCGCTCCGCCAGACGCGCCCGCGCGCAGGCACTGACAGTCCCGACATGAAATGTCCCGTCCTCCCGCGAAGGGCCAGTCCGGACCCGTTCCCGACCGGAAGCCTAGCATGAAGCTCGGCGGCAATGGGAGTTCCCCGCGCCCGTCCGGTTGCCGGTCAAGCCGCGATGTTGCGCTCGACCCGGTCGATCGCGTCGGCGGGAAGATCGAGGGCCTCGGCCAGCATCTTCAGGAATTGACGCTCCTGGAGCGTGTCGGGATCGATGGCGAGCCGCGCCGCCGCGAAGATCCGCGCCGCCGCATCGGGGCTTGCGACCCGCTCGGCGATCTCGTCGACGTCGGCGGGATCCGCGAGCTCCCGATCGAGCCAGGATCGCCCGTCGGGATCGAGGCCCGCATCCGCGACGGCCGTATCGAGGCGCTTCCGCTCGGCCGCGTCGACCATGCCGTCGGCCGTCGTGGCCGCCACCATGGCCCGCAGCATCAGCCGGGCTTCGTCCTCATCGATCTCGGTGAAGTCCGGGCCGCCCGACTCGGGCGGTGGGGCACCGCGCAAGGCCCGGTAGGCGAGGCTGCCGATCAGCGCCAAGCCTCCGAGGGCCGCGCCGGCGGCTAGACCGCCGCCCCTGGAACGCACCAGTGCGTCGACGATCCGTCTGCTGTCAGCCATGCCAACCTCCCGGGATTGAATCCGATTCGGATCGGAAACAACCCGGGAGGCGCTCGGGTTCAGCCGCGCTCAGGCATCGGCCTCATCCTCGTCCTCGTCGATATCCACCAAGAAGACGATGTCGGCCTCATCGGCGTCGTCCGAATCGGTCTCGGTGTGATGGGGATCGTCGACGAAATCGCCCTCGCCGTCGTCCTCTGCCAGCGCGTCCTCGAAGATCTCGACCTCGTCCTCGGTGGCCGCCCGGACCTTGAGCGGCGATGTGCCGTTCCAGAGCGGCTTGCCGCCCGTCGTCATGGTCCGGATGTCTTCCTTGAATCCGTCACAGGTGAAGAGGTCCTTGGCGGACGCCTCGTCGCTGTTGATCACCGCAACGGCGGTGCCGTCGATCTCGAGCGTGAACATGGCCGGCATCCTTCTCGTAACCGTCCTCAGGCGCGCCCATTCAGCAGGCTGACCCACGGGTGCGACGCGCTGCCCCGGGAAGAATCACGGATGCTCCCCCCGGCAGCCATGAGCGCCGCGCGCGGATGCTGTAGGGGTGAACCGGACGGCCGCCAAGCCCATCCCGCCTCCACCGGCCCGAAAGCCATGGCGCGGATCCTGCGGGGCAGCGGTGGCGATGAAACTCGGACGCGAAGAAGGATCACCGCGGATGCGGATCAGGCTCGGCTGCGAGATGCGCTACGCCTTCCCCTATCCCGTACCGATGGTGGTCATGCTGAACGTGCATCCCACCCGGGCGGGCGCCCTGGAGGCCCCCGACACGCTGCGCACCGAGCCGCCCGTGCCGGTCGACCTCTATCGCGACGGTTTCGGCAACCTGTGCGCGCGGCTGAGCGCGCCGGCCGGGAGCTTCACGATCGGCACGGACGCAGTGATCGACGATGACGGGCGCCCGGACCCGGTGCACCCGGAGGCCAAGCAGCACGCGATCGAGGACCTGCCGGCCGAAACCATCGTGTTCCTGCTGCCCAGCCGGTACTGCGAATCGGATCTGCTGGCCGACGAGGCGTGGCGCTTGTTCGGCCATACCGAGCCCGGCTGGAGCCGGGTGCAGGCGGTCTGCGATTTCGTGCACGACCACATCGCGTTCGGCTACGAATTCGCTCACGGCGACCGCACGGCGCAGGATGCCTATGCGGGTCGCCGCGGCGTCTGCCGGGACTTCACCCACCTGGCCGTGGCCTTCTGTCGCGCGCTGAACATCCCGACCCGCTACTGTACCGGTTATGTCAGCTTCATCGGCGAGCCCGAGCCGCACCCGGCGGGCGATTTCGCCGCCTGGATGGAGGTCTATCTCGGCGGGCGCTGGCACGTGTTCGACCCGCGCAACAACGCCCCGCGGATCGGCCGGGTCATGGTCGCCTACGGTCGCGACGCCGCGGATGTGCCGCTGACCCACACGTTCGGACCGAATCCCCTCGTGGGCTTCCGGGTCTGGGCCGACCGGATCGACCATCTGGACGCCTCCGGCGACGCGCCGATCCTGCCGGAGGAACCCCTGCCGCCGCAGAGCATGACGACCCGGATGGGGTGAGCGCCGCGCGCCTACACCCCGGCGCCCCGGGCGATGGCGCGCTTGACCACCCCCTGCACATCCGGATTCGAGAGAAACAGGTCGTGGTTGATCAGGCCGCCGCCGTAATCGGAGGCGTCGGCGACGCGCACGCCGAGTGCCTCGAGCTTGGCGCGATCAGCCGCGCCCGCACGCACGCCCCCCGCCAGGGCGGCGGAGAGTTCGAGCGCCCGGTCGTTGGTGGAGGAGATCACCGTGATCTTCGAGACGTCGGGTCCGAGGCGGGCAACGCCGTTGGAGAACAGGTCGAAATCGATGTCGGGTGCGGCCAGCACCACGGCTCCGATCCGCGCCATCGCGGCCTCGCCGGCCTCGGCGCGGAGCAAGCGCAGGGTCTCGAGCGTGAGGAGCGTGCCCATCGAGTGCGCGACGATGTTGATGCGGCCGCCGCTCGGCGAGGCGGCCAGCGCCTTGAGCAGGTCCTCGAAGGCGTCGCGCGACCAGAGGGCGCTCTCGCGATCGTAATTGTAATCGAGGGTCGCCGCCGCCGACGGCCACGTGAACAGGCCGGAGACGCCGCCGAAGCGGATGCCGTCCGAGAGCCTGGCCGCGCTGATCGCGGCCGATTCGAACGATTCGCGGTAGCCGTGGACGTAGATCAGCACGTCCCGCCCGAGGGCCGCCTGCGAGAAGGCTGTGGCGGCACCGGATCCCGTCTCGAATTTCGGCACCGCGCCGATCGTCCAGTCGCCGGTGATGACGGACGAGACCTTGCCGAGGAGCGAGCGGTCGGGCGGCGACAGGCGCACCTCCGCGAAGCTCAGGCCGCGGCCGCGGTCGCTGCTGAAATACGGCGGCCGGGGCGGATTGCCCACGGGCTTGCGGGTCGTGGCGACCAGCAACACCGGCATGACGTCGAGGGCCGATTGCTTTTCGGGCAAGGCCGCGCCGGTCCCGAGATCGTCGGTGACGCAGGCGCCGAGCGACGGGGCGAGACCCGCGGCGCCCGCGAGAGCTCCGAACCGGAGAAGGACGCGACGTGAGACGATCTGGCTCGACATGATCCGGTTGCGCTCGGGCGGGGTGCCCTCCGTCGCCCAGGATCGTGACCATCGCGGGGCACGATCACGGCGGGTCGGCGTGAATAGCGGGCATGACCGGGCTTGTGGTGGACGGGCCACAGCCGGCCCATCCCCCCGGTGCCGGTGCCCTCCCCCTCGACGGCAGCCGTCGCCGCGGCCATGAAGGGACCATGACGCCGTCCATCGACATTCAGAGCCTTCGCGAGCGCCTCCTGCGCGGCGACCGCGCCGCGCTGGCCCGGGCCATCACGCTGGCCGAGTCCAAGCGCGCCGATCACCGGGCCCTGGCGGCGGATCTCATCGATTCGGTTCTGCCCGAAACCGGTCGGGCGATCCGCGTCGGGATCACCGGCGTGCCCGGCGTCGGCAAGTCGACCACCATCGACGCCCTGGGCTCGAACCTGACCGAGGCCGGCCACAAGGTGGCGGTGCTGGCGGTCGATCCGTCCTCTTCCCGGACCGGCGGTTCGATCCTGGGCGACAAGACCCGGATGGCGCGGCTGTCGCACGATCCCAACGCCTTCATCCGCCCCTCCCCGTCCTCCGGAACGCTCGGCGGCGTGGCGGCCAAGACCCGCGAGACCATGCTTCTCTGCGAGGCCGCGGGCTTCGACGTGATCCTCGTCGAGACGGTCGGCGTTGGCCAGTCGGAGACGGCGGTGGCCGACCTGACCGATTTCTTCCTGGTGCTGATGCTGCCCGGGGCGGGCGACGAGCTCCAGGGCATCAAGAAGGGCATCCTCGAACTCGCCGATATGATCGCGGTCAACAAGGCCGATGTTGGCGAGGCCGAGCAGCGGGCCAATGCAGCGGCTTCGGAATACCGTGCGGCGTTGCACATCCTCACCCCGGCCTCCGCCACCTGGACGCCGCCGGTGGTGACGATCTCGGGCTTCCACAATCTGCGTCTCGACGCGCTGTGGGCGAAGATCGTCGACCACCGGGAGAAGCTCACCGCCACCGGAGAGATCCAGGCGAAGCGCCGGACCCAGGACGTGAAGTGGATGTGGGCGCTAGTGGACGAGCGTCTGCACCAGCGCCTCGTCGGGTCCCCGGAGGTCCGGCGCCGCACGGCCGAGGCGGAGGCGGGTGTGGCGCGGGGCGAGACATCCCCCGCCGCCGGCGCCGCGGCCATCGCCGAGCTGATCGGCCTCTGACCTGTCCCGTCTGCCACGGAAACGCTGGCCGCGCATAATTTCATGGCGGCCGGGGGCACAAACGCCATCTCGCGCGTTCGGTGGACGACGGCGTAACGAGCGACGCCCGCGTCGCGGCGCCGCGCTCACGTCCAGGAGAGTGCCATGGTGGATACGGATCGGATCGTCGGCGGCGCCAAGGAGGCCGTCGGCAAGGTTCAGGGCGCGGCCGGAGATTTCGCGGGCTCGAACCGCGACTCGGTCGAGGGTCGGTTCCGCGAGGCCCAGGGCGAGGCGCAGAACGTCTACGGCCAGGTGAAGGACAAGGCGCGCGACATCGCCGACCGGGCCGGCGACGTCGCCAGCGACGCGTATGACCGCGCCGGCGACATCGCGGGTGAGGCCTATGAGCGGAGCGGTTCCTACCTCCGCGACGGGCGTGCCGCCGTCGGCGCCCGCGTGGAAGAGAATCCCCTGGTCGCCCTGCTGATCGCCGGCGCGGTGGGCTACGGCCTCGCCCTGCTGGTCCACGGCCGCCGCTGACCGAGGAGCGGCCCCACCTGAAGCCGGGCGGGGCCATCCCAGAGGCTCCGCCCGATCGTCGCGGCTGACGGCGGCGGAACGCCCATGATACCGAAGGTGTCGATGCGGAAAGATGTCAGGCCCCGGGCGACGGGCGCTGCCTTCCGGAACGCAGCAGTGGACGCCGCTACTGCGCGGTCCAGCCGCCATCCATGCTGATATTGGCGCCGGTGATCTGGCTCGCCGCATCGGAGCACAGGAACACCGCCAGTGCGGCGACCTGATCGACGGTGACGAATTCCTTGGTCGGCTGCGCCTTCAGCATCACGTCTTCGATCACCTGCTCCTTGGTCAGACCGCGGGCCTTCATCGTGTCGGGAATCTGCGACTCCACGAGGGGCGTCCAGACGTAACCGGGCGAAATGCAGTTCACCGTGATCTTGTGGGGCGCGAGTTCCAATGCCGCCGCCTTGCTCAGGCCCGCGATCCCGTGCTTGGCCGCCACGTAGGCCGACTTGAACGGCGAGGCCACCAGCGAATGGGCCGAAGCGGTGTTGATGATCCGGCCCCAGCCGCGTGCCTTCATCCCGGGAATTGCCGCATGCATCGTGTGGAAGGCCGAGGACAGGTTGATCGCGATGATCTGCTCCCACTTGTCGGCCGGAAAGTCCTCGATCGGCGATACGAACTGGATCCCGGCATTGTTGACCAGCACGTCGACGGATCCGAAAGCGCCCTCCGCCTCGCGCACCATGGCGTTGATCGCCTCGGGCTTGCTCATGTCGGCGGACGAATAGTGGACCTTGACCCCGTAGGCGCTTTCGATCCCGGCCCGCGTTTCCTCGATGGCGGTCGCGTCCCCGAACCCGTTGAGCACGACGTTGGCTCCCTCGGCCGCAAGGGCGCGCGCGATGGCAAGTCCGATGCCGCTGGTCGAGCCGGTGACGAGGGCGGTCTTGGTCTTGAGGGTCATGGAGCCTCCTGGAACTCGGGCGCGCTGCCGAGCGAATGGGAAGACGGCGCGGTCGCAGCGGGACAGGTCGCGACCTAACTAGCGCGGGACGGGGACGCCGGCACAGGGTCGCCCGATGCCGGTGCGGGCAGGATGTCACCGGCTTCCGTCTGCGGGCGCGGTGAAGCCGGAAGGCCGATCTCGACCCGCAGCCCTGGGGCGTTGTCGAAGAGCCGCAGGGTCCCGTGATGCAGGCGCACCACGGCGTTGACGAGGCTGAGGCCCAGCCCGAAGCCCGGTCGCGAACGGGCATCCTCCAGGCGCACGAAGCGACCGAGGACGCGGGCCCGCTCCGCTTCGGGGATGCCCGGTCCATGATCGGACACGGCAAGGCGGATCGTCTCGCCGTCGCGCCATGCCTCCAGCGTCACGCTGGCCTCCGCTCCGGCGGATTCGGCCCCGTATTTCAGGGC
>NZ_CP016429.1:2050000-3080000 GCF_003254375.1 Methylobacterium sp. XJLW | reverse complement strand
CGACATCGGCGTGCCGACGCATTTCATCCGCCGGCTCAACATGCGCGAGCAGCTGATCCGCGAGGTCGAGATCATCCCCCTCGAGGTCGTGGTGCGCAACGTCGCGGCCGGCTCGCTGGCGACCCGGCTGGGCCTGGAGGAAGGCACCCAGCTGCCGCGCTCGATCATCGAGTTCTATTACAAGAACGACGCGCTGAACGACCCGATGGTCTCCGAGGAGCACATCACGGCCTTCGGTTGGGCGACGCCCCAGGAGATCGACGACATCATGGCGCTGGCGATCCGCGTCAACGACTTCCTGTCGGGCCTCTTCCTCGGCGTCGGCATCCGACTGGTCGACTTCAAGATGGAGACCGGCCGCCTTTGGGAAGGCGACATGATGCGCATCGTGGTCGCTGACGAGATCTCCCCGGATTCCTGCAGGCTCTGGGACATCAAGTCCTCCGACAAGCTCGACAAGGACCGGTTCCGCAAGGATCTCGGCGGCCTGATCGAGGCCTACACCGAAGTCGCCAAGCGGCTTGGGATCATGTCGGAGAACGAGAAGGTCCAGGGCAGCGGCCCGCGGCTCGTCCAGTAAGCGCGTTCAGGCGGGTGGGCGGCGCAGGTGCGTCGGCCCCGCCTCCGGAAAGCCCGGCCGCAGCCGAGCGTGGGTCGAGAGGTCCGGGTCGAAGCCCGGGTGATAATGGGGGTCCTGCACCAGTAGCGGCCCCCATCGCTTCTTCAGCGCCGCGATCTCGCGCTGGTGGCGGGCGCGGGCCTCCGGAGTCCAGCGGCGACTCGCCGCCTCTCGGTGGTGCAGAACCGCTCCGGGGACCAGCAGCGTGCGATAGCCGTCCGCGTTGAGGCGCAGGCAGAGATCGACATCGTTGAAGTCCACCGCGAAGACCGCCTCGTCGAAGCCGCCGACCGCCCGGAACTTGTCCGCTTCGACCGCCAGGCAGGCGGCCGTGACCGCGGAGACCGCGTGCGTGACGCGCAACGCCGCCAGATAGCCGGACGCGTCCCCCGGGAAGTGGCGGTGCCCGTGGGTGACAAGGCCGCCGGTCCCGAGCACGATGCCGCCGTGCTGAATCCGTCCCTCGCCGTCGAGGAGCTTGGCGCCGACGGCGCCGACATCCGGTCGAAGGGCCTCACGGGCCATCAGAGACAGCCAGTCGGGCCGGAACGCCTCGACGTCGTTGTTGACGAAGACCAAGAGCCGGCCGCGGGCGCGGGCCGCGGCCGCGTTGTTCATGGCGGCGAAGTTGAACGGCCCGGGACAGGGCACGACATGCCCCCTCCCCTCCCCTTCGAAAGCGCGCAGAAAGGCGAGGGTCTCCGGCTCGCGACTGTCGTTGTCGCAGACCAGGATCTCGATCGACGGCCAGTCGGTGCAAGACCGCAGGCTTTCGAGACAGGGGCGCAGGAGATCCAGGCGATCGCGGGTCGGCACGATCAGGCTGGCCAGAGGCCAGGTCTCGGGAAGGGGATGTTCGACCTGGACGAAGCTGTCGGGCCCCACCGCGACCCGGACGGCCGACCGCCCCGTTCGGTCCAGGTGATCTCGCACGATCGCGTGATGGGACGCGGGGCCCTCCGCGCTTTCCGGCGGCGGGACCGGGCGTCCGGCGCGCCGCACGGACAGAAGCTCCGGGATATGGCCGATCGCGCCCGGGCCGAAGCGCTCGGCAATCCGGAACGCGGCCTCAGCCGGGCTTCGGGGCGCGGCGGCCGGGTCAAGGGCGCTGCCGCGGCAGGCCAACACGGGCCCGAGATAATCGAACGCCACGAGCCGGTCGGCGTCGAAGACCGGTGGCAGAAGCGGCACCACCACACCGCCGATCCGCTCCTGTACGAGGGCATCGCCATAGAGGGCTTGGAGGTCGGGCTCCGCGGCGAAGCGGGCGGCGATCCGCTCGGGTGCGCCGGTCACGAGGATGCCGTCACCGATCAGACGGATTGCGTCCCCCGGACCGGCCGGCGCCGGCGGGAAGCGGTCGAGAATCGCGGGCGGCAGCGAAAGCCGGTGGTCGATTCCGATCAAGGCCGCGAGCGCTTGCCGGGCCCGCAGGCGCTTCCCCATCAGGCGCGCCCGCACGATGGCAGCCGCGGCCCGGGGGTCAACGAGGATCTGGCGGGCTGTCCCCAAAAGCGTGCGCCAGGAGCGGCGCGGCGATCCGTGATACGGGCCGCCTTCACGGCCCGATGCCCCGTCCGACGGCGTCATTCCAAGTCCTCGCCGAAGGTCGTGACCGACAGGGCGGGATGGTAGAACGGATCGTGCCGGATCACGGCGCGCCAGCGCTCGGAGAAGCGGGCCGCCTCCTGCTCGAAGCGCGTGCGCTTGGCACCGACGGAGGGACCGCGGCTGACGGATTCGAGATGGGCCAGGGTCGCGGCCGGCGTCCAGATCGTCTTCCAGCCGGCGGCCCCGAGGCGCAGGCAGAAATCCACGTCGTTGAAATCGACCGGGAAGGACTCGGCGTCGAAGCCCCCCACCGCCAGATACTTGTCGCGCGCGACGGCGAGGCAGGCGGCCGTCACCGCCGAGACCTCGTGCGCCACACGCAGCCGGCCGAGATGGCCCGGCGTGTCCCCGGGCCGGCGGCGCAGGATATGGCCCGCCCGACCGCCGAGGCCGACGACGACGCCGGCATGCTGCAGTGTGCCGTCGCCGTAGAGAAGTTTTGCCCCGACGGCGCCGACATCCGGCCGGCAGGCCTGCCGGACCATGGCTTCCAGCCAGCCGGGCTCCAGGACGGCGACATCGTTGTTCAGGAGCACGACGATCGCGCCCGACGCCGCGCCGACGCCGGCATTGACCATCGCGGCGAAATTGAAGGGTTGAGGGTCCATGAGGATCCGCACGCGCGGATCGTCGCGCAGGCTTGCGTAGTGATCGAGCACCGCGGGATCGGTGGAACCGTTGTCGACGATGATCAGCTCGATCGCCGCATAGGCGGTCTCGTGGAGCACGCCGCGGCAGACGCGGGTGATCAGGTCCAGGCGGTCGCGCGAGGGAATCACGATGCTCACCAGCGGCGCCGGATCCGGAAGCGGCCATTTCAGGTGAACGGCGCCGTCGTGGATCTCGGCACGGAGCGAAGGCCACCCGGACCGACACGCGTCGAGGGCTGCCGCCCGGGCGGACGCGTCGAGCCCATCGCCGACGGTCCGGGCGAGAATCCGCGGGACATGCGCCACCCGCGCGGCGCGGGTCGTCGCGGCGGCCGCGATGGCCAAACCGATCTCCTCCATCGGGCCGACGGGGCGCCCCGGACTTGCGGAGAGCCACGTCTTCGACAGGAGCAGGGGGAAACCCGGATAGCCCGTCGCCAGGCCAAGATCCGGGCTCCAGTCCGGCTTCAGCTGCGGGCGACCGTCGGGGCCGATCGCGTCGCCGTAGGCGATGTCCGCGTCCAAGAGGGTGGGGGCCAGCAGCGCCAGGGCCTCGGGCTCCAGGACGTCGCCGGGGCGTAGCAGGCACAGGGCGTCCGCATCGCGGAGAAGATCGTCGAAGCCGGCAGTATCGTCCCAGGCACGGTGCGACACGGGCCCGTCCTCCGATGGAGGCGGCGCGCCCGACCATGCGACCGAGACCCACTCTGGCCGGTGCGTCTGCGCGGCCAGCGCGTCGCGCGCGGCGCCCAGCACCGCCGCCTCGCCGGGTCGCGCGAGCAGGAGACAGCCGATCCGCAGCGCGGAGGGTGGAAGGCCGGCGGGCCGGGATCGGGCAGTGGCCCAGGACGGGAAGCGGACCATCGGCGTTACCGCGCAGGTGCCGCGCAGGATGTCCCGGTAGCGCCGGTCCGAGCCGCGGGCGCGCTCGTAGAGCGCGGCGAGGCAGCGCCAGGGCCGGCGGAGGAGACATTGTGCGAGCAGCCCGGCCTCGTGCCGGGCACCGACCCGCTCCAGACTGAAATCGGCACCGGCCGAGAGGCGGATCTCCCGCGCATCCGAGGGGATCAGCCCCAGCCAGTGGGCGAGTCCCTGAGAGGCGCCCGGCAGGACGAAATCCTGTACGGCATCGTCCGGACCCCGCAGGACGCGGAGGATCGGGCGCCGGGGTGGCGCCGCGGGATCGCCGCTGTAGCTCAGTACGATCCAGCCGACAGGATGATCGGGGAGCACGAGGCGGCGGTCGTATTCGGGATCGGCCACCGATTCGAGGCGAAACCGCGTCGCCCGGCCGAGCCAGATCTCGCCGTGACCGGTCTTCGCAATCAGTCGGTTCGGATCGCCGAAGCGTGCCGCGGCGTCACTGGGCAGCGTCGCCTCCGCCGGCGGGTGCTGCGGCGACCGCCGGTTTCCGGCGGCGCGGCTTCGCAGCGGCCTTCCCGGCCCCCTTGCCAGCGCCGACACCCACCGCGATGTCATACTCGGCCGTCATCGCGGCAGGAACCTGCAGATCATCGGCGACGACCGTGGCGAAGCCCTGGGCCTCACCCGGTCCGACCGTGACGCTGACCCGCTCGGCGCGGCTTGAGACGACCTTGCCGTTGTAGCGGATCTGGAACGTCACTGGCACATCGAACCGGCCCGGCGCGCCGGCCGGCCCGAGCAGCACGTTGACCTCCGCGCCCACCTTGACGGTGATCGAGCCGTCCTGACGCCGCGTGCATTCGCGGGCAAGCCGAGCGAGGGCGTACTGGGTGCGCACCGTATCGCCCGCAAGGGTTCGCGAGGCGGCGGCACCCTCGACGACCTCCACCGGAGGGCAATAGGGTGGATCGAGGGTTTCGGGCTGCGACGGCGGCACCGTCGTGCCTCCGTACTTGAACAGGTTGGAGAAGATGTTCCCCTCCTCGGCCCGACACGGAGCGGCAGCGGCGAGGGACAGGGCAAGCACGAGACCGCCCCGCCGGAGCAGGGCGTTCGGCAGCCGGGAGACGCCCGGGGACCGCGTCGGAGTCCTGTCTTGAAGTCCGATCATCGCACGGCTCCCGAGCGGCACCGTCATTTCAGGCTATCGAACCCGGCCGCGAAGCCCTTCATCGACAGCGGGATCCCGACGCCTTCCTCGGGCGTCTGGAACACGATGAAGGTGGCTTGCGTGCCGTTCTTGAACTGGCGGATCAGACCGTCATCCATCACGACCTCGGCCACGCACCCGGTGGTGAGACAGCGGACGAAGCCCGCGCGGCCGATATCGGTCTGGTCGATCTTGAGGCCGAGGCCGGAAGGCAGGAGGACGCCCAGTGGCGCCACCACCCGCAGGAGGTAGCCGCGGTTGTCGGCCGTCTTCAGGACGATCACCACCAGGGTCAGATTCGGCCGGTCCTCGGCGGCGAGATACTGGACGAGGGCACATTGCTCGGCCTTCGCGCCGGCCGGCGTCTCGCAGCGCAATTGCCAATCCTCGAAGGTCTTGCGCACCATACCCTGGGCCGCGGCCGGCCCGGCGGGCATGAGCGCGGCCGCCACGAGGGCGAGGAAAACCGGCAGCGCGGCGCGCCGGACGGCGCGCCGGAAACGAACGAGCCTCGCGTGAAGCGGCACCACCGATCCCTTCGGAACGCTCCGGCCGAGGACCGGCGGGAGCCGTACAATCGGGCGTGTTCCGACCATGGTCGGGCCCGCGCTGTCAAGCGATGCGGTCGCGGTGTTGCGCGTCGGCGCTACCCGCGCGGATGTCTGCGGCCTAGATTGTGATCGAACACTCCTCCTGCGCCGGATCCCGCCGTGATGCGCCTGCTCACTCTCTCGGCCGCCTGCTTGGTGGCCACCCTCGCGCAGGCGGGGGCCCAGTCCCTGCCGGTCGGGGAGACCACCTACATCGAGCGCTCGCTCAATCACACCGACACGCTGGTGATCGAGCATCCGCCGGTGGCGGCGAACCCGTATGGCCGCCGCAACGGACATGCCGCGATCGCCGGCTATTGCCGGGACGGTGGTCTCGTCCGGCGGCGTGACGAGTTCGGCAACCCGGTGATCATCCGCCAGCGGGAGGTGTGCGACAGCGTCGCGCCGCGTACCCTCAGTCCCGGCGAGGTCGATCCCCGCCCGAGCTGGCCGGCCGACGCCGTGGCGCGCCAGCGCGTCCTGCGCGCCAAGGGCTGACGCGGGTCACGCCGTCTTCTCCGGTCGGCGGATCAGCCGTACCGATGCAGGCCGGTGCCGTGGCGCTTGAGCCACGCTTCGGCGGCGTCGGTGTTCGGACAAAGGGCGTGCACGAGAGCCCAGAAGCGTGGGGAATGGTTCATCTCGCGCAGGTGGGCCATTTCGTGAGCGACCAGATAGTCGAGCACCATCGGCGGCGCGAGAATCAGGCGCCATGAGAAGTTCAGCTCGCCGCGGGCCGTACAGGAGCCCCAGCGGCTGCGGGTGTCGCGCAGGGTGACGCGGACCGGCCTCTGCCCGAGTTGCACCGCATAACGCTCGATCGCCTCGGCGAGGTCGTGCTTCGCCTCACGGGCCAGGAAGTCGCGGATTCGGCGCGCCACATGGGCTGCGTCGCAGGACACCGAGATGGCCGGCTCTCCGGCGACGCACTCGACCCGTACCGGACCGCTGCGGGTGCCGCGCTGGAGTATCCGGTGAGGCTCGCCGCGGAGCGGCAGGCTGGCCTCAGGCTCGAAGGCCACGCGAGCCGGCACACGGGCCAGACGCGTTGCGATCCAGCCCGCATGGCTCGCAGCGAAGCGCTGGGCGGTGTTGACGGCGGTGCGGCTCGGAAGGGTGATCACCGCCTCGCCGGTGGCGGCCGAGACCCGGAGGGTGATGCGGCGCGCGGTCTCCCGCCGCCGGAGGGCAACGCGGAAACTGGCCCCCTCGTGCTGGACCTCAAGATGATCGGGATCGGGGCGACGCAGCAGCGCGAAGGGCATGCGCGACTTCTAGCTGGGCCGGACGCGCGGCTCCAGATCCCGCCGGCCCGAAGCGCCGCGGCTTCAGCCAGCGAGGGCCCGGGTCCAGACGTCGGTGTCGGGCAGGACGAGGAGAGCGGCCGCCGCCAGGGCGATCCCGTACGGAATCCCGGTCTTGGCGTCGTGCAGATGCAGTGCGAACGGCATGCGCGCAATCCGGACGGGCAGCGGATGCGTCCGCGCGAACAGGATCCCCAGCGTCAGGGCACCGCCGAACAGTGACGCCACCAGCAGGTAATCGCCGAGTCCATCGAAGCCGAGCCACAGGGCCGTGGCGGCCGCGAGCTTGGCATCGCCGCCGCCGATGACACCGAAGGCGAAGAGCGCGAAGGTGACGAGCAGAACGACCGCGCCGGCCGCGCAATGGAAGCCGATCTCGGCCCAGCTCATCGGGCCCGTCAGGGCGAGGAGCGCGAACCCCGCCACGAGGCCGAGGGAGATCCGGTTCGGGATCAGCATGGTCAGAAGATCGCTGGCGGCTGCGTACGCCATCAGGAACGGGAAGAGGATCAACAGGCCGAATCCGGCCGGGCCCAGACCTGTCAGGCCGAGGCTTGCCGTCGCTGAACCGACCATCTCGGCGCCCATTTCGTCGAAACCTGTCGCATCACCGGCCAACGATCCGACCCGGCCATCCGTCGGCCGGAATGGATCCGCGCATTACCAGACGGCCTGTGCCGCCGCGAACGAGAACGATCCCGGCCGGCCGAGCCCCCGGTCTCTCGCCGAGAGCCGGGGTGTCTCGCACCTGCCGCAGATCAGAGCCGTCTCGCTTAGTTCAGGTTGCCGGAGATCTGGCTGAACTTGCTGGTGAGGCTGGTGCCAACGGTCTTCAGCGCGGTGATGATGGCGACGGCGATCAGGGCCGCGATCATGCCGTACTCGATCGCGGTGGCACCGGACTCGTCCGAGGCGAAGCGCGTGAACAGGGTCTTCATGGAGAGCGATCCTTCGATCAACATAGAGCGAGGCAAAACTTGCGCGATGACCGATGAAGATTTTTCTTGTCTCGATCGGCGGCCTGCACAGACTGGCGATTTCGCCTTGAAAATCGGTTAAATCGATCCCGGAGCGTCGTAAAATGCCGTCTCGTTGCGAGATTGGTGAAGGTTGGGTTTCTTCGATACGGCAGTGCGCGGACTCTTGGTCTTGCTTAGCGCTTCCTTCACCCATCCCGCGATAGCCTCGGGCTTCGGGTCGGATCTCGTCCGCTACCCGTCGTCTTGAGGAAACCCGATGCGCCGCACCCTGTCGATTGCGGGCCGAGCCGGCCTCATCGTCCTGATGACGGGCGCCACAGCCGTGGCGGGTCAGCCCGAGCTGCTGCCGGTCGTGACCGTTCTGGTGGACAATGCCAAGGTCCTCCGCCTGCCGGAGAAGACCTCGACCATCATCGTCGGGAATCCGATCATCGCCGAGGTGACGCCGCAGAAGAACGGCGTCCTCGTGCTCACCGGCAAGAGCTTCGGATCGACCAATCTCATCGCCCTCGACAACGGCGGCGCCATGATCGCCGAGACGACCATCCGGGTCGAGGCGTCGCGGGACTCGACCATCACGGTCCAGCGCGGTCTCGACCGGGAATCCCTGTCCTGCACGCCGAGTTGCCAACCGTCGGTACAGCTCGGCGACTCGGCGAGCTATTTCGGCACGACCAGCGGGCAGGCCGACGCGCGCCGCAAGCTTGCGACCGGCGGCGGCGCCGGAACAGTTCCGGCGGCCGATCACTGATCGAACCGGATCCGGGAGCGAAGACGCGCGGGTGACGTCGCAGCCGATGTCGCGGGCACCACATCGCCACCCGCCGTCGATGCGGGGGCGCCCCTCAGCGCCGCTCTGGTCGGCGACGGCCTTGCGGACCATCGCCACGCGCTGAGGCTGACCCGGCGACGGGGAGCAGCCCGTCCCGATCATGTGCCCTTGCGGAGCGGGACGGCCCGGTGGACGATGGCGCGATGGAATCCGGTCCGCTCACCTATGTCATCGGCGACATCCACGGCTGCGCCGACCTCCTCGATGCGCTGTTGGAGCGGATCGCCGACCATGCCGCCGACCGCGGCCGCCGCCTCGTCTTCCTCGGGGATTATATCGACCGCGGGCCGGACAGCGCCGCGGTTCTCCGCACCGTGAGCCGGCTGAATTGGGCCGAGCCCGAGCATGTCATCTGCCTGATGGGCAATCACGAGCGGATGCTGCTCGATGCGCTGCAGACCCCTCAGGCCGCGGAACACTGGCTCTACAACGGCGGGGAGGCGACGCTCGCCTCCTTCGGCGCCCGGGAGGCGGGCGATCTGCCACGCGACACCCTCGACTGGCTCGAAGGTCTCCCCACCCTGCATGGGGATGACGCCCGCTGGTACGTCCATGCCGGTTTCCGGCCCGGCGCGGCGATCCCGGATCCGGACGATCACAATCGGCTCTGGATCCGCGAGCCGTTCCTGGAGGGCGACCACGATTTCGGCCGCCACGTGGTCCATGGCCATACCCCCCAGCGCAACGGACGGCCCGAAATCCGCCGGTTCCGCACGAACCTCGACACCGCAGCGGTCTACGGGGGAGCCCTCACGGCAGGCGTCTTCTCCGCCGCGCAGGGCCCGGCGCTGCATTTCCTGCAGGTCCGGGCGCCGGCCTAGACGGTTCGACGCGCGGGGACGAGGGCGCACAGGATCCCGACGAGCCAGCCGCCCATCAGGACGACGCCGCCAGTGGGCGCAGCCATCGGAAAGAGCGGGCGCTGGAGCCACGTGCGCACCGAGAGGTCGCCGCAGAATAGGATCAGACCGAGGACCAGAAGCCCCGAAGCGGTCCGGGCAAGCCCGGTCCGGGCAAGGCCGGCGGTGCCGAAGCCGATGAGCGCCAGAATGGCGGGGGCGTGGAACAGCAGGAACTGCGCCGCCGTCTTCAGCGAATCGGCGCCGGGGATGTGCGCGGCGGCGGCGCTCAACGCCACACCGAGCAGGCCGGCGAGGCAGGCGAGCGCCGCGAGCGCACGATCGACACCCGCAACACTCACGCGCCGCGCTCCACGAGGAGCCTGGCGATGGCCGCACGCAGCTCCGGCACGCCGGAATCGTCCCGACTTGAGGTGAGGATCACCTGCGGATAGGCCGCCGGACGCTTGGCAAGCCCGGCCTCGATCCCGGCAATGCGGCTCGCGACCTCGCCCTTCTTGAGGGAATCCCCCTTGGTCAGCACGACCTGATAGCTCACCGCGGCCTTGTCGAGGCCGTCGAGCACATCGGTATCGATCGACTTGAAGCCGTGCCGGGCGTCGATGAGCATGAACACGCGGGCGAGGCTGGCGCGCCCCTTCAGGTAGGAATGGATCAGCCGCGTCCAGGCCTCGACCTTGGCCTTCTCGACCGCGGCGTAGCCGTAGCCGGGCATGTCGACGAGGGACAGGCGCTCGCCGATCCGGAAGAAGTTCAGCTGCTGCGTGCGCCCGGGCGTGTGCGAGGTCCGCGCCAGGGTGTTCCGCCCGGTGAGGGCATTGATCAGGCTCGATTTGCCGACGTTCGACCGTCCCGCGAAGGCAATCTCCACGCCCTCCATGGGCGGCAGCCGATCGAGCGTCTGGGCAGCCGCGTAGAAGTCGGCGGCGCCGGCAAAGAGAAGGCGGCCGGCCTCAAGAAGGTCGGCCGCATCGTCGTTGGTTTCAGTCACGGCACATTGCCTGTCAGCTCTTGGTGGCGGCCGTCTTGGTGCCGTTGCCGCGCCGGAACGTCGATCGCAGGTTGTCCCACAGCTCCACCTTCACGCCGTTGCGGCGCATGATGACGTACTGCTGGATCACCGACAGCGTGTTGTTCCAGGCCCAGTAGATCACGAGGCCGGCGGGGAACGACCCCAGCATGAAGGTGAACACGATCGGCATGAAGGTGAAGATCTGCGCCTGGACCGGGTCCGGCGGCGCGGGGTTCATCTTCATCTGCACGAACATCGTCACGCCCATGATCAGCGGCCAGACGCCCAGGTGGACGAAGTCGGGCGCCGGGAAGGGCAGCAGTCCGAACAGGTTCACGATGCTCGTCGGATCCGGCGCCGCGAGGTCGTGGATCCAGCCGAAGAACGGCGCGTGCCGCATCTCGATGGTGATGAACAGCACCTTGTAGAGCGCGAAGAAGACCGGGATCTGGATCAGCACCGGCCAGCAGCCGGCGACCGGATTGATCTTCTCCTTCTTGTACAGCTCCATCGTGGCCTGCTGCGCCTTTAGGCGGTCATCCTTGTAGCGCTCGCGGATGGCGGCCATCTCCGGCTGAACGGCCTTCATCTTGGCCATCGAGACGTAGGACCGGTTCGCGATCGGCAGGAACAGCAGCTTCAGGCAGAAGGTGACAACCAGGATCGAGACGCCGAAATTGCCGAACAGGTGATAGAAGAAGTCCAGCGCCCGGAACATCGGCTTGGTGATGAAGAAGAACCAGCCCCAATCGATCATCAGATCGAAGTGCTTGATGCCCAGGTCCTTCTCGTAGTTGTTGATGACGTTGACTTCCTTGGCGCCCGCGAACAGCCGCTGCGTCGCGGTGACGGAGGTGCCGGCCGCCACGTTCACGGCGTCGCCGCGCACGCTCGCCTGATAGACGTTGGTGGTCCCGTCGGTCCGGTCGGTGAAGGCGCCGGTATACGGCGTGTCCTGATCGGGGATCGCGGCAGCCGCCCAGTACTTGTCGGTGATGCCCACGAAGCCGCCGGTCACGCCCGTCCAGGCCTTGCCCTTGGTGTTGGCGCCGCCGTAGGCGCCCTCCTTGGCGAGCTTGTCGTAGGTGAATTCCTGAAGGCCGTCGTTGCCGAGATAGCCGATCATGCCCTCGTGCAGGACGTAATAGCCCTGGGTGTGCGGCTTACCCCAGCGGGAGACGAGGCTGTAGGGGTAGAGCGTGATCGCACCCGAGCCCTTGTTCTCGACCTCGTCGCGGATCGTGAACATGTACTTGTCGTCGACCGCGATGATCCGCTTGAAGACGAGGCCGGCGCCGTTGTCCCAGGTCAGGGTCACGGGCATGCCCGGCTGGAGCGTCTTGCCCTCGCTGGTCCAGAGGGTGTCGTTGTTGGGCAGCGGCCCGGCATTGGCGCCGACCCAGCCGAACTCGGCGTAATAGGGCGTCTCGCTGCCGGCCGGCGAGAACAGCACGATCTCGGGGCTCTTGGGGTCGACGGTCTCGTGGTAGTTCTTGAGCGACACGTCGTCGACGCGGCCGCCCTTCAGGGCGATCGAGCCGGACAGCGCCGGGGTCTCGATCCGGATGCGCGGCGAGCGGGCGAGCGCCGCCTCGCGAGAGACCGGGCCGCCTTGCGGCGTGGGCAGCGTGCCGGGCACCGGCGCGGCCGGGCCGCCCTCCTTGGGGGACGGCGAGGGCACGCCGTCCGGGGTCACGCCCGGGGGCTGCTGTTGCTGCGCGGCCTTGTTCTGGGCCTCGATCAGCCGCTGCTGCTCCATGCGCGGGCCGGCCACGAAGTACTGCCACCCGAGCAGCACCAGCAGCGACAGGCCGATGGCCACGAACATGTTCGTCTTGTCATTGCCCATCAGGGACACCGCCGCACGCGTTCGGAGTGGCATCAAGACCGGCGCCGGCCCCGGGGGACCTGCGCGCGCCGGTGATTCGGTGATCTCTGTCGCACCCCTGCGACGGGCCGATGTCGGCGCGGCCGGAGGGCGCGGGCTGCGCGGAGGCGCCCGCTTCCTGCTGGAGAGATGAGGTTTGAGGTGTGGTCTTGGACCGTCGGTTGCCGGATCGGCCGGACGGCCTGTCGCTCCGGGGCGCCGCAGGCCGGGTCACCGTCGGGATCGCACGCCGCAGGTCCTCGGCCAGCGACGCGAAGGGGGCGTCCAGCGCCGGGCGCCGGGCGATCAGTACGATGTCGGCCGGCAGGGTCGCGAGTTCGGTCGGCAGATCGGCCGCGACCAGCCCCAACGCGGCGCGGAGACGGCGCCGGATGCGGTTGCGCTCCGTCGCGTGACCCACGCGCTTCGTGATGGTGAAACCGAGACGGAGGCCGGGGCAGGCCTCCGGGTTCCGGAGGCGCCCCTGCGCGGTCATGCGCTCGGTGTGAAAGCGACGCCCCTCGGCCGCAGCCAGGAAGTCGGGTCGTTTCTTGAGCCGCTCGATCGTCGCCATCGATGGTTCGATCCCGGCCGATACCACTTGCCTCACGGCGCGGATGCGCGAAGGCGTCCGCGCCCGAGAGGATCCGGCCTCAGGCCGACAGGCGCTTGCGGCCGTGGGCGCGACGGCGCGCGATCACCTTGCGGCCGCCGGCGGTGGCCATGCGCGCACGGAAACCGTGACGGCGCTTACGGACGAGCTTGCTCGGCTGATAGGTTCTCTTCATGGCTCAGAGCCTTCAAAGGTCGAGGCGCGCTCGCGGGCGGCTGATGCCGCACCCGACCTTCACGCGTCCTTGGTTGTCTGCAAACACGAAGGGCGCCCATGCGGGGCGCCACGTCGCGAGTGGCGGGCTTATGGCGGATGGGTCCCGCGAAGTCAACGTTCGGCGGGGCTCAATGCCCCTCGAACTGCATGAGGGTCCGCACCTCGACGCCCATGTCGCGCAGGCGCTGGGCCCCGCCGATCTCGGGCAGATCGATGACGAAGCAGGCGGCCACGATTTCGGCGCCGATCTTCTGAAGCAGGTTCACCGCCGCCGTGGCGGTGCCGCCGGTGGCGATCAGATCGTCGACCAGGAGCACCCTGTCGCCGGGCCGGACCGCGTCGACGTGGATCTCGATCTCGTCGGTGCCGTATTCGAGGGCGTAGGCCATCGAAACCGTCGTGTGGGGCAGCTTGCCCTTCTTGCGGATCGGCACGAAGCCGCAGGAGAGCTGATGGGCGATGGCCCCGCCCAGGATGAAGCCCCGGGCCTCGATGCCGGCCACTTGGTGGATCTGCCCGCCCGCATAGGGGTGAACCAGCGCGTCCACCGCCCGCCGGAAGGCGCGCGGGTCGCTGAGCAGCGTGGTGATGTCGCGAAAGATGATCCCGGGCTTCGGGTAATCGGGAATCGAGCGGATCGATTCCTTCAGCGCGACGTGGCGGCGGGCTTCCATGCGTTCGGCCTTCCGTGGAGAACCGCGGGCTTAAAGCAGAAGGTTGCGGTCCTGACCAGTTTCCGGCGGCAGGCCGGGCGGGTCAGGCCGCATTCGGTGCGTCCCGGCGGTCCGGCGACCGTCCCACGCGGCGCGAGCGGTCCGGTCGCCGCGGGCGCGCTTGGCTCCGAGGAAGCCCGCCCGAGGCGGGCAATCCCTGATCGCCGCGGACGTCGAGACGCGGCGCGTCGGCGGCCCGTCATCCCGGTCTCCGCCGCGCGGTCCCGGGATGACGGGCCGCTAGGCCGCCTGGACCTTCTTGAGGATGGCGACGAGTTCCCGGTGCAGCTCCTCGTTGCCGCAGGCCACCGACCGGGGCGCGAGCGGCTCGGCGGCGCCATCCGCGGAGGTCACGAAGCCGCCCGCCTCGCGCACCAGGATCACGCCGGCGGCGAAATCGTAGGTCTGGAGATCGCGCTCCCAATAGGCGTCGAGGCGCCCGCAGGCGACATAGGCCATGTCGAGAGCCGCCGATCCCATCCGGCGGGTGCCGCCGGCCACCGCCATGACGGCGCCCAGCTCGCGCAGGAGTCGCGGATGGCTGCCGCGACCGAGATAGGGCGTTCCGTAGCCCACCAGCGCGTCGGCCATGTCCTGACGGCCGGAGACGCGCAGGCGCCGGTTGTTGAGATAGGCCCCCTTCCCGCGCTCGGCGACGAACAGCTCGTCCTTGATCGGGTCGAAGATCACACCGGCGACGATCTGGCCCTCGCGCTCGAGGCCGACCGAGACGGCGAAATGGGGCACGCCGTGCAGGAAGTTCGAGGTGCCGTCGAGCGGGTCGATGTGCCAGGTGTGGCTTTTGTCGGTCCCCTCGATGATCCCGTTCTCCTCCTGCACGAGGCTGTAGCCCGGGCGCGCCTTCATCAGGGCGTCGCGCAGCACCTCCTCGGCCTTGCGGTCGGCCGCGGAGACGAAGTCACCCGGGCCCTTCCGCGAGACCTGCAGGTTCTCGACCTCGCCGAAGTCGCGGCGCAGGCCGCGCGCGGCCTTGCGCACGGCATCGACCATCACGGTCATGAGCGGGGAGGAGATCATGGTCGGACTTTTCGCGGGTGAGGATTGACGCCGTCGTTACAGCCCGGCGCCGGAAAAGACGAGATGGGGGCAGGACATGGGCGCCGTGCGGCGGGGGGCCGGCCCGGACCGGGTCCCACGGATCGTCGTCGCGGCGCGGCCCCTCCCTCGGGCGAGAGGGACGGGATGAGGGGCGTGCGTCAGCCGGAGGCGGCGCGACCTGAGCGCGCGTCACCGGCACGCCTGATCCGGAATCTACCCTCCCTCAGCCGGAAGGGTGAGCCGATCGCGCCGTGTGATAGAGGCCACGGCCCCTCGGTGGGGCCAGGCCGTGGCCGGTCGATACGGAGACCCGAGGCCCTACTCGGCGGCCTCGACGAAGACCGTGCCGGCCCGGGGCAGATCCAGCGCCTCCCAGGTCTCGCTGAGGGCCGCGGCGAGGCGCTCGATATGCGCCGCGTCGTGGAACGGCGACGGCGTGATCCGCAGGCGCTCGGTGCCGCGCGGAACGGTCGGATAATTGATCGGCTGGATGTAGATGCCGTGGTGTTCCAGCAGGTGGTCGGCCGCCGCCTTGCACAGTTCGGCATCGCCGACCATCACCGGCACGATATGGGTCTCGGTCTCCAGGATCGGCAGGCCCGCCGCGGCCAGGGCCGCCTTGGTGGCCGTCGCCTGGCTCTGGTGTGCTTCCCGCTCGGCGCTGGAACGCTTGAGGTAGCGCACCGACGCCCGTGCCGCCGCCGCCACGGCCGGCGGCAGCGCGGTGGTGAAGATGAAGCCCGGCGCGAAGCTGCGCACGGCGTCGCAGATCGCCGCCGAGGCGGTGATGTAGCCACCGACGCAGCCGAAGCCCTTGGCCAGCGTCCCCTCGATCACGTCGACCCGGTGCATCACCCCGTCGCGCTCGGCGATGCCGCCGCCGCGCGGACCGTAGAGACCGACCGCGTGGACTTCGTCCAGATAGGTCATCGCGCCGTAGCGGTCGGCGAGGTCGCAGATCCGGCTGATCGGCGCCACGTCGCCATCCATCGAGTAGACCGACTCGAAGACGATCAGCTTCGGCCGGTCGCCGGCCTCCTGGAGCAGCTCCTCCAGATGCTGGAGATCGTTGTGGCGGAAGATCTTCTTCGCGCAGCCTGAATGGCGCACGCCCTCGATCATCGAATTGTGGTTGAAGGCGTCGGACAGGATCAGGCAATCCGGAATCAGCTTGGCGATCGTCGAGATGCCGGCCTGGTTCGACACGTAGCCCGAGGTGAAGACGAGACCCGCCTCCTTGCCGTGCAGGTCGGCGAGTTCGCGCTCCAGGTCGACGAGGGGCGAGTTGTTGCCGGCGATGTTGCGGGTGCCGCCCGCGCCCACGCCGCAGCGGGCGGCGGTCTCGGTCATGGCGGCCACCACCTCCTTGTGCTGGCCCATGCCGAGGTAGTCGTTCGAGCACCACACGGTGATCTCGGTCGTCTTGCCGTCGGGCTGACGCCACTTGGCCGTCGGGAACCGCCCGGAAATGCGTTCGATATCGGCGAAGACACGGTAGCGCCGCTCGCCGTGCAGCTGATCCAGCGCGCCGCGGAAGTAGCGCTCGTAGCCGGAACCGGCGCGCGTCGATCCCGTTGGGGCGAGCGTCGTGCTGGGCATCCGGGTCACGGTCATCGAGCGTCCTTCGCGTATTCGGCCACGCGGGCGGCGCCTTGTAGCACCGGGTCCCGCGATCTGAGGTCTGGCCTCGGTCAGTCCTTCGCGTGAGGACCGGAAGATACGCGCGGATCTGGAACTGGTTCAAGGTAAGGTTCCGACATCGCTGCGTTGCATCCGTTGAGAGGGCGGCACGAACCCGGTAGCGTCCGTCAGGATCTTTCCCTCCGAACTTGGCTCCGGCGCACTTCCGAATCCCATGTTTCAACCCGCAGATGGCTCCTCCCACCGGAACGTCCGTGTCCCGAGCTTGCGGCGACCAAGGGTCGCGCCATGACGGACGCGAAGACGGACGCGAAGGATGCGCGCACGGAGCGCCTGAAGGCGGCCCTGCGGCAGAACCTGCGGCGCCGCAAGGCGCAGGATCGGGGCCGGACCGAAACGAGACCGGCTCCGGACGCGGACCGGTCCTGCACGTCCGAGGCCGCGATCAACGGTCCTGATTCCGACAAATCCGGTCTATAGGGCACGGCCAAGCCTGGGCGCTTCCGCGCCCGCGATCAGCACGGCCGGCCGCGCGCCATCGGGGATGCGCCGCCCAAGGACATACGATGGACCGCATCCACATCACCGGCGGCGCGCCGCTCAACGGCGTGATCCCGATCTCGGGCGCCAAGAACGCGGCGCTGCCGCTGATGATCGCCAGCCTGCTCACCGGCGAGACGCTGGAACTGATCAACGTGCCGCGGCTCGCCGACATCGCCGCGCTGACGCGGATCCTGGGCAACCACGGCGTCGACCACATGGTGGTCGGCAAGCGCCCCGGTCAGACCACCGAGACAGGCCAGACCATCCGGCTCACCGCCTCGAACGTCATCGACACCACCGCGCCCTACGACCTCGTCTCGACCATGCGGGCGAGCTTCTGGGTGATCGCGCCGCTGCTCGCCCGGTTCGGCGAGGCCAAGGTGTCGCTGCCCGGCGGCTGCGCCATCGGCACCCGGCCGGTCGACCTGCTGATCATGGCCTTGGAGAAGCTCGGGGCCGAGATCGAGATCGACGCCGGCTACGTGGTCGCCCGCACGAAGAACGGCCTGCGCGGCGCCGAGATCGTCTTCCCCAAGGTCACGGTCGGCGGCACGCATGTGGCGCTGATGGCGGCTGCGCTCGCCTACGGGACCACGGTGATCGAGAACGCCGCCCGCGAGCCGGAGGTCGTCGACCTCGCGGAGTGCCTGAACAAGATGGGCGCGAAGATCCGCGGCGCCGGCACGCCCCATATCGAGATCGAAGGCGTGGCCCGTCTGAACGGCGCCCGCCACGCGGTCCTGCCCGACCGGATCGAGACCGGCACCTACGCCATGGCGGTCGCGATGGCCGGCGGTGACGTCGTCCTGAAGGATACGCGAGCCGATCTGCTGCACGCGGCCCTCGACATCCTGTCGACCACGGGCGCCGAGATCACCCCGGTCGAGGGCGGCATCCGCGTGCGCCGCAACGGCGCCGGCATCGCGGCGGTCGACGTCACCACGGACCCGTTCCCGGGCTTCCCCACGGATCTGCAGGCGCAGTTCATGGCACTGATGACGCTGGCCAAGGGCCAGTCGCATATCCGCGAGACGATCTTCGAGAACCGGTTCATGCACGTGCAGGAACTGGCCCGGCTCGGCGCGAAGATCCGCCTCGAGGGCGACCTCGCCATCGTCGAGGGCGTGGAGCGGCTGAGGGGGGCACCCGTCATGGCCACCGACCTGCGCGCCTCGGTGTCCCTGGTGATCGCGGGCCTCGCCGCCGAAGGCGAGACCCAGATCAACCGGGTCTACCATCTCGACCGCGGCTTCGAGGCGCTTGAGGCCAAGCTCGGCCGCTGCGGCGCGCAGATCGAGCGCGTCCGGGCCTGAGCGACCCCTGCGATCCGGGACGTCGATGGACGTCGGCGGGCCGCCGATGTCGTCTGAACCCTGACCGCCGATCCGGGGCGCGGGATCCGGTTCTACGGCCGGGCCCAGGGCGGGCGGCCTCTGCTCGATCTGCAGGACGGCGGCGGAGACGAGAACCGGCACGTCTGTGCGGTCGATCGCCGGGACCAACCGGGACCTGACGCCCATTCCGGGCGGCGCGGCCGGGCTCGTCCGGGTCAGCCAGACGAGCCCCCTCACGGGGAGGCGTTCCGCGCGCAGGTGATCCGGGCGATCGGCGATCCGGACACCGCGGCGGGGCTGGACCTGATGCGTGCGCGCTCGCCGGTTCACCGAGCCGGCGGGATCCGGGCGCCCCTCCTGATCGCGCAGGGCGCCACCGCCCCCCGGGTGAAGCAGGCCGAGTCCGACCAGAGGGTCGCAGCCCTCGATGCGAAGCGCCTCACGGTGACCGATCCGCTGTTCCCGGACGAGGGCCACGGCTTCGTGCGGCCCGAGAACCGCCTCGCTCTCTATGCCCGGGCGGAGGCCATCCTGGCCCGGCATCTCGGAGGCCACGCCGAGAGCCTCCGGACGCGGCGGCCGAGGCGGGCCATGCCCCGCAGGTCATGCGCGACAGCGGATGCTCAATCCTCGATCTGCCCGCGCCTGTAGCCGAAGCCGGGTATGTCGCAGCCGCAGGGCGCATTGGGCGGCGCCGGGCGCGTCAGGCATGTGCCGCGGGCGGTCACGCAGACGCTGTCATCCCACGACCGCCCCGGGCCGGTGCGCCATTGAGGCCGGATCCGGTCGGACGCATCGTCGAATGGCGGCGGGGGCGGAGGCCAGCCGTAGCCATCGTCGGCGGGCGGTGGCGGCCGGCGATCTCGGGGCGGCGGGGCGTAGACGTCCCGGTCCGGACCCGGTCGGCCGTAGATGTAGGGCCGCGCGTCGGGACCGACCTGCGCACCCGCGGGACCGGCCGCGTGAATCCCCAGGGCCAGCGCCGCCAGAGTCGCGTGCGTCGTGAACTTGGCCATCCTCGACCCTGCCTCGACCCTGCTTCGATGCGTCCGCCCCGCCTCTAGCCGACGGCGCTGGGTCGAGCCTGTGCCCCGTCCGCACCCGGCATCCTCAGGTCGGGCGTTGCCCGAACGGGGCTGCGCCGCTACCTACGCCCTGCCGCGGGGCCCCTCGCCGACCGGCCCACGCCCCGCGTTCGCCGAGGACCCTCTGCATGGAGCTGCTCAAGCTCGCCGCCCTCGACATCGAGGACTTGACCGTGATCTCAGCCCACCTGCAGGACGCGATCCTCCGGCCGGAGGATCTGACCTATCTCGCCGGTGAGCAGCGCTTCCTCATGGCGGTGCGACGCTTCGACTGGACACCGGACGCCCCGCCCCGGCGGCGCCTCGCCGGCCTGCACATTGAGCGCGTCCGGGGCGTGAAGAGCCGCGGCCTGAAGCCGGGCGACGCCACGCCGATGAGCCTGCTCGCGCTGACCTTCGAACAGACGGATGCGCCGTCGGGTCACATCGATCTCGTCTTCTCGGGCGGTGCGGCCCTTCGGCTGGAGGTCGAGTGCATCGAGGTCCGGATGAAGGATCTCGGCCCGGTCTGGGAATCGGCCACCCGTCCCGGCCACGACATCGACACCGACACGACCGCCGGCCCGGCGGCCTGACGCGAGACAGAGAGCTTTCCGATGGTCCGGCTCGACAGCAGCGATCCGAATTTCGCCACCGCCTTCGCGCATCTCCTGACGGTGAAGCGTGAGATCGCCGAGGACGTGGACGAAGCGGTCCGCGCCATCATCGCCGACGTCGTCGCACGCGGCGACGCGGCCCTGGTCGACTTCACGCGCCGCTTCGACCGGCTCGGCACCGATTTCTCAGCCGAGCACCTGCGGGTCACCGACGCGGAGATCGCCGCGGCGGTCGCCGCCTGTCCGCAGGAGTCCCTCGAGGCCCTGCGCCTCGCCGCCGAGCGGATCGAGAGCTTCCATCGGGCGCAGCGGCCCACGGACCATCGCGCCACCGACGCGCTGGGCGTCACCGCCGGCTGGCGCTGGACGGCGCTCGAATCGGTGGGGCTCTACGTCCCGGGCGGGACGGCGAGCTATCCCTCCTCGGTGCTGATGAACGCGCTCCCCGCCCGCGTCGCCGGCGTGCCGCGGCTCGTCATGGTCGTGCCGACCCCCGACGGCCAGATCAATCCGCTGGTCCTGGCCGCCGCGCAGCTCGCCGGCGTCCACGAGGTCTACCGGGTGGGCGGGGCCCAGGCGGTGGCCGCCCTCGCCTACGGCACCGCCACCATTGCTCCTGTCGCCAAGGTCGTCGGGCCCGGCAATGCCTGGGTCGCCGCGGCCAAGCGCCGGGTCTTCGGCCAGGTCGGGATCGACATGATCGCCGGCCCCTCCGAGGTGCTGATCCTGGCCGACGGCCACGCCAACCCGGACTGGGTCGCCGCCGACCTGCTGGCGCAGGCCGAGCACGACGTCGCCGCCCAGGCGATCCTGATCACCGACAGCGCAGACCTGGCGGACGCCGTCGAGGTGGCCGTCGAGCGCGCCCTCACAACCCTGCCCCGTCAGGAGATCGCCCGGGCGAGCTGGCGCGACTACGGCGCCGTCATCCGGGTCCGGACCTTCGACGAGGCCGTCCCCCTCGTCGACCGCCTCGCCCCCGAGCACCTGGAGATCGAGACGCAGGATGCGGAGGCGCTCGCCGCCAAGGTGCGCAATGCCGGGGCGATCTTCCTCGGCTCGCACACGCCGGAGGCGATCGGCGACTATGTCGGCGGCCCGAACCACGTCCTGCCCACCGCCCGGTCCGCCCGGTTCTCCTCCGGCCTCGGGGTGCTCGACTTCATGAAGCGGACGACGATCCTCGCCTGCACGCCGGAGAGCTTGCGGGCGCTCGGCCCGGCGGCGATAAACCTCGGCCGGTCCGAGGGCCTGGAGGGGCACGCCCGCTCCGTCGCGATCCGGTTGAACCTGTGAGGTTTTGGGGATGGCGGAGAAGCAGCGCGGGCCGAACCGCCTCGCGAAGGTGAGCCTGGACGAGGCGTCCATCGCCCGCGGCAACCCGGATCAGGAGCACGAGCGGGCCATCGCGCTCTTCGACATCCTGGAAGACAATGTCTTCGCGATCCCGGGCCGAGAGGGCCCCTACGCCCTGACGCTGGGCCTCGTCGAGAACAAGCTGTCCTTCGCCATCACCACGGTGGAGGGCGAGCCGGTGATGACGCACCTCCTGTCGCTGACGCCATTCCGTCGGGTGATCCGCGACTACGAGATGATCTGCGAGAGCTACTACAACGCGATCCGCACCGCCTCGCCATCGCAGATCGAGGCGATCGACATGGGTCGGCGGGGCCTGCACAACGAGGCGTCCGAGACGCTCAAGCAGCGGCTCGACGGCAAGGTCGACCTCGACCACGACACGGCCCGCCGCCTGTTCACCCTGATCTTCGCGCTGCACTGGAAGGGCTAGGGCGCCCTCCGCGCCGACCGGCGATGGCTGAGCCCGTTCCAGAGCCTCCTCCCGACGCCTCTCCGAAGAGGCGGCGGGTGCAGTCCGTCCTGTTCATGTGCAATTACAACGCCGTGCGCTCCGTCGCGGCGGAAGCGATCGCGCGCGCCTATTTCGGCAAGTCCACCTATGTGCAGTCGGCCGGAGTCCGGTCCGGCGAGCCCACCGATCCGTTCATGATCGCGGCCCTCGACGAGATCGGGATCGATGCCAGCCGACACCGCCCCCGCACCATCGAGGAGTTGGAGGATTGGGAGGGGCTGAACTTCGACCTGATCATCACCCTGGCGCCGGAGGCCCATCACCGGGCGCTGGCCCTGACGCACACGCTCGCGGCCGATGTCGAATACTGGCCGACTCCGGATCCCACGCTGGTGCAGGACGCGTCACGGGAGCAGCGTCTCGAGGCCTATCGTGAGGTCCGCGACGGGCTCACCCGGCGGATCAAGGCTCGTCTGAAGGCGTAGGCGGGCGGCGTCTCTTCCTGACGATCGCGCATCGCCGAGCGGCGGATCGCCGATGCCGTGCCTGCGGACTGTCGCGCGCGGGGTTCCGCGGGTCCGCCGCGTCAGCCGCGATCGCCCACCAGCCAGGCCCGGATCCGGCCGGCGAGGAGCGGCCGGGCGCGAATGACGTCGTCGCCGTCGAGGAGCGGCGAGTCTGCGAGCGTCGCGAGATAGGCGTCCTCGGCGCTGCGGCAGGCGCGGAAGGCAGCGTCTACGGCCAGATCCCGGTCCGTCAGCGCGGCTTGAA
This sequence comes from Methylobacterium sp. XJLW, assembly GCF_003254375.1. Taxonomy (NCBI): domain Bacteria; kingdom Pseudomonadati; phylum Pseudomonadota; class Alphaproteobacteria; order Hyphomicrobiales; family Methylobacteriaceae; genus Methylobacterium; species Methylobacterium sp. XJLW. Next base: position 3,057,220 of record NZ_CP016429.1, on the reverse strand, counting down.
TCCCGAAGTTGCGGCTGACGCAGTCGCGCCACGCAGCGTGGCGGAGCTCGGTCTCGCTCGCGGCCCGCGCGGTGCCGCAGGCCGCGGCGACGAGGACGATCGCGAGGAGCGGGGCCGGCATCACGTGGCGGGCTCGCGGCATCGTTCAGGCACTCCGTCACCCGACAGAGTGGCGGCGCAGGGTTATCAATCCGTTAAGATGTGGTGCCCGCGGCGCGGGTTCCACTGCCGGAGGTGGGCCTTGATCAGCGGTTGGCGGTGGTGACCGGGGAGGTGACGCCGCCGAGCGAGACCCAGGCGACGGCGTCCTGGCTCTCGCGCTTGATGAACACGTAGCCGGTCTTGTGCCAGGGCAGGATCGCGTTGGTCTTGTTGTCGAGCACCAGGTCGCCCCGGTCGGTGATCAGGGTGAGCACCGCGTGGCCCTCGCCCTTCTCGTCGATCACCACGGTCATGCGCATCGCCCGCCGCGGCAGGCCGGCCTGGGCCAGCAGATGGCGCTTGAGCAGCTGGAAGTCCTCGCAGTCGCCGATGCCGTCCTCGGCCAGATCCCACCGGTCGGCCACGTGCAGGTGGTCCTGATCGGTCATCGGCTCGACCGCCTTGTTGACCCGCCGGTTCACCGACACGATCGTCGCCCAGGTGGCGGGCGTCAGGCTGATCCGGGCCGGTTCGCCCCGGTCGAGCGCGCATTCGGCCGCGTAGTTCTGGCAGAAGGTCGTCCAGGCCGCGATCGGCTTGGCATCGCCCTGCACTCGGGCACCGGCTTCCGTCGGCAGGCTCGCAAGCGTCTGCGCCTGGACACCGGTGGCGAGGCCCGCAATGCCGAAGACCGCGAGGGCGGCGACGGCGGCGCGGCGGCTCCGGGGCAGCCGACGCGCTGCGGGTGCCTCGACCCGTCTCTGCATCATGGAAACCGCGAACCGCATCGCCGGACCCAACCGTTAAGCTCTCGTTAACGAAAGCTCTCACGCCGGCGGGCCGGCGGCAATGCGCCGATTAACAAAAGGTTAATGCTGTGCGCAACGCGGATAATCGTTCAGTCGTCGTTCCGAGCCGGCATGTCCCCGCGATGCGCGAAAACGTGAAGGCACACCAAGGTCTTCGTGGCCTAGATCCGTCGTTATCCCGGCGTCGCTCCACCGAGAAGAAGCCTGTGGGCGGCAGGAGGACGACTTATGCGGCGCGCAGCAGACAGGATCGCCGGGCTCATTCTGGCCGGACTTGCAGCAGGAACCCTCGGAGCCGTTTCGACATCCGCCGCCCCAGCCGGCGCGGCATCGACCGACCTGAAGAGCGAGGGACCGACGCAGCCGGCGAAGGTCCAGGACGGCCAGTACACCGACAAGAACGGCGATCCGACCTACCACGTCACGGACGGCGGCAAGAAGGTCGACTGGTACACCATGTCCGGCTACGTGCGGTACAATTCCAACTGCATCGTCTGCCACGGCCCCGACGGGATGGGCTCGACCTACGCACCGTCGCTTGTCGATGCCCTCAAGGGCATGGACTACGCGCACTTCGCCGGCATCGTCGTGGGCGGCAAGAAGGACGTGAACGCCTCGCAGGAGCTGGTCATGCCCGCCTTCGGCGATAACAAGAACGTCATGTGCTACCTGCCGGACATATTCACGTATCTCCGCGCCCGTTCGGACGGAGCGCTCGGTCGCAACAGACCGCCGGAGCACGAGCCCAAGCCCGCTGCCTTCGAGAAGGCCGAGGACGCCTGCATGAAGTGAACGCCGCCTCCCGGGCCTCGGACCGAGATTGAACCTGCCCGGGGGGCGACACGCCCCGTTGCACCGCTCGGTTGCGCACGACATACTCTGCACAAGACGCTGAAGAGCAGGCGCCAAGCTTGCCGAGGGGGTCGCAGGGGATGGAACGTGGCTCAAGGATCGGGAGTGCGCCGCCATCTCTGCGGCATCTGGACGGCCTGGACCGATGCGGCCGGGGCCGCCGACGCGGCCGCTGAGGTCGCCCGGGCCGTCGGGGGCTCGGCCCTGTCACAGATCGTCGTGTTCTTCTCGGCGGATTACGACGCGGAGATCCTGGCCCGCGCGCTGGAAACTTGGTTCCCCGGCGTCCCGGTGGCGGGCTGCTCGATGTCGGGAGGCATCGCCCCGGCCGGAGGCCTCGACCGCGGCCTCGTGGCCATCGCGTTCCCGGCGGAGCGCTTCCGCATCGTCTCGACGGTCCTCGACGCCATCGACCACCTCGACGTGGAGCGGACGGCCTCCGCGGTCCGGGCGCTGCGCCGGACCCTCGACCCGCTGGACCGGTGCCGCGAGGTCGACATGGCCGCGTCCGGCCACCGCTTCGCCCTGTCGCTGATCGACGGGCTCGCCAACGCCGAGGAGACGGTCGTCTCGGCCATCGCCTGGGCGCTCGACGGCATCCCGATCGTCGGCGGCTCGGCCGGCGACGACCTGCGCTTCCGCGACGCCGTCCTGCTCCACGGCGGGAAGATCCACCGGAAGGCGGCGGTCCTGGTCCTCGTGGAGACCGACTTCTCGGTGGAGATCTTCAAGAGCGACAATTTCGAGCCGACCCAGACCAAGTTCGTGGTGACGGCCTCCGATGGCGAGCGCCGGACCGTGCACGAGCTGAACGCCGAGCCGGCAGCCCGGGAATACGCGATGGCGATCGGCCTCGACCCCGAGGGCTTGTCGCCGATGAGCTTCGCCGCCTACCCGCTGGCTGTGAAGGTCGGCGGCGAGTATTTCTGCCGCTCGATCCGGCGCATGAACGAGGACGGGTCGCTCAGCTTCTTCTGTGCGGTGGACGAGGGCGTTGTGCTGACCCTCGCCGAACCGCGCGATATCGTCGCCTCGACGCGGGCCGAGCTGGCGCGCCTCGACGCGGTTCTCGGCGGCGTCGACCTGATCATCGGCTTCGAATGCGTGCTGCGACGGCTCGACGCCGAGAGCCGGCAGGTGCGCCACGGCATTGCCGACCTCTATCGCCGCTACAACGTCGTCGGCTTCGAGACCTTCGGCGAGCAGTACAGGGCGATGCACCTGAACCAGACCTTCACGGGCATCGCCATCGGCAAGACCCTCGCCGGCAGTGCCCCGGGGGCGGAAGCCACCCCCGTCGCGTCGTGACCCTGCATCCGAACGGTCTCGAGACCGACGCGTCCCTGCACCGGCGGATCGAGAAGCTCGAGCGCATCAACGCCGCGCTGATGTCCCATGTCGAGCGCTCCATGGATCAGCGGGGCAGCGCCTATTCGCTGTTCCAGACCGCGATCATGCTGGAGGGCCGGGTCCGCACCCGCACCGAGGAGCTGACCGGGCTGATGCACCGGCTGGAGCGCTCCAACGAGGCGCTGGCCGCCGCCAAGGAGGAGGCCGAGACCGCCAACCGCTCCAAGACCCGGTTCCTGGCCGCGGCGAGCCACGACCTGCTTCAGCCGGTCAACGCCGCCCGCCTGTCGATTTCGGCGCTGGCCGATCTCGACGTGCCGCCGGAGGCGCGCATCATCGCGGGCCAGGTGGATCGCGGCCTGCAGACCATCGAGGATCTGATCAAGACGCTGCTCGACATCTCGAAGCTCGATGCCGGGATCGTGCGGCCGCAGATCCAGCCGGTGTTCCTGCCCGACCTGCTGGCGGAGCTGGCCGAGAGCTTCAAGCCGTTCGCGGAGCGCAAGGGCCTGCGGCTGTCGCTGCGCTGCCCCGACGTCACCGTCACCAGCGACGTGATGCTCCTGCAGCGCATCCTCCAGAACCTCGTCTCCAACGCGGTCCGGTACACAAGCGTCGGCGGGATCGTTCTCGCGGCCCGTCGGCGGTCCGGCGGCATCCGGATCGAGGTGACCGATACCGGCTGCGGCATCGCCGCGGAGGAATGCGACCTCGTCTTCGACGAGTTCTTCCGCGGCGGCGCCCGGACCGGCAGCGGCGAGGAGCCGGGCCTCGGCCTCGGCCTGTCGATCGTCCGCCGTATGGCGCAGGCCCTCGACCACCCCCTGCGGCTGCGCTCCCGGATCGGCCACGGCACCCGGGTCGCCCTGACGCTGCCCGTGAGCACGATCCCGGCGGCCGTCGCCCCGCCCGCTCCGGTGGCGACCCGGCTCTCGGGCGCGCACTTGCTCGTCGTGGAGAACGACCCATCCACGTCCGACGCCCTCGCCCGCCTCCTTCAGAACTGGGATGCCCGGGTCTCGACCTTCCGCGACCTCGCGGGGGTGCGGGCCGCCGTAGAGGCCGGCGCCCCGCGGCCGGACATCCTGGTGCTCGACTACCATCTCGACGACGGCGCCTGCGGCCTCGACGTGGCCAACTACCTCCGGGCCGCGCACGCCGATCCGGTCCCGGTCATCGTCACCACCGCCGACCATTCCGATGCCGTCGAGGACCGGGTCACGGCCGCCGGGGCGGAACTCGTGCACAAGCCGATCAAGCCGGCGCAGCTCCGCTCCCTGCTCACCTACATGCTCGCCTGAGCGGCCTGCGGCGGTCCGCGCTTCGACCGGCGGCACGCCTCGCGCTGCCTGCGGACAGGCGGACCTCGGGAAAGCCGATTCCCCGCCGGACAAGGGATGGGTCGCCCCGCGGCGGAGCATGGGCCCCCGACGCGGCACCCGTCCGACGCGAACAAACCTGCCCGTGCCGTGACATAGGACACACGACGCCCCTCGACGTGCCGTGCCGCCTGCGCGACAGGGAACAGCGTCCGCGGCGCGTCCTGCGTCCGGATTTTCCCAGCCATCGACGTCACGGACCCGCCGGGACGCCGCAGGAGCGCGCAGGAATGGCGCAGGTCCCGCTCGGTCCAGCCGGCGGCCGTCACGGACACCCGCAGAGGCACCCGCAGGGGCCTTCGCATGATGGCCTGCCGCCCCGCGAGCGCGTCCTCGCCATGGCGGCGATCGCGCTGGCCATGACCATGGCGGTCCTCGACGGCGCCATCGTCAACGTGGCGCTGCCCGTCATGGCCAAGGATCTGGCGGTCAGGCCGGCCGACGCGATCTTCGTGGTCAACGCCTACCAGATCGCCGTCACGGCCACCCTCCTGCCGTTCGCGGCGCTGGGCGACATCTTCGGCTTCCGACGCGTCTACCTGCCGGGTCTGGCCGTCTTCGTGGCCGCCTCGCTGGCCTGCGCGCTGGCGCCAAGCCTGCCGCTGCTGATCGCCGCCCGGATCGTCCAGGGGCTCGGCGCCGCGGCGATCATGAGCGTGAACATCGGCTTCGTCCGTTTCATCTACCCCCACCGGATGATCGGCCAGGGGGTCGCCAACGTCGCGCTCGTGGTGGCGGTGGCCTCGGCCGCCGGCCCGACCGTGGCGGCCGCGATCCTGTCGGTGGCGACCTGGCCCTGGCTGTTCCTCGTCAACATCCCCGTGGGCCTGCTGGCCCTGGCGGTGGCGTCCCGGACCCTGCCGGCGACGCCGGCGAGCGGCCGCCCCTTCGATCTCGTGAGTGCCGTCCTCAACGCCCTGACCTTCGGCCTGCTGATCATCGGCATCGACGGGCTTGGCGATCCGGAAGCCCGGGGCATCGCCGTCCTCGAACTCGCGGCCGCGATCGCGGTCGGCGCGGTGTTCGTCCGGCACCAGATCCGGCTGGCCGCGCCGCTCCTGCCCGTGGACCTGCTGCGGATCCCAGCCTTCGCCCTGTCGATGGCGACCTCCGTCGCCTCGTTCTGCGCCCAGATGGTCTCCTACGTGGCGCTGCCCTTCTATTTCCAGGACGTGCTGCACCTCTCCAGCACGCAGACCGGCTTCCTGCTCACCCCCTGGCCGATCGCGGTCGCCGCGATGGCGCCGATCTCCGGCCGCCTTGCGGACCGGTATCCGCCCGGGATCCTGGGCGGGATCGGCCTGGCCATGATGGCCGTCGGTCTGGTCTGCGTGACGATCCTGCCGGCCGCTCCGACGACCCTCGATATCGTCTGGCGGCTGACCCTGTGCGGTCTCGGCTTCGGCCTGTTCCAGTCCCCCAACAACAAGGTGATCGTCACGTCGGCGCCGCGCGAACGGGCTGGGGGGGCGAGCGGGATGCAGTCGACGGCGCGGCTCACCGGCCAGTCGCTCGGCGCAGCTCTGGTGGCGGTGATCTTCGGCCTGACCCACGGTCTCGGGGCCGAGCGGGCGGTAACCCTGTCGCTCTCCTGCGCGGTGGCGCTCTCGGTGATCGGCGGCTGCGCCAGCGTCCTGCGGCGGAGTCGGAGCGGCTAACCGGATCGCGTATGCCACCCGGGACGCCGGCTTGCGTTGATGGGGTGTGTCCCATGCTGGAGCGCCCCATGGATCTCGATCTCACCGGCCGGAAGGCCCTGGTCACCGGGTCGACCGGCGGCATCGGCTACGCCATCGCCAAGGAACTCTGCGACCTCGGTGCGGAGGTCGGCATCAACGGTCGCACGCCCGAGCGGGTCGAGGCCGCCCTCGCGAAGCTGCGGGGCGAGACGCGGGCCGGCCGCGCCTTTGCGGCACCGGGCGATGTCGCCACCGCTGAGGGCGTTTCAGCCCTGGTCAAGGCTGTCCCGGCGGTCGACATTCTGGTCAACAACACCGGGATCTTCGAGCCGAAGCCGTTCTTCGAGATCCCGGATGCCGACTGGCAGCGCTTCTTCGACGTCAACGTGATGAGCGGCGTGCGCCTGTCGCGCGCCTACACGCCCGGCATGGCAAAGCGGGGCTGGGGACGGGTGATCTTCATCTCCAGCGAGTCGGGCATCAACACGCCGACCGAGATGGTCCATTATGGAATGACCAAGACGGCGCAGCTCGCGATTTCCCGCGGTCTGGCGCAGACGGTGGCCGGCAGCGGCGTGACGGTCAACAGTGTCCTGCCCGGCCCGACCCTCTCGGAGGGTGTCGCGGACTTCATGCGGCAGATGGCCGGAGGCGCAGCCGATACCGACCTCGAGGCCATGGGCCGGAAATTCGTCGCGGAGCATCGCCCCTCGTCGCTGATCCAGCGACTGGCGCGGGTGGACGAGGTGGCCAATCTCGTCGCCTATCTCTGCAGCCCGGCCGCGAGCGCCACCACCGGCGCCGCCCTGAGGGTCGACGGAGGGGTCCTGCAGGGCCTCGCTTGAAGCCGGGATCGGCGGGGGCAACGCCGGCGACCGCCGAAGCGGGGCTCGAACCGTGCGGGTCTGGGACGGCAAAATCCGCGCGGCGGCGCATCGACAAGCCCGCGCTGGCGATACGTCGGGCGCCTCGGGTTCAGGCGGCGCGTTCGCCACGAGGGATCGGACCGGCGGCTCTGGATGCCGGACTCTCGTCCGCGTCATACCAAGCCACACGGCCGGTCTTCCCGTTCGACGGGGAACGCCGCAGGGCTCCTAGAGCCGTCGGCCCGGAGAGAATGCCGGACTTGGCTCTAGGGCGCGATCAGGCCTTCAGGTGCGCAGCGAGATGCTTGTTCATCTCGAACATCGTGCACTTGTCCTTACCGAAGACCTTCTTGAGCTTGTCGTCGGCGAGGATCTCACGCTTGTTCTGCGGGTTCTGAAGGTTGTTCTTCTTGATGTAGTCCCAAACCTTGCTGACCACCTCGCCGCGCGGCAGCGGGCTGGTCCCGACGATGGCGCCGAGCTCGGCCGACGGCTTCAGCGGCTGCTGCAGAGCGTTCGGCTTGGCGCCGGCCGACTTCTCGGCGGCGGGCTTCGCAGCCTTGGCCGGGGCGGCCTTCTCCGCAGTCTTGGTGGTCTTGGCCGCCTTGGGCGCAGCCTTCTCGGTCTTTGTGGCCATCAACATCCTCCGGTTCTCGGGCCGCAGGCCGGGGCATGATCGCCCCACGGCCGAGCCAGCATAGCAGCAACTAAGCGGTGCCGCCGCCGTTCCAAGGGGAAATTGCCTTTGGAAACGCCTCATCCACAAGGCAGACGCAGAAATCCCCTGCGGGATCGCCGGAAGGACGCCGCCGCCAAGATTATTCGGCCGACCGCCGGGCGTGAAACCTGCCTTTAACAATCCTGCACGTGAAGTACAGGCATGTTTGCCCCGACCCTCACGCTCGCGCTCCTGCTCGCCACCGGACTGGTCACGAGTCTCGGTCTCCTGGTGCGGGCCGAGCCTTCCGCGCCCGGCATCGCGCCGGGCCGCGGCTTGGTCTGAACGCGCCGGAATTGCAGCGCCCGTCCACCGGGTGCATCAGCCCGCCCGCATGACCGATCCGATCACCCTCGCCAGCCCGGAAAGCACCGCCCACGTCGTCCAGGTGGCGCTGAGCCCCGTGTTCCTGCTGTCGGGCATCGCGACGCTGCTCAACGTCTTCGGCGCGCGGCTCGCGCGCGTGGCCGATCAGGCCGACCACGTCTCCGGGCTCCTCGCGGGCGCCGGCGATGCGGAGCGCATCCTCCTCGGACGGCGCCTGGATCGGCTGCACCGGCGCTCGCTGGCCCTGGATGCCGCCGTGTTCCTGGCCGCGCTGGGCGGCGTGGCGACCTGCGGATCGGTGCTGACCCTGTTCGTCGGAGCCATGCGCGACAGCACGGTCACGACATTGCTGTTCGGTCTGTTCGGCGCGGCGATCCTCTGCACCCTGTGCGCCCTCGTGGCCTTCGGGTTCGAGATGCTGCTGGCCAGCCGATCGGTCCGCGACCGGATCAATCAGCGGCGGAGGAGCGCCGGGATACCACCCGACCTCTGAGAGGCCGGCGCTCGCCCGGCCACCGGCTCAGGAGGCGGAACCCGTCCCGGCCCAGGCGCTTAGTGAGCCAGGGACCGCCACGCGGGCACGATCCCGCTCATGGATCGGGAGACATCATGCCGACGGACCTGCCCAACGAACGCGCCTTGAGAAAGCCCGGCACCCTGGAGCTCGATCCCGCCGGCGAGGGCATCGCCATCGACGAGAGCCCCCGGCTGATCGCGTCGAACAAGGTCGAAGGCACCGCCGTGTACGACAGCAGCGGCCGCCACCTGGGCGCCGTCCACAATTTCATGGTGGACAAGGTTTCCGGACAGGTCGCCTACGTGGTGCTGGCCTTCGGGGGATTCCTCGGATTGGGTGAGACCCACCACCCGCTTCCCTGGAAGGCTCTGACCTACAGCACCGAATTCGGCGGCTACGTGATCGACATCGATCCGGCGGTCCTCGCAGGCGCATCGAGCCCCGGCGCCGGCGAAGACGAAGTCGCCGATCCGAGCTATCGCGCCCGGATCTAGACCTTCGACGGCCCTTACGCGCGCCCCTCCTGAGCGGGCGCGGCGGTCTCGGCCTGACGGCTCAGAATTTCCCGCCGAGGCCGACGCTGCCGCCGGGCGACAGCATCGGACCCATTGCGCCGCTGCTGCCACTGCCACCGACCGCCGCATTGCCGCCGTCGAGATCCTCGCGCCGGATCCGGCGCTCCCCGCTATCGGCGGTGCGGGTCGCCCCGCCGGCGGTCTTCGGGATCGCCAGCTGCTTCGTCGGAGCGGTCTGGAGCGGCTGACCATCGGCATCGACCGCAGCATTGCGCGGCTCGCGGTTCGGCAGAGATCCGCGCAGCGAGGGCGGCAGGCCGACCTCTGTCGCGGGCATCACGCCGCCGCCGCCACCGAGCGCCTGGCAGCCGGCCACGAGGCCGGCCAGGGCAGCGCCGAGCGCAAGGCCGCGCGCTGCGGCGCATCTCGACGTGGGGAGGGTCGACATCGTGTGGTCCTCGACAGTGGCCGCGGTGCCGTCCGCGGCTCGCATGGGCTTATAAGCGGTTGTCTACGCCGGGGATGCGGCGAAAACCAGACAGTGCCGTCGCGCCCCCGGTCATCATCGCTGTATCCTTTGTGGCAGACCGCCGAAGCGCGCGGTTCGCGTCTTGCTGTCTGGCCGCTGCGGTCCATAACTTCGCCCAGGTCCTGCGGCATGACGCCATCCGCAGGCGGGGTCCAGCCGGCGGCGGACCCGGAACCGGCCGATACGGTCGTGGACGCGCCGGCGCGCCGGTGCAGCCCGGCCCTTCCTCAGAGGACGAAGCGTGTTCAGAACCAACCGGATGATCGCGGCCGTGACGCTCGCCCTCTGGGCGTCGGGGGCTGCGGCGCAGGTGAGCGGCAGCGAGGGTGCGGCCGGGCAGGCAGCGCCGCACGCACCGGCCACGCCTCCGTCCGCGACTCCGGCTCCCGCGCCGGCTCCGGCGCCAACTCCGACACCGCCGACTTCTCCGCCCGCGGCGGCGCCGGCCGCACCGCCGGCCGCCGGGACTTCGCCGCCTTCCACGACCCAGGCGCAGCAGCAGGGAACACCGGCCACGGTCCTCGACACGCAGGATTACGAGAGCCTGCTCGGTCGCAGCGTGCGCAGCGCCGGCGGCGACGAACTGGGGCGCGTCATCGACATCATCATCGACAAGGAAGGCCATCCCAGGGCCGCCATCATCGATTTCGGCGGCTTTCTCGGGGTCGGAACCCGCAAGATCGCAGTGGATTGGCGCGCCCTGCGCTTCACGCCGGACGGCGGCAAGGAGCGCAAGCTCTCGGTCGCGCTGACCCGAAACCAAGTCCGCGTGTCACCGGAATACAAGGCCGGGGAGCCGATCGTGGTTCTCGGGCCCGCCAGCCCCGCCGCGCCGGCGGCGGAGGGCGAGCAGGCGACCACGCCGCCGGCCAATCCGGCGCCGGGCTCGGCGGCACCGTCGCAACCGGCCCCCGCCGCGGCGGCTCCGACCTCGCCCGCTCCGGGCAGTGCGGCCTCGGGCGCGGCGGCGCCGGCCGCGACCGCGCCCGCCCGCCCTCCGGAGAAGGCACCGGATAAGTGACGGTGGCCCGGTCGAAGGCCCGAACCGCCGCCACTCCGCGCGAACGTGAGCTGTCCCGTCAGGACATCCGCTCCCGTCCGGGCCGCCTGAAGGATCCGGCGGGCGAAGCCGCGCGCGCGTCGGCGGTTCCTGCCGCACAGGGGGGACGCGTGATCTCGGCAACGAGCCGCTACGGCCTAGATGCCTTCGCGTTCTTCGTGGCCAACCTGCAGACCGGGTTCGGCCCTTTCCTGGCCGTCTACTTCTCCCAGGCGAAATGGACCCAATCCGACATCGGGTTCGCCCTGACAGTGGGGAGCCTCGTGGCGCTGCTGGGCCAGGTCCCGGGCGGCGCCTTCGTCGACGTCGTGCGCTCGAAGCGCTTCGCCGCTGCCGTGGCGGTGATCGGGATCGCCGGCAGCGCCTTCGCGCTGGCGGTCTGGCCGAGCTTCCTGATCGTACTCCTGGCAATGGCACTGCACTCGGCCGCGAGCTGCGTGCTCACACCGGCCATCGCGGCGATCAGCATCGGACTCGTCGGGCGTGCCCACGCTGGCGAGCGTCTCGGCCGCAATGCCAGCTTCGCGGCCCTCGGCAACGCCCTCGGCGCGGCCGGGATGGGCGCCATCGGATATTACCTGTCGAACGGCGCCGTCTTCTACCTCACCGCCGCCCTCGGCATCCCGACGGTGATCGCGCTGGCGCGCATCCGCGCCCAAGACATCGATTCCAACGTGTTCAAGGAGCCGGCCACGGCGCAGGCGGCGCCGTCGACCGGCAAGGACAGCATCCGCGCCCTGCTGACCAATCGGAGCCTCCTGTGCTTCGCGGCCTGCATGGTGCTGTTCTTCCTCGCCAACGCCGCGATGCTGCCCCTGGTCGGCAGCGTCCTGACCCTGCGGGCGAGCGAGACCGCCACCGCGCTGGTCGCCGCCTGCATCATGGTCCCGCAGGCGGTGCTGGCGGTCAGCGCCCCTGCGGTCGGCCGGGCCGCCGAGCGCTTCGGCCGCTACCCGGTGCTGCTGTTCGGATTCGGCGCCCTGCCGGTCCGGGGCCTGCTGCTCGCCTACACGACCAACCCCTACGGTCTCGTCGCCATCCAGGTGCTGGACGGCATCTCGGCGTCGGTGCTGGGCGTGATGGTGCCGCTGATCGTGTCGGATCTCACCCGTGGCACCGGCCGCTTCAACCTCGCCCTCGGCGCGGTCGGCACGGCCATGGGCATCGGCGCCGCCCTCTCGACCTCGCTTGCCGGCATCATGGCCGACCATCTCGGCAGCCACAGCGCCTTCCTGGGGCTCGCGATCGTGGGGTTCGCGGCTTTCATGCTGGTGGCGCTGATCATGCCGGAGACGCGTCCGACGGAGCACACGGCCTGACCGGCCGCGGCATCGGATTCGCAAGGGTGGTTCCGCGCCGCTCAAGCGACGTTCAGGTTCTGCGGATAAAAGCGCACGGAAGGTGCGGGCCGGTGAAACATATGGCAACGCTCTCGCGTTGCCGCTGCGGGTCAGACTGCGCCCGCTCTGCACGCCGCCTCAGCCCGTAAGCCAAAGCCGCGCGAATACGGAATGGTCACCGCGATGGAAGAGCTGCACCGATACGCCGACAGGCCCTTCGCCTTCGTCGCGCGGTATCTCCGCCGCCGCTGGCTGCCGCACTTGGTCATCCTGATCTCCGTGCTCGGCGCCGTCGGCTTCTCGGTCTCCACCGATTACGCCCTCAAGGGCGTGGTCGACGCGCTGACGAAGGGGCCCGGCCCGGGCAACACGGTCGTCTGGAGCGCGCTCGCGGTCCTGGTCGCCTTCATCGCCGCCGACAACATGCTCTGGCGCGTGGCGGCGCTGACCGGCGCCTTCACCTTCGTGGGGATCACCGGCGACATCCGGCGCGACCTGTTCCGGCACATGACCGGCCATTCCCCGACCTTCTTCTCCGACCGCCAGCCGGGCACCCTGGCGTCGCGCATCACGGCGACCTCGAACGCGATCTTCACGGTCGAGAACATGTTCGTGTTCAACGTGATGCCGCCGACGGTCGCGGCCTTCGGGTCGATCGCCTACATCGCCACCGTCAACCTCACCATGGCGGGCATCCTGGCGGGCGTGTTCGCGGCCGTCGTCGTGCTGATGTTCAAGATGGCCTCGGCCGGCAAGCCGCTGCACCACGACTTCGCCGCCAAGGCCGCCAGCGTCGACGGCGAGATGGTCGATCTCGTCGGCAACATGTCGCTCGTGCGCGCCTTCTCGGCCTTCAAGCGCGAGGGGCAGCGCTTCGAGGGCACCATCGCGACCGAGATGCGGGCGCGGCGCTCGTCGCTCCTCTACCTCGAGAAGCTGCGCATCGTGCACGCGGTGCTGACCGTGCTTGCCGTGTTCGGCCTGCTCTATTGGGCGATCCAGATGTGGGAGGCCGGACAGGCAACGAACGGTCAGGTCGTGCTGGTCTGCACGCTCGGCATCCGCATCCTGGCGGCCACCCGCGACCTCGCGGTCGCGCTGGTCGATGCGACCCAGCACACCGCCCGGCTGGCCGAGGCCCTGCACACCCTGCTTCAGCCCCACGATCTCGTGGATCATCCGGAAGCGCAGCCGCTCACCGGCCAAGGCGCCAAGATCGAGTTCGAGCACGTCGCCTTCAGCTATCCGGACGGGCGCCCCGTCTTCACGGATTTCGACCTCGTCATCGAGCCGGGCCAGCGCGTCGGTCTGGTGGGCCGGTCCGGCGGCGGCAAGTCGACCCTGTTCTCGCTGATTCAGCGCTTCTACGACGTGCAGAGTGGCGCCATCCGCATCAACGGCCAGAACGTCGAGCGGGTCACCCAGGAATCCCTGCGCGAGGCGATCACCGTGGTGCCGCAGGACGTCTCGATGTTCCACCGCAGCTTGCGGGAGAACATCCGCTACGGCCGGCCCGAGGCGACGGACGAGGAGGTCTGGCAGGCCGCCGAGGCCGCGCATTGCACCGACTTCATCAAGGCCCTTCCCGAAGGCTTCGACACGATCGTCGGCGACCGCGGCGTGAAGCTCTCGGGCGGCCAGCGTCAGCGGATCGCCATCGCCCGGGCGATCCTGAAGAACTCGCCGATCCTGCTGCTCGACGAGGCCACCTCGGCGCTGGACGCGGAATCCGAGCAGGCGATCCGTCAGGCCCTCGCCAACCTGATGAAGGGCCGGACCGTCATCGCGATCGCGCACCGCCTCTCGACGCTGCAGGATTTCGACCGGATCGTCGTGCTCGACGGCGGCCGCATCGCGCAGGACGGCTCGCCCGACAAGCTGACCCATCTCGACGGCTTCTTCCGGGAGCTGATGAAGAAGGAATCCATGGCGATGGCCCTCGCCGCCGCCTGACTTCGCCCCCGTGGACCCGTCCCGGCATCGCCGCGCCGGGACGGCGGCGCAGTTCCGCCGCTCCGGTTTTCACGCCCGATCGGCACTGGTAGATCATCGGCCCGCCGGACCGGACCTTGCATCGCCTGGACGTCGCGAACCGGCCCGGTTCCGACGCGTCTCGATGCCCGAGCCCCACTGTGCCTGACCTTGCCCTCGTCATCCGGGAAATCTCCGAGGAGATGGCCCAGCGCTCCGATCGGGGGGCGGTCGCGGATTACATTCCCGAACTCGCGCGGGTGGATCCCGGTCAGTTCGGCATGGCGGTGATCGATGCTGCGGGACGCGTCTTCGCCGGGGGCGACAGCGAGACGCCCTTCTCGATCCAGAGCGTGTCGAAGGTCTTCACCCTCACCCTCGCCCTCGGCATGGTCGGCGACCGGCTGTGGAAACGGGTCGGCCGCGAGCCTTCGGGCAACCCGTTCAACTCCATCGTCCAGCTGGAGCGGGAGCGCGGCGTGCCGCGCAATCCGTTCATCAATGCGGGCGCCATCGCGGTCACCGACGTGATCCTCTCGGGCCACGAGCCCCGCGAGGCGCTGGGCGAGATCCTGCGCTTCATGCAGTTCCTGGCCCAGGATTCGAGCATCGCGATCGACGAGACCGTGGCGGCCTCGGAGAAGCGCACGGGTTTCCGCAACACCGCGCTCGCCAACTACATGAAGTCCTTCGGCGTCATCGACAATCCGGTCGACTACACGCTCGGCGTCTACTTCCACCACTGCGCCATCGCGATGAACTGCCGCCAGCTCGCACGCGCCGGCCGGTTCCTGGCACATAACGGCATCAACCCGTCGACCGGCCATTCGGTGGTCTCGGCGGAGCGCGCGCGCCGCATCAACGCGATCATGCTGACCTGCGGCCACTACGACGGGTCGGGCGAGTTCGCCTATCGCGTGGGCCTGCCGGGCAAGAGCGGAGTCGGCGGCAGCATCCTGGCGATCGCACCCGGCAAGGCCTCCATCGCCGTCTGGTCGCCCGGTCTCGACGCGGCGGGCAATTCCCATCTCGGCCGCATCGCCCTGGAGCGGCTGACGCAGCGCATGGGCTGGTCCGTCTTCGGATCCTGAGCGGGTCCCTGCCCCCCTTCCCTGCCCCCCTTCCCCTGCCCCCTTGCGCGGCGCCCACTTCCGCGGCACTGCGCCGCCGGGGCGTTGCGGCGCCGAAGCGAGACTCAGCGGCATGGCGACGAGTGTGGCGGTCCGGGCTGCCGACGACGGTCTGGATCCCGGTGCCATCCTGGCCCGTCTCGACCGGCTTCCGGCCACGCCGACGGTCTGGCGCCTCGTGGCGCTGCTCGGCCTCGGCTTCTTCTTCGAACTCTACGACCTGCTCTTCACCGGTTACGTGGCGCCCGGCCTCGTCAAGGCCGGGATCCTGACGCCGACGACCCCCGGCCTGTTCGGCGCCAGTGGTGTGGCGAGCTTCGTGGCCGCCCTCTTCACGGGCCTGTTCATCGGCACCCTCGTCTGCGGCTGGCTCGCCGACCGGTTCGGGCGCCGGGCGATCTTCACGTGGTCGCTCCTCGCCTACACCGCGGCGAACGTCGTGATGGCCTGCCAGAGCGACGCCTTCGGCCTCAACCTCTGGCGGCTCGTCGCAGGGATCGGCCTCGGCCTGGAGATGGTGACGATCGGCAGCTACCTCTCCGAACTCGTCCCGAAGGCGATCCGCGGCCGGGCTTTCGCCCTGTGCCAGGGCATCGGCTTCACGGCCGTGCCGGTGGTGGCGTTCCTCTCCTACCTGCTGATCCCGATCGCCCCCCTCGGCATCGACGGCTGGCGCTGGGTGGTGCTGATCGGCGCCTCGGCGGCGATCGTGGTCTGGTGGATGCGGGCGGGCCTTCCGGAAAGCCCGCGCTGGCTCGTCGAGCACGGGCGTCTGGCGGAAGCCGACGCGATTCTGCGGCAGCTGGAGGCGCGGATCGCGGCCGAGCATGGCGGCGCGCTGCCCGCGCCGGCCGCGGCGGAGCCGGTGCAGCCGCGCGGCGCCTTCCGCGACCTGTGGGTCCGGCCCTATCGGCGCCGGGCGCTGATGATGGCCGGATTCAACGTCTTCCAGACGGTGGGCTTCTACGGCTTCGCCAACTGGGTGCCGACCCTGCTGGTGGCCCAGGGCATCACGGTGACGTCGAGCCTCGCCTACACGGCCCTGATCGCGCTGGCCGCCCCCGTCGGCCCGCTGATCGGCCTCGCCATCGCCGACCGGTTCGAGCGCAAGCACGTCATCGTGGCCGCCGCCCTCGTCTATATCGGCTGCGGCCTCGCCTTCGCGCAGACGCGGGACGTCCCGATCATCGTGGCGCTCGGCATCGGCCTGACGCTCGCCTCGAACGTGATGTCGTACAGCTTCCACGCCTATCAGGCCGAGCTGTTCCCCACGGGCATCCGCGCCAGGGCGGTGGGCTTTGTCTATTCCTGGAGCCGCTTCTCGGCGATCTTCACGGGCTTCGTCATCGCGTTCGTCCTGCGGGAGGCCGGCACGCCGGGCGTGTTCCTGTTCATCTCGGCCGCGATGCTGGCCGCGGGCCTGCTCGTCGGGCTCCTGGGTCCGCGGACACGGGACGTCGCGCTGGAGAAGATCGCGGGGTGAGGCCCGTCACGGGCTCGGCTCCCAGGAGGCCGACTCCGTGGTAGCCTCGGGCATGGTCGCTCAGCCGAAACCCCGGATGACGGTCGACGAGTTTCTCACCTGGGCCGATGGGCAGCCGGGGCGCTTCGAGCTGGTCGATGGCGAGGTGTTCGCGATGTCGCCGGAGCGCGTTCGGCATGCCGAGGTCAAGGCTGCCACCTATCTGGCGCTCCGGTCCGCACTGAAGCAAGCGAAGAGCGCCTGCTACGCGCTGCCGGATGGCATCAGCGTTCGCGTCGATCAGGATACGGTCTTCGAGCCCGACGCCCTCGTTTACTGCGGAATGCGCGCTGACCCCGATGCGACGGAGATCACCGATCCCGTCATCGTCGTCGAGGTGTAGTCGCCGAGCACACGTTCCGTCGATTCGGGTTTGAGATTGACCCGCTACTTCAGTCTCGAGAGCGTGATCCACTATCTGATCGTGGATCCGGTCAAGCGCCTCGTCATCCATCACCGCCGCGCGCAGGGCGGCCTGATCGAGACCCGCATGGCGACCCACGAGACGCTGGACCTGACGCCGCCCGGCCTGCGCCTGCCCGTCCCGGAGCTGTTCGCCGACCGCGCGTCCGACGACGACGGAGCTTGATCCGATCCGAGGTGGATGCCACAGCGGCGCGAACGCGAATCAGGACGCCCGGATGACTGAACCTCTCGATCTCCTCGTGCTCGGCAACGCGATCGTCGACGTGATCGCACGGACGGACGATGCCTTCCTGGCGGCGCAGGGCGTCACCAAGGGTGCGATGCAGCTCATCGACGAGCCGCGGGCCGAGGCGCTGTTCGAGGCCATGGGCCCGGCCACGATCGTGTCGGGCGGCTCCGGCGCCAACACCGCGGTCGGCGCGGCCCTGCTCGGAGCCAAGACCGGCTTCGTCGGCAAGGTCCGGAACGACGAGCTCGGCGGCCTGTTCAGCCACGATCTCAAGGCGACCGGCGTCGACTTCAGCGTCCCTGCGGCGGCCGAGGGACCGGCCACCGCCCGATGCTTCGTGCTGGTGACGCCGGATGGCGAGCGCACGATGAACACCTATCTGGGCGCCTGCCAGGGACTCTCGCCCGACGATGTCGACAAGGCTCTCGTGCGTTCCGCCCGGGTCGTCTATCTCGAGGGCTACCTCTGGGATCCGCCGGCCGCCAAGGAGGCGTTCCGCAAGGCGTCCGACATCGCTCACCAGGCTGGCAACGCCGTTGCGCTGACCCTCTCGGATGCGTTCTGCGTCGGTCGCTACCGCGATGAATTCCTCGGTCTGATCCGCGACGGCACCATCGACATCCTCTTCGCCAACATCGGCGAGTTGCAGAGCCTCTTCCAGACCGACGATGCCGAGGCCGCGGTGGCGGCCCTGCGGGACGAGCGCAACGCCCGCGGCCGTCACCTGCTCGGCCTCGTGACGCGCTCGGCCGACGGTGCCCTGGTGGTGCAGGGTGGCGAGGTCCGCGCCGTCGAGGCGAGCCCGGTCCACGAGGTGGTCGACACGACGGGGGCGGGGGATCTCTTTGCGGCCGGCTTCCTGGCCGGCCACGCCCGCGGCCTCGACCACGTCACGAGCGCCCGCCTCGGCACGCTCGCGGCGGCCGAGGTCATCCAGCACATCGGCGCCCGTCCGCAGGCGGATCTCGTCGGCTTGGCCAAGGCACGCGGGCTCCTCTGAGCCGGCGCGCCGGGCGCGCGGTCGGAGGGTTGCGTCCGCTCCGATTCCGCCCGCTCAGGCCGCGCGGACGGTCGCGAGGAAGCGCGTCACCTCGTCCCTGAGATGCCCGGACCGGAGTGACAGCTCCGAGGCTGCCGTGAGAACCTGATCGGCCGCCGCTCCGGTTCCCTTCGCCGCGTCGGCGACGCCCGTGATGGTGCTGGTGACGTCAGCCGCCCCCTGGGCGGCCTGGGAGACGTTGCGGACGATCTCCTGCGTCGCGGCGCCCTGCTGCTCCACGGCGCTGGCGATCCGCGTCGCCACGGCGCTGAGTTCCTGGACTCGGCCGCCGATGCGCCCGATCGCCGAGACGGCGTCGCCGGTGGAGGACTGGATCCGGGCGACGTGGCCGCCGATCTCGTCGGTCGCCCGCGCGGTCTGACCGGCCAGCGCCTTCACCTCTGCGGCCACGACGGCGAAGCCGCGGCCCGCCGCGCCGGCCCGCGCCGCCTCGATCGTGGCGTTCAGCGCCAGGAGATTCGTCTGTTCGGCGATGGTCGAGATCAGGGTCACGACATGACCGATCTGGACCGCCGCCCCGTTCAGATCCCGAACCAAGTGCGCGGTCGCCTCCGCGTCCGCGACCGCCGACTGGGTCAGCGCCGTCGAACCCGCGACCTGGCGGCTGATCTCCTGGACGGAGACGCCGAGTTCCTCCGCCGCCGCCGCCGCGACGTTGACGGTGCTGGCCGCGAGTTCGGCCGCGCTCGCCACCCGGCCGGAGCGATCGGCGGTGTCGGCGGCCGCCTCATTCATGGCCGAGGCCGTGTCCTGCAGCGCGGCGACGGCGGCCGAGACCGTACCGATGATGCCGCCGACCGTGCCCTCGAAGGCGTCGGCGATCTGCTGCATGCCGCTCCGCCGCCGCGCCTCGGCCGCGGCGCGGGCCTGTGCCGCCTCGTGCTCGAGCGTGCGCGCGCGGATCAGGCCGTCCTTGAAGACCTGGACGGAGGCCGCCATGACCCCGACCTCGTCCTCTCGCTCGGAGCCGCCGACGGCCACGTCGAGGTTGTTGGCCGCGAGCCGACCCATGATCTCGGCCAGGGACCGGATCGGGCGGGCGACCCGCTGCCAGACCCACCAGACCGCCGCGCCGGTCATGATCGCTCCAATCACCGAGAGCGTGATGGTGACGGACCACGCCGTCCGGAACGCATCCTCGGAGCGCTGGACCGAGACGTTCGTGCCCTCGGCAGTGACCTGGGCCAGATCCGCCAGGGCATCGAAGGCGGCCACCAGAGGCGGGCGGGCCGGCGCGATGGCGTCGCGGGCCGCGTTCCGGTCGCCGCGCCTGAGCGGCGCGAGGATCGCCTCCTGCGCGACGCGGTAGACCTTCCACCGCCCCTCGAACGCGTCCCAGAGCGCGCGCTCTCGGGGCGTCATCGCGCGCACGCGATAGCTCTGGAAGGCCTCCGGGATGGTCCGATCCATCTCGACGAACTCGGCATCGAGGTCCCGGTTCTCGCCGTCGTCGGTGGCGACCACCTTGCGGATCGTCGTCGTGTGGTACCGCAGCATCAGGAATTGAATCGCGTGGAGCGTGTTGTCCTTGCGCACCCAGACGTCGCGGGTCTCCACGGCGGCGGCATTGATGGCCTGTACCTGAATCAAGCCGATGGTCGAGCTTGCGATAAACAGCAAAAAGCCGATTATCGAGGGCAGCATCAGCTTAGAAACGATACTTCTGCGAAAGCTCATCTCGGGCACCACAGAGGACTACACCGGCGCATCATGGCACACGAAGATGAAGGACAGATTTTCCGCAACCTCTACTTCGGAAGTGATTTGCGCCGCAGATCAGCGCGGAACGCATGACGCGTCGCCCGCCAAGGCCGTGCCGCGGGTCGAGCGCCGATCCAGTCGAAGGCGGGCGGCCGCGGCCCGATCAGGGCCGCAGGAGAACCTTGCCTACGGCCGCCCGCCGGGTCAGCAGGCCGAAGGCCTCCGGGAAGTCCGCCAGCGGGTAGACGCCGTGGACCTGCGCGGTGAGCTTGCCCTCGGCCACCCAGTCGAGGAGCCGACGCTGGTCGGCCCGATGCGCCTCCGGCTCGCGTTCGAGGAAGGCGCCCCAGTGGACGCCCTGCACGTCGAGTTCCTTCAGGAGCATCAGGTTCAACGGTAGCCGCGGGATCTCCCCGGCGGCGAAGCCGATGACGAGGAACCGGCCGCGCCAGCCGAGCGCCCGCAGGGCCGGCTCCGCGTAGGCATCGCCGACCGCATCGTAGACCACGTCGATCCCGCCCCCGGAGATCCGGCGCAACTCGTCCTTGAGCGTCGCGGGATCGTAGACGAGGCCGGCCTCGGCGCCGTGGGCGCGGGCGACGGCGAGCTTTTCCTCCGAGGAGGCGCAGGCGATCACCCGGGCGCCCATCAGCCGCCCCAGTTCCACGGCGGCGAGACCGACGCCCCCGGAGGCCCCGAGGACCGCCAGCCATTCGCCGGGCTGCAGGCGGGCACGGTTCGCCAGGGCATGGAGCGAGGTGCCGTAGGTGATGGTGAGCCCGGCCGCCTGCTCGTCCGGCACCGCGTCCGGCACCGGCGTGAGCCGGGCGGCGTCGAGGGCGATGAGTTCGGCGCAGCAACCGTGCCCGGCATGGACGATCACCCGGTCGCCCACGGCCACGCCCGAGGCCCCTGGCCCGAGCGCCTCGACCACGCCGACCCCCTCGCCGCCCGGCGAGAACGGCAGGGCCGGCTTCACTTGGTAGCGCCCAGCCACGATCAGCGTGTCGAAGAAGTTGAGCGCCGCGAGCCGCATCCGCACCAGGGCCTGCCCAGGACCCGGAACCGGATCGGGGCGCTCCACGATCTCCAGATGCTCCGGCCCGTCGAGCCTCGTGCACAGCAGCGCCCGCATTCCGTGTCTCCTCCCCGGCGTTTCTCCGCCGATGAGGCCCGAACCGGCCGTGCGGTCAAGCCGTCCCGATCATCTCGCGGATGCGGGCGCCCAGCACCTCCACCACGAACGGCTTGGTGATGACCTGCATCCCGGCATCGAGCTGGCCGTTGCCCAAGACGGCATTCTCCGCGTAGCCGGTGACGAACAGGACCTTGAGCCCCGGTCGCGTCACCCGGCCGGCCTCGGCCATCTGGCGCCCGTTCATGCCGCCCGGCAGACCGATATCGGACACGAGCAGGTCGATGCGCACGTCGGATTGCAGCACCCTGAGGCCGGCCGCGCTGTCGGCGGCCTCGATCGCCGTGTAGCCGAGATCCTCCAGCACCTCGGTGACCAGCATGCGCACGGTCGGCTCGTCGTAGACCACCAGCACGGTCTCGCCCGGCGCGGCCCGCGGCGGCGCGCCGACGGCGGTATGCGCATCCTCCTCCGCGACCGCGCCGCGATGGCGGGGCAGGTAGAGGCAGACCGTGGTGCCCTTGCCGACCTCGGAATGGATCCGCACCTGGCCGCCCGATTGCTGGGCGAAGCCGTAGATCATCGACAGGCCGAGGCCGGTGCCCTGCCCCAGCGGTTTGGTGGTGAAGAAAGGCTCGAACACCTTGCCGACGATCTCGGGCGGCATGCCGATGCCGGTATCGGTGACGCAGAGCGAGAGGTACTGGCCCGGCGGCATGTCGTGACGCCGGGCGGCGCGCTCGTCGAGCCAGGCATTGGCGGTCTCGATCGTGATCCGGCCGCCCTCCGGCATGGCGTCACGGGCGTTGATGCACAGGTTGAGCAGGGCGTTCTCGAGCTGCGGCGGGTCGACCAGGGCCGGCCAGAGACCGGGCGCACCCATCACCTCGACGATCACGGCGGGGCCGACCGTCCGCCGGATCAACTCTTCCATGCCGGCCACGAGCCGGTTCACGTCGGTGGGCTTCGGATCGAGGGTCTGCCGCCGCGAGAAGGCGAGCAGGCGATGGGTCAGGGCCGCGGCCCGTTTCGAGGCCCCCTGCGCCGCGTTGATGTAGCGGTCCACATCCATGACGCGGCCCTGGCCGAGGCGGGTCTGGATCAGCTCCAGGGATCCGGAGATGCCGGCGAGCAGGTTGTTGAAGTCGTGGGCGATCCCGCCGGTGAGCTGGCCGACGGCCTCCATCTTCTGCGATTGCCGCAGGGCCTCCTCGGTGGCGGCCAGGGCGTCGGCGCGCTCGCGCTCCGCGGTGAAATCGCGGCCGACGGCGTTGATCACCCCCTCCCCCGGCCGGGCCGCCCAGCTGATCCAGCGGTATCCGCCGTCCCGGTGGCGGTAGCGGTTGTCGAAGCGCGCGAGGCTCGATCCCGTGGCGAGCTGCTGCGCGCCCTCGACGGTGCGGTCGAAATCGTCCGGATGGACGAAGGCGATGAGCTTGGCTCCGATCAGCTCGTCCGGCCGCCAGCCCAGCACCTCGGTCCAGGCC
Source organism: Methylobacterium sp. XJLW (assembly GCF_003254375.1). NCBI lineage: Bacteria > Pseudomonadati > Pseudomonadota > Alphaproteobacteria > Hyphomicrobiales > Methylobacteriaceae > Methylobacterium > Methylobacterium sp. XJLW. The sequence continues at coordinate 3,034,477 of NZ_CP016429.1, read as the reverse complement.
GGGTTCACCGCGGTGATCGTGCCGTCGAACAGGCAGCGCAGCATCATGTCGGACGAGAGCGTCCACAGGGCGTTGCGATCGGCGGTGCGTTCCTCGACCTGCTGGGCCAGGGTGGCGTTGAGGTCGCGCAGCTCCGCGAGGGCGGATTCCAGGCGGCCCTGGCTCTCCTTGAGGGCGGCGTCGGCACGCACGCGGGCCGTGGTCTCGTTGGTGAGGATGAACAACCCCGTGACCCGCCCCGCGGCGTCGAGGACCCGCGAGTACGAGAAGGTCCACCACGTCTCCCGGGAGCCCCGGTCGGTGTCGAGCTGCCAGGGCAGATCGATGAAGCGCTCCGGGCTGCCTGCCATGGCCGCGTCGATGATCGGCTTGGCCTGATCCCAGGCATCGGCCCAGACCACGTCGAACCGCTCGCCCATGGCCCAGGCCAGACGGGGCCCGAGCAGCGGGAAGTAGGTGTCGTTGAAGAAGAAGTGGAGATCGGGCCCCCAGGCCAGGATCATCGATTCCGGCGAGTTGAGAACGAGCGAAAGGGCCGCGCGGAATTCCGCCGGCCAGGTCCCCGGGGGGCCGAGGGGATGGCCGGTCCAGTCGCGTGCGCGGATCATCCGCGCGGCCTCGCCGCCGCCGGATAGGAAGGAGAGGGGATCGATCACAAGTTCTGAGCGATACAGGTCATGGACTTACCGCGTATGACCGTCTTCGACGCCATCTCCAAGCCAGGGGGGCCCTGTGGATGCCTGTAGTCGGAGACCAGCCCGAGGTCACAGCCCGACGTCACAGCCCCGTCATTCCGGGACTGCGAAGCAGGATCCAGACCTCGACCGCGTGCCGGCATGGCTGGCGGCGGCTCTGGGTTCCGGGCTCGCCCGGGGGTGCCCGGGAATGACTGGGATTGCCGGACGGCAGGGCCTGGATCGCGGCGATCCGTTGACCTGATCTCTCCGCGCAGGCCTCCAACACAGCCCTCTGGACCGGCGACAGTCCGTGCGGCCGAAATACGTTGACCCGGGCACGGGCAAGAGCGTGGGCCAGGGCAGACGGCACAACCGGCGGCCGGCATTTCAGTCGACAGCGACGCAGCCCACGCCGAAGCCGAACGGCTGTTCGCGTTCGTCAGCGACCTTCTGCAGACGAGCCTGCCCGTCCCGGCGGGCATCCTGCATGTTGGAGCGACAGCGATACCCGGGTGCCTGACCGAGGGCGATCTCGCCGTGCCCGGAACGCGGGATCGAGCTGAACTGACGAATTCTCGTCCTCCACGGAGGCGCACCGAACAGCGCATCTCGGTGTCCAATGGACCGCCGGAGGCGGCTCCCGCGACCGGTTTCACCCTTTCGTCGAAACCCTGCGGGCCAACCCGGTGCTGAACGGCGCGACGACGCCCTCAAGCGGGCGCACGCGACCAAGCCGATGGCGCTCTACCGGACGCGCGAGGACGACGCCATCGCCCCTGTCCTGAACCCGCGCCCACCGGATCGATGAGCGTCGTGCCGGCCCGCTCCGCTCCGGTCGCGAGGACGGCCAGGTTCAGCCGCCATCCGCGCTAATGCGCCTCCTGCCAGTTCCCCGCCGCGTTGGCCTCCACCACCAGCGGCACCCGCAGCGTCAGGGCCGGCGCCGGCGCTTCCTCCATCACGCCGCGGATGATCGGGATCGCCCGCTCCACCTCGTCCTCGGCAGCCTCGAAGACCAGCTCGTCGTGGACCTGCAGGAGCATGCGCACCCCGAGCTTCTCGTCGGCCAAAGCCCCTTCCATCCGGGTCATGGCCCGGCGGATGATGTCGGCGGCCGAGCCCTGGATCGGCGCGTTGATCGCCTGCCGCTCGACGCTGGCGCGCTCGGACGGGTTGTTGGAGCGGATCTGCGGATAGTGGCACACCCGGCCGAACAGGGTGGTGACGTAGCCCTTGTCCCGGCAGCTCTTCTTGGTCGCATCGATGTAGTCGCGGATCCCGGGGAACTGCTCGAAATACTGCTTGATGAACGCGGAAGCCTCCTCGCGGCCGATGCCGAGCCGGTCGGCGAGCCCGAAGGCCGAGATGCCGTAGATGATGCCGAAATTGATGGTCTTCGCCCGGCGCCGCAGGTCGGGCGTCATGTCCTTGAGCGGCACGCCGAACATCGCCGAGGCGGTGGCCGCGTGGATGTCGATCCCGTCCGCGAACGCCTTCCGGAGTTCCGGGATATCGGCCATGTGGGCCAGGAGACGCAGCTCGATCTGAGAATAATCCGCCGAGATCAGCCGGTTGCCGGGCGCAGCCACGAAGGCGCGGCGGATGCGCCGGCCCTCCTCGGTGCGGATCGGGATGTTCTGCAGGTTCGGCTCGGAGGAGGACAGCCGACCCGTAGTGGTCGCCGCCAGCGAGAACGAGGTGTGGACCCGCGCGGTCTCGCGATCCGCATGGGTCTGGAGCGAGTCAGTATAGGTGGATTTCAGCTTCGAGAGCTGGCGCCACTCCAGGATCTTTTTGGGCAGTTCGTGCCCGGCCTGGGCCAGTTCTTCGAGGAGCGTGGCCGGTGTGGCCCATTGGCCGGAGGGCGTCTTCTTGGCGCCCGGCAGGCCCATCTTCCCGAACAGGATGTCGCCGATCTGCTTCGGCGAGCCCACCGAGAATTTCTCGCCGGCATCCTCCTGGATTTCCTCCTCCAGGCGCACGAGGATCTGCGAGAAATCCCCCGAGAGGCGGCTCAGCATGTCCCGGTCGACCCGGATGCCGCGCTGCTCCATCCGGGCGATGACCGGCAGGAGCGGGCGCTCCAGGGTCTCGTAGACCGCGACCCGGTGCTCGGCGACGAGGCGCGGCTTCATCATCCGCCACAGGCGGAGCGTCACGTCCGCATCCTCGGCCGCGTAGGCGGTGGCCTTGTCGATCGCGACCCGGTCGAAGCTCACCTTGTTGCGGCCGGTGCCGGCCACGTCCGAGAAGGTGATCGGCTGGTGGCCGAGATGGCGCCGGGCCAGCTCGTCCATGCCGTGCCCGCCCTTCCCGGCATCGAGGACGTAGGAGATTAGCATCGTGTCGTCGAAGGGCGCCACCTCGACGCCGTAGCGGGCGAGCACGACCCAATCGTATTTGAGGTTCTGGCCGACCTTCAGGACGCCGGGATTCTCCAGAAGCGGCTTCAGTCGGGCGACGGCATCCTTCAGGGGGATCTGGCCCGGGACCGGCTCGACCACGTCGGAGGGCGCGGCCCCTTCGCCGAACAGGTCGGTGGCGTCGGCCTGCACCTTGGCGGCCTGCACGTGCGCCAGCGGGATGTAGCAGGCCCGTCCCGTGGACACCGCCAGCGATACGCCGACCAGGCCGGCCTTGTGGGCGTCGAGCGCGTCCGTCTCGGTGTCGACCGCGATCACACCGGCTTCCTCGGCCTCGGCGATCCAGGCGTCGAGCTGCTCCAGAGACGTGACGGTCTCGTAGGCGGCGGTGTCGAAGGGGGCCACGGCCTCCGCGGCCCGGGCCGCCACGACGTTGCCGGGCGTCGCCTCGACGGGGGCCCGGGGCTTGGCGGGCGCGTCCGGCAGGTCGAGATCCGCGAAGGGGTCCACCGCGCCGCCCTCGGGCGGTGCGGCGCCCGGCGGGCGCTCGGCCCCGGCCGCCGCGGTCTCGGGATCCGGCGGCACGGAATCGCCGAAGAATGGCACCGCGTCGCTGCCGCCGGCCCCGTTGCCGTAGCCGTGCGGCCGGGCGCCGGGCAGGAGCCGCGGATCGGGCTTCACCGCCTCGGGGTCGACGTGCAGCATCTGGGCGATGCGGCGCGTCAGGGTGTTGAACTCCATCGCCTTCAGGAAGCCGACGAGCTTCTCCGGGTCGGGCTTCGGCACGCCGAGTTCGTCGAGCGGCACCGGGACCGGCACATCCTCCATCAGCGCCACGAGTTTTCGAGACAGCTTAGCCTGATCGACGTTGGCGAGCAGGGTTTCCCGGCGCTTGGGTTGCTTGATCTCGCCCGCCCGCTCCAGCAGCGCCTCGAGGCTGCCGAACTCCTTGATCAGCGCCGCGGCGGTCTTCAAGCCGATGCCGGGGACGCCCGGTACGTTGTCGGAGGTGTCGCCGATCAGCGCCAGCGCGTCGCCGATCTGGTTGGGTTGAAGCCCCTCCCACTTGGCGATGATCGCCTCGACATCGAGGTTGCGCTCGGGCCGGTAGCCCGGCTTGCCCTTTGCACCGGATTCGAAATCGTAGAACCGCACCTGCGGTCCCACGAGCTGCATCAGATCCTTGTCGGAGGAGACGATGATGACGCCCGCGCCCCGTGCCTCGGCCTGGCGGGTATAGGTCGCGATGAGGTCGTCGGCCTCGTAGCGTTCCAGCTCCACCGCATGCAGGCCGAAGGCCCGCACCGCGTCGCGCATCAGGGGCATCTGCCGCTTGAGGTCGTCGGGCGCGTCCGGGCGGTGGCCCTTGTAGTCTGGGAACATCTCCTTGCGGAACGACCCTTCCGACTTGTCGAAGACGATGCCGAGATGCGTCGGCATCGTGCCGGCGGCGCCGTCCTGCAGGAACTGCGCGATCTTCGTGCAGAACAGCCGCACGGCGCCGGTGGGCAGCCCGTCGGAGGGGCGCGAATTGTACTTCTGGTCCTGATTGATCGACTGGAAATAGGCCCGGAAGATGAACGACGAGCCGTCGACCAGGATCACCTGATCGCCGGGGCCCACGGACTTAATTTCGGGCTTCGCGTCGGTCATGGGCTCAGGCGGCTCGGGGCGATCAGGAATCGGGCGCGCGGGCGAGTTCGGCGCGGCAGGCCGCGACGAGAACGGGCAACTCGTGGTGGACGGTGAGCCAGACGATGTCCAGCGTCACCCGGTGATAGCTGTGGCGATAGACGTTGCCCGCATCCGCGATCTGTCGCCACGGCACGTCCGCATACCGGTCCTTCGTCTCGGCGCTCAATCGGCGGCTCGCCTCCGAGACGATCTCCAGGCAACGCATGACTGCGAAGTGCGTGCGCTCGTCCGCCCCGAAAGTCTCGAGCGTGAACCCCGCCACAAAGCGAGCGGCACGCTCGGCGTTGGCGATGATGTCGGCGCAGGCGGTCCGCTCGCGCTCAGAAAGCGAAAACGGCATCGCGCTCTGCGTGCTTTCGGACCCGATCCTTGAGGGCCGCCCGGTCCGCCACGTCGACCCGGATCGGAAACAGATCATCGATGAAATGGCACAACCCGACATAGCCGAAGAGACCGCCGACGACGGGCGCATCGATGTCGATCAGCACGTCGAGGTCGCTATCGTCCCCGGCGTCCCCACGGGCGACCGAACCGAATAGCGCCGCATGCAGCACCCCGCGGCGGCGCAGTTCCGCTTCGTTCGTGCGGAGGATGTCGAGGGCGAGCTGCTTGTCCATGGCGGCGGGACCGGAGGGAATCGGCGGCCATCAGCATAGCAGAACCGCGGGGTTGGAGGATCAGGCCGCGAGCTCTTGCCCCAGGGCCTCCACCCGGCGCAGGTCGTCCACGAACGCCGCGTAGGCCTCTTCCTTCGCCTCGTCGGGTAGGCGCAGCAGGTAGGAGGGGTGGACCGTGATGAAGCCCTGGAAGCGGTTGTCGAACCGGTCGAACCGGAACGGGCCCCGCGCCCGGGTGATCGGGACGGCCTTGCCGGTCAGCGCCAGCACCGCGGTCGCGCCGAGGGCGACCACGAGCTTCGGAGCCACGAAGTCCAATTCCCGGTCCAGCCACCAGCGGTAATGGCTGACCTCGCCCGCCGTCGGCTTCTGGTGGATGCGGCGCTTGCCGCGTTCCTCGAACTTGAAGTGCTTGACCGCATTCGTGAGATAGCTCGCCCCACGGTCGATCCCGGCCTCCGCCATGGCGCGGGAGAGCAGTTGCCCCGCCGGTCCGACGAAGGGTCGGCCCTGCCGATCCTCCTGATCGCCGGGCTGCTCGCCCACGAAGGCGATCGTGGCGCCCACCGGCCCCTCGCCGAGCACGGCCTGGGTGGCGCCCGCGACCAGCGGCTCGGTCCGTCGGATGATCGCGTTCAGCTCCTCCAGGGTCTTCGGGTCCTGGTCGGCCATGGCGGCGACGGCGCGGGCCGGGTCGCGGCGTGTGGGCATGGTCGGCTCCCTCTCGATCATCGCTTCGGTGCGCCCGGCCGCCGCGCGGACGAGGGCGGGGATGGCGGCCGTCTCGGGCATGTTGTGCCAGTACTTCTTCGGCATCTCGGCCCGCATGGCCTTCAGGTTGGTGCGGGCCGGGTTGAACGTGCTCTCGTAGTAGGTCTGCCAGCCGGCCTCGAACCCATCGCCCTCCGGCAGCTGCGCGCGGTCGCCCGGCGGTCCGAAGGTCAAGGCCTCCGTATCCCAATGCGCCGATCCGTCCGGCGTGAGGATCGACCAGCGCATCCCGCGGAAGCGATTGACGAAGAACGGCGCCGCAGCCTCGAGAATGTGGTGATCCGGCTCGAACCACGCGATGTAGCGCTCCCCATCCGGCCCCTCAGCCCGGCGGAAGCGCAGGAAGGCGTGCATCTTGTGGAGGTCGCGCCCGATCGCCTTGGCCAGACGGTGCAGGCGGTGGACCAGCGGATCGCTGCCGACATCCATCAAATGCCGCTCGCCGTGGCAGACGCGCCAGATCAGCGCGTAGAGCAGCCCATAGCGTTCCGGATCGCGGTGCGGGATCACCTGCGGGATCAGAGCGGCGACGGGCTTCGGCAGGGCTAGCGGCGGGCTGAGGGCATGCGCCGCGCCGGTGCCGAACAGGCCGGGGGAGGCCGCCTCCGACCATGTCACCCCCTCGGGTGGGACACCCTCCGCGACGAGGCTCCGGACGGCGGTGCGGAAGCCGTCGAGATCGGCGCCCGGGCGCAGGAGCATGGCGCGCGGCGCGCCGGCATTCCCGTGTCCGCTCGCAGGGGAACGGAGCATCGCGTCTGCGACCTTTCTCAAAACAGGCTCAGTTGCGCCGCCGGCTCGACCAGTCGCGCCCGCAGGTCGAGCCGGTCGGTGAGCCCCACCGGACGATGATCGGCGGCGACGAGGAACGGCCGGGCCCGCTTCAAGCCCGAGGTCAGGCGGGCAACGTCGTCGAGGCGCAGGGTCGCGTGCCGGCGCGCCTTCACGATCTTGTCCACGGCCCGGGCGCCGAGCCCCGGCACCCGCAGAAGCCATTCCCGATCGGCCTTGTTCACGTCCACGGGGAACTTGTCCCGGTGCTTCAGCGCCCAGGCGAGCTTCGGGTCGATGTCGAGGGCGAGCATCCCGCCCTCCGAGGCGTCGGCCACTTCGTCGGGGGTGAATGCGTAATACCGCAGCAGCCAGTCGGCCTGGTACAGCCGGTGCTCGCGCTGGAGCGGCGGCGGCTTCGGCGGCAGGATCGCGGACCCGTCCGGGATCGGGCTGAACGCCGAGTAATAGACCCGCTTCAGGCCGACGCTGCCGTAGAGCAGCGCGCTCTTGCGGATCAGCGCCTCGTCGGTGGTGGCGTCCGCCCCGACGATCACCTGCGTCGAGTGGCCGGCCGGCGAGAAGCGGCGCTTCTCGGCCTTGGCCTGCACGATGCGCTCGCCGATCTGGGCCATCGCCCCCTGGATCGCGGCGCCGTCCTTCTCAGGGGCGAGGCGTTCCAGGCTCGCCTCGGTGGGCAGCTCGACGTTGATCGAGAGCCGGTCGGCGTAGAGACCGGCCTCCTCGATCAGCCAGGGGCTCGCCTCCGGGATCGACTTCAGGTGAATGTAGCCGGCAAAGCCGTGATCGCGCCGCAGCGACTTCGCCACGCGGGTCAGAAGCTCCATGGTGTGGTCCGGCGACTTGATGATGCCCGACGAGAGGAACAGGCCCTCGATGTAGTTGCGCCGGTAGAAGTTCAGGGTGAGGTTCACAACCTCCTCGACGGTGAACTTGGCCCGCCGCACGTTCGAGGAGCGCCGGTTCACGCAGTAGGCGCAATCGAACAGGCACCAGTTGGTCAGCAGGATCTTCAGCAGCGAGACGCAGCGCCCGTCCGGCGTATAGGCGTGGCAGATCCCCGCCCCGGTGGTCGACCCGAGCCCGTCCTTGCCCGCCGCGCGCTTCGGCGCGGCCGAGGAGGCGCAGGAGGCGTCGTACTTGGCGGCATCCGCGAGGATGCGCAGCTTCTTGGCCAGGGTCTCGTCCATCGAACAGACAATGAACAACCCGGCCAAAGGTGCAAGGCCGCTCCGCCTTTCACCCCGGGCCGCGATGCCGCACCCGTCACACCATGTCGTCCGGCTCCAGATCGACCACCCGGCGGGCGAGGTCGTAGGCGAAGCCGGCCCGGGCCAGGGCGGCGAGGTCCCGGTCGCGGTGCGCCGCCCGCTGATCCGGGCGGCGATACGGCCCGAGGCGCCGCCGCTTGGCGTAGGCCCGCGCGGCCTGGTCCTCGATCGCCTCCGCCTCACCGTCCGGCAGGGCGTCGCGCTCCGCCAGCATGGCGGCCTCGACGACATCGCGCGGAACACCCTTGGCGGCGAGCTTGGCCGAGACGCCGCGGCTCGACGTGCCGCGGCGGCGCAGGGTGGCGAGGCGGGTGTCGGCGAAGCGCGCGTCGTCCACGAGGCCGGCCGACACCGCCCGCGCGACGGTCGCCGTAACGAGGTCGGTGAAGAGCGCGGGATCCTCGCCCCGGGCGCGGGCCCGCTTCTGGACGCGGCGCGCAAGGGTCCGGCGCAGCATCTCGGTCGAGGCGCTGTAGCGCTCCAGATAATGGAGCGCCGCCCGCTCCAGCCACGCCGGGCTCACAGGGCCGGGCGGCTTGATCTCGCGGTCGCGACCTTCTGGCGCGGATCCTGCAACGAATGGAGATTTCACCGGTTCTTCACGATCTCGACAGGTTTGCGTTCCATGACTCGGGCATGGAACGCGCGCAACGCGACAGGCTCGGCCATGGCCCGAACCACCGTTCTTCGTCAGGCGATCCGCAAGGTCGACGGAACCTTCGGCTGCCACGTGCGGCAGCTATCCTGATGCGGCGTGAATGGCTCCTGGTCCTCGTTGCCCTGGGGCTCGCCGCGGCCGCGGCCGCAATCGTCTATCTGTCGCGCCCGAATACCCTGACGGTGGCGGTCGGCCCGCAGGACGGCCCCGAGGCCGCGCTGATCGAAGCCTATGCCAGCGCCCTCGACCGGGCACGCGAGGATGTCCGGCTCAAGGTCGTGCGCTACGGCGACGTGCGCGACAGCGCCCTCGCGCTTCAGCGGAACAAGGCCGACCTCGCCGTGGTCCGGCCGGACGTGTTCCTGCCCGAGAACGGGCTGACCCTCGCGATCCTGCACGACGAGGCCCTGGTCATCGCGGCGCCGGAGGCGGCCGATATCGACGACATCCCCGCGCTCGCGCGCAAGCGGCTCGGCATCGTGGTCCGGCACAGCGCCGACCTGTCCTTCCTGACGAACCTGCTCTCCTTCTACGACCTCGTGCCGGACAATGCGGGCGCGGACGCGCCGGAGGCCAGCCCTGCCGCCGAGGCGGAGCCCGGTCATGTCACCGTGGTGCCGCTCAAGATCGGCGAGGTGACCGCAGCCCTCGCCGACAAACGCGTCGATGCGGTAGCGGTGATCGCGAGCCCCGCCTCCAAGCCCGCGGCTTCCGTGGTCCGCGCCGTCGAGCTGGGCTCGCCGGAGCGGAAGGTCGGCTTCGTCTCGATCCCGGACGGCGACGCGATCCTGCAGCGCTTCCCCGAATTGCAAGCGGTCACGATTCCGGCCGGCACCTTCGGCGGCCGGCCGAAGCGCCCCGACGAGGAGATCAAGACCGTCGGCGCGTCCTACCGCCTGATGGCGCGGGGCACGGTCAGCCGGGTCGCGGTTGCCTCGGCGACGCAGCACCTGTTCGAGTGGCGCTCGCGTCTGGCCTCGGCGGCGCCGGTGGCCAAGCTGATGAAGGCGCCGGACTTCGACACCACCGTGGCGGCGACCTCGGCGCGCCTGCCGAACCACCCCGGCGCCGTCGACTATTTCGAGCGCGAGCAGCAGACCTTCCTCGATCGCTACGAGGATTACATCTACCTGTTCGCCTTTTTCGGCGGCACGATCGGGTCCGGCATCGCCTGGATCGGCCAGCGCCTCGCCCGCAAGCGCCGGGAGCGCGTGGACTTCGTCCTCGACCGGCTCCTCGACATCATGCGCGAGGTGCGGGCGGCGACCAGCGCCGCCGAACTCGATGCGATCGCGATCGAGACCGACGGGCTGGTGGCGGACGTCGTCTGTTACGCCCGTGAACGCAGCATCGATGCGCGGACGGTCAGCGCGCTGATCCTGGCGGTGGACGGCGTCCATGCGGCGATCGCGGACGCGCGGCGGCAGGCGAGCGAGGCGGAGCCCCGGGCGGCGACCCGCACCCGCACGGCGCGGCTGCTCGCCCTCGACCTGCCGGCTGCGGAATAGCGGCGGGGCCGCGTGGCTGGCGGTGTCGGGATATCATGCTAACGGGAGCCATGTTCGATCCCGTCGCAGCCCTCAACACGGTTCTGGAGAACCTCGACCGCGAGGCCCGTGAGCCCACGAAGCTCCGGGCCGCGCTCGTGCCGCAACTGCGCCGGGTCATCGAAGAGGGCCACCGCGCCGCCGAGGCGCAGCTCCTCGAGGACCGCAACGGGCTGCGCTGCGCGCAGACCTTGTCGAACCTCACCGATGCGGTGGTCCGGGCGATTCACGATGCCGTGGTCTGGCGCCTCTATCCCAACGACAATCCGTCGACCGGTGAGCAGCTCGCGGTGGTCGCCACCGGCGGCTACGGCCGGGGCACGATGGCGCCGGGCTCGGACATCGATCTGCTGTTCCTGCTTCCCTACAAGCAGACGGCGTGGTCGGAGAGCGTCGTCGAGGGGATGCTCTACGTCCTGTGGGACCTGAAGCTGAAGGTCGGCCACGCCACCCGGTCGGTGGAGGAATGCCTGCGCGAGGCGCGGGCCGACATGACGATCCGCACCGCCCTCCTGGAAGCGCGATACCTGTTCGGCACCCGGATCCTCTACGAGGAGCTCGTGACCCGCTTCGACGCCGAGCTGGTGGTCGGATCCGCCGCCGAGTTCGTGGAGGCGAAGCTGCGCGAGCGCGACATGCGCGTCTCCAAGGCCGGCACCTCCCGATACCTCGTCGAGCCCAACGTCAAGGACGGCAAGGGCGGCCTGCGCGACCTGAACACCCTGTTCTGGATCGCCAAATACACCTACCGGGTCCGCGACCAGCTGGAACTCGTGAGCGCCGGGCTGTTCACCCCGGAGGAATACGCGCTGTTCGAGCGCTGCGACGAGTTTCTGTGGCGGGTGCGCTGCCACATGCACTTCGTGACGAAGCGCGCGGAGGAGCGCCTGTCCTTCGGCCTGCAGCCGCGGATCGCCGAGCGCTTCGGCTACGAGCCCCGGGGCGGCCTCTCCGGCGTCGAGCGCTTCATGAAGGCCTATTTCCGCATCGCCAAGGACGTGGGCGACCTCACCGCCATCGTCTGCGCGGAGCTGGAGGCGCGCCATGCCAAGCGCACCCCGGTGCTCGACCGCTGGATCGGCCGGTTCCGCGACCGGTTCCGGGCAACCGCCATGGAGGCAGAGGATTTCTGGATCGACCACGGCCGGGTGAACCTGCGGGCGGAGGACGCCTTCGAGCGCGACCCCGTGAACCTGATCCGGCTGTTCTGGCTCGCCGACCGGCACAACCTCGCGATCCATCCGGACGCCAAGCGGCTGGCCAACCGGTCCCTGCGCCTCGTGAACCCGTCGCTGCGCGTGGACCCCGAGGCGAATCGCCTGTTCGTCGAGATCCTCACCTCGCGGAACGCCCCGGAGGAGGCGCTGCGCGAGATGAACGAGGCGGGCGTGCTCGGCCGCTTCATCCCGGATTTCGGCCGCATCGTCGCGATGATGCAGTTCAACATGTACCACCACTTCACCGTGGACGAGCATCTGCTGCGCACGGTCGGCGTCCTGGCCGACATCGAATCGGGCCGGGTCCAGGAGACCTATCCGCTGGTCTCGCGCCTCGTGCATACGATCCACAATCGCATGGCGCTCTACGTGGCGATCCTGCTGCACGACATCGCCAAGGGCCGGCCTGAGGACCACTCGATCGCCGGCGCCGCCATCGCCGAGAAGCTCTGCCCGCGCTTCGGCCTGAACCAGGCCGAGACCGAGACCGTGCGCTGGCTCGTGGAACACCATCTGCTGATGTCCATGACGGCGCAGAGCCGCGACCTCTCGGACGCCAAGACGATCGAGCGGTTCGCCGCGAGCGTGCAGAGCCTGGAGCGGCTGAAACTCCTGACCATCCTGACGGTGGCCGACATCACCGCCGTCGGGCCGGGGGTCTGGACCGCCTGGAAGGGCACTTTGATCCGCACGCTGTACGACGAGACCGAAGTCTACCTGTCAGGCGGCCATTCCGAGATCGCCCGCACCGACCGGGTGCGCCTCGTGCAGATGGGCCTGCGCGAGCAGCTGCCGGGCTGGGCCTCGGAGGAGTTCGATGCCTACGCGGCGCGGCACAGCCAGGCCTACTGGCTGAAGGTCGACGGCACGCGCCAGCTGAAGAACGCGATCTTCCTGCGCGACGTGGTGCGCGACGGACGGACCAGCGCCACGGACGTGGCCCTCGATCCGGTTCGGGGCGTGACCGAGATCACCATCTACTCGCCGGATCATCCCCGCCTGCTCGCCATCGTCACCGGCGCCTGCGCGGCGGCGGGGAGCAACATCGTCGACGCGCAGATCTTCACCACCACGGACGGGTTTGCCCTCGACACGATCTTCATCTCCCGCGCCTTCGAGCGCGACGAGGACGAGCTGCGCCGGACCAAGCGCATCACGGCGGCGATCGAGCGCGCGCTGAAGGGCGAGATCCGCATCGCCGACCTCGTCGCCGACAAGCACCCGACGGCGAGCACCCGCGCCAAGACCTTCCCGGTGCCGCCGGACGTGATCATCGACAACGCGCTGTCGAGCCGGGAGACCGTCGTGGAGATCACCGGCCTCGACCGGCCGGGCCTGCTCTACGAGCTCACCACCGCCTTCAGCCGGCTGTCGCTCAACATCACGTCGGCGCATGTGGCGACCTTTGGCGAACGCGCCGTGGACGTCTTCTACGTCACCGACCTCACCGGCACCCGGGTGACGCAGCCCGACCGGCAGGCCGCAATCCGCAGCGCCGTGATGGACGTGTTCGCGCACGACGTCGCCACGCTGAAGGCCGAGGGTCTGGAGGCGCTGGTGGCGGCCCCGCCGCCGCGCGAGGCGTGAGCGGACGGGTTGATTTCGCGACCCCTTGGCCAGATATCAGCGCCGATTCCACGATCCCTCACCGATTCCCGCCCACGACTGAAACGTGATGACGAGCAACGACATGCCTCAGGATGACCAGCGCCAGACCACGGTCGAAGCCGGTGCCGGCGCGGCCCAGGATTCCGCGCCCGCGGGTCAGGGCGGCGAGTCGGCCTCCGTCGATCCCGTCGCGGAGGCCCTGGCTCTGCTGACCGCCGAGCGCGACGAGCTCAAGGACCGGACGCTGCGCACCCTCGCCGAGATGGAGAACCTGCGCCGCCGGACGGAGCGCGAGGTCGCCGACGCGCGCGCCTACGCGGTGACCAACTTCGCCCGGGACGTTCTCAACGTCGCCGACAACATCCGCCGCGCCCTCGACAGCGTGCCGGACGATGCGAAGTCCACGGCCGACGGCGCCCTGAAGGGTCTGATCGACGGGATCGAACTCACCGAGCGCGACCTCGCCAAGACCCTTGAGCGCCACGGCGTGAAGATCGTCGAGCCCCAGGGCCAGAAGTTCGACCCGAACCGCCATCAGGCCATGTTCGAGGTGCCGAACGCGGAGGTTCCGGCCGGTACCGTCGTGCAGGTCGTGCAGGCGGGCTACGTCATCGGTGATCGCGTCCTGCGCCCGGCCCTGGTGGGCGTCGCCAAGGGCGGCCCGAAGGCGGCGGCCAGCCCGGCGGACGCCGCCTGACCGACACTGCCGCTCGTCCCCGCGGCGCGGCCTATTGGCAGGGCAGCGCCGCGGAGAAATCCGAGATGAATCGCGCCGCCTCCCGGGTGTGAGCGGGCGCGCGCGGATCCCGGGCGACCACACCGGCCTCGACCGTGAGGCGCCGATTGCACGCGCAGCTCGTTAGCGTGCCCGACATCGGATCGGCCGAGCAGATATCGTGACGGGCGCAGGCCTGGTCCAGCGCGTCGATCGGCCGGAATCCGGGACCCCGGTTACCCGGCCCGCAGAAGTTTCCGTAGATCAGGATGGCACCGCGCCCGGTGGGTCCGGGCGGGATGATCTCCTGGGCCCGCACCGTTACGGCGCAGGCCGCGAGCCCGAAGGCGAGCAAAGCTGTCGTGAGGGTGGTCGGTTTGGGGATGCTCACGGCCGATCCTGTCGGAGAAGACCCTCGATCCCGCACGGCAACGCCCGCGCGACATTCGGAATCGCCGCCCTGCACCGGCCATGACCTCGTTCGCGCGGCCGACGGATTCGCGAAGCCGAACGTCGCGTATGGCGTCCCAGCCCACGGGAAGCGTCAAGATCTCCGACAGCGAATATTTGTTAGAATCTATAATTCACGCCGGCCCTGACCAAGGCGAAACCAGATTCCTGTTTGCCGGCACCATAATATGCCGGAACGCTGGCGTTGTAGTACGTAGCAGCGGACGATCCGCGACCGAGATGGAGGTAGAGGGCCTCCACCTTGGCGGAAAGCTTCTCGGTGAAGGCGTATTCGATGCCGCCGCCGGCCGCATAGCCGGTCCGATCGGTCGCCGGCAGGGTGTAGGGATAGGATCCCGCATAGGTCGAGCGCGTGCCGCCGCCATACGCGAAGCCGCCGGTCCCGTAGATGAGGACGCGGTCCATGGCGTAGCCGAGCCGGCCGCGGACCGTCCCGAAATAGTCGAGGCTCGGCCGAACGCTGTAGTACGGCGTGGTGCCGAGATAGGCTGCATCCGCCTTGGCGAAGGCGGTGCCCTGGAGATCGGTCTCGAAGCCGACCACGAAGCCGGAGCCGGGCGTGAACTGATAATTGTAGCCGATCTGGCCGCCACCGGCGAAGCCGCCGCCCCGGCCGCCGCCCGTGACCGCGCCGTAGGTCGGATCGGTGAAGCCGCTGCTTCCGGTGCGGAAGGCGTATCCCGCATTCACGCCGGCGTAGAAGCCGGTCCAGGTGAAGACCGGCAGCGACGGCGGCAGCGGTGGGGGCGGCGCACGGCGCGGCAGATCGGCCGCCTGAGCGGCGAACGCGAAGCAGCAGGCCGCGGCTCCCGTAAGGGCTGCGTGGATCTTGAGCGTCATGGACATCTCGTCGTGGAAGGCGGCGGAGCCGCAGGATCACAGGGTCAGGAGGAGCAGGCCGACGACGGTCACCGCCAGAATCAGGCAGAGTGCGAGATCGAGGATGGCTGCTCCGCCGCAGGTCGGCGCCGGATGCGCGGTGCGAAGGCTGGACAGGGTGGTCATGACCGGTCCTCCCGGTATCCGGGCGTCTGCATCGCGGTCCTCATGGTCCGGAGGGCACGTTTGGGCACGCCGAGAGCGGCAGGTGCCGCCGCCCCGCCTGAGGGGATGACGGGAGCGGCGGCCTGCGGCGCCTTCGGTGCGGCGGCGCGGTGGACCGTTTCCGCGACAGCCACACCGAGGACGGGCAGCGTGAGCGCGGCGGCGACGCAGACGATGCGCCGGAGCCGCGGAAGGGGGTCGTTCTGCCGCGGGCGGAACCCGGAGGCCGGAGGCAGAGTGAGGGGCGGTAGCGTCTCCAGGACCAGTCGGCGTGTCGGAACGGTCATGGTCCTGTGCTCCTCGCTTTACGTGGGAAATTTGACCACGCCGTCGATGTACGTGTGCAAAAATCCCACGTCAATTCGAAATCAGCGGATCGAGGTGCGCCGCCGCACGCAGTGGGATTGTATCCCACGGCACAAACCGCCACCATGCGATCATGTCTGAAACTGCCGATACTCCGCGGGACGGCGCGAGCCTGCACGCGCCGCTGGCGCGGCTGCTGCGCCCCCTCGTGCGCCTGCTGGTGGCCCGTGGAATCACCTTCCCTGCGCTGACCGACCTGTTGCGCGAGCTCTACGTGAACGTCGCCGAGTACGATTTCGCCCTCACCGGCAAGGAGCAGACCGACAGCCGCGTCTCGCTGCTCACCGGCATCCACCGCAAGGAGGTGCGGCGCCTGCGCGGGGCCGGCGCCCCGGTGAGCGCCGTGCCGGCGGTCGTCTCGCGCACCAGCCGGATCATCGCCCGTTGGATCGCCGATCCGGCCTTCACCGACCCGCAGGGTCATCCCCTGCCGCTGCCGCGGACCGCCGACGGCAACGCCCCCTCCTTCGAGACCCTGGTCTCGGGCGTGACCCGCGATCTGCGGCCACGGGCAGTCCTGGACGAGTGGCTCGACCGGGGCCTCGCCTTCACGGATCCACAGGACCGGATCGTTCTCGCCGAGGCGGCCTACGTGCCGCGGGGCGACGGCGCCGAGGGGCCGCAGCTCTACTATTTCGGCCGCAACCTGCACGACCACATCGCGGCCGCCGTCGCCAACATCGTCGGCGACGCACCGCGCTTCCTGGAGCGGGCGGTCCATTACGACGGCCTGTCCAAGGACCTCGCAATCAAACTCGAGGCGCGCGCCCGCGAGATCGCCATGGAGGCGCTGCAGCAGGCCAACCGGGAAGCGCACGCCGCCTGCCAGACCGATCCCGGCGGCACGCATCGGTGGAATTTCGGTCTCTACGTCTACACGGAAGCGGCGCCCTCAGCGCAACCCAAGGACGAGCGGTGAGAGGCCGGCCGGTGCGCGTCTTGCCCAACCGCCGGTTCGTCCTGCGCCTGCTCGCGGGCGCCGCGACCTTTCTGCCGGCCCCCGTCCGGCCGCAGGAGGCGCCGCGCGACCAGGGCATCGGCGGCACCGGCATGATGCGGACCGACGAGCCCCGCAACGGGCCCCTCGGCGAGGGCGACCGCGGGATCGGCGGCACCGGCGTGATCGGCACGATCCGCCGCTTCGGCTCGATCATCGTCAACGACCTGCGCATCGCCTATCCGCCGGACGTCGAGGTGCGCATCGACGGCACGGCGGCGAAGACGGCCGACCTCAAGATCGGGCAGGTAGTCCACGTGGTGGCCCGGCCGGAGGGCGCCGGGCTCGCCACGGGGCGGATCGACGTGACCAGCGAGGTGGTCGGGCCGGTGGAATCGGTCGCGCCGGGGCGGTTGGTGGTCCTCGGCCAGCGGGTCTCGACGGCGGGTCTCACCGGCGCCTGGAAGCCGGGGGCGCGGGTCGCGGTGAGCGGGCTGCGGCGGCCCGACGGCGTGATCGTGGCGAGCCTGATCGAGGCGCGGGATTCCGGGCCCGACCGCGTCGCCGGGCCGGTGCAGCGGATCGCGGGCGGCCTCGGGATCGGCGGCCTGCGCATCGCGGGGGCCGACACCCTCCCGACGGGCCGTCGCGCCCTGGTGACGGGCACGGCGGCGAACGGCGTCCTCACCGTGACCAACGCCGCGCAGGTCGGCCTGCCATTCCCGCCGGGGCTGAAGCAGGTCTCGATCGAGGCCTATATTGGCCGGTCCGGCAGCGGCTTCGATGTCGGCGCGGGCTATGCCGTTGCGGGGCGCCCGGGCGCGCGCGTTCCGCGCGCCGGGAGCGTGAAGGCTGTGCTGACCGCAGCCATCGCGCGGGACGGCGACCTGACGGTGGAGCGGCTGCGGATCGAGAACCGCATCGCGCCCGAGCCGCAACAGCCGGATGCCCCGCGGTTCGAGCGGGAACGCGACCGGCTCGACCTGCGCAATCTCCCCGATGAGCTGCCCGGTCGGTTCGGAGCCGAGCCCGGCGGCCGGCAGGGCGGCATCGGCGGCCCTGGCGGCATCGGCGAGCCGCGCGGCCCCGCGATCGACACCCGGCCGGGGGGCACGGTCGTCCCCGGGGCGGAGGGTCCCGGCGGATTCGGGGCGCCCCGCGGCGGATTCGGCGGCGCACCGCCGGCCGCTCCGGGGGCGTTCCCCGGCGGCCCCGGGGGATTCGGCGGTCCTCCCGGGGGTCCAGGTCCGGGCCCCGGTGGAGGCGGCTTTGGCGGCGGGTTCGGCGGTCCGGGGGGCGGCCGGCGCTAGGCCGACCATCGTCTTCGCGCGCGATGCCGGGCTTCAGCCCTCCGCCTCCCGGTCGAGCAGCGCGCGCTTGCGCGCGACGCCCCAGCGATAGCCCGACAGGGCGCCGTCCGAGCGCACGACCCGGTGGCAGGGGATGGCGACCGCCACCGGATTCGCCCCGCAGGCCTGCGCGACCGCGCGCATCGCCGTCGGCAGGCCGATCGCCCGGGCGATCTCCGCGTAGGTCGCCGTGGATCCGACCGGGATCTTCCGCAGCGCTGCCCAGACCCGCTGCTGGAAGGCCGTGCCGCGGATGTCGAGCGGCAGGTCGAGGCCGCTGCCCGGCGCCTCCACGAGACCGATGACCTGCGCCATCCAGCTCTCGAAGGCCGGGTCGCCGCCCTCGATCTCCGCGGCGGGAAAGCGGCTCTGAAGATCGTGCAGGAGCGGCTCGGGCGCGTCGCCGAGGAGGATGGCGCAGACGCCCGCCTCCGTGGCGGCGACGAGGATCGCGCCGAGCGTGCAGGCGCCGATGCCGAACCGGATGCGCAGACCGGCGCCCCCCGTCCGATAGGCCGCCGGCGCCATGCCGAGGCGTGGCGCGCCCCCCGCATAGAAGCGGCTCGCCGCACCGTAGCCGGCCTCGTACAGCGTCTCCGTGACCGAGGCGGCGCCGGGCAGCCGCCGGGCCACCACGGCGGCGCGGTGGGCGGCGGCATAGGCCTTGGGCGTCACGCCGGTGGCAGCCTTGAACACCCGGTGGAAGTGGTAGGCGCTCAGGCCGGCGGTGCGGGCGAGTTCGGCGAGCGACGGCATCGTCTCGGCCGACTCGATCAGGCGGCAGGCGCGGACGACCGCCTCGGCCCGGCGCGCGGCGAGGCCGGGCTCGTCGGGGCGGCAGCGCCGGCACGGGCGGAAACCGGCAGCCTCGGCCTCCGCGCAGGTTCGATGGAAGCTGACATTCTCGGGCCGCGCTGCCCGCGCGGCACAGCTCGGGCGGCAATACACACCCGTGGTGCGGACCGCGTACACGAAGGTGCCGTCGGCCCGCGCGTCGCGGGCGGCGAGGGCCGCCCAGCGCTCGGCGTCGCTGAGGTCTGACCTTGGACCGTTGTTCATGGCGGCGGCACTATGCGGCTTGGCGTGGGCGTTGGGGAGGGGCATGAGGGGGCCTGCCGGGCGGTGGAGGACGCGCGCAGCACTCTGTCCGTCCGCCGCCGTGCCGGCATCCCGCTCCTTGCTGCCGAATCCGCTGTCCCGGGCGGCCGTTCGAGCGGGGAGCCATTTCACGAGTGCGCCATGGCTTCGAGCACGCCCGACCACATCCATGTCGGCCAGGATGGATGGCTGTTCCTGAAGACCGGGCGCAACGACGTGCTGGGCCAGTACGAGCGGCCGGAGGAGACCACGGAGCTGATCTGGCAGTGGCGCAGCCTCGTGACGATGCGGGAGCGGCGCCTGCGCGCCCAGGGAATCCTGTACCGCCACGTCGTCGCCCCGGAGAAGCTGATGATCTACGATCACCGGCTCGACGGGCTGACCATCCGGCCGAGCGCCTCGCCGGCCTATCGGCTCCTGCACAACGAGCCCCCGCCGGGTCGCTTCCGCGGGCCCTTCGGCCTCTATGCGGCCTGGCGCCGACGGACGCGCTGGCGCCAGACCTGCATCGATCTGGTGACGCCGATGCGGGTGCAGCGCGATACGGCCGATCTCTACTGCCGGACCGACACCCACTGGTCCGCCGACGGCTGCTATCTCGCCTACGCGGAGATCTGCCGGGCTTTGGGCGCCGAGCCCCGGCCGGATCTGCGGGAGCGGCCGTCCTTCGAGACCGACCACGACGGCGATTTGGGCAGCGCCTTCGACCCGTCCCGGCGGGCGCGCTCACGCACCGTCCTGATGCAGCAGGACGCGGTCCGGACCTATGGCAGCCCGATCGTCGAAGCCCGGGAGAAGGCCGGCCTGCTCCACACGCTGCATGTCGGCGCGCACGTGATCTACGGGAACGCCAAGGCCACCGATCCGCGCCGGCTGGCGCTGTTCGGCGATTCTTTCTCGCACGTCATGCCGTACATGCTGACGATCATGCTGGCCGAGACGTTCCGCGAGGTGCACTTCATCTGGAGCACCTCCCTGGACTGGCCGTATATCGAGCGCGTCCGGCCCGACATCGTGCTGACCGAGGTGGCCGAGCGCTTCATGGTCCAGCTGCCCGACGACACCTTCTCGGTGGAGCGCTACGCGCAGGACCGCTTCGGGGCGGAACTGGCAGCCGCAGGCGCGTGAGCGGCGCCCGCGGCTTGGCCGTGCTCAGGCCTGCAGCTTGGCCACCAGCGCGTCCGACAGGGCGAAGTTGACGTAGACGTGCTGGACGTCGTCCTGATCCTCGATCACCTCGACGAGGCGGATGAGCTTCTCGCCGGTCTCGTCATCGACGTCGATCGTGTTCTGCGCCTTCCAGATCAGCCCGGTGCGGCTCGGCTCGCCGAAGCGCGCCTCAAGGGCCTTGGTGACCTCGCCGTAGGAATCCTGGGCGCAGACGACCTCGTGGCCGTCCTCGCCGGAGCTGACGTCGTCGGCGCCGGCCTCGATGGCGGCCTCCAGCATCGTGTCGGCATCGGCCACGGAAGCCGGGTAGGCGATCACGCCGACGCGGTCGAACATGAAGGCGACGGCGCCGGTCTCGGCGAGGCTGCCGCCGGACTTGGTGAAGGCCGAGCGGACGTCCGAGGCGGTGCGGTTGCGGTTGTCGGTCTGCGCCTCGACAATCAGGGCGGCGCCGCCGGGCCCGTAGCCCTCGTAGCGGATATCCTCGTAGTTCTCGCCGTCAGCACCGGCGGCCTTCTTGATGGCGCGCTCGATATTGTCCTTGGGCATGTTCTCGGCGCGGGCCGCCAGGATCGCGGCGCGCAGGCGTGGGTTCATCGCCGGGTCGGGCGTGCCGAGCTTGGCCGCCACGGTGATCTCGCGGGCGAGCTTGCCGAACACCTTCGAGCGGACTGCGTCCACCCGGCCCTTCCGGTGCATGATGTTCTTGAACTGCGAATGGCCTGCCATGACGGTTCAGACTTTTGTTCGTTGGCGAGGGCGGGCGTCCGGGACCCCGCCGTCGCGGCTGTGAGGTCGCGCCGTATATAGGCCGCCGCCTTCGGACGAAGCAACGCGGCCGCCGCCGCTCGGCACCGCGCAGGGGGACACGGGCGCGCAGGCTTCGCAATCCCGTGATCGCGGAAAGAATACCCGCCTCG
Source organism: Methylobacterium sp. XJLW (assembly GCF_003254375.1). Lineage (NCBI taxonomy): Bacteria > Pseudomonadati > Pseudomonadota > Alphaproteobacteria > Hyphomicrobiales > Methylobacteriaceae > Methylobacterium > Methylobacterium sp. XJLW. The sequence continues at coordinate 3,013,191 of NZ_CP016429.1, read as the reverse complement.
GGCGTTGGCGCTGCACTTCTCCCTGAGCTGGAAGCCCGATGTCGAGCCGGAACGGACGCAGCACGGTCATGGTCACGGGCGCGAGCGCCGGTGTCGGCCGCGCCGTGGCGCATGAATTCGCCCGGCACGGCTGGAATGTCGGTCTGATCGCCCGGGGCGAGGCCGGGCTGAGGGGCACGATCCGCGATGTCGAGCGGGCGGGCGGCCGGGCGCTGGCCTTCGCGGCCGACGTCGCCGACGCGGAGGCCGTCGCCCAGGCCGCCGACGCGCTGGCCGAGGCGTTCGGCTGCATCGACGTCTGGGTCAACAACGCCATGGTGACGGTCTACGCGCCCGTGCAGGAGACGGACCCGGAGGAGTTCCGACGCGCCACCGAAGTCACCTATCTCGGGCAGGTGCACGGGACCCTGGCGGCGCTCCGCCACATGGTGCCGCGCGACCGGGGCACGATCGTGCATATCGGCTCGGCGCTCGCCTATCGGTCGATTCCGCTGCAGGCGAGCTACTGTGCCGCCAAGGCCGCCGTGCGCGGATTCGTGGATTCCCTGCGCAGCGAATTGCTCCACGACGGCAGTCGGGTGCGGCTGACGATGGTCCAGCTCCCGGCGGTCAACACGCCCCAGTTCGACTGGGCGCGGTCGCGGATGCCGCGCAAGCTCGAACCGGTGCCGCCGATCTACCAGCCGGAGGCGATCGCCCGGCACGTGTTCCGAGCGGCGCACGACGCGCCGCGGGAATTGTGGATCGGGGCTTCGGCCTGGAAGGCGATCATCGGAAACATGCTGATCCCGGGCTGGATCGACGGCTACCTCGCCCGGCACGGCTATCGCGGGGAGATGACCAGCGTGCAGGCGCAGACGAACCGCCCCGACAACCTCTACGACCCGGTAGACACCGATCCCGGCGCCCATGGCCGCTTCGACGCCCGGGCGACCGGCCACGTCGCCGCGGCAGACCCGCGCTGGCTCAAGTTCGGGATCGCGGCGGCGCTCGGCATCGTGGCCGGGACGATGCTGTTCGCCACCGAGGCGCATGGGCGGGCGGAAGCGCGCGCCGACCGCCGGCTGGGCAGACGCTAGGATACCGGTTTAGGCAGGCCCATCGCGCAGCCTCGGGGCTGCGCAAACCTTGCGGAACGCGCTGTGTGGCGCCCCAGGCGGCACCGGGCTTTAGGGAGGATCCGATGCCGGCAACGAACCGCCGCAACCTCGTACGGGGTGCGCTCGCCGGAGGGGCCGTCCTGGGTCTCGGCGGCGGCGCCCGCGCCGCGGCGCCCTTCGGCGGATCGCAGGCGCCGGGCTTCTACCGGACCCGCATCGGCAGCTGCGAGGTCACGATCCTCAACGACGGGGCGCGCAGCTTCCCGATGCCGGACCGCTTCGTGCGCAACGTTCCCCGGGACGCGGCACTCGGCGCCGCGCAGGCGGCCTACATGCCGCCCGGCCAGGTGACGGTGCCGTTCAACCCGACGCTGATCAACACCGGCGCGAAGCTCATCCTGATCGATACCGGCAACGGTCCGGTGCCGGGCGCGCCCGTCGGCCGGCTCGCGGCGAACCTCGCGGCGGCCGGGATCAGACCCGAGGAGATCGACCTCGTGCTGCTCTCGCATCTCCATCCCGACCACACGAACGGCCTCAAGAGGGCGGACGGGAGCCTCGCCTTCCCGAACGCCGAGATCCGGGCCGCCGCGCCCGACTGGGCATTCTGGATGAGCGACGCCCACATGGCCCAGGCCGCCGACCCGGTGACGCAAGGCTACTTCGCCAACACCCGCCGGGTGCTCGGCGACCTGAAGGACCGGATCGGCACCTTCGCGTGGGACGAGGAGGTCGCACCCGGGATCACCGCCCTCGCCGCGCCCGGCCACACGCCCGGCCACACGGCCTTCGCGATCGCCTCGGAGGCGGACCGGCTGCTGATCCAGTCCGACGTGACCAACATTCCGGCCTTCTTCCTGCAGCACCCGGACTGGCACGTGATGTACGATTACGATGCCGATCAGGCGCAGGCGACGCGCCACCGCTTCTACGACATGGCCGCGTCCGAGAAGGCCCTCGTGGTCGGCTACCACTTCCCCTTCCCGTCCCTCGGCCATGTGGAGCGGAACGGGCCGGGCTACCGGCTGGTGCCCATCGCCTGGAACGGCGTGCTCTGATCGTCCAGGGTCGCGTGCACCCGGATCAGGTTCGCCAGGTCCACGACCCCGCCCGGCCATTCGACGCCCGCGATGTGCCGGTGCGGCCGTTCCGGCTCGCCGAGATCCGAGACCGCCGAGAAGGCACCGTCGAGCGGGTGGCTCTCGGTGTAGCGGCTCCGGGTCGCCAGGACCGGCAGCCCCGCGGCCCGGGCCGAGCTGATGCCGGCGGCCGAATCCTCGACGGCCACCGCCTCGGAGGCCGGGATGTCCAGGCCGGCGAGCGCCAGGAGGAATACGTCGGGGGCGGGCTTCTTGCGGTTCGCCTCGTCGCCGGCCGCGATCACGTCGAAGGGTGCCGCGTCCGGCGGGAAGTTGGCGGCCAGGAGCCGGTCGACATTCGGCCGGCTCGTGGTGGTGGCCACGGCGAGCCGCAGGCCCGCCGCCCGGGCCTCGGCAATCAGCCGGGCGATCCCGGGACGCAGCGGCAGGCCGCTCTCCGCCACCAGTTCGCCGTAGGCGCGCGTCTTGCGGGCGTGGATCTCGGGGGCCAGCGCGTGGAGCGCCTCGGCTTCGGCTGCGTGCCGGGTGTCGATGTAATGGGCGAGCCGCTCCTTGCCCCCCATCACGGTCAGCAGGTCGGCGTAGAGCGCCTCGTCCCAGCGCCAGGGCAGGCCGAGTTCCGCGAAGGCGCGGTTGAACGCCTGCCGGTGCAGATCCTCCGTCTCGGCGAGGGTCCCGTCGACGTCGAAGATCAGCGCCCTCAGCACGACAGGTCGCGACCGGAGGCGCCCTCCGCGCCCGCGCGGATCGCCGCGATGCGCTCGGCATAGGCGCCCGGACCGCCGCCGAAGACCGCGTTGCCGGCGACGAACGTGTCGGCCCCGGCGCGGCTCGCCGCCTTGACGGTCTCGGGGTCGATCCCGCCGTCGACCTGGATGCGGATGTCCCGGCCCGCCACCATGGCGCGCACCCGCGCCACCGACTCCATCGTGCTCTTGATGAAGCTCTGGCCGCCGAAGCCGGGATTGACCGTCATCACCAGCACGAGGTCCACGAGGTCGAGCACCGGCTCGACCAGGGCGGCCGGCGTGCCCGGATTGATCGCCACGCCGGCGCGCTTGCCGAGGTCGCGGATGGTCTGGAGCGAGCGGTGGATGTGCGGCCCGGCCTCGGCATGGACGGTGATGCCGTCGGCCCCGGCCTGCGCGAAGGCCGCGAGGTACGGGTCGGCGGGCGCGATCATCAGGTGGACGTCGAAGTACTTCTGCGTGTGCGGGCGCAGAGCCTTCACCACCGGCGGACCGAAGGTGATGTTGGGCACGAAGTGCCCGTCCATGACGTCGAGATGGATCCAGTCGGCGCCGGCCGCGTCCACGGCGCGGGTCTCCTCGGCGAGCTTCGAGAAGTCGGCGGACAGGATCGAGGGGGCGATGACGGGTGGGAGCATGGGAGGCTTTCGGGATTGTTCAGGCCAGCCTGCGACGGCGCTCGACGAGCTGCATGATCATCGGCGTCAGGATCAGCTGCATGGCCAGATCCAGCTTCCCGCCGGGAATCACGATGGAATTGGCCCGGCTCATGAAACTGTCGTGGATCATGGAGACGAGATACGAGAAGTCGATCCCCTTCGGGTCCTTGAAGCGGATGACCACCATCGATTCGTCGGCGGTGGGGATCCAGCGGGCGATGAACGGGTTCGAGGTGTCGACCGTGGGCACCCGCTGGAAGTTGATGTCGGTGAAGGAGAATTGCGGGCAGATGGTCTGCACGTAATCGGGCATGCGCCGCAGGATCACGTCGGTCACCGCCTCGGTGGAGTAGCCGCGGAACGAGCGGTCCCGGTGCAGCTTCTGGATCCATTCGAGGTTGATCACCGGCACGACGCCGATCTTCAGGTCGGCGTAGCGGGCGATGTCGACATCCTGGTCGGCCACGCAGCCGTGCAGGCCCTCGTAGAACAGCAGGTCCGAATCAGGCGGGAACGACTCCCAGTCCGAGAAGCTGCCCTCCGGAATGCCGAAGGCCTGCGCGTCGTGGGCATCGTGGGCGTAGTGGCGGGTGCGGCCGGTCCCGGATTCGGCGTAGCTGCGGAAGACCGCCTCCAGCTCGGGCAGGAGGTTGGCGCGCGGCGCGAAGTGGGACAGCGTCGGTTCGTTCGCCATCATCGCCCGCATCGTGTCGCGGTCGAACGCATGGAAGCCGTCGCCCTCGATGAAGACCGCCCGCACGTCCTCGCGGCGGAAGATCTGCTCGAAGGTGTTGCGCACCGAGGTGGTCCCGGCCCCGGAGGAGCCGGTCACCGAGATGATGGGGTGCCGCGCCGACATTTCCGTCCGGACTTCGTGCTGTGCCTCACGACCGCATCAGACCGCGCTGCCCGAACAGCGGCGAGCGGCCGGCATCGGGCTTGCCGCCCGCGTAATAGGTCGCGACGCAGGCCACCTCCTCGGTGGAGCCGCAGACCAGGGGCGCCCGCTCGTGGATGCCGGTGGCCACCAGGTCGAGGATCCGCGTCTGGCCGTCGGTGGCCGAGCCGCCGGCCTGCTCGACCAGCATCGCCACGGGGGCGACCTCGTAGAGCAACCGCAGGCGGCCGCGGGCGTAGTTCTTCCGGGCGTCGCCCGGGTAGAGGAAAACGCCGCCGCGGGTCAGGACGCGCTGGATGTCGGCCACCAGGGAGGCGAGCCAGCGCATGTTGTAGTCCTTGTCGCGCGGGCCCTCGGTGCCGCGCTGGCAATCCTCGATATAGGCCTTCACCGGGGCATCCCAGTGCCGGGCGTTGGAGGCGTTGATGGCGAATTCCTTGGTGGAGGCCGGCACCGACATGGCCGGGCTCGTCAGCTTGAACGTACCCTCGGCGCGGTCGAGCACGTAGGACTGGGTGCCCTCCCCCAGCGTCAGGATCAGCGCGGTGGCCGGGCCGTAGGTCACGAAGCCCGCGGCGATCTGCGTCGAGCCGGGGGTCGTGAACGAGGCGAGCGGATTAGCCGGATCCTTGATCGACGGCCGGATGCCGAAGATCAGGCCCACGGCCGTGTTCACGCCGATGTTGGACGAGCCGTCGAGGGGGTCGATGGCGACGGCGAGCGGCGCGTCCGGGTTCAGCCGCATCACCTCCTCGGCCTCCTCGGAGGCGACCTCGGCGACCGGGGCACCGCGCAGGGCTGCGGTGACGCTCTCGTGCGCGATGACGTCGAGGGCCTTCTGGACGTCGCCGTCGCTGTTGTGCTCGCCGGCCGCCGCGAGGTCGCCGCCGAGCGCACCGCGCCCGATCCGCTCGCTGATCTCCACCGCCGAGCGCGCCACGGCCGCGATCACCGCGGCGGTGTCCTTCAGCGCCGGATTGGCGTCCACGGCCTGCGCAAGACAGGTCTCGAGGGGCGTCCCGATCGCCGCTGAAATTGCCATCGGCCTACTCCTCCTGCTCGGATCCCGTCCGTCGGGATCGCGCCTTCCGCGCCGGCTCTGTAGCGGCCGCTTGGCCGCCAAGATAGCGGTCTGTGTCTCCGGATCGACAGGAACCCGCGGCGCGGCCTTCAAGATTTCTGTGCGATCTTGTGTCATAGGACGAAAAAAACGAGATGTCCGCCATGCGCAATCTCTCCCTCAAGCAGCTTCAGGCGGTCGCTGCCGTGGCCCGCCTCGGCACCATGACCCGGGCGGCGCAGGAGCTGAACGTCACCTCGGCCGCCCTCTACGCGCGCATCCGCCAGCTGGAGGAGGAGGCCGGGCTGCTGCTGTTCGACCGGACGCCGGGCGGCCTCAAGCCGACCGATGCCGGCCGCGAGATGCTCTGGGCGATCGACAGCATCAACACCGTGCTGGAGACCTGCACCGACCGCCTGCGCACCCTGCGGGGCGCCGAGGGCGGGCGCGTGGCGCTGGGCGTCGTCTCCACCGCCAAGTACTTCGCCCCGCAGGTGATCGCGGGCTTCGTCAAGAAGCATCCCGGGGTCGAGATCAGCCTGTCGGTGCGCAACCGCGGCCAGACCGTGGAGGCTTTGCGCGGTTACGAGATCGACTTCGCCCTGATGGGCCGCCCGCCCCGGGACTTCCCGATCGAGGCCGCGACCTTCGGACCGCATCCGATCGTGCTGATCGCCCCGCCAAGCCATCCCCTCGCGGGCAAGACTGGCCTGAACCGCGAGGATCTCGCCGACCAGCCGTTCTTCCTGCGCGAGGAGGGCTCGGGCACGCGCATGGTCTTCGAGGAGTTCATGAGCGGCGTCCTGGTCAAGCGGGCGCCGCTGGACATCGACACCGGCTCGAACGAGACCATCAAGCAGGCGGTGATGGCCGGGCTCGGGATCGCGCTGCTCTCGGTGCACTCGGTGGCGGCCGAGCTGGAGAGCGGCCGCCTCGTCCTCCTGAACGTCAAGGGACTGCCGATCCGGCGCGACTGGTACGCGGTCCGGCGCGCCGACAAGGTGCTGGGTCCGGCCGCTTCCGCGGTCTGGTCCTATCTGATGTCGGAGGGTGCGCGCAGCCTGCCGGGCGTCGCGCAGAGCGGTCTCGTGCCGGCGGGAGCCAAGGCGTGAGTCCAGTCGGAATCGTCGTCGCGGGCGCCGGCCAGGCCGGCTTCCAACTCGCCGCCTCCCTGCGCGAGGGTGGGTTCAGGGATCCGATCACCCTGGTGGGCGACGAGGCCGCCCTTCCCTACCAGCGCCCGCCCCTGTCGAAGGCCTACCTCGCCGGCAAGACAGACCAGGAAGGCCTGTTCCTGCGCCCCCCCGGCTTCTTCGCCGAGCACGCCATCGCGCACCGGCCGGGGCTCCGCGCCGTCGCAATCGACCGGGCGGCACGTCTTCTGCAGCTGTCGGACGGCGGGCACCTGCCCTACGACCACCTCGTGATCGCCACCGGCGCCCGCAACCGGCCCCTGCCCGTACCTGGAGCGGAGCTCGACGGCGTGCGCCAGTTGCGCGGCCTCGCGGATGCCGACGCGCTCCGGGCGCAGATCGAGGCGGCCCGGGCGATCGTCGTGGTGGGCGCGGGCTTCATCGGGCTCGAATTCGCCGCCGTCGCGGCCGGTCGCGGCCTCTCCGTGACGGTGATCGAGGCGGCCGAGCGGCCTATGGCCCGGGCGGTCTCGGCCGAGATGGGCGCGTTCTTCCGCGGTGCGCAGGAAGCGATGGGCGTGCGCTTCGCCTTCGGGGCCGGCGTAACGGCGATCCTCGGGCGGGACGGCCGTGCCGTCGGCGTGGCCCTCGCGGACGGCCGGGAACTGCCCGCCGACCTCGTCCTGGTCGGCATCGGGGTACTGCCGAACCGGGAGCTCGCCTTGGAAGCGGGCCTGCCGGCCGAGGATGGGGTGCGGGTCGACGCGTTCCTGTCGACACCCGATCCGGCCATCTCGGCGATCGGCGATTGCGCCCGGTTTCCCAGTTCCTTCGCTCACGGGCTCACGCCGGACGGCACCGTGCGGATCGAGTCCGTGCAGAACGCCATCGACCAGGGGCGCTGCCTGGCGGCGCGGCTCACCGGCAAGCCGGCGGCCTACGGCGCGCTGCCCTGGTTCTGGAGCGACCAGGGCCGGCACAAGCTGCAGATCGCCGGATTGGCGGGCCCCACGGATGCCAGCGTGGTCCGCGGCTCCGGCTCCGCCTTCTCGGTCTTCCGATTCCGCGACGGACGCCTGAGCGCCGTCGAATCCGTCGACCGGGCGGGCGACCACATGATCGCCCGGCGGCTGCTCACGGCCGGAACGCCGCTGAGCCCGGATCAGGCGGCGGATCCGGGCTTCGACCTCAAGGCGCTGGCGCTGCAGCGGCCCTGAGGGTGCTCAGCCCGGGAACGCCACCGGGGCCGGCTTCTGCCGCAGGGCGATGGCGGTGCCGATCCCGAGCGCCAGGATCGTGACGGCGCATCCCAGGAGCGCGCCGAGCTGGCCGAACCCGAGCAGCGCCTGCCCGATCACCGCGACGCCGAGCGCCTGCCCGCAGAAGAACGAGAAGGCGTGGAGCGCCACCGCGGAGGCGCGGGCCTTGGGCGCCACCTCGGTGACCTGCGTCTGGTAGGTGTTGTGCAGCATGTAGAAGCCGAGCCCCATCGCGGTGAGCGCGGCGCAATCGACCTGCCACGTGCCGGCGAGCCCGACGACGGTGAGGGACGCACTACAGATCAGGCCGCCGCCGATGAGCATGCGCGGCAGGCCGAGCAGCCGCACCAGCAGCCCGACCAGGGCCGAGTAGAGCAGGCCGCCGACCGCGAACCCCGCCAGCACGAGGCCGGCCTCGCGCGGTCCCCCCTCCCCGCGGGCCTCGATCAGCGGGGCGAGGTGCGGAAACACGCCGAAGATCGCGATGGCCTCGATGAACACCGCCGAGAACAGCACCCGCGCCCGGGGATTGCGCAGGATCGTCCGGTAGCGGGTCACCGCCTCGCCGAAGGCCGGACGGCGCGCGGCGGGCCGGCCGGTCCGGTCGAACCCGAACACGGTCGCCGCGCAGGCGATGGCCGCCACCGCCGCGGTGACCGCGAAGACACCGCGCCAGCCGATCGCCGCCTCGATCAGGCCCGCGAAGGTCGAGCCGGAAAGCTGGCCGAGGATCACCGCCACCAGGAACCGGCCGATCGCCACCTGACGGCCCTCCATCGGCACCCGGTCACCCAGCAGCGCCAGGGACAGCGGAATGCAGCCCCCCGCCGCCGCCCCCGCCAGCATGCGCAGGCCGAACAGGCTGCCGATATCGGGGGCGATGCTGCACAGGGTCAGGGCGACGGCGAGCACCGCGAGGCAGGTGCTCATCACCCGCTCCTTGCCGAGCGCGTCGCCGATCGGGCCGAGCACCGGCTGGATGAAGGCGTAAGGCAGCGCGAAGGCGGTGGAGAGGAGCGCCACCGTGTGGGCGTCGCTCGCGAGATCCCGGGCGAGCACGCCGACGAGAGGCTCGACCGAGCGGAGCGCGAAGGTGCTGCCGAACCCCGCACAGGCCAGGACGACGATGAGACGCGGGATCGACGTCGGCGGCGACTTCGGCAGCGTCGCGGCGGGGACGAGAGCCGGCTCTGTGCTGTCGGTCATGAGGGACGCTGCGCGACGCGGGCCAAACCAGACTCGCGACATCGCATCTCCCCCGCCGGAGCGGAACCCCGTTGCGCGACAGATCCGTGCGCGTCGAACGCCGGATCCGGTGCGGGGGATCGCTGCCGCCCGAGCCCGGCGGCGCTCAGGCCGAGGCGGCCGCCTGATGCGCCTCCGCGAGCTGCGCATCCTCCGCCGCGACCATCCGGGCGGCCGGACGGGACCGGATGCGCTCGACATAGGCCGTCAGGACGGGCGCGGGCTCCACGAGGCCGAAGCCCGTCGTCCAGCCGAGGGCGCCGCCCCACAGGATGTCGGCGGCGCTGAAGCGCTCGCCGAGCAGGTACGGCCCCGGCGTCAGCGCCTCCTTCACCCGGGCGATCACGCTGTCGTAATCGGCATAGGCCGACATGGCGCGTGGGCCCGGCTCCCGCTTCAGGTGCCGATCGATCACCGCGGGCTCGAAGCAGGAGCCGTAGAACACCATCCAGCGCAGATAGGTGCCCCGGTCGGGCTCGGTGGGCGCCGGGGCGAGCCCGGCCTCGGGGAACAGGTCGGCGAGGTAGAGGTAGACGGCCGCCTGCTCGGTCACCACGGCCTCGCCGTGGCGGATCGCCGGCACCTTCGCCATCGGATTGACGGCACGGTAGGCCCCTTCGAGGTGCTCGCCGGCGCGCATGTTGAGCACGTGCAGCCGGTACGGGACACCGAGTTCCTCGAGCAGGACGCGCACCCCCGACGAGCGGGTATTGGGCGAATGAAAGAACTCGATGTCAGGCATATTGGTGGCTCCGCCCCCTGAGAGGATTGTCGATTCGCCGAAGCACACGCTCATACCGGCCGGAGGACGGGTCAACCTCGCACCGAAGCGCCCCTTCTCCAGGGACCGGAATCGGGGCAGGAGCGTTGGGCGATTGTGCGATGCCGCGCGTTGAGCTGCCGTCCGGCACGACGCGAGCCGGGGGTATGAGTTCTGATGGCGAAGATTCTGCTGGTCGAGGACCACGAAGAGATCTGGGACTTCCTGTCCCGCCGCCTCAAGCGGCGCGGGTACGAGGTGATCCTCGCACATGACGGCGAGGCCGGGGTCCGACAAGCCCGCTCGGGTCAGCCCGACGTGATCCTGCTCGACATGAACCTGCCGGTCCTGGACGGCTGGTCGGTCGCCCGGACGCTGAAGTCGGGCACCGACACGCGGGCGATCCCGATCATCGCGCTCACCGCCCACGCCATGTCGGGCGACCGCGACAAGGCGATCCAGGCCGGCTGCGACGACTACCACCCGAAGCCGGTCGATTTCTCGAAGCTTCTCAGCCAGATCAGCACCGCCCTGGGCGAGACCGCCCCGGCGAGCTGACCCGACCGCGGACGCGCGAATTGCGATCCCGAGACCTGATGTGAGTGGAGCGTGTCCGTGAGCGAGGATCCCGTCACTGCCCAGCGCCTGCGGCAGGGCCTGCCGGTCTTCGTGGCCTTGGCCTCGATCCTCCTCGTGGTCGCCACGCTGGCGGCCCTGTATCTCGGGCGCGAGATCCTCGTTCCGGTGACGCTGGCGATCCTCCTCAGCTTCGTGCTGGTGCCGGCCGTCCGGGTCCTGCGGCGGCTGCGCGTGCCGCGTGCGCCGGCGGTCCTCCTCGTGGTGGTGATCGTCTTCGGCGCCCTGTTCGGGATCGGCAGCCTGATCGCCAGCGAGGCGTCCCAGCTCGCCTCGGACCTGCCGCGCTACACGCAGGTGATGCGCACCAAGATCAAGGATCTGCGCGGGGCGACGGCCGGGACCGGCACCCTGTCGCGGATCGTCGACATGGTGCAGGACCTCAGCGCCACCCTGCAGCCGCCCCCGGCCGCGGAAGTCCGCGGCGAGCCGGGGTCGCGCACGCATCCCCTCACCGTGGAACTCACGCCCGCCCGCGCCAGCGTGGTCGACACGCTTCAGACCTTCGCGGGCCCGATCCTGCACCCGCTGGCCACGACGGGCCTGATCCTGATCTTCACGATCTTCATCCTGCTCCAGCGGGAGGATCTGCGAAACCGGGCGATCCGGCTCGCCGGCGGCTCGGGCGACCTGCGCCGCACCACGGCGGCGATCGACGATGCCACGAGCCGGCTCAGCCGCTTCTTCCTGGCCCAGCTCGCCCTCAACATCGCCTTCGGCCTCGTCATCGGCTTCGGACTCTGGATGATCGGCGTCCCGAGTCCGACCCTGTTCGGTGTCCTCGCGGCGATCCTGCGGTTCGTGCCCTATATCGGCGCGGCGATCAGCGCCCTTCTGCCGCTGATCCTCGCCGCCGCCGTCGATCCCGGCTGGGGCATGGTGATCGCCACCGCGGTCCTGTTCCTGGTGGTGGAGCCGATCTGCGGCCACGTGGTCGAGCCGCTCCTCTACGGCCACTCCACCGGCCTCTCGCCGGTCGCCGTCATCCTCGCGGCGACGATCTGGACGTTCCTGTGGGGGCCGATCGGCCTCGTCCTGGCCACGCCGCTCACCGTGTGCCTCGTGGTCCTCGGCCGGCACGTGGAGCGCCTCTGGTACCTCGACGTCCTGCTGGGCGATCAGCCAGCCTTGTCGCCGCCCGAGATCTTCTACCAGCGCATGCTGGCCGGCGATCCGGTCGAGGCGATCGACCAGGGCTGGCAGTTCCTCAAGGAGCGCGCCCTCGTCACCTACTACGACGAGGTCGCCCTCGCCGGCCTGCTGCTCGCGCAGGAGGATCTCTCGCGCGGCACCCTGGACCGCGAGCGGCAGGCGGAGGTCGGGGCGGCGATCCGCACGGTCGTCGACCGCCTCGGGACCGCTCCGATGACCCGGCGAAGCCGTCGAGGCTCCGGGCGCGGTCCCGATACCGAGACTGCGGCGGCGCTGGCCGCCATCGGGCCCGACCGGCAAGTGGCCGGAATCGTCCTCGAGCGCGAGGATCTCGCCCCCAACTGGCGCAGCGAGACGCCGGTGCTGTGCGTGTCGAGCCGCGGCCCGTTCGACGAGGCGGCGACGCTGATGCTGAGCCAGATCCTCGCCCGCCACGGGCTGGCCTCGCAGATTCTCTCGATGGCCGCGATCCGCGCCGGCGAGCGTCCCGACAATCCGGAGGGGCTCGCGCTGATCTGCTTCTCGTATCTCGAGCCGGTGAGCCTCTCGCAGATCCGCTTCACCGTCCGGCAGGCCCGTGCGGCGGTGCCGGGCGTGCGCATCCTCGTGGGCTTCTGGCGCGAGCGCGATCCGGCGACCCTGGAACGGCTGCGCCGGGCAACCTCGGCAGACTTCCTCGTGACATCGCTGAACGAGGCGCTCTCGGCTGTGCTCGGCGCCTGCCAGGAATCCGCACCCACCCGGCTCGTCCCGGCACCCGTGACTGCCCGCTCCAGTTCGGCGCAGCCGGCAGTGGCATGACGCGCCGTGCGACACCACCTCTGAGGACGGGCCGTCGACATCGCGCTCTCGACCGCTAGTGTTCCGTCCGCTTTTCGTGATCGGGCGCGCGCAAAATGCTTTTACGTCCCGGAGGCTGAACATCACCGCGCATGTCTGAGACCCCAGAAACACCGCCCTCCGGGCCGAGCCCTCCGATCAGGGACAGCGCGCCGAGTGACCTGACCGACCGCCGCAGCGATATCTTCTTCGCGGCGGTCGAGACGACGCGCATGCCGATGATCGTCACCGATCCGCGCCAGCCCGACAACCCGATCATCTTCGCCAATCGGGCGTTCCTGGCGATGACGGGCTATACGCCGGAAGAGCTGATCGGGCGCAATTGCCGCTTCCTTCAGGGCCCCGAAACCGACCGCGAGAGCGTCGCGCAGGTCCGGGCCGCGATCGCCGAGAAGCGCGAGTTCGCCACCGAGATCCTGAACTACCGCAAGAACGGCTCGACCTTCTGGAATGCCCTGTTCGTCTCGCCGGTCTACAATGCCGACGGCGAGCTCGTGTACTATTTCGGTTCTCAGCTCGACGTCTCGCGCCGCCGCGACGCCGAGGAGGCGCTGGGTCAGGCTCAGAAGATGGAGGCGCTGGGCCAGCTCACGGGCGGCATCGCGCACGACTTCAACAATCTCCTCCAGGTGATCGTCGGCTACGTCGACATCCTGGCGGCCGGGCTGGAGAAGCCCGATGCCGACCGCGCCCGGCTCGGCCGCGCCACCGAGAACATCCGCCAGGCTGCGGAGCGCGCGACGACGCTGACGCAGCAATTGCTGGCCTTCGCCCGCAAGCAGCGGCTGGACGGGCGCGCCGTCAATCTCAACACCCTGATCGAGGGGATGGGCGAGATGGTCGCCCGCTCCGTCGGCGAGGCCGTGAAGGTCGAACTCGATCTTGCGGAGGATCTCTGGAACTGCCGGGTCGATCCGACCCAGGCCGAGGTCGCGATCCTGAACGTCCTGATCAACGCCCGCGACGCGATGCCGGAGGGCGGCACCGTCCGGATCTCCACGGAGAACAGCGAGGTCGCCGCCCGCGGCCGGGAGCTCGGTCCGCTGCGCGACGGGCGCTATGTCAGCATCGCCATCAAGGACACGGGTACCGGCATCCCGCCGGCCGTGCTCGCCCGGGTGATGGACCCGTTCTTCACCACCAAGGAGGAGGGCAAGGGGACGGGGCTCGGCCTGTCGATGGTCTACGGCTTCGCCAAGCAGTCGGGCGGCGCGGCGCAGATCGAGTCGGCGGTGGGTGCGGGCACGACGGTGCGCCTGTCGTTCCCCGCGACCGACGGCGACGTCAATGCCCCTGCCAAGGTTTCGCTGCGGTCCGTTGATCGGCAGGGCTCCGAGACGATCCTCATCGTCGACGACCGCGAGGACGTGGCCGAACTCGCCCGCACCATCCTGCGGGACTTCGGCTACACGACGCTGGTGGCGAGCAATGCCCGCGAGGCCCTGGAGATCCTGGATTCGAGCGAGCGCATCGATCTGCTCTTCACCGACCTGATCATGCCCGGCGGCATGAACGGCGTGCTGCTGGCCCGCGAAGCCCGCCGCCGCCAGCCCAAGCTCAAGGTGCTGCTCGCCACGGGCTACGCGGAGGCGAGCCTGGAGCGAACCGATATCGGCGGCTCGGAGTTTGATCTCCTGAACAAGCCCTACCGGCGCACGGAGCTGGTCCGCCGCGTGCGCGCCATCCTCGACGGTCCGACCGGGGTGGGCTGAGCTTCGGGAGACGGCCCATGTCCCAGGGCGACAAATCGAAGTACACCGACAAGCAGAAGCGCAAGGCCGAGCACATCGCCGAGTCCTACGAGGCCCGCGGGGTGCCGGAGAAGGAGGCGGAGGCCAGGGCCTGGGCCACCGTCAACAAGGACGACGGCGGCGGCAAGAAGCCGGGCGGCTCGGGCCGCGGCAAGGCCACCGGACATCCGGCCGCCCACAAGGGCGGCGAATCCGGCGGCAAGGCCTCGGCCGGGCGGACGGCCGCGGAACGCTCCGCCTCCGCCAGGAAGGCCGCCGCGACCCGCAAGGCCAACGCCGCCGCACGGGCGTAGCCGGTCCCGTGCGAACCGGGCCGACCCCGCCTTCGCGAGGGCAGCGCAGCAATGCAGCGGCGCCGGACTCTCCGACGTCGCGCCACCCCGGGCCGCGTCGCTGCGCTCGGGGTGATGGTCCGGGCGCCGGAGAGCGATATCAGTCCTTGTGCTCGGCGAGCTTGACCAGCGTGTGCAGCAACCGGTTCGCCGGTGTCGGAATGCCGAGCGCCGCGCCCTTGCGCACGACGAAGCCGTTGAGGTGGTCGATCTCGCTGGCCCGGCCGCGGGCGAGGTCCTGGGCGGTGGACGAACGCTGCCCGGACATGGTGACACCGAGATCCAGCACGGTGTCGAGGATGTCGGGGGGCACCGACACCCCGTCGGCTTCGGCGACGGCGACGCATTCCCGAACGACATCCGTGATCGCCGCGACGACGCCCTCGCCCTGGAGCAGGCGACCGTAGGGACGCTGCGTCAGGGCCGAGAGGGCGTTGTAGGCGCAGTTCGTGATCAGTTTCGCCCAGAGCGCGTCGACCGCGCGCGCCGAGACCGTGGTGGGGATGCCGGCTGCCGTGAAAGCGGCGGCGATACGGTCGCTCGTCTCCGAGGCGCCGAGGATCAGGTCGCCGCGCCCGTTGTGCCGGACATGGCCGGGGCCGGCCATCGCGGTGGCGACGTAGACCGCCACCGGCACGACCGGCCGGTCCAGCACGGCGGCGAGCCGCTCCGCGTTGTCGACGCCGTTCTGGAGGCTGAGGATCGTCGCGGCAGGATCGAGATGGCCTGCGATCATCGCACCCGCCGCTTCGGTATCGCCGGACTTCACGCAGACCAGCACGAGGTCGGCGCCGGACACGCCGTCGCCGGCCTCGGTCGCCCGCACGGGGACCGAGGCCGTCCCGGCCGCGCGCTCCAGCACCAGCCCGGCCGCCCCCACGGCCTCGACCAGGGCGGGGCGTCCGATCAGCGTCACCGCGTGGCCGGCCTGCGCCAGGAGAAACCCGTAATAGCAGCCGACAGCGCCGGCCCCGACGACAGCGACGTTCATGGCAGATCTCATGGCGCCGCAGCCGCGGCGCGGGCGGGATGGAAGGCCGCAGCGCCGCCGGCATCCGCACGGACATGCTCAAGGAGCGCCTGGGCCGGGTGTCGCAGCCGCACGCCGTCGACCAGCGTGGCTTGGGACCGGCAGGAATATCCGTCCGCCAGCAGGGTGCAGCCGGGCGCCTCGGCCACGTGGCGGGCCCAGCTCAGGCCGTAGATCGCCTCGGAGGTGGCGCGCTGGCGCGCCTCGTGCCCGTAGGTCCCCGCCATGCCGCAGCAGCCGGCGGCCGGCACTTCGAGCCGCAGGCCGAGATGGGCGAACACGGCCTGCCAGTCCCGCACCGCGCCCGGAGCGTTGGTGCGCTCGGTGCAATGGGGCAGCAGCCGCATCGTGCGGCCGCCTTGGCCCGGCGCGATCCGGTCGAGCCGGGCGGCCAGCCATTCCTGGAGGAGATGGACCTTCGGGAGATCGTCGCCCAGAGCCTGCGCGTATTCGGACCGGTAGGTCAGCGTCATCGACGGATCGATCCCGACCAGGGGCACGCCGTGCCTGGCGAGATCGCGCAGCATCGCGGCATTGGACCGGGCGACGGCGGCAAACCGCGCCAGGAAGCCGTGCACGTGCAGCGGCTTGCCGTTCGGCCGGTAGGGCACGAGCCAGGGCCGGAAGCCGAGGGCGATGAGGAGTGCGCAGCTATCGGCCACGACGTCCGCGTCGAAATGAGTGGTGAAGGCGTCCTGCACCACCAGCACGGCCCGCGCCCGCTCCTGCGCATCCAGCCGGGCCAGGGCGTCCGGCGTCGCGACGGCGACCCCGAGATCCCCCAGCCGCTCCGTGAGAGCGACGGGCGACAGGGCCGGGATCGCCACCAGCCCGGCCCGGGCCAGAAGCAGCCGGGCCACCGGATTGGTCAGGACGACGTTGCTCAGGCGCGGCATCCGGGCCGCCAGCGGCAGCAGCGGCTCCAACGCCGCCACGAGGTGATCCTTCAGCGGCCGGGCGTAGCGCGTGTGATAGAGCGCCAGGAACTTGGCCCGGAAGGTCGGCACATCGACCTTGATCGGGCAGGACCCCGTGCAGGATTTGCAGGCGAGGCAGCCATCCATCGCCTCCTTGACGGCGTGGGAGAAATCGTCGGCCTCCGACCGGCGGCGGATACCGCTCCGCAAGGTCGCCGCCACGTCGTGCAGCCACCCGGCGCGCTGCCGCGCCAGCTCGGCGGCCGGGTCGATCCCCGCCTCCGCCGCACGGCGCAGCCACTCGCGCATCAGCGAGGCGCGACCCTTGGGCGAATGCCGGCGTTCCCGCGTCGCCTTCCAGGACGGGCACATGGCCTCGTCGGCATCGAACGAGAAGCAGGCGCCGTTGCCGTTGCAATGGAGCGCCTCGTCGAACCCCCGCCGGACCGTTGCCGGGATGGTGCGGTCCTGCTCGCCCCGGCGCGGCACGCCGTCGATCCGGGTCAGCCCCTCCCCCTTGGCCGAGGCGATCTTGCCCGGGTTCATCCGGTCGCCCGGATCGAAGGCGCGCTTGACCGCCTCCAGCGCCGGCATCAGCGGCCCGAAGATCGCGGGCACGAACTCCGACCGGAAGCCCTTGCCGTGCTCGCCCCAGAGCAGGCCGCCATACTTGGCGGTGAGCGCGACCACGCCTTCCGTGACCTCGCGGATCAGGCCGTTCTGGTCCGGATCCTTCAGGTCGATGGCCGGCCGGACATGCAGCACGCCGGCATCGACGTGGCCGAACATGCCGTAGCGCAGCCCCTTGCCGTCGAGGAGCGCCCGGAACTCCGCGATGAAATCGGCGAGCCGTTCCGGCGGGACGGCCGTATCCTCCACGAAGGGGATCGGGCGGGCATCGCCCTGGGCGGCGCCGAGGAGGCCCACCGCCTTCTTGCGCATGGTCCAGAGCCGCTCGATGGCGTCGCCCCGGGCGATGGTGAAGCCGAGGCGCTTCGTGTCGGTGCCGCGCTCGGCCTCCAGCAGGCCGGTGAGCCGCGCCAGGGCGGCCTCCACGGACGCCGCGTCGTCGCCGACGAATTCCACGAGATTGATGCCGTCCACCGGCCGTCCGGCCGGATCGTCGGGAAAGAAGGCCCGCACCTCGGCCCAGATCGGATCCTTGCGGGCGAGCGCCAGCACCGTGGAGTCGATGGTCTCCACCGAGGCGGCGCCGAAGGGCAGCAGCGCCTGCGCGTCGCGGAGCGCCGCATCGAAATCGACGTAGGACAGCGCGACCAGCACCGCGGCCTTCGGGATCGGCAGCACGTTGAGCCGCGCCTCGGCGATCAGCGCCAGGGTTCCTTCGGAGCCGCAGATCACGCTCTTGAGGTCGAACCGGCCGCTTGCGTCGCGCAGATGGGCGAGGTCGTAGCCGGTGAGGCAGCGGTTGAGCTTGGGAAAGCGCTCCGCGATGAGTGCCGCATTCGCGGTGACGACGGCATCGATGGTGCGGTGGATCGCCCCGACCCGGTCGTTGCGCCCCTTGGCGGCTTCAAGGCCTTCCGCGTCGAGGGGCTCGGCGGTCCAGACCGTGCCATCGGTGAGCACGCAGGTCAGCGCCAGGACGTGGTCCCGGGTCTTGCCGTAGAGGCACGAGCCCTGCCCGCAGGCATCGGTGGAGATCATGCCGCCGATCGTGGCGCGGTTCGAGGTGGAGAGTTCCGGGGCGAAGAACAGGCCGTGCTTGGCGAGCTCCCGGTTGAGCTGGTCCTTCACAACCCCCGGCTCGACCCGGACGAAGCGGTTCGCGACGTCGATCTCCAGGATGCGGTTCATATGCCGCGAGGTGTCGACCACGAGGCCGTGGCCCAGCGACTGGCCGTTGGTACCGGTCGCCCCGCCCCGGGGCCGGATCACGATCTCGGAAAAGCGCGGATCCTCGAGGAGCTTGGCGATGCGCACGAGATCGTCGCGGCTGCGGGGAAAGGCCACGGCCCCCGGCGCCACTTGGTAGATCGAGTTGTCGGTGGAGAAGACCGTGCGGTCGGCGTCCGACAGCGTCAGATCGCCCTCGAAGCCGCGCAGGCGCAACTCGGCGCAGGCGGCAACATAGAGCGGCACGGCCTCGGTGTGGCGGGTCAGGACCGGGATCATCCGCGCCTTCTACACCCGGCGGAGCGCGGGAGACCATCGGCGACTGGATGACGCGCGCGCTGGCATCCGGCTTGCCACGCACCCGCGATCTTCGGGACGGATACCCATGAACGCGAGCGTCGAACGGGTCAGGGATGCCCTGGCCGAGCTGATCAAGGCCGCCCTTCTCTCCGACGACGGCCTGAGCCGCGCGTGCCGCGATGCGGGTCGCGCCAAGCTCAGGGCCCTCGCGGACGATCCCCCCGAGCCGGAGAGCCTGCGGATGGACGGCGCCTGGACGCTCGCCATCCGGAAGGCCGAGACGCCGGAGCTGGCGCCGCAGGAAGGACGGGTGAACCTGACCCTGCCGCGCGCCTGTCCCTTCACCCTGGACGAGTTGCTCGCACCCGGCCTCGACATGGACCAAGCCGTGGCACGCATCCGGACGAGCGCCTCGACCGGCTGATTGCGCCTGTTGAGGAAAGCCGGGGCGGCGTTGCCGCGGGCGGGCGGGACCCCCATGTTAGGCCTACAGGACCGACGCCTCGGTCCCGCGCCCGCACGCGGGTCCCGTCTACCGCAGAACCGTCCGGCATCCCCCTTTTGGCACGACGCACCACCGCCCCCGCGGCCGAGCCCGATGCTCCTCCGCCCCTCCCCACCCGCGAGCAGATCCTCGCCTTCGTGGCCGAGTCGAAGGAACGCGTCGGCAAGCGGGAGATCGCCCAGGCCTTCGGCATCAAGGGGGCCGCCAAGATCGACCTGAAGCGCATCCTTAAGGAGATCGAGGCGGAGGGCGCCCTCGACCGTGGCCGCGGCGGCCTCGCCCCGGCGGGCCATCTGCCGCCGGTCGTGCTGGCCGACATCCGCTCCCGGGACCGCCACGGCGATTTCCTGGCGATACCGGTGGAATGGACCGGCACGGGCAAGCCGCCGGCCATCGTGCTGACGCAGCCGCGCGGCCCCCGCAAGGGCAGCCGGCCGGCCCCGGGCATCGGCGAACGCGCCCTGATCCGCGTCGAGCGCGACGCCGAGGGCGGCTACACCGGCCGGGTCGTCAAGGTCATCGGGAAGAACAAGGCCGAGGTCATCGGCGTCTACCGGGCCGGCGCGCAAGGCGGCCGGATCGTGCCCGTCGAGAAGCGCTCGCAGGGGCGCGAGATCCTGATCCCGCCCGGCGAAGAAGGGCAGGCCCGCGACGGCGACCTCGTCAGCGTCTCCCTGGAGCGCGAGACCCGCTTCGGCCTGCCGCGGGGCCGGGTCCGCGAGCGGCTCGGCTCACTCGGGTCCGAGAAGGCCGTCAGCCTGATCGCGCTGCACCTTCACAATATCCCGCACGTCTTCGCCGACACGACCCTGGCCGAGGCGGATGCCGCCGAGCCCGCCACGCTGAAGGGCCGCGAGGATTGGCGCGACCGCCCGCTCCTCACCATCGACCCGCCGGACGCCAAGGACCACGACGACGCCGTCATGGCCGAGGCCGATCCGGATCCGGCCAATGCCGGCGGCTTCATCCTCACCGTCGCCATCGCGGACGTGGCAGCCTATGTCCGCCCCGGCTCCAGCCTCGACCGCGAGGCGCTGGAGCGGGGCAACTCGGTCTATTTCCCCGACCGGGTCGTGCCGATGCTGCCCGAGCGGATCTCGAACGATCTCTGTTCCCTGCGCGAGGGCGAGGACCGGCCGGCGCTCGCCGTGCGCATGGTCATCGCCGCCGACGGCGAGATGCGCCGCCACGGCTTCCACCGGGTGATGATGCGCTCCCGGGCCAAGCTCGCCTACGCGCAGGCGCAACGAGCCATCGACGGGCAGCCGGATGACACGACCGGGCCGCTGCTGGAGACGGCGCTCCGCCCCCTCTGGGCGGCCTATGCGGCCCTGCGCGCGGCCCGTGACCGCCGGGGCCCGCTCGCCCTCGACCTGCCCGAGCGCAAGGTTCTCCTGAGCCCCGAGGGCGCGGTCGACCGGGTGATCGTGCCGGAGCGCCTCGACGCCCATCGGCTGATCGAGGAGTTCATGATCCAGGCGAACGTCGCCGCCGCCGAGACCCTGGAGCACGCCCGCCAGCCGCTGATCTACCGCGTCCACGACGAGCCCGCCCTGGAGAAGATGCGGGCGCTGGGCGAGGTCCTGGCCTCTGTGGGCATCAAGCTGCCCAAGGAAGGGGCGCTGCGACCCGCCCTGTTCAACCGGATCCTCGCCACGGCGGCCGAGACCGAGCACGGGGTCTTCCTCAACGAAGTGATCCTGCGCAGCCAGGCCCAGGCCGTCTACGCCCCCGAGAATCTCGGGCATTTCGGCCTGAACCTGCGCCGCTACGCGCACTTCACCTCGCCGATCCGGCGCTACGCCGACCTGATCGTGCACCGGGCGCTGATCACCGCCTGCCGGCTCGGCTCGGACGGGCTCGCGGGCGACGTCTCCCTCGGCGAGCTGGCGCAGATCGGCGAGCAGATCTCGGCTGCGGAGCGCCGCGCCATGGCGGCCGAGCGCGAGACCATCGACCGGCTGATCGCCCATCACCTCGCCGATCAGGTCGGGGCGACCTTCGCGGGCCAGATCGCTGGCGTGACCCGGGCCGGCCTGTTCATCAAGCTCGACCAGACCGGCGCCGACGGCTTCGTGCCGGTGTCGCAGCTCGGCGCCGACTATTTCCGCCACGAGGAGGGCCGCCACGCCCTGGTGGGGGAGCGGACCGGAGAGACGTTCCGCCTGGGCGATCGGGTCGAGGTCCGGCTCGTCGAGGCCGCGCCGGTGGCCGGGGCTCTGCGCTTCGAGCTGCTCAGCGAGGGGCGGACCCGCTCCGGCGCCCGGAACGCCGGGCCCGGCAAGAAATCCGGCGGCCGGCCCTTCAAGCCCGCGCCGCCCGGCCGCCCCCCCGGCATCCGCAACAC
This sequence comes from Methylobacterium sp. XJLW, assembly GCF_003254375.1. Taxonomy (NCBI): domain Bacteria; kingdom Pseudomonadati; phylum Pseudomonadota; class Alphaproteobacteria; order Hyphomicrobiales; family Methylobacteriaceae; genus Methylobacterium; species Methylobacterium sp. XJLW. The sequence goes on along the minus strand of NZ_CP016429.1, from coordinate 2,991,561 downwards.
CGGGTCGCGCCACCGCGGCTCGCGCCGCTGACCCGGCCGATGTACACCGATTCCATGACCGCCGATGCGATCCCGGCCCGCACCCGCCTGATCCCCGCGCTGGCCCGGGGCTTCGTCGGACGCTGCCCGCATTGCGGCCAGGGCCGGATCTTCGGCCGCTTCCTCAAGGTGCGGCCGGAATGCGACGTGTGCGGCCTGGAGCTGCACCACCACAGGGCCGACGACCTGCCGCCCTACGTGGTGATCTTCATCGTCGCCCACATCGTCGGCTACCTGATCCTGGAGACCGAGAGCGCCTACGACGTGCCTCTCTGGGTGGAGATGGGGGTCTGGCCGATCTTCACGCTCCTGTTCGCGCTGGTTTTGCTCCAGCCGGTGAAGGGCGCCGTCGTCGGACTGCAATACGCCCTTGGCATGCACGGCTTCGCCACGCTACCGCGGAGCCGCCCCGCCCCGGGGCCGGAGGAGACGCACCTTGCCGCTTCCGCAGCAGGAGCCCGAGATCGCCACAGCTCCTGAGGGCAAGCCGGCCGCTGCGCGCCTGCGGCCGCGGGACGCCGCGACCATGATCGTCATCGACCGGCGCGGAAAGGGCGGCCCGAAGGTCCTGATGGGCCGTCGCAACCCGAACCTCGCCTTCATGCCGGGGAAGTTCGTCTTCCCGGGCGGCCGGATCGAACTCGGCGACCGCCACATGCCGGTGGCCGGGGCGCTTCCCGATTACGCGGAGGCGGCGCTGACCCGGCAGGTCTCCCGGCCGCCGCACCATCTCGGCCGGGCCCTGGCGCTCGCCGCGATCCGCGAGACCTACGAAGAGACCGGCCTGCTGCTCGGCACGACCGAGCACGGCGCTCCCGAGGATCCCCCGGCGGGCTGGGAGGGCTTCGGCCGCCACGGCGTCCTCCCCGATCTCGAAGCGCTTCATCTCGTGGCCCGCGCGATCACCCCGCCGAAGCGCGTGCGCCGGTTCGACACGCGCTTCTTCGCGATCGACCGCCGCGGGGTGGCGGCCGAGGAGCCGGGACGGATTCAGGCCGACGCCGAGTTCACCGAACTGGCCTGGGTCCGGCTCGACGCCGCCCGCAAGCTCGACCTGCCGTACATAACCGGCGCGATCCTGGACGACCTGGAGGCCCAGATCGCTGCCGATTTCGCGCCCTACCGGATGATTCCCTTCCACTACGAGCGCTACGGGCGGCGCGAGCGGGTGGCCTTGTGAGCCGCCCGGACGGCTTGCAGCAGAACCAGCCGCGCGGGATCAGGTCGGAGGAGGTGGCGGCGATCGCGGCGGCCGTGACCTGCGTCACCGTCGTCGGCATCGGCCTGAGCCTGTCGATCCCGCTCCTCTCGATCGAGATGGAGCGGCGCGGCGCGTCGAGCACGCTGATCGGGCTCAACACCGCGGTGGCGGGGATCGCCAGCATCTGCACCGTGCCGTTCGTCCCGCGGCTCGCGGCACGCATCGGCGTCGCGCCTCTGCTCGGACTGGCGCTCGTCGTCGGAGCGGTCAGCCTCGCCCTGTTCCCGCTCCTGCCGGGCCTCGCCCTGTGGTTCCCCCTGCGCTTCGTCTTCTCGATAACGCTCGGCGCGCTGTTCGTCCTCTCCGAGTACTGGATCAACGCCGCCGCCCCGCCGGAGCGCCGCGGCCTCGTGATGGGCATCTACGCCACCGTCCTGGCGGCGGGCTTCGCGGTCGGTCCGCTCCTGCTGGCGCTGGTCGGGACCGAGGGACCGGCCCCCTACGTGACGGGAGCCGTCCTCATGCTGGCCGGCGGGTTGCCGATCCTTCTGGCCCGGGGGCTGTCGCCGACGATCGAGACGGGCTCCGGCCGCGGCATCCTCGGATACGTCCGGCTCGCCCCCGGCGCCCTGGCGGCGGCCCTCGCCTACGGCGCGGTGGAGACCGGCATCTTCGCCATACTGCCCCTGTACGGCCTGCGCCTCGGCTACGACGCGCAAGGAGCGGCTGGTCTCGTCAGTCTGATCGCGCTGGGCAACGTGCTGTTCCAGATCCCGTTCGGCTGGCTCGCGGACCGTCTCGACCGCGGCGCGGTGCTGCTCGGCGCGGGCCTCGCGGGCGCCGCGGGGTCGGCCCTGATCCCATTCGCGGCCGGCAACCCGGTGGCGTTCGGCCTGCTCCTCCTCGTCTGGGGCGGGATTGCCGGCACCCTCTACACGGTCGGCCTCGCGATGCTCGGCGACCGTACCCCCGCGAACGATCTCGCGGGGGCCAACGCGGCCTTCGTGGTGCTCTACAATGTCGGTCTGATGCTGGGTCCGCCGGTGATCGGCGGCGGGCTCGACCTCGTGCCGCCGCACGGCTTCGCCCTGGCGCTGCTCGCCCTGTTCCTGGCCTTCGCCGGCTGGCTCGCCGCGACGGAGCGATCGGGCCCACGCTCTTGACCTGCCGGGCCCGATCGGGCATTCACCCGCCCGTATTCGGCCGGGCTCTCCCGGCCATTTGCGTTTCGCTCACGCGGAATGCCGCACCCTGCAGGAGCGCCGCGCCATGGCCAAGGCCGTCACCGTCAAGATCAAGCTCGTCTCCACCGCCGACACGGGCTATTTCTACGTCACTAAGAAGAACTCCCGCACGCAGACCGAGAAGCTGACGATGCGCAAGTACGACCCGGTCGCGCGCAAGCACGTCGATTTCAAGGAAACCAAGATCAAGTAAGGTCGCTGGCTGCATCGCAGCCTGACCGCCGACGGGAAGCCGCTCCGGAAACGGGGCGGCTTTTTCTGTTCGGCACCGCCTCGCGCGACGATGGCGCGCGTTTCCGGCAGCTGTCCGGCCGCCGCCCGAGCGGCCGACAGCCTGGCGCCAGCACGACTCATTAACCCTCACTCGTCCCGGACGCTGCGCGATTCGCCGGCCGATTTCCGGCCCGCGGTTTCGGCCAGCCTGGCGGGCGGAGGGCGGGTTCGATGCAGCGGATCCTGCTGGCGATCCTCATCACCGGGGCGGTACTGGCGATCTGGCTTGTCCTGACGCTGCCGGTGCATGCCCTCGGCGCGGCCCGCCGATGGCTCCTGGAACGCCCCGCCCCGGTTCGGGCACGGAGCCGACCGCTCAGGCGGTCCCCGACGCGGCCAGATCCGGATCGAGCGTCCGCGCCAGGGACCGCGCGATAGCTACGAGGGCCGTCACCATCGGTGTGGACGGCTCGCGCCGCGGAGCGACCAAGCCGATCGTGTGCTCCAGGTCCGGGGCGGTGATCGGTATGGTGCGCACGCCCTCCATGGGCCCCAGGGCGTCGACCAGGATCTCCGGCATGATCGAGGCCCAGCGCAGGGTGCGGACATGGGTCAAAAGCACGATCATCGAGTTCGATTCGAGCGTTGCGGCGGGGTCAACACCCGCCTCCCGGATCTGGTGATCGATGATCCGCCGGTTCTGCATGTTCGGCGTGAGCAGGCAGAGGGGCAGGCTGCCGGTCTCGGCCCAGGTGACGCTGGACCGGCCGTCGAAGGGGCCGCCGATCGCCGTCACGAGGCGGTAGCGCTCCCGGTAGAGCGGCACGGAGACCACCCGCCCCAGGGGCTCGTTGTCGAGGTAGGTCAGGCCGGCATCCGCCTCCAGGTTCTCGATCAGCGAGAAGATGTCGGTCGAGGTGGCGGACTCGACCGTCAGCCGCACGTCCGGGTGGCGCTCGCGGTAGGGCGTGGTGAGGTTGACGATCATCGGCAGCGCCGTGGGGATGGCGGCGATGCGCAGGTGTCCGGTGAGGCCCCGGCGCAGGCCGGTGACCTCCTCGTGCATGGCCCGGGCATCGGCCACGATGCGCCGTGCCCATTCCAGCACCCGCTCGCCCTCGGGCGTGAAGCCCTGGAAGCGGGAGCCGCGCAGCACGAGCTGCACGCCGAAGCGGTTCTCCAGCTGCTTCACGCCGGCCGAGAGGGTCTGCTGGGTCACGCCGCAGGATTCGGCGGCGTGCCCGAAATGCTGCTCGCGAGCGAGCGCGAGCAGGAAGTCCAGCTTGTCGATCACGACGAAGGCATCCCGGCACGGCGAGGCGCCGGAAACCTAGCGACCCGCCGTGCCTGCCACAACCGAGCGATCGGGTTCAGCGGAACAGGATGAACGCCTTCGACAGGGTGATGCCGATGCCCCAGACGATCGGGATGCCGACCACCGCCCAGGCCAGGCCGGCGCCGGGGCTGAAGCCGCCGCGGCCGATGCCGAAGGAGCCCGACGGCCCGGAGGCCGTGGCGCCCGAGCGGACATCCAGGGAGGCCCGCTCGGAATCGGACATGAACCACCTTTGCGCCAGCGGCCGGACCAGCAGGTTGCAGAGGAACCCGACCGCCAGGAAGCTCGCGAGCACGTACATGGTGCGGCCGTAGAGGTCCGCCCCCTGCACGCCGGCCGCGACCTGCGCCTCGCGGATCTTGGTGATGACGAAGGGCCCGACGATGCCCGCCATCGACCACGCGGTGAGCAGGCGCCCGTGGATGGCGCCCACGAACTGCGTGCCGAACACGTCAGCGAGGTAGGCCGGGACCGTCGCGAAGCCGCCGCCATACATGGACAGGATCACGCAGAAGATCGCGACGAACAGCGCCTGCGAGCCGATGCCGGCGGCCCAGGGCGCGGCCGCATACAGGAGGCCGCCCAAGGCGAAGAAGATCGCGTAGGTGCCCTTCCGGCCGATCCGGTCCGACATCGAGGCCCAGAAGAACCGGCCCAGGATGTTGAACAGGGAGAGCAGGCCGACGAAACCCGCCGCGATGGCGGCGACCTGCGCCTTCTGGCCAGCGTCGAGGGCGGAAAAGCCGGTGCCCGGCAGGCCGATCAGCTCGCCGCCGAAAATCTCCTGGAGCATCGGCGAGGCCAGCGCCAGCACGCCGATGCCGGCGGACACGTTGAGGAACAGGACGAGCCAGATCATCCAGAACTGGAAGGTCTTGTGCGCGTCGCGCAGATGGACGTGGCCCGAGGCGATCATGGCGTTCTTGGCGGTCGGGTTGGTCCAGCCGTCCGGGCGCCAGCCGGCCGGGGGCACCCGGTAGCCGAAGGCGCCGCCCAGCATGAACAGGATGTACCCGACACCCATCACGGCGAGCGTCTGCCAGACACCGGCCGAATCCGCGGTCCGGAAGCTCTTGATCAGGCTGTCCGCCAGGGGCGAGCCGATCATCGCGCCGCCGCCGAAGCCCATGATCGCCATGCCGGTGGCCATGCCGCGGCGATCCGGGAACCATTTGATCAACGTGGACACCGGCGAGATGTAGCCGAGGCCCAGCCCGATGCCGCCGATCAGGCCCATGCCGAGCCAGACCAGCCAGAGCTGGTGGACGTAGACGCCGAAGGCGCCGATCAGGAAGCCGCCGCCCCAGCAGAGGGCCGCCGCGATGCCGGCCTTGCGCGGGCCGGCCCGTTCCAGCCAGCCGCCGAACAGGGCGGCCGAGAGGCCGAGCACGACGATGCCGATGGAGAACACGGTGACGAGGTCGCTCACCCGCCAGTCGCAGGTCGTCGTGAACAGGGCCGTCATCACGCCCATGTCGGGGCAGGCGGCAGGAGCCGGCTGACCCACGGAGAGCGCCCGGGTCAGCGGCAGCCAGAACACCGACAGGCCGTAGGCCATCCCGATACAGAGATGGATCGCCAGCGCCGCCGGCGGGACCAACCATCGGTTGAAGCCCGGCTTGGCGACGATCCGCTCGCGCGACAACAGATTCGGGATTCTCTCAGGCGCGATCGCGCCCGCCACTCCAGCGCCCATCTTGGATTCCTCCGCCGCAGCCTCGTTGACGGGCCGCTCGGCGGCGGAAGATGCGCGATTTGTGTGCACGGCACCAGCGCGTGGCACGCTGGGGAAGCAATTTTAATCCGTTCCCGCGCCGTTTGTATGCGCCTTCCCGGCGAATGGACCTTCGCCCCGCGAGGCGAGGCCGGACCGATTGACCCCCTCCCGGCGGCCCGAAGGCCTCCGCGACGCGGCTGCAGGGCGAAGATCGAACGTCGCCCCCAGGCCCTTGATCGGCCCGCGCGACGGAATGCGTCGGGCGGGCCGTCCGGCCTTACATGGGCGGGGTCAGGCCATCCTTGCCGACCGCGATGAGCTTGCCGTCGGCCTTGGCGCCATCCTTGGCGACCACGGCGAAGACCTTGGAGCCGGGCGTCAGGATCGCCTTGTCGGCGGGCTCGAACGCGACGATCGGCGCCGAGGAGGGCACCACGATCTCCTTGGAGCCGTCCTTGCCGTAGCTCACCGTCAGAGTGCGCTCGCCGCCGGAGGCCGCCTTGTCGGCCTTCACGGTGCCGTTGGTCATGGCGCTCTTCACCTTGGGCGCGCCCGACGTCTCGGCCTTCACGGTGCCGTTGGTCATGGCGCTCTTCACCTTGGCGCCGGCGCCCGCGGTCTGATCGGTGATCGTATCCCAGCCGTAATGGCCCTCGCCGGTGCCGCGCATCGACTCGGGGAAGAGCACGACCTCCAGGGCGGTCATCGGGTTCTCGCCCTTGGTGGCGGTGCCGATGAAGACGCCGTCCTTGATCTGGTCGAGGCTCGACGGGACCACCCAGGCGAACTTGGCGCCCGCGACATCCACCGTCTCCGACTTGCCGTCGTCGGTCTTGATCGTGAGCGTGCTGCCGTCGGCTTTGTCGACGGTACCGCGGACGCGCTCGACCTGCGCGGCGAAGGCCGCACTCGACAGGAGGGCGGTCAGGCCGGCGGCGGCGAGGGTCTTGCTGAGGTGCTTCATCGGGGTCCCATCCTGGATGCGGAAGCCCGGTTATGGGGCGACACGCGCGCGAAACAAGGTTGTGCGCAAGCGAAATCATCGCCCTGAGAAACAAATAAGGCGGCGCCCGGGGGACGCCGCCTCATCGGTCGCGGGGGCGGCCCGAGGACCGCCCGGTGCGTGGTCAGGCCGCGAGCGAGCGCAGCACGTAGGGCAGGATGCCGCCGTTGCGGAAGTATTCCAGCTCGTCGAGGGTATCGATCCGGCAGGTCAGCGGGACCTGCTTCACCGAACCGTCGGCGGACTTGATCTCCGCGGTGAGCGTCTGGCGGGGCTTCAATTCGCCGGCGAGGCCCTTGATGGTGACGGTCTCGTCACCCTTCAGGCCCAGCGACTGCCAGCTCGTGTCGCCCTGGAAGACCAGCGGCACCACACCCATGCCGACGAGGTTCGAGCGGTGGATGCGCTCGAAGCTCTCGGCCACCACGGCGCGGACGCCCAGCAGCTTCGTGCCCTTCGCCGCCCAGTCGCGCGACGAGCCGGTGCCGTATTCCTTGCCGGCGAAGATGACGAGCGGCGTGCCCTGTTCGGCGTATTTCATCGCCGCGTCGTAGATGAACATCTTCTCGCCGGAGGGCTGGAAGTGCGTCCACCCGCCCTCGACCACGCCGCCGGAGGCGTCCTTCACCATCTGGTTCTTGATGCGGATGTTGGCGAAGGTGCCCCGCATCATCACCTCGTGGTTGCCGCGCCGCGTGCCGTACTGGTTGAAGTCCTGCACGCGCACCTGATGCGACTGCAGGTACTCGCCGGCCGGCGAGGCCGCGCGGATGTTGCCCGCCGGCGAGATGTGGTCGGTGGTGATCGAGTCGAGGAACAGGCCGAGGATCCGGGCATCCGCGATGTCCTCGACCGGCTTCGGGGTCTTCTCCATGCCGACGAAGTAGGGCGGGTTCTGCACGTAGGTGGAGCCCGGGTTCCACGCGAAGGTCTCGGCCTCGGTGACCTCGACGTCCTTCCAGTTCTGGTCGCCGCCGAACACGTCCGCGTAGCGGGACTTGAACAGCGCCGAGGTGATGTTCTCCTCGATGAACTGCTGCACCTCGGCCGAGGACGGCCAGATGTCCTTGAGGTAGACCGGCTTGCCGTCCGAGCCCAGGCCGAGGGGCTCGGTGGTGATGTCGATCTGCATCGAGCCGGCCAGCGCGTAGGCGACCACGAGGGGCGGCGAAGCGAGGTAGTTCGCCCGCACGTCGGGGTTCACGCGGCCCTCGAAGTTGCGGTTGCCCGAGAGCACCGCCGCGGCCACGATGTCATTGTCGTTGATGGCCTTGGAGATCGCCTCCGGCAGCGGGCCGGAATTGCCGATGCAGGTGGTGCAGCCGAAGCCCACGAGGTTGAAGCCGAGCGCGTCGAGGGGGTCCTGCAGGCCGGATTTTTCGAGATATTCTCCGACCACCTGCGATCCTGGCGCGAGCGAAGTCTTCACCCAGGGCTTCGAGCGCAGGCCCTTGGCCACCGCATTGCGAGCCAGAAGCCCGGCGCCGATCATCACCGAGGGATTCGACGTGTTGGTGCAGCTGGTGATCGCGGCGATCACCACGTCGCCGTGCCCGAGGTCGAAGTTCGTGCCCTCGACGGGGTAGCGGCGCGCGATGTCGGCGGCCTTCTTGAACTCGGTCTCCATCGAGCCGGCGAAGCCCGGCTTGGCGCCGTCGAGGAGCACCCGGTCCTGCGGGCGCTTCGGGCCGGCAAGCGAGGGCCGGACCTCGCCCATGTCGAGTTCCAGCGTGTCGGTGAAGACCGGATCGGGGGTCTGGGCGTCGCGCCACATGCCCTGCGCCTTGGCGTAGGCCTCCACCAGGGCGATCCGGTCGTCGGAGCGGCCGGTGACCTTCAGGAAGTCGATGGTCTTCTGGTCGATCGGGAAGAAGCCGCAGGTGGCGCCGTATTCCGGAGCCATGTTGGAGATCGTGGCCCGGTCGGCGACCGCCATGTCGTCGAGGCCGGGGCCGTAGAACTCCACGAACTTGCCGACCACGCCCTTCTTGCGCAGCATCTGGGTGACGGTGAGCACGAGGTCGGTGGCGGTGGTGCCCTCGGGCAGCTTGCCCGACAGCTTGAAGCCCACGACCTCGGGAATCAGCATCGACAGCGGCTGGCCGAGCATGGCCGCCTCGGCCTCGATGCCGCCGACGCCCCAGCCCAGCACGGCCATGCCGTTGACCATGGTGGTGTGCGAATCGGTGCCGACCAGCGAATCGGGATAGGCCACCTCGGACCCGTCCTCGGACTTCGTCCAGACGGTCTGGGCGAGGTATTCCAGGTTCACCTGGTGGCAGATGCCGGTGCCCGGCGGGACCACGGAGAAGTTGTCGAAGGCCGACTGGCCCCACTTCAGGAAGGTGTAGCGCTCGCCGTTGCGCGAGTATTCCAGGGCAACGTTGTCGGCCAGCGCCTTCGGGGTGCCGAACTCGTCGACGATCACCGAGTGGTCGATGACGAGATCCACCGGCACCAGCGGGTTGATCTTCTGCGGGTCGCCGCCCAGCGCCACCATGGCGTCGCGCATGGCGGCGAGGTCGACCACCGCCGGCACGCCGGTGAAGTCCTGCATCAGCACGCGGGCGGGGCGGAACGCGATCTCGACCTCGGCCTTGCCCTTCTGGTCGAGCCAGCCGACGGCGGCCGCGATGTCGGCCTTCTTGACCGAGCGGTCGTCCTCGCAGCGCAGCAGGTTCTCCAGGATCACCTTCATGGAGAAGGGCAGCGCGGTGGCCGAGGCGAGGCCGTTCTTCTCGGCCGCGGGAATGGAATAGTAGGTGTAGGTCTTGCCGCCGGCTTCGAGCGTCTGGCGGGCCTTGAAGCTGTCGAGTGAGGGCACGGCTGGTTCTATCCTCGCTGCGGGTTGTCGAACACGCGCAGGCAAGACCTGCGCTACGAGATCCGTGTTCGGCCTGTGTAGCGCCCGACGGGCGCGCGCCGCCCCGGGAGTGCCCGGGCAGGACGATGCGCGGGGGCGATTTGGACGCCCGTGATGCCGCGCGGCGCAGCCGGGGAGGGATATAGAACTTTTCGAATCTGGCCGCTACCGGGTCGTCGTGACAGGTGCGTTTTCCTGTCGGGCACGGTGCGGAGGGGGCACGACGGCGGTGAGCGGGTGCACGCGCCGTCCCGTTCCGCGCATGGGGTCAGGCGACCTCTGCGTCGGGGTGCATCGTCGGTCGCGAACACTGAGGGCGGGCCCGGACCGGCGGGGTGACCGGCCGCCACGGGTTTCGGCGCAGATCGGACCGAAGAATCAGGCCGATGGGCCGTCGCGTCACCCCTGGCCCGGCGCCCCCATGCCGGACAACGACTTGGGCCGATTGGGCTGGGCCGCGAGCCGGCGCAGGGAGGCGACGTTCGTGGCCGCCTCCTCGGGGCTCATGTCGCGGCGCAGGACCGCCTCGGCATCGGCGAAGCGGCCTTTGAGGCCCAGGACCATGGCGAGATTCGCCCGCACCCGCGCGTCGGCGCCGGGCTGGTCGGCGGCCTGCCGGAGAGTCTGCTCCGCGAGATCGAGATTGCGCGACAGCGCGTAGGACAGGCCGAGATTGGACAGGAGCGAGGGCTCGTTCGGCCGGATCTTGAGGGCGGCCTCGTAGAAGCTCTGCGCACGCTCCTGCTCGCCGAGCTGGGCGGAGGCCGAGCCCTGTGCCGACAGGATGCGCCAGTCGGGATTGGCGGGCGTATGCGCGTTGGCGAGCACGTCGATCGCCTCGCGGAATCGACCCGCCTCGACCAGCGACTTGCCGTAGGCGCCGAGGAGGACCCGGTCGCGCGGGTTGCGCAGGGCCGCCTGCTGCAGCACCGCCGAGGCCTGGCTGATCTGATCGGTGGCCCGCAGGGCGCGGGCATAGGCGATCGCCGTGCGGCCGTCGGTGGGATCGGCGTTGAACCGCTCGGCCAGCCGGTCGATGTCCTGTCGCGCGGGCACCGCGGCGGCGGCCGGTGTGCCCTCGAGCGAGCCGATCGAGCCGGTCGTTTCCGGAGAGCGGGTGTTGCAGCCGGCAAGCCCCAGCGCGACGACGGCCGCCACCAGAGCGGCGCGGCCACCGGCATTGGCCTGGGATCGTGTGACCCGGATCAGGGCCGTCATCATGGTACGCTCCGCCGGCATCTGGCCTGGACGCGATGGCACGCGCTTCACGCTCCCGGCCGGCCGGTGATAGAGCGTTAACCCTAACCACCGGTTAAGCCGCCCATCCGGACGGCATGCGAGAGGCACATGACCCAGGCCGAGATTCCGGCGACGACCCTCGGGCTCCTGCCCGGCGACACGCAGGCCGTGCCGGTGAGCCTGGTCACGACCGGGAGCTGGGCAAAGGTCGAAGCCGGCCTGGAACCGGCCCAGCGGAGCTTCGCGCGGGCCATCGGCTTCAAGCCCAAGGCGGGCGGCCTCGCACTGCTGCCCGGCCCCGACGGCAGCCTCGCGCGGGTTCTGTTCGGCCTCGGCGATCCGGAGGCGGCAAGCCACGACCGGCTGCTCGTCGGCAAGCTGCCGGGGCTTCTGCCGGAGGGCGTGTTCCGGCTGGACGACGCGCCCGAGCCCACCGAGGCGGCGCTCGCCTGGCTGATGGGGAGCTACCGCTTCGGCCGCTACCGCTCCGGCGGCGGGAGCCAGGCCCGGCTCGTGGCGCCGGCCGGCATCGACGCGGCCGAGGTGGAGCGGATCGCCGCCGCGGTGGCGATGGGCCGCGATCTCGTCAACACGCCGGCCAACGATCTCGGCCCCGCCGAGATCGAGGCGGCGGCCCGGACGCTCGGCGCGCGCCACGGCGCCTCCGTCACCGTCACGCAGGGCGAGGCGCTCGCCACGGAGTATCCCCTGATCCACGCGGTGGGCGCCGCCTCGCCCCGGGCGCCACGGCTCATCGACCTGACCTGGGGGCCGGCGGATGCGCCGCGCGTGACCCTGGTCGGCAAGGGGGTGGCCTTCGACACCGGCGGCCTCGACATCAAGCCGTCGGCCGCGATGCTGCTGATGAAGAAGGACATGGGCGGGGCCGCCGCAGCGCTGGCCGCCGCCGACATGGTCATGGGCGCGCGCCTGCGCCTGCGCCTGCGCCTGCTGATCCCCGCGGTGGAGAACGCCGTATCGGGCAACGCCTTCCGCCCCGGCGACGTGCTGCCGAGCCGGGCCGGGCTCAGCGTCGAGATCGGCAACACCGATGCGGAAGGCCGGCTGATCCTGGCCGACGCGCTCGCCCTCGCGGACGCGGACTCCCCCGAACTGATCCTCGACTTCTCGACCCTCACCGGCGCCGCCCGGGTGGCCCTCGGGCCGGACCTGCCGGCCTTCTTCACGGAGGACGATGCGCTGGCCGAAGCGGTGGCACAGGCCGGCCGGGCGGCGATCGATCCGGTCTGGCGCATGCCGCTGCACGCGCCCTACGCGAGCCTCCTCGACTCCAAGGTGGCCGACCTCAACAACGTGTCCGGCGGGCCGTTCGCGGGGGCGATCACCGCGGCCCTGTTCCTGCGCCGCTTCGCACCCAACACCAAGGCGCACGGCCATTTCGATCTCTACGGCTGGAACCCCTCCACCAAGCCCGGGCGGCCCGAGGGCGGCGAGGTTCAGACCGCGCGGCTGACCTACACGCTGCTCAAGACGCGCTACGGGGGCTGATACGGCCTCCGCGAGGCTCGGGACGGCGGGGAGCCCGCTCAGGCGGTGAGCGGCAAGCCGGTCTCGATCAGGCGCGCCCACAGGGAAGCCCCGTACGGCGCGGCCGCGTCGTTGAAATCGTAATGCGGGTGATGGAGCGAGGCGCTGTCGCCGTTGCCGATGAACATGTAGGCGCCGGGGCGACGGCCGAGCATGTAGGAGAAATCCTCCGCGGTCATCATCGGCGCCACCGCGCGATCGACGTTCTCTCGCCCCACCAGGGCCTCGGCGACATCGGCCATGAAGTCGGTCTCGGCGGGATGGTTCTCGGTGACCGGATAGCTCGATCCGTACTCGACCCGGCCGCGGGCGCCGAAGCCGCCGGCGATGTCGGCCACGAGGGTCTCGATCCGTCCCTTGATCTGGCTGCGCACCGCCTGGGACAGCGTGCGCATGGTGCCGCGCATGGTCACGGTCTGCGGCAGGACGTTGAAGGCCTCGCCGGCCTCGAGCGCACAGACCGAGACCACCGCCTGCTGCACCGGGTCGAGGTTGCGCGACACGATGCTCTGCAGGGCGATGATTACGTGGCTCGACACGAGCACGCTGTCGATGGCGTTCTGCGGGAGCGCCGCGTGCCCGCCCCGCCCCTCGATGGTCACGGTGAAGCGGTCGGTGGAGGCCATGATCGGCCCCGGGCGGATCGCGAAGGTGCCGATCGCCATGCCGGGGATGTTGTGCATCCCGTAGACCGACTCGACGCCGAACCGCTCCATCAGGCCGTCCTCGACCATGGCCTCGCCGCCGCCCCCGCCCTCCTCGGCGGGCTGGAAGATCAGCACGGCCGCCCCGTCGAAGTCCCGGGTCTCAGAGAGGTACTTGGCGGCGCCGAGGAGCATGGTCGTGTGCCCGTCATGGCCGCAGGCGTGCATCTTGCCCGGCACGGTGGAGCGGTAGGGCAGGTCGCGCACCTCCTGGATCGGCAGGGCATCCATGTCGGCGCGCAGGCCGATGGCGCGGTTGGAGGCGCAGCCCTTGCCCCGGATCACGCCGACCACCCCGGTGCGGCCGATGCCGGTGACCACCTCGTCGCAGCCGAAGGACCGCAGCGTCTCGGCCACGAAGCCGGCGGTGCGGGTGACATCGTAGAGCAGCTCGGGATGGGCGTGCAGGTCGTGCCGCCACGCCGTCATCGTGTCGGCGAAGTCGCGGATCCGTTCGAGGACGGGCATCGGGTCGGGGCTTTCGTGGCCTTTGGGGTGGGCCGGACCAGCAAAGCCGGGGCCAGCGCCGCCGTCAACGGCCGCGCTTGGCGCATGCGCGGCGCCCAGGGCCCGATCCGGACAGCGCGCAGAGCCCGGCCGTCCGGATCAACCACCCGATCCGCGAGCGCCGCGCACAGACCTCGCAGGGGGATTCAACGGATCGCCCCGTTCTGAGAGGGAGGCGAGCCGGGTTCGTCGCGCGCCACCGAGCCTCCGCCGGCGGCCCAGTGCGCCGTTCCGGTCCGCTCACGCGGCCCCCCGCGCCGGTCCCCGCCCCGCCAGCCCGCGGCTGCGCCGCCGTGGTTCGGGCGGATGGTCGTCCGCGGCGAGATCGTCGAGGATCGGGCAATCCGGCCTCTCGTCGCCGCAGCAGGCCTCCGCCAGATGCTCCAGCGTCCGCGCCATCCCCTCCATCTCGGCGATGCGGCGGCGCAGATCGGCGATCTGCTCCTGCGCGATCGCCTTCACCCCGGCGCTCGGCCGGGCGCGGTCGCGCCAGAGCGCCAGCAGATCCGCGATCGCGTCGACGCTGAAGCCGAGGTCGCGGGCGCGGCGGATGAAGCGGAGCGTGTGGAGGTCGGCGTCGCCGTAATGGCGGTAGCCGGATTCGGACCGCGCGGCCGGCGGCAGCAGGCCGGTCGCCTCGTACCAGCGGATCATCTTGGCCGAGACGCCGGTGCGGCGCGCCGCCTCGCCGATCGTCAGACTCGCCGCGCTCATGCCGCCCTCGCGTTGAGCGCGGGCGCCGCGCCGGCCGCGGGCCGTCCGCCGGCCCGGCGCAGCCGCAGGGCATTGCCGAGGACGAACACGCTGGAAAACGCCATGGCGCCCGCGGCCAGGATCGGCGACAGGGCCGGGCCGCCGAACGGCACCAGCACGCCGGCCGCCACCGGGATCAAGGCGGCGTTGTAGGCGAAGGCCCAGAACAGGTTCTGGCGGATGTTGGCCATCACCGCCCGCGACAGCGCCAGGGCCTCGACCAGGGCCTCGAGGTCGCCCGACATCAGCACCACGTCGGCGCTCTCGACCGCGATGTCGGTGCCGGTGCCGATGGCCAGCCCGACATCGGCCTCCGCCAGCGCCGGCGCGTCGTTGATGCCGTCGCCCACGAAGGCCACCGGCCCGTGCTCGGCCCGGAACCGCTGGACGGCCTCGACCTTCCCGCCGGGCAATACCCCGGCGGCCACCGCGTCGATGCCGAGGCTCCGCGCCACGCCGGCGGCGGTGACGGGGTCGTCGCCCGTGACCATCGCCACCACGAGGCCGCGCGCCTTCAGGGCCGCCACGGCCGCACGGGCCCCCGCCTTCACGGGATCGGCCACCGCCAGGATCGCGGCATGGCGGCCGTCGAGGACGAGGTGGACCGGGCTGCGGCCCTGGCTGGCCAGCGTCTCGGCGCGGGCGGCGAGATCCGGGTTCAGGGCGACGCCGAGCCGTTCCAGGTAGCGCGGGGCGCCGACAGCCACGGCCCGGCCCGCGACCCGTCCGGAGATTCCGAAGCCCGCCACCGCCTCGAAGCGGTCCGGCTCGGGCATGGCGAGGCCGCGGTCGCGGGCGGCCGCCACCACGGCGCCGGCCAGCGGGTGCTCGGAGCGGGTCTCCAGCGCGGCCGCGAGGGCCAGGGCCTCGGCCTCGGCGATGCCCGGAGCCGGCACGATCTCGGTGAGCCGGGGGCGGCCCTCGGTCAGGGTACCGGTCTTGTCGAGGGCCACGACCCGCACGTCGCGCAGGCCCTGCAGCGCGGCGCCGTCACGGAACAGCACGCCGCGCGCCGCCGCGCGTCCGGTGCCGACCATGATGGCGGTGGGCGTCGCCAGACCCATGGCGCAGGGGCAGGCGATGATCAGCACCGCCACGGCGTTGACCAGGGCCGGCCCCAGCGAAGGGGCCGGCGCCAAGAGCAGCCACGCCAGGAAGGTCGCCGCGGCGATCCCGATCACCGCCGGCACGAACCGTCCCGTGACGCGGTCGACCAGGGCCTGGATCGGCAGCTTGCCGCTCTGGGCGCGCTCCACCATGGCGGCGATCTGCGCGACCACGGTGGCGCCGCCCACGGCCTCGACCCGCAGGTCGAGGCTGCCGCGGCCGTTGAGGGTGCCGCCGACCACGGTATCGCCCGGCCCCTTGCGCACTGGCGCGGGCTCGCCGGTCACCATGCTCTCGTCGACATGGCTGGTCCCGGAGACCACGGCGCCGTCCGCCGCCACCCGCTCGCCCGGACGCACCCGGACGACGTCGCCGAGGCGCAGGGCGTCGAGGAGCACCTCGGTCTCGGCGCCGTCGCGGACGATCCGGGCGGTCTTCGGGGTCAGGTCCATCAGCCGGGCGATCGCCTGGCCGGTCCGCCCCTTGGCCCGGGCCTCCAGGGTCCGGCCGAGCAGGATCAGCGTGACGATCAGGACGCTCGCCTCGAAGTAGAGGTGCGCGGCCCCCGCCGGCAGGAGGTCTGGCGCCAGGGTCGAGACCAGCGAGTACAGGTAGGCGGCCCCGGCCCCGAGGGCGACCAGGGCGTTCATGTCGGGATGGCCGCGCAGCAGGCCCGGGACGCCGCGCAGGAAGAAGCGCCGCCCCGGGCCTGCGAGGACCAGGGTGGCGAGGATCGCCTGGACCAGGGCCGTCACCGGGCCGCCATGCAGCCCGGGAAGAAGGTGGCCGCCCATGTCGAGGACGACGACGGGCGCCGAGAGCACGGCGGCCGCGATCAGGTCGCGGCGCAGGGCGCGGCCCTCCTCCGCCTGACGGACCGACGGGTCGGCCGGCTGGCCGGCCTCGACCGGGCGGGCGTCGTAGCCGGCCGCCGCCACGGCCGTCACCAGATCGTCCATCGACACGACGTCCTCGGGATGCCGGATCGCGGCCCGTCCGGCGGCGAGGTTGACGCTGGCTCCGGTCACCCCCGGCACCGCGGCCAGCGCCCGCTCGACGCGGCCCACGCAGCTCGCGCAGGACATCCCGTCCACGGCCAGCAGGCTCTGCGTCTCGGGGACGGGGTAGCCGGCCTCCGCCAGCGCCGTCGCGACTTCCACCGGGCTCGTGCCCCCATCGAGGACGAGGCTGGCACGCTGGGTGGCGAGGTTCACCGCCACGTCCCGGGTGCCGGGCAGCGCCGCGAGGGCGCGCTCCACGCGGCCGACGCAGGAGGCGCAGGACATGCCCGTGACGGGCAGGGTCAGGGCGACGGATTTCGACATGGCGGTGATCCGGTTCGAAGCATCCATGCCGGGTCAGATGGGGCTTCCCATCATGGGAAGGTCAAGGGCGCGCGGGCCGGATATCGGACAGATCCAGGCGATGGCGAGCCGCTTCGCCCGTTGTCGAATCGCTCGCGCCCGGCCAAGCTTCCCGCATACCGGAGCGACGAGGGCGCGGATGAGCGAACCGCTGACGATCTATGGCGACCCGGGCTCCGGGAACTGCCTCAAGGTCAAGTGGGTCGCGGCCCATCTCGGCATCCCGGCGGTCTGGCGCGACGTAGATGTCCCGGGCGGCGGGACCCGCACGCCCGAATTCCTGGCCCTGAACCCCGCCGGGCGGGTGCCGATCGTCGTCCTGCCCGACGGCGCCGTGCTGTCGGAATCGAACGCGATCATCGTCTATCTCGCGGAGGGCTCCGCGCTGATCCCTGAAGCGGCCCTGCCCCGTGCCCGGATGCTGCAGTGGATGTTCTGGGAGCAGTACAGCCACGAGCCCTACATCGCAGTCCGCCGCTACCAGCTCCATTACCTCAAGCGGGCGCCGGAGGATCTCGACCCGAAGCTCGCCGAGCGGGGCGCCGACGCCCTGCGGCTGATGGAGCGGACGCTGGCCTGTTCCGCCTTCCTGGCGGGCGAGGCCATGACCCTCGCCGATGTGGCGCTCGTCGCCTACACCCGCATGGCCCATGAGGGCGGCTTCGACCTCGCGGGCTACGGGGCCATCCGCGCCTGGATCGGGCGCGTCGAGGACGGCCTCGGGATCGGCCCCTATGCCGGGCCGGCCTGATCGGCCGGGGGCGGCAGCGCGGCGGTGCCGTATTCCGGCAGGCTGACCCGCACGGTGGTCCCCTCCCCCACCGCGCTCTCGATGGCGATGCGTCCGCGGTGGCGGTTGAGGCTGTGCTTGACGATGGCGAGCCCCAGGCCCGTGCCCCCGCGGGCGCGGCTCGACGCGACGTCGACCCGGTAGAAGCGCTCCGTGAGCCGCGGGATGTGCTCGGGCGGGATGCCCGGCCCGTCATCGACCACGGACAGGACGATCCGGGGCCCGAGCCGCGGATCGTCCTCGCGGGCGAGCCCGACGCTGATCCGGCCGCCGCCGTATTTGACGGCGTTCTCGATCAGGTTCTCGATCACCCGGGCGAGCTCGTCGGAATCGCCGGGGACCACGAAGGGGCCGGCGCCCTCCTCCAGGCGGATCGTGGCGCCCCGCGCCTCGGCGGGCGGGCCCTGGGCGTCGACCATCTGGCGGGCCAGCGCCGCGAGATCGACCACGGCGGTGGGGGCCACGTGCTCCCGCAGCTCGATCCGCGACAGCGACAGGAGATCGTCGATCAGCCGCGTCATGCGCAGGGCCTGGACGCGCATGATCTCCAGGAAGCGCTCCCGGGCCTGCGCGTCATCGCGGGCGGGGCCCTGCAGGGTCTCGATGAAGCCGATCAGGGTGGCCAGCGGCGTGCGCAGCTCGTGGCTCGCATTGGCGACGAAGTCGACCCGCATGGCCTCCAGACGCCGGGCCGAGGTGAGGTCGCGCAGGAACAGCAGCGCGCTGACGCCGGATCCGTCGGGCATCGGCAAGGCGCCGATCTGGACCTCGAAGGTCCGCTCCAGGGGCACCCGGGTCGACAGCGCGACGCGGCGCGGCAGGCCGGAACTCAGCACCGCCTCGACGCCGTCGAGGACCTCCGGGTCGCGGAGCGCAAAGGACAGGGGCCGGGCGTGGTGCAGGGCCGGCAGGAGGGCCCGGGCGGCGGGGTTCGCCTCCACCACCAGGGTGCGCCGGTCCACCAGGATCACCGGATCCGGCACGTGGGCCAGGAGCGCCTCGGCGACGGCGTGGCGCTGCGTGGTTGCAGCCGGACGCGGCACCGGAGCCTCGCGGCCGCGGCCGCCGAGCCAGCCGCCCAGGCAGACGGCCACGAGCCCGGTCAGGATCAGCGGGAGATCGAGCCGCCCGGCCAGCGCGGTGGCGAGCCCGAGCAGGCCCGCTGCGATCGCGGCGCCGGTCCAGGCGGGGGAGCTGCGCAGGCGACCGGACATGGCAGGCGCGGCGGATCAGCGGGTTTCGGACTCGTCGCGCCACGCCCGGCCGGACGGGCCGGCCGTGCCCTCCGGAGGCCCCGGATCGCGCGCGCCGCCCGCCCGCTTGACGATCTCGTACAGGCCGAGCATCGCCAGGGCGGTCACGAACGGGACGACGTAGTAGCAGCCCCGGAACAGCAGCAGCGAGGTCAGCACCTCGTTGCGCGGCAGGCTCGACAGGGCGAGCAGGACCGTCGCCTCGAACACCCCGATGCCGCCGGGGGCGTTCGACGCGATGCCCAGCATGGCGGCGAGCACGTAGATCGCCAGGAAGGTGGTGAAGCCGAGCGTCGTCTCCTGCGGCAGCAGCACGTAGAGCACGGCCGCCGCCGCGCAGACGTCGCCGATCCCGACGATCATCTGGCCGATGGAGACGGAGGCCCCGGGCAGTTCCAGGCGCCAGTGCTTGACGGTGATGCTGCGCTTCTTGGCCGAGACCCAGGCGAGGTAGCCGAGCACGAGGGCGAGCGCCGCGAGGCCGACGCCCTGGTTGATCCGGATCGACGTGAAGGCGAGCCCGGCGAGCTGGCCCGCCTCGATGATCAGGCTCAGACCCAGCACCACTCCCATGCCGAGCCAGAAGGTGAAGCCGGCGATCACGGTCAGAGCCGCGATCTTGGCGGTGGACAGGCCCTGCCGGGCATAGATCCAGTAGCGGATCGTGCCGGCGGTGAGCAGCGGGAAACCGAGGGTGAAGCTCACCGCGTAGCTCGTGAACGAGGCGAGCGCGGTGATCCGGTACGGCACCTTGATCTTGAGCTGGCGCAGGGCGAGCGCGTCGTAGCCGGTGAGGAACACGTAGCTGACGCCGACGAACAGGAAGGCGAGCCCGAGCTGCTCGGCGGTCGCGGCCGCGATGGCGCTGCGCACCTCCGCCCAGCTCACGCTCTGGACGAGCTTCCACAGGACGCCGAGGGAGACCGCGAACAGCACGATGCTGGCGCCCGTGCCGATCCAGGCATAGCGGCTGCGCCGGACCTTCCGCTTCGCGTCCGCGGCGGCATCGTGCTCAACCGGCTCGACCGGCTCGGCCGGGCTCCGGTGCTGTCCCTGAAAATTCATGCCGATCGGCGTCCGCCCTTCCGGCTGCGCGGCCCGGCCGAAGGCCGTCAGCCCGAGCCGGAAACTCCCGGACCGCGGCCCGTTGCCCCGCATGTAGGCCGAACCGGCGCCCAAGACCAGGGAAGCGGCCGCCGGGACAGGCGTTCTATCCTCAGCCGGGCATCCGCCCGAGCCGCGCCGCCGCCTCGGCGAGGCCCCGCCGGATCCGGGCCGGCACCTCCGGCGCGGTGCAGACATAGGTCGGACTCGGATGCGGCACCCGGATGACCGGCAGGTCGGGGCGGAGCACCGCGAGCGCCGGCGCCGCCTCGCCGGCGAAGCGGCCGGCCAGCACCGCCACGGCGAGGCGCGGCAGGAGGTCGAGGAGCGGGGCCAGATAGGGCGCGGCGGCCGCGACCTCCGCGCGGCGGGGTGCGCGGTTGCGTGCGCCCTCCTGGTGGATCAGCCAGGGGACGGTGTTCCAGATCAGCGTGTCGGCGCGGGCGATGCCGGCCTCGGCGAGGAAGCGGAACAGGTTCGCGGCGGTGCCGTTCGCGCTGTCGCGGGTCACGAAGCCGGTGCGCAGCACCGCCGGGCCCGGCGTCTCGAGGAGGAGCAGCATCCGGGCGTCGACGCCGCCATCCAGGGGGTCGGGCGCCGGGACCGGGGCGCCACGCTCGGCCGCAATGCGCGCGGCGAGGGCCCGGATCGGGGCGATGTGGGGGCTGCCGATCAGGGCGCGGCGTGCCGCGAGGGCGTCCGGATCGGCCAGGGCCCTCGGCGCCTGCGGCTCAGCCGGCATCGAGCCCGGGGACGGTCACGCCGAGCGGGCCGGACAGGCGGAAGCGCTCGAGGCCCTCCTCCCGGGCGAGGCGCGCGTCGAGGCCGGCCACGCCGCCGAACTGGAAACCGATCTGGCTGGCATAGGCCGCGCAGGCGGCGCGCTTGCGGGCTTGCGCCTCCGGATCGAGGCGCATCACCGGCTCGGGAAGCCCCGCGAACAGCGCGGCCAGCGGCGCCTTCGGCGCGGACTCCCGCACCGTGTAGGGAAAATCGCGCCACCACAGGATCGGCGACGGCACAGCGAGCCCGCGCAGCGCCCGGACCGCCTGGACGTGATCGACATGGCCGCCGATCGCCTGGGGGGCGAGGATCAGGTCGGGCTGCTCGGCGGCGATCAGATCCGCCAGGGCGGGGGCGAGGTCGCCCGCGATGCCGTCGTCGGCGCGGGTCTCGGAGAAGAGCTCCGGCGGCGCGCCGTAGCCCCGGTGCGGCGCCTCCCGGAACGGCAGGTGGACGGGCGGCGCGATGCCGAGCGCGGCGGCGGCGCGGACATCCTCGTCCCGGCGCAGGGCCATGTAGTCGACCTCCGGCGCCAAGCCCTTGTCGAGCTGGCAGGCGAGGGCGAAGCCCGTCGGGTCGGCGACGCTGCCGGTGAACAGGGTCGCCATCACCACGCGCCAGCCGTCCCGCGCCAGGCCCGCCAGGAGGCCGCCGCAGGAGAAGGCCGCATCATCGAGATGGGGGGACAGGGCGAGGGCGATCGGCATAGTTCAGAGCCTGTCGGCTGGGGGGATGCTCCAACCCCGAGCCTCATCCGGAGGTGCCGGAACGCAAAACCGGCGCGAGGGCGCCTTCGCGGCTTGCGCGTCGCGGGCGCACCTCAGGACGAGACCCCGGATGGGACGGCCCAAGTGCGAAGTCCCGTCAGAGCAGGTGTGGCTCGGCGCGGAACCGGCAGCTGGGATCGTCGGGCAGGTCCGTCGCAAAGTCGGTGGCCGGCGTCTCGGAGCGCACCCGCGCGTAGACCTCCATGATCTGCCGCCCGACCGCGTGCCAGGAATAGACCCGCCGGCACTCCTCCAGGCCGGCGCTCGCGATGCGGCGGCGGAGCGCCGCGTCCGTGATGATCCGGGTGAGCGCGGCGGCCTGCGCCGGCACGTCGCCCGGATTCACCAGCAGCCCGTTCTCCCCGTCGCGCAGGCAGTCCGACACGCCGACCGCGTGGCACGAGACGGTGGCGAGCCCGGCCGCCAGCGCCTCCAGGATCGTGTTCGAGAACCCCTCCGCGTAGGTCGGCGAGACGAACACGTCGGCGCGGCGGTAGAGGTCGGGCACGGAGCCGTACTCGGCATAGCCCGTGAAGGCGATCTCGCGCTCGGAGAAGGCGTGCTCCGCGGCGAGCGCCTTGGCCGGGTCCACGTCGGGCCCGATCCCCGAGATCGTGGCCGCGAAGGGCGTGCCCTGCCGGCGCAGGATCGCCAGGGCCTCGATGAAATCGAGCACGCCTTTCCGGCGGTCGACCCGGCCGTGGTAGAACAGCCGCACCGGCCCGCCATGGGGCGCCGGCAGCCCGTCGGGCGTGCCCTGCGCGAAGCGCTCGGTGTCGACCGCGCCGGGCACGATCGTGAAGCGGGCGGGGTCCGAGCCCAGGCGCTCGCAGACCTCGTCCACGAAGGAGGCGCCGCCGATCAGCAGGGCGTTGGCGTGAGCCAGCACCTCGCACATGGCGACCCGGTGCGTCTCGCAGCAGGAGCCGACCCAGTGGCCGTCGCCGCCCTGGATCGAGACGACGCTCGGCACCCCGAGCTTGCGGGCGGCCAGCAGCACCGCCCAGCCGGTCGGGTAGCCGTACTGCGCGTGCAGGATGTCGAAGGGGTTCTGGGCGTGCTCTTGGGCGATCGCGTCCACCATGGTGGCGATGTCGCGCTCGAAATCGCCCGACGTCTGCTCGCCGACCTGCTCCAGGCCGATCACCCGCACACCCGGCACCGGCGGCGGCGGCCCGCCGCCGTAAACGCGGGTGCCGAAGGCGTCGCCCCGGTACTGCGAGATCATCGTCACGTCGTGGCCGGCGCCGACCAACTCGCGCAGCAGGTTCTGCGCGTAGACGCTCATGCCCGATATGGCGGGGAAGTAGCGGCGGCTGAGGAAGAGGATTCTCATCGTGCCGCCCCATCGCGCAGACCGGGAGAGGCGCCGCGTGGCCCCCTCTCCCGCGCCGGCGTCCCGTCTCGCCCCGGCTCGTCTCTCACTGCCATTGCCGCCGCGTCTCCTGCTCGCCGGCCAGAACCGGGCCGGGGCGCCGGCAGCCGCGGAGGTAGTCGAGCGCCTGCGGGATCATCACGTCGGCCCGGTGGCTCTCGCGGGACAGCTCGACGCAGATCAGCTTGCCGAAGTTGATCGCCTCCAGCGCCTCCAGGACGCCCGGCACGTCCATGTCGCCCTCGCCGAAGGACAGGTGGATGTGGCTGCCGCGCTTCATGTCCTCGATCGCCACGGTGCCGATCCGGTCGGCGAATTCCCGCACGGCCGCCGCCGGCTCGCGCTCGCCCGTGACGAGGCAGTGGCCGGTATCGAGGGCGAGCTTCAGCCCCGGCACGTCGAGGGACGCGTAATCGTCGAGGGTCTCGATCAGCATGCCGGGCTCCGGCTCCAGGCAGGGGACGACGCCCGCCTCCGTGGCGAAGGCCGCGACTTCGTGCAGCCCCTCGGCCAGCCAGCGCCGGGCCTCGCCGGGATCGACGCCGGGCTTCGGCACGCCGGCCCAGAACGAGACCGCCTCGGCGCTCAGCATGCCGCCGATCTCGATCGCCCGCTTGAGGAAGCCGACCCGCCGGGCGCGGCCCGCGGCATCGGCCGTCACGAGCGTTGGCTCGTGCTTGGCGGTGGGGTCGAGGAGGAAGCGGGCGCCCGTCTCGATGACGCAGGTCAGCTCCAGCTTCTCCAGCAGGCTCGCCACCCGGCCGGCCTCCGCCGCCCAGGTTTCGGAGAACGGATCGAGGTGGTGGATGTCCAGCGTCAGGGCCACGCCGTCGTAGCCCGCGGCCTTGATCAGGTGGATCGCGTCGTCGAGGCGGTGGTTGGCCGCGCCGTTGGTGTTGTAGGCGAACCGAAGCGTCATGCCGCCCTCCCCTGACGCTGGGCGAGGCGGAACGGCGCGTGGTGCGATTCCGGCTCGCGATAGAGCGGATAGTGCCGCCCGACGATCCGCTCGGCCAGGGCGACGTCGAACAGCGGCTGGCCGCCGAACCGCTCCAGGGCCTCCGGCGTCAGGCGGACCGGCCGCAGGGTCTCGCTTTCGGTGCCGAACTTGATCAGCGGGTGGTCGCGGTCGATGAGCTTCTTCGTGTTGCGCTCGCCGATCCGGTAGTAGCTCATGGTCTCGACCTCGAGCCCCGGCACGATCGCCTTGACCACGCCGACCCCGCCGCCCGGGGGCGTGCAGTCGACGTAGAGGACGTCGAACCCGGCCTCCGTGAGCCGGTCGCAGGCGATCTTGCCCCTGGCATGCCCGTCCGCGGCCGGGGTCGAGGGCAGGTCCGCGAAGCGCTTGGTGCTCCGCTCCGAATAGACGGTGTCGGCCAGCACGCCGCGCAGGTCGGCGGCGGGCATCTCGATCCATTCGAGCATCGCCTGCAGGGCGCGGCTCTCCTCGAGGTCGAGGCTCGGAAGCGCCTTCTGGATGAAGGCGTCGATGTAGCCCGGCGGAGTCACCGTGGCGGCCATGTCGAGGGGGCCGTGGCCGAAGGTCTTGCGCACCCGCGCGGCCTGGAACTCGAGCAGCGCCTTGCGGAGGGCCCGCTCCCGGTCCGGATCGCAGGCCTCGCCGCAGGCCGACAGGGCGATCGGCGCCGGGGTGCGCGCCGGATCCGCGTCGTAGCCGACGACGTAGAGGTTGGTGAGGCCGAACTGGTCGGTGGCGAATTTCGGCAGCGCGTGGATCCCGAGCTCCTTGAGCCGGGCCAGCATCGCGGCGTTCTCCGGGCCGATGCCGTCGAGGTCGAGCATCACGCCCTGGTCGAGAGCCCGGAACAGCAGGCCGTTGCCGTCCCGCTGGAGCAGCTCAAGGACGCCGTGGCCCAGCGCGAAGGGCACGTCGGGCCCCGCGCCGAGACCGTTGGTGATCAGGTTGGTGAAGGGTTTGTAGCCCTCGGACAGCTCGAAATAGTCGGTGGCGGCGACGTCGAGCGGCATGAGCACGATCTCGCCCGTGGCGTGCCGGACGCTGGGCGTCCATTCGAGCACCGTGTCCCGGCCCACCGGGGAGCCGGCGGGCAGGCAGAGGGTCAGCGGGTCGGCGACGGATTTGGCGCCGTAGACGCGGGCGAGGTCGGCGTAGCTCGCCCGTTCCTTGGCCCGGGGCAGCACCGCGAGCGAGGGCATCAGGTTCTCGGCGATTTCGGCGACCGCGCCGATCAGCGCCTCGTCGTCGGTGGCGCCGTAGCCGATGCCCGACGGCATCGCGCCCACGAAAAACGGGTCGTCGAGGAACAGGGCCACGAACCAGACCGGGATGCCGGTGCGGTCGAGGGGCGCCAGCGGGAAGCCGACGATGCGCCCTTCCGGCAGGACGTCGAGATAGGCGCGCACGGGATCCGGCAGGGTCTCGGGCAGCCCCTCGATCGGCCGCTTGGCGCCGAAGCGATAGGGGCGCGGCGCCTTGATCCGCGCGTGCCGGGCGCGGTCGTCCTGGTCGTGGAAGCCGTCTGCGTTGCTCACGTCGTGTTCCCGTGTTCCTCGGACTGCCTGCTCACCTTCGTCCTACCCATCCCCTCATCCTGAGCTGCCGGAGCGCAGCGAAGGCCTCGAAGGAGGGCTCTGGACGGCACAGCGCTTCCTGGAGCCCTCCCACGAGGCCCGCTGGCGCGGGCACCTCAGGATGAGGGTGCGGCTTGGATTGGATAGGTAGCTGTCCGGTGTCTGCTCATCCTGTCCTGCGGTCGCTACCCCTGCCCATAGGCGTGGGCGACGAGTCGCATCGTGTGGAGATCGCGTGCGGCCGAGTACGCCCCCCGCTCCTCGGGCCGGCGCAGGGCCGAGCCGAAGGCGCGCACCTGCTCGGTGAAGGGGGAGCTGTCGGCGTCGAAGGCGAGCGGTTCGACGCGCCCGCTGGCGCCGTCGATGAAGGACAGCGATCCGCCGGCCGTCTGGCCCATGGTGTTCTCGGCGATCAGCATCCCCTTCGTACCGACCACCTCCAGGCGGCGGCGGGGCAGCGCGTCGGGGCAATTGTAGGCGACGTGCAGGCTCGCCAGCGCGCCGCCCGCGGTCCGCCCGATCAGCAGGGCGCCGTCATCGACGGAATAGTCCTGGGCCCGGCTCTGGGTCAGGGCCGCGAGGTCGGCGATCGGCTCGTCGAGCAGGAAATCCACGAGGTCGAGCCCGTGCGGGGCGAGGTCCATCAAGGCGCCGCCGCCGGCCTGGGCGGCATCGATCCGCCAGTTGGGCTGGCCGGCCTCCGACCAGTCGCGCCCGAGCCAGCAGGCGTAGACGATCCGCACCGTGGTGACGGTGCCGAGCCGCCCGGCCGCGACCTGGGCGCGGATCGTCCGATGGGCCGGGTGGTGACGCTGATCGAAGGCCGTCCCGTAGAAGATTTTTTGCGATTCGACCGCACGCGCGATGGCTTCCGCGTCCGCGAGCGTCGCCGCCATGGGCTTCTCGCAGAGCACCGCCTTGCCGGCGGCGGCGAGCGCCTCGACGGCGCCGCGGTGGAGATGGTTCGGCGTCGCCACGTAGACCGCCTCGACCCCGGGCTCGGCGATGAGACCGGCGAGATCGGCATGGCCGCGGGCGCCCGCCCGCTCGGCCGCGGCGCGGCATTCCGGGTTCGGATCGCAGACCGCCACCAGCCGGTGCCCGGCGGCGCGGATGCCCGGCTCCATGTAGTCGCGGGCGACCCAGCCGTAGCCGACGATGCCCCAGCCGACCGCGTCCATCACCACCGCTCCGGCAGGTCGACGAATTCGCGCACCCGGATACGCTGCGTCTCCGGGCTATCGAGCGTGCCGTCGAAGGTCAGATGCTCGGGGCCGGGCGAGCGCAGCGGGTAGGTGGCCCGGGAGGCGTATTCCGCCTCGTAGCGCTCCGAGGGCCAGCGGACGACGTAGCCGTCCCCCTCGGGCGCATAGAGCGGGTTGAGCCGCAGCACCGTGCCGGGCTTCGGCAGGGTCAGCCCGTCGACCAGAGCGCGCGGCGCCGGGCGCATGCCGGGGCCGCATACCACCGAGAACGCCTCGCAGGTCCGCAAGGCCCCAGGCTCCTGCGGGCCCGGCGCCCGCGCCTCGACGAGCGCCCGCGTGAGCTCCGCGTCGTCGTAGACCAGGGCGTCGGGGAAATACTCGGCGATCTCCTCGGCGGTCACCGCCCGGCCGGCCGAGAAGCCCGGGCAGTCGCGGTTGTGGATGTGGCTCAGCGCCAGCCAGCCGTCGTCGCCGGCATTCTGGCGGAGGTTCTCCAGCAATGCGGCCTTGTCGTCGAGGAAGTAGAAGGCGTCGTTGCACACGACGAGGTCGACCGGCGCGCCCGGGATGGGCCAGTGCGGCGAGCCGGCGTCGAAGCAGACGAGCTGCGCCTTCTCGTCCACCACCCAGTGGCGCGCGACCCAGAGCTTGGCGAAGACCACGTCGGCGCCGGCGACCTTGCAGCCGCGCCGCTGCAATTCCCGCAGGTAATGGCCGATTCCGCAGGCGAATTCGAAGACGCAGATGGGCTCGTTCCAATGCGCCTCCAGAAGCGACAGGCCGGCCAGGAAGGTCGGGTCGCTCCAGCGGTGCAGGAAGTAGTCGCCGACGCGGCCCCAGCCGAGACCCTGGACCGCGTCACGCAGCGTCGCGGTGCGGCGCTCCTTGATGAGGCGGATGACCCCGGCGGGATCGGCCGGGGGCCCGTTCCACCAATCGTCCTGATCGACGAGTAGAGCGGCCAGCGCCTCGTCGGGCTCGCCGGCGTCGAGATGGGCCAGAACCCGCTCGACCAGGGCCTCGCGGTTGATCCGCAGGTACGGGATGCCGTCGATCACGGGCCAGCGGGCGCCGGTCTCCGCATCGCGCAGGGCGTGCGGGCCGTCGGCCTTCAGCGGGTTGCCGGTGTCCGGCGAATGGAGTTCGAACGGGATCATGGTTCTCGGAGCCGCCCGGGCAGATGGGCGGCGGGGTCCGGCGATCAAGGGATGCGCATGTCGGCGAGGACACGATCATGGAAGCCCTTCACCGGGCCGGCATGGACCAGCTCCCACTCGTCGAGCACCATCCCCATCGTGGTCGAGGCCCCGCGCAGATGCTGGGCGATCTGGAGGACACGGTCGATGCAATCCGCCGCGTGGAAGGCGCGGCCCTCCGCGGTGGCGTCGTCGGGCAGCACCGCGCGGGCCCGCTCCACCTGACCCCGCAGGGGCTCGGCGAGCTCGGCCAGCGCCCAGGCGGTGGTGGTGGCCATGATCGGCCCGAGATGGTCGCCGAGCAGCATCTCGCCGGTGAAGCCGGCATCGGGCATCGCGGCGTTGTGGAAGTGATGCGCCATCGCGGCCAGGAACACGGTGCCGGGGTCGGCCCGGTAGAACGGGCTGAGGCAAACCCCGTAGACCGCCACGATGAGGCAGTGCTCGGCGTGGTTCTCCGGCGGCTCCAGCAGGATCCGGGCGCGGCCGGGACAGGTGACGCCCGCCCGCGGCTGCTGCGCCAGAGCGGCGACGAAGCCCGGCAGCGGTCCGGGCCTGCCGGCCGGTCGCGGCGCGAGCCGCCCGCGCAGGCGCTCGCGCAGAGCCGGGTCGAGCTCCTCGGTGACGGCGTCGAAGCCCGCCACCAGCACCGCCGAGGCCGCCTCCTCCGACAGCCCGGCCGCGGTCAGGAAGGCCGCGTCGAGATCGCAGAGGCGCGTCGCCGCGAGGGTGACGGCGGTGATGTCGAGGGCGACGTCATCGGGCGCGGCGCCCCCGGTGAGGAGGCCCCATCCCTGCGCGAACAGCCGCTCGGCGATCGACCCCTCGCGCCCCGCCGAGCGGACGCGCTTGAGGTCGTTCATCTCGATCAGGAGGTCGCGCAGCGCCTCGGGGGCAGCGCCGGAGGGAGGCGGCTGGTTCTCGCTTGGCATCGTCTCGCTCCGGAAGCCGCCCCTTGGTCGCGACGAGGCCTAGTGCACGCCCAGCCAGTCCCGGAGCATCTGCTCCTGCTTGCCGAAGGCGTGCTCCGGCCCATGGCCGTTCTTGACCATCGGGGCCTTGAAGAAGGTCGAGAGCTGCTCCTGCACGCCGCCGTCGCCGCGCGTGCGGGCGAGGTCGAGGACGCGGGCGATCTCGATGACCAAGGGCGCGGCCAGGATCGAGTCCTTGCAGAGGAAGTTCACCTTCACCTGCATCCGCTGGCCCATGAAGCCGGTGACGTCGATGTTGTCCCAGGCTTCCTTGTCGTCGCCGCGCGGGCGGTAATAGTGGATGTGCACGAGGTGGTCCTCGACCGGGTAGCCGAGGATCGAGTCGAGCACCGTGCCCTTGGTGTTGAGCTTCGACTGGAGGGAGTTCGGATCGTTCAGGGCGAGTCCGTCGCGGTTGCCCAGGATGTTGGTCGAGAACCAGCCGTCGACGTGGAGCGCCCGCGCCTTGAAGGCCGGGGCCAGCACCGTCTTCATCATGGTCTGGCCGGTCTTGCCGTCCTTGCCGGCCACCGGGACGTTCAGCTCCTTGGCGAGGTCCAGGAGGGCCGGGACGTCGGCCGCCACGCTCGGGGTGAAGTTGGCGTAGGGGATGCCGCTCTTGATCGCCGCGTAGGCGTAGAGCATCGCGGGCGAGATCGCCTCGTCGCTCGAATCGAGCCCCTTCTCGAAGGCGGCCGTGGAGTTCAGAGCCGGATCGTTCAGGTCCGGCCAGCGCTCGGTGGAGGCGAGGTTCACCACGACCACGTCGTCGAGGTTGCTCTCCTTCTGGAAGCGGCGGAGATCGTTGGCGATCACCGAGACCGCCTCGCGGTGGTCCTTGGCGACGATGCGGTTCTGGCCGTCGATGTTCTTGCAGAACTTGGCGCTGCCCACCGCCGGCCAGGGGGTGATGCCCTTCAGGGCCTGTGCGCCGCTCTCGATGTCGTCCTTCGAAAGCACGCCGTGGCCGCTCGCAGCGGACGCGAGGTCGTCGCCGTTGAGATCCCAGCCGCCGAAGACGAGGTCCTTGTAGTCGGCCATGCCGGCCACGGAGAGACCGGCGAGCGGCAGCCCGTCGAGGCGATTGGAGCCGGATTTGATCATTTCGATGCCGGCGATGGCAGTGGTGGCGACGGCGCCTCCCATGCCAACGAACGCGACACCGATGCGGCGACCGGACTGCATGCTCATCGGAAAATGATGTCCTTGTGCGGACGCGGGTGGCGTCTTGGGACGGAAAGTTCGACCCCCCCGGGGCCGTATCTAACTGGCTCGACGGTGCCGCGTTCCAACCCGAATGCGACAACATTGCCCCTCCGTCGTCCGAAGCGCGGCCGGTTCACGGTGTTAACGGCCCCCTAAGCGGCAGGGTTAACCCTTCGTTGACCGTGCCACGCTTGGATCACGGGGCCGTCCCATTCTGGTCACGGCCGGCGTCGATAGGGCCGCCGCTTCCGAAAAAACCCGGCCGTCAGAGCCGGGCGGACGCAAGGACCGATCTGAAGAGGACCAATGATGGGGGTTTTCCCGGAGCCGGCGCGTCGCGCCGACGACGTGAGCCGACTCGTGCCGCCGACCCTGAACGGCACGGGCCATATCGAGGATGAAGCCGTGGCATGGCTGCCGCGGGCCGGACGCGGGACAGGGCGCCGGTCACTTCGCCGCACCGGCCTCGGCCGGATTTCCGGGACGCTGGCCCTGGGGCTCGTCGCCGGGCTCGGCCTGCCGCAGGCCGCCTTCGCGCCGGCGTATTTCGCACCGGCCGCCCAGGCCCACGACCGGATCGACACCAGCCCGCGCGCCGCTCAGGTGCTCGCGCAGACGGCTTCCCAGCCCGCGGCCCCGACCGTCGCGCCGGACGAACCTGTCCAGAACACCTGGAACGGCCTGCCGGTTCCCGAGCAGGAGCCCGCCACCACGGCGCTGATTCAGGAAGACCTCGCGGCCCTGCCGCGGGTGACGCAGGAGCAGGGTCAGGACGCGGTCAAGTTCGGCGAGCGCAGCGTGCCGCGCAAGGTGGTCGACACGATCGTCAAGGCCTCCGACGAGGCCGGCGTCGACCCCGTCTACATGATGGCGCTGGCCGACAAGGAATCGAGCTTCGACACGGAGGCGAAGGCGGCGACCTCCTCGGCGGCGGGCCTGTTCCAGTTCGTCGCCCGCACCTGGCTGGAGATGATCCGTGATTACGGCGCCCGCTACGGGCTCGCCGAGGAGGCCGCCGCCGTGAAGGGCCGGGGCGCCGCGATCACCGTCACGGGCAGCATGCGCGGCCGGGTGCTCGGCCTGCGCAACGACCCGCGCGTCGCCGCCCTGATGGCGGCCGAGCTGATCAAGCGCGACCGTGAGCGGATCGAGGCCCGGGTCGGGCGCGCGCTGACCACGACCGAGCTGTACCTCGCCCATTTCCTCGGGACTGCGAGCGCCGGGCGCTTCCTGTCGCTCTCCTCCGAGAAGCCCGACGAGGTCGCAGGGCGCGAGTTCCGCACCGCGGCGCGGGCCAATCGCAGCCTGTTCACCGCGAAGACGGGCGGCAAGCGCCGCAGCCTGACCGTCGCGGAACTGCACGGACGGATCGACGACATGATCGACCGGCGGCTGACCCGCTACCAGGGCGTCGCGGCGGTCGCCGAGGCGCTCGACAAGGGCCAGTCCCAGAACGAGATCGTCAGCGCCGAGGAAACGGCGCCGGTGGCCGGCAACCGCCGCGTCGAGGTGACGGAGGCGTTGCCGCCGGACGGCGTGTGAGGATCGCGCAGGGGAAGCGGATCCTGTTGAGGCGCTCGATCGTCTCAACCGGGGCGCGGGGGGCTTCCAACGCGCCTCCCGCTCCCTTCAGGTCAGGGGACCCGAACCCGAAACCGGGGCTCCGGCGCCGGAGCCACCGGGTGATTTGCGCCAATCCGGGTGGGCGGGCGCGGCGCCTCGGGATGACGTCCAGCCAAGCCGATCCGCCTCAATGGCCCCCGGCCGGCGCCCCGCCGCCGAGCTTGACGCTCTTCAGGCTCAGCGCCAGCGGGACCGCGCAGGTGGCGACGAGGCCGAGCACCCAGAACACGTCGATATAGGCCCAGTACGCCACCTGGGTGCTGAGCACGCTCCCGATCCACGCGGTCGCCTGGCTCTGGGCCTCGACGCCGGCATAGCCGTGCTCGGAGAAGTACTGCGTCGCCTGCCGCATGGTCTCCTGATAGGCCGGCGCGGTCGGGTTGACGCTCTCCACCAGGCGGCTCTGATGGAACTGGCTCCGGTAGGCCAGGATGTTCTGGGCCAGCGAGACGCCCATCGAGCCGCCGACATTGCGGGCGACGTTGATCAGCGCCGAGGCCTGATCGGTCTGGTCCTTGCGGATTCCCTCGTACGAGGCCGAGGTGATCGACAGGAACACCATCGGCAGGCCGATCCCGATATAGACCCGCGACCACGCGAAGAACGAGAACGTCGTGGAGCCGTCGAGCCGCGTCAGGTCGACCATGCCCAAAGCCACGATGGTCATGCCGGCGGCGATCAGCCATTTCGGCTGCACGTAGGCGGAGACGCGGCCGGTGAGGAACATCATCACCACCGTGACGATGCCCCCCGGACCGAGCACGAGCCCCGACAGCGTGGCGGTGTAGCCGTAATATTCCTGCGTGATCTGCGGGATGAACTGCGTGGTGGCGATCAGGATCGCCCCGGTGAACATCATCACCAGGAAGCAGGAGCCGAACTGGCGGTTGCCGATGAGGCGGAGATCGACGGCCGGGTTCTTCTTGGTCAGGAGCCAGGGGATCATGGCCACGAACGACACGGCCATCAGCACGCCGGAGACGTTCATCAGCGTCGAGGTCCCGAACCAGTCCTTCCGCTGGCCCTCGTCGAGGATCACCTCCAGCGAGCCGAGGAACAGGGCGACCAGCACGAAGCCGACGATGTCGAAGCGGATCCCCTTCCGGACCAGCGCACGGCGCTCCTTCTTGGCCGCCGCGCTGTCCTCGATGAGCCAGTACATCAGCCCGAGGGCGATGACCCCCACCGGACCGTTGATCAGGAAGCACCAGTGCCAGGAGGCGTTGTCGGAGAGCCAGCCGCCGAGGGTCGGGCCGATCACCGGGGCCACCACGATGGCGACGCCGTAGAGCGCGAAGGCCTGGCCGCGCTTCTCGGGCGGGAAGGAATCCGCCAGGATCGACTGGGCGAGCGGCGCCATGCCGCCGCCGCCGAGCCCCTGCAGCACCCGGAACAGCAGAAGGGATTCCAGGCTCCAGGCGAAGCCGCACAGGATCGACGAGACGGTGAACAGGGCCACCGACCACATGAAGAACGCCTTGCGGCCGTAGCGCTTGGCCAGGAAGCTCGACGCCGTGAGCGTGATCGCGTTGGCCACGAGGTAACTCGTCACCACCCAGGCGGCCTCGTCGGGGCCGACCGCAAGGCCGCCCGAGATGTAGCGCAGCGCCACGTTGGCGATGGTGGTGTCGAGCACCTCCATGAAGGTCGCCAGCGCCACCACGCCGGCGATCAGCCACGGATTGTGGCCACCCGGCGCCTTCGCGGATGCCGTGCCGCCTCGCGCCTTGCCTCCTTGTGTCTTGCTTCCCTGCGCCTTGCCCGTGTTCGGCTTGCGTCCGGACGCGGCCGCACCGGTCCCGCCGGCCATGGCGCTCACCGCACCGTGACGGTCGGGACGATCGACATACCCGGGCCGATCGACACGTCCGTCGGCCAGTTCTTGACCACGATCTTGACCGGGATGCGCTGGGTCACCTTCACGTAATTGCCGGTGGCATTCTGTGCCGGCAGCAGGCTGAAGGCCGTACCCGAGCCCGGCTGCACCGAAGCCACCGTCCCCTGGATCTTGCGGCCCGGATAGGCGTCGATCTCGATGTCGACCGGCTGGTCCGGCCGCATGTCGGTGATCTGGGTCTCCTTGAAGTTCGCCGTGACCCAGATGTCGTCGGGCACGAGCATCGCCAGGCTCTGGCCGGCCTGGGCGAGCTGGCCGATGCCGCCGGTCAGCCGCACGACGCGGCCGGCCTGCACGGCGCGGACCGTCGTGTAGCCGAGGTTCAGTTCGGCCTGCTCCACCTGTGCCCGGTCGCGGGCGAGCTGCGCCTGGGTCGAGGCCTTCTGCGCCTGGAGGGCGCCGATCTGCTTCTGGGCCGCCACCACGCTCGCCTGGGCGCTCTGCAGGGAGGCCTGCCGCTGCTGCAGCGTCGAGGTCGCCGATTGCGATTGCTGGATCGAGCCGGAGCCGCGCTCGGCGAGGTCCTTGTAGCGGGCCGCATCCTCCTGGGCGAACTTCAGCGCCGCCTCGGCGGTGGCGACCTGCGCCTTGGACACGTCGATGTTGGCGTATTGCGCCTGGATCTGCGCGTCGATGTTCTTGATGCCGGCCTCGTCGGCCTCGATCTGCGCCTTCGCCTGATCGAGGGCGATCTGATAGTCGCGCTGGAAGATCTGGAACAGGATCTGGCCGGCCTCGACGTGCTGATTGTCGGTGACCGGCACATCGACGAGGTAGCCGCCGACCTTCGGCTGGATCGCAATGCTGCGCGCGTCGACGAAGGCATCGTCGGTGCTCTCGTAGGGGTGCATGTACAGCAACCAGTAGAAGAACACGCCGACGCAGAGCGCGACGACCGCGAGGCCGCCGAGCAGGAACGCGAACGGGTGGCGCCGCAGGACGTTCGGGCGCCGGGCGTCGTCCTCGCCGTCGTCGGCATCTTCCGCGGCGTCGTCGGATTGGCCGTCCTGAGCCTCTGCGTCGTCGGCCGCATCCTCCGTGCCCGGCTTGCGGCCGGTCTCCTGGGCGGCGCCAACGTCCCCGGCGGGCTTGGCTCGGCCGAGATCCAGCACGTCCCGTTCGCGGGCGGCCGGACGGCCGTCGGCGGGATGCGGGCGCGCCTCACCCTCGGAGGAAGGCCGCTGATCGTCAAACATGGGAAGTCGCCGCCCGATGGCCGGTCACCGCACGATGACCGGGCTTGTCGCATCGCCCGCCTCAGGCAGCAAAAGCCGGCCGCAGGCTCAAGGTTCCATGCGCGGAGCGGGCCACCGGAACGCAGGCGGCCCTGCGGCGTTCTGCGCCCGGAACCTTTGCCGTTCTCGGGCACCGAGCCCAGGAGTACGCCATGACGCACAGCCCATCCCCGACCCCGCAGAGCCCCGGCTCCGGCTCCGGCTCGCCGACCTCGCCCACCGGCATCCCGCTCGTCGGCGTCGCCCGCCTCGACGCCATGAGCGCGGCGCTGGCGCGGAACTGGTGGCTCGTGGCGCTGCGCGGCGTCATCGCGATCCTGTTCGGTGTCATCGCGTTCGTCGCCCCGGGCGCCTTCGTGCTCTCCCTGGTGCTGTTCTTCGCCGCCTACATGCTTGCCGACGGTATCATCGCCATCGTGGGCGCGGTCCGCGCGGCGCAGCGTCACGAGCGCTGGGGCTTCCTGCTGCTCGAGGGCGTCGTCGACATCGTCGTGGGCGTCGCCGCGGCGCTGGTGCCGGCCGCGGCCGTCTGGGCCTTCGTGCTGCTGCTCGCCGTGTGGGCGCTGGTGACCGGCGGCCTGATGATCGCAGCGGCCTTCCGCCTGCATCTGCATTACGGACGGTGGTGGCTCGTCCTCGGCGGGGTCGTGTCGATCCTGTTCGGCCTCGCGCTGCTCATCAACCCGGGCATGTCGGCCCTGGTGCTGACGTGGTGGATCGGCTCCTACACCTTCGCCTTCGGCATCCTGCTGCTGATCCTGGCCTTCCAGCTGCGCAGCCGGCACGGGGCGGCCGCGGAGCCGGGAACGCCGCTCGGCCGGTGAGCCGGTCCCGAACCGGATCGGGCCCCGTGGCCCGATCCACACGGTCGCGGTGCGATCGACGCGCCGGCCGCCCTGCGTCCCCGCACGCGCGGGACACGGGATCGGATGCGGCCTAGAAGGCTCCCTCGACCGGATCGATCGGTCCCGGAACCCGAACCACGATGACGCCCGACGCGCCGGAACGCGCCCCGGCCGACGGGCCGAACCCGCCGAAGCCGGCTCCAGCCGCCGAGTCCCCGGACCCGCGCCTCGCCGCCCGCGAGGCCGGGCGCGCCGCGCGCGACTTGGCCCGGCATCTCCGAACCCTGGTGACCGCGGCCGGCCTTGGCCTCGCGCGCGGTGGCCGGGCCATTTCCGCCCGCGCGGCGGCACGGGCGCGCACGCGGTCGGCTTCGGTCGAGAGGCCGGCCGACACCGGCGTCCCGGAGGTCGATGGGCGCGGCGTCGAGCGGCGGGGCGCCCGGACGATCCTCGGCCGCCGGCACCCGGCCCTGCTCGCCGCCGGCCTGGTGATCCTGCTGCCGGTCCTGGCGCTGGCGGTCTACCTGTTCGCGGCCCTGGTGACCCTGCCGCCGCTCGGGGGCGCCGTGGTCGAGACCGGCCAGCGGGCGATCACCGTGGAGGCCGACGACGGCCGGGTCTTCGCCACCCGCGGCAGCTTCCGCGGCCAGAAGCTCACGGCGGCCGACCTGCCGCCGCACCTCGCCCAGGCGATCGTGGCGATCGAGGACCGCCGCTTCTACAGCCACTGGGGCATCGACCTGCGCGGCCTCGCCCGGGCGGCGTGGCGCAATCTCCGCGGCGGCGGCGTGCGCGAGGGCGGCTCGACCATCACCCAGCAATATGTCCGCCTGACCTCCCTCAACCAGGAGAAGACGCTCTGGCGGAAGGTGCAGGAAGCCTTCCTGGCGCTGCGGGTCGAATCGACGATGAGCAAGGACGCGATCCTGCTCGGCTATCTCGATTCCGCCTATTTCGGCGCCGGCGCCTACGGGGCGGACGCGGCGGCGCGGCGCTATTTCGGCAAGCCCGCCAAGGCCCTGAACCTGCCGGAATCGGCGATGCTGGCCGGGCTGGTGCGGGCGCCCTCGCAGCTCGCCCCGACCCGCAACCTCGGCGGCGCCAAGGAGCGGGCCGACGTGGTGCTCCAGGCCATGGTCGAGACCGGCGCGATCACGCAAGCAGAGGCCGACGCCGCGCGCAAGCAGAGCGTGACCCTGAAATCGCCCCCTGAGGCGCCGCCCGGCACCAACTACTTCCTCGACATGATCGCGGGCGACGTGAAGCGCCTCGCCGGCACCGACGGCGACATGACGGTGCGCTCGACCCTCAACCTCGACCTGCAGAGTCTCGCCGAGGGCGTCGTCGCCCGCCGGCTCGACAAGGACGGCGCCCGCCGCAAGGTCGGCCAGGCCGCCATGGTGGTGCTGTCGAAGGAGGGCGCGATCCTCGCCATGGTCGGCGGCCGCGACTACGAGGACAGCCAGTTCAACCGCGCCGTCCAGGCCAAGCGCCAGCCCGGCTCCCTGTTCAAGCTCCTCGTCTACCTGACGGCCTACGAGAAGGGCTACACGCCGGAATCCGTGATGGTCGACCGTCCGGTCCAGATCGGCGACTGGGACCCGGAGAACGACGACGGGCGCTACCGCGGGCCGGTGCCGCTGCGGACCGCCTTCGCGCTCTCGATCAACACCGTAGCGGCCCAGCTCGGGCAGGATGTCGGCATCCCGGCGGTGATCGCCACCGCGCGCAAGCTCGGGATCCAGTCGGACCTGCCGAACGTGCCGAGCCTCGTTCTCGGCTCGGGCGCGGTGAGCCTCCTGGAGATGGCCCGCGCCTACGGCTCGGTCCTGTCCGGGCGCACGCCGCTCCAGGCCTACGGCATCCAGGCGATCCGCGGGGCCGCGCCGCAGCCGCTTTACGTCCGTGCCGACGCGGCCCCGGGCCAGACGTTGGCGCAGGGGCCGCGCACCATGATGCTCGACTCGCTCCAGGCGGTGGTGGAATCCGGCACCGGCCGCGCCGCGCGGGTGCCGGGGCAGATCATCGGCGGCAAGACGGGCACGAGCCAGGACTTCCGCGATGCGTGGTTCGTCGGGATGACCCCCGACCTCGTGGTCGGGATCTGGGTTGGCAACGACGACGACAGCCCGATGAACCGCATGTTCGGCGGCGAGATGCCGGCCGGGATCTTCCACGACTTCATCCAGCGCGCCTCCGAGAAGCTCGCCAAGGGCAAGCCCCGCCCCTCGGCGGAGCGGGCCGAGCCGCCCCGGGCGCCGGCGCCGGCCCCCACGGTCGAGCCGGCCGCGGCCGGCGAGGTCCGCGGCGTGCCGGAGGTGATCGACACCGGCACCCTCAACCTGCGCGGACGGGTCGTGCGCCTCCTCGGCGTCGTCGGCGAGCGCGGCCATCTCGCCCGCCAGCTCGCCAGCTACCTGCGCCGCCGCGAGGTGGTCTGCTCCGGCCTCTCCGACGGGGCCACGGCCCGCTGCCGCATCGAGGGCGACGACCTCGCCGGGCTGATCCTGGCGGCGGGCGGCGCACGGGCCACGGAGGACGCGCCCCCGGACCTCCTGGGCGCGGAGGAGCAGGCCCGCGCCGAGCGGGTCGGCCTGTGGGGCCGGTGAGGGCTTAGGCCGCCCCGACCTTCGCCAGCGTCCGCGGGTCGGGGACGCCGTCGAAGTAGCGCGCCAGCGCCGCGGCGAAGAGCGGCTCCTCGGGCGCGGCGCGGTCGAACAGCGTCATGCTCGAGCGGAACTTCAGATCGTCGGGCGACCCGAAGATCGCGTGGGCCGAGCGCCCGTCGACGGCGTTGACGGCGGCCGTGCAGGCGCGCAGGCGCGCGCCCAGCACCGGATGCGCCGCATAGGCCTCGGCCTCCGCCAGGGATCCGATCGCGTAGCGCTGCGCCATCGGGCTCGCCCCGAGCCCGGCGATCTGCGGGAAGACGAACCACATCCAGTGGCTGCGCTTCGCACCGGCCCGCAATTCCGCCAGCGCGCATTCGTAGATCTCCTCCTGCGCGTCGACGAAGCGGCCGAGTTGGTGGCTGTCGGTCATGGCGCTGCTCCGGTGCTCGGTCCCGCTCCGTCAACGACGTTGCGCCGGTCACGGATGCAGGCTGCGGAGACGGGCGGCCCCGATGGGTGTAAGGGCGGCCCATGCTCGGAACGCTTGTCGCCTTCATGGTCGCGAACCCCGCGATGAGCCACGCCCTGACGGCCACCCTCGAGACTGCCGGCCTGGCGGCCGCGCTGATCCTGCTGCGCAGTCCCCGCCCCGAAGGCATCGCGGCGCTGGTGGTCTCGACCTATTACTATGGCCGCGAGGCCGGGCAGCGGGAACACGACCTGAAGCATGCCGGCTGGGATGCCGTGCAGGCGCATCTCGGCGCCGAGTTCCTGTACGGGTGGTCGCTGCCGAACCTGCAGCAATGGGTGGCGCCGACCTGCGCCGCCTGGGTGGTGGCGGGGGCGATCTACCTGATCCGGTCACGGATGGCGCGCGCGGCGCCCCTTCAGCCGCCGCGCCGCGGGCGCTTCTGACGAGCCGCCCGGCCATCCGTCGCGCGATCAGGCGCGGCGCCGGGCGCCGCGTTCAGGCGTGGGTGAACGGACCATCCGACGGCCCGATCTCGCTGCGGTCGCCGAGAAGCCGCCGGCCCGAGGCGATGATCTGGACCGTCTCGCGGCTGCCGCATTGCCGCCGTGCCAGGGCTTCCAGGTCGCGCAGGTAGTCGATCACCGGACCCCGCTGCCGGTCGCCCCGGCCGATCACCGGCTCGACCTTGGCGGTCACAAGCCCGGCCACCGTGTCCCAGAACTCCGCCGGTCGGATCGCGGCATCGCCAGTCGAAGGGTCGTGCATCGCTCGTCTCCTCCTGCCTCGCGGCGCTCGTTGTCGGACGTTTCCCCCGCCGGTGCATTGACCCATGTTGAAGGCAGCACCCCGATCCGTGCCGGCGCCGGGGGGCTCGCGGCATCGTCATCCGCGCCCGGGCGGATCCGATGGGCCGCGTCCGGTGCGACGCCCATAACGGATCGTGCCGCCGCGCAATTGTTTCGCATGGACAACAGGGAGACCGTATCCCGCGGAGGCTGTGCCAGCTTATGACCCCCCCGCCGCCGCGCCCGCGGCGCAGACCGGCTCGTCCGCCCCCGTGACGCCCCCGCGCCGGCACAGGCCCCCGCGCGCGTCGGCGCCGACAGTCGCGCCGGCGTGACATCTGCGAAGACCTCGCGCGAAGGCCCTCGCGAAGACCTTGGACGGAGACAACCGCATGCCGCAGATCACAATCGGAGGGATCGGGTTCCGCTACCTCCTCGAGGGGCCGGAAGGCGCTCCCGCCGTCGCATTCTCGAACTCGCTGGGTGCGACCCTGGAGATGTGGGACGCGCTGGTGCCGGCCCTGACCGGGCGCTACCGCACCTTGCGCTACGACACGCGCGGCCACGGCGGCTCGGAAACCCGGGATCAGCCCATCACGGTGACGGATCTGGCCGGTGACCTCGCGGGGCTGCTCGACGCCCTCGGAATCGGCAGGGCCCATCTGGTGGGCCTCTCCCTCGGCGGCATGACCGTGCAGGCCCTCGCGAGCGCCGAGCCCGAACGCGCGCTCAGCGCCACCCTCATGGCGACGGCGGCCCATATGCCGAGCCCGCAGAGCTGGGAGGAGCGCGCCGCGACCGTTCGCGCCCAGGGACTGGCGGCCGTGGTCGAGGCGACGCTCGGGCGCTGGTTCACGCCCGGCTTCGCGCAGCGCGATCCTGCGGCGATCCAGGCGATCCGTGAACGCTTCGTCGCCTGCGATCCGGCGGGCTACGCGGTGTGCTGCGGGGCGATCGGGTGCATGGATCTCCGGCCGGCGCTCTCCGCGATCACCGCGCCGACCCTGGTGATCGCCGGGCGCGACGACCCTTCGACACCCCCGGCCATGGCCGAGGAGATCTGCGCCGGCATCGCCCAGGCCGAACTCCTCGTCCTGCCCCGCGCCGCCCATCTGCTGGCCGTCGAGCGCGCCGAGGCCGTCGGAGGCTATCTGCGGGCCTTCCTCGACCGCGCGTCCCGGGACGCCTAGGCGTCCCTCCGGGCCGCTCCGGTCGATGATGGCGGGCAGCGCCGCATCGACCGGTTGCCGCGGGAATCCCGTTTCAGTGACAGGATAGGCCGGCTTCCGCGGGCGACATCCCCCGCGCCAGCCGACGCCCGGTATGCAGCAGGGCCTGTCGGATGAGGGTCACGGTCGTCGGATCGCCGTCCTGAACCGCCAGACGATAGGCGACGATCAGCGTGTCGCCGATCTCGCCGAGCAGGTCCGCGGCGCCCGCATCGGCGGCCTGCCCGTCCCCTTCGGCGCCCAGGGCGGGCGCATCCTCCGCCGATGGCCGTGCGGCGTCCCCGTGCGGCGCCTCCGCGATGGCGCACAGATCCGCGAGCCCGAACCTGTTCGCTCCGTCTTCCGGTGGGTCGTTGCGCATCGTCTTGGCCCCTCAACCATCGTGAGGTTGCACTCACAGGTTGAGAAGCGTCAACCGGCCTCCGGGCCGTCGATGAGCGGTCGAGCGTCGCAGCCCGGTTGCGCCGCGCGGCTATCGGGCAGGCCCGTCCGGAACCTGGCGACAGGGCGGGGACAGGGGACGGGGGATAGAGGATTTTCGGGCCGCAGCCGAACCGGGTTGAGGATGGATCTGCGAATTTACCCGCGGTTAACCACAACTTTTACGTGCAGGCTCGGTCCTGCAGAGCCCCGCGCGAAGGTGAAGGCCCTGTCGAACGCAGAAGGGCTCCCGCGGCCATCTCCGCGGGAGCCCTTCTCATCGGTGCTCCACTGGGAGCGACCGGCCCGTTTTACTTGATGAGGGCGATGAGAGCCTTGCCGGCCTTGGAGTTCAGCTCCTTGGCATCGAGGGTGCCGTCATTGTCCGGATCGGCCATCTTGAAGCGCTCGCCGACCGCCGCGAGGTACTCCTTCTTGTCGAGGGTGCCGTCGCTGTCCGGATCGGCCCGCTTCACGCCGGCCTGGCTGAGGCGGCCCTTCAGCTCGCGGGCGTCGAGGGTCCCGTCGGCGTCCTTCTCGAGACGATCGAAGGTCGCGGAGGCCACCGCCTCCACTTCCTTCATGTCGACGGTGCCGTCGTTGTCGGTGTCGATCATCTTGACGGCGCTCGCTCCGCCCATCGGCTTCGCCAGCGCGGCCGGAGCAGAGAGGCCGCACACCGCGAGGGTCACTGCCGCGAAGCCACTGATGAAACGAAGGGTCATTGCCAGATGCTCCCGAAAAATTATGCCCGATCTTCCTAGTCGCCGACTCCTCATGCTGCAAGTGCGAAATTGCGCCCCGAGGGCAGATCGGCGCGGCTCGGGGGGCACGGACATAGAGAAAGGGGCCGGCTGCAGCCGACCCCTGAAGAGAGCGCATAGTCGCCGGACGGCGCGCGGCGGCGCGTTTCAGTATCCGTCGCCGCGCCGAATCACCGGAGCTTTACCGA
This sequence comes from Methylobacterium sp. XJLW, assembly GCF_003254375.1. Taxonomy (NCBI): domain Bacteria; kingdom Pseudomonadati; phylum Pseudomonadota; class Alphaproteobacteria; order Hyphomicrobiales; family Methylobacteriaceae; genus Methylobacterium; species Methylobacterium sp. XJLW. The sequence continues at coordinate 2,949,447 of NZ_CP016429.1, read as the reverse complement.
ATCACGGCCGGCGGCCCGGGCGATCCGCGAGAGAGGCGCCGGCGCCCCGGCGGGACAGCACGGGGCGCCGCTCCGCCCGGCGAGATGGATCCCGAAAGCCCTAACCGGCCGCGGGACCGCCGCCCGGCACAATTCCCACCGCACGTCCGGTCAGGCGAGGGTCGCGAGATCCTGGAACCAGTGCTGCGCCTGGATGTAGTTCTTCACCCGCGGCGAAAGCGCGTGCGGATTGGTGTCGTGGACCACCCAGACCTGCACGGCATCGTTGACGACGATCTCGTGGATGCGCGCCAGCAGCCTGTTCTGCTCAGCCACATCGAGGCTCGCCTTGACCTTGTCGCAGAGGGCGTCGACCTCGGGATTGCGGTAATGGCTCCAGTTCACCCCGTTCGGGGCGATCTGCCGCGAATCGTAGAAGCGCAGGATCGCGTAGAACGGGTCCGAGGTGACGTAGGCGATGTTGCCGGCGCTCACGCCCTTGAGGCTCGGATCCGCGGCGCCCTGGCGCCACGCGGTGTAGGCCACCTCCAGCTCGACGGTCTTGAACTCCACCTGGATGCCGACCTCCGCCCAGCTCTGCTGGACGAACTCGTTGATCGGCAGCGACAGCATCTGCCCCGTCCCCCCGGTCGGGATCAGCACCGTGGCCTTCACGGGGTTCTTGACCGAGTAGCCGGCCTCCTCGACGAGTTTGCGGGCCTGATCCACGTCGGTCTTGATCTTGAAGCTCGGCTTGCCGAACCACGGGCTCGATTCCTGCACCTGCCCGACGGCCGGCTGGGCGAGACCGCCCATCAGTTCGACGACGCCCGCGCGGTCGATGGCGAGGTTGGCGGCCTTGCGCAGGCGCAGGTCGCGCCAGGGGGAGCCCTCCAGCATCGACAGGTGGTAGTTCCAGACATGGGGCGTCTCGTTGCCCACCACCCGCATGCCGGCGGCCTTCAGGCGCGGCACCGCGTCGGGCGCGGGCGATTCGATCAGGTCGACGCTGCCCGACAGGAGCGCGTTCACCCGGGCGAGATCCTCGGGCACGCAGGTGAGGGTCAGCTTCGCGAGCTTCGGGACCCGCTTCGGGTTCCAGTAGCCGACGTTCGGCAGCAACTCGAGGCGCACCCGCGGCACCAGCTGCCCCAGCCGGAACGGCCCGGTCCCCGAGGGGTCGAAGGCGAACTTCGCCCAGTCCTTCCCGACCTTCTCGTACTGCGCCGGCGATGAGATCAGGAACCAGAGCATCTGGTAGGGGAACAGGCTGTCGGGCGTCTTCGTGACGACCTGGACGGTCTTCGCGTCGAGCTTCCGGTAGCTCGCGACCCCGGGCAGGCGCGGCCGGACCTGGGCGGCCTGCCGCTGGTCGAAATGCGGCGCCTCCTTGTTCAGCACCTTGTCGAAGTTCCAGATCACCGCGTCGGCATCGAAGGTCGAGCCGTCGTGGAAGGCCACGCCCTCCCGCAGGTGGAAGGTCCAGACCTTGGGATCGGCCGGATCGGCCTCCCAGGCGGTGGCGAGCCCGGGCACCATCCGGCCCGGCCGGTCCGCGACGTCGAGTTCCCAGGCGACCAGGGGATCGTAGAGGGTCAGGCCGGTGAACTGGTAGCCGCCGGCCCCCCGGTCGGGCTGACCGGTGGTGAGCGGCAGGTCGGTCATCGAGATGCCGTAGGTCAGGGTGCCGGGGGCCGCGCCCTGCGCGCCGGCCCGGCCCGCCGCCCCGAGCGCGGCGAGGGCGACGCCCCCGGCCATCAGGGATCGGCGTGTCGGCTTGATCGGGTCCATCGTGTCTCTCGGCTGAAGGCGCGGGCGTCGCAGGGCGCGGCACACGCCTTCAGGCGCGCGGCGGCGCTGTCCGGACCGTGCCCCCATGCGGCACACCGAATGATGCATGCATCATGCCCGACGGGCCGGGCCCCGGGTCCACTCTGGTCAGACCTCCCAGACCTGGCCGGGTCTGAGGGCGAGGAACCGCCCGGGCGCGATGCCGGCCCCGCCGAGGGCGGCCGTCAGCGCCTCCGCGGGCCGCTCGACGCCCTCGTCGGTGAGTTGGAACGTGCCCCAGTGGTGGCCGAGGGCCTGCTCGGCGCCGAGCAGCGCGAAGGCCCTCACCGCCTCGGCCGGATCGACGTGCTGGGCCTGCATGAACCAGCGCGGCTCGTAGGCCCCGATCGGCAGCGTCGCGAGGCGGGGCGGCCCGAAGCGGGCCCGGATGTCGGAAAAGAGCGATCCGTCGCCGAAGCCGGTATCGCCGACGTGGTAATGCACGCCGCGGGGCGAGGTGATCACGAAGGCGCACCACAGCGCCATCCGCCGGTCGTTCACGCCCCGGGCCGACCAGTGGTTGGCGGGGACGAGATGGACCTGCAGGCCGTCGCCGAGATCGACCGACTGCCCCCAGTCGCGGGTCTCGACATGCATCGTGTCGTCGTAGCCGCGCAGGATCGTGTCGTTGCCCAGCGGCGCCACGATCAGCGGCTGGTGCGCCTGCCAGATCCGGGCGAGGCTCGGCCCATCGAGATGGTCGTAGTGATTGTGGGTGACCAGCACCGCATCGATGGGCGGCAGGTCGGCGAAGGCGATGCCCGGCGGGTTGACGCGCTTCGGCCCGGCGAACCGGACCGGGCTCGCACGCTTGGCGAAAACCGGGTCGATCAGGATGTTCCGGCCGGCGACCTGCACGAGGTAGCTCGCATGGCCGATCAGCACGACCCGCAGGCCTGCCACGCGCTCGGGCGGCCGGTCGGCGGGATAGGGGCTGGGAAAACTCTTCGGCCAGGGCTCGCGCTGCCGCTTGGCCTGCCAGCGCAGCACGTCGGACAGCGCCTTGTCGGTGGCCTGCTCCGGCAGGAAGAACCGCAGACCGTCGAAATGGTCGGAGGTCGGGCCGCGGTAATAGGGATTCCGGCCGCGCCGGTGCGCGGCATAGCCGACACCGCCGAGCGTCATGACCGTGGCCGCACTCGCGACCGTGAGCAGGCTGCGCCGTTTCATGGATCCGAGATGGCCGGATCCGGGGGCCGGTCAAGCGCCCGGGTGGCGCGACGGGGAGCCTCAGGCGCCTGCGGGACGCCGCCGGCTCACTCCACCATCTCGGCGGCGAGCGATAGGCGCGCCCGGTAGACGATCTTGCCGACGCCGTCGCGGACGCAGGCGACATAGTCCTGACGCTCGACATCCGGCAGCATGTCGCGGGCGATCGCCGACATGATGCGGGTCACCTTGGCGCGGGCGGCGGGGAGGTCCGGCAGTTCGAAGCCGACCTCGTCATGGATCGGCTGCGAGCCGTCGTGCAGGTCGATGAAGAAGCGGGGCATCGGCTCGAAGCGTCTCAAAGAGAAGTCGTTCGCCGAGAAGATTGGTCTTGCTATGGTTAATGATGCCTTAAATTTCAGGTTTTGAGGCCGCTCGGTCGCTCGGCCGACGCCGCCGCTGCGACGGCCGGAGGGTGCGCATCGGGCAGTCCGGCGAAGGGCCCGTCCGGTGGATTGCGCCCGTCCTGGGCCTCAGACCGACGAGCTTTTTTCGGGATGAAGGGCGGACTGGAGATCCGCCGCCGCAGCGCCGATGGGCAGCGCGTTGGCCCGGGTTGGGCCCGTTCCGAGGGCCGGCTCGGCGCACGAGAGAACCGCGAGAGAGATTCGCGGGAGAAAACTAACGGAGCCGCGTCCGGCGCGGACGTCCCGGCCCGGACGAGCGAGGGCACGGGCTGCCTCGACTGGGCGACGACCGTTCGACAGGCCGCGCCCGACCCTTCAGCCGGGATCGTCGGCGGGCTTCTCGCCCGGGGGCGCGAACAGATCCTCCGGCGCCGCCACGGTGACGCGGCGCTGCGCCATGTCGAGCACCGGCACGAAGGCCTTGGTGAAGGGCAGGAGCGCCGTGGCGCCGCCGTTCGGAGGACGCAGCTCCAGAAGATCGCCGCCACCGTAGTTCGGCACGGCCACGATCGTCCCGACGAGTGTCCCGGCCTCGTCCACCGCCGTGGCGCCGATCAGGTCGGCCGTATAGACCTCGTCGTCGTCCTCGGGGGCCGTCAGGCGGTCGCGGGGGATGAACAGGGCGACGCGGTTGAGCGCCTCGGCGGCGCTGCGGCCGGAGACGCCCTTCACCCGGGCGATCAGCATGTCGGGTGATGAACCGGGGGCGAGACGCACGTCGGCGAGCGTCAACGACCGTCCGTCCGCGGTTAGCAGGGCGCCGTAGCCGGCGATCGCCCGCGGATCGCCGGTGTATGATTTGAGCCTCACCTCGCCGTTGAGGCCGTGCGCCCGCCCGAATTCGCCCAGCAGGACGAGGTTCGGATCGGGCGGCACGGGGAGCGGCGCCGGCTTGGGGGCCGGCGCCTTGGGCGAGGTCGCCGCATCGGGGGCGATCTTGCCGATCGCCGAGCTCGTGCGGCCGCGGCGGCCGCCGTCGCGGGGCGTGGAACCTGCGGGGCGGCGCGCCATGATCGGGCGCCTTACGCGGCGGCGTCCTCGGCGGGCGCCGCGGCCTTCTCGGCGCGCTTGGCGGCGCGCTCCTTGGCCTTCTCGCCCGGCTCGGCCTTCTGCGGGTTGTTGCGGGTCGGGCGCTTGGCGAGACCGGCCTGGTCGAGGAAGCGCAGGACGCGGTCGGTCGGCTGCGCGCCCTTGGCGAGCCAGCTCTGGATCTTCTCGTTGTCGAGCACGATGCGGGCCGGATCGTCCTTGGCCTTCATCGGGTCGTAGGCGCCGACCTTGTCGATGAAGCGGCCGTCGCGGGGGGCGCGGGCGTCGGCGACGACGATGCGGTAGTACGGGCGCTTCTTGGCGCCACCGCGGGTGAGACGGATCTTGAGGGCCATGGTCTGACTACTTTCGCTGTTGCTCGATCTGGGACTCGTGGTCCGCCTTGATCGACTGGTGGTGCCGAATGACTTCCTTGACCACGAAGGCCAGAAATTTCTCGGCGAAGTCGGGGTCGAGCTTGGCCTCGACCGCGAGCTTGCGGAGCCGGGCGACCTGACGGGCCTCCCGGTCCGGATCGGAAGGGGGGATCCCCTTTCGGGCCTTGAGCTCGCCGACCCGCTGCGTGCAGCGGAAGCGCTCGGCGAGAAGATGGATCAGCGCCGCATCGAAATTGTCGATGCTCTCCCGCAGGCGCGCGAGTTCGGGATCGACGGCTTGAGCGGAGAGGATGCTCATTTCTTCTTCCCCGGCATGAACCCACCGAGACCCGGCAGCTTCGGACCGCCCAGGCCCGGAAGTCCGGGAAGCTTAGGCATTCCGCCCCCGCCCAGGCCCGGCGGCATCGGCGGCAGCTTGCCGCCGAACTGCTTCTCAAGCTGCGCGATCTGCTCCGGCGTCGGCTCCGGCATGCCGGGGGGCAAGCCGGGCATGCCGCCGCCCATCCCACCGCCGCCGAGGCCGAACATCGAGCCGAGCGCCTGCCCGATCCCGCGCTTGCCCTGGCCCATCGCCTTCATCATGTCGGCCATGGTCCGGTGCATCTTGAGCAGCTTGTTGATCTCCGAGACGTCGACCCCCGAGCCCGCCGCGATGCGCTTCTTGCGGCTGTTCTTGAGGAGGTCGGGGTTCTTCCGCTCCTGCGGGGTCATCGACGAGATGATCGCCCGCTGGCGCTTGAACATCTTCTCGTCGAGGTTGGCGCCCTCGACCTGCTTCTTGATCGCGCCCATGCCGGGCAGCATGCCCATCAGGCCGCCGATGCCGCCCATCTTTTCCATCTGGGCGAGCTGCATCGACAAGTCCTCGAGATCGAACTTGCCCTTGCGCATCTTCTCCGCGGTGCGGAGCGCCTGCTCGTGGTCGATGGTCTCGGCCGCCTTCTCGACCAGCGAGACGATGTCGCCCATGCCGAGGATGCGGTTGGCGACGCGGGCCGGATGGAACTCCTCCAGGGCGTCGACCTTCTCGCCGACGCCGACGAGCTTGATCGGCTTGCCGGTGACCGCGCGCATGGAGAGCGCAGCGCCGCCGCGGGAATCGCCGTCCATGCGGGTCAGCACGATGCCGGTGACGCCGAGCCGCTCGTCGAAGGCGCGGGCGGTGTTGACCGCGTCCTGGCCGGTGAGCGCGTCGGCGACCAGCAGCACCTCGTGCGGCCGGGTCGCGGCCTTCACCTCGGCGGCCTCGGCCATGAGGCCCTCGTCCACCGTGGTGCGGCCGGCGGTGTCGAGCATCACCACGTCGAAGCCGCCGAGGCGGGCGGCGTCCATGGCGCGCTTGGCGATCTGCACCGCCGACTGGCCGGCGATGATCGGCAGGGATTCGACGCCGACCTGCTTGGCCAGCACCGCGAGCTGCTCCATGGCGGCCGGGCGGCGCGTGTCGAGGGAGGCGAGCAGCACCTTGCGCTTCTCGCGGTCGGAGAGGCGGCGGGCGATCTTGGCGGTCGTGGTGGTCTTGCCCGAGCCCTGCAGGCCGACCATCAGGATCGGCACCGGCGCGGGGGCGTTGAGGTCCACGGTCTCGGCATCGGTGCCGAGCATCGCCACGAGCTCGTCGTTGACGATCTTCACGACCATCTGGCCGGGCGTCACCGACTTCAGCACGACGGCGCCGACGGCCTTCTCCTTCACCCGGTCGGTGAAGCCGCGGACCACCTCCAGGGCGACGTCGGCCTCCAGCAGGGCGCGCCGCACCTCGCGCATGGCGGCGGTGACGTCGGCCTCGGTGAGCGCGCCGCGGCGCGTCAGCCCCGAGAGGATGCCGGAGAGGCGGTCGGACAGGCCTTCGAACATGATCCTAGAGCCCCGCCGTCACTGTTCGAGCCCGGCGCGCTCGACGCGGCGGGCCTGCAGGGCCGCCTCGAAGCCGCGCACCGCGCTCGCGAACTTGTCCCGGCACTCCGGGTTGCAGAAGCCGACCACGGCCCCGTTGTAGAGGGTCAGCGAATCCGCCGAGATCGGCTTGCCCGACCACGGGCAGGTCTCGTTGATCGCGTCCTCGATGTTCAACGCTTCTTGATCGCGCGTCATGGGATGCCTCGGCCGGCGGATCCCGTCGCCGCGAATCGGCCAACACCCATCGCGCCCGAGGGCGCGGACGCGCTGTCGGGCGTTGACCTCCGGTCTCATGGGACCGGTCGGCTTGGCATCGGTCGATCTGCAACGGATCGGGAGGGCGGGGCGTAGCGGTACACGGCCGGAAAGTCAATTTTCCGGCCCCGCCGCCGGCGGCGGCGTGCCGGAATGGGCGGCCGATCGAAGTGCGGCTTTACCGAACGTTAAGCATGTTCGGATTGTCTTCGTGCCATATTCGCTCAGGACGCCCTCCGATGTCGGAACCCGCCCGCTCCCTCTCGCCGACCGAGTCCGGCAGCTTCCCCGCCACCGGCCCGCTCCGCGACTGGCTGGCGGCGATGAAGGCCCACGCGCCGACGGAGACGCACGGCGACGCGCGGCCGGCCGAGGCCCAGCCGGAACCGAAGCGGGTCCGCGGCGGAGAGGCGGCATGGTCGCCCCGGGTCGTGCCGGCCCCCGAGGCGCCGCGGGTGGCGACCGAGGATCCCGACATCGCCGAGCTGATGGCCGAGAACCTGATGCTCAAGGCCAAGCTCCGCGTGGAAGCCGGGCGCCAGGACGAGTTGCAGGCGATCCTGGCCGAGGAGATCCGGACCCTGCGCGAGCACATCCGCGACGAGATCGGCTCGCTGGAGGATCTGCGGGCCGAGCAGGAAGAGATCCGCATCGAGCGCGAGGAGTTCCGCGGGGAGCGGGAGCGCTTCCGGATCGAGCGCGAGGAGATGCGCGCCGAGCGCGACCGGGCGCTTGCGGACCGCGACGCCCTGCGGTCCGAGCGGCTGACCCTGGTCGGCGAGCGCGATGGCCTGCGCGAGGAGCGCGACCTGTGGCGCGCCCGGACCGAGGCGCTGGCCCAGCCGCTGTTCCAATCCCAGCGGCGCTGACGCGGCATCCGAACCCCGAAACGACGAAGGGCCACCCGCGAGGGTGGCCCTTCCATTGCCGAACCGTGCTGTCCGGCGGAACTGTCCCGAGATCGGGTCTCTGACGCGTCTTAGAGCGACGCGCCGGAGGCGACGGTCCAGGTCCGATGAGCCGAGACACACGGCTGATGACAATGAGACACTGGATCACCTCCTTTCGTTGGTTGCGGGTGACGCGAAGGTAAGTGGCCGCGCCCGGCTTGTGAAGCCCCGCGCCTGCGCCCGTTTGTCCTCTCCCGGCCCGCGCTTCCCCGCATCTCCGGCGGGGCGTATGACGGGTGCCCCGAGGTCAGCCCGTACCGCCTTGAACGCGCCCTTCGCCAATCCGCAACGTCCCGCCGACGAGGCCGCGCTCGATCCCGACGCGATGCGCCAGCCTCTGGGCAATGCGTGGTACTGCGTCGGGCAGGCCCGGAGCCTCGGCACGGCAGGCAGCCGGACGGGCCTGCGGGCCGTGGAACTCAACGGCGAGCAGATCGTGCTGGGCCGCGCCCCCGACGGCACGCCATTCGCGCTGCGCGACCGCTGCCCCCATCGCGGCATGGCCCTGTCGAAGGGCCGCTTCGACGGCGATACCCTGATGTGCCCGTTCCACGGCTGGCGCTTCGGCACGGACGGGCGCTGCCGCGACGTCCCGACCCTGTCGGAGCACGACGCGGCCGACTTCTCCCGCATCCAGGTGCAGCGCTTCCCCATCCGCGAGAGCGCCGGCTTCCTCTGGGTCAACCCGCATATCGGTCCCGCCACCGGGACTGTGCCGGAGGTGCCCACACTGGATTTCGCGCCGGCCGGCTCCCTCGTGGTCGAACTCGTGGTCGAGGCCTCCTTCGACCTCACCACCCTGAGCCTCGTCGATCCCGGGCACGTCGCCTTCGTCCACGATTCGTGGTGGTTCCGGCCCTCGAAGCAGCTCCGCGAGAAGGTGAAGACCTTCCAGCCGGTGCCCCACGGCTTCGTGATGACGAGCCACGCCACCACGACGAGCTCGCCGGTCTACCGCCTGCTCGGCGGCGTCCCCGAGGTGGAGATCGAGTTCCGCCTGCCCGGCGTGCGGCTGGAGCGCATCCGCGCGGGTGAGAAGCGGGTGGCGAACTACACCTTCGCGACGCCGCTGACGCCGGACCGGACGCTGCTCACCAACGCCCTCTACTGGAGCATGCCGGCTCTGAACCTGCTCAAGCCGGTGGCGCGCCCGCTGATGCGGCAGTTCCTCACCCAGGACCAGCAGGTGCTTCAGCACGCGCAGGACGGGCTCGACCGCAAGCCCACCATGGTCCTGTTCGGCCAGGGCGACCTGCCCTCGCAATGGTATTTCCGGCTGAAGCGCGAGGCCCTGGAATCGGCCCGCGACGGGCGCCCGTTCGTCAATCCGCTGGAGCGCCGCGAGCTGCGCTGGCGCTCCTGAGGCGCGTCTACCGCGCCGTCGCGTCGTCCCGGCAGGGACGGATCGCCTCCGGCTTCGGGCGTGCCTCCGGCGCGGGCGCCGCGAAGACCGCCAGATAGGCCCCGTCGGTCAGCGGCTGGAAGCCGGTCTCCCGGTAGCCGGCGGCGGCGAGTTCGCAGCGCAGGAGCGCCGGCGGGGTGCCGTGCCGCGAGGGGATCGCGTCGGCATCCACGATCCCGACGCGCCCGCCCGGGCGCATCCCCGCAGCGAGATTGTGGAGCAGGCCGAAGGGCTGGGTGATCTCGTGGTACATGTGCACGAGGATCGCCGCATCCACCGAGGCCGGCGGCAGGCGCGGATCATGGGGCTCGCCCCGCACCACCGTGACGTTTTTCAGCGCCTTCACCCGCGTCTCCAGGGCCGACAGGTAGGCGGGCGTCACGTCCTCGGCGAGCACGCGGCCCGCCGACCCGACCCGGGGGCTCAGCCGCACCACGTAGTAGCCGCTGCCGGCGCCGATATCCGCCACGGTCTCGCCGGGGGCGATGCCCATCCCCTTGGCGACCTGCTCGAACTCGCCGGCTTTGTCCCGCTCGGCCTCCGAGGACCAGCGCGGCGCGACGATCTCGGCCACCGGCCGGTCGGGCCTGGGAAAGGCGCCCGCAGGCGCACCCGGGGGGCCCAGCGGCTCGGCGGCGAGGGCCGGGCCGGCCAGGGCGACGGAGAGGACAGCGAGGGCACGGATCATGGCCGACAACCCGCGGGGGGCCCCGACGGTGCCGGGTCCGTTGACCGTGCCGCACCCGGCACGCCATCAAGCGCCATGACACGCGCGGACACGCCCTGGCGGGCCACGATCCTCACCCTCTATCCGGAGATGTTCCCGGGCCCGCTGGGCGTCTCCCTGTCGGGCGATGCCCTGGCGCGCGGCGACTGGACCCTGGAGGCCCGCAACATCCGCGCGCACGGCCTCGGCCGCCACCGCTCCGTGGACGACACGCCGGCCGGCGGCGGCGCCGGGATGGTGCTGCGCTGCGACGTGCTCGGCGCCGCCATCGACGCCGCGACCGGGGCGGAGGATCCGCGCCCGCGCCTGCTGATGTCGCCGCGCGGCCGGCCGCTCACCCAGGCCCGCGTCCGCGACCTCGCGGCGGGACCGGGCGCGCTGATCGTCTGCGGCCGCTTCGAGGGCGTCGACGAGCGCGTGATCGCCGGACGCGGCCTGGAGGAAGTCTCGATCGGCGACTACGTCCTGTCCGGCGGCGAGATCGCCGCCCTGGTGGTGCTCGACGCCTGCGTGCGGCTCCTACCGGGCGTGATGGGCAAGATGGAATCCGGCGTCGAGGAGAGCTTCGAGGGCGGGCTTCTGGAATATCCGCACTACACGCGGCCCCGTGCGTGGGAGGGACGCGCGATCCCGGACGTCCTCTCCGGCGGCAACCATGCGGCCATCGCCCGCTGGCGGCGGGCGGAAGCCGAGCGGATCACCGCCGAGCGGCGCCCGGACCTGCGCGCCGGGGGCGACCCCGGTCAGGCCGGCTCGAGGTCGATCACCGGGCCGTCGCGGTCGTAGTCCAAGGGATCGAGCTGCAGCGGCTGCGGCACGAGCCGCGGCGTCCGGCTCGCCAGCACGACGCGGGGTATTAAGGCCCCAATAACCAAGAGAAGAACTGACCAAATCGCCAATATCGCGGCGCTGTGGAAAGACATCGGCGCACCTCAAACGCAACGCGGCACCGCATTAAGGCTAACGGGCCTGGATTAATCGACTGTTCCCCGCGTCTCGACGCATTGTCCCGGGCAGGGGCATCGACGCGAAGACTGCTGACGGAACAAGCGCTTGCAAGCCGGCGGGTTTCGGCGCATGCGCGAGCCGGGACACGTCTCCCCGCGGAGGAGCGTCCCTCTGCAAGGATGGATCCGTCATGACCAGCCGCCCCACGCAGCGCCCGCGCGTGCCTCATTTCTCCTCCGGCCCCTGCGCCAAGCGGCCCGGCTGGTCCCCGGCCGCCCTGGCCGACGCCGCGCTGGGCCGGTCGCACCGCTCGCCCCTCGGCAAGGCCAAGCTCGCCCGGGCCATCGACCTGACGCGGTCCGTCCTGCAGGTGCCCGCCGGGTACCGGATCGGCATCGTGCCGGCTTCCGACACCGGCGCCGTCGAGATGGCGATGTGGACGATGCTCGGGCCGAAGCCCGTCGAGGTCGCCGCCTGGGAGGCGTTCGGCAAGGAATGGGTCACCGACGCGCTGAAGCAGCTCAAGATCGCGCCCCGCATCCACCAGACGCCCTACGGGATCCTGCCGGACCTCGCGGCGATCGACACCCAGCGGAGCGACGTGGTCTTCACCTGGAACGGCACCGCGGCCGGGGTGAAGGTGCCGGACGGCGACTGGATCGCGGCGGACCGCGAGGGCCTGACGATCTGCGACGCGACCTCGGCGGCCTTCGCCCAACCCCTGCCCTGGGACAAGCTCGATGTCGTGACCTTCTCTTGGCAGAAGGTGATGGGCGGCGAGGCGGCGCACGGCATGCTGATCCTCTCGCCCCGCGCCGTGGCGCGGCTGGAGAGCCACACGCCGTCCTGGCCGCTGCCGAAGATCTTCCGCCTCACCAAGGACGGCAAGCTGATCGAGGGCATCTTCAAGGGCGACACGATCAACACGCCCTCGATGCTGGCGGTGGAGGACTACCTCGACACCCTGGACTGGGCCGAGCGGATCGGCGGCCTCCCGGCGCTGCACGCGCGGGCCGACGCCAACGCCCGGGCGATCTACGACTGGGTCGCCCGGACGCCCTGGATCGCGCCGCTGGCCGTCGATCCCGCCACCTACTCCAACACCGGCGTCTGCCTCGTGATCGCCGATCCGGACGTGCTCGCCCGGGGCGACGCGGCGGTCTCGGCCTTCGCGGCGGGGATCGTGGAGCGCCTCGACCGCGAGGGCGTCGCCCTCGACATCGGCGCCTATCGCGACGCCCCGGCGGGCCTGCGGATCTGGTGCGGCGCCACCGTGGAGACCGCCGATCTGGAGGCGCTGACGCCCTGGCTCGACTGGGCCTTCGCGGAGGAGAAGGCGGCGCTGACGCGGGCGGCGTAAAAGCGTCGGGGTCGATGCCCGGTCGCAGCCCCGCATCGTCATCGCGAGCGCGGCGCAGCGAAGCGGTGACGGCCTGACGCAAAAAACCCCGGCCCTTTCGGAGCCGGGGTTTTCGTTTGCCTGGACGCGGCCCCGCAGGGCCGCGCCGTCCCGTCTCAGTAATTGTAGGCGCGCTCGCCGTGATCGGCGATGTCGAGGCCCTCGCGCTCCTCTTCCTGCGTGACACGCAGGCCGATCGTCACGTCGACGAGCTTGTAGAGGATCGCCGAGCCGAGGCCCGACCACAGGAGCGTCAGGCCGACCGCCTCCGCCTGGATGATGACCTGGCTCACCATGTCGTAGGCACCGACCGCCAGCTCGCCCGGCTTCGAGGTGTAATCGGGGATGCCGACGCCGCCGAGGTTCGGATCGACCAGGATGCCGGTCGCGAGCGCGCCCAGGATGCCGCCGACGCAGTGGACGCCGAAGACGTCCAGGGAGTCGTCGTAGCCCAGCGCGTTCTTCACGGTGGAGCACATCACGAAGCAGACCACGCCGGCGACGAGGCCGAGCACGATCGAGCCCATGGGGCCGGCGAAGCCGGAGGCCGGGGTGACGGCCACGAGGCCGGCGACCGCGCCCGACAGCATGCCGAGCAGCGACGGCTTGCCCTTGAGCGCCCACTCGGCGAACAGCCACGCCACCGCGGCGCCGCAGGTCGCCACGAAGGTGTTGAGCATCGCCAGCGCGGCGGTGCCGTTGGACTCGAGGTTCGAGCCGGCATTGAAGCCGAACCAGCCGACCCACAGCAGGGAGGCGCCGATCATGGTCATGGTCAGCGAGTGCGGGGCGAGGAGGTCGCGGCCGTAACCGATGCGCTTGCCCATGATCAGGCAGCCGACGAAGCCCGCGATGCCCGCGTTGATGTGGACAACGGTGCCGCCGGCGAAGTCCAGGGCGCCCTTCTGGAAGAGGAAGCCGGCATCCTTGTTGACCGCGTCGAGGGCCGCCTGGGCGGTCGCCTTCGAGGCGTCGTCGGTGGCGGCGGCCAGCGCCTTGGCGGCGTTACCGACGGCGTCCGGGCCGGCCCAGTACCAGACCATGTGGGCCATGGGGAAATAGATGATCGTGACCCAGAGGATCGTGAACACCACCAGCGCGGAGAACTTCATCCGCTCGGCGAAGGCGCCGACGATCAGCGCGGGCGTGATCATGGCGAACGTCATCTGGAAGCACAGATAGGCGTATTCCGGGATCACGACGCCGTTCGAGAAGGTCGCCACCGTCGAGTTCGCGTCGATGCCCTTCAGGAAGGCCTTCGAGAGACCGCCAACGAAGTCGTTGAGGCCGCCGCCGTTGGTGAAGGCGAGGCTGTAGCCGTAGAACACCCAGAGCAGGCCGACGATCGACACGATCGCGAAGACCTGGGTCAGCACCGACAGCATATTCTTGGTGCGCACGAGGCCGCCGTAGAACAGCGCGAGGCCGGGGATGCTCATCATCAGCACCAGGGCCGAGGAGATCATCATCCAGGCCGTGTCGCCCTTGTTGGGGATCGGCGACGGCGGCGGCGAAGCGGCTTCCGGGGTCGGCGTCTGTGCGAGGGAGGGCTCGATCAGGAGGGCGGCGATGGCCGCCCCTCCCAAGCCGAGCATGAGGGCATGACGAAGTTTCATGGGCACGTGGCTCCCGGTCTTAAATCCGTGTTGTGTCAGAAGGTCTCGACATCGGCGGGCCCGGACGCGCCGGGCCGCGGATCAGAGGGCGTCGGCGTCGGTCTCGCCGGTCCGGATGCGCACCGCCTTCTCCAGCGGCATCACGAAGATCTTGCCGTCGCCGATCTGGCCGGTGCGGGCAGCCCCGGCGATGGCGTCGATCACGCTGGACGTCAGGTCGGAGGCGACGGCGACCTCGATCTTCAGCTTGGGCAGGAAGCTCACCGCGTATTCCGCGCCGCGGTAGATCTCGGTGTGGCCCTTCTGGCGGCCATAGCCCTTCACTTCCGTCACCGTCAGGCCGTGGACGCCGATTCCGGTGAGCGCGTCGCGCACCTCCTCGAGCTTGAACGGCTTGATGATGGCCATCACGATTTTCATGGGCGACGCCCCCTTCGAAGTCCTTGGGAACCGTTGCCGTCACCCGACTGCGGGATGGCCCGGCCCGGACCATCCGCAAGCTCGGGATGACCCGCGGTCGCAAGCCGCTATTCAAGGACTATGCCAGTCGCGCTTGGCTGGGAACATTTTCGCGGATCGTCATTCTGCCCATCGATTAGCCCGGATCGATCACATCCCGGGCAGACCCGGCGCAGGAGCCGCACAACGATAAGGCAAACTGCACGATTCCGTGCACACAGCGATGTTGCGGATCGGCAACGCACGCGCCGGATCGCGTTTTAATCCCGGATCGGGCGGATCAAACCCTCCTGGGCGACCGAGGCCACGAGGTTGCCGGCCCGGTCGAAGATCTGACCCCGCGCGAAGCCGCGGGCGCCGCCCGCGACCGGGCTGTCCTGCGCGTAGAGGAGCCAGTCGTCGATCCGGACGGGCCGGTGGAACCAGAGCGCGTGGTCGAGGCTCGCGGCCTGGATCGCCGGATCGAACACCGAGCGGGCGTGCGGGATCAGCGAGACGTCGAGCAGGGTCATGTCGGAGGCGTAGGCCAGCACGGCCCGGTGGAGCGCCGGATCGTCCGGCAGCGCCGAGGCCGCGCGCAGCCAGACATTGAAGATCGGGTCGGGGGCCCGGCCGCCCGCGCCCGCGGGCAGGTAGCGGTTCAGGTCGACCGGCCGCAGGGCGATCGGCCGCTCGCGACCGAAATAGGCCGCGATCGCCTCCGGCATCCCGGTGCAGCCGGCGGCCGCCAGGGCCTTGCCGTCGAGGAGACCCTCCGGTCCGGCCACCGCGGGCATCGCCGGCTGGTGCGTCAGGCCCTCTTCCACGACCTGATAGGAGACGGTCGTGGCGAAGATCGCCCGCCCGTGCTGGATCGCCTTGACCCGGCGGGTCGTGAAGCTCCGTCCGTCCCGGATGCGCTCGACCTCGTAGACGATCGGCGTCCGGGGGTCCCCGGGCAGGAGGAAGTAGGCGTGGAGGGAATGGGCCGGGCGGTCGTCCGGCACCGTCCGCGTCGCGGCGACCAGCGCCTGCGCCACCACCTGCCCGCCGAAGACCCGCCGCCAGCCCGTCTTGGGGTTCTGGCCGCGGAACAGGTCGACCTCCAGCCGCTCCAGATCGAGGATGGCGATCAGCTCGGCGACGGCATCCGTCATCGCGTCGGTGTTGGCGTCGGTCATGACCCGCGGGGTTTCCGTTCGTTGTCCGCGTGCGACATAGGCTTTTCGAATGCACCAATCCACGCGTCCCGCATGCGCGACCGAAGGAGATCCGCCACGATGACGGCCGAGACGCCCCGACCCGGCAGCCGCCGCCTCCTGATCGCCGGCGGCGGCCTGCCCAGCCTCGCCCTGGCCCTGGCGCTCAAGCAGGCCCATGGACCGGCGCTCGCCGTGACGGTGATCGATCCGGGCCGCGCCGATCCCGGGCGGCATCGCGGCCGCGCCTACGCCCTCGCGGCGGGCGGCCGGCGGATGCTCGACCGCCTCGGCCTGTGGCCCCGCGTCGCGGAGGCGGCCGAGCCGATCACCGAGATGGTCATCAGCGACAGCCGCCTCGCCGACCCGGTGCGGCCGGTCTTCCTGACCTTCGGCCGCGAGGCGGAGGACGACCGCGACCCCGGCGAACCCTTCGCCCACATGATCGAGGCGGAACCGCTGGCCGAAGCCCTGGCGGAGGCCTGCCGGGGGGCGGGGGTGTCGATCGTCGCCGCGGGGGTCGTGCGCGCGGTGCCGGAGGGTGCGGCGATCGGTGCGGTGCTGACGACCGGCGAGACCCTGCGGGGCGATCTGCTGGTGGCCGCCGACGGGGCGCGCTCGCGGCTGCGCGAGGCGGCGCGGATCGGCTGGGTCGGCTGGTCCTACCCGCAGGTCGGCATCGTGGCGACCATCGGCCATGCCCGGCCGCACGGGGGACGCGCCGTCGAGCATTTCCTGCCCGCAGGCCCGTTCGCGATCCTGCCGCTGCGGGACGGCGGCCCCCTGGGGCACCGCTCCTCCATCGTCTGGACCGAACGTTCGGACGACGCCGAGGCCCTGCTGTCCGGCGGGCCCGACGAGGTGCTGGCCGAGATCGAGCGGCGGTTCACCCTGGATCTCGGGACCCTCGCGCTGGAGCACGGCCCGAGCCGGCATCCCCTGGCCTTCGGCATCGCCCGCGCCTTCCGGGCCGAGCGCCTCGCCCTGCTGGGCGATGCCGCCCACGTGATCCATCCGATCGCCGGCCAGGGCCTTAATCTCGGGCTCGCGGATGCCGCGGCTTTGGCCGAGGCCGTGACCGAGGCGCTGCGTCTCGGGCTCGATCCCGGCGGACCCGACGTGCTGCGCGCCTACGAACGCGCCCGGCGCTTCGACAGCTTCGCCATGGCGGCGGCCACCGACGGGTTGAACCGTCTGTTCTCGAACGACGCCCTGCCGCTGCGCCTCGCCCGCGACCTCGGCCTCGGGATCGTGGACCGGCTGCCGGGGCTCAAGCGCTTCTTCATCGGCGAGGCCGCGGCCGCGCGCGGATCCCGGCCGCGTCTGATGCGGGGCGAAGCGCTCTGAGCGGGCGTCAGGCCCGCTCCGGAGCGGGACCGGACTCGGAGACGAGCGGGCGGTCGGCCTCCGGAGCCGGCCTCCCCCCGAGGGCCCGCGCGGCACAGATCGCCAGGGCGGCGACGACCAGTCCGGCGATCACGTCGACGAAGTAGTGGCCCCCGTCGATCGGCGTGGCGGCGATGAGAAGGGCGTTGACCAGGAGGGCCGGGAACCGCGCCGCGCGTACGCTCCAGAAGGCCCAGATGTAGAGGCCGCCCAAAGCCGCGTGGAAGCTCGGAAACGTGATGATGCCCTCGACACGATCGAGGGAGATCGTCCGGAGCGTGCCGTCGCGCAGGCCGGTCAGATCCGCGACATGGACGTCGGCCGCGGCCGGCTCCAGCTGGGGGAAGTCTGCCGGAGACAGTCCCAGGAACTCGAAGTTCGCCATAGCTGGCGTCAGCGCCGAGATGAGGACCGTCACGGTCCCGGCGATGGCGAAGGCGAGGACGAAGTCCTGCAGGGCCCGCAACCGGCCGCTGAAGCCCAGCAAGATGACCGCCAGCATGGTCTGCAGGATCAGGCTGCGATAGGCGAGCGAGAGCACCAGCCCGAGCCGCGGATGGCCGTCCACGAAGGCCAGGTAGGCGCGCCAGTCCAGACCGAGCCGCTGGTCCCAGGCGTAAAAGGTCGCGTCCCAGAGCGGCCCGCCGGTGCTCGCCACGGCGTAAGACAGGGCGGCCGCGCAGGCGCTGAAGGCGATGACCTGCGCTAGGCCGTCGAGCGTGGCCGCGATGCGCGGTTCGGGACGGCGCGTGCGATAGACCAGCGCCAGGGCTTCGAGGCCCAGGCAGGCGCCGAGGGTGACGAGCGCGCTGTCCCAGGCGAAGCTCAGCCCGGCGATCGCCATCCAGACGCCGGTCGCGACCAGCATGGCGGCGATCAGAGGCCAGCTGCCGACGCGACCTCGGGGGCGCTCAGCGAACATCGGGGCCGATCGCGTGTGGCGCTGTCATCGAAGGTCTTGAGGCCGGACTGGCCGGGGATGGTCCCGCACAAGTCTTAAGGATCCGCATCGGAAAAGCCCGGCTTCGCCGCGTCGATCCGGGCGCGTCGATCCGAGCCCGCAGGCGCCATCGGCCGGCCAGCCCGTCGACCACGCCCTCGGCGCCCCTGCGGACGGCCCGGATCGGCCCTCGCAGCGACAGGGCTACCAGCAGGTGCAGCGGCAGACCGACGGCGGCCAGCAGCACCAGAAGACCCCACCTGTCCCAGTCCGGACGATACGGCGCCAGGAGCAGGAAGGCGCCGCTGACGATGTAGAGATCGAAGCTCGTCCGCCCCAGGAAGGCCGCCACCGCGCGCGGCGGACCGCGCAGCCGGTCCGCGACCGCCAGCATGAACCCGCAGCCCGCCACGGCCGTGACGGCGAAGAGCGCCGGGTTGCCGTACTGCCCCGTCGCGACATGGACGAAGTTCCGCGGCGCGCAGAGGAGGAGCACGGCCAGACCGCAGACGCCGAGCAGCGCGGACGCGTCGAGCGCGCGCCGGCCGAGCCGCCGGCCCGCGACGTAGAACGGCAGGGCGCCGAGGAGCGCGTGGATCTGCCAGAACGGGAAGGCCTGCGCGCTGCAGATCCAGGACACGGCCAGGGCGGCGCCCAGAACGACCCAATAGGCATGGGGAAAGGTCAGGGCGAGCGCGGCGGCGTAGACCACCCGCACCAGCCCCAGGGCGACCAGGAACCAGAGCACGCTCAGGCTGAGGTCACGGGCGCGCAGCATGTCGAGGAGTGCGCTCCCCGGCGAAACGGTGCCGTCGAGAAGCGGCGGGATCAGCGCGAGGGTGCTGAACGCCAGCGCCGTGAGGACGAGCTTCAGGGCGGAGAGGCTCGCCGCGGCGATATCCTCATCCCCCCTGACCCGGTCGACCATCCCGCAGAGCAGGAAGAAGAACGGCATGTGGAAGGCGTAGATGACCCGCCAGACCGCGAGGGCGGGCCCCGGGTTGGGCCCCGACGGGCCGTAGAAGACGGGCTGCAGGAGGTGGCCGAAGAGGACCAGCAGCACGGCGAGGCCGCGCGCGGCGTCGAGCTGCGTGTCGCGGTGTCGGGCCATGAGATCGGTTCGCGGCATCGGAAACCGGATGATGCCGCGCCATGTTTTAGCAAGCCGTATCACCCGCTTGCGGAATCCACCCTCGACGGCGCCCGCGCAGCGCCGCGCGTCGGGACGCACCGGCGGGCCGCGCCTTGATCTCAGCCGGTGACGAGGGCGCGGGCCCGGCGCAGCCAGCGCAGGGACGCCTCGATCAGGGTGGGGCTGCGATGCTTGAGGATGGCCGATTTCAGCAGCGTCCGGGGCACCTCCCAGAGCTGGACGGATCCCACGGGGAAATGCGCCACGTCGCCCGGCGTCAGGTGATGGCGCCGGCCATCCGCGTCGGTGATGAAGACCTCGCCGTCGAGGATGGTGACGATCTCGTCGGCGTGGTGGGTCCAGCGGAACGTGCTGGCCGTGGTGCGCCACAGGTAGACCTGCGCGCTCCCGTCATGGGTCTGCGCGACTTCCGCGACCTCGGTGACCGGATCGCCCGCGACGACCCAGTGCGCCGGGATTGGCGCCGGGGCAAAGGCGGCCCCGCCGGGCCGGATCGCCGTGCTGGCGACGGGACGCCCCTGCTCGTGCAGCTGGATCTCGGCGAAGGCGCCGGCGCCGACCAGAACCGGCAGGATGGCGGCGGCGACGAGAAACTTCTTCACGGTCAGCTCCGCACCTCGGCGCGCGGCCCGCTTTCAGGCGAAGACAAGACTATCCGCGCATTGCCTGCGCAGGGGTAGCGGCTCGGGCGACCCTGTTCCAGCACAGCCCCAAGATCTTCTTGGGTCGTCCTTAATGCGCCCGCGCCGGAGCGGACGCGGCCCGGGCCGCCCGTGCGATCCGGCTCAGGCCGCGTCGGCCCGGCGCTCCGTGATCCATCGCGTCGCGTCGGCCCGCGGGGCGACGACATCGGTGTCGATGCGCAGTTGCGGGCTGTAGGCAGGATCCTCCGCGATGACGTCGCCCCAGCGGCGCAGGAAGCGTGCGATCTGCGAGCCCGGCGCGAAGCTGGTCTGCCGCGAGGCGCTCTCGTGATGCGCCATCTCGGCGAACGGCGTGTAGACGATGCGGTAGCCGAGTTGCCGCATCTTCAGGCACAGGTCGACGTCGTTGAAGTCGAGGGCGAAGGCCTCGTCGAAGCCGTTCACGGCCTCCAGCACCGCCTTGCGGGTGGCGAAGAGCGCGCCGGTCACCGCCGAGCAGTCGCGCTGCGTCAGGGCCCAGTCGCCGTAGGTCGGCTCGGCCGCGTCCCGGTTGTACCAGGGGTGGGCGAACACGTCGAAGATGCCGCCGGTCATGCCGGCATGCTGGATCTTGCCCGTGGGAAACAGCAGCCGGCCGCCGACCCCGCCGACGCCGCGGTCCAGCGCGAAGGCCAGGAGCGCCTCGATCCAGCCGGGCCGGCGCACGACGAGATCGTCGTTCATCAGGATGACCAGATCCGTCTCGGCCGCGCGCCAGAGCGTGTTCATCTTGGCCGCGTAGTTGAACCGCTCCCCCGGAGCCCGGGTGGTCAGCAGGCGGGTTACGGCGAACCGGTCGGAGCGTCCGCGATAGATCGCGTCGTCGGCCACGTCGTCGCCGATCAGCACGCGGATCCTGTCGGCCGGGTAGGTGCTGCGGCCGAGGCTGTCGAGCAGGTTGATCACATGCGGCTTGGCGCCCTCCACGACGCGGCCCTGATCGTCCTTCGGGCGGCTCTGGTTGGTCGGCACCACCAGGGTCACGCTGGGACGGGCGTCGAAGGTCCGGCGGATCTCCAGCGTGTCCGCGGTCAGCCCGGGGGCGGCGCGCAGGGGCATGCCGGACGCGTCGAACCACCGGTCGAGGGCGTGGGCGCGGGCCGTACGCGTCGCCTTCGGGCGCTGCAGCGGCGAGGCGATCAGCGTTTGGGGGATCCGGTCGATGCCGATCCCGGCGGAGATCGCGCCGAGCAGGACGCGGAACCACGCGGCGCTGCCGTGGCGCTTCCCGAAATCCGGGCTCAGACCGGCCAGGGCCGAGACCCGGATGAGGAGCGGGAAGCCGATATAATCGTCGGCCATGAGGAGGGCCGGGTTGAAGGTCGGCTTGCAATGGACGCTGCGGACCTGACCCGCGCCGTCCACCACGGCGTCATCGCCGTAGAAGATGCCGATATCGGGCCGCTCGGCCATCGCGCGCGTGAGATGCGCCACGAGGTCGGGGCACAGCTCGGAGGCTGCGGGAGCCACGAACACGGCCCGGCAGGCGGGCATCTGACCGGCCGCGATCTGGCCGAGCCGGCGCTCGTCGAGGGGACGGACCTGCGCGTCGAGGGGCAGCGGCAGGATCGCGTCCGGCCACGGGAGCGTGCCCCACGAGGCCGACGGGGCCGGAACCGGCTTCTTCTTCAACACGGGTCGCGTCTCCGGGGAATCAGGACCGTTCGGCGGCGAGCAGGCGGGTCAGGCTCGCCTCCATAGCGGTCGCCACCGCGCCGATGGACAGCCGCTCGCGGATGCGCGCCCTTGCGGCGGCGCCGATCCGGGCCGCGTCGCCGCCGGTCACCGCCCGGGCCGCGTCGTTGAGGGCCCGGGTGAGGTCCGCCTCGTCCACCTGGCCCCATTCGGCGCCGCGCAGATACGGGCCGTAGGTCTGGTCGAGGGCCGTGACCTCCGCCTTCACGGGGAAGCCGCAGGTGGCGTCGAGGAAGTCGCGGCAGCCGCCGTAATCGGTGGCGACCACGACCTTGCCCATCTCCATCGCCTCGGCGATCGTGAGGCCGAAGCCCTCCGAGGAGTGCGACGAGGCGTAGACCGCGCAGAGGTCGAACAGTGCGCCGAGCTCGTTCTGGGAGAGCGGCTGGTCGATCACAACCACGTCGCCCGCCGTTCCGACGAGGTCGAGGAGCTTCTTGCCCTCCTCGGGCAGGTCGAAGACGTGCTTGGTCTTCAGCACCAGTTGCCAGCCCGCCTGCCCGAGCCCGGCCGCCCGGAAGGCCCGGATCAGGGCGTGCGGGTTCTTGCGGGCGAGATAGCTCGAGCCGTCGAAGGCGTAGAGGATCACCCGCTTGGACGGGTCGATAGCGAAGGCCTTGCGCAGGTTCGCCTTGGCGGCGGCGCTCGCCGGCTCGCCGGCCTCGTTCTCGACCACGTAGGGCACGACGTCGACCGGGATGTCGGTGATCTGCCGGAAGATCGCCGCGCAGAACTCCGTGGGGGCCCAGATCGCGTCGAGCCCGTCGACGGTGGGCAGCCAGCCGCCGGGCACGTGGGAGGTCTCCCAGACGAACAGCCCGATCTTCAGCCGCGCCGCCGCGGCGATCGCCCGCTGCCGGTCGCTCATCAGCGAGTGCCAGCTGTCGCCGTTGAAGTGCACCAGCGCGACGTCCGCGGGCCCCGAGAAGGTCCGGGCCTGCCACGCGGGCGCCACCCGGGCATGGACGTGGAACGGCCGCTCCATCGGGTGGACGTTCAGCGCGAAGGGCGCGCGGTGCAGGGCGCGGGCGTAGCTGCGGGCCGCGACGCCGAGCCCGTTGGCGTAGTTCATCGGCGAGACGAAGGCGACGCGCAGCGGCCGCTCCGGCGCCTGGGGCTTGCGCAGGTCCGCCCAGACCCTGCCGCCCGGATACGTGTAGGTCACGTCGAGCCGGTCGAGGTCGAAGCCGCGCTCGGCGATCGCCTCCCGCACCGCCGCCCCGCCGATCGCGGCGTGCTCGCCCAGCAGCGAGCGCTTCACGAACGGGAAGCCCTGGGCCAGCATGTTCTCCCAGTCGAACAGGGTGCGGTTGTTGCGCGGGTCGTTGACCAGCGACATGTGCTTGTTCTGGGCCGAGAACAGGCTGCGCATGCCGAGGCCGGCAGCGCGCATCCGTCCCGAGAAGGTCAGCTCGCACTCGGTGATCACCGCGTTCTTGTCCGGCCAGTTCGCTACGGCCTGGAGGAACTGGCTGAACGCGTAGGAGGACAGGCAGCGCTTCTTCAGGGCCAGGAAGAAGCTCTGGAGGTGGTGGCTGTAGTAGAAGTTGTCGGCGAGCCCGATCACCGCCTCCGGGAAGGCGTCGATCTTGGCGAGCAGGCCGGCGAAGTCGGCGCGGTCGAGGGGCCCGACGAGGCTGTCGTTGGCGAGGTAGAGCGTCTCGGAATCGAGGAGGTCGGTGTCCTCCAGGAGGACATGCGCCCAGGCGGCGAAGTCGAAGCCGCGGTTCTCGCGGAGATAGACGGAGGCGCAGAGATCCAGGATCGCCTGGGGCACGGCGTTCTTGTGCTGGTCGGCGGCGATGATCAGGACGAGGTCGGTCCCGTTCTCCGCGAAGGCCCTCAGGTAGGGCTCGACATGGCCGCGGATCCGCCCCTCGGGGCAGTGGGTGATGAACAGGGCCGTGCGGCCGTGCCGGCGGGCCGTGCGCTTCAGGCAAGAGAGGCGCGCGTCGGAGGCTTCCGGCACAGCGGCGCCGGGGACGCGGCGGGTCAGGCGGCCCGCCTCCAGGCCGGTGGTGACGTAGTCGACCAGCGGGTTGAGGCCCAGCGCGGCGACCTTCGGGTAGCGGGCGCGGTACCAGGGCGCGTCGAAGCGCGGCGACGGGCTCGTCGTGCGCCCGCCATCGGCGAGGAAATGCGCCAGCGGGTTCTGCCCGGCCGCGTCGTCGGCCGCGCGGGTCGCCAAGTAGGTCTCGGCGTACCAGCGCGTGTCGAACCAGGGCCCGGGATCGAGCCCCTCGGCGGCGCCGTGCTCCAGGTAGTGGACCAGGGGGTTGAGGCTGTCGGCCCGGACCGCGGCGGATTGCGCCGCGTACCAGTCGGGATCGAACAGCGGATGGGGCGCGTAGCGGCGGTAGCCGCCGGCCATCACGTAGTGCTCCAGCGGATCGAGCCCGCTGGTCTCCGCCTCGGGGCAGCGCGCCCGGTAGAACGCCGCGTCGAACAGGCCCGACCGGCGGATCAGGTCGACATGCCGGGACAGGCCGGCGAATTCCTCCGGGTTGCGCAGGTAGCCCTGCTTCCGGCCGGTCTCGAAGAAGTGGCTGAGGGCGTTGCCGCCGGCCGCGCGGGCATCCGGGTAGCGGGACAGGTACCAGGCGGTGTCGAACAGCGGCGACGGGTCGGTGTCGGACCGGGACAGGAAATCGGAGAACGCCCGGGCGCGGTGCTCGGCGCCGCCGAGATAGCGCTCCGCGTACCAGTCCGGATCGAACAGGGGGTTGGGCCGGAGACCCGCCGCGGCGCCGCGGTCGATATAGTGGAGCAGGGGGTTGATGCCCTCGGCCCGGAGGCCGGGAACGGAATCGAGGTAGAGATCGCCGTGGAACAGCGGGTGCGGCCAGCGGCCCTCGCGGCCGCCATGGACCGCGTAGTGGAGCGCGGGATCGAGTCCCTCGCCGACGACGTCGGGATAGCGCCGCGCGTACCAGGCCGGATCGAACAGGCCGGATTCCTTGACCGCGCGGACGAGGTCCGCCTGACGGGGCTCGCTGCGGCGGCGGCGCTTCAGGCGCCGGGTCAGCGGGCGCGCGAGGGATTGCGCCGCACCGGCGAGGCCGGCCTTCTCCGACGATCCGACGACGAACACATCTCGAAGGCGCATGGTCAGGTCCGGATACGCGGGAAGCCCGCAAAGCTGCCCACGCCGCGATCCGCGAGAGACATCAGAGGGTTCGGCCGGCCCGGCGCTCGCGGGTGAGGACCGCCCCGGCTTGGGCGCCTTCCTAAAGGTCCGGGTCGCCGACGCCAAGACCTGCGCCCGGGGAGGCGGTTTCGCTTCGGGTCGTGGTGTCGGGTCCACGCCGCGATAGCGGCGCCGCGGACCGAATCATCCGGGCAAAATCGTGCGACGATGGCGTGCGGCGATCCCGACCTTGCCAGCCCGGCACCAGAAGCCCCACACTTGTCGGAATGGCCAGAGGGGTCCCGCGGGGCTCCGGACAGGAGATGGATAGCGGCATGACGCAGGGGATCAGCCCGGCCACGACCCTCGACGACGGCATCGTGGCGACCGCGGAGAGCTGCCTCGCTGCCGTCGGCGCGGCCCGCGAGGCGATCCACGGGGTGATCTTCGGCCAGGAGAAGGTCGTCGATCTCGCCCTCGTGACCATCCTGGCCGGCGGCCACGGGCTGCTGGTGGGCCTGCCGGGATTGGCCAAGACCAAGCTCGTGGAGACGCTCGGCACCGTGCTGGGCCTCGACGCGCGGCGCGTGCAGTTCACCCCGGACCTGATGCCCTCCGACATCCTCGGCACCGAGATCCTGGAGGAGGATGCCGAGCGTCGCCGCGCCTTCCGGTTCGTGCAGGGGCCGGTCTTCACGCAGCTCCTGATGGCCGACGAGATCAACCGGGCGAGCCCGCGCACGCAGTCGGCCCTGCTCCAGGCCATGCAGGAGGGCCACGTCTCGGTGGCGGGCGCCCGCCACGACCTGCCGCGGCCGTTCCACGTGCTGGCGACGCAGAACCCGATCGAGCAGGAGGGCACCTACCCCCTGCCCGAGGCGCAGCTCGACCGCTTCCTTCTGGAGATCGACGTCGGCTATCCCGACCGCGCCGCCGAGCGGCGGATCCTGATCGAGACCACCGGCGTCGACGAGGCGCGGCCGCGCGCGGTGATGTCCACCGAGCAGCTGCTCACCGCCCAGCGCCTCGTGCGCCGGCTGCCCGTGGGGGAGGCCGTGGTCGAGGCGATCCTCGACCTCGTCCGCGCGGCCCGGCCGGATAGCGGCGACGCCCTGGTGAAGGACAAGCTCCTCTGGGGGCCGGGCCCCCGCGCCAGCCAGGCCCTGACGCTCGCCGCCCGCGCCCGGGCCCTGATCGAGGGCCGGGTCGCGCCCTCCGTGGCCGACGTGAAGGCGCTGGCCGAGCCGGTGCTCAAGCACCGCATGGCGCTGAGCTACACCGCCCGCGCCGACGGCGAGACCATCGAGGGCCTGATCGCCAAGCTTGCGGAGAAGCTCTGAGCCTTCGGCAGTATCGAGTGAGGCGGATGCCGGCGAACGTGAAGAACATGCGTGGTCCAAAGCCGTCATCAGCGCGGAACCCCGCCGAAGGACTGCGCTGACGATGGTGGCGACGAACGCCCTCGACGCGGGCAGGCGCACCCCCGGCCGGCGCGAGAGCGAGGGCGCGGCCGCCCTCTCCGACAAGTTGCCCCGCCTCGTCCTGGAGGCGCGGCGCGTGTCGAGCCTGCTCGCCCACGGCCTCCACGGCCGCCGCCGGGCCGGGCCGGGCGAAAGCTTCTGGCAGTTCCGCCCCTTCGTCACCGGCGAGGCCGCCGCCCGAGTCGACTGGCGCCGCTCGGCCCGGGACGACCGGCTCTACGTGCGCGAACGGGAATGGGAGGCCGCCCACAACATCTGGCTGTGGATCGACCGCTCGGCCTCGATGGGCTTCGTTTCGGATCTCGCGTCGGCGTCCAAGATCGAGCGGGCTCTGGTCCTCGGTCTGGCCCTGGCGGACGCCTTCGTCGAAGGCGGCGAGCGGGTGGGCCTCCTCGGGTTGACCCGTGCAAGCGCGTCGCGGGGGATCGTCGAGCGTCTGGCCCAGGCGCTGGTGGCCGACCCTGCGGGCCTCACCCAGGACCTGCCGCCCCGGGCCAATCCCGCCCGCTTCGACGAGGTGGTGCTCATCGGCGACTTTCTGACCGCGCCGGACCGGATCGCCGCCGCCGTGCAGAACCTCGCCGGCCGCGGCAGCCGCGGCCATCTCCTGATGGTGGTGGACCCGATCGAGGAGACCTTCCCCTTCACCGGGCAGGCGGTCCTGCACGATCTGGAGGGCGGTCTCAGCCTCGATATCGGCGACGCCGATGCCTGGGGGGCGCGTTACCGCGCCCGGATCGCCGAGCACCGGGCCGCCCTTTCGGCGATCACCCGCGGCCAGGGCTGGACGCTGACGATCCATCGGACGGACCGGCCGGCGAGCGAGGCGGCCCTGCGGCTCGCCACGCTGATCGCCGCCCGCGGCACGGAGTGAGGTGGCCATGCTGGGTCTGACCTTCGCCGCCCCGCTGGCGCTCGCCGCCCTGATCGGCCTGCCGGCCCTGTGGTTCCTGCTGCGGGTGACCCCGCCGCGCCCGCGGCGGATCAATTTCCCGCCGCTGAAGCTCGTCGCGGACCTGATGCCGCAGCGGCAGACCCCGGCGCGGACGCCGCCCTGGCTGCTGATCCTCCGGCTTCTGATCGCTGCCGCCCTGATCCTGGCGGTGGCCGGCCCGGTCTGGAATGCCGGGGGCATCGGGGCCGGTGGCGGCCGCAGCGCCCTCCTCGTGCTCCTCGACAACGGCTTCCCCGCCGCCCACGACTGGCGCGACCGGCTGCGCGTCGCCACCGACGCCGTGGAGGGCGCGGCCCGTGACGGCCGTCCGGTGGCGGTGATCGGGCTCGCCGACGCGCCATCGGCCTTCGAGGCGAAGACGCCGGCCGCCGCCCTGGAGCGTCTGCGCGCCCTGGCGCCGCGCCCGATCCTCCCCGCCCGCGACGCGCATCTCGCCACGATCGAGACGTTCCTGGACAAGAACCGGGGTGCCGCCCTCGTCTGGATCAGCGACGGTGTCGCCGGCGCGAACGATACGCGCTTCGCAAAGGGTCTCGCCGATCTCGCCGGCGACAAGGGCGCCGCCCTCACGGTGCTGCGCGCCGACAGGCCGCCGGCCCTGGCCCTCACCGCCACCGAGAACGCCGGCAAGCTCGTCACGCACGCCCTGCGGGCCGCGCCGAACGGGCGCGATACCGGTTTGATCCGGGCGCTCGACCAGAAGGGCCTGCCGCTCGCCGAGCGCGACTTCGCCTTCGCGGCCGACGCCATCGAGGCGGACGCGACCTTCGAGCTGCCGGTGGAGCTGCGCAACAGCATCAGCCGGCTTGAGATCGCGGGCGAGCGCTCGGCCGGCGCGGTGGTGCTGCAGGACGAGCGCGGCAAGCGGCGCCGGGTCGGCCTCGTCTTCGGCGGCACCCTCGACCAGGCACAGCCCCTGCTGGCGCCGACCTACTACCTGTCCCGGGCGCTCCAGCCCTTCGCGGACGTTCAGGAGCCGCGGGGCGCCAAGGGGATCGCCGAGTCGATCAACCAGCTCCTCGACAATCAGGTCTCGGTCCTCGTTCTGGCCGATGTCGGCGCGCTGGACGAGAAGACCACCGCCCGGATCGAGAGCTTCGTGAAGGAGGGCGGGATGCTGCTGCGCTTCGCCGGCCCGCGGCTCGCTGCCGGCAACGATCCGCTGGTGCCGGTGCGGTTGCGCCGGGGCGGCCGGACGCTCGGCGGCACCCTCTCGTGGGACAGCCCCAAGACCTTGGCGCCGTTCCCGCCCGAGAGCCCCTTCGCGGGCCTGACGCCGCCGGCCGATATCGGCGTGCGCCGCCAGATCCTGGCCGAGCCGGACGGCGACCTGCCGAACCGGACCTGGGCCTCCCTCCAGGACGGCACCCCGATCGTCACCGCGCAGAAGCGCGGCCAGGGCACGATCGTGCTGTTCCACGTCACCGCCGACACGACGTGGTCGAACCTTCCACTCTCGGGCCTGTTCATCGACATGCTCCGACGCGTCGTGGCGTTGGCTGGCGCCTCGGCGCCGGTGCAGGGGGATCCTTCCCGGGCCACCGCGCCGGTGCTCGCCCCGCGGGTGACCCTCGACGGGTTCGGCGCATTGGGCTCGCCGCCGGCTTCGGCCACCGCGGTGTCGGCCGACTACGCCGACCGGGCGACCCTTGAGCATCCGCCGGGCTTCTACGGCCCGCCGGACGGAGGCATCAGTGTGAACGCCCTGAAACCGGATGATCGGTTGAAGCCCCTCGACGCCGCAGCCCTCGACGGCGCCCGGTTCGGATCCCTGGCGGGCGCCGAGACCCTGGACCTGCGACCGAGCCTGTTCACCTTGGCGCTGCTTCTGCTGGCCCTCGACACCCTGGCGGGCCTGTGGCTCGGCGGCTTCCTGCGTCGCGGCGGCCTGGCGGCTCGCCTCCGCGCGCGGCCGGCCGCTCTGGCTCTCGGCGCCCTGCTCCTGCTCGCCGCCCTGCCAGTGCGCCCTGCCCAGGCCGAGGAGCCGCCGGCCAACCGGCCGAACGGCGTCGAATCGGCACTGGTCACGCGCCTCGCCTACGTGATCACGGGCGACGCCGCCGTCGACGAGGCGAGCCGGACCGGCCTCACCGGGCTGACCCAAATGCTCGCCGCGCGCTCCGCCCTGGAGCCGGGTGAGCCCGCCGGCATCGATCCGGCCAAGGACGAGTTGGCCTTCTACCCGCTGATCTACTGGCCGATCGCCCCGAACCGGCCGCAGCCCTCGGACGTGGCGATCCGCAAGATCGACGCGTTCATGCGCAACGGCGGGACCGTCCTATTCGACACCCGGGACGGGCTCACCGCCCGTCCTGGCGGTCCGCCCACCCCGGAGGCCGCGTATCTCCGCAAGATGCTGGCGACGCTCGAGGTCCCGGAGCTGGAGCCGGTGCCCCTCGACCACGTGCTGACCAAGGCGTTCTACCTGGTGGACAGCTTTCCGGGTCGCTACGCCACCGGCCAGACCTGGGTGGAGGCTCTGCCACCGGCCGCCGATGGCGTCGAACGCCGTCCCGCCCGGGCCGGCGACGGCGTGAGCCCGATCATCATCACGAGCAACGACCTCGCCGCCGCCTGGGCGGTGGGGCGTCGGGGCGAGCCGCTCTATCCCGTCGTGGGCGGTGACCAGCGCCAGCGCGAGATGGCGTTCCGGGGCGGCGTGAACATCGTGATGTACACGCTCACCGGCAACTACAAGGCGGATCAGGTCCATGTGCCCGCGCTGCTGGAGCGGTTGGGGCAGTGACGACCGTCGCGACGTTCCCAAGGCCGCGCGTGCTCCCATCCATCGTCCTCGTCCTGAGGTGCGGCCGCGCAGCGGGCGCCTCGAAGGAGCCCTCCAGAGGTCTCGGCGATCCCTGGAGCCCTCCTTCGAGGCCGCCGACGCGGCGCCTCAGGATGAGGGGATTTGATCGGTCGACCGCCTCGTCCCGCATAAGCATCCCGGAGGCCGGACCATCATGCTGAGCCTCAGCTTCACCCCGCTCCTGCCCTGGCCGGCGATCGCCGTCCTGGGCCTCATCGTCATCGTCCTGGCGGTGTTCGCCGTCCTGGCCCGGGGCCGGACCGCTCTGCTGCGCGTGCTCGTCCTCGCTCTCGTTCTGGCAGCGCTCACCAACCCGGCGCTGGTGCGCGAGGACCGGGAGCCCGTGAAGGACGTCGCCGCCATCGTGGTCGACCGGTCCGGATCCCAGGCCCTGGGCGACCGGCCGCAGATGACCGACGCGGTCCGTGCCGAGTTGCAGCGCCGGTTCGGTGCGCTCGCTGACATCGAGCCCCGCTTCATCGACGTGCCGGATTCCAAGGACGGCGATGACGGCACCAAGCTGTTCACGGCCCTGAGCCAGGCCCTCGCCGACGTGCCGCCGGAACGCCTGGCCGGGATCGTGATGCTCACCGACGGCGTGGTGCACGACATTCCCGCCTCCCTGGCGCAGCTCGGCATCAAGGCGCCGCTCCACGTCCTCGTCACCGGTCATCCGGACGAGCGCGACCGGCAGATCAAGCTCCTGGAGGCGCCCCGCTTCGGCATCGTCGGCAAGGATCTGACGATCCGCGCCGAGGTCATGGAGCGCGGCGGGACCGGCCACGCCGTCGTCACCGTGCGCCGCGACGGCGAGGAGATCGGCCGGCGGGACGTCGCCACCGACAAGCCGTTCTCCCTCAACCTGCGCATCGAGCATGGCGGCCCGAACGTCGTCGAGATCGAGGTCGAGCCGCTGCCGGGCGAGCTGACCACGGTGAACAACCGCGCGGTCCTGCCCATCGAGGGGATCCGCGAGAAGCTCAGGGTGCTCCTCGTCTCCGGCGAGCCGCACCAGGGCGAGCGCACATGGCGCAACCTCCTGAAGTCGGACGCCAATGTCGACCTCGTCCACTTCACCATCCTGCGCCCTCCGGAGAAGCAGGACGGCACGCCGATCTCGGAACTCTCCCTGATCGCCTTCCCGACGCGCGAGCTGTTCGTCCAGAAGATCAAGGACTTCGACCTGATCATCTTCGACCGCTACGCCAATCAGAGCGTGCTGCCGCAGGCCTATTTCGACAACATCGTCCGCTACGTCCGCGAGGGCGGCGCGCTCCTCATCGCGGCCGGGCCCGAATTCGCCGGACCGGCGAGCCTGGCGCGCACCCGGCTGGCCGGGATCCTGCCGGGCGACCCGGACGGGCGCGTGGTCGAGAAGCCCTACAAGGCGACGCCGACGCAGGTCGGCCAGCGCCACCCGGTGACCCGCGCCCTGCCGGGCTCGGATGCGAACCCGCCCGCCTGGGGCGACTGGCTGCGCATCGTGGAGGCGCGCACCCGCCCCGGCATCCAGCCGATCCTGTCGGGGGCCGAGGGGCTGCCGCTGCTCGCCCTCTCGCGCGAGGACAAGGGCCGGGTCGCCCTGCTCCTGTCCGACCACGCCTGGCTCTGGGCCCGGGGCTACCAGGAGGGCGGGCCGTATCTGGATCTGCTGCGCCGCCTCGGCCACTGGCTCATGAAGGAGCCGGCCCTGGAGGAGGAGGCGCTGCGCGCGCAGACCACCGGACGCGGCCGCGAGGTCCGGGTGGAGCGCCAGACCATGGCGGATCAGGCCGAGCCAGTGACCGTTACCGGTCCCACGGGCAAGGTGACGACCCTCACCTTGAAGCCCGGTGAACCGGGTCTGTTCACTGCGACCTTCGATGCGGAAACACTGGGGCTGCACACGCTGCGCTCGGGAAACCTCGTTGCCTTCGTCAGCGTCGGCCCGGCCAATCCGCGCGAACTCGCCGACGTGTTCAGCGACACCGACCGCCTGAAGGCCGTGGCCGACGGATCGAGCGGCTCGGTGCGCCGGGTCGCCGAGGCCGGCGGCGGCATCCAGGTGCCGCGCCTCGCCCTGGTGCGCGGCGGTCGCCTCGCGGGCAGCGACTGGATCGGCTTCCGGCCGAGCGACAGCGCCAGTATCCGCGGCGTCGAGGTCTATCCCCTGGCACTCGGCCTCGCGGCGCTGGCCGCCCTGGCGGCCGCCCTGCTCGCCATGTGGCTGGTCGAGGGCAGACGGGGCCGGGCGGCGTGACAGGCCTTCGGATGAGGAATGGCCGTCGCTCGCGCCGGGCGGCGTGCGGCCCCGCATGGTCGACGGATGGCGGCCCGCGTCCTATGACCGCCTGATATTTTCAAGTTGTCCGCGCCCGCGCGGGCCCGATGCAACGGAGACAGCCTGCCCGTGACAGCGCAGACCGTGACTGGACGCCTCCTCGCCGCGACGCTCCTCCTCGCCTGCCTCCAGCTCGGTCCGGCCCACGCGCAGGAACCGGTCGCGATGCCGTCGACGCCGGCCACCCTGCCGGCCGCCAACGGCCAGTGGACCCACGCGATCACGCTGATGGGCCAGCCGAAATACGGCCCCGACTTCAAGCATTTCGACTATGCCGACCCGGCCGCGCCCAAGGGCGGGATGGTCCGGTTCGGGGCCCAGGGCGGCTTCGACAATTTCAACATCGTCGTCGCCGGCCTGAAGGGCGACCTCGAGAACGGCATCCAGCAGATCTACGATTCGCTGATGACCGAGTCCTCGGACGAGCCGTTCACCTCCTACGGCCTGCTCGCCGAGGCTGTGCGGATCGCCCCCGATCTCGGCTCGGTCTCGTACCGGCTGCGCGAAAACGCCCGCTGGCATGACGGCAAGCCGATCACCCCCGAGGACGTGGTCTGGTCTTTCGACGTGCTGAAGACCAACAGCCCGTTCTACGCCGCCTATTACCAGACCGTGGCCAAGGCCGCGGTGACCGGGCCGCGCGAGGTGACCTTCACCTTCACGGAGACCGGCAACCGCGAGCTGCCGCAGGTGATCGGGCAGCTGCGCGTCCTGCCCAAGCACTGGTGGACCGCCCAGGACGCCAACGGCAAGCCGCGCAGCGTCACCGAGACCACCCTGGAGCCGCCGCTCGGCTCGGGCCCCTACCGGCTCGCGAAGTTCGAGCCGGGCCGCACCACGACCTACACCCGCGTCCCCGACTACTGGGGCAAGGACCTGCCGGTGAATGCCGGGCGCTACAACTTCGACACCGAGCGCTACGAGTATTTCCGCGACGGCACCGTGCTGGTCGAGGCGCTGAAAGGCGATCTCTACGACTTCCGCGTGGAGAACATCGCCCGGAACTGGGCGACCGCCTACGAGGATTTCCCGGCCGTGAAGGAGGGGCGGCTGATCAAGGAGGCCTTCCCCGAGCGCGGCATGGGCATCATGCAGGCCTTCGCGTTCAACACCCGCCGGGACAAGTTCAAGGACCCGCGCGTCCGCCGGGCCTTCAACCTCGCGATGAACTACGAGGAGATGAACAAGGCCCTGTTCTACGGCCTGTACAAGCGCATCAACTCCTACTTCTTCGGCTCGGAACTCGCCTCATCGGGCCTACCGGAGGGCGAGGAGAAGGCGATCCTCGAGAGCGTCCGGGACAAGGTCCCGCCTGCCGTCTTCACCACGCCCTACGCCAACCCCGTCAACGACGGCCCGGAGGCGGTGCGCAAGAACCTGCGGGAGGCCGTCGGCCTGCTGCGCGAGGCCGGCTTCGAGCTGCGCAGCGGCAAGATGGTCAGCAAGGCGACCGGCGAGCCGCTGACCGTCGAGTTCCTGGAGTTCCAGAACACGTTCGAGCGCGTGATCCTGCCGTTCTCGGCGCAGTTGAAGCTGATCGGCATCGACGCCACCCTCCGGGTGATCGATCAGGCCCAATACCAGAACCGCATCCGCAACTTCGATTTCGATGTCACCACGACGTCGTGGGGCGAGTCGCTCTCGCCGGGCAACGAGCAGCGCGAGTACTGGGGCTCGGCGGCGGCCGACAAGCCCGGTTCGCGCAACCTGATCGGCATCAAGGATCCCGGAATCGACGCCCTGATCGAGAAGGTGATCTTCGCCAAGGACCGGCACACCGTGATCGCGGCGACGCGGGCCCTCGACCGCGTGCTCCTGGCGCATGATTACGTCGTCCCGCAATGGTCCTCCGACCAGCAGCGGACGCTGCGCTGGAACCGGTTCGGCCACCCGGCGATCCTGCCGCTCTATGCCAGCTCCGGCTTCCCGACGACGTGGTGGTACGACGAGAAGCTCGCGGCCAAGACCGGGGCGCCCCGTTGACGGGCGGTCCCGGGTTGCCGACCCGGCGCGGGCTGGTCCTCGGCGCCGGCGCCCTGGCGGCGATGCCGCCGTGGCGCCGCGCCAAGGCGGCCGACGCCGCCGAGCGCCACGGCCTGTCCAGCTTCGGCGAGCTGAAATACGGACCCGACTTCGCGCATTTCGACTACGTGAATCCGATGGCGCCCCGCGGCGGGCGCTTCTCGGCGCAGCTCGCCGCGACGACCGGAAACCAGTCGCTCAACACCTTCAACACGCTCAACATCTACGTGCTGCGCGGCGACGGGGCCGCCGGCATGCCCTTGACCTTCGACAGCCTGATGGTCCGGGCCCTCGACGAGCCGGACGCCCTCTACGGGCTGGTGGCGCGCGCCGTCACGGTCAGTCCGGACGGCCTGACCTACACGTTCGCCCTGCGCCCGCAGGCGCGGTTCCACGACGGCTCGCCGCTGACCGCGCGGGACGCGGCCTTCAGCCTCAAGCTCCTGCGCGACAAGGGCCACCCCGAGATCGCCGAGGTGATCCGGCCCATGACCGATGCCCGGGCCGAGGGCGACGGGCGGCTGGTGGTGACCTTCGCGCCGGGCCGCGCCCGGGACCTGCCACTGTTCGTAGCGCAGCTGCCGCTCTTCTCCGCCGCCTACTACGCCGGCCGGGACTTCGAGGCCTCGACCCTGGACGTGCCCCTCGGCTCCGGGCCCTACCGGGTCGGCACGGTCGATCCGGGCCGGTCCATCGGCCTGGAGCGCGTGCCGGATTACTGGGCCGCCGAGCTGCCGGTGAATGTCGGCCAGAACAATTTCGACGCGATCCGCTACGAGTATTTCCGCGACCGCACCGTGGCGTTCGAGGCGTTCAAGAGCGGCGCCTTCACGTTCCGCGAGGAGTTCACCGCCCGGGTCTGGGCGACCGGATACGATTTCCCGGCGATGACCGAGGGCCGCGTGGTCCGGGAGATGGTGCCGGATGCCCGGCCGAGCGGCACCCAGGGCTGGTGGATCAACACCCGCCGCGCGGCGTTCCGCGACCCGCGGGTGCGCGAGGCGATCGGCCTGTGCTTCGATTTCGAATGGTCGAACCGCAACCTGATGTACGGCGCCTACACGCGGACGGCCTCGTTCTTCGAGAATTCCGACCTCAAGGCGACCGGCAAGCCCTCGGCCGAGGAACTCGCCCTGCTGGAGCCGTTCAAGGACCTGCCGCCGGAGGTATTCGGCGAGGCCTGGACGCCGCCGGTCTCCGACGGGTCCGGCCAGGACCGGGCGCTGCTCAAGCGCGCCGACGCGCTCCTGCGGGAGGCCGGCTGCACCCGCCAGGGTGGCAGCCTCATGCTGCCCGGCGGCCAGCCCCTGACCCTCGAGTTCCTCGACGAGGATCCGGTCTTCCAGGCGGTCACCCAGCCCTTCATCCGCAACCTGGGCCTGCTCGGCATCAAGGCGAGCCTGCGCACGGTCGACCCGTCCCAGTACCAGGCGCGGCTCAAGGATTTCGACTTCGACGTCACGCCGCGCCGCTACAGCAGCGGGCTCACCCCCGGCGCGGAGCTGCGCGAGACCTACGGCTCCCGATCCGCCGGGACCTCGGGCTCCAACAACCTCTCGGGGATCGCGAACCCGGCGATCGACGCGCTGCTCACCGCCGTCGCCGACGCGACGTCGCGGGCGGACCTGACCACCGCCTGCCGGGCTCTGGACCGGGTCCTGCGGGCCGGGCGCTACTGGGTGCCGATGTGGTATGCCTCGACCCACCGCCTCGCCCTGTGGGACGTGTTCGGCCGCCCGGCCACGCCGCCGAAATACGATCTCGGTGCCCCCGGGACGTGGTGGTTCGACGCCGATAAGGCCAAGCGAATCGGCCGGGACTGACGCCATGCTCGCCTACATCCTGCGCCGCATCGGTCTGATGATCCCGACCCTGTTCGGGATCATGCTGATCACCTTCACGATCGTGCAGTTCGCCCCAGGCGGCCCGGTGGAGCGGGTTCTGTCGCAGCTCCAGGGCCAGCGCGACGGAGCCATGTCCCGCGTCACCGGCGGATCGGGCGACCTCGGCGGCGCCAGCCGGCCGTCGGGCGGTGGCGGCGACGCCAGCTCCCGCTATCGCGGCGCTCAAGGATTGAGCCCGGAATTCATCGCCAAGCTCGAGAAGCAGTTCGGCTTCGACAAGCCTGCACCCGAGCGCTTCGCCAAGATGCTCTGGGACTATGTCCGGTTCGATTTCGGACGCAGCTACTTCCGCGATGTCAGCGTCATCCAGCTGATCAAGGAGCGGCTGCCGGTCTCGATCTCGCTCGGCCTGTGGATGACGCTCCTGTCCTACGCGATCTCGATCCCGCTGGGCATCCGCAAGGCGGTGGCGGACGGCACGCAGTTCGACCGCGCGACCTCCTTCGTGGTGATCATCGGCTACGCGATCCCGGGCTTCATGTTCGGACTGATGCTCATCATCCTCTTCGCCGGCGGATCGTTCTACCAATGGTTCCCGCTGCGCGGGCTGACCAGCGAAGGCTGGGAGAGCTTCTCGACCTGGCACAAGGTGACCGACTACGCGTGGCACATGGTGTTGCCGCTCACAGCCCTGGTGATCGGCGCCTTCGCAACCTCGACCCTGCTCACGAAGAACTCGTTCCTCGACGAGATCCGCAAGCAATACGTGCTCACCGCACGGATGAAGGGGCTCTCCGAGCGGCGCGTGCTCTACGGCCACGTGTTCCGCAACGCCATGCTGATCGTGATCGCGGGCTTCCCCGGGGCCTTCATCTCGGCCTTCTTCACCGGCTCGCTGCTGATCGAGACGATCTTCTCCCTCGACGGCCTGGGCGAGCTGTCGTTCCGGGCGATCGTCGGGCGCGACTATCCGGTGGTGTTCGCCACCCTCTACATCTTCTCGCTGCTTGGTCTCGCGGTGAACCTGCTCTCCGACCTGATCTACGTCTGGATCGACCCGCGGATCGACTTCTCCGCGCGGGCGACGTGAAGATTTTCCAGGGCGCCCACACCATACGAAAGGATACGGATCGCTGAAATTTCTTCCGCATCCCGCGGGACAGAAAAGATTCACCCCGACCCAGACCCCTTCAACACGCATACGCCGGCTGACACAGACCGCCTTTGCTGGCAATGTCAGGGCAGGATCGATCCTGATCCGCGACTTTAGGCAGACGGGTCGTGGCATTGTCTTCTGGCGCAGGCTCGTCGTCGATGTCGGACCAGCACGAAAGCTTGGAAGCCGGGCCGCACCCCGCTCCCATTGCCGTCATCGGGGCAGGCTTCAGCGGCACGATGGCGGCGATACAGCTGCTCGCCCGCTTGCCGCCGCACCAGTCGGTTCTGTTGTGTGAACGGGCGGAGCGCTTCGGGAGCGGTCGCGCCTACGCCACCGGGAACCCCGACCACCTGCTCAACGTGCGCGCCGCCAACATGAGCGCCTATCCCGACCGGCCCTCCCATTTCGAAGACTGGCTTTCGAAGATCGCCGCGGGTGAGGCGGGCACCGGTGCCGGCAACCCCGCGATCGGGCACGGTCATGTGGGCATCTGGCGGACCCCGGCCGGGACCTTCGCGGCACGCGGGCTATACGGAGATTATCTGGCGGCGCTTCTGACCGAAGCGGTGACAGGCGGTTCGACGCCGCGGCTGCACCTGATCAACGACATGATCATCGACCTCGTGCCGGACGAGGACCGTCTGATCATGGTTGCCGAGGGCGGCCGACGCGTCGATGTCGCGGGTGCGGTGCTGGCGATGGGCAACCTCGCCCTGCCCCAGGAACCGGAAAGCCGCTTCCGGGGCGATCCGTGGAATCCGGAGCATGACGCGCGGCTGCATCCGGATCATCCGGTTCTCATCATCGGGACCGGTCTCAGCATGGTCGATGCGGTGATCAGTCTTCGGCGCCATGGCTTTCGCGGGCAGATCATCGCGCTCTCGCGGCGGGGGCGGATCCCGGCCGTGCACGTACGCGCCGACCCCTGGCCGCGTCCGGACTTCACGGCCGCAGAGACCCGTTCGATCACCCGGCTTCTGGGCCGGATCCGCCGGGAGGTCGCCTCCGCGGCGGAGGCTCGCATCGCCTGGCACGGGGTGATCGACGCTCTGCGGCCGGTTACGGACGCCCTCTGGCTCGGCTTGCCGCCAGCCGACCAGGCGCGCTTCCTGCGCCATCTCCGCCCGTTCTGGGACACGCATCGGCACCGCTCCGCACCGCCCACGGGCGCGGCCATCGCCGACGAGATCGAAGCCGGCTCGCTTCAGGTGCTCGCCGGAAAGCTGGTGGCGATCGAGGATCAGACCGGTGAAGCGCGCGTCACGTACCGGCCGCGGGGGGCATCCGAACCCAGAACCCTCGGCGTGCAGCGCATCTTCGATGTTCGCGGCGTCGGACGGGTCGCGGATACGACCGACCCGCTTCTGCGCAATCTGATCGGTCGCGGCCTTGTCCGAGCCGGTCCGTTCGGCCTCGGTCTTGCCGTGCGCCCCGATCTGACGGTCCTGGGTGCATCCGATACAGCGGCGCGCCTCTGGACTCTGGGCCCGTTGCTCCGCGGCGCATACTGGGAATGCACGGCCGTGCCGGACATCCGCAACCAAGCCGTCGACCTGGCTCGGTCCGTCGCGGCGGCGCAGGAACCGTCCGCATCGCTTGAGCCCTCTGCACAGGCTTGAGAGTCGGTCCCGATCAGGTTGCCGAGCGGGGATGGTGAGCGTCGAGCACCCGCGCCACTGTCAGTCGTAGTGTCTGGACACTTCGATACCCCACCGCCGCCGCCACAACCCGGGGCGGGCGTCCTTCGGCCGCAAGCGCGAGTGCGCGGATCACCCGGGCCCGGGCCCGCCAATCACCGAAACTCAGGCCCGTCTCGGCGCGGAACCCCCGGGTCAGCGTCCGCCGGCTCGCCCCGGCCCGGTCGGCCCAGGCATCGAGGTCGTCCTCCGAGGCCGGATTCTCGATCAGCTCCAGGCAGACCCGGCGCAGGCGTGCGTCGCGCGGGAGTGGCAGGGCGAGCGGCGTGGCGGGGGCCCGGCCGATCTCGTCGAGGACCAGAGCGGCGAGATGGCCGCCACGGCCATCCTCTGCGTAAAGCACAGGCTCCTCGGCCAGCGCCGTAAGCGCGGAGGCGAGGAGCCGCGACACCGCGATCACCCGGCAACTCGCCGGGAAGGACCGAACCGCGGCGGGATCCAGATAGGCCGAGCACATCGAGACGGCGCCGTGGGTCGCGACCGCGTGCGGCAGCCGCGGCGGGATCCAGAGCGCGTGCCCCTCGGGAACCACCCAGGTGCCGTCCTCCGCGAACGCCATCATCAGCCCGGCCGTGGCGTAGAGCAGCTGCGCGCGGGGATGGAAGTGCCGGGCGAGATGCATCCCGGCCGCGTAGGTCTTGGGCATCACTGCGACCGGGCGCGGGACGTCCTGATAGTCGGCCGCCTCGGTCGACCGCTTCGCGGCGACAGGTGCCTCCGTCAACATTGGCCCGTTCGCATACATATCCGGCCCAACACCACCATCGGGTCAGGCTATCAGCGCGCAGTCCCGGAGGATACGCCGCGATGGATTCCGATACGCTGTCCCGCCGCACCCTGCGCTTCGTCAACGTCGCGCATGCCCTCGACCATTTCGTACTGCTGATTTACCCGACCGCCGTCATCGCCATCGCGGCCCAGACGGGGCTCGGCTACGGCGAGCTGATCGGGCTCGCCACCGGCGCCTTCGTGGCCTTCGGCCTGTGCTCCCTCCCGATGGGTTCGCTCGCCGACCGGTTCGGGCGGCGCAACATGCTGGCGGTGTTCTTCTTCGGTTACGGCCTGTCCTGCCTCGGCGTCGCGAGCGCCTCGACGCCGCTGGCCTTCGCCCTCTGGCTCTGCGTGCTCGGGCTCGCCTCGGCGATCTACCACCCGGTCGGCTCGGCCATGCTGGTGACCCATGCCCGCCGGCTCGGGCGCGACCTCGGCATCAACGGCGTCTGGGGCAATTTCGGCGCGGCCTCGGCTTCCGGACTCACGGCGCTGCTCGCCGCCACCGTCAGTTGGCGCGCGGCCTTCGTGGTCCCGGGCCTCGTCTGCCTCGCCTGCGGGGCCGCCTTCCTGGCCCTGGTGCCGGGCGACGGGGACGGCTCGGGACAGAAGGCCGGCGGCG
Organism: Methylobacterium sp. XJLW; assembly: GCF_003254375.1. Lineage (NCBI taxonomy): Bacteria > Pseudomonadati > Pseudomonadota > Alphaproteobacteria > Hyphomicrobiales > Methylobacteriaceae > Methylobacterium > Methylobacterium sp. XJLW. The sequence goes on along the minus strand of NZ_CP016429.1, from coordinate 2,909,101 downwards.
CGGCGGTGATCCCGGTGACCCGGCCCTGGGCGCTGCTGGCGATGTTCGCCCTGTCGATCTTCGCGGGCGGCCTGACCTTCAACCTGACGACGATCAGCCTGCCGAAGGTGATCGACGAGGGCGTCGGGCAGGCGCTGCCCCTGGCGCTCACCGGCTCCCTCGCCACCGGCGTGTTCCTGTTCGGCGCGCTGATGCAGTTGGCCATGGGCCGCCTCATCGACCGCTACAGCCTGCCGTCCCTGTTCGTGGCGCTCTCGGTGCTGCAGCCGGTGGGGCTCGGGATCGCCGCCCTCTCCACCGGCCTGCCGCTGCTCGCCGGGCTCGTGCTGGCCATGACGGCGATCTACGGGCAGGTGGTGATCAACGACGCGATGATCGCCCGCTACGTCCCGCCCGTCTACCGGGCCCGGGCCTACAGCCTGCGCTACTTCGTGGGCTTCACGGCGAGCGGCTTCGTGGTGCCGGCGATCGCCCTCCTGCATGACCGCGGCGGCTTCGCGCTGGTTCTCGGCGTCGCCTCCGCCTGCGGCGCGGTGATCTGGCTCTCGGCCCTCGGCTTCCTGCGGCTGACCCAGGGCGGCGGACGGCCCACTCTGGCGGCCGCCGAGTAGCGCGGCGGTTTGCGGGTCCGGCCCGGCGCTGCTACGCGGCGCCGGTCCGAGCCGCGAGCAACCCGTGACCGATCTGTCCCTCGTCATCCGGCCCGAGCGGCCGGAGGATGCCCCCGCCATCGAGCGGCTCCATGCCCGGGCCTTCGGCCCCGGCCGCTTCGCCCGTACCGCCTACCGCCTCCGCGAGGGCGCGGCCGAGCGGATCGATCTCGGCATCACCGCCTCGGTGGGCAGCTTCCTCGTCGGCTCGGTCCGGATGGGGCCCGTGCGGACCGGGGCGACATCCTTCGTGATGCTCGGTCCGCTGGCCGTCGATCCGAGCTTCGCGGGCCGCGGCATCGGCGGTACCCTGACCCGCGCGGCGATCGAGGGGGCGCGGCAGGCGGGCGAGGGTCTCGTGATCCTCGTCGGCGACGCGCCCTACTACGCCCGCTTCGGCTTCACGCCGGTCCCGCCCGGGCGCCTGAGCCTGCCGGGACCGGTCGACCCCGCGCGCCTGCTGTGGCTGGAACTGGCCGACGGCTTCAGCGCAGGCGCGTCCGGCCTCGTCGAGGCCCGCGGCGCGTCGCTTTAAGGGACGCCGCCGCGCGCCTCCGGCAGCGCGCGGGGACCATGGCGGCAACGGAAACTGACGCCGTCGGCGAGCGCGAGCCCGTCAGGCCCGCCGGAGCGCCAGCGCGGCGATCAGCCCGGCGGAGAGGAGCGCCAGCGCCACCGGCGTCGCCGAGGTCGCGGGCCAGGCGGAGGCGGCCGCCGTGAACAGCGCCCCGAAGGTCATCTGCGTGAAGCCGTAGAGGCTCGAGGCGGACCCGGCCGCGTGCGGATCGACGTTCATCAGCCCCGCCACCGCGTTGGGGCTGAGCAGGCCGACGCCCACCGCGTAGGCGAAGAGCGGCACGATCAGGCTGACGACGCCGAGCATCCCGGTGCGGTCCACGATCAGCAGCGTCAGCGCCGCGGCGATGCAGAGGAGATTGCCGCTCCGCGCCGCCTTTCGGATCGGCACCCTGGCGGCGAGCCGGCTCGCCAGGACGGCCCCGCCGACCATGCCGAACACGACGATCAGGCAGTCGAATCCCACCTCCTGAGAGGAGCGCCCGAGCCGGTCCACGAGGAGGAACGGCGCCACGGCCAGGAAGGCGTAGAGGCTCGTCCCGCCGCAGGCCCCCGCCACCAGATAGGCGCGGAACACGGGGATCCGCACGAGCCGGAGGTAGCCGGACAGAACCGCGACGAATCCCGGCAGCGCCACCTTGTGGCGGTTGGTCTCGGGCAGGGTGAAGACCACGAGCGCGCCCAGCAGGGCGACGAGGCCGGCCAGCACCACGAACACGGCGCGCCAGCCGAAGGCCTCGGTCACGACGCCGCCGATCGCCGGCGCCAGGGCGGGCGTGAGCGTCATCGCGGTGGTGAGGATCGCGAGCTTCCGGGCGGCGTCCTCGCGGGTGGAGACGTCGCGCACCATCGCCCGGCCGATCACCAGGGAGCCGCAGGCGCCGAGCGATTGCAGGACCCTGGCGACGAGCAGGACGCCGATGTTCGGCGCCGGGATCGCGAGCAGCAATCCGGCGAGATAGAGGCCGAGGCCGCCGATCAGGACCGGCCGCCGGCCGTACCGGTCCGAGAGCGGGCCGTAGAGCAGCTGACCGCCCGCAAGCCCGATCAGGTAGACGGTGATCGTCAGTTGCGCGCCGGCGGCGTTGGTGCCGAGGTCCACGGCCGCCGCCGCCAGCGCCGGCACGAAGATGTGCAGCGCCACCGTCCCGGTCATGGTCACGGCAACGAGCAGCGGGAGGGGCGCCCGGCGCTCCTCCCCAACGGAACTTCGGTCAGCCAAGGGGTCCTACGCGGTTTTCAATCCGGCACGATGCCGGGGCGCGGCCGCCTTAGAGCAAGGGGCGCGCCCGGAGCCATGCCGGCGGAACGCGCCTGACACGCGAGGGGCGGGACCGTCCGGAGCCCCGCGCCCGGCCCGTGCCTCTACTCCTTCGGAAGCGGCTGCGGCGTCGGCAGCGGCGCGTTCAGGTCCTTGGTCGGGCCGCCGACCTCGAGATCCTTCGCCCGGTCGACCGCCTCGGGATTGGCCTGCGCGGGAGGCTCCTTGGCGGCCGGCGCCGTCGGCGCGGTCGGCTCGGCGGGGATCAGGCTCGAAGGCTGGCCCTGCTGGTCGCTGTCATGGGCGCCGGCCGGCGGAGCTGGGGCGTTCCGGTCGCTCGATTCACCGGTCGTCCGCGGGCTGCCGGGCGACTTCGCCTCGACCGGCTTGGCGGTGCCGGTATCGGCGGGCTTGGCCGGGCTGTCCTTGCCTTCGGACGCCTTGCCGGCGGCGGGCTTGTCGGCGGACGGCTTCTCGGCGGGCGCAGCCGCGGGCTTGTCGTCAGGCTTCGCCGCCGCAGGCGCAGCCGACGGGGCCTCGTCCTTATCGACAGCGGGGAGCGGCTTCGGCGTCTCGGCCAGGGTTCGCAGATAGGCGATGACGTTGGCCCGCTCCTGCGGCGAAGCGATGCCGGCGTAGGCCATCTTCGTGCCCTTCACGTAGCCCTTCGGGTTGGTGAGGAACCCGTCGAGGTCGGCATAGGTCCACGTGCCGCCCTTCTCCTTCAGGGCCGCTGAATAGTCGAAGCCCGGATGTGAGGCCTTCGGCCGTTCCACGACCCCGTACAGGTCGGGCCCGACCTTGTTCGGGCCGCCCTTCTCGAAATTGTGGCAGGCATGGCAGGCCTTGGTGCCGGCCTCGCCCTTCTCGACATTGGCGCTGGCGAGGCGGACGGCGATCGGCTCGACCTTGGCCTCGGGGGCCGCGGCGGCGGCCTCGGGCTGCGGCTCGGGGAGGTCGTAGCCGGCGTTGCCCGCCGGCTTCGGGTGGTAGATCAATTCGGCGACGAAACCCGATCCGGCCGCGAACAGAAGGGCGCCGAGGACCGCACCCAGGACCTTGTTCACCTCGAACGAGTTCATGCTCTTCTCGCAACTCGGCCGTGCCGATCGCGCGCCTGACACGGGCGAGCGGGCTCGGACACCGGACATTGGAAGATTTCGAGGTTGCCTTAGCGGTTCCGGGCGGCTCCTGACAATGCCACCAGAGGGCTCCGCGTCGCTCCAGCGCAGGATTGTTCCACTGAATTGCCCAGCTTGTCACCGAGTGGCACATTTTCTCCACTGCGCTCCGGCCCGTCTCCGGGGGGACGACAATCGGGGGCCGGCCTGTTAAGCAGCCGGCCGCCTGCCGCCGCGGCCCCGATCCGCGCATCCGGATCCGAATCTCGATGTCCGATCCCCTGGTCCTGATCCCGGCCCGCCTCGCCGCGACCCGCCTGCCGAACAAGCCGCTGGCCGACATCGCCGGCGAGGCCATGATCGTCCATGTCTGGCGCCGGGCCATGGAGGCCGGCATCGGCCCCGTGGTGGTGGCCACCGACACGGCGGAGATCGCCCGGACGGTCGAGGCCGCGGGCGGCCTCGCGGTGATGACTCGGGCCGATCACCCGTCGGGCTCCGACCGCCTCGCCGAGGCGCTCGACATCGTCGACCCGGAAGGTCGCCACGACGTGGTCGTCAACGTCCAGGGCGACCTGCCGACCATCGACCCGGCGATCATCGGCGCCTCCATCGTGCCGCTGACCGACCGCACCGTCGACATCGTCACCCTCTGTGCGCCGATCACCGACCCCCACGAGGCCGACAACCCGAACGTGGTCAAGCTCGTCGGCCACATGGTCGGTCCCGGGCGCCTGCGCGCCCTGTACTTCACCCGCGCCCGGGCTCCCTGGGGCGACGGGCCGCTCTGGCACCATATCGGCCTGTACGCCTACCGGCGCAGGGCGCTCAGCCGATTCGTGGCCTTGCCGCCCGGCGAGCTGGAGATGCGCGAGAAGCTGGAGCAGCTGCGGGCGCTCGAAGCCGGCATGCGCATCGACGCCGCCATCGTCGACGACCTGCCGCTGGGCGTCGACACCCCCGCCGACCTGGAGCGCGCCCGCGCCCTGCTCCAGAGCCGGCGCCTGAACTGACCCGACGAACGAATCCAGACCGCCATGACAGACCGCACCATCGCCTATCAGGGGGAGCCCGGGGCGAACTCGCACATCATCTGCGCGGAGGCGTATCCGGACTGGACGCCGCTGCCCTGCCCGACCTTCGAGGACGCTTTCGCGGCGGTGACAGAGGGGCGCGCCCAGCGGGCGATGATCCCGATCGAGAACTCGATCGCGGGCCGCGTCGCCGACATCCACCACCTGATCCCGATCTCGCCGCTGCACATCGTGGCCGAGCACTTCCTGCCGATCCACTTTCAGCTGATGGTCCTGCCGGGCACGCAGCGCGAGGCTTTGAAGAGCGTCCACAGCCACGTCCATGCCCTGGGCCAGTGCCGCCGGATCATCCGCCGGCTCGGCCTGAAGGCCGTGGTCGCCGGCGACACCGCCGGGGCCGCCCGCGAGATCGCCGAGATCGGCGACCCGAGCCGGGCGGCTCTGGCGCCCGCACTCGCCGCCGGAGTCTACGGCCTCGACATCCTGGAGCGCGACGTCGAGGACGAGGCGCACAACACCACCCGGTTCGTGGTGTTCTCCCCGGAGCCCCAGCCGGTGGAACAGGGCACCGTGCCCTGTGTGACGAGCTTCGTGTTCCGCGTGCGCAACATCCCGGCCGCGCTCTACAAGGCGCTCGGCGGATTCGCGACCAACGGCGTCAACATGTCGAAGCTCGAGAGCTACATGGTCGACGGCGAATTCACCGCCACGCAGTTCTACGCCGAGGTCGACGGCCATCCGGACGATCCGGGCCTCAGCCGGGCGCTGGACGAACTCGGCTACTTCTCGCGCGAATTGCGGGTGATCGGCACCTACCCGGCCCACCCCTTCCGCGAGATGGCGCGGCCGGCGGCGGAGTGATCCTCACTCCCGCCGGAGCACCCGGTCCACCGCCAGATCCGACCAGAAGCCCGGCCGGAAATCGCGCTTGAGCGCCTCGGGGTCGTAGACGGTCTCGACCCAGGTCAGGAAGTCGAGCCCCTTCGCCTCGCCCTCGAGGCGATACCGGGCGAAGAACGCGTCGAGGATGCCGGTCTTGGCGAAACGGAGATGGCCGTAGCGGGCGGAGAGCTGCCGGGCGGCCTCGGCCACCGGGCGCCCCTCGTGCAGGATCAGGTAGAGGGCCGAGGCGAGGCCGGCCCGGTCGGCGCCGGACTTGCAGTGCATCACCGCCGGGTACTCGATGCCGGCGAAGAAGGCCTTGGCGCCGAGGATGGTGGCCCGGTCCGGCGCTTCCCGCGAGCGGAGCACGAACTCGACCAGCTTGAGCCCGTGGCGCTCGCAGGCCTCGCGCTGCAGCGGCCAGGATCCGTGCTCGCGCCCGCCGCGCAGGGAGATGATCGTCCGCACGCCCTCGGCCCGGAAGCGGGCGAGCTGATGGGGGCCGGGCTGGGCCGAGCGCCAGAGGGCGCCGGAGCCGACGCGGTGCCGGTTGAGATAGGCGAGGCGGAAGACGCCGTGGTCGATCAGCAGCATGCTGGCCCAGGCCATGAGCCGGTCGCCGGGGCCGGCTATCGGCCGCTCGAAGCGGGCGATCCGGGCCATGCGGCGCGCGTAGCGCCTCTCGGGCTTGAGGAAGCGGTTGAACAAGGCCGTGCTGCCGGGGGAACCGAGCCCGGGCTCTATCAGCCGCCCGCCGGCCCGGCAATTCGCGGGCCGGCGGGCCGGCACCGGCATCACGCGACGTCACGCAGGCCGACGCGACGCGGCGCCATTCTTGCCTTCACTCCGCCTGGATCGGCATCGAACCTGCGCGGGCCGCGCGGGTTATCCGCCGGTCGGACGACGGGAGGCCCGAAGCCCATGAGCACGCGCACCACGAGCATCCGCCGGGCCCGCGAGGCCGATCTCGGCGGCTTGTCCAAGGTGTTCGATGCCTCCTGGCGCGAGGCCTATCGCGGCATCATCCCGGGCGTCGCCCTGGAGCGGGTGATCTCGACCCGGGACCGGGCCTGGTGGCAGAGCGCCCTGCGTCGCGGCCGGCCGATCGCGGTGGTGGAGACGGGCGAACTCGTCGTCGGCTACGCGGCCTACGGACGGACGCGCAGCCGGGCGCTCGGCACCGAGGCCGAGATCGACGAACTCTACCTGTTGCCGGAGTATCAGGGCGTCGGCCTCGGCCGGCGCCTGTTCCGGGCGGTGCGCAACGACCTCGCGGATCACGGCCTCACGCGGCTGGGCGTGTGGAGCCTGGAGGACAATGTCCGCGCCGGCGCCTTCTACGAGGGGCTCGGCGGCGTCGCCGGCCCGCGGGCGCTGGACCGCGTGGCGGGCATCCCGCTCCCCAAGGTGGGCTTCCTGTTCGGCTAACGTTTTCCAGCGCTCGTTGCCGGGCCGCACCATCGGCCGATTTGCTTTGCCAAGCGGCGCCACTAAGAGATCCGGGAAGCGGACGAGACCGCATTCCGGAAGCGACACGCCATGAAGATCGACGCCATCCCGCTCGGCAAGAAGCCGCCGCACGACGTCAACGTGATCGTCGAGGTGCCGCTCGGCGGCGAACCGATCAAGTACGAGATGGACAAGGAATCCGGCGCGCTGGTCGTCGACCGGTTTCTCTACACCCCGATGTTCTATCCGGGGAATTACGGCTTCATCCCCCACACCCTGTCGGGCGACGGCGATCCCTGTGACGTGCTGGTGGCCAACACCCGCGCCGTGCTGCCGGGCGCGATCATCAGCGCGCGTCCCGTGGGCGTGATGGTGATGCAGGACGAGGGCGGCGAAGACGAGAAGATCATCGCGGTGCCCTCGCGCCACCTGACCAAGCGGTACGACCGGGTCGAGAACTACACCGACCTGCCCGAGATCACGATCCAGCAGATCCAGCACTTCTTCGAGCACTACAAGGATCTGGAACCCGGCAAGTGGGTCAAGTTCGTCCGCTGGGGCGACAAGGAAGAGGCCCACCGGCTGATCGAGGAAGCGATCGAGCGCGCCAAGGCCAAGAAGTAAGCGGGCCGGCCGCTCCCGCCCGGGAGCGGCCCATGTCCCTCAGCCGTCGATGCGGCGCAGCCCGGCCTTGTAGCGCCGGGCATTCTCCACGTAGCGCAGGGCGGCCTGCCGCAGCCCCTCGACCGCGGCCTCGTCGAGGGTGCGCACGGCCTTGGCCGGCGCCCCGACGATCAGGCTGTGATCCGGGAATTCCTTGCCCTCGGTGACCAGCGCGTTGGCGCCGATGAGGCAGCCGCGGCCGATCCGGGCGCCGTTCAGGACCGTCGCCCCCATGCCGACGAGGCTGCCGTCGCCGATGGTGCAGCCGTGCACGATCGCGCCGTGGCCGACCGTGACGTCGCTGCCGATGACGAGGGGAAACCCGGGATCGACGTGCATGATCACGCCCTCCTGGACATTGGTGCGATCGCCGATGCGGATCGGCTCGTTGTCGCCGCGCAGAGCCGCGCCGAACCAGATGCCGACATCGAGGCCGAGATGCACGCGGCCGACCACCTGCGCGTCGGGCGCGATCCAGACCCGGGCGGGGTCGGCGAGGTCGGGGACGTGATCGTCGAGGGCGTAGAGCGGCATGGCGGCCTTTCGTGGGGATCGGGCTTAACGGCCGCGCGATGCGGCCGGGATCGCGACGGATGACGCGCATCGCCTGTCGCGGGAATGGTACGGCGCGTCCAGGCTGCCAATGCTAGGCTGGTTCCGCAAGCAGCCTCGACCTGGACGGGAAACAGAGATGGCGCGATTCCCGGCTCTGATCGGTCTGACGGTGATCCTGCTGACGCAGGGGGCGGGGGCGGCGGACCTGCGGGAGCGGTCGCCCCTGGGCCGGTTCCGGGCGACCTGCGAGGATCTCGCGACCTTCTGCTTCGCCGATGCCTGCGGCGGCGACCAGATCGCCGCGGCCCAGGGCTGCCGGGCGCGCTGCCCGAGCGCGTCGATCATCGATGTCGTGCCGAGCGTCTGCCGGCCGCCCGACGTCCAACCGGCGATGGGTCTCCGGCGCCGGGGCTGAGTTTCCGTCGCGTCCGGTCTCCGGGAGAAAATTCCGCCCGCTGCGGCAACGAAACGCGGAGCGCGGCATTGACCGGTCTCGGACAGTTGAACAACGGGGACGCGCACAGATGCTCGTGAACGCGCGCGAGGCCCGCCGTCGCACTCTGCTGACAAGCAATCTTCATCCGCCCGAGGGCGGCCTGAACGCCGATCCAATTCTATATGGTGTCGCCGCGGGTTTGGCCTCGCTGTTTCCGCCCGTAACGGCGCAAGCGCAGGATCGTTCCGAACCGCGCGGACATGCCGAGGGCGACCGGCCCGGGGACAGGACGGCGTCCCGGTAAGACGCCGCCAGCGCTGTCCGTCAGGAAGCCAGCCGCGCGAGAAGGAGCAGCGTCGCCACAGCCGGCACGGCGGTGGCGAGCCATAGGGCGCCGGGATGAAACCCCGCGGGCCCCGTGAAACGGAGGCTCCGCGTCACCGCGGGACGCGAGGGGTCCCCGCGTCCGATCCCGATTCCGACTGGCATCCGTGGCCTCCTCGATACACGAGGAATGAGCCCCGGCGCCCCTCAAGGCCGTCTGAATCGGCGGCCGCCATCATGCGGCGTGGTGAACCGCTCCTTAAAGGGCGCGGTCGAACTTCAGCTCGCCGTTCGGGCTCTTGAGCACGAGCTGCGAGCCGACCAAGTCCCACACCGCCGAGGTGCGCAGGGCGATGAAGAACGCCTGTTCGGCGGCGGCGAGGCCCTTGTCGCAGCTCTTCTTGGTGAGTGCGAGCGGGCCCACGGCGATGTGCTGCTCCTTGAGCGGGAATGCGGTCGCCGCGAAGGTGTTGCAACCGCCGTAGCCGCGGGCGCGGTACTGCTTGTCGATGATGAAGCTCGGCCGGTCGCCACCCGTGAAGGGCTTTCCGTTGAGGCTCACGGCGGTCCAGGTCGAGTCGAGCGGGAAGATCTTCTCGCTGGCCTTGGTCCCCGGCACGTACTGGGGCTTCTTCTCCTCTTCGCCGCCGGGGCGGCGATTGCCCCGGCCGAAGCCCGTCGGCGAACCGCCCATCTGGGCCTGCGCCTGCGTCACCGCGGATAGGTCCATGGCCAGCACGGCACAGGCCAAGCTCGCGATCAGCACCCCTCTCATCGTCCAGTCCCCATGTCGCGCGCACCGCGCGCAGGTTGTCCCGGTCCGGAGGCACCACGCCGGCCGCGCAGCACGGCCCCGCGAGAGACCGCTCCGAATCCTTGCGCCTTGGCGGATGCGACAGGATTTCAGCACAATTATGGTCGCGCTCCGACTGGATGTGCCCGGAAACGATCCGCGACCGCAATCGTTGTTGATGATCGCCGAGGAGGAGAGTGAGCGTGGCAGGATCGGACGAGGGCGCACAGAGCGGAACGCAGGCGCCCATCATGAGCCCCGCGCAGTCTCGGGCGGCCCGTGGGCTGCTCGGCTGGTCGCAGGCCGATCTCGCGGGCAAAGTCGGCCTGGACGAGCACTTCGTGCGGGATTTCGAGGGCGGCTACAGCGACCCGCCGAGCGGGCAGATCGAGGTCCTGCGGAGCGCCCTCAGCGCAGCCGGCGCGGTGTTCACCGACGCTCCGACCCTCGGCGTCCATCTGGCGGCCGGACCGGGCGTCGACGAGGGCACCCGCGCCGACGCACTCACCACCGAGAACGATCGGTAACGCCCGCCGGAACTCCGGAACGCGCCGCTCATGGCGTGTTCATGCGCAGGATCCGAGAACCAGGGACGCCCGAACCCGCGCACCGTCCTTGGAGCGTCCCGTGATCGATCTCGTCAGCAGCCCGTCGCCGCGCGACCGGCGTCCTGTCTTCGAACGGACCGGAGGCCAGTGATGCGCGCCGACGCCTTTCTGGCCGCCGCCGACGCGTTGCCCCTGGCGAGCCTCGATGCCCTCCTGGGGAGCCGGGGGCTGGTGGTCGTCGCGCCCCACCCCGATGACGAGAGCCTCGGATGCGGCGGCCTGATCGCAGCCGCCCGGGCGTCCGGGCGGCCCGTTCACCTCGTGGTGGTCAGCGACGGATGCGGCTCGCACACGCAGTCCCGCCTCTATCCGCCGGAGAAGCTGCGCGCCCTGCGCGAGGCGGAGACGCAGCGGGCCGGAGCGGTGCTCGGCCTCGGATCCGGGGACGTGACCTTCCTGCGCCTGCCCGACGCGCATGTCCCGAGCGACGGGCCGGAGGCCGACGCGGCTGCGGCGGCCGTGGCCCGCGCGGCCGCGGCGATCGGGGCCGGCGCGGTCTTCGTCACGTGGCGCCACGATCCCCATTGCGATCACAAGGCGGCCGCCGCGATCGTCGCCCGCGCCCGACCGCAGATGCCGGGAGTCCGGGTCTACGAGTATCCCGTCTGGGGCTGGACCCTACCGCCCGAGACCGAGGTCGGCCCAAGCCCGACCGGCCTGCGCCTCGACGTCTCCGCCTATCGCGAGACCAAGGCGCGGGCCGTGGCGGCGCACGAATCGCAGACCACCGACCTGATCGCGGACGATCCCCAGGGCTTCCGGCTCGAGCCCGCCATGATCGACCGGCTCTGCGGTCCCTACGAGCGCTTCGTCGCGATCCCCGCATGACCCGGCGGACACAGACATTGCCGGAGGATTACTTCCGCGGCATCTACGCCAGCGACCCGGATCCCTGGCATTTCACCTCCTCGCCCTACGAACGCGAGAAATACGCGGCGACGCTCGCGGCCCTTCCCCAGCCGCGCTACCGGTCCGCCTTCGAGCCGGCCTGCTCGATCGGCGTCTTCACCCGCGCCCTCTCGGAACGCTGCGCCCGGCTCCTCGCCACCGATCTCGTCCCGGCCGCCGCGGAGGCCGCCCGGGCGCGATGCGCGGATCGTCCCCAGGTCGAGATCCGGCAGGGGACCATGCCGGCGGACTGGCCGACCGGGCCCTTCGACCTGATCGTCCTCTCCGAGTTCCTGTACTTCCTGGCCCCGCCGGATTTCGCCGAGCTCGTACGCCGGGCCGGCGAGACGATCGCGCCCGGCGGGGACATCGTTCTGGTGCACTGGCTGGGCGAGACCGACTACCCGCTTTCGGGCGATGGTGCCGCCGATGGCTTCATCCGCCTCTCCGCCGCCTTCGCCCAGGTCCTGAGTCAGTCGCGGACCCCCGATTATCGGATCGATGTCCTGCGCGCCGGAGCCGCCTCGTGAGCATCGCGGTCATCACGCTCAACAAAGGTCGACGCGCACACCTGACCCGCCTGCTCGACGGTCTCGGTCGCGGCGATCCGCCCGATCGCTGCGTCGTCGTCGAGATCGGCGGCGATGAGGCGCCCTACCCGGCGCTGCCCTTCCCGGTGGAGCGCGTCGCGTTCCCGCATGCCGGCCTGCCCCTCGCGGCGGCGCGCAATGCCGGGCGCCGGGCGGCCCAGGCCGAGACGCTGATCTTCCTCGACGTCGATTGCATCCCCTCGGCGGGGCTCGTCGCGGGCCTGTCGCGGGCGGTGGCCGAGCAGGACGGCCTGATCTGCTGCGAGATCGGCTACCTGCCGGCCGGCGCGGTGGCGGATGGATGGTGCGCGGCGGATCTGGAGCGGTTCGGCCAGCCGCACCCGGTGCGGGCCTTCCCGCCCGCAGGCGTGGTGGCGCCGGCACCGCAGGCCGGGCTGTTCTGGTCGCTCGCCTTCGCGGTGCGCGCCGAGACCTATGACCGCCTCGGCGGGTTCGACGAAACCTTTTCCGGCTACGGCGCGGAGGACACCGATCTGGCGTTCCGGGCGGAGAAGGCGGGGGTGCCGATCCTGTTCCTGGGAGGCCCCCGGGCCTACCACCAGCATCATCCGGGCTACGACCCGCCCCTGCAGCATTTCCGCGACATCGTCGCCAACGCGGCCCGCTTTCACGACCGGCACGGGATCTGGCCGATGGACGGCTGGCTCGACGGGTTCGCCCGGCTCGGGCTGATCGCGGCGGATTGGTCGAACGGGATCGTCATCCATCGCGACCCGACGCCGGACGAGATGGCTGCGGCGCGGCTGCCGGACGATCGGCCGTTCTAGGGCCGTCGCGGCCGCCGCGCCGCAGAGTTTGTCCCTTCTCCCGAAGAGACTGGTGAGGGGTGAACCCGCTCCGGGGCCTTCTCCAACCCTCATCCGAACCTGTCACGCGGTCACGGGCTTGCCCGCGATCCGCTCTGATCTTCCCCGGGGCCCGGCAAGCCCGGCCCCGGTCATGCAGCTGCTTGGCGCGCCGTTCGGGCGGCCTCAGCCCTTCATGGCGTTCGCCTTCTCGATCAGCGCTTCGGCCATGCGGATCGAGGCGATGTCGATGAGGCGTCCGTCCAGGGACACGGCGCCGCGGCCGGCCTTGGCGGCCTCTTCCATGGCCTCGAGAATGCGGCGGGCCTTGGTGACCTCGGCCTCCGAGGGGGTGAACACCTCGTTGGCGAGATCGATCTGCGACGGGTGGATCGCCCACTTCCCTTCGAAGCCGAGGGCGGCGCAGCGGCGGGCCGCCGAGCGGTAGCCGTCCGGATCCGAGAAGTCGCCGAACGGTCCGTCGATCGGGCGCAGGCCGTAGGCGCGGCAGGCCACCAGCATGCGGTTCTGAGCGAACAGCCACGGATCCTGCCAGTGGGTCTGGCGATTGCCGGCCTCGTCCTTGTCGGTGAGCACCGAGAAGTCGGGGTTCACGCCGCCGATCACCGTCGAGCGGGCGCGGGTCGAGGCGGCGTAATCGGCCACGCCGAAGGACATCGCCTCCAGGCGCTTCGACGACTGGGCGATCGCCTCGACATTGGCCATGCCGAGCGCGGTCTCGATCAGCACCTCGAAGCCGATCTGCTTGTCACGCTTCTTGGCCTGCTCGATCTGGGTGACCAGCACGTCGATGGCGTAGACGTCGGCCGGCACGCCGACCTTCGGGATCAGCACCATGTCGAGGCGCGGGCAGGCTTCGACGATGTCGACCACATCGCGGTACATGTAGTGGGTGTCGAGACCGTTGATGCGGATCATCATGGTCTTGTTGCCCCAATCCAGGTCGTTGAGCGCCTGGATGATGTTGGTGCGGGCCTTCTCCTTGTCGTCGGGGGCGACCGCGTCCTCGAGGTCGAGGAAGATCACGTCGGCGGCCGACTGCGCCGACTTCTCCATGAAGGTCGGGTTGGAGCCGGGGACCGCGAGTTCGGACCGGTGCAGGCGCGGCTTGGCCTGCTGGATCAGGGTGAAGCTCATCTTGGATTCTCTCTCCTGGTGACGGTTCTGATGCCGTTGCGGGGCTGGACCCCGTTCACCGGCGGCAAATGGCGCGCACTGGGCTGCCTGACAGGGCGCGCAGGCGCGTTTCGATCCGATCCCTCAACGTGCGAGGCCCGCACCGCCTCACCCGGTCGCCCCGAAGCCGACCGCGATGCAGTTGATGGACAGGAGCAGGGCCGATTTCACCGCCTCGCGCCGGTCCTCGTCGGTCTCGGCGCGGTAGCGGGCGAGCAGTTCCACCTGCTCGCGGCTGACCTGGTTGATGGTCGGAAGCCGCCCCTTCAGGCGGTCCCGGAACAGGGGGAAGCGCTCGGCGAGATCCGCGCCGCCGCTCACCCGCAGCACCATCTCCCGGGTCAGTGCGTATTCGGCCTCGATCATCGAGAAGATCCGGTCCCGGATCGCCGCATCCGGGACGAGGCCCGCATAGGCGCGGGCGATGTCGAGATCGACCATCATCAGCGTCTTCTCGACCTCGTCGAGGACGAGGCGGAGGATGCGGGATTCGTTGAACAGCCGCTTGAGGGTCGCCTCGCCGTCGCGGCCGCGCACGTCGATGAAGCTCGCGAGCCCGGACCCGACCCCGTACCAGCCGGTGATCACGTGCCGGTTCTGCGACCACGCGAACACCCAGGGGATCGCCCGCAGGTCCGAGAGCGAGCGGGCGCCGAACCGGCGGGCCGGCCGCGAGCCGATGTTGAGGAGCGCGATCTCGTCCAGCGGGCTCGCCGCCTGGAAGTAATCGACGAGGCCGTCGGTCTGGAGCAGCTGGACGTAGGCCGCCCGGGACGCGCCGGCCAGCGCCTCCAGGGCGTCGTCGTGGCCGGGGCCCGCCCGCTCGCCGTCGCCGGCGAGCGCGTGCTCGAACACCGAGGCGGCGAGCAGCTCCATCTGGTAGGCGGCGGTGCCGCGGTTGGCGTACTTGAACGAGACGACCTCGCCCTGCTCGGTGGTGCGGAACCGGCCGCGGATCGAGCCCGGCGGCTGGGCCATGATGCCGCGATGGGTCGGCACGCCGCCGCGGCTCACCGAGCCGCCGCGCCCGTGGAAGAAGGCGATGCCGACACCGAGTTCCTCGCCGAGCCGGGTCAGCTTGCTCTGCGCCTTGTAGAGCTCCCAGTTGGCGGCGACGAAGCCGCCGTCCTTGTTGGAGTCGGAATAGCCGATCATGACCTCCTGCACCCCGCCCTGCCAGCGGGTGGAGCGGCGCACCACCGGCACGCCGAGCAGCGCCCGCATGATCGCCGGGGCGGCACGCAGGTCGTCGATGGTCTCGAACAGGGGCACGATCGGCAGCGGGCAGATCTCCGTCCCGGCCGCGTCGAGGAACACCCCCGCCTCCTTGGCCAGCAGGTAGGCGCCGAGGACGTCCTCCACCGAGCGGGTCATCGACAGCACGAAGGCGCCGAACGCCTCCCGGTCGAGGGCCTCGCGCATCTCGGCGACGAGGGCGAAGGTGGCGAGCGTCTCCCGGGCGGCGTCGGGCAGGTCCTCGAAGGACCGCTCGGGATCACGGGGCCGGGCGAGTTCGGTATCGAGCCACTGGCGCCACGCGGTCGAACCGAGGGCCGGCGGCTCGCCGTCGCCGTTGCGCTGGCGCCAGAGGGCGTGGAGCGTGTCGGTGGTCCGCGTGGTGTTCTCGCGCAGGTCGAGCCGGACCGTCGAGAAGCGGAAGATCTCCACCATGCGCCGGACAGGGCGGACGAGATCCCGCGCCAGCGCCCCGCACTTGGCCTCCGTCAGGCCGCGCTCCAGCGTGCGCAGGTCCTCGATCAAGCCGTCCGCGCTGGCGTAGTCGGGACCGGACGGGTGCTCACCTTCGTTGCGGGCGATCGTCGCCTCGATCTTGCGCAGGACGCAGGAGAGATACTGGCGATAAGGCTCGCCCGGGTTGCGCCGGGTGATGGCGCGGGCCTGGCCGCTCTCGGCGAGCTGCCGTTCGAGTTCCGCGTGAAAGCTTTCGGGCAGCGGCAGCGAGCGCTCGGTGAGCGAGAGGGTCCGGCCCAGTTCCCGCACGCCGTCGCGGTAGCGGGTGAGCGAGGCCAGGGCGTTGCGGTGCAGGGTCTGCCGGGTGACCGCGGCCGTGACGTAGGGGTTGCCGTCCCGGTCGCCGCCGATCCAGGAGCCGAACTGGAAGAACGGCGGCACCTTGAAATCCGTGCCCGGATAGGTCTCGGCGAGGGCCTCGTGCAGGGTCTCCAGGGTCTCGGGCAGCATCTCGAACAGGGTCTCGTCGAAGAAGTGCAGCCCCCAGGCCACTTCCCGCTCGACCGTCGCCTTCTCCAGGTGCAGCTCGCCCGTCATCCAGACCAGCTCGATCTGGTCGCGGAGCTCGTTCATGAGCCCGTTGCGCTCACGATCGGTCCAGCGCGGCATCTCCAGCTCGCGCAGCACGAGGTAGATCCGGCGGAACTTCTCCAGCACCGTCACGCGCTTGCCCTCGGTGGGGTGCGCGGTGAGCGTCGGGCGGATGCGCAGGTCGCTGAGCAGCGCCTGGATCTTCTCCGGGGGCACGCCCTGCCGGCGGGCATCCGCGAAGACCTTGGCGAAGGAGCCGCTGAGCGCGGCACGGCCTTCCGTGCGCTCCACGTGCCGGCGGCGGCGCATCGCGGCGTTCTGCTCGGCGATGGAGATCAGCTGGAACCAGATGCCCTGCACCTGCAGCGCGCGCGCCAGCATCTGCGGCGAGAAGCGCGAGATGTCGGCCGTGTCGTGCAGGACCGCCTCGAGGTCGGGATCGTGCCGGCGGGCGACATCGAGCAGCGCCTGGAACAGGATGTCCAGCGCCTGCTCGGCCGAGGTGCCGACGATCACCGGCGGCGCGAAGGCTGTCGCGTCGACGAGACCTGGATGTGCGTGAAGGGTGCGGGTCATGAGGCCACCTCGTGGCGCGCGGTTTTCTTGGAGGATGTTCAGCGCGAAGCGTCGTCACCGCCGGCTCGGGAGGTATGCGCATCGGCCGGTGCCCAGCGCGACGAGCCCCCTCTTCCGTGCGGGAGAGGGTCGGGGTGAGGGACGCGATGGTTCAGGATCGAGCGCGCCGCCGGTACGCCGATGGACCGCGCCTTCTCCGGAAGGATCCGATCCCTCACCCTGTCCCTCTCCCGCACGGGAGGGGGGACCCACGCCGCATTCTGAGACTGTGCGGCAGGCTGGCTGCGGCTACGCCGCCCGGGCCAGCACGTCGGCCACCGTCTGGCCGAAGGAACCCGGATCGGGCGCCACGGTGAGGCCGTAGGAGCGCATAATCTCGGCCTTCTCGGCGGCGCTGTCGCCGGCAGCCGAGATGATCGCCCCCGCATGGCCCATGCGGCGGCCCTTCGGCGCCGTGAGCCCCGCCACGAAGCCGATCACCGGCTTCGACATGTTCTCGCGGATCCAGGCCGACGCCTCGGCCTCCTGCGGCCCGCCGATCTCGCCGATCATCAGCACCGCGTCGGTGTCCGGATCGGTCTCGAACAGGGCGAGGTGGTCGAGGAAGGACGAGCCGTTGATCGGATCGCCGCCGATCCCCACCGAGGTGGAGATGCCGAGCCCGAGCTCCTTGAGCTGCGAGGCCGCCTCGTAGCCGAGCGTCCCCGAGCGGGAGATCACCCCGACATTGCCGGGGAGATAGATGTGACCGGGCATGATGCCGAGCATCGCCTTGCCGGGGGAGATGATGCCGGCACAGTTCGGGCCGACCACCATCGTGCGGCGATCCCGCGGATAGCGCATCAGGTAGCGCTTCACCCGCATCATGTCCTGGGCCGGGATGCCGTCCGTGATCGAGCAGACCAGCCGCAGGCCGGCATCGGCCGCCTCCATGATGGCGTCGGCCGCGAAGGGGGGCGCCACGAAGGTGATGGACGTGGTGGCGCCGGTCGCCGCCACCGCCTCCTTGACGGTGTTGAACACCGGCAGGCCGAGATGGGTGCGGCCGCCCTTGCCCGGGGTGACGCCGCCGACGACGTTCGTGCCGTAATCCAGCATCTCCTTGGCGTGGAAGGTGCCCTTGTCGCCCGTGATGCCCTGGACGATGATCGGGGTGGTCTCGTCGATGAGGATGCTCATGGCGCGGTCTCCCCTTCAGTGCTGCGTCTGGGCGGTGGCGCAGGCGTCGACCGCCTTCTTGGCCGCCTCCGACAGGGTGTCGGCGGTGATCAGGTCGAGGCCGCTCTCGGCCAGGATCTTCTTGCCCGCCTCCACGTTCGTACCGGCGAGCCGGACCACCAGCGGCACGTCGATCTTCACTTCGCGCGCCGCCTGGACCACACCCTCGGCGACCCAGTCGCAGCGGTTGATGCCGGCGAAGATGTTGACGAGGATCGCCTTCACGTTGCGGTCCGACAGGACCAGCCGGAAGGCCGTGGCCACCCGCTCGGGCGAGGCGCCGCCGCCGACATCCAGGAAGTTCGCCGGCTCGCCGCCCGCGTGCTTGATCATGTCCATGGTGGCCATGGCCAGCCCGGCGCCGTTGACGATGCAGCCGATCTCGCCCTCGAGGCCGATGTAGCTGAGGTTGTGCTCGGCGGCCTGCGCCTCGCGGGGATCACCCTGCGAGGGGTCGTGCATGTCGGCGATGCCCGGCCGGCGGAACATCGCGTTGTCGTCGAAGGACATCTTGGCATCGAGCGCGAGCACCCGGTCGTCCTTGGTGACGACCAGCGGATTGATCTCCAGCATCGTGCCGTCGCAGTCGCGGAACGCCCGGTAGGCGTTCATGATCGTCTTCACCGCGGCCGAGACCTGCTTGATGTTGAGACCGAGCTGGAAGGCGATCTCCCGGGCCTGGAACTGCTGCAGGCCCACCGCCGGCTCGACCACCACCTGGATCAGGGCGTCGGGCTCGTTCGCGGCGATCTCCTCGATGTCCATGCCACCGCGCTGGCTGGCGATGACGCGCACGCGCTCGGCCTTCCGGTCCAGCACGTAGCCGAGGTAGAGCTCACGCTCGAACGGGTCGGCGGTTTCGACGTAGACCCGCTGGACCGGCTTACCCTCGGGACCGGTCTGGTGGGTGACGAGGCGCTTGCCGAGGAGATCCTTGGCGGCGTCGCGGACCTCGTTATAAGTCCGGCAGAGCTTGATGCCGCCGGCCTTTCCGCGGGCACCCGCGTGGATCTGCGCCTTCACGGCCCAGAAGGATCCGCCCAATTCCGTAGCCGCGTAGACCGCCTGATCCGGGCTGAACGCGATCGCGCCCTTCGGGACGGCCACGCCGAAGCTCGCAAGCAGCTCCTTGGCCTGATACTCGTGGACGTCCATTCGGCGCCTCCTCCGCGGTTCGTTGCCGCCGTTGATGCCCTTCACTTTAGTTGAGTCGAAGGAATAAGCCCGTCAAATTTTTTGATCTCGGGCTTGACGACGACTTTTTCGCGGTTGCAGCACGGATCGTAGTCGATGCTGCGTTGCGGCATACTCAAAAACAACGAGGCCGGGGCATGATGCACCCGGCCTCGACTGTCGATGGTTTGCCGGCGCCAGGATCAAGCGCCGCGGGCGTCAGTTCACTTTGGTCTTCACCACCTCGTAGACCTTCTCGGTCAAGGCCCCGGCCCCGGCCAGAAGGTCTTCGAGTTCCTTCAGCCGCTCGTCGGCGAAGTCCCGGTCCTCGAGACCCTTCGCGTTCACGTAGACGTTGAGCGCCGCGCTGCGCAGTCCGGCATGGGCGGAGAGCACGGCCACGCCGGCATCCGACACGACGTTGAGGTTGCCCTTGTCGGCGGTGATCGCCGCGAGGTCGATCACCGCGCGGCACGCCCGGCAGCAGGCGAGCGGCACGTCGCAGGCCGTCTTGAGGGCCGCCTGGATTTTCTCCGCGCGGGCCGCCTTCTCGTCGTCGGTGGCCTTGGGCAGGCCGTAGGCCCCCATCACGGCGTCGAAGGCCTGGACGTCCTCCCCGATCATGCCGGTGAGCACGACCCGCAGGCCCTCGGACTTGGCCAGGACTTCCTTCAGCTCGGCCTCGACCTCGACATACTTCTTCTTGCCGATGGTGAGGTTGCAGACCATCGACACCAGAGCCGCGCCCATGGCGCCGGAGATCGCCGCCGCGCCGCCACCGCCGGGGGTCGGGGCGGCGCTGGCGAGTTCCGTCAGGAAGGTCTGGATGGACGCGTTTTCCGGCGCCTGCTGCGTGTCCGACATGGGCGTCCCTCCCGTCAGGCCATCGACTTGGCGAGCGAATAAATCTCCTCGGCGTCGAGCACCTTGTCGGTGCTCTCGAAGAGCTGGCCCACGCAGGCCCGGTGCAGCTTGAGCTTCAACCCGCCGATGCCCAGCGCGCCGAAGGCCTGCTTGCCGTTGCGCTCCTTGCCCTTGTCCATCACGTCGATGCCGCCGATGCCCGTCGGGGGCTGGGCGTTGTAGTCGGCGACGAACTCGATGGACGATTCCTGCGCCCAGGCGGATTCGGGCAGCAGCTCGACGCCGATGGCGCCGGCCGTGAACACGAGGTTCGTGCCCTTCACGAGGGCCACGCGGGAGGCCTCGTCGGGGGTGGCGGCGGCCTTCACGTTGACCTTGAAGCGCTTGTTGATCTGGTCCGCGGCAGCCTGGGTCTTGTCGAGGGCGCGGCCCGCGATGGTCACCTCGGCGCCCTCGCCGGCGAGCAGCGCGGCCGAGCGCATGCCGACCGGGCCGGTACCGGCCAGCACGACGGCCTTCTTGCCCTGGAGCGAGCCTGCGGCCTTCGCCACCAGCGCGACGCCCGCGGCGGCCGTGGTGTTGGAGCCGTTGGAATCGAGCATGACCGAGACGCGGAACGGGCCGAAGAACCGCTTCTTGACCGCGGTGAACAGCTCCTCGCCGGCCGCCATGCTGCCGCCGCCGACGAAGATCGCCGTCGACTTCTTCTCGGAACCGCCACGGGTGTAGATCGTGCCGTCGACCAGAGCGCCGACATTGTCGGGGTTCACGCCACCGTAGCCGGCGATGTGGTCGGCGCCGCCGTCGTAGCCGACGACCGTGTCGAACACGTTCGGCACGGCATCGGTGTCGAACAGGAACAGCAGCTTCTTCGTCACGATTCAGACCTTTCTGTCGCGCCCTGCGGCGCTATCGTCTTGTTTTCAAAGGGCGGTCGCAGCGCGCGACCCATCCGCGTCATCGTGCGCCCGAGCTTTCAGATGGCATAGCGGGCGAGGCGCGGGCCCCCTCCCCCGTGCGGGAGAGGGACAGGGTGAGGGGCGTGCCTCATCCGGAGAGTTCTCCTCCCTCACCCCAACCCTCTCCCGCACGGGAGAGGGGGCCTGTCGTGCCTACTCGACCACGTTCTGCGGCTTGCCCGCCACGAACGCCTCGACGTTGTCGACGAGCTGGTCGGCCAGGATCTGCATCGCCTCCTTGCTCGCCCAGGCCACGTGGGGCGTGACGATCAGGTTCGGCAGGTCGGCCTCGCACAGGATGTTGCCGTCCTTGGGCGGCTCCTGCGCCACCACGTCGAAGCCGGCGCCCGCGATGGTGCCGTCCTTGAGCGCTTCGAGCAGCGCCGCCTCGTCCACGAGCCCGCCGCGGGCCGTGTTGATGAGGATGGCGCTCTTCTTCATCTTCTTGAACTCGGCCGCGCCGATCATCCCCTTGGTCTCGGGGGTCAGCGGCACGTGCAGCGTGATCACGTCGGACTGCGTCAGGATCGTCTCGAAATCGACCAGCCCGTCCTGCGGGAACACGTCGTAGGCGATGACCGTCATGCCGAGCGCCTCGGCGCGCTTGGCGATCGACTTGCCGAGCGCCCCGTAGCCGACGATGCCCAGCGTCGAGCCGGCGATGTCGTAGATCGGGTAGTCGAAGTAGCAGAACTGCTTGGACTTCGCCCAGTCGCCCCGCTTCACCGAGTTCGCGTAGGGCACGATCGCCCGGCGCAGGGCGAACATCAGCCCGACCACATGCTCCGGCACGGTGTTGAAGGCGTAGTTGCGGATGTTGACGACGGTGATGCCCTGCGCCTTGGCCGCGGCCTTGTCGACCACGTCGGTGCCGGTGGCGGCGACGGCGATCAGCTTCAGGTCGGGGAGCTGCTTCAGCGTCTCGGCCCGCATCGGGACCTTGTTGATCAGCGCGATCTCCGCCCCCTGGAGGCGGGAGACGATCTCTTCCGGCGTCCAGGTCGAGTCGTGCTCGACGTATTCGTGCGGGAAGTTGAACGGTCGGACCCTGGCATCGAGGGATTCACGATCCAGGAACACGATCTTCTTGGTCATAGGACCCCTCTCGTACGACGGGCAGTTTCCTCGATAGTCTTGTTCTTACTTGCGCGTCGGGGCGGGCCCGGCAACCCGGCCCCGCCCCGATCGCGTGCGCCGATTACGCCTTATGCAGCGGATTCTCGCGCAGATAGCTGGAGGCGGCGGCGACGCCCGAGCCCGGCGTGACCTTGATGCCGCAATCGATCATGGCCATCTCGGCGCCCGCGATGGCGCCCAGCAGCGAGAGCTCGTTCAGGTCGCCCAGGTGGCCGATGCGGAACACCTTGCCGGCGACTTTCGAGAGGCCGGCCCCGAGCGACAGGTTGTAGCGCTCGTAGGCGTGGATGATCACCTTGGCGGCGTCGGCGCCCTCCGGCACCACGATCGCCGTGACCGTGTCGGAGTTCCACTTCGGCTCCTTGGCGCAGGGCTTGAGGCCCCAGGCCGCCACCGCCTGACGGGTCGCCTCGGCGAGCACGTGGTGGCGGTGGTAGACGTTCTCCAGCCCCTCCTCCTTCACGATCGCCAGGGCCTCGCGCAGGCCGTAGAGCAGCGGCAGGACGGGGGTGTAGGGGAAGTAGCCGGTGGCGTTGGCGGCCAGCTGGTCCTTCCAGGCGAAGTAGGCATGGCCGAGCCGGTCGTTGCGGCCGGTGCCGCCCTCGGCGATCTTGAGCGCCTTCGGGCTGATGCAGATCAGGCCGAGGCCGGCCGGCAGCATGAAGCCCTTCTGCGAGCCCGCGATGGCGCAGTCGACCTTCCAGTCGTCCATGTAGAACGGCAGCGAGCCGATCGACGAGATGCCGTCCACGAACAGCAGGGCCGGGTGGCCGGCGGCGTCGATCGCCTTGCGCACCGCGCCGATGTCGCTGGTGACGCCCGTGGCGGTCTCGTTGTGGACGACCATCACGGCCTTGATCTTATGGTCCTTGTCGGCGCGCAGGGCCTCCTCGATCTTCTGCGGATCGGCGCCGGTGCCCCACTCCTCCTCCTGGACGACCACGTCGAGGCCGAGGCGCTGGGCCATGTCGACCCAGAGGTGGCTGAACTGGCCGTAGCGCGAGGTCAGCACCGTGTCGCCGCGGCACAGGGTGTTGGACAGGGCCGATTCCCAGATGCCGGTGCCCGAGGACGGGAACAGGATGACCGTCCCGGCGGTCGAGCCGAACACCATCTTGGAGTCCTGGAGCAGCGGCTTCACCAGCTCGGGGAAGCTCGGCGAGCGGTGATCCTCAGACGGCACGTGCATGGCGCGCAGGACGCGCTCCGGGATGTTCGTAGGGCCGGGAATGAAGAGGTGGTTGCGACCGGGGCGCCGGGTTGCGGCCATGATGTTTCCTCCGAAAAATCCATTGTGCGCGGGCGTGAACCCGCGCCGGGTTGTCCAAGCGTCCTCAGGGAGTCGGTCCGGCGCCGTCGAAAGCGGCTCGCGCCGCGCCCCCTCGAACGCCATCCTCTGCCGTGATCGGGGGGCCTCCGCGGAGCGGCAGGCGGCCTCACGCCGCTCGCGTCGCGGCACGCCCCCGCGCGCCGGTCGCCTCCGAAATGCCGTCCCGTCCAACGGCCTGAGGGCCGTCCTCGCCGCCTTCCTGTCAAGGTCCGGCCGAACTCGTGCCGAGCCGCCGGTTCCTGGTATTATGAGCGGGCGAAGCTCGAAAGGAAAACCGGAAAAACTTCCAGAACTTGGCAAAAAAATTTTTTGTGCGGCGCAACGAAGCCGAGGTCCGGTTGAGATGCTTTGCGGCGCCGCAACGCGGACGGGTGGCCCCGCCGGGACTCCGCGTCATCAAACTGAGATGGGATCGCGCTCTGGATCCCGGCACCGTTCAGCCGCCGGGAGAGGGTTGCCGTGGCCGAGGTTGAGGAGATGCCGGTCCGCGTGCGGACGCTGTTCCTGTCCGACCTGCATCTCGGAACGCGCGGCTGCCAAGCCGGCCTGCTCCTGTCGTTCCTGAAGGATTACGACGCCGACACGATCTATCTCGTCGGCGACATCGTGGACGGGTGGCAGTTGCGCTCGGGCTGGTACTGGCCGCAGGAGCACAACGACGTGGTGCAGAAGCTCCTGCGCAAGGTCCGCAAGGGCGCGCGGATCGTCTACCTGCCCGGGAACCACGACGAGTTCCTGCGCGACTATGTGGGCACGAGCTTCGGCGGCATCGAGCTGGCCGAGACCGCGATCCACGAGGCGGCGGACGGCAAGCGCTACCTCGTGATCCACGGCGACCAGTTCGACATGGTCGTGCGGCACTCGCGCTGGCTCGCCCATCTCGGCGACGGCGCCTACACCCTGGCCCTGTCCCTCAACACCTTGATCAACAAGGTGCGGCGGCGCCTCGGCCTGTCCTACTGGTCGCTCTCCGCCTGGGCGAAGCTGCGCGTGAAGAACGCCGTGAGCTTCATCGGCCGCTTCGAGACGATCCTGGCCGAGGAGGCGCGCCGCCAGGGTGCCGACGGGGTGATCTGCGGCCACATCCACCATGCGGCGGACCGGCCGATCGGCGACCTGCGCTACCTCAACACCGGCGACTGGGTGGAATCCTGCACCGGTCTCGTGGAGCATTACGACGGCCGGATCGAGGTTCTGCACTATCCGAGCCTCCTGCGGGCGCAGGCGGCCGAGGCCGTGCCGCATCCCCTGGCGGGCCGGCGCGCGGTGGCTTGAGGGCACCGCCGTGAAGCTTCTGATCGCCAGCGACGCGTGGCATCCCCAGGTGAACGGCGTCGTCCGCTCCCTGGAGCAGATGGTCCGCCGCGCCCCGGAACACGGCTTCGCGACGGCCCTGCTCTCCGTGGCGGATTTCCGGTCGCTGCCGCTCCCGGGCTATCCCGAGATCCGCCTCGCCTATGCCAGCCGGGAGCGGGTGGCGGCGCGCTGGACGGCGGAACGGCCGACCCACGTGCATATCGCCACGGAGGGGCCCGTGGGGTTGGCCGTGCGGCGCCATTGCCTGGCGCACAACCTGCCGTTCACGACGAGCTACCACACCCGCTTCCCGGAATATCTCGCGGCCCGCGCGCCGGTGCCGGAAGCGTGGTCCTACGCCTATCTGCGCCGGTTCCACGGCGCGGCGCGGGGAACGATGGTCAGCACCGCCTCGCTCCAGGGTGAACTGGCGGCGCGGGGATTCGGCCGGCTGATGCGCTGGACCCGGGGCGTAGACACGGAACGGTTCCGGCCCGCCGGACCGGGGACGCCCGTGCCGGCGGAACTCGCGGACCTGCCCGGGCCGCTGTTCCTCTATGTCGGGCGGCTGGCGGTGGAGAAGAACGTCGCCGCCTTCCTCGCCCTCGACCTGCCCGGCACCAAGGTCGTGGTGGGCGACGGGCCGGACCGCGCGCGCCTACGGGGTCTCGCGCCGGGGGCGCGCTTCCTCGGCACCCGCACCGGCGCGGACCTCGCGGCGGTCTACGCCGCCTGCGACGTCTTCGTGTTCCCGAGCCTCACCGACACGTTCGGCATCGTGCTCCTCGAGGCCCTGGCCAGCGGCCTTCCGGTGGCGGCCTTCCCGGTGCCGGGCCCCAACGACGTGGTCGGCGGCCGTCGCGTCGGGGTTCTCGATCAGGATCTCCGGGCTGCCGCGCTGGCGGCCCTGCGGCTGTCGCGGGCCGAGTGCCGGGCCGAGGCCCTGCGCTGCGGCTGGGACGTGAGCGCGCGGCAGTTCTTCGGCAATATCATCGAGGCGCATGGCGGCGCGCGCGGCACCCGGGACGCCGCCTGACCCGTGACGGCGCCCGCGCGGGATGGCAGGACGGCGTCATGCCGCCCGCCAAGCCGTCCGCCCCGCCCATCGCCAAATCGACTGCCAAATCGACTGTTAAGTCGGTCGGCAAGTCGGTCGCCGCCACGTCGCCGACCAAGCCGATGGCGGGCCGGCCGCCCTTCGATCCCAACCGGGCCGCAGCCTACCCGGCGGTGATCGGCTGCGACGAGGTCGGTCGCGGCGCACTCTGTGGGCCGGTCGTGGTGGCCGCGGTCTGGTTCGATCCGGCGGCGATCCCCGCCGACCTGCTGGGCGCCCTCGACGACAGCAAGCGCGTCCCGGAGCCGGCCCGGGAACGTCTGGCCCCCATGATCCACACCCATGCCCGGGTCGCGGTGGCGGCGGGCTCCCGGGCGCTGATCGACCAGATCAACATCCGCGGCGCAACCCTCGATGCAATGGCGCGGGCGGTCGCCCGGCTCGGCCTCGCCGCGCCCGTGCTGGTCGACGGGCGCGACGCCCTGCCGGGCCTTCCGGGTCGCGCCGTGGTCGGCGGCGACCGGCTGGTGCCGCAGATCGCCGCCGCATCGATCGTCGCCAAGGTGTTCCGCGACCGGCTGATGCGGCGCCTGGCTCAGCGCCATCCCGGCTACGGCTGGGAGCGCAACGTCGGCTACGGCACGGCCGTCCACCGCGCCGGCCTGACGCAACTCGGCCGCAGCCCGCATCACCGACTCAGCTTCACCCGGGCCTTCGACTGATCCCGGCCCCCAAGGGTCACGCAGCCCGGACGCCGGCCAGGAAGCGACCAACCTCGACGGCGAGCTGCTCCGACTGACGCGTGAGCGCGGTCGCGGCCGTCAGGACGTGGTCGGCCGCGCGCCCCGTCTGGTCGGCCGCCTGCGCAACCCCGGCGATGGTGCCGGTCACCTCCTGCGTCCCCGTAGAGACCTGCGTGATGTTGCGGACAATCTCCTGCGTGGCCACCCCCTGCTGCTCCACCGCCGCCGCGATCGCGGCGGCCACCGCACTGATCTCCCCGATCCGGCCGGTGATCGTCCCGATCGCCTCCACCGCCTGACCGGTGACGGTCTGGATGTCGCAGATCTGCCGCCCGATCTCCTCGGTGGCGCGGCCTGTCTGGGCTGCAAGGTCCTTCACCTCGGTGGCGACCACCGCGAAGCCCCGCCCCGCCTCGCCGGCCCGCGCCGCCTCGATGGTGGCGTTGAGCGCCAGCAGATTCGTCTGTGCGGCGATGCCGGCGATCAGCTCGACCACCGCGTCGACCCGGGCGGCCGCCGTGTTGAGCGCGGCCACCAGCACGGCGGTCCGGTCGGCCTCGCCGACGGCGGCCCGCGCCAGTTCGGACGAGCCCTGGACCTGGCGCGCAATCTCTTGGACGGAGGTGCCGAGTTCCTCCACGGCGGCGGCCACGGTTCTGACGCCGGTGGACGCCTCCTCGGCGGCGGCGGCCACGGTATCGGACTGGCTGGCGGTCTGCTGGGCGGTCGTGGTCATCTGCCAGGCCGTGGTCTGCAATTCGGCCGCGGCGGCGGAGACCTGACCGACGATGCCGGCCACCGCCGACTCGAAACCCTGCGCCATCGTGAGCGTCATGCTCCGACGCTGCGCCTCCGCGGCCAGCGCCGCCTCGGCCGCCTCGGCCTCCAGGGCGCGGGTGCGGACGAGGTTGTCCCGGAAGACCTGCACGGCCGCCGCCATCGCGCCGATCTCGTCCCGCCGCTCTCGGGCCGGGATCGGCACGTCGGCGTCTCCTCCCGCGAGCGCCTGCATGGCCTGGGTCATGGCCCGCAACGGCCGGAGCACCCAACGGAACACGATGACGATACCGCCGACCGCCAGCAGGACCGCTGCGGTCAGGAACAGCACGGCCCCGAAAAGCGCGCGCTGCGACTCGGCGGCGAGGAGCTGGGCCCGTTCGATCATCGCGTCGAGACCCGCGTGGGCCAGATCGAGAAGCGCCCTCCCGTCGGCGATGTCGCGCGCACGCAACGCATCGGCCTCGATGCCGGGCGCCCTGCCCCGGCTGAGCGCGTCCGTGATCACGACGCGCCGCCGCGCCGACTCGCCCTCGAAGTTGCTGGCCTGCGCCTTCTGGAAGGCGGCACGCAGGGCGACCGGGACGTCTTCCGTGAACAGGTCGACGACTTTACCCCAGTCCGCCATCAGGCGTCCCCGCTCCTCGGCCGCCGCGATGATCTCCTCCTGCGACCAAGACGCCTTGGCGGCCACCGAGGTTTCCATACGGCGCCAGGAGTTGCCGAGTGCGACCCGCGTCGCCCAGCTGGCACGCTTGATGTCGAGGGCCTGCGCGACCGCCGTGTCCCGGCGCGGGATGGCCGCGTCCACCGCGGCGTTGGTTGCCGCGAAGGCATTGAGGAGGCTCGTGACGGCTGTGTCGAAGGTCTGTCTGAACGCCGCATCGCGGCGTTCCCTCGGGAGCGCGACGACCGCGTCGATCTGTGGCCTCAGCGCCGCCAAGGTCGCCTGCGCGCTCCGAAGGGGCTCCAGCGTCGCCTGGACCGACGGCACGGCGAGGTCGCGCACAAGGGTCCAGAATTCCGTCTCCGCGTCCATCAGGGTCTGCCGCTCGGACAGCTGATCCGCCCTGTCGGCCACCGAGATCGGACCCTCGACGGCCAGGACCTTCTGAACGATGCCCCGCGCCATGCGGGTCGCGATCACCGACCGGAGCAGCGTGCGGCTGACCCGCGTGAGCGTGACGACGCGCTGCCCCTCTCGCGCGTGCTCCACAGCGCTCAGGAGCGTGTCTGTACGCACGGCAAGCAGCATTACTCCCATACTCATCAATACTAATCCGATAATCGATCCTATTGAAAATCTGAAATATCGAGACAAAACGTAAGTCCTTCTCAATACAAACCTAGAAAACGACTTCATAGAGGACAAAAGATCTTTGCTGTCAACCTCGAATTCAAGACTCAATCGAAATATGTATTTTGGCAATTAAGATTAAACCTAGAGTCAACAAGCCGAGTATTCGCGCAATCGAAGTCCCGATTGACGCGACGAGTGCGGTACGTCGCCATTTCCAGCGGAATTGGAGATGGATGATCGATAAGCTGCTGCACCGACGGCGGATTCATCTGGCCCGGCAGGCGCTCCGCTCATACGATCCTGGCCAGCCGGGCTCGACGCCGCGCCGTCTCAGAACAGCGACAACTGTGCCCCCGGTCTGCGGAAGAACTCCCGGTTCAGCGCCATCCGCCCGAAGGCGAAGCCGAGTCGCGTGCCGGCGAGCCGGACCCGCTGGCCGATCATCGCCGCGTAGGCCCCCTCCCCGCGGAAGCGGTGGCCGAAGCGCGGGTCGTTCTCGCGCCCGCCCCGGGCTTCCCGCAGGAGCGCGAAGGCCCGCGCCCTGCGCTCCGGATAGTGCTCGGCGAACCAGTCGGCCACGAGGTCGGCGACTTCGCCGGGGAGGCGCAGCAGCGCGTGGCCGATGCGACTCGCCCCGTGCGCACGCGCCTCGGCCAGGATCGATTCGATCTCGTGATCGGTCAGGCCGGGAATGATCGGCGAGACGTTGACCATGACGGGCACCCCCGCCGCGCTCAGCGCGCGCATCGCCGCGAGCCGCTTGTCCGGCCGCGGCGCCCGCGGGTCGAGGCGGCGGGCGAGGTCCGGATCCAGCGTCGGCAACGAGATCGCCGCCAGCACGAGATTGTCCGCCGCCATCGCCGCCAGGATATCGAGGTCGCGCAGCACGAGGTCCGACTTGGTGGTGATGCTGACGGGATGTCGGGCGTCCCGCAGCACCTCCAGCACCGCGCGGGTGATCCGGTGCGCGCGCTCGACGGGCTGGTAGGGATCTGTGGCGGTGCCGAGGACGATCGTTTCGGGCCGGTAGCCCGGCGCGGCCATCTCGCGGGCCAGCAGCCTTGCGGCGTCCGGCTTGGTGAAGATCCGCGACTCGAAGTCGAGCCCCGGCGACAGGCCGAGCCAGGCATGGGTGGGGCGCGCGTAGCAGTAGATGCAGCCGTGCTCGCAGCCCCGATAAGGGTTGATCGACCGGTCGAAGGGGATGTCGGGCGAGCTGTTGCGGGCGATGATCCGCGTGGAGCGCTCCGGGGTGACCTGCGTGCGCAGGGGCGCCGGCGCGTCCGCCATCCCGGTCTCCTCGTGGAACGTCTCCCGCCGGGCCGGCTCGTGGCGGCCGGTGGGATTGGCCGTGGCACCACGCCCGCGCCGAGCATCCCGCGGCACACCGCTCGGGCCGAGTCGCTGGGCGGGCCGGCCCGAGACGTCATCGGGTATCGACACCATGGCGACTCGTGTCCTGCCCGATCCCGCTCGGAACATAGAGCGAACAACCGTCGGCCGAACGCCTCTTTTTCAGGCAGACACAGCTTTGTCGCCTGTCCGGACAGCGACACGGCCGCCCGACGGCGGCCGGGCGGTTTACGGCGGCGCAGAATCGTCTATGCGCGCGCTCATGCTCTCCGCCGTGACCTATCTGGCCGACCCGGCCGATCCGGACGCGATCGATCGCCTGGCCGACACGCTCAGCGTGCTGGTCTCCGGCGTGGCCGGCGGCCTCATCGGCGACGCGGTGATCGTTTCGGGCAGCGAGAGTGAAGCCGTGGCGGCCGTCGCGGAGGCCACGGGCGCGACGCTCGTGCTGCACCGGGGCGGCAATCCCTACGCCGCGGGCGCTGCCGCGGCCCGCCGGGACTGGATCCTGTGCCTTGAGGCCGGGGACGTTCCGGCCGAGGGCTGGATCCGCACCCTCGACCGCTTCGTCGGGACGGCGCGGCCGGAGACGGCCCTCGGCCGCCTGCACCGTACGGCCGCGGGCTGGCTCGAACGGCTCGTGGGCCGGTTGGAGAGCGTGATGGGCGCCCGGCAGGCCCGGGCCGGGGACGTCGTCCGGCGCGAGGCCCTGCGGAGCGGCGGCCCGTTCGCGGCGCGCCTCAAGGTCCGGCCCTTGATCGCCCGGATCGAACGCGCCTGACCGGCAGAATCTTGCGCCGGCCCTCGTTGTTGTCGGTCAGTCCGCCTCTACAACACTTGAAGCGCGGCAGAAATTTCGCCGACTCTACATCTGTGGAAGCGGGCTGACCCGGCTCGATCTGGAAGGATGGTGCAATGGAATCGTCGGGCCTGATGGGGCGCAAATCGGTCGACGACATCGTCGAGAGCGGCGAGGGCGAGCAGCAGCTCTCGAAGTCGCTCGGCGCCCTCTCGATCACCGCGATGGGCATCGGGGCGATCATCGGCGCCGGCATCTTCGTTCTCACCGGCACGGCGGCGGCCCAGTATGCCGGACCGGGGATCATGCTGTCCTTCGTGCTCGGCGGCATCGCCTGCGCCTTCGTCGGCCTGTGCTATTCCGAGATGGCCGCGCTGATCCCGGTGGCGGGGTCGAGCTACACCTACACCTACGCGACGCTGGGCGAGTTCTTCGCGTGGCTCATCGGCTGGGACCTGATCCTCGAATACGCCATGGGTGCCGCCACCGTAGCGGTGGGCTGGTCGGGCTACGTCATCAGCATCCTGAAGACCGTCGGGATCGTGATCCCGGCCCAGTTCGCGAACGCGCCCGGCACGCCGATCGACGGCGGCGGGACGGCTCTGTTCAACCTGCCGGCGGTGCTGATCGTGGCGCTGATCACGATTTTGCTGATGCGCGGGACCAAGGAATCGGCGCGCTTCAACAACATCATGGTCGCGGTGAAGCTCACCGTGGTGGTGGCCTTCATCGCACTGGGCTGGGGCCACGTCGACACCGCGAACTGGAGCCCGCTGATCCCCGACAACGACGGCACCTTCGGGCATTTCGGCGCCAGCGGCATCCTGCGCGGCGCCGGCGTGGTGTTCTTCGCCTTCATCGGCTTCGACGCGGTCTCCACCGCCGCCCAGGAGGCGCGCAAGCCCCAGAAGGACATGCCCATCGGCATCCTGGGCTCGCTGGCGGTCTGCACGATCCTGTACGTGCTCGTCGCCGCCGTGCTCACCGGCCTCGTCCCCTACAAGGAGCTGAACGTCCCCGACCCGATCGCCAAGGGCGTCGACGTGATCGGCATCGGCTGGTTCGCCCTCCTGATCAAGCTCGGGGCGCTGACCGGGCTCACGACGGTGATCCTCGTCCTGCTCTACGGCCAGAGCCGGATCTTCTTCACCATGGCCCAGGACGGCCTGCTGCCGAAGATGTTCTCCCACGTCCATCCGACCTATCAGACGCCGTATCGCAGCCAGGCGCTGATCGGGGCCGTGGTCGCCGTGGTGGCGGCCCTGGTGCCGATCCACATCCTCGGGGAGATGGTGAGCATCGGCACGCTCGCCGCCTTCATCCTCGTCTGCGGCTCGGTGCTCTACCTGCGGCGGACCGAGCGCCACATGAAGCGGCCGTTCCGGGCCCCCGCCGTGCCGGTCGTGCCGATCCTCGGCATCCTGTTCTGCCTGCTCCTGATGATCGGCCTGCCCCTCGACACGTGGCTGCGGCTGGTGATCTGGATGGCGATCGGCCTCGTCGTGTACTTCTTCTACGGCCGCAAGCACTCGGTCCTGCGCCGGAAGGAGGGGAACGCGGCGTAGGGCAGACGGACCGGCCCCTCACGATCCCCCATGACGATCCCGTCATTCCGGGCCGCCGCGGGCGGGCCCGGACTGAGGCTCATGCTCACACCGCGATGCTGGCCCCGCGCCGCAGGTGCTCGTCGAGACGCGGCATGATCTCCACGAAGTTGCAGGGCCGGTGCCGGTAGTCGAGCTGCTGGGCCAGGATCCCGTCCCAGGCGTCCCGGCAGGCGCCCGGTGAGCCCGGCAGCACGAACACGTAGGTCGCGTGCGCGACCCCCGCGGTGGCGCGGGATTGCAGGGTCGAGGTGCCGATCTTGTCGTACGAGATCCGGTGGAACACGGCCGAGAAGCCGTCCATCCGTTTCTCGAACAGCGGCTCCAGCGCCTCGGGGGTGACGTCGCGGCCGGTGAAGCCGGTCCCGCCGGTGGTGATCACCACGTCGACGCCGGGATCGCGCAGCCACGCCTCCACCTGGCCGCGGATCGCCGGGACCTCGTCCGGCACGATCGACCGGGCCGCAAGACGATGCCCCGCCTCGGTGAGGCGCTGCGTCAGGGTGTCCCCCGAGCGGTCGTCCTCCGGGCGGCGCGTGTCGGAGACGGTCAGGACCGCGATGTTCAGGGGGATGAAGCGGCGGGCGTCGGTCTGATCGGCCATCGTGCGGGCTCTCCGGGACGGAAGACCGATATGGGCCGGCCGAAGCCGCTTGTCGCCCCCGGGCGGCCGCGTCCACGTCCCACTTGCGGTGCACGGCAAACTCGGCTGTGCTCTTCCGATCCCGTCGGAGATCGCTCCCCATGCACATGTACGGCAACTGGCGCTCGGCTGCGGCCTTCCGGGTGCGGATCGCCCTGAAGCTGAAGGGCATCGCCTACGAGGAGACCTTCATCGATCTCGACGCGGGCGATCAGCACAAGCCGGAGTTCCGGAGGATCAACCCGCAGGGCGCGGTACCGGCCCTGTTCGACGGCGACGGGCCGCCGCTCACCCAGTCGCTCGCGATCCTCGATTACCTGGAGGAGACGCGGGGCGGCGTGCGCCTCCTGCCGGAGGAGCCCCGGGCGCGGGCCCGGGCCCGCTCGCTGGCACAGGTGGTCGCCTGCGACACCCACCCGCTCTACGTGCCCCGGGTGCGCACCTTCCTGATGGAGCATTACGGTCTGCCCCGGGAGCGGATGCTGGATTTCCTGCGCAACGCCTTCACGACCGGCCTCGCGACCCTGGAGACGCGGCTGTCCACCGAGGCGGGCACGGGACGCTTCTGCCAGGGCGATTCGGTGAGCCATGCCGATCTCTGCCTCGTCAGCCTCTGGGTCGGGACCGGCATCTTCGGCATCGACACGGCGGCCTACCCGACGGTCGCGCGAATCGCCGAGGCCTGCCTCGCCCTGCCCGCGGTCGCGGAGGCACACCCGTTGCGTCAGCCGGGTGCCCCGTCGGCGTGATCGCGCGCCACGCGTGCGCGTGAATCCGCGCTGGTGACCTGGGGCTGCGACAAGCGGTTGTGGAATTCGGCGGCCCAGGCCGTGTAAGGAGGCCGGCGATTAATCCCGGTCCGGGGAAAGAAAGAGTGTCGATGGCATCCGTCGAGAACGAGTCCGGCCTGCATCGTGTCGTGGTGGTCGGCGGCGGCGCCGCCGGCCTCCAGCTGGTGACGAAGCTCGGCGACAAGCTCGGGCGCGGCAAGCGCGCGCACATCACCCTCGTGGACCGCGCCCGGACGCATATCTGGAAGCCGCTGCTTCACGAGGTGGCGGCCGGCAGCCTCGATGTGGGCCACCACGCGGTGGATTACCTGCATCACGCCCACATGCACGGCTTCCGCTACCGGATCGGGCGCATGACCGGCCTCGACCGCGAGGCGCGCACGGTCCAGCTCGCGGCGAGCCACGACGCGGAAGGGCGCGAGGTCACGCCCGAGCGCGCCGTCCCCTACGACACGCTGGTGATGGCGGTGGGCTCCACCACGAACGATTTCGGCACGACGGGCGTCGCCGAGCATGCCATCGCCCTCGACACCCAGGAGCAGGCGGTGCGCTTCCACCAGCGCCTCGTGAACGCCTCGCTGCGGGCCCACACCCAGGTCGGCCCGGTCCGGCCCGGCCAGCTCCACGTCACGGTGATCGGCGCGGGCGCCACCGGAACCGAACTCGCCGCCGAGTTGCACCGGACGCTGCGCCACGTCGTCTCCACCGGGCTCGACAAGATCGACCCGGGCAAGGACATCCGCATCACCCTGGTGGAGGCCGCGGACCGGATCCTGCCGGCGGTGCCGCAGCGCCTCTCGGCCGAGGTGATGCAGCTCCTCAACAAGATCGGCGTCGACGTGCGCGTGAAGGCCCGGGTGACCGAGGTACGCGCCGACGGCGTCCAACTCGCCGACGGGACCTTCATCCCGTCCGAGCTGGTCGTGTGGGCGGCGGGGGTGAAGGCGCCGCCGTTCCTGCAGGGCATCGGCGGCCTGGAGACCACGCGGACCAACCAGCTGGTGGTGACCCCGACGCTGCAGACGACCCGCGACCCGGATATCTTCGCCATCGGCGACTGCGCCTATCTGGTGGAGGCCGGCTCCGACACGCCGGTGCCGCCCCGCGCCCAGGCGGCCCACCAGCAGGCGAGCCACCTCATCAGCCAGATCCCGGCCAAGATCGCCGGGAAGCCGCTGAAGCCGTTCCGGTACAAGGATTTCGGCTCGCTGGTCTCGCTCGGCGAGTACTCGACCGTGGGCAGCCTGATGGGGTTCGTCCGCGGCAAGAACATGCTCATCGCCGGCCTGTTCGCTCGCATGATGTACCGCTCGCTCTACAAGATGCACGAGCGGGCGCTCCACGGCACGGCCAAGACGGTCCTCGACACCCTGGCGCGCGCGCTGACCCGGCGCACCGAGCCGCGGGTGAAGCTGCACTGACCGTCGCCCCACGAACCGAGGACGGGCGCCCGGGCGGACCGGGCGTGACACAGAAGGGAAGCCTCATGATCCTGGTAAGCGTGATGTATCCGGCCGGCCCGAGCTTCGACATGGGCTACTATCTCGGCCATCACATGCCGCTGGTGCGCGAGCGCTGGTCGTCCCTCGGCCTGCACGAGGCCAAGGTGGTCAAGGGCGCCGGCACGCCGGACGGCGGCACCGCCCCGTTCCAGGTGATGGCGCTGCTGACCTTCGCGTCGGTCGACGCCTTCCAGAAAGCCGTCGCCGCCCATGGCGAGGAGATCTTCGCGGACATCCCGAACTTCACGTCGGCGCAGGCCCAGGTTCAGATCAACGACTTCGCGGAAAGCCCGTGATCGACATCGTCAAGGCTGTTCAGGAGGCCGATCCGAGCCTCGGCACCTACGTGGTCGTGCTGCGCACCGACGCCCGGGCCCTCGACGGCCCGGAACGCTTCACGCCGGACGCGCAGGCCTGGATCGCCGACAAAACGCCCAGCGGCCGGCTGGCCCGGGTGCGGATCCTGCTCGCGCCCTATCCGGGCGCGGAACCGGCGGAGCGGGAGGTCACCGTTGCGGCCTTCACCGACGCCCGGGAGCTCGCCGCCTTCGCGACGACCTGGACCGGCGACCCGCTGCCCGAGACCGACGAGGCATAGGGACCAACCGCGCGGGGCGGCCCCTGTCGGGGCGCCGGCCCGCGCTTCAGCCGCGTCGCATCAGGCCGCGCGCAGCTGCCGGATGGCGCGCAGCGCCGTCGCCCGCTGGATTTCCAGGCGCCGGATCAGCGGCATCAGGTCGGCCCCCGCATGGGCGGCGGCCTCGACCTCGCGGCACAGGCTCGACAGGCCGACGAAGCCCAGGAGCCCCGCCGCCGCCACCAGGGCGTGCGCGTCGTGAGCGATCTGAAGACGGTCGGTCTCGCTCGGCCGGAACCGCTCGGACAGCTCGTTGGCCAGGAGATCGAGCAGCGCCCCCACCCGGTCGGAGCCGAAGCTCGCCGTCATTTCGGTGAGAACCGCGGCATCGAGGACGGCGGAATCGATGTCGGGTACGGTGCGCGGCTCCTCGGCCCGCGCCGGGCGGCGGGCGCCCGGGGCCGTCCAGCGGCTGATCGTGGCGAAGAGATCGGCCCGCCGGAACGGCTTGCCGACATAATCGTCCATCCCGGCCTCGCGCAGTTCCTCGATCTGCGACGGCAGGACGTTCGCCGTCATGGCCACGATCGGGATGTCGCAGGCGGGCGGCGCCAGGGCGCGGATGCGCCGGGTCGCCGTGAGCCCGTCGACCCGGGGCATCTGGACGTCCATGAGCACGAGATCGTAGGCGCGCCCCGCCGCGACGGACGATCCGACCGCCGTGATCGCCTCGGCCCCGTCCCCGGCGACATCCACCGTGTAGCCCTGGGATTCGAGCACCGCGCAGGCCAGTTCCTGGTTGAGCGGGACGTCCTCGACCAGGAGCAGCCGGATCGGGGAGGCTGGCACGGCGCCGGCCGCCGGGGCGGCCACGGACTGCGACCGCAGCAGCGCCGGATCCGCCTCGATCCGGTCCTCCGCCGCGTCGGCGCCCTGCTCGCCCCGCGGCAGCACCAGGCGGAACCAGAAGGTCGAGCCCTCCCCCTCGCGGCTCTCGACGCCGATCTCGCCGCCCATCAGGGTCACGAGGTGCCGGGAGATCGCGAGACCGAGGCCGGTGCCGCCGAACCGCCGGCTGATGGAGCCGTCGACCTGACTGAACCGCTTGAACAGCCTGTCCTGCTGCGCCGGCGCGATGCCGATGCCGGTATCGATCACGGAAAACCGCACCGCGTCGCCGGGGCGACCGTCGGCGGCGCGATCATCGCCTTCCCGCTCCACGGTCACCGTGACGGAACCCTCGGGCGTGAACTTCACGGCGTTGTTCAGGAGGTTGAGCAGCACCTGACGCAAGCGTCCCGCGTCACCGATCACGAAGGTCGGAAGGGCCGGGTCGATCCGGGCCTCGATGGCGAGGCCGCTGCGCAGCGCGCTGCCGCGCACGATCGAGACCGTCCCGTCCACGATCGAGACCAGCGGGAAGGGGACCGGATCGAGGGTCAGCTCGCCCGCCTCGATCTTCGAGAAGTCGAGGATGTCGTTGACGACCGTGAGCAAGGCCGCTCCGGAACTCTGGATCAGCTCCAGGCGGCGCCGGTCCTCGCTCTGGATCGCATCGCCGTCGAGGAGCAGCTCGGCATAGCCGAGGATGCCGTTGAGCGGCGTGCGGATCTCGTGGCTCATCGCGGCGAGGAACTCGCTCTTGGCCGCGCTCGCGCGCTCCGCCTCGGTGCGGGCCGCCTCGGCATCCCGCGTGGCGGTGCGCAGGGCCGCCTCGACCGCCTTGCGCTCGGTGATGTCGAGATGGAGGCCGACCATGCTCTGAGGGTGCCCCTCGGCGCCGCAGAGCGTCCGCCCGCGCGCGTAGAGCCAGCGCCCGCCGGCCCGGAATTCGGCCGCATAGGAGGTCCCGGACTCGACCGCCCGTCGGATCTCGATCCAGACATCGGCGACGTCGTCGGGATGAATCAAAGCAGTCCATTCGGACGCCGACAGCGTGTGCGCAGCGCCGTTATCCCGCAGACCGTGCATCCGGGCGCTTTCCGGGCTCAGCGTGACGAGCCCGGTGCGCATGTCCCAGTCCCAGGTGCCGGCCTCGGCGGCGTCCAGGGCGATGCCCAGCAGGCCGCGGGCCTCCTCGACGGCGAGCCGCGCCGTGATGATGTCGTCGACATCGAGTGCGGTCCCGAGCCACTCCGCCACAGCGCCGTCCGCCGGATCGAGGCGGATCGGAATCAGCGAGATCTTGTGCCACCGGTAGAGGCCGTCGTGGCGGCGGATCCGCCACTGGCCGCTATAGCCCGTCCCGGTCTCGACCGCCCGGGTCCAGGCCGCCTCCATGGCGGGCGCATCCTCCGGGTGGTTCCGGATCAGGCGCTCCGCGCGCTCGGGCCCGATCGGCCCGTAATAGGACTGGAACTGGGCGTTGGCGTAAGTGGACTGTCCGTCCCCGACCCGCATGGTCCAGACCAGCAGCGGCAGCGCCTCGGCGAGGCCGCGATAGCGCAGCTCGCTCCGGCGCACCTCGTCTTCGGCGCGCCGGCGCTCGGTCACGTCGATGAGAACGCCGACGAGGCCGGCATTGGGGTCCTCTCCCCGGCACATGCCGCGGACGACCACGTCGCGGAGCTCGCCGTCCGGACGGATCAGCCGCGCCTCGAAATCGAATCGCGTTCTGCGGGCGACCGCGTCGGCGACGATCGCCTCGAGCCGGGCGCGGTCGTCGGGATGGTAGATCTGCGAGAAGGCGTCGAGACGCGGCGGCGGTGTCGCGGGGTCGCGACCGGCGATGGCGTAGAGGCTGGCCGACCAGACCGGCTGACCGTCCGAGAGGTCCACGCGCCAGTTTCCGACGCTGGCGAGTTGCTCGGCCATCAGGAGCTGGTGGTTCGCCGCCTCCTGAGTGCGGGACCGGGCATGGATCTCGCGATGCTGCTCGCGGATCACCGCCTCGCGGATCGCGGCCTGCGCGATCTCGCGTTCG
Organism: Methylobacterium sp. XJLW; assembly: GCF_003254375.1. Classification (NCBI taxonomy): domain Bacteria; kingdom Pseudomonadati; phylum Pseudomonadota; class Alphaproteobacteria; order Hyphomicrobiales; family Methylobacteriaceae; genus Methylobacterium; species Methylobacterium sp. XJLW. The sequence goes on along the minus strand of NZ_CP016429.1, from coordinate 2,870,363 downwards.
CGCTTGGCATTGGCCTCCGTCAGCCTCAGATGGGCCACGACGATCGCGGCGAGGTCGCGGAAGGCGGCGGCGTCCGCCGGCGAGAGACCGGCTCGGGGTTCCGGGTCGGCGAGGCAGAAGGTGCCGATCCGCAGGCCGGGCTCGAGGCTCAGCGGGATACCGGCATAGAACCGGATCCCGTCCGGCGCAGCGACGGCGGGCAGGTCACGGAAGCGCGCGTCGAGACGGGTGTCGGGTACGACGAGCAGGGCATCGCTGCGGATCGTGTGCTGGCACAGGCTCTGATCCCGCCGCATCGTGGTCGGCAAGGCCTGGCAGGGCGTCTTGAGCCACTGATGCGTGTCACCGAGGAAGGCCACGAACGCGTGGCGCACGCCGAACAGGCGGCAGGCTGTCCGGCAGACGGCCTCGAAATGCGGCTCGGGCGGCGTGCCCACGATCCCGAGGGCCTCAAGGGCGGCGACCCGATCGCCCTCGTTGTCCGGCTGTGTGTTCACGTACCGTCTCCGGGTGCGGATTGGCAGCTCGGCCGGAGCCGAGCGATGCCGCGCCTAGCGCCGCGTTTCAAGCGCACCCGCCTGCGGCGCGCCCGCGCGCAGCCGCGCCGCCTCCAGCGCCCAGACCATGCCCAGCATCATGTAGACGTGGCGCCACTTCTCGATATCGATCTGGACCGCCTGCAGGAAGAACATCAGCAGCGCCGGCCAGACGATCTGCGCGTGCGCCCGGACGGGCGACGGCCGTGCCAGGAGCCGGAACCCGACGATGCCGGTGATCACCACGAGGCCGATGAACACCGTGCCCCCGAGCCAGCCCCCGTTGGCGAAGGAGCCGATATACGAATTGTGCGGTTCGAGCCCGAAGATCAGCCGCCAGTGCATCGGCCCCATGCCGAACGGCCGCTCCAGCAGCATCGCGAAGCCGCGGATCTGGTTGCCGAAGCGGCCGGTCTCGCCCTGGTCGTAGTCCTGGGTCAGGGCCGCGCGGGTTTCGAACATCTTGTGGACGTGGTCGACCGAGAGCAGCCCGATCACCGCGACGGTGCCGAGGACGACCGTGGCGAGGGTCAGGAGCACGATGCGGCGGCGCAGGCGCGGGGCGGTGCTGCCGGCATAGACCGATCCCACCATCAGAAGCACCGCGACGACGCTCCCGCCCCAGGAGCCCCGCGAGAACGACAGGAAGATGCCGGCGACGATGATCAGCAGGCCGACGAGCGAGACCAGCGGTCGCCGGGTCGAGCCGGTGAGCAGGCCGTGCATCAGGTAGAGGGCGCCGAGCGTCAGGAAGGAGCCGAACACGTTCGGGTCCTGGAAGGTGCCCGAGGCCCGGTCGTATTTGTAGAACAGGTCCTCGATCCCGAGCCACTGGAGATAGCCGACGATGCCGAGCACCGCCGAGAACACGCAGCTCGCCGTGTAGGCCTTGAGCGCCAGCTCCATCCGGGCGTGGGTGTCGTCCGCGAAGAACATCGCGAAGAAGATGCAGGTGATCGCGAGGTAGATCAGCTGCACCGTCCAGGTGACCGGGAACTCCTCGTTCAGGTAGGGCAGCAGCGCGGAGACGATGGCCGCGAGGTAGAGCAGGAGGAGTGCGACCAGCGGCACCGCCCCGCGGTGCAGCCGCACGCCGAGGCAGAGCCAGAGCAGGATCGTGGGGATCGCCACCGCGTCGTACGGGGAGGTCTCCGAGAAGGCGAAGCAGGCGAAGAAGATGAACGCCGCAAACAGCGCCTTGGCCAGCCCCTCGACGGCCACGATGAGCGGGAGTCCGCCCGCGATCCCGGACGGGACCGGGCCTGCAGGCGCTGCGGTGTGGGCCATGGCTACGCGGGCTCCACGGGCCGGTTACGCTGGCCCGCTCGTGCCGTGATGCCATCCAATCGTTGAGAATCGCCTTCGGGCGGCGCTCAGGGCCCGGCCGCCCCCGTGGGAGGCGGCCGGTCGGCTCACGCGCGGCAGGCCTCGAAGCTCTCCGTGATCGCCGCCGGATCGAGGTTGCGCCCGATGAACACCACCCGCGAGACCCGCTTTTCGTCCTTCCCCCAGTCGCCCTGCACGTCGCCGTCGAGGATCATGTGCACGCCCTGGAAGACGAAGCGCTTCGGCTCGTTCGGGAAGGCCACGATCCCCTTGCACCGGAGGATGTCCGGACCCTGCGACTGGGTCAGGTTCGAGATCCACGGCATGAACTTGTCGGGATCGACCTCACCCTCGATCTTGGCCGAGACCGAGCGGATGTCGGAATCGTGATGGTGGTGGTGTCCCGCCTCCAGGAAGTCGGGTTCGACGTCGAGGATGCGGTCGAGGTCGAAGGCGTTGCGCTCCAGCACGGCCTCGAGGGGCACCGCGCAGTTCTGCGTGCGGTGGAGCTTGGCCAGGGGGTTGATCGTGCGGATCTCGGCCTCGACCCGGTCGAGGTCGGCCGGGGAGACGAGATCGCTCTTGTTGAGCAGGATCACGTCCGCGAAGGCGATCTGGTTCTTCGCCTCGGGCGCGTCCTTCAGGCGGTCGGACAACCATTTGGCGTCGGCCACCGTCACCACCGCGTCGAGGCGGGCGGCCTCGCCCACGTCCTGGTCGACGAAGAAGGTCTGCGCCACAGGGGCCGGATCGGCGAGGCCGGTGGTCTCGACGATGATCGCGTCGAACTTGCCTCGGCGCTTGACCAGCCCATCCATGATCCGGATCAGGTCGCCGCGCACCGTGCAGCAGACGCAGCCGTTGTTCATCTCGAACACTTCCTCGTCCGCGCCGACGACGAGGTCGTTGTCGATGCCGATCTCGCCGAACTCGTTGACGATCACGGCGTAGCGCTTACCGTGATTCTCGGTGAGGATCCGGTTGAGGAGCGTGGTCTTGCCAGCGCCGAGATAGCCGGTGAGCACGGTGACCGGGATCTTGCCGGCGGCTGAGCCGGATGCGGCCGGGGCGGGAGCGTTGCTCGTTTCGGACATGACGGGTTCTTCGGTGACGGAATCGGGATCGGGCGGGTCAGGCCCCGCGAGCGTTGTCATATTGTAACAAATCCCGTCAAAGGAAGACGGGGCCACACGGTTTCGCGACTGGGGCGCCAGATCGATTGCCTGTCTGACAAGCTTTGCTCTAGGCACGCGTTGCTGCCGGGAACCATCCCGCGCAGCGCCATAGAAAAGCACCAGCGATCGCATTGATCTTGGCGTCGTCCTGGCACGAATCGTACCCTCGTCAATCAGCCCGGTCCCTCGCCCGGACCTAGAAGATCATCCGCATGGACGCCCGAAATCCGCTGGACCAGGACGAGGCCGTCACCGTGCCCCCGCGCAACCGTCGGTGGTCCGGCCTCCTGGTCGTCGCCGTCCTGCTCGCGGCCGCTGCGGGCCTGGCCTTCGCGTTCTCCGACCGGACCCGCGAGACGGCCTCGAACCTCGTCGCCGCGCTGACGGGGCTGTTCGCACCAGCCAACCCTGACCCGGGCATCGATGTGGAGAAGGCCGGCCCGGTGGAACGGGTGTTCCGGCCCTCCAAGGAGCAGCGCGCCGCCTTCGAGATCCTGCCGGTCGCCAACCTGGTGTTCCGGCCCGAGGGCACCGCCGAGGGACGGATCGCCCTCAACGAGGACGACAACGTCCCGGTCGTCTCGCCCTATGCCGGCCGCGTGACGAAGGTCCTGGCCCGCGCCGGCGACGACGTGAAGGCCGGCGACGTTCTGCTGACGCTCGAGGCCACCGACATGGTCCAGGCGCAGAACGACTATCAGGCCGCCGTGAACAACCTCCAGAAGCAGCAGGCGCTTCTGAAGCTCGACCAGACCATCGCGCAGCGGCAGCAGGAGCTGTTCCAGGCCCACGCGACGGCCCTGAAGGACTACCAATCGGCCCAGAACGACGTCATCGCCGCCCAGAGCGACCTGAAGACCGCCGAGGGCGCCCTCGACGCGGTGAAGAACCGTCTGCGGATGCTGGGCAAGACCGACGCCGAGATGGCCGCCTTCGAGAAGAAGGGCACGATGAGCGCCGAGACGCAGATCCGGGCACCGATCGCCGGCACGATCGTCCAGCGCAAGGTCGGCACCGGCCAGTACCTCTCCGCCTCCAGCGACCCGGTCTTCGTGATCGGTGACCTGTCGACGGTGTGGCTCGTCGCCAACGTCCGCGAGAGCGAGATCCCGAAGATCCGCATCGGCCAGGAGGTCGAGGCGAAGGTGGCGGGCTTCGGCGCCCGGGTGTTCAAGGCCCGGGTGAACTACATGGCCTCCAGCCTCGACCCGGCGACGCGGCGGCTGGCCGTGCGCAGCGAGGTCGACAACCCGGACCGGGTGCTGCGCCCGGAGATGTTTGCCACCTACACGATCATCACCGGCAAGGGCGAGCCGAGCCCGAGCGTGCCGGTGGCCGCCATCGTGTACGAGGGCGACCGCACCCATGTCTGGGTGGCGCGGCCCGACGGAGCCGTGGAGGCGCGCGACGTCAAGCTCGGCCTGATCAACGGCGACAATGCCCAGGTCGTCCAGGGCCTGCGCGCGGGCGAGCAGGTGGTCACCCGGGGGGCCCTGTTCATCGATCGGGCGGCCACCGGCGACAAGGCGTCCTGAGCGGGGATCCGGTCCGATGAACGCCCTGATCACCTTCTCGCTGCGCCAGCGCGTGCTGGTGGTGCTGCTGTTCGTCGTGATGCTCGGCGTCGGCTACGGCGCCTACACGCAGCTCAACATCGAGGCCTATCCAGACCCGGTCCCGCCGCTGGTCGACGTGATCACCCAGAACCCGGGCCAGTCCGCCGACGAGATCGAGCGCTACATCACCATCCCCCTGGAGGTGGCGCTCGCCGGCATCCCCAACGCCCAGGTCGTGCGGACGATCTCGCTGTTCGGCCTCTCGGACGTGAAGGTCCAGTTCAACTACGAATACACGTACGAGCAGGCGCTGCAGCGGGTGCTCAACCGCCTGTCGCAGGCGCCGACGCTGCCCAACGGAGCGACGCCGCAGATCTCGCCGACGAGCCCGGTGGGCGAGATCATGCGCTACAAGCTCGTCGGCCCGGCGGGCTACTCGCCCATGGACATGAAGACCCTGCAGGACTGGGTTCTGCAGCGCCGGTTCAAGGCGATCCCCGGCGTCGTGGACGTCACGGCCTTCGGCGGCAAGGCCAAGGAATACGAGGTCGCGGTCGATCTGAACCGCCTCCAGGCCCAGGGCCTGACCCTGGTGCAGCTGACCAACGCGCTGAACAACGCCTCGATCAACGTCGGCGGCCAGACGCTGAACGTCGGCCAGCAATCGGCGGTGGTGCGCGGCATCGGCCTGATCCGCGACATGGACGACATCAAGGACACGATGATCAGCCTCGTCAACGGCACCCCCGTGCTGGTGCGGGACGTGGCGGAGGTGCGCGTGTCGAACGCCCCGCGCCTCGGCATCGTCGGCCACGACAACCAGCCCGACATCGTCGAGGGCATCGTGCTCATGACCCGCGGCGGCAAGAGCCTGCCGACGCTGGAACGGGTCGAGGCCGAGATCGACAAGATCAACAGCTCCACGATCCTGCCGCCCGACGTGAAGATCGAGCGGATCTACGACCGCTCGGGCCTGATCCACACCACCACCCACACGGTGATGCACAACCTCGTCTTCGGCGTGGTGCTGGTCTTCGTCGTGCAGTGGCTGTTCCTGGGCTCGCTCACCAGCGCGATCATCGTGGCGGCGACGATCCCGTTCGCCCTCGGCTTCGCGATCCTGATCCTGGTGGTGCGCGGCGATTCGGCGAACCTCCTGTCGCTGGGCGCTATCGATTTCGGTCTGATCGTCGACGCCACCGTGATCATGGTGGAGAACGTCTTCCGCCACATCGCCGAGCCCGACCACGTGAAGGGCGAGACGCCGCCCGACGGCCTGACGGGCCGGCTCGGCACCATCGCGGTCGCCGGGCGCGAGGTGAACCGGGCGATCTTCTTCTCGGCGACGATCATCATCGTCGGCTTCCTGCCGCTGTTCACGATGACCGGCGTCGAGGGCCACATCTTCGGCCCGATGGCCAAGACCTACGCGTACGCGCTGCTCGGCGGCCTGCTCGCCACCTTCACGGTCTCGCCTGCGCTCTCGGCCCTGATGCTGCCGAAGAAGCTTGAGGAGCGCGATACGCTCATCGTGCGGGTGCTGCGCGTCGGCCACGAACGCGCGCTGGCCTTCGGCCTGCGCAACCGCGTCCTGGCGCTTGCCGTGATGCTGGCGGTGCTGCTGGTCTCGGGGCTCACGGCCCGCAATCTCGGCCTCGAATTCCTGCCGCGGCTCGAGGAGGGCAATCTCTACGTGCGCGGGACGATGCCGGCCTCGATCTCGCTGGAGGCCGGCAACGCCTACGTCCAGCGCATGCGCAAGATCTTCCAGGAGGTCCCGGAGGTCACCACCGTCCTGTCGCACCAGGGCCGCCCGAACGACGGGACCGACGCCACGGGCTTCTTCAACGTCGAGATCCTGGCGCCGCTCAAGCCCATCGACCAGTGGCGCAAGGGCCTCGACAAGGAGACGCTGATCCAGGACCTGAGCAAGAAGCTGGAGGCGGAGTTTCCCGGCATCGAGTTCAACTTCTCGCAGTATATCGAGGACAACGTCCAGGAGGCCGCCTCGGGCGTGAAGGGCGAGAACTCGGTCAAGATCTACGGCAACGACCTCACCCAGCTCACCAAGACCGCCAATGCCGTGAAGGCAGCCCTCGCCAGCGTCCCGGGCGTCACCGACCTGTCGGTCTTCGAATCCCTCGGCCAGCCGACGGTGCGGATCGATGTCGACCGCCACAAGGCCGCCCGCTACGGCCTCTCGATCAGCGACGTGAACACCACCATCCAGGCGGCGATCGGCGGCCAGACCGCGGGCGACCTCTACGAGTACGGCTCGGACCGTCACTTCCCGATGCGGGTGCGGCTCGCCAAGGAGTACCGCTCGTCGCTGGCCGGCATCCGCAACATCGCGGTCGGTGCCCAGAACCCCAACGGCGGCGTCATCCAGGTGCCGCTCTCCGAGATCGCCGATGTCGATCTCGTCTCGGGGGCCTCGTTCATCTACCGCGAGGACCAGGAGCGCTACATCCCGGTGAAGTTCTCGGTGCGCGGCCGCGACCTCGGCAGCGCGGTGATCGAGGCGCAGCGCAAGGTCGCCGACGCGGTGGACCTGCCGCCGGGCTACCGGCTGGAATGGGTCGGGCAGTTCACCAACCTGAAGGAGGCGGCCACCCGGCTCAGCCTCGTGGTGCCGATCACGCTGCTGCTGATCGCGCTGCTCCTCTACATCAACTTCTCGTCGGTGGCCGACATGCTGCTGACCCTGTCGGTGATCCCGATGGCGATGATCGGCGGCATCTTCGCCCTGGCGCTGACCGGCACGCCGTTCTCGATCTCGGCGGCGATCGGCTTCATCGCGCTGTTCGGGATCTCGACCATGGAGGGCGTGATCCTGCTCGCCTACTACAACCAGCTGCTCGACGAAGGCTGGAAGCGGCAGGAGGCGGTCTGGCACGCCGCCGTGGTGCGCATGCGCCCGGTGATGATGACCTGCGTGGCGGCCTGCGTCGGCCTGCTGCCGGCGGCGGTTTCCACCGGCATCGGCTCGCAGGTGCAGAAGCCGCTGGCGCTCGTGGTGGTGGGCGGCATCATCCTGGCGCCGAACCTGATCCTCGTGGTCGTGCCGGTGCTGATCTCCCTGTTCTCCCGACGGCACCCGAACCCGGACGCACAGGCCCGGTCCGCGCATCGGGCCGCCGCGTGAGCCGGTTCACGACCGCACGAGCGGGGGCTCTGCCCGTTGCAGGGGCGCCACAACGGCATCCCCGCGGGCGCCAACAGGGGACAGTTGCATTGACTTGGATGCGGTCCGCGCCGCTCTACCGAGGTGGGGTTTTCGGGGGCGGGATGGTGGACTTTGCGCCGGGACGGTGCAGACGGGCAGCCGCTGTGCTGGCGGCCTCCCTGTGCCTGTCGGCCTGCGCGGTCGGCCCGAACTTCGTGCCGCCCGAGGATCCGCCGGTCGGCCGCTACACCAAGGAACCGCTGCAGAATCCCTCCGCGGCCGACAAGATCCGGACCCGGCAGGGCGGCTCGGCCGACCAGAGCTTCGTCTCCGGCGCCGACATCCCCGGCCAGTGGTGGACCCTGTTCCACTCGAAGGCGCTGAACCGCCTCGTGGAGCAGGCCCTCGCCAACAACCCGACGCTGGAGGCCGCGCAGGCCTCCCTGCGGGTGGCGCAGCAGAACGTGCTGGCCCAGAAGGGCACGCTCTATCCGAGCCTGACCGCGACCCCGCAGATCCAGGGCGCCCAGGCGCCCGGCCTCGACCTGCAATCGCCCCTCAACAACCAGAACCAGTATCTCTACAGCCTCTCCACGCCGCAGGCGGTGGTCTCGTACAATCCGGATGTGTTCGGCGGGAACCGCCGGCAGATCGAGTCCCTGGAGGCCACCACCGAGAACCAGCGCTTCCAGCTAGAGGCGGCCTATCTGAGCCTGACCGCCAACGTGGTCGCCGCCGCGATCCAGGAGGCGTCCCTGCGGGCGCAGATCGACGCGACCCGCAAGGTGATCCAGGCGCAGACCGAGGTGCTGCAGCTCTACAACAAGCAGCTCTCCCTGGGGCAGATTGCCGGGGCCGACGTGGTGCAGCAGCAGGCGGCGCTGGCGCTGTCGCAGCAGCTGCTGCCTCCGCTGGAGAAGGCGCTCGCGCAGCAGCGCAACCTGCTCACCGCGCTGGCCGGGCGCCTGCCCTCGGACGAGGTCTCCGAGACCTTCGACCTCGCCGCCCTGCGCCTGCCGACGCGGCTCCCGGTGAGCCTGCCCTCGCGGCTCGTGCAGCAGCGGCCCGACGTGAAGGCGGCGGAGGCCCTGGTGCAGCAGGCGAGCGCCACGGTGGGCGTCGCGGTGGCGAACCGCCTGCCGCAATTCAGCCTGACCGCCACGGGCGGCTCCAGCGCCACCCGGATCGCTCAGGTCACAAGTCCGGGGGCGGCGTTCTTCACGATCATCGGGCAGGCGACGGCGCCGATCTTCGATGCCGGCACCCTGTTCCGGCGGCAGCGCGCCGCCGAGGAATCGCTGACGGTGGCGCAGGCGCAGTACAAGGCGACGGTGATCACCGCCTTCCAGAACGTCGCCGACGCGCTGCGGGCGCTCCAGGCCGACGCAAAGGCCGTGGCCGCCGCCGACGCGGCGGTGAGCGCCACGAACCAGAGCCTCGGGCTGATCCGCAAGCAATACACGGCGGGGGCGATCACCTCCTCGCAGGTGCTGATCGCCCAGCAGGGTTACCTCTCGGCGCTGGTCACCTCGGCGGCGGCGCGCGCCACGCAGTACGCCGACACCGCCGCCCTGTTCGTGGCCCTGGGCGGCGGCTGGTGGAACCGCGCCGATGTGGCGCCGCCCCCGCCCGAAAAGGACCCGCTGAAGTTCCTGTGATTGGTTGCCCCGTGTCGTGACCGACCGCGTCCTGACATTCGCCCCCGTCCCGGGGGCCACCCTGATCCTGGACGACCGCTCGGGCCGCCCCGCTACCGCGTCAGGTGTACATCGCGATGGCGTCCTGCAGCATCTGGTCGGTGGTGCTCATGACCTTGGTGTTGGCGGTATAGGCCTGCTGGGTCTCGATCATCTTCGAGAACTGATCCGAGATGCTGGCGTTCGACTGCTCCACGGAGCCGGCGGCGATGGTCGCGCCGTTGAGGCCGTAGCTCGGCGTGCCCGACTGACCCGTCGCCACGTAGGTCCCCCCGTCGAGGGAAGCGAGATTGTCCTGCAGTCCGAACTGCGCCAGCTGCAGCGAGCCGAGCGCCACGGAGCTGCCATCCGCGGCCGTGCCGGTGAGCGTGCCGGCCGGCGAGACCGTGAGGCTCGACAGGGTATTGGCGCCGGTGGGGACTTGGACGGGCGCGGTCGCCGACGGGCCGGCGAACAGGTAGTAGCCCGCACCGTTGCTGAGATAGCCGCTGGCGTCCGGTGCGAAGTCGCCGCGTCGCGTGTAGCCGGTATCCCCGGTGAAGCTCGGGCTCTGGGTCGTCCCGGTGTTCTTCCGGACGATGAAATAGCCGTTGCCCGAGATGGCGAGATTGGTCGATACGCCGGTCGACTGCACCGTACCCTGGATGTTCAGGCTGTTGCGCGTGCCCGGCGACACCCCGCCGGCCAGCTGTGTGCTGCGATCGGTCTCGGCCAGCATGTCGGCGAAGCTCGTCTCGGTGGACTTGAACCCCGCCGTCTGGGTGTTGGCGATGTTCCCCGAGATGTTGTTCAGGGCCAGCGACTGCGCCGAGGCGCCGGAAATCGAATTCGAGAGCGCGGTGAAAAGGCCCATCGGGGTCTCCATTCGCCGGAGCGGCACGGCTCCCGATCCGACGACGACCCATAGGCGTGCACTATGGTTAACCGACGGTGTGTTTACACATGTTGCTGAGCCGGCCCGGGGGCGTCGGGGGTAGCGGGGCGCCGCAATCTCGCCGCACCGAGCCCGATCCGGTCGCACTGGCCCGGGTCGCTTCGCTCCACCTGCGGCGACCGTGGAGGCGTCAGGCTCCGAGGGCGCTCAGCACGATCTCCCGCCGATGCGGCCGGTCGCGGTGCTCGATCAGGTAGATCCCCTGCCACGTGCCGAGCGCCAGCGTTCCGTCGACCAGCGGGATGGTGAGGGCCGAATCGGTGACCAGGGTGCGGATATGGGCCGGCATGTCGTCCGGTCCCTCGGCGCCGTGGACGTAGCCGGCATTGCGCGGCGCGAACCCGTCCAGCGCGGTCATCAGGTCGGTCTGGACGTCGGGGTCGGCATTCTCCTGGATGGTGAGCGAGGCCGAGGTGTGCCGGCAGAACACCGTGACGAGACCGTCCCGGATGCCGCTGCCGCGCACGAAGGCCGCCACCGCGGCGGTGAAATCCGTGAAGCCCGGCCCCGCGGTTGCGATGGTGAGGCGCCCGCTCGCGTGGCGCTCAACGGCGCCGGAGGCCAGCGCCTCGACCCGACCGATCGTGCCGGCCCTGGTGTCTCCCCGTCTCATCCGGTCTCCTCCATCAGGGTCGCCCCCGGCGCGATCTCGCGCTCGCCGCGAGCGAGGATCCGTTCCAGCACGTCGATCCGGTCGGCCTCGGCGGGCGGCTTGTCCCACCGGATGCGGCTGACCCGGGGGAAGCGCATCGCCACCCCCGATTTGTGCCGGGTCGAACGCTGGACGCCCTCGAAGGCGATCTCCAGCACCAGCCCGGCGTCGCGTCCATGGGCGACCTCGCGCACCGGGCCGAAGCGCTTGGTGGTGTTGTTCCGGACGTAGCGGTCGAGCTTGGCGAGTTCCGCGTCGGTGAAGCCGTGATAGGCCTTGCCCACCGGCACCAGCTCGTCGCCGCCCTCGGGCGCCGCCCGCCAGACCCCGAACGTGTAGTCCGAGTAGAAGGACGAGCGCTTTCCGTGCCCGCGCTGGGCGTACATCATCACGGCGTCGACGATGTGGGGCTCGCGCTTCCACTTCCACCACGGTCCCTTGGGACGGCCCGGCAGGTAGGGGCTGTTCCGGCGCTTGAGCATCACGCCCTCGATGGCGTCGGCATCCTCGCCCGCCCCCACCGAGGCCGGATCCGCGCGGGCGGCTGCCAGCGCCGCCCAATCCGCGAAGGGCACGCGGGGCGAGATGTCGATCCGCGCGTGGTCGAGGCGGGTGACCAGCGCCTCCAGCTTCTCCCGACGGGCCTCGAAGGGTTCGGCCCGCAGGTCCTCGCCCGCGAGGGTGAGGAGGTCGTAGGCCCGGACATGGGCGGGAAACTCCTCCAGGAGCTTGGCCGTCACCGCCTTCCGGTTCAGGCGCTGCTGGAGGACATTGAAGCTCTGCACGCGCCGCTCGCGCAGGATCAGCAATTCGCCGTCGATCGCCCCCGTGAAGGTGATGGCCTCGGCGAGATCCGGGAACGCCCCGGTGATGTCCTCGCCGGTGCGGGAATAGACCTTTCCGACTTGCTGACCCGCCCGGTCGGGGCCGCCGACGAGCTGGACGCGGATGCCGTCCCACTTCCACTCGGCCGAGAAGGCCTCGGGCTCCAGCTTCTCGAGGTCGGCCTCCTCCTCGATCGGGTGCGACAGCATCGGCGGCCGGAACGGGGCGGGATTCAGGGTCTCGGGCCGCTCGGCCCGGCCCTCGACCCAGGCGAACAGGGTCGCGAAGGGCGGGGTCAGCCCGTGCCAGACCTCCTCCACGGCATCGGCCTCGTGGCCGCCCAAGGCGCCGACGGCCGTCTTGGCGAGCCGCGCCGAGACGCCGACCCGCAGGTTGCCGGTGACGAGCTTCAGGAGCGCCCAGCGCCCGGTCTCGTCGAGGGCATCGAGCCAGCCGGCGAGGTGACGGGAGAGCTCGCGCTTGGGGATCGTGCTGAGCGTCTCGACGACTTCGGCCAGACTCGGTGGCGGCGGGTTGTTGTGGCCGATCCCGGCGGCCCCATCCCCTCCCGCCTCTGCGGGGGGGGAGAGAGATGGGACGGGCCAGATCAGCGCCGTCGTCTCGGCGAGATCCCCGACGTAGTTGTGCGACAGCCGGAACAGGACCGGGTCGATCCGCTCCTCGACGAGTCCGCGGATCAGCGCCGGCTTGGCCTCGCGGAAGCTCAGCGTGCCGGTCATGGCACCGAGCGCGTAGCCGCGTTCAGGATCGGGGGTGCGCGAAAAATAGTCCTGCAGCATCCGCAACTTGGCGTTGCGGCGCGGCTCGTAGGCGAGGCGGTCGAGGAGGTGGGCGAATGCGTTCACGCCGCCGCCTCCGTCCCGGAGCCGGCCTCGACGGAGCCCGGCTCGGCCTCGCCGTCATCGCCGTAACCGAGCAGGTGGAGGGGCTTGGCCTTGATGCCCTGCGTCCCGCACCAATGGACCAGCGCATCCTCCTGACCGTGCGTGACCCAGACCTCGCCGGCACCGGTGTCGCGGATGGTGCGGCAGAGGTCCGGCCAGTCGGAATGGTCGGAGATCACCAGCGGCAGCTCGACGCCCTTCTGGCGGGCGCGGGCGCGCACCCGCATCCAGCCCGAGGCGAAGCAGGTCACGGGATCGGGGAATTTCCGGGACCACAGATCCTGGATCGACGAGGGTGGGCAGATCACGATCGCCCCCTGCAGGTCCTTGCGCTCGGCAGCCACGACCTTGGGCGTATCGCCCAGCGGCACCCCTTCCTCCTTGTACAGCGTCGTCAATTTCTCCATGGCGCCGTGCAGGTGGATCGGGCGGTCCCAGCCCTCCTCCCGGAGAAGCGCCATCACCCGCTGCGCCTTGCCGAGCGCGTAGGCGCCGACGATGTGGGCGCGTTCGGGGAACAGCCGCGCCGAGTCGAGGAGCTTGCGGACCTCGCCCCGCGTGTCGGGGTGCGTGAAGACCGGCAAGCCGAAGGTCGCCTCGGTGATGAACACGTCGCAGGGCACCACCTCGAAGGGCAGGCAGGTCGGATCCGGCGCCCGCTTGTAGTCGCCCGAGACCACGACCCGGACCCCGTCCCGTTCGATGGCGATCTGCGCCGAGCCGAGCACGTGGCCCGCCGGCGCGAAGCGCACGGTGACGTCGCCGACGCGGAGTGCCGCACCGAGCGGCGCCTCCTGCCGCTGGCGGCAGAACTCCGCGCCGTAGCGCACCGCCATGATCCGCAGGGTCTCGGGCGTCGCCAGAACCTGTCCGTGGCCGGCGCGGGCATGGTCGGCGTGCCCGTGGGTGATCAGCGCGCGCTCCACCGCCCAGGTCGGATCGACGTGGAAGCGCCCGAGCGGGCAATAGAGACCCTCGCGGGTCAGGGTGAGGAGATCGCTGGCGCGTATCGGCATCGGGTCCGTGCAGCCGGTGGAGTCCGCCGGTGGCCCCGATATATAGGCGCCCCCGACCCGGCAGACGCATGGCCTCGCAGCTCAGTTCCGGCGACCTCCTCGCCGATCGCCGCTATCGCTACGCGGAGGCCTGCTTGGCCGACGGCGACCATGCGGGCGCCGCCGACCTCGCCGAGCAGGTCCTGGACCTTGCTCCGCGCTACGCGCCCGCCTGGCTCCTGCTGGGCCGGGCGCGGGAGGGTCTGGCGGCCTCCGGCGCCGATCCGGCCCTGCGTGCCGCGGCGGCACGCGCCTATGCCAGCGCCCTCGAGATCGATCCGGAGGACAGGCTGGGCGTGCGCACGCATCTCGTCCGCCTGGATGTCGGCGACGGCCTCCCGGTCCTGTCGCCCGCCTATGTCCGGGCTCTATTCGACGACTACGCGCCGCGTTTCGAGCACCACCTCGTGGAGGGCCTGGGCTATGTCGGCCCGCAACGCGTCCGCGACGCCCTGCCGGGCGTCCCGGAGCGCTTCCCGGTCGCGCTCGATCTCGGCTGCGGCACGGGGCTGATGGGCACCGTTCTGCGCGACCGGGTCGATCACCTCACCGGGATCGACCTCTCCACCGGGATGCTGGCGCTGGCGCGGGCCAAGACGTGGCGGGATCGGCCTCTCTACGACCGCCTGATCGAAGGCGACCTCTCCGCCGCCCTGGCGGACATGCCGGAGGCCTGCGCCGATCTCTGCCTCGCCGCGGACGTCCTGATCTACGTGGCGGACCTCGCCGCGTTCCTGACGGGGATCGGCCGGGTCCTGCGACCGGGCGGGCTCGGCGCCGTCACGGTGCAATCCCACGACGGTGCCGGCTCGGTCCTGGGCAAGGACGGACGCTATGCCCATGCCGATGCCCACATCGCGGCGACGGCCGCCGGCGCCGGACTGGAGATCCTGACTCTGCGTCCCGCCCACATCCGGCGCGAGGGTGGGCGGCCGGTGCCGGGGCGCGTCGTTGTGCTGCGCCGCACATCGGCATGAAACCGCTTGGCTCTTCGTCCATTGTTTGTCGGCCGCGAATGGGCGCGGCCGCTCGATCGGGGGATCAGCATGGCGGATTACGGAAACAGGACAGGCCGCGCGACACCGGAGCGGAAGCCAGAACCGCCGGCCGACAAGTCCTTTCCGGCCGATCCGCGGACCCGCATCCCGTTCGCGATCGCCCTGGCCGCGCTCGCAGGCTGCGCCGATTCCATCGGCTTCCTGGAATTCTCGCAGCTGTTCATGTCGTTCATGTCGGGCAACACCACCCGCTTCGGCGTGGCGGTGGCCAATGGCGACTGGGAGAATGTCACCCGCGTCGCCAGCACCATCTGCATGTTCTGCTTCGGCGCCTTCCTGGGGACTCTGATCGCCGCCTGGGTCGGGCGCTGGCGCCTCGCCGTGCTGCTGACGCTCCAGGCCCTGCTGCTCGCCGGCGGCCTGCTGATGCCGTGGGGCACCTTCGCCTATCCGCTGCACGCCTATCCCATCGTCCTGGCGCTGGGCCTTCAGAACGCGACGCTGCAGGACGAGGGCGGCCGCTCCCTGGCGCTCACCTACGTCACCGGCGCCGTGGTGCGTTTCGGCACCGGCTGCGCCAACCTGCTGCTCGGCACGGTGGCGCCCTCCTTCTGGATCCAGGCGCCGCTCTGGGCCGGTCTCAGCACCGGCGCGGTGGTGGGCGGCCTGCTCGACATCCGCTACGGCGAATCGGCCTTCCTGTTCCCGGCGGCGCTCGCCGCCATCCTGGCGCTGATCGCGATCGTGCTGACCATCGCCAAGCCGGGCAGCACGCTGGTGGCGGGCTCCTCTCCGGCGCCCGACGCCAGCCCGAAGGCCGAGGTCATCGACGCCATCCACTGAGATCCCACCGGGGCGGGTGCGGGATCAGCCGTCGGAATCCCGGTAGCTGCCCCGGCCCTGCTTGATCACGGCACGGCTCTTCTTGGCGACGATCCGCCGTTCCTTGGAGCCCTTCGTGGGCTTCGTCGCCCGGCGGATCGGGGGCGGCGGCTTGGCGGCCTCGGCCACGAGGTCGACGAGGCGCTGCAGGATCTCGGCCCTGTTGCGCTCCTGCGTCCGGTGCCGCTGCCCGATGAGGACCAGGACGCCGTCCTTGGTCATGCGCCGCCCCGCGAGCCGCACCACGTTCGCCTTCACGCGGTCATCCACGGAGGGCGAATCCAGGACCGGCCAGCGGAGCTGGACCGCCGTCTCGACCTTGTTGACGTTCTGGCCGCCCGCGCCCGAAGCACGCATGAAGGACAAGGTGATCTCGTCCTCCGCGATGGCGATGCGCGGCGTCACCCGCAGGGACATGGCGGCCTCTCCGACAGGATCGTCAACGGCCGCCGCGCCCGCTTGTCGGGCGCGGGGCGGAGGATGCAGAGGGGTATCCCCATAACCACATTCCCCTCCATCCGCTGCCCCGCCCACGCCACCGCCCCGCGCGGACCGAGGGCTGCCCGCGGGCGGCCGCGCGGCCGGGTCAGGCGGCCTCGGCCGGCGTGCGGGCGCGCACGGCGAGGGCGTGGAGACCGCGCTTGAACGCATCGTCCAGGACTGCGTTCACCAAGCGGTGCCGCTCCACGCGGCTCTTGCCCTCGAACGCCGACGCGACGATGTCGAGCCGGTAGTGGGTCTCGCCCCCCGGCCGTGCCCCCGCATGACCGGCATGCAGATGCGACTCGTCGATCACGTCGAGGCGCGCCGGCGCGAGTTGCTCCCGCAGCCGCGTCTCCATCCAGTCCCGCAGGGTGCCCCCCGCGCCCACACCATCCGTCATCCTGCCCTCGCGTCGCGTTCGTGGGCTGCCGTCAAGCCCGATCCCGCGCATGCGTCATCAGGCCCGGTGCCCTTGTGTCTCAGGTCTGCCCCCTCATAATCGGCCCGTCATGGATCTCAACTCGCGCCTGTTCGACAGCATCCGGATCAAACCGTCCTGCGACGAGCCGAAAGCCGCGGCCGAGGGCGTCTGCGAGAGTCCGGGCTGCACCCATCCGGGTCTGTACCGGGCGCCCAAGGGCCGGAAGGCGGAGGGCCAGTACTGGCGCTTCTGCATGGACCACGTCCGCGCCTACAACGCGACCTACAACTACTTCGACGGCATGAACGATGCCGCCGTCCAGGCCTACCAGAAGGACGCGATCATCGGGCATCGCCCGACCTGGGCGATGGGCGTGAACCGGACCGGCCAGGCGAAACCGGCGGACGAGCCGGCCCGCGACTGGGCCTATGTCGATCCGCTGGGCATCCTGCGCGGCGAGGGCGTCGGCGATGCCCGCCGGCGCGCGCGTCAGCCCGAGGAGCCGCGCAAGCCCCGCCACTCGGCCACGGTCCGCCGGGCCCTCGACGTGATGGGCCTTGAGGAAGGCGCGGATTCGGCCGCCATCAAGGCGCAGTACAAGATCCTGGTGAAGCGCTTCCACCCCGACGCCAACGGCGGCGACCGGTCGTTCGAGGAGCGGCTGCGCGACATCATCCGGGCTCACGACGTGCTGCGTGGGGCCGGACTCTGCTGACCGGCACGAACCCTGCACGCCGGTTCGCATCCGGGATAGGGCAATCCGCACGGCGCGACCCTATATGGGGTCGATGCCGGTCGGTGGCGCCCGGGCGCGTCGCCGTCTAAGGATGGCTTCGCCCCGCCGCGGAGGCCCGGCTCGACGTCCTTTCGCGCGGATGTTCCACTGCTAGGGAGTGGAGCGACCGCGCCTCACGAGGTTCCGAATGCTCTCTGACGATACGCCCGCCGCGCTGCCCGACCGCACCGTCTCCGTCCGCGATGTCTTCGGCATCGACCTCGACCTCAAGGTCCCGGCCTATGCCGAGCCCGAGGAGCACGTGCCGGATCTCGATCCGGACTACATCTTCGACCGGGAGACGACGCTCGCGATCCTGGCGGGCTTCGCGCGCAACCGCCGCGTGATGGTCACCGGCTATCACGGTACCGGCAAATCGACCCATATCGAGCAGGTGGCCGCCCGGCTGAACTGGCCGTGCATCCGCATCAACCTCGACAGCCACGTCTCGCGCATCGACCTCGTCGGCAAGGACGCCATCGTCCTGAAGGACGGCAAGCAGGTCACCGCCTTTCAGGACGGCATCCTGCCCTGGGCGCTGCAGAACAACGTGGCCCTCGTGTTCGATGAGTACGATGCCGGCCGCCCGGACGTGATGTTCGTGATCCAGCGCGTGCTGGAACTCTCGGGCCGCCTGACGCTCCTCGATCAGAAGCGCGTGATCCGCCCGCACCCGGCCTTCCGGCTGTTCGCCACGGCCAACACGGTGGGACTGGGCGACACCTCGGGCCTCTATCACGGCACCCAGCAGATCAACCAGGGCCAGATGGACCGCTGGTCGATCGTCACGACGCTGAACTATCTGCCCCACGACCGCGAGGTCGACATCGTGCTCTCGAAGGCCACGCATTACCGGAGCGACCAGGGCCGCGACATCGTCAACCGGATGGTGCGGGTGGCGGATCTCACGCGCAACGCCTTCATGAACGGCGATCTGTCCACCGTCATGAGCCCGCGCACGGTGATCACCTGGGCCGAGAACGCCGACATCTTCAAGGATATCGGCTTCGCCTTCCGGGTGACCTTCCTGAACAAGTGCGACGAGCTGGAGCGGACGCTGGTGGCCGAGTTCTACCAGCGCGCCTTCGGCAAGGAGCTGCCCGAGAGCGCGGTGAACGTCGCGCTGAGCTGATCTGCATGGAGGACGCGATGGCGCATCCGGCCCCGACCCGCGAGGACGCTCCGGCGGCTCCGCATGCCGAGGGGCGGACGCGCTACGCGGATGATCTCTATAGCTGGGTTCAGGAGCAGGTGGCGTTGCTCCGCGCCGGCCGGGTGGACGCCCTCGACCTCGACAACATCGCCGAGGAGCTGAGCGACGTGGGCCTGAGCGAATATCACCGGCTCACCAGCGCTGTGGAGATCGTCCTGCTCCACATGCTGGAATGGGATCATCAGCCGGAACGCCGCAGCTCGACGCTCAGCATCGCCGAGCACCGTGAGCGCATCCTGATCCAGCTGCGGAAGAAGAGCCCCGGGTTGAGATCCAGCCTGGACGAGCGCAGCGCGACGGGTTCCGCCTCGGTCGCCTCGGGGCGGCCCGGCAGATGAGGCGCTCGCCCAAAACCCTGCCCGCGGAGTGTCCCTACAGCTGGGACGACATCCTGAATCGCCCCTTCGAAGTCGACGTCGACCGGTAGCCCGCATGTCCATCTCCAACCGCAAGCCCGGCGAGCGCCGCGAACCCGTGGCCGAGCCCCTGAAGCGCTCGGTGGCCGGCTGCCTGCGCGCCATCGCCCGGCGCTCCGAGGTCGAGGTCACCTACGCCACCGACCGGCCGGTGCTCACCGGCGACAAGGCCCGGCTGCCCGAGCCGCCGCGCAAGCTCTCGGCGCAGGACGTCGCGGTGCTGCGCGGCAATGCCGACGCCATGGCGCTGCGGCTCGGCTGCCACGACGTCGCCGTCCATCGCCGCCTCGCCCCCGAGAATGCCGCCGCCCGGGCGGTCTACGACGCGGTCGAGCAGGCCCGGGTCGAGGCGATCGGCTCGCGCCGGATGGCGGGCGTCGCCAGCAACATCTCGGCGATGCTGGAGGACCGCTACCACCGCGGCGGCAAGTACGAGACCATCACCGACCGGGCCGACGCCCCCATGGAGGACGCGGTCGCCCTGATGGTGCGCGAGCGCCTGACCGGCCAGAAGCCGCCCGAGGCTGCCACCAAGATCGTCGAACTGTGGCGCGAGCATATCGAGTCCAAGGCCGGCCCGAATCTCGACGGGCTGATCGGCTCGATCGAGGACCAGCGCAAGTTCGCCCGCTCGGTGCGCGATCTCCTCACCTCCCTCGACATGTCGGACGAGACGCCGTTCGACGCCGAGGATGACGAGAACGACGACGAGAACGACGCCCAGGACGAGGAGCAGAACCCGAGCGAGGGCGATTCGGAGGAGAAGAGCCAGGGCGAGCGCGCCGAGATCGAGACCTCCGAGGAAGCCTCCGACGAGATCGAGGACGGCGCCCAGGAATCCGCCGATGCGCCCTCGGGCGAGCTGCCCGAGGAGGCGGAGGATGCGGAATCCGAGGAGGCCTCGGAGGCCTCGCGGCCGCCCCAGCGGCAGGGCAACGAGGCGCGCGGCCCCGAATACCGGGTGTTCAACCCCCGGTTCGACGAGGTCATCCACGCCGAGGAGCTGTGCGACGCCGACGAGCTGGCGCGCCTGC
Organism: Methylobacterium sp. XJLW; assembly: GCF_003254375.1. NCBI lineage: Bacteria > Pseudomonadati > Pseudomonadota > Alphaproteobacteria > Hyphomicrobiales > Methylobacteriaceae > Methylobacterium > Methylobacterium sp. XJLW. The sequence goes on along the minus strand of NZ_CP016429.1, from coordinate 2,850,314 downwards.
GCTCCTACCTCGACAAGCAGCTCTCCCATCTGCAGGGGGTGGTCGGCCGCCTCGCCAACCGGCTTCAGCGCCGCCTCCTCGCCCAGCAGAACCGCGCCTGGGACTTCGACCTGGAAGAAGGTCAGCTCGACCCGGCGCGGCTCGTGCGCGTGGTCATCGACCCGTACCAGCCCCTCTCCTTCAAGCAGGAGAAGGATACGAACTTCCGCGACACGGTCGTCACGCTGCTCCTCGACAATTCCGGGTCGATGCGCGGCCGGCCGATCACCGTGGCGGCGACCTGCGCCGACATCCTGGCGCGGACGCTGGAGCGCTGCGGCGTGAAGGTGGAGATCCTGGGCTTCACCACCCGGGCCTGGAAGGGCGGCCAGAGCCGCGAGGCGTGGCTCGCCGCCGGCAAGCCGCCGAATCCCGGCCGCCTGAACGACCTGCGCCACATCGTCTACAAATCGGCCGACGCCCCCTGGCGGCGGGCGCGCAAGAACCTCGGCCTGATGATGCGCGAAGGGCTGCTCAAGGAAAATATCGACGGCGAGGCGCTGGATTGGGCGCACAAGCGCCTGCTCGGCCGGCCGGAACAGCGCAAGATTCTGATGGTGATCTCGGACGGCGCGCCGGTGGACGATTCGACCCTGTCGGTCAATGCCGGCAACTACCTCGAACGGCACCTGCGCTGGATGATCGAGGAGATCGAGACGCGCTCGCCGGTGGAATTGCTCGCCATCGGCATCGGCCACGACGTGACGCGATACTACCGCCGCGCCGTGACGATCATCGACGCCGAGGAACTCGGCGGGGCGATGACCGAGAAGCTCGCGGAGCTGTTCGAGGAGAACGGCACGCCGGCACCGACCGGCCGGATGCTGCGCGCGGCGGGCGGGCGGCGCTGACCGTCCGCGGGCCTTCTTCGGCCTCGAGGCCCATCCGCTCCGGCCTCTTATCCTGAGATGCCGGAGCGCCGCGGAGGCCGCGAAGGAAACCTCCGTCAGGCCGCCCGATCCCTGGGGCCCTCCTTCGCGGCCCGCTGCCGCGGCCCCTCAGGATGCGGTCATGGACGGGATTTTCCGGATCACGGTGCCTGTTGCGCGCAAGCGGAAACCGCCGCGGCCTCGGGGGCCACGGCGGTTCGAACCGTCCGATGAAGGATGGCGTGAAGCCCGGAGACTCAGGCCGCGACGGCCGGGGCCTCGGCGAGCTTCTTGTGGATCTCGCGCTTCAGGAGGCGGGCGGTCTGCGACAGGTCGCCCTCGCCAGCCTTGATCAGGAAGGCGTCGAGCCCACCGCGGTGCTCCACGGAGCGCAGGGCGTGCGCGGTGACCCGCAGACGGACGCGCTTGCCGAGCGCGTCGGACTGGAGGGTGACGTTGCACAGGTTCGGCAGGAACCGGCACTTGGTCTTGCGGTTCGAGTGGCTCACGAGGTGGCCGACCTGAACGGCCTTGCCGGTGAGTTCGCAGCGGCGCGCCATGATAAAAAACGATCCCGTCTCGTTCCGCCCGAATAGACCCGATCGCGACCGGCGCGATCATCGTCGCAGCAGGCGGCGCCCATTGCGTGTTCCAGGTCCGGCGGAGTCCTGTTGAAGGCGCGAGCCTATAGGCGACGAAGGCGCGCCGCGTCAAGGTGCCCGCCGACCGCAGAGCCGCCCGGGCCGCCCCGGCCGCCCAACGGTCTGTTAACCACGATGCCGGGATATAGCCTTCTTCCACCTGCAGGAAGGTGCCTCTCCCGGCTCCGGGCCTCGAGAGGCGTCCGACGCGCGGGGGTGTTCGAGAGGGTGTGTCCGAGCGCGTGTCTTGGGCCGCCCGCCCTGGGATGCGATCCGGATCATGAGCGCCACGCCAATCCGTCGGATGATCAAGCCTGTGACAAAGCACGCTGCCGGGCGCCTCGCGGGCAGCCTCCTCGCCCTCGCTGCCCTCATGGCTCCGGCCGATGCCGCCTCGCGGGCGTCGCGCGCGAAGCGGGCCGCGGGGGCTGCCGCGACCGTGGCGGTCGATTACGGCATCAACCTCGCCGGCCTGCCGATCGGCACGGCGCGGCTGGCCGGTTCGTTCGACCGCGACCGCTACCTCATGGACGTGTCGGCGGTGCTCACGGGCCTCGTCGGCGCGATCACCGGCGGCAAGGGCTCGGCCCGGGCCTCCGGAAGCTTCGCGGCGGCACCGCAGCCCGGGGCCTTCGCCATCGCGACCCAGACGGCCAGTTCCGGAATCGCGGTGCGCATGGCCCTGGCGCACGGCAACGTGGTCCAGGCCGAGATCACACCGCCCCTCGTCGACATGCAGGACCGCGTGCCGGTCACTGCCTCCAACAAGCGCGGCATCATCGACCCGGTCAGCGCCCTGCTGATGCCGACTCAGGGACGCGGCGAGCCCCTCGATCCGGAAAACTGCAACCGCACCCTGCCGGTCTTCGACGGCGCCACCCGCTTCAACGTGGTGCTGAGCTACGCCGAGACGCGCCCGGTTCAGAAGCCCGGCTATGCCGGCCCGGTGCTCGTCTGCAACGCCCGCTACCAGGCGGTGGCCGGCCACCGCCCGGACCGGCCGGGGGTGAAGTTCATGGAGGAGAACCGCGAGATGTCGGTCTGGCTCGCCCCCGTCGAGGGGACGCGGGTCCTGATCCCGCTGCGCATCTCGGTGCTCACCACGATCGGCACCAACATCATCGAGGCGACGCGCTGGAGCCAGGGCGGCAATGCGGGGACGACCGGGACGGCCGGCGCCGCCGGCACCAGCGTCGCACAGGCGAGCCTGCCCGGGCAGTAGCGGCGGTTTGACCGCCCGCGGCTTTCCCGGCACGTCCGCGCGGCGCGACAGCCGCGCCAGGGAGGTCAGCCAATGCCCAAGGGCTACATCATCGTCCGGATGACGGTCACCGATCCGGAGACCTACAAGGACTACGCCGCCATGGCCTCCGAGGCCATGCGCAAGTACGGCTGCACGCCGCTGGTGCGCGGCGGCCGCTGCGAGGCGCTGGAGGGCGAGGCCCGTCCGCGCAACGTCGTGCTGGAGTTCGAGTCCTACGAGGCGGCGCGCGCCTACTATTTCTCGCCCGAGTACCAGGCCGCCGTCGCCAAGCGCCGGCCGGCGGGGATCGGCGAGGTGGTCCTCGTCGAAGGCGTCGACTGATCCGCCTGGCGTTCGGAGCCCGCGGTCGATGCAGCCCGCGCCGCCCTCAGCCCGGAGCGCCGCGCCTTCGGGCAGCGCGAGGCCTGAAACCGTGGCGCTCTCCCTCAGGTGCCTGCGGGCCCAGAGGAGGCGGCTCCGGAGCGCGCGGCCGGAGGTGGAGGAAATCTTCACGTTCCCGGCGATAATCGGCGGATGCGCCCGCTTGCTCTCCGAATCGCCCTCGCCTTGGCCGTCGTCACCGGCCCGGCGGCCGCGCAGCCCCTGAGCGCCGGCACCGCCGATCCGGGCTGCGGCGGCGACGCCTTCTCGTCGGCCGAAGTCGTCGAGCACCGGCCGCCGCGGCGCGGCCCCCTCGTGGCGGTGCCCGACACGCTCTGCGCCGACGTGGCACCGCAGCCGGGCACGCCGACGACGCAGATCGACATCTTCCCGATGATCACGCCCCAGATTGGACCTGGCGGGGGCGGCATCCCATATGAGGGCGGACCGTCCCGGCGCTACCGTCCCTGAGACCCGGCCGGTCGGTCGAACCCGCCTCCCCGCCCGCGCCGCGACGGCGCCGCGACGGCCTTCCCGTTCGAAGGAACCGCCGACCATCGACGCGCTGCTCCGCCCCTCGCCCAGCCGCTCGCTGTCCCGCGATGCCCGCGCCCGCGGCGTCACCGCGGTCCTCGGGCCGACCAACACCGGCAAGACGCATCTCGCCATCGAGCGGATGCTCGCGCACCCGACCGGGATGATCGGGTTGCCCCTGCGGCTTCTCGCCCGGGAGGTCTACCTGCGCGTCGTCGCCAAGGTCGGCCCCGAGAAGGTCGCGCTGGTCACCGGCGAGGAGAAGATCAAGCCGGACCGACCGCGCTACTGGATCTGCACCATCGAGGCGATGCCCCGCGACCTCGACGTGGCCTTCGTGGCCATCGACGAGATCCAGCTCGCCGCCGACATGGACCGCGGCCACGTCTTCACCGACCGCCTGCTCTACGTCCGCGGCCGGGAGGAAACCCTCCTGATCGGCTCCTCGACCATGCTGCCTTTGGTTCAGGACCTGATCCCCAACGTCCACACCACGACCCGGCCGCGGCTCTCGCAACTGACCTTCGCGGGGGAGAAGCGGCTGTCGCGCCTGCCCCGGCGCACCGCGATCGTCGCGTTCTCGGCCGAGGAGGTCTACGCCATTGCCGAGCTGATCCGGCGTCAGCGCGGGGGCGCCGCAGTGGTGCTCGGCGCGCTCTCCCCCCGGACCCGCAACGCCCAGGTCGAGATGTACCAGGCGGGCGACGTGGACTACCTCGTCGCCACCGATGCCGTCGGGATGGGCCTCAACCTCGACGTCGACCACGTCGCCTTCGCGGCGAACTGGAAGTACGACGGCACCCGCTTCCGCAAGCTCACCCCCGCCGAGATGGGCCAGATCGCCGGCCGCGCCGGGCGCCACCTCGCCGACGGCACCTTCGGCTCCACCGGGCGCTGCCCGACCTTCGAGGCCGAGCTGGTGGAGCGGCTCGAGAGCCACGACTTCGATCCCCTCCGCATCCTGCAATGGCGCAATCCGGACCTGCGCTTCGGCAGCCTGGAGGGCTTGCAGGCGAGCCTCGACGAGCACCCGCGCGAATCGGGGCTGACCCGCGCCCCCATGGGCGAGGATCAGCAGGCCCTCGAGATCCTCATGAAGGAGGACGACATCCGCGACATGGCGCGCAGCGCCGCCACGGTGAGGCGGCTCTGGGACGTCTGCGGCGTGCCGGACTACCGCAAGGTCCATCCGCAGGTGCACGCCGATCTGGTGGCCCAGCTGTACCGATTCCTCATGAAGGGGATGGCCGGCCGCATCCCCGACACGTGGTTCGCCGAGCAGGTGGCGATGATCGATCGGACCGACGGCGACATCGACACGCTGTCCCGTCGGATCGCCCAGGGACGCACCTGGACCTTCGTCGCCAACAGACCCGACTGGCTGCGTGACCCGGAACATTGGCAGGGCGAGACACGTCGGGTAGAGGACAGACTGTCCGACGCCCTGCACGAACGCCTCGCGAGCCGCTTCGTCGACCGGCGCACCAGCGTCCTGATGCGGCGCCTGAGAGAGAACACGATGCTCGAAGCCCAGATCACCGCCGACGGTGACGTCACCGTCGAGGGTCAGCATGTCGGCCACCTTCACGGATTCCTGTTCGTTCCCGATGCCAGCGCCGAAGGGCACGAGGCCAAGACCCTGAGGAGCGCCGCCGATAAGGCGCTCGCGGGCGAGATCGAGGCGCGGGCCGAACGATTCGCCGCGACCGCCGATTCGACCCTCGTGCTCTCGCATGACGGCACGATCCGGTGGACCGGCGCGCCGGTGGCCAAGCTCACCCCCGGCGAGAAGCTGTTCGCCCCGCAGATCCGTCTGCTGGCGGACGACAGCCTGACCGGCGCGCACCGCGAGAAGGTGGAGGCCCGCCTGGATGCGTGGCTGAAAGCCTACATCGTGCGCCTGCTCGGCCCTCTGATGGAGATCGAGACCGCGGCGGACCTCACGGGTCTCGCCAAGGGCATCGGCTACCAGGTCGTCGAGGCGCTGGGCGTGCTGGAACGCTCGAAGGTGGCGCACGAGATGCGCAGCCTCGATCAGGACGGCCGCGGGGCGCTGCGCCGCCACGGCGTCCGCTTCGGCGCCTACCACATCTTCCTGCCGGCCCTGCTCAAGCCGGCGCCCCGGACGCTCGCGGCGCAGCTCTGGGCCCTGCGTAACGGCGGCCTCGACCAGCGCGGCCTCGACGAGATCGCGCATCTGGCCGGCTCCGGCCGCACCTCGATCAAGGTGGACCGCGAGATCGCCAAGGGGCTGTACCGCGCGGCCGGCTTCCGGGTCAGCGGCGAGCGCGCGGTGCGCGTCGACATCCTGGAGCGGCTCGCCGACTTGATCCGCCCGGCCATCGCCTATCGCCCCGGCACCACCCCGGGCGCCCCGCCGGACGGAACGGCCGACGGCGACGGCTTCGTGGCCACCGTCGGCATGACCTCCCTGGTCGGCTGCTCGGGCGAGGATTTCGCCTCGATCCTGAAGTCCCTGGGCTACAACGTGGAGACGCGTCCGGGCCCCGCCATCACGGTGCCGCTCGTCCCCGCCGCGGCCACGGCGCCGGCCGCACAGGCCGCCCCGGCCGAGGCGTCTTCCGACGAGGCCATTGCCGCGCAGGCGGATGCCGCGGAGCCGGCCGGCGACGAGGCTCCGGCCGCGGAGGACGGCGAGACCGCCGCAGAACACGCCTCCCCGGGGGATGAGGTCCCGGCCGTCGAGGCCGAGGCGTCCCCGACCGAGGATCAGGCGTCGGACCTCGCAGCCGATGCGACCGCCGGAGAGCAGGCCGAGGAGCCCGCGGGCGATGCGCCGCACGCGGAGGCGACCGGCGCCGGATCGGAGCAACCGGACCAGGCTCCCCAGGAGGCTGCGCCGGCCGCCGAGCCGGTCTCCGCCACCGAGGAGGCCGCGCCCGGCTCGGCCGAGGCGGAGCCCACTGCGGCCGATGCGGCCGAAGGCACGGCCGCGGAGGGCGAACCCGCCGCGGAGGTTCTGCAGATCGACGTCTGGCGCCTGCAGCGGCATCAGCGCCCGGCGCACCAGCGTCCGCAGAATCGCCCCCGCGGCGCGGGACGCGGCCGGGATGCGGGACAGCCGGGCCAGAACCCGGGCCAGGGACGCGCGGATGGCGGCCGGCCGGAGCAGCGCCGCGCCGAGGGTGGCGACGGCGGCCCGCGGCCCGGACGGGATCGCGGTCCACGCCGCGACCGGTTCGAGGGCGGTCGGCCGGAACGCCGCGACGATCAGCGCAATGCGGAGCAGCGCCATGCCGGCCCGCGGCCCGACCAGCGGCCGCCCCGGCGCGAGCGGGCGCCCGATCCGGATTCGCCCTTCGCCAAGCTCGCCGCGCTGAAGGCGCAGCTCGAGGCCGGCGACGGCGGGAAGCGCTGACCTTCACCGCGGATGCGGGAGGACCGGCAGCGCCTCGACAAATGGCTGTGGTTCGCGCGCTTCGCGCGGACCCGGTCCCTGGCAGCGCGGCTGGCCTCCGACGGGTTCGTCCGGGTGAACGGCAGCCGGGCCGAGAACCCGGCGCGGGCGATCGGCATCGGTGACGTGGTGACGGTGGCCGCGCCGCACGCGACCCTGGCTGTAAGGGTCCTCGGCCTCGGCGTACGGCGCGGCCCCGCCCCGGAAGCGCGGCTGCTGTACGACGATCTGTCCGGCGGCGGGCCGCCGGTCGAGACGCACGAGTGATGAGGCTGTGCCACAGCCCCCGCGCGAGCGGGCCGTCGCGGACCGCATGCGGCGCACACGCGCTTGTCAGCCCGGGAGGCAGGGTCTAGAGCCGTTGGCCTCCGAAGCCCGGCTCCGCGCCGGGCCTCACCGGCGTTCCCCTCGCAGCGCCCGCTGGCGCGCGCAGGCCGTCCCCAGGCTCTGCCCGGGCCAAGTCGAGTTTTAGGACGAAGACATCCGATGACCTACGTCGTCACCGACAATTGCATCAAGTGCAAATACACGGACTGCGTCGAGGTCTGTCCGGTGGATTGTTTCTATGAAGGCGAGAACATGCTCGTCATTCATCCGGATGAGTGCATCGATTGCGGCGTGTGCGAGCCGGAATGCCCGGCCGAAGCGATCAAGCCCGACACGGAGTCGAATCTGGACACGTGGCTGAAGCTGAACGCCGACTACGCCAAAACCTGGCCGAACATCACGCAGAAGAAGGAAGCTCCGGCCGACGCCAAGGAGTGGGACGGAAAGGCCGGAAAGCTGGAGGCGCATTTCTCGCCGAATCCTGGATCTGGCGACTGAGCTCGGGGCGAATTCACAGGATCTGACGCGCATGCGCCCGCGGCTTTCCAGTGGGCGGGAAGTTTTTTCAGCCCCGCCGCTTCGCTGGAGGCCTCCTCGGGGCTGCGTCATACGAAGCCCAGATACGCGGCCAGGTCATTCCTGTCCCATGGCACCAGTGTAAAACTCTTTGACGCCGCGCTTGGTCCGCGCGTGCGTCTTCAGGGATGCTTTGATCTGCGCGCCGGATTGTGGTAGACAATCCGCCTGCCGTCGCTTGCGCCTGACGTGCTCCCTCCGGCTGAAACGCCTTCGATTTTCGGTTGTTAGGAGTAGTACGCGATCGGCCGCCGAAGGAGACTTCGGCGGACGCGCCAGGTGCTTGCACGGCCGCGCCGGGGAATGACCGGGATCGTCGCGCTGGGCGCGGGGGTTTCGGGAGCGGCGAGGCAGACCGGGTGTCCCGCCCGGAAGAACACGGTTTCGCGCGGCGCCGAACGCTGCGCGCCAGTGGAGGCCCTTCTCGCATGACCACAGCCAAGAAGACGACGACCACAGGCCGGCAGGGCTTCAAGACCGGCGAGGCTGTCGTGTATCCGGCCCACGGCGTCGGTCGCATCACCGCGATCGAGGAGCAGGAAATCGCGGGCTACAAGCTTGAGCTGTTCGTGGTCTCGTTCGAGAAGGACAAGATGGTCCTGCGCGTCCCCACGGCGAAGGCCAACAGTGTCGGCATGCGCAAGCTCGCCGAGCCGGAACTGGTGAAGAAGGCTCTCGACCTTTTGACCGGCCGCGCCCGGATCAAGCGCACCATGTGGTCGCGCCGCGCGCAGGAATACGAGGCCAAGATCAACTCGGGTGATCTGCTCTCCGTCACCGAGGTCGTGCGCGACCTGTTCCGCTCCGAGGCCCAGCCCGAGCAATCCTATTCCGAGCGCCAATTGTACGAGGCGGCTCTGGACCGGATCGTGCGCGAGATCTCTTCGGTCAACCGCATCACCGAGACCGAGGCGCTGAAGCTGATCGAGCAGAGCCTCGCTAAGTCGCCCCGCCGGGCGAAGAACGAGGCCGAGCCCGAAGCCGAGGCCGAGGGGGACAGCGAGGGCGACGACCTTCAGGAGGAAGCCGCCTGAGGCGGGCATCGCATCGCGACAACGACATTCAACCCGGCCCTGGTGGCCGGGTTTTTTTATGCGTCCGCGCGGCCGGCTCCCCCCGACGGCCCTGACCGTTCGCGAAGGCATGGGCTGGACGGCGCGGGGCGGGATCCCATGTCTTCCCGACGGAACACGAATTCGTGGCCGCTGCGTTGTCGCATTGTGGGGCATCGGGACGGAACTTTCCCGTTTTGCCTTCCGTTGTCGGTTGCCTGGCGTCACCCCCCGGTGGCGCCTGCGCGTCGGGTCCTTGGGTCCGACGCCGCAACAGCACTCGGCAACAAGAGGCAGGCGGATGGCTGAGATCGCGGGAATTCGACGGCAGTTCATACGGACTGCCATGGAGGCGCCCTTCCTGGCCCGGGAAGAAGAGCGGGGCCTCGCCGTCCGATGGAAGGACGAGCGCGACGAGCGGGCTCTCCACCGTCTGATCTCGGCCCATATGCGCCTCGTCATCGCCCTGGCGGGGCGTTTTCGTCACTACGGCCTGCCCATGGCCGACCTCGTCCAGGAAGGGCATGTCGGCCTGATGGAGGCCGCGGCCCGGTTCGAGCCGGAGCGGGACGTCCGCTTCTCCACCTATGCGACGTGGTGGATCCGCGCCTCGATCCAGGATTACATCCTGCGCAACTGGTCGATCGTGCGCGGCGGGACCTCCTCGGCGCAGAAGGCCCTGTTCTTCAATCTGCGCCGGCTGCGCGCCCGGTTGATGCAATCCACCGAGGAACATGTCGGCGACGAGATCCATCGCCGCATCGCCAGCGCGATCGGCGTCTCCCGTGACGACGTGGCCCTGATGGATGCGCGCCTGTCCGGCCCCGACATGTCGCTCAACGCCCCCGTGGGCGAGGACAGCGACGCGTCCTCGGAACGGATGGATTTCCTGGTCGACGGGGCCGACCTGCCGGACGAGACCGTGAGCGCCACGGTCGACGGCGAGCGCCGCCTCAGCTGGCTGCAGCAGGCTCTGACCGTCCTGTCCGAGCGTGAGCTGCGCATCCTGCGCGAGCGCCGCCTCGCCGAGGATCAGGCGACCCTCGAAGCCCTGGGCCAGCGGCTCGGCATCTCCAAGGAGCGGGTCCGCCAGATCGAGAACCGGGCCCTGGAAAAGCTGCGCCGTGCGCTCGCCGACCGCTTTCCCGCCGCCACGGGCAGCCCCCATATCGGCTGAGCGGCACGCAGCGGCATCGTCACGAAGCCCGGCCCGGCGGCCGGGCTTTCGTGTTTCAGAAGGGTCGCCCATGCGACGGGCCGCCGTGGTCGGGCCGGCTGCCCGACATCTCCGGCGCAGCGGGTGTGCCTGCGGATATACCTGCCTGCGCGTGCGATGACGGGGGCCGGTGCCGTGGTCGCGAGCGGGATACCGCCGCGCGCCCGTTACGCCTCCTGAACGACGGGGCTGCGCCGCTCCCGCCGGCGCCGGCGGCGGCCGGCCTCAGGGGTGGCGTCGAGCCAGATCACGAGCGCCAGGGCGACGAGCGCCGGCACGCCGAGGGCCAGGAAGGCACCGGTCCAGCCGAACAGCCCGTATGACAGGCCGCCGTACCAACTCGAGAGCGCGCCGCCCACGCCCTGCACCGCGTTGACGCTGCCGAGCGCCGTCTGGGTTCGGCCCGATCCCCAGGTCAGGTCCGCCACCACCACGGGCACCGCCACCCCGACGATGCCGGAGGCCACGCCGTCCAGCACCTCGGCGGCGATCAGCCACACCGGATCGTCGATCAATCCGGACATGAGCGCGCGCACCGGCAGCACGGCGAAGGCCACCATCAGCAATTGACGGCGTCCGCGCCTGTCGGCCAGCGAACCGGCAAACAGAGCCACGGGCACCATGACGAGTTGCGCCACCATGACGTAGCGCGCCGTCCACGTGGTGGCGTCGGCCGCGGTCGCCACGAGCTTCTGCCCGAGCAGCGAGAGCATGCCGCCGTTCCCCAGGTTGAACAGGGTCAGCGCCACGGTCAGCACCAGCAGACGGCGGTTGCCGAGAACCTGACGCAGGCCGCTGCGCTCGGGTTCGTCCGCGTCGTCCTCCTTCCAACCGACGGCGCGGCGCCGGTTCCAGGCGCCGGCGGGCGTCGTCAGCGTGGCGCCGATCGCCGCCACAGCCATGCCGCCGAGGACCCAGAAGGCGATCGCAGGCCCGAAATAGCCGGTGCCGAGGCTGATGCCCCCCGCCGCGACCAGGATGCCGATGTGGTTGAAGGCCTGGTTGCGGCCCTGCTGGGCGGGGAAGCGGTCCTTCCCGACGATGCCCAGGGTCAGCGACGCGACCGCCGGCAACAGCAGGGTGCCGCCGGCCGCGGCGAGCAGCTGCGCGCACAGGACCGCCGGAAAGCTGCGCGCCGGGAGGAGCAGCAGCGTGCCCGCGAGGATCGCCCCGCAGGCCAGGGCGATCAGCAGGCGTGGCCGGGGGAACCGATCCACCAGGGCACCGAACGGGCCGCTCAGGAACAGCGTGCCGAACCCCACCAGCGTGACGACGAAGCCGACCCGGGCGGGGCTCCACGAGGCGGATTCCGCCAGCCAGGTTCCCAGAAAGGGGCCGAGGCCGCCCTGGATGTCCCCGATGAACAGGTTGATCAAGGCGAGGTTTGTGGTGGGGGCCATGCGATCCTGGAGCCGTTTCGGGCCCCGGACGTGAACGGGGACCCCGGAACGGTCAAGCCCGGAACGCAGCCTCCGTCGCGGAGCAGGGCGGCGACACCCTCATGCGGGGCGACGTGCGGCGTCTTCGGCGAGAGAGCGGGCGAAACCCTGCACGGTCCGCGGCGCGGCCGCCCTGACCGGGACCGGGGTCCTCGTCGGCGGCGGCGATGGGCAGGCTCGCGGTGGCAGCCCTGGCGCCCAGCACGGCACCCGAAGGCGCCGGGAAGGTCAGCGGCCGGTTCGGGGGCTGCCCGACCTGCCGGGCAGCTTCGTCGCACTGAGCGCCGCGCTCCTGAGCGGACGCCCTGTGCGCGCGGGCGGCGGCCTCTCGGGGTCCCGGCGGCCGCCGCGCGGCCGCCGGTCGTCACCTCAGGAGGCGAGCGGGCCCTGGGCGCCCTGCTGCTCCATCACCTTCTGCCGGTAGAGGCCGACGAAATCGATCGGGTCGATGTACAGGGGCGGGAAGCCGCCGTTGCGCACCGCCTCGGCCACGATCTGGCGGGCGAAGGGGAAGAGCAGGCGCGGGCACTCGATCATCACCGCCGGATGGATCTGGTCGGCCGGGATGTTGAGCAGCCGGAACACGCCGGCATAGGTCACCTCGAAGGCGAACAGCACTTCGTTCTGGATCTTGGCGTCGCCCTCGAGCTTCAGCTCGACCTCGAAATCGGTCTCGGAGAGCTGCTGCGCGTTGACGTTCACCTGGATGTTGATCTGCGGCCCCTGGCCCTCCTTGGGCTGAAGGGAGCGCGGGGCGTTCGGATTCTCGAAGGAGAGATCCTTCGTGTACTGCGCCAGGGCATTGATGGTCGGCACATCGCCCTGCGGCATGCCGCCGCCGTTGCCGTTCGCTGCCGGGGAATCGGCCATGCGGATCATCCTTCTCGATCGACCGGCGGGGCCGGCGCGGGTTGTTGTCGCGGCGGGAGCCGCTGGATCACGCCGCGGAACTACCCAAACGGCAGGGCCGCTAACACGCGCGCCGGGCCTGGACAAGCGAAGTGACAGGCGAGGTGACAGGCGAGGTGACGGGGCGCTGGCGCCGGCGGCACCGGCAACCCATATCGCGATTGCGTGCGGGACCAGTTGACCCCGACGATACAACCGGCTCGCTCCCGGCGCGTTGGTCGGATATGAGTCGGCCAGACCTATGCGCGCTTAGCCGGCGCCGCACCGGGCATGACCTGAGCAAGGGGCACAGGGTCTCGCCGCGGCCACCATCGGATCGGTGATGCAGGACAGTTTCGACGTAACGACGATCATCTTCCTGGCGCTGGCCGTCTTCGTGATCTGGCGTCTGCGCTCCGTGCTCGGTCAGAAGACAGGCGCCGAACGCTCGCCGTTCAAGCCGGTCGACCGCAGCCGCACCGAACCGCAGGCGCGTTCCGACGGCGACAACGTCGTCCGGCTGCCGGGTGCCGACCGGGTGCAGGCCGCGCCGCCGACCGCCGCCGCGCCGCGGGACTGGCGGGGGATCGCCGAGCCGGGATCCGAGGTCGCCCGCGGCCTCGAGGCCTGCGTCCAGGCGGAGCCCGGGTTCGACCCGCGCGCCTTCGTCGAGGGCGCGAAATCCGCCTACGAAGCCATCATGATCGCCTTCGCCAAGGGCGATCGGAAGACCCTGCGCGGCCTGCTGTCCAAGGAGGTCGGCGAGGCTTTCGAACGCGCGATCGCCGAGCGGGAGCGCAACCGGCAGACCCTGGAAACCACCTTCGTCTCCATCGACAAGGCTGAGATCGTGGCCGTCGAGGTGCGCAACCGGGTGGCTCACGTCACCGTGCGTTTCCTGTCGAACCTCATCACCGCCACCCGCAACGCGGACGGCAAGGTGGTGGACGGCAGTGCCGAGACGGTGGTCGAGGTTCCGGATGTCTGGACCTTCTCCCGCACCCTCGGCTCGCGGGACCCGAACTGGCAGCTCGTGGCCACCGAGGCCGGCGCCTGAGCCCGTGACAGGCGTGCCGTGACGATCTTGCCGTGCCGATTCCCCATGCCCGGTCCGGAGCAGTCCCGGCCGCCCTCCTCGCGTTCCTGCTGAGTCCATCCGTGTCCGCCGCGCCGACGGCGGTCGGCGGTGCGGTCCTGAGCCCCGTCGCCCCGGCGGACCTGCCGGGCTTTCCCGGTGCGCAGGCGGAGGCGGCGCTCGACGCCTTCCGGCGGGTCTGCGCGGCACCGGCGCCCGCCCAGCCCCAGCCGGACGGCGTCGCGGGCGATCCGGCCGCCCTCGCCGAGGCCTGCACGGCCGCGGCCGGCCCCGTGCCGGACGCCGCCGCGTTCTTCCGCGAGCGGTTCGACGCCTTCCGCATCAATCGGCCCGGCGCGGATCGGCCCGGCTTCCTGACCGGCTATTTCGAGCCGGAGCTCACGGGCTCCCTCGCGCCCGGGCCGGATTTTCCGACGCCGGTGCTCGCCCGTCCCGACGACCTGATCTCCCTCGCCCCCGGCGAAACCCGTCCGGGGCTCGATCCGACCCTGCGCGCCGCGCGGGCCACCGCGGACGGATTTGCCCCCTATCCCGACCGCGCCGCCATCGACGACGGAGCCCTCGGGGCGCATGCGAAGCCGATCCTGTGGCTGCGCGACGCGGTCGATCTGCTGGTCCTGCAGGTCCAGGGCTCCGGGCGCGTCCGGCTACCGGACGGTCGCGCGGTGCGGGTGCTGTACGACGGCCGCAACGGACGCCCCTATACGGCGGTGGCCAAGCTCATCGTCCAAGAGGGGCATCTGCCGCTCGAGGGCCTGACGCTCGCCCGCTGGACCGGCTGGCTGCGCGCGCATCCCGAGATCGCCAAGCGCCTGATCCGCACCAACGCCTCCTACATCTTCTTCCGCCTCGCCCCGGTCGCGGATCCGGCTCTCGGGCCGCCCGGCGCCGCGAACGCGCCGCTCAGCCCGGGCCGCAGCCTGGCGGTCGATTCGACCCTCTGGCGGTACGGCCTGCCGTTCTGGCTCGCAGGGCCGCTGCCCGGCGCGGCGCAGGACGGAGCCCCGGACGCCACCGGGCGCCTCGTCATCGCCGCCGATACCGGATCGGCGATCGTCGGCCCTGCCCGCGGCGACCTCTTCGTCGGCACCGGTCCTGCGGCCGGCGTGGTCGCCGGAAACCTCCGCGACGCCATCGGATTCGTGGTCCTGCTGCCGCGCCGCGCCGCTGCGCCCGGAGCCGCGCCGTGAGGCCCCCGCGCCGCGGGCGCCGCCTGACCGCGGGCGAGGCCCGCCTCTGGGACGCGATCGCCAAGCTGGTGACGCCGTTGCCGGGCCGCGCGTCCCCGACCCCCGAACTTCCCCGACCGCCGGCGCCCCCGACCGCCGCCATGCCGCCCCTGTCGGCCCCGATCCTGAAGCCCAGCGCGCCGCCAACCGCCAAGAGGCCGCGGGCGAAGCATCCGCCGAAACCGGCACCGGAGCCGCCGCGTCCGGCAACCGCCGCGCCGTATCAGCCGCCGCCGCAGCGCCACAGCCCGAGCACCAGCCTGGAGCGGACCGCCAAGGTCGGCCTGCGCCGCGGACGACTGGCGATCGAGGCGCGGATCGACCTGCACGGGATGGTGCAGACGGAGGCCCATGCCGCGCTGACGGGCTTCCTGCTCCGGGCGCGGGCCGCCGGGCATTCCTACGTGCTGGTCGTCACCGGCAAGGGCGGACCGGATTACGCGGAGGCCTTCGCCGAGCGCGGGGTGCTCCGCCGCAGCGTGCCGCACTGGCTGCGGGGGCCGGAACTGCGCGGCATCGTCCTCGGCTTCGAGGAGGCCGCCCGCCACCATGGCGGCGGCGGCGCGCTCTACGTCCGTCTGCGGCGCCGATAGGGGTCCGGAACCCGGCGCGCACGGCGCGCAGCGGCCTGTTCACCGGTGTCCGCAGCCTGCGCGGCAAACCGCGCCGGAGCCGCGCGGTTGCGGCCCGGACCGATCCCGCCGATATCCGGAGCCGGCGCATGAGGCGCCACGCACGCAAAGTCGCGAGAGAGATGCCGGAGCTTCCCGAAGTCGAGACGGTGCGGCGGGGCCTGGCGCCCGCCCTGGTCGGAGCCCGCTTCAGCCGTGTCACCCTGCGCCGGGCCAACCTGCGCTTCCCCTTCCCGGATCGCTTCGCCGCCCGGCTGGAAGGGCGGACCGTCACGGACCTCGCGCGCCGGGCGAAATACCTCACCGCCGCGCTCGACTCGGGCGAGACCCTGGTCATGCATCTCGGCATGAGTGGCCGGTTCGACGTGGCCCTGCCGGACGGCAGCAACCTGTCGCCGGGGGATTTCTACCTCGAAGGGGCCCAGGGCACGCCCAAGCACGACCATGTGGTCATGGCGATGAGCACCGGCGCCACGGTGACCTACAACGACGCCCGCCGCTTCGGCTTCATGGATCTGGTCCCGAGCGCGGATCTCGCCGGCTGCCGCCACTTCGCCAGGATGGGCATCGAGCCCCTCGATGGTCTGACGGGGGCGGTGATCGCGCAGCTCTTCCGCCACAAGATCGCGCCGCTGAAGGCCGCCCTGCTCGACCAGCGCCTGATCGCGGGCCTCGGCAACATCTACGTGTGCGAGGCGCTGCACCGGGCGCGCCTGCACCCCGAGGCCCCGGCCGGGAGCCTCGTCCGGCCCGACGGGCGCCCGACGCCCAAGGCCAACGCCCTCGCCAAGGCGATCGTGAAGGTCCTGCAGGAGGCCGTGGAGGCCGGCGGCTCGACCCTGCGCGACTACGCCCACACGGATGGCAGCGCGGGGGCGTTCCAGCACGCCTTCCGGGTTTACGATCGGGTCGGATTGTCCTGCAGCCGGCCGGGATGCGGCGGTTCCATCACCCGCATCGTCCAGGCGAACCGCTCGACCTTCTTCTGCGCGACCTGCCAGCCCCCGAACTGACCGCAACGAACCGTGCGTCACTGCGCCGCGAAACGGCAATTTCGCCACAAACCCGGCTAGGGTCTAGCGCCTCGACGTGCGCACCCGGTTGCGGGCAGCCGATCCCGGCCCGCAACGCGTGACGGGTCGCGCGGGCCCAGACAGGATCCCGATGTTCTTCCGCCGCTCAAAGACGCCCGCGCCCGAAACCACCGCGCAGGATCCGACGGGCGAGCCCGCCCTGCCGCAGCGGCTCTCGCCGCGCTCCCCCGGCGAGGCGATCAAACCGACGGTCGCGCCCCCGCCCCCGGAGAAGCCCG
Organism: Methylobacterium sp. XJLW; assembly: GCF_003254375.1. Lineage (NCBI taxonomy): Bacteria > Pseudomonadati > Pseudomonadota > Alphaproteobacteria > Hyphomicrobiales > Methylobacteriaceae > Methylobacterium > Methylobacterium sp. XJLW. The sequence continues at coordinate 2,833,422 of NZ_CP016429.1, read as the reverse complement.
AGCGCGAGCGGAGCGGCCTCGTGGGCCTCATCAGCGGAGCCCTGACCTTCGCGGTCGTCATCGCCATCGCGGCGATGATCGGGATCACGCTGTTCCAGCGGCAGGTGCGCGAGCCGGGGCCGCTCGCGGCCGACAAGGTCGTTGTGATCCCGACCCACAGCGGAACGGCGGAGATCGCCGAGACCCTGAAGCGCGAGGGCGTGATTGACCATACCGGCCTGTTCGAGTTCGCCGCCCGCTTCGGCGGCCGGCCGGCGCTCCGGGCCGGGGAATACGTGTTCAAGGCGCATGCGAGCATCTCAGACGCCCTCGACACCATCGCCACCGGCCGGCAGGTCCAGCACGCCATCACCTTCCCGGAGGGCCTGACCTCCGAGCAGATCGTCAGCCGCCTCAACGACAATGACGTGCTCACCGGCGAGATCAACGAGATCCCCCCGGAAGGTTCGCTCCTGCCCGACACCTACAAGTTCGAGCGCGGGGCCACCCGTCAGCAGATCGTCAACCTGATGAAGGCCAAGCAGCGCGAGGTTCTGAACCAGATCTGGCTGCGGCGCAGCGCCGACGTGCCGGTGCGGACCCCGGCCGAGATGGTCACCCTCGCCTCCATCGTGGAGAAGGAGACCGGCCGTGCCGACGAGCGGCCCCGGGTGGCCGGCGTCTTCATCAACCGCCTGAACAAGCGGATGAAGCTGCAATCCGACCCGACGATCGTCTACGGCCTCGTGGGGGGCCGCGGCACCCTCGGGCGCGGCATCCTCCGGTCGGAGATCGACCGGCCGACGCCCTACAACACCTACGTCATCGAGGGCCTGCCGCCGGGGCCGATCGCCAATCCCGGCCGGGCCGCCCTGGAGGCGGTGGCCAACCCCTCCCGGACGAAGGACCTCTACTTCGTGGCGGACGGCACCGGCGGCCACGCCTTCGCCGACTCCCTCGAGGCGCATCAGCGCAACGTCGCCCGCTGGCGGGCCGTGGAGAAGAGCCGGCAGGCGCCGCCGGACGCCGTCGACAAGGTCGAGCCGGGTCCGGATCCGGCGACGCCGGGCCGCGCCTCGGCCTACGCGCCGGGCGGTGCGCCTGCGGCCAACGGGATCAACACCAACGCGGCCTTCGCCGCGGATACGGGCACGCCGGGTTCGCGGGCCTTCGACGCCTCCGAGGGCACGCGCCTCGACCCCCTGAAGAACCGCAGCTACGACCTGGGCTCGCCCAAGACGGTGCCGGCCCTGAGCGAACCGGCCCCGGCGCCCCGGGGCCGGCGCTAGGGACCAGCTCCGGCCGGATTGCTGCGACGCGTCGTCAGACGTGACGCAGCCGCGCCGGGCTCACGCCGGCCTCAATGCGCCTTCGGGTTTCGCGGGCGCCGCTGCCCGTCCGGAGGAGGGCCCGACAGGGACGCCGCGATCTGGCGTCCCAGCTCATACAGCAGGGCCTCCAGCAGCGGCTGCACCCGCTTCGCCTCGTCGAGCCCGAGATCGCCGAGGCGCTCCCACAGACGCATCGCGCCATCCGCCATCTGCTCGACGACGGAGCCCTGCTCGGCCGGCGCCCCGAGAAAGCCCGCCGGGGGCTCGAACGGCCCCTCGGTCCGGCTGTCGGTGATGTCGATCACGATCCCACGCCCATAGACCAGCCCGTCCGCGCGGCGCTCGAACCGGCCGCGGGCCAGCACCCAGCGTACGAGCCCGGGGGCGGGCACGATGCGATGCTCCCACGCGAAGAGGCCGCCCTCGTCGCGGACACGGCGGCGCTGAATCTGGTCCCGGGCGAGGTCCTCCGGATGGAAGAGCGCGGAGAGCTGCTCCCAGCTCACGCCCTGCGCCGCCTCGGCCTCGGTCAGCCCGAAGATCCGGGCCATCGTCGCATCCCCGCGCACGCGTCCCAGATGCGGCACGTCCTCCCACATGCCGACGCCCAGCGCGGACATGCCGAACGGCGTGAGCGCGGACCTGGTCAACACTGATCGTGGCATGCGCCATCCGGGTTCTTGTGAAAACGACCCGGACCTACGAACACAACTTGATCTTGAAATGCAATGTTGGCGGCGTCGTACGAAAGTCGATCCGTGACGTCCTCGGTGGCGCGGGGGCGACGGGACCCGCGCGCGGGCCGGGATGGGTCCGTCGCAGGGACCGGCCTCTTCCCCGTGGAGAGATCCGTGCTACAGGCCCCGATCTTCACGGGGACGGGGGTCGGCGTGGCCCAGATCACGAGCATGACCGGTTTCGCCCGGGCGGCCGGTAGTACCGGACCGGTCCACTGGGTCTGGGAGGTCCGCAGCGTCAACGGGCGCAGCCTCGACGTGCGCACCCGTGTGCCGGCCGGCTATGACGGGCTCGGCGAGACCGCCCGCACCGCCCTGCAGAAGACCCTGACCCGCGGCCAGTGCCAGCTGACCCTGACGCTCACCAAGCCGGAGACCACCGCGCGGGTGCGGATCAACGAGACGCTGCTGGCGAGTCTCGCCCAGGCGGTGGCCCGGGTGCCGGTCCCCGAGGGTGTGGCCCCCGCCACGATGGACGGGCTGCTCGGCGTCCGCGGCGTGATCGAGGTCGAGGACGAGGCGGCAGACACCGACGCCCTCGCCCGGGATCTGGCCGCAGGCGTGGTCCAGCTGGTCGCGGATCTCGTCGAGGCCCGCCGCGCGGAGGGGCGGCAGCTCGAACAGGTCGTCATCGGCCAGGTCGACCGGATCGCCGCGCTGACCGAGGCCGCGGAGGCGAATCCCGCGCGTCAGCCCGAAGCCGTGCGGGCGCGTCTGGAGGCGGCCGTCGCGGCGCTGGGCGGCAGCGGCCTCGATCCGGACCGTCTGCATCAGGAGGCGATGCTGCTCGCCGGCAAGGCGGACGTGCGCGAGGAACTGGACCGGCTTCGGGCCCATGTGACGAGCGCCCGGGAGCTGCTGGCGGCCGGCGGCGCGATCGGCCGGCGCCTGGACTTCATCGCCCAGGAGTTCGGCCGCGAGTCCAACACGCTGTGCGCCAAGGCCAACGACATCAGCCTGTCGCGGATCGGCCTGGACCTGAAGGCCGTGGTCGAGCAGTTCCGCGAGCAGGTCCAGAACATCGAATGATGCCGGATCAGGATGTGAGAATACGGATGCGAAACGTCGGGGAGCCACGCGCATGACCGAGCAGGGTGGGAGCGTCTCCGATTCCATCGCGCGGCGGGGGTTGATCCTGATCCTCTCCTCGCCCTCCGGGGCGGGGAAGACGACCCTGACGCGGGCGATCGCCCAGGATCCGAGCTGGGCGCTGGACCTGTCGATCTCCGTGACCACGCGGGGGCGCCGCCCCTCCGAGATCGACGGGCGGCACTACCACTTCATCGATCGCGAGGCCTTCGACGACCTGCGCAACCGGGACGACCTGCTCGAATGGGCGGAGGTCCATGGCAATTTCTACGGCACGCCCCGGCGGCCGGTGGAAAAGGTGCTCGGCTCCGGCCGGGACATGATCTTCGACATCGACTACCAGGGCACGCGGCAGGTGCGCTCCAAGCTCGCCCAGGACGTGGTGACGGTCTTCATCCTGCCGCCCAGCATGGCCGAGCTGCGTCAGCGCCTGGAGCGCCGGGCAGAGGATTCGGCCGAGACGATCGAGAAGCGTCTCGCCAATGCCCGGACCGAGATCCAACGCTGGGTCGAGTACGACTACGTCATCGTCAACGACGACCTGCAGAACGCCTTCCGGGCCCTCCAGGGCATCCTGGCGGCGGAGCGGCTCCGGCGGACGCGCCGCACCGGCCTCACCACCTTCGTCGAGGGGTTGCTGGCGGAGACGCCGTGACGCGGACCCCGCTCTACCGGCGGATCAGCACGACGCCGCCGATCAGGAGCGCGACCCCGAAGAGGCGGGGCAGATCGACGGGCCGTTGCGCGAGGCCGAGCAGGCCGACCTGATCGAACAGCACCGAGGTGAGCATCTGGCCCGTGACCAGAAGGGCGAAGAAGGTCGCGGCGCCGAGCTTCGGGACGAGCAGGATGGCGAGTCCGATGAACAGCGCGCCGAACAGGCCGCCGCTCCAGGTCCACCATGGGATCCGCCCGGCCACGCTTACGGCCGGGGCGGGATCGCGCAGGGCTACGGCGAGCAGAGCCATGCAGGCGAGACCGACGGCGTAACTGGAGACGCCAGCCCAGGACGCCGAGTCGAGGCCCGCGCGCAGGTTGGCGTTCAGGATCTGCTGCAGGACGAGTCCGGCGCCCGCCAGGACGGCGAGCAGGGCGGAGAGTGCGAAGGCGAGCATCGAGAACGGGCCTCTCGGGTCAGGGTGCCGGGCCTCATTGACAACCGGCACGGTCGATGCCGTCAAATGCCGCCAAGACCCGATTCCATGCACGTTCGGCATGATCAACCCCGCGCATCTCGACCTCTTCCGCGCCGTGATGCGTCACGGCGGCATGACGCGTGCCGCCGAGGTCCTGGGGATCGGTCAACCCCACATCAGTCGTGCCATCGCACAGCTCGAGGCGACACTCGGCTTCACGCTGTTCGTGCGCGGCCACGGCAGCGCCCTCCCGACCCCGGAAGGCGAGGCCTTCGCCCAAGAGGTTGCGCAGACGTTCGCCGGGCTGGATCACCTGCGACAAGCCGCGTGCCGCATCCGCGAGCGCGGCACCGGCGGTCTCCGCGTTGCCTGTCAGCCTTCCCTGGCCGCCGGGCTGCTGCCCCGCGCGATCCGGCGGCTCGACGCGGAATGCCCCGGTCTCCGCATTTCCATCCACGTCCCGAGCCCGGACACGATCTGGTCCTGGGCCGCCTCGGGCCAATGCGATCTCGGACTGGCCCGGCCGCGGTCCGGCCATGCGGGCGTGATCGCCGAGACATTCCTGCGGGTCGCCGCCGTGTGCGTGCTGCCTCGCGGGCACGCCCTGGCCCGCCGACGGGCCATCACGGCGGCGGATCTCGCCGATGTGCCGCTGATCGCGGCCGGATCGAGTCCCGTGCAGGCGGCGACGGAGGCGGCCTTCGCGCAGGCCGGCGTGACCCCGCATTTCGCCCTGATGGCCGAGTACACCGCGGCGCGCTGCGGCCTCGTGGCCGAGGGTCTCGGAGCCGCCATCGTCGACCCGGTCCCGGCCCGGGCTCTCGGCGGATGGCCCATCGTGCTGCGGCCGTTCCGGCCCGAGATCCCCATCGAGACCGTGCTGGTGCGGCCGGCGGGACGGCCGCCGGGGCGCCTCGCCGAGCGGCTGATGGTCCATCTGGCGGCGGAGCGTGACGCCCTCGGCGTACGCTGATCGGCTCAGGCGGCGACCGGAGTCTCCGGACCGGGGCCGAGCCACGCGCCCATCGCCGAGAAGGTCGACACGGCCGCGCCGGTGAGCGCGGCCTCCGCGGCCGGGTCCTCGCCGAAGATCTCCAGGCGCGTCCGGAAGGCCGCCCACATCGCCCCCGCGGCGGGCCCGTGCGCCCGGTAATAGGCGAGGCCGTCGCCGGAGAAGCCGTGCAGGCCGGCGATGTGGCGGCCGATCAGCTGGCCGCCCAATGTCGAGCCTTCCAGCACGTAGAGCGCGCCCATGGCGGCAGCCGGTCCGTCGAAGACCAGGGAGGTCGGTCGCGGGAGCGCCGCGACCGCGGAGGGCGTCAGGCCGAGATGGTCGAGATCGGCGGCGAGGCGCGTGAGGCGGCGGCGCGGCGCCAGGAAAACCTCGTCGGCGAGCCCGGACCCGATGGCGGATTCCCAGACCGCGTGGAACCCGTAGAGACGCCCCAGCAGGTTGCGGTAGCCGCTCAGGGTCGCGACCCGCGCCTGCCAGTCCAGGGACGCCTCCAGCGCCCGGTGAGCCGGATCGGTCGCGGCACGCAGCCGCGCATGCAGGCCGTCGCGGGTTCTCACGCGGTGATCGTGAAGCAGGCGCCGGGATTGTTGGCGACGGTGAGCTTGGCGTTGATCTGATCGAGCATCGCCCGGATCAGCTTCATGCCCAGTCCCGATCCCTTGCTCCGCGCCTTGGCGTCCGCCCAGTCGTCGGGCAGGCCCGATCCGTCGTCGCAGACCCGCAACTGGACCTCGCCGGGGCCCGATGCCGAGACGCTGACCTCGACACGGCCGCCGCCTGTCGGGTTGGCCGCATACTTGAAGGCGTTGGTGACGAGTTCCGTCGCGATCAGCGAGAGCGCCACCGCCTTGCGATAGGGCACCATCAGGCCCGGTTCCGCCGAGAGATCGACGGCATGCCCGTCGCCTGCCAGCCCCGCGAGGTCGTTGCACAGGCTCTCGATGGTCTGGCCGAGATCCACCTCGTCGAACCGGTCGGCCTGGTACAGGCTGTCATGCACCCGCGCGACGCTCATCACCCGCGCGGAGGTGTCGGCGAAGGCCTGCCGCGCCTCGCCGTCAGCGATCTGGCGCCGCTGCATCTGCAGGAAGGCCGAGACGATCTGCAGGGAGTTCTTCACCCGGTGGTCGATCTCCCGGGTGAGCAGATCCTTCTGCTCGAGGAGGCGCTCCTTCTCGGCGAGCAGGCCGGTGAGCTCATCGATCTTGCGGCGTTGGCGCAGCACCACGCCCTCGACGGCCTCCGCCAGGGAGCCGGCGAGGTGGACCTGCCATTCCGCCCAGGGCGCGGCGAAGCCGGTGCGCTCCTCGACCCAGCGCTCGAAGGAGCGGCGGGGCAGCACCGCCACCGGGCCGCTGCCGGCGAGGACGGGCTTGCGCGGATCGCCACCCCAGGTCACCGTGCTGGGCACCTCCGGCCGGAACCACAGCAGCAGGTTCTCGCGCGAGGCATCGACGAAGACGGCGAGCAGGCCGCTGGCGATCTCCCGATGCGGGCCCGCCTCCGGATAATCCGCGGTGAAGCTGTCGCTGCTGTAGGCGACCTCGCCCGCCGGCACGCCCGCCCGCAGCCAGCCCGCGATCGCCGCCACCATGTCGACCGGCGGCGTCCGCCCGATCCCCGTGACCCGGTCGCCTGAAACGATGCCGGCGCCGGTGGCGCCGAACAGGTCGAGCAGCGTCGTCGTGCCGCCGGTCAGGGCCGCCACGAAATCGTCGGATCGGGTCAGGCCGCGCACGAGACGCCCCTCGACGTCGAGATGGGCCTGCCGCTCGGCCCAGAGCCGGCGCGATTCGATCTCCTGCACCCGCATGGCGAAGGCGTCGGTCAGCACCGTGGCGGCCGCGCGGGTCTCCGGCGTGACGTAGTGCGGGCGGCGATGATGCCCGATCATCAGGCCCCAGAGCCGCCCCTCGACCATGATCGAGATCGACATGGAGCCGTTCACGCCGAGATTGCGCTGGTACTCCAGGTGGATGGGCGACAGCGTGCGGTGCTGGGCGAAGGTCAGGTCGATCGGGCCGTTGCCGGCGCCGGGCGCCGAGACCAGCCCGACGGGCACGCTGTCCCGATCGATGACGAAGCGGCTCTTGGCCTTGGTGTAGAGGGCCCGGGCCTGGGCGGGGATGTCGGAGGCGGGGAAGCGCAGGCCCAGCAGGCTGCGCGACCAGTCGGGCACCTTGTCCTCGGCCACGGCCTCGCCGTTCCAGTCCGTGTCGAAGCGGTAGACCAAGACCGCCTCGAAGCCGGTGAGCGCCCGGATCTCGAGGGCTGCGATCCGGGCGATATCCGCCAGGGTCCCGGCCTCGCGCAGGCGGCCGACGGCGAGTTCGGTATCGGCCTGACTGGCGGTGGCGAAATCGTCGGCCGAATCGGGCTCCAGCTCCATCTCCACGATGAGGCGGCCGGCATGGGCATGGGCGACGGCGTGATAGGCGGTCCCGCGGCCCGGGAATGCCAGGGTCCGGCGCAGGGACGCGCCGTCATGGAGGGTCCCGCGCGCCAGACGGGCGCGGATCGCCGCCACGAAATCCGCCGGCAGCACGTCCGCGAGGGGGCGCCCCGCCAGAGGCGGCTCGATCGGATCGACGATCTCGCCGACATTGGCCGAATAGGCGACCACCAGGAGCGTCCCGGCGTCGGCGGCGAGCATCACGGCATTGGGCTGGATCGAGCCCGGGATGTGGATGGGCTCACGCTCGCACAGGCTGGCATCCACCGGCTCGGCGCGCACCCGCCGGCCGATCGCCGCCATGACGGCCTCGCGCGAGTGGTCGGCCCCCAGGCTCTCCACCGGATCGATGGTCAGCCATGTCACCGGGCTGCCCCCGGCGATCTGGCCATGGCGCATATGGATCCGGGCCCGCAGAGGCTGCGGCAGCCGGCCGAAGACGTAGTCGAAGGTCTCGTCCAGCGTCCCGCGGCGGGCCCCTGCCAGAAACCGGCCCCGGAAATTCGGCACGTTGGTGCCCGGCATCACGTCGCGGAAATAGTCCCGCCCCAGCACGGCCTCGCGCGAAAGGCCCGAGATGGCGCTCGCGCCCTCGCTGAAGGCCACGACGGTGCCAGCCGAATCGAGCCCGATCACGCCCTGGTCCAGGCGGTCGAGCGCGTCCGGCGCGATGGCGTCGAGATCGACGTCGGTATTGGGGGCCTGGCTGGGCGGCATCAGGAGCGAAACCGGCTCATTCAACTGGGTATGGCGACGGGATGGGCCGAGCGCAATGCTTGTGATGTCAGCAAGATCAAAACCTCAAGTGCTCTGTACGATCTTAGACATCGCCCTGAACAGCCCTTCCTCAACCGTAGGGTGGTACACTGGCTGATCGTGCAGGGTCTCGGCGGTCTGCTTGTGCGCGACTGCGTAGGTGAGCAGGTGCGCGAGGTGCTCTACGGACGGTCCGAGCATCTCGCCGCCGAGGAGGTGCCCCGACCGGTCGGCCCAGAGCCGGATGCCGCCGCGATTCGTCCCCTCGACGCGGGCACGGCCCTGATCCGAGAAGTCCATCGTGCCGACGACCCGTCCCGCATTCTCCGGATCGTAGGGGGCGCCGATCACCGCCGCCTGAGGATGGGTGAAAACCATGGCGAGGCGGGTCCAGGGGGCGGGGGCCGCGACCGGGCGGCCCGCGGCCAGGGCGGCAGCGTTGCCCCCCGCGATCCGGCCCTGGCGGCTGGCCTCGTGCAGGACAGGGCGCCAGCCGTCGGCATCGCCCGCGATCAGGATCGGCGCGCCCGCGCAGACGAGGCTGTGCCGGTCGAATTCCGGCACTCCGTCTTCGTCGCGGCGGAGGCCCGCCGCCTCAAGCCGCAAGGCATCCAAGTTGGGAGCCCGGCCGGTGGCGGCCAGCACCCGCGACGCCCGCGTGACCTGTTCGCGCCCGTCACGGTCGATCCAGTGCAGGGATACGCCGTCGCCGTCCGGCGCTGCCGTCCGAACCTCGGCACCGAGGTGAAGATCCAGGTCCGCGCCGAAGATCGCGGCGGCCTGCCGGGCGAGTTCCGGCTCGCTCAGGCCGGCGACGGTGTCACCCGCATCGATCACCGTGACGGCGACACCGAGCCGCGCCATCGCCTGGGCGATCTCGATCCCCACGGGCCCGGCCCCGAGAATGGCCAGCGAATCCGGGAGATCGGGGATTTCGAAGAGGGTATCGGTGGTCAGGAGGCGCGCGCCGAGACCCTGCAGGGCTTCCGGCACGATCGGGCTCGACCCGGTGGCGATGACCGCCGCCCGGAAGCGGATCCGGATGGCGTCTCCGATCACCAGCGTGCGGTCGCTCTCGAATCGGGCGGTGCCGCCGAGGCGTTCGTCCTCGGGGAGATCCGCGAGACCGTCGACGACGCTGGCGACGAACCGGTCGCGCTCCGACCGGAGACGCCGCAGCACCGCAGGCCCGTCCACCGTGACGCCGGAGACCCGGATGCCGAACAGCCCGGTGGTGCGGGCCGCATGGGCGGCAGCGCCCGCGGCGATCAGGAGCTTCGACGGCATGCAGCCGACGCGCGCGCAGGTCGTCCCGCCGGGCCCGCGCTCGATCAGCACCGACCGCGCCCCCGCGGCCAAAGCGGCGCGATGGGCGGCGATGCCGGCTGTGCCGGCACCGATCACCGCCACGTCGTAGTCGAGTTCGCGCATGAGCATCCCGGACCGTTCGCCGGAGCCAAAGCGGTACGGCCGAGGTTCGTTCCGCCTGCGCGATCACGTCTCAGGGCGACACGGACCGGGCGGGGCTCCGCACGCGCCGGACGGGGCGGTGCGGAGCCGGCGTTTCAGGCGCTGCGGCCAGGAGCCGTGCCGCCGAGGTGGAACACCCGGTGCGGGATCAGTTCGCCGCGCTCCACATCGCCGACGGCGACCAGGATGCCAGCACAGGTTGCGAAGGCCTTGCCCTCGACGGGGGCGTCCCGGCCCCGCAGGATCACCGGCTGGCCCCGCATCAGGCGCAGGCCCAGATCACGGGAGACCGCGACTTCCGGGATGGCGTCGAGGGCCGTCTCCACCGGACGCAGATAGGCGAGCGCCGCCTCCGGGCTGCCGTCGGTCAGGGCCGAGACCGGGCAGGCCTCGGCCTCGGAGAAGGGACCGACACGGGTCCGGCGCAGGGCCGCCACGTGGCCGTAGCAGCCGAGCATCCGGCCGAGGTCGCGGGCCAGCGCCCGCACGTAGGTGCCCTTGCCGCACTCCGCCTCGATCACGGTGCGCTCGCCGTCATGCTCGACCACCGCGAGCCGGTCGATCTGCACCGGCCGGGCCACGAGTTCCACCACCTCGCCCTCGCGGGCGAGGTCGTAGGCGCGCTCGCCCTGGATCTTGATCGCCGAGTAGCGCGGCGGCACCTGCTCGATGGCGCCCACGAAGGCCGGGAGCGCGGCCTCGACCGCCGCACGGTCCGGGCGGGTCTCGCTGGTGGCCACGGGACGCCCCTCGGCATCGTCGGTATCGGTCTCGATGCCCCACTGCACGGTGAACCGATAGGCCTTCCGGCCGTCCATCACGAACGGGACGGTCTTGGTCGCCTCGCCGAGGGCGATCGGCAGGATGCCGGAGGCCAGCGGATCGAGGGTGCCGGCATGGCCCGCCTTCTTGGCGTTGAAGGCGCGCTTCACCACCGCGACCGCATGGGTCGAGGTCATGCCGACATGCTTGTCGAGGATCACCCAGCCCGAGACGTCCCGGCGCTTCGGGCGGTCGGGACGCGGCCCGCGCTGCGGACGGCGGCCCTCCGGGCCACGACGCTCAGCGCCCGGCACGGGAGCCTGGTGCTCGGCCGGCGGAAGATCTTCCATGGAAACCGTCATGTCCGCGTTGTCCCCCGGGGTCGATGCCCCGTCCCTTTCTGTTGGGTATCGGGACTCAATGCCCCGTCCCGGTCTCCGGTTCGTCGTCCTCGTGCCCGGTCTCAAGGTCGCGCTGGACCCGCTCGTCCCGCAGCAGCTTGTCGATGCGGGCCGCCTCGTCGAAGGTCTCGTCCCGTCGGAACCGCAGCTCCGGGGCGAATTTCAGGTTCACCCGCCGCGCCACCTCCTGGCGCAGCACCTTCCGGTGACGCTCCAGGGCGGCGATCACCGGCGCCTCGTCGAGACCGCCGAGCGGCATCACGTAGGCGGTGGCGAGCTTCAGGTCGGGCGACATCCGCACCTCCGGGACGGTCACGACATGCGTGCCGAGCACCGGATCCTGTATGTCGCCGCGCTGGAGCACCTCGGCGAGCGCGTGGCGCACGAGTTCGGCCACGCGCTGCTGGCGCTGCGAGGGGCCGGTGGAAGTCGGTTTCTGGGCCATTCTGTCTCGGGCCTTTCCGCCGGAGCGGACGGCTCACGTCCTGAAAACGAAAAGACGGCCGCGGCAGGTGCCGCGGCCGCCCTGTCCGGATGAGTCCGGTGTGTCAGAGGGTGCGGCGGATCTCCTCGACCCGGTAGCACTCGATCACGTCGCCGGCGCGCATGTTCTCGAAGTTCTCGAAGGCCATGCCGCACTCCTGGCCGGAGGTGACTTCCTTCGCATCGTCCTTGAAGCGCTTGAGGGTCTTCAGCTTGCCCTCGTGGATCACGACGCTGTCGCGGATCAGGCGGACATGGGCGCCGCGCTCGACGATGCCGTCCTGGACGCGGCAACCCGCGACCTTGCCGACCTTCGAGACCTCGAAGACCTCCTGGATGACGGCCTCGCCCAGGCGCTCCTCGCGGAGCGTCGGCGGCAGCATCCCCGACAGCGTGGCTTTGATGTCGTCCACGAGGTCGTAGATGATGTTGTAGTACCGGATCTCGATGCCGGCCCGCTCGGCGGCCTCGCGGGCCTCCTTGAGGGCGCGCACGTTGAAGCCGATAACCACCGCCTTGGAGGCCTGCGCCAGGGTGATGTCCGACTCGGTGATGCCGCCGACACCCGCCAGGAGGATGCGGGCCGCGACCTCGTCGTTGCCGAGCTTCTCCAGCGCGCCCGAGATCGCCTCGACCGAGCCCTGCACGTCGCCCTTGATGACGACCGGCAGTTCCTTCCGGCCGGCGCCTTCCTTGAGGTCGCGCATCATATCGACGAGCGACCGGTTGGCGCCGCCGGTCCGGGCGTTCTGACGCTCGCGCTTCTGGCGGGCGCGGTACTCGGTGACCTCGCGGGCGCGGGCCTCGCTCGGCACCACGGTCACGCGGTCGCCGGCGTCCGGCGTGCCGTTGAAGCCCAGCACCTCCACGGGGACCGAAGGCCCGGCGTACTGGACGTTCTCGCCGAGGTCGTCGATCAGGGCGCGCACGCGGCCCCACTCGGCGCCCGCCACGACGATGTCGCCGGTGAACAGGGTACCGCGCTGGACCAGGACCGTGGCCACGGGGCCGCGACCGCGGTCGAGCTGCGCCTCGATGACCGTACCCTCGCCGTCGCGTTTCTCGTTGGCGCGCAGGTTCATGATCTCGGCCTGGATCTGGATACCCTCCAGAAGCTCCGGCAGTCCTTCGCCGGTCTTGGCCGAGACCTCGAACTCGAGGGTCTCACCGCCCATCGACTCGACCTGGATGTCGTGCTGTAGCAGCTCGGTGCGGACCCGCTCCGGCTTGGCATCCGGCTTGTCGATCTTGTTGACCGCGATGATCAGCGGGACACCGGCCGCCTTGGCGTGCTGAATGGCCTCAATGGTCTGGGGCATGACGCCGTCATCGGCCGCGACCACGACCACGACGATGTCGGTGACCTTGGCGCCGCGGGCGCGCATCGACGTGAACGCCGCGTGGCCCGGGGTATCGATGAAGGTGATCATGTCTCCGGACGGCGACGCGACCTGATAGGCGCCGATGTGCTGGGTGATGCCGCCGGCCTCGCCCTCGACCACGTTCGCCTTGCGGATCGCGTCGAGCAGCGACGTCTTGCCGTGATCGACGTGGCCCATGATGGTGACCACCGGCGGACGGGGATCGAGATCCTCCTCCAGATCCGGCTCGTCGGACGACAGGCCCTCCTCGACGTCGGATTCGGCGACGCGACGGACCGTGTGACCGAGCTCCTCGGCGATGAGCTGGGCGGTGTCCGAATCGATCACGTCGGTGATCTTGTGGATCTGGCCCTGCTTCATCAGCATGCGGATCACATCGACGGCCCGCTCCGACATGCGGTTGGCGAGTTCCTGGATCGTGATCGTCTCGGGGATCGTCACCTCGCGGGACAGCTTCTCCTTCTGCTCCACCTGACCGCGGCCGCTCATGCGCTGCTGGCGGCGGCGGAACGAGGCGACCGAGCGTGTCCGCTCGTCCTCGCCCGAGGTGGCGTTGGCGATGGTCAGGCGACCGCGGTTGCGGTCACCGCCCGGAGACTTCGGCGTCTTGGGCGGCGTGATGATCTTGAGCGGCATGCCGGGACGGCGGATGACCCGCTTGGTCTCGGACTCGTCGTCGTTGGTCTGGGCACCGCGACCGGCCGGCCGCGCCGCGGCGCCGGCACCGGCGGGACGGGCGGCGGTCGCCGGCGTCGCGCTCTTCTCGGGCTCGGGCGCCGGAGCGGGCTTGGCCATGAAGTTGAGATCGCGCGGCTTGCGCGAATCGGCCGTGATCGTCTTGCGCGGCTCGCCCGTGGAGGGTCGGGGCGTCAGCGGGGGGCGCGGCGCGGCCGGAGCCGCGGCGGGCGCAGCCGGACGCGCAGCAGCCGGACGGGCCGGCGCAGCGGCCGGACGCGCGGGCGCAGCCGCGGCCGGACGGGCAGCGGCAGGCGGCGCGGCAGGCGCTTCGGCCGGACGGGCAGGTGCAGCAGCGGCAGGCGCAGCGGCGGTGGGGGCGGGAGCGGGTGCGGGAGCGGCCGCCTGGGCTTCGGCTGCCTTTTCTGCAGCCTTGGCGGCCTCAGCCGCCGCAGCCGCGGCTGCCGCAGCCGCGGCCTTGCGCTCCTCCTCCTCGCGGCGGCGGGCCTCGGCGGCCTCGCGTTCGCGGCGGGCCTGCTCCTCGGCTTCGCGGCGGCGCGCCTCGGCCTCGGCCTCGGCCTTGCGGCGGGCCTCGGCCTCACGGCGCTGCGCGTCGGCGAGGGCTGCCGCGCGGGCGGCGCTCTCCTGTTCGCTCAGCGTGCGCAGGACCACACCCGAGGCCGGCCGCTGGGCCGGACGGGGGGCCGCGGCCGCGGGCGCGGCCGGTGCCGGACGCGGTGCGGGTGCAGGCTCACGGGCAGGAGCGGCCGGAGCCGCGCCGATCACGCGGCGCTTCACCGTCTCGACCACGACCTGCTTGGAGCGGCCATGGGAGAAGCTCTGACGCACGGTGCCCGCCTCGATCGGCCGCTTGAGGGAAAGCGGCTTCGGGGAAGTCCGATTCAGAGTCTTGTCGCCCGGGTTATTCGTATCGCTCATTCAGCCTGAACCCTGAGGGTTTCCATCGTCCCGTGAACCGACGCCCGGTGGCGCCGGCCAAATCCGTCCTGCGTCGTCAACGTGAGGCTTCATCGATCCCGCCGATTCGGGCTGGATCGGGCTCCCCGGTCGCCGCGGCGGCGCCCTCGAAGGAGCGTAGCCGACGCCAACGCGACAGGCAGCCGGCGGCTCCGGCTCCTGCGACGAGCGCAGCGTGTATCACATGACCCCGACCTAAAGCCATGTCCAATTCGTCTTCGAACAGGTCATCGATGATCGGGATCCTTGACATGGCCTCGCCATGGCGCCTGTGCAAGGCCGACGCGATCTTCCGCCGGCCATCCGGGCTCGCCTCGGCGGCGTGGATCACCGCGATGGCACCGGGCTGGCCGCCGATCGCCGCCTCGACCTTCGAGAAGCCCGCGACGATGCAGCCCGCCTTGTTGGCGAGCGCGATGGCCTGCCGCAGATCCTCCCGGAGCCCCGCGGCGATCCGGTCCGGCAGATCGGGCGCGGCCGGGGTCGGCCCCTTGAAGGCCCGCGAGAAAAGATTCTTGCGCACGGCGGTGGCGACCGCCTCGCGCCGGGCGCTGATCCAGGCGCCGCGCCCCGGGAGCTTGGCGCGCAGGTCGGGGACGACGCTGCCGTCCGGCCCGCGCACGAACCGGATCATCGCCTCCGGCGCCTGGGCGACGCGCGTGACGAGGCAGGTCCGCTCGGGCGCGCGGCGGCCGGGGCCGGCATCGAGCCCCCCGGCAGCCAGCCCGTCCTCGGGCAGGGTCGTGTCGTCCGCGACCATCGCGTTTCCGCCGCCGGCCTTCGGCTCAGCCCTCGGCCCGGGCGGCTTCTTCGCCCTCGGCCGCCTCGGCCCCTTCCTCTGCCCCTTCCTCGGCACCGTCTTCGCCTTCCGGCTCCGGCAGCGCCTCGATCCAGCCGGCCTTGAGGCGGGCGGCCATGATCAGAGCTTCCGCCTCGGCGCGGGACAGGTCGAAGCCGTCGAGGTAGCCCGCATGACGCACCGCTTCGGGGCCGCGGCCTTCCGTGTAGCCGACGAGGTCGTCGGTGGCGCAGCCCGCCAGATCCTCGACGCTCTTCACGTCGTTCTCGCCGAGGGCGACCATCATGGGCGTGGTGATGCCCTCGATCTCGCGGAGCTCGTCGGCGACGCCGAGCTCGGTGCGGCGGGCGTCGTGAGCCTGCTCGATCCGGGCGAGGTGGTCCTGGGCGCGGGCCTGGATCTCGGTGCCGGTCTCCTCGTCGAGACCCTGGATGCCGGAGAGCTCCTGGATGTCGACGTAGGCGATCTCCTCGACGTTGCGGAAGCCTTCCGCCGCGAGCAGCTGGCCGACGGTCTCGTCGACGTCCAGCGCCTCCATGAACACCTGGGTCCGCTCGGCGAACTCCTTCTGGCGGCGCTCCGACTCCTCGGCCTCGGTGAGGATGTCGATGTCCCAGCCGGTGAGCTGGGAGGCGAGGCGCACGTTCTGGCCGCGGCGGCCGATGGCCAGAGACAGCTGGTCGTCCGGCACCACCACCTCGATGCGGT
Source organism: Methylobacterium sp. XJLW (assembly GCF_003254375.1). NCBI lineage: Bacteria > Pseudomonadati > Pseudomonadota > Alphaproteobacteria > Hyphomicrobiales > Methylobacteriaceae > Methylobacterium > Methylobacterium sp. XJLW. The sequence goes on along the minus strand of NZ_CP016429.1, from coordinate 2,817,269 downwards.
CGGCCTCCTCGTCGAGCACCACCTTCACCACCTCGGCGGGCTGGAGGGCGTTGACGATGAAGGTCGCCTCGTCCTCGGACCACGGGATGATGTCGATCTTCTCGCCCTGCAGCTCGCCGACCACGGCCTGCACGCGCGAGCCGCGCATGCCGACGCAGGCGCCCACCGGGTCGATGCTGCCGTCACGGGAGATCACCGCGATCTTGGCGCGGGAGCCCGGGTCGCGGGCCACAGCCTTCACCTCGACGATGCCGTCGTAGATCTCGGGCACTTCCTGGCCGAACAGCTTGGCCATGAACTGCGGGTGCGAGCGCGACAGGAAGATCTGCGGCCCGCGCACTTCCGAGCGCACGTCGAACAGGTAGGAGCGGATGCGGTCGCCCGGCCGGAAGGTCTCGCGCGGGATCATTTCGTCCCGGCGCACGATGCCCTCGCCGCGGCCCAGATCCACGATGACGTTGCCGTACTCGACCCGCTTCACGATGCCGTTGAGGATCTCGCCGATGCGGTCCTTGTACTCGTCGAACTGGCGGGCGCGCTCGGCGTCGCGCACCTTCTGGACGATGACCTGCTTGGCCGACTGGGCGGCCACGCGGCCGAAATCGAAGGGCGGCAGGGTGTCGGAGATGACGTCGCCGACCAGCGCGCCCGGGTTGTAGCGGCGGGCCTGGTCCAGGGTGATCTCGCGAGCGTCGTTCTCCACCTGATCGACGACCAGGAGGTGGCGCGAGAGGCGCAAAGCCCCCGTCTTCGGGTCGATCTCGGCGTGAACGTCGGTCTCGGCGCCGTAGCGGGAGCGCGCGGCCTTGGCGATCGCCTCCTCCATCGCGTCGATGACGATGGAGCGGTCGATCACCTTCTCGCGGGCGACCGCATCGGCGATCTGGAGGAGTTCGAGCCTGTTGGCGCTGACGACGGCCATCGGTGTCGGTCCTTCTCTTCCGTCAAATCTTCGAGCGGCCGCCGGGCGGCCGACATTGGGGTCTCAATGCAGCGAATCGCGGTCCTTCAGCCGGGACGCCTTGGTCACGACCGGCTTCTTCGGACCGGTCCGCGCCGGCTTCTGGAGCTTGGCCGCGGGGCTGGCCTTCCGGGGCCCCTTCGGCTGGAAGGGGCTGCGCGCCGGCGGCGCCGCGCGCTCCTCGGCGGGCTCCGCGTCATCCGTCTCCTCGGCCTCGTCCGCGGGGGGCGGTCCGCCGCGGCGGAGCGATTCGCGGATCAAGTCGTCGGTGAGGACGAGATGGGCCTCGGCGAGGTCCTTGAGCGGCAGGTCGATGCGGCTCGGCAGCCCTTCCTTCACGTCAGGCAGGTCGATCGGGACCGTCTGCCTGTCCAGATCCGGCGCGCCGAGGATGCCGCGGAAGCGCTTGCGCCCGTCGAGCGGCGGGCTCAGCTCGACCTTGGCCTCGTAGCCGACCCAGCGGGCGAAGTCCGAGATCCGCACCAGCGGCCGGTCGATCCCCGGCGAGGACACTTCCAGGTTGTAGGCGCCGCCCACCGGATCGTCGACGTCGAGGATCGGCGAGATCGCGCGGCTCACCGCCTCGCAATCGTCGATGGTGAAGGAGCCGTCCGGCCGCTCCGCCATGATCTGCACGGTGCAGCCGTTGATGTTGGACATCTTCACCCGGACCAGCCGGAAGCCGAGGCCCTGGAGCGGCCCCTCGATCGCCTGCGCGACGCGCGCGGCGACACCGGCCTCGCGGACGAGGCGCTTTTCGGACAGATCCGCTTCGATCTCGGACGACATGGGTTTGAGCGCGCAACCTTCGCGGCGTTCTGCGTGGCCCGCCCGCGGCGTGCGGCCTTGTGCGGCGAGAGGCTCTGCGGCGAAAAAAAAGAGCGGACCCGGTGGGGCCCACTCCCGAACCGCAGCCTCTCGACTGCCATCAGAACTGTTGAGAGCTAGATAGCGACCCTCGGCCGGGAGCGCAAGACGGATCAGGCGCACGACGCAGCCCTGTTCGTCCCGGTCTCGGCCTCATCCTGAGGTGCCGGAGCGTCGCGGCGGCCTCGAAGGAGGCCTCGAAGGCGGTCTCCAGGGATCGCGCGCTGTCCGGAGGGCTCCTTCGAGGCGCGCGCACCTCAGGATGAGGGGGTTGGGGATCGGCTGCCTTTCAGCCGCCCCGCGGCACCCGCCCCTCCAGCGGATAGGCGGGATCGTTGTAGCCCGGCGTGGTCGGATGGCCCGCGGCCACGAACCCGTCCACCAGCGCCTCGTCCTCCGGGGTGAAGGCGTAGTCGAGGGCGCCGAGATATTCCTGCCATTGCGCCTCGGTGCGCGGCCCGGCGATGACGCCGGTGACGAGGCGGTTGTTCAGCACCCAGGCGGTGGCGAACTGGCCGGCCGTGATGCCCCGCGCCTCGGCATGCGCCTTCAGGGTCCGGGCGATGCGCAGGGATTCCGGGCGCCACTCGGTCTGCATCATCCGGGTGTCCTGGCGACCGGCGCGGGATTCGGCCGGCGGCGGGGCATCCGGGTCGTACTTGCCGGTGAGCACGCCGCGGGCGAGCGGCGAGTACGGCACGACGCCGAGCCCGTAATGGGCGCAGGCCGGCAGGTGCTCGGTCTCGGGCATGCGGTTGAAGGCGTTGTAGTAGGGCTGGCTCACCACCGGCCGGTCGATCCCCAGCTCGTCGCAGAGCCGGCAGATCTCGGCGACCCGCCAGGAGCGGTGGTTCGAGACGCCGAAATGGCGGATCTTGCCCGCCCGCACGAGGTCGGCCATCGCCCGGACCGTCTCGGCGAGCGGCGTATCGTGGTCTTCCTTGTGCAGGTAGTAGATGTCGATGACATCGGTGCCGAGGCGGCGCAGGCTGTCCTCGGCGGCCTTCATCACGTGGACCCGCGACAGGCCGCGGTCGTTGACGCCCTCGCCCGTCGGGTTGGCGACCTTGGTGGCCAGGATCCAGGCGGCGCGGTCGCCCTTGATCGCCCGGCCGGTGATCTCCTCCGAGCGGCCCTCCGTGTAGACGTTGGCCGTGTCGATGAAGTTGATCCCCGCCTCCCGGGCGCTGCCGACGATGCGGCCGGCGGTGGCCTCGTCGGTGGGGCCGCCGAACATCATCGTGCCGAGGCAGATCGGCGAGACCTTGAGGCCGGAGCGGCCGAGTTTGCGGTACTGCATGGGATCCATCCGGTGTCCGTCGCCCCGCTATCTCGCCGCGGCGCGGCCGAGGTCAACCGTGCCGGGCGACAGGCCCGTGTAACCTGCGCCCGGCCGCGGCGAACCGACCCGTGCCGGCACCGGAGCCCGGGGGCGGCCGTTCTCGCCGTGGCGCATGTCGCTGGCGGGTCGCCGCCGTCCCTCACCGAAAAAGAGCCTGTCCGAGACCCATGATCGACCGCTCGGCCGTTCTCCCCGCCATCCCCCGCCCCTGGCTCGACCGGGCCGGTCGCCTCTCCTGGCTGAAGCTCGCGGTCTTCCTGGCCTGCATCGCCCCGGCCCTGTACCTCGCGGCCGCCTACCGGCTCGACGCGCTGGGCGCGAAGCCGATCACCGCGCTGATCCATGCCACCGGCGAGTGGGCGGTGCGCTTCCTGCTGTTTTCCCTGGCGATCTCGCCGCTCCGCCGCATCGCCGACTGGGCGAAGGTCATCGCGGTGCGGCGGATGCTCGGCATCACCGTGATGGCCTACGCGGTGGCCCATCTCACCCTCTACGCCGTCGACCAGAACCTGATCCTCACCAAGGTCGTCTCGGAGATCGCCCTGCGGCTCTACCTGACGATCGGCTTCGTGGCGCTGATCGGCCTGATCGCCCTCGGCCTGACCTCCACGGATGCGGCGATCCGGAACCTCGGCCCGAACTGGAACCGGCTGCACCGCCTCGTCTACACGATCGCCGTCCTGGCCCTGGTCCATTATTTCCTGCAGTCCAAGATCGACGTCACCGATCCGGTCTTCTCGGCCGGCCTGTTCCTGCTGCTGATGGGCTGGCGGGTGATGCGGCGGTTCAAATGGCCGGAGCGGCCCTGGTCGCTCCTGCTGCTCGCGATCCTCGCCAGCCTCGCCACCGCGGGTCTCGAGGCCGCCTGGTACGGGCTCGCCAGCGGCGTCCCGGCCAGCCTCGTACTCGCCGCCAACCTGGACTTCTCCGGGCCGATCCGGCCGGCCTGGTGGGTGCTGGCGGTCGGTCTGTCGCTGCCGCTCCTGGCGCTGGTGCGCGGTCCGAAGGCGCGCGCCGCCGGCCCGGCGCCGACGAGGCGGCCGGCCGCCACGCCCCGCCGGGATCCGGTCCGGGAGCCCTTGTCGCCGCGGGCCTGATGCCGCAGAACCCGCTCCCGGTCCTCCGCCGCCGGCGGCCCCGGGCCCAGCGGAGCTTTCAAGACGCCATGCGCGGCACGCTTCTCCTGATCGCGGGCTTGCTCGCGCCGACGGTCGCCCTCGCGACACCGCCCGCACCCGGGAAGCCGGCCGCCAAGGCGGCTCCCGCCGCGCCGCCCCCGGCGGGCGCGGCACAGGCCGTCGCAGCCTGCACGGCGCCCGAGCCGCCGCCGGCCTCGGCCCGCCCGACCAAGCCGGCGCTGCCGCAGAAGCCCGCCTGCCTCGACGCCAAGGAGGGCTGCCCGGGCTGGGAGGGCTACAGCTACAACGACGCGATCAAGGCCTATAACCTGCAGGCGCAGGCCTTCCGGCCGATCGCCGAGGCCTACCTGCAGAAGCTCAACGCCTACGTGAAGGCGAGCGCGGACTACGCCCAGTGCGAAGTCAACGCGATGCAGAAATAGCCGGCTGAACGGCACCCGACAGCACCACACGGGGAGGGTTCAGGCGCATTGGCGCTAGCTCCGGTGATGATGGCCGCGATCCCCGCGCGCCCGATCACGCCGAGGCCCCCGTGCCCGCTCGTCGTTCCCTCGTCCGCACAGCTTTCTGCGCCGTGCTCCTCGCCACGGGCCCGGCGCTGGCCGCCGATTTCGACGGTCCCTACCCGCCCCCTCATGGCTATGGCGATCCCGCTCAGGAGGAGGAGCCGGAGCGCCGACCGCCGCCGCCGCCGCCACGTCCCGAGGCCGCGTTCCGCGGCCCCCGCTTCACGGCGGCGCCCCCCGAAGCGTGCCGGGAATTCGTGCGGCGTCGGTTCGATCCGGATGGCGCGCCGGTTTTACGCCGGGTGCGGGTCTGCGACGAGCCGGTCGTCGACCGCGGGCCGCCCCCGCCGCCTCCGCCGCCGGAGGACATTCCGCCCCGTCGCTGGGGCGGACCGCGCTGGTAGCGTCGCGCCGGCTCAGATGCGGGCCGGCGCCTTCTTGAGGGCGGCCGCGAAGGCCTTGAGCTGGCGGTTCAGATCCGCCAGCTCGTTCAGCGCGATGGTCTTATGGCCGTCGCGGACCGCGCGCTCGATATCCTCGACCTGCAGGTCGACGAGGCGGCGGATGGCGGTGGCGACTTGTTGTCGGGTCATCGATTCGAGCGTCTCGTCCGAGCGTCCTGGCGGGCCTCAACGGACGGCCGATACGCGGCCGTCGACACGTTTCGGTGATAGGCCGGTAGGCTTAACCGTTGGTGTCCGCACCCCGTCGGTTCACAGGGGATCCGGCCCTAGCGGCGCTCGCGCATCTCGGCGCGGCGCATCGGCATCGCGTCGATCGTGGCGAACAGCGCCTGCGGGGCGATCGGCTCCTCGGCGGTGAGCTTGGCGCCGCCGTCCTTGCCGATCAGAACGGCGCGGAAGCTGTCCGCGGGCAGGCCGAGCCGGGTGCGCAGGGCCTGCGCCTGCGGCCCGGACCCGACCGCTTCCAGCACCACGAGGTCGCGGTCGGCGAGACCGATGCGGGCCGAACCCAGGGCCGCCCGCTGCGCCCGGAGATCCGCGTCCCCGGCCTCGGGCGCCGACAGGACCAGCACCCGCGCGCGGTCCCGATAGGCGTCGAGGGGACCGGCCAGGGCGGCCCCCGTCGCCATCGCCGCCAGCCCGAATCCCAGTGCCGTTCCCCGCATGCCGCCGCTCCGCGCTCCCGAGACGGGACAACGCGCGAGCCGTCCGGGAGATCACAGCCGCGCCTTTGCCTCCACGGTCCGGCGCCCCAGATCGGAGGCGACAGGCAATAACCGGGAGTTCGCCATGACCACCGCCATGAACCGACGCATCGTCCTGGCCTCGCGCCCGCACGGTGAGCCGCGGCCCGAGAACTTCCGCCTGGAGGAGGTGCCGGTGCCGCAGCCCGGACCCGGCCAGGTCCTCCTGCGCACCCGCTGGCTGTCCCTGGATCCCTATATGCGCGGCCGGATGAGCGACGCGAAATCCTACGCGGCGCCCGTCGAGATCGGCGCGCCGATCACCGCCGAGACGGTGGGCGAGGTGGTCGCCTCGAACCACCCGGACTATGCCGTGGGCGAGATGCTGACCGCCTTCGCGGGCTGGCAGGACTATTTCGTCACCGACGGCAAGGGCTCGCGCAAGGTCGATCCCGCCGCCGCCCCGCCCTCGACGGCGCTGGGCGTGCTCGGGATGCCGGGCATGACCGCCTATACCGGCCTCCTCAACATCGGCCGGCCGAAATTCGGCGAGACCGTCGTGGTGGCCGCCGCCGCCGGCCCGGTGGGCTCCCTGGTCGGGCAGATCGCCAAGATCCACGGCGCCCGCGCCGTCGGGATCGCGGGCGGCCCCGAGAAGTGCCGCTACCTCACGGAGGAACTCGGCTTCGACGCCGCCGTCGATCATCGCGGCCCCGACCTGCCCGGCGCGCTGGCCGCCGCCTGCCCGAAAGGCATCGACGTCTACTTCGAGAATGTCGGCGGCGCGGTCTTCGCCGCCGTGATGCCCTTGCTCAACCCCTTCGCGCGGATCCCGGTCTGCGGCCTCGTCTCAGCCTACAACGCCACCGAGGTGCCCCCCGGCCCGGACCGCCTGCCCGGCCTGATGCGTGCGGTCCTGACCAACCGGCTGCACATCCAGGGCTTCATCGTCTGGGACTTCGCCGAGCAGGCCGAGACGTTCCGCAAGGAGGTCGCCGGCTGGATCCAGGACGGACGCGTCCGCTATCGCGAGGACGTGGTCGAAGGCCTGGAGAATGCCCCGGAGGCGTTCATGGGCCTGTTGAAGGGCCGGAATTTCGGCAAGCTCGTCGTCCGCGTGTCCTGACGGCTTCTTGCCGCCGATCTGGAACGGATATAGAACAAACAGACCCGGCGGCGCTGCGGAAAGCGGGCACAAGCCCGCCCCGCAGGTTGCCGCTCCGGAGGCCCGGGCGCATGGTTCGCGCGCCGCCGGGCAAGTGCCCAGTGAGATCCGTACGACTAGGAGAGAGCGATGGCGGGCAGCGTCAACAAGGTGATTCTGGTGGGCAATCTCGGGCGCGATCCCGAGATGCGCCGCCTCGGGTCGGGCGACCCGGTCTGCAACCTGCGGCTCGCGACGTCGGAGTCGTGGAAGGACAAGGCGACCGGCGAGCGCAAGGAGAAGACCGAGTGGCACTCGGTCGTCATCTACAACGACAACCTCGCCCGGGTGGCCGAGCAGTACCTGCGCAAGGGCTCGAAGGTCTATATCGAGGGCCAGCTTCAGACCCGGAAGTGGACCGACAATTCCGGCGTCGAGAAGTACACGACCGAGGTGGTGCTCCAGCGCTTCCGCGGCGAGATGACGATCCTCGACGGGCGCGGCGGCGGCGGCGACTTCGCCGGCGAGGAAGAGGGCGGCGGCCAGATCAGCCGCGGCGGGGATTTCGGGGGCGGCCGGGGCGGTGACCGCGGCGGCGATTTCGGAGGCGGTCGCGCCCAGGGCGGCGAGCGGCGTCCGGCTCCGGCCTCCTCGGGCGGTGGCGGCAACGGCGGCGGCGGCGGAAGCCGCGGCGGCTACGACCTCGACGACGACATCCCGTTCTGAACCCTTGTCAGTTTCAAATCGTCCACTGGGACCAAAATCGTCAACAAAGCCAGCATCTTAATGCTGGCTTTGTTGTTTCATGATGCCGCTAATTTTCGATCGTGAACCCCAGCTCGCAACCAGACGTCCGCAAAAATGTAATTCCCATTTTATTGCAAGATCTTAGGCTAGATATCAGTCCGCCAATCGTCCACTGACTGACGCCGACACTTCCAGAACAGCTCGAGAAAGCGGCCGCGGCCCAAACCCGCGTCACCGCAAAATCGTCCATTGATCGTAGCAAGCGGCTGATACGACAACGGAAATCGCCTCGGAAGGGCACTTTCCATCACCCGTCGTTCTGGCGATCCCGCTCGAGTCTGCCACGCCCGCGATTCGTCCACTATTCCGTAATAAACTATTTTAATCAGTATCTTAGATCGAAAGATGCTCGGCGCTCCGTCCACTATCCGCAGGACTTGTGTCCTTAACCCTGGAGATCCAGTCTGGGGGCGATCTCGGGAACCGCCGGCGTGACAAGACCCTATCCCGCTCCAGGCCCATGGCGCCTGAAGAGCCACGACATGCTCCCTGGCGAACGGACCGTCACGGTCGTGGACCGGAACGGGATGCCCGTGTGGTGGCCCAACATCTTCCACGCAAACGAACTGCGGGACGCAGGTCACAGCTATTCCCACCAGAAGCGGACGATGTCGGCCGTGGTCACGGCCTTCAACTGGACCTTCGAACGGGGCATCGACCTCGAAGCCTGTATTGCGGCCTTCGAGTATCTTTCCGACGGAGACGCCAAGAGCCTGCAGCGCGCCCTGCGGCGCAACCAGGGCGTCGCCGACGACGATGGCGGTTCAGTCATGGTCGGGCCCGGCTACTGGGATGCCCGTTGCCGCGCCGTCGTGCGGTATGTCCGATGGCGCGCCGGCGCCGCGATGCACAAGCTCGTACGCACCGAGGCGGAGGACCCTCCGGCATACCTCTACACCATGGCCGAACGGCAGTTGGAGAAGTTCGCCGACGGGATGCTGTCGGGCATCCCGAAGCCGGACGAGTTCGAAACGCTCGGCCTCGACGAACGCCAGCTGGCCATCCTGCGCGACGCCATCGAACCTGGGAGCACGACCAACCCCTTTGAGAAGAAGCACCAGTTCCGCAACTTCGCGCTGATCCTCACCCTCTACGAACTCGGAACCCGCAAAGGTGAAGCGCTCGGTCTGATGAAGCAGGATCTATCGCTGCACGGGCCCGAGCCGACGATCGACATCCACAGGCGCCAGAACAATCCCGACGATCCTCGCGCAAGGCCGCCCGCAGCCAAGACGAGGGCGCGGCGTCTCCCGATCTCGCTCGCGCTCGCGCATGTGCTGGACGTCTGGCTGACGGAGCATAACAACGACGACGAGCGCTATCCGGGAGCGAAGCGGCACGGATACGTCTTCGTATCCGAACTCGGACGCCCCATCGCCGAGAGCACCGTCGAGGCGATGTTCGTCACCCTCCGCACAAAGGTCGAAGGCCTGCCGCCCTGGACCACCGCGCACAGGCTCCGGCACAGCTTCAACGACCGCCTGTCCGAGGCGATCGATGACCAGCCGGATAACGTGCTCCGCGAAGGCGTCGAGCAGCGGATGCGCAACTTCCTCAACGGCTGGAGCAAGACCTCGGAGCAGGGCGAGCACTACCGGCAGCGCTTCATCAAGGAAAAGGCAGGCTCGCTTCTTTTGCGCCTCCAGAAGCTCAGCGCGGAAGGAAACTCCCGGTCATGAACGTGCCCTTCCAGGGACCTCCCGGGATCGATCACCCCATCCTGGTCCCGCATCCCCGCGAAGCCGTGTTCGATTCATACGACGAGAGAGTGCCGCTGGACGGCCCGGTCTGGCACTTGAACGATCCCGGCCACAACTTCCGGCTCGACTGGACCGCGCTCGAATTCACCCACCGCGGAATGGTGGAAGCCACCGCCGACTACCTCATCGACCTGATCACCTCGAGTTCGGCGAGCCACGTCCAGAACGCCTTCCGGGCGCTCAAGAGGCTCAAGACCCTCGGCGCGTTCCGACGCTGGTCGCATCCGACGATCCGCTTGGGAAACCGTCCCGACCTACTGCAGACCTTCTTCTACGAGGCCCGCGAAGCCGCCAAACTGTCGGTCGGCGAGCTCCACCACCTCCAACATTGGTTCCGCTTCCTGTCGAAGCGCGAAGGGTCTGGGGTCAACCCGACAAGCGCCTCCATCGTCAACGCAATCACGGTCGGCGGCAACCCGAAGGGAGTCGCCGTCCTCACCCGGGATCCCACGGGTGGCCCGCTCGACGATGCCGAGACCACGGCGCTGCTGCAGGCGCTGCGTGCCGCTCAGGAGGCCGATTCGGTTCCGATCGACCGTCTCGCCCTGGTCTGGCTCTGCGTCATCCTCGGGCCGAACCCCCGCATGATCTCGTTGATGCGCGACGAGGACTTCGAGGACGAGAACGGCCATGCCCAGATCGCCGTGCCGCGCATCAAGGGCAAGGACAGGCTCGTCCGGACCAAGTTCAAGATCCGAAAGCTCGATGCCCATTCCGCCGGCATCATGAAGCGCCTCGTCGCCACCAACAGAGCTGCGAGGCAGGCCGTGCCGTGGGAGGACGAAGCCTTCGGACACGCCCTGTTCCACCGCACTACGCCTGACCCCGCCAAGGTCGGTCGTCCGCGGCACGCCTATGCGATGCACCGGACACCCAAGGAGATCGGACGGCTCATCACGCAGACCGTCCTGGCCCTGAAGGTCGTTTCGCCGCGGACGGGCAAGGTCCTCAGGGCCGGCCCGCGCCGGTTCCGCTACACCTTCGCGACCCGGCTGCTGCGCGAAGGTGCATCGAAGAGGGTCGTCGCCGAACTCCTCGATCACAGGGACGAGCAGACGGTCCGAGCATACGTGAACCTGCGCGGAGACGTCGTCGAGAAGCTCGATGCCGCCACGGCCCGCGAGCTCGCGCCTATGGCGCAGGCCTTCCTCGGCACCCTGGTCGGATCGGAGGCGGAGGCCTTGCGGGGCGGCACGCGCGCGAGCCGCATCTTCGGTTCCAGTACCGCGCCCGAAAGCGGCGTCGGCACCTGCGGCAGCTTCGCCTTCTGCGGCCTCGCCGCGCCGACCGCCTGCTACACCTGCGTGCGCTTCCAACCGTGGCTGGATGGTCCGCACGAACGCATTCTCGACACGCTCCTGAAGGGCCGCGAAGAGCGGCGCGCCCGTCGCCTCGACGGCCGCATGATCACCATGCTCGACAACACCATTCTCGCCGTAGCGGACGTCGTCATGCGCTGCGAGGAGGTGAAACGGGCCCGCTCCGAACGGAAGGACGACGCGGCATGATCCGTCCCGGTCGCCGTCATCGCACCTCACGCGTCCGGAGCAGCGTCATGGCCACGCTCGGAGCCACGCCCAGGCAGAACCTCGAGATCTTCATCGAGTCCGGACGCCTTGCGCCGGCCTTCGGCGACAGCCCCTTCGACGACCGCATCTGGATCGTGCCCACCCGTTCGAACAAGCCGGGCGGGACCGGCAAGGGCGAACTCGCCTTCACGGTCCGATCGACCAGCGAGGATCCCGACGGGCCCGCGATGGCGAAGGACTTCGGCGATTTCCTCAAGGCGGTGGTGCGCCTCGACGACGTGAGGAAGCCGTCGCAGATCAACCGGTATCGCCGCATGATCGCGGTCGCCCGGATCCTATACGACGCCTCGAAGGACGTCGGTCACGACCCCTGCCGCCTGACGGGCGCGATGTTCAAGCGAGCATTGAGGTTCGCGGAATCGATCGGTGCTGGAACCTCCAGTCCCTACGCGGCCGGCACCGTCCTCGCGAAATTCGCCAAGATCCTGAACGACGCCGGCATCACGATGTCGCCGATCCAGTTCACGAACACGGCGAAGCGGCCGCTCGACCGGCATCACGTCATGGTCGAGGGCAGCGACGAAGACCAGGAGGACTCCCGCATGCCGGACGAGGGCGCGCTGGACGCACTCGCCCGCGCCTCGCAGCTCGTGTCGTCGCCTCCGGACATCCTGCGGATGCGCATCGTCGAACTCCTGCCCTGCGCACCTTGGCGGATCAACGACATCCTCAGGCTGCCCTACGACTGCGAGGTCGAGGAACCCGTCACCCGCAACGGCAAACCCATCCTCGACGCCGACGGACGCCCCGTCGTGCGCTACGGCATTGGGTACCGCGGCTCCAAGGGTTTCCTGGCCGACATCAAGTGGATCCCGACCGCAATGGTCGACGTCGCCCGCCGAGCCATCAGGCAGATCAAGGAACTCACCGCCGAAGCACGCGCGATCGCGGCATTCATGGAGGAAAACCCCGGGCGGGCCTGGTTGACGGATCGCTGGCGGCTCTCCTCGCCCGACCGGATCCTGACGGGGGAGGAGATGCGCGAGGCCGTCGGCATCCAGGGCTTTCAGAACATCGTCGTGTTCGTCCGCTCCTACCGCATCCCGCGTACCCCATGCTCGACGCAGAGGAAGTGGCGCTACCGGCTCGGAGACATCGAGAAGGCTCTGCACGACGCCATCCGCCCGATCGGCGGCGACCACGTCATGAAGCGGTCGGAATACCTCTTGATCGCCACACGCAACTTCTTCGGATCGCGCCGGGGCCTCGTTCCCGCGATCGTCGACAACGTTTCGTACGACGTCGTCAAGGACTTCCTGCAGAGCAGGCCCGGCTCGATGTCAGTATTCGAGCGGTTCGCTCTGAAGGATGCGAACGGCGAGTTCTTCGTCCTCAAGACCCATCAGGTCCGGCACTTCCTGAACACCATCGCCGCCGAAGGCGGACTCGGAGAGGTCGACCTCGCACGCTGGTCGGGTCGCGAGGATGTGCGGTCGAACCAGGCCTACGATCACGAGCCCGGATACCAGCTCGCGCGGAAGGCCCGGAAGCTGCTCGAGCAGGGTAAGATGAAAGGGCCGATCGCTGCGACGTGGTCGCGCAAGCCGCCCGTCGAACGGGGGCACTTCTCGCTGGTGCAGCTCGCGACGGTCCATACGACCGACATCGGATTGTGTCTTCACGACTGGGGCACCGCACCCTGCCCGCATCACGGCGCCTGCGCCGATTGTCTCGATTGCGCTGTCGTCAAAGGGGATCCCGTACATCGCGCCCGCATCGAGCTGCTGCTGGCGGACGTCGACCTCGCGCTCGCGCGATCGCTGGAGGAAGTGGAGGACGGGACCTACGGCGCTTCGAACTACGTCGAGCATCACCGCCGCATGGCCGTCGGGTATCGCCGTATGCTGGCGGCCCACGACGATCCCGACATCGAAGATGGTACGATCGTACAGATGCAGCCCGACGTCCTGCGTCAGGGTCCGCTTGATGGGATCGGGCTCGCCACCTGACCGTCCCGGCCCCTCCTCGCCGGAATGTTGAAGCCGCTGGACGGGTGGCACCGCCGGGATTGCGAATCGCTCTTACCACAAATAATATCACTTCGGATTTTATCTGGGTGATGGAATGGGCGGTTCGGATCTCTTCGACGAGGATGAAGAGGAAGCTCTCGAAAAGCTCGAGCGACTCTGGACCGCCTTCGCGGAGGCCTCGGACACCGCCGCCCGCTACGCCGGCAGCATCGGCTGGAAGACGAATGGCGGCGTCGAGTACCTCACGCACACGGTGAACCTGCGGTACGAGGGCAACCGTCAGCGTACCCGCTCACTGGGCCCCAGGTCCCCGGATACCGAGCGCCGCAAGGCGGCCTTCGAAGCCGGTCGCGAGCAGGCCAAGGTGGAGCTCGATCGCATCCAGGGACGCCTCGATATCCATGCGAAGGTTCTGAAGGCCCTCCGGATCGGCCGTGTCCAGGCCGTGACGGCGCGTTTTCTTCGCGAACTTCGGAGCGAGGGGTTCGGAGCCGCCCACTTCACGATCGGAGGCAATGCCGCGCTGGCGGCGTACGAGGTTCGGGGCCGTATGCGGATGCCGTTCCCCACCGGCGACGCCCCGGACCTCGACCTGATGCCGACCGAGCTGTTCGTCAGGGACCGCGGCCTCTTCGATGCGATCGCCGCCCGCAAGATCTTCGGCCCGGTCGAGGAGCAACGCGACAGCCTCGTGTTCGGTCGCGGCATCGTCCTTCGGCTGCTGTCCGGCGACGTCATCGAGGCATGGAGGCGCAGGATGCTCCGCGCCGACGCCCTGGACGAGGAGATCGATGCCCTGAACTGGGCCTTTGAAGGCTCGGAAGCGATCCCGCTTCTCGCCGTCGGCCTGGACGGAACGCCGACGCCGCTTCCGGCGCTGGATCCGAGGGCCTTCGCGATCCTCTCGTCCCTCGAAGGCCGCTATCTCGCCGATCCGTCGCGTGCCGAGCGCCTGCCGGCACTCGCGGCGGCCTGCGCGGCCGTTGCGAGTGCCGTAGTAGCCGAACCGTTCGAGCGCAGACATCTCGCGCTCTTCCCAGAGATCGCCGACGCCATCGACGAAGGAGGCGGCCATGCCGACGACCGGATCGTGATGCGTCCGTAGCGGACGCGGACAACCCATCTCCGAAGCCTTCGTTCGAAGGAGCGACGCCATGCAGACGCAGGAGGCGAAGGAACTGTCGTGTCCGCATGCACCGTTTCGAAAGAAGGAATGGCGGAAGCTGATCCCCTATCCCGGGAGCACGCCTCACATGCGTCGGACATTGGCGGGCACCTCGATCAAGAAGGTGCAGCCTCGACAACGTCTGGCGCTCGGCCCCAAAATCCGTGAATGGTTCGTCGCGGAGATCTCGGCATGGCCGAGCGATGCGAAGCAGCCGCTGACCTGGGATGCGGTCATCGCGAAGGGGCTCGTCATCCATCGATGGAAGTGGAGTAGGAGCGGCCTGTGCCGCTTTCCCGAGATCTCCGAGGCCTTCGCGAAGAGGACGGACGAGATCCGCGCCGGCCGAAGGAAGATCCCCCGTACGGGCCCGCGTGCCGACGAGGCGAAGTCCCGTGCCCGCCTCTTGGCGATGATCGACAATCTGCGCGAGGAGAACGAAGAGCTGACCCGCCGTATCCGCACTTGGCAGAGGAACGCCCACGCTCTGAACATCACCGAGGCGCAGCTCGACGAGGGGTGGGACGAAGTCGATCGGGGGCAGACGGACCTGGATCTGCGGAAGGAGAAGGGGTTGTCGCTTCCGCAGCATGCTCGGCGCAAGGCGAAGAGGAAATGACCGGCGTCTCCGGGCGCGAGATCGGCGAGCGCAACGTCGCCACGCTTCGCGCCTATCTGGACCGCCTGCAAGCCGCCGGCGAGCTGCTGCCGGAGAGGAGCGGGAAGCCGAACCTGTCGGCCATCGCTATCGCCTGCGGCTTCGACCGGCAGACGCTCTACAAGAACCCGACCGCCAAGGCACTCCTCGATGAGGCTGTCAGGCGGCTGGGAACGGCACCGCCGGCGGACGATGCATCCGACGAGCTTGACGCGAAGCCGAAAGCCGACCGCCGCGATCGACGCATCCTGCAGCTCGAGCAGCACAACGCAGCCCTGAGGGCAGAGGTGCGCGGTCTGCGGGAGCAGCTCGCCCGATACAGGCACGTCGAGGAGGCCATGATCACGGGGCGCGGAGTTCGGGGCGTATGACGGCGGCGACGACCCGTTCCCGGAACACGCGGCGTCGAAATGTAGTCCGATGACGGGGCGTCGGCGATCGGGTAGGATATGCTCCTCTCCGAACCTTCGGATGTCCGAGACATGGCCGGAACCGTTCAGCTGGAAATCAACGCCGACGTCTACGAAGCCGCGCGCCGCGTCGCGAAGCTGGACAATGTAGACGTGTCGACGCTCGTCGAAGACCTCGTTCGCCGCCACTCCGAATACGTAGCGACCCTCGGCGATCTCGATCCGGCGATGCCGGCATTCGATCTCGACCACTACGAGATGCAGCGCGATCCGGATGAAACCGACGCCGATTACGAGTCTCGGCTGAGCCTCTTCCGTTGACCGGACCCATACCGTTTCGATCAGGTGACTTCGTCTGGACGCGGTTTCCCTTCGAGAATGAACCGGATGAGCCCGGCTTGGTTCGACACGCGGCCTGCGTCATCGCTGCCTTCACGCAGCAGCAGGCCGGTGCGGCGACCTCTGCGGATGTCCCAGCCCGTGGATTGGTCGTGGGCGTCTACACATCCTCGAAGGTCGGAAAATTCGGCGACGCATTGCCGATCGGCGTGATCCAGGTCGGACGGGAACAGGCATCCCGTCTCGGCGGTCAGGTCGCATTCTTCATCGACGTCCGTAAGCGCGCCTCTGCCCTACACTCGTAAATTCTTCCCCGACATCGACGAACCCGGCTGCGGCCTCATCGCCCCCGCAAGCCGGACCCTGTTCGACGAGGTCAAGAGGCAATACCTCCTTGTGAACCAACGTCACCAGGATCTCATCGTCAACGTAGGCCCGTTGAGACCGCCGGGTACCTGACGGCGCCGCCGCTCCGCGCGAAGTCGTCCTCCTGGTGGTGCAAATCCGACACTTGGCATCCGCCGCCAAGAGCCGCTACCGACCCAAACCAGTCGAAATGAACGGTATTTGGGGCCCTCAATAGCGGCCGTTCGTGGTCGCTCGAATGGGTTGGCTACGATGCTACCTGTCGCTGATTTCAAGCCAAGGCTGACAGGGTAGGCCAATGAACTCGCAAGATGGTCTTCCCGCTCGCCGCGGGGATCCGCGAGGTGTCGTGCTCTACCACTTTACCGCCAAGCCTTTGGTAAAACCGCAGCCCTGCTTGATTGGCCTCAAACACCCATAGGTACAGTCCATTATCCGTGCCCTGAGAGGCAAGATTTTGCGCCATGGAGCGGAGCAGGCGTTCCCCAATCTTTTGGCCTCGCATTTCTGGGGCAACGTGCAGATTATCTACCCAGCTACCCCAACGCGGATCGTGATCGCGAAAGGCTGCGATGAAACCAATCAGTTGATGGGCTGAGCCTCGGGCGGTCTGTACGATCAAAGACGGTGCTGGATCGGCGAGTCTGTCGGACCAAAGTGTGAGACGATCAGCTTCGATTGGCCCAGCAAGAAAATTCGGATCTAGTATGGAGCGATAGGCGTCCTGCCAACTCTTTGCATGAAGCGAGGCAATGGCGGCTGCATCCGCTCTATCCGCCGATTGGAAGGTGGCGCTGATCATCGATAGGGTTTGCGCTGAAGGGCAGGGAGACAGAGACAATCCTGCCGTAGGCCGCGTGAGGACGCCATAGCCATGTCCGCTTCGGTGCATCCGCCGCCTCAAGGCAGACAGGCAGGAACCCACCCTGAGCGGTCCATCCGCTGGCGACCCACGGCAGCCGTACGGACACCCATAAGCACGCCCCGAAAGCAGACACCTTCGCCTCAAATCCGGGCCGTAGGCTTCCACGCTTCCGCCGTAAGCGAACGTTCAGACGGACGCACCGCGGGCCCTCACCGGGCCGAACGCGACCATCTACAATTGGCTTCGTGCCCCGGGCAGCCAAGGGGGCAAGGTCAGGTCGTTCGGGACGTTCACCCGAGCGGGCGGACCACTTCCCAGGTGCTATGCGACTCCGCCGCCGAAGGCCCAATGCTGCGCCTGAGGGGCAAAAAGGGGAGCAGAGCCGAGCCATCGGCCGCTCACGGGGTGGGCGCACGACCAGGATCCAAGCCTTCACGGATCGCTTCTGCCGTCCGCTCGCCTGTGGGATCGTCGGTCGGGACGGTCGGTCTATCGGTAATCCGGTGCCAAGTGCCGCATCGCCCGAACCTTGGCGGCGCGGACCGCTGGGCTGCGGACGAGTTCGTGACAGAACAGCAGCGGCATCGGTTTCAGCGCGTCATGAACTGCTCCGTCGCCTCGAGCCATGGACATGGTCTGCCGTGCGGCTGCTGCGCCGACGGCGTCGGCGAGTGTGGTCCAATCCTCCACTGATCCGTGCCCGCGCTGCAAGATCGCATTGCCCCACAGATGGCCCTGCTCGCGCAGGTACGGTACGTCCTGCCGGGTCAGACAGGCAGCCATCGCGTAACCCTCGACGTCTGCCCGAAGCGCGGCGCGTCGCGCTTCCGCGGCAGTTGAGGTGCTCAGAAGGGCCGCGCCGAGCACCGCCGCCCGGACAAGCCGCGTCGGCGAGAGAGGTCGACGAAACATGTCACGGCTCCTCGACGGCTAGGTCCGTCGCCGGGAGCCACCCTACAACGGGCGCCTTGCCGCCTTGGTAGAGCGCCCGCACCCAGCCCTCCCGGCGCTCCAGCACCACAACCGCGTCGTCCGCCACAAGATAAGGGGTCCGTCTCGGGGCTTGGCCGAGCTCGGTCCGGAGAGCGGCGCGTCGAGCGGTCACCAGTCCGACACCGCGCCAGTTCTCAGGTCGCGCCTCTCCTTCCTGCACCTCCCGCGGCAGGGTGTAGGGCTTGTCTACCATGCCGCCCGTCGTCATCGAGCAGCCGCCATGGTCTTCCACCAGTCTCAGCTCGGCCCCCTCCGCCGTGAAGGTGAGGGTGCCGGCGATGCGCTCAGCCTCGCCTGGGTACCAAGTCTCGAGCGCCGCGCGGGGGCCGGACAGCGTGCCGCGTAGGAGGAAGATGCAGCTGAAGGACGGCATGCCGTTGATCCCGCCGCACACGTCCGCGAAGACGCCCGATACGCTGCTGCCCCGCACCGCGAGGACGAGGCTGCCGTAACGACCCGATCGCGGTGCAGTCTCTGCCGCCGCGCCGCCGCCCTGGGCAAACGTCAGAGCAAGCAAGCTCACAGTGCTGCCGCGCTTGACCCAAGTCCAGAGCTTCACAGGTTCTTCTCCAGAACCTTGACCACAGCCTCGACCCGGTCCTTGAAGTCGGCCACGTTCGCGAAGGGGCGCCAGTTCACGTCGAGCACGCCGCCCTCGAACTTCAGGCCGTTTTGGTAGGCCGAGGCTGGGGCGGTCTTCTCGTCATAACGGATGCGAACCGTTTTAAGCTTCGCCCGCAGGGCATCACGGCCCATCTGGTCCTTGGTCACGTCCCGCAAACCCGCCGCCAGCGGTTCGAAGATCGTCGTCTCGAAGTAGCCCGGATCCGCGTAGTACGGCGCGTCACCCGGGATGGTGAGCTGATCCCACGCCACCTCGACCGGCACGGGGAAGCCTGCCGCCTCCTGAACCGCCTTTTCCTGCGCCGGGAAGCGGCCTTCACGATAGGCGGCGATCGCCCGGCGCTCGGCCAGCCCCAGTGTCGGTTCGGCCCAAGCGGCCGACACGCAGAGCAGGAGCGTGGCGGAAGCGAGCGCGTCGCGGCGTGAGAGCATGCGGTCGATTTCCCTCTGGTATGCCGGCCCGGACATCGGGCGCGGGGTGATGGAACGGATGAGATGGTGGATGCCGCCGCGGCGTCGGGCGCCACCGAACCGGGCCGGTCGCCTCGACGGCGCGGGTGCTGGCCACGGGGACGCGCGCAGGGAAGAAGACGATGCTATCCGCATCGCGCAGCGCTTTGTCACGGTGGCGCACACGCAGGAACAGCCCAGCAAGAAGAGGGATGACATGCCAGGACGACCGTCCGCCCATGCGCGAAGCGTCGCTTCTGTCGCCTTTGCGGCCGCTGCCCTCATGGCTCAGCCGCTGTCGGCCGCACCGGTGAAGCCGGCCGGAGCCGCGCCGAGGCTCCCGGCCGACGCTCAGGCCTACGTGACGCGGCGAAGAGGCTGCAATCACTGGGGTGGCGAGGACGCCTACGACGAGGCTCGCGGTCGGGAGATCGCCGCCGCGGCGAAGGCGCTGCGCTGCGACGCCATCGACGCGGACGAGGCACGCTTGCGCCGCCGCTACGGAAAGGATCCAGCGGTCCTGAAGGCCCTCGACAGAGCGGACGGCGAAAGTGGCTGAGCGCGGCGCGGGACGGCCGGTGAACGAGCCCGTCAGCCGCCGAGTGAGGCGTCTGCTCCACGCGCCTCCCCTCGCGTTGCTCATCGGCCTCGGTCTCGCCCCGTTCTTCATCCTCTTTCCTCGCCTACCCGGCGGGCCGGAGGTCGGCCCAGCGCATGACCCGACCTCACAGCCCTTCGCGTTCTGGGCCGGTGCGGCCTTGCTCGGTGGCCTCGTGGGCACCCTCAACGGCGCGGCCCGACCACTGTACCGCGCTGCCGCGCTCATCTTTGGAGCGTCGCTCCTGTCGGTTCCTGCCTTGCGCCTGGCGCTCATGTCGGGCCTGCCGTTTCCACACAGGCTCGCTGTGTGGCTCGGACTCGATGGGGAATTCGCGATGGAGGCCGATCTATACGAAATTTGGCTGCTGTCGTGGCTCGTCTGCCTCGGTCTGATCGTCGTGGTCTGGCGCGGTCTGGTGCGGATCATACCGGTGCGGCTCGCGGAGGCGGCGGGCCACACGGAAACCACGTCGACCGGTCCCAATCCGTGCCCATAGGCGTGGACCCGGTCAGTGCTGGCGCTGGTTCACTTCCGTGTTGGACGGAGCGGTCCGTAGAAGCCGGTCCATTCCATGCCGAGTGTCTGGGCTCGCCGGGCCAAGATACCGGGCACCGACAGCAGGCTCATCACTGGCGAAGCGAGGATGTCCCGGTCGTTCAAGAGGCGCCCGACCTGTCGTCCCCGCCACCAGAGCAGGCCGAACAGCAGGGCGAGCATCAGGAGCAGGCCCCAGGTCACGAGATCCCACCCGAAGATGTAAAGACCGTAGGGTGGATTGAGGGCCGTACCGAGCCGAGACAGTCCGATGAGGACGATCGGCAACAGGACCAGAAAGCCCAGCAGCTCCAACGGCAGCCGGCGGAACACGCGTAGAGCTGCGTTCAGATCCTCGACGGACACATAGTCGAGGGACAGCCGTGCATCGTTCCCAGCCCGTGTCATGGAGCCTCCTGGCTTCAACGTTGTCTCCGACGATGAGGTCGCACGACTCTAGGATAAAAGGGACGGAAAGGGATTTCCACCTCTCGGCCCGTCAGCGTGGTGCTGCGCCTGTCCCTCCCATGAGTCCGTGCAGCCTCTCGACCAAGGCTGTCGGAGATCGACCCAACGCAGCCGCCGGGAGCGCAATTCGCGTTTCCTCAAAGCGGCCGTCAGTCATCGTCCAACAACTTCGGCTGGGGTGGTGCGTGCCCTTTGGTGGCGGCGGTTCGCAACCAGGGCATAATGGCTCTGGCCTCAGCCATAGCCTCCTCCACCGTCGCGAAGAGACCGGAAGGAGGATATCCTTCTCGCCAAACCGCAGGCGTGTTGTCCCAGGCTTCGAAGCTGTCTTCGGTGTAGAAGAAGCCAACCTCACGACGATGGACCGTCAAGCGGACTCTACCGTCCTCGCGTTCGATTTGGTGAGCGATAGTCGCAGACATGGCTTATTTCGGTGTCCTATCGTCGTCCCCTCCTAGGGTACGATCCACGAAGAAGAGGACGATATCGAAACGGCGCTGGAACGGCGGTTCCGCCTTCGACCCAGCCCGGCCGTTCGAAAGGCCAACGACGTTCCCAGTAAGCAGCCGTGAATTTACCCCTGTAGCGAGTGCCGTTCAAATTCGGCTAGGTTTCGTTTGCCGACTTGAACGCTTTTGCTGTAGGCAAGTTCATGCTATCGCTTCGCGCAGCCATGTTGGGCATGGCGCTTATAATTACCCTGCCAATCGGCTGCTCTACCATACAAAAAGAGCTTTATCTAAGACGATCTATTCCTAAAAAGTTTCACCAGACTTGGTATTTCGTAGAAGGAGCCTGCAATCGCTTCCTTAGCTACCAGGGCGCTTATGCAATAGGACTGCGCGACGATACAATAATGCAGATTGAAGAACAGGGTCTCAAATTTTTCTCCGATATACGCGATCCCGCAAATGCAGCGGAGACAAATTATTATAGAGGCGAATGGAAGCCCACGCCAGTTCCAAGGGCTTGGTACTCGGAAGGGGCTATACCTAACTTGTACTGCGGTGCTGAAAATGCCCTTTTTTGGCCAAAAGGAATAGAGGATGCGGTCAAAAGGACAGGCAGCTACTATCTCGATGGTGTCGGCGCAAGAAACCTATATGTAATACCAAGCCTTGGTCTAATCGTGGCAAGCGGCAATGATCGTTAGAGCGCTCTTGCGCACATCTGAGATTAAGTATCGATTGTGGGGCAATTCCTCAATGTGCAGCCTAAACGCCGCCGTTTCGGGCTTCTGAAAAGAGACGGCGACCGTCCTCTCAAATAGGTCCGCTCCGGGCCGTTCGTCGTCTGAAAGCGGACCATCTGCAACCCACCCAGTCCGGCTGTCCGAGCCATCGCCGGGCTGTCCGCCTAACGGCCATTTACCGACCGTCGGACAAACTCGGCCCGGTGTGGGAGGCGACCTTTCTGACCGAGAAGCGGAGATACGGAAATGCCTTGAACGCAGCGGCCGATGCGTATTGACCCTCCCACGGTGGGAACGTTTACAGCTAGGGTGTAGCTTGAAGAGGACATCCACCTATGAAGACGCTGATCGCAGGGGCAGCAGCCATGTTGTTGCTCAGTGCGGCCCCGGCGCTCGCCATGACCTGCTGTGGCGGCGGGAAAGGCAAGGGCGCCATGATGTGCGGCAAAGGGAGCATGGCCATGGCGCATGGCAGCTTGAAGGGTAAGAAGAGTGGCTGCTGCTGTGACGGGATGGGCGGCGGTAACATGAGCAAGCGCACATAACTCGGAAAGTATGCCGAATTTCGGCCGGATAGTTCGACCGGCCCTTCACGTCCCTACGACCGCGCCAGTCTAACTAGCTTGCGCGGTCACCCCGGCTCTGTCCGCTTCTACACATCCGTCAGCCGGAAGCGGACCGACGGGAAACCACCCGTTGCGGACGCCGCGACCAAGTATCAAGCGTCAGATTTGGCCCACTAGATTGCTGGCCCAATCGGAGCATGCCGCGGCCGGATCGATTCTGCGCCAAGGTCAACATCAGTCTGAAGCAGTCCCTTGGTGGGATCGGAAAGAGACCGTCCCTCGGAGCCGACCTGGGCCCCGAAGACCACCGCGCGCAGTGGAGGTGAAGGGGTCGCGAAGCGACGCTTGCGCTTGCCCCTTCGCCGGAACGAGCACGGTGGTATCGTGGCGCGGTCGGATCGGGGGCTCGTCCTCGATATGCCGAATTGTGCAGCACCCTGCTGCACGGTCTCGAAGTGGAGATCGTGGGTGGATCCGGAGCGCGATCGTACGGCTCTCGTCCGCCACCTCGCGGAGGATCCAGCTTTCGTAGGGATTGGCTACGCGACCGCCGGCAAGCTCCAGGCTGCTCTCGGCGACGATCTCGGCCGCGCACTGACCGACGGCGACCTCGTCGCCCTTGAGCCGATCCTCGGGATCGAGCGGGCCCACGACCTCGTAGTGGCGTGGCGCGATCGGCAAGCCGAAGGCGACGTCGTCGTCTGGCTCGGGGAGAACGGATTCGACGGACGCCTCGCCCGCAAGATCGTCGCCCTTTGGGGCCTCGAGGCTCCGCTCCGCCTCCGGGAGAACCCGTGGCTTATGATGGCCGTGGCCGACTTCGAGAAAGTCGACGCCGTGGCGCATCGGCTCGGTCTGCCGCTCGACGCCGACGATCGGAGCATCGCGGCCGTGGAGGCTGCCCTCTACCGGCGGCTCGACGAGCATCACACCTTGACCCGCCACGCCGAGGTCGTGCGCCTAGTCGCTCGACTCCTGCGATGTTCGGCGTCGCGCGCCTCCGAGGCCGTATCCAAGGCGGTAGCCCTCGGCGTCGCCGTTCGGATGGGCGAAGGCCTGCAGCCGGCCGGCGCGGCCATGATGGAGGCCTACGTCGCCGGCGCGATCGCCCGGATGATCGAGGGGCAGGTGAGCGAGGATTTGATCGCCCGCGAGGTCCCCGCTCCGGAACTCGACGTTTGGCTGGACGAGGCGGCAGGCGCCATCGGCGTCGATCTGGGCTGCGAGCAACGGGATGCCGTCCACCTCGCCCTGAGAAGCCGTTTCGGTCTCGTCGTCGGTGGCGCCGGCGTCGGCAAGACGACCGTGCTCAAGGCGATCGTAGCCGCCTCCGAGCGGTTCGGGCGAGCAATCCACATGATGGCGCTCGCCGGCCGTGCCGCCGTCCGGATGACGGAGGCGACGGGTAGGAAGGCCTCGACGATCGCAGCCTTTCTGAAGGCCGTCGAGGCCAAGCAGATCGCCGTCGGGCCCGAAGCCTTGGTCGTGATCGACGAAAGCTCGATGCTCGACCTTCCGACGCTCTACCGGATCCTGCGGGTCATGCCGCCAAGCGGCCGTCTCCTGCTGGTCGGCGACGAGGCACAGTTGGCGCCGATCGGGTTCGGCCTGACGCTGCATGCGCTCGTCGGCATCCCGGAGATCCCGAAGGTCGAACTACGGACCATTCGGCGGCAGTCCGCCGCCTCCGGCATCCCTGCCGTCGCGGCTGCCATACGCGACGGACGGCTCCCTTGGCTTCAGCCTTTCTCCCCTGACGTCGGCGGCGTCACGCTGCTCGAATGCGAGCCCCACGCAATTGCGGACCACGTGAAGGACGCCCTCGCCGAGCTCGGCGGGGTCGAAGGGGCCACGATACTCTCGGCTCTCAAAACCGGTGCGAGCGGAACGGTCGCTCTTAATGCTGAGCTCCACCATCTGGTGGCCCTCGGATGCCCACCTGGGGAGCGCGGCCGGTTCATTGCCGGAGAGCCAGTGCTGTTCTTGAGGAACGACTACCGTCGGGACCTACGCAACGGCAGCCTGGGCACCGTTACGGAAATCGACGATGATGGGGTGGCCGTGAACTTCGATGGCAATGAGCAGCGGTTGGCCGGACGCGACCTCGACGATCTCGACCACGCCTATGCGGTCACGGTCCACAAGGCGCAGGGCACGGCCTTCGAGAACGTCGTGATCCCGATTGTATCGTCTCGCCTGCTGGACCGCTCGTTGATCTACACCGCCGTCACCCGCGCGATCGCGCGGGTCGTCCTGGTCGGGAGCCGTGAAATGCTACGCTTAGCTGTGGAAAAGCAGCCGATTTCTGCCGATCGGGAAGTTGGCCTCGGTCTCGCCCTTGCCACGCGGAACCAGTCAGAGTGACTGTTTTATGCCTCAATGGATGCGTAGCATGTCTCTAACTCGATTCAATGAGCGTTTGCAGGGCGCTAACACACACAGTGTCAGGGTATGCAAGGGTTTCAGTTACTAGGCGCCGTCGGTCCGGTCGGGACAACGCCGCCGGCGCCGGTCGTGGCGCCGGCGGCGTCTCTGCAGGCTCGGATGCTTCCCCATCTCGGGCCTCTGCATGCGCGCCTCCCCTCGCGGTGAGGAACCGAAGGTGGGGGCGACGCCGGATCGCGCGATCCAATGCCCTCTCCACCAATCCCAACCCGGCCCCCCTCCCCGCCAGAATGAGGGAGTCGGTCGCATCGCTTCGACCGTCGGGGCCTGTCTTGTCGGGCGCCAGGTCCGAGCTGGATCGGGATCCGCTCGGGCCGCGGCCGCGAAGCGGCTCAGCCCTTGAGCTGCTTGTTGCAGGCCGAATAGTAGCCGCCGCCCTTCTCGATCCACTTCATGCCGCCCAACGTGCCGGCGGCCTTGGCCGCGTTGTAGCTGTCGAGACAGGTGTGCATGCGGGCCTTGCCGGCCGATTCCTTGGCGTATTTCGGATCGATGGCGCGGGGGAAGGCGGCCGATCCGGCGGCGGCGGGCGGTGTCGTTCCGGCGCGCGAACCGGCTGCCGGCGGGGCCGCGGGCGCGGCGGTCGTCGCGGTCGGCGAGACCGGGTTGGGGGCGGTGGTCGGGGCGGTATCGGCCGCCGCGCCGCACTCGGCCTTGCGGAAGTCGTTCCACTTCTGCCCGTTGAGCGTCCCCGCCTGCTTGGCGGCCTGATACTTTGCCGAACACTCCTTGGTCGACAGGGCAGCGGCCGGCGAGGCACCGGCCGCCACGCCGGCAATCATCAGGGATGCAAATACATAGCGGCGCATATCGAAAAATCTCCGGGACACTATGTGTCGTCCCGGAAGAGACTAATACGGCTCTATCCCGTCGTGAATATGCGGGTGTCCGTTCCGGCGGGACAAGTCGGCAACCAGGCCCGGATCCGGTCCGATCCGGATCCGGGGTATGGTCCCGAGCCGGCCGCGCGGGCTACCAGCCGCCGTGGAACCGGCGCGGGCCGTCATAGCCGCCATAGCCGCGCTCGTAGCCGCCGTAGCCCGGCCGCCCGTAGGGCCCGCGGGGACCGCCCCAGCCCCAGCCGCGCTCGTTCGGCCGGCAATGGCCCCAGGGATTGGGGTGGAAGCCGGGACCGCAGCCGCCGGCCACGCGCTCGATCACGACCCCGGCATCGGGGGGGCCATAGCCGAACGGTGCCGCGTTCGCCGCCGTGGCGGTGGCGAGCCCCGCCGTGACCACCGCGACCAGGCCGAGCATCTTGGAGCGCATCATGACACGATCTCCTGAACCAGCGGGCCGGACGCACCGGACCGATGGCAGGAGGATGCGCCGGTCGCCGTGAACCGGGACAGGTCCGGCCATTCATCAACCCGACGGGATCGGCCGGACGGGCCCACGCGCGACGGATCGGTCAGGCGGCCTGAAGCCGGACCGGGGTCGGCGCGGCGGCCCGTGAGCGCGCGTAGAGGTCGGCGCCGACGGCCTGGCCCGCCGCCTTGACGAGCGTGGCCTCGTCGCAGGACCGCGCCACCTTCAGGCCGAGCGCCGCGAGCCGCGCGTTGTCGGCGCAATAGGCCGCGATCCGGGCTCGCCCATAGGCCGGCATCGGGGCGAGCAGCCGGTCGCGCTCCGCGTCGTCGGCGCGGAACAGCGCCGAGATCAGCTCGATCGGAACCGGGTAGCGCGCCAGGGCGCTGGGATGGGGGCGGTTTCCGTCGCGCGTCATGGATGCCTCTCCGCTTCGCTGTGCGGTGGAAGGTTCGGCAACCATAGTTAACGATCAGTTGTGATGGTCGCCGGCCCGAGGCGGATGTCTCAGCGGCGCGGCGGGTTCACCCAGGCGCCGCCGTCGGCGTGGTGCGGCCGATTCGTGTCCGCGGCCGGGATCAGGAGCTGCGCGTCCGCCCAGCGAGACGCCGCGCCCGGCGCCGCCGGTGTGATCGCCCCCGTCGTGACCGGATCGATCCAGGCAGGCGGGCCTTCGGCGAGTGACGCGCCCGGATCCGGCAGATTGCGCTCGTAGCCGACGACGACCGCCGTGAGGGCGATCGCGGCCAGGAGGAACGCTAGACCGTCGAGGATCATGGAGCCGAGTCTCGGCATGGCACTCGCGCCTGTTGACCAAGCTTCGGGGCTACGGCGGCAGGGTTAACGAACCCTGTCCGAAACCGGGAGATCCGGCCCTGCGGCGGGCTCAGGCGTTCCGTCCGCCGCGCAGGGTCTTCAGGCCGATGCCCGTCGCCTCGAAACCGCCGTCGACGGCGAGCTGCTGGCCGGTGATGTAGGAGGCGCGCTCCGAGCAGAGGAAGACGATCGCCTCCGCGAGTTCCGTCTCCAGCCCGTAGCGGCCGAGCGGGACGGTGTCGTGATAATCCGCCCGGATCTCGGGGCTGTGGACCGCCTTGGCCATCGCGGTATCCACCGGGCCGGGGGCGACGGCGTTCACGCGGATGCCCCAGCGCGCCAACTCGACGGCCTGCTGCTGGGTGAGCTGCGCCAGCGCCGCCTTGCTGGTGCCGTAGGCCGTCCGCAGGGTCGAGGCGCGCAGGCCCGAGATCGAGGTGACGTTCACGATCGCCCCGCCGCGCTCGGACAGGAGCGGCACGGCGGCCTGCGTGCACAGGAACGGACCGGACAGGTTGACCGCGAGCACCCGCGACCAGTCCGCAAAGGTGGTCTCCATCAGCGGCTTGAAGATCGCGATGCCGGCATTGTTGACCAGGGCGTCGAGCCGCCCGAACCGGTCGCCGACCTGCCGGATCGCCGCCGCGACCGCCTCGGGCTCGGAGACGTCGGCCGTCACCGCCAGCGCGGCCTCCGGACGGCCGAGCCGCTCCGTCGCCGCGGCCACGCCCGGACCGTCGATATCGAGCAGGGCGACGTTCCAGCCGTCCGCGAGGAAGCGGGTCGCGGTGGCGAGCCCGATGCCGCGGGCAGCCCCCGTCACCAGTGCGGTCCGGGTCTGGGCATCGCTCATCGTCGTCTCCGTCGGGGGCGGCCGCACCCGGATGGCGCGACGCGGCGTTCGGGTCCGCAGCGGTGCGACCGCCGCAGGCCAAGCCCGGGACACCTACAGGTCCCTCCCGCCGTTGAAAACCGATCCGCCGTCGATGTCCGATGGATCGCGCGGGCGCCGTCGCGCCTGTCGGCCACCGACCGGTCCGCGGCGGCCGCCAGGCGCGCCGACACGACCGAGGCGGCTTCCCCCTCTCGGGATGCGAAGATGGGCTCGAGCCTCCGCGCGGACCCGGCGCTCAGAGCATCGGGATGCCGCCGGTGACCGGCACCAGCGCCCCGGACATGTAGCTGCCCTCGCGGGAGGCGAGCAGCACGTAGGCCGGAGCGAGTTCCGCGGGCTGGCCGGCGCGGCCGAGCGGGGTCTGCGCGCCGAGCTGCTCGATCTGCTCCGGACTCTTCACGATCGGCTGGATCGGCGTCCAGACCGGCCCCGGGGCGACGCAGTTCACCCGGATCCCCTTCGGCGCCAGCAGGTTCGACAAGCCGATGGTCAGGCTCGCGATCGCGCCCTTGGTGGCGGCGTAGATCAGCATGCTGGGATCGGCGACCTTGGCCTGCACGCTCGTGCTGTTCACGATCGCCCCCCCGGGCTTCATGTGCGGCACCGCGGCCTGGGCGAGGTGGTACATGGCGAAGACGTTGGCGCGGAACGAGCCCTCGATGTCGGGAGCCTTCACGTCGTCGAGGCTGTCGTTCACCACCTGGGCGGCGGCGTTGTTCACGAGGACGTCGAGGCGCCCGAACGCCGCCACGGTCCTCGCCACGAGTTCGCGACAATGGTCCTCGTCGCGGATGTCGCCGGGAAGGAGCAGGCAGCGCCGGCCGGCCTTCTCGACCCAGGCCTTCGTGTCCTCGGCATCCTCCTGCTCGACGTCGAGATAGGAGATCGCCACGTCGGCGCCTTCGCGGGCATACGCGATGGCCACAGCCCGGCCTATGCCGGAATCGCCGCCGGTGATCAGCGCCGCGTGGCCCGTGAGGAGCCCCTTGCCGACATAGCTGTCCTCGCCGTGGTCGGGCCGCGGCGTCATCTTGGAGGTCAGGCCCGGCCGGGGCTGCTGCTGGTCGCCGGGAAAGGGCGGCTGCGGCCCGGCCTGGCGCGGATCGTCGGTCATCGGGGAGGCTCCGGGTCGTGGGCGATCCACGGGATCTAGGGCCGCCTCCAGGGCCGCCGCCTGCGCCCGGCCGTCACAGGCCGGGCGAGGGTACCGAACCGTCTCAGAAGGCGCGGGTGCGCCCGGAATGCGGGCCGCCGTAGCGGCGACGCAGGAAGGAGACGACCTTGGGGAGGAGGAAGGCGATCAGGATCTTGCGCATCGGGGCTCGCTCACGTCACGGGTTCGTGAGCGGGCAATGCTCGGACCGCACCCCGGTTCCGTGCGGGCGCCGGATCAGAGTTCGAGGGTCAGGGTGACCGGCGCGTGGTCGGAGGGACGCTCCCAGGCGCGGGCCTCGCGCAGCACCTCCACCTTGCGGACCGTCCCGGCGAGGTCCGGGGACACCCAGGCGTGGTCCAGGCGCCGCCCCTTGTTGGCCGCCGACCAGTCGGGGGAGCGGTAGCTCCACCACGTGTAGATCTTCTCGGGCTCCGGGGTGAGGTGGCGCGCCGCGTCGATCCAGCCCGCCTCCCCGCGCAGGACCTCCAGCGCCTCCGTCTCGACGGGCGTGTGGCTGACCACGTCGAGGAGCTGCTTGTGCGACCAGACGTCGTGCTCCAGGGGCGCGACGTTGAGGTCGCCCACGAGGATCGCCGGCCCGGAGACGCGCTTGCCACCCCAGGCGCGCAGTTCGGACAGGAAGTCGAGCTTGTGGGCGAATTTCGGGTTGAGGTCGCGGTCCGGCACGTCGCCGCCGGCCGGGACGTAGAAATCGTGCAGCACGATGCCGGCGGCGGCCCCCGCTTCCGGCCCCAGCACCGCCGAGATGTGGCGGGCATCCTGGCGCTCGCAGAACCCCATCACGGCGCGGGTGTGCAGGGGGAAGCGGGAGAGGATCGCGACGCCGTTGTAGCCCTTCTGCCCGGCGAACATCACGTGCTCGTAGCCCGAGCCGCGCAGGGCCTTCAGCGGGAAGGCGTCGTCCGGGCATTTGGTCTCCTGGAGGCAGAGCACGTCCGGCTTGTGCTCGGCCAGGAAGCGCAGCACGAGGTCGATGCGCAGGCGCACCGAGTTGATGTTCCAGGTGGTGACGGTGAGCTGCACGGGCGGCGCCGGGGTTCGGTCGGAGGTGCGCTCCGATAGCCGATTTCGCGGGCCGCGACAGTCCGCTCGACGCCGGCGGCGCGAAATGCCGTGCGTCGGTGCCCGGCAGGCGCTATGCCCGTGCCCTGCCCTGTCCCGGGCCCCTCGTCGAGGCGCCGCCATGGCACATGCCCGCTCGCTCCTGTTCGCCGCCTACTGGGCCGCCTGGACCACCCTGTTCCTCGCGCCGCTCGCGGTCTTCCTCCTGTCGGGGTCCCCCGAGCGGCCGATCCGACGGGCGACGCGCCTCTGGGCACGCGGCATCCTGGCCGGGCTCCGGCACATCGTCGGCCTGCGCTACGTGGAGGAGGGCCGCCAGCACCTGCCGGCCAAGCCCTGCCTGATCGTCGCCAACCACCAGTCGACCTGGGAGACCCTCGCCTTCCTGGTGCTGGTGCCGGACGTGGCGATCGTCGCCAAGCGGGAGCTGCTGGCGATCCCGGTGGTCGGCTGGTTCCTGCGACGCTCGCCGATGATCGTCATCGACCGCGGCAACGGCACGCAGGCCTTGCGCACCATGATCGACGAGGGCCGCGCCGCTGTCGCGGCGGGCCGGTCGGTGCTGATCTTTCCGGAAGGCACCCGCGGCGGCATCGACGCGCCGCTGCGCTTCAAGCGCGGCGTCGAGCTGCTCTACGGACGGCTCGGCCTGCCGGTGGTGCCGGTGGCGCTGAATTCCGGGCTGTTCTGGCCGGGGGGCATGGCGACCCGGGCCGGGACCGTGGTGGTGAGCTACCTCACGGCCATCGCGCCGGGCCTGACGGCCGCGGAGTTCCTGCGCGGCACCGAGGGGGCGATCGACCGGGAGCTCGACCGCTGGCGCCCCATCGGCCTCGACGGCCTCGGCGCGAAGGCGGCCTGAGGGCGCCCCCTAGGGCTGCGCTTGCTGGATCTGCTGCTGCACGGCCTTGTCCTCGGCACGCCCGTAATTGATGAAGAACAGGTTGCCGTCGACGCTCTTGCCCTTCTGGAGGTTCGAGAGCGTCACCGTCGTGATGTAGCCCTGCGGATCGGTGATCCGCCACTGCGACAGGGTCTTCACGTCGGCATCGAAGAACAGCTGGATCTTCGAGGTGCCGCCGAGGGTGGCGCGGTCCTCCAGGCTGATGCGGACGCCGCCCGGATCGTTCGCCACGTCGGTGACGGTGAGGTCGCGGGCGAGGTCGATCTTCTCGCGCAGCAGGAATTTCAGCGGCGTCTGGGCGATAAAGTAGAGGTCCTGCGTGTTGAGCTTGCGGTCGCGCACCGCCACCGAGGTGCCGTCGGCGATCACCTCGAGCGGCGAGGGCTGGTCGTAGTCGAAGCGCAGGCGGCCGGGCTTGGCCAGCGTCAGCTTGCCGCCGATCCGGCGCCCATCGGCGCCGATCTGCATGAAGTTGCCCGTCAGGGTGTTGATCCCGTTGAAGTAGGCGTTGGCCTGGGCGAGCAGCGTCGCGGCATCCGCGGGCTCGCCGGGGGCGATCGCCGTCGGCGCGCCCACCGCCGCGACCTTGGGCTCGGCGGCCTTGTGCTCGGCCTTGCCGGACTTGGCATTGGCCGCCTTCGTGTCCTTGCCCGAGTCCTTGCCGGAATCCTTGCTCGCCTCCTTGGCCTTGGGCGCGGGCTTCTTGGCCGGCGCGGGGGCCGGCGGGGCAGCCTCGGGCTGCGGCGCGGGCTCCTCCTTGTGGCCGAACAGGCTGTCGATGAAGGCGCCCACCTGCGCCTCGGCCGGGTTGGCGGTCGCGAGCCACAGCCCGGCGGCGATCAGGGAGCCGGCTGTGCGGATGCGGCGGCCGATCATCGGCAGAGTCTCCTGGGGAACCACGGCGTGGGCTCCGGCGGCAAAGGGAAAGCGGAACGTGACGTCAGCGAGCGGGTGAAGACGTCGCGCCCCCCGTCGTCTGCGCGAGCGGCGCGCGGCAACCCAGGAGCTCCACGGTGCCGGACGGCGCCCTGCCCTGGGCTGCTTCGCTCCGCTCTCACGGACGGGACGGGTTTCGCAGCGGCCCGTTAGAACCCCGCCCTGTGGCGAAGATGCGACGTCCGGGCCGCCCCCATGGGGGAGCGGCCCGGGGCGCGGCGTCTCACTCGTCGTCGTACACGCCGCTCGACATGTGGGCTGCGCCGGCGACCAGGATCTCGCGCTTGCCGGCATGGTTGGCCGGGCCGACGATCCCCTCGATCTCCATCCGCTCCATGATCGAGGCGGCGCGGTTGTAGCCGATCTGCAGACGGCGCTGGATGTAGCTCGTCGACGCCTTCTGGTCGCGCAGCACCACCTCGATCGCCTGCTTGTAGAGGTCGTCCGACTCGCCGCCGGTCGCCGCCGCGAAGGCGCCGATGTCGAAGACGGGGGCCTCCTCCTCGGGCTCGTCGCCGCGCTCGGCCTTGTCGGCCGCGGCGGCCTTGCCCCGGCCGGACCGGCCGCCCTCCTTGGCGGGCTCCTCGGGCGAATCGTCGGCCGTGACGGCGTCGAGGTAGCTGGGACGGCCCTGGCGCTTGAGATGCGCCACGACGGTCTCGACCTCGCTGTCCGAGCAGAACGGCCCGTGCACCCGGGTCGTGCGCCCGCCGCCGGCCATGAACAGCATGTCGCCCTGGCCCAGAAGCTGCTCGGCGCCCATCTCGCCCAGGATCGTGCGCGAGTCGATCTTGCTCGTCACCTGGAAGCTGATCCGGGTCGGGAAGTTCGCCTTGATCGTCCCGGTGATCACGTCCACCGAAGGCCGCTGCGTCGCCATGATCAGGTGGATGCCCGCCGCCCGCGCCATCTGCGCCAGACGCTGGATCGCACCCTCGATGTCCTTGCCGGCCACCATCATCAGGTCGGCCATCTCGTCGACCACGATCACGATGTACGGCAGCGGCGCCAGGTCCATCGCCTCCTCTTCGAACACGGCCTCGCCGGTGTGGCGGTCGAAGCCGGTCTGGATCGTGCGCGTGATGGTCTCGCCCTTGTCGCGGGCCTCCTTCATGCGGGCGTTGTAGCCGTCGATGTTCCGGACGGCGATCTTGGCCATCTTCTTGTAGCGCTCCTCCATCTCGCGCACGGCCCACTTGAGGGCGATGACCGCCTTCTTGGGGTCGATGACCACGGGGGAGAGCAGGTGCGGGATGCCGTCGTAGACCGACAGCTCCAGCATCTTCGGATCGACCATGATCAGCCGGCACTCCTCCGGCTTCAGCCGGTAGAGCAGGCTGAGGATCATGGTGTTGATCGCCACCGACTTGCCCGAGCCGGTGGTGCCGGCCACCAGCAGGTGCGGCATGCGCGCGAGGTCGGCGATGATCGGCTCGCCGCCGATGTTCTTGCCCAGGCACAGGGCCAGCTTGTGCTTGCTCTCGGCGAAGTCGGCCGACGAGAGGAGCTCCCGCAGGTAGACGGTCTCGCGGGTCTCGTTCGGCAGCTCGATGCCGATGACGTTCCGGCCGGGCACCACCGCGACGCGGGCCGAGACCGCCGACATCGACCGGGCGATGTCGTCCGACAGGCCGATCACGCGGCTGGACTTGGTGCCCGGTGCCGGCTCCAGCTCGTAGAGGGTGACGACCGGGCCCGGCCGCACCGCCAGGATGTCGCCGCGCACGCCGAAATCCTGGACCGTCTGCTGCAGGTTTAGGGCGTTCTGCTCCAGCACGTCGGCATCGACCTCCTCGCTGCCGCCCGGCGCCGGCAGGGCGAGCAGTTCGAGGGACGGCAGCTCGTAATCGGCGTTCTCGATCGGCGCGATCTCGAGATGGCGGCCGGCCGGGATCAGGTGGGCGCGGGGCGCGACGAGCGGGACCGCAACCGGCGCGGGGGCCGGCAGAGCGGCGACCGGCTCGGACGGCTCGTCCGCGACGGGCTCGGCCTCGCTCTCAACCTCGGCTTCGACCGGCTCGGGCTGCGGCGCCAGCTTGCCCCGGAGCAGGACCGGGCGCGGGGTCATCGGGATCACCACGCGCTCGGCTTCGGCGCGCGCGGCGGCCGGCGCGGCCGCAACCGGGGCCACAACCGGGGCCGGAACGGCTTCGGGCTGGGCCGGGGGCGCCGGCGGGAGGGTGCTCGGCTGGCCGGCCGCGCGGATCGCCGCCCGGGCCGCCATGGCGCTCAGCGCCGGGGCCCGGCGCGGAGCCTCGGAGACCGGCGCGGCCGGAGGCTCGGCCGCGGCGCTGCCGGGACCGAAGACCAGCGACAGGCCGGAGGCCGGGGCCGCGGCGGGGGGCAGGAAGGCGCTCCGGATCGCGGCGGCCTCCTCGGTCCGCGGGCCGGAATCCGTGCCGTTATCCTGCCCGTCGGCGGGGCGCGGCGGCTGGTCGAACCGCACGAGCCGGTCGAGCACGTAGACCGGCCGCGGCGGCAGCGAGCGCAGGTGCGAGATGTCGAGGGGCATCGAGACGAAGCGCTCGTCGGACGCCGCCGGCGCGGCGACGGCCTCCGGGGCCGGGGGCGCCTCGGCGGACTGCGCCTCCAGGGCCGACCAGGCCTCGACGGACGACCAGTCGCCGCCGTCGAACCAGGGCTGGACCTCGGACCAGTCGGGCAGGTCGGACCAGTCGCGGGCCGGGGCCTCGGCGACGGTTTCGACGCTCTCGGCGACGAAAGGCGCCGCCGCGACGGGGGCGATCACCGCCGTGGACGCGGCCAGCTCGACGGCGGGCCGGACCGGGCGGCGATCCGGCGTGCGGAAGAAGCGGACGCCCGGCGGGGCGACGAAGGGCTGGCGCCACAGGGGCACCGGCTCCGCGTCCGGCGCGGCGGCTTCGGGCGGGACCGGCATGACGGTGACGCGCTCCGCCGCCTCGGCGGCGGTCCGCTCGTGCGCGATGCGCTCCCGCTCGGCCTCCTCGCGGGCGGCCCGCTCGGTCTCCAGGGCAAGGGCGGCCGCCTGCGCCTCGGCGCGGGCGCGCTCCAGGGCGACGCGCTCGGCCTCCAGGGCGCGCTGGCGGCGCTCCTGCAGGACCGAATCGGGGGTGCGGGTGTAGCGCACGGCCGAGGGGGCGGCGGCCTGGACCGGCGCGGCGACCGGCGCACCGGCCGGCACGCCCTCGGGGGCGATGGCGGCGGGGCGGCGCGGCTGGCGCACCAGCACGCCCGGCGAGGACGCGCTGCGGTCGATCCGGCTCTCGAAGGCCGGCGCATCCAGGGCGTCGAGGCTCGCCCGGTCGTCGAAGACCTGGTCCGGCCAGTGCGGTTCGGGCGCGGCCGCGCGCGGGGCGCGCTCGGCGGCCTCGCGGCCGACCATCGCGCCCGGCGGCGTGAGCCAGCTCGGCTCCGCCCGGCGCCCGGGGGCACCGTAGGACGGGCGGGCGGGGAGTCCGACCGGGGAGCCGGACAGGCGGCGGGTGAGGCTCGCGCGGAGCGCCATCAGCCGGTGCGCCAGGGCTCCCAGGGAGAGGCCCGAGCGGTCGCCGCCGCGGACGGGGCGGGCGGGGTCACGGTGGGAGTACGGAGGCCGTCCCGATGCGCGCATGGGTTCTCAGACGATACTCGAAACAGGGATCCGCCGACGCGCGGCGGCTGTTCCTGAGTTAGGCCATTCGTCGTTAATGGAGGCTTGCCACGGGCCGCGCTGCGGAAACCATGCCGGGAACAGAGCGGTTCGTGCGCCGTGCAGCCAACCCGCCGCGGGCGCCGACCGCGTCCGATCGCCCGTGCCGGGCCGCATGCCATATGATACCCGCAGCCATTCCTCATCCGGACAGGTGCCCGTGTCTCCAGCCACCTCCGAATCGCCGGCGCGCTTCCGCTCCCTCTACCGCCACGGCTTCGCCCGGGTTGCGGCCTGCACAGGCCGGAGCCACCCGGCCGAGCCCGAGCGCAACGCCGACGCGATCCTCGACCTCGCCCGGAGGTGCCACGATTCGGGGGCCGCGCTGGCGGTCTTCACCGAACTCGGCCTCTCAGCGTACGCGATCGAGGACCTGCTGCTCCAGCAGACCCTGCTGGACGCGGTCGAGGCCGCCGCCGCCCGGGTGATCGCCGAATCGGCCAATCTCCGGCCGCTGCTGCTGGTCGGCGCGCCGCTCCGCTGGCGCCACCGCGTCTACAATACCGCGCTCGCCATCCAGGGCGGCCGCCTGCTCGGCGTCGTGCCGAAGACCTTCCTGCCGAACTACCGGGAGTTCTACGAGAAGCGCCACTTCGCCTCCGGCGCAGGGATCACCGGCGAGGCCATCCGGGTCGCCGGCCGCGAGGCGCCGTTCGGCACCGATCTGCTGTTCCCGGCCGAGGACCTGCCGGGCCTCGTGGTCGGGGTGGAGATCTGCGAGGATCTGTGGGTTCCGGAGCCCCCGGGCATGCGCGCGGCCCTCGCCGGCGCCACGGTGCTGGCCAACCTCTCGGGCAGCCCGATCACCGTCGGCCGGGCCGAGTCGCGGGCGCTCCTCTCGCGGGCGGCCGCGATGCGCGGCGCCTGCGCGTATGTCTATGCCGCCGCCGGCCAGGGCGAATCGACCACCGACCTGTCCTGGGACGGCCAGACCAGCATCGACGAGCTGGGCGTGCGGCTGGCCGAGGGCGAGCGCTTCCCCGCGGGCCCGGTGACGACGCTCGCCGACATCGACCTCGACCTGATCGCCCAGGAGCGCCTCCAGGCCGGCAGCTTCGACGACGACGCGCGCCGCCATACCCTGCCCTATCGCCGGGTCCCGTTCCGGCTCGACCCGCCGGAGGCCGATCTCGGGCTGATCCGGCGGATCGAGCGCTTCCCCTTCGTGCCCGCCGATCCGACGCGCCTCGCCCAGGATTGCTACGAGGCCTACAACATCCAGGTCGCCGGCCTCGCCCAGCGCCTGGAGGCCACCGGCACCCGCCGCGCCGTGATCGGCGTCTCGGGCGGCCTCGATTCGACCCACGCGCTCATCGTGATCGCCAAGGCCTTCGACCGCCTCGGCTATCCGCGCTCGGACATCCTGGCCTACACGCTGCCGGGCTTCGCCACCTCGAACGCCACCAAGACCAATGCCCACGCCCTCATGAAGGCCCTGGGCTGCACGGCCGCCGAGATCGACATCCGCCCGGCCGCCCGGCAGATGCTCGCCGACATGAACCACCCCTTCGCCAGGGGCGAGGCGGTCTACGACGTGACCTTCGAGAACGTGCAGGCGGGCCTGCGCACCGATTACCTGTTCCGGCTGGCCAACCAGGCGGGCGGCATCGTGGTCGGCACCGGCGACCTCTCGGAGCTGGCGCTCGGCTGGTGCACCTACGGCGTCGGCGACCAGATGAGCCACTACGCGGTCAATGCCGGCGTGCCGAAGACCCTGATCCAGCACCTGATCCGCTGGGTGATCGGCCACGGCGAGGTCGGGCCGGACGAGGCGCGCACCCTCCAGGCGGTCCTCGACACCGAGATCTCCCCCGAGCTGGTGCCGGTGGACCAGGATGACAGCCCGCAGAGCACGGAGGCCACGATCGGCCCCTATGCGCTGCAGGACTTCAACCTGTTCTACACGCTGCGCTACGGGTTCCGACCCTCGAAGATCGCCTTCCTGGCGCTCCACGCCTGGGGCGACAGGGACAGCGGCTTCTGGGCGCCGGACTTCCCCGAGGCCAAGCGGGTCGCCTACGACCTGCCCGAGATCCGCCGCTGGCTCGGCGTGTTCCTCACCCGCTTTTTCGGCTTCAGCCAGTTCAAGCGCTCGGCGCTCCCCAACGGGCCGAAGGTCTCGGCCGGCGGCTCCCTCTCGCCCCGGGGCGACTGGCGCGCGCCCTCCGACGGGTCGGCGCGCATCTGGATCGCGGAGTTGAACCGAAACGTCCCCGAAACTTGACCGACACAAACTCGACCGATTGTGCCATTATGAGCACGGTCAAGCCGATTCTTCGCAATGCAAAATACCGTATTGGGAAAATTTGGCTTTGAGGGCGGCCAGGCGGAGGACTTCGGATGCGAAGCTACAACCTGTTCCAGCTCAAGAGCGTCGAGGGTCTCTGCTGCGCGGTGCCTGAGGCGAGCACCGTCCCGCCTTTCATCGGCGCCGGCCGCTGGACCTTCGGCGGCAAGCTCTGCGACGGCAGCCGGCAACCCCTCGACTTCGACGACCGAGCCGCCGACACCGCCGTGCGCTTCAACGGATTCTACCTGTTCCAGACGGTGGACCGGCGCTTCATCGCGTGAGCGGGGGCATCGGGAAGGACTGAGCGCGCCCATGCGGCGCGCGGGCCGAGCCGCCGGCCGGCGTTCCGCAACGCAGCACGAAGAACGCCGTCCGCCCGGCGGCGCCAGCCGCGCCGGCTTGAAACCGGATCACCCCGCGCACCGAGCCGGGACCCGGCGATGGGACCCCCGTCGGCAGGGATCCCGCCGCGCGGCGGGCCCCGACTCTGCGATCGCAACGAAGATTCCTTAAGGGCTGGCGTGCAGGACTGGCGGCATCGTCAGCTTCGGAGCCGGCCGCATGTCGGAGCATCGCAGAGAGGCGCGCCAGAGGGTCTTCCTCAAGGGTCGCATCGTCTTCAACAACGGCTCGTCGAGCTTCGATTGCCTCGTGCGCGACATGTCCTCCGCCGGTGCGCGGCTCGTCATGAGCGACGCCACCACGCTCCCGGAGGCGTTCGATCTCTACATTCCGCAGAAGGATCGGACCTACCGGGCCATCCTGCGCTGGCGCCGGGAGGACGGCATCGGCGTGACCTTCGAGCAGCCGGCCAGCGCCGCGCCCGCGGCGCCCGTTGCGGCCGCGACGGACGCCTCCGTGACCCTGCTGCTGAAGCGCGTCAGCGAACTCGAGACCGAGAACGCCGCCCTGCGCCGCCTGCTCGCCAGCATGGCCCAGTCGGCCGATCCGGCGAGCGCGGCCTGATCCTCAGCCCTGCCCCTCCAAGGCCGCGCGGATGCGTGCGGCATGCTCGGCCAGAACCGCGTTGTCGGCCATCCCGCCCTCGTGGCGCTTGAGCGGCACGCCCTCACGCCGCGGGATGATGTGGACGTGCAGGTGGAAGACGGTCTGGCCGCCGGCCGGCTCGTTGAACTGGAAGAGGGTCAGCCCCTCGGCCTGGAACGCCGCCTTCACGGCGCGGGCGACCTTCTGGACGCGCGCCATCAGGACGCCGAGCGACTCCGGATCGGCATCGAGCAGGCCCCGGGCCGGCGCCTTCGGGATCACCAGGGTGTGGCCTTCCCCCTGGGGCATCACGTCCATGAAGGCCAGCGTATGGTCGTCCTCGTAGACGCGGTGGCAGGGGATCTCGCCCCGCAGGATCTTGGCGAAGATGTTGTCGGGATCGTAGGGGGCGTCGGCCATGCTGCCTCCGGGTCTCCGTGAGCGGTCGTCGAGCGGTTGCAGGTTGCACGGGCCACCCACCCGCGTCCACACGGGAACAAGCGGCCTGCCGCAACGCTTGCCTCGCCGCGGCCGCAGCGCCGTGCCGGGCTCCGTCGGTCCGGCTTCCAACGAGGCGCGCAGGTCGGCACGCGGCGCGCGCAAGGAGTTCCGGATGGCGCACGAGAGCACGGGGGCGATCTACGCGGCCGCGGGGGCCAATCTCGCCATCGCGGCGGCGAAGTTCGTGGGCGGTGCGCTGACCGGCTCGACGGCGATGCTCGCCGAGGGCGTGCACTCGGTGGTCGACACGGCCAATCAGGTGCTGCTGCTCGTCGGCATGAAGCGGGCCGGGCGCCCGGCCGATGCCCGCCACCCGTTCGGCTACGGGCGCGAGATCTACTTCTACGCCTTCGTGGTGGCGCTGATGATCTTCCTCGGCGGCGGCCTCTTCGCGATCTACGAGGGGATCGAGCGGATCCGCCATCCCGAGCCGGACGTCGATGCCGAGCTGTTCGGCTATCGGCTGCCGGGCCTCTGGGTGAATGTCGGGATCCTCGGCTTCGCCATCGCGGCGGAGGGCACCTCCTTCTTCGTGGCGATGCGCCAGTTCTGGGCCGAGAAGGGCCAGCATTCGGCCGTGCGGGCGATCCGGCGCAGCAAGGATCCGACCCTGTTCACGGTGCTCGCCGAGGACACCGCCGCCCTGATCGGCCTCGTCATCGCGCTCGCGGGCGTGGCCCTGTCGCATATCCTGGAGATGCCAAGCCTCGATGGCTGGGCATCGGTGGGCATCGGCCTCGTGCTCGTCGGCATGGCGGTGTTCCTCATGGTCGAGACCCACGGCCTTCTGATCGGCGAGGCGGCCGATCCCGAGATCGTCGCGGCGATCACGGAGCTGGCCCGGGCCGAGCCGGGCGTGCTCCACATCAACGAGGTGCTGACCCAGCACCTCGGCCCCTCCGACATCCTGGTCAATCTCAGCATCGACATGGCCGACGACCTCAGCGCCGGGGATGTCGAGAGCCTCGTCACCCGTCTCGACCGAGCGCTGAAGGCGCGCAGCCCCGACGTGACCCGGGTGTTCATCGAGATCCAGCACCACGGCGACCACACGGTGCGGCGGGCGGCCTGAACGGGACTCGCTGGGCCCCCGGCCCGCAGGTCTCGCATCTGAAGCGGCGAAGCCGGATCGCGGCGTCGATCCCGCGTCCTCACGCGGGGACGCATCAGACGGCGGCCGGTCGAGCATCCGGGCGAGGAGGGTCGGCCCCTCGCCGGGACGGCCATGAGAACGTGCGGTGCCCCCGATCTCGTGGCGGAGATCGCCGCGCTTGCGACCACCCACGTCATCGCCCGCGGGGCGCTGCGTCCCTTGTGCCCTCTCGGGCGAGGGTCAGGGTCGCCCGGCTCGTCCCGATGACGGCCTGTTCCACGCCTGCACGGCTGCCCCCTTCGAAGGACGCGGCGTCTGCGAGACAGGCCTGAGTTCGGCCATCTCCTGCATCGCGACGAGAGCGGCGTCGCGACATTGGCTCAGTCTTTCGGAACGGCAATTCTATCGTTCGGCCGTCCGCCAGGGCCGGTGACTGAAGCGGCCGGCAGAAAATGACGATGCGATACCCCCCGGATGACTGGGGCGCCCTAGATCATTCTCTGCGTGACCTCATGAGATACAGACAATGATCAAGCGAACGATACTCGCACTCGTCCTTGCCCTCGGCGCAAGCGCGCCCGTCACCGCCATGGCCGATCAGCCGGGGCCGGACTGGATGCCGGTGGAACAGGTCAAAGCCAAGCTTCTATCGTCGGGCTACACGTCGATCACGAAAATCGAGGCCGACGATGGGCATTGGGACGGCGAAGGGATCAAAAACGGACAGAAAATGAAGTTCGAGCTAGATCCCAAGACGGGGGAAATCCTCGGCGAGGCCCCCCATTAGGGAGGCCGAGGGCGGACCATGCGTTGCGGGTGTGCCGCCGGATCGTCGGTCGTTCGTGCTTCGACCTGACGTGTTTTCGGCTTGCCGGGCTCAACGCCGATGAAGGTCACGTCTGAAGGTCTCGTCCGCCTCCACGAGACCATTGCTGCCAGCCGGCGCGTCCATCGGGACGGGCGCGCCGTTCAGTCGCTCCGGCCGACCTGCTGGAGGCTGAGAGCCCAGAGCCGTTCCTGCACCGCCTCGTCGCGGCTCTCGGCCGAGGAGACCTTCGGCTGCCCGTGCGAGAAGTAGCGGCCGCTGACGCCGTCGAGGTCAGGGGCGCTGGCCACGCGGAGGGAGGTCCGTGCGCCCTTCTCGGGCGTGATCAGGAACGGCCGCATCAGGGCCCAGGCCGCGCCGAACAGGCCGCCGGTGTTCTTGGCGAAGCCGGTATTGACCACCCCCGGATGGAGGGCGTTCACCGTGATGCCGCTGTCGCGCAGCCGGCGGGCCAGGGCATAGGTGAACAGCACGTTGCCGAGCTTGGCCTGGGCATACGCCCCCATCGCCCGGTAGCGCCGGGCGCCCTCGATGTCGTCGAAGTCGATATGCCCCCGGTAATGGGCCGCCGAGGCGACGTTGACGATCCGCGGCCTTCCGCCGGCCGCCGCCGCTTGCCTCAGGGGATCGAGGAGTTCGAGGGTCAGGAGCACGTAGCCCAGATGGTCGAGCGCCCAGGTGCGCTCGATGCCGTCGGCGGTCAGCGTGCGCCGGTCGAAGATCGCGCCGGCATTGTTCACCAGCACGTCGAGGCGCGGATAGGCCACCCGCAGAGTCTCGGCGAGCCGGCGGATCTCGGCCTGCGCGGACAGGTCCGCGCAGTGCGGCTCCACGGCGGCACCGGGCACCGCGGCGCGCATCCGATCGGCGCAGGCCTGCAGCTTCCCGGCGTCCCGGCCGACGATCGCGACCCGCGCGCCGAGGCGCGCGAGCCCGAGGGCCGTCTCGTAGCCGATGCCGCCGGTCGCCCCGGTGACGAGGCAGACCGTGCCGCGCACAGCGCCGGCCTCAGAAGACCGCCTGACCGACCGCGAAGGCGATGACCACGATCACGATGGCGATGACCAGGAACAGCCCGAACAGGATGCGGGCCAGCGAGCCGGCTCCCGAGGCGATGCCGGTGAAGCCGAGACCGCCGGCGATCAGCGAGATCACGAAGCAGATGAGGGCCCATTTCAGAAGGGTCATGACGTCACTCCGGCTGCGGCCCGGCGCGGGGCCTGTCGCTCCTGCCTCAACCGACGCCAAGCGAGACCGTTCCGCGGATTCCGGCCCGCGCCGCTTATAGTCTTACGTGAGGTCAACCGGTCTTCGCCACGGGCTGCGCCGGCACGTCGGCGCGCTCCAGCATGATCTCCGCCAGGGTGTGGTAGAGCCCGCCCCGGCAGACCGCCTTGGAGGCGGCGTCGGCCAGGAGGGCCGCGACCATCAGCGGGATCACCATCGCGTGGTTCTGGGTCATCTCGGTGACGATGACGAAGCTGGTGATCGGCGCCTGCAGCACGCCGGTCAGGTAGGCCACCATCCCGATCAGCACCACGGCGCCCACGGGCATGTCCGGCAGGAGGCCGTGGACCGTGCCGCCGAGGCCGGCGCCGACCGCCAGGGACGGCGCGAACAGGCCGCCGGGGATGCCGCTGATCGAGCTCAGCACGGTGGCGCCGAATTTCAGGGGCGCGTAGGTCCAGCCGGCCGCCGCATCCCCGTGGAGGATGGCCCGGGCCTCCTCGTAGCCGGTCCCGTAGGCCGCGCCCCCGGAGGCGAGGCCGCAGAGGGCGACGCACAGCCCGCAGCCCGCGGCGAACACGACGGGCCGCCGCCGGATCAGCCGCCCGGCCGCCCCGGGCAGGCCGCGGGCGAACAGGATCACGACGCGGCTGAACAGCCCGCCCGCGAGGCCGCCGACCACGGCGACGAGCGGCACGATCCAGGCCGCCGCCAGCGGCAGGGCGGCATCGGTCGTCCCGAAATAGGTGTAATTGCCCAGAAGCCCGAGGGAGGTCAGGCCCGCCGCGACGATCCCGGCGACGATCAGGCCCGAGGAGCGCGCCTCGTAGGCGCGGCCCAGTTCCTCGATGCCGAACACGATGCCGGCCAGCGGCGTGTTGAAGGCCGCCGCGACGCCGGCCGCGCCGCCCGCGAGCAGCAGCCCGGGCAGGCGCTCGGGCGTCAGGCGCCCGAAGGCCGCCATGATCGCCGCGCCCACCTGCACGGTGGGCCCCTCGCGGCCCGCCGAGGCGCCGCAGAGCAGGCCCAGGAACAGGACCAGCACCTTGCCCACCGCCACCCGCGGCGAGATCAGGGAGAAGCGGAAGCGCGCGTCCCGGGCATGCCGGGCGGCGATCACCTGCGGGATGCCCGACCCTTGCGAATTCGGGAAGACCGTGCGGGCCAGGAGCGCCGCGAGGGCGAAGCCCGCCGGCGTCAGCACCAGGGCGATCAGCGGCGAGGGCGCGGTGAGGCGCCGGAACCCGTCCTGCGCGAGGTCGGCGCCCTTGGCCATCAGCACGGCGGCGAGGCCCACGCCGATGCCGCCGACCAGGAAGAGCAGGCGCCCGCGCCAGAGGGGAAAGGCCTCCATCGAGGCCGACCGCAGGCGCATGATCGAGCGGCGGTAGCGCGAGCGTTGCGGCGGCGGGGCATCCCTGGTGTCCCCAACGTCGTCCCGCATCTCGACCATGAAAGAGCACCTCGTCCGCGCAGCCGGAGCGGACGCTATAGCGCAACGGTCGAGGAAAGACCCGTTTCAAGGGAGGCCGGCACGCGCGTGCCGGCCCCACCGCTCACCAGCGGTAATGCCACGCGGCCCGGCGCCAGCCCCCATGATGGTGCCAGCCCCAGGGGCGGTGCCAGCCGACCCGGCGCCAAGCCCAGGGACGGTGCCAGCCGTAGACCACCGGCCGGGCGTAGTAGACCGGGCGGTAGGCGTAGGGACGCCAGTTCGGCTTGCACCAGCCGGACCAGCCCCGGTGGAAGCCCGGGCCGCAGCCCTGGGCGGCGTCCGCCGTGCCGACCGTGGCGGTCAAGGTTCCGAGCGCGAGGAGTGCTGCGCCTGCAAGCTTCATTCGCATCGTCGTCCTCCTTTCAGTCGCAAGCTATAGCGATGATCCGGTCTCGGTCGGACCGAGATGTCACCGGATGATGTCCGGCCGTTTGCGAGGAGCCGGAAGTGCG
The DNA here is from genome assembly GCF_003254375.1 of Methylobacterium sp. XJLW. Lineage (NCBI taxonomy): Bacteria > Pseudomonadati > Pseudomonadota > Alphaproteobacteria > Hyphomicrobiales > Methylobacteriaceae > Methylobacterium > Methylobacterium sp. XJLW. Next base: position 2,772,722 of record NZ_CP016429.1, on the reverse strand, counting down.
CTCGAAACACCCGGAGCCGGGACAGCGTTTCTTCACAAACCTGTGTGCTGCTGAGACCCGGGATCCGGCCGAAGAAAGCGTTGCAATACGGTGGGGGACCGCACGGACCGGGCGCGCCGTCGCGCGATGATTGCGACGATGCTCCTGCGCCCGGAAAACGCCGGACGGGCGGCGCGCCCCCTCACCCCTCGGCCGCGCAGAGCGTCTCCACGGCCCGCACATAGGCCTTGGCGTCGAACTTCTTGAGCGAGTTCTCGCTCTGATACCGCACGGTGCCGAAGATCTTGCGCTTCTGCCAGGGCCGGTCGTGCAGGCCGTACACCCAGGCGACGTTGGTGAAGGAGTTCGGATCGCGCCCGTCGAGGAAGTAGCGGTTGTTCAGCCGCAGCGTCCGGGCGAAGCCTTCCTTCGGCGACGGGGACCATTCGAGGATCTTCTTGCCCCAGTACATCCGCAGCTGATTGTGCATGTAGCCTGTCTCGCGCATCTCGCGCATCGCGGCGTTCCAGTAGCGGTCGTGGGTCTCGCCGGCGGCGAGCTGCTTCTCCGAGTAGGCGTGCGGGCGCGCGTCCGTCGCGTGCTCGGCCAGGGTCTTGCGCGCCCAGTCCGGGACGGCCTTGTCGTAGTCGTCGTAGCCCTCCGTGTAGAAGACGTGGTTCATGGCGAGCTCACGCCGGACGATCAGCTCCTCCAGATAGGCACCGCGGTCGTCGGAATCGCCGATCCCGGCCTCCCGGACCGCCAGGGCGATCTCGACCGGCGAGATCTGCCCGAAATGCAGGTACGGGCTCATGTGCGAGGCGGCCGCCGCCTCCGGCCTGTTGCGCCCCGCGCCGTAGCCGGCAAACCCATCCTTCAGGAACGCCTTCAGGCGCTTGCGGGCCTGCGTCTCGCCGCCGGTGAACCGCTTCACCGGCCCGACCGCCCGGTCGAGGCTCATCCCGGCGAGTACCGCCTCCGGATCGGAGACGTCGACCGCGCTCTTCAGCTTCAGGCGATCGGCCTTGTGCTTCACCGTGCGGGGCTTCAGCGCCGCGATGAACGGGTCCCACAGCCGGTTCAGCTTCGGCCGCAGCGTCCGGGCGGCGTATTCGTGCTTTCCCGAGGCCGTCTCGACCGGCACGACGACGTCGCCCTCGACCTGGACGATCCGCGTCGTCACCGCCTCGGCGATCTCCCGGTACCAGCCCTTCTGGATGGCGAGATAGCCGCGGTCGAGGACGAGGAGCGCCGCGTCCGCGGCGAGGTCGATGGCGATTTGCGCGGGCGAGACCTTGCGCATGACGAAGCCGATCCCGCGCTTCTCCAGGCCCGCCTTCGCATCCGCGAGACCCTGCAGCAGGAAGGCGTAGTGCCGGGCATTGGCTTCGGGAAAGCCGCTGGCGCCGTCGAGCAGGCCGAAGCAGGCGACCACCGGCAGGCCGAGGCGGTTCGCCTCCTCGATGGCGAGTTCGAGGGCCGGGTTGAACGTCGCCCGGTTGGCCTGCTGCAACAGGTACAGGACGTAGGCGCCGTCTCCGCGGGGCTCGACATCGTTGAGGATCCGGATCCGCTCACCCTGGATCGCCATGCTGACCTGCCCCTTGCTTAGCGCGCCGCGCCGGAAACTTGGCTGGAGAAGGTAGAGCGTTCGGGCAATTCGTCCGTCCGGACGGCGCGGATGAAAAGCCGCAGTCGAACCCTCGGGCCGGGCCCGGGTTCGATCCTGCAAAATCGCGATTCATCAGCGGCTTGCGCAATGATCGATCGGATTCCGTGGACACAAAGCAGGTTTCGATCGGGCCGACCGATCTGCGACATTTTCAACACAGGCCTGCGGCGATGCGTGCGCGGGCACACAAAGGACAGCCCTGCTGTCCTGAATGCCCTTGAATTTTCCGTCCAGGGGCGCAGATTGTGCAGCGCGGGAAGGCGATGGCGTCGCCCTCTCGCAGCCCTTCTTGGGCGTTTCCTCCCTAGACTTCGGGCCGCTCCTTCGGGAGTGGCCTTTTTTCTGTCCGGATGGTGGTCGGGCAGCCTCTGTCACCGAAGCGCGTGCGTCCCGCTGGATCCCGCCGGACCCGGCCGCCAGACTGGCGGTGAGCGCCGGGACAGGCGCCGGAGGACACGCCATGAGAATCGTCACCGCCCTGCCGGCGCTCGCCTGCCTGCTCGCCCTCGCGGGCCCTGCGACCGCGGAGCCGCCGCGGTTCCAGGTCGACCCGTCCTGGCCGAAGCCGCTGCCGAACGACTGGATCATGGGTCAGGCGGCCGGCGTCGCCGTCGACGCCCAGGATCATGTCTGGGTGGTCCAGCGGCCGCGGACGCTCACCGACGACGAGAAGGCGGCCAGCCTCGATCCGCCGCGCACGAAATGCTGCAGGCCCGCCCCGCCGGTTCTGGAATTCGCCCAGGACGGGACGCTGCTGCGGAGCTGGGGCGGCCCCGGGACCGGCTACGACTGGCCGTCCAACGAGCACGGGATCCAGATCGACGGCCAGGGCTTCGTCTGGATCGCCGGCAACGGCGAGCAGGACGGCCAGCTCCTGAAATTCACCCCCGAGGGCAAGTTCGTCCTGCAGATCGGCAAGTCCGGTCCGCAGACCGACAGCCAGGACACGACCCGCCTGGGCAAGCCCGCCAACGTCGATTTCGACATGGCGGCCAACGAGGTCTACGTCGCGGACGGCTACTTCAATCACCGCATCATCGTCTTCGACCGGGACACGGGCGCGTTCAAGCGGATGTGGGGCGCCTACGGCAAGCCGCCGACCGACGACAAGCTCGGCCCCTACGATCCGGCGGCGGCCCCGTCCCGGCAATTCGCCAACCCGGTCCATTGCGTGCGGATCGCCCGGGACGGGCTGGTCTATGTCTGCGACCGGACCAACGACCGCATCCAGGTCTTCAAAAAGGACGGGACCTTCGTGAAGGAGATCCTCGTCGAGAAGAACACCCGGGCCAACGGCTCGGTCTGGGAACTGGCCCTCTGGCCGGACGCTGACGAGACCTACCTGCTCAATGCCGACGGGGCCAACAACGAGGTGCGCACGCTCGCGCGGGATACGGGTGAGGTGGTCGGCGCCTTCGGCCGGAACGGGCGCATGGCAGGCCAGTTCCACTGGGTCCACAACCTCGCGGTCGACTCGCAGGGCAACGTGTTCACCACCGAGGTCGACACGGGCAAGCGGGCGCAGAAGTTCCTGGCCCTGGGACAGTTCGTTCTGCGCAAGCGGACGCCATAAGCGGCGGCGCCGGGATCCGCGGCGGCGCCCTCGGCCCTGTCCCGACGGCGCCGGCCGCGCCGGCGTGCCGTCGTTCCGGCCCGGGTGGAGGGAGCGGGCGCAACCGCCGGCCTCTCAGCGCGTCGCGCTGGTACCCGCCCGTTGCGCCGCCAGCGCGGCGGCCTTGCCGGCCGCCGTATAGAGGTCGAGGCGGGCGTAGACGCCGAATTCCGAGCCGTCGTCGAGGAAGCCGCCGCCCGGTCCCTGCGTCTCGGTGAGGATGGCGTTGGCCTCGTCCAGCGTCAGCGCCGGGAAGGCCGCGGTAAGCAGGTGCCCGGCCTCCGGGGCGATCTTGGCGACATCCTCCTGCCGGCCGGCGGTCTCCGGGTGCACCACCGGCAGGCCGTAGGTCTGGGTCGCCGCGTAGAAGGCCGCGTTGGCGGCCGGGTCCTTGAACCGGCCCGTATCCTTTGCGGCACAGGCCGCCACCGTATCGCCGCAGCCGGCCTTCAGCGCCTCGGCCATCGCCGCGCGGGCCTCGGCCAGGAGCGCCCGGTAATCGGTCACGCCCACCGTCCTGTCGGCCTCGGCGGTCGCCTGATCGAGGACGGCCGGATTCTTCCGGATCTGGCCGACATAGACCGGATCGTTGGCGAGCAGATGGGCCAGGGCGTGCAGCGAGGTCGCCCGGCCGCCCAGCACGTCCATGGCGTAATGCGCCCCGACGATGATCCGGTCGTTGCCGTACTCGGCGGCGCGGGCGACCATCTGCTGGTAGCGCTCGGGGACGAGGAGCGCGAGCACCATGGACTCGGTGTAGCCGTAGGTGGTGTGGCCGCTCGGATAGGACGGGCTGTTGACGAGATCCTGCGCGGGGCCGCGCAACCAGTCGAGGCTGTGGGACGGAGCGCCGAAGTAATCCTGGCCGCGATAGGCCCGCAGGCGCGGCAGGGTCTGGAACGGGCGCGAATTGCCGTAGCGGTCGGCGCCGGGGCTGCCGGCGGGCCGGTCATAGGCCTTGCCGAACACGTCGGTCACGGCGCCGTCCGCCAGGATCGCGGCAGCCGCGTCGGTGACCGGGGTCTTGCCGTTGGTGGTGGCGTTGGCGAAGAAGTATTTGCCGGAATTCGAATCCGACTTGGTGACGTTGTTGGTGTAGCCGATCAGGTTGGCCACCGCCGGCGCGATGCTCGTGAAGGTCTTGTAGTCGCTGTAGGTCGCCTTGGCCTGGTAGGCCTGCGCGAGGGTCGTGCCCAGACCGTCCGCGAGGCCGGCGGCGTTGCCGTCGGTGATGAAGCAGTCCCGCAGGGCGAGCTGCTGCTGCTCCGGGAACGGCAGGAGCGTCGGCTGCTTGAGGTCGCCGGTCTGGATGTCGCCGGTGACCTGCAGGTTCGCGTCGAGCGCCGCCTTGCCCGCGGGCGAGGCCTGCAACCGCGCCACCGGGACCAGCCCGCGCAGGGCCGTCAGGTTGGCGGCCGATTGTGCGACGGCCTGAAGGGGCAAGGCCGCCCCGAGCAGCGCCAATCCGACCCGCAGCGTCCCGAACATGCAGCCGTCTCCCTCGCCGAAGCCGTGCCGGACGCTAGAGCCGGCCGCCCTCGCGTTGCAATCGCGCGCGGCCCCGGCATCCCCATCTTTGACGGGGCCCCCGAGGCCGGAGCCGGATCCCCTGCGGCGGCGCGCGCTTCAGCCCCGCGCCCGGGCGCGGATCATGAAGTTGTCGTAGGTGTATTCCGCCACCTGGAACCAGAGGTACTCCTCGTTGCGGAAGGTGCGCATCGCCTCGTAGACGCGACGGAAATCGGCGTTCTTGGCGGCGATCTCGGCGTAGACGTCGTTGGCGTTCTTCAGGGCGGCTTCCATGACGTCCTGGGGGAAGGGCCTCAGCTGCGCGCCCCCGGCCACCAGCCGGCGCAGGGCCTGCGGGTTGCGGGCGTCGTACTTGGCCTGCACGTCGGCGCCGACCTCGGCGGCGGCGGCCCGGAGGATCGCCTGGTAGGATTTCGGCAGCGCCTTCCACGCCTCGGCGTTGAACCAGAAGTGCAGCATGGCGCCGCCCTCCCAGAAGCCGGGATAGTGGTAGATCGGCGCGACCTTCTGCAGGCCGAGCCGCTCGTCGTCGTAGGGGCCGATCCACTCGGCGGCGTCGAGCTTCTTGCTCTCCAGCGCCGCGTAGATCTCGGGTCCCGGCACCGCCTGCGGCTGGACGCCGAACTTGGTCAGCACCTGGCCGCCCATGCCGCTGATCCGGAACTTGAGGCCCTGGAGGTCCGCGAGACTCTTGATCTCCCGGCGGAACCAGCCGCCCATCTGCGCGCCGGTATTGCCGCCCGGCAGGCAGACCAGCCCGGCCTTGGCGAAGATCTCGCCGAACAGCTCGGCCGCGCCCCCGGCCAGCCACCACGCGGCGGCGCCCCGGGCGTTCAGGCCGAACGGCACCGCGGTGGCCAGCGCGAAGGTCGGATCCTTGGCCATGCCGAGGGTCGCGGGCCCATGGCCCATCTCGACGGTGCCGGCGGCCACGGCGTCGAGCAGCCCGTCGGCCGGCACCGGCTCGCCGGGGCCCTGAACCTGGATCTGGAAGCGCCCGTCGGTGGCCTCGGCGACGATCCGGCTGAGCGCCTCGGGGGCGCCGTACAGGATGTCGAGCGTCTTGGCGTAGGCGGAGGACAGGCGCCAGCGCAATTCCGGGGCACTCTGGGCCCGGGCCGGGGCGGCGAGCGGCCCGGTGAGCGCCGCGGCCGCGCCGAGGCCGGCGGTCAGCACGCTCCGGCGCCGGGTCCCGGCCGAGGGGGATCGCGCGAGGTGAGGTTCGTCCAACGGCATCTCGTCCGAGCAGATCCGGTCCGACCGGGGCCGGATCGGAGGTCGCAGGTAGCACGTCCGTGCCGGTACTCGAAAGCCGCGGGCGCCGGGGCGGTTCCGTCGCGCCTCGAAACCGGCCTCCGCCCGTGCTAGGCGCCGGGGATGCGAACCGAGCCCGCCGTCACCCTGCACACCGTCTGCGGCCTGGAGGAGCTGGCCGGCCACGGCGCCCGCGGCGTCAGCCACGTCCTGTCGCTGCTCGATCCCGGAACGCCGGAGCCCGAGGCCTTCACCGCCTACGGCGCCCATGCCCGCACGACCCTCCGGTTCCACGATTGCCTCGCCCCGGGCGAAGGCCTGACCCCGCCGGAGCCCGAGCATGTCGGGGCGATCCTCGATTTCGGGCGGCACCTCGACGGCGCCGGCCATCTCCTGGTCCATTGCCATTACGGCCTGTCGCGCTCCACCGCGGCGCTGCTGATGTTGTTCGCGCAGGCCGAGCCCGCCACCCCCGCCGCCGCTCTGGTCGAGCGTCTCCACGCCCTGCGCGAGCCCGCTTGGCCGAATGCGCGCATGATCAGCTTCGCCGACACGATGCTGAATCGGGAGGGACAGCTCAGCGCGGCGGTGCGGCGGCTGCACGCTCTGCAACTGCAGGTCCGCCCGCATCTCGCCGAGCTGCTGCGCGGTCTCGGCCGCGGCGCCGAGGTCGAGGCCGCGCAGGCGCTGTGAGCGGCGGGGCGCTCACTTCCCGGCCGGCGTGAAGCTCCCGTCCTTCCAGACATAGAGCACGTAGCCCTGCGCGGTGACGTCGCCCTTGGCGTCGAAGCCGACCGTGCCGAGCACGAGATCGAACCGCTCCGTATGCAACGCCTGCGCGATGGGGCGCGCCTCGGTTGAATGGGCGAAGTTGCCGGCCGCAACCAGGGCCTGCATGGCCGCATACCCGTAGATCGTCGAGCCGGTGGGATCGACGCCCTCAGCCTTGAAGGCCTTCACGACGGCCGCGGCGGCGGGCTGCCGGCTCGGGTCGAGGTAGAAGGTCATCAGCACGCCGTTGCTCGCCGATCCGGCGGTCTTGGCGAAATCCGGCGTGGCGATGGCCGAGGTGCCGAACCATTGCGGCCGGTAGCCCCGGTCCGCGGCGATCTTCACCAAGCGGCCCATCTCGGCGGCGTCGCCGCCATAATAGACGACCTCGATCCCCGCGCCCTTGAGGCGGTCGGCCAGGGCGGAATCGTCGGCGTCGCTGGGCGAGAACGACAGGAACAGCGCCTCGTTCACGCCGATGCGGTTGAGATTGTCCTTCGTGGCGGCGGCGAGGCTGCGGGCGGCGGGCGTCTGGTCCTGGATGAGAGCGATCTTCCGGTCGCGGAACCGCTCGGCCAGAACGGCGGCGGACAGGCGGGCCTGATCGTCGTCGCGCCCGCACACCCGGAAGATCGTCGGCAGCCCCCTGTCGGTGAGCCGCGCCGCAACCGAGGCCGCGGAAATCATCACCACGCCGTTCTGGGCGTAGATGTCGGAGGCGGCGATCGAGGCGTTGGAGCAGACATGGCCGACCACGAGCCGGACGTTGCCGCGCACGAAATGGTTGGCCACCGCCGTGGCGGTGTTGGAATCGCAGGCATCGTCCTGCACGTCGAGGGTGACGGGCTGGCCGTCGAGTCCCCCCATGGCGTTGGCGTCCCGGGCCGCAGCCTCGACCCCCCGCAGCACCTGCTCGCCGACCGCCACGTAGGGCCCCGACCGCGGGACGGCCACGCCGATCACCACGTCGGCCGCCGCAGGAGTGGCCGGCAGGAACGCGAGACACAGGCTCAAGGCGATCAGTGCGGGCCGGAGCGGCCCGTGGGCGGGGACGAAACGTCCGATCTTCATCGGGCTCTTCTGGGCATCCTTGCGCGGCGGGTCAGCGCGACGGCGGATGCGGCTCCGTAGCCCCGATCCCGCCCCGCACCCTGTGCCCATACGCGAGGACGCGGCGAAACGCGATTTTTTTCCGCCGCTGTCCCGTATGCGGACCGCCTCCTACTTGGCGTAGGAGTAGGCCAAGGCGGCGGAGGAGACCGGTCCGGTGATGCCGCTGAAGACGGTGAGCACCTTCTGGACCTCGGTGAACGGCGCGTTCGACACGTAGACCAGATCGCGGTTGCGCATGCGGAACGCCTGGGAGACGAACAGGCTGTTGGGATCGCGCATGTCGATCCGGTAGACCACCGGCACCAGCGGCGTGCCGAGCAGCCGCGAGCTGGGGCTGAGGCGCCGCACGACGCTGGCCGGCTCGAACCGGAAGATGAACGTCCCGGCCGGGTCGGCGGCGAAGTCCGACAGGCCGCGCGCCTTGGCCAGCGCCTGGGCCAGGGTGATGCCGTCGGCCTGGAACGGCAGCTCGGTGCTGTTGCCCAGCGCGCCCACCGCGATGAAGGTCTGCGGGTCGCGCACCAGGGTGAGCACGTCGTTGGGCCGCAGGTAGATGTTCTCCTTGGGGTTCGACACCACCGTGGTCAGCGGCACGGTCGCGGTCACCGGGCCGCGCGAGAGCCGCACGAAGGTCTCGTTGACCGGCGCGCGGTTGCCGCCGGCGGCGGCGATGACGTCGAGGATGCGGTCGCCGTGGCCCGAGAGCGGCAGGCGGGCGCCGGCGGCGCCCTCGCCGGTGACGGTCACCGCCTGGCTGATCGGCCGGGTGACCGAGACCAGCACCTGCGGCTGGATGGCCTTGCCGGCGAGTTCGTTCTCGATGAGCGCCTGGACGTCCTGGGTGCGGCGGCCGGCGACCTTGATGCGGCCGGCATAGGGCACCGAGATGGCGCCGTCGCGCCCGACGGGCTGCTCGGGATGAGGGCGGACTTGGAGCCCGCCGAGAAGCGGTCGGCCACCAGCGGCCCGGAGAACAGGCCGCCCGACCCGGCTTCCCAGATCGAGACCGAGACCATGTCGCCGACGCCGATCACCGGCTCCGAGGAGGGCGGTGGTCGCCGAAGGAGGCGAGCAGGCTGTCCAGCGGCCGGCCGCGCAGGGCCTCGACCACCGAGGGCGTGACGTCGATGATCTCGTAGCGGGCGATCAGGCCGCCGTCGGCGGTGGCCACCTCCGCCCCCGCCTGGATCGCGCTCGCCGTCGGACCCGCCGCAGGCAGGTACGTGCAGCCCGACATCGCCGTGACGGCGAGCAGGACAAGGGGAAGTTTGCGCATCCAGATGTTGCCCATCGGTATTGCCGAGCCCGTGCCTAGCCCATGGCGGCCCAGGTGTCCGTAGCGGGTGAGCCACACTCCGGCCGGCACGGCCAAGACTGCGAAGTCATCCTCGTTAAGCACAGCTTTTTCGGGGCATCGAGACGACGAATGCCGGGCGTTCGCCCGCGGTCGCAATATCGAGATACAAATCGGGACGTCATCAGCGGCCGCACATTGGCCGTTCCAGCCCAATGGCAGACAATCCCGCAACCGATCGGCTCAATTTCCCTGCGTGACTGCCGCGGTGATGTCGCCGTAGACGACGCTGACGCGGGACACGTAGTACCGGATGCTGCCGACGGCGACGAGGAAGATCATGCCGCCGAGCAGGGCGTATTCCATTGCCGTGGATCCGTGGACGTCGCGGGCGAACCGTACGGCCTCGGCACGAATCCGATCCGTCAAGCCGAACGCCGTCCGGACCCGTACCGCACGCCGTCCTGCTTCGCCGCCGCCCGGCTCATCCATGGTCGAACGTGCCTTCTCAGTCCCGCTGCCCGCGCGGCCTCACGCGCTGCATGGGGGATAACCTCTCGCCATTGCCGCCGGCTTAACGAGGTGTTCGAAACAGGCCACCTTGTCCATTCCAGCCGGGATACGCCGCCCGGACGTACACGGCGACGGGCGCGCCGGGGGAAACGCGCCCGGCTTGGCTCAGGCGTGGCCGGCCTTGTGGCGAAGGTCGTCGATCCGCTTCGAGGCTTCGGCCTTGTCGAGGTCAGGATCGAACGCCGCCGGCTCCTTGGCCTCTTCCGAGAGCGTCTTCAGATAGGAGGCCTGCGCGCCGGTCATCGGCTCGCCGCCAGTCGTCCACTGATCCGGATCCTTGATCTGGTTCGACACGTCCTTCGGGTCGGTCTTGGGGTTCTCCGTAGCGTCCTGATGCGATCCGGTACCCCGGCCGGCCTTCGGTGTTGCCTTCGCGGTTGTGCTAGTCATGCGATTCATGTTCCCTAAATGTTCGGCGTCTGCGGGTGAACGCGCCCGGCCGCGCCGCGGTTCCTGCGGGCGCCGCGGCCCGTTTGCATCCCCGGCGATCTTCCCTTCTGGAAACCCGCTCCTATTGATGTGAGGGGCAGCGCCCCGACGCGCCTCGGAGCCAGGGTGGTCCGGATGACGTCCCAATCGGAGCCGGCGCCGGATGCCGGAACGGCCGCCGCCGGTCAGGTGCTCGTTGTCATGGGCGTCTCGGGTTCCGGGAAGAGCACCGTGGCGGCGCTGATCGCCGAGACGCTTGGCTGGATCTTCGTGGACGGCGACAGCTTTCACACGCCGGAGCACGTGGCGAAGATGCATGCGGGCCTCGCCCTCGACGATGCGGATCGCGCGCCCTGGCTGGCCCGGATTGCGACTTGGATCCAGCAGCGCCTCGACGCTGGCGAGTCGGGCGTGGTGGCCTGTTCGGCCCTCCGCCGCGCGTACCGGGACGTTCTCACCCGCGGGAGCCAGCGGATTCGCCTCGTCTATCTGGACGGCGACCGGACCCTGATCGCGCAGCGCCTCGCCGAGCGGCAGGGCCATTTCATGCCGCCGCGTCTCTTGGACAGCCAGTTTGCGGCCCTGGAGATTCCGGGGGCCGATGAACACCCGATCACGGTCGGCATCCGCGAATCGCCCGAGGCCATTGCCGACCGGGTGGTCGCGGAACTCGCGGCCGAAATGCGCCGGGATACGGTTGGGAAGTGAGCGGATGATTGCAGGATCCGGCAAGGCTTCGGGCATCGCCCTGGTGATCTCGGACGTCGATGGAACCCTGGTGACCGGCGACAAGCGCCTGACCGAGGCGACGGTCACGGCCGTCCGGCGGCTGAGAGCGGCCGGCATCGGCTTCAGCATCGCCTCGGCCCGGCCGCCGATCGGGCTGCGGAATCTGGTCGCCGAACTCCAGCTCGACCTGCCGATGGGGGCGTTCAACGGCGCGAGCGTCGTGCGGCCGGACCTCTCGACCATCGAGGAACGGACCATCCCCGAGGCGGCGGCCCGGTCGGCCCTCGACCGGCTGTTGGCCGAGGGACTGGACGTCTGGGTCTTCGCCGAGGGGGCGTGGTGGCTGCGCGATCCGGAGGGCCCCTATGCCGACCTCGAACGCCGCACGATCGGCGCGGAGCCCCGCGTCGTCGCCGATCTCGGCCCACTCATGGGGAGCGCAGCCAAGATCGTCGGCGTCAGCCGCGACCACGCCCATCTGGCAGCCTGCGAAGCCCGGATCGGTTCGGCCCTGGCCGGTCAAGCCACCATCCACCGTTCGCAGAAATACTACCTCGACGTGACGCCACCCCATCTCGACAAGGGGCGATTCGTCACCTGGATGAGCGCGCATCTCGCCATCCCGCCGGAGCGGATCGCCACCTTCGGCGACGCCGGCAACGACCGTCCGATGTTCGCGCACAGCGGATTCTCCGTGGCGATGGGCAATGCCGAAGCGGCGGTGAAGGCGGCTGCGCGCGCGGTCACCGACAGCAACGACGCGGACGGCTTCGCCCATGCGGTCGAGCGCTTCCTCCTTCCCTGACCGCCCGGCCGCCGCCCCAGGCATCCCTTTGGATCGCCGCGCCGCCGCGTGACGCGTCGCTGTGGCCCGCGGATCACAAACGCTCCCGACACCCCGGCCGCCCACAGGCTGCCGAACCGGGGCCGCTTTCCGGCCTCATTTCCCCGTGACCTAGCTTGACCACAGAACAAGCAGCACCGGGTCTCGGAATGCATCGCCTCATCCTGGCCGCCGTCCTCGCGGTCGTGCCCGCAGCCGCCTTCGGGCAGAGCGCGCACGACAATATCGACGCGTTGATCGAGCAGCAGGCCAAGGCGAACGGCGTGCCGGCAAGCTTCGTTCACGCCGTCGTCAAGCGCGAGAGCAACTACAATCCGCGGGCCAAGGGCGGCAGCGCCCTCGGCCTGATGCAGATCAAGCACGCGACTGCCCGCAGCCTCGGCTACACCGGCGATGCGGCCGGCCTGTACGATCCCGAAACCAACCTTCGCTACGGCGTAGCCTATCTTGCCGGCGCCTATCGGACCGCCAAGGGCAATCTCGGCCAAGCGTATCAATACTATAACCGCGGCTACTACTACGCAGCCAAGCGCCAGGGCATTTCCACGGAAGTCGCGGCGGTGGTGGCGCCCGTCGCGGCCTCGGCCAGCGCCCTGGCGAGCCTGTTCAGCGGCGGTGCCGCCGAGACCCGGAACACCGCGGCGGCCTCAGCCCTGGCCTACGCGCCCACCGCGGCCGCAGTGGCGGAGGTCCCGACCGAGGCCGTCGAGGTGCCGCTGCCGCCGCGTCGACCGGCCGCCCTGGCCGGCACCACGATCGAGCTCGCCAGCCTGTCCCTAGATCCCGCCGCGGCTTCAGCCGCGAATTCTGCGGCGACTCCGGCCGCCGCGCAGGCGGCGGCGGTTCCGTCCGTGGAGGTGCCGCTGCCGCCGCGTCGACCCGCGGGTCTCGGGAGCGCCCTGGCGGCGACGGAGGCCGCGCCGGCGCAGATCGCGGAACTCCGGCTCTCGCCACAGGCCACGGCAGCATCCGCTCCGATGTCCCCGGCCGCCGCTTCGGCACCGGCCAACGAGGCGGCGGTCGAGGCGATCGAGGTGCCGCTGCCGCCGCGTCGCCCGTCCCTGCAGATGCTCGCCGCCGCCACGCCGCGCCGCGCCCCGGCCGCGGCCCCCGTGCGCGAGGCCACCGCTCTCCCGGTCGAGTAGCTCCGCCATTCCGGAGCGGCCGCGCGTCGGGGAACCCGGTGCGGATCGGCCCTCTGCCCACACAAGGATCATGCCCAAGGCTTGACCATCGCACCGTTCCGCAACACATAGGCGCCACGCCAGCAACGTGGTTGGATCGGCACGGACCGAAGCCGCAAAACAGCGGCCGTGCGCGCATGGCGCGCGACGGATCTCAGGGCAGGAACGCCGGTTCAGGCGCGCGAGGTCGGGCATTCTATCGCCCGATGGTACGGTAGGGCGCGATCGATCTCGAAGCGGCAGGCATGCAGGGCACCGACCCTGCTCTCAAGCTGGCAGGAAAGCGAACGGCGCCATGAGCGGCGTGGTTGAACAGGAATCACTTTTTCTCACAGACCTCGGGCGCCGCGTCAGGCACGCGCGCACCGTGCGCGGTCTGTCGCGCAAGGTTCTGTCACAGACCTCCGGCCTGTCCGAGCGCTACATCGCGCAGCTGGAAGGCGGCCAGGGCAACGTCTCCATCATCCTGCTCCGGCGGGTGGCCAACGCCATGGGCGTGCGACTGGACGACCTGATCACCGGCAATGACGGGCTGCCCGATTGGCCGGTGGTGCGCGACCTGCTCGCCCAGGCCAGCCCGGCCCAGATCGCCGCCGCCAAGGACGCCCTATCCGGCGGTAGCCGACCGGAATCGAGCAACCGCCCGCGGGTAGCGCTGATCGGCCTGCGCGGCGCCGGCAAATCGACCCTTGGCAAGCTCGCGGCCGAGCGCCTGGGCTGGACCTTCGTGGAACTCAATGCCGAGATCGAACGGGAGAACGCCCTCTCGGTCCAGGAGATCTTCGCGATCTACGGCCAGGAGGGCTACCGCCGGCTGGAGCAGGCGGCCCTGCGTCGCCTCACCGAGCATCCCGGGCCGCTGATTCTGGCCACGAGCGGCGGGATCGTTGCGGAGCCGTTGACCTACGACCTTCTGCTGCAAGCCTTCTACACGATCTGGCTGCGCGCGCGGCCGGAGGAGCACATGAGCCGGGTCCGCGAACAGGGGCACCTCGCCACGACGGGCGACCATGCCTCTGCGATGCAGGAACTGCGAGCCGTCCTGGCGAGCCGCGAGCCGCTCTACGCGCGGGCACCCGCCACGGTGGACACCTCCAACATCCCGGTCCAGACGATGCTGGACCGCCTGACGGCAGCCATCGAGGCGCGGTTCGGCCAAGCTGCGCCGTTGGCGGACTGACCGTCGCTCGTTCGCTGACAGCCATGCGGCCAATGCGGCTTTCGGGTCGCGCCGGCCCTTGATCGCGGCGGTGCAGCGCACCACGCTAGGTCCGAACACGCGGCCCAGCGATGGCCCGGCCCGTTTCCGCCCCGGACAGCGCCCCCTTCCGCTCAATCGAGCGACGGGTCCGCCGCCGCAGGCATGACCGACAGCGAATCCGAAGTTCCGGACATGAGCATCCGCCTATGAGCGCCAGTCCTGCCTTCACGCACCAGTCGCACGACCTCACGCACCTCGACCCGGTCTGGTCGCGGCTGCGCGCCGAGGCGGAGGATGTCCTGCGCACCGAGCCGCAGCTCGCCTCCTTCATCGTGGCGACGATCCTGAACCACACCACGCTGGAGGGCGCGGTCTCCCACCGGGTCGCCGCCCGGCTGGGGCATCCGTCGCTGCCGGCAGAACTCGTCGCCCACGCCTTCCATGAGGCGATCACGGTGGACCCGGACATCGGGCAGGCCTTCCGCGCCGATATCGGCGCGGTGATCGACCGGGATCCGGCGACACTCCGGGCGCTGGAACCGGTCCTCTACTTCAAGGGGTTCCACGCGCTCCAGGCTTACCGCCTCGCCCATCATGTCTGGAACCGCGGCCGGCGCGACCTCGCTCTCTACCTCCAGAGCCGGGTCTCGGAGGTGTTCCAGTGCGACATCCATCCGGCGGCGCGGATCGGGCGGGGCGTCTTCCTCGACCACGCCACGGGGCTTGTGGTCGGCTCGACCGCGGTGATCGAGGACGACGTGTCGATCCTCCACGCCGTGACGCTGGGCGGCACCGGCAAGCAGCGCGGCGACCGCCACCCCAAGATCCGCCGCGGCGTGATGATCGGCGCCGGCGCCAAGATCCTGGGCAATATCGAGGTCGGCGCCTGCGCCCGGGTGGCGGCCGGCTCGGTCGTGCTGAGACCGGTACCGCCCAACACCACGGTGGTCGGCGTGCCGGCGCGGGTGGTCGGCACCGCAGGCTGCGACGATCCCGCCCGGGCGATGGACCAGTTCGTCGCCTTGGACCAGTTCATCCACTTGGGCGACGGGATCTGAACCGCAACGCCGTCGCGCTTGCCGCTCCGCCCGAGGCGTGGCAAGCCCTCGGCCCATCCGCGGCGCCAGCGCCGCCAGGGGAGATCGATCAGCGTGACCAAAGCCGAGACCGCGAAGCTTCAGGACTATCTGCGCCGCAAGTTCGCGAACAACAACATCCGCCTCACGGCGATGAAGACCGGCGACTCCGCCGAGGTATTCATCGGCGAGGAATCGATCGGCGTGATCGCCGACGACAAGGAGGATGGCGACGATTCCTTCGTCTTCCGGATGGCAATCCTCGACATCGATCTCGAGGAAGAGGCCTAGCCGACGACGCGGCTGACCCCGCATCCCCGGTGGGGCTGCGCCGGCCCACAGCTGTGCACGGATTAACGCTACCCGAGACTCGTGCTTAACAAGCGGTAAACGGCATGAGTACAGTGCGCGCAACCTGTATCAGGAGCGCGAATAATGGTCATCACGCCCGCCGCCATCGAGTCGATCCGGACCCTGTGCATCGGACTGGCACTGTCCGGCTTGATCGCCAGCGCCTTCGAGCTGTTCGCAGCACGGCGGGCGAGCTTCAGCCTGCTGGAGCGGGGCGGCCTCCCGGCGGTGGCCGCCCTGCCGATGCTGGCCTTTTCGGCGCCGTTCATCATCCTGCGCAACACGGTGCGCGGCCGGCGGATCGAGGGCCGGCCGATGCCGTTCGTGATGCTGGCGACCATCGTCGCGTGCGGCTGGAGCCTGCTCTCGGGCCGGGTCGCCCTTGACCTCGCCGCGATGCTGGTCGGCGTCTGACCAGATTCAGGGCTCGGCGGTGGCGACCTGTGCGGTGCCGTCCTTGCCCTCGAGGGAGACCCAGGCCGGCCCGTCCTGACCGGCCTGCTTGATGAAGCTGTAGCCGGTACGCCGCCAGGAGCGGATCGCGTCGGTCTTGTTGTCGAGAATGAAGTCGCCGCGATCGGTGCGAACCGTGAGCACCGCGTGGCCTTCGTTGGTCTCGTCGATGACCACGGTCATCAGCAGGGCACGCCGCGGCAGGCCGCGCTCCACCAGCATCCGCCGTTTCAGCAACTGGTAATCCTCGCAGTCACCGAAGCCGTCATCGGGAAAATCCCAGCGATCCACGACGCCCCAATGGGCCTGATCGGTGATGGGCTTGATGCGGGCGTTCACTCGACGGTTGACGCTCTGCAGGGTCCGCCACACCGCCATGGTGAGCGGGATCGCGTTGGGCTCGGCAATGTCGACCACGCATTCCTGGGGCGTCCGCGCGCAGAAATCCGTCCAGCCCGCGATGGCGCGCACCGACCCAGCCTGTTCGACGGCGGTCACCTGATCCGGAAGAACGAGCCGGGCATGGGCATGGGTCGTCGCGCCGCCCATCGTGAGGATCGCGCCCACCAGCGCGAAGCTCGCGGCTTGGCGCGCCCGGCGCACCGCATGAGCCCAGCCCCGCCATTGCAGGGCGCCGAACACCTGACACGAGATTCCGCCATCCGCGTGCCGCATGGCCCAAGCCCCCGCCGCCCGATGATGACGGAAGGGTGACACGACCACGTGCGACGCACAATGGGTCAGGGCGAGACTGATAACGCGCGTCGAGCCCTATCGGTTCCGATTTAAGAGACGTTTGCATCCGCAGAGCTGACCCGAAACACATGCACGGAGCGAATAGCCGCTCTGCGCCCCCTCCGAGGGTCTTGATTCAGGTCAGTTTTGCCGGCTTCTCAGGGATGCTCACGCGCAGGATTCGCGGCGGGCCCGATTGAATTGCAAGAAGCCAGCCCGTCGCGGACGGGACTGCGCCTCAGGAAAGGACCCGCAATGCAGCCCGCCATCCAGCAGGTGATCAGAGCGCTCGCCGAGGATGGTCGGGCCGGCGCGATCAATATCGCGGAGCACGCGGTGGATTCCTATCTCGCCGATGCGCCGAGCGAGGGCGACAGGGCGCTGTCGCGGGACATCCTGGTGCGGGATCTCGCCAGCCTTCGCGGCGTCGCCCCCCATCTCGCTGCCTTCATCGGCCGGGTCGAGGCCTATGTGGCGAGCCTTGCCCAGCCGTCGCTGAGCCGGGCGGCCTGAGACGGATCAGCGGTTGGCGGTGGTGACCGGGGAGGTGACGCCGCCGAGCGAGACCCAGGCGACGGCGTCCTGGCTCTCGCGCTTGATGAACACGTAGCCGGTCTTGTGCCAGGGCAGGATCGCGTTGGTCTTGTTGTCGAGCACCAGGTCGCCCCGGTCGGTGATCAGGGTGAGCACCGCGTGGCCCTCGCCCTTCTCGTCGATCACCACGGTCATGCGCATCGCCCGCCGCGGCAGGCCGGCCTGGGCCAGCAGATGGCGCTTGAGCAGCTGGAAGTCCTCGCAGTCGCCGATGCCGTCCTCGGCCAGATCCCACCGGTCGGCCACGTGCAGGTGGTCCTGATCGGTCATCGGCTCGACCGCCTTGTTGACCCGCCGGTTCACCGACACGATCGTCGCCCAGGTCGCGGGCGTCAGGCTGATCCGGGCCGGTTCGCCCCGGTCGAGCGCGCATTCGGCCGCGTAGTTCTGGCAGAAGGTCGTCCAGGCCGCGATCGGCTTGGCGTCGCCCAGCACCCGGGCATTGTCTTCCGTCGGCAGGCTCGCAAGCGTCTGCGCCTGGGCCGTGGCGGCGAGGCCGAGCAGCGTCGCTGCTCCGACCAGCATCCCCCGAACCGTCTTGAGAAGCCCCGCGCCCATCGAACCCGTCCCCGTTGTTGAGAACAGGATTGCGCCGCAGAGCCTCCGCGCCGCTGAAGCGGATGCGCGCAATTTTATCGATCGGCCGGCGCGGGCCGGCTGACATGCGGCAGCGTCGACGGGAGACTTGAGAAGCCTTGTAAATCGCGGGCTTCGGATTGGGGAAACGGAAACCTTGAGGGTTTGTCACCCGCCAACATGCAGTCTTGGCGGGGCGCCATCGTCGTTGCGAGCGGAGCCCGGCAATTCCCTGGCGCCCCATCGGCCGGCGTCGCGCTGCCCCGGATCGCTTCGCTGGCGTGCGACGACGGCGTGGACGCGGTCAGCCCGCGGTCTGGTCGAGCTTGCGCTCCGCCTCACCCTTCAGTTCCGGGAAGTCCGCCTGCGTGTAGGCCCGGCCCCGGTGCGGATCCTCGGTGATGCCCTCGTGCTCCAGGCGGCGCAGTTGCACCCGCCGGATCTTGCCCGAGATCGTCTTGGGCAGGTCGGTGACGAATTCGAGGCCGCGCAGGCGTTTGAACGTCGCGAGCCGGGCATTGGTGAAGCGGAAGATGTCGAGCGCCGTCTCCGGCCCAGGCGTGGACCCCGCCACCAGGGACACGTAGGCCTTCGGGATGGTGTGGCGCATCGGATCGGGCACCGGCACCACCGCCGCCTCGGCCACGGCCGGATGCTCGATCAGCACGCTCTCGAGTTCGAAGGGGCTGATCCGGTAGCCCGACGACTTGAACACGTCGTCGGCACGTCCCACGAAGGTGTAACAGCCCTGATCGTCCACGAAGGCGACATCGCCGGTATGGTAGAGATCGCCGTCGGCTCCCGACAGATGGCCCTGGCCGTCGTCGTAACCCTGCATCAGGCCCGCGGGCCGGTACGCGCCGAGTTCCAGGCAGACCTCGCCCTCTGAGGCCGGCTGTCCGTCGAGGTCGAGGACGCGCACCCTGTAGCCCGGCAGGGGCCGACCCAGGGCGCCCGGCACCACCGGCTGTCCCGGGGTGTTGGCCATGAGCGCCGTGGTCTCGGTCTGGCCGTAGCCGTCGCGGATCGTGAGGCCCCAGGCGCTCTTCACCCGCTCGATCACTTCGGGATTCAGGGGCTCGCCCGCCGCGCAGACCTCGCGCAGGGCGAGCCGCTTCCCGGTCAGATCCTCTTGGATGATCATCCGCCACACGGTCGGCGGCGCGCACAGCGTGGTGGCACCGGTGCGTTCCAGCTGCGCCAGCAGGGCGGCGGCGTTGAACGGCGCTTGATTGATCACCAGGATCGTCGCGCCGGCATTCCAGGGCGCGAAGAACGAGGACCAGGCGTGCTTCGCCCAGCCCGGCGAGGAGACGTTGCAATGCACGTCGCCGGGCTGGAGCCCGAGCCAGTACATCGTCGAGAGCGCTCCCACCGGGTAGGAACGGTGGCTGTGACGCACCAGCTTCGGCTTCGCCGTCGTGCCGGAGGTGAAGTAGAGGAGCATCGGGTCGTCGGCCCCGGTCGGCCCGTCCGGCGCGAAGGTCTCCGACGCTCCGAACGCGTCGTCGTAGGCCGCCCAGCCCTCCGTCGCAGCCCCGGTGACGAGGCGGATGGCGCCGCCCGTGTCGAGGCCGGCGAACCGCGCGATCTGCTCCGGCCCGGCCACGATCGCCCGCGGGCGCCCGCGGGCGAGGCGGTCGGCCAGCTCGTCGGCGGTGAGCAGCGTGGTCGCCGGGATGACAACGGCGCCGAGCTTCATCGCCGCCAGCATGGTCTCCCACAGGGCCGGCACGTTGCCCAGCAGCAGGAGCAGGTGGTCGCCGCGCTTCAGGCCGAGCTGCCGCAGGTGGTTGGCCACCTGGTTGGAGCGGCGGGCGATCTCCCCGAAGGTGAGGCTCTGCTCGGCCCCGCTGCCGGCCTCGACGATCCGCAGGGCGGCCCGGTCGCGGCTCTCGGGACCGGCGAGGACGGCATCGAACCAGTCGAGCGCCCAGTTGAACGGCACCGGATCCGGCCACGCGAAAGCCGAGACGGCAGCGCCATAATCGGTGCGATGGGCCAGCAGAAGGTCGCGGGCCTCCCGGAAGCTCAGCATGGTCGTTCCCCTCCCCGTCTTGTGGTCTTGGCGCCCCGACCCCATCGGCCGGGGCGGGCTGCGCTCAGGTATTCTCGAACCGAGGCGGCCGCTTCTCCACGAAGGCGGCCATGCCCTCCTTCTGGTCATTGGTGGCGAACATGGCATGGAAGACCCGCCGCTCGAAGCGGATGCCCTCGGTCAGCGTGGTTTCGTAGGCGCGGTTGACCGCCTCCTTGGTCATCATGGCGATCGGCAGCGACATCGCCGCGATGGTCGCGGCCGCCGTCATGGCCTCGTCGAGGAGCCGGTCGGCGGCGATCACCCGCGAGACGAGGCCCGAGCGCTCCGCCTCGGCGGCATCCATCATCCGGCCGGTCAGGCACATCTCCATGGCCTTGGCCTTGCCGACGAAGCGGGTGAGCCGCTGGCTGCCGCCGATTCCCGGCATCACCCCGAGCTTGATCTCGGGCTGACCGAACTGTGCGGTGTCGGCGGCCAGAATGATGTCGCACATCATGGCGAGCTCGCAGCCACCGCCCAGCGCGTACCCCGCCACCGCGGCGATGATCGGCTTGCGCACGGCGATGAAGCGGTCCCAGTCGGCGAACCGGTCGCCCGCATACATCTCCGCGTAGGTGGCGTGCTGCATCTCCTTGATGTCGGCCCCGGCCGCGAAGGCCTTGGCCGAACCGGTGATGACGATGCAGCCGATATTCGGATCCGCATCGGCCTCGGTGGCCGCCCGGATCACCTCGCCGGTGAGCTGTGCGTTGATGGCGTTCAGCGCCTTCGGCCGGTTGAGGGTGATCAGAAGGACGCGCCCGCGCGTCTCCGTCAGGATCGTCTCGTACGCGTCGCTCACGACTCGCCTCCCTGCCCGCGGAGCATATTGATGATCGCGGAAAAGTCCTCTCCCCCGTGACCGGCGCCCTCGAACAATCCGTAGACCTGCGCGGCCTCGGCGCCGAGGGGTGTCGCGGCGCCGGAGGCCAGGGCGGCGGCCTGGGCGAGCCGGAGATCCTTGAGCATCAGCGCCGCCGCGAAGCCCGGTTTGTAGCCGTTGTTGGCCGGAGAGGTCGGCACCGGGCCCGGAACCGGACAGTAGGTGGTCAGCGACCAGCACTGGCCCGAGGAGACCGAGGCCACGTCGTAGAGCGCCTGGTGCGACAGGCCGAGCTTCTCGCCGAGCGCGAAAGCCTCGCTGACGCCGATCATCGAGATGCCGAGGATCATGTTGTTGCAGATCTTGGCCGCCTGCCCGGCGCCGGCCGCGCCGCAATGGAACACGTTCTTACCCATGGCCTTGAGCAGAGGCTCGGCCTTCGCGAAGGCGGCCTCGGCGCCACCGGCCATGAAAGTCAGCGTCCCGGCCTTGGCGCCGCCGGTCCCGCCGGAGACCGGCGCGTCCACCGACAGGCAGCCCCGCGCCTCCGCGAGGGCGTGGGCCTTGCGGGCGCTCTCGACGTCGACGGTGGAGGAATCGATCAGCAGCGTGCCGGCTGGCAGCGCCGCGGCGAGCTGCGTCCAGACCTCGACCACGTGCCGTCCGGCGGGCAGCATGGTGATGACCACGTCCGCGCCCTCGGCCGCCGCCAGGGCCGAGCCCGCAACGGTAATCCCCTCGGCGCGGGCGGCCTCCAGCGAGGCCGGGACCAGATCGAAGCCGCGCACCGTATGGCCCGCCTTCACGAGGTTGGCCGCCATGGGTCCGCCCATGTTGCCGAGACCGATGAACCCGATGGTCTGTGCCATCCCGTCCTCCCTGAGTTGTTTATCGCCTGTCCCACCCTCGCCCTCATCCTGAGGTGCCCGCGTCAGCGGGCCTCGAAGGAGGGCTCCAGAACACGCCGCAATCCCTGGAGCCCTTCTTCGAGGCCTCCGCTGCGCTCCGGCGCCTCAGGATGAGGGGATGAGTGGGTGAAGACGAAGCCTCATCACACCGCCCCAGTGCGCGATTCTGGAAAGACCGGCGCCGCCCGCTTCTCCAGCCAGCGGGCGATCCGGGCCGGATCGACCGCGTCCAGGCTCGGCGGGTTCCAGCGCGGGGTCTTGTCCTTGTCGATCACGGCGGCGCGGATGCCCTCGCGGAAATCGCCCTCGTCCAGCACCGCCAGGGACGCGTGGAACTCGCGCTCCAGGCAGGCCTCCAGGCTCGGCGCGGCGCGCCCGAGGCGCAGCAGGCAGAGCGTCAGGACGAGGCTCGACGGCGACTTCGTCAGCAGGATGTCGCGGGTCGCCGCCGCGAAATCCGAGCCGTCGGCCGCCAGCGCCGCCAGGGTCTCGTCGACCATGTCGAAGGCGAAGCAGCGGTCGATCATGCTCCGGTGTGCGGCCAGGGGCGCCGGATCCGGCTCCCGGGCGAGACGCCCGATCAGGTCCCGCACGCCCGCGTCGCCGGCATCCGGCGCCAGGGCCGAGAGCGCGTCGAGGAGATCGGGAAGGGCCCGGGACGGCACCATCGCGTCGGCCAACCCGCACAGGATCGCGTCGGCGGCACCGACCGGCTCGCCGGTCAGGCCGAGATAGGTGCCGAGCTCGCCGGGCGCGCGGGGCAGGAGCCACGTGCCGCCGACATCCGGCAGATAGCCGATCCCGGTCTCCGGCATGGCGATGCGCGAGCGCTCGGTGACGATCCGGTGGGCGGCATGACCCGACAGGCCGACCCCGCCGCCCATGGTGATGCCGTCCATCACCGCCACGAAGGGCTTCTCGTACTGGGCGATGCGGGCGTCGAGGCGGTACTCGTCCCGCCAGAAGGATTCGGCGAAGGCCGTGCCGTCGCTCTCGTAGAGGCCGCGCAGGTCGCCGCCGGCGCACAGCCCCCGCTCCCCCTCCCCGGTGAGCAGCACCGCCGCGATGCCGGGATCGGCGGAGAACTCATCGAGGGCCCGATCGATCGTGCCGACCATGCCGTGGGTCAGAGCGTTCAGGGCCTTCGGGCGGTCGAGGCGCAGGCGCCCCAGGGCGCCGACCCGCTCGACGATCACGTCGGTCATCGGCGGTCTCCGGTCAGCGCGCGGGCGATGATCACCCGCATGATCTCGTTGGTGCCTTCGAGGATCTGGTGCACGCGCAGATCCCGGACGATCTTCTCCACCCCGTACTCGGCGAGGTAGCCGTAGCCGCCGTGGAGCTGGAGCGCGTCATTCGCCACCGCGAAGGCCGCGTCGGTGACGTGGCGCTTGGCCATGGCGCAGAGCTGGGTGGCGGCGGGATCCTTGGCGTCGAGGGCGGAGGCCGCATGGCGCAGGAAGGTGCGCGAGACCTCCAGGCTGGTCGCCATGTCGGCAAGCCGGAACTGCAGGGCCTGGAAATCGGTGAGCTTCGCCCCGAAGGCGCGCCGGTCGCCCATATAGGCGAGCGCCTTGTCGAG
This sequence comes from Methylobacterium sp. XJLW, assembly GCF_003254375.1. Taxonomy (NCBI): domain Bacteria; kingdom Pseudomonadati; phylum Pseudomonadota; class Alphaproteobacteria; order Hyphomicrobiales; family Methylobacteriaceae; genus Methylobacterium; species Methylobacterium sp. XJLW. The sequence goes on along the minus strand of NZ_CP016429.1, from coordinate 2,749,359 downwards.
GGCCGCCTGGGCGCCCCCGAGGGAGCAGGCGGCGATGTTGAGCCGCCCGCCGTCGAGGCCGCTCATGGCGATGCGGAACCCCTGGCCCTCGGCGCCCAGGCGGTTGGCCACCGGCACGCGGCAGCCGTCGAAGCGTACGGCGCGGGTCGGCTGGGCGTTCCAGCCCATCTTGCGCTCGTCGGCCCCGAAGGAGAGGCCGGGCGTACCCTTCTCCACCACGATGGCCGAGATGCCCGCCGGGCCGGCCTCGCCGGTGCGGACCATGCAGACGTAGAGGTCACTGGCACCGGCCCCCGAGATGAACTGCTTCTCGCCGGTGAGGACGTAATGGTCGCCGTCGCGCTCGGCGCGGGTGCGGAGCGCCGCCGCGTCGGAGCCCGAGCCCGGCTCGGTCAGGCAGTAGCTGGCGATCCGCTCCATCCCCATCAGGGACGGGATCCAGCGCCGGCGCTGGTCGTCGTCGCCGTAGGCGTCGATCATCCAGGCGCACATGTTGTGGATCGACAGGAACGCCGCCACGGTCGGGCAGCCGGTGCTGAGCGCCTCGAAGATCAGGGTCGCGTCGAGGCGGGAGAGGCCGGAGCCGCCGAGATCCTCGCGGACGTAGATTCCCGCCATGCCGAGGGCGGCGGCCGCCCGCAGCGTCTCGACCGGGAAGGTCTTGTCGCGGTCCCAGTCGAGGGCGTGGGGGGCGATGTGCTCGGCTGCGAAGCCCTGCGCCATCTCGCGGATCGCGATCCGGTCCTCGTCGAGCCCGAAACTCATTGGGCACTTCCTCTCGTTCGCCACCCAACTGCACGGGGCTCGCACATCCGCTGCCACGATGCGCGACGTGCCCCCTCTCCCGTGCGGGAGAGGGTTGGAGTGAGGGATCAGGTCTTTCCGGAGAGTCCCCGCCCCTCACCCTGTCCCTCTCCCGCACGGGAGAGGGACCCGCGCCCCATCCTTGGACCGTCGCGGCCTACCGCATCGTCGGGATCGAGAATTCCGCCCCGCTCTTGATGCCGCTCGGCCAGCGCTGCGTCACGGTCTTGGTCTTCGTATAGAAGCGGATCGAGTCCGGCCCGTGCTGGTTCAGGTCGCCGAAGCCCGAGCGCTTCCAGCCGCCGAAGGTGTGGTAGGCGATCGGGACCGGGATCGGCACGTTGACGCCGACCATGCCGACATTGACCCGGGCGGTGAAGTCCCGGGCCGCGTCGCCGTCCTGGGTGAAGATCGCGACGCCGTTGCCGTACTGGTGGGTCGAGGGCAGCGCCAGCGCCTCCTCGTAATCCTTCGCCCGCACCACCGAGAGCACCGGGCCGAAGATCTCTTCCTTGTAGATGGTCATGTCGGGGGTCACGCGGTCGAACAGCGAGCCGCCCATGTAGAAGCCGTTCTCGTAGCCCTGGAGCTTGAAGCCGCGGCCGTCGACCACGAGCTCGGCGCCCTCGGAGACGCCCTGGTCGATGTAGCCCGCGACCTTCCGGACCGCCTCGGCGGTGACCAGCGGGCCGTAATCGGCCGAGCCGTCATGCGACGGGCCGATCTTGAGCGACTCGACCCGCGGGATCAGCTTCTCCATCAGCCGGTCGGCAGTCTTCTCGCCCACCGGCACCGCCACCGAGATCGCCATGCAGCGCTCGCCGGCCGAGCCGTAGCCGGCGCCGATCAGCGCGTCGACCGCCTGGCCCATGTCGGCGTCCGGCATGATGATCATGTGGTTCTTGGCGCCGCCGAAGCACTGCGCACGCTTCCCCGTCTCGGCGGCGCGCACGTAGATGTATTCGGCGATGTGCGACGAGCCGACGAAGCCCACCGCCTTGATGTCCTCATCATCCAGGATCGCGTCGACCGCTTCCTTGTCGCCGTTGACGACGTTGAGGATGCCGGGCGGCAGGCCCGCCTCCAGGAAGATCTCGGCGATGCGGATCGGCACGCTCGGGTCGCGCTCGGACGGCTTCAGGATGAAGGCGTTGCCGCAGGCGATCGCCGGAGCGCATTTCCACAGCGGGATCATGGCCGGGAAGTTGAACGGCGTGATGCCGGCGACCACGCCCAGCGGCTGGCGCAGGGAGTAGACGTCGATGCCGGGCCCGGCGCCCTCCGTGTACTCGCCCTTGAGCAGGTGCGGGATCCCGCAGGCGAACTCCACCACCTCGACGCCGCGCTGGATGTCGCCCTTGGCGTCCGGCACGGTCTTGCCGTGCTCGGAGGCGAGAAGCTCAGCCAGGGAATCGTTCTCGGCGCGGATCAGCTCCAGGAAGCGCATCATCACCCGGGCGCGCTTCTGCGGGTTGGTGGCCGCCCAGGCCGGCTGGGCCGCCGCCGCGTTCTCGACGGCGGCGCGCATCTCGGCCTTGCTGGCCAGCGCCACCTTGGCCTGGACCTCGCCGGTCGAGGGATGGAACACGTCGGCGAACCGCCCGCTCTCGCCGCCGACAGCCCGGCCGCCGATGAAGTGCCCGATCGTGCGCATGCGCGCCTCCCTGTGATGATGCGTTTGATTTTGATGCACCCTAACAGGATCCCTTGAGCGATAAAGCCGGATGCGCTTACAGCCGTCGTGCATCGATGCACAGCGGGAGTGCGGCCATGGCCAGGACGGGGCCCAACTGGGACGACCTGCGCTTCTTCCTCGCGGTGGCGCGGACCGGGACCCTGAGCGCCGCCGGAGCACGCACCGGCACCGAGCACACCACGGTCGGCCGGCGGATCCGCGCCCTGGAGGAGGGTCTCGGCGCCCGCCTGTTCCACCGCAGCAACCTCGGCTACGCGCTCACCGAGGACGGGGCGAACCTGCTGGGCGTCGCCGAGGCCATGGAGAGCGCGTTCCTGTCGGCGAGCGCCGCCACGGGGGCGGCCCAGACGGTCTCCGGCACGGTGCGGATCGGCGCGCCGGACGGCTTCGGCAGCGTGTTCCTCGCCCCCCGGATGCACCGGCTCACCGCCCGCCATCCGGGGCTGGAGGTGGAGATCATGGCCACCGCCCGGATCTTCAGCCTGTCCAAGCGCGAGGCCGACATCGTGATCAGCCTCTCCGGCCCGCAGCAGGCCCGGGTGGTGGCACGCCGGCTCACGGATTACCGGCTGTTCGTCTATGCGGCCGAATCCTACCGCGCGGCCGCGCCGCCGATCGCCGAACTCGCGGACCTGCCGGCCCATCCGTTCGTCGGCTACATTGAGGACATGCTGTTCACCCGCGAGTTGAACTACCTCGGGGCGCTCGGCCCCGCGGTCTCGGCGCGGCTGCGCTCGACCAACCTCCTGGCCCAGGTCCACGCGACGCTCGGCGGGGCCGGCCTGTGCATCCTGCCGGCCTTCATCGCGGCGGCGCATCCCGGCCTCGTGCCGGTGCTGCCGGAGGCGGTCTCGCTGACGCGCTCGTTCCACATGCACATCCACGAGGACCACCGGAAGGCGGCCCATATCCGCGCCGTGGCGGGGTTCATCGCCGGAGAGGTGAAGGCCGCGGGGGCGCTGTTCGCCGGGCCGGCGGTGTAAGCCGGGACGGTTTCGCGGAATCCGCCGGCGCCGTAAGATCGGCCGGCTCCGGCAGGTCAGGTCACGCGCCGGGTGGAAGGATCAAGAGATGGTCGCCTCGATCGCCCTGCCCCGGCTGATGCGCGTCGGCGCCGGCGCCTCGCGGCTCCTGCCGGAGGTGCTCGGCCAGCTGGGCCTGTCGCGGCCCTTCGTGGTCACCGACCCCTACCTCGCCGGCAGCGGCCGCACCGACACGCTGCTGGAACGGCTGACCAGGGCGGGCGCCAAGGCGACGATCTTCTCCGAGACCGTGCCGGACCCGACCGTCGCCTCCGTGGAGGCGGCGCTCGCCGCGCTCAAGGCCGGCGAGTTCGACTGCGTGGTCGGCTTCGGCGGCGGCAGCCCGATGGACACCGCCAAGGCGGTGGCGGTGCTCGCCCGCCACGGCGGCCACATGCGCGACTACAAGGCGCCCCGTCAGCAGGACGAGCCCGGCCTGCCGATCGTGGCGATCCCCACCACCGCCGGCACCGGCTCGGAAGCCACCCGCTTCACCATCGTGACCGACGAGGCCTCCGACGAGAAGATGCTGTGCATCGGGCTCGCCTACCTGCCGGTGGCGGCGCTGGTGGATTACGAGCTGACGCTCACCAAGCCCAAGCGGCTCACGGCGGATACCGGCATCGACGCGCTGACCCATGCCATCGAGGCCTACGTCTCGCGCAAGGCGAACATGTTCTCGGACGGGCTGGCACTTCAGGCGATGGGCCTGATCGCCCCGAACCTGCGGCGGGTCTGGACCGATCCGGGCGATCGGGCGGCCCGGGAGGCGATGATGCTCGGGGCCACCCAGGCGGGCATCGCCTTCTCGAACGCCTCGGTGGCGCTGGTCCACGGCATGAGCCGGCCGATCGGGGCACATTTCCACGTGGCCCACGGGCTCTCGAACGCGATGCTGCTGCCGGCGGTCACGGCCTTCTCGGCGCCGGCGGCCGTCGACCGCTACGCGGCCTGCGCCCGCGCCATGAAGATCGCCGGGCCGGACACCGACGACCGGTCCGCGGTCTCGGCCCTGGTGTCGGAACTGGAGGCGCTCAACGACGACCTCGACGTGCCGGGGCCGCAGGAATACGGGATCGACCCGGCCCGCTGGGAGGCGCTGCTTCCTACCATGGCGGCCCAGGCGCTGGCCTCCGGCTCCCCGGCCAACAACCCGCTGGAGCCCAGCGCCGACGAGATCGTGGCGCTGTACCGGCGCGTCTGGGCGGGGTGAGAGGGTTCGTTGCGAGCGCCAAGGCGGCGCGAGGCCGGTGATCCGAGCGCCGCCTTGGCGCTCGGATCGGCTCGCACAGCGCGGTGTTCGACGAGTCCTAAACCCTACTTCGCCGCCGTCAGCGGGCAGCCGCTCTCGGCCGGGGACGCGAAGGCCTCCTTGCCGGGGATCGTGGCGAGCTGCCGGTAGAGATCCCACGGGCCTTTCGACTCGGCCGGCTTCTTGACCTCGAACAGGTACATGTCGTGCACCATGCGGCCGTTCGGCTGGACGATCCCGCCATGGGCGAAGACGTCGTCCACCGGCAGCGCCTTGAGCTTGGCGTTGACCGCATCCGTCTCGTCGGTGCCGGCCGCCTTGACGGCCTTCAGGTAGGACAGGACAGCCGAGTAGGTGCCGGCCTGGATCATGTTGGGCATCCGGCCGGTGCGCTTCATGTAGCGCTGGCCGAAGGCCCGGGTCTCGTCGTTGGCGTCCCAGTACCAGCCCTCGGTGAGCGTCAGGCCCTGCGCGACCTTCAGGCCGAGCCCGTGCACCTCCGAGAGGGTGAACAGCAGGGCCGCGAGCTTCTGGCCGCCTTCGACGATGCCGTACTCCGCGGCCTGCTTGATCGCGTTCGAGGTATCGAGCCCCGCATTGGCGAGCCCGATCACCTTGGCCTTCGAGCCCTGCGCCTGGAGCAGGAAGGACGAGAAGTCCTGGTTCGAGAGCGGGTGCCGGACGCTGCCCAGCACCTTGCCGCCGTTGGCGAGCACCACCTTGCTGGTGTCGGCCTCCAGCGCCGAGCCGAAGGCGTAGTCGGCGGTGAGGAAGAACCACATGTCGCCGCCCGCGCGGGTCAGCGCGCCGCCGGTGCCCACCGCCAACGCCCGCGTGTCGAAGGCCCAGTGATAGCCGTAGGGCGTGCAGGCCTTGCCGGTGAGGTCGCTGGTGGCCGCTCCGGTGGTGATGGTGATCTTCTTCTTTTCCCTGGACAGGCCCTGGACCGCCAGCGCCACCGAGGACGTGGTCAGCTCCATGATCGCGTCGACATTGTCGCGGTCGTACCATTGCCGGGCGATCGCCGAGGCGATGTCGGGCTTGTTCTGGTGGTCGGACGAGAGGATCTCGATCGGCACGCTGCCGATCTTGCCGCCCATGTCCTCCACCGCCATGCGGGCGGCCTCGACCGAGCCCTGACCGCCATACTCCGCGTAGAGGCCGGATTGGTCGTTGAGGATGCCGATCCGGACCGCATTGTCCGAGAAGGTCCCCTGCGCGGCCGCCGGTACGGAGCCGAGTGCGGTCCCCGCGATGGCAGCCGCCAAAACCGCGCTGCCGAATGTCCTGATCATGTTTCCCCCCGGTTCGCCCGAGCGCCCGCTTCTGAGGCGGTTCCGGTGGCACGATAGGTCACGAAGCGGTGATGCACCACGGCCGAGTTCGGGCGGATGCTGAAGGATCCTGCGGATTGTGACGCGCTTCTCGGGCGCCCCGTTTCCGGACCGGCGACAACGCCAGAGGTTATAATACCTTAACCATAATTACACGAATCCCCGCGCAGGTTCGGGTCATGGACGGCAATTCGGCCGTCTCCGGCGCGTGGCGATGCGATGAACCCAGCCCGTTTCGCCGTCCTCGGTATCGCCCTCGCGGCGGGAACCGGGGCGGCCTTCCTGATGAGCGGCGGCGATCCGCCACCGCCGCCTCCGCCGCCGAAGGCCGAGGCGCCGCCGCAACCGATGACCGACGTGCTCGTGGCCGCCATCGACATGCCCATGGGTCAGGTTCTCCGGGCCGCGGATCTGCGCTGGCAACCCTGGCCGGACAGCGCCGTGACGGCGGGCTACGTGACCCGCAAGATCAACCCCAAGGCGCTCGAGGAGACCGTGGGCGCCTCGGTGCGCGCAGGCTTCCTGGCGGGCGAGCCGATCCGCGCGCAGAAGCTCGTGCGCCCGGAGAGCGGATTCATGGCGGCGATCCTGCCGGCCGGCATGCGCGCCGTCGCCATCGTCACCGACAGCCGCGGCACCAACTCGGCCGGCGGCTTCATCCTCCCGAACGACCGCGTCGACGTGATCCGCACGTTCCGCGACGAGTCCAATTCGCGGGCCAACAACAGCGACGTGCAGCTCTCCCAGACGATCCTGACCGACATCCGCGTCCTCGCGATCGGGCAGCTGGTCCAGGAGAAGAACGGCACCAACGTGGTGACCGGCGAGACCGCGACGCTGGCCGTCACGCCCGCGCAGGCCGAGACCCTGGCGCTGGCCCAGAAGGTCGGCGCCCTCACCCTTTCGCTGCGCAGCCTCGCCGATGCCGGGCGGCCGCCCGAAGCCACGCCGCTGGCCGATGCGTCCGTGGCGCAGATGCCCGAACCCGCCTTGACCGTGGTGCGCTTCGGCGTCGCGCGGCAGCAGACGCCGTGATCGCCATGACCGCTCCGTCCCCCCACCCGCGCCCGATGAGCCGCCCCGCCGGCCGCGCGGCCGGCGCCCTCGCCCTGCTGGCCGTCCTGTCCGGACCGGCCCCCGCGCAGGACCGCCAGACCTTCGGTCCCGCGCCGATCCTGACGGTCGGCGCCGCGGAATCCGCCTCGACCCGGCGTGTCGAGCTGACCGCCGGCCGCTCCGTGATCGTCGACCTGCCGCGGGACGCCAAGGAGGTGTTCGTGGCCAACCCCGCGGTGGCCAACGCCGTGGTTCGCTCGACCCGCAAGGTCTTCGTGATCGGCATGGCCGACGGCGCGACCTCGATCTTCATCATGGATGCCGAGGGCCGCCAGATCGCCGCCCTCGACGTGTCGGTGGCGCGGGATCTCAACCTCGGGACCCTGCGCGAGTTGCTCGGCCAGAGCATCCCGGGCGGGCGCTTCGACGTGCGCTCCTCGGGGGCCTCGGTGCTGCTCTCGGGGTCGGTGAATTCCTCCGCGGACGCGCAGCAGGCGATCGACATCGCCAATGCGTTCGTGGGGCTGGGCGGCGGGGGCGCGGCGGGGGCCGCGGGGGCACCGAGCGGCGGTGTCACCGCGGGCGCGCGCGGCGCCGTGATCAACAACCTCACGATCCGCAACAAGGACCAGGTGATGCTCCGCGTCACCGTGGTGGAGGTGTCGCGCAACGTCCTGAAGCAGTTCGGGATCAACATGACCGGCAACTGGTCGGCGCTGAACCCGCTCGGTTCCGCGACGTCACCGGCGCTGATCAACAACCTGCCGTTCCCGATCAACCCATCGGCTCCGAGCGGCAACCAGATCCAGGCCTCGATCCAGTCGGGCGGCTTCTCGCTCCAGGCAACCCTGAAGGCCTTCGAGCAGGCGGGCGTCTCGCGGATCCTGGCCGAGCCGACGCTCACCGCCATCTCCGGGGAGGCCGCGAAGTTCCTGGCCGGCGGCGAGTTCCCGGTGCCATCCTCGGCCGCCTGCACGGTGGGCGGCGTGTGCACCCCCGGCATCACCTACAAGCCCTACGGCGTCGCCCTGTCGTTCACGCCGGTGGTGCTCGCCGACAACCGCATCTCGATCCGCGTCGCAACGGACGTGACCGAGATCGATCCACAGCAGAACTTCACCTACGTCGTCGGGAACAACTCGGTCGCGGTGCCGGGCACCCGGGTGCGGCGCTCCGAGACCACCGTCGAGCTGCCCTCGGGCGGCGTGATGATGACCGCCGGCCTGATCCAGCAGGTGAACAAGCAGGCGATCTCCGGCCTGCCCGGCCTGATCAATCTTCCGATCCTCGGCGCGCTGTTCCGCTCCCGCGACTACCAGCGCCAGGAGACGGAGCTGATGATCATGTGCACCCCCTACATCGCCCGGACGATGGAACCGAAGCAGGTGAGCCGGCCGGACGACAACTTCGTCGATTCCACCGACGGCCAGGCGGTGCTGCTCGGCCAGATCAACCGGCTCTACGGCAAGGTCGCCTCCCCCGGGGCGGCCGCCGCGCCGCCGCTCGGACGCACCTATCGCGGCCGCGTCGGCTTCATCGTCGAGTAGCGCCCCGCGTCACCGCCGCGCCCCAGGATCGGAACCATGACCGGACGTCCCCCGCCCACCCTGCCGCGCCGCGCCGCGAGCCTGCTCGCCGCCTGCACGCTGGGCGCCCTCGCGGCGGCCTGCAAGAGCGATCCCGCCACCACCGGCGGGATCGACGTGACGGATTACCGCGCACGCCACCCGATCGTCCTGACGGACGGGGCCCGCAACCTCGACGTGTTCCCCACCGGCGTAGGGCATCTGGATCCGCGCCAGGCGGCCGATGTCGATGCCTTCATGCTCGAATACCGCCGGTACGGCCGCGGCGCCCTGCTGATGGAGGTTCCGCAGGGCGTCCCGCCCAACCAAGTGGCCGCCGTCCAGCGGACCGCCTCGGTGCTCGGCCGGTTCGGGACGCAGAACGGCATCGGCGTCCGCGAGATCACCGTCACCGGCTACGTGGTCACCGCCCCGACCCTCGCCGCGCCGATCCGGCTGAGCTTCCAGCGCATGCAGGCCAAGGTGTCCGACGCCTGCGGCCTCTGGCCTCAGGATCTCGGGACCCGAAGCTTCGCCTACGATTACAGCAACCAGCCGAGCTGGAACCTGGGCTGCGCCACGCAGTCTAACGTCGCCGCCCAGGTCGCAGATCCGGTCGACCTCGTGCGCGGCCGCCCCGAGGGTCGGATCGATACGGTCAAGCGCGTCCGGGACATCGGGCAATTGCGGGACGGCAAGGATCCGTCAACCACATGGCGGCAAGATGGGCAGACCGCCGTGAAGTCCCAAGTCACCAACTGAGACAGCCGGCGTTGGGACGGGCAGCCCCGCCGCTCCCCGACGCCGCGCCCCGAACGCGAACCCGAAAGCGCCGTCATGGCAGACCTGTCCGAGACGAGCGAGCGCACGATCGCCCCGGTGCCCCGGATCACCATCCAGGCATTCTGCGAGACCGGCGAGACCGCCGCGATGATCGAGGGCGCAGCCCTCGACCGGCGCATGCAGAAGGCGCAGGTCAAGGTCCGGATGGGCGGCGGCGCCGCCGCGATCGAGGCCTATCGGCACGCGCCGACGCCCAACGTCATCATCATCGAGATCCAAGGCGCGCGCTCGAAGCCGATCGAGTGCCTCGATGCCCTGGCCGAGGTCTGCGACGAGGGCACCCGCGTCGTGGTGATCGGCCACCTCAACGACGTGATGCTCTACCGGCAGTTGATCCAGCGCGGGGTGTCCGACTACCTCATGGTGCCGGTCGAGCCCCTGACGCTGATCGCGGCGATCTCCGACCTGTTCACGGCCCCGGGCGTCAAGCCGGTGGGACGGACCGTGGCGGTCTACGGCGTGAAAGGCGGCATCGGCGCCTCCACGGTGGCGCACAATTTCGCGTGGTCGGTTGCCCGGAACCAAGGCGTCCAGACGGTGATCGCCGATCTCGACATCGCCTTCGGCACCGCCTCGCTGAACTTCAACCAAGATCCGCCGCAGGGCATCGCCGAAGCGGTCTTCGCCCCCGAGCGGCTGGATTCCGCCCTGGTGGAGCGGCTGCTGTCCAAGTGCAGCGACAACCTGAGCCTGCTCTCGGCGCCGGCGAGCCTCGACCGGACCATCGACCTGTCCGAGCCGGCCTTCGACGCGCTGATCGAGCACATGCGGGCGAGCGTACCCTGCGTGGTCCTGGACATCCCGCATCAGTGGAACGCGTGGTCGAAGCGCATCCTGACCGCGGCCGACGAGATCCTGATCGTGGCCGGTCCCGATCTCGCCTGCCTGCGCAACGCCAAGAACCTTCTCGGCGCGCTGAAGCACGGGCGCCCGAACGACCAGCCGCCCCGCGTTCTGCTGAACGGCGTCGGCGTACCGAAGCGGCCCGAGATCGGCACAGCCGAGTTCGCCAAGGCCTTGGAGACCCCGGTCGCCCTGTCGATTCCGTTCGAGCCGACGCTGTTCGGCACCGCCGCCAATAACGGCCAGATGATCGCCGAGATCCAGGCCGGATCGAAGGTGGCGGAGCTGTTCAACGATCTGGCCGCCATGACTCTCGGGCGTCCGGAGAGCCGGCGGGGACGTCCGAGCCTGCTCGAGCCGCTGCTCGCCAAGCTCGCCGGCCGCAAGGCATCCTGATGCGGATACGATCCTTCGTCCCACGGGCTCCGCAGGTCAGCGTCGGAGGGCTGACCCATGTTCGGTAGGCGACACGCCGGCGGCACATCGGTGGCCCCCCCGCCGATCCCGCAGGCCCGGACCCCGGCGCCGGCCACGCCGGTCCTGCGCGATGCGGCGGCTCCGGTCGCGCGTCCGGCACAGGCGGCGCCGGTCGTCGTCGAGACCGCGCGGTCCGAGGATTATTACCGCACGAAGAGTCTGATCTTCGGCGCCCTGATCGAGGCGATCGACCTGACGCAGCTCTCGCGCCTCGATGCCGAGACGGCGCGCGAGGAGATCCGCGACATCGTCACGGAGATCATCGGGCTCAAGAACATCGTCCTGTCGATCTCCGAGCAGGAGGAGCTGCTCGACGACATCTGCAACGACGTCCTCGGCTACGGCCCGCTGGAACCGCTGCTCGCCCGCGACGACATCGCCGACATCATGGTCAACGGCGCCCATCGGACCTTCATCGAGGTCGGCGGCAAGATCCAGCTGACCAGCGTCCGGTTCCGCGACAACCAGCAGTTGATGAACATCTGCCAGCGGATCGTCAGCCAGGTGGGCCGGCGCGTCGACGACGCCTCGCCGATCTGCGACGCGCGCCTGCCGGACGGGTCCCGCGTCAACGTCATCGCGCCGCCGCTGGCCATCGACGGCCCGGCGCTCACCATCCGCAAGTTCAAGAAGGACAAGCTGACCCTGGAGCAGCTCGTCCGCTTCGGGGCGATCTCGCCCGAGGGCGCCGAGGTTCTCAAGATCATCGGCCAGTCGCGCTGCAACGTGGTCATCTCGGGCGGCACGGGCTCGGGCAAGACCACGCTGCTGAACTGCCTGACCGCCTTCATCGAGCACGACGAGCGGGTGATCACCTGCGAGGACGCGGCCGAGCTGCAGCTCCAGCAGCCCCATGTGGTCCGCCTGGAGACGCGGCCGCCCAACATGGAGGGCCAGGGCCAGGTCACCATGCGCGATCTCGTCAAGAACTGCCTGCGCATGCGGCCGGAGCGGATCATCGTCGGCGAGGTGCGCGGACCGGAAGCCTTCGACCTGCTCCAGGCGATGAACACCGGCCACGACGGCTCGATGGGCACGCTCCACGCCAACAGCCCGCGCGAATGCCTGTCGCGTATCGAGTCGATGATCTCGATGGGCGGGTTCACCCTGCCGTCCCGGACCCTGCGCGAGATGATCTGCGGCTCGATCGACGTGGTGATCCAGGCCATGCGCCTGCGCGACGGCTCGCGGCGCATCACCCACATCACCGAGGTGCTCGGGATGGAGGGCGACGTCATCACAACGCAGGACGTCTTCCTCTACGACATCGTCGGGGAGGACGCGAACGGCAAGCTGATCGGGCGCCACCGCTCCACCGGCGTCGGCCGGCCGAAATTCTGGGAGCGGGCCCGCTACTACGGCCTGGAACAGCGGCTCGGCGAGGCGCTCGACGCCGCCGAGATCATCGACCGGAGCTGAGCGCATGCCGGACCTGCCCGCCGCGGCCGCCGGCGCCTCCAACCTGCCGCTCGCCGCGGGCCTCATCGGCATCGCGGTCGCGGCGGTCGCCTACGTGGCTGTCCTGCCCCTGCTCGGCGGCGAGCGCCGGGCGAACAAGCGTCTGAAGTCGATCAGCGTCTCCGCCTCCGGCGCGGCGACCCGGGGCGTCGCGGTCAACCGGCGCGAGCAGGTCGCCAAGACGCTGAGCGAGATCGAGGCGAAGGCCAAGGGCGCCTCGAAGGCCAGCGTGGAGCTGAAGCTCGCCCGCGCCGGCCTCGGATGGACGAAGCGGACCTTCTATACGATCTCGGCCGCCAGCGGCGGCGTCCTCGGGTTGCTGATCTTCGTGATCACCGACAATGCCCTCGCGGCGCTCGGGGCCGCTTTCGCGGGGGGCTTCGGCCTGCCGGCGTGGCTGCTGCGCCACCTGCGGCTCAAGCGCATCGCGAAGTTCAACAAGGAGCTGCCCAACGCCGTGGACGTGGTGGTCCGCGGCATCCGAACCGGCATCCCGGTGGGCGACTGCTTCCGCATGGTCTCGCGCGAGGCCGAGGAGCCGGTGCGCAGCGAGTTCCGGACCGTCGTGGAGACCCAGGCCATGGGCCTGTCGCTCGGCGAGGCGTGCACGCGGCTGTTCGAGCGGGTGCCCACCGCCGAGGTGAACTTCTTCGCCATCGTGATCAACATCCAGCAGCAGTCGGGCGGCAACCTGTCGGAGGCGCTGAACAACCTGTCCACGGTGCTGCGCGACCGCGCCAAGATGCGCGGCAAGGTCCAGGCGATGAGCATGGAGGCCAAGGCCTCCGCCTCGATCATCGCCTGCCTGCCCTTCGCGGTGGCGGGCATCACCGCCCTGACGAGCCCCGACTACATCTCGCTGCTCTGGACGACCGATACCGGAAAGGTCGCCCTGGTCGGCGCGGCGATCTGGATGTCCATCGGCATCTTCACGATCAAGAAGATGATCGCGTTCGAGTTCTAGGCGCGGTGCGCCCTCTGCCGGATACCGCCCGATGATCGAAGACATTGCCGAGAAGCTGTTCGATCCCCGCTTCATGGGCACGCTCCTGACCGCGGTCGCGGCGGCGGCGACCGCCTACGCGGTGGCGCAGCCCTTCCTGGAAACCGACAAGCTCAGCAAGCGGATGAAGCTCGTCAGCGACGAGCGCGAGCAGATCCGGCGGCGCGAGCGGGTGAAGGCGGACGGGCCGGCGACCCGGGCCACGCTGCGCGTGGAGCCGAAGGCCTACATGAAGTCCATCGTCGAGCGGTACCAGCTGCGCCGCTGGCTCGGCACCGACACGGCCAAGCGCATGCTGATGCAGGCAGGCTATCGCGGCCCGGGGTCGGAGACGGCGTTCCTGTTCTTCCGGTTCGTCGTGCCGCTCGCCTCGGTGATCGCGGCCCTGTTCTACCTGTTCGTGCTCGAGGTTCTGGATTCATCCTACCTCGTGCGGTTCGGGCTGGTGGTCGGCGCGGCCTATGCCGGCATCAAGGCGCCGGAGCTGTTCCTGGTCAACGCCGCCAAGAAGCGCCAGACCGAGATCCGAAAGGCGTGGCCGGACGCCCTCGATCTCACGCTGATCTGCGTGGAATCCGGCATGGCGATCGAGAACGCCTTCCGGAAGGTCAGCACCGAGATCGCCACCTCCTCGGTCGTGCTGGCCGAGGAACTCGCCCTGATGACCGCCGAGATGTCGTTTCTGCCCGACCGGCGGCAGGCCTACGAGAATCTCGTGCTGCGCACCGGCCTCGAGCCGGTGAAATCCGTCGCCACCGCGCTGATCCAGGCGGAGCGCTACGGCACGCCGGTGGGACAGGCGCTGCGGGTGCTGAGCCAGGAGAGTCGCGACCTGCGCATGAACGAGGCCGAGAAAAAGGCGGCCGCCTTGCCGCCCAAACTCACAGTGCCGATGATCTTGTTCTTCCTGCCCGTGCTGTTCGTGGTCATCATCACCCCCGCCGTCATCCAGGTCATGCGGACACAGTGACGGCCGGGACGAAGAGACGCTTCGCTCAGCGGATGCGGCCGGGCCGGGTCGGCTCGAACACGATGCGGCGGTGATAGGCGCACCAGCTCTTGCCGTCGGACACGGGTGCCCCGCAACAGACGGCTCGGTCGTTCGGCTCACCGATAATGTACTTGCACACGAAGGCTCCGGACTGCGCGAAGGGCACGCGCAGGTCGGCCGACGGCTCCTCGACGGTCTCGGCGTCGCCAATCTGGGACATACGGACGAGTTGATTCATGGCGTTGATCGGCTCAATAAGTATCCTGCTCGGTGGATCATGCACCCCGGCAGACAAGGGAAGTTTGAACGCGTCTCGTTCAGGCGACGGACCCGGCGCGCATCCGCAAGCGGGGCGCCCGGGTCGGCCAACACGATGCCGGCCGGACGACCGACGCGATTGGCGTCATTATGTTGTCGTAACTGGGGTTACGGCTCTTTAAAACAAGACCAGCCTGCGTCGGGTGCATCGGACCACGGTGCGGGATGCGTAGCTCGGCGCATTCGCGCATCGCTTCGATTGGCATTGGCCGGGCCTGACGAATCCGCCGGACGCTCGCCTCCGAGCCTGTCCCGGGCGTGCAACGCGGTGCGACCTGTGGTTCTGTGAGCCTGCAACGCGAACAGAGCCGGATCCGCTGACCATGGCCCACGCGCCCCTCGTGTCACCCGAATGGCTGCACGACCGCCTTCAAGCTCCCGACATCGTGGTCCTGGACGCCTCTTGGTACCTGCCGGCCGCAGGCCGGGACCCCGAGGCCGAATACCGCGCGGCCCACATTCCCGGCGCCCGCCGCTTCGATCTCGACGCCATGAGCGACACCGAGTCGAGCCTGCCGCACATGCTGCCGCGGCCCGAGGTGTTCGCCGCCCGGATGCGCGCCCTCGGCGTCGGCGACGGCATGCAGATCGTGGTCTATGACGGTCAGGGCCTGTTCTCGGCTCCGCGCGTCTGGTGGATGCTCAAGGCCTTCGGCGTGCGGGACGCCCTGGTCCTCGACGGCGGCCTCCCGGCCTGGATCGCGGCAGGCTACCCCACCGAGGAAGGCGAGCCGCACCCGCACGAGCGTCGCCACTTCTCGGCCCGCCTCGATCACGGCGCGGTGGCGGATGCGGACGACGTGGCGCGGGCGCTGGAAACCGGGTCGGCTCAGGTGGTCGATGCCCGTTCGGCGACACGATTCCGCGGCGAGGAGCCCGAACCCCGGCCCGGCGTCCGACCGGGGCATATGCCGGGCGCCTGCAATCTGCATTACGCGGCACTCCAGCGTGACGGCCGGATGAAGACCCCGGAGGAATTGAAGTCGGTCTTCGCCGAGAACGGCGTCGATCCGGACCGGCCGATCGTGACCACCTGCGGCTCCGGCGTGACCGCGGCGATCATCGCGCTCGCTCTCGAGACCATGGGCCGCCCGGCGCGAAGCCTCTACGACGGCTCCTGGTCGGAATGGGGTGCCGATCCGGCCCGCGCGGTCGCGACGGGCGCCTGAGGAAAACGGGCGCCTGAGAAGCGGGCGCGCCGCCAGAACCTGCCCTCGGACATGGCGGGCTGCCGCCGTGTCCGGACCGATCTGATCGTGTCCTTGAAACCTTCGTGGCAGATTTCGATATATCGAATGCGCCTGCGGTTGGGCGCTCCACGGAGAAAATCATGCCGCTTCACGACACGACCGCCCTCTCGGGCACCATCCGGCACGTCTTCGCCCATCGTTTCACCCTCGAGGCGGGCGGCGAGACACATCTGGCCGATCTCGGCCCGAAGGGCGTGGACGCGTTTCCGATCACGAGCGGGCTGCACGTGACCCTGGAGGGCGAGCGCCGTCCCTCGGAGATCAAGGTCACACGGATTTCGGCCGCGGGCCGGGATCCGGTGGAGATCCATCACAAGAAGCCCCACCACGCCCCCGGCTCCAAGCGGGCGGATGGCCCCGCCGATCCCGCGCATGCCCTCGCGGCGGCGGCCTCGGCGGGTTGGATGGTCGTAAACGCGCCGCGCCGCAAGCCGAAGCATTTCGAGGTGCTGGCGCGCCGGCGCGAAAGGGCCGACACGGAACTGCACATCGATTTCGGCGGCACGATCTACAGGGAGAAGCCGGCCGATCGCGCGAAATGGGCTGCACCGGCCTGAGGGCCGCAGCCCGATCCGCCGCATCGCCGATCGGTGCGGCGGAACCGGTCGCCTCGCGTCGAGGACACACAGCCGGGTGGCCCCTTGGCCCGGGACGCCCGCACCCCGGCGCCGGATCTGTCCCGACCGGGTCAGCCGGGCGGCGCACAGTCTCCGCACATCACGCTGTCGGACGGACCGGCCGCCATGGGGTCGGACGCCGCTCTACGCCGCCCGCACCGCGCGGCGCTGGTCGGCGGCGCTCCATTGCATCAGGCCGATCATCACCGCGATGGTGGCGATGTAGACCAGACCCTGCAGGGCGGTCGGGCGGTCCGTGTAGCCGACCAGGGCGTGCAGGACGCGGCCGGGCCAGGAATTCTCGGCGATCAAACCGGAGCTGTTCCACAGGGTGTGGCCGAGGACGTCCACCACGCCGGCATTGCTCAGAAACTGCGCGGCCTGCGCAGCCAAGCCGGCCGCGAGGAAGATGATCAGCACGCTCGTCACCGAGAAGACGTAGCGGCTCGGAATCGAGGCGAGGCCGAGATAGGTGACCGCCGAGAGGAGCACGCCCGCACCGATGCCGGCGACGGCGCCGAACTGGATGTCGGCCCCCGAGGTGCCCGAGGCCACGAGGCCATACAGGAACAGCACCAGCTCGGCGCCCTCGCGCAGGATCGCGGCGCCGATCACGATCGAGAGGGCCGCCGCCTCCCGCTCCCCCGATCGCACCGCCGCGCCGGCGGCGCGCAGCTCGCCCGCCAGTTCCTTGCCGTGCTTGCTCATCCAGGTGTTGTGCCAGACGAGCAGCAGCACGGCGACGATCAGGACCGCGGCGTTCAGGATATCCTGCCCGCTCCCCTCGAAGGCATCGGAGATCTTCTCGGCGAACAGCGCCACCAGGGCGGCACCCGCGAGGCCGCCGGCAACGCCGAGCAGGACCCAGCGCATCCGGCCCGGGATGCCCCGGGTGGCCGCCAGCACGATGGAGATGATGAGGCCTGCCTCGATGACTTCGCGGAAGGCGATGACGAAGGCGCCGATCATGGCGGTCTCCAGGGGTTATGCGAGAGCGTGAAGCACCGCGCGCGGACCGCGCGCTACCAGATCCAGAACAGGAGCACCCAATTGGCCACCGACAGGGCGGCCGCCCCGGCGATGCAGGCTGCGGCCGCCACCCGGCGGACCCCACCGACGGCAAGCCCCGCCACCTGCCAGGCGAGCCAGACGCTCCACAGGCTCGCGCCGGCGAGCAGGGCCGTGCGGATCTCCGCCACGTAGGGGATCACGATGCCGTCCCCGCGGAGGAACGTGACGGTCAGCGCCGACAGGCCCAGGAAGACGCCGCAGCCCGCCACGGGGATCAGCGTCTGGGTCAGGTGGTGGAAGCGGCGCAGGGACCAGCCCCCGAGGGACAGGGTCGCGAGCGCCACGATCCCCGACAGGGCGAGCCCGAGGACGATCGTCGCGGCGCCGATGTAGGCCAGCAGCAACCCGCCGTCGAGGAGGGTCATGACGTCGTTGCGGTCAGGGTAGTTCGTCAGCACGAACCAGGGCGCCGAATGCTCCAGGGGCCACGTGATCCCGCGTTCGATGAGCCACGTGGCGGCCCATTGCTTGGCGTCGACGTACCAGGGACTCGACGACCACTGGAAGGCGCCGACCGCCAGCGCCAGCATGCCGAACAGGATCAGCATGGTCTGGTCGAGGCTGGGCTCCTCGCCCGCAACGCGGACGATCTCGTGATTGGGGGAGCGCAGGGCGAGGCGCACGGCGCCGCGATGGCCGCTGCAGCGCCCGCACATATGGCAGGCGCCCGCGCCGCGCATGGTCTTTACCGGCACGAGGGGCGCGCAGTTGAAGCTCTCGGTGCCCCCGACGGGCTTGGGCGAGACCGCCCAGGCGGCGCTGTCGACCTGGAAGCTGACCGGCGCCAGCTTCGACAGCACCGCGAAGACGCCGTTGACCGGGCAGAGGTAGCGGCACCAGACGCGCTTGTTGCGCCCATAGAGCAGGCCGACCACGATCGCCGCCAGCGTCGAGCCCCCCAGGACCGCGAGGACCGGCTTGGGATAGCCGTAGACGCTGGTCATCTGCCCGTAGACGGTGGTGCCGGCAAAGGCCACGAAGGGCCAGCCCTGCCAGGTGATCCAGCGCGGCACGGCATAGCCGCGGCTCCAGCGGCTTGCGAATTCGCTGAGCGCGCCCTCGGGGCAGAGCACGCCGCACCACGCACGGCCGACCAGGACCATGCTCACCAGCACGAACGGCCACCAGATCCCCCAGAACGCGAACTGAGCGGCGAGCGTCAGGTTGGTCCAGATATGGGCGGCGTTGTCGGGGAGCGGCAGCAGCGCCGGGACGATCACCAGAACCGCGTAGACGGCAACGATCAGCCATTGCACGGCCCGGATGATCCAACCGTACCGGCGCAGCCCGTCGCCGAACCGGGCCAGCGCACCGTCGATGACGGATCGACGCGGCGGAACACGGCTCAGGGCAAGGGAGGCTGGCGCTGTCGTCGACGCGCTCATTTGGCCACCAAAGTCGCCTTCGCCTCCGGGTGGAAGTCGTCGAACACCTGGTAGGTGCCGGCATCGAGGGTGCGGAACACGATCGCCGAGGTCGAGCCCGCGGCCAGCGCCTTCTCGCGCTTGAGTTCCGTGCTCTCGAACTCAACCGGGCTCTGGCCGGTATTCGAGATCTCCAGCTTGAACCGGGTGTTGGCCGGCACCTCGATCACCGCCGGAAGGATCACCCCATCGCGCATCTCGACCTTGATGACCGGCATGTCGTCGGCCCGCGCGGACGCGACGGCGACCAGCAGCACGGCGGCAGGGGCGAGGAAGCGCGACAGGCGGGACACGGACAGCTCCGGCAAATTCAGTAGGCGCCCTTCTTGCCGACACCGGCGAAGGTGAAATCCTGGGTGACCGCGAAGGGCTCGAACCACGGACCGACCCCTGTCTCCTTGTCCACGTGGCGACCGAAATGGCTGTCCTTGCCCGGGGGCGCGACCATTACTTTGAGGCGATAGCGGCCGGGGCCGAACAGCTTGACGTTATCGCCGTAATGCGGCCCGTCATTGGCGACCATCGGCATCAGCACCCCCGACACCGTCTGGTCGGTGGGCTTGTCGCCATCGAGCTTCACCGCCTCGAACCGGACGTCGAGGGCCGGCACCCAATCCCCCTCGGCGAAGCCGTTGCGGTTGTCCTTGGCGGCGCGGATATCGGTTTCGAGGTGGATGTCCGACTTGGCGGCCTCGCGCATCATGCCGGGAGGATCCATCTCGATCGGCTGGAGATAGACGGCGGCGACCTCCAGGCCGTTCTGCGTCACATGCGGACCGATCGGCACTTCCTTGGCCGTCGCGGGGCCCGCGAAGGCGAGGAGCGAGGCCGCGGCGAGGCCGCGGAGAAGCGGAGTGATGGGCGACGCATGCATGCGGTCGCACATAATCCACCCCGCTCGAAGTTCAAACTGGAATCGCATCGATCTCAAATAATAACAATTCTAATCTGAGACCACCTTGGGGAGCCATGATCGTATTCGCATGTCTTTCCGGCACCGTGACGCGGTCATTGCAAAAGCTCACGGAGATGTTCGCTATACGATGACCCTCTGCATCTTGACCGAGACGGCGGGACCGGGATTGTCATTCCACTGCCATGCCGAGCATCGAGGATGGCGGGCGGAACGGAGATGACTTGCGAGGCGGCCTGTGGCGAGAAGGCGCACCCTGGCTTGCGCGATGCCAAAGACCGTTTTAGCAAGTGCTATACTTTTTTGTGAGTCGGATGAGAACCCGTTCCGTGCCCCTGGTCCGCACCGCAGCCCTCATTCTGACGACGCCCCTTCTCGTCCCGGTCGCCGCGCGGGCGGCCGACTTCGCCGCGCCGCGCCCCGACGCCACCCGGCCGACCTACACCGACTGGTCGGGCGGCTATGTTGGCCTCGAGGGCAGCGCCGGCGGATCCTACGGGGCCTACAATTTCGGTCCGACGACGATCGGCGGCCGGCCGATCCCGGCCTTCAAGAGCGGCGATTCCACGGGCCGCAGTGACCAGGGGCGCAACGCCACCACGGCCGTGGGCGGCGTGTTCGGCGGCTGGACCTGGCAGGCCGGGCCGTGGGTCTACGGCATCGAAGCGAATCTCGATCTGGCGAATCTGAAGCGTCCGGTCCCCGCGACCGTCGCGGGGTTCGGCTACGCGGATGCGGATCCGGCCTTCAACGTCGTGCGCGCCAAGACGAATCTCTACGGCGCCCTGCGTGCCCGACTCGGCTACAGCTTCGATCGCTATCTGATCTACGGCACCTTCGGGCTCACCGGTGCGAACGCCCGGTTTCTCGCCAGCTATCCGGATCTCGACACGGGCGGCCAGACCACCGCGCAGCGGGAATTGGGCTATGTCGGCTTCACCCTGGGCGCGGGCGTGCAATACGCCATCACTGACAGCCTCGCCCTGGGCATCGACTACCGCTACATCGATCTCGGCGGCAGCCGGCGCTTCCCGCTGGGCGTGGTGCCCGGCGACACGGGTGGACCGGTCACGACCCGGGCGAGCTTCACCTCCAACCAGCTGTTCGCACGGCTGATGTGGTTTCCGGGCGGCTTGAAGGTGCCGCCGGACCCGGACGAGACCGCTCCGCACGACCCCGACAACGGCGATACCGGCCGCTTCTCGCTGCACGGGCAGACGACCCTGATCGCGCAGGCCGTGCCCGGCTTCCGCTCGCCCTACGAGGGCGCGCAGAGCCTGATCCCCCATCAGGCCCGGCAGACCACCACGGCGACGATCTTCCTCGGCCTCAAGCTCACCGACAGCACCGAGATCTACTACAACCCCGAATTCAGCCAGGGCTTCGGCCTTTCGCGGACGCTGGGCGTCGCCGGCTTCGTCAACGGCGAGGCGCAGAAGGCGGGCGCCCCGTTCCCGAAGCTGCGCTCGAACCGCTACTACGTGAAGCAGACCTTCGGGCTGGGCGGCGAGACCGTGGATGTGCCGGACGGTCCGAACCAGGTGGCCACCCGCTACGATGCCGAGCGGATCACGCTGATCGCCGGCAAGTTCGCGCTGGGCGACTTCTTCGACGGCAACATCTACGCGCACGACCCGCGCGTGGACTTCTTCAACTGGTCGCTCTGGGGCGCCTCGGCCTGGGACTTCCCGGCGAACCTCCCGGGCTTCACGCAGGGCGTCTACGCCGAGTACAACCGGCCGGAATTCGCCATCCGCGCAGCCTACACGCAGGTGCCCAAGGAGCCGTCGAGCGACGTGCTCGACCCGCGGGTGTTCCGGCGTGCGGGGCTGAACGTCGAGTTCGAGGAGCGCCACGTCCTCCCGTGGCTGGAGCAGCCCGGCAAGATCCGAATCGGCCTGTTCTCGAATGTCGGTGTCTCGGCCAACAACCGCGACGTGGTCACCCTGACGCAGCTCGGCCTGTTCGACGACATCAACGACGCCGTCGCGGCGACAAGGCGCCCCCGCCGCAAGACCGGCGGCTTCATCAACCTGGAGCAGGGGCTGACGCCGGAACTCGGGCTGTTCGCCCGGGCGAGCCTGAACGACGGGCGCACCGAGAACATCTCCTTCACCGACATCGACCGGAGCTTCTCCGGAGGCCTGTCGCTGAAGGGCAAGGCCTGGGACCGGCCCGACGACACGATCGGCATCGGCGCCGCGATGAACGGGCTCTCGCCCTCACACCGGGCCGCCTTCGCGGCCGGCTACCTCGGCCTGCTGATCGGCGACGGGCGGCTGAATTACGGCACCGAGCGCGCGCTGGAGACCTACTACGCCCTGAACCTCACGAAATTCGTCACCCTGACCTTCGACTACCAGTTCATCGACAATCCCGGATACAATCGCGACCGCGGCCCCGCGCATTTCTTCGCCTCGCGGTTGCACGCGGATTTCTGATCGGCGCGGCCGGAGGCATCGGCGGCATGCCCGATCAGTCCGCCGCCTCGGTCACGGTGGCCCCGAAGAGCGCCTCGAAGGCGGCGCGGAGCTGCATGTCGACCTCCGGCAGGCTCACGGGCAGGCCGAGATCGACGAGGCTCGTCACCCCGTGCTCCCGGACGCCGCACGGCACGATCCCGTCGAAATGCGCGAGATCGGGCTCGACGTTCAGGCTGATGCCGTGGAAGCTGACCCAGCGGCGCACCCGGATCCCGATCGCCGCGATCTTGTCCTCGACGCGAGGCCCCTTCTCGGGCCGGCGTACCCAGACGCCGACCCGATCCTCCCGGCGCTCGGCGCGGACATTGAAGGCGGCGAGCGTCTCGATCAGCCACGCCTCCAGGCTCGCCACATAGGCGCGCAGGTCGCGGCTGCGCCGGTCGAGGTCGAGCATCACGTAGGCGACCCGCTGGCCGGGGCCGTGATAGGTGTATTGCCCGCCCCGGCCCGTGGCGTGGACCGGGAAGCGGTCCGGTGCCACCAGATCCTCCGGTCGGGCCGAAGTCCCGGCCGTGTAGAGCGGCGGGTGCTCCAGCAGCCAGACGCATTCGGGCGCCGCGCCGCGGGCGATCGCCTCCACACGCGCCTCCATCCAGGCGAGGGCGGCCGCGTAGCCCACGGGCGCGTCGCTCACGCGCCAGCCCACCGGGCCGGCGACCGGATCTGCGCCGGGTCGCTTCGGGAAGGCGTGCGGGCGGACCGTGAGGCGGGGCGCGTTTACCAAGAGTTCATCATCCTGCGTCGATGGTCGCAGCCTTCAACATTCGCGGCCGGCGCTGGCAAGGACCGGCCGTGAGACAGGATGGCGGCTGGTGGCGATCTTCGAGACCCTGAAGGTCGATCTGACAGTGGTGCTGGGCCGCGCCCGCATGCCGCTGCACATGCTGCTGCGCATGGGCCGCGGCGCCGTGATCGAGCTGGAAGCCAGCGACAGCGACATGGTCGAGATCCTGGCCAACGACCACCCGATCGCCCGCGGGCAGATCGTGGTGACCGGCGACCGCATCTCCGTCGAGGTGACCGAGCTGATCCGCAAGGCGGCCTCGATCGTGGAGCCCGGCATCAGCATCGGCGACGGCGCGGCGCCTTTCCTGGAGGGCGGCTACGATTCCCCGTGAGCGAGGCGCTTGTCGGCGGCGGAACGATCTGTTATCCGCTGCGCCGCGCGATACGAAAGCGGCCCCGGGTTCTCCCGCGGCGCGCGACGGTCGGGCAAACGGACCGATCTTCGCGTCCGATGCGGCCATGGCGGAATTGGTAGACGCGCTAGCTTGAGGTGCTAGTCCCGAGAGGGGTGGAGGTTCGAGTCCTCTTGGCCGCACCACATTGTTTCGGTTGCCCCGGATCTGCGGCAGCCCGGATGTGGTGCAAGACAGGGCGGTGCGCCGCCGATTGCGACACAACATCAGAGTAAGCCGATCCGCTCTGCGGAACCGAGGCCCGGTCCCGATCGACCGAAAGCTCGGGCGCCCTGGCGCTGCGGGAGGCGGAGGGCCATGCCCGGATCGCCGGCCGTGTTCGCGGGCTCGACGGAGCACTGGTACCGGTCCGCGTGGCCCTCGGCCTGATCGCGCCGCAACCCGGCCCTGCATTGACTTCGCAGTCGCACAGCCGCATATCGGCGCTGCAGCGTCAGCGGCCGTCATGGCCCGCTTGAGGGGGCTGCGTGACGGATCGGGCGCCTTCCCGGCGTGATCCGGCCCCCCTCTTCATAACGTGCATGCACCCGGGCCGCCCCATCACGCGGGCTGCCCCCTGCCAACGGACCGGCCCCAACACGGCATCGATCGCGTGCGACGCGAGGCGCCCGGCCGGCCCTGCTGCATCGGATACATCCTTGACCCAATTCACCGATTTCGGCCTCGCCCAGCCCGTGCTGCGGGCGCTCAGCGAGGCCGGCTACGTCGCGCCGACCCCGATCCAGGCCCAGGCGATCCCGCCCGCCATGGAAGGCCGCGACCTCTGCGGCATCGCCCAGACCGGCACCGGCAAGACCGCGGCCTTCGCGCTGCCGATCCTGCACCGCCTCTCGCTCTCGGACCGCCGCGCGCCGCGCCGCGGCTGCCGGGTGCTGGTGCTCTCGCCCACCCGCGAGCTCGCCAACCAGATCGCCGAATCCTTCTCGGATTACGGCCGTCACCTGTCCTTCACCAACACGGTGGTGTTCGGCGGCGTCACCATCAGCCGGCAGGAGCGCGCCCTGGCGCCGGGCGTCGACATCCTCGTCGCCACCCCCGGCCGGCTGATCGACCTGATCGAGCGTCGCTCACTGATCCTCGACGGCGTGGAGATCCTCGTCCTCGACGAAGCCGATCAGATGCTCGACCTCGGCTTCATCCACGCCCTCAAGCGCATCGTGAAGATGCTGCCCGAGAAGCGCCAGAGCCTGTTCTTCTCGGCGACCATGCCGAAGAATATCGCCGGCCTCGCGGCGCAGTATCTCACCGATCCGGTCCAGGTCGCGGTGACGCCCGTCGCCACCACGGCGGAGCGGGTCGACCAGCAGGTGATCTTCGTCCACACCGGCGCCAAGCAGGCGCTGCTCGGCCACATCTTGCGCGATCCGGCGATCGAACGCGTCCTGGTCTTCACCCGCACCAAGCACGGCGCCGACCGCGTCGTCCGCGGGCTCGACAAGGTCGGCATCGCGGCGGCGGCCATCCACGGCAACAAGAGCCAGCCGCAGCGCGAGCGGGCGCTGGCGTCCTTCAAGGACGGCTCCTGCCGGGTTCTGGTCGCCACCGACATCGCGGCCCGCGGCATCGACGTCGAGGGCGTGAGCCACGTGGTCAATTTCGACCTGCCGAACGTGCCGGAGAGCTACGTCCACCGGATCGGCCGCACCGCCCGGGCCGGCGCGGACGGGCTCGCCATCTCGTTCTGCAACGACGAGGAGAAGGCCTACCTGCGCGACATCGAGCGGGTGACCCGGCAGAAGGTGCCGGTGGCGGGCTTCCCCGAGGGCTTCACCCCGCCGTCCCGCCAGGAGGCGGCCGAGATCGCCCGCGAGGAGGAGCGCCGGCCCGAACGGCAGCAGCAGCGTCCCGGCGGCGGCCGCCAGGGTCAGCGGCCCCGGCAGTCGCAGGGCCGTCCCCAGCAGGGTCGGCCGGAGGGTGGCCGCGGCTTCGGCGGTCCCGGCCAGGGTGCGCCCCGGCAGGGCCGGCCCCAGGAGGGCCGGGCCGACGCCCGCGGCGACGGGCGGGGTCATGCCCCGCAGGGCCGCGACGTCCGCGCCGACCGGCCGGCACGACCGCAGGGCGAGCGCCCCAACCAGGGCCGTCCGAACCGCGACGCCCGGCCCCAGCGGGCCGATGCCCGGCCGCGCAGCGGCGGGGGCGGCGGCGAGGGTCGCAGCATCGGCTGGCTGGAGCGGGCGCCCCGCTCCTGAGCGTCACATTCGAGCCGCCCGGGACGGATCCGTCCCGGGCGGCTTTCCATTTCAGCGCAGGCCGCGGCCGCGAAGCCGCGCCGCGCGGCGATCAGTTTCCCCCTGACGCCCGTGACCATGCCTCGGGCCCTTGCGGCCCCGCACGCGGCGAGGGCGCCGCCGGCCGGATGGCGGGCGGGGACGCCCCGCGACCCCGTCTCCCCATGAGGGCTCCGCTGTCCCCGCGCGCGCAGCGACGCACGCCAGCCGGCACCACATCCCCGGCTGTGACGCTGCCCCGGCTCCCGTCGCTGCGCGCGGTTCCCATCACAGGACTCGGTCAGTTCGCCCGCGAGACCTCGACGAGGTTGTCGGAGAACGAGGGGGCGTGGCCCATATCGGTGAAGGCCGCCGACGAGATGCTGTTGACTGTCCCCTCGTTGAGCTGGCGCCAGTAGCCGAGGGTCGCCACCACGATTCCGTGCGTGACGTCGTCGGTGACGCGCGCGACGCCCTTGAAGGCGCCCCGGGCATTGGCGACCTGGACGCGGTCGCCGTCGACGATGCCCCGGGACTCGGCATCGGTCGGGCTGATCATCACGAACTGCTCGCCCTGGCCCTTCTGCTTGTCCGCCATGTTGGCGTAGCAGGAATTCAGGAAGTAGTGGCTCTTGGGCGAGACGATGTTGAGCGGGTAGCGCTTGGCCAGCTCCGGATCGTTCGCGTGCGATTCCCGCGCACCGACATAGTCGGGCAGCGGGTCGAGGGGTTCGCCGGGCTGGAAGCCCTCGTACATCTGCCGGAACGGCGGCGCGACGAAGTTCGTGGCGCCCTCGATCTTGAGCATGCACTTGCCGGTATCGGTCGGGAAGTTGCCCTCCCGGTGCGGGGCGCGGTCGTCCGGCGTGCCCACCTTCAGGCGGGCGAAGCCATGCGCGCGCATGTAGGCGAGGTCGATCCCCGCGCAGGCGGGCGAGGCCCAGTCGACGTAGTGCTCCAGGCACTCCGCGTCCGACCATTTGAAGTTCTCTTCCTCGAAGCCGAACCGGGCGGCGAGCCTGCGGAAGATCTCGTTGTTGGGGATCGCCTCGCCGGGCGCCTCCGCGCACTTGGTGTTGTAGGTGAGGTAGAGGTGGCCCCAGGAGAGGATCATGTCCTCCATCTCGGCGCCCATCGCGGCCGGAAGCAGGATGTCGGCGTAGGCGGCCGTGTCCGAGATGAAGTGCTCGGCCGAGACCATGAACAGGTCCTCCCGCATCAGGCCCGCGACGATCTTGTCGGTCTCGGGGGCCTGCGTCACCGGGTTCGAGTTCCAGCACATCATCGACATGATCGGCGGGTCGAGCTTCAGCTCCCCGGTGAGCGCGCGGCCGATCTGCAGGTTCGAGACGACCCGGGTGCCCTCCGGGATCAGGTCGGGCCGGCACATGACGTCGAACTTGTAGGGATGCTCCCAGACCGGGAACTGCGTGACGCCGCCGCCGACATGGCGCCACGCACCGGTGAGCGCCGGGATGCAGGTGACCGCCCGGATGGTCTGGCCGCCGCCGAAATGCCGCTCCAGCGCCACGCCCATGCGGATGCCCACCGGCTGGGCCGTCGCCATCTCGTGGGCGAGCCTGCGGATGTCGGCCGCCGGGACGCCCGTGATGGATTCCGCCCATTCCGGCGTGCGCGGGGCGGCCCGCTCCTTCAGATCGGCGAAGCCGATCGTGTGGTTGTCGACGTAGTCCTGGTCGACGAGGCCCTGCGCGATGATCGAGTTGATCAGCGCCATGGCGAGGGCGCCGTCGGTGCCGGGCTTCGGGGCGATGTGCCAATCGGCGGCCTTGGCGGTGCGCGACGCGTAGGCGTCGATGACGACGACCTTGGCGCCCTTTTTCTGCGCGTCCTTCACGATCGCCCAGTGGTGGAGGTTCGTGCTGACGGAGTTGCAGGCCCAGATGACGATGTACTTGGAGTGGATGTAGCTCTCCGGATCGAGGCCGGCGGTCGGCCCGACGGTGAGGAGCCAGGCCGTGCACGAGCCCTCGCCGCAGAAGGTCCGCTCGGTCACGGTGGCGCCCAGGCGGTTGAAGAAGGCGTCGCCGCCGTTCAGCCCGTGCACGAGGCCCTGGTTGCCGAGATAGCTGTAGGGGGCGATGGCCTGCGGCCCGTACTGGTCGATAATCGCCGTCCAGCGGCTGACGATCTCGTCGAGCGCCTCGTCCCAGGTGATGCGCGCGAATTGCTTGGAGCCCTTCGGGCCGACGCGCTTCATCGGGTAGAGCACCCGGTCCGGATGATAGTGGCGCTTCTCGTAATCCTTCAGCTTCACGCAGAGGCCGCCCCGGGTCATCGGGTGGTCCGGGTTGCCGCGCACGCTCAGAAGCTCGCCGCCCTTCACCTCGAACAGCATGGAGCAGGTGTCGGGACAATCATGCGGACAGGCGCCGTAGAAGACCTCTGAGACGGCCTCGGCCTGGACGATCTCGTTCATCGTTTCCTCCCTGACCCCGCAGGCGTCTCGTTATTATGCGTGTTTCTCGGCGCGGGTCGGGTCCAGCCTATATCGGGAAGAAGAAAAATTCTAATTCGAGCGCGGTGCCCGATCCGCGCCGGGCGGACGCGCGGGGTCAGCCCTCTGGCAGTCCAGCGCGGCGCAGGCCCTCGTAGATGCGTGCCCGCTGGGCCAGGAAGGTCGGATCGGTGGAGGTCAGGCTTCGGTAGCGGGCGAGGGTGTAGCCGGGGCGCAGCCTGAGGAACTCGGCGAGGGAGGCCCGCGCCTCCACATCCCGGCCGAGCCGCGCGAAGGCGCAGGCGAGATAGAGGTGGGGGAAGTCGAAGAGCGGGTTCACCGCCGCCGCGCGGCGCAGCGGCTCGATCGCCTCCTGATCCTGCCCGAGATGGAGCTTGGCCAAGCCGTCCCGGGCGAGCCACGCCCCGAGCAGGGGATCCTTGGGGCTGAGGCGGATGGCGGCGGCGATATCGCGCTCCGTCTCCTCGGCCCGTCCGAGGAAGATCTGGATGAGGCCGCGATAGGCGTAGGCCCGGGCGAAGCTGGGATTCAGGGTGAGCACCCGGTCGAACGCCGCGAGGGCCTCCGCGTAGCGCGATCGGGCGCGCAGGGTCTCCCCGCGCAGGTAATGCGCGAAGGGATGTGTCGGGTCGCCCTGGAGGACCGATGCGATCGCCTGCTCGGCCGTGTCGAGATCCGCCGTCCGCTCGGTCGTCCAGCCGTTCAGCACCTCGTCGACGAGCACCTCGGCGAGCCCCAGGCGCGCATCGACATTGGCCGGATCGAGGCCGAGCGCGCGCTCGAACAGCGGGCGGGCCTGGGCGTGGTTGTCGCGGGCGAAGGGCCGGTTGAGCAGCGCCTGTCCGCGCATGACCAAGTCCACCGCATCCGCCGGCTGGCCCGACCGGGCCTGCGTGGCGGCCTCGAGAAGACGCACGCCGAGGGCGCGGCCGACCTGGGCGACGAGGACGTCCTGCGCGGCGCCGACGGCGGTCCGCGGTCCGTCGTAGCGGTCGGCCCAGAGGGCGGCGCCGGTCTCGGCATCCGTCAGTTGCACGGCGAAGCGCACCTGCTCGCCGCTCTGCCGAAGGCTTCCCTGCACGACGTAGCGGACGCCGAGTTCGCGGCCGACGGCGCGCGGCTCGAGAGGCCGCCCCCTGTAGGCCTGTGCCGTACCGTGCGCGATGACGAAGGTTCCCGGGGCGCGGGCGAGATCGGCGGAGAGATCCTCGGCGAGCTGCTCGGCGAGATAATCCTGGTCTGCTTCGCCGCTCTGGTTCGCCAGGGGCAGGACCACCAGGGACAGCCTCGGGCGCAGAGACTCGCCCGGCCCATCCGTGCGCTCGGATCCGACGAGACGGGGCCAGGTCAGAGCCAGCCCCGCGGCGGCGAGGACCGCGACGGCGCCGAGCGTCGGCCGGAGGGCGGCGCGGGCGCGGCCCGCCCGGATGGCGCGCGACGTCCGCTGGTCGGGGGGCGGCACGGCGTACACGCGCACGGGGCGTGCGATGTTCTTGAGGCGCTGCGGGCCGAGATCGATGAACGGGATTTCCGAGAGACCACGAACCTGCAGGTAGGCGGCTTCCGAAAGCCTCAGGGCGCCGGGCTCGGCGGCGCTCTGCAGACGCGCGGCGATGTTGACGCCGTCGCCGAAAAGATCGCCGTCATGCACCATGATGTCGCCGAGATGGATCCCGATGCGGAGACGGAACTGCGCGGCCTCCCCCTCGGCCTCGGCGAGGGCTCGCTGGATCGCCACCGCACAGCAGACGGCATCCATGACCGAGGCGAACTCGGCCAGCACGCTGTCCCCGGCCGTGTTGGCGATCCGTCCGTGACGGGCCGCGATCATCCGGTCGACGATCCGCCGCGTGGCCTGGAGGGCGCGCATGGCGCCGCTCTCGTCGGCATGCATCGCCTTCGAATAGCCGGCGATGTCGGCGGCGAAGATCGCGGCCAGCCGGCGTTCCGGAACCGACCATTCCGATGCGCTGGACAGTGCCCTGTTCTCGCTCATCGCGATCCGTTCACGCCACGGCGACCCGGCAAGCCCGACCGTGGCCGCGTGATTCGCCACCCGCAGCGATGCAGCCGAATACTGCTTTGATCCAATGATGTCGAGCGAGCTCAGGCATTCGTGCGCGTAAAACAAGGAATCAAACCGGATCCGAGTCCGTCGCCGGGACTTCTCGAGCGTCGCGCAGCGGATGGCCCTTCCTCGACCGTCGCCCGACAGGACGGCCGCTCCGGCGCAGGCAGATCCTTTTATTGGCCGCGCCGTGCCCCCATTTCTGCCGACGGACGAATGGGGGCCTGCATCATGCGGTTCGAACTCTATCGGGACGCCAAGGGTGAATGGCGCTGGCGCCTCCGGGCGCGCAACGGCGAGGTGATCGCCGAATCCGGCGAAGGCTATAGCCGCCGCGAGGATTGCGAGCACGGCATCGCCCTCGTGCGCCAAAGCGCTGAGGCCCGCATCGAGGACATGACGACGAAGATCGCCTGACCCGTCGGGTCTCAACCCGCGATCAACCCTGTCCGAAACGTCGCAGCAGTTATGCTGCAACGCTTCCGCTCGCCTACGCGTTGCAGCGTTTCGGACCGGGCGGAGGGCCCTCGCTTCCCGTGCGGTTCGTCGACCAGGACGTAACCACACGAAGGGAGTCGAGACCGTGCTGAGGAAATTCCTGCTCGCGGCCCTGCTGGTGCTGGGCTTCGCGGCTGCGGCGCCGGAGGGCGCGTCCGCCGCGCCCATCGGCCCGGGGCTGGCCCTGCCCGCCGAAGCCGCGCCGGCAGTAGCCGAGAAGGCCCAGTACTACTACCGCCGCCGCTTCTACGGCCCGCGGCCCTACTGGCGCCGCCCCTATTACCGTCGCCGGTTCTACTACGGCCCGCGGCCGTTCTACCGCCGTCCCTATTACGGCCGCCGGTTCTACTACTGAGCGGTTCTCCGACCTGACCGGCCCGGCGGCTCCCTCGAGCCGCCGGGCTTTTTCATGCGCCGATTCGGGGTGCGCGCGGGCGGCCCTTGCTTTATCGTGCCGAGAACGGGACCGCCGACGGCAGATCGGTGCGCCCGAGAGGAAGCCCGATGAACGATATTGCGCAACGCGCCGAGCCTGCGGCGGCGACGCCGGACCTCTGGCAATCCATCCCGCTCGAATGCATCCTGAGTGCGGTCGCCGTGCTGCTGGCGGCGGGTCTCAAGCTCGCCGGCCTGATGTCCTGACGGCGCAGACGGGGCGGATGGACGGCATGCAGCACGTCACACTCTCACCGGCCGGAAGCGCGACACCGCCCGTGGAGGTCGATCTGCCCAAGGGCGACCTCACGGTGCGCACCATCGCCATGCCGGCCGACACCAATGCCAACGGCGACATCTTCGGCGGCTGGGTGCTCTCGCAGATGGACCAAGCCGGTGGCATCGCGGGGGTGGACCGGGCGCAGGGCCGCGTGGTCACCGTGGCGCTCGAATCCATGACCTTCATCCGGCCGGTCCGGGTCGGCGACGTGCTGTGCGTCTATACCCGGGTGGCGCATGTCGGCCGGACCTCGATGAAGATCGAAGTCGAGGCCTGGGCGCGGCGCTTCTGCACCCAGGTTCGCGAGCGGGTCACGCAGGCCACGTTCACCTTCGTGGCCATCGACGAGGCCGGCCGCCCGCGGCCGATCCCGCCGGCGGTGCCCTCGCCCTCCGCGACTACTTGATCACCCCGCAGGCGATCCGGTCGCCGGCGCCGCCGATCGGCTGGCTGGTGTGGTCGTCCTCGTTGGCGTGAATGATCAGCGCCGCGCCGTCACCATCCTTGAGGCCGCCCTCGCCGTTCAGCGGCGTCTCGCTCGAGACCTCGGCATTGGCCGAGCCGTCCTGCGCGGCGTAGAGGTTCGGCAGATCGCCCTCGTCGGGCCCCTCGGCGTTGAGCAGCCCGTGCTTGCTCTGGTCGTGGTTCACGTGGGCCTTCGAGTTCATGAACTTCGGATCCGAGCAGTCGCCCACGGCATGGAAATGCATCCCGTGCCAGCCGGGCGGCAGACCACCGGGCTGGATCGTCACACGCAGGACCAGGGCATTCGCCCCGTCGCGGATCGACAGGGCGCCGATCGCGTCGCCCTTGGCGTTCTTGATCGGCGCCGTGTAGGTCTCTGCCGGTTTGGCGGCCTCCTTCGGAGGCTCCTGCGCCAGGGCGGCGCCGGCGGCGACGGTCCCGAGCAATGCGAGCAGCGGCAGGGTGCGGGTCATACGGTGGCTCTCCTCTCCGGCCCGGTCTAGTTAGGGAGCGCGCCGGCCTTCGACAGGGCGGCGGCCCGAAACCTCCGTCGCAGATCTGCCGGGACCGCACGAAGCCCTGATGACCCGAGACCGGCCTATCCCGGACCGCGCGCCGCCCACGGACGATCCGTCCCCGCGTCGCGCCGACCTGTTCCTCGTGGCGCACGGCCACTTCGAGAGCCGGGCCCGGGCCCAGGCCGCGATCCGCGCCGGGCTCGTGCGGGTCGACGGGCGCCCGCTCGCGCGCCCCTCGGACACGATCGCCCCGGGGGCACGGGTCGAGGCGGAATCCGAGCATCCCTACGCCTCCCGCGGCGGCATGAAGCTCGCCGCCGCCCTGGATGCGTTCGGCCTCGACCCGGCCGGCCGTACCGGCCTCGACGTCGGCGCCTCGACGGGCGGCTTTACCGACGTGCTGCTGGCCCGCGGCGCCCGCCACGTCCACGCGCTGGATGTGGGCCGGGGGCAATTGCATCCGCGCCTCGCCGGGGATCCGCG
Source organism: Methylobacterium sp. XJLW (assembly GCF_003254375.1). Classification (NCBI taxonomy): domain Bacteria; kingdom Pseudomonadati; phylum Pseudomonadota; class Alphaproteobacteria; order Hyphomicrobiales; family Methylobacteriaceae; genus Methylobacterium; species Methylobacterium sp. XJLW. Next base: position 2,716,307 of record NZ_CP016429.1, on the reverse strand, counting down.
GGTGACCAACCGGGAGGGGACCGACATCCGCGCCCTCGACCCGGACGCCCTCGTCCCGCGCCCCGATCTCGCCAGCGTGGACGTGAGCTTCATCGGTCTGCGCCTCGTCCTGCCGGTCCTGCCGCCGCTGCTCGCCCCGGGAGCGGAGGTCGTCGCGCTGATCAAGCCGCAATTCGAGGTCGGGCGCGGGCGGGTCGGCCGCGGCGGCCTCGTGCGCGACCCGGCGGTCCACGCAGAAGTCTGCGCGGCCATCCGCAAAACCCTGGAGGCGCTCGGCGCCGAAATCCTGGGCCTCATCGACTCGCCGGTGCCGGGCGGCGACGGCAATGCCGAGTTCCTGATCGGTGCGAGGTTGCCGTGAGCGAGACAGCCGACATCGAGACAGTCACGATCCGCGACCTCGGCGCCCGCGGCGACGGGATCGCCGAGGATGGGATCCTCGTGCCCTACACCTTGCCCGGGGAACGCGCGGAAATCCGCCGGGAGGCGCGGCGCGGCGACCTCATCGCCGTCACGCAGGCCTCCCCCGACCGGGTCGCGCCGTTCTGCCCGTACTACATGCGCTGCGGCGGCTGCCGCACCCAGCACCTCGCGCGGCCCGCGGAACTCGCCTGGAAGCGCGGCCTCGTCGCGCAGGCCCTGTCCCAGGCCCGCCTCGACGTGGCCCCTGCCCCGATCATCGACGCGCACGGGACCGGGCGTCGCCGCCTCACCCTGCACGTGCGGGAGATCGATGGCCGTGCCGAGGCCGGGCTGATGGCGGCGCGCAGCCACGCGCTGGTCCCGATCGACCATTGCCCGATCACCGTGCCGGCGCTGCACGCGGCGCCCGCGGTGGCGCGCCGCCTCGCCGCCCCCCTGGGCCATGGGCGCAAACCCCTCGACGTGGCCGTTACCGCCACCGACCAGGGCCTGGACGTCGATCTGCGCGGCCACGGCCCGGTGAGTGCCGGCGTGGGCACCGCGCTGGTGCGGATCGCCGGCGAACTCGGCCTCGCCCGCCTCTCCCTCCACGGCGAGCGGCTCATGGAGGCCGAGCCGGTCTCGGTCACCGCCGACGCGATCCGCCTCTACCCGGCGCCCGGCGGATTCCTGCAGGCGACCGCCGCCGGACAGGCGACGCTCTGCGATCTCACCCTGACGGCCCTCGGCCCCCGTGTCCGACGTGTCGCCGACCTGTTCGCGGGCTGCGGGCCGTTGAGCCTGGCGATCGCCCGGACGGCCGCCGTTCACGCCGTCGAGTCCGACGCCGCCGCCCTGGCCGGGCTCGAACGATCCGCGCGCATGGCCTCGGGCCTGCGCAGGATCACCACCGAGCGCCGCGACCTGTTCCGGCGGCCCCTGCTCCCCCTCGAACTCGAGGCCTTCGATGCGGTGGTGTTCGACCCGCCCCGGGCCGGCGCGGAGGCCCAGGCCCGCCAGCTCGCCGCCGCGCGCGTGCCCCTCGTGATCGGCGTCGCCTGCGACGCCGGCACCTTCGCCCGGGATGCGGCGACGCTGGTTGCCGGCGGCTACCGGCTGGAGGCCGTCACGCCGGTGGACCAGTTCCGCCATTCGGGCCATGTTGAGATGGTTGGCGTGTTCCGACGCGAGCCGGCGCGGCGCCGATGAGGCAAGCAACCCGCAGTGAAGTTCGGCGTTCTCTCGAAGACTGGAGAGGTTCCATGAGCCGAGGATATTTTCGTCTCGCAGGTCTGGCCGCGCTGAGTCTCACCCTCTCGGCTCCCCTCGCGGCACAGACGGTCGCGCCCGATCAGACGGGCACCGGCGGCGGCCCGGCCTCGACGATCACGGCGCCGAACACCAACAGCCTCGGCGTCACCAAGCCGCCGGGCACGTCGCTCGGGGCCGCCGAAGTGCCGTCCCGCACGGAGGAGCGGCGCGAGCGCGCCCTGACCGATCGGATCGAACGCAGCATCTGCGACGGCTGCAACTGAGCCTGGGTCCGGGGCACTCGCTCGCGGTCGGCGGACCTTGCCGCCGCAGGGTCGTCCTGGGCCGGGCGGCAGGCGACCATGGCCGCCAGAGTGAGCCCGGCTCGCCGGACGCGGGGACGATGCCACCCGGACCGAGCAGGCGCCTCTCCGGGCGGCGATGGCCGAATTCGGCGGGATCGCCCAGACGACGGTCGGCTGACGGCGCCCAGGCCGGAGCGACCGGTCGCGCCCGCGGCGGTCCATGAGACGATCCATGAGACGGCGCGCGACCGCTCCGTCACTCCTATTCAGCGCCCTTTCGACGCCAAGGCCCTCGGCGAGGCGGCGACCGGCCCCGCAGCGACCGACCCCGAGCTGTTCCGAGGGATTGGGCCGCGATGTCACGGAAGCGTCAGAAAACAGCGCCACATCCCCGGCACAGCTTGCATCGATCGTCGCGGTGCCGGATGCGGGCTGCGGCCCTGCGCTGTCCCGTGACCGATCCGTATCCGAGACCTGCTCGTGATCTTCATCCACCAGCCCGCCATCGGCGCCGGGGCCACGCTGCTTGAACGCCGCGTCATCGATCTCCAGGACACGATCCCCGAAGACACCGTCTGGCTCGACCTGATCCGCCCGAGCCGCGAGGAGGAGCTGAAGGTCGAGGCCTTCGCCGGCATCGAGGTGCCGACCCGCGAGGAGATGAAGGACATCGAGCCCTCGGAGCTGCTCTACGTGGAAGACGGCGCCCGCTACATGACCGGGCGCGTGCTCTCGAAGGTCAGCGATGCCGAGGAGCCGGGGCTCGCCGGCATCACCTTCATCCTGCGCGGCAACCGGCTCGTCACCGTGCGCCACGAGGAGCCGCAGGCCTTCCGCATGTACACGCAGCGCGCCGGGCGCTCGATGGGCAACGGCAGCGCGTCGGCCACCTCGGGCGAGACCATCCTGGCCGGGCTGATCGAGGCGGTGATCGACCGGGCCGCCGACGTGCTCCAGCTCCAGGGCGAACGCATCGACCGCCTGTCGGGCAAGATCTTCGAAGTGCAGGAGGATCCGTCCGCCCGCAACACCGCCCTCCAGGACACGTTACGCGCCCTCGGCCGGCACGGCGATCTCATCTCCAAGCAGCGGGAGAGCCTCGTCTCCATGGAGCGTATTCTGCTCTCGCTGTCGGCGACCTACCGGACCAACAAGGCCCCGCGCGATCTGCGCGAGGATGTCCGCTCCACCCTGCGGGATCTGCAATCCCTCGAGGAGCATGCCACCTTCCTGTCCACGAAAATTCAATTTTTGCTCGACGCAACACTCGGTCTTGTCAATCTTGAACAGAACAACATCATCAAGCTGTTCTCGGTCATGGCGGTCGTCTTCATGCCGCCGACGCTGATCGCGTCGATCTATGGCATGAATTTTAAAGCCATACCCGAACTAGATTTCTCATTCGGATACCCGATGGCGCTGGTCATGATGGTCGTCGCAGCGGTATTCCCTTACTTTTTCTTTCGCTGGAAGAAGTGGCTTTAACGGCGAAGTCTGCTCCAGGACCGGAAAAATATTAAGGTCTCTGCGGGAGTATGGTGAGACCTTTAGGCGCGGCATGGCCGCGATGACGGAACCTCCCATGCGTTTCTCCCTCAAGACGGTTCTCGCCGGTGCGATCGGCCTGCTTGCCCTCGCCGCCGTCGGCCAGGGAATCGCCAGTGTCGTGAGCCTGTCGGAGATCGAGCGCAACGCCGCGGCGATCTCCCAGCAGGCCCTGCCCACGCAGAACCAGGCCGAGGCCATCGGGACGGCCGTGCGGGACGCCCGCCTGCGGCTCTACCGGCTGGTGGTGGCCTCGCCCGACGCTGCAGCCCTGGACAAGAACCAGACCGCGCTGACCGACACCCTCGGCGAGCTTTCCGGCCTCCGTCAGGCTTACCAGGAGCGCCTGACGGGTTCCCAGGACCGGGAGATCTACGAGCGCTTCACCACCGCCTGGAACGCCTACCAGAACGTGCAGCTACAGGTGGTCGAGCTGATGATCGCAGGCGATCAGCCGGGCGCGCTCGCGCTGGTGCTGGACCCCGCGACGGGTGCGCAGAACGATGCCGCGGTGGCGAGCCTGACCGAGTCCATCGCCTCTGCCCGGGCACAGACCGCGGCCAATGTCGCCGTGACCGTGCAGGCGGCGACGCGCGCCAAGCTGATCGCGATGGCCGCCACCGTGGTGGGCCTCGTGGTCGCCGCCGCCGCGATGCTGTTCGCCCTGTTCGGGATCGCGCGCCCGATCGAGCGCATGACCGGGGCGATGGGCCGCCTCGCCCAGGGCGACGAGAGCGTGCCAGTCCCGCACACCGGGCGCCGCGACGAGATCGGCGCGATGGCGGCGGCCGTACAGGTCTTCAAGGACAACCTGATCCACACCCGCGCCCTGGAGCGGGAGACGGCCCAGGCCCGGGAGGGCGCCGAGGCGCAGCGCCGGCGGGCCGTTCACGCCATGGCCGAGTCCTTCGAGGCCGCGGTCGGCGGCGTGCTGACGCGGGTGGCGGACGCCGCCCTCGGCCTGCGGGCCGAGGCCGAGGCGATGACCAGCACGGCCACGCACACGGCCGAGCGCTCGGCCACGGTGGCGGGGGCCGCGCAGGAGGCCGCCCAGCATGTCGGCACCGTCGCGGCGGCCGCGGAGGAACTCGGCGCCTCGGTGCAGGAGATCGGCCGCCAGGTGGACGGGTCTGCCGAACTCGCCCGGAGCGCGGTGGTCCAGGCCGGCGCCACCGCCGGCCTCGTACAGGACTTGAGCACGGCGGCGGGCCGGATCGGCGATGTCGTGCGCCTCATCACCGACATTGCAGGCCAGACGAACCTGCTGGCGCTCAACGCCACGATCGAGGCGGCCCGCGCCGGCGACGCGGGACGCGGCTTCGCGGTGGTCGCCAGCGAGGTGAAGCAGCTCGCCGCCCAGACCGCCAAGGCCACCGAGGAGATTGCCGGTCAGGTCGGCCGGATCCAGGGCGCCACCGGACAGACCGTGGACGCCATCGACGGCATCGCATCCCGCATCCGCGAGATCGACGGCGTGGCGACCTCGATCGCGGCCGCCGTCGAGCAGCAGGGCGCGGCGACCCGGGAGATCGCCAGGAACGTCGCCGAGGCCGCATCCGGAACCGGCGCGGTCACCGGGACGATCGACGCAGTGGCGCGGGCGGCCGACGACACGGGCTCGGCCGCCACACGGATGCTCGCCTCGGCGACAAGCCTCTCGGAAGAGACCGCCGAGCTGCGGCGGGAGATCGACGGCTTCCTGCACACCGTGCGCGCGGCCTGACGCTCAGCCGGGGCTCGAAAGCTTCATCAGGACGAGCCCGGACCCGATCAGGCCGGCCGCGAGGATCCGGCTGGCGCTCGCCTGCTCGCCGAGCACGGCGATGCCGACCAGGAAGGCGCCGACCGCGCCGATGCCGGTCCAGATCGTGTAGGCGGTTCCCAGGGGCAACGTGCGCATCGCCAGCGCCAGGAAGCCGACACTGCCGGCCATCGACACGGCCATGATCGCGGTCGGCCAGAAGCGCGTGAAGCCGTCCGACTGCTTCATCGCGTAGGCCCAGACGACCTCGAGAACGCCCGCGATGACGAGAAAGATCCAGGCCATGGCGGCCCTCCTGAAAGGGCCGGGCCGTCCCGGACTTGTGCCCCGTTAACCGGAGGGAGGACGTGGCCTCGCGCGGGATCAGCTAAGGTTTACGGGGGACGGCGGCAAGGGCGCCGCACGGGCCCGATCCACGGACCTTATCCTGAGGTGACCGCGCAGCGGGCCTGGAAGGCGGCCTCCCGGAAGCGCGCCGCCCGGTGGCGGTCTTCTTCGAGACCAAAGCTGCGCTCCGGCACCTCGGGACGAGGGCGCGGGTCGGATGACCCGAACCGACGCCCCGTCACGCCACCGCAGCCAGGTGCTTCACCTCGGCCCGCGCCACAACCTTACCCACGGGCGGCGCCTTGCAGGTCTCAGCCTCGGGGGCCAGGACCGGCGGCTGCACCCAGCGGCCGGCGTCGAGGTCCGCGATCCGGCTGTTGATCTCGCGGATGACGTAGCGCGAGAACGGGTAGACGTGCAGGTAGATCACCATGTTGGTGACCACCGCCTCCAGGGCGGCCGGATTGCGCCGGGCGGTCTCCAGGAACACGCTCCAGAAGTGCTTGGCGAGCTCGGGACGGCGCACGGTCATCCGCCAGCACACGCGCAGCAGCGAATAGAGATCGTGGGCGATGTGGCGCCAGTTCAGCTTCTGAGCGGCGAATTTCGGCCGCTTCACCTGCCGCGCGACCACCCGGACCCGGTCGAAGAAGTTCGGCGGGTCGTAGATCTCCTGGAGGACGTCGCGGTAATCGGCCAGCACGTCGCGCTGCGGGCGCAGGGTCACGAAGTTGATGCCCTGCGTGCACTGGTCGCCCTGGTCGGCCGTGGTCGCCGCGTAGTTCTCGTAGAGGCGGCCCTCCTTGCGCAGGCGGCGCGAGAGCTGCGTGTTCGGCAGCGCGAAGAGCAGGCCGACCATGGCGATCGGGATGCCGGTCTGGCTGATGCACAGCGACATCGCCTTGCTGATGCTGTCCTTCTCGGTGTCGAAGCCGACGATGAAGCCGGCCGTGACGAACATGCCGTGCTCGTAGAGCTTGTGCACGCTGTCGGCGATCGAACGCTTGGTGTTCTGCTTCTTCTGCGTCTGGATCAGCGTCGCCTCGTCGGGCGTCTCGATCCCGGTGAACAGGGCGAAGAAGTTCGCGTCCCGCATCATCCCGAGCAGCTCGTCGTCGTCCGCGAGGTTCAGCGAGGCCTCGGTGGAGAACTTGAACGGGTAGCCGTGATCCTCCTGCCACTTGATCAGGTGCGGCAGGAACAGCTTGATGGCCTTCTTGTTGCCGATCAGGTTGTCGTCGACGAAATCGACATGGCCGCGGTAGCCGAGGCCGTAGAGCCGGTCGAGCTCCGCCAGCATCTGCGGCGTGGTCTTGGTCCGCGGGGCGCGGCCGTAGAGCTCGATGATGTCGCAGAACTCGCAGGTGAACGGGCAGCCGCGGGAGAACTGGACGCCGATGTAGAGGTAGTGGCTGAAGGTCAGCAGGTCGAAGCGCGGGATCGGGCTCGTGGTGACGTCGGCCTTGAACTTCTCGGCCGTGAGCCGGCCGCGGCGCTCGCCGGCCTCCCAGGCGGCCACGAACTTGTCGAGGATGCCCTCGGCCTCGCCCAGCACCAGGAAGTCGGCCTTGTCGTAGACCTCGGGCGTCGAGGTCGGCGCGGGGCCGCCCACGCAGACCGGGGTGCCGAGCGCCACGCAGCGGTCGATGACCACGAGGCAATCCGGCTCCTGGGGGAGCATGCCGCCGGTCATCACGAGGTCGGCGGCGCGGATCTGCTCGTCGGTCAGCTCCTCGCAATTGCGGTTGACGAGCGACACCTGCCAGGCCGGCGGCAGCATCGCGGCCAGCGTGATGAGGCCGAGCGGCGGCGCGGGCGCGCGGGCGCCCTGCAGCTCCATGGCCTCTTTGAAGTTCCACATGGAGTTTTCGTAGAACTTCGGGAACACCATCAGCACGCGCGGGGCCGTGTTCGCTTCCGACATGCCAGTTTCCCTCGTCCACACATACCCGGCCCCGCCGGCTCCAGACGGAACCGGGTGCAGGATCGCCCCCTGACCTGCGGGTCAATTAAGGCCGTTTTTCGCTCCCGCAGCAATCGGCACCGCCAATCCCGACAGGACGCCGGACCGAACGCCGAAAATCGCCCCGCCGGGGAGCGTTGAGGCTCGTTTGGCCCGTCCGTCGGGAGCGTGCGCCGGTTCCACGACACGCCCGACAAGGCCCCGTCACGGCCCGACCCGGAACCGCTCCGGCTGCGTCCCGTCGGCGTCCGTGAAGCCGTAGATCCGGGCGAGGTCGCCGGCATGCAGCACCGCACCGGCCCGGGCGGCGATATCCGGATCTGCCGCCAGCGCCGCCAGCGCCCGGCCGGCATAGAGCGGGCTCTCGGTGGCGTGCACCTCCTGGCCGAGATCGCGCGCCCGCTCGGTGGCGACGAAGCCCGGTGAGAGGCCGAGGGCGGTGACGCCGTGGGGCGCGAGTTCGCGGGCGAAGGCCAGGGTCAGCCGGTTGGTGGCGGCCTTGGCGGAATCATAGAACACGTCACCGAGGTAATCCTCGGTCCCGAAGGAGACGAGCGCCAGCAACCCGGTCCGCGCCGCCACCAGGGCGGGGGCGACCGCGCGGGCGAGCAGCAGGGCCGGCAGTGGCCCGGCTTCGAGCAGCCCGAGATACGGCTCGGCCGAGCGGCGCCAGAACGGCGTGCCCCATCCGGCCCCGTCCGGGTAGCGCTCGCCGTCATAGCCCTCGTTGCCGCTCCACACGCTGCAGGCCACGACGTCGATCCGACCGAACCGGCGCAGGGTCCAGTGGACCAGCGCGTCGGTGGCGCGCTCGGAGCGGTGATCGCAGAGGTAATGGTGACCCCGCCCGCCGGCCGCGTCGACCATGCGGGCGGTGTCCTCGATCGCCTCCGGGCGCATCTCGGTGCGCGGGCCGGTCTCGCTGGAGCGCGCCGTGACGATCACCGTGGCCCCGGCCTCTCCCAGCGCGCGGGCGAGCCCCCGGCCGACGCCCCGCGACGCGCCCGCCACGAGGCAGATCTTCCGGGAGAGGTCGGGCGGGCTCACGCCGAGACGGGCTTGGTGCGGTTGAGGAAGGCGGCGAGCCGCTCCTGGGATTCGGGCGAGCGCAGCTGCGCGTCGAAGGCCTTGGCCTCCGCTTCGAGGGCGGCCTCGACCTGCGCCTGATCACCCCGGATCAGCGCCCGGGTTGCCGCCAGCGCCCCGCGCGGCAGGGCGGCGAGGCGCGCCGCCTGCGCGACCGCCTGCTCCACCAGCATGTCGGCCGGCAGCACCGCGTTGACGAGGCCGAGCGCCTGCGCCTCGTCGGCCTCGAGCGGCCGGGACAGGAGCAGCAGCTCGGTCGCCCGGAGGCGCCCGACCCGCAGGGGCAGCAGGTAGCTCGAGGCCGCCTCCGGCACGAGGCCGAGTTCGACGAAGGGCATGCGCAGCCGCGCCGCCGGGCTCGCATAGACGAGGTCGCAATGCAGGCAGAGCGTCGCGCCGATGCCCACCGCGATCCCGTCGACCGCCGCCACCATCGGGGTTCGGGTGCGGGCGAGCTGGCGGATGAAGGCCAGCGCCGGCGAGGCGCTGAACCCGTCCCCGGCACGATCCCCGGAGGACTGGCCCATGAAGTCGGCGAGGTCGTTGCCGGCGCTGAACATGCCGGGCTGCCCGGCGAAGACCACGGCGCCGATCCGGTCCGAGGCGTCGGCCTCGACCAGAGCTGCACGCATCGCGTCGTACATGGCGCCGGTGAGCGCGTTCTTCTTCTCCGGGCGGTTCAGGGTGATCAGGCGGACGCCGCCCGAGAGGTCGTCGATCGCGACGGGTTCGGCCATAATCCGCTCCTCAAACCGCCAGCGCCAGGGTGGCGTCGTCCGTGAAGGCGCCCCCCGCCACGACGGTCTGCTCCAGGCCGCCGGCCGCGGTGAGCAGGTTCTCGGCGTAGAACCGGGCGAGCGCGATGCGGGCGGCCTGCGCCGGATCGGTCTCGCCGGCCTTCAGGGCGGCGCTGGCGGCGAGCGCGATGCGGGCGAGGCAGGCGCCCCCGAGCGTCAGGCCGAACAGGCGCAGATACGGCGTCGCGCCCGCCAGCGCCGCCTCGGGGCGGTTGGAGCTCAGCGCGGCGAGCTGGTGGCTCGTGGCCCGGTCGAGGCTGCCGATCCCGTCGCGCAGCCGTGCCGCCATGTGGCCGAAGGCGGGATCGCCGGCCTTGAGCAGGCCCTCGGCCGCCCGGCGCATCCAGGCGATCTGCGACCGGGCCGTGGCGCCGCCGTTCAGCGGCAGCTTGCGTGCGGTGAGGTCGATCGCCTGGATGCCGTTGGTGCCCTCGTAGATGCCGAGGATGCGGGCGTCGCGCATGAGCTGCGCCGCCCCGGTCTCCTCGACGAAGCCCATGCCGCCATGGACCTGCACGCCGAGCGAGGTCACCTCGTTGGCGAGGTCCGTCGCGAAGGCCTTCGCCACCGGCGTCAGAAGCGAGGCGCGGTCCAGGGCGGGTTGCCCCTCCGGGCCCTTCGACGCGTCGAGGGCGGCGGCGGTGAGGTAGCAGATGGCGCGTGCCGCGGCCGTGTACGCCTTCATGGTCAGCAGCATCCGCTGCACGTCCGGATGCGCCACGATCGGGCTCGTCGCCTCGTCGGCCCCGATGGCCTTACCCTGGCGCCGCTCTTGCGCGTAGGCGAGCGCCCGCTGGGTCGCGGCCTCGGCCACGCCGACGCCCTGCAGGCCGACGTTGAGCCGCGCCGCGTTCATCATCGTGAACATGCAGGCGAGGCCCTTGTTCTCCTGGCCGATCAGCCAGCCGGTGGCGCCGCCATCGTCGCCGAAGGCCATGGAGCAGGTCGGCGAGGCGTGGATGCCGAGCTTGTGCTCGATGCCGGAGCAGCGCAGGTCGTTGCGGGTCCCGTCCGGCAGCACCTTCGGCACCAGGAACAGGGAGATGCCCCGCGTGCCGGCGGGCGCGTCGGGCAGCCGGGCCAGGACGAGGTGGACGATGTTGTCGGCGAGATCGTGCTCGCCGTAGGTGATGTAGATCTTGGACCCGGTGATCCGGTAGGTGCCGTCGCCCGCAGGTTCGGCCCGGGTGCGCAGCAGGGCGAGGTCGGAGCCCGCCTGCGGCTCGGTCAGGTTCATCGTGGCGGGCCATTCGCCCGAGACCAGCTTCTCGAGATAGCGCGCCTTCAGATCTTCGGAGCCGTGGGCCGCGAGCGCCTCGATGCCGCCCTGGGTCAGGAGCGGGCAGAGGCCGAAGGCGAGGTTGGCGCCGTTCCACATCTCGGTGCAGGCGGCCTCGATCAGCTTCGGCAGGCCCTGGCCGCCATGGTCGGCCTCGGCCGAGAGCCCGTTCCAGCCGCCCTCCGTGAAGGTGCGGTAGGCCTCGCGCCAGCCGGGCGGCGTGGTGACCCGCCCCTCCGCGAAGGGGGTGCCGTGCCGGTCGCCGACCCGGTTGAGCGGCGCGATCACGCCGGCGGCGATCCGCCCGGCCTCGCTCAGGATCGCCTCGGCGTCGTCCGGATCGACGGAATCGAGCCCGGCCACGTGCCGGAGGGTGAAGAGCATCTCGGGGACCGGGGCGCGGTAACTCATACGATCCTCCCGTGTTGCGGCCCGCCCGCTCGTTCGATCCGGGGCGGGTTTGACCGCGCCCGCGCACCGGCGCTAGGGCGGGGCGAGGATAGGCGCGCGGGGCTCGCATCGCCATGACCTCAGAGACGGCTTCCCGCATGAATGATCCCGGGTCAACGGGTCCGACCGCGACCCGCCGGCTTCCTCCCGACGCGGCCGGCATCGCGGAGGCCGCCGCGCTTCTGCGGGCGGGGCGCCTCGTCGCCTTCCCCACCGAGACGGTCTACGGGCTCGGGGCGGACGCGACCGATGCCGCCGCGGTGGCGGGCATTTTCGCCGCCAAGGATCGGCCGCGCTTCAACCCGCTGATCTCGCATCTGGCCGATGCGGACGCGGCCCTGGCGGAGGGGGTCTTCGACGCGCAGGCCCGCCGCCTCGCCACGGCTTTCTGGCCGGGTCCCCTGACCCTGGTCGTCCCGGCCCATCCGGGCACACGGGTCTGCGACCTCGCCCGCGCCGGCCTGCCGAGCCTCGCCCTGCGGGTGCCGGCGCACCCGCTCGCCCAGGCGCTCCTCGCGGAAGTCGGCCGTCCGGTGGCGGCGCCCTCGGCCAACCGCTCCGGGCGCGTGAGCCCGACCCGGGCCGCCCATGTCCTCGACGATCTCGCCGGGCGGATCGCCGCGGTGCTCGACGGTGGCGACACGATGGTGGGCGTCGAGTCGACGGTGGTGGCCTGCCTCGGCGGCGCGCCGCGGCTGCTGCGGCCGGGCGGCATCACGCGGGCGGCGCTCCGGGACGTGCTCGGCCTCGATCCGGCATCTCCGGAGGCGGCCGACGCCGACAGGCCGGCGGGCCCCGGCATGCTCGCCTCGCATTACGCGCCCCGGGCGCGGGTCCGCCTGGATGCGGTGCGGATCGAGCCCGGCGAGGCGGTGCTGCTGTTCGGCGCCGAGCGCCCGGCCGGTCACGAAACCGCGCGGGCCAGCCTCAACCTGAGCCCGTCGGGCGATCCCGCGGAGGCCGCGGCCCGCCTGTTCGGCGCCCTGCGCGACCTCGATGCCTCAGGGGCCGGCACCATCGCGGTGGTGCCGATTCCGGAAGACGGCCTCGGCGAGGCGATCCGCGACCGCCTCGCCCGGGCCGCCGCGCCTCGCTGACGGCGCAGAAATTTTTGCCGGCAGCGGAACAGATGTCGGCCTGATCCGTTTATTGATCACGAAGGCCTTCTCAGCCCCCAATGGCCTTTTTCCTTTCAGGCTCGGAGCAATCCGAGCCTTTTTTCTTGCCTTCTCAGTCTCGGGCCAGCTTGGCGGCAATGCCGGCCACATGGCGACCCTGAAAGCGGGCCCCCTCCAGTTCCACGGCGCTCGGCTGGCGGGATCCGTCACCATCCGCGATCGTGCTGGCTCCGTAGGGCGTTCCGCCCTTGACCGCCTCGACACCGCCCTGGCCCTGGAAGCTGTAGGGCAGGCCGACCACCACCATGCCGTGGTGGAACAGCACCGTGTGGAAGCTCGTCAGCGTCGTCTCCTGGCCGCCATGCTGCGAGGCCGTCGAGGTGAAGACGGAGCCGACCTTGCCGACCAGCGCGCCCTTCATCCAGAGCCCGCCGGTCTGGTCGATGAACTGCTTCATCTGCGACGCCATGTTGCCGTAGCGGGTCGGCGTGCCGAAGATGATGGCGTCGTACTGCGCCAGTTCGTCCACGGTGGCGATCGGGGCCGCCTGATCGAGCTTGAAATGGCCCTGCCGGGCGACCTCCTCCGGGACCAGCTCCGGCACGCGCTTCACGACGACCTCGGCCCCCGTCTCGCGGGCCCCCTCGGCGACCGCGTAGGCCATCTGCTCGACGTGACCGTAGGTCGAGTAGTACAGCACCAGAACCTTGGCCATGGACGGGTCTCTCCTGTGTGTCGGGCGGCCGAATCGTCGGCCAGCGTCGTGCCCCTCCATCGCGCATTTGGCGCCTTGCAAGAATGCCCCACCATGCAAGAGTGATCTTGCGCAGACGCAAGGACCCGGGTGTGGCGCTCGACTGGGACGAGTTTCGGTTCGCAAAGGCCGTGGCCGACCGCGGCGGCCTGACCGCGGCGGCGGCGGATCTCGGCATCAACCACTCGACGGCGTTCCGACGCCTCGCGGCCCTGGAGGCGAAGCTCGATACGCGCCTGTTCGAGCGGCTGCGCACGGGCTACGTGCCGACCCCCGCCGGACAGGCGATGATCGCGGCGGCCGCGCGGATCGAGGCGGACGTGGCGCGGTTCACCCGCGTGGTCGCCGGCCAGGGCGAAACCCCGTCCGGCGAATTGCGGGTGACCGCGCCGGCCGGCTTCGCCGCAGAGCTGCTGATGCCGATGCTCGCGAGCTTCACGGAGCGGTACCCCGACATCCGGATCGAGCTGATCCTCGCCGAGGCGACGCTCAACCTGTCGCGCCGGGATGCCGACGTCGCGATCCGGATCAGCCGCGAGCCGAGCGAGACTCTGGTCGGGCGGCGTCTCGCAGTCACGGCGTGGGGGGTCTACGGCCGGGCCGACCGCGCCTATGGCGACCTCGCCCGGGAGGCGTGGATCAGTCCGGGACCGCTGGTGGCAGGGGGCTCGTTCATGCGCTTCGTGGAGGCGCGGGTGCCGCCCGACCACATCCGCCTCCGGCTCAACGCGGTGATCGGCCTGGAGGCGGCCGTGCAGGCCGGCCTGGGGATCGGTCCGCTCCCCTGCTTCACCGCCGACGTCAATCCGGCACTGCAACGCCTGTCCGGGCCGCATCCGGAGCTGGGGGCGGATCTCTGGATCCTGACGCATCCGGACCTGCGCCACGCGGCACGGGTCCGGGTCTTCATGGAACATATTGCCGAGGCGCTGTTGCCCCTGCGACCGCGCTTCGAAGGCCGCTGAACCGGCTCAGCGGATCTCTGCCACCTCGACCTCATTGCCGTTCACCTCGACCACGTCACCGATCGTCTTGCCGGTGATCGCCCGGGCGAGCGGCGCCACGTAGGAGATCGAACCCTTGTGCGGATCGGCTTCGTCCTCGCCGACGATCCGGAAGGTCTGGCGGGTCTCCTTGCCGGACTCGTCCTCCCGGACCACCGTGACGGTGGAGCCGAACTGAACCGTGTCGCCGGCCTTGGGCTCGACGAGCTGCGCGGTGTTCTTCCGGGCCGCCCAGTAGCGCAGGTCGCGCCCGATGCGGGAATCCTCCGCCTTGTCGGCAGGATCCAGCGAGGCGACTTCCTTCTCAAGGCGGGCGACTTCGGCCTCGATCTGCGCGAGGCCTTCCGGCGTCACGAAATTCGTGTGCGGCGAGATCGGCCGATCCGGCAGATTCTCGAACGCTTCTCCACCCTCGGGCTCTTTGACGAATGCAACGCTCATGAAAACATCAACATGCGATGCACGGCAAAGGTTCCGGGGGCGCGGCGAAATTCCGGTCCAGCCCGATGCCGGGACGGGTTGGCCAAACCCCCGAGGATCAGCGAGGACCGCCCGCCCGATCCACCTCCACCACGATCCGCCCGCGCACCTTCCCGGCCAGGATCTCCGCGCCGAGCCGGCCGACTTCCTCCAGGGGGACACGGCTCGTCATGGCGGCGAGCTTGCCCAGATCGAGATCCCGGGCGAGCCGCGCCCAGGCCTCGCGACGCTTCGGCTGTGGGGTGGTGACGCTGTTGATGCCGAGCAGCGAGACGCCGCGGAGGATGAACGGCGCCACCGAGGTCGGCAGATCCATGCCCTGCGCCAGCCCGCAGGCGGCGACGGCGCCGTCCGCCTTGGTCATGGCCAGCACGTTGGCGAGCGTCGTGGAGCCGACCGCATCGACCCCCGCGGCCCAGCGCTCCTTGCCGAGCGGCTTGCCGGGCTTCGACAACTCGGCCCGGTCGAGGATCTCCGCAGCGCCGAGGCCCTTCAGGTAGTCGGATTCGCCGTCCCGGCCCGTGGAGGCGATGACGTGCCAGCCCGCCCGTGCGAGGAGGGCCACGGCGACCGAGCCGACGCCCCCGGAGGCGCCGGTGACGATGACCGGGCCGTGCTCCGGCGTCACGCCGTGGGCCTCGAGGGCCATGCAGCACAGCATCGCCGTGTAGCCGGCGGTGCCCACCGCCATGGCCTGCTCGGGCGTGAGTCCCTGGGGTAGCGGCACCAGCCAGTCGCCCTTCACCCGGGCGCGCTGGGCGTAGGCGCCGAGATGCGTCTCGCCGACGCCCCAGCCGGTGAGCACCACCGCGTCGCCCGGCTTGTATTCGGGATGGTCCGACGTCTCGACGATCCCCGAGAAATCGATGCCGGGGATCATCGGGAAGCGGCGCACCACCGGCGACGTGCCGGTGAGGGCGAGGCCATCCTTGTAGTTCAGGGTCGAGTGCGTCACCCGCACGGTGACGTCGCCGTCCATCAGGTCGGCGTCGTCGAAGTCCTTGAAGGCGAGGCTCTGGCCGGCCTCGTTCTTCTCGACCACCCAGGCCTTGAACGTCCCCATCGTCACCTCCCGTGTTGCGCGGTGAGGTGTCGCCGGGACGTCCGGAATCAAGCCTTCGCGGCCGGATCAGTACCCCTCGTACCGGCTGCCCGTGTAGAAGCCGAGCCCGACGCCGATATCCGAAGAACTGGCCCCGGTGATGCCGACGGCGTCCGGGATCGAGCCGACCAGCGGGCCACCGTAAGAGGCCGGGCGGTAACCGTAGCCGCCGCCGACCGGCACCCAGCCGGCCCGGGCGGGCGCCACGAGGACCCGGCGGCTGACGCTGGCGTATTCCGGCGGGATCGTCTCGGGGATCGATTGCGCCGGACGGACCAGCACGGTCCGCGTGCGCACGGCGAAGCGCGGCGGCGTGGTGACCCAGCAGCCGATCAACTCACCGCCGGGACCGCGGCTCGTCTGCCAGTAGCGGCCACCCGGCGAGACCATCACGCGCTCGGACACCGTATCGTAGACCGGCGGCGTGGTCCGGTAGACCGTGCGGGGCGGACGGACCAGCACGTTCTCCTGCACGGTGTCGTAGACCGGCGGCGTGACGACGTGGCGGTAGCATTCGGAGCCGTAACAGCCGCCGGCCTGGGCGGGTGCGGCAAGGAGAACGCCGCCGAGGGCGGCGGCCAGGAGAGCGGTGCGAGCGACCGGCGCGGTCATGGAAGTCCTCTGATACGCATTACAACGAGAAGCGGCGCGCAAGCGGCGCTCGTCTCGACGTACCAGAGGCCAGACTCGTTGCCCGGCGCGCAAGCATTATCGGGAACGAAGGTAAAATTAACCCTTGGTTTCGACTGCTTAGTCGTCGCCTACCTAGGTAGCATTGTTCGAATTTTCCACAGTCTCTCTTACGAAGTCAGGCCAGAGCCGCCTCAGGTCTGACCCGCCCGGAGCTGGTAGAAGATGTGCCGGCCGATCACGTCCATCTTGCGCAGGCGGCGCGCCCAGCCCGGACGGACGTAGTCGGCGTGGTAGTGGGTCGCGGCGCCGACCTCGGCGAGGTAGGTCCGGCCCTCGATCACCGAGCGGGCGATGCGGGTCGCCGATTCCCAGGCGCCGGCATCGGTGATGCGCAGGGACTTGCCCTCGCAGGCGAAGGAGAACTGGCAGCCCATGTAGTGGTGCCGGTTCTGGTAGACGACGCCGCAGACGCTCGCCGGGTAGAGGCCGCTCTTCACGCGGTTGAGCACCACCTGGGCGACGGCGGCCTGGCCGGCCTCCGGCTCGCTCCGGGCCTCGAAATAGACCGCCTCGGAGAGGCAGCGCTGCTCCTTGTCGAGGGCGTTCGGGTCGATCAGGTCGGCGTAGCGCCGGCGCGCATCCTCGGGCACCGGCTGGGCGCTGTCCGGGCGCTCCGTGCGGATCGCGAAATCGGGGAGCGCGAGACTCGCCGCGGCGATCTCCACGGGGATCGCGTCCGCGGGCGCCGGCGTGGTGGACGAGAGGGCGATGGCACGGGGCACCGGCGGGGTCGAGCCGTCGAAGCGCTCGGGCCCGCCATCCGCGGTGAGGTCGGCCGTGCCTTCGCCCGTGGAGGCGGCCGTGCCGGCGCCGGTGGTCAGGCCGAGATCGGGCACGGGGACGAAACCGGCCTCCGGCTCGGAATCCGGATCCCAGACCGCAGCCCCCTGCGTCAGCACGCCGGAGACGCTGCCGGTGACGTCGCCGAACACCAGGGCGCCGCCGGGCTCCCGGAGGTTGGCGGCCCGGCGGGCGAAGCTCTCGGCCGGCGGCCGGGTGGGGTTGCCCTTGCCGCCCCGCTGCACCACCGGGAAGACGTGCGCACCGGTCTTGAACACCGTCTGGGGCGGCTCGTCACCGAGGCGGCGCAGGGCGGATCCGATCAGCAGGGTGCCGGGCGGCAGGGGCGGAACGGTCTCGGCATCGATCACCCCGAGCCGGCTCGCCCCGATGGCGTTCTCCGTGCCGGCATCGGCCGTGAACGACACCAGCAGGCCGAGCCCGACCATCCAGGGCGTCATCGCCGCCGAGAGCCAGCGCAGGCTCGATTCCCGTCCTCGTCTCGTGCCCACGACGCCAGACCCGCACTCACGCACCCGAACCGGCCCGATCCTCCCCGTTTCCAGGGTGTTTCTGGGGCCGCTCAGGATTTATCGCGCGGCATGGTTGAGCCTCGGTTAAGTCGGTCGCCGTGCCGGCGTCCCGGTTTGGAGAGCGGCCACGAAAAAGGGCGGCCCGAAGGCCGCCCTTGTCTCTCTCAATCCTGCCTGTCGCCTTATTCGGCGGCGGGCGGAAGCTCCTCGACCGGCATCGCGCCGCTCTCGGTCTGCTTCTGCTGCAGGATCATCGCGTCGCGGCGGCGGGCGATGGAGCGGATATCCGCCACCATCGACCCGGTGCCGGCCGGGATCAGCGATCCGACGATCACGTTCTCCTTCAGGCCTTCCAGGGTGTCGACCTTGCCGTTGACCGCCGCCTCGGTGAGGACGCGGGTGGTCTCCTGGAACGAGGCCGCCGAGATGAACGACTTCGTCTGCAGCGACGCCTTGGTAATACCGAGCAGGACCGGAACGCCCTGGATCGGCTTCTTGCCCTCGGCGAGCAGCTTCTCGTTGAACTCGGTCAGCTCCGTCCGGTCGATCTGGTCGCCCGAGAGG
Source organism: Methylobacterium sp. XJLW (assembly GCF_003254375.1). Lineage (NCBI taxonomy): Bacteria > Pseudomonadati > Pseudomonadota > Alphaproteobacteria > Hyphomicrobiales > Methylobacteriaceae > Methylobacterium > Methylobacterium sp. XJLW. Next base: position 2,698,112 of record NZ_CP016429.1, on the reverse strand, counting down.
ATGTCCGAGTCGCCGCCATCGGTCACCTCGACCTTCTGCAGCATCTGACGGACGATCACCTCGATGTGCTTGTCGTTGATCGACACGCCCTGCAGCCGGTAGACCTCCTGGATCTCGTTGACGAGGTAGGCGGCGAGTTCCTCGACGCCCTTGATCGCCAGGATGTCGTGCGGAGCCGGGTTTCCGTCGACGATGTAGTCGCCGAGCTCCACCACGTCCCCGTCCTGCAGGTGGATGTGCTTGCCCTTCGGGATCAGGTACTCGACCGCCTCCGAGCCGTCATGCGGCGTCAGCGTGAGCCGACGCTTGTTCTTGTAGTCGCGGCCGAACGCGATGGTGCCCGACTTCTCGGCGATGATCGCCGCGTCCTTCGGGCGCCGTGCCTCGAACAGCTCCGCCACCCGCGGCAGACCGCCGGTGATGTCGCGGGTCTTGGCCGAGTCGGTCGAGACGCGGGCCAGGATGTCGCCGGCCTTGACCGTCGCGCCCGGATCGAAGCCGATGATGGCGTCGACCGGCAGGAAGTAGCGGGCGTCCGAGCCGCGCGGCAGCTTGAGCGCCTTGCCCTCCCGATCGACCACGACCATCGCGGGCTTCAGGTCCGAGGTCCGGGCCGAGCCGCGCCAGTCGACGACGACGCGCTTGGCGATGCCGGTCGACTCGTCGGTGGTCTCGGTCATGGACTGGCCGTCGACCAGATCCTCGTAGGCCACGAGGCCGTCGACTTCGGTGAGGATCGGACGGGTGTAGGGATCCCACTCGGCGATCCGCTGCCCGCGCTTGATCTTGTCACCCTCGTCGACCCGGAGCTTGGCGCCGTATTGCAGGCGGTGGACCGCCCGCTCGACGCCGTCCGACCCCACGATCACGACCGCCACGTTGCGGCCGGTGGCGATCAGGTCCCCGTCCGTGTTCTTGGCGACGGCGCGGTTGCGGATCTTGATCGTGCCTTCGAAGCTCGACTCGATGAAGGACGAGTCGGCGATCTGGGCCGCACCACCGATGTGGAAGGTGCGCATCGTGAGCTGCGTGCCCGGCTCGCCGATCGACTGCGCCGCGATGACGCCGACGGCCTCGCCCATGTTGACGGGCGTGCCGCGGGCGAGGTCGCGCCCGTAGCAGGTGGCGCAGACGCCGCTCTTGGTGGCGCAGACCAGCACCGAGCGGATCTTCACCTCCTGGATGCCGGCGGTGTTGATCGCCGGCAGGTGCCGCTCCTCGATGGTCTCGCCGGTCTTGACGATCACCGTGCCGTCCGCGGCCACGAGATCCTCGGCCGTGGCGCGGCCCAGGATGCGGGTGGCCAGCGTCGCCACGACCTGACCGGCATCCACGATGGCGCGCATCTTGATGCCGTTGGTCGTGCCGCAATCCACCTCGCGGATGACTGCATCCTGCGCCACGTCGACGAGACGGCGGGTCAGGTAGCCGGAGTTGGCGGTCTTCAGGGCGGTGTCGGCCAGGCCCTTACGGGCACCGTGCGTGGAGTTGAAGTACTCCAGAACGTCCAGGCCTTCCTTGAAGTTCGAGATGATCGGGGTCTCGATGATCTCGCCCGACGGCTTGGCCATGAGGCCGCGCATCGCCGCGAGCTGCTTCATCTGGGCGGGCGAACCACGGGCGCCGGAGTGGCTCATCATGTAGATCGAGTTGATCTGCTTGTCGGCGCCGTGCTCGTCCTTCTGGACCGCGGAGATGCGGCCCATCATCTCGGCGGCCAGCTTGTCCGAGCACTTGGCCCAGGCATCCACCACCTTGTTGTACTTCTCGCCCTGCGTGATCAGGCCGTCGTTGTACTGCTGCTCGTAATCCTTCACGAGCGCGCGGGTCGTGTCGACGATCGACCACTTGTTCTCCGGCACGACCATGTCGTCCTTGCCGAACGAGATGCCGGCCTTGAACGCGTGGTTGAAGCCGAGCGCCATGATCCGGTCACAGAAGATCACCGACTCCTTCTGACCGCAGTGGCGGTAGACGGTGTCGATCATCGCCGAGATCTCCTTCTTGGTCATCAACTTGTTGACGACCTCGAAGGGCACCTTGGCGTGCTTCGGCAGGGCACCGGACAGGATCACCCGGCCAGGCGTGGTCTCGTAGGTCTTGGTCAGGGGCTGATTGTCCGGGCCGATGCCGGTCCAGCGCCACTTGATCTTGGTGTGCAGCGACACGGCCTTGGCGGCCAGGGCGTGCTCCAGCTCGCCCATGTCGCCGTAGACGCCCTGCATCGGGTTCTTGGCGTTGTCCGCCTTGAACTCGCCCGGCATGCCCTCGGCCACGATCGACAGGTAGTAGAGGCCGAGCACGATGTCCTGCGACGGCACGATGATCGGCTGACCGTTGGCCGGGTGCAGGATGTTGTTGGTCGACATCATGAGGACGCGCGCTTCCAGCTGCGCCTCGAGCGACAGCGGGACGTGCACGGCCATCTGGTCGCCGTCGAAGTCGGCGTTGAACGCGGCGCAGACCAGCGGGTGCAGCTGGATCGCCTTGCCCTCGATCAGCTTCGGCTCGAAGGCCTGGATGCCGAGGCGGTGCAGCGTCGGCGCGCGGTTCAGCATCACCGGGTGCTCGCGGATCACCTCATCGAGGATGTCCCAGACCTCCGGCTTCTCCTTTTCGACCAGCTTCTTGGCCTGCTTGACGGTGGCCGAAAAGCCCTTGGCGTCGAGGCGCGCGTAGATGAACGGCTTGAACAGCTCCAGCGCCATCTTCTTGGGCAGACCGCACTGGTGCAGCTTCAGCTCCGGGCCGACCACGATGACCGAGCGGCCTGAATAATCGACGCGCTTGCCGAGCAGGTTCTGGCGGAACCGGCCCTGCTTGCCCTTCAGCATGTCGGCGAGCGACTTCAGCGGACGCTTGTTGGCGCCCGTGATGACGCGGCCGCGGCGGCCGTTGTCGAACAGGGCGTCGACCGCCTCCTGCAGCATCCGCTTCTCGTTGCGGATGATGATGTCGGGCGCGCGCAGCTCGATCAGCCGCTTCAGGCGGTTGTTGCGGTTGATGACGCGGCGGTACAGGTCGTTGAGGTCGGAGGTCGCGAAGCGGCCGCCGTCCAGCGGGACCAGCGGGCGCAGGTCCGGCGGGATCACCGGGACGACCGTGAGGATCATCCATTCCGGCTTGTTGCCGGACATCTGGAAGGCCTCGATGATCTTGAGCCGCTTCAGGAGCTTCTTGGGCTTCAGCTCCGACGTCGTGACCGCGATCTCCTCGCGCAGATCGTTGGCGATCTTGTCGAGGTCGAGTTCCTGCAGGATGCGCCGGATGGCCTCGGCGCCGATCATGGCGGTGAACGAGTCCTCGCCGTACTCCTCCTGGGCGCGCAGGTACTCCTCCTCCGACAGGAGCTGACGCTCCTTCAGGGGGGTGAGGCCCGGCTCGATGACGCAGTAGGACTCGAAGTACAGGATCCGCTCGAGGTCCTTAAGGGCCATGTCGAGCAGCAGGCCGATGCGCGAGGGCAGCGACTTCAGGAACCAGATATGCGCGACGGGGGCGGCCAGCTCGATATGGCCCATGCGGTCGCGCCGGACGCGCGCGAGGGTGACCTCGACGCCGCACTTCTCACAGATGACGCCCTTGTACTTCATGCGCTTGTACTTGCCGCACAAGCACTCGTAGTCCTTGATCGGCCCGAAGATGCGCGCGCAGAACAGGCCGTCGCGCTCGGGCTTGAAGGTCCGGTAGTTGATGGTCTCGGGCTTCTTGATCTCGCCGTACGACCAGGAGAGGATCTTCTCCGGGGACGAGATCGAGATCTTGATCTGATCGAAGCTGACCGGCGTGGCCTGCTGGTTGAAAAGGTTCATGACCTCTTGGTTCATGATCCGCTCCTTGTTGACGCCGGCAGCCCCGCGCCGGGCCACCGCGTCCTGAAAAAGATCCGGCGCCGCACCCCGCACGGGCGCTGCTCACCGTCGTCGAACCCGGAAGGCCCCTCCCCTCCCCGCTCGACCGTGGCGGCGGGATCCGCCGCCACGGGAGGTGTTTGTGACTGGCTCTACTCGGCCGCGTCGGCCGGCGGCTCCAGCTGATCGTTCGCGGCCTTCTTCGAAGACGTCAGCTCGACGTTGAGGCCGAGCGAGCGCATCTCCTTGACGAGCACGTTGAAGCTCTCGGGGATGCCGGCCTCGAAGGTGTCGTCGCCGCGGACGATCGCCTCGTAGACCTTGGTGCGGCCGGCCACGTCGTCCGACTTCACCGTGAGCATCTCCTGCAGCGTGTAGGCCGCGCCGTAGGCCTCCAGCGCCCAGACCTCCATCTCACCGAAGCGCTGGCCGCCGAACTGCGCCTTGCCGCCCAGCGGCTGCTGGGTGACGAGCGAGTACGGGCCGATCGAGCGCGCGTGGATCTTGTCGTCCACGAGGTGGTGGAGCTTCAGCATGTAGATGTAGCCCATCGTGACCTTGCGGTCGAAGGGCTCGCCGGTCCGCCCGTCGTAGAGCGTCGACTGCGCCGAGCGGTCCAGCCCGGCCATCTCCAGCATCTGCTCGATGTCGGCTTCCTTGGCGCCGTTGAACACCGGCGTGGCCATCGGCACGCCACGGCGGACGTTGTTGCCGGCCTCGGCCAGCTCCTCGTCCGTCAGCCCGTCGAGCTCGCCCGGGGAGTAGATCGCCTTCATCTCCTCCCGCAGCGGCGCGATGTCCTGCGACTTCAGATAGGCATCCACCGCCTTCGACACCTTGCGACCCAGGCCCGCAGCCGCCCAGCCCAGGTGCGTCTCGAGGATCTGGCCGACGTTCATGCGCGAGGGCACGCCCAGCGGGTTGAGCACGATGTCGGCATGCGTCCCGTCCTCCAGGAACGGCATGTCCTCGATCGGCACGATCCGCGACACGACACCCTTGTTGCCGTGACGGCCGGCCATCTTGTCGCCCGGCTGGATCTTGCGCTTCACCGCCACGAAGACCTTGACCATCTTCATGACGCCGGGGGGCAGCTCGTCACCGCGCTGCAGCTTCTCGACCTTGTCGAGGAAGCGCTGCTCCAGGCGCTTCTTCGACTCGTCGTACTGCTTCTGCATCGCCTCCATCTCGGTCATGAGACGGTCGTCGATGACGGCGAACTGCCACCATTGCGAGCGCGGATAGTCGTTGATCAGCTCGCGGGTGAGCGTGGTGTCCTTCTTGAAGCCCTTCGGGCCGGCCACCGGCGCCTGACCGATCAGCACATCCGCCAGACGGGCGTAGGTGTTGCGGTCGAGGATCGCCTGCTCGTCGTCGCGGTCCTTGGCGAGCCGCTCGATCTCCTCGCGCTCGATCGCCTGGGCGCGCTCGTCCTTGTCGACGCCGTGGCGGTTGAACACGCGGACTTCCACGATCGTGCCGGTGACGCCCGGCGGCACCCGCAGGGAGGTGTCGCGCACGTCCGAGGCCTTCTCGCCGAAGATGGCGCGGAGCAGCTTCTCCTCCGGCGTCATCGGGCTCTCGCCCTTCGGGGTGATCTTGCCGACCAGGATGTCGCCGGCATTCACCTCGGCACCGATATAGACGATGCCGGCCTCGTCGAGGTTCTTGAGCGCCTCCTCGGAGACGTTCGGGATGTCGCGGGTGATTTCCTCCGGCCCGAGCTTGGTGTCGCGGGCCATCACCTCGAACTCCTCGATGTGGATCGAGGTGAACACGTCATCCTTCACGATCCGCTCGGAGAGCAGGATCGAGTCCTCGAAGTTGTAGCCGTTCCACGGCATGAACGCGACGAGCACGTTCCGGCCGAGCGCCAGCTCGCCGAACTCGGTCGAGGGACCGTCGGCGATGATCTCGCCCTTCTTCACGAACTCGCCGACGCGGACCAGCGGCTTCTGCGTGATGCAGGTCGACTGGTTGGAGCGCTGGAACTTCTGCAGGCGGTAGATGTCGACGCCAGGCTTGTTGGCGTCGGCCTCCTCGGTGGCGCGGATGACGATACGGGTGGCGTCCACCTGATCGATGATGCCGGCCCGGCGGGCCGCGATGGCGGCGCCGGAATCCCGGGCGACCACCGCCTCCATGCCGGTGCCCACGAACGGGGCGTCGGCGCGGACCAGCGGCACCGCTTGCCGCTGCATGTTCGAGCCCATGAGGGCGCGGTTGGCGTCGTCGTTCTCCAGGAACGGGATCAGCGCCGCGGCGACCGAGACCAGCTGCTTGGGCGACACGTCCATGAGGTCGACGCGCTCAGGCCCAACGACGATCACCTCGCCGGCCCGGCGGCAGACCACGAGATCCTCCGTGAGCTTGCGGGCCTCGTCCATCTGGGCGTTCGCCTGGGCGACGTAGTACTTCGCCTCCTCCATGGCGGAGAGGTAGGCAACCTCGTCGGTGACCACGCCGTCGCGCACGCGGCGGAACGGGGTCTCGATGAAGCCGTACTTGTTCACCCGCGCGAAGGTCGCGAGCGAGTTGATCAGACCGATGTTGGGGCCTTCCGGCGTCTCGATCGGGCAGATGCGGCCGTAATGGGTCGGGTGCACGTCGCGCACCTCGAAGCCGGCGCGCTCGCGGGTCAGACCGCCCGGGCCGAGGGCCGACAGGCGGCGCTTGTGCGTCACCTCTGAGAGCGGGTTGGTCTGGTCCATGAACTGCGAGAGCTGCGACGAGCCGAAGAACTCGCGCACCGCCGCCGCCGCGGGCTTCGCGTTGATCAGATCCTGCGGCATGACCGTGTCGATATCGACCTGGCTCATGCGCTCGCGGATGGCGCGCTCCATGCGCAGAAGGCCCAGGCGGTACTGGTTCTCCATGAGCTCGCCCACCGAGCGGACGCGGCGGTTGCCGAGGTGATCGATGTCGTCGACCTCGCCCTTGCCGTCGCGCAGCTCCACGAGCGCCTTCACCACCGCGAGCATGTCCTCCTTGCGGAGGGTGCGCACGGTGTCGGCGGCGTCGAGGTCGAGGCGCATGTTCATCTTCACGCGGCCGACGGCCGAGAGGTCGTACCGCTCGGAGTCGAAGAACAGCGAGTGGAACATCGCCTCGGCGGTCTCGAGGGTCGGCGGCTCGCCCGGGCGCATGACCCGGTAGATGTCGAACAGCGCGCCCTCGCGGTTGGAGTTCTTGTCCACCGCCAGCGTGTTGCGAATGTAGGGGCCGACATTGACGTGGTCGATGTCGAGCACCGGGAGCTCGGTGATGCCGACATCATCCAGGCTCTTCAGGAGCTTGTCGGTGATCTCCTCGCCGGCCTCGGCCCAGATCTCGCCGGTCTGCGCGTTGACGAGATCCTCGGCCACGTACTGGCCGACGAGATCCTCGTCGGTGGCCTTGAGGAACTTGGTGCCCTTGTCGGTGATCTGACGGGCGTTGCGGGCGTTGAGCTTCTTGCCGGCCTCGAGCACGACCTCGCCGGAATCGGCGTCGATCAGGTCGACGGTGGCCTTCATGCCCTTCATGCGCTCGGCGTCGAAGGGCACGCGCCAGTCGGCGCCGTCGCGGTCATAGACGACCTTGTTGTAGAAGGTCGACAGGATCTCCTCGCCGTCGAGGCCGAGGGCATAGAGCAGCGACGTCGCCGGCAGCTTGCGCTTCCGGTCGATGCGGACGTGGACGATGTCCTTGGCGTCGAACTCGACGTCGAGCCAGGAGCCCCGGTACGGGATGATGCGGGCGGCGAACAGGAGCTTGCCCGAGGAATGGGTCTTGCCCTTGTCGTGGTCGAAGAACACGCCCGGCGAGCGGTGCATCTGCGAGACGATCACGCGCTCGGTGCCGTTGACGATGAAGGTGCCGTTCTCCGTCATCAGGGGCATGTCGCCCATGTAGACGTCCTGCTCCTTGATGTCCTTGACCGACTTCGCCTGCGTGTCGGGATCGACATCGAACACGATGAGGCGCAGCGTGACCTTCAGCGGGGCCGCGAAGGTGATGCCGCGCTGGCGGCACTCGTCGACATCGTACTTGGGCGCCTCGAAGGTGTAGCGCACGAACTCGAGCAGGGCCGTGGAAGCGAAGTCGGAAATCGGGAAGACCGACTTGAACACGCTCTGCAGCCCCTCGTCGGCGCGCCCACCCTCGGGCTCGTCGACCATCAGGAACTGGTCGTAGGACGCCTTCTGAACCTCGATGAGGTTCGGCATCTCGGCAACTTCCTTGATCTTGCCGAAGAACTTCCGAATGCGCTTGCGACCGACCAGCGTGTTGGCCATGTGACCTCGCTCCTACCCGCGTACCTCTCGCCCGGGGAAGCGTTCCCGAAAGGGACCTCCCGCACCGGGCCGCGACGCGCGCCCCGCCGGGCAGCGCCACCGAACCGAAACTTCTCGCCGGTCCCTTCCGGGACCATCCGCCGAAGCGGCCTAAAGCCCGCGGGTGTTGCACCCGCGGGCTCCGGTCACGACAGGCCCGAAGCGGACCTCCGTGGGGTGATGGGCCGGGACCGGCCCATCGTCGACTTACTTGAGCTCGATCTTGGCGCCGGCCTTCTCGAGCTGGGCCTTGAGCTTCTCGGCCTCGTCCTTGGCAACGCCTTCCTTGACCGGCTTCGGCGCGCCCTCGACGAGGTCCTTGGCTTCCTTGAGGCCGAGGCCGGTGATCGCGCGGACCTCCTTGATGACCTCGATCTTCTTGTCGCCGGCGGAGGCCAGGACGACCGTGAACTCGGTCTGCTCCTCGACGGCGGCGGCGGCGCCACCGGCAGCCGGGCCGGCGGCAACGGCGACGGCAGCGGCGGCCGAGACGCCCCACTTCTCTTCGAGCATCTTGGCCAGGTCAGCGGCCTCGAGCACGGTCAGCGAGGACAGGTCGTCGACGAGCTTGGCGAGATCAGCCATTTTGAATTCCTCTCAATATCGGTTCGAACGGATGGTTTTTGAAGGGCCTCAGGCGGCCTCGTCCTTCTTGGCATAAGCCCCGAACACGCGGGCGAGCTTGGCCGCCGGCGCGTTGACGACCTGAGCGATCTTCGTCGCGGGAGCCTGCACGAGGCCCACGATCTTGGCGCGCAGTTCGTCGAGGGACGGGAGCGAGGCGAGGGCCTTCACGCCGTCCGGGTTCAGGGCGGTCTTCCCCATCGCGCCGCCGAGGATCACGAGCTTGTCGTTGGCCTTGGCGAAATCGACCGCGACCTTCGCGGCTGCGACCGGGTCGCCGGAATAGGCGAGCAGGGTCGGGCCCTTCAGGAGCGGCTTGATGGAGGCGACGTCCGTGCCATCGAGTGCGATGCCGGCGAGGCTGTTCTTGGCGACCTTCACGGTGGCGCCAGCCTGCTTCATCTGCGAACGCAGCTTCTGCATGTCGGCGACCGTGAGGCCCTTGTAGTGGGCCACGACGACAACGGCGCTCTCACTGAACACGCCGTTGAGCGTCGAGACGAGATCAGCTTTAGCTGTCCGGTCCACTGGGCTCTCTCCGGTTGGCGGAACCCGATCTCGGGTCCGCCGGTTGCACATGCCGCCCGGACGTCATCTCGGCCAAGAGACCGGGAACGTCCGAACGACGCTTCGCGGCCCTGTCCCCGCGCGTGCCCCTGGAGGCCGCCTCGGGCGAGTTGGTTCAAACCGACACCCCTCCGCGGCCGAGGCCTGGGCGAGGCTTTTCGAATTCGGTCTTCCCCGTCTGTGCAGGCTTGGGGATTAAGCCGGCGAGCCGGCACCTGCAGTCTCGGACAGGACATGGCCGGACAAGGCTCCGCGGGGCTCGTCGCCCCTGGGATCCGTCCGGCCTTTGCCACCCGGTTGCCCGGGCGACATTTCGAGCGGAAACCGGCCGATCGGCCGTCTCCTTCCGTGAGGATGAAATGCGTGAGGCGCGGTGTATAGAGCCTAGCAAGCCGCCTGCCAAGGGCTGAAGCGCGACTTTTCCGCCGCAGGCAAGGACTTGCTGCGGAATCTCCGGGCCTGACCGGCAACCCGCCTCACGCGGCCTCGCGTTCCGGCGCCAGCCTGCGCCGGGCCGATTCCCACCAGCTCCGGTCGCGGGCCGCCTTCGCCTCCGCGGCCTTGGCGGCGTAGAAGGAGGCGTTGTGCTCGCCGCGCAGGGCCTCGCGGGTGAAGCGGATCAGATGGTGGGCCACGAAGCCCATGTTGAACACCGCCTCGATCTGCCCGCGCTTCAGCGCGTAGCCGGCCGCACTCCAGAACGGCTTGCGGTAATCGGAAAAGATCCCGACCCGGGTGATGATGTTGAACCCCAGGATCAGGCCCCGGCGGAGATTGGTGAAGGTCAGCTTGCCGGCGGTCGGCGTGGTGATGCGGTTCGGGTAGGTCACCGCGCATTGGTGCTTGAAGCGCTCGAAGATCTTCTCCGGCGTATAGGCGTGCGCGATGGCCCGGCGCCAGCTGCCCACCACGGTGTCGTGCGGGCGCTTGAACAGCACGTTCGATTCCAATGCCGCATCGTGGACGAGCCGGCCCTCGCGTTCCAGCCGGTCCCAGAGTGGGGTCTTGGGCAGGGCCTGGAGCAGGTTGATGGTCAGCACGGGAATGGCCGAGCGGTCGATGAAATCGATCAGGTTCTGCTCGGATTTGTCGGTGTCGGAATCGAGGCCCAGGATAATGCCCGAGGTCACCTCCAGCCCGTAGGAATTAAGGGTCTCGATCGCCTCGTACATCGGGACGGCGGCGTTGTGGGTCTTGTCGATGCCCTTGAGGGCCTCGGCCTCCGGGGTCTCGATGCCGACGAACACCGTCATGAAGTTCGCCTGCCGCATCAGCTCGAGGATCTCGGGCTGCTTGGCCATGTTCAGCGTCGCCTCGCAGGCGAACTGAAGCGGGTAGTTGTTCTTCTTCTGCCACGCCACGAGGTGCGGCAGCATCTCGCGGGTCGCCTTGCGGTTGGCGATGAAATTGTCGTCGACGAAGTAGACGACGGCCGGATGGCCGGGCTGGCTGATGATGGCGTCGAGCTCGGCGCACATCTGCTCGGGGCTCTTGAGCCGCGGCTGGCGGCCATAGAGCTGCGGGATGTCGCAGAACTCGCAGCGATAGGGGCAGCCCGAGGAGAATTGCAGCGAGCCGATCAGATAGCGCTTGAGCGGTGCGTGGTCGTAGGCCGGGGCCGGGAAGTCGGCGAGCGCGAGCCGGTCCTTCGTCTCCAGAACCACCTGGGCGGGCGGGGGCGCGACATCGGCGTCGAGGCGCGCGACGAGCTGGTCGGTGGCGTCGCCGATCTCGCCGACATGGAGATAGTCGAAGTCGCCATATTTCTCCGGCGCGCCCGAGACCGAGGGACCGCCCAGAACCGTGACCTTGCCGGCGGCCCGGGCACGGTCGCGGATGTCGTGGATCTGCGGTTCCTGGATGTGCATGCCAGAAACGAACACCGCGTCGGCCCAGGCGAACTCGGCCGGGCTCGCGCGGCGGATATTCTCATCGATGAATCTGCATTCCCACGCCTCCGGCATGTAGGCCGCGATCAGCAGCAGCCCCTGCGGCGGCATGAACGCCTTCACCCCGCCCATCAGCGGGTAGGCGTGGGAGAACGTCCCGAAGGACGGCGTGTAGGCGGGAAAGACGCACAGGATGCGTCGCTTGGAGGTGACCGTCAGGGTGCATCGCATGTCGGCCTATCTAGCACAGCCGCGCGCGTTGGCGCCCCCTCTGCCGTTAAGAATGGCGTGAAGGAGAACGGCGCCGCTGTCGCGGCCTGTCGCGTGCCGGGTTCCGGATAGGATCCGCTTCAACCGTCCGAGACAGGGGTGCGGGTTTATTTCTCACCGGCCCTTCCCGGGCACAGGGCGCGTCAGCGATGTGCGACCCGGGATCCAGCACGAGAATCGCCGCGATTCGGCCCCGCCGATCAGATCCGCCGACGGGCCTCGGACGGGACCAGCATGGTCACGCCGTAATCCGGGGCGTTTCCCGGCAAGGTGCCCACGCGATGCGCCGGATCGGTCGCCGAGCCCGCGTCGAGAGTGCCGTTCCGGCGGCTCGCCCGACTGTCGCGGCGGGACGGCTGCTCCGTCCGCATGCCCGCAACGGAAAACGCCCGGCCGTTTCCGACCGGGCGCTCCGCAGCGTAGACGCTATGCCTTGCCTCAGGCGGTCAGAACCGTGTTCGGCTCGACCTTCACGCCCGGGCCCATCGTCGAGGTGACGGCGATGCGCTGGACGTAGGTGCCCTTGGCGCCCGCGGGCTTCGCCTTGGCGACGGCGTCCGCGAAGGCCTTGATGTTCTCGACGAGCTTGTCGGCGTCGAACGAGACCTTGCCGACGCCGGCATGGACGATGCCGGCCTTCTCGACGCGGAACTCCACCGAGCCGCCCTTGGCGCCGGCGACGGCGCCCTTCACGTCCATGGTGACGGTGCCGACCTTCGGGTTCGGCATCAGGCCGCGCGGGCCCAGCACCTTACCGAGACGGCCGACCAGCGGCATCATGTCCGGGGTCGCGATGCAGCGATCGAACTCGATCTTGCCGCTCTGCACGATCTCCAGCAGGTCCTCGGCGCCGACGATGTCGGCACCGGCGGCCTTGGCGTCGTCCGCCTTGGCGCCGCGGGCGAAGACCGCCACCCGCACCGTCCGGCCGGAACCATTCGGGAGGTTGCAGACGCCGCGGACCATCTGGTCGGCGTGGCGGGGATCGACGCCGAGGTTCATGGAGACCTCGACGGTCTCGTCGAACTTCGCGGTCGCCCGCTCCTTCACCAGCTTGATCGCCTCGTCGAGGGGATAGAGCTTGGTGACCTCGATGCCCTCGCGGGCGGCGCGGATGCGCTTGCCTTCCTTAGCCATGCTGTCCTCCCTCAGGCCGTCACTTCGAGGCCCATGGCCCGGGCGGAGCCGCGGATCATGGCAACGGCCGACTCGATCGAGTCGCAGTTGAGGTCGGGCATCTTCTTCTCGGCGATCTCGCGCAGCTGCGCCTCGGAGATCTTGCCGACGGTCGGGCCCTTGCCCGGGGTCTTCGAGCCGGAGGCCGGCTTCTTGCCGATCTTCAGGCCGACGGCCTTCTTCAGGAAGAAGGTGACCGGGGGCTGCTTCATCTCGAAGGTGAAGGAGCGATCCTGATACGCGGTGATGATCACCGGAATCGGGGTGCCCTTCTCCATCTGCGCGGTCTTCGCGTTGAAGGCCTTGCAGAATTCCATGATGTTGAGGCCGCGCTGACCGAGCGCGGGACCGATCGGCGGCGACGGGTTCGCCGCGCCGGCCGGGACCTGAAGCTTCACGTAGCCCGTGATCTTCTTCGCCATGGGACTGCTCCCAATGAGAATCCGCCCCCACGCGGCCTGAAGCGCGGCGGGTCGGACGGTTGCAGGTCGCGGTGCGAGCCGTGGATCCCGGAGGCGAGGCCGGGCGGATCTCCCGCGGATGATGCCCCAGCCTCAGGAGGATGGGGCAAGTTCGCGGCCGCCGCACAGCGACAGCCGGAAGGACGCGGCGGCCTCAGGGCCGCCGAAATCAGGAGGCTCAGGCCTTCTCGACCTGGGCGTATTCGAGCTCCACCGGCGTCGCGCGGCCGAAGATCGACACGGCCACCTTGAGGCGGGAGCGGGCGTCGTCGATCTCCTCGACGGTGCCGTTGAAGCTGGCGAACGGACCGTCGGCGACCCGGACGGTCTCGCCGATCTCGAAAGAGATCGAGGGCTTCGGCCGGTCGACACCCTCGGCGACCTGGCCCTTGATCCGTTCGGCCTCGGCGTCGGGGATCGGAACCGGCTTCGACTTGTCGGCGCCGAGGAAGCCCGTGACCTTCGGGGTGTTCTTGATGAGGTGGTAGACCTCGTCGGTGAGGTCGCACTTCACCAGCACGTAGCCGGGGAAGAACTTACGCTCGGCATCGACCTTCCGGCCGCGGCGGACCTCCACGACCTTCTCGGTCGGGACCATCACCTCGTCGAACAGCTCGGTCAGCCCGCGCTGAGCCGCCTGATCCTTGATGGACTGGGCGACCTTGTTCTCGAAGTTCGAGTAGGCGTGGACGATGTACCAGCGCTTCGACACGGTTCCGTTCAACTCCGACAAGTCCGCGGGGTCTCCCCCGATCGGCGGCGAGCCGCCCTCGTACGCCTCCGACTCAGACGCCCAAAATCAGGCCGACCAGGAAGCGCAGGGCCTGATCCACGACCGTGAAGAACAGGCTCGCGGCCACGACCATCACGAAGACCATGATCGTCGTGATCGTGGTCTCCCGGCGGGTCGGCCACGTGACCTTGCGGGCCTCGTCGCGAACCTGCGCGATGAACTCGCCCGGCGTGGCACGCTTCTGCGGCGCCCGGTTCGGCGTCGCCGGCCGGGCCGGCGGCGGATTCGCGGGACCGCGGGCTGCGCCGCGCACCAGGTCCACCTTCTTGGTCGCTTCGTTCGATGCCATGGCGCCAGTATCTGTGCGTGTTCGGCCCCGAGGCAGAGACCGCATCCGGGAATGCGAATGTCGGCGCCGAGGACCCGGATGGGCCCGCACCGACGGTCGCTTCAGATCTCGGATTGCGCCCGCTCTAGCGCAACTCCCCCGGCTTGTCGACCGGGCCACCGCGCGGGATCGGGCTGAATGTCTGGCAGGAGTGGAGGGACTCGAACCCGCAACCTCCGGTTTTGGAGACCGGCGCTCTGACCAGTTGAGCTACACTCCTAGCGCACCGCCCAATGCCTCATCGCGGCGCGGCTTGCAAGAGGTTCGCCGCCGATCGCCGCGCATCACCGGCCGTGATCCGCCCGCTCGGCGGCGGTCAGGGGCCGGAGCCCGCCCCGGTCGAAGCGGAACAGCTCGTCGCTGCGGCCGTAGGGGCCGGCGCGCATCTGCGTGGTGGCCTCTGCGGCCAGCTCGCGCCGCGCAGGACTGTCGGCGGGCCACGCCATGAGCAGATTGCGGGTCGGCCCGGTCAGCGTGATGCCGTCGGCCTTCAGCGCCTTGCGGATCTCCTCGAGCCAGTCCGGCACGAGCAAACGCGCGAGGGCGTAATTGTCGTCCTCCCTGGCGAGGGCGGCGACGGGCGTGCGGTCCGCGACGACGAGCTGGAACGGCACATCCTTGGAGGCCCCCGCGAGGTTCCGCACCGCCGTGGCTTCCACCACGGCAGGATCGACGTGCCAGCCGGCGATCATCTCGCGGGTGACGTACTGGTAGCGCCTGGACTCGTCGAGCACGTAGACGACGTGCAGCGTCTCGGAGAACCGGCGATGCGCGAGCTGCGGGTTCTGCTGAAGGATCTCATCCGGCACCAGCTGCACGCGCAGGCGGCCCTTGATCGCCGCGAAATCCGCCGGCTCCGGCGCAGGGCCGGCCTTGGCGAAGGCGAGGCCGAGGAATTCGTCGACCTCCCGCCGGCGCTCGGCCTCGGTGAGACCGCGGACATGCTGGTGGAGATTGGTGAGATCGAGCGTCTGGGTGCCGATGCCGAGCTGCGCCGGATCGGCATTGAGGTCGATCGCCACGTCCGGTCGACGGATCCGGATCTGCTTGATCACCGCGTCGCGAAAGCGGCCGTCGCTCAGGTCGTCTGCCCGCGCGCCGACCGGCAGGAACACGGAGCCGGCACAGATCAGGACCAGCAATCGCGCGGCCCGCCGAGCGGAATCTCCGAACATCCGAGCCTCCCCCAAGACAAGGCGGAGACAAGACAAAACAACGCCGGCACCCCGTCAAGACGGAGGCCGGCGCGAGTCACATCGAAGTCGATGGCCTGAGCCCTGACGCACCCCCGTGGTCTAGAGATGACCACGGACCATCCGCCGGCTGACGGCGCGGGACCGGCGCATCGTCTGTCGCGACGCGCCGGCCCTGCTCGAGCTCAATCGTTGATGGCGGCGACGACGCCGGCACCGACGGTGCGGCCGCCCTCGCGGATGGCGAAGCGCAGCTTCTCCTCCATGGCCACCGGCACGATCAGCGCCACGTCCATGGTCACGTTGTCGCCCGGCATCACCATCTCGGTGCCCTCGGGCAGCGTCACGATCCCGGTCACGTCGGTGGTGCGGAAGTAGAACTGCGGCCGGTAGTTGGTGAAGAACGGCGTGTGGCGGCCGCCCTCTTCCTTGGTCAGGATGTAGGCCTCGGCCTTGAACTTGGCGTGCGGCTTCACCGAACCCGGCTTGCACACGACCTGGCCGCGCTCCACGTCCTCGCGCTTCGTGCCACGCAGCAGCACGCCGACGTTGTCGCCCGCCTGGCCCTGGTCGAGCAGCTTGCGGAACATCTCCACGCCCGTGACCGTCGTGGTCTGCGTGTCGCGGATGCCGACGATCTCCACCGTCTCGCCGACCTTGACGATGCCGCGCTCGACGCGACCCGTCACCACCGTGCCGCGGCCCGAGATCGAGAACACGTCCTCGATCGGCATCAGGAACGGCAGGTCGATCGGACGCTCCGGCTGCGGGATGTAGGCATCCACCGTCGCCATCAGCGCCAGCACCGCCTCCTTGCCGATCTTCGGCTCCTTGTCCTCAAGCGCCATCAGCGCCGAGCCCTTGGTGATCGGGATGTCGTCGCCGGGGAAGTCGTACTTCGACAGGAGCTCGCGCACCTCCAGCTCGACCAGCTCCAGGAGCTCCTCGTCGTCGACCATGTCGACCTTGTTGAGGAACACCACCAGCGCCGGAACGCCGACCTGGCGCGCCAGAAGGATGTGCTCGCGGGTCTGCGGCATCGGGCCGTCGGCCGCCGAAACCACCAGGATCGCGCCGTCCATCTGCGCCGCGCCCGTGATCATGTTCTTCACGTAGTCGGCGTGCCCGGGGCAATCCACGTGCGCGTAGTGACGGTTCTGCGTCTCGTACTCCACGTGCGCCGTCGAGATCGTGATCCCGCGCGCCTTCTCCTCCGGAGCCTTGTCGATCTGGTCGTAGGCCGTGAACGTCGCCCCGCCCGTCTCCGCCAGAACCTTCGTGATCGCCGCCGTCAACGACGTCTTGCCGTGGTCAACGTGACCAATCGTGCCAATGTTGCAGTGCGGCTTGGTGCGGGAGAACTTTTCCTTGCCCATGATTCCCATTCCTGCGGCGGGGACCACACAAGGGCCCCGAATCCTGGTCAGCCGCCCCGAAGCTCGGACAGGGGCGAAAAACGCGGTCCGCTTAGAGGGTCGGCCGCCAGGGATCAAGCTCCGCGGCGCGCGGGCGCCCGACGACCGGCTCTGCTGTCAAGCCGCGGCCATGAGTCTTGAACGCCGAAACATCAACCACAGGCAGTATCCACGCCGCTTTCGCGCCACAGTGTGGCTTCGCGGGCATAGCGGGATCCGTGCGGCCGAGCTTAAGTGGGGACAACAACGCATCACCTCGGACCCCCCGCCATGATGAAGAAGTTCCTCCTCGCCACCGCCGCGACGGCGCTGGTCACGACGGCCGCTTCGGCCGCCGACCTGCCGCGCCGGGCCGCGCCGCCGCCGGTCTTCACGCCGGTGCCGGTCTTCACCTGGACGGGCTTCTACGCCGGTCTCGAGTCCGCCTACACCTTCACGGATCGTGAGCGCATCACCACGGTCGGCGTCCAGCCGGGCAACGCCACCAATGTGGCCCTCGGCCGCCGTCCCTTCCTGACCTCGACCACGCAGGACGGCTTCGCCAACATCGGCGGCACCGCCGGCTACAACTACCAGTTCACGCCGGGCTCCGGCATCGTCGTCGGTCTCGCCAACAGCATCGACTGGACCGACATCACCAAGAACCGCGTCGTCCTCGGCACCGGTAACGTCGCCGGCGGCCCGCCGAACATCAGCCAGTTCCGCCAGAGCCTCGACTGGCTCGGCACCCTCACGGGCCGCGTCGGCTACGCCTTCGACCGCGTCCTGGTCTACGGGATGGGCGGCCTCGCCTACGGCAACGTGTTCCACGACGCCAACTTCTACACCCCGGGCGGCCGCCTGCAGTTCGCCGGCCGCTACGACGACTTCAAGGTCGGCTACGCCTACGGCGGCGGCATCGAGTTCGCCCTGCCCACCGACAGCTTCCTGAACACCTTCGCGCTCGGCCGCTACATCGGCATCAAGTACGACGCCATCACGGTGAAGGCCGAGTACCTGCACTACGACCTCGGCAGCCAGAACGTGCTCGTCGGCGCGGTCCCGGGTGTCGGCAACGGCGCGTACATCTCGCGCTTCCGCACCGAGGGCAGCATCGTTCGCGCCGGCTTCAACTACAAGTTCGGCGGCCTCTGAGACCGACGGCGCCGGGGCTTCCCCGGCCGAGACCAACATGGGCGGGTGCCGATATCGGCACCCGCCCTTTTTCGTTGCTCCGGCGCGATCGGTGCATCGGCCGGCGCGACCCGGCAGTCGCACCCGGCGTGCGACGAAGATGTCCCGTCAGCAGGCGCGCAGATGCGCGACGAGCCGCGACGCGGCGTCGCCCGGGGAGCCGGTGTTGAGGATCGTCAGATCCGCGACGACGTCGCCCTCCCGGGCGAGACGCGCGGCGAGGTCGCCGTCCTGCGGCCGGCCCCGGGCGGCGATACGCTGCGCCAGGATCTCGGGCGGCGCGGTGACTTCGACGACGCTCACCCGCGGGCAGGTCCTCCGCGCCTCCGCGACGATGCGGCGCGAGACGTTGCAGATCACCACCTGACCGTCGGCGGCGCGCCTTCCGGCCTCCGCCGGGAGGGCGTAGCCGAGGCCATGGGCGCGCCAGCTCAAGGTGAAGCGGCCGGCCGCGCAGCCATCCGCGAAGGCAGCCTCGTCGATCTCGTCGTTGTCCTCGTCCGCCGAGGGTGGCCGGGTCACGAGACGCCGCGGGAAGACGTAGCGCGGATCGTCCGCCAGGGCCGCCCGGGCCAGCCGGATCAGCGTGTCCTTGCCGGCGCCGCTCGGGCCGACCACGAGGACGAGGCAGCCCGGCATCAGGCGACCCGCCGGCCGGCGCGCCAGACCTCGCGGACCACCGGCACGCCCTCGGCCCGCTGCACGCGCACGAGATCGGCCCGCAGCCCGGGCGCCAGGGCGCCCCGGTCGGTGAGCCCGGTGGCGCGGGCGGGATTGGCCGTGACGGTGGCCAGCGCCTCGGGCAGCGTGATCGACGGTGCCTGCTCGGGCAGCAGGAAGGCCGCCATCAAGAGGCTCGCCGGCACGTAGTCCGACGAGAGGATGTCGAGGTGCCCGGCCTCGGCCAGCGCCAGGGCGGCGACGTTGCCGGAATGCGAGCCGCCGCGGATCAGGTTCGGCGCGCCCATCATCACGGTGATGCCCTGGCGGTGCGCGGCCTCGGCCGCCTCCAGGGTGGTGGGAAACTCGGCCAGCCGCACGCCTTCGCCGACCGCGAGGTCGACATCCGCCAGGGTGGTGTCGTCGTGGCTCGCCAGCGGGATCCCCATCTCGCGGGCGAACTGGACCAGGGCCGGCCGGTTCTTCGCATTCAGCGACCGACCGTCGCGGATCTTGCGCTCGGTGTTGGCGCGGATCTCCTCCATGGGACGGCCGCCGCGCGTGGCGTAGGTGTAGTACTTCTCCATGTCGCGGAACTGCCGCTGGCCGGGGGTGTGGTCCATGAGCGAGATCAGCCCCACCGGGTAGCGGGCCGTGAAGGTCGCCACCGTGTCGAGCACATCCGTGGAGGGCAATTCGCAGCGCAGATGCGTGAAGTGCTCGGCCCGGAACAGGTCGCCGGCCCGCGCGGCGGCGATGGCGCCGGCGAGCTGCTCCAGCTCGGAGCCGAGGCCGCTGCCGTCCGGGTCGCTGCCGGCGCGGAGCGAATCGAACACCGTGGTGATGCCCGAGGCGGTGATCTGCGCGTCGTAGGCGAGCACCGCGCCGAGCGGATGCCAGCGGACCTTGGGGCGCGGCGCGTAGTGGCTCTCCAGATGGTCGGTGTGCAGCTCGATCAGCCCGGGGATCAGGTAATCGCCGCCGCAATCGAGGCCGCGCGCGGGCGCCCGGCCCTCGCCGATCTCGATGATCGCCCCGTCGGAGACGGCGAGCCAGCCGCGCTGCACCCGGTCGGGCAGGACCAGGGTCGCGTTCTCGAGGATGAAGTCGTCCATCGTGAATTCCTCAGGCTGCCCGGGCTTGCGGCGCGAAGCGGGTGACATCGACCACCCGGGTCGCCACAGCGTCGCGCATCTCGCTGTCGTGGAAGATGCCGAGCACGCCGGCGCCGGCCTTCAGCTTCTCGCGCACGAGGTCGGCCACCACGGCGCGGTTCTGCGCGTCCAGGGAGGCGGTCGGCTCGTCGAGGAGCAGGAGCGGCCGGTCGGCGATCAGGCCCCGGGCGATGTTGACCCGCTGCTGCTCGCCTCCCGAGAAGGTCGCGGGCGGCAGGCCCCAGAGCCGCTCGGGCAGGTTGAGCCGGGCGAGGAGGTCCTTGGCCCGGGCGCGGGCCGCCTCTTCGGACAACCCGCCCTCGCGGCCGGCGGCCTCGACCACGTCGAGGGCCGGGACCCGCGGGATCACCCGCAGGAACTGCGACACGTAGGCGATGACCCGCGCCCGCAGCGCCCAGACCACTCGCGGATCGGCCCGGACGACGTCCACCACCGCCTCGCCGTCGCGGACCCGGATGGCGCCGGCATCGCAGCGGTAATTGCCGTAGGCCATCTTCAGGAGCGAGGACTTGCCCGCCCCCGAGGGGCCGCCGAGCACCACGCACTCGCCGGGCTCGACCACGAGGCTCACGCCGCCCACCACCGGCAGGACGATCCCGCCGCGCAGGTGCAGGGTGAAGCTCTTGGCGACGTCCTGGAAGGTCAGAAGCGCAGTCATGCGGCGAGCACCGAGGCGACGAGGAGCTGGGTGTAGGCGTGCTCGGGATCGTCGAGCACCCGGTCGGTGAGGCCGGTCTCGATCACCCGGCCGGCCCGCATCACGGCGATCCGGTGCGAGAGCAGCCGCGCCACCGCGAGGTCGTGGGTCACGATGATCACCGCGAGGCCGAGCTCGGCCGAGAGCCGCCGGATCAGGTCGAGGAGCCGGGCCTGGACCGAGACGTCGAGGCCGGAGGTCGGCTCGTCCATCAGCACGAGGCGCGGCCCGGTGACGAGGTTGCGGGCGATCTGGAGGCGCTGGCGCATGCCGCCGGAGAATTGGCTGGGCGGGTCGTCCACCCGGCCGGCCTCGATCTCGACCCGGCCGAGCCAGTCCAGCGCCTGGCCGCGGATCCGGCCGTAATGGCGCTCGCCCATGCCCATCAGCCGCTCGCCGACATTGCCGCCGGCCGAGACCGCCATGCGCAGGCCCTGGCGGGCGTCCTGCCGGACGAAGCCCCAGTCGGTGCGCATCAGCCGGCGCAGCGCGGCGGGTCCGAGATCGGCGAGGCTGCGGGTCTGCCCATCGCGCATCCGGTAGCGGACCTCACCCGAATCGGGCACCAGCTCGCCGGCGAGCAGCGACAGGAGCGTCGACTTGCCCGAGCCGGACTCGCCCACGATGGCCAGCACCTCGCCCTCCGTGATGTCGAGGTCGATGCCCGCGCAGGCGAGCCGGTTGCCGTAGGCCTTGGTCAGGCCGTGGGCGGAGAGGAGCGGCGCGCTCATCGGGCCGCCTCCGCGACACGGGTCTCGCAGATGTCGGTGTCGGAGCAGATGAACATCCGGCCTCCGGAATCGTCGGTGACCACCTCGTCGAGGTAGTGGCCGCTTGCGCCGCACAGGGCGCAGGGCTGCGTGAATTCCTGCACGCGGAACGGGTGATCCTCGAAATCGAGGCTGCGCACCCGCGTATAGGGCGGCACCGCGTAGATCCGCCGCTCGCGGCCCGCGCCGAAGAGCTGGAGCGCCGGGCAGTCGTCCATCTTGGGATTGTCGAATTTCGGCGTCGGCGACGGGTCCATCACGTAGCGGCCGGCGACCTCCACCGGGTACGCGTAGGTGGTGGCGATGTGCCCGTGGCGGCTGATGTCCTCGTAGAGCTTGACGTGCATGGCGCCGTACTCGGCCAGCGCGTGGAGCTGGCGCGTCTCGGTCTCGCGGGGTTCGAGGAAGCGCAGGGGCTCGGGGATCGGCACCTGATAGACCAGAATCTGCCCCTCGGTGAGCGGCGTCTCGGGGATGCGGTGGCGGGTCTGGATCACCGTCGCCTCCGTCGTGCGGGTGGTGGTGGCCACCCCGGAGGTCTTGGCGAAGAAGCGGCGGATCGAGACCGCGTTGGTGGTGTCGTCGGCCCCCTGGTCGATGACCTTGAGCACGTCCGATTGCCCGAGGATCGCCGCCGTGACCTGCACGCCGCCGGTGCCCCAGCCGTAGGGCATCGGCATCTCGCGGGAGGCGAAGGGCACCTGGTAGCCCGGCACCGCGATGGCCTTGAGGATGGCGCGGCGGATCATCCGCTTCGTGCCCTCGTCGAGATAGGCGAAGTTGTAGCCGGAGCCGCGCGCGTTTCCTGCCGCGTCGAGGACGGACGCGACGAGCCCACTCTCCCGTTCGGGAGAGGGAACCTGCGCGTCATCCGGCGCGCGGCCCGGAAGCTCCCGGGAAGCGGAGCCACCAAGGAAGGGGGACATCCCTGTCGCGCTCATTCGGCGGCCTCCTGCATCTCGACGGTCTCGGTCTTGCGCTCGAACTCGGCGCGCAGGCGCCGGACCAGCTCCAGCTCGGCCTGGAAGTCGACGTAGTGGGGGAGCTTCAGGTGCTCGACGAAGCCCGTCGCCTGGAGGCTGTCGCAATGGGCCAGCACGAATTCCTGGTCCTGGGCGGGGCTCGCCACCGGCTCGCCGAGCTCCTCCGCGCGCAGCGCCCGGTCCACCAGGGCCATTGCCATGGCCTTGCGCTCGCTCTGCCCGAAGCTCAGCCCGTAGCCGCGGGTGAACTGGGGCGCGGCCGCGCCCGAGCCCTTGAACTGGTTGACCATCTGGCACTCGGTGAGCCGCACCCGGCCGAGCGGGACCGCGAAGCCCAGCTCCTCGGGCACGAACTCCACCGCCACCGCGCCGACCCGGATCTCGCCGACGAACGGGTGGGTGCGGCCGTAGCCGCGCTGCGTCGAGTAGGCGAGGCCGAGCACGAAGCCCTCGTCGCCCCGGGCGAGCGCCTGGAGGCGCAGGGCCCGGTCGGCGGGGTAATCCACGGGCTCGCGGGTGAGGTCGCCCACGGGGGCGCCGTCGTCCGGCGGCGAGGCCTCGATCAGCCCGTCCTGGGCCAGCAGGTCGGTGACCCGCGGGCAGGTTCCGGCATCGGCGCGCGGCTCGGCCTCGGCGGCGGGCTCGGAGGCGGTATCTGCCGCGAGCGCGAAGTCGACGAGCCGGTGGGTGTAGTCGAAGGTCGGCCCGAGCACCTGCCCGCCGGGCAGGTCCTTGAAGGTCGCGGAGACCCGGCGCTCGACCGCCATGGTGCCGGTGTCGACCGGCGCGGAGGCACCGAAGCGGGGCAGCGTGGTCCGGTAGGCGCGGACCAGGAACACCGCCTCGACCACGTCGCCGCGCGCCTGCTTGAGCGCCAGGGCCGCGAGGTCCGGATCGTAGAGCGAGCCCTCGGTCATCACCCGGTCGACGAGCAGCGCCATCTGCTCGCGGATCTGCGCCACGGAGAGTTCCGGAACGGCGGGGTCGCCCCGGCGGGCCTCGGCGAGGAGCCGATGGGCGTTGTCGATGGCGGCCTCGCCGCCCTTCACGGCCACGTACATGGGTCAGGCCTCCGTGACCGTCGTGGAGCGCGGCAGACCGGCCACGCGGCCGGGCGCGGTGAGGATCAGGTCGACGCCCAGCGGAAAGTCGGCGCGGTTCTCGGCGCATTGCGCCGCGAAGCCGTCCGGCAGAGGTCCCGGCGCGACCCGGACCGTGCCCCGGACGCCCGGGCCGGAGAGGCTCAGCCCCTGCCCGTCCGTGATCGTGTCGAGGGCGAGCACCAGGGTGGTGGAGGTGTCGGGGTAGGCCGGCGTGCCGAGGGCGAACCGGCCCAGCGGCGGGCAGCGTCGAGACTCGCGGACCAGCGCGAAGGCGGCCCGGGCCGGGTCGTCGGTGAGCGGCGCGCCGGTGTGAAAGCGCAGGTAAGCCGCGACGTCCGCGGCTTCGGCGAGGGCCGGATCCAGCCAGACCGGCGTGTCGGCGTCGGTGAGCGCCAGTGCGACGGCGGCCAGTTCCGGCGTGAGCGGCGCGGGCGGCGCGAGGAACGGCGCAAGGAACGGGGCGAGCGGCCGGACGAGCCCGGGGCGGGCGAGGGCGTCCATCACGGCGCGGAAGGTGCCCTGCGCGTCGTGGACCGGATCGGCGAAGCCGGGGGCGAGCATGCTCAATCGTCTCCGCGGGCGAGGGTCAGGAAGTCGACCCGGGTGGCCGCCGTGCGCCGGGCCGCCTGTTGCCGGTCCGCCGCGAGCCGCCGGGCGGCGGGCGCCAGGGCGGCCTCGACCCGGGCGCGCCGGTCCGGGTCCTGCCAAAGGGCGTCGAGGATCGCGGCGAGCCGCGCCTTCGTGCGGTCGCGGCCGAGATGGTAGGCGAAGCCGGCCGGACCGTCCGCGAGGCGGATGGCGGCCCGGGTCACGCTGACCTCGCCGAGGTTGAACGGGCGCCCGTCGCCGCCGATCCGGCCTGAGGCCATCACGAGCCCCGTCTCCGGCGGCCGGAGATCCGCGGCGGCCGGGGTGTCGAGGACCGACAGGGCCGCCTCCAGGTCCGTGCGGCTCGCCTCGGCACAGAGCGCCATCACGGCCTGGCGCGCCCCGATCTCCCCCTCGGATGCCGGATGTCTCGGGCTCGTCGTCATCGCGAATCCCTCCGTCGCTCGGTTGTATAGGTGTATAGACAACTGGCGTGCGCCGCACAAATGAAGTTTGGATGACAGGATGGATGCGCAGGAGCAGGCACCCGGCCTCGTCCGGGGCGAGGGTCTGACGGCGTGGCGGCAGATCGCCGACGCGCTGACGGCCGAGATCGCGGCGGGGCGCTATCCGCCGGGACAGCAGCTGCCCGCCGAGGCCGCCCTGGCGGCGCGCTTCGCCGTGAACCGGCACACCGTGCGACGTGCCCTCGCGGCGCTCGCCGAGGGCGGGCTCGTGCGCGCCAGCCAGGGCCGGGGCACCTTCGTGGAGGAGGCACCCCTCGCCTACCCGATCGGGCCGCGCACGCGGTTCTCCGAGATCGTCGCCGGGGCCGGACGCGAGGCCTGGGGCGACCTCGTCGCCTCGACCACGGTCCCGGCCGGGCCCGAGCAGGCGGCAGCCCTGGCCCTCGCCCCCGGCGCGCCGATCCTGGAGCTGCTGACGGTCCACCGGGCGGACGACGCCCCGCTCTCGACGGCGCTGACCTGGCTGCCGCTGCCGCGCTTCGCGGGCTTCGCCGAGGCCTATGCCGAGCGCGGCTCGATCACCCGGGCCTTCGCGGCCTGCGGCCTGCACGACTATACCCGGCTCTCGACGCGCATCCGCGCCCGGCCGGCCGATTCCGCGGAGGCGCAGCGCCTCGACATCACCCCGGGGCGGGTCGTTCTGGTGGTGTCGAGCGTCAACATCGATCCCGCCGGCGTGCCGATCCAGGCGAACCGCACCCTGTTCGCCGCCGACCGGGTGGAGCTGGTGATCGGCGGGTGATCGGCGGTTTATCGGGCCGCCGGCTCAGCGCGCCGCCGGCCCGATGATCGCCCGGCGCAGGCGGGTCGAGACCCAGTCGATCGCCGCCACGGTGACGAGGATCATCAGCACCAGGAAGGCGACCTGCTGCAGCTCCAGCACGCGGATCAGCTCGGTGAGGTACTGACCGATGCCCCCGGCACCGACGATGCCGATGATCGTCGCCGACCGGGTGTTCGACTCGAAGAAGTACAGGACCTGGCTCGCCAGCACCGGCAGGACCCCGGGGATCAGCCCGAAGCGGATGCGGTGCAGGCGCGAGCCGCCCGAGGCGACGACGCCCTCGCCGGCACGCTTGTCGCAGGTCTCGATCGCCTCGGAGAACAGCTTTCCGAGCGCCCCGAAATCCGAGCACGCGATGGCGAGCGCCCCCGCGAAGGGGCCCAGGCCCACGACGTTGATCCAGATCAGCGCCCAGATCAGCACGTCCACCGAGCGCATCACGTCGAGGCCGCGGCGGACGGCGAACCGCGCGAAGGGGTTGGGCACGACGTTCCGGGCCGCCAGGAACGCCACCGGGAAGGCGAAGACCGCCGCCGTCAGCGTGCCCAGGAAGGCGATGCCCAGGGTCTCGCCCAGCGCGTGCAGGAAGGTCCAGAACTGGCCCTCCGGGGACGGCGGTAGCATCAGCACCGCGAAGGTACCGAGCCGCCCGAGCCCGTGGAGGATCCGCGCCATCGAGAAGTCGAGGCGCCAGTAGCCGAACGCCGCGAGCCCGATCAGGACGGCGAGCAGGGCGGCGAGCCGCGCCCGCCCCGGCCAGTCGGTGCGGAACTGCGCGGGGTAGCGCGCGCGCAGGCGGGCGAGGTCGGCCCGGGCCGCCGCCCGCAGAGCCTCGGGACGCGGGCTCATCGGGCCTGCTCCGCGCCGATCAGGCGGTGACGGACCCGCTCGGTGGCGAGGTCGATGCAGAACACGGTCAGGATGATCAGCACGAGGATCGCGCTCACGTCCGCGTAGTAGAAATTGCGGATCGCCACGAGGAATTCCTGGCCGATGCCGCCGGCGCCGACGAAGCCCATCACCCCGGCCCCGCGCACGTTGATCTCGAAGCGCAGCAGCGCGTAGGAGGCGAAGTTCGACAGCACCTGCGGCAGCACCGCGAAGCGCACCGTCTGGACCCAGGTTGCGCCCGAGGCCGACAGGCCCTCGACGGGCCGCATGTCGATGTTCTCGACCACCTCGGAGAACAGCTTGCCGAGCGCCCCCGTGGTGTGGATCGCGATGGCGAGCACGCCCACCATCGGGCCGAGCCCGAAGGCGATCACGAAGATCAGGGCGAACACCACCTCGGGGACGGTGCGGCACAATTCCAGGAGGCGCTTGGCGCCGACGCGCAGCAGGCGCGACCGCACGAGGTTGGCGGCGGCCACGAAGCTGAGGGCGAAGCCCGCGAGCCCCCCGAGCAGCGTCCCGAGATAGGCCATGAGCAGGGTCTCGCCCAGCAGGCCCAGCCATTTGGGCAGGCCCCAGTACCAGCTGCGGACGTCCTCGAGCGGATGCTCGAGGCTGATCGGCGGCAGGATCTGCTGGATGTAGGCGGTGAACTTGCCGATGTTCTCGGCGAAGACCAGCGGCCGCACCTCGGCGACCAAGCCGGCGACCAGGGCGAGCGCCGCCACAAGGGCGAAGCCCGCCAGCGTGCGGCGGCGCGCAGCGCCGGTCGCCGCCGCGTAGAGGCCGGAGAGGGCGGCTTCCCGCTCCGGCGACAGGGGTGTCAGACCGCGCAAGGCGGGCGGGCCCGGATCAGGACTTCCGGCGCTGCTCGTCGTTGAACCGCAGCATGTCGATGATCGGCTGGTAATCCTTGAGGGTCACCGGCGTCAGATCTTGGTCCTTGCCGTCGGAGAGGCGGTCGAAGGCGGCCTTGTCGGCCTTCGGCAGGGCCACGAAGGCGTCGCGGATCTTGGCCTTCAGGTCGTCCGGCAGGCTCGTCAGCATGGCGAAGGGCCCCTCCGGCAGGAAGTCGGACTTGAACACGACCCGGAAGTCCGATTGCTGCATCGGCGTGCCGTCGGGCTTCTTGAGCATGCCCTTGGCGGCCATGCGGGTGACCATCGTGTCGGTCTCGGAATTCCACAGGTTGGCGGCGGCGTCGGCCGTGCCCTGGGTGAGCGCCAGCACGGCGTTCTCGTGGCTGCCCGCGTAGAAGGTCTTGCCGAAGAACTTCTCCACGTCGTAGCCGGCCCGCTTCAGGAAGAAGCGCGGCGCCTGGTTGCCGGAGGTGGAGTTCGGATCGACCAGGGCGAGGTTCTTGCCCTTGAGATCCTCGACGGTCTTGTAGGGGCTGGAGGCCAGAACGTAGACCACCGAATAGTAGCCCGAGGCGCCGGTCTCGTGCTTTTGGTTGACGATCGGCTCGATCTTCACGCCGGTCATCACGGCCCGCGCGAAGGAGGCCGGTCCGTACCACGCGATCTGGATGTTGCCGGCCCGCTGGCCCTCGATCACGGCGGCGTAGTCGCTCGCCACCCGCAGCTTCACCGGCACGCCGAGCGTCTTGGTCAGGTAGGCGGTGAGCGGCGCCCAGCGGTCGGCGGTGCCCGAGGCGTTCTCGGCCGGGATCACGCCGAGCGTCAGCTCCGGATACTGGGCCTTCCAGTCCTGGGCGGCGGCCGGCAGGCCGAGGAGGGCGAGAGCCGCGGCGGCGCCGGCGAGAGTGCGTCGGGTGATCATCGTGTCGTCCTTCGTGACGGCGTAGGGCAGGAAGTTCGGCCGGCCGGAGGCCGGTCGGGCATTTCCCGAATGGTTGTTGGGGCTTGGAGGGCCCGGATCAGGCGCCGAGGGCGGCCTCGCGGACCGGCCGCGCCGGCACGAGACCGGGCCGGCCGGGCATCGCGGCCCGCTGCTCCGCCTCGCGCTGCGCGGAATCGTCCAGCACCTCGCCGGCCTCCAGGCCGTAGAGCCGGCGCGCCACGTCCTCGGTGAGGTCGAACGGTCCGCCCTCGAACACGACCCGCCCGGCCGCGAGTCCCACGAGGCGGTCGCAATAGGCGCGCGCGAGGTCGAGGGAATGCAGGTTGCACAGCACCGTGATGCCGTAGCGCCGGTTCACCTCGGCCAGCGCGTCCATCACGAGCCGGGTGTTGCGCGGGTCGAGGGAGGCCACCGGCTCGTCGGCGAGCAGGATCTCGGGCTCCTGCACGAGGGCGCGGGCGATAGCGACCCGCTGCTGCTGCCCGCCCGACAGGCCGTCGGCGCGCTGGCCGGCGAACTCGCCCATGTCGAAGCTCTCCAGGGCGGCGAGCGCCATGGCTCGGTCTTCGGCGGACCATTGCCGCAGCAGGGAACGGTAGCTTGGCACGTGGCTGAGCCGCCCCATCAGCACGTTGGTCATCACGTCGAGGCGGCCGACGAGGTTGAACTGCTGGAAGATCATGGCGCAGCGGGTCCGCCATTCGCGCAGGTCGCGGCCCCGCAGGGTGGTGACCTCACGGCCGTCGTGGAGAATGCGCCCCGAACTCGGGTCCGCCAGCCGGTTGATCAGGCGCAGCAGCGTCGACTTGCCGGCGCCCGACCGGCCGATCACGCCGACGAAGCTGCCGGGCTCGATCCGGAGCGACACGCCGTCGACGGCGCGCCGGTCGCCGTACTGGCGCGTGAGATCCTCGATAACCAGCATGCCACCATCCGCCGGGGAATGGCCGCAGGTAAACGCCGATTTCACGACGATTGGATGACGAATACAGATCGGTTATGTTTGCCGGCGCAATTCTTACATTTTGATAGCCGGCTTAAACTTCATAGCGCTCGAGGAATGCTTCGATGGGCAGGCCGCGGAAATCCGGAAGCGCCCGGCGCAGCCGTTCGTGATCCCAGTCCCACCATGCCAGGCGCATCAGACGTTCGGCGACGGCCTCGGGGAAGCGGCGCCGGACCGGTTTGGCGGGATTGCCGACAACGATCGTGTAGGGTTCGACGTCGCGGGTGACGATGGCGCCCGCGCCGACCACGGCGCCGGTGCCGATGGTGCGGCCGGGCAGGACAACGACGCCGTGGCCGATCCAGACATCGTGGCCGATCGCCACCGGGCTCGCCCGGCGCCGGTCGAAGAAGGCGGGCTCGTCGGACTCCTCCGGCCAGTAGGCTCGTGCCCGGTAGGTGAAATGCGCCTGCGACGCGCGCTCCATCGGGTGGTTGCCGGGATTGATCCGCACGCTGGCGGCGATCGAGCAGAACTTGCCGATGGTCGTGTAGATCACCTCGCAATCCTGACCGATGTAGGAATAATCGTCGAGGATCGTCTCGGTGAGGCGGGTTCGCGCGCCGACCTCCGTGTAGTGACCGAGGCGGCAATCCACGACCCGGGCGCTGGGATCGCGTGCGGGTTCGAGTCCGAGGGGACGGTCAACCACGGGGCTCTCCGAAGGGCAGGCGCGCCAGGAGCCGGAACGGGCCGGACCCGTCCTGAGTCAGGAGGCACACGGCGTCGATCACAAGGGGCTCCGGCCCCGCGGCGGCGTAGGCCTCGGACAGGCGCCGGTGCCAGGCTTCGCGCTCCGCCTCCGGCAGGGCGTCGGTCAGGGTCACGTGGAAGCGGAAGGCCTCGAACACGTACGGGTAGCCCCAGCGCGCCAGCAGCGCCCGCCCGCGCGGGTCGAGGCGCTCCGGGCGGCGCTTGGCGCGCTCGGCCTCGGTGAGCGGCGCACGGAACGGGTCGAGGGCGGCGACGCACTCGGCGGCGAAGAGCCCCAGCTCCGGCGGGGGAGCTTCCGGCACGAGGGCGAGGAACGGCCCGAGGGCGGCGACCCGGAGCGGGCCCACCGCCACCGGCGGGTGCGCGGCCGCGAGGTCACGGGTGGCGGCGACGAGATCCGCCTCCGTGGTGCCCGCCGCGAGGCGCAGCGGCGCCTTGAGGGTGGCGTGGAACCCGTAGATCCGGGCCCCCGCCGTGACGGCGGCGAGGTCGCTCAAGCCCTCCGGGTGCGGGACCGCCGCCCCCGAGACGGGGTCGGTGCCGAGGACGGACCGGCCGAAGGCCTCCAGCCGGGAACCCGGGGCGGGCAGGCAGTAGAGAGCGTAGCGGCGCGACACCTTTCGGCCTCCGATCGTCGGCCGCCGTCAGGCCGTCGGCGCGTAGGGACGCGCCTCGGCGGCCCGCCGGGGGCGCACGTCCATGGCGTTGCCCCGCCACACGATGGCGCTCTGCATCCAGGCGCCGAGCCAGATCGCCGGGATCAGGGCGTCGCGCACCAGGAAGGCCGCCAGCAGGCGGGGCGAACGGTGCCAGCCCGCGCGGATCGCGAGCCGGTGCTCGGCGGCATAGCACAGGCCGGCGAGGCCGGCAGCGCCGACGAGGCCCGTGAAGCTGCCGGCGCAGAGGGCGATGAGAAGCGCCGGCAACAGGACACCGCTGCCGATCTCGGGAGCGAAGAACAGCGGGAAGGTCACGCGGCGCAGGCGCGCCCAGCGCAGCTGCCGCGCCCAGACCTCCTGGAAGCCGCGCGGCCCGAGCGGCTGCTCGAACGGGCTCGCCACGAGGTGGACCCGCTTGCCGGCGGCCCGGACGAGCTTGGTGGCGGCCGCGTCCTCGGCGATCTCGGCCGCGAGCGCCTGCAGGCCGCCCTGCGCCTCAAGAAAGGGCTTGTGCCACAGCATGCTCTTGCCCTGCGCGAAGCCCAGCCCGAACGCCTCGGCGGCGTATTGCCAGCGGGCCTGCAGGGTGTTCAGGAAGGCGCATTCCACCTCGGCCATGAAGCTGCCCGGGCGCGCCCCGGCGGGGGTCGAGCAGACGAGGCCGGTATCGTCCCGCCACGCCGCCTGGAGCCGCTGGAGGTAGTCCGGCGGCATGGCCACGTTGGAATCGGCGAGCACCACCCAGTCGTGGACGGCGGCCCGCCAGCCCCGCAGGCAATTGTTGAGCTTCGGGTTCTCGCAGAGGCGCTCGTCGCCGAGGATCAGGCGGGCGGGCACGCGCGGATGGGCCGCGATCAGCCGCCGGACCATCGGCACGATCGGGTCCCCGGGGTCGGCCACGCAGAAGATCAGCTCGTAGGACGGGTAGTCGAGGCGGAAGCTCCGGGTGAGCATCTCCTCGCTGTAAGCCTCGATCCCGTGAAGCGGACGGACCACGGAGACGGGCGCGCCGTCCGGAAACCGCGACGGCCCGTGGCTCCGGCCGAGGCGCCGGCCCGCGACGCCGATGCTGACGATCTGGACGAGGGCCAGAAGCGCGCCGAGGGACAGGGCCGGCACCGTGGCGTCAAGCATGCGGATCCCTCGATCGATGAAGCGAGCGGTCCGGTCCGCTAGCGGCCGGACCGCGTCAGGCGTGTGACAGAGGCGACGTCGTCCGGCGTGTTCAGAACCGGAGGGTGAAGGTGCCCTTCACGGCCTGATCCTGGGCGCGGGCGCCGGTCTGGCCGGTATAGGCCACACCCAGGCTCGCGTTCGGCGCCACCGCCAGATCGAGCCCGACCTGCACCACCAGCGCGTCCCGGTCGATCGGCACGCCCGCGCTCAGGAAGGCCGGGCCCGTGCCGAACCGCAGCAGGGCCGTCGGCACCACGTCGCCGAACGCCCGCCGGTAGCCGACCAGACCCCGCAGCGTCACCGGAAGACCCAGCCCCAGCTCCAGGCCCGTCTGCGCCCGCACCCCCACGGTCGCCGCGCCCAGATCGTAGTCCCGCGCGACGCTCGCCAGCGCCGCCGCGCCCCCGGTCTCCGCGAAGGCGTCCCGCCGGATGCCGACATACGCCCCGCCGACGAACGGCTCGACGTAGGAGGCCGTCGGCGGCACCGGCACCGCGACGCCGTCCCTCGACACCAGAGCCGCCGGAGCCGGCTGGCCGAGCGCGATCCTCCAGCCGATCTCGCCGAAACCCTGCACCGTATAGCCGCCGCCATGGCCGCTCAGCGTGTCCGACAGCCCGTACAGCACCGCCCGCCGGGTGCGCGTGTCGGTCCCGGCGTAGAGCGCTCCCAGCCGCACCGACAACGGCCCGACCTCATAGCCGCCATACAGGCCGCCGAAGCCGCTCTTGAGCGTGGCGCTCTCCGCCCGGCTCGTGCCGCCGGACCGGCCGGCGCTGTCGAGATACGCCTCCGTGTAGCCGCCGACCACGCCGACGCGCAGCCCGTTCGACACGCGGACATCCGCGCCCGCCGCGAAGCCGGCGATCTGCCGGTCGAGGTTGAACGCGTTGCCGCCGCCCTCGGCCGTGCCGAAGGCGCCGAAGCCCTGGCCCCAGAGGCCGAACACCTGCGGGTCGAGGGTCCGCACCGGCACGCCCGCCACCACCGGCTGGCGCCCCGGCAGGTCGGCCGCGTAGGCGGCCGGCAGGGTGCCGTAATCGAGGCCGGTGCCGGGCTGCCCCAGCGCAGGCGGTCGAGCACCGCCTCGCGCACGAAGAACGCGGTCTCGTAGGCGGTGGACACGGTGCCGGCATGGATGTCGCCGGCCAGCGCCCGGAAGCCGGCATCGGCCTCGGCCGTGGTGAAGGCGACCGCCGCGTCGAAGAGCCGGCCCGGGCCGGCCGCCTGGACGGCGTTGGCCGCCGCCATGCCGTTGCGGCTGGTGGCTGACGCGGCGAACGGCACGTCGTTGCGGGTGAGGGTCAGGTCGACCGCGTCGGTCCGGTAGCGCAGGCCCGGGCTGAGGAAGGCGAGGTTCGCCGTCACGCCGGCGAACTGGCCCGAGACGCCGCCGGCGGCGGAGAGGATCGTGTAGGTGGTGCGCGGATTGTAGGCGCCCGAGGCGGCCAGCACCTGGACGGTGCCGCCCGACAGGGTGGCGCTGCCGGTGGCGGCGATGCGGTCGGCCTGTCCGGCGGCGTTGGCCTCGACCCGGTAGGTCGAGCCGGCCGCGAAGGCGGCATTGCCGGCGACGGTGAGCGTGCCGATGGAGTTGCCCGGCGCAACCGTGCCCCCCGAGAGCGCGCCGATCCCGCCCACCGTGCCGGAGCCGCCGAGCAGGCCGCCGGCGCCCACGAAGACAGTCCCCGCGATGGTGCCGTTGGCGTAGAGCGCGCCGCCCTGTCCGATGCCGACATCGATGCCGAGGCGGTCGGTGGCGTCCATGCGCAGGGTGCCGGTGACGTTCCCGAAATACCCGGCGGCCGCATAGAGGTCGAGGCGGCTCCAATAGCTCAGGGGGCTGCCGTAGAAGGCGGCCAGCGCGTTGGTCTCGGTGTTGACCAGGATCTGGTTGATCGTGCTGGTGGCGAGCTGGCCGTAGAGGCCGCCGGTGGGCGCGAGGGTCCGCGCGGCGGCGGTCGATCCGCCGTAGAGCGGCGCGAGCAGGATCGAGGCGTCCGGCCCGCCGGCGGGAGCCGCCTCGCGGGGCGCCTGGGCGAAGCTGAGGGTCGGCAGGCCGTAGGTGAGGCGTTGCTGGTAGGCAGCCTGGTTACCGGCCGACGGCACGTAGGGATTCCCGGCCGCGTTGGCGGCGCTGCCCGCGCAGGCGGCGACGGTGTTGCCGCACTGGGCGGCGAGGTAGGCCTGCAGCTGGCTCTGGGCCGCCACGAACTGGGCGGGCAGGTTGATCGCCGTGCCAGTCACCGCGGCGTTGTTGATATAGGCCGGGTTGGTGAAGGCCTGGGCGAGGTCGTAGGTGGCGAGCGCCCGTCCGCCGATGATGTCCAGGGGGTAGTGCACGCCCAGGACGATGCGGCTGTTGGCGTAGTCGGCCGCCCGGGCCAGCATGCTCTGGTATTGCTGCGGCACCAGCATCGCGAGCAGGATGCCGTCGGTGAACGCGTAGGTGGTGTGCCCGCTCGGAAAGGACGGGTTCGTGGCGATGCCGTTGAGCGCGGTCGGGTCGAAGGTGTTGAACCGGGCCGGCGCCGCCTGGACGGGCCGCGAGGAACCGTAGACATCCTGGCCGGCTTGCGTGTTGGTCACGCCGTAGGCGAGGTCGTAGACGCTGTTGGTCGTGTTCGGCAGCCCGTTGGCGGTGGGCAGGCTGTAGCCCGCCGGCGCCACGGCCGGCACCGCCACGTAGTTGGCCGGGGTCACGCTCGGATTGTTGGCCGCGCCGTTGGCATAGTAGTTCTTGGCGACGCCCAGGTTGTTGCCTGTGAAACCGTAGGCACCGGCCAGCAGATTGACCACGCTGCCCAGGGGTCCGCTCGCGCCCTGCTCGACCCCGCGCTGGTAGATCGGGCCGAGTTGGGCACCCAGGCCGCCGACGAGCTGTTGCGGAACGATGCCGTTGATCGGCGTCTGGGCCGGCAGGCCGCCCGCGAGATTTGCAGCCACGCCGTATGTCCCGAGCCCGGCCGAGGACAGGTCGTTGCGCGCCGAGCCCAGCAGGTTCTTGTCGCTGATCGCGAGCTGCTGCTGGGCGAGCCCCGCGGCGGTGTTGATCGCGATCGACTGCGCCAGGTTGAGCTGCAGCGTCTGCTGACCGGTCGCCGTCGTGTTGAGCGTCAGGTACGGCGCCAGCAGATTGAGGACATTGACGTCCGAAGCGGTCGTGTTGGCCGTCTGTGCCTGCGCGCCCGGTCCGAAGGCAGCGACCGCCAACGCCACGATCGAGACGCCATATCGAAATGTCATGCCAACCCCCAAAGCGCGCGGCGATTCAGCCTGCGAGCCGGAGATTTAGCGAACTCTACGCGCTCGCCTTCGTCATAATCCAGTCACAAATCTAAAAGCTTACATTTGTATCCTGCCAGCAACAGGATCAAAACTTTGCCGGCGCAAATCATATCATGACTCATCTTCGTCTTAACCTTGTAGCGCGTGCCGTCATGACATGAGGATCGGGGCGATGGCCGTCCGTCATCGCAACGGGCCCGGCACAGACCGCCCATCCTCGGCGGCCCGAACACTGGGACGGCCCGGACACTGGGGACGGGACGAAATCCCGCAAATCGCTTCGGCCGGATGCCGTTGCGCGAGGCTGGACGCGGGATCGACGTCACCCGACCGTCACGGGCACATTTTAATCCCGGCTCACCATCACGAATGATTCCGCGCGAGGGTTCATGTCCGATTCCGCCGTGGCGCCGTCGGGGGCGGTCGCAGGCCGGCAGGTAGGGGGCCCGCGCCTCGACCACGGACTGCATCTCGGCGGGGTGGTCGCCTTCCTCCTCGTGCTGGTGGCGGGCCTCGGCTACGCGGTGCTGAGCCTGATCGCGGACATGAACGCCGTCGGCGAGGCGCCCCTCGCCTACGGCGCCTTCGCGCTGCTCGGCCTCGCCTTGCTGATCGCCCTCGCCTTCGAGTTCGTGAACGGCTTCCACGACACCGCCAATGCGGTCGCCACGGTGATCTACACCCACTCGATGCCGCCGCTCGTCGCGGTGATCTGGTCGGGCGTCTTCAACTTCCTCGGCGTGATGCTCTCCTCGGGCGCCGTGGCCTACGCCATCGTGACGCTGCTGCCGGTGGAGCTGATCCTCAATGTCGGCTCGCATGCGGGCTACGCGATGATCTTCGCGCTGCTGCTGGCGGCGATCCTCTGGAACCTCGGAACCTGGGCGTTCGGGCTGCCTAATTCCTCGTCCCACGCGCTGATCGGCTCGGTGCTCGGCGTCGGCCTCGCCAACCAGTTGATGAACGGCGGCGACGGCACCGCGGGCGTCGACTGGAGCCAGGCCCTCAACGTCTTCAAGGCGCTGCTGTTCTCGCCGGTCTGCGGCTTCGTGCTGGCGGCGCTGCTGCTGCTCGCCCTGAAATTCGCGGTGCGCCGCAAGGATCTCTACGCGGCGCCGAAGGGCGAAGCGCCGCCGCCCCTGTGGATCCGCGGCCTGCTGATCCTCACCTGCACGCTGGTCTCGTTCTTCCACGGCGGCAACGACGGGCAGAAGGGCATGGGCCTGATCATGCTGATCCTGATCGGCGCCGCCCCCACTGCCTACGCGCTCAACCGCACCATGGCGGACGACACGACGCCCGCCTTCGTGCAGGCTTCGACGGCGGCGGGCGCGGTGTTCTCCGCCCGGGCGCCCGGCGCGGAGGTGCCGGACGCCGCCGCCGCGCGCCGGACCGTGACGGAAGCGCTGAAGACCAAGGACCTGAACGCGCCGCCCGTCTACGCCGCGCTGGCGGCGCTCGCGAACGACATTGCCGCCAGCGTGAAGAATTACGGCGCGATCCGCACGGTGCCGGCCGCCCAGACCCAGAACCTGCGCAGCGACATGTACCTCGCCGCCGACGCGGTGCGCGTGCTGCCGGGCTCCGGGGCCGATCTCTCGGAGGCCGACAAGGCGACCCTCAAGCGCTACGCGGGCCTGCTCAACGACGGCACGCGCTACATCCCGGGCTGGGTCAAGGTCTGCGTCGCCCTCGCCCTCGGCCTCGGCACCATGGTCGGCTGGAAACGCATCGTCGTCACGGTGGGCGAGAAGATCGGCAAGACCCACCTGACCTACGCGCAGGGTGCCTCGGCGGAGATCGTCGCGGCCGGCACGATCGGGCTGGCCGAACTCTACGGCCTGCCGGTCTCGACCACCCACATCCTGTCATCCGGTGTCGCCGGGACGATGGCGGCCAACGGCTCGGGCCTGCAGATGGCCACCGTGCGCAACATGGCACTCGCCTGGATCCTGACCCTGCCGGCGGCGATCACCCTCGCGGCCGTGCTGTTCTACCTCCTGCGCCACATGTTCTGATCCGGCGTCTGGCCGGCTGGCCGGAGACCGGGCGTCATCCCATGGGGAGCAGCCCGGTCTCCGGCTTCCGTCGGCCCCCTCAGGAACCCGCCATCGCCCGCACGAAGGCCAGGCAGGTCCGGCGCGCGGCCGGATTCTCGATCGCCACGAACGCCGAGACGAGGTCGGCCGCCTGGGCGATGGCCGCGTCGGGCCGGTCGGCATCCGGGAAGAAGCTCGCCACCGGCACGTCGAGAATCCCGGCGATGCGATACAGCGCATCCTTCGAGGCCGCCCCGGGGGGAGGCTTGTGGGTCCGGGCGGGGCCCGGGGACGAGGCGGGCACCATCACTCACCCCGCCTTGTGGCCGAGCTGGATCGCCCGGGCGATCTCGGAACGCCGGGCCGCATAGCCCGGGGCGACCATCGGGTAATCGGCCGGCAGGCCGTACTTGGCCCTGTACCGCTCGGGCGTGAGGCCGTGGGCGGTCAGGTGGCGCTTCAGGGTCTGGTAGGCGCGGCCGTCGATGAAGCTGATCAGGCCCGCTTCCTGGATCGAGGCGTCGACCTGCTCCTGGCTCAGGCCGCCTGCCCCCGAACCCGACGGGTCGCGGCGGAGGACTGCGATCGCCGAATGCACTTGGTCGATGAGAGCCGGCAGGGCCCCGACGTCGATCGCGTTGCGCGAGACGTAGGCGGCGACGATGGCGCCGACCTTCTCCAACATGAACGTTGAACGGGCTGCGCTGAGGTTATCCATAGGAGACATCACCATTGAAAGGCCTGGCACCATGCGCCTGATCCACGACTGCCGGTCGGGGTGAACCGAGACCGCAGACGTTGATCAGGGTGCCGGATCGAAGGCCGGAGAATTGCTACCTCAAGTTGATATCGCGCCAATTCTTGAGGTTGCAGATAATATACAATATGAGCGGGCCGGGGTTTGTCCGTGAGCGCGAGGTTTTTTGATCCGTCGCGCAGGGCGACCGATCCTCGAATTGGTTACCGCGGCATTCACTGTTTTCGGCCGCCAAGATCGGCATCCGAACTCATTTTCGGCGTCGGCGGCCGCCTGTCGGGCTCCAGCCCGGGACGGTTCACCGGTGCCGTCTGCCGGGTCCGGGCACGGCCGTGCGGGATCTGCTCCGCCCGACGACGTCCCGCAGCCGACCGCTCTCTTCCCCCATCCCGGCGTCGCGGGGATCGATCCGTGCAGACTCTGTTCTCAACCGCCGGTCTTCCACCGCAGGACAGCGTCCGACGGTGGCGGGAGATCATCTCCGGCCCCCTCATGACGGTCGAGCTTCGGACGCTCCAAGCAGAGCCCTTTGCGGCCAAGCGGGAACGCGCGGAGGTCGGCTCCCTCGTCTTGGTCGATCGTCAGCCGCTGGTGGTGATGACGGAGACGGACAGTCGCCGGATCCTGGATGTGCCGCGCGACCGTCTGGATCGCGGCTCGGACCGGCCCGGCTCTACACGGCCCTGACCGTCGGCGCCGATCGCGCATCCGCAAGCCTGGCAATGAGCGTCTTCAGCGAGCTGATCCGTGTCCGCGACCGTCTCGGGGCAGCCGCAGCCGCGCGCATGACGGAGATCGGCATCGACTTGATCATCGCCGGTCTCTCGGAGCCGCTGGCCCGGGAGGTGCCCCAGCCCGTCAACGGCAGCGTCGTGGTCCAGCGCGCCAAGGCCCATCTGGAAGCCGCCGCCCGGCGGCTGGCCGATCCGGCCTGCGCGCACCTGTCGATCGGCCTGCTCGCCTATGGCTGCGGCTTCGCCGGCCAAGCCCACTTCGCCCGCCGCTTCAAGGAGCGCCACGGGGCAGCGCCCCGCGCGTATCGGCAGGCGGCCCTGGTGGGCGTCCCGTAGCCCGTCGGCCCGGGACGCCCGATGCGGCCGGATCAGGCCGCCCTGTCGCTCCGGCGCAGGCTCGCCGGCATGGCGAAGAGCGCGAGCCCGGCGGCGACGAGGCAGAGCACCCCGATGCCGTACAGGGCCGGCGTCGTCGAGCCGGTCAGGTCCTTCACCCAGCCGACCATCACCGGGCTGACGATGCCGCCGAACTGGCCCAGCGTGTTGATCAGCGCGATCCCGCCCGCCGCGCCGACGCCGGTGACGAGCTTGGCCGGCAGCGTCCAGAAGGTCGGGATCGAGGCGACGATGCCGGCGCCCAGCAGGGCCAGGGCGAACATCAGCGGCACGATGTGCTTGTCGAACAGGCCGGCGCCGAAGAAGCCGAGCGCCGCCGTGATGGCGAGGCCCGCGACGAATTTCGGCCGCTCGCCAGAGGCGTCGGAGAGACGCCCGATCACGACCATGCTGATCGCGCCGCAGATGTAGGGAATCGCCGTGAGGAAGCCCACCGAGGCCGCCTGGCCGCCGCTCGCGGTCTTGATCAGGTCCGGCCCCCAGAAGTTGAGGCCATACGAGCCGATCTGGAGCAGGAAGTAGATCAGCGCGATCATCAGGAAGCCCGGCTGCCGGATCGCCCCGAGGAGCGAATGGTCGCCGATCTCGCGGTTGTGGTGGGCGATGCGGCTGGACAGGAGCGCCTTCTCGGGCTCCGAGAGCCAGCGGGCGTCGGCGATCCGGTCGTCGAGGCGCGTCAGCACGAGCAGGCCGAGGACGAGGCAGGGCAGGCCGCCCGCCAGGAACAGCCATTGCCAGCCGGCGAGGCCGCCGACGCCGTTGAGGCCGCCGAGGATGAGGCCCGCCACCGGCGCGCCGAAGATGCCCGAGAAGGCCGAGGCCACGAACATGAAGCTGGTGATCCGCCCGCGATGCGAGGCCGGGAACCACAGGGTCAGGTAGTAGAGGATGCCCGGCGCGAAACCCGCCTCCATGGCGCCGATCACGAAGCGCAGGGCGTAGAAGTGCCACTCGCTTCGGATGAAGATCATCAGCGCGGTGGCGATGCCCCAGGAGATCATGATCCGGGCGATCCAGCGGCGCGCCCCGACCCGGTACAGCATCAGGTTCGAGGGCACCTCGAAGATCACGTAGCCGACGACGAACATGCTCGCGCCGAGCCCGTAGGCGACGTTGCTGAAGCCGAGGTCGCTCTGGAGCTGGAACTTGGCGAAGCTGATGTTGATGCGGTCGAAGAACGCGAACATGTAGCAGATCATGATCAGCGGCATGAGCCGCCACGCGACCTTGCGGACGACGCTCGTCTCCGTCACCGCACCGGCCTCGACGGCGGCCGGCGAACCCGACAGGGCTGCGGTCATGGTTTCCTCCGTGTTGTTGTTTTTGGACACGTGGTGGGGGGCGCCGCCTTCGGACGGGCGGCTTGCCCCGGGTGAGCTCAGAGCCTGTTCGACTGGGCGCCTCCAACCCGCGCCCTCATCCTGAGGTGCGGCGAAGCCGTCTCGAAGGAGCCCTCCGGTCCGAAGCGCGATGCCTGAAGACCTCCTTCGAGGCCTCCGCTGTGCTCCGGCACCTCAGGATGAGGGCGCGACCGGGATCTCCCTCGCGTGGCGCGGGATCGCGGCCGCAGGGTCAACGCACTCTCAGGCGGCCTTGGCCGGCGCCGGGTGGAGATCGCAGGGGCGTCCAGCCTTGGCGACCTGGCCGGGCACGTCGTGGCCGACGAGGCGGGGCAGATCCCGCGACAGGCCGATCAGCGCCGGAAGGTCGAGGCCCGTCGGCACGCCCATCTCGTGGGCCATGCTGACGAGGTCCTCGGTGCAGATGTTGCCGGTGGCGCCGGGCGCGAACGGGCAGCCGCCGAGGCCCCCGAGCGCCGCGTCGAAGCGGCGGGCGCCCGCGTCGTAGGCGGCCAGCACGTTGGCGAGGCCGAGACCGCGGGTGTTGTGGAAATGGAGCGTCAGGCGCCCGGGGCCGACCAGCGGCAGGACCCGCGCGACGAGGCGGCCCACCTGCCGGGGATTGGCCATGCCGGTGGTGTCGGCCAGCGTCACCCCGTCGATGCCGAGGGACAGGTAGCGCTCCACTTGCGCGACGACCTTGTCGACCGGCTGGTCGCCCTCGAACGGGCAGCCGAAGGCGGTCGCCACCGTGGCGTTGGTGCTGACCGGGGCGCCGCGCACCGAATCCATGATCCGGGCGAAGCCGGCGATCGAGTCGGCCGGGCTCATGCCCATGTTGGCGCGGTTGTGGGTCTCGCTCACCGAGGCGACGAGGTTGATCTCGTCGACCTTGGCGGCGAGCGCCCGCTCGGCGCCCTTCGGGTTCGGCACCAGGGCGACGTAGACGGTCCCGGGCCGACGCCGGATCCCGGAAAAGACCTCGGCCGCGTCGGCGAGCGCCGGCACGGCCTTCGGCGAGACGAAGGAGGAGACCTCGATCCGGCTGAAGCCGGCCGCCGCCAGGGCGTCGATCAGGCGGATCTTCTCCGCCGTCGGCACGAAGACCGGCTCGATCTGGAAGCCGTCGCGGGTGGCGACCTCCTGGACGATCAGCGTGTCGCCGCTCATGCCACGGCTCCCTTCTCGCGCAGCGCGGCAATGCGCGCCGGGTCGAGACCGAGCTCGGCGAGCACGGAATCGGTGTGGGCGCCCAGCGCCGGCCCCTGCCAGCGGACCTCGCCGGGCGTGTCGGAGAGCTTCGGCACGATGCCGGGCATCTTCACCGCGGTCCCGCCGGGCAGTTCCGCCTGCAGGATCATGTCGCGCGCCTGATAGTGCGGATCGGCCACGATGTCGGCCACCGAGTAGATCCGGCCGGCCGGCACGTCGGCGGCGTCGAGGACGGCGAGCGCCTCCTCGACGGTCTTGGTCTTCGACCAGTCGGCGATGGTGCCGTCGAGCATCGCGGATTGCTGCGAGCGGCCCTCGTTGTTGCGCAGTGCCGGGTCGTCGGCGAGGTCGGGCCGGCCGATAGCCGTCATCAGGCGGCGGAAGATCGGGTCGCTGTTGCCGGCGATGACCACGTAACCGCCGTCCCGCGTCGGATAGGTGTTCGACGGGGTGATGCCCGGCAGGGCGCCGCCGGTGCGGGTGCGGACCTCGCCCAGCAGGTCGTATTCGGGAACGAGGCTCTCCATCACGTTGAACACGCTCTCGACGAGCGAGACGTCGATGACCTGGCCCGCGCCCTGTCCGGTCTTGACCCGCAGCAGGGCCATCAGCGCGCCGATGACGCCGTGGAGCGAGGCCAGGGTGTCGCCGATGCTGACGCCGACCCGCGCCGGCGGAGCCTCCGGGCTGCCGGTGGTGAAGCGGATGCCGCCCATCGACTCGCCGATGGCGCCGAAGCCGGGCCGGTCGCGGTAGGGCCCGGTCTGGCCGTAGCCCGAGATGCGGACCATCACGAGGTTGGGGTTGAGCGCCGAGAGCACGTCCCAGCCCAGCCCGAGCTTTTCCAGACCGCCGGGCCGAAAGTTCTCGACCACGACATCGGCGCTCTTGGCGAGCTGCTTGACGATGTCGAGGCCATCTGGAGACTTCAGATTGACCGCGATCGACTTCTTGTTGCGCGACTGCAGGTACCACCAGAGCGAGGTGCCCTCGTGCATCTTGCGCCACTTCCGGAGGGGATCACCCTCACCCGGGGGTTCGACCTTGATGACCTCCGCGCCGAATTCGGCCATCAGCCGCGTGGCGAAGGGCGCGGCGATCAGCTGACCAAGCTCGAGAACGCGGATACCGCTGAGCGGACCGGACACGGCTTTCCTCCATCTTTGGTTGCCTGGAAAATACGGCCGTTCCCGCCGCGAAGTCCAAACGCCATGCATCATCGTGCGTTCGCGAGCGGAGAACGCAGACTCAGCGCCCGGCGGCCCGGAGATGGTCCAAGAGGAGCGCCGCCGCCGGGG
Source organism: Methylobacterium sp. XJLW (assembly GCF_003254375.1). Lineage (NCBI taxonomy): Bacteria > Pseudomonadati > Pseudomonadota > Alphaproteobacteria > Hyphomicrobiales > Methylobacteriaceae > Methylobacterium > Methylobacterium sp. XJLW. Next base: position 2,655,456 of record NZ_CP016429.1, on the reverse strand, counting down.
ATACCGGTCCGGGCCGGACCACGAGGCGCAGCGTGCGCGCCGCCCAGGGATCGGTGAGCGGCACCGCGGCGAGCCGCATCGGCGGTCCGAGCAGGGCGTAGACATGTTCCGGGACGGTCCCGAGACCCAGGCCGACCTGCGCCATCCGGCAGATGGCGTCGAAGCTCGGGACGTGCATGCGCAGACGCAGGGGCCGGCCGAGGCGCCGGGCCTCGTCGCGCAGGGCGGCGTAGATCGAACTCTCCGCGTGCAGCCCGACATGGTCGTAGTCGAGGGTATCGGCCAGGGCGACGGCGCCGCGGCGGCTCAACGGATGCCCGACGGGCATCACCAGGACGAGGCGGTCGCTCCGGTACGGGTAGGCGGTGAGGCTGCGGGTGTCGGTGTTGTCGGCACAGAGGCCGAGATCGGCGAGTCCCTCCTCGACGCCGGCCACGACGCCGCCGCTCGGGCGCTCCTCGAGGTCGACCCGGATCCCGGCCTGCGCCGCCAGGAAGGCCTGCAGGTCCTCGGGCAGGAATTCCACGATGGCCGAGAGGTTGGCGAGCACCCGCACGAAGCCGCGCACGCCCCGGGCGTGCTCGGCGAGTTCCAGGGCGATCTGCTCGGCGCTCGCCAGCATCCGGCGGGTGTGGTGCAGCAGGGTCTCGCCCGCCGGCGTGAGCCGCATGCCGCGCGGCTCGCGGGTGAGCAGGGTGCAGCCCAGCGCGTGCTCCAGCTCGGCGAGGCGCTTGCTCACCGCCGAGGGCGCGATCGCCGCCCGGCGGGCCGCGCCGTTCAGCGTCCCCTCTGCGCAGATGGCCGCGAACAGCCGGAGGGTCTTCAGGTCGAGGCGGCTGAGGGTTGCGGCCGCGGGCAGGTCGGCGGACATCCGGTGACGGCTCGGTCAGGCGTGCCGTCAGTCGCGGGATCCGACCGGCTGGCCGTAGGTGCCGAGACCGGCCTTGGCCCCCTCCCGGTTGACGAGGCCGAGCCGCAGCACCGCCTGTTCCAGGTAGTCGATCGCGTCGACGAGATGGGCGCGCGCCTCGGCGATGCTCTCCTCGCCCTCCTCGACCGGCGTCTCGGCAAGCTTCACCGCGGCGATCAGGACCCGGTCGCGTTCGTCCTCGATCCGTGGGTCGCGGGCGAGGTGGCCGCGGACCCGGGCGTCGAACGCCTCGATGATCGACCAGGGCAGCGCGTCCTTGCCGGAGGGCGCCCGGTACGCCAGGGCGTGGCGCCGCGCGGCGGCGCTGGCGGCCCGGACATGATCGGCGAGTGCTGCATCCATTCCCGGTCTCCGCGGCGCCGCGCCGATGGGTCCACCCGATGACCGACCCGAGGTCCGAACGTGCGCCGACCCGGTCCGTTGCCGAGGCCCTTACCGGGCGGCACCACAATCCTTCAAGGCCGAGGACGCGGGGACCTTACCTTGGCGGTTCCGGCGCTTATCTCTCGTGTTCGTGATCAAGCGGCCGAGTCTCGGCCGGCAGATGGGGGACGATATGGGAACGACGCTGACGGCCGGTGCGGGGCGCCGGACATCGCCTGCGGCGCGCCTTTTCGGCGTGCTCTCGGTGATCCTGGTGGCCGCGGGCCTCTCCGGCTGCGGGGCGGTCAACCGGGTGCCGACGCTGCAGGAGCAGGCCAAATCCGCCTGGAGCGAGGTGCAGAACCAGTACCAGCGCCGGGCCGACCTGATCCCCAACCTCGTCGAGACCGTGAAGGGCTACGCCCAGCAGGAGAAGGACGTGCTGATCGGGGTCACCGAGGCCCGCGCCAAGGCCTCCAGCGTGAAGGTCGACGCCTCCACGGTCAGCGATCCGCAGAAGTTCAAGGAGTATCAGGACGCCCAGAACCAGCTCTCTGGGGCGCTCGGCCGCCTGCTGGTGACAGTGGAGAAGTATCCCGACCTCAAGTCGAACCAGAACTTCCTCGCCCTGCAATCCCAGCTCGAGGGCACGGAGAACCGCATCGCGGTGGCGCGGCGCGACTACATCACCGCCGTCCAGGCCTACAACACCGAGGTGCGCACGATCCCGGGCCGCTGGATCGCGGCGATCCTGTATCCCGACGCCAAGCCGATGGAGACCTTCACGGCGACGCCGAACGCCGACCGGCCGCCGAACGTGAAGTTCTAGGGTGCGGCACAGGGGGCGGACCATGGGGCGGACCATGCCCGTCCGGGCGCGCCTCGCCCTGTCGCTCGCCGTCCTGGCAGCCTGCCTGACGGTCTCCGCGATCGGGGCGCTGGCGGCCGAGCTGACCTTCCCGGCGCTGACCGGCCGCGTGATCGACGCGGCCGGCATCCTCACCCCGGAGCAGCGCGGCACGCTGGACGCCAAGCTGAAGGCGCACGAGGACAAGACCTCGGACCAAGTGGTCGTTGCAACGGTTCCGAACCTGCAGGGCACGACCGTCGAGGATTACGCCAACCGCCTGTTCCGGGACTGGAAGCTCGGGCAGGCCAAGACCAACAACGGCGTCCTGCTGCTCGTGGCGCCGAGCGAGCGGAAGGTCCGGATCGAGGTCGGCTACGGCCTGGAGGGGGCGCTGACCGACGCCCTGTCCAAGGTCATCATCGCCAGCGCCATCACCCCGCGCTTCAAGACCGGCGATTATTTCGGCGGCCTCAATGCCGGCGTCGACGGCATCCTGTCGATCCTGTCGGGCGACGCGCAGGAATGGCAACGCAAGCCGCAGGTGCGGGCCGACGAGGTCGATCCCGCCCAGGTCGCGGTCTTCATCGCCCTGTTCCTGATCGTGCTCTTCGTCGCTTGGCGCATGAGCCGGGGCGGCAGGACGGGGCGGGGCGGCGGCCTCGTCATCCTGCCGGGCCCCGGCTCGGGCGGATGGGGCGGCGGCTTCTCGGACAGCGGATCGTCGGGGGGCTTCGACGGTGGTTTTTCCGGCGGCGGCGGCTCGTCGGGCGGCGGAGGAGCCTCCGGTGACTGGTAGACGCGCGGATGTTCTGACGCCGGAGGCGCGGGCGCGACTCGCCCGCGCGGTGGCCCGGGCGGAAGCCGGGACATCCGGCGAGATCGTCGTGATGGTCAGCCGGCGCGCCGGCGCCTATCGCTCCGTGATCCTGCTCGCGACCCTGGCGGCGGCGCTGCTCCTGCCCTGGCCGCTGATCGCCCTGACGGCCTGGAGCGCCGCGTCGATCCTGCTGGCGCAGGCGGCCCTCGTGGCCGCGATCCTCGTCGCAAGCCAGAACGAGCGGCTGCGCATGGCCCTCGTGCCGCGCCAGCTGCGCCGGGCCCGCGCCCGGGAGGCCGCCCGCCGGGCCTTCTGGTCCCGAGGCCTGAGCCTGACGCGCCGCCGCATCGGCGTACTGCTCTACCTGTCGCTCGCCGAGCGGCACGCGGAGATCGTCACCGATCTCGGCGTCCTCCGGGAGATCCCGCCCACCGCCTGGGACGGGATCCTCGCCGAGCTGGTCCCGGCCCTCGGTCGCGGCGCCGTCGAGGATGGCCTGACGGCGGCGGTCGAGCGTGTCGGCGCCTGCCTGGCGGAACATCTCCCCGCGGAGCCCGGCGACCCGGACGAGTTGCCGAACCGGGTGGTCGTGGTCGACTGACGGCTTTCCGGTCCGCCGAGGATGGCCGCCACGGCCGGTGCGCCCCTGCCTTGGACAGGCCGCGCGCGCCTCGTGGCATCCGACATTCGGATCTTGCGCGGTTGTTCGGCCGGGTGCGATGGTGCGGTGCCGCACGAAGCACCCTCCGGTTGTGTAACTGCGCAGGCCCGGCTGCGATTCCCCCTGTGAGTCCGGCGCGCCGGGGGCAACGGGGCCGCTGCGCATGAAGGCGCCGGCACCCTGATCCGAAGCGCCGCCGGCTCGACCGGCTGCGCTCGAAGAGGCCGTGATGAAGATCCTGATCGCCGCGACGCCGCTCACCGGCCACGTGAACCCGCTCCTCGCCATCGGGCGGACGGCTGCCGCCCGGGGGGACGACGTCCTCGTTCTCACCGACCCGGCCTTCCGGCCGAAGGTGGAGGCGGCGGGTCTGCGGTTCACGCCCTACGCGGACCATCATGCGGCCGCGTACCGCGAGACCGAACTGCCCGCGGGCCCGGAGCGCTACCGCCGGGAATTCGAGCGCCGCTTCGTGGATCCCATGCCGGTCCAGGCCGCCGCCCTGCGGGCGCTGATCGCCGCCGAGGCCCCCGACGTGATCCTGGCCGGCAGCATGTTCCTCGGGGTGCTGCCGCTGCTCCTCGATACCGCGCCGCGGCCGCCCATCGTGACCGTCAACGTCAGCTTCCTGTTCCTCGACCGGCCCGACCATGCGCCCGTGGGCCTCGGCCTGCCCCCGGCCCGCGACCGGGACGACCTGGTCCGCTATGCTAGCCTCAAGGCCGGCATGGACGCGGCCTTCGTCAACCCGGTGCGGGCCTATACCGACGCGACGCTTGCGCGGCTCGGCCTGCCGCCGCTGCCGGCCTCGCTGCCGCATTCCATCGTGATCCTGCCGGACCTGTTCCTGCAGCCGACCGTGCCGGGCTTCGAGTACGATTACGGCACCCTGCCCTCCGGCCTCCGCTTCATCGGCCTGCTCCAGCCGCCGACGCCGCCCGCGCCGCTTCCGGACTGGTGGCCCGAGCTGGAACAGGCGAACGCGGCGGACCGGCCCGTCGTGCTGGTCACCCAGGGGACGCTGGCCAACGCGGATTTCGGCGAGCTGGTCGAGCCGACCCTCGCGGCCCTGGCCGACCGGGACGATCTGCTGGTCCTGGCCACCACCGGCGGCCGTCCCGTGGACGCGCTGACGGGTCCGGTCCCGGCCAATGCCCGGGTGTCGTGCTTCCTGCCGTTCCGGGACTTGCTGCCGCGGGTGAGCGTGCTCGTCACCAACGGCGGCTATGGGAGCGTCTCGCAGGCCCTCGCCGCCGGCGTGCCGATCGTGTCGGCCGGCCTGACCGAGGACAAGGCCGAGGTGAACGCGCGCATCGGCTGGTCCGGCGTCGGGATCAACCTCGGGACCAACGCACCGAGCCCGGAGGCCATCGGCGCCGCGGTGGGGCGCGTGCTCGACGAGCCCGGCTTCCGGACGCGCGCCGGGGCGCTGCGGGACGCCTTCGCGGCCCGGGACGCCATGGCCTCCATCCTGACGGCGGTGGACGACCTCGCACGGTCAGGTGCCGGCGGCGCAGGCCGTCTCGCGAGGTCGGCATGAAGCCGGCCGCCGGCGCCGGGGCGCTCCGGGTCGTCGTCGACCTCAACCGCTGCCAGGGCTACGCCCAGTGCTGCTACGCCGCACCGGAGGCCTTCGCCATCCGCGGCCATGAGATCCTGTTCTACGATCCTGCGCCGCCGGCCGACCGGCGCGGCGCCGTCGAGCGGGCCGTCGAGGCCTGCCCGGTCCGCGCCATCAGCCTCCAGGCCGGCCCGGATGACGGAGACGCCCCGTGACCCCCGAACCCGCCGGCATCGTCGTGGTCGGGGCATCCCTCGCCGGCCTGCGCGGCGCCGAGGCGCTGCGGCGGGGCGGCTATGACGGCCCGCTCACCCTGGTCGGCGCCGAGCCGCACCGCCCCTACGACCGCCCGCCCCTGTCGAAGCACGTGCTCGCCGGGGAACTCGCCGCCGACGCCACCCGGCTGCCGGAACTGACCGACCTCCACGCCCGCTGGCGCCTCGGAAGCCCGGCCATTTCCCTCGATCGGGCGGCCCGCACCCTTCGGCTCGCCGACGGGTCGGTCCTGGCCTACGAGGCCCTCCTCATCGCCACCGGCGCCGAGGCCCGGCCCTGGCCGGCCGAGACCGGCGGCGGGCTCGCCGGTCTCTTCACCCTGCGCGGGCGCGACGATGCCGCGGCTCTCCGGGAGGCCCTGGTTTCCCGCCCGCGCCAGGTGCTCATCGTGGGCGGCGGCTTGATCGGCTGCGAGGCGGCGTCGTGCCTGCGCGATCTCGGCCTGCCCGTGACCCTCGTGGATCCGAATCCGGCGCCCCTGGCTCGAGGCCTGGGAAGCTTCGTCGGCGGGGTGATCGCGTCGTGCCTGCGCGACGCCGGCGCGGCGTTCCGGCCCAACACGATGGTGCGCGCCTTCGAGGGCGATGCGGCGGGGCATGTGGCACGGGCCCGACTGGCCGACGGCAGCACGATCGAGACCAACCTCGTCATCGCGGCCCTGGGGGCGACCCGGGCGACAGGCTGGCTGCGGGGCGCGGGCCTGAAGGCGGATGCCGGCGGGGTGACCTGCGACGCGGCCTGCCGTGTCCTCGACGCCGACGGGGCGCCCTGCCCGGACATCTACGCCGCCGGCGACGTCGCCCGGTGGCCGATCCCGCTCTACGGCGATCGCCTGATCGCGGTGGAGCACTGGGGCAACGCCGTCGAGCAGGCGGCCCACGCCGCGCGCAACATGCTGGCCGGCCCCGGCGACCAGCGCCCCTACGCGCACCTGCCGGCCTTCTGGTCGAGCCAGTTCGGGATCAACATCAAGGTGATCGGGCTTCCCGAGGGCGCCGATTCCGTCGCGGTGGTGCAGGGGTCTCGGTCCTCCCGGCGCTTTCTCGCCGTGTACGGCCGGGCCGGGCGCAGCATCGCGGCCGTCTCGTTCGATCAGGCCCGCTGGCTGCCCGCCTACGCGGAGGCGATCACGGCCGGCGCCGCCTTCCCGCCGATCATCGACGCCACCGACCAGCCGCGCGTTCAGACCGCCGCCCCGGGCTTCCCGTCTCCGCGCCAAGCCGCCCCGGCGCGCCCATCCACCGAGACCGTCGATGTCTGACGACGCATTGTTCGCCGCCGTGATGGATCCGGCAAACCGGGCCGATCCGTACCCGCTCTATGCCCGGTTGCGGCAGCGGCCGGTCTCCCGCCAGCGCGACGGCAGCTACGTCGTCTCCACGCACGCGGCGATCCGCGGATTGCTGTTCGATCCGCGGCTCAGTTCCGAGGATCTGCCGCCGCCCCGGCGTCCGCGCACCGGCAACCCGCTCAAGGACCTGATCCTCAATCCGATCAAGAACCGCATCAGCGCCACGCACCGACCGTTCATCTTCCGCGACCCGCCGGACCATGACCGGCTGCGCAGCCTCGTCATGCGGGAATTCTCGATCGCGCGCGTGCAGGCCCTGCGGCCAAGGATCGCCCGCGAGGTGGACGCCCTGATCGATACATGTCGGGGACGCCGGGAGGTCTGCCTCGTCAGCGATCTCTCCTATCCCCTGCCGGTGACGGTGATCTGCGAATTGCTCGGCGTTCCGCGGGAGGACGAGCCGCGGTTCCAGGCCTGGGCGACGCAGCTCGCCACCGCGGTGGAGCCGGACGCGCGCCACGACGACACGACCCGCCGCAAGATCGTCGGGGCCTTCGACGAGATCGCAGCCTATATGCGCGACCTCATCCGCGAGAAGCGGCGGCGCCCGACCGACGACATGCTGAGCGGTCTGGCCGCGCCGGGTCCGGACGGCCGCAAGCAGCTGAGCGATTTCGATCTCCTGTCGACGGCGGTCCTTCTGCTGGTGGCAGGCCACGAAACCACCGTGAACCTCATCACCAACGCTATGCTGACCCTGCTCCGGCATCCCGAGCAGCTGGAGCGGCTCCGCGCCGATCCCGAACGTGCCCCCCGCCTGATCGAGGAGGTTCTGCGCTACGAACCGCCGGTGCATTTCCGGACCCGCAAGGCCCTCGGCGCGATCACGGTGGCCGGCGAGACGATCCCGAAGGGCGCGCCCGTCATCCTGCTCTTCGCCGCCGCGAACCGCGATGCGGCCCGGTTCGACGCCCCTGACCGCTTCGATCCGGACCGGTCCGATATCGAGCATTTCGGCTTCGGCGGCGGCCTGCATTATTGCGTCGGCGCGCCTCTGGCGCGGATCGAGGCCGAGATCGCCCTGGTGGCGCTGAGCCGCCGCCTGATCGCCCCGCGTCTGCCGCAGGATCCGCCCCCCTATCGCCCGGGCGCGTCCCTGCGCGGTCCGGAGCAGCTCCCCATCGGCATCGACGGGATCGCCTGAGGCAGGCAGACCTGGCACCGTCCCGGACCGTAAAAGGGCGGTGAACACCGCTGTTTCACGTGAAACATTTGTAAACCTCTCGTCCTGAGCCGGTCCAGCAGCCCCGCCCAGCCTGAGATCGACGGCCCTGAACCTGTCATGGCCACAACGCTGCGGCTGGCGGTCCGAGGGTTCGGCTGTCGGCGAGGCGATTCCCAAACGCGATCCCGGGGAACTTGGCCGTACCGCCGACGGCTTTACCCGGAAGGCGGCCGAGCCGGCCGCATTCCCGAAAGTCTCCGGAGATCCTCGCGATGAAGGCACTGTGCTGGCACGGCCGCAACGATATCCGCTGCGACACGGTCCCGGACCCGGTCATCGAGGATTCCCGCGACGTGATCATCAAGGTCACGAGCTGCGCGATCTGCGGCTCGGACCTACATCTGATGGACGGCCAGATGCCGACCATGAAGAGCGGCGACGTCCTCGGCCACGAATTCATGGGCGAGATCGTGGAGGTCGGGACCGGCTTCACCAAGTTCAAAAAGGGCGATCGGATCGTCGTGCCCTTCAACATCAACTGCGGCGCATGCCGCCAGTGCAAGCTCGGCAATTACTCGGTCTGCGAGCGCTCAAACCGCAACGCCGAGATGGCGGCCGCGCAGTTCGGCTACACGACGGCCGGCCTGTTCGGATACTCGCACCTGACCGGCGGCTATGCCGGTGGCCAGGCCGAGTATGTCCGTGTGCCGATGGCCGACGTCGCGCCAATGAAGGTGCCGGAAGGCATGGACGACGAATCCGTCCTGTTCCTCACCGACATCCTGCCCACCGGCTGGCAGGGCGCGGAGCATTGCGAGATCCAGGGCGGCGAGACGATTGCGGTCTGGGGCGCCGGCCCGGTCGGCATCTTCGCGATCCAATCGGCGAAGATCATGGGGGCCGAGCGGATCATCGCCATCGAGACCGTGCCCGAGCGCATCGCCCTCGCCCGGAAGGCCGGCGCCACCGACATCATCGACTTCATGAACGAGGACGTGTTCGAGCGAATCAAGGAGATCACCAAGGGCCAGGGTGCCGACGGCGTGATCGACTGCGTCGGCATGGAGGCGAGTGCCGGCCATGGCGGCCTCACTGGCGTGCTCTCCGCCGTCCAGGAGAAGCTGACCGCCACCGAGCGGCCCTACGCGCTGGCCGAAGCCATCAAGGCGGTCCGGCCCTGTGGGATCGTCTCGGTGCCCGGCGTCTATGGCGGACCGATCCCGGTCAACATGGGCTCGATCGTCCAGAAGGGCCTGACCCTCAAGAGCGGCCAGACCCATGTGAAGCGCTATCTCGAGCCGCTGACCAAGCTGATCCAAGAGGGCAAGATCGACATGACCTCCCTGATCACCCACCGCTCGCACGACCTCGCGGATGGGCCGGACCTCTACAAGGCCTTCCGCGACAAGAAGGACGGCTGCGTGAAGGTGGTGTTTCACCTGAACTGAGGCGGCGCGCTCCGGCCGCCGATCGGCCGGGGCGTATCCCCGTAGGCCCGGCTGGGCGCGGCATCCCGGAAGCGTGTAGAGCCGGCGCCGTGCCCACCAACCGTCCGGGACGCCCATGTGCAACCTCTACAGCCTGCGGACCGGCCCCGCGGATCTGCGCCGGGCCTTCGCGATCGCGGAGGACCGCACCGGAAATCTTCCGCCGTTGCCGGCTATCTTTCCCGACCAGCTGGCGCCGGTGGTCCTGAACGGCACCGCCGGACGGGACCTCGCGATGATGCGCTGGGGCATGCCGGGGCCGAAGGCGTTCGGCGAGCATCCGATCACCAACGTGCGCAACGTCGCGAGCCCGCACTGGCGACCCTGGCTCGGGGTCGCCCATCGCTGCCTCGTGCCGGTCACCGCCTTCAGCGAGTACGCCGACACCAAGCCGCGGAAGACGCCGGTCTGGTTCGCCCTCGACGAGGATCGGCCGCTCTTCGCCTTCGCGGGGATCTGGCGGCCCTGGACGGGCGTGCGGGGGACGAAGCGCGAGAACCCGGACCGGGTCGCCGCGGAGCACCGGCTGTTCGCCTTCCTGACCACGGAGGCGAACGGCGTCGTCGGGCCGGTCCATCCCAAGGCGATGCCGGTGCTGCTCACGCAACCGGAGGAATGGGCGACCTGGCTCGAGGCGCCCACCGCGGAGGCGCTCCGGCTCCAGCGCCCGTTGCCGGATGCCGCCATGCGCGAGGTCGCCCGGGGGGCGCGGTCGGACGGGGCCGAGGACTGATCCGCCCTACCCGCCCGCCGGCTCGCCGGAGGGATGGCCTGTGGGGGCGGCCGTCACGCCGCGGGCCCGCCAGCGCGCCAGCACGGCGGCGTTGAGCCGGGCGATCCGCGCGCGGTGCGCCTCCCAGAACGAGAGCGGCGGCGTCGGCTCGGCGACCGCGCGTGTCCGGTGGACGGGGCGCCCCTGCTTGTCGGCGAGGCGGAACGGGACGGCTGGGCGGGCGCTTGCCCGGACGAGGCGCGCTTCGGGATCGGCCAGGATCGCCTGGGCGCGGGCGCAGTAGAGCTGCGACAGGGGCGAGATCACCTCCGACCCGTGTCCCGCCCGGTACTTCATAAGGGCGCGGCAGAGGTCGCCGTCGGCCCGGCGCCAGGCTTCGGCGAGATAGCGTACGCCGTAGCGAACGTTGATCTCCGGGGCCGCCAGCTCGGCGACGGTGCCCCGGAAGCCGAGCATCGCCGCGGTGGTGGGCCGGACCTGCATCAGACCGACCTCGCCGACGCTGCCGACCACGGTGGGATCGTAGCCGCTCTCGATCCGCGCGACGGCGTCGGCGACCGCGAGCGGCAGGCCGGTGCCTGCGGCCTCGCGGGCGATGAGCGGCAGGAAGCGGGCTCGCGCATCGGCGACGGCCGGCGCCGGCGCGGCAACCGGGGGAACCGGCGGCAGGGACGCCATGCCGAGCGCATGCACCGCCAGAAAGGTCGCGGGCCGGGCCTGCGCGGGGGCCGCGCAGGTCAGCAGCAGGAGAAGCAACGGAGCGCGCATCGGCCGCCACGGAGAGGGTCCGGGACCTGTCTATCCCGGCCGCCTCAACGAAGCCTTTCGCCGCCCCGGCGACGGGCCGAAGCTACTGCACCGGCCCGCGCTCGCGCGCCTGCAGCAGCCGCAGGGCCTCGCCCAGGACCGTGTGAAGGTCGGCGACGCCCTGGGGGCTGAGCGGCAGGCCGACCCGCTGCCCGTGGATCGTGCTGAGGACCAGCATGGCGAGATCCTCGCCGATCAGCAGGTTGGATCCCGGCAGGCAGAGCGGCAGGACGAAATCACCCTCGACCTCACCGAGGACATCGACCGCATCCGCGGGCCGAAAGGGCGGCTTCCGATCGGTCATCGCTCCCCTCCTCGCTATCCGCGCGGCGCCGATGGGCCGCCCGGAAACTCATACCGTGTCTCAACCCGGATCCCGGTCGGGCATCCGCAGAGACCGCACCGTGAGCGTGTCGATCTCCAGCGCGCCGATCTCCAGGGAGCCGACCCGGGCCCGCCCCACCGAAAGGCGTCCGATCACGAAGGCGCCCACCGCGACGACGCCGAGCGCCGCGGCCCCGAGGGCCAGCGCACCCAGCGCTGACGCCCCGACCGTCCCGGCGCCGATGGCACCCGCGCCCAGAAGCGCCGTGTCGCGGGGGTCGGCCGACGCCGTCCCGACCGTCCCGATCTCGGCCTCCGGAACCCTCGAATGCGGCATGCGGGATCCTCTCCGGCCGGTCCACTCCGACGACAGCTATACGCGACATTAACCGCGTTTTCACGCCGCGCGCTGACGATGGTCCTCGGTCCCCGCACCCCGGACAGTCCGTCCGCAGCCAGAGAGGACGTCGCCCGTGCAGCATCTGCTCCCGGCCTTCGCGATCTTCGCATCCGGCTGCCTGCTGATCCATGTCGGCCGTGCCTATGCCCGGGCAACCACGATGCTGCTCTCGGGCACCGCCCTGATGCTGAGCGTGACCCTCGGCACGGTGGTCTGCCAGCGGATCGGCCAGCCGGTGCGCTCCGTCGCATCCGACGCACGAGCGCTCGGCCAATCCGGTCAGTAGAGCCGCGTCCGGTAGGCGTCGGCGATGGTGGCCTCGGCCTCCGCCACGTCGGCGGCCGCAGTCTGATCGGACAGGATGCGTCCCAGGCTCGGGAAGGTGTCGCGCGCGACATGACGCGCCGGATCCCAGAGCCCGGAGCGGATCATCGCCTTGCCGCAATGGAAGAACGCCTCGCGCACCTGCACGACGAGCCCGGCGGCCGGCACCTTGCCCTGGGCGCGCATGGGCTCGAGCAGCGCGGCGTCCTGCGTCAGCGCGGCGGTGCCGTTCACCCGGAAGGTCTCGTCGATCCCCGGCACGAGGAAGATCAGCCCGACGCCCGGGCTCTCGAGCAGATTGAGGAACGTGTCGATGCGGTTGTTGCCGCGCCGGTCCGGGATCACCAGGGTCCGGGAATCCGCAACGGCGACGAAGCCCGGCGCATCGCCCCGGGGACTGGCGTCGACATGGCCGGCCTTGTCCGCGCTCGCCACCACCAGGAATGGCGCCAGGGCGATGAAGCGGCGGCCGTAATCGTCTATGTGGTCGAGCACCTTGCGGGCGGCGAGCGGTCCGACGGGCCCGAACTGCCCGCGCAGCGCGGCGGCATCGCGAATCGGCGTATCGGCTTGCGCGTCCATGCGAACCTCTCAGGCCCTGAGTGGCGCGGCGGCCGCATCCCGGTCAAGCGCGATCAGGGCCAGACGTGGATCGCCACCGGGCGGCGCAGCAGGTCCCGGTCGGAGGTGATCGTGCAGCCCTCCGTGCGCAGGCGCGCATAAGTGAGCAGCGCCCGGTCTCCGACATCGTCGAAATTGCGGCCCCGCGCGTCCGGATCGAGCAGCGACGGATACGCGATGAGCGGCGCCGTGGCCGCGCACGGGTCGTCGTAGAGGGTTGCGCCCGCGAGGAGCAGGCGCGGGCTGTCCCAGGTGATCAGGTCGCGGGAGGTGGTCCAGTAGAAGCCGGATTGCGGGTAACCCTCGGCCGCCTTGGCCATGAACACGGCGATCCAGGCGCCCGAGCCGCGGTGCCGGACGACGGCCCCGACCGGGCCCGGGAACGGCCCGACCGGCCGGCAGGTCGCCGTGTTCGGGCGGGCGGCGCGGTAGGGGTCCGGGAAGGCGGCGGTGAAACCGGTGCCGGTCCAGGCGCGCCAGCGGGTCGGATCGGCCGGATCGTCGCTGCGGAACAGGCAGATCCCGGATTCCTGGTCGCTGCCGGGCCGGGTCCAACCGGTGGTCGAGGCGAGGAAGTACCGCCATCTCCCGTCCGCGACGATGTTCGACGGATTGAAGAAGCCGCGGTGGCGGCCCTGGTCGCTCTCCTGCCGGAACGGGGCTCCGGCGACCACCACGGGCGGGCTCTGCCGCTTGAAGCTACGGCCGCCATCCGTCGAGGTGGCGGCCGTGATCGTGTTGTACCAGCAGGCCATGTAGGTGGCCGCCGGACAGCGGCCCGGATGCTCGTTGGCCTGGTACTCGTGGTGGAGGAGTGCGGCCACGCGGGCGCCGTCCTCGGTCCAGGTGGCGGTGATCCAGGAGCGGTCGTCGTAGGCCGCAGGATCGGATTTCTCACCCGAATCGAGCACCACCGTGCAGTCGAGCTTGAGCTGGCCGAGATCCGGGCCGCGCAGCGCCCGGTTGCGGTAATGCATCCCGTAGAGCGCCACCGCGCCCGCGGCGTCGCGGAAGGCACGGGCCGGCGCGTCGGGGACGTCGGCGCCGTCGCAGGCATCGCGGCCGGCCTTGAAGATCTCCGTCGGCGGCCCGACCAGGGTCAGGGCCGAGAGCGGGGGATCGGCGGAGGCGGGGGTTGCGAAGGGGATCAGGACCAGCAGCGCCACGCGGCCAAGGCGCACCGCCCTCCCACACCCCTCTGCGGGGGAGGGTTTTCTGCGAAGCGGGCGGGGAGCGCGGCGGTGCGACGGTGCAGGCTTCAGCGCAGGTGGCGGTCCCTCCGGAAACGGGGCTCCCCTCGCCCGACCCGGGCTGACGGCCGTGCCGCCCTCCCCCGCAGAGGAGGGAGGGAGACTGCGCGGCGCCGGCTGCTCAAACCCGCGCGATCGCAGCGTGGCACCGCCGCGTCGCATCCCGGACACCCGATCCGCCCAGCCCATGGTCGCCATCCGGCTGCGTCCCGGCCGCGCCTGGACAAACAGGCGGAGATTCGCTTGAGAACCATTACAGAGTGCTTGCCGCCGGCCGTGCGGCCCGACTGAAAGTCTCCTATGGTTCTCCTGATCCTCGGGCTGGTGCTGTTTCTCGGCACGCATGCCTTCTCGATGGCCCGCACCCGGCGCGCCGCGATCGTCGACCGGATCGGCGAGGGCCGCTACAAGCTCGGCTACATCGCCCTGTCGCTGCTCGGGCTGGTGCTGATCGGCATCGGCTTCCACGATTACCGGCTCGCCGGCTACATCCCGGTCTGGGATCCGCCGGTCTGGACGCGCCACCTCGCCCTGACGCTGGTCTGGCTCGCCTTCGTGTGCCTGGCCGCCGCCTACCTGCCGGGCCATATCCGCGCCAAGGCCAAGCACCCGATGCTGCTCGCCGTGAAGATCTGGGCCACCGCGCATCTCCTGGCCAACGGCGATCTCGGCTCTATGCTGCTGTTCGGCGGCTTCCTCGCCTGGGCGGTGGCGGCGCGGATCAGCGCCAAGCGCCGGGCTCTCGCCCCGGGGGCGGTCGCGGCTCAGCATGGCGGGCCGGCGGTGGCCCCGCAGGGCTGGCGCAACGACATCCTGGCTCTGGTGATCGGGACGGCCGCGTGGTTCGTTTTCGCCCGCTATTTGCACTATCCGGTGATCGGCGTGCCGGTCTGGCCGGGCACCGCCTGAGACACTGCCTGTCGCCAACCCCGCGCCCGTGTGTTAGGCGCGGGGCCCGAACGAGACGAGGTGGTCCGCTGAAATCATGCGGGCCGGGATAGAATGGCCGAGAACAACGAGTTCCTTCGCGAGGTCGACGAGGATTACCGCCGCGACCGGATCCTTCAGATCTGGAAGCGCTACAGCGGCGTGATCATCGCGCTCGCCGTGCTCGTGGTGGCGGGCGTCGCGGGCTGGCGCTACTGGCAGGCCCAGCAGCGCGCGGCGGCCGAGGTGGCCTCGGTGCAGTTCGACGACGCCAACCGCCTCGCCAAGGACGGCAAGGTCGCGGAGGCCGACAAGGCCTTCGACGCCCTGGAAGCGCAGGGCCCGGCGGGCTACCGCCTGCTCGCCCGGTTCCGGGCGGCGGCCGAGACCGGCAAGCGCGACGCCGCGGCAGGCGCCGCGGAGTTCGACAAGCTCGCCGACGATACCGGCCTGGGCGACGGCCTGCGCGACCTCGCGCGCCTGCGCGCGGCCCTGCTGCGCCTCGACGGGCCGAACCCGGATCCGGCGCTGGCCAACCTCCAGGGCCTGGCCGCCGGCACCCCGTTCCGCCACACCGCCCGGGAGATGCTGGGCCTCGCCGCCTTGAAGAAGGGCGATTACGAGGAGGCCGGACGCTGGTTCGACCAGATCGTGGCCGATCCTGATACCCCGCGGAACCTGCGGGATCGGATCGAGGTCTACGCGGCGATCGTCGCGGGCGGCCCCGTGACGGTGACCGAGGCCAAGCCCGAGCCCGCTGCCCCGCCCCCGCCGATCACGCGCTGATTTCTGTTCGGACTGTTTCGAGAACCACCATGGATATGCCGACCGTCGCGATCGTCGGGAGGCCGAACGTCGGCAAGTCGACCCTGTTCAACCGCCTCGTGGGCAAGAAGCTCGCGCTGGTCGACGACCGCCCGGGCGTCACCCGCGACCGGCGCGAGGGCGACGTCACCTTCGGCGGCCTCCAGTTCCGGGTGATCGACACCGCCGGCCTGGAGGAGGCCGACGCCGCGACCCTCACGGGCCGGATGCGGATGCAGACCGAAGCGGCGATCCTCGCCGCCGACGTGGTGCTGTTCGTGATCGACGCCCGCGCCGGCGTGCTGCCGGCCGACCAGCCCTTCGCCGAACTGGTGCGCCGGGCCGGCTGCCCGGTGATCCTGATCGCCAACAAGGCCGAGGGCGGGGCCGGGCTCGCCGGGGCCTACGAGGCCTTCACCCTCGGGCTCGGCGACCCGATCCCGTTCTCCGCCGAGCATGGCGAGGGCCTGGGCGAGCTGCACGAGGCGCTCAAGGGCGCCCTGCCCCAGCGCGACGAGGACGAGGACGAGGAGGACGACGCGGACGCCCCTGGCGGCCGGTCTCTTAAGGTCGCCATTGTCGGTCGCCCGAATGCCGGCAAGTCGACGCTGATCAACCGCATGCTCGGCGAGGACCGGCTGCTCGTCGGCCCCGAGGCCGGCATCACCCGCGACTCGATCTCCCTCGATTGGGAATGGCGCGGGCGGCGGATCAAGCTGCACGACACCGCCGGGATGCGCCGCCGCGCCCGGATCGACGACAAGCTGGAGAAGCTCGCGGTCTCGGACGGGTTGCGCGCCGTGCGCTTCGCCGAGGTGGTGGTGGTGCTCCTCGATGCCACGATCCCCTTCGAGAAGCAGGATCTCACCATCGTCGACCTCGTCGAGAGCGAGGGCCGCGCCCTGGTGATCGGCCTCAACAAGTGGGACCTCGTGGCCGACCAGCCGGGCCTGCTGAAGCAGCTGCGCGAGGATTGCACCCGGCTGCTGCCGCAGGTGCGCGGCGTCGCGGTCGTGCCGCTCTCGGGGCTGGCCGGCGACGGCGTCGACAAGCTGATGCAGGCGGTGGTGCAGGCCTCCGAGGTCTGGGACCGGCGGATCTCGACCTCGCGCATCAACGACTGGCTGAACGAGGCGACGTCCCGCAACCCGCCGCCGGCGGTGTCGGGCCGGCGGATCAAGATCCGCTACGCCACGCAGGTGAAGAGCCGGCCGCCGCATTTCGCGCTGTTCGGCAACCAGCTCAACGCCCTGCCGAAATCCTACACGCGCTACCTCGTGAACGGCCTGCGCGAGGCCTTCGACCTGCCGGGCACACCGATCCGCCTGAGCTTGCGGACCTCGCAGAATCCGTTCGACAAGGGCTGATCCAGCCGCGGCCGGGCGGGGGTCCCCGTCGAGGCCTGCGTTGCATTCCCGCACCTCAGGATGCGGCGGGCGGACGGGGCCCGCTCTACCGCGCCGCGTCGGCGATCCAGTCCACCGCCGCCGCCAGCGCGGCGCGCTCGTCCTTGCCCTCGGACAGCGCGGCCTCGAAAGCCGCGATCTGCCCGTCCGCGCTGGTCCCCTCGGCCACGATCGACCGGGCCCGGGCCACGTCCGCTGCACAGCCGAGGGCGTCCGCATCCTCGGCCACGAGGGCGAGCACCGCCTCCAGCGCCTCCGGGAACGGGACGGCGTCGCCCCGCGCCTCGTCGATCAGCGCCGCGGCCACGCCGCTGTGCTGGGCGCGCCAGAGGTTCTCGGAGGCCAGCGCCCGCGAGACGCCGTCGAGATCGGCATGGAGGTCCGGCCGGCGCACGCACAGGCGCACGAGGCAGCGGAACAGGGCGGCGACGCAGAGCGAATCGTCGAGCCGCGTGCAGGCATCGGCGATGCGCAATTCCAGCGTCGGGAACTTGATCGAGGGGCGCAGCGACCACCACAGGAAGCTCGCATCGGCGATGGCGCCCGAGCGGGTCATGATGGCGACGAACCGCGCATGGGCGGCGGCATCGGAAAAAAGCTCCGGCAGGCCGGTGCGGGGCAGCTCGCCGAAGACGCTGAGCCGGTACGCCTTGAGCCCCGTCGCCTCGCCCTGCCAGAACGGCGAGGAGGCCGAGAGGGCGAGCAGCAGCGGCTGGAACGGCAGCAGCCGGTTCATGAGATCGATGCGGGCCTCCGGGTCCGGCACCTCGACATGGACATGCATCCCGCAGATCAGGGCCCGCCGGGCGGCGATGCCGACATCCGACAGGATGCCCTTGTAGCGTTCGCCGTCCGTGGCGGTCTGGCGCGACCAGCGCGCGAGGGGATGCGTGCCGCAGGCGAGGAGCGCCAGCCCATTCTCCGCGGCGATGCCGGCGAGCCGGGCCCGCTGGCCGCCGAGATTCGCCCGGGCGGCGCTCGCGTCGGTGAGCGGCGGGGTGCAGACCTCGACCTGTGCGGCGACCAATTCGCGTCCCGTCTCGGGGAGTTCCGCCTTCACCCGCGCGTGGAAGGCGGCGAGGTCGCCGCGCGGTGTCCCACGGGTCTCGGCATCGGCCAGGAAGTATTCCTCCTCGATGCCGAAGCGGTAGCTGTGGGCGCTCATCGTGGCCTCCGGAAACGCGACGCGTGCGCGGCCAACGCGCCGGCTCACGGGAAGGTGCCGTTCAGGCCGCGCGCAGCGGTCCGCCCACCAGCCAGGCGGGATCGAACCAGCGGTCGGCCTCGCCGTCGTAGGGCAGGCGGGTGATGTCCCAGTTCTGGATGTACTTGGCGTAGACGTTCCACACCGCGATCCCGCCGCCGACGAAGATCCGCCGGCCGGGATAGCGCTTGAGCACCTCTTCGGGGTCCTCGTGGCTGCGGATCACGTCGATGGTGCGGTCCTTGAAGGCGAATTCGGGGACCGAGGCCACGGTCTTCGGCCCGGCGATCAGCACGTGGCCCATGGTCAGCGCGAAGAAGCGCGTCACGTCTTCCACGAACAGCGGATCGGTGTTGCCCTCCCAGGGGAGGTGGCCGTTCAGGCCGAGCTGGCCCCGCAGGCCGATCGCGCAGATGCAGCGGACGTCGATCATCGCAATTCCCAGACTCGGCGGGCTCTGCCCGCCACCCGCCGGGGCCGCAGGCCCCGGACCCCATTACTCGGGTGCGCGGAAGCGCAGCACCCGGTCGGTGGGGAAATCGTAGAGCGCGCCGGTCTCGGTCCAAGCCGGGCTGGCGAGGCGCACGAAATGAGGGGCGAGGTCCTCCGGGGTCCGCAGTGTCTCCGGGTCCTCGCCCGGCATGGCCGAGCGGCGCATCCCCGTGCGCAGGGGACCTGGGTTGACGAGCATCGCCCGGATCGCCGTGCTCTCGTTCTCGGCCGCGTAAGTCCGCACCAGGGCCTCCAGTGCCGCCTTCGACACCGAGTAGGGTCCCCAGTAGGGCCGGCACTTCGAGGCCGCCCCCGAGGAGACGAAGATCGCCCGCCCGGCATCCGACATGCGCAGCAGCGGATCGAGGGAGCGGATCAAGCGCCAGTTGGCGGTGACGTTCACGTCCATCACCTGCCCCCAGATCTTCGGGGTGATGTGGCCGATGGGCATGAGCGCGCCGAGGATGCCGGCATTGGCGATCAGGATGTCGAGGCGCTTCCAGCGCTCGTTGATCGCCGCGCCGAGGCGGTCGATCGCGTCGTAATCGGCGAGGTCGAACGGCACGAGGGTGGCGCTGGAGCCGGCCGCCCGCACGGCGTCGTCCAGCTCTTCCAGGGCGCCGACGGTGCGCGCCACCGCAATCACGTGGGCGCCGGCGCCGGCGAGCGCCAAGGCGGCAGCGCGCCCGATGCCGCGGGACGCGCCGGTGACGACCGCGACGCGGCCTTCCAGGGGTTTCTGAGACTCAGCCATGGAGAGGACCTAGCGCATTTCCGCCCGCGGGGGATGCCCGTCCGCGCACGGAATCCGCAGATCCGTCAATCCGCCTCGGCCAGCATGGCGAAGCGCTTCGGGCCGGCGATGGAGAGGTCCGTGAGGCCGGTCGGGTAGTCGCCCGTGAAGCAATGGTCGGTGTATTGCGGGCAGGCGGCGTTCCGGGCCTCCTCGCCCATTGCCCGGTAGAGGCCGGGGATCGACAGGAAGGCGAGCGAATCCGCGCCGATATACTTGCGCATCGCCTCGAGATCGTGGGTCGCGGCGAGCAGCTTCTCCCGCTCGGGCGTGTCGATCCCGTAGAAATCCGGGTAGGTGATCGGCGGCGAAGCGATCCGGAAATGCACCTCGGCGGCCCCGGCCTCGCGCATCATCCGGACGATCTTCACCGAGGTCGTGCCGCGCACGAGGCTGTCGTCCACGAGGACGATGCTCTTGCCCTCGATCGCCGCGCGGTTGGCCGAGTGCTTCATCCGCACGCCGAGTTCGCGCACCGACTGGGTCGGCTGGATGAAGGTCCGCCCGACATAATGGTTGCGGATGATCCCCATCTCGAAGGGAATCCCGGTCTCCTGCGAGAAGCCAAGTGCCGCCGGGACGCCGGAATCCGGCACCGGCACGACGATGTCGGCCGTGACGGCGGCTTCGCGGGCCAGTTCCCGGCCGATCGCCTTGCGCACCCCGTAGACGCTCTTGCCGTTCACTACCGAGTCCGGCCGGGCGAAGTAGATGTATTCGAAGATGCAGGGCCGCATCGGCACGGCGTCGGCGAAGCGGATCGACTCGATCCCCTCCTCGGAGATCACCACGATCTCGCCGTTCTCGATGTCGCGGACGAACCGGGCGCCGATGATGTCCAGTGCGCAGGTCTCGGAGGCCAGCATGTAGCGGCCGTCCAGCTCGCCCAGCACCAGCGGGCGGATGCCCAGCGGGTCGCGGGCACCGATCAGCTTCTTGTTGGTGAGCGCCACGATCGCGTAGGCGCCCTGGATCGCCTGCAGGGCGTCGATGAAGCGCTCGATGATCCGCGGCTTCCGGGAGCGGGCCGCAAGGTGGAGGATCACCTCGGTGTCGGAGGTCGACTGGGTGATCGCACCGTCGCGGACGAGGTCGCGTCGGATCGACAGGGCGTTGGTGAGATTGCCGTTATGGGCGACTGCCAGCCCGCCGCTGGCGAGCTCAGCGAAGAGCGGCTGGACGTTGCGCAGGATCGTCCCGCCGGTGGTCGAGTAGCGCACGTGCCCGATGGCGGCGCGGCCCTTCAGGCGGGCGATGGTGTCGCCGTCGGAGAAGGAATCGCCCACGAGGCCGGGGCGCCGCTCGGAGTGAAACACCGAGCCGTCGAAGGAGACGATGCCGGCCGCCTCCTGGCCGCGGTGCTGAAGGGCGTGCAGCCCCAGCGCGACGATGGCCGAGGCCTCCGGATGGCCGAAGATGCCGAAGACGCCGCACTCCTCCCGGAGCGTGTCGCCATCGAGATCGAAATTGAAAGCGTCGGTGGAGGCGGCGGCGTGTGACATGAGGCGGTCGATCACTCACAGATCCCGGCGGCGAAGGGCCGACGCGCCGGTCGTCGCGGAAGCAATCCGTGCACCACCGGAACCGCTATCTAGGCGTTCCGCACGACGAGTCCTACGGCGAATACCGCAGATCAGCGTCGCGTCGGGGTCGGCGCGGTCTCGGTCCGGCGCTGGGGCGCCGCGTCGGTCTCGGCCGGGGCGTCGGCCGCCTCATTGGGCGGCGTGGCGACCTTCGGCTTCTTGAACTGCTTGAGGAAGCCTTCCGGATTCTCGGGCAGCTGCGCCACGAGGGCGTCGCCGGACTTCTCCAGCATCGGGCGCGTGCGGGCCTGGGCGGCCCAGTCCGGCACCTTGCCCTGGACCAGCCAGGACAGGAACACCCAGCCGATCACGCAGATCAGGAAGCCGCGGGCCGCGCCGAACAGGAAGCCGAGGGAACGGTCGACGGCGCCGATCCGCGAATCGAGCACCACGTCGGAAATCTTGACCGTGATGATCGACACGATGATCAGGGTGCCGAGGAAGATCGCCGCGATCGAGGCGACCAGCGCGACGGTGTCGCTGTTCACGTGCTGCTTCACGGTCGGCAGCAGCATCGGATGGAGCGTCCAGGCGACCGCGGCGGCGGCAACCCAGGCGACGATCGCCAGCACCTCGCGGGTGACGCCGCGCACGGCCGCGAGCAGCGCGGAAACCGCGACGATGCCGAGCACGGCGAGATCCAGGACGGTAAACGGCATCGTTAAACTTTTTGGTACCCGCGGGGATGCCGTGTCCGACCTGCGGCTCCCCCGGACCGCGGTGGATTTATACCAAGCCGGATCTCGGCCGTCACCCTCGCGAGCCCGCCTGATCGCGCGCTGTGCCGTCCTTGCATCAGCCGCGCCGTTCACCAGGGCGCGAGCCGCCGCGCCGAGGGCCCGGCTCCACCCGGGCGCCGTACCGGTGCTATGGGTCCGGCCTGGGGTCCGGTCTGTGCTTCCGGAGCCCCGGTGGCGAATGGATGGAGGCGGTCTGCGTGGCCGAGGCCGGACCTGTGACGGAGATCGGCGCCCACGGCGCCCGGCTCACGATCGACCTCGGGGCGATCGTGGCCAACTGGCGGTTCCTGGCGGCCCGCGGCGCGGGCGCCGACTGCGCCGCCGTGGTGAAGGCCGACGCCTACGGCTGCGGCATCGGTCGCGTCGGGCCGGCCCTGTGGGCCGCCGGCTGCCGGACCTTCTTCGTCGCCCATCTGTCGGAGGGGGTCGCGGCCCGTGCCGCCCTGCCCGAGGCGGCGATCTACATCCTGAACGGTCTGCCACCGGGCGCCGCGGAAGCCTTCGCGGCGCACGAGCTGCGCCCGGTGCTGGGCAGCATCGCGGAGTTGTCGGACTGGGCGGCGCTCTCGTCCGGCCGCCTGCCGGCGGCACTCCACGTCGATACCGGCATGAACCGTCTGGGCCTGCCCGTGCCGGAGGCGCTCGATCTCGCGGGCGATGGGCGGATCACCGCGGCCGGGATCGATCTTCTCCTCAGCCACTTCGTCAGCGCCGAGAAGCCGGAGGATCCGGTCAACGCCCGGCAGATCGCCGATTTCGCCCGCGTCCGGGCGGCGTATCCGCAACTCCGGGCCTCGCTGGCGAACTCGTCGGGCGTCTTCCTCGACGGGGCCCGGCACGATCTCCTGCGGCCGGGCTACGCCCTGTTCGGCGGCAACCCGATTCCGGGGGGCGCCAACCCGATGCGCCCGGTGGTGCGGCTGGAGGCGCTGATCGCACAGGTACGCGACGTCGCAGTCGGGGCGACCGCGGGCTATAACGGCCGCTGGACCGCGCCCCGGCCGAGCCGGCTCGCGACGCTCTCCCTCGGCTACGCCGACGGGTTCCCGCGGGCGGTCAGCGGGCGCGGGCAGGCGCTGGTTGGCGGCGTGCCCTGCCCGATCCTCGGCCTCGTCTCGATGGATCTCATCATCCTCGACGTCACTGCGGCGCCCGCCGCGACGCGCGGCGCAACCGCGGTGCTGATCGGCGACATCCTCGACATCGACGCGGTCGGGCGCTCTGCCGGCACGATCGGCTACGAGATCCTGACCGGGCTGGGTTCTCGTTATGTTCGAGATTATGTAGGCTGACGCACCTCCCCGCTGATCCGCCGGACCGACGGCGCCCCGGATTCGAATGGCCAAGATCCATCAGACCTTCGTCTGCCAGTCCTGCGGGGCGGTCTACAACCGCTGGCGCGGGCGCTGCGAGGCCTGCAACGGCTGGAACACGATCGTCGAGGAGGCGCCTTCGGCTCCCGGGCAGTCGGGTCCCGCCGCGACAAGGCCGTCGCGCAACCGCGGCCGGGTCTTCCCGCTGGAGGGGCTGACCGGCGAGGCCAAGGAGGCGCCGCGCATCCCCTCGGGGATCGGCGAGCTCGACCGGGTCACCGGCGGCGGCTTCGTGCGCGGCTCGGTGATCCTGCTCGGCGGCGATCCCGGCATCGGCAAGTCGACCCTGCTGATGCAGGCCTCCGCCGCCATGGCCGGGACCGGTGAGCGGGTCGCCTACATCTCGGGCGAGGAGGCGGTGGGACAGGTGCGCCTGCGGGCGGAGCGGCTGGGGCTCAGCGCGCTCCCCGTGCAGCTCGCCGCCGAGACCAATGTCGAGGACATCGTCGAGACCCTGAGCCAGGGCCGGCCGCCGGCCCTGGCGATCATCGACTCGATACAGACCATGTGGACCGAGACGGTGGAATCGGCCCCCGGCACGGTGACCCAGGTGCGCTCCTCGGCCCAGGCGCTGATCCGCTTCGCCAAGACCACCGGCACGGCGGTGATCCTGGTGGGCCACGTCACCAAGGATGGCCAGATCGCCGGCCCCCGGGTGGTGGAGCACATGGTCGACGCAGTCGCGTCCTTCGAGGGCGACCAGGGCCACCATTTCCGGATCCTGCGCGCCGTGAAGAACCGGTTCGGGCCCACCGACGAGATCGGCGTGTTCGAGATGACCGACGCGGGCCTCAGCGAGGTACCGAACCCGTCCGCCCTGTTCCTCGCGGGCCGCGACCATCAGGCGGCCGGCACCGCGGTCTTCGCCGGGATGGAAGGGACGCGGCCGCTGTTGGTGGAGATCCAGGCGCTGGTGGCGCCATCGTCACTCGGTATGCCCCGGCGCGCCGTGGTCGGCTGGGACCCGAACCGGCTGTCGATGGTGCTCGCCGTGCTGGAGGCCCATGGCGGCATCCGGCTCGGGAGCCACGACGTCTACCTGAACGTGGCGGGGGGCCTGCGCATCACCGAGCCCGCGGCGGATCTGGCGGTGGCGGCCGCCCTGGTCTCCTCCCTGTCGGGGGCGGTGCTGCCGCCGGAGACTGTGTATTTCGGCGAGATCGGCCTGTCGGGGGCGATCCGGCCGGTGGCCCAGGCCGGATCCCGGCTCAAGGAGGCCCAGAAGCTTGGCTTCGCCAAGGCCTTGATCCCGCAGGGCCGGGGCGAGGGCGAGAAGGCGCTGTCGGTGGAGACGCTGCGCCACATCGCCGATCTGGTGGCGGGGATCAGCGCGGGCGCGCCGCGGAAGGGCTCCGGGCAGCGCGGGCGGCAACAGGCACGCTACGCCGACGAGGAAATGTGAGGTCGCCGAACGACGGCCTGCGCCGGCAGGCTCCACACCGTTCGAGGGACGAGCGCGGGTTCCCTGTCCCACACGGGAGAGGGCGCGCGTGGCGCCGGGGCTAGTCTGTCAGCCGCCCGTCACGCTCATGTGCCGCGGCACGGCGGCCGGGCGCTGGCGCTCGATGACGAAGTCGTGGCCCTTGGGCTTGCGGGTGATCGCCTCGACCACGGCCGCGGCCAGCACCGCATCGTCCTGGGAGGCGCGCAGCACCGCCCGCAGATCGGCCGAATCCTCCTGACCGAGGCACATGTAGAGCTGGCCGGTGCAGGTCAGGCGCACCCGGTTGCAGCTCTCGCAGAAATTATGGGTCAGCGGCGTGATGAAGCCGAGCTTCCCGCCGGTCTCCTCGACGCGCACGTAACGCGCCGGGCCGCCGGTGCGGTCGGGCAGCGGCGTGAGGGTGTAGCGGGTCTCCAGGCGCTGCCGGGCCACCGACAGGGGCAGGAACTGGTCGGTCCGGTCCGCCTCGATCTCGCCGAGCGGCATGACCTCGATCAGCGTCATGTCCATGCCGAGGCCGTGCGCCCAGGCGATCATGTCGGGGATCTCGTCGGCGTTGACGTCGCGCAGCGCCACCGCGTTGATCTTGACCTTCATCCCGGCGGCCCGCGCCGCCGCGATGCCGTCGAGCACCACCGCGAGATCGCCCCGGCGGGTGATCTCCCGGAACTTGTCGGGGTCGAGGGTGTCCAGCGAGACGTTGATCCGGCGCACGCCGAGGCTCGCCAGCTCGTCCGCGTAGCGCGTGAGCTGCGTGCCGTTGGTGGTCAGCGTCAGCTCCTCCAGCGCGCCGGAATCGAGGTGGCGCGAGAGGCGGCGGAACAGGTGCATGATGTCGCGCCGCACCAGCGGCTCGCCGCCGGTGATCCGGAGCTTGCGGACGCCCCGGGCGATGAACACGCCGCAGAGCCGGTCCAGTTCCTCCAGGGTCAGCAGATCGCGCTTGGGCAGGAACTGCATGTGCTCGGACATGCAGTAGGCGCAGCGCAGATCGCAGCGATCCGTCACCGAGATGCGCAGATACGAGATCGCCCGCTGGAACGGGTCGATCAGCGGGGCGGGCCCGGCGGGCACGCCGACCGCGGACGTCTGCGGCGTCAGGGAGCTGTCATCGAGCATCGTCCGGCATATGATGTCCCGGACGGTCGCGGGCAAGCAGGTCCCGCGCCGCAGCCCCAGATTGCGTGAGGAGTGTGACCCGTGAGCGAGGATCTGTGGCCGACCGAGATCCGCCTGTCGGCCGATCGGCGGGTGCTCAACGTCGCCTTCGAGGACGGGGCGCGCTTCGCCCTGCCGGCCGAGTACCTGCGCGTGTCGAGCCCCTCGGCCGAGGTGCAGGGCCACTCGCCGCTGGAGCGCAAGGTGATCGGCGGCAAGCGGTCCGTGGCGATCCTGGCGGTGGAGCCGATCGGCAACTACGCGGTCAAGCTCGGCTTCGACGACATGCACGACACCGGCATCTACGGCTGGGGCTACCTCCACACCCTCGGCCGCGAGTACGAGACGCGCTGGACAACCTATCTCGGCGAACTCGCCGAGCGCGGCCTCGACCGCGACACGGCGCGGCAGGCTTCGGTCAAGTCCGGCGGGGGCTGCGGCTCGGGTTCGTGCGGGTGCCATTGAGGGCCGCGGCGGACGCTGCTCGCCGCACCGTTTCCGGCGCGGGATGCCGCGACGACCGGCCGCCGCGGCTCGGCGGCTGAAGCCGCGCCACCCTGGGGCGTCGCGCCGCGTGCGCGAGGACGGCGTGGGTCACTGCGCCGCCCGGTAGGCCGAAGCCTTGCATCGCCATGACGGCACACCGACCGCTTCCCTTGGAGCCGCCATGGCCTTCGCCTGCACCATCCCAGCCGTCCCGACCGTCCAGCAGGACGACGCCACCGTGCGCATCACCCGCTGGGACTTCCCGCCGGGCGCCGTGACCGGCTGGCACGAGCACGGCTGGCCCTACTTCGTGGTGATGCTGATGGATGGGATCCTGCGCGTCCACGACGGCGCGGCGGTGAGCGAGACCGCGCTCGCGGCCGGCCAATCCTACATGCGCCCGGCCGGCATCCGGCACGACGTGATGAACGGCTCGGACCACCCGATCGCCTTCGTGGAGATCGAGGTGAAGCGCCCGGACGCGCTGGTGACCCTGCCGGGCGCCTGAACGCGAAAGGGCCGACCTGTGACGGCCGGCCCCTCCCAAAGGTCCGAACGCCTCAGCGCTGGACGATGACCTTCGTGCCGACCTTGGCGCGGGTGTAGAGGTCCGTCACGTCGTCGTTGGTCATGCGGATGCAGCCCGACGAGACGGCGGTGCCGATGGTCTCCGGCTCATTGGAGCCGTGGATCCGGTAGATCGAGCCGCCGAGATACATGGCGCGGGCGCCCAGCGGGTTCTCGAGGCCGCCCTTCATGTAGCGCGGCAGGTCGGGCCGGCGCTTCAGCATGGTCGACGGCGGGCGCCAATCCGGCCACTCGCGCTTCATCGTGATGGTCTGCACGCCACCCCAGGTGAAGCCCGGCCGGCCGACGCCGACGCCGTAACGCAGGGCCTGACCGCCGCCCAGCACGTAGTAGAGCCGGCGCTCGGCAGTGGAGACGACGATCGTGCCGGCGCCGTAGGGGCCGTTATAGGCCACCGTCTCGCGCGGGATCGCCGACATCTGCGGGACCGCGGCGTCGGCGTTCAGCGGGTCGGCGGGGTTGAGCGAGGCGTTCGCCACCGGCACCGCAACCGTCTCGACGGCCTGCGGGCGCACGCGCACGGTGAGCGCGTCGTTCAGGGGCTGGCGGGTCAGCGGGTCGATCTCGTAGGCCAGAACCGGCGCGGCGGAGGCGGCCACGCCGAAAAGCCCGATCAGGGCGGGGAGAAAACGACGCATCAAAGCCTCTCGGGGCAGGCGCGGACTATGGCGGGAACGCGGCGAATACCGGGGCACGATGCCGTGCCGATCCTCGCCAAGGGGTAAACGCTCGCGCCTCGAATCCAAGCCTGAAACCGCCCCGCCCGGGCGGTTCCGCCCGCCCGTGACTCGATGGCAACACTGTGGCAGCTTGGCCGTAGCCCCGGGATGAATGCCGACGGTCCCGGCGTCCGGTGCCTTCGCCCCGCCGGCGAAGGCTTGCTCGCATCCCGTCTCCGGTCGATGGCGCCGGCACCACCGTCCTTGCGCGCCGAGAGAAGCAATCTCGTGCGCGTGGCAGGTCCTGCTGTCCCACGCTCCTGGGGCGCTTCGCTGCGCGCGACGACGGCGAGGGCCGGCTCGACCGACGGCCCGCGACCGGCGCCCGGATCAGGCCTCGTCAGTGGCGAGCCAGATGGCCGGCTCGCGGGGGACCGTCCGGAGCGGAGCCGGTGCGGAGGGCAGGCCGCGGAGCTGGGCGAGTTCGGCGAGCTCCGGCGCCTGCGCGGTGTCGTCGGCGTTCAGGAACAGGCCGCGCGCCCGGGCGGCGCGGCCGAGATCGGCCCGGCTCGTCCAGACGCTCTGGGCCGGGCTCGTGAGGAGCGCCAGGGCCAGCGGCGCCATCCAGAGGGCGAGCCACGCGTTCCCGACGAGGAGCAGCGCGAAGACCATCAGCCCGCCGACCACCACGGCGTCCGCCTGGAGCCGGAAGGCCTCCGCCCAGGACAGTTGCCGATCGTCGCGATCCTGCGTCTCCCAGCGCACCACCCGGCCAAAGAAGGTCGAGACCACGGCCCCGGCGGTGAACAGGGTCAGGACCGGCCACAGGAACACCCACGCCGCCTGCTCCAGGGCGGCGCTCGCGAGCAGCGCCCGGGTGCCGCCGAAGGCCGCCCGGCGCTCCGGCGATGCCAGGACATGGACGAGGCTGAGGAGCTTCGGCAGGGCCAGGATTGCGAGGCTGAGGGCGGCCAGAGCGTGGGCGGCCGCGCCCTGCCCGGTCAGCCCGTAGGCCAGGAGGCCGAGATCGCCGGTCCGGGCGGCCTGCCACGCGGCGAGGCCGAGGAAGGCGATCCAGAGCGGCAGCATCCCGTAGGAGAGGATCCCGACCAGGAGATGCCAGCGGCTCGCCGCGTGCAGGCCCGCCCAGGGCAGCACGCGCAGGTGCTGGAGATTGCCCTGGCACCAGCGGCGCTCGCGGCCGAGCAGGTCGATGAGGTTGGTGGGCATCTCCTCCCAGGTGCCGCCCATCTCGGGCAGGAGCCGCACCTCCCAACCGGCGCGGACCATCAGCGCGCCCTCGACGATGTCGTGGCACAGGATCTCGCCGCCCAGCGGCTCCCGGCCCGGGAGCTTCGGGAGCTGCGCATTCTCCGCGAAGGCCTCGATCCGCAGGATCGCGTTGTGGCCCCAGTAGCTGCCCTCCGGCCCCTGCCAGGTCTCCAGGCAGCGCAAGGCCAGCGGCGCGTAGAGGCGGACGGCGAATTGCTGGATGCGGGCGAAGAGCGTGTCGCGACCGGCCGCGTAGGAGACGGTCTGGATCAGGCCGGTGCGGGGGCTCGCCTGCATCAGCCCGACGAGCCGGGTCATGGCCGCGCCGGTCATCAGGCTGTCGGCATCCAGCACGATCATGAAGGTGTATTCGCCACCGTAGCTGCGGCAGAACTCGCCGATGTTGCCGGCCTTGCGGCCGACATTCTCCGTCCGGCGCCGGTAGCGGATCCGCGGCAGGGCCGGATCCTGTGCCGCCCAGGCCTGGATGCGCGCGAATTCGTGCTCCTCCACGGCGGCGATCGCCCCGTCCCGCGTGTCGGAGAGGACGAAGATGTCGATACCCTGCGCGTCGGTACGGGCCAGCGAGCGGGCCATCACCCGCAGGCGGGCGAACACCGCGACCGCGTCCTCGG
The DNA here is from genome assembly GCF_003254375.1 of Methylobacterium sp. XJLW. NCBI lineage: Bacteria > Pseudomonadati > Pseudomonadota > Alphaproteobacteria > Hyphomicrobiales > Methylobacteriaceae > Methylobacterium > Methylobacterium sp. XJLW. The sequence continues at coordinate 2,625,971 of NZ_CP016429.1, read as the reverse complement.
CGTGGATCGCCACCACGGCGGCGGTGCGTCCGGTCCCGGCCGGCCCGGCACCCGCCGCTTCGGAGCGGCGCTCCAGCGCGGATTTCGCCCGGTCGCCCAGGAGGGAAGCGACGAACCCGTAGACGTACTGGCAGGCGACGAAGGCCTGCCAGCCCATCACGAGGCCGAACAGAACCAGGACCGCCCAGGCAAGCGGGCTGACGCCCGCCGGATAGGCGAGCGCGGCGAGCCACACGAGACCGCCGGCGGTGCCGAGGCTCGGGACGGCCAGGGCCAGGCGCCGGGCGCGCAGGGCGCCGCGGCCCGCGCCGGTCCAGACCTCGCGACAGGATGCGGCGTCCGACGGATCGGGTATGGCGGGATCCGCGTTCCGGTGCGACCGCTCGGCGGAGGAGGTGACGCGTGAGGACATGGCGCGAGGAACTCGACCGTGGAAGGCTGCCGGCCGCCCGGCCGTCGGAGGCCGGGAACCGATGACCGTGGATACCGATGTGCGGGGTGAGGACACGGAGCCGACCCGGCAGCACAGACCGCCGGAAGCCGAACGGATCAATCCCCCCTCCCGACGCCGCGTTCTTCGAACAGCTCTGGCCGCGGCTGCCGGCACGGTTCTACCTAGCGCGGCTGATCTGAATGGGTCCAGAACGTGGGCCGGGCCGGCGCTTCCGCCGCAGGGGGGCGCAATGACCTTCGAAACCCTGTCGGCGGAGGCGGCACGCCTCGCCGCGGCCCCCTATGCCGCCCCGCCCGAGGATCTTCCGCCGGCGCTCGCCGCCCTCGACTACGACGGCTACCGCGCCATCACCTTCCGTCCGGCCGAGAGCCTGCACCTCGGCGACCATTTCAGCGCCCAGCTGTTCCACCGCGGCTTCCTGCAGCGCAAGCGCGTGGCGCTCTACCTCCAGCCGCGGCGCGGGCCGGCGCGCCCGATCCCCTACGAGACCCGCCTGTTCGATCTTGGCCGGCGGCTCGCCGGCCAGAGCTTCGCGCCGGATCTCGGCTTCGCGGGCTTCCGCCTGCACTACGCCTTCCCGGACACGCCGGCGTGGCGACCGAAGGGCTTCCAGGAAGAGTTTCTCGTCTTCCTGGGGGCCTCCTATTTCCGCCTGCGCGCGGCCCATCAGGAATACGGGCTCTCGGCCCGGGGGCTCGCCATCGGCACGGGCGCGCCGGAGGGCGAGGAATTTCCCGACTTCGTCGCCCACTGGATCTGCGAACCGGAACCGGAAGCCCGCACTCTGACGGTGCTCTCGCTGCTCGACAGCCCGAGCGTGGCCGGCGCCTTCCGGTTCGCCATCAGCCCCGGAGACCCGGCGCGGATCGCCGTCACCGCGGCGCTCCATCCACGCCGGTCGATCGCGAAGCTCGGGCTGGCCCCCCTCACCAGCATGTTCCTGTACGGGCAGAACGGGCCCGGGGCGCGGGGGGCCAAGCCGTTCGACGACTTCCGGCCGCAGGTCCACGATTCCGACGGCCTCTGCGTCGCGGCCGGGGCCGACCCGGCGCGGGTCGACCGGATCTGGCGGCCCCTGGTCAACGGGCGCAAGCAGCCGCAGATCTCCGCCTTCGCGGCCCGGCCGCTCGCCGGCTTCGGGCTGCTGCAGCGGGAGCGGACCTTCGCGGCCTATCTCGACGTCGAGGCGCGTCACGAGGCGCGGCCGGGCCTGTGGGTGGCCCCGGATCCCGCCGGGGGCGCCTTCGCGAACGGCGCCGTGCAGCTCTTCGAGATCCCGTCGGGCGAAGAGTACATGGACAACATCGTGGCGGCCTTCGTGCCCGCGGCGCCGGCGCAGCCCGGCGCGCCGCTGCATCTCGCCTACGGCCTGACCACGGTGGGGGCGGAGCCCGTGCCGGCGATCCCGGACGCCGCCCTCGCCCGGGTGACCTCGACGCGATTCGGGTCCGCGGAACGCCTGCGCCCCATCACCCCGCCGAGCCCGCAGCGGCGGCTCTGCGTGATCGATTTCGAGGGTCCGGGCCTGCCGAAATCTGCCGACGAGGCGGTCACCGCCGAGGTCTCGGCCAGTGCCGGCACGATGCACGAGCCGGTGGCCAACTTCGTGCCGCAGACCGGCGGCTGGCGGATCTATGTCGAGTGGCGCCCGCCGGAACCGATGCCGGCGGGCGACGTCGTGCTGCGCGCCCGGCTGGTCCGCGGGACGACGCCCCTCAGCGAGACCTGGGACGCCGCCCTGTAACCCCGTGATCGCGCGCGACGCGAAGCGACCCGGGGCAGCGCGATGTCGGGTCTCGCCGCTCCGAGCGGGGCGCGGCGAGACGGTTCGGGCGGCGAACGCTCAGGCGGTCCGGCGCTCCTGCTCCAGGCGGCGGGCCAGGCGGGTGGCGCCGTAGACCTCGCTCAGGCGGCGACGGGCGGCGGAGACCGGCGGGGCCTGCCGCTCGACATGGGCGGCGGCGATGACGCGCAGGGCGGCGGCGACCGAACGCTCCAGGCGACGCTCGGCCTGAGCGGCCGCGTCGTGATGATTGTCCAGCATTGATGATCCCTCGTGCTGCGCCGTATCCGCCCTCTCGCGGGGCGGTATCCGACAGCGCAGACAGATTTCACATCTGGCTTGACCGTATCAAGGCAGCTTGGCCGTAAGCCGAAGACCGTCGTTACCGCAGTTCCTCGTGCCAGGTCCGGCCGTCGCGCTCGATCAGCGCGATGGCGGCGGTCGGCCCCCAGCTCCCAGCCGGGTAGGGCCGCGGCGCCTCGGGCCGGTCGGCCCAGGCCTTGAGCACGCCGTCCGCCCAGGCCCAGGCGGCCTCGACCTCGTCGCGGCGCATGAACAGGGTGGCGTTGCCGCGGACCACGTCCATCAGCAGGCGCTCGTAGGCGTCGGGATAGCGCTGCTTGAAGGTCTCCTCGAAGGAGATGTCGAGATCGGTGGGACGCAGGCGCAGGCCGCCGGGGCCCGGATCCTTGGTCATCACCTCGAGCTTCATGCCCTCCTGCGGCTGCAGGCGGATCACGAGGCGGTTCGGCTCGCGGCCGAAGGCCTCCTCGGGGAAGATCGAGAACGGCGAGGCGCGGAATTGCACCACGATCTCCGAGAGCTTCCGGGGCAGGCGCTTGCCGGTGCGCAGGTAGAACGGCACGCCGGCCCAGCGGCCGGACTGGATCTCGACCTTCATGGCGACGAAGGTCTCGGTCCGGCTCTCGTGGCCGAGCTCGGAGAGGTAGCCCTCGACGGGCTTGCCGTCGACGGCGCCCGCCACGTACTGGCCGCGCACCGTCACGCTCTGGATATCGTGCGTGGTGATCGGCTTGAGGGCGCGGAGCACCTTCAATTTCTCGTCGCGGACCGAGTTCGCCTCGAGGTTGAGCGGGCTCTCCATGGCGGTGAGGCACAGGAGCTGCAGGATGTGGTTCTGCAGCATGTCGCGCATCGCGCCCGACGTGTCGTAGTAGCCGGCCCGGCCCTCGACCCCCACCGTCTCGGCGACCGTGATCTGGACGTGGTCGATCACGTCCGAGGTCCAAAGCCGCTCGAAGATCGTGTTGGCGAAGCGGAGCGAGAGCAGGTTCTGGACCGTCTCCTTGCCGAGATAGTGGTCGATCCGGAAGATCTGCGATTCGGGGAAGACCTCGCCGACCGCGTCGTTGATCGCCCGGGCCGATTTCAGGTCCTTGCCGATCGGCTTCTCCAGCACGACGCGGGACTTCTCGCCGACGAGCCCGTGGGCGGCGAGGTTGCGGCAGATCGAGCCGTAGAGGTCGGGCGAGGTGGCGAGGTAGTAGGGCCGGACCTGGTCGGGCCGCTCGTCGAGCTTGGCCACGAGGTCCGTCCAGCCGCTGTCGCCGGCGCCGTCGACCGCGACGTAGTCGACGTGGTCGAGGAAGCGATGGAGCATGTCTTCCGACAGGTCGGCGGCGGGGACGAAACGCTTCAGGGCGTCGCGGGCATGCTCGCGGAAGGCGTCGAGGGACAATTCCGAGCGCGAGGCACCGATGATCCGGCTCGTCTCCGGGATCTGCCCGTCCCGGAAGCGGTAGAACAGGGCCGGCAGAAGCTTTCGCGCGGTCAGATCGCCGGTCGCGCCGAACACGACGCAGTCGAAGGAGGCGACGGGAATGATCGTGGCCAAGTGCGGCTCCCGGTTGTCGTGCGCTGGTCTCGTGCGGCGGCTGCGTCGCACTGACCTAGCCCGTGTGCAAGGGCTTCGCCAGACTCGGGGCGCGGACCAGCGCTGCCCGGGCCGGGGCGCAGCCGCGACAGCTTTGGGCAACCCGATGACGTCACGCTCCGTCTTTGCGAGCACGGCGAAGCAACCCAGGGCCGCGCGCCGACGCCGAAAGGCAGCACGATGCGTGAGCCGGCCGTCTACATCATGGCGAGCCGCCGCAACGGGACGCTCTACACCGGCGTGACATCCAACCTCGCCCGGCGGGGTCTACGAGCATTGCGAGGCGCTGCTCCAGGGCTTCACCAGCCGCTACGATTGCAAGCGCCTCGTCTGGTATGAGCGCTATCCCACGATGAATGAGGCCATCACGCGCGAGAAGCAGATCAAGGCGGGCTCACGGAAGAAAAAGCTCGCGCTGATCGAGGCGATGAATCCGGATTGGAACGACCTGTATCCAGATCTCGCGTGAACAGGTCCGGCGTCGCGGCTCCCTGGATTGCTTCGCTGCGCTCGCAAGGACGGTGAACGCGGCAACCCGCGCGCAGCCAGGCGACGAGTCTCGCTCCCCCGTCTTTGCGAGCGAAGCGAAGTGACCCAGGGCCGAGCGAGGCCGTATGGGTCACCCCTCCATGTACCGCTTGAAGCCTTCGGAAAAATCCGGGTGCCAGCGCGACAGGGCGGGCCGGTTCTCGATGATGTCGCCCGCCGCCCAGGCGATCCGCTTCGCGTCCTGCGCCCGGGTGGTCTCGTTGTCGGGGCAGAGGATGTAGAAGTCGCCGGCGGCGAGCCGCTCCAGCATGAAGGCCACGGTCTCGTCGGTCGTCCAGGCTCCCGCGGGCTTCTCGGCGACGCCCCGGGCCTTGGTGAGGCCCGTATAGACGAAGCCCGGGATCAGCAGGTGGGCGGTGGTCCGGCATCCTTCGCGGTTGCGCAGCTCGTGGGCGAGCGCCTCGGTGACCGCCTTCACCCCCGCCTTCGAGACGTTGTAGGGCGCGTTGCCCGGCGGCGTGGTGATGCCCTGCTTCGAGCCGGTGACGATGATCGCCCCAGGCTTGCCGCCCGCGATCATGCCGGGCGCGAAGGCGTGGATGCCGTTGACCACGCCGCCGAGATTGGTGCCCAGGATCCGCGTCCAGGTGTCGGGGTCGGAGAACAGTTTCCCACCGGCCTCGATGCCGGCATTCAGCATCACCAGGGCCGGCGGCCCGGCCTTGGCGACGGCAGCCGCCAGGGCTTCCACCGCCCCGCGATCCGACACGTCGGTGGGTATGGCCCGGACCTCGACGGCGGCGAGTTCGGCCACGGCGGCGCGGGCCGCGTCCAGGGCCGGCCCCGGCAGGTCGGCGAGCCAGACGTTCATGCCGGCCCGCGCGAAGGCCTGCGCGGCGGCGCGCCCGATGCCGCTCGCAGCGCCGGTGACGACCGCGCTGCGGCCGGGGCTGATCGCGGGGTTCTGGCTCATGACGGATCCTCGGAGGCGTGGCGCCCTTCAGATGGGGCGAGCCGGACGGAAGGCGAGTTCGAGCCGGATCCCGCGACCCGGCAGAACCCGCGGATCGCCGCGGCGGCGGCTTCTGCTAGGGTGACCGGACACCCTTCGGAACGAAGCACCCGGATGCCCCCTCCCCCGAGCCGCCGGTCGATCCTCGCCGGTGCGGCCTCCCTCGGCCTCGCCCATGCGGCGCGTGCGGCCGGCCCGGCGGGGTTCGGTCCCCTCGGCCGTCCGTCCTGGTCGGGCGACAGCCTCCAGGCCGCGGCGGCCGCCAAGGGCCTGCTCTACGGCTGCGAGGTCCCGTTCCACCGCTTCGATTCGACGCCCGCCTACCGGCAGGCGGTGGCGCGGGAATGCGGCATCCTCGTCTGCGGCACCGAGATGAAGATGGAGGAGGTCCTGCCCGCGCCCGGCAAGACCGACTTCGCCCGCGGCGACGCGATCCTGCGCTTCGCGCGGGGAAACGGCCAGCGCATGCGCGGCCACACGCTCGTCTGGCACGCGGCGCTGCCGCCCTGGGTCGGCCCGCTGCTCGGCCGGGCGAGCGCCGTCCAGGCCGAGGATTTCATGCGGCGCTGGATCGAGACGGTGGCCGGCCACTACCGGGGCCAGATCGTCGCCTGGGACGTGGTCAACGAGATCTTCGGCAACGAGGCCGATCCCGACCGCGGCGGGGGCCTGCGCGACTCGCCCTGGCTCGCCGCGATCGGCCCCGGCTACGTCGACCTCGCGTTCCGGATCCTGCACGAGACCGACCCGGCGGCCGCCGGCACCTGGAACGAGGACGCGGTGGAGCAGGGTGTGCCCTGGATGGAGGCCAAGCGCACCAAGGTCCTGCGCCGCCTGGAGGGGATGCGGTCCCGCGGCGTGCCGATCCGGCGCTTCGGGCTTCAGTCGCACCTCACCAGCACGATCCCGATCGACCAGGGCCAGCTCCGGCGCTTCCTCCGGGAGATCGGCCAGATGGGGCTCGGCATCGCGATCACCGAACTCGACATCGACGACCGCGCCTTCCCGTCCGACGTGGCGACCCGCGACCGGAAGGTGGCCGATTACGCCCGGCGCTACCTCGACGTGGTGCTGGACGAGCCCGCCTGCCTCGACGTCCTGACCTGGGACATCTACGACCCCGACACGTGGCTGAACGACCATCCCTACCGCAAGCGGCCCGACGGCCTGCCGCAGCGGGCCCTGCCCCTCGACGCGCAGTTCCGGCGCAAGCCCCTGTGGCACGCCATGAAGGCGGCCTTCGAGGCCGCGCCGGATCACAAAGCCGCCCGCGAGACGCTCAGGCGGGTGTGACGCCGGCCCGGCGCCCGTCCTCGGCCAGGCTCGGCTCGGGCGGCCGGTCCGCGAGGAGCCGGCGACGAAGGCGCGCGCAGGGGCGCTCGACGACCGCGTACATCCCCCAGCACCACAGCAGCGTCACCGGGAAGGCCGCCAGCATCAGCCCGACGCCGTGCAGCCCGGGCCTCACGTGCAGCACCAGCGCCACCACGGTCATGTGTGCGAGGTAGAAGCTGTAGGACCACAGCCCGAGCTGGCGCATCGGCCGGCTGGCGAGCAGCCGGACCATAGGCCCCTCGCCGTGCAGCAGGTACGCGAAGGGCACGAACAGGGCGGCGCTCTGGAGCGTGTAGCGCAGGCTCTCCCGGAAGGCGGGCTCGCGGACCGCCAGGGTTCCGAGGATCACCGCGAGGCTGGCCGCGACGTGCCAGGCCGTGGGGCGCCACGCCCGGTCGGCCGGGACCACCGGGTTGTTCCACAACCCGAGGCAGCAGCCGAACAGGATCGCGTCGATCCGCGTGTGGGTCCAGCTGTAGTTCAGGCTGTAATCCGGCAGCCGCCAGACGTTCTCGCACCGGATCGCCAGCACCACCGCGCAGAGCCCCAGGCAGGCCAGAGCCGCACGGCGCGGCCGGAGGCGCCCGAGCCAGAGCACGAAGGCCAGCGGGAAGACGAGGTAGAAGTGCTCCTCGATGGCGAGGCTCCACAGCGGCACCGGCAGCACCGCCTCGGTGCCGAACAGGCCGGGATAGTTGGTCAGGAACGTCGCCTGTCCGAGGATCGCCGCCGGTTCGACGTGCATCCAGTCCAGCCATCCCGCCCCGTAGAGGGCGCCGGAGGCGAGCAGGGTCAGGTACATCGGGGGCAGGATGCGCAGGCTGCGCCGGAGGTAGAAGGCCGGGAGCGACACCGCGCCCGTCTGCGCCCGCTCGATTCGCAGGAGCGTGGTGATCAGGTAGCCGCTGAGGAAGAAGAAGACGGTGACGCCGAAGCCGCCCGGCACAACGTGGCTGTAGCCGCAATGGGCCGCGAACACGATCAGGATGGCGAGCGCCCGCACCCCGTCGAGCTGAGGCAGGTAGGGCATCGTCTTCGGGACCAGAAACCCGGAATCCGGCATGGCGGAGGTCGATCTCCTGTCGCGTCAGGGGCCCAGCATAAGCGCCCTTTCCGTGCGGACGGACATCCGCACGGCACGCTGAGCGGCTGGACCAGTGTCCGGATGGTGAATCCGGGACTCAAGGCCCCGGCAACACCGGAGGAGATTGGTAACCACGGCCGTCCATGATCCTGCCCGACCGCCCTGTCTCGGGCGCCGTCGGGAGTGTTGCGTATGGTCCCGGTCCCGCCCCGCCGTCACGCCCGCCCGCACGCCGCCCTGGGCGCGGGCCTGTCGCTGCTGGCGCTCCTCGGCGCACCAGCCGTGGCCCTGGCGCAGGGCGCCGGCGCGGTGCAGGGCAGCCCGGTGCCGCCGCTCGCCGTGCCGGTCGCGGTGCCGCCCGCCGCCACAGGGGAGGCCGCGAAGGGCCAGGAGCCCCGGATGCCGGAGGCGAAGGGTGAGGCGAAGGGCACGGCCGGCAAGGCGGCGGATGCCAAGCGCCCTGAAACCAAACCGGCCGAGGCCGCGCCGGAGCCTGTCCCGGTGCAGGGGAAGGCGCAGGATGCCAAGGCGCAGGATGCCAAATCCCCGGACAACAAGGCTCAGGACACCAAGTCGTCGGACAACAAGTCGTCGGACATCAAAACCCAGCAGGCCAAGCCTCAGGAGGCGGCCAAGAAATCCCGAGAGCCGGCCCCGCTGGTCTACGCCAAGGTCTCCACCGACCCGAACCCGACGCTGACCCCCCGGACGTTCCTCGACACCCTCCGGGCGGCCGAGCGGTACGCGGCCTTCGCGGAGGCCGGCGGCTGGGAGCGGCTGCCCGAGGACCTCGCGCGCCTCAAGCCCGGCGAACGCAATCCGGCGATCCCCGCCCTGCGCCACCATCTGACGCTGACCGGCGACCTGCCGGCGGATGCCCCGCCGAACGACCGCCTCGACCCGCCCCTGGTGGCGGCGATCGCGGCGTTCCAGGCGCGCCACGGCCTCCCCGACAGCGGCATACTTGGCCGGCTCACCATCAATGCGCTCAACGTGCCCGCTGCGGTGCGCCAGCGCCAGCTCGCCGCCTCCGCGGCCCGGTTGATGGGCTCGAAATTCCCGTTCGGCGACCGCTACGTCGTGGTCAACATCCCGTCCGCCGCCGTGGAGGCGGTGGAGAACGGCGCCGTTGCGCGCCGCTACGTCGCGGTGGTCGGCTCCCCCGACAAGGCGACGCCGCCGGTCGAGACGCGGATCACCGACATCAACTTCAACCCGACCTGGACCGTCCCGGCCTCGGTGGTGAAGAACGAGATCATCCCGCAGATGCGCAAGAATCCGGGCTATCTCGCCAAGAACCACATCCGGATCCTCGGCCCTTCGGGCGAGGTCGATCCGACCCGGATCGACTGGGCCGGCGAGAAGGCGGTCAATTACACGTTGCGGCAGGATTCCGGCTTCGACAATTCGCTGGGTCAGGTGCGGATCGACATGCCGAACCGCTTTGCCGTCTACATGCACGATACGCCGGCAAAATCGCTCTTCGCCGCCAGCGTGCGGTTCCACAGCCACGGCTGCGTCCGGGTGGGCCAGGTGAAGGAACTCGTCGGCTGGCTGCTCCAGGGCACGGACGGGCCCAACGGGCCGGGCACGAACTGGGGCCCGATCGAGATCGAAACCGGGATCGCCGATGGCGAGCGCCGCGACATCAAGCTCGCCAAGCCGGTCCCGGTCGTCTTCGTGTATCTCACCGGCTTCGCCACGCCGGACGGGAAGGCGCATTTCCGCGACGACATCTACGCCCTCGACACGCCGGCTCCGGAACCGGCCGCCACCGGCGCGATCCCCCCCGCAGCACCCCCGGGTGCGGACGCGGCCTCCACGAAGCCGGCCCCCGCCGGTGCCGCGCCGACCGCGCCCCGGCCCGGGGCCGTCCACGACGCGAAGCCGGCCCCGGCGCGGGCCGCTGCGACCAAGCCCGCCGCAGTCAAACCCACCCCCGCGAAGCCCGCGGTGGGCCGCTCGGCCGCCGAGCGCCATAGTTTGGAATCTGTCGAACCTATCCGCTAAGCCCAACCCAGCCATGCGATTCTCGGTCCAGCGGAACCTCCCGGCAGCCCCGTCATTGGCTCAGGGAACGCGCATCGGCCCGTTTTCAGCGAGACGGGGCGACGCGCCGAGCCACGGAATCAGACTGGAGACCACCATGGCCAAGGCCAAGCCGAGCAGCCGCATCGAGAGCGCGCGGCTGAACACCCCGACCGACCTCGATCCGAACGACGTGCGGACGATCGCCGAGGGCCTGACGATCCTGAGTTCGGACCTGTTCGCCCTCTACATCAAGACCAAGAACTTTCACTGGCACATGAGCGGACCCCACTTCCGCGATTACCACCTCCTGTTGGATGAGCAGGCCGCTCAGATCTTCGAGATCATCGACGCCGTGAATGAGCGCGCCCGCAAGATCGGCGGCACGGTGCTGCGCTCGCTCGGCCAGGCCAAGAGCCTGACCCGCGTGGCCGACAACGATGCCGAGTATGTCTCGCCCCTCGACATGCTCAAGGAGCTGCGCGACGACAACAAGGCCCTCACCGCCAACATGCGCACGCTCCACGGCGTGACCGATGAGGCGGGCGACGTTGCGACGACCTCGCAGCTGGAGGAATGGATCGACCAGTCCGAGGAGCGCACGTGGTTCCTCTACGAGACCACCCGCAACGCGACCGACAGCGGCCACTGAGCCGCACAGTCCGGCATCGGCACGGCCGATGTCGGGTCCGGCCTCGTCGCGCCGCCGCTAACTGCCGGCGAGATCGAGGTGCACCTTCACGAGTCCCGGGTCGTCGGGATCCCGCCCCTGCGTGAACCCGAGGCGGCGGCACACCGCCAGCATCGGCCGGTTCTCGGCGAGCACCGTACCCTCGACCCGCCCGATGCCCTCGGACTGCGCCCAATCGATCATGAGGCGCATCAACGCGAAGGCGAGGCCGGTCCCCCGGGCATCGCGGCCGACCGCGATCGCGTACTCGCCGCTCTCGTGGTTGGCGTCGGCATGCAGCCGGACGGCGCCGAGCATGCGCTCGCCGCCGCCCGGTTCGATCTCCGTGGCCACGAAGGCGATGGCGCGGGCGTAGTCGAGCTGCGTCAGACGCGCCAGGAAGGCGTGGCTGAACTCGCGTACCGGGCCGAAGAACCGCAGCCGCAGATCCTCCGGGTCGAGTCCCTTAAAGAAGGTCAGGAACAGGTTCTCGTCCTCCGGGCGCACCGGCCGCACCCGCACCGTCCGGTCCTTGAGGTTGAGCGTCCGGACCCATTCGGCCGGGTAGGGCCGGATCGCGAAGCGCGGATGGCCGCGTCCGTCGGCTCCGCGCTCGGCGCGCCCGATCCGGACCCGCGCGTCGAGGGCGAGCACGCCGGTCTCGTCGGCCAGAAGCGGGTTGATGTCGAGTTCGCGCACCTGCGGCAGGTCGGCGGCGAGCTGGGACAGCTTCACCAGCGTCAGCGCGATCGCCCCGAGATCGGCGGCGGGCACGTCGCGGTAGGCTTCGAGGCGCCGCGCGACCCGGGTGCGGGCGATGAGGTCGCGCGCGAGGGTCAGGTCCAGCGGCGGCAGGCCGAGGGCGCGGTCGTCGATCACCTCCACGGCGGTGCCGCCCCGGCCGAAGACCACGACCGGGCCGAACACCGCGTCCTCGGCGAGCCCGGCGATCAGCTCGCGGCGCTGGCCGCGGCGGACCATCGGCTGCACGGCAAAACCGGTCACCCGGGCATCCGGCCGCTCCCGGCGCGCGCGGGCCAGGATGCTGCGGGCCGCGTCCGCCACGTCGGCCTCGCTGGTCAGGTCGAGATGGACGCCGCCGATGTCGGATTTGTGCACCACGTCCGGCGAGACGACCTTCAGCGCCACCGTACCGCCCGCCGCGATGATCGGCCACGCGGCCGCCGCCGCCGCGTCCTTGTCGGGCGCCAGCGTGATCGGCACGGTCGGAATCCCGTAGGCCTCCAAGAGGCCGTTGACCGCCACCGGGTCGAGCCAGGCAGCCCCCTGCTGCAGCGCCCCGGCGACGATCGAGCGGGCCCGCGCCGTGTCGGGGGAGAAGTCCCGCGGCAGCGAGTCCGGCGTGCGCATCAGATCGTCCTGCGCCTCGCGGTAGCGCACGAGGTGCAGGAAGCCCTCGATCGCCTCGGAATCGGTGGTGAAGTGCGGGATCCCGGCCTGCGCGAAGGTCTCGCGCCCCGCCTCCGCGTCGCCCAGCGAGACCGCGAAGACGGGCTTCTTGCGGGATTGGCCGGCCCGGGCGGTCTCGACCGTCTCGGCGATGGCACGCGCCACCGCGCCCGCCTCCGAACGAATCGTGGGCACGTGGATCGCCAGCACGGCGTCGCTCGTCCGATCGGTCAGCAGGGGTGCCAGCGCGGCGGAGAAGGCCGGCCCGGCGGCATCGATGCCGAGATCGAGAGGGTTGCCCGGCGCGCGGCCGTCCGCCTCGGCGGGCGCCGCCAGGGTCCCGGCCCGCTCGATCAGCCGATCCGCGGCGAGCAGCCCGATGCCGCGGCCGTTCGACACGATCGCCAGCCGGTGGCCCGGGAAGGGCCGCTGGCGCCCCAGGGTCTCCACAGCGGAGAACATCGCGTCGAGGTCCGGCACGGCCAGCAGGCCCGCCCGCCGGAACGCCGCCGCGTAGACCGCATCCGGACGGGCCAGGGCGCCGGTATGGGTGGCGGCGGCGCGCGTGTCCGGGCGGTGCCGGCCGGCCCGAAGCACCACGACGGGCTTGGCCCGCGCGGCGGCCCGGGCGGCCGACATGAAGCGGCGGGCATCCGCGACCCTGTCGAGGCAGAGCAGGATCGCGCGGGTGTGATAATCGGCAGCGAAGTGGTCGAGGCAATCGGCCACGCCGATATCGAGGACGCTGCCGAGCGAGAGAACCGCCGAGAAGCCGGTCCCGTGGCGGGCGCCCCAGGCGACGATGGCGGCCGCGACCGTGCCGGATTGCGAGACGAGGGCGAGGTCGCCGGACGCGGGGGCATGGGCGAACAGGCTGGCGTTGAGCTTGGCACCCGGCACCGCGAGGCCAGCGCTGTCGGGACCGAGCAGGCGCAGGCCGTGGGCGCGGGCGATCCGGTGGGCGACCGGGCCGGGATCGTCCGGCTCGGACCCGAGCCGGGCGGTGAGGATCACCGCCGCCCCGGCGCCGATCGCGGCGGCCTGCGCGACGACCTCGGGCACGCGCGGCGGCGGCACCGCGATCAGAACGAGATCGGGGGCGACGGGGAGATCCGCGACCCTGGGCACGCAGGGCAGCCCCTCGACCGTCGCCTGATCGGGCTGGACCGGCAGGATCGCGCCGGGAAAGCCCGCGGCGCGCAGGCTGTCGAACACGCTGCGCCCCAGTGAGCCCACGCGGGCGACCGCACCCACCAGGGCGACCGACCGGGGCGCCAGCAGTTTGTCGAACCGGTATGTGCTCATGACCGGCGGCTCACGGCGCCGCCGTCACGGGATGAGCTTCCGCAGGCCGTTCGTGCCGGCACGCATCTGGTCCCCCGCTTCGTCCGATCGGGCACGGCTCATGGAACGCCCACTGCCCCCCTCAGATGGCGCGATCCGGCGCGCCTGCAACGCCCGAGCGGCACGCGACATGGGGACACCGAACGATCGCCCCGACGGCATCGTTGGCGACGTCCTTTTGTCCAATATCCAGCGCGCTTTATCCACCCCAAGACGGCAGTTGTGGGCGTGTGTAGATTGGTCTTGCTATTAAATTCCCACCACCATAGTAACTGCTGCTTAACTACCCTGTATCGGGTTGAGCAGAGACAGATTCCGGCCGGCACCTCGGGTTGGCGGCGAGCCGGGATCGACAGGAGGTTATGGGATGGACGCCACGGGTGAAGGGCAACCGGACTATCTCGCGCTGTCCGTCGACATCGTGTCGGCCTTCGTGAGCAACAATCCGGTGCCTGCGCCGGAGCTGCCCGGGCTCATCGCGGCCATCCACGCGACGCTGCACGGTCTCGGCGAGCCGGCCATCACGCCGACGGAGGAATTGCGGCCGGCCGTGCCGGTCCGGCGCTCGGTCCAGCCCGACTTCATCGTGTGTCTGGAGGACGGCAAGAAGTTCAAGTCGCTCAAGCGCCATCTGCGCACGCACTACAACCTCACGCCCGAGGAATACCGGACGAAATGGGGCCTTCCGCCCGATTATCCGATGGTGGCGCCGAACTACGCCGCGGCGCGCTCCAGTCTCGCCAAGAGCATGGGCCTCGGCCACCAGCGGCGGAAGGGCTGAGAACGCGCCGACCGCGTCCACAGCTTTCGGATCCGGGTTAGGCATCGGGCAAGCCAAGCTTGCGAGGGTCAGGGGCCCGTCAGCGCCTCAGAGACCCGATGCCCGGCAAGCCCAATCCCGTTGCCCGCCTGTTCTGGACGGCCGTGATCGGCCTTCCGTTCGGGCTCTGGTACGGCCCGCCGGCCCTGGCCGCGACGGGCCTGGCCCTCGTCCTGGTCCTGCTCCGGCATCTCGGGCGCAAGCGCCGCTTCCGTGCCCGGGTGCGGCGGATCGCCCGGGCGCATGCCGACACGCTGGCGCTGCGGCGGCGTCAGGAGAGTTACTGCGATCCTTACGGCAACTGGATCGAGGACGGCTGGCTGCGCGAGCGGGACTACTTTCTCGACCGGACCGTCCTGCCGCAGCTCGGCCCCCGCTTCGCCGACCTCGCCGAGGTGGAGCACGAGCGGATGCTGGCGATCATCGAGGCCGAGGCGGCGGCCGTCGCCCTCCCGGAGGAGGACGAGGCGCCGGGGGACGGGCTGGACTACGAGCGCTACTGCGCCGAGCGCCTGACCCGGGCGGGCTGGCGGACGCACCGGACGCCGGCGAGCGGCGACCAGGGCGCCGACATCGTCGCGGTGCAGGACGGCCTGCGCCTCGTGGTGCAATGCAAGCGGCTGAGCAAGCCCGTCGGCAACGCCGCCGTGCAGGAAGCGGCGGCGGCGCTGCGCTACTGGGACGGGGACCGGGCCGCCGTGGTCTCCAATGCCGGCTTCACCCCGGCCGCGCGCCGGCTCGCCACGGCGACCGGCGTGCTCCTGATGCATCACGAGGCGCTGGACACCCTCGACGCGCACGATCTCGCGGAGGCGTGACGGTCGTCAGGCAAGCGGCCCGGGGATGGCGGTCTCCGCCTCGCTGAGCAGCCGCGCCTCGTGCCGACGCACGAACAGCCAGAGGGCCAGGCCTCCGAACACCACGAGCGCCAGCAGGGTCAGGCCGACCGGGCCGACGATGTGCTCGATCTGGCGCCCGCAATAGTAGGAGCCGATCCCCATGCTGCCGGCCCAGACGACGCCGCCGAGGGCGTTGAAGGCGAAGAAGCGCCGGGCATCCAGACGGTTGACCCCGGCGAGGACGGCCGCGTAGGCGCGCAGCATCGCGGTGAAGCGGCCGAAGAACACGATCTTGCCGCCGTGCCGGCGGAACAGATACTGGCCGAGCTTGAGCCGCCCGTGATCGAGGGCGATGAGGTGACCGTAGCGCAGGAGCAGCGGCATGCCCCAGCGCCGCCCCGCCCAATAGCCGACATTGTCGCCCAGGATCGCCGCCGCCGCGGCCGCGGCGATCACCAGGCCGATATTCAAATTGCCGGTGCTGCCCGCATAGACGGCGGCCGAGATCAGCACCGTCTCGCCGGGGCATGGCACGCCGGCGCTCTCGAGGGTGATGATCACGAAGATCGCGATGTATCCGTAATTCGCGATCAGCTCGGCGATGGGCAGATCGTTCAGGAAGGCCATGCGGTCCTCGGGGCCGGTCTCCGGGCAAAGCCCGGCGACACAAGCGGATGGATCGTGGCCTTAAAAGGGCCGATCCGCGGAGCGCGGCGCGGTCAGAGGACCTTCAGCAGGGCCTCGGCGCCCGAGGCCTCCGCCTTCGAGGGCGTCTCCTCGACGTTGAGGATCCGGACGACGCCGTCCTCGACCAGCATCGAGTAGCGCTTCGAGCGCATCCCGAGGCCGAAACCCGTGCCGTCCATCTCGAGGCCGATGGCCTTGGCGAAATCGGCGTTGCCGTCGGCCAGGAATTCCAGCCCTTCCGCGCCGCTCGCCTTCGACCACGCGTCGAGCACGAACACGTCGTTGACGCTCGTCACCGCAATGGCATCGACGCCGCGTCCGAGGATCTCGTCCTTGTGGGTGACGAAGCCCGGCAGGTGGTTGCGGTGGCAGCTGGGGGTGAACGCGCCCGGCACGCCGATCAGGACCACGCGCCGGCCCTTGAACACGTCGTCGGTGGTGCGCGCGATCGGGCCCTCGGGGCCGATCACCCGGAAGGTGGCCTGGGGCAGGTGGTCGCCGACCTGGATCATCGCGGGTCCCTCGTTGTCGCGCGCTGGGATGGCGCGCGTGAGCAGCGCGCCTGACCTAGCGTGGCAGGGGATGCCTGTCGAGGATGCGGCCCAGTCCGGCTTGAACCACACGCACGGGCCGAGGCGCTTGATGCCGAGGCGCTTGATCTTGTGAGACCGCTCGATCCGCGCCCTCTGCTCCCCAACGTCGAGAGCGGGAGAGGGCACGACACCCGCCGTGACCATCGGGCCGCGGCCGCAACCGCGCCGGCCGCGACCCGGACCGTCCTCGGCATTGCGGGACACGGATTGCGACGCGCACAAGCTTGGGGGAGGCTTGCTGCGTCCCTATTGCCCGCTGGACAACCAGGAGACGGGGCGTAGCATGGACGCATGGCGCACCCTCCGCACCGCAGGCCCGATCCCCCGTCGGCAGCGTCTTCGCTGGCCGGCAAGGCCGCGTCGCCGCTTCAGACGGAGCTGTCGGGTCCGAACTTCCTCGACGGGCAATTCCTCGTGGCCATGCCCGGCATGGCCGACGAGCGCTTCGCCCGTTCGGTGATCTATGTCTGCGCCCATTCCGCCGACGGGGCGATGGGCATCATCGTCAACAAGGCGGCGACCGACATCAGCATGCCGGACCTCTTGGTCCAGCTCGACGTGGCGCCCGAGGCGGATGCGATTCGCCTGCGCGAGCGGGTCGGCCACATGCCGGTCCTGATGGGCGGTCCGGTGGAAGGACGGCGCGGCTTCGTGCTCCACAGCGACGATTTCCACATCCAGCAATCGACGCTGATCATCGACGACGGCATCTGCCTGACCGCAACCGTGGAGATCCTCCGCGCCATCGCCAGCGGCGAGGGGCCGGCGAGCGCCGTGCTGGCGTTGGGCTATGCCGGCTGGCAGGCGGGGCAGCTGGAGAGCGAGATCATGGCCAATGGCTGGCTCAACTGCCCGGCCGACCCGGCCCTGATCTTCAACGCCGACCTCGACGCCAAGTACGACCTCGCCCTGCGGGCCAACGGCATCGACCCGGCGATGCTGTCGATGACCGCCGGCCGGGCCTGATCGGCACCGACTTCGGAGATTTGCGGCGCCCCGGTGCTTGCGAGCGGGGCAATCCCGCCGGCCCAGGCTGTCCGGTCTGAGGCTGTCTGGTCGCAGGCTGTCCGGCCTCCTGCCGCCCTGAGCCGCTGCCCAGCGTTCGCGATGACGCGGGCGTCAGAGCGCCGGGCCGACGGACCCGGCGCGCCGCACTTCCACCTATTCCGGAAGCACGTCGCCGCCGCCGGCCGCGTCCGGGTTCATGCCTTCGACGGCGGGCTTGGGACGCGGCCTGCGCGGCGCGACGGCGGCCGTGGGCGTCGCCGTGTTGGCGCCAAGCCGGGTCGCCAGGGCCAGGGCGCGGTTCTCCGTCACCCGCAGGTGGCAGAACCCGTGTGTGCCCTCCCGCGCATAGGTGCGGCAGAGCTGCTCCCGGTCCGACGAGAAGGCCGCCTGCTCGCTGACGATCGGCCGCACGTCCTCGCGCCGGGCGCGCTGGGTCATCAGCTTGTAATTGTCCCGAACGGCCTTGTCGGCGACGCCCCGGGCGGTGTCGAACTCGCCGGCCCGCGGGATCAGGGTGGCGGCGGCCGGCCCCCAGAGGCCCACCGGCGTCGTGGCGCAATCCGCCGCCGAGAAGGTACAGATCGGGCCCGCACCGAGGCTCGAGACCAGGACGCCGCCCTCGGTCACGTCGAAGCGCAGCGGGCACTCGGCCCCGGCCGCCTCGAAGCGCGGCACGCCCTCGGGCTTGCCCTCGGCGCTGAGCGTCACCGGGTTGCCGCCGGCGAGGGGAACCGTGCAGGATTCCGCCGGCTGCGAGATCTTGGTCCCCGGCAGCTTGATCCGTGCCGTGACGGCGGTGCCGGACCGTTCCAGCTTCAGGGTTCCGGACAGGCCGTTGAGCTGCAGATCCTGGCCGATCACGCCGTCCTCGGAGGGCGTCTTCAGAACGATCGGGCGGGCCGGCGCAGGGGCGGGCCGGGGCGCCTCAGGGGCCGCGGGCGGACCCGGCTCGCCCGGCGCGGCCGGAGCCGGCGGCGCCTCCGGGAGGCCGCGGGGCGGCACCGGCGGCCGCTCCGGCTTGATGCCGAACAGGCGCTCGAAGAAATTCTGGGCCTGCGCCGGAGGGGCGGCGAGCATCCCGGGCGCCGCGACGGCGACCGCCAGGATCGGAAGCAGGAGACTGCGGATCGGGCGCATCGGACTCTACGACGGGGACACGAAGTGGCGGGGCCACGCGCAACCCCTTGTCGAAGCGTTAACACGGCGTCGATGGCGCCGACGTGGCAGCGAAGCAACAAAATGCAGTCACGCCGCCGGGCAGAGGGCGGCCCTGCGGCGAGATCCTGCCGGAATGACAAGGATATGGCGCGCCTGTGCGGGATGAATGCCGCCGCGCAGGCTTCGCCTTGCGAGCCCGGAACGGGGTTCTTATATCGCCCTCGACGCGGGATTGCGCGCTGGGTTTCAGCCGTTCACGGCCCTTGATCCGGCCCGGGTCCCATACTCACATCACCTCCGTACACCGCCATGGGCCGAGCTGCTTCGGGGCTCGGCGGTCTGCTTGAACGCGACGAAAAGAGGGATCCCGCCATGGGTAAAGTTATCGGCATCGACCTGGGCACCACCAATTCCTGCGTGGCCGTGATGGATGGCACGCAGCCCAAGGTCATCGAGAATTCGGAAGGCGCGCGCACCACGCCGTCGATCGTCGCCTTCACGGATGACGGCGAGCGGCTCGTCGGCCAGCCGGCCAAGCGCCAGGCGGTCACGAACCCCGAGCGCACGTTCTTCGCCATCAAGCGGCTGATCGGCCGCACCTACGACGATCCGCTGACCCAGAAGGACAAGGGCCTCGTCCCCTACAAGATCGCCCGCGGCGACAACGGCGACGCCTGGGTCGAGGCGGACGGCAAGAAGTATTCGCCGTCGCAGATCTCCGCCTTCACGCTGCAGAAGATGAAGGAGACCGCGGAGGCCCATCTCGGCCAGCCGGTGACGCAGGCCGTCATCACCGTCCCCGCCTACTTCAACGACGCCCAGCGCCAGGCCACCAAGGATGCCGGCAAGATCGCGGGCCTTGAGGTTCTGCGCATCATCAACGAGCCGACCGCGGCGGCGCTCGCCTACGGCCTCGACAAGAAGAAGGCCGGCACGATCGCGGTCTACGACCTCGGCGGCGGCACCTTCGACGTGTCGATCCTTGAGATCGGCGACGGCGTGTTCGAGGTGAAGTCCACCAACGGCGACACCTTCCTGGGCGGCGAGGATTTCGACAACCGGATCGTCGAATACCTGACCTCCGAGTTCAAGAAGGAGCAGGGCATCGACCTGACCAAGGACAAGCTCGCCCTCCAGCGCCTCAAGGAGGCGGCCGAGAAGGCCAAGATCGAGCTGTCCTCGGCCACCCAGACCGAGATCAACCTGCCCTACATCACCGCCGACAACACCGGCCCGAAGCACCTCGCGCTGAAGCTCAGCCGGGCGAAGTTCGAGTCGCTGGTCGACGATCTGGTGCAGCGGACGATCGAGCCCTGCCGCAAGGCGCTCAAGGATGCCGGCGTCTCGGCCTCCGAGATCGACGAGGTGGTGCTGGTCGGCGGCATGATCCGCATGCCGAAGATCCAGGAGGTGGTGAAGTCCTTCTTCGGCAAGGAGCCCCACAAGGGCGTCAACCCGGATGAGGTCGTGGCCATCGGCGCCGCCGTGCAGGCCGGCGTCCTCCAGGGCGACGTCAAGGACGTGTTGCTCCTCGACGTGACCCCGCTGTCGCTGGGCATCGAGACGCTGGGCGGCGTGTTCACCCGGCTCATCGACCGCAACACCACGATCCCGACCAAGAAGTCCCAGACCTTCTCGACGGCGGAGGACAATCAGAACGCCGTCACGATCCGGGTCTTCCAGGGCGAGCGCGAGATGGCGGCCGACAACAAGCTGCTAGGCCAGTTCGATCTCGTCGGCATCCCGCCGGCGCCCCGCGGCATGCCGCAGATCGAGGTGACCTTCGACATCGACGCCAACGGCATCGTCAACGTGACGGCCAAGGACAAGGCGACCAACAAGGAGCACCAGATCCGCATCCAGGCCTCGGGCGGCCTGTCGGACGCCGACATCGACCGGATGGTGAAGGACGCCGAGGCGAATGCCGAGGCCGACAAGAAGCGCCGCGAGCTGGTCGAGGTGAAGAACCAGGGCGAGAGCCTGATCCACGCCACCGAGAAGTCGGTGACCGAGTACGGCGACAAGGTCCCGGCCGCCGACAAGGGCGCTATCGAGACCGCGATGACCGCGCTCAAGACCGCCCTCGAGGGCGAGGATGTTGAAGCCATCAAGGCCCGCACCACGGACCTGATGCAGGCCTCGATGAAGCTCGGCGAGGCCATGTACGCCGCCAATCAGGCGGCCGGCCCCGACGCCGGTGCCGAGGCGGCCTCCGAGAAGAAGGACGACGTGATCGACGCCGACTTCCAGGAGGTCGACGAGAAGGACCAGAAGAAGCGCGCCTGAGGCGCGGGTCGGAGACGACCGTGCGGGGCCGGAGCGATCCGGCCCCGCCTTTGCTTGACACGCGCTGTTGCGCAGGCGCCGCAGGACGCGGGATATCGCCCGGATCGGAGCCGCGGGC
Organism: Methylobacterium sp. XJLW; assembly: GCF_003254375.1. Taxonomy (NCBI): domain Bacteria; kingdom Pseudomonadati; phylum Pseudomonadota; class Alphaproteobacteria; order Hyphomicrobiales; family Methylobacteriaceae; genus Methylobacterium; species Methylobacterium sp. XJLW. Next base: position 2,604,959 of record NZ_CP016429.1, on the reverse strand, counting down.
TGCCGGCCCGTGCTAGAGCGCGAATCGCGACGTGCATCGGTCCGCACATCCTGCGCAAACCCGCGTCCCGAAGCCCCGCCGCGGCGGGCGTCGGCGCGGCGGGGTTCAGGGATCACGGCGCCGTCTGGACGCCTCCTGCGAGGCGGCCGCGCCGCGCCCCGAGACAGGGCGCGGATGGATTGTCCGGAGACGGGTTGGGATGTCGAAGCGGGACTATTACGAGATCCTGGGGGTCACCAAGACCGCCACGGAAAGCGAGATGAAGGTCGCCTTCCGCAAGCTCGCGATGACCTTTCATCCCGACCGCAATCCCGGCGACAAGGACGCCGAGATCAAGTTCAAGGAGATCAACGAGGCCTATCAGTGCCTCTCCGACGGCCAGAAGCGTGCCGCCTACGACCGGTTCGGCCACGCGGCCTTCAGCCAGGGCGGGGGCGGCGGTCCCGGATTCGGCAACGAGTTCGGCGACTTCATGTCGGATATCTTCGACAATTTCTTCGGTGACGGCCGCGGCGGCGGCGGCGGCGGGGCGCGCGGGCGCGGCGGCACACCGGGCCGCGAGCGCGGGGCGGATCTGCGCTACAACCTCGAGATCACCCTGGAGGAGGCCTTCACCGGCAAGGCCGAGACCATCCGGATCCCGACCTCGGTGACCTGTGAGGCCTGTGACGGCTCGGGCGCCAAGCCGGGCTCGAAGCCCCGGACCTGCCCGACCTGCGCGGGCTACGGCCGCGTCCGGGCCGCCCAGGGCTTCTTCGCCATCGAGCGTACCTGTCCAAACTGCCACGGCCGCGGCGAGATCGTCGACGATCCCTGCACGTCCTGCCAGGGCGCGGGCCGCGTCAACCGCGAGCGCACCCTCTCCATCAACGTGCCCGCGGGGGTCGATGACGGCCTGCGCATCCGGCTCGCCGGCGAGGGCGAGAGCGGCCTGCGCGGCGGGCCGGCCGGCGATCTCTACGTCTTCCTGTCGATCAAGCAGCACGAATTCTTCCAGCGCGACGGAGCCGACCTGTTCTGCCGGGTGCCGATCTCGATGGTGACGGCCGCCCTCTCGGGCGAGATCACCGTGCCGGTGATCGACGGCTCGCAGACGCAGGTGCGCATCCCTGCGGGCACGCAGACCGCCAAGCAGTTCCGCATCAAGGGCAAGGGCATGCCGGTGCTCCGCTCGCGGGAGGTCGGCGATCTCTACATCCAGGTCTTCGTCGAGACCCCGCAGAACCTGACCAAGCGCCAGCGCGAGTTGCTCCAGGAGTTCGATCAGTCGGCCTCGCCGGAGAATCATCCCGAATCCGCCGGCTTCTTCTCGAAGGTCCGGGACTTCTTCGGGGGCGCGGTCCGGCCGTGAGCCGGATCCGAATCCTGGGAAGACCCGTTATGCAAGCGGCCGGCGTGGCTTGGGTCCCCTAGGCGACGCGCCGCCTTGACTGTAAGACAACGCCGTTCTTCAGCCTTTCATTCTCATTCGGCATCAAGGAATCCAGGACTTGCCGCCGCTCCGCCGTCCCAACGCGAAGGCTCCTGTCGGCAGGAGCGCGATTTTCGGGCCGCGGCGCGACCCCCTGGAGGACGAGGCCCGGTTCCTGCGTTCGTGGCTCGAGCGGCCCCTCGTCACGGGTGCGGTGACGCCGTCGGGCAAGATGCTCGCGCGCACCATGGCCGCCTATGTCGACCCGCGCCTGGAAGGACCGGTGGTCGAACTCGGCCCCGGCACCGGTCCCGTGACCGAAGCGCTGATCCGGCGCGGCGTTGCGCCGGAGCGCCTGATCCTCGTGGAATTCAATCCTGATTTCTGCCGCCTCCTGACCCACCGCTTCCCCGGTGTGCGGGTCATTCAGGGCGATGCCTACAACATGCGGGCGAGCCTTCAGGACGTGCTGACGCAGCCCGCGGCGGCCACGATCTCGAGCCTGCCGCTGTTCACCAAGCCGTTGGAGCAGCGGCTGGACCTGCTCAACACCGCCCACGACCTGATGCGGCCGGGGGCTCCGTTCGTGCAGTTCACCTACGCGGTCGTGCCGCCGATCCCGGCCCGTTGCGAAGCCGGCAGCTATACCGCCGACCGTTCCAACCGGGTGTGGCTGAACCTGCCCCCGGCCCGGGTCTGGGTCTATCGCCGACCCTGACATGAACACGGCCTGAGCGAACAGGTCACGTTTGCGTCAACTTGAAAGGCGCATACCTGAGACACGGCCGGACGCGCCAACGCGGCCGGCGTGGAACAGGAAAGTGCCGATGTTCACCAAGACTGCACGGACCCGCTTTGCAGCCGCCCTTGCCTTCGGCGGGCTGGCCTTTGCGGCCCCGGCCATGGCCGCTCCGCTGAGCCTCGACGCCGGGCTTCAGGCTGACAGCGGGGACATCCACACCGTCCAGTATGGCTACGGCTACGGTCCCCGTCACGGCGGCTGGGGCCACCATGGCTTCGGTCCGCGCCATCATCATCATGGCGGCTGGGGACGGGGACGCCATTACGGCTGGCGCAACCATGGCTTCGGCCCGCGTCACCACCATCACGGCGGCTGGGGCCATCGCCACGGCTACGGCCGCTGGTAAGCACTGACGGCGTGCGTCTCGCTCAGGCGGGGCGCGCGCCGGCCCTCACGCCGGCCCTCATGCCGCCCTCACCCGTTCGATGACGGGCAGCCGATCCGACGGCGCGTCGCCGATCCGGTAGGCGGCGCGCAAGGCAGCCTCCGCGCGATCCGCCGAGGCCTCATCGGCGGCGTGGACGACCCCCAGCAGGCCACCGGACGCACCGGGGCCGGCGAGATCCGTGAAGCCCACACGCGGATCGATCAAGTCCCCCGGCTGCGTCCGCCCGCCACCGAGCCCGATCACCGCCAGGCCCAAAGCCCGTGTGGCGACCGCCGCAACGGTCCCATCCTGGTGGACCGGCCGCCGCACCGGCGCCGCGGGTAGATAGGTTGCCGGCCTCTCCAGCAGATCACCCGGCCCGCCGAGAGCCTTGACCATGCGGGCGAAGCAATCGGCCGCCCGGCCCGACGCGAGCGCCTGCTCCAGTCGCTCGGCGGCGCTGTCGCGGTCCGGCGCCAGACCGCCGACGACCAGCATCTCGGCTCCCAGTGCCAGCGTGACCGCGTGGAAGCGCGGCTCGCGGCGGGCGCCTATCAGATACGCGATCGCGTAGGCGACCTCGACGGCGTTGCCGGCCGCACTGGCCAGCGGCGCATCCATGTCGGTGATCAGCGCGGCGGTGCGCAGGCCGGCGCCCTCCGCCACCGTGACGATGCTCTCGGCCAGGGCCCGCGCCTCCGGCAGCGTCGCCATGAAGGCCCCGCCCCCCTGCTTGACGTCCATCACCAGCCCGTCGAGCCCGGCGGCGAGCTTCTTCGACAGGATCGAGGCGGTGATCAGGTCGAGGGACTCGACCGTGCCGGTCACGTCGCGGATCGCGTAGAGGCGCCGGTCGGCCGGGGCGAGGTCGGCGGTCTGGCCGATGATCGCGCAGCCGACGTCCCGGACGACCCTGCGGAACGCGTCCAATCCGGGCGTCGCGTCATAGCCCGGTATACTGCCGAGCTTGTCCAGCGTCCCGCCTGTATGGCCGAGGCCGCGCCCCGAGATCATCGGCACGTAGCCGCCGCAGGCCGCGACCATCGGCGCCAGCGGCAGGCTCACCGCGTCGCCGACGCCGCCGGTCGAGTGCTTGTCGAGGACCGGCCCCGGCAGATCCCAGGCGAGGACACGGCCCGACTCGGCCATCGCGCGGGTCAGGGCCACCCGCTCCGGAAGGGAAAGCCCGCGGAAGAACACCGCCATGGCGAAAGCCGCCGCCTGCCCCTCCCCCACCGTGCCGTCGGTGAGGCCACGGACGAAAGCGTCGATCGCCTCCGGGTCGAGGGGAAGGCCGTCGCGCTTGGCCCGGATCGTCTCCTGAGGCAGCCGCACGTTCACGACTCCCGGGCCTGGATCAAGGCCGCGAACAGGCTGCTCGCCCCGAGCCGGAAGGTCTTGGGGCTCACCCAGGCGGGACCCATGAGGCGGTCGGCAAGAGCCAGGTAGGTGGCTGCGTCGGCGATGCTGCGCAGGCCGCCGGAGACCTTGAGGCCGGCGGGCCGGCCGCTCGCCCGGATCTCATCCAGCATCGCCTCGGCAGCCTCCGGCGTCGCCGAGACCGCGCTCTTGCCCGTGGAGGTCTTCAGGAAGTCGGCGCCCGCCTCCAGGGCGATCCGGCTGGCCTCCCGGATCCGATCGGGATCGGCGAGCTCGCCCGTCTCCAGGATCACCTTGAGGATCGCGGATCCGCAGGTGTCGCGCACCGCCTCCACCATGTCGCGGGCGATCGCCGCCTCGCCCCGCAACAGGGCGCGGTAAGGCAGGACGAGGTCGATCTCGTCCGCCCCGTCGCGCAGGGCCTCGGCGGTGTCGTCGGTGGCGCGGGCGCAATCCTCGCCGCCGTCCGGGAAGTTGATCACCGTGGCGATCCGGATGCCGGTGCCCGCGAGCGCCCGCGCCCCCTGCTCGATGAAGCGCGGCCAGACGCAGATCGCCGCGACGCCGCCGCGCTTCGCGTCCCGGCAGAGGGCGTCGATCCTGGGTTCGGTACAGGTCTCGCCGAGATCGGTGAGGTCGAGGAGCGGCAGGGCCCGGCGGGCGACCGCGCCGGCTTCGAACTCAGTCATCGGCGGTCTCTCCATCGGGCAGATGGGCCACGAAGGCCCGGATCAGGCGGCCGAGATCCTCCGCGGTCCGCGCCGCGACCGCCTTCGTCTCCGCGTGGTGCGGCGCGCCCCCGGCGATCCCGGCCGCGAGGTTCGTCACCACCGAGACCGCCGCCACCGGCAGGTCGAGGAATCGGGCGAGGATCACCTCGGGCACCGTGGACATGCCCACGAGGTCGGCCCCCAGGATGCCGGCCATCCGGACCTCCGCGGGCGTCTCGAAGCTCGGGCCGGAGAACCACGCGTAGATCCCCTCCCCGAGGGGCAGGCCGCAGGCCGCCGCCGCCGCGCGCAGCCGCGTCCGCAGATCCGGATCGTAGGCCGCGGTCATCGGCACGAACCGGGCGTCGCTGGCCTCGCCGATCAGCGGGTTCAGGCCGGACAGGTTGATGTGGTCGGCGAGCAGCACGAGGCTGCCCGGCCCCGTCCCAGGCCGCAGCGATCCGGAGGCGTTGGTGAGCAGCAGACGTCGGGCGCCGAGGTGCCGGGCGCAAGCGAGGGGCACCCGCATCACCGCCGGATCACCGCGCTCGTACGCGTGGGCCCGCCCCTCGAAGATCAGGACCGGCCGACCTGCGAGACGACCGCGGTGCAGCCGGCCGCCGTGACCGCTGACGCCCGGCCCCGGAAAACCGGGAATCGCCGCGTAGTCGACGACGATGGCATCCGTCAGGGCGGCGGCGATGCCGCCGAGGCCGGTGCCGGTGACCACCGCGCAGGCGTAGGGTCCTGCGAAACCGGCGTCGCGCAGGGCGTCGCGGGCAGCCGCCTCACTCACCCAGCGTCTCCGGGCCGAAGGATTCCGGCAGCAGCTCCGCCAAGGTGAAGCTGCGGGCGACGCCGCCCGGTCCGGCGGCATGAATCGGCGTGTCCGGTCCGGCGAACTCGCGGATCCGCTGGCGGCAGGCACCGCAGGGCGTCACCAGGCCGACGCCGTCGCCGCAGACCAGGATCGCCGCGATGCGCCGGCCTCCGGCCGCCACCATGGCGGCGATCGCTCCGGCCTCCGCGCAGGTCCCGACCGGGTAGGCGGCGTTCTCCACGTTGCAGCCGGCATGGATGACGCCGCGCTCGTCGCGGAGCGCCGCACCGACCGGGAAGCGGGAATAGGGCGCATGCGCCCGGTCACGCACCGCCCGGGCGGCCTCGAACAGGGCGGCGAGCCCGTCATCGTCCCGTGCTGAATCCGCGGCCTGCATGGCCGATCTTTGGCACCCGCCGGGGCGCCCTGTCGAGGGGGCCTGTCGAAGGGGCCGGGGCGGGGTCAGCGCCCTCCGGCCGGGTACCGCCGGGACGCCGTCAGCGGATCGCCGCGCCGAGGAGGCGCGCCGCCTGCCGGAGATCCGTGTCGTCCCGCGGGCCGCTCAGGGCGTAGGCCGTGTCGCCGGCATTCCACGACACGACGTCGCCGTCATCCGAGCCGGTGAGCGTCGTCGGACCGCCGCGGATGCCGCGGGTGGCGAACAGCGACGCCTCGCCGAACCGACCGGCCTCCAGAGCGACCTCGATCCCGGTGCCGTGCCGGGCGGGGAAGACCTGGATGTCGCGGACGCGCCAGCCATCCGGCAGGGCCGGGAGATCGATACCCGTCGCCGAGCGCAGGCGCGGCCGGTCGTAGACCGGATCGTCGGCTTGGCCGCCCATGCTCTTGCGCAGCTGCGCAACGACCCGGGCCTGGCGCGCATCCGCGATCAGGGCCGGGTCCGGCGTCGCCGCCTGGGTGTCGGGAACGCCGAAGCGGCCGATCTCGTCATGGGCGAGCCAGCCCGCCCCCACGAGCACCGCGATGGCCGCGGCCCGCTTCAGGCGCGAGGCGACCCGGCGCCAGCGCAAATTCCGGTCGAAGCGACGCGCCAGAACGACGTTCCGGTCCGGCCCGGGCCCGGGAACGCGCTCGAAACAGGCCCGCAGGGCGTCGCGATCGTGCATCTCGGCCATCACCCGGGCCGCGGACTCGGGGTTGGCCGCGAGATGGGCCTCGACGTCGAGACGGCGCATCGGGTCGATCTGCCCGTCGACGAAGGCGATGAGATCGTCGTCTGTGATCGGATCGATCATCGTGAAAGTCCTCGAATCCAGCGTGCCCGGAGGCGATCCGCCGGTCGCAATCGTTCAATCGGCACCGGCGCCCGCGGGCGCCGGACCTGTGTCGGCGCGGTCCTCAGCTCTCGCCGACGGCGCGTCGGAGGTGCCAGTTGGACCCGCTTTTCGGCTCGTCGGACACGACGAGCCGGAGGGTTGAGGGTGGCCCGCGACGCGTCTCGGGTGCCCGGGACGGCTCCCCTTCGCCGGAGGCCCGGTCGGCCCGCGTCCCCTCTTCGAAGGCCCGCAGGGCCGCCCGGCCGCGGCCGAGACGGGACATCAATGTGCCGATCGGAATGCCCAGCACAGCGGCCGCATCGGCGTAGGCCATGCCTTCCAGCGTGACGAGATGGAGCGCGGCGCGCTGCTCCTCCGGCAGCTTGAGGAACGCCTGCCGAATCTGGGCGAGGCGCACCTGGCCCTCCTGGGCCGGCGGGGCCATGTCCTCGGTCATCCGCACCAGCGTGTCGGCGTGACGGGCCTCGACCTGCCGGCGGCGCTGCTCGTCGATGAAGGCGTTGTGCAGCACCGTCATCATCCAGGTGCGCAGATTGGTGTTGGGCCGGAGCGTGCCCTGCATCTCCAGCGCCCGCACCAGGGTATCGTGCACGAGATCGTCGGCCCGCAGCGCGTCGCGGGTCAGCGAACGCGCGTAGCGCCGCAGGGGCACCATCAGGTCGAGGAGGTCCGGGCGCGTGTTCTTGTCCGATGCCATGGGATGTGAACGCGAGGCAGCGGCCTTTTAATCCCGCCTGTCGGCCGGGTCTCGGATGTCAGGCCTGATCGAGGGCTGCCGCGATGCCCGAGATCACCCGCGGATCCGTCGGCTCGACCTGCGTGGCGAAGGCCGCCGCCAGGGTGCCGTCCCGGGCGATCAAGTACTTGTGAAAATTCCAGCGCGGCGTCTCGGCCGGGCGCTCGGCCGCTGCCCAGCGGTAGAACGGGTGGGCGCCCGGCATCTTCACCCGGGTCTTGGCGGTGAGCGGAAAGGTGACGCCGTGATTCTTCCGGGCGGCCTCCGCGATGGCCGGCCCGTCCAGCGGCTCCTGATTGCCGAAATCCGGCGAGGGCACGCCCAGGACCGTGAGCCCCCGGTCGCCGAACCGCGTCCAGAGCGTCTGGAGCCCGGAGAGTTGCCCGGCATAGCCGCAGGCCGTGGCGGTGTTGACCACCAGGATCGGCTTTCCCGCATAGGCCGAGAGCGGCATCGGCGCGCCCTCGGGCGTCTCGAAGGCGAAGTCCGTGGCCCGCATGGCCTCGGCGGCGCGGGCAGTGCCGGCAAGGCCGGCACCGATCAGGATGAGAGCCTCGCGGCGCAGCAGCGTCATGGCAGGTCTCCGGCTCGGACGTCCCGCGGCCGCAACGGGCCAGGTCGGACGGGGGATCAGCTCATTGATATGCCTGCTGCAGGTCGACCGTACAGTCTCGGCCGACTGCGTCATAATTCTCTGCGAGCCAGGCTTGCGCGGCGGCGCGGCCCTTGTCGCGCAGGCGCTTGAAGACGGTCCAGCGGGCGTCGAGCTTGGAGGCGGCGTTGTAGTCCTCCAATGCGTCGGTCCCGTCGATGCGGTGCACCAGGACCCGGCGATACTGGCCCTGGCCGAGAACGCCTTCCTCGATCAGCCCGTCAAGGAAGTCGATCGCCCGCAATTCCCGCATCAGGTTGGCGTTGAAGGTGATCTCGTTCAGCCGGTCGCGGATCTCGGCCTCCGTGCGCGGGGTCTCCCGCCGCTCCACGGGGTTGATCTGCACGAGCACGATGTCGCGGGTCTGGGCGCCGCGATGCAGGGGGTAGAGCGGCGGATTGCCGAGATAGCCGCCGTCCCAATAAGGCACGCCGTCGATCTCCACCGCCTGGAAGACGGTGGGCAGGCAGGCCGAAGCCATCAGGTGATCGACGGTCAGCCGCTCACGCTCGAAGACCGCGAGCTTGCCCGTCCAGACATTGGTGGCCGAGACGAACAGGCCCGCCGTGTCGGCCTCGCGCAGGCGGTCGAAATCGACCTGCTTGGCCAGCGCCTTGCGCAGCGGGTTGATGTTGAGCGGGTTCGACACGTAGGGGCTCGGCGCCAGCATCTTGGCCCAGAACTCGGCCACCGGATTGCCCTTCCAAAGACTGAACAGGCCGCTGACGAAGTTGCGCTGGGCCGGGCCCAGGTCGCCGTCGAGGCTGACCTCGCGCCAGAACCGCTCCAGACCCTCGCGGGCTCCGTCCGGGCCGCCCTTGAGCCAGCCATCCACGAGGACGACGGCATTCATCGCGCCCGCGCTCGCCCCCGTGACCGCCTCGAAGCCCAGACGCCCATCTTCGATCAGCGCATCGAGGACGCCCCAGGTGAAGGCGCCGTGCGCACCGCCGCCCTGCAGCGCCAGGGCCACCGGCTTCTCCGCCTTGGGCCCGGCCAGCACGTGGCCCGACCCCTGGGCGGACTGCGCCTCGATCACGTCCGAGACGGGTGACTCGGGGACGGCGGTGGCCGGATTGTGCGGCTCGCCGCCGGATTGCTCGCTCATGTCGGCCTCCTGGTCCGGCCGCTTAGATGGGATGCTGCATTGCAGCATCAACCGTCGGCCACGCCTGCGGTCCGCGGCCCGCGCCCCCGCCGACCCGAGCGAATCAGCAACAGAGGCGGACGAAATCCCGATGGCGCCGAAGGCAAACGCCGCGCGGACGTGCAGCAAACTCGACATCCGCGCCCGGATACGACATGACAGCCGCGATGCTGTCATGCGCGATGCTGTCCTGCGTGGCGCCGGCTTGACGCGGCGCCGGGTCGTCCGCAGCTAACCCGCGACAGCCCCGAAGTTCCGGCGAAGCGTGTCCCGGGACAGACCCGGCAGCCCTCAGGCTCCGGCGTCCCGTGAGGCGCGCCCGCGAAGGTCCACGATGGAAGTCATGGAAGCCACCCGTTCCGAAAGCCCTGCCGCCGACAACCCGCTGGCCGGTGGCGGCCCGGAAATCGCCGGCCCCGCGCCGCGCCACCGCACCGTCGGCGTGACGGTCGGCGAGGGCGAAGGCGCGGTCACGGTCGGCGGCGGCGCGCCGATCGTCGTCCAGTCGATGACCAACACCGACACGGCCGACATCGACGCCACGGTGGCGCAGGTCGCCCAGCTCGCCCGGGTCGGCTCGGAACTGGTGCGCATCACGGTCGACCGGGACGAGGCGGCGGCGGCGGTGCCGAAGATCCGCGAGCGCCTCGACCGGATCGGCGTCCACGTCCCGCTGGTGGGCGACTTCCACTACATCGGCCATAAGCTGCTCGCCGACCACCCGGCCTGCGCCGAGGCGCTCGCCAAGTACCGGATCAATCCCGGGAACGTCGGCTTCAAGGACAAGAAGGACACCCAGTTCTCGGCAATCATCGAGCAGGCGATCAAGCACAACAAGACCGTGCGGATCGGCGCCAACTGGGGCTCGCTCGACGGCGAGCTGCTCACCCACCTGATGGACGAGAACGCCAAGGCGCCGCGGCCGATCGATGCCCGCGCGGTGATGCGCGAGGCGATGGTCCGCTCGGCGATCAGCTCGGCCGACCGCGCCGTGGAACTCGGCCTGCCGCAGAACAAGATCATCCTCTCGGCCAAGGTCTCGGCCGTGCAGGACCTGATCGCCGTCTACCGCGAGGTGGCGCGCCGTTCGGATTACGCGATCCATCTCGGCCTCACCGAGGCCGGCATGGGCTCGAAGGGTCTCGTGGCCGCCTCCGCCGCCATCGGCGTGCTCCTCCAGGAGGGCATCGGCGACACGATCCGCTACTCGCTCACCCCAGAGCCCGGCGGCGACCGGACCGTCGAGGTCAAGGCCAGCCAGGAACTCCTGCAGACGATGGGGTTCCGCACCTTCGTGCCGATGGTGGCGGCCTGCCCGGGCTGCGGTCGCACGACCTCGACCACCTTCCAGGAACTCGCCCGGGACATCCAGAACTGGATCGTTACCTCCATGCCGGAGTGGAAGAAGTCCTATCCGGGCGTCGAGGGGCTGAACGTCGCCGTTATGGGCTGCATCGTGAACGGCCCGGGCGAATCGAAGCACGCCGATATCGGCATCTCGCTGCCCGGCACCGGCGAGACCCCGACCGCGCCGGTCTTCATCGACGGCAAGAAGGCCATGACCCTGCGCGGCCCGACGCTGGCCAAGGATTTCGAGACGATCGTGATCGACTACATCCAGCGCCGATTCGGTCAGCAGGGCGGGACGCGCACCGCCGCCGAGTGAGGCGCGGTGCGGGGGTAAACACCCCCGGCCCGCTCCCGTCGCGGCTCGGTGAAGTCTGTCCTCGCCCGGGAGGACACCTCCCGCCGCACCGGCATTCCGGGGCTCCGCGGGCGGGTCCGGAAACCAGAACCCGCGTCAGTTCAGGCGCTTGATCCGGAGGCGCATCGGGCCGGCGCGCGAGCGTGTCGCGCCTCCGGCGCATCGCATTCGGACCTGAATCGCACCGAGACCCAGCTCCGCGATCTTCGCAGAGGCACACGGTTTCCGGCCGCACGAGGGCATGATAGCAAGGCCACACGATCCCGCGAGCGGTCGGCCCGGTGGCCGGCCCGCACGGTTCGGCGGAGTGTTCGCGTGTTCTGCCCGGCCCCGACTGGCCCCTGAGCCGAACCGCGAAGCGCCGGCCACGCCCGAGCTTCCGACATCCCCATGAGCCACAACTTCGCACCCGGCGTAGCAGCCCAGCCCGCGCCCGCAGCGCCCGACGCCGCGCGGGAGGCCGCCGCGGCGTCTGACGAGACGGCCGGCCAGACGCCCATGCACGGGCCGGCGACCTCCGGCACCCTCGATGCCCCCGAGAAGGCGGAGACGCGCCACGGCCATGCCGGCTTCTGGACGCTCCTCGTCGGCTCCGTCGGCGTCGTCTACGGGGATATCGGCACCAGCCCGCTCTACGCCTTCCGCGAGGCGCTGGTTCCCGCCCGCACCGACGGCATCCTGCTGCCCGAGGAGGTGATCGGCACCGTCTCGCTGATCCTCTGGGCGCTGTTCATGATCGTGACGGTGAAATACGTCGCGATCCTGCTGCGCATGGACAACAACGGCGAGGGCGGCATCCTCTCGCTGATGGCGCTCGCCCGGAAGGCGCTGGGCGGCTCGCGCATCGTGTTCATGCTGGGATTGATGGGCGCCTCGCTGTTCTACGGCGACGCGGTGATCACCCCGGCGATCTCGGTGCTCTCGGCGGTGGAGGGCCTGAAGCTCGTCACCCCCGCCCTCGACGATTACGTGCTGCCGATCACCGTGGTGATCATCGTCGCGCTGTTCCTCGTGCAGAACCGCGGCACCGGCAAGGTCGCGGCCTTCTTCGGGCCGGTGACCATCGTCTGGTTCCTCGCCATGGCGCTGGCGGCACTGCCGCATATCGGCCTGCACCCGGAGGTGTTCCGCGCCATCAATCCCTGGCACGCCGTGAACTACCTGCTCGGCCATGGCACCGGGGCGCTGGTGGCCTTGGGCGCGGTGTTCCTGGCGGTGACCGGGGCCGAGGCGCTGTTTGCCGATCTCGGCCATTTCGGCCGCAAGCCGATCCAGCTGGCCTGGATCGGCCTCGTCTTCCCGGCGCTCGCCCTCAACTATCTCGGGCAGGCGGCCCTGGTACTGGAGAAGCCCGACACCGCCGACCCGTTCTTCCAGCTGGTGCCGGCCTGGGGCCTGCTGCCGATGGTGATCCTCGCCACGATCGCCACCGTGGTGGCGAGCCAGGCGGTGATCACCGGCGCCTTCTCTTTATCCCGGCAGGCGATCCAGCTCGGCCTGCTGCCGCGACTGGAGATCCGCCATACCTCCGAGTCGCATGCCGGGCAGATCTATCTGCCGCAGATCAACGGGCTGCTGATGGTGGGTGTCGTCCTGCTGGCGGTGCTGTTCAAGACCTCCTCGTCGCTGGCCTCGGCCTACGGCATCGCGGTGACCGGCACGATGCTGCTCACCGCCTCGCTGACCTTCCTGGTGATGTGGCGCATGTGGAAATGGTCGCCGGTGGCGGCGGCCGCCGTGATGCTACCCTTCATCGTCCTGGAGTTCCTGTTCCTGCTGTCAAACCTGATCAAGGTGGTGGAAGGGGGCTACGTGCCGCTGCTGCTCGCCGGCGGCCTCATCATCCTGATGTGGACCTGGGTGCGGGGCGTCACGATCCTGTTCAACAAGACCCGCAAGACCGACGTGCCGCTCGTGGAACTGGTCGGCATGCTGGAGAAGAGCCCACCCCACCACGTGCGCGGCACCGCGGTGTTCCTGACGAGCGATCCCGAGATCGCCCCGGCCGCGCTCCTGCACAACCTCAAGCACAACAAGGTGCTGCACGAGAAGAACGTGATCCTCACCGTCGAGACGGTGGACACGCCCCGCTCCAACGAGGCCGACAAGGTGCGGATCGAGCCGGTGGGCCCGCATTTCTACCGGGTCGTGATGAAGTTCGGCTACATGGAGACGCCGAACATCCCGAAGACGCTGGTGCTGCTGCGCCGCCAGGGCTTCAAGTTCGACATCATGGCGACGTCGTTCTTCCTGTCCCGCCGCTCGATCCGGCCGGCGGCGCATTCGGGCATGCCGCTCTGGCAGGACCGGATCTTCATCACCCTCGCCAAGAACGCTAACGACGCCACGGACTTCTTCCAGATCCCCACCGGGCGGGTCGTGGAGGTCGGCACGCAGGTCACGGTGTGAGGACCACGCCGCCATGGTCATCGGCACGCGCATCCTGACGATCCGCGGGCCGGTGGCGGACATTCCTGGCGCGGTCCGGCTCGAGCGCCGGAAGACACGGACGGGCACGGGATCTGCCGCTTCACGATCGGCCGGCCCGAAGAGCCGTGCGAGAATTTCGGGGCCGGCGTCGATGCGCTGCGGGCCGTCCACTTAGCGATGCAGAGGACCGGCATCGACCTCAAGGTCAGCGCGGCCCACGAGACCGGCACCCGGGTGGGGGCAAAGCCCGGGCATGGGCCGGCTCTCCTATTCCGTAGAACGGCCACGCGCGTCCGATCGGCGCGGACAAGGTCTCGAGGAGCGAGGGCCCTGCGCTGCCTGTGCGAGCGGAGCGAAGCCACCCGGCACGCCACGCGCACCGGGTGCGCGCGGTCGTGGATCACGTCGTGCCCCGCGTGAGGCATGCTGCCTGTGATCGCACGCCCTGACGATGTGCGCCGCCGCACGCGGCATGTCCTGAGCGCAACCACTCGCGGATGACCGGCCCCGTCCCTGCGTTGCGCCCGGCCCGAGGCCTGATTTAGAATACTTATTATTCTGAGCTTGAGCGTTAGCCCGGCGGCCCGGCCGCATCGGTGAACGTTAGCTGGCAAATCCGGCCTTGGCCTCCGGCCCGGCTCAGACCCGACTGATCGCCGCTCCGGCGCCGCCAGACAGGACGCAACGATGATCAAACTCACCGTGAACGGGGCTGCGCGCAGCTTCGACGGCGACCCCGACATGCCGCTGCTGTGGTACCTGCGGGACGAACTCGGGCTCACCGGCACGAAGTTCGGCTGCGGCGTCTCGCTCTGCGGGGCCTGCACCATCCATCTCGGCGGGACGGCGACCCGTGCCTGCATCACCCCGGTCTCGGCCGCCGCCGGCCAGGAGGTCGTCACCATCGAGGGGCTGTCGCCGGACGGCAACCACCCGGTGCAGGTGGCGTGGCGCGACCAGAACGTCGCCCAGTGCGGCTTCTGCCAGTGCGGCCAGATCATGCAGGCCGCCGCGCTCCTGAAGGACACGCCGAAGCCGTCCGATCAGGACATCGACGACACGATGAGCGGCAACATCTGCCGCTGCGGCACCTACCCGCGCATCCGCGCCGCGATCCATCAGGCTGCCGGCCAGCCGGCGCCCGCCACCAAGGGAGAGCGCCTGTGATCCACGACGCGAAGATGAGCGCCCAGCTCGCCGCCGGCACCAAGCCGGCCCTCGACAATGTCAGCCGCCGCGGGATCCTCGGTGGCGCCGGCGCTCTCGTTCTGGCCCTCTCGCTGCGTCCGGCGCGAGCCGACGAGACCCAGACCGCCGAGCAGAAGGCCCAAAAATTCGGCGCCGACGGCATGCCGCACGGCTGGCGCGACGATCCGAAGATCTTCGTCGCCATCGCGCCGGACGGCACCGTCACGGTGACCAACCACCGTTCCGACATGGGCCAGGGCATCCGGACCTCGGTGGCCTTCACGGTCGCCGACGAGCTGGAGGCCGACTGGTCGAAGGTGAAGGTGGTCCAGGCCTGGGGTGACGAGACCCGCTTCGGCAACCAGGACACCGACGGCTCGCGCTCGACCCGCCACTTCTTCCAGCACTTCCGCCACGCCGGCGCCGCCGCGCGGCTGATGCTGATCCAGGCCGCGGCCAAGCAATGGGGCGTGCCGGCCTCCGAGGTGACGGCGGTCAACCACACCCTGACCCACGCCAAGTCGGGCCGCACCCTCGGCTACGGGGCCGTGGCCCAGGCCGCCGCCGAGCTGCCGGTGCCCACCGACGTCAAGCTGAAGGACCCCAAGGACTTCCGCTACATCGGCACCGGCAAGGTCGGGCTGATCGACAATTTCGACATCACCACCGGCAAGGCCGTCTACGGCCTCGACACCAAGCTCGACGGGATGCTCTACGCGGTCGTCGCGCGCCCGGCCGTCTATGGCGGCACGGTGAAGTCCTTCGACGACAGCGAGGCCAAGAAGGTCCCGGGCGTCGTGAAGATCTTCAAGATCGACGGCGGCACGATCCCGTCCGAGTTCATGCCGCTCGGCGGCGTCGCGGTAGTCGCCAAGAACACCTGGGCGGCCCTGAAGGCCCGGGACGCCCTCAAGATCACCTGGGACGACGGTCCGAACGCCGGCTACGACACCGACGCGTTCCGCAAGGAGCTGGAGGCCGCGGCCCGCAAGCCCGGCAAGGTCGTGCGCACGCAGGGCGACGTCGACGGCGCCCTCGCCAAGGCCAAGACCAGGGTCGAGGCCGAGTACTTCGTGCCCCACCTCGCCCAGGCGCCGATGGAGCCCCCGGCGGCGGTGGCCCGCGTGAAGGACGGACTCTGCGAGGCCTGGGCCTGCACGCAGGGTCCGCAGGCGGCCAACGACCGCCTGATGAAGGCGCTCAAGCTGCCCGACGACAAGGTCAAGGTGAACGTGACGCTGCTCGGCGGCGGGTTCGGGCGCAAGTCGAAGCCCGACTACGTGGTCGAGGCGGCGCTCTGCTCGCAGGCCGTGGGCGGCGCCCCGGTGAAGCTCGCCTGGACCCGCGAGGACGACCTGCACCACGGCTTCTACCACACGATCTCGGTGGAACATCTGGAGGCCGGCCTCGACGAAAAGGGCATGCCGGTGGCGTGGCTGCACCGCTCGGTGGCGCCGACGATCGGCTCGATCTTCGCGCCCGATCCGAAGCACGAGCTGCCGTTCGAGCTCGGGATGGGGCTGGTCAACACGCCGCTGAACATCCCGAACATGCGGCTGGAGAACCCCGAGGCTGCCGCCCATGTCCGCATCGGCTGGTTCCGCTCGGTGTCGAACATCCCGCACGCCTTCGCGATCCAGTCCTTCGTGTCGGAGCTGGCGCACGCCGCCGGCCGCGAGCCGAAGGAGTACCTGCTCGACCTCATCGGACCCGATCGCAAGATCAGCCCGACCGAGATCGGCGACGTCTGGAACTACGGCGAGGACCCGAAGCGCTACCCGATCGAGACCGGCCGCCTGCGCGGCGTGATCGAGGCGGCCGCCAAGGGCGCGGGCTGGGGGCGGCAGATGCCCAAGGGCACCGGCCTCGGCATCGCCGGCCACTACAGCTTCGTCACCTACACGGCGGTGGCGGCCGAGGTGGAGGTCGACGACAAGGGCCAGGTGAAGGTGAAGGCGATCGACATCGCGGTTGATTGCGGGCCGCAGGTGAACCCGGAGCGCATCCGCTCGCAGATGGAGGGCGCCGTGGTCATGGGGATGGGGCTCGCCCTGACCTCCGAGATCACCTTCAAGCAGGGCCGGGCGGTGCAGAACAACTTCGACGGCTACGAGGTCCTCCGGATCGACGCCGCCCCGAAGGTGGTCCGCGTGCACCTCGTGCCGACCGGCAATTGGGACGGGCCGCTCGGCGGCGTCGGCGAGCCCGGCGTGCCGCCGGTGGCGCCGGCGATCGCCAACGCGATCTTCGCGGCCACGGGCCGCCGGGTCCGGCAATTGCCGATCCGCGATCAGCTGAGCGCCTGAACCGTCACCCGTCGCGAGACGTTGGGGCCGCAGGGGGAACCTGCGGCCCCATTCTTTTGGAAAGTACCCGACCCGATGATGCGTCCCGCCCTGACGGCCTGCCTGACCCTGATCCTGACGGCAGCCCCGGCCCTCGCCTCGCCCTGCGGCGACCGGATCGACAGCGTTTCCAAGCGGGTTCAGTCCGAGATGAGGCAGTCGATCTCCGCCTCGACCAGCGGCCAGGGCAATGCCGCCAAGCGCGGCGGCGAGGGGGTCACCGGCACGGAGGGTCAGCGGGCGAAGGAATCCCCCGAGGCGCCGCCGGAAAAGTCGGCCCAGGCCGGCCAGGGGGCGGATGCCGCCCAGCAGGCGCAGGTCGCCCTCGAAGAGGCGCGCACGGCCGATTCGAAGGGTGACGCCAAGGGCTGCGAGGCGGCCCTGTCCCGCGTCGAGCAGCAGTTGAAGAAGGCACCCTGAGGCACTTCATAGAACGGGCTGACGGGTTCGATGCGCGAGGCTGGCCGCTCCCGCATCGATCCAAGCCACCTCTCTCATCCTGAGGCCCGCTGCGCGGTCACCTGAGGATGAGGGGAAGGGTTCGACGTGAGCCCTGGCTGGGCTTGCCGCCTCACCGGCCCAGCGCGCTGATCTCGATCACGAACTTCCGCCGCAACGCCCGCGAGAAATCGCCGTAGCCGGCGGCCGCAAGCAGGAACGCCCCCGGGCCGCCGATGACGTGGGCGCGGTACCATTGCTCCAGGCTCGTGCGTTCCTGCGGCAGCGGGGTCGGGAGCAGGCCGTAGCCCGGCGCCCGATAGGCCCCGGCCCCGACCACGTCGTTCTCGCCGGGCACCAGGATCGGCAGGCCGTTGACCGTCGCGCCGGTGGCGAGCAGCGCCGCATGCGCCTCCGCGAGGCTGTCGGCGTCGGTGCAATTGTCGATCCCGTCGCCGGAGACGTCGACCACCACGCGCTCGGCCGGGATCGGGAGCGTCGGGAGCACGGCGTCGGTCACCGTGCGGAACATCTGGCCGAGGCAGGTGAACTCGCCGGCCTGCCGGGGCGTGGCCCGGACGAGGGCGGCGGTCGCCGCAGCATCGACGCGGTTGGCGATCCGCCGCCAGCCGACCGCGAGGTTCGCCCGGTCCGCCCAGGTCACCATCGCAAATAGGATCCCGCCCGGATTGCCGGTGATCGCGCCGATCACCGACGGATCCTCCAAGGCCTCCGCGATGCCCTCCATCTGGAGCCGGAATCGCGATTCGTCGACGGATTGCGACACGTCCACCGAGACGACCAGCGCGGTGGCGACGCTCTCAGGTGCGGCCTTGGCGGGCGCCAGCCCGAGGAGCAGGAGGCCGGCGCCCCGCAGCGCGCCGCGGCGGATCCATCCCGAACCCGTCCGCATCATCGGCCTCGGCGCTCCCGGAAGGCGCGGCCCTGCGGCCGTCGCGCATCCGTTAGGCCACGTTTCGACGGGACGCGAAACCGGCCTTTCGGGGGGGCCGCCGCGCGGCCCCGCCCGTCGGACCGACGCGCTGCGGGCAGGCCCGGATGCGCGTCGGCAGGGTGTCGTGCGGGCGCGAAGCCCGGCCCCGGTGAGGAGGATTCGCTCCGGCGGCGGTAGCCCGCTCATCTCGGAGGTGGCCCGTCCTCCGGCCCCATCCCTGGGCCGGCCGCGGGGTCGTCGAGGACGGCCTCGGCCGCCCAGGAAGGTGCTTAGGCCGCCGCCGCCGCGGCGAGGGCGTGCCGGTTGCCGTTCAGGCCGGCGCAGAGATCGTCGATCTCGGCGAGGTCCAGCGCCTCGCCGGCCCGGCCGGCGATGGTGTCGATCAGGTGATCCTGGCGGGGATCGAACGGATGACCCTGCATCCGGTAGAACTGGTAATAGCGCAGCGCCGCCAGGACGGTGTCACGCTCGCGGTCGGTTACGGTGAAGTGCTGCATGGGTAGTTGCTTCCCCTTGTGGCTTCAACGAACGCCCGGGTAGGCCGCGACGCCGATCCCGAGCTTGACTGTTGTAACCCCTGGGCAACTGCCCGACCAGTTCTTGACAGCTCGCGCCGATGTGATTCGCGTCATTTAAGATTTTGATCCTGGCCGGAGCCGGACGATCACGGATCGAAAAACCCTGTTCTCAAAACAGCTTGGCAAACCGGGTCGCGAATGCCGCGCGGTCGGACCCGGCCGTCGCCCGTCCCAAGTCCCCGCATGGACCCTCATGGACCCTCATGGACCCGCGCCGCCGCCCCCGGGCCCGCCTAGAGGCCGAGTTCGGCCAGATAGCGCGGCAGTGCGGCGCTCGCCGGCCCGTACCGGGCCTCGTCGAAGGCGTCGGCGTTGTCGGACGGCTCCAGGTTGACCTCGCAGGTCGGGATGCCGAGCGCCCGGGCCTGCCGGACGTAGCCCGCCGCCGGGTAGACCGCCCCCGACGTACCCACGGCCACGAACAGGTCCGCCCAGGCCAGCGCCGCCTCGATCGCGTCGAGGTGCATCGGCATCTCGCCGAACCAGACCACGTCCGGCCGCATCCGGCCCGACACGCCGCAGGCGGGGCAGCGATCGGCCCGGCTCAGGTCGGCGCGCCACGGCGTGACCGCATCGCAGGCGCAGCAGCGCGCCTTGAGCAATTCGCCGTGCATGTGGGTGACCGCCTGCGAGCCGGCCCGCTCGTGCAGGTCGTCGACGTTCTGCGTGCACAGGAACAGCCGCCCGCCCCGCGCGGCGAGCCGCGCCTCGGTCTGCGCCAGAGCGACATGCGCGGCGTTCGGCTCGGCCGCGACCGCGCCGCGGCGGCGATGGTCGTAGAAGTCGAGCACCGTGTCGGGGTCGGCCGCGTAGGCCTCCGGGGTGGCGAGCCGCATCGGGTCGAACCGCGCCCAGATCCAGCCGCGGTCCCGGAACGTGCCGAGCCCGCTCTCGGCCGAGACGCCGGCCCCGGTCAGCACGAAGATCGTCCTGGGATGGTCCGTCATGCGGTGCTCCTGCTTGCCGGAGATTGGCCGGATATGTCCGCTGGCTGGCAGCGCGGTTTCTTTCGCCCAGGGTCAAGCCGAGGAATTCTGCGGCTCGCTTCACCGAGCGGGAGACACGAAATGTCCGATGTTGCGCTGCTGGTCATCGATGTCCAGGAATCCTTCCGGCACAGGCCCTTCTGGAACGACGCCGATGTCGCGCCCTTCACCGAGCGCCTGCAGACGCTCATCGACGGTGCCGCGGCGCGCCGGATTCCGATCCTGCAGATCTTCCACCTCGCCGAGAGCGGTCCCTTCGCCGCCGCCTCCGGCCATGTCCGCACCCTGGAGCCGATCGTGATCGCGCCGACGGCGATCTTCCACAAGCGTCGGCACAGTGCCCTGGTCGATAGCGGCCTGCCCGGCTGGCTGACGCAGCAGGGCATACGGCGCCTGATCGTGTCCGGCATCCGCACCGAGCAATGCTGCGAGACAACCACCCGCCACGCCTCCGACAGCGGCTGGCAGGTGGATTACGTCACCGAGGCGACGCTGACCTTCGCGATGACCCATCCGTCCGGACGCCGGTTCACGGCGGACGACATCAAGGCCCGCACCGAGCTGGTGCTGATGGACCGCTTCGCCCGCATCGCCACGGTGGAGCAGGCGCTCGCCGGTCGGGACTTGCCGGTCGCGGCATGAGCGGGACGGCGCGGCGCATCCCGGTCCTCGTGGTCTTGCCGCCGCGCACCCTGCTGCTCGACCTCGCGGGACCGGTCGAGGTCCTGCGCATCGCCGGGGCGGCTCAGGAGCGGGTCGCGTTCTCGGTGCGCTACGTGGCGCCGGAGGCGCGCACCCGCTGCTCGATCGGTCTGGATCTCGGCGGCACCGAGCCGCTGCCGGAGGCGATCGCGCCGGGCACCGTGGTGCTCGTGCCGGGCGCGTCGGCCCGGGTGCTCGGCGGCGAGGCCGATCCGGACGAGGGCGCCGCCGAAGCGCGGATCGTCGACTGGCTGCGCGGCGCGGTCCGGCCGGGCCACACCCTGGTGACGGTCTGCGACGGTACGCTGCTGGCGGCTCGGGCCGGCCTGTTCGACGGCTATGCCTGCACCACCCATCACGCGAGCTGCGCCCGGCTCGCCGCCCTGGCGCCGCAGGCGCGGGTGCTGGAGAACAGGCTGTTCGTGCAGGACCGGGACCGGTTCAGCAGCGCCGGCGTGACCGCGGGCGTGGACCTGATGCTCCATCTCGTCGCCGAATGGGCCGGCCCGGCCGCGGCGCTGGCGGCGGCCCGGACCCTGGTGGTCTACATGCGGCGCGGCCCCGACGACCCGCAGCTCTCACCCTGGCTCGAAGGCCGCAGCCACCTGCACCCGGTGGTGCACCGCGCCCAGGACGCGATCACCGCCGAACCCGCCCGCGCCTGGTCCCCCGAGATCCTCGGCCGCCTCGCCGGGGCGAGCCCGCGCAACCTCGCCCGGCTGTTCCGGGTCCATGCCGGGATGACGGTGACCGATGCGGTCAACCGCGCCCGGATCGCGCTGGCCCGGGACCTGATCGCCCAGACCGACCTTGCCCTGGAGCAGGTCGCCGACCGCGCGGGCTTCGGCTCGGCCCGCCACATGCGGCGGGTCTGGCGTCAGTTCCACGACGCCGCGCCCTCGAATCTCCGAACCCAAATCTTGGTTTCGAAAGGTCCGTGACCTTTCGCGGGTCCAGGGCGGAGCCCTGGGGCCTCAGGGGCACCGCCCCCGAACCCCTGCCAAAGGGGTGAGCCCTTTGGGATCCCCCGACCACGCTCTGGACCCCGCCGGATGGCTGTGCCCTCCTCGCATCGTCCGAATCGGCGCGGACGATGCATCCGCCCGTCCCGACAGGCGCCCGCGGGCGCGGAGGAGAGCGCATCATGCCCGAATTCGACCTGGCGATCCGCGGCGGGACCGTGGTCACGGCGAGCGACACGGTGCGGGCGGATGTCGGCGTGCGCGGCGGCCGGATCGTGGCTGTGGCCGAGGGCATCGCCGACGCCGCCCGGGTGATCGACGCCTCCGGCCTGCTGGTCCTGCCCGGCGGCATCGACAGCCATGTCCACATCGCCCAGGATTCGGGCCCCGGCATCGTCATGGCCGACGACTTCGCCAGCGCCACCCGGGCGGCGGCGGCCGGCGGCAACACCTGCGTGATGCCCTTCGCGCTCCAGCCCCGGGGCGCCTCCCTGCGCGGGGCGGTCGACGCCTACCGGGCCAGGGCCGAGGGCCAGTGCCACGTCGACGTGGCGATCCACATGATCATCTCGGACCCGACCGAGGCGGTGCTCGGCCAGGAGCTGCCGGCCTTGGTCGCCGACGGCTACACCTCGTTCAAGGTCTTCATGACCTACGACGACCTCGTGCTGAACGACCGCCAGCTCCTCGACGTGTTCCACGTCGCGCGGCGGCAGGGCGCCCGGGTCATGGTCCACGCGGAGGGCTACGACGCAATCCGCTACCTCAGCGAGCGTCTGGAGCGGGCGGGCGAGACGAGGCCCTACGGCCACGCCCTGTCGCGCCCCGAGATCGTCGAGCGGGAGGCGGCCCACCGGGCCATCAGCCACGCCGAGCTGATCGACCTGCCCATCGTGATCGTCCACGTCTCGGGCCGCGAGGCCACCGAGCAGATCGCCTGGGCTCAGGGACGGGGCCTGAAGATCCGGGCCGAGACCTGCCCGCAATACCTGACCCTGACGGCCGAAGACATGAAGGGGCTCGGCCAGGACGATCCGATGGCGGGGTCGAAATACGTCTGCTCGCCGCCGACGCGGGATGTCGAGAGCCAGGAGGCGGTGTGGTCGGGGATCCGGCGCGGGATCTTCGACGTGGTCTCGTCCGACCATTGCCCGTTCCGCTACGACGACCCGCAGGGCAAGCTGAACCCGCGGGGTAAGACCTCCTTCCGCTGGATCCCGAACGGCATCCCCGGCATCGAGACGCGGCTGCCGGTGTTCTTCTCCGAGGGCGTCTCGAAGGGGCGCATCAGCCTCAACCAGTTCGCCGCGCTCACCGCCACGAACCACGCGAAGCTCTACGGGCTGTACCCGCGCAAGGGCTCGATCGCCCCGGGCTTCGACGCCGACCTGACCCTCTGGGACCCGAACCGGCGCGAGACCATCCGCCAGGAGATCCTCCACCACGGCTCCGACTACACGCCGTGGGAAGGGTTCGAGGTCACCGGCTGGCCGGTGATGACCATCGCGGGCGGGCAGGTCATCGCCGAGGATGGCCGGGTCCTGTCCGAGCCGGGCCGCGGGCGGGTGCTGGACCGGGCGGTCGATCCGGCCGAGCGGCGGGAGGCGTAGCCTTGGCCCGCCGCTTGCTCTCCGGTGTCGGATGGCGGGCGACACAGGGGGAATCGATGTTGCGGACGCGGCGTCGACCGGATCGAGCGCGGGTCCCCTCTCCCGTGCGGGAGAGGGACAGGGTGAGGGGCGTGCGGCTTCCGGATAGGGCGCGCATGGCAAGGGTGTGCCCCGTCCTGAACGTTCTCGTCCCTCACCCCTACCCTCTCCCGCACGGGAGAGGGGGCGTGTCGCGGCCTTCAAGAGTGATCGTGCCACTCTTGTATCTTGCACATCGCCGGAAGCAGGCGAGCCTCACATGAATGTCGAGCTGATCGGCCTGACCAAGCGCTACGGCGCGGCGACCGCGGTCGATGCCATCGACCTGAAGGTGCCGTCCGGGGCCTATTGCTGCCTGCTCGGCCCCTCCGGCTGCGGCAAGACCACGACGCTCCGGATGATCGGCGGCCACGAGCGCGCCAGCGCGGGCGACGTGGTGATCGGCCCGAAGGCGGTGGGCGACGCGGCGCCGTCCGAGCGCGGCACCGCCATGATGTTCCAGAGCTACGCCCTGTTCCCGCATCTCGATGCGCGGGACAACGTCGCCTTCAGCCTGCGGATGCGTGGAATCGGCAAGGCGGAGCGCCGGGCCAAGGCCATGGCGATGCTCGACCTCGTGCAGATGAGCCACCTCGCCGGGCGCCTGCCGGCCCAGCTCTCCGGCGGCCAGCAGCAGCGCGTCGCGCTCGCCCGCGCCCTCGTCACCGGCCCGAAGGTGCTGCTGCTCGACGAGCCGCTCTCGGCGCTCGACCCGTTCCTGCGGGTCCGGATGCGGGTCGAGCTGAAGCGGATCCAGACCGAGCTGGGCCTCACCTTCATCCACGTCACCCACAGCCAGGAGGAGGCGATGGCGCTCTCCGACCTCGTGGTGGTGATGAATGCCGGGCGGATCGAGCAGGCCGCCGACCCGCGCACCGTGTTCGAGCGGCCGGCGACCGCCTTCGTGGCCCGGTTCATCGGCGGCCACAACGTGATCCGCCTGCCCGACGGGCTCATCTCCGTGCGGGCGGACCGGATGCGCCTCGGCGCCGAGGCCGGCCCCGCCGCGCGGCCGGCCCGGGTGGTGGCTGTCGAGTACCAGGGCACCAGCGTCCATGTCGGCCTCGACGCAGAGGGGCTGGAGCGCGCGCCTGAGAGCCCCGCCGCCCTCACGGCGATCCTCAGCGACGCGGATTTCGCCGCCCGCCCGCTGCGCCCGGGCGACACGATTCCGGTCGGCTGGGACGCGGCCGCCGCCCACCGCCTCGACGCATAACCGGTACGGAGACGACGATGGATGCTTTCTCGAAGCCGAGCCGGCGCACGCTCCTGAAGGGGGCCGCCGCGCTGGCCGCGACGCCGGTCACCGGCTTCCCGGCGGTGCACGCCGCCGAGCCGGTGACCCTGCGCTACCTCGGCACCGCGGTGAACCAGTCCGCCGACATCGCCAGGAAGGTGAAGGAGGATCTGGGCCTCACCATCGAGTACATACCGGTGGTGACCGACGAGGTGACCAAGCGCGTCGTCACCCAGCCGAATTCCTTCGACCTGGTCGACACCGAGTATTTCAGCCTCAAGAAGATCCTGCCCTCCGGCAACCTCCAGGGCATGGACGCCAAACGGATCAAACTGGCCGACAAGATCTCGTCGATCTTCACCAAGGGCGAGGTGGGGGGCCGGAAGATCGGCGACCAGGGCACGGCCCCCCGGAAGGTCTTCTATCTGGAGGGCCAGGATTCGAAAAAATTTGCCGGCGAACAGACCGAGTGGATCTCGCTGATCCCCACCGTCTACAACGCCGACACGCTGGGCATCCGGCCGGACCTGATCAAGATCCCGGTGACGAGCTGGAAGGAGCTCCTCAACCCGGCCTTCAAGGGCAAGGCCTCGATCCTCAACATCCCGTCCATCGGTATCATGGACGCCGCGATGGTGGTGGAGGCCACCGGCGACTACACCTACGGCGACAAGGGCAACATGACGCGCCCTGAGATCGACCGCACCATCAAGGTGCTGATCGAGGCTAAGCGCGCCGGCCAGTTCCGCGCCTTCTGGCAGGACTTCAACGAATCCGTGAACCTGATGGCCTCGGGCGAGACGGTGATCCAGTCGATGTGGTCGCCCGCCGTCACGAAGGTGCGCGCGCAAGGCGTGCCCTGCACCTATCAGCCGTTGAAGGAAGGCTACCGGGCCTGGGCCTCGGGCTTCGGCATCCCCAAGACCCTGAGCGGCAAGAAGCTCGATGCCGCCTACGATTTCATCAACTGGTTCCTGTCCGGCTGGGCCGGGGCCTACCTGAACCGGCAGGGCTACTACTCGGCGGTGCTGGAGACCGCACAGGCGAACATGCAGCCCTACGAATGGGCCTTCTGGATGGAGGGCAAGCCCGCCGAGAAGGACATCCTCGGTCCCGACGGCACCCTGATCGAGAAGGCCGGCGCCACCCGCGACGGCGGCTCCTTCGACGCGCGGATGGGCGCGGTCGCCTGCTGGAACGCCGTGATGGACGAGAACACCTACATGGTGCGCAAGTGGAACGAGTTCATCGCGGCGTGAGGGCGGTGGGCGCCCCCTCCCCGTCCTTCTCCCTCCGCGGGTCCTCGGAGACGCCCGTCCTGCGCGGCCACGCGGCTGCCGGATGGAAGGCGGGCCCCCTCTCCCGTGCGGGAGAGGGGGCGCGGTGCGCCTCGCGGAAGCCGATGTGTGAACATCGGAGCCCGCAGAGGGGGAGGGAAGCGGCGGCGCGCGTGGGGCGAATCCGATGACCGATCTCGCCCTGCCCGCCGCCGAGACCGCCGCGCGGACCGCAGCCCCCACCGTTGCGGGCCGCCCGCGCCGGCGCACCCTCGCCTATCTCCAGGCCGCGCCGCTGGCCCTCGTCTTCCTCGCCTTCCTGGTGGTGCCGCTGGTGCTCACCGGGATCGTCTCGCTGTGGGAGTACAACGAGTACGAGATCATCCCGGCGCTGACCCTGCAGAACTACGCCGACGTCTTCGACGGCTGCCTGTCCGCCGACCTCTGCACCACGCTGCGCACCTATCTCTCGACGGTGAAGTTCGTCGCGCTGACGCTGGCGATCACCCTGCCGCTGGGCTTCGCCATCGCCTACTTCCTGGCCTTCTATATCCGCTCCGGCACGGTGCGGATGGGGCTGTTCCTGCTCTGCACGATCCCGTTCTGGACCTCGAACGTGATCCGCATGATCTCGTGGATCCCGCTGCTCGGCCGCAACGGCCTCGTCAACGACACGCTCCGTGCCCTCGGGCTGATCCGCGCGCCGATCGAGGGCCTGCTCTACTCCGACTTCGCGGTGGTCCTGGCCTTCGTGCACCTCGACACGGTGTTCATGATCGTGCCGATCTTCAACAGTCTCGCGCGGATCGACCGGCGCCTGATCGAGGCGGCGCGGGATTGCGGCGCGTCCGGCGCACAGATCCTCTGGACCGTGATCCTGCCGCTGGCCAAGCCCGGCATCGCCATCGGGACGATCTTCGTGACGACCCTGGTGATGGGCGACTTCGTCACCGTCGGCGTCATGGGCGGCCAGCAGATCGCCAGCGTCGGCAAGGTGATCCAGGTGCAGATGGCCTACCTGCAATTCCCGGCGGCCGCGGCCAACGCCATGGTGCTCTTGGCTGCCGTGCTGCTGATGATCCTGGGACTCACCCGGATGATCGACCTCCGGCGGGAGCTGTAGCGATGGACCGGCCCCGCGGCCTCGCCTTCTATCTCCTGGCCGGCGTCTTCGCCCTCTACGTCCTGTTCCTCTACGGGCCGACGCTGACCATCCTGGCCCTGAGCTTCCAGGGGCCCTCCGGCGGCCTGACCTTCCCGATGAACGGCGTGTCGACCCATTGGTTCGCCAAGCTGTGGGAGGGCGTCGGCGTGGTCGACATCTGGGCGGCTCTGCGGCGCTCCCTGGCGCTCGGCCTCGTGGTGATGGCACTCACCGTGACGATCGCCTTCTATGCCGGCCTCGCCTTCCGGAAGGGGTTTCGGGGGGCCGGCCTCGTCTTCGCCCTGGCGGTGTCGAGCCTGATCGTGCCCTCGATCGTGGTCTCGCTGGGCATCGGGCTGGAGTTCCGGCTCCTCGACGATGCGATCAAGGCGCTCGCCGCCGCCACCGGCTGGGGGTTCCTGGAGGATCACGGCACGCTCATGGGCCTCTACACCTCGGCGCTGGGGGCGCACCTGACCTGGACGCTGCCCTTCGGCCTGCTGATCATGTTCGCGGTCTTCAACCGGTTCGACCCGGCCTACGAGGAGGCCGCCCGCGACCTCGGCGCCAGCGGTCCGCAGACGCTGCGCCACGTGGTGGTGCCGATCCTCGCGCCCGCGCTCGTCGGCGTCGCGCTGTTCGGCTTCACCCTGTCGTTCGACGAACTCGCCCGCACCAGCCAGGCGATCGGCGGCCGCAACACCCTGCCGCTGGAATTGCAGGGCCTGACCACCACGGTGACGACGCCGGAGATCTACGCGCTGGGCACGATGACCACGGCGGTCTCGGCCCTGGTGATCGGGACGGCGCTCGGCCTGACCCTGTGGCTGCAGAAGCGCCGGGCGCGGCGGGCCATGGCGGGGTTGCGGTAGGGCGCTTACCCGCTCACCCTGGAGGCCGTCGAGTCGACGAGGTTCGCGGGTGTGGCCAGCTGGTTCCGTTGCGATCGCGATCCTCGCTTACGGCCGCGGCAATACGGTTCTGATCGAGATCGAGACGCCTGCCGGACGGCTGGAGGCTGTCGGCGAACTGGAGCAGATCGGCCGAACCTTGTATTTTCGTCGCGCCCACATCCAGGGGCTGCACAAGGGTGCCCTTGGGCGAGCGGGGCTGAACGCGATCGGCGCGGAGATCCTGAGAGAGGCTGAAGTCGATGCGGTCGTCATTGAAGGAGGCGCTCGAACGACAGGAGCGGGACCGAAACGGGGGCGCCGGCCACCACCCTTCCGGTATCCCCGTTGAACTCGTGCTTCAGATTTCGGCCTCGAGCGATCAGCCCGTCGACCTCGTGAAGGCCCTGATGGCATTCGGCCTGGACTTGCACGAGGCACACGACATCGTCGATCGCTTGGCGATCGGAGAAAAGGTCGCGACCACCCTATACCTGACCGCCGAGAGTGAATCGCCTTTCGCATTGAGCCGCTTCGGTGTGATGGTTGGCGCCCCCCAGCCGGTCGACGCGGCTTCCATCCCTGTGGATGTGCTGAACGCGATCGAGGCGTGGCGCCTGTCCGAGCCGGAGCGTCCCACCCGGGATGAGGCGATCGGCATCATCCTCCGCCGCGGCCTCGCGGCCGCGTAGGGGCTCCACCGCAACATTGCCAACCCACCCCCATCCGTGTATGCGCAGCCCGCGCCCCCGAGACACCCTTGGAGGCAGGGGCGCGTCGGGAAGGGCTTGGCCGTCCGCACAGGGCGGCCTTTTCGCGTTCCGGCTCCAGCAATTCGTAAGGATCACGCCATGAGCGCAGTCAAGACGCTTGAGGCCGTGGCACGCGACCGGGTCGGCAAGGGGGCCGCCCGGGCCGTTCGTCGCCAGGGCCAGATTCCCGCCGTCATCTACGGCGGTGGCCAGCCGCCGCAATCCATCGCGGTCGATCTCATCCGCACCCGCACCCTGATCTACGCGGGCGGCTTCAAGACGACGCTGTTCGAGATCAACGCTGGCGGCAAGAAGATCCGCGCGATCCCGCGCGACTTCCAGCTCGACCCGGTCTCCGGCGTGCCGCTGCACGTCGACTTCCTGCGCGTCGTCTCGGGCCAGACCGTCACCGTCGAGGTGCCGGTGCACTTCGTCAACGAGGACGCGGCCCCCGGCATCAAGAAGCTCGGCGGCACCCTCAACATCGTGGCCCACACGCTCGCCCTCGACGTCGCCCCGGATCAGATCCCGGACGCGATCGAGGTCGACCTGACCGGCCGCGCGATCGGCGACGTGATCCACGTCTCCGACATCAAGATCCCGGCCGGCACCTACACCGGTGAGGCGACCGATCCGGTGGCCAACATCGTGCCGCCGACCGTGCTGGGCGCCGAGGTGGAGGCCGAGGAGGCCGCCATCGCCGAGGCGCAGTCGGCCGAGGCCGCCGAGGAGAAGGCCGAAGCCGAGGCCGAGACCTCCGAGGACGAGAAGAAGGACGGCGAGGAGGCCTGAGCCTCGTCGCACTGCTCCGCACTCTCGAGAGCCCCGGCCCTGCCGGGGCTCTCTTCGTTCGGGCGGGCGGTCAGGGATAGAGCCGCGCGCGGCTCCAGCCGTCGCCAGTCCGGGTGAAGCGGACCCGGTCGTGCAGGCGGAAATCGCCGTTCTGCCAGAATTCGAGGGTGACCGGCGCGATGCGGAAGCCGGTCCAGTGCTCCGGCCGGGGGATCGGCCCTTCGCCGTAGCGCTCGGAGAGGTCCGCCACGGCGCTCATCAGCGTGGCGCGATCGGCGAGCGGGCGTGATTGCTGGCTGGCGATGGCGCCGAGCCGGCTCTCGCGGCGGCGGCTCTGGAAATAGGCATCCGCCTCCTCGGCCGTCACCGGCGTGATCGGGCCCCGGGCCCGCACCTGCCGACGCAGGCTCTTCCAGTGCAGCACCAGGGCGGCTTGCGGGTTCTGGGCCAGCTCCTCCCCCTTGGTGGATTGCGTGTTGGTGTAGAAGACGAAGCCGCGGGCGTCGAAGCCCTTCAGCAGCACCATCCGCACGTCCGGCAGCCCGTCCGACCCGGCGGTGGCGAGCGCCATCGCGTTCGGGTCCTCGGGTTCGGCCGCCTCCGCGTCCTTCATCCAGGAAGCGAACAGCCCGAAGGGGTCGTCGCTCAGTGTGAAGTCCGCGCTCTTCGGGTCATCGGTCCTTAACTGATCCACGCCAAGACTCCTGCCTGCCGCGTCAAGGGCCTGAGGGGGCACCGACATCGGCATGTTCGGTCGAGCGGAAAGCCCGTCGTGAGTCAGGTGTAATGCGGCGATGCGCGTGTAAAGGGCCAAGCCGGCGGGCGCGCATCTGCGCGTCCGTGTCGGTCGTGTCGGTGGCGATAGCCCTGTGCGGCTGCAGCCAGCCTCTGCTGATCTTCCGGGGCGATCCCCCGGCGGCGCCGCGCGTGGTCGAGGAGCCCACCGTCACCGGCAGCATCGAGAAGCGGCCTGTGAGCTTCGGGGACGACCTTGCCGAGGAGGATTGGCGCCGGGCGCGTGCCGCCCTGGGCGTCGCCCTGGATCCGCAGGGCAACGGGCGGCCCGTGAAATGGGACAATCCGGAGACCGGGCTTCACGGGTCGGTCAACCCGACCGGCCTGCCCTATGTCTCGGACGACCTGATCTGCCGCAACTTCCTGGCCTCGGTGATCGGACCGGCCCGCAGCCGCTTCGTCCGCGGCACCGGCTGCAAGCTCTCGGGCGGTCCATGGACGCTGAAGCGCGTCCGGAGCGCGAGCGGCGCCGGCCGCTCCTGAACGAGGCCGCCGTGCCCGGCGGCCTCAGCCAAGTCTTTCAGCCGGCGAGGTTTCTCAGTAGGGGTGGCCGTAATACGGCCGCACGCGCAACCGCGGCTGCGCCGCCGGCGGGGCGGCGTAGCGGGCCGCGGCCTCCGGATCGTAGGTCCGGATGTAAGGGTCGAGGGCCGGATCGCGGTAATTGCCGTTGTTGACCCCGGCCGAACGATCGTTGCCGCTCAGCGCCGCGTAGGGCGAAAGGCCGCTGCCGCTGTCGCCGCCACCACCACCGCCGCCGCCCCAGGCAAAGGCCATCCCCGGAGTGGCGGCGAGGAGCATCGCCGCGAGGGGCACCGTCAGCGTCTTGCGCGTCATGTCCTGTCTCCGCACCATGTCATTGCCAAGCGAACGGTCCAGCTGAAAGCGCGGTTCCCTCAAAGGCGGACTCTGGCGCGAACCGTCGCGGCTTCACAGCATTGTATCACCGTCTGCCAACACCCGCCTATTCGACGCCCTGAATTTCGATTTTTTCGGTTCACCGCCCAGAAATCGTCTCCGCTGTTAAGATTGAACCGGTAGACATCGATCCGGCCGTGCTTGATCGTGGCGCGGCGTAACAGAATTCGAGCCTGCGCGGCGACCGTATCGGCGGTCACCGCCGGGCGCATACCGGGTCTGGCTGCCGTGAACGTCGATACGAAAGCCGACACGCGGGGCATGAGGCCGACCGGCTGATGGAGCGGGCGACCGGAGGCATGGACCGGCCATCGGCGGCCGGCGGCCGGGCTCCCGCCCGGGCCGAGCCTTCGCCCTCGCGGACGCTCCCCCGCAGCCGGACCGTCACCGTTCGACTGGACCGCCGGGCGCTGCGCGGCTGGCATATCCGCCTTCTCGACCAGCTCGGGCAGCGGCCCGACCACCGGATCCGCGTCGCATGGGTCGACCACGCGGGGGGGCTGCCGCCGAACGCGGAACTCCTGTTCCGGCTGGAGGCCACCATCCACGGCCTGCCCCGGCCGGGCCTGGCCACGGCGGCCGAGCCGGTGGCGCTCGCGTCCTACGAGGCGAGCCCCGCGGGCGAGGAGCTCAGCAGCAGCAGCGCCCACGATCTCGTCCTCGATCTCTCGAGCGCGCCTGCGGAACCGGGATCGGCACCGGCGTGGCGGCTCGACTATGACGGGATGCCGGGCGAAGCCGGCCTGCTCGCGGCCCTGTTCGCCCATGGTGCCCCGGTGGCGGCCCTGCGTGGAGCGGACGGCAAGCCGGTGGCCTTGGGGCGCCTGGGCGCGGAATCGCATACGGTGATGCTCGCGGCCTTCGAGGGCTACCTCGCGCGGACCATCACGCTGATCCTCGCCGCCCTCGACGGCGCCGCCTCGACGGAGCTTCCCGACGGCGCCGGGGCGCCCCTGCAGCCCGCGACCGCCTACGACCTCGGCGGCCTGGGCGCCCGGCGGCGGGCCGCCGGGGGGCTCGCCCGGCAGATCGCCCGCAGGCTCTACGCCCTCTGCTTCCACGGCCCGCACTGGCGGGTGGGCTGGCGCCGGATCGTCGGCCCCGACCTGATCGATCTGCGCCGGCATCCCGAGGGCGGCTGGCAGGTCCTTCCCGACGACGGCCGGCGCTTCTACGCCGACCCCTTCGCGATCGCCCGGCACGGCGCCGTGACCCTGTTCGTGGAGGAGTTCGACTATCGCCGCGGCAAGGGCGTGATCGCCGCGGTGGGCTTCGGGGAGACCGGACCCCGCGGCCGTCCGGAGCCGGTGCTCGAACTCGAGACCCATCTCTCCTACCCGTTCGTGTTCGAGGCGGACGGGCAGGTCTGGATGATCCCGGAATCCCACGCCTCGGGCACGATCGACCTCTACCGGGCCACCGACTTCCCGCGCGGATGGGTCCACGAGGCGGTGCTCCTCGACGGGGTCGTGGCCGGGGATGCGACCCTGCTGCAGCAGAACGGCCGCTGGTGGATGTTCGCTACGGTCCGGGCCGGCGGGGGCAGCTATTCCGACACCCTGCATCTCTGGCACGCGCCGCATTTCCGCGGGCCCTGGACCCCGCACCGGCACAACCCGGTGTTGATCGACATCGGCTCGGCCCGGGCCGCGGGCCCGATCGTGGCGCGCGACGGCGGCCTGATCCGGCCGGTCCAGGATTGCCGCGAGGGCTACGGCGCGGCGCTCGGCCTCGCCCGGATCCTGCGCCTCGACGAGGAGGCCTACGCGCAGCGGGTCGAGACGCGCCTGCGGCCCGGGGCGGCCTGGCCGGGCACGCGCCTGCACATGCTGAGCGCCGCCGGCGGCTTCGAGTTCATCGACGGCTCGCACCGGGCCCGCACGCGACTCCTGGGCTGATCCCGGCTCGCGCCGCGCCCGGCGCGGCCCCGTCGGTGCCGAACGGCACCCGCGGACGGCTCGCATCCCGGCCCCGCGCACGCTAAGCGGGGGGCTCCACCCGCGCCGATCAAGCAGAACCGCCGGGACGATCACCATGGCGAGCCCCGTCGAACATGCGAGCTTCCTGCCGCCGGTCCTGACCTTCCTCACGGCGGCGGTGATCGGCGTGCCGATCTTCCGGCTGATCGGCCAGAGCGCCGTGCTGGGCTATCTCGTGGCCGGGGTGCTGATCGGGCCCTCGGGCCTGTCGCTGATCGCCGAGCCCGAGACGGCGGCGAGCGTCGCCGAGATCGGCGTGGTGCTGCTGCTCTTCATCGTCGGCCTGGAACTGCACCTGTCGCAGCTCGTCTCGATGCGGCGCGACATCTTCGGCCTCGGGACCGCGCAGCTCGTCCTCTGCGCGCTGGTGCTCGGCGGCGCCGGAATCCTGGCGGGCCTCAGCTTGGGCGCCGCCGCGGTGATCGGCCTCGCGCTGGCGCTCTCGGCCACCGCGGTGGCCCTGCAGCTCCTGGAGGAGCGGGGCGATCTCTCCAGCGCCTATGGCGGCCGCGCCTTCGCGGTCCTGCTGTTCCAGGACCTCTCGGTGGTCGGCATCCTGGCGCTGATGCCCCTGCTGGCCTCGGCGGGGGAGGCGACCGACGTCTCCTGGCTCGGGGAAGCGGCCCTCTCCACCGGCAAGGCGCTCGCGGCGATCCTGGCGGTGGTGCTGGTCGGCCGCTACGGCCTGAACCCCTTCTTCCGGCTGCTCGCCGCGAGCGGCGCCCGCGAGGTGATGACCGCCGCCGCGCTCCTGGTGGTGCTCGGCACCGCGCTCCTCATGGAGCAGGTCGGCCTGTCGATGGCGATGGGCGCGTTCCTCGCCGGCATCCTGCTGGCCGAGTCGAACTTCCGCCACCAGCTGGAGGCCGATATCGAGCCGTTCCGCGGCATGCTGCTCGGCCTGTTCTTCATGAGCGTCGGCATGTCGATCGACGGCAACCTCGTGCGGGAGGTCTGGCCCGCCCTGTTCGGCGCCACCCTGGCGGCGATCCTGGTCAAGGTCGCCATCGTGGCCGGCCTGTTCCGGCTGTTCGGCTCGGACACGCTGGGGGCCCTGCGGGGGGCGGCGGTGCTGGCGCCCGCGGGCGAGTTCGCCTTCGTGCTGCTGCCTCAGGCCCAGGATCTCGGCCTCACCGGCGTCACGGCGACGCGCTTCGCGGTGGCGCTCGCCGCGCTGACCATGCTGATCGGGCCGATTGCCGCCAAGGGGCTCGACAAGCTGATCGAGCGGCGCACCGCGCGCAGCACCCGCGCGCTGGAGGCGCCCTCCACCGAGCTGACCGAGAGCGGCGACGCCAGGGTGCTGGTGATCGGCTTCGGCCGCTTCGGGCAGGTGCTGACGCAGGTGCTGATGGCCGAGGGCATCCCCGTCACGGTGATCGACAAGGACGTGGAGCAGCTGCGCGCCGCCTCGCGCTTCGGCTTCCGCATCTATTACGGCGACGGCACCCGGCTCGACGTGCTCCGCGCCGCCGGGATCGGCCGGGTCGAGCTGGTCTGCATCTGCGTCGACGACCGGGAGGGCGCCCTCAAGATCGTCGACATCGTCCACGAGGAGTTCTCCAGCGTGCGCACCTTCGTGCGCGCCTACGACCGCCTGCACGCGGTGGAGCTGATGAACCGGGACGTCGACTACCAGATCCGCGAGACCGCCGAATCCGCCCTCGCCTTCGGACGGTCGGCGCTGGAGGGGCTCGGCCTGTCGCCGGAGGCCGCCTCGGCCCGGGCCGACGACGTGCGCAAGCGCGACATCGCCCGCCTCGTCCTGCAGCAGGCCGGGGCCCTGCCGGACGGCGCCGGCTGGATGCGCGGCGCCGCGGCGGGTCTGAAGCCCGAGCCGCTGACCATTCCGGTCCGGCCGGCGCGGGCGCTCAGCACCGAGACCCGCGACCTCGTGGGCAGCGACCGGCGCGAGGCGGCCGAGCGGCTGCTGGAGAAGCCCGCACTGGCGCCTCAGGAGACGGACGCCGCCGAGGGGGAGGCCGATCCGGAGGCGGAGCTGGAAGCGGAAGGCAGCGCCCGGGATGCGTGACCGGCCGGATGTCTGACATGTCCGACGGGCCGCCCCCGGCGGAGGCGGGCCGCTTCGTCACCGGCTCGATCCTCCGGCACGTGGTGGTGATGGCCGCCACCGGATCGGTGGGGCTGATGGCGATCTTCGTCGTCGACCTCTTGTCGCTGCTCTACGTGTCGACGCTCGGCGACCCGAACCTCACCGCGGCGGTCGGCTTCGCCGGCATCGTGCAGTTCTTCGCCACGGCGGTGAATATCGGCCTGATGATCGCCGCCGGGGCCCTGGTCGGGAAGGCCGTCGGCGCGCGCGACCGCGCGGCGGCGCGGCGCCTCGCGACCTCCGCGCTGGTCCTCGGCAGCCTCGTGGCCGCCCTCATCGCGGTGCTGATCGCGCTGCTCGCCGACCCGCTCCTGGGCCTGATCGGCGCGAAGGGCGAGGCGCTGCGGGTGGCGATCCTGTTCCTCCACATCACCCTTCCGTCGAACCTGCTGCTCGCCGCCGGCATGCTGTTCACCGGCCTGCTGCGCGCGGTGGGCGAAGCCAGGCAGGCGATGTCGGTCACCCTGGCCGGAGCGGTGGTCACCGCACTGCTCGATCCGCTGCTGATCTTCGGGGCCGGCCTCGGCGTCACGGGCGCGGCGATCACCGTCTGCGTCGCGCGCGCGACCTTCGTGGCGGTGGGCGTCCGCGGCGTCGCCCGGCACGGACTCCTCCGCCGGCCGCACCTGTCCGACCTGGCGGCCGACGCCGCCGCCCTGGCCGGCGTCGCGGGACCGGCCGTGCTCACGAATCTCGCCCCCTCGGTGGCGAGCGCGTTCCTGGCACGGCTGTTCGCCGGCTACGGGGCCGATGCGGTCGCCGCCGCGTCGGTGATCGACCGCCTGACGCCGGTGGCCTTCGGCGGCCTGTTCGCCCTGTCGGGGGCGATCGGCCCGATCCTGGCGCAGAATTGGGGCGCGGGCCTGTTCGACCGGATGCGCGGCGTGCTGCGCGCGGCGGTCCGGGTGACGCTGGCCTATGTCGCCGTGGTCTGGCTCGTCCTGGCGCTGACCCGGGGATGGCTCGCCACCCTGTTCGGCCTGCACGGGGTCGCGGCCGAGCTCTTCGGCTTCTTCTGCCTCGTCGGCGGCGCGATCTGGTTCTTCAACGGGCTGCTGTTCCTCGGCAACGCCGCCTTCAACAATCTCGGCTTCCCCCTGCGCTCGACGCTGCTGAACTGGGGGCGCGCGACCCTCGGCACTGTCCCCCCGGCGATGCTCGGGGCGGCGCTCTACGGCCCCCGCGGCGTGGTCGCCGGGATGGGCGTGGGATCCCTGGTCTTCGGCGCCCTCGGCATCCTGCTGGCCCGCCGCACGGTGGACCGCCTGGAAGGGAGCGGCCGGCGCGGGCGTGAGCCCGAGGCTGCGGCGGCGGTGCTGGAGAGGCCGGCGCCGCTGCCGCCGGGCCATGCCCATCCCGAGCCGTTGCACTGAGACGGCGGAGAAGGCGCAAGTTCCGCGGGGAAGAACTGGTATTTCCCCGCGTGACGGGTCACCATACCCTGTCTCGGCCTGTCCCGGCCGGGGCAGGATCGAGGCGTCATGTTCAACCCGCTCGAGATGTTCCAGGCCCAGGGCGAGGCCGGCCTTCAGGCCATGGCCCAGCAATTCGGCCTGACGACTGAGCAGACGGCCCGCGCCTTCGAGGCGCT
Organism: Methylobacterium sp. XJLW; assembly: GCF_003254375.1. NCBI lineage: Bacteria > Pseudomonadati > Pseudomonadota > Alphaproteobacteria > Hyphomicrobiales > Methylobacteriaceae > Methylobacterium > Methylobacterium sp. XJLW. The sequence continues at coordinate 2,568,171 of NZ_CP016429.1, read as the reverse complement.
GATGCCGGCCCTGACCCTGGGGCTCCAGCGCAGCGTCGGCGTGGACCCGACCGGCTTCGCCCGGATGTTCGGGCTGGAAGCCGCCAAGCCTACGCCGCCGCAGGGCTTCGAAGCCCTCAGCCAGATGTTCGGCTCGGCGCAGCTGATGCAGGCCGTGCTGCGGCAGGCCTCGGCCACGAGCGGCGTCGGCGCGCAGGTGCTGCGCCAGATGCTGCCGATGATGGCGGGGGCCGTGGTGGCGAGCATCGTCCATGTCATGCTGAACCAGCCGCAGGCCGAGCCCGCGCAGGCGCGGTCGAGCCCGCCGCCGCCCGTTCCGTTCCCGTTCGGGCCGGCCTGGGCCGAGATGGCCAAGGCGATGATGCCCGCGGTCCAGCCGCCGGCGCCGCCGCCGAAGCCGGCCGCCAAGCCGACCGCGAAGCCGTCGCAGGGAACTGCAGGCGAAGCCGGCTCGGATGTGTTCCAGCAGATGATGCGCACCGGGGCCGAGGTTCAGGGCAACAACATCCGGGCGATGCAGGAGCTGTTCGAGACCTTCTGGCCTGCCTCCGGGGGCGCGACGCCCCAGTCCTCGGACGGCACCCCGGCACGTCCCGATCCGGCGCCCGCCGATCCCGCGGCGGGCAAGGGCCGGCGCGGTCGCCCGTCCGGCGGGACCGGTTGACGCAGGGACAGGGCCCGGGCGGACGTTGACCCCGCGGATCGAAGCGGAAACCTGTCGCCGAGGAGATCCGCCGATGAGCGACCATTTGACCGCCTGGGACGATCGCACGGAGAGCGTCGCCGGGAATGGCGTCGCCAAGCGCGCGATCCCGGGTGCGGGTGCCAGCCTCGTGCGCGTGGTGGTGCCGGCGGGCATCTCGGCGCCGGCCCACAGTCACGACCACGAGCAGTTCGTGCAGGTGCTCGCGGGCTCCGGGGTCCTGGAGACCGAGCAGGGTCGCAAGCCGTTCTCGGCCGGCAGCGTGTTCCACTTCCCGGCCGGAGCGTGGCACGCGGCCGAATTCGAGACCGAGACGGTCTTGATCGAGACGAACCTCGCGGCGCAGGTCTGACATAGGTCCGGCGGGTGTGGCTGGTTCGGCCGGGACTCCTCGGCCGGCTCAGGCTCGGCGCTGAGGAGGAGGACGGATCATTCCGGTCCGGGGCCGAGTTGCCGTTCCAGTTCCTCAGCCGCGGGCACCGTCTCGCGCGCGTACCGGACGGCCTGATCGGCGGTCAGCAAGCGACCGTCCTCGGGAAAGAAGGCGAGCCCCCCGACCGATGTCACGCAGACCGTGATCGCCATCAGGGCGCCGATGGATTCCGCGATGGTGCCGAACCAGAACGCGTACACGCATGGCCAGGAGCCGGCGAAGTCGGTCTCCGGATAGGTTTCCTTCAATTCCGAGAACGGCACGATCGAGCACTCGAAGCCCGAGGCCCGGCCGCGCCGCACGGCCAGCAGATGCCCCGACGAGGCCGGCGGAATCGTCGTTCCACGAAGCTGCAGATCGAAACCGAGCGCGTCCAGGCCGGCCTGCCAATCCGATACGCCGGCGAGTGGTCTCGGACACAGGGCGTACGCTTCATTACTCATGCGCGCACGACTCCGAGTGTGACGGCGACAGAGATGCGGCTCGTGACGGAGATGCCGCGGAGCAGATGGATCTCGATGACCGGGACGCTGTCGGCGACACCTGCGCCGGCCCGCAGGGCACGGATGCGGCGCGGCGACAGACCCGTTTCGCCGGTCTTGATGTCCCAGATCGCCCGGACCGGCGCTGCGCTGGTCCGGCCATCCCGGAGAAGAACATCCGTGCGTCTGCTGCCGGACAGGCCGTGGCGGACGATGTCGCCGGCGACGAAGCTCTGCTCGACACCGTGCCTGCCGATCCCGGGGAGATCCAGCGCGCGCAGGCGGGCCGCCAGGCTGGCATGGATCTGGAACCCGTAGAGGAACCCCTCTCCCGGCTCGGTGCTCGCGACGACGTCCTTCAGGACATCGAGGATCTCATCGGTCTTCGCGTCGATCCGAGGATCACCCGTTCGGTCCTTGCGAACGACGGTGGGCGACCCGCCCTCTCCGCACCACCGACCATCGCGGCCCCGTAGCCGATCCGGTCTGAATCCGGCTTTGATGCCCCGGCGTTCCAGGGCCACGAAGGCTCGGCTCAAGCGAAGCTCCGCGAGGGAATACGCCCAGATCACATCGGGATCGTGATCTCGCATCGCGCCAGAACCCGCCGTCTTTGTTCCTGTTTTATTCCATGATTCTTTTCCTTCCATTAAGCGATCGCAGGTTGCGTTAGGAAAGCACTTCGACCCCATCCGGCCGAGCGGGCGCCCGGCCTGCGGCAAATTATTCTTGGCGCGCGAGCAAAATGCCTGCGCTTGGCCTGAGCCGTCGGCGCGTGTAGGAATCCCACCTTGAACGCCCGCCCGTGCACGCCGACGAAAGGCCGGGCATCGCCCCTACCAGAACAGAGGCAGACCATGAGCGCCGGTACCGCCGCCGACAAGCACTTCTCCAACAGCTTCTTCGCCGCGCCCCTCACGGAGACCGATCCCGAGATCGCCGAGGCGGTGGCCAAGGAGCTCGGCCGTCAGCAGCACGAGATCGAGCTGATCGCCTCGGAGAACATCGTCTCCCGCGCCGTGCTGGAGGCGCAGGGCTCGGTGCTGACCAACAAGTACGCGGAGGGCTATCCGGGCCGGCGCTACTACGGCGGCTGCCAGTTCGTGGACATCGCCGAGGATCTCGCCATCGAGCGCGCCAAGCGCCTGTTCGATTGCGGCTTCGCCAACGTGCAGCCGAACTCGGGCTCCCAGGCCAACCAGGGCGTGTTCCTGGCCCTTATGCAGCCCGGCGACACCTTCCTGGGCCTCGACCTCGCCGCGGGCGGCCACCTGACGCACGGCGCCCCGCCGAATGTCTCGGGCAAGTGGTTCAAGCCGGTCTCCTACACGGTGCGCCGCGAGGACCAGCGGATCGACATGGAGCAGGTCGCCCAGCTCGCGCAGGAGCATAAGCCGAAGGTGATCATCGCCGGCGGCTCGGGCTACCCGCGCCACTGGGACTTCGCCAAGTTCCGCGAGATCGCCGACTCGGTGGGCGCCTACTTCATGGTCGACATGGCCCATTTCGCGGGCCTTGTTGCGGCCGGCGTCCATCCGTCGCCGTTCCCGCACGCCCATGTCGCCACCACGACGACCCACAAGACGCTCCGCGGCCCGCGCGGCGGCATGATCCTGACGAACGACGAGGCGCTGGCCAAGAAGTTCAACTCGGCGATCTTCCCGGGCATCCAGGGCGGCCCGCTGATGCACGTCATCGCCGGCAAGGCCGTGGCCTTCGGCGAGGCGCTGAAGCCCGAGTTCAAGATCTACGCCCGCCAGGTGGTGGAGAACGCCAAGGCGCTCGCCGACACGCTGATCTCGGGCGGCTACGACATCACCTCGGGCGGCACCGACAACCACCTGATGCTGGTCGACCTGCAGCGGAAGGGCCTCACCGGCAAGGCGGCGGAAGCCGCGCTGTCGCGGGCGCACATCACTTGCAACAAGAACGGCGTGCCCTTCGACACGCAGAAGCCGACCATCACCTCGGGCATCCGGCTCGGCACCCCCGCCGGCACGTCCCGCGGCTTCGGCGTCGCCGAGTTCAAGCAGATCGGCGGCTTCATCGTCGAGGTGCTGGACGGGCTCGCCGCCAAGGGTGAGGCGGGCGACAGCGCGGTCGAAGCCGATGTCAAGACCCGCGTCCATGCCCTCACGGACCGGTTCCCGATCTACGGCTGAGGCGTGAGCGGGGCCGGTCTTTCGGGCCGCCCTTCGGTGGATTAGGAAACGGCCGCGGATCCGACCGGTCCGCGGCCGTTTCCATGCCCGAGTATCCCATCCATGCGGTGTCCCTATTGCGGCGGCTCCGAGACCCAGGTGAAGGACTCGCGGCCCTCCGAGGACGGGGCCGCGATCCGGCGGCGCCGGGTCTGCCCCGACTGCGCCGGCCGCTTCACCACCTTCGAACGGGTGCAGCTGCGCGAGGTCGTGGTGCTCAAGCGCTCGGGCAAGCGCGTGCCCTTCGACCGGGACAAGCTTCAGCGTTCCATCGACGTGGCGCTCCGCAAGCGCGCCGTCGATCCGGAGCGGATCGAGCGGCTGGTCAGCGGCATCACCCGGCAGCTCGAGAGCGCCGGGGAGCCCGAGGTGACCTCCGAGGCGATCGGCGAACTGGTGATGGCGGGGCTCAAGGGTCTCGACGACGTCGCCTACGTGCGCTTCGCCTCCGTCTACAAGAACTTCCGCGAGGCGAAGGACTTCGAGGACCTGCTCGGCACGCTGAGCGACGGTAGCCCGGTGCCGGCGGCCGTGCCGGGGCCGGACGCCGAGCTGGAGCCCGAGGCACCGGGGCGGCGCCGCGCCGGCCGCCCATGAGCGACGATACCCACTTCATGCGCCTCGCCTTGGCGCTGGGCCGCCGCGGTCTCGGCACCACGTGGCCGAACCCGTCGGTCGGCGCCGTGGTGGTCGAGCCCGGGACCGGGCGCATCCTCGGGACGGCGGCGACGGCGCGGGGGGGACGCCCGCACGGGGAGCCTGTGGCGCTGGCCGCCGCGGGGGACGCCGCCCGCGGCGCGACCCTCTACGTGACCCTGGAGCCGTGCTCACATCATGGCCGCACGCCGCCCTGCACCGACGCCATCCTGGCCTCCGGGATCGCCCGGGTGGTCAGTGCCCTGGAGGATCCCGACCCGCGGGTGGCGGGGCGGGGCCACGATCTCCTGAGACAGGGCGGCGTCGCGGTCGAGACCGGGCTGATGCGGGATGCGGCGGCGCGCGACCATGTCGGCCACATCACCCGGGTGACACGCGGCCGCCCGGCCCTGCACCTCAAGCTCGCCCGCACCCGCGACGGCTTCTGCGCCGCCGCCGGTCCGGACCGCCTGCGCATCACCGGCCCGGTGGCGGACGGGGCGGTCCATCTCTGGCGCGCCCATGCCGACGCGATCCTGATCGGCATCGGCACCGCCCGGGCGGACGACCCGTCGCTGACCGTCCGGCTGCCGGGCCTGGACGGGCGCTCGCCCCTGCGGGTCGTGCTCGACACGCATCTGCGGCTCTCGCCCGCCAGCGTCCTGGCGCGGACCGCCCGCGACACGCCGACCCTGGTGCTCACCACCCGCTCGGCCCCGGCCCATGCGCGTCGCGCCCTGGAAGCGCTCGGCGTCGAGGTCGCGACCGTCCCGGCGGACGCGGCCGGCGGGATCGATCTCCCGGCGGCCCTGGCGCAGCTGGGGGAGCGCGGCCTGACCCGCCTGTGCAGCGAGGGCGGCCCCCGCCTTGCGGAGGCGCTCGCACGGGCCGATCTGATCGACACCTGCACTCTGGTCACCGGTCCGGTGGAACTGGGACCGGCGGGCGGTCTTCCGGCGCTGGGGCCCGCCCTGGCGGAGGCCCTGGCGGGCGACCGGTTCCGCGAGGCCGAGCGGCTCACGTTCGGGCCCGACGAGGCCGTGACCTACGAGCGCAACAGGACGTAAGCGATGTTCACGGGGTTGGTCAGCGACGTCGGCACGGTCGTCTCGGTCTCGGGCGAAGGTGATCTGCGCCGGATCGCGATCCGCGCCTCCTACGACCCGGCGACGATCGCGCTCGGCGCCTCGATCGCCTGCGCGGGCCCCTGCCTCACGGCCGTGTCGGTCGAGCCGGCCGAGGGGGGCTGCGTCTTCGCGGTGGACGCGGCCGCCGAGACCCTGGCGCGCACCACCGTGGGCGCCTGGGTGGCGGGAACGCGGATCAACCTCGAACGCTCCCTCAAGATCGGCGATGAACTCGGCGGCCACTTGGTCACGGGCCACGTCGACGGTCTCGCCGAGATCGTGGAGCGCGAGAGCGTCACGGCGGGCGCCTGGGGGCCGAGCGAGCGGTTCACGCTCCGGGCGCCGGCGGCCCTGGCGAAGTTCATCGCCGAGAAGGGGTCGGTCTGCCTCGACGGCACCTCGCTCACGGTGAATTCGGTCCAGGGCGACCTGTTCTCGGTGCTGCTGATCCCCCACACGCTCCAGGTCACCACCTGGGGTGAGCGGCGCCAGGGCGACCGCCTGAACCTGGAGGTCGACCTGATCGCTCGCTACGCCGCCCGGCTCGCGGAGGCGCGGGCCTGAGCGTCCTCAGCGCGGCGGGATCGAGTAGGTGCCGGTGGCGTGGCAGACGAGGTCCGGGCTGCCGACAGCGGTGATCGCCACCTCGCCGACGGCGAGCCGCCGCCCGAGCTTGAGCAGCCGGCATTCGGCCACGAGATCCCCCGTGGCGGGCTTGCGCAGGAAGTTGAAATTCAGGCTCGTGGTCACCGCGAGCGCCACCGGCCCGATATTGGCGAGGATTGCCGCGTAGAGGGCATAGTCGGCGAGCGCCATCATGGCCGGCCCCGACACCGTCGCGCCCGGGCGCAGGAAGCGCTCGTGGGCCTCCAGCCGCATCCGCGCCGAGAGCGGTCCCACGGCCTCGAGGTGGTAGGCCCGCCCGCCCGCCTGCATCTGCGGGAACTCGCGGTCGAGGAAGTCGCGGGTCTCGGCGAGGGTCAGGATCGTGGCGGTCATGGGCCCTTGCAGCACGGGCGCTCCCGGGAGGCAATCCGAAGCCCGCCTCCCGTCTATCCCCCCGCATCCTGCGGTGTCCGGATGGAATCAACCGTCGCGCGGCTCCGATCAGAAGAAGATCGGCCGTGCGCTGGCGGTGATCTCGCCCAGCACCGTGCCGGTGGCCGGCTCGATCTCCTTGAGCACCACGTCGTAGCCCCAGAGGTCGGCGAGGTGCTGCAGGACCCGCTTGGCGTCGTCCTTCTGCAGGGTGATCTTGTTGATCGCCTTGTGGTGCAGGATCAGGCGCCGGTCGCCCTCGAGATCCACATCCACCACCTCGATGTCGGGATCGAGCCACGCGACGTCATACTGGCGCGCGAAGGCGCGGCGCAGCTTGCGGTAGCCGCGCTCGTCGTGGATCGCCTCGACCCGCAGCTCCGGCTCCTCCGGATCGTCCACGACGTGGAACAGGCGCAGGTCGCGCATCAGCTTGGGTGACAGGAACTGCTGGATGAAGCTCTCGTCGCGGTAATTCTCCCAGCAGTCGCGCAGGACCGCCATGGCGTCGCCGGTGCCGGCGATGTCGGGGAACCACGCCCGGTCCTCGTCGGTCGGCTGCTCGGCGATGCGGGCGATGTCCTGCATCATGGCGAAGCCGATCGCGTAGGGGTTGTGGCCGCCATAGGAGCGGTCGTCGTAGTTCGGCTGCCGGATGACGTTGGTGTGCGATTGCAGGAATTCGAGGTAGGCCGCCTCGGTGATCTGCCCGGATTCCGACAGGGCGTTCATGATCCGGTAGTGGCAGTACGTGGCGCAGCCCTCGTTCATCACCTTGGTCTGGCGCTGCGGGTAGAAGTACTGGGCCACCAGGCGGACGATGCGCAGGATCTCGCGCTGCCAGGGGCGCAGGCGGGGTGCGACCTTCTCCAGGAAATAAAGAATGTTCTCCTGGGGCAGCTCCAGCAGCGCCTTGCGCCGCTCGGCGGCCATGTCGGAGCGGACGGCGCCGACCTTCTGCGGCAGGGTCCGCCAGAGATCGTTGTAGATCTGCTCCCCGTGCTCGATCCGCTCGCGCTCGCGCCGCTGCTCGGAGGCGAGGTCCGGCCGCTTCTTGCGCGGATAGCGGTGGACCCCCTGGCTCATCAGCGCATGGGCGGCGTCGAGCACCTGCTCCACCGCCTGATGGCCGTAGCGCTCCTCGCAGCGGGCGATGAAGCCCTTGGCGAAGTCGAGATAGTCCAGGATGCCTTCGGCGTCGGTCCACTGCCGGAACAGATAGTTGTTCTTGAAGAAGTGGTTATGCCCGAAGGCGGCGTGCGCGATGACGAGCGTCTGCATCGTCGCCGTATTCTCCTCCATGACGTAGGAGATGCACGGGTCGGAGTTGATGACGATCTCGTAGGCGAGGCCCATGAGGCCGCGGCGGTACCCGGACTCGTGCTGGGCGAAGTGCTTGCCGAAGGACCAGTGCTTGTAGAACAGCGGCATGCCGATCGACGCGTAGGCGTCGAGCATCTGCTCGGCCGTGATGATCTCGATCTGGTTCGGGTACCAGGACAGGCCGAGCTGCGGTCCGGCCACCGCCTCGCAGGCGTCGTGGATCCGTCGGATCGTGTCGAAATCCCAGTCGTTACCGGTGAACAGGGGTTTCTGGCCCCCGGAGATGGTCTGGGGCGTCCGTGCCTTGACGAGCGTCATGCGGCCTCCCGTTCGATTGCTTGGATCCGGCCAACTCCGCGTCTCGCCCTCCCCCGCAGAGGCGGGAGGGACGCGTCGCGCCACTCCGTGTCACGCCTCCGCCTCGGCGCGGCCTTCCTTGCGGCCGAACAGCTCGCGGAAGACCGGGTAGATCTCCCGGCGATGGTTGACCTTGCGCATGGCGATCGGACCGCCGGCCTTGGCGATCGCCTCGTAGGTCCGCCACAGGGTGGTGCGGTGCTCCACGAAGCCGGCGCGGGGGCCGTTCTCGTCCCCCACCTCGAGATAGGCGAAGTGCTGGCAGGCCGGCAGGATGTGCGACCGCAAGAGTTCCGTCGAGGTCGGCCCGTCGGAGGAGACGTTGTCGCCGTCCGAGGCCTGGGCGGCGTAGATGTTCCAGTCGTTCGGGTCGTAGCGCTCGGCGATGATGCGCTTCATCTCCACGAGCGCCGAGGAGACCAGGGTGCCGCCGGTCTCCCGGGAGCCGAAGAAGGTCTCCTCGTCCACCTCGGTCGCCCGGTCGGTATGGCGGATGAAGACGATCTCCACGTGCCGGTAGCGGCGCGTCAGGAAGATGTGCAGCAGGATGTAGAACCGCTTGGCGAGGTCCTTCATGTGCTCGGTCATCGAGCCCGACACATCCATCAGGCAGAACATCACCGCCTGGGCGATCGGCCGCGGATAGGGCTCGAACCGGCGGAAGCGCAGGTCGATCGGATCGACGTAAGGGATCCGCTTCGACCGCTCGCGCAGCCGGAACAGGGCCTGCTCCAGTTCCGAACGCTCTGGATCGCCCTCCGCCAGGGCCTGGATCTGCGCCTCCAGGGCCGCGACTTCCTCGGGCTTCGGCCGCTTGAGGGCGATCCGCCGGGACATCGAGTTGCGCAGGGTGCGGGTGAGCGCGAGATTCGCCGGCGAGCCGGTGACCGTGTAGCCGGCCCGGCGCAGCCCCTCGGTTTCCACCACGGCCAGCCGCCGCTTGGCGAGGTCCGGAAGCTCCAGGTCCTCGAGGAAGAGCTCCAGAAACTCCTCGCGGGTGAGGACGAAGCGGAACGCGTCCTCGCTGTTCTCGCCGCCCTCCCCGCCTTCACCGGCACCACGGCCGCCGCCGCTGCCCGGGGGCCGCTCGATCGTGTCGCCCTCGACGTAGGTCTTGTTGCCGGGCAGGATGTGGTCCTGCAGGCCCGTGCCGGGCTGGCGCGAGAAGCGCGGCTCCCGGACGCCGTCCGCCGGCACGGTGACGCGGCCGTCCTTGCCGAGATCCTTGATGTCCTTCTCGCGGGCGGATTCCCGCACCGCGCGCTGGGCCACGTCCTTCACGCGCCGCAGGAAGCGCTGGCGGTTCGGGAGGCTCTTGCCGCCCGGGTTCAAACGTCGGTCGACGATATGCATCCGCTGCGAAAACCCTCGTCCGCGTGTTCCGGCCGGGTCCGGACCCTTGTCGTACCATGCCGTTACCGGAGGGATGGATCCCTCTTTTGCAGCAGGGCCGAGATCTTCACCGGCCGGTCGTCCGAAACTGTGGCGGCAAAGGGTCGGATCTCAGGGTCGAACCCTGTGCCGGCCGGATTGGACCCGGCCGGACACCCCGTGCCTCAGCCGGCCTGCTTCACCCGCATGTACCATTCCACCAGACGGCGAACCTGCCGCTCGGTGTAGCCGCGCGCGACCATGCGCTCGACGAACTCGCCGTGCTTCTTCTCGGTCTCGCCATCCTTCTTGGAACCGAAGGAGATCACCGGCAGCAGTTCCTCCACCTGGGAGAACATCCGCCGCTCGATCACCTCGCGCAGCTTCTCGTAGGAGGTCCAGCTCGGGTTGCGGCCGCCGTGCTGGGCTCGGGAGCGCAGGGCGAACTTGACCACCTCGTTGCGGAAGTCCTTCGGGTTGGCGATCCCGGCGGGCTTCTCGATCTTGGTGAGCTCCTGGTTCAGGAGCTCCCGGTTCATGAGCTGCCCGGTCTCGGCATCCTTGAAGTCCTGGTCCTCGATCCAGGCGTCGGCATAGTCGATATACCGGTCGAACAGGTTCTGCCCGTAATCGTGGTACGATTCGAGATAGGCCTTCTGGATCTCGTGCCCGATGAACTCCGCATAGCGCGGGGCCAGCTCGGTCTTGATGAATTCCAGGTACTTCTTCTCGGTCTCGGGCGGCAGCTGCTCGCGCTTGAGCGACTGCTCCAGCACGTACATCAGGTGCACCGGATCGGCCGAGACTTCGGTGGTGTCGTGGTTGAAGGTCGCGGCCAGGACCTTGAAGGCGAAGCGGGTGGAGATCCCGTCCATGCCCTCGTCGACGCCGGCCGTATCCTTGTATTCCTGCATCGAGCGGGCGCGGGGATCGACCTCGCGCAGGGACTCGCCGTCGTAGACCCGCATCTTCGAGAAGACGTTGGAATTGGCGTGCTCGCGCAAGCGGGACAGGACCGAGAAGCGCGCCAGCATCTCCAGCGTGCCGGGGGCGCAGGCGGCGTCCGAGAGTTCCGAGCTGGAGATCAGCTTCTCGTAGATCCGCTGCTCCTCGGTGACGCGCAGGCAGTACGGGACCTTGATCACGTAGATGCGGTCGATGAAGGCCTCGTTGTTCTTGTTGGTCTTGAAGGTCTGCCACTCGGCCTCGTTCGAGTGGGCCAGGATCACGCCGGTGAACGGGATCGCGCCGATATTCTCGGTGCCGACGTAGTTGCCCTCCTGCGTCGCCGTGAGCAGCGGGTGCAGCATCTTGATCGGCGCCTTGAACATCTCGACGAACTCGAGAATGCCCTGGTTCGCGCGGTTCAGGCCGCCCGAATACGAGTAGGCGTCGGGATCCGCCTGCGACAGGGTCTCCAGGCGCCGGATGTCGACCTTGCCGACCAGCGAGGAGATGTCCTGGTTGTTCTCGTCCCCCGGCTCGGTCTTGGCGATGGCGATCTGGCGCAGCCGGGAAGGCCGGACCTTGATCACCTTGAAGCGCGAGATGTCGCCGTTGAACTCGTCGAGGCGCTTGAGCGCCCAGGGGCTCATCAGGCCGGTCAGCCGCCGGCGCGGGATGCCGTAGCGGCGCTGGATCTCCTCGCCCATCGTCTCGGGATCGAACAGGCCCAGCGGGCTCTCGAAGACCGGCGAGACCTCGTCCCCGGCCTTGAGGACGTAGACGGGGTGAACCTCCATCAGGAGCTTCAGCCGCTCGGCCAGCGACGACTTACCGCCGCCCACCGGGCCCAGCAGGTAGAGGATCTGCTTGCGTTCCTCCAACCCCTGCGCGGCGTGGCGGAAGAACGAGACGATCCGCTCGATCGTCTCCTCCATGCCGTAGAACTCCCGGAAGGCCGGGTAGGTCCGGATCGTCCGGTTCATGAAGATCCGGCCGAGGCGCGAATCCTTGGCGGTGTCCACGAATTCGGGCTCGCCGATCGCCGCGAGGATGCGCTCTGCGGCCGAGGCGTACATCAGGGGCTCGTCGCGACAGGCCTCCAGGTACTCGGAGAGCGTCATCTCCGTGTCGCGGCGGGCCTCGTACCCTCGGGCGAAGCTCTGGAAAAGGTCGTTCGTCGCATGCATGGGCATTCGATAACCCTCTCAGACCGTGACAGCTTCATCCTGTCTCGGCTTGGATGCAACCGACAGGCCCGCTTTTGTCGCAGTGCGGCGAGCGTGGCGCCCGGCATGTCGATTGCTTGCAACACTCCCGAGCGCTGAAGGCCGCACAGATGAGACTCCGTGCGGCCCCCGAACGGCTGCACGAGCCGCTGAACTGGGCAGATACCGCCTAAGCGGGCCCAGGCTCACAAATCCGTGCCCTCTTTCTTGCCATCGTCTCCCGATTTGGCACCGGACGCCGCGACCGTAATCTTGACGGTCTGCGTCTGCACTTGACCGTCGGAGCTCTTGACCTCGAACGTCACTTCGTCGGTTCCGGTGAAACCGGAGTTGGGCTGGTAGAACAGCGCCTGGACGGCCGCCTCCTTGTTGGGACAGCGATAGCTCGCCGGCGTCTTCAGCTTGCCGACCTTGGTGATCACCGAGCCGTTCTTGGGCGGCCCGGAGACCTTGAACTCGGGCATCGGTCCAGGAGAACAATCCTTCTTGAGGTTCGGCGCGATCTCGATGCGCACGGTCTTGCCGGGCGCCACGGTCTTGGTTCGGCTGGCAGGCGCCTGGGCCAGCGCCGGGCCGGCGAGGGCCATGCTCCCGACGAGCAGCGCGGCGAGCGGACGAAGGGCAATCATGGAAGCGTCTCTCCAGTGCCGAGCCGGGACCTGTCTCCGGACGCGCGTCCGGATGCCCCGTTCCTCGGTGGAGACCATGTGGGGACGCCGCGCACGGGCGTCGAGGGCCCGGACGGCCCCTTAATTCTGGAGCGCCGCCGCGACGATACCGGTGATGCGGGCGATCTGCGCGGCATCGAATTCGCCGGCCAGGGCGGCGGCGAGCCGCCCTTCGACCCGCGCGCGCTCCCCGGCATCGGCAAGCGGAGCGGGGGGAATCTCATCCTCGGCCAGACGGCAGACCCGGCGAATCGTCTCGGCGGCCGCGAGGAGTTTCTCCCGGTCGGTGGGACCCATCTCCCAGAGCGGATTGCGCAGGCGGCTGATCACGCGCTTGGCGTCGCGGTACTCGCGGTCGACGCCGGTGGCCGCCTCGATCTGGCTGACGAGGAACATCAGTTCCAGGACTTCGGAAGCCGCCTCCGGGCATGTGCGGACGATCCGCATGATGCGGGCCATCAGTTCCTGGCTGGGCGTCAACTTGGGTTTGGGCGCGGCCATGCGGGCGACAACGCAGGTTGTCGCCGGAAAGTTCGCTGGCCGCGTGTCGGAACGCGCGGTCGTGCCGACACGGTCAGGCTGGGCCGGTCAGGCCTCCAGGTCAGGCCTCCAGGTCAGGCCTCCAGGTCGGGCATCTCGCGCAGGCCATCGAGCAGGGCGCGGCAGGCCCGCAATTCCTCCAGGGCTTCGGCCAGGGACGCCCGGTCGGAGGCTCCGAGAGTGCCGAACCGGGCGCCCGCCTCCGTCTCGACCTCCTGAATCAGGGGTTCGGCCGCCACGGCCTCGCCGCGGCCGACCGCCTGCACGAAGCGGACGCCGTTCTCCTTGAGGACCCGCTGCGCCCCCGCGATGGTGTAGCGCTGCACGTGCAGGAGATGCCGGATGCCCGCCACCAGCTCGACATCCTGGGGCCGATAATAGCGCCGTCCACCCGCCCGCTTCACGGGACGGATCTGGCCAAAGCGGGTCTCCCAGAACCGCAGCACGTGCTGGGGCACGTCGAGTTCCTCGGCCACCTCGCTGATCGTCCGGAACGCGTGGGCGCTCTTCTCGCCGATCCCGGTCGGCGGTTCGTCGGTCTGTGCGGCGGCGAGGGCTGGCGGCATGGGTGTCTTGCGAATGGGCTCGGAACGCCCCGATCTTGACCGGTCGCAGGGTCGCACTCAAGCCTGAGAGGCTGAGGAATCCGGCGGCGTTTGGAGCGGGTGCCGCTTGTGCGGTGCGTCGTGTGCCGGGCTCCCGTTCACCGTCCGCGACCTTCCGGGCATCCGGGACAAGGGCGGGGCAGGATGAACCGCAGCCCGTTCCGGGGCGCAGGCCGCGCAGGAGGCGAACCCGCACGCGGCCCCGCTCAATCGTCGTCGTGAACGCCCGTGCCATTCAGGCCGTTGATCTTGGCCTTGAGCACGTTGGACGGCTTGAACACCATCACCTGCCGCGGCTCGATCGCGACCTCGACCCCGGTCTTGGGGTTGCGGCCGACGCGCTTGCCCTTGCTGCGCACCACGAAGGAGCCGAACGAGGACAGCTTCACCGTCTCGCCGCTCGCCAGGCAGCTGCAGATCTCCGACAGCACGGTCTCGACGAGGGCGGCCGACTCGGTCCGCGACAGGCCCACCTGATGGTAGACGGCCTCGCTCAAGTCGGCGCGCGTCACCGTCTTGCCTGCCATGCCGTGTCCCCTCGCCCGCATCGTTCGCCCCATGACGCATGGTGCGGCACGCGCGGCCACACCAAACGCTGAAGGCGTATCCCTATGATCCGGCACGCTAATCGGCGCTCCGCCCCCGGTCAACCGCAGCGGGGCCGCGAATCGTTTCAGGCGCCCGCCCGAAGCCTCACCAGCGGATCAGCGCCGCACCCCAGCTGAACCCGCCGCCGATCGCCTCGATCATCACGAGGTCGCCCGCCTGGATGCGACCGTCCCGCCGCGCCACGTCGAGGGCCAGGGGAATCGAGGCCGCCGACGTGTTGCCGTGGCGGTCCACCGTCAGCACGATCTTCTCCCGGGCGATTCCGATCTTGTCGGCCGAGGCCTCGATGATCCGGCGATTGGCCTGATGCGGCACGAACCAGTCGAGCTCCTCCGCGGTGACGCCCGCCTGCGCGAAAGCCTCGACGATCACGTCGGTGACCTGCCCCACGGCGAACCGGAACACGTCGCGGCCCTCCATGCGCAGGTGGCCGGTCGTGCCGGTGGAACCCGGACCGCCGTCGACATAGAGCTTTTCCCGGTGGCGCCCGTCCGACCGCAGGCTCGCGCTGAGCACGCCGCGGTTCCCGGCCTCGTCCTGCGCCTCCAGCACGATGGCGCCGGCCCCGTCGCCGAACAGCACGCAGGTGGTGCGGTCCTCCCAATCGACGATCCGCGAGAAGGTCTCGGCGCCGACCACCAGCGCACGGCGGGCCGCGCCCGTGGTCAGGAACTTGTCGGCGGTCGAGACCGCGAAGACGAAGCCGGCACAGACCGCCTGCAGGTCGAAGGCCGCGCCCTGATGGATGCCCAGCGCCGCCTGGATCTGGGTCGCGGTCGCCGGAAAGGTGTGGTCCGGCGTCGAGGTGGCACAGATCACGAGGTCGATGTCGTCGGCGGTCAGGCCGGCATCCTCCAGGGCGGCCCGGGCCGCGCGCGCGCCGAGGACCGAGGTGGTCTCGTCGGCGGCCGCGATGTGCCGCTGGCGGATCCCGGTCCGCTGGACGATCCACGCGTCGGAGGTGTCCATCTGCTCGGCCAGATCGGCATTCGTCACCACCCGTGCGGGCAGGCTCGATCCGGTCCCCACCACCACCGAGCGCAGAGGGGGCGCGCGCCGGTGCGGCTCGGGGTCAGTGCGGAGGGTTGCCATCATTGTCCTTCCCGGACGACGCCAGATTCACAATTTCCAGTTGTGAAGCCGCAGCCGTCCGATTTCCATCCCATCCGTCGACGGGGCTCAGTCCGGCATCGGCGTCACGCCGGCGCCAGCGCCGCGGTCTGGTCGAGCATCTCGCGGATCGTGCGGATCATGTCATGGCGCGCCATGTCGTGCGCCAGATCGATCGCCGCGGCGAAGCCCTGCGCATTCTCCGAACCGTGGCTCTTGATGACGATGCCTTCGAGGCCGAGGAACACCCCGCCATTGGCCCGGCTCGGGTTCATCTTGTCCTTGAGGGCCTTGAAGGCCTGCCGGGCGAACAGGGCGCCGATCTTGGCGGCCAGCGTCCGGGTCATGGCGGCGCGGAGATACGTGCCGATCTGCTTGGCGGTGCCCTCGGCGGTCTTGAGGGCGATGTTGCCGGTGAACCCCTCGGTCACCACCACGTCGACGGTGCCGCGCCCGAGATCGGTGCCTTCGACGAAGCCGTGATAGGTGAGGCCGGGGCTCTCCATCTCGCGCAGGATCCGGGCGGCCTCCTTGACCGCCTCGTTGCCCTTCATCTCCTCGGTGCCGACATTGAGCAGGCCGACGGTGGGCCGGTCGAGGTCGAACACGATCCGGGCCATGGCGGAGCCCATCACGGCCATCTCGACGAGGTGCTCGGCATCCGTGCCGATGGTGGCGCCGACGTCGAGCACGACGCTCTCGCCGCGCACGGTCGGCCACAGGCAGGCGATGGCCGGACGCTCAATGCCCGACATGGTCTTCAGGCAGATCTTCGACATCGCCATCAGGGCGCCGGTGTTGCCGGCCGACACGCAGGCATCGGCCTGCCCGTCGCGCACCGCCTGGATCGCCTGCCACATGGACGATTTGCCCCGGCCCTGGCGCACCGCCTGGCTGGGCTTGTCGTCCATGGCCACGGCCACGCTGGTGTGGCGGATCTCGACGCAATCCTTGAGCCGGGGCTCCTTGGCGACCAGCGGCGCGATCACGGCCTCGTCGCCGAACATCAGGAAGGTGGTGCCGGGATGACGCTCCCGGGCCAGGGCCGCGCCGGGCACGACCGTGGTGGGCCCGTGGTCGCCACCCATGGCGTCGAGCGAGATGCACACGCGTTGGGACATGTCGGTAGCGGGTCGCGGGTCTCGGCGGGAAAGGGTTCAGACGTCGGCGGGACGGGGCCCGCCGGGCGCGGCGGACCATAGCGATACCGGCCCGGCGGGCAAATGAATTCGGGCGGCGCGGGCTTCCGGGCGGTCGCCGGCGGCCTCAGGCTCCGCCGTCGCGGAGCTTGCGCAGGCCGTCGAGGGGCCCCGCATCGTCGCCCGCCACCACTGGCTCGAAGGTGATGCCGGGCTTGCGCGGATAGGGATCGAGGCCGAGCGCCAGGAACTCGGCGGTGAGCGCACCAAAATCGATGCGGCCGCCGACCAGCGGGTCGGGGATGTCGGCTTCCTCGGCCTCGGTGCCGGCGAGCCGGTCGGTATCGGTGAACACCACCTCGACCGGTTCATGGACCGGCGCCTCGAAGGGTTCGAGGCTCACGGTGCAGACCTGCGTCACCAGGGCTTCCACCGCGCCGGTCACGGTGAGACGGCTGGTCGGCCCCTCGATGGCGAAGCGCCCGACCAGATCGCGGATCCCGGGGATGCCGAAATCGGCGGCGAGCGCCGCGCATTCGGCCGGGCTCGCCTCCACGGTGACGGCGCCGCGCCCCTGGGGCAGGCGCTCGACATTGACCCAGCGCGCGAGGGGAAAGCCCTCCTGGCCGGCGTGGCGGGTCATGAATTTCCTCCATCTCCAGCGTGGACCGATGCCGGCGCGAAGCCGTCCGGCTCCGGGAAGGGCGGTCCAGCCCCGAGCAGCCCGTCCAGATCGGCGCCGGCGAGGGCGGCGTCGGCGGACTGCACGTAGGCGGCAAGACCGCGCCCGTCACCCTCGCCGCCCAGCACGTTGCGGACGAGAACGGCGCGCAGCGCCGCCGCGTCGCCGGCCTCCAGGGCGGCATCGTAGCCCTCGGCCCGGCCGTAAAAGGCGGCGCCGAGCTTCTTCATCCGCTTGGACACGCCCATGTCGCCGACACCGAGTTCGCGCAGCGAGGCGTCGAGCTGGGTGAAGACCGAATTCACGAGATCCTGGGCCACCTCGGACGCCGGCGCCGGCAACCGGTTCAGCCGGCGTAGGACCAGGATCGCGTGCAGGCAGAGGGCCTCGAACCGGCCCTCCACGGTATCGGGCACGCCGAGGCGCGTGTAGAGGCCCGGCCGGCGCGCGGCCATGCTCAAGGCCACGTGCAGTCCCTCGACGGCGCGGCGCCGCGCGCTCGCGCGCCGGAACAACCCGGCGATCATCGGTGCCGAACCCCGGCCATCTGTGGCCAAGCTTGCCTTGTCAAAGCCATAACCCCGCGGTACGGCAACCCACGCCCAGGGCGCAAGCGCCGTCGGAGCCCCGTGTCGGCGACGACGGTTGCGCCCCGTCCGTCAACACGCTCTCTGGGGGCCCGATGCGGCGCCGTCTCGTCCAGTCCTTCGCGCGCCTCGCCCTGCTCGGCCTTGCGGGAACCGGCCTGTCCGGCTGCATCGGCGAGGAGCTGCGTCACGGCTATCAGGTCGACCAGGCGGCACTCGCCACGATCAAGCCCGGCATGAGCCCCGAGCAGGTCCTGCAGATCCTCGGCACGCCGTCGACGGTGTCCACCGTGGGCAACAAGTCCTGGTACTACATCTCGCAGAACACCCGCCGGACGATCATGTTCCTGGGTGAGCAGGTCGAGGACCAGAAGGTGACGGCGGTCTATTTCTCGCCCGCCTTCAAGGTCGAGCGGGTGGCGCTTTACGGCCTCCAAGACGGCCGGATCTTCGACTTCATCGAGCGCACGACGCCGACGAGCGGCGCCGACCGCGCCTTCCTCAGCCAGCTGTTCCGCGGCCTGACCCGCTACGAGCCGTTCGGCAGCGGCAGCGGCACCAGCGTCGTGCCGGGCGCCAATCGCGGCATGTGATCGGCCTCGCCCGCCACGAGGCGGGCGATCTCCGCCGGCTTCGAGAACAGGTGCTCGGGGCCGAGGGCCGCGAGAGCCCGGGAATCGGTATAGCCCCAGGCCACGGCGCCGAAGGGACAGCCCAGGGCGCGCGCCGCCTCGAGGTCGCGGATCTCGTCGCCGATGCAGAGAGCCCGGTCGGGCGCCACGCCGGTCCGTGCGAGCAGCGTCCGCAGCCGACGCGCCTTCCCGAAGACCGAGGCCCCGCAGGCATAGGTGCCGATGCGGTCGGCATTGTCCGGTCCGAGCACCCGCCGCACCGTGTCGGCGCGGTTCGACGACAGGATCGCCAGCGGCACGCCCGCCTCCGCGACTGCGGCCAGCATCGCCGGAACGCCGGGAAACAGGGCGATCTGGCCGGCGTCGCGCGCGGCCAGCCTGTGCATGTGGCGGGCGATGAGCGGCAGCTTCCAGCGCGGGATGCCGAGACGGGCCACGATCGCCCGGGCGCCCAGGAGCCGCAGACCCTCGACCTCATGGGCCTCGACCCGGCGGAAGCGGTAGCGGTCGGCGACCCCGTTCAGAACCGAACAGAACCACGGGAAGCTGTCGGCCAGGGTGCCGTCGAAATCGAGGACGACGAGACGCGGCCGTGGAGCGGCCGGCGGCCGGGTCATGTCAGGTCCGCAGGTTCTCGAGCGGGACACAGAGCCGCATCAGGAGACCGCCCGGCGCCCAGTCGTGCTCCAGCACGCCGTCGAGCTGGCCGGCGACGCTGCGCTCGGCCAGAACGGTGCCGAACCCCTTCCGGAGCGGCGCGCCGGCAACCTGGGGGCCGCCCTCCTCGCGCCATGTCAGCGTATAGCGGCCTGCCTCCCGGGCCCCGCTCAGCGAGACGCCGCCCTCCCGCGTCGAGAGCCCCCCGTACTTGACCGCGTTGGTCGCCTGCTCGTGCATGATCAGCGCGAGGGCGGTGGCGGTGCGCTCGCCGATCTCGGCATCGTCCCCGGTGATCACCACGCGCGCGCGTCCGTTCTCCTCGTAGGCGGCCATGATCAGGCGCATCAGCCCGAGCACCGTCTGACCGGCCACCGGCGGGGCGCTGTCGGGGGAATGGGGGCGAACATATTCGTGGGCCCGGGCCAGGGCGCCCAGTCGCTCGCGGAACGCCGCCACGAACGGCTTGGCCGCAGGATCGCTCCGGGCGGTCAGCGCGGCAAGGCCGCCGACCACCGCGAAGATGTTCTTGATCCGGTGCGACAGCTCGCGGATCAGAAGGTCCCGCGCCTCCTCGGCGCGCTTCGCCTCGCGCAGGTCGCGGGTGACGGTGGCGTATCCCACCTCCGTCCCCATCGGATCGCGCACCGGGAAGATGTTGTAGAGCACCGCCAACGGCTCGCCGGTGACGAAGTGCCGGAAGGCCAGCTCGCCCTCCCAGAATCCGTCCCGGCGCACCGCCGGCATGACGGTCTCGGCCAGGATCCGGCGGCTGTCGTCGGTGAAGAAGTCGGACACCGTGCACGCCCGGGCGGCGGCGAGGTCGGGCAGGCCGACCAGGGCCAGGGCGGCCTCGTTGAGATGGGTGATCTCGCCCTCGAGGGTGCAGAGCCCGATGAAGTCCTTGGAGGTCTCGACGATCACGGCGAGCTTGCGGGCTTCGGCCTCGGCACGCTTCAGGTCGTCGATATCGGTACAGGTCCCGAACCAGCGCTCGATCCGCCCCTCGGCGTCCCGGATCGGCATGGCGCGCCCGAGCGTCCAGCGGTAATCGCCGTTGTGGTGGCGCAGGCGGTACTCGATCTCGTAGGGCTCGCCCGTCCTGAGGCAGTGGCGCCACCGCGCCCAGGCCCGCTCTTGGTCCTCGGGGTGGAACACCCCGTTCCAGCCCTCGCCGTCGGTGGAGCCGTAGGGCACGCCGGTGAACTCGTACCAGCGGTCGTTGTAATAATCGTGGAACCCGTCCGGCCGGGTGGTCCAGACCATCTGGGGCATGGCGGAGGTCATCACGCGGAAGCGGCGTTCGCTCGCGGCGATCTCCGCCTCGCGGGCGGCGACCCGCGCCAGCGTCCGGCGATGCTCCAGCAGGCTCGAGATCTGACGTGCCAACGCCAGCAGGGTCGCGGTCTGCTCGGAATCGAGGCCATCCGGCCGCGGGGCCCGGTCCAGCACGCACAGGGCACCGATCGGAATGCCATGATTGCCGCGGATCACCGCGCCCGCATAGAAGCGGAAGGCCGGCGCCCCGGTCACGAGGGGGTTCTCAGTGGTCCGCGGGTCGGTGGTCAGATCCGGGATGACGAGAAGATCGCCCGCCTCGATCGTATGGGCACAGACCGAGCAGTTGATCGGCAACTCGCGCTTGCCGAGGCCCACCTCCGACTTGAACCACTGCCGCTCGGCATCCACCAGGCTGACGAGGGCGACCGGCGCGCGGCAGACATAGGCTGCGACCCGCACGAGATCGTCGTAGAGCGGCTCCGGCTCCGAATCGAGGATCGCGAGATCACGAAGTTCCGCGATCCGATCCGCGGCGCTCCAGCGTCCATCGGTCGGTCCGGCTTCCGCGAGCGCGTGAGGTGCAGGCACATCCATGGTCCTGCCCTCACATAGGCGCGCAGCGGCGCCCTGCCTAGGGACCGCCGCGCTTTCCTGCCGTGCCCGCCGGGGCCCGGCAGACGATGCTGGCCGGGGCGCGTCAGGCGGCCCGGGACTTCGTCAAGGTCGGGTAGTCGATGTAGCCCTCGGGGCCCTGGCTGTACCACGTCGCGGCGTCGTCCTTGTTGAGCGGCGCCTTCTGGGCGATCCGCTCGACGAGGTCCGGATTGGCGATGAAGGTCCGGCCGAACGCGATGGCGTCGGCCTCGCCGGCATCCAGAACCTTCTGGCCGCTGATGCCGTCGTAATCGGCGTTCAGGATCATGGGGTTGCGGAACACGCGCCGCATCGCCGGGGCGATCGGCGGGTGGTCGGCCTTGCCGAAGGTGCCGTTCGGCCCCGGCTCGCGCATCTCCAGGAAAGCGATCCCGACATCGGCGAGCGCCTGGGCGGCGGCCACGAACAGCGGCTCCGGATCGGAATCGTTGCAGCCCTGGATCGCGCCGTTGGGCGAGAGCCGCACGCCGGTGCGCTCCGGCCCGGCCACCTTCGCCACAGCCTCGGTCACCTCGCGCAGCAGCCGCACGCGGTTTTCGATGGAGCCGCCGTACTGGTCGGTGCGGTGGTTGGTGCCGTCACGGAGGAATTCGTCGATCAGGTAGCCGTTCGCGGCGTGGATCTGCACGCCGTCGAAGCCGGCCGCCAGGGCATTGGCGGTGGCCCGCTCGTAATCGGCGAGCAGGCGCGGCACTTCCGAGACCTCCAGCGGGCGCGCCTCGGCATAGGGCTTCTTGCCGGAATACGTGTGCGCCTGGTCGGGCGCCGTCGTGGCAGAGGCCGAGATCGGCTTCTCGCCGCCCAGGAAGTCCGGGTGGACCAGCCGCCCCATATGCCATATCTGGCAGACGATCTTGCCGCCCTTGTCATGCACGGCCTTCACGATCGGCCGCCACGCGTCGACCTGGGCGTCGGACCAGATCCCCGGTGCGTAGGGCCAGCCGAGACCCTCCTGGCTGATGCCGGTGGCCTCGGTGAGGATCAGGCCGGCGCCGGCGCGCTGGGCGTAATACTCGGCCATGATCGGGGTCGGCACGTGCTCGCGGGTGCCGCGGCCGCGCGTCAGGGGCGCCATGAAGATCCGGTTCTTCGCCTCGATGGCGCCGATACGGATCGGGTCGAGCAGGGACGGCATGAGGTACCTCGTTGTGGTGCGGCGCAGGCCGCGTCCGGTTTTATTCCCGCGCCGAGGTGGCGCTGCGCCGCCGCGATGCCAAGGTGCAGCGCAGCAGGGCTGACAGGCGCGTGCGGGGGCGCACACGGTGAATGGTGAACAGCCGGGCTCGCTCGGAACCCGGCCCTGTCGACTGATCCGCACCGTGCGGTCCGCGGTCACCGTTCGGGCCGGTCGACGAGAAGGCGCTCACCGATGCCGCCGTCGGTCGCCCGGTCGGCGCCGATGCGCCCGTGTCGTCGCCGCGCGTCTCCGGATATCCGGAGTCGATGCCGGCCATGCGGCTTCGGGTCGTCCGGTCCGGCCTGGGTGTCGGTCTCCATGCCGGGCCGCGCGGCCGGTGCCGGAGAGGCAGGATCCGGCTCGGCCGATCGCCCCGACGTCCGGTCAGGCTGCGAGTTCGCGCATCGCCGCGGCGACCTCGTCGCGGCGGTAGGGCTTCTCGAAGAAGCGCCCGCGCTCTGGCAGATCCCCGGGTTCGGGCTGAATCTTCCCCGATGTCATGATGATCTCGACCGGCGGCCAACGGTCCCGGATCGCATGGGCGAGGTCCAGACCCGCCATGCCGATGCCGAGGTCGATGTCGGAGAAGACGAGGACGATGTCGGGCCGCGCCTCCATAAGGCGCACCGCTTCCTCGGCGTCGAACGCTTCCAGGGCCTCGAACCCCGCCTCCTCGACGAGGTCGACAGCCATGAGGCGCATAACCGGCTCATCCTCGATGACGAGGATGGCATTCCGCCTCGCAGTCCCTGCAGCCACGGCTCGCTCCCTATCCATGCTGCAATTGGACGAGCAGCGCACGCAGCGTCGCTTCGAAGCCAGAGGAAGGGTAACGAAGGTCGACGCCGCCGGATCCGGCCAGTCCCAAACGAATGAGGCGCGAGCCGAACCCGGCGCGCTTGGAGTGCGCGGGGGCCACAGGTGGCGGGCCGCCCCGCTCGACCCAGTCGAGCACGACCTCACGCTCCCCGATGCCGTCATCCAGGCGCCACGTCACGGCGACCCGCCCGTCGGGGACCGACAAGGCCCCGTATTTGGCGGCATTGGTCGCCAGTTCGTGCAGCAGGAGCGAGACCGAGAGCGTCGCGCGCGGCCCGAGATCGAAATCGGGGCCCGTGACCGTGATGCGGTCGCCATGCCCCGCGGCGCCGAGGACCGCATGGACGACCTCGCGGACCGGGGCGCTCGTCCATGTCTTGTGGAGGAGCACGTTGTGGGCGGTCGACAGCGCGTGGATGCGCCGCTCGAAGGCCTCCACAGGAGCGCGGTCCGGGACACCGCGAAGGGTCTGCGTGGCGATCGACAGCACCATCGCGAGCATGTTCTTCAGGCGATGCGAGATCTCCTCGTTGAGGATGCGCTGCTGCTCCTCGGCCTCGAGCCGGGCGACGCCCGACTCCAGACGCTCGGCGACGTTGCGCACGAAGGCCAGGGTTTCCGGCGACCATCGGCGGGGCTTGTCGTCCTGCACGATGAACACCGCCACCGTGCGTCCCCGCTCGCGAACCGGCATGTTCACGAGCGCGCCGATGCCGACGTCGAGCATCAGCCGGGGATCCGAGGACGTTCTCGGATCGGTTCGCACGTCCTCGATGACCAGCGGCTCGCCGCGCCGAAGGTGCTCGCGGATGTCGCCGAAATCGGCGTAGCGGTGCCGCCCGGCGATGCTTGCGACGCCCGGTGCGGTCCAGCCCTCCTCGATGTCGACGAATTCGACGTCGCCGTCGATATGGCCATAGCCGGCCCGCGTGACGCCGAGGGTCGTGCCGACGATCTCGGCGGCGGCCTGGATCATCTCCGGGGCCTCCGTCAGGTCGCGGAACCGGTCGCCGAGGCTCAGCAGGGCCGTACGCCGCGCCTCGGCCTGGACCCGGTCGGTGACTTCGAGGAAGGTGACGGCGAAGCGGTCGGCGCCGATGGCGAAGGCGCGGCCCTCGTACCAGCGGTCGAGCGTCCCGACCCGCCGCAGGAACTCGCGCGGTTCCGCGCTCTCCACCACCTGTGCGAACTCATTGACCCAGGCGTCCTCGATACCGGGGAAGACCTCGCGGATGGTCCGGCCGGCAACCTGGTTCACGTCGATGCCGACGAGGTCGCCCCAGGCACGGTTGACCTCGACGTAGCGCCAGTCGGTCACCTGTCCGGCCTCACGGATGACTTCGCCGACGATGAAGCCCTCGCACAGACGCTCGAACAGGCTGCGCCAGTAGGCCCGGCTCTCGGCGAGGGCGTCCTCGCCGTCGAGGCGCTCGTGGACCGCCGCCATCAGGCGGGCGAGCGTCTCGAAGAACGCCACGGTCTCGCGGTCGAAGGCGGCCACCCGCGTCGAGGCGAAGGCGATGACCGCGCAGAGTTCGCCCCGGCTGACGATGGGGAACCCGGCATAGGCGTCGAGGCCGTTGCCGCGGGCCACCTCCCATCGCGGATCGAGACTGGCCTGCAACCCGCTGAGGATCAGGGGCTGGCGGGTCTCCGCGACGATGCCGCAGAGCGGAGTCCCGAACGGCAGGCGCTTCAGGCGCTCGCGCCCGTCCGGAGAGATGTTGACCGCGTGGGTCAGGCGCAGGTGCTGCCGGTCCGGCGTTACGTCGTAGAGGCAGGCCCGGTCGAACCCGAGGGCGTCGGCCCCGTCCCTCAGAATGGGTTCGAGGACCGCGGAGGGGTCGTCGGCGGTGAGCAGGGCCGTGGAGGCGGTGGCGATGACGTCGAGCCGGTGCGCCCGCCGCAGCTCGGCGGCCTGGAACGCAAGGACCTGATCGCGCTCGTCCACGGCCCGGCGCATCTGCAGCTGGGTGACGACCTGGGCCGCCAGGATGCGCAGGTCCTCCTGCTGCTCAGGGGTCAGCCCCTGGGGCCGGGGCACGGTGTCGATGACGCAGAGCGAGCCGAGCACCTGCCCGTCGGGCGCGCGCAGGGGCGCCCCGGCGTAGAACCGGATGAACGGCTCCCCAGTGACGAGGGGGTTGTCGGCCGTGCGCGGGTCGGCCGCGAGGTCGGGCACGATCAGCAGGTCCGGCTCGGCCAGCGCGTACTTGCAGACCGAGCGCTCGAGGTCGGTCTCGCACGAAGGAAAACCGATCCGTGCCTTGAACCACTGGCGGTCGGCGGCCACGAAGCTGACGAGGGCGACCGGGGTCAGGCACAGCCGGGTCGCCAGCCGCACGATGCCGTCGAAGGCGGCCTCGGGCGGGGTGTCGAGGATGCCGTAGGCCTTGAGCGCGGCGAGACGCAGGTCGGCGGCGATGAGATGCTCGACGCCTTCCATGTCGATCACGGTCATGCGGAAATGGCCCCGTGCGTCGCCAGGGGATCGGGCGCGCCGTCGGGGTCGAGCGCGACGAGGGTTCCGGCCGGCGTGAAGGTCGCGCCGAGGACGAGGGCGAAGTGCTCCTGCACCCGGCGATGGCATTCGCAGGACGCCGCCTGCAGAGCCGGCCGGTCGCGGACCGTGATCCTGGCCCGGCCCATCTCGATGAGCCCCTGGGCCTGGAGCCGGTTGAGGATGCCGCTGAGATAGGTCCGGCGCACCCCGAGCATCTCCGCCAGCATGTCCTGGGTGACCGGCAGGACGTCGGTGGCGAGCCGGTCGTGCAGGGCGAGCACCCAGCGCGCGCACCGCTGTTCGATGGGATGGGCGGCATTGCAGGCGACGGACTGGACCACCTGCGCGAGGAGGCAGTCGGCGTAGCGCACGAGGGCGTTGCGGATCGGCAGCGAGGTGCGCTTGGCCGCCTGCATCCGCGCCGCGTCCAGCCGCACCGCCGCCCCGCCCATCTGAACGACGGCGCGGTTGAAGGCCGGGAGGTAGCCCTGGCTCACGACGCCGCCGAGCGCCCCCTCACGACCGACGGTCGCGGTCTCGATGGTGCGGCCCTCCTCCAGCGGCACGATCAGGGAGACCACCGTCCCGTCGAGCGGGAAGATCATCGCGGTGACCTCGTCCCCCGGCTCGAACAGGACGTCGCCGCGCACCAGTGTGACCACCTCCGCATGGGGGAGAAGCCTCGACCGTTCGACGGGTGGCAGCGAGCGGAGCAGGAGGTTCCGCTCCAGCGGGGACGGTGAGTTCGGCGGCATCGGTCGCGGCAGGCTGGCGCTACGAGCCGGCATAGCCCAGCTTGGCCGCCGCGTCCGTTCAAGAGTGAACACTTCCCGCTAAAATGATGGCCGGCGGACGCGAGGTCTCGACATGACGGATTGCCGCGGTCGTTCACGGTCGGCGCAGCGTCCTGCAGGTCGCCGCGCCGACCGCGACGGTCCGAGAGTCAAACCCCGGCACCGCCCGATCGGGTGCCCGTGCCCCTCGCCCTGTCGGATCGGCGATGAGGCATCCGCAGGATCCGCCCGGCTCCGTGCGGGCCGGAAGCGGATCGGCTGCAGACGGCCGCCCGGATCCGGTGCGGCCGGTGATCCCTCAGATGGCCCGCAAGCGGAACCGAGAGGTCGGAAAGCCGACCTTCGGTTCGGCCATCCATCGATCAGCTGTGTGCCAGCACCGCGAGCAGCAG
This sequence comes from Methylobacterium sp. XJLW, assembly GCF_003254375.1. Taxonomy (NCBI): domain Bacteria; kingdom Pseudomonadati; phylum Pseudomonadota; class Alphaproteobacteria; order Hyphomicrobiales; family Methylobacteriaceae; genus Methylobacterium; species Methylobacterium sp. XJLW. The sequence continues at coordinate 2,541,480 of NZ_CP016429.1, read as the reverse complement.
CAGGGCGATGATGTTGGTGATCTTGATCGCCGGGTTCACCGCCGGACCGGCGGTGTCCTTGTAGGGGTCGCCCACCGTGTCGCCGGTCACCGCCGCCTTGTGGGCCTCGGAGCCCTTGCCGCCGTGGTGGCCGTCCTCGATGTATTTCTTGGCGTTGTCCCAGGCGCCGCCGCCCGAGGTCATCGAGATCGCCACGTAGAGTCCGGTGAGGATCACGCCGAGCAGGCTCGCCCCCACCGTGGCGAAGGCCTGGCTCTTTCCGGCGATCAGCTGGATCACGAAGAACAGCACAACCGGCGACAGCACCGGCAGGAGCGAGGGGACGATCATCTCCTTGATCGCCGCGCGGGTCAGCATGTCCACCGCCCGTCCGTAATCCGGCCGGTCGGTGCCCTGCATGATCCCGGGCTTCTCCCGGAACTGGCGCCGGACCTCCTCCACCACCGCGCCCGCCGCGCGCCCGACCGCCGTCATGGCGATGCCGGCGAACAGGAACGGGATCAGGCCGCCGAGCAGCAGGCCGACCACGACGTAGGGGTTGGACAGGGAGAAATCGACGCTGACGCCCTGGAAGAAGCGGTACTGTGTCGGGCTCGCATTGGCGATGAAGTAGTTCAGGTCCGACGTGTAGGCGGCGAACAGAACCAGCGCGCCGAGGCCCGCCGAGCCGATGGCGTAGCCCTTGGTCACCGCCTTGGTGGTGTTGCCGACCGCGTCGAGGGCGTCCGTGGACTTGCGCACCTCCGCGGGCAGGCCCGCCATCTCGGCGATGCCGCCGGCATTGTCGGTGACCGGCCCGAAGGCGTCGAGCGCCACGATGAAGCCCGCCAGCGCCAGCATGGCGGTGACCGCGATGGCGATGCCGAACAGGCCGGCGAGCGCGTAGGTGCTGATGATGCCGGCCACGATCACGATGGCCGGCAGCGCGGTCGATTCCAGCGAGATCGCCAGCCCCTGGATCACGTTGGTGCCGTGGCCGGTCACCGACGCGTCGGCGATCGACTTCACCGGGCGGAAGTTGGTGCCCGTGTAGTACTCGGTGATCACCACGATCAGCGCCGTGATGGCGAGCCCGATCACCGCGCAGCCGAACAGGCCGCCCGACGTGAAGGTGACGCCCGTGGAGGTGGTGAAGGTCGTCGAGAAGCCCCCGAGCAGGGTCATGTTGACCGCCGCGATCGCCGCGATCGACAGAACGCCCGCGGCGATCAGGCCCTTGTAGAGGGCGCCCATGATCGACTGATTGGCCCCGAGCCGCACCGCGTAGGTGCCGGCGATGGAGGTGAGGATGCAGGCCGAGCCGATGGCCAGCGGGTACAGCATCATCGGCTCGAGGACGTCGCGGCCGCTTCCCGTGGGACCGGAGAAGAAGATCGCGGCCAGCACCATCGTGGCGACGACCGTCACCGCGTAGGTCTCGAACAGGTCGGCCGCCATGCCGGCGCAGTCGCCGACATTGTCGCCGACATTGTCGGCGATGGTGGCGGGGTTGCGCGGATCGTCCTCCGGGATGCCGGCCTCGACCTTGCCGACGAGGTCGCCGCCGACATCGGCGCCCTTGGTGAAGATGCCGCCGCCCAGCCGGGCGAAGATCGAGATCAGCGAGGCGCCGAAGCCCAGGGCGACGAGCGCGTCGATCACCTCGCGGCTCGACGGGTCGAGATGGGCGCCGCGGGTGAGGAACAGGTAGTAGAGGGCGACGCCAAGGAGCGCGAGGCCCGCCACCAGCATGCCGGTCACCGCCCCCGACTTGAAGGCGACGTCGAGGCCGCCGCCCAGCGAGGTGGAGGCGGCCTGGGCCGTGCGGACATTGGCCCGGACCGAGACGTTCATGCCGATGAAGCCCGCCGCCCCCGACAGCACGGCGCCGATCAGGAAGCCGACCGCGACCTTGATCCCGAGGAAGACGGCGAGGAGGACGAACAGGACGACGCCGACGAGGCCGATCGTCGTGTATTGCCGCCGGAGATAGGCCTGCGCGCCCTCGGCGATGGCGGCGGCGATCTCCTGCATGCGCTGCGTGCCGGCATCGCGCCGCATCACGTCGAGGATCGTGACGATGCCGTAGGCGACGGCGCAGAGCCCGCCCACGATGATCAGAACCAAGGGAATCATGCGACCGTCCTTGTCATTATCGTGCCTGGCGTGGGCGTGTGATTGTCGAGCTTGACCGCCGGACGACGGCCATGGGACGCGGTGCTCGGATTCGGGGCTTTCCTTCCCAGAACAATACCTTGATTGCCAAACTTCGCCGGTGAGCGCAAACGCCGCGTGGGAGAATACGCTCAGGCCTCGGATCTCATGCGCCCGCGCGCGCGGTCCTCGCAGGCCCACGATTTCGCATTATTTTGCATTGTTCGGCGGCATGGGGGCGATGGCAACCGGGCATCGCCGCAGCCGCGGGCTGAGCCGGCGGTCGATTAACGTTCTTTTAACCCTCCGGTATTCTATTTTTAGTTGTACTCAGACGGGGCTCGCGATGCGCAGTGACCACGCCGCCAAGCTGGCGGCCACGCTTGAGGTGTTGCGCGGTGCAGTCGGCTTCCTGATCGCCGAACGGGTCGCGGCGCAACCGGTGGCGATCCAGGATGACCTGATCTCCGCGCTGCAGGACGCCCTCTCCCAGACGCCCGGCATGGGCCGGGATCCGGTGAGCCCTTGGATTCCGGTCGTCGCGGCGGACATGATCGACGAGGTCTGTCGTCAGATCGGGCATCCGGCCGGAGCCGCGGCCAGCCGCGGCGCCGCACGATCCGGGCCGGCTCAGATCTCAGAAGTGGCTGAAGGACCCAGCCGCGAATACGCGCTCGGCGCCATCGCGCATTTCGAAGCGCGGCGGGCCGTCGCCTGATGTGACGGTGCCGATGGCCGAGACGGTGAGACCGGCGGCGGCCGCCTGGGCCTGGAAGGCCGCGACATTCTCCGGCGCAACGGTACAGAGGATCTCGTAATCGTCGCCACCGGTCAGGACCGCGTCGATCAGCGCGGGCTCGGCCGCGCAGGCGCGCCGGGCGGCATCCGAGAGCGGCAGGGCGGCGGCCGCGACCCGGGCGCCGCGACCCGCGCCCAGCATCTTGGCGAGATCGCCCGCGAGGCCGTCGGACACGTCCATGGCCGCCGAGGCGTAGCGGCGGACCGCCGGCGCAGCGGCGAGCCGCGGGCGCGGATGCAGGTAGCGGTCGGCGAGTTCGGCCTGGAGCGCCGGGTCCAGCCCGGCGACCCAGGGCGCCGTGGGCTCCAGGCGGAGCCGCAGGCCGAGGGCGGCGTCGCCGATCGTGCCGGTGACGCAGATCCGGTCGCCGACCCGCGCGGTGGTGCGGCGGACGATGGTGCCGGTCGGCACCTCGCCGAACAGGCTCACCGAGATCAGCGCCGGGCCACCGGAGCGCACCGTGTCGCCGCCGAGGAGCGGACAGCCGGCCTCCGCCGCCGCCGCGCCGAGCCCCGCCGCGAAGCCGTCGAGCCAAGCCTCCGTCCAGTCATCGGGGAGCGCCAGGGTGAGCAGGAAGCCGCGCGGGACCGCGCCCTTGGCGGCGATGTCGGAGAGGTTCACGCCGAGGGCCTTCCGGGCGATCGAAGCCGGCGGATCCTCCGCGAAGTAGTGGATCCCCGCCACCACGGCATCGGTGGTGAGGACGAGGTCGTGGCCCGGCGTGGGCGTCAGCGTGGCGGCGTCGTCCCGCAGCCCGTGGGCGCCCGGCCCCGCGAGGGGGGCGAAGTAGCGGGCGATCAGCCCCTCCTCGGAGGCACGGGCCGACCCGGCCAAGGCTCAGGCCTTCCCGGCGGGCGGCTTTCCGGAGGATGGCTTTCCGGAGGACGGTTTGCCGACGGACGATTTACCGGGAAGCGGCTTCGACGAGCCCGGCTTGCCGGACGCCTTCTGAGCCCCGACCTCCCCCGGCCGGACCTCCCGGGCGAGCCGGTCGAGCACGGCATTGACGAGGCCGGGCTCGTCGGCCGTGTAGAAGCTGTGGGCCACGTCGACATATTCCGAGATCGCCGCGGCCGCCGGCACGTCGCGGCGGAACATCAGCTCGTAGGCGCCCGCCCGCAGGATCGCCCGGAGCACGATCTCGATGCGCCGCAGCGGCCAGCCCTGGGCGAGGGCCTGATCGAGCTTCGGGTCGATGGCCCGCTGCTCCTCGACCGTGCCGCGCAGGAGGTCGCGGAAGAAGGCGGTCTCGGCCGGGGGATGGACGATCCCGTCGACCTCCTGGCCGATCCAGAAGGCCTCGAACTCGGCGAGCGCGTCGAGGACGCCCTTGCCGGAGATGTCCATCTCGTAGAGCGCCTGCACCACGGCGAGGCGGGCGCCGCTGCGCAGGCTGATCTTGGCGGGCTTGCCGGCGGGCTCGGCGCCCGTCTCCAGCTGGGTGTCGGTGGTCCCGGTCATGGGGGTATCCGTCATCGGGTGCGCGCGGCTTCGGCGGCGCGCTTCAAAGCGAGCACGCCGAGGGCAGCCTCGGCGGCACCGCCGCCCTTGTTCATCTCGGCGACCCGGGCACGGGCGAGGGCCTGCGCCTCGGTCTCGACCGTGAGGATGCCGTTGCCGAGGGGCACGCGGCGCTGCACCGACAGGTCCATGAGCGCCCGGGCGCTCTCGCCGGCGACGATGTCGTAGTGGCCGGTCTCGCCGCGGATGACGCAGCCCAGCGCCACCACCGCGTCGTAGGGCTCGGCGTCGAGCAGGATCGCCACGGCGGCGGGGATCTCCAGGGCGCCCGGAACGGTCACCACGATCGCCTGCGCGGAGGCGGCCGCGATGGCCGCGCGGGCCCCGGCGAGGAGTTCGTCGGCGATCGCGTCGTAGTAGCGCGCCTCGACAACGAGGATCCGGGCGCCGGCGAGGGCCGGGTCGGTGGGCTTGGGCGCCGAGTCGGCGCGGGTATGGGCGACCATGGCTCTCGTCCGGCCGGGTTTTCGGGAATGGGCGGGCGGCACGTCGGGCGCCCGCACGGGGAGGACGGTTAGACCGAAGCGGCCGGCGCCACAAGCGGTGCGGGATCTTGGCTCAGGCCTGACCGCGCGAGCGGCGCCGAAGCCGGCCCCACCAGCGGCGGCAGCGGAGGCGCCGCGGGCCCGCCGGCCGGCAGGGCCGTGCGCGCGACGTTCATCGTCATGGCGAGGAGCGCGTAGTAGCCGTTGATGCCGGTGAGGTCGATCGCCCCCTGCTCGCCGAAGCGCGCCACCAGGGCCGCGTAGGTCGCGTCGCTCACCGCGCGGTTGCGCATCAGCTCGGTCGAGAACGCGTAGGCCAGCGCCTCGTCGGCGCTCATCGTGTCGGGGCGGCGTCCTTCGGCGAGCGCCTGCGCGGTCTCGGGGGCGACCCCGGCCTTCAGGGCGATGGGGTGGTGGATGGCCCACTCCACCGGCTGGCTCCATTCCCGCGCGACCACCAGGATCGCGAACTCGCTGACCCGGAGCGGCAGGACGCTGCCGTAGCGCAGGTACTGGCCCATCCGGCTCGCGCACAGCATCAGTTCGGGGCTGCGCAGGAGCGGCACGAACGGCCCGAAGACCGGGACGCCGCGCTCGGCCTGGAACGCGGCCGCGGCCTCGGTCTGCGCCGGGGACAGGCTGTCGGCCGGGATCTCCGGCATGCGCTCCGCGCTGGTCTGCCCGCTGGCCATGCGTTTCTCTCCCCTGCCTCGACCCCGACCCGCGGGGCGCTCTGGATTTCCGGCCCCCGTGCGCCTAGACCATTGAGGCTCACCGGCACGCACCGCGCCCGACCGGGCCGCGACCCCTGAACGCCAGCGAGGCTTACGGCTTTGGCCCTCCCCGTCAACGAACGCCGGCGCATCATGCTGCTCACGGGCGCGAGCCGGGGCATCGGTCACGCCACCGTCAAGCGCTTCTCGGCCGCGGGCTGGCGGGTGATCACCTGCTCGCGCCACGCCTTCCCGGAGAACTGCCCCTGGGAGATGGGGCCCGAGGACCACCTGCAGGTCGACCTCTCCGACGCGCAGGACACGGCCCGCGCTGTCGAGGAGGTGCGGGGCCGGCTCGCCGCCGAGGGCGGGGTTCTGCACGCGCTGGTCAACAATGCCGGCATCTCGCCGAAGGGGCCGGAGGGCGAGCGCCTCGGCGCCCTGGCCACCGAGTTCGACACGTGGCAGCGGGTGTTCCAGGTCAACCTGTTCGCCACGATCCTGCTGGCCCGGGGCCTGCGCAAGGAACTCGCCCGGGCCAAGGGCTCGGTCGTCAACGTGACGTCGATCGCAGGCTCGCGCGTCCATCCCTTCGCGGGGGCGGCCTACGGCACCTCCAAGGCGGCGCTCGCCGGCCTGACCCGCGAGATGGCCGCCGATTTCGGGCCGCTCGGCGTGCGGGTGAACGCGATCTCGCCGGGCGAGATCGACACGTCGATCCTGTCGCCCGGCACCGAGAAGCTCGTCGAGCAGATCCCGCAGCGCCGGCTGGGCACGCCGGACGAGGTCGCCAAGGCGATCTACTTCCTGTGCACCGAGGCCTCGTCCTACGTGAACGGCGCCGAACTCCACATCAACGGCGGCCAGCACGTTTGACCAGATCGGGCGCTTCCTCTGGCGCATCCGCGGGCACGACGGCCGCGCGCCGGCACCCGGCGCCGGGCCGCGGGCTGCGCGCCGTCGTCCTGGGCCTCATCGTGGGCGTCGCGCCCGTCGCGGGGGCGCGGGCCGAGCCCGGGATCCGGATCCTCGACCTGCCCTTCAAGGTGCGGGCACTGCGCGGCTCGCGCAGCGAGGCCGCGGTCTCGGTGGCGACCTCCGGGCTCCTGCCGATCACAGGCGCCAAGACCGGTCCGCAGACCGGCGGCCAACAGGCCGGCGACGAAGAGAGCGCGCCCATCGCCGTGGTCTGGGGCGACGAGGGCGGCGCCGTGCTCGCCCTCGCCGAGGGCCGCGTCACCGTGCGGCCGATCGGCAAGGAGGCCGTCGAGGGGCTGACCGCCGCCGAGACGCCGCGCGGGGCCCTGCCGGGCTCGCGCCGGACGCTCTCGGGACCCCTGAGCGCCTATCTCACCGGGCGCACCCGCGCCCCCGACGGCGGCGCGGCCGCCGCGGTCCTGACGATCCGCGAGCGCCAGCCGATGGCGGTCAGCACCGATCCGAAGCCCGTGCCCGTGGCCACCGTGACGGTGCCGGCGGGGGGCGAGGCGGTGTTCGCGCCCCTGCGGCCGCGCCTGCTGCGCCTCGGGGGCCGGCCGGCTCTCCTGGCGGCGACGCTGTCGGGCGCGGATGCCGGAGGGCTCGCGCTGATCGACCGGCCCGCCGGCGATCCGGGCGCGGCTTGGGCCGTCACCGCCCGCACGCCCGCCCAGCCGGGGCCACCGCTGAAGATCGTCGGCATCGCCGATTTCTCCGGGTCCGGCGAAAGCCAGGCCGCGACGGTCAGCGCCAAGGGCAGGCTCCAGCTCTGGACGCTCCGTCCCGACCGGATCGAGGCGGCCGGCGAGGCCGAGGGCTACGCGGCGGGCGACGGCGATTCGGATCTCGCCGTCACCACCCCGGCCGGCGGCGGCCCCGAACTCGTCCTGCCGGTGGCGGGCCGCCCGGAGATCGCCTTCGTGGCAGCCAAGGGCGGCCTGCGCGAGCGGGCGCGCGTGGCCCTGCCAGTTCCCGCCGAGACCGGCATCGTCGTCCTCGGCGAGGGCGCCGCGGCGCGGCTGCTCGTCGGCCTCGCCGACGGCCGGGTGGCCGTCGTGGCACCCGATGGAGGCACGCCGTGAGTGCGGGCGCACCGGATTCCGACAGCCGCCTGTTCCCGGCGCGGCCCTTCGTGGGCGCGTCGATCGCGGTGATCCGCGGCGACCGCGTCCTGCTGGCGGCGCGGGCCAACGAGCCGATGCGCGGCGTCTGGACCCTGCCGGGCGGCCTCGTGGAAGCGGGGGAATCCCTGGCCGAGGCGGCCCTGCGCGAATTGTCCGAGGAGGTCGGCCTGCCCGCGGAGGTTGTCGGCGTGCTCGCGCCCACCGAGATCATTCTCCGGGACGAAGCCGGCCGCGCCCGACATCACTACGTCGTCCACCCGCACGCCGCCCTGTGGCGCGGCGGCGAACCCGTGGCCGGCCCCGAGGCGCTGGGGACCCGGTGGGCGACGCTCGCGGAGGTCGCGACCCTTCCGACCACCCCGGGACTGGTCGACACCCTGCGCGAGGCCTTCGCGCGCGTGGATGCACATGTGGATGCACATCCTGCGCGGACGGGCGGCGGGGAGGCGACGGCGTGAGGCGGCCGACGACGATCCTGTGCCTGCTGGCGCTCCTCACCGGCCTGGTCTCCGGGCCGGCCCTGGCCCAGCAGCGTTCCGGCCGAGGGGCCGCGCCTGCCAAGGAAACCGCCCGGGAAGCCGCGAAAGAGGCCCCCAAGGAGGCGAACGCCCCCGCGGACGTGCCCGCCCCCTACGACCGGGACCTGCTGCGCATGTCCGAGATCATCGGAGCCCTGGCCTTCCTGCGCAACCTCTGCGGAGCGCCGGATGCGTCCGACTGGCCGGCCCGCATGAAGGCCCTGATCGAGTCCGAGGGCGTGACCCCGGTCCGCCGCGACCGCCTGGCCGGCGCCTATAACCGCGGCTACCGCGGCTATGCGCTCACCTACCGGGTCTGCACGCCGGCGGCCCACGAGGCCGCCGCCCGGTACGTCGCCGAGGGCGACCGGCTGTCGCATGCCCTGGCCGGCCGTTTCGGAGGGTGATGCAGGCGCAACACACGCACCGGCGATGCCGGCGAAACATCGGATTTGAGCGCCCGTGTTAACCGATCCGAAATTCTCGGCTGGCCGAGCCGCCGGGACCCGCCTATCATCCATTGTGTCCGCCGGGCCCCGTGTCCGGCGCAATGGAAGTATCCGGCTATGCAGCACAGCTCTCACACCGCCCCCATCGAGGTCGATGTCGAGGAGAAACGCGTCGCGCTGAGTTACGTCTCGGAAGCGTTCGCGGAAGGCTGCCTCGATGGTCTCGACGGTGACTGCATGGCCCAGGCCGCCCTGTTCGCGGCGTTTCAGGAACTGGTGACCACGTACGGCGAGGAAGCCACCGCCCGGTACGCCGAAGGATTCCCGGAGCGCATCCGCGGGGGCGCCTTCACCACCACCCTGCAGCATTGAGCGTGTGAGCGCGGACGGTTGAGGCACGGGCGGTCAGCGACTACGTCCCGGGTCTGCGGTTCGGCGCGCCGGACCGCCCGCCGCCCGAGGAGCCGCCGCCCATGCCCGTTGCCCTGTTGCCGGACCGCGTCCTGGTCACCGTCGTGGGACCGGACGCCACGACGCTGCTCCAGGGCGTCCTGACCTGCAATGTCGAGACGCTCCAGCCCGGTGAGGCGCGCCTCGGCGCCCTGCTGACGCCGCAGGGCAAGATCCTGTTCGACTTCCTGGTCTCGCGGATTCCGGACGGCTTCCGGCTCGACGTGCAGGCCGACAAGGCTGCAGACCTCGCCAAGCGCCTGACGCTCTACCGTCTGCGCGCGCAGGCGACGATCGCCGCCGACCCGACCGTCGCGGTGGCGGCCGTCTGGGCCGGCGCCGTCCCGCCCGCGGCCGAGGCGGTAGCGGATTCCCGCGCGGCCGATCTCGGCGCCCGCCTCTACGCCGCCGCGGGGGCCTTCTCGACGGACGCGACGGAGGCCGATTACAACGCGCACCGGATCGCCCTCGGCGTGCCCGAAGGCGGACGCGACTACACCTTCGGCGACGCCTTCCCGCACGAGGCGCTGATGGACCAGCTCGGCGGCGTCGACTTCCGCAAGGGCTGCTATGTCGGCCAGGAGGTGGTCTCGCGGATGCAGCACCGGGGCACGGCCCGGACCCGCATCCTGGCCGCAGCCTATCCCGACACCGCGCCCCAGCCCGGCACCGAGATCACGGCGGGCGGCAAGGGGCTCGGCACTACGGGCAGCGCCGCCGGAACCCGCGGCCTCGCCCTGGTCCGCATCGACCGCCTGGGCGACGCGCTGGCTGCCGGCGAGACCCCGCGGGCGGGCGAACGCCCCGTGACGCTGGAGCGCCCGGCCTACGCGACCTTCGCGATGCCGGATGTTGCGACGAGTGCGGCGGGCTGAGGCCGGATCGCATTCCGCGGGCGCCGCATACTCCGGGACAGGGGCCCCGCGTTACCGATCGCAGCCCGATCCCGGGCATTCGCATCGGAGCACGATCAGCTGGCGCGTGGGGTGGCTTCTTGCGACCCCGGGGCGGCATGCCGGCGATCGTTAGAGGTTCCCAGGAGCCGGCACCCTCCGGCCGGCATCCCAGGCCGGCCCGGGGTCGATCGGGAGCCGTCCCGGACCTTCTGCCCTGAAGCGGATGCTCGCCTCCGGGCCGCAGCGACGGCCAGATCGGTCGCATGCGCGGGGACATCGAGGAGGACGACCATGACCTTTCAGGACGAGATCGCAGCGTTCTTCGTCAGCTACGTCGAGGCGTTCGCGCGCCGCGACGCCGATGCGTTGAGCGAGCTGTGGGAGCCGGTCGGACTGTTCCCGTCTCCGACCGGCAACTTCGCGTTGCCGAGGGAGGCATTTCGCGACCATTGCGTGACGCTCATGGACTTCTATCGCAAGCAGGGGGTCGTCCAGCCCCTGGGCGAACTCCGGTCGGCGGTGGAACTCTTCCCGAACGTCGCCCAGGCTCGGATGACCTATCGGATGCGGGGCGAGGGAGACGCACTCGTCGCCGAGTGGGACCACGTCTACATTCTGCGCCGCTCCGACCGCTGGCGCGTATCGCTGACGATCGCTGACGGTGAAATGGCGGCATGGGCCGCACGAGGGGCGCAACTCTGATTTGCGAATGTCGGGCGCTCGACGCCACACAGGACGCCTGTTGCTCAGGCGCCTCGCGAGAAAGCGGAAGCGCTGACAATCTCGGAAGGGTCGCGAGCAGGCGCGACGGCGATGTCCATTCCGGTGCGTTTGCCGCTCTGGAGCGAAGCCTCGCACATCCACCCCTCGCCGACATACGCGCCTTTGCACCCGCGGCCGTCGTCGACATCATTTCGGAGGTTGCCGCCGTAACTGATCTGATATGAGGTGCGCCCCTCGAAAGCTCGACATCGACGGGATTGCGACCACAAATGACTCAGAATCGGATCACCGTGGAAGCAACGGCTCCCGCACCCCTCGATGTCGCCTGGAAGGCCTATACATCGCCCGACCAGATCATGCAGTGGAACTTTGCCTCCGACGACTGGCATTGCCCAGCCGCAAGCGTCGATCTGAAGGAAGGCGGCAAGTTCACGTCCCGCATGGAGGCGAAGGACGGAAGCATGGGCTTCGATTTCGAGGGCACTTACACAAAGATTATTCCGAACACGCGAATCGAATATGCGTTTGGTGATCGCAATGCGGTGGTCGAGTTCACCCCATCGGGCGAGCAAACGCACGTAAAGATTGCGTTCGATCCCGACGAACACGTCCCCATCGACCACCAGCGCGACGGCTGGGCGGCCATTCTTGGAAACTTCTGCCAGCATGTCGGGAGGCGTTGAAGCCCGCCCAACGAGAACGACGACCGAGACCGCTTTCCGGCCGGAGCGGGCGTTTCCCTCCCGCCCCGACAACGCCAGTCCTGTGCCTTCCCTCTCATCCCTCGAGCGGACAGCCTGCAAGCGTTGAGGAGACCCTCCAGACGACCAGGAGAGGATGCTCGAAATCGAAGAGGACGATCTGTCTCCCAAGCAGACACGCGCATTGCTGGCGCTTCATCGTGCAGGCCCGCATGCGTGCTCGCCGCCCTGCCACGTGTTCGCGCTCGATCTCTCAGACTTGCACTCACCGGGCGTGACCGGGTTGACGTCGCAGAAGGCGCGCGCCGGCCCTGCGACCGGATCAATCCCCCATGCGTGAAGCCGGAGCGGAGCGCGCCGCGACAGCCGCTGCGCGTTCCCCATTCCGACGATGGCGTTCCGCTCCTGTTCTCGTTAACGTGGCCGGATGTCCGAGACTGGCCTGATCGACCATTCCGACGGCTGCCCCCGCTGCTGGTGGGCCGGCCTCGACCCGCTCTATGTCGCCTATCACGACACCGAATGGGGCGTGCCCGAGTATGACGGCCGGGCCCTCTACGAGAAGCTGATCCTCGACGGCTTCCAGGCCGGCCTGTCCTGGATCACCATCCTGCGCCGCCGGGACGGGTTTCGCGACGCCTTCGCGGGTTTCGATCCGGAGCGGATCGCCCGCTTCACCGAGGACGATGTCGCGCGGCTGATGGCCGACACCCGCATCATTCGCAACCGCGCCAAGATCCAGGGTACCATCGCGGGCGCCCGGGCTTGGCTGCGGATCGAGGACCAGGGCCCCGGCTTCTCGCGCTTCCTCTGGGATTTCGTCGACGGCCGGCCGATCCAGGGCAAAGCCCGGACCCGTGCGGAGATCGCCACCGAGACGCCGGCCTCCCGGGCGATCGGGAAGGCCCTGAAGGCGGAAGGCTTCTCCTTCTGCGGGCCGACCATCGTGCACGCCTTCATGCAGGCGGTGGGCATGGTCAACGACCACCTCGTCGGCTGCCACCGGCACGGACCCTGCGCCGAACTGGGCCGGCCCCGATGAGCGAGCCGCCGCGCGCCTGGCAGCGCATGCTCTCCGGCCGGCGCCTCGACCTCCTCGATCCGGCGCCCGGGGACATCGAGATCGCCGACATCGCCCACGGCCTCGCCCGGGTCGCCCGCTGGAACGGCCAGACCCATGGGCCGCACGTCTTCTCGGTGGCCCAGCACAGCCTGCTGGTCGAGGCGGTGGGCCGCCATCTCGACGCCGCCTGTACCGATCCGGACGGGCTGGAACTCCTGCTGCACGACGCGCCGGAATATGTCGTGGGCGACATCATCTCGCCCCTGAAGGCCGCCCTCGGCGACGCCTATCGCGGCATCGAGCTGCGTCTGCTCGCCGCGGTGCGCCGCCGCTTCGGCCTGACCGCCCCGGTGCCGGCGCTCGCCCGTTTGGTGAAGCAGGCCGACCGGATCGCAGCCCATGTCGAGGCGGTGCGCCTCGCCGGTTTCGCCCGGGACGAGGCCGAACGCTATTTCGGCCCCGCCAGGGCGCTGCCCGAACCGGTGCTGGTCCTGGCCGAGCCGTGGCCGACCGCCGAGGCCGAGGCGCGGTTTCTCGCGCGATTCCACGCTCTGTGTCCGACCTGACGAATCTCCGCCCTCGATCCGTCACGATCGCAGGTCACTGGCGCCAGACCATGCCGACCCTCCACGTCTGTCCCCTCTCGCGTCTGCCCGAGACGGTCGCCGCCACCGATGCGAGCCACGTGCTCACGCTGATCAATGTCGGCACGCCGCTGGAGCGGCCGGCCGCGATTGCGGCGGAGAACCACGTCGTCATCGGGGTCAGCGACATCGCCGCGTCGCGCGACGGGCACGTTTTGCCGGCTGAAGAACATGTGGCCCGGGTGCTCGACTTCATTCGGGCCTGGCCACGGGAGAAGCCGCTCGTCATCCACTGCTATGCCGGGATCAGCCGGTCGACAGCCGCCGCCTATATCGCAGCCTGCGCGCTGGCGCCGGAGCGCGACGAGGCGGCGATCGCCGAGGCCCTGCGCGCAGCTTCGCCTTCGGCGACGCCCAACCCCCTGTTCGTGGCCATCGCCGACCGCATGCTCGGCCGCGACGGCCGCATGGTCGCGGCGATCGCGCGCATCGGTCGCGGCGCCGACGCCTTCGAGGGCACGCCGTTCAGCCTGGCGCTGGCGTGAGCCGAAGTGTGGCGCAAACGCCGCCGCGTGGCTCCAAAACGGTGCGGATCCGGCCAGCGGATTGGCCCCCTGGGTTGTGGGCACCGGGTTTCGCGCCGTACAACCACCCCCAAAGGAAGTATCTGGGATGAGTGTGAGCAGACCCGAGGGGGCCCCCGCCGCCGGCGACCTGCCCTTTGAGAAGGCGCTGGAACAGCTGGAGGAAATCGTTCGCCGGCTTGAGCGGGGCGACGTGCCCCTCGACGAATCGGTGGCGATCTATGAGCGCGGCGAGGTGCTGAAGAAGCATTGCGAGGCGCTGCTGAAGCGGGCCGAGGCCCGGATCCAGCGGATCACGCTGGGCTCCGATGGGCGGCCCGAGGGCGTTGCCCCACTCGACATGTCCTGAGGCTCGGCGGTCAAACCGATCCCATCCGTTAGAGGTTGATGCCGTGGCAATTACCCCCGAGCAGAGTGCGCTTCTCGATCGTGTCCCGAATCCTGCGGCGCTGCGGCGTCTTCCGGAATCGGATCTTCCGGCTGTTGCGGAGGCGGTGCGCGCCGAGATGATCGACGCGGTGTCGATCACCGGCGGCCATCTGGGCTCGGGCTCGGCGTGGTCGAGCTGACGGTGGCGCTGCACCACGTGTTCGACACCCCCGACGACCGCATCGTCTGGGACGTCGGCCACCAGTGCTACCCGCACAAGATCCTGACGGAGCGCCGCGACCGCATCCGGACCCTGCGCCAGGGCGGGGGCTGTCGGGCTTCACCAAGCGCAGCGAGAGCGTCTACGACCCGTTCGGCGCCGCCCATTCCTCGACCTCGATCTCGGCGGCGCTGGGCATGGCGGTCGCGCGCGACCTCGACAACGCCACCGCCAAGGTGAAGGGCCGCCCGCAGAAGCGCCGCAACGCCATCGCGGTGATCGGCGACGGCTCGATGTCGGCCGGCATGGCCTACGAGGCGCTCAACAATGCCGGCGCCCTGCACTCGCGCCTGATCGTCATCCTCAACGACAACGACATGTCGATCGCCCCGCCGGTGGGCGCCATGTCGGCCTATCTGGCGCGGCTGGCCTCGGGGGCGCCTACCAGTCCCTGCGCGAGACCGCCAAGCAGCTCGGCAAGCTGCTGCCGAAGGCGCTCTACCAGCGCGCCGCGGCGGCCGAGGAATACGCCCGCTCGCTGGTGGTCGGCGGCGGCACGATGTTCGAGGAGATGGGCTTCCACTATGTCGGCCCGGTGGACGGGCACAATCTCGACCACCTGCTGCCGGTGCTCAAGAACGTCCGCGACGCCGAGCACGGCCCGATCCTGCTGCACGTCGTCACCCAGAAGGGCAAGGGCTACGCGCCGGCCGAGGCGAGCGCCGACCGCTACCACGGCGTGGTCAAGTTCGACGTGATCTCGGGCGTGCAGGCCAAGGCCAAGCCGAACGCGCCGGCCTACACGCGGGTGTTCGGCGAGAGCCTGATCAAGGCGGCGGATGCCGACGACAAGGTGGTGGCGATCACCGCCGCCATGCCGGGCGGCACCGGCATCGACCTGTTCGGCAAGGCACATCCGGACAAGACCTTCGACGTGGGCATCGCCGAGCAGCACGCGGTGACGTTCGCGGGCGGGCTGGCCACCGAGGGCTACCGGCCGTTCGTGGCGATCTACTCGACGTTCCTGCAGCGGGCCTACGACCAGGTGGTGCACGACGTGGCGCTGCAGAACCTGCCGGTGCGGTTCTGCCTGGACCGGGCGGGTCTGGTGGGCGCGGATGGGGCGACGCATGCCGGCGCGTTCGACCTGGCGTATCTGTGCTGTCTGCCGAACATGACCGTGATGGCGGCCTCCGACGAGGCCGAGCTGGTGCACATGGTGGCCACCGCCCATGCGCATGATTCGGGCCCGATCGCCCTGCGCTACCCGCGCGGCGAGGGCGTGGGGGTCGAGCTGCCGGAGCGGGGCGAGGTCCTGGCGATCGGCAAGGGCCGGGTGGTGCGCCGGGACGCGGAGGCGCGGGTGGCGATCCTCAGCCTGGGCACGCGGCTGGCCGAGGCCTCGAAGGCGGCGGACACGCTGTCCGAGCAGGGCGTTGCGGTGACGGTGGCGGATGCGCGGTTCGCCAAGCCGCTGGACGAGGCGCTGATCCTGGATCTGGCGCGGGACCACGAGGTCCTGCTGACGATCGAGGAGGGCTCGCGGGGCGGGTTCGGCGCGATGGTGCTGCACCTGCTGTCGGAGACGGGGGCGCTGGACGCGGGCGGGGTCCGGGTGCGGACGCTGACGCTGCCGGACACCTACCAGGACCACGACAGCCCCGAGAAGATGTACGCCGAAGCCGGCCTCGACGCCAAAGCCATCGTCAAGGCGGCCCTCGATGCCCTGCCGGCGGCGTCCGGCAAGGCGGAGCCGGCCAGCAACGTGGTGAGCGTGCGCCGCCGTCCCCGCTGATCGCGCGTTTCGCGACGGCGCTCCGACCCGCGCACCTCGTTCTGAGGGGCCGGAGCGGAGCGCAGGCCCCGAAGGCGCCTTCCGGAGGTCGCGCGATCTCCGGAGGGCGCCTGCGAGGCGGCTCCGCCGCACCCCAGGATGAGGGTGCGGCAGGGCGAACCCGCCTCCCTACCCCAGCGCCTGCGCCACCGCCTTGCCGCAGGCCTGCGTGTCGGCGTTGCCGCCGAGGTCGCGGGTGCGCAGGGTCCGCTCGGACAACACCCGCTCGATCCCGCTGACGATCTCCCGGGCGGCTTCGTGCTCCCCGAGATGCTCCAGCATCATCGCCCCCGACCAGATCTGACCGATCGGGTTGGCGATCCCCTGGCCGGCGATGTCCGGCGCCGAGCCGTGGACCGGCTCGAACACGGACGGGTGCACCCGCTCCGGGTTGATGTTGCCCGACGGCGCGATGCCGATCGTGCCCGTGCAGGCGGGCCCCAGATCCGACAGGATGTCGCCGAACAGGTTGGAGGCCACCACCACGTCGAACCGGTCCGGGTTCAGGACGAAATGCGCGGTCAGGATGTCGATGTGGTACTGGTCCCACCGGACGTCCGGATAGGACTCGGCCACCGCCTTCACCCGCTCGTCCCAGTACGGCATGGTGATCGAGATGCCGTTCGACTTCGTGGCCGAGGTCAGGTGCTTCTTCGGGCGCTTCTGGGCCAGCTCGAAGGCGAATTTCAGGATCCGATCGGTCCCGTGGCGGGTCATGATCGTCTCCTGCAGGGCGAATTCCCGGTCGGTGCCGGCGAACATCCGGCCGCCCGCGTTCGAGTACTCGCCCTCGGTGTTCTCGCGGACCACCCAGAAGTCGATATCGCCCGGCTTGCGGTCCGCCAGCGGGCACTTCACCCCCGGCATCAGCCGCACCGGGCGCAGGTTGGCGTACTGGTCGAATTCCCGCCGGAACAGGATCAGGGAGCCCCAGAGCGAGATGTGGTCCGGCACGCGCTCGGGCATGCCGACGGCGCCGAAATAGATCGCGTCGTGGGTCTCGATCTGCGCCTTCCAATCCTCCGGCATCATCCGGCCGTGCTGCTCGTAGTAGTCGCAGCTCGCGAAATCGAACCAGTCGAGCTGGAGCGAGAAGCCGTGGCGCCTGGCCGCCTGCTCCAGCACGCGCACGCCCTCCGGCACCACCTCCTTGCCGATACCGTCGCCGGGAATGACGGCGATGCGGTAGCGGCGGGACGGGCTGTTCGGGTGGCCGGGTTTTTCTGGACCGGGTTTTTCTTGGCCGGGTTTTTCTTGGCCGGGTTTTTCTTGGCCGGGTTTTTCTTGGCCGGGCATGTGTCCTCCACGCATGTCGGAGATCGGGCTTTTGCGGAGCCCGGGTCGGAGACGTCAGGGTGATTGTTGCACCCGGGCGTGCGGTCAACACGCCGGCCTGACAATCAGTCGGTTTCGCCCGCCATCGCCCGGCGCTGGCGGTCGAGTTCCTCGCTGTAGCGTTTCAGCGTGTGGCTCTCGGTGAGCAGGCCCAGCACCTTCCGGCTCTCGGCACTCTCGACGACTGCGAGTGCCTCGCTCTCCGTGCGGTCGAAGGCGGCGGCGGCGTCCTTGGCGTTCATGCCCGGCGTGAGGAAATCGTCCCCATGGAGGAGCAGGTCGGCGAGCACGGGCTGCGCGTCGGCGCCGGAATCCCGGGACGCCGCGTGCGCCTCGGGCACGTTCACGATGCCGGCATAGCGCCCGCCCCCGTCCACGGCGATCACCCGGGAGGGCGAGCCGAGGGGATGGGCACGCAGGAAGGTGGGCAGCGGCGTATCCACCGCCACGGTCCCGGGATTGCGGCGCATCAGCCGGCCGACGGTGAGCGAGCGGATCCAGCCGACATCGTGGGGGCTGCGGATGCTCTCGCCGCGCAGGTGGAAGCGCCAGGTGGCGAAGGAGTAGCCGAAGGTCTTGCGCACGGTGAGCGAGGACGCGATCACCGCCGCCAGCACGACGCCGGTGATCGGCAGGCTGCCGGTGACCTCCAGCGCCAGGAACGTCATGGTCAGCGGGCCGCCGATGATCGCGACGGCCAGGGCGCTCATGCCGATCACCGCGTAGGCCAGGGGCGTGAGGCCGAAATCCGCGAGCGGCGGCACCAGCACGGGGGCGAGGGCGGCGAACAGCTTGCCGGCGATGGCGCCCAGGAACAGGGACGCGAAGAACAGACCGCCCCGGAACCCCGAGCCGATCGAGATCGCCGACGCCACCGCCTTGGCGGCGAACAGCCCGGCCAGGGCGGCGATGCCGTGTCCCTGCCCCTCGGCGGCGAAATGCATGTGCAGGGCGCCGTGACCGCCCGAGAGCACCTGCGGCGTTGCCAGCAGCGCCAGCGCGCCGACGCACAGCCCCCCGAAGGCGGGCGCCGCCACCCGCGGGACGCCCGAGGCCTGGACGAGGCGCTCGACCAGGGTGACCCCGCGCATGATCAGGATGCCGAGGCCCGCACAGACCAGCCCGAGGGCGAGGCTCGGCAGGATCTCCAGGCTGGTGACGTGCGAGGTCGTGACCGCCTGCATGTCTCCGAGATCGACGAGCGGCTGGGCCTCGATCAGCGACCGGGAGATCAGGTTGCCGCACAGGGCCGCGACGATCACGGGCGTCAGGGTGGCGATGGAGTAGGTGCCGATGATCAGCTCGAAGGCGTAGAAGGCGCCGGCGAGCGGCGCGCCGAAGCCGGCCGCGATGGCCCCGGCCGCACCGCAGCCCACCAGGGTGCGCAGGTCGCTGCGCCGCACCTCGAAGGCGATGCCGAGCCGCGAGGCGAGGCCGGAGGCGATCTGTGTGTAGCCGGCTTCGAGCCCCACCGAGGCGCCGGACCCGTTCGAGATGACGTTCTGGAGTGCGAGGTAGAGGCTGTCGCGCAGGGACATCCGGCCGCCATGCAGAGCGTTCGCCTCGATCGGGTCGATGGCGGGACGCTTGCGCGGGCCGCGGACGTAGTTGGCGGCGACGATGAGCAGGCCGAGCACGCCGCCGCCCAGGCAGGGGCCCACGAGGAGGAGCACCGGCGACACGGCATCGACGGCGCTGAGGCGCGCCCCCGCGGGCAGCTGGTAGAGCCCCTCGCGCAGGGTCTGGGTGATCCAGGTCATGGCGGAGACCGCCACGCCGGCGACGCAGCCCACCAGGGTCGCCAGGGCGACGAGGCCGCCCTCGCTCCGGCGAACGAGGCTGCGCAGCCGTCCGGGGGCCTGGATGAGGCCGATCCCGGCCCAACGGCGACGGGTCCGCCGGCTCGGCCGGACGGCCGATCGGGCCGGGACGTCGGCCGATCCGTCGCCGGGCGCCCTGCCCCCGCCGGCGCCCGCTGGCTGTCGCGCGCTCACGGTCCGCCTCTTCGCCTCCGGTCGGTTCGACTGGCGGGGCCGACGCGTCGACCCCGCCGTCGCAGTTACAGCCGGGGTCGATCCCGTTGCAAACGGGCGCGTGCCGCAGGAGGGCTGCCGGCCCGGCGCGGGGGAGCCCGACGGCGCTATCCACGGAGTCGAAATCCCGTGCACACATCGCCTTGAAAACTGCCGCGGCCCACGATACACCCCGCGCCAGTGCCGCCGTAGCTCAGTTGGTTAGAGCACCAGATTGTGGATCTGGGGGTCCCCCGTTCGAGCCGGGGCGGTGGTACCATTCATTCAGCTCGACAGCGCAAGGGGTTGGCGGATCGCCGGCCCCTTTTGCTTGGGGGGATGCGTCCGGCGCCTCCCGGATCCGCCGTTCTCGCCGGACGAGCGTCTCGGGACGACCGAACAGCTTGGGCGATCCCAGCGGTCTCAGGCGTGGTTGGGCGCGGCGTGCGGGAGATCGTCCACCGTTCACCGCGGATGGCCTAGCGCGACGGCGGATGCGGGGCGAGCCGGCCCGGGATGGACGCCATGGTGCAGCGACAGCAGCCCGGCCTCGCATCACCCTTGAGGCGCCCCAGGCCGTCGGGAGAGTGGGGGCGCGCCCCGCCCTCCGGCCGGCAGCGGTGGCGACCACAGCCCGCGTCGGATATCGCACGTCCGATCGGCCTCGCGGGCACGCCTGCCGGATCGGACGGGTGCCGGGTCGCGCGGTCGCCGGCCCCGGTGCGCGGACGGCCGATGGTCCGGCATGCCCAATCCGGCAGGCAGGCAGCCGCAGCACCACATGAGCGGACCGGACGTCCGACCGAACCCGTTCCGGCGTGCGCGCCCCATGCGAGATCCGAACCGATGCCCCTGATCGATCCCGCTCGCTCGCTTCTCCTGATCATCGACGTTCAGGTCCGGCTGATGCCGGTGATCGCCGACGGAGCCGGGATCCTGGCCAATACGGGCCGCCTCGCCGCCGCCGCGCATCGCCTCGACGTCCCGATCCTGGTCACCGAGCAGAATGCCGGTGGCCTCGGCCCCACCGTGCCGGAACTGGCGCCCGAGCCCGGGACGGCCTTCCCCAAGATGAGCTTCAGTGCCACCCGGACGCCGGGCTTCCTCGAGGGGCTGCCCGCGGATCGGGACCTCGTGGTCACCGGCTGCGAGGCGCATATCTGCGTGCTGCAGACCGTTCTCGGGCTTCTCGAGGCCGGGCGCCGCGCCTGCGTGGTGTGCGATGCCGTGGGTTCGCGGCGGACGGAGAGCCGGGCGGCCGCGCTCACCCGGATGGCCGCCCACGGGGCCGAGATCGTCACCACCGAGATGGTGGTGTTCGAGTGGCTCGGCACGGCGCGCCACCCGCGGTTCCGCGAGATCATGACGCTCATCAAGTAGGCGCCGGCGCGGCTCCCGGCCCGCCGAGCCGGCATCCCCTGCGACGGTAAGCGGCCTAGGGACCGTCCAGGGCCGCACGGGTCTGCGCGTCGGGACCGATATCGTCGGCGCCGTTCATGCCCAGAACCTCGATCAGGCGCATCCGGGCGCGGCTGACCCGGCTCTTGATCGTGCCGACGGCGACGCCGCAGATCGCCGCGGCCTCCTCGTAGGTGAAGCTCTGGGCGCCGACCAGGACCAGCGCCTCGCGCTGAGCCGGCGGCAGACGGTTCAGGGCGCTCTGGAACTGCGCCATCTCCATCCGGATCTCCTGCTCCGGGAGGGCGCTGAGCCGTCCGGCATGCACGCCGTCGGCATCCTCCACCTCGCGCTTGCGCTTGCGCTGCTCGGAATAGAACAGGTTCCGCAGGATCGTGAACAGCCATGCGGTCAGGTTGGTCCCGCGGCGGAAGCTGGCGGCGTTGATCCACGCGCGCACCAGCGTGTCCTGCACGAGATCGTCCGAGCGGTCGAGGTCGTAGGTCAGCGAGAACGCGAAGGCCCGCAGGGCCGGGATCGCGCCCAGAAGGAGGTCGCGCATCTCGGCATCGGCCCCGACGGGCGCCGGACCGGATCCGCTCCCCGCGGGGGCGGCTTGCAGCATCAGGGTCATTGCGAGGCCTCCGTGTCGGAGCAGGCGGCGAGGTCGTCGAGCAGCGTCCGGAGCCGGTCCGGAATCGGCAGCGCCAGCACCCCGGCGTAGTGCAGGCGCAGGCCGCGCCCGATCCGGTCCCGCGCCGCGCCGTCGATCGAACGACCGGGCGCACCGGCCCGCCGCGCCGGCCGCGGCCCGACCGCGGCGCATCCCTCGGTCGCATCCGGCGCTCCGGCGGAGCCCGCCCTCGCCCGATCGTCCTCGTTCCCTGACATGGTCGCGCCCCCTGCCGTGCCCGATGCGGCCCCGGAGGCCCGGCCTCCGCCGGAACGGTCTCGGCGCGGCGGAGACGCATCTCATCGCTGTCCGGCAGGGCTGGTAGGCGCGACGGATTTAATCGGCTCTGAACTGCGCATTCATCTAATTTTAATTATCAAATGGCCCAGCTTGAGCCGAATTTTCAGGATATATACTCAGTTACAATTCAGAAATACTTGTCTTCAGCTTGGCTGTACCGAGGATGCGCGGAGGCACCTGAACGGACGCTGACCGCGCTCCGGGCCGCCTGTCCGACCGGGCGCGGTCTCGCTCCTCCCGAAGCCGAACGTGCCGCGACCAGCCCCGTCCTGGCGCGCGCCGCGCGCGGGTGCGTCGACGGCAGACCCGGTCCCGGGCTCCTTCCAGGGGGGAGGCGATTCGGAGGGGCGCTGTCCCGACCGCTGCGTGAGGAGAGCGGTCGCCGCGCTCCGGGAGCAGGCCCAACCCACTCTGATCGTGCGGAAAACGTCTGGTGCCGGTGGAGAGGATCGAACTCCCGACCTTCGGTTTACAAAACCGCTGCACTACCGCTGTGCTACACCGGCTCGCGAGACGCTTGCTACCAGCCGCCGTGCCGCCGCTCAACCCGAGGGGCGCGAAGAATTGCGGCGGCCCGCCTCATTGGCCCGAGCGGCGGATCAGGCGCTTGAAGCGCTGGTCCGCGGTATCGAGGCGGTCGGCGATGCCGCGGCGGATGCACTTCCCGACGGAATCGCCGGCGTAGAAGCCGACCGTCTGGTCCTGGTATCGGCAGGCCTGGATCGGCGGCCAGGCCACCACCCCCGCGACGACCAGGAGCACGACCAGGCTGTCGACGACGAGCCAGCCCTTCCAGCCGAGCCGGAGACGGCGCCCCCGTTCGGGTGCCCGGCTCCCGCGGGGGGGACGGTTCGCCGCTTCGGGGCCGACCCGTGCCATGCGGGCGCGGAACTTCGCCTCCTCGAGGGCATCGGACGCACCTTCGGACGCGGCGGGAAGAAGCGGGCGGCTGGACATGGCGGACTCACGGGGAGCGGAGCAGAGCGCGGCGGCGCGACACGCCGAAGGTTCAGTTGATGAGCCGCTTCAGGAGGGCGAGGTTGTCCTGGATCGAGAGGACGCTGCCGAGCATCTCGTTGCGGGCGCAGGCACCGGCCCCGACGAGGCCGAGCCAGCCCGCCGCCGGACGGCCGCTGCAATCGGCGAAGCTGCCATACAGGAACAGCGCCGCCGGCACCGCAAGCACGGAAATCTTGACCAGCGAAGACAGCCGCCCGAAAAAGGCCTTGCGTGCCCGCTGCGGCTCGTCCCGATCCGCCCGCCAGGTCGCATCGTCCGGCTCCCAGGCATAGCGGTCCGCTTGATAGGCTGCCGCGTCGATGTCCCGGTCCCGGCGATACATGGCGAGGGCGTACTCGGTCTGATCCAGTCGGGAGCAGATTGGCACGCCTTCGTGAAGCTCAACCTAAGGGAAATGTTTAAGTTCGTCTGAACGGGTGGACTGTCCCGCCGGGCCGGTCGCCTCAGGCCGCCAGCGCCCGCTTCACCGTGGCGCGCAGATCCGCCAGGGAGAAGGGCTTGGTCAGGACATCGGTGACGATGGCATCGAGCCCCCGCGCGCGCTCGCGCTGATCGGCGAAGCCGGTCATCAGCAGGATGGTCAGGTCGGGGAAATCGCGCTTGGCCGCCAGGGCCAGCGCGATGCCGTCCATGAGCGGCATGCGGATATCGGTGAGCATCAGATCGAAGCCGCCGTCGGCCTCGTTGAGGCGATCGAGCCCGTCACTGCCATCGCTGGCCGTGACGACCGCATGGCCGTCGATCTCCAGCCCCCGCTTGAGGAAGCCCCGGACGGTCTCTTCGTCATCCACCAGGAGGATGCGCGCCATGTGGTCCCGTGATCGTCCCCGAAGCCCGCGAGCGCCCCGTCGCGATGATGCGGACGCCCAAACGTCGACAGACACAGGCGAATTTGCCGCCTGTCAAGACGTCGCACGTCGAATCGTCAATCCTGCCGTGCAGCGCGGCGAAAATGCCGCGCCGCGGCGTCTCGGTCAGGCATCGAACAGATCCGGGCCGCCATCCCCGTAATCGACCACGCCCACGAAGGGCAACTGCCGGAAGGCGTGCGCGGCATCCATGCCGTAGCCGACGACGAAGACATCGGGGCAGACGAAGCCGACGAAATCCGCGTCGATCGTCACGGCGCGCTTGCCGGGCTTCTCCAGCAGCACCGCGGTGAGGACGCGCCGGGCGCCGCGGGCCATCAGCAGGTCCTTGGCGAAGACGACGGTGCGGCCCGATTCCAGAATATCGTCCACGAGCAGCACATCCCGCCCGCGCACCTCGCTCTGCACGTCGCGCAGGATCTCGACCTGACCGCTGGACACGGTCCCCGTACGGTAGCTCGACAGGTGCACGAACTCGACCTGCGGCGCGAGGCCGACCCGGTGGAGCGACCGGAGCAGGTCGGCCGCGAACATGAAGCTTCCCTTGAGCACGGCCACGACGAGGAGGTCCTCGGGCCCGGCAGCCAATATCTCCTGGGCGAGTTCATCGTTGCGCCTGGCGATGGCCGCCTCGTCGAACAGGGTCCGGACGCGCCGTTCAGGGGTGCTCATCACTCGTATCCCGAAGCCCGTTCGCGGGACGGGATCCGCCACCGCACTGGAGAGGGTCTTAGCGTCCCGGGCGCCGTCGGGAAACTCCGGATCCGAAACGACGGCGGGCCGACATCAAGTCGCGCCCGCAGGACCCGCCGACGCCGGGAGCGTCAGGCCTCGGTTCCCTGCCGGAACGGGCGGAGCAGGCGGGTGAGCCGGCGCCGGCGCGGCGCGGCCGCGCCGGCATGCCGCTCGGCCGTCACGTCCGGCAAGGGCTCCGGTCGGGGCTCCGGTCCGGACTCCAGCTCGGACTCCAGGTCCATCCTCTCCGGCGCCTCCGCGGGCTCGACATGCCGCACCTGTTCCAGGACGTCCGCCACGATGCGGGGAATGGGGCGCTCGTGCTCCTCCAGCAGCAGCGACGCGGTCCAGAGGCGGCTGGCATTCGCCAGCGGCAGCGTTCCCTGGGTCAGGCGCTCCATCAGCATCCGATCGGCCAGCGACGCCGCCAGCGCGCTCACGATCTCGAGTTGATCCTGCTGTGTCGTGCTGTTCATGGCAGTCTTCACGCTCAGACGATATTCAATTCATGCGGCCGAGAGCGTAGGCGGACAAATTTGGCAATTCTATAACTCACACCAGAACCGGGGAATGCCCGCGAACAAAACCAGAGGACAACGAAACGACACGCCTTCCGGTCCCCTGCAGGAGCTGGTGCGCTGGGCGGTGCTGGCGGGCCTGGCCTGAGCCGGCCTTGAGGCAGGTCAAGGCCGGGATCCGGATCGCGCCCCATCCTGGCGGTCCCGAACCCGGACCGGCACGCCGCCGACGAACCCGCCGATCCAGCCGCCGATACACCTCATGCCTGCCCTGACCGACCTCATCTACGTGGTGGACGACGACGCGGCCGTCCTCCACTCCACCCGCTTCCTCCTGGAAAGCGAGGGCCTCCGGGTCGAGACCTTCGCGGACGGACCGGAACTGCTGGCCGCCTTCCCGGGGCCGAGCCCGGCCTTCGTCCTCCTCGACCACGTCCTGCCGGGGCTCGACGGCCTGGAAGTCTGCGCCAGGCTCCACGACCTCGATGCCCGCGTGCCCGTGGTCCTGATCACCGGACACCCCAACCCCGCCATCCGCGCCCGGGCCCGCGCCGCCGGGATCCCGCTGGTCGACAAGCCCCTCGCCTTCGACGCGCTCCTCGGGCTCCTCGCCCCGGACGCCGCCCGAGACACCGCCCGAGACGCCGCCCCGGCGCCACGCCCCGCGCCCCTCCCCCAGCCGGCCTGACCACACCCGGCGGAAACCAGACCGGCCAGAGCGAAATACGGCGCGCATCGGGCCGGCGCGCGAACACCCGGCGGAGGGCGGAACGGGTCGGCTGATCGACCTGCGGCCCGTCCTGCCACCCCCATCATGCCGCCCCCGTCCTGCCCCCACCGCAGCAGAAGCCATCGAGACGGGCGCGCTCGGAATGGCGCGGCGGTCCGGCCCCTCAGGCCGCCTTGGACACCCCCTCGGCGGAGGCCGCCTCGACGACCTCGTGCGACAGCGTGCGCGCCTCCGCTTGGTAGTCGGCCATGCTTCTGGTCAGGAACGCCGTCTGAAGCTCGAACGCATCCTTGAGCGAGCCGCATCGGGTGAGCGCGGCCAGATGGTCCGCCTGGGCCTGGAGACGGCAGCCCGTGAAGCGCACCGTCTCCGTGGCGATGCGCAGCGGCAGATCGACGGCAAAGGCGCGCCAGGCGCCGAAGCCTGTACCCAGGCCGGCCTTGATGGACTCCATCGGGTCGGTGGACGACGGTGCCTGAAGAGGCGTCACGGTCTCAGAAGCCATCGGGATCTCCTGTCTCGACATCCGGGCCACGAATGAAGTTCCGGTACGATCCGCATTGATTCAGATCAATATCTCAAATCCAATACAAATATTCGCTGAGATATTATTGAGAAAAACCCGACCGGACAGGTCGGACGCCGCCGGACGCGCCGCCCCGCGACCCGATCCAAGGCTCGGCGCCAGTTCCGGATCTCTCGGGCATCGCAGGCCGCGGCCCGTCCGCGCCCGGGACTCGGCCCTCGCTACCCCGCTCCGGTCGCGAAGGGAGAAGCCGACGCGACGCGTCGAGAGCCGGACCGAGCCCGCGATGCCCAACGGATTCACCGTCGTCCGCAGCCCCGTCCCGGTCGGTGCGCCGGCATCGCGGGGGCCGGAACCTGGCGTGGTCGCGCCCCACGGGCCTGAGCCCGGCCCGGTTCGACGGGGACGGTTTGATCCAACGCAAGGCCCGCGAACCAGGCGGGCCCTAGCTCGGCGGCGCGGACGGAGGCACCCTCGACATGGCCACGGCGGCGGTAGGCTCAACCGGAACAGGATGGTCGGCCGCCGAGTGGGGGACGCGGGTGCGAAGGTGGCTGGCGGTCCTGCCGCTGGCGGGCCTCTGCGCGGGCCTCCTGGCGCAGGCGCTCGGGCGTCCGGATTTCGCGATGGCGGCCTGGGCGTTCGCAACCCTGGCGGTCCTGGCCGTCCTCCTGACGCAGGTCGTGACGAGCTTGGCGCGCGGCGATGTCGGGCTTGACCTCGTTGCCCTTCTCTCGATGGGCGGCGCCCTCCTCCTGGGTCAGACGCTGGCCGGTGCCGTCATCGCCCTGATGTACGCGGGCGGCCAGTCGCTGGAGGCCTATGCCACGGGCCGGGCCGGGGCGGCGATGACGGCGCTGATCGCGCGCCAGCCGCGCACCGCCCTGCGCGAGGAGGGCGGTGTGTTGCAGGAGGTCGCCCTCGCGGCGCTGGTCCCGGGAGACCGGATCCTGGTCCGTGTCGGTGACGTCGTGCCGGTGGACGGGTGGGTCGCGGCGGGCCGGGCGGTGCTCGACCGGTCGAGCCTGACCGGCGAGGCGCTACCGGTCACCCTCAAGGCGAACGAGCCCGTGCTCAGCGGCACGGTGAATGCCGGCACGCCGTTCACCCTCTTGGCGGAGCGACCCGCGGCCGAGAGCACCTATGCCGGGATCGTCCGCCTGGTCGAGGCCGCCCGGGCCCAGAAGGCGCCGATGGCGCGGTTGGCGGACCGCTACGGGCTCGGATTCCTCGCCCTCACGCTGGCTTTGGCCGGCGGCGCCTGGGCCGCCACGGGCGACCCGATCCGGGCCCTGGCGGTGCTGGTCGTCGCCACGCCGTGCCCGCTGATCCTGGCGGTGCCCGTCGCCCTCGTCTCGGGACTGTCGCGCGCAGCCGGCATCGGCGTGCTGATCAAGGGCGGCGGCGCGCTGGAGATGCTCGCCCAGGTGCGGGTCCTGGTGATCGACAAGACCGGCACCCTGACCCGCGGCTCCGCCCGGCTCGCCGCCCTGCGAACCCTCGGCGCGCACGGGGAGGCCGAGGTCCTGCGCCTCGCGGCGTCCGTCGATCAGGCCTCGGGCCACCCGGTGGCGCGGGCCCTGGTCGAGGAGGCCCGGGGGCGCGGCCTGATCCTTCCGCAGCCCTCGATGGTCGCGGAATCCCCCGGCGAGGGGGCGAGCGGCCGGGTGGAGGGGCGGCTCGTCATCGTCGGAGGCGCGCGCCTGATGCGCCGGCACGGCATCGTCTTCCCGCTGGCGGCCGGCCCCCGACAGGCCGCGGCGGCGGCATCGACGGTCCTGGTCGCCGTCGATGGCACGCCGGCCGCGGTCCTGGACTTCGCGGACCCGCTGCGGACGGATGGCGGCCGGGCGCTCATGGACCTTCGCGCCTGCGGGATCACGCGCGTGGTGCTCGCGACCGGCGACCGGCGCGGCGTCGCCGAGGCGCTCGTCGCCGGCCTGCCCGTGGACGCCATCGTGGCCGACCTCGATCCGGCGGCCAAGACCGGCACCGTGGCCGCCGAGCGTCGGAATGGCCCCGTGATGATGGTGGGCGACGGGGTCAACGACGCGCCCGCGCTGGCGGCGGCCGATCTCGGCGTGGCCCTCGGCGCCCGGGGCGCGGCGGCGGCGGCCGAGGCGGCCGACGTCGTCCTGCTGGTGGACAGCCTGGCGCCGCTGCCGCAGGCGATCCACATCGCCAAGCGCGCCCGCGCCATCGCCCTCCAGAGCGTGTGGATCGGCCTCGGCCTGTCCCTCGCCGGCATGGTCGCGGCGGCGCTGGGCCATCTCTCGCCGCTTCAGGGGGCGCTCCTTCAGGAGGCCATCGACGTCGCGGTGATCCTCAACGCCATGCGCGTGCTCGGCGGCCCCCGGGACGGGCGCGAGCCGACGGCGGAGGCCGTGGGCCATCCCTGACGCCCGCCGGCAGCCGGCGGGCTTGCGCTGGATCAAGGTGGCCCCTCGCGGCTCCAGCGAGGCTCCCCGCGTCGGCATCGACGCGGGCCGGAGCTGAGCCATGGACTACGCCAACATCCTCGTTTCCGCCGACCTCGGCGAAGCGGCGCTGGACCGGATGCGCCTCGCCGCCGGCCTCGCCCGGCGCTTCGCGGCGACGCTCACGGGCGCGGCGGCCCATCCGGTGCCGGCCCCCCTCCTGGTCCGCGATGTCTACGATGCCGTCGCGCAGGAGCAACGCAACACGGCACAGGTCCAAACCATCCTCGAACAGGCGCAGGCCCTGTTCCGGCGTGCCGGGACCGAGGGGATCGGCACGGACTGGCGCGCCGGCTTCGCGGACGCCGTCACGCACGTCATCGAGACGGCCCGCGCCGCGGACCTCGTGGTCCTGAGCCGGCGGGGACCGGGCGACGCGGATCCGGGACCGCTCGGCGTGCCGCCCGGGCCCGTCCTCATGGAGGCCGGCAGGCCGGTCCTGGTGGTGCCGCCGGGGCTCGCGAGCCTGACGGGGTCGCGCATCGTCGTCGCGTGGCGGGACGGTCCCGCAGCGCGGCGGGCCGTGTCGGCGGCTTTGCCATTCCTGCGGGCGGCGGACCGGGTCCACGTGGCGACCGTCGGCGCCGATGCCCAGCCCGACGGTGCGGACGACGTGGCCGGCCACCTCGCGCGGCACGGCGCGCACGTCGCCGTCCATCACCTGCAAACGGAGGAGGATGCCGGCTCGGAGATCCTGCGGTTCGCCCTGCGGCAGGACGCGGATCTGATCGTCACGGGCGCCTACGGCCATTCCCGGTTGCGGGAATGGATGTTCGGCGGCGTCACGCGCGATCTCCTGGAACGCTCCCCACGCTGCTGCCTGATGAGCCACTGAGCCCGCGCTTCGTCGGGGCCGCCCGTTCGCAGGCTGGACGAGCGCTTCCCGATCGCGGGCGTCGAACGGCACCATCCCGCGGTGCCCGCGTTCCGGTCCGATCCGTGCGACGAGGCCAGGCTCGCCGGCCCGGACGCGTCAGGGTCGCGCTGGGCGGCGGCAGGGAGGCAGAGCCATGGACAGTCGGCTTCTCTACGTCAGCCGGCGGAGATCCTCCGAGGCCGACGTCCGGAACATCGTCGAGACGTCTCTGTCCCGGAACGCCCGGCTCCGGGTCACGGGAGCCCTCGTGGCGTCGCGCATCCGGTTCGCACAGATCCTGGAGGGGCCGCGTCCCGCGGTCGATGCCCTGATGGACAGCATCCGTCGCGACCCGCGCCATACGGAGGTGGCGGTGCTGCTGTACGACGACATCGACCGGCGGCGCTTCGCCGACTGGAGCCTCGCCTATTCCGGCGCCTCCGTTTACGTCGACAGGCTTATCGCAGCCCTGACCGCGCGTGCCCCGGCGCAGCCGGACCCGGCCGACCTGCGCCGCCTGATCCAGGCCATCGAGGAACTCGCGCGGGCCCGGCTCTGACACCGCCGCACGGGCCGGGGAGCCGACGGCGCCCGCGGAGCCGTCATTCGACGAAGCCCCAGCCGGCCTCGAGGGCGCGGCGCTCCTCCTCGGTCAACGGGTTGGCCCAATCGGGCGCGTTCGGCGCCCGCACCGGCGGCACCGCCTCGACGGGTTCGGGGCGCACCGGCGGCACCGCCTCCGCGGCTTCGGGGCGCGCCGGGGCGCCACGGGGCGGCGGCTCACGCTTGCGCGTCGGCCCGGTGGTCGTGCCGCTCCGGGCTGTTGGTCGCTTGCGCATCGCCGACCCCCTAGGTTCAATGGGACAGGAACAGCGGCACGGGGCTGTTCCGCAGGAGCGAGCGGGTGACCCCGCCCAGGAAGAACTCCCGCTTGGGGGAATGCCGGTAGGCTCCCATCACGACCAGGTCGGCGCGGAACAGGCCAGCCTGGCTGCGCAGGGTCTCGGCGATGCCGTCCCCCTTCGGCAGGTCGTTGACGACGACGTTCACGCCGTGCCGCGCGAGGTGGGGCGCGAACTCGGCCCCGGGGACGGCCTCGTGGATCTCCGCGTCGTCGCAGACCGAGACGACCTCGATCGCTTCGGCGGCGCGCAGGAACGGCAGGGCATCGTTGGCGGCCCGCGCCGCCTGCGCGCTGCCGTCCCAGGCGACGATGATCCGCCGTGCGGCGAAGGCGTCGCAGCCCGGCGGCACCGCGATGACCGGCCGCCCGCTCTCGAAGAGCGCCCGCTCGATGGTCTCGCGATCGAGGTCGAACCGTCGCGGTCCCGCGTCCAGGACCGTGAGGTCGTGCAGGCGCGCCTGCGTGGCCAGCCGGGTCACGACGTCCGGGTAGGTCAGCCCCGGCGCCTCCGTCGTGCAGACAACGCCGACCTGGGCCGCATCGCCGGCCGCACGCTCCGCGATGGAGCGCGCCAGCGCGTCGAGACGGCGGTCCACGAGAGCCTCGCCCACGTAGTCGAACTCGCCGAGCCAAGCGTCGTCGCCCGTGAGGCGCCAGGAGGCCGACTGCACGGTGAGGTGCGCATTGGCCGCCTTGGCCAGCGTCAGCCCGTAGCCGATCGCCGCGATGGGGGGATCGAACTCGCCCTCCACGGTCGTGCCGACGAGGACGTCGCGAATGCCCGCGAGTGGGGAGCGGGAGGGGCTGGACATGGAGCGTCTCCGATTCGTGCCGGCCCCATGGTTCGTCCCGTCGCGGCTGGGCAGCCTTGATCCACCTCAAGCGGCCCACGATGCGGAGTGTTCAATTTCGCACATTCGCCCGACGGGATCGTCTATATTCGACCAACAACACTGCCGAAAGGCTGTTCACTGATTCCAAAATGCAGTAATTTTTGGTTGTCATGGCGCAACCGATTGGAAGTTCGGGACGGATGCGTTTTCATCGTCGCGGCCCGCAGGACCTCTCCGGGTGCAAGCGATGACGAACCCCGTCGACGCGCCCGGCCACCCTCGCGACGATGCCACCGCTCAGACCGGCGACGACCTGCGGCTGACCCTCGACGAAGTGGGCATCTGCATCTGGTCGCTGGACATCGTGACCGGTCGCGCCACGGTGTCGCCGACCTGTGCCCGCCTGTTCGGCGTCCCGGCCGAACGATTGACCACCTTCGCCGCCTCACAGGCCCTCGTGCATCCGGAGGACCGTCCAGCCCGCGCGGAGGCCATCGAGAGAGCCGTGCGGGAGGGGGGCAGCTACGAGGTCGATTACCGCGTCCTGCGCCCCGACGGGCATGTCTGCTGGCTGCGCTCGCGCGGCCGGGTGCAACTCGACCCGGAACGCAGCCCCTTCCGGCTCCGCGGGGTCGTGCTCAATATCGACGAGCAGAAGCGGGCCGAGGTCGATTTGCGGGCCCGCGAGGCTCACCTGCGCTCGATCCTCGACACCGTGCCGGAGGCCATGGTCGTCATCGACGAGGCAGGCCGGATCCATTGGTTCAGCGCGGCGGCCGAGCGTCTCTTCGGCTACGCGGCCGACGAGGCGGTCGGTCGGAACGTCCGCATCCTGATGCCGGAGCCGATGCGGAGCGAGCACGACGCCTACCTCGACCGCTACCGGCGGACCGGCGAGCGCCGCATCATCGGCACCAACAGGGTCGTGACCGGCCTGAGGCGGGACGGCTCCACCTTCCCGATGGAGCTGGCCATCGGCGAGATGCGCGCGGGCGAGCAGGTCTTCTTCACCGGGTTCATCAACGACCTGACCGAGCAACGCCGCACGCAGGCCCGTCTCGAGGAACTCCAGGCGGAGCTGGTCCACATGTCCCGCCTCAGCGAGATGGGCGAGATGGCTTCGACGCTGGCCCACGAGTTGAACCAGCCGCTCGGGGCCATCAGCAACTATACCAAGGGCTGCAAGCGCCTTCTGGCGCATCCCAGTCCCGAGAACGTCGCCAAGACGGTGGAGGTGCTCGACAAGGCCGCGGAGCAGGCCTTGCGGGCGGGACAGATCATCCGGCGCCTGCGCGAGTTCGTCACCCGCGGCGAGACCGAGAAGCGGGTCGAGCCCGTCGCGAGCCTGATCGAGGAGGCCAGCACGCTGGCCCTGGTCGGGGCCCGGGAGCAAGGCGTTGTCGCGCGCGTGCACGTGGATCCGAGGGTCACGTCCGTCCTGGCCGACCGCGTTCAGGTTCAGCAGGTCCTGATCAACCTGATGCGCAACGCCCGCGAGGCCATGCAGCAGGGGCACCGGCGCGAATTGCGCGTCGAGGCCTGCCCCGCGGGAACGGACCACGTCGAGATTGCCGTCGTGGACACCGGGCCGGGCATCTCGGACGCGGTGGCGGACCGGCTGTTCCAACCCTTCGTCACCACCAAGGCGAGCGGGATGGGCGTCGGGCTCTCGATCTGCCGCACCATCGTCGAGGCTCATGGCGGCCGCCTATGGGTCGAGCGCAACGAGGCCGGCGGGGCAACCTTCCGGCTGACGCTGCCGGCCGCGCACGATGGAGACCTCGGTCATGCCAGCTAGCCTTGTGCACGTGGTCGACGACGACCCGGCCATGCGGGACTCGGTCGGCTTCCTGCTCGGCACCGAAGGCTTCGAGGTGCGGCTCTACGAGACTGCGACCGACTTTCTCCGACGGCTCGTCGAGCCGGCAGCGGGCTGCGTCCTGACCGATATCCGCATGCCCGGTCTCAACGGCCTGGAGTTGCTCCGCCGCCTGCGGGCATCCGGCCACAAGCTTCCGGTTATCATGATGACCGGGCACGGGGACGTCCCGCTCGCGGTGGAGGCGATGAAGCTCGGCGCCTGCGACTTCATCGAGAAGCCGTTCGACGACGAGGCCCTCCTGCAGGCGCTGCGCTCCGCCCTGGAACGCAACGGCGCGGCCGAGGCGGTCGATCCGACGCTGCGGGAGTTCGTCCGGCGGGTTGGCACCCTGAGCGAGCGCGAGCGGCAGGTCCTCGACCAGCTGGTCGCCGGCGGCACCAGCAAGGAGATCGGCCGCACGCTCGACATCAGTCCGCGCACCGTCGAGATCTACCGGGCGAAGCTTATGGCCAAGACGCAGGCCGGCACCCTGCAGGAGCTGGTGCGCTGGGCGGTGCTGGCGGGCCTGGCCTGAGCCGGCCTTGAGGCAGGTCAAGGCCGGGATCCGGATCGCGCCCCATCCTGGCGGTCCCGAACCCGGACCGGCACCCCGCCGACGAACCTGCCGATCCAGCCGCCGACCTAGCCGCCGATACACCTCATGCCTGCCCTGCCCGACCTCATCTACGTGGTGGACGACGACGCGGCCGTCCTCCACTCCACCCGCTTCCTCCTGGAAAGCGAGGGCCTCCGGGTCGAGACCTTCGCGGACGGACCGGAACTGCTGGCCGCCTTCCCGGGCCGAGCCCGGCCTTCGTCCTCCTCGACCACGTCCTGCCGGGGCTCGACGGCCTGGAAGTCTGCACCAGGCTCCACGACCTCGATGCCCGCGTGCCCGTGGTCCTGATCACCGGACACCCCAACCCCGCCATCCGCGCCCGGGCCCGCGCCGCCGGGATCCCGCTGGTCGACAAGCCCCTCGCCTTCGACGCGCTCCTCGGGCTCCTCGCCCGGACGCCGCCCGAGACACCGCCCGAGACGCCGCCCCGGCGCCACGCCCCGCGCCCCTCCCCCAGCCGGCCTGACCAAACCCGACGGAAACCAGATCGGCAAACCGGCGCGCGCCGGCGTGCCCGAGGCCGAGCTACCCTGGCCGAGGCGACCGCGGCGCCCGCATGCGGCGGCGGACGATCCCAAGGCCCCTGTGCGCTCCGTCACAGCGTGCGGCCAAGCAAAAGAACCGGCCCACGCCGCTCTTGTCTCCACGGAACGACGATTTGCCAAGCTTATTCATGAACATTGCGGCGAAACCTGCACAAAGATCTTGAGCTGGATCAATGTATCGCCGCACCAATACGGAGACCCTGAAAATCGGGAAGGCGGCAGGCCGTCTGCCGCTCGTGCTCCGGACGCCCGCTCGGTCCGGCCGCCGGGGCTCCTTCGTCAGGGGGAAGCCGATGAGAACCATCGAGAACCGAACCGAGGACATGATCCCGAACGCGCTCAACATCCTCCTCGGGATCACGCTCGTCCTCGCACCCTGGTATCTGGAGTTGAGCTACGATTCCGCCGCCGCACGCAACGCCTTTCTCAGCGGCGGCGCCATCACCGTCGTCGCGTTGCTGGCCCTCGGCCGGACCTACGATTGGGAAGAGTACCTCAACCTCGCCCTCGGCCTATGGGCGGCCATGGCGCCGTGGGCTCTGGGCTTCGCGGAGACCAGGGGCGCCATGGGGGTGCATGTCGGGGTCGGGCTCGCGGTGGCCGCCCTGGCCGCGTTCGAACTCCGGCGGCTCTACGTGTCGCCCCAGGCGCGCTCGGTCTGAGGCGGCCGGGCGCCGGAACGGCCGCGGCAGCCCTGCGCCGCGCGCGGCCGCGTCCCTCACGGCATCGTTTCCAGGAGGCTGCCATGCCCCTCGACCCCGTCGCGCTCGCGGCCGCCGCGTCCTTCACGGTCGGCTGCGCGGGCATCCACGCCCTGCGCCGTCATGCCGACGTCCTCACGCTGGTTCTGGGCGTGCTGGCATACGGGCTCGCCACCCTGGTGGGCGCCCTCCTCGCGGGGCGCTCCGGCCTGCCCGGGCTCCCCGACCCGGTTCCCGCCTGGGCATTCGCGACGACCGCGGGCCTCTGAGCCCGACGCGCGGCACTACGTAATTGTCCGTAAGCAAGTTCGCTTAAGACACGAACCGGAATTTCATCGCTCCCCGAGGACGGCCAATCTCGCTCCCACGACGAGGTGAGGAGCGAAGCGATGAGCACCGACTACACCGCACGGACGTCCACGCAGATCCCGGCAGGCCATTCGGCGCCCTTCCCGAGCCTGGACGCAAGCGCCCTGTTCGCGGGCTGCCCCGAGGTGATCGGGACGCCGTTCTCCTACGCCCGCGAGGAGGAAGTCTACGGCGAGGGCGAGGAGGCCGAGTTCGTCTACAAGGTCGTCAGCGGCGCGGTGCGCACGCACAAGGTGCTGAGCGACGGCCGTCGTCAGATCACCGGCTTCCGCCTGCCCGGCGACCTGTTCGGGTTCGAGCAGGGCAAGATCCACCGCCACAGCGCCGAGGCGCTCACCGACACCAAGGTGCTGATCTTCAAACGGCGGCAGGTCGAGCGCGCCGCGACCGACCGGGCCGAGTTCGCCTGCCAGCTCTGGGACATGGCCACGAACGATCTGAGGCACGCCCAGGATCACATGCTGCTGCTCGGGCGCCGCTCGGCGGCGGAGCGCGTGGCAAGCTTCCTCATCGACGTGGACGCACGCCTGGGCGGCACCGGGACTTTCGCCCTTCCGATGACCCGGCGCGACATCGCCGACTTTCTCGGGCTGACCATCGAGACCGTGTCGCGCACCCTTTCGCAGCTGGAGGAGGACGGGGCCCTGCAACGCGTCGGCGGCCGCCAGGTCAGCCTGAGACGCGCCCGGCTCCACCGCATGATCGAGGACTGAGCGCGACGCCGCCCCGGCGGGTCGCGACGGATCGTGCTGCCGCGCCGTCAATGGGCGAGAAACAGCGGAAGGGGGCTGCGGGCCAGGAGCGACTGGGTCACGCCGCCGAAGAACCATTCCTTCAGGCGGGCGTGCCGGTAGGCGCCCATCACCAGCATGTCGGCGCGGAACAGGCCCGCCTGGGTCCTGAGCGTCTCCGCGACGTCGTCGACGACCGGCAGGACGTTCACCGACACGGTCACGCCGTGGCGCGCGAGGTGCGGCGCGAACTCGGCGCCGGCGACCGCGGCCGACAGGTCCTTCTCGCCGACGACGGACACGATCTCGACCGCCTCGGCGGCGCGCAGGAACGGCAGGGCATCGTTCGCCGCCCGCGCGGCCTGGGCGCTGCCGTCCCAGGCGACGACGATCCGACCGGCAGGCCAGGCCGAGCAGCCCGCAGGCACCACGATGAGCGGGCGACCGCTGCCGAACAGGAGTCCGTCGATCAGGTCGCGGTCGAGATCGACCTCCCGCGCCTCCGCGTCCAGGACGGTCAGGTCGGCGAGGCGCGCGCGGGCGGTGAGCCGGGCGATCAGATCCGGGTAGGCCAGCGCGGGCGCCTCGGTCGTACAGGTCACCCCCGCACGGGTGGCATCCCCGGCGGCGCGTTCGGCGACGGCCTGGGCGAGGACGCGCAGGCGCCGGTTCTCGTCCGCGACGAGGCCGTCGACGAACCCCAATCCCGCGCCGCCCACCATGGTGAGACGGCGGGCCGCGGACTGGACGGTGAGGTGGGCGCCCGCCGCGGCGGCGAGCGTGAGGCCATAGCCAAGCGCCGTTCCGGGCTCGTCGCCGCGGCCCTCCTCGGTGACGGCGACCAGGATGTCGCGCAAGGCGGCGAGGGGCGATGAGGACGGGAGGGACATGAGAGCTCCGGGCTGCCGATCGCCCGAGTCTCGACGGGTGCGGCCGCTCGACCTTGATCCAGCTCAACGCCGGACCGTCGGCGACCGCGCCGGATCACCCGATCCGGTCAGGGCTTCTTGCGGAAGCGGGACACGAACCGCTCCACCGCCCGCGCCATCACTTCGAGCCGCGGCTTCAGCGCCGGGATGTCCTCGCTCAGGAGGGCGAAGCCGAGGGGCAGCATCCAGAGGCCGAGGATCGGCAGGAACGACAGCAAGCCGCCGCCGATCAGGGCGAGCGCCGCCGCCAACCGCGCCGGCCGCCGCGAGGGCTTCCTCAGCCACGTGACCGCATCGCGCAGGCGCCCGGGAAGGCGGCCGGTCAGCCGCTCCATTCGTGCATCCCAATCCGCTGCGGTCGGGTCCGTCGTGATCCTGCTCATGGACGACAGCTTACACGAAGGCGCGCGGGCCGTGGGCGCGGAGGTGCACCGGACCTCACGTCGGACGGCCGTCGCGCCCGGACGGCCGGCGGGCTCCTGCCGCCAGGGTGGCGAGTTGGACGACCAGGAGCGGTGCGAGGCTCACCGAGAGGACGAGCATCCACCCGTTCCGATCGAGCGGGACGAGGCCCAGCAGGCGGCCGACCGGCGGGAGATAGGCCGGGCCGACGAGGAGCGCCGTGCACAGGAGCAGGGCGGCCCAGACCCAGGGATTCCGGGTGACCTCGTTGCGGAGGAGCGGCGCGCTGGAGGCGCGCATGTTGAACACCTGCCAGAGCTGCGCGAAGGCGAGTGTGAGGAACGTGACGGTCACGACCGAGGCCGGATCGAAGGCGAGCCAGAACGTGGCGGCGGCGCCGGCCGCGAAGGTCGCCGCCGTCATCGCGGCGGCGTGCAGGCCGATCCGTGTCCATTGCGCCCGCCCCAGAATGGGCTCCTTCGGATCCCGCGGCGGTCGCCGGAGGATGTCGTCCCGGCCTTCGCCGAGGGCCAGGGCGAAGGCCGGGAACACGTCGGTCACGACGTTCAGGTAGAGGATCTGCATCGGCAGGATCGGTAGCGGCAGCGTCGACACGACCGCGAGCCCGACGACCATCACCTCGCTCAGGTTGCAGGCCAGCAGATAGGTGACGAACCGGCGGATGTTGTCGAAGATGATCCGCCCCTCGCGGATCGCGCCCACGATGGTCGGGAAGGCATCGTCGAGGAGGATCATGGCGGCGGCCTCGCGCGCCACGTCCGTCCCCCGCCGGCCCATCGCGACGCCGATATCCGCCTGCCTCAGCGCCGGGGCGTCGTTGACGCCGTCGCCGGTCATGGCGACGACCTCGCCCTTCGCCTGGTAGGCGCGGACCAGCGCCAGCTTCTCGGCCGGGCTCACGCGGGCGAAGACCGCGACATCCTCCAGCCCGTCCGGCAGGCCGGCATCGGGGACGCCCTCCGCGATGCGGTCCCCCGGACCGGCGAGACCGACCGCGAGGGCGATGCTCCGGGCGGTTACGGCGTGATCGCCGGTGACCATGACCGCGCGGATGCCCGCGGCGCGGCAGGCCGCCATCGCCTCCGGCACGTCTTCCCGGGCCGGGTCCTCCAACCCGACCAGCCCGAGGAACGTGAGGTCCTCGAAGGGCGGGCATCCCGGGTCCGCGACCGTCCTCTCGGCGCAGGCGATGACCCGCAGGCCCCGTGCCCCCAGATCCTCGACGCGGCGTCGCCACAGGGTGCGGTCGCCCGCGTCGAGGGGACGATCATGCGCGCCGTCACCGGTGCGCCGCGAGGCGGCGAGCACGGCCTCCGGGGCGCCCTTGACCGCCACCCAGAAACCCGGCCCCGCAGCATGGATGGTGGCCATCATGCGGACGGCCGCCTCGAAGGCGTGCTTTCCCACGAGAGGCCGGTCGCGCCCGAGGGCCGCGCGGTCGAGGCCGGCGGACCGCCCCGCCCGCAGCAGCGCCTGTTCCATCGGGTCGCCGCTGCCGTCTCCGGCGCCCGATCCGAGCGCGGCGTCGTTGCAGAGCACCGCAACGCGGAGCAGGCGTCCGGCTTCGATCGAGGGCCCTCCCTCGGCCAGGTCCCCCTGCCCGGAGGGCAGCGACAATTGCCGCACCGTCATCCGGTTCTCGGTGAGCGTCCCCGTCTTGTCGGTCAGGATGACCGTCGTGGCGCCGAGCGTCTCGACGGCCGACAGGCGCTCGATCAGCGCGTTCCTGCGGGCCATCCGCCACATGCCGCGCGCGAGCACCAGGGTCGCGACGATGGGCAGGCCTTCCGGAATGGCCGCGACCGACAGCGCGATGCTGGCCTCGGTCATGAGGCGGAGATCCTTGCCGGTTGCGATGCCGAGGCCGGCCAGGAGAACGGCCACCCCCAGGACCGCCCAGACCATCTGGCCGGACAGGCGGCCCAGGCGCCGTTCCAGGGGCGACCCCTCCGGGTCGGCCTGCGCGACGAGGCGCGACACCGCCCCGAGTTCGGTCGCCGCGCCGGTCACGACCACGACACCCGCACCGCTCCCGCGGGTGACCAGCGTGCCCCGGAACAGCATCGACGCGCGCTCCGCGAGGCGCGCCTCCGCGGCGACCGGCTGTGCCGACTTGTCCACCGGCACGGATTCCCCCGTGAGGGTCGACTCGTCGGCGCCCAGGTTCGACGCCTCGACCAGCCGGATGTCGGCCGGGACCGCATCGCCGCCCTCGATCAGCACGATGTCGCCCGGGACGAGATCCTCGGCGGGCAGGACCCGGATGTGCCCGTCGCGGCGGACGCGGGCCGAGCGCGTCCCGAGCGACCGCAAGCCCTCGACGGATCGGACCGCCCGCAGCTCGGTGAAGAAGCCGAGGCCGGTATTGATGGCCAGCACCGCGATGACGGCGGCCGCCTCCTGCCAATCCCCGAAGTAGAGCGAGAGCCCGCCGGCCGCGGCGAGCAGGTAGACGACGGGGCTCGCGAGCTGGTGCAGGAGCAGGGACAGCCTGCCGGCCCTCTCGGTCGTGGCGATCACGTTCGCGCCGAACCGCGCGCGCCGTCGCCGGGCCTCCGCATCGGTCAGGCCCGCGGGCAGGGCGGTCTCGAAACGCCCTGGAACCTCCGCGACCGGCAGGGCATGGACGGGTTTCGTCCCCGCCGCCGGGCACCCGGTCGCGGCCGGCGGGCTGGGCCATTCGGGATCCTCGGCCGGATCCCGCTCAAGCATGGCGCAGCCGGTCGAGGCGCGCGGCGTTCGGGCAGAAATCCGGGTAGGTGCGGGCCGCCGTTCCGGCCCGGAGCTCGCGTTCGCAGCGGCTCCGCGCGCCGCAGGCCCGGCAAGCGGACTCGAGCGCCCGCATGGTCTCGGGCTCGCTCCGCCGAACGGCTTCGGGGTCGAGCTGCAGGCGTCGCATCAGGCTGACGACGCCCTGGAGCTTCGCGCAGGCTTCCGGCGACAGGCCGGCGGGCGCCGCGGCGTCGGCCTCCATCATCGTCTCCATCATCTCCTGGTCGATGTCCCGGATTTCCTGCGCCGCCTTCAGGAGGCAGCACCATCCGGTCATCGCGGCGGCGACGCCGAATGGATCGAAGGGGTCGGTCTTGTCGGCTGGTGCGGCCATCACAGACTCCTGAAAGTCCCTGCGTGCCCCACCGCGGCGGCGGCGCCCTTGATCCATCTCAAGGCCGATCCGGCGACATCGGCGCACATCTCGGTCGGCGGCGGCCCAGGGCCCGCCACACCCTGGGGACGAGGGGCGATGCGCACCATCGACAACCAGCCGGAAGACGTCTTCCTGGGGGGCTGGAACCTCATGCTGGGGGCGGGCCTGATCCTGGCGCCCTGGTACTTCGGCTTCCGATCCGAGGACATCGCGGCCTGGAACGCCTGGATCACCGGGGCGACGATCCTGGCCTTGGCGGCCCTGACGCTGATGCGCACCCGTGAGGGGGAGGTGTACGCCATCGGGGCGGCCGGTCTCTGGTCCTGCGCGGCCCCCTGGGCGCTGGGCTTCCAGGACGCCGCGGCCTGGGCTCACGTGGGCTTCGGCGTCGCCCTCCTCGTCTCGGCCGGCTCCTGGCTGTGGCGGCTGCAGGACCTGCCGGCTTCCCAGGGATCTGCCCAGAAATCCGCTTGGCAAACCGCGCCGCCCGCGGCCCGCGCGACGCCCAGGGTCAGCGAGGATCGATCCGCATGTCGACCGGGGACCAGGACGCCGTCGCCGCGTTCCTGACGCAGGCCCTGTCGGGCACGGGACAGGTGGAGACCGTAACCACCCACATCTCCCAACTCTTCCTGGCCGGCAGCCGCGTGTTCAAGCTCAAGCGCGCCGTCCGCTTCCCCTATCTCGACTTCTCGACCCCCGAGCGGCGCCTCGCCGCCTGCGAGGCCGAGGTCGTGCTCAACCGCCGCACGGCACCCGCGCTCTACCTCGGCGCCCGGCGGATCACGCGCGGACCGGACGGAGGCCTGGCCTTCGACGGGACCGGGAACCTCGTCGACGCCGTGGTCGAGATGCGGCGGTTCCCGCAGGCGGACCTGTTCGACACCCTGGCGTGCGAGGGGCGCCTCGGACCGGACCATATCGCGGACCTTGCCCAGGTCATCGCCGCCTTCCATGCCGGCGCGGAGATCCACCGCGACAAGGGCGGGGCCGCCGCCCTGACGGCGCTCGTCGACTTGAACGCGGCGGCGCTCCTGGCGACGGGGCTCGCCTCGACCGGCGCGGTGGCGACGCTGACGGCGCGGTTCCGGGCGGTTCTGGCGCGGCATGCCCCCCTGCTCGACGCCCGCCGCGCCGCCGGCAAGGTCCGCCGCTGCCACGGCGACCTCACCTTGCGCAACATCTGCCTGTTCGAGGGCAAGCCGACGCCGTTCGACTGCATCGAGTTCAGCGAGACCATCGCGACGACCGACATCCTGTACGACCTCGCCTTCGTCCTCATGGACCTCTGGCACCGGTCGCGCTTCGACCTCGCCAACCTCCTGCTCAATCGCTACCTCGATGGGGCGGACGAGACCGACGGTCTCGGATTGCTGCCGGTCCTGATGGCGCTGCGCGCGGTGATCCGCGCCCACGTCACGGCGGCTCAAGCGGCGGACGGAACCGGCGCGGCCGCCGCCGCCAGGACCGCCGAGGCGCGCGCGTATCTCGCCCTCGGGGAAGACCTGCTGACCGACAGGCCGGCGGGCCTCCTGGCGGTCGGCGGCTTCAGCGGTTCCGGCAAGTCGAGCGTCGCGGCGGCGGCGGCCCCCTGGATCGGCGCGGCCCCGGGCGCCCGGATCCTGTCGAGCGATCGGATCCGCAAGCGCCTGCACGGGGTCGACGCCCTGACGCGGCTCCCGGCGGCGGCTTATGCCCAGACCGTGTCGCGGCGCGTCTACGCGATCCTGCGGCGGGACGCCGGGCGGGTCCTGGCCGCGGGCCATTGCGTCGTCGCCGATGCGGTCTTCGACCGACCGACGGAGCGGGCGCAGATCGAGGCCCTCGCCCGAGACCGGGGGGCCCGGTTCTGCGGCGTCTGGCTGGAGGCCCCGGCCCCATTGCTCGCGCGCCGCATCGACAGCCGCGCCGGCGACCCTTCGGATGCCACCGCGACGGTCCTGGCGGCCCAGGTCGCGCGGGGTCGCGGCGCCCTCGCGTGGCACGAGCTCCGCGCCGATCAGCCCGTGGACGCGTTGCGCGCGACGGTCCTGTCGCTCCTGCGGAGCGTCGGCGTGACGGGCTGGCCGGCGGCCCGGCCACCCGACGGGTCACCGGCGACCCCGACCCCGCCGGATCGGCCGGAGCGGGCAGCGAGCATTCCGACGACGATCGCCATCGCGCAGGGCCCGCCTCCGCACACGCGGTGACGTTGACGCACGTCAAGGCGAGGCCGGGCGCGGAGAGCCATCCTCACCGCGCGCGTGGACGTCGAACCGGGCGATGCCGTTCAAACCGATCGCAAGCAAGGCGGCACGCGACCGGTCGGCCCCCGGTCGCGGCGCCGCGTGCTGCCTCGCCGGGGCGGCCTGGCTCGCCGGCGCCGCCGGCGCGCTGCTCACGAGCCCCGCCGCACCCGACGTCGGCCTACGCCCGGACGGGTTCCAGGACTCGCCCTATCGGGACCTGCGGCTCTTCGGGGCCGCATTCCACGCCATCCGGTCACGGGCGGCCGACATGCGCGGCGACGGTCCGTTGATCGACGCGGCCATCGTCGGGATGCTCGCCGCGCTGGACCGGCATTCACACTACCTCACCGCGGCCGAGTTCCGCCGGCTCGATGAGCAGGATACGGGGAGCTATGCCGGCATCGGCGTGGTCGTCGACGCGGACGGGACGGTGCGGCGCACGCTTCCCGATGCCCCGGCCGCGCGCGCCGGCCTCACACCCGGGACAATCATCCAGGAGATCGACGGCGTCGCCATCGGGCGCATCGCGCCCGACCAGGTCGCCGACCGCCTGCGCGGAGAGCCGGACTCGGCAGTGCGCGTGCGGGTCGTCCGGCCGGGCGAGCCTGCCCCGGCCGAGATGGTCCTGATCCGGGAGTGGCTGCCGCTGCACCCGGTGCGTCTGAAAGCCCTGGATACCGTCGCCTATCTCGGGCTCGACCACTTCGACGAATTCACGACCGGCCGGCTGCTCAGGGCGGTGGCGAACCTGAAGGCCGGCATCGGCCGTGACAGGCTCACGGGGTTCATCCTGGACCTGCGCGGCAATCCGGGGGGCCTCGTCGTGCAGGCCGTCGCGGTGGCCGGGGCCTTCCTCGGACGGGGCGAGATCGTGCGCCTGGTCGGCCGGGACCCCGGCAGCGTCGAGCGGTTCGCGCTGGACAGGACCGGTGCCGACGTGATCGACGGCCTTCCGCTGGTCGTGCTCGTCGACGGCGGGACCGCGTCCGCGGCCGAAATCGTCGCCGGCGCCCTTCAGGATCACCGGCGGGCGATTCTCATCGGGACGCGCACCTACGGCAAGGGGGCGGTCCAGACCACCTATGCCCACCGCGACGGGCGCGCGCTGCGCCTCACCACGGCCTGGTTCGTCACGCCCGCGGGCCGCCGGGTGGACGGCAACGGCATCGCACCCGACCGCGTGGTGACCCCGGACGGCATGGCGGCCGGGACGCAGGGCCGCCTATCGCCGGAGCCCGGTGCGGGCGGCGGCTCGCTGCAGGACGGCTTCGTCGCGGACGGCCTCATCGATCCGTCGCGGGACCGGCCGTTGACGGCGGCCGTGCAGCATCTGCTGGCCGTCAGCCAGAGCG
Source organism: Methylobacterium sp. XJLW (assembly GCF_003254375.1). Classification (NCBI taxonomy): domain Bacteria; kingdom Pseudomonadati; phylum Pseudomonadota; class Alphaproteobacteria; order Hyphomicrobiales; family Methylobacteriaceae; genus Methylobacterium; species Methylobacterium sp. XJLW. The sequence continues at coordinate 2,497,244 of NZ_CP016429.1, read as the reverse complement.
GCGGCGGCTTGATCCACCGCAACGACCCCAGTCCCAACCGGTGATGTCGTGCCGCCGCGAGCGGGAGAGCGACGGGTCGACCCATGGAGATGACGGCGGTTCCGGCGCGCGCGCGCGACATCGCCACTCCGACGGAGCTGTCGTCGCCCGGGCCGAGCGGGGCGTTCTGGGTGCGCGGCCTCGAGACGCTCTGCGCCGAGCTCCAATGCGGGCTCGACGGGCTCGGCGCGGTCGACGCCGCGCGACGGCTCGAACGCTACGGGCCGAACAGCGATGCCGGGACGCGGGCCGGCGGCGCCCTGCAGGCCGTGCTCCGCCGCCTGCTCGAACCGCTCGCCCTGATCCTGATCGCGGCCGGCCTCGTCTCGGTCGTGACCGGCGACGTGGTGGGAGGCGTCATCATCGTCGCCATCCTCGGCCTGTCCATCGGACTCGACACGGTGCAGGAGGGCCACGCCACACGGGCCGCCGAGGCCCTGCGCCACACGGTGGCGCTGAAGGCGGAGGTCAGGCGGGACGGCAGCTTCGTCACGGTCCCGGTGGAGCAGGTGGTTCCCGGCGACATCCTGCGCATGCGGGCCGGCGACATCGTCCCGGCCGATGCCCTCGTGATCGACGGCGACGCCTTCACGGTGGCCGAGGCCGCCCTGACCGGCGAGCCCTACCCGGTGGAGAAGCGGGCCGGGCCGGTGACGTCTCCAGAGCCGGCGGAGGCCTCGAACGCCGTGTTCCGCGGCGCCGTCGTGCGGACGGGCAAGGCAACCGCCCTCGTCGTCGCGACCGGCCCCGCCACGATGTTCGGCGCGGCGGCCTCGGTTCTGGCCGAGGCGCGGGCATCCTCGCCCTTCCAGCGCGACCTCCACGCCTTCGGGCTCATGGTCGCCCGGCTGACCCTGGCCCTGGTGCTCAGCGTCCTGGCCGCCCGCGTCGTGCTCGGCCGCCCCGTGCTCGACTCCCTCCTGTTCGCGGTCGCGCTCGCCGTCGGCCTCACCCCGGAACTGCTGCCGATGGTCACGACGGTGACGCTCTCGCGGGGCGCTCTGCGCATGGCGGCCCGCAAGGTCATCGTGAAGCGGCTCGCCGCGATCCACGACCTCGGCGCGATGACGGTGCTGTGCACCGACAAGACCGGGACGCTAACCTCGGCCGAGATCGCCCTGGGCCGCAGCCTCGATCCGGCGGGCCGCGAGGACGCGCGGCCGTCGCGGCTCGCGGCGGTCGCGGCCGATCTCGGCGGGGATCGCAGCTCGCTCGACGCGGCCCTCGTCGACCATCACCCGAACGCGGGCCGGGCGTGGGTCCTGGCCGGCCAGCGGGCCTTCGACTACGGGCGCCGCACCGGGTCGGTCCTCGCGCAGGGACCGGAGGGGCCGCTGCTGATCCTGAAGGGCGCGCCGGAGGCGGTCCTGGCGCTGTGCACCGTGCGCCGCGCCGGCGAGGGGACGGAGCCGATGGGCCCGGAGGAACGCGGCGCGGCCCTCGGGCAGGTCCGGAGCCTGGCCGAGGAGGGGCTGCGCACCATCGCGGTCGCGTCGCGGCCCTGGTCGGGGCCCATGCGGCCGCCCGGAACCGCGGATGAGGCCGACCTCGTCTTCGAGGGCTTCTGCGCCTTCGCCGACCCGCCCAAACCGACGGCCGCCGCCGCCGTCACGCGGCTCGCGCGCGCCGGCGTGCGCCTGAAGATCCTGTCCGGCGACGACCCGGTGGTCGTGCGCCGCCTTGCCAGCCTCGTCGGGCTTCACACCACCACGGTCCTGTCCGGCTCCGAGGTCGCGGCCCTGAGCGATGCGGCGCTCGCGGTGCAGGCCCGCAAGGTGGACGCCTTCGGACGGCTCACCCCGGACCAGAAGGCGCGCATCGTGCGGGCGCTTCAGGCCAGGGGCGCGATCGTGGGCTTCCTGGGTGACGGCATCAACGACGCGCCGGGCCTCGCGCAGGCCGATATCGGCCTCTCCGTCGAGGGCGCGACCGGGGTCGCGCAGGCCGCGGCCGACATGATCCTGCTCGCCTCGGACCTCGCGGTCGTCGCCGACGGCGTCGAGGAGGGGCGGCGGACCTTCACCAACATCCTGAAGTACATCCGCATGGGCGCGAGCTCGAACTTCGGCAACATGCTCTCGATGGCGGTCGCGTCGGTGACGCTGCCGTTCCTCCCGATGCTGCCGACGCAGATCCTTCTCAACAACCTGCTCTACGACCTCTCGGAGGTCGGCATCCCCTTCGACCATGTGGCGCCGTCCGCGACCGCCCGGCCACAGGTCTGGGACATGGCGGCCATCCTCCGGTTCGCGGGCGTGATGGGCCCGCTCTCGTCGCTGTTCGACCTCCTGACCTTCGGCGCCCTGCTCTTCCTCTTCGGTGCCTCGGCGGAGGAATTCCGGACGGCCTGGTTCCTAGAATCCATGGCGACGCAGATCCTCGTGATCTTCGTCATCCGGACGAGCGGGCGCCCCTGGCGGGATCGTTCGAGCGCGGCGCTGGCGTGCTCCTCGCTCGCCGCGCTGGCGGCCGCGCTGGCCCTTCCCTTCACGCCGGCAGGGCCTTGGTTCGGCTTCCAGGCCCCGCCCCTGCCGACGCTCCTCGGCATCGCGCTGATCACCCTCGCCTACCTCGCGGCGGTCGAGACCGTGAAGCCCTGGGCCGCCCGCCCGCCGCACCGCGCCCGCCACCGGCGCGCCGAACCTTGATCTGCCTCAAGGCCGGCGGCGCCGGCCGGTTGAAGGATGGCCGAACCGCAGCCGGCGCGGTCCGGCACCGCTCACGGGATGGAGGCTTCCATGACCACGACGTTCGACGAGCGCGAGCGAGCCGCCGAACGCCGCTTCGTCCAGGAGGAGGAGGCGCGGTTCCACGCCCGCAACCGGCGCAACCGGCTCCTGGCCGCCTGGGCCTCCGAGCGGATGAACCTGACCGGCCAGGCGGCGGAAGACTACGTCACCGCCGTCACGGAGTACGCCGTCGTGACCGAGGACGAAGCGCTGATCGACAGGCTTCGGTCGGATCTCGGGGCGGCCGGCATCGACGCGACGATCCCCCGCCTGCGCACGGAGCTGGAGCGGTGCGCCGCGCTCGCCCAGGCCGAACGGCGCGTCGGCGTCGCGCTGAATCGAGGCTCCTCCGTCTAGGCCGCGCCGCAGCGCCGAGGAGCCCCCGCGCCATCGCGCCAGCCAGAACGATCGGGAGACACGCCATGAGGAAGGACCCCATGACCGACAAGGACCTGCGCCGGGCGGTGCTCGACGAACTCGACTTCGACCCGAGCCTGGACGCCGGGGATATCGGCGTCGCCGTCTCCGAAGGGGTGGTGACGCTCACCGGCCATGTCGGCAGCTACGCCGAGAAGGTGGAGGCGGAGCGCGCCGTGCGCCGCGTCCGGGGCGTGCGCGCCATCGCGCAGGAGATCGCGGTCCGCTACGCCGACGAGAAGAAGGTGGCCGACGACCAGATCGCAGCCCGGGCGCTCGCGATCATCGACTGGTCGGTGCATCTGCCGAAGGACGCCATCCAGGTGAAGGTGGCCGGCGGCTGGGTCACGCTGACCGGCACGGTGGACTGGCAGTACCAAGTGGCGGGCGCCGAGGCGGCCGTCCGGAAGCTCACCGGCGTGCACGGCGTGACCAACCTCATCGAAATTCGGCGGCAGGTGCCGCCGGCGGCGGTCAAGGACAAGATCCTGGAGGCGTTCCGGCGGGGCGCCCTGTTCGAGGCGGAGGGGATCAAGGTCACCGTCACGGGGGACAAGGTGACCCTGGAGGGGGCGGTGACGGCCTGGGCCGAGCGCGATGCGGCCGAGCGCGCCGCGTGGTCGGTGCCGGGCGTGCGCGCCGTCGAAGACCGCATCGTGGCCCTGAGCTGAGGAGGACCGCCATGTCCGGCGAATCGCACGCGCTCGACGCCGCCCCGCTCCAGGGTGGACGACCTCCGGGGAAACCCGATGCCCGGCCCGGACTGTCTCGCGTGACGCTGACGCTGGCGCGCTGCCCGGAGCATCCGGACGGCAGCACCGGACGGGGCTACGAGATCGTGGCGCCCCTCACGCCAGACGGGCACCTCGACCCGGCGCTCTGGCGCGAGACCCGCGACCGGTGCCGCGTCCGCCGCTTCTGGATCGGCGAGCCGGACCGGCACGGCCGCCTGGTGCACCGGGCCGGTGGCGAGGGCGGCGCGACTTGGCTGATCGACTACGAGGACTGGACGAACGAGGATGACGAGGCCGGCTACCATCTGGGTACCCACGTCTTCGTCGAAGGCGAGTACGTCTCGATCCGGGATGCCGGCGGCGCGGTCTACCGCACGTTCAAGGTCGCCCGCCTCACCCATCCGGACGGCGGGGACGGATCATGACGGGCGGGGGCGCGGACTGTCCCGTCTTGCCCCTGTGCCCGCCTCCGTCGGAGTTCGGGCCCGCCGAGAGCACCCTTCTGACGCGGTGGCGCACCTTCTGGCGCGATCTGCCGCTCGCCCGGGCCGGCGCGGTCGACCGTCTCCTGTACCGATGGGTGCGGCCGGCCGACATCGCAGCCTGTTCCGTCGGTTCGACGGAGGGGCGCGACGGCCGCGATGGCGGGGTCGGGATGGGGGGTGTGTGCGCGTGAGCGCGATGGAGCGTGCAGCCCCCCGCCGTCCCTCAGGGTGCGGCGATGATCTCCGGGGGCCGCCGGGCGGCAGGCGGTGCACCGTGCCGCGATGCCGGATGGCGTGGAGGCTTCGAACCGGGCGCCTTTGATCCACCGCAAGGCACGACCGCGGCGCGGCGCCGACCTGTTTCCATCCAGCGAGACTGGGGGCGCATGATGTCGATAGCCGAAGGGAAGACGCGCTCAAGGCTGAGCCACGAAGCGATCACCGCCCAGGGACGCGAGGCGGCGCAATCCCCCCCTGGCCCGACACGGCCCCCGACACTACCGCCGACACTCCCCCTGGCACGCGCCCGGGACGCGCAGACGGGCCGGCGGAAGTTCGCCCACGACCCCACGCGCCCGTCGGGCGTGGATTGGACCTTGACCATCCGGCGCAGGCTGGATCGGTCCGGCGGCGTCTGGGCCGCGGAGATCGATGCCCTCGCCGCATCCGTATCCCGGGTCGTGAACGTCGAGGCGGACACGGACATCGTGCGCGAGGGCGACACGCCGACCGAATGCCGCCTTCTGCTGGAGGGTTGGACGTGCCGGTACGTCCCCTTGAAGGACGGCAGGCCGCAGATTCTCGGCCTGCAACTCGCCGGCGACGCCCTGGACCTGCAGGGCCTTCTGCGGGGCGAGATGGATCATGTCATCGCCACGCTCACCCCATGCCGCATCGGCATCATTCCGCACGGCGTCCTGCACGGGCTCGTCGAGCGGCATCCCGGCATCGGCCGTCTGATTCAGGTCGAAACCGCCACCGAGGCGGCCATAACCCGCCGCTGGCTCCTGAATGCGGGGCACCGTCAGGCCTATGCGGGGATGGCGCACCTGATCTGCGAACTCTTCACCCGGGCCGCGGCGGCCGGCATGACCGAGGCCTTCCGATTTCCGATGCCCCTGACGCAGACGGAACTCGGCAGCGCCCTAGGCCTCACATCGGTCCACGCGAACCGAACCATGAAGAGGCTCCAGCAGGCCGGGCTCGTGTCCAAGCGATGCCGATGGATGACCATCGAGGACTGGGACGGTCTCCGGAAGGTCGCCGAATTCGACCCTGCCTACCTGAACCTGGATTTCCCGCCCCCCTGACCCGGGGTGGACACGGCCCGGGTTCGGCTCCCCCCGGATCCGGGTTTGGGGTGGCCCTCGCGGAGGGACTCATCCGCGATTGCGTCCAGCCCGGGGGATGGCGCGGCCCCGAAGACGGCCCGAAGACGCCTCGAAGACGCCTCGGGCGGCACGCGCGCTTCGGGCCGTCGCGACACCCCGAAGGTCGGGCACCGATACCGTGATCGCAGTCAGGAAGGGACGCCCGGGGGGTTCGTCCAGCGCGCCCAGCACCGGCGCGTCGAGGCCTCCGATCGGGAGCGCCGGTCATGACCGGTGTCGGCGACCGCGGGCGCGCCACGCCGGGTCGTCGGCACCCGGCCGGGACAGGGCGCGGCGCAGGCTGGAGGCGCCGGCGTCGAGGACGCGGATCATCGCCCGGCCTCAGGTGACGACCGTCCAGTCGTCCAGGGTTTCGCCCGGGCGAGGCTCTTCTCCCGTGGTCGGACCGCACTGCATGATGTCGCCGTCGATCCGCCGACGGTCCGGATGCGGGTGCGCATGCCGGTCCGGCCAGACCCAATCCCGCACCTCCGGCAGGTCGTCGCCGGTGCGACGGACATACGCGTGATGGGCCGCCAAGGCATCCCGCAGCGCCTGCTCGGCATGCTCGGCGCATGCCCCGAGATGGGGGACCGTCTGCAGCGCGGCGAGCGCGAGGTGGAAGCGGTCGAGGCGGTTCAGCACGCACATGTCGAAGGGCGTCGTGGTCGTGCCCTCCTCGATGAAGCCGTGGACGTGGAAGTTGCCATGGTTCGTCCGCTTGTAGGTCAGCCGATGGATGAGCCACGGATAGCCGTGATAGGCGAACACCACGGGCCGATCGGAGGTGAACAGGCTGTCGAAGGTTGCGTCGTCGAGCCCGTGGGGGTGCGTCTCGGGCGCAGGCAGCGTCATCAGGTCGACGACGTTCACCACCCGGACCTTGAGCGCGGGGACATGTCGGCGCAGCCAATCCACCGCGGCGAGCGTCTCCTGGGTCGGCACGTCGCCCGCGCAGGCCATCACCACATCCGGCTCCCCCGCACCCTCGTTGGAGGCCCAGTCCCAGATGTCGACGCCGGCCGCGCAATGGCGAACGGCCTCGTCCAGACTCAACCACTGCAGGGCCGGCTGCTTGCCGGCCACGACGACGTTGATGCGGTCGTAGGTGCGCAGGCAATGATCCATGACGCAGAGCAGGGTGTTCGCGTCCGGCGGCAGGTAGATGCGGGCCGTGTCGCCCCGCTTGTTCGCCACGAAGTCGATGAAGCCGGGGTCCTGGTGGCTGAAGCCGTTGTGGTCCTGCCGCCAGACATGGGACGAGAGAAGGATGTTGAGGGACGGCACCGGCCGGCGCCAGGGCAGGTCGCGCGCGGATTTCAGCCACTTGGCGTGCTGGTTCACCATCGAATCGACCACGTGCGCGAAGGCCTCGTAAGTCGCGAACAGGCCGTGCCGCCCGGTCAGCACGTAGCCCTCCAGCCAGCCCTCGCAGAGGTGCTCGCTCAGCACCTCCATGACGCGGCCGTCGCGGGCGAGGTTCTCGTCGCCCGGCAGGATCGCCTCCTGCCAGGCGCGGCTCGTCACCGCGAAGACCGCGTCGAGGCGGTTCGAGGCGGTCTCGTCCGGCCCCATGATGCGGAAGTTGCGCGTCGGCGCGTTCAGGGTCAGCACCTCCCGAAGGTAGGTCCCGAGCGCGCGGGTGGCCTCGGCCCTGGTGCGGCCGGGCTCCGGCACCGCGACGGCCGCCACGCTCAGGTCGGGTAGGCGCAGGGGCGCGCTCTTGTGCGCGTTGGCGTGCGGATTGGCCGAGATGCGCCGCGCCCCCTTCGGCGGCAGCGCGGCGAGTTCGGGGACGAGGGCGCCGTCCTCCGCGAACAGCTCCTCCGGACGATAGGAGCGCATCCAGGCTTCCAGGATCGCCCGGTGCTCCGCATTCTCCCGGACGGCGGCGACCGGCACTTGGTGCGCGCGCCATGTGCCCTCGACGGGCTTGCCGTCCACGCAATGCGGCCCCGTCCAGCCCTTGGGGCTGCGCAGCACGATCATGGGCCAGCGGGGCCGCTCGACGGCGCCGCGTCCGGCGCGCGCCCGGATCTCCGCGATGGTGTCGAAGGCGGCATCGAGGGCCGTGGCCATGGCCTGGTGCATCGGGGCCGGGTCGTCGCCCTCGACGAAGACCGGCGCGTAGCCGTAGCCGACGAGAAGGCTGCGCAGCTCGTCCGCGGGCATGCGGGCGAGGACCGTCGGGCTGGCGATCTTGTAGCCGTTGAGGTGCAGGATCGGCAGGACCGTGCCGTCGGAGCGCGGGTCGAGGAACTTGTTCGCGTGCCAGGCGGCGGCGAGCGGCCCGGTCTCGGCCTCGCCGTCCCCGACGATGCAGGCGACGGTCAGGCCCGGGTTGTCGAGGGCTGCCCCGAACGCATGCGCCAGAGAGTAGCCGAGTTCGCCGCCCTCGTGGATCGAGCCCGGCAGCTCGGGCGAGGCGTGGCTCGGGATGCCGCCGGGGAACGAGAACTGCCGGAACAGGCGGCCCATCCCGACCGCGTCCCGGGCCACGTCCGGGTAGATTTCGCTGTAGGTGCCCTCCAGGTAGGCGTTGGCCACGAGACCCGGCGCACCGTGGCCCGGTCCCCAAACGGCGATCATGTCGAGGTCGCGCTGCCGGATGATCCGGTTCAGGTGCGCGTAGATGAAGTTGAGGCCGGGCGTCGTCCCCCAGTGGCCGAGGAGCCGCGGCTTGACGTGCTCCGCCTTGAGCGGCTCGCGCAGGAGCGGGTTGGCCATGAGGTAGATCTGCCCGACCGACAGGTAGTTGGCGGCGCGCCAGTAGGCGTCGATCGTCCCGAGGCCATCGGGTCCGAGCGGCCCGGGCACGAAGGCCAGGCCGTGTCCGTCGTCCCGGCCTTCGCCGTCGTGGCGCTCCTTCGAGCCGTGCCTCGCGTCCATGTCGGCCTCCCGGCGGATCCGTAACCCGGGGCGGACCCTGCCGGGGGCCGGGCCCGGCGGCGTTGAGGTGGATCAAGGCCCTCCCCGGGCAGGACGGCAAGATGGCCCCGTCAGCCAAGACGGGAGCGAACGATGACCCTGGTGCTTCGATCCACCCACATCCGGACGGTGCGCCGCGTATGGATGCCGCTCAGGCTCGAGCCGCGGAACGACGCGGGCCGGCGCATCGTGGCGGATGGCTACCACTACGGGCGCATCGGCAGTCTGCAGGCCCTGGCCCTGGCCATCGCGGCATCGGCGGTGACGACTGTGCTGCTCTGGCTGGTCCTCTGAACCGAGCGACGCGGGGAGACGGGTGATGGACGACAAGACCGTGCACCAGCATGTGCTCGACGAGCTGGAATACGCTCCGATGATCGACGCGGCGCAGATCGGCGTCACCGTCGAGAACGGCATCGTGACCCTGACGGGGCATGTCCGCAACTACGCCGAGAAGGGCATCGCCGAGCGCGTCGTGCTGCGGGTCCGCGGCGTGCGGGGCGTGGTGGAGCGGATCGAGGTCCGTTATCCGAACTGCCCCATCGTCGGCGACGAGGCCCTGGCCGAGCGCTGCGCCCGGGTGCTCGCATGGGACGTGCAGATCCCGGAGAACGCGGTCACGCTCAAGGTCGAGAAGGGCTGCGTCACGCTCGACGGCTGTGTCCCGTTCTATCACCAGAAGGCGGCCGTCGATCAGGCGCTGCGGCGCCTGGCCGGCGTCATCGACATCGTCAATCTCATCGCGGTGAAGCCGCTGGCGCAGGCCACCGAGGTGAAGTCCCGCATCCTCGCGGCCCTGAGACGGAGCGCGCGGGATCCGGATACGATCCGCGTGCACGTGGACGGCGACAAGGTCACCCTCGACGGGTGCGTCGATGTCTGGAGCGAGCGCCAGATCGCCGAGCGGGCCGCGTGGTCGGCGCCCGGCGTCCGCGCCGTCGAGGATCGCCTGACCCTCGCGTGAGGCCGGTCCGATGCTGGCCATGGTCCTGCGGGAGATCGGCGCGGCCCTCGTCCCGGAGGAGCGTCCGGACCCGGACCCCGGGCCGGGCGAGGTGCGCATCCGGGTCGAGGCCTGCGCGGTCTGCCGGACCGACATCCACGTCATCGACGGCGACCTGCCCCAGGCCGTCTATCCCATCGTGCCGGGACACGAGGTCGTCGGGCGCGTCGAGGCGGTCGGCGCGGGCGTGACGGCGCCGCGACCGGGCATGCGGGTCGGCGTGCCTTGGCTCGGGCATGCCTGCGGGCACTGCGCCTACTGCGAGACGGGGCGCGAGAACCTCTGCGACGCCCCCGGCTTCACCGGCTGCACCCGCGACGGCGGCTTCGCGAGCCATCTCCTGGCCGAGGCCGCCTTCACCATCCCGCTCGACGCGCGCCTGGACCCGGTCGCGACGGCGCCCCTCCTGTGCGCCGGGCTGATCGGCTGGCGCACGCTGCGGATGGCCGGCGATGCCGGAACGGTCGGTCTCTACGGGTTCGGGGCGGCCGCCCACATCGTCGCCCAGATCTGCCGCTGGCAGGGGCGGCGCGTGTTCGCGCTGACCCGGCCGGGCGACCGGGACGCCCAGGACTTCGCGCGCACGCTGGGGGCCGCGTGGGCCGGCGGGTCGGACGAGGCGCCGCCCGAGCCGATGGACGCGGCCCTGATCTTCGCCCCGGACGGGAACCTCGTCCCGCGGGCCCTCGGCACCCTGCGCAAGGGGGGCCGCGTGGTCTGCGGCGGCATCCACATGAGCGAAATCCCGGCCTTCCCCTACGACCGGCTCTGGGGCGAGCGCTCGGTGCATTCGGTGGCGAACCTCACGCGCGAGGACGCCCGCACCTTCTTCGCCGTCGTGCCGCGGGCCGGCCTCGTCACGCACACCCGCACCTACGCGCTGACCCGCGCCAACGAGGCCGTGGCGGATCACCGGTCCGGCGCCCTCCGGGGCGCGGCGGTCCTCGTGCCCTGATCCCACGTCCCGGGCGTGAGGCTTTCCGGGAGGGCCACCGGGTCGAGGCGGTTTCGGGCGATCGGCGGGCGCGATCTGGCCCGGCCGGGCGTCGGGGCCCCCGGCCGGAGCGCCGCCTCAGGCGCCCTGCCGCGGGAGCGTGTCGAGGGCCTGCCGGAGCAGGGCGTACTTTGCCAGCGTGACGCGCCACTCCCGGAACCAGTCGATCAGGCCGCCCCACGGATCGTTGAGCTGCCTCAGGCCCGCGACGAAGGCCACGACGGTCCCGAGATCCGTCTCGCCGTTCACTACGAGGTAGCCGCCCAGCCCCAGGGTCAGCGCCACCCCGGCGTGGTGCATCAGGTTCATGAGGAAGTTCATCGAGAACTTCAGCTTGAAGATGCCCATGTTGAGCCGGAACACCCGCTCGATGCGCGCGTCCTGAAGTCCCGTGGCCTCGTGTCGGTGCCGGCCGATGATGCCGCCGCTGATGCGGCGCAAGGCGCCCGTCCGCGCGACCACGCGGCGGTTGATCGCCTGCTGCATCAGCGGCACGAAGACCATCTGCGGTACGAACACCGCCAGCGCCAGGGCCGCCATCAGCGGGTTGAGGTACAGCATGTACCCGAACGTCCCCAGCACGATGCCGCCCTCCAGGACCGGTTCCGAGACGCTCACGCCGACGAAGGCGCCGACCGGCTCCGCCTCCGCCAGGACGAGGGAGACCTCCACGCCCTCGACCGCCGCACGGTCGCCCGGGGCGAGGGTGCCGAGGTCCTGCAGCAGCGTCCTGCGGAGCCGGCGGACCGCGCTCTCGCTGACGTAGCTGCGGTATATGTTGAGCGCGAGCTTGAGGGCCCCCATCGCCGTGGCCGCCGCGATGTACAGGGCCGCGAGCAGGAGGATGGTTCGGGCGCTCCCGCCGGGAAGGGCCGCGTTGACGACCCGCCGCTGCAGCTCGAGGGGCGCCAGATCCGCCACGAAGAGGGCCGTCGCCATCGCCACCAGGGCCAGCTGATGGGCGCCGCTCGCGCTCGCGATGAAGGCCGGGAGGGTCCGCGGCGTCGCCAGCCCATCGCGGGAGGGCCCGAAACCGGGCAGGCCTGAAGCCAGGATCGCGGAAGCGGACGGCATGAGACCTCCATCCGCAACCTCATGTCCCCATCCGGCGGGACCGGGCATTGCGATCGGTCAATCGTCCCGGACATCGCGCCCACCGCGCGGCGGGACACGCGCCCTCGCGGCTTGCGCCGGCCCCGGTGCGGTTGAGCTGGATCAAGGCCCCGGCCACCCGCACGGGCAACAGTCGCCGGGCCGGGCGGACGGGCCCGCGCCGGGAGGTGATCATGCGGATCTCCAACATCTTGGTCTCGGTCGACCGCGGGGCCACGGCCGTCGACCGCGTCCGGCTCGCCGCCGACATCGCCTGGCGCTTCGACACCACCCTGATCGGCGTCGCCGCGCGGCAGCTCGTCACCATGATCCCGGTCGAGAGCGCCGACGCGTCGCAGCGCATCTTCGAGATCGAGGAGACGCGGGCGAAGGAGGAGCTGGCCGAAGGGCGGGCGCTGTTCGAGCGCGAGGCCGGCGAGCGGGTCAGGACCGCGTGGCGGGAGGCGCTGGCCGAGCCCCTGGCCTTCCTGGTGGAACAGGCCCGCGCCGCCGGCCTCGTGGTGGTGAGCCGTCAGGGGCCGGCCGACGGCGATCCCGGGCCGATGGGTGTCGCCGCGGGCGGCCTGCTGATGGAGGCGGGGCGTCCCGTCCTCATCGTGCCGCCCGGCCTCCATCGGCTCTCGGCCAAGCGGATCGTCGTGGCCTGGAAGGACACCCGCGAGGCGCGCAGGGCCGTCCACGACGCCCTGCCGTTCCTGGTGCGGGCCGACCAAGTCCATGTCGCGGTCGCGGGTCCGGAGGCGCGCCGCGAAGGCGCCACGGACGTCGCCGCGTACCTGTCGGGGCACGGCATCCGCGTCGCCACGCACCTGCTGCACAAGCCCGAGATCAGCGTCGCGGACGAGATCCTCCGCTTCGCCCGGCGGGAGGAGGCGGATCTGATCGTCATGGGCGCCTACGGCCATTCCCGGCTGCGCGAGTGGGTCTTCGGGGGCGCGACCCGCGAGATGCTGGAGACCACCACCGTTTGCTGCCTGATGAGCCACTGATGCGCACGACCCGCCTCCTTCTCGCCGGCGTCCTGGCTGCCCTCCCGCCTCTGCCCGCCGTGCCGGCGACGGCCTGGAACCTGCAGATCCGGCAAGGCGAGACCCTCGCGCGGACCAACTGCGCCCGGTGCCACGCCATCGGGCGGGCCGGGGAAAGCCCGCTGCGGGCCGCGCCCCCCTTCCGCGATCTCCACACGCGCTACCCCGTCGAGGATCTCGGCGAGGCGCTCACCGAGGGGATCCGCACGGGCCACCCGACCATGCCCGAGTTCCGGTTCGATCCGGACCAGGCGCAAGACCTGATCGCCTACCTGAAATCGCTGGAACGCTGAGGGAGAGCCTCGATGTACCTCCGCTGCCTCCTCGTCCCGACCGGCCCGGGGATCGACGCGACGCGTCGGCTGGAGGCGGCCATGCGCCTCGGGCGGCGCCTGCACGCGCATATCGGCGTCGCCTTCATGGCGCCCGGCCCGGAGCACGTGCTGGCCGCCATGGCGAGCCTCGTGCCGATGGACGGCACGACCATCGAGGCCATCCAGCAGAGCGTCCGGGAATCGGCGGCCGAGGGCAAGGCGGCCTTCGAGGCGTGGTGCGGACGCGCGGGCGTGCCGGTGATCGCGAAGGCCGAGCGCCTGGACGCCACCTTCGCGACGTGGACCGAACTCTCCGGAGAGGTCGAGCCGCTCCTGACGCTGACCGGGCGGGTCAACGACCTCGTCATCGTCGACCGCCCGGATCCGGACGAGCCGTTCACGGGCCGCGCCCTCGACACTGCCCTGTTCGCCGTCGGCCGGCCGACCCTGGTCGTCGGCGAACACATCCCCCACGACCTGCTGGACCACGTCGTGATCGCCTGGAACGGCAGCCTGGAGGCGACGCGCCTGATCGGCCAGTCCATCACGCTGCTGCACGAGGCCGCGCGCGTCACGGTCGTCCACGCGCAGACCGAGCGCTTCGCGGAGGTGCGGGCAGCGGATCTGTGCGCCTATCTGCGCTGGCACGGCATCGTGGCGGAGGCCGTCAGTCTGCCGGTCGAGGACGGGACCCCGGTCGGCGCGGCGATCCTGGCGGAGGCGGGACGGCGCAACGCCTCCCTGCTGGCCATGGGCGCCTACACGCACAGCCGCGTGCGCGAGTTCCTGCTCGGCGGCGTCACCCGCCATGTCATCGAACACGCTGGCATTCCGGTGCTCATGGCCCACTGAGTGCGGGCCTGGGCAGGGGCCTCGGTTTCGGCCGGGCGCCCGGTCGCGATGCGGTTCCACCGCCGCAGCCGGGTCCGGGGGGCGCCGGTTGCGCCTCTGCGTCCGGATCCGGCCGGAGAGCGCAATTGTAGCCGGTATCGACGGCGCGCCAGAACAGGTCCCGGAACGCCGCCCCGTGGCGCGAGAGGATGGCGTCGATCAGGACCCGGGCCGCGGCGGCGTCCGCCGCGCTCCAGTCCCCCGGGCATGGGGCCGGCGGCGTCCCGGCCTCGTCGGCCCCTGCCGCGTCGACTTCTGGCGCGTCGGCTTCTGGCGCGGGGTCAGGCATTGGCGAGGCAGCGCTCGATCTCCTCGACCGGGTGCTTGGTCAGATCCTTGTCGACCTCCGCCACGACGACCCGCCGCAGGCGCTCGGGCAACGCGCGCCGCATCTCGGCGAGGGTCTTCGGCGGGGCGACGACGATCAGGGCCGTGACCGGATCGAAGGCGTCCAGCGCGTGGGCGACCGCTTTCGCGAAGCGTCGCTCGGCGAGATCATGCCAGTCCGTCTGCGCGATGGCGCTGCGCTGGTCTCCGAGCCTGACCCGCGGCGGCCTGTCGGTGCCCTGCGCGTGGGTCGGCGGGTTCGGGGGCGCCTCGAACGCGAGCTGGACCTGGAGGTCCGGCTTCGGGTGGACGCTCACGTTGCGGAGCACCAGGGCCTTGCGGCCGTCGCAGACGACGACGTAGCCGCCGTGCGGGATCATGCGGGTGCGTGTATCGGACATGCCGCCCATCCCTGCTCTCAGTGGCTCATCAGGCAGCAGACCGGGGCGCCGGCCAGCAGTTCGCGGGTGACGCCGCCGACGACCCACTCGCGCAGACGCCCGTGCCCGTAGGCGCCCGTGACGATCAGGTCCGCCCCATGCTCTGCCGCCGCCTCGACGAGCGCCAGGGACACCAACTCGCCCTGGGCATCGCGCCGGACGCGGATGGCGGAGACGTCATGGGCCTGAAGGAGGCGGAGGGTATCCTGCCCCTCGGAACTGGCTCCGTCGTCGACGGAGACGACGAGCACCTCCGAGGCGCGCTTCAGGAAGGGCAGCGCGTCCCAGACCGCCCGGCGCGCCTCGCGCGTGTTCTTCCAGCCGATCACCACGCGCTTCGCGTCGAGATGGTCCAGATCCGGCGGCACCACCAGCACCGGACGGCCGAGCTGCATGACCGCATCGGCCGGATCCACCGCGAACAGGGGGGGCCCGGGGACTCCGCGGCCGACCACCACGAGGTCGGCGGCCGCGGACTGTGCCGCCAGGAACGCCACCGGGACATCGAGGTTGGAGCGCCACTCGAGGCGGTTGCGGCCGCCGGCCGCCGCCGCGAAGGCCTCGTGGGCGACCCGGAGGTCGTTCAGGACGGTCTCGCCGGAATCGGCCAGCGCGTAGGCGCTCGCCGGCGTCGGGCCCACCGGCGGGACGACATAGGCCGGCTGCTCCGCGGCGACGCCGATCAGGCGGGCGTTGAAGTCGTCGGCGAGGCGGCCTGCCAGGCGCACGCGGTTTCGCGCGCCATCCGTCAGGTCCATGGCGACCATGATGCTCGCATAGGTCATGGAACGTCTCCGGCTCGAAGGACGGTGGCGGGACGGCGGCGGGATGACGGCGGGCCCGGCCGGCGCCTCCCGTCGGTTCGGGCCTCAGCCCAGCGTCGGTCAGCTCAGCGTCAGGTGGTCCTCGACGGCGCGCACGCCCGGCGCCGACCACGCCGCGTTCTCGGCGAGCCGGCGCTCGTGCCACGCGTTCACCTTGCCCTCCAGGACGACCTTCGCGTCCTTGACGGTGACCTTGATGGCGTCCGCCTCGAGTTCGGCGTTGCGCTTCAGCGCCGCCAGGATCTTCGCACGCACATCGGGCACGCTCGCCTTCGGCGCCACCTCGATGGTGTTGAGGATGCCGGCCACGCCCGCGAGGCGCTTGATCGACCGGTAGGCTTCTTCCTTCTGATACTGCCAGTCGACCCGGCCGGTCAGCGTCACCCAGCCGTTCTGAACTTTCACCTGCACCGCACCCTTCGGCACGGTCGCGGACCAGTCGAGCATCTGCACGGCGCGCTGGGCGAGGTCCTCGTCGCGCGGCGGCGTCTCGCCGCCGAAGCGGACCTTGATCTCCTCGACGACGCCGCGCACCCCGCGCACCTTCTGGGCCGCCTTCTCGGCGGCGACGCGCTCCGTGTAGCTGGCGACGTGGCCCGTGAGCGTGACGATGCCGTTCTCGACGGCGACGCCGATATGTGCGGCGTCGATGCTCGGATCGAAGTCCAACTCGTCGATGACGTTCTGGCGGATCAGCTTGTCGCCCATGTCGGTCTCCTCCGATGAGGTCCAGGCCGTGCCCGGTCGACGCCGACGCTAGGCCCGGCAGGCGGTCGGGCATTGATCCAGCGCAAAGGGGGCGCCCGCCGGCCTCCGATCCGGCATCGGGCAGGCCCGGGTGCCGCCGGCAACGGCGCAGCCGGCGGTCACGGTGGAGACCATCGCCCGGGCCTCGAACAACCGGTCGAACTGCGGCACGTCCGAGAAGGCGCGCGGAACGCGTGCGTTGCCCGAGATCAGGGCGAAGGGGATACCCTTCCGGCGCAGGGCGCAGGCCAGCGGGAAGCCGGAGCCGTGATTCAGGTCGATGCTGACCACCGCGAAGTCCGGAGGCGTCTCGTCCAGGCAGCGGGCCGCCTCCGCGCTGGTTCCGTAGGGTCCGCGCACCGCGCAGCCGGCCTCGGCGAGGACGTCCTCCAGCCACATGCCCGGCAGGGCCTGCGGCTCCGCCACCAGCACGACCGGCCTGCCCCCTGGTCCGCTCCTCATCGCCCGTCTCCCAGTGCCGTTGCGGTGCGGCCAGGATGGACCGGTCGGTCCGGTCCGCGTTGCGCCAGGTCAAGGGCGGCGTGACCGTACCGCACAGGGCCGTGCCGGGCTCATGCCGCGGAACGCGCCGCGGCCGGCTTCGCCGCGAACCGGATCGAGCGGGCCACCCTGAGGGCCGCCGCGAGGTCGTCCCGGTCGGTGCCGTAGCGGTGCCAGAGATTCTCCAGCCAGTCCGGAGGCCCGGCCTCGGCCTCCGGGATCTCGGAAAACGGCACATGGTACATGCCGTCGAGCGCCTCGATGCCGTAGCCGGTGACGGCCCATTGCCGGCCCTGCCAATGCACGGGGGCGGTGAGATCGTGGCTCATGGGGATGCCTCCTTATACCGTGGCCTCGGACAGTTGGGCGACCAGGCAGGTGTCGGCCCGCAGACGCCAGTCGACGATGCCGGCCGCTTCGCAGAACAGCGCCTGGGCCGCGCAGGCCGCGGTCACCTCCGACCGGGCGGGGACGATGACCTGGTGCTGCAGGATACGGTGGTCGTGGCCGCTATCGTCCGGCACGACCTTGTGGAAGGTCACGAGGTATTGGCGCATGGTGCGCCTCCTGTCCGAGAATCCCTTCAGCCTGGGGCCCACGGGGACCGGCGGCCTTGATCCAGCGCAAGGATGGGCGCCCGGTCAGGTTTCCGGGGCCGGCGGGAAGAGACTGTCTCGGCTGGGCTCGGTCCCGATGCCGGCCGCCGCCCGGGCGGCCCGGTGCGCCTGCGTCTTCCCGTGCAGCGGCCAGTACCGCTCCATCGCCAGGTAGGTGAACGAGGCCGACCACCCGATCAGGAGCAGGCCGTTGAGGGCCTCGACCCCGGCGAGCAGCCGCGTGTGCGAGCTCGGGAAATGGTCGCCGAACCCGAGGGACGTGTAGGCCACCACGGAGAAGTACAGGCAGTCCTCGAAGGTCTCGACCGGCGCGCCCGCGAAGGTGCCGATGCCGAGCCGGAGCACGAGCAGCCAGTAGGCGCCGGCGTAGATCCAGACGGCGACGGTGTGTCCGACGAAGGTCATCAGCACCACGGCCAGGATGCGGACCCGCGGCGGGACCGGCAGCTCGGACAGGTGCTCCGAGGTCAGCCGCAGCGTCTCGTAGAGGACCAGGATCGTGGACACGACGAGGGCGACGCTGGCCGTCATGGCGAGAAGCATGGCGCTGGACCGGACGACTGTTCCCCTCGACCCTGCCTGAGACACCGCGGACCTCATTGACCTGGCTCAAGCGGCCCCGCAGCCGCGCGGTGATCCAGATCAAAGCGCGTCCTTCCCGGATGGCCTCCTCTACAACCGGCGCCCCGCGACGGGCGCCCCGACAGGGGAGACGACCATGGCCGACGTGCATGTGGCCGAGGAACTCTGGTCCACCAGCATGCTGCCTGAGGGCATTCTGGAGCGGTGGTTCGTGGCGGACGGAGCGCGCGTGCGCGCCGGCGAGGCCGTGGCCGCCGTCCGCATCGGCGATGCCCTGCACGACATCGCCTCGCCGGCCGAGGGCTGCCTGACGGTCCTCGCCCCCGTGAACCAAGTGGTCGACCCCGGCTGCGTCATCGCCGAGGTCCACGCCTGACGCCGCGCCGCGGCGATGGTTTCCACACCGGCCGTGGCGCGGCGCCCGGCCGGTCCTATCGGAGGCAGATCATGTCCCGCGCGGACCCGGCCCCAACACAATCGCCGACGTGGCGGACGGACGAGATTCTGGTCAGCATCCTGCAGTACACGGCCGGCATCGCGCTGGTGCTGACGGCGTGGGTGCTGGCCTTCACCGACCATGCCCGTGCGGCGGGGTCCGCGCTGCTGCCGGGCTTGCTCATCATCATGCTCTACGGCGCCAACCAGATCCGCTTCCGGGCCGTGCTGGAACGGACGGTCCTGCTCGTCGGGGTTTGGACGCTGGTCGCGCCCTGGGCCCTCGGCTTCGCGGCGAATGACGGCGCGACCTGGGCGCATGTCGTTCTCGGGAGCCTGGCCGTCGCCTCCGCCACGGCCCTGCTGCGGATCGCGAGGCGGCCATGACGGTCTCGCGGCCCGCCGCCTGCGCGGCGCTCCTCGCCGGCCTTCTGGCGGTCGGAACCGGCGCCGCGGCGGCCGATCCCGACGAGGGTCACCGCCTCCGGGGATGGACCATCGCCACGCAGCTCTGCAGCCCGTGTCACGTCATCGGTCGGGTCCCGCAGGCCGGCGACGCCATGGGACCGTCCTTCGTCCGGATCGCCAACATGCCCTCGACGACCGGACTGGCGCTCAACGTCTTCCTGCAGAGCCACCACCAGCGCATGCCGAGCCTGCGGCTCGACCGCGACGAGATGGATGCGGTCATCGACTACATCCTCAGCCTCAAGGAGGCCGAGGCCATCCGGCCATGAGGCGCGGCACGCTTTCGGAGCCCGTCAGGGACGAGACGCGGATACGCCTGCAGACATGCCTGCCGCCCGTCAGGCCGCACGCGACGGCCTCGGAGCCGGGCAGGCCCCGCGCCGGACGGCCGTTGCTCTCCGGCGTCAGTGATGGGCTGGGCGTCGGCGATGCACCGGTTGCCCGGGTCGCGGCCTTCGGGGCGGCCGTCGCGTCTCCGCGCCGTCAGGATACCGGAACCGAGGCGCCGGAGGTATCGGCCTTCAGGTGCTCCCGGAACCACCGCGCCGCGTGCTGTGCCACCGTCTCGAGCGTCCCCGGCTCCTCGAAAAGGTGCGACGCACCGGGCACGACGACCAGGCGCTTGACGCAGGTCAGACGGGCCAGGGCCGCCTCGTTCAGGGCGAGGACCTCGGGGTCGCGGCTCCCCACGAGCAGCAGCGTCGGAGCCCGCACGCGGGCCAGGGTCGCGCCCGCCAGGTCGGGGCGGCCGCCGCGCGACACGATCGCGCCGACCTGATCCGGCTCGGCGGCGGCCGCAATCAGCGCGGCCGCAGCCCCGGTGCTCGCGCCGAAATAGCCCCGCGGGAGCCGCCGCAGATCCCGCTGGCCGGAGAGCCACGCGGCCACGGAGCGCAGCCGCCCGGCCAGGAATGGGATGTCGAAACGCAGCTGGCCGGTCCGGCGGTCGGCCGTCTCTTCGCTCGGGGTCAGAAGGTCCGCCAGCACCGTCGCGAAGCCCACCGCATTGAGCGCCTGCGCGACGCTGCGGTTGCGCGGGCTGAAGCGGCCGCTTCCGGAACCGTGCGCGAACAGGATGACGCCGCGGGGCGTGCGTGGAACGTGCAGGTCGGCCGCCAGGAACGCCGCGGCGGCCGGAATCCGGATCTGCTGCTCGCGCGGAGCGAGGATTTCGTCCATGGCCAGCTCCTCCGCTGGGGAGAGGATCGCGCCGGCGGCTCAGAGGCCGACCGGGAAGGTTTCCGGCACCTCGCCCGCATCCCACTCGGCCGTCCGCTCCAGGGGCGTCACCGCGCGTGTCTCGTCGAAGTGGAGGATCGCGTCGAACTGCTCCGGAAGGCAGGCTCGGGCATAATGGCTCTGCAGCTCCGTATCGGGCCGGTAGATGACGCCGATCGCCCGCTCGATCCGGTCGGTCCGGAGGATTTGCTCCGCCTCCCCGCCGAGGGTGAGGGGCAGCAGGAAGCGGCCTATGCCGAGGGCGTGGAACAAGGCCTCGTAGCTGTCGGGTCGCGCGGGACGCACGCGCTTGCGTTCGGCCGGCTGATCCCAGTCGGAGGCGGCCGTCACGGTCCCCGCGTAGGTGGTGAAGCCGACGCTCACGACGGCGCGGCCGTGGCGTTCCCGCAGCAGCTGCCCCAGGTTCAGTTCGCCCCGCTCGCCCATCGCAGTGGCGCGGGCGTCGCCGAGATGGGAGTTGTGCGCCCAGACGGCGATCTTCACCGGGCCGGGCCGGCGCTCCAGATGCGCCACCAGCCGCTCCAGGCTGTCGGCCATGTGGCGGTCCCGCAGGTTCCAGGAGGAGACCTCCGCCAGGAACATCGTGCGGTAATAGGCTTCGGCGCTCTTGACGACGCGTGCGTTCTGCTCGGCGTTGAAGAGTTCCTCGCCATCGGCGCTGCCGCTCCAGGACAGGGTATCGGCCGTGCGCCGCTGCAGCGCCAGGAGCTGGGCGACGGCCTGCTCCTGGCAGGATCCGATGCCCTTCAGCCCGGTCATGAAGCCGTAGGCCTGGCCGCTGTCGCCGAACCGGTCGAAGCAGGCGTAGCGCGTACGCGCCACCGCGGCGGCGGCCGGGTCGACGGCTTCCAGGCAGCGGAGCACCGCCTTCATCGAGGCGCGCAGGCTGTAGAGATCGATGCCGTACACGCCCACCCGCGCCTGCGCCGGCAGGCCCTGGTTGTGGATGCGCAGCCACTCGACGAACTCGACCATCTCGGTGTTGCGCCACATCCAGGTGGGGAAGCGGCGGAAGCCGGCGAGCGCCTCGACGGCGTCGAGGTCGTCGCTGTCGCCGCGGACGTAGCGGTTCACCCGCCAGGCATCCGGCCAGTCGGCCTCGATGGCCACGGCCCCGAAGCCCTTGTCGGTGATCAGCCGCCGGGTGATCTCCGCCCGTTCCCGGTAGAATTCGTGCGTCCCGTGGGAGGCCTCGCCGAGGAGCGCGAAGCGCGCGTCGCCGATCAGCGCCAGCAGCGGATCGTAGTCGTCGGGGCCGCCTTCCAGGGGGATCGCCGCCGCGCCCAGGCGGCGGAGGACCGTGGGGTCCGGCGCGTCGTCGGCGTGCGCCGCGTCGGGATCGGCCGCGCCCGCGGCCTGCGCGCGCCCGAGCAGCCGGCGCACCTCGTCGTCGCTCGTCTGCGTGAAATCCCGGTACGCGGCGCCCACCGCCCAGAACGGTTCGGGCAGGTCGGCGCAGACGACCGCATCCGCCTCGTGTTTCAGCCGCTCGACCGTCTCGCGGGAGGCGGTGGGCACGGCCACGACCACCTCCTTCGGCTGGCGCTGCCGGATCGCCCGGATGGCAGCCTGCATCGAGGCGCCGGTGGCCAGGCCATCGTCCACCAGGATGACGGTGCGCCCACGGACATCGGTGGGCGCGCGCCCGCCGCGATAGACGCGCTCGCGCCGCAGGAGCTCCTCTTGCTCCTGCGCGGTGACCGCGTCGATCAGGTAGGGGGGGACCTTCAGGGACGCGACGATGTCCTGGTTGAGAACCCGCACACCGCCGCTGGCGATGGCGCCCATGGCGAGTTCCTCGTAGCCCGGCACGCCGAGCTTGCGCACGATGAACACGTCGAGGGGCGCGTGCAGCGCGTCGGCCACCGCGGCCGCCACCGGAACGCCGCCGCGCGGCAGCGCCAGGATCACGACGTCGGAGCGCCCGGCGAAGGCGGCGAGTCCCTTGACGAGTTCCCGGCCCGCTTCGGCGCGGTCGCGAAAGATGCGCTCGGCCATCGCCACCCTCCCGCTGCGCGGATCCCGGAACAGGATCGTCGTTCGCCGGGGCGGGCGACCCGACGCGTCGGGCCCGCCCCGGGCTCGCGTTCGAAAGCCGGCTACGCGGCCTGAACGGCGATCGTCTTCTCGGCCTTCGCCTCCGCGGTCTTCGGCAGCGTCACCGTCAGCACGCCGTTCTTGAGGACCGCCTCGATCTTGCTCGCGTCGACGCCCGGCGGCATGCGGAAGGCCCGCTCGATGGCGCCGAACCGGCGCTCGGACAGGTAGAAGCCCTCGCCCTTGCGTTCTTGGTCTTGCCGCTTCTCCCCCTTGATCATCAGCATGCCGTCGGTGACTTTGACCTCGACATGCTTCTCATCGATCCCGGGAAGCTCGGCCGTGACTTCGTAGCAGGTCGGCTTGTTCTGTATGTCGGCCACGGGAGACAGTTGCCACAGCGCGCCGCCGGTGAACGGCGTGGTGGCCGCCCCGAGGAAATCGAAGGGCACGCGCTTCAGGCTGCGCGCCAGGTCGTCGATGAGATGATCGATGTCCCGGCGCACATTCTCGAACGGACGCCATTCGGCCGGTGCGGACGCGCGCTCCGACCCGTCGCTGCTGACCGACACTTTTGTACCAGACTCGGCCATGGGGAATGCCTCCTCTCAAAAAGTGGTCCGCATCGGTAGGGCCCGCACCCCGATGCGGCATTGATCCACCTCAAGATCAACCGCGCCCGAAGACACGGAAATAAACTATAATCAGAGTACGAATATTTGGAAAAACGACGACATCAACAAGACATCGAGACAGCCTCAGGCTGTCCACGCAGGATCTCCATCCGCACCGCAGGCGCGCGCGGGCGGCCGGGATCCAGCCGTCAGTCCCAGGGCGGCCTGCCCGCGCGCCTTCGTCAGCGATGATGCGCGGAGACGGCGCGCAGAACCTCGCCCGACAGCCCGGCGCCGACCTTGTGGGAGATGTCCCCGAGGCTCACCATGCCGATGAGCTTCTGGTCGGCGTCGATGACCGGAAGGCGGCGGACCCGCTTGTTCTCCATGATCTTGATCGCCAGAGCGAGATCGTCATCCGGAGCGCAGCAGGCGACCCGGGTGGTCATCACGTCGGTCGCGGTCATCGTCTGCGGGTCCTTGCCGTCCGCCAGGGCGCGGCACGCGATGTCCCGGTCGGTGACGATGCCGACCAAGTGGCCGTCCGACTTGACGGGCAGCGCGCCCACATCGGCATCCCGCATCTGCCGCGCAATCACGTCGACGCGCGTCTCGGCCGAGACGAAAGTCGCACCTTTGTGCATGACGTCACGGACTTTCATGAGCTTGGCCTCGTGCTGATGGTTTCGGATCCGCCCCGGAATCGCCTCCGCGCGGATTCTGTCGGAAACCCTCTTCCGGCTGGAATGACCGGCATTGATGCAGGTCAACGGAAGTTTCGTTCAGCTCAAGACTTCGTCCGAAGCTCTCGCCCGAAGCACAGGCGTTCCGCGGGCCCCGGCGACCGGTGCGCGAAGCCTTCCGCGGCTCAGTGCGCCATCAGGGTCGGCACCGTTATCCTGCGGAGGAGGTCGCGGCTCGCCCCGCCGAGGAAGACCTCGCGCAGGCGGGAATGGCCGTAGGCCCCCATCACGAGAAGGTCGACGCCGGCCTGGGCGACCTCCGCCAGCAGGGTTTCGCCGACGGTGGTGCCGCTGATGATCGCGCGGTAATCGGCGGCGATGCCGTGGCGACCCAGATGCTTCACCACGCGGGCGCCGCCCTCGCTGACGCCGGCCACCGCCTCCGTCTGCACCGTGAGGACGCGCACGCGCTCGGCGCGGCTCAGGAGCGGCAGCGCATCGGCCAGCGCCCGTGCGGCCGCGGCGCTGCCGTCCCAGGCCACCGTGACGGCCCCGAACCGCGCCGGCCGGCCCCACCGCGCCGGCACCACGAGGATCGGCCGGCCCGCTCCGAGGAGAAGGTCTTCGATATAGGCATCCGCCGGCTTGTCGCGGCCCGGATCGGCCCGCTCGACCACGATGAGATCGGCGAGGCGGGCCCGATCCAGCAGGCGGCTCCGGATGTCGCCCGCGCTCCCGCTCAGGGTTTCCATCTCCATCGGCACGTCGGCGGTTCTGGCGGCGTAGGACAGGTCGTCGGCGGCGTCGCGCACCACCGCGAGGGCGGCCTCACGGGCCGAGAGGGCGAAGCCATAGGGCAGCTCCGCCAGGGGGGCCTCGTCGCCGCCCTCCGGCTGGAGGTACAGGCATCCGGCCGCGGCCCCGACCTCCCGGGCCAGGGACAGCGCGTAGGGCCCGGCGGCCTCTCCGACCGCGTCCGCGACGATGAGCAGATCCTTGATCATGGCGCGCATCCTGTGAGGGCGAACCGGAGGACGATCCGCGTTCCGGTCCAGGCCGCCAGGGTGCGCCGATGGGCACGGCGAGCCTTGATTCATCGCAAAGAGGCCGGACGGCCGGCCTTTGATGTCCCTCAATGCCGCGCCCGGGCGTGAGGCGGATCCTGGCGGCTCACTCGGGCACGCGGAGGCGGGCGATGCGTGACGTCCTGGTCGTCTATTATTCGCGCTCGGGCACGACCGACGTGGTGGCCCGGGCGCTCGCGACCGCGCTCGGCGCCGACCTCGATCGGATCACGCCTGCGGTTTCCTATGCGGGGGCGGCGGGATTCGTGAGAGGCCTGTGGCATGCGCTCCGTCGGATCGGGCCGCCGATCCGGAAGCGCTTCGATCCGGCGCCGTTCAAGACGGTCGTCCTGTGCTCACCCGTCTGGGCCGGCCGGCTTCCCGGGCCGGTGCGGACCTACCTCCAGGAGGCCGGGGCGCCGCCGCACCTGCTCGGCGTCGCCGTCTCGGGCTCGGGGGGCGCGCAGGCCGCCTTCTTCCGGGATCTGGAGCAGATCAGCGGCTGCGCCGGCATGCCCACCCTCTCGTTGACCCAACGCCAGGTCCTGACCGGCGCGTATCGCCCGTCCCTGGACGCGTTTGCCCAGACGGCGCGTCGCGGCTTGAGCGACGCGGCCCCGGCCCGGCCCCGCGCGGACGGCAACGCGCCGGATCGGTCCGGTCCGGACGGCCTTCCGGGCGGCGGACTCATCGCCTGAAGGCGGGCAGCAGGGGAAGGAACGTGATCGCGATCTCGAGGGCGATCAGCAGGACGACCACGATCTCCAGGCGCAACGAACGGTTCGTGTGCATCAGGTCGGTGAGCGCGGTCGCCGTCGCGCCGATCACGGTGAGCTTGCGATTCAGCGTGGCCGTCCGCTCCCGCAGCTCGTACTCGTCCTCAAGGCGCGCGTAGAGGCGTTCCAGGCCGGGCTGATCCCACAGCACCTCGGGCTTCTCCTCGACCGCCACGCGCCCCGACACCCTGTGCTGGACGAGCAGCGTGCTGCCGACATGCTTCAGGACGGCCCGACGGCCGCCCGATGCGCGCCCCGTCTCGGCCAGGCGCCGCGCCAAGGGCTCGATCACGTCGAAGACAGCCGCGACCTCGATCTCGTTCTGCGCCAGCGCCGTGCTCTTGGCGAGGATGTCGGCGATGACGATCAGGCGCCCGGGCGTCAGCTGGCGGATGGCGATCCGGCCGCCGGGCACGACCTGATCGTCGTGATCCGGCCCGATCTCGATCGTGGCGGTCTCCTCTTCCGGCCGCGTCACGGGACCGCGGACGCGCGACAGCAGGCCTGCCGCCATCGCCTCCTCCTCGCTCGGGGACAGCCCGACCGTCACCACGACCCCGTAGCGGAAGACCACCGCGAAACCGCACCCGACCCGCAAGGCGAGCGGGTTGATCGCGAGCGTGTCGTTGCGTTCGAGACCCGCCGTATCGATGCGGTCGCCGAGGATCCGGGCGCGGGCGATCAGGCGTTGCGGTTCGACCGGCAGCGTGTCCTGGCTCAGCGGAACCCCCGACCGCGTCGATCCGATGCCCGGCCGCGAGAGGGACCCGGCGCCCGGTTTGATCCAACGCAAGGTGTCCCGTCGCCCCGCGCAATACGGTCCCGGGCACGGCGGCGACACGCGCGCCGGACCCGTTGAGGGAGCGGAGGATGCGCACCATCGACAATCAATCGCAGGACATCTTCCTGAACGGATTGAGTCTCCTGCTGGGCGTCGGCCTGATCGCGGCGCCCTGGTATTTCGGATTCGCGTCCGAGACCGCCGCGGCTTGGAACGCCTGGATCTTCGGCACCACGGTCGCGATCCTCGCCGTGCTGGCGCTGATGCAGACCTACGACTGGGAGGTCTACGCCATCGCGGCAGGGGGACTCTGGGTCTGCCTGGCCCCTTGGGCACTCGGCTTCCAGGAGGCCACGGTGGCGACGTGGGCGCATGTGAGCTTCGGCATCGCGCTGATCATCTCGGCGAGTTCCGAAGTCTGGCGCCTGCGCGAATCCCCGTCGGCCTACGAGGTCTGAGCCGGCGCCGCCCCCCTGGCCCGCACCCCCGCCGTGCCGCGGCCTGCCTCGTCCTCCGGGGGGCCGCCGTTCCGACCCTCGTCGGATCCGGCCCTGGAGGCGTGGCGCCCGCGCCGATGCGCTGGAGCCCCCGTCGGGGATCGACCGTGCGGGAGCGCGGGTCCGCCCTCGGTCCGTCGAGGGCCGTGAAGCCATCGTGGTCGTGACGCTCGTAACGCTGCCGTGGCCCCTCGGGGCGCATTCGAGGCGCGGCGCGCCGGCGTTCCCCCCGCTGCGCATCGGATCCATCAGGGCGTCCCGGAGCGGTGGGCGAAGAGCTGCGCCAGCGCGCAGGAGGCCAGCCGCACCTCCGGGCTGTCGGAGCGGCTCGTCAGGATGATCGGGACACGGGCGCCGAGCAGCAGACCGGCGGCGTCGGCGCCCGCGAGATGGATCAGCTGCTTGGCGAGCATGTTGCCCGACACGAGGTCCGGCACCACGAGGATGTCGGCCTCACCCGCGACCGGCGACACGAGGGCCTTCGCGGCGGCGGCGGCGCGGGAGATAGCGGTGTCGAAGGCCAGCGGCCCGTCGACGAGGCCGTCCGTGATCTGCCCGCGCCCGGCCATCTTGCACAGGGCCGCCGCGTCGAGGGTCGAGCCGAGCTTCGTGGAGACCGTCTCGACGGCCGAGAGGATCGCCACCTTGGGCTGCGCGATGCCGAGCGCGCGGGCGAGGTCGATGGCGTTCTGCACGATGTCGCGCTTCTCCTCCAGGCTCGGCGCGATGTTGACGGCGGCATCGGTCAGGAACAGCGGCTTGGGGTAGCTCGGCACGTCGAGGGCGTAGACGTGGCTCATGCGCCGCTCGGTCCGCAGGCCCGTCGCCCGGGCGATGGCGGCCGCCAGGATCTCGTCGGTGTGGAGCGCGCCCTTCATCAGCGCCGTCACCCGGCCGGCGCGGGCGAGGGAGACCGCCTTCTCCGCCGCGGCGTGGCTGTGGGGCGCGTCGACGATCTCGATGCCGTCGAGGACGAGGCCGGCTGCGCGCGCCGCGGCCTCGATCTTCGGCCGCGGCCCCACCAGAACCGGCACGATCAGCCCGGCCTCGCGCGCGGCGCGCGCGCCCTCGAGCGAGACCGCATCGCAGGGATGGACGACGGCCGTCAGCGCCGGGGCGAAGCGGCGCGCCGCCGCAATCATGGGTTTCCAATGCACGCCCCGCTCGTGCAGGTGGACCTCCGGCAGCAGGACGCGCGGCCGGCGCACCTTGTCGGCGGGGGCCAGCACCTCGGCCTCGCCGGTGATGACCGTCTCGCCCTGCGCATTCAGGCAGACGCAGTCGAGGCGGACCCGCTGATCGGCGGCCTCCTTGGCGCGCACGGTGACGCGCGCCGTCACCGTGTCGCCGATCCGGACCGGATGCAGGAACCGCAGGGACTGGCTGAGATAGACCGTGCCGGGCCCGGGCAGCTCGGTGCCGAGCACCGCCGAGATCAGCGACCCGCCCCAGAGCCCGTGCGCGATCACACCGTGGAACCGGTCCGTGGCGGCATAGTCCCGATCGAGATGGGCCGGATTCACGTCGCCGGAGGCCAGGGCGAACAGGCTGATGTCCTGCGCCTGCAGGGTGCGGGTCAGGCTGGCGGTGTCGCCCACCGCGATCTCGTCGAAGGTGCGGTTCTCGATGAAGCGGGGCGGTTCCATCGGGCCACCCGCTCAGGCTTCCAGCACGTAGGCGCCGGGCGCGTCCCCGAGCACCGCGTAGCCCGAGGCCGGTGCGCCCATCGCGGGCGGCGGGGCGGGCGGCCCCGACCGCTCGGCGAGCCAGGCGGCCCAGGCGGGCCACCAGGACCCTTCGCACTGCGGCGTCTGCCCGATCCAGGTGTCGGGATCGCGGTAACGGTCGGTCGCCCGCGTGGTGCGGATCCGATGACGGGCCTGCTTCCGCCCCGGCGGCGCGACGATCCCGGCATTGTGGCCGCCGCTGGCGAGGACGAAGGTGACGTCGGTATCGGCGAGGGGGTGGATCTTGAACACCGAACGCCAGGGCGCGACGTGATCGCGCTCCGTGGCCGCCGCGAAGACCGGGACGCGGATGTCGCTGATGGAGACCGGCCGGTCTCCGGCCAGGAAACGCCCCTCCGCGAGATCGTTGTCGAGGAACAGGCCACGCAGATATTCGGCGTGCATCCGCGCCGGCAGGCGCGTCGCGTCCGCGTTCCAGGCCGTCAGGTCTGTCATCGGCTGTCGCCGCCCCAGGAGATAGTCGCGGACGATCCGGGACCAGATCAGGTCGTTCGAACGCAGGAGCTGGAAGGCGCCGGCCATCTGCCGGGCATCGAGGGTGCCCTGGCTGCGCATCAGGCTCTCCAGGAAGCTGATCTGGCTCTCGCCGATGAACAGCGTCAGCTCTCCGGCCTCGGTGAAGTCGAGCTGCGCGGCGAACAGGCTGAGTGAGGCGAGGCGCGCGTCGCCGTCCCGGCTCATCGCGGCGGCCGCGATGGCGAGCAACGTCCCGCCCAGGCAATACCCGGCCGCGTGGATCGGATGGCCGGGAACGATGGCCGAGACGGCCTCGAGGGCCGCCATCACGCCGAGCCGGCGATAATCGTCGAAGGACACGTCCCGGTCCTCCGGACCGGGATTGCGCCAGGAGATCATGAAGACGGTGTGGCCCTGGCCCGTGAGGTACCGGACCAGGGAGTTTTCGGGCGACAGATCGAGGATGTAGAACTTCATGATCCAGGCCGGGACGATCAGCACCGGCTCCGGCCGGACCGCGGTCACGGTGGGGGCGTACTGGATCAGCTCGATCAGCCGGTTGCGGAACACGACCTTGCCGGGCGAGACCGCCACCGCGCCGCCGACCGGGAAGGCGTCGGCGCCGACCGGCTTCAGACCGTCGGCCGCGCGCAGGGCGTCCTCGGCGGCATTGAGCAGGCCCGTGACGAGGTTCGCGCCGCCGGTCCGCACGGTCTCGCCCAGCACGACCGGATTGGTCCAGGGCAGGTTCGAGGGCGCGGCGGCATCGAGGACTTGGCGCGCCGCGAAGGCGACCATGGTCTCGTGGGCGCGGCACACGCCGGGCACGCCGGTCGTGGCGTTGTGCCACCATTGCTGGGTCAGCAGGAACGACTGGCAGGCGAGGCTGAAGGGCCAGACCTGCCAGGCCGGATCGTCGAAGCGGTGGTCCTGGGGCAGCGGATCGATGCACGGCGCAGCGTGACCCTGCAGGACGGCGCTCCGGGCGGCGAACTGCGCGAGGCGCACCTGCTTCCGCAGGAGCTTCATCACCAATGTGGCCTGCTTGCCGGGCGAGAAGGCCGCGTGGATGGCCCAGTCGAACCACGCCTCGGCGAGGGCCGCGGGGGAGAGGCCGGCCGTCATCCGGGCGACGGACGCGTGCACGCTCTGATCGATCGCGCGCCGGACCGGCGCCAGATCGTCCTCGTCCTCGGGGGGATCGGGCCGGGATGCCGGGCTGGGGACCTCCGGGATCGGGCGCAGACGCAATCCGGGCCGCGGCGGCTCAGCGGCCGTCTCGGCCCGGTCTCTCACCTCAGCGTCGAGCATGCACGGTCTCCTGCGACGCCGCGCAGGGTACGGCAGGCGCAGCCGCCCTCCCGTGATTCAGATCAAGGTGCGGCGGACGGCCCCCGGCCGCGGTCCCCCGATGTCACGGGAGGGCGACCGTCTTGCGGAACCGCAGGATCGCCGCGACGACGAACACGGCGCCGATCGCGCTCACCACCACGATGCGGGGCCAGACCGCGTCGAGACCGGCGCCCCGGTAGAGGATCGCCTGTGCGAAGGCCACGAAATGGACCGTGGGGGAGGCCTGGAGGAGCGTGGCGAGCCAGGGCGGCATGCTCTCCAGCGGCGTGTTGCTCCCGGACAGCATGGCGAGCGGCAGGTAGACCAGGAGGTAGATCAGGCCGAGCTGCGGCATCGAGCGCGCGAGGGTGCCCAGGAACAGGCCGATCGCCGTCGCGAAGAACAGGTACGCCGCCGTCCCGACCAGAAACAGCGGGATGGAGCCGATGATCGGCACGTGCAGCAGGCCCCGCACGACGAGGACGAGGGACAGGCCCACGGCCACCAGGATGACGAGGCCGTTGGACCAGACCTTCGCCATGGCGATCTCGAAGGGCGTGACCGGCATCACCAGCAGGTGCTCCAGCGTCCCCCGCTCGCGCTCCCGCACCACCGCCGCACCGGCCAGGATGATGGCCAGCATCGTCACGCTGTTGAGAATCCCCATCACGCTCGTGAACCACGCCGTCTCGGCATTGGGGTTGAAGGCGATGCGCGCGACGAGTGCCACCGGCGCCGGCGCCGGCCCCCCTGCGCGGCTGACGAAGCGGGCGACCTCGTCGGCCACGATCTGCTGCGCGTAGGCTGCGCCGAGGCCGGCCTGCACCATTGCGGTGGCGTCGATGTCGAGCTGGAGCCGGGCTGGCTTCAGACCGAGCAGGTCGGCTTGGAAGCGCGGCGGGATGTCGAGCACGAACGTGTGGGTGCCCGCGTTCAGCGCCGGGACGATGTCCCGTTCGGCGATGGCGACGGGCGGCTTGAAATGGGGGGGCAGGAAGGCCTGCGTGATCTGCCGGGACAGCGTCGAGCGGTCCTCGTCGACGATGGCGATCGCGGCGTTGTGCAGTTCCTGCGAGCTGCTCTGCGCCTGCGCCAGGATGGCGAGGGAGAAGCTGTAGACGACGAGGCCCAGCAGGACGTAGTCGCGCCCGAAGCTGCGCAGCTCCTTGGTCCCGAGCCAGACGATGTTCGCGAGGGTGGCCACGGCGCAGTCCCGTCCGCGATCAGGATTCCTGCCGGGGCATCGCCAGGCAGGCCGCCGCGGTCAGGACGGGGACGAATACAGCCAGGATGGCGAGGCTGCCGGCGAGGTCGGCCCAGCCGAGGCCCTTGGTGAAGGCCCCGAGGCTCACCGGCAGGTAATAGGTCATGGGGAAGAGCCGCCCCAGGATCCGCCCCAGGCCCGACAGGGAGGCCACGGGGACGAGCATCCCGGCGAACATGGTGGCGGGCAGCACGGTCAGGATGGCGGTGCCGAACAGGGCCGCGATCTGGGTCCGCGCGAAGGTCGAGACCAGCATCCCGTAGGCCGTCGTCGCCGTCACGTAGATCAGCGTGCCGACGATCAGGACCGAGGCGCTCCCCTTCAGCGGGACCCCGAAGACGAACTGGGCCAGCAGGACCATCAGCGCGAAATTGACGAGCGCCAAGCCGATATAGGGGAGCTGCTTGCCCAGCAGGAATTCCAGGCGCGTCAGGGGCGTCACGTAGAGATTGGTGATCGAGCCGAGCTCCTTCTCGCGCACCACCGCCAGCGCCATCATGATCGCCGGGATCAGGGCGAGCTGGAGGGCGATCTGCGCCGGCACCATCGCGAAGATGCTGTCGAAATCCTGGTTGTACTTGAAGCGGACCGCGATCTCGGCCTGGGGAGCCGGATCGGCCTTGGCAGGAAATCGCCGCGGATCGGACAGATAGCGCTGGTGCACCCCGGACAGGTAGCCCCGGATGGTCTGCGCGAAGAACGGCCGGGCTCCGTCGATCCAGGCCGCCACCTGCGTCGGCCGCCCGCGGGCCACGTCCCGGCCGAAGCCCGGCGGGATCTCGATCGCGGCCGCGATGTCCCCCCGGGCGAGCCGCCGCTCGAGATCGCCGAACCCCGACAGGGGCGGGGTCTCCACGAAATAGCGCGAGCCGCGCAGGTCCTCGAGATAGGCGCGGCTCGCGTGGCTCCGGTCGTGATCGAGCACCGCGAAGGCGACGCTGTTCACGTCGGTGGAAATGCCGAAGCCGAAGACCAGCATCAGGAAGGTCGTGCCCAGGACCGCGAAGGCGAGGCGGACCCGGTCGCGCGCCAGTTCCAGCGCCTCGCGACGTGCGCAGGCGAGGAGCCGGCGCGGGCTGACCGGGATGATGCCGTCCGTCCGGGGGACGGACGGGGGAAGCCGCGCCTCCGTGATCGCGGGCGTCTGCGGGGGCGCTCCGGTGCCGCCGGCTCCGGCCCGTTCGAGGAGGGTGACGAAGGCGTCCTCCAGGGTGGCGGCCCCGCAACGCGCCACCAGTCCCGCGGGGGTGTCGATGGCCAGGACCCGCCCCGAATCCATCAGCGCGAGGCGGTCGCAGCGTTCGGCCTCGGCCATGAAGTGGGTCGACACGAAGATCGTCACGCCCTGGCGGCGCGCGAGATCGAGCAGGAGAGCCCAGAAGCGGTCGCGTGCCGGCGGATCCACCCCAGAGGTCGGCTCGTCGAGAATGAGGAGTTCGGGCCCGTGGACGACGGCCACCGCCAGGGACAGGCGCTGCCGGATGCCGAGCGGCAGGTCCTCGGCACGCTGATCGACGTGGCGGGCGAGGTCGAACTGCGCGACGAGTTCGGCCACCCGGGCGCGCCTGGCCTCGGGGCTGAGCCGGAACAGGCGGGCATGCAGGGCGAGGTTCTGCCGGACGGTCAGCTCGGCATAGAGCGAGAAGGCCTGCGACATGTAGCCGACCCGTCGGCGCGCCGCGATGCCGCCCGCGGCGACCGGCTGCCCGAACAGGAGCGCCTCGCCCTCGCTCGGCGGCAGGAGGCCGGTCAGGACCTTCATGGTCGTGGTCTTGCCGCAGCCGTTCGAGCCGACGAACCCGAAGATCTCCCCGGGCAGGATGTCGAAGCTGACGCGGTCCACCGCCGTGAAGGCGCCGAACCGCCGTGTCAGGTCGCGGGCGGTGATGATCGGCCGGTCGCGCCCGGGGGCGGCCCTGGGCGGCACCGGCGCCCGGGACGGGGGCGCGTCCGCCTGCGGCAGCAGGGCCGTGAAGGCGGCCTCGACGCCGGCCGCGCCGGTCCGCCGCCGCAGCCCCTCCGGGGAGCCCGTGGCGACCACCCGGCCGTCGTTCATGGCGACGAGCCAGTCGAAGGCCTCCGCCTCCTGCATGTAGGCCGTGGCGACCAGCACCGACATGGCCGGGCGCCGCGCCCGGATGCGCCCGATCAGCTCCCAGAACTGCCGGCGCGAAAGCGGATCGACCCCGGTGGTCGGCTCGTCGAGGATCAGCAGGTCGGGATCGTGGATCAGGGCGCAGCAGAGGCCGAGCTTCTGGCGCATGCCGCCGGACAGCTTCCCGGCCGGGCGGTCCGCAAAGGGCGCGAGCCCCGTGGCGGCCAGGAGTTCGGCGATCCGCGCGTCCCGCTCCGCCGGCTCCTGCCCGAACAGCCGGCCGAAGACGTCGACGTTCTCGCGCACGCTGAGGCTGGCGTAGAGATTGCGCCCGAGTCCCTGTGGCATGTAGGCGATCCGCGGACACGCGGCCGCCCGGTGCCGAGCCTGCGCGATGTCGCCGTCGAGCACCGTGGCGCGGCCCGCCTGAAGCCGCCGGGCCCCCGCGAGAATCGCGAGCAGCGACGACTTCCCGACGCCGTCCGGCCCGATCAGGCCCACGAGCCGGCCGCCGGGGATCGCCAGCGTCACGTCGTCGAGTGCGACGGTCCGGCCGTAGCGGTGGGTGAGATGCTCGACCCGGGCGACGGTGAGATCCGGCGGCCCCATGACGCGTCTCAGGGCGCCGTGGGGATCGGCGCGGGAGCCGGTGCAGCCGGCGGCGGGCTCGGGAGGAGCGAGGCCGGCCAAGCGGCCGTCTCGTCGGTCCGCACATAGGCGATCCCGGGCAACCCGCTGCGGATGAGCCGCTCGCGTCCACGGAGGCGCTCCGGGTCGATCCGCACCCGGATCCGGAACATCAGCTTGTCGCGCTCGTCACGGGTCTCCACGGTCTTCGGCGTGAACTGCGCCTGGCTCGAGACGAAGACCACCCGCGCCGGGATGACATGCCGAGGATAGGCGTCGAGCACGATGCGCGCCTCCGCGCCGATCCGGACACGGCCCGCCTCCGGCGTCGGCAGGTAGACATCCATGCGGACGTCGGCGGCGTCGAGCATCGTGAAGACCTTGCCGCCGGCGCCCAGGACCTCGCCGACATTGGCGACGCGATACTCGATGGGCCCGTCGCGCGGCGCGACGAGGGAATTGTCGGCGATGTTGACCCGGATAAAGGCGGCGCTCTGCGTCTGGGCTTCGAGGGCGTGCCGGGCCGCGCCGACCCGCGCGGCCGCCGCCTCCCGGGCGGCCTGCGCCGCGTCGGCGTTCTTCCGCGCGACCTCCAGCGCATGTTCGCCGCCGCCGAACCGTGCCTCGGCCGCGCTCAGCGCCGCGGCCGCCTCGTCCGCCGCCTGCCGGCGCGTGTCGAGCTGCTCGGCGGACGCGTAGCCCCGCGCCGTGAGATAGGTCGAGCGGCTCAGCTCCTGCTGGGTGAGCTTCACGTGGCTCTGCCGCTCCTGGATGTTGGCGCGGGCCTCCGCGACGGCGCGCTCGGCCTGGCTGACCGCCGCCTGGGTGGCGAGAACCTGGGCCTGCTGCTGGACGAGGGTCCGCTCCGCCTCCTCCACGCCCTTCTGGGCCTGGCGGATCTGCGCCTCCGCCTGGCTCAGCTGCGCCTCCAGATCCCGCGTATCCATCACGGCGACGACCTGCCCGGCCCGCACCAGGTCGCCCTCTTCGACGAGAAGACGCGCGATACGGCCGGCGAACTTGGTCTCGATGTCGATCACGTTCGCTTCGAGCCGGCCATTCCCGGAGGCGAAGCCCGGCGGCAGCAACGGGCGGTGGGCCTTCCACCACCCGTAGCCGCCCCCGGCGAGAATCAGCAGCACGATGGCGGCCGTGAGCCACAGGCCGCGTGATCGCCGATCCGGCCCGGCGGGGGGGCATGGCGCGGGAGACGGGACGCTGGCCCCGGGCGCGGGGACGACCTTGTCACGAAGCACCTCCGCCGTCCGGTTGCGGGCGCTGACGGAGGGCAGGACGGTGTCCACGCTCATGGGGACGCGCCCTCGATCCGTACGGCGCTGTCGGCAGGCGTGGCGGGATGCGTGGCGGGATGCGTGGCGGCGGAATCCTCCGCCCGGGCGTCGTCTGGGCCCGGCAGGACCGTGCCGGTGATCGGCTCGACCCACGTCAGATGGTCGCGCAGGGCGACGACGCCCGGAACGCCGTCGACGGCGGCGCGCACCGCGCCCCTCTCCCGCTCGTCGGCGATCCAGCCGTGGAGCTCGACCGTTCCGTGCCGGACGGCGACCGCGATGGTGGCCTTCGGGATGCAGACGGCTTGGTCGAAGGCCGCGAGGATGTCCTGACGGATCTCGTCATCACTGCGGTGGCCCGCAGTCCCGTCCGCGTCCAAGGCGGCGCCGAGAGCCCGGACGACATCCGCCCGGCTCACGATCCCGACGACGGCGTGCCCGCGCAGGACCGGCACCCGCTTGATCCGAGCCCGTATCAGGGTCTCGACGATCGCCTGCAGGGGCGTGTCCTCCGTCACGGTGGTCACGGGGCTGGACATCACCGCCTCGACCCGCCGGCCGTGGGCGTGGACATAATCCTCGGCGAGCCGGCCGGGGCTGCGCAGATACGCGATCCAGCGCGACATGCGGTGTTCGGTGCCGAGTTCGGCCCGGCGGAGCAGATCGCCCTCCGTCACCATGCCGACGAGCGCGCCCTGCGCATCGATGACCGGCAGGCCGCTGATCTCGGCGTAGAGCATGAGATCGATCGCGCGCCGCAGGGCCGTGTCGGGGCAGACGCTGACGACGGGCGCCGACATGATCTGCCGGGCGCACAGGGGATGCAGCCTCAGGTGCGACCGGTCGCCCGCGGACGGCGACGGGGCATCGGGCCCTGGGGCGTGATCCGGAACGGGGGTGAGCGCTGGCATTCACAACCTCCCCGGCTTGGGATCGGGGCATCGATCAACCGGCATCGGCAGGGCGGCCGGCCACGGAGCAGGGTGCGCAGCCCAACCTTCGGCCCGCCTTGCGCTGGATCAAGCCCGGTCGGACGGAGGGCCCGCCGCGGC
The DNA here is from genome assembly GCF_003254375.1 of Methylobacterium sp. XJLW. Classification (NCBI taxonomy): domain Bacteria; kingdom Pseudomonadati; phylum Pseudomonadota; class Alphaproteobacteria; order Hyphomicrobiales; family Methylobacteriaceae; genus Methylobacterium; species Methylobacterium sp. XJLW. Next base: position 2,460,701 of record NZ_CP016429.1, on the reverse strand, counting down.
CCGGAATCACGTCTGAGCGGGCGTGCCTCGCTCGTCCGGTTTCAGCCGCAGCACCGGTCCCGGCGAGGCCTGCCGGTCCATCACGGACTGGTCGATATCGCGCGCGGCATTCGCGTAGATCTCGAACCGCCGCTGGAGGACGGCCCGCTTGATGCGGTTCTTGCACTTGACCATGGCCGCGCGCGCCTTGTCGGCCCGCCGCCGCAGCTTGAGCGCCAGTTTCTCGTAGGATTTGTCGATGCGGGCGCCGACCCGTTCGGTCTCTTCGCTCAGGTTCGTAGCGAGATCGCGTTTCATGGCTTCACCTCTTCGCAGGTCTGCCATTCATCGCTGTCGGCGCAGCCTGGGCGTTGATCCAGCGCAACGTGCGGGCCGACGGGACGGCGCAACCGCCGGGGTGAGGCGACAGGCGGCGCCCTCCCCCGTGCGGGATCGGGGTCCCGCGCGCAGGCCGGTGCCGCAGGCTTCGGCCCGGCGGGCCGTGAAACGGCGTCAGGCCATCCGTTCGCTGCTGTGGCTCATCCGGCGCGCGACGTAATCCGTGCGGTGCCAATGCTGGCCGAAGATCAGCCATGCCAGCCCGAAGCCGACGCCGCCGGCGGCGAGCAGCGCCGCCACTGCGGCCGGATCGTGGCCGTTGGCCACCCGGCGGCTCAGCGCGTGTTCGTGCGGTCCCAGATGGATCGCCTGCCGCAGCGCTTCGGGGCTCTTCAGGATGTCCTGCAGGGCCCGTCTCACGTGTTCGCCGATGCGGCCGGCAAGCCGCTCATCCGGATGGGCGCCCTCCCCGCCCCGGCCCTCATGCTCGACGACCTCGTGTGCGTGGCTGTCCGTCATAGCGCGTCTCCATGGCTGGCTGCGGGTTCACGGGCGATCCGGTCTGCCGCTGCCCGGCCGTTCCGTCCAGACGAGAGCGACGATGCGGTCCTCGACGGCCCGGATGCGGGGCGCGGACCCGCGGCAAACTCTGCTCGCCCCCGGCCGGCGAGCCTTGATCTAGCGCAACGGCAACCGGGCCAATGACGACGAGCCCGGCGCCGCACGCGGGCCGAGCCTTGCGATAGGTCAATGCGGGGAACCCGGATCGGACTGTGATGCCGTCACACGCTCTACCTCTACGGCGGAGGCGGCCATGCGGTATCCTCTCGTTCTCGGATGTTCGATCGCTCTTGCGGTGGTCTCGTCGGCTCTGGTCCGGGCCGGCGACAGGCCGGATTCGATGGATGTTGCGGCCAACCGAAGCGACTACATCGCCAAGAGCGGTGCGACCGTGCCGAAACCGGACAAGATCGACGTCGACGAGAGCAGCCAGATCCAGCGGCGCACGCCGGAGCAGATCCGCGACGACGCCATCACCCGCGGCATCTGCGTCGGCTGCACTCGGTGATCCTCCGGCCGGGCGCGGACGACCCCGGCGCGGATCGGCCCGAACCGCGGCCCCGCCCCCCTCTCGCGCCGAGCCGGTCCCCTAATAGGTCGCGAACAGCCGCGCCACCGCCTCCGGCTCCGTCGTGACGGTCAGCGCCAGGGCCAGCAGGATCCTGGCCTTCTGCGGGGTGAGGTTGTCGGCGCTGAGGATGCCGCGGGTGCGCAGCCGGGTGGTGAGCGGGACGACGCCGCTGCCGGCCCGGGTCGACATCACCACCACGATCCCGGCGGCAGCCGCCGCCTCCAGGGCCTCGGCCTCGGCCGGCGGGGTCATGCCCGGGGCAAGACCGGCCGCGACGAGGCCGCGCGCGCCCGCCGACAGGAAGGCCCGGACCGCGGTGCCGTCCGCGTCGGCGTAGCCATAGACGATATCGACCCGCGGCAGCGCGGGCAGGCTGCGGATGTCGAAGGGCGTGCCCGGTGCGTGCGCCCGCTCGGAGCGGCGATAGTAGCGGACGCTGTCGCCGTCGACATGGCCGAGCACGCCGAAATCCGGCGTCCGGAACGTCTGAAGCCGGGCCACCGAGGTCTTGGTCACCTCGCGCGCCGCCTGGATCTCGTCGTTGAGCACCACCAGCACGCCGCGCCCGCGGGAGGCCGGCGCCGCGGCGGTGCGGATCGCGGCCACGAGATTGAGCTTGGCGTCGGTGGAGAGGGCGCTCATCGGCCGCTGCGAGCCGACCAGCACCACCGGCAGGTCGATCGTCAGGGTCAGGCTCAGGGCGTAGGCGGTCTCCTCCAGGGTGGCGGTGCCGTGCCCGATGACGATTCCCGCGAGATCCGCATGCTCGGCCGCGAGGCGCTCGCACAGGCGCACGAGGTCGCGCCACTCGGCAAATCCGATCGCCGGGCTCGGGACCGCCTGGAACGGGACCGGCACCACCGTGGCGACGGTGGCGAGTTCCGGGACCGCCTCCAGGATGCCGCCGGCTTCGAGGCGCCGGTCGGTGGCGGTGTAGTCGAGGATGTCGAGGGTGTCGCGCCCGAGGGACGAGATCGTCCCGCCCGTGCCGATGAACGCGACCTTGGGCAATCCGGTCCCCGATCCTGCCGCCATGCCGTGCCTCCCGACCCTGTCCGGTCGCGCGAATGCGATGGCGGAGTGATGCCGCGTCGCGCGGCCGAGGTCGACCCCGGCCGCGCGCAGGCGGGCGATGCGTCGGGCGGGCGGCCCCCTCGGCCGGCCACGCCCGCACCGCCGGCTCAGCTCTGGAAGTCGACCAGAAGGGCCGAGAGGCTGCTGCTGCTGTTGGTGGTGCCGTTGGCGCCATAGCCGGCGCCGACCGACTGGGTGCTCTGGAGCTGCTGCATGAAGGTCGAGAGGAGGTCGTTCGTCGACTGCGTCACCGACGTGGAGGACGAGGTCCCGCTGCCGGTGCTGCCGGAGGCGGCGCTCCCCGGCGGCGGACCGGGCGGGGGGCCGGGCGGTGGACCGTCCGGCCCGGACACGTCGCCGGTGGCGTCCGCGCTCTGAAGGCTCTGGCCGTGGCTGGAAAACAGGTTCTTCAGCTCCGTGGCCTGGTCGGTGGTGAGGCTGCCGCTGCTGACCTGATCGGCGATCAGGCCGTCGATCCTGTCCTTCATGGAGGACGGGTCGAGCTTGGACCGGGTCGTGGTGCTGCCCGAGGCGGAGCTGTCCGACGACAGGCTCGAATCGATGCTGCTCAGGGCGCTGGTCAGCGCCGTCGCGTCGGTGCTGCTGATCGTGCCGGCCGACAGCGCGCTGCTGATCGTGTCGGACATCTGGGTCTTGGGCGACGGAGGCGGCGACCATCGCTGCGCGGAGAGCTGCGATGTCGCGGTGGATGAGACGGTACTCATGAGGGGGCTCGGGTCACGGATGAGCCGGATTCGCCCGGCGGCGGGTCCGTGTGCAAATTACCCACGCGAGTCTTAAGGCCGCGTTTCCGGAACCGCCTGGATCCCCGTCGCGGTGCCGGGTGCAGGGACGGCCCGGAGCCGGGGCGCGACCGGGAACCCCGATCGCTGGATTCAGAGGCTCGCGGCCATGCGCAGCGGCGGCGCCTCGGCCGGGCGCGCCGCGGCCTCGGAATGGCCGTAGAGGCCGCGGTGCTTCGGGTTGGGCGACAGCCGGTCGGTGAGGCCGATCACCGTCTCGGCGGCCCCCAGCAGGAGCGCGCCCTCCGGTGCGAGCTGCGCGGCGAGCCGCGCCAGCACGTCCGACTTCGTCGGCGCGTCGAAGTAGATCAGCACGTTGCGGCAGTAGATCACGTCGAACTGGCCCAGCGAGGCGAAGCTGTGCAGCAGGTTGAGCTGGCGGTAATCCACCATGCTGCGCAGGCTCTGGGCGATCTGCCACTGCTCGCCGACCTGGGTGAAGTACTTGATCAGCCACTGCACCGGCAGGCCGCGCTGAACCTCGAAATGGCTGTAGAGCCCGAGCTTGGCCTTCTCGATCACCTCGGTGGACAGGTCGGTGGCGACGATCTCGACTTGCCAGCCGGCGAGCCGCGGCGCCGCCTCCTGGAGCAGCATGGCCAGCGAGTAGGGCTCCTGCCCGGTGGAGGCCGCCGCGCACCAGATCCGCAGCCGGCGGCGGCTGGCATTGCGCGCCAGCACGTCCGGCAGGAGCGTGTCGCGGAACAGGTCGAAGGGGATCCGGTCGCGGAAGAAGAAGGTCTCGTTCGTGGTCATGGCCTCGACCACGGCCCGCTCGATCGTTCCGTTCTGGGCGAGCTTGAGGGCGCCGATCAGGTCGCCCAGGCTCGCAAGCCCGAAGCGGCGGCAGACCGGGGTCAGCCGACTCTCCACGAGGTAACGCTTCTCCGGCGTCAGCGCGAGGCCGGAGCGCTGCTTCAGGAAGCTGCGCAGGAATTCGAACTCGAGTTCGGTCATGCCGGCTGCCCCGTGATCATGGCGCGGAGCGCCGTCGCGAGTTCGGGCAAGGGCAGCACGGCCTCGGCGAGCCCGGCCCGCGCGACGCTGCCCGGCATGCCCCAGACCGTGCTGGTGGCCTCGTCCTGGGCCAGAACCGGGCCGCCGGCCTCGGTGAGGGCCCGGGCGCCGTTGGTGCCGTCCGAGCCCATGCCGGTGAGGATCACGGTCGCGGTGGCGGCGCCGAACACGACGGCCGCGTCCTTGAACAGGACGTCGACCGCGGGGCGGCAGAAGTTCACCGGCGGGCCGTCGGTGAGCTTGATGATCGGGCCGCCGGCCGCCGCGGCCAGTCCCATGTGGCGGCCGCCCGGGGCCACGTAGATGCGGCCCGGTTCGACCCGCTCGTCGGCCTTGCCCTCGGCTGCGGGCAGCCCGGTACGGGTGGCGAGGTGTTCGGCGAAGACCGCGGTGAAGATCGGCGGCATGTGCTGGACGATCAGGACCGGCAGACGGCGCAGGGCGGCCGAGCCGATTCCCTCCAGCATCTCGCCCACCGCCCGCGGGCCGCCCGTGGAGGAGCCGATCAGCAGGGCCCGGGGCTGGGTCCGGTTGCGGACCTTCGGCCGCAGCGTGAAGGGGGTCGCGGGGCGCGCGGCGGCCGGCGCCGGATGCGCCACGACCGCGGGTGCGTGGTGCCCGACCGCAGGCCCGGCGGGGGCGTGCGGGGTGGCCGGCACATGGCCGAAGGCGGGGCGCCGGCTCCGCGCGCGGGCGGAGCCGAACACGCGGACGCGCTCGATCAGCTCGACCCGGAACGTGTCCGAGGTGGTGACGCCACGGCTGCTCTCGGGCTTGGCGATGTAGTCCACCGCCCCGAGGGCGAGGCATTTCAACGAGATGTCGGCGTTGCGCGTGGTCAGCGTCGACATCATCACGACCTGCACGCTCGGGCTCATGGCCAGCATGCGCGGCAGCGCGGTCGTGCCGTCGAGTTCCGGCATCTCGATGTCGAGCAGGACCACGTCCGGGTCGTGCTTGGCCATCAGCTCGAGGGCGATCCTGCCGTTCGAGGCCGTGCCGACGAGCTCGAATCCGGCCTCGCCGATCCAGCGGGCCACGAGGCCGCGCACCACGGCGGAATCATCGGCCACCAGAACCCGGATCGTGGTGGCGGATGCGGTCGTGCTCGGGGTGGTGGGTGTACGGAGCGGAGCAACCGCGGGACTCAGGGCCATGATGCTTGCCTCGGGTACAGGTCGCGGGTGCAGGGGCGTCGGAGCCGAATCGTGCGGTCAGGCCGCGTCGGCGACGAGACCGACCTGTTCGAGCTTGGCCGTCAGGATGTCGCGGTCGAAGGGCTTCATGATGTATTCGTCGGCCCCCGCCCGGAGGGCGCGGGCGATCGCCCCGACATCGTTCTCGGTGGTGCAGAACAGGACCTTCGGCACGCCCCCGCCCTCGCTCTGGCGCAGGGCCTGGAGGAAGGCGTAGCCGTCCATGTTCGGCATGTTCCAGTCGAGCAGGATCGCGTCCGGCATGCTGGCGGCACAGGCTTCCAGGGCGGCGCTGCCATCCTCGGCCTCGCTGACGTTCATGCCGAGATCCTCGATGATCCGCCGGGCGACCTTCCGGATCACCGCGGAATCGTCCACCACCAGGCAGGTGGTCTCGTGGGGCGCCTTCATCGACCTCTCCCTCAAGCCGCCTTGGCGCCGGCGGGCGTGAAGCCGAGGAGCGCGTCCACGTCGAGGATCACCAGGAGCCGCCCGTCGAGGCGATGGACGCAGGTGGCGAGATCGCGGAAGCGCGGATCCAGGTTGATCGGCACCGCCTCGCGGCTGTCGGCCCCGAGCTTCAGCACCTCGCCGACGCCGTCGACCACCAGCGCGAAGGTCTCGCCGGCCTGCTCCAGGCCGATCGCCATCTTCGGGCTGGCCTTGGTGCCGTCCGCCTGGGCCTCCGCGTCGGGCAGGCCCAGCCGCCGGCGCAGGCTCATGGCCGTCACCACGCGGCCGCGCAGGTTCAAGAGGCCGACGATCTCGGCCGGCGCCAGGGGAACCGGCGTCACGCCCGAGGGGACGAAGACGTCGTGCACCCGCTCGATCGCCAGGCCGAACAGCGTCTCGCCGACATAGACCGTGACGAAGTCGTCGGTGGCGCCGGTCTCGACGCCGTTGGTGGTGGCGCCGCTGGTGTTGGCGTTGGCAGCCTGCATCGGAACTCTCCGGATTCGATCGTCTCGATCGTCTCGATCGTTTTGGGGCGGGCGGCGTGCAGGCTCAGGCGGCTTTCGACACCGTGGCGGCGCCGATCTCGGCCAGCGCCGAGATCAGGCCGCTGCGGTCGAACTTCGCCACGAGGTCGCTGATCGCCAGGGCCCGGGCGCGCTCAACCGCATCGGCGCCGATCGCGCCGCTGAGGCCGATCACCGGGAGCCCGGCGAGGCGCGGCTCGGCCCGGCGCATGGCGGCGACGAGGTCGAAGCCGCTGCGGCCCGGCATCTCCAGATCGGTGACCACGACCTCGATCTGCGGATCGGCCTGGAGGGCCGCCAGCGCCGCGTCCGCGCTCGCCGCGGTGACCACCTGGTAGCCCGCCGCCTTCAGCACCGGGCTCAGCATGTCGCGGAAGAAGGCCGAGTCGTCGACCAGCAGGATCGTGGAGATCTGCTCGGGCCGCTTCAGGCCGCGCGCCCAGTCGTCGTAGGCCAGCGGCAGGAAGTGGGCGATGTTGATGATGTCGGTCGCCCGGCCCCGCAGCACCGCCGAGCCGATCAGGTCCGACCGGTCGGCCGCGATCTCGATGTCGAGGCGCTCCTCGACGATGTCGACGATCTCGTCGACCACGAGGCCCATGGCGCGCTCGCCGTCGGAGAACACCACCAGGGCCTGCGTCCCCTCCGACTTGATGGTGATCGCCGCGTCGGCCGGGACCAGGGGCATCAGGCGCCCGCGATACTGGATCAGCGCGCGGCCGCCGAGCCACTCGACCTTGGCGCACTCGATCTCCTCGAGGCGGGTGACCAGCGACAGCGGCACCGCCTTGAAGCTGCCCTGGCCGCCCTTGAACACCAGGAGCGTGGTCTTGGTGTCGGCCATCTCCACCGCCTCGTCGGCGTCGGCGTCGATGTGGCCGCCGCTGCCCTGGACGCCCTGCGCCACCTGGCGGGCCACGCCGTTGGGATCGACGATCAGCACCACGGCGCCGTCGCCGAGGATCGTGTTGCCGGCAAACATCGGGATGTGCCGCAGCTTCACCGACATCGGCTTCACGACGATCTCCTCCGTGTGGAAGACCTCGTCGACGAGGATGCCGAAGCGCTCGCGCCCGACCTGGGCGACCACCACGAAGCCGGCCTGCTCCGCCTCCCCGCCCGGGCTCGACTGGCCGAGCAGGCCGGTGAGCGAGACGATCGGCAGGAGCCGCTCGCGCAGGCGCAGCACCGGCGCGCCGTTGATGTGCTCGACCCGCTGCGCCCCGGCATCGACCCGCACCAGCTCCAGCACCGCCACCTGCGGCAGGGCGAAGCGGTGCTCGCCGGCCCGCACGATCAGCGCGGCGACGATGGCCAGCGTCAGCGGGATCTTGATGGTGAAGGTCGTGCCGCGCCCCGCCGTCGTGGCGATGTCGATCAGGCCGCCGATGGTCTCGATGTTGGTCTTGACCACGTCCATGCCGACGCCGCGGCCCGAGACCGAGGTCACCGCCGCCGCCGTCGAGAAGCCGGCGTGGAAGATGAACTTGGCGACCTGGGCGTCGGTCATCCGCTCGACATCGGCCTGGGAGGCGAGGCCGCGCTGCACCGCCTTCTGCCGGATCGCCGCGAGGTTCAGGCCCTTGCCGTCGTCGGCGATCTCGATCGTGATCGTGCCGCCCTCGTGGTAGGCGGCGAGCCGGATCGTGCCGCGGGCGGGCTTGCCCGCCGCCACGCGCTCGGCGGTCGATTCGAGGCCGTGATCGGCCGAGTTGCGGACCATGTGGGTCAGCGGATCCTTGATGACCTCAAGGACCTGCCGGTCGAGCTCGGTCTCGTTGCCGACCATCACGAGGTCGATCTGCTTGCCGAGTTCCGCCGAGAGGTCGCGCACCACGCGCGGCAGCTTCTGCCACGCGTTGCCGATCGGCTGCATGCGCGTCTTCATGACGCCTTCCTGCAGCTCGGCGGTGACGTGCGACAGGCGCTGCAGCGGGACCTTGTAGCTCGAATCCTCGTGGCGGCGGGCGATCTCCAGGAGCTGGTTGCGGGTCAGCACCAGCTCCGAGACCATGGTCATCAGGTGCTCGAGCGTGTCGACGTTCACCCGGATCGTCTGATTCTTGGCGGCGGCGGTCGTCTCACCCTCGGCGCCCTCGGCCTTCTCGGCGCGGGCCGGCTCGGGCTTCTCGGCCTCGACCGGCTCGACCCTGGCCTCGGCCTTCGGCGGCGCGCTCGCCGCGGGGGCCGCGGGCGTCGGGGCCGGCGCGGCGGCAAGGGGGGCCGGCGGCGGGAGGAAATCCGATTCGTCGGGACCCGGGGCCGACAGGAAGGCGGCTTCCAGCTCGTCCAGGGTGACCTCGCCGGGCTTCAGCTCGCGGACCACCGGATCGGGCAGCACCGGCTCGGGCGGCGGCGGAGCGACGGCCTGCGGCTCGGGCGCGCCCTCGGCCATGCGCTCCAGGGCGGAGATGAGGTCGTCATCCGAGCCCGAGGGCTCGGTGCCGGTGGCTTCCAGATCGGCCAGGATCGCCTTGAGCCGGTCCAGCGTCAGCAGGATCAGGGTGACGGAATCCGACGTGGCGGGCAGCCCGTCGCGGAAGCGGCCCATCAGGGTTTCCGCAGCATGCGCCAGGGCTTCGAGCCGCGGAAGGCCGAGGAATCCGCAGGTTCCCTTAATCGTGTGCACGAGACGGAAGATGTTTCGCAGAATAGTCTCGTTGTTCGGATCCTGCTCGAATCGAACAAGTTCTGCATCAACCGTGTCGAGATGCTCCCCGCTCTCGGTCAAAAACTCGCGAAGCAGGTCGTCCATAGGCGCTACTCGTTACGCGGAGAAGGTCTCGCGCAACCTACTTACTCGCGCGGGGTTAGGGAAGCGTTTCCATCCCGGCCCCGCGTCTCGGTTTTTCAGAATTTCACGCCAGGGCCGTGTCCGAAGCCTCGCCGTCGGGGTCTTCGGGCGCTCCGATCACTGCGGGGCTCGCGGCGGGCGTGGCGGTGATAGTCACTTCATCACCCTCGATGGCGAATCGCACATCCATGGCGGCGGCCCGCGCCACGAGGCCCGCGTAGAACGGCAGGATGCCGTGCGCGTCGACGGTGCCGCTCTCGGGGCGGCCGGCCATCAGCTCCTCCACGTGGGGCGGGATGCGGGCATGCGAGCCCTTGGCCTTGAGCACCAGCGTGGGCGCCTCGGCATCGCCGGAGACGACGACGTCGATCACGCCGCCCCGGGGAATCGCCGAGGTGGCGACCATCACGAGATTGAGGAGGAGCTTGACCTTGTTCTTCGGGAAGAGGGCCTGGGGGGCGCTCCAGGTCAGCTTGGTCTTCTCGTCGGAGAACATGCCCTTGGCCACGCCCTCGGCGTCGGCGAGGTCGATCGAGGCGCCGGCCGAGCCCGCGGCCCCGAAGGCGATGCGGGCGAATTTCAGCCGCGCCGAGGCCTGCCGGGCGCTCTTGCCGATCAGCTCCAGGGCGAAGGTCCGCATCGATTCGTCCTGGTCGTCCTCCAGGACCTCGAGCCCGTTCACGATCGCGCCGACGGGGCTGATCACGTCGTGGCAGACGCGGGAGCAGAGCAGGGCGGCGAGGTCGAGGCCGTCGAGATGCAGGGTGGGCGAGGTCGGGGAGGACATGGTGCGCTCCGGGCGGGCGGATCTGAGGTGCGGACGTCTGCGGGTCGGGGCCCCGATCGAGGCTGCCGGGTTCCGGCCGCCCGGCTCCCGGGCGCCCAGTCCTCGGCCGCCCCTGTGGCGATCGAGTCGCCCGAGGGGGTCCCGCACGGCCTGCAGGTCGGACCGGGGGCGACGACCGGTCCGCACGGATAGACGCCACGGTCAGCTTTGAAAAGCGTTACCGGATCGGACGGAGGGCGGGGCGGCCCCCGATTCCGGATCCGCATAGCCCAGGATCCGCCCAGCCCAGGATCCGCGCGTCCCTGCGTGCGGGGCCGGACACGGGCGGCCCGGTCGGTTACGATGCCCGTCCCGTCGCGCCAGGGAGGATGCGGCATGAGAGACGAGACCGGTCTCCGGAACGGATCGGCCACGACGCTGCGCGCGAGCCTGAGCCCCCGGCTCGGCCTCGCCGATCCGGACGCCGCGCAGGCCCGGCTCGCCGAGATCGCGCCGGCCCTTCCGGCCGGTTTCCTGACGCCGCCGTGCCGGGACCTGCTCCTCGGCCTCGCGGACCACTCGCCCTTCCTCTGGCGGGCGGCCACCCGGTCGCCGGACCGGCTCGTCGCCCTGCTGGAACAGGCGCCGGACGCGGCCAGCCGGGACATCATCGCCCGGCAGCGCGCGGTCGGCGCGTCCTGCGGGGCGAACCCCGACCTCGGCGAGGTCGGCCGGCGGCTGCGCGCCAACCGGGAGGAACATGCCCTCCTGGTCGCGCTGGCCGATCTCGGCGGCTGCTGGGATCTCGACGCGGTGACCCAGGCCCTGTCGGCCTTCGCGGACGCCTCGGTGAGCGGGGCGGTCGAGGCGCTGCTCCGGCAGGGGATGGCGGCCGGGCGGTTCCGGCCCGCGGATCCGGAGGCGCCGCAGGACGGGTCCGGCCTGATCGTCCTCGGCCTGGGCAAGCTCGGCGGCTGCGAGCTGAACTATTCGAGCGACATCGACCTCGTCGTCTTCTACGAGGCCGGCTCCGCCGCCGCGGCCACCGGCGGCGATCCGAAGCCCTTCTTCGTCAAGCTGGCGCAGGGGCTGGTGAAGCTCCTGGCCGACCGGACCGCGGACGGCTACGTCCACCGCATCGACTACCGGCTGCGGCCGGACCCGGGCTCCACCGCGGTGGCGCTCTCCACCGGCTTCGCCTTCGACTACTACCAGACGCTCGGCCAGAACTGGGAGCGCGCGGCCTTCATCAAGGCCCGACCGATCGCCGGCGACATCCCGGCCGGCGAAGCGTTCCTCGCGGAACTGGCGCCGTTCATCTGGCGCCGGCACTTCGACTTCCCGGCCATCGCCGAGATCCACGCTCTAAAGCGGCAGATCCACATGGTCCGCGGACACGAGACCATCGCGGTCGGCGGCCACGACATCAAGATCGGCCGCGGCGGCATCCGGGAGATCGAGTTCTTCGTTCAGACCCAGCAGCTCGTCTTCGGCGGCCGCAAGCCCGCCCTGCGGGGGCGGCGTACGGTCGCGATGCTGGCCGAACTCGTCGCGCAGGGCTGGATCGACGGGCAGGCCCGGGACGAGCTGCGTGCGGCCTACACGTTCCTGCGCACCCTGGAGCACCGGATCCAGATGATCCGGGACGAGCAGACCCAGCGCCTGCCCACCGGGACCGAGGCGCTGACCGCGCTGGCGCTGTTCGCGGGCTTTTCCGACCTGGCGGCCTTCGAGGCGGCGCTGCTCCACCACGCCGGCCGGGTCCAGGCGCATTACGCCCTGCTGTTCGAGGCCGGGCCGGAGGCCGGCGGGGACGGGGCCCCCCTGGTCTTCGGCGCGAGCGAGCCGGAGCCCGCGACCCTGGCGCGGCTCGGCACCTTCGGGTTCCGGGATCCGCCCCTGGCCTGGGAGACCGTGCAGGGCTGGCATCTCGGGCGCCGCCCGGCCCTGCGGACCGGACGGGCCCGGGAGATCCTCGCCGAGGTGCTCCCGGCGCTGCTGCGGGCGCTCGGCGGAACCGCCGATCCGGACGCGGCGCTCCTCGCCCTCGACCGGGCCTTCGCGCGGATGCCCGCGGTGGCGGAACTCCTCGCCATCCTGCGCTCGCACGAGCGCCTGCGCCTCCTGTTCGCCGACATCCTGGGGACGGCACCCCGCCTCGCCGACACGGTGGGCCTGAGCCCGCACGTCCTCGACACCGTGCTCGACGCAGATTTCGTGACGCCGACCACCGATCCCGATCAGGTCCGCGCGCAGTACCGGGCGCTCCTGGGACAGCCGGCGAGCCACGAGGAGAGCCTCGACCGCTGCCGGGACGCCACGCGGCAGATGACCTTCGTCACCGGCGCCCGCCTCCTGTCGGGCATCCTCACGCCGCGCCAGGCCGGGGAGGCCTACGCGGCGATCGCCGACGCGACGGTGGCGCTGAGCCTGGAGGCGGAGGAGCGCCGGTTCGCCCTGGACCACGGCACGCTGCCCAAGGGACGCTGCTGCATCCTGGCGCTGGGCCGCCTCGGATCCCGGCAGCTCAGCGCGGAATCCGACCTCGACCTCGTCTTCCTCTACGATTTCGACCCGGAGAATCGCACCAGCGACGGCCGGCGCCCCCTCGACGCCGTGGTGGCCTACAACCGGCTGGCGCAACGCGTGTTCGCGGCGCTCACCACGGCCACGCGGCGGGGGCGGCTCTACGCGGTCGACCTGCGGCTGCGGCCCTACGGCAGCCACAGCCCGCCCGCCGTGCAGCTCAGCGGCTTCGCGGCCTATCACGGCGGCGAGGCGGAACTCTGGGAGCACATGGCGCTCGCCCGCGCCCGGGTCGTGGCCGGCGACGCCACCCTGGCGGCCGACGTCACGGCCGCGATCGCCCGGGTGCTCCGGCAACCGCGCGAAACCGCCGCCGTCTGCGCCGAGGCGGGCGCGATGCGGGCCCTGGTCGCCCGGGAGCGGGGCCATGCCGGCCCCTTCGACCTGAAGCTCGCACCGGGCGCGCTGTTCGACCTCGACTTCCTGGCCCAGGCCCTCGTGCTGAGCCGGGCCCGCGACTGGCCCGGCTGCATCGGCCTCGGCGCGGAGGCGCTGTTCCGGGAGGCGGCGGCGCGCGGCCTCCTGCCCGCGGCAACGGGCGAGGCCCTCGCCGAGACCTACGGGTTCCTCGACGCCGTCTATCAGTGGCAGCGACTCGTGATGACCGATCCCGCCGCGGAGCCCTCCGAGACCGCGGCCCGGCAGATCGCCAAGGCCGTGGGCCTTCCGGACGCCCGCAGCCTCGCGGCGGAGCTGCGCCGCCACCGGCGCCGGAGCCAGGCCCTGCTGGCGCGGATCCGGCGGACTTTGCGGATGCCGGGCGCCGCGGATGTCCCGCCGGAGCACGGCTGACGGGGCCGTCCCGGCCCGACAGGCTGGCCGCACACCCGGGAGACACGGTCGACATTGCCGGCGGGCTCGGGCATTCAGGGTCGCCTCCGGAGGGACCATGACGAGCGCGACGACGATCTCGGAACCGGAGCGTGAGCGGATCGCCGCGGCGCTCGCCGAGATCGCCTGCGCGGCGGGCAAGATCCTGCGCCGCTACCATCGGGCCCCCTGCCCCCACGCCCTGAAGCCGGACGGCTCACCGTCGAGCGCCGCCGACACCGAGGCCGAGGACCTGATCGTCGAGGCCCTCGCCGGACGCTTCCCGGGGATCGCGGTCGTGGCCGAGGAGCGCGCCCAGACCGACGCGACGCGGCCGGCCGACCTCTTCTTCCTCGTCGATCCCCTGGACGGCACCCGCGACTTCCTCGCCGGGACGCCGGACTACTCGGTCAACATCGCGCTGGTGTCCGGCGCCCGCCCGGTGGCCGCCGCCCTGGCGGCCCCGGGGCTCGGCCGGGTCTGGTGGGCGGGCGCAGCAACCGTCGAGGGCGCGGTGGTCGCCGGCCGGCCAGGGGCCGGGCGGCCGGTCCACACGCGACCGGCGCCGGAGGCCGGCCTCGTCGCCCTGGGCAGCCGGCGGCACGGCGATCCCGAAACCGCCGCCTGCCTCGCGGCGCTGCCCGTCCTGGAGACGCGCCAGGTCGGATCCGCCCTCAAGTTCGGGCTGATCGCCGCCGGCGAGGCGGACATCTACGTGCGCTGCGGCCCGACCATGGAATGGGATACGGCCGCGGGCGATCACATCGTCGCGGCAGCGGGGGGCTGCGTGGTGGTGCCCGGCGGTGGCCCGATCCGCTACGGGCAGCACGGGCCCGATCATCGCAACGGGCCCTTCGCGGCCCTGGGCGATCCCGCCCTGGCCCCGCGCCTCGCCCTGCCGACCAGCAGGCCGACGGTGCCGCTCAGCGCGGCGCATCCATAGGCGGGACGTCCTGCAGGGCACGCAGGGCCGGCCACGCCGCCTCCGCCTGCCGGACCAGGTCGGGCTCGGCCAGGAACCGGGCGCGGCGCTCGGCATTCCGGAACAGGTAGAGGCGCTCGCCGATCACCGCGAAGACCAGGGGATCGGCATCCACCAGCCGGCCCTCGAGGATTCCGGCAGCGTCGTAGCCCCCGAGGCGCGGGGCGTAGACCGGCGGATCGTCCCGGAAGGCCTCGCGGTTGGCGCCGCTGGCGAAGCGCCAGACCCGGCCGTCCCAGGACAGTTCGAACCGGGCCGCCCCGGCCTGCGGCCCGCCCTCCAGGAAGTAGCTGACGGGGTCGAAGCCGTTGAGCGTCAGCAGCGCGATCCGCGTCTGGGACGGCAGGCCCTCTTCGGCCGCGGCGCGGCGGGGGCCGACCCCCGGCAGAGGGGCCAGCGTGGCCGTCAGCGCGAGGGCCAGCGTGATCGTCAGCGCCGCCCCCGGGATGATCGCCGCGGCCGCGGGGTCAGGACGCGTTAACCACATCTTGCGAATTCCCTCAGAAGCTGGTCCGACTCATCCGCCCGGGTTCGCGGGACGCACGGCCCGGATGGATGGCGGCGCCCCGGCCGATCCGGGGCGCAGGCGCGGCCGCTGCCGGCCCGGCGGGACGAGAGCGGCCCAGGTCCATCGCACGAACCGTTAATCGAACCGGGCGAGGAGACAACGATGATGGCACGAGACGATCGCGGCACCGACCGCCGCACCCTGCTGCGGGCGGGCCTCGGCCTGGCTCTCGGCGCGCCCTTCGGCGCCTCTCTCGCCGGCCTCGCCGCCGCGGAGCCGGCCCGGGCGGCCGGCGAGGACCTCGACACGCCCGAGACCTTCCGCCCCGGCGAGATCGTGGAATCCGGCCACCGGTTCTTCGGCACCGTGTCGCGCGGCCTCGCGCTCACCGTCGAGGAGGCGGGCCGGCGCTGGGGCGAGCCCAACGGCTATATCCTCGGACAGGAGGGCGGCGGCGCCCTGGTGGCGGGCGTCCGCTACGGCGAGGGCACCCTCTACACCCGCAATGCCGGGCAGCGGCGCATCTACTGGCAGGGCCCGTCCCTCGGCTTCGACGTCGGCGGCGACGGCGCGCGCACCATGATGCTGGTCTACAACCTGCCGAACGTGCGCAACCTGTATCGCCGCTTCGCCGGCGTCGACGGCTCGGCCTACCTCGTGGGCGGCTTCGGGATGACCGCGGTGGTCAACGACCGGACCATCGTCGTGCCGATCCGCAGCGGCGTGGGCGCGCGCCTCGGGATCAATGTCGGTTATTTGAAGTTCACCCGTGAGCCGACTTGGAACCCGTTCTGATCAGGAATCCGTTCTGATTGACCGGTGCCGCAGGATTTCACCCCCGCGGCCAACCTGGGCTAGAGTGGACTTGGGTCGGGTTTTCCGGCCGGATGCGCGGACTGCACCCTCGTGATCGAAACGGTGATGATCTTCGCGCTGGGCTTCCTGGCGGCGAGCCTGTGCGGCCTGCTGCTGCTGCCGGCCCTGAATGCGCGTGCCGCACGCCTGGAGCGACGCCGGGCCGAGGCGCGCCTGCCCCTGTCGCCGGCCGAGATCGCGGCGGAGCGCGACTTCCTGCGCGCGCAGTTCGCCGTCCAGCAGCGCCGCCTGGAGCGCCGGGTCGAGACGGTCGAGGCGCGGCGGCAGGCCGACATGGCGGCGATCGGAGCCGGGACGATGCGGGTCGCCGCCCTGGCACGCGATGTCGCGGCCCGCGATGCCGAAATCGCCCAGGTCCAGGCCAAGACCCGGGAGCTCGAGGCCGAACTGGCGATCGCCCGCGAGGACGGCACCGCGAGCCTCGCGACGCTCCAGGCCCTCGAGGACGCCCATGCCGACCTGCTCGACAGCCTCCTGACGCTCCGGCAGGGCACGGCCCCGGCACCGGACGCCGCCGCGCTGGCGGCCGAGCGCGACGATCTGCGCGCCAGCCTGAAGGCGGCCGAGGAGGCTCTGGCCCTGACCCTGGCCGACCGGCAGAACGACCGCTCCGGCGACCGGCAGCCGGACCGGCAACCGGATCGGCAAGCCGGGATCGAGCGGGAGAACGCCGATTTGCGCCGGCGAATCGTCGAGGTCGCCGACGCCCTCACGGGCCCGGGCCGGATGCCCCGCGCCGCCGCGCCGATGCCGCAGCACGAACGGGTTTGAGCGGATCCGCCTCCGAAACGGGGCCTCTACCACCAGAACCGGACCGAAAACCTGCGACGACTGCCTTGTTTCGACCACGCAAAGGCATCATCGCAACGTCGACGCGTCACGCATTCACAACTTCGACAGATGGTACGGATACCCATGCGCCTGAAGCCGATCGCCCTCGCCGTCGCGGCGTCCGTTGTCCTGACGCTGCCGGCGGCGGCGCAGCAGACGAAGCGCGGCAACGAGACCCTGAAGAAGTACTGCACCGGCGATTACCTGACCTACTGCGGCAATCTGGCCCCCGACGATCCGGCCACCGACGCCTGCTTCCAGAAGAACTGGAAGAAGCTGAGCGAGAACTGCCGCCGGGCGATCGACGCCTACGAGGCCGAGCAGCAGCAGAACGCCCCCGCCAAGAACCGGCAGGGTTCGCAGGGCGGCAAGGAGCGGCGGGGCTGACGCCTCTCCGCTGACAATCCTCGGCCGAAAGTCCCCCGAGCGGGCCGTCGGCCGAGGACCGAGCCCGGCCTGTGGCGGGGGCGCGCTCGCGCCGGGGCTCGGCAACGGCTAAGGTAGCGCTCCCGCCGGCCCTCGCGTGCCGGTGCCGAGCCCGCCGGACCCTCGCGCGATGTTGTCGAAACCCGCCCTGAAACTCCTCGCCGTGTCCGGCCTCGTGGCCCTGGCGGTCTCCGCCTGCGGGCGGCGTGGTGCCCTGGAACCGCCGCAGACGGCGGCCCCGGCCGCCGCGCCGGCGAGCGTGGGCGCGGCGACCGGGCGGCGGACGCTGCCGGTCTCCGTCGGCCTCGGCGGGGGCGCCCCGGAGCCGGATGCGGCCTCGGTGCGCGCCGGCGACGAACTCTCCGTGGCGGCAGTGCCGCCGGGCGGCACCGATGCGCCGGTGGAGACCAGCCGCGGCGCGCGGCGGGGCTACCGCGTGCCGAAGGAGCCTTTCATTCTGGATCCGCTGCTGTAGAGGGCTGAGGCCGGCACGGCGCCACGCCGCCGGCAGGCCGTCGTGGTGCTCCGCGCCCGGTGACCCGGTCGGATCCGGTCGTCGGCGTGCGCCCGCGTCGACCTGCGGCGGGGTGTTTCACGGGAAACAGGCCGCGCTCCGGCGCGCAGACGAGACACGGCCGAGATGCACCATTTCCACTATCGCGACGGCCGCCTGCACGCCGAGGCGGTCGACCTGACCGGCCTCGCCGCGGAGGTCGGGACGCCGTTCTACTGCTACAGCACCGCCACCCTCGAGCGGCATTACCGCGTCTTCGCGGAGGCCTTCGCGGCCGACGACGCGCTGGTCTGCTTCGCCATGAAGGCGAATTCGAACCAGGCCGTCCTGCGCACCCTCGCTTCCCAGGGCGCCGGGATGGACATCGTCTCGGGGGGCGAGCTGCAGCGGGCGCTGGCGGCTGGGGTGGATCCCGGCAAGATCGTGTTCTCCGGCGTCGGCAAGACCCGCGCCGAGATGGAGGCCGCGCTCAAGGCCGGCATCTTCTGCTTCAATGTCGAGAGCGAGCCGGAACTCGCGGTCCTGTCCGACGTGGCCGTGGGCCTCGGCCTCAAGGCCCCGGTCTCGATCCGGGTGAACCCCGACGTGGATGCCGGCACGCACGCCAAGATCTCCACCGGCAAGTACGAGAACAAGTTCGGCATCCCGATCACCCGGGCGCCGGCGGTCTACGCCACTGCCGCCGCCCTGCCGGGGATCGCGGTGCACGGCGTCGACATGCATATCGGCAGCCAGATCACCGATCTGGCGCCCTTCGCCGACGCGGCCCGGCTGCTGGCGGACCTCGCCCGGACGCTCATGGCGGCCGGCCATCCCCTGCGCCACATCGATTTCGGCGGCGGTCTCGGGATCCCCTATCGCGATGACAACGCGCCGCCGCCGGATCCGGCCGCCCTGGCGGCGACCCTGCGGCCGCATTTCGCCCCGCTCGGCCTGCGGCCGGTCTTCGAGATCGGCCGGATGATCGTCGGCAATGCCGGGATCCTGGTGATGCGGGTGCTCTACGTGAAGCACAGCGAGGGGCGCACCTTCGTGATCGTCGACGCGGCGATGAACGACCTGATCCGCCCGACCCTGTACGAGGCCTATCACGCCCTGCGGCCGGTCCTCGAGCCAAGTTCCGGGACGCCGCGCCTCGTCGCCGACGTGGTGGGCCCGGTCTGCGAGAGCGGCGACTATCTCGCTCTCAACCGCGACATGCCGGCGGTGGCGGCGGGCGACCTGATCGCCGTGATGAGCGCCGGCGCCTACGGGGCGGTGCAGTCCTGCACCTACAACACGCGGCCCCTGGTGCCGGAGGTTCTGGTGCGGGGGGACCGGGCGGCCGTGGTGCGACCGCGCCTCGACGTCGACGCGCTGATCGCCCTCGACCGGGTGCCGGACTGGCTGGCGTGAGCGGCGCGCCCGCATCCCCGTCGGTCGCGGCGGCCGACCGGCGGCTGCCGCTGTCGGTCTTCATCATCGCCCACAACGAGGTGGACCGGATCGGCGCGACGATCCGGGCGGTGCGGGGCCTGACCGACGATCTCGTGGTGGTCGATTCGGGCTCCACCGACGGCACGCAGGCGCTGGCGGCCGCGCTCGGCGCGCGGGTGATTCACAATCCCTGGCCGGGCTACGGCCCGCAGAAGCGGTTCGCCGAGGAGCAGTGCCGGCATGTCTGGCTCCTGAACCTCGACGCCGACGAGGTAGTGCCGGAGGATCTCGTCCAGGAGATCCGGGCCCTCTGGGCCGCGGGCGAGCCGCGCCGGCCGGCGTGGCGGATCGGCATCGCGGAGATCTTTCCCGGCGAGGGCCGCCCGCACCCGCTCGCCTACACCCTGACGCCGGTCCGGCTCTACAGGAAGGACCGGGGCCGTTACGCCGCCTCGCCGGTGCACGACCGGGTGGCGCTGGAACCCGGCGTCACGCCGGGGCGGCTCAGGGGCGTGATCCATCATTTCTCGGTGCGCTCGCTCGGCGACCAGCTCGACAAGCTGAATCGCTACTCCGACCAGCAGGCGGAGGACTTGGAGACGCGGGGCGTGGTGATCCCGACCTGGCGGGTGTTCGTGGAACTGCCGGGCAACTTCCTGAAGGCCTATCTCGGGCGCCGCCACTTCGTGCGCGGCACCTACGGCTTCCTGACGGCGATGAACTACGCGATCTCGCGGCATCTGCGCGTCGCGAAGCATGTCGAGCGCCGCCGCGTGGCCGCCGCCCGCCAGGATCGGGTTGACCCGCCGGATCCGACCTTCTAGAGCCAGAGCGCCGGAGACGTGGCCGAGCGGCTGAAGGCACTCGTTTGCTAAATGAGCATACCCAGAAATGGGTATCGAGGGTTCGAATCCCTCCGTCTCCGCCATTTAGCCCTAAGATGTTATAAAAGCAGCGCTTTTCTCGCTTCGTCCGGCCAGCTTTGGTGACACAGCGTCATCGTAGCCGTACGGGATGAGGCCAAAGGTGCGGCGCGCCGACGACCTGCAATGCCGTCGTGGGCGCTGGTCCGTGCGACTCAGGGTGCCATCCCATCTCGTCTCCACGGTCGGACAGACCCACCTCGTCCGGGGTCTCGACGCGAGCACCGAGGCTGTTGCGCGGCAGCGACGGTGGATCGCGCTGGCGCTGCTCTGGGACTGGATCGGTGCGCAGACCGTTTCGGACGGTTGGCAGCCCGCCCGGGCGGCTGCCCTGACCGGTTCAGGACGGTCCCGCGACGATACCGGGCGAGAGTGCCCCGACCCAACGCCTCATTCTCTCCCCAAAAGACGACCCGAAAGGATGGCCGCGATCATGCTCATCCAGGGGGGGCATCGCGCCAGACCACAATGCTCACGACGCTGGAGCGCTGGTTGATGGAGATCGATGGGGTCCAGACCAAGCAATCTCGGATGCAGCATGCCCTTGCCGTCCGGGAGTTCGCACAAACTCAGCCGTTAAACTATGCCGTCCGCGGCGTGGATCGACGCACCGCGGGTGAGTTCGTCAGCGACGTGCTCCTGCGGAGTCGGGCGTCTCAGGCCACGGTCCATCGACAGATCGCGGCGCTCTCTTCGATGTGGCAGCGGCTCATCAAGCGTGGCTTTGTCGCCGACAATCCGTGGCAGGGGCAGGGTAGCTTCTCGAATAGATCGAGGCAGGAGCCATCGAAGCGCGCCGACACCGCTGATGAGCTTGTCACGCTCCTCACGGCTGATCCTGTGGCGATCATGGGCCTGCGCGGTAGGGGACGGTGCTGTTCGACCTCATGCGGGTCGGCTTACTGACCGGCTGCCGCATCAGCGAGCTTTGTCAGCTTCGCACCGCCGACATGCGCACAGAGGGGCGAGCGTTCCGCATCTCTCACGGAAAACGGAGCATGCCCGGCGCGTCGTACCAGTTCATGGATCAGCTAGGCCGATCTTGCAGCAGCGCGTTGCACGCTCGTCAGACGGCTGGGTATGCTCGGGTCTCACGCCCGCGGGGCCGGACGGGAAGCGAAGCTGGATCGTGGTGAAGCGATTTGCCACCTTTTGCCAGAAGGTGCTTGGGCCCAGCAAACAGGTCGATGTCCATAGCTTCAGACGATGCTTCGCAACCTATCTCCAACGGGCCTCTAAGCACACCACAACAGTAAACAGCAGCGTTATCGCCGAGCTTATGGGTCACGCCAAGCCGCGCTCGGCCTTGCCGTATACGCGTCAGGACTCGGACCGGAGCAACTCCGAGCCGCCATCGAGGCTTTAGATCGGGCGATCGAACCACAGGTGATCAAGCCTCTTATAGCCAAACCGTGTCGCTTCGCGTCCGGTCAAGTTCGGCAATGGGTGTGACGCGGTAATTGGCTCGATGCGCGGAAGCGACCGTTCGATAACGGCGAGGTTACGGACCCCATTGTCACAGCGAGGCCACACACGGTCGCCGATCTTCCTCATGGCTTGACGTGGCCTGACAAGGCGACGGATGGTGACAGCGACGGTTCCCTTCGGGGATCAAAAGGGAACGCGGTAAAGGGCTTGCCCTGAAGCCGCGGCTGCCCCCGCAACTGTAAGCGGCGAGCCCAGCACCACCGCGTCACTGGATGTGCCTCATCCGGGAAGACGGTGCGAGGGCGGTGACCCGCGAGCCAGGAGACCTGCCGTCAGTCGTGGTCACACGCGAAACGCGTCGGGCGGGGTGTCCTGACGGGTGTCGAAGCGCCGGGCTGACGCTGGGCGTGGAGACCTCATTCGCGGTGACGTGCCACTCCCGTCGCCCGAGGCTCCCGTGTCCCGTCGTCCCACCATCCGAATGCTCTCGACCTGGTCGGGCGTCGGCCTCGCCGCCCTGGCCTCGGCGGCCGCAGCTCAGGACCGCTCCACGCCGAGTGCGGCGACCACCGAGACGACGCTGGAGGAGATCTCGGTCACCGCCGACACAGCCGTAGCCGCATCGCCGCGCGTCGGTCCGGCCGCGAGCGCGGGCTACGTCGGGGGTACGACCGGGATCGGTGGGATCAGCACCCCCGTGGCTTCCGCCAGTTCGGGTGTCATCACGGGCGCACAGCTTAACAGCCGTCCGGTGACGCGCCCCGGCGAAGTGTTGGAGTCGGTGCCGGGCCTGATCGTCACGCAGCACTCCGGCGAGGGCAAGGCCAATCAGTTCTTCTTGCGCGGGTTCAACCTCGACCACGGCACCGACATAGCCCTGTTCCTCGACGGCATGCCGCTCAACATGCGAACCCATGCCCACGGTCAAGGCTACGCCGACATCAACTTCCTGATCCCGGAACTCGTCGGCGCGGTGGAGTTCCACAAGGGTCCGTACTTCGTCCGCGACGGTGACTTCGCCTCTGCGGGCTCCGTGCGGATCGACTATCTCGACACGACCGCGAAAAACGTCGCCCTGACCTCCATCGGCAGCTTCGGCTACAAGCGCGCGCTCTCGATCACCACCGTACCACTCGGTGAGGGCAACCTCCTCCTCGCGGGGGAAGCCCAGGTCTACGACGGCCCGTGGGTGGTCCCGGACGCCCTGCGCAAGATCAACGGCGTGGCCCGCTACAGCCAGGGTACGCCGCTCGACGGCTTCTCGGTCACCGGCATGGCCTACGCGGCGCGCTGGACCGCCACCAACCAGATCCCAGAGCGCGCTGTGGCGGAGGGGCTGATCAGCCGCTACGGCACGATCAACCCGACCGATGGCGGCGACACCTCGCGCTTCTCGCTCTCGGGCAAGTTCAGCGCAACGGACGACACGGGCGTGACGCGGGCCTCGGCCTACGTCATCCGATCCCAATTGAACCTGTTCAACGACTTCACTTACTTCCTCAACGATCCGGTGAACGGCGACCAGTTCCACCAGCTCGATCAGCGCATCATCGGCGGCGGCGAGGCCCTGCACATCTTCCAGGGCGACCTGTTCGGGAGGCCGATGGAAAACGAGATCGGCGTGCAGACCCGCACCGACTCGATCCGCGTCGGCCTGTTCAACACAACGAACCGGCAGTATCGCTCGGGCGTGCTCGACGACCGGGTGCTGGAGACAAGTGGAGCCTTCTACTTCGACAACCGCGTGCGCTGGACCGACTGGCTGCGCACCAGCGTCGGTTTCCGCGCGGACGGATACTACGCCAGCGTCGTCTCGGACACGCCGGCCAATTCGGGCAAGGCGCGCGATGGCATCGTCAACCCAAAGCTCGGCCTGACGCTCGGGCCGTGGTTCGACACCGAACTCTTCGTGAACTACGGCGGCGGCTTCCACTCGAACGATGTGCGCGGCGTGACCGCCACGGTGGATCCGACCTCCTCGCTGTTCAACACGACCCGCTCGCCCTTCCTCGTGCCCTCCACGGGCTACGAGATCGGCCTGCGCAACCGGTCCATTGCCGGACTGGAGACGAGCCTCGCCCTGTTCCGGCTCGATTTCGCCTCAGAGAACCTGTTCCAGGGCGATACCGGCACCACGGAGCCGAGCCGCCCGACCCGCCGCTTCGGCGTGGAATGGACCAATCGGTATGCGGTGACGCCCTGGCTCGCGCTGGAGGGCGACCTGACGATCACGAACGCTCGCTTCTCGGACTACGACCCGGTGGGCAACCGGGTTCCTGAAGCGCCGACGACCATCGCGTCGGCGGGCGTGACCTTCGGCGAGCCGCTAGGCTGGTTCGGATCACTCCGCTTCCGCTACTTCGGCCCCCGGCCGCTGATTGAGGACAACGCGATCCGCTCGCGGGCGACCGCGCTGTTCAACGGCCGGGTGGGCTACAATTTCGACAACGGCATCAGCGTCTCGCTGGACGTACTGAACTTGACGAACAGCAAGTCTGACCAGATCACCTACGCGTATGTTTCACGGTTGCCCGGCGAGCCCGCCGAGGGGCTGATCGACCGCGTGTTTCACCCGGTCGAGCCTACGGCGGTACGTCTAACCATCGCTGGAAAATTCTGAAGGACCGGTCCGGTCCACACGGGCTCGTATAAGCCCACCGAGTGCCCCGGAAGCGGGGACGAGGCTTTTGAGCGCTCGCGGGGGCGGGTGCGCCAAGCCGGAAGCCCTGGCAGCTCCGGCGGACCTGCCGTCGCGGGCCTCGATGCAGTGAGGCCGCCGGGAGGCTGCAATGGGCCCTATCTGAACAGCGGCAACTCTGCGCCGAGCACGCAAAGGCCGACCAGAAACAGGGAGCCACCCGCAGCTTCAAGAATGACGCGCAGACGGTCGCTGATGAGAGACGCCGCGGCAGAGGCCGTTCCAGCCACGAAGCAAGCCAGACTGATCAACGTCACCGCAGCGCCTCCACATCGGCATGGGACGCCTACGCTACGGCGTGAGGGAGCAGGAAGTTTCGGCGAGGGTTCGCCGAGCCGGCGACGACGCGGTCGAGCTTAGGGGCAGCGTTTCGCGCCCCCCTTGGCATCCATGCCCGCCCTTGTCGCTGAGGGGCGAACGGTAGGCGGACGTGGACGGCCAGCCTGAAGCCGGCGGCGGCGGCCTAATGTCTGATTGGAGACATTTCAATCCAAACTTGCTCTTCCCGGTGAACGCCGCTCGCACATCCCGTGCAGGCGGTGGGAGGGATCTCGGAGGCCTCAGGAAATCCAGCCGAGCACCGCCACCAGATGGTCGGCCTGGGCTCGGGTCAGGCCAGAGGCGACGGCGGATCCATTCCGGCAGACCGCAAAGGTCCCGTCAGCGGACGCACGAATTTTGATGGAGGCCATGGAGCTAAACCCGCGATCATGTCGCGGCCGATGTCGACGGCTCCGTACGAGCCGCGTGAGATGTGACCCCGGTTCCCCCATGGGAAAATGCGGCGGACCGCCTCAGGTCTGTGGCTGGAACCCAAGCATGTCCCGCTCGCGCATCCGATGCGCGCTGATCAATCCGTCGTCGTCCGCAGCACTACCCGGAGATCCGCGTTGATCACGTGGACTGGGATGGGTGGCAAACGCAGCCATCGAGGTAAGCAGCGGATAAAAAACACGAAATTCGAGATCATGGGCGGGTCGCGTCTCCGCGGTCGCCCACCAACCCGAAACCGGTGTTTCCTCACAACGGGTTGGCACGCCAAAAGTCGGTTCGCCCCCGCAGCCGCGGCCTGTGGATTGCACTCCCTGAGCGCCCTCCCATCCCGTCGCCGCGACGTCGCACTGGACGCTGCCGAGCTGCGATCAAAAACGGTGCGAACGGCGCCCCCTGACGCAAACCGACCTGCGCCTGGTGAGAGTGCCCGGCCCAAAACGCGTTTGGACTCATCGGCGACGGCTTGCCGGGATCTTGAGCGGGCGGGGCCTTCTCCCCGGCGGAATGACGTCAGGCCGGCGTTCTGGCAACGGAGGCGAGCAACCGGCGGCCCGGGACGGCCCGCTCAGGGGCGGCGCGGGTGCTTGGAGCCGAGTTGGCGCTAGGCTTGGCCACAGACCCGTGCCGGTCTCGACGTCGAGCGTCATGGCCCCAACGCGATAGCGGCCTGAAGCGAAGCCCGCATTGGCCAACGCGAGCAGCCGGTCGAAGCCAAGGATCACCCCGCCCTGGGGGTGTCCCGCCGCGCGGCACGAGATGCGCTCATCGCCGAGGGCTGAACGGCATCAATCCCCCCCCCGAACGCGGGGCTACGCTTCCAACTCCACGTCGCCTTCAGGCTCGGCCTGGCAGGCGAGGATGTAGCCATCCTCCCTGTCGCCGTCGCCGAGTGCGTCCTGCACGGGCATCCGAACCGTCCCGCTCCGCAGCTTCACCATGCAGGTTCCGCACGTCCCGGAGCGACAGGCGCTGTCGATGCGGACCTTCGCCTCGTCAGCCACGTCGAGCAGCGTCGCTCCCTCGCGAGCCGTAGACGTCTTACCGGTGTCCAGGAATTTGACCTGACCGACGACCGTGCCGGACTGTCCGGTCCTTCCGGTCGGATCGCGACGGTCCGTTCCGAAGGCCTCTGTCCGTATCTGACCGGCCGGCACGCCCAGATCGAGCAGGACCGCCTTGACCGCGTCCATCATGGGCGTCGGTCCGCAGATGTGGGCGCGGTGGAGCGCGATATCCGGCACGGCGGCCGCGACGAAGCGGGCATCGATGCGACCGGTATGACCCTTCCAGGCCTCCCTACCCGGTGCGGACATCGCGACCGAAACGTGTAGCCTGGGATTCCGCTTCCTCAGCGTCTCGATCTCGTCCTTGAAGATGTAGTCCTGCGGGCTTTTGAAGCTGAGGAGGAGGTAGATCGTGCCGGGCCAGTCCGTCTCGGTCAGGTAACGCACGCTGCTCATCATGGGCGTGATCCCGACGCCGCCGCCGATCAGCACGACGGTCGGCCATTCCCTGCCGGAGAACACGAAGCCACCGCTCGGCGCCTCGACCTGGACGCGGTCGCCCGGTCGCATCTCGTCGTGCAGCCAACGGGAGACTGCGCCGTTCTCCTTGCGCTTGACGGTGATCTCGATACGGTCCCGCCACGTCGGCGACGAGGCGATGGTGTACGAGCGGCGGGTCGGAATGCCCTGCCGCGTGATCTCCAGCGTCAGGTACTGCCCGGCCACATGCCGGAAGGGGATCTCGCCGCCCTTCGGATCGACGAAGCGGAACGTCCTGACCGTGCGGGTGACCTGCGCGACGTCGCGCAGTTCCAGCTCGCCGAACCACCGCACCGTCCCGGTCGCCTCGTCGTTCCGCGCGTAGGGCGTTATCGCGGGACGCAGCAGCGAGGTCTCGGGCACGATCTCGACGGGTTTGCGCCGGATTTCGGGCGACGGGAAGCATTTGCCGAAGGCCAGCAGCAGCCGGGGGTCCCCGGAGATCCGGATCTTCCGCCTCGCCAGAGCCCAGACCAAGCTCTTTTCCCTGGCGAGGAACCCGAGCCACGTCTTGGCGTCGGCAATCACACGCAGGTTGGGCTTGTCGACCAAGCCGTCGCGAACGGCGATCTTTCCATCGCGGACGGTGACGGTTGCTTGGCGGCTCTCGGCGCCGGTGAAGGTGAAATGGAAGACCGCGTCGAGATCGCGCGCCTGCGCCCGCTGGAACACGATGGGCATGAAGGTCAGGAGGCCACCGATGGTCCGGGGGGTCATGCCATTGCCGACGGGCTTCACCGTCTTGTGCTTCCACTTGCGTCTGGCGATCTCCTCGGCGTCGGTGCCGGCCACGACGTAGACCGGTTCCGGGCGATCCTGGAGCGGCTTCAGAATCTCGCGCCGGTGCGCGCCTTTATCCTTCAGGTACGAGCCGATGACGTCCTCGCCCGCCGGGCACACGGCGATGCAGTAGGCCGACTTGTAGTTCGCCCCATAGGTCAGGCTCTGCCACATCGAGGCGGTCTCGGGCTCGTTGACCCGCCGGCGATAGTCGAGCGCGTCGCGGGAGTCCGCAATCTGCTCCACCCAGTCGGTGAAGCCGCCCATGAATTCGCGGTAATTGTGGGTGAAGCAGGCCTGGAAATCGAAGGTGCCTTCGAGCTTGATCGCACCGACCGGGCAGGCCGCGACGCAGAGCTTGCATTCCAGACACGGGTTGTAGTCGATGGGCGCGTCGGGGATGTCGATGTCCTGGTCGAGCAGGACCGTGCCCAGCAGGATGAAGTTCCCGAATTTCGGGTGGATGACGTTGCGGTGGATGCCCATCCGGCCGAGACCTGCCGCGACCGCCACGGGCTTGTGAGCCACGATCCAGATGGCGTGCCCGGGGTTCTGGTTCATCTCCATCGGGAAGCCCATGGAGGGGTTGACGGCTCGGATGCCATGATCCTGAAGGCGCGCGACGATGGCGGCGCAGATGGCGTTGATGTCGTGACCGGCACGGTGGAATTCGAGGTTGGCAACGGACCGCGGCGTCCCGCGAACCGGTGCCTGCGCCATCTTGACGACGATGCTGACGAGGGACCGCGTCCAGGGATAGTGCCGCAGGATCTCGTCCCGCTGCGGCTCAAGCTCGAACCGGCCGATCTCGACGAACCCGACGTCGTCCGCACCGCATTCGAGGGCCAGCTGTCGCAGTTCGCCCGCCCCGAATGGCCTCCTTGCAGCGGCCGGCCCGCTCGATAGCTCGGCGGCACGGAGACGCTTCACCGTGGGATGATCTTCGAGGTTCATCAGGCAGGGATCTCCGCCCCAGGCTGGCTTCGCGATCCGGGATGCTCCGGACGACAGGCGCCGAGCACCCGGCGCCTTCGATGCCGAAAAATAGATGTTATTCGTAATCTATAAGTGTCTGCGCTCCGATCCGCAAGCCGGCCTGGGCGCCCTGTGACTTCGCCGGTCGAGATTGCCGCCTTCCGACGTGACCGCGCACCGCCAAGACAGGACGCATCAGGACGAATGGTTCGTCGTCTCGAGGCTGGGCCTCCGCCTTGGAGCCTTCGAGGCGCTCCTCCGTGTCGGGGAGGGCGCGGTCTTGCTCGGCGCTGCCAGAGGAGCCACGCCTTCCGCGTGGCAGGCCGCGGCCTTGAGCTTCAACGCAGCGCGACGATCCGGAGCGATCTCCCGGACCCGACCCCGGCGGTGTGCGTCCCCTGCCCCCAAGGTCGCCGGTCGCCATGGAGCCCATCGCGTGGCCCCGGCCTTCCGTGATCGTGTCCCCCGGGATGGGCGGCAGCACGGGCCATTGACGATGGAACCGAGCCGGAATAGATGACGACTATCATATCAAAGCCCCTCAAAGGTTACGGGGAATCGCCAATGGACGCGCGATGGATGGTCGGACTGACCGGATTGGCCCTGGCGGCCTGCTCGCCCGCCGAGACAGCGGTCAGCCCCGAGCCGCCCCTGGTGCAGATCGCCGAAGTCGTCCCGAGCCCCGGCGCGGTCTCCCGTTATACGGGCGTGATCCGGGCGCGCACCGAGAGCAACCTCGGCTTCCGGGTGGGAGGCAAGATCTTCGAGCGCCTCGTCGATCCTGGTGACCGCGTGCGCCTCGGCCAGCCGCTGATGCGCCTCGACCGAACCGACTTCACCCTCGCGCTCAACGCGGCGCGCGCTTCCGTCGATGCCGCCCGCGCCCAGATGATCAAGGCCAAGGCCGACGAGGAGCGCAGCCGTAAGCTCGTCTCGGACGGCTGGACCTCCAAGCAGACCTACGACCAGAACAAGGGCGCGGCCGACGCGGCCATCGCCCAGTTCGCCAATGCCGAAGCCCAAGCCAGCCAGATCGAGAACCAAGCGGGGTATGCTGAGCTCAAGGCCGATGCCGACGGCGTCGTCATGGAAGTGCCCTCCTATCCTGGGGAGGTGGTCGCCGCCGGCCAGACCGTGGTCAAGCTCGCTCGCGACGGGGCGCGCGAGGCGGAAGTGTTCATACCCGAGGGCAGCCGGCGCGCCGCTCAGGGCGAGGCTTCCGCCACGCTCTATTCCGAGGACGCGGCGACCTATCCGGCCCGACTGCGCGAATTGTCCGCCACCGCCGACCCGGCCACGCGCACCTACCGGGCGCGCTACATCCTCTCGGGGGACGGCGAGGCGGCGCCGCTCGGCGCCACCGTCACCCTGCAGCTCAAGGCCCATGCGGCGGTCCGCACAGCGAGCGTGGAGGTTCCCCTCGCGGCGCTGTTCGACCAGGGCCGCGGCACCGCGGTCTGGCGCTACGACGTCGCGACCGAGACCGTGCGGCCGCAGATGGTGCAGGTCGCCCGAATGGGCGAGGAGCGGGTCGAGATCGTGGCCGGCCTGAACCCCGGCGACCGGATCGTAGCCCTCGGCGCCCATCTCCTCAAAGCCGACCAGAAGGTGCGGCAAGCGCCGGTCAGCATGACCGGGGTGGCCCGATGAGCCGCTTCAACCTCTCGGCCGTGGCCGTCCGTGAGCGGGCCGTCACCCTGTTCCTGCTGATTGCCCTGACGGGTGCCGGCTTCTTCGCCTTCCAAAAGCTCGGGCGTGGCGAGGACCCGAGTTTCGCGGTGAAGACAATGGCCGTCTCGGCCGCATGGCCTGGGGCGACGACCACCGAGATGCAGCGGCAGGTCGCCGACCCGCTCGAGAAGCGGCTGCAGGAACTCGCTTACTACGACCGTGTCGAGACGACGACCCGGCCCGGACTGTTGCTGATGAAGGTCTTCTTCAAGGACAACATGCCTCCGGCGAAACTTCAGTCGGAGTTCTACCAGACGCGCAAGAAGCTCTCCGACCAGGCTTCCAGCCTGCCGCGCGGCGTGCTCGGGCCGCTGTTCAACGACGAGTTCTCGGACGTCTACTTCTCTCTCTATGCGCTCCAGGCCAGGGGTTTGCCGCACCGTCAACTGGTGCTTCGCGCCGAGGACCTGCGGCAGCGCCTGCTGCGGGTGCCGGGCGTCGAGAAGATCAACATCCTCGGCGAGCAGGCGCAGAAGATCTTCGTCGAGATCTCCTACCAGCGTCTCGCCACGCTCGGCATCAACGGCCAGCAACTGCTGGCGGCGCTCGCCAACCAGAACGACGTGACGCCGGCTGGCTTCGTCGAGGCCGACGGCCCGCGGGTGTACCTGCGCCTGGACGGCGCCATCGACGGGCTCGACGCGATCCGCAACCTCCCGGTGGCCGTCGGCGACCGCAGCCTCAAGCTCGGCGACATCGCCGCGGTGAAGCGCGGCTACGAGGACCCGAAGACCTTCGAGATCCGTAACGACGGCGCGCCGGCCCTGATGCTCGGCCTCGTGATGAAGCCCGGCTACAACGGCCTCAAGCTCGGCGCGGCGCTGAACGCCGAGGAAGTGGCGATCCACCACGAGACGCCGGTCGGCATCACCTTCACGAAAATCACCGACCAGGCGAAGGTCATCGACGATGCCATCAACGAGTTCATGGTGAAGTTCTTCACCGCGCTCGGTGTGGTCATCCTTGTGTCGCTGGTGGCTCTGGGCTTCCGCGTCGGCATCGTGGTGGCGCTGGCCGTGCCGCTGACGCTCTCGGCGGTGTTCGTGGTGATGATGGTCACGGGCCGTGACTTCGACCGCATCACCCTCGGCGCCCTCATCATCTCGCTGGGCCTCCTCGTCGACGACGCCATCATCGCCATCGAGATGATGGTGGTGCGCATGGAGGAAGGCGCCGACCGGATCGAGGCCGCGACCTACGCCTGGAGCGCCACGGCCGCGCCGATGCTCACCGGCACGCTGGTCACCATCGCGGGCTTCCTGCCCGTGGGCTTCGCCGCGTCGACGGCGGGCGAGTACGCCGGAAACATCTTCTGGGTGGTGGCCTTCTCGCTGATCGTCTCATGGATCGTGGCCGTGACCTTCACGCCCTATCTGGGCGTCAAGCTCTTGCCCAACATCAAGAAGGTCGAGGGCGGGCACGACGCCATCTACGCCACGAAGAACTACGAACGCCTGCGCCGCGTCGTGCGCCTGTCTGTCGACCATAAGTGGATCGCCGCCGGCATCACGGTGGGGTTGTTCGCACTCGCCGTCGTGGCCATGGGCAAGGTCGAGCAGCAATTCTTCCCGAATTCGGAGCGCCCCGAACTCATCGTCGAGGTCACCCTGCCGGCGGGCTCGGCCTTCGCCACCACCGAGGCCAGCGTCAAGCGGATTGAGGCGGCGGTTCGCGAGTTGCCCGAGGCGCGTGAGATCACGAGCTATATCGGCCAGGGCATGCCGCGCTTCGTGCTCTCTTTCGACCCGGAACTGCCCGATCCCGCCTTCGCGCAGATCGTGGTGCAGACCGCCGATTCCCATGCCCGCGACGCCCTCCGGGGCAAGGTGCGCAAGCTCGTCGAGGACGGCCGCTTTCCTGAAGCCCGTGTGCGGGTCCTCCAGATCGTGTTCGGACCACCGGTCCGCTTCCCCGTCGCCTTCCGCGTCGTGGGACCCGACCTCGAAATCATTCGCGGCATCGCCGGTGAGGTCGCCCAAGCGATGGCCACGAACCCCAACATGCGCATGGTCCATCTCGACTGGGGCGACAAGACCCCGAGCCTCCACCTTGCCCTCGACCAAGAGCGCCTGCGCTTGATCGGCTTGACGCCCAAGGAGGCCGGCCAGCAGCTGCAGAGCTACCTCAACGGCACGCCCGCCACCCAGGTCCGGGAGAACCTGCGTTCCGTCGACGTCCTCCTGCGCAGCCCCGGCCCCGAGCGGCGCTCGCTGGGGGAGATCGGCGACCTGACGCTGGCGACGAAGGACGGGCGCCAGGTGCCGGTCTCGCAGGTGGCGCGCTTGGAGAGCCGCACCGAGGATGCGGTCCTGAAGCGCTACAACCGTGAGACCTACATCCGCGTGCAGGGCGACGTGCTCGACGGCAAGCAGCCGCCCGACATCCACGCCCAGGTCGTTCCGCTGCTGGCGCCGATCAAAGCCAAGCTGCCGCCGGGCTACCGCATCGACACGGCAGGCTCCGTGGAGGAGAGCGAGAAGGCGATGCTGTCGCTGGTGGCGGTGTTCCCCATCATGCTCATCGTGACGCTGACGGTGATCATGATCCAGGTGCGCTCGTTCGCCACCATGTTCATGGTCTTTGCCACCGCACCGCTGGGCCTCGTCGGCGCCGCGCCGACCCTGTTGGTCTTCCACCAACCCTTCGGCTTCAACGCGATCCTCGGGCTGATCGCGCTGTCGGGCATCCTCATGCGGAACACGCTGATCTTGGTGGACCAGATCCACCACGACCAAGCGGCGGGCCTCGGGGATTATGAGGCCATCGTGGAATCGACCGTGCGCCGGGCGCGGCCCGTCATCCTGACGGCGGCGGCTGCGATGCTGGCCTTCATC
Organism: Methylobacterium sp. XJLW; assembly: GCF_003254375.1. Lineage (NCBI taxonomy): Bacteria > Pseudomonadati > Pseudomonadota > Alphaproteobacteria > Hyphomicrobiales > Methylobacteriaceae > Methylobacterium > Methylobacterium sp. XJLW. Next base: position 2,427,985 of record NZ_CP016429.1, on the reverse strand, counting down.
CCGTTGACCCACTCGGTGTTCTGGGGTGCGCTAGCCTACGTTCTCATCGGCGGCGTCGGTGTCGGTACGGTCCTGACGCTCCTGTTCCTGCCCGCCCTGTACGCCCTGTGGTTCCGGGTGCAGCGGCCGGAAAAGGCCGTCGCAGGGCCGGCCGTGGTGACAGTCGACGGAGCGGCCGTAACGCCCCGCTCAACGTAAGGACGCCGTCTCCAGAGACGTCCAGAAGATCGCACGCGCTTCCAAATTCGCGTGTGATTGCCCGGCGGGCCCGTATCTGCCCCCCCACGGGCCCGCCGGGATCATTGATCGTACCCGCACGCCGTCGCCCCTGTGGACCGCCGCTCGTGTGCATCGGGACGCTGCAAAAGGCGGACGGGATCCTGAAGATCCGACGCCAGCATGACGCGATCAAGAGTGCTTTCTCGCGCGCCGATCGTCCACCGCCGCAACGCGGATCCATGGAGCCGAACGGGCGGATCCCGGAACCGTCCCCGCCGCCGCAGCTTCCGGCCCTGGAGCTTGGCGGCAGCGCCCCCGCGCTCAAGGTCGTGGGGAGGCTCTGGCACGGGGTCATGCCGGGCAGCCTTTCGGTTCGCCGATCTCGCCCCCTCGAGAAGGCTCCCCGGCGAGGCGCGGCGAGGTCCGTCATCACGGCAGCCGGGCGTCGGATCTGTCGCCGGAGAACGTCCACGCGATCCGGCACAGGCCTCAGCCGCGACGCGGTCTCAGGGGCGGGTCAGGAGGACGGGCCCGCTGTCGATCCGGATGCGCAGCACCGCGTAGGGCTTCCGGCGAAGGTCGCGGCCCTCGTGGAAGCCCGCTTGCCGGTGCAACTGGTTGGCGGTGAAGTACAGGTAACCGTCGCGCCCGATCGACAGCGTATCGGGCCAGCTGATGGCCGGATCGGTGACCACGGTGGACCACTTGCCCTGGTCGAGCACGCGGATGGCGTTGTGCTCGTAATCGCCGGCGAAGACCCGGCCGCGATCGTCTTCGGCGATCCCGTCCGAGGCGCCCTTGGCGCCCATGTCGCGGATCTGGCCGGCGAGATCAGCCTCGCTCACCCGGGGATCGCGCAAGGCGGCGGTCGGCACGGCATAGAGCGTCCGGCCGGAGAGCGGGCCGTAATAGAGCAGCGACCCGTCCGCCGAGAGCGCGATGGCATCGCTGGCGACGCGGACCGGCTTCGCCGGCCCGTTGGCGGGGCGGTTCATCAGCGGCTCGCTATCGACGACGGGGGTGAAGTCGGGCTCCGGCGCGGTGCTCGCATGGCCGGAGAGGCGGCGGAATGCCTTTCCGGTGGCGAGGTCCACCACGATGATCCCGCCGATGCCCGCGTTGGAACTGTCGGTGATGTAGGCGACGCCGGCCTCGCCCTGGCGCAGGTCGAAGCGGACGTCGTTGAGATAGGTCGTCGGCAAAACGACGCTGTCGGGCAGGACGATGGTACGGACGATCGTGTTCGTGGCCAGGTCGATCGCCACCAGCTTGGCACCGCCCGGCTGCGGCGTGCGGAAGCCGGGCGCGGCCGTATCCAGCACCCAGAGCCGGTTCGCGCCGTCGGCGACGACGCTCTGCACGGAGATGAAATGCGCGGCCGGGGCGGCCGGATCGGGCTGGTTCGTCGCGAGATCGGGATAGGGCACCGTCGTCCCGTTCACCACCTCCCCCACGGTGAAGGGCGCGTTGTCGCCCCATTGCGGGAAATTCACGAACATCCGCCCGTTGGGCGCGACAGTGATGCCCGTCGGCATGGCGCCGTCGAATTGTGCGACCTGCTCGATGGCAGGCGCCGGCGCGGTGGAGGGCTCGGCCGCGCGCGCCGCGTCGTTCGCAAGCGCGATGGACAATGCCGCCGCCAGGGTGGCGGTGAGACTCTTCATGATGTCCTCTCCCCCCGACGCCGCGTCGAGGTCTGTCGTTAGGCGCAGCAGGTAAGACGTCGGCACCGGTCGGCAATGGCGGGACTGAACGGCTCCAGCACCGGCGCGAGCCGCCCTGCGGCGAGATCCGCGGAGACGTAGGACCGGCCGAACCGTGCGAGGCCGGCGCCGCCGAGCGCCATCAGGCGCACCACGTCGCCGGACAGGCCCTTGTGCTTGGCGAGATCGACGCGCATCCGCGGATGTGCCGCGAGAGATCGCGGCCGGACCGGCAGGATGACCTGGGTGCCGAACGGGACCGAGGCGTTCACCCGGAGCCGGGCGCTCGGCTCGGCTGTCCCTCGGCCCCTGACGACTTGCAGGCGTCCGCGCGCTGGTCGCGCAGGCTGCGCAGGCCGGCGAGGCTGATCTCCTCCGTGATGGCCTCGTGCCATCTGTCGAGCAGGCGGATGCTGAATCGTCGGCCGTTCAGGATGCTCTTGAGCACATCGCCATTCAGCGAAATCACCCCGATTTCCTGCATCTGCGCCGTGGGGAACATTGCGTTCGACACCGGCCCGTCGTCGATCCGATACTGATAGTTGAGGATGGAATTCTTCGGCAGCCCCGTCACCTCGAGCCGGTCGCCGACGATCTGGATGCGCGATCGGGTCTTCGGCGCCAGGATGCAGCCAGCGTCCCCGCTCGACGGGTGACCGGCCTTCCTGAGCACCCAGTCGCCCTCGCTGGCGACCGTCTGTCCCGCATCCTCGGGGGCGCCCAGGGGGGAGGCCAGGCAGGCCGCGACGGCGAAGAGTGCAACCCTCATGAACGACATCCTCGTCTCACACGTCGGTTCGGTCCTGGACCCAACATCGTTCTCCAAGCCGGGCTGTCGATCTGAGACACATTCGCCCGGTCACCCCGGCAGGCGATGGCTGGCAGATCCGCCCCAAGACCGGTCGGCAACGTGGTCCGCGACCGCCCACGCCCGGTTGCAGCAGCAGCCCCGGGAGACCTGTGGTCAGGCGCGCGAGGACGCGCCGGTCGTGCCTGTTCGCGCCACCCCCGGCTCGGGAGCAGGCCGGCCTCAATCCACCCGACCAAGGCTCTCAGGCGATCACCGGCGCCCGCCGGTTCCGGCCGACGATGGTCAGGCTGCCTCGACGTGGGTGAAGCGGAGAAGCTGACGCCGGTCGGCGCGTCGGCTTCCGCCCCGCTTGGGCGGCCCTGCGGCCCGCTTGCGGGCGTCCAGACGGCGCGCCGTCAGAACACGGCGTGGTCGCCGCGCTCGGCAACGGCCTCGCCTCGGATCACGCGCGCATAATAGTCGAAGAGAGTTTCAGAGCCGGTCGACGGTGTGGCGCGCGCATCATATTGCCCCGTCACCGGATCCAGAACGAGCATGGATTCCGTCGCGTAGTAGCGCCCGATGCGCGCGAGTTCGGCCTTGGCTGCCATGGTCGGAACCAGCCGTCCGAGCATGGCCAGAGTGACTATGATGACGTCCAGAAGGGCCACGGGCACATGCGTGAATCGCGCTTCGCGCCCGAGCAAGGCGAAGAGCTGCTCGCCCTGCGCCTTCGGGGTCACGGCTTCGCCCGGGCCGCCGATCGGCAGCACGCGATTGCGCCGGTCCGGGTCGTCGAGGCACTCGGCAATGTAGGTGCCCAAGTCGTCGTCGCTGATCGGTTTGCAGGCCGTCAGCGTGCCGTCGCCGAAAATCAGGAACGACTTCCCGCGTTTCAAACGATCGATTTGCCCCGACAGTGATTTGAAGAAGGCCGTTGGTCGTACGATCGTGTAATCGAGGCCCGACGCGGCCAGAACGCCCTCGAACGCGCGCTTGGCATGCTGGAACGCCAGGACCGGCTTCTGGACGCAGATCGCCGAGAGAAGGATGACGTGGGTCACGCCGGCCGCCTTCCCGGCGTGCAACGCACTTACATGCGCGCGATAATCGATCGCCCAGGCGTCGTCGGGCAAGCCCGTGCGCGAGGCGAGACACGAGACCAGGACGTCGAACGGCTCGGCGCGGAAACCCGCCTCGGCGAGGGACGATGGATCGGTCACATCCACCACCCTTGCGGTCGCGCCCGGAGGCAGTCGGGAGCACGCGGGCGGCCCTGACGGGTCGTCGATGTCGGCGCGACGCCTGACGAAGCAGACCACGTCATGGCCCCGTGACACCAGCGCGCGCACCGTCGCGCGCCCGATCGTCCCGGTGCCACCGAGCACGGCGACGCGTCGCGGGCGCAACGCGTCCGATTGGTCTCCGGTCACGCTCACCTTATCCAGCCACTCAGGGTTCCGGCATGTCCGGTCGTTGTGACGAGACCGTATCGATCCACCCGAACAGGAGGCCGCCTTCGCAGCCTGGATTGCCACGGGTGTGGGCGAAGGGTCAGCGCGTCATGCCGGCGTCATAGCACGGAGCGCGCCGCCGGCGCCCGCTCTCGCGGCAGCGGGACAGTCAGGGCCGCAGCCTACCTGCGAGGACGTCGGTGGCTGCGTGGACCAGCCGGTGTCGGTGTATTGGTCCGGTTCTCGTCGAACAGCTTGCGCCAACGGATCAGCCGCTCAGGTGCGAGGCTGCCGTCCGCGACGGCAGCCTGCACGGCGCACCCGGGTTCGCTTGTGTGGGTGCAGTCGCGGTATCGGCACAGGGGCGCGCGTTCGATGATCTCGGCGAACAGCGTTTCGATCCCTTCCGCGGCGCCGCTGACATGCAGCGTGCGCATCCCCGGCGTGTCGATGACCCAGCCGCCGTCGGCGATGGCATGCAGCGAACGCGATGTGGTCGTATGGCGTCCCTTGGCATCGTGCTCGCGAATGCCGCCGGTCAGCTGGGCCTGGGCCTGACCGGGACCGACCAGCGTGTTCACCAGCGTCGATTTGCCGACGCCGGAGGAGCCGACCAGCGCCACGGTCTGCCCCAGCCCACACCACGGAGCGAGGGCGTCTGCAGCCGCGGAGAGACGGGGGTTGAGGGTTACGACGTCGAGCCCGCGCTGCAACTCGGACGCTTGGCGCTGGTAGGTTCCCAGATCGGCTGTCGTGTCGGCCTTGGTGAGGAGGATCACCGGAATTGTGCCGCCTTGATTGGCCAGAGCCATATAGCGCTCCAGTCGCGCCGGATTGAAATCGGCGTTGCAGGAGGTGACGATGAACAGCGTGTCGACATTGGCCGCAGCGGCCTGAAGGGTCCGGCTGCCTTCGGTGCGGCGCTCCATGACCGTCCTGCGGCTGAGACGGCGATGCACGGTCTGGGTTCGTGGATCGACGAGAACCCAATCGCCCACGGTGAAGTCGCTCGTGCTGGCGTGGATCGCGAGCGTCAGTTCGACGGATCCGGCCTCCGACAGGGCGGTCAAGCGAGACCGGTGAAGCGTCGCGATCCGCATCGGGGCGAGATCGGCCTCGTGGGGTTCACGCTGGACTTCGAAGAAGTCGGACCAGCCCAAGCTTGCAAGCGACAGGGGCTGGAAGGAAGGGGGATGATCGATCACCGCCCTGCCCATGACATGGCATCCTGCGCCTGGCCAGCCCTCCACCGCCAGGCGCACGTCGATGCCCGGCCGAGTGCAAGGACCGTCGCCCTGCGCCGTCGCCCTGCGCCGTCTCCCTTGGCCATACCCACGGGAGGCGGACGGTCGTGTCGCCGCGCGGGTCAATCGGGAGCGGCCGCGAAGGCGCGCCCCAATGCCCGGATGAGCCGGTCTCCGGCCCATTCATAAGATTAGCACTTCCACTCGGTGAGTGCTAACAATGCGTCGATCGGGCGGCGATGACAGTCTCGCCGTAGCCTTTCCCGCGACAGCGCCAATCATGTCGGTTGGATCTCGCTTGGGAACGATCAGGATACCACGATGAAATTCCGTCCGCTGCACGACCGCGTGGTCCTCCGTCGCATCGAAGGCGAGGAGAAGACCAAGGGCGGCATCATCATTCCCGATACGGTCAAGGAGAAGCCGCAGGAGGGCGAGGTCGTCGCCGCTGGACCGGGCGTGCGCGACGAGGCGGGCAAGATCAACCCGCTCGAGGTGAAGGCCGGCGACCGCGTCCTGTTCGGCAAGTGGTCCGGCACCGAGGTCAAGATTGACGGTCAGGACCTCCTGATCATGAAGGAATCCGACATCCTGGGCATCGTCGCCTAGCGCGGATCAGGCCGCTCAGAGCCTCACGACGATCTGCCCTTCGAGGCGCCCGCTGTGGCGCGCCTCAGGGCCAAACGACAGATGACGAGTGCTCCACCATGTCCGCCAAAGACGTTCGCTTTTCGGTCGATGCCCGCGAGAAGATGCTGCGCGGTGTCGAACTGCTCGCCAGTGCGGTGAAGGTGACGCTGGGCCCGAAGGGCCGCAACGTCGTGATCGAGAAGAGCTTCGGCGCCCCGCGCATCACCAAGGACGGCGTCACCGTCGCCAAGGAGATCGAGCTCGTCGACAAGTTCGAGAACATGGGCGCCCAGATGGTGCGCGAAGTGGCCTCCAAGTCGAGCGACACCGCCGGTGACGGCACGACGACCGCGACCGTTCTCGCGGCCTCCATCGTCCGGGAGGGCGTGAAGTACGTCGCCGCCGGCATGAACCCGATGGACCTGAAGCGCGGCATCGATCTGGCCGTGGCCGCGGTCGTGAAGGATATCGGCGCGCGCTCCCGCAAGGTCGCCTCGTCCGAGGAGATCGCCCAGGTCGGCACGATCTCCGCCAACGGCGACAAGGAGATCGGCGAGATGATCGCCCACGCCATGCAGAAGGTGGGCAACGAGGGCGTCATCACGGTCGAAGAGGCCAAGACCGCCGAGACCGAGCTCGACGTCGTCGAAGGCATGCAGTTCGACCGCGGCTACCTGTCCCCGTACTTCATCACGAATGCGGAGAAGATGGTCGCCGAGCTCGAGGATCCCTACATCCTCATCCACGAGAAGAAGCTCTCCTCGCTCCAGGCGATGCTGCCGGTGCTCGAGGCCGTGGTCCAGACCGGCAAGCCGCTCCTGATCATCGCCGAGGACATCGAGGGCGAGGCGCTCGCCACCCTGGTGGTGAACAAGCTGCGCGGCGGCCTGAAGGTCGCGGCCGTCAAGGCGCCGGGCTTCGGTGACCGCCGCAAGGCGATGCTCGAGGACATCGCGATCCTGACCAAGGGCCAGATGATCGCCGAGGACCTCGGCATCAAGCTCGAGAACGTGACGCTCCCGATGCTCGGCCGCGCCAAGCGCGTGCGGATCGAGAAGGAGACCACCACGATCATCGACGGCGCCGGCGAGAAGACCGACATCGAGGGCCGGATCAGCCAGATCAAGGCGCAGATCGAGGAGACCACCTCGGACTACGACCGCGAGAAGCTGCAGGAGCGCCTGGCCAAGCTCGCGGGCGGCGTCGCGGTGATCCGCGTCGGCGGTTCGACCGAGGTCGAGGTCAAGGAGAAGAAGGACCGCGTCGACGACGCGCTGCACGCCACCCGCGCGGCGGTCGAGGAAGGCATCGTCCCCGGCGGCGGCACCGCGCTCCTGCGCGCCAAGGCCGCCGTCCAGGGGCTCGCGAACGACAACCCCGACGTCCAGGCCGGCATCAAGATCGTCCTCAAGGCTCTCGAGGCCCCGATCCGTCAGATCGCCCAGAACTCGGGCGTCGAGGGCTCGATCGTGGTCGGTAAGATCCTGGCCAACAGCTCGGAGACCTACGGCTTCAACGCCCAGACCGAAGAGTATGTCGACATGCTCAAGGCCGGCATCGTCGACCCGACCAAGGTGGTGCGCGCGGCCATTCAGGGCGCGGCCTCAGTCGCCGGCCTGCTGGTGACCACCGAGGCGATGATCTCCGAGGCGCCGCGCAAGGAGGCTCCGGCCATGCCCGCCGGCGGCGGCATGGGCGGCATGGGCGGCATGGGCGGCATGGATTTCTAACCGGCCGAAACAGGTCCGAAGCGCCCTCCGGCACGCCGACAGGCGGATCGCCGGAGGGCGCTTCGGCGCAACACGAGGGGGTGGATCGACGGGCTGGACCGACCTTCTCTCGCTATCGACCGCTGCCGCCTCCGCCGGGCTGAAACCGGCAAGCTTGTGCCGTTCGCTCCGGGCGCCTCATCCTCGTGACGGATGCGTTGGCTCGCAGGGCGATCGCGCCGACGAGGGCCCTGCGAAATTCGTCCTGTCGGCATGACCCGCGCCGATCTCGCGGTTGCCATCGAGGAGAGAGCACATGCGCATTCTTGTCGGCTGCGAGATGACTTACGAGTTTCCGCAGCCCACGCCCGTCATCGCGACGCTCAACGTCCACGCATCGCGCTTCCCTGACCTCGAACGGCCCGATTACCTGATCACGAGCCCGGCCGTTCCCCTGGAGGGCTATCGCGACAGCTTCGGGAATTGGTGCTCCCGTATGGTCGCTCCGGCGGGGCGCTTCATGCTCAAGACCGACACGGTCGTGCGGGACCACGGCAGCGGGGATCTGCAGGAACTCGACGCTCCGGAGATCCCGGTCGAGAAGCTGCCTTCGGACAGCGTGCTGTTTCTCCTCGGCAGCCGGTACTGCGAGACGGATCGCCTCTCCGCCATCGCGTGGGATCTGTTCGGACATGTCCCGCCCGGCTGGGGACGGGTGCAGGCGATCTGCGACTATGTGCATGATCGGATCGCCTTCGGGTATGAGCACGCGCGCGCAACCCGCACGGCCTTCGATGTCTTCGAGGAGCAGCGGGGCGTCTGCCGCGACTATGCGCATTTGGCGATCGCGTTCTGCCGCTGCCTCAACATCCCGACGCGCTACTGCAACGGCTATGTCAGCGACATCGGCCTGCCGCTGCCGCATGCGCCCGGTGATTTCGCCGCCTGGATGGAAGTGTATCTCGGTGGCCGTTGGCATACCTTCGACCCTCGCAACAACAGCTCCCGGATCGGCCGGATCCTGATCGCCTATGGGCGCGACGCCGCGGACGTGCCGTTGACGCTCACCTTCGGGCCCAACGATCTCACCGGGTTTCGCGTGACGACGGAAGAAGCGCCCGGCCCGGCCTGAACCGGCGCCGTATCGAAGCCGATGTGTAGGGCGGTGACAAAACCATCCACTGGAGCGTCGGCTTTGTGCTGATGCGGGCGGTGTAAAAGCCGGCCAGTGGAGAGGCTTCTCTTTCGAGAGGAGCCGAGGATGTTCGTCGTGGAAGTCTACGCAGCCGTTCGGCAGTTCGTGTTCATCGAGGGCCAGTCCCGGCGTGAGGCGGCTCGGGTCTTCGGGTTGAGCCGAGAGACGATCGCCAAGATGTGTCGGTTCTCGTTGCCGCCGGGCTACACACGCTCGAAGCCGGTCGAGAAGCCGAAGCTCGGGCCTCTTCTGCCAGTGATCGCGGCGATCCTTGAGGCGGACCGGACTGCACCGCTCAAGCAACGCCATACGGCCAAGCGGATCTTCGAGCGCCTACGCGACGAGCACGGCTATGCCGGTGGCTATACCGTGGTGAAGGACCACGTACGGATCTGCCGAGCACGGGGCAGGAGACTTTCGTGCCGCTCGCCCACCCGCCCGGCCATGCCCAGGTCGATTTTGGCGAGGCGGTCGCCACCATCGCTGGCGTGCGCCGCAAGATCCATTTCTTCTGCATGGATCTGCCGCACTCCGACGCCTGCTTCGTGAAGGCGTATCCGCGGGAGACCACCGAAGCTTTTCTCGACGGGCATGTCGCCGCCTTCGCCTTCTTCGGCGGCGTGCCTCTGTCGATCCTGTACGACAACACCAAAATCGCAGTGGCCAAGATCTGCGGCGACGGACAGCGTGAGCGTACGCGCGCCTTCACCGAGTTGGTGAGCCACTGCCTGTTCCGGGATCGCTTCGGCCGTCCGGGCAGGGGCAACGACAAGGGCAAGGTCGAGGGGCTGGTCAAGTTCGCCCGGTCCCACTTCATGACCCCGGCTCCGGAGGCGGCCTCGTTCGAGGCGCTGAACGCTGACCTGGAGCGCCGCTGCCGAGCTCGGCAGAACGAGTGCGCCGGGCGGCATCCCGAGAGCATCGGAACGCGGCTCATGGCCGATCGAGTGGTTCTGCGAGCCCTGCCGGCGGTGCCGCTGGAGCCGTGCGAGAAGAGGGCCGGGCGCGTCTCGTCGACCGCGCTGGTGCGCTATCGCGGCAACGACTACTCGGTGCCGACCACCTACGGCTTCCGGACGTGCTGGTGAAGGGCTTCGTCGAGGAAGTCGTGATCCTGTGTGCGGGGGTCGAGATCGCCCGGCACCCGCGCAGCTACGGCAGCGGCGTTTTCGTCGCCGAACCTCTGCACTACCTCGCGCTGATCGAGACCAAGCCGAACGCCCTCGACCAAGCCGCGGCACTCCAGGGCTGGGATCTGCCCGAGGCGTTCCAGCACCTGCGCCACCTTCTGGAGGCGCGCATGGGCAACCGCGGCAAGCGCGAGTTCATCCAGGTGCTGCGCCTGATGGAGGCGATGCCGAAGGACCTCGTGGCCTGGGCCGTCACCGAGGCGATCCGGCTCGGGGCGATTGGCTTCGATGCGGTCAAGTTGATCGCGCTGGCCCGTCTCGAACGGCGGCCGCCTCGGCTCGACTTGTCGGCCTACCCGCATCTGCCCCGGCCTGCGGTGCGCGCGACGATGGCCGCCGACTACACGGTGCTGGTGCCGGAGGTGGCGGCATGAGCGTGAGCGGCGATGAGACGACACCGGGCGTCCTGCTCGCCCATCACCTCAAGCAGTTGAAGTTGCCGACGGTCCTGCGCGAGTACGACAAGGTCGCCCGGGACTGCGCCCGGAGCGGCCTCGACCACCCCCGCTATCTGCTGCGGCTGGTTGAGCTGGAACTGATCGACCGCGAACGGCGCATGGTCGAGCGCCGGATCCGGGCGGCACGCTTCCCGGCGGTGAAGAGCCTCGACACCTTCGACTTCGCCGCCATCCCGAGCCTGAACAAGATGCTCGTGCTGGAGCTGGCGCGCTGCGGCTACGTCCTCGGTCGGGAGAACGTCATCGCGCTCGGCAACTCCGGCACCGGCAAGACGCACATCGCCCTGGCTCTCGGACTGGCAGCCTGCCAGAAGGGCTTCTCGGTCACGTTCACCACGGCGGCCTCGCTGGTCAACCAGCTCATGGAGGCGCGTGACGAGCGCCGCCTGCTCCGGCTTCAGAGGGAGCTGGCCGCGGTGAAGTTGCTGATTGTCGATGAACTCGGCTACGTGCCGCTGTCGCCGACGGGGCCGAGCTTTTGTTCGAGGTCCTGTCCCAGCGCTACGAGCGCGGCTCGACGGTGGTGACCTCGAACCTTCCGTTCGAGGACTGGACCTCGGTCCTGGGCTCGGAGCGGCTGACCGGTGCGCTGCTGGATCGGCTGACCCATCACGTCAGCATCCTGAGCCTGAACGGAGACAGCTACCGCCTCAGATCCTCCCGCAGCCGGCGGGGCCGCACAGACAGGGCGGAGCAAAACCAGGCCACCCTTGATGACCCTGATCCCGCGACGGGCGAGATCCGGCCAGCCTGACCTCACGATCCGCGACAAACGATGAAGAGGCCCGATCGGGCCCCTTCATCGTTCAGGCTGTCCGCAGTCCGTGGCCTGGTTTTACTCCGCCACGGCGGCCTAAAATTGGTCCGCCCTTTACACCTCGATCAGGTCGCTGGTGTCCTCGTCGTCCTCGTCGACCACGAGGGTGTCATCCTCGACCGTGTCGCCGTCGTCCTCGATATCGAGCGTGTCATCGCTCTCGGTATCGGTGTCCTTGTCGGCTTCCTCGGCCTCGGCCTCATCCAGTGAGACGAGTTCCGGCCCGTCCGTCTCCTCCTCATCGTCGACCGGCGTCTCCTTGCGCGCCACCACGGGTGCGGCCGCTCGGGCGGAGGACGGCGACACGGAGGTGGGGACGACCTCGCCCGAGTAGGGCGAGATCACGGGGGTCTTGTTGAGGTCGTAGAACTTCTTGCCCGTCACCGGGCAAATGCGCTTCGTACCAAGGTCCGGACGTGCCACTGCGACTCTCCAAAAGGACGTTCCACGCTGGACGGGCAGCGCACTCTCCGGCTCGTCTATCATAGATGGCGGCGGATCACCCTGCCCAACGCGAGTCTGAATCGGATCCGGGCAGCGGCTTGCCCGCCCGCAGACGTCCCGCTGCCGGTGACGGCCTGGCTGACCCCGCGAGGGGGCAGACACGCGCCCGCCCGACCGACCGCTTGAACGTCGGCTCTCGGACGCCGCCATTCCCAGGCCGCCCGGCAACGTCGCCCCGGGGTAGTCAGCGGCCCCTGGCCCTTCGCCAGACTGCACAGGGACCGTCTTCGGGCCGCCCCAGTCGGCCGCCTCGCGCCCGTCCCCTGAGAGCGATTCCGAGGCTCAATCGGCCGGATGCCGGATGGCACGCGGCTGACCTCTCAGAGCCGCAGGAAGGCTGATGAAGCCTTGCTTCTCCTGCGGCGGTGTCAGGCCCCGCACTCGGTCGCAACCGCGTCTGCTCCTGACGTCCCGGCCTCGTCGGCCGCAAGATCGAGCAGTCGTTGCGCGAGTAGCACCGCCGTCGCCGCGTCCACCGCGGATGCGTCCGCTCCGACCCGTTGGACGAGGTCCGGCTGCTGCAGAAACATCGGTCCTCCGACCATCACGCAGATGGCTCGGTTGCACGACGCATCGCGCACGGAGCGGATCGCCGTGGCGAGCTGGTCGACGCGCGTCTCGCTGCTGAGCGTCAGACCGACGACGCCGAACCATTCGGACGCCACCAGAGCGGCGATCTCCTCTGGACTGGAGGAGAGGCCGATCGACACGGCCCAGCCTGCCCGACGCAGGAATTGCTCGACGATCCGCACGCCGAACGTGTGCTGTTCACCTGGAGCGCCCATCAGGAGCAGACGACGCCGATCATCGCGCGAGGCGGCCCCCGGCGCGGCTCGGAAACGCGCGACGAGCCGTTGGAGCCGGGCCACCCCCGTGGTGACCTCGACGAAGTCGCACAGATCCTCGTCCCACATCCGGCCCAAGAGAGCCGCGGAGGGGGCCAGAAGATCGAGGAACAGGCGATCGACAGGGTGCCCGGCCGCCACCAGGGCCGAGAAAGCCTCGATGACGGCCCCATCGTCCGTCGCGAGCGTGAGATCGGTGAAGGCCGCGATCTGTCCCGCGTCTGGTTTGAAGGCGGGTATGGCTCCCTCGGTCCCCAAACCGCGATGGCGCAGAACCAGTTGCGGGATGATCTCGGTCTGGACGACCTGCCCCAGGGCCAGGCAGCGCTCGCGTGCGGCCTCGGCGGCACGCTTGCGCGCATAGAGCCGACGAGCCTCGGTCGCACGTTCGGTATCGTGCGGGAGACCGTCGCCCCCCAGATGGTCGGACGAACCGAAATTCTGCATCGTCCCCCCCGGCGCCACAGCGTCGGCGGCCTTGCTGGCCTATCGATCGCTGCGCAGCATGAGAACTGTTGTCAGCGCGGATGTAAAGGCTAAGTCAAATTTCCTGGGATAAGACAACGCGGCCCGGCTTGGCCGAAAGACAAAGTTTTGCGCGCGGGCGAGACAACGGTCGGGCTCGGGCTCGGGCTTAGACAGGCGATCGCGCGCCCCCTTGCCCGTGAAGGGTCTTTGCGTGGTCGGACTGGCTCGCGGGCCCAACCGCGCAGCCGCAGGGACTGGAATGGAGGTTCGCCACGGCGACGCGGTCGATCCTGGAGAACGGGATGCTCTGCGACGCTCGGTCGAGGTCGAATGGGGGCCATCGAAGTCCTGGCCCACCACGCCGATCGGGCGCCGGACTGGATGTTACGGGCTGGCCCGATCAGCTTCGTCCCAGCGAATCGAGCGGTCCCGAATCGAGTTGCTTGAGAATCCGCTTGAGGGCCGCGATGTTGCTCTTGTCTTCGGCGCTTTCAAGCGCGTCCGTCAGAACCATGCGGATGTCCTCGGCTTCGACCTTCTCCATCTCCCAGTCCGGATAGAGACGCTCTCGCTCTTCCTCGCTCTGGCTCAGCGAAACGACATCGTAATGGCGCGAATCGCCATGCAGGCGCGCGATCAGCTTGTGTATCTGGGCAGCCGGCCCCTCGATCCACTGGAAGAAGACGCCGCTGCCGAACACCAGGACCCCGGTGATGCCATGCGCGAGATTGTGGAGCTGGGCCGCCTTGACGATGCGGCCGACCTCGGCATCGTCGACGCCGTCGGCGGCACGGCTGCAATAGACGAAATGATACAGCGCGGGCAGCGGGACTTCGTTCAACTCAGCGCCGCGTGGAATGCCGTATTCATCGAACATGAGCGGGCTCTTTCCGTCTATGCCAAGCAGGGCGTTCCCCCCGGCGCGTCAGCGGCAGGATAGCGCAACGAACCGGATTTGGCATTGAGCTTGGTCGCCCCGGCCATCACGCGGACACCGAAGGTGCTGCGGATCGACCGGCCATCAGCGTGCTCACCCGCGATCAGGCCGATGCGGTGACGACGAAGCGGGCCTGTCACGGGCCTGCCATTGGCCTGCCATGGGTCGTGTGCAGGCGCGGAACCGACGTCGGCTTCCCTGCCTGGCGGTCCGAAAGCGGTCGGACCGCTCTCGCCCTGAGCGGCCCTGCAGGTTTCGACCCATCTCGGTCGTCAGGACCGCGTTCGTCTCGTCCTCAAAGGAGACGTTTGCCTGCGGTAAAGCGACTTCGGCTCGGGGTGAGGAGCCGGCCTTCGGCGGGGCGGTCGCAACGGACTGCGTCACCGTCGCAGGCGGACGTTCGCGGATTGGATCTTATGGAGCGCTGCCTCTCGGGCAGGGATCCGGCCGTGCGGCCTAGAGCGTGGCGCTGGAGCTGCGGGTGACCGGCGGCGGCGCCCAGGAGCCGTTCAGGAGGACGTCCTTCGGCCAGTAGGTGCGGAGCATCAGGATGAAAGGCCCGGCCGGGGCAGGTAGCCAGTTCGCCTCCCGCTGCGGGCCAGGGCTCTCATGCTGGATGAGGAGATCAACCGAGCCGTCCGGGTTGGCCTTGAGGCTGTCGCGCGGGCTCAATGAATAGCGGTTGATCGGGTTGTCGACGAAAAAGTAGTCCGCGTCATACATCGTCAGCGACCAGAAGCCGTTGACGGGCGGCAGCTCGCCGGCCGGGAAACGCATCACGTACGTCGAGGCGCCGGTCAGCCGACGGCCCGCGGCATCAACCGTGGCGACCGGGTAGACTGCGTCCTGCGGCAAGTTGCAGCCGAGCCCGACCGCCGTCACCAGAGCGCGTTGCAGGTAATCCTTGCCGTAATCCCCGCCGTTGGTCGTGAAGGTCCAGCCGTTTACGTGCTCTCCCGCCGTCTTCATGTGCCCTATGATGCGAGGAATGGCCTCCTTCGGCGCCTGCGCGATTGCCTCGCGGGTGGCAGGCGGCAGGCGTGCGGGATCGAAGGGCTGGCCCGGCACGATGCCGAGTGAGGCCATCTTGGCGACCGGAACCCCATCGGCGAGCGCCGGCGAGTTGTCCTTCATGAGGGTGGCCAGCATGTTGAAGTAGGTCGTCGCATCCATGCGGTTGACCTGCTCGCGCACCGCCGTCTTCGTGTCGACGCTCGGATCGACGCGCCCCGGAGGCGGTGTGTACGGCTTGCCGGCCGCGCTCGCCGGGATGAGCCGGTACTGGTCCTGCAGCGCGTGCACGGCCCTATAATCCTCGGGAGCCCCCGTGCAGTAGGTCCGGCCAAGGATCCAGATCAGGTTAGTCGGCGCCTGGATCAGCTTGGCGCCGGACGGCACGCTGCCGCTCCAGCCGGGTCCGGCGATGAAGTAGGTTTGTGGCCCGGTTCCCGTCGTGCGCTTGCCCGGCACGGCGAACACGTTCGTCCAGGCGCTCAGCATCGGCATGAGATAGTATCGGCCGTCCTCCTCCGGGATGCTGAGAAGGTGGGGCTCTGTCCCGACATCGATGAAGGCGCTGGAGTACAGAGTATCCGCGTTTGGTGCGGTGACGGCCCGGAACTTCGCGTCTGGATATTCGCGCAGATTGGCGAATTGGCCCATCGGGGCGTTCTTGCCCTCAGGCGCCGCCACATTGGTGAGCACGCGCCGGGTCATCTCCATGGTGACGAGCGGGTAGCCGTAGATATAGGCGTCCGTCGCCAGCTCGATCGGATCGGCCACCGCGTTGTTGCCGATGAGTGGCGCGTCCTGGGCCGTGCTCTGAGCCCGGGCGAGAGGCAGGCCCGAGCCGACGAACGGGATCGTAGCGGCGCCGGCGGCGAAGATCCGTCTGGTGACATCCATGACCGTCTCCTCGGAATTGCCCGCTCAGGCAGGCGGCTTCAGGAAAAATCTCGATCCCCCAGACGCGCCGAATGCAGCGCCCTCTCGCCGGACCGGCTTTGCCGACCGTCAGAACAGAGAAACCTTCGAGAGCCACATCGGATCGCGGCGCGCGGCAGCATACCGAAGCTGAGCACGGCAGCTTGACCGAATGGGACAGCGGCTTGGCTCGACCCGGAAGCGCACTGTGTGTCTGACAGTCCAGTAAGGCTTGTCCTAGCGGAACGCTCCAGTTCGAAGCGGCCACAAACGGCGGTCTGCTGAAGGCGCCCCATAGCGAACCGGCGGAGTTGGTCTTCATCCGCATGCCCAATCTTTACCGGTGGGATCGGCTGCTTGGGATCGTGAGCAGGCGGGAGGGCAAGGCCCGCTCCAACGTCTCTGCGCCCGGGAGCAGCCCGGCAGAAATCCACCCCGCGCGGTCCGTCCGCGGCCGACCCATGTCGGCCCTTCGGCCCGCTGTTGGACGCCCCGAAAGCAGGGGCGTCCACAGACGCCATTCGTCGGCCGTCCGGCAAGTTCGGCTCTGGGCGGAAGGCGGCCGGACCAGGGCGCGCCCTCGGGTGACGCGCTGCCACAACCAAGGTCATCGCGCCCGGCGGACAATTGGCGCATAAGGGGGAATCACTGGCTTCGGACCCGGCCGTCAGTGCCTGAGAGCAGCGAGCGCTCCCGCCCTGATCACGCGGAGCATGTCTGTGTCTGACAGCAGGCCTTTAGCCATCCTCATCGCCGAGGCCGATGAACTTGTCCGTATGGTCACGGCCGACATGCTGGAGGATGTTGGCTTTCAGGCCATAGAGGTCCGCACAGCCGCCGAGGCGCTGGCGGTGCTCGAAGGACCGACCCCGGTGAGCATGCTGGTGACGGGGCGCGGCATCGTGGGTGATGGTGTTGCCCTTGCCCACCTCGTTCATCACCGTTGGCCCGCCGTCGGCATCATTGTCACCTCTGGAGCCGGATCGGATCTTCAGCGGGCGCTGCCGCCGGGCACACGCCTGCTCAGCAAGCCCTACGACTTTGCAGACCTCATCCACGAGGTGGACGCCGGCCTCGCACAGGTGCAGGAGGCGCCCGCAACCGCCCCCGTATTGCCGAGCGGAGTACCGCCTCACAGGGGAGTGAACCTGGGCAACGGCCTGGGAACCGTTGCCGGCCCCTCGACCGAGCCGGACAAGACGTAACCCCTGCTTCCATCACGGCCAGGTCTGAAGCCCGTCAGTTTGGCCGAGGCGATGTTCGGTTTGATGCGTCGTCGCTCGCAGGCAGACGAGCGCAAACCCGCCCGTCTCGCCGATCCGGCGTCCTTCGTTGGCGTCTCCGAAGCGGACAGAGCCCGCTGCCGGTCCGCGACCTTTCGAACGCCTCGATCACCACGGAGCTCCGGAAGCAGGCCGAGCGCGAGGCCACCCGGGCCGACTTGGCGACCCGCGCGCGGAACACGGCTGCGATCGAGAGGGCGCTCGATACCGCCGGCGGGACCGCCGACGACCGGACGCCCGTGCTCGACCGCATGGCCAAGTTCGTCACGATCACCGCGTGCGACGGCGAGCGCGTGCCGAGCGTCGGAGAGGAGGCCGGCGGGATCCGGAGCGGGTCACGATCGCTCCGGCAAGGGTCGACGTCCTGGCGGCCGAGCTTCGCGAGACGGACCCGCGGAACGTCAGCCGGCAGGCGCCGAAGGCCCGCTCGACGCCTGCGCCGAAGTCCGCGGCGGCTCCGCTGACGGGCGATCTCGGGCGGTTCTCCCGACCGGGGCCGGACTACAGCTTGACCATGACCGGCGGCGTCGACCGCGAGGATCGTGCCGCTGACGACCGCTTCGCGGCAGCCCGGGCCTCCTGAGCGCCTCGCAAGCCGTTGGCGACCACGGGACGGCCTGCGCCCAATACGCCGTCGCGGTCTCACGCGACCCACCCTGACCGCAGTGCATCCTGCCGAAACTTTTATTGTGCAGCGCAATCAGCGACTTATCATTTAAGTATCTCCGTTCTGGAAAATCACGGATCATTATTTGGATCAAATCTTCATTTCAGACATTGTTTATATGATCCGGCGCACGATTTAAATGAGGCGCAATAAGAGGGATAAATAACTATCCCCGCATCCCGATTGGCATCTGAATTTCGCAGAGCAGACATCGCCAATCGATTATAGGACAGGAATTTACAATGACATCCAATCAAAACACTGACCAGAACAGGCACAACAGGCAGTTCGACAAGGCCGCCGAGACCCTGAAGGCCAACGCCGACAAGTCCGCCGAGCAGACCACACAATTCGCCGACGCCGCTCGCGACGGTGTGAACAAGTTCGTCGATCTCAACGAGCGCGCCGCGGAGAACACCCAGCACATCGTGCAGAAAGGCGTCGAGACGGCCTCGCACCAAGCGCGCCAAGCCGCGGATCGCTTCAGCCGCACCCTCGGCTACACGGGCGAGGGCAGCGAGCGCTTGGCTCGGCAGTCCAAGCAGAACATGGAAGCAGTCGTTCGCTGCGGGACCGTGATCACCCAGGCCTTCCAGGACACGTCACGGATCTGGCTTTCGCTGAGCCAGAAGCAGTGGCAGCGCAACCTCGACGGCGTGAACAAGCTGGCTCGCGCCAAATCGGTGCAGGAGTACTCCGCGATCCAGAGCGAGCTCGTCCGTGAGGGGCTGCAATCCATGGTTCAGGACGGCAAAGCCCTCTCCGAGACCTCGGCGCGCGCCATCGAGGAGGCCGGCAAGACCTTCTCCGGCATCGCGCAGCAGGGCTGAACGCGCGTGCGCTGAGACGCCGGACCGAAGGTCGAGCGATCCTCCTCGATCCGGCAATCATCCCGAGGGCGGTCGCTTCGGCCGCCCTTTTCGTTTGTCGCAGTCGCGTCGGTTCTCGCGCGGCGTGGCTCGGAGTGCGCGATGTACAACCCCTATGCCGTGACCCTGCTCGCTCTCGAGGCGCAAAGGGTCGTCGAACTTCGGCTTGTGAAACTCGCCTTGGGCGGTGCCGACGGTCAGCTTGAGGCGCACCGAATGGTCAGCGAGAAGATCAGCGCATTCATCGAGGCCTCGGGCACCTTGATGACCGGAGGTTCGGTCGACGTGGTTGTCGCCCGCTACCGTGAGCACGTGGCTGCGAACGAGAAGCGTCTCACGGCGACCTGATCGGGATTGGCCGGCAATCGCCTTCGGGCAATCCGTGAGGCTCACGCAGCGCGCACAGACGTGGGAGCCGGGCGTGTCGCCGCCGCAGCCGCGTCTGCGTCTTCCAAACCCTTGTCCAGAAGCAGGCTGTCGCTAAACCACCCGACTGAGACACTCGGTGACCTGTCGGAGCAGGGCCGGAAACGACTTACCCGAGTCGGCGCGCCTGACCAGGTGAAACGCACACGCAGCCCATGGCCCGACTGAGGCGGGCGAGAGACCGTTACCCTGCAGAGGGCCGCGGCACACAAGGAAGGCGCCGGTGATCGTGATGCGGAAGCGCTCACCGCCGGGGCCTCGACGTGGCGGCGACAGCAGGTCCGGCTCCCTTCAGCCACGGCTCGGATTCAGTCCGGACACCTGTAGATGTCGGCCTCGAAATCCCCGTCCCCCTGGGTCATGTGCCAGACGCCGCCCCGCTGGCGCGTGAAGACGATGTCCGATCCCATCGTGATGCCGCTGCGAAACCGGCACGCGACGCCGAAGATGAGCCTGCTCCCTTCGCCGCGCCTGGTCTTTATCGCGCATGTTCCGCCCGCGTACGTGATCTGCTGCGGTGTGATCGTCACCCTCAGGCTCGGGGGATCGGTCCTGTCGCCACGGCATGGCCGGTTCTGCAGGTATCGCCCCTCGAAAGCGTCTTCTGCGCAAGCGCGGGCGCCGACCAGGACCATCGCTGCCGCCGCCCCGGCGACACACCACGCGCGGCCCATATCGCCCTCCAGATCAAGATCAAAGCGAATGTGAATACAGAGCCATGGCGCCGCAATTGATCCATATCAATCTCATTACTGGCAATTTATGCTGATTTTTACATGACAATGGCACATATCGAGCACGCGAATGCCGCTTGTCATGACGCTGGCGCTCCGGAATCTGCTTCAGGATCGGCTTCGGTTCGTGGCCGCCGTCACCGGGATCGTGCTCTCGGTCGTCCTCATCCTGGTGCAGATGGGCTTGTTCTACGGCTTCGGGCGGATGGTGACGCTGATCGTCGATCACACCGCAGCCGATCTCTGGATCGTCTCGAAAGGAACGCAGTACTTCGAGGACATCTCGATTCTCGACGCGGAGATGCGCCAGGAGCTGAGCGCCGTCGACGGGGTGTCGGAGGCCGTCCCGGTGGTGGCGGGCTTCTCGGCTTGGCTGCCGCCGGACGGCGGATTGATCGGGATCTTCATCATCGCGTCCGACCCGGTCGGTGGCCTGGCGCCGTGGAACATCGTGGAGGGTGGCCTCGACGATCTCGCGACCGCCGGCACCGTGTCGCTCGAACGGTCCTACGCAGACCAGCTGGGCGTGTCTGCGCGCGGCGAGACGGCACAGGTTCGCGGGCACCCGGTGACGGTCGGGGCGGTCACCTCCGGCCTGCGCTCCTTCACGACGCGGCCCTACGTCTTCACCGATTTCCGCAGCGCCCGATCCTATGTCGGATTACCGGCCAATCTGGTCACGTACTTCCTCATCCGGGCGAAGCCGGGGGCCGATATCGCGCGCATCCGGCAGGAGGCGCAGGCGCGTGTCTCCGGCATGGAGGCGCTCACGCCGGAACAGTTTCGCGCGCGGTCCCTGAATTTCTGGCTCTACCGGACGGGGGCCGGCGCGGCTCTCGTCGCGGGCGCCCTGCTCTCCATCATCGTCGGGACCGTCATCATCGCGCAGACGCTCTACTCCAGCACGAAGGAGCACCTCTACGAATTCGCGATGGTCCGGGCGATCGGTGCCTCCAACCGATACATCTACAGGGTCATCGCCTTCCAGGCGCTCGTGAACGCGCTGATCGGTCTCTCGGTGGCGACCGTAATCAGTATCGGGGTCGAGCGTCTGACCGCGACGAGCGTCGCCCCGGTGATTATTACCCCCGCCTTGGTGGCGGTCGCCTTCGCCCTCACGCTCCTCATGTGCGTCGCCTCCGGCATCGCCTCCATCGTCCGGATCATCCGGGTCGATCCCGCGAGCGTGCTCACCCGATGAGTGCCGCGATCGAAGCCGCGCGGGTGTGCAAGACCTACGGGCAGGGGCCGACGCGCGTCGAGGCGGTGCGGGCACTCGACCTTGTCGTCCGCGCCCACGAGTTGACGGTCCTGGTCGGGCCCTCGGGCAGCGGCAAGACGACCCTGCTGTCCATCCTGGGCTGCATGTTGACGCCCACGAGCGGGACCGTGCGGGTCTGCGGCGTCCCGACCGGCGACGCCCGGCCGGAGGCGCTGGCGGCCATCCGGCGGCGGCACATCGGCTTTGTCTTCCAATCCTACCATCTGTTCTCCACGCTCACCGCGGCGGAGAACGTCCAGCTCGCCCTCGATATCCGCAGCGAGCGCGGCCCCGGGGCGACCGCGAAGAGCGCCGCGGTCCTCGCCGATGTCGGCCTCTCCGCCAAGCTGAACGCGTTCCCGCGCGAGCTGAGCGGCGGCGAGCAGCAGCGCGTCGCGATCGCGCGGGCGCTGGTCGCGGATCCGTCCGTCATCCTCGCGGATGAGCCGACGGCCGCTCTCGACTCGGAAAACGGTCGGGCGATCATGGCCATCCTGTCATCGGCGGCGAAGCAGCGCGGGCGGGCCGTCCTCGTCGTGACGCACGACGCGCGTCTCTTCCGCTTCGCCGATCGGATCGTGCACATCGAGGACGGGGCGATCACGCGCGAGGAACGGCCGGACACGGACGACTGCGAGACGCATGCCCGGACCGTGGGTTCGCAGAGGGCCGGCCGCCCATGATCGACAGGCGGCAGAATCATCGCGGCCGGGCGGGTGCGGCGCGCGGCAGGCGGTCTTCTGGACGTCCGCGAGCCCGGGCCGCGGTGGCTTCGCGACCGGCCATGCGTGCCCCCGCCGCGACAGCCGTCTCCGTCTGCTCGTCCCGGCGAGGCGCCCGTGTCCGGACCATAACGGGCCTCCGCCATCGGCGCGTCCTGGCGCGGACGGACGCTCTGCCCTGAAGGCATCGACACGGGCATCGACGGCCTCGGCGCGACGGGCATGCCGCCGAGCATCCTGGAGGCGACGAGCACCGCATGCGCGTTCTCCTGACCGAGGGCAGCAGCACGTCTGCGCGCCAAGCCATCACGGCCCTGGCGCTCGCCGGGCACGAGGTCGCCTACTGCGATCCGGCCCGGATCTGCCTCGGGCGGTTCTCGCGCTTGGTCGTCCGCCGCTATCGCTGCCCGCCCCTCGGCACGGATCCGGAGGGGTTTCGACACTTCCTCCACGAGACGCTCTCGCGGGAGAGATTCGATGTCCTCTTGCCCATCCACGAGCAGGGATACCTCGTCGCCCGCTTGGCCGACGAACTGCGCCCGCGGGTTGCGTTCGCGGTTCCGGCCTTCGAAAGCTACGAGCGCGTCCTGACGAAGCTCGGTTTTCGCGGCCTGCTGACCGAGCTCGGCCTGCAACAGCCCCCAACACATTTGCTCGACGATCCGCGCAGCCTCGCCCAGCACGCGGCCTACCCGTTCGTCGTGAAGGCCGCCCTGGGCACGGCGAGCCGCAGCACCTGGTTGATCCGTTGCGAGGCGGACCGGGACCGTGCCGCGGCCGAACTCGCGCATGTGGCGAGCCCGGGCGAGCCGATCCTCGTGCAGGCATGGGTGTCCGCGCCCCTCGAGCAGGCGCAGGCCGTCTTCCAGGAGGGGCGGCTCGTCGGGTTCCACGCCACGCGCAGGCTCGTCGAGGGAGCAGGCGGCGGCGCGGCGCTCAAAGAAAGCGTTCATCGCCCCAACGTCGCCAGCGATCTTGCAAAGATCGGCTCCCATCTGTCCTGGCACGGCGCATTGTCCGTCGATTACTTCACGGACGACCGCGGCGAGCGCCCGCTCTACATCGACGGCAATCCGCGTCTCGTCGAGCCGATGGCCGCCAGCCTCGCGGACCTCAACCTTGCGGACCTGCTGGTCCGCGTATCTGCCGGTCACAGCATCGCGCACGGCCGCATGGGTCGGCCGGGGGGGCGCACGCGGCTCGCCCTGCAAGTCCTCCTCGGTGCGGCGCTTCGGGGCGCCCGCCGGCGGAACCTCGTCGCGTCGCTCCTGCAGCTTGTCGGCCGCCCAGGACCCTTCGCGCAGGCGCGCGAAGAATTGACGCCGGTGCGTCTCGATCCCTTGAGCGTCCTGCCGGTGGTGGGTGCGGCGCTCATGCTCCTCGCGCGGCCGGCCTGCGCCGGAGCGATGGTGCGGCAGGGATGGGGCGCTCACCTCCTGACACCCGAAGCGATGCGGCACATTCGAGATCTGGCCTAAGCCTCCAGCTCGCCCGACCCGGGCCGCCCAATCGCTGCATTGTATTGGCCGCCAATTCCGCACCGATACACCGGCGGAATTGATCGAGATCAACGCAATAAATGAGCAGAACATCAGCATCGCATCGAATTCCAGAGAAATCCGATGACCGCCGTCGATCTCGTTACGGGTGGATGCGGCTTTATTGGCCGCCATCTCGTCCAGTCGATCATTGCCACAGGGCGCAGCGTGCGCGTGCTTGACTGTGGCGACCCGCGTGGCCTTTCGGCTGACGCCGAGTATCGCCGCGGCTCGATTCTCGATGCCGCCGCCCTGTCGTCCGCGATGGTCGGGATCGCGCGCGTCTATCATCTGGCCGGCGACGCGCACCTGTGGGCCCCCGAGCGGGGTGCCTTGGCCCGCGTGAACGCCGAGGGCACGGAACGCCTGCTGGCCGCAGCGCCGCCTGCCGCACGGGTCGTGCATTGCTCGACCGAGGCGGTGCTGCTCACGGGATTTCGGGATGGTGCGCGGGTGCGCGACGGCGATCTCCCATCCCTGGACCGGATGGCCGGTCCCTATACACGATCGAAATGCCTGGCCGAGCAGGCGGCGTTCGCCGCCGCGCAGGCGGGCCGCGATGTCGTGATCGCGAGCCCCACGGTCCCGATCGGACCGGACGACTGGAACATGACGCCGCCCGCGGCGATGCTCGCCCTCTTCCTGACCGGGCAGACGCCGTTCTTCCTCGATTGCACGCTCAACCTCGTCGATGTCCGGGACGTGGCCGAGGGGCTGCGTCTGGTGGGGGAGAAGGGACAAGCCGGGCAGCGCTACGTGCTGGGCGGCGAGAACGTGCCGCTGCGGCAGCTCCTCTCCAGGCTGGAGCGGATGACGGGCCGACGCATGCCGTCCATGGCGTTGCCGGGCAGCCTCGCGATGGCGGTGGCCATCGTTGCCGAGTGGTTCGCCGATCATATCTCCCACCGAAGTCCGGTGGCCGTGCGCGAGGGCGTGCGCCTTGCGCTGCGTTCCACGGCGTTCGACCACAGCAAGGCGCGCCGGGAACTCGGCTACGAACCCAGACCGATCGACGAAGCCCTGGCGCTGGCGGTCGCATGGCTCACCGAGCGGTCCGTCCCGCGCGCGGATGTGGCCGCACCGGCCCGCAGCACCGGCTTTGCGTCCTGATCGGCCCGATGCCGTCGAGCGGGGTGTCGCCGGCAGGCGGGCTGCCGGACGCGCATCGGTCGCCGGAGAGGCTCGAGGCCGGCCCAGCCCGCAAGTCACTGGCGCTCCTGACAATCGGCGGCCGGATGCTCTCCCGCGCCGACGCCAGGTCGGTTCTGGTCTTCGGCGCGACCGGGAGATGGCTGATCCGCAGGACGCGCCATTCGGCCGGGGGAGCGACGGGATGAGGCCTCCACCGATCACGCGCCGCCCGAGCGCCCCCGCCTTCATCTTCGACGTCGACGGCGTCCTGCTGGCGTCCCCGCATGAACGTGCCTGGCGCGAGGCGCTCGCCGGCGTCGCGGATCCTCGGCCCTTCACCACCGCCCTGTATCAGGCGCAGGTCGCCGGAAAGGCCCGGATCGACGGGGCCCGCGCGGCCCTCGCCGCGCTGGGTCTACCGGATACCGAGCGCCTCGTGTCGGCCTACGCCGATGCGAAACAGCGCTGTCTCGAGCGGATCGTTGCGGCCGAGGGCGTGACGGCCTTTCCGGACGCCCTCCGCTTCGTCCGGGCCCTCGCCGGCCGGGGCTGGCCCCTGGCGGCGGCCTCGTCCTCGAAGAACGCGGAGGCCATGATGCGCGCGGTGCCGCTGAGCGAGGACCGGACGCTGCTCGACGCGTTCGCGGCCCGCATCTGCGGCCGCGCCCTGCGCCACGGCAAGCCGGACCCCGAGATCTTTCTGCTGGCCGCCGCCGAATTGCGGGTCGTCCCGGCCCGCTGTTTCGTGGCCGAGGACGCCCCCGTGGGCATCCGGGCCGCCAAGGCCGGCGGCATGACGGCCATCGGCATCGCCCGCCTCGGCGACGCCGACGGATTGCGGGCAGCGGGGGCCGACCGGGTGGTCACGAGTTTCGACGAGATCTGCATCGAGCATATCGCGCCGCCGTCTTCGGGAGATGCCGCATGAGCGTGGCCGACACCTTGGCCGAAGACATGATCGCTGGAGGCGATCCGTCCTGGCTGCTGCGCGAGACCGGATACGAATTGCTGCGGGAGAGCACCTTCGAAACCCGCTTCGCCCTCAGCAACGGCTTTCTCGGCGTGCGGGGCGGGCTGGCTTCCCATCTCGGCGCCTGCCGGGCTGTTCCGCCGCGGATCTACGTCGCCGGATTGTTCGACACGCCGACGCCCGACAGCGTGGTTCCGGAACTGGTGCCGGCCCCCGACTGGACGCAGGTCCGCATCCTCCTGCCGGACGGCCCGCTCATGCGCTGCCCGGACCGGTCCTCGCGGGCTCTGACCCTGGACATGCGACGGGGGGCCCTGTTCATGGAGGCCCGCCAGACCTGCAACGCCCCGCTCGATGTCTGCCTGCGCTCCCTGCGGCTGGTGTCGCTGCACGCGCGTGCGATCGGCATGCAGGTGATCGAGCTTCGGATCGAGAGCGGGGTCAGCGACCTCACCTTCGAGGCCGCGTTCGGGCCCACGGATTTCGAACTCGCGCCGGAACGGGCGGAACTCGACCTGAAGGCGTGGCGCACCTGGCGATCCGGCCGGAGCCTCGCCATCGCGGCGGCGGCCTCCCTGGAGGTCGACGGGATCGAGCGTCAGCCCGTGATGCGGGGCGACCTGACCTGGAACTGGAGCTGGACCGCCCAGCCGGGCCAGATCGTGACCTTCCGGCGCATCATCGCGGTGACCCGCCACCACGCCACCGACGTCCATGCGGGCGCCCGGGCCCGCAAGGAACTGGCCGCCGCGCGCACGCTCGGCTGGCGCGGCATCCTCGCCCGCCACGAGGCGGCCTGGGCCGAGCGCTGGCGCTGCAGCGACATCCGGGTGACCGGTGACGATGCCGCCCAGGCCGCCCTGCGCTTCGCCATCTACCACCTGAACGGGGCGGCGAATCCGGAGGACCCGCACGTCTCCGTCGCAGCCCGCGCCCTCACGGGGGACGATTACCGCGGCCACGTCTTCTGGGACACCGAGATCTTTCTCGTGCCCTTCTACGCGCTGACCTGGCCGGAGGCCGCGCGCACCCTCCTGATGTACCGCTTCCGCACCCTGGACGCGGCCCGCGCCAAGGCCGCGCAGATGGGTTGTCGGGGCGCCCTCTACGCCTGGGAATCGGCCGATAGCGGGTCGGAGGTCACGCCCGCCCAGACGGTCGGCCCGGACCGCAAGATCCTGGACGTCCTCTGCGGCAGCCAGGAGCAGCATATCAGCGCCGACGTGGCCTATGCGGTGTGGCAATACTGGCAGGCGACCGAGGACGAAGCCTTCCTGCAGGAGGCTGGGGCTGAGATCATCCTGGAGACGGCCCGGTTCTGGACCTGGCGTGCGGCGCTGGAGGCGGACGGCCGGCGTCACATCCGCACGGTCATCGGGCCGGACGAGTATCACGAGGGCGTGGACGACAACGCCTTCACCAATGGGATGGCCCGGTGGACCATCGCGCGCGGCCTCGACGTCGCCGCCCTCGTGCAGGCCCGCTGGCCGGAGACGTGGGCGCGCCTCGCGCGGAGTCTGGACCTCGGCGAGGCGGAACTGGCGCACTGGCGTGAGGCGGCGGAGGCCGTCGCCACCGGCTTCGATCCGGCCACGGGGCTGTTCGAGCAGTTCGCGGGCTTCTCGGCCTTGGAGACGGTCGATTTGAACGCCTATGCCGGGCGCTCGGTGCCGATGGATGTCGTGCTGGGGCGCGAGCGGACGCAGCGGGCGCAGGTCATCAAGCAGGCCGACGTCGTCGCGCTCCTGGCCCTCCTGCCCGAGGCCTTTCCGGGCGCGAGCGGCGGGACCAACTTCGACCATTACGAGCCCCGATGCGGGCACGGGAGCTCCCTGAGCCGGGCCATGCACGGCCTCGCGGCCGCGCGGCTGGGGCGTGCCGAGGCAGCGCTGAGCTACTTCCGCCGAAGCGCGGCAATCGATCTCGCCGACACCCATGTGGCGATCGGCGGCGGCATCCACGTCGCGGCCCTCGGCGGGGTTTGGATGATAGCGATCCTCGGCTTCGCCGGGTTGTCGCTGCGGGCTGACGGGCTCGCTTTCGATCCGTGCCTGCCGGCCGACTGGCAGAGCCTCGACTTCAGGGTCCGGTGGCGCGGGCGGGACCTGGCCGTGGCCATAGACGGGACGACCCGTGTGCTGCGTGTCGCCCTCGACCGCGGGGCTCCCATGACGGTCTTCGCCGGAGGCGCCGCCTTCGTCATCGCGATGGACCGGCCCCTGACGGTCAAGGGCGTCGGCGGATGAGACCGTCGTCCTGGAGCGGGCGGCGGATCTCGGTTGCGGGACCGGGACCGCCCGCCCTCTCCCCTCCGTAAGCGATCCCCGCCGCGACGCACGCCGAGGGGCCATCCCCGGGATGTTGATCGGCGATGGGTTCGGCGCCGATCCGGCCAGCAAAGCACGGTCGCCCGTCACGGGCGGCAGCCGCCCCCCATGCCGGTCCGCGTGGGGCGACCGGAGGTTCGCTGCGGCGTCATGCGGAGCCGCGTTCGACCGCGGCTCCGAACAGGCTTCGCGTTCAGCCCGCTCGACCGACGGATGTCGCCACCCCGCGCCGCGGTTGCAGACGGGCCGAGACATTTGAGCTGGCGCAAAGCGACGAGCGGCCGAACGGCGCACTTCCCGAGGCGACGTGGGAGGCGCTCATGGACCCGAGTCAGCGCAAGTTGAGCTGGGCGCTCTGGTCCGTGGCGGCGGCCTCCTTCGGCGTCCTGCTCGTCCACGATCTCTGGGTCGGCTTCAGCCAGACGGACGCGATCCCCTACAGTCAGTTCGAGCAATTGGTCGCCCAGGGAAAGATTGCCGAGGCGACCGTCGGCACCGACCGGATTGCGGCCACGCTGAAGGAGCCGGCGGACAACGGCCACCGGTACGTGGTGGCGACGCGCGTCGATCCAGCCCTCGCCGACAGGCTTTCGGCCAAGGGCGTGGTGGTCAAGGGAGCCCCATCCACGGGCTTCATGACGGGCCTCCTCTCCTGGATCCTGCCTGCCTTCGCCGTCTATTTTCTGTGGCGCGCCCTCTTCAGCCGCGTGTCCGGGCGGAGCGGCCTCGGCGGCCTCATGGCCATCGGCAAATCGAAGGCCAAGGTCTATGTCGAGACCGACACGAAGGTGACGTTCAAGGACGTGGCCGGCGTCGACGAGGCCAAGGCCGAATTGCAGGAGACGGTCGCCTTCCTCAAGGATCCCAAGTCCTTCGGGCGGCTCGGGGCGCGGTCACCGAAGGGCATCCTGCTCGTCGGGCCGCCGGGCACCGGCAAGACGCTGCTCGCGCGCGCCGTCGCCGGCGAGGCCGGCGTACCGTTCTTCTCGATCTCGGGGGCCGAATTCATCGAGATGTTCGTCGGCGTCGGCGCCGCCCGGGTGCGAGACCTGTTCGAGCAGGCCCGCGAGGCCGCGCCCGCCATCATCTTCATCGACGAACTGGACTCCCTCGGCCGCAGCCGCAGCGGCACGCAGATCCTGGGGGGCCACGACGAGCGCGAGCAGACCGTCAACCAGCTCCTCGCGGAACTCGACGGGTTCGACCCGACCACCGGCGTGATCCTTCTCGCTGCGACGAACCGGCCGGAGGTCCTCGATCCGGCGCTCCTCCGGCCCGGCCGTTTCGACCGGCAGGTGCTCGTCGACCGCCCCGACCGGAAGGGCCGTGTCGAGATCCTGAAGGTGCATGTCGGCAAGGTTCGGCTCGCCGGGGAGCTCGACCTGGACGAGGTGGCGGGCATCACGCCCGGATTCACGGGCGCCGACCTCGCCAATCTCGTCAACGAGGCCGCCATCGTGGCGACCCGGCGCGGCGGCGCGGACGTCACCTATGCCGACTTCACGGCCGCCATGGAGCGGATCGTGGCCGGGCTTGAGAAGCGCAGCCGCGTGCTTGGGCCGGAGGAGCGCAGGCGCGTGGCGTTCCACGAGATGGGACACGCCCTCGTTGCCGCGAGCCTGCCGGGTGTCGATCCGGTCCTGAAGGTCTCGATCATCCCGCGCGGCGTCGGGGCGCTCGGCTACACGATCCAGCGTCCCACCGAGGACAGGTTCCTGATCACCGCGAGCGCGCTGCGGAACCGGATCGCGGTCCTGCTCGGCGGCCGTGCGGCCGAGGCGCTGGTCTTCGACGGGGATGTCTCGACCGGTGCCGCGGACGACCTGCAGCGCGCGACCCAGATCGCGCTGGAGATGGTGACCCGGCACGGGATGACGCCGGAGGTCGGCCAGCGCACCTATCTGCCACCCGCGAACCCGTTCCTGTCCGAGATCGGCAGCGACCGGCCGAACGCGTCCGACCTGACGGCTCGCGAGATCGACGTTGCCGGCCGGGACATCGTGGCGGGGGCATTCGAGACGGCGACAGAGATCCTGAGACGGCGGCGGCAGGATCTGGAGGGCGGGGCCGCGCTCCTCCTCGACGTGGAAACGGTGACGGCGGCGGAGTTTCCCGCGCTCAGGCCGGGCCCGGAACGAGGCCCGTCTCCCGAGCCCGAGCGGCGGCGCGCGCCGGTCGTCCGGCTGCCGGTCGATGCGAAGCAGGGCACCGACCGATGAAGCCGGCGGCCATCCGGGCCGACGGCGCGGCCGGCAGGACCGGAAGGCCGTCTGGGGCGGATCCTGGCCTTGGCGACCTGATCGTTTGTGAGGCGAACGCGCCTGGCCCGTTCCGGCTCTGGAACAGCCGCCGGCGTCACCCCCGAGCCCGCGATCCTGGGCGGATGCCGCGCACCGGTCAGCAGAGCCCGCAACGCGGCGGCGGCGGCGGGCCACCCCGTCGCGACGAGGAAGCCGCCGACGACGGCCACCGGCACGATGAGGAGATGCTTGAGCATATCTGTGTCATGGGCGGCGGACCACGCGCGCGTAGTCCGGCACGTGGTCCCGGAGGCGCTGTTCGAGGCGGGGGCACCGGGACGGCGGATCGACCCGCCGGCCGGCGCGGCGAAGGCCGGGTGCCGGTCACACGGGTGGCGCCGGGCTCGCCGAACGGCGTGGCCATGGCGGCGGCGCCCCATCTGCGGTCGGCCTCCGATCCGCACCTCATCGCGCGCCCGCACCCCGACCTTTCGCCCGCGGAAGGCGCCGGGTGCGCCGGCACGCTCATGCCTCATGGGATCGCCGACCCGCCTCATCGCCGGCCCAAGGCCGGGCTGGGCGGAGGACGACGTGGCGGCTGCGCGGGCTGGTCCCGCTCGGTCTCTGCGGCTTGCTGTGAGCTTCGACTACCGATCCGAGAAGAATTTCCGAAGCTCCTCGGGGGTCACCTTTCCATCCTTGTTGGCGTCGACCGCGTTGAAGAGACGCTTATGGATAGCCGTCACTTCGTCGAACGAGAGAGAACCGTCCCCGTCCGTATCCGCAATCGCGAACATCATCCGCATTCGGAGGCCGCCGGCCATCATCCCGTCCATCATGTGGTCCATCATGCCACACATGCCGCCATGGCCCAGTCCTCCCATGCCGCTCATCATGCCCCGCCCCATCATGCTGGGTCGGTTGGGCGGGGAGGCTGGGTCCGGCGTGTTCTCCGGGCCCGTTGATGTCTGAGCACCTGCGCTGGACAGCGAGCCGGCCGCGAGGAGTGTGGTGAGGGCCGTCACCTGCACCAGTGTCGCCAGCGTCATGAAACCCTCCCCAGCGAGAGATGTCCCTCGTCACGCGCAATGTCGTCAGCGATGCGGTCGGCCGTGGGCGCAACCGAATTCAGGTTACCTGCCCCGAGGGGTCACACATTGATGTTGATCAACCGCTCAGGACCTCAGGATCGGCGTTCGATCTGAGGCATGCCATTCCGTCGGCATCTCCGAGTCCTGAGCGCCGGATGCGCCCCGGCCATCGAAGTCCCTCGCGGGGCCCGCTGGGGGTGTCACCGATACCCGGTTGGGGTGTGATGGCGAGACCGGCGGTGCAGGCGCGCATGACGGCACGTGTCGTGGCGGATGCGCCCGTCCTGGCGATCCGGCGCAGGGGCAGACCCGCTCCGCTGATGCCGCTCCGCCCCCCGCGCTTCGACAAAGCGGCACGCGACGCTTGGCTCCCGCAGGCCCTTTGGAGTTCGAGAACCAGCCCGAACCCGCTGAGTGTGGTGTCCACCGTGCCGGCAGCAATCCGCGCCTTCGCAACGGACTCGGGAACAGCGGCTTGGCGTTGATCTGGCTCAACGACGCGAGGCTGACCTTGTATGCGAGTTCGACTTCGATCGGCCGGTCGCTGGAGCGCGAACAGGTAGGCTCATCATGACTGCGACCACCGCGGCACCCGCACGGCCTGAACCCGACCCCGCCAGAGTCACCTCTGCCCAGCGCGAAGCCTCGGCGCGCGCCGTCGCGGTCGTCTCCGGTGCAAGACCGACGCGGCGGCAGTTGCCCGAATATCTTGCACCGCGACGTCATCGTCGCGTCGGACGTCGCTATTTGCCAGTATCCGTCTCAACAAACCGAAATGGATCAAGGCCCTGGCCATCGCCGCTTCCCTTGCCGACACGAGGGATTGCGCACGTTCAAGCGGTCCGCTCCGGGGGCAAGTCTCGGCTCGGCCGTCCAAGAGGGAGGGGTCCATGCAGAGCGGCAAGGAGTTTATCGACACCCTGAAACGTGAGCACGCCCGCCTCGGCCGGCTGGTCGACGTCATCGATAACGGTCGTTGGTGGACGACGGACACGCCGGGCCGCCCGGCAGTCGCCGATCTGGACAAGCAGGCGAAACTCCTGGTGAGCGTCATCGATGAGATTGACCGTGTTGTCGGGCAGATCGGCTCGCGCTGAGCGCGACGCTTCGGCCCGCAATGCCGCCTCTGTGTCCACGGTCGGCGCATTCAAGCCTGTCTGACCGCAAAGCGATCAAACGCGTCAGCGGGAAGAGGGTGGCGGACAGCACAGAGCCAAAGGCGCAGGGATGGCCGCGACAGCTGCTCAATGGGATGCGCGGATCAGAGCCCTGGTCCAAAAGCTTCCGGCCTGGATGGGACGCTACCTTGATTGGCTCTTAGAGCCGTCACATCGCTGGTTTAGAGTTCCCGCTGCCGTCGCGTTGTTGATCGGCGGCGTGTTCGCCCCCATTCCGTTCATCGGTGTTTGCATGGTGCCGGCCGGGTTGGTGCTGCTCGGCGAAGACCTGCCTCGGTTGAAGAGGCCCCTGGAGACAGGGGCGCAATGGTTCGAGCGCGCCTGGGCTTCCCTCAGCCGACGCTTTCGCTAGACCGACAGGAGAGATCTGGCCAGTTACCTTTCATGCCCAGGGACAGGTAGGCCGGGGAGCGGAGTTCGCGGCGCTTGCTTCTGACAGATCGCGCAAACTGATCTTATTCCGCCCTGCAATCAGTACAAAGCTCATCGCATCTCGATTTTCGATCTCGGAATTCAAGAGAATTTGTACCTGTAAGTTACGAGCGCTCACATGAAGCGGAGGATCGGATTCCGAACTCCCATCGAGCTTTTGGATCCAAGATCGAGCGATGAAAGTTTTGGATGCGCTTCATCGCGGCCTGACACTTGGCGCGCGTTTGGACGTCGGCATTGGCCAAGTCAAAACCCGGAGTCGCGGCATGCAGCGCTGGGCCTGCAAGTCTGCGCTGCGGGGCGGCACGGTCTCGGCCTGTCAATGCGGGGCGCGAGCGCAGGAATTCGGTCACGCTCGGAGTGATCCGATCAGCCTTATTCGCGAAACGAATTGCTTGGCGGGAGAAATATACAACTATCAGTTATTCTAGGATGGCCATGAATTGCGCTGCATCAAAGACATAGGCTCTCAAGACAGCGAGCGTCCTTGCTCACCATCGAATCCGGCGTTGCGGGATCAACGGGTGGCAAGGGAGAACGGCCATGAACAAGATGCTTCTCGCCGCAGCCGGGATGATCGGGGCGCTCGCGATGATCCCGGCGGCAGCCGATGCGCGGGGCAGTTTCCGCGGCGGCGGCTTCCACGGTGCCGGTGGGTTCCGGGCCGGTGGAGCCCGCGTCGGGGCAGGCGGTTTCAGAGGCGGCGGATACCATGGCGGTGCCATTGTAGCGGGCCGCGGACACTATCCCGGCGTGCGGCCCGGCTACGGCTATGGTCGCCGCTACGGCTACGGGGCAGGCGCGGCTGCGGCGGGGGTCGGTCTTGGCTTGGCCGCGGGCGGTCTCGGCTACGGCTATCCCGGATACGACGACAACTATGCGCCGACGACCTACGCCTATCCCGAGTCTCCGACCGTGGCATCGGATCCAGCGGCGAGCGACGCGACCGCCTACTGCCAACGGCGCTTCCGGTCGTACGATCCGGCTTCGGGAACGTATCTCGGCTACGATGGCCTGCGGCGCCCGTGTCCTTAGCGTGTGAACCGCCGGGGTTTTCCAACACCGATATCGGATTCCCTCGGCGTTCCAGCCCGACGCTGCGTAACGCGCGCAACAGCAATGCCGCCCAGCGCTCCGTGATCCTTGGCTTGCGCCTCCGCCGTGTCTCCGGCCGAGCGGTCACACAACCTTGCCGACGAGATGCCCGATCCCCGCGGTGACCGCCATCGCCAGGGCCCCCCAGAACGCAACCCGCGCGGTCGCCCGCGGGATCGCTGCGCCGCCCACCTTCGCGCCCAACGCCCCGAGCACAGCGAGGAACGTCAGCGAAGCTGCGGACACCGAGACGACGAGATAGTCGGCCGGAGAGACCGCGGCCACGAGAAGGGGCATGGCCGCGCCTGCGGAGAACGTCGCCGCCGAGGTCAGCGCAGCCTGGATCGGGCGCGCCGTGGTGAACGTGGAGATGCCGAGTTCGTCCCTGGCATGGGCGCCGAGGGCGTCCCGCGCCATCAGCTGCTCCGCGACCTTCAGCGCGAGATCGTGGTCGAGGCCGCGCGAGACGTAGATCCCCGCAAGCTCCTCCCGCTCGGCCGCCGGGTCCTGTTCGAGCTCGCGCCGCTCGCGCGCGAGGTCGGCCCGCTCCGTATCGGATTGGGAGCTCACCGAGACGTACTCACCGGCCGCCATCGACATCGCGCCGGCGACGAGGCCCGCCGTACCGGCGACCAGGATATCGCTGGCGGCGGCGGCGGAGGCCGCCACGCCGACGATCAGACTGGCCGTGGATACGAGCCCATCGTTGGCGCCCAGCACCGCGGCACGCAACCAGCCGATGCGCTCGATCAGGTGGCTTTCCGCATGGCGCGCGCGCATCGGCGTCAGCCTCTCTCGGCGGGTGTGGATCTGCCGCTGCCGGGAAGTATGCGACGCAGGGCGCGCTCGTGCCAGAGGTGGCGATGCGCCGAGGCGGCTGTGGCGCGGGGAGGCCCGCTCGGGCCGGGCGTTTCCGCCGGGCCTGAGCCAGATGGAACGGCCGACCCC
The DNA here is from genome assembly GCF_003254375.1 of Methylobacterium sp. XJLW. Classification (NCBI taxonomy): domain Bacteria; kingdom Pseudomonadati; phylum Pseudomonadota; class Alphaproteobacteria; order Hyphomicrobiales; family Methylobacteriaceae; genus Methylobacterium; species Methylobacterium sp. XJLW. The sequence continues at coordinate 2,392,987 of NZ_CP016429.1, read as the reverse complement.
GCCGGCGCGAGGAGATCGGCAGGACCCGGGTCACACCCGGCGGGTCATCCCTCCAAAGCCCCCCTCCAAAGCCCCGACGGTTTCGGCTGCGCGCCTGTCCCGGCAGCGCCGGGCGTGCCCGCTCGGGCTGAGCGGCCGACGGCTCAGCCGCGCTTCGCCTGCTTGAAGCTCTGTATGGCCTCCCGACAGCCGGTGGAGAGCTTCGCCATGTTCTTCTCGAAGCAGGCCTGCGTTCCGGGACCATCCTCCGGGGTCAGGTCGCCGCAGAAGGTCGTGAAGTCGCCCATGCATTGCTGCTGGAACGCCGCCTTCTCGTCGGCGGACATCGGCGCGGCCCAGACGGAGGTTGCCGCGGTGGACAGAAACAGAACGGTCGTGACCAAACGTATCGGCATGGCGATGCCCCTTCGGCTCGATGAATCCGGTCGGTAAGTCGAATGGGTCGAAAGCGGTTGCACGCCGGCGGGCCCGTCGGCGCCGGCCCGGACAGCCGGCGCCGGACGGTGCCCCGGCGGGCGTTCCGGACGGGGCCCTCAGCGGATCTGTGGCCCGGCGCGGTGCAAGGGCGACGATGATTGCGCTGGAGAGCCCGACCGCCCGCGGAACTGCGCCCCGACCGGCCGACAGGGCCGGAAGGGGCGCAGCAGGTGCGTCAGCGGTGGGTTCCGGTCGAACCGGTGCCGGACGTACCGGTAGCCGTGCCGCCGGTCCGCGTGGTCGAACCGGTCGATTCCATCCCGCCGGACTTCATCTCGTGTCCGGGAGCATAGCCGGATGCGCCGGGGCTCCCCGCCCGGCTTCCGCGGTCCTGCATCTCGTGGCCGGGCGCCTTGGACGAAGCCCCCTGCTCGGCGGCCATGGCGCTGCCGCCAAGAGCGAGAGTGGTGAGAATGATGATCGGGAAGCTTCGCATTGAGCGTCTCCTGTGTTGGAGCCCCTAAACGGCAGGGTGGCCGCGACCGTTCCAGAAAAATTCGATGTCTCGAAAGTATCGCCCGATGTTCGAAGACCGGAGATATCGCCGACCTAAATACTGAAGAAATTCTTTGAGGTTGTTCCTGCCGATCTATCGCACGTCTGACCGGCTCAAACCGCGCAACCCAGTCGTCGCATGGGCCCATGGTGCTGCGCGGCGCGTGGAACGGATTTGCCCCGAGCGCCGTATCTGAGCCGCACCGGGACCAATCCCGCTGCGAGGGAGGCTCCATGTTTCGCACGCCAACGTTGTTCCTGCTCGGCGCACTGACCTTGGCGGGAGGCCTTCTCGGGACCTCGTCCGCCGCCCTGGCCGATCCGCCCTGGGCCCGTGGGGAACGCGGCTTCCGCCCCGGCGGCCCGCCTGCATGGGCGCCCGCGCACGGGTATCGCCGCCATCGCGACATGGGCGGCTACGGCCGCAGGGATGCGCGCGTCTTCGAGGAGCGTCGCTACCGCGGGTACCGGGACAACCGCTACTAGATCCGTCGCGGGCATATCCTCGCCTCGCCGGCCCGGGCAGACCGCACCCCGCTTGGGCCGAGACACCTTGCGCGCGCCTGCGCCGTAGCCATCGGGACCGGTCATGACCCTCGTCCGTGCGATTGTCCTCGCGGTTGTCGTCCTGACCTCTCAGGGTGCGCTCGCACAGGCGCCTGTGGCGCCTCCATCCGCCGAAGACGGGGAGCCTCGCCCCGGGCCGCCCCCGCCCCTTCCGGATGTCTCCGATCCGAACGGGCGGGCCGGCGGGGCGCTGAACGAGCCCGACGAACGGTCCGATATCCCGAAGACGCTCCGTTCGTCCGGATCCAAGGCCGGCGGCCCGGCCAACGACCTGAACCCGGGCGGCCGCGCCGAGGCGCCGGCCCCGCCCAAGGGCGAGCTTGGCCAAGTCATTGCCGGCAAGGAACTGTTTCACGGCAACTATTGCGGGAAGGGGCAGCGCGGCGAGGGGTTGCCGCCGACCGACGACCTGGACGCCGCATGCATGCGCCACGATGCCTGCTATGACACGGCCGGGTACAGTTCATGCGCCTGCGACGCGACGCTGAAACGGGAGGCCTCCATCGTCTCGGACAGCCCGAAGGTGACGCTGGAAGTCCGGCGCAGGGCCCTCAGCGTGATCGAGGCGACGGCCGCGATGGACTGCCGCGCCCCCTGATCCCGGTCGGTGGACCGGCTCCTCGGCCGGGACTTCGGAAGTCGCGCCCGTCCCGCACCGCCGCGGGACCGGCGGCGGCGCAGGCCGCGCGCCGGCAGATCACCCTACGGCCGCACATAGCTCCACCCCTGCTCCTGCCGCTCCATGATCTGCACGACGCCGGAGGGAACGATCGTCACCTGCGGCAGCAGCGGGATCGGATGCCCCTCGGCCTTCTCCATGGCGGTCTTGGTGTTGTTGCAGGCCGAGAACTGGATCTTCGACGGGAAGCCGGACTCGGCGAAATGCGCGATCCGGTCGGCCACGGTGGATTTGTCGGCCCGATACATGGCGAGGCCCGGCCCGAAGGCGACGATGTCGATCTCCACCGCCTCGTTCTTGGCGCGGTAATGATCGACCACGTTGGTGGCGTTGTTGAGCGTCAGGTTCATCGTGGCCGGGTCGGCTGTGTCCACCTGGAACACGACGCGGTGCCCCCTGCCCGTCTCGGCGGCGGAGACCGGGGCGGCGGCGAGCCCGGCCAGCAGGAACAGGATCGGGCGTCGGGGGAGCTGTCGCATGGCTGATCTCCGGTCGGGGCCGGCGCCTGTCGGAGCCCGTGACTTTGGCCCAGGCCCGGCGCCCGTGATAGCGAAGCCGCGGCTCCGAAGTCGATCCGGATCGGCGGTGCGATGCCGGGGAAGCGGCCGTGGCAGCGATATGGGTAACAGCCCTGGTCCGGGCGCTGACCTCGGGAACCGTCGTCGTGCTGGCCTCCGTGCTGGCGGAACTCCTCGGACCGGTCTGGGGCGCCCTCATCGTCAGCCTGCCGGTCTCGGCCGGGCCGGCCTACGTGTTCATGGCCTTGGAACACGATACCGAGTTCGTCGCCGGGGCGGCCCTCAACGGCTTCGCCGCCAATGCGGCGACGGGCCTGTTCCTGACCGTCTACGCCCTGCGGGCCAGCGGCCGGGATCTGGGCTCGACCCTCGGTCCGGCGACGCTGGCATGGCTGGCGGTGGCCATCCCCGTATCCGCCGCGTCCTGGACGCCGCTGACGGCCCTCGGGCTCAACGCACTCGTCTATGGCGCGGGGGCCGTCGCGACCCGGCAGGCGGTGCGAACCTCCCTCGTCCGGAGCGCGGTCGTCGCGCGGCCGCGACCGGTGGATCTCCTGGCCCGAGCGACGGCCGTGGCCCTGTTCGTGGCGGTTGTCCTGGCTGTCAGTTCGGCCCTGGGACCGGCGCGGACCGGGGTGGTCGCCGCCTTTCCGGTCACCCTGACGAGCACCTTCGTGATCCTGCATCGCCGGATCGGCGGGGGCGCGATGGCACGCTTGGCCAGCATTGCGATCCGGGGCGTCTTCGGCTTCGGCCTGGCGCTGCTCACGCTTCACCTGACGGTCCAGGCCCTCGGTGCCGCCGCCGCCCTGTGTGCCGCCCTCCTCGTCTCATTGATCTACTCGGCCGGGCTTCTCATCCTGCAGCGCCGGCCCAGTCCGAAGGAGCCCGGCATCGTCACGCGGTGAAGCGGCGGGGCGTCTGATCCCCGGTGTCGCGGTACGCTCGACCGCCCTGTTGCGGGGGACGCGCCAGGAGCCGAAATCCTCGCGGCGGCGTCAGGCTGGACCCGCCACGCCGCCCCCCGGGACCCGACGCAATCCGGGATGCGCGCCCTCCGTCACGGTGTCAGACCCTCTCGGGGGCCGAGGATGCGGTCCCGGTCGGCACAGGCTGCCGCCCCTGCGCGCGCCGCTCCTCGACGCGCTGCAGGATGACGTAGAAGCACGGCACGAACAGCACCGCCAGGCAGGTCGAGGCCAGCATCCCGCTGAACACCGTGATGCCGATCGACTTGCGCGCGGCAGCGCCGGCCCCGGAGGCGGTGACGAGGGGCAGGACGCCGAGGATGAAGGCGAACGAGGTCATCAGGATCGGGCGGAAGCGCAGCCGCGACGCCTCCACGGCCGCGGCCGCGATGTCGAGACCGGCCTGCCGCTTCTCGCGGGCGACCTCGACGATCAGGATGGCGTTCTTGCTCGCCAACGCGATCAGCAGGATCAGGCCGATCTGCGTGTAGAGGTTGTTGGCGACGCCGAGCAGCAGCAGCGCCCCGACCGTGCCCAGGAGCGCCAGCGGCACCCCGAGCAGGACCGCCAGCGGCAGGATCCAGCTCTCGTACTGGCCGGCCAGGACCAGGTAGACGAGGAGGATGGCGAGCCCGAACACGAGGTAGATCTGCGCGCCGACCGCCTTCTCCTGGTACGACATCGCCGTCCAGTCATAGCCCGTGCCCGGCGGCAGCACCTTGGCGGCGATCTGCTGCATCAGGTCCAGCGCCTGCCCGGAGCTGAAGCCCGGCGCCGCCCCGCCCACGATCGTGGCCGTCGGGTAGAGGTTGTAGAGGCTGATCAGGGACGGGCCCTGCACGGTCTTGATCTCCACGATGGTGCCGAGCGGCACCATCGCCCCGTTGCCGGCCCGCACCTTCAGGTTCTCGACGTCCTCGGGGCGGAGCCGGTAATCGGGCGCGGCCTGCACGTAGACCTGGAAGGTCCGGCCGAACTTGTTGAACTGCGTGACGTAGGACGACCCCACGTAGCTCGAGAGCGTCGAGAAGACCTGCCCGACCGTGACGCCGAGCGCCTCGGCCTTGATCCGGTCCACTGCGATCGCGATCTGCGGCACGCCGGCCCGGAACGAGGTGTTGAGCCTCCGCAAGCCCGATTGCGCGTTCCCGTCGGCGACGATCGTCCGGGCGAGGCTCTCCAGCAGGGGGTAATCGAAGTCGCCGTTGCGCAGCTCCACCTGCATGGTGAAGCCGCTGGCATTGCCGATGCCCTGGATCGGCGGCGGGATGAGCACGAAGGTCGCGGCGTCCTCGACGCCCTCCAGCATCGTGTTGAAGCGGTCGTAGAGGCTGCGCAGATCCTGGCCCTTCTCCCTGGCCCGGGCGTCCCAGTCCTTGAGGACGACGTAGGCGACACCGGCATTGGGCAGGGTGGCGTTGGAATCGAGGACCGAGATGCCGCTGATGGTGAGCACGTTGTCGACGCCGGCCGTCGCCTTCGCCTGCGCGCTGATGCGCTGCATCACCGCGTCGGTGCGCTCCTTCGAGGCCCCGTCGGGCAGCTGGGCCCCGATCAGCACGTAGCCCTGATCCTCCGTGGGCAGGAAGGCGGTGGGCAGGCGGGTCAATCCCCATCCCGCCAGGCCGATCAGCAGGAGCGCGAGGACGGCCATGAGGCCGCTGCGCCGGACCATGTGGGCGATCAGCCGGGCGTACCAGCCCTCGACGACCCCGTAGACGCGGTTGAAGCCGCGGTAGAACAGGTTCCGCTTCTCCGGCGGCACCGGCTTGCGCAACCACAGGGCGCATTGGGTCGGCTTCAGCGTGGCGGCGTTGATCGCGCTGATCAGCGCGGTGGCGGCGATCACCAGGGCGAACTGCTTGTAGAGCTGCCCGGTCAGGCCGGGGAGGAACGCGGCCGGCACGAAGACCGACATGAGCACCAGGGTGATGCCGATGATCGGGCCGAACAGCTCCTCCATCGCCTTCTCGGCCGCCGCCCGGGGCGAGAGGCCCTCGTCGATATGGTGGGCCACGCCCTCGACGATCACGATGGCGTCGTCCACCACGATGCCGATCGCCAGCACGATGGCGAACAAAGTCGAGAGGTTCACGCTGAAGCCCATCGCCGCCATGGCGGCGAAGGCGCCGATGATGGTCACCGGCACCGTCGTGGCCGGCACCAGCATGGCCCGCCAGTCCTGGACGAAGACCAGGATGACGATCAGGACCAGCACGGCGGCCTCGAACAGCGTCCTGTAGACCTCGTGGATCGAGGCCTGGACGAACGCGGTCGTGTCGAACGGGATGGCGTAGACGAGGCCCGGCGGGAAGGTCTTGGCGAGTTCGGCCATCCGGGTGCCGACGGCGTTCGCCACCGTGAGCGCGTTCGCCTCCGGCAGCTGGTAGATGCCGATGCCGGCGGCGGCCTGACCGTTCAGGGTGAAGGACTGGCTGTAGGTCTGCGCGCCGAGTTCGACCCGGCCGACGTCGCGCAGGCGGGTGATGCGGCCGCCGTCCTGCGCGTCCGCCTTGATGATGATGTTCTCGAAGTCCGGGGCGTCGTTCAGCCGCCCGTTGATGTTGAGGGTGTACTGGAAATCCTGTCCGGTCGGCACCGGCGGCATCCCCAGGGCCCCGGCGGTGACCTCCTGGCTCTGCTGCTGCACGGTGTTGATGATGGCGTCGGGGGTGAGGCCCCGGGCCTGGAGCAGATCGGGGTCCAGCCAGATCCGCATCGCGTACTGGCCGGCGCCGAACACCGTGACGTTGCCGACGCCGGGGAGCCGGGCCAGCTCGTTCTGCACGTTGATCACGCCGTAATTCGACAGGAACAGGCTGTCGAACTTCCCGTCGGTGGCCGACAGCGTCACGAATTGCAGGATTGCGGTGGATTTCTTCTGGGTCGTGACGCCCTGGACCTGGACCGCCTGCGGCAGCGAGGACATCGCGATCGCGACGCGGTTCTGCACCAGAACCTGCGCCTGATCGCCGTCCGTCCCGATCGCGAAGGTGACCGTGAGGGTGTAGGTGCCGTCGCTCGCGCTGGTCGACTGCATGTAGAGCATGCCCTCGACGCCGTTGACCTGCTGCTCGATCGGCAGCGCCACCGTGTCGATCACCGTGCGGGCGCTCGCACCCGGATAGCGCGTGGTGACCTGGACCGTCGGCGGCACGACGTTGGGGTATTGCGACACGGGCAGGTTGAGGAGCGACACCGCGCCGACCAGCACCATGATCAGGGCCAGCACGTTGGCCAGGACCGGCCGCTCGATGAAGAAGCGCGAGATCATGCCGTTGGCCCTCGGTGCCGGCGTCTCAGGGGCGGTCCGCCGCATCGGCGGGCCGCGGATGGGCGGATGCCGGCCTCCGGTGACCGGGCGGATCGGTGCCCTGGACCATCGGTCTCGCGGGCTCGGCCGGGCGCACCGGCCGGTGTCTCACCGCTGAAGCGGCGCCGGGCTTGGGGAGGCCTCGGCCACCGCCGACTTCTGGGGTGCGACCTTGGCCCCGGGGATGGCTCGCTGGATGCCGTCCGTGACGACCCAGTCGCCGGGGGCGAGCCCCGCCTCGATCACCCGGTACCGCCCGTCCCGCGCCCCGAGCGTCACCACCCGCTGCGCGACCGTGTTGTCGGCCCCGACCGTGAGCACGTAGCTGCCCTGCTGGTTCGTCCCGATGGCGTCGTCGCGGACCAGCAGCGCCTTGTCGTCGCGGCCGACCGGGATCCGGACCCGCACGAACAGGCCCGGGAGGAGCGCGTGATCGCCGTTCTCGATGAGCGCCCGGGCCAGCAGGGTGCCGGTGGACGGATCGACCTGCGGCGCGAGGTAGTCGAGCCGGCCGGTATGCGGATAGCCGGTCTCGGTCTGCAGGCCGATCTCCACCGGTATCTTGGCCAGATCGCCCAGCGGCTGCTGCGTCGCGCGCAGGTGCTGCTTGACCAGCAGCACCTGCTGCTCGCTGACGTTGAAGTAGACGTAGAGCGGATCGATGCGGACGAGCTGCGCCAGCTTGGTCGGCCCGCTGATGCCGACGAGCGCCCCGACATCCGCCAGGTGGTTGGTGACCACGCCGTCGAAGGGCGCGGAGACCTGCGTGTAGCCGAGGTTGATGGTGGCGATGTCGAGGTTGGCCTGCGCCTCCATGACGGCGGCGCTGGCTTGGTCCTGCTTGGTCTTGGCGTCCTCGACCCGGGCCTGCGAGGCGAATTCCTGCCGCCCCAGCGTGGATTGGCGCTGATATTCGGACTGGGCGTTCGCCAGGGCGGCCTGCTGCGCCGCCAGGGCGCCCTGCGCCTGCTTGAGCTGCGCCTCGTAGGTGTTGCGCTGGATGGCGAAGAGCGGCGCGCCCGCCTTCACCACGGCGCCGTCCTTGTAGGTGATCGCCTCCAGAAAGCCCTGGACCCGCGCCTCGAGATCGACGGCCGCGAACGCCTTGGTGTTGCCGGTGAGTTCGAAGTAGCGCGTCACCGTGCGCACGACCGGCTGCGAGACCGAGACGCCGGGCGGCGGTGGCGGGACGTACTGGTTCGAATCGCGGCAACCGGCGGCGCATCCGGCGATGGCCGCGAGGGCGAGAAGACGGACGGATCCGGGAAGCTGCAGCACGATCGGCACGGCCGGCCCTCAACCTGAGATCGTTACGGATGGTCTTTGGCCTCGGTCCTGCCGCGGCTACTGACCATCCTCGGCCTTGGCTTCCCGGGCGAGGGTCAGGCATTCGAGCAGATCGACATAGCTGGGCAGGCCGTCGAGTTGCGCTTCCGCCGCGCAGCGTGTCCGGTCACCGGCCGGGTAGCTGGACCACTTTTTTTCGACCTCGGCCCGCGCCGACCCCTCATCCTCGAGGCAGAGCTTCTGCCGGCCGGCATCGAGGGTCATCTGCTGCGTCGCCGCCCGGCAGCTGCCGTGAACGTCGAAGACCGGCATCGTGTCCGAGACCGGCGTCGCCAACGCCAGCTCCATCAGCAGGGCAGGAACGGCAAACATCATGATCGACACACCCGCGCAGCGCGCCAACCGGACAACCCGGTCGATCCTGACTTTGGCGGCCCAACACAGATGCCCCGCCCTGCGACAATACAGGTTCGATGCGCAAACGGGCCCGATTCGGTCGCCTGTGCTCTATCGATAGCACATTTCGCAGCTGAGCCATGGCCTCAAAAATTGTTATCAACCAAGGCTGACTACCGAATCCCGCGATCCCCCGGCAGATCGGGCACGCGATGTATTTACGTCTTATTTAAACGTCCCACCCGATACGGGACAGCAACAGACCCAACGATACACCTGCATCACGGTATTTCGGCGCCCCCAGGATCGACGGCCCGCGAAGATTCACCTGTGAAAGACGGGCGCCGCCAAGGAGAGGGGATCGGCCGGTCTTGGACCCGGCGGAGTGGGACGATGGACCGAGCCGCGAACAGCCGAACATGCAGGGTTCGTCGCGGTCGCGCGATCCCCCCTCCCGTCGGCCGGCGGGACAGGGCCGGTGTCGCGATCCCCTGCCTGTCGGCTTGGCCGCCGTCTCACCGCTCCGCGCGGTGGAGATGCCACAGCGCGCCGACCAGCCCGAGATTGGCGAGGCTCAGGGCGAGCAAGAGCCACAACAGGGCCTCCGGGCTGGCCTGGGTCAGCACGAACGCGCCGGCCGGCGGGGCGAGCGCCTGCGCGACCAGCCCCGGCCGCGCCAGGCGGCCGACCACCAGCGGGTAGCGCACCGGACCGAACAGGGCCAAGGGCACCGTGCCCCGCGCGATCGAATAGATCCCGTTGCCGCCGCCGTAGAGCACCAGCCAGATCCCGACGCCCGGCAGCCCCAGGGCCAGCAGCACCAAACCCAGCGCCACCAGGCCCAGGGCGGCGGTGAGAGTCCACAGCGGGTGATGCCGCCCTTCGAACGACATCTCCACGATGCGGGCGCCGACCTGCGCCGGGCCGATCAGCGCCGCGTAGGACACGGCGGACGGCAGCGCCACGCCCCGCGCCTGCAGCAGCGTCAGCAGATGCACCGACACCAGCGCCATGATCGCGCCGCCGAGGACCAGCACCCCGGCGAACAGCAGGAACGCCCGCCGCTCGGAGGCGGACAGAGGGCCGGTGCGCGCCGCGCGGTGCTCCGCCGCCGCCGCCGGCGGGTTCGGGATCAGCAGGAGCACCAGCGGCAGCGTGACCCCGAGGTGCAGGCCGGCATAGGCGAGGCAGGCGCCCCGCCAGCCGACCTGCGCGACCAGGAACGCCGAGAGCGGCCAGCACACGGTGCTGGCGAACCCACCCCACAGGGTCAGGGTGGTGATCGCCGGCCGTGCCGCCGCCCCGTAGAGGCGCCCGAGGGTGGCGAAGGCCGGATCGTACAGGCCGCAGCCCATGCCGAGCCCCAGCAGAAGCCAGCCGGCCAGGTAGACCGGCAGGACCGGCGCGGCGGCCAGCGTGATCAGGCCGGCCGCCAGCAGCAGCGCCGCCAGCGCCAGAACCGGACGGCCGCCATGGCGGTGGATCGCCGCCCCGACATGCGGCGCGGCGAACGCGGCAACGAGGAGCCCGAGGGACAGACCGCCGACCACCCAGGCCAGCGGCCAGCCGGTGCTCTCCGCCACCGGGCCGGCGAGCACGGCGGGCAGGTAGAACGAGGACCCCCAGGCGAGGATCTCGATCACGCCGAGGGCGGAGATCACCGGCCAGCGCCGCCCCCCGGACACGCGCGGCCTACCGGGTGCCGAGCAGCGGCAGCCAAGCCGCCAGCGCCAGCAGCGTGGCCAGCAGCACGGGCGGGGTGATGACCAGGCCGACCTTCATGTACTGGCCCCAGGTGATCCTCTGGCCCTTGCTGTCCAGGACATGCAGCCAGAGCAGGGTGGCGAGGCTGCCGATCGGCGTGAACTTCGGCCCGAGGTCGCAGCCGATCACGTTGGCGTAGACCATCAGCTCGCGGGTCAGCGGCGACAGGTCCGGCGCCCGCTCGATCGCGAGCGCCCCGATCAGCACGCTCGGCATGTTGTTCATCAGCGACGACAGGATCGCGGCGGCAAAGCCGGTGCCGATGGTGGCGGCCCACGGGCCGTGGCCGGCGAGCCAGACCAGGCCCTTCGCCAGCGCGTCGGTCAGGCCGGCGTTCCGGAGGCCGTAGACCACGAGGTACATGCCGAGGCTGAACAGCACGATCTGCCAGGGCGCGCCGGTCAGCACCTTGCGGATCGGGATGATCCCGCCCCGGTTGGCGAGCAGCAGGAGCACCGCCGCGCCGGCGCAGGTGACGGCCGACACCGGCACCCCGAACGGCGCGGTGACGAAGTAGGCGGCGAGCAGCACGCCGAGCAGCGGGAACGCCGCCCGGAACACCAGCGGATCGCGGATCGCGTCGGCCGGGCGTTCGAGGGCATCGACCGGGTAGGCTTCCGGCACGTCGCGCCGGAAATAGGCCCACAGCACCAGCAGCGTCGCCGCCAGGGACACCAGGTTCACCGGCACCATCACGGCGGCGTACCGGCCGAAGGTCACGGCGAAGAAGTTGGCGGAGACGATGTTGACCAGGTTGGAGATCACCAGCGGCAGGGAGGTGCTGTCCGCCACGAACCCGCAGGCGACGATGAACGCCAGGGCCGCCGCCGGCTTGAAATCGAGCCGGAGCAGGATCGCCAGCACGATCGGCGTCAGCAGCAGCGCCGCGCCGTCGTTGGCGAACACCGCCGCGATGGCCGCGCCGAGGAGCACGACCAGCGGGAACAGCCGCCGGCCCCGGCCGCCGCCCCAGCGGGCGATGTGCAGGGCCGCCCAATGGAAGAACCCGGCCTCATCGAGCAGCAGGGAGAGGATGATGAGCGCCACGAAGGTGAACGTGGCGTCCCAGACGACATGCCAGACCACCGGAATGTCGCCCGGGTGGATCACGCCCGCGGCGAGAGCGACCCCCGCGCCGGCCAGTGCGCTCCATCCGATCCCGAGGCCCCTGGGCTGCCAGATGACGAACACGAGGGTGGCAAGGAAAATGGCGAGCGCGAGCATCCGGGCGTTTTCGTCTTATGGATCGGTGTGAGGCTCAGGCCGTGGCGACGCGGCGGCCGTGCTCGTCCACGACCCGCTCACCGTCTTCCTTGACGAACTCGCCCTGCTGCACCGGCAGAAGATCGAGCACGGCTTCCGACGGTCGGCACAGGCGCACGCCCTTGGGCGTGACCACCAGCGGGCGGTTGAGGAGGATCGGGTGCGCCGCGATGGCGTCCAGGAGCTGCGCATCCGTCAGCGCGGGATCGCCGAGGTTCAGCTCCGCGAACGGCGTGCCGCTCTCCCGCAGCACCGCACGCACCGACAGACCGGCGCGGGCCAGGAGCTGCACCAGCAGCGCCCGCGCGGGCGGGGTTTTGAGGTACTCGATCACGTGCGGCTCGATGCCGGCGTTGCGGATCATCGCGAGGGTGTTGCGGGACGTGCCGCATTCGGGGTTGTGGTAGATCACGACGTCGAACGGCTCAGGCATGGGCGGTCTCTCCAAGGGCGGGGCAGCAGGGTGCCAGGGCGGCCATCGCCGGGGTGCAGACCTCCGGGCGGCCCTGGCAGCAATCTTTCATCAGGAAGGCGATCAGGCCGGACAGCGCCGGGTAGGCGGCGCTGTAGATGATCGAGCGGCCCGCGCGCCGCGAGGCGACCAGGCCCGCGTGGCTCAGTTCCTTGAGATGATGGGACACGGTGGCGGCGGAGACGCCCACCGCCTCGGCCAGCACGCCGGAGGCCAGCCCGTCCGGGCCGGCGGTCACGAGCACCCGCACCAGGCGCAGACGGTGCTCCTGGGCGAGGGCCGCGAAGGCGGCGAGGGCTTGCGGCTCGTCCATATTCGTTACAATCTTCAAATCACTCTTTGAACGTACAAGAAAGCTGAACCTTGGACAAGCCGCGCCAGCCTTTCACCGATGGCCTGCCGAACCTGAGCGCCGCGCATTTCGTGGTGCCGACCCGCGCGCGCCTGGAGGCGGTCAAGCCGCTCACCCACGCCCCCCGGTTCCTGATCCTCTACGGCTCCCTGCGGGAGCGCTCGTTCAGCCGCTTCCTCGCCTACGAGGCCGCCCGGCTCCTGGAAGCCATGGGCGGCGAGGTGCGGATCTACGACGCGCACGGCCTGCCCCTGCCCGACGACACGACCGCCGATCATCCGAAGGTGCAGGAGCTGCGCGACCTCTCGATCTGGTCCGAGGGCCAAGTGTGGGTGTCGCCGGAGCGGCACGGCACGCTGACCGGCGTGATGAAAAGCCAGATCGACTGGCTGCCGCTCTCCGAAGGCAGCGTGCGGCCGACCCAGGGGCGCACCCTGGCCGTGATGCAGGTGTCCGGCGGCTCGCAGAGCTTCAACGCCGTGAACAGCCTGCGGATTCTCGGCCGCTGGATGCGGATGATCACGATCCCGAACCAGTCGTCGGTCCCGATGGCCTACAAGGAGTTCGACGAGGCCGGCCGGATGAAGCCGGGGCCGCTCTACGAGCGCGTCGTGGACGTGTGCGAGGAGCTGATGAAGTTCACGCTGCTGACCCGGGAGCGGGCCGACGACCTCGTCGACCGCTACAGCGAGCGGAAGGAGCGCGCGCCGGAGCGGCTGAGCGCCGTGGCCGCCGACATCGGCTTTGTGAAGCGCTGAGACACACCGCCGCCGATGCGACCGTCCACGCGGGCGCCGTCGTGATCGCGGCGGCGACCGGCCGCCCGTGGGGCAGGTCTGTGCGGGACCAGGGTCCCAGCGCCCCGAGGGCCGACCGGATCCGCTGTCTCCGCGTCCACCCTCGGGGGAGCGACGGGTTCGCCCCTCCCCGCACGCCGCAGGCCTGCACGAAGGGCCTTGACGCGGTTCGGAGGGGTCCCGTATCTCTTGAGGACGGCAATGGTGTCTGCCGGGCCATCAAGGCCGAACCGCCGTCAGGCTGATGACTCCTACTTCTTGCGATCCCGCAAAGTCTTGCGGCGTCGCATCAAGGGGATGTCATGCGCGCAACCTTCCGAAATCTGTTCACACGCTTCAACGTAGCGGCTTTTGTCCGCACGCGGCACGATCATGCCGTCTCGGTCGCGCGCTGGATCCTGGTTCTGCTGCCCATGGCCGCCGCCGTGGGCTCCCTGTGCGCGGCCTTCCTCTGGAGCCTCGATGCGGCCACCCGGGCGCGCTTCGCCTATCCCGGGCTGCTGTTTCTCCTGCCGCTCGGCGGCTTGGCTATCGGGCTGCTCTACCATCGCTTCGGCCAGTCCGTGGAGGGCGGCAACAACCTCATCGTCGAGCAGATCCATGTGCCCGGGGGTGGCGTGCCCCTGCGCATGGCGCCGCTGATCTTCCTCGGCACGGTGGTCACGCATCTGTTCGGCGGATCGGCGGGCCGCGAAGGCACGGCCGTCCAACTGGGCGGCAGCCTCGCAAGCGCCTTCGGCAAGGCGGTCCGCCTGGATGCGCCGAGCTTCCGGATCATGCTGATGGCCGGGATCGCCGCGGGGTTCGGCGCCGTCTTCGGTACGCCACTGGCCGGCGCGGTTTTCGCGCTCGAGGTCCTCGCTGTCGGACGCGTCGAATATGCGGCCCTCGTGCCCTGCCTCGTCGCGGCCGTGGTCGGCGACTGGACCTGTCAGCTGTGGGGCATCGAACACGGGGTCTTCCGTATCGACGACCACGCCGGAGCCGTCGGCACGCACATGGTCGAGCCGCTGCTCCTGGCCAAGGTCGCGGTGGCAGGCGTGGCCTTCGGACTGGCCGGCTTGGTGTTCGCCGAGGCGAACCACATGCTCGGCGGATGGTGCAAGCGGGTCATCGCCTTCGCGCCCCTCCGCCCCGTGGCGGGCGGCCTCGCGGTGATCGCCCTGGTCTACCTCTGTGGCACGCGGGATTATCTGGGACTGGGCGTCTGGTCGGCGGATCCGCACGGGCTGACCATCGCCCGCTTCTTCGGTCCGGAGGTGCATCCCTGGAGCTGGGCGCTCAAGATGCTGTTCACGGTCGTCACCCTGAGCGCCGGGTTCAAGGGCGGCGAGGTCACGCCGCTGTTCTTCATCGGCGCGGCCCTCGGCAACGCGCTGGCCGGGGTGCTGGGGGCGCCGGTGGATCTCCTGGCCGGCCTCGGGTTCGTCGCCGTGTTTGCCGGAGCGGCCAACACGCCGCTGGCCTGCACGCTGATGGGTATCGAGCTGTTCGGCGCCACGCACGGCGTCTACATCGCGACCGCCTGCTTCCTGGCCTACCTGTGCTCCGGGCACAGCGGCATCTACCTGTCCCAGCGCATCGCCGTCCCGAAGGTTTCCGTGGGCACTCTGCCGCCGGACGCCACCCTGCGCCATGCGCGCACGCACCGCGCGGCCCGGCTGACCGCGCCGGCCCCCGTGTCGGCCCCCGACAGATAGGTGCGCCCCAGGGCTTCGACGCGTCCGGTCGTCCCGGCCGGGATCGGGACGGTGCGGGCATCTCAATGACGTGCGCCGACAGGGCTCGACCACGCCAAGCCCGTTCCCTGGGGGGCTCCAGGCCCCTCTGCGGGGAACGGGTCGTGCAGGCGAAGGCCGACGGCCTGCTCAAGGCCGTCGGCCGAGGACGCCCCGGTCTCAATGGGCGCCACACGCCCCCCCCGCAATCCGCGCCCTGCCCCCGCACCGCCGTCGGGCCGGCCCGCGCCGCGAGGGCGGACCGGGAGGATCCGGCCAGAGACTCGTCAGGCGGCGCGGACGGTTGCGAGGAAGCGGGCGACCTCGGCACCGAGATGCTCGGACTGGCGCGAGAGTTCGGAGGCGGAGGCGAGCACCTGGCTGGCCGCGGCGCCGGTCTCCTCGGAGGCCTGCGCGACGCCCGCGATGGTGCCGGTCACCGCGGTGGTGCCGGTCGAGGCCTGCGCCACGTTGCGCACGATCTCCTGCGTCGCCGCCCCCTGCTGCTCCACCGCCGCGGCGATCGAGGTCGCCACGCCGTCGATCTCCCGGATCCGCCCGGTGATCCCGCCGATCGCCGTCACCGCCTGCCCGGTCACCTCCTGCACCGCGCCGATCTGCCGGGCGATCTCCTCGGTCGCCTTGGCGGTCTGCTCGGCCAGCGCCTTCACCTCGGCAGCCACCACCGCAAAGCCCCGCCCCGCGGCGCCGGCCCGCGCCGCCTCGATCGTGGCGTTGAGCGCCAGCAGGTTGGTCTGCCCGGCGATCCCGGAGATCATCCCGACCATGTCGCCGATCCGGGCGGCGGTCTGGCTGAGCGCCTGGACCAGGGCGGCGGTCTGGTCGGCCTCGCCCACCGCCGATTGCGCGAGCCGGGCCGAGCCGGTGACCTGCCGGCCGATCTCCTGCACCGACGAGCCCAGCTCCTCCGCGGCGGCCGCCACGGTCTGGACGTTGGCGGCGGCCTCTTCCGCGGCCGCCGCCACGGCGGTGGATTGCGAGGCCGTCTCCTGGGCGGTGGCGGTCATCTGCCGGGCGGTGGCCTGCAGCTCCGTGGCCGAGGACGAGACCATGCCGACGACGCCGCCGACCGCCCGCTCGAACCCGTCGGCGAGTTCGATCATGGTGCGCCGGCGCGCCTGGGCCGCGGCCGCGTCGGCCAGCCGCTTGACCTCGGCCTCCTCGGCGGCCTTGCGGGCGACCAGGGCCTTGATCCCCTCCACTGCCCGGCCGACCGCGCCGATCTCGTCGCCCCGGCCAGCCTCCCGGATCTCCGCCTCGATCTCCCCTTGCGCCATGCGTCGCAGGACGACGACCAATCTGCCGAGCGGGCGCGTGATGCCGACGATCGTCACGAGGGCGGCCGCAGCGAGCCCGACCAGCAAGCCGAGCGCGCTGAACGACACCAGGGAGATGCGGGTGGCGTTGGTCTGCTCGGTCAGTTCGGCCGAGCCCTTCTCCATCGCGCCATCGATGTCGTTCCCGAGCTTCGAACTGCCCTGCACCAGGGCGACGAAGGTCGGGTCGATCGTACGATGGACCAGCGCGAGGGCCTCGGCGTTCCGGCCCGCCAGGCAGAGCTGGCGAACCTCGGAAACCTGCTGGACGAACTGATGGATACGGGCCGCCTGCTCGTCGATGCGCGCGCCAAAATCCGGCGCGAGTCGGCGCAGGTCGGCCAGAGCCTTTGTCAGGGTGGGGATGGCGTCGTCGAATCCAGTGTTGGCCACCTTCATCTGAGCTTCGTCTGTCTCAGCGAGGATGCGATACACCCAGTAATTCATCTCGAAGACGCTGCGATTCAGGCGACGCGCCGTTGCAACCGCCTTCGCATCGCGATCGATGAAAGAACTGTAGGCCTTATCGATCTGGCCGATCCGCGCCTGCGCAAACCAAATACAGCCACCGATCACTCCACCGATAAGCACGATGACCGCTGACAGCTTTGTCAATATTTTAGCGTTGGAGAGCAAGGACATGGTTCCACCTGTGTGCATCAGGCAAAACGTCAACGAACACGATTAAATTTCGGTTCAAATTTCCGTGATGCGGAGAGAGCCAGCGCGATCCCGGCGCCTCGGGGCCGGGCCGATGCGCGGCCGCTCTCGGCGATGCGGTCAAGGAACCGCCCCTCCCGGGCGCCGCTCCCCGGATCCGCGCGGTTGCGGCTCCGCATGCGGCCCGGTGCCGGCTGCGCCCGCCACAGGGGGCAGGACCTGACGGAGCACATGGCGGAGCTTGTCGGGGTTGCGGGTGATGTAGAGGGCGGCGATCCGACCGTTCTCGATGGCGAGCGCGGTCGTCTGAAGGAGATCGCCGCGTTCCCGGCTGATGTATCCCGGCAATCCGTCGATCCAGACCGGCGCGACCATCGCGGCCCGCTCGGGCCCCCATTTGCGCCGGACGCCCGCGAAGAGACGGAGCAGGCGCTCCGACCCGACGATGGGGTTGGGAAAGGCCAGGACCTTGCCGCCGCCGTCCGAGCAGAGCACCACGTCCTCCGCGAGCAGCGTGCGCAGGGTCGCGATGTCCCCGCTGGCGGAGGCCGCGAAGAACGCGTGGGCGATCCGTTCGCCCTCCTCCCGCGCCACGGGAAAGCGCGGCCGTGCGGACTGCACGTTCCGGCGGGCGCGCACCGCGAGCTGACGCACGGCGGCCGCCTCCCGATCAAGCGTGTCCGCCACCTCGCCGAGCGGGATGCCGAACACGTCGTGGAGCAGGAAGGCTGCGCGCTCGAGGGGCGAGAGGCGTTCCAGCGCCATCATCAGCGTCAGCGTGAGATCGTCCTCGTCCACGCCGTCCTCCCCCGTCTCGACCAGGGGCTCCGGCAGCCAGGCGCCGACATAGGTCTCCCGGCGGGCGCGGGCCGACTTCATCTGGTCGAGGCAGAGCCGGGTCACGATGCGGGCCAGAAACGGATACGGGGCCGCGACCGCGCCCCGATCCGCCGCGATCCAGCGCAGCCACGTGTCCTGCACCATGTCCTCGGCCTCGCTGCGGGAGCCGAGCATGCGGTAGGCGATGCGCAGGAGGCGCGGACGATGGGCCTCGAAGGTGGCGGTCGCCGCGTCGGTCTGCGTGTCGGTCGGCGGCATGGGATCTGTCTGCGGAGCGATGGCGAGACCCGGGGATCCTCGCACGCGGCCGGAGGGGGTGTCACCGCCGGTCCGGCACGGTCAGGTCGCGGTCGTCCGTGTCGACGACGAACACCGCGAGAAGGCGGGACGGCTCCGTGGCGCTGGCATTGGCGCTCACGGCATGGTGGTCGCCCGGCTGCTCCACGAAGCTCTCGCCGACCCGGAAGATCTGCTCAGGCCCGTCGTTGATGCGGCTGCGGATCGCGCCCTCGATCACGGTCGCGGTGATGAAGGCGGAGCGCGCATGCCTGTGGGCGGGGGAGGACCCGCCCGGCCCGTACGCGACGAGGACGCCGCGCAGACTCTTGCCGGGGATGCCCGGCAGGGGGTGGTCGAAGATCGTCGTGACGCGGGCCTCGCCGGCCCGCAGCTCCGCCGCCCCGACCGGGAGCGCGAAGCCGGCCAGGCAAGCGGAGAGGATGAGTGCTTTGACCATGGGGGTTCGTCCAGCGTGGTGAAGGAGGCCGTCAGACGGTCGCGAGCCAGGTCGCGAAGCGCGTGGATCCGAGGCGCGCCGCGGCAGCGTCCTCGGGAACGAGCGAGCCCTTCTCCAGGGCGGCGCCGAAATACCGTGCGCCGCGGTCGGCCGACACCGCCCGGCGGTCGCCGGCGGCGGCGGCGCATCGGGCGACGAAGTCGCGGAAGGGCAGCCTGTCCGGTCCGGCGATCTCGATCGTCCGGCTGCGGGGCTCGTGGACGGCGACCTCCGCCAGCGCGGCCGCGACGTCGGCGGCGGCGATGGGCTGGAAATCGGCGTCGGGGACGACGATGCGATCGCCCACGACCGACGCCGCGGTGATCGTGGCGACGAACTCGAAGAACTGGGTTGCACGAACGATCGTGTAGGGCAGGCCGGACGCCACGATCAGCCGCTCCTGCGCGACCTTCGCCCGGAAGTATCCGTTCCCGTCCAGGCGATCCGTGCCGACGATCGAGAGGGCGACATGGTGCGTCACGCCGGCCCGACGCGCGGCGGCCAGGAGGTTGCGGCTCGACCGCTCGAAGAAATCGAGCACCGCCGCATCCTCGAAGGACGGTGCATTCGCGACATCGACCACGACCTCGGCGCCGACGAGAACCTCGGCGAGCCCCTCACCCGTCAGGGCGTCGACGCCCGTCCGCGGGGAGGCGGCGACGGCTTCGTGTCCCCTGCGGCCGAGTTCGGCGGTCAACTGCCTGCCGATCAACCCGCTCCCGCCGATCACAACCACCTTCATGACGCGCGTCTCCTGCGTGAACCGGGCGGCGCGGCGGGGTGCCGCTGAGGCGCTCGTTCGACGTCAAGACGAGGGGACGACGCGGGATGTGACATGCCGTCGGAGAAAAAGGCGATGCCGCCGTGTGGGACGCCGTCCATGGCCACCACCGGACGCCAGCCCCCCCTCCGGGCTGAGCGTCACGGGGTCGATCCGGGCCTCCCCCATCAAGCCGACCCGGAGGGCGTTCCAGCGGACAGTCCTGGCCAGACCCGGCCAGTCCCGTGACGGTCTCGCCGACCGTGTCGGCGCCGGCACCGATGCGTCCGCGGGCGACCGGACGGCCTCAGCCGCCCTTCGCCGTCGCGGCGACGTCCGCGCCTCCGACCAAACCGCCGATCCGCACAGGGTCCCGATTGAAGACGTCCGCGCCGGCGTCGCGTGCGGCTCAACCGATATCGCCTTCCGCGCGACCCCGACGGGACAGCGCGCCATCCCGGAATGGCCAGGGTCCGTGGCGGAAGCCTGGACCCACTGGACTGGACCGCTCGCCGGAACGCTTGGAGGAGGCCGCCGTTGCACCCGTCGCGAGAGGGTGGGCGTCGGGCTTGCGAGACCGCAGCCGATGCCAGCCCGAGACAGGATGTGAAGGACAGCGCGATGATCGACACGGACAGGATCACGGGGGCCGCGCGCGCGTTCGGCGGCACGGTTCAGGGCTCGGTTGGCGACCTCGCCGGTTCGAACCGCCATGCGGTCGAGGGCCGGCTCCGCGAAGCGCAGGGCACCGCCGAGAACCTCTACGGTCAGGCCAAGGACGCGGTCCGGCACGCGGCCGACGAGATCTCGGACCACGCCGCGGAGGCCTATGGCCGGAGCCGTGCCTACGCGTGGGAAGGTCACCAGACCTCCGTCGCCTGGCCCCACGCTTCCTTGCTCGTCGCCGGGCTCGCGGGCTTCGGTCTGGGCTTGCTCGTCAGCAAGCTCTGAGCCGCGACGCCCGCTCGCATCGACACCGTCGGCGGCGTGGCACTCGCGGATCTCCCAGGCGGGGCCGCTCGCGGGGCCCGCGCGGCCGATGATCGGCCCGCGTCCCGGCCGGGCCTCCACGGCGCCGGGCAAAACGGTCCCCGCGCGGTCGATCGCGCGGCGACGCAAATCCGTGCGGCCAACCCGACCGGCCGGTCCCGCGTGTCGGTCTTTGCCGGGTCGACCTCTCATGGTTGTATGGGGGCGTGCCGCGGCCCCTGTCGGCCGGCGGCGAGGCCCGCCCGTCGGCACGGCACGGGAACGGCAAGGGAGGCACCGCAATGGCCAGCGTGGTCGCCGAGGATCAGGACGCCCGGAACGCGCTCGGCGAGAGCGAAATTCCCAAGGCCACGATCTGCCTCTGGTACGACACGGAGGCCGAGGCGGCCGCCCGATTCTACGTCGCGACCTTTCCGGACAGCGCCATGGGCGCGATTTACCGGGCACCGGCCGATTACCCGTCGGGCAAGGCGGGGGACGTGCTGACGGTGGCGTTCACGGTGGCCGGCATCCCGTGCATCGGCCTGAACGGCGGTCCCGCCTTCCGGCACAGCGAGGCCTTCTCGTTCCAGATCGCCACGGACGACCAGGCGGAGACGGACCGGCTCTGGACCGCCATCGTCGACAATGGCGGGCAGGAGAGCGCCTGCGGCTGGTGCAAGGATTGCTGGGGCATCGCGTGGCAGATCACGCCACGCGTGCTCACCGCCGCGCTGGCGGCCGGCGGCGCGGAGGCCCAGCGCGCGTTCACGGCCATGATGACCATGGGGAAGATCGACGTCGCCGCGATCGAGGCGGCCCGGCGCGGATGACGTCGCGTCGGCCTGGACCCTGTTGCCGATGACCGAGCCGATATCCGCCGCGGCCCACGCGCGCACCATCCTGGCCGCGCACGAGCATCGCCGCCCCATCGCACCGCTGACCGGCTGGGATCCGACCTTCGACCTGCCGGCGGCCTACCGGGTCGCCGAGGCGATCCGGTGCCTGCGTGCCGGGCGCGGCGAGCGGAATGTCGGCTACAAGATCGGCTTCACCAACACGACCCTGTGGGAGCGGTACGGCGTCCGGGCGCCGATCTGGGGGCATGTCTACGACACGACCCTGCGCGACCGGGCCGCCCTGGGCGGACCGGTGCCCCTCGCGGCCTTCGTCGAGCCCCGGATCGAGCCGGAGATCGTGTTCGGTCTGGCACGCGCGCCGGAACCCGGCATGGATGCCGAGGCGCTGATCGCCTGCCTCGACTGGGCCGCGAGCGGCTTCGAGATCGTGCAGTCGCTCTATCCGGGCTGGCGCTTCGCGGCGCCCGACACCGTGGCGGCCTTCGGGCTGCACGGGTTGCTGGTGGTGGGCGAGCGGGTGCCGGTTCCGGCGGCCGCGCGGCGCGGCTGGATCGGCGACCTCGCGGGCTTCACCGTCGACCTGCTGCGGGACGGCGCCGTCGCCGACCGGGGCGGCGGCCGCAGCGTCCTCGGGACGGGACCGCTCGCCGCCCTCGCGCACTTGGTCGATGCGCTGGCTAACGATCCGGTCGCCCCGCCGCTCGCAGCCGGAACGGTCGTCACAACCGGCACGCTGACAGACGCGCTTCCGGTCGCCTCCGGCCAGCACTGGAGCACGCGGCTCGACGGGCTGCGGCTTCCCGGCATCGACCTTGCCCTGATCTGAAAGACCCGGCACGGGTTATCGTGCCAGGATCGTGTCGTTTCCCGGGCCGGCTCCGGGACTCTGGCATTGGTGATGGTTAGCCGACATGCCAAATGCTGAGCCATGCCTGGACGCCTGCGGCGACGCCACACGACCTTCCTCGTCTCCGTCACCGTGCAGGGCTCCAGCCCGGCATCCGGCGCCACGGTCTACGCGGTGATGAAGCCCAGCGCCGCGGAGGCGCTGGAGGCCGTCCGCCCTCTGGTCGACCCGTCGGCCACACTCGCCGTCGTGGGCAGCCTGTCCACCCGGATCGCCAAGGCCCTCAAGCTGAAGCGCGACGAGCCGCGGGTGGTCTGAGCCGCCCGGTTCCGGCTCAATCCACCGCGAGCCGGTAGCCGACGCCCCGCACAGTCTGCAGGAAGACCGGATTGGCGGGGTCGACCTCGGTCTTGCGGCGCAGGCGGTTGATCTGCACGTCGACGGTGCGCTCCGCCGCGGCCCCGCCCGGGCCGGCGAGCTGCTCGCGCTCGACATTGGCGCCGCCCGCCATCGCCAGGATCGTCAGGATCTCGCGCTCGCGCTCGGTGATGCGGATCAGCTCGTCGTCCCGGCGCAGCTCGCCCCGGTCGACCCGGAACGCGAACGGCCCGAAGGTCACCGCCTCGGCGGCCGCCGCGCGGGGCCGCGCGCTGCGCTTGATGATGTTGTTGAGCCGCAGCGTCAGCTCCCGCGGCTCGAAGGGCTTGGGCAGGTAATCGTCCGCGCCGATCTCCAGCCCCATCACCCGGTCGTTCGGGTTGGAGCGGGCGGTGAGCATCAGGATCGGCACCCGCGACGTCTCGCGCACGCTGCGGGCGTAGTCGAAGCCGTTCTCGCCGGGCATCATCACGTCGAGGACCATGGCGTCGAACACGACGCTCTGGGCCCGGGCCCGCGCCTCCGCGGCGCTCGCCGCGGCGGTGACCCGGAAGCCCTGGTCGGTGAGGTAGCGGGCGAGCAATTCGCGCAGCCGGCGGTCGTCGTCGACCACGAGGACGTGGGGCGCCTCGTCGGGCAGGTCGGCCCGGGCGGCATTGCTCACGCGCACTCCTCCCCGGCGACGCGCCCGTCGCTCCCGCCCCCGCGCCGCGCCATCAGGCGCTGGACCGCCGGGCGGTCCTCCGGCTCGATCATCGCCATCAGGAAATCCTCCGGGGAGCCCCGGGCATCCGGCGCCGCGAGCGCCCGGGCGAGGCGGCGGGCCTGGACCCGCGTGAGGTCGGCTGCGAGACGGGCGCCGGCCTCGGTGCAGTAGAGGAGGCGCTGGCGCCGGTCGCTGGAACCGGGTTTCTGCGCGACGTAGCCCTGCCCGATCAGGTCCTTGAGCACCCGGTTCAGGCTCTGCTTGGTGATGCGCAGGATGTCGAGGAGTTCGGCGATGGTCAGGCCGGGATAGCGGTCGACGAAGTGCAGCACCCGGTGGTGGGCCCGGCCGAAGCCGTAGGCGGCCAGGATCCGGTCGGGATCGCCCACGAAATCCCGGTAGGCGAAGAACAGAAGCTCGATCAGGTCGTCGCTGCCGAGGGCGGCCGGCGCGGCACCCGGGACGGGTTTCGCCGCGAAGATCGCCTCGCGCGGGGCTGTCCGTGTCACGGCGCGGCCGCTCCCAACGGGTGATAGGTCAGTCCCCATGACGTTTCTCAAGGCGGCCCGGGCCCGTCAACCCTGACCGGGCCGGCCGGGGCGCCGGCCGGCGGCGATCCTCAAGCGGGATTGCCGCCGGTCCGGCCCCTCCGCTACGCAGGATCCTCGATCGACGGGAGCGGACGGACATGGCCGAGGTAGCTGAACCGGGACCGGGACGCCTCTGGATCCGCGATCCGCGCGCCATCCTGGCCGAGGGCGCCGGGGGCGGGATCGTCGTGGCGGGCACCCGGATCGTCGAATGCGTGGCGGCGGGCGCGAAACCCGCCGCGCCCGTGGACGAGACCTTCGACGCCTCGCGCCACGTGGTCATCCCGGGGCTGATCAACACCCATCACCACGCCTTCCAGACGCTGACCCGCGCCCACCCGCTGGCGATCAACAAGCCGCTCTTTCCCTGGCTGAAGGCGCTCTACACGGTCTGGGGGCGGATCACCCCGGAGGCGTTCCGGCTCGCCACGCAGGTGGCCTTCACCGAGCTGCTGCTCTCGGGCTGCACCACGGCGGGCGACCATCACTACCTGTTCCCGAAGGGGCTGGAGGATTCGATGGACGTCCAGGTCGCGGAGGCCCGGGCCCTCGGGATCCGGGCCGCGATCACCCGCGGCTCCATGAGCCTGTCCGACCGGGAGGGCGGGCTGCCGCCCGAGAGCCTGACCCAGGACGACGACACGATTCTTTCGGATTGCGAGCGGGTGCTGAACCTGTTCCACGACCCCGCCCCCGGCGCGATGGTGCAGGTCGCGCTCGCCCCCTGCTCGCCCTTCGCGGTGACCCGGCGTCTGATGCGCGAGAGCGCGGCGCTCGCCGCCCGGCACGGGAGCCGGCTGCACACCCATCTCGGCGAGACGCTGGACGAGGACGCCTATTGCCAGCAGATGTTCGGTTGCCGGCCGGTGGAGTACCTCGAGGAGGTCGGCTGGCTGAACGACCGGGTCTGGCTCGCCCACGGCATCCACTTCACCGATGCCGAGGTCGCCCGGCTCGGCAAGGCCGGGGTCGGCGTCTGCCACTGCCCGACCTCGAACATGACCCTGGCCTCGGGCCGCTGCCGCACCTGCGAGCTGGAGGCGGCGGGCTCGCCGGTGGGCCTCGGTGTCGACGGCTCGGCCTCGAACGACAGCTCGAACCTGATGGAGGGCGTGCGCCACGCCCTGATGATCAAC
The DNA here is from genome assembly GCF_003254375.1 of Methylobacterium sp. XJLW. Classification (NCBI taxonomy): domain Bacteria; kingdom Pseudomonadati; phylum Pseudomonadota; class Alphaproteobacteria; order Hyphomicrobiales; family Methylobacteriaceae; genus Methylobacterium; species Methylobacterium sp. XJLW. Next base: position 2,368,063 of record NZ_CP016429.1, on the reverse strand, counting down.
CGGCTCACCTACGGGGCGGAGGCCGTGACGCATCTCGACGCCCTGCGCTGGGCCACCGAGGGCTCGGCCGCCTGCCTCGGCCGCACCGATATCGGCCGGATCGAGCCGGGCCGGGAGGCGGACCTCGCCCTGTTCACCCTGGACGAGCTGCGCTTCTCCGGCGCCCACGACCCGCTGGCGGCTCTGGTCCTGTGCGGCGCCACCCGGGCCGACCGGGTGATGGTGGCGGGCCGCTGGCGGGTGATCGACGGCCAGCCGCTCGGGGTCGATACCGGGATGCTGCGCGAGGCGCATTCCCGGCTGGCGGTGGACCTGTTCGGAGCGGTGTAGAGAGCGAGCCCTGACCCGCCCCGCGCGTGATCCTCAGAACAGCCCGTCGATCTGCCCGTTGGCGTCCAGCCGGATTGTGTCGGCGGCGGGCACCCGGGGCAGGCCCGGCATGGTCATGATCTCCCCGCAGATCGCCACCACGAAGCCGGCGCCGGCCGAGAGCCGGACGTCGCGCACGCCCACGATGTGGCCCTCGGGGGCGCCCATCAGGGTCGGGTCGGTGGAGAACGAGTACTGGGTCTTGGCCATGCAGATCGGCAGGTTTCCGTAGCCGTCCTTCTCGAAGGTGGCGAGCTTGGCCTGAGCCTTCGTCTCGATCTGGATGTCGGCGGCCCCGTACAGCTTGGTGGCGATCGCCCGGATCTTGTCGGAGAGGCGGCTCTCCGTCTCGTAGGCGTGGCGGATCGGCGCCGGCTCGGCCTCGGAGAGCTTCACCACCGCGCGGGCCAGCTCCTCGGCCCCGGCCCCGCCCTCCGCCCAGTGGCGGCAGGTGATCGCCTCGACGTCGAGCCGCTCGCGGCACAGTTCCTTGAGCTTGGCGTGCTCGGCATCGGTGTCGGCGTAGAAGTGGTTGACGCCGACCACCACCGGCAGGCCGAAGCCGCGCAGATTGGTCACGTGCCGGGCGAGGTTGGCGAAGCCCTTCTCCAGGGCGTCGATGTTCTCGGCCCCGAGGTTCTTCTTGTCGACGCCGCCATGCATCTTGAGGGCGCGGATGGTCGCCACCACCACCACGGCCGAGGGGGTCAGCCCCGCCTGCCGGCACTTGATGTCGAGGAACTTCTCGGCGCCGAGATCGGCGCCGAACCCGGCCTCCGTCACCGTGTAGTCGGCGAGCCGCAGGCCGGCCCGTGTGGCGATCACCGAGTTGCAGCCATGGGCGATGTTGGCGAAGGGGCCGCCATGGATCAGCGCCGGGTTGCCCTCGAGCGTCTGCACGAGGTTGGGCTGCAGGGCGTCCTTGAGCAGCACCGTCATGGCGCCGGTGGCCTTCACGTCCTTGAGGGTGACGAGCTTGCGGTCGCGGGTCTCGGCGATCACGATCCGGCCGAGGCGCTCCTCCAGGTCGGCGAGGTCCTTGGCGAGGCAGAACACCGCCATCACCTCGGAGGCCACCGTGATGTCGAACCCGTCCTCCCGGGGGAAGCCGTTGGCGACGCCGCCGAGCGACTGGGTGATCTGGCGCAAAGCCCGGTCGTTCATGTCGACGACGCGGCGCCAGTGGATGCGGCGCACGTCGATGTTGAGCTCGTTCGCCCAGTAGACGTGGTTGTCGATCAGCGCGGCCGCGAGGCTGTGGGCCGACGTGATGGCGTGGAAGTCGCCGGTGAAGTGCAGGTTGATCTGCTCCATCGGCACGACCTGGGCCTTGCCGCCGCCGGCGGCGCCGCCCTTCATGCCGAAGCACGGCCCGAGCGACGGCTCGCGCAGGCAGATCATGGTCTTCTCGCCGATGCGGTTCAGGGCGTCGCCCAGGCCCACCGTGGTGGTGGTCTTGCCCTCGCCCGCGGGCGTCGGGGAGATCGCCGTGACCAGCACGAGCTTGCCGGGCTTCCGGCTCTCCAGCCCGGCGATGTAGCCGTGGTCGATCTTGGCGATGTGCTTGCCGTAATTGTGGAGCGCGTCATCCGGGATGCCGAGCTTCTCGGCGACCTGCGCGATCGGCTTCAGGGTCGCGGCGCGGGCGATCTCGATATCTGACGGCATGGGCCTTCCTCCCTGACTCGCGGGCGCGATGCCCGCCCGCCGGCTCTTGCCGTGCGAATTTCCTGCCGTGCGGGCTGCGGCTTGGCCGCCCGCGAACGGCTGCGCACTGTGCGTCAAAGCCCGGGAAAATGCGCGTCGATTTTTATGATATGGCGGACAAAATACTCTTGTCGCCCCCGACGTCCCCAGCTCCGACGCACGGAGCGGGTCCGGACCAGCGAGACGCCCGGTCGAGGCCTGCCATCGGCGCCTCGGCCGTCAGAACCTGACCAGCTCGACGCGCCGGTTCTTCGCCCGTCCCTCCGCGCTGTCGTTGGCGGCGACCGGGCTGGACGCCCCGAAGCCCCTGGCCTTCAGCCGATCCCTCGCGACGCCGGCGGCGACGAGCTTCGCCATGACCGCCTTGGCACGGCCGTCGGACAGGGCCTGGTTGTGCGCGGCGGCTCCGGTCTCGTCGGTATGGCCGTTGATCGCGAGCCGCAGGCCGGGATTCGTCCGCAGCAGGCCCGCCACCGCGTCGATCTGCGGGGCGGAGGCCGGCAGGATCTCGGTCCTGTCGGTGGCGAAGTTGACCTGGATCACCGCCTTTCCCGTCGTGTCGAGGTCCTGCTTCAGCTGCTCGGCGGGCAGGAGGGCGGCGGTCTGGAGAAACGGCTTGGTCTCCAGGATGGTCCAGGCCGCGTTGTTGCTGCCGGGCACGAAATGGACCCAGATCTGCCGGTCCGGCCGGCGGATCACCCAGGTCTGCACCGGCTCGTTGTAGACATTGCCCAGGCCCTCATACATCCCGATCCGGATGTCCTCGGGCAGCGTCTCCGTGAGGGAGGCGGGGATCCTGCTGTCGGCGATCTTCCGGCCGCCGGCCTGTGTCAGCACGGCCTCGATATTCTTCTTCAGCTCATAGGATGCGTAGGTCTTGCCGTCCTTGGTGCCGATGAGGGACAGGAAGACCTTGCCCTCGACCTCGTGGAGCGCCGTGCCGGTCCAGAACAGGAAATGCCCGAAAGCGCGGGTCTCGGGCGGGTTCAGCGGCTGGTAGCCGTCGGGGAGCGCGAAGTAGGGAAAGCCGCCGAGCGGCGCGTTCGAGACGGGGACGGCCTCCAGGATGGACGCAGCCGGCCCGGACACCGTGTCCTGCGCGCTCGCAGGATCGGCCGGGATTCCGGATGCCGCATAGGCGAGGGCCAGCAGGATCCAGACCGGCTTCAGCGCTTTCACGATCCACTCCGACAGGTTGCGGAGGCGCGAGCCTAGCGGGCCCGGATCGGCAGGCAATTAGGCCTCTTGAGCTACGGTCCCCAAGAGAATCCCGTTCGTCTTTGCGCTTTGCAGGACGGCGCGACGGGATGTCGGGTGCAGAATACCGGCGATCTTACGCAGGCGCCGGGAGCCTGAACGGGCGCAGGCTCATGCCCGGAGGCCGAAGATCTTGCCCTTGCGGCCCGAAGCCGCCTTGCGGATCTTCGGGACGGCGCGCCCGAGCGTCGGCTGCGGGCGGCGCCGGCCGCCGCACCGCCGTGACGAACGAGGTGCGGACCGCCAGGGCGCCGGATCGGGAGAGGGGCGCTAGCCCCCCGACTTCTTGGCCTTGTCGGCGGCGCCCGGCGCCTCGTGCGGCTGGGGGGCGCCCTTCGGCAATTCCGGGTTCTCGGCGTTGTGCGGGGCGGCGACCGGGGCCGGCACGGTCTCGGCGGTGGCGGTCGGCTTCTCGATGTCGGGCAGACCGTCCTTCAGCTTCGCGTTGATCTGCGTGAGGTCGTCCGGCTCGGGGTTCAGATCCTTGGCGTGCTGCCACTGGAACTTGCCCTCGAGGCGCCGGCCCGAACGCCAGTAGGCGTCGCCCAGGTGGTCGTTGATGGTCGGATCGCCGGGCTTCAGCTCGACCGCCTTCTCCAGCTCGCGCACCGCATCGTCCCAACGGCCGAGGCGGAAATAGGCCCAGCCGAGGCTGTCGACGATCATCCCGTCCCGGGGGCTCGCATCGGCGGCCTGCTGCAGCAGCTTGAACGCCTCGTCGATGTTGACGTTCTGATCGACCCAGGAATAGCCGAGATAGTTCATCACCTGCGCCTTGGCGGCCGGCTGGTTGGCCGGCACCAGGGACAGGGCCTTCTTCAGGTCGGCCTCGGCCTTCGGCCACTGCTTGGCGCGCTCGTAGGCGGTGCCGCGGAAATAGTAGGTCGTCCAGTAATTGGCCTGCGGCCGGTCGCCGATCAGGCCGATGGCCCGGGTGTAGGTGGCGGCCGCCTCCTCGTATTTCTTGCGGGCGCGCTGCACGTTGCCCAGCGCCGTGATGACGTCGATGTCGTCCGGGTGGGCCTTCATCGCCGCGTCGAGATGGGCCAGGGCCTCGTCGCCCTTGCCCATCTGCTCCAGGTTCAGGCCGATCTGGATGTCGGCGTTGAGCTTGAGCGGGGAGGCGGCCGGGATCTGCGCGTAGGCCTCGTTGGCCCGCTCGGGCTGCTTCATCCGGTCCAGCGTGTCGGCCAGCGTCAGCCGGGCGAGGGCGTGGTCGGGGGCGAGGTAGAGCGCCAGCCGCAGGTAGATCACGGCGGGCAGTTCGTCGCCCTGCGTCGAGCCCGCGGAGCCTAGCCCGTACAGCACCTCGGCTGCGCCCTCCTGGGCGGTGCCGATCAGCCGCGTGAGCGGCTTGCCCTCCTTGAGCTTGTCGAGGGCGTCGCGCACCAGCGGGTGGCGGGGCGAGAGCTGGTCGAAGTCGGAATAGGCCTGGATCGCCAGATCGGTGCGGCCGAGGCTCGCCTCCATCCGGGCATAGGCGTCGACGATGCGCAGGGTGTTGCGGTCGGCCTCGTAGGCGGCCTTGAGGCGCCGCTCGGCCTCGGCGTTGTCGCCGGTCACCGAGGCGATCAGGCCGGCATGGTAGTCGCGGAAGGTGTTGTAGTAGCGCTCGCCCCGGAGCTTGTTGACCGTCTCCAGCGCCTTCTTGCCGTCACCCGCGCCGGCATACGACCAGGCGGTGAGCAGCGTCGCGGTCAGGTCGGTGGCCGCCCCGCGGCCGCTGCGCGAGAAGTTCTGGCGGGCGGCGGCCCATTGGCCCGCCTTGATCTGGCGCACCCCCAGCGAGAGGTTGGCGAGCCCGTTGGTGGGATCGCGGGCGATGAGCTTCTCGGCGGTGCGGAACGCGTCCGGCAGGGCGCCGTCGGCGAGCAGCGAGATGAAGGCGCGCTCGACCAGCTCGGCGTTGCGCGGATCGGCCTTGACCGCCTCGCGGTAGAAGGTCGCCGCCGCCGCCGTGTCCCGGGACGCGCCCGCGATGTAGGCGGAGAGGAAGTTGCCCTCCAGCGAATCCGCGGGCTCGTAGTCGAGCACCGGGGTCGATTCCCTCGGCTGCGCGGCCAGCACGGTCTGCGGCAGCCCGGCGGCGAGCAGAAGGGCGAGCGCCGAGACGCTCCGGCGGGCGCGTGTGATCATCATGAACCGATCGCGGCTCCTGGGCGCCGGCCCGTCAGGGGCCGGGCGCGAGAATGGCGGGGCATCCCCGAAAAAACGCTGGGGACACTGAACCCATCCCGCCAGCCCCGCAAGGCGAAAGGATGACGCCGCGCCATCCCGGCCCGGTCCGGGCGCCTCACATGTTCGGGTAGTTCGGCCCGCCGGGCCCCTCCGGGGTCACCCAGTCGATGTTCTGGTTCGGATCCTTGATGTCGCAGGTCTTGCAGTGGACGCAGTTCTGCGCGTTGATCTGGTAGCGCACCCCGTCGCTCGCGGCGGAATCCGCCACCCACTCGTAGACGCCCGCCGGGCAGTAGCGGCCGGACGGCCCGCCATAGACGTCGTGCTCGGAGCGCTTCTGCAGCTCCAGGTCGCGGACCTTGAGGTGCGGCGGCTGGTCCTCCTCGTGGTTGGTGTTCGACAGGTAGACCGAGGAGAGCCGGTCGAAGGTCAGCTTGCCGTCGGGCTTCGGGTAGACGATCGGCGTCACCTCGGAGAGCGGCTTGAGGCAGGCGTGGTCGGGCTTGCCGTGCTTGAGCGTGCCGAACGGCGAGGCGCCGAAGATGCTCGTCGCCCACATGTCGATCCCGCCGAGGCCGACGCCCACCAGCGTGCCGTACTTGGACCAGAGCGGCTTGACGTTGCGCACCGCCTTCAGGTCCTGCCCGATCGGGCTGTCGCGCCAGCCGGCCTCGTAGGCGGTGAGCTCGTCGCCGGCGCGGCCCGCCTTCAGGGCGTCTGCGATGGCGTCGGCCGCCTGCATCCCGGAGAGCACCGCGTTGTGCGAGCCCTTGATCCGCGGCACGTTGACGAAGCCCGCCGAGCAGCCGACCAGGCAGCCGCCGGGGAAGACCAGCTTCGGCACCGATTGCCAGCCGCCCTCCATGATGGCGCGCGCGCCGTAGCCGATGCGCTTGGCGCCCTCGAAGGTCTCGGCGATCAGCGGGTGGGTCTTGAAGCGCTGGAACTCCTCGAACGGCGACAGGGTCGGGTTCTCGTAGTTCAGATGCGTGACGAAGCCGACCGAGAGCAGGTTGTCGTCGAAATGGTAGAGCCAGGAGCCGCCGCCGGCCTTGTTGGGCAGCGGCCAGCCCATGGTGTGGCGCACGAGCCCGGGCTCGAACTTGCCCGGCGCGAGCTGCCAGAGCTCCTTCACGCCGAGCCCGTACTTGAAGTGGTCGCTGTGCCGGTTGAGCGAGAAGCGCTGGATCAGACCCTTGGTCAGGTTGCCCCGGGCGCCCTCGCCGAACACCGTGTACTTGGCGCGCAGCTCCATGCCGCGGGTGTAGTCCTCGCGCGGCGCGCCGGACTTGCCGATCCCGAGATCGCCCGTGGCGATGCCCGCCACCGCGCCCTTGTCGTCGAACAGCACCTCGGAGGCCGGGAAGCCCGGATAGATCTCGACGCCGAGCGCCTCGGCCTGCGCGCCCAGGTACTTGCAGACGTTCGAGAGCGAGCCGACGAAATTGCCGTGGTTCGACATGAGCTTGGGGAAGAACAGGTTCGGCAGGGTGATGCCGCTGTTCTTGGTGAGCATCATGAACTCGTCGCGCTGAACTTCCGTCTTGAGCGGCCGCTCCGGGTCCTGGCGCCATTCGGGCAGGAGCCGGTCGAGGCCGATCGGGTCGATCACCGCGCCCGAGAGGATGTGGGCGCCGACCTCGGAGCCCTTCTCGACGACGACGACGCTGATCTCCTCGCCGATCTCGGCGGCGCGCTGCTTCAGGCGGATCGCGGTGGCGAGGCCGGCCGGGCCGGCGCCCACCACGACCACGTCGAAATCCATGCTCTCGCGTTCGGGCAGCGCCATCCTCGCCTCTCCTTTTCTTCTTCCAGTCTTCTTCCAGCCCCCGATCCGCGGTGGGCCGGCATCCCTGCTGCCGTCTCAAGCGATTCCAAGCTAGAAAGGCAAGTTGCCGAAGATCCGGCTTAAGGCAAAGTTCCCTTTGCCGCACGGGGCGGTACATGTGACGGGTGCCGGACGATCCCACCCCGTCCGCAACCCGGCATGCCGGTCAGAGGGCGGGTGGGGCGGGGCCCGCGGGATCGCGCTGTTCCGTCACGCAAGACCTTGCCCGGCCGGCGGGTTTCGAGAGTTGTCCACAGGCCGCGGCGTTCCCACATGCTCCTCTCCATGCCGAGCCCCAACGACGCGCAAGCCGATCTGATCGCCTATCTCGACTTCCACGTGGAGGCCGGTGCCGACGCGGTTCTGGACGAGCGGCCGCACGACCGGTTCAGCGAGGCGGATGGGCCGGCGCCGACCCTGCGGGCACCGCGCCGGGCCCCCGACCCGCCCGTCGGCCAGACCGCCGGCCCGACCGCCGGCAGCCTCGTGCCGCCCCCCGGTTCGCCGCCGCCCGCCGCGCCGTCGCGGACCTTCGGCCGCGCCGCCAGCGCCCAGCCCGACGAAGCCGCGAGCGACGCCCGCGCCCGGGCGCGGCAGGCGAAGACCCTGGACGAACTGGAGCGGATCCTCGCCGATTTCGACGCCTGCCCGCTGCGCTTCACCGCCAAGAACCTCGTCTTCGCCGACGGCAATCCCGAGGCGCGGGTGATGTTTCTCGGCGAGGCGCCCGGCGCCGACGAGGACCGGATCGGCAAGCCGTTCATGGGCCGCTCGGGCCAGCTCCTCGACAAGATGATGAAGGCGATCGGGCTCGACCGGACCAGCGCCTACGTCGCCAACATCGTGCCCTGGCGCCCGCCGGGCAACCGCAACCCGACGCCCCAGGAGGTTGCGGTGTGCCGGCCCTTCGTGGAGCGCCAGATCGAGCTGGTCGATCCGGACCTCATCGTCTGCCTCGGCGCGCCCGCGACCCAGACGCTGACCGGCACGAAGGATGGCATCCTGCGGACCCGCGGCCGACTGTTCCCCTACAAGCTGCCCAACCGCGAGGTGAAGCTGCTCGCCACCCTCCACCCGGCCTTCCTGCTGCGCCAGCCGGTGCAGAAGCGTCTCGCATGGCGGGATTTCCGATCCCTGCGCGCCCTTCTCGACGGGAAAGCTTGACCACGTGGGCGGAACCGGGTCTCCCCTCCCGCCATTAGAGCTTCGTTCCCGCCGCTGGTCCACCGTCGGCCGGACATAGCGACGCATAGCAAACCGTGGGCTGCCCGAGGCGGCCGGCGCAGCATTGATGGCGGGACCCAACCATGCGCTGGGAAGATCTACGCAGCTCCGACAACGTCGAGGATCGCCGGGGCGAGGGCGGTGGCGGCGGCGGCATGGGCTTTCCCGGCGGCGGCGCCGGCGGGCTCGGCATCGGCACCATCGTGGTGCTGCTGATCATCAGCTATTTCACCGGCATCAACCCGGCGATCCTGATCGGCGGCGCCGAGCGGATCGGCGGCGGGCGCGGCCAGCAGGAGCAGCAGGTCGATCCGCAGACCCAGGCCAAGCGGCGGCAGGCGCCGACGGACGAGAGCGGCCGGTTCGCCTCGAAGATCCTCGGCAACACCGAGGACGTCTGGAGCCAGATCCTGCCGCAGCAGACCGGCAAGCAGTACACGCCGACGACCCTGGTGCTGTATACCGGCGGCACCCGCTCGGGCTGCGGCTCGGCCCAGGCGGCGATGGGCCCGTTCTACTGCCCCCTCGACAAGAAGGTCTATCTCGACACGGGCTTCTTCAAGGAGATGGCCTCGAAGTTCGGCGTGAAGGGCGATTTCGCCTACGCCTACGTCATCGCCCACGAGGTCGGCCACCACGTCCAGGACGTGCTCGGCATCCTCGGCAAGGTCCAGGCGCGCCAGCAGCAGGCGTCCAGCAAGACCGAGGCGAACGCCCTCTCGGTGCGGATCGAGCTGATGGCCGACTGCCTCGCCGGCGTCTGGGCCAAGAACTCCAACGACAAGTACGCCGAGCTGGAGCAGGGCGACATCGACGAGGCCCTGAACGCCGCCGCCCAGATCGGCGACGACGCCCTGCAGCAGCGCTCGAAGGGCTACGTGGTGCCGGATTCCTTCACCCACGGCTCCTCGGCCCAGCGCCAGCGCTGGTTCAAGGCCGGCTACAAGAGTGGGCAGACCAAGGCCTGCGACACGTTCAGGACGGCGAACAACTGAGGTGTGCGGCGGGGCGGAGAGCCTCGTCCGGACCTGACATACGCCCTCCCTCCCCTCTTCGCGGGGGAGGGAGACGCGCACTCCGCCTCACCCCCGGCTCAGGCGCCGGGCATTGGCCTGGACCTTCCGCCGGTAGCTGCGGATCACCTTGCCGTTCGAGGCCCCCGCGGCGAGCATCAGAGCCGCCTCGCCGGCGGCCAGCATCTTCTCGGTCACCATGAGCTGCGCCTCGACCTGCGCGGCCGGCCCCCCGAGGGCGAACATCGCCATCCGCTGGGCGATCACGCCCTGAGCCTCCAGGCCGAGCATGGCCATGTCGAGGCTCGTCGTCCACCAACCGCAAAACATCATCGTCCTCAAAGGCGTCCGCCACGGCCAAGCCCGGCACCATACGCCGGAGCGGCGGCTGGAGCGGCAGGGAAACGACTTAGCTCGCAGAATCGGGCAGAAAAGGCGTCCGGCGATCGGATGACGGTCACGGTTGCGCGCCATGCAGGGCCCAGCGGCCGCGCCCGTCTTTGCGCCGTCTCGATCGATGCCGTAAGCGCCCCGGAGCCCCATTCCCGGACACCGCGCCCGCACTTCATGATTCGCCTGGACAAGATCACCAAGCAGAACGGGCGGCAGCTCGTCTTCATCGAGGCCTCGGCCGCCCTGCAGCGGGGCGAGAAGGTCGGGCTGGTCGGCCCGAACGGGGCCGGCAAGACCACCCTGTTCCGGATGATCATCGGCCAGGAGCAGCCCGACGAGGGGCAGGTCGCCGCCGACCGGGGCATCACGATCGGCTATTTCAGCCAGGATGTCGGCGAGATGTCCGGCCGCAGCGTCGTCACCGAGGTGATGGACGGGGCCGGCCCGGTGAGCGCGGTGGCGGCCGAGCTCGCCGAGCTCGGCGCGGCCCTCGCCGACCCGGACCGGGCGGACGAGATGGACGCCCTGATCGAGCGCTACGGCGAGGTCCAGGCCCGGTTCGAGGAGCTCGACGGCTACGCCCTGGAGGGCCGCGCGCGGGAGGTGCTCGACGGCCTCAGCTTCAGCCAGGAGATGATGGACGGGGATGTCGGCGCCCTCTCGGGCGGCTGGAAGATGCGCGTCGCGCTGGCCCGCATCCTGCTGATGCGCCCGGACGTGATGCTGCTCGACGAGCCGTCCAACCACCTCGACCTCGAGAGCCTGATCTGGCTCGAATCTTTCCTGAAGGCCTATGACGGCGCCCTGTTGATGACCTCGCACGACCGCGAGTTCATGAACCGCATCGTCACCAAGGTCATCGAGATCGACGGCGGCGCGCTCACCACCTTCTCGGGCGACTTCGCCTTCTACGAAGGCCAGCGGAAGTTGAACGAGGCGCAGCAGCAGGCGCAGTTCGAGCGCCAGCAGGCGATGCTGGCCAAGGAGATCGCCTTCATCGAGCGGTTCAAGGCCCGGGCCTCCCACGCCGCCCAGGTGCAGAGCCGGGTGAAGAAGCTCGACAAGATCGAGCGGGTCGAGCCGCCCCGGCGGCGGCAATCCGTGGCCTTCGAGTTCCAGCCGGCGCCCCGCTCGGGCGACGACGTCGTGATGCTCAAAGGGGTTCACAAGCGCTACGGCAGCCGCACGATCTACGAGGGGCTCGACTTCTCGGTGCGCCGCCGGGAGCGCTGGTGCGTGATGGGCATCAACGGCGCCGGCAAGTCGACGCTGCTCAAGCTCGTCACCGGCACCACCGCACCGGATGACGGCTCGGTCACGGTGGGCGGCAGCGTCAAGCTCGGCTACTTCGCCCAGCACGCCATGGACCTGCTCGACGGCGACCGCACCGTGTTCCAGACCCTGGAGGAGGCCTTCCCGCAGGCCGGACAGGGCTCGCTGCGGGCGCTGGCCGGCTGCTTCGGCTTCTCGGGGGACGATGTCGAGAAGCGCTGCCGGGTGCTCTCGGGAGGCGAGAAGGCCCGGCTGGTCATGGCGCTGATGCTCTACGATCCGCCGAACTTCCTGGTGCTCGACGAGCCGACCAACCACCTGGACATGGGCACCAAGGAGATGCTGATCGAGGCGCTGGCCAACTACGAGGGGACGATGCTGTTCGTCTCCCACGACCGGCACTTCCTGGCCGCACTCTCGAACCGGGTGCTGGAGGTGACCCCGGAGGGCATCCACCAGTATGGCGGCGGCTACACCGAATACGTGGCCCGCACCGGCCAGGAGGCGCCGGGCCTGCGGAGCTGACGGGCGCGGACGGACCCCGTCCCGGTGCGGTGCGACCGGCGCGCCGCTATCCCCCCGGGAGGCCCCACGCTAGGCTGCGCCGAAACGGCCCCGGGTGAGATGCCGTGCGACGCCTGCTGAAGTTCCTCCACACGATGGGATCCGCCGGGCTGCTGGGGGCGATGGCGTCCCTGGTGGTCATGCTGAGCCTCGCGCCCGCGCCATCCGCCCTGGCGGGATACGCGGCGATGCGGGGCGCGATGGGGGCCGTGGCCACCTGGATCTTCCTGCCCGCCCTGGCGGTGACGCTGATGTCCGGCCTGCTGGCGATGGCCCTGAACCGCGCCTTTCTGAACGCCGGCTGGGCATGGCTCAAGCTCGCCACCGGGGTCCTGATGTTCGAGGGCGGCCTGGTCTACGTGCAGGGACCGATGAAGCAGGAGGCGGAGCAGAGCGCCCGGGCGCTGGCCGGCCTCGTCGATCCCGCCGTGCTGGCCGTGTCGCTCCCCGGCGAACGCGGGACCCTCTGGGTGCTGCTGGCGGTCGCGACCGCGAATGTCGCGCTGGGGATCTGGCGGCCCCGGATCCTGCGGATCCCCCAGTAGGCGCGCCGCATCCGCCGATCATCCCGGTCCCAGCGCGGCACGACCGGCGACGAAACCGGGAAAGCCGCGCCGAATGCCGCTTTGAGTTGCCGGCTATAGAACTACTTTCCGATGCAGAAGCCGCTGAACAACCGATCGAGCACATCCTCGACGCCAACATGACCCGCGACCTCGCCCAGCGCCCGGACGGCGAGACGCAGATCCTCCGCGGCGAGCTCCGGCAATCCGCCCGTGCTTTCGAGCAGGCGGTCGAGATGGCCCACGCAGGCTTCGAGCGCCGCCCTGTGCCGGGCCCGGGTGATCAGCGCATCGCCGGTGCCGAGACCGGATTCGGCCGCAGCCTGGATGGCATCCAGCAACCGCGCCATGCCGGCGCCCGTGCGGGCCGAAACGGCCGGACCGTCCGACTCCCGTTCCGTTTCTGAGCCGGCAAACAGATCGGCCTTCGTGCGGACCGTCAGGATCGGCGTGCGGGTCGGTCCGAGCTCCGGAACCGCCCCGTCTGGGGGCACCAGGGCGATCACCAGATCGGCGCTGTCGATCCGCGCCCGCGTCCGCACGATCCCCTCCGCCTCGATCGGCTCCGCGGTCTCCCGGAGCCCGGCCGTGTCGACCAGCAGGACGGGCAGGCCGCCGAGGTCGAGCCGCACCTCGATGGCGTCGCGGGTCGTTCCCGGACGGTCCGAGACGATCGCCACGTCCCGTCGGCTGAGGGCATTGAGCAGGGTCGACTTGCCGCTGTTGGGTGCCCCGGCCAGCACCACCGTGAAGCCCTCGCGGAGACGCTCGCCCCTCTGCCCGTCGCGCAGGGTCCCGGCGATCGCGTCGCGAAGCCGCGCGGCGCGGCCGAACAAGGCGGCGTCGAGCCCGGCATCGTCCACGTCGCCCTCGTCGGCGAAATCCAGCGCCGCCTCCGCGGCGGCGAGGCAATCGACCGCTTCCGCCCGCCACGCGGCCACTTGCCGGCTGAGGGCGCCGTCGAGCTGACGGAGGGCCTGCCGGCGCTGGCCCTCGGTCTCGGCATCGATCAGATCGGCGACGGCTTCGGCCGCGGCGAGATCCATCCGGCCGTTGAGAACCGCCCGACGGGTGAAGGCGCCGGGCTCGGCCGCGCGGCACCCGGGAAACCGGGCAAGCGTGGCGAGAACGCCCATCCGCACCGCCGCACCGCCATGGATGTGCAGCTCGGCCATGTCCTCGCCGCTATACGTGTCCGGCCCCGGAAACCAGGCCACCAGAGCCCGATCGAGTTCGGTGCCGTCGGCCGGATCGCGCAGGCTTCGCAGGGACAGCCGGCGGGGTGGCGGCAGGCTCCCGCAAAGGGCGACGAGCACGTCGCGCGCGGCCGGGCCGCTGATGCGGATCACCGCGACGGCCGCGCGGCCGAAGCCGCTGGCCGGTGCGAAGAGGGTCTCGGCTTGGGTCATGATCCGGCAGGGTCGTGCGGAGGGGCAGAGTTTCACGTGAAACAGGCGCAGGTGCCCTATACCATTCCGGCGTCGCGGTGCCGCGCCGGGTTGCGGCGTCGCGCCCTCGAACCCGGATGCGCCATGCTCGTCACGACCCGCCGCACCGTCAGCCTCGGCCTGCTCGCCGCGCCCTTCGCCCTGCCCCTGCGGGCCGCCGAGGCTGAGCCGGACTGGGGCGCCCTCGAGCGTCGGCTCGACGGTCGCCTCGGCATTGCGGCCGCCACGGCGGACCGCGTCCTCGCCGCCTATCGCGCGGACGCGCGCTTTCCGATGTGCAGCACCTTCAAGGTGCTGGCGGCGGCGGCGGTGCTGGCGCGGGTCGATACAGGCCGCGAGACCCTCGACCGGATCGTCGCCTACGGTTCCGGCGACCTCCTGAGCTACGCGCCGGTGACCCGGAAGGCCCTGGAGGCCGGTGCCGGGACAGGACAGATGACCGTCTCGGATCTCTGCGCGGCCGCGATCGTGTGGAGCGACAACAGCGCCGCCAATCTGCTCCTGGCGAGCCTCGGCGGCCCCGAGGCGCTGACCGCATGGCTGCGCGACACCGGTGACCCCGTCACCCGCCTCGACCGGACGGAGCCCACCCTCAACACGGCGCTCCCCGGTGACCCGCGCGACACGACTACGCCGGACGCCATGCGGGCGAGCCTGGGCCGGATCCTCCTGGGCACCGTCCTGTCGCCGGCGTCGCGCGGCCGGCTGGAAGCCTGGATGATCGCCTGCGAGACCGGGCGCAAGCGCCTGCGGGCTGGGCTGCCGCCCGACTGGATCGTGGGCGACAAGACAGGCAGCGGCGACAACGGCTCGATCAACGACATCGCGATCCTGCGGCCGCCGGGGCGTGCACCGGTTGTCGTGGCGGTCTACGTCACCGGCTCGACGGCGTCCCCGGAGACCTACGCGGCGGCCTACGCGGAAATCGGCCGGCTCATCGCCGCGCGAGCACAGGCAGCCTGACCGGACGACCCATGAAGACCCCCGCCAAGACCACCCGCGCGACGCTCGCCCTGGACAAGGCCGGGATCCGCCACAGCCTCCACGTCTATGCGTACGATCCGGACGCCCCGCGCATCGGCCTGCAGGCCGCGGAGGCGCTCGGGGTCGCGCCCGGACGTATCCTGAAGACCCTGATGGCGGCCGTGGACGGACGGACGATCTGCCTGCTCGTGGCCTCCGACAAGGAGGTGTCGATGAAGCGGGTCGCCGCCGCCTTCTCGGGCAAGGCGGCGGCCATGCTCAAGCCCGCCGATGCCGAGCGGCTGACCGGCTACCATGTCGGCGGCATCAGTCCCCTGGGGCAGAAGCGGCCTGTCCCGACGGCGATCGATGCCGGATCGCTGACCGACCCGGCGGCCGAGATCCACGTGAACGGGGGCGGTCGGGGCTTGCAGATCCGCCTGACCGAAGGCGATCTCGTCGGCGCCCTGAAGGCCCTCGTCGTGCCGCTCACGTGAGCGCGCGGTAATCATCCGTTTACCCTGCCGCCCCACAGTGACGCCTTCCGGCGGAGACGGGTACGGCATGCGGAAGACGGGACGAAGGGCGATGACGGCGCTCGGATTCGTCCTGCTGCTCGCGGGATCGGCCCGCGGGGCGGATCTCGACATCCGTGGAACCGCCGAGACGGGTGTGGGGGCCAGCCCGCGCTTCTTCCCGCGCAACGACGGGCTCGATCGCCGCCCGGTCTACGCCGTCCGGTCCCGTCCCGTGCCGGTGGGCTGCACGCCCCGCCGGGTGCCGGTGCCGACCAACGCGCCGGACGATCCGAGCTATGTCGGCTCCGAGTACGGCCTGGGGCATCCGAGCTATTACGGCTTCACGCCGCCGCCCGGCGTGGACGATCCCTTCGGCCGCTCCCTCCTGCCCTACTGCCCCTGACGCCGAAACACGCGCCATTCCGGAGACCGCGTCGCCACGGCAGATCCAGGCCCGTGTTCACGCAGGCGGATCGGAGTGCCGGATTCCACCGCTCCGCATCATGCTCTAGACCGGCCCTGCCCTCCTCCGGAGCCCGTCCCGTGCCCGAGCCGACCCTTCAGCCCTTCCGTGATCTCGCAGCCCTGCGCCGATGCGTCGCCGCGTGGCGCGCGGCGGGTGAGCGCGTCGTCCTGATCCCGACCATGGGGGCCCTGCACGAAGGGCATCTCGCCCTCGTGGCCGAGGCGCGGCGGATCGGCCGCCGGACGGTGGCGAGCATCTTCGTCAATCCGACCCAGTTCGGCCCGAACGAGGATTTCTCCCGCTATCCCCGCGACCTGGAGACCGACCTGGCCCTGCTCGCGCAGGCCGGCGCGGATGCCGCCTGGACGCCCGGGGTGGAGACCATGTACCCGCCGGGCTTCGCCACCCGGATCGAGGTCGCAGGCCTGACCGAGGGCCTGTGCGGCCCGTTCCGGCCCGGCCATTTCGCCGGCGTCGCCACGGTGGTGACCAAGCTCCTCAACCAAGTCCGCCCGGACGTCGCCCTGTTCGGCGAGAAGGATTTCCAGCAGCTTCGGGTGATCCAGCAGGCCGTGGCGGATCTCGACCTCGCGGTGGAGATCCACGGCGTGCCGACCGTGCGGGAGCCCGACGGCCTCGCGCTGTCGTCGCGCAACCGCTACCTCTCGGCCGAGGAGCGTGCCGTCGCCCCGAAGCTTCAGGCGGTCCTGGGTGAGATCGCGGCGGCCTCCCGCAACGGCACCCCCGTGGCCGGGCGGATCGCCGCCGGGCGGGCGGCGCTGGAGGCGGCGGGGTTCCGGGTCCAGTATCTCGCGGTCTGCGACGCCCGGACCCTGGCGCCGGTGGAACGGGTCGACGGCCCGGCCCGCGTGCTCGCCGCCGCCTTTCTGGGCCGGACCCGGCTGATCGACAACCGCGCCGTGTAGGCTGGCCGGCCCCGGGCCGGCGGCGCGGGGATCGGGGGAATGCACCCCCCAGCCGGCCCGCCGGGTGTTGCCCCCGGCCCCTCGACCGGCCCCGCGCCGTCGTGGCCGTCTGGCCACGGCCCTCGGACTTTTCGGATTTTGCGGCCTCGGCTCATTGGCTCCGGCCGGCCGACCTGTTCTCTGCTGGGACCGTGAATGGACTGCGCACCGCTCCGGCCGTCCTGGCCATGTCCCTCGCCCTGGCGGTGCCCGCGGGCGCCGGGGAGGACGCGTTCGAGGGGATGGCCGGCCCGTACGGCGAGCGTCTGCGCGTCGATGCCAAGGGGCTGACCCTCACCTTCCCCGCGCCCGATGTGAAGCTCCAGATCGGCGGCCGGCTGCATATCGACGGCGGTGCGGCGGGTTTCAGCCGGCCGGACCTGCCCGAGGCCTTCCCCGACACCGTCGCCGTGCGCCGGGCCTGGATCGAGCCAACGCTCACCATCGGCCGCGACTGGGTGATCGCCTTCCAGTACGATTTCGCCGACCCGATGCTGCCGATCAACGACGCGCTGGTGGCCTGGAAGGGACTGCCGGACACGATCCTGACGCTCGGCAACATGAAGGAGCCCTTCAGCCTGGAATGGCTGCAGAGCAACAACGACACCCTGTTCGTCGAGCGCTCGGTGGCCAATGCCCTCGTGCCGGAGCGTCGCTTCGGCGTCGCGGCCGGGCATCACGGGCAGGCCTGGACCGCGGTGGCCGGCCTGTTCGGCAACGCCGCCAGCAACGGCATCGACGGGGATGGTGTCGCGGTGGCGGCCCGCGCCACCGTCGCGCCGATCATGACCGCCGACGAGACCCTGCATCTCGGTCTCGCCGGGATCGTCCGCAACCGATCGCGGTCCGACGGAGCCTTCGGCTTCTCGAGCCCCGCGGGAGCCTTCCTGTTCGAGCGCCCCCTGGTGGACACCGGCGATCTCCCCGATGCCGCCAGCGTGTCCCGGCTCGGGGCCGAATTCGCCTATCGCCGCGGTCCGGTCCTGATCCAGGCGGAATACATCTACGCGGCGCTGCAGCCGTTCCGCGGCCCCGGACAATCCGGCTCCGCGCTCGACTTCCAGGGCGGCTATGTCGAGGCGGCGCTCGTGCTCAACGGCGAAGGCCGTGCCTACGCGCTGACGCCGCAGAGCGGCACCACCTACGCGACCTTCAGGGGCGTGGCGGTTCCGGAGGCGCAGCGTGTGTCCCACGGCGGGATCGGCGTGTTCGAACTGGCGGTGCGCTACAGTGCCATCGACCTGAACGCCCGCGGCTTTCGCGGGGGCATGGAGCAGGACGTGACCCTCGGCCTGAGCTGGTATCCCGAGCCGAATCTGCGGCTGATCGGGAACGTCATTCACGGGCGCGTGCAGCCGGGGGAGGCCCAATCCGCGACCCTGGGCACGGCCCCCTTCTCGGTCGACACGGTGATCGCACGCCTGCAGATCTACTGGTGACGGCGTGTGCCGGGAAAGCCAGCGGCCTCAGCTGACGCCCGTCACACCGCCCGGCGCAGGACAGATCGGAAGGGGCGCCGTTCGGGCGTCGGTTCCGGGGGCGGCACGGGCTGCTCGACGGGCGGGGCGGCCAGAACCTCCGACCGGACCGGCCGCGGGGCCGCGAAGGCCGTGCCCTGGGCGAACGGCACGTCGAGGTCGATCAGGTCCGGGACGTCGGCCTCGTCGGCGACGCCGGTGGCGATCAGGCGGATGCCGGCCCGGGTCAGGGCCGGTGCGATGTCCTCCACGGCGATGTCGGACAGGCTGCCCCGGTCGGAGCGCGGGCGCAGCAGCATCTCGGCCGGAACCTTGACCTGACCGATGCCGCGGTCCGCGAATTCGGCCGCATCGAAGCGCAGGTCGTCCGGACGGTCGAGGCTGAAGCCGATCCGACCCCGGAGCGGCGCGAGCAGGCCCCGCTGGCCTGCATCGAGACGGCGCCAGCTCGCCTGCGGCAGGGCGATGGTCAGACCCGCCAGGGCCGGATCGTCGGTGGCGGTGCGGGCGAGCTCGCGCAGGAGCCCGGGCTCGAACAGCGACAGCGGCGACAGGCTGTAGGTCAGCAGCGTCTCGCTGCCGCGCCGGGCGAGGTGACGCGCCACGATGGTGGCCCGCTGCAGCATGCGGCGGTCGAGTTCGGTGGTCCGTCCGAAGCGCTCCAGCACGGGCAGGAAGACCTCGGGCTCGGCCGGCGGAACGCCGGGGCCGCCGATCCGGAGTCGGGCCAGCGCCTCGTAGGCCACGACCTTGCGTTGAGGCAGGGTAACAACCGGCTGCAGATGGATCTCCAGACCGTCCCCTTCGAAGGCGCCGATGAGACCGGCCTCGTCGACGGGGGGAGCAGCGGGCCGGGGCGGGATCGGCCGCGGGGGGATCGGCCGTGCCGGGACGGATGGGGCCGGGTTCGGGGCCGGTTGCGGGTCCGGCGGAACCGCCTGCGGCCGGAGCGCCCCGTCCTCGCGCGGGGGGGCGGCCGACACCTGCGGACGCGGCAGGGCCGGGGCCGGGGCGGCGTCCGGAAGGGCCGCGCCGGGCGCCGCCTCGGGCTGCGGCCGGAGCGCCTCCGCCGGCCGGGCCTTGAGGGCCGCGATCTCGGCATCCTGCGCGCTCAGCACGGTGGTGAGGTCGCGCACGATGCCGCTGAGCAACCCGAATTCGACCGTCAATTCCTCGATCTGCGCCCGCAACGCCGCCTCGGCGGCTTCGGGGCGCGGCTGAGCCGCGGCGCCGGCTCCCGCCGTCTCGACCTTGAGCAGGCGCCGGGACAGCAGATCGACCTCGCCGGACAGCTTCTCGCAGCGCGCCTTCAGGGTGGCGATACGGGTCAGGGCGAGACCGCCGGCCAGGGCGGCGGCGGCGCCGAGCGTCATGGCACTCCAGAGCGGCAGGAACACCGCGAGTGGCCCGAACACGACGAGCCCAAGAAGGCCGACCGTCAACAGCCCCGCATACCGGCCGAGGACCGGGACCATCGTCTAACCACCTGCCGGGAACGCGCGCCGGTCGCCGGGGGACATCCCGAGCGAACCCCACCGGGCGCGAACCGAATCACTGGATCATTGGCCGGGCGCACCGGGCCCGGCAAGGCTCCGGGAGGAGGATGATGCGCCATCACCTGTTAATTCCGGGCGGTGTGACGCCGGCGCCCGCTGGAACGTTGCGGAATCATCACGGCGGATCCGATTGCGAGGCGCTCCGGGGAGGGTTGCGCGGCTTGCGAATGCGGAGGGGATGAAAAAGGGTCATAAAGCGTGGCCATGACGTTCGTCCCCCCGCGTACTTCCCGATTTCGCGCCGTTCTCGGCGCCGGCGCGCTCCTCGCGGCCTTCGGCGCGACGGCGCCGCAGGCCGCGGATCTCGGCGCAGATCTTCCGCGCACCACGCCGACCTTCGCGATGATCGATCCCAATACGTGGATCGTCACGCTGAGCGGCTCGATCCAGGCCGTGCCGCGCTATCCCGGCGCCAGCGACTACACGGCCGTCGGCTATCCCTCGATCGATATCCGCCGGGTGGGCGAGCCGCGCCGCTTCTCGACGCCGGATGACGGGTTCAGCCTGTCGCTGTTCGACACCGAGTCGTTCCGGATCGGCCCGACCGCGCGCTTCGTGCCGGGGCGCTATTACGGCGACGACCGGCGGCACCTGTACGGCTTCCGCGACGCCCGCTTCGCGGTGGAGCCGGGCGTGTTCGCGGAGTTCTACCCGGTCTCGTTCATCCGGACCCGCGTCGAGGTGCGCCAGGGCCTCTACGGTCACCACGGCACGGTCGGCTCGGTGGCGGCCGACTACCTGATCCCGGCGGAGAAATTCCTGTTCTCCATCGGGCCGCGCCTCAACATCGGCGATGCCAGCTACGCCCGGAAGTATTTCGGCGTCTCCCCGATCGAGGCGGCGCTGAACGGGCGCGTCACCCCCTACGACCCGCGCAGCTTCTACTCGGCGGGCGTGCTCGGCGGCGTGACCTACACGCAGAGCGAGACCTGGGCCTACACGGCCTATGCCGGCTATACCCGCATCCTAGGCGCCTCCGGCAACAGCCCGCTCGTGCGTCGGCCCTTCGGCAATCCCAATCAGTACCAGTTCGGCCTGCGGATCGATTACGCCTTCCGGATGCCTGCGCTGTTCTGAGCCGCACGCACGGCTTGCACCGGTCGCACACGGGCCCGACATCCCGGCGATACGACGGAAGGCGATACGGCTGATGGAGGCCCGGATGGACGAGACGCGCACCGACCTGCTGATGCGGGTGGAGGGGATGACCTGCGACGGCTGCGCCGCCGCGGTGACCCGCACGGTGAAGCGGATCGATCCCGCGGCCGACGTGCAGGTCGACCGGGACGCCGGGCGGGTGGCGATCCGCACCGACGCGCAGGCGCTCACCCTCGCCGAGGCTCTGACCAAGGCCGGCTACACCGCGACGGCCATGACGGGCTGACGCCGAGTCGGGTCCCGGAACGCCGGATCCGGGGTGTCGGGCTGCGGCAGCAGATGTCGCGGCGCTCCATCGTCCTGGCCAAGCCGTCATCCTGGCCAAGCAGGCGTCCTGACCGAGCAGGTATCGGGACGATGATGGCCGGCCTCCGAGGAACCCCACTCAGGAGCGGCTCAGGAACATCCCCGTCAGCAGCAGGGCGAAGCCCGCGAGGCCGAACAGCCCTTCCTTGCGCTGGGTGCGGTCGAGGAAATGGGCGGCGGCGCCGGCCGCGCAGCAGGCGGCCCCCAGACCGATCGTCAGGGACGACATGTCGAATCTCCTCATCCCGCGTCGCCCCGCGACGCGGCGAAACAGCCCCTCTCGTGAGCCTGCCGGACGGCGCTGTCCGTTCAGGATGAAGTCACGGCGCAAGACTTGCACGGTCCGGGGCGACTGGCAAGCTACGATAGCCAAGTCCTCACGCATCTTTCACGAGCAATGCTTGAGGTTACGATAGATCTCGGCGCCTCGATCGCACCGAATATCGTATCCATTTGCGGCTTCGACCGCCGACCAGGACGGAGGCCGCGTCTGGCGAAGGACGACGGGGATGCGTTGACCGCCGCGCCCGCCCCCGCTTAGACCTCCCGGAAGAACCGCCGCCCCCGGGCTCCAGTCCGGAGGACAGCGGGTGTGCGTCACCCGCATCCGCGGCGGGATGTCTGCGAAAGGCTGCTCGTCACCCCATGCTCACCACCTCCTCCGCCCGGTTCGACGTCGCGGTCGTCGGCGGCGGCCATGCCGGCGTCGAGGCCGCGGCCGCGGCCGCGCGCTGCGGCGCGCGCACGGCGCTGGTTACCCACGATCCGGCGACGATCGGGGCGATGTCGTGCAACCCGGCCATCGGCGGCCTCGGCAAGGGCCATCTCGTCCGCGAGGTCGACGCCCTGGACGGGCTGATGGGTCGCGTTGCCGACGCGGCGGGCATCCAGTTCCGCCTGCTCAACCGCCGCAAGGGACCGGCGGTGCGCGGCCCCCGGACCCAGGCCGACCGCAAGCTCTACGCCGCCGCCATGCAGGCCGCCGTCGCCGACACTGCGGGGCTCACGGTGATCGCGGGCGCCTGCGAGGATCTGACCTTCGACGCGGATGGCCACCTCTGCGGCCTCGGTCTGGCGGATGGGCGCACCCTGGCCTGCGGCGCGGTGGTGCTGACCACCGGCACCTTCCTGCGCGGGCTGATCCATATCGGCGAGCGGCAGATCCCGGCCGGCCGGGTCGGCGAGGCGCCGGCGATCGGGCTGGCGCAGACCCTCGACCGCCTCGGCCTTCGCCTCGGACGCCTGAAGACCGGCACGCCCCCGCGCCTCGACGGACGGACCATCGATTGGTCGGGCCTGGAGATGCAGGAGGCCGACGCCGAGCCGGTGCCGTTCTCGACGCTCACCGAGCGGATCACGACGCCACAGATCCGCTGCGGCATCACCCGGACGAGCCAGGCCGTCCATGACTTGATCCGCGCCAACCTGCACCGCTCGCCGATGTATTCCGGCGGGATCGCCAGCCGGGGCCCGCGCTACTGTCCGTCGATCGAGGACAAGGTCGTGCGCTTCGGCGACCGGGAAGGGCACCAGATCTTCCTGGAGCCCGAAGGCCTCGACGATCCGACGATCTACCCGAACGGCATCTCCACGGCGCTGCCGGAGGAGGTCCAGCACGATCTCGTCCGCCTGATCCCCGGGCTGGAGCGGGCCGCGATCCTCCGGCCGGGCTACGCCATCGAGTACGATTACGTCGATCCCCGGGAACTCGATGTCGGCCTGCAGGTGAAGCGCCTGCCGGGCCTGTTCCTGGCCGGCCAGATCAACGGCACCACGGGCTACGAGGAGGCGGCCGGCCAGGGGCTGGTGGCCGGCCTCAACGCCGCTCGGCACGCGGGCGGCCGTGGCATCGTGGGCTTCGACCGGGCCGAGTCGTATCTCGGCGTGATGATCGACGACCTCGTGACCCAGGGGGTCAGCGAGCCCTACCGGATGTTCACCTCGCGCTCGGAGTATCGGCTGTCCCTGCGGGTCGACAATGCCGACGCCCGGTTGACGCCGCGGGGGATCGCGCTGGGCTGCGTCGGCGGAGACCGGGCAGCCCATTACGCGGCCGGACAGGCGGCCCTGGACGAAGCCCGCGCCCGCCTCGAAGCCGTGAGCCTGACGCCGAGCCAGGCCGCGTCCCATGGGATCAGCCTGAACCACGATGGCATCCGCCGCACGGGCTTCCAGCTGCTGGCCTATCCGGAGATCGCGTGGTCCGATCTGGCGGCGGTGTGGCCGGACCTCGCGGATGTCGCCCCGCGGATCGCCGACCGGATGAAGACCGACGCCACCTACGCGGTCTATCTCGATCGTCAGAACGCGGACATCGCGGCCTTCCGCCGGGACGAGGCGGTGTGCCTGCCGCCGGCCCTGGATTACGCGACGATCAGCGGGCTCTCCAACGAAATGCGGGTGAAGCTCGAGACCGTGCGCCCCGGGACCCTCGGACAGGCGGCACGGATCGAGGGCGTGACGCCGGCGGCCCTGACCCTGCTGGCCGCGCATGCGCGGCGCGGCGCCCGATCGGTCCCGGTCGCGGCCCCCGTGGACCCGCTTTCGGCATGAGCGATCCGGATCGCGCCCGCGTCCTCGCGGCTGCCGGTGTTTCACGTGAAACAGCCGAGCGGCTCGACCTCTACGTGGCCCAGCTGCGGCGCTGGCAGCCCATCAAGAACCTCGTCGGCCCGGCGACGCTGACGGAGGTCTGGAGCCGCCATATCGACGACGCGCTCCAGCTGCTCGACCTGGCACCGGAGGCGCGCACGTGGCTCGATCTCGGCTCCGGCGCGGGCATCCCCGGCCTGATCCTGGCCATCGCCGGCCAGGAGCGCGGCATCCGGGTGGACCTCGTGGAGAGCAACGCGCGCAAATGCGCCTTCCTCACCGAGACCGCACGGCTCACCGGAGCCCCGGCCCGGGTGCGCAACGCCCGGATCGAGGCGGTGATCGGGGACTATGTCGGCACCGACGTGGTCTGCGCCCGCGCCCTCGCGCCGATGACGCAGCTCCTCGCCTGGACCGAGCCTCTGTTGAAAACGGGCACCACCGGACTGTTTCCGAAGGGCCGGGACGTACAAGCCGAATTGACCCAGGCCGGCGCGCAGTGGACAGTCGTTAACGACCTCGTGCCGAGCCGGACCGATTCCGAAGCCCGGATCGTGCGCGTCACTGCCCTCGCCGCCCCGAGCCACCGATGAGCGAAGCGATCCTCGGCGATTCCGCCGACCGGTCCATGGATTCATCCATGCGACGCCCTCTGCGCGTTCTGGCGCTCGCCAACCAGAAGGGCGGCGTCGGCAAGACCACGACGGCGATCAACCTCGGCACCGCCCTGGCGGCGATCGGCGAGGATGTGCTGGTGATCGATCTCGATCCGCAGGGCAACGCCTCCACGGGTCTCGGGATCGACCGCGCCAAGCGCAGGGTCTCGACCTACGAGGTCATGGCCGGCGAGGCCTCCCTGGCGCAGGCCGTGGTCCCCACGGCGGTGCCGCGGCTGTCCCTGGCGCCCTCGACCATGGACCTCCTCGGCCTGGAGCTGGAACTGGCCACCCTGCCCGACCGGGCGCACCGGCTGCGCAGCGTCCTGAAGAGCCTGACCCAGGCGCCGAGCCTCAGCCGAATCAGCTACGTGCTGATCGACTGCCCGCCCTCGCTCAACCTGCTGACCATCAATGCCCTGGCGGCGGCCGACGCGGTGCTGGTGCCGCTGCAATGCGAGTTCTTCGCCCTGGAAGGCCTCAGCCAGCTGCTGCGCACCGTCGAGCAGGTCCGCGGCGCCCTGAACCCGAAGCTGACGATCCAGGGCATCGTGCTTACGATGTTCGACCCGCGCAACAACCTCTCCGCCCAGGTGGTGGCGGATGTGCGCGGGTTCATGGGCGACAAGGTCTACGAGACCGTGATCCCGCGCAACGTCCGGATCTCCGAGGCGCCCTCGCACGGCAAGCCGGCGCTGCTGTACGACCTGAAATGCGCCGGCAGCCAAGCCTACCTGCGCCTCGCCTCGGAGGTGATCCAGCGCGAGGGCCGGGTTCCGGCCGCGGCCTGATTGATTTGAGCCCCCTCCGGTTCGAAGAGGGGGAGTGTGGAGCGTGACACGGGTGGCGATCATGGCGGAGGAGGGGGCGAAGCCTCGACTGGGGCGCGGGCTCGCGGCGCTGATCGGCGATTTCAACGAGGCGGGCCGTGGGTCGGCCAAGGCCGAGGAGCAGCACAAGGTTCCGATCGAGTTCCTGCGTGCCAACCCGCGCAACCCGCGCCGGAGCTTCGCCGAAACGGAGCTGTCGGAGCTCGCGGTCTCGATCGGCCAGCGGGGCATCATCCAGCCGATCGTGGTGCGGCCGATCGGCGACGTGCCCGGCACCTTCGAGATCGTGGCCGGCGAGCGGCGCTGGCGGGCGGCCCAGCGCGCCGGCCTCGACGAGGTGCCGGTGGTGGTGGTCGAGATCGACGACCGGGGCTCCCTGGAATTCGCCATCCTGGAGAACGTCCAGCGCACCGACCTCAACGCGATCGAGGAGGCGTCCGGCTACGAGCGCCTGATGAAGGATTTCTCGTACACGCAGAAGGAGCTGGCCGAGATCCTCGGCAAGAGCCGCAGCCATCTGGCCAACACGCTCCGGCTGCTCAACCTGCCGCTCTCCGTGCAGGAGCGGGTCTCCGCCGGCGAGCTGACCGCCGGTCATGCCCGCGCCCTGCTGGCGGTGCGCGATCCCGAGGCGACGGCGCGCCGCGTCGTGGCCGAGGGTCTGTCGGTCCGGGACGTGGAGGCCATCGCCTCCGCGGAGGCCGCGCCGGCCGAGGCACCCCGCCCCGGGCGCCCACGCCTCTCGGCCGAGCGCCCCGCGCCGGTGCGCGATCTGGAGTTGCGGATCCACCGGGCGCTCGGCGTCCCGGTCTCCTACAAGCCGAAGGACGCCGATTCGGGCGAGATCCGCATCCGCTACGAGACGAAGGACGAGCTTCAGGCCCTGCTCAACCGGTTCAAGGTCTCGGACGCCTGATCGGGCCCCCTGCCCTGCCGGTGGCGCTTGCAGGCGGGAGCGCGCACCGTATCGGTGGCCGGCGCGCGTGTGCCGCCCGGCCCAGAGTTGGGACATGCGGGCCGGTCCGCAGTCCGGATGACCGGAGGGCCGGACCTTGGCGGACGGTGTCAGCGCGGCGGCTCGGAAATTCGACGCCGACCGGGCCGGCGAATACGCGCAGCAGAGCCGGATCGCCCTGGCCGGCTACGAGGCCTGCCATGAGCTCGCCGCCTGCATGCTTGCCGCCGTCCTGGGCAGCGGCACGCCTGCGCGGCTGCTGATCGTCGGGGCGGGCGGGGGCGGCCCGGAGATCGTCACTGCGGCGGCCCTCGAGCCCGGCTGGCGCTTCACCGCCGTCGACCCGTCCAGCGCCATGATGGATCTCACGATCGCGCGGCTGGAGCAGGACGGTCTCCACGACCGGACCGAGATCGTCCTCGGAACGGTGGATGCCCTCCCCCAGGACGCGGTCTACGACGCCGCGACCCTGATCGGCATGCTGCACCATCTGCCGGGCGACGCGGAGAAACGGGCGATCCTGCAGGCCATCGCCGCGCGCCTGAAGCCGGGCGCGCCTCTGGTGCTCGCCGGCAACCATTACGCGTATGCAAGTCAGCCCCTGCTGCTTGCAGCCTGGGGCGAACGCTGGCGCCAGCACGGCGCCAGCGCCGACGCGATCGAGGCCCGACGCGGGAAGATCCTGCAGGGGGCCGATCCGCCCCATTCCGAGGCGGCCGTCGCGGCCCTGCTGGATGCCGCCGGCTTCGCGCCTCCGACCCGCTTCTTTTCCAGCCTGTTCTGGGGCGCGTGGCTCGCGCTGCGCCGTGCCGGAAGCGCCGACGGCGCCTGAGCCCGGACTAGCGCCGCCGCCGCGCCCCCGCCTCCGCGACCCGCAGGAGGGCCGCCGAGGCCAGGGCGTGGGCTAGGTCGGGCTCCGCCCGCCGGCAGGCCAGGACCGCCGCCTGCAGGGCCGCGACGGCCTGCCGGAGGGTGCCGGGCGGCCAGGCGCCGAGCTGGCCCTCGATGCTGGCCTTGCGCTTGAAATGCAGGCCGCGCCACGTCGCGACCATCATGGCGGGCGTCTTGTCGGGATTGTCGAGCCGGGTGGTGAGCAGCGTCAGGGCGTGCCGCAGCGCCGAGCCCAGCACCACGCCGGGGTCGAGGCCCTCGTGCCGGAAGCGGCGGTAATCGCGCTCCACCGCGTCGCGGCGGCCGTCGAAGGCGGCATCGATCAGGGTGTTGAGCACGCTCGCCGCGACGTCGCTGGTGATCGCCTCCACATGGTCGAGGGTCACGGTCTTGTCCCCTCCCCCCTCGTCCCCGGCGTAGAGGGCGAGCTTCTCGATCTCCATCAGGCTCGCCCGGCGGTCGCCGCCGAGGCTGCGGGCCAGAACCTCCCGGGCGGCCCGGTCGATGCGCAGGCCACGCTCCTGAAGGGTGCGCTCGATCAGGTCCGAGAGGGTCCGCTCGTCGTCGGCGTAGCAGGGGATCGCCAGCGCCTTCGGAGAGCGCTCGCACAGGGTGCGGAGCGGGTTGTTCTTGGCGAGATCCCCGGCCTCGACGACGATGCGGGCGTCGGCAACCGTCGCGCCGAGCACCGCCTCGACGGCGGGGGCGTAATTGCGGGTGCCCGGACGGACCCAGATCGACCGGCGGCCACCGAACAGGCCCATCGTCCCGGCCTCGTCGCACAGCCGGCCCGGATCGGCCGCCAGAGCGTCGCCGTCGATCCGAACCAGCGCGAAGGGATCGGCCGGGTCGTCGACGAAATCCTCGGCGAGCTTCCGGGCCCGCTCGGTAACCAGCCCGGTATCCGGCCCGTAGACGAGGATGACGGGGATGCGCGGATCGGGTCCGCGCCGGATCAGCCCCTCGATCTCACCCGCCTTGACCGCCGTCACGTCGGATTACGGCTTCGTCGAGAGCACGGCGGCGAGGCGGCTCTTGATCTGATCGGACAGCACGCTCGCCAGCCGGATCTCGGCGTCCCGCGCCGCCCGTTGGCTGGCGAAGCGCTGGACCGAGCGATCGTAGGTCGCGGTCGAGGTGGCCACGCCCTCGGTATAGACCTTGGCGCCGCTCATATCCTCGAGGCTGTACTTGATGTTGGCCACCAGGGTGCCGGCCTCGGCGCGGCCGGTGGTTGAGGAGACGATCGGGGTCTGCACGATCTCGGAGCCCGAGAGCTTCAGCCGGTAGCGCTTGGTCGCCGGATGACCGGACCCGTCGAGATCGAAGACCAGTTCGCTGCGCAGGTAATGGCCGAGGCGCTCCTGCCCCTGGGCCATCGCCACGTCGTCGACCTGGACCGAGGCGAGCAGCGCCTGGACGGACTCGCCCGATGCGGTCGGCCCGTAGAGCGGCCGAAAGCAGGCCGAGAGGCTCAGCGCCAGGCCGGTCGCGCAGGCGAGGCGGACGATCCGCCCCGCGATGGAAACTCCCGAACCCACCATCCGCCGTCGTTCCGCCCCCGCTTGTCGGATCGTTCTAGCGCGGACACGGCATGCCGCGCCACGACGCTAGGGGGCAAACGTTACGATTCCTCTGCGGCAAGAGCGTGATCGTCCGGTTTCCGAATGTCATGCCGCGGCGGGAGAGAAATCCGATGACCGGCCGCAAATCCTAGGCGATCGCCGACAGGTAGGCCGAGACCGTGACGATCGCCAGCACCGTCGAGACCAGCACCACGGTAGCGGTCAGGTCGGCCTCGCGCCGGTAGAACTCCGCCAGCATGAACGGTCCGGTGCCCGTGGGGAGGGCGGCCATGAGCACCGCGGTGTGCAGCAGGAGCGGGGGCAGGTCGAACAGGTAGCGGCCGAGGCCGTAGGCCAGCAGCGGATGAAGGGCGAGCTTGAGGCCGACGAGGAGCGCGGCGGTCCGCCCCTGCCCGCCGCCGGCGTGACGGGTCTGGGCCAGGAACAGGCCGAGCGCCACCAGGGCGCAGGGCGCGGCCGCGCCGCCGAGGAGCTTCAGGAAGGTCTCCGCGGATTCCGGCACGGTCAGTCCGGCACTCGGCACCAGGGCGCCCAGCGCCGGCGCCACCAGAAGCGGGTTGCGCATGAGCGAGCGGCCGACCGACCGCCAGACGGGCATGCGGGGGCCGCTGCGGCCCGACGCGGCCGCCTCGCGCCGCAGCCCGGTCTCGATCAGCACGATGGCCACCGCAAACACGCCGCAGACCGTCAGGATCGCCGCCACCGTGGTGGGGGCGAGCGCCTCGGGCCCGAAGGCGACCAGCGCCAGGGGGAACCCCATGAAGCCGGTATTGGCGTAGCCGGCGTTGAGCCCGTCCACCGCGGCATCGGCCAGCGGCCGCCCCTCCCCGCGCCGGATCAGCACGGTGAGGGCGAAGACCGCGAGACTGCTGAGACCGAAGGCGCCGATGAAGCCGGGCTTCCAGATGGCGCTCCAATGGGCGTGTGCGGTGACGTCGAACAGGAGGGCCGGCAGGGCCAGGAAGACCACGAACCGGTTGAGTTCGGTGGTGGCGGCGGCGCCGAGCACGCCGATCCGGCGGGCCAGCCAGCCGGCGAAGATCAGCGCGAAGATCGGCAGCACGACCAGCACGGTCGAGAGCATGGCAGGTCCGGGTCGGAGGACGATGCTCCGGCCTTAGGACGGTTTGCGGGGCCATCTCCAGTGCCGGGGGCGGGGACCTGCCATGCCGCGGCCCCCGCTCACAGGACCTACCAGCGGTAGATCAGGCTGCCGATGACCGTCGCGGGCGCGCCGCGATAGCAGAAGCCGGCTTGGCAGTTGTAGTAATCGCGATCGAAGATGTTGAACGCGTTGATCTGCGCCCGGAAGCCTTTGTACTTCGGATCGAGCGCCGCGAAGTCGTAAGCGACGAGGGCGTCGAACAGCGTCACGGTCGGATTGCGCACCGTGTTCTCGTCGTCGGCGAAGCTGTTGGCGTTGAACCGGATGCCGCCGCCGATCGTCAGGCCGCGCAACGCGGAGGAGGGCGGGAACAGGTAGGTCAGGAACGACGCGAAGGTGTCCCCCGGAATGCCGGAGAGCTGGTTTCCGTCGATCGCCGCACCGGTCACGGCCGAGGTCTGCTTCACGAAGCGGAAGTCGAGATGGGTGTAGGCGAGCGTCAGGTTGGTCCCCGGCGCGAAATTCGCCGTCGCCTCCATCTCGAAGCCGCGCGAATTGACTTCGCCGGTCGCAACTTGGTTGGCAAAGTTTGTGGGATCCTGGCGCAGAATGCTCGTCTGATTGATATCGAAGCCTGCGATGCCGGCGCTGATATTCGTGCCCGGGATCAGGTATTTCACACCCGCCTCGATCTGGTCGCCTGTGGCCGGGCGATAGGGACGGCCGGTAACGGTGTTGACGCCGACCTGGGGGGTGAAGGTCGTCGCATAGCTCGCGTAGGGCACGAGGCCGGGCGCGAGTTCGTAGTTCAGGCCCGCCCGGTAGGTGAAGGCGCTGTCGTTCTGGCTCTGCGGTCCGGCGACGACGCCCCGCGTCACGCTCGCCGTGTCGGAGGCGACCCAGTCCTGCCGTCCGGTCAGCGTCAGGACAAACTTCCCCCACTTCGCCTGTTCCTGGAAATAGACGCCGACCTGATCCTGCGCCTGTCGCGAGGAGCGATCGATGCTGGGGCGCGCGATCGGCTGGCGACCGTAGTTCAAGGTGAGCAGGTTGAGATCGGGCGCCACGCCGAAGCCGGCGACGCTCGAGAAGTCGTAATGATAGTAGTCGATGCCCGTCAGCAGCGTGTGGGCGATCGGGCCGGTGTGGAGATGACCCTCGAGTTGGGTGTCCACCGCGAAGGAGGCCAGCGATTGCTTGAACAGGCCCGTGGAGCGCTGCGCGCTGAGGCCCGTCACCCCGTCGACCTGCGTGTACGAGAAATTGGCATCGACGCCGGAATAGCGGAAGTTCTGCCGCAGGATCAGGTCTGGCGAGAACCGATGCTCGAAGGCGTAGCCGATCCGGTGCTGATCCGTCCGGTAGGTGTTGAGCGCGCCGTCACCCGAGTAGATCCGCGACACGCGGAAGCCGGGGAAGTTGTAAAAGCTCGCATTGCCCGGGACGTTCGATTCTTGGAACTCGGTCAGCAGCGTAAAGGTCGTGTCGGCCGTGGGGCGCCACGTGAAGGCGGGCGCGATCGTGAACCGGTCGTCCCGGACGCCGGGGCCGGGCAGGAACGTATTGGATTGCCGGGCGACGCCGGTCAGCCGGTAGGCCATCGTGCCGTCCGACCCCTCCACCGGGCCGCCGATATCGAAATTGCCCTGGTAGCGGTCGAAGTTGCCTCCCTGGAACCACACCTCGCCGAATTGGGCGAAGACCGGCCGCTTGCTGGTCACGTCGACGATGCCGCCGGGCGAGCCCAGGCCGTATAGGCCGGAGGCCGGCCCGCGCAGGATCGTCAGGGCTTCCGTTCCGTAGGGTTCGATCCGGGGAACGGCGAAGCCGACTCCGGTCTGGCGCAGGCCGTCGCGGAACACACCGTCGTAGGTCTCCGCAAAACCGCGAATGTAGAACGCGTCGGCCCGCGGATCGAAGCCGAACACGTTGCTCGACACGCCGGGCGTGTACGCCACCGCCTCGTTGAGGCTCTGCACGTTGCGGTCGTTGAGCTGCTCGCGGGTGACCACGGAGACCGATTGCGGGGTCTCGATCAGGGGCGTGTTGGTCTTCGTGGCGGTCGGGCTCACCCGCGCCACGTAGCCGGTGATGCCGGAGGGCCCGCCGCCGCCGCCGCTGGTGGCGGCGCTGCCGCCGTCACCGCCGCTGACATTGCCGCCGCCGCCGCCGGATCCCGTCGGAGCCGCCACGGCCGGCCGGGCGGCCTCCACGGAGATCTCGTTGAGCTGCACGGCGGTCTCTTGCGCGGCAGCCGCCGGGGCGAGGGCAATCGTGGTCAGCGCCGTGGTGGCGAGCAGCAGGCCGGACTGGGCGATACGGAATGACATCGGAGACCCCGAAACGCGCCCTTACGCGGCGCCTGGGGTCCACGTACCATCGTTCACGGGTCCTTGAGCAAGCCGAAAACGTGTTGTAAATCACACACTTAGAAGACTTCAAATCTGGAACGGTTCGAGCCTAGAACTCGAGCGGCGGCTCCCGCAGGGCGTCGGCCTCCCGGGTACAGGCGGCCTGATCCGGCACCGTCCCGGCGCCCGCCATGGCGCTCCGGAGCTCGGCCCGGGCCCGGTCGAGGTCCGCCCGGAAGGTTGCATCCCCCATCAGGGCGGCGAAGACCGCGGTGCCGGTGAGGCGTCCCGCCGCCACGTCGCTGAGCCAGTGCACGCCGCAGACGATCCGGCTCTCGCCATAGGCCCGGCCGCGGGTCAGGATCGGCGTCGCCTTCTCGGGAACCAGGGATGCAAGGATCAGCGCGTAGGCCCACCCCTGGGTGGCGTGCCCGGAGGGATAGCTGAAGCTGTCGGCCAGGGCTTGGCTGCGCTGCACGCAGATCGGCGCCTCGTTGCCCACGAACGGGCGCAGGCGGCGGTAATGGACCTTGGGGCCCCGCGTCGCCCGGGCGAGGTCGAGGCGGGCGCGCTCCAGGAGGTTGATCACCGCCGGCACCCGCGCCTGATCGATCCGGGTGCCGAGGACGCAGGCGAAATTCTCCAGCACCGCCGCCGCGCCCTCCGCGACGTCGTTGGCGGCCAGGTCCCAACGGGCCGTTCCCTTGAGGACACGGGTGCTGTTGAAGGCCGCCCGGTCGGCCTTGTCGAGGGGCGCGTCGTGGGCCGGCGGGGCCGGCAGGATCTGGACGGCGTCCGGCACCGCCGCGTCCGCCAGGTAGGGCTTCACGGCCGGCTTGCCGGGCTTCAGCGTCTCGGCGCCCAGGGACGGGGCTGCAGGGGTCATCGCCGGGGGGTGGTGGGGCGCATCCTCAGCCCGGGCCGCGACGGCCAGGAGGAGGGCGAGGGCGGCCGGGGCGAGGAGAGGCAGGGACGGCGTGCGCAGCATCGGATCCGGGGCTCTATCGGATGGAATCTGCGGGGCGCGCCCGCTGCCGGACGAACGGCTCAGCCGGCCCATCCAGTCCCTGCACAGGCGCCCTCTTCTGTCCAGGGTGACGGTGCCGATCCGCGCCGACTGTCACGCGTGATCGCGCCCCCGCCGCGATCACGCCGCCCGGATCGCGGCGGCCACGGCGCCCGGATGCTCCTCGTGCGGGCTCAGGGCGCCGGGGATCGCGGCGCCGGTCACGCGGCCGCCGGCGATGAGGGCGTCCATCTCGGCGCCCGAGCGCCGGGGTGCGCCCTCGGGCCGCAGCACCAGGGTCGGCGGCAGGCCGTCCCCGACCAGGGCCAGGAAGGCGTCGCGGCTGCCCACCGGATCGAGGCCTCCGGTGACGAAGGCGGCGGTGCCGAAGCGGCCGTTGCGCTGGCGGGTGATGGCGTGCTTGTCGCGGATCAGAGCCGGGGTCACCCGGGCGGCGTCGGCATAGACATGGGCGCGCATCATCCGGCCGATGATCGGTGGGCTGATGTTGATGCGGTAGAGCGCCTCGCCGAGGAGCGGCGCCTCCACGGCGCGGCGGATGCGCGGGAACCAGTGCGCCCGTCCCGGCATCGCGGTGGGCAGCGGCCCCCGCCAGGTCGGCGCCACCAGGACCAGGCGCGCGAAGGCCTGCGGATGGCGCCGCGCCGCCGCCACGAGGTAGCCGGCGGCATGGCCGGCCGCGACGCCGAGCGCGTACGGGCCGGGGGCGGCGGCGAGCAGGGCGTCGAGGAAGGCGTGGAAGGTCGCGGGGGCGAGGGGCACCCGCGTCCGCGGCCGGGCGCCGAAACCGGGCCAGTCGGGCACGAGGCAGCGATACGCGGTTCCCAGGTCGCGGGCGAGGTCCCGCATCTCGGCGCGCGCCGAGATGGTCGACAGGGCCGGGAGCAGAAGGGCGTCGGGCCCCGCTCCGAACACGTCGCAGGGGGTCGGCACCGGCCGGCCCGCCACCGTGAGGTTCAGCTCCAGCGTCTCCATCGCGCTCCCGCCAAGCACGCTCCCGCCCAGTCTCAGGACATCAGGTGCGCAGCAGCTCGTTGATGGCGGTCTTCGACCGGGTGCCGGCATCGACGCGCTTGACGATCACCGCGCAGTAGAGGCCCGGGCCGGGCGATCCGTCCGGGAGCGCCTTGCCGGGCATCGTGCCCGAGACGACCACGGAGTAGGGCGGCACGCGGCCGTACATCACCTCGCCGGTGGTCCGATCGACGATCTTGGTGGAGGCGCCGATATACACGCCCATGGACAGGACGCTGCCCTGGCCGACGATGACGCCCTCCGCCACCTCGGCGCGGGCGCCGATGAAGCAATCGTCCTCGATGATCACCGGGTTGGCCTGGAGCGGCTCCAGCACGCCCGCAATGCCGGCGCCGCCGGAGATGTGGCAGTTCTTCCCCACCTGCGCGCAGGAGCCGATCGTCACCCAGGTGTCGACCATCGTGCCCTCGCCCACATGGGCGCCGAGATTGACGAAGCTCGGCATCAGCACGGCACCGGGGGCGATGTAGGAGCCCCGGCGGACGAAGCAGCCCGGCACGGCGCGCAGGCCCGCGGCGCGGAACTCGGCCTCGCCCCAGCCGGCGAATTTCGACGCGACCTTGTCCCACCAGGGCGCGCCGCCGGGGCCGCCCTCGATCGTCGCCATGTCGTTGAGGCGGAAGGAGAGCAGCACCGCCTTCTTCAGCCACTGGTTGACCACCCAGTCGTGGTTGCCGCTCTTCTCGGCGACCCGTGCCTTGCCCGAATCGAGCAGCTCCAGGGCCGTCTCGACCGCCTCGCGCACCGCCCCCTGGGTGGCGGTCGAGATGTTGGCGCGGTCTTCCCAGGCGGCTTCGATGGTCTGGGCGAGATCGGAATGGGGCAGGCCGGCCTGGGACATGGAACGGGTCAGAACTCTTGCGGCGGGAGCCCGTGCTTACAAGCGGCCATCGGAGCTGTCACCTGAGGAGATGCCGTCGATGACCTCGAGGAGCCCGCGCACCTGATCGAGATCGGTCACCAGCCCGGCGAGGTCGTCCGCCAGGGTGTCGTGGACGGCCTGCGCGGCCGCGGGGAATTCCTCCAGCACCCGGCGCATCAGCATCGGCGTGATGCGCATCACCGCGGCGCTCCCCTCGGCCCGGGCCTCGGTCGGGCGGGTCCCGCGCACGAACAGGGCGAGCTGGCCGATCAAGGCGGAGCGCCCGGCCCGCACCGGCTCGGCCCCCGGGGACCGGGGTGCCAGCCGGATCGTCCCGGCCATCACCACGAAGCCGCCATCGGCCGGATCGCCGCGGGAAAACAGCAGGTCGCCGTCCGCGAGGTCGCGGCGCTCCGCCGCGAAGGTCAGCAGGCGCAGGGCATCCCGGTCGAGGAAGCCGAACAGCGGTGCGGCCGCGAGGATCGCGATGTCGTCGTCGAGCCCCAAGAACGCCTCACCACCCTGCGCATACGCGAACCTGCCGGATCGCCTACACGTAAAGCTTCAATTCGTCAGGGCAGCAACTTGTATCCGCCCCCCTCGGTCACGAGGATCGCGGCGGTGGCGGGGTTCGGCTCGATCTTCTGGCGCAGCCGGTAGATATGCGTCTCCAGCGTGTGCGTGGTCACCTGGGCGTTGTAGCCCCAGACCTCGGCGAGGAGGGTGTCGCGGTTCACCACGGCCCGGCCCGCCCGGTAGAGGAAGCGCAGGATCGCGGTCTCCTTCTCGGTGAGCTTCAGCTTCGAGCCGCGCTCGCCGACGAGGAGCTTGGCCCCCGGCCGGAACGTGTAGGGGCCGATCTGGAACACCGCGTCCTCGGAGGCCTCGTGGCTGCGCAGGTGGGCGCGGATCCGGGCCAGCAGGATGCCGAACTTGAACGGCTTGGTGACGTAGTCGTTGGCGCCGGCCTCCAGCCCCTCGACATGGTCCGCCTCGGAATCCTGGGCGGTCAGCATGATCACCGGGCCGCGGAAGCCGCCGGCCCGCATCCGGCGCACGGCCTCGCGCCCGTCGAGGTCGGGCAAGCCGACATCCATCACGGCGAGGTCGATGCGCTCGGCGGCGACCCGTCGGATCGCGTCCGTGGCGTTGGCTTCGGTGAAGACCGTGAACTCGTCGCAGAGATCGAGCTGCTCGGTGAGGGTATCGCGCAGGATCGCGTCGTCGTCGCAGATCAGCAGGCGGTAGGCATTCGGCATCGTCCGGGGCCCCAGAGCAGGCTGCGGGAGAGGCGGGGGCCGCCTGCCGGGTGCAGCATGCGATGACGTCAGGATCTCGGCAGGATCGCGGCGCGACTCTACCGAGGCTTGTGTTTCCGCATCCTTTCGCCGCCACGGCAATCGCCGCGGTGAACGGGCTGCGGGATCGGGGCGCACCGCTTCAGGATCAAGGCGTCGGACCCCACGGCGAGGCGGTGGGCTGGCTCCCGAATCCCGGCTCGGCGGCCCGGGTTCAACCGAGAAATAGAGCGCCCTTTGTGGCCGGAAGTTGCCTTGCGCGCAATTTTTCACCGGTTCGGAGTACGGATCTCGGGCATAAGGCGCGCCGGACCGGGTGGATTCGGGAGGACGGAGATGCGGCGGCCGAGCAGGGGACCCGTCCGCCTGACCCTGGGGGACATCCGCGTGCGGGCCACGGTGGGGGACCGGCGGCGCGGGCAGCTCCTCGTCGGCCCGGCGGTGATCCCCTGCGCCCTCGGGGCGGGCGGGATCGTGATCGACAAGCGCGAGGGCGACGGCGGCTCGCCGCGCGGGCGCTTCCGCCTGCGGGCCGGCGCCTACCGGCCCGATCATCTCGGGATCCGGCCGCGCACGCTGCTGCCCCTGCGGGCGACCCGGCCCGACGACGGCTGGTGCGACGAGAGCCGGGACCGCCGCTACAACCGGCCGATCCGCCTGCCGGCCCCCGGGATCAGCGCCGAATCGATGTGGCGCGGCGACGGGCTCTACGACGTGGTGATCGACCTCGACTACAACCGCGCCCCGATCCGGAAGGGGCGGGGCTCGGCGATCTTCCTGCACATCGCCCGGGACGGCTACCGCCCGACGGAGGGCTGCGTCGCCCTGGCCCGGGCCGACCTGCTGCGGCTGCTGCGCCGCCTCGGGCCGCGGACGCATCTGCGGATCGGCTGAGGCCCGACCTCAGGCTCAGGCCTTCCGGGTCCGGGCCCCGAAGATCGCGGTCCCGACCCGGACATGGGTGGCGCCGAGCTGGATCGCCGCGGGGAAATCCGCGCTCATGCCCATGGAGAGGATCGGCAGGTTGTGGGCCTTCGCGAGCCGGGCCAGCAGGGCGAAATGGGCCGAGGGCGGATCCTCCGCCGGCGGGATGCACATCAGCCCCTGAATGGCGAGGCCGTGGGTCTCCTGGCATTCGGAGAGCAGGGTGTCGAGTTGATCCGGGAGCACGCCGCCCTTCTGCGGCTCTGCGCCGGTATTGACCTGGATCAGAAGCTTCGGCGTCCGGCCGGACCGGTCGATCTCCTTGGCCAGCGCCGCCGCGAGCGACAGCCGGTCGAGGGAGTGGATCACGTCGAACAGGGCGACCGCCTCCCGGGCCTTGTTGGATTGCAGCGGCCCGACGAGGTGCAACTCGACATCCGGGTAGCGGGCCCGGAGGTCCGGCCATTTCGCTACGGATTCCTGGACGTAGTTCTCGCCGAAGACCCGCTGTCCGGCCTTGAGCGCCGGCAGGATGCCCTCGGCCGGCACGGTCTTGGAGACGGCCACGAGCTGGACCGTGGCCGGATCGCGCTCCGAATCCTCGGCGGCCCGGGCGATGGCCGCCCGGACCTCGGCGAGACCCGCGGCGACATCGGCCTGCCCCACCGGAAGCTTCGCGGTCACATGCCCCATCCCGTCGGTGGGAGGCGCGCTGGGTTCGGTCTTCGCGTCGTCCATGGCCTTGCCTGTCCTGTCGCTGCCGGGCGGCGGCCCGTGCATCCCCGCTGCCGTGATTCTCGAGGGGACGGTCATCCTGTCCAACCCCCTCATCCTGAGATGCCGGAGCGCCGCGGAGGCCTCGAAGGAGGGTCCCGGCGGTCCGCCCCCCTGCAGCCCGCCGTCGAGGCGGCGGCGCAGCGTCTCAGGATGAGGGGGTTGGATGGGATCGCTCCGGCGCGACCCCGCCTCATGTCCCGTCTCTCCCTGTCCGACCTATGCGTTCGCGCGCCCCGCGCAAGCCCGAATCGCGCGCTGCGTTGACCGGCTGCGGCGCAGATATGCTATCGCGGCGCGACCGTGCCGTGGTCATCCTTCGGAATGACCGACGAGCCCCTGACCCAGCCGGATCCATGACCAGCACCGCCCCCCAGCCCGTCGAGCGCTACAACGCCAA
Organism: Methylobacterium sp. XJLW; assembly: GCF_003254375.1. NCBI lineage: Bacteria > Pseudomonadati > Pseudomonadota > Alphaproteobacteria > Hyphomicrobiales > Methylobacteriaceae > Methylobacterium > Methylobacterium sp. XJLW. The sequence goes on along the minus strand of NZ_CP016429.1, from coordinate 2,329,551 downwards.
GGATGCCGAGCCGCGCTGGCAGGAAGCCTGGGCTGAGAGGCGCCTGTTCGAGACCGACAATTCCGACAGCCGTCCGAAATACTACGTTCTTGAGATGTTCCCCTATCCGTCGGGGCGCATCCACATGGGCCATGTCCGCAACTACGCGATGGGCGACGTCGTCGCCCGCTACAAGCGCGCCCGCGGCTTCAACGTGCTGCACCCGATGGGCTGGGACGCCTTCGGCCTGCCGGCCGAGAACGCCGCCATGGAGCGCAAGGTCAACCCGCGGGACTGGACCTACGCCAACATCGCGTCGATGCGCGACCAGTTGAAGGCCATGGGCCTGTCGCTGGACTGGAGCCGGGAGATCGCGACCTGCGATCCCGACTATTACAAGCATCAGCAGCGCATGTTCCTGGACTTCTTGGCGAAGGGCCTCGTGACCCGCCGCACCGCCAAGGTGAACTGGGACCCGGTGGACCACACCGTGCTCGCCAACGAGCAGGTGATCGACGGGCGCGGCTGGCGCTCCGGCGCCCTGGTGGAGCAGCGCGAGCTGACCCAGTGGTTCTTCAAGATCACCGACTTCGCCGAGGACCTGCTGACCGCGCTGGACGGGCTGGACCGCTGGCCGGAGAAGGTCCGGCTGATGCAGAAGAACTGGATCGGCCGCTCGGAGGGCCTGGAGGTTCTTTTCGCCCTTGTGCCGGATGCCCACGCCGCAGCTGCCCAACCTGCGGCCGATGGGGTCCTCCGTGACATCAAGGTCTACACCACGCGGCCCGACACCCTGTTCGGCGCCAAGTTCCTCGCCGTGGCCGCCGATCATCCGCTGGCGGCAGCGGTTGCCGCAACAAACCCCGCTCTCCAGGCCTTCATCGAAGAATGCCGGCGCACGGGCACGGCCCAGGCGGCGATCGACACGGCGGAAAAACTCGGCTTCGACACCGGCCTCACCGTCCGCCATCCCCTGGACCCGTCCTGGACGCTGCCGGTCTACGTGGCGAATTTCGTGCTGATGGAATACGGCACCGGCGCGGTGTTCGGCTGCCCGGCGCACGACCAGCGCGACCTCGATTTTTCGAACAAGTACGGGCTCGGCAACACGCCGGTGGTCTGCCCCGAGGGGCAGGATCCGACGACCTTCGTCATCACCGACACCGCCTATGTCGAGGACGGGCGGATGATCAATTCGCGCTTCCTCGACGGCATGAGCACCGGGGAGGCCTTCGAGGCCGTGGCGCGGCGCCTGGAAGGGGAGGGGATCGCCAAGCGCAAGGTGCAGTTCCGCCTGCGCGACTGGGGCGTCTCCCGCCAGCGCTACTGGGGCTGCCCGATCCCGATCATCCACTGCGAGTCCTGCGGCCCGGTCCCGGTTCCGGTGTCCGACCTGCCGGTGAAGCTCCCCGAGGACGTCTCCTTCGATCAGCCCGGCAACCCGCTGGAGCGCGACGCGGCGTGGCGGAACGTGCCCTGCCCGCAATGCGGCGCGCCGGCCCGGCGCGAGACCGACACGATGGACACGTTCGTCGATTCGTCCTGGTACTACGCCCGCTTCACCGCGCCCTGGCTCACGGACGCGCCCACCGACCGCGCCGTGGTCGATCGCTGGCTGGCGGTGGACCAGTATATCGGTGGCATCGAGCACGCGATCCTGCATCTGCTCTACGCCCGGTTCTTCATGCGGGCGATGCGCGAGACCGGCTGGGCCGGCGTCTCCGAGCCCTTCGCCGGCCTGTTCACGCAGGGCATGGTCGTCCACGAAACCTACAAGGACGCGGCCGGCGCCTGGGTGCCCCCGGCCGAAATCCGCTTCGCCACGGAGGAGGGCGAGCGCCGCGCGTTTCACGTGAAAACTCAGGCGCCGATCACGATCGGCGCCATCGAGAAGATGTCGAAGTCGAAGAAGAACGTGGTCGACCCCGACGACATCATCGCGAGCTATGGGGCCGACACGGCGCGCTGGTTCATGCTCTCCGACTCGCCGCCGGAGCGCGACGTGATCTGGACCGAGGAGGGCGTGCAGGGCGCGGCCCGCTTCGTCCAGAAGGTCTGGCGGCTGGTCAACGCGGCCGTGCAGGCGACCGGCGACGGCGCCGCGGACCTGCCCCTGCGCAAGGCCGCCCACCGGGCGCTGGCCTCCGTGCAGGACGATATCGAGCGCCTGCGCTTCAACCGTTGCGTCGCCCACATCTACACGCTGGCCAACGCCCTGGAGGATGGCCTGCGCGGGCCGGTCTCGGGACAAGCGGCGCGGGAGGCCGCCGGCATCCTGGTCCAACTCATCGCCCCGATGATGCCGCACCTCGCCGAGGAGTGCTGGTCCGTCCTCGGCCGCGGCGGCCTCGTGGCCCAGGCGCCCTGGCCCGAGACCGAGGCGGGGCTCCTCGTCGAGGACGAGATCACCTTGCCGGTCCAGATCAACGGCAAGAAGCGTGCGGACGTCACCGTGCCCCGCGATGCCGACGCCAAGGCCGTGGAGGCCGCGACCCTGGCGCTGGAGGCGGTCCAGAAGGTCCTGGAGGGCAAGGCGCCCCGCAAGGTCATCGTCGTGCCGGGGCGGATCGTGAACCTGGTGGTGTGAGGCGTCGATCTGCCGATCCCATCGGGAATCGACTCCATCCCACCCTCCATCCTCATCCTGAGGTGCCGGAGCGCAGCGGAGGCCTCGAAAGAGAGCTTCCGCCAGCCGGGCGATCCCGGGTGCCCTCCTTCGAGGCCCGCCGACGCGGGCACCTCAGGATGAGGGCACGGGTGAGGTCAGCGGATTCCAGGGCGAGGACGGCTCTGCCGGGCCTCTGTCACAGCGCCGGGTTGACGAAGGCCTCAGCGCGCCGCGTGACGCCCCTCAAGGCGCCGCCAACTCCGGGTCCTGCCCGCTGGCTTCCAGACCGCGCCGCACCAGTCCGTCCCGCTTCGCCTGCGCGATGAACGCGGCGAGGTAGGCGGCCCCGGCCGCGCGTCCGACCGGCAGGCCCATGGCCTGCGGGATCTCCATGAAGTGCCCCGGCAGCAATCGCACCTCCGGATGCGCCGCCGCGTAGGCGGCCAGCGGCTGATGCACGCCCGCCGCCACCTCCAACCCGTCCCGCACGAAGGCCGTCACCGCCTCGGCCGAGGTCGGTGCCCGCACCAGGGCCGCGTGCGTCAGGGCGCGGGTCAGGAACAGGTCGTAGGCGCTGCCGCGCCCCACCGAGACGCGTACGCCGTCGCGATCCACCGCCTCCGGGGACCGGAGCGGCGAGGCGGCCGGCACGAGGTAGCTGCCGGCGATCAGCACGTAGGGCTCGGTGAAGCTGATCCCCTCGGCGCGCTTGGGGTCGATCGCCAGGAAGCAGATGTCCCAGGTTCCGGAGCCCGCCGAGCCCGAAACCGCGCCCGCTCCCGGATAGGTGATGAACGCCACCGGCACCCCGAGCCGCGCCGCCAGGGCCCGGGCCAGATCCACCGAGACCCCCGCGGGCCCGTCCGGGCCTCCCTGAGCGAGCACCGGGTTGCCGAGATTGATCGCCGCCCGGAGCGTGCCTGTGGGGGCGAGGTCGTGCAGGACCGTCGGATCGGGTGCCATCGGTCTCGTCTCGGCATGTGCGGCGGCGGGGAGCAGCAGGAGGAGGGCTGCGCGGATCCACATGACGGTCGCTCCGCCTCAGGCGCGCCGCGCCGGCCCGGTCGACGCGGGGACGCCGTCCCGGGCGGGACGGCGGCGCCGGCGGGCCAGCATGTTGAGGCTCTCGACGCCGGCCGAGAAGGCCATGGCCGTGTAGACGTAGCCCTTCTGCACATGCGCGCCGAACCCCTCGGCGATCAGCGTCATGCCGATCATGATCAGGAAGCCGAGCGCCAGCATCACCACGCTGGGGTTTCGGGCGATGAAGGCCGAGAGCGGCTCGGCGGCGACCAGCATCACCACCACGGCGGCCACCACCGCCACCATCATCACCGGCACGTGCTCGGTCATGCCCACCGCGGTGATGATCGAGTCGACGGAGAAGACGAGGTCGAGGAGCAGGATCTGGCCGATCGCCGCGCCGAAGCCCAGGCTGCCCCCGGTTGGCCTGTCCGTCTCGGGCTCTGGATCCACCGTGTGATGGATCTCCTTGGTGGCCTTCCACAGCAGGAACAGGCCGCCGCCGATCAGGATCAGGTCGCGCCAGGAGAAAGCCTGGCCGAGCACCGCGAAGACCGGTTCGGTCAGCTGCACGATGAACGCCACGGTGCCGAGCAGCCCCAGCCGCAGGATCAGCGCGAGCCCGATGCCGATACGCCGCGCCCGGGTCTGCTGATCGGCCGGCAGCTTGTTGGTCAGGATCGAGATGAAGATCAGGTTGTCGATCCCGAGCACCACCTCCATCACCACCAGGGTGGCGAGGGCGGCCCAGACGGCCGGCTGGCTCGCGAGTTGGAGCAGGTCGGTCACAGGCTGGGGGCCTCACTGGTCGGGAACAAGCGGCTGCCCAGGGTGGTCAGGTCGAACGGGCTGGGGCCGCGCACCGGCTCGGGGGCCAGCACCCGCAGAATCTGCGGGAAGACCTTGAAGTGGGCGGGCGTGTGCGTGGTCAGCTCGCCGTCGGTGTTCACCGGCCGGGGTCTGCGGGTGGAGAGGCGGATCTCCTGCGCGTGGAACGCCCGCACGTCGGCCGCCCGTCCATGCGTGCCCCGCCGAAGCGCCGGGAGCAGGGTGATGAGCCGCCACCAGTGATCGATCTCCAGGCTGTAGAAATCCAGCTTGCCGTCATCCACCGCGGCCATCTCCTCGACGGTCATGCCGCCGCCATAGTGGCGGCCATTGCCCACCGAGACCTGGATCGTGGTGACCTTCTCCACCGTGCCGTCATGCTCGATCGTCACGGTGAAGGGCCGGACACGGCGCAGCACGCGGACAGCCGCGACCGCGTAACCGAGCACGCCCCAGGTCTTCTTGGATTCCGCCGTGAGTTCGCCGGCGAGTTCGGCGGAGAAGCCGATGCTCGCCACGTTGAAGTAGTAGTGACCGTTGACCCAGCCGAGATCCACCGGCCGCGCCTCGGCGGCGGGGATGAAGCGGGCGGCCGCCAGGGGATCCAGCGGCAGGTTGAGGGAGCGGGCGAGGTCGTTGGCCGTGCCGAGCGGCAGGATGGCGAAGGGCAGGCCGGCCTCCACCAGAGCCGGGGCGGCGTAGTTCATGGTGCCGTCGCCGCCGCCGAGAATCACGAGGTCGACCGCGCCGGCGCGGTCGCGGATGACATCCCGGCAATCGGCCTCCGGCGACGGCTCCTCCGGCTCGATCCCGCCCTCCCGCAGGATGGCGCGCACCTCGTCGAGATCCAGGGCGCCATTGCGGGCCTTGGCGTTACAGATCAGCAGGGCCCGGCGCTGGCGCGTGCTCATCGTGTGCGTCCGGGACGGGTGCCGGACGGCGTTTCGGTCTCAGGTCGGGCCAAGGGATCCTCGGTGCACGGCGGCAAGGGGGTGCCAGGGGAACGCGGGAACGGCGAAAGGCCGAGACTGTCCCCGACTTGGTACCCAAACGCACGAACGCAACCCCATCATCCCCGCAATCCAGGGCTGGTCGCCGCCGCGCAGTCGGGCAGGATGTGACGCGCGCCCGAAGCCCCCGTGGAACCCCGCACTCACGCAGGCGCGTTCTCTCCCAGTCCGCCCCGGCCGCCAGGAAGGCACCGATGCCCGCCACACGTCCCACCCGTCCCCATGCCCTCGTCCTGGGCTTGGTCCTGCCGCTCGCCATCGTGGGCTCTGCCGCGGCCCAGCAGCCGGGTGCTGCGGGCGGGGGCGGCTGGGTGGATCCGCCCCCGCGGGCGGCCGCGCCCGTTGCGGCTGCCCCGAAGGCCCCGCTCAAAGCCGCAGGCCCTCAGACCCAGGAGCCCGTCACCGCTCAGGCGAAAGCCCCGCCCGAAGGCGGGCGCGGCGCCGAGCCGCTCCGGCAGGCCGCCAGACCGGAACCGGGGGAGGATGCCCTGCCGAAGGCTGCGGCGACGCGGGGGCCGGGACCGAAGCGGGCCGCCGCCCTGGAGCGCCCGCCGGTCCGGGAATCCCTGCACCATCACGCGCGCCCCCCGCACCGGCTCGCCGAGACGCCGGCCGCGATGCTCCCGGCATCCGGCGTCTCGGCCGAGCGCGCCGCCGCCGCCCGGGCGCTGGCCACGAGCTACCTCGCCACCGTCTCGGGTTCGAGCGACACGATGGTCGATGCCGCGACCCGGTTCTACGCGACCCGCGTACGCTTCTATGGGCGGCCGATCACCACGGCGGGCCTCGTGGCCGAGAAGCGCAGCTTCGTGCAGCGCTGGCCCGAGCGTCGCTACGAGCCGCGGGCGATGCGCGCCGCCTGCGATGCCGAGACCTGTACGATCCGCACGATCGTCGATTTCCGCACCGCCAATCCGGGGCGCGGCGCCGTCTCCAGCGGCGAGGCCGAGCTGATCCTGGAGGTCGGCTTCGCGGGCACGCGACCCTACATCCTCGGCGAGACCGGTCGCGTCCTGCGGCGGAGCATCCAGGCCGGAACCCTGGCCGCTTCGCCCGGCAAGGCGTAAGAGCCCCGGATCATGGTCCGCCGCCTCGCGGCGGGCAGGGGCGTGCGAGGTGGTGCGTCATGGGATCGGTCCCGGTGCTCGGGCGTTCCGTGAGGCGCCCCGGGCGGGCTTCGTTGGGAGGCACGGCCGGGCCTCCTTCACGCCGCGCGCGGTGATGCCGGGATCGGGTGTATGACGTCTTCGATGGTGGTGGGGAAACAGGCGGCGGAGCCGGCGCGTCCGGCCCTCGACGGTCCCGGCCGCCTCGCCCTGCGCGAGGCAATCCGGGCCGAGATCGCGCGGGCGCGCCCGCGCCCCGTGGCGGTCCGGACCCTCGAGCTCCTGGCCGAGGCCGCCTGCACCCCCGATGAGGCGGGAACCGGCCTCCGCGTGCTCGATCGACACGGTGCCGTGCGCCTGCGGGACGACACGTCCGAGCCGATGACCCTCGTGGATCTCGTGGCGGACCTGCGCGCCCGGCATCCGGCCCTGTTCCTGCCGCCCGAGCCCGAACCCGAATCGGCGCCGGAGGCCGCCGACGAGGCCCGCGATTCGTCCCTGCTGAGCGGCGCCTACGAGATGAAGGCCGCCACCGCGCGCTTCGTCGAAACCCAGTCCGAACGGGCCCGCTCCCTGGCGGAGCGCTCCTCCGAGCAGGGTCGGGTTCTGGCGCAGAGCGCCGCCGGCCGGTTCGCCACCCTGCGGACGAGCCTGCGCGGCCGGTTCGCCCGTCCCGCGACGGTCCGGACCGACGCGGCCACGGCGGCGAGCCCGGGGGTCGATCCGGCAACGGCCTGGAACAGCGGCCCCGGCCGCGTCGGAGAGTCCCTCCGTGACGGCTTCGGCCGTCTGCGCGACCGGTTCGGCCGCGGCGGAGACGGCGCGGACGAGGGCGCACGCCGGCAGCGCCGCCTGCTCCTGGGCGCCAGTGCCGGCACCCTGGCGGCGGTGATCGCCGCGGGCCTCGTCCTGGAGGGCCGTGCGCCCGATCCCGCGCGTCCCGCGGCCCCGGCCGCGCCCCGAACGGAGGCCCCGAACGGCGCCACCCCGAACAATCCCTCCTCCGGCGCCCCGGCGGCAGCCCCCGACACGGTCACGCCGCCCCCCGAAACCGGAGGCGAGTCCGAGCCCGACGCGCCGCTGCCGCCGAATGCCGTGACGGGACAGGCCCAAGTCATCGATACCGCGACCCTCAAGGTCGGCGGCAAGGTCGTGCATCTGTTCGGCGTCGAATGGGTGCGCGGCGGCCAGGCGGAGGAGTTGGCCCGGTACATCGGCAACCGGCCGGTGACCTGCCAGCCCGCCCCCGGCAGCACGACCATGAATTGCCTCGTGGACGGGCGCGACCTCTCCGAGGTGGTGCTGTTCAACGGTGGCGGTCGCGCCTCGCCGGAGGCGAGCCCCGAACTGGTCGCGGCCGAGGATCACGCCCGGAGCGAACGGCTCGGCGTCTGGAAGCGCTAGACCGATGCCGGCCGAAGCGTTCGGCACCACCGCGGATGGACGGCCGGTCACCCGCCATGTCCTGAGCCGGGACGGTCTGCGCGTCGCCATCATCGATTTCGGCGCGGCCGTCACGGCGATCGAGGTGCCCGACCGCGCCGGCCATTCGGCCAACGTCGTCCTCGGCCTCGACACCCTCGCGGCCTACGAGACGCTGAGCCCGAGCTTCGGCGCCATCGTCGGCCGCTACGCCAACCGCATCGCGGGCGGGCGCTTCAGCCTCGACGGGCAGAGCTATCGCCTGCCTGTGAACGAGGCGCCCAACACCCTCCACGGCGGCCCGGACAATTTCGGCCGGCGCCTGTGGCGGGCGGACCTCTCCGAGGCGACGCGCCTCGTCCTGAGCCGCCGCTCCCCGGACGGGGAAGAGGGATTTCCCGGCACCCTCGATGTCCGCGTGACGTACAGCCTTCCGGAGGACGGCGTGCTGCGCATCGATTACGCCGCCGTCACCGACCGGCCGACGGTCGTGAACCTCACCAACCACAGCTACTTCAACCTCGCCGGCGAGGGGACGGGCAGCGTCCTCGGCCACATCGTGCAGGTCGAAGCGGACGCATTCGCGCCGACGGACGCGACCCAGATCCCCACCGGCGCGCTCCAGCCGGTCGCCGGGACGCCGTTCGACTTCCGCACGCCCCGGGCCCTGGAGACCCGGATCCGCGAAGGGGACCCGCAGCTCGCCTACGCCAAGGGCTACGATCACACCTTCGTCCTGCGCGGCGCCGCAGGGACGCTGCGGCCGGCCGCCACCTGCATCGCCCCCGACAGCGGGCGCCGGCTCGACGTCTGGACCACGCAGCCGGCGCTGCAGCTCTACAGCGGCAACAATCTCGACGGGCGGCTGATCGGGCCCTCCGGACGCATCTACCGGTCCGGGGACGGCGTCTGCTTCGAGACGCAGGGCTTTCCGGACGCGCCGAACCAGCCGGCCTTTCCCTCCGCGGTCCTGCGGCCGGGCGAGACCTTCGCGGCGACGACGGAGTTCCGGTTCTCGGTGGTGTGAGGGCGCGTCGCGCCAGCCTCACGCCTCCGTCAGGGCGCATACCGCCGGGCCGCAGTGCCCTGAGGGCCGAACCCGGGCTCGATCCGGGACCGGCCGATCCGGTCTGACGGCCGGCTCCGGCCTCACGCGGCCTGCGGGCGTCCCCGCAGGCCGGGGATCGCGGCGGCCGGCGCGGCGGGATGCGGACGCCGCGTCTCGCCGAGCGCCAGCAGGGCAACCGTCACGGCGTCGAGCCGGGACGGCTCGCCATCGGCCATGCCCTCGGCGGCGGCGACTTCCTTCAGGTACTCGTCCCACGCCCAGCGCCGCAGGATTTCGCGCTTGCAGCTGGGCAGCAGCCGGGGATGATCGAGGACCGCGGCCGGCGTGGCGAACACCGCGGCCGGGTTGACCAGGGCTCGCTCCAGATCCGGCAGCCCCTCGGGCACGCGATCGTCCGCGGAACGACCCTGCGCCGTCGCGCGGACCTGCACGGGCGCCGCGTCCCGGTTCGAGCGCCAGACCCGCACAGTGCCTGGCCGACCACGTCGGTCCGCCGGGTCGGGCGCGGGCCTGTCGGCGCGGCTCCGGCCCGGGGCAGAGGCTGCCGCCCGCTCCCCTGTCGGGCCTGTCGGCGCCTCCTCCGTGGCGGGCGTGCCGGTCTCGCCGGTCCGGCCCATCGGCGCCGCGATCTCCGGAGGCGTCGCCCGCTCGACGGCGAGGCCGCCCCTCTCGGCCCGGGCGGGGCCGGATGTCTCGACCGAGCGCCCGCCGTGGCGGATCGGCGCCCGGCGGCCGGCGCGCCTCGTTGCGCCCGCGGGCGGCGTGTCGTCTCCGAGTCCGATCGTACAATCCTGCATGGTTGCCTCCCTGTTGAGGCGCGCTCAGCCGCCGAAGAGACCGAGCCGCGCCGCCGATTGCACGCCGAAGCTCGCCGCGAACGAGAGCAGCGCGGCGTCCCAGGCAGTCAGATGCGGGGTGTTGGCCGGCGGCCCGGCCTGCGTGATCGCAAGACCGAGCCACACGAAGCCCGACAGGCTCAGCAGCACGGCCAGCACCCAGGGCAGGGCCGGTGCCGGGCAGAGCGCGGCCAAAGCGACGCACAGCGCGGCGGACAGGATCCAGCGGCCCAGCACGGCCCCGTCGGTCGCCTGCACCGGCCCGCCACGCCGGCCATGCCGCAACCGGGATACGCGCCTGTGCCCACCCCTCAGGTCGAAGGTTGCCATCGGACGCCTCCGGCTCAGTTCAGCTGAGGCTCGCGCCCGGTCGGACCGCGCCGCCAGCGGCGGGTGAATGCCGCGGGGAAGAGCGGCTTGGGCGGCGCCGGCGAGACGGGCGGGGCCGAACCCTCGTCGAGCGCCTGGAGCGCGTCCAGGATCGCGTCGAGCGGCACGGGCTCGGCCCGGCAACCGGGCAAGCAGCGCAGCGCCGGACAGGACTCGACCGCCCGTGCGTCGGAGGCCCAGGAGGCCAGGATCGCCCGCTTCTCGGCGTGCGACAGGCCCGGATAGCGCAGCACCTCGCGGGGATGCCGGAAGACGTCGCCCGGCGCCACGAAAGCGTCGAACGGCTCGACCGCCTGCGGTCTCAGGGTGGCGGCCGCCACCGGACCGAGGCGCTCGATCTCGGGATGGATGGACGTCGTATCGATCGGCTGCATGCAACCCTCCTCGTCGTGAGCAAAGGCAGGGGCAGCCGGCACGTTGATCGGGACGCACCGGCGGCCGCATCATGCGTTCAGGTCTGCGGCCACCGGGGCGGCCGCAGGCAAGGTCGATCCAAAGCCGGCTCAGTGCTTGGCGGCCGGCGCGCCGGTAGCGTTGATCGCGATGCGCCGACGGCGTTCCGGCGCCTCGGCGGCCCGCGGCAGCGTCACGGTGAGCACGCCGTTGCGGAACGTCGCCTCGGCCTTGTCCTCCTCCACCGGCACGGGGAGGGCGATCGACCGCTCGAAACGGCCGTAGCTGCGCTCGGAATAGCCGCGCGCCCTGTCGGTGGTCTCGGCACGCTTCTCGCCCTTCAAGGTCAGGACACCGTCCGCGATGAGGAGTTCGACGTCCTTCTCGTCGAGGCCGGGCAGCTCGGCGGAGACGCGCAGCGCCCCGTCCGCCTCCACCAGCTCGACCTGCGGCCAGCCGATGCCGCGGCTCGCGAGGCTCGGCACGCCGCCGAACCCGCTGAACACGTCGTCGAACAGGCGGTTCATCTCCCGGTGCAGCGTCAGGAACGGGCTGGCCGGCTCCTGCGACAGGGCGGTGGGCGCCGGGGCCGTGCTGCGGCTCCAGGGAATCAGATCTCTCACGCTCATGGTCCATTCTCCAGCGCATGCGATGCAGTCGTGGGAACAGGCCCGCGGCGGGTCCGCGGACCCGTGAGGGATGTCATGCGTGTCGGCACGGGGTGCCCGGACGCGCGGCCCGGGCCGCCGATCAGGCTGCCTTGGCGTCGCGGGCGATCTGAGCCGGGGCGTTGTCCTGGCCGGACGCGGCCGTCGTGCCGCCGATGGCGATGCGGCGAGGCTTGAGCGCCTCCGGCACCTCGCGCTTCAGCGCGACGGTGAGCAGGCCGTTCTCCAGGGACGCGCCCACGACCGTCACGTGCTCGGCCAGATTGAAGGTCTGGCGGAAGGTGCGCGCCGCGATGCCGCGGTGGAGGTAGTGCCTCTCGCCCTCCTGGGCGGCCTTCTGACCGGACACCAGGAGCATGGTGTCCTGCTGGGTCAGCTCGATCTCCTCGGGCGTGAAGCCCGCCACCGCCATGGTGATGCGATACTGGTCCTCGGCGACCTTCTCGATGTTGTAGGGCGGCCAAGCGGCCGAAGGCTCGACGCGCTCAGCCTGATTGAGCAGCTCGAACAGGCGATCGAACCCGATGGACGACCGGAACAGGGGCGAAACGTCGTAAGTCCTCATAACCACATCCTCCGACGAGCAACGTGACTACAAGCGACGCCGGACACCGTGTCCGGCGCCCTCACCGCGAGCCCGTTTCCGGGCCTCGCACGCGCGTAACGTGCCGGGGGAGGGCGGGTTCCAGGCCGAGCGAAAATTTTTGACCGCGACGCTGCGGGCTGTCGGACCGGGCATTCCGGCCCCAAGAGATCAGGATGAGGCCGGGGACTGGGACGGGCGCCGGACCGGAACCGGCGGCACCGGCGCCCGCACGCTCAGCCGACCGCCTCCTCCACCAGGATCTCGCGCTTGCCGGCATGGTTGGCCGGACCGACGATGCCCTCGATCTCCATCCGCTCCATGAGCGAGGCGGCGCGGTTGTAGCCGATCTGCAGGCGGCGCTGGATGTAGCTCGTCGACGCCTTCTGGTCGCGCAGCACCACCTGCACGGCCTGATCGTAGAGATCGCCGCCGGCCTCGCCGAAGGAGCCCTGGTCGAACACGGCGCCGTCGAGTTCGAGTTCCGCCGCGCCGGCCTTCCCCTTCCCGGCCCGTTCGCCGCCCTTCTCGGGCGCGCCTTCCTCGTCATCCGCCGTGACGGCGTCGAGGTAGCTGGGACGGCCCTGGCGCTTGAGATGCGCCACGACGGTCTCGACCTCGCTGTCCGAGCAGAACGGCCCGTGCACCCGGGTCGTGCGCCCGCCGCCGGCCATGAACAGCATGTCGCCCTGGCCCAGGAGCTGCTCCGCGCCCATCTCGCCCAGGATCGTGCGCGAGTCGATCTTGCTCGTCACCTGGAAGCTGATCCGGGTCGGGAAGTTCGCCTTGATCGTCCCGGTGATCACGTCCACCGAAGGCCGCTGCGTCGCCATGATCAGGTGGATGCCCGCCGCCCGCGCCATCTGCGCCAGACGCTGGATCGCCCCCTCGATGTCCTTGCCGGCCACCATCATCAGGTCGGCCATCTCGTCGACCACGATCACGATGTACGGCAGCGGCGCCAGGTCCATCGCCTCGTCCTCGTAGACCGCCTCGCCGGTGTGGCGGTCGAAGCCGGTCTGCACGGTCCGGGTCAGCACCTCGCCGCGCGCCGCCGCCTCGGCGACCCGGGCGTTGTAGCCGTCGATGTTGCGCACCGCGATCTTGGCCATCTTCTTGTAGCGCTCCTCCATCTCGCGCACGGCCCACTTGAGGGCGATCACCGCCTTCTTGGGGTCGGTGACCACGGGGGAGAGCAGGTGCGGGATGCCGTCGTAGACCGACAGTTCCAGCATCTTCGGATCGACCATGATCAGCCGGCACTCCTCCGGCTTCAGCCGGTAGAGCAGCGACAGGATCATGGTGTTGATCGCCACCGACTTGCCCGAGCCGGTGGTGCCGGCCACCAGCAGGTGCGGCATGCGCGCGAGGTCGGCGATGATCGGCTCGCCGCCGATGTTCTTGCCCAGGCACAGGGCCAGCTTGTGCTTGCTCTCGGCGAAGTCCGTGGAGGCCAGGAGCTCGCGCAGATACACCGTCTCGCGCTTGGCGTTCGGCAGTTCGATGCCGATGGCGTTGCGGCCGGGCACCACCGCGACGCGGGCCGAGACCGCCGACATCGACCGGGCGATGTCGTCGGCGAGCGCGATGACGCGGCTGGACTTGGTGCCCGGTGCCGGCTCCAGCTCGTAGAGGGTGACGACCGGGCCCGGCCGCACCGCCAGGATGTCGCCGCGCACGCCGAAATCGCCCAGCGTCGCCTCGAGGAGCGTGGCGTTCTGCTCCAGGGCGTCCGCCGAGATCAGGCTCGCCTGGGACGGGCCCCGGGGGGCAGCCAGCAGGTCGAGGGCGGGCAGGGCGTAATCCTCCGGGCGGACGGGCGGCGCGGGCGCGCGGCGCGCCGGCACCGGCGCGGCCGGGGGCGGAGCGACCCGGGAGGCGGTGGGTTCGGAGCGCGGCGGGACCGGGCTCTGCGGCGCCTCGAACGCCTCCAGCTCGTCCTCCGCATCGACCTGCGGCGCCGCGATTCGGCGGGCGGTCGTGGCCGGGGGGCCGTCCTCGGGCGCCTCGAAGACCGGCTCGCGCCGACCCGGCCCCGGCGCCCGTCCCTCGGGCAGGTGGTCGGTCCAGGGCAGATCCGCATCCGTGAAGGCGCGCCGGGCCGCGAGGGCCGGCGAGGCACTGTCGATCGGCTCGGCCCGGCCGGCGCGCCATGCCGCGATCCGGTCCGCCGCGGCGACGCGCAGGCCCATCAGCCCCTGCGCCAGGGCGCCGACACCCACGAGGCCGAGGCTCGGCTCGTCGGAATCCTCGCGCTCGTCGCGGGCCGATTCCCGGCCGCGCGCCAGGGCGCGGCGGACGGGATAGGGGTCGTCGTGCAGGCTTTCCTCCTCGACGGCGCCGAAGCGGCAGGCACCGGTCAGGCTGAGGATCGCCACCGCCGCGTAGCCGAAGCCGACGAGATGGGCCGCCGCGGACGAGACCGCCCCGACGATCACCCGCGCCATCGACAGCAGGCCGTCGCCGGCCACGCCGCCGAGGCCGGTGGGCAGCGGCCAGCGGGTCGTCGGCGGGAGCGCGCTCGCCACCGCACTGGCGGCGCAGAAGCCGATGATCCAGAGCGCGATGCGCAGGCCGCCCTCGGGCAGGTTGCGCTGGCGCATCAGCCGGATGCCCCAGAGGACCGGCGGCAGCACGAAGGCCAGGGAGCCCAGGCCCAGGATCTGCATGGCGAGATCGGCCACGACGGCGCCCGGCTGGCCGAGAACGTTGTGGGCGGCGTGGTCGGTGGCGTGGTTGAGGCTCGGGTCGTCGATCGACCACGTGGCCAGGGCCACGGTCAGCGCGACCGCGCCGGTGAAGAGCACGAAACCGCCGAGTTCCGTCAGGCGCTTGCCCAGGAAGGGGCGAACGCTGTCGACGAAAGTCTCGTAGGGCGATGCGGGACGGCGAAGCGAGCGCATGCGGGACCGGACGCAAGACGGGGACTTACGCCCGAGGCTAGGCATGACCGCCTTAACGACCTGCTAAGGTTGAGGAAGGCTCACCGGCGCCCGGCCGGGCCTCCTCGGGCCGTCGCGATCCCGCCCGGGAGGATGCAAAAGCCGCCCCGCTGTGGCACAGGAGCGGCCATGAATATCGACGGCCAGCCCTACCGCACGATCTTCCCGGACCCGGACGGCGTCAGCGTCCAGGTGATCGACCAGACCCGCCTGCCCTTCGCGTTCGAGCTGAAGCGCCTCGCCACGCTGGAGGACGCCGCGGTGGCGATCCGCACGATGATCGTGCGGGGCGCGCCCCTGATCGGCGTCACGGCCGCCTACGGGCTGGCGCTGGCCATGCGGGCGGATGCCTCCCACGACGGGATCGACCGGGCGGTGGCGACGCTCGCGGCGACACGTCCGACCGCCATCAACCTGCGCTGGGCGCTGGATCGGGTCTCCACCAACCTGCGGCAGGTTGCGCCGGACGAGCGCTTCGCCCGCGCCTTCGCGGAAGCCGGCCGCATCGCCGAGGAGGACGTGGCGAGCTGCCGCGCCATCGGCGCCCATGGCAGCCAGGTCATCGCCGACCTGCACAGGGCCAAGGGCGGCGACAGACCGGTCACCGTGCTGACCCACTGCAATGCCGGCTGGCTCGCCACGGTGGATTGGGGCACGGCGCTGGCGCCGATCTACGCCGCCCACGAGCGGGGGGTGCCGGTGCATGTCCTAGTCGACGAGACCCGGCCGCGCAGCCAGGGTGCCGCGCTCACGGCCTTCGAGCTGAACGGCCACGGCGTGCCGCACACGGTCATCGCCGACAATGCCGGCGGCCACCTCATGCAGCACGGCGGCGTCGACCTGTGCATCGTCGGCTCGGACCGGACCACGGCGAGCGGCGACGTCTGCAACAAGATCGGCACCTACCTGAAGGCGCTGGCGGCCCACGACAACGGCGTGCCGTTCTACGCCGCCCTGCCGTTCTCGACCATCGACTGGACCCTCGACGACGGGGTCAAGGAGATCCCGATCGAGGAGCGCGACGGGCGCGAGGTCACCCATATGACCGGGCGGCTCGCCGATGGCGGCTTCGCCACGATCGAGGTGGTCTCCCCCGGCAGTCCCGTGGCGAATCCCGCCTTCGATGTGACCCCGGCCCGGCTGGTGACCGGCATCATCACCGAGCGCGGCATCTGCGAGGCCAGCGCCGAGGGGTTGTACGGGCTCTATCCGGAGCGCCGGAAGGCGGCGTGAGCCGCCTCACCGCACCCCGGGCCGGCCCGATTCCGCGAGCTGCTGCGCCCGGGCGCCCTGGCGCTCGAACATCCAGCCCGGATATTCCGGCGGCAGGGCGCTCACCGCATCGAGGGCGTCGAGTTCCGCGTCGCCGAGGCTGAGTTCGGTCGCCGCGATGTTGTCCTCCAGCTGGTCGAGGCGCTTGGCACCGACGATCACGCTGGTCACCGCCTTGCGGTGCAGCAGCCAGGCCAGCGCTACCTGGGCCACCGAGACGCCGCGGGCCTCCGCCACCTGCCGCATGGCGTCGATGCAGGCGTCGGCCCGGGGGCGGTCGACCGGCGGGAAGTCGAAGCTCGCGCGCCGGCCCTCCCCCGCGCCGCCGGCATACTTGCCGCTGAGCAGGCCGCCGGCCAGCGGGCTCCAGACCAGGAGGCCGAGTCCCTCCGAGCGCAGCATCGGGACGATCTCCCGCTCCAGGTCGCGACCCGCGATGGAGTAATAGGCCTGCAGGGTCTCGAAGCGGGCGAGCCCGGCCCGCGCGCTGATCCCCAGCGCCTTCACGATCTGCCACGCCGCCCAGTTCGAGACGCCGACGTAGCGGACGTGGCCGTGCTGGACGAGGATGTCGAGGGCGCGCACCTGCTCCTCGATCGGCGTCGCCGGGTCGAAGCCGTGGACCTGATAGAGGTCGATGTGGTCGAGCTGGAGCCGCTTGAGGCTCGCCTTGCAGGCGTCGATCAGGTGCAGGCGCGAGGCGCCCTTGGCGTTCGCGCCCGGCCCCATCGGCCCGTAGCCCTTGGTGGCGACGACGACGCTGTCGCGCGGGACCTTGAGGTCGCGCAGGGCCTGGCCGGTGATCTGCTCCGAGAGCCCCTCCGCGTAGACGTCGGCCGTGTCGATGAAGTTGATCCCGGCATCGAGCGCCCGTCCGACGAGGCGCCCGGCCTCCGTCTGGTCGAGGGCGCCGATCTGGCGCCACATCCCGGCCCCGCCGCCGAAGGTCATGGTGCCGAGGCAGAGTTCCGAGACGAACAGCCCCGTGCTGCCGAGCTTCTTCTGATACATGCCTGCCTGATCCCGTCCGTGTCTGGGGTGTCAACGCGCGGGAGCGGGCCCGGTGCGCTCAGGGCTCCCAGCGGTGGAACACCGCGCTGTCGAAGACGAAGACCGGCTCGCCGCGCTGGTTCACCCCGGTGTTGCGGGCGAAGGCCAGGCCCCAGCCCGGCCGCGAGGCCGAGGCGCGCTTGTCGGTGAGCTTGGCGCTGAACCGGACCGTGTCGCCCGCGTAGACGGGCTTCAGCCAGCGCAGGTTCTTGAACCCGGGGGAGGGGCCCGCCTCCGGGACCGGACCGCGGGTGGCCGTGTAGGCGGCGTCGCGGGCGCGGGTCGTGAGCATCCGGTTCATGTAGGCGGCGGCCGTGTGCCACCCGGAGGCGCAGAGGCCGCCGAAATGGCTGCGCTTGGCCGCCGCGTGGTCGAGGTGGAAGGCCTGCGGATCGTAGGCCTCGGCGAACGCGATGATCGCCTCGGCGGTGAACGGATAGGCGCCCAGCTCCCGCACGGCGCCGATCTCGGCATCCCGCAGGAAGGGCAGGATCTCGGCATCCTCCGGCTCGGCGACCGGTCCCGGCACGCCGATCTCCACCGGCCGCGGGGGCAGGGGATCGGTGCCGCGGCGGGCCAGCATGAAGGTGAAGCGCTGGGTCAGCACCGTCTCGCCGCGCGGGTTACCGAGGGCGACCTCGGCGGTCACGAAACCGAGCCCGGGCTTGGAGGCCGAATCGCGCAGCCCCACCACCCGGAAGGTCAGCGTCAGCGCGTCCCCCGGCAGGACCGGCGCGAGCCAGCGCAGCTCGTCGATCCCCGGCGCGCCGAGCGACGAACCGCCCTTGAACGGTCCCTGCTGGAGCAGCCGCATGCCCAAAGCCGCCGTGTGCCAGCCCGAGCCGATCAGCCGGCCCGCGAAGGTCCCTTCCGCCGCCGCCTCGTCGAGGTGGAAGGGCTGGAAGTCGAAGGCCTGCGCGAAGCCCACGATGGCGTCGCGGGTGACGGTGAGCGGCGCGCCGACGATCACGTCGCCGACGGCGAAATCCTCGAGGGCGGGATCGGGCATGGCGGGCTCGTCTGGTTGATCGGTGGGGCGGGCGATCGGGATCGCCGTCTTTGCGAGCGGGCGCGAAGCAATCCAGGAGCGCCACGCTCACCGATGTCGCGCTGCCCTGGATCGCTTCGCTCCGCTCGCAAAGACGCAGCGCCGCCCAGGGCTGAGCGCGACCCGAGCCTCAGTTGGCGAAGCGGAAGTGCAGCACGTCGCCGTCCTGCACCACGTACTCCTTGCCCTCCAGCCGCAGCTTGCCGGCGTCCCGGGCCCCGGATTCGCCGTTGAGCGCCGTGTAGTCCTTGAACGCGATGGTCTCGGCCCGGATGAAGCCCTTCTCGAAATCCGAGTGGATCACCCCGGCCGCCCCGGGGGCGCGGGTGCCCTTGGTGATCGTCCAGGCGCGGGCCTCCTTGGGGCCCACCGTGAAGTAGGTGACGAGGCCGAGCAGGTCGTAGCCGGCGCGGATCACCCGGTTGAGGCCGGGCTCGGCGAGCCCCACCGCCTCCAGGAACTCCGCCTGGTCGGCCTCGGGCATCACGGCGATCTCGCTCTCGATCTTGGCCGAGACCACCACCGCCACGGCGCCCTCCGCCTTGGCGCGGGCGAAGACCGCGTCCGAATAGGCGTTGCCCTTGTCGGCGTCGGGCTCATCGACGTTGCAGACGTAGAGGACGGGCTTGGCGGTCATCAGGCCGAGGGACTGGAACAGCTTCTCCTCGTCGGGCTTGCGCTCCACCAGCCGCGCCGGCTTGCCCTCGCGCAGGAGCGGCAGCGCCCGGTTGACGAGGTCGAGGCTCTCCTTGGCCTCCTTGTCGGCCCCCTTGGCCTTCTTCTCCAGGGCGACGGCGCGGCGCTCCAGGCTGTCGAGGTCGGCGAGCATCAGCTCGGTCTCGATCGTCTCGATGTCGGCGGCCGGATCGACCTTGCCCTCCACGTGGGTGACGTCGCCGTCCGTGAAGCAGCGGACCACGTGGGCGATGGCGTCGACCTCGCGGATATTGGCCAGGAACTGGTTGCCCAGGCCCTCGCCCTTGGAGGCGCCGCGCACGAGGCCGGCGATGTCCACGAAGGTCAGGCGCGTCGGGATCTTCTCCTTCGACGAGGCGATGCGGGCGAGGTCATCGAGCCGCGGATCGGGCACCGCCACCTCGCCGACATTCGGCTCGATGGTGCAGAACGGGTAGTTCGCCGCCTGGGCGGCCGCCGTCTGCGTCAGCGCGTTGAAGAGGGTCGACTTGCCGACGTTCGGCAGGCCGACGATGCCGCATTTGAAGCCCATGGGTCAGTTCCGTCGCAGCACGTCGTCGGGCGACGCGCGAAAAAGGGTTGCGGAGAGTCAGGCCCGCGAACACGGCACCGTGCGCCCTGTCCTCGGTCGAGCACGCGCGGCACCGGCGAGCCGGGCCTCAGCCACCGGGAGGCAATCGAACCGCCGACAGCCGGGCTTGTGGCGCACGGCCTTCATCGGACCCTCTCGCCCGCCCCGATATCCCGTCCCCGCGGGGGCGTGTCAATTTCGGGCGCCCAGCGTCTTCACCTCGTCCCAGCCGCGGCCGGCCATGGCGAGGTGGACCTTGTTCTGGAAGCTCGCATCCTCGCCGGCGGCGAGCAGGGCGGCGTGGTCGGCCACGGCCCGGCAGAGATCGTCCACCCAGGGCAGCTCGGCCTTGCCGAAATCGTTGAGCACGTAGGCATGCACCAGCGCCTTGTCGCCGGGATGGCCGATGCCGAGCCGCACCCGGCGGTAGTCGTTGCCGCATTGGGCGGTGATCGAGCGCAGGCCGTTATGGCCGGCATTGCCGCCGCCGAGCTTCACCCGGAGCTTGGCGGGGGCGAGGTCGAGCTCGTCGTGCAGCACGATCACGTCGGAGAGCGGAATCTTGTAGAAGCGCTGCGCCTCCGAGACGGCGCGGCCGGACTCGTTCATGAAGGTCGAGGGCTTCAGGAGGATCGCCCGCTCCGGGCCCAGCACCACCTCGGCGGCCTCGCCCTGGAAGCGGTGGCGGAACGGGCTCGCCCGGTGCTGGCGGGCGATCGCGTCGACGGCGAGGAAGCCGATATTGTGCCGGTTGCCCGCATAGCGTGCGCCCGGGTTTCCGAGGCCGACGATCAACTTCATGTCAGAGGGTTCCGCGGGACTCCGTTCGGCGCGGTCTGTGGCACGCTTCCGCGCGGGACGCACCCCCGAGCCGGGTCCGGCCCGACCGGAGCGATGGGCCGGCCTCCGGGCCCGGGCCGTCTCCGTCGTGCGCCAGCGCACGGCCTCGGCCGAACCCGAAGCAGAATATCCTCGTTGAGAGGTCACATTCGGCCAAGCAAAGCCCGAGTGATCAAGACCGCCGACCCGACGATCTTCCTCACGCGACACGGTTGACCGGATGACTTCCCGCTGAAGTCGTACGAAGACACCAGGAGATCATCATGACCGTCCGCATGCTCGCTGCCGCCGCCCTGGTCGCCGCGGTCGCCACGCCCGCCCTCGCGCAGGGCCTGGATTCGAAGCACTCGCCCTACCCGGCCTCGGCCTATTCGGGCTGGGTCGGCAACGGCGCCGTCCTGCATCGGGACGCCGCCGGTCCCGCGCGGGCGGCCGCCTACCGCTACAGCGGTCCGCATGCCGGCGGCCCGGCCAACGCCCTGCCGCGGTTCTGACGGGCGGACGGGCCCGCGGGCTCCGCGGGCCCCGATAACCGGCGGTGATCGGGGCACGGGACCGGCGGACTCTCAGGTGTGAGGGACGGGCCGGTCGGCAAGGCCGGTGGCGCCGCTTGCCGGACCCGGCACCGCGCCGACGGCCGCCGTCCCAGCCCGGATCTCTCCAGGGCGCAGGGTTCCCACCAGAAGATCGACCTGGCTGACGAGACGCACGAGCGATTGCCCGCGATCCAGCGCCGGCCGCTCGGGCACGGGCCTGTCCGCGCCCAGGGCCGCCAGGGTTGCGGTGATCCAGGCCCGCCAGGGCTCGGCCTCGGGGGCGGCCGCCTCCGGGGCGTGCCGCAGGACGATGAGCCGGGCGCTGATCCGGCGCAGGGTCGCGTCGGCCACCAGGGCGGATTCCACCTCCGGGTGGCTGCCGGCCCGGGGCTGCTGCAGGGCGCGGGAGAGCGCCGCCTCCAGATCGTTGAGGGCGAGGCCGGCCTCGCGGCTCTGCGCCGCGATCGCGGTCTCGCGGCCCTCGCCGGGCGGCGCGCGGAGCACCGCCTCGGCGAGACCGGCCTGGGCCTTGAGCGCCCGGCGCAGTTCCTGCCGGACCTGATCGGGCTCCCAGATCGGCCACAGCACCAGGCAGCTCGCCACCGCGATCACGCCGCCCAGCACCGTGAAGCCGCCCCGCATGGCGACGATCTCCCAGGAGCTGTGGCCGGGCTCCAGCAGCTCGACCAGCAGCACCACGAGGGGGGTCAGGCAGGTGACGAAGAAGCCGTAGGAGATCTGGCGCGCCGCGAAGCCGACGATGCTGAGCACGAGGATCAGCCCGGCCTCCGCCAGGGGGCTCGTGGCGTAGTAGGCGAGCACGGCGCCCACGAGGCCGCCCAGCACCGTGCCGCCGAT
This sequence comes from Methylobacterium sp. XJLW, assembly GCF_003254375.1. NCBI lineage: Bacteria > Pseudomonadati > Pseudomonadota > Alphaproteobacteria > Hyphomicrobiales > Methylobacteriaceae > Methylobacterium > Methylobacterium sp. XJLW. The sequence continues at coordinate 2,307,823 of NZ_CP016429.1, read as the reverse complement.
CCGCTCCAGCGCCCGCTGCCACGTCGCCGCGTAGAAGGGCTGCATGGTGAGCACCACGGTCATCACCAGCCAGTGCGTGAAGGCGCCCGCATAGGTCAGGGTGGCGGCGAGCGCCGGGGCCGCGACCGCGCTCGCCCGCAGGGCGTGCCGAAGATTGGGCGAGGCCAGGGTGAAGTTCTGACGCAGCGGCCCGACATAGCGGGTCCAGCGGTCGAGGCTGCCGCCCTCCGTGAGCGTGCCGCCGGGGCGATAGCCCTCCGGGGTCGACAGCTTGGCGCCGATCCGCACGCGCCCGACGATCCGTTCGGCGAGGCGGGCGAGGGTCGGATCCTCCGACAGCCCCTCGGCCACGCGGGCGATGGAGTGTTCCAGACGGTCGAGGTCGAGGTTGACGTCGTCGCGGATCGCCCGGGCGATGGTCACCAAGAGGGGGCGCAGGCGCCGCAGGAAGACCTTGGCGAGGGCCCGGCGGCGGGCATCGGGACGGCTGTCGATCAGCTCGCCGACGGCGATCAGCGCGGAAAAGATCTGCTCGGCGCTCTCCAGGCGCAGCAGGGCCTGGGCGGTGCGGTCCGAGACGCGCTCGCGGGAGCGGGCGAGGTCGAGGATCATGGTCCGGGCGGTCTCGATGCTCGCCCGCACGCCCCGCCGGTGGCCCCGCGCGTGGCCGTCGAAGGCGGCCGTGTCGGGTTCCGGCAGGACGACGAGCCGCTCGAGGTCGCCGCAGAGCCGGGCGAGGTTGTGCCAGACCTCCGCCACCGCCCGGTGGGCCGGCCGGTACGGGTGCAGCCGCCAGATCACCAGGGCCAGGAACGTCGCCCAGAGACCGCCGGCCGCGAACATCAGCGCGGTGACGGCCGCCTGCTCCGGGGTCAGGGGCCGGTCGAGGGCGATGCACAGCACCACCACGAGCACGTTGCCGGCCGACTGGGCCTGAACGCTCCAGACGCGGGCGTACGAGCAGGCGAAGATCAGCGCACAGGCGACCGGGACGACCACCGGCAGGCCGAGGGGCTGGATCAGGCCGAGTCCGGCCCAGAGCAGGCCGCCCAGGACCGAGAAGGCGGTGAGGACCCGCAGGCGGGCGCGCATCGGGCCGCCGTTGTCGCAGAAGCAGGCGAGGTTGGCGGCGAGCGCCATCGTCAGCAGCGGCGCCCACTGGATCCAGATGTTGAGGAGGATGACGACGCCGAACGCGAAGGCGGCGCGCACGCCCTCCACGAGCCGGACGTTCCGGAGGTCGAGGCCCGTCGGCAGGCGCCGCAGGTCCGAGCCGGGCCGGTTCAGGCTGCCCCGACCCGCGGCGTTCCACCGGCGCCGGGCCGGCCCAGGGGGCGAAGCTGTGGGACTCGGCGCGGGCAACCTCGGTCTCCGGACGGGGGCGCGGTGCCCCGGCATGAACCGCGCCCCGGCCTGTCCGGATCCGCAGCGTCGCGCAACCCCAATCCGGATCCGCTGCACGATCCAGACGTCCACATCGTCACCGCCGATGTGAACCCGGGGGCGGCGGACGTCTTCGTCTCGCGCTTGACCCCCGGGCGAGCCCGTGGCTTCTGGGGCCGCTTGGCATCCTGACTCCGTAGCTCAGCTGGATAGAGCAGCCGCCTTCTAAGCGGCAGGTCGTAGGTTCGAGCCCTACCGGGGTCGCCAGCAACTTGCCCGCTGCGGGGATGACGGAGCGGGTTTCACGGTGCCGCAGCGTCCTCCTCCGCGTTCACGGCACCGACGCGATCTCGACGCCGCGGAACTCACCGCCATCCGAGCAGCACGACGAAGCCGGAAAACGTGAGGGCGGAGGCCATGAGGGCGAACGGAACGATATCCATGAGGGCCGCGTAGCGGCGAGCCGCAGGCTCGGCCATCGGGCGTTCGGCCGCTGCGGCACGATCACCGCCGCTCCGGCCATCCTGGTTCGAACCGAAGAGCGCTCTGGACCGTTGATGGCCGTTCAGCGTGACCGTTCGAAGAGCCTCCCATGGACCGCCCCCGCCGCGTCGGCCTGCCCTGGTACGCTCCGGAGCGCTACGCGGAGTTGCGCGCGCGCTTGGCGGATGGCGCCAAGCTGCCGCCCGACTATGAGACGTGGCGCGTCGCCACCGAACAGATGGAACGCGAGGTGCAGCGCAGCGGCGTAGAGGTCGTGCGCGTGCCGATCGAGCCGGAGATCTTCGCCGCGTGGTGCGAGCGGGCCGGGCTTCAGAGAGATGCGGCGGCGCGCGCCCGATACGCCGCCGCGGCACTGGCGGCCGACTGGGCGATCTGAGGAGCGCGGCGGCGTCCCAAGGGCGATCCATCGCGCCGCCCCCGGGCGGCGCGGGCGCAGTTCGGCCAGCGCGTGACAGCCGGGCGGGCGACGGGGGCGATCGCGGCGCGACCCGGATCGCGTTCGGAACGCCAGGGGGCGCCCGCCCTCGACGGCGGGTGGCCGCAAGCCGGGATCCCGACGCCTTCACGTCACGACCTGCGTCGGCGCGTGCGGACCCACCGGCCGGCCCGACAGGCTCCGCTTCCACCGGGCGCGCAGGACGGCGGGCCGGAGGCCGTGCCGCTCCTCCAGGAAGTCGGGGTCCGTGATCCGGTCGGTGCGGAAGTGCCGGAATTCCCCGCGCAGCTCGCACCAGCCGGCCAGCATCCGTGCCTGATCGAAGAACCCGACGATCACCGGCCAGATCACGCGCCGGCTCGGATCGCCGCGCGCATCGCGGTAGTCGATGCGGATCTTGCGGCCCTCGCGGATCCAGGCCCGGGTCCGCGCGACATCGATCCCGTCCGCGGTCTGCGTGAAAGCCGGCGGCGTACCGATCGAGGGATCGGCGATGAACGGATGCAGGCGCTCGGGCACGACGGCGGTGATCTTGGCGATGAGATCGCGCGCCGCCTTGGCGAGGACCGGCTCGCCCCGGCCCGCAACCCATTGCGCGCCGAGGACCGCCGCCTCGATCTCGTCGGGTGTCAGCATCAGCGGCGGCATGTCGAAGGTCTCGCCCAGCACGTAGCCGAGCCCGGCCTCGCCCAGGATCGGCACGCGCTGGCCGACGAGATCGGCCACGTCCCGATAGACCGTGCGGGCGGACACCTCCAGCTCCCGGGCGAGCTCGGCGGCGGTCACCGGGCGCGGCGCACGCCGCAGGATCTGGATGATCTGAAACAGCCTGTCGGCGCGGCGCATCACTCGACTCCTGCTGACAGGATGCTGTCAGCAGGGTGGTCCTACAAGCCTCCCGTCGCGGCCATCCCGCCCGCCGTGACGAAGGAACCGCGCCATGATCACCCTGTATCACGCCCCGCAATCGCGATCCTCACGCATGATCTGGCTGCTGGAGGAGCTGGGCGTTCCCTACGCCATCGAGCCGGTCTCGATCTTCCGGCCGATGACGGGGGAGGGCGTGCCGGATGCCGCCAACCCGCATCCCGACAAACGCGTCCCGGCCCTCCTGCACAACGGCGTGCTGGTCGCGGAGTCCCTGGCCATCGTGCTCCATCTGGCGGAGCACTTCCCCGAAGCGGGGCTGGCGCCGGCGATCGGCGACCCCGATCGCGGCGCATACCTGACTTGGCTGGCTTGGTACGTGGCAGAGTTCGAGCCTGCCCTGTTCGCCGGCATGGCGGGCGAGCTCCCGGGATCGCCGCAGAAGCGGCGCGCCCACGAGGCGGTGGTTCGCCGCCTCGAAACCGCCCTGGCGCGCGGCCCCTACGCGATGGGTGAGAGGTTTTCCGGCGCCGACATCCTCATCGCCAGCGCGCTGGGCTTCGGCCGCGCCGCGTTCCCGGCCAGCGAGGCCTTCGAGGCCTATCTGGAACGCTGCCGAGCGCGACCGGCCGCCCTCCGCGGTGCGGCGCGGGACGGTGCCTCCGGTCCGCAGCAGGGTGCCTAGGGCGCCCTCCGCCGAAGCGGATGCCGGTTCTGTGGAGGGGCCGGCGCCAGAAGGACGGACCGAGCCCGCACCGCGCCGGCGTGCAGCGCGGTGCGGGCTCCGCCGGCCATCGCCGCGCAGACGATGTGCGGGGGCGCCCTCCACCGCGGGTGTTTCAGGACACGCCGGACCTGAATGCTTGAGCTTACATCAGGATCACACCGCGAACGCCGCCGCACAGCTGATGGAGATGACGATGACCTGGACGAACCGCATCACGATCGCCGCCACCCTGATCGCGGGCGCGATCGCGCTGGTCACCTACGCGCAGGCTTTGAGCCTTCCCGCGCATTTCGCATAGGACGGACCGGCGGGACGGCCGACCGCCGCATCCCGGCCCGCGCCGGGGCAGGCTCAGCCGTGTCGCTGAACCTGCGCCGAACGGTTCCGCAATGCAACGTGACGCATCGCACCGCACGCGCCCGGCCGATCCGGCATCATCGTTGCAGTTGGTTTTCCCGGGCCTTTGAAGGCCCGCCGCGTGATGAAAGGAGTGCACGACATGGTTCTGAAGGGCTTTTCCTACGCGATGATCGGCGCTTTCCTGGGCGGCCTCGCGATGACGGTGACCGGCTCGGCCGGCGTCCTGATGGGCTTCTGAGCGACGGAGACTGGCAGCCCGCGAGGCTGCCCTGGCGACGGTCTTCGCGGGCGGCGGGGTTCTTGCCCCGCCGTCTTCGCGTTCGGGGACCGGGCAGATCGCGGCACCGCCGCGCACGCAGCCAACTTCCAGTCGCCGGCCGGCCCAGCGGGATCCGGCAGGCGCATAACGGCCGGGCGCAGTGCACCGCTCCCAATCGACGGTAAAGCGAACCGGAATCCCGCCGGCATGCGGGATCGGGCCCGACAGTCCCTCACCGTGCGAAGCGGATCGTCGGTTCGAGACCGCCGGGGTCGGCACGCCGCCGGCCGCCTCGGCCGGTCTCCCGAGGCTCGGGCCGGCCGCTGGAGCCGAGTCCGAGCATCAGGCCGGTCACGTCCCTCGGTGGGATCGCTCGGATCGATCCTTCCGCGACGGTGCGGCCTCCATCGATCTTCGGGCGTAAGGCGGGCCGGTCCGCAACCGGCCCGGCGCTGTCCGTCAGGCCGCCTCCCTCCGGGTCACGACCAGGGCCCAGATCGTCGCCGGGATCCATCCGATGATCGTCAGGTGGAGGATGATGCAGAGGATACCCTGAAGCACCTTTCCGCGCAGGAACATGGCGAGCCATGGCGCGAGAAAGCAGATGAGGATCATGATCATGGGGGTGACGTGTCTCCGGGTTCGTGAGCGAACACGGAAAGCGCCGGCTGGTTCCTGGGGGCCGGGCCTCCGCCGCGACACGCATCGGATTGAGGTCCCGGATCGAGGCCCCGGGGCGTAGGGCGGATGCCGGTTCGGCGCAGGACTTGTGAGAACGGGCATCCGACGCCGTGCCGGTTCGCCCGGGGCCGGGTGCGGCTCTAGGCGCCGAGCCGCGCCCTGAGGCGCGAAGCCCGGCCGGATCCGTCGATGCACTCGATGCCGCCGCCCGCGTTGAGCGTGTGGAGACAGCTGCCGGGCCAAGCCGGCCCGGGCTCGATCCGGCCGAGGACGGTCTGGGCGAACCCATCTTGGTCCAGGCGGTCGATCCGCGCCAGCGACAGGGCGCGGCCGTAACCGTGGGCGCAATCCTGAACCGGACGGATCAGGCGCCCGCCGCGCGCGACGATCCGGCCCGCGGGCCGCGCGAACGAGGGGTCGACCAGAACGGGATTGGCCGGATGCGGCACGTACGGTCCCCGGAAGTCGGGGGCCGACCAGAGATACAGCGCGTCGTGGTGGCACCCCGATCCCGCCGGGGCGCCGGGGGGGGCGTCGCGCACGGTGGCGAAGAGCCACCAGCGGCCATCCTGTTCGAGGAGCGTCGCGTCGCTCGCGACCACGCCGGAGAGGAGCGTCGCTTCCTTCACCCAGCCGCCGGGGTAGCGCGTCGCCCGGTAGAGGTCGACCGTGCCCGCCGCGGAACTCTCCGGCACCATCCAGACGGCGCCCGCCCGCGCGAACACGAACGGGTAGGAGAGGTGATACGGCTCCTCCAGCACGGGGATGGGCGCCCCTACGGGACCGTCCGGCCCGAAGCGGACGGCCGAGATGATCGCCTTGCCGGTCGCGTGCGGGAATTCCTCGACGAAGACGTGGGTCGTCCCATCGGCGGCGAGCGGGAACGGGTCGGCGTAGAAGCGACGGCCGTCGTCGGGCAGGATCTGCCATCCCCCCTCGGGATGGCGCCCCAGGTCGATGAGATCCGGCCCGCGCAGAACCCGCCATCCGGTGCGCCAGTGCGGCGCGTGATAGCACAGCCTGTACAGGCGGCCGACGAGACTGCGGGCCAGAAGCCGCGCCGGTCGGGACGCCCGGATCCGCGCCGGGCGCGCGGGCCCGGCGGCCGCCGGGGCCGGGGTCTCAGCCGCGGCGCGGCCCGCCAATCGGTCCCGCAGCGCGGCGGCGACCAGCGTGGTCGTGCGCACCAGCGCGTCCTCGAACGACAGCGCGATGGAGCCCCGGTAGTCCGATCCGAGGCGTCCCGAGACCAGGACGGTGTCGCCTTCCAGCAGGTCGAGGCGCGGCACGCGGCCGGCGAGCAGGCTCCCGAGCAGGCCGGTCTCGCCGAAGCCGCCATCGTAAGCCACCCGCCAGACCGGGCAGCGGGCGACCGCATCGCCACACAGGTCGAGCAAGAGGTCCGGGGCCGCGGGATCGGTCCAGGCGGCCAAGTCCGCCGGCGGCACAGGCGCCGACCCGTTCGGGGCCACCCGGAAGATCAGGGATTCCAGCCGGAACAGGAGGTCGGCCTGGACCGGCCAACCGTCCGGGCCGGGTGCGGCCTCGACACTGACGGCTTCGATGCCGGGCAGGCCCGAGAGTCGCGTCAGCAGCGCGACGTGCCAGCGGCGCGGGTTCGCGCCGTCGAGGCGAACTCTCACATGCATGGCAGCCGGGTTCCTATCGATGGGTCGCTCGAGACAATGACTGTCGATCCCGTCTATTTTCCCGCTGGTAACGGGAGTGATAACTTTGGGCGGCCCATAGGATTTACCGTCGATCGGCTGCCGGACAGCGGCGAGGGTGCCGAAACCCGATCATCCGCGCGGAGCGCGATTGCCGGCGACTGGCTCGGCGGCCGGGTCCGGAATCCCGCGGGATCGATCGCGAGTGTCAGGCCCGGCCCAGGCGGCGCCCTCCTCCCACGAGGCCGGCCGGCCGCGCAGGGGCACCTGTGGCTCGACAGCCACAGGTGCGGGCGTAGGCACAGTGCGATGCAACCAAAACGCCTTCACATTGTTCTCGCGCGCGCTCGCGGTATGAGCGATGTATTTCGGCACGTCGGCGAATCTTGAGGGATGATTTACTATGGCATTGCCCGCCATCGACGGGCGGTGTGTCCGTAAAACTACAGCCATTTTCGTCGATGATCGGTAGCCATACGTCCAGATCGAAATTTGGACCTTACCTGATGACCAAGCTCCTGGCCTCGCTGGCTGCCTTCACCGCTCTGACCGCCGCCGCCTCGGCCGCCGACCTGCCGCGCCGCGCCGCCCCGCCGCCGGTCTTCACCCCCGTCCCGGTCTTCACCTGGACCGGCGCCTACTTCGGTATCAACGCCGGCTACGCCTTCGACGCCAGCGACCGCAATACCGGCAACACCTTCGCCGTGCCGTTCCCCTACGCCGCTCCCGGCACCGTCGCCTCCTTCCGCAACCGCAGCCAGGACGGCTTCTCCGGCGGTGGCCAGATCGGCTACAACTGGCAGCTGACCCCCGGCTCCGGCGTCGTGTTCGGTATCGAGGCGGACGCCCAGTACCTCGACTTCGGCCGTAACCGGAACAACGCCTTCGTCGCCGGCGCGCTGGCCCCCGGCTACTACGTCACCGACCCGCGCGGCCTCTCCAGCCTCGACTTCTTCGGCACCGTCCGCGGCCGCCTCGGCTACGCCTTCGACCGCACCCTCGTGTACGGCACCGGCGGCTTCGCCTACGGCTCCGGCAGCGCCGACCGCTCCTTCGGCGGCTACGCCGGCAACGACAGCTTCCGCACCGGCTGGGCCGTCGGCGGCGGCGTCGAGTACGCGCTCCCCACCGACTCCTTCCTGAACTTCTTCCGCTCCTCGGCCGTGACGCTCAAGGTCGAAGGCCTGTACGTCAACCTCGACCGCAACACCCGCAACCAGGGCGCGTTCGTCATCAACGCCGCCAACAACTTCCCCGTCGTCTACAGCGGCATCGGCCGCCGTTCCGACGAGTTCGCCGTCGTCCGCGCCGGCCTGAACTACAAGTTCGGCTCCTACTAAGACCGCGCCGCGGCGGCCGGATCCCGACCGCCGCGCCAAGCCGAGCTCGCAAGGGGCCGCGTCCGAAAGGACGCGGCCCCTTCGGCGTTCGGAGGCCGTCGCGTCTGCGACAGGCCGGACTTTCCACGGCCTCAACCGAGGAGCGCTGTGAACCAGGGCCGGGCGACCTCGGAGCGGGTGGCGCGCCCCGGATGGCTTCGCTGCGCGCGTGAAACCTGGACGCCGGCGTCGTCCGAGCGCTTCACGCGGAATCCGTATCGGACCGCCCGCCGGGCGTGCGGCGCGTCGAGAGCCTGTGCGGCCCGGTCCGCAGCCGATTCTCTATTGGTCAGAGCCGGGGGATCAGCCGATCGCCCAGAAGAGCGGCAGGGCGCCCGCCAGGAACAGCGCGGAGGAGATGAGCACGGCGACGCGCTCGCGATGACGGAGGATGAGGGCGTGGGGCTGGGCGAACATGCGATGAGGGCGCTGGGTGAGCCGGATCGACGGTGCGCGGTCATGCTGGCCTCCGAACCTTGACGGATCGGGGGCAGGTCACGTCATCCACAGGCGGTCGTCGTCGGGTGTCGCGGCCGCGCCACAGAGGCCGGCGCGGCGCCCGCGGTCCCGGCGGACCCCGGAACGCGTCGAGGCCGCAGGGCGGCTATCGCCGCCGTGGGACGCCGGCCGATCGGGCGGCCCGATCCGGCCCCGCATCGACCGTCCGGGCTCCGGGCCGTCGTCGATCCGCAGCGTGCCTCAGGCGACGGCCGCGTCCGGGCGGCCCGGTGCCACGAAGCCTTCGCGCGCACCGATCTGCTCGGCGAAATGCTCGATCGGCTGCGGCTTGCTGATCAGATAGCCCTGGGCCTCGTCGCACGCCTCCGCGGCCAGGAAGCGCATCTGCGCATCCGTCTCGACGCCCTCGGCCACGACGCTCATCCCCAGGCTGCGGCCGAGCCCCAGGACCGCGCGCACGATCACAGCGGCCTGCGCGCTGACCTCGACATGGCCCACGAACGACCGGTCGATCTTGATCTTGTCGAAGGGGAACGCCTGCAGCGTCGCCAGCGACGAGTAGCCCGTCCCGAAATCATCCATCGCGATGGAGATGCCGAAGGCCTTCAGCCGACGCAGGATGCCGAGCGCCCGCGCCATGTCGTTGATGATCAGGGTCTCGGTGATCTCGAGTTCGAGCCGCGTCGGCGCCAGGCCCGTCTCGGTGAGGATGGCCAGGATGCGCTCGGGCAGATCCGCTTGCTGGAACTGGCGCGGGGACAGGTTCACCGCCACCTTCAGCGGACGGGACCACCGCGCCGCCTCCCGGGAGGCAGCGCGCAGCACCCACTCCCCCAGCAGCAGGATCAGGTCGCTCTCCTCCGCCAGCGGGATGAAGGCATTCGGCGGCACCAGCCCGCGGGTCGGATGCTCCCAGCGCACCAGCGCCTCGAACCCGACGAGCCGGCCGGTGGCGGTGCTCACCTGCGGCTGGTAGTGCAGGATGAGTTCGTCGCCCTCGATCGCCTGGCGCAGATCCCGTTCCAGGTCGCGCCGGGCCGCCTCGGCCTCGTCCATCGTGGGCTCGAACACCCGATGGGTGTTCCCGCCCTCCGCCTTCGCCCGGCAGAGAGCGAGATCGGCGCGCCGGAACAGCGTCTCGCTATCGGGACCGTGGCCGGGCGCCTGCGCGATGCCGACGCTCAGGCCCACCTTCAGCCGCTGCTTGCCGAAGCGGATCGGCGCCTGCACCGCCGCGATGAGGCGCGCCGCCAGGGTCTCGGCGTGGGCGGGATCGCCCGCATCGGCCACCAGCACGGCGAACTCGTCACCGCCGAGGCGCGCCACCATGTCCTCGGCCCGCAGCACCGCGCGGATGCGATGGGCCACCGCCCGGAGCAGGAAATCCCCGGCCGCGTGGCCGAGGCTGTCGTTGACGGCCTTGAAGCGGTCGAGGTCGAGGCACAGCACCGCGCAGGCGCCGCCGTGGAGATGCAGGTCGGCGAGCCGGATCTCCAGCCGCTCGTAGAACAGCGCGCGGTTGGGCAGGTCGGTGAGGCCGTCGTGGCGCGCCATGTGGGCCACCTGCCCCTCGGCCGCCTTGCGGGCGCTGATGTCGATCTGCGTGCCGATGAAGCGCAGGGCGCGGCCATCCGCGGCGCGGGCCACGACCTTGCCGCGGGTCATCATCCAGGCCCAAGTGCCGTCCTTGCGCCGCATGCGGTGCTCGCACGCGAAGGTCGGCGCCCGCCCGCTCAGATGCTCGATCAGGGCCCGCTCGGCCGCGCCCGCATCCTCCGGGTGGAGCAGGGCCCGCCACGTCTGGGCGTGGCTCGCCAGCTCGCCGGGCTCGTAGCCCAGCACCCCCCACCAGCGATCCGAGGACCACGCCTCCCCGGTCGTGAGATCGCAGTCCCAGAGCCCGTCACTGCCCGCGTCCTGCGCCAGGGCGAGGCGCGTCTCGCTGACCTGCAGCGTCTCCTCGGCCCGCTTGCGCGCGGTGATGTCCGTGAAGGTCCGCACCGCCCCGCCATCGGGCAGCGGCACGGTGCGGATCTCCAGCACGGTGCCGTTCGGGCGCTCGCGCTCGTAGGTGTGGGCGCGGCGCTCCAGCCCGCGCGCGGCCACCCAGCGCCGCAGGGTCTCGCACGCCGCGCCGAACTCCCCCTGCGCGATCTGATATTGCCGGACGGCCTCGAAGGTCGGGCGGGTCCGCATCAGCGCCGGCGGCAAATCGAGCAGCGTAAGGGCGCGGGCATTGCAGACCTGAACGACGCCGGCGGCGTCGATCATCATGAGTCCCTGGTCCATCGTGTCGAGGACGGTGTCCAGAAGCTTCGCCTTCTCCCGCAGCGCGCCCATCCCACTGTTCATGTTCCGGGGATCCCACTCGTCCGCCTGCGCGAACGTACTGCTGGACGGTGCACGCTCCCACCAAGCGGGACTTTAGCAACGGGGAGCTTTCCGGATTCTTTCCGGAAGACCTGATTTCAATTGCTGCGTGTAATCCCGGAGGCGGATGGAGCACGGCTCCGCGGGCGTCCGGCGCGCCGCATCGGCCCTTGCCGGGCCGCCCGCGGAGCTTTCCGATACGCGGACCGCAGGCGGACCGCAGGCGGACCGCAGGCGGACCCGGGCTGAAGGTGGTCAGGGATCACGGCCGGATCCTAACCTTCGCGGCCCCCGGGATGTCGGCGGCACCGCAGGCCAGCGCGGCCGGCCGCTCACTCGCCTTCGTCCCGGACGAGGGAGATGCAGGCCCGCACCATCTCTTCGAGCCTGAGTTCCTTCGTGTCACCGATATTGGCGGTCTCTTCCAGACACCGCATGAAATACGCTTCGTCGAGTTTGGGCGACAGCGTGTGGAAGGCCCGGCCCATCCGGCTGGAAAAATCGATCTTGTCGGTCATGCTCGCCCGCGGCCACAGCGAGGCCTTGTCGTCCATGGTCAGGCGGGCGGCATCCGCCGGCAAGGTCCCGCAGGTCAGAGCAATTAAGACGATTATAAGCTTGGTCTGCATTGTAAATCCCCGATCCTGCGGCATAACCCTGCGTGACTCTGCGCAGCGGTGACGGTGGACGGACGCGCTGCTCTTCGAACAGGATGAGAGAAGCCATGCGCGTGGTCCGTCTGTCCGGTCTGGTCTCGGCCGGCCTCCTTCTGAGCCTGCTGACGGCCCAGGCGCAGACCCAGACCCAGGACCCATCGGCCGGCGACCCGCGGCGCAACCAGGCGGCGAAGCTCGCCGGGCTCGCCGGATTCGTGAACCTCGAATGCCCCGGCCTGCGGAGCGATCCCGCGCGCCTCAAGCAGACCGTCGAGGCCCTGGGCGTCGATGCCGCCAGCCTGGAGACCGGCGACCTGCACCTGATCGCGACCCGGTACATCGCGGCCTACCAGAAGGACGTGGCGGCGAATTGCCGGAAGGCCGAGGCGACGTTCGGGCCGCAGGGATCGATCATTCCCGGCCTGATCGTGCCGCGGTAGCCCCGGCCCGCTGTCGGCGGCGCTGTCGGACGCGCTGTCGGCTGCCCGCCTCACACCGGCCGCCCGTCCCGCGACAGGGCGATGCGGAGGAGGTCGGCGAGGCTGCCGGCGCCGAGCTTCTGCTTCATGCCCGAGACGATGGCCGACACGCTTCGGTGGCTCATCGACAGGCTGTCGGCGATCGCCTCGTTGGACTTGCCCGCCCCCAGCAGCGACAGGACCTGAACCTCCCGCGCGGTCAGGCGCGCGAGGGGCGAGTCCAGCAGACCGGCATTCAGCATGGCGATCTTGGTCGCGACCTCGTGCGGCAGGTAGCTGTGCCCGGCCGAGACGGCCGCCAGCGCCTCGTGGAAGCGCGTCACCGCCGTGTCCTTCAGGACGAAGCCATGCGCCCCGCCCTCGATGGCGCGGGCGACGATCACCGGGTCGTCGTGCATGCTGAAGGCGAGGATCCGGGTCGCCGGCTCCAGGGCCCGCACCCGGCGGATCAGCGACAGGCCGGAGAGGCCCTGGTCGCGGAAGCCGAGGTCGGTCACCACCAGCCCGGGACGGTGGCGGTGGAACGTGCGGTATCCCGACACCACGTCGGCGGCCTCGTGGACCGCCCGGACGCCGGCATCCTCCGCGAGGTGGCGGAAGCCGCGCCGCACCACCGGGTGGTCGTCGACGATCAGCACCGCGTCGAGGATGGCCGCACCGTCCCCCCCCGCCGGCCAATCGGCCGAGGCCCGGGCGGCGCTCACGGCGTGCCCTCGAGGACCGGATGCGGGGCGGCGAGGCGCGCCAGCGCGGCCGCATGGTCGGCCCCCTGCATCCGCGCGTTGTAATAGTGCTGGCACATCTCGCCGTAGAGGCTCTTGCGGCGCCCGCGTTCGGCCGCGATCCCGCCGAGCCCGTCGAGGATCGCGCCGTAGCCCTCGCCGATGCCGGCCTCGGCCAGCATCTGGCCGAGCTGGACGGTGCGGTTGGCGATCATGCGCGGATCCTCGATGAAGCCGTCGCGGGCCCGGGCCAGCGCCGCCGCCATCGCGCGCACACGGGGCTCGTCGGCCGGCAGGGCCTTGCCGGCCTCCCGGCCCGCGAGCCAGCGGGCCGGGTCGGTCCCGTCGGTCGGCGCGAGCCAGGCCGGCAGGGTGCCCTCGGCGGTGGTGGCGACCACCCCGCCCGCGGCGTCGCCGCGCTCGTCCGAGTCCCGGTTGCAGGCGCCGAGGGCCAGCAGGACCAGGCCGGACGCGATCCGGATGCGGCAGGCCCGTCTCATCGCGCGGGCTCCCCCGGCGCCAGGACCGTGCGCGGGCCCTCCGCCACCTTGATGCGCGCCGTCTCGCGCCACGTGGCGAGATCGATCACCGATACATCGTCCGAGAACCAGTTCGCCACGTAGGCCCGCGGACCGACCACCGCGATGCCCTCGGGATAGGGCCCCACCGCCACGGTGGCGACGATCTCGAGCCGGGCCGCATCGATCACCGTCACGGCGGCGGCATGCTGGTTGGTGACCAGGATCCGGCTGCCGTCGCCGGTGACCGCGACGCCGTAGGGCATCCGGCCGGCCGGAACCGTGGCACGAGCCCGCAACGTCGCCGTGTCGATCACCGTGAGGTCGCCGCTGCGCACGTTGGCGACGTAGAGGCTGGCCTCGTCCGGCGCGAGCGCCAGGGCGAAGGGCGCCTCGCCGGTCGGGACGACGGCCACGCGGGTCATCGTCCCCGTGTCGATCACGCTGACCTGACGGCTCTCGCGGTCGGCGACGTAGAGCCGCCCGCGCCGGTCGAGGACGAGATGGGCCGGTTCGTGCCCCACCGCCGCGGTGCCCTCGACGGCGCCGGTCGCCGCGGAGATCCGCAGCACGCGGTCGCCCGACCAGTCGCCGACGAACAGGTGCGCGCCGTCGGGGCTCGCCGCGAGGCCGAAGGCCTGGCCGGGGACGGGCAGGCGGCGGGGCGGCTTGCCGGGCTCGACGACGGTCACGGCGCGCCCGTCCGGGTGGGTGAGATAGAGGCGGCCGGCCCGGTCGGCGGCCGCCGCCACCGGCGCCGGCCCGAGCGGGATCCGCCCGGCCACGGTCCCGGCCTCGATCCGCGCCAGCTCGGCCCCCTGCTGGCTGACGACCCAGACCGGGTCGGCGGAGGCGGACGCGCCACCGGTCCCGGTGGCGGCCGCGAGCGCGAGCGTCGCGATCAGCCGGAGGTGGCGCATGCGGGGCCTCAATGGGTCGTCCGGCCCTCGACGGCCGCCTTCAGCCCCTTGAGCCCGTCCGCGAAGTAGCGGTTCATCGCCGTGCGCCCGGCCTCGTCGCTGAGGTTCTCCGGCGGCTCGTTGCCGGTGTCGCCCCGGTAGAAGCGGCCGATCCACGACACCTTGGAGCCGGTCCCGTCCGGGGTCACCGTGAGGGTCGCCGAGTAGGAGGAGACCGGGAGCGCCTTCAGGTCCGGGTCGGACATCCGGTACGAGTAGGTCCGGCCGTCGGCCAGCCACTCGTCCAGCCCCTCGACCAGGGTGCCGCCGGCCTTGAGGGTCACCCGGCGGGTCGTGCCCTCGACATTGCCGCCGCTGGCCTCGGCCTTGGCCACGTCGGGGTGCCAGCGCCCGATGCCGCCGAAATCGCCCACCACCTTCCAGACCGCGTCCGGGGGCGCCTGGATGGTGATCGACTGGTCGATCTTCTGCGGCGTCGGCCCGTGGGCCAGCGCCGCGCCGGCGAGGCCGACGACGGCAAGGCCCGCGGCGACGGCCGGGACGAGGGCGAGGGGCATCCGCATGGTCAGGTCCTGATCGGTCCGGTTGGAACGAGGGTTGGAACAGGGTGGGCCGCGCGCCCGCGGCGCGCGCGCTGGACGAGGGCGAGGGGGTTCGCCAGGAGGGCCAGGAGCGTCAGCCCCAGGGACGCCGCCAGGAGGGCGGGGCGCGGGTCGAGGCGGCCGGGCAGCGGGCGCGGCGTCGCCGCGGCGCGCAGGGGGGCGGCCAGGCCGCCCGGCCCGTCGAGATGGGCGTAGCCGAGGCCGGTCTCGGCGGCGAGGCGCTTCAGATAGGGTTCGCGGACCGCGGAGAGGTGCTCGCTGCCATGGGCCGCCTGGGCGCCGAAGGGGGCGTTGCGCGGATTGTAGCCCTCGCGCGATTCCGCGTCGGCCGGGGGCGGCCCGGAGCGGTTCTCCTGCTGGACGTCGCTCTCGCCCAGGAAGCCCGCCGGCCGGCCGCGATCGTCGAAGCGCGGGATCGGCGACAGGCCGTAGCCGCCCGCGCCGACGATCAGCCCGCGCACCGCGCCGGGCTTGCCGTCGAAGGTCGGGCCGCCGGAGGCCGGCAGGGGCGGCGTCTCCTGGCCGTCGGTGAGGAACAGGAGGTCGGCGTCGATCTCCCCCGCCATGGCGATCGACCGGAAGAGGCCGGCCGCGATGCGGCTGTCCCCCTCCCAGGCCATGCGCGGATCGAGGGCCGCGATGGCGCCGTCCAGCGGCGCGAAATCGGCGCAGACCTCGACCGGCGTGAACAGCAGGAACGGCCGCCGGTCGGTGAACAGGCCGAGCGCCACCCGCGAGCCGCAGGGGAGGTCGGGCAGCATCGCCCGCAGCGCCGCCTTGACGGTCTCGAGCCGGCTCACGGATCCCGCGGCGGCGGGATAGTCGCGCACCGCCATGCTGCCGGTGATGTCGACCACCGCCAGCACCGACACGCCGGTGCGGGTGAACGGGATCGGCGGGGCGACGAGGGCTGCCAGCGCCAGCACCAGGGCGGCCGCCAGGACGCGGAACCGCCCGTCGCGCAGGTTGCGGGCGACGAAGGGGGGCAGGACGCGCCGAGGTCTCACGGGCCGCCCCGCGGCTGGCCGGGGATGTCGGTCCAGATCTTCTTCGGTTCGGCGCGCAGCTCGTCCCCGGTCTTGCGGTCGAATTCCGGGTAGTCGCGCACGAGGCGCGAGGCGACGTCGAGATTGTACTTGGCGTCCCAGAATTCGGGCCGGGCCTGGAGGGCGCGGCGGTAATCCTGCCGCGCCAGCGTCACCTGGGGCGCGGCCTTGTCGAGATCGCCGCGGCCGATCAGCACGAAGGCCTGCCGCATCCGCGCGTTGCCGATGACGTACCGCGCCCGGGCCGCCTCCCGCACCGCGCCGGCGCGGTCGAGGGCGTCGAGGAGGGGTTCTGTCTCGCCGAGACGGTCCCGGGCGGCGAGGAAGCCGATCCGCGCCACCAGGAGGGCCGGCCGCGCATCCGGGTCGACCGGCCGGTCGCGGCCCGCCTCCAGGGCGGCGATCCGGTCGTCGTCGCGCGCGGCGCTCCAGCCCGAGACGGCGAACCACAGGGCGGCGGCCGCGAGGACCAGCGGCAGGGCGACCAGCAGGGCCGGCCGGACCCGGCGCCAGGCCGCGGCCACGCCGAGGCGGGGGAGGGCAGCGCGGCGCGGGGCCGGGCCGTCGAGGAGGGCGCCGGAGCTCATGCCGCCCTCCGCGGCGCCGCGCCCGCGGCTTCCGTCGCCGTCTCCGCCTCCGCCTCCGCCTCCGCCGGCGCATTCGCGAGTTCCGCCTCCACGAGGTCCGCCTCCACGAGCTTGGCGAGGACGAGCACGGCGAGGCCCAGCGCGGCGAGCGCGGCGGCGAGCCCGGTCAGGTCCCGGCGCGGGCGCTCCTCGACATAGGGGATCGGGTCCCGCTCCAGGGCCTCGATCTGCCGGATCGCGGCTTCCACCGCCGCGGCGCCCTCGGCCTCGAAGGCGCGGTAGGGCACGCCGAGGCTCTTGAAGAACAGGTCGAGGTGCCGCTCCGGCGCGGCCTGGGGCGTGTCCTCGCCGGCCGGCCGGTCGGCGATGCCGGGCGAGCCCTTGGTGCGCAGGAACAGCCAGTACAGGTTCGGCCGGATCCGCGCGACGGCGGCGCGCAGCTGGTCCTGGATGCGCGGGTCGATCACCGCGGCGCCGTCGGACACGAGCAGGAGCACCCGCGAGGCGCCGACATCGACCCCGAACTGCGACAGGGCCATGCCGAGGCCGCGGCCGATATTGGTGTAGTCGAGGCCGGGCCGGTCGATGGCGGCGATCGCCGCCCGCACGGCGTCGTGGCGGTCGGTCATCGGCATGACCAGCATCGGCGCGGTGGAGAAGGCCGTCACGGCGAACAGGTCGTGCCCCCGCGCGCCGACAAAATCCGCCAGGAGGCGCCGGGAGGCGGCGGCCTTCGATTCCTCGGCGCCGGAGGGCTGCCGGCCCGCGAAGGTCTCGTTCATGCTGCCCGAGCGGTCGATCAGCAGCGACACCTGCGCGCCGATGCCGAGGCGCTCGATCCGCGCCCCCGTCCGGTAGGGGCCCGCCAGGGCCACGATCAGGCCGGCGATGGCCAGGATGCCGGCGAGCGTCAGCGCCCGGCCGAGCCAGGCCGAGAGGGTATCGGCCGGGGCGGCGGCGACCGCCGGCACGGAGGTCCGGCGCAGGGCCGAGCGGGCCAGCGGCAGCAGCGCCAGCGGCAGCAGCCACAGGGTCCAGGGTTCGGTCGCGCCGAGGCGGGCGAGGAGATCGGTCACGGCGTCACGCGCTCCGCTCCGCCGCCGCGAGGCGGGTCAGGAGCATCTCGGCCTCGGCGAGGGGCCAGGCCGCGCGCGCGGCGGGCAGGCGGCCGCCGAAGAAGGCGAGGCGCGAGGCCTCGAAGAAGCGCGCGAGCCCCTCCGCCTGCCCCCGAAACGCCCCGTGGCGCGCGAGGACGTCCCCGAGATCGTCGGCCAGCACCCGCCGGCCGGCGGTCTGGTCGAGCCCCCGATGCAGGGCCAGCAGCGCCGCCCGGTAGGCCTGATCGGGCTCGGCCCCCGCCCGCTGCCGCCGGAGCACCCGCAGGGCCGTCGCGAAGGGACGGCCGCGCCGTGTCCGGAACGGCCCCCAGGCGCGGTCATGCGCCAGCGCCAGGGCGGCGAGGCCGGCCAGGGTCCCGAGGCCCGCCGCCGCCGCGACATCCGGCCCGGGATCGATCCGGCCGCCGCGACCGTCCGGGCGCAGGTACTCGGCCGGATCCTCGCGCCGCTGCGGCTGCACCTCGCGCAGGGGGGAGACGCCGAGGCTCCAGCCCGGCACCTGGACGGCGGCGGTGGTCAGGCCGGTCGCCGCCTCGCTCGCCAGCGTCAGGGGGAAGCCCGGCACCTCCAGGGTGCGGGCGTCGAGGGCGGCATAGAAGCTCTGGTAGGTGAGGCGCAGGCGCACCCGCCGGGCGCCGGCCACCGTAACGTCGTCGACCGCGACGGCGCGGAGGTCGAGCCAGTAGGTCACCGGACCCGGCTGGGGCAGGGTCGCGCGCTGCAGCCGGAAATCGGGATCGGCCAGGATCTCCACCTGCGCCTCGACGAGGTCGCCCAGGAAGATCCCGAAGGGCCGCGGGCTGCGCACCTCGACGGAGCGCACCTGCGCGGCGGCCGTCCCGGCCGTCAGGGCGAGGGGCGCGGCGAGGAGGCCGGCCAGCAGGAGGGCGGGAACGCGCGCGCCCATGCTCAGGTCGTCATCAGGTGGCGGGTGAGCGCCTGGGCGTCGAAGCGCCCGGCGAGCTGGAAGACCCGGCGGGCGAAGGGCGCGGCGGCGCGCTCCAGGGCGGCGATCCGGTCTCGCTCCCGGGCGATCCAGGCCCGGCGCAGGCTCGGGCGCAGCAGGACCACGCGGCGGCCGCCGCCCTCCAGATCGTCGAGCTCGACGAGGCCGAAGGCCGGCAGCGCCTCCGCCTCGGCGGGGTCGGCGAGCAGGATCGGCACCGTGTCGTGCGGCGCCAGCGCGGCGAAGACCTGGGCGATCAGGGCCTCGGGCCAGCGGAAGTCGGAGGCGAGGAAGACGAGCTTCGGCCGCCCGGCGAGCCGCCGCGCGGCCTCGAGCATGCCGGCGCAGCCGCGACCCGTGCGGGGCGCGCCCGCGACCCGCTCGGCGGCGGCGACGGCCGCGCCCCGGTGGCGGGTGGCGGGCAGGGTGAGGTCGTCGCGCAGGGTCTCGTCGCAGCCGATTAGGCCGAACCCGTCGCTGATCCGGGTCGCCGAGACGGCCAGCGCCCGGCAGAGATCGCCCGTGAGCCGCGTCCGATCCACCGTGCCGCGGAAGCCCATGGAGGCCGAGAGATCGACCAGAACCCAGGTCTCGACCGCGGTCCGCGCCTCGAAGCGGCGGACATGCACCCCCTCGAACGGGTCGCGCAGCGTCGCGCGCAGGTCGATGCGGCGGGCATCCGGCAGTTGCAGGAACGGCACCTGATCGCGGAACGGGCCGGAGCCGCCGGCGTCGCGTCCCCGGTGGAGGCCGGCCCGGCTGCCGCGCGGCCGCCAGCGCGGCAGGTAGACGATGTCGGCCGTGCGCGGGTCGCTCACGGCGCCGGCACCGTCTCGAACGCGGCCCGGCACAGGGCGGGCACGATCGCGCCGCGCTGCAATTCGTGGACGGGTTCGAGGAAGACGCGGTGGGCCATCACCTCGGTGAAGACCGCCCGCACATCCTCCGGCACCAGCCAGTCGCGCCCCTCCAGCCACGCCCGCACCCGGGCGGCGCGCACCAGGAAGGCGACGCCGCGCGGCGAGGCGCCTCCCTGGACGAGGGTGGCGGTGTCGAGGCCCGGGAGCCGGATCCCGGCCTCCGCGGGGCGAACCAGGGCGTCCCAGAGGGCCACCACGTAGGCCTCGATCGACGGCTCCGCCCGGACGGCGTGCTGGATTGCGGCGGCGATGCCGCCGATCCGGGCGTGGTCGAGCACGCCCTCCGCGACCGCGCCGACGAGGGCGTCGGTGTCGTGGAAGCGCGGGTCGAAGACCAGGGTCCGGCGCACCGCCGCGTCCCGGGGCGCCTCCAGGCCGATCTCCATCAGGAAGCGGTCGCGGGCCGCGGCCGGGAGCTCGAAGGTCTCCTCGCGCTCGACGCGGTTGCGGTCGGCGAAGACCTGCAGGTTCGGGAACGTGTAGGTGCGGCCGAAGGCCTGGACGCTGCGCTCGGCCATCAGCCGGAGCAGCAGGGCGTGGACCTGCGGCCGCGCCCGGTTGATCTCGTTGAAGAAGAACACCGAGAGATCTTCGGCCCGGGCCAGGACCGGACCGGGATCGACCCGCGGCCGGCCGTCGGGGCCGAGATAGGTGTGGTAGATCAGGTCGGTCGGCATCATGTCGACCGTGCCCTCGACGCGCTCGTAGGCGCCGCCCAGCGCCCGGGCCACCGCCCGCAGCAGGGTGGTCTTGCCGACGCCGACATCGCCCTCGAGCATCACGTGGCCGCGGGCGAAGATCGCGATCGTCACGAGGCGGATCGCCCGCTCCTGTCCGACCACCGCCTTGGCGACCTCCGCCTCGAAGCGGGCCGCCGCGGCCCGCCAGTCGGTGAGCATCGTGTCTCCGGGACGGAGGGTGTTCATGAGGCGGTGCCTGCGGTGTCGGGCGGGGCGCCGGTACGGTGGCGCCGGGTGTCGATGCGGCGTGTCGGTGCGGCGCGCGGTACCGAGCGTCGCTGCGGGCCGGCGCCGCGGCGCGGGCCGGCCCCAGGACGCCCGATCGGCCGGCCGGATCGGGCGGCCGCGATCCGTTCGACGCGATCCGTTCGACGCGATCAGTTCGATGAGATCTTGGTGACGTCGTACTCGAACTTGCCGGTCTTCTTGGCGTTCTCGATCCGCTTCTTGTTGCGCTCCTCCATCTGCTTGATGGATTCGGCCTGCTTGCTGACCTCCTTCGGGTCGTGCTTGGGATCGTACTTGGTCCCGGCGACCTTCTCGGGGAAGCCGGGCTTCGGCTGCCAGCAATTGCCCGGCGCCTTGCAGGTCTGCCCGTCATAGGCCAGCGCCGGCACCGCGAAGGCCGCCCCCGCGATCAGCATCGCCGTCGTGATCACTGTGCGCATCGTTGATTCCTCCGTCTCTTCCTTGGCCGGCCGGTCGGGCCGTCGGTTCGCCCCGTCTCCCGCGGGGCGCGACTTGCCGAGAACGGCTAGTCCAGCGGCTTGCACTGGCCGGGCACGTCCTTGGCAAAGGTCTCGCCCTCCTTGAAGGGCTTGTAAGTCTTCTTCTGCGCGTCGGTGAGCCACTCGGCATCCTTCACCGGACCCGTGTAGAGATGGCGGATCCAGGCGATGACCTGCAGCATCTCGTCGGGATTGAGATCCTCGTTGTGCGGTCCCATCATGCCGTTGGCCCCGCCCCAGAGGGTCGAGAACAGGCCGACATCGGTCGTGTTCGCCGGGTAGGTCCAGTAATCGTCGTTGAGGCCGGGCCCGACCTTGCCCTCGCCGAGATGGCCGTGGCAGCCGGAGCACGAGGTCAGGAACAGGCTCTCGCCGTTGCGCAGGCAGGACTTGTCGTCGATGTAGAGATTCTTGCCGGTCTGGAAGAAGGTCTTGACCGCCTGCGTGTCCCGCCCGCCCGGCTTGCCCTCGGCCGTGTCCATCGCCTCGCCGGTGATGGTGTTGCGGAAGACGATCCCGGTCTGCGGGCCGGACTGGGGCTGCGCGCGGGCCGCAACGGGCATGGCCACGGCGAGGGTGAGAAGGGCGACGCGGGCCGAACGAACGATGAGCATCTGTTGAGCGGATCCTGATGTCTTGGTCGGTGGCCCGGGCGCGCCGGGCCGGTCTCGGGGGGAGTCGGGGCGGGCGGGGCTCAGTTCGAGGCGACGACCGGCACCCCGTCCTGCTTGAGGATCGCCGCGATGGCGGGCCGCGCCTTCTCGATCCCGGCGTCGAGGGCCTTGCGCAGGGCCTCGTCGTCCTTGCGCACGCCCATCGACTGGTCGAAGACCTGCGGGACCTTGCGGCCGTCGCTGCCGACCGTGTCGGCCGGGACCAGCGTCATGCGCAGGGGCGTCGGGGAATCCTTGACGTAGCGGGCGACGTCGGGACCGAAGGCGACGCCGACATCGGCCTTGTCGTTGGCCACCTCGCTGACGATGCGGGCCGGGTCGATCTGGGTGTACTGGTTGCGCGGCGAGCGGAAGTTCACCAGCGAGTAGAGGTAGGCCATGTCCTCCTCGTAGCGGCCGATATCCTTGAGCATCGCCTCGCCGGGGGAGCCGAAGGGCACCACCATGTGGTCGAGGGTCTTGAGCCGCGGGTCGGACCAGGACTTCACGTCGAGATCCTTGTCGGCGCGCGTGATGAAGACGTAGCCGCTCCGGTAGTACGGCTTCGTGGTCAGCACCCGCGGGTCGTCGCTGTCGAGGCCGACGACCACGTCGCAGGTCCGCTTCTCCAGGCCGTCGCGGACGAGGTAGATCGCGGGCTTCGGCAGCCAGACGAAGACGGGCTTCTTCCCCATCGCCTCCGCGACCGCCACGGCGACGCGGTTCTCGAGCCCCGATCCGTCCCGCATCGAGAGCGGCGGCTGCTTCTCGGAGGCGCAGATGCGCAGGGTCGCGGGGTCGGCCGGCGGGGCGGCCGGGGCCTTGCCGGGATCCTGCTGGATGGCCTGGGCCTCGGATTCCTGGGCCGCCACCGGCCCGGCGGCCAGGGTGGCGAGCGTCAGGACGGCGGCGAAACGGGCCGCCAGGATGCGGGCGCGCGGGCGCGGCATGGACGTTGATCCCTGTTGTCGAAGCGTTTCTTGATGGCGGTCCGGAGGGGCGCGGCCGGGCTGCGGGGCGCCGTGGCGCCCCGCGCGTCCCGGACCCGGCCCGGAGTCCCGCCGGCCGCTTGGCCGGCGGGATGAAGGCGGGCCCTACTTGAATGGCCCTACTTGGCGGGCCCTACTTGGCGGCGTGCTGCTCGTACTCGCCGACATTCGGGTCGTCGTAGGGGCCCTTGCCGTCCAGCGAGAACACCATCACGCCGCCGCCCATTTGGGTGTAGTTGGCGAGCTTCTTGAAGGCGCCCACCGCGCCGAGGCCGGCGGTCGGGTCGGCGAGGTCGAACACCAGGCCCACGCCCGGCCAGCCGCCGACGCCGTAGTAGATGGCGACGTATTGCGTGCCCTTGTGGGTGTAGGTGATCGGGTAGCCGATGGCGCCCGACGGCAGCTTGAACTTCCAGAGGAGGTCGCCGTTGTCGGAGTCGCGCGCCTTGATGAAGCCGTCCAGCGTCCCGTAGAGGACCAGGTCGCCGGCGGTGGCGGTGGTGCCGCCCCAGACCGCGAAGCGCTCCATCTTCTCCCAGTTGAACTTGCCGGTGATGGCGTTGTAGCTCTTGATCTGGCCGAGGCCCTCGTAGTTCTGCCGGTCACCCTTCGGGCCCGGATACATGTTCAGCGTCGCGCCGACGAAGAACTGACCCGCCCGGTAGGGCAGCATGAAGGGCTCCCAATCCATGCAGATGTGGTTGATGCCCATGTAGAAGGCTTGGCGCTTCGGATCGTAGGAATCGTGCCCCTGGTTGTGGTAGCCCATCGCCGAGGGACAGATGTCCTTGGCGAGGTGGTCCATCCGGGTGCCGTATTCCGGATCGCGCACCGGCGTGCCGGTCTTCAGATCCACCGACTTGAACACGTTGACGGTGTCGTCGATCTTGTTGGCCGAGACCAGCGTCCCGTCCGTCCGGTCGAGGGTGTAGACGATGCCGTTGCGGTCCGGGTGGGTGAGGAGCTTCCTCATCTTCCCGTCCTTGTCCTTCTGGTCGGACAGCATCATCACGTTGACGCCGGCATAGTCCCACTCGTCGTGCGGGGTCTTCTGGTAGCCGAACTTCGCCTCGCCGGTGTCGGCGTCGCGGCCGAAGATCGTCATCGTCCACTTGTTGTCGCCGGGACGCATGGTCTCGTTCCACGGCGCCGGGTTGCCGGTGCCGAAGTAAATCAGGTTCGTGCCCGGGTCATAGGCGTACCAGCCCCAGTTGGTGCCGCCGCCGATCTTCCAGGCGTCGCCCTCCCAGGTCGAGGTGCCGAGGCCCTTCTGGCCGTAATGAGCGTTGTGGATGTTGAAGTCCTTGGCGAGCAGCAGGTCCTCGTCCGGGCCGGTCGCGTAGGCGCGCCAGACCTGCGCGCCGGTCTTGACGTCGTAGGCGGTGAGGTAGCCGCGGACGCCGAGCTCGGCACCCGAGGAGCCGATGATCACCTTGTCCTTGACCACGTAGGGGGCGATGGTGAGCGTCGAGCCGACCTTGATGTCGGAATTCTCGACCTTCCACACCGTCTCGCCGGTCTGGGCGTTCAGCGCCGCCACGTTGCCGTCGAGCTGGGTCTTGAGGATCAGCGCCGGGGTCTTGCCGTCGCCGGGCCAGTAGGCGAGGCCGCGGTTGACGAGATCGCAGCAGGCGACCGAACGGGCGGCCGGGTTCTGCTTGGGCTTGTCCTGCCACAGGATCTTGCCCGGGTCGTCGAGGCCGAGGGCGAAGGTGTTGTTCGGGAACGAGGTGTGGATGTACATGACGCCGTCGACGACGAGCGGCGCGCCCTCGTGGCCGTTGAGCAGGCCGGTGGAGAACGTCCAGGCCGGCTTGAGCTGCTTGACGTTGCTCTTGTTGATCTGGGTCAGATCGCTGTAATTGTTCGAGTCGTAGTTCTTACCGGGCATCACCCAGTTCTCGTCGCTCTTCGATTTCTCGACGAGCTTGTCGTTGGCCTGCGCCACGCCCGCCATGGCGACCGGCGCGAGCGCCATGATCGCCAATGCCGAGACGGAATTCCGGAGCCTGATCATCCTGCGTCTCCTCGCCGGACTGCCACGCCGTTTGGCCTCGCAGTCATCGTGGTGTTCATCCGATGGCGACACGTCTTCCGACGACAAATCCGCTTTCAGCATCGCGATATCCCGGCTATTTCCAGTATTCGCTAGGCTTATGAAAGACTTATTATCGTTGTGCGCCACTCGATTATTCGCACGGCTTGTAATGCGTGTCTTTGCAAAACGAAACATTTCTTTTCGGGACAATCTGGCAATACGCCACCGGAGATTTGGTAAGATCATCGAGGTCTTGACCGATCGCCGACATCCATCCCAGACAAGCGGAAACGATATGCGGGCGTGCGGGCACGGTGCCGTCCGCCGACCCGCTCCGGGAGGACGCGATGGGTCTTGTCACGGGCGGCGCAGGCCGCTTTCTGGCGCTGGCGACCTGTGTCGCGATTCCGGCCACGGCGGCCGGGACCGGCGGCGGACAACGCCTCGCCGCCCTCTACGCACAGGACGGGCGGCGCGAACTGACGGGGGCGGATCTGGAGCGCTTTACCGGCGCGGGCGTCCTGTGGTGCCGCCGCCCGGACGGGATCCCCCAGAAGGCCGCCGCCGCCTGGCTGATCGGGACCCGCTCCCTCGTGCTGATGAACGCGCACAATTTCCGCAATCGCCAACTGGAGGTCACCCGCACCGTTGCCGATTGCTACTTCCAGATCGCCGGCCGCAATTACGGCTTCGCGCCGGACTTTCTGGAACTCGGCATCGAGCCGGAGGCGCGGCGCCTGCACATCACCGACGACTGGGCGCTCCTGCGCCTCGCCGAGCCGGCCGAGGCACGGCCGCAGCCGATCCCGGACGCCCCGCACCTTCCGACCGGCGACCTGACGCTCCCGGTGACGATGGTCTCCCCCGCCGGCCACGAGAACTACCGCGGTCAGAGCAGCCGGGAATCCTGTGCCATCCGGCGGATCGATCCGCCCAGCGAGGGCGACATCCGCCGCGCCCGCCACGACTGCAACGACGGCTACGGAGGGTCGGGCTCGGGCCTGTTCGACGAGGCCGGGCATCTCGTCGCGATGCAGAGCGCGTCGCTCTCGATGAACCAGCGCCACGCCTTCGACATCGAGTTCCACTACGGCTCGGCCCTGCTGATCGAGGGCCGGCTCCGCGAGGCCCTCCGGGCGCAGGCCCGCTAGGGCCGTCGGTCTGACCCGCCCGCCCGGCATCCGCTTCGGCGGCGCGTGCCGGATCCGCCGTCCGGCCGCACGGCTTCCCGGAGGCATTCCGGTAAGCCTCCGGTAAGCAACGCGGCGATTTCCGCACCGCCCGGGCGCGAATGCCTCGACGGCGGCGCCGAGGAGCGCCAAAACTTAACGTTGAGCCTCGAATCTGGTCCCGCGAGGGTGCCGGGATGCCAGCGGTCGGAACGTTCAGGGTCTGCGAGCCGGGAAGGCTGCCGCTCACGGAGGCCGTGGAGGAGGCTGTGGCGGAGGCGATCGCCCTGCCATCGGTGCTCGTCACGATGCTGGGCAGCCTGATCGAGGCTTGGCCCCGGCAGATCTACACACAACCCTTGGTGACAACGCGCTTCCTCGGCCAGCGCACCACCTACGTCTGCGACCCCGGACACATCCGCAGCCTGCTGGTCGATCAGGCCGAGGCGCTGGAGCGGGAGCCGTTCATGCTGCGGGCCCTCGCGCCCGCCCTCGGCTCGGGCGTCCTCACCGCGGACGGTTCCCACTGGCGGGGGCAGCGCAGGACCGCCAGCCCGATGTTCCGCCCGGACCGGGTCCGGAGCTTCGTGCCGGCCATGGCCCGGGCCGCCGCGGCGACGCGGACGCGCTGGCACGGCGCCGATCCGGCCGGGGCGGAGCGGGACGTCCTGCACGAGATGATGCGCACCACCTTCGAGGTGATCGTCGCCACGATGGTGTCGGGCGATCCCCATCTGGAGGTCGAGCCGTTCGGGCGCGCGATGGACGCCTATCTCGGCCAGACCAGCTGGAAGATCGCCCTCGCGATGCTGCGCGCCCCGGCCTGGGTCCCGCATCCCGGGGCCCGGGGGGGCGCGGCCGCGGTGCGCCACCTGCGCGGCGAGGTCGCCCGGACGATCGCGCGCCGCCGGGCGCGCGGCGAGCCCGGCACCGACCTCCTCGGCCTCCTGCTGGAGGCGCGGGATCCGGAGACCGGACAGCCGCTCCCCGAGGCGCGCGTCGTCGACAACCTGCTGACCTTCGTGGCCGCGGGCCACGAGACCACCGCCCTGGCGCTGGCCTGGACCCTCCGGGTCCTGGCGGAACACCCGGAGGTGGAGGCGCGCGTCGTCGCCGAGATGGCGCAGCTCGGCGACGATCCCGCCGCCGATCCCGAGGCCGCGGACCGGTTGCCCTACACCCGCCAGGTGCTCCTCGAGGTGATGCGCCTCTATCCGCCGGCGCCGCTGATCGTGCGGCGGACCCGGGCGCCGGTCCGGCTCGGGGACAGGGTCGTGCCGGCCGGGCAATCGGTCCATGTGCCGGTCTACGCCCTGCACCGGCATGCCCTGCTCTGGGACAGGCCGGAGGTGTTCGATCCGGATCGCTTCGCCCCCGAGCGGGCCGCCGCGCGCGACCGCTACGCCTACCTGCCGTTCGGAGCCGGCCCGCGGGTGTGCATCGGCATGAGCCTCGCCCTGACCGAGTGCCTCGTCATCCTGGCGACGCTGCTGCCCGCCTTCCGCTTCAGACCGGTCACCCGGGCGATGCCCGCGACGCAGTTCCGCGTGACGCTGCGGCCCAAGGGCGGCCTGACGATGAGGGTCGAGCCCCGCCATGTCGCGTGAGACGTCCGCCGCGGCGGCCGGCCCGGC
Source organism: Methylobacterium sp. XJLW (assembly GCF_003254375.1). NCBI lineage: Bacteria > Pseudomonadati > Pseudomonadota > Alphaproteobacteria > Hyphomicrobiales > Methylobacteriaceae > Methylobacterium > Methylobacterium sp. XJLW. The sequence goes on along the minus strand of NZ_CP016429.1, from coordinate 2,280,266 downwards.
CGGCGGGCCCGATCCGGCCCGGCAATCGCGGCGCCGGACGGGATCGCTGCTCGGCCGCCTCCGCGGCCCCGACACGGTCGACGCGCTGCCGAACCGCTACCGGCTGCAGGTGCGCACCGGGCTCCTCGACGAGACGCTGAAGCTCGCCACCTACTCGGCGGTGACGCACCTGATCATCGCGCTGGCCGTCACGTACTTTTTCTGGGGCTCGGCCTCGCACACCTATCTTCTCGGCCTGCTCGCCGTGGTCGCGGCGCTGATCACGGCAACGACCTACACGACCTGGCTCTACTGGCGCGCCTATGCCGGCACCGCGTCCGAACGCAGCGTCCAGTGGGGCTGCCGGATCTCCGCAGGGCTGGCCTTCGCCCTCGGCCTCGCCTGGGCGACCATGCCGGTCGTGCTGTTCACCCCCTGCAGCAGCGAGGAGCGGCTGCTCGTCGTCGCCATCGTGGCGGGCCTGATCTCGGACGCCTACGTGGTCGGGCCGCTCCTGTCGGTCTCGTACCTGTTCGCGGTCCCGGTCATCGTCGGCAGCTTCGTCGGGCTCGCCCGGTCCGGGGAGCCGATCGCGCTCAGCATCGGTTTCCTGCTCACCGTCTACGCGGTGTTCGTGGTGACGAGCGTGCGCCGCATGAGCCGCCTGTCCTGCCAGCGCATCCTGGACCGGGTGCGCGTCGAGGATCAGAGCGAGACGATCGGTCTGCTGCTCAACGCCTTCGAGGCGAATGCCAGCGACTGGCTCTGGGAGACGGACGAGACCGGGCAGTTCCAACACGTCTCCACCCGGATGGCGGATGTCCTGGCCCGCCCGGTGGAGACGCTCCAGCACGCCCGGTTCCAGGCCCTGCTCGCCGGGCGGAGGGAGGCGCCGATCGAGGCCGATCAGAGCGTCGACCTGCTGGAGCGCCTCCGCGGGGGCACCCCCTTCCACCAGCTCCTGATCGCCGTCGACACGCCGGCCGGCCGGCGCTGGCTCCGGCTCAGCGGCAAGCCCTTCCTCGACCAGGGAGGGCGCTTCGCAGGCTTCCGGGGCGTCGGCTCGGACATGACGGAGGCCCGCCGGACGGAAGCGCACATCGCCTTCCTGGCGACGCGGGACCCGATGACGGGCCTGTCGAACCGGGTCATGTTCCACGCGGTCGCGTCGGAGGCCTGCGCGGCAGCGGTCGCGCAGGGGCCGGCCCCGGTGGTCAGCCTGCTCTACCTCGACCTCGACGGCTTCAAGACCGTCAACGACAGCATCGGCCACGCCGCCGGCGATGCCCTGCTGGGGCAGGTCGGCGATCGCCTGCGCGCCCTGCTCCCGGCCGACGCGCAGGCGTTCCGCCTCGGGGGCGACGAGTTCGCGATCCTGCAGCGCGGCCGGGATGCCGCGGCGGCGCAGGCCCTGGCCGAAGCCATCATCGGGGCCCTGCGCGAGCCCTACCTCATCGACGGCGTCCGGGCGGAGATCGGCGTCAGTATCGGGATCGCCTGCGCGCCCGCGGACGCGACCGATCCCGAGGATCTGCTCCGGAAGGCGGATCTCGCGCTCTACAGCGCCAAGGAGGCCGGCAAGGGGCGCTGGCGGGACTTCGACAGCGGCCTGGAAGTGCGCGTGCAGCGCCGGCGCGAACTCGACGAGGCGATGCGCCACGCCATCGCCGACGGCGAGATGACCTTGCACTACCAGCCGCTCGTGAGCCTGCAGGACGGCCACGTGGTGGGCTGCGAGGCGCTGCTGCGCTGGACCCGGCCGGGCCTCGGTCCCGTTTCGCCCGCCGAGCTGATCCCGATCGCCGAGGGAACGGGCTTCGTGGTCACGATCGGGCGCTGGGCCCTGCGGCGGGCCTGCACGGAGGCGCTGACCTGGCCGGCAAGCCTGCGCGTCGCCGTCAACATCTCGTCGGTCCATTTCCGCCGGCCCGACTTCTTCGCCGACGTCGCGGCGGTCCTGGCCGAGACCGGCCTGGCGGCGAACCGCCTCGAGATCGAGATCACCGAGTCGATCTTCCTGGCCAACACGCCGCACGTGCTGGACAATCTCCGCTCCCTGCGGGCGCTCGGGGTGCGGATCGCCCTCGACGATTTCGGGACGGGGTATTCCTCCTTGAGCTACCTGACGCAGTTCCCGGTCGACAAGATCAAGATCGACCGCGCCTTCGTCCGCGACCTGAGCAGCCGCCCCGAATGCCTGACGGTGATCGCGGCCATCATGGTCATCGCCCGCGACCTGGGCATCGACGTCACGGTCGAGGGCGTCGAGACCGAGCAGCAGGCCGAACTGCTCCGGCTGCGGCGCTGCGACAGCGCGCAGGGCTTCCTCTACAGCCCGGCCCGGCCGCCCGGGGAGATCCCCGGCCTGATCGAGCGCATACGGATCGCGTGCGCGCCGCGCACGGCCGCTCCGGCGGAGCAGACCGTCCGCGCGGTCGCCTGAAGGAGCGCCGGAATCGGCCCGGCCGCGTCGCGGGCGGGGACGGATCCGTGTTGCCACGCGCCCGGGAACGGCTCTAGCGGGGGGCGACCACGCGGAACCGGGGAACAGGCGCGCCATGCCCAAGGTCGTCATCAGCGAATTCATGGACCCTGCGGCGATCGCCGCCGACCTGTCGGGCTTCGACACCCTGTACGATCCCGGACTCGTCGACCGGCCCGAGGCACTCGCCGCCGCCGTGGCGGAGGCCGACGCCCTGATCGTGCGCAACCGGACGCAGGTCCGCGGCGCGCTGCTCGCGGGTGCCCGACGCCTCCGGATCGTCGGGCGTCTCGGGGTCGGCCTCGACAACATCGACGTTCCGGCCTGCCGGGCGCGGGGGATCACGGTCCAGCCGGCGACGGGCGCCAATGACGGCGCGGTCGCCGAGTACGTCGTCGCCACCGCGCTGCTGCTGCTGCGCGGGGCCTATGGGGCGAGCGAGGCGGTCGCGGCGGGGACGTGGCCGCGCAACGCCCTGATGGGGCGCGAGATCGCCGGCAAGCGCCTCGGGCTCGTGGGCTTCGGATCGATCGCCCGGGAGACCGCCCGCCGCGCCGCTGCCCTAGGCATGGCGATCGCGGCCCATGACCCGTTCCTGGCCGCCGAGGATCCGGCCTGGACGCCCCCATACGGTCCGGTGCGGCGCCGGGATCTGGAGGCGCTGATCGCGGAGAGCGACGTGCTCTCCCTGCACGTCCCGCTCACCGCGGAGACCCGCGGCCTGATCGACGCGACCGCCCTCGCCCGGATGCCCGCGGGCGCCGTGCTGATCAACGCCGCCCGGGGCGGCATCGTCGACGAGGCCGCGGTGGCGGCCGCCCTGCGGTCCGGGCATCTCGGCGGCGCGGCCCTCGACGTGTTCGACCGCGAGCCCCTCGACGCCGCGGCCGGCGCCCCGTTCGCGGGCGTGCCGAACCTGATCCTCACGCCCCACATCGCCGGGGTGACGCAGGAATCGAACGTCCGGGTCTCGGCCGTCATCGCCGCGGCGGTGCGCCGGCATCTCACGCAGGGCTGAACGCGGGGGGATCTGGGCCTTTCGCCCGGCGCAGGCTATCCCATGGATCCGGCGCCGCGCGACCGAGGCTGTCGGGGCAGACCGGGAGGGAGCAGGGGATGACCGATCCGGCACGACGGGCCTTCCTGAAGAGCGCCGCGCTCGGTGCCCTGGCGGCGGGAAGCGGCCTGCGGCCCGCCTGGGCCGGAGAGGACGCGCAGCTGCCCTTCGGCAACGGCGAGCGCCCGCTCGTCGCCTATCCGGGCAAGCGGCCGCTGCTGCAGACCACCGCCCGGCCGCCCCAGCTGGAGACGCCGTTCGCGGTGTTCGACGAGGGCGCGATCACGCCGAACGACGCCTTCTTCGTCCGCTACCACCTCGCCGACATCCCCCTGGAGATCGACCCGGAGGCGTTCCGGCTGACCGTGGGCGGCCATGTGGAGCGACCCGTCGCGCTGTCGCTGTCGGAGCTGAAGGCGCTGCCGGGCCGGACCGAGATCGTGGCGGTCAACCAGTGCTCGGGCAATTCCCGCGGCTTCTTCGAGCCCCGGATGGCCGGCGGCCAGCTCGGCAACGGCGCCATGGGCTGCGCGCGGTGGACGGGGGTGCCGTTGAGAAGCGTGCTGGACCGGGCCGGCGTGAAGGCCGGGGCCGTACAGGTCGCCTTCAACGGGCTCGACCGGCCTGTGCTGCCCGAGACGCCGGACTTCGCCAAGGCGCTCACCCTCGACCAGGCCGGCGACGGCGCGGTGCTGCTCGCCTGGGGCATGAACGGCGAGGACCTGCCCTGGCTCAACGGCTACCCGCTCCGCCTCGTGGTGCCGGGCTATTACGGCACCTACTGGGTCAAGCACCTCGATACCGTCACGGTGCTGGACAAGCCCTTCGAGGGCTTCTTCATGAAGACCGCCTACCGCATCCCCGACAATCCCTGCGCCTGCACCGAACCCGGCCAGGCGGCCGCCGCCACGGTGCCGATCGGGCGCCTCAACGTGCGGTCGTTCCTCACGAATCTGGCCGACGGCGCGCGCGTGACCGCCGGTCCGGTCTCCCTGCGGGGCATCGCCTTCGACGGCGGCTCCGGCATCCGGACGGTCGCGGTCTCCACCGACGACGGCGCCACCTGGACCGAGGCCGCGCTCGGCCGGGATCTCGGCCCCTACGCGTTCCGGCCCTGGTCGCTCACGGCCGCGCTCACGCCGGGCGCCCACGCGATCCGGGTCCGAGCCACCGCCAACGACGGCAGCAGCCAGCCGACGGCGTCCCGCTGGAACCCGTCCGGCTACATGCGCAACGGCGTCGAGACCACCCGGGTGCAGGCGGCGTGAACGCGAACGGGAGGACGAACGGGATGCGTATGCTTCTGCTCGGCGCGATGATCGGGGGCCTGACGGCCGGCTCGGCCTGGGCCGCGCCACGGACCTACGCGGTTCCGGACCCGACCGCGCAGCTGCGGCCGCCGAAGGCGGACAGCCTGGCTGCGGGCTACGAGGCGGCCCAGGCCAATTGCCAGACCTGCCACTCGGTGGACTACATCGCCACGCAGCCGCCCGGCCGCGGGAAGGCGTTCTGGGATGCCGAGGTGTCCAAGATGATCAAGGCCTACCACGCCCCGATCGAACAGGCCGATGCCGGCGCGATCGCCGCCTATCTGGCCGATACGTACTGAGAGGCCTGGAACGACGCCCCGGCCGGAAACCCGATCCGGGTTGTCAGCGCAGGGCGAGGGCCTGTGCGGCGTGCGTGGCGACGGCCTGAACGGCCGGAAGATCGTACGCGTAGACGCGACCGGCCAGGATCGCCAGGGCCAGCGTCCAGAACACTGCACCGCCGACGCGACGGGCCGTGCGGTCACCGGCCGCGGTGGCCGGGCAGGCGCGGGCGACGCCGTCGGCGACGGGCTCGCCGAACGGATCGAAGGCCGGCGACTGGTTTTCGGAGGCGCTGCGCATGATGGCGAATGTCGCGCTCGGCCTGTCCCTTCGCAATGGACGCGTCTTTCGTATTTCTCTGTCCGGGGAGATGCTTGTTCTCTATCCGCCATCGGCGGCAGACAGGTTCTTCTCAGACCGCCGTTCCTGCCGCCGGAAGCGGCACATCTTCGTCTCCACAGGGCGCCGGCGCGGCCGGCCCCGGGCCGGCGGGGGTATGATAGGCCATGCGCTCCCGGCGTCCCCGCAGGGGCTCGCGGCTGACCTCGCGCCACGCCTCGACCGGGGCCCCGGCGGCGCGCCGCGCGGCCTCGGAGACCAGGATCGGGACACCGTGGAGCTTGGTCGCCTGTTCCAGGCGGGCGGCGACGTTGACCGCATCGCCCAGCACCGTGAACTCGTAGCGCGCCTCCTCGCCGATGATCCCGCAGAACACCTCGCCGTAATGGACGCCCACGCCGATGCGCACGGTCCCCGTGGGCCCGGCTCTGTCGGTCCAGCGGGCGATCACCGCGACGAGATCCTGGGCGAAGGCGAGGGCACGGGCGGCATCGTCAGACCTGGGCTCGGGCAGGCCGAACACCACCAGGGCACCGTCGCCGATGAACTTGTCGACCACCCCGCCCCGGAGGCGGGCGAGGCGCGTCACCCGCCGCCGGAAGGCGGACAGGAACTCGGAGAGCCGGTGCGGATCCAGGTTCTCGGCCAGAGTGGTCGAGCCGCGCATGTCGACGAACACGATGGCGGCCTGCTGGCGGCGGCCGGCCTTCAGGCTCCCGTCGCCGTCGGCGAGCCGCAGGACCAGCTCCTGCGGCAGGAACCGCGACAGCCGGTTGCGGCGGGTCGCCTCCCGCAGGGCCGAGACGGCGAACAGCACGAACAGGACGGCGAGGGCACCGACCATGATCCAGAGGGCGAGGGCGATCCGGGACACCGTCGCCTGCCGCCGCTCCATCCTGTCCGCCTCGTACGTCTCCATGCGGCGCACGCGGTCGCGGATCGCGTCCATCACCTGCTTGCCGCGTCCGTCCGCCACCGAGGTGTGGGCCGCGGCGCTGTCGCCGCCGCGCATCAGGGCGACGCTGGCACCGAGTTCGTCGAGCTTCTCGCGGATCAGGGCGGCCAGGGTGTCGAGTTCGGCCCTCTGGTCGGCGTCATCCTGGACGAGGTCGCGCAGCCAATCGAGCTGGCGGTCGACGTTCAGCCGGCCCTCGGTGAAGGGCAGCAGGAAGGCCTCGTCGCCGGTGAGCAGGTAGCCGCGCTGGCCGGTCTCGGCGTCCTGCACCGCCGACAGCACCCGGGCGAGGCGCCCGTCCACCGCCACGGTGTGGCGCACGGCGTCGATGCCGCGCTGCTGGTAGACGAAGGCGCCGAGCGCGATGGCGGTCATCACTAGGATCGTGGCGAAGCCCACCGTCATCCAGGTCACGGTGCGCGAGCGCAGGGATCGCTGCACCCGCGCCTCGACGCGGTCCCGGACGGAGGCGACGTCCGGCGCGGCCTCGCTCCGGTCCGGCGCGGGCACGGTGGCGGGACCGGACATGTCAGGCCCCGCCCGCGCCGTGCAGCCGGACGGACCGCCCGATCCGCCCCCCGCCCTCAACCGCCTGCGTCCGGCAATCCGCGATGGTCGCCCGCGCCGTGTCGATGGCGACGGACGCCGCCGACAGGATCCGGGTGTCCGGCTCCCGCTCCCGGGCGTAGCGCACCACGTCCATGGCCAGCGCGTCGACCTCGACGGTGAGCGCCTCGATCGCCGCCGGGTCGCGCAGCGCCCGGGCCTGCCCGGCGATCTCCAGGAGCCGGTCCATGATCTCGTCGATGCGCTCCCGGCGCAGGCTGGCGAGGCGCTTCCGGATCCAGGCGAGCACCGAGACGAGGCCGCCCGCCAGCGCGCCCAGGAGGTAGAGGGTGTCGCCGTAGCGCTCGATGAAGCCGTGCTGGTCGCGCTCGTAATAGTCGATCGCGCCGGGATGGATCGGGATCCGGGCGCTGGTGGCGGCCACGGTCGTGTCGTAGGCCGGGGCCTGGACGTACTCGGCAGCGTCGGTGGCCAGCGCGGCGGCGCTGCGCTTCTCGAAGAGCTGCTGGGTCACGTCGGCCGCCACCACGCGGCTCAGGGAGGCCCGGGCCATCAGCCGGTACGAGGCGCCCACCGTCTTCACGTCGTCGGCCGGCAGCTTCGGGCGGCCGCCGAACAGGCCGCCCGGGACGGTGACCGCCTGGAGCCGCGGGAAGCGCTCGATCACCGCGCCGTCATCCTCAACGGCGACGAACGCCACCTTGCCGCCGCGGGCGACGCCCTGCACGGCCGAGACCAGGGCCAGCGCCTTAGGCGCCGAGGGGGCGATGATGCTGACGAAGGCGTCGATCCGCCTCTCGCGGAAGGCGCCGGCCACCGCCTCCTGATCGACCGGGACCAGCAGGACCGTCGAGTCCCGGGCCGGGCCGGCGGCCTCCTCCAGGGTGAGGCCGTAATAGCCGAGGAGGTTCCGCAGCAGCCAAAGGTCGGCGTCCCGGTGCGCCGCGATGCCGAGCCGCTTGCCGGCGAGCTTCGGGAAGCTCGTGATCCCGGCCTGCTCGGGCGAGGCGATGACCATCGCCTGGTCGCGCAGGATCGCCAGGGTCAGCCCGTTCGTCGGCAGCAGCACGTCGGGGCGGACGACCGCGAGGTCGGCCCGGCCGTCCTGCAGGGCGGCGGCGCTCTCGCGCACGTCGTCGAAGGACAGGATCTTCAGGCGGACATTCTCGTGGGCGGCCTCGAGCGCGTCCGCGTAGGCCTTGATCAGGCCGGGCTCGGTGCCGTCGCGGGGCGCGACCGCGATGGTCAGGACCGTCGCCTGGAGCAGGACCCACGCCGCGATCCCGCCCGCGCCCAGGAGGGCGGCGCCCGCCAGGAGAAGCATTTCCCGGCGCAGCAACCAGGCGGGCAGGCTCCACATCGGTCCGGATGCTCAGAACAGCGAGATCAGCACGATGCCGGCCACCATCACGGCGGCGCCGATCAGGCGCGGCGGGCCGGCCTTGACCTGCTTCATGCCGAACCAGCCGAAATGGTCCAGGGCCACCGAGGTCAGGAGGTTGGCGGTGATCAGCAGGCCGTTGAACGCCCCGGCCCCGACCTTGTCGACGAAGAGCAGCCCGGCGAACACCGCCACCGCCCCGGTGATCCCGGCGAGCGGCATCCACCAGCGAACGCCCGCGATGTCGTCCCGGGTCGGCAGCGGCGACGGCCGCAGCAGGAACATCAGGGCGAACACGAACACCACGGGCACGAACGACACCGTCGCGGCGAGCCAGGGGTTCTCCAGGGCGCCGCGGAGCTGCGCGTTCCAGACCACGCCGATCGCCATCAGGGCGCCGGCCACGAGGATGAACGGGTAGAGCAGCTTGCCCGACATCCCGTGCCCCTCGCCGTGCCCCTCGCCGTGCCCCTCGCCGCCGTCGCTCCTGCCCCCCGAGCGCGCGATGAAGATCACGCCCACGGCCATCAGCAGGCCGCCGAGCCAGGGCATCGGCTTGAAGCCCGCGGCCTGCAGGCCGAACAGGCCGAGCGCGTCCATCGCCAGGGAGGTGAGGATGTTGGCGGTGAGGGTCAGGCCGTTGAACGGCCCGGCGCCGACCTTGTCGATGAAAGCCAGCCCCCCGAACACCGCCACCGCGCCGGCCAGGCCGCCGAGGGGTGCGTACCAGGGCATCTTGCTCAAGCTGTCGAGGCTCGGCAGCGGCGTCGGCATCGTGAAGAACAGGGTCGTGAACACGAAGACGATCGGCAGGAACGACACCGTCGCGGCGAGCCACGGATTGACCATGCGGCCCCGCAGCTGCGCGTTCATGGCGTTGCCGATCGCCTGCAGCGCGCCCGCCACCAGGATGAAGGGATAGAGGAGGGCTGCCGTCACGGGCGCGGACCTTGGGTTTCCGGGAAGGGATCAGACGAGGAGCAGGCCGGCGAGCGCCAGCGCGAGGGCCGGCGGCATCACCAGCAGGCCGAGCTTGAGGAAGGTCCAGGCGCCGACATCCTGGCCCTCGCGGCGGATGGCGGTGAGCCAGAGGATCGTGGCGAGCGAGCCGGTGACCGAGAGGTTCGGCCCGAGATCGACGCCGATCAGGATCGCGCCCGCGACCTTCTCGGGAACGTGGGCGGCCTGCACGGCGGCGCCCGCGATCAGGCCGGCCGGCAGGTTGTTGACGAGGTTGCACAGCACCGCGACCAGGCCGCCCGCCCCCCAGGCGGTGGCCTCCGGAGCGGCGTGGGCGTAGCCCTTGAGGAGGTCCGCCAGCATCGCCAGGACGCCGGTCTTCTCCAGCGCCTCCACCAGCACGAACAGGCCAGCCACCAACGGCAGCACGCTCCACGACACGTCCTTGGCCACCTCGACGAGGCCGCCGCGCTTGAGCAGCAGCACGACGATCGTGGTGGCGAGCCCGGCCACGAAGGTCGGCAGGCCGAGGTCGAGGCCGAGCGCCGAGGCGGCGATCAGCACGCCGCCGGTGGCCACGATGCCGATCCCCGCCACGAGGCCGGTGCGGGACAGCGACACGGCCTCGACGTCGGTGGCGACCTCCTGCCCGCGCAGGGTCTTCGCCTGGGTCAGCCGCAGCACCGCGTAGGTCGTCGCGATGGCCAGCAGCGAGGGCAGGGCGAACAGGCCGAGCCAGCGCACCAGCGGCGGCATGTGCTCGGCGAAGACCACGAGGTTCGCCGGGTTCGAGATCGGCAGCACGAAGCTCGCCGCGTTGGCGATGAAGGCGCAGATGAACAGGTAGGGGAGGGGGTTCTCCACCTTGGCGGCCTTGGTGGCCGCGTAGACGGCGGGCGTCAGCACCACCGCGCAGGCGTCGTTCGACAGGAACACCGTGACCACGGTGCCGACGAGATAGACCAGGGTGAACAGCCGCGTCGCCGAGCCCTTGGCGGCGCGCACGGCGATCGAGGCGAGCCAGTCGAACAGGCCCTCCTTCCGGGCTACCTCCGACATCAGCATCATGCCGACGAGGAACAGGTAGACGTCGGTCCCCTTCAGGACGCCGTCCCAGGCGGTGGCGGGGGCGAGCAGGCCGAGGGCCACGAGGGCGCCAGCGCCGAGCACGGCCCAGATCGCCTCCGGCCACGCGAACGGCCGCAGGATGACGCCGAGGGTGGCGAGCGCGGCGATCGCCCAGGTCGCGATATTGGGGGTCAGCGTCAGCGCGCCCATCGGGTCCGGTGGTCCTCTGGTGGAGTGGATCGTGCGGTGCGGTGTGCAGCGATTCGGGTGAGTCCGGCTACCAGGGCCGGCCGTTGCGGTTCGGGCCGAGCTGGTCGCCCCGAAGCCCCTTCTGCGGCCAGGCGGGGAGCCGGGTGGCGTCGCTGCCGGGGCGATCGGGTGCGGGCGGCGGGACGAAGCTCCGGCCCACGGGCTCGATCACCTCGGTATCGGCCTGCCCCGTGCCGTCCGTGACCGTGACCGCGAGGCGGCGGGCGCCCTCCGGCCAGGGAATGCGGGCATGGACGGTGCGCGGCCCGTCCGGCACCATCGCGTGGGGCCGCCCGTCATCGACGCGCACGCAGCAGCACCAGTCGCCCTGCGGCCTGTCCGACAGCACGAGGGCGCGCACGGAGATCCGGCCGTCCGCCATGGCGAGGGGCGCCGTGGCGAGGCGCCGGTCGGCGGGGCTCGTGATCATCACGAAGGGCAGCGCCCGGTCGAGGGGCTTGAACCGCCAGCTCGTGACCGGCCCGTCGATCGCCGCGACCGCGTAGCCCACCGAGCCGTCCTCGTTCTGGCCGACGGAGCGGGCCGCCGCGTAGAGGGTGCGCCCGTCCGGGGCGAGCTCGTTGTAGTGGGTGTGGCCCATCTCGACGAGGCGCACGCCGTGGTGGCGGATCAGGCCGGCCAGCGCCGCCTTCTCGTCGGGCACGCAGAGATCGTCCGGGTAGGTGTGGGTGAAGACCGCGCAGGGCCGGCCCTCCTCGTCGGCCCGGGCCAGCTCCTCGGCGAGCCAGGCGAGCTGGCAGGGGCCGAGCCGGAAGTCGAGGCCGAACCCCTTCCGGCCGTAGCCGGGGCTGACCATGTCGAGGAACAGGCAGCGCACGCCCGCGAACGTCTCGGCGAAGTAGTAATGCGTGACGGGGGCCGGGTCGTGCGGGCGCGGCAGGTCGTGGCGCCGCGCCGCGTGGCCGCCGCCGCGGGGGCTGCCCGCCACCGCGGCGAACAGCGCGTCGAAATCCGTCATCGTGCCGTGCTGGCGGTCGTGGTCGCCGGCGATCAGGCGCACCGGCAGGTCCGGGTGCCGGTGCAGGGCCTCGCGCAGGACCGCGTATTGCTCCGCCCGCCCGTCCTCGGCGAGATCGCCCGGGAGGTAGGCGAAGTCGAGGAGGCCGTGTCCGTGCAGCCCGTCCACCTCCGCGAGGATCGCCCGCAGGTCGGCGGCATGGGGGTCGGAACTCCGCTCCAGATGGAGATCGCCGACATGCGCGAAGGCGAAGACACCGTGATCTGCGGTCATGGCGCGCCCACGGGGCCGGACACGGCCGCGTGGGCCGCGCGCGCTCTGTCGTTCCCCTGCGCCATCATGCTCCCCGGACAGGCCAGCCCGCCCCGGCCGGGGATCGGCCGCGGTGGTCGCGACCGGCCCGACGTTTCGGACACGGCCGGGTTCCGGATCCGGGATGATGCCCGCGGTGGCGGGAGCCTACATTTTCGTGAGTCAGGGCCATACGCGCCGTCGAGCCGGGAAAGTGTCGCGAAAACAGACACTCGATGTCTTCTCGCGCGACAGATCTGCGGGGATCGCCGTCGGCCGGGGACGCGGACGTCGGGCGCGGTCCCCAGGCTGTGCCGGCGTCGCCTGGGTGCCGCCCAACGGGGCACGGAATCCTCCCGCGCAGGCTCATCCCCCGGATCCAGGGCTATCGGTCGCGGCCTGTTCGCGGACGAACGCGGTCTTGGATGAGCCACGGTTCGTGCTCGATGACCGGTACGGTCCCGATCCGACGGGCACTGGTCCGGTCTCGTCCGAGACGAGGCTCGAGAGGCGCCGTACGGGATGCACGCAGCATCCGCATCCCCCTGACCGGGCCTTCCGGAGATCTTTCATGTCGATAAACGATCATCTTTGGAATTTCGGATCGCGTTGAGCTGATCTAGACTTTCTCAAGAAGCTCATCCGGACAAGATTGTGCCTATCGAATCGATGGATCGCCCGCGCCTGCGCGTCGGATGCCGACCGTTGTCTCGCGGCTCCACATCCGGAATTGCCCGATCATTGCCCCGCCGGAGTCCTGCCCGATGAAGATCCTGCGTCTCCTCGCCGTCGCGGCGCTCTGCCTCGGCGCATCCTCCGCCGGGGCAGAGGCCCTCCGGATCGGCGTCGTGCCCGGGGCCTACGGCGATGCCGTCACGGTGGCGGCCCGGGAGGCCAAGGCGGAGGGCCTCGACGTGAAGGTGGTCGAGTTCAGCGACTGGACGACGCCCAACGTCGCGCTCGATGCCGGCGACATCGACGTGAACTTCTTCCAGCACCGCCCCTTCATGGAGAACGCGGCCAAGCAGAAGGGCTACGCGTTCGACATCGTCGGGCAGGGGATCCTGTCCAATATCGGCCTGTACTCCCTGAAGCATAAGCGCCTCGACGAGATCCCGGTGGGCGGGTCGGTGGCGCTCGCCAACGATCCGGTGAACCAGGGCCGCGGCCTGCTGCTCCTCCAGAAGGCCGGGCTGGTCAGGCTGAAGGACGGTGTCGGCTTCCTCGGCACCCTCGACGACATCGTCGAGAACCCGAAGACGCTGCGATTCACCGAGGTCGAGGGACCGCAGCTCGCGCGGATCACCGGCGATGTCGATCTCGCGCAGGGCTATCCGCATTTCATCGTGGCGGCCGGAAGCTTCGACCCGACCAGCGGGCTGATCTATTCCGGCATCGAGGACAAGCTGTTCACGGTCAGCTTCGTCACCAAGACGTCCCGCAAGGACGACCCGGCGATCCGGAAGTTCGTGACCCTGTTTCAGAATTCGGACGCCGTGAAGCGGCAGATCCGCAAGTCCTTCGCCGACAGCGACAAGCTCTACCTGCTGGCGTGGCAGAACTGATGGTCGGCCTCGTCTTCGACAGCCTGCACACTCCGGGCACGCCGGTCGCGACCGGACGGCGGAGTCCGGGCGCCGCGGCCACCGCCCCAGGTCCGGCCGCAGGTCCGGCCGCAGCGCCCGGCCGGAGGCCCGGCACGGTACGGTTCGAGGCGGTCTCCAAGACCTATCCGTCCGCCGCCGGACCGGTCCGCGCGCTCGACAGCGTCGACCTCGCCATTCCGGCGGGGGCGATCTTCGGCATCATCGGCCGATCGGGGGCGGGCAAGTCGAGCCTCCTGCGCATGGTCAACCGGCTGGAGGCGCCCACCTCCGGCCGGGTTCTGGTCGACGGCGCCCCCGTCGATGCCCTCGACACCGACGGGCTCGTGGCCCTGCGCCGGCGCGTCGGCATGATCTTCCAGCACTTCAACCTGCTGGCGGCCAAGACCGTCCGGCAGAACGTGGCGCTGCCGCTGACGGTCGCGGGCGTCCCCAGAAGCGCGATCGGCCCGCGGGTCGCGGAGGCGCTGCGCCTCGTCGGCCTGGAGGACAAGGCCGACACCTACCCGTCGCGGCTCTCCGGCGGCCAGAAGCAGCGGGTCGGCATTGCCCGGGCCCTCGTGAGCGATCCGGAGATCCTGCTCTGCGACGAGGCGACCTCCGCCCTCGACCCGGAAACCACGCTGGCGATCCTCGACCTGCTGCGCGACATCAACCGGCGCCTGGGGATCACCATCATCCTGATCACCCACGAGATGCACGTGATCCGCGAGATCTGCAGCGACGTGGTGGTGCTGGAACGGGGCCGGGTGGTCGAGACCGGGCCGGTCTGGCGCGTCTTCGGGGCGCCCGAGCACCCGACCACGCAGGCGCTGCTCGAACCGCTGACCCGCGGCCTGCCGCCGGATCTGGCGGACCGGCTGCAGCCGCTGCCGACACCCGGCGGATCCGCGATCCTGCGGATCACCTGGGCCGGGCAGGGGACGCCGGATCTCTCGGGCCTCGCCGTGGCGGCCGGCACGCCGGTGCGCCTGCTCCAGGCCGGCATCGAGCGGATCCAGGGCCACGCGGTCGGCCGGATGCTGGTCGCCGTCCCGGGCGCGGATCCGGACGTGGAGGCGCGCCTGCGGGCGCTCGGCGGGGCCGTCGAGAGGCTCGGCTACGTCGCCCCGGAAGCGGAGGCGGGGTGAGGCGACGATGGGCCGCCTTCCCCGCGGAATCCGGCAGAGACTCCGCCGCGCAAGCGGTTCCCCCTCGAACCCACCGACCCGGAGCCCCGCATGACCCCGCAGATGATCGACCGCCTCTGGCAGGCCTTCCTCGACACCGGGCTCATGGTCGGGGTCTCGGCCGGGATCGCCGTGCTGGCCGGCCTGCCCCTGGCGCTGTTCCTCGTCATTTCCGGGCCCGGCGGCATCGTCCCGGCACCGGCGGCCAACCGGGTGGTCGGGGCCGTGGTCAACGGCTTCCGGGCCGTGCCGTTCATCGTGCTGCTGGTGGCGCTGATCCCGTTCACCCGGCTGGTGGCCGGCACCACCATCGGCGTCTGGGCGGCCATCGTGCCGCTCGCGGTGAGCGCCACCCCGTTCTTCGCCCGGATCGCCGAGGTCTCGCTGCGGGAGGTGGATGCCGGCCTGATCGAGGCCGCCCAGTCCATCGGCTGCCGACGCCGGCACATCCTCGCCCACGTGCTCCTGCCCGAGGCGCTGCCGGGGATCGTCGCGGGCTTCACCATCACGGTGGTGTCGATGATCGGCGCCTCCGCGATGGCCGGGGCGGTGGGCGCGGGCGGCCTCGGCGACGTCGCCATCCGGTACGGCTACCAGCGCTTCGACACCACCGTGATGATGGTGGTGATCGCGATCCTGATCGCCCTCGTGTGCGTGGTCCAGTTCGCGGGCGACACCGCGGTGCGGCGGCTCCGGGCCCGCTGACGGCCCCGCGCCCCGGCACGAGGCGGCCCACACCCGAGGCCGCATCCCTGAGGCTGAACCCATGAGCCTGCACCCATGAGCCTGCACCCATGAGCCTGGACATGGACGAATCCGTCGCCGACGGGGCGGCCGAGCCGATGCCCCCGCCGCCGTCGCCCCCGCACCGGATCGGATCCGACGCCGAGGCGATCGCGGCCGCACAGGCCGTGGCCCGGATCTTCGCGGCGGGCGCGGCCGAGCGCGACCGCGACCGGCGCCTGCCCTGGGGGGAGATCGCGGCGTTCACCGACAGCGGGCTCGGCGGCCTCACGGTGCCGCGGGCCCATGGCGGCGCGGAAGTCTCTTACGCGACGCTGGCCGAGGTGTTCACGATCCTGGCCGCCGCCGACGGCTCGGCGGCGCAGATCCCCCAGAACCAGTTCGGCGTCCTGGCGCTGGTCGCGGTCGCCGCCAGCCCCGCCCAGCAGGCGCGGATCTACCGCGACGTCCTCGCCGGCCACCGGATCGGCAATGCCGGCCCCGCCCGCAACGGCAAGGCGATCACCCGCGTGGAGACGCGGCTGACATCCGGGCCGGCGGGCCCGCGCCTGAGCGGCCACCGCTTCTATTCCACCGGCGCACTCTTCGCCCACTGGATCCCGACCCGCGCGGTCGGCCCCGACGGAGGACCGCTCCTGGTCTTCCTGCGCCGGGACGCCCCCGGCGTGCGGGTCGTGGACGACTGGCAGGGCTTCGGCCAGCGCACCACGGCGAGCGGCAGCGTCCTCTTCGAGAACGCCCCCGTCGAGGCGGATCTGACGATCGACCTCGCGCCCCTCGCCGGGCGCCCGGGCCTGTTCGGGCCGATCTCCCAGCTGATCCACGCGGCGATCGATGCCGGCCTCGCCCGGGGCGCAGTCGCCGCGGCCCTCGACTTCCTGCGCACCCGGACGCGGCCCTATCCCTTCACCGCCGAGACCGTCGCGGAGGATCCCCACATCCTCGGCGAGGTCGGACGGCTCACGGTCGACCTCCACGCCGCCGAGGCGGTCCTGGCCCGGGCCGGCCGGACCCTGGACCGGATCGCCGCGGCCCCCGTCACCGCCCAGAGCGCGGCCGAGGCCTCGGTGGCGGT
Organism: Methylobacterium sp. XJLW; assembly: GCF_003254375.1. Classification (NCBI taxonomy): domain Bacteria; kingdom Pseudomonadati; phylum Pseudomonadota; class Alphaproteobacteria; order Hyphomicrobiales; family Methylobacteriaceae; genus Methylobacterium; species Methylobacterium sp. XJLW. The sequence continues at coordinate 2,263,775 of NZ_CP016429.1, read as the reverse complement.
GGCGCAGGCGAAGATCCTCACCACCGAGGTCGCCCTGGAGGCCTCCGAGCGGCTGCTCGAACTCGCCGGCGCCTCGGCGACCCGCGACGGGTACAATCTCGGCCGGTTCTGGCGGGATGCCCGGGTCCATACCCTGCACGACCCCGTGCGCTGGAAGTACCACCTCCTCGGCAACCACGCCCTGAACGGCGTGCTGCCGGCCCGCCACCAGTGGAACTGAGGATCGGGCCATGCCGCTCCAGCCCCACGAGACCGCTTTCACGCAGGCGCCCGCACCGCCGCGCCCAGTGCCGGTGATCGCCGACGCCGCGGCGGCGCTGGCCATCGCCGACACGCTGGCGGCCGCGTTCGCGGAGGCCGCGGTCGCGCGCGATCTCGAGCGGCGCCTGCCGGTCGCCGAGGTCGAGCGCTTCAGCGAATCCGGCCTCTGGGCGATCACGGTGCCGAAGGCCTATGGCGGCCCCGGCCTCGACAGCGCCACGGTCGCGCAGGTGATCGCCCGGATCGCCGCGGCGGACGGGTCCCTCGGCCAGATCCCGCAGAACCATTTCTACGCCCTGGAGGTGCTCCGCAACGGCGGAACCGAGGCCCAAAAGCGCGACCTCTACGGCCGCGTCCTGGCGGGCGAGCGATTCGGCAATGCGCTGGCCGAGATCGGCGCGCGGGACCACACCCGCCGCACCCGGCTCGTGCGCGATCCGGCCGGCTGGTTCGTCGAGGGCCGCAAGTATTACTGCACCGGCTCGCTCTATGCCCACCGCATCCCGACGCTGGTCGAGGCCGAGGAGGCGGGCCGCACGGCCACCTACCTGGTCTTCATCCCCCGGGACGCGCCGGGCGTGACCCTGGTGGACGATTGGGACGGGTTCGGCCAGCGGGTCACCGGCTCGGGCTCGGTCCTGTTCGAGCGGGTCGCCGTGGAGCCCCGCTGGGTGGTGCCGTTCCAGGCCTCGCTGGAGCGGCCCACCGCCATCGGCCCCTTCGCGCAGATCCTGCACGCCGGGATCGATCTCGGCATCGGCGAAGGCGCCTTCGCGGCGACGCTGCCCTTCGTGCGGGACCGCGCCCGGCCCTGGATCGATTCCGGCGTCACCCGGGCGGGCGAGGATCCCCTGACCCTCCACGCGCTGGGCGACGTCCAGGTCCGCCTCGCGGCGGCCGACGCCCTGCTGACGCGGGCCGGCCGCTTCGTGGACGCCGCGCAGGACGCCCCCGATGCGGACAACGTCGCGGCGGCCTCCGTGGCGGTGGCGGAGGCCCGGGCGGCGAGCCACCGGGCCGGGCTGCTGGCGTCCAACAGGCTCCTCGAACTCGGCGGCACCTCCGCCACCGACCGGGCCGAGGCCCTGGACCGCTACTGGCGCAACGTCCGCACCCACACCCTGCACGATCCGGTGCGCTGGAAGTACCACTGGATCGGCGCCTACCACCTCGACGGCCGGCTGCCGCCCCGGCACGGAGCGCTCTGATGGCCGCCCAGAAGAAGCAGATCTTGTTGAACGCCTTCAACATGGCCTGCGTGGGCCACATCAATCACGGGCTCTGGACGCACCCGCGCGACCGCTCGTCGGCCTACAACACGCTGGGCTACTGGACCGACCAGGCGAAGCTCCTGGAGCGCGGCCTGTTCGACGGCCTGTTCATCGCCGACATCATCGGCGTCTACGACGTCTACGGCGACGGCATCGACGTGACCGCCCGGGAGGCCGTGCAGCTCCCGGTCAACGACCCGACCGTGATGATCGCCGCCATGGCGGCGGTGACCGAACATCTCGGCTTCGGGGTGACGATCAACGTCCACCAGGAGGCGCCCTACACCTTCGCCCGGCGCCTCTCGACCCTCGACCACCTGACCGGCGGCCGGATCGGCTGGAACATCGTCACCGGCTACCTCGACAGCGCCCACCGCGCCCAGAGCGGCGGCACGTTGCCGGCACACGACCGGCGCTACGACTATGCCGACGAGTATCTGGAGGTTCTCTACCGGCTCTGGGAGGGCAGCTGGGACGACGCCGCCGTGCGCCGCGACCGGGCGGCCCGGGTGTTCAGCGATCCGGCCCATATCCGCAAGGTCGCCCACCGGGGCGAGTTCTTCGCGGTCGACGGCTACCACCTGTCCGAGCCGTCGCCCCAGCGCACGCCCGTCCTCTACCAGGCGGGCGCCTCGGGCCGCGGCCGCGCCTTCGCGGGCCGCCACGCCGAGTGCGTGTTCATCTCCGCCCGCGACACGGCCACCGCCCGCGAGTCCGTCCGCGCCATCCGGGCCGAGGCGGTCGCGGCCGGCCGCAATCCCGACGACGTGAAGGTCTTCGTCGGCCTCGCGGTGATCCCCGGCCGGACCCGGGCGGAGGCCGAGGCCAAGCGGGACGAATACCTGTCCTACGCGAGCCCGGAGGCGGGGCTCGCGCATTTCTCCGCCTCCACGGGGATCGACTTCGCCCGCTACGGCCTCGACGAGGCGATCCCCTACGCGCCGGGCAACGCCATCCAGTCGGCCACGGCGGCGGCGGCCAAGCGCGGGCTGACGAAGCGCGACCTCCTGGCCGAATTGCAGCTCGGCGGCCGCTACCCGGTGCTCACCGGCGACGCGGTCGCCATCGCCGACGAGCTCCAGGCCTGGATCGAGGAGGGCGAGGTCGACGGCTTCAACCTCAGCCGGATCGTCGTGCCGGAGAGCTTTTCCGACTTCATCGACCTCGTGATCCCGGAACTGCAGGATCGCGGCCTCTACAAGACCGCCTATGCCGAGGGCTCACTCCGGGCGAAGCTCTTCGGCCAGGGGGACCGGCTGCCCGCGCGCCACCCGGCCGAGGCCCACCGCCACCGCGGCGCGCCTCAGCGATCCTGAGCCTCGCCGCTCTCGGAGCCGAACCAGCGGCTGTAGATCTCGTCGTAGCGGCCATCCTCCCTGAGGCCGAGGAGGGCTTGGTTGACGCGCTTGCGCCGGGGGTCGTTCGCCGCGAACAGGATGCCGTAGGCCTGCCGGTTGAAGGCCGGCCCGATCAGGCGCAGCGGCGCGTGGCCGGGCTGCGTCGCGTAGTAGCTCAGGGCGGGGGCATCGTAGACCACCGCGGCGACCGTGCCGGCCTGCAGGGCCGCGCAGGCCTCCTCCAGGCTCGCGAACCCCACCGGCGTGGCGAAGTGGTCCGCCAGATAGGCGACCGACGTGGTGTGGGCGACCGTGCCCACCCGCTTGCCCGGCAGATCCTGCGGGCCGTTGATCGCGCCGCGCAGGCGCTCCACCGTCGCCGTGCTGGTCAGGCCGGCGGTGAACCACGCCACCAGGGCGATGCAGGTGAACAGCCAGACCACCGTGATGGCCCGCGCGAGGGGGCTGCGCGGCATCTCCTCCGCCTGCGCGGCGAGGCTGCTCAGCGCCCACCAGAGGACATGGGCGAAGCCGTGCGCCGGCCGCGCCCGCGCCGCCATGCCGCCGGGATGGCGGCGTTCGAGCCACCAGATCAGCGCCGCCACCGCGAGGATGAGGGCGGCGAGCCCCAGGAGGACCTGCAGGAAGGTGGCGTCGCTCAGGAGCGCCCGGAGGGCCCGGCCGGTGGCCGAGCCGGTCGCGTCCGGCGCCGCCGGGACGGCGATGCGCAGGCCGGTCTCCAGCATCGTGACCGAGAAGTCGAACCGCCGCTCGCGCTCCGCGGTGATCGACACCGCCGCGATGGCGAGGTCCGCGCGCCCGTCCGAGACCGCCCCGAACAGCGCCGGCAGGTCGTCGACGCGGACGAAGGCGGTCCGGACGCCCAGCTCCCGGGCGATGGCGTTCCAGAGATCGATGCTGAACCCGCGCAGCCGGCCCTCCGCCTCCATGACCAGGGGCGGCACCGGATGCGTCGCGACCCGCCACGTCTCGGGATCGTTCGTGCGGAGCGCGAGGGGCGGCCCCTCCGACACGCCCTCGGATGCCGTCCGAGCCGTGTCCCGGGTCTCGGCGCGCAAAGGGTCCGCGGCCACCGGCACGGCGGCCGCGAGGCAGAGGCAGAACGCCACGACGCCCGCAGGCGCGACGGCGCGCCGTCGACCGGTGGACGGGCGCGGCATGTCAGAGGCTCTCGATCCAGTTGCGCAGGACGGCCCCGGGCGCGGGGTCGGGGTGGGCGTCCAGGCGCTGGGACGCATCGCTGGGGATGAAGCCGAACCGGCGCTTGAACGCCCGCCGGAAGGTCCGCTCGTCCGAGAAGCCGACCGCGAAGGCGACCTGCGAGATGCGCAGGGGCTTGGACGCATCGTCGCGCACGAGCATCCGCATCGCCGCCATCAGGCGCCGGTCGCGGATATACGCCACGATGCCGTTGGGGGCGAACAGGCGGTACAGGGTCGAGCGCGACAGGCCGAGCCGCGCCGCGACCAGGGCGGGCGTCAGCTTCGGGTTGCCGAGTTCCGCCTCGACGAGGCGGCGGACGCGGATCCGGACGTCCTGGTTCTGGGACGGGCGCCCCTCCTCCTGGCCGCGCAGCCAGCTGGCGCAGAGCTGGGTGATCGCCGTCGAGGCCGCCAGGGCCTCGCGCCGGTCGAGGAGGTCGCCGCAGGCGACGACGTTGGCGACGAAATTGTGGACCAGCCGCCCGAACGGGTCGCCGTCATGGTCGAGGGGGCGGCCGTGGAGGGCGTCCGGGTGGCAGCCCTGCTTCTCCAGAAGCGCGCGGGGGATCACGACGTTGGTGGCGTCGACCGCGCCCGCGACGATGCGCACGGGCTGGGCGAGATCGAAGACGATGCACTGGACCTCGTTCACCGGGCCGGTGCCGTGATCGGTCTCCACGCGGCTCTGCCCCCGGCGGTAGAACTGCAGCAGGATGTGATCGAGGCCCTGCTGGCCGATCATCTCCCGCGTCCGCACGAGGGTGTGCGCCGGCGCCACCACGTCGCCGACCAGCAGGTCGCCGAGATGGTAGCTGCGCATCGCGATCGGGATGGTGAGATCGGTCTCCGGGCGGAAGCTCACGTCGAAGATGGGCGCGAGATGGTCCTGCCAGGCCCGGCCGAGCGCCTCCGGATCACCGGGCGGCTCGAACCGCAGGCAGGCGACCTCGCCGCCCGGAGCGGCGCCGCCGGCTGGTGCCACGTCCGGGTCCCGGTTTCTCTCCTCGGAAGACATACGTGGAGCCTGACACCTGCTGTTAGCGCGACCGATGAAGAACGAGGGCCTGCCCCAAGGTGACGCGTGGCAACGCGGTCGGGTCGTCCCGCACGTTAGCCGCGTCCATCCGGACAGTCCTCCTATCTCCCGCCGACCCGAGCAGCTGTACACTGTCGTTTGTCGCTGCGGCGTGCGATTCGACGCAGGTGTGGCCCGACCGGGCCGCAGCGGGCCCAGCATCGGAGGATTCTGACCTGCGCGCCGGTGGGATGGTTCCTTCCGTCTCAGAAAGGGGGATCCCCGTTTCAGAATGTTGCGCGCGGCGCAGAGTGTGGCTGCAATGTGATAGTTCGTTAAAGCCGCATTTTCTAACCCCCGCGCAAAGTCTGTGACAGGCATGACGGGGGTCAGTCCGATGGTCCAACAGTATAGCGACGTCGAGCATGCGACCGGATCCTGTGATCCGAGCAGGAGCACGGGCGCCGGAACGCGACGGTGCGGCCCCGTCCGGATGGGATTGCTGGTCGGCAGCTCGCTCGCCACGCTCGCGCTGGCTCTGGGACCTGTGGCGGCGCAGACCGTGCCGGCGCGCTCGCCCTCGACTTTCGGACTGACAGCGGCTGATTTCTCGAACTGGTCGGCTTACCAAGGTGATTGGGGGCTCGCCGCGATCAATGCCGCGACGGCTTACGCGCATGGCTATACGGGGCTCGGCGTCTCGGTGGCAGTTGTCGATAGCGGCATCGACCCCAATCACCCGAAATTTGCTGGGCGGATATCGTCTGCCTCTCGGAACTTTTGGCTCACCGATCCCCCTGGAGCGATCCGCAGCACTCTTCTCGTTGACCTCAACAGTCATGGGACGCACGTTTCAGGAACGATCGGGGCATCTGCAGCCGGCGGCGAGATGATGGGCGTCGCTTTTGAAAGCACGCTGCTCTCACTGAATGCGATCATGGGCCCGGCCGAGGCCAATTTTATCAAGCAGAGATTGGGCCTCAACGAAATCTCGACCGATGCCAATGCCGCGGTTGATTTCGCGGCAGCCAATGGGGCGCGAGTTCTCAATGGCAGCTATGGCCCCTCCTTGCCGACCAAGCTCATTCTCGATGATAACGGCAATGTAATATCTAATCCTTATTACGTTCAGCTGAAAATACAATCATACGAATACGGTGACGCACTGGCGGAGTACAGCGCCCTCAAACGTGCCGCAGACAAAGGTATGCTGCTAGTCTTTGCGGCTGGCAATGAGCGTGAAGATCAGGAAAAAGTCGCCGTCAATCCGACCGGCGTTGCGTTCTATCCTTTCATACGTCCAAGTAACGCAAACAGCGGCGTCTATCAGCTCAATGATGGTCAAAATCGGCCGATCGATCAGTCGAAGGTCGATTTTTCAGACTTGTCAGGCTACATCGTTTCAGTCGTCGCAACTGACAAAAACAATCAAATCGGATCTTTCAGCAATCTATGCGGCGTGACAGCAGCTTGGTGTATAGCCGCGCCCGGCGTGGGTATCTACTCGACCGTTCCAGGCGGCGGATACGGGTTAAAAAATGGTACATCGATGGCAGCGCCGCATGTCTCCGGTGCCGCAGCCGTGCTGATGCAGGCGTTCCCGTTCCTGACGGCGCCGCAGATCGCCCAGACGATGTTCACCACCGCCACCCACCTCGGCGACGGACCGGCCAACGCCCCGAACGCCACCTTCGGCTGGGGCCTGCTCAACCTCGGCAAGGCGATCGACGGTCCGGGCCAGTTCACCTCGACCTGGACGGTCAACACCACCTATAACGGCCAAGCCTATTACGGCCGCTTCGCCAACGACATCTCGGGCGTCGGCGGCCTGATCAAGACCGGGCTCGGCACCCTCGAACTCGCCGGCACCAACAGCTATGCCGGCGGCACCGCCGTCTACGGCGGCACCCTCGCCGTCTCCCGCGACGCCAACCTCGGCGCCGCCGGCACCGGCCTGACCCTCGGCGGTGGCACCCTCGAGGTCCTGGCCGACGGATTCGCCACCGCCCGCCCGCTCACCCTCTCCGGCCCCGGCACCCTGCAGATCGACGGCGGCACGTCCACCTTCGCGGGTCCGATCGCCGACGGCAGCCAGCCGGGCGTGCTCGTCAAGACCGGACCCGGCACCGCCGTCCTGTCGGCCGCCAACACCGTCACCGGCGGCGCCCTGGTCGGCGCCGGCACCCTGACCCTGACCGCCACCGGCAGCCTCGCCGCACCGGTCCGCGTCGGCCCCGCGGCGCGCATCCTCAATGCCGGCCTGGTCTCCGGCGGCGTCGGCAATCTCGGCGTCCTGGGCAACAGCGGCACCATCGCGGGCGGCCTCGCCAATGCCGGGCTGGCCCTCAACACCGGCACGATCACCGGCGGGGTGGCCAACACCGGCAGCCTGGCCAACAGCGGCGCCCTCGCGGGCGGGCTGACCAACACCGGCACAGCCCTCAACACCGGCGCCATCGCGGGCGGCGTGGCCAACACCGGCAGCCTCGCCAGCAGCGGCACCATCGCGGGCGGCCTGACCAACACCGGTACAGCCCTGAACACCGGCGCCATCGCGGGCGGCCTGATCAACACCGGCACCGTGCTGGCCAGCGCCGGCCGCATCGACGGCGCCATCGCCAACAACGCCGGGCTGCTCGCCGTCTCCGGCAACGTCGCCAGCGACGGCACCCTCGCCAACGCCGCCGGCGCGACCCTCGCCGTCACCGCAGGCGGCCGCTACAGCCTCGCCGGGCCACTCGCCAATGCCGGCATCGTCGTCCTCGCCCAGACCGCCAGCCTCACCGCGCCGGCCGGCTTCGGCAATGCCGGCCTCGTCGCCAGCGACGGCACCCTCACCACCGACCTGACCAACACCGGCCTCGCCCGCCTGTCCGGGCAGCTCAACGGCGCGCTGACCAACACCGGGCTGATCCAGGTCACCGGGCCGCTGGCCGGCCTCACCACCCTGACCAATGCCGGCGCCCTCGACCTCGGCGGCGGCGCCCTCACGGTGGCGAGCCTGTCCGGCACCGCCTCCGCCGTCCTGGGCAACGGCGCCCTCACGGTCGCCGGCCCGGCCTCCACCACCTATGCCGGCGCCATCCTGGAGACCGCCAGCCCCACCAGCCTGACCCAGGCCGGCACGGGCACGCTCACGCTCACCGGCACCGGCCGCTTCTCGGGCCCGACCACGATCCAGGCCGGCACGCTCGCGCTCAACGGCCTCTGGGCCTCGCCCGTGACGGTGGCCGCCGCCGGCACCCTGCGCGGCATCGGCACGATCGCCGCCCCGGTCACGGTGGCCGGCGCCCTGCGGCCGGGCAACTCCCCCGGCACCCTCACGGTGCTCGGCCCGGTGGCCTTCGCCCCCGGCAGCCGTCTCGGCCTCGACATCGACGGACCCGGCACCGGCACGGGTGCCGGCAGCTACGCCCGGCTCCTGGCGCTGGGGGCCACCGGCACGGTGTCGGCGGGGGGCACCCTCGTGCCGGAGCTGCGCGGCCTCACCGGCAACGCCACCAACGCCTTCACCCCGGCCCTCGGCCAGCGCTTCGGCGTCCTCACCGCTCAAGGGGGGCTGTCGGGCTCGTTCACCGGCCTCGCCCAGCCGACGACGGGGCTTCCGGCCGGCACGCGCTTCGACGCCCTTTACGCCGCCACCGGCCTCGACCTCGTGGTCACGCCGGCGGCCTACGGCAACCTCGCCGGGCTGGGCCTCTCCCAGACCGGCAACGCCCAGGCCGTGGGCGCGGCGCTGGACGTCGCCCGCCCGGCCGCCGGCACCCGGCCGGACGCGGCCCGGGCGCGGGTCTACGATCCGCTCTACGCGGCCAGCCCGGCCACCCTGCCGGGCGGCCTGGCCAGCCTGTCGGGCCAGAGCTACGGCGACGCGGTGATGACCGATCTCTCCGCGCGCCGGCTGATCGCCGACGCGATCGACCGGCACCAGCGCGGGCTGGGCGGCGGGACGGCGGCGTTCGGCGCGGGCGATCCGGGCCTGGGCCCGAACCGCACGGCGCTGCAGGTGCGCGGCGCCGCCGGGGTGCCGGACCAGCCGCTGGCGGTGGGCGAGGGCCGGGTCTGGGCGGACGCGCTGTACGGGTTCGGCGACCGGGCCGGCGATCGGGCGGCCTCGGGCGCCGGTTACGGCGCGGGCGGCCTGCTCGTGGGCGTCGACCGGCAGGTCGGGGCGGAGACGCAGGTGGGCGGGGCGTTCAGCTACCTGCGCGAGACCGGCACGTCGCGGGGGGCGGGGCTCGGCCGGTTCACCACGGACAGCTACGGCGGCAGCCTGTACGCGCAGACGCGTCTGGGGCCGGTGGTGCTGCGCGGGACGGCGGGGGTGTCGTACGCTGACGGGCGGATCGACCGGACGGTGGCCCTGGGCACGGCAGTGTCGCAGGCGAGCGGTCTGGCCTCGGGCTGGAACGGCGGGGTGGCGGGCTTTGCCGGGTACGCGCTGGCCGTGGATCTGCCGGTCGAGGTCGTGCCGGAGGTGGGGTTCAGCTACGATCGCCTGACGCGCGGCCGGGTGGCCGAGCGGGGCGGCCTGGTGGGCCAGGGGTTCGGGGGCCAAGGGTTGGGCGGCCAGGGATTCGCGGTGGCCGATCTCGACGCGGCGCGCAGCCTCGTGGGCGGCCGCGTGGCGAGCGTCGCCTTCGCGGGCGTGCCGGACCTCCGGCTGGAGGGTCGGGCCTATTGGGCGCACGAGCTCGCCGACACTTACGCGGTGGTCCGCTCCGGCCTGTTCGGGGCGCAGTTTGCCGCCCGCACCAGCGCCCTCGGCCGGAACGGGGCGGTCCTGGGGGTGAGCCTGACCGGGCCGGTGGCGGACGGCGTGCGGTTGACCCTGGGCTACACCGGTGACGTGCGTCCGGGCGCCACCGCCCAGGTCTTCGCCGCAGGCCTCCAGGCCGCATGGTGAGGCACGCCGACCGCACGCAGGCCGGCGCCGTACTCCGGAGGGAGGCATGCAGGACCGCAGAGAATCGGGCGATCCGTCGATCGAGGCCGAGCCGGCATCGCGCCGGCCCGGCCGGTTGCGGCGGCTGGTCGATCTGCTCGAAGGGATCGAGCTGCTGGTCCAGGCGGTTCGGCTGCTCGGATGGCTCCTGAGAGGATTGTGGCTGGCCGCCGGGGCCCTCGTGCGCGCCTTCGGGGATCGATGAGCCGCACGGCAGCCCCACCATCCCCTGCCGATGCATGGCCGCTCCGTCCGAAGCCCGTCTCGTGTCGGTCTGGACAGTAACGGCGCTCCGATGCAGAGCGGCGCGCAGGCGGAGATGTTTCACGGGAAACACCCGCCCGATTGGCCGAAGCCCCGACAACCGGGTCCGGCGCGGGCGCGGGACCCGGTGCTTCAGCCGAAGAGCGCGCGCGCCACGATCTGCGGGTCGAGAGGTTTCTGGCAGAGGGCCACGGCTCCGTGGAGGGACGGCACCGCGACCGGATCGTAGCCGGTCGCGAACAGGAACGGCACACCCCGCGCGTACAGCGCGTCGGCGACGGGATAGACGAGCTCGTCCTGCAGGTTGATGTCGAGCACCGCGGCGTCGATCGCGGCCGTGCGGGCGATCAGCGCCAGCGCCTCGCCGACACTGGGCACCGGTCCTAGCACCTGGGCACCGCTCGCCTCGAAGCCGGATTTGAGATCGATGGCGATGAAGTAGTCATCCTCGACCAGCAGGACCCGCCTGCCGGCCAGCGGGCGTGGAGTCGGGGTCATGCGGGGCTGCCTGCGGCTTCTCCGTCGGGGAGGGGAATGTTGATCGCGCAATAGAGCGCGGTGTCGCCGAGTTCGTAGCTGGTGGTCGCCTTGAGGGCATAGGGGAGGGCGTGCTCGATCAGTTCCCGCCCGTATCCGCCCCGCGGCGGCGCGTCCGCCGAATCCGGTCGACGGACGAGACCGTCCTCCACCCATTCCACCAGCAGCCGGCCGCCGCCATCGTCCGCCCGGTAGGTCCGCCACGTCACCGTCAGGCGCCCCTCCTCGCTGGTGAGCGCGCCGTATTTCAGCGCGTTGGTGGCGAGCTCGTGCAGGGCCAGCGCGAAGGTCTGCACCGTCGCCTTGCGCAGCCGCACCACGGGGCCGTGGAGCCGGATGCGCCCCTGCATGGCCGGAGCGTCGAGGGCGGCGAGTTCCGTCTCGATCAGGGCGCGGAGCGTGATCGGCTCCTGATCCGAGCGGGAGAGGAGGCCCTGGACCCGGGAGAGGGCGGACAGGCGGTCGTTGAAGCGCTCCCGGAACGTCTCGCCGGGCCCGGTCTGAGCCATCGTCTGCTGGGCGATGGAGCGCACGACGCCGAGCAGGTTCCGGGTCCGGTGCTGCAGCTCGGCGACCATGACCTGTTGCCGCTCCTGAAACTGGCGCAGATCGTCGATGTCGGTCGAGGTTCCGAGCCACTCGACGATCCGGCCCTGCGCGTCGCGGACCGGGGCGGCCCGGGTCTGGAACCAACAGAAGCGCTGCTCGGCCGCGTTGCGGAGCCGGTGCTCGAAGGAGAGGTGGCCGCTCACCGGAGCCTCGCGCCAAGCGGTCTCGGCCGCCGCGTAATCGTCCGCATGGACCGCGTCCAGCCAGCCCCAGCCCCGGCTCGTCGCCTCGGTCTGACCCGTATAGGCGTGCCATTGCGGGCTGGACCAGATGCAGGCACCGTCGATCGCGGCGCGCCAGACGAGCTGCGGGATGCCCTGGGCGAGGGTGCGGAACAGCTCCTCGCTCTCCCGCAGGCGGCGCTCGGCCAACACCCGCTCGGTGCTTTCGACCACGATGGCGATGACCCCGGCGGGCCGACCATCCGCGCCGAAGACCGGCGAGTAGTCGAGGTTCATCCAGACCGGCTCGGGCTGGCCGTAGCGGTGCAGGGTCAGTTCCTGGTCCTTGTAGGAGAGCGTCCCGCCAGCCAGTCCGACACGCATCACATTGTCGTTGAAATCGACGATCTCGGGCCAGCCCTCGCGCACCTTGGAGCCGAGCAGCTTGGGATGGCGCGCCCCCGCGAAGACGGAATAGGCATCGTTGTAGATCATGATGCCGTCCTCGCCCCACAGCAGCACGATCGGCACCGGCGATTGCAGCAGGGTGCTGACCGTGAAGATCAGGCTCTGGGGCCAATCCGCCAGGGGCCCCAGCGGCGTCTGCGTCCAATCATAGGTCCGGACCAGGTCCGCGAGTTCGCTGCAGCCGGCCGAGAAGATGCAGGCCTCGCTCATGCGGCGACCGACTGAAGAGGCTCGAGCCCGGGCGAGCGCCGCGGGACTGGAGCGGGGATCGTTCCGCGACCGGCCCGGGGGCGGCCCGTCGTGCAGATCACGACCAAGTACTACACAGCCCCGGGGCTTGATAGGGGCGCCCTCATCGTCGAAGCGGCCATCGGCTCCGGGTCTTGCGACCATCCGACGGGTCCGGAAAGCCGGATGTCGCGACATCGCATCGGTCTTCATGCCACCACGCCACAGCGCGCTCCACGAGCGCCACGGCGGATGTCCGCGGCCCTGTCGGATCCGATAGGACGAATGCAGGGACGAACCGCCGGTGACGTGCCCTAGTGGCGGCCCGCCGGCTCCGGAAAGCGCCGGGCAAACCAGTCGCGCAGGAGCTGGCGCTCGTAATACAGGCTGCCGGTGGAGAAGCGCGGGTTGGACGTCAGCAGGAAGTTGATATCCGTCACCGTGTCCTCGCCCTGCGCGACGATTCGGCCGCCGCGGTGCAGGACATAGGCGAGGCGGATCCGTGGCGGCGTCGCATCCGTCACGACCCGCAGGCCCGTCGGCGTCGCGAAGCCGGGGCGCTCGAAGCCGGCGAGATCGACATCGAGGACGATGATGTCGAGGCGCTCATCCGGGCGGAGCCGCGCCGTGCCGAGATCCCGGAAGATCCGGGTCAGCTCGGCGAGGGTGACCCGGAGCGGCTGCCCGGAGCCGAACCGGTTCTCGGCATCGGTGAACCGATCCGGATCGGCATAGCGCACATGGACCTGTGCCTGGACGATCGGAGCCTCTGCGACCTGAGCCTGGACGACCTGAGCCTGGACTTGAGCGGCGGCTGGTCCGGCCAGAGGCAGCAGAACCAAGATCGCGAACCCGGCCCAGCCGCCGGCGAGACGCCTGCACATGTCGAACTCCTCCCCGAACCGCTTCCCGACGGCGCGGCGTGGGCCTGCGGGGTGGGACCACCCGAGCGGAGCCACAGAGCCCACGCTCATCCCCGACGGCCGGCTGCGACCGAATGGCCCTGACCCGTTCATAGTCTCGCCGTGTTCCGGGCGCCTCGTACCACTCCCGGCCCGAGGGGCGAGCCGGTCATGGGAGTCCGACGCGCATGATGAACTCTGTTCTGGCGCTTCTTACCGTCGTGGCGGTTTTGGTGGTCACGGCGCTGATCAAGCTGCCGCTGCTGCCGTTCCGCCTCCTGGGCCGTCTCCTGCGCAGCCGCCCGGCGACCGCCTGATCGAGCCGCTCAGGTGGCCGTGTCGATGCAGAATTCCATCCCGCGACCCGGCCCCTGATCGGAATAATCGACGAGCGCCAGTCCGCGCTCGGCCAGGGTCGCCTCCACGGTGTCCCGCTCCTTGCGCACCATCTGGCCGACCGCCAGAGGGGTCAGCCGCGGACTCGCGCGCCGCACCTGATCGACCCCGATGCTCGCCGGCAGGCCCGCACCTTCGGCGATACGGGCCAGGGCGAGCCCCAGATCCCGCGCCTTGGTCTCCGCGGCGGATTTCGGCTTGTAGGCCATCTGCTTCTCCTTCTCGGCGGCCGCCCGCATCAGGCGGCCCGCGTGTCGACGTTCACGTCGGGAAAGGCCCGGATCCAGACGCGCCGCCCCTTGGCGTCGTAGACCTCGACCTGCCAGCCCGACCAATCGAACCGCTCCACGACCCGCTCCATCAGAGCGAGGGCGACGCGCTCGGCATGGGCCCGCATCGGCGCCCCGTCGGGCAACCGGCTGCCGCACAGGTCGGTCACCAGCTCGTGGCCGTCCGTACAGTGGAAACGGTACAGCCGCGTCGGCCTTGAGGCTCTCTCGATCAATCCACAGGGCTCCACCGCGATCCGAGACAGGACGCGTCGGCGGTTGAAACTGCCGATCCGAGGCGCTCTGTTCATGATCTGTTCTATACAGATTCGAAGCGCGATGCACCCTGGTCCCGAGACGAGACCTGCGGAGATTCGTCTCAGGGAGGCCGAGACGATCGCCTTTGCCGATCACCGGGCGGCGAAGGGCGATGGCACAGCGCCTCGACCGGCAAGACGGCTGATCGCCTGGGATTATGCCGTGGCCGGACGGAGGCGAACGATATCCCCGCGGCTGCCCCCGGCCGGTCCGTCGCCGTGACGGACGATTGACGATCCCGGCTCCGTCGGGGGGAACGGGACGCGGCGCCGTCCGGCGGCGTCACGCCCGCGGGGGATCAGCGCTTCGCGCCGCCGCGACGGGCCATGGCGCCGGGCTGGCCCAGGCCGATCGCCTTGGCGAGGGCGGAGCGCTGCTCGGCATAGCCCGGGGCGACCATCGGGTAGTCGGCCGGAAGGCCGTAGCGGTCCCGGTAGCTGCGCGGATCGAGGCCGTGGCTGGCCAAGTGGCGCTTCAGCGTCTTGTAGGTCTTGCCGTCGATGAAGCTGACGATCCCGTCCTGCCGGACCGACTTGCGGACCTGGGCCGCGCCCGGCTTCTCGATCTCGGCCTGGGGCGCCGCCCCGGATTCCGGCGTCAGGGTCCCGGCGACGAGCCCGCTGACCGCGCCATGCACCCGCGCGATCAGGGCCGGCAACTCCGAGGCCGGAACCGGATTGTTCGACACGTAGGCCGCAACAAGCTCGGCCGTTATAACGGCCAAGGTGTTGGAGGCTTCATCGAAGGTCTCGTTCATGTGCAGATTTCCAAATAGCGGTTTACGTTCAGATCGTTTGGGCTCAACAAGGGTTTAAACAAGGTAAAAATCGAACGAAGACTCATCGAATAGATTCCGATTTTCTCGTGCCCTACGGCCTCCGAGAGGCGATGGCGCCGCGTCGGTCACCGGGATCGCGTGACGACCCGTCTCGTGCCACCGAAGATCGTCCGGGATCATGGACACCCGGGTGGCGGCCAGATTCGGCACCCGTGCGGCGCAGCCGCCCGCTTGCCGGAACCGGCAATGGCATCGCGAACAGGCGCGTCTCCGACGCGACGGTCGGCGGTGGCCCCGGACCGTGCCGGCGATCACCGTCAGGCGCCCCAGGTTGGCATGCCGCGCAGCGGCTCGGGCGGCCGGGTGTCCTGGCCGCCGCTTTCGGGAGCTTCGTCGGGCCCGGGATCCGCAGGGCCGCTGACGCGGGACCGCTGCCGAGAGCCGCAGGATCGGACGCTTTCGCCGGGCCGGCCGAACGGTCCGGCGCACGCGTTCCGAACGCTTCGCGGGCGGCCTCGAGATCCTGTGCCTTGCGTTCCTCCCGGCCAGCCCGGCGGATCCTCCCGGAGGATCGCGTGGGCGGTCCGGTCGGAGTTCACCCGGATCCCGCTCAGCGTCGACCCATCGTCCGGGCCAGGGCGCGGCCGAGGCTCATCAACAATCCGTCGGCCGCGAGGCGGAGTTCCGACGCCGCATCCTCGCCGAGCGTCTGCCTCAGCGCGATGGCCAGATCGGCCGCACGGCTCAAGGGGTCGTCCGGCGCCGCCGCGCTGGTGAAGATGTAGCGGTCGCCGCTTTCCCGGAGTTCCGTGATGTCGATGATGATGCCACGCGCCCGGACCGGCCGCCCCGCGGAATCCGGGACGGTCCGTCCGCGGCTGATCAGCCAGTGCTCGGCTCCGCCCTGCACGACGCGGTACTCGGCCAGCACCAGACCACCCGACCGCACGGCCCGCTGGACCTGGTCCAGCAGCCACGGATGGTCGTCCGGATGGACGGCGGCCAGCGCGTCGGCGCCGCTGATCTCCGTACCGGCGAGGGCCGGATCGCCGGTGAGCAACCGGGCCGCCCCGGCATCATAGACTATGGTGCCGCGGCGGATGTCCCAATCCCAGGCGCCGACCACGCCGGATGCATCGAGGGCGGCCTGCAACCGGTCGAACGGCGTATTGAATCCGTCGGTCGCGTCGATCGGCGTCCTCGAAATCTCACTCATGACGCGAATCCCGGCCGCACAACCGGGATGATCTGGCATAGAAATGTGCCTCTTTGCCAGAATCTCGACGGAGATTTCATCAGCGGGTCCGGTCGATCAGGATCGGCACGCCGGGCGGCCCGTCATGCCGCATCATTTCCGCTGGGCGGTGGGGTTGGGTGTCGACGACGTATCCGGCGCGACGGCCGGATTGACGGGCGTGACCGTCGACCACGTGGCCGCGATCGCCACAATGGCGAGCAGCAGGGCGACGAAGATGCCGATGAGGGTGAGGCGCTTCATGAGGAGGGTCTGGGACTTCCGTGCAGGGCGATGAAGGCGGGGAACGGCCTGAGCGGCCGATCGATCCCGCCGGCCCGCAGGATCCGAACGGCCGGCACCGACCGTCACGGCCCGCTCGGACGGATCCGATCCAAGGCCGCCGCCGCGTGCCGGGCCAGACCCTCGAGCCGGCGAACGGTCCCGTCGTCGGGGATGACGGAGGCGCACCAATAGGCGCTGAGGGCGGCGATCGGCTCGGGGGAGCCGATCGGAACCACCACGAGACTGCGCATCGAGGTCAGTCGGTAGGCCGCGATCGGCACCCGGGGATCGCACTCGATGTCCGGCACGACGATGGTCGCGCCATCGAGCATGGCCCGTCCCGAAACGCAGTCGGTCAACGGAAACCGGCGGCCGCGCCACAACGGCTCGATGGCGTCCTCGGCGGCGTAGAATGAGGCGTCGCCCTCGCGCAGCACCACGGCAATCCCATCGGAGCCGGCGATCTCCCGGGCCGTCTCCCGCAGGATCGTCACGATGTCCTCGAGGAAGCGGGCGGTCGCCAGCCGGCACGAGGCCCGAACCAGACCGGCGTCGGAATCCAGGGGACGTTCAGCCATCTGGGACGCGTCGTGGAAGCAGGCCGATCGATCCATGAAGCGCCCTCCGCGACGTCGCCTCGGGGTCGCCTCGGGCGTCTTCTTCGGTTGAAGCCTCACTGCGCGCGACGGCGCGGACAACAACTTGGATCAAGCGTTTCGCCGAAGCGGTTCGGCGTGATCGGATCGCCCGCGCGTGGCGAGACGCGGAGAGATGAGCGGGCGACGCCCGACATATTGGTCATCGCGGCGGGGCGACGCGGCAGATGTCACGAAATAGTTCCCGATCCTTCGATCACGACGCCGAGATGATGTGCTCCAGCGCACCTTCCGGTCCACCGCCTCCGGACCCCCGCCGACGCTGTTGCAACAATGCACTATCGCGTCCGCACATCCTGACGTCCTGTCCGCCCCGCACACATCCCGCCTAACGGGAGACAGAGGACCAGATGATCAAGAAGCTTCTTCTCGCGAGCGCCGCCACGGCCCTCCTGACCGGTGCCGCCTCGGCTGCCGACCTGCCGCGCCGCGCCGCCCCGCCGCCGGTCTTCACCCCCGTCCCGGTCTTCACCTGGACCGGCGCCTATTTCGGTATCAACGCCGGCTACGCTTTCGACGCCAGCGACCGCAACACCGGCAACACCTTCGCCGTGCCGTTCCCCTACGCCGCTCCCGGCACCGTCGCCTCCTTCCGCAACCGCAGCCAGGACGGCTTCTCCGGCGGTGGCCAGATCGGCTACAACTGGCAGCTGACCCCGGCTCCGGCGTCGTGTTCGGTATCGAGGCGGACGCCCAGTACCTCGACTTCGGCCGTAACCGGAACAACGCCTTCGTCGCCGGCGCGCTGGCTCCCGGCTACTACGTCACCGACCCGCGCGGCCTCTCCAGCCTCGACTTCTTCGGCACCGTCCGCGGCCGCCTCGGCTACGCCTTCGACCGCACCCTCGTGTACGGCACCGGCGGCTTCGCCTACGGCTCCGGCAGCGCCGACCGCTCCTTCGGCGGCTACGCCGGCAACGACAGCTTCCGCACCGGCTGGGCCGTCGGCGGCGGCGTCGAGTACGCGCTTCCCACCGACTCTTTCCTGAACTTCTTCCGCTCCTCGGCCGTGACGCTCAAGGTCGAAGGCCTGTACGTCAACCTCGACCGCAACACCCGCAACCAGGGCGCGTTCGTCATCAACGCCGCCAACAACTTCCCCGTCGTCTACAGCGGCATCGGCCGCCGTTCCGACGAGTTCGCCGTCGTCCGCGCCGGCCTGAACTACAAGTTCGGCTCCTACTAAGACCGCGCCGCGGCGGTCGGATCCCGACCGCCGCGCCAAGCCGAGCTCGCAAGGGGCCGCGTCCGAAAGGACGCGGCCCTTTCGGCGTTGAGGGCCGCCCCGACGCGGCCCGGCGCCGTCTCAGTAGCCCTTCCAGAGGCCCGGGGTGGCCAGCTCCAGCAGGTGCCCGTCCGGGTCGCGGAAGTAGACGCTGACGCCGCCCCTCGGCCAGCGGGTGCGCCCCTCGACGGCCACGCCGGAGGCCGCGAGATGCTCCTCCCAGGACGCGAGGGCGTCCGCGTCGATCGAGAACGCGACATGGGCCGGGCCGCGGCCGTCATGCGGCGGGATGAGCCCGCCCGGCGTCTCGATCGGCTGCAGGGACCCGCCCTCCGGGAAGAGCAGGAGGACGCCGCGGCCGCCGACGTCGAAGGCGCGCATGCGGAAATCCGTGAAGAGGCAGGGCAATCCCATTGTGTCGCGGTAGAAGGCTTCGGCGCGGTCGAGATCCGCGACGTACAGCGCCGTCTCCAGGATGGCGTTGAGCTTGGGCACGGCGATCTCCTGACGGCATCTCGGTCACGGGCGGCCCGGCCGCCGGGCTCGATCGTCCGGCGGGGATGTTCCGCGACGCCGCGCGAGCCGCGCGGTCCGCCGGCGACCGCGCCGGCGGTCACCGTCGGCAGAGCCTCGCGGTCGATCCGCCTCGGCCTGACGCGTCGGCTCCGCCCGGACGGCGTCCTGCAAGGCGTCGTCCAACGTCATGGGTCCGGCTCCCGGTCATCGGTGCGCCCGGCCGGCGGGCCCCGATCCGGTCCGGATCGGCGCCGTGCCGGGCGATGGCGGCACCAGGGCCAACCGGCCGGTCCCGGACTCGGTTCGCCGCCGCGCCGGGCTCAGACGGTCGACGGGCGCGGCGTACCCCGGTCGGGACGCGGGGCACGGCCCGGCACCAGTGACAGGGCGGCCGAGAGCAAGGCGAAGGCCACCAGGGGCAGAAGGCTCAGGGTGAAGCTGCCGGTCCCGTCCTTGATCGCGCCGATCAGGTAGGGGCCCAGGAAGCCGCCGAGATTTCCGACCGCGTTGATCGCCGCGATGCTCGCCGCCGCCGTGGCGGGCGGCATCTGCTCGGTCGCGAGCGCCCAGAACGGCCCCTTGAGCATGTAGACGCCGACCGCCGCGACCGTCAGCGCCGCCACGACCGGGCCGAGCCCCGAGAGGACCGTCCCGCCCGCGAGCCCCAGCGCCAGGACCAGGAACGAGAGCGCGAGGTGCCAGCGCCGCTCGGCGGTCCGGTCGCTGTGCCGGCCCCAGAGGACCATGGCCAAGGACGCGAATCCGTACGGGATGCTGTTCAGGAGCCCGGTCTCGACATTGCCGAGGCCGAAGCTCTTGACGATCTGCGGCGTCCAGAACGACAGCCCGTAGCTGCTCGCCGTCGAGCCGAAATAGATCGCCGCGAAGAGGGCGAGCCGCCGGTCGCGCAGGATCTCCCAGAGCGGCGGCTTCGCGGGCGCGCCGCGGCGGGTGTTGCGCGCCGCCTCGGACCGGAGCTGCCGCTCCAGCCAGTCCCGCTCGGCCGCCGGCAGCCACGCCGCCTCCCGCGGCCCGTCCGGCAGGAACCACAGGACCGCGACGGCCAGGACCACCGCCGGCAGGCCCTCGAGGATGAACAGCCACTGCCAGCCGGCGAGGCCGAACCCCGTCACGTTGAGCAGCGCGCCGGAGATCGGCGAGCCGAGGAAGGACGAGATCGGGATCGAGATCATGAAGATCCCGATGATCCGCGCCCGGTAGGCGGAGGGGAACCAGTAGGTGAGGTAGAGGATCACGCCGGGGAAGAAGCCGGCCTCGGCGAGCCCCAGCAGGAAGCGCAGGGCGATGAACGACCACGGCCCCTGCACCAGCGCCATGGCGGCGGAGATCAGGCCCCAGGTGGCCATGATCCGGGCGATCCACAGCCGCGCCCCGAAGCGCTCCAGCATCAGGTTGCTGGGGATCTCCATCAGGAAATAGCCGAGGAAGAAGATCCCGGCGCCCCAGCCGAACACGGTCGCCGACAGGCCGACATCGTGGTTCATCTGGATCGCCGCGAAGCCGACATTCACGCGGTCCAGGAAGGACACGAAGTAGGCGAGGATCAGGAACGGCACGAGCCGCCAGCCGATCCTGCGCATCGCCGAGCGTTCCAGGGCGGCGTCGTCCATGGCCTATCCTCGCGCGTGTCGTGGGCTCGGGCCGGCCCCCCGGGGTCCGGATCGATCCAGGTCACGGCTCCAGATAACGGCCGGGCCCGCACGGGGCTCGACGTCGCCGCGGTGGCCCCCGTGAGCGGCGGGCCGGGCGTCTCGTCTCGGGCTTCCTCGCGGGCCGGTCATCTCTGGTTGTGACCTGTGCCAACCTCAGCTTAACCCGCGGCCGCCGCGGCTGGGAAGCGCCATCGGGCTTCAACGGATCGGATCTGTCGAAGCCCGACGGCGTATGCGTCCGCCAGGCTGACGGCCGCGATCGCCTGCAGGCGCGCGCGCCGGGCTGCCGCACCTGCGGGCCGCGAAGCGCCATCCGGCGGCCATCCAGGCCGCGCGACGCTCGGCGACGTCCCGCGATTCCGGGTTGCCGGCGCCGCTCGCCGGGACGGAGACACGGCGGGCGGCTCCCGACGCCGGGGCCTCGGTCTGGTTCGGAGCGACCGCCGTGCCGCAGGTCCGGGTCGGGACGGCGGTCCGCCGCCCGTCACCCCTTCTTCACGTTCCAGAACATCGGCACGCCGTCGAGCACGCCGGTCAGGGACGGCTTGTACGAGGTCTGGTTGAAATATTGCCCGAGGGGCAGGTAGGGCAGGTCGGTGAAGGCCTGGCGCTGAAGGGCGCCCGCGAGCTGCTTGCGCGCGGCGGTGTCCGGAGCATCCAGCCACTGGTCCCGCAACGCCTCGATCTTCTCGCTGGTGGGCCAGCCGATCGCGGCGCTCTGGCCGGTCCCGCGCAGGAAGGCGCTGACCGCCGGGTTGGCCTGGTCGAGCCCCGCCCAGAAAGTGCAGAAGGCGCTCCAGCCGCCCTGGGCGATCGGGTCCTTCTTGGCGCGCCGCTGCACCACCGAGCCCCAGTCCATGACCTGATAGTCGACGTTGAAGCCGGCGCGCGTGAGCATGTCGGCCGCCACGTCGGCGAGCGCCTTGAGGCTGGGGAAGTCCGAGGCGCCCATCAGCACCACCTTCTCGCCCTTGTAGCCCGCCGCCGCCAGCGCCGTCTTGGCCGCCTCGTAGTCGCGCTTGCTCGTGAGGACATCGAGGCCGACATCGCTCGCCATCGGCAGGCCGGGGCAGAAGAACCCGGTGGGCACGTGGATCAGCTTGGGATCGGTGCCGGTCACCGCCTGCATGAAGTCGGTCTGGTCGACGACCTTCAGCAGCACCTGCCGGATGGCCGGGTTGTCGAAGGGCGGCTGAAGCTGGTTCATCCGCAGGCAGCCGATCAGGCCGGTCGGGTCGGTGATCCGCGTCGTGAGCCCGCCCAGGGTCGGAACGAGATCGGCCGGCGGCTGCTCCCACCAATCCATCTCGCCGGTCTGCATGGCCGAGGCGGCGGTGGCTTGGTCGGGAATGACGTGCCACTCGACCCGGTCGACGAAGACGCGCTTCGGACCCGAGGTCCATTGCGGCTCGCCGCCCTCGCGGGGGACGTAGCCGGCAAAGCGCTCGTAGACCACCCGGGCGCCGACGACGCGCTCGTCCGCCTTGAAGCGGAAGGGGCCGCTGCCGACCATCTCGGTCACCTGCGTGAACGGGTCGGTCTTGGCGAGCCGCTCCGGCATGATGGCGCAGATCGAGGATCCGACCTTACCGAGGGCCTCCGGCAGGAGCGCGAAAGGCTTTTTCAGCCGGAACTGGATCGTCCGGTCGTCGGGGGCCGAGAGTTCGTCCGTGTAGGCCATGAGCGTCTGGCCCATGGCGTCGCGCTTGCCCCAGCGGGCGATGCTCGCCACGCAGTCGCGGGCGAGCACGGGGCTGCCGTCGTG
The DNA here is from genome assembly GCF_003254375.1 of Methylobacterium sp. XJLW. Lineage (NCBI taxonomy): Bacteria > Pseudomonadati > Pseudomonadota > Alphaproteobacteria > Hyphomicrobiales > Methylobacteriaceae > Methylobacterium > Methylobacterium sp. XJLW. Next base: position 2,241,439 of record NZ_CP016429.1, on the reverse strand, counting down.
GAAGGTCAGCCCGGGCCGCAGGGTCAGGCGCCAGAGCTTGTCGTCGTTCTCCACCGTGTGGCCCGCCACCATCTGCGGCTGGGCGGCATAGCGCGCATCGGTGCCGTAGAGCGTGTCGAACACGGCGAGCCCGTGATTGCGGGTCACGTAGGCGGTCGTCCAGATCGGATCGAGCACCGTCAGGTCGGCCTGCGGGATGAATTTGAGCGTCCGCGCGGCACTGCCCTGCGCCAAGGCCGGGGCCGCGAGGGCGGCGCCCGACAGGGCCATGAAGGATCGTCTGTTCAGCATGCCGACTCGCCCGAGCGTTGCAACCCGGCAAAGGTTAGCACGTGGCGGGCCAAGCACGTCACGGGCGAAGCGGATCAGGGGCGAAGCGCGTTACGGGCGAGCCGATGCGCGTCGCTCCGCGAGATTCCGCACGAGGTCCAGGAGACGATGGCGAAGCTCGGGATCCTCGATCCGCCGGAAGGCGGACAGGAGAGCCTCCGCCTCGTCGGCGCGCCGTTCGGCACCGCCATCGTCCCGTTCGGCGGCGCGCGGGCCGTACAGGGTGGCTGCCGGAATCGCCAGGGCTTCGGCGATCCGCTGCAGGAGCCGCCCCGTCGCCGATTCGGGCGGACGGGCCCGGTGATCGAACGGGTTGTCCTCCGGCGCCGCATCCCCGAAGGATCCGCCCGGATCAGGTGCTTTGGGTCCCATCGGCGGTCAAGCTTCGGCACGCAGGCTGGCGGGAGCATTCATAATACAGAAGAATGCCGACACGCGAGTGCCCAGCAAGCAACAGTTGCATAATTGCGCCAAGAATCCCTTGAGGTTGTGACAGACATCCTAATAAGAGGTGATCGGGGACGAATACGAACACCGCCATGCCCAAGACTAAGCCGCACGCCGGTCGGAACCGTTCCAGGGCGTTCCCGATCGCGGGCGAGACCGCGGACATGATCGGACACTGGGACTGGGATGCCGCCACGGACCGCGTACGAGTCGATGCCTTCGCGGCTCGCCTCTTCACGGTCGATCCCGCCGAGGCCGAAGCGGGTCTCCCGCTGGCGTTCTACGACGGGATCACCCATCCCGACGACCGCGAACGGGTCATCGGCCTGATCCGCCGCAGCGCCGCGGAGGGGAGCCCGTACATCGCCGAGTACCGGGTGATCTCCATCGACGGCCGGACGCACTGGGTTCTGGCCCGCGGCCGCATCTTCGGCGACCATACGGGCCGGCCGGCCGGCGGTCGCGGAATCCTGGTGGATGTCACGCGGCTGCGCGCGAGCGAGGGCCTCTGCGATGAGGTCACGCCCGGTGCCGGGGAGACGCCGCTGGACCGGGCGGTCGAGCATGCCATCGCCGCGCAGGACGCGATCGTCGCCGCCGGGGATCCGGTGCTGAAGGCCCAGGCGGACGCGCTGCTGATGGCGCTGGGACGGCGGCTGGCACAGCGGCACGTGGTGGAGCAGCGACGGCGCCTGAACTGACGTCGGCGATCGATCGCTGATCATCACGCGTGACGATCGGCCATGAGCAAGTTCTCGCCGAGGTGATGACTTTGTCGGCGACGATCCAGGGCGCCCTGCAGGCTGCCGAAGGCGTCGCGTCCGGCACCGCCGCGGTGACGATCACGGACGGCAGCGTCCGGGTGCGGGCGCCGGCTGAGCTCCGCGCCGGCGCAGGCCGCCCGATCCGGAAGGACCCTGGTCCTCGCCGCCGCCGCTCCCGCACGCGGGCCGGCCGGGTGGCGCCTCTCCAACGGCAGCACGCAACACCTTCCTGAATGGCCCCGGTGAACACGACTTCCATTTCTCGGCTCACCGCTTGGATATGACGGCAGCCGATTTCAACTACAAAGAAATTTGATCAGTACGCGCCCGTCTTTCTGGACAACGGCCGAGATCAGGCTTAACCTGGATATGTTCGTGCCGCCGATGTGCGGGCTCGAATGCTTCCAAGGATCGTCTTACATGAAGCGCCGCAGCGCGCGACCGTTCATGGTCGAAGTCAAGCAGACCCGTCCGGCCCGCACATCGCTGACTGCCACTGAAGCGCGCTCCCGCCCGGACAAGACTCTATGGCCGGAACTGGCGCAGGCCGCGATGGAGCCGCCGGCATCCGTGCCTCAGGCGGCGCCGGCCCAACGCCCGGAACGGAAGGCGCCGGAGACACCGGCTCGCCGGGTTCTGCCGAGCCTCGTCCCCATGTTCGAGATTCCGGACGAGCCGGTGGCCGAACCGGCGGACGAGGCCGTGCCGGCACCTCGGGTGCGGCGGCCGCGCCGTACCCGGGCTCCCGCGTCCGAGCAGGACATCGCCCCCCAGGTGCAGGCGGCACCGCCGCGTCCGGCCGCAGAGCCGCCCCTGCCCGTCGCGGAGGCGCCCCCCCTGGCGGCCGCGTCCGGTCAAGGTCCGTCGCCGCGATCGACGGCCGGGCGGCGAACGAAGGACCTGCGGCTCGGGGAACGCTGGAAGCGGCGTCTTCCGCCGGCCCTGCGCTGACCCAAGCTGCGCTGACCGGTCCGGGCGCCTTCGCCCGGATCCGTCAGGGACAGCACGGTCCGAAGGTCTCTAGCCATCCGCGCAGACAGGCTTCGCAAGCCGGCCCGGCGCCCTCGGCCGGCGGGCTCCATCCGGTCCAAAACCGGCTCTATCCGTCAGCCCCGGGAGCGGCACGCCGGGCGGCTCGTCCCGCGTCCCGGCAATCCGGCGCTTGGCGGCGTCCCATTGGAACGCCGCCTGTCCAACCCGATGGATCCGGCGGGGGCGCAGACGGTCAAGCCGCCTGCCGCTCCGGCACCAGTCCCGCGGCCAGGCGCGAGTTGCGGTAGCGCGCGTCGCCGGTGACCTCGCCCTCGACCCAGGGGGGCAGCACCACCGGCTGGTCCTCGCGCTCCAGCTCGATCTCGGCCAGGATCAGGCCCGAGAGCCCCCCGCCGAACACGTCGACGTCCCACGTCGCTCCGGCATGGACGACCCGGTAGCGGGTCTTCTCCAGCCGCCGGTCGGGCGGCACCGTGGCGAGGAGCGCCGCGCCGTCCTCGGGCGGGATGGCGAATTCGATCTCGTCCCGGCAGGCGCCCCGGCGCGGGCTCTTCCACGTGATGAGCGTGCGCGCCCCGGCGCGGCGGATCCGGATCGTGTTGGCGGCGTCGGTGAAGAGATAGCCCTGAACGAAGTGCGTTCCCTCCCGGCACAGTGCCAGAACCGACGGGTTCGCGATGAACTTGCGCTCGATCTCGACCGGCATACCGTGCCTCGTGGACATTTGACGCAGGAGCTTTCGCGGAGGAGCCGGCCCGAGACAAGCGGGCTGCCGGGGATGAGCACAGCGCTGCGGGCATGGCTCGGTGCCGATTCGCACGGGCTGAATTGGGATCGTATTAAACTTATGTAAAAGCGCGAGGAGTCTTGGCCTTGCAAAAGCAACATCAGAAACCCCGCCCCCCAACTTCCCCGAGGTCGGCGCTGAAGACGTCATCCAAGCGGCCGAACCTGAAGAAGCTGCTCCGGAAGGCGCATGTCAAACCGCTGAAGCCGCTCAAGCAGGTGGCGGCCCTGCCGTTCCGCGTCGACGCGGAGGGCCGGATCGAGATCCTGCTGATCACCTCGCGGGATACGGGCCGCTGGATCATTCCGAAGGGCTGGCCGATGTCCGGCCGGAAGGCCCATCAGGCGGCCGAACGGGAGGCCTTCGAGGAGGCGGGTCTCAAAGGGCAGATCGCGGCGAGCCCGGTCGGTCGGTACCACTATCAGAAGCGCTTCGATCACGGCCGGGCGTTCCCCTGCATGGTCCGCGTCTACCCGCTGCGGGTCGAAGCCCAGCATGCGCGCTGGCCGGAGCAGGATCAGCGCACGCTGCGATGGTTCCCCCCCGAAGAGGCGGCGCGCCTCGTCCACGAGGACGAACTCCAGGAGCTGCTGGCGGACTTCGCGGTGCGGCCGGTTGAAAGCCACGGTTGAAGGCCGGCGCGGCCCGTTCGTCGCCGCGACCCGGGCGAGGCTATAGGGCAAAGAGGCTGCGCTGAAGGGGTGGGACAATCGCGCCGGAAACGCCCGCCCGCGGGTGCCGGGCCGTCCGCGACCGCAGCTTATGCAACTTCTGATTAGTATCCGCAGGTTACGGTTCCGGCCATCGCAGATGGGCGGGGCACCTCGATGTATCGCGCTTTCGCTTGCCTGACCGAGGAACACACCGCCTGGGTGGTGGCGCTGGCGGCCTGCATCTGCTGGATCTCCTGCGCGGTCGCCCTCAAGCTCGAGCAGCGCGTCCAGGCCCACAGGCACGGGCCGATCTGGCTCCTGGCCTCGGGCTTCTCGATCGGAGCCGGGATCTGGAGCACGCACTTCATCGGCATGCTCGGCTACGATCCCGGGGTGGTGCTCGGCTACGAGCCGCGCACGACCCTGCTCTCCCTGCTGGTCGCCATCGCGGCCGCCACCGCGGCCTTCCTGCTCGCCCGGGCCACGCCGTCGCGCTGGGCGGGGGCCGGGGCCGGCCTGGTGCTGGGGATCGGCATCGCCGGCATGCATTTCCTCGGCATCGCCGGCGTGCGGCTGCCCGGGCATTTCACCTGGGACCCGGCCCTGGCCGTCACGGCGATCGCGGCGGGCTGCCTGCTCTCGGCGGTGGGGATGGCCATCCATGTCGGGCCCGCCGGCCCGCGGGCCCGGTTCGCGGCCGCGACCGTCCTGACCCTCGCCATCGCGGTCCTGCACTTCCTGGCCATGGCGGCCGCCCGGGTGGTGCCGGATCCCGCCCTGGCGATCCCGCAGCTCGGTCTCGCCCGCGGCGTGCTGGCCGGCGGCATCGCCGCCATGATGGCCGTGATCCTGGCCTTCGCGGCGCTGACGCTGATGTTGGACCACCTGCGCCGGATCAACGTCGCCCTGGCCCGACAGAGCCACATGCTGCGGGAGAAGACCCTGCTGCTCGACGCCACCCTCGACAGCATGGACCAGGGTCTGATCATGGTCGACGCGGGCGGTGCGGTGCGCGTGTGCAACGAGCGGGCGCTGGCGCTCCTCGATCTGCCCCGGGCGATGATGCAGGCGCAGCCGAGCTACCGGGCGGTGCTGCGCCATGAGGCAAGCCGCCGCGAGCGCCGACTCACGGACCGCTCCTCCCGGGCCTGGATCGAGCGCGGCGAGGCCGGGCAGACGCAGGTCCACGAGCGGGCGCGGCCGAACGGCCTCGTGCTGGAGATCCGCACCGTGCCGCTGGCGGATGGCGGCTTCGTCCGGACCTTCACCGACATCACGGAGCGGAAGGCCGCCGAGGCCGAGGTGGCCCGCCTGGCGCGCCACGACGTGCTCACCGGCCTTCCGAACCGGGCGCTCTTCCACGAGACCCTCGCGCGCAGCCTCGCCGACATCGCCCTGCGCGGGGGCGCCTGCGCGGTCCTCTACCTCGACCTCGACGGCTTCAAGAGCGTGAACGACAGCCTCGGCCACCAAGCGGGGGACGAACTCCTGCGCCGCGTGGCGGCCGGCCTGCGGCGCGCCGCGGGGGACGGGGCGGTGGCCCGGCTCGGAGGCGACGAGTTCGCCGTGCTCTCGGACGGGGGCGCGGCGGAGGCCGCCGCCCTGGCCGAGCGCCTCATCGCCCTGTTCGACAGCCCGTTCAGCGTGGCCGGGCACCGGGTCGGCGTCGGCCTGAGCATCGGCATCGCGCTGGCGCCCGAGCACGGAATGGATGCGGAGCCCCTCTACCGCCGCGCCGACCTCGCCCTCTACCGGGCGAAGGCCGAGGGCCGCGGCACGTACCGGATCTTCACCCCCGCCATGGACGAGGAGGCCGAGGAGCGGCGGATGCTCGAACGCGACCTGCGGCAGGCTCTCGACGACGATACCTTGAGCCTGCACTATCAGCCGCAGGTGGACGGCTACACGGGGGCGCTCGTCGGGTTCGAGGCGCTGCTGCGCTGGACGCACCCGGTCCGCGGCAGCGTTGCGCCGAGCGTCTTCGTGCCGCTCGCCGAGGAAACCGGCCTGATCGTGGTGCTCGGCGACTGGGTGCTGCGCGAGGCCTGCCGCGAGGCGGCGCAATGGGCGCAGCCCCTGAAGGTCGCCGTCAATCTCTCGCCGCGCCAGTTCCAGAAGCCCGATCTGCCCGAGTCCGTCCTGGCCATCCTGGCAGAGACCGGCCTGTCGCCGGACCGCCTGGAGCTGGAGGTCACCGAGAGCATCATCATCAACGACATGGCGCGGGCCGTGGGCATCCTCCGGCGCCTGAAGGGCTACGGCATCCGGATCAGCATGGACGATTTCGGGACCGGCTACGCGTCGCTCGCCACCCTCCAGGCCTTCCCGTTCGACAAGCTGAAGATCGACCGCTCCTTCGTGGCGCAGCTCGGGACCGGACCGCAGGCTGCCGTGATCGTGCGCGCCGTGCTCAGCCTCGGCCGCAGCCTCGGCATGGGCGTGGTCGCGGAGGGCGTCGAGACCCACGCGCAGATGAAGTTCCTCACGGAGGAGGCCTGCGGCGAGATGCAGGGCTACCTGTTCGGCAAGCCGCGCCCGATCGCCGACTACGCCGCGGCGGTCGGCGCTCCCGCGGTGGCGGTCGCCGCCGGATCGGGCCTCGCCGCGGCCGGGTGAGGGCCGTCGCCGGCCTTACCCGATGGGGAACCCGCCGGATCCGTCCGACGTTGGGCCAGCAGATTGGATCACTTCTAAGGTCCACGCTCTCCGTTCCCCGCCAGGGCGGCCGCGGCCGCCGGCTTCACAGGAGCCTGACCATGAACGCCAAGTGCGAGACCTGCCGGTTCTTCGACGAGCACAAGGGCAACGGCGCCGTCGCCCAGAACGATGCCGGCCTGTGCCGCTTCAACCCGCCGGTCAGCCAGCCCGCGCCCGAGTCCAAGGGATTGTGGCCGATTGTCGGTGCCCAGGACTGGTGCGGCCACTACACCCCCGAGATGACGGCGGCCGAGTAGGAATTTTCGCAGGGCGCACGTTGGGGCCGGCCTTCGGGTCGGCCCTTTCGTTTGGCGTCAACGTCCCCGGCCGCCGCCGGGCGCCACCCGCAGCGCCGCACCGCGGTCGGCGCGCATGCGTCTCGTGATCGGTCGGGCCCGCGGCCTCCGACCGCGGGGCCCGCGATTTTCGGGTCGATGATCCCGTCGACCCCTGACCATCGGGGACGTGGGCGCTACCTTGGAGCCAATCCAGGGTGTCGGTGTTTCCCCGGGTGTCCCGCCTGCGATGGGCCGACGCGCGTCGGCGGCGGCGCCGGCCCGGAGACCGAGACGCGCCGTCCCTGCCCTTGTGATCTGAACCGGAGAGAAACTTGATGGTGGGAGCTACCGCCGCCGCGCCCCAGGACCGGGGTGCCGGGACTTCACAGACCACCGCACGGACCGACGCGCCGGTCCTCGCCACCGTCACCTTCACGGTGAACGGCGAGCGGCGCACGCTGGACCTCGACACCCGCACCAGCCTGCTCGACGCGGCACGCGAGCACCTGCACCTGACCGGGTCCAAGAAGGGCTGCGACCATGGCCAGTGCGGCGCCTGCACGATGATCGTCGACGGGCGGCGCATCAATGCCTGCCTGACGCTCGCGATCATGCACCAGGGCGCCGAGATCACCACGATCGAGGGGCTCGGCCAGCCGGACCAGCTCCATCCGATGCAGGCGGCCTTCGTGAAGCACGACGGCTACCAGTGCGGCTACTGCACGCCGGGCCAGATCTGCTCGGGCGTGGCCGTCCTCGAGGAGATCAAGGCCGGCATCCCGAGCCACGTCACCGTCGACCTCGATGCCGCACCCCGGGTCACCGAAGCCGAGATCCGCGAGCGCATGAGCGGCAACATCTGCCGCTGCGGCGCCTATTCCAACATCGTCGAGGCGATGACCGAAGTCGCCGGGGGGCAGGCATGAAGTCCTTCACCTACGAGCGCCCGAGCACGCCCGCTCAAGCCGCCGCCGCCGTCGCCGGGACGCCCGACGCCAAGTTCATCGCCGGCGGCACCAACCTCCTCGACCTGATGAAGCTGCAGATCGAGACCCCGCGCCACCTCGTGGACGTGAACGGCCTCGGCCTCGACACGGTGGAGCCGACCGCGGAGGGCGGCCTGCGCATCGGCGCCCTGGTGCGCAACACCGACCTCGCGGCCCATCCGCGGGTGCGCAAGGATTACGGGGTCCTGAGCCGGGCGCTGCTGGCCGGCGCCTCGGGCCAGCTGCGCAACAAGGCGACCACCGCCGGCAACCTGCTCCAGCGGACCCGCTGCCCGTATTTCTACGACACGGCCCAGGCCTGCAATAAGCGCCGGCCCGGCTCGGGCTGCTCGGCCCTCGACGGGGTCAACCGGCAGCTCGCGGTGATCGGCGGCAGCGACGCCTGCATCGCCACGCATCCGGGCGACATGGCGGTGGCCATGCGGGTGCTCGACGCCACCGTCGAGACGGTCGATGCCGCGGGCACGGAGCGCCGGATCCCGATCGCCGAGTTCCACCGCCTGCCCGGCGACGCCCCCGAACGGGATACGAACCTCGAGCCCGGCGAACTCATCACCGCGGTGACGCTGCCGAAGCCGGTGGCGGGCACGCATATCTACCGCAAGGTCCGCGACCGCGCCTCCTATGCCTACGCGCTGGTCTCGGTGGCCGCCATCCTCGGCAAGGACGGGACGGGTCACGTCGCCTTCGGCGGCGTCGCCGCCAAGCCCTGGCGGGACGCGGCGGCCGAGGCCGACCTGCCGAAGGGCGCGAAGGCCGTGACCGACCGGGTCTTCGCCGACGCCAAGCCCACCCCCGAGAACGCCTACAAGCTGAAGCTCGCCGAGCGGACCCTCGGCGCCGCGCTCAACCAAGCGAGGGCCTGAGCCATGAAGTTCGACACCCCCGCCGGCCCGAACCCGATCGACCGGCTCAAGGTCGTGGGCCAGCCCACCGACCGGATCGACGGCAAGTACAAGACCACCGGCACCGCCCCCTACGCCTACGAGCGCCACGACGCGGCGCCCGAGGCCGCCTACGGCTACGTGCTCGGCTCGGCCATTGCCAAGGGCCGCGTCCGCAGCATCGACACCGCTTCGGCCCGGCAGGCCCCCGGCGTCATCGGTATCGTCACCACCCTCGACACGCCCCGGATCGAGCGCGGCGTGATGAACGTCGCCTACCTGTTCGGCGGCGACGTGATCCAGCACTACCACCAGGCGATCGCCGTGGTGGTGGCCGAAACCTTCGAGCAGGCCCGGGCGGCCTCCTTCCTGGTCGCGGTCGAGTACGCCCCGGAAGCCGGCGCCTTCGACCTCGCGGCGGCGGCGAAGACCGCCGAGCCGGTCCCGGCCGAGAGCGGCGAGGGCAGCGGCGGCGACGGCGAGGAGCGCGTCGGCGATTTCGAGGGGGCCTTCGCGCAGGCGCCCGTGACCCTCGACGCGGCCTACACGACCGCCGACGAGAGCCACGCCATGATGGAGCCGCACGCCACGACGGCGGCCTGGGACGGCGACCGGGTGACGCTCTGGACCGCCAACCAGATGATCGGCTGGGGCCACGGCAGCCTCGCCAAGATGCTCGGCCTGCCGAAGGACAAGGTCCGGCTCGACGCCCCCTATGTCGGCGGCGGCTTCGGCGGCAAGCTGTTCGTGCGCGCCGACGCGGTGCTGGCGGCGCTGGCCGCCAAGGCGACGGGGCGGCCCGTGAAGGTCGCGCTCACGCGCCCGCTCATCGCCAACAACACCACGCACCGGCCGGCCACGATCCAGCGGGTCCGGATCGGCGCCACGCAGGACGGCACCATCACGGCGATCGCGCATGAGAGCACTTCCGGCAACCTGCCGGACGGCGATCCCGAGACGGCGGTGAACCAGACCAAGTTCCTCTACGCGGGGAAGAACCGCCTCACCGCCATGAAGCTCGCCCATCTGGACCTGCCCGAGGGCAACGCCATGCGGGCGCCGGGCGAGGCCCCGGGCCTCGCCGTGCTCGAGGTCGCCATGGACGAGATGGCCGAGAAGCTCGGCCTCGACCCGGTGGAGTTCCGCATCCGCAACGACACGCAGGTCGTCCCGACCCAACCGGACCTGCGCTTCTCCCACCGCGACCTCGTCGGCTGCCTCAAGCTCGGCGCCGAGAAGTTCGGATGGGCCAAGCGCAACCCGAAGCCCGGCCAGGTCCGGGACGGGCAATGGCTCGTCGGCCTCGGCATGGCGGCGGCGTTCCGCGACAACATGGTGATGAAGTCGGGCGCCCGGGTGCGACTGGACGGCAACGGCACGGTCACGGTCGAGACCGACATGACCGATATCGGCACCGGCAGCTACACGATCATCGCCCAGACCGCCGCCGAGATGATGGGCGTGCCCCTCGACAAGGTGGCGGTGCGGCTCGGCGACTCGGACTTCCCGGTCTCCTCGGGCTCGGGCGGCCAGTTCGGCGCCAACTCGTCGACGGCGGGCGTCTATGCGGCCTGCGTGAAGCTGCGGGAGTCCGTGGCGCAGAAGCTCGGCTTCAACGCCACCGACGCGGTGTTCGAGGAGGGCGAGGTCCGCGCGGGCAACCGCGCGATCCCGCTCGCCCAGGCTGCCGCGGACGGGGAGCTGGTCGCGGAGGACACGATCGAGTTCGGCAAGGTCTCGAAAGAGCAGCAGGTCTCGACCTTCGGGGCGCATTTCGTCGAGGTCGCCGTGGACGTCTACACCGCCGAGGTCCGGGTCCGGCGGATGCTGGCGGTCTGCGCGGCCGGTCGCATCCTCAACCCGAAATCGGCCCGCAGCCAGGTGATCGGCGGGATGGTCATGGGCACCGGGGCGGCCCTGATGGAGGAGCTGGCGGTCGACACCAAGCGCGGCTTCTTCGCCAACCACGACCTCGCCGGATACGAGGTGCCGGTCCACGCCGACATCCCGCATCAGGAGGTGATCTTCCTCGACGAGGTCGACCCGCGGTCCTCGCCCATGAAGGCGAAGGGCGTGGGCGAGCTCGGGATCTCGGGGATCGCCGCCGCGGTGGCGAACGCGATCTACAACGCCACCGGCATCCGCGTGCGCGACTACCCGATCACCCTTGACAAGCTCCTGGACCGCATGCCGGACGCGGCCTGACCGGGGAACGGGGACGTCCGGCGGACGTCCCCGGCTGGATCGACGCTGAGGAGGCCGGCCCGGCCCGCACCAGCACGGGCCGGCCGTCCGCGTCGCAGGCGCGCGCGGTGAAGGCGTTCACCCCGGCCGCGTCGCGCTCACGGGTGCCGTCAGGGTCCCGCGGGCGGGATCAGTACTTCCTGATGATCGGCTCCGGCGCCATCGGGACCGGATCTTCCCCGAACCGGTAGGTCAGGCCGGCATAGACCGAGAGCGGCTGCGCCAGCGTCGTGGTCCGGGGATCGTTGATCGACAGGTTGCCGGCGACCGCCCCCGTCTCGGCGAAGGTGCCGAAGGTGGCGTAGCGGTTGTTCGTCAGGTTGGTGATCAGCCCGAAGATCTCCAGGTTCTTGGTGACCTGATACTTCGTCGTCAGGTTCATCACGTAGTAGGCCGGCAACTTGCGGTTCAGGTTCGATTCGTCGCCGCGGAAATAGGACGACGAGAAAGCCGAGACGTTGAGGCCGAAGCGCCAGTTCGGGGTGATGTTGTACTCGAAGCCCGCCTTGATCTGGTGATCGGGGATGAGCGGGATCTTGTCGCCCGGCCGCACCCGGATGCCGCCGTTCGGGATCACGTCGCCGCCCACGGCACCGCCGGTCGCCCCCGTGCTGGCCAGGGGGTTGTTGGGCGACGAGAGGGTCGCGTTGAACTGGAAGGTCGCGTCGACCAGGGCGTAGTTGGCGTAGACCAGCAGGTCGGGGGTGACGGCGTATTCGGCGCCGACCTCGATGCCCTGGCGCCGGGTCGCCGGGACGTTGATGTAGTAGGCCCTGGCGGCATTGCCGGCGACGGCGACCTGATAGAGGTCGTTGCTCAGGTCGGTGCGGTAGACGCCGGCCTTGTAGGTCAGGGCGCCGCCCGACAGGAAGCTCGGGATCACCCCGCGGAAGCCGGCCTCGTAGGTCCGGCCGGTGACCTGCTTGAGCGGCGGATCGGCCACCAGCGAGTTGGGCAGCAGGCAGGGCTGGGTCGGGCTGGAGCAGGACAGCTCCAGCGGGGTCGGGGCACGGTTCGATTCCGAATAGCTGCCGTAGAGGTTGACCGCCGGGTCGAACTGGTAGGTCAGGCCCGCGAGCGGGTTGACCTTGGTGTATTCGTGCACGCCGGTCACGTCCGGCGAGAAGCCGGTCTGGTCGCGTGTCTGGATGCGGGCGTAGTTGAGGCGGAAGCCGCCGGTCAGCGACAGCCGGTCGGTGAGGTCCAGCGTGTCGGTGGCGTAGAGGCCGAGATACAGCGTCGAGCCGGTCACCGAGCTGGGCGCGAGGCCGATCGCCCCGAGGGTGCGGATGTCCGGCGTGCCGAGCCCCGGGATGGTGCCGTAATACGGGTTGTTCGGGTCGACGGTGATCGACAGGTTCGGATTGATCACGCCCAGCTGGCTGGACGACTTGAACGCGAAGGTTGAGGCGTCGACGCTGCCGCCGACCACGAAGGCGTTGTTCAGGCCGAAGATCCGGTCGCGGTTGGCCGCCTGCAGCGAGCCACCATACGACTCGGCCTCGGTCAGGGTCGTGTCGATCGTGCCGTAGGGGATGTTCCGCAGGAACGGGATCGTCCGGTTGTTCAGGCCCAGGATCGCGAACTGGTTGGCGTAGGCCCGGCGGGCCGCCACCTGGCTGGTAGGCGGCGCGTTCACGTTGAACGCGTCGTCCTGGTAGCAGAGCGAGCCCCGGAAGCTGCTGCGGCTGCTGCAATTCTCGAAGTTGCCCTGGTTGCCGTCGACGTAATTCTCGCTGAAGCGCCGGTAATAAGCGTTGCCGGCGAGATCCCAGGTCGGCGAGATGTCCACCCGGCCGGTCAGCTGGATCGTGCCGACCTGCGTCGTCTGGGTCTGCGGGTAGGTGAAGATCGCCCGCGGATCGCGGTGGGTGAAGTCCACCGGGGTCGCGGCGGCGGCGCCGTAGAAGCTGCGGGCGGCGAGCCCGATCAGGTGGAACTCCGAATCCTGGGAGCGGTAGCCGAGATCCGCGTAGAGGCGGCCGATCGTGCTCGGGCTCTGGTAGCGCCAGCCGCGGTCGTTCAAACCGTCGCCCGTGAAATAGAAGCTCCAGGGGCCGGAGACCTTGCCGTATTCGAGGTAGCCGGCGGTGCGCGCGTCCGAGCCGCCCCAGGCCGAGATCTCGGTGCCCTGCCAGGTGAAGCCGTTCTTCATCTGGATGTTGACCGCGCCGCCGATGGCGTTGAGGCCGAAGACCGGGTTGCCGGTGACGACGTCGATCCGCTGGATCGCCTGCGGGGGGATCAGGTCGAAATTGACGACGTCGCCGAAGGCTTCGTTGATGCGCACGCCGTTCTGATAGACGGCGAGCCCCTGCGGCACGCCCTGCACGGACGAGGCGGTGAAGCCGCGATAGCTGAGATCGACCCGGTTCGAATTGCCCTGCGAATCGTTGAGGTTCACGCCGGGCGTCTGCCGCGCCAGCGTGGCGATCACGTTGTCGGAGCCCCGGTCGATCTCGATCTGCCGCGCCGTGACGGTCTCGACGGTGCTGGGGATCTTGTTGAGCGGCTGCTCCGAGCCCCGAAGGCGCACCCCGCCGGCCGGAGCCGGCAGCGTCGGCGCGGTCTGGGCGAGGGTATCGAGGGTCTGGGCGCCGCTGGAATTGCCGCCGCCCGCACCCACCGGCGACGTCGAGACGACGCTGATCTCACCGAGGGTGACGGCTTGTTGAGCCTGCGCGACACCGGGCAACAGGGCCACGGACGCGATCAAGCTGCCACGTAGGGCGTGCATATCTTCCCCCAACCTGAATTCAAGGCTCGCGCCGCTTCCCGTCGGCTGCGTGAGCGTCACTGATCTCGGGTCGGGTTCGGGTCGCAATTCACGTTTTGTTTAATCCCTGCCCGTGCCGGAAAAGACCATCGAATGACGCACAGTGTTGCGCAGATATAACATCATCGAACCATCGTCCGGGATCTTCGGGCATATTTGGAAGTAACTTCCGGGAATATTACGCAATCGGGAAGTTCGGCGACGGGCCATCGGGATGCCGGCCGGGACCGGCCCCCGTCGCCGCCTCCGGCTCACGGGGAGGCCAGCCGGACGGCCACCTCGTTCCTGCGCAGGAACGGGATCGCGAAGGGGGGATCGTATCCCATGACGAACGGCGCGCCCTCGGTTCTCCGTCCCGCCGCCGCCAGCACGTCGGCGAGGATGCGCGCCTGTGCGGCCCGCGCCTCCGGGGTGAGACGGCCGGAGAAGCGCAACGCCGCGATCCGTTCGGCCGGGATCTCGACCAGCCGGATCCCCGGCTCGGTCGGCGCGGGCGCCCCGGCCGCCGCCACCGCGCGCGGCAGGAAGAAGCGCATCGTGCCGGCCCCGTCCTGCTCCACCGGGACCGTCATGGCGATGCGCCGCCCGCCGGTCTCCACCGGCGCGGTCATGGCGATGCGGTCGCCCCCCCGGTTCGCACCGGTGATGTAGCGGAACAGCCGGCCGAAGGCCTCGCCGTCGCCCTGGCCGCGGGAATCGGTCTCGACCGCCAGGCGCGGCGCGTAGGACCGGATCTCGACCCCGCGGTCGAGACGCTCGACCACCGTGTAGGCGGGCTGCTCGTAGAGCGCCCGCACGCCGAAGATCCCGAGCACCGATTCCACGAGGGTGACGAGCACGTACAGGACCCTGTCCATGGCGGAACCTCCGGATGCGGGCGCGGGCGTCGCCCCGCGGTCCCGGGAACATGGCGTCGGGGGCGCCTGCCGCCGACCATCTGCGGCGTCAGGCCTCCATCAGGCCGGGGATGGCGCTGCGCAGGCGGAAGAAGCCGCGGTTCGCGAGGGGCCAAGCCCGCGAATCCCAGGGGCGGCGGACCCGGAGGCAATCCCGCGGCAGCACCTCCGCCGAGGGGCCTGCCGGCGCCCAGGCCGTCACCACGGGCAGGTCGCCGGCCCAGCCGTCCTGCACGGGCATGGCCGGGCAGCCGAACTGCGCCTGTGCCCGGGTCAGGGCATCCGCCAGCGCCGCCGCGTCGGCCGCGCGGACCCGGTCGACCGCCCCCTCCGCGTGGGCGAGAAGGCCGCCGACGCGGACCACGCGGGCCGGTCCGAGGGGAAGGCTCTCGGGATGAAGGTCGTCGAGGTGCAGCAGCAGGGCGATCGCCCCGTCCGGCGGGGTGTCGGCCGGGGCGAGGGGCACCTCCCGCGGGGGCATGTCCTCCTCCAGCGGCGCGGCCCCCTCGTCGAGCCCGGCGGGATCGTGGCGGCCCTCCGTGTACTGCCGGATGTTGTCGCGCCGGGCGCGGTAGGGCTTGCCCCGGGTGTGGAGGCCCGCGACCCACCGCCACGACAGGGTGTTGCTGGCCGGATCGCCGTCGAGCAGGTGGCGCAGGAACAGGTCGGCGCCCAGCTCCCAGGGCAGGCGCAGGGTGAAGATCCAGATCGAGGCGAACCACATGCGGGCATGGTTGTGCAGCCAGCCCTCCTCGGCGAGCTGGCCGGCCCAGGCGTCGAAGCCGTCGAGGCCCGTGCGCCCCGCGGCGGCCCGCTCGTAGGTCCGGCGCAGGCCGGGCTCGGCGGCAAGGCGCATCCGTGCGGCCGCCAGACCCTCCCGATAGCCGGTCCAGGCGCCGGGATGGGTTTCGAGGTGGCCCTTGAAGTAGATCCGCCAGAACACCTCGGAGACGAAACGCTCCGCGCCCGAGATGCCGAAGGCGCTCTGCGCAGCCCGGGCGACCTCCTCCTCGGTGAGCAGCCGGCGGCGCAGGTAGGGCGACAGAACCGACGTCGTCGGCGTCGCACCGGGGCCGCGATCCGTGTTCCGGGACGCCGCGTAGGCGGCGCCGGGACCGGTCAGGAATGTCGCCAGGGCCTCGAGGCCGGCGGCGCGGGTCATGGGGCGCGAAGGGGGCATGACCCTGATCTAGGCCCCGTGCCGCGATTGGCAGCTGCGCGAAAGCGCGGATCCCCCATCTCGGCCCGGGCGCGGGTGTAGCCGGAGGCCGGCACCACCGGCAGGGCCAGACACCCCGCTCCGGTCGCAGCGCCGACTGCCGGGGGCGGCCTTTCGCCGAAGCGGGCCGTCCGATGGCCACGGCCCGGGTCGAGGACGCCTCAGGCGCTCCTGTCGCGGCCCGAGATCAGGCGAAGCTGCGCCGGCGGGCGGGCCGCCAGGGCGGCGGCGACCTTGCCCTCGAGCTCGCCGACCCGGAACGGCTTCAGCACGATCGCGTCGCTGCCGACGGCCCCGGCCTTCGTCAGGGCGGTGGTGTCGGCAAAGCCGGTGACGAACAGCACCGGCAGCGTCGGCCAGCGCTTCCGGATCTCCAGAGCCGTCTCGGCTCCGTTCATGCCGGGCATGGCGAAATCCATCACGACGAGGTCGACGCCCGGATCCGCTTCGAGGGCCGCCAGGGCCTGGAGGCCGGAGGCCGCCTCGCGCACCGCGTAGCCGGCCTCGGTCAGGCGGGTCGTCGTCACCTCGCGCACCTCGGCGTCGTCGTCGACCACCAGGAGCCGGGGGCCGCTTCCGGGCGGATGCATCCGCGCGGCCTCGGCCGCGGCGGCATTGCGGGGTGCGTCCCCCTTCGCCTCCGCGGCCCGGGGCAGGTAGACCTTGATCGAGGTGCCCTCGCCGGCGACCGTGTCGATGCGGATGCCGCCGCCGGACTGCTTGACGAAGCCGTAGACCTGGGCGAGCCCGAGACCCGACCCCTTGCCGACCTCCTTGGTGGTGAAGAACGGCTCGAACACCCGGGCCAGCACGTCCGGCGTCATCCCGGTGCCGGTGTCGCTCACCGCCACCATGACGTAGGCGCCGGGCGCCGGCTGTTCGGGCCGCGTCGGCGCCCCGGTGACGCTGACATTTGCGGTCTCGATGGCGAGCCGGCCGCCCACCGCCATCGCGTCGCGGGCGTTGATGGCGAGGTTGAGGATCACGAGCTCGATCTGGGTGGCGTCGACCAGAGCCGGCCACAGATCGGGCTGGAGCGCGGTCTCGATGCGAACCGCGCCGCCGATCGAACTCTGCAGCAGGTCGCGCATCGAGGCGACCGTCTGGTTCAGGCTGACCGGGGTGGGTTCCAGGCGCTGGCGCCGGGAGAAGGCGAGGAGCTGTGCCGTGAGCCGGGCGGCGCGCTCGGCGGCCCCGCGCATCATGTCGAGGCGGCGCTTCGAGCGGGCGTCGGAGACGGCGCGCTCCAGGAACTCGATGTTGCCGGCGATCACCGTGAGCAGGTTGTTGAAGTCGTGCGCGACGCCGCTCGTGAGCTGCCCGACCGCGTCCAGGCGCTGGGCGAGCCGCAGGGCGTCCTCCGCCCGTTCGCGTTCGACGATCTGAGCCTGCAGAGCGTCGTTCGCCGCGGCGAGTTCCCGGGTGCGCTCGGCGATGCGCGCCTCCAGGGTCTCGTTGAGCGCCTGCAGGGCGGCCTCGGCTTCGCGCTTCTCGGCGCGCGCCCGCGCCTCGGCCAGCGCCCGGACGATGGTGCGCGGCATCCGGTCGAGGCGCTGCTTGACGACGTAGTCGGTGGCGCCGTTCTTCAGGGCCTCGACGGCCACGTCCTCGCCCAGCGTGCCCGAGCAGAAGATGAACGGGGTGTCCGGGCATTGCGCCCGGGCGATGCCGAGGGCGCTCACCCCGTCGAAGGTCGGCAGGACGTAGTCCGCCAGGATCAGATCGTACCGGCCGGGCACCGCCGCGCGGGCGAAGGCGTCGCGCGTCATCACCCGCTCGATCTCGACCGGATGCCCGAGCGTCTCCAGCTCGGCCTCGATCAGCTCGGCGTCGAGATCGCTGTCCTCCAGATGCAGGATGCGCAGCGGGCCCGCGGAACGTCCGATCACGCGTTCGATGGCCAGCCTCCCCGGTATGGCGGCGGCTCGTTGAGGAGGGCCCAGAACACCCCGATCTCCTTGATCGCGGCGAAGAACTCCTCGAAGCCCACGGGCTTCACCACGAAGGCGTTCACCCCGAGGTCGTAGGAGCGCACCAGGTCGGTCTCCTCGCGGGACGAGGTCAGCATGACCACGGGCGTCTTGCGGGTGACCGGGTCGCCCTTGATCTTGGCGAGCACCTCCAGGCCGTCGACCTTGGGAAGCTTCAGGTCGAGCAGGACGACGGCGGGATCCTGGGCCTGCCGCTTCTCGTGGGCGCCGCGGCAGTAGATGAAGTCGAGGGCCTCGGCGCCGTCGCGGCAGATGACGATCTCGTTGGCGAGCTGGCTCGATTCGAGGGCCGCGAGGGTCAGCTCGATGTCGTTCGGATTGTCCTCGACCAGGAGGATGGGTTTCAGTCCTGCCATCTCAGTGCGCCTCCTCCCGGATGGGCAGGGTGAAGTAGAATGTGGCGCCCCGGCCGAGCGTTCCCTCGGCCCAGGTCCGCCCGCCGTGGCGCTCGACGATGCGCCGGACGTTGGCGAGACCGATGCCGGTGCCCTCGAACTCCTCGACCCGGTGCAGGCGCTGGAAGACGCCGAACAGCTTGTCGACATAGGCCATGTCGAAGCCGGCGCCGTTGTCCCGGACGTAGTAGACCGCCTCCCCGTCCCGGGGCGGCAGGCTGCCCACGGCGATCACCGCCTCCGCGGTGTCGCGGGTGTACTTCACGGCGTTCGACAGCAGGTTCTCGAGGACGAGCCGCAGCATCACCGGATCGGCATAGGCGCGGCCGAGCGGGGCGATCTCCCAGCGGATGGTCCGGTCGGGGGTGACGTCGCGCAGGACCTTGCGGCGGACTTCCTCGACCAGGGCGTTCATGTCGCCCCAGACCTTGTTCAGGGCGTGCCGGCCCATCTGCGAGAAGCTCAGGAGGCTGTCGACCAGGGTTCCGGCCGAGAAGGCCGCCTCGATGATCGTCTCCACGTAGTGCCGGCCCTTGTCGGACAGTTGGGCCCCCTCGCGGGTCTTGAGCAGGTTCGCGTAGCCGACGATGTGGCGGAAGGGCGCGCGCAGGTCGTGGCTGACCGAGTACGAGAAGGCCTCCAGCTCCTTGTTCGTGCGCTGCAGCTCCTCGCTCATGGCGGCGAGTTCCTCCGCCCGGCGCAGCACGATGCCGAGCACCGAGGCGCGCAGGTCCTTGGCGGCCTCCACCTCCGGGTCGGACCAGGGCAGGGAGCGGCCCTTCACGGTTTCCTTCCAGATCTCGAACGACTTGCGCGGGTGCAGCCGGTCCGGGCCGCCGTCCGGATCGGGCTCGACGGCCTTCACGGGATTGCCGCCCCACTTCACCGTCCGCACGACCTCGGGTCTGAACCAGAGGATGTAACTCGCGTATTTCTTCGAGACCGAGACCGCCAGGAGACCGCTCGCCCGCCCGGCGAAGGCCGCGGCCGCCGGAAACGCCTCCGACAGGGCTTCGGAGACGAAGACCTCCTCGGCCTCCTCGCGCGCGGACAGCCACCGGTACAGGCCACGGACCTCGCGCTCGGTCGGCGTGGCCCCGAGCAGCCGGCAGCGGTCCGCCGTCACCACCGCGGCGCCGGTCGCGTCCACCAGGGCCAGGACGTCGTCGGGATGGTTGAGCAGGCCGTCGACGAAGCTGTCCTCCTCGGCCATGAAGCCGAGGAGGCGCGCCTGCACGGCGCCCAGGGCCAGACGCCTCTCGGACTGGGCGCCGCGCTCGCGGGCCGAGAGCTGCAGCGCGAAGATCTGGGTGAGCACGTCGCAGGCGTTGCGCGCCTGGAGGGGCACGCGCTTGGGCGCGCGGTTGTGGCAGGAGATCAGGCCCCAGAGCGCGCCGTCGACGAGGATCGATACCGACATGGACGCCATCGTGCCCATGTTACGCATGTACTCGACATGGACCGGCGAGACCGAGCGCAGCACCGACTGGCTGAGGTCCAGGGGCCGGCCGGACGGCGTGGTGGCCGGCCGGATCGGCACGGGGACGTAGCCGGCATCGGGGATGATGCGCAGGCGGTTCCGGCGGTAGAGTTCGCGCGCCTGGACGGGGATGTCGGAGGCGGGGAAGCGCAGGTCGAGGTAGGAGGGCAGGACGCCGTTCCCGGCCTCGGCCAGCACCGTCCCGTGCCAGTCGCGGTCGAACCGGTAGACCAGGGCGCGGTCGAGACCGGTGATCTGGCGGATGTCCTCGGCGACGAACCGGCAGAGGTCCTCGACGGTTCTGGCGGTGTGCAGGCGTTCGACGAAGGCGCGCAGGCGCGGCGTGAGCAGGTCGACGCCGATGTCGGCGGCGGCCGCGTCGATCTCCTCCAGTTCCACCACCACAAGGTCATCGACCCGGTGGGCCGCCACCTCGTAGGCTTGGCGCCCGCTGCCGGTCTCCAGCGTGACGGTGCGAAGATAGAGGGCCCCGTCCTGGGTCTCCGCCGCCGCGAGGTGGTGCCGGACGACGGCCGCAAGGTCGGGCAGAGCCGCGTCGAGGATGGTCCCGACCGCCGCCGCCGCTGGGGCGTTGGCGCTCGCCTGGACGATGGCGAGGGACCGGGCGTCGAGCCCGAGCAGGAATCCGTGCGGCTGGACGCTGCCGACGATATGGATGGGCTCGCGATCGCACGCAGTCACATCAAGACGCTGAGCCGCGCCGCTTCGTAGGTTCAAGCCGGGGTTCGCCTCCTCACCGGGTCGGCCGCAAAACTTAAAGCGTGTTAACAGCCGAACCGTGCCGCTCCTATAGGGCTAAAGGATTGGCACAGGCGGCTTAACCGTCCGCGCGGGAGGCCGGTGCCGGGTGGCCGAAGGGCACGGCGACCGGATCCGCCATGCGCGCGCGACGCCAGGTCGCACGACGGGGCCGGGCGGCGCGCCGGGAGCCTAGAGCGGAACCCAGGCGGCGAGGGCGATCAGGACCAGGGGCATCGCCACCAGGGCCAGCACGGTCTGCGCCGCCGTGATCCCCGCCATCAGGGGGGCGTCCCCGCCGAGCTGCCGGGCCAGGATGTAGGCGGAGGAGGCGGTGGGCAGGACCTGGAAGAGCAGGGCGGTGGTCAGCGCCGGGCCGTGCAGCCCGAGGCACAGGGCCGCCAGAACCGTCGCCGCCGGCATGGCGATGAACTTCATCGTCGAGGCGGCGAGCACGGGCCCCGCCCAGTGCCGGGCGGTGCCGAAGTCGAGCGCCGCGCCGACGCAGAGCAGGCCGAGGGGCAGCGACGCGGCCCCGAGGGCCCGCAGGGCCGGTTCCAGCCCCGGCGGAATACCGAGGCCGAGGCCCTGGACCAGGATTCCGCCGAGCGAGGACACCACCAGCGGGTTGGTGGCCAGTTGCCGGGCGATGCCGCGCGGCGTCAGCCGCACCGTGCCGTGCCGGGCGAAGACCAGCACGCAGAGGATGTTGACGGTGGGCACGATCGCCGCGTTGCAGATGGCCGCCAGCGCGATGCCCTGCGGCCCGAACAATCCGGCGGCCAGCGTCACCCCGACATAGTTGTTGAAGCGGACACTGCCCTGGAACACCGAGGTGAAGGCCGGTCCGTCGAGCCTCAGGCACGGCCTCAGGACGATCACGAGGACCGCGACGGCGAGGGTCGACAGGATCAGCGTCAGCGCGAGGGCGCCGACCGGCACGGCCTCGATCCGCGCCGTCGCGAGGCCGTGGAAGAACAGGCTCGGCAGCAGCACGAAGTAGCCCAGCCGCTCGGCCTGCGGCCAGAAGCCCTCGGCCAGGAAACCACGCCGCCGCAGGGCCAGTCCCAGCGCGGTCAGGATCACGATCGGCAACAGGGCGAGCAGCACCGCGCCGGTCACGGGAGAGGGTCCAAGGCGGTGTCGCTTTCAGCTGCGCCGGTCAGGTGCGCCGCGGCGCTGGCGGGACGGCCATGCCGTCAGCCGCGCCCCAGCGTGTAGAATTCCGGGTTGGGCCGCAGGCCGGTCACGTTCGCCAGCCGGTTCGACAGGCCGAAGAAGGCCGCGATGGCGGCGATATCCCAGGCATCCGCGTCGTCGAAGCCGTGCGCCCCGAGCGTTTCGAACGCGGCCTCCCCCACGAGATGCGCGGACTGGCTGACCAGCATGGCGAAATCGAGCATCGCCTTCTGCCGATCGGTGAGGTCGGCCTTGCGGTAGTTGATCGCGACCTGATCGGCGATCAGCGGGTCCTTGGCGCGGATCCGGAGGATCGCACCGTGGGCGATCACGCAGTACTGGCACTGGTTCATGGCCGAGGTCACCACGACGATCATCTCGCGCTCGGCCTTGGTCAGGTTGCCCGGCTTGTCCATGAGGGCGTCGTGATACGCGAAGAAGGCTCGGAATTCCTCCGGGCGATGGGCGAGCACCAGGAACACGTTCGGGACGAAGCCGGACTTTTCCTGCACCGCCTCGATCCGCGCGCGGATGTCGGCCGGCAGATCCTCCAGGCGGGGGATCGGGAAGCGGCCGATCGGGGCGTGTGCGGCTGACATGGGCGCGCTCCTCGCGGATCGAGCCGGCGCCCGAGGCCGCCGGCCGTCCTGCGCAGGCGATAGACCGAACGGTCTCCTCAGCGCAATCGATCGCGGCCGCGCGCACCGGACCGGCCGCTTCCGATCGAGACCGGGTGAAACGTGGGTCCCGGGATCGGTCTCGCAGGGATGCTGTCGTGTGACGATCGCGGGATGCTGTGCGGCGCTCTCGCTCGTCGGGGCTGCCGGCATGCGTCACCGCGAAGATCCGGCCGACGGCACGATCGTGCGAGGCAGCCTTGACCGGGCGGCACGAAGCGGCAGCCGGTGCCCCTCGATCATCGACAGTTCGTTGAGCGATGCCTTTCTGTTTTGGCAAATAAATCTGTCAACAAAACCGTCCGACAGATCATGGAGAACGATCTCCGGGAATCAATGTCCGGTGGTTTCGCCGCGTACCCCTGTATCGCGCGCTCGGGTCGGGAGACGACATCCGCCAGGCCGGGCACACGGGTGCGCAGGCGACGCCGACGGCAGCGTTTTCACTCCGCCTCGACCCTGTGCGGGCTTCACGGTCGGCCTCAACTCTGCCCGAAAGCTTTCGTTCGGTCCGCCGACGATCCGGTGACCCGGGCTCCCGGCCCGTTCCGGGATGTGGCGGCGCGCTGGAGGGAGGATGTTGTGCTGCGACGGAAGACGCCTCCGCCGAAGCGATCACGGCCGGCAGGCGGCGGATCGATGCCCGGTCCCGCCCGGGCTTCCGGTCAGGCCTCGCCGAGAGCGGCGTTCGCGGAGCGCCCGGCCTTCCGGCCGCGGCGATGGCGGGCCGCGTGCCCCGTGCTGGCGCTCGGCTTCGGCCTGAGCGCGGGCGCGTCTGCCGCGCAGGCGGCTCCGGATTGCGCCGGGAGCCGGAGCCGGGTCGAGACGCTGATCTGTGCCGACCCCGCTCTGACGAGGCTGGACGACGAACTCAGGCGCCTGTTCGACAGGATCGCCGGGGAGACCCGTGGGATCGACGGAGAGACCGGCCGGGCGATCGACACCGTCGGTGCGGACCACGCACGCTGGCGCACGCGGATCCGCGATGCCTGCCCGGATGCCGCCTGCCTGGCGCGGGTCTATACTGCGCGGATCGCGCAGGTCCGGCGCGACTGGAGCGGGGCGCTGTCGGATACACCCGCGCTCCGGCACGTGGTCAATGCCCGTTTCGGCTTCTCCATCGACGTTCCCGCCGACCTCGTCGCGGAGCCGCCGCCCGACAACGGCGACGGGCAGGCCTTCCATTCGGCCGACGGCCATCTGCACCTGACGGTGTCGGGCCTGAACGACGGGCTCGACCAGGATCTCGACGCCGTCGTGGCCGCGGACCGGAAGACCTGCCTGCGGCAACCGCCCGAATACGGGGCGCGCAAGCCCGGCTGGATCGTGTTTTCCTGCACGACCGCCGACGGCATCCTGTACCGGAAGACCCTCCGGGCGGGCGGGCGCGGCGGCGCCTTCGTCACCCTGCGCATCCGCTATCCCGTGGCCGAGCGGGCGCGCTGGCAGGCGGCCGTCACCACGGCCGCGACCTCGCTGCGGCTGACGGAACCGGGCCGGGACAGCCGCTGACGGCGCCCCCCGATCACCGCGAGAAGGTCGTGGCCGTCTGCGCGGTCGAGACCATCGTGTTGTAGTCGTTCACGATCCAGGTCACGTCGCGCCCGGCGCCGCGGCGGGCATCCCCCTTGGCCTTGGCGAGCTTGGCGTCGAATTCGCGCAGCTTGCCGAGCAATGCGCGCGGCCGGCTCTCGAACACGTGGAAGGCGTTCGGGTTGGCGGCGCTGTACCCGTCCAGGTCCTTCACGGCGACGGCGTAGCGCCCGAGCGCGGCCTCGAAGGCCGCCATGTCGACGACCGGCTTGGCGTCGGTGGGCAGCAGGTCCATGACCTTGCGCGCCTCGGTCATCACGTTCGCGACGTGCCAGCGCGCCTTGCGGCCCTCCCGGGCCTCGATGGCGGCGAGTTCCAGCGCGTCGCTCTTCTCCTTCTCGACCCGCAGCGCGGCGTCGACCAGGGCACGCGCCGCCAGGAAGGCCGGCCCCGCGACGGCGAGCTTGGCGTGGAGCGCCTTGCCCTGCTCCATCTTGTCCGCGCGGTAATCCTGCCGCTCGTAATAGCCCTCCGCCTCGGTGATCGTCGGCGCGAGGGCCTGGTAGGCGGCGATGTAGCGCGTCATGGCGCCGTCGAGGTTCGGCATCGCGGGCGGCTGCGCCGTCGCGGCCTCCGCCTTCGCGATCTCGCCGCGGACATCGTAGAGCCCGTAGAGGCCGTAGATGATCCGCTCGCGGCCGGTCGGGCCGGTCTTCATGTTGACCCAGCTCTGATAGCGGCTGAGCGATTCCTGCGCCCGCAGGGTGCGGTTGAGGAGCCCGACATAGGCGTTGAGCTTGCGGATCGTCTCCTGCGCGGGATCGACATCGGGCTTGGACGCCTGACCCGCCGGGGCGGGGGCGGAGGCAGGGGCCTGTGCGCGAGCCGGGGCGGCGGCGAGCAGCGTCGTCAGAACCAGCCACGTGGTCGCTGTCAGGGTCCTCGTTCTCATGGGCGCGGGGGATCCTCCGGATTCGTTCAGCCCGTGTAGCCGGCGCCCGGCGTGAAGACCAGATGCGATAACCGGTGTCATCCGTCCAGTAGAGACCCTGTCACGGACAACGGCATTGCATTGCGCAAAATCGAAGATTGCATGATTGATCATGGATGTGGAGACGATGGTCTCGCCGGACGCGACCGATTCAGCCTTCGGACGCACAGCGCCGCTTGAACCGGGCGGCGCATGCGGATGTCAGGATTTGCGCCGGAGCGGGCCACGACAGGCCGGACGTTGCCCGACATACCGCGCGCGGACGGGCCATCGACGAACCCGGATCGGTGCGGTCCCGTCTCGTCCCGCGGAGGCGGATCGGATAGAGGATCGGACGATGCTCGACGGCCATCCCCGCATCCTGGCTGACCTGCGTGCCCGGCTGGCCGAGCCGCAGCGCGTCTATCACGGCCAGGCGCATATCGACGCGCTCCTGGAGGCGTTTCGCGCCCACCGCGCGACCGTCCGGAATCCCGACGCGGTGGAACTGGCGATCTGGTTCCACGACGCCGTCTACCAGCCGGGCGCCCCGGACAACGAGCGCCGCAGCGCCGCGCTCCTGCGGGTGCTGCTGGAGGGCGCGGTCCCGGCACCCACGCTGGCGGCGGCCGAGACGATGATCCTGGCGACCGAGCGGCACGCCGTCCCGGACGGTCTCCCGGCCGCGCTCGCCGCGGACGTCGCGCTCTTCCTCGATCTGGACATGGCGATCCTCGGGGCGGCCCGAGCCGCCTATGACGGCTACGCCGCGGGCGTGGCGCGGGAATTCGTCCCGGTCGTGGGCGAGGCCGCCTACCGGCAGGGGCGCGCGGCCTTCCTGCGGGGGGCCCTCGCATCCGGCCGGCCGCTGTTCGTCACCGCCCGGGCCCGGGCGGAGCTGGAGGGGCCGGCGCGGTCGAACATGCGGCGCGAACTCGCGGCGCTGGGCCGGTGACCGGCGACCCGGGCCGCGGTCACGGCGCGATGAGGTGCGGGACGAACCGGGCCCGGTCGGTGGTGATGAGGCCGTCCGACTCGCGCAGGCACAGGCCGGCGGGTCGATCGCCGACCATCCAGCTGCCGACCAGCGCGCGGCGGCCCTCGAAATCGGGCAACGCGGTCAGGGCCTGCCGCACGAAGCCTTCGCCGCCATAGGGGCCCTCGTCGCGCGCCGCGACGGCGCCGTCGCGCACGATCAGCACGTTGGCGCCCTCGCGCCCGTAGAGGGGCTTCCTCACGAAGCTCCGGCCCAGCGCGGCCTTGGCCGGGTCCTCCTCGAAATAGGTCGGCAGCAGGTTGGGATGGCCCGGCGCCATCGCCCAGAGATGCGCCAGCATCCCCTTGTTGGAGAGCACCGCCTTCCAGGGCGGTTCCAGGAACCGGGTCGATGCCGTGCCGACCGCGCGGCCGAACGGGTCGGCGAACATCCATTCCCACGGGTAGAGCTTGAACAGGCAGCCGATCGGGGCACCGGCCGCGTCCACGAAGCGCCCGTCCTCGGCGAGCCCGATCGCCTCGACCGGCAGGAAGGGGGCGGCGCGGCCGGCCTGGAGCGCGCAATCCTGGAGATAGGCCAGCGTGCCGCGATCCTCCGGCGCGTCGGGGAAGCCCGCGAAGGCGACGCCCTCCGGGGGCGCCACCACGGCGAAGCGCGCCACCAGCGCCTCGTGCAGGGTGTTGAACTGGTCGGCGCCGGCGGGAAGGCGTCCCCAGGCCAGCCCGTCCTCCAGCCACAGCCACTGGAAGACCGCGCTCTCGTAGAGGGCGGTGGGCGTGTCGGCGTTGTATTCGAGGAGCTTCGCCGGCCCGGTTCCCCCGTAGCTGAAGTCGAAGCGCCCATACAGGCTGGGGTCGCGCCGCTCCCAGCTCGCCCGGATCGCGTCCCAGGCATGCTCGGGGATCCGCAGCGCGGCGAGAATCGCTTCGTCGCGGACCGCCCGGTCCACGAAGGCGAGGCAGAGCTCGTGCAGCGCGGCGCTCGGCGCCTCGATGGCGTCCTCGATCTCGGCGAGGCTGAAGGCGTAGTAGGCGGTCTCGTCCCAGTAGGGGGCGCCGTCGAACGTGTGGAAGGCGAAGCCGGCCCGCGCGGCGTGGAGCCGCCAGTCGGGCCGCTCCGGGATCGCCACCCGGCGCATCAGCCGCCTCCGAAACCGCCCGTGCGGCCGCCCGAGCCTCCGGAGAACGCCGTCGCCCGCCCGGTGCCGCCGAAGCCGCCGCGGCTGATCGTGCGCGGGGTCGTGCTCGTGGTGCGGGCGACCGAGGCGGGGACATGGACCCGCGAGACGCCGCCCGCATAGGCGACCCGGCCGCCCGTGCCGGTGCAGTAGCCGCCCCCATGTCCGGCCGTCCCCGCCTCCGCCGCGTCGCGCTCCTCTTCGGGGGCGTGCGGGTAGAGCGGCTGGACCGGCAGGTCCTGCGCGTCCGTCCGCCCCATCAGGAAGGCGGCCATCACCGGCAGGTAGCGGCCGCGCGCGGCCTCCGTGACCGGCCCGCCCGGCGTGCAGCCGCCGGTCCCGTGGTGGCGCTGGCAATCGGCCTCGGTCTCGTAGCGCGGCGCCGTCGCCGCGTAGGCCTCCTGCGCGGTCTTGTAGGCGGCGATGCAGGCCTCGGCGCTGCGCAGCTGCTGGGCGATGCAGGCGCCGAGCGTCCCGTAGACGAGCGCCTCCTCCTCCCGCTGGGACGGGTCGAGGCCGCCGAGGGCCAGGGCGGCCGCGCCGGCGCCCGCGACCAGAACCAGCGACACGGCGGCCGAGCGCTTGGAGCGGCGGGCGGCGGCGAAACCGGTTTCGGGCGCGCCGACGGCTGCGGGGGCGGGGGCGGGGGCGGTCTCCGTCACCGGCCGCTCAATAGGTCATCGCGGCGGCGTTCACGACGCCGCCCGCCAGCGAGGCCGCGCCGAGGAGGAGCGCGGCGGCGGCGCGATCCTCCTCGATGCGCCGCGACAGGTCCGGCACCGCAAGGCGCACGAGCCAGTAGATCGCGATCTGGATCACGAGGGCGATCAGGCCCCAGATCAGGCAGTCGAGCAGGGACCGTGCGTTGTAGATCGCCACCGCCAGCGGCAGGGTGAAGCCGAGCAGGCTTCCGCCCAGCGCGATGGCCGCAGCCGTCACGTCCCGGCGGATCAGCGCGACCTCGTTATGCGCGGTGGCGAGGGTGTAGATCAGCAGGTAGAGGCCGATCAGTCCGGTCGCGGTGCCGAGATAGAGCAGGAAGTCCGGCAGTCCGGAGACCAGGGTCACGCAAGACCCGCCGTCTCACCGGCCCCGATCGTCGAAAGCACCGCAGCCGGACAGGTCTCCCGGTCGAATCGCATGACGAGCGAAGCGAATGTCGGAGCTGATTGTTGGACGCGGGATCGATTCACGCCCGTAAATCCACGCAATTTCCCGCGCGGTGTCAAGCTTGTCGCGGATTTCAGAGAGTTGGACTGACGGCAATACGCCGAGGTCCGGAAGGGCGCTACCAGACCAGCCGCTCGATCACCCCGTCCGGATGCACCGCCTGCCGGCCGAGCCACTCGGCCACGTCGCCCAGGCGGTGATGCGCGGCCGTGACGCCGAGTTCCTCCGCGTGGATGCCCCGGGCCACCAGCACGCTGGCGATGCCGAAGCCGCGGGCGCCCGCGATGTCGGTGCGGATCGCGTCGCCGATCGCCAGGACCCGCGCCGGATCCACCGGGGCCCCGGTGAGGGCAGCCCCCTTGGCGAGGGCCGCCTCGTAGACCGGGCGGTGCGGCTTGCCGGCATAGACCACGGGGCCGCCGATCTCCGCATAGGCCGCCGCGAGCAGGCCCGCGCAGGGGATCAGGCGGTTGCCGCTCTCTACGACGAGGTCGGGATTGGCACAGATCATGGTCAGCCCGCGGGCGGCCAGACGCTCCAGCTCCGGCCGGTAATCGTCCGGGGTCTCGCTGCGGTCGTCGAACAGGCCGGTGCAGACGACGAGGTCGGCCTCCGATTCCGGGACGAGGCTGAGGTCGAGCCCCTGGAAGATGCCGAGGTCGCGCTCCGGTCCGAGATGCCGGATCCGGGCGCCCGGGCGCGCGGCGATCAGGTCGTGGGTGAGGTCGCCCGAGGTCAGGATCGCGTCGTAGGCCTCCCGCGGCACGCCGAACCGGTCGAGGATGCGGCCGACGCCGTCGCCGGGCCGGGGCGCGTTCGAGACGAGGACGACCCGGCGGGGCCGCGCCCCCGGAAGGCCACGGAAGCGGATCAGCGCCTCGCCGGCGGCCTCGTGGGCCTTCTGGCCGTCATGCAGCACGCCCCAGACGTCGCAGAGGATCAGGTCGTACCGGTCGGCGACCTCGGCGAGACCCTGGAGGGTCGGGATCGGCGCGGGGGTGGCGGTCGCGGTCATGGAAGGTCCTGGAAGGTCCTGGATTCAAAAGGTCCGGGACCTTTTGTGGGTGCAGGGCAAAGCCCTGCGATACAGCAGGGCCGCGCCCTGACAACCCGCCAGAGTGCGCGGCCCTTGGGGAAACCCCTTACGGGCGCCGGGCCGGTCCCAGCCGGTGCTCGGCGAAGAAGTCGAGCATCGCCCGGGACGCGTCGGGCCCCTCGGGGTCCGTGTAGCTGCCGTCGGGGCGGCCCCCGGACCAGGCATGGCCGGCGCCGCGCACCCGCCAATCCTCGACCACGACCCGGCCCGCCTCGTCCCGGTAGCGGGTGCGGGTGAAGGGGTGGCCGCGGCCCTCGAAGGTCTCGGACCGGGCGATCAGACCGGCGACGTGCGCCTGGGCCAGAACCTGATCGGCGTTGCGCACGCTCACCGTGCCGTCGTCCTCGCCGTGGAAGATGATCGTCGGCACGCGGGTGGCCGGGGCCGGGCTGCCGAAAGCCGTGGCGGTGCCGAGGCCCGGGGCGCCGACCTGCATGGCCATCAGCGCCGAGCCGAGATCCCGGGCGCAGCCGGCCGCGAGGCCGGAATGCACGCCGACGGCGGCGAAGAGGTCGGGATAGGCGCGGGCGATGTTCAGGGCGGCGGCGCCCCCCGCCGACAGGCCGGCGATGTAGACCCGGGCCCGGTCGATCGGGTGCTCCGCCATGATGGCGCGGGCGAGGCCCGCGATGATCGCCGGCTCGCCCGTGCCCCGGCCCTGGTCCCGGGGCTCGTACCAGTTCCAGCAGCGCTGGGCATGGGCCTGACGGCTCTGGGCCGGGTAGGCCACGAACACGCCGGCGCGCTCGGCGAGGGTGTTCATGCCGGTGCCGGCGGCGAAATCGTCCGGATTCTGCGTGCAGCCATGCAGCATCACGATCAGCGGCGCGGCCGCGTCCGGATGGCTCGGGATGAACAGCTTGTACTCGCGGGTGCCGGCGGGCTCGGCATGGGTCAGGGCGACGAAGCGGCCCCCGGTCCCGCCCCCCCGGTCGGCGGGCGGCGGAGCGGGGTGCCGCAGCGGGTTGCCCAGGCCCTTCAGCACCGGTGCAAGGCCGCGCACGACCTGCCCCACCACCTCGCGCATCCGCGTCCCGGATTCCGCTGCGGGAATCTGCGGCACGGCCGACGGATCGGCGTGGTGCGGGGAAGAGTCTGTCGACGCGTGTTCAGCGGGTGCGGCCCTCTGGCCGGCTAGGCTGCGCTGGATCAGGGCGGTCGCCTCCTCGAGCCGGCCGAGGCCGGTCAGACGGGTGGCCTCGATCATGTCGGCGAAGGGCGACAGGCCGGTCTTGTCGTCGCGCTGTCCGTCGCGACTGCCGAAATTCTCGGTCATGCGTGCGCGCCTCACTGCCTCAATGTCTCTGTCACGGCCGGACCCGATGCGCCTGCGCCACCGCACGGGCATCGCATGAGCCGACCCTCACCATCTTGCGAGATGATGTGTCGAGGATGTTTTGTGCATTGCAATAAACGCCCCTGTGCAATGCGACAACCGTCGGCGCCGCGCAGCAGGCTTAGGGATCAGACCGCCGGATCAGACGGGATCGTCCGCCCCGATATAGTCGGCCCAGATCGCGGCAGGACCGAGGCTCGCGCGGAAGCCGTCGTGGCGGGCGCGCTCCGCATCGGTAAGACGGCTCCGGTAGGGACGGGGCGCCACGGGGGCCACGGCCTGGACGGAAGATCCGGCCACCGGGGCGGCTTGCTCCGCGTCCAAGAGCCCGAGGCTGGTCTGCTTGCCCCCGAGGAGCTCGACATAGACCTCGGCCAGGATCTGCGCGTCGAGGAGCGCCCCGTGCTTGGTGCGCCGGGTGTTGTCGATGCCGTAGCGGCTGCAGAGGGCGTCGAGGTTGTTGGCCGCGCCCGGATGCTTGCGCCGGGCCATCGGCAGGGTGTCGACCACGTCCTCCAGCCGGATCGGGGGCGGGGCGTTCGCGCCGAGCCGGGCGTATTCCATGTTGAGGAAGCCGACGTCGAAGGGCGCGTTGTGGATGACGAGGCGTCCGTCGGCCAGGAAGGCCAGCAGCTCGCCGACGATCTCCGCGAAGACCGGCTTGTCGGACAGGAACGCGTCGGACAGGCCGTGGACATTGAATGCCCCCTCGGAGACCGCCCGCTGCGGGTTGCAATAGCGGTGGAAGCTCCGGCCGGTGGGGATGTGGTTGAGGAGTTCCACCGCGCCGATCTCGATCAGCCGGTCGCCTCCCTTCGCCTCCGTGCCGGTGGTCTCGGTGTCGAGGACGATCTCGCGCAGCATGGGTCTCGCGACTCGCGGGGTGGGGGCGGACCCTAGCCGGATAAGGCGGAGGGGTTAAGCTCCCGTGCGCCTCAGCGGGACGTGTTGCGGTAGACGCAGACGGGTCCCCGGTCCTCGTAGCCGCCCGGACAGGCGGTGACGCAGGCGCCGGCCGCGAACTTCTTCGGTGGGGGGCAGCTGGCGGCGTACTGGGCCTGCGCGGGCATGGCCGCCAGCAGCACGAGAAGGGTCGCGGCCCCGAGGCCGCCGGACCGGACCGGATCCATCCCGCCGGAGTGCCGTGCCATCACGTCCATCCTGCCGTTCGTGTTCCCCCCGGAACGCAACCGCAGATATTCATCCGCGCGGGCATGTCATCCGGTGCCGTGGTGCGGCTCCGCACGATGCGCCGTGAGGCGCTCGACGATCCGCGCCACCTCGGCCTCGGCGGCGGGAAAACCCCGGCTCGTGTCGATGACGAAATCCGCCCGGGCGCGCTTCTCGGCGTCGGGCATCTGCTTGGCCAGGATCGCCGCGAAGGCCGCCTCGGTCATGCCGGGGCGGGCGAGCACCCGGGCGCGCTGGATCTCGGGCGGGGCGCTCACCACCACGACCGCGTCGCAGCGGCCCGCGCCGCCGGTCTCGTAGAGGAGCGGGATGTCGAGGACGACCAGCGGCGCCGCCGCGTGCCGCGCCAGGAAGTCCGTGCTGGCCGCCCGGACCAGGGGATGGACGATGGCCTCCAGCGCCGCCATCCGGTCGGGCGCGTCGAGCACCGCGGCGCGCAGCCGCGTCCGGTCGACGCCGCCGTCGCCGTCGAGCACGCCGGGAAAGGCCGCGCCGATCGCCGCGGCGGCCGCGCCTCCGGGCCCGTAGAGGGCGTGGACCGCGGCGTCGGCGTCGTGAACCGGGACGCCGCGGTCGGCGAACATCCGGGCGGTGGCGGACTTGCCCATGCCGATCGAGCCGGTGAGCCCGAGGATGACGGGTCCGGATCCGGCCTTCGGGGTCATCCGGCGAGATCCGCCACGATCCGGTCGCGCAGCGCAGGGGTGACGGCGGGGCGCGGGCCGAACCACGCCTCGAAGCCCGGCACCGCCTGGTGCAGCAGCATGCCGAGCCCGTCCACGGCCGCGAGCCCCCGGCGGCGCGCCGCCGCGAGGAGCTCCGTCTCCAGGGGTGCGTAGACGATGTCGGCCACGGCCGCCTCCGCCGGCAGGGGCGACAGGTCGATGGCGAGGGGCGGCTGGCCCTTCATGCCGAGGGACGTGGTGTTGACCAGGAGACCGGTCCCGGCGAGCGCCGCCGGCAGGTCGTCCCAGGCGAGCGCCGCGCCGATGCCCGACGCGAGCGCCGCCACCGCCTCGGCCCGGGCCGCGGTGCGGTTGGCGACCCAGATGCGCCGCAGGCCCCGCTCGGCCAGCCCGACCACGATCGCCCGCGCGGCGCCGCCGGCGCCGAGCACCAGAGCGGTGCCGCCCGCCCGCGCCGGCCAGGCTGCGCCTAAGGTGTGGTCGAGATGGGCGCAGAAGCCCGGCGCGTCGGTGTTGTCGCCGCGGATCCGCCCGTCGGGCTCGACCACCAGGGTGTTCACCGCGCCGATCGCCTTGGCCCGCGGCGTCAGGGTGTCGGCCAGCGCGAACGCCGCCTCCTTGTGGGGGATCGTGACGTTGCCGCCCCGGAAGCCCGAATCCGGCAGGGCGCGGATGAAGTCCGGAAACGCCGCCGGCGGCACGTCGAGCCGCTCGTAGGAGCCCGGGATCCCGTGCGCGGCGAGCCAGTAACCGTGGATCAGCGGCGAGCGCGAATGGGCGATCGGGTGGCCGACCACGAAGGCGCGGGGATTCGCGACGCTCATGCCGCGCAATCCTGCGCGAGGCGGCAGGCCGGGCCGCCGGCCTCCTCGATCTGCAAAGTCGCGTGGCCGATGCCGAACCGGGTGCGCAGGCCCTCGGCGGTCTCGTTGAGGAAGCCGTTGCCGGGGTGGCCGTGAGCCTGATGCCCCTCCGCCATCACGAGATGGACGGTCAGGGCGATGCTGGTGGTGCTCATGGGCCAGATATGCAGGTCGTGCAGGCCGGCAACGCCGGGCCGTCCGAGGAGGAAGCCGGTCACGGCATCGGGAGAGATCTGCGGCGGCACGGCGTCGAGGGACATCGCCACGCTGTCGCGCAGCAGGCCCCAGGTCGCCCAGACGACCAGAGCCGCGATGACGAGGCTGACCGCCGGGTCGAGCCAGGCGAAGCCGGTGAGCTGGATCACGAGGCCCGCGATCACGACCCCGGCCGAGACGGCGGCGTCGGCCGCCATGTGGAGGAACGCCCCGCGGACGTTGATGTCGCCCTTGGCGCCGCTGACGAAGAGCCACGCGGTGAGGCCGTTGACTAGGATTCCCACCGCGGCCACCACCATCACGGTCGTGCCCGCGACCGGCTCCGGATGGACCAGCCGGACCAGCGCCTCCCAGATCACCGCCCCCATGGCGATCAGCAGGACCACGGCGTTGAACAGGGCGGCCAGGATCGAGGAGCCGCGATAGCCGTAGGTGAAGCGCGCGGTGGCGCGGCGGCGCACCAGCAGGGCGGCGATCCAGGCCGCCGCGAGGCCCAGAACGTCCGAGAGGTTGTGGCCGGCATCGGCCACCAGGGACATGGAGTTGCTGAGATAGCCGTAGGCCGCCTCGATCACCACGAAGGCGGTGTTGAGGACGATGCCGATGGCGAAGGCCGTGCCGAAATCCTTCGGCACGTGCGCGTGGCCGCCGTGGCCGCCATGGGCATGGCCTCCGTGAAAATGGCCTCCGTGAGCGTGGCCGTCGTGGGAATGGCCGTCGTGGGAATGGTCATGCCCGGCCAAGGGGAGGCTCCCTCAAAAATCCAGAACCCCGGCCCCGCGCAGGCGGGCGAGGAGCGGCAGCAGCGGCAGGCCCAGCACGGTGCTGTGGTCGCCCACGACCGATTCGAACAGGTGGATCCCAGGCCCTTCGAGCTGGTAGCCGCCGACGCTCGACCGCACCCGTGCCTCGCCGGCACAGCCCACATAGGCCGCGATGGCCCTTTCATCGAGGGGGCGCAGGGTCAGCCGGGCGGTCTCCACGAAGGCGTCCTGCACCGCCCCGGCCAGGACCACGGCGGAATGCAGGGCGTGGGTGCGGCCGGACAGACGGGCGAGCTGGGCCCGGGCGGCCTGCGCATCGGCCGGCTTGTGGAACACGGTGCCGTCGAGATCGAGCACCTGATCGGCGCCGATGACGATCCGGCCGGGATGGCGCGCCGCCACCGATTCCGCCTTCGCGCGGGCGAGCACCAGGGCGAGGTCGGGCGGGGACAGGCCGGCGCACTCCGCTTCCAGGGCGCGCTCGTCGACATCCGGGGCGGCGGTCTCGACCGGCAGGGCGGCGCTCTCCAGGAGGAGGCGCCGGGTCGGGCTGGTCGAGGCGAGGAGGAGCGGATCCGGACCGGTCCAGGGCGAGCGGAGCATCGCGCCAGTGTCACGGATCCGGGGATCGGTGCAAGCCGGGGATCGCCCGGGCTGCGACGAGCCCCGCCGCCGGGATGGACCGGCCGGCGGGGCTGTCGCGGCGCCGATACGCAACCTGGCGCCCGAAGAGGACCTTGGCAGGGAGGGGTTAGGAGACTGTCAACGGCCGCATCGCGGAGCCGGTCGCTTCCGTGCCGCGGCGGGACAGAGGCACACCGGCCCTCCAACCCTCCCCCTCATCCTGAGGTGCCGTAGCGCAGCGGAGGCCTCGAAGGAGGCCACCGGATGCCCTGCGATCCCTGGAGCTCTCCTTCGAGGCGGCTGCGCCGCATCCGAGGAGGCGACGGGTTGGGATGCCCGTTGAACCGGCGCCTCAGGTGTTCATCGAGTCGAAGAAGTCGCTGTTGCTCTTGGTCTGGCGCAGCTTGTCGAGCAGGAACTCGATCGCGTCGGTGACGCCCATCGGGTTGAGGATGCGGCGCAGCACGTAAGTCTTCTTGAGCGAATCCGGCGGGACCAGCAGCTCCTCCTTGCGGGTGCCGGAGCGGGTGATGTCGATCGCCGGGAAGATGCGCTTGTCGGAGACCTTGCGGTCCAGGATGATCTCGGAGTTGCCGGTGCCCTTAAACTCCTCGAAGATCACCTCGTCCATGCGCGAGCCGGTGTCGATGAGCGCGGTGGCGATGATCGAGAGCGAGCCGCCCTCCTCGATGTTGCGGGCCGCGCCGAAGAAGCGCTTGGGCCGCTGCAGGGCGTTGGCGTCGACACCGCCGGTCAGCACCTTGCCGGAGGACGGCACCACGGTGTTGTAGGCGCGGCCGAGGCGGGTGATCGAGTCGAGCAGGATCACGACGTCGCGCCCGTGCTCCACGAGGCGCTTGGCCTTCTCGATCACCATCTCGGCGACCTGCACGTGGCGGGTGGCCGGCTCGTCGAAGGTCGAGGCGATGACCTCGCCCTTCACCGAGCGCTGCATGTCGGTGACCTCCTCGGGCCGCTCGTCGATGAGCAGCACGATCAGGTAGCACTCGGGGTGATTGAGGGTGATCGACTGCGCGATGTTCTGCATCAGCACGGTCTTACCCGTGCGCGGCGGCGCCACGATCAGGGCGCGCTGGCCCTTTCCGATCGGCGCCACGATGTCGATGATCCGCGGGGAGAAATCCTTCTTGGTCGGGTTGTCCAGCTCGAGCTTGAACCGCTTGGTCGGGAAGAGCGGCGTCAGGTTGTCGAAGTGGACCTTGTGCTTGATCTTCTCCGGGTTCTCGAAGTTGATCGTGTTGACCTTGAGGAGCGCGAAGTAGCGCTCGCCGTCCTTGGGGCCGCGGATCGGGCCCTCGACGGTGTCGCCGGTGCGCAGGCCGAAGCGGCGGATCTGGGTCGGCGAGATGTAGATGTCGTCGGGGCCGGGCAGGTAGTTCGAGTCGGAGGAGCGCAGGAAGCCGAAACCGTCCTGCAGCACCTCGACGGTGCCCGAGCCGATGATCTCGACCTCCTTGGCAGCGAGCTGCTTCAGGATGGCGAACATCAGCTCCTGCTTGCGCATGGTCGAGGCGTTCTCGACCTCGACCTCCTCGGCGAAGGCCGTCAGGTCGGTGGGCGTCTTCGACTTGAGGTCCTGGAGCTTGACCTCGCGGACGCCCTCGAGGGCGGCGGGCATGGTGGGCGCATCGGCCGGCTCCGCGGTCTCGATGTCGGCGAGGGCGTCGGGGTTTGGCGTCATGGGGTGTCTTGCAACCGACGGAAGAGGTGGGAGGGCCGGTTCAGTGCCAGGCACCCGGGGGATGGGCGCCGAAGAGCGGGCCGCGCTGCGGCGAGGGGCCCGGGGTCAGATTGGCGAAACCGATGAGGCAGGACCCTCGCGGCTCACGGGCGCGCTGCGGCGCAGACCTTGTGATGAGGGCGCAGTAGAGATAACGCCTTTTTCGCCCGCACTCAAGGGCCCGGCGCGGGATGCCGGCGCGGGGACCGCAAAGGCCCGGCCGCAAGGGCCTCGCCGGGGCGCCGAGCCGGCGCTAGAGAGGCAAGCCCGCAGACGGGGTCATCGGAACCGGGCCGGCGCGCGGCCGTTCCCCGTCCCGGTGCTGCAGCGCAGCAGACCGTCCAACCGAGAGTCCCCCCTGACCGCCATGCGCGACGACGCTACCGGACGCACCCTCACCACGCGCGAGCCGCGCCGGATCCCCTGGCTCGACCTCGTCTTCGGCTTCGGCCCCATGGTGCCGATCGCCGTCGGGGCCGCGGTGGCGTGGTGGCTGAACGGCCAGCCCCTCGATTATCTGGTGGCGCTGTTCACCCTGCTCTATGCGGCCTCGATCCTGCTGTTCCTGGCCGGGGTGCGCCGGGGCGTCAGCTTCCGGACCGAGGGCGGCCCGCAGGTGTCGCAGCTCGTGACGATGCTGATCCTGTACGGTCTCGGGCTGGCCAGCCTGTTCACGGCGGTGATGGGCAAGGCCGTGCCGGCGCTGGCGATGCTGATCCTCGGCTACGCCGCCATCGGGATCCTCGACCCGATCGCGGCGCGCGCCGGCGAGGTGCCGCTGGCGCATGCCCGCCTGCGTCCGCTGCAGATGCCGATCGCCGTGGTGAGCCTCGCGGCCCTGCTCTGGCTCAAGCTGACGGCGCCGTACTGAGCCCCGCCAATCGAAGCCCCGCCAACCGAATTCCCCTTTCGCGCGGCATGCTTTAGAGCCCGGCCAAGGGTTCTCCGCCCGGCGGAGACGATTCAAGATCCGATGCCGGACCCGGGCTCCGGGTCCGCGAGAAGCGAACGCGCGCACATGTCCAAGGCCGACACCCCCAAGGCCGAGAAGGCCGAGACCTTGAAGCCCCGCCTGCCGCGCGGCTTCGTCGACCGGCGCGCCGGTGAGATCGCCGCGCAGGGGCGGATGCTGGAGACGATCCGCAAGAGCTTCGAACTCTACGGCTTCGAGGCCCTGGAGACGCCCTTCGTCGAGTACACCGAGGCGCTCGGCAAGTTCCTGCCCGACCTCGACCGTCCGAACGCGGGCGTGTTCTCGTTCCAGGACGACGACGAGGCGTGGCTGTCGCTCCGCTACGACCTGACGGCGCCGCTCGCGCGCTTCGTCGCCGAGAACTACGACGCCCTGCCCAAGCCGTATCGCAGCTACCGGGCCGGCTACGTGTTCCGCAACGAGAAGCCGGGGCCGGGCCGTTTCCGCCAGTTCATGCAGTTCGACGCCGACATCGTGGGCGCCGGCAGCGTCGCGGCCGATGCCGAGACCTGCATGCTGATGGCCGACACGCTGAACCGCCTCGGGCTCGGCGGCCAGTACGTGGTCAAGGTCAACAACCGGAAGGTGCTCGACGGCGTCATGGAGGCGATCGGGCTCGCCGGTCCCGACAAGGCCGGCCAGCGCCTGACGGTCCTGCGGGCGATCGACAAGCTCGACCGGCTCGGCGTCGACGGGGTGCGCGACCTCCTCGGCGCCGGCCGCAAGGACGAGAGCGGCGACTTCACCAAGGGCGCGGGCCTCGACGCGACGGCGATCGGCCGGATCCTTGCCTACGTGTCGTTCCAGGCCGATGCCGGGGACGGCGCCGACAAGATGGCGTTCTGGGAGAAGTTCTTCGCCGGCTGGCACGACGCGGTCGGCGAGTCCGAGACCGGCCGGGAGGGCATCGCCGAATTGCACGCGATCATGCGCCTCTGCGCCGCCGCCGGCTACGGCCACGACGTGATCCGCGCCGATCCGAGCGTGGTGCGCGGCCTCGAATACTATACCGGCCCGGTCTACGAGGCCGAGCTGACGTTTCCGGTCACCAACGAGGACGGCCAGACCGTGCGCTTCGGCTCGGTGGCGGGCGGCGGGCGCTACGACGGGCTCGTCGGGCGGTTCCGGTCCGAGCCGGTCCCGGCCACCGGCTTCTCGATCGGCGTCTCGCGGCTGTTCTCGGCCCTGCAGCTCGTGGGCAGCCCCCTGCTCGCCGGCGCCGAGGCGCCCGGGCCGGTGGTGGTGCTGGTCCTCGACCGGGAGAACATGGCCGATTACCAGCGGCTGGTGGCGCTCCTGCGCGCCGACGGCATCCGGGCGGAGCTCTACCTCGGCGCCGCCGGCATGAAGGCGCAGATGAAATACGCCGACCGCCGGCGCGCACCCGTGGCGGTGATCCAGGGCTCGAACGAGCGTCTGGCCGGCGAGGTCCAGATCAAGGACCTGATCGCGGGTGCCCAGGCGGCCGAATCCATCGCCAGCAACGCCGAGTGGAAGGCGGCGCGGCCCGCGCAGATCTCGTGTCCGGAGGCCGATCTGGTGGCGCAGGTCCGCGCCGTGCTGGCCCGGCATTTCACGGCTTCGGAGACCTGAGGCGCGCAGGTCGAACGCGGCGGCTCCGGCGGCGTTATCCTCGGTCGGTTCCGTGGAGGGGTCGGGGGAGATGTCGGGATGCGCGCGAAGATCCTCATCCTGTCGGCCGGCCTGATCTGCGCCGGGACAGGCCCCGTCTGGGCCGCCCGGCCGGTCCTCGACCGGTTGCCGAGCGCCGTCGCCCAGGCCACCCCCGGGACCGGCAGCGCCCCCGTCCTGAGCGCCGGGATCGCCGGAGCGCCGGCCCTGACCGTGATCGCCCGCCGCAAGCCGGTCCGGCGCCCCCGCGGGGCGCGTCTCGGCGGCGGCCGGCCGCTCTGAGCGGCTGCTCCGAGCGGGTGAAGTCTGTGGCGCCGTAGCGCGTATCGGTCCGCGGTACGGGGACCTGCGCAGTCCTGCGCACCGCACCGCCCTGCGACGTGTCGCCAAGTCCGGCCACGGTTGCTACAGAGCGCCCGCGAGGATGGATCCGATGACACGACCGGAGGCAGGCGAGACGGGGGCGGGGGACGCGGCGCGCACGCGGCTGCTCGCGCATCTGGCGGCGGCGGGCTATCGGCCCGTGACGCCGCCGGTGCTGCAGCCGCTGGAGCCGTTCCTCGAATTGTCGGGCGAGGACATCCGCCGGCGGATCTTCGTCACGCAGGATGCGGGCGGCGCCGAGCTGTGCCTGCGGCCGGAATTCACGATTCCCGTCTGTCGCCTCCACCGGGCGGAGGCCGACGGGCAGGTGGCCGATTACAGCTATTGCGGTCCGGTCTTCCGCCTCGCCGCCGACGAGCCCGACGAGTTCTTCCAGGCCGGCATCGAGTCGATCGGGCGCACCGACACGCCGGCCGCCGACGCCGAGGTGCTGGGTCTCGCCCTCGAGGGCCTCGCCCTGTTCGGCCGGACCGATCCGGCGGTGCGGCTCGGCGACATGGGGCTGACCGTGGCGCTCCTCGACGGCCTCGCGGTCCCGCCCGCCGCCAAGCGCCGGACGCTCCGGGCGCTGGCCGCCGGGCGCTCGCTGGACGTGGTCACCAACGGCGCCGAGGGGACCCGCCCGGAGGATCCCCATGCGGGCCTGCTGGCGGCGATCCAGGGCCAGGACCCGCGGGGCGTGCGCGCCTTCGTGGAGGACGTGCTGGCGATCGCCGGGATCTCGGCGGTGGGCGGGCGCAGCGCCGGCGAGATCGCCGAGCGCTTCCTCGCCAAGGCCTCCGCGCAGGCCCATGGCGGGGCCGGGCTCAACGCCGAGAACCGCATCCTCCTCGACCGCTACCGGGCCATCGCCGGCCATCCGGATGCCGCCGCCCGCGACCTGCGGGCGCTGGTGGCCGACGCGGGCATCCGCCACGACGCCCTCGCGGCCGCCCTCGACCTGTTCGAGGAGCGCACCGGCTTCATCGCGGCCCGCGGGCTGCCGATCGAGCGGTTCCGCTTCCAGGGCGGCTTCGCCCGCAACCTCGACTATTATACCGGCTTCATCTTCGAGGTGACCGAAGGGCAGGGCCCGATCCTGGTCGGCGGCGGCCGTTACGACGGCCTGCTCGGCCATCTCGGCAGCCCGGCGCCCCTGCCCGCGGTGGGCTGCACCTTCTGGATCGCGCGCGTGGCGGGAGCCGGCCGATGAGTGCTTCGGACGCGACCGCCATGCCGCTGATCCTCGCCGTGCCATCCAAGGGCCGCCTGCAGGAGAACGCCAGCGCGTTCTTCGGCCGGGCCGGTCTGAAGCTCGCCCAGGGCGCCGGCGCCCGCGACTACCGGGGCAAGCTGCTCGGCGTCCCCGACGTCGAGGTGCGCTACCTCTCGGCCTCCGAGATCGCCGCGCAGCTCGCCTCGGGCGCCGCCCATCTCGGCGTCACCGGCGAGGACCTGATCCGCGAGACCCTGCCGGACGTGCGCGGCCAAGTGGAGCTGCTGACGCCGCTGGGCTTCGGCAACGCCACCGTGGTGGTCGCCGTACCCCAGGCCTGGATCGACGTGCGCGACATGTCCGACCTCGACGAGGTCGCCGCCGGCATGCGCACCCGCCACGGGCGGCGCCTGCGGGTCGCCACCAAATACGTGAACCTGACCCGCCGGTTCTTCGCCGAGAAGGGCGTCGCCGATTACCGGATCGTCGAGAGCCTCGGCGCCACCGAGGGGGCGCCGGCGGCGGGCTCGGCCGAGATCGTGGTCGACATCACCACGACGGGGGCGACGCTCTCCGCCAACGCCCTGAAGGTGCTGGACGACGGCATCATCCTGCGCTCGGAGGCGAACCTCGTCGCCTCGCTGAAGGCGCCCTGGGGCGAGGGCCAGCGGGCGGCGCTCCGCACCGTGCTCGGCCGCATCGCCGCCGAGGAACGCGCCCGGACCACCCGGGAGGTGCGGGCCGCCCTGCCGGAGAGCGGCACCATCGACCTCGCCACCCTGGCGGGCCTGCACGAGGCCGAGCTGCCCTACGGCGCCCCGAAGGGCCCGGAGGGCGAGATCGTCCTGCGCTGCCCTGAGGGCGCGGTGTTCGACCTCGCCGGCGCCCTGGTCGAGGCGGGGGCGCGGGCCGTGACGGTGCGGCGGGTCGACTATGCCTTCGCGGCCGAGAACCCGCTGGCGGAGCGGCTGCTGGCGCGGCTCTGAGGAGGGCGGACCGTCGTGGTGGTGTCCTTGCGGACCACCGCGACGGCTACGGGCCCTGCTTGGCGAATTCGGACAGCACCCCGCGCAGCACCTTGAGCCGCCCGTCGTAGGCGGCTGTCAGGCAGGCGACGTCGCCGCTGCAGGCGCGCCGCTCCGTCAGCCACGCCTCCTGATCGTCGCGCAGCTTGGCTTGGCCGCCCATGGGCAGCACGCTCTTCAGGATCTCGAACCGGGTCGCCATCTCGACGTCCCGGTCGTTGAGCGGGAGATGGGCACAGATCGCCTTCTCGTCCGGAGCCTCGGCCCTGTCGCACGGGAAGCTCGCGGCCCGGGCAGCCGGGGCGGCGATCGGAGCCGCGAGGGCGGCGAGGGCCAGGGCGAGGACGAGCGGCTTCGGCATGGCCAGGCAACGGCCCGGCGGCGGAAAGGCTCCGCGCAGCGCGGCAGCCGGGTGAATCGAACCGGGATCAGAAGCCCGGCTTGACGATCGCCAGGATGACGATGCCGATCATGAGAAGCGTCGGCACCTCGTTGAGCACCCGGTAGAACCGATGACCGCGGGTGTTCCGGTCGGCGGCGAAATCCTTGACCATCCGGGCGAGCCAGCCATGGATACCGGTCATCGCCAGGACCAGCGCGAACTTCGCCTGGAGCCAGGGGCTCGCATAGAAGCCGCTCATCCAGGCGAGCGCCACCCCGAACAGCCAGGTGGCGATCAGGGCCGGGTTCATGATCGCCTTGAGCAGGCGGCGCTCCATCACCTTGAAGGTCGCGCTCTGCGCCTCCGAGCCTGGCGGCAGGC
Organism: Methylobacterium sp. XJLW; assembly: GCF_003254375.1. Lineage (NCBI taxonomy): Bacteria > Pseudomonadati > Pseudomonadota > Alphaproteobacteria > Hyphomicrobiales > Methylobacteriaceae > Methylobacterium > Methylobacterium sp. XJLW. The sequence continues at coordinate 2,198,647 of NZ_CP016429.1, read as the reverse complement.
TCGCATGGTAGACGAACAGCCGCGGCAGGTAGAGCATGCCCGCCATCCAGGCGATCAGGCTGATGACGTGGCCGGCCTTGATCCAGTCGTACAGCACGGGCGCAGCCTCAACCCTGGCCGCGCAGCCGGTCGAGCATCCGCTCGACATGGGCCACCGGCGTCTGGGGCGTGATGCCGTGGCCGAGGTTGAAGATGTGCGGCCGGCCGGCGGTCGCCTCCAGGACGGCATCCACCGCCGCGTCGAGGGCCGCGCCGCCCTCGATCAGCGTCTCGGGATGGAGGTTGCCCTGCGTCACCGTGGTGGCCGGCACCGTCGCTCGCAGGGCCTTCAGGTCCACCCCCCAGTCGACGCCGACGGCATCGGCGCCGGTCTCCGGCACCACCCGGGCATGGCCGTCGAGGCCCGAGCCGCGGGCGAACACGATGATCTTGGCGCCCGGCACCCGGGCGCGGACGCCCGCCACCATCCGGGCGATCGGCTGCAGGGACCAGCGGGTGAGGGCGTCCGCCGCGGGCGCGCCCGGCAGGGCGCTCTCCGCCACGTCGCCGACGGGCTCGACGGTGCCGTCGGAGGTCGGCACGGCGAGGGGCAGCGTGCCGGCATGGGACTCGAAGATCTGCACGGCGTCGGCGCCGGCCTCGAGCTGGCGCACGAGGTAATCGGTCTGCACCGTGACGAGGCGGTCGATCAGCGCGTCCACCAGCGCCGTGTCGCCCTCGGCCAGCGCCCGCGCGGGGGCGAGGTCCGGGGTGCCGCGACCGCCGATCATGTAGCTCGCCACCGTCCAGGGGGCGCCGCAGAAGCCGAGCAGCGTGGTCTCGCCGGGCAGTTCCGCGCGCAGCCGGGTCACCGTCTCGAAGACCGGTGCGAGATGGGTCATCACCGCCGGGTCGCCGGCCTCGCGCAGCTTCGAAAAGGCCTCCCGGCCGTCGAGGGGATCGAGGCGCGGCCCCTCGCCCTCCACGAAGCGCACGTCCTGACCGAGCGCATGGGGCACGACCAGGATGTCCGAGAACAGGATCGCGGCATCGAAGCCGAACCGCCGGATCGGCTGGAGCGTCACCTCGACGGCGAAGTCGGGGCTGTAGCAGAGGTCGAGGAACGAGCCGGCCTCGGCGCGGGTCGCCCGGTATTCCGGCAGGTAGCGGCCGGCCTGCCGCATCATCCAGGCGGGGGGCGGACCGATCGCCTCCCCGTCGAGGACGCGCAGCACCTTCCGCTCGGACTTGCGCTCCGTCCCCGTCATCGTCGTTCCCATCCCGTATCCGTCATCCCGCATGCCCGTCGGCGGGCCTCCTGTCGAGTCGAGGCGCGCCGATCCCCACACGGGCCCCTTCGAAAAGAAAAGAGAGAATCTAGGACTCTGTTTTTTCTCTTGGGGGGCCGAATCACGGGGGCACAAAAGCGTCCACAGGCGGTCCCCGGCGCCGCGCCGTTAACGAGGCTTTAAAGGATTTGCTCCATCTTGCGAGAACGACCAGATCCGACAGCGCCTTGGCAACGCCGAGTCGTGTGCGGACCCCGGACGCGTCCCGGATTCTCCCAGTGAGGCGGAATCCATGCGCCCCGATCGTCTGCCTGTGAACGGCGGAGTCGATAGCGCGCACCGGTATCGCCCTGGACCGGCCCGGCGGGGCATCCTATCCACACTCATCGACTCCCCTGGCGGCCGGCGGTGGACAACGTGGGCGCCGCGAAAGGCGACCGCAGAGGCGATCGGAATGGGCCGCAGCTACTTCCACCTCCACCTCGTCTCCGACTCCACCGGCGAGACGCTGATCAATGTCGGGCGCGCGGCGGCCGCGCAGTACGAGGGCGTGTCGGCGATCGAGCACGTCTATCCGCTGGTGCGCTCGGCCGCGCAGCTCGACCGGGTGATCTCGGAGATCCGGGCGGCGCCGGGTCTCGTCCTCTACACCCTGGTGGGGGGCGACCTCGGCGAGCGGCTGGAGGAGGTCGCCCGGGAGACCGGCTCGCCCTGCCTGTCGGTGCTGCGGCCGGTCCACGACCTGCTGCGCGCCTATCTCGGCGCCGAGACCACAGCCCGGCCCGGCGCCCAGCACATGCTGAACGCCGAGTACTTCAAGCGCATCGACGCGATGAACTTCACCCTGGCCCACGACGACGGCAACCTGCCGGAGGATCTCGAGGACGCGGACGTCATCCTGCTCGGCGTCAGCCGGACCTCGAAGACGCCGACCTCGATCTACCTCGCCAATCGCGGCCTCAAGACCACCAACCTGCCGCTGGTGCCGGGCATGCCGCTGCCGCCGGCGATCGAGCGCGCCCGCAAGCCCCTGGTGGTCGGGCTGTTCGCCTCGCCGGAGCGGATCGTGCAGATCCGCCAGAACCGGCTCTCCAGCCTCAACGCCGACGAATCGTCCCTCTACGTCGACCGCTCGGCGGTGGCGGACGAGATCACCGCCTCCCGCCGGCTGTTCACCCGGAACCGCTGGCCGACCATCGACGTGACGCGCCGCTCCATCGAGGAGACCGCGGCGGCGATCGTCGACCTCTACCGCGACCACCGGCTGAAGTTCATCGCGGATTGAGAGGGGTTTCCGAAGGGCTCAGCCCTTTGGCGGGGTCCGGGGGCGGAGCCCCTGAACGACCCGGGCTCCGCCCCGGATCCGCAAGAGGTCGCAGCCCTTTTGAAGCCGGGACGGCCTCAGCTGCCGCTCAGGACCGCCCGCACCAGGGTGAGGCCCGCCACCAGCCCGATCAGACCGGTCGCCACCGAGGCCCCAACGTAGAGGGCGGCGGCGGCGGTCTCGCCCCGGTGGTACAGGCTGATCGCGTCGAGGGAGAAGGTCGAGAAGGTGGTGAAGCCGCCGAGCACGCCCGTGGTCAGGAACAGCCGTGCCGGGTGACCCGCCGCGCCGCGCAGGGCGAAGCCCTCGGCGAGCACGCCCATCAGGAACGAGCCCAGCACGTTGATGATCAGCGTGGCCAGGGGGAAGCCGAGGCCCGGCAGCAGCCGGGCGACCGCCACGTTGATCCCGTGGCGGCACCCGCCCCCGAGCCCGGCTCCGACAACGACGATGAGGGTGTTGATCATGCCGGCCCTTCCTGTTCGGTCGGGCAGCCACGTCCTGTCGCGGCTTCGGCGCACGGCCCCACCGCGGACGGCTGAGGCGCGCCCGTGCGGTAGGAGCCATCAGCCCGGCCTCCGAGTCGGGCGGTTGTCGGGGCGCTCCATCCCCATCGGGACAGGCTTAGCGCAGGATGCCGGGAAGGGGAATCCGGTTTTCCGGCTCACGCGCTGGTGGGTCGGGGGGCGCGGCGGGTTCACAGATCGGTTCGGATCGGCGCGGGTCCCCTCCCGTGCGGGAGAGCGGACCCGCGCCCTGTCATGAACCCACCGCGCTGGATCGATCGGCGAAGCCGCAAGGCTCAGCGGGCGTAGGCGAAGTGGCTGCGCTGCTCGATCTGGGCGGCATAGAAATCCTCGACCACCTCGCGGACCACCTCGGCCAGCTCGTCGCCCCGGTGCTCGTCGAGCTGGATGTCGCTGCCGACGGTCCGGCCGATGGCGCAGCTCGCAGCCCCCGGCACGAGGCGCTCGTTGTAGCGCTGGTTCAGGCCCGAGACCGAGATGTAGTTGCTGCCGCCGAGTTCCGGACCGTACTTGATCTTGATCTTCTGCTCGGTGTCGGTCCCGCGCAGCCGCGCGCAGAGGCTGATGAAGTTGTCCTGATCGATCTTGGCCTCGAGGCCGGTGATGCTGCCGTGGACGTTGTCCTCCTCGTTGAGCACCTCGGCCATGAGGTTCAGGACGCCGACCACCGGCTCCAGCGCCCGGGCGCCTTCCTCCAGGAGTTTCTTGCGGAAGTCGTTGCTGCGGGCATCCGCCTCCTGCAGCCGCGCGCGGAACCTGTCCTTGACCTCGTTGGCGCGTGCCATCGCGCTCCTCCCTGGTGGTTCATCCGATGCTTTGCCGCCCGGATGACCGAAACCTACGAGGCCAATTCAGATGACGCAAGATAGTGCAAAATATTGATGCCTGCCCAGAACTTGAGCCGTTGCACAGGAATAATACTTGCTCATGGACTGTGCAACGGCGGAGTCTCCGGGATCCGCGCCTATTTCAGGAGCTGCAGCAGGCTGCGTCCGGCTGGGGTCTTGAGTTCCTTGGCGTCGAGCGTGCCGTCCTTGTCGGGATCGGCCGCCTTGAAGCGCTGCTCGACCAGGGCGAGGTATTCCTTGCGGTCGAGGGTGCCGTCGTTGTCGGTGTCGGCGGCCTTCAGGTCCGTCTTGCTGACCCGGCCCTTCAGCTCCTTGGCGTCGACGGTCCCGTCCTTGTCGGTCTCGGCGGCGTCGAAGACCTTGCCGGCCGCGGCCTGGGCCTCGGCCAGATCGATCGTGCCGTCCTTGTCGGTGTCGACCATCTTCAGCGTGCGCTCGGTGCCGGAGGACCGGGCGAAGGCCGCCGACGGCAGCGCGGTGGGGACGACCAGGCCGAGGACGAGCATCGCGGCCAGCGCACATGCGGGTCTGTTCAGGATCGCGGGCATGAACGAAATCTCCGGTGGCGATCAGCGCCGGCAGCCCAAGCCGCCATGCGGCGCGCCGTTCCCGGAGGCGCGTTCACAAGCCGACGATCAGTCAGCGGGCCGGACCGTCGAGGGGGGCGAGCCGGTCCGGTTCCCGGGCCGCGGCGGCGACCGGTTCGGACCGGGACAGGGCGTTGGCCAATGCCCTCAGGTCCGGGACCGGCGCGCCCGAGGCGCCGAACACCGACCGGTCGAGAGCCGCGAAGGATGCGACAAGACCGGGCCGCGCCCGCCAGATGCGAGCCAGGTCCGGCGCTTCCCGCATCGCCGTGTCCAGGACCGCGCGGAACCCGGCGGGATCTCCGGAACGGGCCGCCGCCTGCAGCGCGCGCCGGGTCGGGCGGGACAGGCGCAAGGAGGGCCGGCCCAGGCCGAAGCCGATCAGCGCCAAGCCCAGCCCGAAGGCGGCCAGCGCCGAGGCGGCGACCACGAGCGGCGAGGGGATCGCGGGGGGCGCCCGGTCGGTCTCCCGGTCGGGCAGGCCGCCGCCGATCTGCCGGGCCGGGATCTCGGTCTCGCGCATGGTGCGGGTGTTGGTGTCGAACCACGGGATCGCGATGGCGTCGAGGGGGATGATCTCCGGCACGCCGGGCTTCACGTCCCACTGGTAGGTGGCCCGCGCCACGGGGCCCGAGGGGGTCAGCAGGGTCTCGCGGGTGACGGGGCCCGCGAAGGTGATGATGCCGCGCGTGCGCATGACCGGCCGGGGCGGCAGGCCCTCCGCGACCATGCCCTGCGCCTCCAGGGTGACGATCCGGCGGGTGGTCTCGCCGACCTTGATGGTCTCGGGATCCGGGCTCCAGGAATCGGTGATCGCCACGTCCTTGGCCGGCAGCCACCAGGGCTCCTTGGCGTCGGGGCCGCCGCTGGGCTCGGTCCATTGTGCGACCGGGAAGGGGATCGGCTTCGAGCGCACCTCGACCACCCGCCGCTCGCCGACATCGTTGACGGTGAGCTTGTGGGTGAACGGCTCGATGGTGAACTGCCCGGCATGGTGTGGGAAGACCGCCACGGTGCGGTCGAACGCGATGGCGCTCTGGCCGTCGGGAAGCTTGGTCTTGCTCCAGTGATCCCGGCCGAGCTGCGTCCAGGAGAAGTTGGCGAGGGAGGGCTGCACCACCTCCTCGAGCAGGATCGGCTGCTTGTAGACCCCGTGGATCTTCAAGAGCACCATCTCGCGGGAGAAAGGCGCGCTGTTGCCGTTCAGTTCGGCGGTCACCGTCAGGGTGAGGTCGCCCGGCTCGATCTCCGCGCGGGCGGGGAGGGGAGCGAGGAGGGGGGCGAGGAGGAGGAGCGCGCGGGCGCGCCTCTCGAAGATCCCAGAAAAACTCACCACGGGTTGCTCCCGGCGGGAATCGCGGTGCCGGCCTCGACCCGGCGGGTCTGCTCGGCGCGCAGGCGCAGCTTGAGATAGCGGCCGGGATCGTCCGGCAGGGTCTGGAGCCAGAGCCGGTCCGGTCGGATCTCGTGGGCCTCGAAGCTCTTGGTCACCCGGCGGACCTCGCGCTCGGGCGCCTCGGCCACCATGGCGGAACCGCCCCCGGTCCGGCCCCGGCCCGCCGCGTCGCCGGCCGAGCCCCGGGCCTGGCCCTTGCCGGTGTCGATCGATTGCTGCTCGGCCTTGCCCCGGCGGGACACCTTGCTGTTGCCGGGCAGCGACGCGCTGGCGTTCGATTCCTTGTTGCCGGCGAGCCCCTCGCCGCTGGAGGCGGCGTTGATGTCGTTGTTCTGGTCCTGGTTGGCGGTGTTGTTGTAGCGGGCGCCGTACTGGGCGGTGCCGTTGGCGATACCGCCGCCGGGCCCGCGATCGATCACCTCGGCCCGCATCCGGGCGATCAGCGAGCGGTTGGCCTGGGCGTCGGCATCGCGGGGGTTGAAGCGCAGGGCCTCGTCGTAGGCCGCCAGCGCGCCCTCGAGGTCGCCCGCCTTCGCGAGCGCGTTGCCGAGATTGTAGCTCGCGCGCCGCCCGCCGGTGCGGAACAGCGCGATCGCGTCCGCGTAGCGGCCGGCCTCGTAGAGCGCGGCGGCGCGCCAGGCCGGATCGACGAAGACGTCCGCGGCCAGCCCCGGCAGGCCGAGGCCCATCAGCAGGCGCCCGAAGCCGGTCCGGGGCTGCGAGACGGCGAGCAGCGCCAGGAGGCCGATCCCCGCCAGCGCCAGGCCGGCGATCCGGGCGCGGCGGCGCCAGCGCGGCGGCAGGCCGGCGCGGAGCGGGACGGCGAAGCCCGTGTCGGGGAGGGTGAGCCGCATCAGGCGCTCCTGCGGAACAGGACCAGGACCGGCAGGGCCGCCAGCAGCAGCAGCCAGCGCCCGAGATCCGCATAGGCCAGGACGCCGTAGCCGCCCGCCGCGAGGTGCTGACTGAGCCCGGCGCCGACCGCGTCGAGCACCGGGCCGGGGGTCGCGATGTCGGCGACGGTGCCGCCGCCGGCCCGGACGAGGGCGTCGAGGGCGGCCCGGTCGGGCTTCGGCGCGCCGGGCGGCAGCGGCTTGTCGGCGGGGACGAACAGCGCCTGGAGCCGCCAGCCGTGCTCGGCGATGGCGCGGGCCTCGCGGATGGCGGCCTCGCCGATGCCGTCGCCGTCGCTGATCAGCACCACGTCGGCCGCCACGACGTTGGCCTCCGCCAGGGTGCGGCGGGCCAGCGCCAGCCCGCGCTCGGGATGGGTGCCGCGGTCCGGCACCGTGTCGGCATCGAGGGCGAACAGGGTTGTACCGAGGCTGTCGCGGTCGGTGGTGGTGGAGGCGGCGAGGTAGGCGTCGCCCGCGTAGACCACGAGGGCGACCGCCCGGGTGCCGGCGGCCTCGGCGACGGCGGCGGCGGCCTGCCGGACGCCCTGGAGGTTGCCGCCCTCCGTGACCGAGCGGGACAGGTCGACGACGATCACGGTCTCGTCGAGGTTGCGGAAGGTCCGCCCGTCCGCCCGCTCCACAGCGGGGCCGGTGAGCGCGAGGGCGATCAGGCCGGCCGCCAGGGCGGCGGCGAGGTTCGCCTGCCGCCGGCCGCCCAGCACCGCGCCGGTGCGGGCGAGGTGGGCCATCAGCGCCGGATCCACCGCCCGGGCCCAGTCGCCCAACGGCGCCGAGCGCCACGCGGCGCGGAGCGCCAGCAGGACGACCACCGGGATCGCCAGGAACCACCAGGGGCGCAGCAGCGCGAAGGCGTCGAGGAAGCTCATCGGGCGGCGTCTCCCACCCGGATCCCCTCATCCCGAGGTGACCGCGCAGCGGGCCTCGAAGGAGGGCTCCAGGGATCGCGCGGCCGGCGGGAGGGCTCCTTCGAGGCCTCCGCTGCGCTCGGGCACCTCAGGATGAGGGCGTGTGCCGGACAGGCGGCGAAACGTGGATCCATCACGCCCCCCTCCGGCTGGCCAGCAGGGCGGCGGCGGCCAGCAGCGCCAGGGCGGCCGGCCAGGGCCAGAGGTCCCGGCGGAGGGGCAGGGGCGGAGCCAGGGCGCGGCCGCCCTCGAGCCGGTCGATGGCGTCGGCGACGCGGACCAGATCCTCGGTGGTGCGCACCCGGAACGCCTCGCCGCCGCTCGCCTGCGCCATGTCGCGCAGGGTCTCGGTGTCGACCACGTCCTGCTCGCCATCGGCATCGGCCATGTCGCGGGGCCCCAGCGCGATGGTGTAGATCTTGATGCCCAGCGTCTTGGCGAGGTCCGCCACGTCCTTGGGGGCGGTCTGGCCGGCATTGTTGGCGCCGTCCGAGAGCAGGATCACGGCTTTCGCGGCCTTGGCATCGGACTGCCTCCCGGAGGCGGCCTCGCCGTCCGCATCCCGCGGGTCCAGGCGGCGCAGGGCGAGGCCGAGGCCGTCGCCGATCCCGGTGGAGCGGCCGCTGATGCCGATCGTCGCCTCGTCGAGGGCGCGGGCGACCGCGGCGGTGTCGAAGCTCAGGGCCGCCGCCACGTAGGCCTGGTCGGCGAAGATCACGAGGCCGATCCGGTCTCCGGCCCGGCGGCGGATGAAGTCGGTGCCGACGCGCTTGACCGCGGTGAGCCGGTTCACGGTCTCGCCGTCGAGGGCGAAGTCGCGCCGCTCCATCGAGCCCGACAGGTCCATGGCGATCATGATCTCGCGGCCCGAGGCCGGGAGCGCGGCCGCCGGCATGACGAGGCGCGGACCCGACAGGGCCGCCACCAGGGCGATCCAGAGCGTCCAGGTCAGCAGGGCCCGCCGCCGCCCCCGGGCCGCGAGGTCGGCGCCGGAGCGCGCCCCCCCCACCAGCGTGCCGGGCACGCGCAGGGCGCCGCTGCCGCCCTCGGGCTCGGCCGGGATCAGGCGGGCGGCCAGAAGGGGCAGGGGGAGGGCCAGGAGCGCCCAGGGCGCGGCGCAGTCGAAGGCCAACAGGAGGGCGCTGAGCCATGCGGGCAGGAACGCGCTCATGCCCGCAGCCGTCCGATCAGGCGGCCGAGTTCGGCGTCCAGGGCGTCGAGGTCGGGATCCTGCCGCCGGTACAGCCCGTCGGCGAGCACCCGGCCGGCGCCCCGGGTGAAGAAATCGGTCCTGAACAGCGCGTCCAGGCGGGCGGCCCAGTCGGCGCCCGTCGCCCGGGCCTCGGTCTCGCCGCCGAGGGTCCGGCCGAGACGGCGCAGGAGCCGGGCCTGGGCGACGAGGCGCGCCTCCGGATCGAGGTTCCGGCTCCGGGCGAGTTCGGCCAGCGCCGCCCGGCGGATGCCGGCCCGCGCCCGGCCGCGCCCGTAGCGGACGAGCCCCACCAGCAGGGCGGCGAGGAAGCCCAGAGCCGCCGCGGCGACGACCTCGCCCTGCAGGGCGCCGGCGGCGCCGCCGGGCAGATGCAGGCCCCGGAGCTGATCGAGGGACAGGGGAATCTCGGCGGGAGTGACGGGGTTCATCGGATCGGACCGCCGTGTCGGACCTCACAGCACCGCATCGAGGCGCTCCATGAGCGGCGCATAGGCCTCCGGGCCGGTCTCGACGTCGAGGCGCACGCCCGCGATGCCGCGCCGGGCATAGTCGGCGAGCCGGGCCTCGGCGGATTCGCCCGCCGGCCCGGCCGCCGTCGGCAGCGCGGTCCCGCGGCGGCCATCCGCGAGGGCGAAGGGGTAGTATCCCGGTGGCCGGGCGCGCTCGAAGGCGTCGCTCACCAGGATCAGCCGGATGGCGATCCGCTCGGCGAGCAGCGTCAGGAGCTCGTCGAAGCCCGGGCCGGGATCGTCGAGGGCGCTGGCGATGACGAGGTGGCCGCCGGCCGGCAGCAGGCTGCGGGCGAGGGCGAGGGTCGCTTCGAGCGGCGGCTCCGCGTGGGCCCGCGAACCGGACTCGGTCCCGAGGGCGTCGGCATGGGCCTGGGCGAGGGCGCCGGTCACCGCGATCATGGCGCGCTCGCCGCCCGCCGGCCGCAGCACGGTCGGTGCGCCGGCCGAGGCCACCGCGAGGCCGACCCGGCCGCCATCGGCCGCGACCCGCCAGCCGAGCAGCGCCAGGGCCTCGGCGGCCGCCACCGAGCGCAGGGCCCGGCGGGTGCCGAACAGCATGGAGGGCCGGAAATCGGCGAGCAGCACCACGGCGCGGTCGCGCTCGTCGTGGTGGGTGCGGACATGCAGCTGCCCGGTGCGGGCCGTGGCGTTGCGGTCGATGAAGCGGCGGTCGTCGCCCTCGGACCAGAGGCGGACATCCTCCGGCTCGGAGCCGCGGCCGCGGCGCCGGGTGACGATGCCGCCGGGCAGCCCTGCCAGGGTCCGGGTGGCGGGCGCGGAACCCCGCCGGGCGAGGTGGCGCAGGCCCATCAGCGCCTCGCCCGAGAGGTGGATGCCCGCGGCGCTTCCCGTTCCTCCCCCCTTTGCGGGGGCCCCGGCCGTCAGGCCGGGTCGGGCGAGGGGAGCGACGCTTCCGGACGGGTCGCGACGGGCGCCATTTCCTGATCCGTCGCGCTGCCCCGCTCCCCCGCTGCCGCGCAGGGTCTCCTCCCCCGCAGAGGGGGGCGGGGAAGCACGTCCCGGAATCCGGAGCCCGAACACCGTCAGAGCGCCCGCACCCGCTGCACCAGTTCGCCGACGAGGCCGCGCGCCGTCTTGCCCTCGGCGGCCGCCCGCCAGGTCAGGCCGATGCGGTGGGACAGGGCGTCCCGGGCGAGGTCCGTGACGTCCTCGGGGATGACGTGGTCGCGGCCCCGCAGCCAGGCCCGGGCCTTGCCGGCCATCATCAGCGCCAGGGTGCCCCGCGGCGAGGCCGGGTGCTCGATCATGGCGCGCAGGTCCGGGGCCGCCGCATCCGTGCGGGTCGCCGCCACCAGCCGCACGAGATAGTCCTTGAGGGCCGGCGACACGTAGGTGGAGAGCGCCGCCTCCCGGGCCGCGCGCACATCCGCCAGCGACAACCGCATGGTCATGGCGTCGACGTGGTGGGTGATCTCGCCCTCCACGAGGTCGAGGATCGCCCGCTCCGTGGTCTCGTCGGGCATGTCGACCACGACGTGCAGCAGGAAGCGGTCGAGCTGCGCCTCCGGCAGCGGGAAGGTGCCGGCATGCTCGATCGGGTTCTGGGTCGCCACGACCATGAACGGATCGGACAGGCGGTGGGTGGTCCCTGAGACCGTCACCTGCCCCTCGGCCATGGATTCGAGGAGCGCCGACTGCACCTTCGGCGGCGCGCGGTTGACCTCGTCCACCAGCACGAGGGCGTGGAACAGGGGCCCCGGCAGGAACTCGAAGGTGCCGCTGTCCTGGCGCCAGACGGTGGTGCCGGTGAGATCGGCCGGCATCAGGTCCGGGGTGCACTGGATGCGCGCGAAGGAGCCGTCGAGCCCGTCGGCGAGCCGCTTGACCGCGCGGGTCTTGGCCAGCCCCGGCGCGCCCTCGATCAGCAGGTGGCCGCCGGTGAGCAGCCCGATCAGCAGGCGCTCGACGAGGCCGGCGCTGCCGATCAGGCCGCGCTCCAGCCCCTCGCGGAGCGCCATGACGCGGCCGTGCAGGGCGTCGTCGGGAACGGTGTCGGGCCGACGCTCGGCGAGGGCGCCGCTCATACGCGGACGCATCCTGTGCGGCAGGATCTTGCGCTGCGGGATCTTGCGCGGACCCCGTCCGCCGCTCGGGCCGTGTGCTGCATCCTGCACGTCTCCTCGACCGGGTCCCGAATTCTTAAGGGATCCTCAGGCTCTTGCCGGTGTGCCCGCTGCCCGGTGCGGCCGTCAATCCCGGTTCGGATACGCTTACGGATCCGGGCCGGGCCATGGTGTCACGGTTTCGTCACCTCCCCGCTTCCATGAGACCGCGGATGACCAGCTACGCCGCCTTCCCCGAAGAACTGAAATCCGCCATCGGCCTGCTCGTGGCCTTCGTGCTCGGCACGGTGATCGGGGCCGAACGCCAGTACCGGCAACGCACCGCGGGCCTGCGGACGGCGGTGCTGGTCGCTGTGGGAGCGAGCGCCTTCGTGGATCTCGGCATGCGGCTCACCGGCCCGGACGGGGGCGTCCGCACGGTGGCCTATGTGATCTCCGGCATCGGCTTCCTCGGCGCCGGCGTGATCATGAAGGAGGGCATGAACGTCCGCGGCCTCAACACGGCCGCGACCCTGTGGTGCTCGGCGGCCGTCGGGGCCTTCTGCGGTGCGGACCTGCCCCTGGAGGCCGTGTTCGTGATGGTGACGGTTCTGGCCTGCAACACCGCGCTCCGGCCGCTGGTGAATGCCATCAACCGCGCGCCGATTCGCGAATCCGCCACCGAGGCGACCTACGAGGTCCAGGTCACCACGGCGCCCGGCGAGGCCGGTCCGGCGCAGGATCTGCTGGTGGAGCGCCTGGAGGCGGCGAACTACCCGGTCGGCAGCGTCGAGGTGGAGGAGCGGGGCGAGACCGCGGTGGATGTGGTGGCGACCCTGACGGCCAGCGCGGTGAAGGCCGAGGAGCTCGACGCCGTCACGGCCGAACTGGCCCGCGCCCCGGGCATTCGTCACGCCACGTGGTCGGTCCAGACCGCCGACTGATCTGTTTTCGGCTCAAAGCTCGGTCCGTTCGACCGGAGCGGCGGCTGGTTCCGATCCAAGTCGGTCGTCCAGGTTGCCCTCGGAACTCATCCGAAGCGGTCGTTGAAAAAGGGGATAGTGACTCAGCAGCCACAGCGGAGTGAACACGCACTTTGAGCGGGAACCGCTGATCATGAGCGCAGTTTGCGAGCCCATGACCCAACTGTCCAGCTGACCCGACCGATCACCCCTAACCGTATCGACGATCTTCATGGCCCTAGGGATCGGCTGCCTAAGTGCGGCCATCGCTATGGCTTTGATATAGGGGCAGATCACCGCAATCGGGCTGGTACCCAGCGCTGCCATGCGGCCGCCAACCCAACCCAGCCGCTCAGCTGATGATGCAAATGTTACAAAAGCAGACGCTCCAGGTTGCGTTGAACGCTCTATAAAAGCAAATTAAAGAGTCATTAATGCAATCTAAATCGAATATTTACTCTGATAGCGCTTGAGGAATTTAACCTGCATCAATGTAGGCCTGACGCACGTTCTGCGCACTCGCAGGAAGGGCCGACATCCGCGCGATGGGCAATAACTCTACGACATCAATCCCGCAGCGGCGCCGAAAGCTCACGCTAGCGATCAAAATCAGCTTACTCGGCACGCTGTTACTCGTCTTCGCCACAACGTGTCTCGCAACTCTGCTGATCGTCCAAATGCGTGGTGAATTGCTTACTCGCGCGGAGGCCTCGCTCGACAACAATCTGCGACTTCTTCAGCAACTTCTCTCGGATGAGGGCACCGCTGGATCGTTCAGCGTCCGGGATGACCGCTTGTATGTTGGCTCGCACGCTATCGACACCGCCGATAGCGCCGTGGACCGGGTGCGAAGAATCATCGGTGGCACCGCGACTATCTTTCGAGGTGACACGCGCGTGGCGACCAACGTGATCAAGCCAGATGGCACGCGCGCCGTCGGCACCAAGCTGGCGCCGGGCCCGGCCTACGAGGCCGTGCTAAGCCGAGGGGTCCCGTACCGCGGGGAGGTGGATGTACTGGGGACGCCCTACTTGGCGCATTATGAGCCGATCCGAGACGCCGCCGGAACCGTCATCGGGATACTCTACGTGGGCGTGAAGCTGTCTGACTTCCTGGCCGGCGTCGATGCGGCCCTCCGGCAGACGGTCCTCATAGGGCTTCTAGTGACACTCGCCGCCGTTGGTCTCCTCTGGCTGGCGTTGCGTCGTGCCCTGGCTCCGTTGACGAGCCTGCGCGTGATCATGGGCCATCTGTCCGAGGGCAATTTGGCGGTTACGGTCGTCGGCACGCAGCGCACCGACGAAATCGGTGCGATGGCTGCCGCTGTACAGGTGTTCAAGGACAATCTCGTCCGAGCCCGCAAGTTGGAAGAGGAGACGGCCTTAGTCCGCGCCTCGGCGGAGGAGCAACGCAAGCGCGCCATTTGGGCGATGGCTGACGGCTTTGAGGCCGCGGTGGGTAGCGTAATTGGCATGGTCTCGTCCTCGGCCACCGAGTTGCAGGCCACCGCCCAGCAGATGACCACGACCGCCCATGAGACGGCGAGCCAGTCGACCACCGTCGCGGCCGCTGCCGAGGAGGCCGCCACCAACGTCAACACGGTCGCGGCCGCGGCCGAGGAGCTTGGCTCGTCGGTGCAGGAGATCGGCCGGCAGGTGCAGGGCTCGGCCCATCTCGCGCAGGCCGCGGTGGGCGAGGCCGACCAGACCGCCCACCTCGTCCAGGCGCTTAGCCAGAACGCCGCGCGGATCGGCGACATCGTCGGGATGATCTCGGCGATTGCCGGCCAGACCAACCTGCTGGCCTTGAATGCCACGATCGAGGCGGCCCGCGCCGGCGCCGCGGGGCGGGGCTTTGCGGTCGTGGCCTCCGAGGTGAAGGCGCTGGCCGAGCAGACCGCCAGGGCCACGCACGAGATTTCGGGGCAGATCGCCCAGATCCAGGCTTCGACCGGCCAGGCGGTCACGTCGATCGCGGGCATCACTGGCCGGATCCGGGAGATCAGCGACGTGGCGACCTCGATCGCGGCAGCGGTGGAGCAGCAGGGTGCGGCCACGCAGGAGATCGTCCGCAACGTCGCGCAGGCTTCGGCGGGGACGAACGAGGTGACGGGCAACATCGCGGGCGTGGCGCAGGCGTCGGAGGAGACGGGGGCGGCGGCCAGCCAGGTCCTGTCGGCGGCCTCCGAGCTGTCGCGGCAATCCGAGCATCTCGGCGCCGAGGTCGCCCGCTTCCTCACAACCGTCCGCGCAGCCTGACACGATCCTATAGACGCAATCTTCGGTTATTCGACTGAACCGTCGAGTGTCGGCTTCCGCCTCACCCCCGTGCGGAGGCGGACGGGCAGAAAAGCACCCCCAGCGGTCATTTAGGGGCGACTGTCGACGGGACTGGAACTGGCCGAAAGCGGCCGGTCCGCTTCGGCGCAGGCCCGCCGGAAAGCGGATGGCCTCCTATCGACCCGACGTCGCCCGTGAGGCCGGATCGTGCGGTCCCCGGAAGCGGACGAAGGCGCCCTCCTTCCGGCGGGGCCAGCGTGATGAGGATAGCTACAACCAGAAAGTAAAACGAGGTTGTATTAAATACAACGGACGTTCCTATCAGAATGTATCGATGCGTCGTGCTCTCTGGGCTTGCAAAGCGGGCGACGTCCGGATGGCAGCCGCCCGCCCTCACGCCTCTCTCCGCCAGGAATCTCGGACCATGATCACCCGCGCCCTCGACGCACTGTGCCTCAGTGCCCTGGGTTCGACGGCCCTGGGATGGGCGGTGCGCACGGTCGTCATCGTGGCATCCCGGACTGTCGCGCCCCGCAGCGAGGCTGCCGGCGGCCGGCCCGGCCCGATGGCGCCGGCCCGGTAGGCAAGAGGATCGGTGAGCGGCGATGCGGCTCAGGCCGCCCGGGCGAGATCCCCTTCGATCGCGGCGAGCGCCCGCTCCAGCGCCGCGAAGCAGGCCGGATCGAACGCTGTGCCGACATCCGCCCGCATGATGCCGAGCGCCTTCTCAAGCGGCATGGCGGCCCGGTAGGGTCGGTCGGCGGTCAGCGCGTCGAACACGTCGGCGACCGAGACGATCCGGATCTCGGGTACGATCGCATCGCCCTTCAGCCCCCGTGGATAGCCCTTGCCGTCCAGCCGCTCATGATGGCCGCCGCCGATACAGGCCATCTCGTGAAACACCGCCACGCGGGCCAGGATGGTCTCCGACAGGGCGGCATGATTGCGCATGTCCTGCCACTCGGCATCGTCCAGCTTGCCGTTCTTGTCGAGGATCGCGTTCGAGACCCCGAGTTTGCCAATGTCGTGCAGGAGCGCGGCCCGCTTGAGCCAGCGGCGGCGTTCCGCAGTAAAGCCGAGTTCGGCCGCGATCATATCGGCGTAGACCGCGACCCGCTCGGAGTGGCCGGAGGTGAAGGGGCTCTTGGCATCGATGATCTGGGCGAACGCGCGGGCGATGTCGTCGAGGTAGTCCTCGTCCACCGCGATCGGGCTGACCGGTGCCAGGGCGAACACCGCCGCCTCGACCTCATCCGAACCCAGAACCTCCCAGAAGCCGGGTTCGGCCGCGACCGCTTCGAAGCAGGCGACGACCTGCGGGTCGAACCATGTGCCAGAGCGCGCCCGCACCTCGGCGATCGCGGCCGAAGGGCCAGCTGCGGCGTGGAAGACGTCGACCACCTGCGCGAGCAGCGCCACACGGGCGTAGAGCGGGATCGCAGCGCCCGTGAGGCGGTCCGGCCGGCCGCTGCCATTCCAGTGCTCGTCCAGCGCGTGGATGGCGTCGCAGACGCTCGTCGAAAAGCGGAGCTGCCGGGCGATCGCGGCACCGCGCTGGCAGCGGGTCTGTATGAGCTCGTCGGCGATCGCTCCGCCGTTCTGCAAGATATTGAGCACCGCGCGGAACCGTTCGGCCAAGCCTGCCTTCAGGCCCGTGTGAGCGAAGACAAACCCCAGCACCTTCGGCAAGCTGTCGCTCACCGTCTTGAAGTCACGTTTGAAGCTGAGGTCGTCGGATAGATAGAGCTCACAGATTCGCGCGGCGTTGCTTGAGCAGCCGAGATCCTTCAGCATGATCGTATGGTAGAGTTCCCATAGCTGAAGGTCGGGCAGGCCCATCGCGCGGCCGATGTGGAAGCCGATCCATGTCGCACGAATGCAATGCCCTACGGGCTGGCCTTCCGTCAGATCCAGGGCATGGCTCAAGGCACCCAGGATTTCCGACAGGTGTACGGTCTGTGTCTCTGCGTCACCGCTCGCCACGATTCGCATTAGTATAGCCCAAACTCGTGCCTTATAGGCCGAATGACTATCTCCCAAAAATAATGAAACCGTTCATTGACGGTCGTTCCCATGCGTTCTCATCTCGGCCGGGGACCGCCGCAAAACCACCCTGAGCGTTGGGGTCGACGTCCCCCGACGGCATCGCTGTGCCAGAGCGGCGGTGTTGCGACACCCCTGCAGGCGGCATCCCCGGGTGGGGTGAGCACCGGCGGGATCGATCCGGTCGAGTCGGTTTTCCAGGGGCACCGCTCGGATGCGAGAGGCACAGCCGTGGGTCGCACGATGCTGCGGCGTGATCCGGGGCGGGCGTTCGTCGCGACACCTCCCCGATGCATGGGCGCGATGGAGATCTGCGCCGGTGCTCGTCACTGGGCATGCGGGATAGGCTTGGCCGGTCACGACACGCGGCTCAATCCCTCCGGCATGCGTGAAGCCGTTCGCGAAGCGGCAGAAGAGCGCCATGGCCGACGCGGAGGCGATCTGCGGCGCGGCGCCCGACGCTGCGGTTCGCACGGGGATCCCGACACAGCTGGGGCGAGGTCGGCCGGCATGCTGTCGCGCCAGCCGCGCATGCGGGTCACCGTCGCCCTGGCGGACATGATGGCGCGGATCGTCTGGGCGTTGATGGCCCACGGGGCGCCTGCGGAACTCCGGCCACGGCGTAACCGCCATGCCGCGAGGCGGGAGGGATGCGGGGACGGTCGTCCATCGCCCCGGCGTCACGCCTTGTTCGCCGCGGGAAGTCCGAAGCAGCGGGCCAGCATCGGGTGCCGCTCGCGCACGGTCCATGCACCGGCAAAGCCGAAGCCCTTCACCGGCAAAGCCGAAGCCCTTGCGCAGCCCCAGCATGCCGTCCGAGCCGCAGATCATGCGCGGGCTCTGGGGATGGAGCGGCGGGGATGGAGCGGCAGGCTCGGCGGCTAGGCCCAACGACCCGCGAACCTGCGCGTTCGCGTGTGCGACACGCCTGCACCCGTCACGCCGGGTCAAACCCGCTCGACCCCACGCTGGGACCGACCGTCCCATAATCCTCCGGCGGCCGCTCTAAACGCAGCATTAACCTTGTTCAGTGATTTGCTGGATCCTTGAAAGCTTCGCGGGGGCCGTACCTGCCGCCGCGCAAGGATGGCAAATCATGCGGCTGATCGTCGGCACACTGATCGTCTTCGTCTGCGTGTTCGGCAGCTACGCGGCGATGGGTGCCCACTTGGCAGTCCTTTGGCAGCCGTTCGAGTTTGTCATTATCCTCGGTGCAGCCATCGGTGCCTTCGTCATCGGCAACACAGGGCCGGTGCTCAAGGCCGTGCCCGCCATGCTGGGCACACTGATGAAGGGCCCCAAATACACGCAGAACTCCTATGTCGAACTGCTGGGGATGCAGTATTCACTGTTCAAACTCGCGAAGCAGAAGGGTTCGATGGCGCTCGAGCCGCACATTGAAAACCCGGGCGAGTCGACGCTGTTCAACGCCTTTCCGACCTTTGCAGCGAATCATCACGCGGTCGAGTTTGTCTGCGACTACATGCGCATGGTGTCGCTGGGTGCCAACAACGTCCATGAGATCGACGCTCTCATGGATCAGGAACTGGAGACGCACCACCAAGAGCAGGAGCGGGTCGTGTCTGCCATGCAGGCGCTCGCCGACGGAACACCGGCGCTCGGCATCGTCGCCGCCGTGCTCGGCGTGATCAAGACGATGGGGGCGATCAAGGAGCCGCCGGAGGTGCTGGGGCATCTGATCGGCGGCGCGCTCGTCGGCACCTTCTTTGGCGTCTTCGTCGCCTACGGCTTCTTCGGGCCCATGGCGCAGTCGCTCAAGAGCCTCTTCGAGGCCGAATCCAAATACTACCTTTCCCTCAAGGCGGGTCTGCTCGCCCACATCGGCGGCCAGCCGCCGGTCATGGCAATAGAATTTGCCCGCAAGTCTCTGATGAGCGACGTCCGCCCGACCTTCAGCGAAGTGGAAGCGGCAACCGCCGCTCTGCCCGCCCAGATCTGACCCGCTATCCGGCAGGGATTCGATGACCACGATCATCATCAAGAAGGTCAAGAAGGCCGCACACGCCCATCACGGCGGGGCCTGGAAGATCGCCTATGCGGACTTCGTGACCGCCATGATGGCGTTTTTTCTGCTGATGTGGCTGATCAGCATGACGACGCAGGAGCAGAAGATCGGTTTGGCGGAATACTTCTCGCCGGCGGCTTTGAGCCCTGCAACCAGTGGCGCGGGCGGGATCCTATACGGCACCGCCCTGGACACGTCAGGCAACAAGCCGTCCACGCCCCGCGACGCGGAGCGGGGTTCTGCCGAGCGGGAGGACAGAGTGCGCCCGACCAGTCCGGGCCGCACCAGCGATCTCGATGCCAGCCGCCCGGCCGCCAGCACGGAGGTGAACTACAGCGCCATAGCCAGCCTCCGGCAGGCGCTCCAGACGATGCCCGACATCGCCGAGCTGTCGAAGAACATCGTGATCGAGCAGACCAAGGAGGGCGTGAACGTGTCCCTCGTGGACCAGGACGGCCGCGCCATGTTCCGCGAAGGCTCTGTCGACCCCTACGAGCGCACCCGTCGCGTGCTGGAGGCGCTCGCGCCCGCCCTGCGCCGGCTGCCCAACAGCCTGTCGATAACCGGCCACACGGCCGCCGCGCGCCCGGGCTCGGCGCGGACCGCCGAACCCTGGAATCTCACCGCCGGGCGTGCGCTCGCCGTGCGCGAGATCCTGTCGGGTGCCGGGGTTCCCAACGACCACTTCTCGTCCGTGGTGGGACGCGCCGACACCGAGCCGGTTTTCCCCGACAATCCCTACATCGCGCCGAACCGACGGGTGACGATCACTCTGCTCAATGCGAGCCCGCCGGTGCCCCCGAACCTGCTTCGTTGACGACGAGGCACCGCGCCGCCTCGGACGACAACGGCGAATCGCCGTCGAGGCCCCCCATCGGATCATCGTGGCGCATCACGCACTTTGCGCAGGACCACAGGCTACACCGTCGCTTCTGGCGCGCGTGCGGAGACGGAGCGGGCGGCCTACGAACAGGCCCGGCGCGTCTGCGCCGCGCGCCTTCCGTCAGCGCCCTCAGCGGATCCCCAGGATCCACCCCCAGGGGAGGGGGTCGGCCTGTCGGGATGGCTTTCGAGGCGCGGGAACGAATGGAGGTCGCGGTCAGGCCACGGGCCTCAAGCCGCACGGGGCGAGAGACCGCCGAGAAATCAACCCCAGAGACCTGAGCGGCGTCCGCTTCCCCCAACTCGACTCCCGAGAGCGGACCGGCGGCAAACCACCCATCTGAGACGCTCGGAGGTTATCGGCGCCAGCAGGGCATGGCCGAAAGAGGAACGACCGCTTTGGAGAAGGCTGGCCAGAGAAGCGGACGGCCTCTTATCGACCCAACATGGTCGCCCAGACGCGTCTCCCCTTTGCCCGAAACCGGACGCGAGACCGACGCTTGGCGACGAGGGCTCACGAGACCCAGGGTGCTGTCACCGAACGTTACACAGAAGCCCAGCAGGGTCACACCGCAGCTACGTCGCGTGGTGACAAAGCTTCCAGCCGCCCTGACCACTATGCGGCGATGGAGGATCACAGATGCCCGGTGAGGCCGAAGTCATCCACGTGGCGTGGGGTGCAAGCAGGGCGGACACCATCCGTGACGCTCTTCGGTCACAGGGCGACGAAGCGCGGGTCATCGCGCTCTCGGGCGACCTGAATTTCGGCCCCATCAATCCGCCGGACCCAGATATTCGACACGCGTGGCTCAGAGCCGTCCTGCGACCCGATCCCTACGCCGACCAGCGCGAGGCAGAGGAGCCATGGATGGAAGCCACGTCGACCCGCGTGCATCCCGTCTATTGGGTTTGCATGAGCGACGCGACCGAGCACGCCAGTTTCCTCGAATTTGCGTTCCGCATGAATGGCCGCCCCTTCGACATCATCGACGCCACAGCCCTCGACTTCGTCACGCGTGACGGCGTCCGAAGGCCCTGGTCGCTCGGGATCATGCGTCGCGAGGACATCATCGCGTCCCGCCTGAGGGACAGGCGACGTGTCTTCTCTCGCTCCGAGTGCAATGCTGCCGCAGCGAGGTGGGCAGCATTGAGGAGCGAGGATGCACCTCTGCGCATCGTGCGCAATGGCCGCTTGGTATCGGCACCGCTGACACACTACGACGCCGTGCTCATCGCTCAGGCCGCGACAGACTGGGAGGTCGCGGCGAGGGTGATCGGTCGCACCTTGCACCACCTCGCCGTTGAGGTTGATCCGCCGGGTCAGGGCGTCAGCGATATCGTGCTGTTCGGTCGTATCCAGGCCCTCGGGGATGCGGGAAACCTTGAGATCAAGGGACCGGGACCGGGAATGCGCGATTACGAGATCAGGAAGCCCACCGCCGGTTTAACAGCCTGAGGTGTCAGATGAGGGGCGGCTGCCCGGCATCCGCATACCGAGGCTCTTGTAGCGGGTCTGGATGGTAAATTGAGCGGACGTCTCGTTCTGCGCCGCTGATCCTCCAAAGGAGACCGGCGGAAAACCACCCGACCCGGACATTCGTCCGGTCACGCGGATCACGTGCGAACCCCGGGCTCGGCCCGTTCGAGACCGAACCCCGGTCACGCAACCTCCGCGGCCGATCGAACCTTATCCGGCCGAGACCCGGAGACCGACCATGACCCAATCGCAGAAGCACGCGCTGATCGTCGGGGCCTCGCGGGGCCTGGGGCTCGGCCTCGTCGAGACATTCCTGGCCCGCGGCTGGCGCGTCACCGCCACCCAGCGCAGGCCGTCCCCCGCCCTCGCCGGCCTCGGCTCGGAGGCCCTGCGCGTCGAGACCGCCGACATCGACGACGATCCCGGCGTCACCGCCCTGCACGACCGGCTGGCCTCCGAGCGCTTCGACCTGATCTTCGTGGTGGCCGGTGTCGCCACCCTGGCGCACGACCCGGCGCACGCGGTGCCCCGCGATGTCGCCGCGCAGGTCTACCTCACCAACGCGATCAGTCCGATCCGCTTCGCCGAGGCCTTCCTGGATCGCCTCGTCCCTGGTGGCAGCATCGCGCTGATGAGTTCGATCCTCGGCAGCGTCGGCCTGAACGAGACCGGGGGCTGGGAGACCTACCGGGCCAGCAAGGCGGCGCTGAACACCCTGGCGCGCAGCTTCGAGATCCGGCACCGGGCGGAGAACGTCTCCGTGCTGATCCTGCATCCGGGCTGGGTGCGCACCGAGATGGGCGGGGCGGAGGCCGACATCGACGTGGCGACCAGCGTCACAGGCCTCGCCGACGTGATCGGGGCGCAGCTCGGCCGGCCGGGCGCCCACTACCTCGACTACCGGGGCGAGACGCTGGCTTGGTGACGCGGTCGTCCTGACGGCCGCTCAGCGGCGCGGGTCGAGGGGCCGGCTGCGCCGCTCGATCACCACGGTCGGGCGGGTGCGGCGCTCGACCACCACGGTGCGGGGTGCCCGGCTCGGGCTCGCATGGGTCAGGATCCGCTCGGGGACGCGCTCCGGCTTGGCCTTCTTGGCCGCCAGGACGTGCGGGCGGACCTCGTCGGCCGGCAGGCCCATCAGGCCGGCGGCGATCTCGACCTGCTGCTCGACATCGTCGGCGAGGTCCTGCGCGGCGGCGACCGCCTCGTTCACCGTCGGCGGCTCGCGGCGGACGCGGATCGGCGGCAGGTCGGCGAAGCTCTTCTGTGTCTTCTTCACGGGGCGACTCGCGGTCTTCATAACTTCGAACATAGCGCCTTCCGCGCGGGTTGTGCAGTGCATCAAAAACGTGTGATGGGCGCCTTGGGCACATGTCTCGCGAATCCGGAACGGAGATGTGACGCGCCCCGGGGCATCCGACGCCTCATCGGCCGGGCATCCGAGCAATCCGGCGGCGGAATCAGGGCCGTCCAGGCCCCCGTACCGCTCGGCGCGGCATAGTGGCGCAGAGGAGCGTCCGGAAGCGTCGCTCCGGCGCGACTGCGCTGACCCGCCCGTCAGCCCGGCAGGGTCGGATTCATGGTAGGATCTGCGCATGAGCGAACCCCTCGATCCCCGGCTGACTCCGGCCCGGCCGCATGTCGCCGATCTCCGCCTGCGGGACCGCGTCACGGCGGCGCGCTACGTCGCCGGTACGCCGCGGCGCGTGACCGCGCCGTCCGCGCCGCTGCGCCGCGAGCCCGATCCCGGCGCGGGGCTCGACACCGAGGCGCTCCTCGGCGACGCGGTTGATCTCTACGACGCGGCGGAGGGCTTCGCCTTCGTGCAGCTCGCCCGCGACGGCTATGTCGGCTACCTGCCCGCCGACAGCCTGGGCCCGGCCGATCCGGAGCCGACGCACCGCGTCACGGCCCTGCGCACCTTCCTGTACCCCGAACCGGACCTGAAACGGCCGGTCCTCGGGCATCTCAGCCTCGGCGCCCGCCTCGTGGCGACCGGTGAGTCGGGCGCGTATCTGGAGACCCGGGGCGGCTATGTGTTCGCCCGGCATTGCGCCTCCGTGGAGAGCCGCGAACCGGATTACGTGGCCACGGCCATGCGGCTGGCCGGGACCCCCTATCTCTGGGGTGGGCGCACCAGTCTCGGGCTCGACTGCTCCGGTCTGGTGCAGCTCTGCCTGGACATGGCGGGGCTGCCCTGCCCCCGCGACGCCGACATGCAGGAGAGGGCCCTCGGGCAGGCATTGCCCCTCGACCTCGCGCGCCTGCGCCGGGGCGATCTCGTGTTCTGGCGTGGCCATGTCGGGCTGATGCGCGATCCCGAGACGCTGATCCACGCCAACGGCCACCACATGGCGGTGGCGGCGGAGCCGCTGGCGGAGGCGGTCGCCCGCATCGAGGCGCACAGCTTCGGCGCCGTGACGGGCATCCGGCGGCTTTAGCCGGCTGTGCCGGCGTCCTGCGCAAAGACGAGACGGGTGTCGCTCACGAAAACCGTCTGTCCCCACCGCGGACGGCGCAGCGGCCCTGCGTGACGCTCTGCGAACGGCGCGGGTCCAATTCCCGCGGCAATCGTGCTACAGAGCGGCTCCGCTTCCCTCTTCCCGCCCGGTTCCTGGGCCAGTCCTGTTGACAGGACCGCCCCGCCCTCGCCACATCCCCCTCATGACCGTCGAAATCGCGACCACCGAGCCCGTTCCGGGCACCGCCGGCAAGCCGCCGCTGGAAATCCTGCTCTGCGCCCCCCGCGGCTTCTGCGCCGGCGTGGTGCGGGCCATCGATGTCGTGGAACGGGCTCTCGCCATCTACGGGCCGCCCGTCTACGTCCGTCACGAGATCGTGCACAACAAGTACGTGGTCGAGAGCCTGAAGCGGAAGGGCGCCGTGTTCGTCCGCGAACTCGACGAGGTGCCGGACGGCGGCGCCCCGGTGATCTTCTCCGCCCATGGCGTGGCGAAGACCGTGCCGGCCAACGCCGATTCGCGCGGGCTCACCACCATCGACGCCACCTGCCCGCTGGTGACCAAGGTCCACCGCGAGGCCGAGATCCATCACAAGCGCGGCCGCCACGTGCTGCTGGTCGGCCATTCCGGGCATCCGGAGGTGGTGGGGACCATGGGCCAGCTGCCCAAGGGCTCGATCACCCTCGTTGAGGATCTCGACCAGATCGCGGCTCTCACCCCGGACAATCCCGACAACCTCGCCTGGGTCACCCAGACGACCCTGTCGGTGGACGACACAAGGCACATCGTCGACGCCTTGAAGAAGAAGTTCCCGACCATCACCGGGCCGCACAAGGACGACATCTGCTACGCCACCACGAATCGCCAGGAGGCGGTGAAGCAGGTGGCCCCGCTGGTGGACGCTCTGATCGTCGTCGGCTCGTCGAACTCCTCGAACTCGCAGCGCCTGCGCGAGGTCGCCGAACGCGTCGGCTGCCCGATCACCCGTCTGGTGCTCCGCGCCGAGGAGATCGACTGGCCGGCCTTCGAGGGCATCCGCAAGCTCGGCCTGACCGCCGGCGCCTCGGCGCCCGAGGTGCTGGTGGAGGAGATCATCGACGCGTTCGCGGCCCGCTACGACGTGATCGTCGACACGGTCTCGACGGTGATCGAGGACATGGTCTTCCCGCTGCCGCGGGAGCTGCGCAGCGAGGCCGCCGAGTAGGCGGTCCAGGCCGACACGCGGGCCTGAGGCTCGGCATGCTCTATGCGGGGGCGCTTCGGCGCCCCTTGCCATGTTGACCTTCCGAAATCAGAGCGCGAACACGTGGCCGTCTACACCGAGGTATCCGACGCGGCGCTCGCCGACTTCCTGTCCGCCTACGCGATCGGCAGCCTGCTCTCCTTCAAGGGCATCGCAGAGGGGGTCGAGAACTCGAATTTCTTCCTGCACACCACCCAGGGCTCCTACATCCTGACCCTCTACGAGAAGCGGGTCCGGGAACAGGACCTGCCGTTCTTCATCGGGCTGATGGAGCACCTCTCGGCCCGCGGCCTCGCCTGCCCGCAGCCCGTGCGGGACCGGGCCGGCCAGGCCCTCGGACAGCTCTGCGGCCGCCCCGCCGCCATCGTGAGCTTCCTGGAGGGCGTCTCGGTCAAGACGCCGGGCGTCGAGCATTGCCGGGCGCTCGGCCGGGCGCTGGCCGAGCTGCACGCCGCCGGCCGGGACTTCCCGATGGTGCGGGAGAACAACCTCTCGGTCTCCGCATGGCGGCCGCTCTTCGCGCAGGCCGAGGACCAGGCCGATTCGGTCGAGCCCGGTCTCGCGGCGCGCACCCGGTCCGACCTCGCCGTCCTCGAGGCACACTGGCCGCGGAATCTGCCAAGCGGCGTGATCCACGCGGACCTGTTCACCGACAACGTCTTCTTCATCGGCGATGCCCTGTCGGGCCTGATCGACTTCTACTTCGCCTGCACGGACGCCTTCGCGTATGACCTCGCGGTCTGCCTCAACGCGTGGTGCTTCGAGGCCGACGGCACCTTCCACCGAGACATGGCGGCCGGGCTGATCGCCGGCTACGAGGCGGTGCGGCCGCTCGAATCCGCCGAGGTCGCGGCCCTGCCGATCCTGTGCCGGGGCGCCGCGCTCCGCTTCATGCTCACCCGGCTGGTGGACTGGCTGAACGTGCCCCCGGGCGCCCTGGTGAAGCCGAAGGATCCGCGGGAATTCGATCGCCGGCTCACTTTCCACCGGCAGGCCCAGGACGCGCGAGATTACGGGCGGCCGCGCTGAGGGCCCGGTGAGCGCCGACGCGACCGGGCCGGGCGGCCAGGCCGCGGCCGAGCCGAAGCGCGTCACGATCTACACGGACGGCGCCTGCTCGGGGAATCCCGGGCCCGGCGGCTGGGGCGCGATCCTGATCTTCGGCGACACCCGGAAGGAGCTCTCGGGGGGCGAGGCCCACACCACCAACAACCGCATGGAGATCCTGGCGACGATCGAGGCGCTGGAGGCCCTGAAGCGCCCCTGCCGCGTCGACCGGTTCACGGACTCCCAGTACCTGCGCCAGGGCATCACCAGCTGGATCCACGCCTGGAAGGCCCGGGGCTGGCGCACCGCCGACAAGAAGCCGATGAAGAACGAGGATCTGTGGCGGCGGATCGACGCCGCTCGCGAGCGGCACGACGTGGCGTGGCACTGGGTGAAGGGCCATGCCGGCGACCCGCTCAACAACCGGGTCGACGCGCTCGCCGTCGCCGCGATGCTGCCGTTCAAGCGCCGCTGAAACCGGATCCGGGTTCAGCGCTCCGCGACCACGACCGCGCCCTCGTTTCCCGCTCGGCGGCCACGGCGGAGCGCCGTGCAGGAAGCGGATGGTCGCGTCGGCCACATCGTGCGCGATGACGGAACGACGGTGCACGACCGGCTCCCGCCCGCTGGGCAGACGGCCGGGTCGATCGAGCGCGGGACGATCCCTCCAGCAGGCCGCTCTTCGCGAACCGCTCGTCGAGGGCGATGGCGGGAGCCGGGTTGTCGAACGCCGTCAGATCGTCGATGGCGTCGCGGTCCGGAAAGCGCCTGTCGACGGTGACGCGCCCCCGCCCGAGGCAACCCTCTCGACGCCGGAAGGCTGTCGCATCCTCACGAATGGGGAAGGCTTTGGGGAAGGCTATCGTACGGCCGCCTGGCGGAGAACCGATCAGGCGGCCCCTTCTCAGTCGGTCTCGCCGTCGAGACCCAGCCAGTGGCGGCCGTCGCGAGCCAGGAGTGCGTCGGCTTCCTTCGGGCCGGCACTGCCCGCCGGATAGAAGGTCACCTCTCCCTGCGGCCAGCCCTTGAGCAGCGGATCGACCGCCGCCCAGCCGGCCTCGATGTTGTCGGCGCGCTGGAACAGCGTCGCGTCGCCGGTCATGCAATCGTAGAGCAGCGTCTCGTAGCCGACATTCGGCCGGTCGGCGAAGAAGTCCTTGTAGCGGAAGCCGGACCGGACCCGGCCGATCGCCATCTGCGGCCCCGGTACCTTGACGTTGAATTCGGTGCTGACCCCGTGATCGGGATCGATCTGGATCCGCATCACGGTGGGCGCGAGATCGGCGGTGGGCGTGTCCTCGAACATCTTGAACGGCGCCGGCTTGAACAGCACCGCGATCTCGGTGCGCCGCCCGGTCATGCGCTTGCCGGTGCGGACGTAGAACGGCACCCCGGCCCAGCGCCAGTTCTCGATGTTGAGCTTCAGGGCGATGTAGGTCTCGGTGACCGAGTCCTTCGCCACGTGCGGCTCGTCCCGGTAGGCGGGCACGTCGCGCCCCTCCGAGGTGCCGGCCGTGTACTGGCCGCGCACCGCATCCTCGGGCGGGATCGGCTTCACGGCCTCGGCGAGCTTGGCCTTCTCGGTGCGCACGGCCTCCGCGTCGAAGGAGTTCGGCGGCTCCATGGCGACCATGCAGAGGAGCTGGAACATGTGGTTCGGCACCATGTCGCGCAGCGCCCCGGTCGGCTCGTAGAAGCCGCCGCGCTCCTCGACGCCCACCGTCTCGGCCGCCGTGATCTGGATGCTGTCGATGTATTCCCGCCGCCAGACCGGCTCCAGCAGCCCGTTGGCGAAGCGGAACGCCATGATCGACTGCACGGTCTCCTTACCCAGGAAGTGGTCGATCCGGTAGAACTGGCTCTCGTCGCCCTGTTTGAGGATCCGGGCATTGAGCGCCCGGGCCGATTCGAGATCGGAGCCGAACGGCTTCTCGATCACCACGCGGCGGAAGCCGTCGCCCTCCTGCTTGAGCAGCCCGGCCTGACCGAGCCCGTCCACGATGGTCCCGAAGAAGCGGGCCGCCACCGCGCAGTAGAACACCGCGCTGCCGGTGACCCTCTGCTTCACGGCCGCGTAGGTCTCGGGCTTCTCGAAATCGCCCTTGAGGTAGTGGAGCCGGTCTCGGATGAAGCCCCAGCTCTTCGGGTCGATGTGGTCGGCGTGGAACTCCGAGGTCGGGTCCTTGCTGAACGCCTCCAGGGTCTGGGTGAGGTTGTCGCGGAGGGATTCGTCAGTGCCGTCGTTGTGGTCGATGCCGAGGATCGAGAAGCCTTCGGCCAGGAGCCCCGCGCCCGCGAGATTGTAGAGCGAGGGCATCAGCAGGCGCTTCGTCAGGTCGCCACCGGCCCCGAAGATCACTAGCGTACAGGGCGGTGCCGGCTGCGTGCCGCAGGCTGCCGTATCCTTGAGGGCTGTCGTCGGCTCGGCCATCCCTGACTCCCGTCTGGCTGCAGTGCGGCAAACCGGCCTGACAACCCGCTACGGCGAGGCCCGTTCCGGCGCCTATGGGGCTATGCTGCGCCGGGTCCAGGATCAAGGAACCCCGCATGCATACCCGGTTCCTCGAACCCTGAGCCCACAGCCACGTCTTCCGGGGCGACCGACACCGTCACGCCCTTCGACGCCGCCGGACTCTGGGCCGCTTTGCGACGTCGCGCCGATGCGGAGGGTTGCATCACCGGACGGCCTCGACCGGAAGCCGGCCGCCCGCGCCCGCAAATCCCTACTCGTCGGGGCGCACCGCCTGCCCGCCCCGGTCGATCGGCAGGCTCGGACCCTTCAGCTCGGAATCGCTCGGCAGCGAGCGCACGTCCCACCCGCCGCCGAGGGCGCGGATCAGCGTGACCGCCGCAGTGAAGCGGCTCAGCCGCACCTGGAGGGCGTTGACCTCGTTGTTCACGAGCAGGCTCTGCGCGGTCACCACCGTGGTGAAGTTCTGGGTGCCGGCCCGGTACTCGTTGAGGGTGATCTCCACGGCCTTGCGCGACAGGTCCACGGCGGTGTCCTGCGCCTTCTGCTGCTGGCCGAGGATACGCAGGGCCGCCATCTGGTTCTCGACCTCGGCGAAGGCGGCCAGCACCACCTGCCGGTAGCCGGCCACAGCAGAATCGTAGCCGGCCTCGGCCGAGCGCAGGGCCGCCGTGCGGGCGCCGCCGTCGAACAACACCTCGCTGCCGGAGGCCGCCACAGACCAGACCTGGTTGGCGGCCGAGAGCAGGCCGTTGCGGGTCGCCCCCGAGATGCCGCCCTGGGCCGAGATGGTCACGGTGGGGAAGAAGGCCGCCACCGCTACGCCGATGCGCTCGCTCTGCGCCTGGACGAGGCGCTCGGCCTGGGCCACGTCCGGGCGCCGTTCCAGGAGGTCGCCGGGGATGCCCACCGGCACGCCGGGTGGATTGCGCGGGATTCCGGCCACCGGGATCGACACCTCCGAGGGCGGGCGCCCGATCAGGGTGGCGATGGCGTTGACGTACTGCACGCGGGTCAGGCGCACCGCGATGGCCTGGGCCTCGATGGTCTGGACCTGGGTCTGCGCGGTGATCACGTCGGACCGGGCCGCGACGCCCGCGGCGTACTGGTTCTCGGTGATCGCCAAGGTCTTCTTGAAATTCTCGACGTTCTCCTCGAGCACCTTTTGGAGCGAATCCGCGTAGCGCACCGTCAGGTAGTCGGCGGCGATCTCCGCTTGGATGCTCAAGCGGGTCAGCGCGAGGGTGGCGGCGTCGGATTGCGCCAGGGCCGCCTCGCTCTCGATGGTCCGGCGCGTGCCGCCGAACAGGTCGAGCTCCCAGCTCGCCTGGCCGAGCAGCGCCACGTTGGTGCGTGTGGTGGTGCCGCTGCCGGTCCGGGTGATGCTCGGCGCGCCGATCACCGTCGGATACAGGGCGGCCTGCGCGGAGGCGACGAGGGCCCGGGCCTGCCGGTAATTCGCCACCGCCTGCCGGAGGGACTGGTTGTCGACGTCGACGAGGCGGATCAGCCGGTCGAGATTCGGATCCCGAAAGACCCGCCACCAGTCGCCGCGCTCCACGGCGTCGTTGGGCCGGGCCTCGCGCCAGCCGTTCTTGCGCGCCGCGACATAGGCCGGGCTGTCCTCGCGGACGCCGCCCTGCTTGTAGGCGAAGGGCGTCTCCACAGAGGGCCGGGTGTAGTCGGGGCCAACCACGCAGCCGGCGAGGAGCGGGGCGGCGAGGAGGAGGGATGCGAGGGTGCGGCGCCGGCGATTGGCAGCGGCAGGTTCGCGGCTCAACAATCCGACGGACGCAGCCGTCATGCCTACCCGCGCCCTCATGCTGAGGTGCCGGAGCGCAGCGGTGTCCTCGAAGGACGGCTCCAGCCAGATGCGCGATCCCTGGAACCCTCCTTCGGGGGCCGCTGCTGCGGGCACCTCAGGATGAGGGCGTGGGTTGGACAGATGTTCACACCCGACCGGAGCCGCCGCTGTTTCACGTGAAACCTTAACCATCACTCTCCGGCCGGCAGCGCCGCTTCTCCGCCCCGTCCCGCGCGCCTGCGCCGGTTGAGCACCCTGTGCCGGAGGCGATCGAGGGTGAGGTAGACGACGGGGGTGGTGTAGAGGGTCAGGATCTGGCTCACAATCAACCCGCCGACGATGGCGATGCCGAGCGGGCGGCGCAGCTCCGCGCCCTCGCCGTTGGCCAGGATCAGCGGCACGGCGCCGAGCATGGCCGCCAGCGTCGTCATCATGATCGGCCGGAAGCGCAGGAGACAGGCCTCGCGGATCGCGTCCACGGGATTCGCGCCCCGGGTCCGCTCGGAATCGATCGCCACGTCGATCATCATGATCGCGTTCTTCTTCACGATGCCGATGAGCAGGAACACGGCGATCAGCGCGATGATGGTGAAGTCGGTGCCGGTCACCAGCAGCGCCAGCACGGCGCCGACGCCGGCCGAGGGCAGGGTGGAGAGGATCGTCAGCGGGTGCACGAAGCTCTCGTAGAGGATCCCCAGGACCGCGTAGACCGCCAGGATCGCCGCCAGGATCAGGAGCGGCTGGCGGGAGGCCGAGGCGACGTAGTTCTTGGCCGCGCCGGCATACTCGCCGTGGATCGTGGCCGGGAGCTGCAGGGAGGCCATGGCCCGGTCGATGGCGTCGGTGGCGTCCGACAGGCTCTTGCCCGGCGCGAGGTTGAACGAGATCGTCGTCGCCACGAACAGGCCCTGGTGGCTCACCTGCACGGGGGCGCTGCCGGGCTCGATCCGCGCGAAGGCCGAGAGCGGCACCATCGTCTCCTTGGCGGCCGAGACGGGCGCGCTCGACGAGGCCCCGCCCTTGCTCGCCGCGATGGCGTTGGAGGAGGCGTTGCGGGCCGAGTCGGACGCGATGGCGGCGGCGTTCGAGGCGGTGTCGGCCGTGCTGGTGGCGGAGGCGGCGGCCGCCGCCGCGACGGCGCCCGCGCTGCCCGAGCCGCCCACCGCCCCGGAGCCGGTGGCGGCGCCGGTCGCGGCACTCGCCGACGACCCGCTGCCCGGGCTGCTGGTGCCGGTCGCCGTGTTGATGTTGACGGTCCCGCCCGCCGCCACCGTGCCGGCGACCGCGTTGGTGGTGGCCGAGCCCGGCGCGTTGCCGCCCGAGGTCGAGACGTAGATCTGCTTGAGCGTCTCCGGCGTCTCCAGGTAGCGCGGCGCGATCTCCATCACGACGTGGTACTGGTTCAGCGGATTGTAGATCGTCGAGACCTGACGCTGGCCGAAGGCGTCGTAGAGGGTGTTGTCGATCTTGATCGGCGTGATGCCATAGCGGAACGCGGTCGCCCGGTCGATCACGACCCGGCTCTCCAGCCCGCCCTCCTGCTGGTCCGAGGTCACGTCCGCGAAGGTCGGATCCTTCTGCAGGGCCGCCACCAGCTTCGGGGCGGCGGCGAACAGCTCCGCGGCGGTGTCGCCCTGAAGGGTGTACTGGTACTGGGCGAAGCTCTGGCGCCCGCCCATCTGCAGGTCCTGGCGCGGGAAGACGTAGAGGCGCGCCCCCGCAACTTGCGCGAGCTTCGGCCGCAGCCGCGCCATGACCGCGGAGATCGGCGCCCGCTCGTTGAGCGGCTTCAGGCCGACGAAGACGTTGGCCGAGTTGGTGCCGCGGCCCCCCGTGAAGCCGACGACGCTTTCCACCGCCGGATCCGCGCCGACGATCGCGGTCGCCTGCTTGAGCTTCTTCTCCATGGACTGGAACGAGATGCGCTGGTCGGCCTGGATGCCGCCCATCATCTGCCCGGTATCCTGCTCGGGGAAGAAGCCCTTCGGGACGATGATGTAGAGGTAGACGTTGAGGCCGACTGTGGCGAGCAGGCTCAGCAGCACGAGCCGCGGATGGGCGAGCGCCACCGCGAGGGTCCGTTCGTAGGCGCCGAGCAGACGCGAGAAGCCGCCCTCCAGCATCCGGATCAGCCAGTTCGGCCGGCGGCCCGCCGGGGGTTCGCCGTTGGGGCCGTGCCCCTCGGCCCGGAGTAGCCGGGCGCACATCATCGGCGTCGTGGTAAGCGAGAGGACCAAAGAGATCAGGATCGACAGCGACAGGGTGACGGAGAATTCCTGGAAGATGCGCCCGACGAGGCCGCCCATCAGCAGGATCGGCAGGAACACCGCGATGAGCGACAGGCTCATCGAGATCACCGTGAAGCCGACCTCCCGGGCGCCGATCAGCGCCGCCTGGAGCCGGGGCTTGCCCTCTTCGATGTGCCGCTGGACGTTCTCCAGCACCACGATGGCGTCGTCGACCACGAAGCCGGTGCCGATGATCAGCGCGGTCAGCGACAGGATGTTGAGCGAGTAGCCGAGCAGGTACATCGCCGAGAAGGTGCCGATGATCGAGATCGGCACGGCGACCGCCGGGACCAGGGTCGCCCGCCAGGAGCGCAGGAAGGCGAAGACCACCAGGATGACGAGGCCGACCGCCACCAGCAGCGTCTCCTCGGTGGCCGAGAGCGAGGCGCGGATCGTGGCGCTGCGGTCGCCGGTGAGCTTGATGTCGATGCCGCCCGGCAGCGCCGCGGTGATCTGCGGCAGGGCCTCCTTCACGGCGTTGATGGTCTCGACCACGTTGGCGCCGGGCTGCTTGTAGACGAACAGCAGCACGCCGGGCTTGCCGTTGACGATGCCGAGGTTGCGCTTGTCCTCGACCCCGTCGAGCACCTCCCCCACGTCGGTGAGCTTCACCGCGGCGCCGTTGCGGTAGGCCACGATGATGTCGCGGTAATCGGCGGCCTTGCGGCCCTGGTCGTTGGCGTAGAGCTGGTAGCGGCGGTCGCCCGCATCGATCTCGCCCTTGGGCGAGTTGGCGTTGGCCGAGGCCAAAGCCGCCCGGATGCCTTCGAGGCCGATGCCGTAGTTGAACAGGGCCGTGGGATCGAGCTCGACCCGCACCGCCGGCAGGGACGAGCCGCCGATATCGACATTGCCGACACCGGGCAGCTGCGACAGCTTCTGCTGCACCACGGTGGCGGCGGAATCGTAGACCTGCCCGCGGGTGAGCGTCTCCGAGGTCATGCCGAGGATGATGATCGGCGTGTCGGCGGGGTTGAACTTCCGGTAGGTCGGGTTCTGCCGGAGCGAGGCCGGCAGGTCGGCGCGGGCCGCGTTGATGGCGGCCTGGACGTCGCGGGCCGCACCGTCGATGTCGCGGTTCAGGCCGAACAGCAGCACGATCCGGGTGGAGCCGAGGGCGTTCGTCGACGTCATCTCGTTGACGTCGGCGATGGCGCCGAGCCGCCGTTCGAGCGGCGCCGCCACGGTGGTGGCCATGGTCTCGGGCGAGGCGCCGGCCATCTGCGCCTGGACGAGGATGACCGGGAAGTCGATCTGCGGCAGCGGCGCCACCGGCAGCTTCAGGAAGGCGAACACGCCCGCCAGCAGCACGCCGATCGTGAGCAGCGTGGTCGCCACCGGCCGCCGGATGAACGGCTCGGAGATGTTCACGGGATGGGGCTCCCGTGGGGTGGGTGGCTGGCTGGCGCATCCTCACCGGAAGAGAAGCGACCGATGCCGCATCTCTCCCTCCCCCCTCTGCGGGGGAGGGTGGCCCCTGCGTCAGCAGGGGTCGGGAGAGGGGACCCGGGTTCTGGATAAGGCGAGGCCTTCATGACGGGCGCGGCCGCATTCTG
This sequence comes from Methylobacterium sp. XJLW, assembly GCF_003254375.1. NCBI lineage: Bacteria > Pseudomonadati > Pseudomonadota > Alphaproteobacteria > Hyphomicrobiales > Methylobacteriaceae > Methylobacterium > Methylobacterium sp. XJLW. Next base: position 2,164,548 of record NZ_CP016429.1, on the reverse strand, counting down.
CACCGTCGCTCCCCTCTCCCGACCCCCTTCGGGGGCCACCCTCCCCCGCAGAGGGGGGAGGGAAGAGCTACGTCCTGACCGCGCCGCGATAGCTGCACCGACCGCTTCCAGCACAGCGTACAGATTGCTGAGCACAACCTCGTTCGGGAAGCGCAGAACCGTGAAGCCCTGGCGCTTCAGCCAAGCATCGCGCTTCGCATCGCGGAGACGGCGTCCCTCCGTCTCATGCGGCTCGCCGTCCAGCTCGACGATCAGCCGTGCAGAGGCGCAGAGGAAGTCGGCGATGTAAGGCGGGATCGGAACCTGACGGCGGAATTTCAGGCCGTGAAAGCGCCTGCCGCGCACCTGCTGCCAGAAGGCATCCTCAGCCCGCGTGTAGGATTGCCGCTGCTCTCGGGCAAAGGCGCGCAGGCGTGGATCGGGCCTGCCGTAACGCAGGTCGTTCCGAGGTGACCCTGAGTCGGACCTGTCACACGCCCTCCCGCCCCCCTCTGCGGGGGAGGGTGGCCCCCGAAGGACGTCGGGAGAGGGGAGCGACGCATCCGGAAAGGTCGCGACGGGTTCCATATCCTGAACTGTCGCGCTGCCCCTCTCCCGACCCCTGCTGACGCAGGGGCCACCCTCCCCCGCAGAGGGGGGAGGGGATGCCTTGGAAACGTCCCGCTTCGTCATGGCAGGACCTCACCACGCTCCAACCCGGGCCCCCGCCGCCCGGAAATCCGCCGCTCCAACCGGTCGAACGCCAGGTAGATCACCGGCGTCGTGAACAGCGTCAGCACCTGGCTGACGATCAGGCCGCCCGCGATGCAGATGCCGAGCGGCTGGCGCAGCTCCGAGCCCACGCCGGTGCCCAGGATCAGCGGCACCGCGGCGAACAGAGCCGCCAGCGTCGTCATCAGGATCGGCCGGAAGCGCAGGAGGCAGGCCTGGAAGATCGCCTCCCGGGGCTCCAGCCCGTCCTCGCGCTCCGCCTGGAGCGCGAAGTCGATCATCATGATGGCGTTCTTCTTCACGATGCCGATCAGCAGGACGATGCCGATCACCGCGATGATGTCGAGCGACAGGCCGAACAGCATCAGGCCGAGCAGGGCCCCGATCCCCGCCGACGGCAGGGTCGACAGGATGGTGATCGGGTGGATGAAGCTCTCGTAGAGCACGCCGAGCACGATGTAGACGGTGACGATCGCCGCCAGCACGAGGAACAGCTCGTTGCCGAGCGCCGACTGGAAGGCGAAGACCGAGCCCTGCGGCACCACCCGGAACGAGGGCGGCAGGCCGATCTCGGCCTTGACCGTGTCGATCGCCTCGACCGCCTGACCGAGGGCGGCGCCCGGGGCGAGGTTGAACGACACGGTGGTGGCCGGGAACTGGCCGAGATGCGAGATCAGGAGCGGCGCCCGCCGCTCGCTGATCCGCGCCACCGCGGAGAGCGGCACCTGCCCGTTGGTCGCCGTGGAGGAGGGCAGGTAGATCGCGTCGAGGCTGCGCAGGGTCGTGTGCAGCTTCGGATCGGCCTCCAGGATCACCCGGTACTGGTTGGACTGGGTGAAGATCGTCGAGATGATGCGCTGGCCGAAGGCGTCGTAGAGGGCGTTGTCGATCGTGGCCGGGGTGATGCCGTAGCGGCCGGCGGTGGGCCGGTCGATGGTCACGTAGGCGGCGAGCCCCTGGCCCTGGTGGTCGCTCGCCACGTCCGCCACCACGGGCGACTTCGCCAGCGCCGCGGTGAAGCGCGGCACCCAGGTCTCGAAATCGTCGATGTTCGGGCTCTCGAGGATGACCTGGTACTGGGTCGCCGAGACCGCCGTGTCGATGGTCAGGTCCTGGACCGGCTGCATGTACAGCCGCATGCCCGGCTCGTTCGCGACCGCCGCCGAGATCCGCCGGATGATCGCGCTGGCCGAGGCCGTGCGCTCATCCCGGGGCTTCAGGTTGATCAGCATCCGGCCGGAATTGAGCGTGACGTTCTGGCCGTCGACCCCGATGAACGAGGACAGGCTGGCCACGTCCGGGTCCTTGAGGACGATCTCGGCCATGCGCTGCTGGCGCTCGGCCATGGCCGCGTAGGAGACGGACTGGTCCGCCTGGGTGATGCCCTGGATCACGCCCGTGTCCTGCACGGGGAAGAAGCCCTTGGGGATCACCACGAACAGGTAGACGGTGAGCCCCAGCGTGCCGAGCGCCACCAGCAGCGTCAGGCCCTGGTGGTCGAGGACCACCCGCAGGGAGCGCCCGTACGACGCGATGGTGGCGTCGATGGCGCGCCGGCCGAGACGGGAGAGCACGCCCTCCCGGCGGCGGGTCTCGGCCTCGGGCACGTGCTTCAGGAGCCGCGCGCACAGCATCGGCACCAGTGTCAGCGAGACCACCGCCGAGATGATGATGGTGGCCGCCAGCGTGATGGCGAATTCGTGGAACAGCCGCCCGACCACGTCGCCCATGAACAGCAGCGGGATCAGCACCGCGATCAGCGAGACGGTGAGCGAGATGATGGTGAAGCCGATCTCGCGGGAGCCCTTGAGCGCCGCCTCCAGGGGCGAGTCGCCCGCCTCCACGTGGCGGGCGATGTTCTCGATCACCACGATGGCGTCGTCGACCACGAAGCCGGTGGCGATGGTCAGTGCCATCAGCGACAGGTTGTCGAGGGAGAAGCCGTAGAGGTCCATGACCGAGAGGGCGCCGATCAGCGACAGGGGCACGGACAGGCTCGGGATCAGGGTCGCCGACAGGCTGCGCAGGAACAGGAAGATCACCAGCACGACGAGCGCGATGGCGAGGCCCAGCTCGAACTGCACGTCCTCCACGGAGGCGCGGATCGTGGTGGTCCGGTCGGTGAGCGGGGCCACCGCCACGGCGGCCGGCAGGCTCGCCTGGAGCTGCGGCAGCAGCGCCTTGATCTTGTCGACGGTGGCGATGACGTTGGCGCCGGGCTGGCGCTGGATGTTGAGGATCACCGCCGGCGTCGCGTCGGCCCAGGCGCCGAGCTTGGTGTTCTCCGGCCCCTCGACCACGTCGGCGACCTCCGAGAGCATCACCGGGGCGCCGTTGCGGTAGGCGATGATCGCCGAATTGTAGGCCTTCGGGTCGCGGATCTGGTCGTTGGCGTTGATCGCGTAGGACTGCGTCGGCCCGTCGATCGTGCCCTTGGGGGTGTTGACGTTGAGGTTGGTGATCGTGGTGCGCAGGTCGTCGATGTTGAGCCCGTAGGCGGCGAGCGCCCGGGCGTTGAACCGCACCCGCACGGCCGGGCGCTGGCCGCCCGAGATGCTCACGAGGCCGACCCCCGCCACCTGGCTGATCTTCTGGGCGAGGCGCGATTCGGCGAGGTCGCGCACCTGGGTGAGCGGCAGGGTCTTCGACGTCAGCGCCAGGGTGAGGACCGGCGCGTCGGCCGGGTTGACCTTGGCGTAGATCGGTGGCGCCGGCAGGTCCGAGGGCAGCAGGTTGCCGGCGGCGTTGATCGCCGCCTGGACCTGCTGCTCGGCGATGTCGAGGGACAGGTCCAGGCTGAACTGCAGGGTGATGACCGAGGCCCCCGCGGAGGATTGCGAGGTCATCTGGTTGAGGTTGGCGAGCTGCCCGAACTGCCGCTCCAGGGGCGCCGTGACCGAGGAGGTCATCACCTCGGGGCTGGCGCCGGGATAGAAGGTCTGGATCTGGATCGTCGGGTAGTCGACGGCCGGCAGCGCCGAGACCGGCAGGTTCAGGTACGACACGCCGCCGACGATCAGGATCGCCAGCATCAGCAGCGTCGTCGCCACCGGGCGCAGGATGAAGAGGCGGGACGGGTTCATGGGCGCGACCCTTCCGCGCCGGACAGCCTGCGCTGCAGGGAGGCTTGAATCGGGGGGCACGGACGTCCCATCCGCGCCCTCATCCTGAGGTGCCGAAGCGCAGCGCAGGCCTCGAAGGAGCCCTCCAGCCGGGCGCGCGATCCCTGAAGCCCTCCTTCGAGGCGGTGTCGCCGCACCTCAGGATGAGGAGGAGACTGGGACTGACCTTCCAGATTCTCCCCGACTCCGCGGAAGGGGGAGGGGAGGCCGCGGGTCCCGCGCGCCAGACCCGTCCTCACTGCGCCTGACGGCGCCGGTGCCGACGACCGCCCTCCGCTGTCCCTTGAACATCCGCCGCCGCGTCGGTCGGCGCGCCGGACTTCACCTCACCCTTGCCGTCGGGTTTGGCCTCCGCGGCCTTCCCGTCCCCTGCCGCCGCCTGTGCGCCCTCCGTGATCCGCACCGGGGCGCCGTCCTTCAGCCGGTCGGTGCCGTCGGTGACGACTCGATCCCCGGGCTTCAGGCCCGAGACCACCACGGTGTTGGTCCCGTCGGTCTCGCCGGTCTTGATCGGCCGGACCGTGACCTTGTTGTCCCCGTCCATCAGGTAGACGTAGGTGCCGGGCGTGCCCTGGAGCAGGCTCGCATTCGGCACGAGCGCCGCGCCCCGCACCGTGTCGACGGTGAGCTTGGCGTTCACGAACTGGTTCGGGAACAGCTCCTCGTCGCCGTTGTCGAACAGCGCGCGCAGCTTCACCGTGCCGGTGGTCGTGTCGATCTGATTGTCGACCGTGTCGAGCCGGCCGGCGGCGATCTCGTGGGCGTCGCCGCGGTCATAGGCCCGCACGGTCAGCTTCGCGCCCGCCCGCACCTGCCGCATCACCCGCGCCACGTCGTCCTCCGGCAGGGTGAAGATCACCGAGATCGGGTGGAGCTGGGTCACCACCACGATCGCCGTGGATGCGGCCGAGATGTAGTTGCCCTGATCGACCTGACGCAGGCCGACCCGCCCGTCCACCGGCGACGTGATGTGCGTGTAGGCGATGTTGAGCTTCTGCTGGTCGACCAGCGCCTGATCGGCCGCGACCGTGCCCTCGTTCTGCTTCACCAGGGCGCCCTGGGTGTCGACGTTCTGCTTCGAGATCGAGTCCTGCCGGTTCAGGGTCTGGTAGCGCTGCAGGTCGAGCTTCGAGTTCTGCAGGAGCGCCTGATCGCGGGCGAGCTGGCCCTGGTACTGGGCGAGCAGCGCCTCGTAGGGCCGGGAATCGATCTGCGCGAGTTCGTCGCCGGCCTTCACGGTCTGGCCCTCGCGGAACTTCACCTGGGTGAGATAGCCGCTGATCTGCGACTTCACCGTCACGGTGGCCAGCGGCGTCACCGTGCCGAGGCCCTGGAGCACCACCGGCATGTCGCCGGTCGTGACCGCCGCGACGCCCACCGCCTGCGGCATGTCGGCGCCGCCGTGCCGGCCGCCGCGGCCGCCGCCCTTGTGCGCCGTCGCGGGCTCCGCGCCCTTGTCGGTGCGCGCCTCGTACCAGCGATGACCGATCGCCCCGGCGCCGGCGAGCAGCATCAGGATCACGAGCCAGCGGATCGGCCGGAAGCGCCGCGTCCGGACCTCCCGCGCGGGCGCCTCGCCGGGCTGGTAAGCCCGGGCCGTGTCGGTCCGGATCGGTGAACTCTCGTTCATGCCTGACTAGAGCACATGCCGGTCGCCTGCGCGACCGGCGGCACCCTATCCCTCGCTGTCGAAGCCCCCACTCCGCCTCCGGAACGCCGCGTCCCGAAGACCTGTCCTGAAGCCGCCCTGTCCCTCGGGAACCGACGGCTCCGATCCCGTGTGCGGGAGCATACGCCCATAAAGCTGTCCGGGCCCCGAACGGCTCCTTACCGCGGCGACATGTTCACCTGCGGGTTCACCTACGGGGTCACCTGTCGGTGCACTTACCGGTGCCCGGCCAATGCGCCGTCACTAGGGCGGCGACGTTTCAGTCGTGTTGCTGGGTCCCGCCGGCTGCATCCGGCGCCGCATAGGCCCGCAGCACCGCGCGGAAGGCGTCATCCACCGGGGTGACGGTCACGGCGCGGCGCAGGCCGATCCCGACGCCGCCGATCAGCAGCGCCAGGATCAGGCAGCCGAGGACCGTGCGTGAGGAAGGCCGCATCGTCGTATCCGGAAGACCCGCCCGACGATCGGAGCGGCCGCCTCCGGACATGCCGAAAGGGCCACCGACCCGCAAGTCGATGGCCCTTCTTGGGGACCGGAGCGGAATCCCGCTGACGGAGCGAGGGGGCGAAGCTCCGTCGGCGTGTGCGCCGCTCCGGCCGTGATCCGAATCTAAGATACGGGTGATGAATGTCAACATTCGTCAGCCGGTGCGTGCGCGTCGGAATCCGGGTCTGTGCGACCGCGCACATTCCGCAACGCGCGGCGCCCATGCTACAGGCCGGCGATGCCGACACCCTCGATGCCCGGCGCCCACAGCCGCGCCCCCTGCCGCGCCGCATGACGCCCGCCTTCATCAACCCCGTCTTCGACGCCCTCCCCACGACGGTGTTCGAGACCATGTCCCGGCTCGCGCGGGTCCACGGCGCGATCAATCTCGGCCAGGGCTTCCCCGACGATCCCGGGCCGGAGGACGTGCGCGAGCGGGGCGCGCGGGCGCTCCGCGACGGCTGGAACCAGTATCCCCCGATGATGGGGCTGCCGGCCCTGCGGGAGGCGGTCGCCGCCCATTACGCGCGGCACCAGGGGCTCGTCCTCGACCCGGAGACCGAGGTGATGGTCACCTCCGGGGCCACGGAGGCGCTGGCCGGCGCGCTCCTGGCGCTGATCGAGCCCGGCGACGAGGTCGTGCTGTTCGCGCCCATGTACGACGCCTACCTGCCCCTCGTGCGGCGGGCGGGCGGCGTGCCGCGGATCGTGGCGCTGCAACCCCCGGCCTTCCGCCTCGACGAGGCCGCGCTGGCGGAGGCCTTCGGGGCGCGGACCCGCGTCGTGGTGCTGAACAATCCCCTCAACCCGAGCGCCACGCTGTTCGCCCCCGAGGATCTCGACCTGCTCGCCCGCTACTGCCAGCGGTTCGACGTGACCGCGCTCTGCGACGAGGTCTGGGAGCACGTGGTGTTCGACGGTGCGCGCCACCGGCCGCTGATGGCGCTGCCCGGGATGCGGGAGCGGACCGTCAAGATCGGCTCGGCCGGCAAGATCTTCTCGCTCACCGGCTGGAAGGTCGGCTTCGTGATGGCCGATGCCCGGCTGATGCGCGGGCTCGCCAAGGCGCACCAGTTCCTCACCTTCACCACGCCCCCAAACCTCCAGGAGGCGGTGGCCTACGGGCTGGGCAAGCCGGCCCCGTGGTTCGAGGCCATGCGCGCCGGCTATGCCCGGTCCCGCGACCGGCTCGCGGACGGCCTGCGCGGCCTCGGCTTCACCGTGCTGCCGGCCCGGGCCACGTGGTTCCTCAACCTCGACGTCGCGAATCTCGGCTACGCCGACGACGCGGCATTCTGCGAGGCGCTCGTCACCCGGCACGGCGTCGCGGCGATCCCCGTGAGCGCCTTCTACCCGGACGCCGCCGTCCGCAACATCGTCCGGCTGTGCTTCGCCAAGGACGACGCCACCCTGGATGCGGCCCTCGACCGCATGAGCGGTCTTGCCGGGAGGGCGGCGTGACCCGTGGCGGCCCCGTCCTTGCGGGGATCCGACCGGGGGGCCACATCGTTGCGGACGATGGCTTCCCGACGGATCCCGACCATGGACTTCACCCAGGCTGCCCAGGCCGGGCGTTTCGCCCGTGCCGAGACGTTCCCCGGGGGCGCGACGCCCTCCAACCCCGCCTTCCTGAAGGCGGATCTCGGCCGGGAGGCGAGCCTCGCCCGGCTGGAGACGCTGGCCCACCTGATGGACACGGCCTTCGTCATCCCGGGCATCAACCGGCGGGTCGGGTTCGACGCGCTGATCGGCCTCGTGCCGGTGATCGGCGACGTGGCCGGCATGGTGATCTCCTCCTTCATCGTCTACGAGGCGAAGCGCCTGGGCGCGCCGCGCTGGCTGCTGGCCCGGATGGGGATGAACGTCGCCTTCGACGGGCTGATCGGTGCGGTGCCGCTGGCGGGCGACCTGTTCGACGCCGCCTTCAAGGCCAACCGCCGCAATGTCCGTCTGCTGCGCCGCTGGATGGAGCGCAGCGGCGGTCTGCGTCCCACCGAGATCGAGGGCACCGCGACCCGGCTCGACGGCTGAGCCCCCTCAGCCGCTCCCCGTCCGGCCGGTCCTGGGGCTGCCCGAATCCCTGGGCGAGTCCCTGGGCAAGTCTCTGGGCAAGCCCCGGGGCAGCGGGATGGCGCGCGGCACGGGCCGGGAGACAGCACGGATGAACGAGGTCACGCGTCCCGGCGAGAGCGAGGTCGTGCCCGCGCCGATGCCCGGCGCCCAGCCGCTGGTCCTGCGGCCGGACGAGGGGGCACCGGTCCCGGTCGTTGCCGCGGGCCGGCGCACCCGCCTGTCGCCGCTCAACCGGCGCCGCCTCGACAATTTCCGCCGCAACCGGCTCGGCTACGGGTCGTTCCTGATTTTCGCGGTCCTGTTCGTCCTCAGCCTGTTCGCGGAATTCATCGCCAACGACCGCCCGATCCTGCTGTCCTACAAGGGCGAGTGGCTGGTCCCGGTGCTGGTCGATTATCCCGAGGAGAAGTTCGGCGGCTTCCTCGCGACGACCGATTACCGGTCCTCGGAGATCCGCAAGGAGATCGTGGCGAACGGCTGGGCGCTCTGGCCGCCGATCCCGTTCTCGTACGACACGATCAACGAGGATCTGCCGACGCCGTCGCCGTCCCCGCCCACCTGGATGCTCACCGACGCGCAATGCCGGCCCGTGGCCGAGAAGCTCGGCGGCACGGGCTGCGCGGACATTCCCTGGCACTGGCTCGGCACCGACAACACCACCCGGGACGTGCTCGCGCGGGTGATCTACGGCTTCCGAATCTCGGTGCTGTTCGGCCTGATCCTGGCCGCGGTCTCCTCGGTGATCGGCGTCGTCGCGGGGGCCGTGCAGGGTTATTTCGGCGGCTGGGTCGATCTCGCCTTCCAGCGCTTCATCGAGGTCTGGGGCGGCATCCCGACCCTCTACCTGATCATCATCATCTCGGCCTTCATTGCCCCGGGCTTCTTCGTCCTGCTCGGGATCATGCTGCTGTTCTCGTGGGTGGCGCTGGTCAGCGTCGTGCGCGCCGAGTTCCTGCGAGCCCGGAATTTTGAATACGTCCGGGCCGCGCGGGCGCTGGGCCTGTCGAACATCCGCATCATGACGGTTCATCTGCTGCCGAATGCCATGGTGGCGACCCTGACCTTCCTGCCGTTCATCCTGAACGGCTCGATCACCACCCTGACGTCCCTGGACTTCCTCGGCTTCGGCCTGCCGCCGGGCTCCCCCTCCCTCGGAGAGCTTCTCGCGCAGGGCAAGGACAATCTCACCGCGCCGTGGCTCGGATTGACCGGCTTCCTGGTCATCGCCGTGATGTTGAGCCTGCTCGTCTTCGCCGGCGAGGCTGTGCGCGACGCCTTCGATCCGCGTAAGACTTTCGTCTAACGTCGCGATCGGCGGGCGAAAATGACGCAGGCGCCCCGCCCGTCTTTCCACAACTGTACGAAGATCGAGCGTTGTCCCGGCATGACCGCAGGGCAATCGTGAGCGATCGTCTAGGTGCGCCCTCGGTCCGGGCGGTAAAGGTCTCTGCCGCCAGCGAAAACCCGGCTCCAGGATCCGGCTAGCATTCGTGGGACCGGCGGGGATAAAGCGCTTCAGAAGTGCGCCTCAAGTGCCATCTATGCAACCATACCCTGTAAGCCCAGCCGCGTGATCGAGGTTTAGACTTCTGCACGATCACAGATAATTGTATGAATCGCCTTGCATTTTCTGGACGCTGTCTTAACTCGCGAAAAGTGAGGATCCAACCAGGCTTTTGCGCCGAGGAAAGAGAGAATGTCAGAAGCTGCGCCGACATCGCAATTGGACTACATCGAACGGACCGTGGACGTCGTCGCGGCCTACGTTTCCAACAACTCGCTACCCTCGGCCGATTTGCCGGCCCTGATCGCGAGCATCCATGAGGCCCTGAACGCGATCGGATCCGGCCCGGTCGCCCCGGCGACCGAGAGCGTCGAGCGGCCGACGCCGGCTCAGATCCGCAAGTCGATCCGCCCTGACGGACTGGTCAGCTTCATCGATGGCAAGTCGTACAAGACGCTGAAGCGCCACCTGACCAAGCACGGGCTCGATCCGCAGAGCTATCGGGAGCGCTACGGCCTGCCGGCCGATTACCCGACCACCTCGGCGAACTACTCGGCCCAGCGCTCGGCTCTCGCGAAGAGCCTCGGTCTCGGCCAGCCGGGCCGGTCTCAGTCCGCCGACAAGGATGCGGAACCCGCTGACGAGGCGGTCTCCGCCCCCGCCCCGAGCCGGCGCAAGGCTTCGGCCGCCGCGACCAAGCCGCGTGCCGGCCGCAAGGTCGAGGCCGCCTGATCGCGGCCGCGGAAGCCGGACGGTCGTAGGCGCGCGATCGGAGACGGTCGCGTCCTCACCGTCCGCAGCTCCTGCAGGGCGCCCTGGCGCGCTGTGGGTTCAGGCCGGCTGCGGTCCGGCCTGACGGTCGCGCGGCCGCCGATCAGGCCGCGAGCCGCCCATCCAGCGGAAAGACCTTGGCGGGGTTCAGCATCCAGTCCGGATCGAACACCGCCTTCACCCGCATCTGCTGCTCGAGATCGACCTGATCGTACTGGAAGCGCATCAGGTCGCGCTTCTCGATGCCGACGCCGTGCTCGCCGGTGAGGCAGCCGCCCACCTCGACGCAGAGCTTCAGGATCTCGTCGCCCGCGGCCTCGGCCTTCTGCAATTCGCCGGGCGTGTTGATGTCGAACAGGATCAGCGGATGCAGGTTGCCGTCGCCCGCGTGGAACACGTTGGCGACCCGCAGGCCCTTCCCGGCGCAGATCGCGCCGATCCGCTCCAGCACCGGACCGAGCTGGCCGGTGGGGATCGTGCCGTCCATGCAGATGTAGTCGGAGATCCGGCCGGTGGCCCCGAAGGCCGATTTCCGGCCCTTCCAGATCGCGGCCGATTCCGCCTCCGAGCGCGAGACCCGCACGCTGGTCGGGCGGAAATCCTTGGCGATCGTCTCGATCCGCGCCAGCATCGCGTCGCACTCGGCATCCGAGCCCTCGACCTCGATGATCAGCATCGCCTCGGCGTCGCGGGGGTAGCCGGCCTGGGCGAAATCCTCGGTGATGAGGATCGCCTCGCGATCCATGTACTCGATCGCCACCGGGATGATGCCGGCCGCGATGATCGCGGCCACGCAGTCGCCCGCATCCTCCACCTTCGAGAAGCCGACCAGCACCGGCCGCGCCCCTTCCGCCGCCCGCAGGATCCGCACGGTGGCCTCGGTGACGATGCCGAGCTGACCCTCCGAGCCGCAGACGAGGCCGAGCAGGTCGTAGCCGCCGCTGTCGAGGTGTTCGCCGCCGATCTCCACCACGGTGCCGTCGTTGAGCACCAGGGTGACGCCGAGCAGGTTGTTGGTGGTCACGCCGTATTTCAGGCAGTGGGCGCCGCCGGAATTCATCGCGATGTTGCCGGCGATCGTGCAGGCGAGCTGGCTCGACGGATCGGGGGCGTAGAAGAAGCCCTCGTGGGAGACCGCCCCCGAGATGGCGAGGTTGGTGATGCCGCTCTGCACCCGGGCGGTGCGGTTGGCGAAGTCGAGGTCGAGGACCTTGGTCATCTTGCCGACGCCCAGGATGATCGCGTCGGCCTGCGCGATGGCGCCGCCCGCGAGCGAGGTGCCGGCGCCCCGGGGGACGACCCGCACGTTGTTGGCGTGGCAATAGGCCATCACGGCGGCCACTTCCGCGGTGGTGGAGGGCAGCACCACGGCGAGCGGCATCTGCCGGTAGGCGGTGAGCCCGTCGGTCTCGAAGGCCCGGCGCTCGTCCTCGCTGACCACCAGCGCCTCCGGCGCGACCAGGGGCGCGAGGCCGGCCAGGATCGCGTCGCGGCGGGCGAGGATCGCGGGATCGGGGTCGGGGAAGCGGATGGTCATGGGGCTTGTGCCCTCCTTGAGCCCGCGGCGCGGGGTGGCATGCGGGATGGCGTGCCGGCAGCATGGACCGCGGCGGCCGCGCCTTCAACCGGCGTGCGGCGCTGCGTCGTCCCCGCGTCACATTTCAACCACGACGGCTGCCTAGCGTCGCCGGACACGCTTCGCTGCGCCGATCCGCGAGCCCGGCCCTCGGTGCCGGATCCGGTCGACGGGTCCAGAACGGAAACGATGAACGCTCCCGCCTCCAGCGCCCTGCGCGACGATCGTTACGACGCGCCGTCGGCGCATCTCGCCACCACCCGTGACCTCGGGATCCGCAGCCTCCAGCTCGGCATCGCGGCCCTGCAGGAGGCGAGCGCGGCCTTCCAGGGCCGGCTCGGCGCGGCCTTCGAGGAGGCGGTGCAGACGATCCTGCAGAGCAAGGGCCGGGTCATCGTCAGCGGCATCGGCAAGAGCGGCCATGTCGGCCGCAAGATCGCCGCGACGCTGGCCTCCACCGGCACGCATGCCTTCTTCGTCCACCCCACCGAGGCGAGCCACGGCGACCTCGGGATGATCGCCCGGGACGACGTCATCATCGCCCTGTCGTGGTCGGGGGAGACCGCGGAGCTGTCCGACCTCGTCGGCTTCAGCCGCCGGTTCTCGATCCCCCTGGTCGCCATCACCCGCAACGGCGAGAGCACGCTGGGCAAGGCCGCCGACGTGCTGCTGGAACTGCCCCGGGTGCGGGAATCCTGCCCGCACGACCTCGCGCCGACCTCCTCCAGCCTGATCCAGCTGGCCCTGGGCGACGCCCTGGCGGTGGCGCTCCTGGAGCGGCGCGGCTTCACCTCGGCGCGCTTCCACACCCTGCATCCCGGCGGCACCCTGGCCGCCCGCCTCAAGACCGTGCAGCAGGTGATGCACGGCCCCCAGGACATGCCGCTGGTCCACGAGACCGCGCTGATGTCCGAGGTGCTGATCGAGATCGCGGCGCGGCGCTACGGCTGCGTCGGCGTCACGGACGCGGCCGGGCGCCTCGTCGGCATCGTCACGGACGGCGACCTGCGCCGCCACATGGGCCCCGCGATCCTCGACACGCCGGTCACGGACATCATGACCCGCGATCCGATCACCGTGGAGCCGCACAAGCTCGCCCAGACCGCGCTGGAACTGATGAACCGCCGGCTGATCACGGCGGTCTTCGCGGTCGCGGATGGACGGCCCGTGGGCATCGTGCACGTCCACGATCTGCTGCGCGTCGGCATCGTCTGAGGCCGTTCGGAACCGGCGGGTCCGATCCTCGCCCCCGTCCTGAGGCCTCCGCCGCGCTGCGGCCCCTCGGGATGAGGACGGAGGGTCGGACGACCGGCGCCGGATCCGCCGGTCGGGCGCCGCTCACAGCCGCGCCAGCAGCTCCGCCTTCTTGGTCGAGAATTCCGCATCGGTGAGCACGCCGCGCGCGTGGAGCGCGGCCAGACGCTCGATGGTGGCGAGCACGTCGTCCGATGACGACCGATCCGGCGCAGGCGCTGCGGCGGGACCCTGGATCCCGGCCGCATCCCCCGGATGCGGATCCGCCGGGTGAGTGCCCGCGGGGTGAGTGTCTCCTGGGCGTGGATCCGCTTGGCGCGGCGCGGCGACCTCCGCCTCGATCCGGCGCAGGCGGTCGAGGGCGACGGCTCCGGCCGGCCCGGTGAAGCCGAGGCTGCCATCCGCCTGCGACACGCCGGTGATGCGGTGCTCACCGGTGTCGTAGAGAGCCACCCCCGCCCCCGATTCGACCGCGAGCCGCCGGCTGTCCGGGAAATAGGCGTAGCGCAGCCCGTTCTGCGCACCGGTGCTCGCCGGGTTCCCGAGACCGGCCGGCCACCACTCGCCGCCGCCCCGGAGGGCCGCAGGGGCCGCATCCGAGAAGCCGCCCGCCGGGAGCGCCCCGGCCAGCTCGGTGCAGAGCGCACCGACCCGCGCCTTCAGCGCGTCGTCGAACATCCGGCCGACCATCACCATGCCGCCGGCGAACCACTGGCCCATGCCGCCGAGATCCGGATGGTCGAACTGCGCCATCGTGCCGTGGCCGCGCTCCAGCGCCTGCACGAGATGGCGCACCGCATCCAGGCTGACCCCGTGGCGCTCGGCCACGCTCTGCAGCCCCGAGGCGTGGTCCAGCGGTCCGTCGTCGAAGAAACCGTCGCGCGGGGCGCTGTCGGACGGGTTCATGAGCCAGCTCCCGATTCGTCGCAGGGCGGACCGGATCGGTGCAGGCCCGGCGATCCGCCACCCGGCGTGCCCGGCCTGCGGCGGTGAGCCCCAGGCCGGCCACGACGTTGCGCTGCGGACACAATCCCTGGTCGAAGGCACCGGTTCCGGCCCGTCTCAGTCCGCGGCGGGCGGGAACGGACCCGCGATGGTGAAGTCGGTGATCGGCCGGCGGCCGTTCGGCGTCTCGCGGGGCCGCTGCTCCTCGGTGAGTTCGGCCTCGGGCGTCTTGCGGCCGACCGCGAAGGCGGCCTCGATCCGGTGGTTCTCGGGCAGGCGCAGGATCTCGGGGGCACGGACATGGTCGAAGCCGACCATGCCGTGGGCGTGCCAGCCCTGGTGGATCGCCTGGAGCTGGAAGGCCAGCGAGGCGGTGCCGGCGTCGAAGGAGTGGCTGTAGGAGGGCTTCAGCTCGTCGCCGACCTTCATGAGCCCGTTCGAGACCAGGAACAGGATCGCGCCGGTGCCGGATACCCATTTCTGGTTGCCGGGCACGAGCAGGCCGAGGAAGGTCTCCCAGTGGGCGTCGCCGCGGAGCGCGTAGAGGAAGCGCCAGGGCTGCGAGTTGTAGGCGGAGGGCGACCAGCGCGCCGCCTCGATCATCCGCATCAGCTCGGCTTCGGGCACGGCCTCGCCCGTGAAGGCGCGGGGCGAGTGCCGCTTCACGAAGACCGGATCGATGTCGTGGTCGGCGCGGCGGGGCGGGGGCAGGCTCAAGGGATTCGTCTCCGAAGGGCGGGGCGCCCGGGCGGCCGAGCTTGCCCGAAACGCCTGCCCGGAGGCAAACCCGATGCCGACCCGATGCCGACCCTAGGCCACGCTGCGCTCGATCTCCTCCTCGTCGCAGATCACGCCGGCATTGCCCTCGAACTCCGCCGCGAGGTCCACGGGGGCGTGGGTCGGCGCCGGCGAGACCCGGTCGCGGGCGAAGGTCGCCAGGAACAGGCGCATCACGTGGCGGACGCCCGCATCGTTGATGGTGCGCTGGTCCTCGTTGTAGTAGCGCCCGGCATTCACGTTGCTCGTGACGATGTCGTAGGCGGGGAAGTAGACCGCCCGCGGGTCGCCGCGGCCGACCACCTCGCCGGCCGCCACCCGCAGCACCGACTTGGAGTAGCTGTTCGACTCCATCACGTGCCGGTCCATGTAGGTGGCGATCATCGGCACCGGCGAGACCGTGAAGATCACCCGCGCCTTCGGGTTCACGCTCCAGAGCCGGTCGAGGAAGCCGTTGAGGTCGCCGAGCACCTCGCCCGCGCCGGCATTGACGCATTCGTAGAGGTCCGGATCGAAGGTCCCGCCCGCGACCCCGGGGGCGAGCGGCAGCGCCGCCCCGTCGGCCCGCCAGCGCCAGCCTTCCGTGAGGCCGAGCGTCAGCACGAACACGTCCAGGGTCTCGAACAGGCGGCGCACCTCGGCGAGATGCGCGTCGCGCGCCGCGACCACCTCGGCCTCGCTGGCGAAGCCCGCCGGCTCGACCGTGGGGCGGAACGGGTCGACGTAGCGGCCGTCGTCCCGCAGCCACGCCTTCAGCTCCGGCTCGAACTTGCCGTAGGCCCGGTCGAACAGCTGCACGAACTGGCGCGTGTAGTAGAGGTTGCCGTAGCGCGCCGAGAACGTGCCGAACTGCCGGGCATTGGCCTCCTCGGCGCTCATGCCGGGGGGCGGCGGCTCGGTCAGGTAATAGTTGAAGCCGGCGCCGCGCACCGCCTCGGCCACCCGCTGCGCGAAGCAGGAGCCGCCGGTGGCGACCTTGTCGGTCGGCCCGATGACGAACGTGTCCTTCGGGTGCGGATTGACCGCGAAGGGCGGCACGTTGGTGACGACCTTGCGCCAGAATCGCTCGGCCGGTAGACCCGTATACGGATTCAACGCCATCTTCGAACCCTCTTCTTCACGACGGCGGCAGGCCCTCGGGGGCGCTGACCCGTCCGCTGACACCGGCACGCGACGTGGCCCTGAACGACCTGCCCCGGCGCGCCCGCAGCGCGTTCACCCTCGCGACACCCAGTTGGGCGCCCACCTGGGCGACACCATGGCGGAACCGCGCCCGCGCCGCCACGACCCGTGACGGGCCGAGCATCGCGGTGCTGGGCAATTGCCAGGCGCGGGGCATCGCCCGGGCCATGCGCCTGCTCGCGCCGAAGAGCCCGGTCCGCTACCTGCCCATGGGCTCGCTGAAGCGCGACCACGGCCATGTCGACGGCTTGATCCGGACCCTGCGCGCCCACGACCACGTCTTCTCGCAGGCCTTCCCGGCCGGGCTGATCCCGGGCGGCGACGTCGCCACTCTGCGCGCGGCCGACCCGCGGCTCAAGCTCTTCCCGTCGATCGTGTTCTCGGCCTTCCACCCGGACATGGTCTATGCCGGCCAGGCCTCGGACCTCGCCGCCCTGAAGCTCGCGCCGTCGCCGATGGGCCAGTACCACTCGGCGATCGTCCTCACCGCCCACCGGCTCGGCCTCGAGCCGCAGCGCACCGCCGGCCTGTTCCGCGAGGACGTGTTCGCCCGCCTGGGCTATCTCGACCATTGGGATCCGGCGGTGCGCGAACTCGTCGGCGCGGCGGATGCCTTGGGCTTCGGGCTGGAGCGGGAGGTGACCCGCTGGGCGCGCCGCGGCGCCTTCATGCACCTGATGAACCATCCCAAGGTCCATGTCCTCGGCGACATCGCCCGGCGGCTGCTGCTGGAGAACGGGCTCACGCCCGAGCCCGTGGAGATCGAGGATTATCTCGGCGACGAGCTGGCTCAGGACGTGGTCTGGCCGCTCTACCCGCCCATCGCCGAGCATTTCGGGCTGACCGGCTCATACCTGTTCAAGGCCAAGCCCCGGGGCGACGACTTCCCGGTGCTCTACGACCTCTCGGGCTTCATCGCGGCGAGTTTTGCCATCTACGACGCGACGTCCCCTGGGGATCTCGCCTGTCCCCGGGTGGACGCTTGGCTCGCCGCGCCGGAGATCGTCGCGCTGTTCCGGCGCGGTTGAGGCCGTCTCCGGCCGCGAAGGGCGTCCGACCGAAGGATGCGGACGGCCCGTGATCCGGGAGGCGGCGTCTCAGCCTGCCGTGCAGAGTTGGCTGTCGCGGTCGGTCGCGCCGAGGCCCTCGACCATCATCCGGACCAGCCGGTTGACCTCCTGCACCTGGAAGGGCTTGCGCAGGAACAGGCTGCCCGGCACGCCGCTGCGGCGGTTCGTGTCCGTCGAGGAGTAGACCACCGGACGGTCCGGATGGATCGCCCGGAAGGCATGGGCCACGGTCCAGCCGTCGATCAGCCCCGGCAGGTGGATGTCGGTGAACAGCCAGTCGATCGCATCGCCCCGGTCGCGCAGGACGGTCAGCGCCGCCTCGCCCGTCGAGGCCTCGATCACCCGGATGCCGTGCGTCTCGCACAGGCTCGCGATGATCTCGAGGAGCAGGTAGCTGTCCTCGACGATGAGGACGCACTGGGCGGGGCGCATGACGGAGGTCCGGTTTTCGGCCCGTCGATTAGTAAGCGTTAGGGTTGAGGATTCCTTAAGGTCCCGGCCGGAACCGTTACGGTGCGGAAGCCCCGCGCCTGTTGCCGCGCCGCAACCGACACGGCCGAAATGGCCCTTCGCCTCCGTCCGCCCCGCCGCCGCCGCATTCCGGGCGTGTCCCGGGTGCGTCAGC
Organism: Methylobacterium sp. XJLW; assembly: GCF_003254375.1. Taxonomy (NCBI): domain Bacteria; kingdom Pseudomonadati; phylum Pseudomonadota; class Alphaproteobacteria; order Hyphomicrobiales; family Methylobacteriaceae; genus Methylobacterium; species Methylobacterium sp. XJLW. The sequence continues at coordinate 2,146,783 of NZ_CP016429.1, read as the reverse complement.
GCACGCCATCGCCCGGTGCGGACCGTCACCACGGCCGCCGCGCCGCGCGACGGAACCGTCGCTTAACCATCCCCGCCTACCAACGGCGCCAGGACTATGCGGACCCGCCTCGAAGACCCGCAGCCGGCCTTCGGCACCGCTCGAGGAGTTTTTCAGACCATGCCCCAGCGTTTCCGCGCCGCCGCCCTCGGCCTCGCCCTCGTCGCCGCCCTCGGCCTCGGCGCCTGCAGCAACGACAAGGACCTCGCCGACGCCTCCGCCTTCGGGGCCGGCGCCGCGACCCCGGGCAGCGCGCAGGACTTCGTCGTCAATATCGGCGACCGGGTCTTCTTCGAATCGGATTCCACCGACCTGACGCCCACCGCGACCGCCACCCTCGACAAGCAGGCCGCGTGGCTGCAGCGCTACCCGCGCTACACCTTCATCATCGAGGGCCATGCCGACGAGCGCGGCACCCGCGAGTACAACTTCTCCCTGGGCGCCCGCCGGGCCCAGGCGGTGAACGACTACCTCGCCACCCGCGGCATCGCGGGCAACCGCATGCGGACGGTGTCGTACGGCAAGGAGCGGCCGGTGGCGGTGTGCAACGACATCTCCTGCTGGTCGCAGAACCGCCGGGCGGTGATCGTCCTCGACCGCGGCGCCGGAGCGTAAGCCGTCGCGACGCGTTACCCGGAGGCGGCCCCGGCCGCCGCCGCGCCGCAGTTTTGCCGCGGTGCGGCGCATCTGTTAGGGCCTCGCGCCGCCACCGGATCGCACCCCCACCATGTCCGCCCGTCTTCGCACTCGCCTCGCGCTCACCACGATCCTGGGAGCCGTGCTCCTCGGCCACCCGGCCGTCGCGCAGGATGCCTCCGAGCTGGTGGTGCGCCTCGGCCGCATCGAGAACCAGTCCCGGCTCATGGCCGGCCAGATCGAGACCCTCCAGTACGAGAACCGCCAGCTCAAGGAGCAGCTGCGCAAGTTCCAGGAGGACGTCGAGTTCCGCCTGAACGAGGGCAAGGGCGGCAAGCCCTCGGCCGCTCCCGCGCCGTCGGGCCCCGTCAACGGCGGGAATCCGGGCGCCGGACGCCCCGGCAAGCGCGGCGACGCCTTCGACCCGGCCCAGGCCCCCGGCGCCCCGGGCACCCCGATGCAGCTCGGCAGCACCCAGCCCTCGGCGCCGCTGCCGCCCCGGGAGGCCGTCGAGGCGGCCGAGGCTGCGCCCCGGCCGCAGCGCCTGCCGCAGGGCGCGATCAACGGGGAGGACGAGGACGCGGAGGCCGGTGCCCCCGGCTACGACGAGCCCGTGGACCTGCGGCCGCCGGCCCGGACCGGGGCGATCCCGGCGCGGCCCTCCGAGAGCGTCGCGGCAACGCGGACGGGCGATCCGGCCGCCGATTACGATGCCGCGGTCGAGCTGTACCGGGCCAAGCAGTACGAGCAGGCCGAGATGGGCCTGCGCCAGTTCATCCAGTCGCATCCCCGCGACAACCGCGTCGCCGGCGCGACCTACTGGCTCGGCGAGAGCTACCTCGCCCGCGGCCGCAACCGCGAGGCCGCCGAGCAGTTCCTGAAGGTCTCCACCGACTACGCCCGCTCCTCCCAGGCGCCCGATGCCATGCTGAAGCTCGGCGTCACGCTCAACGCGCTCGGCGCCCGCGAGCAGGCCTGCGCGACCCTGGCCGAGCTCGACCGGAAATTCCCCAATGCCGGCAGCGGCGTCCGTCAGGGCGTCGCCCGCGAACAGAAGCGCGCCCGCTGCGGCGCCTGAGCGACCCGGGCGACCCGGTCCTCGGCGCCCTCCGCCCCTGGCTCGATCCGGCCGCGCGCGGCGGGCGGGGTGTCCTCCTCGCCGTCTCGGGCGGCCCCGATTCGAGCGCCCTGCTGTATGCCGCCGCTGCCCTGCGCGACGCTGGCCCGGTCGCCGTGCAGGTCGCCACCGTGGATCACGGCCTGAGACCGGGCTCGAAAGCCGAGGCCGAGGGCGTCGGCCGTGCCGCCCGGGATCTGGGCCTGCCCCATGCACTCCTGACCTGGGCGGGCGCGAAGCCCGGCACCGGCCTGCAGGATGCGGCCCGCACCGCCCGCTACGCCCTGCTCGCCGCCCAGGCCGCGGCGATCGGCGCCGGTCTCGTGCTCACCGGACATACGCAGGATGACCAGGCCGAGACGGTGCTGATGCGGCTCGCGGCCGGCAGCGGCCTCGCGGGGCTTGCCGGCATGCGCGCGGAGCGGACCTTGGCCGCCGGCCTCAGCCTCGGGCGCCCGTTCCTGCATCTGCCGAAGGCGACCCTGGTGGCGTGGTGCGAGGAGCGCGGCATCGCGTATGTCCGCGATCCCGCCAATGAAAGTCCGCGCTTCGCCCGCGGCCGCCTGCGCGAGGCTTGGCCGGTTCTGGAACGCGAGGGCCTGACCCCGGCGCGTCTCGCCCGGCTCGCCGAGCGCGCCGCCCGCGACGAGGCCGCGCTCCGGAGCGCGGCGGAGCAGGCCCTCGACAGGACGGGGCGGCCCGGACCGGAGACGGGGGCGGGGACGGGTCTGCGCCTCGACGGAGCCGCCCTGGCGGTTCTGCCGGATGCCGTGGTCCTGCGCTGCCTCGATCTCGCCCTGACCCGGGCCGGCGCGGCACCGCGCCGCCTCGAACGCCTCGAGGCCCTGGTCCTCGAATCGCTCCTGCCGGCCCTGCGCCGCCGTGAACCGATCCGGCGCACCCTGGCGGGGTTTCTCGTCTCCGCCGATTCGGGGGGAGCCGTGAGCCTCGCCCCCGCTCCGCCGCGCCGAAGCAGGGGGGCAGGTGCTGCCCTCGCCGCAGGGGCTCCCGAATTACTTGGCAAGGGAGAGCCCCCCGCCTACATTGGTGACGTGTGCACGGATGGACCGGAACAGCCGCGTGGCATGTCCGTCCTGGGGGTCGCACGCGCCAAGGATTGATCGATGAACCCGAATTTTCGCAACTTTGCCTTGTGGGTCGTCATCTTCCTGCTGGTGCTGGCCCTGGTCACTCTGTTCCAGAACCCGGGGCACCGGGGCGGCGGCAGCGAGATCGCCTACAGCCAGCTCCTGAACGACGCCGATGCCGGCAAGATCCAGTCGGTGGTGATCTCCGGGCAGGACGTGTCCGGCACCTATGTCGGCGGCGGCAACTTCACGAGCTACGCGCCCAACGACCCGAGCCTGGTCTCCAAGCTTCAGGGCAAGGGCGTGCAGATCACCGCCCGTCCGCCGTCGGACAACACCCCCTGGTTCATCCAGCTTCTCGTGAGCTGGCTGCCGATCCTGGTCTTCATCGGCGCCTGGATCTTCCTGTCGCGCCAGATGCAGTCCGGCGCCGGACGCGCCATGGGCTTCGGCAAGTCGAAGGCCAAGCTCCTGAACGAGGCCCATGGCCGCGTGTCGTTCGACGATGTGGCGGGCGTCGAGGAGGCCAAGGAAGACCTCCAGGAGATCGTGGAATTCCTCCGCGACCCCCAAAAATTCCAGCGGCTCGGCGGCCGGATCCCGCGCGGCGTGCTGCTCGTCGGCCCGCCCGGCACCGGTAAGACCCTGATCGCCCGGGCGGTCGCGGGCGAGGCCAACGTGCCGTTCTTCACCATCTCGGGCTCGGACTTCGTCGAGATGTTCGTGGGCGTCGGCGCCAGCCGCGTGCGCGACATGTTCGAGCAGGCCAAGAAGAATGCCCCCTGCATCATCTTCATCGACGAGATCGACGCGGTCGGCCGCCACCGCGGCGCCGGCCTCGGCGGCGGCAACGACGAGCGCGAGCAGACCCTGAACCAGCTCCTCGTGGAGATGGACGGGTTCGAGGCCAACGAGGGCGTCATCATCATCGCGGCGACCAACCGCCCCGACGTCCTCGACCCGGCCCTGCTGCGGCCCGGCCGGTTCGACCGCCAGATCATGGTGCCGAACCCGGACGTCACCGGCCGCGAGCGCATCCTGCGCGTCCACGTCCGCAAGGTGCCGCTGGCCCCCGACGTCGACCTGAAGACCATCGCGCGCGGCACCCCGGGCTTCTCGGGCGCCGACCTGATGAACCTCGTCAACGAATCGGCCCTGCTGGCGGCCCGCCGCGGCAAGCGCATCGTCACGATGCACGAGTTCGAGGACGCCAAGGACAAGGTCATGATGGGCGCCGAGCGGCGCACCCTGGTGATGACCGAGGACGAGAAGCGGCTCACCGCCTATCACGAGGGCGGCCACGCCATCGTCGCCCTCAACGTCCCGGCCACCGACCCGGTGCACAAGGCGACGATCATCCCCCGCGGCCGGGCGCTCGGCATGGTCATGCAGCTGCCCGAGCGCGACAAGCTCTCCATGAGCTTCGAGCAGATGACCTCGCGGCTGGCGATCATGATGGGCGGGCGCATCGCCGAGGAGATGATCTTCGGTCAGGACAAGGTCACCTCGGGCGCCCAGTCGGACATCGAGCAGGCGACCCGCCTCGCCAAGATGATGGTGACCCGCTGGGGCTTCTCGCCGGAGCTCGGCACCGTCGCGTACGGCGACAACAACGACGAGGTCTTCCTCGGCATGTCGATGGGCCGGCAGCAATCGGTCTCCGAATCGACCGCCCAGAAGATCGACGCCGAGGTCCGCCGCCTCGTGGAGACCGGTCTGGAGGAGGCGCGCCGCATCCTGGCCGAGCACAAGGACGACCTGGAAGCCCTGGCGCAGGGTCTCCTCGAATACGAGACCCTCTCGGGCGAGGAGATCCGCAACCTGCTCAAGGGCCAGCCCCCGATCCGCGACGGCGGCGACGTGCCGCCGACCCCGGCCCGGGGCTCCTCGGTCCCCTCGGCGGGCCGCGGCCGGCCGAAGGAGAGCGACGGCGGCCTGGAGCCGCAGCCGCAGGCCTGAGGCACGAACAACAGCACGACCACCGGAAAGGGCGCCCCGCGGCGCCCTTTTTCGTGCCGGCGCCGGATGCGACGGGCGCACGGACCGCGTCGGCAGCCGCCTGTGACAATCCGGGCGGCTCGTTTATGACTCGGCCGCGCCAACACGGCCGAAGCTTCGGTGCCGCCCACCCGGGGGTTGGGCCGGACTGGCCAAACCCTCACCCCGTCGCAGAAACGCTTCCATGCCGGTCTCGACCTATCTCGTCGTCGCCCTGGGCGCCGGCGTCGCCGGCTTCGTGCAGGGTCTGTCGGGCTTCGCCTTCGGCCTCGTGGCCCTGTCGTTCTGGGCCTGGGTGATCGATCCGAAGCTCGCCGCCATCCTCTCGGTGGCCGGGGGGCTCGCCGGCCAGATCGTCGCCGCCGTCTCGGTGCGGCGTGGCGTCGATCTCAAGAGCCTCGCGCCCTTCGTGCTCGGCGGCCTCGCCGGTATCCCGCTCGGCGTCCTGCTGCTGCCCAGCCTCGACGCCGACCGGTTCAAGGCCCTGCTCGGCCTCCTGCTGATGGTCTGGTGCCCGGTGATGCTATTCGCCCGGGACCTCCCGCGGGTCACGGCGGGCGGTCGGATCGCCGACGCCGCGGTCGGCCTTGCCGGCGGTGTCATGGGCGCCCTCGGCGGCTTCACGGGCGTGCTGCCGACCCTCTGGTGCACCCTGCGCCGCTACGAGCGCGACGTGCAGCGCACGATCGTCCAGAACTTCAACCTCGCGATGCTCGCGGTGACGATGATCACCTATCTCGCCTCGGGGATCATCACCCCGCCGGTCCTGCCGATGCTGGCCGTGGTCCTGCTGGCCATGCTGATCCCCACGCTCCTCGGGACCCGGGCCTATGGCGGCATCAGCGAAGTGGCGTTCCGCAGGCTCGTGCTGAGCCTGCTCACGCTCTCGGGCCTCACCCTCTTGGCGTCGGCGCTGCCCCGGCTCCTGTAAACGCCGCGCCGCCCCATTTCGAACGCCTTTGTCGGGAAGCAACCGATTCACCGTCGGGGAGCGTCCGGCTCCGGATTTCACCGAAATCTGCTAGGCTCTGCCCGGCCCGCCCTCGGGTCTCGGAGACGTCATGGTGCGCAAGTATTTCGGAACCGACGGGATCCGGGGCCGGGCCAACGGCGTGATCACGCCGGAGCTCGCCCTCAAGGTCGGGCAGGCCGCGGGCCTCGTGTTCCAGCGCGGCGACCACCGGCACCGGGTGGTGATCGGCAAGGACACCCGCCTTTCCGGCTACATGATCGAGACCGCGCTGGTGGCCGGCTTCACCTCGGTGGGCATGGACGTGCTGCTGCTCGGGCCGGTACCGACGCCGGCCGTGGCGATGCTGACCCGCTCCATGCGGGCCGATCTCGGCGTGATGATCTCGGCCTCGCACAACCCGTTCGAGGACAACGGCATCAAGCTGTTCGGGCCCGACGGGTTCAAGCTCAACGACGCGATCGAGCACGAGATCGAGGGGCTGATCGACGCCGACATGCACAAGCGCCTGTCCGGCTCCAACGATCTCGGCCGGGCCAAGCGCATCGAGAGCGTGCATGCCCGCTACATCGAGTTCGCCAAGCGGACCCTGCCGCGGCAGGTGACCCTGGACGGGTTGCGGGTGGTGGTCGACTGCGCCAACGGCGCGGCCTACCGGGTCGCCCCCGAGACCCTGTGGGAGCTCGGCGCCGAGGTCATCGCCATCGGCACCGAGCCGGACGGCTTCAACATCAACCGGGATGTCGGCTCGACCGCGCCCGCGGCGCTGATCGACAAGGTGCGCGAGCGCCGGGCCGATATCGGCATCGCGCTGGACGGCGATGCCGACCGGGTGCTGATCGTCGACGAGAAGGGGCATGTGGTCGACGGCGACCAGCTCATGGCGGTCGTGGCGCGCTCCTGGCAGGAGGACGAGCGCCTCACGCAGCCGGGTGTGGTCGCGACGATCATGTCGAATCTCGGCCTGGAGCGCTATCTCGGCGGCCTCGGTCTCACCCTGGCCCGCACGGCGGTGGGGGACCGCTACGTCCTCGAGCACATGCGCGCCCACGGCTACAATCTCGGGGGCGAGCAGTCCGGGCACATCATCATGTCGGACTACACGACCACGGGTGACGGCCTCGTGGCGGCCCTGCAGTTGCTGAGCGTGGTGCAGCGGCAGAACCGGCCCGTGAGCGAGGTCTGCCACTGCTTCGACCCGCTGCCGCAGATCCTCAAGAACGTCCGCTACCGGAGCGGCGAGCCGCTCCGCCAGGACAGCGTCGTCAGCGCCATCGAGCATGCCCGCGAGCGGCTCGGCAATGCCGGCCGCCTGGTGATCCGCCCCTCGGGCACCGAGCCGGTGATCCGCGTCATGGCCGAGGGCGACGACCGCGGCCTCGTCAACGCGGTGGTCGACGAGGTGGTCGACGCCGTGACCCGCGCCGCGGCCTGACCGGTCAGGCCGCGGCGTAGGCGGCGCGCAACTCGGGCGGCGCGGTCACGCGCCACGCCCCCAGCAGCGCCGTCCGCAGGGTCTCCTCGTCGCAGAGATCGAGGTCGAGATTGGTCCAGCCCCGGCGTCCCCAGGCGCCGTCCAGGGGCGTGAACAGATCGGGCTCGGCCGCGCACAGGGCGGCCTGATCCGCGGGCGCGAGGCGCAGCACCACCCGGGCCTCCTCGACCCAGAGGGTCGCGAAGACCCGGCCGCCGACCCGGAAATCCGGGTTGCCGCTGTGCGCGCCCGTCACCGTCTCGGGCAGCATCGGGGCCAGGATGCGTACGTCCTCGGGACCCATGGGGATGTCAGCCGGTGCGGAGCCCGGGCAGCCGGGCGGCGATGGTCGGGGGGCGCATGGGTCCCATCCAAGACAGATGAACCGGACCAACCTGGGGATCCCCGGCGGCAGAGGCAAGCAAGTCGCGTCCGGATGACGGTTTCGACAGGCCGGCAACGGATGCGCAAGCCTAACATTTAACGTTAAGCCGGATTTAAGACGTTGCTTCCATCCTTCGCTGCGTACCCCGGGACCGCGCGCCGCGCGTCCGGCTCACGAGTCCAGTGAAGGAATCTCCATGGCCCGCTCCAAGCTGAACGCTTTGGTGCGTAGCCTGACGCTCGCGGCGAGCGTCGGCGCGCCCTGCCTCGCCGCGGCCGCGGATCTGCTGCTTCCGCCGCCGCCTCCGCCCCCGCCCCCGCCGATCGAGGTCGGCGGCGGCTGGTACCTGCGCGGCGACGTGGGCGCGAGCATCTACACCCGTCCGCGCTACAGCGACGCCTACGACTACACCGGCTATCCGGACGCCAACCGCGCCTTCGGCAACACGATCGGCGGCGGCGGCTTTGCCGGCGTCGGCGTCGGCTACCAGTTCACCCCGTTCCTGCGCGGCGACATCACCGGCGAGTACCGCTACTCGACCGGCCTGCGCGGCAGCGAGTATTACAAGGGCCCCGATTTCGACAACGGGCTCGGGTCGTACGGCGTGAACAAGTCGAGCGGAAACTTCGACTCCGCGGTGGTGCTCGCCAACGCCTATTTCGACCTCGGCACGTGGTACGGCATCACGCCGTTCATCGGCGGCGGCGTCGGCTACGCCTTCAACCACGTCTCGAGCTACTCGACGAACCAGCAGTTCACGAGCCCGACCTACGCCTACGATTACACCAATGCCGGCTGCGGCTGCATCCCGTACGCCCCGGTCTACGACCCGAACGGCAACGCGGTGTACAACACCAACAGCGGCAGCAAGTTCTACAAGGACAAGACGACCGGCAGCTTCGCCTGGGCGCTCCATGCCGGTCTCGCCTACAACGTGACCGACGCGCTGAAGATCGAACTGGCCTACCGCTACCTGAACCTCGGCAAGGCCGAGACGGGACCGGGCTTCGTGCCGTGCTGCACCGGCAGCCTGCAGGCGATCAAGGTGAAGGACATCGAGGCGCACGATGTGAAGATCGGCCTGCGCTACTACCTCGGCGGCCTCGTGGCGGCCCCGCTGCCGCCGCTGATGCCGGAGCCGATCCCCGGCCCGCTGGTGCGCAAGTACTGATCGGGCCTCGGTCCCGATCCCACCGACAGGCGATGACGGCGCGGAGGCTCTCCGCGCCGTTTCGCGTTTCCACGCCCCGTTCCGGTCGATCCGGGCCTGAACGCCGCCGATACCCGACGCGTCACGCCGGGATTGCGATCTCCGGATTGGAAATCCGTCATCGTGTTCAGCAACGGAGAATTAAGGTTACCGACGTATCACCGGGGTGAGGCTCGATCCGCTGCCGTCTCTTGCTGTCCCAGGACGATCCCGATGCGTACCGTCACCTTTCCGCTGCTGGCGGTTCTCGGTCTCTGCGGCGTGAACACCGCCCGCGCCGCCGATCTGGACTACGATTACCTGCGCGGCGCCGATTACGATCCGGTCCCGGCTCCGGTGGTCGACTGGAGCGGCGTGTATCTGGGCGGCCACGGGGGGTATACCTCGGGTGGATTAGCACAGCGCGACGCGATGCAGTCCACGCTGGCGAATTACTTCAGTTATCGCGATATCGAAAACGAATTCAGCGTCTCGAAATTCCTGTCGCTGCCAGGCACCCGGACGCACGGTGCCAGCTTCGGCGCCTTCGCCGGGTTCAACGTGCAGTTCGACGACATCGTCCTCGGTATCGAGGCCGACTACACGCACACGAATCAGAACAGCTGGTCGACCAACAGCATCAGCCGCATCATGACCACATCCGGAGGCAACTCTGAAACCGTGAATCTGTCCGGAACGTCGAACACACGCATCGACGATTACGGCAGCATCAGAGCCCGGGCCGGCTACGCGTTCGGCAACCTGCTCCCCTACGTCACAGCCGGCGCCGCGATCGGGCAGGTGACGATCAACGACACGGTGGCGGTCCAGAATTACGGTTACAGCGCCACGACCTATGCGGCGAATCAGGCCCTGACGACCGGGCTTCCCGCGGCGGTCTACAATCACGGCTACGCGAGCTTCAATCCGAATTTCCCCCTCAACCGCTCGACGCCGGCCGGGCAGGGTATCCAGACCATCCCGTACGCGCCGACGACGCTGACGGCGAATGCGCGGACCAAGACCATCGGCGGCGTCGCCCTCGGCTTCGGCCTGGAATACGCCATCACGCCCAACATCCTGGTGCGCGGCGAGTACCAGTACGTGCAGTTCCAGGACTTCAACGGCCACAAGGCAGAGTTGAACACCGTCCGGGGCGGCGCGGCCGTGAAGTTCTGATCACGCCTCCCGCAACGGCCGGATCCTGACCATGACTGACCGTCCCTTGAGGCTGTGGCCCCTGACGTCGCGCGCCGCGCTGCTCGCCGGTCTCGTGCTCGTCCATGGGCCGGCCTTCGCGGAGCGCCGCGGGGCGCATCACCCGACGCGCCGCGTCGTGCGGGTCCGGCCGGTGCCGGCCGTCCCGCCGCCGGTGCTGATACGGGACTACCTGCCGCGCAACCCCAACGTCCCGATGTACAACGAGCCGCCCCGCCGCGAGCCCGTCTGGTAAGGGCCGCGGGCCGCGCTCAGTTCTCCAGCTCGCTGTCCCAGTACAGGTAATCGAGCCAGGTGTGATGGTACTGGCGGTGGTCGAACTCGGGCTGCCGGTGGTGCAGCTCGTAGCGCGTCGGCCGCCGGGGTTCGGTCATCAGCGGCATGTCCGCCTCGGCCGGCGTGCGGTTGGCCTTCCGCAGGTTGCAGGGCGAGCAGGCCGCCACGACGTTCTCCCAGCTCGACAGCCCGCCCCGGGAGCGCGGCACCACGTGGTCGAAGGTCAGGCCCCCCGAGGGCAGCCGCAGGCCGCAATACTGGCAGCTGAACCCGTCGCGCAGGTAGATGTTGTAGCGGGTGAAGGCCGGGCTGCGGGCCAGCGCCACGTAGTTCTTCAGCGCCACCACGCTCGGAACCCGCAGGGAGCGCGAGGGCGACCGTGCCTCGACATCGTAGCTCGCCACCAGGGTGACGCGGTCGAGGAACAGGGCCGTGAAGGCGTCCTTCCACGACCAGAGGGAGAGCGGATTGTACGAGAGCGGCCGATAATCCGCGTTGAGGACGAGGGTTTGGAGATCCATCATCGGCGCGACTCTTCGGACTAGCTCTGGCGCGGAGAACGCGCGGGACCAGGCCGCCGCCCCGCCGGCCCGTCCGAACCGGCCCGCGGCCGATGCAGGACGAGCCGGCGCGCGGAGCGACGGCTTGACGGGAGAGGCGGAGGGAACAACAGGGCGGCGGGCCGGCGCGCGGGGGCGCCGGTCGATGCGGTAGCATCCGGAACGCGGCCGGGCCGGGCCGGCATCGCCACCGGCCGCGCCCTTTCGCGTAGCGACGAAAAGGCCCTGTCCATCAGGTGTTCATCTAATCCCAGCGTGACACCCTTGTGAAGCTTTTCCGGATGGGCCGCGGGGACGCACCCACAGCGGCCGTCCGGCCCCGGATCCGGCGCCGGGGTGGGCAGGGGCACGCTTTCGCCCTATTGCTCGCCCAGAGCGCCCGGCCGCCAGGAGGCCCGCCCGGTCCCCGATCGCCGCCGATTCGCCGATGCCGGACCCCGGCCGGCCGCCGTGCGCCCGACGAGAGGTTGCTCATGCATCATATCCCAGCGCGGATCCGGAAGCCGGAAGGCGCGTCGCGCCTGTCCCGCCTGCTCGTTCTGTTCGCCGTGCTGGTGTTCGCAACCCCGGCGGCCCTGACCCTGCCGGCCTTCGCCCAGGATCCGGCGCCCGCCGCCAAGCCCGCGGATCACAAGCCCGCGGACGGCAAGCCCGCGCCCGAGGCCAAGCCCGCGGACGGCAAGGCGCCGGACACGAAGGCGCCCGAAACGAAGGCGCCCGACGCGCAGGCGACCGGCGCGAAGCCGTCCGACGCGAAGCCGTCCGACGCGAAGCCCGCAGCCCCGCCGGCCGCCAAGGCCGAGATCCCCGAGCAGTTCAAGAAGGTCCGGGCCAAGCTCGACGCCGCCAAGGCCGAGCTCGATGCCCGCGAGAAGCAGCTCGGGCATACGGACCTGACGGTGGCCGACCTCACGGCCATCCGCGACAGCGCCGTCACGGTCACCGACGAGATCCGCACCCTGGTCACCCGGCTCGACGCGCCGCTGGAGGCCGCGCGCGAGCGCCTCGCCCAGCTCGGTCCGAAGCCGAAGGACACCCAGGAGAGCGCCGATGTCGCCGCCGAGCGCGGCGAGCGCGAGGCCGCCGTCACCCGCATCGACGAGACCCAGCGCCTCGCCCGCGCCCTGGTGGTGCAGGGCGATCAGATCGTCGACAGGGTCTCGAACCGCCGCCGCGAATCCTTCACCCGCGACCTGCTCCAGCGCTCCCAGCCCCTGGTCGGCCCCGGCCTCTGGACCAAGGTGATGGGCGACGTGCCCCGGGACACGCGCGCCCTGCAGAGCGCCGTCTCGGATATCGGGCTGCTGTTCTCGCGCAACGGCAGCCTCACCAATCTGCTGTTCCTGGGGCTCGCCTTCGGGATCTCGGTGGCGCTGTATTTCGGCCGGCGCAACATCGCCCCCAAGGGCGCCCGCCGGGACGCCGCCCGGACCGATCCGTCGCGGCGCGCCGTGATGCTCGCCGCCTGGCGGGTGATCCTGCTCGGCACGGTACCGGCGGTGGCCGGGTCCTACGCGGTCTACTACGCGCTGGACGCCACCAACCTGCTGCCGTCCCGGCTCCTGCCGGTGGCCGCCGCGATCCTCGGGGGGCTCGCCTTCATCGCCTTCGTGGAGGCCCTCTGCGACGGGCTGCTCAGCCCCGAGAAGCCGGCGTGGCGGCCGGCCCCGGTGAGCGACGCGGCGGCCACGCGCCTGACCCGGCTCGCGGTCGGCATCGCCACGGTGATCACCGTGGTGAAGTCCGTGGAGGCCCTGAATTCCGGGATCTCGGCGGCCCTGCCGATCTCCATCGCCACGCGGGGCATTGGGGCGGTCGCCACGGCCCTGATCCTGGCTGTCGGCCTCCACCGCTTCGCCGATACCGAGCAGGAGGAGGAAGCCTGCTTCGGCCCCTACGTGCCGACCAAGACCACCACGGGCATCGGCGGGCCGGCGCGGCTGCTCGGCTGGGCCGCGGTGGCGCTGATCGGGCTCGGCGCGCTGGTCGGCTACGTCGCCTTCGCGGCGTTCCTGATCGACCAGCTGATCTGGGACGCCAGCGTCCTGGTCCTGCTTTACCTGCTGGTCCAGAGCGTCGACATCTTCGTCGGCCGCGCGCTCAGCGACGAGACCCGGCTCGCCACCACGCTCCAGGCCAATACGGGCCTGCGCAAGCGCTCGCTGAACCAGATCTCTGTCCTGGCGACCGGCGCCGCCCGGCTCGTCCTGTTCCTCGCGGCCGCGATCCTCGTGCTGGCGCCCTGGGGCCTGGATTCCACCGACATCGTCTCCTCGGTCCGGCAGGCCTTCTTCGGCTTCAAGGTCGGCGACGTCACGATCTCGCTCTCCAGCATCGCCTTCGGGATCGGCATCCTGGTGGTCGGCGTGTTCATCACCCGCGGCGTGCAGCGCTGGCTGGAGAACACCTACCTGCCGGCCACGGACCTCGATGCGGGCCTGCGCAACTCGATCACCACGGTGGCGGGCTATTGCGGCTTCCTGATCGCGCTGGCGCTCGCCTTCTCGTATCTGGGCCTGAGCCTGGAGAAGCTCACCATCGTGGCCGGCGCCCTGTCGGTGGGTATCGGTTTCGGCCTGCAGTCGATCGTCAACAACTTCGTCTCCGGGCTGCTGCTCCTGTGGGAGCGCCCGATCCGGGTCGGCGACCAGGTGGTGATCGGCGATCAGGAGGGCATCGTGAAGCGGATCTCGGTCCGCTCCACCGAGATCCAGACCTTCGACCGCTCGGCCGTGATCGTGCCGAACTCGAACCTGATCTCCGGGGTGGTGAAGAACCGGGTGCGGGGCGACCGGACGGGGCGCGTCAGCATCACGGTCAGCGTCCTGCGCAACCAGGACCCGGTCCGTGCGGCCGAGATGATCGCGGCCTGCGCGCAGGGCCATTCCGACGTCCTGAAGGAGCCCGCGCCCCGGGTGGTGTTCAAGAAGATCGGCGATCCCTTCCTGGAATTCGAGCTGCTCGTCTGGATCGTGGACGTGAGCCTCGGCCAGAAGGTGGTGACCGACCTGAACTTCTCCGTGTTCTCGACCCTCTCGGAGGCGGGCTTCATCCCGCCGCTCGGGCCCGGCTCCAGCATCGTCACCGTGCAGGGCCTCGACACGATGCAGAGCGCCATGGGCGAGATCGCCAGCCGCTTCATCCAGCCGACGGATGTCCCGGAGGGGGGCGACTCGGCCCGGGTTCCGCGCGACCGCAGCCTGCGGAGCGCAGGCGGCTGACTAGCCGCTCCCGACGGCGATGCGGACGGCGTTCCCGCCCGCATCCTTGGCGGCGTAGAGCGCCGCATCCGCCCGCTCGAACAGCCGGGTCCGGCTGCCGCCCGTCGCGATGCCGGTCTTGACCTCCAGGGCGATGCCCACGGAGGCGCCGATCCGCACCATCTGTCCGCGATACGGAATCGGCCGGCTCAGGGCGGCGACGATGCGCCGGCCGCACTCCGCCAGCGCGCGGAGATCCACGGGCGCCCGCAGGAGCACGGCGAATTCGTCGCCGCCGATGCGCGCCACGAGGGCCGCGTCCCGGCAGATGGCGGCGAGCCGCGCGGCGGAGCGCCGGATGCACTGGTCACCGGCGATATGGCCATGGAGGTCGTTGACCGGCTTGAACCCGTCGAGGTCGATGAGGATCAGGGCACCGAGGGGATCCGGTCCGGCGCCGGACGATCCGGCGTCGAACTGCGCCTCGAAGGCGTGGCGGTTCGCCAGTCCGGTGAGAGGGTCGCGGTCGGCGCGCCGGCTCAGCTCGGCCAGCCGGGCGATCTCCTCGGTGACGTCCTGCTTGGTTCCGAAGAGCCGGGCTGGCCGTCCGCCCTCGGTCTCGACCGCCGCGCGGATCCGGATCCAACGCGGCCGGCCGCAGGCGGTGCGGATCTCGGCATCGAGCCGGAAGCTCGCGTGCCCGGCGATGGCCCGGCGGCGGATCGACTCCAGCAGCCGCCGCGAGGCCGGCTCGTAGAATTCCAGGATCCGCGGGCGGTGCAGCGCCGCGCCCCGGGGGATGCCGAACAGATCGTGGACTCCCCCGGACCAATCGAGGGCGCCGTCATCCAGGCGGCACGACCACAGCCATGTCCCGGCGGCGGCCAGGGAACGCTCCTGACGCGCCAGCAGGCCGGCCTGCGCACGGATGATCGCCTGCTGCAACGCGAGCGTCGCCGCGGCGTCGGGATCGGTGGCCGATTCGGCCTGGGCCGACGGGCCGGCAGGCCCATCGACGGCGCGATCGCGGGGCGTCTCCAGCATGGTCAGGGAACGCTCGGTCGTGAGGTCGGTGCACGTTTAGACGACAGGTCTTTGAGGAAGCCCTAATCGTCCGATGCGCGACGGCCCGGCAGCGCCTATATGCCGCCGGGGCGGCTCGACCGTCGCAGGGATGGGTAAGTCGTGACGAGACGCGATCGGGACGGTCGGCATGCGGGGCGCGGGCTCGGCCGGATCACGGGCAGGATGCTGGGGCGCGCGACGGGCTCGGCGGCGCTGACCGCGGCAGCCCTGCTCGGCGGCTGCGCCACCCAGGCGCCGAGCACCGCGGCGTTGCCGAGCATCTACCTGCCCCTCGCCAGCAACAGCGCGCAGATCGACGTCGCGGCGGCCCGCGACATGATCTCGTCCTACCGCCGCAACCGCGGCGCGCCGCCCCTGACGGTCGATCCCGAATTGCAGCGTCTGGCCGAGGCCGAGGCGGCCGCGATGGCCCTGGCCGACCGGCCGAGCCGGGCGCAGACCGTCAAGGCCGCCGTGGAACGGCTCGGCTACGCCAACGTGAACGCCAACCTCTCGGCCGGCTACCACACCCTGGCCGAAGCCTTCTCCGGCTGGCGCGAGAGCCCGCCCCACGACGCCACCATGCTGGCGCCCGAAGCGACCCGGATGGGAATCGCCACCGCCTACGCCCCGGGCTCGAAGTACAAGGTCTACTGGGCGCTGCTCACCGCCCGATAGAAGCGGTTGACCGGCGGGCCCGGCGCCGCGGCGTCCTCACGGCAATCCCTTCACGTTCGGGACCGGCGGGGCCTCCTTGAGCAGCGTCACCGTCACGCGCCGGTTGGCGGGCATGTAGGGGTTATCGGGGAACATCGGCTCGGTGTCGGCCTTGCCGGCGACCGTGGCGAACCGGTCGTCCGGAACGCCGGCGCCGGCCAGGATCTCCCGGACGCTGACCGCGCGGCCCGCCGACAAGTCCCACGGGGGCGCGGCGGGACGCCGGCCGGGGCGGTCCGTGGCGGTGTGGCCCGTGACGGCGATCCGGTTCGGCATCTGGCGCAGGGCCGGGCCGAGCTTCTCCAGCAGGCGCCGGGTGCGGTCGTTGGGCCGGGTCGAGCCTTCCGGGAACATCGAGCGCCCGTCCTGGTCGACGATCGACACGTCGAGCCCCTGCTCGGTCCGGGCGATCACGACGTTCTTCGACACTTCGGCGAAGTCCGGCAGGCTCTGCAGGGCCTGCCGCAGGGAGGCGGCCGCGAGGCCGAAATTCTCCGGCTCGCCGGTGTCGGTCAGGCCGAATTCGCTGCTCTTGTCGAGCCGCGGCGGCGTGGTCCGGTCGGTGGCCTGCTCGGGAGGGATGTCGCGCAGGTGCTTCACGTGGTCGGCGGCCGGTAGGCCGTCGGTCTCGATGATGCCGGCGAACTTGGACTCCGTGTTCACGCCGAAGGCGTCGCGCATGGAGCCCGCCACCATCTGCATCTTCTTCTGGTCCTGCGTCGAATACGCGGCGATCATCACGAAGAAGCTCATCAGCAGCGCCATCAGGTCGGCGAAGGTGACGAACCAGCCGTGGCCGCCATGCGCGCCGCCGCGCTTCTTCCTGGCCATGTCATGCCATCCGCGGGCGCTCCGCCGGGGCTGTCCGGGCGGTCACGCGGCCGCCTCCTCGAACGACCCACGGTGGTGGTGCGGCAGGTAGGCGACGAGCATCTCGCGGACGAGGGTCGGGCTCCTCTGGTCGCGGATCATCAGGATGCCGTCGATGATGAGCGAGCGGGAGACGTCCTCCTCTTCCAGCTTCACGTGCAGCTTGTCGGCGATCGGCAGGGCCACGAGGTTGGCGATGAGCGCGCCGTAGAGCGTGGCCAGAAGCGCGGTCGCCATGGCAGGGCCGAGCTTCGAGGGATCGGACATGTTGGCGAACATCGTCACCATGCCGAGGATCGTGCCGATCATGCCCCAGGCCGGGGCGCAGTCGCCGAAGGCGCGGTAGATCTTCGAGCCTTCGTCGAGGTGCATGAGGAAGTTGTCGCGGTCGCGCTCCATCGTGTCGCGGATGAACTCGCGGTCGTAGCCGTCGGCGACGTAGCGGGCCCCCTGCGCCAGGAAGGGGTCGGAGATCTCTACGTTCTCCAGGGCCATGGGCCCGCTCTTGCGGACCACCTCGGCGATCGTGGTGATCTCCTCGATGAGGTCGTGCGGCCTCACCGCGCGCATGGTGAAGGCGTAGCGCAGGCCCATCGGCAGGCCGTGGGCGATGGTGGCGAAGGGGAAGCGGATGATCGTCGCCATGACCGATCCGCCGAAGATGACGATGACCGCATGCTTGTCGAAATAGGCGGCGAAGTTGCCGCCATCGATCATGATCAGCGTGAACACCACGCCGACGCCGCCCAGCAGTCCGACACCGGTTGCGAGATCCATGGGACGATGACCCGACGGGCTTTCCGGACAGAGCTGCACCGCGCTCGCATCCGCGACGCAGGCGGCCCGCGCCGAGCCTAGGGCATCGGGCTGAACGGACCGTAAAGGCGACTGTTTCGAACCTGTATCAGTCCGTCATCGCCCGTTCAGGCGGGCGCTGGCATACCCGTTTCCCAAGAGGGGTTTGACCCGGATTCGGCGCTGAAGCCGGCCGTGCGAACCCGTCAAAGACGGCGTGAGACCCGGGTCACACGGGCCGCGCCAGGGGTGGCGGAGCGGTACGATGGTTCGTCTGTACGGGCGGGTCCTGGGTTTCCTGAAGGCGGAGCGTCGGCTGGCCATAGGCTTGGCCGCAACCAACGTCGTCCTGGCGATCGCGGCCTTCGCCGAGCCCCTGCTGATGGGGCGGATCATCGACCAGCTGACCCATCTCAAGCGCGGCGGCGACGCCATGGGCACCATGCTGCCGCTGCTCGCCGCCTGGGTGGCGTTCGGCTTCTTCACCATCGCGGCGGGCGTGTTCATCGCGCTCCACGCCGACCGGCTCGCCCACCGCAACCGGCTGTCGTCGATGGCGAGCTACTTCGAGCACGTCCTCGACCTGCCGCTCGCCTTCCACTCGGCCAACCATTCCGGCCGGGTGCTCAAGGCGATGCTGGAGGGCACCAACGGCATGGCGTGGCTGTGGCTCGGCTTCTTCCGCGACCACCTCGTCGCCCTGGTCTCGCTCGGCGTGCTCCTGCCGATGACCCTCCTGATCAACTGGCAGCTCGGCTCGATCCTGGTGGTGCTGGTGCTGGCCTTCACGGCGCTCACCACCTTCGTGATGCGCCGGACCGAGGCGCTCCAGGGGCAGGTCGAGGAATTCAATTCGGGGCTGGCCGCCCACGCGTCCGACGCGCTCGGCAACGTCGCGGTGATCCAGTCCTTCACCCGCGCCAAGGCCGAGAAGGACGCGATGCGCGGCATCATCACCAACCTGCTCGCCGCGCAGATCCCGGTCCTGTCCTGGTGGGCGCTCGCCAACGTGGCGACCCGCGCCTCGGCGACCATCACCATGACGGCGATCTTCGTCACCGGCATCTGGCTCTATCAGGCCAACACCACCACGGTGGGCGAGGTCGTGGCCTTCATGAGCCTCGCCACCGCCTTCGTGGCGCGCCTCGACCACGTGGTCGGCTTCGTCAACGGCCTGTTCCAGCAGGCGCCCAAGATCGCCGAGTTCTTCGAGATCTACGACACCGTCCCGGCGGTGGCCGACCGGCCGCAGGCCCGGCAGGTGGCGCGCTTTGCCGGCGAGGTCACCTTCGAGGACGTCGCCTTCTCGTACGATGGCCGGCGTCAGGCGCTCGACGGCGTCTCGTTCTCGGCGAAGCCCGGCGAGACGATCGCGCTGGTGGGCACCACCGGATCGGGCAAGTCGACGACGCTCGGCCTCCTGCACCGCAGCTTCGACCCGGCCGCCGGCGCGATCCGCATCGACGGGATGGACATCCGCGACGTCGGCCTGTCGTCCCTCCGCCACAACATCGGCGTAGTGTTCCAGGAGCCGATGCTGTTCGCCCGCTCGATCCGCGAGAACCTGCAGGTCGGCTGCCCCGACGCCACGGATGACGAGATGCTCGATGCCCTGGAGCGCGCCCAGGCCAGCGCCTTCATGGCGCGCCAGCCCGCCGGGCTCGACACGGTGATCGGCGAGCGCGGCCGGTCGCTCTCGGGGGGCGAGCGCCAGCGGCTCTCGATCGCCCGGGCGCTCCTGAAGAACCCGCCGATCCTGATCCTCGACGAGGCGACCTCGGCGCTGGACGCGGCCACCGAGCGCAAGCTCCAGGGCGCGCTGGAGACCGTGATGGAGGGCCGCACCACCTTCGTGATCGCCCACCGCCTCGCGACGATCCGCGACGCCGACCGCATCCTGGTGTTCCACGAGGGCCGGATCGTCGAGGCCGGCACCTTCGACCAGCTGGTGGGGCAGAATGGGCGCTTCGCCGAGCTCGCCCGGGCCCAGTTCATGGCGGCGGAGGCGGAGGAAGACGAGGGGCTGGCGCTGGCCGCGTGAGGCTGCCCGGGCGCCGCTGCGCGCACGCCGTCCGCCTCCCCTCGCGGGGAGGGGACGCCCTCACGCCCACCCGATCCGCGCGAAGAACCCCGCGATCTCCGCGGCGGCCCGGTCGGGATCCTCCCGGTGGGGGAAGTGCCCCACCCCCGGGAACAGCGCCAGATCGAGATCCGAGAAGGTCTCGCCCAGGCGGTCGGTCCAGGCGAAGGGAAAGATCGGGTCGTGCTCGGCCCAGCGCACGCAGGTCGGCACGCCGATCGGCGGCAGGGCCGGGGCCTCGCCCTTGAGCATCGCGATCCGCCCGGCATGGGCGGCCCGGTAATGCGCGAAGCCGCCCGCGAGGTTTCCGGGCTTCAGGAAATTGTCCACGAAGGCGTCCAGCACCGGGTCGAACGCGTCCGTCCGGTGCGACCAGTGGCGCAGGAAGTGGCCGATATAGGCGGCGCAGCTCTCCCGGCTGGCGCCCACCAGCGTCACCGCCAGGTCCATCTGGTTGAAGGACTGGTACCAGATCTCGGTGAGGCGGTCCGGCGCCCCGAGCCGGGGGCCGATCCCCGGATAGACGAAGTCGAACAGGAACAGGCCGGCGCACCGCTCCGGGTGAGACCGGGCGAGGGCCTGGATCACCGCTCCGCCGACATCGTGGCCGACGATGCCGGCGCGGTCGATCCCGAGGGCGTCGAGGAGCGCCACCATGTCGGCGGCCTGCTCCGGCGGGCCGAAGGCGCCCGCGGGCTTGTCGCTGTCGCCGAAGCCGCGCAGATCCGGGGCGATCAGGGTGTGGCGGGCGGCCAGGCGCGCCATCACGGGTTCCCAGGTCAGCCAGAATTCCGGCCAGCCGTGGAGCAGCAGCAGCGGCGTGCCCGTGCCGCAGCGCGCCACATGCAGATCGGCGCCGTTCGCGCGGATCGTCAGGTGCTCGATCCGGTCCATCGTCCCTCCCTCTCGGCCCGGCGGGCCAGCATCTTCGCCTGCAGGCGGCTGCGGCGGGCGGCGATCACCGTGCCGTTGATCTCGCCGCCGAACAGGAACATGGCGGCGAGCCAGTAGAGGAACACCAGGAACACCATCGCGGTGGCCAGACCCCCATAGGTCGACGCGTAGGCGTTGGAGAACCGGTCGAGGTAGTAGCCGAAGCCGAGGCCGGCGAAGAACCACAGGACCAGCGTCACCCCGATCCCCGGCAGCACCGACAGGATCGAGCGCCGTCCGGCCGCCACGAACTTGTGGGCGATGACCAGGACGACGGTCAGCAGCAGGGCCGTCACGGCGATCCGCCCGATCGCCACGGTGAGGCTCAGGGGCTCCAGCCCCGGCGCCACCAGGACGACGTTGCGCCAGATCAGCGGCCCCAGCACCACGAGCAGCGCGAAGGCCAGCATCGCGAACGCCCCGCAGATCACGTAGCCGATCGATTCGAGGCGGGTCAGCCACCAGGGCCGGCTCTCGCGCAGCCCGTAGGCCCGGTTCAGCCCGACCCGCAGGCTCTCGACCCCCGAGGAGGAGAAGTACAGGGCGAACAGCGCGCCGAGCGTCAGCACGCCGCTGCGCTGCTCGGTGAGCACCCGGTGGACCTCGCCGACGATCGGCTTGGCGATCTCCCGGGGCCAGGCGTCGAAGATCAGCACCCCGGCCTCGTCGGCGAGCGACTGCGTGCCGAACAGGCCGGCCAGCGCCGCCAGCAGGATCAGGAACGGGAACAGCGAGGTCAGGCTCGAGAGCGCGATGTGGCTCGCGATCGCCCAGCCGTCATGGGAGACGAAGCGCTGCGCGGCGACGCCCATGATCTGCAATCCGCTGCGGAGAGGTTTCACGGGTGTCCAACGATCCTCGATCTCGTGATCCTCCCCGGGGAGAGGCCCGCCGATGAACGGTGCCGGCACCCGCGCGTCAACGCCGCCGGCCGGATCCGGTCCCGATCGCCGCCCGGTGACGCGTCCGCGCCACGCCGGCCCCCGGTGGCGGCCGCGCTCCGGCGGGCGGACGCGATCACCGTTGCGCCCGGCGCGCCGGCATGCTCCGTCCGGCGGACATGCCTATGCTCTCACGCCCGTCGCCGCTCGCGGCCGGCGCCCTTCCGGCGCTGTTCATCCCGATCTGGGCCACGGGTTTCATCTCCGCCCGGGCGGTGGTGCCGCACGTGGATCCGCTGGCCTTCACGGCAATCCGTTTCACGGCCGTCGCCCTGGTGCTGGCGCTGATCGCCACGGCCTCCCGGGTGCGCTGGCCCGGGGACCGGGCGGGCTGGCGCGACCCCGTCATCGCGGGCTTCCTGATGCAGGGGGTCTACCTGTCGGGGGTCTTCTGGGCGGTGAGCCACGGGCTGCCGGCCGGCATCGCCGCCCTCGTCGGCAGCCTCCAGCCGCTGCTCACCGCACTCCTGGCGCAGCCGCTGCTGGGCGAGCGCGTCAGCGGGCGGCGGGCCCTGGGCATAATGATGGGCTTTGTCGGCACGGGCCTCGTGCTCGCCCCGAAGCTCGGGGCCACGGACCCGTCCGGGATCCCGCCGCTGGCGCTCGCCGTCAGCCTCCTGGCGGTGCTGGCGCTGACCCTCGGCACGCTCTGGCAGAAGCGCACCGGCGGCCGGGTCGATCTGCTGGCCGGCGCGACCCTCCAGTTCGTCGGCGGCATGGCCTGCGCCATCCCGCTGGCGCTCGCCTTCGGCAGCACCGCGTTCGACCCCGCCCCCGCCCTGTGGCTCGGCCTCGGCTGGGCGGTCCTGGTCAACTCGGTCGCGGGGATCCTGCTGCTGTTGGTGCTGATCCGGCGGGGGGCGGTGGCGGGCGTCGCCGCCCTGTTCTTCCTGGTGCCCCCGGTCGCGGCCGTGCTCGGCTACCTGCTGTTCGGCGAGGTGCTGACCCCGCTGCAGGGCGCCGGCATGGCGCTCGCCGCCCTCGGCGTGGCGGTGGCGAGCCGGGGCTGAGGCGCCGGGCCTGCGACGGAAGGCGCGGAAACCCTTCGGGGCTTCGCGGTTTGGTGCGCACGGGCCGGCACCGGGCGAGGCGAGGATGGACCAAGAACACCTGGATTCGGGCAAGCCCCGCGAGATCCGCCTCGCCCTCGACGCGATCCCGCTCGGCGGCAAGGCCGAGGGCAAGGCGGGCGACGACGCGGTGCTGTTCGTGCGCGACGCCGACGGCGTGCGCGCCTTCCAGGCCAAGTGCCCGCATCTCGGGGCGCCGCTCGCCAAGGGCGAGATCTGCGGCGGCCGGCTCTACTGCCCCTGGCACAAGGCGGCCTTCGCCCTCGCCGACGGCAGCCTGGAGGAGCCGCCGGCGCTTGAGGCGCTGACCCGCTATCCCGTCCGGATCGAGGGCGGCGAGGCGGTGGCGACGCTGACCCCCGAGCCCGCTCCGGCCCGGCACGCCCGGACGCCCCTCGGACAGGTCCTGATCGTCGGCACCGGGGCGGCGGCGGCGGCCTGCATCACCACGCTCCGGCGCGAGGGTTTTGCGGGCGCGATCACGATGGTCGGCCGCGAGGGGCACCCGCCCTACGACCGGACCAAGCTGTCCAAGCAGTTCCTGGCCAAGCCCACCCCGGCGGAGAAGACCCTGCTGGAGCCGGATTTCTCCGCTGCCCACCAAGTCGAGCGGATCGAGGCCGAGGCGGTCCGGATCGATCCGGCGCGCCTCAGCGTCACCCTGGCGGACGGCCGGGTGCTCACCGGCGACGCGCTGCTGATCGCCACCGGCAGCCGTGCGGTGGTGCCGGACTTCGACGGCCGCGATCTCGACGGCGTGATGACGCTCCGCAGCCTCGACGATGCGGTGCGGCTCAGCGCCGCGGCGGAGCAGGCCAAGCGCGTGGTGGTGATCGGCGCGGGTTTCATCGGCCTGGAGGCCGCGGCCTTCCTGACCAAGCGCGGCCTGTCGGTGACGGTGCTGGCGCGGGAGGAGATCCCCTTCGCCAAGCGCTTCGGCGAGGCCGTGGGCGCGGCGCTGAAGCGCTACCACGCCGGCAACGGCGTGACCTTCGTGACCGGCAAGGTCGCGCGGATCGCCGGCACCGGCTCCGTCGAGGCCGTCGAGACCGCGGACGGCACGCGGCTGCCGGCCGATCTCGTGCTGATCGGCGCCGGCGCCGCGCCGGAGACCGGGATCGTCGCCGGGGTGGAGCCGGACGAGACCGGCGGCCTCCCGGTCGGCGCCGATCTGAAGCTCGCCGACAACGTCTGGATCGCCGGCGACATCGCGGCCTTCCCGGAGCGCGGCAGCGGCGTCACCGCCCGGATCGAGCACTGGCGTCTGGCGCAGCAGCACGGCACCCACGTCGCCCGGGCGATGCTGGGCGCCAGCGGCGCCTTCGCGGGCGCGCCGTTCTTCTGGAGCAACCAGGGCGACAAGCGCCTGGATTACGGCGGCTACGCGCCGGATTTCGATCGGATCATCCTGCAGGGCGATCCGGCGGCGCTGGACTTCATCGCCTATTATGTCCGCCAAGACCGGGCCGTGGCCGCCTGCAGCATCGGCCGCAACCCGGCCTTCACGGCGTTCCTGCACCTGCTGGGCGAGGGACGCGTGCCCAGCCCGGAGGCAATCGAGTCGGGTGCGGATCTCACCGCGCTGGTGTGACCCGCTCCGTCATCGCTATGCTCCGCTCGCGAGGACGGGCGTCCGGGCCGATGGAACCAGTTCCGGCGGCCCATCTTTCGGTAGACGCCGCCCGCCGTCTTGAGAGTCGGGCCCATACGGGAGGCCCCATGAACCAGATCATCGTCGTCGCGCTCATCTGCGCCGCCTCCGTCCAGGCCCCGGACTGCTCCCGCGAGACCGCCCTCGACGTGGTCACCGGGCCGGCCCACACGCTCCAGGAATGCCTCGTTCAGGGCCCGGTGCTGGCAGCCAGTACAGGCTTCAAGGGCGAGGACGGGGCCTACGTGAAGACGCGCTGCGAGCAGAGGCGCTGAGCCGGGCACGGTCTGGCGAACAGCTTTCGGCAGGGCGGCGGACGGATCATCAGTGTCGGGACCGACGCGTATCGCCGCACCGGCCCGGCCTTGACTTTCATGGGCTGCGCATCGGCCCGTGAGCTCCGGCATTCAACTTGAGTTCAAGGCGAGCCAAACGAAATCTGCTTCGGCTCCGGCCCGCGACAGGTTAAAAGACCCGATCCAAGAAGACGCCACGCGAGCAGGAAACCATGTCCGCATCCCCCGCCATCCAGACCGAGCCGCAGGATATCGCCACCCTCGCCAGGGCCGCCGGCGAGAGCGTCAAGGCCCTCGTCGCGGAGGCGACCCGCCGGGTCCGCACGCGGATCCTCGGAACGGACGGGCGGATCGACGCGGCCAAGCTCGAGGGCGAGCAGCACGCCGCCCACGGGCTCGCATGGCTCGCGACCTACGCGGAGGCGGTCGCCGAGCTCGGCGGCTACGCCGAGCGCCTCCAGGCCGAGGGCCGGTTCGGCGAGACCGAGTCGCTCCTCGTCCGCATCGGCGCCGGCGAGTATCTCGACCAGCTGTTCTCCGGCATCCCGATGAGCCAGGGCGAGATGGTCCGCCTCACCGGCTCGCTCGGCCTCTCCGCCAAGGAGGTGGCGCAGTACCGCACCGAGGCGGTCGAGACCCTGATCGCCGAGGGGAACACCCCCGAGAACCGCGCCGCCCTGGTGGCGCGGATGCGCGACGGCAGCGGCTCGGCCACGGTCGGCGCCTCGGGCCTCGACGAGGACATGGAGGCGATCCGCTCCGAGATGCGCCGCTTCGGCAAGGCCGAGGTGGTCGATCAGGCGCACGAGTGGCACCTGAAGAACGCCTACATCCCGATGGAGATCGTCACCAAGATGGCCGAGCTCGGCGTCTTCGGCCTGACGATCCCGGAGGAATACGGCGGCATGGGCCTGCCGAAGACCGCCATGTGCGTGGTCTCGGAGGAGCTGTCGCGCGCCTATATCGGCGTCGGCTCGCTCGGCACCCGTTCGGAGATCGCCGCTGAGCTGATCCTGTGCGGCGGCACCGAGGAGCAGAAGCAGCGCTTCCTGCCCAAGATCGCCAGCGGCGACATCCTGCCCACGGCCGTCTTCACCGAGCCGAATACCGGCTCCGACCTCGCCTCGCTCCGCACGCGGGCGGTGAAGGACGGTGACACCTGGAAGATCACCGGCAACAAGACCTGGATCACCCACCCGGTCCGCGCCGACATCATGACGGTGCTCGTCCGCACCAAGCCCGAGGAGAAGGGCCACAAGGGCCTCTCCATGCTGATCGCCGAGAAGCCCCGCGGCACCGACGCGGAGCCGTTCCCGGTCCAGGGCCTGTCGGGCGGCGAGATCGAGGTGCTCGGCTACCGGGGCATGAAGGAGTACGAGCTCGCCTTCGAGGGATTCGAGGTGCCCGCCGGCAACCTGCTGGGCGAGGTCGAGGGCAAGGGCTTCGCCCAGCTGATGCAGACCTTCGAATCGGCCCGCATCCAGACCGCGGCCCGGGCCATCGGCGTCGCCCAGTCGGCCCTCGACGTCGGCCTGCGCTACGCCGAGGAGCGGGTCCAGTTCGGCAAGGCGCTGGTCAACTTCCCGCGGGTCGCCGACAAGCTCGCCATGATGGCGGTGGAGATCAACATCGCCCGCCAGCTCACCTATTTCTCGGCCCGCGAGAAGGATGCCGGCAAGCGCTGCGACCTGGAGGCCGGCATGGCGAAGCTGCTGGGCGCCCGCGTCGCCTGGGCGGCGGCCGACAACGCCCTGCAGATCCACGGCGGCAACGGCTTCGCGCTGGAATACCCGGTGAGCCGGATCCTGTGCGACGCCCGCATCCTCTCGATCTTCGAGGGCGCCGCGGAGATCCAGGCCCAGGTGATCGCCCGCCGGTTGCTCGAGGCGGCCTGAAAATCGAGATCAAACTGGGGAATAGTACGTATCATGGGATTATAAGTCGGCTCATGAACCCGGCTTAAACGAAGTCCCAGCTTCCTGGCCCCCGGTGAACAACTGGGGCGGCTCGGTGACCGCGCACGACGACGACGGACAGACGGGCCGCAACATCCTTCGGCGCTGGCAGGATTGCCGGACGCCGGGGGCGCCGATCCCGTCCTACGAGGCCGTCGTGCTCGGGAGCCTCGGCCGCCTCGCCGACCGGGCCGCCCTGGTGACCACCCGGAACGGCCAGGCCGCCCGGATCCTCTGGGCGGGCCAGGAATTCGGCGCCTGGCTCGCGCAAGGGTCGGAAGGTCCGTCGGCGGAACCCTGTCCCAGCGAGACCGTCCCGGTCGACGCGCTCCCGATCGAGCTGCGCGAGCCCGTCGGCGAGATGGTCGCGGCCGCCCTCGGATCCGGCCAGCCCGCCTACAGCCGGTGCGATCGCCTGGATGCCGGCGTCGTGACCTCGACCCGCCTCGTCGGTGTGCCCCTCGACAACCGCTGGGGCGAGCCGTTCGTGCTGATCGGGTTCGACGGGGCGAGCGTCCGGACCGAACTCGTCCAGGCGATGTTCACCGCCACCGACCAGGGGATCCTGGCCCTCAGCACGATCCGTGACGCGGCGGGCCACCCGATCGATTTCAAGATCGTCGCCCTCAACCGCGGCGCCGAGCGCCTCCTGGAGCGGCCCGCCGCGGTCCTGCAATGGCAGCGCATCGGCCAGCTCTTCCCGGGGGCGATCACCGCGCGGACGATCGCGACGCTCGCCGCCATGGTCGAGCGGGGCGGGCGCTCCGCCTTCGAGCTGAGCCGCCCCCGGTCCGACGGCGGCACGCTCTACCTCAAGGTCGAGGCGGGCTGCGTCGGCGATCTCCTCTCGGTCACCATGACGGATGTCGGCGACATCAAGGCCCGGGAGGCCTCGTTCCGGCTCCTGTTCGAGAACAACCCGGTCCCGATGTGGGTCGTGGCCGACGCGCGCGACCGCTTCCTGGCGGTCAACGACGCGGCCGTCGCCCATTACGGCTACAGCCGCGAGCAGTTCCTGAGCCGGGCGCCGGCCGATCTCGCCATGCCCCCCGACGCGGCGCCGGGGCTCGGCCTGCCGCCCACCGGCGCCCTCCACCGGCGCGCCGACGGCTCGGCGATCGAGGTCTCCCTGTTCCAGCGGGCGATGCCGTTCGAGGGGCGGCAGGCCGTGCTCGAAGCCGCCATCGACATGACGGAACGCCGGAGGGCCGAGGCCCGCATCGCCCACATGGCGCACCACGACGCGCTCACCGGGCTGCCGAACCGCGTGCTGTTCCGGGACCGCCTCGCCGAGGCGATCTCCCGCCACGCCCGGGACGGGGAGGCGGCGGTGCTGCTCTGCCTCGACCTCGACAAGTTCAAGATCGTCAACGACACGCTGGGCCATCCGGTCGGCGACGCGCTCCTGCGCGAGGCGGCCGAGCGGATCGCCGGCTGCCTGCGCAAGGACGACCTCGTGGCCCGGCTCGGCGGCGACGAGTTCGCCATCCTGGTAGGGGGGATGGATCTCCCGGCCCTGGCCGACGGGCTGATCGCCCGGGTGATCGCCGAACTCGGCCGGCCCTTCCGCCTGGACGGCCAGGATTGCCATATGGGCACCAGCATCGGGGTCGCCTGCCTGCCGCGGGACGGCACCGATCCCGAAACCCTGATGAAGAACGCCGACCTCGCCCTGTACCGGGCGAAGGCCGAGGGCGGCGGCACCTTCCGGTGCTTCGAGCCGGAGATGGATGCCTGGGTGCAGGCGCGGCGGCGGCGCGAGAACGAGCTGCGCGAGGCCTTCGCCCGCGGCCAGTTCTCGCTGGTCTACCAGCCGCTGATGGATGCCCGTTCCGACCGGATCCTGGCCTTCGAGGCGCTGCTGCGCTGGTCCCATCCGGACCACGGCCCGGTTTCGCCGGCCGAGTTCGTGCCGCTGGCCGAGGAGACCGGCCTGATCGTCCCGATCGGCGCCTGGGTGATGCAGACCGCCTTCGCGGAGGCGGCGACCTGGCCGGAGGCGATCCGCCTCGCCGTGAACCTCTCCCCGATCCAGTTCCGCAACCGCAGCCTGGTCGAGACCGTGCGCGGCGCCCTCGCGACCTCGGGCCTCGACCCGCGGCGCCTCGAGCTGGAGATCACCGAATCGGTCCTGCTCGCCGACAGCGCCGCCAATCTCGCGACCCTGCATGAGCTGCGGGCCCTGGGCATCCGGATCGCGATGGACGATTTCGGCACCGGCTATTCGAGCCTCGGCTACCTGCGCAGCTTCCCGTTCGACAAGATCAAGCTCGACCGCTCCTTCGTGAGCCAGGTCGGCGAGAACACCCATTGCACGGCGATCGTGCGGGCGGTGGCGAGCCTGGGCGCCAGCCTCGGCATCGCCACCACCGCTGAAGGGGTGGAGACCGTCGAGCAGCTCGCGATGCTCCGCGCGGAGGGCTACGACGAGGTCCAGGGCTTCCTGTTCAGCCGTGCGGTCCCGGGGCCCGAGGCCCGCCGCCTGATCGACCGCGGGCGGGAGCCGGTCCCGGACGACCGGGCGGCCTGACGGCCGCCCGGCCGGTGCAGGCCCGGGGCCTACTTGGTGATCTTCACCGACACCGGATCGCTCGACGGGAAGGTCTCCTCCAGGGCCTCGTCCAGGCGCTCGTTCAGCTTCTCCTGCTTGTTGTCGGGGTTCTTGGCGTCGCCCGGCTTGGCGCTGCCCTGCTGGAAGCCCGGCTTGGCTTCGTTCGGCTTGTTTTGGGTCTCGGCCATGTCGCTCACTCGTCCGTGACGGAGGCACGCAAGGGTGCTGGTGGGCATCAACGCGAGGGACGGCGGGTGTATCCGATCTTTCCGGCGGCCGCATGGGCTTTCCGGTCGAAGCGTCCGGCCCATGGCCTCGCCGGCGTCACCCGCGCGGCGTCGGGATCCGCGGCAGCGCGACGGGCAGCGCGACGGGCGGCGCGGCGCCGACGGGCTGGCTCCGCGTCCCGCGCACGGACGGCCGAACCGGCGGCAGGGTCAGGCGGTCGCGAGCGGCCGATCGACCGGGCTCAGGCCCCTCCTGCGGGCGGTGGCCCCGCGCATCACCGTCTCGTAGACGCCCTCGAGGCGGTCGAGATGGGCGTCGAGGCTCAGGGGCGCCGTCCAGTAGCGGTCGTGGGCGGCCCGGCCCATCCGGGCGGCGAGGCCGTCGTCGGTCAGGCGGCGCAGATGGGCGGCGAGCGCCTCCGGATCGCCGGAGCGGAACCAGAACCCGGTCTCGCCATCGATCACCGCCTCCCGCCCCGCGCAGGCATCGCTGACGATCACCGGCGCCCCGCAGGCCAGGGCCTCGTAGACGGTGAGCGGCTGGCCCTCGTACCAGACGCTCGGGAAGACCAGCGCCCGGGCTTGGCGCATCAGCGCCTGTACGCCGGCGGCGTCGCGCCAGCCGAGCATGACGGCCTCGGGATGGCGCGCCGCGAGATCGGCCCGCTGGGGGCCGTCGCCGACGAAGACCGCCCGCACCCCCGCGCGCTTGGCCGCGTCCGCGAAGATCGGCGCGCCCTTCTCGGTGGAGATCCGCCCGACGAACAGGAAGTCGCCCGGCGCGCCCTCCCGCAGGGGCGCCTGCACCACCGCGATCGGGTTGTCGACCCGGTGGAACACGGTGCCGGGGGGCATCAGCGGCCGGACGACGCTTTCCTGCAGATCGCTGATCGTGACGACGTGGGCGAACAGATCCGGCAGCCGGGCCACGTGGGCGAGGCCGGCATGGCGGACCATCCGGGCCACCTTGCGCGGGTAGCTGCGTGCGTCGCAATGCGCCGCGATGCAGGCGGCCGACATCGGGGTCCGATGGCAGATCCGCTGCTCCGGATAGGCGTAGAAGCCGCCGGTGGGGCAGACGAGGAAGAACTCGTGCATCGTGTAGAGGCACGGCAGCCCGGAGGCCCGGATCGCCGGGCCGATCGACGGCGACAGCGCCTTGGCGAAGGCGTGGACGTGGACGAGGGTGTCCCGGGGGTCGCAGGCGGCGAGTTCCCGCGCGAGGGCGCGGCGTGCCGCGCCGTTCCAGATCGCCTGGGCGGCGAAGGCCAGTTTGCTGCGCGCCGTGGTGACGTCGTCCTGCTCCAGGCAGACCACCCGGATTCCGGCGGGCTCCAGCCGGGGGTCCACCGGGCCGACCGCGGCGAACAGGCTGACGCGGATCCCCCGGGCGGCGAGCCCCAGGGCGGATTCGATCGCGACCTTGGCCTGGCCGCCGTTGATCGCGGCGTGGTCTGCGACGAAGACGACGTGCACGTCAGGAATTCCGCCGCTCTGATCCGGGGCAAAGATCTGTATCCGGCCGCGGTTGATCCCCCGTAAACCGCTCTCCTTCATCCTCCCGGCTCCCGAGACCGACGCGATCCCCGGGAGGGACACCGTGCATGTCGTGATCCTGGCCGAGTTCGCGGCCGCCAGCGGCGGGGCCGAGAAGGTGGCGCTGGAATCGGCCCGCGGGCTCGCCGAGGCCGGTCTCGCCGTCACCTACATCCAGGCGATCTCGGGGGCCGTCGATCCGCTCCTCGACCATGCCGGGATCCAGCGGATCGATCTCGGCCTGCCCGACATCTGGTCGCTCGGTGCCGCGCGGGCGGCTGCCGCCGGGATCTGGCACGCCGCCGCCGCCCGCCGCCTCACCGCGGCTCTCGCGGGCCTCGCCGCGCCGCCGGACTGTATCCACCTGCACCAATGGACCCGGACCCTGTCGCCGGCGATCGTTCCGGTCCTGTCGAAGACCGGGGTGCCGCTGGTCGTCACGCTGCACGACTACGCCCTGGCCTGCCCGAACGGCGTCTATTACCGCTTCGACCGGGCCGAGCCCTGCGGGCTCGCCCCCCTGTCGGCCGCCTGCCTTGCGGCGCCCTGCGATCCCCGCAGCCGGGGGCACAAGCTCGTGCGGGTCGCCCGTGCCGCGGCGCTGCGGCAGGTCGTCGGTCGGGCCAGCCGGCACCATCCGCTGCACGTCGTCCATGTCTGCGACGCCAGCCGGCAGCGGCTGGGCGCTCTGCTCGGCGGCTACGCCCTCACACATCATCGGATCGACAACCCCGTCCGGCTTCCGGAGGGGCCCGCGGCCGCGCCCGCCCGCGGCGACGCGATCGCCTATGTGGGGCGCCTGACCCGCGAGAAGGGCGCCGACCTCGTGGCCGACGCCGCGCGGAGGGCCGGACTTCCGGCCCTGTTCATCGGCGCCGGCCCCCTGGAGGCGGAGCTGCGTGCCCGGGACGGCGTGGAGGTGATCGGATGGCAGAGGCCCGAGGCGGTCTGGGCTACGCTCCGGACCCGCGCCCGGGCGCTGGCGGCGCCGTCGCGCTGGTACGAAACCGGCCCGCTCACCGTCTACGAGGCGCTGGCGGCCGGCATCCCGGTCGTGGCCTCCGACCGCTCCGGCGCCGCCGAGAAGGTCCGGCACGGCCGGACCGGATTCGTGCTCGCACCGGAGGTCGGGCCCCTCGCCGAGGCCTTCACGGCGCTCCGGGACGACGCCCTGGCGGCGTCGCTCGGAGCGGAGGCCCGCAGGCTCTTCCGCACCGCGCCGATGGGCCTGGACGCCCATGCGGCGGCGCTCCGGGGGCTCTACGCCCGTCTGTCCGGAGCCGCGGCTGGTGCGATGCAGCATCCGGATTCGCTGGCCCAGCCGCGATGATCCGAGGCGGCCCGGCCCGTCTGGTATACCACAAGCATTCACGATCCGTTCGTGCCCCTCTGGACAGGCAGATCGTTTTTTGCGAAGCGGCCTCTTGCCGGGATCGGCAATCTTGGCCGATCGGATAAATGGCGCAGCTTGCACGCAATCTGCTATCGGGGCTGCAGCCGCGATGCGATGACTGTGCGAGATCATCGGATCTGCATTTTATCGGGCTTCCGGGTCCTGCATGGCCCCCGAAGCATGCACTTGACTTCTTGTTGCGGTGCAACATATAGAAGCGCGTCAACGCGGACGCATCCGGCGTCCCGCTCCATGAACGTTGCTGGAGACATCGATGCAGACCCCGAACTTCGAGATCCCGACCGAGATGCGCGACTTCGCCGAGAAGAGCGTCGATCAGGCTCGGACCGCTGTCGGCACCATGATGACGAACGCCGTGAAGGTCGCCGAGCAGGTCCAGACCTCGGGTCAGACCTTCCAGTCGACCCTGACCGCCGCGGTCGCGAAGGGGTTTGATCACGCGCAGGCCAACGCCAACGCGACCTTCGACTTCGCCCAGAAGCTGGTGCGCACGAAGGATCTCCGCGAGGCGTTCGAGCTCCAGTCCGAGTTCGTCCGCAGCCAGTTCGCCGCGCTCCAGGCCCAGGCCAAGGATTACGGCGCCCTCGCCCAGAACGCCGCCGCCCGCTGAGGCCGGCGCGCCGTCCCCGATCCTCGATCGGGGACACGATACGGGATCCGGAGGGCGCGCGGCGCCGACCGGATCCGAGGCTCTGACACCCGGGCGTCACGGGTCCGAGGCCGACACCGCGGGCGAGCCGGCTGCGCACGACCCTCCGGCCACCGCTCCGTCAGGACGGCCTGACGCCGACAGGAGGAGATCGCGCGATGGGAAAGCCGCGTCGACCGAGGGGAGGCCGCCCCGCCGGATTACCCCAACCGCTCCGGAAGGCGCTGGCCCCGGCCGAGTTCCGCCCTGCGCCGATCGCCGAGGACGCACCCGCGCCGGCGAGCGACGTTTCCGTCGAGACCCACGAGCCGCAGGCCGAGCCGGCCCAGGCGGCGCCCGCGGCGACCACCCCGGTCCTGCCCGAGACCGCCTCTGAGGTGCAGACCGAGGTGCCGGCCGATGGGCCGACCGAGACGGCCGCGCAGCCGGTCCCCGAAGCCGGTGCCGCGGCGGATATCGCCCTCCCGCCGGTGCCGGACGCCGTCGACGTCCCACACCGGATCGTCTTCACCCCCGACCGCTTCGATGTCGTCGAGATCGGCTCGACCATCGCCCGCTACGTGCGCTGCGAGGGCGAGGCGGCCCTGGCGCATCTGCGGGCGCTCTCGGGCGCCCGGTCGCCGGCCGAGGTGATTCGCCTGCAGGTCGGCGAGGTCCAGCGGGCCGCCGACGCGTCCCTGACCTGCTGGGTCACGGTCATCGGTCAGACGAGCCGCGTGGTCGCGTACCGCTGAAGCGGCGCGGGACTTGTCGCATCCCGGCAACACGGGC
The DNA here is from genome assembly GCF_003254375.1 of Methylobacterium sp. XJLW. Taxonomy (NCBI): domain Bacteria; kingdom Pseudomonadati; phylum Pseudomonadota; class Alphaproteobacteria; order Hyphomicrobiales; family Methylobacteriaceae; genus Methylobacterium; species Methylobacterium sp. XJLW. The sequence continues at coordinate 2,113,112 of NZ_CP016429.1, read as the reverse complement.
CCCCGGATCGAACCGGCGGCGGCAACCGTCCGTTAACCAAGTCGGTCCCATGCCGTAACGGAGGGCACGGGAAACGACACCGGACCGATGCCGAACTGCGCGCGCCTGATCCGTACCGCATGGCTTCGCCTGGCCGTGGCGCTTCTGCCGGCCCTGGCGGGAGCGCCGGTTGCCGCGCAGAACGGCGAGAAGCCCGCCGTCGCCATCGGGGCCGACCTCGCGAGCCAGGCCGGCGGCACGCGCCTGACCCTGACCCTGTCCCGGGCCGTCGAGGCCCGCGGCTTCGTGATGGAGCGGCCGGACCGGGCGGTGATCGACTTGCCCGAGGTCAACTTCCAGCTCGAATCCGGGACCGGCAGCCGCCGCGACGGGCTCGTCCAATCCTTCCGCTACGGCCTGTTCGCCCCAGGCCGCTCCCGCATCGTGATCGACCTCACCGCCCCCGCCACCGTCGGCAGGATCGAGTCGGTGACGCGGGCCCGCGACGGCGCGGTGCTGCTCACGATCCCGCTCCAGCGCGCCGACCGCGACGCCTTCCGCAAGGCCGCGGCCGCCGCGGATCCCGCCCCCGCCCAGGCCCGCAGCGCCCCGCCGGAACCGACCGACCAGCGCCCGCTGATCATGGTCGATGCCGGCCACGGCGGCACCGATCCCGGCGCCATCGCGGTGGGCGGCGTGTTCGAGAAGGATATCGTGTTCGGCTTCGCCCAGGCGCTGGTGGAGAAGCTGGAGGCGGCCGGGCGCTACCGGGTCCGGATGACCCGCGACCGGGACGTGTTCGTGCCCCTCGCCGACCGGGTGCGCCTCGCCCGCGAGGCCAAGGCCGACCTGTTCGTGTCGATCCACGCGGATTCGATCTCGGCGGCCCCCCAGGTGCGGGGCGCCACGATCTACACCAATGCTGAGAAGGCCACGGACGCCGAATCCGCCAAGCTCGCGGAGCGCGAGAACCGGGCCGACGCCGCCGCGGGCGCCGACGCCGCCGAGGCGCCGCCGGACATCGCCGACATCCTGCAGGAGCTGACCCTGCGCGAGACCCGCGGCTTCTCGTCGGGCTTCGCCCGCACGCTGATGGGCCAGCTCGCCCCCGTGATCGAGATGAGCGCCAAGCCCCACCGCGAGGCGCGCTTCGTGGTGCTGCGCTCCCCCGACGTGCCGAGCGTGCTGGTGGAGCTGGGCTATCTCTCCAGCAAGCGCGACCTGGAGATGCTGCAATCGCCGGAGTGGCGGGCGGGCGTCACCGGCTCCATGGCCAAGGCGATCGATCTGTTCTTCACCAACCGCGCCACCCTGGGGCGTCCGACGGTCATGCGCCGCTCGGCCGCTGTCGCCCCAGTTTCACCATAGAATGCGTGTCGATACGGGACGTCCGAACGCCCCGTCGCACCGCCGTCGAAACCGGCATTCCGAAGGGGCCTGACGGGAGCATCCGGGGGCTGACCGCATCGAGAGCGGACGCACGCGCCGGATGAGCCGATTCCGGCATTCGGCCGGGCCAGCGACGAGCGGAACACCGGATGCGTCTGATCCTTCGTTTCTTCGGGATCCTGTTCAGCGCTGGCGCGGTGCTGTTCGTGGTCGGCGCGGCGGTGGGCGGGTACTTCTACTGGAAGTACAGCCAGGACCTGCCCGACCACGCGGCGCTCGCCAATTACGAGCCGCCGGTGATGACCCGCGTCCACGCGGCGGACGGTTCGCTGCTCGCCGAATATGCCCGCGAGCGCCGGCTGTACCTGCCGATCCAGGCGATGCCCAAGATCGTCGTCGCGGCCTTCCTGTCGGCCGAGGACAAGAATTTCTACAAGCACGGCGGCATCGACCCCGAGGGGATCGTGCGCGCCTTCCTGACCAACGCCAAGTCGGGCAAGCGGCAGGGCGCCTCGACCATCACCCAGCAGGTCGCCAAGAACTTCCTGCTCTCCTCCGAGCAGACCTACGACCGCAAGATCAAGGAGGCGCTGCTGGCCCTCCGGATCGAGGCGGCCTACTCGAAGGACAAGATCCTCGAGCTGTACCTCAACGAGATCTTCCTCGGCACGATCGTCCCGGGCCGCAACCTCCACGGCGTGGCGGCAGCGGCGTTGGATTACTTCGGAAAATCGGTCCACGAGCTGACCATCAACGAGGCGGCCTACCTCGCCGCCCTGCCGAAGGGGCCGAACAACTACCACCCCTACCGCAAGACCCAGGCGGCGCTGGACCGCCGCAACGAGATCATCCGCCTGATGGCGGAGAACGGCTACATCACCAAGGAGGAAGCGGATTCCGCCAAGAAGATGCCGCTCGGCGTCAACCCGCGCGTCGCCTTCCCGAACGCCGCCAACGCCAACTACTTCACCGAGGAGGTCCGCCGCGAGATCTCCGAGCGCTACGGCGAGAAGAAGCTCTACGAGGGCGGCCTCTCGGTGCGCACGACCCTCGATCCGAAGATGCAGGGCTGGGCCCGCAAGGCGCTGGTCGACGGCCTCGTGCGCTACGATCAGGCCCATGGCTGGCGCGGGCCGGTCACCAAGGTCGACCTGACCGGGCGCGACTGGGGCATGGCGGCGGCCGAGGTTCCGGCGCTGGGCGACGTGGCACCGTGGCGCCTCGCCGTGGTGCTGGGCAATGGCGGCGGCGGCGTGCAGATCGGCCTGCAGCCCAAGCGCGAGGCCTCCGGCCAGGTGGTCAAGGACCGCGAGACCGGCGTGATCACGCCCGAGGGCATGCGCTGGGCCGGCCGCGCCAACCTCCAGCCCGGCGACATGGTCTATGTCGAGGCGATGGATGGCGGCCGCGGCCAGTTCCGCCTGCGCCAGAAGCCCGAGGTCTCCGGCGCCATCGTGGCCATGGACCCGAATACGGGCCGGGTGCACGCGATGGTCGGCGGCTTCTCGTACGACGAATCCGAGTTCAACCGCGCCACCCAGGCGATGCGCCAGCCCGGCTCCTCGTTCAAGCCGATCGTCTACTCGGCGGCGCTGGACAACGGCTACACGCCCGCCTCGATCATCCAGGACACCCCGATCACCATCGAGGCCGGCCCCGGCCAGGAGGCCTGGACGCCCTCGAACTACGACGGCAAGTCCGGCGGCCCCCACACCCTGCGCTACGGCATCGAGCACTCGAAGAACCTGATGACGGTGCGGCTCGCCAAGGATGTCGGCATGCCGCTCATCGCCGAGTACGCCCGCCGCTTCGGCGTCTACGACGACATGCTGCCGGTTCTTCCGATGTCGCTGGGCGCGGGCGAGACCACGGTGATGCGCATGGTCACCGCCTACTCGATGCTGGCCAATGGCGGCCGGCGCATTAGGCCGACCCTGATCGACCGGATCCAGGACCGTATCGGCGAGACCATCTACCGCCACGACAACCGCAAATGCATCGGCTGCGACGCCGAGAAGTGGTCCGGCCAGGACGAGCCGAAGCTGGTGGACGATTCCGAGCAGGTGCTCGACCCGCTGACCGCCTACCAGATGGTCTCGATCATGGAGGGCGTGGTCCAGCGCGGGACCGCGACGATCCTGAAGCAGATCGGCAAGCCGCTCGCCGGCAAGACCGGCACGACCAACGACGCCAAGGACGCGTGGTTCGTGGGCTTCTCGCCGGATCTGGCGGTCGGCATCTATATCGGCTTCGACAAGCCGCGCTCGCTCGGCGACCGCGCCACCGGCGGCGGGCTGGCGGCGCCGATCGCCCTGGAGTTCCTCAAGACCGCCCTCAAGGACAAGCCGCCGACGCCGTTCCGCGTGCCCCCGGGATCAAGCTGATCCGCATCAATCTCGCCAGCGGCACCCGTGCGGGGTCCGGCGAGGGCGCCGGGACCATCCTGGAGGCGTTCAAGCCCGGTACCGCACCGGCGGATTCCTACGTGGCGCCGTCGTCCTCGGGCGGCGGCCAGGCCGCCGCCCCCGCGGCGGTCCCGGCCGATCCCGACCGGGCCGCGCAGGCCGGCGGATTGTACTGAGGCGACCGGTCCCGGCTCGCGCTCCGCTCAAGTCGGGTCTGCCCGAGTCGAGTCTGCCCAGGTCGGGTCCGCCCGGCCTGGGCTTTCTGTTGCGGATCCCGAGCGTGCGCAGCGCCGACGCCGGAGCGGCGTTCTGAAACCGCGGCATGGCCTCGACGAGGGTCACGGATCCGGCCTCATCCTGTCCCCCTCCCGCGTGGGATCAGGGTGCCTGCCCTGGACGATTCAGGGTTCTTGCCGTCGTTCCGGGGCGCGGCAGCGGCCCTGCGCGGTCCGGAAGACGTGGCTCGCGCGATCCGCGCTCCGGCATCCGCGCAGAAAAAAGCCGCCCCGGATGGAGCGGCTCGAAGAGTCATCAGGGAGGCATCAAAACAGAGCGGACGAACATGTCCAACTCGACATCCAGATCACTGGATGCCTCTTTATGCCCCGGAAACCTTAATCGGCAGTTAATACAAATCTTCGGCCGGTGATCTCAGGCCGCCAGACTGTCGAACAGGCCGCGCCCGTCGGTTCCGCCGATCAGGTCTTCGACGAAGTTCTCCGGGTGCGGCATCATCCCGAGCACGTTCCCGGTCTCCGACAGGACGCCCGCGATGGCGTTGAGGGAGCCGTTGCGGTTGGCCTCCACGGTGATGGCGCCGGTGGCGTCGCAGTACCGGAAGGCGACCCGGCCCTCGCCTTCGATCCGCGCCAGCGTCTCGGGATCGGCGAAGTAATTGCCTTCCCCGTGGGCGACGCAGACGTCGATGACCTGACCCGGGGCGTAGGCGCTGGTGAAGCGGGTGTCGGTGCGCTCGACCCGGAGCGTCTGGCGGTGGCAGATGAAACGCCGGTCGACGTTGCGCATCAGCACGCCTGGCAGGAGGCCGGATTCGCACAGGATCTGGAAGCCGTTGCAGATGCCGAGCACGAGTCCGCCGCGCGCCGCGTGGGCCCGCACCGCATCCATGGCGGCGGCCCGGCCGGCGATGGCGCCGCAGCGCAGGTAGTCGCCGTACGAGAAGCCGCCGGGCAGCACGGCGAGGTCGGTGCCGGCGGGCAGTTCGTGGTCCGCGTGCCAGACGAGGCTCACCTGCGCGCCGGATCGCCGCAGGGCCCGGACGACGTCCGATTCGCGGTTGGAACCCGGGAAGACGACGACCGCGGCGTGCATCAGAGGATCTCGATCGCGTAATTCTCGACGACGGTGTTGGCCAGGAGCTTCTCGCAGGCCGTGCGCAACGTCGCCTCCGCGGCGGCGCTGTCGACCGCCGAGACCTCGATGTCGAAGACCTTGCCCTGCCGGACGCCGTCGACGCCCTCGATGCCGAGGGATCTGAGTGCGGCCTCGATCGCCTTACCCTGCGGGTCCAGCACACCGGTCTTCAGGGTGACGATGATACGGGCTTTCATGGATCTTCGGGTCTCACGCGTGTCCGGGACGGGAGTGTGACCTGCGACATCGTCACACAGACCGCCGCGGACCGCTTCTAGCAGGAAGGCCGCCGAACTGTCGAACACCCCGCACGCATGGGGATAATTCCGGTATTCGGTGCAACTTGACGAATATTTCTAGAGCAGGCGCACTCGCTCAGCGATGCGTGGCCGGGCTCCGCAGCGGCTCGATGCTGGTGGCCCGGCGCCAGAGCTGGAGCATGACCCAGGCCGCGAACAGGCTGAACACGCCCATCAGGACGTGTCCCACCCGCTCGCCGAGATCGAAGATGCCCGCGATGGCCCAGCCCGCCGCGATGGCCACGGCGAACACCTCGGTGCCGACGAGGACCATCATGCTGATGATGGTGATGGCGTTGCGCCCGTTCACGAGATCCGCCCTCGAATAGATTTCGCGTCCCGGACGCGCCGTCCGGGACGCGCGCAGCTAGCCCGGAGCGGCCGCGTGATGCAACCGACGGGACGGATCCCGTGTCAGCGCGGCGCGCGCTTGGCCAGGATCCGCTGCAGGGTCCGCCGGTGCATGTTGAGGCGCCGGGCGGTCTCGCTCACGTTGCGGCTGCACAGCTCGTAGACGCGCTGGATGTGCTCCCAGCGGACCCGGTCCGCCGACATCGGGTTCTCCGGCGGGTCGGCCCGCTCGCCCGGCTGCGCCATCAGCGTGCCGTGGATCTCGTCGGCATCGGCGGGTTTGGCGAGGTAGTCGAAGGCGCCGAGCTTCACCGCGGTCACCGCCGTGGCGATGTTGCCGTAGCCGGTCAGGATCACGCCCCGGGCCTCGGGACGGCGCTCCTTGAGGCGGGCGATCACGTCCAGGCCGTTGCCGTCGCCCAGGCGCATGTCGATCACCGCGAAGGCGGGGGCGCGCGCCTCGACGGCCGAGACGCCGTCCGCGACGCTGTCGGCCACCTGCACGTGGTAGCCGCGGCTCTCCATGGCGCGGGCGAGGCGGGTCTGGAAGGGCTTGTCGTCGTCAACGATCAACAGGCTGCGGTCGGAGAAGGCGGCCAGCGGATCGGCATCGTCGATCACGGCGGGGTTGGTCGCCGCCACAGTCCCGGGCTGCGTGAGCATCCGACACTCCTTTTGGGTTTTCGTCGTCGGGTTCTTGGTCTGTGCCTCATATAGGTACGGCATCGCGCGGTGGCAGGGGGGCGCGGATACTGAGTTCCGGAGAATGTCGCGGCGCCGCCCCCCGCTCGAAGATGTGGCGGGCCCAGGAGACCCGCACGATCGCCCCATGGGCGTCCGGCGCGGCGACGTTCATCAGGGCGAGCTGCGCCCCCGAGCGCTCGATCAGGGTCTTGGCGATGAACAGGCCCAGGCCGAGCCCGGCCCCCACGGTCTCGCCGGATTGCGGCCGGTCGTGGCTGCGGGTCGTGACGTAGGGCTCGCCGGCCCGCAGCAGCACCTCGCTGGAGAAGCCCGGCCCGTCGTCGCGGATCTCGATCCAGACCCGGTCGGGCGTCCAGCGCCCCTCGACGGAGACGCGGGCCTCGGCGAAGTCCACGGCGTTGTCGAGGATGTTGGCGAGGCCGAACATGACGCCCGGGTTGCGGCGGCAGGCCGGCTCCGGGCCGTCGCCGGCGCTGGTGACGTCGAGGGCGGCGCCCAGCGCCCGCTGGGGCGCCACCAGCTCCTCCACGAGGTGGCTGAACGTGACCGTCTCCAGGAAGCCGACCCCGTCCCCGTCGAGGGAGGTCAGCTTGCCGAGGATGCCGCGGCAGCGGTCGACCTGCTCGCGCAGCAGGTTGAGATCCTCCGCGACCGCCGGCGAGGCGGTGGGGCCGAGCTGGCGGATCAGCTCCTTGGTCACCACCATGATGGTGCCCAGCGGCGTGCCCAATTCATGGGCAGCGGCGGCCGCCAGCCCGTCGAGCTGCGACAGGTGCTGCTCGCGGGCGAGCACGAGTTCGGTGGCGGCGAGCGCCTGGGCGAGGAGCCGCGTCTCCTCCGCCACCCGCCACGCGTAGACGCCCGTGAAGGCGGTGCCGAGCAGGATCGCCGTCCAGACGCCGGAGACGTACAGGAACGGCAGCTCGATCCGCCCGTCGGCGAACCAGGGCAGGGGCCGGTGCACCAGGGCGAGCAGGGTCGCGAGCCCCACCGCCAGAAGCCCCAGCGCCAGCGTCCGCTCGGGCGGGAGGGCGGTCGCGGAGATCAGCACGGGGGCGAGGAACAGCAGCGAGAACGGATTCTGGAGCCCGCCGGTGAGGAACAGCAAAGCCGCGAGCTGCACGATGTCGAAGGCGAGCAGCAGCGCGGCCGAATCGTCGCTGAGACGGTAGCTCGCGGGGAATCGGATCCGCAGGGCGAGGTTCAGCCAGGACGAGGTGGCGATCACCAGGAAGCACCAGCCGAAGGGGAGCGGCAGGCCGAGGCCGAACTGCGCCCCGACCACCGCCGCGCTCTGGCCCGTGACGGCGAGCCAGCGGAGGCGGACGAAGGTGTCGAGCCGCAGGTGTCGGGCGTCGCGGCCGAGGCCGCTGAGATCGGTATCGGGCATGCTGTGTTTCGATGCGTCGCCGGACGGACCCGACCGGCCCGGCTTCTCGCGGATCCCCACCGCATGACGCGGTGGCGGGGATCCCGGCAAGCCGACCCGGACAAGTCGTCGCTGGTGAACGTGGTCACAGGCAAGTCGCCGCGGCTCCGGGATGTTCCACCGGCGTTCAGGGTGGAGCATTATCCTACCGATTCGGGTTGCAGGGGACGGGCCGTGCGGCGCAATGCCGGCGGCCGGACCGAGACCGCGAGGTGACGATGCTGCTGGCCTATTCGATGTACGAGGGCGCCCGCGCCCTGATGGCGCCCGCCCGCGTTGCCGCCGATCTGACGCGCTACGGGCTGCAGCTGCCGGGCAACCCCCTGGCCTACGGCCCCTATGCACGCGCGGTGAGCGCTGGCTGCGAGATGTTCGAGCGCGTCACCCGCCAGTACGGCAAGCCCGCCTTCGGCTTCACCGAGACGGTCGTCGACGGCGCGCCGGTCCCGGTCACCGAGCGGGTGGTCTGGGAGCGGCCGTTCTGCCGCCTGATCGCCTTCGACCGCGCCTTCCCGACGCCCCCCGCCGAGGCGCAGCCCAAGCTGCTGATCGTCGCGCCGATGTCGGGCCACTACGCCACGCTCCTGCGCGGCACCGTCGAGGCGATGCTGCCGAACCACCGGGTGTTCGTCACCGACTGGACCGATGCCCGGATGGTGCCGCTGTTCGCGGGCCAGTTCGACCTCGACGATTACATCGACTACCTGCAGGAGATGTTCGCCGTCCTCGGGCCGGACCTGCACGTCATGGCGGTGTGCCAGCCGGCGGTGCCGGTCTTCGCCGCGGTGGCGCTGATGGAGGCGGCCGACGAGCCGGCGGTGCCGACCTCCATGACCCTGATGGGTGGCCCGATCGACACCCGCCGCTCGCCCACCGCGGTGAACTGCCTCGCGCAGGAGCGCGGCCAGGCGTGGTTCGAGCAGAACACGATCAGCCTCGTGCCGCCGATCTACCCGGGGGCGTGGCGCCGGGTCTATCCGGGCTTCCTGCAGCTGTCGGGCTTCATGGCGATGAACCTCGACCGGCACGTCACCGCCCATTCGGACATGTTCGACCACCTGGTGAAGGGCGACGGCGATTCGGCCGAGAAGCACCGCGAATTCTACGACGAGTACCTCGCCGTGATGGACCTGACGGCCGAGTACTACCTCCAGACCGTGCAGACCGTGTTCGTCGACCACGCCCTGCCCACGGGTCGGATGCGCCACCGGGACACGCTGGTCGATCTCGGAGCCATCCGCCGCTGCGCGATCCTCGCGGTCGAGGGCGAGAACGACGACATCTCCGGCGTCGGCCAGACCAAGGCGGCCCTAGACCTCACGCCGAACCTGCCCGACGCCCGCAAGGCCTACCATCTCCAGGCCGGCGTCGGCCATTACGGCGTGTTCAACGGCTCCCGCTACCGGGCGGTGATCGCCCCCCGTATCGCCGCCTTCATCCGCGCCATGCAGGCGGTGCCCGGCACGCGGGGCAGCCACCTGCGGCAGGTGGGCTGAGGCGTTACGTCCAGCCTCCGCCCGCCGCGCCCGGGACAGGCGCGACGGGCCCCGTCCCCTGCGGGCGACGATGCTCACACGGCTCCGACCGCTGCGCGCCGCGCAGTGAGGCCGCACCGGCTCCGGCGAAGTCTCGCCCTGCGCCCGCGCGCGAAAAAATCCCCCGCCGATCCTGAATACATAACGCAGTGATGGCCGGACTGGCGCGGGGCTTGCGAGATGCGCCCCGTGACCTGGATCCGCGCAAGCACCGCCCGCGCACGCACCGCCTGCGCCCAGCCCGACTCCGTCCCCAGACCGGTGGTCGCGCGGGCGCTTGCCAGAGCTCCATTGTCACGCCGGGCCATTGCGCCCCTGCTTAAGAATTGTTCAAACTCGCCCGCAAGGTGTGGGCCGGCGCTTCGGGCCTGAGACCCGCACCGCCAGGGAGAAGACGATGGACCGCAGGACGTTCCTGAAGGGCTCGGCCGCGCTCGGGCTGGCGGCACCGCAGATCGCGCGGCCGGCCCTGGCGCAGGGCGCGAAGGTGCTGCGCTTCGTGCCGCAGGCGAACCTCGCCAATTTCGACCCGATCTGGGGGACCCAGTACGTGGTGCGCAACGCCGGCACCCTCGTCTGGGACATGCTCTACGGCGTCGACGCGCAGCTGAAGCCGCAGCGCCAGATGGTCGAGTCCGAGGAGGTCTCGGGCGACAAGCTGACCTGGACCTTCCGGCTGCGCCCCGGCCTCAAGTGGCACGACGGCGAGCCGGTGCTGGCCAAGGACGTGGTGGCGAGCCTCACCCGCTGGATGGCCCGGGACCCGATCGGCCTGATGATCCGGGGAATCCAGGACGACCTCGCGGCGACCGACGACAAGACCTTCCAGTGGCGCCTGAAGAAGCCCTTCCCGAAGCTGCTCTACGCGCTCGGCAAGACCAACGCGCCGATGGCCCTGATGATGCCGGAGCGGATCGCCAAGACCGACCCGTTCACGCAGATCTCCGAATATGTCGGCTCGGGCCCGATGAAGTTCGTCCGCAACGAGTGGGTGCCGGGCGCCCGGGCGGTGTTCGAGACCTTCACCGACTACAAGCCCCGCGACGAGCCGAATTCCTGGCTCGCGGGCGGCAAGCGCATGCTGGTCGACCGGGTCGAGTGGGTGATCATGCCGGACGCCGCCACCGCCTCGGCGGCCCTGCAGAACGGCGAGGTCGACTGGTGGGAGAACCCGATCTCCGACCTCGTCCCGCTGCTGCGCAAGAACAGCAACCTCAACGTCGATATCGCCGACCCGCTGGGCAATGTCGGCTCGTTCCGGATGAACCACCTGCACCCGCCCTTCGACAATCCGAAGATCCGGCAGGCGGTCATGACCGCGATGAGCCAGGAGGATTACATGCGGGCGATCGTCGGCGACGACGACAGCCTGTGGAAGAAGCTGCCGGGTTTCTTCACGCCGGGGACGCCCCTCTACAGCGAGGCGGGCGGCGGCAACGTCGGCAAGGGCGACATCAAGCTCGGCCAGAAGCTGCTCAAGGAAGCCGGCTACAAGGGCGAGCCGGTGGTCTGCATCGTGGCGCAGGATCAGGGAATCACCAAGGCGCAGGGCGACATCACCGCCGACCTCTTGAAGCAGATGGGCTTCAACGTCGACTTCGTCGCCACCGACTGGGGCACCACCGGCACCCGCCGGGCCTCCAAGGCGCCGCCGTCCCAGGGCGGCTGGAACATGTTCCACACGTGGCACGCGGGCGCCGACTGCATCAACCCGGCGGGCTACCCGGCGGTGCGGGCGAGCGGCGACAAGGCGTGGTTCGGCTGGCCGAACATCCCGCCGGTGGAGACCGCCATCGCCGAATGGTTCGACGCCGCCGACCCGGCCGCCGAGAAGGCCGCCATCGACAAGGTCAACGCCGCCGCCTGCGAGGGCGTGGTCTACGTCCCGACCGGGTTCTTCCTCGGCTACCAGGCGTGGCGGAAGAACGTCTCGGGCATCGTGAAGGGGCCGATCCCGTTCACCTGGGGCGTGTCGAAGGCGTGATGGGGCGGGTGGTGATCATGCCGGCGAACGCGACGCGTTCTCCCTCCCCCCTCTGCGGGGGAGGGTGGCCCTCGCGTCAGCGAGGGTCGGGAGAGGGGAGCGACGATGCAGGATCGGGCTTCGCCCTTCATGCAGGCCGCGCCCCTTCCGGAAGCCGGGTTCCCCTCTCCCGACCCCCTTCGGCGGCCACCCTCCCCCGCAGAGGGGAGAGGGGGTGCGGCGGCGCCCGCCGCGCCCTTCGTCCCACGGCCTAGCGAGGACCCATGCTCGGCTATATCGGCAGGCGCATCCTCGCCACCATCCCGGTCATGGCGGTGGTCGGGCTGTTCGTCTTCAGCCTCCTCTACTTCGCCCCCGGCGATCCGGCGGCGATCATCGCGGGCGACCAGGCGACGCCCGACGACGTCGCCCGGATCCGCGCCACGCTGGGCCTCGACCGGCCGTTCCTGGTGCGGTTCTGGGAATGGTCCTGGCAGATCCTCCACGGGGATCTCGGCACCTCGATCTTCACCAACCTGCCGGTCACCACCATGATCGGCCAGCGCGTGCAGCCCACCGTCTCGCTGATGCTGGTCACCCTGGTCTTCGCCATCGTGGTGGCGGTGCCGCTCGGCGTCGTCGCCGCCTGGAAGGCCGGCAGCCTGATCGACCGCCTCGTGATGGGCCTCGCCGTGACGGGCTTCTCGGTCCCGGTCTTCGTGGTCGGCTATGTGCTCGCCTACGTCTTCGCCCTCGAACTCGGCTGGCTGCCCGTCCAGGGCTACACGCCGATCGAGCAGGGCCTGTGGCCCTGGCTGTCCAACCTGATCCTGCCGGCGGTGACGCTCGGCCTCGTCTACATCGCGCTGATCGCCCGGGTGACCCGGGCGACCATGCTCGACGTGCTCCAGCAGGATTACGTCCGCACCGCCCGGGCGAAGGGGCTGGGGCAGGGGCCGGTCCTGTTCGTCCACGCCCTCAAGAACGCCGCGGTGCCGATCGTCACCGTGATCGGCATCGGCATCGCCCTGCTGATCGGCGGCGCGGTGGTGACCGAGACGGTCTTCGCGATTCCCGGCCTCGGGCGCCTCACCGTCGATGCGATCCTGCGGCGCGACTACCCGGTCATCCAGGGCGTCGTCCTGCTGTTCAGCTTCGTCTACGTGCTGGTGAACCTCGCCATCGACCTCTTCTACACCGTGCTCGACCCGAGGATCCGCTATTGACCGCGACCGTCGCGCCCTTCCCCAGCAGCGCCCCGCAGGCGGGGACCCCGTCCGAGGCGACCGCCCCCAAGGCGCCCCCGCCGCCGGGCCTCGACATCGCGGCGCCGCTGCCCGACGTGTTCCCGGCCCGCAAGCGCCGGGGCCCGGTCTGGACCTATATCCGCCGCAACCCGACCATCGTGGTCGGGGGCGTGCTGCTCCTCGTCGTCTTCCTGATGGCTTTGCTGGCGCCGTATCTCGGCACCGTCGACCCGACCGCCCTGGCGCCCGCCAAGCGCACCCGGGCTCCGTCCGCGCAATACTGGTTCGGCACCGACATGCTCGGCCGCGACGTCTACTCGCGGGTGGTCTACGGCGCCCGGGTCTCGCTGCTGGTCGGCTTCTCGGTGGCGTTCCTCGCCTCGATCGCCGGCCTCGCGGTCGGACTCGTCTCCGGCATGGTGCGCTGGCTCGACGGGATCGTCATGCGGGTCGTCGACGGCATGATGTCGATCCCGCCGATCCTGCTCGCGGTCGCGCTGATGGCGCTGACCCGCGGCTCGGTCCAGAACGTGATCATCGCGATCACCATCGCGGAGATCCCGCGGGTCGCCCGCCTCGTGCGCGGCGTGGTCCTGTCCCTGCGCGAGCAGCCCTATGTCGAGGCGGCGGTGACCACGGGCACCCGGATGCCGGCGATCATCTGGCGCCACATCCTGCCCAACACGCTGGCGCCTATGACCGTGCAGGCGACCTACATCTGCGCCTCCGCGATGATCACCGAGGCGATCCTGTCGTTCATCGGCGCGGGCGTGCCGCCCTCGACGCCGTCCTGGGGCAACATCATGGCCGAGGGCCGGGCCCTCTGGCAGGTGAAGTTCTACATCATCCTGTTCCCGGCGATCTTCCTCTCGATGACGGTGCTGGCCGTGAACCTCGTCGGCGACGGCCTGCGCGACGCCCTCGATCCCCGCATGGCGAAAGACGTCTGATGAGGACCGGCAGCATGAGCGGCGCACCCCTCCTGTCGATCGAGAACCTGCAGGTCCATTTCCGCACCCCCGACGGGGTGAACCGGGCGGTGGACGGGGTCTCGTTCGCGATCCAGTCGGGGGAGACCCTGGCGATCGTCGGCGAATCCGGCTGCGGGAAGTCGGTGACGTCCATGTCGATCCTGCGGCTCCTGCCCGAGCCGCCGGCCCGCATTGCCGGCGCCATCAAGTTCGAGGGGACCAACCTCCTCGACCTGCCCAACAGCGCCATGCGCAAGATCCGCGGCAACGACATCAGCGTGATCTTCCAGGAGCCGATGACCTCGCTGAACCCGGTCCTGACGGTCGGCCGCCAGATCGGCGAGACCCTGCGCCTGCACCAGGGGCTCGGCCGACGCGAGGCCGAGGAGCGGGCAATCGAGATGCTGACGCTGGTCGGCATCCCCGAGCCGCGGCGCCGGGTGCGGGAATACCCGCACCAGCTCTCCGGCGGCATGCGCCAGCGGGTGATGATCGCCATCGCGCTCGCCTGCTCGCCCAAGCTCCTGATCGCCGACGAGCCGACCACGGCGCTCGACGTGACCATCCAGGCCCAGATCCTCGACCTGATGCGCGACCTGAAGGCCCGGGTCGGGGCCGCGATCATGCTGATCACGCACGATCTCGGGGTGGTGGCCGAGGTCGCCGACCGGGTGGTGGTGATGTATGCCGGCCGCAAGGTCGAGGAGGCGCCGGTCCGCGACCTGTTCCGGGCGCCCCGCCATCCCTACACGCGGGGCCTGATGGGGGCGGTGCCGAAGCTCGGCGCCGTCGAGCACGGGGCCGACGCGCGGCTCGCCGAGATCCCCGGCATGGTGCCGAGCCTGAAGGGCCGGATCGAGGGCTGCGTCTTCGCCGGGCGCTGTCCGGACGTGACCGACCTGTGCCGCGCCTACGCGCCGGCCCTGGAGCCGAAGGCGCCGGGCCACCTCGCCGCCTGCCACTACGCGCCGAAGGACGCCCTCGCGGCATGAGCGCCCCGCCCGCACCCCCCGCCCGCACCCTGCTGGAGGTCAACGACCTCAAGAAGCACTTTTCCCTCGGCGGCGGCCTGTTCGGCCGGTCGACCCGCGTGCTGAAGGCCGTGGACGGCCTGTCCTTCACGGTCGCCCGGGGCGAGACCCTGTCGCTCGTCGGCGAATCCGGCTGCGGCAAGTCCACCGTCGCCAAGGCGCTGATGCGCCTCTACGCGCCCACCGCCGGACAGGTGGTGCTCGACGGGCGGCGCATCGACGACCTCTCGGCCGGAGCGCTCCGGCCCCTGCGGCGCCACATCCAGATGGTGTTCCAGGACCCGTTCTCGTCCCTCAACCCGCGGATGCGGGTGCGGGCGATCCTGGCCGAGCCGATCCGCAATTTCGGCCTCGCCCGCAATGCCGCCGACCTCGAGGCGAAGCTCGCCAGCCTGATGGAGCGGGTCGGCCTGCCCCGCGAGGCGCTGGGCCGGTTCCCACACGAGTTCTCGGGGGGCCAGCGCCAGCGCATCGGCATCGCCCGGGCGCTCGCCGCCGAGCCGGACCTGATCATCTGCGACGAGGCGGTCTCGGCGCTCGACGTCTCCGTGAAGGCGCAGATCGTCAACCTGCTGCGGGATCTTCAGCGCGAGCTCGACCTCGCCATGCTGTTCATCAGCCACGACCTCGCCATCGTCGAGCACATGACCCACCGGGTGGCGGTGATGTATCTCGGCAAGATCGTCGAGATCGGGCCCCGCCGCGATCTGTTCTTGGCCCCGAAGCACCCCTACACGCAGGCCCTGCTCTCGGCGGTGCCGATCCCCGAGCCCGGGGCCGGGCGCACCCGCATCGTGCTCAAGGGCGACGTGCCGAGCCCGATCAACCCGCCCTCCGGCTGCCGCTTCCACACCCGCTGCCCGCACGCCTTCGACCGCTGCCGGACCGAGGTGCCCGGCCTCGACGCAGTGGGCACCGGCCATTTCGCCGCCTGCCACCTCAACGACGCGGCCGCGCCGGCCCGGGCGGCCTGACGGAGCCGTCTTTGCGAGCGCAGCGAAGCAACCCGGTGCGGCGCGCGATCCCCGAGCGTGGCGGATCCCTGGGTCGCTTCGCTGCGCGCGCGATGACGGATCGGATCCCTGCAGACGGCTTTTGGAGACAACCGTGCAGCACGACCTCATCCTGAAGGGCGCGCGGGTCATCGACCCGTCGCAGAACCACGACGGGATCTGCGACGTCGCCTTCGCGGACGGACGGGTCTCGGGCTTCGGCCGCGACCTGCCGGCCGGCCCGGGCACGCAGGTCCGCGACATGGAAGGCGCCATCGTCACGCCGGGCCTGATCGACCTGCACACCCATGTCTATTGGGGCGGCACGTCGCTGGGCATCGACGCCGACGAATTCTGCCGCACCTCCGGGGTGACCACCTCGGTGGATACCGGCAGCGCGGGACCCGGCAACTTCGCGGGCTTCCGCAGCCACGTGATCGAGCGGTCGCAGGCGCGGATCCTCGCCTACCTGCACGTCTCCTTCGCGGGCATCTTCGGGTTCTCGAAGACCATCATGGTCGGCGAGAGCGAGGATCCGCGGCTGATGGCGCCCCGGGAGGCCGTGGAGGTCGCCGAGGCCAACCGGGACGTGATCGTCGGCATCAAGGTCCGGGTCGGGCGCCACGCCTCCGGCGACCAGGGTACCGCGCCGCTGGACATTGCCCTGCAGGTCGCCGAGGAGACCGGCCTTCCGCTGATGGCCCATATCGACGAGCCGCCGCCGAGCTACGAGGCCGTGCTCGCCATGCTCCGCCCCGGCGACGTGCTGACCCACGCGTTCCGGCCCTTCCCGAACTCGCCCGTGACCGCGCAGGGCGCTGTGAAGCCGGCGCTGCGCGAGGCCCGGGCGCGGGGGGTGCTGTTCGACATCGGCCACGGCAAGGGCTCCTTCGCCTTCCGGACGGCGCGGGCCATGCTGGCGGGGGGCTTCCTGCCGGACACGATCTCGTCGGACGTGCACCAGCTCTGCATCGAGGGGCCGGCCTTCGACCAAGTCACCACCATGTCGAAGATGCTCTGCCTCGGCATGAGCCTCACCGACGTCATCGCCGCCTCCACGGTGAACGCCGCCGTGGCGCTGAAGCGCATGGAATACGGGACCTTGAAGGTCGGGGCGCTGGGCGACGCCACCGTGCTGGCGGTGCGGGACGGGGCCTTCGACTACGTCGACACGCGGGGGGAGACCATGACCGGCGCCCAGCGGATCACCGCCGAGGGCGTGGTGCTGAAGGGCCGGTGGTGGCATCCGGCCTGACCGCGCCGGGGCCGGACCTGCAGGTCCTCGGTCCGATCGCATACAGAATATCGACCTTTACAGCCTCTTCGGCGGCCCGATACACTTTCCCGTGAGGGGCGGGCCATCGCCGGCCCTCTGCGACACGCGGTCGAAGCTGCGGCGCCAGGGAGGATGGATGGACACGGGTCAGCCTCTGCTGGAGGTCGACGGCGTCACACTCCGCTACAAGACGCCCGAGCACCTCGTCACCGCCACCTACCGGGTGAGCTTCCGGGTCTGGCCCGGGGACCGGTTCGTCCTGCTCGGGCCCTCCGGCTGCGGGAAGTCGACCCTGCTCAAGGCGGTGGGCGGCTACATGGCCCCCACCGAGGGCGAGATCCGCCTGAAGGGCCGCCCGGTCACCGAGCCCGGCCCCGACCGGATGATGGTGTTCCAGGAATTCGACCAGCTCCTGCCCTGGAAGACCGTGCGGCAGAACGTGGTCTTCGCGCTGGAAGCCTCGGGCCGGCTCAAGGGCCGGGAGGCCCTGGACCGGGCCAACCTCTACATCGACAAGGTCAACCTCACGAAGTTCGCCGACAGCTATCCCCACACCCTGTCGGGCGGGATGAAGCAGCGCGTCGCCATCGCCCGCGGCATGGCCATGGAGCCCGACATCCTGCTGATGGACGAGCCCTTCGCGGCGCTCGACGCGCTCACCCGGCGGCGCATGCAGGACGAGCTGCTGATGCTGTGGGAGGGCACGCGCTTCACCGTGCTGTTCGTCACCCACTCGATCCCCGAGGCGATCAAGGTCGGCTCCCGCATCCTGCTGCTCTCGCCCCATCCCGGCGAGGTGAAGGCCGAACTCAACAGCGCCGAATCCCCGGAGGCGGCGCTGCAGCTGGAGAGCCGAATCCAGCACATGCTGTTCTCGGAAGAGATCGAGGAGGCCGAGAATGTCTAGCGCGCAAGCCCTGACCGGCGCCCCGCTGACCGGCGTCGCGCCGCGCCTGACGCCCGTGGAATCCGGCCGCCCTGAGATCGTGCGCGAGACCGGCCACGCCCATGGCGCCACGGTGGTGGAGAAGCCCCTGTCGCTCGCCGAGCGGCTCTACAACCAAGCCTGGCTGCGCAAGATCGTGATCCTCGTCCTCCTGGCCGGGATCTGGGAGGCCTACGGGCGCTACCTCGACAACGACCTGCTGTTCCCGACCTTCTCGGCCACCGTGGAGGCCTTCTTTCGGGGTATCGCGGACGGCACGCTGCCGGCCCGCGCCTGGTCGTCGCTCAAGGTGCTGCTCATGGGTTACGCCGCCGGCATCGCCCTGGCGACCGTGCTCACGGGCCTCGCCATCGCGTCGCGGATCGGGACCGATCTGCTCGAGACCCTGACGTCGATGTTCAACCCGCTGCCGGCCATCGCACTGCTGCCCCTGGCGCTGATCTGGTTCGGCCTGGGCAACGGCAGCCTGATCTTCGTGCTGGTCCACTCGGTGACCTGGGCGATCGCGCTGAACACCCATTCCGGCTTCCTGTCGGTGAGCCGGACGCTGAAGATGGTCGGGCGCAATTACGGGCTGTCGGGACCGCGGCTGATCGGCAAGATCCTGATCCCGGCGGCCTTTCCCGCGATCCTCACCGGGCTGAAGGTCGGCTGGGCCTTCGCGTGGCGCACCCTGATCGCCGCCGAGCTGGTCTTCGGCGTGTCGTCCGGGGCGGGCGGGCTCGGCTGGTTCATCTTCGAGAACAAGAACATGCTCGACATCCCGAACGTGTTCGCCGGTCTGCTCACCGTCATCCTGATCGGCCTCGTGGTCGAGAACCTGATCTTCCAGACGATCGAGCGGCGCACCGTCCAGCGCTGGGGCATGCAGGCCTGAGGCGCCGCGGCGCCCGACGACCGGGAGCGTCCCGGCGCGCGGTCGGGTCCACCGTGTCCTTAGATGCGTCTTCTCGAACGATGCCTGAATAGAGAAGTAACTTCTCTTTTGCGTGGGTGCGACGAACGTTTTCTTCCTATAAGCTCCGTCGACGACCGCGGAGTCCGATCCTGTGAGCCTCGAATCCTCTTCCCAGGCAGCCCCGACGCCGGCGCTTCCCGAGCGGGGCGGCCGGTCGGATACGGCCGCCTCGGTCCTGCCCGGCATCGGCCTGTGCGCGGCGATCACCGCGGTGGCGATGGCCGCGCAGGCGCTGGAGGAGCGGGTCGCCGGCCATCCCTATATCGAGGCCCTGGTCCTGGCGATCCTGGTCGGCATCGCGGTGCGCACCGCCTGGACGCCCCCGGCCCGGTTCCGAACCGGCATCGCCTTCTCGGCCAAGCAGCTCCTCGAAGTCGCCGTCGTGCTGCTCGGCGCCTCCCTGAGCCTCGGGGCGATCCTCGCCTCCGGCCCGGCGCTGCTGGCCGGCATCGTCGGGACCGTGGTCCTCGGCATCGCCGCCAGCGTGGCGATCTGCCGGGTGCTGGGCCTGCCGGCCCGGATGGCGATCCTCGTCGCCTGCGGCAACGCCATCTGCGGCAACTCGGCCATCGCCGCGGTGGCGCCGGTGATCGGAGCGGAGCCGAAGGACATCGCCGCCGCCATCGCCTTCACGGCGGTGCTCGGGGTGCTGATGGTGCTCGGCCTGCCGCTGTTCGTGCCGCTCGCCGGCATGACCGACAACCAGTACGGCGTGCTGGCGGGGCTCACCGTCTACGCGGTGCCGCAGGTGCTGGCCGCGACCGTGCCGGTGAGCCTGCTGTCGACCCAGGTCGGAACCCTGGTGAAGCTCGTCCGCGTGCTGATGCTCGGCCCGGTCGTGGTGGCGTTCTCGCTGATCGCGCCCCGGCTGCCGCAGGCGGCGGGGGCGCCGGGCGCGCCGGCCCGTCCCGGCCTCACCAAGCTCGTGCCCTGGTTCATTGTCGGCTTCCTGGCCCTGGCCACCCTGCGCTCCCTGGGCCTCGTCCCGGATGCCGCGGTGAAGCCGCTGACCCAGCTCGCCGGCGTGCTCACGGTCCTGTCCATGGCCGCCCTGGGGCTCGGGGTCGACGTGCGGGTTCTCGCCCGGGTCGGCGGCCGGGTCACCCTCGCCGTCATCGCCTCCCTCGCCGTCCTGATCGTCCTCAGCCTCACGCTGATCCGCGTCCTCGGGATCGGCTGACGCCGCGCCGTCCTGCGCTCCGGCCGGATGTGGCGCGGTATTTCCCGGCCTGTGCGCGTCCGGCGCCTGTAACCGGGGCAGGATCGGCATCTTTGTGCAGGTGACGGATCCTTTTCGCGGGCGATCGCGCCCGTTCGGATCGAAAAGCCCTTTCGGTGATCGACTGTCTTTCAAGACCGTCTTGACACATCCGCGATTTTTGCTTTGGAACCACGTCCATCGTCGTCGAAAGCTTCGGATGGACTCGCGCAGTGCCTGAACAGAATCCCGAGAGCCGCCTCCGGTTGGTCACGTTGGTCGGCGAGATCGTCGCCGCCT
Organism: Methylobacterium sp. XJLW; assembly: GCF_003254375.1. Lineage (NCBI taxonomy): Bacteria > Pseudomonadati > Pseudomonadota > Alphaproteobacteria > Hyphomicrobiales > Methylobacteriaceae > Methylobacterium > Methylobacterium sp. XJLW. The sequence goes on along the minus strand of NZ_CP016429.1, from coordinate 2,092,764 downwards.
ACGTCTCGAACAATTCCGTTCCGCCGACGGCGCTGCCGGAGCTGATGGCGAGCGTGCATGGAGCGCTGGCGGCCCTCGACGGGCAACCGGCTGCCCCGGCGGAACCGGCCGTGGAGCGGCCGACGCCGGCACAGATCCGGAAGTCGGTCCAGGAGGACGGCATCGTCAGCTTCATCGACGGCCGGACCTACAAGACCCTGAAGCGCCATCTCACCGCCCACGGCCTCACGCCGGAGCGGTATCGCGAGCGCTACGGCCTGCCGGAGGATTACCCGATGACCGCGCCCGGCTACGCCGCGCAGCGCTCCGCGCTCGCCAAGGCGATCGGCCTCGGCGTGCCCGGCGGGCGCAGCGATCAGCGCAGGACCGGCACCGGCGGCTGATCGGCGGCGCGGCGGGAGCCCGGTGGCGGCGCGCTCTCGGCCTTGCGGCTCTGGAACGGAAGCACCTGCGCGGGGCCCGGGACGGACCTGCCGAGCGCGGCGCGGTCCGGACGCCCGAACGTGTCGGCCCAGCTCAGCTTGATCACGTGGCAATCCGGAGCCGCGGACGTGGTCTCCTCCGCGGGGGGCGGTGCCTTGCGGTTGCCGGCGCTGATCCAGCGCACGATCCGGTGCTCGCGCCCGCGGCGCAGCGCCGGCGGTCCATCCGGCGCGCTGCGCCGGCGGATCGCTTGCCTGTCGTCGGTCCTGTCTGAGATCGACACGCTGAATCACCCCGTCCGCAGTCGGGGCGGGAGCGAGGACGGATAGCGGGTGCAGCCGTGGATCCGTCGGGGTGCTCCACCCGCGACAACGGCGCTATCCTACTGAACTTGCAGGGGCCGGACAGGGCGGTCCCGTCCAAAAAACTTGTCTCTGCGTCCCAGATTGGCCCGGTCCCGGCCCCGGCGGGCTCAGGAGGCGTGCGCGCCCGGCACCGCCGCGAGGAGGCTGCGGGTGTAGGCGTGCTCCGGCGCGGCGAACAGCTCCGCGGTGCCCCGCATCTCCACGATGGCGCCGCGGTGCATCACGGCGATCCGGTCGCAGATCGTGGCGGCCACCCGCAGGTCGTGGGTGATGAACAGCATCGCCAGGGACAGGCGCTGCTTCAGATCCTCCAGCAGGTCCAGCACCTGCCGCTGGACGGAGACGTCGAGCGCCGAGACCGCCTCGTCGGCCACCAGCACGTCCGGCTCCATGGCGAGCGCCCGGGCGATGCCGATGCGCTGGCGCTGCCCGCCCGAGAAGGCGTTCGGGTAGCGGGCGGCGGCCTTCGGATCGAGGCCGACGAGGTCGAGGAGGTTTCGGGCCCGCTCCCGGGCCTCGGCGGCCGGGACCCCATGGGCGATCGGCCCCGCCGTGATGATCTGCTCCACGGTGCGCCGCGGGTTCAGCGACGCGAACGGGTCCTGGAAGATCATCTGGATGCGGCTGCGCTTGTCGCGCAAGGCCGTCTTGCCGAGGGCCGTGTAGTCGAGGTCCCCCAGCCGGACCGTGCCGCCGTCGGGCTCGATCAGCCGGATCGCGAGCCGCGCCGTGGTCGACTTGCCCGACCCGGATTCGCCCACGATCCCAAGGGTCTCGCCGCGGCGAACGTCGAACGAGACCTCCTTCACGGCGGCCACGACCCGTGGCTTGCCGAACAGGCCGGAGCGCCCGGAATAGGTCTTGGACAGCCCGGTCACCGAGAGGGCGACCGGGGCCGCCGCGAGGGGCGCGCGCGGCGGCGGCGTGAGGCTCGGGACGGCGGCGAGCAACGCCTTGGTGTAGGGTGCCTGCGGATTGCGCAGCACCGCCTCGGCCGTGCCGGATTCCACGAGCCGGCCGCGCTGGAGCACTGCCACGTGGTCGGCGATCTCCGCGACCACGCCGAAATCGTGGGTGATGAACAGGACGCTCATCCCGCGCTTCCGCTGCAGGTCGCGGATCAGCCGGAGGATCTGGGCCTGGGTGGTGACGTCGAGGGCCGTGGTCGGCTCGTCGGCGACCAGCACCGAGGGCTCCAGCGCCAGCGCCATGGCGATCATCGCCCGCTGCCGCTGGCCGCCGGAGAGCTGGTGCGGGTAGGCCCGCACCGCCTCTTCCGGGTTCGGCAGGCCGACCTCGGTGGCGAGCGCCACCGCCCGGGCCCAGCGCTCGCCGCGGGTGAGCAGGTTGTGCGCCTCGAACATCTCGGCGATCTGGTCGCCGACCCGCATCACCGGGTTCAGCGCCGTCATCGGCTCCTGGAACACCATGGCGATGCGCCGGCCGCGCAAACCGCGCCACGCGGGCTCATCGAGGGTCAGGAGATCCCGGCCCTCGAACAGGATCGTGCCGGCCGTCGGCTTCAGCGCCCGGGGCAGGAGGCCGGTCAGCGCGTAGGCGCTCATCGACTTGCCCGAGCCCGATTCCCCGACCACGCACAGGATCTTCCCGGCCTCGAGGTCGAGGTTCAGACCCTCGACCGCGTGCGGGCGGTCGGCGCCCTTGGGGAGCGCGATCGTCAGATCGCGGATGCGGACGACCGGCGCGCTCATGGTTCAGGCCCTCGCTTTGCGGCGACGGAGGATGTCGGGTCCGGCCTCACCGAGATCCCAGAACAGGCCGGCCATGATCGCCAGGCCCTCGCGGGTGCCGGAGGCGAGCATGTGCTCGTCGGGCCCGTGCTGGCGGCAGGCCGGGTAGGAATGCGGCACCCAGAGGGTCGGCAGGCCCAAAATCTCCGAGAAGGCGTCGTTCGGCAACGAGCCGCCGAGATTGGGCAGCAGCGCCGGTTTTTTGCCCGAACTCGCCTCGATCGACTGGAGCGCCCACTCGACCCAGGGGTCCTCGACCGGGAGCCGCGTCGCCTGGAACACCTCCGCGGCGCGGGCCGGCCGGACCTCGATCATCGGGAAGCCGTGCGCGTCGAGATGGGCGCGGACGTTCCGGATCAGGTTCTGCCAGTCGGTGCCGACCACGAAGCGCAGCTGCAGGGTCGCCTTGGCGTGGGGCGGGACGGCGTTGAGCGGGCCGTCCGGATCGCCGGTCTTGAAGGCCAGCACCTCCAGGGTGTTCCAGGCGAAGACCCGCTCGGCCGGACTCAGGCCCGGTTCGCCCCAGTCGGCATCGATCGTGGGCGCGGTCGGGTCCTCGCCGACGCGGATGTCGGCGAGCGCCGCGCGCACGCCCTCGGGGATCGGCGGCGGCCGCAGGGCGTCCACCAGGATGCTGCCCCGCGCGTCGACCATCGAGGCGATCGCCGAGGCCAGCACCGTGCCGGGGTTGCGCAGCAGGCCGCCCCAGTTGCCGGAATGGTGCGGGCCCTCGCGCAGGTTGAGGCTCAGCTCGAAATTGTAGGCGCCGCGGGAGCCCAGGAAGAGGGTCGGGCGCTCGCCGTTGAGGCGCGGCCCGTCCGAGGCGATCAGCACGTCCGAGCGGAGGGAATCGGCCTGTTCCCGGCAGAACGGCCGCAGGCCCGGGGAGCCGGATTCCTCGCCCATCTCGATCAGGAGCTTCACGTTGAAGCCGAGATGGCCCTCGCGGGCCGCGATCACCTGCTCCAGGGCGGCGAGGTTGAGGACGTGCTGGCCCTTGTTGTCGGCGGTGCCGCGCCCGTACCAGCGGTCACCCTCGACCACGATCTCCCAGGGGCCGAGGCCCGCGCGCCACTGCTCGGGATAGCCCCGCACCGTGTCGCCGTGGCCGTAGATCAGCACGGTCGGCAGGTCCGCGCCCTCGCGCCGCTCGGCGATCAGGAACGGGCCGTGCACCCCGTCCGGGTTCGGGAAGATCTTCGGCGTCTCGAAGCCGAGCCGGGCGACGAGCGGCACGATAAAGGCGTCGAGATAGGCGCGGAGCGCCGCCTCCTGGCCGGGGGCCTGGCTCTCGGTGGGCATCGCCACCGCCTCCCGCAGGAGGGCGAGGAACGCGCCCGAATCGAAAGCCTCCGTGGCGCGCGCGATGGCGGCGTCTCGCGTCATGGTGTGTTTCCCGTGAAACATTTTGGTAACCTGTCGACGGGCCCTGGCCCGGCGAAGCCGTCAGTTGCGCGCCTCGGGGGCGGTGATGTCGCGCAGGCCGTCGCCCAGGAGGTTGATCGCCAGCACGAGGAGGAGGAGCGCCACGCCCGGGATGGTGATCACCCAGGGCTGGAAGAACATGTACTGCTTGCCCTCGGCGATCATCAGGCCCCAGGAGGGCAGGGGCGGCTGGACGCCGAGGCCGAGGAACGACAGGGCGGCCTCCAGCAGGATCGCGTGGGCCATCTCCAGGGTCGCCACGACGATCAGGGCGTTCATGATGTTGGGCAGGATCTCCTGGCGGAGGATCCGCAGGTCGGTCAGACCCGCGGCGCGGGCGGCCGAGACGAAATCCTGGTTGCGGATCTGCTGGGTCGCGGCCCGCGTCACGACGGCGAAGCGGTCCCAGAGCAGGAAGCCCAGTACCAGCACCACCACCTTCAGGGAGCCGCCGACCAGGGCCGCCATGGCGAGCGCCACCAGCACTACCGGCATGGCGAGCCGCGTGGTCACCACGTAGCTGACCACGGAGTCGACCCAGCCGCCGAAATAGCCGGCGCACAGGCCGAGCACCGTGCCGATCAGCCCCGAGATCAGCGCCGCCGAGATCCCGATCAGGAGGGAGATCTGGCCGCCGTAGAGCAGGCGGCTCAGGTAGTCGCGGCCGAGCTTGTCGGTGCCGAGCACGTTCTCCCAGGAGCCCTTGGCCTGCCAGACCGGCGGGATCAGGCGGCGGGAAACGTCCTGCGCGTAGGGGTCGTGCGGCGCGATGAGCGGGGCGGCGAGCGCCGCCAGCACGATCAGCCCGAGGATTCCGGCCCCGATCAGGAAGCCGGTGTGGCGCAGGCCCCGCCGCAGGATCAGGCGGGTAGGGGAGGGCACCGCCGCCAGCGCGACCGGCGCGTCCGGGGGCAAAGCGGGGGCGGCGAGCGCCGCCGTGTCGGGGGGGAGGCTCATGGCGATCTCCGTCCTCAGGCCTGGCGCAGGCGCGGATCGAGGAAGGCGTTCAGGAGGTCGGCGGCCAGCGTCAGGCCGATGTAGATCATGGCCAGCACCAGCACGATCGCCTGGACGACCGGGAAGTCGTTGCGGGCGATCGACTCCCAGGCGAGCTGCCCGAGCCCCTGGAGCGAGAACACCGCCTCGATCACGATCGAACCGCCGAGCATGAAGCCGAACTGCACCGCCGACAGGGCGATCACCGGGATCACGGCGTTGCGCAGCGCGTGCCGCACCAGGATTTTTCTGGGCGGCAATCCCTTGGCACGTGCGGTGCGGACGTAGTCGGAGGCCAGCACCTCCAGCATGCCGTTGCGGGTGAGGCGCATCACGGCGGGCATCGCGTAGTAGCCGAGCGCGATTGCCGGCAGGACGAAGTTCTTCCACGTGGCGTTGCCCGAGACCGGCAGCCAGCGGAGGTTGACGGAGAAGATCAGGATCAGCGTCAGGCCGAACCAGAAGCTCGGCATCGCCTGGCCGAGCACCGAGACGGCGAGCGCCGTCCGGTCGATCCAGGTATCCCGCTTCACGGCGGCGACGACGCCCAGCGGGATCGCCACGAACAGGGCCACGGCGAGCGCGATGATGCCGAGATAGAGGGTGATCGGCAGGCGGGCGGCCAGCAGGTCGATCACGCTCTCGCGGAAATAGAAGGAGTTGCCGAAGTCGAGGTGCAAAGCCCGCCAGCCCCAGGTGAGGAACTGGGTCAGCAGCGGCTGGTCCAGTCCGTAATCCTGGCGGATCTGGGCGATCTGCGGCCCGGTGGCCTCCGGGCCGGCGATGGCGGTCGCGAGGTCGCCCGAGAGGTGGAGGAGCAGGAAGCTCGCCACCGAGACCGTGAAGGCCACCGCCAGGGCGACCAGCACGCGCCGGAACGTGAAGGCCAGCATGGGCTCAGGCTCCCTTTCGGCGATGCGGACCGGATCGGCTCCCGCCGTCGGAACCGGGGCGGATCGCGGGTTCCCTCTCCCGTGCGGGAGAGGGACAGGGTGAGGGGTGCGACCTCTCCGGGAAGACCTGATCCCTCACCCCAACCCTCTCCCGCACGGGAGAGGGAGCCGGTCGCGCCACGACCACCATCCTCACTTCCACGACGCCGCGTAGAAGCGCGGCACCTCGTCGGGCTGGGCGGTGAAGTTCAGGTCCGACGTGAAGGCGTAGTTGGTCGAGTAGGAGAACATCGGCAGGGCATAGGCCTCTCCGGCGATCCGCTGCAGCGCCTTGGCGTAGGCGGCCTTGCGGGTCTCCGGATCGGTGGAGCCGTCGCCCTTCTGGAGATCGGCGATCACCTGCGGATCCTTGGTCAGATCCTCCTCGCCGCCGCGGAAATACACCCCGTCGAAGGCCGAGACGTCGTTGACCGAGAACGACCCCCAGGTCTGGTAGCCGATCGAGGTCTTGCCGGCCCGCAGCGCATCCCGGAACGCCGCGTAGCGCAGGTAGTTCAGCCGCGCCTTGATGCCGACGGCGCCGAGATAGCCGATCACCGCCTCGGCGTAGTCGCGCTCGCGATAGGCGCCGAGGTCGATCTCGAAGCCGTTCGGGTAGCCGGCGTCCTTGAGCAGCGCCTTGGCCTTGGCGGGGTCGTAGGCGTAGCGCGGCACGCCCTGGTCGGTGCAGCCGAACTGGTCGACGAAGCACAGCGCGTTCATCACCCGCGAGGCGCCGCGCACGAGGTTGTCGACCATCGCCTTGCGGTCGATGGCGTAGGAGATCGCCTGCCGGACGCGCACGTCCTTGAGCGGCGAGTTCTCCTTGGCGCGGCCCAGCGTGTCGAACTGCAGGAAGCCGACCCGCATCGTCTCGGAGTTGAGCACCGTGATGTTGGGCGCGGCGCGCAGCTGCTCGGCCTGGTCGCTCGGCACCCGCCAGATCCAGTCGACGCCGCCGGTCATCAGCTCGGCCATCCGGCTCTCGCCGTCCGGGATGACGCGGAACTGCAGCTTGCCGATCTTCGGCTTACCCAGCGGACTGCCGGCCCAGTACTTGTCGAACCGCTCCATGGAGACGCCGCGGCCGCTGTCGACCTTGGTGATCCGGTACGGACCGCTGCCGATCGGCGCCTTGGCGAAGCCGTCGAGCCCGACCTTCTTGAAGTAATTGGCCGGGAAGATCGGGGTCGGGCCGGCGAGGTATTCCAGCGCCGCCGGGAACGGCGCCTTGAGGTGGATGCGGACATTATGCGGGCCCGTGACCTCCACCGACTTCATCCAGTCGACGTTCTGGCGGGTGACCGTGCGCGCCTCGGGCGTCAGCACGTAGTTGAACGTGAAGGCCACGTCCTCCGGCCCGAGCGGGTCGCCGTTGTGGAAGACCACGCCCTCGCGGATCGTGAGATCCAGGGTCGTGTCGTCCGCCCAGGTCCAGGCGGTCGCCAGCATCGGCTTGTAGGTGCCGTCCTTCTGGTCGCGGTACAGCAGGGTGTCCCAGCAGTTCCGGGCCAGGATCACGCCCTCGCGGGCGCTGTTGTGATACGGGCTGACATTCTCCGGCTCGCTGTCCGAGGCGTAGACCAGGGTGTCGTCGGCCTTCCCGGCCAGTGCCGGATGCGCGGCGATCAGGGTCGCGAACGAGGCGGCGAGGGTCGCGGCCCGGGTGAGAATCCGTAGCGGCATGCGGTCTCCGACGGCGCGGCGGACAGGTCCGGCGGATCGATCCGCGGCTGCCGCGTTTTTCACCCTGCCATGGTGTTGTGCATCTGGGATCGCAACAAGTAGAATTTGGCGAGTGCTGCGTTGCCGTATTGGCAATGTGCATGGCAGCATACAGCGTATCGAGCACGATAATGCAGACGACGGGCCTGCGCTACTTCCTGGCCGTGGCCCGCACCGGCTCGATTGCTGCGGCCTCGGCCCAGCTCAACGTGGCGGCCTCGGCGATCAGCCGGCAGATCGCCAACCTCGAAGCCGAGCTCGACTGCGTGCTGTTCGAGCGGCGCCCGCGCGGCATGGTGCCGAGCCCGGCCGGGGAGCTGCTGGCGCAGCACGCCCATCAGGTGCTGATCCGCTCCGAGCAGGTGGTCACCGAGATCCGGGAGCTGGAAGGGCTCGCCCGCGGGCTGATCCGGGTCGCCTGCTCCGAGGGCTTCTCCCTCGACATCGTGCCGAACGCGATCGCGGCCTTCCACGCGGCCCATCCCGGCATCCGCTTCGAGGTCACGGTCCAGCCCCCGGCCCAGGTCACCCAGACGGTGGCAGTGGGGGATGCCGATCTCGGGATCACCTTCGCGCTGACACCCACCGCGCAGGTCGAGGTGCTCTACGACGGGCAGGTCGATATGCTGGCGCTGGCCGCGCCCGACCATCCCCTCGCGCGGGCGCCCGCCCTGCGCCTCGCCGACCTGCTGGACTATCCCGTCGCCCTGCCGACCCGGGACACGACCCTGCGGCAGGTCTTCGACGCCGCCTGCGCGCACGAGGGCATCGCGGTGGAGCCGGTGCTGACCTCCAACAATCTCTCGGCGCTGCTGCCCTTCGTGCGGCGCTCCCGCGGCATCGCCCTGATGTCGGCGCTGTCGGTGCAGACGCCCCTGCGGCTCAACGAGCTTGTCAGCCTGCCGATCCAGTCCCGGACGAGCCTCGCCCGGGGCGTGAAGATCCAGGCGATGCGCGACCGGCGGCTGCCGAAGGCGGTGCGGGCATTCCTGCGCCAGCTGCTCGACGCGCTGCCGCCGCCGCGATCGCCGTGACCCTCGGCCCGCGACCGCTCAGGCGCCGCTCCGGTCAGCCGCGAGCCGACAGCTGTGGTCCATGACGTCCTCGGCGCTGGCACTCGGCGCCCGGTAGGCCAGCAGGATGTAGCCCGACTCGGGATCGCCCGGGGGCGTGGCGAGCGCCGCGAAGCTCGTCCGGTGCAGGTCCGGCCGGGCGCCCGGCAGGGTGTGCAGGGCCGCGAACGGGTTGAACTGCGCGGCCTCCGCCTCCAGCACGCGCAGGGCGTAGTAGCGGTCGCCGGCCAGTGGCACCGGGAAGCGGCTCCAGGTGTGGCGCACCTGCCGGCCGTGCGCCCGGACCGCCTTGAGCACGCTCGGCTTCAGGCAGTCGAGATGGATGTGCAGCTGGTCCTGGCTGCGGCCCCGGGCCGAGTTGACCGCCAGCCCGACCTCCGCGGGGGACAGCTTCCCTTTCAGCACGTCCGACACGAGCGGCCGCGCCGCCAGGGCCGCCCGCCAGTAGGCGGCGCCCCGCGGCCCGCGCAGGACCGGTGCCTCCAGGCCCGCCACGGTGTCGGTGGGCATGACGACGCTGTGGGTCGGCTCGCCGGGGGCGCGCAGCACCGCCGAGCCCGGACGATCCGCGTCGCCCAGGTCGACCGAGAGGCACGGGAAGGTCCGGTTGGCGAGCCGCTTGGCGAGCACGCAGGTCTTCAGCGCCGCCCACAGGACGTCGCGGCTCGGATCGGGGGCGGCCGCGGCCGGGACCGCGGCCATCGCGGAGAGCGCCACGAGGAGGGCGGCGAACGGCGCGCGGCGCATGAGGGCTCCCCGATCGAGCCGACGCGGCGCGTCGGCTTGGCCGTCCCGGAATAGCCGATCCGGGGGCCTGCCGGCAAAGGATCCGGAGACGCTGACGCCGCACCGGAAAACCCGCTATGCCGGCCGCTCCGCCGCCCCGGAGGCCCGCGATGACGCCATGCCCGCGATGACGACCGCGCTCACCCCCGACATCGCCGCGCGCTTCGCCGCGGTCGCCCTGGGCCACGTCGCCCGCGAATATCCGAACAAGCCCGGGCACGTCCTGGCCGGTCCAGCGGATGCCCGCACCCCCGCGGCCCTGCACCCGGCCTTCCACGGCAGCTACGACTGGCATTCCTGCGTCCACGGCACCTGGCTGCTGGCGCGCGTGCTGCGCCTGTACCCGGACGGCCCCCAGGCCCCGGCGATCCGCGCCCGGCTCGACGCGCAGCTGACCCCCGAGACGGTGGCGGGGGAATGCGCCTACTTCGCCGCCCCGACCGCCCGGGGCTTCGAGCGGCCCTACGGCTGGGGCTGGCTCCTGAAGCTCGCCGACGAACTCTCCGCGCTCCCCGAGCGCCGCTGGTCCGAGGCCCTGGCGCCGCTGGCCGGGATGATCGCGCAGCGGTTCCGGGACTTCCTGCCGGTCGCCGTCTATCCGGTACGGGTCGGGACCCATTTCAACACCGCCTTCGCGCTGCGCCTGGCGGCCGATTACGCGGAGGGCGCGGGGGATGCCGGGCTGACCGCCCTGCTGCGCGACACCGCCGAGCGCTGGTACGGGGCGGACACGGACTGCCCGGCCTGGGGCGAGCCCGGCGGCGACGACTTCCTGTCCTCCGCGCTGATCGAGGCCGAATGCATGCGCCGGCTGCTGCCCCCCACGCGTTTCGCGCCCTGGTTCGACCGGTTCCTGCCCGATCTCCCGGCGTCCCGGCCCGCGACCCTGTTCCGCCCGGCCCGCGTGACCGACCGCTCGGACGGCAAGATCGCCCATCTCGACGGGCTGAACCTCAGCCGCGCATGGTGCTTCCGCGCGCTGGCCGCGGCCCTCGGTGCGGACGATCCCCGCCGGCCGCTCCTGGGCGCGGCCGCGGAGGATCACCTCGCGGCGGGGCTCCCGCACGTCACCGGCGACTACATGGGCGAGCACTGGCTCGCGACCTTCGCGGTTCTGGCCTTGGAGGCGGGGCCGGACGGCGACCCGGGCGGCGGTCCGGATGATCTTCTAAGAGAAACTTGAGAACTCTTCGCCCCGGGCCGGGCTGGGGAAGGGGACCGACAATAAAAAAAGACCGCCCTCAAGAGAACGGTCCGAAAGTCTAGGGAGGAAACGCCCGAGCGGGGCGGCCGGACAATGCGGTCGGCACCGTCTGGCCCGGCATCAACTCGACACAGGTGGTCTTGTTCCTGGATCCGAAACGCCGCGTCGCAACGGCAATGCGCCCGTCACCGGAGCGATTCCGACCGGCCGGCGCAGGTCTCCGGGTCCAAACTCGGCGCGGTAGGTCCGCTCCAGCGTCATCAGGTTCCGCAGGGGCGCTTCGGCGAGGTCGAGGAGCCGCGCATCGCGCCAGCGCAGCTTGCGGCCGAGGTGGCGACGGAACCAGCGCCCGCGCTCCTCCTCGACGAGCAGGATCAGCTTGCCGGTCCAGGTCCGGCGGAACCAGAAGCGTCCGGTCAGCGGCATGGCGGTCTCGCGCCCCGATTGTCGAGGCGAATACAATACATCCAGTCCGGTGTGGCCCAAAATGCTTAGGTTAGAACGCGGACGAATTCGGGCGAAGGCGGTTAAGGATCGCGCGCCCCGTCAGCGCCGCCCGGCTGCGGCGCCGGGGCGGCCGGCTGCCCGCCGCGCTTCGCCGTCTCGTAGAGGACCTGGGCGAGCTGCTCGGCGGAGTAGGGCTTGCGCACGAGGGTGAAGCCGTGGGCGTCGTCCGTGGCCAGGATGTGGCTGTAGCCCGAGGTCAGCACCACCGGCAGGTCGGGACGGTCGGCCTGGAGCTGCCGGGCGAGGGCGAAGCCGCCCATCCCCGGCATAACCACGTCGGAGAAGACCACGTCGAAGCGGTCGGGCGTCCGCCCGAGTTCGCCCAGCGCCTCCTCGGCGGATTTCGCCCAGACCGGGGCATGGCCCAGATCCTCCAGGATCTGGGTGCAGAACCGGCCGACCCCGAGATTGTCCTCCACGACGAGGATGCACAGGCCCCGCCGCGGTTCCGCCGCCCGGCGGCGGTCGCGGTCGGCCTCGGCGACCTCTGCGGGCGCCTCGACCTGGGGCAGGTAGAGCGAGAAGGTCGTGCCGCGCCCGAGCGTGCTCGCCACGTCGATGTCGCCGCCCGACTGCTTGGCGAAGCCGATGACCTGGCTGAGGCCGAGGCCGGTGCCCTTGCCGATCTCCTTGGTGGTGAAGAACGGCTCGAAGATCCGCCCCAGATCGGCGTCCGGGATACCGCCGCCGGTATCGGAAACCCGCACGGCCACGAAAGGCCCCGGCGCGCCGGCATGCCCGCGGATCGGCGGCATCGGGCACTCGCCCTCCAGGCGCAGGGTCAGGCTGCCTTCCCCACGCATGGCGTCGCGGGCGTTGACCGCCATGTTGATCAGCGCGGTCTCGAACTGGCTCTCGTCGGCGCGCACGAAGCGGGGCGTCTCCGGCAGCTCGATGATGACGCGGATGCGCGCGCCGGTAACCGAGTCGAGCATGTCGGCGATGCTGCGCAGGCGCGCGCCGATGTCGAAGACCTGGGGCTTCAGCGCTTGGCGCCGGGCGAAGGCGAGGAGCTGGCCGGTGAGCTTGGCCGCGCGGTCCACGGTGTCGGAGACCGCGTCGACGTAGCGGCGGCGGCGCTCCTCGGCGAGGTCGGGCCGGCGCAGGAATTCCATGGAGGACCGGATGATGGTCAGGAGGTTGTTGAAGTCGTGGGCCACCCCGCCGGTGAGCTGGCCGATGGCCTCCAGCTTCTGCGATTGCCGCAGGGCCTCCTCGGCCTGCCGCTGCTCGGTGATGTCGCGCCCGAAGCCGTAGAACAGCCCGTCCTCCGGCACGACGGTCCAGAGCACCCGGCGCCGGTCGCCGGCGCGGGTCAGACAGGAAAGTTCGACATCCTCGACCCGGCTCTCGTCGCAGAGGGGCCGCAGCGCCGCCTGCGCGGCCGCCCGCTCCGGGGCGGCCACGAAGTCGAGGGCGGCCCGGCCCAGGGTCTCGGCCTCCGACCAGCCGAGCGCCCGGCTCCAGGACGGGTTCGCCGACTGGACCCGCCCGTCCCGGTCCGCGACGAGCTTCAGCACCGGCGACAGCGTCCAGACCCGGTCGCGGTCGCGGGTCTGGGCGGCGACCTGCGCTTCGAGGCGCTCCGCCCGGGACTGGAGCAGCGCCTCGATCCGCTTCCGCTCCGAGACGTCGTGGGCGAAGACGTAGAATCCGTCGACCCCTCCGTCCGCTCCCCGGCGCGGCAGGTAGCGGGTGTCGGCGACGCGGGTCTCGCCGTTCGGGAGCGTCCAGGTCCATTCCCGGCGGATCTCCTGCCCGGCCAGCACCCGCTCGAAGGCGGCCTGCCGCATCGCGAAGGCCTCGGGACCGATGAGCATCCGCACGGTCTGCCCGACGACCTCGGAGGGCCTGCAGCCGGTCCAGGACTCGTAGGCGGCGTTGGCGAACCGATAGGTGAGGGTGCGGTCGATGAAGGCGATCAGGACCGGCATCGCGTCCGCGACCAGCCGGAGTTCCGCCTCCCGGGCGCGGAGTGCGATCTCGCTCCGGCGGCGCTCGGTGATGTCGTTGAACAGGATCGCGACGCGGTTCCGGCCCGGCCCGTCGACCCGGTAGGCGTGCACGTCGTACCAGCGGCCGAGGGCCTTGGCGGCCTGCTCGACGCGGACCGGCTCGCCGGTCAGGGCGACGCGGCCGTAGAGGTCGAACCAGCATTGCTCGTGATCGGGGGCGATGTCCCGCATCCACCGCCCCACCACGTCCGTCAGGCCGGTCTGCCGCTCGAAGGCGGGATTGGCCTCCAGGAAGCGGTAATCGACCGCCCGGCCGTCTTCGAACGTCAGCTCGACCAGGCAGAAGCCGGCATCGATGAAGGTGAACAGCGAGCGGTAGCGCTCCTCGTTCCGGCGCAGGGCGGCCTCGGCATTCCGGGTATCCAGCTGCGTCATCACCGTCCGGGCGAGCGCCTTGAGGATGAAGATCTGCTGGTCGGTCAGGGTGCGCGGGACGCGGTCGAGGACGCAGAGCGTCCCGATGGCCCAGCCGTCCGGCGTCACCAGGGGCACGCCGGCGTAGAAGCGCAGGTGCGGCTCGCCGGCCACGAGCGGATTGGCGGCGCGGTCCGGCAGCGCGGCCAGATCGGGCAGCACGAGGACGCCGTCCTCGCGCATGGCCTCGGTGCAGAAGCCGAAATCGAGCGGCATCGCCCGCGCGGGGTGGCCGAACGCGGCCTTGATCCACTGCCGGTCGGCATCGACGAAATTGATGTGGGCCATCGGCGTGCCGCAGGCCTGGGCGGCCATCTCGGCGATCTCGTCGAACGCGCGCTCCGGCGGCGTGTCGAGGATGGCGTAGGCGCGCAAGGCGGCGAGCCGCTGGGGATGCTCGGGCTCGAAACCCGACGGGCGGGATATTGTCTCGGTCTGCGACACGGGACCGTCATAGCGTAAGCGCCCGCGCCTCCCTAATGAAACTCTGCCTCACGGGCCCGGCGGCGCGACCAGCCCAAGCATTCCGCGACAGTCCATTAGTCGACATTCGCATCGGATCGTCGGCGACAACATGGTTTCACAGGCGCCGGCCAAGTCTTGTCCGGGCCGACGATCCCGTCCGGGCGCCCGCTGCGGTGTCTTCGTGATCTGTGCCGGCGCGGACCGCACCGGAGGCCGCGCGGTCACGGCTGTGGATCGGATCGCCGCGGCCGGGAGCCCGCGGGGGCGGTGCGGCGTTGCCGGCTCAAGAGGGACGGGTTCGGATCAGGCATGGCCAAGCGCAGGACGAAGGCGGGCGCCCATCAGGGCTTGGAGGACGCGCCGCTGATGCCCACCGGCGCCCTGGCGGTGGCGCTCCTGGCCTATGCCGAGGGCCCGGGTCCGGTGGTGCATGTCGCCCGGGATGCCCGCCGCCTCGAGGACCTCGCCGCGACCCTCCGGGCGCTGGATCCCGACGCGCAGGTCGCGATCTATCCCGAATGGGACTGCCTGCCCTTCGACCACGCCTCGCCGTCGCGGGCCATGATGGGCGCCCGGGCCGCGGTGCTGCGCTGGCTGACCGACCGGGAGGCGCTGCCGGATTTCGTGCTGACGACCGCCCCCGCCCTCGTGCAGCGCGTGCCGCCGCCGGAGACCTGGGCCTCGGCCCGCGTGACCCTGCGGGTCGGCGACCCCCTCGACGTCGCCGCCGCGACCGCCGACCTGAAGCGCCTCGGCTACATCCTCGACGAACGGGTCGACGAGCCCGGCGAGATCGCCGTCCGCGGCCGCACCGTCGAGGTGTTCCCCGCCGCCGCGCCGCGGCCCTGCCGGATCGAGCACGCGGAGGGGCGCGTCACGGCGATCCGCTCCTACGACCCGATCTCGCAGCGCTCGGTGGCCGAGGCGGACGAACTCGTCATCGATCCCGCCACCGAGATCATCCTGGAGCCCGGATCCGGCCAGAGCTTCGAGCCCTTCACCGGCCAGGAGCATCGCCTGGACCGCTATTACCCCCGCCTCGTCACCCTCTTGGACTACGTGCCCGGCGCGCGCCTCGCGGTCGAGGACGGCACGCAGGCCCGGGTCGACGCCTTCTTCGAGCAGATGGACGAGGCGCGGGGCCGGCTGACCGCCCGCGACGCGCAGGGGCAGCCCGGCGCCGCCCTCTATCTGACGCCGGAGGCGTGGCGCGCCATCGTGGCGGCGCACGGCCGGCTTGCCGTCACCGAGGCGGCCGGGGAGCCCCGGGCCATGCCGACCTTCGCCGGCGAGCGCCGGCCGGGAACGGCCTTCGCCAAGGTCCTGCGCGAGCGGCTGAAGGCCGGCGACGTCGTCGTGCTCGCCGGTTCGGTCCGGCCGCTCCGGCGCCTCGTGCGCCAGGCGGGCAAGATCGCCGAGCGCCCGATCCGGCTGATCGACGCCTGGGCCGACGTCGCCGAGGCGGCACCCGGCGACGTCCTCGCCCTGGAGGCGCCGCTGGCGGCCGGCTTCCGGGTGCCCGAGCAGGGCGCGACCGTGATCGCCGCCGCCGACCTGTTCGGCCCGGAGGCCGCCGTCACGGGGGGCGCCCGGGCGATCCTGCCCATGGGCGAGGTCGACCTGCGCCCCGGCGACGTGGCCGTCGACCGGGATCACGGCCTGTGCGTGTTCGAGGGGCTGGAGGCGGTGACGACCCGGGGCGAGGAGCCCTCCGAGGCCCTGCGCCTGCGCTTTTCCGGCGACGCGATCCTGATGGTGCCGGTGACCCAGGCCGACCGGATCTGGCGCTACGGTCCGGAGCCCGACGCCGTCACCCTCGACAAGCTCGACGGCGGCACGTGGCCCCGGCGCCGCCTGGAGGCCGAGGCCACCATGGCGCGGACCGCCCGCCTGATGCTGGAGGCCGCCCGCGCCCGCCGGGAGACGGAGGCGTCGGTCCTGTCGCCCCCGGCCCGGGACATGGAGCGGTTCGCCGCGGGCTTCGGCTTCGCGCCGACGCCCGATCAGGCGGCTGCGGTCGATGCGCTGATGGCCGACCTCGCCTCCGGCCGGCCGATGGACCGGCTGGTCTGCGGCGATGTCGGCTTCGGCAAGACCGAGGTGGCGCTCCGGGCGCTCGCGGCCGCGATCTTCTCCGGCCGGCAGGCGGCGCTGATCGCCCCGACCACCGTGCTGGCCCGCCAGCATGCCGAGACCCTGCGCCGCCGCTTCGGGCGGTTCGGCGTGGAGGTGGCGCAGCTCTCGCGCCTCGTGGCGCCGGCCGAGGCCAAGCGCGTCAAGGCGGGGCTCGCCGACGGCACGATCCGGCTCGTGGTCGGCACCCACGCGCTCGCCGGCAGCGGGGTGTCCTTCGCGGATCTCGGCCTGACCGTGATCGACGAGGAGCAGCGCTTCGGCGCGAAGATGAAGGCCGACCTGCGCCGCCTCGCGGATGGCGGCCACGTCCTGACGCTCACCGCGACCCCGATCCCGCGCACGCTCCAGGCGGCGCTCGTCGGCCTCCAGAGCCTCAGCGTGCTGGCCACGCCGCCGGCGTTGCGCCAGCCGGTCCGGACCGTGGTGGCGCCCTTCGACGCCGAGGCGGTCCGCGAGGCGCTCATCCGCGAGCACCGCCGGGGCGGCCAGAGCTTCGTGGTCTGCCCGCGGATCGAGGATATCGGCCCCATGGCCGAGCGGCTGCGCGCCCTCGTGCCGGGCCTCGACATCCTGGTGGCGCACGGGGATCTCAAGCCCTCCGCCATGGACGAGGTCATGGTCCGCTTCGCGGATGGCGACGGCGACGTCCTGCTCGCCACCGCCATCGTGGAGAGCGGTCTCGACGTGCCCCGGGCCAACACCATGCTGGTCTGGGAGGCCGCCCGGTTCGGGCTGGCGCAGCTCCACCAGCTCCGGGGCCGCGTCGGCCGCGGCCAGCGGCGCGGCACCGTCCATCTGCTGAGCGACCCGGCAGCGCCGCCCCCGGCGGCGGCGCTCCAGCGCCTGCGGGCCCTGGAGGCCCTGGACCGCCTCGGCGCCGGCTTCGCGGTCAGCGCCCGGGACCTCGATCTGCGCGGCGCCGGCGACCTCGTCGGCGAGGATCAGGCGGGTCACGCCAAGCTCGTCGGGCTCGGCCTCTACCAGCACCTGCTGCAGCTGGCGCTCACCGCCGCCAAGGGCGAGCGCGCCGAGGATTGGAGCCCCGAGATCGAACTCGGTCTGCCGAGCCGCATTCCCGAGGATTACGTCCCCGAGCCCGAGATCCGCCTCAGCCTCTACACGCGCCTCCTGCGCTTGCAGGATCCCGAGGCGATCGAAGCGTTGGCCGGCGAGGTCGAGGACCGGTTCGGCGCGGCCCCCGCGCCGGTGCTCGCCCTGTTCGACCTCGCGCGGCTGCGCGCATCCTGCTGCGCGCTGGGCGTCGCCCGGCTCCGGGGCGGCCCGCAGGGCGTCGCGGCCGATCTGCGGCCGGACCGGCCGCTACCCGCGATGGCCGCCGAGGCGGACGTCATCCTGCGCGAGGGACGGGTGGTGTGGAAGCGGCCCTGCCCGGATTCCGCCGGGTGCGCGGCGTTGGCGGCCGACCTCCTGGAGCGCATCCGCGCCGCCCGGGAGCGCGCCGGCTGAGCGCGCCGCCGATCTGCGGTCGATCTTGCGCCGGGCGCTTCAAACCGTCACAGCCTGTCGCGCAGACAACGCGAACGGGAGTGTCCCATGCACGTGACGATCGAGCAGGCCGAGACGGCGATCGCGGCCGCGCGGGCGAAGGCCGTCGAGCCCGGCACCCAGATGTGCATCGCCGTGGTGGATTCCGGCGGCAACCTCAAGGCGTTCCACCGCATGGACGATGCCTGGGTCGGGTCCATCGACATCGCCCAGAAGAAGGCCAAGACGTCGGTGTTCTTCGGCATGATGACCGGCCAGATCGGCCAGCTGTCCCAGCCGGGTGGTCCGCTTTACGGGATCGAGCACTCCAACGACGGGCTGATCACCTTCCCGGGCGGGATCCCGATCGTCGACGCCGACGGCGTGATGTCGGGCGCCATCGGGGTCAGCGGCTCGACGGTGGAGAACGACCACACCGTCGCGGAAGCCGGCGCCAAGGCCATCGGCCAGACCGAACTGCCGGCCCATCCCTGGCGCACCTGAGCCTGCGGATTCCTCAGGGCTCGCGCCGCGCCAGCGCACGGCCGATCCCGAGGAGCAGCATCTCCGAGACCGTCTTCAGATAAGGGTCCCCGTGGCGCTCCAGCGCCGCGTGGACCGCGATGCCGTGGTCGGCCGCGACGTTCAGGTCGGCCCCCTGCGCGGCGCCGCTGCCCTCCGCGTCCCGCACCGACGGCGGATGGAGATCCGTCACGTCGATATAGGCGCCGCGCCCCCGCAGCGCGCCGTCCGCGTCGGGCGTCAGGCAGCCGCGGTTGAGGATCCAGCGGGTCTCGCCCGCCCCGGTCAGGATGCGGAACTCCAGCGAAACCGGGCCCCCGGTCCGACGGACATGGTGGATCCGGCCGAACACCCAGTCCCGGTCCGCCGGGTGGATGCGGCCGAGGGCGGCGTCCAGCGGCAGCGGCGTCCCGGCGAGCCGCGGGTCCCCCGCCAGAAGAGACGCCGCGCCCGTGTCGAGCACCGACCGGCCGACCCGGACGTCCGTATCCCAGAGTCCGATCAGTCCGGCGGCCTGCAGGGCAGAGGCTGCCGTAGAAGCCAGCATCATGGAATCCTCTCCGAACTGGCTAGTATCGATGATTGTACGATGATGGACAGATTGATCCGCGCCACATGCGCGCGGCAAGCCGGATGTCCAGTATCGTCCCGGTCGACAGCTTCATACGCGGCGTCGCGGCCGCCGAGTTTCGGGTCGCATTGCGGCCGAGGAAGACATCGATGCGGCGCAGGGCGAATCTCGGCGTTCCTCGACAGGTCTCGGTCGTCCCATCACGGCACAAAGACCGGATCCACATCGCTGCGGCAGAGAAAGTTCGATCACAAATGATGGGTAGACCGCGCGATCGGAGAGAATTCCGCACTCCGCCCCGGGCTCCGGGACGGCCGCTGCCCGGCCGCCGGAACGCGCGTCGCCCGACCCTGGTGCGGGTTGCCGGTGCGCCGTAACCTGCACCGTCCGGTCGGCATTCGGCAGAGGCACCATGGAGCGCACGGTGGACCGCATCAACCTCCCGCTCTCGCAGGTCCGGCTCTGGGACAGCCTGATGGACCTCGCCCGGATCGGCGCGCTCCCCAACGGCGGCAACGACCGGCAGGCCCTGACTGACCGCGACGCCGAGGGCCGCGCCCTGTTCCAACGCTGGGGCGAGGCGGCGGGGCTGACGCTCACCGTGGACCGGGTCGGCACCATGATCTTCCACCGCCCCGGGCGCGATCCGAGCCGCAAGCCCGTGGCCATCGGCAGCCATCTCGACACCCAGCCCACCGGGGGCAAGTTCGACGGACCCCTCGGCGTGCTGGCCGGGCTCGAGATCATGCGCGCCCTGCACGAGGCCGGGATCGAGACCGAGGCGCCGCTCCTGCTGATCAACTGGTGCAACGAGGAGGGCGCGCGCTTCGCCCCGCCGATGAGCGGCAGCGGCGTCGCCATGGGCATCGTCCCGGAGGCCGACATCCTGGCGACCCGGGACCTCGCGGGCCACGTCTTCGGCGACGCGCTGCGGCGCATCGGCTGGCAGGGCACGGCGGATCCGGCCGCCCTGCGGGAGATCGGCGCCTATTTCGAGCTCCACATCGAGCAGGGCAAGCGCCTGGAGGAGGCCGGCCTCACCATCGGGGTGGTCGACCGGGCGCTCGCCCAGATCTGGTACGAGATCACCGTGCTGGGCGAGGAGGCCCATGCCGGCAGCCCCATGGCGGGCCGGCGGGACGCGATGATGGCCGCGGCGGCGCTGATCGCCTCGCTGGAGGACATCGCCGAGACGGCGGTCGGCGAGGGGGGCGAGCGCGGCCGCGCCACCGTCGGCGTGCTGAAGGCGGAGCCGGCGAGCCGCAACATCACGCCCGGCCGGGTCTGGTTCAGCCTCGACACCCGCCACGGCGACACCGCGCAGCTGGAGGCGATGGGGACGCGGATCCGCGCCCGGGCCGACGCGCTGGCGGCCGGGCGCGGCGTCACGATCCAGGTCTCGGAGTTCTGGCGGGCGCCCCCGACCCCGTTCGATCCGGTTCTGGTGGATCGCGTCCAGGCGGCGGCGGAGGCGCGGGGCCATGCCTGGACGCGGATGCCGACCGCGATCTACCACGACGCCGTCTACTGCGCCCGCGCGGTGCCGGCGGCCCTGGTGTTCTGCCCCTGCCACGGCGGGATCAGCCACAACGAGGCCGAGAGCATCACGCCGGCCTGGGCCGGGGCCGGCCTGGAGGTGCTGGCCGACGCGGTGCTCGCGACGGCGGGTCTCGCCGCCCCCCGGACCGGGCCGGCCTGAGCCCCGCCCGCACCGGCACCCGCGTACGAACGGAGACTGGGTTCCGCATGTCCGACGACAACGTCATCCGCCCCGCCTTCGGCGTCCCCCGCACCCCCGCGCCGGAACCGGAGCCCGATCCCGCCCAGGCGCCCCTGCGCGTCTTCGGCACGGGGGCCGGCCATCGGGTCGGCCTGATCCGGGACCCGTCGGCGGTCGAGGGCGACGTGATCCGGGTCGTGGTCGGTCCGGAGGACGAGCGGGGGGTCGAGACCGTGGCGCTGCTCCCCGCCGACGCGGAGACCGAGGCCGAGCGGATCGGGTTCGCCATCCTGCGGGCGCTGGAAGTGGTCGAGGGCGCGGTCTGAACCGCCGGGTGGGCGGCGCGCGGTCTCGGAGAGCGGGAGCGGCCGGGGCGAACGGGCGCCGGCGGGAGGGCGGCGGGAGG
Organism: Methylobacterium sp. XJLW; assembly: GCF_003254375.1. Classification (NCBI taxonomy): domain Bacteria; kingdom Pseudomonadati; phylum Pseudomonadota; class Alphaproteobacteria; order Hyphomicrobiales; family Methylobacteriaceae; genus Methylobacterium; species Methylobacterium sp. XJLW. The sequence goes on along the minus strand of NZ_CP016429.1, from coordinate 2,071,843 downwards.
GCGACGGGAGGAAAGGCATGACGGGCGTTCGGATCAGCAGCACGGAGATCGCGATCCCCGCGCGGGCCGGACTCGTCTGGTCCGTGCTGACGGATCTGGATTCCTACCCGGCGTGGAACCCGTATATCCGCAAGGCGGCGGGCCGCCTGCGCGAGGGCGCGCGCTGGCGCCTGGAGCGGACCCTGAACGGCCGCGCCTACCGGACGCGCCAGGTGACGGTGACCGGCTGGGAGCCCGGCCGGCGCCTCGCCTGGCGCGGCGGCCTCACGATGCCGCCCCTGCTCGTCGGCGAGCACGAGGTCCGGATCCTCGAGACCGCCGACGGGGTCCGCCTCGTCCAGGCGGTGGCCGTCGCAGGCCTGCTCGCTCCCGCCCTGGTCCCGTGGCTGCGGACGCGCCTGCAGGCCCGGTTCGCGGCGATGAACGAGGCCCTGCGCGACGAGGTCCTGCGCCGGCTGGCCGAGAGCGCCTGACCGCTCCGGTCAGACGACCGGCTTCGGCTTGACGACGGGCGAGCGCGTCAGGCTCTCGATCGCGCGGCCCGGCCGTCCGGCCTTGCGGGCGATCTCTTCCTCCTGCTCGGCAATGAGCTGCCGGGCCGGCTCGTCGCCGTCCAGGCCGCCGAGGATCTCGGCCGGCACACGCCGGTTCGAGGCCCGTGAACCGTCCGTGAAGACGATATCGAACAGAACGGAGCCCCGCTCCTGGGGTCTCGACTTGATGCGTTTGGCCATAGGTGCTGATACGCCGCCGGAATCGGTCGCGGCAAGGTGCGTCGCCGGGCAGGGGGTTGCGCGACGCGCACTGCCGGGTCCGGGCGCCGCCTTGCTCCTGCCGCGATCCCTCCGCCGCCCGTACGGGACGGGCGCCGGCAAGCCGAGGACGTGTGCGTGATACCCTGGGTTCATCTCGATACCGGATCCGTGCCCGGGGGCGGCACCGACCTGCGCCTGATGCGGCGCGGCGACGAATTCGCCATCATGGCCGACACGATCGAGCTCATGAACAACCGGCGCAGCGGTTCCGAGGTGGCGCTCGCCGCGATGACCTGCGCGCGGCTCCAGGACCGGCCCCGGGCCCGGATCCTGATCGGCGGCCTCGGCATGGGCTTCACCCTGCGGGCGGCGCTCGAAGGCCTCGGGCCGGAGGCGCAGGTGGTGGTGGCCGAACTGGTGCCCGCCGTGGTCGCCTGGGCCCGGGGGCCGCTCGCCCACGTCTTCGCCGGCTGCCTGGACGATCCGCGGGTCGACCTGCAGGAGGCCGACGTCAACCGCCTGATCCAGGCCGGCCCGGCGCGCTACGACGCGATCCTGCTCGACGTCGACAACGGCCCGGAGGGGCTGATGCGCAAGGCGAACGACCGGCTCTACGACAATTGGGGCCTGAAGCGCGCCCGCTGGGCCCTGCGGCCGGGCGGCATCCTGGGCGTCTGGTCGGGCGCGCCGGACCGGAAGTTCAAGAGCCGCCTGCAGCGCTCCGGCTTCGCGGTCGACGAGCAGCGCGTCCACGCGAGCGGCCGGGGCAGCGGCCCGAAGCACGTGGTCTGGCTCGGGACCCGGACCGAGGGGCAGGCCGAGACTCGGGACGAGGGCCGGGGCGAGGGCCGACCGGCGGGCGGCGCCGGACCGCGCGGACCGGCCCAGGGCCGGCGGCGGCCGGCGCGCTAGGGCCGTTCCCGCACGGGGTGCAGCCTGGTTTTGTGATTCCCGACCGCGGGGTGACGGGACCGACGATGCGGCCTCTGCGGCGTTCCGATCCACCCCTCTCCGCCTGAGGGGCTCGCGCTCCGGCCCCTCAGGAGGACGGGGGCGGGTCGGACGGCCGGCCCTGGTCCGGAGCGCGCCATAGCAACGCGGGGAGAACGGCTCTCGCGACCGGGGCTGACGCCCAGGGTCGCACCCCCTGTCCCGATGCGGGACGCTTCCGCACATTCCCAGCATGGGTGCGACGGGCGGGCATCTCTACACGGTCGAGGTCAGGCCGAGCCGGCATGATCCCGGCCGCTTCACCTGGGCGATCCGCGACCGCGGCAAGCTGGTCCGGGGGTCGTTCCGCCCGTACACCTCCGAGCACGCGGCACGCGCCGTCGCGGAGGCGGAGATCGAGCGGCTCATCGGCCAGGATGGTCGGTCCGGGGGGGCCTAGATCCCGTTCGCGTCCACCCATCACCGCCAGATCCGCGTGCAGGGCGCCCTGCACGTCGCGCGGTCCGTCCGCGATCCCGCGCGGTGACATGCTTCAGGCGCATGGCTGAGCGGCCCGACAGGGGAGCATATGCATATCTCCCCGGCGTCCGATCCGTTGCATGCCGCACTGCGGTATCCTATCTTTGCATTGCGGGATGGCGATGGCGTCGCGATCCCGCTGCCCTTCTTGGGCGTTTCCTCCCTAGACTTCGGGCCGCTCCTTCGGGAGTGGCCTTTTTTGTTTGCGCCGACGCACGGTTCGATGGCGCGGAACCGGGAGCTTGGCGGTACGTTTTTCCGCCATGGAACACTACCGCTCCACCCTCGGTACCACTGCCGTTGCCGTATTCGGGCTGGTGGCGGCCGCGCATATTCTGCATCCGGGCAATTACGAGGTGCAGACACGCCCTGCACGTCCGGTCGTGACGGCTGCGGCACCGGTCGCGCCGGCCGCCTGGGTGAATCCCCCGGCCCACGCGTCGGCACCGGAGACCACCGGGGCGCTGGCAGCTGGCCCGACGCCGCGGATCGCCGCCGCGGTTCCCTCCACGGCGATGCCGACCGCGCCGCTTCCGGCCGAGATGGCACGTCCGGCCGAACCGCTGCGGAAGGCCGTGGCGACGCATCGGCCGAAGGGGGCGGAGCGCGGGTCGCGCCGGGCTGCCCGGCTTCGCCACGCCGCACTCGAGCGTACCGCGCAATCCGATCGGCCCGCCGTCGTCGCCGCGGCCCCCCAGACGGCCCCGGTGGCCGCCCCGTCCCCGAAGATCGATCCGATCGGCGACATCATCCGCGGTCTCGGCCTCGGTCGCGACGGCTGAGCCGCGCTCCGAAGCCCGGACTCCGACGCGGCGGAAGGGTGCGTCGCGCACGGGATGGCGAGATCCGCCGGCTGGTCCGGGGGTAGGTGCGCATCGCCGGTGCGCAGAGCGATGCTGTCGCCACGGCGCAGATATAAGTCGGTCGTGATGGACCGGCCCGCCGACGGCAGAACGAACAGGGTGGCGGCGGGTCGCTCGGCTCAGGCGGTCGCCCGGGCGATGCCCATTCCGATCGCAGCCCCTGTCATCTTCGGCGCAAGAGAGGGCGTCATCTGTTTGGGTCGTCGCCGTTCAGGGTGGCGCCGGGGCAGTCGCGCGCCGCCAGGGCGCTGCGGACATGCTCGCGGAAGACCTGGACACGGGCGGGCAATTCGCGCCCCGCGAGGGTGACGGCGCGCAGATGCGCGCCGCGGGTCGCCCAGGGGCTGAGCACCCGCAGGATCTCCCCCGCCTCCACGGCGCGGGCGGCGACGAGGCTCGGGAGATGGCCGATCCCGGCGCCCGCCAGGGTCAGCCGGTGCGCGGTGGCGAAGTCGCTGACCCGGATGGCCGGGCTCAAGGCCAGCGGCTCGGTACGGCCCTGCCCGTCGGTCAGCACCAGTCCCGCCGTGCCGATCCGCTCCCGGGCGAGGATCAGGTCGTGGTCGTGCAGGCCCGCGAGGTCCGTCGGGGCCGGGCGGCGCAGCAGATAGGCGGGGGCGGCGTAGAGGCCCAGAGCCAGGGTCGCGAGGACCATCGCGCGGTAGCCGGTCTCCTCCGCGCCGCCGAGACGCAGGGCGAGGTCGATCCGGTTGGCCGCGAGGTCGAGGCGCGCGTCGGTGTTCAGCATCTCCACGGTGATCTGCGGGTAGGCGGTCCGGAAGCTCGCGACGATCTCGGGCATCACCTCGATCCCGAAATCGATCGAGGTCGTGATCCGCAGGTGCCCGGTCGGCACCGTGCGGGCGTCGCGGGCGGTCTCGGCCGCCTCGTCGAGGAGGGTCAGGCTCTCCTGCGCCTTGGCATAGAAGGCCAGCCCTTCGGCCGTCGGCGAGACCGCCCGTGAGGTGCGCGCCATCAGCCGGGCGCCCAGCGCCTGTTCCAGGCGGGAGATCCGTCGGCTGACGCTGCCCTTGGTCTCCTGCAGGCTCGCGGCCGCGGCCGTCACCGTGCCGAGATCGACGACGGCGCAGAAGGCCCGAACATCCTCGAGTCCGCCCCGGAAGGTTTCCGTTCTCGCAACCATGGGGTTCCGGATAGCAGGCTCAACCGGTGCCGTGAACGGGTCTACAGGGCTGCTGCGGCGCAGCGAATCGCGCTCGACCGTCTGCTCTGCAGGAGACATCCTTGAAGTCGATTCTCGCCTCCGGCCTGCTGGCCCTGTTGGTCGCCACCCCGGTCGCCACCTCGGCGCTGGCCCAGACCCCGCCGACCCGCGATCCGGCGCAGATCCAGGCCGGCACCTACGCGGTCGATCCCGGCCACACCCAGGTCGGCTGGCGCGTGTCCCATATGGGCTTCTCGAACTATGCCGGCGGCTTCTCGGACGTGTCCGGCACGCTGGAGCTGCAGCCGAAGAACCCGTCGGCGGCCAAGCTCTCGGTGAAGATCCCGGTCGCCTCGGTGACGACCACCAGCGCCAAGCTCACCGACGAGCTCAAGGGCGACCAGTGGCTCGACGCCGCCAAGTTCTCCGACATGACCTTCGTGTCCACCAAGGTCACGCCGGCCGGCAAGGACCACGCGAAGGTGACGGGCGACCTGACGCTCCACGGCGTGACCAAGCCGGTGACGCTGGACGTCACCCTGGTCGGCGCCGGCGTGAACCCGCTGAGCAAGAAGTATACGGTCGGCTTCGAGGCCACCGGCACGCTCAAGCGCTCGGAGTTCGGGGTGAAGACCTACGTGCCGCTGATCGGCGACGAGCTGCACCTCACCATCGCGGGCGCCTTCGAGAAGCAGGACTGACACCGGGGGATCGGCCATGGCGAACGGGGTTTCCGCGCGGCGGTACTCCGCCGTGGCGATCCTGCTGCACTGGGCGAGCGCGCTCGCCGTGCTCGTCCTGATCGGCCTCGGGCTGACCATGACGCACGCGGCCCTGGCGCCGCTGCGCCAGTTCCAGCTCTACCAGTGGCACAAGTCGGTCGGCGTCACGGTGCTGGCGCTGACGGTCCTGCGCCTCCTCTGGCGCCTGACCCACCGGCCACCACCGCACCCGGTTGGGATGCCGGCGCGGGAGCGGCGGGCGGCCGCGGCGGCGCATCACCTGCTCTATCTGCTCCTCGTCGGGCTGCCCCTGACCGGCTGGGCCGTGGTCTCGCTGTCGCCGTTCAACATCCCGACGGTGCTCTACGGCCTCGTCCCCTGGCCGCACCTGCCGCTGGCGGCCCACGTCCCCGACCCCGCCGCCGCCGAGGGCCTCCTCAAGCAGGTCCATGCCCTGGGGGCGTGGTTCCTGGCGGCCCTCCTCGCCGTCCACGTGGCGGCCGCCCTGCGCCACCATTTCCTCCTGCGCGACGACGTGCTGCGCCGCATGCTGCCGGGGCGCCGGCCGTCGACCGCCCCGATCGTGGAGCCCACCCGATGAACGCGCGTCACCTCTGCCTGCTCGCGGCGCTGCAGGGCGCGTTCTTGTGCGCGTTCCTGAGCGGGGCCCTGCCGGCCGCCGCCGCCGAGTGGGCGGTGGATCCGGCCCGGAGCGCGATCCGGTTCTCGGGCGTGCAGGTCGGCGTCCCGTTCACCGGGCGGTTCGAGCGGTTCACGGCCAGCGTGGATTTCGACCCCGCCAAGCCCGAGGCGGGGCACGCGCTCGTGCTAGTCGACCTCGCCAGCGCGCGGACCGGGGACGTCCAGCGCGACGAGGCCCTGCCGCAGAAGGACTGGTTCGACGTCAAGGCGGCGAGCCAGGCGCGCTTCGAGGCGACCCGCTTCGTCGACAAGGGGCAGGGCGACTACGCGGCAGTGGGGACGCTGACGATCCGCGGCACGAGCCGGCCGGTGACGCTGCCGTTCCACCTGACCTTCGACGGCGGCGCGGCGCATGCCGTGGGGCGCGTCGGCCTCGTCCGCACCGAGTTCGGCGTCGGCCAGGGGGCCTGGGCCTCGGGCCAATGGGTGGCGCTCGATGTCGGCGTCGAGGTCGACATCGTCGCGACGGCGCAGCCGGCCTCCGGCCACTGATCCCGGCCCCGGTCGACTCCTTCGGCGGGTGTCACGCGCTCCGTCATCGCGAGCGCAGCGAAGCGACCCAGGGTAGCGCGCCCTCCGTAAGTGTGGCGCTCCTGGATCGCTTCGCTGCGCTCGCAATGACGGCGGCCGGGCGTCGGACGCCGCCCCGTCCCGGCCCGCTACCCCGGCCGGTCCTCCGACCCGGTGCCCAGCGCCCGCTGGACCATGACGCTGTCCGACCAGTGGCCGTACTTGAAGCCCACCGCCCGCAGGTAGCCGACCCGCTCGAACCCGCAGGCCTCGTGGAGCCGCAGGGACGCCGCGTTCTCGGCGTCGATGTAGCCGATCATCTGGCGGTAGCCGCCGGCCGCGCAGGCTTCGATCAGGGCCGGCAGCAGCCGGCGGCCGATCCCGGCATGCAGGTGGTCGGGATGCACGTAGATCGAGTGCTTCAGCGTGTAGCGGTAGGCCGGGCGTTTCCGGAACGGCACCGCGTAGGCGTAGCCCGCCACCGCGCCGTCCCGGTCGGCCACGAGGTGGGGCAGGCGCTTCTTGCGCATGGTCTTGCGCCGCCGCTTCAGGTCGTCGGGAAGCAGACGGTCCTCCTCGGCGACGCCGACATCGCTCACGCCCCTGCTGATGTGGTGCTCGTAGATCGCCACCATCGCCTCGACATCCGCATCCGAGGAGGCGCGGATGACGATGTCGGGGCAGGTGCGGGCCGGGACCAGGCCGGGCGTCTCGACCTCGATCTCCATCAGGCCCCCTCGCGTGCCACGTAGGTGTGGAAGCGGATCCGCCCGTCCGGATCGACCTCGCGGTAGACGCCCTGGATCTCGGCCTCGAAGCCCGGGAACAGGTTGGCGGAGGCCTCGAACATCTTGAAATAGTCGAGCATGGGCTTGGCCCGGTCGTCCAGGCGCTCGCCCGGCAGCACCGTGCCGATGCCCGGGGGATAGACCAGCATCAGCGTGGTGGCGATCCGCCCCTCGGCCTCGGCGATCGGCACGTAATCGACCTTGTTGCGGGTCAGCAGCTGGGCGGCCTTCTTGGGCGGCATCACCATCTCGGGCAGGTGCTCCGGGGCGAACTGGCGCCGCTGGAGCGTGGAGGTGCCGGCCTCCCGGTGGAAGGCGTGGAATTCGGCGCAGAGGTCGCGCAGGCGCACACCGCGGTAGCGGTTCGGCCGGCGGTTGACGAATTCCGGCATGGCCTCCTCCAGCGGGACGTTGTCGTCGTGGAGCCGCTTGAAGGCGACGAGGCCCGAGATCAGCGTGCCGGCCTTGGAGGATTCGACCCCCGGGGTCAGCAGGAAGAGCAGCGAGTTCAGGTCGTTCTTCTCGGCGACGATCCGGTTCTCACGCAGGTACTGGGCCACGATCGGCGCCGGCACGCCGTGCTGGGCGTAGGCCCCCGTGTGCCGGTCGAAGCCGGGGGTGAGCACGGTGAGCTTGTTCGGGTCGGTGATCGCGTAGCCCGGCGCCACGTGGGTGAAGCCGTGCCAGCGGGCGCCCGGCTTCAGCTCCCAGTGGCGCGGCGTGGCGGCGAGCTCGTCGGTCGGCACGCTCTCCCACGGCACCTCGGCGCCGTCGGCATTCACCGTCACGTCCGGCACGAAGGGGTCGAAGAACCAGCGCCTTGCGGGATCGCGCTCGTTCTCCTCGAATTCCCGCCGGATCGCCCGGACCTTCTTGCGCCACTCGATCCCGAGCCGGATCGTGTCGTCCCACAGGATCATGCCGGAGCGGCCCTTCATCATCTGGGCGCCGACGTCGAGGGAGGCGAAGAGCGGGTAGAAGGGCGACGTGGAGGCGTGGACGAGGAAGCTCTCGTTGAGCCGCTTGTGCTCGACCCGCCGGGTCTGGCCGCGGATATGCCCGTCGCGGGTGTGGATCTGCGAGGCCTGGGAGAAGCTCGCGAGCTGCTTGTGGGTCGATTGCGTGGCGACGATGCCGGGCGAGGTCTCGTCGAGGCCGGTCAGCCCCATGGCGAAGCGGCGGGCGTAGAGCGGGTGGAACTTCATGAAGCCCGCCCAGGCCTCGTCGAACAGGATGTAGTCGCAGAGGTGGCCGATCTTCTCCAGGATCTCCTGGGCGTCGTAGATCGTGCCGTCGTAGGTGCACTGCTCGATCACCGCGACGCGGAACGGCCGCTCCCGGCGCCACGCCTCGGGATCGGTCACCAGCGGGTTCCGGCGGATCTTCTCCCGGATCCGGGTCTCGTCGAGGGCCTCATGATACATGGGGCCGATCAGGCCGTAGGCGTTCCGGTCCGTTTCCAGAAAGATCGGGATGCCGCCGCCCAGGAACAGGGCGCCGTGATGCGCCGCCTTGTGGTTGTTGCGGTCGAACAGGACGAGGTCGTCCTCCGCGATCAGCGAGGACAGGACGATCTTGTTGGAGGCCGAGGTGCCGTTGAGGACGAAGTAGGTCTTCTCGGCCCCGAAGATCTTCGCGGCCTCCTTCTGGGCCTTCAGCGCCGGGCCCTCGTGGGTCAGCAGGTCGCCGAGGTCGAGGACCGAGTTGTCGAGGTCGTCGCGGAAGATCGCTTCCCCCAGGTGCTCCACGAAGATCCGGCCGATCGGCGACCGGTTGTAGAAGATGCCGCCGTTGTGGCCCGGGCAGGTCCAGAGCTGGTTGCCCTTCTCGGCGTAGTCGACGAGCGCGCCGAAGAACGGCGTCTTGAGGGTCTGGGCGTATTGCGTGACCCGGCTGACGAGGCCGCGGGCGATGAATTCCGGCGTCTCCTCCGCCAGGAAGATGTAGCCGTCGATGAAATCGAGCAGTTCGACCGGGATGTCCTCCAGCCGCTTGCGGCGGACCATAATGACGATCGGCATCTCCAGGCCGCGCTTGCGCATCATGTCGATGAGGGCGGCGGCCTTGCCGTCGAGGCCGCGCTTGCCCCAATCGACCACGAGGCAGCCCACCGCGGCGTCGGTCTGCACCGCGATGGCCGCGTCCTCGACCCGCCGGGCGCGCACCACCTCGAAGCCGCGCTGCTCCACGGCTGCCACGATCTGATTGACGCGCGCCCCTTCGAGATCGTCCGGATCGAAGGCGGGGGCGCACATCAGGACCGTGAAGCGACGGTGGAAGTCCATGGAGCCCTCTCTGGCCTCGGATGCAGCGCGTGGCTTTCCGGCCCGTCTGCGACGATTGCATGACAACGTGCGCGGCGGGCGGTCGTGGTGCGGACGAAAGGGCTTGATCCGGGCGCGGTCGGAGCCGTTGGACCGCGGCCTTCCCACCCGCGCCCTCATCCTGAGGTGCCGGTCGGAGATCGGTCGCGCGGCCCGCGGCGGCAACCCGTCTCAGGGTATCACAGGGCGCGCCGCCGCGCCCAGACATCCGGATTGACCAGTCCGCCCGGCCGCCGGCCTGCCAGCACGTCGACCACGCGGCCGGCGGCGGTTTCGGCGGTGCGGATCAGGGCCGACCCGGTGGAACCGCCGACATGGGGCGTCAGGATCGCCCGCGCCTGACGGGCGAGGGGGTGGTCGGCCGGCAGGGGCTCCTGCGCGAAGACGTCCAGCCCGGCGCCCGCGATCGTGCCGGATTCCAGCGCCTCCACCAGGGCCGCCTCGTCGATCAGACCACCGCGGCTGGTGTTGATCAGGAAGGCGTCCCGCTTCATCCGGGCGAGCTGGTCCCGGCCGATCAGGCCGCGGGTGGCAGGGGTCAGGGGCACGTGCAGGGAGACGATGTCGGCCTCCGCGAGGAGCGCGTCCACCGAAGGAGCCCGCAGGGCGCCGGCATTGGCGAAGTCGGCGTCCGGCCGGCTCGGGCCGTAGGCCAGCACCCGCAGGCCGAGGGCCGTGCCGAGCCGGGCCGTCGCCTGCCCGATCGCCCCGAAGCCGACGAGGCCCAGCGTCAGGCCGGCCAGCTCGATCAGGCGGGCGGTGAACTTGAAGCTGTCGTCCCCGCGCCGGACCGAGCGGTCGGCCTCCGGCAGGGCCTTGGCCAGGGCGAAGATCAGCGCCAGCGTCTGCTCGGCCACCGAGACGGCGTTGGCGCCGGGCGTGTTGACCACCACGATCCCGGCCTCGGTCGCCTCGGCGGTGGCGACGTGGTCGGTGCCGGTGCCGTGCACGCCGATCACCCGCAGGGCCGGGGCCGCCGCGATGGCGCGGGCCGGGAAGCCGGTGTTGCGGGTGATGACGGCGACGCACGGGGCGGCCTCGCGGGCCAGGGTCTCGGGATCCGTGCCGCTCGCCGGACGCGGCTCCAATCCGGCCGCCCGCAGCCGGTCGAGGCCCGCCGCGTGGATCGGCTGGACGATGAGGCACGGACCGGTGATCACGGGAAAACCTCTGCACTAGAGGAGGGGTGACAGGCACGTTTCGCGCCGGGCCCGTCTAGGCGGGGTGGGCAACCCTGGCAACCGGGCGCCCCGGTCTCCGCCGCGGCAACCCGATCGGACGCGCGCGATCCACACCCGATCGCGGCCGTGTCGGGCCCCGCACGCCCCGCCCGGCCCGACGATCCCGGCCGCGCGCCTCGGCCGAGCTCTGGCCCGGCCTTCCGCGAAATCGCCGGCTCGACCGTGCGATGATGAGTGAGGCACTGATAATGATGTCGTTCGGCAATGGAATTCAGTATAGAACGCACTCAATATCGATCACGTAGATCGACCCTGCGTGCGCTGAATATAATTATAATTAATCCAAATGTATTTTTGACACACGTAGAGATATTTGCTGCCTTGCTCCGTGATTCGGAGCTTTCGTCACGACAATGCGGTCTCAAGATTTCTCGGTGTCGGTTTCCGCGCGGAACCGGCGCCGGCGGCGCGCGGCCCGGCCGGTTCTCCCGATGGCTGTCCTGCTGGGCTTCGTCGGTTCCGGGCTGCACGCGGCCCGCGCGGAGGAGGCCGGGGCCGGCCGGGAGGTCCAGCTCGACGAAATCTCGGTCGCGAGCGCGGCCGCGCCGCGCGGACCGGTCCCGGCCTATGCCGGCGGTCAGGTGGCGCGGGGCGGTCGCCTCGGCCTGCTGGGCGATACCGAGATCCAGAAGGCGCCCTTCAGCATCGCCAGCTACACCGACACGCTCATCCGGGACCGGCAGGCGCGGACGGTGTCCGAGACCCTGGTCCTCGACCCGTCGGTGCGCGCCACCCAGACCACGGGGGCGCCGTTCGACTCCTTCTCCATCCGGGGCTTCCCGTCCAACGAGAACACCAGCGGCGAGGTCGCCTTCGACGGGCTCTACGGCATTGCCCCGAGCTTCCGCATCTTCACCGACTACGTGGAGCGCATCGAGGTCCTAAAGGGGCCGTCCGCCGCCCTCACGGGGGTGTCGCCGAACGGCGCGGTCGGCGGCGTGGTCAATATCGTCCCGAAGCGCGCCGGCGCGGACCTGACCCGCGTCACCCTGGATTACGGCTCGACCGCCTGGGGCGGCAGCCAGGTCGACGTCGCCCGCCGCTGGGGGCCGGGACGGGAATGGGGCGCCCGCGTCGTCGGCAGCCTGCACGGCGGCGCCACGCCCTTCGACCGCCAGACTGAGACGACCGGCGTCGGGGCCCTGGCCCTCGACTACCAGGGTGACCGGTTCCGCGCGTGGCTCTACCTGCTGGCGCAGACGGACCGCTTCAACGCGCCGCTGCGCCCGTTCCTCCTGCGGGCCGGCGTGCCCGTACCGCGGGCGCCCGACGGTCGCCTGAACCTGACCCAGCCCTGGGAATACTCGGACGTCGACGATCGCGGCGGCCTGCTGCGCACCGAGTACGACCTGACCGATCAGGTCACGCTGTTCGCGGATGTCGGCGGCGGGCAGACCGGAGTGGAGCGGTACTTCCAATCGGCACCGACGATCCTCAACGGCCGCGGCGACACGACCAGCACGCCGCAATTCTACGCCCTCGGCGTCGACCGGCTCACCTACGACGCCGGCGTCCGGGCCCGGTTCGAGACCGGATTCATCCGCCACGCCCTCACGCTTCAGGGCTCCGTGTACGACGAGGCGACGGGACGGCGGTTCTCGCCCGGCCGGGGCGCCTACCTGTCGAACCTCTACGTGCCGGCCCTCGTCCCGTACATCGCGCCGATCTACGGCATCGGCCGGCCCCGCCTGTCCGACAGCACCCTGTCGGGGATCGCGGTGGCCGACACGCTGTCGGCCCTCGACGAGCGCGTCCTGCTGACCCTGGGTGTGCGCCGCCAGCGCGTGGAGGCGCACAATTACCTGTCGAATGTCGGCACGCTGGCCTCGTCGTACGACAAGAGCGCCACGACCCCGATGGTCGGTCTCGTGGTGCGGCCCTGGGACTCGGTCTCGCTCTACGGCAACTACATCGAGGGCCTGAGCCGCGGCGACGTGGCCCCGGCGGTGGCGACCAATTCCGGCACGATCCTCGCTCCCTACGTGGCCCGACAGGTCGAGGCGGGTGTGAAGCTCGATCTCGGCCGGTTCGGCGCCACGCTTGGCGCCTTCCGGATCACGAAGCCCGCGGGCGAACTCGGCCCGCAGGGGCGCTTCGCGGCGACCGGCGAGCAGCGCGTCAGCGGCCTCGAGCTGAGCCTGTTTGGCGAGATCACGCCGCAGGTGCGCGTGGTCGGCGGCGTGACCCTGCTGGACGGACGCCTCGTCCGGACGGCGCTCGCCGCCAATCGCGGGCACCGGCCGATCGGCGTGCCGGAGGCCCAGGCGAGCCTGGGCGCCGAGTGGGACCTGCCCGGGCTGCCCGGCCTGACGCTCAACGGCGCCGTCATCTCCACCGGGCGGCAGTTCGTCGACCTCGCGAACACCCAGGCCCTGCCGGCCTGGGCCCGCCTCGACCTTGGCCTGCGCTACACGACCCTCGTCGCCGAGCGGCCGACGACCTTCCGGGCCAGCGTCCTCAACGTGACCGACGCGCGGTACTGGACCGGGGTCGCGTCGTTCGGCACCTTCTTTCAGGGCGCGCCGCGCACCTACCTCCTGTCGATGGGGGTGGATCTCTGAGCCGGACCGGAGCGGCCATGCTGCTTCTGACGAGCCGCGCGATGTTTCACGGGAAACATTTTCTTAACCCTGAAGGTCGGGCGTGCGGGGGCCGCCCGCTGTTGCAGCGGCGCCGTCGCGGCGCGGCGCCGGCCGGGTTACCACCGGTCCACCATGACCACATCGAGCTGGCGCACCCTCCGCAACGAGCAGGCCCGGGCGCGGCTGGAACGGGCCCTGCCGTCGGTCTTCCCGGCACCGGTCCTTCAGCACGCCTTGGCGCGCCCGCTGATCCCGCCGACACCGCGGCTCGCCGTCGAGAGCTACTGGCGCAACCACATCCTCCGCGCCGACCGGCTGGCCCGGGCGCTGGCGGCCCGCTCCGGGACGCCGGAGGGCTGGACCTGGCAGCTCGGGGCCGAGGGCCGGGCCGGAAGCTTCCGCATGCCGCCGGCACCCTACCGCGATCCGGCCTTCGCCCGCGGCCGGGGCGCCTGCTGCATTTGCGGTCAGCCGGTCTACCGGTTCGGCTGGCACCGGGATCTCTGGGCGCGCGGCGCCCCCAACACCAATGCCGGCTGGCACGCGGCCTGTGTCGCGGCCTGGAAGTTCTGGATCGCGCCGCATGCCCAGGTCCGGGCGCTGAAGCTCCGCCAGCGGCATCGCTGCACCACCACCGGCAAGCGCCTGCTGAAGACGGCCGAGGTCGACCACACCCTGCCGCTCTACCGGGTCTGGCGGGAACACCGCGACGCGCCCTGGCCGGTGCTGCTCGGCTATTGGGGGGCGCCGAACCTGCAGGTGGTCAACCGCGCCGCCCATGTCGACAAGTGCCGCGACGAGGCGGTCGAGCGCTCCCGGACCGTGCAGCGTGCCCGTTTCCGGGTGGTCGAGGACGAGTCCGGGTTCAGCGTGGTCGAGGAGGAGTGACCGGCCGGCTCAGCCGTCCAGGGCCTCGAAGGCCCGCGACAGGTCGGCCAGCAGGTCGGCTTCCGCCTCCAGGCCGACGGAGAGACGCAGCAGCCCGTCGGTGATGCCCGCGATGGCGCGCGCCTCCGGGTCCATGGCCGCATGCGTCATGGTCGGCGGATGGGCGATCAGGCTCTCGACGCCGCCCAGGGATTCGGCCAGCGTGAACACCCGCAGGGCCTCCACGAAGGTCTTCACCGCCGCACGGCCCCCGACGAGCTCGAAGCTCAGCATGGCGCCGAAGCCCGCCTGCTGCGTCTTCGCCAGGGCGTGTCCCGGATCGGTGGGCAGTCCCGGGTAATGCACGCGAGCCACCGCCGGATGCGCCTCCAGGAAGGCCGCCAGGACGGCGGCGTTGCGCTGCTGCTGCTCCACCCGCACGAACAGGGTGCGCAGGCCCCGGAGCGTCAGATAAGCGTCGAGGGGCGAGCCCGTGACCCCGATCGTGTTCGCCCAGGCGGCGAGTTCCTCCCCAACGGCCTTGTCGGCGGCGACCACGACCCCGCCGATGACGTCGGAATGGCCGTTCAGGAACTTGGTGGTGGAATGGACGACCAGATCCGCCCCGAGGGCGATCGGCTGCTGCAAGGCGGGCGACAGGAAGGTGTTGTCCACCACGGCCAGCGCGCCGGCCGCCTTCGCGTCCGCGGTGATGCGTCGGATATCCACCACGCGCATCAGTGGGTTGCTGGGCGTTTCGATCAGCACGACCTTCGGCCCCTCGGCCAGGGCCGCCGCCCGCGCGTCCGGATCGGTCTGGTCGACGAAGGCCACGCGGTAATGCCCGCGGGCGGCGCGGAAGCTCAACAGCCGGTGAGTCCCGCCGTAGCAATCGTGCGGCGCGACCAGGAGATCGCCCGGCCGCAGGCTCGACAGCGCGAGATCGAGGGCCGCCATGCCGCTCGCCACCATGACGGCGCGGGCGCCGCCCTCGAGCTTGGCGATCGTGTCGGCGAGGGCGTCCCGCGTGGGGTTGCCGAGACGCGAGTAGTCATAGGGTCCGGCCTGCTCGAAGGCCGGGAACTTGAAGGTCGTCGACAGGTGGATCGGCGCGATCACCGCGCCGAAGGCCGCGTCCTGGGCCACGCCGTTGGCCGCCGCAACGGTACGGGCCGCAAATCCCTCTGACATCGCCTCGTCCTCCACGCAGAGATCGTCCGCACCGTCCAACCGGAGCGAACGGGCGTTCTTTATGCAGAACGTATCAGACTTTCAAGAGAACGGTCGCGCGTTCATGCTGGGACGGTCAGCGCCCGGCGACGCCACGGCCAGGGCGCCAAGCCGGCGAAGACCTGTCCCGTCGGATCCGCGCGCGGAGCAGGGCCGCCGCCCGATAGCCGAGCATCACGGTGGACAGTCCGTAGCGCAGGACTGTGTCGCCCCGGCGGTCGGGTCGCCACCTTGGCCGGGCATGACGACCGCGTGCCAGTGCCGCAGGCCTTGTGCGCGCGGCGGGGTGAACGCGTCGAACAGGGTGGTCCTGTCGATGGCGGACAGGCGCAGGCCCAGGGCGCCACCGGTCATGCCCGGGGGCTCCGGAGGTCGTGCGGCCGCGTCATCGGGTCCTTCGAGATCGGCCACGATGACACCCTTTCGCCCGCCCGCCGCGGCGGAGTCAGGCGGTGCGGGTGTCGCGCACCGCCGCCGGTGGCGTCTCGTCCGCCACGGCCGGTGCGGCGGCCCGCACGCCCTCGGCCGCCTGCGCCAGGGTGCGGGCCAGGAGACCGGCCCGTCCGGCCCACAGGTCCCGTTCGTCGCGCAGGACCTCAAGCCGGTCCGCGGAGGCGGCCAGTGCGACGCGCAGGCCGTCGATCTCCGCCCGCAGGTCGGTCGTACGCTGCCGCTCGCTCGCCAGGGCCGCCTTGAGCACGCTGAGGGCGGCTTCGGTCGCGCCGCGCGTCCCGGCGGGGCGACGCAGGACCGGTGCGGCCCGCGGCGCCCGATCCGACCCGGCAGGAGCCGGTCCCGGGGCCTGGGATGCGGGCTCCGGACGCAGCCGCGCGATCTCGGCCCGCACCTGCGCGACGTCGAGCCCGGCAGCCGCACGCGGCTCGGGCCCGGCCGCCAAGGGCGCGCGCTCCACGGGAGCGCTCTCCAAGGGGGCGGCCTCCACGGGGGCAGCCTCCAAGAAGGCTGTCGCCACGGGATCGGCCCCCACGACCGGAAATCCCTCTTCCTCGAGAACGAGCCCGTGCAGCATGGCGAAGACCCGGTCGCCGTCGAGGCGCGCGAGGTCGAAGCCGCTCTCGGCCGAGAGGCTGCTGAAGCGGGCCTGCCCGCTGGACGACTGGCCCACGAACGCCATCGACCAGTTGGCGAAGGCGCGGCTCTCCGCCGGGCCGCATTGCAGGACCGTGACGTCGTCGTGCCGCAGGTCGCGCTGGATCCGCTCGAAGGTCGTCTCGACCCCCCGACGCGGACCTTCGAGCACCTGCGCGAAGGCGCCCGCGTTGAACATCAGGGCGCCGGTTACCCCGAGGGCCGCGTTGTTCCGCTGGGACGCGTCCAGGATCTGGCGGACCGCGGCCATCACCTCCGGCTCCGAGCCCTGCAGCAGGTTCTTGCTGGCATAGACGAGACGGTAGAGGTCGCTCATGGCAAGGCATTCCGAAGGGGAGAGTGATCAGGTCTGCGGAAAGCCGGCGAAGACCTGGCGCAGGTCCTCGGCGGGTACGGGCTTGCTGATGAGGTAGCCCTGCACGTCGGTGCAGCCCTCCAGGCGGATGCGCTGCATCTGCTCGGCCGTCTCGACGCCCTCGGCGACGGTGGTCATGCCCAGGCTCTTGCCCAGGCCGGCGATCGCCCGGATGATCGCCTCGCCGTCGGGCTTGCTGGTCAGATCCTTCACGAAGGAACGGTCGATCTTGATCTTGTCGAAGGGGAACGAGCGCAGGTAGCTCAGCGACGAGTAGCCGGTGCCGAAATCGTCCATGGAGACGCGCACGCCGAGTTCCCGCAGCCGGTGCAGGGTCTGGAGCGTCCTGTCGTTCTCCTGCAGTAGCACGCCCTCGGTGATCTCCACCTCCAGCCGCCGGGCGGGCAGCCCCGAGCCGGCCAGGGCCGAGATGATCGTCTCCACCAGCCGGTCGCTCTTGAACTGCGCCGGCGAGACGTTGACCGCCACCGACATGTGCTCCGGCCAGGTCATGGCGTCGCGGCAGGCCTGGCGAACGACCCACTCGCCGATCGGGACGATGAGGCCGATCTCCTCGGCGAGCGGGATGAAATCGAGGGGCGAGACCAACCCGCGTTCGGGATGGCGCCACCGGATCAGGGCCTCGCAGCCGATCAGCGTGCCGCTCGCGAGCTGCAATTGCGGCTGGAAGTGCAACTGGAATTCCCGCCGGGCGAGCGCCTGACGCAGGTCGAGTTCGAGCTTGCGGCGCGCCTGCATGCGCGCATCCATCTCCGGCTCGAAGAACCGGTAGGTGCCGCGGCCGTCGAGCTTGGCCCGGTAGAGGGCGAGGTCGGCGTTCTTCAGGAGCCGGTCGGCGTCGGTCCCGTCCTCGGGGGCGAGCGCCACGCCGACGCTGGCGCCGATCGTCAGGAGATGGCCCTCCACCATGTAGGTGCGGCCGATCAGGTCGACGACGCGGCGGGCAAGGGCCTGCGTGCCCGCCGCGTCGCGGATCCCGGCCTGGAGGATGACGAACTCGTCGCCGCCGATCCGCGCCACCGTGTCGGTGGGCCGCACCGTCGAGCGCAGGCGGTCGGCGACCGTCTCCAGCAGCGCGTCGCCGATCGGATGACCGAGCGTGTCGTTGACCGGCTTGAACCGATCGAGGTCGATCAGCAGCAAGGCACAGCACTCGCCCGTGCGCGCGAGACGCGCGAGCGCCTCGGCGAGACGCTCGCGCAGGAGCAGACGGTTCGGCAGACCGGTGAGGGGATCGCGCCGCGCCATCGCGTCGGCCCGGGCTTCCGTGGCCTTCCGGATGCTGACATCCTCCAGCGAGACGACCCAGCCGCCCGTCGCGAGGGGATGGAGTTCCACCTGGACCGTGTGGTCCCGGTGCCGCAACTCGAACACGACCGGCTGCCGCCGGGCCAGCGCGCGGCGGAGGCTGCGCAGCAGGGCGCCCCGCGGCGGGGCGGTCCCGGCCCGCAGGGCCCGCAGGGCCCGCAGCAGCGGGATCGCCGAAGCCTGCACCCGCAGCGTGACATTGAGGCCGGCCAGGAGCTGCCGGGCCGGGGCGTTCGCCGCGATGACCGTCCCGGTGGGGTCGATCATCAGCAGACCCTGCCGGACCGCGTCGAGAAAAGGGAGCAGGGGATCGCGCCCGACGCCCCGCTCCGGCAGGGGCGGACGCGCCGCCTCCCGGCGCGACAGGTCGGCAGGCTGGGGATCCGCGCGCATGCCTAAGGGGCCTCGGAGTGAGCCGCCGGGCAAGCTGCGGCTGGAAACAGGGACTCCATAGATGCGAAGATGCTAATTCCATCTTTAAGGACCAGAAGATCGCGGGCTTGATCTGCGTTCAAGACTGCGAATGCGATCGTGTCGCTCGCCGCCGCCCGGTCCGCTGCGCTCACGCCATGAGCCCGGTACTCTTCAGGGAGCCGCAGGCGGGGGCGGGCGTCGGCGATCGCGGCGATCCGCAGGTTCCCGGCCGGCGCGCCCGGCCTGTCGGCCGCGCGAGGGGGATCGGTTCGGGCACCCCGACAGGACGCTTGCCAGAGCGCCGGTCCGCGGAGGACCCAGGCGATGCGGCGGCGGCGGTCGGTCGGGCGCGGATGCGGAGGTGTGCATCCCGGGCTTGGCCGGCCTGCGCCCGGCCCCTTGCGTCGCGCGGCGAGCCCCACTACATCCGCTTCACCGGACGCGACGGCACGCCGTCCTCCGGTCCTTCCAGCAGCATCGCCGGCCAGCGACGACCCTCAGGGTCGGATGGTCGTCGGACTTGAGCCTAGGCTCAACCCGCACGCGGCGACTGAGGGAGCGTCCATCGTCCAGCGCTTCACCGAAGGGCCCCCGGGCCGTTCCGCGTTGCGCTTTGTCGACGGAGGCACCGGAGACCGGCTCGACCGGTTCGGTTCTTTCGCCGGGAAAAAGGGCGGTTGACACGGAAGTCTGGGGCGGCTTATACGGCGCCTCCCGACGCGGTCCGGAAGAAAAACGGAGCGGGTCGGACGGACTTCCCGAGGTTTAGAAAAGTAGATCTGGCGAGAGCCAAGGTACTTGACTTCTCCTCGAAAGGTAATTACGAGAGTGATTACTGATCTTTGACAAGTTGGAATTGAGGAAGGGAGACGCGGGCGGCGTTTGTCCTTGCGGCCAGGCCTTAGGGTCTGGCGTGAGAGACTTGTGCCGATCTGTTGTTCTTCTTTCTGAGCTCACCGACGGGTGTTTGGCGCTGTGAAGCGTTGGATGCTTGGTCGATGTGAGGCTCCGTCTGAGAATATACGTGATCGGCCAGATCAATCTCTTCAACGTGAGAGTTTGATCCTGGCTCAGAGCGAACGCTGGCGGCAGGCTTAACACATGCAAGTCGAGCGGACCTTTCGGGGTCAGCGGCGGACGGGTGAGTAACGCGTGGGAACGTGCCTTCCGGTTCGGAATAACCCTGGGAAACTAGGGCTAATACCGGATACGCCCTTATGGGGAAAGGTTTACTGCCGGAAGATCGGCCCGCGTCTGATTAGCTAGTTGGTGGGGTAACGGCCTACCAAGGCGACGATCAGTAGCTGGTCTGAGAGGATGATCAGCCACACTGGGACTGAGACACGGCCCAGACTCCTACGGGAGGCAGCAGTGGGGAATATTGGACAATGGGCGCAAGCCTGATCCAGCCATGCCGCGTGAGTGATGAAGGCCTTAGGGTTGTAAAGCTCTTTTATCCGGGACGATAATGACGGTACCGGAGGAATAAGCCCCGGCTAACTTCGTGCCAGCAGCCGCGGTAATACGAAGGGGGCTAGCGTTGCTCGGAATCACTGGGCGTAAAGGGCGCGTAGGCGGCGTTTTAAGTCGGGGTGAAAGCCTGTGGCTCAACCACAGAATGGCCTTCGATACTGGGACGCTTGAGTATGGTAGAGGTTGGTGGAACTGCGAGTGTAGAGGTGAAATTCGTAGATATTCGCAAGAACACCGGTGGCGAAGGCGGCCAACTGGACCATTACTGACGCTGAGGCGCGAAAGCGTGGGGAGCAAACAGGATTAGATACCCTGGTAGTCCACGCCGTAAACGATGAATGCCAGCTGTTGGGGTGCTTGCACCGCAGTAGCGCAGCTAACGCTTTGAGCATTCCGCCTGGGGAGTACGGTCGCAAGATTAAAACTCAAAGGAATTGACGGGGCCCGCACAAGCGGTGGAGCATGTGGTTTAATTCGAAGCAACGCGCAGAACCTTACCATCCTTTGACATGGCGTGTTACCCAGAGAGATTTGGGGTCCACTTCGGTGGCGCGCACACAGGTGCTGCATGGCTGTCGTCAGCTCGTGTCGTGAGATGTTGGGTTAAGTCCCGCAACGAGCGCAACCCACGTCCTTAGTTGCCATCATTCAGTTGGGCACTCTAGGGAGACTGCCGGTGATAAGCCGCGAGGAAGGTGTGGATGACGTCAAGTCCTCATGGCCCTTACGGGATGGGCTACACACGTGCTACAATGGCGGTGACAGTGGGACGCGAAGGAGCGATCTGGAGCAAATCCCCAAAAGCCGTCTCAGTTCGGATTGCACTCTGCAACTCGAGTGCATGAAGGCGGAATCGCTAGTAATCGTGGATCAGCATGCCACGGTGAATACGTTCCCGGGCCTTGTACACACCGCCCGTCACACCATGGGAGTTGGTCTTACCCGACGGCGCTGCGCCAACCGCAAGGAGGCAGGCGACCACGGTAGGGTCAGCGACTGGGGTGAAGTCGTAACAAGGTAGCCGTAGGGGAACCTGCGGCTGGATCACCTCCTTTCTAAGGATGCTGACAGCAGGATGACCGGTTCTCCGGTCCGCTCCTCGGACGGCGTCATTAGGATATCAGGGCTCAGTCAGAGCCCATTGGCGGGACAGATGCCGCCCTCGTTTCTCTTCCTCACCAGATAGCGCGATCGCTCAAGCGATCCGACTGCGGCTGATGCTGCGGTTTGGTCTCGCGACAGCTTGATCGTACTGGGCCTGTAGCTCAGGTGGTTAGAGCGCACCCCTGATAAGGGTGAGGTCGGACGTTCGAGTCGTCCCAGGCCCACCATGGACGGGACGTTCGACCTGCTGGCATGCCCCTTGGGGACATAGCTCAGTTGGGAGAGCGCGTGCTTTGCAAGCATGAGGTCGTCGGTTCGATCCCGTCTGTCTCCACCATCTTTTTGGGACTTGGCGTCGTGCAAACGGCCGCCGCCCGAAGGTGTGTGTCGAGGCCGCTATCTGGAGACTGCGTTTGCCGCGGCAATGATCAGCGAGGACCGACAGGTTCGGTTGATGCTGCCGTGTGCGAAAACAATCAGTGACATCGTGAAGAGGGAATGTGGCCGTCAGGCGCGCGAAAGCGTCTGCCCGGCGGTCATGTTCGGCAAGCATACGGTGATCGGGTCGGAAACGATCTGATCACTGGTCTTTTTGTGACCGTGTCGCGCTGATCGGCCAGCCTTACGGCTGTCGGATCAGCGACGGACATCGATCACGAGAGCGATCAAGTGCCTTAAGAGCATTCGGTGGATGCCTTGGCGCTGAGAGGCGATGAAGGACGTGGTACGCTGCGATAAGCCTTGGGGAGCTGCGAACGAGCTTTGATCCAGGGATTTCCGAATGGGGAAACCCACCTTCGACCTTCCGTATTGCGGGACCAGGCGCGAGCCTGGTTCCT
>NZ_CP016429.1:0-2045000 GCF_003254375.1 Methylobacterium sp. XJLW | reverse complement strand
AGGCGGCCGTTGTCGAGGAGGGGGATCTCGGTGCGGATCAGCCACGTGATCCGGTGGTCCTTCGTCACCACGGCCCGGAGGTTCGGCACGGCCTTGCGGACCGCCGGGATGCCGGTCTCCGCGAAGGCCCGGGCCGCCTGCATCGCGCGCACGGCGCGGGCGACGCGGTCGTCCTCCACCTCGGCGCCGTATTCGGGCAGTTCGAGATCGGCGAGCAGCCGGTCGAGGTCGACGGCCTCCGGGGACAGGCCGAGCCGCCCGAGGGATTCGATCAGGCTCTCGATGGTCGGGCGGAGACGCTTGCGCGCCATGCGGTCACCTTCGGCAGAAGCGTCTCACGCAAACCCTGACGCGGTCGGGGGCGTTCCGGATCCGATCCATGCGCGGAACCGCGCCCGGACGCCACTCCGAAACCGTCCTTGCGAGCGCAGCGAAGCATTCCAGCGGCGCCACGAGCCCCAACGTTGCGCGACACTGGGTTGCTTCGCTGCGCTCGCAAAGACGGGATCTCACGGTTGCCGGGCCGCCTCGGCGAGCCAGCCGCAGAAGGCCCGCACCGCCGGATCCTCCGCCCGGGGCTCCGGGACGTAGGTGTAGTAGCTCCGTGCCGGCAGAGACGGGCCCGCGAAGGGCAGGGTCAGGCGGCCGGCCGCGACGTCGTCGGCGATCAGCCGCTCGGGCCCCATGGCGATCCCGAGCCCGTCGAGGGCGGCCTGGAGGGTCAGGTAGAAATGCTCCAGCGTCACCGAGGCCTGCGGCTCCAGATCGGGCACACCGGCCGCCCGCAGCCAGTCCGGCCAGACCCGCGGGAGCGTCGCCGCGTGCAGCAGGGTGTGCTGCCGGAGCTGCTCGGGCTCTGCGAGGGGGAGGCGCTGCAGCAGGGCCGGGCTGCAGACGGGGATGCGGCGTTCGGACAGGAACGGCTCCGCGCGATGGCCCGGGCGCGTCTCCGGACCACCGCGGATCGCGACATCGAACGGCTCCGCGAGCTGCGCCAGGGGCACGTTGGAGGTCGTCAGCCGGACCTCGATCGCCGGGTTGGCCACCTGGAAGCCGGACAGGCGCGGGATCAGCCAGCGCAGGGTGAAGGTGGCGAGCGCATTCACGTGCAGCAGGCGGGGCCGCCCGCGCTCGACCTGGCGGGCCGTGGCCAGGGCGATCCGGTCGAGGGCGGCGCCGATCTCGGTGGCGTAGGCGACCCCCGCCTCGGTGAGGACCACGCGCCGGTTGTGGCGCGTGAACAGCGGCAGGCCGAGCCAGCCCTCCAGCATCTGCACGTGCCGACTCACCGCGCCGTGGGTGACCCGCAGCTCGTCCGCGGCCCGGGTGAAGCTCCCGTGCCGCGCGGCCGCCTCGAAGGCCTTCAGGGCGTTCAGGGGCGGCAGGCGACGATGCACGGGTCAGGTTTACTCACGCGAGCGTCAGCATAAGGTGTTTGTCAGCCCCCCGCCAGACCGCCATCCTGGATCGGAACCACGAAGGATGGCTGGATGTCCGTCGCGTCCGTTCCGACCGCGTCTTCCGAAACCGCGTCCCCGCCGGAGGCCCGGCGCACCCTCCTGGCGACCGGGGTCAACCACGCCCTGCACGACGGCTACACGGACCTGATCTACGTGCTGCTGCCGGTCTGGCAGGCGGAGTTCGGCCTCGATTACGTCGCCCTGGCCTTCCTACGGTCGCTCTACAACGGCGCGCTGGCGGCGCTGCAGATGCCGGCGAGCCGCCTTGCCCAGGCCTGGGGCGCCCGCATCGTGCTGGTGCTCGGCACCGGGCTCAGCGCGGCGGGCTACGCGATCGCCGGCGCCTCGGGCGGCCTCGTCGGGCTCGGGGTCGGCCTCCTGCTCGGCGGCGCCGGCAGCAGCACCCAGCATCCCCTGGCCTCGGCGGTGATCGCCCGGGCCTACGGCGCGGCGGCGCGGGGGCCCCTCGGCACCTACAATTTCACCGGCGACCTCGGGAAGGCGGCGGTCCCGCCCCTGGTCGGGCTGCTGCTGACCCTGTCGGGCTGGCGCCACGCCCTCTGGGTGATCGCCGGCGGAGGCGTCCTCGTGGCGGTGCTGGTCGGGCGCCTGCTTCCGCGTGAGCCGCAGTCACGCAGCGCCCAGGCGGCCGCCAAGCGGGCGACCCGCCGGGTCGCGGGCGGATCGCCGCCCGGCGCGGGGTTCGGGCTCCTCGTCGCCATCGGCATGCTCGACAACGCCGCGCGGCCGGCCTTCCTGCTCTACCTGCCGTTCCTGCTGCAGGAGAAGGGTGCGGCGCTGACCACGGTGGGCCTCGCGCTCTCGCTGGTCTTCATCGGCGGCGCCCTCGGCAAGGCGGTGTGCGGGCGCCTCGGGGAACGCCTCGGCGTGACCCGGACCGTGATCCTCACCGAGACCGGGACGGCGCTCGCGATCCTGGCGGTGATCGTCCTGCCCCTGGCCCCCGGGCTGATCCTGCTGCCGCTCCTCGGCGTGATGCTGAACGGCACCTCGTCGGTCCTCTACGGGACGGTGCCGGAACTGGCCCCGGGCGGCCGGGTCGAGCGGGCCTTCGCGGTATTCTACACCTGGACGCTCGGCGGCAGCGCGCTGGCGGCGCCGCTGCTCTACGGACGGCTCGGCGACGCGGCCGGCCCGCACTGGGCGGCGGTGGCGGCGGCCGGGACGGCGCTCGCCGTGGTGCCGCTGATGCTGGCCCTGGCGCCGCGCCTCGGGGCGGCGGACCGGCAACGGGCCTGAGGCGTGGCGGCGGGGCCGGGGGCATGGGAACAGGAGCACGGGGACAGGATCTGCCCGCGGGGACGGCCCGCGCGTCCCGCCCGGACGCCGCCTCAGAGGCGGCCCAGGGTGTTGACCCGGACGGCCTCGGACCGGCCGTCCACCGCGACGTCCCGGATCTGCGCCGGCGCCACGCGGGCCGCCTGATAGACCGCCTCCGACACCACGGCCACGCAGCCGAGGGTCTTGGTCAGGCCCTGGAGGCGGGCGGCGACGTTGACGGTGTCGCCCAGCGCCGTGAAGCGGGCATCGGTGGCGTCGCCCATCTCGCCGACGATGGCGAGGCCCGCATGCACGCCGATCCCGTACCGGAGCGTATGCTCCAGATCGGCCGCCAGCAGCCGGTTCAGGGTGTCGACGGCGTCGGCGATGAGGTCGATCGCCCGCAAGGCGTCCTGGGCGGCCTGCCCGGGCTCCGTCTCCAGGCCGAACAGGGCGAGCAGACCGTCGCCGAGGAACTGGTTGGTCGAGCCGCCGGCCTCCCGCACGGCGTCGCCGACCGCGCCGAGGAAGCGGTTGATGATGAACACCGTGTCGTAGGGCAGGCGCTCCTCGGCGAGCCGGGTCGAGCCGCGCAGGTCGACGAACATCGCCACGATGAAGCGCTCCTCGCCGGATTGCGCCCGGTCGAGCAGGTCGGCCTGGCGCATCCGCGGCTGCGGCGGCAGCAGCGGCACCACGGCCATGTCGGTCTCGGGCCGGAACTGGCAGGCGAGCCGCACCCCCGGACCGGCGGCGATGCGCTCCAGGACCGACCGCTCGGTGCGGCCGGGACTGGGCGCGCCGTCGCTGCCGTCCGTCACCCGGATGCGGCAGGTGGAGCATCGGCCGCGGCCGCCGCAGACGCTGGCATGGGGGATCCGGTTGCGCCGGCTCGCCTCCAGCACGCTGGTGCCCCGGGGGACCCGCACCACCCGCCCGTCCGGATAGCTGAGCCGGATCGTGCCCCGCTTGACCTCGGCGAGGGTCCGCACGCCGCGCGCTGCGACCACCGCCGCCACCAGGCCCGCATAGGTCCCGAGCAGCCCGTCCCGGATGGCCGCGAGCCGCGCGACCTGATCGGGCAGCCCGACATGGACCGGCTGGAGGGCCACCGCCCGCCACGCCGGATCCTGCGCCAGGGTGAGGATCATGCGGCCGCCCTGCGCGAAGCCCAGCAGCGACAGGACCGGGACCAGGACCGCGAGCGCCAGCAGCCAGGGCGCCATGCGCCCGAAGGCGGGCTTCAGCCGCAGCCAGAAATACAGGCCCATGCAGCCGTGGATCCAGGCCAGGACCAGGACCGTGACCTGCAGCAGGCCGAGCGTCGGCGAGGCGATCCAGAAGGCGTAGAGTTCCTGCGCGTAGCCCTTGTCGAGCCCCTCGGTGACGAAGGAGATCCGGGTCGCCGTGATGTGGCTGATGAGGAGCGTCGGGATCAGCAGGCCCGAGACCAGTTGCAGGGCCTCGGAGGGCCGCCAATGGAAGAAGCGGGCCGCGTAGAGCGCCTGGAGCCCGAGCAGCAGATGGAGCACCAGGGCGCCGTAGAGCAGCGTCAGGCCGACGGGATTGAGCCAGACGGCCGTGACGACGTCGAGGCCGTCCTCCATGGCGTCGAGGGAGATGTTGCCCAGGGCGTGGTTGAGCAGGTGGGTCAGCACGTAGCCGAACAGGACCAGGCCGCTGGCCAGCCGGAGGCGCCGCAGGTTCAGGCGGATCCGCGCGGCTTGCGTGGCGGATCGGGGTTGCGCGCCCGCATCGGCGGATCGAAGCGTCGCGATCGAGGCTGTGCGCACCATGCTGGGAGGTCCGAGGAGATCGGTTCTGGGCCCGCCATTCACGGTCCCTCGTACCAGCAAGACTTCCGCCGCGTCCGATTTATTTCCAATCGCCGGCGATCCGTGGAGTCCCGGACGTGAGGATCGCGCGTATCGACCGCGCCGGAGACCCGATGCTGGACACCTTCTTCGCCCGCAGCGCCGCCGCGGTGGCCTTCGACCTGATCGGCGCCCGCCTGTTCGTCGGCGCGGCCGGCGGGATCATCGTCGAGACCGAGGCCTACGACAGCACCGATCCGGCCTCCCACAGCTTCCGCGGCCCGACCCGGCGCAACGCCAGCATGTTCGGGCCGCCGGCCCATGCCTACGTGTATCGCTCCTACGGGATGCACTGGTGCCTGAACCTCGTCTGCGAGCCCGGCAGCGCCGTGCTGCTCCGGGCCCTCGCGCCGACCGAGGGGGTTCCCGCCATGCGGGCGCGCCGCGGCGTGGAGGATCCGCGCCTGCTCTGCGCCGGGCCGGGCCGCCTCTGCCAGGCCCTCGGCGTCACCGACGCGCTGGACGGCGCGCCCCTCGCGGGGGCGCCGTTCCGGTTCGAGCCCCGCGCCGCGGGCGATCCCGGGGCCGTCGAGGTGGTCAGCGACCGGCGCATCGGGATCACCCGCGGCGCCGAGACGCCCTGGCGGTTCCTGCTCGCCGGCTCCCGCTTCGTCAGCCGGCCGGTGCGGCGGGCCGAACCGGGGGCCGGGACCGCCTGAGGATCGCAGCGGCCGGAGCGGGATGTCCGGTCGCGGATCCGGGACGAGCCCGCGCGACCGGGCCGACGCTTCCGCAGGGGGGCGTCCGTCGGGTAGGACGGGGCCGAGGCGCGGGCGATCCGCCGGGCCTGGGCGCGCGCGGGGAGGGGCCATGGCGGCCAAGGATGAAGCGACGTGGCGGGTCGGCGTCCTGTTCTCCCGCAGCGGGGTGAGCGGCATCACCGAGACCGAGCACTTCCTCGGCACCGCGCTCGCGATCGAGGAGATCAACCAGGCCGGCGGCGTGCTGGGCCGCCCGATCGAGCCGGTCTGCTACGACCCCGCCGGCGAGACCGACGCCTACCGCACCCTGGCCCGGCGAATGCTTGCCGAGGACGGGGTCGAGGTGGTGTTCGGCTGCTCGCTCTCGGCGAGCCGGAAATCGGTGCTGTCCACCATGGAGCGGCACAACGGCCTGCTCTGGTACCCGTCGATCTACGAGGGCTTCGAGTACTCGGAGAACATCATCTACACCGGTGCGACCCTCAACCAGAACGTCTTCGCCCTGGCCGACTACCTCCTGCAGGAGCAGGGGCGGCGGATCTTCCTGATCGGGTCCGACTACATCTACCCGCGGGAATCGAACCGGGTCATGCGCGACCTGATCGAGGCGAAGGGCGGGACCATCGTGGGCGAGCTGTACGCGGCCCTCGACGCGGACGACGCGGCCCATGCCGCCATGATCGCGGCGATCCGCGACGCCGCGCCGGACGCGGTCTTCTCCACCGTGGTGGGGCGCGGGGCCGAGCGGCTCTACCGCGCCTACGCGGAATCCGGCATCGACCGCGCCCGCTGCCCGATCGCCAGCCTGACCCTGGCGGAGGGCCAGATCCACGCGATCGGTCCCGAGCACTGCACCGGCCACGTCCTGGCGGCCCCGTATTTCGGGTCCCTTGCGAGCGAGGAGAACCGGCGCTTCGTCGCCGCCTTCCAGGCCCGGTTCGGGCCCGAGCGCCCCACCAGCATGTGGTCGGAGACCGCCTACGCGCAGGTCCATCTCTTCGCCCGGGCGCTCACGGAGGCCGGCACCCTCGACGCCGAGCGCCTCGGCGCGGCGGCCCTGCGCCAGCGCCTCGCGGCGCCGGAGGGCGACCTCGCCTTCGACGGCGAGACGCGGCACATCTGGCTCACGCCGGGCATCGGCGTCGCCCGGGCCGACGGGCAGTTCGACGTGGTCTGGCGGGCGCGCCGGCCCGTGCGGCCCGATCCCTACCTCGCGTGGTCCCGGTTCGAGACGAACTGGCTGGAGGAGGGTCTCGCCGCGTGACCGCCCCCGCCCGCAAGATCCTGGACGACCTGCGGCGCGCCCGCGCCCTCGTCATCCACCCCAAGGACGAGGAGGGCGCCGCGCTGCTGGAGCAGCTCCGTCGCCTCGGCTGCGCGGTCTCCCTGGCGTGGCCGCCGCCCGCCGCCCTGCCCGCCGACATCGACACGCTGTTCATCCAGCTCGACGACGCCCAGGTGATGCACCTGCTGCCGTCGATCGAGGCGCTGGAGCCGGCGGTCATCGCCATCGTGGCCTACGAGAGCCCGACCTCCCTGAAGGCGATCGCCGACGTCAATGCCCACGGCGTGCTCAACAAGCCGCTCCACCCGCGGGG
Source organism: Methylobacterium sp. XJLW (assembly GCF_003254375.1). Lineage (NCBI taxonomy): Bacteria > Pseudomonadati > Pseudomonadota > Alphaproteobacteria > Hyphomicrobiales > Methylobacteriaceae > Methylobacterium > Methylobacterium sp. XJLW. Next base: position 2,038,086 of record NZ_CP016429.1, on the reverse strand, counting down.
CGTGCTCACCCAGTTCGCCCTGGCCCGCTACCGGCGCGGCTACGAGGGCCGGCTCACCAGCAAGATCAACCGGCTGGAGGAGACCATGAAGGGCCGCCGCACCGTCGAGAAGGCGGTCCGGCTGCTCGTGGACCTGAACCGGATCGACGAGGACGCCGCCTACAAGATGCTCCGGGACCGGGCCACCGCCGCCCGCGTGCCGATGGCCAGCGTGGCCGAGAGCGTGGTCTCGGCCCACGAGGCGATGAGCGGTCTCGGCCTGCGCATCGCGTTGGCGGAAAAGACCTGATCGCAGCAGCCTGCCGCATTTATGGTCTTGCGGTCCGGTTCGGGGCGCGTATCGTAGTCTAACCGGGCAAGGTTGCCCCGCAGCAAGATTGCTGCATGACATCTCGGCTTTGAAGCCTCTGGTTCGCGGATGATCTTGTCCGCGCCCAGGGGCTTTTTGCGTTTTGGAGCTTTCATGATCCAAGCGAACGGTCCTGCGCGCCCGCCGATACGGGTGTCGTGCATCCAGTTCGCGCCGGACTTCGGCGCGGTCGACGCGAATCTGGCGCGGGCCTCCGATCTCGTCCGCGCGGCCGCCGCCGCGGGCAGCCGGCTGATCGTGCTGCCGGAACTCGCCAGCACCGGCTACGTGTTCGAATCCGCCGCGGAGGCCGCCGCCCTGGCCGAGCCGGTGCCGGAGGGCCCGACCACCCGGGCCTGGGCGGCGCTGGCCGCGGAACTCGGCGTGCACATCGTGGCGGGGATCGCCGAATCCGCCGGTGACGTCCTCTACAACGCCGCCGTGATCGTCGGGCCGGAGGGCTATATCGGCACCTACCGCAAGGCGCATCTCTGGGACCGGGAGAACGAGTTCTTCGCCAGGGGCGACCTCGGCTTCCCGGTCTTCGACACGGCGCTGGGCAAGGTCGGCGTCGCCATCTGCTACGACGGCTGGTTCCCCGAGACCTTCCGGCAGCTGGCGCTCGGGGGCGCCGAGATCGTCTGCATCCCGACCAACTGGGTGCCGATGCCCGACCAGCCCGCGGGCGAGGCCGCCATGGCCAACACCCTGCACCGGGCCGCCGCCCATGTGAACGGCCTCTTCATCGCCTGCGCCGACCGGGTCGGCACCGAGCGCGGCCAGCCCTTCGAGGGGCAGAGCCTGATCGTCGGCCCCAAGGGCTGGCCACTCGCCGGCCCGGCGAGCCGCGACCGGACCGAGACCCTCTCGGCGCTGGTCGATCTCGACGCGGCCGGCCGCAAGGACCTGAACCGGTTCAATTCGCTCCTGCGCGACCGCCGCACCGACATCTACGGCTGAGCCGAGATCCGTAACCCTTCCCGTCCGTCCCAAGGAGTTCGTTCATGGTGAAATGGTCCCTCGCCGGCGCCGCGGCGCTCGCCCTCGCCGCCACGGCCGCGCAGGCCGCCGACGGCAAGCCGATCGTCATCGGCATCCCGATCGGCCTGTCGGGCGCCAACAGCGTCGTCGCCCCCTCGGTGGTGCAGTCGGCCGAACTCGCCGTGGAGGAGATCAACGCCAAGGGCGGCGTGCTCGGCCGCAAGCTCGTCCTCGAGGTCGCCGACGACGCCTCCGGGGCGGCGGGCGCCCAGAAGGCCTTCGACAGCCTGATCTACCAGAAGAAGGTCGACGTCCTGATCTCCATGGAGACGAGCGCGGCGCGCAATGCCGGCCTGCCCGCCGTCACCAAGGGGAAGGTGCCGTACATCTACACCTCGTTCTACGAGGGCCATTCCTGCAACAAGAACATGTTCGTGGACGCCTGGGTGCCGGAGCAGCAGGTTCCGCCGGTGGTGGACGCCTTCAAGGCGCAGGGTGCCAAGACCTACTTCCTGATCGGCAGCGACTACGCCTTCGGCCGCGGCATGCTGGGCTTCGCCAAGAGCTACGTCGAGAAGACCGGCGGCAAGGTTCTCGGCGAGGAATACCTGCCGATGGACGGCAGCGACTGGACCGCGATCATCTCCAAGCTGAAGGAGGCCAAGCCCGACGCGCTGATCACCTCGACGGCGGGCGGCGCGCCGAACGTGACGCTGACGAAGCAGCTGCGCGGCGCCGGCGTGACGCTGCCCTTCGCCAACCTCGCGCTGGACGAGGGCACCGCCAAGAGCATGGGCGCGGACGCCGAGGGCGTCTACCTCTCGGCCTCCTACGTCACCGGGATCGACAGCGCGGAGAACAAGGCGTTCCTGGCGGCGATGCAGAAGAAGTTCGGCGCCGAGCTGCGCACCCCGAACGACCTCTCGGTGCCGGAATACGAGGCGATCTACCTCTACAAGGCCGCGGTCGAGAAGGCGGGCGGGACCGAGACCGCCAAGGTGCTGGAGGCGCTGCCGACGGTAAGCTTCACCGGGCCGCGGGGCACGATCACCATGAGCAAGCAGCACCACGCGCCGCTGACCATGTATCTCGGCCAGATCCAGAAGGACGGCACCGTGAAGGTCGCCGGCACCTTCAAGGACGTCGATCCCGGCGAGCAGTGCCCGAAGCTGCAATGAGGGGCGGGGCGCGACGCCTCCCTCTCCCCGCCCGGCGACGATGGCCGCCCGTCTGAGGCGGACACCGACGCCGCTGAACGAGCGCGACGCGCCCCCTCTCCCGTGCGGGAGAGGGTTGGGGTGAGGGATCGGAGGTTTCGGGATCGCGCGCCCCATCGCCGCGCGGTCAAGGTCGAGACTCTCTTGGAGAGGCCGCATCCCTCACCCTGTCCCTCTCCCGCGCGGGAGAGGGGACCCGCGCCCGATCCTGAATCCGCGTTGCCAAAGCAGATGCGTGGATCGGCAGGCCCGCACAGGGGCGCTCATTGCGCTGGGCCTCTGCCGCTTTCGCCTCGTGATGACGGTCCTTCAACCGGAACTCCCCGATGCTGCTCACCCTCGACATCCTGACCACCGCGGCGATCCTGTTCATCGTCTCGATCGGCCTCCTGGCGATCTTCGGCGTGCTCAAGATCATCAACTTCGCCCACGGGGCGTGGCTGACGGTCGGCGCCTATTGCGCGGTGGTGACCGCCAAGCTCGGGCTCAATCCCTGGCTGGCGCTGCCGCTGGCCTTCGCGGTCGGCGCGGCGCTCGGCGGTCTCGCCGAGCACTTCATCATCCGCCCGCTCTACCGGCGGCCGCTCGACGCGATCCTGGCCACCTGGGGGCTCGGCATCGTGGTCGGGCAGCTCATCACCCTGGCCTTCGGCCGGGACGTCCAGCTCACCCCGAACCTGCTGGCGGGCACCGTCGAGATCCTCGGCGTCGACTATTCCGCCTACCGCCTCGTGGCTCTGGGCATCGCGCTGGCGATCGGCACCCTGTTCGCGCTGACCATCGAGCGGACCCGGCTCGGGCTCTCGGCCCGGGCGGTGATCATGAACGAGACCCTGGCGCGCAGCCTCGGCATCGACACGGGGCGCGTGCGCCTCGTCGTGTTCATGATCGGCGCGGGGTTCGCGGCGCTCGCCGGCGTCCTGCTGACACCGCTCACCAGCGTCGACCCGAACATGGGCGTCGCCTGGCTGATCGGCGCCTTCATGCTGGTGATGGTCGCCGACGCCTCGTACCTGGCGCTCGCGGCGGCCTGCCTCGTCTTCGGGGCCGCGCAGGTCCTGATCAGCACCTTCGTGAGCCCGATCCTCGGCAGCATCGCCATCGCGGTGCTCGCCGCCCTCGTGCTGCGGATCAGCCCGAAAGGTTTCTCCCGTGCTTGAGACCCTGCCCGTCACCGAGCGCGCCGCCGCGGCCCCCCGCCGGCGGCGCCTGTCCCGCGCGGCGCCCGTCGTGGTCGCAATCCTGGCGGCGCTCGCCCTCTGGATCGCGCCGCTCGTCCTCGACACCTTCGCGGTCAACGTCCTGACCCGGTCGATGATCTACGCGGTGCTGGCCGTCACGGTGGACCTGCTCTGGGGCTTCGCGGGGATCCTGACCTTCGGGCAGGCGGCCTTCTTCGGCGTCGGCGCCTACGCCACCGCGATGATCCTCACCGCCTACGGGGCGACGCCCCTGGGGATCGCCGCGGCGGTCGCGGCGGCGCTCGTCGCGCCGGCCCTGCTCGGCCTCGCGGTCGGCTGGCTGTCCTTCTACCACCGCTCGACCCCGCTCTACGCCTCGGTGATCTCGCTGGTCGTCCCGATCGTCGTGGTGCAGCTGATCTACGCGGGCGGCGAATGGACCGGCTCCAGCAGCGGCCTCGTCGGATTCGACGTGCTGCCCTTCGAGAGCGAGGGCTATTTCCGCCTCGCGGCCCTGTTCCTGATCGTCGTCACCCTGGCGGCCTGGATCCTGGTCCGGGCCGATGCGGGCCGCGCCCTCGTGGCGCTGCGGGACAACGAAGCGCGCTGCGCCTATCTCGGCCTCAACCCGCGGCGCCTGCAGATCCGGCTGACCGCGGCTCTGGCCGCCGTCGCGGGGATCGCGGGCTTCCTGTTCGCCAACGCCTCGGGCGTGGTCGCGCCCGAGAATGCCGGCTTCCTGTTCGGCACCGAGCTGGTGATCTGGGTGGCGCTCGGCGGCCGCGGCACGCTGCTCGGCCCGGTGCTCGGCACCATCGCCATCGACTACCTCGCGGCGAACCTGTCCGGCGACCTGCCGTTCCTCTGGCAGCTCCTCCTGGGCACGGCCTTCGTGGCCATCATCATCCTGCTGCCGGGCGGCCTCGCCGACCTCGTCGGCCGCCTCTGGCGGGCGCTGCCGGCGGGCCGGCGGGAACCCGCGCCGCCGCGCCTCGTCGCGCGGGCGGCCGATCCGGATGCGGCCGCCTCCGCGACCCCCATCCTCACGGTCGAGAACCTCGCCAAGGCCTACGGTGCCCTGACGGTGCTGGAGGGCATCGACCTGGAGATCCGGGCGGGCGAACTCGTCAGCCTCGTCGGGCCCAACGGCGCCGGCAAGACCACGCTGATGCGCTGCCTCAGCGACGGCACCGAGCCCTTCACGGGGGCGATCGCCATCGGCGGCACCCCGATCACCGGGCTGACGCCGAACCGCATCGTCGGCCTCGGGGTCGGGCGCAAGTTCCAGGTGGCGAGCGTGTTCGAGAGCCTGTCGGTGGCCGATTGCCTCCGGCTCGCCCGGGCATCCCATGACGGCCTGAGCCCGGTCGGGCAGGCGGAGACGCTGGGCCTGCCGCAGGCGGCCCTCGACGTCCTGCGCATGACCGGCCTCGACCGCCTGCTGACCCGGCCGACCCGCCTCCTGTCCCACGGCCAGAAGCAGGCGCTCGAACTCGCCATGGTGGTGGCGCTGGAGCCGCGGCTGATCCTGCTGGACGAGCCCACCGCCGGCCTGACCAAGGCCGAGCGCACCACCATCGGGACCGTGCTCAAGGCGCTCACCGCCGGGGGAAGGATCGCCGCCGTGCTGGTCGAGCACGACCTCGACTTCGTGCGCGAGATCTCGTCGCGGATCGTGGTGCTGCACCAGGGCCGCCTCGTCCTCGACGGCACGGTGGAGGACGTCGTCGGCTCCGAGCTGGTCCGGACCATCTATTCGGGAGGTGCCCATGGCTGAGGCAGCGGGTGAGGCAGCGGCTGAGGCAGTGCGGCGGAGCGAGCCGGCGGGCGCCGCCCTCGCCCTGGAGGGGGTGTCGAGCGGCTACGGAGCGGTCTCGATCGTGAAGGGCGTGTCCCTGTCGGTGGCGCCGGGGGAGATCGTGGCGCTGCTGGGCAAGAACGGCATGGGCAAGACCACGCTGCTCAAGACCATCCTGGGCATGGTCGCCCTGCGGGGCGGCGCGATCACCGTCGGGGGACAGGCGCTCGCCGGCCTGTCGCCCGCCCGGCTCGTGGCGCTCGGCGTCGGCTACGCGCCGCAGGAGCAGCCCCTGTTCCAGGACCTGTCGATCCGCGACAACCTGCGCCTCGCGGTCCCCTCCGACCGGATGCTGCCGGAGGCGCTGGAGCGGCTGTTCGGCCATTTCCCGTTCCTGAAGGGCCGGCTGGCCCAGCGGGCCGGCACCCTGTCGGGGGGCGAGCAGAAGATGCTGATCCTCGGCCGCGCCCTGATGCTGCGCCCGCGCCTGCTCCTCATCGACGAGATCTCCGAGGGCGTGCAGCCCTCCATGGTCGAGCGCCTGCGCGGCGTGCTCGACGCCGAGCGGGCGGCGGGCGTGTCGATGCTGGTGGTGGAGCAGCACGTCGCCTTCGCGCTGGCCCTGGCCGACCGCTACGCCGTCCTCAAGCTCGGCGAGATCGTCGACAGCGGGCCGGCCGGGGCGTTGGACGCGCAGGCGCGCGTCATCGGCCATCTGGCGGTGTGAGCCATGAGCGAACTCAACACCTTCTCGATCGCCGCCCGCTGCCCGCGGACCGGGCAGCTCGGCGTCGCGGTGGCGAGCGCCGTCCCGGCGGTGGGCGGGCTCTGCCCCTACATCCGCGCCGGGATCGGGGCCGTCACCACCCAGTCCTGGGTGAACCCCTACCTCGCCGCCCGCATCCTCGACGGCCTGGCCGGCGGGCAGGGCCCCGACGCCGCCCTGGCGGCGGCGCTCGCCACCGACGACCGGCCGGACCTGCGCCAGCTCGGCCTCGTCGATGCGCGCGGGACCGGCGCGGCCTGGACCGGCGCCGGCTGCACGCAGGCCGCCGGACACCGCACCGGGGCCGGCTACGCCGTGCAGGGCAACATGCTCGCCGGGACCGGCGTGATCGACGCCATGGCGGAGGCCTTCGCGGGGAGCGCCGCCTGCGACCTCGACGAGCGGCTCATGCGGGCGCTGGAGGCCGGCGATGCGGCCGGCGGCGACAAGCGCGGCAAGCAATCGGCGGCCCTCAGGATCGTCGCCGGCGAGGATTACCCGCTCCTCGACCTGCGGGTCGACGAGCACGCCGAGCCCGTCGCCGAGCTGCGCCGCGTCCTGGCCATCGCCCGGCGGCAGCTCGTGCCGTTCGTGGCCGGCATGCCCCGGAAGCACGGCCCGGCCGGCGCCCTGCCGGACGACGTCGTGGCGATGCTCCTGAAAGCGCCCGCCGAGCGGCCGGGCGCTGCGGCCGATGGCGGGGCCGCCGATGCGCCCGATCTCCTGCGCGACGTCATCGGCCTGCGCCAGGAGCCCGGGCGGGTCGCGCACCTGCTGAGGCAGTTCGCGCCGGTGCTCGCCGAGATCGCCCGGCTCCGCGACCTCGACCTCGCGGACATCCATCCGCCGGTCGTCTTCGATCCGACCTTGCCGTACCGCCGGGGGCCCCATGACGACCGCCGTGACTGACGCCCTCTGGCCGTTGCCGATCACCGAGCTCGCGCGGCGGATCGCGGCGCGGGAGCTGTCGAGCGCCGACCTCGTCGGCGCCAGCCTCGACCGGATCGCGCGCCTCGACGGCGCCCTGAACAGCTTCGTCCATCTCTCGTCCGCGGCCCTCGACGCCGCGCGCGCGGCCGATGCCGAGATCACCCGGTCCGGCCCGCGGGGCCCGCTGCACGGCATCCCGATCGCCATCAAGGACAACTACACCACGGCCGACATGCCGACCCGGGCGGGTACCGCCGTGGAGGCCCTGACCTTCCCGGCGGCCGACAGCCACGCGGTGGCGCGGCTGCGGGCGGCCGGCGCGGTGATCCTCGGCAAGCTGCGCATGCACGAATTCGCCTGGGGCATGGTCACGCCGCCGACCCGCAATCCCTGGGACCTCGACCGGGTGCCCGGCGGCTCCAGCGGCGGCTCCGGCGCCGCGGTTGCGGCCCGCCTCTGCCCGGCCGCCCTCGGCTCGGACACGGGCGGCTCGATCCGGATCCCGGCCGCCCTGTGCGGGGTCGTCGGCCTCAAGCCGACCTACGGCCGGGTCGGCCGGTCGGGGATCGTCCCGCATTCCTGGTCCCTCGACCATGCCGGGCCGCTGACCCTGACGGTGGCCGATTCCGCCCTGATGCTGCAGGCGCTCGCCGGCCCGGATGCCGGCGATCCCGCCGCCAGCGCGGCGCCGGTCCCCGACTACACGGCCGGGCTGGACCGGCCGATCCGGGGCCTGCGCGTCGCGGTGATCCGCAACCACTTCTTCGACGCGGTCGACGAGGACGTCGCTGTCGCAATCGAGGGGGCGCTCCGCTTCCTCGCCGACCGGGGCTGCACGGTCCGCGACGTCGCGGTGCCGTCCCTGCGCCACGGCCTCGGGGCCATCTACGCCATCGAGCTCGCCTCCTCGACCGCCTATCACGACCGCAGCCTCGCCCAGGGCCACGTGGCGGGCTTTGCCGCCGACGTCCGCGACCTCGTGGAGATGGGCCGGCTCGTGACCGGGCCGGACTACCTGCGCGCCGAGCAGGTGCGGGCCCTGATCATGGACGAGATGGCCGCCGTCCTGGCGGAGGCCGACGTGATCGTCGGCCCGGCCTCGCCCTTGACCGCGTGGCGGACGGACGAGTCCGCGGTGTCGCTCGGCGGGCGCGCGGAGAGCGTGCTGGCGGCCTCCTGGCGGCTGACCTACCCGTTCAACCTCACGGGCCTGCCCGCGATCGCGCTGCCCTGCGGCTTCGACCGGCGCGGCCTGCCGATCAGCCTCCAGATCGCCGGCCGGCCCTTCGCCGAAGCCGAGATCCTGCGCGTGGCGCACCAGTACGAGCGGGCGCACGATTGGTGGCGCCGGGTGCCGCCCCTGGCCGGCTGACGCGGCGCGCCGATCCTGCGCAGCTGAACCGGCCCGTTGCGATCGATTGCACGCAACCAATACCGCGTCTCATCGCAAATATCCGCGCGCTGTACAGAGCGATGCGTGTGGAACCCTTTTTCCGCGGTTGCCGTTGCTGGGTTCGATTGAAACCAGGAGGCTACCAATGCGCAACATCATTCTCTCGGGTGCCCTGTTCGCGGCCCTGTGCGGCGCGGCGAGCGCCGAGGAGACCACGGTCATCCGCCGCGACGGGCCCGCCGTCGTCGACCACCGCGACACCGTCGTCGAGAAGCGTGAGGTCACCACCGGCACCGTCGATTGCGGTTCCAAGACCGTCCACAAGGAGGACGGCATGGGCAACTCCAAGACCGTCCACAAGGAAGGCTGCAACTGAGCCTCCGCGGCCCGTAACGCCCTGACGAGCCTGGAGATCTCAGCATGACCAACAAGCTTCTTCTGTCGCTGGCGACCGCCGGCCTCCTCGCCCTCCCGGTGGCCGCCCAGGCGCAGGGCACCCTGCGGGGCGCGGCCGAGGGTGCGGCGGTCGGCGCCGATGCGGCCGGCCCGGTCGGCGGCATCGTCGGCGGCGCCGTGGGCGCGGCCACCGGCACGGTGGGCGGCATCCTCGGTGTCGACGACCGTCCCCGGTTCCGCAGCTACGTCCGCGAGCGCGGCGTGCGCTCGTACAGCTGGGGCGGCCCGGTCCGGGTCGGCACCGTGCTGCCGGAGGACAGCGTGACCTACTACGACGTGCCCGACGAGTACCGGGTGCGTCCGGGCTACCGCTACACCATCGTGAACGACCAGCCCGTCCTGGTCGATCGCGGCCACCGCATCGTCGAGGTCATCGACTGATCGGAGGGGCGCTGGGATCCCGGCGCTCCATCAGGCAGGACGGCCCGTCCGGCATCGCCGCGGCGGGCCGTTTCGCGTCTGCAGGGCGCGGCCCGAGACGAGAGGACGAAGGACGCGCGGGCATGGGTGCGGGCACGGGCGCTGGAGACGAGGCGCGACGGACCCCCCTCTCCCGAGCGCAAGAGGGCTGGGGTGAGGGACGAGAAGGATCAGGATCGAGCGCCCCGTCGCCGGTCAGTCGAGGTCGAGACTTTCTCGGTAAGGCCGCACCCCTCACCCTGTCCCTCTCCCGCACGGGCGAGGGGACCCGCGCCCGGTCCTGAAGCCGCGTTGCCGACACGGATGGATGGATCCGACGGGCCGCCGCGAGCGTGCGGCCGGTAGCGGAGGGATCGGCTCGCGCCTCACCCCCGCGTCAGCGCCAGTTCCGGCAGGTGCAGGGTGATCCGGTAGGCGGACGCGTCGTGGCTGCGCGTCACGGTCGCTTCGAGCTGGCGCAGGGACATCTCCACCAGCAGGGTCCCGAAGCCCCGGCCCGGCCGCGGTTCGGCCACGCGGGCCATGCGCTCGCACCATTCGAGGACGAGCCCCTCTTCCTGGCGGTCCCAGGTGACGGACAGCGCGCCGTCGTCGGACCCGAGCGCGCCGTATTTCACCGAGTTCGTCGCCCATTCGTGCAGGATCATCGCCAGCGACGAGACGTGCCGCCAGTTGATCGCCACGAGGGGCCCCTCGATCACCGTGGGGACGTGATCGCGGTACGGGCGCAGGGTCGCGCCGATCAGGCCCGCGAGGTCGCTCATGCCCTGGCCGTCGGAGGGATCGGCCAGGGAATGTGCCCGCCCGAGGGCCGAGATGCGGTCGCGCATGTCGGTGGCGAAGACGCCGATCTCCCGGTGCGTGCGGGCCCCCGCCGAGATCATGCCGCCGATGATCGCGAACAGGTTCTTCACCCGGTGGTTCATCTCCCGCAGCATCAGGTCGCGGGTCTCGGCGAGCGCGTATTCGGGCGAGACGTCGATGCAGACGCCGACGATCCGCTTCCGGTCGCCGCTCCGGGTCAGGCGCCCGTAGCTGCGGATGTGCCGCAGCGCGTGATCGGCGACGCGCACGCGGATGCGCGCCTCGAACTCGTCCAGGCCGTGCGCCGCTTCGGCGAGGGCCGCCTCGAAGCCGGGACGGTCCTCGGGCAGCACGCTGGCCGCCAGGGCGGCGGTGGGGTGCGGCGTGTCGGGAGTCAGGCCGAAGATCGTGCCGGCGGTGCTGTCGACCACGATGGTCCCGGCATCGGGGCTGTATTCCCAGACGCCGATGCCTCCGGCCTTCACGGCCAGTTCCAGCCGCTCCCGCTCTGCGGCGAGCTGGCGCTCCAGGGACAAGGCCTCGGTGATGTCGGTGAGCACCAGGGTGGCGCCGTCGACGCTGCCGTTCTGCAGGCGGTAGGGCAGCACCCGCAGGGAGAGCGTCCGGTCCCCATCCCGGGTGGCGACGCGCCGCTGGATCACCGAGCCGCCGGCGCAGACCTCCTGGGCGTCATGCAGGTATTCTAGGCCGGCGAGCCGGCTCGACACGTCGGCGAGGGGACGTCCCCGGTCGGCCGGCTGCAGCGGGAAGATCGCCGTGGCGGCCGTGGTGAAGCTGCGCACCTTCAGGGCGCGGTCCAGCACGACCACGGCGAGATCGGTGGATTCGAAGAAGTTGCGCAGATCGGCATTGGCGATGGTGAGCTGCTCGACCTTGGTCTTCAGCTCGTCGTTGACCGTGGACAGCTCCTCGTTCGTCGACTGGAGCTCCTCGTTCATCGACATCATTTCTTCGTTGGAGCTCTTCAGCTCCTCGTTCGTCGTCTCCAGCTCCTCGACGGTGGAGCGGAGCTTGTAGCGCGTGCGCAGCAGCTCCTCCTCCAGCGCCTCGACGTGGTCGCCGCCGGCATCCATCTCGATCAGGTCGAGATCGTCCGCAGCCCGGAAGGCGCCGGTGTCGCGCAGGACGAGCAGCATCGAGCCGTCGGGCAGGGGATCGCAGATCAGCTCCACCGGCTGGACGCCGTATTCCGAGCGGATCTCCACGTCGCGGACGACCACGCGCTTGCGCACGTCCCGGGTCTGGCGGAGCAGCGGCCCGATCACGTCACGCAGGCCCGGACGGGCCAGGGTGATCGCGCTGCTGCCGCCGGTCCGCGTGACCGGGAAGTCGAAGTAGCGGCTCAGGCGCCCGTAGGCGGCGATGATGCCGCCATCCTCGTTGAGCACCATGCTGGGCGGGGCGTAGCGCTCCATGACGCGGCGCACCGCGACGGTCTCGTCGGCGATCGAGGGCTCGCCGCGGCGCTCCTCGCGCGCTCCGCGCCGGGTCTCGCCGCGCCGGGCGCTCCCGGGCAGGTCGATCGGGTATTGCGGCGCGCCCGGCGGCCGCTCGAACAGGCGGGCGTGCTGGTCGATGACCGGGAAGAGGTGCTCGAACCGGCTGACGCTCTCCGAAGGCCCGAGGAACAGGTAGCCCCCGGGCCGGACCGCGTAGTGGAACAGCGGCACCACCGATTGCTGGAGGCGCTCGTCGAAATAGATCAGCAGGTTGCGGCAGGACAGGAGGTCGACCCGCGAGAAGGGCGGGTCCTTGACCAGGCTGTGGCTGGAGAAGCGGATCAGGTCGCGGATCTCGGCCGCGATGGTGAAGCGCTCGGCATGGGGGACGACGTAGCGCTCCCGCAGATGCGCCGGGATGTCGGCGAGCGCGGCGGCCGGGTAGGTCGCCTCCCGGGCGATCTGGAGCATGCGCTCGTCGATGTCGGTGGCGAAGATCTGGACCGCCGGCGGCAGGCCGAGGCGGCGGGCGGCGTCGGCGAACAGCATGGCGATGCTGTAGGCCTCCTCGCCGCTGGAGCAGCCCGGGATCCAGACCCGGATGTCCTCCTCGGGGTCGCGGGTGCGCAGCAGGGGCTCCACCGCGCGCTCCCGGAGGAGCTCGAACAGCTCGGCGTCGCGGAAGAAGCGGGTGACGTTGATGAGGAGGTCGCGGAACAGCGCCTCGCACTCGGTCTTGTCCGCCCGGACGCGGCCGAGATAGGCCCGGCCGGACTCGAGCCCGAGGACGTGCATGCGCCGCTCGACCCGCCGGACCAGGGTGGTCCGCTTGTAGCCGGAGAAGTCGTGGCCCACCGTCGCGCGGATGACCCGGCAGAGGTCGTCGATGTGGTCGGCGACGAGGCGGGCCTCGTCGTCGACGGCGTCGGTGCCCCGGCGGCGGAAGAAGCTCGTGAGGCAGTCCACGATCTCCCCCGGCGGCCGCACGAAGTCGACGAGGCTGGTGCCGACCGCCGAGAGCGGCATGCCGTCGTAGCGGGCGGTGTCGGGCTGCTGCACCACGCAGACGCCGCCATGCTCCTTGATGGCCCGCAGGCCGGTCGTGCCGTCGGCCCCCGTGCCCGACAGGATCACGCAGGCGGCGTTGGCCTGCTGGTCGACCGCGAGCGACAGGAAGAAGTCGTCGATCGGCCGGCGCAGGCCCCGCGGCTGGACGAAGTGGGTGAGTTCGAGGACGCCGTTCTGGATGACGAGGCCCCGCCCGGGCGGGATGATGTAGACCTTGTCGCCCGCGATCCGCTCCCCGCCCTCGCACTGGAGCACCTCCAGCTCGGTCTGCCGGTCGAGGAGCTGTGCCAGCATGCTCTCGTGGTTGGGGTCGAGGTGCTGGACGATGACGAAGGCCATGCCGGTCGGCGGCCGGGCGCGCGCCAGCATCTCCCGCAGGGCCTCGAGTCCGCCCGCCGAGGCGCCGATTCCCACGACGGGTCCGGCGAAGGGCGGGGCCGTCACCGTCCCGGCGCCGTCCAGGATCTCCGAGGCCTCGCCTCCGGGGGCGTTATGGAAATCCTGGTGCATCGAGATCCGCGAGCGTGAGCTTGGCCTGCGCGACCGTGGCGACCGTGTTGGCGATCGTCATCAGCGAGCCCTCGATGACGAGCCCACTCTCCGCAAGCGTCGGGGTCAGCCGGCTCAAGGTCCGGCCGAGTTCGGTATCGTAGGCGGAAAGCAACTCGGGTTGCGAGCGGCTGACATCGAATTGGGATGCGAAAAGAAAGCGCACCTCGCCCGAGATCGCCTTCAGTTTGGACATGTACAGCAGATTGACGAAAGGCTTTCCGTCCTTGCGGAAATTCAGGATCGGCGTGCGCACGGAGTCCTGCCGGTCGTTCTCCAGGAAGGCGTGGATCTTGGCCCGCGCCTCCCGGTTGTCGGCGTCGCGCTGGAGGAGGCGGCAATTGCGCCCGACGACCTCCGCGCCCGTATAGCCGGTGAGCTGGTGGAACCGCGCGTTCACCAGGAGCAGGACGTTGTCGTCGGTCGCCGCGGCCAGCGCCAGGGCGATGTGGGATTTCTCGAAGAAGGTGCTGAGTTCGGCCGGGATGGTCTGCGTGTCCACGGTAGCTTCCCTGTCGCCTCCGTTCGGCGCGGCCCGGCCGGTCGCCCCGCGTTCGCGCTGCCGGCCTCGGCGCGGGTCGACATTCCTGACGCGCAACCGCGGCTGCCGCTCTCCAATTCGGGCACCGCGCTGAGGCCGTCCTCATGGGCGCGTCGGATCGGTATGGCAATGACGCCCGACCCCGCCCGCCCGTTCCGCGCGGGCCTGCCGCACCCCGTGTCCGGCGGGGGCACCGACGTTCCGCCGGGCGCCGCCCGGTCCGGCCCGACCGCACCGCCCCGGATGCGGCCGCCTGGCGCCCGACCGCGGCCTCCGGATCTCAGCCCTCGCCCCCGATGATGCCGCGGATGCGGGTGGCCAGCGCCTCCAGGGCGAAGGGCTTCGTCATCACCTGCATGCCGGGGCCGAGATGGCCGTGGTTGAGGGCGGCGTTCTCCGCGTAGCCGGTGATGAACAGGACCTTCAGGTCGGCACGGTGCTGGCGGCCGGCATCGGCCATCTGGCGGCCGTTCATGCCCCCGGGCAGGCCGACATCGGTGATGAGCATGTCGATGCGCACGTCCGACTGGAGCACCTTCAGGCCCGAGGCCCCGTCCGCCGCCTCGATCGCCGCGTAGCCGAGGTCTTCGAGCACCTCGGTCACCAGCATCCGCACGGTGGGCTCGTCGTCCACCACCAAGACCGTCTCGCCCTGCTCGGCGCGGGGGGCGTGGGCGAGGTCGGGCAGGCTCGCCTCGGCCTCCGCCTCGCCGAGATGGCGGGGCAGGTACAGGCAGACCATCGTGCCCTGGTCGATCTCGGAGTAGATCCGGACCTGCCCGCCGGACTGCTTGGCGAAGCCGTAGATCATCGACAGGCCGAGGCCGGTGCCCTCGCCGATCGGCTTGGTGGTGAAGAACGGGTCGAAGGCCTTGGCGACCACGTCGGGGGTCATGCCGGTGCCGTTGTCCGAGACGCAGAGCGTGACGTACTGGCCCGGCTCCAGCTCGCGCTCCTGGGCGGCCCGGTGGTCGAGCCAGCGGTTGGCCGTCTCGATGACGATGCGGCCGCCCTCCGGCATCGCGTCCCGGGCGTTGATGCACAGGTTGAGCAGCGCGTTCTCGAGCTGGCTCGGGTCGACCAGCGTCGGCCACAGGCCGCCGGCCCCCACCGACTCGATCGCCACGGCGGGGCCGACCGTGCGGCGGACGAGGTCCATCATGCCCTCGACCAGACGGTTCACGTCCGTCGGCTTCGGGTCGAGGGTCTGGCGGCGCGAGAAGGCCAGCAGGCGGTGGGTCAGGGCGGCGGCGCGCTTGGCCGCCCCCTGCGCCGCGCCGATGTAGCGGTCGAGGTCGCCGACCCGGCCCTGCAGCATCCGGGTCTGCATCAGCTCCAGCGAGCCGACGATCCCGGCCAGCATGTTGTTGAAGTCGTGGGCGAGCCCGCCGGTGAGCTGGCCGACCGCCTCCATCTTCTGCGACTGGCGCAGGGCCTCCTCGGCGCGCATTAATTCGGCGGAGCGCGCGGCGACCCGCTGCTCCAGGGTCTCGTTGAGGCTGCGCAGCGCCGCGGTGACCCGGTCCCGCTCCGCCTCGACGGCCTTACGCTCGTCCACGTCGATCAGGACCCCGGGGAAGCTCAGGGGCGTGCCGTCCGGCGCATGGTCGACGCGGCCGTTCGCCTCCAGCCAGTAGTAGTTCCCGTCGGCACGGCGGACCCGGTACTGGTGCGCGTAGGCGCCCCCCCGGGCGATCGCGGCCGTGATGGCCTGGGCCAGGCCGTCGCGGTCGTCGGGATGTACGGTCTCCACCACCTGAGCGAGGCTCAGGCCCTCGCGGCCGAGGGCCGGATCGAGGCCGAAGCTGCGGGCGAAGGCCTCGTCGACGGTGAAGCGGTCGCTCGGCAGGTCCCAGAACCACGTGCCGATGATCGCGCCGGCCGCGAGGGCGAGCTGCACGCGCTGGATGTTGGTGCGGGCGAGCGCCTCGCTGGCGCGCAGCGCGTCCTCCGCCTGCCGGCGCGCCGTGACGTCCCGGAACAGCACCGAGACCTGACGCCGTCCCGGCGGCTCGACCCGGGCCGCCGAGACGTCGATGAAGCGGTCGGCCTGCGCGAAGAAGCGTTCGAACCGGATCGGGCGGCCGGTGCGGAGCACCCCGCCGTACAGGTCGAGCCACGCATCCGCGTCCTCGGCCGCGACGAGGCCGCGCAGGGTCCGTCCGACGATGTTGGGAATGCCGGTGTGGCGCTCGTAGCCCGGATTGGCCTCGATGTGGACGTAGTCGCTCAGGGGGCCGTGCGGGCCGTCGAAGAACTCGATGATGCAGAAGCCGTCGTCGATGGCGTCGAACAGCGTCCGGTAGCGCTCCTCGCCGGCGCGCAGGGCGTCCCGGGCCTGCCGCTGCTCGGTGATGTCGCGCGCCACCCCGGAGAACCGCACCGGGCGCCCGTGGACGTCGCGCTCGATCTCGCCCTGCCGCGCGATCCAGCGGATCTCCCCGGTATCCGGCCGCCGGATCCGGTAGGTGACGTCGCGCGGGGCGTCGCCCCGGCGCCGGCTCGCTGCCGTCGAGACGAGGGTCTGGTCCTCCGGCAGGATCAGGGCCTCGACGATCTCGGCCGGGTAGGTGCTGCGCTCCGGCAGGCCGTAGAGCCGGCAGAATTGCGGGGTCGGGTGCAGGAGCCCGTCGTCGACCCCCACGGTGAACAGGCCGATCCCGCCCGCTTCCTGCGCCCGCAGCAGACGGGCCTCGGCCTCCCGGAGCGCCCGGTCGGCGGTGTCGAGGTCCAGGCTGTCCTGGAGCACCGCCACGTAGCCGACATGGGCACCGGCCTTGTCGCGCAGCGGCGTCACCGAGCCGGACATCCGCCGGCGGCCGCCGACGGCGCGCAGGTGCCAGTCCGCGTCCGCGACGCCGCCCTCGTCCAGGGCCCTGCGCAGAGCGGCCCCGGGATGGTCCGCCGCCCGGTCCTCGGGCGTGAACAGCGCCGCGAAGGGCTGGCCGCCCATCGCCTCCGCCGTCCAACCGAGGATGTCCTCGGCGCCGGCGTTCCAGGCGGTGATGCACCCGTCGCGGTCGAGGGCGATGGCGGCGAACCGGGCGGCGCCGTCGGGGATCGGCGGCGCGCCGCCGGTGCCGGTGGTCGCCGCCCGCGCCCGCAATCCGGCGGCCTCCTCCTCCAGCGCGCGGGCGCGCCGCAGGAGCATGTCGGTCCCTGTCGCGTCCACGCTCAGGGTCCGGGCGTCGCGACGGGCTCCGCCGCCGGCCGCGCGGACGCGACGGGGCCGATCTGCGCGGGGCGGTCGGGGCTGGTCGCCGGGGCGGGGAGGGCCGGTGAATCGGGCACGGGACTGGCGCTGTGACAGAGGTGGCGGGTCGTGGGGGCCTTCTGCCGGAAACGGACCTGGGACGCCACGGGAACCCACCATAACGCGCGGAAACCGCCAAGGCTGCGTCGGCCGGCCCGCGATGACCGGGTCAGTGCGGCTCGGCGAGGCGGCAGGTGGCGCCGCTCGCGCGGGGCCAGCCGTAGTAGATCGTCTCGGCCTGCACGTCGGCGAGGCCCACGACCTCCGGCACCGAGGCCTGCTGCGTGTCGAGCACCGCCCCACCGGCCCCCGTGAAGGTACACAGGACGGTCACGTTCGTCGCCAGGTCCGGACCGGTGTTGCGCAGGTTGACCATCGCCCGCTGCGGCTCGTGGGAATCCGGTGGCGTGTGGAGCCGGGTCTCGCGAAGGACGAGGGCGGCGTCGGCCCGCGTCGGCGTCGCGCACGTGACGATCAGGCCGGCCGCCAAGAAGGCGGCGGCCGGCCGCGACGTCCGAATCCTGCGCATGATCCGTCCCTCCCATCCTCGCGCCGGGGCCCGGCCCCCGCTTCGGTCAAACTTGGGAACCGGCATCCCGGTTCTCCGCGCGGTGCGTCCGGCGCTTCATACCCGGCTCAGTTGCGCAGCGGCTTGGCGTCGATCTGCATCCGGTAGATCGTCGTCGGGAACTTGACCGCCGAGGCCTCGCCGCCGTTCATCGCCGGCGTGCGGTTCATCTGCGCCGCCGGGATCCACAGGCCGCCCTGCTCGTCGATCCACATCGCGTCGACCCAGACGAGCCGCGGGTCCTGCACCAGGGTGCTCATCGTCCCGTCCGGCGCGATCTTGAGGATCCGCAGGCCGTCCGTGTCGCTCGCGTAGATCGTGCCCGCCGCGTCGATGGCGGTGCCGCCCGTCGCCACGGTGGCGGCGTGGAGCTTGACGTGCTTGGCGCGCTCGTCGTCGCTCACGGTCGCGTCGTCGAGATACCGGGTCTCGATGCTGTAGAGCGGCCCGGTGCAGGCCTGATAGTAGAAGGTCTTGCCGTCCGGCGAGACCTCCAGCTGGTCGGCGTGGATGAAGAGCAGCTTGCCCTGGTCGTCCCGGAGCACCCGGCCCTGGCCGGTGAGCGGGCGCTGCGCGATGGTGGACCAATGGCCGTCGAGCACCCGCCGCAGGCCGCCGGTCTCGCGGTCGAGGACGATCAGCCCGGGCTGGCCGGCATCCGTCAGGTAGATGTGGCTGCCGTTGAAGCGGAAATCGTCGATGAAGCTCTTCTCGCCGGTCGCCGCCTGCAGCGGATAGACCTTGCGCACGGCGTTCGTGGCGAGGTCGATCTGCACGAGCTTCGGGCCGCCCGGCAGCGGCGCCGCGCCCATGCCCGGCGCGCCCTTGTCGACCACCCAGAGGTCCCCGTCCGGCCCGATCCGGATGGCGTTGACCGCCACGAAGGCCTTGGCCGGATCGTCGCCCGGCTTCCAGGCGTTCCAGGCCGCGTCGGGGAACGGAACCGCCTTGCCGTCCCGCCACTCGCCGAGTTCGAGGCCCGTGTCCTTGCTCTGCCGCTGGAACGGGGAGAACAGCCGGCCGTCCGGGGATCGGGTGATGCCGTTGAACACGAGGCTGTCCGATTTCACCATCGGCTTGAGGGCGTCGGACTCGGCCGGCGCCTCGGCGGCGCGGCCGGGCGTGCCCAGGGCGGCGGCCAGCAGGAGGGCGAGGAGCGTGGCGCGCATGGCGGTATCCCGGTCCGATGGTGAAGCGTCCGGGCCGGTAAGCCCGCAGGGCGCGCGGTGTTCCCTGCCGATCCCGTCGGCCGCAACCGAACCTCCGACGCCCCGGCCCCGCCGGGGGCGCCTGCGACGCCCCGCCGGGGCTGGATCCTACGAAAATGAGAACATATAATGAACAGACGACGCGGGCCGCACGGGGCGGCCGAGGAGGAGCGAGGGATGGCCAAGTACCGGTTCCACTGCACCAACGGCCTCGAATGCGTGTTCGATGCCCGCGGCACCGAGGTCCGCGCCGCGGCACGCCTGGTCGACCGGGCCCGGAAGGTCGCCTCCGACGTGCGGCAGTCGCTGGCGAACCGGACCGACTGGGCCGAGTGGCGGGTGAGCGTGCACGATCTCTCGGGCCGGCGCGTCCTGGTCCAGCCCTTCGAGGGGGCGTCGGGCCGCGCCAGGGCGGCCTGAACGATGGCGCCGCTCCGGACGGGCGCGGATCCGGTCGCCGGCGAGCCGGATCAGACGATCCGCCCGCTGAGCCTGTCCGAGTTCATCGGGCAGCGTGCGGCGCGGGCGAACATGCAGGTGTTCATCGAGGCGGCGCGGAAGACCGGCCAGGCGCTGGACCACGTGCTGTTCGTCGGCCCGCCGGGCCTGGGCAAGACGACGCTCGCCCAGATCGTGGCGCGCGAACTCGGCGTGAACTTCCGCTCGACCTCCGGCCCGGTGATCGCCAAGGCCGGGGACCTGGCCGCGCAGCTCACCAACCTGGAGGAGCGCGACGTCCTGTTCATCGACGAGATCCACCGGCTCAACCCGGCGGTGGAGGAGATCCTCTACCCGGCCATGGAGGATTACCAGCTCGACCTGATCATCGGCGAGGGCCCGGCGGCGCGCTCGGTCAAGATCGAGCTGCCGAAGTTCACGCTGGTGGGCGCCACGACCCGGGCGGGGCTTCTGACCACGCCGCTGCGCGACCGGTTCGGGATCCCGATCCGGCTGGAATTCTACGAGATCGACGAGCTGGAGCAGATCGTGGCGCGCGGGCGCGGGTCCTGGGCCTGGGGATGTCGGCGGAGGGCGCCAACGAGATCGCCCGGCGGGCGCGGGGCACGCCGCGGATCGCCGGGCGTCTCCTGCGGCGGGTGCGGGACTTCGCCGTTGTGGCGGAGGCCGAGACGGTGACGCGGGCGATCGCCGACCGGGCGCTGCAACTGCTCGACGTGGACGCGGCCGGGCTCGACGTGATGGACCGCAAGTACCTGAGCCTGATCGCGCGCTCCTTCGGGGGCGGGCCCGTGGGGATCGAGACGATCGGGGCGGCCCTGTCGGAGCCGCGCGACGCGATCGAGGACATCATCGAGCCGTATCTCATCCAGCGCGGCTTCGTGCAGCGCACCCCCCGCGGCCGCGTCCTCACCCGGCACGCCTATCGCCACATGCAGCTGCCGGAACCCGGGGCGGCCCCGGTGGCCGCCTGAGGCTGCGGCCCGACGGACGGCGCCGTGCCGGCGGATGGCGACGCGCCGCCCGCCCGTCCCTCAGGCCCTGCGACGCACCGCGCCGGCGTCGTGGTCCATCCGCTGGAGCAGGTCGGCGAGGGGCATCGGCCGGCCGATGTGATAGCCCTGGACGTAGCGGCTGCCGTGCCGCCGCGCCACGTCCAGCTGGGCCTGCGTCTCGATCCCCTCGACGATCCCGTCGAGACCGAGGTTGCGGCACAGGTCCAGGATCGTGGAGATCAGGCTGCAGCCCCGGTCCGTGTTGATGTCGACCATGAAGCTGCGGTCGATCTTGATCTTGTCCAGCGGCAGGCGGTGGACGTAGCCCAGGCTGGAATAGCCCGTCCCGAAATCGTCGAGCGCGATCTTGATGCCGAGGCTGCGCAGGGCGGTGATGGCCGCCTTGGCGTGATCGAAGTCGCGCATCAGGGCGGTCTCGGTGAGTTCGAGCGTCAGCCGGCGCGGGTCGAAGCCGCTGCCCTGCACCGCGGCCAGGATCGCCAGGACGGTCTCCGGCGAGGCGAGATCGTGGGCGGAGAGGTTGAAGGACAGGCCGGTCTCGGGCGGCAGCCGCGCGCCGTCGGCGAGCGCCTTGCGCAGAAGCAGGAGCGTGACCGTGTGGATCATGCCGCAGCGCTCGGCTGCCGCGATGAACCGGTCCGGCCCGACCTGGCCCAGCGACGGGCTCGTCCACCGCGCCAGACCCTCCACGAAGGCGATCCGTCCCGTCTCCGTGTCGAGGATCGGCTGGTAGTGCAGGACCATCTCGGCGGCGAGGTCGGCCGTCCGCAGGGCCGTCTCCACCGCCTGCTCGGCATGGATGGCGTCCTTGTGCTCCTGCGAGAACAGGGTCGTTGCGCCGCGCCGCTGCTCCTTCGAGTGGTAGAGCGCGTAGTCGGCGCGGTCGAACAGGGCGTCCGCGTCGCGCGTGGCCTTGCAGGAGAGGGCGAGGCCGCCCGAGCAGCCGGTGACGACCCGGATGTCGCCGATCCGCGTCGGCTGCTGCAGCGCCGTGCAGATGCCGTCGCAGAAGGCGAGCGCCGCCGCGGCCCCTTCGGACGCTCGGAGAATCACGCCGAATTCGTCGCCGCCCAGCCGCGTCACCACCACGTCGGCGCTGGCGAATTCCGCGAGGCGCCGGCCGGCTTCCGCCAGGACGCGGTCGCCGACATTATGCCCGTAGGTGTCGTTGATCGGCTTGAAACGGTCGAGGTCGAAGATGGCCAGGGCGAAGGGCGCGCCCGCCTCCGAGGGCGAGCGGATCGCCTCGTCGAGCTTCTGGAAGAAGTAGCGGCGGTTCGGCAGGCCGGTCAGGCTGTCGGTCTGGGCAAGGCGCGCATTCTCCTCGGAAAGCCGGCTCGCCACGGCCTGGGACGCCACGAGGTCGACGAAGGCCCGGTAGTTGGTGTTGAGGGTCCGGACCATCACCACCGTCACGAAGGCCGTGTTCGCCGCGATGGCGAGGAAGACCTTGTTCCCGCTCGTCACGCAGCAGAACAGGAACACGCTCATGACGATGCCGGTCACCAGGAAGGCCGCGACCGGCAGATGGGTCAGGCAGAAGATGCAGGCGATCACCGTGACGGCCACGAAGATCGCCGCGTGGCCCTGCTCGTAGGGGCCGCCGAACCCGGTCAGGACCATCGCCCAGACCACGAAGACGATCGAGAAGAAGATCGTGAGCACCGTGGTCCGCCGCAGATGATGGACCGCCTGCGCCTCGCTCAACGTCTCGGGCCGCAGGCGCAGCCAGTGGACCCCGCGGATCAGGCACAGCGAGATCACGACCGCCGGAATGCCGAGCGTCAGGATGGCGGGCGCCAGGGCATAATGCGTCGCGGCGAGCGCGCAGGCATTGACCGAGAGCAGTCCGTAGAGGGACGGGACCTGTTTCTGCAGTTCCGCGAGCTGACGGATGGCGGTCAGGCCGCGCGGGGATTTGGTCAGCGCCGCGATCAGTGTCGACAGAGCGTGTTTCGGGCGGTTCATTGGATCTGCAGCTGCGCGATTTTCGCATTACTATTTTCCTTTCATTAAGGAGCCATTTAAGCGGCGCGCGCGGGCGGTGGTCAGCCACGACCCGGATTCGCGTCCTGGACAGCCCCGTCGCAACAGCCCCGGACGCTTGGCTCGCCGACCGGACCGATCTTCGATCGCGGCCGGCACACCGTGATGGACGAGACTGGACCGTGATCCGTCTTGTCGCGTTGGACAAATCGTGAATTATTTACTGTATTGGTCTTTGGTTACTGTGCGGCAATGAAATATTCTAGATCAATACAATTGTTCGGTTCCGCGCATTTCAAGTGATCCGGGAAGGCCTCCGATTGCCCGCAGGGCGCATCCCGGCGATGATCGTCGGGACGGCCGCCACGCGGCCGCCGGAACGTGTCTGGAGAGTGGTCGATGAGAATCCCTGCCCGTGCCGTCCGGCCCGCGATCCTCGTGGGCGGCCTGCTCGTGGCCGCCGGGCCGCACGGGGCTGCGGCCGGACCGGGGCGGCCCGAGACGATCCACGTGACCTTCGCCTGTCCGACGGGGCGGACGCTGGCCGTCACGTTCGTGAACGGCGCGGGGCCGGAGCAGGCAATCGTCCGGCCGGGCGACGGCGGCGCCGTCACCCTGCCGGTGCAGCTGAGCGGGTCGGGGTTCCGCTATGCCGACGCCACCCACGAGCTGCGGGGCAAGGGGCGGTCGGTCACGTGGACCGACGGGTCCGGCAAGCCCATCACCTGCACCGATCAGACGCCGGCCGGCTCCGGGCCGCGATAGGCGGTGCCGCATCCGGGCCGCCGGGTCCGGACGCGGATGCCTCCCGTCCGGTCACGCTTCGTGTCCCGGCGCGCCGGGCCGTCGGGACGATCCGCGTCGCGGCGGCCGAGCGGATCCGGGCGGTGAGACGCCTGCCATCGGGGCGATCGCCCAGGAGGCCGGATTCGCCAGCCGCGTGCGGATGCGCCGCGCGATCCGCCGGGCCGCTCGCAATCGTCCGAACCCGCGGGGCCGGTCACGGGCCGGACATGGCCCGGACATGGCCGCGTCATCGCGGGTCGCGCCCGTTGCGAGCGGCGCTCCCTGGCCCGGCCGCGCGCGACCCGCTAGGAACTGCCCGTCCCGGAGACCGAAGCGTCGGCGTCCGGCGGCGGTCCCCTCGACGCGGAGAACACCCTTGCCTGCGGCCCCGTCGCGCTTCGACGCCGTTCTCCTCGATCTCGACGGCACCCTCGTCGACAGCCTGGCCGATCTCCGGACGGCCCTCAACGCGACCCTGGCGCAGGAAGGCCTGCCGCCGGTCGCGGCCGCCGCGGTGCGGGCGATGGTGGGCGACGGCGCCCTGGCGCTGCTGCGGCGCGCCCTGTGGGCCTCCGGTGGCGACGCCGACCGGGCGGCGGAGCTGCTGCCGGCCTTCCTGGCCGTGTACGAGCCGATCGCGGCGGCCGGCACGGCCCTGTTCCCCGGCGCGGCGGAAGCCGTCCGCGCGCTCCGGGAGGCGGGCCTCGCGCTGGCGATCGTCACCAACAAGCCGGCCCGCGCCACCGGCCTGATCCTGGATGCGGTGGGGCTGACGCCGCTGATCGACACGGTGGTGGGCGGCGACACGCTGCCCCAACGCAAGCCCGATCCCGCGCCGCTCCGGGAGGCCCTGCGCCGGCTGGGGGTCGAGCCCGGCCGGGCCGTCATGGTCGGCGACATGCACCACGACATCGCGGCGGCCCGCGCGGCGGGCGTCGCCGCGATCCTGGCCCGCTACGGCTACGGGCGCCCCGAAGACGAAGACGCCGCCGACGCCGTCCTCGACGACATCGGCGGCCTGCGGGTCCTGATCGGGGCGCTGCCCGGGGCGCTGGCGTCGGGCCGCGCCCCGGCCTCCTAGCGCCTCGCCGCGAGGGCGCGGCGGCCGGGGACGCCCGGCGCCCGGGCGGTCCGTTCGCGGAGGGCGGCCGGCAGCGGCGCGAAGCGGGCCGCGCCGGACGCGGTCAGGACGCCGCGATGGCCTTCTCGACGAAGGCGATGACGCCGGCGATGTAGCGCTGGATCGGGATGCCGCGCTTCCGGTGCTTGGCCCGCTTCACGTACCAGTCTTGCAGGAGCGGCTTGATCAGCGCGGCGGTGAGATCGACGTCGGCGACCGCGAAGACGCCCGCCGCAACGCCGCGGGCGAGGACCTCGGCGAAGATGCGCTCCGTGGCGGCCTCGCTCTCCGTCGCCATCGTCCGGGCGGGGGCCGGAAATCCCTTCGCCTCCATGAAGGCGAAGACGAACCAGGGCTGCATCGCCTCGGTCAGGCGGATATGGGTCTCGATCAGCCAGCGCAGATGCGCGGCCGGATCCCCCTCGATCCCCGCGGGAGCCTGCCGCAGGACGGCCTCGGCCGTCTCGGCCACCTCGGTGAGGATCATCACCAGAAGCGTGTTCTTGTTGTCGAAGTACGAGTAGAGCCCGCCCATGCTGAGGCCCGAGGCCTGCGCGAGGTCGCGCAGGCTGGTCTCGTGGAAGCCCTGCCGGCTCGACAGCTTCAGCACCGCCTCGATGATCCGGGCGAGGTTGGCGGTGGCGACGTGATCCTTCCGGACGCTGATCCGGTCCCGGTGCCGCGCCAGGATCCGCGCGCAGATCGCCTCGGTCGCGTAGGCGTCCTTCGCCGGCAATTCGGCCGGACGGGCGGACGGGGGAGCGTCAGCGGGTCTCATCGATCCATCGTCGCGCGGGCCGGTCGGGGCGACGGCCGAAGACGGTCCCCGTCCCTTGGCCCGTTGCCAGTCGCCCTTAGCGCGTTGCCAGATCCGAATCTAGGCGATAAAAAGCGAGCGCTCGCTCGATTTTTATCGCCTGGGCCGGCACAGCAGGTGGGCTCATGGATTTCACCATCTCCCCGCGCGTCGAGGATTACCGCGCCCGGATCGCGGCCTTCGTGGACACGCACATCCTGCCGCTGGAGGCCGATCCGACGGCCTATGACGGCCACGGCAACATCAGCCTCACCGAGCTGGCCCGGCTGCGGGGTCTCGCCCGCGACCAGGGCCTGTGGTGCCTGCAGCTGCGGCCCGAGACCGGCGGCGCCGGTCTCGACAGGGTCGGCATGGCGGTCTGCTACGAGGCCATGAACCGGTCGATCTTCGGGCCGGTCGTGTTCAACGCGGCCGCGCCGGACGACGGCAACATGATGGTGCTGGAGAAGGTGGCGACGCCGGCCCAGAAGGCGCGCTGGCTCGCGCCGATCGTCGACGGACGGGTCCGCTCGGCCTTCGCCATGACCGAGCCGCATCCCGGCGGCGGCTCCGATCCGGGGATGATCCAGACCCGGGCCGAGCGGCGGGGCGACCGCTACGTGGTCACCGGCCGCAAGTGGTACATCACCGGCGCCGAGGAGGCCGCGCACTTCATCCTGATGGCGCGCACCTCCGACGACGCGCGCAAGGGGCTGACCGCCTTCCTGTTCCACAGGGACCAGCCCGGCTGGCGGATCCTGCGCCGCATCCCGATCATGGGGCCGGAGGAGCATGGCGGCCATTGCGAATTGCTGTTCGAGGGCCTGGAAATCCCGGCCGAGAACGTGCTGATGAGCGAGGGCGACGGCCTCAAGCTCACCCAGATCCGCCTCGGGCCGGCGCGGCTGACCCATTGCATGCGCTGGCTCGGCCTGTCGAAGCGCTGCGTCGCGATCGCCCGGGCCTATGCGGCCGAGCGGCACGGATTCGGCGTGCGCCTCGCCGACCGGGAGAGCATCCAGCTGATGCTCGGCGACCTCGCCATGCGGATCGAGATCGGGCGGCTCCTGGTGATGAAGGCCGCCTGGGCGCTGGACCAGGGCAGCTTCGCCCGCAAGGAGGTGTCGATGGCCAAGGTGCACGTGGCCAACCTCCTCCACGCGGCCGCCGACACGGCGATCCAGATCAACGGCGCCCGGGGCTATTCCACCGACACGCCGCTGGAATGGATCTACCGCTACGCCCGGCAGGCCCGCCTCGTGGACGGGGCCGACGAGGTCCACAAGATGGTGCTCAACCGCAATCTGGAGGCCGAGGGCGACGCCTTCTGGTCGTGGGGTGTCGGGGCGTGAGCACGGCCTCGTCCAGGCTGTCCGCTGTCCCATCCGCCGATCGGCCGAGTAAGCCATGGAGCCCAAGACGATGACCGATGTCGTGATCACAGGCGCGGTGCGCACCGCGATCGGCACCTTCGGCGGCGCGCTCGCCGGAACGCCCCCCTCCGTCCTCGCCGCCCGCTGCGTCGCGGAGGCCTTGCGCCGGGCCGGGACCGCGCCCGAGGCGGTCGGCCACGTGGTCCTCGGCAACGTCATCCCCACCGAGCCCCGGGACGCCTACATCGCCCGCGTCGCCGCCCTGGAGGGCGGCCTCCCCAAGGAGGTGCCGGCCATGACGGTCAACCGCCTCTGCGGCAGCGGCCTGCAGGCGATCGTCTCGGCCGCGCAGTCCATCCTGCTCGGCGACGCGGAGATTGCGGTGGCCGGCGGGGCCGAGAGCATGAGCCGCGCGCCCCACCTCCTGACCACCGGGCGGACCGGGTCGCGCATGGGCGACGCCGTCCTCGTCGACTACATGCTCGGCGCGCTGAGCGACCCGTTCGGCAACGGCCATATGGGCGTCACCGCCGAGAACGTGGCCGAGCGCTACGCCATCCCCCGCGCCATGCAGGATGCCTTCGCGGCCGAGAGCCAGGCGCGCGCCGCCCGGGCGATCCGCGAGGGCCGGTTCCGCGATCAGATCCTGCCGATCGACGTGCAGCGGAAGCGCGAGACGGTGGCCTTCGACACCGACGAGCACCCGAAGGCCACGAGCGCCGACGACCTCGCCAAGCTCCGCCCGGCCTTCTCCAAGACCGGCAGCGTCACGGCCGGCAACGCCTCGGGGCTGAACGACGGCGCCGCCGCCCTGGTCCTGTCCAGCGCCGCGCAGGCCGAGCGCGACGGCGCGACGCCGCTCGCCCGGATCGTCGGCTACGCCCATGCGGGCGTGGACCCGTCCGAGATGGGCATGGGCCCGGTGCCGGCGGTGCGGCGCCTGCTGGAGCGGACCGGGCTGCGGGCGGGGGATTTCGACGTCATCGAGTCGAACGAGGCCTTCGCGGCCCAAGCCTGCGCGGTCTCCCGCGCCCTCGACCTCGATCCCGACACGGTCAACCCCAACGGCGGCGCCATCGCCCTCGGCCATCCGATCGGCGCCACGGGGGCGATCATCACCGTGAAGGCCCTCTACGAGCTGGCCCGGACCGGCGGCCGCTACGGTCTCGTGACCATGTGCATCGGCGGCGGCCAGGGGATCGCCCTGGCCCTTGAGCGCGTCCAGTGACGCGGCCCTGAACCCCCATGCTGGACGCAGGTCAAAGGACGGCGCTCTGCGCCTGGATCGGCCGGACCCTGGGGGCCGGGACGGTCACCCTCGACGACATCCGGCCGCTGACCGGCGGCTCGATCCAGGAGAACTGGATGCTGGCCTGCCGGGTCGACGGCGGCGAGCGGGGCTTCGTCCTGCGCAAGGACGCGCCGGCCACCATCGCGTCGAGCCGCCCGCGGGCCGAGGAGTTCCGGATCCTGCGCGCCGCCTTCGCGGCCGGCGTGCGGGTGCCGGAGCCGGTCGGATTCTGCGCCGATCCGGTCGTGGTCGGGGCGCCCTTCGCCCTGATGGGGCTCGTCTCCGGGGTCGGGCTGGGGCCGCGGGTGGTGAAGGACACGCGCCTCGGCGGCGACCGGGCGGCCCTGGCCGAGCAGCTCGGGCGGGAGCTGGCCCGGATCCACGGAATCCTGCGGGCCGATGGCCCCGGCCGCGCCGCCCTGGCGGACGACCTCGCCTTCCTCGGTGCGCCCGACGCGCATCCGGCGCTCACCGAGATCCGCACCCTGCGGGCGAATCTCGACGGGATCGGCGCCGTGCGCCCGGCCCTCGAATGGGGCCTGCGCTGGGCCGAATGCCACGCGCCGCCCTGTCCCGAGCCGGTCCTGGTGCATCGCGACTTCCGCACCGGCAACTACATGGTCGATGCCGAGGGCCTGACCGCGATCCTCGATTGGGAATTCGCCGGCTGGGGGGATCCGGTCCAGGATATCGGCTGGTTCTGCGCCGCCTGCTGGCGGTTCGGCCGGCCCGACCTGGAGGCCGGCGGCATCGCCCCGCGGGCCGCCTTCTACCGCGGCTACGAGGCCGAGAGCGGACGCAGGATCGACCCGGAGGCCGTGCGCTACTGGGAGATCATGGCGCATCTGCGCTGGGCGGTGATCGCCCTGGAGCAGGGCCACCGCCACGTCTCGGGTCAGGAGACGTCGCTGGAGCTCGCGCTCACCGGCCGGATGGCGCCCGAACTCGAAGCCACGATCCTGCGCGAGACCGCGCCCGAACGATGGGGAGCCCGATGAGCGCCGCCTTCCCGGACGCGCCCGCGGGCGCCGCCCTCCTGGCGGTGGCCCGGCAGAGCCTCCTCGACGAGGTCGCCCCCGCCCTGTCGGGGCGCCAGCGTTACGTCCTGCTGATGGCCGCCAACGCGATGGGCATCGTCCTGCGGGAGATCGAGCAGGAGGGCGCCGCCGCCGAGGCCTGGGCGCGGGTGCTTGGCGTGCTCTCCGCCGAAGGGGACGCCGCCGAAGGGGACGCCGCCGCGCCGGCGGCTCTGGTCGCAGCCATCCGCGCCGGCCGCTGCGACGGCGACGCGGCGCTCCACGCGGCACTGGTCGAGACGACGCGGATCGCCGCCGGCATCTGGAAGGCGCCGGGATAGCGGCCCGCGGGTCGCGCAGGGCGTGCGGGTGCCGCCGCGGAGGCGGGCCGCGTCGCCCCGGCGGGTCTCCCGGCGTCCGCGACCGGGGCGGGCGCGGAAACGACGGCCGCCGCGACGGCGCGTTCCCTCAGTAGGTCCGGCCGGTGCGCTGGCGCCGGTCGAAGCGGCGGCCGACATAGGCGATGAGCTTCGGCACGATGAAGGCCGTCAGGATCTTGCGCAGCATGGGGGCCTCCTTCAGCGGGTGCGGCGGACGAGCCAGCCGGCCGCGAAGGCGAGCGCGGCCAGACCCAGCAGGGTGTTCGTGCGGTTGGCCTCGACCGTGCGGATCGCCTGCCGGCCGTAGACCGCGCCACGGCGGCGCACGTCCCGGGCGCGTTCGCGGCCCTCGCCGATGAGATGGTCGGCCCGCGTCCGGGCGGCCTCGGCCAGATGGCGGCCATCGTCGGCCAAATCCTCGGCCCGGTCGCGGGCGCGACCGTAGGCATACTGAGCGCCGCCGGCCACTTGGTTGACGGCGCCGCGCACTTGGCGGGCCGGGTCACCGGTCAGGCCGCCCAGGGCGGTCTGGGCGCGACCCTTGAGGTGACGGGACGCGCCACGGATCTGGTCGCGGTTCATGCTGCTCTCCTGTCTCGGGGTGATGGGACCTCGCCGGGGGGCTGCGGCGCCGGTGGCCCGGCGCCGCGGGATGAGGATCAGTGCTTGCCGGTGATCTTGTCGGCGAGAGTCTTGGCGCCGTCCTTGACGTCGCCGACGGTCTTCTGGGCCTCGCCCTTCAGCTCCTGCGCCTTGCCCTCGGCCACCAGCTTGTCGTTGCCCGTAGCCTTGCCGGCCGCCTGCTTGACGTTGCCGACCGCCTCGTTGGCCAGGCCCTTGATCTTGTCGGTGGTGCTGCTCATCGCGTGTGCTCCGTACGGTTGGAGGGGGGGCAGGGATCCCGGCCGGGCGCGTTCCGCCCGCCGGGGATGGGCGGCGCCCGCATGGAGGCGCGGGCGCCGAGGGCGGTCAGACGCGCCGGGTCTCGTAGGCGCCGAGCAGGGTCGCGGGCTTCGGCGCGCCCAGGCGGCCGCCGAGGAAGGCCGCCAGGGCCCCCAGGATCAGCGCCAGCGCCGCGTAGAAGGCGCCCTGCGTGGCCGCCGACTTGGCCGTCACGGCCGCGGCCTCGGCCTTCTGCTTGGCGGTGGCCACCGCCTGGTCGTACTGCGTCTCGTAATCCTGGATCTGCTGGCGGGCCTGATCGACCGGGATGTTCTGCGCCTTGGCCAGGGCGTCGGCCGCGCGGGCCTCGGCCTGCTGCTTCTGCGACGCGTCACCCGTGAACAGCGCCTTGATCGCCGCCACCGCCGCGTCGCGGGCCGCCTGCGGGTCCTGGCCGGCGGTCTGCTGGCGGACCTTCTGCTCGATGCCGTCCAGCGGGTTCGAGATCTTCGCCAGCGACGGCGCCGCCGCCTGGGCCGCCGTCTGCACGGTGCCGCCCACGAGGGTGCCGGCGCCGCCGAGCGCCCCGAGACCGTGCTCAGCGTGCCGCCGACCAGGCCGCTGGCGGCCGAGGTCAGCAGGTAGAGCACGACCAGCGTCGTCACCGCCCAGGACACGAGACCGTGCAGGGCGGCCGCGCCCGGCAGGGGCTTGCCCGAGAGCCGGCCGGCGATCAGGCCGCCGGCCAGCGAGGCGACGATGCCCGAGGCCACGAACCAGATGCCGGCGCCCATCGAGGCGGTGGAGGCGGAGGGATTGTCGGCGGCGCTGGTGCCCACCGAGGCCAGGCCCACCCCGACGCCGACGAGGTTCACGATCACCTGGGTGACCAGGGCGGTGACGGCGCCGGCGAAGATCGCCCCCCAGGACACTTGGTTGAGCAGGACGGCACGCGTGTCGGCGTGCGCGTCCGGCGCGAGGGGCGTTGCTACGGTCTGGATGGTGGTCACGCTGTCACTCCGGTGGTGGTGGTCGTCGTGGGTCGTCGTGGGTCGTCGCAAGGGGGTGTCGCCGGTGGGGGCGTCGCCAGGGGGCGTCGCGGTGGGGCGGCGCCGGCGAGGGGGCTCAGTCGCGGGCGCCTCGTCCCGCGCGGAAGAACTCTGGCCGCGCGGAAGATGAGGGCGGACATCGCCCGATCAATGGTCCGAACATACCGGTACGGCGGTATTCATCCGTCAGGCCTGCTCAGCGGAAAGCCGTTCTCGCGCCCCCACACCACCGCCTCGCTGCGCTTGTGGATGCCGATCTTGCGGTACAAGGCGGCGCCGTGATTGCGCACCGTGTTGCGCGACAGGCCGAGCTTGCGCGCGATCGCGTCGTCGCCGAGCCCCGAGCAGATCAGGTTGAGGATCTGGCGCTCGCGCACCGTCAGGTTCGGCGCCGCCCCCTCGGCGGCCTCCCGGCCGGGGCGGCGCAGGGTCGCGAGCTTCTCGATCAGCCCGCGGCTGAACCACGACGTGTCGGCCATCACGGTCTCGATCGCGTCGAACAGCTCCCGCTCGGTGTGCTTGCGCTCGGTGATGTCCTGCAGGACCAGCAGGGCGAACTCGGCATCGTTGATGGTCACGCGCTCGGCCGAGACCAGGCAGTCGAGATTCGTCCCGCTCTCGTGGCGCAGGCACACCTCGACCCCGAGGACGTAGCCGTGCCGGTCGAGGGCGGCCTCGACCTGCAGGCGCTGCTTGTCGGCGACCCACAGCCCGGCCTCGTCGAGGCTGCGCCCGACGATCCGGTCCTCGCCGTGGCCGAAGACCCGGCTGAACGCCTCGTTGATGCCGGTGACCTGGAACGTGTCCGCCCGCACCAGCACGGTCGGCACCGGCGTCATCCGGAACGCCTTGGCGAAGCGCTCCTCGCTCTGGCGCAGGGCCGTCTCGGCCTTCCGGCGCAGTTCGAGGTCGGCGAAGGTGAACAGCATGCACGGCTCGTCGCCCATCGCGATCGGCTGGCCGGCGACGATCACGAAGCGGCTGCCGCCGTCGGGCAGGTCGAGGCAGGCCTCCATCTGGGGGATCGTGCCGCCGGACTCGAGGCGCGCGACGGCGAGGTCGCGGTTGCGGGCGCCGGCCAGGACGTCGACCTCGTAGACGCTGCGGCCGATCACGGCGTCGCGGGTGAAGCCGGTCATCTCCAGGAAGCCGGTGTTGACCTTGACGTGGCGCAGGTCGGACAGCCGGGTGATCACCGCCGGGGCCGGGTTGGCGTTGAAGGTCCGCTCGAACCGCTCCTCGGCCTCAAACTGGTCGGAGACGTCCTTGAGGATCAGCGCGAGGCAGCTCGGCTTGCCGTCGCGGTCCGTGGCCACGAGGCTGCGCAGCGAGTGGACGAAATCCATCTCGGGCTTGTCGGCCCGGCGCACCTCGACCACGACATCGTGGAAGCGCTCGCCGGCGACGACGCGCTCGATCGGATACTGGTTGGGCGCGACGTTGTTGCGGTAGCGCAGGCAGAACCGGTCCCGGTACGCGTCCACGGTCGGCCCGAGCTCGTCGAGGCTCTCGGCGCCGTGCATCGCCAGGGCCGCGGCGTTGGCGTACGCGATGGTCTGGTCGGGCTCGACCAGGATCACGCCCTCGCTCAGGCCGGCGATGATCTGCCGGAGTTCGTGCCTGTCGACGCCCGCCGTCACCGCTCTCGCACCCCATGCCGCGCTCGCCGCTCCTCCGGCAGCCGGGCACAAACGGGTTGCGCACAAGCAGGTTCCCTCACCTAAGTTATTTTCTTGGTATACACGCATCATCGACGCGGGCGTTTTGAGCCAAGGATTGATGCCCAGCCCGTCGAGGCGTTGTCTCGCGCAGATCGCCGGCGAACCGCCCAGCAGACCTGGGCGTGCCGAACGTGCGGATATCGACCGAACACCGGGCCAGAAGCGCCGGGGCCGGTGCGACCCCGGGGCGGATCTTCGCGACCACTGTTTAGAAGTTGCAGAAGTCGATGCCGCATCGCGTCCGGGGCACCGGCCGGCCCGCCTGCCGGCCGTGTCGGGCACCGTGGGCCGCGCCGCCTGGGCGGCGGGCCTTCGCGGAACTTCTCCTGACGGGAGCGGTCGGGCGTCCGGATCGGCGGCGTGAAAAAAGCGCGCCGTACTGGTACAAATCTCTCATTTGAAAGAACGTGTTAGGGGCCATATCGGGGTTGCGGGACGTGCCGTGGGGCCCCAGGCTTCCACGGCATCCCACCCCTTTGTCGAGGTTGTGCCGGGCGGATGGCCCTCTTGTCCGGCACGGCCGCGAGGCCGGACGCCCGCGCCACTCCGGGCGCGCGTCCGGCCCGTTGCCCTTTCAGGCCCGCACCCGATCGGCCCTGTCGATGATCCGGCCGCGGATGAACCGCGCCCGCGCTTCGAAATCACCACAGAGGAGACGATGACCCGACTTCGTGCTGCACTGCTCGCGCCCGCCCTGTTCCTCGCCGTCGGCGCTCCGACGGGAGCCTACGCGGCCAACCGGTTCGATGGAGCCTGGTCGGTCATAGCCACCGCGGAGAGCGGGAGCTGCACGGGGCCGTATAGCTACCCGATCGTCATCCGGGACGGGACCGTGGACGATGCCGGCGGCAACGGCGTCGACGCGTCCGGCCGGGCGGGCGCGGACGGCCGGATCACCGGCACGATCCGCAAGGGGCTCGCCAGCGTCCTGGTCTCGGGCCGTCTGCGCGGATCCGCCGGGACCGGCCGCTGGACCCTGTCGGGGCTCGGCGCCTGTGCGGGCCGCTGGACCGCGCGCCGCACGGGGTAGGGCACGGGGTAGGGCAGGGCCGCGGCCGATCCGTCGCGGGCCGACCCGCGACGGTCAGACAACCAGGATGGCCCAGCCGTGGGGCGGAAGGGTCACCCGGGCGCTCGGGCCGCCGGCTTCCGCGAGATCGCCTTGGCCGGCCTCGATCGCCCGGGCATCCGGGACCGGCAGCGGAACGGCCGCGTCGGCGAGGTTCAGGGCCAGCAGGACGCGCGCGGCGCCGTCGCCCAGCACGACCACGAGCTGCTCGTTGGCGAGGTGCAGGGTCCGTGTCCGCGCGCGGTGCAGCCCGGCATGACGCCGCCGCAGCGCAATGAGGTCCCGGTGCAGCCGGTAGATCGGCCAGCCGTACGGAGCGAGGTCCGCGGGCGTCGGCGGGAAGGCCGGCCGGATCGCGTCGTCGCCGCCGACCCGCTCCTCCTTCACGCCGCGGAAGGCCTGCTCGTCGCCGGCATAGATCGAGGGCGTTCCGCCGCAGGTCAGCAGGATCGCCAGGGCGTGCGGCAGGTGCCGGTCGTCCGTGAGCCGGCTGGCGATCCGCGTCACGTCGTGGTTGCCCACGAAGGTCAGGGGCGCGAACGTGTCGAGGCAGCCGTTGTGCCGGTCCAGGGCGTGGGCCAACTCGAACAGGTTGCGATCGTTGAGGGCGCTCCAGATCGCCTTCCACAGCTCGTACTGGGTCACCGCATCCATGCCGGTGTCCCGCACGAAGCGGGCGTAATCGCCGTGGATCACCTCGCCGACGATGTAGGCCTCCGGGTGGGCGATGCGGACCTGCCGCAGCACGCGCGCCCAGAAGTGCGGGGGGACCGCGTAGGCCGCGTCAAGCCGCCAGCCATCGGCGCCGCGGGCGATCCAATGGTCCATGACGGCGGCGACATGATCGGCGACCTGCGGCGCGTCGTGATTGAGCGTCACGAGTTGCCGATGGCCCTCGAAGCAGGCGTAGTCCGGCTCGATGCCCGGGCCGGAGCCCCGCGGCCAGGACAGCCTGAACCAGTTGGCCTGCCGGGCTTCGGGCCCGTTGCGCAGGACGTCCTGGAAGGCGGGATGGGCCCGCCCGACATGGTTGAACACCCCGTCGAGCAGGACGCGGAGGCCGCGGGCACGGGCCGCGGCGATCAGCGCGTCGAAATCGGCCTCATCGCCCAGGCGCGGATCGATCCGGAAAGGGTCGATCGTGTCGTAGCCGTGCGTGGCGGCCGCGAAGATCGGCCCGAGCGCCAGCCCGGACACGCCGAGCTCCACCGCGTAGTCAAGCCAAGCCTGCAGGTGGGAGAGGCGATGCACGACCGGTGCGGCCGGGTCGGCCTGGTCGGGGGCGCCGACGAAGCCGAGGGGGAAGACCTGCCACCAGACTGTCTGTTCGATCCAGGGCGCCACCCGGCCTCCGCCTGTCGTCAATCGGGAGCGAACCCCGGTCCGCCGCAATGGTTGCAGGGCCGCCGGTCCGGACGCGGCCGCGCGGCGTGAGACGGCCCGCGGTCGCCCATCCCTCCGCGCCCGCGGATCAGGCGCGGTCCGGGCGCCAGCAGGCTTGAGATCGGTGATCGGACAGGGGCGCAGGGCGCGAAAATCGCGGCTGGTTACCGCTAAGTCCTGGCTGCGACGGCGATATCGCCGCGTCGCCAGGATGCTGAATTGTCACCAGGAAGGCCTGGTGGAGCTGAGGGGATTCGAACCCCTGACCTCCGCAGTGCGATTGCGGCGCTCTCCCATCTGAGCTACAGCCCCGTCGAGGCGCCGGCCTTGTAGGCGCGGGCGGCTCAGCCTGTCAATTCCCTGTTTCAACGTCGCCCGCCGCGCGCCGCTCCGGCGCTGGGGTGCGGGCGCCCCGAGGATAGCGCGCGGACCTGCATGAACGCCCTGATCTGGCTCTTCGACACGGTCGTCCAGCTTTTCATCTATGTCCTCATCGCAAGCGCGGTTCTCAGCTGGCTGGTGGCGTTCAACGTGGTGAACGTGCGCAACCCGATCGTCGCGCAGATCGGCGAGGTGCTCTACCGGCTGACCGAGCCGGTGCTGCGGCCGATCCGCAACCTGCTGCCCAATCTCGGCGGCGTCGACATCTCGCCGATCATCCTGATCCTGCTGCTGCTGTTCATCAGCCGCCTGCTGCACGAGTACGCCGTGCCCGCAACCTACGTTTACGCGCAGTAGGACCGAACGCCCGTGAAGACGAATCCCGGCCGCTTCTTCGAGGATTTCCGCCTCGGCGAGACCATCCGCCACGCCACCCCGCGCACCGTGACGGTGGGCGACGTGGCGCTCTACACCGGCCTCTACGGGCCGCGCTTCGCCGTGCAGTCGTCGGACGCCTTCGCCCGGGCCATCGGCTACCCGAAGAGCCCGCTCGACGACCTGCTCACCTTCCACATGGTGTTCGGCAAGACCGTCCCGGACGTCTCGCTGAACGCGCTGGCCAATCTCGGCTATGCCGAGGGCGGGTTCCGGCGGCCGGTCTATCCGGGCGAGACGCTCTCCACCGTGTCGGAGGTGATCGGCCTCAAGGAGAGCTCGAACCGCCAGACCGGCGTGGTCTATGTCCGCTCGGTGGGCTCCGACGAGCGCGGCGAGACCGTGCTGAGCTATTGCCGCTGGGTCCTCGTGCGCAAGCGCGACCCCGAGGCGGCCATCGCCGAGGAGCACGTGCCGAGCCTCGCCAAGGTGGTCGACCCGCAGGATCTCGCGGGCGCCCTGCCGAAGCTCTCGGCCGCCGCCTACGACACCGACCTCGCCGGCAGCCCGCACCGCTTCGCGGATTACGCGGTCGGTGAGAAGATCGACCACGTCGACGGCATGACCGTCGAGGAGGCCGAGCACCAGATCGCCACGCGCCTGTTCCAGAACACCGCCAAGGTGCATTTCGACGGGCTGGCCGCCAAGGACACCCGGTTCGGCCGGCGCCTGATCTACGGCGGCCACGTCATCTCGCTCGCCCGGGCGCTGAGCTTCAACGGGCTCGGCAACGCCTTCGCCCTCGCGGGCATCAATGCCGGCCGCCACGTGGCACCGCTGTTTGCCGGCGACACGGTCTATGCCTGGAGCGAGGTGCTGGCCACAGCCGATGTCGGCCGCGACGATGTCGGGCTCCTGCGCCTGCGGACGGTCGCCACCAAGAATCAGTCTTGCGGCGCCTTCCCGGACCGCGCGGGCGACGGCTACGACCCGGCGGTGATTCTCGACCTCGACTACTGGGCCTTCGTCCCGAAGTAGGGGGCCGATCAGGGGGCCGCCTCCCGGCACCGCCGCGCGGCGGTGCCGGCAGAGACCGCCTCAGCGGATCCCGCCGCCGACCACGCCCGCCTCGACCGCCAGCGAGAGGCGGTCCGTGACCGCCCACTCGACGCCGACGCCCGCGACCGGCCGCACCGCGATGTCCTGGCGCGTGAACGGCAGCGACCCCGGGTCGGCCCGACGCGCAGCGTCTGGTGCAGGGCCAGGGCGCCGGTCTTGGCGTAGACCAGCACGTCCGGCGCGACGAGGGTGCCGACCTTCACCTCCAGGGACCCGGCGAAGTCGTTGGAATAGGCGAGCCGCCCGAAGCCCGGCGTGAGGGTGCCGTCGAGCCCGGCCAGATAATCGAACCCGCCGCTGATGCCGTAGAGGATCGGGCCCTCCTGCCACATCCGGCCGCCCTCGAACCCGATCGTCGGGCCCGAATAACTGCCGAAATGCCGGGACGTGCTGACCGCGTAGCCGGTCGAGAGGCGCGCGTAGGAGCCGGTCCAGCGGCCATACGCGTCCTCGGGCATCTGCGGCCAGGCGAAGGAGGGCAGCGGCGCGAAGCCGACGGACGGCCAGAACAACGCCTGGGCGGCGGCGGGACCCGCCGGGAGACACGCGGCCCCGAGCCCGAGACCGGCCCCGAGCGCGAGACCGGCCGCGAGGCGGCTGAACGGACGGGAATCGGCGCGTCTGATCATCCCGCCATCCTAGCCGAAGCTCCCCGCCCGCGACAGGCGGAACCCGCGCACCCGCGGGATCGTGCGCGGCGCGCCGGGGCCGGCGTGCTCAGCAGGCGGCGACGTTGACCGCGAGGCCGCCCAGGGAGGTTTCCTTGTACTTGGCCTGCATGTCGTGCCCGGTCTGGCGCATGGTCTCGATGACCTGGTCGAGGCTCACGAAATGCACCCCGTCACCGTGCAGCGCCAGGGAGGCGGCGGCCACCGCCTTGTTGGCGCCGAAGGCGTTGCGCTCGATGCAGGGGATCTGCACCAGGCCGCCGATCGGGTCGCAGGTCATGCCGAGATGGTGCTCCATGGCGATCTCGGCGGCGTTGGCCACCTGGGGCGGCTCGCCCCCGAGGATCGCGGCGAGGCCCGCCGCCGCCATGGCCGAGGCCGAGCCGACCTCGCCCTGGCATCCGACCTCGGCGCCCGAGATCGAGGCCCGGCGCTTGATCAGCCCGCCGATGGCCGCGGCGGCGAGGAGGTAGTCGCGGCCGCGCGACTCGCTCCAGCCGGGGCAGAAATCCACGATGTAGCGCAGCACCGCGGGGACGATCCCGGCCGCACCGTTGGTCGGCGCCGTGACGATGCGGCCGCCGGAGGCGTTCTCCTCGTTCACCGCCAGGGCGAACAGGCTGATCCAGTCCATGATCTCGTGGGCCGGACGGCTGTTGGACAGCCGGTTCGCTTCGAGCGTCGCGTGGAGCCGCTTGGCGCGCCGCCGCACCTTGAGGCCGCCCGGCAGCTCGCCGTCCATGCGCAGACCCCGGGCGATGCAGGCGAGCATGGCGTCGCGGATGGCATCGAGCCCGGCCTCGATCTCCGCGTCGGAGCGCAGGGCGCGCTCGTTGGCCATCTGGACCTGCGGAATCGTCAGGCCGGTCTCGGCGCAGGTCCGCAGGAGGTCGGCGCCGCTCTCGAACGGATACGGCAGCGCCACCGCGTCCAGGCCGGCGGTGCCGGGCTCGTCCTCTTCTTCCACGAAGCCGCCGCCCACGGAGTAGCAGACCACCTCGTCCAGAAGCCCGCCGGCAGGATCGTAGGCGCGAAAGCGCATGCCGTTGGTGTGGCGCGGCAGCACCTCGGTGAAGTTGAAGAGAAGGTCCCGCGTGCCATCAAAGGCAATGCCGGGCAGGCCGAGGGCGCCGGTCTCGGCGAGGGCCTGCGTGTAACCGGCCACGGCGTCGGGATCGACGGTGGCGGGCTCGTGCCCCAGGAGGCCGAGGTAGATCGCCACGTCGGTGCCGTGGCCGCGCCCGGTCCAGGCGAGGGAGCCGAAGATCTCCGCGCTCACCCGCGCGACGCCGGACCGGCCGGCGACGCGGTCGCGGAAGCGGCGCGCGGCGACCATCGGGCCGATCGTGTGCGAACTCGACGGGCCGATCCCGATCTTGAACAGATCGAAGGCGCTGATCATGGCGTGGCGTCTCTCCCTATCGGCCCGGGCCCCGGACGCGGCCCTGCAGGAAGCCGGCCATGCGGGTCCCGCAGGAACGCCCGCCGGGTCCGCGCCGCGGCCGCCGGC
Organism: Methylobacterium sp. XJLW; assembly: GCF_003254375.1. NCBI lineage: Bacteria > Pseudomonadati > Pseudomonadota > Alphaproteobacteria > Hyphomicrobiales > Methylobacteriaceae > Methylobacterium > Methylobacterium sp. XJLW. The sequence goes on along the minus strand of NZ_CP016429.1, from coordinate 1,998,764 downwards.
CGGGAGCCGACGGCGGGAGGCGTGATCGCGGCGCGGAGGGGCGCTCAGATCTTCCCGTCGAGGCCCATCTGGTAGTACTTGTGCACGATCTTGTCCTGGTTCTCGAGGAGCCAGTCGATCGAGGGCTCGTTGGTCATGGCCTTGCGGATGGCCTCGGTCATGCCGCGGCGCTGGATGTCGAACAGCGCCTTGTGGTCGACATGCTGGGCCTCGATGACGCCGGGGCTGAGCCAGACCGAGCAGATGATGCCGAGATCGTTGGCCTTGTGCTTGGGGATGTAGCCCGCCCGCACGGCGTCGAGGACGCCGTTGGCGATGGCGAACTGCACGGTGCCCATCAGGATCGAGGTGTACTTGCTCTCGGTGACGCTGACCTTGGACACGCAGAGCGTGACCGGGCGCACCATGATGTCGGTGTTCAGCAGGGCGAAGACGCGGCTGTGGCCGACGACCTGATCGCCGGTCAGCGTGGCGAGGGCGGTGCCGACCGGCCCGTCGAGTTCACCGATGATGACCTCGGGCTCCGAGGCGGTGTTGGGCGGCCCGCCCGCCACCAGGGCCTCGCCGGCCCGCAGGATGATGCGTTCGTTCATGCTGTCCCTCGTGGAGATCGGGCGATCCGGCTCTGCCCGACGGCGCGGCTCCTATCACCGGCCCGCCGCGCCTGTCGACGCGGACCCGGCCGCAGCCGCAGCCGCGCCGATCCGGCCGCCCGCGCACGGCCTTGCGCGTCGCGGTCGGTCCGCGCGCCGCCCGGGGCCGCTCCGAGGCGCAGGGGAGAAGGCGACGCAGGGGGGAGGGCGGCGGCCGGGCGCCGCCACCCGCCGCGATCAGTCGCGCACGACGACCTTGGTGCCGACCCGGACCCGGTCGTAGAGGTCGACCACGTCCTTGTTGGTCATGCGGATGCAGCCCGACGAGACCGCCGCCCCCATCGTCTCCGGCTCGTTCGAGCCGTGGATGCGGTAGAGCGAGGAGCCGAGATAGAGGGCGCGGGCGCCCAGCGGGTTGTCCTGGCCGCCGGCCATGTAGCGCGGCAGGTCCGGGCGGCGGGCCAGCATCTGCTGCGGCGGGCGCCAATCCGGCCATTCCTTCTTCATGGTGACGGTCTTGGTGCCCGACCACGAGAAGCCCTGCCGGCCGACGCCGACGCCGTAGCGGACCGCCGCGCCGCCGCCCAGCACGTAGTAGAGCCGGCGCTGGCGCGTCGAGACCACGATCGTCCCGGGCTTCTCCTTGCCGGTCCACGCCACGGTCTCGCGGGGGATCGCCTGGCTGCGGAAGACGTTGAGGAAGTCCGCGATGGGGCCCCTGTCCAGCGGGTTGGCCAGCGCGGGGGCGCTTCCAAGCAGCAACCCCGCGAGCCCGAGCAGCGCGATCCGTCTCGGCATGGTCTCCATCCTCCGTCCGTCGTGGCGCAGACCTTCGCGGTGCCCTGCGCGCATCGGGCGAGCCGGCCCGGACTTCACGGCAAGGTTGAGGCCGGGCCGTCGGGATGTGCACTTCCGGGCGTAGCTGTGTGCTGCATGCAACACTCCGCGGTCGCCGCGACGCCGTGGGTGATTGCGCCCGGCGACAGCCGTGCTTATCTCAGATCCGTGATCCGATCCGCCGCCCTTCTGGCCCGCCGTGTCGCGGCCTTGCCGGACCGCCTCGCCCGGGGCCTCGCCGTGCTGGCGCTGCTCGTCCTCGCGGCGGCCGCGATGGCCGCCGTGCCGGCACGGGCCCAATCCGCGCGGCCGGAGGGCCCGGCCTGCGCGATCACGAGCCCGCGCCTCTCGGTTCTGTCGGGCACGCCGGACGCGCAACCCGAGGCCAAGCGGTCTGTCTTCGGCCGCACCGATCTCTGCGCCGCCGACAGCGAGATCCTCACCGAACTGGGGCTGCCGCGCCCGCCGGTCGAGGCGCCGCGGCCCCGTCACACTCTTTCCGCATCGTTCGAATACAGGTCCGACATCCTGCCGGCTTCCGCGCCGGACGGTTCGCCGCACCGGCCTCCCCGCTTGGCCTGACGCGCGCCCCGGCCCTGGCGGCCGGCGAGGATGCGCGCCTGTCCTGATCTCCGTCCGACCGGCCTCGTGACCGGTCCCGAGATCTGCCACGACGATGCGCGGGTCCATGCTCCGCGCCAGCCTCAGCAGACGCATGTTTTCAGGAGCGTCGGAAATCGTGACCCGCACTCTGTCCGTCAGAACCTCATCCTCTCGCCGCCGTCCGGGCCGGGCCAGGACCGTCCTGCCCGCGGCCCTGCTTCTGCTCGGCCTCGCGGCCTGCAACCCGAAGCAGGTGGCCGCGCCGGCGCCGCCGGTGCCCGAGGTCGGCTTCGTCAAGGTCGAGCCCCAGGCGATCCCCTATCTCCGCGACCTGCCGGGCCGCGTCGCGCCCATGCGCATCGCCGAGGTCCGCTCCCGGGTCTCCGGGCTCGTGGTGAAGCGGCTCTTCGAGCAGGGCAGTCAGGTCAAGGAAGGCGACATCCTCTACAAGATCGACCCGGCGCCCTATCAGGTCGAGCTCGCCAGCGCCGAGGCGGCGCTCGCCCGTCAGGAGGCCGCCCTCGTGCTGGCCCGGCAGCAGGCCGACCGGCTCGAGCAGCTGCTGACGCGGGCCACCGCCAGCCAGGCCCAGTACGATGCCGCCTTCGCGGCCAAGAAGCAGGCCGAGGCGGAGGTCGCCGGCGCCAAGGCGGCCCGCGACCGGGCGCAGCTCAACCTCGGCTGGACCGACGTGCGCGCGCCGATCACCGGCCGGATCGGCCGGGCGCTGCTCACCGAGGGCACCCTGATCGAGCCGGGCTCCACGGGGGCGCTCGCCACGATCCAGCAGCTCGACCCGATCTACGTCGACATCACCCAGTCGGTGGGCGAATTGAACCGCCTGCGCCGGGACCTCGCCAGCGGGGAGCTGGCGCGGCTGGAGGAGAACACCGCCAACGTCCACCTGATCATGGATGACGGCTCCCTCTACCCGCTGGCCGGCCGGCTCCTGTTCTCGGACGTCACCGCCGATCCGAGCACCGGCCAAGTGACCCTGCGGGTGCAGTTCCCCAACCCGCACGACGAGCTGTTCCCCGGCATGTACGTGCGGGCGCGGATCAAGCAGGGCATCGATTCCGACGCCATCGCGGTGCCGCAGCAGGCGATCCAGCGCACCGACGACGGCCGCGCGGAGGTCTGGGTGGTGCGCGCCGACGAGACGGTCATGCGCCAGCCCGTCGAGGTCGGGCCGGTGGTCGGGCAGAACTGGCTGATCCGCTCGGGGCTGAAGGCCGGCGAGCGGGTCGTGATCGACGGCTTCCAGAAGATCACCGTCGGCGCCAAGGTGAAGCCCCGCGACCAGACGCCGGTCCACGGCGAGACCGGTCCGAAGCACGATACCGACGAGGCCCCCGACGCCTCGGGTGACAAGGCGGAGGTCGCGCCGCGGGCCGCCGCCGTCCAGCCGCGCCACTGAGCCGGGAGAGCCCGATCATGGCACGCTTCTTCATCGACCGGCCGGTCTTCGCCTGGGTCGTGGCCCTGTTCATCTGCCTGGGCGGGGCCCTCGCCATCCCGAACCTGCCGGTGGCGCAGTACCCGGTGATCGCCCCGCCCTCCATCGCCCTGTCCACGGCCTATCCGGGGGCCTCGGTGGAGAGCCTCTACATCGGCACCACCCGGCTCATCGAGGATGAGCTGAACGGCGCGGCCAACATCATGAGCTTCGAGTCGACCACCGACTCGTTCGGCTCGGTGAACATCACCGCCACGTTCCAGCCCGGCACCGACCCGTCGCTCGCCTCCGTGGAGGTCCAGAACCGGCTGAAGCGCGTCGAGGCGCGCCTTCCGGCGGAGGTGCGCCAGCAGGGCATCCTGGTGGAGGAGGCCTCGGCCGCGACCCTCAACATCATCACCCTCGTCTCCAAGGACGGGTCGATGGACGAGGTGGGCTTGGGCGACTTCCTGATCCGCAACGTCATCAACGAGATCCGGCGCATCCCCGGCGTCGGCCGCGCGACGCTCTACTCCACGGAGCGGTCGCTGCGCGTCTGGGTCGATCCCGACAAGCTGCGCGGCCTCTCCCTCAGCGCCTCGGACGTCACCGAGGCGATCCGCAACCAGAACGTCCAGGTCGCGTCCGGGGCGGTCGGCGCGCAGCCGAGCCCGACCCGGCAATCGCTGACCATGCCGATCATCGTGAAGGGCCAGCTCGGCACCATCGAGGAGTTCGGCGCGGTCGTGCTGCGGGCCAATCCCGACGGCTCGAACGTGCGCCTGCGCGACGTCGCCCGGATCGAACTCGGCGGCGACGCCTACCAGTTCTCCACCCGCCTGAACGGCGGCCCCGCCGCCGGCATCTCGGTGACGCTCGCCCCCGACGGCAACGCCCTCGAGACGGCCCGGGCGATCCGCGCCAAGATGGTGGAGCTGTCCCAGTTCTTCCCGCCGGACCTGAAGTGGGACATCCCGTACGACATCACCCCGGCGGTGGAAGCCTCCATCGAGAAGGTGCTGCACACGCTGGTCGAGGCGGTGGTGCTGGTCTTCCTGGTGATGTTCCTGTTCCTGCAGAACATCCGCTACACCCTGATCCCCACCATCGTGGTGCCGATCGCCCTGATGGGCACCGTCACGGTGATGTGGATCTCGGGCTTCTCGGTGAACGTGCTCACCATGTTCGGCATGGTGCTGGCCATCGGCATCCTGGTCGACGACGCCATCGTGGTGGTGGAGAACGTCGAGCGGATCATGAACGAGGAGGGGCTGCCCCCCAAGGAGGCCACCAAGAAGGCCATGGGGCAGATCACCGGGGCGATCATCGGCATCACCCTGGTGCTGATGGCCGTGTTCATCCCGATGGCGTTCTTCCCCGGCTCGGTGGGCATCATCTACCGGCAGTTCTCGATCGCGATGGTGACCTCCATCGCCTTCTCGGCGCTGCTCGCCCTGTCGCTGACGCCGGCCCTCTGCGCGACCTTCCTGAAGCCGATCGAGAAGGGCCACGGCCACGCCAAGGGCGGCGTGTTCGGGATGTTCAACCGGTTCGTCGACCGGGAGACCGCCCGCTACGGCCGCGGCACCCAGTGGTTCATCCGGAAATCCGGCCGGGTGATGCTGGTCTATCTCGCGCTGGTCGCCGGCACCGCCTACGCCTTCGTGAACCTGCCGGAGGGCTTCCTGCCGGTGGAGGATCAGGGCTTCTTCACGGTCGACATCCAGACGCCGCCGGGCGCCTCCTACAACCGCACCCAGGAGGCGGTCCGCAAGGTCGAGGAGCACCTGCTGGCCCAGCCCGGCGTCGCCACCGTGACCATGCTCAACGGCTTCTCCTTCTCGGGCCAGGCCCCGAGCACCAGCCAGGCCTTCGTCACCCTCAAGCCCTGGTCCGAGCGCGACGCCAAGAACTCGGCCGCCGCCCTCGTCGCCGGCACCAACGCGGCGCTCGCCAATTACCGCGACGCCACGGTGGACGCCCAGGAACCGCCGCCCGTGGACAATCTCGGCAACGCGGCGGGCTTCTCGTTCCGCCTGCAGGACCGGGCCAACCGCGGCTACGCGGCCCTGCTCTCGGCCCAGGAGCAATTGCTCAAGCTCGCGCAGCAGAGCCCGATCCTCCAGAAGGTGAAGATCGAGGGCCTGCCGCCGACCCCGCAGGCGGAGCTGGTGATCGACCGCGAGAAGGCGGCGGCCCTGGGCGTGAAGTTCGAGGACATCAACGCCACGATCCAGCTCAACCTCGGCTCGGTCTATCCGAACGACTTCCCCAACCGGGGCAAGATGCAGCGCGTCTACGTGCAGGCCGAGCAGCTCCAGCGCATGAACGCGTCGGACATCCTCAACTACGCGGTCAAGAACGCCGGCGGCACGATGGTGCCGATGTCGTCCTTCGCGGAGCTGAAATGGGGCATGGGGCCGAGCCAGATCGTCGGCTTCAACGGCTACCAGTCGGTGCGCTTCACCGGCGAGCCGAACCCCGGCTACACGTCGGGCGACGCCATCGCCGAGATGGAGCGGCTGATGCTCCAGCTGCCGAAGGGCTTCGGCTACGCCTGGACCGGCCAGTCCTACCAGGAGAAGCAGGCCGGCAGCCAGGCGAGCCTGCTGCTCGCCCTCTCGGTGCTGATCGTGTTCCTGTGCCTCGCCGCGCTCTACGAGAGCTGGGCGATCCCGGTCTCGGTCATGCTGGTGATCCCGCTCGGCGTGATCGGATCCGTGGCGGCCGTCTACCTGCGCGGCATGCCCAACGACGTGTACTTCAAGATCGGGTTGATCACGATCATCGGGCTCTCGGCCAAGAACGCCATCCTGATCGTGGAATTCGCCAAGGACCTCTGGAAGCCCGGAACCTCGGTGATCCGGGCGGCGGTGGACGCCGCCACGCTCCGGTTCCGGCCGATCGTGATGACCTCGCTGGCCTTCATCTTCGGCGTGGTGCCGCTGGCCATCGCCACCGGCGCCGCCTCGAAGAGCCAGCAGGCGATCGGCACCGGCGTGATGGGCGGCATGATCACCGCCACCGTGCTGGCGGTGTTCTTCGTGCCGGTCTTCTTCGTCGTCGTCATGCGCCTGTTCCGGCGCAAGGCGGTGGCGGAGGGCGAGCGGGCGGACGCGGAGACGCGGCACGAGCCGGCGCGGGTGGCGGCCGAGTAGGCCGGCGCGCTCGCGCCCCGGCCCATGCAAGGCGCGACGCGCCCCCTCTCCCGCACGGGGGAGGAGGCGCGCGCTTCCATGCGCGAGGGCCGTTCCGGTCCCGCCTGCCGCGCGATGGCGGCGCCTCGGCCGTCGATCGAGGACGATAGGAGGCGGGAAAAACGCGTTCGGGCGGCCGAATAATGTCACTCACCCGCGACAGCCTCGGCCGCCGCCTTGTATACAGATGGTCCGAAGCTTGCTGACGCCGCGGTGGACACCGCCGGGGCTGCCGGCCGGTGGCGCATTCACGGTTCCGGAGATCCGCTTGTCCCGTTCGACCCTGAAGACCCTCGTCCGCGGCGTGGCCACGGGTGCCGTCGCGACGTTCGCTTTCGCGGCGTTGCCCGCGCAGGCCGCGAACGTCTTCCGTTTCGCCTTCCAGGGTGACCTGAAATCCCTCGACCCGTACTCCCTCAAGGAGAGCTTCACCGAGGGCATGCAGCAGGCGGCCTACGAATCCCTCGTCACCCTCGACAAGAACCTGAAATTCGCCCCCGGCCTCGCCGAATCCTGGGAGACGCCCGAGCCGACCCGCTGGCGCTTCCACCTGCGCAAGAACGTGAAGTTCCACGACGGCACGCCCTTCACCGCCGACGACGTGATCTTCTCCGCCCAGCGGGTCCGCGCCCCGGGCTCGAACTTCACCACCAACGTCCCGTCCGACGCCGAATTCGTGAAGGTCGACGACTTCACCGTCGACATGGTGCTGAAGAAGCCGAACCCCATCGCCATCGCCCAGTTCCCGACCTGGCTGATCATGTCGAAGGCATGGTCCGAGAAGAACGGCGTCGTGCAGCCGACGCCGCCCAACGCCTCCAGCCCGAGCTACGCCACCCTCCACGAGAACGGCACCGGCCCCTTCGTGATCGCCGAGCACCAGCCGGGCGTGAAGACGGTGTTCAAGAAGTTCGACGGCTACTGGGGCAAGGTCGAGTCGAACCTCGACGAGGCGGTGCTGACCACCATCGCCAACCCGGCGACCCGCGTCGCCGCGCTCCTCTCCGGCGAGGTCGACTGGATCGACCCCGTGCCGCTGCAGGACCAGCAGCGGGTGAACGCCAGCGGCACCGCCACCGTGATGGCCGGGCCCGAACTGCGCACGATCTTCCTCGGCATGGACCAGGACCGGGACGAGCTGAAGGATTCGAGCGTCAAGGGCAAGAACCCGTTCAAGGACATCAAGGTCCGCGAGGCCTTCTACCTCGCCATCGACGAGGACACGATCGCCAAGCGGGTCATGCGCGGGCAGGCGGTGCCCTCGGCGCTGATGATCGCCCCGAGCCTCTACGACCGCGGCGCCGAGTTCAAGCGCCCCGCCACCGACCTGAAGAAGGCCAAGGAGCTGATGGCCCAGGCCGGCTACCCGGACGGGTTCTCGCTCACCATGGATTGCCCCAACGACCGCTACGTCAATGACGAGGCGATCTGCCAGGCGGTGGTCTCGATGCTCGCCCGCATCAACGTCAAGGTGAACCTCAACGCGCAGCCGAAGGCCAAGTACTTCGCCAAGGTGCTGGCCCCGAACTACGACACGTCGTTCTACCTGCTCGGCTGGACCCCGTCCTCGCTCGACAGCCACAACATCCTCTACGAGATCGTCGGCTGCCGGAAGCCCGGCGACAAGTCGGGCCGGGGCAGCTGGAACCTCGCGGGCTATTGCGATCCGAAGATCGACGCCATCGCCGACAAGGTCGAGGGCGAGACCGACAAGGCCAAGCGCGACGCCCTGATCAAGGAGGGCTTCGATGTCCTCAACACCGACTGGGGCTACATCCCGCTGCACCAGCAGGCGCTGGCCTGGGGCGTCTCCAAGAAGGTCCACCTGACCCAGCGCGCCGACAACCTGCTCCTGCTCTACTGGGTGTCGAAGGATCCGCAGTAGGATCCGGGCGTGCTCGCCTTCCTGCTGCGCCGGGTGATCCAGGCGGCCGCGGTCCTCGCGGTCGTCGGGCTCATCGCCTTCTCGATGTTCCGGTTCGCGGGCGATCCCGTGAACCAGATCGTCGGCCCCGACACCACCGTGGCCGAGCGGGCGGAGATCCGCAAAAATCTCGGCCTGGACGATCCCGTCCTGGTCCAGTTCGCCCGCTACGCCGGCAGCGTGGCGCGGGGTCAGTTCGGCATCTCCTACCAGTTCCGGCAGCCGGTGGCGCAGCTCCTCGCCGAGCGCATGCCGGCGACGCTGGAGCTCGCCTTATGCGCGACGGTCTTCGCCCTCGTGGTCGGCGTCCTCATGGGCGTCTACTGCGCCCTGCGCCGCGACTCCTGGCTCGCCGGGCTGTTCCAGGCCGTCTCGCTCATCGGGATCAGCCTGCCGACCTTCCTGATCGGCATCCTGCTGATCTACCTCTTCTCGGTGACGCTCGGCTGGCTGCCCTCCTACGGGCGGGGCGACACGGTCCGGCTCGGCTGGTGGACGACGGGCTTCCTCACCGCGTCGGGGCTCAAGGCCCTGATCCTGCCCTCGGTGACGCTCGGCCTGTTCCAGATGACGCTGATCATGCGGCTGGTGCGCGCCGAGATGCTGGAGGTCCTGCGCACCGACTACATCCGCTTCGCCCGGGCGCGGGGGCTCACCACCCGCGCCGTCCACCTGCGGCACGCCCTGAAGAACACCCTCGTGCCGGTGATCACCATCGCGGGGCTGCAGCTCGGCTCGGTCATCGCCTTCTCGATCATCACCGAGACGGTGTTCCAGTGGCCCGGCATGGGCCTGCTGTTCGTGCAGGCCGTGCAGAACGTCGATATCCCGATCATGTCCGCGTACCTGCTGCTCGTGGCGCTGATCTTCGTGACCATCAACCTCGTGGTCGACATCCTCTACACGGTGGTGGATCCGCGCCTGCGGCTCTCGACCGGGCGGGCGGCGTGAGACCGGACATGACGCACCGTTCCGCTTGCCTGCCGCGCGTCATTGAACGGGACGCGACGGTCACGCCCGCTTCGCAGGAGGCCCGGGTCCCCGCTCCCGTGCGGGAGAGGGACAGTGTGAGGGATGAGAATTGTCCGGATGGGGCGCGGCCTGTCGGCGCTTCGAGGGTGCGCTTCACTCTGAGCGGTCTCGACCCTCACCCCGACCCTCTCCCGCACGGGAGAGGGGGCAGGTCGCGCCTGCCAGGCCCGTCGGCGCAAGACGGTCGCGTTCTGGGTTGCCGTTATCGCTTCGCTCCGCTCGCAAAGACGACGGCAGCCGCCCCGAAGCTTTCCACCGGACACGGCGTGAAGGGCGACCGATGAGCGGATACGACCTCGACGCGGGCGATGCCCCGCCGGTCCCCCTGCCGGAGGCGGCGCCCTCCCGCCTCGCGCGCTGGCGGGATTCCGACCTGCTGGCGAGCTTCCTGCGCTCGAAGACCGCCATGGCGGCGCTGGTCGCCACGGTGCTGATGGTCGGGCTCGCCTTCGCGGCGCCCCTGATCGCCCCGCAGAACCCCTACGACCCGGCCCAGCTCGACCTGATCAACTCCAACCTGCCGCCGATCTGGCAGGCGGACGGTCAGGCGCCCTACTATCTCGGCACCGACGACCAGGGCCGGGACGTGCTCTCGGCGGTGCTCTACGGCCTGCGCCTGTCGCTGATCGTCGGCGGGCTCGGGGTGCTGACCTCCGGCGTCATCGGCATCGCGCTGGGTCTGATCGCCGGCTACGCGGGCGGCGTCCTCGACACGCTGATCATGCGGATCGCCGACGTGCAGCTCACCTTCCCGGCGATCCTGATCGCCCTGGTAGTGGACGGCGTCGCCAAGGCAACCTTCGGCAGCGCCCTCGACGTCGGGCCACTGATCGGGCTGATCGTGGTGTCGATCGGCCTGTCCTTCTGGGTGCAGTACGCCCGGACCGTGCGGTCCTCCGTGATGGTCGAGAAGGGCAAGGACTACGTCCAGGCGGCGCGGCTGATCGGCCTGTCCTCCCCGGTGATCCTGGTCCGCCACGTGCTGCCGAACGTCACCGGCCCGGTCTTCGTCATCGCGACGATCAACTTGGCGCTCGCGATCATCACCGAGGCGACCCTGTCGTTCCTCGGCACCGGCCTGCCCGAGACCATGCCGTCGCTCGGCACGCTGATCCGCACCGGCAACCGCTTCCTGTTCTCCGGCGAGTGGTGGATCGTCGCCTTCCCGGGGCTGGCGCTGGCCGGGCTGGTCATCGCCATCAACCTCCTGGGGGATTGGCTGCGCGACGCGCTCAATCCGAAGCTGCAATGATGGGACATCGTCAGCGCGAGCGCAGCGAAGCGACCCAGGGCAGCGCGACCTTGGTGAACGCGGCGCCGCTGGATTGCTTCGCTCCGCTCGCAAGGACGGGGGCGCCCATCCGACGCCCGGTTGCCACCGGAGCCGCCACGCCATGACCGACACGATCCTCTCCGTGCGCGATCTCACGGTCGCCTTCGACACCCGCCGCGGGCCGCTCACCGCCATCGACCGGGTCTCCTTCGAGATCGGCCGCGGCGAGATCCTGGGCGTCGTCGGCGAATCCGGGGCCGGCAAGTCGGTGACCGGCTCGGCGGTGATCGGGCTGATCGACCGCCCCGGACGCATCGCCGGCGGCGAGATCCGCCTGCGCGGCGAGCGCATCGACAATCTCTCGCCCGAGGCCATGCGGCGGGTGCGGGGCAAGCGCATCGGCATGATCTTCCAGGATCCGCTGACCTCGCTGGACCCGCTGTTCCGGGTGGGCGACCAGATCGTCGAGACCCTGCGCACCCACACCGACCTGTCGGGGAAAGCCGCCCGCACCCGCGCCATCGACCTGCTCGCCGAGGTCGGCATCCCGGCCCCCGAGCGGCGGATCGACGGCTACCCGCACGAGTTCTCCGGGGGCATGCGCCAGCGGGTGGTGATCGCCCTCGCGCTCGCCGCCGAGCCGGAGCTGATCATCGCCGACGAGCCGACCACGGCGCTCGACGTCTCGGTCCAGGCCCAGATCATCACCCTGCTCAAGCGCCTCTGCCGGGAGCACGGCACCGCGGTGATGCTGGTGACCCACGACATGGGCGTGATCGCCGAGGCCGCCGACCGGGTGGCGGTGATGTATGCCGGGCGCGTCGCCGAGATCGGCCCGGTCGCCTCGGTGATCGCGAAGCCCCACCATCCCTACGCGGTGGGGCTGATGGGGGCGATCCCGACCCTGTCGCAGGAGGCCACGCGGCTGAGCCAGATCCCCGGCTCGATGCCGCGCCTCACCGCCATCCCCAAGGGCTGCGCCTTCAACCCGCGCTGCCCGAAGGTCTTTTCGCGCTGCCGGGTCGAGCGGCCGGAGCCGCAGGCCGTGGAGGCGAGCCGGGTGGCCTGTCACCTGTACGATGCAGCGGAGCGCGCAGCGTGAGCGCCTACGTCGAAGTCACCGATCTGCGCCGCCGGTTCGACGTCTCGAAGCCCTGGCTCAACCGGGTGCTCGAGGGCGAGCCCCGGAAATTCCTCACGGCGGTGGACCGGGTCGGGTTCACGATCGAGAAGGGCGAGACCTTCGCGATCGTGGGCGAATCCGGCTCCGGCAAGTCGACGGTGGCGCGGATGGTGGTCGGCCTGCTGCCGCCCTCGGCCGGGGAGGTGACGATCACCGGCGTCTCGATGACCGACCCGCGCCAGGCCGCAGCCCGGCGGCGCCTGCGGGCGCGCATCCAGATGATCTTCCAGGACCCCTACGCGTCCATGAACCCGCGCTGGCGGGTGGGCCGGATCATCGCGGAGCCGATCCGGGCCTTCGGCCTGATCCAGGGGGAGGGGGCGATCCGCGCCCGGGTCAGCGAGCTGCTCGGCCTGGTCGGGCTCCACCCGGACGATGCGAAAAAATACCCGCACGAATTCTCCGGCGGCCAGCGCCAGCGGGTGGCGATCGCCCGGGCGCTGGCGAGCCAGGCGGAGTTCCTCGTGGGCGACGAGCCGACCTCGGCGCTCGACGTCTCGGTGCAGGCGCAGATCCTCAACCTGATGCGCGACCTGCAGGACCGTCTCGGGCTGACCTACCTGTTCATCTCCCACAACCTGGCCGTGGTCCGCCACATGGCGACCCGGGTGGGGGTGATGTATCTCGGCCGCCTCGTGGAGGTCGCCGCCGCCAAGGACCTGTTCGCCAGGCCCCGCCATCCCTACACGCGGATGCTCCTCGACGCGGTGCCCGACCTCGCCCATGTCGGCCGCGCCCGGGTGCCGGTCTCCGGCGAGATCCCGAACCCGATCGACCCGCCGCCCGGCTGCACCTTCAACCCGCGCTGTCCGCTGGCGAACGACCGCTGCCGGACCGAGGTGCCGGCGCTGCTGGACGGCGTCGCCTGCCACGCCGTCCAGGAGGGGCGGGCCTGAGGAGGCCCGCCCGGTCGGCCCGAGGGGCCGTCAGGCCGCCCGGACCGTGGCGAGGAAGCCCGACACTTCGGCCCCGAGCTGCTCGGATTGCCGTGACAGCTCCGACGCTGCGGTGAGCACCTGCGCGGAGGCGGCGCCGGTCTCGCTCGCGGCCTGCGTGACGCTGCCGATGCTGACGGTGACCGACTGGGTGCCCTGAGCCGCCTGCGTGACGTTGCGGACGATCTCCTGGGTCGCCGCGCCCTGCTCCTCCATGGCGGCGGCCACGCCGACGGCGATCTCGCGGAGTTCAGTGATCGTCGCGCCGATCGACTGGATGGCCGCGACGGCCTCGCGGGTCTCGCCCTGGATGGCGTTGATCTGCGCGGCGATGGTGTCCGTCGCCCGCGCCGTCTGCGAGGCCAGCTCCTTGACCTCGCCTGCGACGACGGCGAAGCCGCGCCCCGCCTCGCCCGCACGGGCGGCCTCGATCGTGGCGTTGAGCGCCAGCAGGTTCGTCTGAGCGGCGATCCCGGAGATCAGACCGACCACCGCCCCGATCTTCTCGGCGCCCTCGGCCAGCCCGCGCACGATCGTGGTGGACTGCGCGGCATCCGCGGCGGCCCGCTCGGCCATGATCGTGGAGCGGGCGACCTGCTGGGCGATCTCGCCGATGGAGGCCGCCATTTCCTCGCTCGCCGCCGCCACGGTCTGGACGTTGGAGGAGGTCTGCTCGGCGGCCGAGGCGACGCTCATGGATTGACCCGCCGTCTGATCGGCCGTGCGGCTCATCGACTGGGCAGTCGCCTCCATCTCGGTTGCGGCCGAGGCCAGGCCGTGCGTGAGCTGCGTGACCTGGCTCTGGAACGCCCGCGTCGCATCGTCCAGCACCTGGGCCCGCCGCATCTTGGCGGCGTTCTCGATCGCTGCAGCCGCGTCGGCGTCCCGCTTGGCGATCATCGCCTCCTTGAACACCTGGACGGCCTGGGCCATCCCGCCGATCTCGTCCGCCCGTTCCGCGCCCGTGACCGGCGCCTCGAGCTCGCCGGCGGCCAGGCGGGTCATCGTCGCCGTCATGCCGCCGAGCGGACGGATCACCTGCACGACGATCGTGTAGATGCCGTAGGCGATGCTGAGCGCCGCGAGGACGAGGGCGGCCAGCAGGGCGAGGCGCGACCAGCCCGCGGTGGTCTCGGAGCGCTCGAACTCCGCCTCCGCTTCACGGACCTGCAAGGCCGTGAGCTTGCCGAGGGTCGCGTTGGCGGTCCGCAGGCTCGTCAGCAGGTCCGCATGCGTGGACTCGAAATCCGAAGCGCGACCGGCGGCGATGCGCTTGAGGATCTCGGCCGCGATGGCATCGTTCCGGTCGAGCGACCCCTGCAGCTCGGTGGCCAGAGCCTTCTCCTCCGGGGTCAGGTAGGTCGCCAGATAGGCCGACCACTGCGTGTGCAGGTTGGAGAGATCGCGCTCGATCTGGTCCTTCGCCTGGGCCGGGTCGATCTGCCGGCCGCGCAGCCTGCGCGAGATGTCGATCAGGTCGTCATAGGCATCGCGGATGATGCTGAATTGCCGGAGGCAGACGACGCGGTCGTCGAAGACGGTCTTGAAGCTCTGGTGATTCCAGTGAAGGGCGAGATTGCCCATGGCGGCACATGCGAGCAGGAGCAGGCCCATGACGGCCAGGAGTGCGAGCAGTCTGAGTTTGATGGTCATCGTGGGCGGGTGGCCTTCCAGACGGTGGCATCCGAGACCGGCGGCGGCGCAGACACGCGCGCGGTGATTTCGGAGTTTGCACCTTGGTGAGGCACGATGATTAAAGTTTAGTCGATAAATGCAGTCGAGTTTCGAGCCAAGACAAGATTTCAAACGAACGTGATCGAGACTGCAAAGCGCGTGACTGATTTCTATCTGTAACTGATATTTTCAAGAAACTTCTATCGGAAGGTGTAAGGCCCGGCCTGCGACGGGGTTGGCCCGGCGACGGAGCCGGCAGGATCGGCCGCTTCCTCAGGCGTCGCGCCATGCCGAGAAGGTCGCGGCCTGTCCCACATTCATGCCGTCGCGGTCGAGCTGCCAGACCACCGCCTGGTCGATCCAGAACCGCCGCCCGTCCTTGGCGATCCGCAGGCCGCGATAGCCGCGGCTGTAGCCGTCCCGGGTGACCGCGTCGAGGAGGCTCTGCCGCGCGGCCCGTTCGGGCGCCTCGGCCGAGAGCCGCGAGGGCAGGCCGATCAGTTCGTCCCAGGCGTAGCCGAAGCAGGCCTGGGCGGCCCGGTTGCCGTAGACGAAGCGGGGATCCGCGGCGCCATCGTGGGCGAGGACCGCGAAGGGGGCCGCCGCGTAGAGCCAGGCCGCATCGGCACCGGCCGGCACCAGGGACTCGCCGAGCCGCCGCGCATAGCTGCCGGTGAGCAGGGCGAAGAAGTCCGGGTCGTGCGAGAGGTCCGTCATGATCCGCTACAGGACAGGGTCCGCGTCGATGCGCATGCGCAGGATCGCGTAGGGCGGCTGCTGCAGGTCCCGGCCGCGGTTGAATTCCGGCCGCCGGTTGACCTGGGCTGCCGAGATATAGAGCCATCGGTCCGGGGTGATCCAGAAGGTGTCGGCCCAGATCAGCCGGTCGTCGGCGGCCAGCACCTCCACGGTGCCGTCCGGCAGGCGCCGGCCGACCGCGTTGTGCTCCTGCAGGCTGAGATAGACCCGGTCCTCGGAATCGGTGGTCAGCCCGCCGGTCATGCCCTTCTCGCCGAGATCCTTGACAGCGGCGGCCACGGCCGCGTCCGAGACGTTCGGGTCGCGCAGGGCCGCGGTCTCGACCGCGTAGAGCCGCCGGCTCATCAGCGGCGCGTAGTACAGGCGGCGTCCGTCCGGGCTGATCGCGATGCCGTTGGCGCCGCCCTTCGGGCTCTTCTCCGGCGCGTCGCCCTTCCGCTCCATCACGGGCCGCCGCTCCACGAACTTGACCAAGCCCTCCTCGGAGCGCGTGCTGGGATGGTCCGCGAGGCGCCGCACCACCCGCCCGCTGTCGAGATCGACCGCGAGGATCGCCCCCGCGCCGGCCTGCCCCTGATCGGTGACGTAGGCCAGCGCCCGCCCGTCGCGCACGTCGACCCGCAGGTCGTTCAGCGAGGAATCCGGCACCACGCCCGCGTCGAGGGGGATCGTCCGGCGGATGCTGTTCCGGCCGATATCGATCGCCAGGATCTTCGCGCCGCCCGGCACCGGCCGTCCCTTGCCGGTCGGCAGGCCGGCATCGAGCACCCAGAGGGTGTCGTCACGGTCGAAGACGCCGTTCGGCACATGGAACAGGGTGGCCTGCGGCGCCTGCGGATCCGGGCGGTTGGCCGCCGCGTCGGGGTAGGGCTTCACCGATCCGTCGGGCAGCACCTCGCCGAGGGTGATCGGCTCCGCACCGGTGAAGCGCGGCATCATCACGAAGATCCGTCCGCCCCGGGCGATGGCGAGTCCCGTGGGGGTCGAGGGCGCATCCGCCGCGATGGCGAGGTCCAGAATCCCCGCAGGCCGGCTCGTCGGGGGCGGCGGCGTCCCGGCGCGGGCCGCGGGGGCGGCGAGGGCCAGGAGCCCCGTTCCGATCAGGCGGCGGCGGTCGAGGCGCATGCGGATCCCGGCGTGGCGGTCATCGGAGTCCCGGCGGGGGCGCGGCGCGCGACCGACGGGATGCCGGCCCAACGCACGGGCCGTCCGGGCGATCCCGCGCGCCGGAATCCGCGCCCCGCCGATCGGGAGCCGGCGACGGGCGGTCCACAGGCGCCGCCGCGCGACGCTGGCCCCAGCCAGCGGCGTCACGGTAAGCACGATCGTGCCGGACCTCGATTCGGCGCCGCACGGGCCGAGGCCCGGGCCTGAGATTGGAGAGGTGGGACACGCATGGATCCCGAAGGATCCGAACCGGCGCCGGACACCGCGCCCCGGCCCGGCGCCGGCTCGCTGCGGGTCCTCGCCCTGGCGGTGCAGAAGGGCGGGACGGGCAAGACAACCCTCGCGGCCTCCCTGGCCGTCGCCGCCGCGGAGGCCGGCGAGCAGGTGACCGCCCTCGATCTCGACCCGCAGGGATCCCTGGCCGGCTGGGGGGCCCTGCGCAAGGGCGACCGCGGGAGCGACCGCGAGAGCGACGCCGTCGCGGTCGACCGGATCCAGCCCTGGGAGATGGGCCAGCTGTCGGAGATTCTCGGCATCCTCGCCGAGCAGGGCACGACGCTCGCCGTCCTCGACACCGCCGGCAGCGCGTCCGGCCTCGCGCCGGCCCTGAAGGATGCCGACTTCGTCCTGATGCCGGTCCGCCCCTCGCGGCTCGACATCGTGGCCGCCCGGCCGACCCTCCAGGCGCTCGTCGGGCTCGGGCTGCGGGAGCGGCTGGCCCTGGTGCTGAACCAGTGCCCGCCGCCGCCCTCGCCGCGCACCAGCGCCTACGCGGCGCAGCTGCGCGCCCTGGGCGTCCTGGCCGAGCCCGGCATCATCCACCGGGTCGACCACCAGGACGCCCTGGCGACCGGGCTCGGCGTCACGGAATACGCCCCCGTCAGCCCGGCCGCCGACGAGGTCCGGGCCCTCTGGACCTGGATCGACGGGAAGATGCGGTCGGCCTCCGCCCGCTGACGGCTCAGCCCTGGCCGAGGGCCGCGAGGATCCGCGCCCAGGAGCGCGTGCCCTTGTGGAAGCTCGTCAGGTCGTACTTCTCGTTCGGCGAGTGGATCCGGTCGTCGTCGAGGCCGAAGCCGATCAGCAGGGTGTCGCGCCCGAGGATCCGCTTGAAGTCGCCGACGATCGGGATCGAGCCGCCGGCCCCGACGGTCACCGCCGGCACGCCCCACTCGTCCTGCAGCGCGGCCTTGGCGGCTCCGAGCTGCGGCATGTCGAAGGGCAGGCTGATCGCCCGCGAGCCCTTGTAGGTGATGACCTCGACCCGGCAATCTGCCGGCACGCGTTCCCGCACGAACGCCTCGAAGCTCTCGGCGAGCCGCTTCGGATCCTGGTCGTCCACGAGGCGGAACGAGACCTTGGCGGAGGCGGTCGAGGCGATCACCGTCTTGGTGCCCTCGCCGGTATAGCCGCCGATGATGCCGTTGGCGTCGCAGGAGGGGCGCGACTGCACCAGCTCGATCGGCATGCGCCCGCGCTCGCCCGCGGGCTCCTTGAGGCCGATCGGCCCGAGCAGGGTCTCCGGCGTCAGGCCGAGGCCGCGCCACTGCTCCAGCACCTCGGGCGGGCGCTCGTGCACGCCCTCGTAGAAGCCCGGGATCGTCACGCGACCGTCGGCATCGTGCAGGTCGGCGATGATCTTCGACAGGACGTGGATCGGGTTGCGGGCGGCGCCGCCGAAGAAGCCCGAATGCAGGTCCCGGTCGGCGCAGGTCACCTTCACCTCGAAATAGGCGAGGCCGCGCAGGGACGAGGTGATGGCCGGGGTCTTCCGGTCCCACATGCCGGTGTCGCAGACGAGGACCACGTCGCAGCCGAGCCGGTCGCGGTTGGCGGCGACCCATTCGGGGAGCCCCTGCGAGCCGCTCTCCTCGGCGCCCTCGATCAGGATCGTGACGCCGCAGGGCAACTCGCCGTGCATGGCGATATAGGCCCGGCACGCCTCCACGAAGGTCATCACCTGCCCCTTGTCGTCGGAGGCGCCGCGCCCGACGATTTTCTTGCCGCCCTGCCCGTCGTCGGCGAGGTGCGGCTCGAAGGGCGGCGTCGTCCACAGGTCGAGGGGGTCGACGGGCTGCACGTCGTAATGGCCGTAGAACAGGACGTGCGGCGCGCCCGGCTTCGGCTTGTGGGCCAGCACGACCGGATGGAGCGAGGTCTCCTCGACGGAGGTCTCGAAGCCCAGCGCGGTCAGGTCCTTGGCGAGCCAGGCGGCGGCCTCGCGGCACTGGCCGGCATAGGCGGGATCGGTGGAGATCGACGGGATCCGCAGGAAGGCGAACAGCCGCTCCAGGGCGTTCTCCAGATCCGTGTCGATGTCGTTGAGGATCGCGTCGAGCGCGGCCATCGGGGGCTCCGGGGTGCGGCGGGGACTCTGCGGGACGAGGGTTAGCCGAGGCGGGGCGGGGGCGGCAACGTCGGAGGACGGGTTGATTGGCCCCGGAGCCGCTTCGCGGACCCGCCAGCGATCATGGGGTGAGACAGCGCGCACCGGAACAGGCGCAGATTGGAATGGTTATCGATCGAGCCCTCAGGCCGGTGCCCGCGCGTCTCTGCCGGTTGCCGCTTCGGCCGATCCGTTCCCGCCCGGCCCCGGCCGGCCCAGACCGTGGACGACATCATGCGACTCGAGACCCAGCCGCCGGTGTCGGCGGATACGCCCATCGGCATCACGCTGACGATCAACGGGCAGCGACGCGAACTCCGCGTCGCGCCCTGGACCACGCTACTCGACCTGCTGCGCGAGCGGCTCGACCTCACCGGCACCAAGAAGGGCTGCGACCACGGCCAGTGCGGCGCCTGCACGGTGCTGGTGAACGGCACCCGGGTGAATTCCTGCCTGACCCTCGCGGTGATGAAGGACGGGGCCGAGATCACCACGGTCGAAGGGCTCGCCGCCCTCGGCGACCGGGCGGGCAGCAACGCCCTCCACCCGATCCAGGAGGCGTTCATCGAGCACGACGCCTTCCAGTGCGGCTACTGCACGCCCGGCCAGCTCTGCTCATCGGTGGGCCTGATGAACGAGGGCCACGCCCACACCCGGGACGAGATCCGCGAGGCGATGAGCGGCAACCTCTGCCGCTGCGGCGCCTACACCAACATCGTCGACGCCATCGAGGACGTCATGCAGGGAGACGCCCGATGAACCGCTTCGATTACGTCCGCGCCGGCACGGTGGCGGAGGCGGTGCAGGCCTTCGGGGCCGGGGCCCGCTTCATCGCCGGCGGCACCAACCTGATCGACCTGATGAAGTACGAGGTCGAGAAGCCGGGCCGGCTGATCGACATCACCCACCTGCCCCTCGACCGGATCGAGGCGCACGGGGACGGGCTCCGGATCGGGGCGCTCGTGACCAACGCCAAGGTGGCGTACGACGACAGAGTGACGGAGCGCTATCCGCTCCTGCGCAACGCCATCCTGGCCGGCGCCTCGGCGCAGCTGCGCAACGCCGCCTCCACGGGCGGCAACCTGCTGCAGCGGACCCGCTGCTACTATTTCTACGACGTGGCCACGCCCTGCAACAAGCGCGCGCCCGGCTCCGGCTGCCCGGCGATCGGCGGGATGAACCGCATCCACGCGATCTTCGGCACGAGCGACAAGTGCATCGCCACGCACCCCTCCGACATGTGCATCGCGCTGGCCGCCCTGGAGGCCACCGTGCAGGTGAACGGGCCGCAGGGCGAGCGGTCGATCCCGTTCTCCGAATTCCACCGCCTGCCGGGGGAGTCCCCCGAGACGGACACGAACCTCGCCCCCGGCGAGATCGTTGTGTCGGTGGACCTGCCGGAGAGCCGCTTCCCGCAGCACTTCACCTACCTGAAGCTGCGCGACCGGTTGTCCTACGCCTTCGCGCTGGTCTCGGTGGCGGCGGGGCTCGAACTCGACGGCGACCGGATCAAGACCGCGCGCCTCGCGCTCGGCGGCGTCGCCCACAAGCCCTGGCGCAACCGCGAGGCCGAGGCCCTGCTCGAGGGCAAGCCCGCCACCCGCGCCAGCTTCCAGGACGCGGCCGACCTGATCGTCGCGGAAGCCAAGCCGCAATCGGAGAACGGCTTCAAGATCGATCTCGCCCGGCGGGCCATCGTGCGCGGCCTCGAACAGGCCGCCGCCGGCACGCCCCAGTCGCTCAGCGACAAGCGCATCCAGTAGGCCCCGCCATGACCCAGACCTCGAACCCCCAGACCTTCAGCTCCACCGGCCGCGACACCTTCGTCGGCAGCCCGCGCAGCCGCATCGACGGGCCCGCCAAGGTCACCGGCCTCGCCAAGTACGCGGGCGAGTTCGCCGCGCCCGGCCTCGCCTACGGCTATGTGGTGTCCAGCTCCATCGCCAAAGGCCGGATCACCGCCATCGAGTCCGCCGAGGCCGAGGCGGTCCCGGGCGTCCTCAAGGTCATTACCCACGCGAACCGGCCGCGCACCGCGTGGCGGGACAAGAACTTCCAGGACGCGGTGGCGCCCCCCGGCTCGCCCTTCCGCGCCCTCTACGACGACCTGATCGTGTTCAGCGGCCAGCCGGTCGCCCTGGTGGTGGCGGAAGATTTCGAGACCGCGCGCTACGCCGCGTCCCTCGTCCGCGTCAGCTACGCGATGCAGGAGCCCGTCACCGACCTCAAGGCCGTGCGCGGCGACGCCTACGATCCGCCCACCAAGCGCGAGGGCATCAAGCCGCCGCCGGCTCCGTGGGGCGACGCCGACCAGGCGTTCGGCAGCGCGCCGATCCGCGTGCAGGGCGGCTACAGCATGGCCAACGAGCACCACAACCCGATGGAGCCGCACGCCACCACGGTGGTGGTGGAGCAGGACGGGACCTACACGGTCTACGACAAGATCCAGGGCGTCTCGAACAGCCACCAGTACCTCGTCAACGTGTTCGGCCTGAAGCCCGATCAGGTCCGGGTGCTCAACCCCTATCTCGGCGGCGGCTTCGGCTCCGGGCTGCGCCCCCAATACCAGGCGTTCCTGGCGATGCTGGCCGCCCAGGAGCTGAAGCGCTCGGTCCGGGTCACCCTGACCCGCGACCAGATGTGGTCCTTCACCTACCGGGGCGAGGCGCTCCAGACCGTCGCGCTCGGCGCCGAGCCGGACGGCACGCTGACGACGCTGCGGCACGACGCCGTCCAGGGCACCTCCACCTTCGAGGATTACCAAGAGGTGATCGTCAACTGGTCGGGGGTTCTCTACCGCTGCGAGAACGTGGCCCTAACCTACCGCATCGCCAAGCTCGACACCGCCACCCCGGGCGACATGCGCGCCCCCGGTGCCGTGACCGGGGTCTTCGCCCTCGAGACCGCCATGGACGAGCTCGCCTATGCGACCGGCCAGGACCCGATCGCCCTGCGGCTGAAGAACTACGCCGAATCCGACGCCACCGCCCAGGGCAAGCCCTTCGGCTCGAAGGAGCTGAAGAGCTGCTTCCGGCAGGGCGCCGAGCGCTTCGGCTGGGCGAAGCGCAATCCCGAGCCCCGCTCCATGCGCGAGGGGCGGGAGCTCGTCGGCTGGGGCGTGGCCACCGGCATCTGGGAATCGATGATGATGCAGTCGAGCGCCATCGCGACCCTGACGCCGGACGGCCGCCTGACGGTGGGCAATTCCACCGGCGATATCGGCACCGGCACCTACACGATTCTGACGCAGATCGCCGCCGACACCCTCGGCCTGCCGATGGACGCGGTGACGACCAAGCTCGGCGACACCCGCCTGCCGGAGGCGCCGGTCGCCGGCGGCTCCTGGACGGCGGCCTCCTCGGGCACCGCCGTGATGAAGGCCTGCCGCAATGTCGGCGAACAGGTGTTCAAGCTCGCCCGCGGGCTCGAGAACTCGCCGCTCGCCAATGTCGACTTCGACCGGGCCGTCTTCGCGGACGGCCGGATCTCGGTTGCCGGCGATCCGGGCCGCAGCGTCTCCCTGGTCGAGGTGATGCAGGCGGCCGGCATCGACAAGGTCGAGGCGGTGGAACAGGCCGGGCCCGACAAGGACTTCAATCAGAAATACGAGGCCTACACCCACTCGGCGATCTTCGTGGAGGTGAAGGTCGACGAGGAGCTGGGTCAGGTCCGGGTGACCCGCGTCGTCTCGGCGATCGCGGCCGGCAAGGTGTTGAACCCGAAGACCGCGCGCAGCCAGATCCTCGGCGGCGTCGTCATGGGGATCGGCTCGGCCCTGGAGGAGGAGTCGATGCTCGACCACCGGATCGGCCGGTTCATGAACCACAATCTCGGCGAGTATCATGTGCCGGTGAACGCCGACATCTACGACATCGACGTGATCTTCGTGGAGGAGGAGGACAAGGCGAACCCGCTCGGCGTGAAGGGGCTCGGCGAGATCGGGATCGTCGGCACCGCGGCGGCGATCACCAACGCGGTGTTCCACGCCACCGGCAAGCGGGTGCGCGACCTGCCGATCACGATCGACAAGCTGCTCTGAAGCCGAGATCCGAGCGCCGCCGCGCCCCGGGCGCGGCGGTCACGTCCACGTCAACGTCCATGGGCGCATCCGCATCGCGAGCGCCGTGATGCGATCTGGGGGGGCGCGCTCGGTCGGCGTGGCACTCCGCCTGTCGCTCCGCGCGCGAAGACGCCGAGCGCCCGGAACCGAAACGGCGTGAGAGCTCCGTGAGCCACCTGCTGCACTCCTGGCGCTTCTGGGCGCTCGCCGCCGCCGGCTTCGCGGCACTCACCGCGATCCTCGCCAAGGTCGGGGTCTCGGGCGTCCAGTCGGATGTCGCGACCTTCGTGCGGACCGCCGTGATCCTGGTCTTTGCCGGGGCGATCGTCGTCGGCTCCGGGCAGGCCGGCGGCCTCGCGCAGATCTCCGGCCGCAGCCTCGTCTTCCTCACCCTGTCGGGGCTCGCCACCGGGGCGTCCTGGCTCTGCTACTTCCGGGCCCTGTCGCTGGGGGACGCCGCCCGGGTCGCGCCGATCGACAAGCTCAGCGTCGTGCTGGTGGCGATCCTCGGCGCCACCCTGCTCGGCGAAACCCTCAGCCTCGCCGCCTGGATGGGCGTCGGCCTGATCGCCGCCGGGGCCGCCCTCGTCGCATCCGGCTGGTAAGCGCTGGTCAGCGGATGCGTGCCGGCGCACAGATCCGTTAACCGGTGGAGCGCATCCTGACGGTCCCTCGCGAACGGGGACCGTCATGGATTGGGTCTATCGTGGCTTCGAGACCTCGCTGATCGGTCTCGCCCTGTGTCTCGGCCTCGCCGCCTGTTTGACGCTTGGTACCGAGCGGACACCGCCCGGCACGCTCTCCGTCACCCTGCCGATGCTCACGGTGACCGCTCCCGCGCCCTGAGGCGAAGGGAGCGGTCGGATCCGGCGGAGCGTCAGGCGGCGCTGTTCACGGCGCGGAACATGAAGCTCCGGGCCTCGTCGTCCATCTCGGCCTTGAAGGCGTGGCGGCCCTTCAGCGCCTCGGCGGCCTGCGCGGCCGGCCGCGCGTTGAGCGCATCGAGGTGGCGCTTGACGTTGGGCAGGTCCCCGAAGGCGCCTTCGCCGAGGATGAACGGCACCATCCGGGCCCAGCCCCAGACCGCCATGTCGACGATCGTGTAGGTGTCGCCCAGCACGTAGGTGCGGTCGGCGAGGCGCTGGTCGAGGATGCCCCAGTGCCGGCGCGCCTCGAAGGTGTAGCGTTCGGTGGCGTAGGCGCCCCCGTCCTGCGCGAAGTGGCGGAAATGCACGCACTGGCCGGAGAACGGCCCGATGCCGGTGGCCACGAACATCAGCCACGACAGCATCTCGCCGCGGACCGGCTCGCCCTCCGGCAGGAACCGGCCGGTCTTGCCCGCCAGATACATCAGGATCGCGTTCGAATCGAACACGGTCACGTCGCCGTCGACGATCGCCGGCACCTTCCCGTTCGGGTTGACCGCCGTGTAGGCGGGATCGAACTGCTCGCCCTTGCGGGTATCGACCGGCACCGGCTCGTAGGGCAGCCCCATCTCCTCGAGGCAGAGGGCGACCTTCATGGGGTTGGGGCTGAGATTGTAGAAGAATCGAATCACGGCGCTCTCCCTGAACGACCCCGGCAGGATGTCCGGGCCGGGCGAACGCACAAGCCGCCGCCGCGCAGGGCGGCTATTCCACGATGATCTTGTAGCCGCGACCCGGCACCAGCGCGGCGCCGCGCTCCAGGCCGTTGAGGACGAGGAACCGGTCGAGCGCCCGGTCGGGCACCGCCATGCGGCGGGCGAGATCCTCGGCATTGGCCGACATCGCCTGGACCACCTGCAGCCGCAGGGGACGCAGGACCGCCTCGTCCGGCGACACGGCGACGAGGGTCGAGGTCCAGCGGCGGAAGGCCGGGTCGGGATCGGCGGTGCCCTTGGCGGCCATGATCATCCGGTAGGTCGAATCGCCGATCCGGATCGCCGCGAGGCGGAAGGTCCACTCCTTCCCCCGCGACAGCGCGAAGGCCGCCGGGTGGCCGCCGACCTCCCGGGTCTCGAAGCCGGCCGGGTCGAAGGCGTCGTTCCAGCTCGCCTTGAGCACCGCATCGAGGGGCTGGCCCTCCTTGGCCTCGATCTGGTCGAACAGCAGGCGCCGGCTGCCGTCCTGGGTCGTCCCGAGCACCGCCGAGCGGGTGTTCTCCAGGGTGAAGCCCTCCGGCACCTCGAAGGCGATACCGAGGCCGGGATGGATGAAGCGGTGCCCGCGCACCGCGCCGTCGCGCGGATTGTCGCCGTAGGCGAGGCCGTCCACCGCCGCGAGGTAGGTGGCGCGGTCGTCGGTGCCGATGCCCGGCGCGCCGATGCGGCGGGCCGCCCGGGTGACCTGGGTGATGCGCTCGGCCGTGCCCGGATGGGTCGCCAGCATGTCGGGCGCGTTGGCGCTGCCGGCCTTCAGCCCGGTCGAGCGGCTGAGGGCGGTGAGGAAGCGCCCGGCCGCGAACGGATCGTAGCCGGCCTTGGCGAGGGTGCGCACGCCGGTGGCGTCCGCCTCCAGCTCCTGCTCGCGGGAGAACCGGGCCAGGGCGAAGCGGGACTGGTGCTGGAGCTGCGCGCCGGTATCGGGATCGTTCAGCACGTCGGCCACGACCCGGCTGACGAGCGCCGAGCGCAGCTCCAGCTCGCTGCGGGCCGTGGCGTGGTTGAGGGTCACGTGGGCCATCTCGTGCGCCAGGACGGCGGCCACCTCGGAGGTGTCGCTCGCCAGGGCCACGAGGCCGCGGGTCACGTAGAGCCGCCCGTTCGGCAGCGCGAAGGCGTTGACCACCGGCGAATCGAGGAGCGTCACCGTGTAGCTCTGATCGGGCCGGTCGCTGGCCCGCACGAGGCGGTCCGTCACCTCCGTGAGCAGCCGCATCACGTTGGGCGCCCGCGCCTCGCCCCCGAAGGAGGCCACGAGCTTGAGGTGGTCGGCGTCCGCGGCGCGCTCGCGGCCCGTCGTGCGCGGCGCCTCCGCGGGCACCCGGACCACGGCCGGCCGCACGGTCGCCTCGGTCTGGTCGGCGACGCAGGCGCCGAGCAGCAGGGCGAGCCCGCCGAGCGCCGCCGCACCGCGCGGGCGGCGTCCCGCCCCGTGGACGCACGCCCCGATGATGTGACCCGTGATCCCGCCCATCGCGATCAGCGCCGCAATTCCCGTTCCCCGTCCGGACCGGCCTCCGGCCGGTCCGCCTCGTCCAGAACCTCGATCCCGTCGACGGCGGCCTCCAAGGTCGGGCCGCGCCGGACCTCGAGGAGGCCGCGCACCCGCACGCGCCGGTCTTCGAGCGAGGCCGCACTCAAACCACGGGCGCGCATCATTCGCCAAGTGCGTTTCGATACCGTCACCGTGAGCCCGTCCGTGCCCCGGGCCGCGAAATCGAGATAGGTGCGCGCGCCCCGCTCGCCGATATGGCGGATGCGCCCCTCCACGACGACGAAATGCCCCGCCTTCGCCCGGAGCGCCGGGCCGTCCTGCGCCCCTGGAAGCGGCGCGCGCCAGAGGCCGAGCCTGCGTGCGCGAGCCGCCGCCTCCACGAGGCGCAGGGCGGGGCGGCAGAGCGAATCGGCCTCGTTCGCGTCCGCGACGGCGAGGCCCGCCCCGATGAGGCCGCCCGCCAGATCCTCCTCACCCTCCGCGATCAGGAGATCGGCCCGCACCCGATCCCAGCGGTCGGGCTGCCCGCGCGGAATCATCGTGACCCTGGCGCCCAGACGGGCCTCCAGCCAGGCCTGGGCCGCGGATGCGGCCTCCGGCGCGTCCGGCCACCGCAGCGAGTCCGGCACCGCCCGGACGCCCGACGCGAGGCGGATCTCCCCCCGGGGACCGATCCCCGCGATGACCTCGACGCGCGCCGGCCCCGCGATGCATTCGGACAGGCTGGTCCGCGGGGCGGCCCGGACCGGAAGGACGCCCGGCGTCGCGGCGAGGGAGGCCGTGAGCACGACCGCGCGCACCGCTGCGCGCACCACCCGCGCCGCTGCCGCGCTCCGCTGTCTCTCCCAGCCCGTGATCCCGCCCATGGAACACCCCCGAGGCCGCGAGCCCCGGCCGTCCGCCTTTCCACCGGGCGCGGTTGGCCTCGGACGGGGAGAATGCTATGGAGCACGCGGTTGTCTCCGTAGCTCAGCTGGACAGAGCACAGGTTTCCTAAGCAGGTTCAATTGGGCGTCGCGTCGGGAAACCACGCGGCGGATCCGCTCAAAGTCGGGGAAAGCTTCCGGCATCGGCGCTCAGGCGTCCGATGCTCTGCCGATCCCGAGCCAAGCCCGACGGTGCCCCGGCGGGAAGGTGTAGAGACTAGACGGGCGGCACCTAACGGCTGGAGGCGATCCAGTCCACGGTGAAGGGATAGTCCAGGCCACGAACGCGAGCCTTCGGGACGCGGCGGCGAAAGCCGAAGTGGTATGAAACCTGGGGTCGCAGGTTCGAGCCCTGCCGGGGACGCCAAGTTTTCGCGTCTTGCAATTCTCTCCGGCCGCGGAGCCGCGCGCAAATCGTCCGCCACGGTGACCGCCTGCCGGTGACAAGTACCGAGGGCCGCGCTAAGCTTTGCTGCCAGGATTCATGGCGGGGGTGGACGAGCACTTCATGGCGGGCCAGAAGACCGATCAGCGCGACGTCTATGTCGGGCAACGCATCGCCGAGCAGCGCCGGAAGGCGTCGCTCACACAGCGCCGCGTCGCGCAGAGCTTCGGTATGTCTGCTGCCCAGCTCCAGAAGTATGAGAAGGGCACCAACCGGATCAGCGCCGTCCATCTCGATATCTTCTCGCGGATGACCGGCGTGCCGATGGATTACTTCTTTAAAGGCATGCCCCGGAACGATGACTTCGTCGCGCCGGGCTTCGGCGAGCGCGAGCAATCGGCCCTGTCGGATGGCGGCCTGAAGGGGCTGGCCGAAATCGTGGGCCGTCACATCACCGAAAACTTCTCCGAGGAAGCGCGCCGCGACGTGGCCGACGCCATCCGCGCCCTGGAGAGCAAGATCGGCGGTTGAGGCCGCGGCGGGATCCCCGGGGCGGCCGTTCTTTCGGTCGTTTCGTCCGTTATAGCGGATCCGTTCGTTCCTCCATCTTGACCGTCCACTGCTCGGGTGCGAGAACGCCCGCCCCATGAAGGGTCTAACGCCGCGATCGCGACGGCGTACCTCTGAACCGAGGCCGTCTGATGCCGCGCTCAAACTATCTGTTCACCAGCGAGTCCGTGTCCGAGGGGCACCCCGACAAGGTCTGCGACAGAATCTCCGACACCGTCGTCGACGCCTATCTCGCGGCGATGCCGGAGGCACGGCTCGGCGTCGAGACCCTCGCCACCACCAACCGCATCGTCATCGCCGGCGAGGTGCGCGGGCCCGATTCGGTCACCTTCAAGGACCTCGAGGCCCTGACCCGCGAGGCCGTGAAGGATATCGGCTACGAGCAGTCGGGCTTCCACTGGAAGAACAACGACGTCGCCATCTACCTCCACGCCCAGTCGGCCGACATCGCCCAGGGCGTGGACGCCGCCGGCAACAAGGACGAGGGCGCGGGCGACCAGGGCATCATGTTCGGCTACGCCGCCGACGAGACCCCCGAGCTGATGCCGGCGCCGATCTTCTACGCCCACAAGATCCTCAAGGACCTCGCCGACGCCCGCAAGGCGAAGCAGGGCGACGCCGCCAAGCTCGGGCCCGACGCCAAGAGCCAGGTCACGGTCCGCTATGAGAACGGCCGCCCGGTCGAGGTCACGCAGATCGTGCTGTCGACGCAGCACCTCGACGAGTCCCTCGATTCCGCGGACGTGCGCGCCATCGTCGAGCCCTACATCCTCAAGGCCCTGCCGCAGGGCTGGGTCAACGAGGGCACGGCCTGGCACGTGAACCCGACCGGCAAGTTCGTGATCGGCGGTCCGGACGGCGATGCCGGCCTCACCGGCCGCAAGATCATCGTCGACACCTACGGCGGCGCGGCCCCGCATGGCGGCGGCGCGTTCTCCGGCAAGGATCCGACGAAGGTCGACCGCTCGGCGGCCTACGCGGCGCGCTACCTCGCCAAGAACGTGGTGGCCGCGGGCCTCGCCAGCCGCGCCACGATCCAGCTCGCCTACGCGATCGGCGTCTCGAAGCCGCTCTCGATCTACGTGGACCTGCACGGCACCGGGAACGTGGACGAGGCCAAGCTCGAAGCCGTGCTGATGGACGCCATGGACCTGTCGCCCCGCGGCATCCGCACGGCGCTCGGCCTCAACAAGCCGATCTACGCGCGCACCTCGGCCTACGGCCATTTCGGCCGCGCCCCGGAGGCCGATGGCGGCTTCTCCTGGGAGCGCACCGACCTCGCCGGCAAGCTGAAGTCCGCCCTCGCCTGAGGACGGAATCGCCCCGGACCCGCGGAGCGGGTTCGGGGCAGCGCCGGTTCCGGTGTCGTCCGGGGCCTGCGCCGGACGCACACCCACCGCGATCGGCGCCCCCATGCCTGGGTCCGACCGGTGGCCGGCTCGGGCCGGCAACCGCTCCGTCATCCGGGGCCGCCCCGCGGAGCCCGCATCCAGACGCGCCGGCGGATCCGGATCCGCGTCGGGACGGCGATCCCGGATCCGGGCTTGCCCGCGGCCCCCGGACCGACGGCGCGAGACACCGGCACGGGACGAAGGTCCCACGCCGCCGAGCAACCCCGCTGAGATGCGCAAGCCCTTCGACGGCGCACCGTGACCATGTCTGACACGTCTGGACGCGCCGCACCGCCGGCCGAGGAGCTGGAGCGCGCCTTCTTCGGCCGGCGCAAGGGCAAGCGCCTGCGCGGCCAGCAGGAGCGCCGGCTCGCCGAGCTTCTGCCGGCCCTGCGCATCGACCTGCCGCCGGACGACCGGCCCCTCGATCCGCGGACGCTGTTTCCCGCGATGGCGGCGCCGCCCGAGGCGCTCTGGCTGGAGATCGGCTTCGGCGGCGGCGAGCACCTCGCCGCTCAGGCGGCCGCGCAGCCGACCGTCGGCATCATCGGCGCCGAGCCCTTCGTGAACGGTGTGGTCAAGCTGCTGGCGGCGATCGAGGCGCAGGGTCTGCGCAACGTCCGCATCCGCGACGCGGACGTGACCGCCCTCCTGGCGCGCCTGCCGGATGCCTGCCTCGATCGGGTCTACCTGCTCTATCCCGATCCCTGGCCCAAGCGCCGGCAGCGCAAGCGCCGCTTCGTCTCCGATGCCTCGCTCGCCGAGATCGGCCGGGTGCTGAAGGATGGCGGCCTGTTCCGCTTCGCCAGCGACATCGACGACTACGCCGGCTGGACGCTGGTCCGGGCCGCGCGCTGCCCGGACCTCACCTGGACGGCACGGGGTGCGCAGGACTGGACGCAGCCCTTCCCGGGTTGGCCCGGCACGCGCTACGAGGCCAAGGCGCTGGACGCTGGGCGGCGGCCCACCTACCTGGAATTCGCCCGGCATCCGCGCTGAGACCGGCCTCGATCGCGCCGCCCGGGCGCCCGGTCGCCGCAGGCGGAGCGGAACGCCTTGCCACAGTCACGCTCGATCGCCATCCTGAAGTCCCGCCGCGGTTGCGGATCGCGGGGCGGGGTTCATCTCCGGCGGGAGCGTGCCACGGCACGTTCGAGGATTCTTCCGAGTGAATGAGAGGGTGGGGCAGGACCCGGCGGCGGCGGACCCGTCCCGCACCGGCTTCGACGACGCCGCGATCGGCCTCGTCGTGCTGTCGGCGGACGAGGCGACGATCGCTGCCGCCAATCGGGCGCTGCACGATCTCCTCGGCTGGCCGCAGGGCACCCTGCCCGGGCGGCCGGCCACCGATCTCCTGACCGAGGGACCGGAGGGGCTCCGGGACGGCCTCCAGTTCTGGCGCCGCTCGGACGGCACCTCCCTCGACGTGCGGGTCCGGCGCGCAGGCCTGACCCTGGTCGTCGAGGCGGTCGACGTGGATGCGGCCGCCCATTCCGAGGCGAACCGGGAGGCGCTGGCGGCCGCCGGGCTCGGGGAATGGCGCTGGGACCGGGCGACGGGCCTTCTCACCCTGTCGCGCCGCGCCGCCCGGATCCTCGGCCGGCCGCCGGGTCGCTCCGTCTCGTGGGAGGCGCTCAAGACCGGCCTGTCGCAGGCGGAACTCACCCGCCTGAGCGCGCTCATCGACGACGCGGCCGGAACCGACGAGCCCTATCAGTTCGACACGGCCACGACGGTGGCGGGGCGCTCCGTGATCCTGCGGGTGCGGGGGCAGGCCGTGCCGGGCCCGGACGGCAGACCGGCCAGTATGGTCGGCGTCATCCAGGACATCACCACACGGGTCGAGGCCCGGGACGAGATCCTGTCCCGCGACCAGCGCCTGCGGGTCGCGACCACGGTCGCCAAGCTCGGGATCTTCGAGTGGCACATGCTCGAGGACCAGGCGATCTGGGAGAACGAGCACATGTACGAGATCTTCGGGCACACGCCCGAGGATGGGACGATCGGCAAGACCGAGTTCCTCAACGACATCCTCCATCCCGAAGACCGTCCCGCGGTCCGCCGGGCGATCTCCAAGGCGCTGCGGGAGGACGGCGATCTCCACATCAGCGGCCGGATCCGGCGCAAGTCCGACGGCGTGTGGCGCACGATCGACATGGCCGGGCGGTTCGAGCGCGACGCCCCCGGCCGCCTGCCGCGCCGCCTGATCGGCGTCGTCGCGGACGTCACCGACCGCCGGGTCGCGGAGGAGCGCCAGAGCCTGCTGATCCGGGAACTGCATCACCGGGTGAAGAACACGCTGGCCACCGTCCAGGCCATCGTCGGCTCCACGGCGCGGACGGCGTCGAGCATCGAGAGCTTCTACGAGGCGTTCGTCGGGCGCATCAAATCCCTGGCGCATACGCACTCGGTCCTCACCGAGGACACGTGGCAGATGGCGTCCCTGGCCAACCTCCTGCGCAACGAGCTGAAGCCCTACGCGGAGGTGGCGCCGGACGGCGGCGCCGAGGGCCGCATCAGCCTCGACGGGCCGGCGATCGACCTGCCCTCCGAGATCGCGGTCCCGATCGGCATGGCGATCCACGAACTGACCACCAACGCCGCGAAGTACGGGGCGCTCTCGAACCGCACCGGGCGGGTGGCGGTGGAATGGTCGCTGGAGCCCGGCGGACCGGCCGGGATCCTGCGGTTCTCCTGGCGTGAGACGGGCGGTCCCCCCGTCTCGCCGCCGAGCCGTCAGGGTTTCGGGTCGCGCCTGCTGCAACGCGTCCTGATCACCCAGGTCCAGGCCGAGGTAACGACCGACTACGCCCCCGGCGGTTTCGCCCTGACGATGCGGGCGCCGATCCCGCCGCGCAACGACAACCTCAACCCGCTGGTGTGAGGCCGCGTCCCCGCCGCCGGCTCGGACAGGTCACCGTCCTTGCGGGGGACGGGGCCATCGAGCAGCGCACCGCGCCCGCAGACGGCGCGCGGCCCTGGGTCGCTGCGCTGCGCGCGCGCGGACGCGGGGGTCAGGCCGCGCCGCGGGTCCCGGCCTCGCCGCCGCCATCCACGAAGGCCTTCAGCTCGTCGAGCGACCCGAAGGTGAAGCGGCCCTGCGGCGTCTCCGCCTCGATCGAGCCGTCCTCGAACATCACGTAGGTGTTGCCGCCCGAGGCGTAGCGCCCCACCACGGTGCGCGTGGCGGGCTTCGGAGCCGGCTCGGGCTCGGGGGGAGTGTCGAGGCTCGGGCGCAGGGCGGGTGTCTCCTCCTGCGGTCCTTCCTGCGGTTCCTTATGGGGCTCCTCCGACCGGGATTCCGGAGGCGGCTCGGGGGCGGCGAACAGGTCGTCGTCGGGCGCGATCGCGGCTTCGGCCTTCGGGGCTTCCGGCGCGGGTGCGCGGATCGGCTCCGCCACGTGGACGGGAGGCGCCACATGCAGCGGCGGCGGCTCGGCCGGAACGGGTCTCTCCAACTCGGCCAAAGAGGGGCCCGCGACGGGCGCGCGGGCCTCGTCGGCCCGAAGTTCCAGGTTCGGCTCGATCCGGGGGCGCTCGGGGTCGAAGGCCGGCTCCACCACCGAGGGCACGATGAAGGCGGGCGCCGCCGGCAGGACCGGCGGCAGCCGGATCCGGCCCTCGTCGGGGGACATCGTCGGTGCGGCGCCCGCGGTGGCCTCCCGCGGGCCGGCCATCGGATTCCGCCCGATCGCCCGTTCGACCCGTCGGAAACCGAGGGCCACCACGCCGAGGCCGAGGAGGACCGCACCCGACGAGGCCGCCACTGACCCCGCGATCACCATCGCGAGCCCGCTCTCCAGACGCACGTACGGGAAGCCCTGGATCACGGCGGCGCAGCCCCCGATGATCATGGCGGCGGCGAGCGCGAACAGCGCAGCGATCATGATACTCTCTAGACACGGGCCGGCTGACGGCCGGCACTCAAGGCGGTCGCACAGTAAGGCCTACCGATCATATTGCAAAACTCGGGGCTGAGATTGTCCGGGAAAGCGGAATAGTCCGGATCTCACCCGGCAATCCGCCGCGCGGACCGATCCGCCGCCGCGGCTTCGGGATCGACGGAACGTCCCGCGCTGCGGCCGAACGGCGTTGCCGTCCCGCGGTCGCCGACTTACCTAGCGGGCTCTCGACTCGGGACCCCCCGCCGGGGACGAGGCCGCCCCCTGCTAAGCGGAGAAAGACGCGATGACCTTCACCCTGCCGGAACTGCCCTACGCCTACGACGCGCTGGGGCCGTACATGTCGAAGGAAACCCTCGAGTTCCACCACGACAAGCACCACAAGGCCTATGTCGACACGGGCAACAAGCTGCTTGAGGGCACGGATCTCCAGGGCAAGAGCGTCGAGGAGATCGTCAAGGCCGCCTACAACACGAATCAGCCGCTCTTCAACAACGCCGGCCAGCACTACAACCACATCCATTTCTGGCAGTGGATGAAGCCGAATGGCGGCGGCGCGATCCCCGGCGCGATCGCCAAGAAGATCGACGAGGATCTCGGCGGCGCCGAGAAGTTCAAGGCGGACTTCATCCAGGCGGGCGTCGGCCAGTTCGGCTCGGGCTGGGCGTGGCTCGCCGTCAAGGACGGCAAGCTCGCGATCATGAAGACCCCGAACGGCGAGAACCCGCTGGTCCACGGCGCCAAGCCGATCCTCGGCGTCGATGTGTGGGAGCACTCCTACTACATCGACTACCGCAACCGCCGGCCCGACTACCTGAAGGCGTTCATCGAGAACCTCGTGAACTGGGAGCACGTGGAGAAGATGTACGCCGAGGCGACCCGCTGAGGCGCATCGCCGGTGCCGCGGACCCTGTGTCCGCGGCACCCTTGAGGTGGCGCACGAAACCGGCTCTTGATGCGCCCGAGGCCGGATGACCCGGTGCAGAAGGGGCCGGCCATTTCCTTTCGATCGACACGCGCGACGCTTCGACCGTGCTCCCGCCCGCCCCCGCTGCGGGGGGAGGGGGTGAGCGAGCGCCCTGCCCGATGATCCGCTCCATCCTGTCCGTCGGCGGCTGGACGCTGGTCTCCCGCGTCACCGGCTTCGCCCGCGACGTGGTGATGGCCGCCGTAATGGGCGCCGGGCCCATGGCCGACGCCTTCGTGGTCGCCTTCCGGCTCCCGAACCACTTCCGCGCGATCTTCGGCGAGGGCGCGTTCAACACCGCCTTCGTGCCGGCCTATGCCGGGCTCGCGGAGGCCGGCGAGCCCGGGGCGGCGCACCGCTTCGCCGACCGCGTCTTCACCCTGATGCTGATCGTGCAGCTCGTGCTGCTCAATCTCGCCCTGCCGGCCATGCCCTGGGTGGTCCACGCCCTGGCGCCGGGCTTTGCCGAGGACGGCGAGCGCTTCCAGCTCGCCGTGGCGCTGACCCGCATCACCTTCCCGTACCTGCTGTTCATGACGCTGGTGACGCTGCTATCGGGCATCCTGAACGCCCACCGGCACTTCGCGGTGGCGGCGGGCGCCCCGGTCCTGCTCAACCTCGCCATGCTGGCGGCCTTGAGTGTGAGCTTCCTGTTCCCGAACGCCGCCTACGCCGCCGCCTGGGGCGTCGCCGTCTCCGGCGTGCTCCAGTTCGGCCTGCTCTGGTGGGGCTGCCGCCGCGTCCGGGTGATGCCGGACCTCGCGGTGCCGCGCCTCGATCCGGCGCTGAAGCGCTTCTTCACGGTGCTCGGCCCGGCGGTGGTCGGCTCGGCCGGCTTCCAGATCGCGGCCTTCGCCGACACGATCATCGCGAGCTGGCTGCCCACCGGGGCGGTCTCGGCGCTCTACTACGCCGACCGGCTCTACCAGCTGCCCTTCGGCGTCATCGCCATCGCGGCCGGCACCGTCCTGCTGCCGGAGATGAGCCGCCGGATCGCGGCCGGCGACGTGGCCGGGGCCCACGCGGCGCAGAACCGGGCCGCGGGTTTCTCCCTGGCCCTGTCGGCGCCGTTCACCGTGGCCTTCCTGACCATCCCGGGCCTGATCATGGCGGCCCTGTTCCAGCGCGGCGCCTTCAGCGCCGAGGATGCGGCCCGGGCGGCCTCGGTGCTGGCGGCCTACGGGCTGGCGCTGCCGGCGGTGGTGCTGGTGCGCAGCGCCGTGGCGAGCTTCTACGCCCGCCAGGACACCAAGACGCCGCTCTGGGCCTCCCTCACGGCGATCGGCGTCAACGTGGTCCTGAAGCTTTGGCTGACCGGCCCCTACGGCGTCACCGGGCTGGCGCTCGCCACCGCGGTCAGCCAATGGGTGAACCTGCTGCTGCTGCTCGTCCTGGCCAAGCGCCGGAACTGGACGGCGCCGGGGCGCACGCTCGGCCTCACCGTCGCCGGGGTGGCCCTGGCCTGCCTCGGGCTGGCGGCGGTCGCCGTCTACGGCCAGGGACTCGTCCAGGCGCTGGTGCCGGCCCTCCCGCACGGGCGCGACCTCGTCGTCCTGGCGGTGCTGGGGCTCGTGGGAGCGCTGGTCTATGGCGGCCTGCTGGCCGGCCTGCTGCACCTGTTCGGCCTGCGCCTGCGCCGGGCCTGAGTGACCCGGCCGGGCTCGCCGCAGCGCGGGTCCGGCCCCAGATCGGGCGAGAGCACCGAGTGAGGAACACCATGACCGACGCATCAGGACCCCTCGCGGGCGTGAAGGCCGCGGTGTTCGACGCCTACGGCACACTGTTCGACGTGAACGCCGCGGTCCAGCGCTACGCCGAGGCGGTGGGGCCGGACGCCGCCCACCTCTCCGAGGTCTGGCGCAACAAGCAGCTCGAATACAGCTGGACCCTGTCGCTGATGGGCCAGTACGCGGCCTTCTGGGACCTCACCGTGCGGGCCCTCGACTACGCCCTGGCGGTCCACCCGCAGGTCGATCCCGGCCTGCGCGAGCGGCTCCTCGACGCCTACCGCGACCTCGATGCCTATCCGGAGGTGCCGGGCGTGCTGGCGGCCCTGCGCAAGCGCGGGATCCGCACGGCGGTGCTCACCAACGGCAACGCCGCCATGGTCGACCGGGCGGTGGCCTCGGCGGGGCTGGCCGATCACCTCGACGCGGTTCTCTCGGTGGACGACGCGCAGGTGTTCAAGACCCATCCCGACGCCTACCGGATCGCCCTGACCCGGCTGGCGGTGGGGCAGGGCGACGTGCTGTTCTGCTCGTCGAACCGCTGGGACGTGGCGGGGGCCGGGGTCTTCGGGTTCCGGACCGCCTGGGTCAACCGCAAGGGCCTGCCCGACGAGTACATGGATTCGGCGCCGACGGTCGTGATCGGGGCCCTCGACGGTCTGCTTTGACATCCGAGCCCGCGGGGGACGCGGTGCACCGGATGGCCCGCAGCGCGGCCGGGGCGGAATTTTTCGGCCGCGTCTTGGACTAAAGTCGACCTTGCAACGTGGGCGTGTCGCTCTTGGTTTGGGCCTGACTCGGACGCCGGGAAATCGAGCGTCGAGCGGGAGGAAGCGACTGATGAAGCGTATGTTGTTGGCGGCCGCCGCGATCTGCCTCGGGGCGGCGGGGCCGGCCTGGGCCCTGGACGTCACCAAGTCGGTGGATGTGGCCGCGTCGCCCGAAGCCGTGTGGAAGACGATCGGCGGGTTCTGCGGGATCGGCGACTGGCATCCGGTGATCGAGAAATGCGCCCTGTCGAAGAAGGGCGGCAAGGCGGTCCGGACGCTCAGCCTGAAGGGTGGCGGGACGATCGTCGAGGAGGAGGAATCCCGCAACGACACCAAGATGGACTACACCTACACCATCCTGGAAGGTCCGCTGCCCGTCACGGACTATCATTCCACGATCATGGTCGCGAAGGCCGGCAGCGGTTCCAAGGTGACCTGGAAAGGGACGTTCAAGGCCAAGGGCGCTCCCGACGCGAAAGCGGAAGAGGCCATCGCGGGCGTCTATGAGGCCGGCCTGAAGGGCATCGCCGACAAGGCGAAGTAGCCGGCCGGCGGAGGCGGGCCCTGCGCGCCTCCGCCCAGGAACTTCGGACGGGCCGATGCCATATCCGGCACACAATTCAATTGGCCCACTTCGGGGATTCTTAATCCTCCCGGTGTTGGATCGTCCTCAACACGAACGGGAGATCTTTCGCGTGTCCTTGAACGGTTCCTTCACGATGATTCGCGCTGGGGCCGCAGCCCTCGCGGCGACCCTGGTGCTCGGGGCGGTCGCCCCGGCCACCGCCCGCGACCAGACCGGTGCCATCGTCGGCGGCCTCGCGGCCGGCGTCGTCGGCGGCATGGTCGGCAGCGCCCTCGTCAACGGCGCGAACCCGCCGCCCCCGCCGCCCCCGCCGGAGTACCGCCCGCGCCGCGTCGTGGTCGAGGAGCCCGAGACCATCGTGGTGCGCGAGCGCCGCGGCCCGATCTGCCACTACGAGCGCCGCAAGGAATGGCTCGGCGACGGCGAGTTCACCTACCGCCGCGTCGAGGTCTGCGAGTAAGGCATCCGCGCGGTCGCGCGACCGGCGCCGCGTCCCCCGGGGGCGCGGCGCTTTTCATTTCACCACCAGCCAATCCTCGACCACGAGGGCGTCGAGGCCGGTGGTGTAGAACATCAGGATCGCGTCCTCCGCGCCGTGGAGGATCGGCTTGCCCATCACGTTGAAGCTCGTGTTGAGCAGGATCGGCACGCCGGTGATCGCCGCGAAGGCGCCGATCAGGGCCGCGTAGGCCGGGTTCCGCGCCGCCGTGACGCTCTGGAGCCGGCCGGTCCCGTCCGCGTGGACCACGGCCGGAACCCGGGCCCGGACCGCCTCCCGCCAGACCAGGGTGCGCTCCATGTAGGGGCTGTCGGCGTAATCCTCGAACCAGTCCGGCCCGGCCTCGGCCAGGATCGACGGCGCGAACGGCCGGAACGCCTCCCGGTACTTCACCTTGGCATTGAGGGCGTCCTTGGCGCCCTCCGGCCGCGGATCGGCCAGGATCGACCGGTTGCCGAGCGCCCGGGGCCCGAACTCCGCCCGGCCCTGCACCCAGCCGACGAGGCCGCCCTCGGCGAGGATCCGCGCCGCCGCGCGCGTCGCCTCCGCGTGGCCGACGCGCTTGGCGCGGGGCTCCTGCTCGGCGAGCCGCTCCATCGGGCCGGTGGAGACCCGCGAGCCGAGATAGGGGGTCAGCGGGCGCTGCGCGTGCGGCGGCCCTGCCCAGTCCGGATGGTCCTCCGCGTAGGCGAGCCACGCGGCGCCCACGGCGTTGCCGTCATCCGCCGGGGCGGAGGGCACGTGCAGCCGGGTGAAGCCGGAGCGGCCGAGCACCCGGCCGTTGTAGGAGGAGTTCAGCCCGCAGCCGCCGGCGATCACGAGGTTCTCGGCGGGCGCCAGGGCGTAGGCTTCGGCCACCAGCGCGTCCATGAGGGTGCCGAAAAGATCCTGGCCGCAGCGGGCGAGATCGGCCCAGCCGGTCTCCAGGGCGTCCGCGGGGCGGCGGGCGCGGATCTCCGCGGCCACGGAGCGGATCGTCTCCGCGTCGGCATAGCGCAGGCGGTGGCCCTCGACCGTGCAGAGCCGGCCGAGCAGCGCGGCGAGATCCGGATCGGACCGCCCGTAGGGGGCGAGCCCCATGATCTTCCACTCCTCGCCCTTCACCTGGTCGAAGCCGGCGAGATCCGTGATCAGCCCGTACAGGAACCCCAGCGAGCCGCGCCCGCGATGGCGGCGCAGCTCCGTGATCCGGCCGCCCTCCAGGCGGTGGATCGCCGCCGCGCCGGTCTCGCCCATGCCGTCGACCACC
The DNA here is from genome assembly GCF_003254375.1 of Methylobacterium sp. XJLW. NCBI lineage: Bacteria > Pseudomonadati > Pseudomonadota > Alphaproteobacteria > Hyphomicrobiales > Methylobacteriaceae > Methylobacterium > Methylobacterium sp. XJLW. Next base: position 1,959,597 of record NZ_CP016429.1, on the reverse strand, counting down.
AGGGCCGTGGCCGTGTCGAAGGGGCTGCCCCAGAGGCCGTAGGCGGCGTGGCAGAGGTGGTGCGGGTAGCGCCGCTGCCCGGCGATGGTCGCCCGGGGCGCCGCGCCGGTGATCCGGGCTTCCTGGTTCAGGGCCAGCAGGGTGCCGTGGCCGGCCCGCTCCTGCGCGCCGTGGAGGTCGGCGATGAACACCCGCTCGGCCTGCTCGGGCACGAAGGAGCGATTGAGCGCCGTGGTGTGGGCGGACAGCGCCATGAGGTCGAAGGCGCCGGTGCCCGCCTGACCACGCAGGAAGTCGGTGAATTGCGGGCCCCAGCTGGAGGCGACGACGAGTTCGGAGCCCGGCGGGACGTGGTCCCTCAGCAGCGACGCCATCACGGCCGGGGCGTCCGGCTCGCAGTTCGGCGCGCGCTTGTACTGCAGGACCCGCTCCGCCGCCTCGGCGAAGAGCAGGGTGCCGTCGGGCCCGACCAGGGCGAGGGCCGGGTCGTGGAAGGTGGTGGCGAGGCCGAGATAGAAGCGCATGCCGACGCGGGGTAGCGCATTTTTCCGCGCAGCGGATCCCGCCTCGTGCGCGGGACGCCGCTATCGCGTGGCGGTCCGCGGCTTGGCCAGCAGCAGAATCGCCGCGCCGGCGAGCCCCGACAGGACCGAGCCCGCGAGCACGCCGAGCTTCACGGCGGTCTCATGCTCCGGATCCGGGAAGGCGAGGCCGCCGATGAACAGGCTCATGGTGAAGCCGATGCCGCACAGCACCGCGACCCCGTAGACCTGCCCCCAGCCGGCCCCGGCCGGGCGCTTGGCCCATCCCAGCGCCACCGCCAGCCGGAGGCTCGCGAACACGCCGGCCTGCTTGCCGAGGAACAGCCCGGCCGCGATGCCGAGCGTCACCGGCTGGAGCAGGGCCTCGGGGGTGAGGCCGGAGAGGTCCACGCCCGCATTGGCGAAGCCGAAGACCGGCACCACCAAGTAGGTGATCCAGGGGGCGAGGGCGTGCTCCAGCCGGTGCAGGGGCGAGAGCGCATCCTCCGGCCGGCCCGGGCTGACCCGGATCGGGATGGTGAGCGCGAGCAGCACGCCCGCGATCGTCGCGTGGATCCCGGAGCGCAGCACGAGGACCCAGAGCACGAGGCCGAGCAGCCCGTAGGCCGGAAGCCATCCGATCCCCGCCCGGTTGAGGCCGTAGAGGGCGGCCACTACCAGGGCGGCGAGCCCCAGCATGGTGAGGTCGAGGCCGGAGCTGTAGAACAGCGCGATCACCACGACGGCGCCGAGATCGTCGACGATGGCGACCGCGCTGAGGAAGATCTTCAGGGAGACCGGCACCCGCGATCCGAGGAGCGCCAGGACCCCCAGCGCGAAGGCGATGTCGGTGGCCGCCGGGATCGCCCAGCCCCGCAGGGTGCCGGCGCCGAGATTGGCCAGGGCGTAGAAGGCGGCCGGCACCGCCATGCCGCCCAAAGCCGCGCAGCCGGGCAGGATCCGGTCGGGCCAGGTGCGCAGCCGCCCGTCGAGGGCCTCGCGCTTGATCTCCAGCCCGACCAGCAGGAAGAACCCGGCCATCAGGCCGTCGTTGATCCAGTGCTGGACGCTCATCGGCCCGAGGGCCGCGTGGAGCCCGTGCGCGTAGGTTTCGGCGAACGGCCCGTTGGCGACGACGAGCGCCAGGGCGGCGGCCGCCATCAGGATCAGCCCGCCCACCGCCTCGCCGGCGAGCAGCGTGCGGATGATCGAGAGGGGGCGCGGGCCCCGCCTCCGCGGCGCGGTGTGGGGAGATGTCATCGCAGCAGGCCTTGCCGCGCATCCCAGGTGGGCGCAAGGGCGCGACCGTAACCCCTATGGCGCCAACCTCTATGATGCCAACCTCTATGACGTCCGTCCCAGCGCCGCACGGATCAGGGCCAACCCGTCCGGGCTCGACCACGCGGCCGGTCCCTTCATCACCCCGAGGGTGCAGCCCTGCGCGTCGATCAGCATCGTGGTCGGCAGGCCGGGCGATTGCGTGTCGCGCTGGATGATCGGAAGCACGCGGCCCCCGGGATCGGCATAGAAGGCGAGGTCGCGGATGCCGGCCTGCTTCAGCCAGGCCGGCGGCGTCTCGAGGTTGCGGGTGTCGACGTTGATGGCGACGACCTGGAAGTCGGGCCCGCCGATCTGCGCCTGGAGCCGGTCGAGGGCCGGCATCTCGGCCTTGCAGGGGGCACACCACGTCGCCCAGAGATTCACGAGGAGCAGCCGGCCCTTGAGGTCGGCGAGGCCGGTCTCGGCGCCGTCCGGCCCCTTGAAGCGGATGTCCGGCGCGGGCCGGGCCTGCGTCAGGGCCTGCATGGCGGCGACCTCGCCCTTCGCGGCGGCGTCGACCCGGGCGAGGGCGGGCTTGGCGGCGGCGCAGGGCTGAAGGGCGCCGCCCATGTTGCCGGGCAGGAGACCGCTCCCGTATAGGGCGAGGCCGAGGACGGCGAGCGCGGCGACGCCCGCGCCGGCCAGGATGGGCGTGCGGCCGGGCATCAGGCTCGGGCCTCGGGACGGTCAGGGCGCGGAAGGATCGACATGAGCAACCGGATGTGGGGCGGCCGCTTCGCGAGCGGCCCGGCGGAGATCATGGAGGAGATCAACGCCTCCATCGGGTTCGACAAGCGCCTCGCGCCCCAGGATATCCGCGGCTCGCTGGCGCATGTGGCGATGCTGGGCCAAGCCGGCATCCTGCCGGCGGAGGATGTGGCCGCGATCGAGGCCGGGCTCAAGTCCGTGCGCGACGAGATCGAGGCCGGCACCTTCACGTTCAAGCGCGAGCTCGAGGACATCCACATGTCCGTGGAGAGCCGCCTGACCGAGATCGTCGGGCCGGCCGCCGGCCGCCTGCACACGGCGCGCTCGCGCAACGACCAGGTCGCCACCGACATGAAGCTCTGGGTGCGCGACACCCTGGATTCGCTCGACCAGCAGGCTGCCGACCTGCAGCGCGCCCTCAGCCAGACGGCGCTGCAGCACGCCGGCACGGTGATGCCGGGCTTCACCCATCTCCAGTCGGCGCAGCCGGTGACCTTCGGCCACCATTGCCTCGCCTATGTCGAGATGCTGGCCCGGGACCGGGGCCGGTTCCGTGACGCTCGGGCGCGGCTCAACGAGTGCCCGCTCGGCGCCGCTGCGCTCGCCGGCACCTCCTTCCCGATCGACCGGCACGCCACCGCGGCGGCGCTCGGCTTCGACCGGCCGACCGCGAATTCCCTGGATTCCGTCGCCGACCGCGACTTCGCCCTGGAGGCCCTGGCGGCGGCCTCGATCTGCGCGGTGCACCTGTCGCGCTTCGCCGAGGAACTGGTGGTCTGGACTTCGGCCCAGTTCAACTTCGTGCGCCTGTCGGACGGCTACACCACCGGCTCGTCGATCATGCCGCAGAAGCGCAACCCCGACGCCGCCGAGCTGGTACGGGCCAAGAGCGGCCGGATCATCGGCGCGCTGACCGGCCTGCTCGTCGTCATGAAGGGCCTGCCGCTCGCCTATTCGAAGGACATGCAGGAGGACAAGGAAGGGACGTTCGACGCCCTCCAGGCCCTGTCGCTGTGCCTCGCCGCCATGACCGGCATGGTGAAGGATCTTGAGCCCAACGCCGAGGTGCTCAGCCAAGCCGCCGGCTCCGGCTACGCCACCGCCACCGACCTCGCCGACTGGCTGGTGCGCGAGCTCGGCCTGCCGTTCCGGCAAGCCCACCACGTCACCGGCCGTCTCGTCGGCGTCGCCTCCGCCAAGGGCGTCGGGCTGGAGGCGCTGTCGCTGCCCGAGATGCAGGAGGCGGAGCCGCGGATCACCGATGCGGTCTACGCGGTGCTCGGCGTCGCGAACTCGGTGGCGAGCCGCACCAGCTACGGCGGCACCGCGCCCGACAACGTCCGGCAACAGGCGCAGGCCTGGATCGAGCGGCTGGGCTGAGCCAGCGCGCCCCCGCGGGCCTCCGCCGCTCCTCGGTGCTCCTTGGCAGTGGCGCCCGGCGGATGTCAGAGTGGGTTCATGACCTTGTCGATTCACGGCGGAGGGGCCGCGTTGCGCGGGCGAATTCGGAACCCGGCCTGATCCGTCAGGCCGGGCCGACCCGCCCGTGAGCGCCCCGCGGCCGTCGCGCCGCATCCAAGGTCCCCGCCATGCCCACCCACGTCCCGACTCTGCACCTCGTGTGCGGCAAGATCGCTGCCGGCAAATCGACGCTGACCGACCGCCTGGGGCAGCAGCCCGGCACGGTCGTGGTCGCGGAGGATCACTGGCTCGCCCGGCTCTATCCCGGTGAGCAAACCTCCCTGGCCGACTACGCGCGCAACGCGGCGCGCCTGCGCGACGCGATGGCGCCGCACCTCGTGGCGCTGCTGCGACTCGGCCTCTCGGTCGTGCTGGACTTCCCGGCTAACACCGTCGCCAGCCGGGCCTGGATGCGGACCCTGTTCGAGGCGGCCGGCGTCGCCCACCAACTCCACGTCCTCGACGTACCCGATGCGGTCTGCAAGGCCCGCCTCCGCCTCCGCAACGCCGAGGGTGCCCATACCTTCACGGTGACGGATGCCGAGTTCGACCTGTTCAGCCGCTACTTCGTGCCGCCGGACCCGGAGGAAGGCTTTACCCTCGTCGTTCACCGGGCGTAGCGCGGGCCGGGGGGCGTTTCGCTCCGCCGACAGGGCGGCGCCCCGATCGCCTCGGGCCCGATGACGGGCGCCCGGTCATCCACAGCGCCCATCAAAATTGTGCATTGCAACCCTCTGCCCACCCGCGCGTTCAGTGTCTGGATAAGTCCGCTCAGCTACAAGCTTCGCCGTTCGGATCGGAGTTCGCAGGATGCCTGTCGAGAGTTGGCTTAACCCGGAGGACGTGCCGGATTTCGCGGCGCATGCCACGGCGATGATCGACGCCGCGTTGACCGGGTCGGGCCTGACGCGCGAATCCTACTGGGCCGCGGTCCGCAAGGGCTACAACACGCCCTACAACGATCCGCCCCGCAAGCGTGCCGCGCCGGCCCAGCCGGACGCGATCGCGGTCTCGGCCGGCCAGGCGGTCGAGCCGCTGCCGGTTCCGGCCGGACTGATCGCGGCCCGGGCGACGGAAGCCCGCGCGGTCTGATGTTCGAGAGATCCGGCCTCGCCATCTTGCCGACGTTTTACGCAAGCTTCACTAATCCCGATCCCCGGTCCGGCTCCTGACGGAGCCGCCCGTCGTCAGGAAGTGAAGATGGTCCGCGTTTCCCGCTCGCTCCCGGTCGGAGCTCTCGCCCTGCTCGCATCCGGGCTGGCCACCGGTTTGCTCGGCGGGGTCGGCCTGTCGGCGACGACGGCCAATGCCCAGGAGGTGGCGCAGGCCCCGGATGCCGGGGGCGGCGACGCGGCCCCGAGCCGCCGGGTGCGGCGGCATGGGCGCGAGCGGACCAAGCGCGCGGAGAAGGCGGCGACGCCGCCCGGCATGCAGCAGGCCACGCCGGTGGCGATCTTCGGCGACTGGAACGTGTTCGTGAACGGCGACGGCCGCAACAAGCTCTGCTACGCCATCGCGCAGCCGCAGACGCGCTCGCCCAAGACCCTGAAGCGCGACACCGCCTATCTGTTCGTGAGCGTGCGCAAGGGCGAGAACGTCCAGAACGAGGTGGCGGTGATGCTGGGCTTCCCGTCGAAGCCCGCGGCCTCCCAGATCAAGCCCGGCTCCGCGGCCGCGCCCACCGATCCGAGCCTCAACCTCGGCGCCAGCCGCTACGGCCTCGTGGTGAAGGACGGCAATGCCTGGCTGCAGAACCCCGCCGAGGAGGCGCGGGTCGTCTCGGAGATGAGCGCCCGCAACCCCAAGCTCGTGATCAAGACCACCTCGCTGCGCGGGAACCCGACGAGCGACGAATACGCCCTCGGCGGGTTCGCGGAAGCCCTGAAGCGCACCCGCGACGAGTGCGGCCGGTAGCGCGCGGGGTGGCGCGCGGGTCAGGCCCGGCGCAGCGCGGGGCGATGCGCCCGCGCGGCCGGCCGGCTCGGGGTACGCATGCGCGCGCGGGCTGCCCGGGCCGCCTGCTCGGCCGTGCGGAACACGGCGCCGTCGAGACCGTCGAACGCGCACGCCGATGAGAAGAACCGGACGCCGCGCCCCTCGGGCACGGCGATCCCGGCGGTGACCTCACCGATCTCGATCACCCGGGCCGGTTCGGCAGGCCCGATGGCCGGGTCTGCGAAATCGGGACGGTTTTCGGGCTGGAACTCTGCGAGACTGTGCATCGGACTGGGAACTCCCTGGGCCGGCATATCGCCGTGCCGGATCGCGTGGGCTGCTGCGGACGGTCGGCGGGGCTAGCGTCGACAGCGCCGACGGGCGGCGGGGCAGCAGGGCGCGTTCAGGAGCGGGTGTCGAAGGGACGGTGTTCGCAGGACCATCGGATGTCCTCCAGACTGAAGGACCGCGCGGCACGGGGCCGTCGCAGTGCTTTAGCGTTTGATCACGCGGCGCAAGCTACGCTTCTCAAATCACCGCGGCCGGACCGGCGGAGCGCCCGGGCGTTCAGCCCGGCCGGCACCCTGAAAATGGGCGTGGCGCCGCACACCGTCAACGGAACGGACTTCCGATTTTCGGTGCCCGCCTGGCAGGAATCCGGTGCCGGCCGCGCTCGGGGGAGGCGGGATCGTTCAGGCGGCGGCGATCACCGCGGCGAGGTCGGAGAAGTCCGAGAAGATCCGGGTCGCGCCGGCCTCCGCGAGGCCGGTGCCCGCCGGGTCGTGCCCCCAATGGCCGCCCCCGGTGAAGCCCGCCACCCGCATGCCGGCGCTCCGGGCCGCCGTGACGCCGGGCACGCTGTCCTCGATCACCAGGCAGGCGGCCGGAGCGGCGCCCATGCGCGCGGCGGCAAACAGGAACAGGTCGGGGAACGGCTTGCCCCGTGCCACCTGGGCCGAGGAGAAGACGTGGTCGCCGAACAGCGGCAGCAGCCCGGTCAGGGTCAGGGAATGGCGCAGCCGCACCGGGTCGCTGCTCGACGCGACGCAGACCGGCAGGCCCACGGCGGCGACCGCCTCGGCGACGCCGCGCATCGCCCGCAGCTCCGCGTCGAACAGCGCCAGGGTCTCGGCCTTCACCGCCTCGACGAAGCCGGCGGGTGCGGCGACCCCGTAGTCGCTGGCGATATGGGCCATGATCGAGGGCATCGCGGTGCCGGTGAAGCGGGCCCGCACGGTGGCGAAGTCGATATCGACGCCGATCCGGTTCAGTCCGGCCGTCAGGCAGGCGAGGCTCAGGGGCTCGCTGTCCACCAGAACGCCATCGCAATCGAAGATCACGAGGCCGAGATTCGTCGCGCGCGCGTTCAAGGTCGACCGCTCTCCCGCGGCCCGCCGCCGCGGGGCGAGCCTGTGGCACGGGCCCGGCGACCCGGCAACCGCGCGGATCGACGCTCGCCCCGGACGCGCCGCAGACGCGCCGCTGGCGCTTGCACCTTGCGGTCCGGACCCATACTCCCGGGGCGGGCGCCCTCGGGCGCGCCGGCGAAAGCCCAAACGGTCCGTAAGGCAAGGCTCAGAAGGCCCCGCGATGTTCCGCTTCCTGGCCCGCGTCCTGGGCTTCCTGCTGATGGCCGGCGGCTTCGTCGCGCTGATCTATGACGGCGCCCGTTCCATCGCCAACAACGGCCTGCGGGTGACGCCCCTCTCCGACGTGATCGCCACCCTGTTCAAGGACAAGGCCAGCGCCCTGCAGGGCAGCGTGGAGGGGGCGGCGCCCTGGCTCTGGCACATCCTGGGCCTGCCGCTCACCCTGGCGCCGGCCTCCCTGATCGGCCTGGGGCTCGGCGCGGTGCTGCTCTGGCTCGGCCAGCCGGGCCGCGAGCCGATCGGCTTCCTGACGAAGCCCTGACGAAGTAATGACGAAGCCCTGGCGCTCGGGCCCGGCCTAACGGCCCGCGAGCCGGGCCTCGGCCTCCGCCAGCGCCCCCTTCAGCCGTTCGACCTCGGCGGTCAGCGCGTAGCGCTCGCTGACGTCGAACTGCGAGGCGAAGAAGTAGACGACCCGGTCCGCCTCATCCCGCACCGGCCCGACATAGAGGGCGTTCTGGAAGGTCGAGCCGTCCTTGCGATAGTTGAGGAGGTCGACCCGGATGTCCTCCTCCCGCCGGATGGCCTCGCGCAGGCGATCGACGGCCTCCGCCTCGGTTTCGGGACCCTGCAGGAAGCGGCAGTTGCGGCCGATCACCTCCATCCGGGTATAGCCGGTCAGCGTCAGGAAGGCGTCGTTCACGAAGACGATCGGGTTGTCGTGCTGGGCCGGATCCGTGATGATCATCGGCATCCGCGTCGCGCGCACGGCTGCGGCGAACGGATCGCCCCGCTGCGACCCCACCTTCACATTGTCCGGCACGTGGCTCGTGGCAGTCCCGCCCGTCTCCATGCGGATCAGCCCTTCCCAACGCCGCTCGGAGCGGCCATTCGATCAGTGTCTCTCGGGGGTACAAGCCGGAATTCGCGTCCGAGGTCCAGTCTCGCGTCAAGGTTTCGCGTCGCCGGGCCGCCGAACGCTTTTCTGGCCGCCTCCGCCTCCCCATATCGGCGGGAGTTCGACACCGGAAGGCAAGCCGATGTTTTCGTTCCGCAAGCGTCCCGAAATGCCGGCCCCGGCCGACGCCCTGCCGGGCCGCCCGACGCCGGTCCCGACAGCCGAGACGCATTTCGTCAACGGCAACCCGCTCAAGGGGCCGTATCCGCCGGGCATCGAGACGATCGTGCTGGGGCTCGGATGCTTCTGGGGCGCCGAGCGGCGGTTCTGGCAACTGCCCGAGGGCGTGTTCGTGACGGCGGTCGGCTATGCCGGCGGCTACACGCCGAACCCCACCTACGAGGAAGTCTGCACCGGCCAGACCGGCCACAATGAGGTCGTGCTGGTGGCCTTCGATCCGGCGGTGCTGTCCCGGGAGGCGGTGCTGCGGACCTTCTTCGAGAGCCACGACCCGACGCAGGGCATGCGCCAGGGCAACGATGTCGGCACGCAGTACCGCTCCGGCATCTACACCGTCGGCCCCGACCAGGAGGCCACGGCCCGGGCCGTGCGCGACGCCTACGCCGAGGCGCTCCGGACGCGCGGCTTCCCCGACGTCACCACCGAGATCAAGCCGCTGGAGCGGTTCTATTTCGCGGAGGCCTACCACCAGCAGTACCTCGCCAAGAACCCGGCGGGCTATTGCGGCCTGGGCGGCACCGGCGTCAGCTGCCCGGTGGGAACCGGCGTCGCCGCCTGAGCCTCACGGGCTCCGTCCGTCGGGCCGCGTCTGCGGGCCCGGCAACGGGGCGGCGCTGCCGTGCGGCGGCGGCGTGCTGTTCGGGCTGCGGAGCACGATCAGCACGCTGCCCAGCACCGAGAGGGCGACGGCGGTCGCGAAGAGGATGAAGAGCCAGCGGGGCATCCGCAGGCGTTAGCACATCGCGTCCGGCGCGCCGAGCGACCAGTCTCGCCGGGCGGATCGTTTCCGCGCCGCTCATCCCCTCGGCGGTGCCACCGTCAGCGCGGGTGGCGCGCGGACGGGTCGCCTCGCCCGCGCTGACGGCCGCCCCGCCTCCGCGCCTCCGCCCTACGGCGCCTTCAGAACCGCCCGGCAGGCGTTGGGGAGCGCGGCCATGGTCATGGCGGGCTTGGGTTTCGGCGGCACCTTCGGGGGCTTCGGATGCAGCACCGCATCCGAGAACCAGTAGCTGAGGTCGTCGCAGCCGTCGCCCGGCGGCGGCGCGCCCTGCGGCTGGCAATCCTCCTGGCCGGCCGGACAGGCGAGCCGGATATGGTAGTGGTAATTGTGCCCGTACATCGGGCGCACCTTGGACATCCAGCGGCTGCCCGCGGCGTCGCGGCACAGCGCCTTCTTGATCGCCGCGTTGACGAAGATGCGCTCCACCTCCGGCTGCTCGGCGGTGACCTTGATCAGTTGCAGGTGCGTCGGCGTCCAGACCTCCGGATCGATGTCGAGGCGGTCGCGGCGGACCATGTCGGTGGCCGAGGTCTCCTCGCGCTCCGCCCGGCTCATGCGGTGGTCGGGCATCGGCGTCAGCCAGACATCGGCGTCGATGCCGATCTGGTGCGAGGCGTGGCCGGTGATCATCGGGCCGCCCCGGGGCTGGGCCATGTCGCCCACGAGGAGGCCGGGCCAGCCGACCCGGGCCGCCTTCTGCGACAGGCGCTCGATGAAATCGACGAGGTAGGGCGTGCCCCACATCCGGTTGCGGGACGGGCGCATGACCTGCCAGTTCGGACCGTCCAGCGGCAGCGCCTCACCCCCGGAGAAGCAGCCCTTGGCATAGAAGCCGTAGATGTGCGCCGGCCCGGAGGCCGCCTTGGTGACGCGCCCGAACAGCGCCTTGGCGGGCGTCGAGGGCGCGTCCGGATGCTCCAGGGGCGGCAGGGGCTTCGGATTGACGCTGCCGCGATCCTGGGCCTGCGCGGCGGCGGGCAGGAGCAGGGCGGCGAGCGCGAGGCTCGGGGCGAAACGCGGCATCGGCATGCGGGGGCTGTTCGTCCGGCTGGAGGGGGCGGGCGCGGGCGGCCCCCCCGAACCTCGCCCAGGGGCGGGGCGTTTTTCGGGCAGACAGCCCGCCGCGTCACGCGAAACGGTCGGGCGGATCCACCGCGACGACCCGGCGGCGCCCTAGCGGATGGGGCGGGTCACCGGTCCGCACCAGCCGGGCAGGTAGTCGGCGTCCTTGGATTTCGCCAGCGCCATCGCCCGCTCCAGGGCGGAGGAGAAGTCGCCCTCGATCCGCTTCTCCTTGATGTTCCGCCGCAGGAAGTCGGCCCACAGGAACTCGCTGAACGGGGTGGTATCCTTCGCGAAGCCGCCGGCCCGGCGCAGCTCGCCGGCGAGGCTGCGGTAGGGATCGTCCGCCAGGGCATCGACCGATTTCGGGATGTCCTTAAAGTGCTGGCGCACGCCCTCGGCATCGTAGGGATGCGCCCAGGATTTGTGGTCGCACACCGTCCAGAAGGCGTCCTTGTCGAGGTAGTGCAGGTCGGCCACCACGGTGACGAGCACGCTCTCGACCCCCTCCTCGTGCAGGGCGCGGGAGAGGTGGTGATGATCGATGATGTAGTGGCGCTTCTTTGGCCCGAGCAGCGTCGGAATCATATGGGCGCCGAGGAACTCCTCTTTCTTCTCGCCGTCGTATTCCCGCCAGCGCCGCCGCTTCTCCGCCACTTCACGGTAGCCCACCGTCATCTGCGTCGGGCGCAGCTCGGCGATCGGGATTGTTCTGAGCAGCGGCTCTCGGGTGGCCATGGGATCTCCTGACTGCGGGATTTTGTCACGCGCACGTCACAAGCTATTCGGGACCGGCAGATCGGACAGGGCGCGACGCGCTCACGTTTCCGGCATCGCGCGCACGGCTTCGAGGACGAAGACCCGGATCGCCGAAGACAGGTTCTGCCCGTCGCGCCCGGCATCGATCGCGCCGATGAGGGCCTGGACGGACTGGCCCCGCGCCTCCGCGATCTCCCGCAGCGCCGCCCAGAACGGATCCTCCAGGGACACGCTGGTGCGGTGGCCAGCGATCATCACGGAATGCTTGGTGAGGCCGGCGCTCACGGGAGGCGGATCATGCGTTCGGGTCGGAATCCGGCTCGTGCCGCGCGAGGCGATGGCCCTCGTGGCGCTCGGTCTCGAGGGCCTTGCGCCGCTGCTGGAGGGTCTTGGCCTTCTTCGGCTGGCCGAAGGCGATCCGGTTGGCCTCGGCCTTCGTGTCGGCCTCGGCACGGGCCTTCGCCTTGCGGATCTGGCGCAGATTGATGATCTCGGCCACGGATCGCCTCCCGTAACCGGCGCGGGAGGCTCCGCGCCGGGACGTCACACAACAATCAGTCGGCGCTGGGCGCCAGCATCGTCTCCGGCCGGACCACGCGCTCGAACTCCGCCTCGGTGACGTAGCCGAGGCGCAGGGCCTCCTGCTTGAGGGTGGTGCCGTTCTTGTGCGCGGTCTTGGCGATCTCGGCGGCCTTGTCGTAGCCGATCGAGGGGGCGAGCGCGGTCACCAGCATGAGCGAGCGGCTCATCAGGTCGGCGATCTTGTCCTCGTTGGCCTTGATGCCGACGACGCAATTGTCGGTGAAGCTCACCGCCGCGTCGGCGAGCAGCCGCACCGATTGCAGCACCGCGTTGGCGATCACCGGCTTGAAGACGTTGAGTTCGAAATTGCCCTGGCTGCCGGCGAAGCTCACCGTCGTGCCGTTGCCGATCACCTGGGCGCAGACCATGGTCAGCGCCTCGCACTGGGTCGGGTTGACCTTGCCGGGCATGATCGAGGAGCCGGGCTCGTTCTCAGGGAGCGACAATTCGCCGAGGCCGGAGCGCGGGCCCGAGCCGAGGAAGCGGATGTCCTGGGCGATCTTGAACAGGCCGGCGGCGAGGGCCGCGAGCGCGCCCTGCGTGAACACCAGCGCGTCGTGGGTGGCCAGCGCCTCGAACTTGTTCTCGGCGGAGGTGAAGGGCAGCCCGGTCAGCTCCGCGACCTTGGCGGCGAAGCGGTCGGCGAATTCCGGATGGGCGTTGAGCCCGGTGCCGACCGCGGTGCCGCCCTGGGCGAGCGCCAGGACCCCCGGCAGGGTCGCGGCGACCCGCGAGCCGCCGAGCGCCACCTGGGCGGCGTAGCCGGAGAATTCCTGGCCCAGCGAGACCGGTGTCGCGTCCTGCAGGTGGGTGCGGCCGATCTTGACGATCGACGCGAACGCCTTGGCCTTGGCGTCCAGCGCGCCGTGCAGGTGGGAGAGCGCCGGCAGCAGGCGCCCCTGGATCTCCCGCGCCACCGCGATGTGCATGGCGGTGGGGAAGGTGTCGTTCGAGGACTGTCCGCGGTTGCAATGGTCGTTCGGGTGGACCGGCGACTTGCCGCCGCGCTGGCCGCCCAGCCGCTCGTTGGCGAGGCTCGCGATCACCTCGTTGGCGTTCATGTTCGACTGGGTGCCCGAGCCGGTCTGGTAGATGACCAGGGGGAACTCGTCGTCGTGGCGGCCCTCCACTACCTCGGCGGCCGAGGCCGCGATGGCGTCGGCGAGCGTCGCGTCGAGGGCGCCGAGATCCTTGTTCACCAGGGCGGCAGCCTGCTTCACCACCCCGAGGGCGTGGACGAGGGGCGCCGGCATCCGGTCGGTGCCGATCTTGAAGTTCTGGATCGAGCGCTGCGTCTGCGCGCCCCAGTAGCGATGCGCCGGAACCTCGATCGGCCCGAAGGTGTCGGACTCGGTGCGGGTGGCGGTCTCGGTGGGCGACATCGTGGCCTCTACGTCTGGTGCCGTGCGGTGCCTACTTAAATGAGGCGCGGGTGAATCGCGATGCCGGTTTTCCCGGCACCCCGACAAGAGCGAAGCTCTGTTCCCGCCGGACAAGGAGCCGATGAGCGCGACGATCGATCTGTCCGAACCCGCCGCCCGGTTCCGCCCCGTCGTGCCGCCGCCGCTGAAGGCGCCGCTCGGCCTGTTCGACTTCCTGCGGGCGGCCCGGAAGAATCCGATCACCACCTGGATGGACGCGCATTTCAAGCTGCCGGTGGTGGCGGCCGAGGGCGCGATGGGCCGGATCACCCTGGTGAGCGACCCGGCGCTGATCCGCTACCTGCTCATCGAGAACGCCGACGGCTACCGCAAGGACGACCTGCAGCGGCGTGTCCTCGCCCCGGGGCTCGGCAACGGTCTGCTCAGCGCCGAGGGCGACGAGTGGCGCCTCCAGCGCCGGACGCTGGCGCCGATCTTCAACGCCCGCACGGTCCAGGGCTTTTCGGAGGCGATGAACGCCGCCGGCGCCCGTCTCGGCCGCCGCCTCGTCCGCCGCGACGGCAAGCAGGTCGATGTGGCCCTTGAGATGACCCGCGTCACGCTCGACGTGCTGGAGCGGACGATCTTCACGCAAGGCCTGCCGAGCGATCCCGATGCCCTCGGCCGTGCGATCACGCGCTTCCTGGAAGCGGTCGGGCCGATCGACCCCCTCGACGTGTTCGGCGTGCCCGATTTCGTGCCGCGGATCGGCCGCCTGCGGGCCCGTCCGGCGGGCCGCTTCTTCGCCGAGGTGGTCGATGAGCTCATCGCCCGCCGCAAGGCGCTGATGGCGCGGGGGGAGGCGCCCCGGGACCTGCTGACCCTGCTGCTCGAAGCGCAGGATCCCGAGACCGGCAACGGGCTCTCGGATCTCGCCGTGAAGGCCAACATCGTCACCTTCATCGCCGCCGGGCACGAGACCACGGCCAATTCCCTGACCTGGACGCTCTACTGCCTGTCGCAGGATCCGGCCGCCCAGGCGCGGATCGAGGCCGAGGTCGATGCCGCCGGGCCGGGGGATTTTTCCGCGGAGCGTCTGCCGTTCACCCGGGCGGCGATCGAGGAGGCGATGCGCCTGTTCCCGCCGGTGCCGTTCCTCAGCCGTCAGGCGATCCGGGACGACCGGCTCGGCCGGATCAAGGTGCCGCGGGGCTCGCTGGTCATGGTGGCGCCCTGGGTGCTCCACCGCCATCATCTGCTGTGGGAGGATCCGGAGGCCTTCGTGCCGGAGCGGTTCCTGCCCGAGAACCGCGACACGATTCCGCGCTTCGCCTATCTGCCGTTCGGGGCGGGGCCGCGGATCTGCATCGGCCAGAGCTTCTCGATTCAGGAGGCCGTGATCGTGCTGGCGCATGTGGTGCGGGCGGTGCGCTTCCGGCTGCCGGCGGATCATCCGCCGGTGACGCCGCTCCACCGGGTGACGCTGCGGCCGGAGCACGGCTTGCGCATGGACGCGGTGGCGCGGGGCTAGGCCGGGCCCGGTCACCGTGCCGCGGTGCAGGCCGGCGCCCTTCAGCAGGACGGCCGGAGGGGACGGGCGACCGAATCTGATCGACGGTCTCGAGGGTCGCGGATCGCTTGGCGATCGGGCGCGGGCTCCCCGCAGCCGCCGACAGCATCGACGGCGCGACCGTGTCGTCCCCCGTACGACGCCCGGCCGTCGATCCGGCCCGGGAGACGCTCAGCTCTTCTTGCGGAAGGCGTCCAGGCTCACGACCTCGGCGCTGCCCTCCTCGCCCTCCTTCTTGGCGGCGGGGCGGGGGGCCTTGTCGTCGGACTTGCCGGCGGCTTTCTCGCCCTGAGCGGCGGGAGCGGGCAGCCCCTTCGGCGCGCCGGAGCCGATCGTGGCGAGACCGGCGCTCTTGGGCCGCACCTCGCCGGGTTCCGAGCCGGCCCCGCGCGGGCCGGGCTTGGCCGCCGGGGCGGCGTTCGCCTCCTCGGGGGTCTCGCCGGCTTCGCTGAGATCGAACTTCAGGCCGAACTGCACGGAGGGATCGAAGAAGCCCGACAGGGCGTCGAACGGCACCAGCAGCCGCTCCGGCACCCCCGAGAAGGACAGGCCGACTTCGAAGGCGTGCTCGGTGACGTTGAGGTCCCAGAACTGGTGCTGCAGGACGATCGTCATGTCCTGCGGGTACTTCTCCCGCAGGGCCTGCGAGATCCGCACGCCGGGCGCTTCCGTCCGGAACGAGACGTAGAAGTGATGCTCGCCCATCAGGCCCTCGCGGGCCGCGTCGGTCAGCACCTTGCGGACCACGCCGCGCAGGGCGTCCTGTACCAGTAGATCGTAGCGGATGAGGTCGTCTGCCATCTGCGGTTGCGCTCTCGCCCGGTCTGCCCGGCGCCCCGCCGCGGATGGCTGGACCGAGGATTGGAAGTGGAGGCTTCTGTTGCCAGGTGCCTCCGAACCCCGCCTATGCGGTGCTACCCGCTAGGACTTTAGGTCGGTATTGGGGACCGCTTACGCGGCCACCGCCACCGGAGCAAAGTTGTCGTTGGCAACTATTGCAAAGGCCCGATAACGGCGGAACCATGCCGAGCGAAAGTCCAACCTTTACGCCCTCGTCGATCCTATTTCGCCCCCGCCAAAGCCCAGGCTAAGATCACGCGCCTTGCGGCAGCATGTCCTGGGCTCGGGTGGAGGCGCCGGGTACCGCCCCCGGGTCCGATAGGTTTATTGCGAAGAACGTTTATCGCCATAGCCGGCCTCGCGACCGGCTCCCAAGATATAGAGGGGATCGGTCCGGTTTTGAAGCCCGATCGTGTCGCGCCGCCGTCTCATTTGGAGCCTCCGGGTGAGGCTGTTGCCGGAAGCGCGCAGTCGTCTTCCGGCGCGGTGGCCGACGCCCCTCGTCCCGGCATCTGGTCGGCGGCCTGGCATCTCGGCGGGCTGGTCGCGCTCGTCGTCTTCTATCTCGGCGCCGCGAGCCTGCTCGCGCTGGCGGTCGTGCGCGTCGGGTTCGATCTGTGGAGCGGGATCGATCCGTTCCTGCCGCCGGAGCGGCGCCCGTTCCTCGGTGCGGTGGAGCTGACCCACCGTGCCTTCGCCACGGACGTCCTGCGTCAGGTGTTCCTCGCCGTTCTGGTGGTGGGTGCGGCCTGGTGGCGCGACCGGACCGGCTGGCGCCGCCGCCTCGCCCTCGACCGCGAGCGCCCGAACGGGATGCGGCCCGTCGCCCTGCTGGGGCTCCTCCTCGTCTGGCCGGTTCTGCACATCGCCTGGGTCACCGGCACCGCGGAACTGTTCGGTGCCAGCTTCGGCCAGCACGTGCGGCTGTCCCCGTTCATGAGCCAGGCCGCGGTGGCGGCGTGGCTCGCCTATCTGGCGATCCTGGCGCCCGTGGCCGAGGAGCTGCTGCTGCGCGGCGAGGCCTTCGCCCGTGCCCGGGCGGTGCTGGGGCCGGCGGGGGCGATCCTGGTCACGGCGGTCATCTTCGCCGCCGCCCACATCTCCTCCTGGGGGCTCGCCCGGCCGGTCTCCCTGCTGCCGCTCGCCCTGGCGCTCGGCTGGCTGCGCTGGCGGACCGGCCGGCTCTGGCCCGGGATCGCCCTGCACGGCTGGTCGAACCTCGCCCTCGTAACCTACCTGCTCTGGCCGGCCTGACCGCCAGCTGGTGACGGCGGTGGACAGATGTCGGCGGCGCGCTTGCCCGCCGTCGCGTCGGCGCGCAGGAATGACCGATGGACGCTTATCAGGACCTGCTCCGGCGCATCCTCGACGAGGGCGTGGCCAAGGACGACCGCACCGGCACCGGCACGCTCTCGGTGTTCGGCCACCAGATGCGCTTCGACCTGTCGGCCGGCTTCCCGCTGGTCACCACGAAGCGGCTGCACCTCCGCTCGATCATCCACGAGCTGCTCTGGTTCCTGACGGGCGATACCAACGTGGCCGCGCTCCAAGCCAACGGCGTGACGATCTGGGACGAGTGGGCCGACGCGCACGGCGATCTCGGGCCGGTCTACGGCAAGCAGTGGCGCTCCTGGGAGAAGCCCGGCGGCGGCACCGTCGACCAGATCGCCTGGGTGCTCGACGAGATCCGGCGCAACCCCGATTCCCGCCGCCTGATCGTCTCGGCCTGGAACCCGGCCGACCTCGACCGGATGGCGCTCGCCCCCTGCCACTGCCTGTTCCAGTTCTACGTGAGCGAGGGGCGGCTCTCCTGCCAGCTCTACCAGCGCTCGGCGGACGCCTTCCTCGGCGTGCCCTTCAACATCGCGAGCTACGCCCTGCTGACCCACATGATCGCCCAGGTGACCGGCCTCGGGGTCGGCGACTTCGTCCACACCTTCGGCGACGCGCATCTCTACCGGAATCACCTGGAGCAGACCCGGACCCTGCTGGGCCGGACCCCGCGCCCGCTGCCGCAGCTGCGGCTCAACCCGGAGGTCCGCGACCTCTTCGCCTTCCGGTACGAGGACATCGCCATTGCGGGCTACGAGCCGCACCCGGCCATCGCGGCCCCGGTGGCGGTATGAGCCCGATCGTCTCCCTGGTCGCCGCGGTCGCCCGCAACGGCGTGATCGGCCGCGACAACGGCCTCGCCTGGCATCTCTCCAGCGACCTGAAGCGCTTCAAGGCCCTGACCATGGGCAAGCCGATGCTGATGGGCCGGCGGACCTGGGATTCGATCGGCAGGCCCCTGCCGGGGCGTCGCACCCTGGTGCTCACCCGGGATGCCGGCTTCCGCGCCGAGGGGGTCGAGACCGTCCATGACTGGCCCTCCGCGCTGGCGGCCGCCGCCGGGGCGGAGCTGATGGTGGTGGGCGGGGCCGAGATCTATGCGCTCGCGCTCCCGCAGGCCGACCGGCTCCATCTCACCGAGGTCGAGGCCGAGCCCGAGGGCGACGTGCGCTTCCCGGCCTTCGACCGCGGTCGCTTCCGGGAGACGTTCCGCGAGGCGCATCCGGCGGGACCCCGGGACGAGCACGCCTTCGCGTTCGTCGATTGGGAGCGCGTCCGCTGAGGCGCGCCGCCGCAATTGCGTTCCATGCCGCGCATGCCCACCTGCCAGCCTTGACAGCACGGGGCGCGCGCCCGCAGGTGCCTGTCGGGTGCGCGTGCTCACGCCGGGCCTGCGCATCCTGCGGGAAGATGCGTGCGTGCAGGCTCTTAAGGCTTGAGGCCGGATGCGGTCGCCTCGCGATCGATCCGGATGGCCGGGACTAGGCGGGCGAGCGTGGCCGTTCAGGCAGGGGGCGCCGGCCGGGGTATGGGCCGGGCGCGGACAGGCAGGAGACGACGTCTAGGATGCCTTGGAGCAATCAGAGCGGCGGCGGGGGCCCGTGGGGCCGGCCCGGCGGCAACGGCGGCGGTCCCTGGGGTGGTGGCGGCGGCGGCGGCAAGACGCCGCCGAATCTTGAGGACCTGCTCCGGCGCGGGCAGGACCGCCTGCGCGGTCTGATCCCGGGCGGCGGTGGCGGCTCGGGCGGCTACGGGGGCGGCGGCGCGCAGGGCGTCGGCGGCGGCCGCAGCGCGGCGGTGATCGCCGTGCTCGCCGTCGCGATCTGGCTCGCCACCGGCTTCTACACCGTCTACCCCCGTCAGGTCGGCATCGAGACGATCTTCGGCCGCTATGTCGGCACCAAGGGCGAGGGCCTGCGCTACAACTTCCCCTATCCGATCGGCGGGGTGGTGAAGCCGGATGTCGGCTCCCAGAACTCGATCCAGATCGGTTTCCGCGCCGGTCCGAACGGCCAGGGCCGCACCCGCGACGTGCCGGACGAGAGCCTGATGCTCACCGGCGACGAGAACATCGTCGATCTCGATTTCGAGGTGCAGTGGCGGGTCAACCCGCTGAAGGCCTCCGACTTCGTGTTCAACCTCCAGAACCCGGAGGGCACCATCAAGGCGATCTCCGAGAGCGCGATGCGCGAGGTGATCGGCCGCCGCAACATCCAGGCGATCCTCACCAACGAGCAGTCGAGCATCGCCCAGGAGGTGAAGGAGATGGTCCAGAAGGCGCTCGACGAGTACGGCGCCGGCGTGCGCATCGAGGTGGTGCAGCTCGTCTCGGTCAATCCGCCGCCGGAGGTGCGCCCCGCCTTCATCGACGTGAACGCGGCCCAGCAGGACGCCGACACGGCGCAGAACGAGGCCAAGACCTACGCGAGCCGCGAAGTGCCGCAGGCCCGCGGCAAGGCGTCCCAGATCGTCCAGCAGGCCGAGGCCTACCGGACCAAGGCGACCGCCGACGCCACCGGCCAGGCGGCCCGCTTCAGCGAGGTCTACGCCTCCTACAAGGCCGCCCCGGCGATCAGCCGCGAGCGGATCTTCCTGGAGACGATGGAAAAGGTACTGGGGTCCGTGAACAAGGTGATCATCGACCAGAACGGGACGCAGCCCGGGGCGGCGACCGCCGCCGGCGTGCTGCCGGTGCTGCCGCTCTCCGAGTTCGGCGCCCGCGCCCAGACCCAGACGGGAGCCGCCCGATGAAGCAGGCTCTCCGCACCGGCCTGATCGCGATCGCGGCGATCGTCGCGATCGGCCTCTACGCGTCGATCTTCACCGTCGGCCAGATGCAGCAGGCCCTGGTCCTGCAGTTCGGCCGCGTCCGCGCCGTCCTCAACGCCACCGGCGAGGAGAAGCCCGGCCTGTACTTCAAGATCCCGTTCATGGAGAACGTGGTCCTGTTCGACAAGCGCGTGCTCGACCTCGACCTGCCGGTGCAGACGGTGCTCACCGCCGACCGGCAGAACCTGGAGGTGGACGCCTTCGCCCGCTACCGGATCCTCGACCCGCTCCGCTTCTACCAGGCGGTGGGCAATATCGGGCTCGCCAACCAGCGGCTCGCGAGCTTCACCAATTCCGGCCTGCGCAACGTGCTCGCCCGCTCGACCCGCGACGCCATCGTGAAGACCGACCGCGGCCAGCTGATGCACCAGATCCAGGAGGACGTGAACCGGCAGGCCAAGGCACTGGGCATCGAGATCGTCGACCTGCGCATGACCCGCGTCGATCTGCCCGCGCAGAATTCGGCCGCCGTCTACCGCCGGATGAAGACCGAGCGCGAGCGCGAGGCCGCCGACATCCGCGCCAACGGCGACCAGATCGCCGCCACGATCCGCGCCAAGGCCGACCGCGAGGTCACGGTGATCCTCGCCGACGCGACGCAGACCTCCGAGCAGCTGCGCGGACAGGGTGACGCGGACAAGAACCGCATCCTCGCCGAGGCGTTCGGCAAGGATGCGGACTTCTTCAGCTTCTACCGCTCGATGCAGGCCTACGAGAGCGGGCTGAAGGGATCCGACACCCGTCTGGTGATCAGCCCGACTTCGGACTTCTTCCGGTACTTCAGCGACCCGCAGGGCCGGCCCCCGGCCCCGGCGGCCCGCGGGCCGCGCGGACCGGCCGATCCGAGCGCCGCCACCGGGTCCACCACCGGGTCCGCGGCCGGGACGGCACGCTGATCGGGATGCGAGTTGGCGCCCCGGCGTCCGGAGACTACCTTGCAGGAAAACCCGCGGGCCCCCGATCGTCGGTCGAGGCCCGCGGCGCCGGAAACGCGTTCTTGAAGAGGTCGACCATGCACCCCGTCGCGAGCGCCCCCGTGGCGCCCTTCGGCCGCGCCACCGCGCAGCCCCGTTCCCGCGCCCGCGCGCTGATGGCCTCGATCCTGATCGGCGCCTCCGTAGCCGCGGCCGCCCTGCCGGTTCCCGCCCTCGCCAAGGGGCCGGCCTCGCTCGCGGATCTCGCCGAGCAGGTCACCGACGCGGTGGTCAACATCTCCGCCTCCACCACCGTGGAGGCCCGCGGCGGCCGCGCCATGCCGCAGGTCCCCCCGGGCACCCCGTTCGAGGACCTGTTCGAGGAGTTCTTCAACCGGCGCGGCGGCCGAGGCGGCGGCGGCGGTGGTGACGGCGAGGCGCCGCGCGCGCAGCGCAAGTCCAATTCCCTGGGCTCCGGCTTCATCATCGACGCCGCCGGCCTCGTGGTGACGAACAACCACGTCATTGGCGACGCCAACGACATCCAGGTCATCCTGCACGACGGCACCAAGCTCAAGGCCGAGATCGTCGGCAAGGATTCGAAGATCGATCTCGCGGTCCTGCGGGTGAAGCCCCCGGCCGATCACCCGCTGAAGGCGGTGCCGTTCGGCGATTCGGACAAGATGCGCCCGGGCGACTGGGTCATCGCCATCGGCAATCCGTTCGGGCTCGGCGGCTCGGTCTCGGCCGGCATCGTCTCGGCCCGGGGCCGTAACATCGAGTCCGGACCCTACGACAACTACATTCAGACCGACGCGGCCATCAACAAGGGCAATTCCGGCGGTCCGCTGTTCAACATGGACGGCGAGGTGATCGGCATCAACACGGCGATCCTGTCGCCGACCGGCGGCTCGGTGGGCATCGGCTTCGCGGTCCCGTCGGGTACGGCCAAGCCCGTGATCGATCAGCTCCGCGATTTCGGCGAGGTCCGCCGCGGCTGGCTCGGCGTCCGCATCCAGAACGTCGACGACACCACCGCCGAGGCGCTCAACCTCAAGGGCGGGGCGCGGGGCGCCCTGGTGGCCGGCGTCGACGAGAAGGGTCCGGCCAAGACCGCCGGGATCGAGGTCGGCGACGTGATCCTGAAGTTCAACGGTGCGCCGGTGAAGGCCTCCGGCGACCTGCCGCGGATCGTGGCCTCGACCCCCGTGGGTCAGAAGGTCGACGTGGTCGTGGTCCGCAAGGGCGAGGAGGTGACGAAGCCCGTCACCCTCGGCCGCCTGGAGGACAGCGACAAGCCGCAGCTCGCCAACCTGCGCCAGCCGGAGCCCGAGAGCGCCACCCGGCAGGCGCTGGGCCTCAACCTCTCCGGCATGACCGACGAGCTGCGCAAGAAGTTCTCCATCAAGGACACCGTGAAGGGCGTGGTCGTCACCCGGGTCGACCCGAACTCGACGGCGGCCGACAAGCGGATCCAGCCCGGCGAGGTGATCGTCGAGGTCGGCCAGGAGGCGGTGAGCACCCCGGCGGAGGTGACCAAGCGGATCGACGCCCTGAAGAAGGATGGGCGCAAGTCGGTGCTGCTGCTGGTGGCGAGCGCCACAGGCGACGTCCGTTTCGTGGCCGTCGGGCTGGACTGAGCGCTGTCCCACGCGAGATCGAAGGCCGTCGCTTCGCGAGGAGCGGCGGCCTTCCTGCGTTCAGGACACCCGTGGTGCCGCGGCGCGGCACGCCGGTGCCGCGAGGCGCAGCGGTTCGCGAACCAACCGGAGATCGAGAAGCTCCGCGTATCGACACGCTCTGACATCGCGGCCGCGATGGGCGCCGTCGCCTGCGCGAAGGTCGAGCCGGTGCGCCGGCGGGTCGGTGCGATCGGCGTTCAGGCCCCGGCCGTTCCGGGCGCGGTCCGCGCCCCGACCCGCACCCTTCAGTGAGGGCTCACCCCACGAACTCCGCCGCCGCATAGCCCTGCAGGTACAGGAGCGCGGTGAGGTCGCCGTGCTCGACCCGGACCCGCGCCGCGGCGGCGACCGCGGGCTTCGCGCGGAACGCCACGCCGAGGCCGGCCTCGGTCAGCATGTCGAGATCGTTGGCCCCGTCGCCCACCGCCAGCGTCTCCGCAGGGCCGAGGGACAGCGCCTCACGGAGTTCGATCAGCGCCGCGCGCTTCTCGGCCTTCCCGACGATCGGATCCTCCACGAAGCCGGTGAGCCGTCCGTCCGCCACGCCCAACAGGTTGGACCGGTGCTCATCGAAGCCGATCATCGCCGCGATCGGGCCGGTGAACAGGGTGAAGCCGCCCGAGACGAGACAGGTGTGGGCGCCGTGCGCCCGCATCGTCCGCACCAGGGTGCGGCCGCCCGGGGTCAGGGTCAGGTGCTCGGCGATCAGCCCGTCGACCGCACCGACCGGGATGTCCTTCAGGAGCGCCACGCGCTCGCGCAGCGCCGGCTCGAAGGCGATCTCCCCGCGCATCGCCCGCTCGGTGATCGTCGCGACATGATCCTTGAGGCCGAGCGTTCCGGCGAGCTCGTCGATGCATTCCTGCTCGATCATGGTGGAATCCATGTCGGCCAGGAACAGGCGCTTGCGCCGGTGCGCGTCGGCGGGGAGCACGGCGAGGTCGATGGGTTCACCGGCGAGGGCCGTCCGCAGCGCGTCGGTGAGGGACGCCGCGGCGGCGGGCTCGCCCGAAACGAGCAGCTCGGCCGCCACCGCGCCGTGCAGGATCCGGGGCTGGTGCTCCGTCCGCAGCACCGCGCGGGCCTCGGCCAGCACCGCATCGGTGATGGACGGCCGATCCGGGTTTGCTATCAGGACCGCGACCAGCATCGTGGAGTTTCACCTTGCCGCCAGACCGGGAGGAAGCCGGGGGGCGCCCGGCGGCGATCCTCATCGCAGGGCCCACCGCGTCGGGCAAGTCGGCGCTGGCCGCCCGGCTGGCGGAGCGTCACGGCGGCGTGGTGATCAACACCGATTCCATGCAGGTCTACGGCGACCTGCGGCGCCTCACCGCCCGGCCCGACCCGGACGAGGAGGCACGGGTGCCCCACCGGCTCTACGGGCATGTCGACGGCGCCGTGAACTATTCCGTGGGGCATTTTTCACGGGATGTGGCGGCGCTGCTGACGACGCTCGACGGGCAAAGGCCGGTCTTCGTCGGCGGCACGGGCCTGTACTTCCGGGCGCTGGAGCAGGGGTTTTCGGAGCTGCCGCCGGTGCCCGAGGCCGTGCGCGCGCAGGTGCGGGCGGAGGCCGAGGGCCGTCCCACCGAGGCGCTGCACGCCGACCTCGCCCGCCACGATCCCGAGGGCGCCGCCCGCCTGCGCCCGAGCGACCGGATGCGGGTGATGCGGGCCCTGGAGATTTTTCTCGCCACCGGCCGGCCGATCGCGAGCTTCTACGGCGATCCGATACCCGGGCCGCTCGCCGGGTGGGCCCTCGAAAAAATCTTCCTGGCCCCCGACCGCGCCGTGTTGCGCGCCCGCATCGACGCCCGCTTCCGGACCATGATCGCCGAAGGGGCGCTGGACGAGGTCGCCCGCCTGCACAGGCGAAACCTCGACCCGCTGCTGCCGGTGATGCGCGCCCACGGCGTGCCGGGCCTGATCGCGTATCTCGAGGGGGCGATCGGACTCGAGGAGGCGATCGTCCGGGGACAGGCGGATACCCGGGCCTACGCCAAGCGCCAGTTCACGTGGTTCCGCCACCAGATGGGGGAGGACTGGCGCTGGATGGATCCGGAGGAGGCCGCGGCGGCGCTGTGAGGCTTCCCGCGGGCTCCCTCCCCGTGCGGGTGAGGGAGCCCGGCTTCCGGAGAAGGCAGGGCCTGCACGCGGAGCAGAATCCTGTTCTGTGCGGATGCTGTCCTCGCCCGACACCCCCTCTCCCGCGACGGGGCGAGGGAGGGGGTACACGGGGCCGTTTCCGACCCCTCCGGACCGCGAGGGGAGCTGCCGCCCTCAGCGCTCCAGCCGGGCCACGAGGCTCGACGTGTCCCAGCGGTTGCCGCCCATGGCCTGAACCTCGGCGTAGAACTGGTCCACCAGCGCCGAGACCGGCAGCTTGGCGCCGTTGCGGCGGGCCTCGTCCAGCAGGATGCCGAGATCCTTGCGCATCCAGTCGACCGCGAAGCCGAAGTCGAACTTGCCCGCGTTCATGGTCTTGCCGCGGTTCTCCATCTGCCAGGAGCCGGCGGCGCCCTTGGAGATCACGTCGAGCACCGCTTCCACGTCGAGGCCGGCGCGCTTGGCGAAGTGGACGCCCTCGGAGAGGCCCTGGACGAGGCCGGCGATGCAGATCTGGTTGACCATCTTGGTGAGCTGGCCGGCGCCCGCCGGGCCCATCAGCCGGCAGGCCCGGGCGAAGGACCCGATCGCGCCCTCGACCTTGGCGTAGGTCGCCGCGTCGCCGCCGCACATCACGGTCAGCACGCCGTTCTCGGCGCCGGCCTGGCCGCCGGAGACCGGCGCGTCGATGAAGCCGAGCCCCTTGGCCTCCGCGGCCGCGGCCAGTTCCCGGGCCACCTCGGCGGAGGCGGTGGTGTGGTCCACGAAGACCGCGCCCGGCGTCATGCCGGCGAGCGCCCCGTCGTCGCCCAGCACGACGCTGCGCAGGTCGTCGTCGTTGCCCACGCAGGCGAAGACGATCTCGGCGCCCTCGGCGGCCTGTCGGGGCGTGGGGGCGAAGGCACCGCCATAGGTCTTCACCCAGGCTTCCGCCTTCGGCGTGGTGCGGTTGTAGACGGTGACGTCGTGGCCACCCTTCTTGGCGAGGTGGCCGGCCATCGGCCCGCCCATCACGCCGAGACCCAGGAATGCGACCTTCGCCATGGTTGTCCGCTCCTCGCAGGCCCGGACCGCGCCGGCGCCCTTCCTTCTCCGACGGCGGGCGGCGACGGAGCTCGGCAGCCTGGCCGTGAAGGGGGTCGGGGCCGTGCCGGAGACCCGATGTGACACATTGGGCGTCGTGCCGCCGCCGACGCTGCATCACAGCTCGGATCGCTTGCGTCAACGGCGGACGAATAGGATAACCCGCCCGTGTAGCCCGGGACCACGAAGTCCCAGCCGGAGCCCCCGCGCGTGGCCCCGTGCGCGAGGCGGTCGGTCAGGGAGTGGGACATGGGTACGGCGCTCGGCAGGCATGGGCCATGGGCCCTCGTGGGCGCCCTCGGCGCCACGGCGCTGGCGATCGTGGCGAGCCAGCGGGGCGAGACCATCAACGCCCTCTGGGTCGTGGTCGCGGCGGTCTGCGTCTACCTGATCGCCTACCGCTACTATTCCCAGTTCATCGCCGACAAGGTGATGCGCCTCGACCCGAAGCGCATGACGCCGGCCGTGCGGCACAATGACGGTCTCGATTACGTCCCCACCAACCGCGGCGTCCTGTTCGGCCACCACTTCGCGGCGATCGCGGGCGCGGGCCCGCTGGTCGGCCCGGTGCTCGCCGCCCAGATGGGCTACCTGCCCGGCATGCTCTGGATCCTGGCCGGCGTGGTCCTCGCCGGCGCCGTGCAGGACTTCATGGTCCTGTTCGTGTCGATGCGCCGGGACGGCCGGTCGCTCGGCGAGCTGATCCGGGCCGAGCTCGGGACGATTCCCGGCATCATCGCGCTGTTCGGCACCTTCCTGATCATGGTGATCCTGCTGGCCGTGCTGGCCCTCATCGTGGTCAAGGCGCTCGCCGAGAGCCCCTGGGGCACCTTCACGGTGATGTCGACGATCCCGATCGCCATGCTGATGGGCGTCTATTCCCGCTATATCCGGCCCGGCAAGATCGGCGAGGTCTCGATCCTGGGCTTCGTCCTGCTGATGCTGGCGATCGTGGCCGGCGGCTCGGTGGCGGCGAGCCCGGTCTGGGGACCGGCCTTCACCTTCACGGGCCCGCAGCTCTGCTGGATGCTGATCGGCTACGGCTTCGTCGCCTCAATCCTGCCGGTCTGGCTGCTCCTCGCCCCGCGCGACTACCTGTCGACCTTCCTCAAGATCGGCACCATCGTGGGCCTCGCCCTCGGCATCGCCGTCGTGGCGCCGCACATGCAGATGCCGGCGGTCACCAAGTTCGTCGACGGCACCGGTCCGGTCTGGGCGGGCAGCCTGTTCCCGTTCCTGTTCATCACCATCGCGTGCGGCGCGGTCTCGGGCTTCCACGCCCTGATCTCGTCGGGCACCACCCCGAAGCTGATCGCCAGCGAGGCCGATGCCCGCTTCATCGGCTACGGCGGCATGCTGATGGAGTCCTTCGTGGCGATCATGGCGCTGGTCTCGGCCTGCGTGATCGACCCCGGCGTCTACTTCACCATGAACTCGCCCGCCGC
This sequence comes from Methylobacterium sp. XJLW, assembly GCF_003254375.1. Taxonomy (NCBI): domain Bacteria; kingdom Pseudomonadati; phylum Pseudomonadota; class Alphaproteobacteria; order Hyphomicrobiales; family Methylobacteriaceae; genus Methylobacterium; species Methylobacterium sp. XJLW. The sequence continues at coordinate 1,932,579 of NZ_CP016429.1, read as the reverse complement.
CCTGCTCGGCACCACGCCCGAGACCGCCGCCGCCGCGGTGACCAAGCTCGGCTTCGCCACCACCCCGGAGGTGATCACCCAGACCGCCGCCGATGTCGGCGAGCACACGATCATCTCCCGCGCCGGCGGCGCCCCGACGCTCGCGGTGGGCATGGCCCACATCATCTCGTCGGCCATCGGCGGCAAGGCGATGATGGCCTTCTGGTACCATTTCGCGATCCTGTTCGAGGCGCTGTTCATCCTCACGGCCGTGGACGCGGGCACCCGCGCCTGCCGGTTCATGGTGCAGGATCTGGTCGCGCTGGCGGTGCCGTCGTTCAAGAACACCACGTCGTGGGGGCCGAGCATCGCGGCCACCGCCATCTCGGTGGGGGCCTGGGGCTACTTCCTCTACCAGGGGGTGACCGACCCGCTCGGCGGCATCAACACCCTGTGGCCGCTCTTCGGCATCTCGAACCAGATGCTGGCCGCGGTGGCGCTGACGCTCTGCACGGTGGTGATCTTCAAGATGAAGCGCGAGCGCTACGCGTTCGTGACCATCATCCCGACCGCGTGGCTGTGCATCTGCACCCTCACGGCCGGCTGGCAGAAGATCTTCTCCGCCGATCCGAAGATCGGCTTCCTGGCGCACGCCCAGCGCTACGCGGCCGCCGCCGCGGAGGGCAAGATCCTGGCCCCGGCCAAGAACGCCGACCAGATGAGCCAGATCATCCTCAACGACCGGATCGACGCGGTGCTGGCGGCCCTGTTCATCGGCCTCGTCGTCGCCATCGCGGGCTTCGGCATCGCCGCCTGCCTGAAGGCGTGGCGCGCGGATCGCTGGACTGCCCTGGAGACCGAGCCCCACATGGTCCCGGCGGAGTAGGGGGGAGGGCCATGCGGCAGCCGTCGAACCTGCGGGATCGCCTCCGGACGCTGTCCAAATGCGTCTGCGACGGCGCCCGTCTGATGGTGGGGCAGGGGGACTACGCGGCCTATGCCGAGCATGTCCGCCGCACCCATCCGGACCAGGCGCCGATGACCGAGGTGGAGTTCTTCCGCAACCGGGAGAACGCCCGCTTCGGCGTCGGCAACACCGCGGGCTTCCGCTGCTGCTGAGCGCGGACCCGATGCGGCCCGGCCGGCGTTCTCCAGGCCGGAGGGCCGCCCCGCCCTCGCGAGACGCGGAGCACCGATGACCGACGAGAGCGTGCAGGCCCCGATCGAGCCCCGGGCCGTCAACATCGCCCATGCCTGGGAGCGGGCCTACTGGGCGCGCCGGTTCATGGTTCCGGTGGAGCAGGTCGAGGCCGCCGTGGCGGCGGTCGGCGACGATCCGGCCCGCGTGGCGGCCCATCTCGGGCGGGACTGGCCGGGCCACGAGCCCGCCACCTGAGCGCTCGTCCTCCACGATCCCGGGCTTAAGCTCGGCCGCATCTTGACTCGGCGGCCACAATATCCGCCATCTCAGGCCCGACGGGAGGTCGGCATGAGCATTTTCCAGGACGCCATCCTTCGGTTTGGCCGCACGATCATGTCGTATGCGGGCGACGCGGTCTTCCTGCAGGCTGCGGTTTCGTCCGCCGCCAACGTCATCGTGGCGGATGGGGACGTGGGCGAGGAGGAGATCGAGTCGGCCATCACCGGCATTCGCGCCAACCCGATCCTCGAGAAGTCGTACGACACGCTGCGCGTCGAGCAGGAGCTCTATGAGGCGATCGCCCGAGCCAAGACCCGGGCCGGGCGCATTGAGAACCTGCGCCACGTCGGCGCCATCGCGGAACGGCCGATCGAGCAGCGCCAGGACGTGTTCCTGATCGGCGCCGACGTGGCCGATATCGACGGGATCAGCGCGGTCGAGCACAAGGCGCTCGACGAGATCGCCGCCGCGCTGCAGGTCGACAAGTCCGCGCTGCTGCGGTGATCCAGAGGGCGCAGCGCCCGGCAGGCGCGGGGACGCTGCGCCGAGATGTCTCGCCAACCCGCCCCCTCATCCTGAAGGGCCGGAGCGCCGCGGAGGCCTCGAAGCAGACCGCCAGTCGGCGCCGCGATCCCTGGCGCCCGCCTTCGAGTCCCGCGACGCGGGCACCGCAGGATGACGGCGCAGCGGGATGCGGGGCATGAGAGGGGGGGGCGACCGCAACCCTGCGGCGATGCGGTCCGGCCCTTGCTTGACCGGACGTGATCGCGAAACAATCCGGGTCTAGCCGGTGAGCCGGTACACAGCGCGGAATTGCCGGCCCGCGGCCGGCCGGCGGAGACCGCATGGGCCTCGTCCTCTACGCCCTCAAGTTCCGGATCACGACCTACGTGCTCGCCGTGCTGATGATGCTCGGCGGCGTCGGCGCGATCCTTGTCACGCCCAAGGACGTGCTGCCGGTCGTCGACATCCCGGTCGTCGTGGTGGTCTGGACCTATACCGGCTTGTCGGCGCCGGAGATGGAACAGCGCATCACGACCTACGCCGAATACGGGATCTCCAATAACGTCAACAGCATCCGACGGATGGAGTCGACGACGCTCCAGGGCACGGCGGTTCAGCGGATCTACTTCGACCCGTCCGTCAGCCTGGATCTCGCCATCGCTCAGGTGGTCTCCTCCACCAACTCGATCCGCGCCGTGATGCCCACCGGCACGCAGCCGCCGGTGATCGTGCGCTACTCCGCCTCCTCGGTGCCGGTGATCCAGCTCGCCCTGACCTCGGCCAAGCAGAGCCTCAACGAGGTCTACGACTACGCCCAGTACCGGATCCGCCAGACCCTCGCGCAGGTCCCGGGCTCGACCCTGCCGTCGCCGTTCGGCGGTGCGCCCCGGCAGATCATGGTCGATCTCGACCTCAATGCCCTCCAGGCGCTCGGCCTGACGCCGCTCGACGTCACCAACGCCATGACGGCCCAGAACCTGACGGTGCCGTCCGGCCTCGCCAAGATTGGCGAGCAGCAATACCCGGTCCAGCTCAACGGCACCCCGCCCTCGATCGAGACCCTGAACCTCGCGCCGATCAAGGTTGTGGCCGGCCAGCCCGTGCTGATGCGCGACGTCGCCTATGTCCGCGACGGCGGCCCGCCGCAGGTCAACGTGGTCAGCGCCGACGGCCAGCAGGCCGTGCTGATGCAGATCATCAAGAACGGCAACGCCTCGACGCTGAACGTCGTCAACAACGTCAAGGCGGCGATGCCGACGATCCGCGCCGCCGCCCCCGACGGCCTGTCGATCAAGCCGCTGTTCGACCAGTCGGTCTTCGTGTCGAACGCCATCGAGGGCGTGCTGCACGAGGCGCTGACCGCCGCGGCCCTGACGGGGCTGGCGATCCTGCTGTTCCTCGGCTCCTGGCGCTCGACCATCATCGTGCTGATCTCGATCCCGCTCTGCGTGATGACCTCGCTCGCGGTGCTGGCGGCGCTCGGCGAGACCATCAACGTGATGACGCTGGGCGGCCTCGCCCTGGCGGTGGGCATCCTGGTGGACGACGCCACGGTGGCGATCGAGAACACCTACCGGCTGTTCGAAGAGGGCGAGGAGTTCCGCGAGAGCGTGGTCCACGGCGCCGCCGGCATCGCCAAGCCGGCGCTGATCTCGACGCTCGCGATCTGCGCGGCCTTCACGGCGGTGTTCGCGCTGACCGACACGCCGAAATACCTGTTCACCCCGCAGGCGCTCGCGGTCGTGTTCGCGATGCTGACCTCCTACCTGCTCTCGCGCACCCTGGTGCCGCTGCTGATCGACGTGATCGTGGCGCCGGAATACCGGCAGAAGCACGCCAAGGACCGGGCGGAGCACGAGGCCCCCCGCCGGGGCCGGATCGCCCGGGCCGCCGGTCTCGTCGGCGCCCCCGTGATGCGGCTCGCCGGCTGGATCCATGGCCACTTCGAGCGCGGCTTCGCGCGGTTCCACCGGGGCTATGTCGGCCTGCTCCACGCGGTGCTGCGCCACCGGATCGTCACCGTCGGCGTCGTCGGCGGCGTGCTCGGGCTGACCGGCGTGCTGTTCGCCTTCGTGGGCCAGGATTACTTCCCGCAGATCGAGGCGAGCCAGATGACCCTGCATCTGCGCACCCGCACCGGCATGCGCATCGAGACCGCCCGGCAGGTCTTCGCCGAGGTCGAGGGTACCGTCCGCGAGGTGATCCCGGCGGATGAGATCGATCAGATCCTGCAGAATCTCGGCCTGCCGTCGAACAACTACAACTTCGCGTTCTCGGACGGCTCGTTCGTCTCCTACAATGACGGGCAGATGCTCATCAGCCTGAAGGAGGGGCACGGCCCGGTGGCCGGCTACATGAAGCGCCTGCGCGACGTGCTGATGAATCGCTTCCCCGACGTGACCGTCTATTTCCAGCCCGCCGACATGATCACCCAGATCCTGAATTTCGGCGTCCTCACGCCGATCGACGTGCAGGTCTCAGGCCGGCACAAGGAGAAGGATCTGGAGGTCGCCCAGCGCATCGTCCAGCGGCTGAAGCACACGAAGGGCCTCGTCGACGTCCACCTGCAACAGATCGTCAACGCGCCGCAATTCTACGTCGACGTCGACCGGCGCCTCGCCTCCGAACTCGGCCTCACCGAGCAGCAGGTGGCGCAGAACATGAACATCTCGCTGTCGGGCAGCTACCAGGTCACGCCGAACTTCTGGCCCGACCCGAAGACCGGCATCCCCTACCAGCTCTGGGTGCAGACGCCCGAATACCGCAACAGCTCACTCACCGACCTGCGCAACACGCCGATATTCGTGCGGGCGGCCGCCACCTCCGGCTCGGGCCCCGGCGTGCTCACCCTGCTCTCGAGCCTCGCCGACATCCGTCGGACGCCGACGCAGACCATGATCAGCCACGTCAACATCCAGCCGACCTTCGACATCTTCGCCTCGGTGCAGGACCGGGACCTCGGCACGGTGGCCCGCGCGATCGACGCCATCGTCCAGGACGAGCAGAAAAACCTGGAGGCGCCGGACAAGATCGTGGTGCGCGGCCAGATCGAGAACATGCGCTCGGCCTTCTTCCGCCTGGAGATCGGCCTCGGCATCGCGCTGATCGCCGTCTACCTCTTGATGGCGGTGAACTATCAGAGCTGGGGCGACCCGTTCGTGGTGATCGCGGCCCTGCCGATGGCGTTCTGCGGCATCACCTTCGCGCTGTTCGTCACCGGCACGACCTTCTCGATCCCGTCGATCTTCGGGGCGATCATGTCGGTGGGCATCGCCTCGGCGAACTCGATCCTGCTCGTCACCTTCGCCAAGGAGCACCGGGAGGCGACGGGCTGCAGCGCCCTGGAGGCGGCGATCACCGCGGGCGAGACCCGGCTCCGGCCGGTGCTGATGACCGCCTCGGCGATGTTTTTGGGCCTGATCCCGATGGCGCTGGGCACCGGCGAGGGCGGCGAGCAGAACGCGGCGCTGGCCCGCGCCGTCATGGGCGGCATCGCCTTCGCGACGCCCGCGACCCTGCTGCTGGTGCCGTTCCTCTACGTGCTGATGCGCGGCGGTCCGGCCCGGCCGGTGCAGGATTACCTGGAGCCGGAGGGGCGACCGGCGGCGGCCTGAGCGCCGGACGCGCGGCTCTCGCCTCCCTCGCGTGGGGAGGCCTTGGAGGTGGGGGTGCAGGCGGCGCCGGGACGCTCGATCCTGCACCTTCCCGAGCCCCACCCCATAAGGAGGAGGGGAAACGGCTCACCCCTCCTTGAACCCGCATTCCGGCGTGTCGTCGGCGTTGCCGTGATACGTCTACGGCAGGAACAGCCTCGGGCCGGCGTGGTGGCGTCGTGCGGTGCCTATCCGATCAGTAGCGCCGCTCCATCCGTCGCTCGTGCCGGTCCATCCTCCGGTCCTGCCGGTTGACCTGCCGGTCCATGCGTCGCTCGTGTCGATCCATCCTGCGATCGTGCCGACGCTCCATGCCGAGGGTCTGCGCCTTGAGGATCAACCCGTCTGCGACGCCGGCCGCCTCGACCGCAGGCCGAGATGTGCCGAAGGGCGCTGCCATCGCACCGCTTCCCAGGCCGAGCGCGAGGGCTGCGGCGACGGAAAACCCCGCCAACTTCAGATGCGACATCGCCCTCTCCCTCGCTTGGTCGTTGCCGTCAGGACCGACCCTCGCAGTCTTGCGGATTTTTCGTGCGCTGCTTGATCGACGGAGACAATCCGAACGGAATGCGGCGCACGCCAGGGCGCGACAGCGCAGTCGGGATCGTCGCGGATCGGAGGCGTCCGGCGGATTGACGGGATCGATCAGGTTCAGGCCCTGACGGACGCCGCGCGCGCCCTGCGGCCTCCGGGGCGACGAGATCCACGCCATCGCTTGCCGGAGCCGCGCTCCGCCCCCTTGCGGGGTGGAGTTGGAGGTGGGGGCGCAGGATCAGGCGGTGCGGTGCCTTCTGCACCGCCCCACCCGTGACCCCTCCCGGCAGGGGGAGGGGATGCGCGCTGCCCTGTCGGAACGGGGTGTCAGACCGAGCGGTGTGGATCCGGTGGTCCGCAGGGGGAGAGGAGCGGCGGGCGTCGGTTCGGAACCGCCACGCCCGGACACCGCTGCGCCGTGCGGACCGCACGAATGTCCTCAGCCCTCCTTGAAGCCGTATTCCGGCGTGTCGTCGTCGTTGCCGTAATACTTGTACGGCAGGAACTTGCCCGACATGGTGAGCTTCACCCGGTCGCCCTTGTTGTTGGCCTCGCGGGCCATGTCCATGTTGAAGTCGATCGCCGACATGATGCCGTCGCCGAACTCCTCCTGGATCAGCTCCTTGAAGGTCGTGCCGTAGACCATCACCAGCTCGTAGAACCGGTAGATCAGCGGGTCGGTGGGCGGCAGCGACGGGATCGAGCCGCGGTAGGGCGGCTCGTTGAGCATCCGCTCCTCCGCCTCGGTGAGGCCGAAGAGTTCGGCCGCCCGCTTGGCCTGGGCCTTCGGCAGCTTCATCTGGCCGAGGCACGCGGCGGTGATCAGGAACGGCGACAGGCCGCCGATCGCCTCGTGGATGTGCTTCCAGGTCCAGCCCTTCTCGCGCTTGATGTCGAGAAGCTTCTCGGTGAGGTCCTCGCGCTTCATGGTCGGCTCCTGGGTTTCAATCTGCGATGGGTTCGGTGAGGCCGCGTCGTCCGCGGCCCCACCCACCCCGATGCGGGGTGCGCGTCCGGATCGCGACCGGTGAGGGGATACGGTCGCGACCGGACGCGGACATCCGCCGATCATCGGCCTGGCCGCTATCGGGAGCGGCGCCGGCCGACGGGCGGACCCCCTCCACGGCGCAAGCGGTATGCCAGCCGCGGAAATTCCGGAATCGCCAGCGCCGGCAGGAGGTTGGCCGGCCAGTGCGAGAATCACGACATCTCGTTGGAAACGAGATATCGTCAGACCATGACGACATATCGTGACACCGGCGAGATGGGCGCGTTCGGAGCAGTCTTCGAGGCGAGCCCGGATCCCCTGCTGGTGCTCCTGCCCGAGGAGGACCGGATCGCCGACGCCAACGCGGCGGCGGCGCGTCTGCTCGGTCACGGGCGTCCGGCGCTGCGGCGGGCCCGGGCCAGCGCGCTGTTTCCGGGCCAGCTCGCGGCCCTCACGGCGTTCACCCAGGCCGTCCTGGCGAAAGGGCATTGGTGGACGCGGACCCTGGCGCCCCGCGACGCGGCGGGCCGCGACCTGCGGGTCGAGACCGTGGCCTTCCCGCTTCCGGGCGAACAGATGCGCCTCGTCGTGGCGCTCGCGGATCCGGACGCCCTCCACCGCCGTCAGGTCGACGGCGAGGCCGAGGCCCATATGCGCGCGGGCCTCTCCGAGTGGCAGCGGATGGAGCGGATCTTCCGCGACATCGAGCGGGGCAACCAGCTGATCCTGCGCGCGGCCGGGGAGGGGATCTACGGTGTCAACGCGGAGGGCGTGACCACCTTCGTCAATCCGGCCGCCGCGCGCATGCTCGGCTGCGAGGCCGCCGACCTCGTCGGCCGGGACATGCATGCCGCCGTGCACCACACCCGCGCCGACGGCAGCCACTACCCCCATCGCGACTGCCCGATCTACGCGGCGTTCCGCGACGGGATCGTGCATCAGGTCGATCACGAGGTCTTCTGGCGCGCCGACGGGACGTCCTTCCCGGTCGAGTACACCTCGACGCCGATCCGCGACCGGGGGCGCCTGCTCGGCGCCGTCATCGTGTTCCGCGACATCAGCCAGCGCCGGGAGGCCGAGGCCCGGCTGACGAGCGCGCTCGCCGAGGTCGACTCCCTTCGGGAGCGCCTCGAGTTGGAGAACGCCTATCTCAAGGAGGAAATCCGGGCCGAGCGCCAGCACCAGGGCATCATCGGCCGCTCCCCCGCCATCGCGGCCACGCTGCGCCAAGTCGACCTCGTGGCCGGAACCGACGCCACGGTGCTGATCACCGGCGAATCCGGCACCGGCAAGGAACTCATCGCCCGGGCGATCCACGAGGCGAGCCGCCGCAGCGCGCGCCCGATGATCCGGGTGAACTGCGCGGCGATCCCCCGCGAGCTGTTCGAGAGCGAGTTCTTCGGCCATGTCAGGGGTAGCTTCACCGGGGCGCTGCGCGACCGGATCGGGCGGTTCGAACTCGCCGATGGCGGCACGCTGTTCCTCGACGAGGTCGGCGAGATCCCCCTCGACCTCCAGGGCAAGCTGCTCCGCGTCCTGCAGGAGCGCTCCTTCGAGCGGGTCGGCGAGGCCCGCACCCGCGCGGTGGACGTGCGCGTGGTCGCGGCCACCAATCGGGACCTGCGCGCCGAGGTCCGGGCGGGCCGCTTCCGGGAGGATCTCTACTTCCGCCTCAACGTCTTCCCGATCCAGGCGCGGCCCCTGCGCGAGCGGCCCGAGGACATCCCGCCGATCGCCCTGCACCTGCTCCGGGTCGCCGCGCGCCGCCTCACCGTCCCGGAGCCGCGGCTCTCGGAGGGCGATGTCCGCCGCCTCTGCCGCTATCCCTGGCCCGGCAACGTCCGCGAGCTGGAGAACGTGATCGAGCGGGCGGTGATCCTCTCCGCCGGGGGCCGGCTCCGCCTCGATCTGCCCGACGGCGAGGCGACCGGGCCCACGGACCCGGCCGCACCGGCCGCGGCGCACGGCGGCCGGCCGGCCACGGAGGCCGAGCGCCGCGCCCGGGATCGCGCCGAGATCGTCGCCGCCCTGTCCCTGGCGGGCGGCCGGGTCTCCGGGCCGGGCGGCGCGGCCGAGCTGCTCGGCCTGCGCCCGACGACGCTCGCCTCGCGGATCAAGGCCCACGGGATCCCGCGCGGCTGATCCGGCAGGTCCTTGATCCGATCTTAAGATCGCTGTGCCAGGGCTCGCTCCGGCCTTCCCCGTCGACGTCGCAGCGCCCCGGCCGATGCAGGATCTCTCCGAGCCCGTCACCCTCCCGGCCGGCGCCGTCCTGTTCGAGGAGGGGGCGATCGGGCACTCTGCCTACCTGATCCTGAGCGGGCGCATCGCGATCTTCCAGCGGCGCGACGGCGGCGAGTCGGTGCTCGGCCGGCGGGGGGCCGGCGAGCTCTTCGGCGAGATGGCCATCCTCGACGCCCTCCCGCGCTCCGCCGGCGTCCGCGCCGAGGAGGACTGCGTGCTCGTGCCCGTGGGGGCGGCGCAGATCCGCCAGCGGCTCGCCGGCGCCGATCCGATCCTGCGCCTCTGCCTCGAGGGGCTCATCGCCCGGTTCCGGGAGACCCTGCCGCGCCTCGGACCGGCGGTGGCGGGGAGCCGGCCGGCGGCGCTGTCGCCGGCCGCCCGAGCCGATTTCGACGCGACTGTCGCCGCCCTCGCGCAGGAGCGCGCCTTGCGGCGGGCCCTGGCCCAGGACGAGTTCGCGCTGTTCCTGCAGCCGATCGTGCGGCTCGCCACCGGGCGGCTCGCCGGCTTCGAGGCCCTGATCCGCTGGCACGATCCCGAGCGCGGGCTCGTGCCGCCCGCGGCCTTCATCCCGGCCGCCGAAGCGAGCGGCCTGATCGTCGCCATCACCGCCTGGGTGATCGGCGAGATCGGCCGGATCGTGCCCCCGATCCTGCAGGCCGGCCTGCAGGCCCCCGCCTCCGTCGAAACCTCCCTGTTCGTCAGCTTCAACGTCACCGCCCAGGACCTCGCCCGGTCGGACATTCCGGGCCTGATCGACGCGATGCTGCGCCGGACCGGTATCGCCCCCGGGGCCCTCAAGCTCGAGATCACCGAGAGCACGCTGATGCAGGATCCGGCCGGCGCCGCCGCCGCCCTCGCGCGCTGCCGCGCGGCCGGCCTCGGCATCGCGGTGGACGATTTCGGCACGGGCTATTCCTCGCTCAGTCATCTCAGCGCCCTGCCGATCACCACGCTGAAGGTCGACCGGGCCTTCGTCCGGGCGATGCTGGCGGAGCCGCGCGATCGCCGGATCGTCCAGACCATCCTGCGGCTCGCCGAGGAGATCGGGGTCGCGGCGGTCGCGGAGGGCATCGAGGGCCGCGCCGAGGCGGAGGCCCTGGCGGCGATGGGCTGCGCCCTGGGCCAGGGCTACCATTTCGGTCGTCCGATGCCGCAGGCCGATGCCTTTGCGGCGGCGGCTGCCTGGGATGCCCTGCGCTGGCGGTGCGGGCCGGCCGAATTGGCCGATTCCGGGCGGCAGGGGGGCCACGGCGCCCAGATCTGAGGGAGTCCGGGCCTCGGCGGCGACGTTTGCCGCCTCCGCGAGCGTGGTTTCGATGCACCGGGCCGGCGGGAAGCGCGCGGCTCCGGGCGGAAACGCTTGCATCCGGTGCGTGTTTTCGGACCATGCGTCTTCGGGTCTCGGAGGCGGGCTTTGGGCGGAGACGAGCGGGACGGGCAGATGGCCGATGGGGCGGCAGGCGCATCCGCGCGGCCGGTGCCCTGGGAATTCGTGCTGCCGGACGAGACGGCCACGGAGGATCTCGGCCTGTTCCTCTCCGAGTTTCTGCTCCCCGGCGACGTCGTCGCCCTGTCGGGTGGCCTCGGCGGCGGCAAGACCACGCTCGCCCGCGCGGTGATCCGCGAACTCGCCGGCGACGCGCAGCTGGAGGTTCCGAGCCCGACCTTCACGCTGATCCAGCCCTATGCGGCCCGGGATGGTCGGCCGATCATCCATGCCGACCTCTACCGGCTGCGCGACCCCGACGAATTGGTGGAACTCGGCTTCGACGAGATGGCCGAGGGCGCGATCACCCTGGTCGAGTGGCCGGACCGGATGCCGCCCCGCGACGGTCCGGTGCTGACCGTCGACCTGTCCCTGCGGGCGGAGTTCGGCCCCGAGGCGCGGCTCGCCCGGATCGACGGCACCGGCGGCATGCGCGCCCGCCTCGATCGGGCCCGGGCGGTGCGCCGCCTCCTCGACCGCAGCGGGTGGGACATCGCCGAGCGGACGCTGATGCAGGGGGACGCCTCCTCCCGCGCCTACGAGCGTCTGACCAAGCCCGACGGCACCCGCGCCGTGCTGATGATCGCGCCGCCTCGGCCGGACGGGCCCCCGGTGCGGGACGGCAAGCCCTACAGCGCGATCGTGCACCTCGCCGAGAGCGTCCACGCCTTCGTGGCCCTGGACCGCGGCCTGCGGGCGCTCGGCCTCTCGGCGCCCAAAATCTACGGCGAGGACCTCGCCGAGGGCCTGCTGATCCTCGAGGATCTCGGCAGCGAGCCGGTGATCGAGGGGGGCGCCCCGCGGCCCGAGCGCTACGCCGAGGCCGTGCGCGTGCTCGCCAAGCTCCACGCCAACCCGCTCCCCTCGGCCCTGCCGGTGGAGGACGGGATCGAGCACGTGCTGCCGCCCTATGACATGGAGGCGCTGCTGTTCGAGGCGGAACTGATGCCCGAATGGTACGCGCCGGCGATCCGGAACGTCCGCCTGACGGCGGAGGCGCGGGCGGCGTTCGTCGACCTGTGGCGGGAGGCGCTTCAGGGCGCGATCCCGGACCGGCCGACCTGGACCCTGCGCGACTATCACTCCCCGAACCTGATCTGGCTGCCCGAGCGCGACGGGCTGGAGCGGGTCGGGCTGATCGACTTCCAGGACGCCGTGATGGGCCACCCGGCCTACGACGTCGCGTCGCTGCTGCAGGATGCCCGGGTCGATTCCAGCGCCGAGTTCGAGCTGCGGCTGCTCGGCCTCTACGCCCGCGAGCGCCGCGGCCGGGACCCGGCCTTCGATGTCGGGGCCTTCGCCACCGCCTACGCGCTGCTTGCGGCCCAGCGGGCCACAAAGATCCTCGGCATCTTCGCGCGCCTGGACCGGCGCGACGGCAAGCCCGGTTATCTCGCCCATCTGCCGCGGATCGAGGGTTATCTCGCCCGCAACCTCGCCCATCCGGCGCTCGCCGGACTGCGGGCGTGGCACGCGGATCATCTGCCGGGCCTCGTCGCTCCGGCTCCCGAACCCTGACCATCGGATTCCCGACCGCATGAGCGAGCCCGCCCCCGCCGTCAGCCGCGCCTTCGTCCTGGCCGCGGGCCTGGGCAAGCGCATGCGGCCGGTGACCGCCACGGTGCCGAAGCCCCTGGTGGAGGTCGCCGGCAAGGCTCTGCTCGATCACGCCCTGGACCGGGTCGCCGAGGCCGGAATCGGGACCGCGGTCGTCAACGTCCACTATCTCGCCGACCTGATCGAGGGGCATCTTGCGGGCCGGACCGAGGGGCCGGCCACGCTCGTGTCCGACGAGCGTGGAGCGTTGCTGGAGACGGGCGGTGGCATCCGCAAGGCCTTGCCGCTCCTGGGCGCGGGGCCGTTCGTGGTGCTGAACTCGGATTCGTTCTGGCTCGAGGGGCCGGCCTCCAACCTGCGCCGGTTGATCGAGAGCTGGGATGGGGACCGCATGGATGGCCTGTTGCTGGTGGCCCCCACCGCCACCAGCCTCGGCTACGAAGGGGCCGGTGACTTCGTGATGGACCCGGACGGGCGCCTGGAGCGGCGCGGCGAGCGTGAGGTGGCGCCCTTCATCTACGCGGGCGTGGCGATCCTCACGCCGAGCCTGTTCGCGGACACGCCGACGGGCGCCTTCTCCCTCAACCTGCTGTTCGACCGGGCGATCGCGGCGGGGCGGCTTTTCGGGATGCGGCTCGACGGCCAGTGGCTGCATGTCGGAACGCCCGAGGCGATCCGGGCCGCCGAGGAGCGCGTGCGGGCGAGCGCGCGGACTCCGTAGGTCCGGGGGAGCGAGGTGGGACGCATGGGCCGCGCAAGTCGTTGTCCAAAGTGTCTTGCCAAGCCGGATCCGAGCCTCTAGAAGCCCCTTCACACCGGCGGGCCAAGACCCCGCCGCCGTGTCAGGCGCCCGTAGCTCAGCTGGATAGAGCACCAGACTACGAATCTGGGGGTCAGAGGTTCGAATCCTTTCGGGCGCGCCATCACCTAGCTAAGTCTCAATACATTCCCGAACGCACCGGGTTAACGCTGTGGGTAACAGTGGAACCACTCGGTAACGGCGGACGCCTGCACCGGATGCGCGAGCGGCGTTCGTGAGGTCGGGACATGATCCGGCAAAGCTCGCTTGCTACTGCCGAGCTTGTCGGTGGCCTAAGCCCCCACTGACCTTCCACGCTCGCCTCGCCACACCTCCGACCGTAGCGGGCGGGCGTGGATGCCAGGGAGATCGCGAAATGCGACTCCTCCTTTGGCCGCTGGCTTGCCCTCGTTCTGAAGCGAGAGTCCGTCGATCAGGGGACGGACGATGAAGAAGAGCCGGTTCAGCGAAGCGCAGAGCATCGGATCCTGAAGGAGCAGCAGGCCGGATTGCCGGTTGTTGAGGTCTGCCGCCGTCGCGGCATCGGCGACGCGACGTTCTACACGTGGTGCTCGCGCTGGGGCGGCACGGAGGTCTCGGATGCGCGCCGGCTGAAGGCGCTCGACGAGGAGAGCCGTAAGCGCAAGACGCTCCTGGTCGAGGCGAGGCTCGACGTGGCCACGCTGCGCGAGGCTCTGGAGAAAACCTTCTGACGTCCAGTGCACGCAGCAGAGCGGCTTCGTCGAGGCCCTCAACGGCCGCTTGCGCGACGCGTGGTTGAGCGAGCAGCTGTTCCGGAGCCTGCCGGCGGCTCGGACCATGGCCGAGGTGTGGCGGGCAGACTGCAACACCTGCCGCCCTCACACGAGCTTCGGCGGGCTCAACCCCGAACGCATCTGCAACCCGGTCCGAGCACGACCAGAACCGGAACGGGCTCTGGTTATGAACGAGGGCAAACAGGGGGCAAGGTCCCCCATCAGGAAGCGATCAAACTCCGCAGCCCTCGAACGTCGGTGAGGTTTTCAAGGTCGTTGAGACGCGTGATCAGCGCGTCGGCGCGCGGCACACCGAGCACCGGCGTGATGAGGTCGCGCACCTTCGCGTTCACCCGCTCCGTATTCAGGGGGTTCTCCTTGGTCCCGGGCGGAAACTTCGTGAAATGTTCCAGCCTCCTCCCGTCGGTGAGGGTCACCTCGACCCGCGCGCTGCGCGGGGCCTCCCGCGTCATCAGGCCGGGATCGCCCACCACCTCCACCTTCTCGCGTGCGGACCGAATCGAAGGATTCTGCATCAGGCTCGCATCATGGCTGTCCGTGAAGGAGACGGCTCCTCTCACAAGCGCCAGGGCGACGAGATGCTGGCAGTTCACATCCGGCATGGCGCTGTGCCCGACGATGCCAACCGCGTCGGTCGGCAGGTGCACGACGATCCGCTGCACATCTGCGGCGCGCAGGCCGTGGCGCTCGCGCAAGGTCAGGATTGCATCGAGGGGCGACTGGATCGGATACCCGACCGAGAAGGTCTTGATCGCGGTTTCCGAGATGAAATACCGGCTTCCGAGCCCATCCAGCATCGCTTCGGGCTTGGGGTCGGTCGAGAGCGCGATGAACAGATTGTGCGTGCCGTCGAGGACGTCGGCGACGCCAGTCAGGCCGGCCTGGACCATCGTGACCGCGGTGACGCCGTTGCGGGCGCCCATCCCGGCGAAGTCGAAGGCCTTCTCGATATGGTCCTCGTCCTTGACCCAGCTCCAGAGCCCGGAGACCTGCTGGGCCGCATAGGAGAGCGCGAAGCGCGTGCGCCGCTCGTCGAGGCGGGCGAGCGCGGCCGCTGCGCCCAGGGCCCCGAAGGTGGAACTCGTTCCCTCGGCGCTCCGGTGGGAGCCCCGGACGAGATCCGGCCCGAGCGCCAGGAGGAGACGGCAGCACAGATCGTAGCCGAGAACGACGGCGCGGATCATGTCCTGACCCGAGCGGCC
Organism: Methylobacterium sp. XJLW; assembly: GCF_003254375.1. Taxonomy (NCBI): domain Bacteria; kingdom Pseudomonadati; phylum Pseudomonadota; class Alphaproteobacteria; order Hyphomicrobiales; family Methylobacteriaceae; genus Methylobacterium; species Methylobacterium sp. XJLW. Next base: position 1,917,434 of record NZ_CP016429.1, on the reverse strand, counting down.
CTCCTTCTCAGCCATCGCGAGAGCCGCCGGCACGGTGGCCGAGCCGGGATGCGCTTTGGTGACAGGCTCGAAATCGTCCGTCTCGTCGGCATGGGCGCACATGGCGTTGGCGAGGGCCGCGTTGATCGCGGTGGTGCGCAGATCCGAGGCCACGACGGTGGCCTGATCGATGCCGCCGAGGCTGCGGACATAGGCCGTCGCCATCTCGCCTGGCCGCATGCGAGCGCCGGAGATCATGGCGCCGAACGTGTCGAGGATGCGGTGCTTGCAGGCCAGCACGACATCCGGCGGAAGCGGCCTGTCGCGTGCCTCGACCATGTAGCGGGCGAGCCGTCCGGTGATCTCCGCCCCGGCCGGGGCCGCCCGGGCCGGCACGGCGGCGGTGGCGAGGAGGCCGCCCGCCGCCTGCAGAATCCTTCTCCGGCTCGTTCCGCGTGCCGCGGTGTCCTGGGCCATGCCGTGCTGCTCCCTGAGCCCTGCCGTGGGCAGCGTGGCCCTCATGCGTCGGTTCGAGCGAGATGGGGCGTCACGGCGTGACCGTCTGCCCGGCCGGGCGCAACGGGGCGCGGGTCCCGGGCGCCCGGGTCACCGTGCAGATCCGCGCCGGCGGTCTCCGGGAGAAGAAGGGTCGCGCAGAAGGCGACGCCGTAGGCGCAGAGGGCGCAGGCGCCCATCGCGGTGCCGAGCGGCAGGCTGGCCGCCAGGATGCCGACCGTGGCGGGCACCACCGAGCCGAACCCGCGTCCGCCACCGAGGCAAAAGCCCTGGCCGCTCGCCCGGATCGACGTGGGGAACAGCTCCGCGAAGGTCGGCAGCATGCCGGCGGCCAGGGCGCCCTGGAACGCGCCCAGGAAGAAGCTCAGCACGATCGTGGTGCCGAGGCCGATCGGCGCGAGCAGGAGGATCGCGACGTTGCCCGATTGCAGGACGAGGAACGTCATGAAGGCGGGACGGCGGCCGATCCGGTCCGACAGCCAGCCGTAGAGCAGCGGGCCGACGAGGGAGCCCAGGATGTTCATCGCGAGATAGCCGGTGCTCGACTTGATCGAGAGGCCGAGGGCCGTCCGCAGATAGGTCGGCAGCCACGTGATCATCACGTAGGCGCCCCCGAAGATGCCGGTGGACATCACCGCTGCCGCGAAGGTGCGGCGCAGATGCCGGCCCGTGAAGATCGTCCAGACCGGCGGCGACACCGCGCCGTCGGATTGCGCGGCCTTTGCCTGCATGTAGATGCCGGATTCCGGCACGAGCCGGCGGATGAAGAAGACGAGGCCGGCCGGCACGATGCCGAGGGCGAAGAACACCCTCCAGCCCATCTCCTCCGAGAAGAGCGCGGCGATGACCGGCAGAAGGCTGACCGAGATCGCGTAGCCGACCGCGTAGCTGCTCTGGACAGAGGCCGCGACCCGGCCCCGAAGGCCTGGCCTGATGACCTCACTGATCAGCACCCCGCCAACGGCCGCCTCGCCGCCATAGCCGACGCCCTGCAGGAACCGGACGGCGGCGAGCGACCAGAAATCGCTCATGAACGCGGCGAGGCAGGTGAAGCCGGCTACCATCAGGATGGTGAGCTGGAGAATCCGGACCCGGCCGATTCGGTCGGCCAGGATGCCGGCGGCCCAGCCGCCGACCGCGGCGCCCGCGAGGGAGGCAGTGGCGAGGTAGCCGGCCTCGGCCTGCGTGAGGCCGAGCGTTGCGATGAGGGCCGGAATGACGAGCGCGTAGATCGTCGTGTCCATGGCATCGAGGCCGAAGCCCGCGAAGCAGGCCCAGTAGGTTCGCCGCTCCGTATCGTCGAGGTCGTGGTACCAGCCGAGCTTCATCATGGTGCGTTTCCTCCTGGCACGACGGATCGTGCCCTGCGCCGCCTCTTTCGGGCGGTCTGCCGGGCGCCCGGGTACGGGGGCGTCAGTCCTGCGGATCGTCGACGTATTCCAGGCCGGCGGCCGCGAGGGTCTCGCGCATCCGGTAGAGGTCGAGGCCGAGTTCGCCCGCGGCGAGGCGGGCGCGCTTCGCCTCCTCGTTGGCGGTCCGGGCGTCGGCCTTCTCCGCCACCGCGGCCGCGTCGGCGCAAGGCACGACCACGACGCCGTCGTCGTCCGCCACGATCGCATCGCCCGGCCGGACCAGGGCGCCGGCGCAGACCACCGGGACGTTCACGCTGCCGAGGGTCGCCTTCACGGTGCCCCTGGCCGAGATCGCGCGCGACCAGACCGGGAAGCCCATCTGCTTGAGGGTCCGCACGTCGCGGCAGCCCGCGTCGATGACGAGGCCGATCCCGCCGCGGGCCTTCAGCGAGGTGGCGAGGAGATCGCCGAACATGCCGTCGGTGTTGTCGGTGGTGCAGGCGACGACGAGGACATCCCCCGGCCGGCACTGCTCGATGGCGACGTGCAGCATCCAGTTGTCGCCGGGCTGGGCGAGCACCGTGACGGCCCTGCCGGCGATGGCAGCACCTTCCCAGATCGGACGCATGTACGGCTTCAGCAGGCCCGTGCGTCCCTGGGCCTCGTGCACGGTGGAGACGCCATGCCCGGCGAGCCGCTGCGCCACCTCGGGCGCGAGGCGCGGAATGTTGCGGACGACGACGTTCCTCATGACAGCACCTCCGCCGCCATCGGGAAGAGCCGCTGGTAGGCCTCGCCGTACGTCATCGCCGTGCCGGAGTTCCGGCCGCCCTGGACGCCGCGGTTGAGGGCGACGCGCTCGTAATAGTCCCAAAGGTGGCGCTGGGCGGCGAGCACCCGGAAGGCCCGCTGCTTCGTCGCCCAGACGGAATCGATGTTGAGGATCACCTGGGGCTTGAAGTTGCACTGCTCGGGCTGGTGCGGCTCGAACAGGAAGACCGGCGGCGCGCTGTAGCGGCGCTCGTGGTCCGGCTTATGGCCGGCGGCCTGTGCGATGACCCGCGCTTCCTGGGCGAGATGGGCGGCGACTGGATGGTCGAAGTTGTAGGGATCCTCCAGCGCGTGCGTCAGCACGAAGGCCGGATTCAACTCGCGGTAGACATCAACCAAGCGGTCGAGCTCGGCCTCGCCCACGCGCAGGGGATAATCGCCGACGTCGAAGAACTCGATTTCGGCGCCGAGGATCGCGGCGGCCTCCTCCGCCTCGGCACGCCGCTGCGCCTTCACATCGTCGAGGCGCACGCCGGCCGACTTCCAGGCCCACTGGCTCTCGCCGCGCTCACCGTAAGAGAGGCAAACGATCTTGAGGCGGTAGCCCTTCGCTGCGTGGAGCGCGATGGCCCCGCCTGCTCGCCAGACGAAATCGCCGGGGTGGGCGGTCACCACGAGACCTGACTTGGGAACTGACGTCATGGCCGTCGGTGTCCTCCCTCATTCCAGCGGCGAGGCAGGACCTGCGCGCTGTCTTCAGGATCGATGACTAGTAAACGCCCATGTATGAGACAAATGAAATGATTGCAGTTTTTATTGCATAAAATCGATAAATGGGTGCGATCCCACGGCCCGCCGTCCCCGCTCAGACCGTCTGAAAATACTCGCGGAAGATCCGCGCCAGACGTTCGGCCGGCGACGACAGCGTGTGGCCGCGGCGAGTGACGATGCCGATCGTGCGCGAGATGCTGGGCCCTCGCAGCGGCACGGCGACGAGGTCGCTGCCGGGTGACGTCTGGAAGGCAAGGCGCGGGACCACGGTGATGCCGAGGCCGCCGAGCACGAGGCCGATCGCCGTGGCGACGCGGTGAACCTCGTATGTCCAGCCCATCTCGGCATAGCGCCCGCCGAGCCCGGCCGCGATGAGCAGGTTGTTGCCGGTCTGCTCGCCGATCTTGACCAAGCGCTCGTCGCGCAGATCGCTCCATGTAACCGCTTTTTCCCCCGCGAACCGATGACCGGCACGACAGACGAGCACGAAGGGCTCCTGATGGATCGGAGCGATGTCGAGGTCGTAGTGCTGGGCGGACATGATGGTAACGCCGAACTCCGCCTCGCCCGCCCGCACGCGCTCCACGATGGCAGTCGCCGAATGGTCCAGAATGCGTACGAGCACCCCTGGGTCGCGCTGGCCGAAGCGCTGCAGGATGAGGGGCAGGTGAGAACTCGCGATGGTTGGCAGGCACCCGATGCGGACGAGGTCCTGGCTCTCGCGCCCCTGCGCGCGCAGCTTTCCGAAGATCTGGGACAGCTCCTCGACGATGCGCTGAGCGCTCGGCAGCAGGTCGACACCGGCGGGGGTCAAGGTGACCTGGCGCGTCGTGCGGGCGACGAGCTTCACCCCGAGTTCGTCCTCCAGCTTCTTGAGGCGATGGCTCAAGGCGGCCTGGGACAGGTTGAGACTGGCCGCCGCTCGGTTGAAGCTTCCCCAGTTGGCGATGCTGAGAAAGGCTTGGAGCCCCAGGAAGTCCACGCGCTCCATCGTGCCCTACGTCCCACGCGCGACCGCGCTGTCCATCGTGCGGAGTGACATGCTTGCGGCTCGGCGAGAAGCTGCCCCTGTCCGCACGCTCGGGACCGGATCATGCGGCCAAGCCCATCGCACGGGCACGATGCCGCGTTTGCGCATCGGCGGAGACACTGGCCCATTCGCTGCACCGGCGATCGGTGGGTAAGGCCCTGCGGATGACAGCTGTGCCGGCGTTCAAGCCGGTCTGATTTCCGCGTCAGACCTTTGCTTCGCATCAGAGCTTTGCGAAGCAGGCATTGGCGCTGGAGCGCTTCCGCTCCGGTCGGCCGTGCGCCGCCTCGTCGGGGCTGACGCCGCTGCAGGACTGCAGCGGCGGCCGGGCGACCGCGGCCTGCGCCGCCTGTCCGACCTGGCCGTGCCCGCGGGCATCGTACTCGCCCATTACGTGCCGCCGGACAGAGCGGGCGATCGACCGATCTTCCACTGGAACGGGGGCTCGGTGCCGTTCACGGCGAAATCCCCGACGATGCGGTCCTTGTAGATCCGCGGATTGTGGGACGCGATCGTCCGGGCGTTGCGCCAGTGTCGGTCCAGCGCGAGACCGGACCGGGTGGCCGACGCGCCCAGGGCGTCGAACAGGATCGTTCCTGCGTCCAGGACGAGTCCGGTGAGAACGCTCTGGGCCTGCGCCAACTCGATCTCCGCCCTCACGTTGATCGCATGGGCTTCCTCCTCCCGCACAGCACCGATGCGGGCGTCGTAGGCGCGCTGGACGGCCTCCGCAGCCCGCAGGGTGATGGCGCCGGCGGCATAGGCGAGGCCGTGGACCCGCCCGACCACCTGGAGCACCTGCGGATCGGAACGCGGCCGGGCCCCCGCCGCATGGGAATAGGTCCGGTTGCGGTCCCGGACGGCGCTCGTCACCTCCGTGGCCGCGGCCCGGGCGATGCCGGTGAGGGTGGCGAGATGGACGGCCTGGAAGAAGGCCGGCCCGTAGGAGAACCGCGAGGCGGTCGGAAGCGGATCCCCTAGAACGTCGGCATCGTCGAAGACGGTCGAACCGCTGGCCGTGAGCCGCTGGCCGAAGCCGTCCCAATCGTCGACGATCTCGAGGCCCGGTCCTTTCGCCGCGACGATGGCGGAGGTCTCTTCGCCATCAGGACCGGTGCCGACCACGTCGATCCAGTCCGCGAAGAGAGAGCCGGTCGTGTAGAATTTCCGACCCGTCACGCCCCACCCCGCACCGCTGCGATGGATGCGGGTTTCGAACACGCCGACTTTGGCCGGGCCGGTCTCGGACCACGCTCCCCCGAACAGGTCGCCCGCCGTCAGACGCTGGATCCACCGCGCGCGGCGCTCGTCTTTCGGGCTGCCGACGGTGTCCTCCGCGAAGCCGAAATGATTTCGCAACGCCTGAGGCAGGTTGGAATCGGCCTCGGCCAACTCGGCGAGGAGCGCGAACAGGTCCGGCAGGCTCGCCCCGAACCCCCCCTCGGCCTCGGGGACCCGAAGGGCACCGAATTTCGCGTCCCGCAACGCGGCGAAGGCCGGATAGGGAAGGTCTCGGTTCCGTTCCCGTTCGATGGCGCCCTCGCGGATTTGGGCAAAGAGCGGCCGAAATCGCCCCGCGAGGGCCTCGTAGCGCGGGCTCGGCGCGACCCCCCAATGGGCAGATCCCTGTCGTTCCGAAGCAGTCATGGCGGTCTCGTGTCCTCCGGATGCGATGGGAGCCGGGCGTGGGTCAGTGGCGTGTCGGCGTGGCGCCCGGCTCACCGAGGTAGAGAGCGTCGAGCCGGCCGCTGGCCGAGAGGTCGCGGCCATTCCCGGTCGCGACGACGCGCCCGTTCTCGAGCACGACCGCGCGGTGGGCGTGCTCCAGGACGAGGTGAGCGCTCTGCTCGGCGATGAGGAGGCTCAGCCCCTCTTCGCGGTTCAGGCGAGCGAGGCTCTCGAAGATCTCGGCGACGACGCGGGGGGCGAGGCCCATGGAGGGCTCGTCCAGCAGGAGCAGCTTCGGACGCGTCATCAGGGCGCGGCCGATGGCCACCATCTGCTGCTCGCCTCCCGAGGTCAGTCCCGCCCGCGTATGCCGGCGCTCCCTGAGGCGTGGGAACCACGCGTAGATCCGCTCCAGATCGCGGGCGAGTTGCGCTCGGCTCGGTCGGCGGAGATAGCCGCCGATCTCCAGGTTCGTCTCGACCGTGAGCTGGCCGAAGACGTGCCGGCCTTCGAGCACCTGCACCAAGCCCCTTCGGACGAGGCTGGCCGGATCGAGCCGCGCGGTCGCTTCCCCCTGCCAGCGGACGTGGCCGCGGCGAAGTGAGCCGCGCTGCGCACCGAGCAGGTTCGAGATCGCCCTGAGCGTCGTGGTCTTCCCGGCGCCGTTCGCGCCGAGCAACGCCACGATCTCTCCTGCACCGAGGGAAAGGGAGACGTCCCTCAGCGCCAGGATGGCGTTCCCATAGACGGCCTCGATGCCGTCCACCTCGAGAAAGGCAGCCGGCGCCGTCATCGCGCGATCGCCTCGGCGGTCTCCTCGCTGCGGGGCGTGATGCCCTTCTCCCGGGCATAGGCCGCGGCGCGCTCGTAGATGCGCGGAAGGAGCAGGTCCCGGTCGGACTTCACCCAGCCGTGGCTGACCACCGCCCATTGCGTGCCGTCCCACTGCAGCACCTTGCCGGCGCCGCCTCCCTCATGGTCCTTCACCGAGAGACGGAGGGGCTGCACCAGCCCTTCCGCGCCCAGCGCCTTCAGGCGGGGCTCGTCGAGGACGAGGTGCTCCAGGCCCCATTGCCCTTGTGCGCCGTCGATCGGCTTGCGGCCAAAGCGCCCCTGCGCCGTCCGGATGGCCTCGACGGCGATGATCGCTTCGATCACGCCGGAATTGTAGTAGACCGATCCGAAGCTCTTCGGGTCCTTCAGGTCGCTCAGGCCCTTGTCGACGATGGCGGCCTTGATCTTCTTGAGGATCTCGAAGTCCTGCCCCGCCGGGAACGGTGTGATGGCGCGATATCCCTTCCCGACGCTGCCGGCCGGGCGCACGTCTTCCTCGGAGCCCGACCAGATCCCGCCGATGATGTGATCGACGGGGAAACCCGTCTTGGCGGCGGTCTTGATCGCCACCGGCGTCATCACGCCCCATCCCCGCAGGAACACCCAATCCGGCTTGATCTGCCGGATCCGCGCCCATTGCGCGGACTGGTCGTTGCCGGGATGCGGCACCGCGATCTGGATATTCTCGAAGCCGTAGGTCTTGGCCAGAAGGTCGAGGGGGATCTGCGTCTCCTTCCCATACGGGCTGTCGTGGTAGACGGTGGCGATCTTCAGGCCCTTGAGCCTGTCCTTCCCGCCCACTTGCTCGGCGATATAGTTGATTGCCGAGGAGGCCTCGCTCCAGAAGCTGAACAGAACCGTGAAGCTGTAGGGAAACACGCGGCCGTCGATGGCCTCCGTTCGGCCGTAGCCGGTGGTCACGAGGGGGATCTTGTCGGCCACCGACTTCTCGGTAAGCGCCTTCGAGACCGGATCGCCGTGGGGCAGGAAGAGGGGCACGGGCGAGCCGTCACGGCCGCCTTTCACCCGCTCGTAGCACTCCACGCCCTTCTCGACCGCCCATTCGGTCTCGCACTCGTCCCAGAACAGCTTGACGCCGTTGATGCCGCCTTCGACCTCGTTGATGTAGCGAAGGTAATCGATGGTCCCGGCCCAGACGGGAATGCCGGACGAGGCGTAGGCGCCCACGCGGAATGTTGGGAGCGGGAAGTATTGCCGGGCCGCGTCTCCGGCCGGGGCCGTGGTGACCGTGCCGGTTCCGAGAAGGGCGGCCAGCGCAACGATGCGCATGGTCCGTGCGAGGCGGGTCATCTGTCTTCTCCGAGAGGGTCAGGTCGGTGGGCCAGACGGCGCAGGCGGTCTACGAGGCTCCCGAGGAGCGCGGCGAGGCCGTTCGGCTCCTTGATCAGGAAGCCGATGATGAGGGCGCCGAAGACGACGCGCTGGAGATTGGCGATCTGCCCGCCGTCGAGGCCCGTTCCCAGGATCGTGCCGGACAGGTGCGAGAGCAGGATCGGCGTGAGCACGATGAACGCTGCGCCGAGGAAGCTTCCCGACAGGCTGCCCAGACCGCCGACGATGATGATGAACATCGCCTGGAACGAGCGATCGAGATCGAAGCTTCGGGCATCGACCGTGCCGAGATAGGCGAAGGCCCAGAGTGCGCCGGCCACGCCGCTCACGGCAGCCCCGACGAAGAAGGCCGACAGCTTCGCTCGGGATACCGGGACGCCGATGATCGCGGCAGCCGTCTCGCCGTCGCGTACGGCGCGCCAGTCGCGGCCGGTCCGACTCCGCACCAGCCGCCACGCCACGGCCGTGACGACGACGACGCTCGCGAGCGTCAAGGCGTAACGCCCGGCCGGGCTCGACAGATCGCGGCCGAGCAAGGCCAGATGGGGGGCCGAGATCGCGCTCGACGTGGCGTAGTTCGAGAACCAGCCGACCTGATTGAAGGTCCACGCGATCAGGAACTGCGCCGCCAAAGTCGGCGCCACGAGGTAGAACCCCCTGATCCGCAGGCTCGGCAGGCCGACGACGAGGCCGACGAGGCCGGCGATCAGCCCTCCACCGAGCAGGCTGAAGGGCAGCGGGAGCACCGGCACCCTGAGCAGGAGGTTGTAGGTTGCGTACGCGCCGACCGCCATGAAGGCGCCCGTGCCGAGGGACGCTTGGCCCGCGAAGCCCATGGTCAGGTTCAGGCCGAGGCCCGCCAGCGCCATGATCAGGAACGGAATCAGGATCGCGTTGTACCAGTAGTCGTCCGCGACGACCGGCACCGCCACGGCGGCGATGGCAAGGGCGGCGAGAATGCCCGCTGCCCGGATCGGTGAACCGGCCGGCGTGGACGTCGCGGCGAGGGCGCGGCCGTCGAGGGCCGCGGCAGCGGGAGGCATCGCGTCAGACCCTTTCGATCGGCCGCTCGCCGAACAATCCGGCCGGCCGTACCAGCAGGAAGGCGACCGCAAGCCCGTAGGCGAACCACGTGGAGACGGATCCGCCGAGGAGCGGCCCGAGATAGATCTCGGCCAGGGCGTCGCCCGCCCCGACGATGAGGCCGCCGGCGATGGCGCCGGTGATCGAGGTGAATCCGCCGATGATGAGCACCGGCAGCGCCTTCAGCACCACGAAGGTCAGTGAGAACTGGACGCCCTGCCGTGCGCCCCAGAGCAGTCCCGCCACCAGCGCGACGAACCCGGCCACGGCCCAGACGGCCGCCCAGAGTGCCGGAAGCCGGATTCCCACGGAGAGCGCGGCCTGTGGGTCGTCCGCGACGGCGCGCAGGGATTTGCCGATCCGGGTGCGTTCGAAGAACAGGGCGAGACCCAGGACCAGCGCGCCGGCACTGGCGGCGGCCACCAGATCGAACGAGCTGACCTGGATCGGTCCGAGCGCGACCGGAAGGTCGGCGATCCCGAGGTCGAGTTCGTGGACGCGCGCGTCCATGAGAAACTGCGAGCCGCCCTCGATGATGTAGGACAGGCCGAGCGTCGCCATGAACAGGGTGACCTGCGAGCGGTTGACCAGCGGGCGCAGCACCACCCGCTCGACCGCCACCGCGAGCGTCACCATGATCGCCAAGGTGACGAGACCGGCGAGCCAGAACGGAAGTCCCTTCTCCGTCAGGGTCACGAAGGTCAGCGCAGCGCAGAGCACCATCGAGCCCTGCGCGAAGTTGAACACGCCGGACGCCTTGTAGATCAGCACGAAGCCGATCGCGACGAGGGCATACATCACGCCCGCGAGCACTCCGCCCACGAGCGTCTCCAGGAAGAAGCTCATCGCGCGGTCCTCACTGCGGCTTGCCGAGATAGGCGGCGATGACGGCCGGATCGCTGCGGACCTGGGACGGTGGGCCGTCCCCGACCTTGCGCCCGTAATCGAGGACGACGACGTGGTCGGAGAGACCGAGGACCACGCCGATATCGTGCTCGATCAGGACGATCGTCGTCCCGAGCGTGTCGCGCGCGGACCTGATGAAACGCGCCATGGCCCGCTTCTCCTCGCCGTTCATCCCGGCCATGGGCTCGTCGAGAAGCAGGAGCTTGGGTTTCGCGATCAGCGCCCGCCCGAGATCGACGCGCTTCTGAAGGCCGTAGGGAAGGGTCGAGACGAGGCGGTCGCGGTGGGGAGCGAGATCGAGGAAGCCGAGGATCTCGTCGGCTGCAGCGAGACATCCGCGCGTCTCCGCGCGCGCGCGCGGCAGGCCCAGGGCATCGTCGAGGAGCGTCGTCCGGCTCTTGCGCGACAGGCCGGCGAGAACGTTGTCGCGCACGCTCAGGCCGCCGAACAGGGCCGCGTGCTGGAAGGTCCGCCCGATGCCCCGCCGCGCGGCCGTGACCGGACGGATCTGTCCCAGGCGGCCGCCGTCGAACACGATCGCCCCGCCATCGGCGCGATAGACGCCGTTGAGGATGTTGAGGACCGAACTCTTTCCCGCGCCGTTCGGACCGATCAGGGCGCAGATCTCGCCGCGCGTCACCGAGAAGCTCAACGCGTCGAGCGCCTTCAGGCCTCTGAAGGAGAGTGAGACGTCCAAGACGTCGAGAAGAGGTTCGGGCATCGCCGCCCTCACTCGGCCGCCGCAAGGCCCGCGGCCTCGCGCGCCTTCACGGCTTCGATGTCCCGGTAGCCGTGAGCCGGATGGGACTCGGGCAAGTAGGCGCCGCGTCCGAACAGTTTCTCGCGCAGGGTCCCGGGCCTGTACGCCTTCGGATAGACACCGCGACGCTGCAGTTCCGGCACCAGCAGGTTGACCGTATCCTCGAAGGTCTCGGGCGTGACCGCATAGGCGAGGTTGAAGCCGTCGACCCCGGTCTCCTCGACCCATTCCTGCAGGATGTCGGCGACGGTCGTCGGCGAGCCGACGAAGACCGGCCCGATTCCGCCGATGCCGCCCCACCGGGCCAACTCGGCGATCGACCAGGGTTTCTCGTCCGCCGTGAAGGTCTCGACCATCGAGACGATGGCGTTGGTCTCGACCTTCTTCACGAGATCGGTCGGTGCGTATTGCCCGAAGTCGATCCCGCTCCAGCCCGACATGAAGACGAGCGCGCCGTCGTAGGATGCGTAGTTTTGATAGTCCTCGAACGTCCTCTGCGCGGCTTCGTCGGTCTCGGCGACGATCACGGTCGTGAGGTTGTAGATCAGGATGTCCTCAGCCGACCGCCCCGCGGCGACGGCCTTGGCGCGGACATCGGAGACATAGGCCCTGAGCATCGCCTTGAGGGGCGCGGCCACGAAGACGCATTCGGCATGCGTTGCCGCGAAGGCCTTGCCGGGGCCCGACGCGCCGGCTTGGTAGAGCACGGGTGTGCGCTGCGGTGAGGGCTCGCTGAGATGATAGCCGGGGACCGTGAAGTGCCGCCCGCGGTGGCCGATCTCATGGACCTTCGACGGGTCCGTGAAGATCCGCCTATCCCGGTCCCGCAGGACCGCCCCATCCTCCCAACTCCCCTCGAAGAGCTTGTAGAGAACTTCGACGTATTCCGACGCGACCTCGTAGCGGTTGTCATGGCGCTGCAGGCCGCTCTGGCCGACATTCCTGGCTCCGCTCTCCAGGTAGGACGTGACGATGTTCCATCCGATCCTGCCCTTGGTGTGGTGATCCGCCGTCGAGAGGCGCCTTGCAAAGGTGTAGGGATGCTCGAAGGACGTGGATGCAGTGATGCCGATCCCGAGATGGTCCGTGGCGAGGGCGATCGGCGCGGCCAGCTGCAGCGGATCGTTCACGGGGATCTGGGCCGCCTGCTCGAGGGCGTGCCAGTTGGAGCCCTTGTAGACATCGTAGTATCCGACGACATCCGCGATGAAGACACCGTCGAAGATGCCCCGCTCCAAAGTCCGAGCGAGATCCTGCCAGTATTCCAAGTCCTTGTATCGCCACGAACGGTCTCGCGGGTGGGCCCAAAGGCCGGGCGATTGATGGCCGACGCAATTCATGGCGAAGGCGTTGAAGCGAATGGTCTGGCCGGGCATGGCAGCGCGTCGCAGTCGGTGTGGTGAGGGCGGGAAGGTCGGGCGGTTCAGCCCGGAGCGAGGCCGAAGATCGCCGCCAGCGGGACGATCCGCGTGGCGTCAACGTCAACGCCGTCTTTCGAGCGATTGGCCGCGTACGGATTCCAGTACGGATCACCGTTCACGACGTACTGGACCACCGGCTCGAAGAAGATACCGTTCCCTACGGCAAGATGAGCGTAGACCTCGAACACGAGCTTGTCGCGAGAACAGGCGCCGCCGGTGCCTCCTGAGATCAGGTCGGCCTGACAACCCCGCCGCAGCCAGCGAGGCCGCGTCGGGCGCCCGCGGCCCATGCCATTTGACGCCGCCATGAGGGGCGCCGCCGATCGCGCCGGCATCCGTCTGCGGGCCCGCCTCGCCCGTGACGGTCTCGACGGCGCTCGGCGACAGGGCCTCGGCGGAGAGAGGGGCAAGGAGTGCGAGACAGCCTCGCCGAACCCCGAGCCGGGATGAGACTCTGCGAGAGATGGCGGAAGGTGCAAACTGCATCGGCGAGTCGTCTCGGTATAGCAAGGACATCCGAAGTGATGCCCCAGTAAAGAATCATATTGTTTATATTTTTTCGGGGAAAGATCGCTTGTGTCCCCTCAGGCAAAGAAATTATGCGCAAACGATATCGTCGTTCAAGAAAACAGAATGCCATTTTACTTGAGGCGACGAGGCTAAGATTCCGCTTCGTCGAGGGCGGGTGGAAGGACTCTTCGATTAGCCTGCAGCGCCTCGGATCTGCGCACCGGACGCACTGGGGGCGAGGGTCGGCCGGTTGGAATGTTGTTCGTGTGACTTGCTTCGTCGGCGAGCGGCGTTGCGTCGGGGGCGCAGATCCTCGCTTGAGCCGCCATTTTTCGATCGCGGCGCGTTCAGCGCGCTACCGGTCCGGCCGGTGAAGCGCACGACCCTCGACCTGGAACGATGTCCATGTTTCCTGGTTTCGAGATCCCTAAATATTCGCCCGTCTCAAGTGCAGTTCTGTTCGGCTGGTTCAGAAGCACCTTGAGGCTGCTGCCGAAGAGCCGGCACTTGGATTTTGGCCCTGGCAGCAAGCGTGACCAGTCTCGACCTTGGCCCCGACGGACCGGACCGTGCACGCCATCGTCGTGTGACCGCGCGGCTCAAAGCCATTCTGCTCGATCTTCGACGCTGCCGTCCTGTCCTGGGGCGACAAGCGTCACCATGGGACAGGTTCGCGTTGCGCAGAGGGGCCCGCCCGCAACGATCCGTGGGGCATATTGGCTGGTCTCGGTTGGCTGCCGTTGTCATGCGCGCAAGCCGGCGCACGCCGTCATGTCGCGTGCCGCTTTCGGGCACTGCCTTGGGGGACTTGGACGACCCAAATGGGCGCGCATCCGTCGACCGACACGATCCGGGCGAACGGGCGAACTTACGGATTCGGCCGCCGAAAGCCGATGGGCAGGAAAGCACCCAACCCAGTCATTCTGAAGCGCCCACGATCCGGCGGTCATGGCCGGAAGCAGAATTCCCGCTTTGTGAACCTTATACTTGGGACGCGGACCTTTCATCGTTCCGCGATGGATTGCTTCTATGCCTGACCGGCGCGTGCCCATGGCGGAACCGTCAAGGGGGGGGGGCTCGCAACGGTCGAGATCGCGAGGCCCCGCAGGAGTAGCGCTAGGTCGCGGGCGACATCGCCGCCGCGGGCGCGGACTTGCGGTCCATCGCCGAGACCACGAACGCCGTGAGGAATGCCAATGGCATCGTCACGATCGTGGGCGGATCGATCGGGAAGATCGGTGCGGCGTTTCCGAGCACCTTCACCCAGACCGGCGGGCCGAGAACCGTCAGGACGGTCGCGCCGACGAGCCCGGTCACCCCTCCCGCGATGGCGCCCCGGGTCGTCAGGCCGCTCCAGTACAGCGCCAGGATCAGCAGCGGCAGGGTCGAACTGCAGCTGACCGCGTAGGCGAGGCTGATCATGTAGGCGACGTTCTGGGTCTGGAAGGCGATGCCGAGCAGTACCGAGATGATGCCGAGGCCGACCGTGGCGAGCCGCGAGGCGCGGATCTCGCTGCGCTCCGTTGCCCGGCCCCGGCCGATGATGCGGGCGTAGAGATCGTGCGAAACCGCCGAGGCTCCCGTCAGCGTCAGTCCTGCGACCACCGCCAGGATCGTGGCGAACGCCACGGCGGAGACGAGGCCCATGAGCGTGTCGCCACCCAAGGCGTGCGACAGATGGACGGTGGCCATGTTGCCGCCGCCGCGGATGGCGCCCTTGGCGTCGAGATAGGCCGGGTCCCCGCCTATGATGGCCAGCGCTCCGAAGCCGATGACGAAGATGAGGGCGAAGAAGCCGCTCTGGCACATCACCGCCCAGAACACCGACACGCGGGCGGCACGGGTATCCGGGACGGTGAAGAAGCGCATCAGGACATGCGGCAGGCCTGCCGCCCCGAGCATCAGGGTCATGCCAAGGGAGATCGACTGCCACACGCTGCCCGAATAGACCTGGGGCATCATCATGGCGGCGTGCTTCGGATGCACCGCAATGGCCTGGGCGATGAGGCTGTCGTAGTCGAATCCGAAGCGCGCCAGGATGAGCAGCGCGATCGCGACGCCGGCGGCGAGCAGCAGCGTCGCCTTGACGATCTGCACCCAAGTCGTCGCCACCATGCCGCCGAACATCACGTAGCAGATCATCAGCGCGCCCACGAGGATCTGCGCGTAGAGATAGTCCAGCCCGAAAAGCAGTCGGATCAACTGTCCCGCCCCGACCATCTGGGCGATGAGGTAAAACATCACGATGACGAGGGTGGCGATGGCAGTAAAGATGCGGATCGGCGTTTCCGACAGGCGCGTCGCGAGGACGTCGGCCACCGTGTAGCGGCCGAGCTTCCTCAATCTCTCGGCCACCAGGAAGACGACGAAGGGCAGGCCGGTCGCGTAGCCGACGGCGAAGATCAGGCCGTCGAAGCCGGAGGAGCAGATCAATCCGGCGAGGCCGAGGAGCGCGCCGGCCGATATCATGTCACCGGCCAGCGCGATGCCATTCTGGAAGCCGGAGATCTGGCCCCCGGCGGCATAGAACTGATCGGCGGATTGAGCGCGCCGGGCCGCCCAGTAGGTGATGCCCAGCGTCACGATGACGATGCCGACGAACATTCCGATCGCCGCGGCGTTCAGGCCGCCGCCGGGATCGCCCGCGAGCGCCGGGGCGGTCGCGCCCAGGAGCAGCAGGGTGGCCAATAGGGATCTTCGCATGGGGTCGCCTCCTCAGCGCGCGGTGAGACGGTTGGCGAGCAGGACGTAGAGTCCCGTCAGGATCATGGTGGACAGGATGGCGAGGAGGCCGCCGACGGTGGCGACCGTCACGGCCATCCCGGGCGCGATCGGCCGCGTCATGGTGGCGGGCGAAACGATGAAGGTGCCGACGAAGCTGCCGTAGATCACCGTCTGAATGCACGCCATGATCCATCCGAGTCGGGCCTGCGGCAGATCGTTCTTCGGGACTTCGAGATGTGTTTCCTCTGCTGACACCGTTCGACCTCCGGCTTCGACGCGTTGATGTTATATCGGGCGGTTATTCGGCAGCCTTCGATGCGGCATCGGCGACCACGTGGCCGAATCCGTTGTTGACGCGGCTGCGTTGATACTTGTTGAGCCAAGTTTTGAACTGGACAGGCAGCATGTCGTAGGGGCGCGCCTCGCCCAGAACCATCGCCGCGTAGACCGGCCAGTGGGGGTTCGCGAGCATCGGCCTGCCGAGCATGACGATGTCGACTTGGCCCTCCCTGACGATCGATTCCGCGAAGACGGGATCAGCCAGGTTCCAGTTCGCGGCGGTCAGGACCCCCGCCTCCTTGCGGATTCGCTGCGCCGCCGGGACCATGAAGCCCTCTTCGTCCCACGGCGTTTGGGCGCGGCCCGAGTTGCCGCCGAAGGAGACGTCCACGAGGTCGAGTCCCCGGGGGGCGAGAAGGCGGGCCAGTTCGACCGACTCGTCGATGGTCTGGCCGCCGGGTGCGAATTCCGTCACGCCGAACCGCATGGAGAGCGGCAGCCGCTCGGGCCATTCCGAGCGGACGGCCTCGAAGACCTCGACAAGCAGCCGGCTGCGCCCGGCGAAATCGCCGCCGTATTCATCGGTGCGCCGGTTGGCGAGGGGCGAAAAGAAGCTCGACAGGAGGAAACCGTGCGCGCAGTGGATCTCCAGCCACTGAAAGCCGGCGTCCCGCGCCCGGCGTGCGGCCTCGGCGTACTGGCGCGTGACGGTCGCGATATCGTCGTGCGTCATGGCCCGCGGGATGCGCGGCATGACCCCGCCGAACGCATCCGCGGAGGGGCCGATCATCTCCCACGCGTCGGGGTGATCTTCCGGCAGATGGCCGCCGCCTTTCCACGGAGGCTCGACGCAGCCCCGGCGGCCCGTGTGGCCGAGCTGGATGCCGGGCACGGCCCCGACGGTCGAGACGAAGCGGGCGATCCGGGCCAGGGCTTCACCCTGCTCGTCGTTCCAGATGCCCGCGCATTGCGTGGACATGCGGCCTTCCGGCGACACGGCCGCCTGCTCGACCACCACGAGCGCGGCGCCGCCCGCCGCCTTCGAGCCCAGATGGACCAAGTGCCAATCGTTCACGAGGCCGTCCGGCGACGAGAACTGGGTCATCGGCGAGACCGCGATGCGGTTGCGCAACGTGACATCGCGGACCCGGAGTTCGCTGAACAATGAGGACATCGTGCCCGCTCTCCACGCACGCTCCGTCCAGCCGAACATCCTGCCGGAGAAGCGAGCTATCTGCTCGAAATTGAGCCAATACAGTTGCGGAACGAGCAGTCGAATGCCGAGCTGTCCGCCAGTGATGACTTGTTCAAGCCCTAGACTGCCCTTAGCTTTGGACGGCACTCTTCCAAATTCGGGCCGGGCTCGAACAGATTCCGGACAGCGTGCAGCGCGGAGGCTGGCGGGACGTGCCGACAGGGTCGGGGACATGACGAGCGCGACGATGCAGACGCGTGACATCGGCTCCTGGCCGAAGAATATCGCGCTGGCCCGCAGCACGGGGCGGGGCTGGCGGGACATTCACGCGCAGCACGTCGCCGTCGAGCCGTGGACGGGGACACTCGATCCGGTCGGCAATCCCTGCCTCGGCTACTGCGTCGCGCGTCCGGCCCAGATCCGTCGACGCATCGGGCGCGGCGGCGCGACCGAGGCGAGCACGTTGCGCCCCCGGCAGTTCCACCTGATCCCCGCCCACGACAAGAGCGAGTGGCAAAGACGCGGACGCTCCGAGATGCTTGCGATGCATCTCCGCCAGGGCTTGATCGACGAGACCGCGCGCCAGATGTGGAGTGCGACGGCGCCACGGGTCGAGCTCGACATTCCGCTCGGAACGTCTGATCCGCTCCTCGAGCAGCTGGCCCTGGCCATCCTGGAGATCCTGCGGGAGGAGCCCGATGCCTCATCGGCGCTCTATGTCGACGAGCTGGTCCACGCGATGGTCGTGCGCCTTGTCCGGGCCTATACGGCGAACGGTCGCTCATCACGGACGGCGTTGGAGAACGATGCGCTGGATCGCGGCGAGATGCGGCGCATCCGCGACCTGATCGAAGAGCGGCTCGCCGAGGACCTCTCCCTCGAGGCGCTTGCCGCCGAGATCGGCGTATCCCCTCGCACCCTATCCCGCGTGTGCCTCAAGCAATGGGGAACGACGGTTCACCAGTATGTCCTCTCACGCCGTGTCGAGCGGGCCAAGACCATGCTCCTCTCGACCGACCTTGCCGTCACGGCGATTGCCTTCGATACGGGCTTCTCCAGTCAAAGCCATCTGGCAACGGCTTTTCGGCGGTTGACCGGGCTCACACCGAAACATTACAGGCTCATTGGCAGATCGTAAATCTCAAGTTGTTCTGGTCGTAATTATACTGGAAGCATTTACACCACATTGAGAGCCGCCGGTCGGACCTGATTTCATTATGATTTGAGCCCGTATTCCGGCCTGTCGTCGTTGTTGCCGTAAGATTTGTGCGGCGGGAACTTGCCCGACATGGTGAGCCGCACCCGGTCGCCCTTGTTGCTGGCCTCGCGGGCCATGTCCATGTTGAAGTCGATGGCCGACATGATGCCGTCGCCGAACCCCTCCTGGATCAGCTCCTCGAAGGTCGTGCCGTAGACCATCACCCGCTCGTAGAACCGGTAGATCAGCGGCTCGTTGAGCATCCGCTCCTCCGCCTCGGTGAGGCCGAGGAGTTCGGCAAGTCACGCCTCGCGTTCGCGCACCGGGGGAGGGCGACGGGCGAAGCGGTTTAGCGTCGGGACTGCCGATGCCTTCCGCGCGATCCGGCGGCGGCTATCCCGCCGCGTGGGCGATGGCCGCGGATCAGGCCCGGCGGGCTGGAGGCTCGGCGGCGCCGGCTGCCGCGTCCGCCTCGCTCAGGGAAGGCCGCACGACCGGCGGATGGCGCGGGTCGTACCCGTCCGGCATCGCGTCCCGCAGTGTCGTGGAGCGGGTCACCAGGAAGTCGATCAGGTGGTTGCGCAGGGCGTAATACCCGGGTGCATGGTGGAGCTGCGTGCGATCACGGTCCTTCGGCAGCGGGTTCTCGACGATCTCCGCGACCCTCGCTCGGGGTCCGTTGGTCATCAGCACGATCCGGTCGGCGAGATAGATCGCCTCGTCGACGTCGTGTGTGATCATGAACACCGTCTGGCCGGTCTCGACGCAGATGCGGCGGACCTCGTCCTGCAGGGTTCCCCGGGTCAGCGCGTCCAGCGCCGAGAAGGGCTCATCCATCAGCAAGATCTTCGGCTCGATCGAGAGCGCCCGGGCGATGCCGACGCGCTGCTTCATGCCGCCCGACAGTTCGGACGGGCGCTTGTGCTCGGAGCCCGCCAGTCCCACCGTGGCGATGGCCTTCCTCGCGCGCGCCTCGACCTTGGCCCTGGGCGCCGTCCGGCAGCGCGCGGAGACCGCGTAGGCGACGTTGCCGAGCACGCTGCGCCAGGGCAGCAGGGCGTGGCCCTGGAAGATCACCGCCCGATCGAGGCTGGTTCCTTCGATCGCCTGCCCATCCACGATGACGACGCCCTCGGACGGGGCCTCGAGCCCCGCCAGGATGTTGAGCACCGTGGTCTTGCCGCAGCCCGAGTGCCCGATCATGCACACGAACTCTCCCCGGCGCATGGGCAGCCACAGGTCCTCGAAGATCGTGGCCGTCTTGCCCCCTGGCCCCGGATAGCGCCGCGCGATCCCCTCGATGGAGATGAACTTCTCTGCGTTCGACATGCGGCTGGTCCCGGCCTGAACGGGAGCGGGGGCGGCACGGCTGGAGCGCCGCACGAAGGGAAGCAGCTTGCTCATCGGGTGCCTCATTCGGGGAAGGTGACGAGGCGCTGCGCGCGCGCCAGCAGCTGGTCGAGGGCCATGCCGACGACGCCGATCACCAAGATCGAGGTGATCACGTTGGTGATCGAGAGGTTGTTCCACTCGTTCCAGACGAAGTAGCCGATGCCGGTGCCGCCCACGAGCATCTCGGCCGCGACGATCACGAGCCAGGCGATGCCGATGGAGATGCGCATTCCGGTGAGGATGGTCGGCGCGGCGGCCGGCAGGATCACCGTGAACGCCCGGCGCACCGGCCCGACCTCCAGGGTCCGGGCGACGTTGAGCCACTCCTTCCGCGTGCTCGACACGCCGAACACGGTGTTCATCAGCATCGGCCAGAGCGAGCAGATGAAGATCACGAAGATCGCCGACAGGGCCGAGTCCTTGATGGTGTAGAGGGCGAGCGGCATCCAGGCGAGCGGCGAGACCGGCTTCAGGATCTGGATGAACGGATCGAGCGCCCGGCTCATCAGCGGCGACATGCCGATGAGGAAGCCGACCGGGATCGCCACCAGCACCGCCAAGCCGTAGCCGAGCGCCACGCGCCCGATCGAATAGGCGAGCTGGATACCGATGCCCTTGTCGTTCGGGCCGCGGTCGTAGAACGGGTCACTCAGGTGCCCCCAGATGGTCGCCCCGACATCCAGGGGGCCGGGCATGGCCGACTTGCCGGTGGTGGCCGCCTGACCCATCAGGGCCGCGTATTCCGGATCCATCGCCTCGGTCTTGGCCGTGCCGCTCACCGCGACCTGCCAGCCGAGTAGGATCACCGCGAGGAGCGCCAGGGAGAGGATACCGGCGCGCAGGGTCAGGGTGCGTTGCATGACTCAGCTCGCGCGCTTGATCTTGAAGGAATCCAGGTATTCCTGGGGCTTGGCCGGATCGAAGGGCTTGCCCATCACCACGAACGTCTTCGTGGTGGCTTCCGGCGGGGCGAGGCCGTCCTGCTTCATCAGCTTGGCGGCATCGGTGGCGCGGTAGACCTGCCTCGCTACGGCGGCGTAGTCGACATCGCCCTTGATCTGGCCCCAGCGCTTCATCTGGGTCAGCGTCCAGATCGCGAAGCTCTCGTATGGGAACGGGTCGAAGGCGACCCGCCGCGGATCCTTCCTGACGCTGCCGAGGCCGTCCGCGTAGGTACCGGTCAGGACTTGCTCCACGACGGTGAGCGGCTGGTTCAGGTAGTTCGCGGGCGCGATTGCGGCGGCGATCTCCTTGCGGTTCTCCAGCCGCGAGGCGTAGGCGGTCGCCTGGAGGATGGCGCGCAGGAGCGCGGCCGTGGCATTCGGCATCTCGCGGATCGTGTCCTGCGCGACCGAGAACGAGCAGCAGGGATGCCCGTCCCAGATCTCCTTCGACAGCACGTGGATGAAGCCGACGCCGTCGTAGACCGCGCGCTGGACGATGTTGTCCGGCGCCAGGAAGCCGTCGATGTTGTCGGCGCGCAGATTCGCGACCATCTCCGGCGGCGGCACCGAGCGGAGCTGCACGTCGGTGTCGGGATCGATGCCGTGCTCGGCCAAGTAATAGCGCAGCAAGTAGTTGTGGTTCGAGTAGTCGAACGGGATGGCGAGTTTGAAGCCCTTCCAGTTCTTCGGGTCGCGATTGTCCTTGTGCTTGTTGGCGAGGCAGATCGCTTGGCCGTTGACGTTCTCGATCGCCGGCACCGCGAAGGGAACGGGATTCGAGCCGAGGCCGAGCGTGATCGCGATCGGCATCGGCGCGAGCATATGGGCGGCGTCGTATTCCTTGTTCAGGGTCTTGTCGCGCACCACCGCCCACCCGGCGGTCTTGACGACGTCGACGTTCAGGCCCTGCTTCTCGTAGAAGCCCATGGGCTTGGCCATGATGATCGGCGTGGCGCAGGTGATCGGGATGAAGCCGACCTTGAGATCCGCCCTTTCCGGCCTGCCGGCCTCGGCGAACGCCTCGGCCACGAACTGCGTGGGCAGGAACTGGGCGACCGCCGCTGCGGCGGTCGCGGCGCCGACACTCTTCAGGAAGGCGCGGCGTCCGGCATCGTGCGGGAACACCGCCCGCAGCATCGCTGCCTCGACGACGCGCACGACCGCGGCGTCGCCCGACGGGAGAGAGGCTTCGTGCGCGGCTTGGTCCGCATGCGCACCGCAGGAGCAGCCGCCGAGCCTGCGCCGGGCATTAAAAGGATTGTCGGAACGGGCCATCGAGAACTCCGGCGTTGAAGTCTTGAAATTCGCAGCAACTGTCGCGCCAAGCGCGCCGCATCATGAAATCTTCGCCTGGATCAGCATCCCCCCGCCTGGCTGGCGAAGGTCGAGACGGTGGGCCGGTGACGGTCTCTCGGCCGCGTCGAACCGTGCCGGATCACCGGAGCAGCATCGCGAGGCCGGCACCTCCAATGAGCCTTCCCGGCACCGTGTCGAGCGGGCTCTTGCGGGTTGCACGGGCGGAGGGCCGGGGAAGCCCAGAGCGGCCGCTGCCGGCGCCTTCCGCGACGGCCGGGACCAGGGCCCAGTCGACGCGGTAGACGCCCGCGATCGCGAACGCTCCCGTCCCGACCGTCACGGAAGCCGTCACCCTCGTCGAACAACCGGTCGAACGCGGCGCCTGTGCGGGCGACCTCAGTCCCCGCGTTGAACAGCGTGCCGCACGCGTCCTGCACCTGGAGGATGCCGCGCCCGATCCCGAGCCGGCCGCCAAGACCCTCCCGGAGGTGCGGCGCGGCCGACAGGGGGGCGGCGTGGCCGGGGGTCTCCAGGATCCACGCGACGGTCCGGCCCTGTTCGCCGACCTGGGCGATCACGCTGTCGATCACCGCCGCGGCGCGGTTCCGGGGATCGTGCATGGCAAAGGTTGCGGTATGGGTCGGTTCGTCGTTGAGGCCGTGCACGGCGGGGCGCGGGGTCGTGGCCGAGAGGCTGGCCTCGACCTGTCCGTGCGTCTGCGCCAAGGCGGGATCGGTTGCGTGAAAATCGTTCGTCATCGTCAGCGCCTCAGGCGGCCAGCCAGGCGGTGACCTCGCCGTCGCGCCGCTGTTCCATCGCGAGCCGGCTCTCGGTGTGCTCGACGATGTGCCAGGGCTCCCCGGGGAGCGGCGCGCCGTGCAGCGCGATCGGTGTCGAACGCGTCTTCAGACGGATGACGGGCGCGGCGTGCGCGTAGCCCGGATGCTCCCGGCCCAGGATCGCGTGGGCGATGGCCTCGGCCTGGCGGGCGATCGGCTCGATGAAGCGGCAGGGTCGCCCCGCGATGCTGATGCAGTCGCCGAGCGCGAAGATGTCGGGTCCGCTCGTGCGCAGGGTCGCCGGATCGACGACGATCCCGCGGTCGAAGGCGAGCCCGGCACCGCGCACGAGCCGCGAGGGCGTGGCGAGCCCGGTCGCGGCGATCACCGTCGTGGCGACCAGAATCGTCCCGTCCGCGAACGTGAGCGCGACCTCGCCGCCCGGCCGGCGGCCGAGGCCGCGCACGACGGCGTTGGCCTGGTAGCGCACGCCCAGCCCTTCGAGTCCGGCCAGGAGCCGGCGGCCCGCCACGTCCGGCAGGAGCTCGGGCAGCGGCAGCGCCCCGATCCCGACGAGCGTCACGGCGTGTCCGGCCCGGGCGAGGTCCTCCGCGAGTTCGCAGCCGACCATGCCGGCGCCGATCACCGCGACGGCACGGGGGCCCTGTGCGAGTTCGGCGTGCAGGGAGGCCCAGGCCGCGAGGTCGTTCACGCGCCAGCATAGGGTCGGGTCGAGGCAGGCCGGCAGCGCCGGACGTGCGCCGTGGGCCAGGACGAGGGCGGTGTACCCCAGGGTGCCGCGCGTGGTGCGCAGGCTGTGCGGCTCCGGGGAAAGGCCCACGGCCACGGTGTCGGCCATCAGGCGCAGGCCCAGGCGGGCAGCCGCCGCGGCGCCCGTCTCCCGACGCAGCCTGTCCGGCGACAGGTTGCGTCCCAACGCAACCGAGAGTTCTGGTTTGTGGTAGACGTCGCCGCCGCAGGCCGTCACCAGTGTGATCGGAACCTGGGTGTCCTCGGCCCGGATCGCCTCCGCGGCCGCCCATCCCCCGGCACCGGCGCCGACGATCACCACGCCCGGCCGGCGCCGCGCGGCCGCGGCCGCCGGCACCGGCGCGACCGGGGCCCGCCGCCGGTACGGTTCGAAGTCGGACTTGGTCACCCCGCAGATCGGGCAGGCCCAATCGTCCGGGATGTCGGCGAACCGGGTTCCGGGCGGCAAGCCGCTGTCGGGATCGCCCTCGCCCTCGTCGTAGATCAGCCCGCAGGCCCGGCAGAGGAACTGCTTCCAGGGGCCGAGGCCGTCGGTGGGTTCCAGGACGGTCATGCCCGACCTCCCACGCCGGTGCCGCTCGGCAGCACCTCTCGGGACAGGCGTGCCATCTCCCAGCGCAGGTGCTTGATCGCCGGCGTGACGATGGCGACGAAGTGCGCCTCGCGGACGCGGCGCTGCGGGGCCGCCGACATCAGGTAGCCGCGCGCGCCCTGATGCAGGAGCGCCGACTGCGACGCGCGCAGGGCCAGCTCGGCGGTCTGGGCCCGGGCGTCGAGGACGTCGATCAGGTAGTCGGTCGAGCCATCGTAGGGCGTCTCGGCGAGCCGCATCACCCGGGCGCGGAGCTCCGCGAGCTCGGCCGCGACCGTGTCGGGGCGGTCATCGAGGAACTGGTTGACGTGCCCAAGGGTCTCCTCAACCGCCAGCATGGCGTCGAGGCTTCCCTCGGCCACGCCGAGCCCCATGCCGCATTGGAGCAGGATGAAGGCGCCCCGGATCCCTCCGATAAAGGGCCGGGCCGGATCGGCGATCAGATCGTCCTGCCCGACGAAGTACTCGTCGAGCCGCACGCCCCAAGTGCTGGTGCCCTCCATGCCGGAGAAGTGCGGGCAGGGCCGCAGCTCCGCGCGGTCGCAGCGCAGCAGGAACATGATCTCGTGGCTGATGGCGTCGCCGGCGCCGAGGACGCCCGCGATGGCCCCGCAGTACTGGCCGGCGCCGATGTGGCTGACCCAGGGCAGCATGCCGCTGACCCGGTAGCCTCCGGGCACGCGACGGGCGCGCAGGAGGATCGGCTCGATCCCGGCGAACGCCTTCATCGGGTTGGAGAGCGCCGTGCCGCCGAAGGTGCGGCCCGCGACGTGGTCGTCGAGGAATGCGCCGGAGAGCGCCGGGTTGCCCGAGCGCTCCAGGTAGAGGCCGCAGACATCGTGGCACCACATCAGGAAGCCGGTGGCGCCGCAGGCCCGGCTCGCCGCCTGCATGGCGGCGATGGCCAGGCCGACGCGCGCGCCGTGCCGGTCGAGATGGACGCCGAGCGCGCCTGCGTCTCCGAGCCTGCCCATGATGTCGAGCGGGTACGCGCCGTGGTCGATCTTGCTCGCCGCCGCGCCCAGGGGGCCGTCGGCAATGGCCGTCGTCTCGGCGAGGACGGTCTCGTCCGTCCACGTGCGGCCGGCCGGGCTCGCGAACGGCGCCTCCGTCACGGAGGGCCCGGCCGGTGGAAGGGCGAGGGCGCTCGACATCGTGCAATCTCCTCAGGAAGGGGAAAGGGGGCGGGCCTGCCGGGTCCCGCCGACGCGCTCAATCGGCCAGGCCGATCTTGAAGGGGACCGGGTTGCGCAGGGTGTTGGCCACCGGCGAGAAGTGGTTCGCGTGGCGCACGATCTCGTCGAGCGCCTCGCGGGTCGCGTCGCCCTCGATGGTCACGGCGACCCGGATCTCCTGAAAGCCCATATCCTCCGGCTTCTTCTCCGCCCCGCCGGCGCCCCAGGCGGCCGGGTTGCCGATGTCGCCCTCGATGTGGAGCTCCAGGCGGGAGAGGCGCACCTGCTTCCAGGTCGCCACCGCGGTGATTCCGACCGCGAGGCAGCCGCCGAGGGCGGAGAGCACGATCTCGCCGGGCGCCGGCGCGGTGTTCTCGCCGAACAGATGCAGCGGCTCGTCGACCACGACGGGCGCATGGTCGCCGACGTAGCTGAGGGTGCGGTACTGGCCGTCGACGACCGTGTGCACCTTGTTGGTGCCGCGCGAGCCGGGATTGCAGCGGCCCTTCTCGGCGAACTGCATCAGGCCGTCGCGGTCGATCGGACGCAGGTAGGTGGTGACGGTCTTCGGGGCGGCGCTCGCGCTCATCTGGTGTTCCTCTTCCGGCTCAGCCCCGCAATTGTCGGGGGCTGCTCGGAAGGACTTGCGCAAGGCAGATGCCAGGATGGCCGAGCCGGTGATTATCTTTGAAAATCTAGGTTTTCCAAATTCTTAGGTAAGGGCCGCGGTGATTTGATCGCCCGGTTGCGACAGTGAATGTCGACATTGTGTCGACATTGTCGGACTTAGGCGAGGCTGGTTAGGCCCTCGGCTGGAGCTTCCGCCAGCGGTAGGAGAACTGGCGCTCGGTGAGGCCAAGCCTCTGCGCGGCGCGGGTCTTGTTGCCACCCGCTTGCGTGAGGGCCAGGCGCAACTGCGCGCCATCGTGCGAGTCGGCGGGCAGATAGGGCCGAAGGCCGCCCATCGCATGGACCGGGTCTCCCCCTGTCGGCACGATGTGCCGTGCCGGCCCCGGCGCAACCGCCCCCGAGACAGTCACGCCCCCAAGCATCGGCTGCAGGTCGTCGACGTCGAGAACGCCCTCGCTGGCCAGCAAGACGAGCCGCTCGATGAAGTTGGCGAGTTGGCGGATGTTGCCCGGCCAGGGCTGGCGGGCGAGATGTGCGACGGCCGACCGGGTCAGGTTGACGTTGCGCTGGTTGGCCTGGTTCGCCTGCGTCAGGAAATGCAGCACGAGGTCCGGAATGTCGTCTCGCCGTTCGGCCAGGGGCGGCAGGGTGATCGGGATGACGTTGAGTCTGTAGAAGAGGTCCTCCCTGAAGCGGCCGTGGGCGACCTCGGCCGCGAGATCCCGGTTGGTCGCGGCGACCAGGCGCATGTCGACGCGGATCTCCCGTTTGCCACCGAGGCGAACGACCGTCCCCTCCTGCAGGGTCCGCAGCAGCTTGGTTTGGAGGATCGCCGGCATCTCGCCGATCTCGTCGAGGAAGATGGTGCCGCCGCTCGCCTGCTCGAACCAGCCGGCGCGTGCCGCGACCGCCCCGGTGAACGCGCCGCGCTCGTGGCCGAACAGTTCCGATTCGAAGAGGCTCTCTGGAATGGCCGCACAGTTCACCTTGACGAACGGCCGGTCCCGCCGGGGGCTTGCGAGGTGGAGCGCGCGGGCGAACAGTTCCTTGCCGGTGCCGGACTCGCCGAGCAGCAGGACGCTCGCGGTCGCGTCCGCGACCTTCTCGACCTGTACGAGCGCGCGCAGCAGCGCGGGCGAGGTGCCGATGATGCCGTAGCGGGCCCGCTTGATGCGCAACTCGCGAGCCAGCATATCGTTGTGCTCCTCGAGCGCGCGTGTCTTCCGCTCGACCCGCTCGTTCAGGGTCAGCAACTGGCTGACCATCGTGGCGATGATGCGAAGGAGGGTGAGGTCGTCGGAGAGCGGTCGCTCCCGGTGGCGGATCCTGTGGCAGGCGATGGCGCCGACAGTTCTCTGCTCGACCCGGATCGGGAGCGCCAGGAACGACACCGCGCCACGGGGCAGTCGCGCGCGCTCGACCGCACGCCCTAGGAAGACCGGGTCATTGTCGATGTCCTGGACGATGACGAGGTGGCCATCCTGGATGACACGGCCGGTGATGCCCTCGCCCGGCGCATACCGGCCGCGGGCGACCTCCTCGCGGGTCAGGCCGTAGGAATGGGCGATGCGATAGCCGGCGCCGTCAGGGTCCTTCAGGACGATGCGTCCACGGTTGAGCCCGACGATCTCCGAGAGCAGGTGCAGCATCTCGCGGGCGACCTGGTCGAGGTGCAGGCCCTTACCGACGAGGTTCATGACCTCTTGGATGAGGAACATCTCCTGCGTGCGCCAGTAAGTGCTCGACGTTGCGTTGCTTGCCCGCTCCTCCATGGCTGATCGCACCTCAGTTGCCCGACTGCCGTCGGCAACCTGCAAGCCCTGTGCAAGGAGAGGTGTGAGACACGCCAGCACCGCGTCCCCGAAGACGCGCCGGATGACCGGCAACCGATGCAAAGGCCGAAAGCGGCCCGCTCCCGTCCTCCCCGGAGGCGGCGGAAGCCGACATTCCCGCGGACCCCGCCATGTCGGCGATGCTGCGGGCAGACCCCTGAGATCGGGTGTTGGATCCCGCGGGATGCGCGCTGGGCCGAAGGCGCCACGGCAGCGCCCGCACGACGGAGGCGCTCCGTCGCGCAAGACAGCGCCGTCAAGACGGTGTGAGGGCCGCCGCCGGACGCTGCGGCGTCAGCCCGACGACGCCAGACGTGGCGAGCTCGGCAGACGGCGGCCGATGCGGCGAAGGGCCGAAAAGGCGATCAGCGCAAGACGACGCGCTTTGCCGATGATGTCATCGGTTATGTCCACATCGATCTCGCAGAGGTCTGGACGGGAGATGGCACCCTCTACCTGTTCGTTGCCATCGATCGAACGTCAGAGCTGGCTTTCGCCAAGGTGGACGCTGACGCGAACCGCATCCTCACCATGTCACGCCGGACGATCTCGATCGTCCAAGCCCAGAGCAGGTGCCCGAACACCTCCGAGAACACCTCATGGGCGGAAATGTCCCAGACCTGGGGCGCCCAGCCGCCCAGCGGCAGCAGGATGGCGTGGAACAGGAGGGTTATGATCAGTCCGAAGGCCAGTCCTTGCCCCAGCGTCACGAGCGGGCATGCCGTTGCGAGCAGGCAATAGAGCAGGCCGAAGACGATCGAGAAGCCCTGGTGCACCAGGGCGACGCCGTAATTGATGACGTGACCGGTGAAAACGTAGGTCATGTCCTCGGCGTTCAGGCCAAGCGCCTTGAGGATGGCGAAGGGTGGCGAGATGCGGCCGGCCTCCCGGGGCGGGAAAGGGATCTCGGATCCCCACTTGACGAAGCTCGAAAGATTTCCGCCTAGGAATCCCGCCCAAGCCGCGTATCCGTAATCGACAATACCGTCGTTTTTCGAATTTGTCCCCAATTTGTCCTCCATATGTAATTCTATGTCGTCCGTACAATCTCCCTAGGAATTCCAATCTTCTTAGTTTTGCGGACATAGATCCAAAAAACGGATCGATCAACTGCCTGTATCACAGCTTTAAACCAAAAATTTGCAAAATCGTAATATGATTTAACCTAGAGATTTTGGTCTATTGCGGAGGTTGTTGTGAAAATATCGACTTTGATCGTCGCTGTGTCGGGATGTGTCGGTGCGCTGTGCGTGACTGTTACTGCGAAGATGGAAATCGACGAGTACAAATCATACAGCGATAGCGTCAATGCGCTGACGGGTGCTTCCGCGTCGTTGAAGATCCTGGGCGCTTCGACCCGCATCGCGCAGGAACGGGGGCCCACCAACAGCAGTCTCGGCAGTGAGAGACCGGTGCAACGCGCTGTCGAGCAGGCGCTCAGCGACGCTCGCACCGACACCGATGCGGCCCTACGAGAGGCCAGCCTCGCCGTGTCCACATTGCCAGAGCGATGGGGAGCCAAGGCTGCCGAGGCCGTCTCCGAGACCGTTCGGCACCTCGCCACCGTGCGGCAGCAGGCCGATGCCGTGACGGCTCACGTTCAGGCACAGCGATCCCAGGACGCGGTGGCGGGGATCGTGAAGGCCTTGATCGCCGTCCCGCCAGTGCTCGACCAGGCGTTGAATGCTGTGGACGATGCCACGATGTCGGCCGATCCGAGCCTGGGCTCCTGGCTGACGATGGCCCGGACCGCGACGGAGCTGCGTGACTTCGCGGGTCAGATCGGATCCGTGTTCACCCCTGCTCTCGTGACCAGGCGGCGTATGACGGACGAGGAGATCGGGCAATACAATCGATTGAGCGGCTATGTCGACGCACAGATGCGGCAGATCCTGCTCGCCCGTGGGAAAATCGGCAACGATGCGGGTGTCGATGAGCTCATCAGGACCATGCGGGCGCAATACATCGAAGGCGGCCAGAAATTGGCCGCCGATCTCGTGGCCCAGAGCTTATCCGGTCAGGCCGCGACCCTGACGGTGCAGGACTTTGCCGCCCGTTATGTCCCGGCCATGAGCGCGATCGTCGAACTTCGCGATCGATTGTTCGTCCGGGCTTTCGACCTGATCAAGGCGCGCATCGCCGCGGCCCGGACGCGCTTCGTCCTCTTCCTGCTGGGCGGTGGCGCGGTGCTCGTGATGTGCGGCGGCGTGATCGTGGTCTGCGTCCGGAGGATCTCGATGCCGATCCGCCGCATGGCACAGGTCATGAGCCGGATTTCTGACGGTGACACCAGCCTCGTCGTTCCCGACACGGCCACGAAGAACGAGATCGGCGCGATGGCGGCGGCCGTGCAGGTCTTCAAGGATAATCTGATCCGGAGCCGGCACCTGGAGCTGGAGGCTGCTCAAGCGCGGGCCGCCGCCGAGGCGCAGCGCAAGCGCACCATGCTGGAGCTGGCCGACGAGTTCGAGCGGGCGGTCGGCAGCATCGTCGGCCAAGTCTCGTCCTCGGCCACGGACCTGCAGGCCACCGCCCAGGCCATGACCGCCACCGCCACCCAGACGGCCGGCCAGTCCACGACCGTGGCGTCCGCCGCCGAACAGGCCGCGAGCAACGTCAACACCGTGGCGGTCGCCGCCGAGGAGCTGGGCACGTCCGTGCAGGAGATCAGCCGGCAGGTGGACGGCTCTTCCAAGCTCGCGCAAGCGGCGGTGGACGAGTCGGATCAGACGGCGGCTTTGGTGCAGGAGCTGAGCGGGACGGTCGCGCGGATCGGCGACGTGGTCGGGCTGATCTCCTCGATCGCCGGGCAGACCAACCTGCTGGCGCTGAACGCCACGATCGAGGCAGCCCGCGCCGGCGATGCCGGGCGCGGCTTCGCGGTGGTCGCTGCCGAGGTCAAGGAACTCGCCGGGCAGACCGCCCGGGCCACCGAGGAGATCTCAGGCCAGATCACGCGTGTTCAGGGCGTGACGGCCGAGGCGGTCGGTGCCATCGGGGCGATCACGGCGCGGATCCGGGAGATTAATGGCGTGGCGGCCTCGATCGCCGCGGCGGTCGAGGAGCAGGGCGCCGCCACGCAGGAGATCGTGCGCAACGTCGCCCAGGCGGCCACCGGCACGGCCGAGGTGACGAGCAACATCACCGGCGTGGCCGAGGCCTCCGAGGAGACGGGCGCGGCCGCGGCCCAGGTGCTCAGCGCGGCGGACGAGCTGTCGCGCCAGTCCGAGCATCTCGGGGCGGAGGTGGCGCATTTCCTCGCCACCGTCCGAGCCGCCTGAGACTGGCGCGGGCTCCGAGCCCCCTCCCGCTCGCCCGACTGCGTGCAGGCGGCTGGATCGGGTGCGATACGGGGCTCGGCCATCCGAGCGTCATCGCCGACGCCGGTCAGCCTGAGGAATGTGTCACGGCCTAAGCTGCTTCACCTTGAGGCAGAACAAAGCCGCCATGACCGGAACGAACATCCCGCTGGGCTCCAAGGAGGATGAGACCGCCCTCCGATCACGGACGGACGCGCTCGCCGCCGATCTGGTCGTGGCGCGGATCGAGACGCTCCTGCAGCTGTTGCGTCGGAGACGGACCGAGCTGAAGGCCCAGATTGCCAATCTGCAGAGCGTGCAGCCGAGTGCCGAGACCCGGCTGACCGAGCTCACCGCGGCGTTGGTCGGCCAGATGAGCGACAGCGTGGCGCATCTGAACCTGCTCGTCGATCAGGCCGAGCTGTTCGTCCAAGGGCTGACACGCGACGCCCCCTCGGCTTGAGCCCGTGTGAGATCAGCCGATCGTGATCGCCCGAGCCGCGTCGAAGGCGGGATTGGCGAAGCGGGGACCGGCCGGGTTGCACAGGATCCGGGCTCCGCCGGGCCGAACCAGGTCGAGGCTGTGGTGGACATGGCCGTGCATCCACAGAGCCGTGCGGCCGGTATCGGTCAGGGCGGACAGGTCCAAGGTTAAGCTCCCTGCGTTCCAGGTGCCGCGCCAAGCGGGAGCGATGCAGTCCGGATGCGGGGCGTGGTGGGTGACCCCGATGAGCGGCAGCGCCCCATCACCCTCGTCCATGAGCGCAGCCAGCTCGGCGCGGGCGTGACGGTGCAGGGCCGCGGCGTCCCCGACCGTGAGCAGGTGATGGCCGCCGTCATGGGCGACATCGATCGGCTTGCCGGTCGGCGTGTTGGGATCGAGCTGTCCGGCCAACCGACAATCGCCCCGCAGGGTGGTGCCGACGAACCGGCATCCGGCCAGGATCTGAGCGCGGGCGAGATCCGCGGGCACGATGTCGTGCCAGTGCTCGTGGTTGCCCATCACGAACACGACGGGCTCGTCATTGGCGAGGCGGCGCAGGACCCTGAACGTCTGCCGGGGGTCGGCCTCCCACATATCGCCGGCCGCGACCAGCAGGTCGAAGGCGGGCGGCTCGGACCGGAACTGATCCGGATACAGCACCGTCTCGAGGTGCCGGTCGGACAGGATCCAGAGCTTGGCCAAGGGATCTCCCGCGCTCTCAGGGGCGCACGATGCGCACGGCGTCGAAGCCTTCATCGGGACTGGGCGGCTCGAAGCGTTCGGCCACGGCACGCAAAGCGGCCTCGGGAACGATCCTGTCGGCGGAGCGTGCCGCGTTCCGGCCCAGCGCGGTGGCGAGCGGCGTGTCGATCCAGACGGCCGACACCCGGGCACCGTGGCGCCGGGCCGCGTCGATGATCGGCTTGCGGTGCCGGCGACCGGGCAGCGCGGCATCGAAGACGATGGCGTTCGGGTGATCGCGGGCCGCTGCGTGCGCCCAGGTGCTCTTGCCCGCCCCCTGCACGCCGCACACGACGATCACCTGCACGGGCGGCGTCGCCGCGGCGAGGGCGGCATCGAGGGTATCGAAGGCGGCCGCCCAGGCCTGGCGGTTGAGCTCCGGCGTCCAGAGGCGGCCAGCGGGCGTCTCGAGGAACCGATCCGGATCGATGATCACGCGCCCCACGCTCCGAGCCGAACGGGGCACGATCCGCGCACCGACAACCGCCAGGCGCGGCCGTTCGACAGCGAGCGGCTGCAGGCCTGCCGCAGCTTGGCGACAACGTCCTCGGGCTTGTGCCGCGTCGTTCCCACCTGTTCGTCCTCGTCCTGGTCCGAAAGCCATATCTCAGGGCGGGCCCCTTGAGTGGGGCGGATCAACCGGCGTGTCGTCCAACGGCTGCCCCGGCTCAGGCGAGCGGGAGCACCACGCTGAGGTCGTGGACCTGCCCGACCCGTGTCCAAGGCGGCTTATGGTAGACCTTGTAGCCCCCGTTCCCGTCCGGCAGGAACGTTTCCCCCGAGCGGGGGAGCCAGTCGAGGCTCAGGGCCGCATAGGTCTGCAGGATGGCGCGGAACGGCTTCCGGTGGCGCATGCGGACGTAGCGGCCCGGCCGGAACGCGACGGGTTGGAGCAGCTCGTCCGCGACAGTCAGGCCGCGGTCGACGATCGCGCAATCATGACGGAACACAGCGTCCGGGGTGATCAACGGTGTGTCGTAGGTGATGCCGACCGCCTCCACGTCCGCTGGATCGATCCCGATCGACGCGAGATAGCCGTGAAAGGCCGTCCAGTGCGCCTCGAAGGCCGGATACGGCCCATGGAACCGCACCGCGCGCAGGGTACAGGCCGGCCGCTCCTCGACCCGGGCCACCTCGCCGCCCGCGATCGGGGCCGCCGGTTTCAACGGCAGGGCCTGCTGGGCGACCATCCGGTACTGTGACGGCACGGCGCCGAACTGGCGGTGGAAGGCGCGCACGAAGGCTTCGTGACTGGCGTAGCCGGCATTCAACGCGACGTCCGTGATGGGCTGGCGGCTCATCTGCAGGTTCATGGCGGCGCGGTCGAGGCGCGTCCGGCGCATGTAGGCGGAAGGCGTCTCACCCATCACGGCCTGGAACAGGCGCTGGAAGTGAAACAGGCTGAGCCCGACATGGCGCGCGATGTCGGAGAGGCCGATCTTCTCAGCCGGGCTACGCTCGATGAGCCGTATTGCGCGGGCGATCCTGGGGTCGTCCAGCATCGTCGGCGGCGGCCGTTTGGGTGAGCTGCTCGGGCGGTGGGCGATCCGCGGATCCCGGGTGAGAAGATTTCGCTCCCAGGAGATCTGGTCGTTCAGGTCCTCGGCCACAATCCCTCCATGCGAAGCCGGATCGCAAGTTTGATCAAGTCAAGTCGTTGCGTCGCAGCTAGGCTGCAGGAAGAGTCGTGCGAGAGCTGTAAAAGCTTGTGGGGTCTGCGGCAATGCTTGTGCAGGCCGTCGATCACTGCGCACGGCGCCTTCGAGACTTTGGGGGGCGAGGATGATTCATCGACGGGCCGTATGCCGCTCTGCGGTTGCTGCAAGCATTCTGATCGCCGCCTGCGCCCCGATCGGTCGAGCGGCTGCGGATCCGGGCAACGGGCCCGTCCCGCAGGCGGGTCCGGGCGTGCCGGTCCCACCAGCCGGTGACAGCGGGGCGCGCCCGCCGGGGCCGAGCGGGTCGCCCGAGAGTCCCTGCGCCGCGGTCGAGCGCGTCGCCCGCCGGTACCTGCCCGATCCCGAAGACCGCGCCCCTCACCGTGTCGCCCTACGCCGAGAGGTGCAGCGGGCGCTCGACGCGTGCCGTGGGGGCGGGGCCGGCGCGTCCGGCAGATCGTGAGCGCCGGAACCGTCGGGGCGGCTGCCCTGCGCGAGGCCTGCGCGGGTCAGGAGCCCGCGGAGTGGCCGAGGGTCGCTCCCGGCACCGGCGCAGACTCAGACGGCTGCAGATATTTGCACTATAGATTGCGGAAACACATTATAATAATACAGTAAAATTCAATAAAAGTAAATATTGATATAATGATCATTGATTGTTTTCAAAGACAAAATACGAAGCGTCGCAGCTTCGTCATCATATAAAATTATTGCTGCGCCTTAGGCGGGGGAATTTTATCTTGGGACAGCGCAAGGTCCGCATCGGTGTTGCCGCTCTGGCGGCGCTGTCCGCCGAGTCCTGGATCCTGCCGGCAGGCGCGGCCGACTACTCGATCTCGGGCGGGAACACGTACACCGACACCGAGACATTGGCGGGCACGGATCGACTCTCGATCGAACCCGGCGGCAAGCTCTCCGTCAACAAGAAGGCGGCGATCAACTGGAACGATGCGTCCAGCGATCTGCAAATCTCCAATGCCGGCACGATCGAATCGACCAAGGCCGGCGGCCGGGCGATCGACGCGACGGGCAGTGACAATACCCGCACTCTGACGCTGGAGAACAAGACGAGCGCGCGTATCAAATCCGACAGCGACGCGTTCCGGATCAACGTCAACCCGACCGGCGGCACCGTGACGGTGAACAACGCTGGAACGATACAGTCATCGACGAAGCGGGCGCTGGATTTCGAGGCCGCCGCCAGCGGCGCCGCCACGGTTACGATCGACAACGCCGCCACCGGGATGATCACGTCCGGCGGCGACGACGCGATCCGGCCGGGCCAGGGTGCGACGGTCAACAATTCCGGCACGATCCGGACGAATGGTCAGGCCGCCGACAAGGCCGACGGCATCGATTTCAAGGCCGCTACCGCCGGGACGGTGAACAACAACGACAGCGGCACGATCTCCGGCGCCCGCCACGGCGTCACCCTGAGCGGCAGCAACGGCGCCGGCTCCGTGACGGTGAACAACGCGGCGAACGCCACCATCACCGGCCGCAACGGCTCGGGTGTCGGCTCCGACGCCGGCGGGACGGTCACGAATTACGGCACGATCGAAGGGGCCTATTCCGGCAACGGCACGCAGGACGGCGACGGCGACGGCGTCGACATCGATTTTGCCGGCACGATCGGGAATCACGGGACCATCAAGGGGACCGGGGCGGGCGGCTACGACAAGAACGGCCGGGCCAACAACAGCGAGGGCATCTCGCTGGGCGGCGGCACCATCACCAATTCCGGCACGATCTCGGGCGCCGCCTACGGCATCGTGGTCAACAACGATTCGAACCCCG
Organism: Methylobacterium sp. XJLW; assembly: GCF_003254375.1. NCBI lineage: Bacteria > Pseudomonadati > Pseudomonadota > Alphaproteobacteria > Hyphomicrobiales > Methylobacteriaceae > Methylobacterium > Methylobacterium sp. XJLW. The sequence goes on along the minus strand of NZ_CP016429.1, from coordinate 1,881,694 downwards.
ACAACAGCCGCTCCGGCGCCGCCGCGACCACGATCACCAACGACGTCGGCGGTACGATCGAGGGCAAGGGCGGCTACGCGATCCGCCTGGAGAACAAGACCGGCACCGCGGCCGACGCCGACACGATCGTCAACAAGGGCACGATCATCGGCAACGGCACGATCCCGGATCCGAGCGGGGTGGTCCTCCTGAAGGACGGCCGCGTGGACGGCGGCTCGGTCGGGACCCTCGACGGCGTCCGCTACACCGGCACCGGCGCGGCCCGCTTCATCCGCGGCGACGGCGCGGCGATCCAGATGGGCGAGGGCGACGACGTCCTGACCAATTACGGCACGATCACCGGCAACAGCGGCCGGGCGATCAGCCTGGAGGGCGGCAACGACATCCTCAACCTCTTCACCGGCTCGACCATCACCGGCTCGACCATTACCGGCCGGATCGACGGCGGGACCGGCACCGACACGCTCAACCTGGACAAGGCCGCCACGGGGCCCGGCACCGGCACGCTGGCGAACGTCGTGAATTTCGAGGTGCTGAACGTCAAGGGCGGCGCCTGGGCACTCACGGACGACCACACCTACGCGCGCGGCGCGACGGTCGCGGCGGGGGCCACGCTCACGATCGGCAATGGCGCCACCGCCGGATCGCTCACGGCCGACATCGCCAATACCGGGGCCCTGGTCTTCGACCGATCGGACGCCGCGTCCTACGCGGGCACGATCTTCGGAAGCGGCAGCCTGACCAAGGTGAACACCGGCACGCTGACCCTGTCGGGCATCCACACCTACACGGGGGCGACCACGATCTCGGGCGGCACCCTCGCCCTGTCGGGAGCCGGCGCGGTCACCGTCTCCAGCGGGGTGGCGCTCGCCACCGGCGCCGCCCTCGACATCTCTGGCCTAACCGGCGCCGGCACCGCGATCACGGCCCTCACCGACACCGCCCCCGGCCAGGCCGGCACTGTCGCCCTCGGGGCCAAGACCCTGGCGATCACCAACGCCAACGGCAGCTTCGGCGGCACCATCTCGGGCAGCGGCGGCCTCACGCTGGCGGGCGGCACCCAGACGTTGACCGGCGCCAACACCTACACGGGCGCCACGACGATCCTGGGTGGGACCCTGCGGGCGGGGGCGGCCGGCTCCTTCGCGCCGGCCTCGGCGGTCACGGTCGCGGGCGGGGCCAATTTGGACCTTGCCAATTTCAGCCAGACCATCGGCTCCCTCGCCGGAGCCGGAACCGTCGCCCTTGGCTCGGGAACGCTGCACGCCGGCGGCGACAATGCCTCGACCGCCTTCTCCGGGGCAATCGTTGGGACCGGGGACCTGTTCAAGGAGGGCACCGGCCTGCTGACGCTGGCGGGCGTCAACACGTACACCGGCCTCACCTTCGTGTACGGCGGTACGCTGGCGCTGGTCGGATCCGGTTCGATCGCCGCGTCGAGCCAGATGGCGATCGCCGCCGGGGCGACCCTCGACATCTCGGGCATCGCCGGCACCGGAACCTCCATAGCCACCCTGACCCAGCAAAGCACCCTGGGTGATGGCAGGGTGGAGCTGGGCGACAAGACCCTGACGCTGAGCCGGGCCCGCGGCGCCTTCGACGGCGTGATCCAGGGGACCGGCGGCCTGATTCTGGGCGGCGGAACGCAGACCTTCCTGACCGCGAACACCTACACGGGCGCCACGACGATCGCGGGCGGCACGCTGGCCCTGGCGGCCACGGGGTCGATCGCGGCGTCGCGCGGCGTGGCGCTGGCCACGGGCGGGACCTTCGACATCTCCGGCGTCTCGGGTGCCGGCACCGCGATCGCCGGCCTGTCCGACACGGCTCCCGGCCAGGCCGGCGCCGTCACCCTGGGCGCCAGGATCCTGACGCTGTCCAACGCCAGCGGCCGCTTCGGCGGCACGATCGCCGGCGCCGGCGGCCTGACCCTGGGGGGCGGCACCCAGAGGCTCATCGGCGCCAACACCTACACGGGGACCACCACGGTCTCGGCCGGCACCCTCGTCATCGAGAACGGCGCGGCTCTGGGCGCTGCGGACGGCACGGCGGCGACCGGCACCACCGTCGCCTCGGGGGCGACCCTGGCGCTGCAGGGCGGGATCGCGGTGGGCGACGAGCCGCTGTCCCTCGCGGGCTCCGGGATCGGCCGTGGGGGCGCCCTGCGCAGCGTTTCGGGTGACAACATCTATGCCGGGGCGATCACGCTGAACCGGACCAGCACGATCACCGTCGCGGCGGACACGCTGACGTTGTCCGGCACCATCGCGGGCGCCGCCGGCGCCAATCCCTCTCTGTGCCTCAGCGGGCCGGGCAGCGGCTTCCTCACGGGCAACATCACGGGGGGCCTCGCCGCCCTGATCGTGTCCGGCGGCGGCACGTGGACGCTGACCGGACGGAATACCCCCGGCGGCGGGCTGAGCGTCGAGGGCGCCACGCGCCTCCGGCTCGAAGGCGGCGGCACGCTGACGACGGCCGGCGGCGGGATCGATTTCGGCGCCGCCGCCACGGTGAGCGGTGCGGGCTCCCGCCTCACGCCCCAAAACACCTTCACGGTCGGCCAGTTCGGCGCAGGCGCGCTGACCGTGGCGCAAGGCGGAGGCGTCTCATTCGGCGCAAGGGGAACCGGCACGGTGACGCTCGCCAGGAGCAACGGCTCGAGCGGCACGCTCACCATCGGCGCAAGAGCGGGTCAGGCGGCGGTCGCCGCCGGCACCGTGCAGGCCAGTGAGGTGCATTTCGGTGCCGGCACCGGCGCCCTGGTGTTCAACCATACCGGCAACCCGGACGGCACGGCCGTCACCTTCGCGACGACGATCACCGGCCGGGGCCGCGTCGATCACCTCGCCGGCATTACGATCCTGATCGGCGCCAACACCTACACGGGCACCACGACCCTCTCCGGCGGAACGCTCAGCGTCGCAAACGCCCATGCGCTCGGCTCCTCGGCGACCACCGTTTCGGCTGGCGCCACCCTCGACGTCAACGGCGTGACCCTCGGCAATGCCCTGACGCTCGCCGGCTCCGGAGCCGGCTGGGTCGGCGCGCTCACCGGTACCAGCACGGCCGGTGTTTCCGGCGCGATCACGCTGGCAGGCAACATCGCGCTCGGCGGCACCGGCAACCTGACCGTCTCGGGCAGCATCGGAGATGGCGGCAACCGCTCCAGCCTGACCAAGATCGGCACCGGCACCGCGATCTTCACTGCCGCCAACACCTATGGCGGCGGCACCACGGTTGCGGCCGGTACCCTCGCCCTCGGCGGTGCCGGCACTCTCGGCAGCGCCCTGGCCACCACCACGATCACGGGCGCCACCAGCGTGCTCGACCTCGGCGGCACCCGCCAGACCCAGGCCGCCGTCAGCCTCGGCCAGGGCGCGACCCTGCAGAACGGCGCGCTCACCGCCCCGGTCACCGCTGCGGGCGGAACAGTCGCGCGCATCTCCGGCCCCGCCACGCTCACCACAACCGACGGCACCACCGTCTCGACGGCCAACACCTACACGGGTGCCACCACGATCGGCGACGGATCGGTCCTGAAGGCGGGCGGCGTGGGCGGCTTTGCGGCGGCCTCCCCCCATACCCTGGCAGGCACCGGCACCCTCGACCTCGCGGGCGCCGCCAACACCGTCGGCGCCCTGGTCAGCGCCTCGCCGGCGACGGTTGTGACCAGCAGCGCGGGCGGCCCGGCCGTCCTGACGGTGGCCGGCCTGAGCGCCGGCAGCTTCGCCGGCACGATCCGGGACGGCGTCGGTCCGCTCGGCCTGACCCTGGCGGGCGACACCCTCACGCTCACCGGCGCCAACACCTACACGGGCGTCACCACGATCGGCCGCGGAGCCACCCTGCGGCTCGGCGACGGCGGCACCGCCGGCGCGATCGTGGCGACCGCCGGGGTCGTCAACGACGGCGCCCTGGTGTTCGACCGGACCGACGCCGTGAGCTTTGCCCCCGCGATCTCCGGATCGGGCAGCCTCACGCAGGCGGGAGGCGGCACCACCGTGCTCACCGGCCGCAACACCAATACGGGCGCCACGACGATCCGTGGCGGCACCCTGCAGATCGACGGCGTGCTCGCCGCCTCGGAGGTGACGGTGAAGAGCGGCGGCACGCTGGCCGGCTCGGGCAAGATCGGCGACCCGCTGATCGAGGCCGGCGGTCGGCTGGCGCCGGGCAGCGCCACGGCGATCGGCACCCTGTCGATCACCGGCCCGCTGACCTTCGCGCCGGGCTCGTTCTACACGGTCAAGGTGACGCCCACCGCCAACGACCGCACCGCGGTGACCGGCCCGGTCACGATCCAGGGCGGCACCGTGCAGGTGCTGGCGGGCGCCGGCACCTACACGCCGGCCCTGCGCTACACGCTGCTCACCGCCTCCGGCGGCGTCACCGGCCAGTTCAGCAGCCTGCAGACAACGAGCAATCTCGCCTTCCTGACGCCGTCGCTGGCCTACGACGGCCACAGCGTGTCGCTGGGCTTCGCTCAGACGGCGCCGCTCACCAGCGTGGCCACCACGCTCAACCAGGGCAACCTCGCCCAGGCCCTGAACGGCGCCGGGCCGACCGTGACCACAACGGCCACCACCGGCAGCGCGCCCGCCACCGCGGCGACGAGCGTGCCGGCCTCTGGCACGGTCACGACCACGGTGAGCACCGCGGGTAGCACCACCACGGTGGTGGCAAGCCCGGCCGCACAGGTGGTGACCGCCGTGCTCAACCAGACGGCGCCCGGCGCGGTGCGGGCGCTCAACAGCCTGTCGGGCGAGATCCATGCCTCGGCAGTGACCGCGCGGGCGCAGGCCGCCCTCGCCGTGCAGGGGGCGCTGCTCGAGCACCTGCGCTTCGGCGCCGGCCCGGCCAGCGGCCTCGGCCTGACCGGCACCATCGGCCAGCGCCTCGCGCCCGGCACGACCCTGCCGGCCGGCTCCGCCGCCTTCGCCACGGACGAGCCCGCCGCCGGTGTGGTGACGGTCCAGCCGCTGACGCCGGGCTACGGCCTCTGGGGTCAAGCCTTCGGGGCGTTCGGCGCCACCGAGGGCACGCGCAACGTGGCGCGGCTCAGCCGGGAGACCGGCGGCTTCGTACTCAGCGGCGAGACCGGCCCGGGCGTGCTCGGGGACGGGATGGGCGACTGGCGCGCGGGCGTCGCGGCCGGCTACGGCTTCACGCAGTTCGACGTGCGTGCCCGCCAGTCCTCCGGGCAGATCGAGAGTGGCTTCGGCGCCGCCTACGCCAGCGGCGCGCTCGGCGCCGTACGGGTGCGGCTCGGGGTTATGTACGGCAGCGACGCACTCGACACCCACCGGACGGTGTTGTTTCCGGGCTTTTCGCAGGCGATCACGGGCCGGGCCGGGGGCACGACGCTGCAGAGCTTCAGCGAAGTCGGCTACCGGATGGGCGGAGCGGCGCGCTCCGTCGAGCCGTTCGTGGGCGTCGCGATGCTGCGGCTGCACCAGGACGGCTTGACCGAAACGGGCGGTTCGGCGGCGCTGGCGGTGTTCGGCCGGAGCTACGGGGTGGAGACAGTCACGGCGGGAGCGCAGGCGCAGGCGATTGTGGCGGACCTGTTCGGAGGCGCAGGTCCGCTCGTGGCGCGGGGCCTGATCGGCTACCGGCGGGCATTCGGGACTGTGGCGCCGGCAGCGCTGCTGGCGTTCCGGGGTGGGGGCACAGCGTTCCGCACGGGGGGTGGGCCGCTGGCCGAGGACGCGGCGGTGGTGTCGGCTGGGCTGGACTGGGAAATAGCGCCGGGCGCGCGGCTGGGCTTGGCCTATGACGGCCAGATCGGGCGGCGGGCGCAGGACCATGCCGTCAAGGGCAGCCTCTCCTACCGCTGGTGAGCCGGCTGGGCCCGGGCTGCGCCTGTGGGCGACCTGTCGAGGGCCGACGGGACGTAAGAGCACGCGGCACCGCGCGCGCTGTCACAACTCCGTACCGACACACCAAAACGCGTTCCCGCACAGCCGTCACCCCAAGCCGACATTGTCCTATCCGACTGCATCTTCGAAAGACGACCGTTTTCCCGACCTTTGGGCGAGCCCTCGTCGAGCCGCTGGAGACGCATCCGTGTGCGTCGGAGTAACGCGTCGGGTTTTCCATGTTCAGAGAATCGCGCCTACCGGACCTTCCCGACCTGCGCGCCGGGGATGCTCCCACCGCCACCCAGGACCGGATCGTCAACGGATGAGGGCCCTTACCGGGCCACCTCAAGAGCAGCCTGCCGGAACTCGCTCGGCGTCATGCCGTGATGCGCTTTGAAGCGGCGGGAGAAGTGGGCCTGGCTGGAGAAGCCGCAGCTATACGCGACTGTGCCGATCGGCAGATGGCCATGCTCGATATTGCTCAGCTGGTGCCCGGCCCTCAGAAGACGGCGCTCCCAGATGTAGTCGGACACGTGCCTGCCACGTTCATGAAACATCTCCTGTAGCCGGCGCAGCGAGACGCCGACAGCCGCGGCGAGTTCAGGAGGTCCGAAGTCGGGGTCACCCAGATTAGCCTCGACATAGGTCTTGGCGCGCTGGACCGTGACTGTTTCATGCAAGGGGCGAGACACCTCCTGTGCCAAGCGCTCGGCGATGCTGGCCGCGATCAGGTCGATGCCGATGGCCGACATGCGGTCTGCCACGGCCGGGGTGAGGCTATCACTGACACGCATCAGCTCAGTGAGGAAGCCTGTCGCCAAGGCGGTGCTGCCGAGGTCTGCACCGATGGTCAGCCCGCTGTAGAGCCGAGCTGGACCGAGGACAGACTCGAGCCGCTCGCGGGGGATGTGGAGGGTGAGCATCTGGCTGCCCGAGCTGTATTCCTGCGCCGCCGGACGACAGTCGAGCACCATGAGATCGCCGGGCCGTTGCACCGAGGTCCTGTCGGATTGACCGGTCTTTGCAATTCCTGCCTGCCGGAAGAATATTCCGACAGCATTCTCCTGGCCATGATTCCTGACCAGGTCGGGCGTCGCCTCAGCGCGTAAAGCGCCATGGGAGGTGCGTATCGCTTCGATCGAGCCGACGGTAGCAACTTCTATCTTGGCATCGAATGGATCGTCGGTCAGGCGCTTCTGCTCGGCCGGCACGCGCATGTCAGACATGGCATCGCGCCAGCTTCTAAATCTGTCGCGAGGATGAAATTTCTCCGTTGAAAATAGTGTCCGCATGTATTTTTGTCTATATTTAAATATACCATCACTAGTAATGCATGAATTCTCGACGAACTCTGATGCAATGTGGCTTATGGTATGGAAATGGCGTAATGTCAAAATCTAACAAATCTCAGCCAAAAACAAATCTAAGAGTGAGTTATCGGCAAATATACCTTTTCTATGATCGCTGAGGTTGTGAGGCGGTCGGTCAATAGTTTTATAAACTAAAGACTTTTATTAAGCGCTAAAAGTGATCTCCATTAAACGTGAACTGTTAGAAGATACGATCTAATTGTGCGATAGACGCTGAGTTGACCAGTATTATTGACCAGGCTGATTGAGAGGCTGCTGCAGGGCCGGGGCCATGGGAAGCCGGAAGGCCAGATCCGGGACGGTGACAGGCGCAGGTGGTCGGTAGCCCGAGGACGAATGCGGCCGGACGCGGTTGTCGGTATCCCGCCACCGCCTGCCGGCGTCGTTCGCAATCCGCACTCTTCATAGAATATACTGTTGGCCGCAATAATTTATTCACGGTCGCAAAATCAAATTCCAATTACCCCAATGCGCAACAAGTTTTGGAAATTTTTTACTTGGTCAATGCGGGTTGTCGGAAGGATTGCCGTGAAACCCGCGCCTGACCCAATTTATGACGGGCGCCAGAAATTCATCGGTTTGCGTTATGGGTATCAAAAACAAAGGGGACAGCAGAACAGCGGTTACCCAGGCCGGGGCGGACTGGTTCACGACATACACCAGCAGTACTGAAGCGGCAGCAGCGGACACGACGAGCCAAATTCTTATAAAACCTTTGATCATACGCATTGAACAGACTCCTTGGCGCGCGCAGGATTTTCGATTGTCCTGCTGAAGATAGAGGGTCACAAAAATATCTGGTCGAACGGGCGTAGGGCGGAGGGCTCGTATGGATTCCAAAAACTTACATCCCACCGCATGCCCGCCATCCACTAGCGGTTATGGCATCAACTCATAAATTGATTTTGACCGACTTAAAGTGACAGATCACACGCTCGGGCTATGATTAATTTTTATCTTCTTCATTCGATAAACAATAGCTCTTTTAGAGATTCGACGGCGAGATGGGGTGTCTCGTAATTTCAGTCTTAGATGCGCATCTATGCAATAGACCTGCTCTTCATTGGCGCGCCGAGCATGATATTTATAGATATATCTGATCACATCCTACATCGCGAGGATGATAAAATAGTTTGAGATCCCCGATAAGCCTTAAATCGTTCGTCCCGTCGCAAGGCCGCATCGAACAATCGCGGTCATTCCGGGATTGACCTGCCTTGAAGGAGCGCTGGCGCTGCGGGGCGCCTGCGCGGGCCGTTTCGCGCTTGAAGGACCCGGACATTCTGTAGACCGACCCACCGCGTCGTCTCATATCGGCGCCGGACCGTGTCCATAAAACGAGGGCTCCTCCGACGCGTGCCAGACAGGCAGGCTGGATCACCCCAATCCGGCCCCCATGCTGTCGGGGGATCGTGTCGGCTCGTCAGACCTCGGAAAAGCGGTCTCGCTTACGATCGATCGGGCAGGGGCATGTCCAATCCAGCGCGATGCGCTCCTGGTGCCGAGCGCACGACTGTCGACCCCTGCTGCCACAGCTCGAATGTCTGCGTCCTCGACCGTCCGCGCGGTAGCAGACCGCCACGAGACCACTCCTTTTAGACAGTCGCACGGCCAGGCGGATCGCGCTCACACGCACGGGCGCCGACGGCAGCCCTGGTGCCGGCCGCCCCTGCGCGCAGAGCGAAGCACGCCCACAGCACCACGCCCGAGGCCGCCTGCGACGCCGGCCTGCTTCGTTCCGCGCGCAAGAACCGGAATGCTGCAACGGATCCCGTTCCGCCGGCTTGGTGAGGGGAGGGGCACGCCCGGCCCGACCCGAGAGACGCGCCGCATGGACGACACCGCCTTCAAGCCCTCCCGGCGCCACGCCGAGCTCGGGCCCGCCTTCTTCGATCCGGTCACCCCGGCCCGTTTCCCGCAGACGATCCTGCGCTACCGCAATCAGGCCTGGGCGGAGCGGGTGGGCCTCGGCGGCCTTTCGGAGGCGGCGTGGATCGCCCATTTCGGCCGGTTCGAGCCGCTGCCCGGCAGCTTCGAGACGCCCCTGGCCCTGCGCTACCACGGCCATCAGTTCCGCTCCTACAATCCGGAGCTCGGCGACGGCCGCGGCTTCCTGTTCGCGCAGCTGCACGACCTCGAGGACGGGCGGCTGCTCGACCTCGGCACCAAGGGCAGCGGCACCACGCCCTGGTCCCGCGGCGCCGATGGACGGCTCACCCTCAAGGGCGGCGTGCGCGAGGTGCTGGCCACCGCGCTCCTGGAGGCACAGGGCGTCTACACCTCGAAGAGCTTCAGCCTGATCGAGACCGGCGAGGACCTCATGCGCGGCGACGAGCCCTCGCCGGCCCGCTCCTCCGTGCTGGTGCGCCTCTCGCACGGGCATATCCGGATCGGCAGCTTCCAGCGCGTCCTGGCGCTCGGCGAACCGGACAACGTCGCCCGGCTCCTCGACCACACGATCGAGACCCACAGGCCGGATCTCTGGCGGGCCGGCCTGGAGGATCGCGGCGTCGCCTTCCTGGAGGATGTGGTGGTCAAAGTCGCCCGGATGGGCGCGCAATGGGCGGCGGCCGGCTTCGTCCATGGCGTGCTCAACAGCGACAACATCAACGTCACCGGCGAAAGTTTCGATTACGGGCCCTGGCGCTTCCTGCCGCATTTCGACCGGGACTTCACCGCGGCCTATTTCGACGAGACCGGGCTCTACAGCTTCGGCCGTCAGCCCGAGGCCCTGTTCTGGAATCTCGCCCGGCTCGCCGACTGCCTGCTGACGCTGGCCCCCCAGGCGCGCCTCGAAGCCGCCCTCTCCGGCTTCGGCCCGGCCCTGCAGGCGGCCTTCGCCGAAGCCCTGTTCCGCCGCCTCGGCCTCGCCGCGGCGCCGCAGCCGGAGACCGACCGGCTGGTCTCGGCGGTCTGGCGGTTCCTCGCCGAGACGCGGGCGCCCTTCGAGCGGTTCTTCTTCGACTGGTACGGGGGGCTCGCGAGCGCCGGGCGGGCGGAGGCGGGACCGGCCGCCGCGCAGTACCGGTCCGAGGCCTTCACGGCCGTGCGGGCCGCGCTGGAACCGCTGGCGCCCGCACCGGGCGCGCGGCTCGACCATCCTTACTTCGCGGAGGCGCCCTGCACGCTCCTGATCGACGAGGTGGAGGCGTTGTGGGCGCCGATCGCCGCGGCGGATGACTGGTCCCTGTTCGCGGCGAAGCTCGCCGGGGTGGCCCGGATGGCCGAGGCCTGCGGAACGGCGCCCGCCTCGGCCTGAGCGGCCTCTTCCTCGGCGAGCCGCCGGCGCTCCTCGGCGTAGCCCCCCGCGATGGCGAGATCGACCAGGCGCCGGGTCAGCCGGAAGGCCAGCCAGAACAGAGCGAGGCAGAGCAGGGTCGCTGCGGCGGCTTTGAGCGGATCCAAGGGCCTCCTCCGGTTATGCCTCCTGACGCGTGAGGACTGATAGAGCCGTAGGCGGCCCGGGCGCAATTGGACTTGGCGCCGAGACAGGCGTCCGGTCCTTCCTCGAAGCTGCAGGTTCGCCGGCTCTCTCCGAACGCGCACCATCCCGGAGTGGGACCGGCGTGTGGGGATCTTCCCGTACCTGTACTGGAAATCCGCCAGCGCGGCGCTCCGTCCGGCGGCCTTCGCGGATCTGGACCGTGTGACCCTTCTCGATCTCTCAGGCCGACCAGCGGGTCAGGCCGAGACAGGGACAAAATCGCTTCCTTATGTCCAACACGAGGGGCGATCTGAGATACGGATGGAATTAATCGAACGGCAATTTATAATAATATATGCAATACATCTCGCTTTAATAATATTATCGCGATGCTTTTGTTTTATTGTCGCAATGCGTTCGCTTTATTTAAGCGGTATCTATCGTCATTGACCGCGCGCAAATTATGGCTAATGGAAATTGACCGTGTAGGAACTGTATTGGCCGTTCGGCCTTCGCCCTGAAACACGAATGCAACCGTTCTTCTCGACCGATGAAGTTCATCCCAAGGCCGCGTTCCGGCGTTGGCGGGAGATGGTTTGTGAACGCTTGGTACCCGTCGCGTTGCAGACCGATGACGCCGGCCACTTCCGTGGCAAGCTCGAGGTCACCGATATCGGCGGGGTGCCGATCTCGCACTTCGCCCACACGAGCCTGCGGACGGAAGCGACAGCCGACATGGTCCGGCGGAACGGTCGGCACAGTCGCGTCTATGCCATTCTGAGGCTTTCCGGGAACGCCAGCTACCAACAAGGCGACCAGGAGGCGAAGACCCGGCCCGGCGATCTCGTCGTCCTCAATGCGCGTCCGGCCGTCTGCATGACGGAGCCGAGCAGTTCGCTGGTGCTCGATCTGCCGCGCGAGCGCCTGGAAACCGTTCTGGGGCCGTCCCGGCTGTTCAGTGCCCTCACAGTCGGCGCGGATCTCGCCTCCGCGACCCTGGCGAGCACCTATTTCCGAGATCTTGTCCGGCTGGGTGACCGGCTCGCCCCCGACGCGGCCGCGCGCATGGCGTCGATCGGGATCGACCTGATCGTGGCGAGCCTCGCGGAGCGTCTCGCGCAGAATGTGCCGCGCTCCACCCACGGCACCGTCACGGTCCAGCGCGCCATGGCCTATATCGAGGCGAACCTGAGCGATCAGACCCTCGACCCGCCACAGCTCGCCGCCGCGGTCGGCGTGTCGCTGCGCCGCCTTCAGGAATTGTTCCACGAGCGTGGCCGGCACATCTCAGACTACATCTGGGAGCGCCGCCTGGAGCTCGCGGCCAAGCGCCTGACCGATCCCGCCTGCGCCCACCTGCCGATCGGCATGCTGGCTTACGGAAGCGGCTTCGCCAGCCAGGCCCACTTCGCCCGACGCTTCAAGGAGCGGCATGGCCTGACGCCGACGGAGTTCCGGCTGGCATCCCGGCAGAACACGCCCGATGCGCGGCCCAGGGGGCGGCCGGCGCGCATTCCGGGGCTGGATTGACCGCGAGGGCGCCGGCGCGTCCCTGGGTCGCGTTCCGAAACGTCGGCAGACCGTGTTGACCGAGGGCGGTCGGCGACCCCGGCGCCGGAAGCCGGATCGTGCTATGGCCGCCCGCGACCGGACTACGCGATCCGGCAACCGGATGCCCCTCGATCAGGCGGATGCCCTTGCGCGAGACCTTCCACATCGAAGTCCTCGGACCGGAACCGGACGAGATCCAGACGCGGATCTCCGTGCGGGTCGGCAGCCTGGAGAGCGCGCAGGAGCGGGCTCTGCGCCTGTTCGCCCGCGCCCGGGTGCCGCAGCGGTCGGGGGAGCCGGCCGAGGCCGTCCGGGTGATCGACGGTGCCGGCCGCGAGGTGTTCTATCGCACGCGCTTCGACGCGGGGGATTGAGGCGCGAGGAGTCCGTCGATGCGCACAGCCCTGATCCTGCCGCTCCTGCTCCTCGCCGCCTGCGCGCTGTTCCTGCGCAGCTACACCCTGCCGCCGGCCCCCGACCGCCGGGGCGGCACCACGCTCCTGCTGACCTGGCCGAACCGCCCGGCCTTCGGCAGCCCCCGGGCCGATTGCCTCGCCGGGCCCGCGGACGGGCCGGTCCTGCCCTGCCTGATCGCCTCCGTCGCCCGGGCGCGCGACGATGGGTACACGCTGCTGCAGCTGCCGTTCTGCGCGGCCTGCTACGACCTGTCCGGGCGGATCGCCGTCATGGGCGGCGACGCGGCGGCGACGCGGGCACGGCTGGTGCAGATCGCCCGCTTCGGATGGTGACACGCGCCCGGGCGACGCGCTCCCGGGCGCGCTCCAGGGTCCGGGCGACCGGGAACAGGGGATCGCGCCCCCCCTCGACCAGGAGATGGGCGATCGGCCGGCGCTCCGTCCAGAAGGTGGTGCCGAGGGCGAAGCCCGGCGGCGCGCAGGAATCGATCCGGTCGATCGGCCAGTCGCCCGCGGCCAGGGCCTCGGTCAGCCGGTGGACGAGCTGGACGCCCGGCGCGGTCTCCGGTCGGGTCTCGTCGTTGGCGATTTTCAGCACCCAGGCCTCCCGGCCGGTGACCGGCAGGATCAGGGAGGCCAGAAGTTGCTCCCCCCGGCGCAGGCGGGCGATGCGCACGCCATCCGCCGCGCCGAGATCGGCCAGGGCGGCGCGCAGGAAGGCGATCTCCGCCGGCCGCTGCGCCAGGCTCGTCCCGGCCTGCCCCTTCCAGCCGGCGGTCTCGAGGGCGACGTGGGCGTCCAGGGCCGGGCCGAGGGCATCGGGCGCGGCGAGGATCTCGAAGGTCACGGGCCCCGCCGCCTCCAGGCGCGCGCGGGCGCGGCGCAGCTTGCGGCGGCGCTGACCGGAGAGGTGCCCGAGATAGCCGCTCCGCGCCTCCGGCCCGAACCCGGTCAGATCGAGCAGGCCGCGGTCATGCGGCCAGTAGGCGGCCCGGCGTCCGCCCTGCGCGGTGAGGAGGTCCGGCAGGGGGCCGTCGGCGGGGGCGTTCGGCAGGAGGAGCCGCGGCGGCAGGCCGAGCACGCCCGGCGCGGCGAGCAGCCCCGCGAGGGCGGCCTGTGGATCGGCGCCGTCGAGGAGCGGCGCGCCGAACGGGGCGTAGCCGTGGGTCCAGCCCATGAGCAGCGGCAGCGGCAGGCCCCAGCGCCGCCGCGACAGCCGGAACGGCCAGACGGCGACGAGCCGGGCCCCCGGCGCCTCCGGCGGCCGGTCGGCGACGAGGAGGAGCCGGACGCCCGCCCCGAAGGCGTCGCGGGCAGCCAGGGCGTAGCCGGCCTCGTAGAACGGGTTTCGGATGAGCGACGCCGCGCCCAGCGCCCGCCAGGCCGGGATCCAGGGGGCTCGGGGATCGAGGGGCCGGACCGCCGCCACGAACCCCCCCGGTAGCGCGGCGATGTCTGCCATGGCGGGACCGTCAGGCCGCGAGCCGGTGGCGGATCGCGCCGGCGAAGCCGAGCACGTCGTAGCGCCATGCCGTCATGCCGGCGGCGACGGCGAGCAGGACCAGGCGCAGGGCCTGCCCCGGCGGCATCAGCCCGCCCGGGACCAGGGCGATGCCGGCATTCACCGCGCCGCAGGCGAGCGCGATCCCGGCGATCCCCGCCATGTCGGCGAGGGGCAGCGGCATCGTCGTGCCGGCCCGGCGGGCGCCGAGCACCAGCACGAGGCAGGCCGCGCTCTGGCCGCCCGCGAAGGCGAGGGCCGCCCCGGCGGCACCGAACCGCGGGATCAGCAGGAGCGACAGGGCGGCGACCGCGGCGAGGGTCGCGAAGGCGGCGGCGGCCTCCAGGCCGCTGGAGCGGGTGAAGTAGATCACCTGCCCGAAATAATAGGCGCGGAACATCATCAGGATGGAGGCCAGGATCAGGACCGGCGCGAGCTCCCGCGCCTCCGCCCGGTAGGCGGGCCCGAGCAGCACCGCCACGACCAGATCGTCGAAGCACAGGAAGAACACCGCCCCGAAGGCGGCGACCAGCGTCATGGCCCGGGCGGCGTCGCGCAGCACCCCGGAGGCCGCCGCCATCCCGCCCGCCCGCGCCTCGCGCTTGGCGATGGAGATCAGCGACAGGGCGATCGCCTCGCCGAACACGATGAAACTCTGCTTCAGGAAGTCGGCCAGCGCCCCGTAGGCGCCGAGCCCCGCTGGCCCCACCGTCTTGGCGATGATCAGCCGGTCGAGGCTCTGGGCGAGCGCCGCCGTCCCGAAGGACAGGACCAGCGGCCAGCCATAGGCGAAGAGCCGCAGGGCCTCGGCCCGGCTGCCGCGGCCGGGCATCATCGGCGCGATCGTGGCGGCGGCGGGGAGCGAGGCCAGGACGTTGGCGGCCGCCACCGCGAAGGCGAGATGCAGCGGATCCTGCGAGAGATGCAGCGCGAGGCTGCCGAGGGCGAGGATCAGGACGGCCCGGCTCATCACCGAGGCTGCCACCGCCCCGGCCCGGAGGCGCGTCCGGGCGATCTCGGTGGAGCCCTCGAACAGGGTGCTCCCGAAGGCGAGCGCCAGGATCGCGGCCGCCATCCGCGCCGACATCAGCCCGAGGCCGGCGGCCAGCGCGCTCCCGAGCCCCGCGAGCAGCAGCGTGCCGCCCAGGATCCGCACCACGGTGCCGACCTGCGCGGGCTCGCGCGCCTCGTCGTAGAGGGCGAAGAACGCGAATTTCGGCCACTGGCAGGTCGCCCCGTAGAGCACCAGCGACCAGGACAGGACGTAGAGGTAGGTGCCGTAGCTCTCCACCGGCGCGAGCCGCGTGAACACCGCCACGGAGGCCATGTTCAGGGCTGCCGCGAAGCCCCGGGAGCCGACATAGATCAGGCTGTGTCGGGCGATCATGTCCTAGAACCGGTCACACGCACCACGACCTCGCACCACGCTGGGACAGACCGGCTTCGTGGCGGGACGTAACGCAGGGACGGCGGACATGACAGCCCGGGCCGTGCAGGCGGCGTGCCGCCGGCCCCGGCCCTCAGCCCGCGCCCCGCTTCCGGATCAGCGACGCGCCGGTCATCTCGGCCGGCTGGTCGAGCCCCATCAGGTCGAGGAGGGTGGGCGCCACATCCGCCAGGCGGCCGTCGGCCAGGGACACGCCGTCGACGCCGATGAGCAGGGCCGGCACCGGGTTGAGGGTGTGGGCGGTGTGGGGCTCCCCGGTCTCGGGATCGCGCATCATCTCGCAATTGCCATGGTCGGCGGTCACCAGCAGCGCCCCGCCCTGCGCCGTCACCGCCTCGACCACGCGGCCGAGGCAGGTGTCGACGGTCTCTACCGCCTTCACGGCGGCCGCGAGACTGCCGGTATGGCCGACCATGTCGGGATTGGCGAAGTTCAGGATGATGAGGTCGTAGCGCCCGGAGCCGATCGCCTCCACGGCGCGATCGGTGAGTTCCGGCGCCGACATCTCCGGCTGCAGGTCGTAGGTTGCGACCTTGGGCGAGGGCACGAGGACCGCGTCCTGCCCCGCGAACGGGTCCTCGCGGCCGCCGTTCATGAAGTAGGTGACGTGCGGGTACTTCTCGGTCTCGGCCATGCGCAACTGCGTGCGGCCGGCCCGGGCCACGGTCTCGCCGAGGCCGTTGGGCAGGTCGAGAGGGCCGAACAGGGTCTCGGCGAAGGCGTCGATCTCGACGCTGTACTGGACGATCCCCAGCGCGGCGGCGAACCGGACCGTCCGCGTGCGTTCGAATCCCGCGAAGGCCGGGTCGAGGAGCGCCTCCAGGATCTGCCGGGTCCGGTCGGCGCGGAAGTTGAAGCACAGCAGGCCGTCGCCGTCCCGCATGCCGGCATAGTCGCCGATGATCGCGGGCCGCATGAACTCGTCCGACACGTCCTGCGCGTAGGACGCGGCGACCGCCTGCCCGGCCCGCTCGAACCGGGTCCCGCGCGCCTCCGTGAGGGCGTCGTAGGCCGTCTGGACCCGCTCCCAGCGCCGGTCGCGGTCCATCCCGAAATAGCGGCCGCACAGGGTGGCGATGCGCGCGCCCTTGGGCAGGGTGGCCGCCACATCGGCGATGCAGGTGGCCGCGGAGCGGGGCGGCATGTCGCGCCCGTCGGTGAAGCCATGGAGACGGACCGGGATCCCCGCCGCGACCAGCAACCGCGCCAGCGCCACGGCGTGGTCCTGATGGGCGTGGACGCCGCCGGGCGAGAGCAGGCCGACGAGGTGGCAGGTGCCCCCCGATGCGCAAAGGGTCTCGATGAACCGGATCAGCGCCGGATTTTGGGCGAGCGAACCGTCGGCGACGGCGGAGTCGATCCGCGGCAGGTCCTGCAGGACCACGCGGCCCGCCCCGATATTGAGATGCCCAACCTCGGAATTGCCCATCTGCCCCGCGGGGAGGCCGACATCGGCGCCGAAGGTTTTCAGCTGCGCCCGGGGATGCGCCTGCATCAGCGCGTCGAAGACCGGGGTCTTGGCTTGGTGGACGGCGTTGTCGGCCACCGCGTCCCGCAGACCCCAGCCGTCGAGGATCACGAGCATCACGGGACGCGGCGTACTGTCGGGCACGGTCACAACTCTCCTGCGCTGCCGCACGCGGGGCGCGGCCGGTCTCCGGGCCCTGCGCGGCCGGATCGTTGCGCGTGTCGATAATCGCCTTGGCCCCGTGAGGCCACCGCCCCAATGGGCGAATGGGCGACGGATGCGAGAGAGCGTCGGGCTTCTGACATGGCAGGGCCGCGCCCAGCCCATCGCCAGGCGCGGCACCGGCCCGGCGTCAACCGGTCAGTTGACGCGCGCCGCGTCGGATCCCGGCGGGACGCCGAGCCCGGGCCGCTTGCGGCGCAGGGCGGCCCGGAGGACGGTCCGCCAGTAGCCCGGATGGGACAGGAACCCCGCCGCCCAGCACAGATGCATGGCCACCGCCGCCGGTCCGCTCAGGAGCAGGACGGGGTCCCGCGCCTTGAGGGCCAGGGCGAGGCCGCACAGGCCGCAGGCTCCGGCGTAGAGCAGCAGCGGGATCAGCAGGGCGGGCATCAGGGCCGCCAGGGGCAGGGCCGCGACGGCGTAGAGCAGAACCAGGGCCGGCAGCATCTGGCGGGCGCGCGGCAGGCTGGCGTGCTTCTCGAGGGTCCGCGCGCAGCCGCGACCGTACTGACGGTATTGCCGCGCGAGGCTGCCGAAGCGCGCGCGGGGAAAATACGTGATCGCGAGGTCGGCGGCGAGGTAGATCCGCCCGCCCGCCGCGCAGAGCCGCCGGTCGAGCTCGGCATCCTCGTTGTGGGTGAAGGTCTCGTCGTAGCCGCCCACCCGCAGGAACGCCCGCCGGTCGAAGGCCGCGTGGTGGCCGTGGGCGACGTAGCCCGAGATGCCGCCCTGCCGGTGGGCCGAGCCGCCGTTGCCGAGGCGGCTGTTCTGCGCCGCCGCGATGGCCCGCTGCAGCGGCGTGACCCCGACGGTCCGGAGCGGCACGACCACCGAGACGGCTTCCCGCAGCTGCATCGTGCCGACGAGGTTCTGCACGAACCCCTCCGGATAGACGGCGTGGCAATCGGCGCGGACCAGGTAGGCGGAGGCGGGATGCGCCAGCCGTGCCGCGAGGTTGAGGGCCGCCGCCTGGATCCGGCGCTCGTTGTGGACGAGCCGGATCCGCGGATCCCCGGCGCTCAGGGCGGAGACGATCGCGCAGGTGCCATCGCGGCTGCCGCCATCCAACACCAGCAATTCGCAGGCGACCGCATCCCGGTCGGGCAGAACGGACGCGATGGCCTCGGCGATGTGGCCGGCCTCGTCGAGGGCCGGCATGGCGATCGTCACGAGCGGAGCACCGGCGGCGCGCGCGGGGGTTCTCGTGGGTGATCTCATGGGGGCTCTCCCGACACCGGGCCCCGGTGGTCGGCGGATCCGGGCCGGCCGTTCCGGAGGGAAGCGGACGCCGACGGTCCCGCATCCGAGGGCTCATCTGCCGTGATTGGCCGCGATTACGGGCATTGATCACAACCACCACTTCGGTTGGCCGCACCGATACGACGAAAGGTGTAATTCTGACCGCCCCACCGCAATGATAGCCCGTTCCGGCGGGACAGCCGGACGGCTCGACAGTCGATTCGAACCGGATCCCGCGAGCTCGATCACGGGCTCGAAGCGTCATGCGGGACCCCCTCGAATGATGAAATCTTTGGATGCGCTTGCCCTCGGCCCGTCGGAATGCGGGCTGACCGAACAGCGGGGCGATCCGTCGACGCTGCGGGTCACCGAGATTGCGCCCGACGACCGGATCATCGCCTTCGACGCCGTGGGCCTCTGGCAGTATCGCGGTCTCTTGCGCGTCCTGATCCTGCGGGACCTGAAGGTCCTCTATCGTCAGACCGCCCTCGGCGCCTGCTGGGCGATCGCACAGCCGCTCTTCACCGTCCTGATCTTCACCGTGATCTTCGGCCACTTCGCCAAGATCCCCACCGACGGCGCGCCCTACGCGCTGTTCGCGGGCAGCGCGGTCGTCCTGTGGACCTACTTCGCCGAAGCGGTCCGGCGCAGCGCCAACGGCCTCGTGGCGGAGGCCGAACTCATCCGCAAGATCTACTTCCCGCGGCTGGTCATCCCGCTCGCCACGGTGATCTCGCCGATGGTCGACTTCGCCATCGCGCTGGCCGTCATGCTGGCCCTGATGGTCTGGTACGGCGTGGTGCCGGACTGGCACCTCGTGCTGGCCGTCCCGACCCTGATCGTCACGGCGATGCTCGCCCTCGGCGTGAGTTTGTGGCTCGGCCCGATCAATGTCCGCTTCCGGGACGTCAAGCACACGCTGCCGTTCCTGATCCAGATCTGGATGTACGCCTCGCCGATCGTCTACGCGTCGAGCATCGTGCCCGCCTCGGTGCGCTGGCTCTACGCACTCAATCCCATGGTCGGCCTGATCGAGGCGTTCCGGTTCGCCGTCCTCGGCGGGACGCCGCCCGACGCCTTCGCGATCACGGTCTCGGTCACGGCAGCGTTCGTCCTGCTCGTCAGCGGACTGATCTTCTTCCAGCGCATGGAGCGCTCCTTCGCGGATGTAATCTGATGTCGATGGCAATCAGCGTACAAGATATCGGCAAGCAGTACTGGCGCGCGCCGCGGGCCGCGCACCAGAACTCCCTGCGCGACGCCCTCAGCGAGGGCGTCCGGGGCCTCTTGTCCCGCCGCTCCGAGGCGCGCCCGGCACGGGAATCCTTCTGGGCGCTCAGGGACGTCAGCTTCGGCATCAAGCACGGTGAGAATGTCGGCATCATCGGCCTGAACGGCGCCGGCAAGAGCACGCTCCTCAAGCTGCTCTCACGGATCGCCGCCCCCACCACCGGCCGCATCCGCCTCGAGGGTCGGGTCGGTGCCCTGCTCGAGGTCGGCACCGGCTTCCACAGAGAGCTGACCGGCCGGGAGAACATCTTCCTGTACGGCTCGATCCTGGGCATGGGCCGGCAGGAGATCGCCGACAAGTTCGACGCGATCGTCGCGTTCTCGGAGATCGGAGACTTCATCGACACGCCGGTCAAACGCTACTCGAGCGGCATGTATGTCCGGCTGGCCTTCTCGGTCGCGGCCCATCTCGAGCCCGACATCCTGCTCTTGGATGAAGTCCTGGCCGTCGGAGACTACGCCTTCCAGAGAAAATGCATGGACTTCGCCCATCGCCTGCAAGCGAGCGGCGCCACCATCCTGATCGTGTCGCACAACATGTTCAGCGTGAAGACGATGTGCAAGCGCGTGATCTACATCAAGAACGGGACGGTGGCCTATGACGGGCCCGTGGATGCGGGCCTCAAAATCTACGAGCAGGACAGCTACCTGTCCCATCCCTCGTGGTACAGACCCGAACAGTCGAGCCAGGACTTCCGGATCACCGGCGTCGAGATCTTCGACGCGGCCGGAGAGGGCAAGACGGTCTTCTCCCACGGCGAGCGGATGCGGATCCGCATGCGGTATGCGGCCGATCTGCCGATCCACGACGCGAACGTCTCCTGCTCCTTCACCCGCGCCGACGAGACCCATTGCTGCACGTTCAGCACGCTGCTCGACGCGGCACCGGTGCCGGTGATCGCCGGTACGGGGACGATCGAGCTGCTGACACCGCCGCTCCGGCTCACCGCGGACGATTACCGGGTGTCGATCTCCGTGCGCCGCAAGGGCTTCGACACGATCGCCGACGCCAAGATCGGCGCCCGGTTCCACGTTCAGCACCCGGATCTCGATCCGTACATCTTCGGCATCTTCCACGAAGAAGGTCACTGGACCTTCGGCAGGTAGACTTATCGGGAAGGCAAAGAACCATGAGCACGGTCGATGTCGTCGTCCCCTGCTACAATTACGGCCGCTACCTCCGCGCATGCGTCGACAGTATCCTGACGCAGCGCGATGTGGACGTCCGGATTCTCATCATCGACGACATGTCGAACGACTCATCCGAAGAGGTGGGACGGGCCCTGGCCCGGGAGGATGCCCGCGTCACCTATCGGCGCCACACGGTCAACCAGGGACACATCAAGACCTTCAACGAAGGAATCATCGACTGGGCCACGGCCGACTACACGCTGCTGCTTTCGGCCGACGACATGCTGACGCCCGGGGCGCTCGCCCGCGCGGCGCAGGCGCTGAACCGGCATCCCGAAGCGGGGCTCGTCTGCGGGATGGCGGTGTCCCAGGCCGGCGACGTGGAGCCGGTGGCCGTCGCCGACGCGTCGGACCCGGAATGCCGGCTCGTCCCGGGGCGCACGTTCATCAAGCGCTTCTGCGACTTCGGAAACCAGTTCGCATCCCCGGTCGTGATCGTCCGCACATCCGTCCAGCACCGTCTCGGCGGCTACAATCCGAAGATGCGGCACACCTCCGACATGGAGATGTGGATGCGCTTCGCGTGCCATGGGCCCGTGGTCATCCTGAATGCAAAGCAGGCCTATTACCGCTGGCATAATCAGAACATGAGTTCTCATTACTATGCACAGGCGATCAGCGATCGCCGTGAGCAGATGGAAACCTGCCGCGTCATCCTGCAGGAGCAGGGAGACAGGATCCCCGAGCTTCAGGGATGGGTGGCCGCGATGCAGCGGCGGATCGGACGCGAACTCCTGATCACGGCGAGCAACTCCTTCACCCTGCATCACGACGACGACTGGAAGGAGATCCTCGCAGCTGCAGCGGAGTTCGATCCGCACCTGCTCCTGCGGCGCGACTGGTGGAAGCTCGCCCTGAAGCGGGTGATCGGTCGTCCGGCGCTCCATACCTTCCGCAGGCAGCTGCACCGATCGAACGGAAGGTCGATCCGGGAGTGTCGTCTCGACTGGACGAACCATGGCGAGGTCACCGGCTGGTGGCCCGCCTGAACATCCTGTCGCGGACGGTGCCTTCTCGGCGCCGCATGTCAGCACAGGTGCAATCGAGCGGAGGACGACGTGCAGAGGCCCGTCATAAACGTCGCATTCGGCATCGATCAGTCGTACATCCCACAACTTCGTGTGGTCATGCGCTCGATCGAGACACGAAACGAACGCAACCCGCTGCGGTTTTTCGTCTTCCATGACGGCATCGACGCGGCCAGCCGAGCCCAGGTTTCGACCCGGCGCGCCACGATCGAGTGGATTCAGATCTGCGATCCGGTCCTGCTCGGGTTCGACGCCCATCGCCCGAGCATGAGTCGGGCGACGTATTTCCGGTTGATGATCCCGCGATTTATGCCGCCTGACGTCAGTCGTGCGATCTATCTCGATTCCGATCTCATCCTTCAAAGCGACATCGCCGAACTCTGGGACTTCGACCTCGGCGCCCATGCGCTCGGAGCCGTGGTCGATGCCGGCCTCAACCCGCGCGACTTCGCCGCGCGGTACGGCCTGCCGGCCCAGGGCCGATACTTCAACGCGGGCGTGCTCCTGCTGGATGTCCAGAAACTCAGAGCGGACCAGAGCTTCGACCACACGATCGCGCTCCTTGCAAGCAACGTCTACGATTACGACGATCAGGATGCGTTGAACATCAGCTTCTGGAACCGCTGGACCAGCATTCCACCGGACTGGAACTTCCAGCGCAATTTCCTCTACGAGAAGTTCGCAACGTGGACCGCCCTGACCCGGAGCGCCCCGCGGCCGAAGATCATCCACTTCACCGACGCGACCAAACCCTGGCGCCGCGACGAATGGCATCCTCTGGCGTGGCTTTACCTGAAGGAGCTGCGCGGTGCCGAGTTCGGCCTGAGCCTCCTGCGCAATGCGGGCATCGGCTTCAAGACCCGGCTCAAATGGCGTCTGCGCTGGCTGCTGTGGAATTTCAGATGCTTCTGCAGATGGAACCTCGGCCTCCAATAGCGAAGCCGGCCTTCTCCTGAGTTTCTCGGAAGCGTGCCGGCGCCGAACGCGCCGACGCGGCCCCGGTCGAACCCCGACACGCCACGGCGCCCGACATGAAGCTGACCTACTTTGCCGGCGATCCGCCGAACTTCGGGGATGAACTCAACCCGCTGGTCTGGAGCGCGATGCTTCCGGACGGCTTTCTGGATGATCGCGAGGAGGCGCTGTTCCTCGGGATCGGCTCGATCATCCAAGACATCTACCCGAGATCGGCAAGAAAATACGTTATCGGGTCCGGCTACGGCGGCTATTCGGCGATGCCGGACGTGCATGACGGATCCTGGGACGTCCTGTTCGTCCGTGGCCCCGGGACCGCGCGGCGCCTCGGCCTCCCGGCGGAGCGGGCGATCTGCGATCCAGCCGTCCTGCTGCGCCTGCTGCCGCTGCCGGAGGCCGCGTCGGGCATCACGGTCGCCTTCATGCCGCATTACGAAAGCCTGGAGCGTGGCTTCTGGCAGGTGGCCTGCCGGATGGCGGGCGTCACGCTGATCGATCCCCGGGACGATGTCGGGCGGATCCTGTCCCAGATCAGGGGCGCCAGGCTCCTCATCACCGAGGCGATGCACGGCGCCATCGTCGCCGATGCCCTCCGCACGCCCTGGATCGCCGCCAAGCCGCTCCATCACTCGCATCGCATGAAGTGGCGGGACTGGTCCGAGTCCCTCGAGATCGACCTGCGCCCGCATGCCTTGCTGCCGAGCAACATCCGCGAGATGTATCACGCCGTTTGGCCCAACGCCGAAGTCTGGCGCGCGGCGCGTTCGAGCACGATGCCGACTCTCAAGCCCGTCAATCAGATGCTGACCTGGATCGCCGCGAAGCGTCTGCAGCAGCTGTCGCATGCGGAGCCGCAGATGAGCCGCGACACCCGGCTGGATGCGGCCGTCGACGGAGTCGCCTCTGCCATAGATCGGTTCGTTCGGTCCCGCGGCGGTTCGGGCCTGCGCGCGACCGGGCGGGCACCGGCTTCGGCCCGTTCCGCGTCGATGCGGTCGATGCGCTTGACGGCGTGAGGGCGGCCGCGGGGGCGATCCCGCCGATCCCCGTGACGGCCCGGCTGGCGTCCGATCAGATCGGCCGATGCATCGAGGCCATCTGAACCAGCGCCCTTCGGCAATCCCGGCGCGCGACCAGATGATAGGTCGCGCGGACCGGGAAGACCCTCAGCGCTCCGACGATGGCCCTGAAGGCCCGGCGCTTCTGGCCGCGCGAGGCTGCGGCGATCATGATCGTGACGAAATACCAGTAAAAGTGCTGCAGCGTGCCTTGATACGCCCTGAGGAACGCGAGGGGCGAGGGCCAGATACGCCATTCCGGCACACTATGCCTGAAGAAGACCAGCCGGTCGTAGGCAAGACGGTCGTACTGAATCGCGTCGTAGGTGCCGTGGGCGCGGCCGCGGAAGAGCATGCAGGGTGTCTCGACATAGCCCAGGGTCCGCCGGCGGGCGATACGGAGCTGCCAATCCAGGTCTTCTCCACCGATGAGCGTCTCGTCGAACAGACCCACCAAATCGCGGACGCGTCTGCGGACCACGAGCGTGCCCAGTTGAGGAAAGTAGCCGCTCAGCATGGTCCGAAGAAGTGCGTCGCCGACGCCCGGATGCCGTTCCGGCCAAGGGGCTGAGGGATTCTTCAGGTCCGGGTCCGTGCCGACGGCCTGCCCCAGAACGCCGTCCAAGGCGGGATCCGCATCGAGGACCGCAATCTGCGCACGCACATTCCCCGGAAGCCACGCGTCGTCATCGTCGAGGAAAGCGATGAAGTCGCCGGTCGCCAAACGCAGGCCCGCATTCCGTGCCGCGCTCGGCCCGCGGCGCTCCACCGCCACGTAGGTGGCCCCGAACGCCTCGGCGATCGCCCGGTTCTCGCACGCGCCCCCATTGTCCGCGACGAGGATTTCAAACGCGAGATCGCGATCTTCGAGGCGCCGGATGCTTGCGAGCGCACCGCGCAGAAGATGGGGCCGCCGGAATGTCGGCACGATGACCGAAACCAGCCTCGGACCGTCTTGCATCGGGGCGCCTCCCAGGCCGATGGATCTGCTGCGACATGACAGGGCAGTACGGCCTCGGACTGTCGGAACACCCCGAGACGCCGGAGATCAGACCCATTCTTCCCACGCATCGAAGGCGCCGCGCAGCAGGGCCTGGAAGATCAGATCATGGTCGAAGCAGGTGACGAAGGTCCGCCCCACGGTGCCCTCAGGTTTGGTCTCCTCCGCCTGCGCATAGAGGGTCCGGTAGCCGGCCTCGCGGGCCGCCTGTTGGGCGAAGGGCGTCCAGTTCATCGATTGACCGAGCGGGATCGCGAAGCTCGCCGGAGCGACGCCCAGGCGCCGCGCGATGATGGCCCGGGAGACGACGAGTTCCTCGACGGTCCGATCCGTGTCGAGGCGCCCGAAATCCGGGTGCGTCACCGAGTGGCTGCCGATCTCGACCCCGGCCGCGGCGAGCGCTTCGATGGCGCGCCAGTCCAGGATGCCGCGCGGCCCGGTCTCGGGCCGGTCCAGCCAGCCTGCCACGATGAACAGGGTCCACGGGATCCCGTAATCACGCAGGATCGGGGCCGCCGCGCTCAGCACGCTGTGCCAGCCATCGTCGAAGGTGATGGCGAGGTCGCGGGCGCCGCCGCGTCCCTCGGCGATGGCGGCCGCCGGCACGAAGCGGTAGCCCAGACGGAGCGCCCGCTCGATCTGATGCCGGAAGCGCCCGGGGGCGACGTCGTTGACGCCGCATTCCGGCTGGCCCACCGAGTGGTAGCAGAGGATGCGCCCGGCCGGCAGGGCCCGACGCCGGCGGGCGAGGGCGAGCGTCGTGCGCTCGCAGGCCATCCGGGCGGCGGCGACGCGCGGGCGGGTCAGGCCGACCGTCCGGGCGAGGCTCTTGACCGGTGCGGGGATCATCGCAGGGCGGCGCGCAGGCCGTCGACGACCTGATCCTGCGCCGCCTCCGTCATCGCCGCGTAGAGCGGCAGCAGGATCGCGTGGTCGCGGGCCCGCTCGGATTCCGGCAGCGCGAACCGCCGTGGCGCCTCGGCGTAGGGCGGCTCCAGATGCGCGCACATGATGCCCCGGCGGGTGGCGATGCCCCGGTCGAGCATCGCCTGCATGACCGCCTGCTGGTCCGCATCGTCCGGGAGGCGGACGCAGTAGCTCTGCCAGTTGCTGCGCAGCCCCATCGGCTCGGGCGGCGGCGTCACCCCGGGGAGGTCGGCCAGCCGCACGCGGTAGCCGTCGGCGAGGCCGCGGCGCCGGGCGATCAGGTCGGGCAGCCGCTTCAGCTGCTCCCGGCCGATGGCCGCCTGCACGTCGGTCATCCGGTAGTTGAAGCCCGCGATGGCGTATTCCTCGACCACCACCCGGGCGCTGCCGTGGCGGGCGATGTCGGAGACGCTCATCCCGTGCTGGCGCAGCAGCCGGAAGGTCTGGTCCCACGCGGCGTTGGCGGTGGTGATCATGCCGCCGTCGCCGGTGGTCAGCACCTTGCGCGGGTGGAACGAGAAGCAGGCGATGTCCCCCGCCGGGCTGCCGATCGGCCGCCAGACGTCGCCCTGGAGCCGCTCGGAGCCGATGGCGCAGGCCGCGTCCTCGATCACCGGGATGCCGGACCGGCGCCCGATCGCCACGATCGCCTCCAGGTCGCAGGGCATGCCCATCTGGTGGACGCAGACGATGGCCTTCGTCTTCCCGGTGATCGCCGCCGCGGCGGCGTCCGGGGCCATGTTGTAGGTCGCCGGGTCGATGTCGACGAAGATCGGCGTCGCCCCGCACTGGGCGATGGCGTTGGCGGTGGCGATGAAGCTGTGGCTCACCGTCACCACCTCGTCGCCGGGGCCGACCCCGACGGCGAGGAGGGCGAGATGCAGCGCGGTCGTGCAGTTCGAGACCGCGCAGGCATGGGGCGCGCCGACGATCGCGGCGAACTCCGTCTCGAAGGCCGCGACCTGCGGCCCCTGGGTCAGCCATCCGGAGCGGACGACGGCGGCGGCGGCCTCGGCCTCGGGGTCGCCGACTTCGGGCTTGGCGATCGGGATCATGCCAGCGCCCGCCGCAGGTGTTCCGAGCGGGACTCGTCCTGCCACCAGGCGACGAGGTCGGCGAGGCCCTCGGCCGCCCCGATCTTCGCCTCGAAGCCGATCAGCGCCTTGGCGAGGCTCGTGTCGCAGAGGCGCCGGGGCACCGGGTTCACGGCCCGCTCGGCCTCGTGGATCAGCGGCGTGCCGTCCCGGCCCATGATCCGGGTGAGGTGGCCGGCGAGGTCGACCAGCGAGGTCTCGACGCCGGTGCCGACGTTGAGCACCACGTCGGTGGCCGGCGAGATCGCCGACAGGATGTTGGCCCGGGCGATGTCGCGGACATGGACGAGGTCCATGGTCTGCAGGCCGTCGCCGAAGACGATCGGCGACTGGCCCTCGGCCAGGCGCTGCATCCAGCGGACCATGACCTCGGTGTAGCGGCCGGTCAGGTCCATCCGCGGGCCGTAGGCGTTGAAGTACCGGAGCGCGACGTAGTCCAGCCCGTACATGTCGTTGAACGAGCGCAGCAGACCTTCGCCGAAGGACTTGGCGGCGCCGTACAGGGTCCGGTTGTCGTAGGGGTGGTGCTTCTCGGTCGTCGGGAAGACCTCCGCCATCCCGTAGACCGAAGCCGAGGAGGCCATCACCACCTTGGCGACGCCGGCCTCGACGCAGCTCTCAAGCAGGTTGAAGGTCGCGGCGGCCATCACCTCGAAGGCGTGGCGCGGCTCCGCGGCGCATTGCGTGATCCGCAGGGCCGCCTGGTGGAACACCACGTCGGTGCCCTTGACCAGCGTGTCCATCAGGGCGCGGTCGCGGATGTCGCCCTGGACAAGGCGGACGCGGCCGGAGCCGAGGGCGTCCCCGAGATTCTCGGGGCGGCCGCGGATCATGTTGTCGATGGCCACGATCTCCTCGCAGCCGGCGTCGACCAGAAGGTCGATGATGTGCGAGCCGATGAAGCCCGATCCGCCGGTGACCAGGATCCGGGTCCCGCGCAGGTCGCCGCTGAACCGGCTTCCCTTGGTGACCTCACGCAGCTTGGGCATCGGCGACCTCGCAGTAGCTCGCGACGGCCCGGCAGACGGTGTCGATCTGCGCGGACGTCATCTCGGGGAACATCGGGAGGGACAGGGTCCGGGCGGCCAGCCGCTCGGTGACCGGCAGGCGGCCGGCGCCGTCGTCGAGGTGGCTGTAGGCGGGCTGCCGGTGGACCGGGACGGGATAGTGGATGCCGGTGGCGATGCCGGCCGCGTTGAGGTACTGGCGCAGCCCCTCGCGATCCGCCGTCGACACGGCGTAGACGTGGAACACGTGGTCGAGCCCGGCGGGCGCCGGCAGCTCCAGGCCGAGGCCCGCGAGCCGGGCACCGTACTCCGCCGCCACCGCCTGGCGGGCGCGGGTCCAGCCCTCCAGGTGCGGGAGCTTGACCCCCAGCACCGCGCCCTGGACGCCGTCCATGCGCAGGTTGAAGCCGTGGCGGACGTGGTTGTACTTGCCCTGCTGGCCCCAGTCGCGCAGGCAGCGGGCCGCCGCAGCGAGGTCGTCCCGGTCCGTGACGATGGCGCCGCCCTCGCCGTAGGCCCCGAGATTCTTGCCGGGATAGAAGCTGAAGCAGCCGATATCCCCGATCGTGCCGGCCTTGCGGCCGCCGCGCTCGGCGAGATGCGCCTGGGCGGCGTCCTCGACGAGGGCGAGCCCGTGGCGGCGGGCGATGGCGCCGAGCGCGTCGAGATCGGCCATCCGGCCGTGGAGATGCACCGGCAGGATCGCCTTGGTGCGGGGCGTGATCGCCGCCTCGACCAGGGCCGGGTCCATGGTCCAGGTGACCGGGTCGATGTCGACGAGGACCGGGGTGGCCCCGGCATACAGGACCGCCGCGACCGTCGCCACGAAGGTCGACGAGACCGTGATCACCTCGTCGCCCGGGCCGATGTCGAGGGCGAGGAGGGCGAGGTGCAGGGCCGCGGTGCCGCTGCTGACAGCGACCGCGTGGCGGGCGCCGCAGGCCTCGGCGAAGGCCGTCTCGAAGGCGCTGACCGCCGGGCCGAGGACGAAGTCGCCGCTGCGCAGAACGTTGAGGATTGCGGTCTCGACGTCGCCGCCGATCGCCGCGTACTGCGCCTTGAGGTCGAGGAAGGGGATCACGAGGCCCTCGCAAGTGGCATGAGGTCGATGGGGGCGCCGTTCTGGCGCAGGGAGCGCATGGCGGCTTCGAGCATCTCGACGACGCGCAGGCCGCTGTGGCCGTCGGTCATGGGCGCGGTGCCGTTCTCGATGGAATCGGCGAAGTGCTCGATCTCGACGATCAGCGCCTCGCGGAAGGACAGGTGCGGCGACCACATGTCGCCGGTCCGGTAGGAGACCATCAGCTCGGTGATGTCGTCCGAGCCGCCGCCGACCGTGACGCCGCGGTCGTAGACCTTGACCTTCTCGATCGGGTCGAGGTCGTTGTAGACGATCATCTTCTTGCTGCCGCCGATCAGCGTCTGCCGCACCTTCACGGGCGCGAGCCAGTTGACGTTGATCTGCGCGACGACGCCGCGCGGGTAGAAGACGGTCAGGTGGGCCATGTTCTCGGGACGGCCGCTGAAATGGCCGGTGCCGCTCGCCGAGATCGCCACCGGGGCGAGGTCCAGGATGTGGTCGAGGATCGCGAGGTCGTGGACCGCCAGGTCCCAGATCACGTTCACGTCGCGCTGGAACAGGCCGAGGTTCACCCGGGTCGAGTCGTAGTAGAACACGTCGCCGATGGCGTCGGTCGTGACGAGCTCGTGGATCTTCTCGACCGCGCCCGTGTAGACGAAGGTGTGATCGACCATCAGCCTCAGGTTGCGCTTGGCCGCCTCCTCGATCAGCAGCCGGGCCTCGAAGGCCGAGGGCGTGATCGGCTTCTCGATGAAGACGTGCTTGCCGGCCCGGAGCGCGTTGATGGCGATCTCGAAATGCGAGCTCACCGGCGTCGCCACCATGACGGCGTCGATCGCGGGATCGGCCACGAGGTCGCGCCAGTCCTGATGGAGCTGGACGGCGGGGTAGCGCTTGCCGGCCCGGGCGAGCGCGGCGGGCGACTGGTCGGCGATGGCCACCAGCTGGCAGCGCTCGCTCTCCGACGTGCACCGGGCGAGGTTCGGCCCCCAGTAGCCGTATCCGACGATACCGATCGAGATCATGAGTGCATTCCCCTCAAGCAATCTGCAGAGGCTCGGCCGGCTCGGGCCGCGGCGACTGGACGGAACGGGCGCGCGCGGCGCTTTCGGCGCGCTTGGTGCGCGTGTCCCCGACGACCCGCGCGGGGCATCCGGCGACGATGGCGAAGGCCGGTACATCCCGGGTGACGACGGCACCGGCGCCGACCAGGGCGCCCTCGCCGATGGTGATCCCCGCCACGATGGTGGCGTTGGAGCCGATGGAGGCGCGGGCCTCGACCACGGTCTCGACGAGCTCCCACTCGCCGTCCCGCTTCAGGCTCCCGTCCGCGTTGGTGGCTTCCGGATAGAGCTCGTTGGTGAAGACCACGCCGTGGCCGATGAACACTTCGGCCCCGATCGAGACGCCCGCGCAGATGAAGCTGTGCGAGGAGATCTTGCAGCGCGGGCCGATATGGCTGCCGCGCTGGATCTCCACGAACGGGCCGATGCGCGAGCCGTCTTCGATTCGACATCCATAAATATTGACCAGATCTGGGTACAATATGCCCACATCAGAACCAATATTGACATCATTAATCGGCATACCGGTCGCTCCACCCGCCGAATTTCCGTGCGGTAAAGCTGCACAGAGCTGCAGGTGGCCGGGAACCCAGGCTTTCGATGGCGTTCGTCCGTCGAAAGGCGAATAGCGTCTGCCCGATGCTGCCGGCCGTCGCGATCCGGCGGCGCTCCGGTCGCCGCGCCTACGCCGAAAGGCGGGGATCCTGCCCCGACGGGACGGCGCCGGCCCACCTTTTGGAGGAGTCCCGGCGGACTTTGCCGTTACGCATCATGCCGCCTCAGCCACCCATAAGCCCGTGAGGCCGACGCGCGGTTCGCCGCTCGATGGCCACGCCCGGACATGGCAGCGCATTCGAGGGGACGAGGCGTGTCGAGGATTCTGGCGAAGACTGAGCCTATGCCTGCCGGATATCGGTCCGCCGTCACCCGGCGCGCCTCCCGAGCCGGCATCATGGCCTGCCTGCTCGCCCTGTTCACGGTCCCCGCGGCGGCGGAGTACCGGATCGCCCCCGGGGACACGATCGAGGTGTCGGCCCTGAGCCTCCCGAACTTCAAGCAGGAATCCACGGTCTCGACCGATGGCGCCCTCATGGTCCCGCTGCTCGGGGACGTGCCGGCCGCCGGCCTGACCCTCGCGGAGCTGCGCCGGAACCTGCAGAAGACCCTGGCCGCCAAGGCGGTGCGGCAGCGCGGGCCGGACGGCAGGGAAACGATCGCCGTGATCGAGCCGGACGAGATCGGCGTGCGGGTCGCGAAGTACCAGCCGATCTACCTGAGCGGCGACGTGACCAAGCAGGGCGAGCACCCGTTCCATCCGGGCATGACCGTCCGGCAGGCGGTCGCCCTCGCGGGCGGCTACAATCTCCTGCGGTTCCGGATGGAGAACCCGATCATCGAATCCGCGAACCTGCGCGCCGACTACGACGCGACCTGGGCGAGCATCGCGCGGGAGAATGCGACGATCTGGCGCCTGAAGGCGATCATCGCCGCGCCGCGGGACAGGAGCGCCCCGGCCGCGGACCCGCAGGCCGCCTCGGGCGGCCGCCCGACACCGGCGCAGAAGCTCGCCGAGCAGCAGCTCCGGATCCAGCTGACCGACATCGCGAAGGAGAAGGAGCATCTGCAGCGCTCCCTCGCCCGGGCCCAGACGCAGTACGCCAATCTCAGCGAGCAGCAGGTCAAGGAGAAGGAGGGCGTCAACGCCGATGCCGAGGAGTACGACACGGTGCGTGCCCTGTTCCAGCGCGGCGCGGTGGTCACCACGCGGCTGACCGACGCCCGGCGGGCGGTGCTGCTCTCCTCGACCCGCGCCCTGCAGACGACGGTCCAGCTCACCCAGCTCGACCGTGACAAGAGCGACGTCGCCCGCAAGCTCGAGCGGGTCGAGGACCTGCAGGCCATGGACGCCCTGGAGAAGCTCCAGGCCGCGGAGAGCAACCTGTCGGCACTTCGCTCGAAGCTGAACAGCATCAACGACAAGCTCGTCTACACCGGCGCCCTGCGGGCCCAGCTCCTATCCGGAAGCCGGGCGCAGGCCGCGATCTCGGTCTTCCGCCAGGGCAGCACGTCCCGGACCCAGCTCGACGCCGCCGAGGACATGGAGCTTCAGCCGGGCGACGTCCTGGAGGTCGCGCTCAAGCCGGATCCCACCCTGCGGGGCATCGGTGACGGAGCCGGCCAGAACTGACGCCCCCCGGTTCGGCACCCCATGGGCCGAGCCGACACCCCCTTTGACAGAGAGCGCTCCGAGGCGGTGTCCGCCGCGGTGAGGAGAGAGCCATGAACCGACACTCGACCAGCGCGTCCTTCCTGCCGATCGGTGCGGCCCGCGCCGGTGGGACGGGCCCCTGGCGCAGCCTGCCGTTCTCGTCCGAGACGGAGGCGCAGGTCTCCATCCTGACGATTGCCCGGCAGAACTGGCGGTCGATCCTGGTCTTCGCCACCATCGGCCTGGTCTGCGCCGGATTCTACGTCGCGACCGCGCCCGCGATCTTCACGGCCCGGACGCGCATCTACATCGAGAGCCGCACCAGCCCGGTGACGGCCCGCGACACGCCCAATGCCGGGGCCCCGCTCGAGATCGCCGAGGTGGAGAGCCAGGTCGAGTACATACGCTCGGAGAAGATCGCGCTGGCCGCCGTGCGCCGGCTCGGCCTCCCCCCCCTGCAGGACCTCGCGGTGCCCTCGCACCCGCTGGTGGCGAAGATCCGTGAGGTCGTGAAGGCCCTCAAGGCGCTCCCCCATCGATTGATCGGCACCGAACCGCCGGTCCGGGAGACTGCCCCCGTGAGCCCGGAACTGAGCCAGGCACGGACCCTCCGGGAGAACGTGGAGGCCAACCGCATCGGCGCGGCCTACGTCATCGAGGTCGGGTACAGC
Source organism: Methylobacterium sp. XJLW (assembly GCF_003254375.1). Taxonomy (NCBI): domain Bacteria; kingdom Pseudomonadati; phylum Pseudomonadota; class Alphaproteobacteria; order Hyphomicrobiales; family Methylobacteriaceae; genus Methylobacterium; species Methylobacterium sp. XJLW. The sequence continues at coordinate 1,848,600 of NZ_CP016429.1, read as the reverse complement.
GCCGACAACCCGACCACCGCCGCCGCCGTCGCGAACGCGGTGGCCGAGGCCTATGTCAGCACCGAGCTGGAAAACCGGGCCCAGATCTGGAAGGTCGCCGGCGAGTGGATGCTGCCGCGGCTGAAGGAACTCCAGCAGCGCGCCAGCCAGGCCTCGCGCGAGGCCCAGACCTACAAGGCCGAGCACACCATCATCGACCTGGGCAAGCGCGGCCTCGTGGGCGAGCAGCAGGTGGAAGAGCTCAACACCGCCGTGGCCGCGGCCCGCGCCAAGACCATGGATGCCCGGGCGGTGCGCGACCAGATCCGCGGGCTCCTCGATTCGGACATCGCCGATCCCGGGATCACCGAGGCCTTCAAGGATAGCGTGATCATCCAGCTGCGCCGGCAATATGTCGACCTCGTGCAGCGCGCCGACGACCTGAAGCGCCGGCTCGGCCCCGACCACGAGGCGGTCCAGGCGATCCAGCGGGACATTCAGGCGGCCAAGCAGTCGCTGCGCACCGAACTCGAGCGCCTCGCCATGTCCCTGGACCACGATTACGAGGTCGCCAAGGCACGTGAGGACAGCATGACGGCGGCCTTCGACGCCCTGATCTCGAAGACGCTGATCATGAGCAATGCCCGGGTCAAGGCGAAAGAACTCGACCGCACCGCCGAGACCTACGACCAGATCTACACGAACCTGCTCCAGCGCTACATCGACGCCGTCAACCAGCAATCCTATCCGCAGCCCTCTGCCCACGTGATCACGCCGGCGACCGTGCCGGAGGCTCCGAGCGCGCCCCGCGGCAGCCTGATCCTGCTCCTCGGCCTCTTCGTCGGCACCGGGTTCGGGGTGAGCGGCGCCTTCGCGCGGCACTGGTTCGACCGGACGATCCGCTCGCCCCGGCAGCTCACCGGCCACGGCCTGACCTGCCTCGCCGCTCTCCCCGAGCTGCGGCGCGAGCCGGGCTTCCGGGCCGCCCTGGCGCTGGCTCAGGCCCATGCCAGCGAGGCGCAGCGCCCGGCCAATGTCGAAGCGTTCAAGGCGAGCGCGGTGCGGTTCATGCCCCAATCGGTCTTCGTCGAGCGCCTGCACAGCCTGAAGGCCCATGTGCTGGGCAGCGATCGCCGCGGTGCGGTCTTCGCGATCGGCGTCACCTCGGTGGGGTCCGGCGCGGGCAAGACCCTGTTCGCGAGCAATTTCGGCCAGCTCCTCGCCCGCGTCCGGTCGAGCGCCGGGCGGGTGCTGGTGATCGACGCGGACGTCAGGCGTGCGACGCTCTCGCAGATCAACCGGGCCACGGACCAGCGCGGCCTGCTCGATGTGCTCGCCGGCCGCTGCTGCGCCACGGAGGCGGTCCGGCCCCAGCCCGGGGAAGTCCGCCTGCTCGCCTGCGGGAACCGCCACCCGAACGACCCCCATTTCAGCGACCTGATGACCCCGGAGGGCGTCGCGTCGGTCGTCGGGGACGAACGCACCACCCTCGACCGCGTCGTCGTCGATCTGCCGCCGGTGGACGAATTGCCCACTCTCCAGCCGCTCCTCGACAGCCTCGACGGTCTGATCATCGTGGTGGAGGCGGGGCGGACGAGCATCGACGAGGTCGCCGCCGCCGTCCACGATCTCGAGTCGAGCGGCAGCACCGTCCTGGGCATCGTGCTCAACAAGACGAGCGACGGGACGGCGGTCCGGCGCGGCGGCCTCAGGAGCGCGCTCCGGCGCTGGGCCACGGCCCCGCGGCGGCCCCACGACGCAACCCAGGCGGCTCTGTGATCGGCCCGCTCAGCCGGGGCATCGGCCGGACCTCGGCCTTCGGGCCGGGCGCGGCCACCGCGCCCCCGGCGGTCGCGAACCCGAAGACCGTGCCCGGCCGTCGGGTCGCCTTCTTCGGCCACGATCTGGCCGAGCCGACGGTCCGAAAGCGGGTCGATGCCATCCGGGAAGCCGGCTGGTCCGTAATCGTCTACGCCTTCGAGCGGGCCCGACCCGGCGGCGCAGCCACGCCCCGGGAGGCGGACGACGCCGTCCCGCTCGGCCGGACCGTCGACCGGAACTACGCAAGCCGGCTGCCGCGCCTCGCCCTCGGCATCCTCCGCGCCCTGCGCCGCGGGCCCGACCTGCGCGCGGCGGACGTGATCTACGTGCGCAACCTCGACATGGCCCTCGTGGCCTGGACCTCTTCACGCCTCGCCGGAAGCCGCGCGCGCCTCGTCTATGAGGTGCTCGATATCCAGCGGCTGATGGTCCGGCCGGACGCCCCGGGGCGGATCGCCCGCACGGTCGAGCGCTGGCTCCTCCGCCGCAGCGCCCTCCTCGTCGTGAGCGCACCGGACTTCATCGACCGGTACTTCCGGCCCGTCCAAGGCTTCACCGGCGCGTGGCATCTGCTGGAGAACAAGGTCATGGGCCATCGCCTCGGCGAGGTGGCGGACCGGCTCGATCGCACCCGCGCGGCTGAGCCGCCCTGGGTGATCGGCTGGTTCGGGACGCTGCGCTGCCGCAGGAGCCTGACGCTTCTCGCCGCCATTGCCGACGCCCTCGGCGACTCGGTGCGGATCGTCCTGGCCGGGCGTCTCTCCGAGGAGGACATAGCCCCGCGCGTGCTGGCCGAAACCCTGGACGGCCGTGCGAACATGGCGTTCCGCGGTCCTTACGCCAATCCCCGCGATCTCCCCGAGATCTACAGCGGCGTCCACTTCAGCTGGGCCGTCGATTACCTCGACGATGGACTGAATTCGGACTGGCTGCTGCCGAACCGGCTCTACGAGGGCGGCCTGTGCGGGGCGCTGACGCTCGCGCGCGCCTCGACCGCCACCGGGCGCTACGCGGTCGCCGAAGGGCTCGGCTGGGCCTTCCCCGAGCCGCTCGCGGATTCCGTGACGGCGTTCCTGCGGACGCTGACGCCCGCCGTCTACGCGCAGCGACACGCCCGCCTGCTCGCCTGCGACCTCGCCACGTTCGTCGATGTCGGCGGCATGCGCGATCTCCTGGTCCGGGTGGACTGAACAGGCCTCTTCAGAGCAGTCCGGGCATCGCAATTCCGGCGCGCAGGCGCGGGCTGATTCGCCCGCCGCGCCGGGCGGCACGCCCAGCCGCGCCGCGGATCCGGATGCCCTGCCATTCGGTACCCCAGCGTACCCATGAAATCAGTACTCGACTCAAAACAGCCCCAACAAACACCCACATATGTTGCATTTTAGCCTCATCATTTGACACCGGATCGCATTGGGGCGAATACTTGCAATCGAATACCTGAAGCGCATTCGGATCATCGAAATCGGTTCGAAAGCCAAGCCAAACGCCTTAGCAATAAGCGGAGGCAAGCAAATCAAAGTTTGATCATTCAGAAAATCGATGAACGATGGACTACATTCGCAAAGATCTTGAGACCGATCGCCGCCCGACGACAAACGACCTTGCGAATGCACATCTCGATCAGTTCAAGAACCGGCTATCAAACAAATCACCCTGTACGTACGTAGTGAGCGATGATTGTATTTAGAGAAGAAATTTAGGCAGTTAATTTCATACAGGGTATTTACAGGCGATTTTACGAAAGTTAGCATTGTATCCGTGGTCATCGGCCATCGCCCCAGACGACCGGAGCGACCGCGTATCTCAGTGTCACGCCGTCGGCGGGCTCATTGGGTACTCACGTCATCGCTGACAATGGACTTCCTTCGAAAGGAGGTAATTTCTCATGGCCAGTCTTGGTACTCGAGACGCGCTCATCATCGTTGAGCGGGACACGGCCGAGAGCCGCGGCGGCTTTTCGGGTGCACATGCCGGTGACAACCCGGCCGTCGTCGAGCAACGGGACCAGTCCCGGGGCCGCTCCAGCCGCATCGTGATCATCGATCGACGCCAACTCGTCGGCCGATGCCTCGCCGCCTCGCTCAGCGAGGCCGACCGGGAGACTTCGTTTGAAGTCTTCGCGGACATCGAATCGTGGAAGCGTCAGACGCCCTTCGTTCCGGCGAGCGTGGTCGTCCTCTGCCGGCCGGACGGCAATCTGTCCGAGACCGAGTGGGCCGAGATCACCCGGGAGCTGACCTTCCTGCAGGGCGAGGCCGGCACGCCGCCGGTGGCGGTCATCTCGGACGGCGAGCACCTCGAGCAGATCGTGCGGATCATCAAGCTCGGGGTCAAAGGCTACATTCCGACGACGACCTCCGTCGACATCGCCCTGCAGGCCCTCCAGCTCGTGCAGGCCGGCGGCGTCTACATCCCGGCCGAGTGCCTCCTGCCCCTGCTGGCCAACATCAAGGTGGACGAGCCGGTCGAGGCCGGCGACGATGAGATCTTCTCGCCGCGGCAGCTCTGCGTGGCGCGGGCGCTGCGGAAGGGCACGCCGAACAAGATCATTGCGTATGAACTGAACATGTGCGAGAGCACCGTGAAGGTTCATGTCCGGAATATCATGAAGAAGCTTAAGGCCAAGAACCGGACGGAAGTCGCCTATCTGACGAACAAGTACTTCCTCCGTGAGGATTCGAGCCTGGCGAGCGTGAAGGCCCCCGCGGCCTGATCGCCCCCGGCGGCCCCTCCCGCGGTCGCAGGGTGACCCCGGCGAGACCGCGATCCGGCGGCGCCAAGCGGGGCTTCACGGACTCCTCTCCGGTCGACGGCTTGATCGGCCCGGGAGGGGCCTCGTCAGCCTCGCCGCCGCTCGAGGCATCGGGCTCCTGAAGCGGACGGATCGCCCGCGCCGCCCCGGCGGGCGCGATCATCGGCGCAGATCCCGGCTCGCGCGGCGACGGGCCCCATCGCGGGCGAAGTCGAGATCGCTTCCCTGCCGGCCGCCCCGCTCCGTCGCGGGCAGTTCGCGCAGCGTGTCGCCCGCCCCGTCGGGCATGCGGGCGCAGGACCGCACCGGAACTGGCCGCTTCGGCCGCTGGCGGGCCGCCGCCCGTCCAGGCATCGCGCACCCGGCCGCCGACCGCCGCCACCCGCATTCAGGGCCATGCCCGCCTCGCGCTTGGCGGCGCCCCCGCAAGCGCGGCGCCGGTCGCGTCACCCCGCCCCAGCCTGGGAGCCTGGGAGGCGCCGGCACGTCCGCGCAGGGCTCGACATCCCCCGTCCTTCGGTCCGCGCCGTGCTGCCCCGACATCACCGTCCGGACATCGCGGGTGTCAGACGGCTACGCCCTTCGGCCTAGATCGAGCCATCCTTCGGCGATCCGGCGAAGATTGCGCACAGGCATCACCCGAATTGCCAAAGACGGCTGCTCTTTTCTGACCGCTTCATCTCAGGGCGCACGCGGCTAAGATGCGTGCATCGGGCTATAGCAGAGAACTCCCGAAAGAGTTCCGACCGAGGAGAATCCTGTTGGCGGCGCGTTTCTACTTCGAGATCGCAAATGCCGAGGAGACGATCCGCGACCTGGTCGGCGTCGAGGCCGCGGGCCTCGAGGAAGCCCTGATCGAGGCCCGCAGCGTGATCGCCGAGATGGCCGAGGAGATCACCGGAGGCGGCCGAGAACCGCTCTGGACCCTGCTCGTGCGCAACGAGGCCGGCTGGCTGGTCGGCCGGTTGCCCATCCGGAAGTGACGGCACTGGCCGCACCCGCCGCCTCCGAGGCGCGCCTGTTAAGATATCGTTAACGGATTGTCTTGAGGATCGGGCCAGCCCTCGCACCGTGGCAGCCATGGCCGGAATGCCCCACTCCTCGACCGACCCGCGCGCCGCCCTGCAGGCTGATGCCATGGCCGCCCAGATGGCGCTGGCCGCCGACGCCCTGCAGTTGCGCGGCGATATCGAGACGGCCGAATCGCTTCGCGCCATGGCGCGGCACAACCGGATCCTCGGACTCAAGCTGCGGGTCGAGCACGGTCTCGCGCCGCTCCCGAGCCGCGACCGCGCCCGGCGTCAGGACAGCGCGACCCGCTGACGGTTCCGCCCGGAGCGACGCGGCACGCCCGGTTCCGCTCCCCTCGAGACAGGGCGTCCCGGGCACAGGCCCCCACGCCCGCACCGGCGCCGATTGCTCGCCGCGCCTTAACGGCCGGCGCCTGCCCCGTCTTGCGACGGGCCCGACCCTGACCGATGCCCCCGGGGCGGCCGATCCGCCGATCGAGCCATGCGGCGGCCTTGCCTGTCGGCGCCAGCAGATGCGGGCTCTCCACGTGCGGTCGCCCGCCTCGCGCCCGATCCGGCCGAAGCGGCACGCCGTGTCCTGGGCAGTTCCCCGCGGGCCAGCTCTGCCGGAAAGCGGGTTCGGGACGGTCGCGGTCCGAACGGGATGCGTGAAAGGCGCCATCCCATTGAAAAAATTCGACATGGCTGGCGTCGAATTGAGAGTGTGATAGAGTAGCAGCTCAGCTTGCGACAGGAAATTCAGTCGTCGTGCCGGCGCCAGAAGCGGAAAATTCGGATATCAGCACAACCCTGGCGCTGGACATGGTCGGGCGCGCCTATTTGGCCCTCGCCCTGCTCTATGAGACGGCTCATCCTGGCGAGTTCGGCGATGTTCAGCAGAAGATCCGCACGTTCGTCGAAGATAATTTCCGCATCATTCAAGAAACAAGCCGCAACGGAAGCCTGACGACCGGGACAGTCGACGACGCCGTTCAACTTGTGAACAGCGTCCTCGTTGAGGTTGAAAACAAGATTGCCACGATGATCCGGCCGACGCGACCTATGCGCAGCTAGGTATCGTCTTGAGATAGGCTTGCGCTGAGCTTGTCCGTTCCGAGACTGTTGCAGTCGAGCCATGGGCCTCCGCTAAATCGCCGTGCGGCACGCCTTGTCGAAAAGTGCAATTGGCCTCAATATCGACAGATATAATTGAGCATGTTACCCGGAGGAAAGGGCAGCAATAGAATATCAATCACGATGATATGCAGCGATGATTGTGATCGAGGCGCGCGCAGTGCGGATGTCGCGCTCGAGGTCCTGATCCGGGCCTATCACGCTCTTGCGGTGGTCTACGAGCTGTCCAGCCCCGGTGCCTACGTGGCGCTCCATGGCAAGATGATGCCCTACCTGCTGGACAGCTTCCACCAGGGCACGAAGCGGGACGCCGTCGATCCGAATCTGGACGCGGCGTTCTCGACCGCCCTCGAACGGGTCCGCTGCGCGCTGGACGACGTCTGCTCCGACGTGGCGGCCGTCCGCACCCGCAAGGCGGAGCGCGACCGCTGATCCGCCAGGCAGGCTCGGCCGGAGCCTGGGATCAGCGCACGGGCTCGAGGCGGCGCTCGGGCCCGAGGAGCAGGCGCGGCCGGATCTCCCGGTCCGGCGCAGCCGCGGGCACCAGGCGCGCGAGCTTGGCCGCCAGAGTCACCGACAGGATGTGCCGCCACGCCATGGGCGTGCCGAGCAGTTCCCTCACGGCCGCCGCGTAGCCCTGGGCGCGTCGCCGGTCGAGAACGCGCCGGTGTTGCCAGCGCTTGGCCGTCGCGGTCCGGTGAGCCCGGAGCGCCGCCCGGGCATCCGGGGTGAGACCCGGCCGGTCCAGCATGGCGTCGTCGAAGGCCAGGATCGCCGCGAGATCGTCCGTCCGGTGCTGGGCGCTCAGCGAGTTCGCCCGTTCGACCGCCACATAGCCGCAGGGCGCCGTCACGGCGAACACCGCCCCGGCCGCCAGCGCCTCCACGTAGAGGGCGTAATCCTCCCCGAGGCGCAGGCGCACGTCGTAGCGCAGCCCCTGCCGCTCCAGGAATCCCCGCCGCATGACCGGCTTCAGGAAGCCGAGTTCGCGCCGGTACGCGCCGGGACGGGGGATGTTGCCGGCCACGAAGGTCGCGAGGGTGAGCCGCTGCGGCCGCCCGGGCCCGGTCACGAGGCCGGCGGCGGAGCCCGCCTCGCGGCCGCGGACCATGATGATGTCGTCGGCGATCAGGTCCCAGGTCCGGGGCGCGGACAGGAGCCGGCCGAGCCGGCCGTCGACGAAGTGGTCGTCGGCGTCGAGGATGCAGAGCAGCGGGGCGGTCGCGGCCGCGATGGCCCGGTTGCGGGCGGCCGCGGGTCCGACATTGACGGACAGCCGGATCAGCTTCAGGCGGCCCGAACCGTCGTCGGCCGCCGCGGCGGCCGCGCCGGTCCGGTCCGCGGAGGCATCGTCCACCACGATGACCTCCGCGACCTCCGGCTGCCGGAGCGCCGAGGCGATGGCGGTCGCGATCGTGTCCGCGGCGTCCCGGGCCGCGATGATGACGCAGACCTCCGGGACGGGGGACGGGGCCTGTAATCTGCGCACCGGACGACTCCGCGACTCACGGGCCGGTCCGCGCCGCGGCCGGTCCGCCGCACGGTAGGACGGCTCCGCCGCGGGGCGCGAGATCGTCCGAAAGGAGAGGGAGCGCCCCGGCCCGGATCGTCCGAATGATCACCGGTCCGCGGCGCCCCCGTCGCTACGATCCGCACCGCCGCGATCGGGCGGCGAAGATAAGGACGCGCGCATGACGATCTGGTCCGGCCCGGTCCGCCGCCTCTGCGTGGCGGCGACGCTCCTCCTGCAGGCCCATCCCGGCAGCGCCGGCGAGACCGCCGCTCCAGCGGCCGGTGCCCCGGCCGAACAGGGCGGCGGATCCTTCGTCGAGACCTTCAACACCTTGAGCGACCGCCGCTGGTACATCTCGGACGGCTGGGCCAACGGCGACTGGCAGGGCTGCATGTGGTCGAAGCAGCGCGTCCGGATCGCCAAGCCCGGCGAGCTGACGCTGGCCCTGGCGAACATCGCCTACAAGGAGCGCCCGTTCAGCTGCGCCGAGATCCAGACCCACGAGCGCTACGGCTACGGCACCTACGAGGTCCGGATGCGGCCCGGCGCCGGGTCCGGCATGGTCTCGGCGTTCTTCACCTACAACGGCCCCGAGAACGGCGACCGGCGCACGAACGACGAGATCGACTTCGAGTTCCTCGGCAAGGACACCGGCAAGGTCCAGCTCAACTACTTCGTCGGCGGCGTCGGCGGCCACGACAGCTTCGACCCGCTCGGATTCGACGCCGCGACCGCCACCGCCGACTACGCCCTCGAGTGGCTGCCCGACCGCCTGCGCTGGTACGTCAACGGACGCCTGCTGCGCGAGGTGCGCGCCGCGCCCGACCGGCCGCTCCCGTCGCATCCGGGCAAGATCATGCTCAGCGTCTGGTCGGGACAGGGCCAGGATTTCGCGTCCTGGCTTGGGCCGACGGTCTATCCGGGACGGCCGGTCACCGCGCTGTTCGAGCGGGTGGCGTTCACCCGGATGGGCGATCCGTGCGGCTTCAAGGAATCGATCGTCTGCCGGTAGCGGCCCCCGTCGGTCGGCCGCGCCCCGGACACCGGACGGGGCGGAATCTTAACGTCTCCGCATCAGGCTCAGCCCGCGAATGTGCCCGGAGCTGCGCGATGCATTGGTCGAGCCTCGTCATCGCCGCCTACGCCGCCGGATTCGTGGAGTTCTGGCGACTCTGCATCGAGGCACCCACCGCCGAGGACGATGCGGCCTGACGTGCCCGCGTCGCCGCGGCGGCCCGGGCCGGCCCCGGGGGCGTCACCGCTGATTGGCGATGGGCCGCAGCAGCGCGCCGAGCAGAAAGGCCAGCTGGCCGCAGATCAGCAGTGCCGTACCGCGGCGCAGACACGCACCTGCGCTCAGGTTGTAGACGCAGAGGCCGTAGCCGACCTCCGCCGCCACGATCGGAACGAAGACCAGCAGCCGCCAGACCGAACCGAAGCGTCCGAGCATCACGCCCAGCAGGGCGTTGAGCATCATGCCCTTCATCGGCGCATTCCACGGTGTGCGCGGCGATTGGGACGCGGCCGCCAGGCCATGGCCCTAGCGGCTGCCGCGCTGGCTCAACACGGCCGGCACCGTCTTGAGCAGGATGCCGAGGTCGCGGGCGAGGCTCCACTGGCTGGCATAGGCGCAATCCAGGGCGACGCGCTCGGCGTAGCCCGTGTCGCTGCGCCCGGAGACCTGCCACAGGCCGGTCAGCCCCGGCGGAACCGAGAAGCAGGTGATGAAGTCGGCGCCGTAGCGGACGACCTCCGCCTGCACGATCGGCCGCGGACCGACGAGGCTCATCTCTCCGCACAGCACGTTCCAGAGCTGCGGCAGCTCGTCGAGGGAGGTCTTGCGCAGGACCTGGCCCAGCGCCGTCACGCGGGGGTCGTGCGTGAGCTTGTAGGACGCCTCCCACTCGGCCCGGGCCTCGGGATGCTCGGCGAAGTGCCGCGTCAGAACCGTGTCGCTGTCCGGCACCATGGACCGGAACTTCAGGCAGCCGAAGGGGCGCCCGTACCGGCCGAGGCGCTTGTGGCGGAAGATCGGCGACCGGCCGTCGCTCCCCCAGATCAGCAGGGCGATGAACAGCAGGAGCGGCAGCAGCAGGAGCAGGGCCGTCAGGGCGATGGTGGCGTCGAGGATGCGCTTCGTCACCCAGCTCGCCCTGAGGCCCGGGCCGGCCTGCACCGTCGCCGGCAACGTCTTGACCAAGGCCTCGTTGATCGTCTCGACCACATCCTGCGGCGTCGACGACTCGATCGGCGTCGGGGTCCCGGCCGGGCGCAACATGTCGGCTCCTTGACTCGAAGCGAGACGGGGTCCGAACCTGCGGAGCGGCGTGCGCGCCCGGCCGGTCCGGCCCGCGTCGCCGCAGCCGGCTTCGACGGCTGTCAGCCGGTCCGAAGGGGCGTCGATCGCAGGCGGAACCCTTGCGCCGACTCTGGGCCGGCGAGAGGTTCGGCAACAAGACGGCCGCCGATCCATCAATGGAGGTAAATCGTTGCTGGTCGTGCTGGTCTTCGCTGCGCTGATAGGAGGAGCGATCGGCTTCACACTGGTCCTGCCGAAGGGGATCCTGGTCGCGCTGCTGGCCGCCCAGGCTGCGGCGGCCGTTTCCGTCGGCCTCGTCGCCCTCCTCGCCCGGCGCCGCTGAGCGGCAAGACCGCTTTCGGGGAGCCCCGCTCCCCCGATCGAGGTAGGGACCTCCGGCTCTCAGCCCGGTCTATGGCGGCGTGTCCGGCCCTCCCGGACGCGAACGAAGCCGCACGGGCGAGATCGGCACTCAGGTCTGCCCCGGCGCGGCGCGGACGATCACCGGACGAGGCGCGCCGTGGCCCCTCCAGAGCGCCGCATCATCGGGTTCGACGGCCTCCGGGCCGTGGCGTTCCTGATGGTCTTCATCAGCCACAAGGCGTCGAGCCCGAGGACCGAAGCCGTCGGCACAGCCGGGGTGTGGCTGTTCTTCGTCCTGAGCGGCTTCCTGATCGTCCGCATCCTCGACGCCGCCCGCGCGGCGGTGGAGGCCGGCACGGCGACGCCGCTCGGCAGCCTCGGACTGTTCTACCGGAACCGGATCGCCCGCATCGTGCCGGTCTACTACGTCTTCCTGTTCGTGCTCTACACGGTCCGGCCCGGCGACCCGTCCAGTCTCGGCACCGCCGCGTTCAAGGGCGCGACGTGGTTCTACGTCACGAACGTCTACATCGCGCAGAACGGCTGGGGGACCGAACTCGGCCACCTCTGGAGCCTCGCCGTCGAGCAGCAATTCTACCTGCTGTTCGCGCCGGCGGCGCTGTTCCTGCCGCGGCGGCACCTCGGCACGCTGTGCGGGATCCTGATCGGGGTCAGCGTCGTGACGCACGGCGCCCTGTGGCTGTCGGGCGCCGGGCCGACGCGCTTCGATGTCGATACGCTGGCCAATCTCGGGCTGATCGCGCTGGGCGGCCTCGCCGGTCTGCGCACCAAGCCGCTTCCGGCCTGGCTCGCCCACGACGCCGCCCTGGCCGGCGTGGCGATCCTGTTCCTGACCCTGCCGCTCGTGGTCGCGCCGACCGGCTGGTGGCTGATCCTCGGCCGCCTCAGCGGCGTCCTGGCGGCGCTGCTCCTGCTGCAGGTGGTTCAGGTGCGGGACGGCCGCGCGGTCGCCCTGCTGGAGATCCCGTGGCTGCGCCGGATCGGCGTGATCAGCTACGCCGCCTACCTGTTCCACGTTCCGCTCCACGCGGAACGGGTGCTCGCGCCAATCGGCCTCGACGTCGCCGGCCCGCGCCCGGTCTCGATGGCGCTGGACCTGATCCTCACGCTGTTGCTGGCGGAATTGTCGTGGCGGCTCCTCGAGGCGCCGGCCCGCCGGCTCCTGCGGGCGCCACCCCGGCGGGTCGGCTCGTCTGCGCTGATCGGCCCGTAGCCGCGTCCCGCGGCGGCAGCGGCCGGGCCGGTTTGCGGATGCCCGCGGGCGGGCCCTGTCTAGCTCTTGATCGGCAACCGGCCGACCTCGGCACCGGTGGCGTCGCGCACGACGAGCGTCCACCTGCCGTCCGAGCCTGCGGCACCCAGATCGCCTGCCACTTCGTCGATCACGCTGCGGGCCTCCGCCAGCGCCTCGGCCAGGTCTTCGGCTTCCACGCCCTGCGCGTCGCGGATCGTTTCCTTGCCGTTCTCGATATCGAAATAGAAGCGACTGGGCACCCATCTCCTCCCTGAATGCTGCCCTCGGGAGGGCCCCCTCGGATACTACCTACGTAGTTCGCCCGTGCCCGACAATGCTCAGTAGGAGACATAAACCTTAACAAACACCAAAACTGTTTTCGCCAGTCGCGTTGCAATAATGTCGAGATTCCATCCAAATAATCCATTATAGGTATCGCCGATCACCCTTCCGGCCGCGTCGGCCATGGCGACGCGCGGTGACGGGCCTCAGCGGCGTTCGACATGACAGCCTCCGGCGATTCGAGCCTCAAGAAGGATTCTCCCGCCTCGGCGGAGCGGAAGCAGAAATTGCGTGCCCATGTCCGGTCGATCCTGACACAGGGCCTCACCCCGCAGGAGCCGCGTCCCGGCGGCGAATCGAAGCCCGGGTCACGCTGAGCGCCCCCCGCCACCGGGGCCATCCGCCGCAAGAGGAAGGGCTGCCGGCGGCCCTACGCCCTTTGAGCGTCGTGCGCGCCGATCACTTCGGGCTCATGTCGAGGGCGGCCTGGGAGGCCGCGCCCGTCGGGCCAGGAAACGCGATGGCGGATCAATTCTTGTCCGATGCCCGGGGCACGTCCGTGGACGTCTCGTTCATCATGGCCGCGCACGATGCGGCGCCCTGGATCGAGATGGCCGTTCGCTCCGCCCTCGCCCAGACCGGCGCCGCCGTGGAGGTCGTGGCGGTCGATGACGGCTCGCGGGACGGGACCGGGACCGTGCTGGCGCGCTTGGCGGAGGCCGATCGGCGCGTCCGCGTGATCTCCCTCGCCGGGGCCGGGCCGGGATCGCCCCGGGGCCCGTCGAGCGCCCGGAACGCGGCCCTGGACGCCGCCCGGGGCCGCTGGATCGCGATCCTCGACGCCGACGACCTGATCCTGCCAAATCGCTCCCGGTCGCTGCTCGACCTTGCCCTGGCGGCGGATGCCGACATCGTCGCCGACAACCCGATCCCGTTCACGGACGTGTTCGATCCCCGGGGACCGGGCATGATGGAGGGCGGCCGGGAGCCGTACCTGTTCGAGATCGATCTCGCCAAGTACATCGCCTGCAATCAACTTCTCAGGCCAGGGACCAAGCTCGGCTACCTCAAGCCCATGATCCGGGCCGAGACCCTCAACCGGCACAAGATCCGGTACGACGAAGGCGTCCGGATCGGCGAGGACTTCCTGCTGTGCCTCGAGGCCCTCGCGGCGGGCGCGCGGTTCGTGGTCACCAGCGACGCGGGCTACGGCTATCGGCGCGGCCCGACCTCCCTGTCCCACCGGCTGCGCCAAGCCGACATTGCGCGCTTGGAGGCGGCCTTCGCGGCCCGGGCGGAGCACGGCCGCCTCGCGGAGGCCCGGGCGCGGTCCGCTGAGATCCGCCACGGCAGCCGCGCCTACCGCGACGGCCTCGCGATGATGCGCATGATGGCCCAGGTCATCGAGGCCGCCCAGGCCGGCCGGTGGATCCAGGGCGCCGCCCTGGCGCTCCGGCATCCCCGGATGTGGCAATCCCTGGCCGCGACGCTGCTGGAAGCGGCGGGCAAGCGCCTGCGGCCGAGGCTACACGCCCTCCCGATCGGACAGAGGTGAGACGATGCGCCTGTGCATCTGTATCTGCACCTGCGAGCGGCCCGTCGGGCTCGCGCGCCTTCTCAAGGCGCTGGACCAGCAGCGGCTCGGCAACCTCGCCGAGACCGCCCTGCGCATCCTGATCATCGACAACGGGCGCAGCCGCGCCGCCGTGCCGGTCGTGGAGGCCTACCGGGCGACCGGCCGTTTCCCGGTCACCTATGCCCGGGAGGAGACCCGCGGCCTCGCCGCGGTCCGCAACCGGAGCCTCGCGGAGGCCTCCGCGGCCGGCGCGGATTGGGTCGCGCTGATCGACGACGACGAGTTCCCCGACCGGGACTGGCTCCACAACCTGCTCGAGACCGCCCTCGGAACGGGGGCCGCGGCCTGCATCGGGCCGGTCGTGCCGTTCTTCGACCGGGTGCCGCCCACCTGGGCGGCGGCGGGGGGCTTCTTCGCCAAGCGCCTGCCGGTCCGCGACGGCTTCGTGCAGGACGGCTACACCGCCAACGCGCTCCTGGACCTGCGGGTGATCCGGGCGCTGGGCCTGTCCTTCGACATGCGCTTCAACACCCTGGGCGGCGAGGACACCTTCTTCTTCCGGTCCCTGCTGCAGGCCGGGCACCGGATCGCCTGGGCCGAGACGGCTTTGGTCTACGACAGCATCCCGACGCACCGGATGCGGGTGCGCTGGCTGCTGGCCCGCTGGTACCGCAGCGGCAACGTCGAGGCCTATCTCGGCCGGCTCCGCCCGGAGACGGTGACCGGCCGCCTCGCCAATGCGGGCCGCGGCCTCGCGCGCCTCGGCGGTGGCCTGCTGCGGCTCGGGATCGCCGGCCTGTCCCTCAGGCCGGAGACCCTGATCGGCGGCGGCTACACGCTGTGCCGGGGGGCCGGCCTGCTCGCGGCGGTCATCGGCCTGAGCTACCGGGAATATCACCCGTCGCGCTACCGGTAGCGTCTTCTAGCGTCTCCTAGCGGGTCGCGAACGCGATGCTGAGCGCCGCCTTGGCCACGAGGCCCGGGCTTGCCAGGGCGTCGCGGTACTGGCGGTAGCGCCGGTCGAGGGCGTTCTGGACGACGACATCCGCCGTGACCCGGTCGGTGACCGCATAGGTGGCGAAGAGGTCCACCAGCCCGTAGGCCTTGGTGGCCCGGTTCCGGGAACCCGCCGGGAGGTCGGTGCGCGCATCCACCAGGGTCAGGCGCGTCCCGACGGTGAGCCGGTCGGCGAGGAAGCGCAGGCCCAACGTCGTGCCGATCCGGTCCGGCGGCACCGTGAGCAGGCTCTCGCGGGTGGCTCGGTCGCGACCGTCGATATGGGTGGCGGCGAGCGACACGAAGCCCCGGCCCCAATCGTAGATGCCCTCCAGTTCCACGCCCGACAGGTCGGCCCGGGCGATGTTGCGGTACTGGTAGGAGCGCACCGGGATCACGCAGGGGAAGCGCCCGGGCCGGCCGGAGCAGGCCGAGGCCGGGATGCCGGGAATCGCCGGGACGAAGTAGGTCGGCCCGACCGCCTGCATGTCGATGAAGGCGTCGACCGCGGTGTCGAACACGGCGAGCTTGGCGCGCAGGGAATCCTCCGGCCCCATCGCGGCGTCGGCGCGCAGGTTGACGCCGCCCTCGACGGTGCGGGCCACCTCCGGCCGCAGGGCCGGATTCGGCAGGATCGTGAAGGCCGGGAACGGGTGGAGGCCCTGCACCAGCGTCTCGGTGACGGTGGGGGCGCGATAGCCCTCGGCATAGGTGCCGTAGAGTTCGAGGCCGCCCAGCGGCGCAACGCCGATCGTGATCTTCGGCGAGACCCGCGCGCCGCCGGCGCGATAGGCCCCGCCGTCGAGCCGGTAGCTGTCGCGCCGGAGCGCGCCGACGATCCGCAGCCACGGCGCGGCTTGGATCTCGTCCTGCAGGAAGGCGCCGGCCAGGTCCCGCCGCCCCGACGGTGTGAAGGCCGCCCCGAAGCCGCCGGCTCGGTCGGTGGTCCGGACGCGATTCGCCACGCCGTCGCCGCCGAGCGTGAGCGCGTGCGCGACCGGACCGGTCTCGAACCGGGCGGTGTTGTGGGCGTCGAAGCCCATCGTCGCGATGTCGTAGGTCAGACGGTCGCCGGCCCGGGTGCCGAGCCGGCTGTAAACGCCCCGCGGCGAGTCCTGGAGGAAAGTCAGGGCGTCGTGCGTCGTGGTCGCGTAGCTGTCGAGGCTGAGATCGACGAGCGGCACGTCCGGCCGGGCGAAGCGGTAGCCGACGGTGTAGGTGTCGGCCTGCACGGCGTTGGCGAAGCGAGCCCCGCCGCCGGTGTCGCCGCCATTGACGAAGTCGAAGCGCTGGAGGAGCGCGGTGGCGTGGATCGCGTGTCCGTCCGCGGGCCGCAGGGTGAGCTTGGCGAGGCCCGCATTCAGGTCGCTGCCGGTATCGGGCACCGGCAGGCCGGCGCCGTCGCGATAGGGCGCGGTGTCGCGGAAGACGAACTGCCCGAACAGGTCCGCGGCGGTGCCGATGCGGGCGCCGAGCGCCGAGCTGTTCACGAAGCGCTGGCCGTTCGTGCCGAAGCCCTGCTTCTGCACGAAGCCGGCGGTCTCGTCGGGGGCCAGGATGTCGTCGATCGACCGGGTGCGGAACGCCGCGACGCCCCCGATGGCGCCCGAGCCGTAGATCGTCGCCGTGGGCCCGCGGGTGATGTCGACGCCGCCGACGAGTTCGGGATCCAGGTAGAACACGCCGTTGGCGCCGTGGCCCGAGACCTGGAAGTCCTGCCGCGCGCCGTCGACCAGGACGTTGACCCGGCCGAAATCCTGCAGGCCGCGGATGTTGATCGCCTGCGCAGGATCGGTCCGGTTCTCCTGGGTGGTCACGCCGGGCACGTCGCGCAGCACCTCGGACAGGCGTCCGGGCTGGAGCCGGTCGAGGGCCGCGCGCGGGACGACGCTCGTGCCTGCCAGGGCGTCGACGGCCGGAACGGCGGTCTTCGTCGCGGTGACCGACAGCGTATCGAGGCCGATCTCGGGCTCGAGGCGCGCGGCCGGGCCGGACTCCTCCGCCCGGGCGCCCGGCAGAGTCGCCAGCGCAACGCCGAGGGCGACGAGCGCCCGGTGGAAAGCATAAGCCATGATGACGATCGCCCCCGCACAGTCGTTTCCAAGAGCTGGCTGGCGGATGGCTGGCTTGCTGAAGCTTTTCTCGCCGATCGCGACGGCGATGCGCAACAGATTTTTCTGGGATGTCGGGCCGGCATGCCGAGAAGGCCGTCCTGGCGCCGGCCGGACGACGTCGAGGATCCACGAAATTCGGTCAGGTCGGTGTCCGGCCGGCCACATCCCGATGCGGCAGGAGGAAGGGCTGGTCGCCCTCGGGCACCCGGCCGACCGGCCAGCGGACGCCGAAGACCCGCGCGATCAGCTCGTCCGTCAGGACCTCGGCCGGTCGCCCGCGCGCGACCAGCCGGCCCCCGTCCAGAACCAGAAGCCGGTCGGCATAGGCCGCGGCGAGGTTGAGGTCGTGCAGGATCGCCACCACGGCGATGCCGGCCGCTGCCAGCCCGGCCGCGGCGTCGAGAAGCGCGCCCTGGTGGCGGAGGTCGAGACTCGCGGTCGGCTCGTCGAGGAACAGCACCTGCCGCTCCGCGACCGTGCGGCCGGCCTCCAGCTGGCAGAGCACGCGGGCGAATTGCACCCGCGCCTGCTCCCCGCCCGACAGGGTCGGATAGGCGCGCCCGGCGAGATGGGCCACGTCGGCCTGTTCGAGGGCCCGGGCCAGGATCGCGGCGCGGTCGCGGGCGCCGAGGCCCCGGCCGATGCCGTCGAGGCCGATTCGGACCACCTCGGCCGCCGCGAACGGGAAGGCGAGGCGCGCCGCCTGCGGCAGCACGGCCCGCATCGCTGCGAGCCGGCAGGGCGGGATCGTCTCAATTGCCGCGCCGGCATAGGCGACGGTGCCCCGGGTCGGGCGCAGGGCGCCGCTGAGCAGGCGGAGGAGGGTGGACTTGCCGGCCCCGTTCGGGCCGACGATCACCTGGAGGGTGCCGCCTTCCACCTCCAGGGAGACGTCGCGCACGAGGTCGCGCCCCGCCACCGTGACGGTCAGGTCGCGCGCCGTGAGCAGGGCCGGATCAGACATCGTCCGGCTGCACCCGGTCGAGGAGCAGCCACAGGAAGACCGGCGCCCCGACCAGCGCCGTGACGATCCCGATGGGCAGTTCGGCGGGCGCGGCGACGAGGCGCGCCACCACGTCGGCGAGGATCAGGAAGGCGCCGCCGAGGAGCGCCGAGGCCGGGAGCAGCAGCCGGTGCCCCGGGCCGATCAGCAGCCGCAGGGCGTGCGGCACCACGAGGCCGACGAAGCCGATCACCCCGGCCGCCGCCACGCTGGCGCCGACCGCGACCGCCACCAGCACGATGCAGGCGCGCTTCAGCCGCTCCACCGGGACGCCGAGATGGAACGCCTCGGCCTCGCCGAGGACCAGGGCGTTCAGGCCGCGGCCGAGGAACGGGACCGCGGCCAGCACCGGCAGGATCAGCGGCGCCGAGGCCACGACCTTGGCCCAGGTGGCGCCCCCGAGGCTGCCGAGGGACCAGAAGGCGAGATCGCGCAATTGCCGGTCGTCGCTGACGAAGGTCAGCAGGCCGGTCAGCGCGCCGCTCAGCGCGCCGAGGGCGATCCCGGCAAGCAGCATCGTCGCCACGGCGGTGCGCCCGGACCGCGTGGCGAGGACGTACAGGATGAGGGTCGCGCCCAGGCCCCCGAGGAAGGCCCCGGCCGGCAGGACCGCGTAGGGCAGCGGCCCGGGCAGCCCGAGATGGGCGAGGATGCGGTCGCCGAGGACGATGATGAGCGCGGCGGCGAGCCCCGCCCCCGACGAGACCCCGACCAGCGCCGGGTCGGCCAGGGGATTGCGGAACAGCCCCTGCATCAGCGCGCCGGAGACCGCCAGCCCCGCCCCGACCATCAGCCCCAGCAGAGTGCGGGGCAGGCGGATGGAGAGGATCACGAGGGCGTCCCGGGCGCGGGCCGGATCGCTGCCGTCCCCCAGCAGGACCGCCAGGACCCGCTCCACCGGGATACGGATCGCCCCGAGGCTCACGGAGAGCAGGGCGGCGGACACCACCAGGGCCGCCAGGATCCCCAGCACCCAGGGCGCCGGGGACCGCCGGCTCACGCGCGCCGCCCGCCGCCGCGCGGCTCAGTCACGCGGCAGGTCCGGGTAGAGCGCCCGCATCAGGTCCGTGGCGGCCTGCGGCGTGCGCGGACCGAAGCCGAGGAGGTAGAGCCCGTCCATGGCCACCAGCCGGCCTTGGGCGCCCGCGGGGGTCTGGGCGAGGGCCGTGCCGGGGGCGAAGATACCCTCGGGCTTCGGCGGCTCCGGGCCATTCTGCATCATCACCACCGCGTCGGGAGCGGCGGCCACGATGGCCTCGTCGGTCATCGGCTTGAAGCCCTCCAGGCCCGTGGCCGCGTTGGCGATGCCCGCCAGGGTCAGGATGCCGTCCGCCGAGGAGCCGGCACCGCCGACGACGGTCCGGCCGCCCTGGACCGAGAGGACGACGAGGGCCCGGGCCGGCCGGGCGATCCGAGCGCGCCGGGCTGCGAGGTCGGCGAAACGGGCGCGGACCTCGGCCTCGAGGGCCTCGGCCGCACGCTCCAGCCCGGCGAGGCGCCCGACCGTCTCGATCTTGTCCAGCACGCCCTCGGGGCTCGGCGGCTCCGTCACGGTCTCCACACGCAGCCCGGCCTCGCGCAGCTGCGCCAGGACCGCGGGCGGGCCCGCCCCCTCGGCGGCGATGATCAGGTCGGGCTGCTGCGCCAGCAGGCCCTCGGCCGAGAGCGCCCGCAGGTAGCCGACATTCGGCTTCTCGCGCAGCGCCTCGGGCGGGTAGAGGCTGGTCGTGTCGACCGCGACGATCCGGCCGCCGGCGCCGAGGCGGTAGAGGATCTCGGTGACGGCACCGCCCAGTGCTGCGATGCGGGTGGCCGCCTGCGCGGCGGCGGCGCGCGGGGCGAGCGCACCGGCCGCGGCGGCGGCCAGGAGGGCGCGGCGCGATATCGGGGCGGGGGCGTTCATTTGGTCAGGATCAGCTTGTCGCTCGCGGTCACGCGCAGGCGATAGGCGTGGCCGCCGTGGCGGATGACGATCTCCCGGCGCCCCTGCAGGAGACGCGCCGAGCCGATCTCGGCCGCCGGCTCCGGCAGCGGAACGGGCTGCGTCGCGCCGGGCCCCGCGCGGGTCCCAGCCGGAATGCCGCGCTGCCCCTCTCCTTCGGCACGCAACATGGACCGATCGCTCCAGAGCTGTTGTTTGTAAATCTTCAAATGAAAGACTTACTTGGATAGAGGAACAGCTTAGCGGCAATCGATTGCGGGCGCCACCCCGCTGCGGTGGTGTCGTAATACTTCAAAAATCTCCTGTAGAAACCGGGCGATTCCGATTTTCGGATCCACCGATGCGGCGCTGGACCGGTTCGGCTCCGTCGAGACCCTCGACCCGAGCGATATCGGCCGGAGCGCTGTCGACCGCGACGACCGGGTGCCATCTGGGCCCGCGCCCAGAGCGGGCCGGCATGGGCCGCCACGCTGCGCGCCCAGTCCGGCCGCGCGATCGCCGCAGCGGTGAGGCGGGCAAGGCGCTGCGTCCGATCGCCGGAGCGGCGGAGCTGAGCGGCCTCAGGCCGCCGCGCCCTGACGCGGGCCCGCGTCCCAGTCGCCCCCCCAATCCTGGACGCTGTGGCCAGGCGCGACCTCCCGGTAGAGCCGCTCCGGCGCCACGTAGTCGGGCGCGCGGATCGGACTGCGGATCTCGTCGTCCGGCAGGGCGTGCCGCGCGCCCCGCCGGGCCGGATCCGGGACCGGCACGGCGGCGAGCAGCTTCTTCGTGTAGGGGTGCTGCGGGTCGCCGAAGATCGCGGCGCGCGGTCCGATCTCCACGATCTCGCCGAGATACATCACGGCGACCCGGTGGCTCACCCGCTCCACCACCGCCATGTCGTGCGAGATGAACAGATAGGCGAGGCCGAACTCGGCCTGGAGGTCGAGCATCAGGTTCACGACCTGCGCCTTCACCGAGACGTCGAGCGCCGAGACCGCCTCGTCGGCGACGATCAGACGGGGGTTCAGGGCGAGCGCCCGGGCGATGCAGATGCGCTGGCGCTGGCCGCCGGAGAATTCGTGCGGGAAGTGCCCGGCCGTCTCGGGCGCGAGTCCGACCCGGGCCAGCAGGTCCTCGGCCCGAAGCCTTGCCTCGCGGGGCGCGGCGAGGCGGTTGATCAGCAGCGGCTCGGCCACCGCCGCACCGACGCTCAGGCGCGGGTCGAGGCTCGCGAACGGGTCCTGGAAGATCATCTGCATGCGCTGGCGGCGGGTGCGCAGGGTCTTCGGGTCGAGGCCGGTGATGTCCTCGCCGTCGAGCAGGACCGAGCCCGACAGCGGCTCGACGAGGCGCAGGATCGCGCGGCCGGTGGTGGACTTGCCGCAGCCGGATTCGCCGACCAGCGCCAGGGTCTCCCCGGCCGCGAGGCTGAATGAGACCCGCTCCACCGCGTGGACGCGGCCGGTCACGCGGCCGAGGAGGCCGGAGCGGATGTCGAACCGGGCGGTCAGGTCGCGCACCTCCAGCACCGGGCGCTCGGCGGCCCTGACGGTGTCGGGGGTCTCGGGCGTCGGCGCCGCCAGGCCGGTCGCCCGGTCGACCACCGGGAAGCGCATCGGGCGGGCGCGGCCCGCCATGGTCCCCAGCCGCGGGACCGCGGCCAGCAGCGCCCGCGTGTAGGGCTCGGCGGGGGCGTCGAAGATCCGTGCGGTCGGGCCGGCCTCCACGGCGCGGCCCCGGTACATCACCACGGTGCGGTCGGCGATTTCGGCGACCACGCCCATGTCGTGGGTGATGAACAGGACCGACATGCCCTCCTCGTCCTGCAGGCTCTTGATGAGGTCGAGGATCTGGGCCTGGATCGTGACGTCCAGCGCCGTGGTCGGCTCGTCGGCGATGAGGAGCTTCGGCCGGCAGGCCAGCGCCATGGCGATCATCACCCGCTGGCGCATGCCGCCGGAGAAGCGGTGCGGGTACTCGTGCAGGCGCGACCGGGCGGCCGGGATCCGGACCTTGTCGAGGAGCCGGAGCGCCTCCGCCTCGGCGGCGGACCGCGACAGGCCCCGGTGCCGGATCAGCGCCTCGGCGATCTGGAAGCCGATGGTGAGCACCGGGTTCAGGGAGGTCATCGGCTCTTGGAAGATCATGGCGATGGAATCGCCGCGCACCCGCCGCATCTCGGCCTCGGGGGCCGTGAGCAGCTCGCGCCCCGCGAAGCGCACGCTGCCGCCGATGCGGCTCGCGTCCCGCGGCAGGAGGCGCAGGATCGACAGGGCGCTGACGCTCTTGCCGGAGCCGGACTCGCCCACCAGCGCCACGGTCTCGCGGGGCCCGACATCGAAGGAGACGCCGTGCACCACCGCGTGCCAGCGGCCCTCCGAGCGGAAGGACACGGTGAGGTCGGAGACCGAGAGGATCGGATCCGTCACGGGCTTCACTCCTGATCCAGCGGGGTTCGACGGGGCGACTCCACACCGTCCCCGCGCCCTCCGACGCGACGATGTTCCCGCCTCTCCGATGCGCACCGACGCTGATGACGGAGCGCGACGGGCCCCCTCTCCCGTGCGGGAGAGGGTTGGGGTGAGGGATGAGAAGGTTCAGGACCGAGCACACCGTCGACGCTCCGACAGGGCGCGCCCCATCCTGAAAGACCCGATCCCTCACCCTGTCCCTCTCCCGCCCGGGAGAGGGGACCCGCGCCCGATCCTGAAGCCCCAGTGCCGGAAAGGGCCTTTCGGTCTGTCCGCCCCTCTGCGGGGGCAGGCGCGGTCACGGCAAGCCGGCAGCCCTCGAAGCCCCGCCGCATGCCCTAGAGCACCCGGCGCGGGTCGAGGGCGTCGCGCAAACCGTCGCCGATGAAGTTGATCGACAGCACCGTCAGGAAGATCGCGCCCCCCGGGAACAGCGCCCAGTGCGGGGCGACGTCGAGATGGTCCTTGGCGTCGAACAGCAGCCGCCCCCAGGTCGGGATGTCGGGCGGGAAGCCGAGCCCCAGGAAGGAGAGCGTCGATTCCGCGATGATCGCGGACGACACCTCGATGGAGGCCGCCACGATCACCGGCCCCAGGGCGTTCGGCAGGATGTGGCGGCGCACGAGGTGCCCGGTGGTCGCCCCCTGCGAGCGGGCCGCCTCCACGAACTCCTTCTCGCGCAAGCTCAGGAACTGCGCCCGCACCAGCCGGGCGACCGGCATCCAGCGCAGGCCCCCGATCACCGCGACGATCATCAGGAACACGCCGCCCTGGCTGCCGAACACGGCCTTCAGGCTGTCGCGGAACAGGTAGATCACAAGGAGCAGCAGCGGCAGCTGCGGCAGCGACAGGAACAGGTCGGTCAGCCACATCAGCACCGGGTCGAGGAGGCGGCGCGACATGCCGGCGAGCGCGCCCACCAGCACGCCGATCAGGCTCGCCACCGCCATGGCGGCGAAGCCCACGGCGAGCGAGATCCGGCCGCCGTAGATCATCCGGGCGAGGAGATCCTGGCCGAGATCGTCGGTGCCGAACGGGTGGTCCCAGGACGGACCCTGGAGCTGGGCCGCGAAGTCGATATCGTCGATGGCGACCGGCCAGAGCAGGCCGCCGAACACCACGCCGGCGACGAGGAGCGCCAGCACGCCGACGCTGGCGAGCGCCAGCCGGTGCCGCCGGAAGCGCCGCCACGTCTCCCGCGCCGGCGAGGCCGGCGCGCGGGCGACGGGCACCGCCTCATCGGAGGGCGATGCGAGGGTCGAGCCAGCCATAGAGCAGGTCCGCGACGAGGTTGAACAGGATGACGAGGCCGGCGAACACGAAGGTCACCGCCATCACCACCGGCGTGTCGTTGGCCAGCATCGCGTCGATCAGCAGCGAGCCGATGCCGGGGATCCGGAAGATCTGCTCGGTGACGATGGCGCCGCCGAACACCGCCGGGATCTGGAGGGCGACGAGCGTCACCACCGGGATCAGGGCGTTGCGGGCGATGTGCCGGCGGGTCACCGTGCCCTCCGACAGGCCCTTGGCGCGGGCCGTGGTGACGTAGTCGAGGCGGGCGACGTCCAGCGCCGAGGCGCGTACGTAGCGGGTGTAGGAGGCGGCCTGAAAGAAGCCCAGCACCGCCACCGGCATGATCGCCTGCCGGACATTCGCCCAGACCCAGGGCAGGCCGGAGCCCGGCAGGTCGGCCTGGTAGACGAAGGGCAGCCAGCCGAGCTTGATCGAGAACAGCAGGATGAACAGCAGGCCGGTGAAGAAGGTCGGCAGCGAGAAGCCCACGAAGGCCAGCGTGTTGGCGACCTGGTCGGCGAGCGAGTAGGGCCGGCGCGCCGCGTAGAGGCCCACCGGGACCGCGATCAGCAGCGCCAGAACCTGCGAGGAGCCGACGATGAACAGGGTCGTCGGCAGCCGCTGCAGGATCAGGGTGTCGACATTCACCCGGCTGGCGAAGGAGAAGCCCCAATCCCCCTGCAGCATGGCGGTGAGCCAGTGCAGGTAGCGGGTGAGGATCGGGTCATCGAGGCCGAATTTCACCCGCAGGGCCGCCCGCACCTCCGGGGGCACGTTCGGGTTGCTGGCGAGTTCGCCGAACGGGTCGCCCGGCGCGAGCGCCAGGACGGTGAACAGGATCAGGCTGATGCCGAGCAGGCTCGGGATCGCGATCAGGAGCCGTCGCAGGATGTAGGCGCCCATGGCCCGTGCTCCCGCTCAGGCCTCCCTGTACCAGTCGGGCAGGAACGACAGGTCGTTGTCCCAGCCGCTGCGGGGCGCCGTGAGCGTGGCGCCCACCGCCGAGACCTCGGCGCGGTGGATCAGCGGCAGCACGTTCTCGGAGACCGCGAGGTCGTTGCAGGTGATCAGCAGCGCCGCGCGCTTGACCGGGTCGAGCTCGCTCTGGGCGGCGTTGTAGGCCTTGTCGTAGGCGGCGTTGCGCCAGCGCACGACGTTGCGGCCCTGCCACTTGTTGGCCTTCTGGGCCACCTCCCAGGAGGCGTACATGAGCAGCCAGATCGCCGGATCGGCCTGGGTCATGCTGTAGGCGTACATCTCCATGTCGGCGTAGAAATGCGTGCAGGTGTCGGGGTTGGCCGGGTCGGAGGAGAAGAACACCGAGCCGGTCACCGATTTCAGCTCGATCTCGATCCCGGCCTTGGCGGCCGCCTGCTTGATGATCGCCTGGGTCTTCTGACGCGGCGCGTTGATCGAGGTCTGGAAGAGTAGCTTGAGCTTCTTGCCGTCCTTGGCGCGGATGCCGTCGGAGCCCTTCTTCCAGCCGGCCTCGTCGAGGAGCGCGTTGGCCTTGGCCGGGTCGAAGGCGAAGCTCGTGTTCTTGGAGACGAAGCGCTCCGGCCCGTTGACCGTGTTGGCGGTGGGCTTGCCGGTGCGGCCGTAGATGTAGGTCTGGATCGACTTGCGGTCGACCAGCAGGTTCATCGCCTGACACACCTTGGGGTCGGAGAAGGCGGGGTGCTTGGTGGTGACCGAGGCGCGCTCGCCGTCGACCTCGACGTTCGGGTCGGTGGCGTTGAGGAGCAGGAACTCGAGCTTGCCGCCGTAGACCACGTCGACCCGGCCCTTGCCGCCGGTCTCCAGGCGCTTGAGCACCTCGTCCTCGATCAGCATGTTCCAGGCGTAGTCGTACTCGCCGGTCTGGAGCACCGCGCGGGCCGCCGAGACCGCGTCGCCGCCGCCCTTCATCTCGATCGTGTCGAAGTACGGCCGGTTCGGCAGGTGGTAGTCGGGATTGCGCTCGCCGCGGACGATGTCGCCGGGCCGGAACTCCACGAACCGGTACGGGCCGGTGCCCACGGGGGCGAGGTTCTGCGGCGCGTCCCGGGACTTGGCGCCGCTATAGGGCCCGAACAGGTGCTTCGGCAGCACCATCCCGACGATGCCCACGAAGGCGTCGCACCAGTAGGGCGTCGGCTTGTCGAACAGCACCCGGACGCTGAGGTCGTCGACCTTCTCGACCTTGCAATCCTTGTAGGAGCCGGCCGTCACCGCCGCGGTGGCGGGGTCGCGGGCGTAGTCCCAGGTGAAGACGAGGTCGTCGGCGGTGAGCGGCTTGCCGTCGTGCCACGTCACGCCGGGCTTCAGCGTCCACACCACCGAGCGGCCGTCGGCGGCGAGCGCCCCGTTCTCCTTCGACGGGATCGAGGCGGCCAGCACCGGCACGAGGTTGCCGTCCGCGTCCCAGGCGGCGAGCGGCTCGTAGAAGATCCGCGAGGCGTCCTGGTCCTTGGTCCCGATGGCGAAATGCGGGTTGATCAGGGTCGGCGCCTGCCACCAGAGCAGCTTCAGGGCGCCGCCGCCGCCGGCCTTGGTCGGCTTATAGCCGGCCCGGATATCGGCCGCCATCGCGACCCCGTTCCCGGCCAGCATCAGCCCGGCCATGGGCGCGGTGAGGCCGAAAGCCACCATCCGCTGCACGAAGGCGCGCCGCGACAGGCGGCCGCCCTTCACCTGCCCGATGAGGCCGCGCAGATCCCGCTCGTCCATGTACGCATTCCCGTTGACCGCCGCGCGGCACAGCAACATTCCGGTGGCGGCCTTGGCAAGGGGCGGGCCAGTGACGGTTCAACCGAAACGTGTTGAGGAAGGTTCGCTTCGTGCGCAGCATGGCCCCGGCCCTGCATGCCAGTCCCTCTCCTGCCGCACCGAGCCGAGCAGCGCGACGCCGCCGTCTCTGCGAGCGCAGCGAAGCAATCCAGCAGCGCCACGTCCCCTGACCGTGCGCAGCCCTGGGTCGCTTCGCTGCGCTCGCGATGACGGCGCGGAGCCCGCTATGATGGCGCGAACGCGACGCGCGACCTTCCGGGAGACGACACGATGGACAACCGCAACACCGTGTGGCGCCACGTCGACGCGCAGACGGAGCGGCTGATCGCCCTGTCCGACCGGGTCTGGGGCATGCCGGAGGTCTGCTACACGGAAGCGCGGTCCTGCGCCGAGCACGTCGCCGAGCTGCGCCACCAGGGCTTCCGCGTAACCGAGCAGGTCGCCGGCATCCCCACCGCCGTGATGGGCGAGGCCGGTGAAGGCGGGCCTGTCATCGCCTTCCTCGGCGAGTACGATGCCCTGCCGGGCCTGTCGCAGGAGGCGGGCGTCGCCGAGCACCGGCCGGTGGAGGCGGGCGGCCACGGCCACGGCTGCGGCCACAACCTCCTCGGCTCGGCGGCTTTGCTCGCCGCCACCGCCCTGAAGGACTGGCTCGCCGAGACCGGCACCCCCGGCCGCGTGCGCTACTACGGCTGTCCCGCCGAGGAGGGCGGCGCCGCCAAGGCGTTCATGGTCCGCGCCGGCGCCTTCGCGGATGCCGACATCGCGATCTCCTGGCATCCGGGCAGCTTCTGGGAGGTGGCGCCGCCGGTGGCGCTCGCCAACACCCGGGCGGATTTCGTCTTCACCGGGCGCACCGCCCACGCGGCGGCTTCCCCGCATCTCGGGCGCTCGGCGCTCGACGCCGTCGAGCTGATGAGCGTCGGCGTGAACTACATGCGGGAGCACATGCCGTCCGACGCGCGGGTCCACTACGCCTATCTCGACGCCGGCGGCATCGCCCCCAACGTCGTCCAGGCCGGCGCCACGGTGCGCTACTCGATCCGGGCGCGCGACCTGCCGGGCATGCTGGCGCTGGTCGAGCGGGTGAAGAAGATCGCCGAGGGCGCCGCCCTGATGACCGAGACCGCCCTCGAGGTGCGAATCGTCAGCGCGGTGTCGAACCTCCTGGGCAACACGCCGCTGGAGCAAGCGCTCCACGGCGTGATGGAGGAGCTCGGGCCGCCGCATTTCGACGAGGCCGACCGGGACTTCGCGGGCAAGATCCGGTCGACGCTGACCGACGGCGACATCGACGCCGTGTTCCGCGCCATCGGCATGCCGCGCAACGAGGCACCGCTCGCCGATTTCCTCGTGCCCCTCGACGCGCCGCGCAACCCGGCGGTCGGCTCCACGGATGTCGGCGACGTGAGCTGGGTGGTGCCCACCGTCCAGGCCCACGCACCCACGGTGGCGATCGGCACGCCGTTCCACACCTGGCAGGTGGTGGCGCAGGGCAAGACCCCGGCGGCCCACAAGGCGATGGTGCAGGTCGCCAAGGCGATGGCCGCCACCGGCGCCCGGGCGGTGACCGACGCGGCTCTGCGCGACGCCGCCAAGGCGGACCTCGCCCGCCGGGTCGGCGCCGCCGGCTACGTCTCGCCGCTGCCGCCGGAGGTCGCGCCGCCGCTCGGCATGTCGCTGGGGCGGTGAGGCCCCCTCAGAGCGTCCGGGCGCGGAGCGCCGTCACGACGATCTCGGCCAGGATGACGACGCCGAAGATCGCGGCGAGCACCACGGCGACCTGATCCCAGTAGAGCAGGTTCAGGGCGGTATCGAGCGCGACGCCGATGCCGCCCGCGCCGACCAGCCCGAGCACGGCGGATTCGCGGATGTTGATGTCCCACCGGAACAGCGCGATCGACCAGAAGGCCGGCTTCACCTGCGGCCAGTAGCCGAGCAGCAGCGTCGAGAGCCGGCCGGCGCCCGCGGCCTGCAGGGCCTCGATCGAGCCGCGATTGGCCTCCTCCAGCGCCTCGGCGAACAGCTTGCCGGTGAAGCCGACGGAGCGGAGCGCGATCGCCAGGGTCCCGGCCAGGGGGCCGGGGCCGAACACCGCCACGAACAGCAGCGCCCAGACCAGGGAATTCACCGAGCGCGAGGTCACGAACACGAACTTCGCGAACAGGTTCAGCGCGCGGTTGGGCGTGACGTTGCGGGCCGCCATCAGCCCGATCGGCACCGCGATCGCGATGGCGATCAGGGTGCCGAGCGTCGCGATGTGGAGCGTCTCCACCAGCGCCCGCAGGGTCGGCCCGACATAGCCGGCATCCATCGGCCACATCCGGCCGAACAGGTCGGCCAGTTGCTCGGGGGCGTCGTAGAGGAATTCCGGGATCACCTCGATGGTGCGCAGGCTCGCCACGAAGGCCGCCACCGCGCAGAGCGTGAAGGCGAGCCGCGCCAGCCGCTTCCACAGGGGGAAGCGCTGCCAGTGGCGCGGGCCGGCGGTAGCGGGGGCGAGGGCGACGCTCACTGGAACACCTTGCGGGCCCAGCCGGAGACGATCTCGGCCACCATGATCAGGGCGACGATGACGATCAGGATCGCCAGCACGACGTCGAAGTCGAAGCGCTGGTAGGCGGTGAACAGCGTCGCGCCGATGCCGCCGCCGCCGACGATGCCCACCATGGTGGAGTTCCGCAGGTTGGAATCGAGCTGGTAGGTGGCGAAGCCGATGAAGCGCGGCAGAACCTGCGGCTGCACGCCCATGATCAGGGTCGACAGGAAGCCGGCACCGGTCGCCCGCACCGCCTCGACCTGCTTCAGGGAGATCTCCTCGATCGCCTCGGCGAACAGCTTGGCGATGAAGCCCACCGAGGCGACGATCAGCGCCATGACGCCGGCGAGCGCCCCGAAGCCGATCGCCTTCACGAACAGGATCGCCACGATGATCGGGTGGAACGACCGGCAGAGCGCGATCAGGATGCGGGTCGGCCACGTCACCCAGGGCGGCATCAGGTTGCGGGCCGCCAGGAAGCCGATCGGCAGGGCGACCGCGATGCCGATCACCGTCGCGATCACGGCGATCTGCAGGCTCTCGAGGATGCCCGACTGGATCAGCTCCCAGCGGGAGAAGTTCGGCGGGAACATCCGGGCCAGGAACTGCTGCCCGTGGGCGA
Organism: Methylobacterium sp. XJLW; assembly: GCF_003254375.1. Classification (NCBI taxonomy): domain Bacteria; kingdom Pseudomonadati; phylum Pseudomonadota; class Alphaproteobacteria; order Hyphomicrobiales; family Methylobacteriaceae; genus Methylobacterium; species Methylobacterium sp. XJLW. The sequence goes on along the minus strand of NZ_CP016429.1, from coordinate 1,818,885 downwards.
GGCCGCCGGCGAAGCGCTCGGGGGAGAAGCCGAGCTGGGTCGCCGCGTAGACCGCGTAGAGGGCGAGGAGCGCCCAGCCGGCGCGGGCGGTCCAGTTGGGCCGGAACGCGACGCGGCCGGCGGCGTCGGAGGAGGCCGGTCGGGCGGTCGCAATCATTCGAGCCAGTTCTCGCCGCCGTAGATGCCGCGTAGGTCGGCCTCGCTCAGCCGGTCGGGCGGCCCGTCATAGACCACATGCCCGCCCGACATGCCGACGATCCGCGCCGCGAAGCGCTGGGCGAGCGCCACGTTGTGGATGTTGACCACCACCGGCACGCCGCGCTCGGCCGCGAGCCGGGACAGGATCTCCATGATCTCCACGGAGCTCTTCGGATCGAGGGACGAAGTCGGCTCGTCGGCGAGCACGATCTCGGGCTCCTGCATGATCGCCCGGGCGATGCCGACGCGCTGGCGCTGGCCGCCCGACAGGGCGTCGGCCCGGCGCGTGGCGAAGCCCGACAGGCCGACCGCGTCGAGGAGGTCGAAGGCGCGGGCGATGTCCGCCTCGGGGAAGCGGCGCAGCCACGCGCGCCACGCCGGCACGTAGCCGAGGCGGCCGCAGAGCAGGTTCTCCATCACCGAGAGGCGCTCGACCAGGTTGTACTCCTGGAACACCATCCCGATCCGGCGACGCGCCCGGCGCAGGGCGGGGCCGGAGAGCCGGGCGAGGTCCTCGCCGCGGAACAGGATCTGCCCCGCGGTCGGCTGGACCAGCCGGTTGATGCAGCGGATCAGGGTGCTCTTGCCGGTGCCGGACGGCCCGATGATCGCCGTGAGCCCGGTGCCGGGCACCACGAGGTCGATGCCCTTCAGGACCGGCTGGCCGGGCCGGTATTCCTTGGTCAGCCCGCGGATCACCAGGGCTCGGGGATCCTCCGCCCGGGGATCGCCGTCGGGTCCGTCCTTGACCGCGCGCATCGCGCTTCCCGCCGTCACAGCCTGCATCACGGCTTGGGCGCGTCCGCGGCCTTCTTGCGGGCGGCCTCGGCCTCGCGGGCGGCCTCACGCTCGTAGGCGACCTTGTTGTACGGCGTGCCCGATTCCTCCGCGACCTTGCGGACGATCGCCCAGTCCTTGAGGTAGGTGATCGGCGCGAACCGGTCGTCGCCCTCGAAATCCTTCACCATGTCGGGTGGGAAGCGGAAATCGTAGAAGCACTGCTTCAGCTTCTCGGCGAGGTCCGGCTTGAGATCGTGGGCATAGGCGAAGCCCGAGGTCGGGAACTTCTCGCTCGTGTAGATCACCCGGTAATCGTCGCCCTTGATCGTGCCGCGGGCGACCATCCGGTAGAACACGTCCGAGGCCACCGGGGCGGCGTCGTAGTCGCCGGTGCCGACGCCCAAAGCCGACTTGTCGTGCCCGCCCGAATAGATCAGCTTGTAATCCTCGCCGGGCTTCAGCCCCTGCTCGGGGAAGAGGGCCTTGGGGGCGAGGTTGCCGGAATTCGACGACGGCGCCGTGTGGGCCACGCGCTTGCCCTTCAGGTCGGCCAGCGTCTTGTACGGGCTGCTCGCCTTCACCACGACGATCAGGTTGTAGCCCTCAGACCCCTTCTCGGTGCCCTTGGCGGCGAACGGGACCGCGCCGGCCATGTTGACGGCGAAGCCGAGGGGCCCGGTCGAGAAGCCCGCCACCGTGAGCCGGCCGGAGCGCATCGCCTCGATCTCGGCGGAGTTCGACTGGACCGGATAGTAGACGACCCGCTTGCCCGTGCACTGGCTGAGGTAGGTCGTGAACGGCTTGAACGAGTTCTCGTAGACCGCGGGATCCTCCACCGGCGTGTAGGCGAAGACGATGACGCTCGGGTCACGGGTCTTGGCCGGGACGTCGGCGACGAGATCCTTGTCGGCGTCGCAATAGGCATCGTCGAGCTGGCCGCGGTTGGGACACGCGTCGGCCCTGACGGGCGACAGGGAACCGAAGCCGCAGAGCAGCGCCAGGGCTGCGCCGTATCGGGCGAATGTCACGCGGTATCCTCCCTGCGGAGCCGTGCCTCGGGCCGGCGCCGTCATGTCCTCGCTCGATCGCGGCCGAGCCTTAAGTCGGCAAACTTGTAGGCGGCGGCTTCCGGGCGATGCAAGGCAGTCCGTGGAACAGAAGTTGAAGGACACGGCCCGGTGACAGGGGCCTGCGGCGGCTCCGAAGCGTCCCGTTTCCGTCGGCATCCAGGTGCCCACCGCCGGAGCCCCAGGGCGTGACACCGGGCGCCGAAGGGAAACCGGTTCCGTCCTGGCGCGCCGCGACAGGGCCGCCGCGCCGCTGATACGGTATCGCGCGGCTGTGGAGCGTTTCGATGCGGCGATCAATCCTGTTCCTGACGGCCGGCCTCCTGGCCTGCAGCCCGCGTGCGGCCTCCGCCGAGCCGGCGCAGGACGGCGTCGCCGATCTCGGCAGCTATGCCGCCCGCGTGGAGATGCATCCCTTCGAGAGCCTGACGCTGACCGACCGGCAGTTCCTGACCGGCACGTCCGAGGGTGCGAAGCCCGTCACGGTCGCCGGGCTCCTGCGCATCGCCAAGCCGGGGTCGGAGCGGTTGCCGACCGTGATCCTGATGCACGGCTCCGGGGGCCTCGGCGGCAACATCGAGTTCTGGCAGCGGGCGCTGGCGGCGCGGGGGATCTCGACCTTCGCCATCGACGGCTTCACCGGCCGGGGCCTGACCAGCGTCAACACCGATCAAAGTCTCCTCGCGCGCACGAACCTGATCCTCGACATCTACCGGGCGCTGGGCGTGCTGGCCCAGCATCCGCGGGTCGATCCGGCGCGCATCGCCGTGATGGGCTTCTCGCGCGGCGGCCAGGCTGCGCTGTATGCCAGCCTCAAGCGCTTCGACGCGGCCTGGAACCGCTCCGGCGTCACCCCCGCCCTGTACCTGCCGGTCTATCCCGACTGCGCGATCCGATTCCGGGACGACACCGCCCTGGTGGACCGGCCGATCCGGATGTTCGGGGGCAGCGGCGACGATTACAATCCGGCCGCGACCTGCGCCGCCTACGCCGAGCGACTGAAGGCGGCCGGCGCCGATGTCGGCCTGACCGTCTATCCCGGCGCGCAGCACGTCTTCGACAACCCGAACGGGCCGGCCCACCCCGTGGTCGCCAAGGGCGCGCAGACGGTCCGCGCCTGCGCGATCCGCGAGGCGGAGGACGGCGCCCTCGTGGAGGGCCCGAACGCCACGCCGTTCACCTATACCGCCCCGTGCGTGCAGCACGACCCGCATATCGGCTCCGACGCCGCCGCCCGCGCCGCGACCCTGTCGAGCGTCTCGGACGCGCTCGAGGCCGCGTTCCGGCGGCCGTGACGGCCAGATCGTCGCCGGATCGACGCCGGATCGACGCCGTGCAGGCGTCACTGGAGATCGATGACCGTCCGCCCCGACGGATGGGCCCGCGGTGCGGGCTCCCGCCTGTTGCCGAGGAAGTCCGTCGGCGGCAGGGCGCCGGGCTTGGCGCCGGGCTTGGCGACCGGGGCGCCGCGCGCGGCCTGCACCACCTGTTCGGGGCGCTCGGACGTGGCCGGCCCCGCGACCGGCGGCAGGGGCGCCACCACGCGTCCCTCCGCCTGATCGAGGCAGCGCCGCAGGGCGCCCGGGTCCGGCAGCAAGGTGCAATCGTTCACCGAGAGCGGGCTCGGCTGCGCGGCGGCGGGGGCCGCACCGAGGCCGGCCAGCAGGGCCAGGACGGCCTTGGCTTGCCGGGACCTGGCTTGCCGGGACCGGGTCGGGATCATGGCTGCGCCTGCCGGATCCGCGGGTTGACCTGCCGGATCTCGACCTCGCTCGGCTCCGACGGAAGCAGCCTGCGTGGGACCGGCGCCCCGACGCGGCCAGCCTGCTGCGGCGGCTGTGCGGGCGCGTCCGCCTGGTCGAGCCGGCCGAGCCGCACCCGCACATACGCGACCGAACGGTTGGCCGCATCGAACCCGCACTCGTAGGTCACGCGTACCCATTCCTTCGCGGGGCTGAGGAAGCGGATCGAATCCCCCCGATAGCGCACCACCGTGGCGGCGCCCTCGGGCGCCTCCGCCTGCTGGAAGATCTTGGCGAAGGGCCGCGAGACCCATTCGAAATCCGTCGGCGCCTGCGCCTCGATCCGCGGCGCGCAGATCTGGGACGCGACCTCGTTGTTGGCGCGCACGCAGGTGGCATCGCAGCCCGCGGGGGCGGGCGCCGGTTGCGTCGACGCGGCCCTGGCGGAGGCTGGCTGCTGCGCGGGCGGTGTCTGTGGTGAGGCTGCCGGCGGGGCCGGGGCCGCGGGCTGAGCCTCGGCCGAGTTGGCGCCGACAGACCCCAGGGTCGCGGTGGCGAGCAGGACCTGCATCAGCGATCGGCCGCGCTGCCTCATCGTAGCCTCCCACTCAACGCGTATCGCAGACGATTTTTCGTCTTGCGGTGAATTCGATCTCTTCGTCGTCCGCGAAAACCTTTCGGCTCAAGCACAGTCGACGGATCCTAAGCGGCGACGGCGGCATGGCCCTGTGAGACCCGTCCCACATCACCTTTCGGAGCATTCTTGCTTGGCCAGCAACATACCACTTTCAGCCATAACTGATGTGACCAATTTAACACGCCTATACCGACCTGTGATGGCACTAACGAAGACTGCCTATCCCGTGGAATGGATTCTAAGTCAGCGATCGCGGCAGGGCCACTTTAAACAGTTGAGAATGTTCGTCTTTCGACGCGCCATCCATACTGAATTCACGGCACTTTCATCTGAAAAAGGAATCCAGAAAATTGTAAAGATTGTAGATTTTTGCCTAACTCACGCTTGACACCCATCATCGGCTTATGGATACGCTTAACAAGCCGTTAAATCGCTGTAACGATAGAGCGACTGCAATGGCATAGATTGTGTTCGAGAGGACACATAAATAAAAATGGGAGTGTATCTATGTTCAAGTCAGTTGTTCTGGCGTCCGTGGCGGTCGCCGGTCTGACGGCCTTTGCGACAGGCGCCTCGGCGCAGTCCCAGACCCCCGTCATGGGCGCTGGAACTACCGCGAACGAAGCCTTCGTCGTCCAACGCGGTCTATCGAACTCCGCGGCTGTCGATCAGACCGGAACGAACAATAAGGCCGGCAAGCTCTCGACCAATGTCGACCTGTCAGTCCCGAATCTGTCGGAGAGCAACCTGAACGGCGTCTCGAACGGCGCCCAGACCATTCTGCAGAATGGTGCGTTCAACGAACTGAAGGTCACGCAGGGCGGCTCGAACAACACCGTGAGCACGATCGCCGGCAATCGCTACGGCAATCCGACGATCGGCGTCGCCAACGGCTCGTTCCAGCAAGGCATCGCCAACTCCGTCGACTCGAATCAGCTCGGGACCAACGGCGTGGCGCAGTTCCAGCAGAACGGCGACAAGAACAAGGCGTGGATCACCGCCGAGGCCGGATCGAAGAACACCTACGCGGGCATTTTCCAGTTCAACGGCGACAACAACAGGGCCCGCATCACGCAAGACTACAGGGCTGACAACGCCTATGCCGCGATCGTCCAGTCCGGCGACTATAACGTAGGCAACATCAGCCAGAACGGCAACACCAACTACGCCGCCCTGCTCCAGATCGGCCGAGGCAACGAGGCGTCGATCACGCAGACCGGATCGTCTGTCGGCGCCTTCGGCTATCAGAACGGCTTCGGCAATTATGGATCCATCACGCAGTCGGCGAACTCGGCCAATGCTGCTTTCGCGCAGATCGGCGGCTTCAACAGCGTGACGATCCGCCAGCACTAATGGATCGGGCTGAGGCCCATCCCCAGTCTGACGTGTCCTGGAAGGGGCGCTCCTGCGGGAGCGTCCCTTCTCTCGCCATCCCAGCGTCTTCGATCGCAGGCGCAGTCTCGATCATGCCCAGCCTCACCGTCGATCCGCCCGTCCTCTGTCGCGTGGTCGAGAGCCGCTCGGCCGAAACGACGCGTCTGGCTCTTCGCGTCGAGGCGCTCCGCGGCACCGCAGGGCGGTACAGCCTGGTCGTGCGGAAATCGGATCCGGCAGGCACCGCGACGATGCAGCAGGGCGGTGGCTTCGACCTCGCCCCCGGCGAAACCCGGGATGTCGGCAATCTGACCGTCAGCGTCCTGCCGAACGGCCAGCTCCGGATCGACGCGTCCGTGCTGATCGACGGGCGCAAGATCAACTGCGGCCATATCAGCATATACGATCTTTGATCGGCCGATCGATAATCGCCGATGTCAGTCGGTTGACATACCACTTTTTCGTTATCGGGAAATTATCCGTCGATTCATTGACATGGGCTGCCAACGGCGACAGCGGGTCGATTCTTATCAGAATTCATTGTGCCATAGTCACCACACGCCGGCTTAGAAGCCGTGTGGATAAGATATTTTGCTGTACTTTATCGAATAGCACTGATTTAAGGTGGGCCAAACAAGCAGGGGGGACAGATGATGCGCCGCACGCGCCGCAGCCGGACCGCAGGTCAAGTGCTGCTCTTCGTCCTCCCGCTCATGGCCGGCTCGGCGGCGGCCCAGGATCGCGTCGCGATCGAACAGATCCAAGCCCTAGCCCAACGCGCCGCGGCCGGTGCTCCGGGGCGGGCGATCCAGGAGAGCGACTACATCCTGGGCAATCAGTCCGGCATCCTGCTGCTCAGCCCGAGCCTCCCGCCCCAGCCGGCAGCCAATCAAGCCCGGGCCCTTCAGGTCGGAACAGGCAACATCTCCACGATCGACATGTCGGGCTACGGGAATGTCGCGGTCCAGAGCATCATCGGCGCGCGCAATACGGTGACGCAGCAGCAGACAGGCTCCTACAATCAGTCGACAGTCTCGGTCTTCGGCGATTCCAACACCGTCGGTACCCGGCAGGACGGCAGCGGCGCGGCCGCGACGATCACGGTCCGCGGCGACAACAACGCCATCTCGGCGCAGCAGCAGGGCAACAACGCCCTGCCGATCAGCATCACGCAAGTCGGCAACGGCGCCAACGTCTCGGTCACCCGGAGGTAACCCCATGCGCTTGTCCCGTCTCCTCGGGCCGCTCGTCTGCGGCACGGCTCTCCTTGCGGGCGTAGAGGCGCAGGCCAGCAGCCTCGTCTACCAGCCGATCAACCCGTCCTTCGGGGGAAGCCCCCTGAACGGCGCCTGGCTGCAGGCCGAGGCCGCCGCCCAGAACGACGCGCAACGGTCCGCCCAGCGCGACCAGCAGCTGTTCTCGGCGGCCCAGAGCAACGCCAACACCAAGACCCCCGGTCAGATCTTCGCCCAGCAGTTGCAGACGCAGATCTACAGCTCGCTGGCGAACCAGATCACCCAGGCCCTCTTCGGCGAGAACGCCCAGCAGAGCGGCAGCTACAGCTTCGGCGGATCCCAGGTCACGTTCCAGCGTCTGGGGACCAACATCCAGCTCCAGATCTTCGACGGCCAGTCGACCACTACCATCGTCGTCCCGGCGACGGCGGCGGCCGGCGGCAGCGCGATCGCCACGACGCCGCTCTCGGGCGCGCCCTGAAGCCGGGCGCAGGACGATGGAAACCGATCATCCTTGGCGGCCGGCTTCGCCGACCTGTGCCGCGCGAGCGGACGCGGCGGACCGGCATGCGGACCGGAACGGAGACGGCGTTGCCCGTGCGTAGCCTTCTGAACAGCCTGGTCGGCGCCGTCATCCTGTGTGCGGGCCTCGCCGCCTGCGCCCCCTGGGAGCGGGAGCTGCTCGCCCAGGCCCCGGTGGTGACGCCGCCGTCGCCCACCGACCTCAATCTGGAGACGCTGCCGCCGCCGACCCGCCGGGTCGACATCGCGATCTACAGCTTCCCGGACCTCACCGGTCAGAACAAGCCGAACGACAACATCGCGGAATATTCCCGCGCGGTCACGCAGGGCGGGGGCGCCTTCGTGGTCGACGCCCTGCGGCGCGCCGGCCGCGGCCAGTGGTTCTCGGTGGTGGAGCGCACCGGTCTCGCCAATCTGCTTCAGGAGCGGCAGCTCATCCGGGCCACGCGCCAGGAATTCGAGGGCGTGGAGGCCAAGCCGCTGCCGCCGATCCGGTTCGCCGGCCTGATCGTGGAGGGCGGCATCATCGGCTACGATGCCAACACCGTCACGGGCGGCGCCGGCGCCAACCTTCTGGGCATCGGCGGCGACACCAAATACCGGCGCGACGAGGTGACGGTGGCGATGCGCATCGTCTCCGTGCAGAGCGGCGAGGTGCTCAACAGCGTCACGGTGACGAAGACGATCTACTCGGTCGCCCTCAACGCCAACGCGTACCGCTACGTGGCGGTGGCCAAGCTGCTGCAGGTCGAGGCGGGTGTGACCCGCAACGAGCCGACCCAGATGGCCGTCCGCGAGGCGATCGACCTCGCCGTCTACGCGACGATCATGGAAGGCACGCGCAAGAAGCTCTGGCGCTTCCGGGACCCGGTGCTCGGGACGCGCTTGGTCGACGCGTACCTCGCCCGCGACAAGCCGACGCCGCTCGAGGTTCCGGCCGCAGAGGCGCCGGTGGGGCCCGTGGTGGTCAAGTCCTGAACCGCCATGCTGGAGCCCGTCGCACGCCCGCTCCAGTTCGGCCACCGCCGCAGGGGCGTGCGGGGGCCGCTCGCCCTCTGTCTCGTGCTGGCCGCCGCCCTGACCCCGATCATCGCGCCCCGGGCATCGAGCACCGCGCGTGCCCCGATGGCGCCGGATGCGGCCGACCTCACACCCTTCGCGCAGAGTGCGCCGCCGCCGATTGGGCCGGTGGCCAGCTTGGTCCGGTGGCCGGCGATCAGTCCGGCGATCAGTCCGGCCATGGCCGACCTTCTGGTCCTGGATCGGGGCGCGTTCCAGCCGATCGATGCCGCGTCGCTGCTGTTCTCGCGGGGTGATGGCGACCTGGACCGGCTGATCGCGACCGCGGCCGCGGCCAACGACCTGCCGCCCGACTTCTTCCTGCGCCTTCTGCGTCAGGAGAGCGGCCTCAATCCCTATGCGGTCAGTCCGGTCGGCGCACAGGGAATCGCCCAGTTCATGCCCGGGACCGCCGCCGAGCGCGGCCTGCGAAACCCGTTCGATCCCGTGGAGGCGATTCCGAAATCCGCCGAACTCCTGCGCGAGCACCGCGCGCGCTTCGGCAATCTCGGTTTGGCGGCCGCCGCGTACAATGCCGGCCCTCAGCGCGTGCGCGGATGGCTCGACGGCCGTTCGGGCATGCCCGCCGAGACGCGCGACTACGTGATCCGCATCACGGGCCGCCCCCTGGAGGAGTGGGCCCTGCAGAGCGGCCGGTCCCTGCCGGGGACGGCGCTGGCCTTCCTCGCCCCGCGCAGTCTCGGCTCTGCCTGGGCCGGCCGCGCCGACCCGCTCCTGCGTCCTGCGTCCCTGCTGGGGACCGAGCCGGTCTTGCGCGACGGGCCCGTGTCGTCGACGGCGCGCTCCGCCAGGACGAGGCCCCAGCGCCCGTCGGCACGGAGCCCGCAGCCGCGCTCCGAGCAGGCCCTCTGCGCGGTCCTGAACGGCGAAGGCCGCACCTGCCTCGTCCAGGCGGTCTACTGAGGGGGCGCGAGCTGCTCGATCCGGACCGCCTGGGCGGGCGTGGTCGGCTGGCGGCTCTGCCGAAGCCTGCGCCGCTTCCCGCGCCGTGATGCCCCCGCCGCCGGGATTGGGCCCGCCGCCTCAAGCAGGGACCGGTCGATCACCGGCGCCCGCTGAAACGCAGCCGGTCGCGGGCCGGGCGCGAGGCGCTGCCCCTCGTAGAGTTCGATGCAGTCCCGGAGGGCCGTCGGGTCGCGGATGAAGGTGCAGTCGTTCACGTTCGGCACCGGCGCGCCCTGCGCCGCCGCGGCGGTGATGCTCCCCGCGGCGGCGGCGGCGAACACAATCGTCCGCAGTGCAAATCCGGACATGGACGAACCTCACGGCCGTGCAGGCGAGTCGCTGCGTCGGCCTGAAACTACATTATTCAGCGTCTATCAGAACATTCACCTATCCTGCCAGTTCCGAAATTCTGATTTCGCTCGAACTCCAGAGGCCAGATCTGGGCCGCGGCCGCCGGTCGGGCGCGCGGCCGAGGCCCGCCCGACTTCGCCGCCCCGTTTCGCAGCATCGACCGGCGCTCGGCGGACCGCCGCGCCGCCGAGGGGGCCATCTCTACATCCGCAAGTCATGTCGGCGAGACGGCCGGCTCCTGGTGGCCTGCAAGCGGCGGAACCTGGCGCAGGCGCCCCCTCGTCCGACCGATGCCTGCGGGACGGGCCTGATCGGCAACGGCACAGCGATCCGGTGGGATGTCGGTGAGGGCCGCTCAAGGCGATCCCCCGGAGCGCGGCAAGCTGCAGCGCCAAAAGGACTGCCCCTTCACGGGGGGCGGATCACTCTGCCGACGGCCCCGCGCAGCCCGCACGGTCCGCCTATGGGATGGCGTCACAGTCCGCTGAGTGACGGTATCGGGTCGAACGCAGCCGTTCGCGCGGCCAATCCGGCCGTGTTCAGATTCTAGACGCCCGCCCGCGATGGCCCGCCCACCTGCCGCAGGGCCTCGCCGGCGATCATCGCGGCCGCAACCGCGACGTTGAGCGAGCGCAGGCCGGGCCGGATCGGCACCACGATCCGGGCATCGGCCGCCGCGTGCACCGCCTCCGGTACGCCGGCGGATTCGCGTCCCATCATCACGCAATCGTCCGGGCGGAAGGCGAAGTCCGTGTAGGGCAGGGCGCCCGCCGTGGTTGCGAGGACGAGCCGGATCCCGGCCTCGGCCCGCCACGCCGCGAAGGCCGCGAAGGAGCGGTGCCGCGTGATCGCCACGTGGTCGAGGTAGTCGAGCCCGGAGCGGCGCAGGTGCCGGTCGGAGACATCGAAGCCCGCGGGTTCCACGATCTCCACCGCGAGCCCCAGGCAGGCGGCCATGCGCAGCATCGTGCCGGTGTTCTGGGGAATGTCGGGCTGGTAGAGGGCGAGACGGAGCATGACACCCGCCTTGTGCGGGGTGGGGCCCGCGCCGTCAAAGACCCGCGCCGACGACGCACAGCCGGCAAACCGCTGCGGCGGCCCCCGCCGATGCCGAGACCGGGCGGAACTTAAGCCCCGCCAGAACCTTGAGGCGGCGCCACCCCATGTTCGGCCTCCGTCTGAAAGACCTGCTCCGATGCGCACCCCGCTCCTCGCCTCGGCCCTCCTGCTGGCCGGCCTCGCCACCGCCTCGGCGCAGACCGACGGCACCAAGCCGGACGGCGGCAGCGCCGCGACCCCGGTTCCCGGCGCACCCGCCACCATGGCCGACAACCTGCGCCCGACCTTCGTGGCTCAGACCCCCGACGACATGGTCGCCAGCAAGCTGATCGGCTCCAGCGTCGTCAACGGCGCCAACGAGACGATCGGGCAGATCGCCGATTTCGTCCTCGACCAGAAGGGCGCCGTGAAGGCCTGGATCATCGGGGTCGGCGGCTTCCTGGGGATCGGCTCGAAATACGTCGCGGTCGACCCGTCCGTGCTCAAGCTCGACCGTACCGACGGCAAGACCCTTCAGGCACGGATCGACACGACCAAGGACCAGCTCCGGGCGGCGCCGGAATACGTCTATCTCGGCAAGGAGCCGCCGAAGGGCGCCGCTCCGGCGAGCCCCGCGGGGGAGCCGGCGCAGAAGCCCTGACCGCGCCGACGGCGCGGGGCCGGGCGGCCGGCGGCACCGCGCCGGCTTGCCTCCGTGCGCCGTTGTGTGCTGTGCCGGCCTCCCCCGGAGGTCGGAACCCGTCCCATGCGCCGCGCCCTCGTCCCGCTTCTCGCCTTCTGCCTCGGCCTCGTGGGCCTCACCGGGGCGGCGGTGTTTGCGTTCCTGCCCGACAAGGCGCCGGTGGGCGTACCCGGCGTCGGCGGCCCGTTCACCCTCGTGAACCAGGACGGACGCACCGTGACCGAGCGCGATTTCGCCGGGGCCACCCATCTCGTGTTCTTCGGCTTCACCCACTGCCCGGATGTCTGCCCGACCACCCTGCAGCAGATCTCCGCCGTGCTGGCCGCCCTCGGGCCGAAGGGCCAGGCGATGCGGGTCGCCTTCATCACGGTGGATCCCGAGCGGGACGATCCGGCGAGCCTGAAGACCTACCTGTCGAGTTTCGATCCGCGCATCACCGGCCTCACCGGGACCCCCGAGCAGGTCACCGCCACCGAGAAGGCGTACCGGGCCTATGCCCGCAAGGTGCCGGCCAAGGACGGCGACTACACGATGGAGCATACCGCCCTGGTGTACATCATGGACGCGCAGAACCACTTCCTCGGCGCCCTCGACCTGACCCGGCCGGCCGACGAGGTCGCTGCGCAGCTCGCCAGGAAGATCTGAGCGCGGGGTGGTCCGGCCGGGGACGCGCTACAGCGTCATCCCGGCATGGAAGCGGTCGGGGGAGAGGGGCAGCAGGAACTGCACGCCGAAGCCGCCCTCGAAATAGCGGACCAGCCGCCCCGGCGTGCTGCCCACCGTGACGGCGGCGCCAAGGGGCAGCGGCACCGGGCAGGAGATCGCCACGCCCGACATCGAGATGTCGATGAGGCGTGCCCTGATCTCGCGGCCGCTCTCGACGCGCAGGATCACGGCCGTGTTGGTCGGGACGAGACGCTCGTGCGAGCGCCCCTCCGGCAGCCCCAGCATCTCCCGGTTGGCCAGCCAGGTGAGCTGGGAGGCGAGCTTGTCCCGCTTGCGCGGCGTGGCGTTGAGCTGGACCGCAAAGCCGTCCGCGCAGGGGCGGGCGATCACGCCTTCGATCCGGCCGATATGCTCCAGGTAGAGCACCACGCGTTCGCCGACTTCGCCCTGCACCGCGCAGGTTAGCCGCACGCCGCCCGGCGACATGTCCACCGTCTGGCAGGGGTACTCCCGACGATCGGCCAGCATGTAGCGGCCGAGCACGGCGACCCGCACGCGCTGGTGCCGGCGCTGGTCGGCCGCACCGCGCGCCGGCTCGGGGGGCGCCCCGCGTCGATCTGTTCCGGCGGTGGCCGCGACCGCGATCATTCCGAGATAGGTCCTACGCCGAGATAAAGGCCGGTACAGACTAAGCTCGGACTGTTACGAAACCCTTTTTTCCTGCTTCTGCGTGTTTCGGCCCTGTAGAAGCATTCACTATCGGACGTTGCCTCGACGGGCGCGATCGACTTTCGCCGTGACGGTGTTCTCGGATTCCCGCGCGGATCCGCTCGTGGCAGCGAGCGTCATCCCAGTGAATCTTTGAATGAATACAATCCTCAGGCACGCCCGCCGGCGTGGACGAGGAGGTGACCGTGGCGCACCGGTCCGGGATAGGTGGCGCTCGTGCGCACGGCGGTGCGGGCGGGCGGCCCCGCCTCGGGACGGCGGCTGGGCAGGATGCGCAGGGAGGTTGTCTCGGCTTCCATCAGCGGGCGCAGGCCGAGCCAGTGCGGCGCACCGTCGAGGCTCAGGGTGCCGAGGGCGCGGACCTGGGTCCGGCCGCGGTGGCGCAGGGGCAGGAGCAGGAGTTCGAGGTCCGCCGCCTCGCCGGCCGCATTCGTGCCGCGCAGGCCCGCCACGACGCCGAGCGTGTCGCTGGCGACGATCTCGACGATCCGCCAGGGATCCGGGGCCCGGGAGCCCCAGAGCCGGGCGAAGGGCTCACCCTTCAGTTCACGGCCATACAGGGCGCAGACCCGCGTCCCTGCGAGCCGGATCGTCGCGGAACGGGCGAGCATGTCGAGTTCCAAAATCAGGCTGTCGGCGAGAAGGTGCCGGATCTCGCCCGGCTCGATCTCGGCGCGCTCCGGAGCAGCCCGCTCTCCGCGCAGGCGCTCCCAGTAGGCGTGGAGCATGCGGCTGGTGGGATGTTTCATCGGTGTCCCGATTCTCAACGCCTGTGGTTCATCCCCGGATCACTCTGGCACATCCGCGCGGGTGTGACGGGCCGATCCGGGCGCTCACCGCGTCTGGGCGCATGGGCCGTGCCGGCCCGGTGCGTCCGCGCATCGCTGGACCGACCGGCGACGCGCGGCCCGGGGGTTAGCGCGTCAGGGCCGGCGACACAATCGTCGCACCCCGCGCGGCGCTCAGCCGTCATCCGGGGCGGAACCGGTGCGAAGACAGATGGGCGCCGTGTGATGGACTGGTATCCTCTGCGTCTTTGCGAGCTTCAATACGTCGCCGGGGCTTGCCCAGTCGCGCCGTGCCCCGACATGGTGCCGCGATGGATGCCTCCCCCGACTTTCCGCGGCAGAGCCGCGTGCCCGTGTTCAACATGCCGGGGGTTGTCACCCTCGCGATCGGGCTTCTTCTGGCGATCCAGGCGGTGCGCGAGTTCCTGCTGCCGGACACCTGGGACATCCGCCTCGTCCTCGACCTGGCGCTGATCCCGGCGCGCTGGACCCTCTGGTTCGATCCCGGCCAAGCCACCGAGGTGATCCGCGCGGCCGCCGATACGGGCGATCCCAGCCTGGAGGCGGCCCGCGAGGCCTTCGCCCGCTACATCGTGGGCGAGCACGCCCTCCAGCCCTGGACGCTCGTCACCTACGCGCTGCTGCACGGCTCGTGGATGCACGTGATCTTCAACAGCGTCTGGCTCGCGGCCTTCGGCGCCCCGGTGGCGCGCCGCTGCGGCGCCCTGCGCTGGTGCGTCCTCGCCCTTGCCGGCACCGCGGCCGGGGGCCTGTTCCACATCCTGATCGATCCCCTGGGCGCCGGGCCGCTGGTCGGCGCCTCGGCGGGGATCTCGGCCCTGATGGCGGCCGCCGCCCGCTTCGTGTTCCAGCCGCCGGTCTCCGGCTACGGCGCGCCGGCCTGGCAGGTGCCGCCGGCCCGGCCCGCCGAGACGATCCCCGAATTGCTGCGCAACCGGACGGCCGTGTCGTTCCTGGTGATCTGGCTCCTGACCAACCTGCTCTTCGGCCTCGTCAGCATGCCGCTGGTCGGCGAGAACGCCGCCATCGCCTGGGACGCGCATCTCGGCGGCTTCATCGCGGGCTTCTTCCTGTTCCCTCTCGTCGATCCTCGGGAGCCGCGGCGGCACTGAGCACCTTGCCATCCGGCCGGATCGGTCACACACTCGCCACAATGTGAACGCGCCGGGCCCAACCCGGCCGAGAACGCAATCAGGGCGCCGCGGGCTGACGGCGTACCGGACGCGTCACAAGGGAGAGAGCCATGACCGTCGCACGCATCCTCGCCGAGAAGGGAAGCTCCGTCGTCACCGTGAGCCCCGACAAGACACTGGAGGACGTGATCCAGATCCTCGCCGACAAGCGGATCGGTGCCCTGGTGGCCGCCCATGCCGACGGGACGGTGGCGGGCATCATCTCCGAGCGGGACATCATGCGTGCGCTGGCCCGGCACGGAGGCTCGGCCTTCGACGCGCCGGTCTCGGCCCATATGACCACCGCGGTCACGACTTGCGGTCGGAGCACCACGATCGAGGAGGTCATGGCGCTGATGACCGATGGGCGCTTCCGCCACGTGCCGGTCTGCGAGGACGGGCGGCTGATCGGCCTCGTCTCGATCGGCGACGTGGTGGCGCGCAAGATCGCCTCCGTCGAGGCCGAGCAGCAGGCCCTGCGCGACTACATCACGATGGCGTAGGGGCGCGAAGCCTCACGTCTCTCGCGCCCTCCGCCCCCGGGCTTCACCGGTTCAGAGCAGGCGGCCGGTGCCGGAGCGCGACGCGCGCGCCCTCTCCCGCACGGGAGAGGGGACCTGCGCGTCTCCGCGTCGACGGACGAGCGGGCCGACAGCTCAAGCCCATGATCGCCCGCGGTCCGTTTCACGCCTTCACGGGATCGAGGGTGACGTGCCAGAGGTCGGTGTCGGCCGCGTCCTTGAGGGTCACGGTCATCTGCTCGGTCCGACCGTCCACCGCCACGTGCCCGAAGAACTGGTAGCCGGCGGCCGGCGACAGGTTCACCTGACCCTTGTCGGGCGCCTTCACGAAGCGCAGCTGCGGCCCGAACGTGTTGTCCAGGGCGTTCGGCCCGAAGGTGCCCGCGTGCAGCGGGCCGGAGACGAACTCCCAGAACGGGTCGAAATCCTGGAACTGCGCCTTGTTGGGGTCGTAGTAGTGGGCGGCCGTGTAGTGCACGTCGGCCGTGAGCCAGACCGTGTTGCGGATCCCCGCGCTCTTGATGAAGCGCAGGAGGTCGGCGATCTCCAGTTCGCGCCCCAGGGGCGGCCCGTCGCCCTGCGCCACCGCCTCCGAGCCGAAATTCCGGTCGACGTCGTAGGTCACCACGAGGCCGAGGGGCATGTCGGCGGCGATCACCTTCCAGGTCGCGCGGGAGTCGAGCAGCGCCTGCTTCAGCCACGCGAGTTGCTGCGGCCCGAGGAAGTGGGATTCGGGGCCGTACTCCGTCTGCTTGTTCTCGCCGTTCGGCCCCCGGTAGGAGCGCATGTCGAGCATGAACACGTCGACCAGCGGACCGTAGGCGATCTTGCGGTAGACCCGGCCGGGTTCCGCCGGCTCGAAGCGCATCGGCATGTACTCGTGAAACGCCTTGGCCGCCCGCAGCTGCAGGGCCAGGACGTTCGGGTCGGAGTATTTCTTCTTGAGGTGCTCGGCCCGGGTGAGGGGTTCGCCCGGCCACCAGTTGTTGGTGACCTCGTGGTCGTCCCACTGCGCCAGGATCGGCACGGCGGCGTTCATCGCCAGCACGTTCCGGTCGGTGAGGTTGTACTTGTGCCGGCCCCGGAACTCCGCGAGCGTCTCGGCGGGCTTGGCCACCTCCTCGGTGACCCGGTTGCGCCACAGGCTGCCGTCGGGGAGCTTCACCTCGGACTGGATCGGCCCGTCGGCGTAGATCGTGTCGCCGGAATGGATGAAGAAGTCCGGCCGGTTCTTCAGGATGGCCGAGTAGATCGTCATGCCGCCGCGGGCCTCGTCGATGCCCCAGCCCTGGCCCGCCGTGTCGCCCGACCAGCAGAACGACACCGTGCGCCTGTCCGCCGGCGCGGTACGGAACCGGCCGATCTGAGCCGGTCCGACAATCGTCGGGGCGGCGATGTCCTGGAGGCGGACCCGGTAGAACACGTCCTGGCCGGCCGGCAGCCCGGTCAGGGCCACCTTCACGGTGCCATCGGTCTCGGGCAGGGCGTCGGCGAAGACGCCGCCGCGGATGTCGGAAAAGCTCTCGGTGGTCGCCCATTCGACGATCGCCCGGGCGGGCCGGTCGGAGCGCGCCCAGACGACCGCCGAGTCGGTGCCGACATCGCCCGATTGCAGGCCGTGTGTGAGGACCGGCCGGTCGGCGGCACGGCTCAGGCCGGGGCGCCCGAGGCCGGAGGCCAGCCCGACGAGGCTCGCGCCCCCGGACAGCAGGATCTGACGGCGACTCGTATACATTGGAAGCCCTCCAGTATGCAGGGCGCCCATCGCAGGCGGTCGCGACAGCCGGATGACGGGCAAGCACGCAGGCGGGCTGGATCGGGGCCCGACAGCCTCACGCCCGAGCCGCGGCACCTTCCAGCATAGTGCGGATCCGGGGCAGGGCGGCCCGGGCGGCGCGGTGCCCCAGAGCAATGCCCTCCGCGGCGCGGTGGAAATCGAACAGCCCGAAGGCGCCGAGATCCGGGCCGATGGCGACGTCCGGCGGGTCGCGTTCCAGCCGCGCCCGCGAGATCCGATCCTGGGTGGTGTTGAAGGCGTCGAGCACCACCCGGGCGATGCCCGGTACGGCGAGCTCGGGCTCGGGACGGTCGAAACCCGGCAGGCGTCCGCGCACCACCTGCAGAAGGCCCCGGCGCGGGGGCGGGTGCGGCGCCTCGCGCACCACCGGACCGCCGGTATCGCCGTTGAGGTTCACGCAGATGACCAGGTCGGCACCCAGCGCCCGGGCCAACGCCACCGGCACCGGGTTGACCAGAGTCCCGTCCATCAGCACGCGGCCCGCGTGGGCCACCGGTGGGAACAGGCCGGGAATCGCGTAGGAGGCGCGCACCGCATCCACCGCCGGGCCCTCGGTGAGGCTGATCTCGTCGCCGGTGCCGTACTCGGTGGCGACGCAGCCGAAGCGGATGGGCAGCGTCTCGATGCGGCGCGCGCCGAGATCCGCGGCGAGGCGCTGGCGCAGGCGGTTGCCGGCGATCAGGCCGGAGCCCGGCAGACGGGGATCGATGAGCCCGACGACGCGGCGCCGGGTCAGCGCCCGGGCGAAGGCTTCGAGCCGGTCGAGGCGCCCGGCCGCGTAGCAGGCGCCGACCACCGCGCCGATGGAGCAGCCCGCCACAACGGTCGGATGGATGCCGGCTTCCTCGAGGGCACGGATCACCCCGATATGCGCCCAGCCCCGGGCCGAGCCGCCGCCGAGCGCGAGCCCGAACCGCGGTCCGGCACTCGGCGACGGCCGGACCGGCTCGACGGTTCCGGGAAGGAAATGGGGATCGGCGGATTCGTCTTGCCACCGTGTGGCAAGAGGGTGGTTCATCGCCCGGCGGCCTTCAGGACGACCTGGCCGTCCGTCTCACGGACGACGCTGCGGTAGAAGCAGTCCCGCCGGCCGGTGTGGCAGCAGCCGCCGTCGCCCCCGACCTCGACGCGGATCAGCAGGGCGTCCTGGTCGCAATCGACCCGCATCTCGACCACGCGCTGGATCTGACCGCTGGTCGCCCCCTTGTGCCAGAGTTCGCCCCGCGAGCGCGACCAGTACCAAGCCTCGCCGGTCTCGAGCGTGCGCGCCAGCGATTCGGCGTTCATGTGGGCGAGCATCAGCACCCGCCCGTCTTGCGCGTCCACCGCGATGCAGGCGACGAGCCCGTCGCGGTCGAATCGGGGCGTGAGGGCCGTACCTTCCTCGACCTCGGCGCGGGTGCCGGGGGGAGCGAAAGCGATGTCGCGGGCAGTCATGGGCAGGTCGTCGCCTGAGGCTACTTGGCGCCGCCGCGCACTAGGGTCAGGAAGCGGACCTGCTCGTTGGCATTGTCCTTGAAGACGCCGCGGAACTGGCTGGTGATGGTCGAGACGCCGGCCTTCTGGACGCCGCGCATCGCCATGCAGAGATGCTCGGCCTCCACCATCACGGCGACGCCGCGGGGCTTGAGGATGCTCTCGATCACGTCGGCGATCTGGGCGGTCATCGTCTCCTGGGTCTGCAGGCGGCGGGCGAAGGTGTCGACCACGCGGGCGAGCTTCGACAGGCCGACCACGCCCCGGGTCGGGTAGTAGGCGATGTGGGCGAGGCCCATGAACGGCACCATGTGGTGCTCGCAATGGGAGTGGAACGGGATGTCGCGCACCAGCACGATGTCCGAGTAGCCCTCGACCTCCTCGAAGACGCGTTCGAGGAGCTTCTCGGCATCGACCCCATAGCCGCCGAACAGCTGCTCGTAGGCCTTGGTCACCCGGGCCGGCGTGTCGAGCAGGCCCTCGCGGGTCGGATCGTCGCCGGCCCAGCGCAGGAGCGTGCGCACGGCGGCCTCGGCCTCGGCGCGGCTCGGGCGGCCGGTCTCGATCCCGTCCGGGACGCGGGTGGCGGAAGCCGGCTCGGGCGCGACCTCGATGGGACGCCCGTCATCCACCGGCCGATTGTCATTGCGCATGCCGTTCAGCCCTTGCCCATCACTCCCGTTCCGGCCGAAACCCTGGCCATCGCCCTGGTAGGACAAGGATTTGAGCGCGGCATCCATGGCATCTCCGGCCCGCGCGATGCGGGACTTCATCGGGGTGCTGTCGGGCTTTGCGTACATCGTCGGATCGGGTCGGGCGTTCGAGGGAAGTTCCCGGGCTCGAAAAGGTTTCAAGCCGGCGCCCCGGGATGGTCTAAAGCCGTGAGCACCACCGTGGCCGTGGGCGCGACCCTGGTCGACGGCCCGCCTCCTCGCGAAGCGACCGTACGGCGCCTATATCATCGTTCGCGGGGCAACGCGCAATGCGCGATGCACGCGGCAGAGTCCCGATGGGATTGACGCCTCCGGTTGAGGACCCGATGCTCGACGATATCTACAACCGCCGTATCCTGGAACTCGCCGCCGATATCCCCCGGCTCGGTCGGCTGGAGAACCCGGATGCCAGCGCCACCGCCCATTCCCGCCTGTGCGGCTCGACCGTGACGGTCGACCTCGTCCTCGGCGAGGACGGCCGGGTGACGGATTTCGCCCACGAGGTGAGGGCCTGCGCCTTGGGGCAGGCCTCCTCGTCGCTGATGGGCCGGCACGTGGTCGGTACCACGGCGGAGGAGCTGCGCGGCGTCCGCGAGACCATGCGGGCGATGCTCAAGGAGAACGGGCCTGCGCCCGATGGCGCCTGGGCGGACCTCGCGGTGCTGGAGCCGGTGCGGGCGTTCAAGGCGCGCCATGCCTCGACGCTCCTGACCTTCGACGCGGTGGTGGACGCCCTCGATCAGATCGCCGCCAAGCGACGGGCCGCCTGAGGGCATGGTCCGGCGCGCCGCCCATTGGGCGATCCGCCTGTATCAGCTCACCCTGTCGGGTCTGATCGGCCGCCAGTGCCGTCATTGGCCGAGCTGCTCCGAATACACCGATACGGCCATCGCCCGACACGGGGTCTGGCCCGGCGGCTGGATGGGCGTCGCCCGGATCTGCCGCTGCGGCCCGTTCGGAACCCACGGGATCGATCTCGTGCCGGAGCAGCTGCCCGCGGGATCGGCGTGGTACCGCCCCTGGGCCTATGGCCGCTGGCGCGGCGTCGAGGCGCCGCCGTCACCCTTCGCCTGTGAGGCGGTGGCGGAGGGGCGTGGAGCGGACGCACGGTGAAGGTCGCGATCCCGGCCTGTTTCAGCTGAAGCAGCAGGCGACGGGGTCGATGCCCAGGCGCCGAACAGCCCGCCCGCTCCGGCGTCTGGCCGCTCCGGCCCGTCACAGGGCCTCGTCCAGCCGGTACGGGATACGGTCCGCGAGCCGGCGGCGCTCGCCGTGCGACCGGCCGCAACCGAAGGCTTCGACCCCGGTTGTCCTTGCGGAGAGCCCGGCATGTCCGCGGCTCACGGCGAACCGGAGCGGGCACAGAATGTCCACCGAATTCAGAGGCAAGACGCATATCGACATCTATGACCGCGCCATCCGCGAGGAGTGGGCACAGCGCTTCGGCGTCAGCGAGGAGCGGCTGCGCAAGGCTGTGACCATGGTTGGAAGCCGGATCACGAGCGTGGCCGCCTATCTCGACAAGCCGGCCTCCTGAGCGCGGTGGCATCGTGGACGTGCCCCCCGATTTCCGACCGCCCCCGGAGCTTCCGGCGGCGGCGACGCCGTCGGTCGAGCCCGGGCCCTCGTCCGGATCCGACGACGCTGTAACCCAGCCTCCGGCCCGGTCGCCCGATGCCCTCACGTTCGAGCAGATCCGCGAGCGGGCCTACGAACTCTGGGAGCGCAACCACCGGCCGGAGGGTTTCGAGATCGAGTTCTGGCTGCTGGCCGAGCGGGAATTGCGCAAGGAGCGGGAGCGTCGGAAGAGCGCGGATCGGCCGAACCATCCGGCATCCGGCTCGCCGCCGGCCTGAGCGGCGGTCTAGCGAGACCGGGGCATCATCCGCCATCGACCAGGCGGCGCGGGATGACAGCCCCCGGGATGAGGCCGCCCGGGCCGCGGCATCTGGTCGGCGGGGACGGCCTGTGCGAGATCGGTGCAGGGCCACCACAAGGTCGCGGGGGATCGCCCGCATGGCCGCACAACGCGCAGGGCGCGATCTGCGCTGGGCCTTGCGCGGTCGCGCGCCATGAGAAACCTTCGGCCCCGAAGGCCCGGTCTCCACCGCAACGGGCCGTCCGCTCACCCGTGCGACAGGAGCCCCCGTTGAAGCCCTCCGTCCCCGCTGCCCGAGCCCGGCCCGGTGCCAACGCAGGACCGGTCGCGTGACCGGTCTTGCCGCCCTGAACGACATGGATGCGCCGGCCTTCGAGGCGCTCCTCGGCAGCGTCTTCGAGCATGCGCCCTGGGTGGCTCGGGCCGCCTGGGCCCGGCGGCCCTTCGCCGACATCGCGGATCTGCACGCGGCGATGATGGCGGCGGTGCGTGCCGCCCCCGTCGAAACCCGCCGCGCCTTCCTGAACGGCCATCCGGAACTCGCCGGGCCCGAGGCCCGCGCCCGCAGCCTCACCACGGATTCCGCGAGCGAGCAGGGGAGTGCTGGCCTCGACCGCATGGGCGAGGCCGACGCGCAAGTCTTCGACCGCCTGAATGCCGCCTACCGGGCGCGCTTCGGCTTCCCGTTCATCATCGCCGTGCGAGGCCGGGGACGGGCCGAGATCCGGTCCATCTTCGAGGCTCGTCTCGGCCGGGATCCGGCGGTCGAGGAAGCGACCGCGCTGGAGGAGGTCGCCCAGATCACCCGGATGCGCCTGGACCGCCTGATCACGCCGTGAGACGACCCACGACGCGGCGGTCGCGGAACCGGCCCGGGTCTCAGGCCTCGATCGCCGACCGGGCCTCCTTCACGGCCGCCTCGAAGGCGACGAAGGCCGTGGTCGCCTGATCCCAGGCCTGGCTGCGCACGTGGCGGATCAGGGCGGCTGCCTGTTCGCGGGCCTGCGCCAGCGGCCGCTCGATGGCGGTGGCGCGCGTCGAATCGGCGGGGATCCCCTCCGGCGGCGTGTCGGTCGAGCGCATCCCGACCAGGGTCGCCGCGATCGCGCGGCGCCAAGCCGCGCAATCCGCCGAAAGGCGGATCACTTGCTGATCCGCGCTGGTCCCGATCTGGCGATCGAGCAGGGTACGCCCCAGATCCTCGATCCGACTCAACTGCGCCAGGGCATCACCGATCTCCCGGCGCGCCTTGTCGGTGCCTTCCGCGATGCGGCCGACATTCTGGGCGATGTCGCCGGTGGCCTGCATCTGCTGGCCGAGGATCTCCGAGGCCTCGCGCATCTGCGCCGCCACATTCGCCACGGCGCCACTCTCGGCCTCGACGCGGGCATTGGCCCGCATCATCGCGGAGGCGCCGGCCTCGACCGCGTTGCGGCTGCGGGTCACCGCGGCCTGCATCGCCGCCATCTCCTCGCGCAGGCCGCTGACCCGCGCCCGGATCTCGTCGGTCGCCTTGGCGGTCTGCGCCGACAGCGTCTTGACCTCCGCGGCGACCACCGCGAAGCCGCGGCCGGCCTCGCCGGCCCGTGCCGCCTCGATGGTGGCGTTGAGCGCCAGCAGATTGGTCTGGGCCGAGATCGCCGCGATGGTGCCGGCCATCTCCTCGATCCGCAGGGCGGCGGTCGAGAAGCTGTCGAGCCGGCTGCCGATCTCTTCAGTCCCCTCTTCGATCCCGCGCATGCCCTCGGTGGCGCGGTGAAGGTCGCCCACGCAGGTGACGATACCGGCCCGGGCCGTCTCGGCAGTCTCGGCCGCCGAGGAGGAGCGGGCGGCGATCTCCCCCGTCGTCGCGGCGAGTTCCTCGCTCGCTGCCGCGATCAGACGGGCCTGCTCGGCGGTGCCGGAGGCGTCGTGGGTCATCCAGCCGATGGAGGTCCCGGCGTCGGAGGCGGAGGCGGACAGGCGCGCCAGGAGCGACAGCCACTCGCGATCGACGGTCGATTCGGGTTCGGGACGCAGAGGTTCCACGATCAGCGCCGCCGCCGGAATCGTGGACGGCGCAGGCGTTATGACCGGGGTTGCGACCGCGTCAGAAACGTGACGCTGCCGACGCAAACTGAACATGCGGGACACTCCGATATCCGAATCGAAGCGGACCCTCGCACAGAACCTTCAATCAATGGTGAAGGATAACCGGATCTGCCCGCCGCCGATATAGCACTCTGCGGAAGTGCAATCGGCGGCGCTGCCAGAGGTTGCGCCTCCAGATATGGATCTATCTGGAGGCGCAATGCTTCATTCGCCCGTCAGAGCGGCCTTGGTGCGCGACCACCAGCCCGCGCGCTTGGGACGGTCCGGATCGGCGGGCGGCGTCAGAACCACCGCCACGGGCTCCGCGGGGACCTCCGCCGGGGCAGCGGTCGCGGCGTCCGGCGCAGCGGCGGGCTCCCGGTCGGCCGGCACAGGGGCTTCGGCTTCCGCCACCGGCAGATCCACGGCGGTCTCGGTGCGGCCGGCCGCCGGGGCGGCCTCGACCGCCTCCGCCACCGCCTGGGCGCTCACCGGCTCTTCCGCCGACAGGGCCACCGTCTCGCCCACCGCGTCGGGAGCATCCTCCGTCTCGGCGGCGTCCCGCGTGCGGCCCTCGCTCCGTCCGCGACCGCCGCGGCGTCCGCGGCGGCGGCGGCGTCCGCCCTCGTCCTCGGCGCGGGCCGCCTCGTCGGGGCCGGCCACGGCCTCGTCGGTCTCCCCGGCCTCGGCTGCGACGGCTTCGGCCGGCGCCTCGGCTGCGGCCGGCTCCTCGCCGTCCCAGTCCTCGTCCCGACCGTCCTCGTCCGAACGCTCGCCCTCCTGGCGATCATCGTCGCCGCGATCCTCCTCGGCGCGACCGTCCTGACGCCCGCCCCGGCGGCGGCGGCGGCGGCGGCGGCGGCGGCCTTCACCCTCCTCGCGCGTCTCGGCGCGGCCCTCCTCGGCCTCGCCCTCGGCATCCGCCTCGACCTCGGCCTCGACCTCGTCGGCCTCCTCGTCCTCGTCCTCGAACTCCGTGGTGGGCGAGATCGCCTGGGCGCGCACACCCGTCACCGGACCCTCGGCGCGCTGAGCCGGCTCGCCGCGGTCGAGCTGGAAGGCCGCGGTGGCGGCCAGCCGCTCGTCGGCCGCGATCGTGATGGTCACGCCGAAGCGCATCTCCAGCTCGCGCAGGTGCCCGCGCTTCTGGTTGAGGATGTAGAGGGCGACCTCGGTGCGGGTCCGCAGCACGAGGTTGTGGCTCGCCGACTTGAGCAGCGCCTCCTCGATGGAGCGCAGGATGTGCAGGGCCACCGAGGCGGTGGCGCGCACGAAGCCCGAGCCGCCGCAATGGGCGCAGGGGATCGAGGAGGATTCGAGCACGCCCGTGCGGATGCGCTGGCGGCTCATCTCCATGAGGCCGAAGGGCGAGATCCGGCCGACCTGGATGCGGGCGCGGTCGTTCTTCAGGCACTCGTTCAGCTTCTTCTCGACGGCGCGGTTGTTGCGCTTCTCCTCCATGTCGATGAAGTCGATGACGATCAGGCCCGCGAGGTCGCGCAGGCGCAGCTGGCGGGCAACCTCCTCGGCGGCCTCCAGGTTCGTCTTGAGGGCGGTGTCCTCGATGTCGTGCTCGCGGGTGGCGCGGCCCGAGTTCACGTCGATCGAGACCAGGGCCTCGGTCGGGTTGATCACCAGATAGCCGCCGGACTTCAGCGAGACGTGGCTGGAGAACATCGCGTCGAGCTGCTGCTCGACGCCGAAGCGGGCGAAGATCGGCGTCGGGTCGCGGTAGGGCTTCACGACCTTGGACTGGCCGGGCATCAGCATCCGCATGAAGTCCTTGGCCTCGCGGTAGGCGTCCTCGCCGGCGACCAGAACCTCGTCCAGATCCTTGTTGTACAGGTCGCGGATGGCGCGCTTGATCAGCGAGCCTTCCTCGTAGACCAGCGCGGGCGCCATCGAGGTCAGCGTCAGCTCGCGGACCGACTCCCACAGCCGCATCAGGTACTCGAAGTCGCGGGCGATCTCGGGCTTGGAGCGCGAGGCGCCGGCGGTGCGCAGGATGACGCCCATCCCTTCGGGCACCTCCAGATCCTGCACGACCTCCTTGAGGCGCTTGCGGTCGGCCGCCGAGGTGATCTTCCGGGAGATGCCGCCGCCGCGACCGGTATTGGGCATCAGCACCGAGTAGCGGCCGGCGAGCGACAGGTAGGTGGTGAGCGCCGCGCC
The DNA here is from genome assembly GCF_003254375.1 of Methylobacterium sp. XJLW. NCBI lineage: Bacteria > Pseudomonadati > Pseudomonadota > Alphaproteobacteria > Hyphomicrobiales > Methylobacteriaceae > Methylobacterium > Methylobacterium sp. XJLW. The sequence continues at coordinate 1,793,208 of NZ_CP016429.1, read as the reverse complement.
CTTCGTGCCGCGCTCCTCCTTGACCACCTGAACCAGGATGATCTGGCGGCGCTTGATCACCTCCTGGATCTTGTACTGGCGGCGGTAGTGGCGGGGCCGCTCGGGGATCTCGGCCAGGGCGTCGCCGTTGCCGCCGACCTGGGCGATCTTGGGCTCGGCGTCGGGATCGTCGGAATCCTCGTCCGACTCGTCCTCATCCTCGTCGGACTCGTCCTCGTCGTCCTCCGACTCGTCCTCGTCCTCATCCTCGTCGTCGGATTCCTCGTCGTCCTCGTCGGACGCGTCATCCGCCTCGTCGGCGTCCGCCGGCTCGGCGGTCTCCTCCGCGAGGGACTCGGCCGGCGCTTCGGCGACGGTCAGCGCCCCCGCCACGGCGATGCGGGCCTCGGCCTCGACCGGGGCGTCCTGCTCGGCGGCGGCGTCGTCAGCGACCGGCCCGGCCATGTCGTGCGCCGCCTGCGCCTTGGCAGGGGCGGCCTCGGCGGGGGCAGCGTCGAACGGCGCCTCGGCCGCCGGCTCGGCGGCCTGCGCCGGCTCGTCCCGTGCCGGCTCGTCCAGCGCCACGGGGATGTCGCCGGCCGCGGTCTCGGAAGCGAGGGCCTCCCGCACGGCCTCGGGATGCTCGGCGAGCGTATCGGGCTCGGCGGCCGGATCGAAACCGGCTTCCGTCCGGATCTCTGCCTGATCCTCGGTCTGGGACGCCTCGTGCCCGTCCTCGGCGCTCACGGTCTCGTCGGCGCCGCGGGCGCGGGCCTCGGCGCGGCGGCCGCGGGAGCGGCGCGGCGACCGGCGGCGGCGCTCCTCACGCTCGCGGTGCTCCTCGGCGTCGCGGGCGTCCTCCTCGAGGAGCGCCTGCCGGTCGGCGAGCGGGATCTGGTAGTAGTCGGGGTGGATCTCGTTGAAGGCCAGGAAGCCGTGGCGGTTGCCGCCATACTCCACGAACGCCGCCTGGAGCGACGGCTCCACCCGGGTCACCTTGGCGAGATAGATGTTGCCGCGCAGCTGACGCCGGTTGGCGGCTTCGAAATCGAACTCCTCGACCCTAGACCCGTGGACCGTGACGACCCGGGTCTCCTCCGGGTGCATCGCGTCGATCAGCATTTTGTTGGCCATGTCGGACTCTCGGCATGGCGGCCGACGTCGTTCTCCGTGCCCGTGGTCCCGGCGGCGCCTCGCCCGACGTCAAACCTGTCGGGTGGGGTGCCGGCCTCGTCGCCGAGGCGGATGGGTTCGAGGGGAAATTGCCGTCAACCGCCGTTCGGCGCCCTGGGCGCCTGGGGTTGAAACAGGCCGGGAGGAGGGACGGACCGGTGCGACGCGCCTCTTGCGCCTCCGGGGCACGCGCAGCTCTATGCTGGGCCGTGCGTCCGTCCATCGTGGTCCCGACCTCGCGAAACAATCTCGGCCGATGGGGATCGGCCGTGAATTCTGGGGTGCGGCGGAGAAGCTCCGCCGCGTCGTGTGACACCTGCCCGATCACGGGCGACACCCGTCGCCGTCAGGCGGACCGAAACGGCCCGCCGCGACACCGCGACCGTTTTCGCAAGGAATTCGGTCACGTCCGCGGGCCGTTGCGGCGACCGGCGGGACCGGAGAGGGGTCCTCATCATTACAGACCGCTGTGCGGATTTGGCAAGGGTCAAGCGTGAATAGATGTCACGGGGCTGTCATGGCGCGCGAGGGCGGAGCCGCCGTTCCTGCGTGCGCGGTCCTGCGTCGTAGCGCGTCCCCTGGGCCCGGTGCGTGCGCGCGCGATGCCGGGGCGGCGATCCGGCCGGGAGGATCCTATTCCGCCGCCGCGATCCGCGGTGCCACCCCGGCGAGCGCGGCGGGCTTCGGGCCGCCGGTCGCCCAGTCGAGCAGCTCGACCGTGTGGACGATCGGGATGCCGGTGCCCTTCCCGATCTGCGTGGCGCAGCCGATGTTGCCGGTGGCGATCACGTCGGGGCGCACGCGCTCGATGTTGGCGACCTTGCGGGCGCGCAGCTTCGCAGCCAGCTCCGGCTGCAGGATGTTGTAGGTCCCCGCCGAGCCGCAGCAGATATGGCCCTCGGGCACGTCCTTCACGGTGAAGCCCGCCCGCTTGAGCAGCGTCTTCGGCTCCAGCCGGATGCCCTGGCCGTGCTGCATCGAGCAGGCGGAGTGGTAGGCCACCACGAGGTCGTTCTCGGCCACCGGAGCGAGATCGAGCAACGCCAGATACTCGGTGACGTCCTTGGCCAAGGACGACACGCGCCGCGCCTTCTCGGCATAGGCGGGGTCGTCGCGGAACATGAAGCCGTAATCCTTGATGGTCGTGCCGCATCCGGACGCGGTGACCAAGATCGCGTCGAGGCCCTTGGCGATCTCGGCGTCCCAGGCGTCGATCGTCTGCTTGGCATGGGCGTGGGCGGAATCCTCCTTGCCCATGTGGTGGGTCAGCGCCCCGCAGCAGCCCTCGTTGGCGTGCACCACCTCGATCCCGTGCCGGTTGAGCAGCCGGATCGCCGCCGCGTTGAAGTCCGGCCGCAACACGCTCTGGGCGCAGCCGCGCAGCAGGGCGACGCGCTTGGTCGCCGGGCCGCCCGTCGGCGGGAACCGGCCCGGCCGGTTGGTCGGCTCGCGGGGCGGCATCCCGGCGGGCGCCAGGTCGAGCATGGCGGCGAGGCGGTTGCCGACCCGCGGCAGCCGCGCCACCAGCCCGCGGACCGGGCTTCCGAGCTTGGCGGCGGCGAGGGCGAGGCGGAACCGGTTCGGGTACGGCAGGACCTGGGCGAGCAGCGTCCGCAGGAACCGGTCGCCGGCCGGCCGCGCGTAGGTCTTCTCGATATGGGCCCGGGCATGGTCCACGAGGTGCATGTAGTGCACCCCGGACGGGCAAGTGGTCATGCACGACAGGCAGGAGAGGCAGCGGTCGATATGCTTGACCACCTCCTGCGAGGCCGGCTTGCCGCCCTCCAGCATGTCCTTGATCAGGTAGATGCGACCGCGCGGCGAATCGAGCTCGTCGCCGAGCAGCAGGTAAGTCGGGCAGGTCGCCGTGCAGAAGCCGCAATGCACGCAGGTCCGCAGGATCTTCTCCGAGGCCGCCATGGCGGGATCGGCGAGCTGGGCGGGGGCAAAATTGGTCTGCACGGTCTCTTCCTGCCTGCTCTCCGCCCCCCTTGCGGGGCGGAGTTCCGGGATCGCGGATCCCGCGTGGGGGTGGCGCAGGAGGCACCGTTGCGCCCGGTCCTCAGCCGCCCCGTTCCTGGCCCCTCCCCGCGGGGGGAGGGGATGAACCTCAAACCTGCGCGTACATCCGGCCGGGGTTGAGCACCCCGGCGGGATCGTGCGCCGCCTTGATGCCGGCGGTGAGCCGCATCAGCGGCTCGGCCAGCGGCTGGAACACCGGCACGGCGGCGCGCACGGCGTCGGGGGCGCGGACCAGCGTGGCGTGGCCGCCCTGGGTCTTCACGGCCCGGCGCACCGCATCGGCGCCGGCATCGCCCTCGGCACCGGTGGCGAGCCAGATCAGGCCGCCGCCCCAGTCGAAGAACCAACGCGCGGCGCGCTCCGCCGCCACCGCCGCCGCCAGGGCCGGCCCGTGGGTCGGCGCGGTGGAGATCCGCCAGAGGGCGGCGTCCCGGGGCTCGGCCAGGGGCGCGGCGTCCCGCACGGACCGCCAGAGGGCGGCGCCGGCCTCGCCGTCCACGATCTCGGGCTGGCCGTAGCGCTTGAGCAGGCGGCGCAGCTCGCCCGTGCGGTAGTCGATGGAGTCGGAAAAGCCTTCGAGACGCATCAGGGTCCGCGCCTCCGGGGCGCCGATCCCCGCCGGCAGATGCGCGGCGCCGGTGAGTTCGAAGGGCGAGCCGAGGGCCTCCGAAAGGGCCGTCACCGCCCGGGCATCGTCCAGCCCGGAGAAGACGAGGGTCGCCACGCGCTCGCAGGCCGGCAGCACCTTGAAGGTGACCTCGGTGAGCAGGCCCAGCGTGCCGTGGGCGCCGGCCATCAGCTTCACGAGGTCGAGCCCGGTGACGTTCTTCATCACCCGCCCGCCTGACTTGATCGCCTCGCCCCGCCCGTTGACGAAGCGCACGCCGATCAGGCTGTCCCGGGCCGCCCCGGCATTGATGCGGCGCGGGCCGGCATTGTTGATCGCCGCCACCGCGCCGAGGGTCGGCGCGCCGGAGCTGCCGTAGAGGCCGCGCAGGTCCATCGGCTCGAAGGGCAGCATCTGGCCCCGGGAGGCGAGCAGCGCCTCGACCTCGGCCAGCGGCGTGCCCGCCCGGGCCGCCACCACCATCTCGGCGGGCTCGTAGAGCGTGACGCCGGTCAGCGCCTTCGCGGAGAGCGTCGCGCTGTCCTGCGCGGGCCGACCGAGCCCCGCGGCGGTGCCGCCGCCCGCGAGCCGCAGGCGCTCGCCGCGCCCGGCGGCCGCCCGCACGATCTCCCCGGCCTCCGCCTCGGTGCCGGGCTCGTACACGCCCATCGTTTCCGTCCCGGTCCTGTTTGTATCCATTCCAGGACGGGTGTCGCCGGATCCGGCGGCGGATTCAAGCGGAGGTGGAGTCGCGGGGTTTCAGCGGGCGGGTTTCCTGTGCGGGGCTGCCGCGAAGGCGCCTGCCTGGGGCCTGGAACCCTGCTCCGCCGCCAGGGTCCGCGCGGGACGCAGACGCGCCAGGACCTGACGGCGCAGGCCGGCGATGTCGAAGATCCAGACCAGCGCCCCGTAGAGGGCCGTCCCGGCCGGGACCAGGACCGCCAGCGCGGTGGCGGGCGGCAGGTGCCGGAAGGGGGCGAGCGCGAGGCCCATCGCCGCGCAGGCGAGGGCCGCGACGCCGATCTCCCCCCAGGGCAGCACGATCCGCTCGGCGCCGGTGAGGGCGCGCCAGCCGAGCCACAATCCCGCGGCGGCGAGCCCGGCGGTCTGCGCCAGGGCGACGCCGATCCCGCCCATCCGGTCCGGCAGGATCAGAAGGCCGGCGCCGTTCACCGCGAGGCCGACCAGGGCGGCGGCGACCACCGGCAGGGTCCGGCGGCGGATCTGGAAGACCGGGTTGAGGGCGTAGAACATCATCGACAGGCAGAAGAGGCCCGGCATCAGCACGGTGCTGTAGGTCTCGAACGGCCCGCGATAGGCGTCCGGCACGACCAGTCCCTGGAGGGCCGGCAGCACCGCCCAGAAACCGACCGCGCAGGGTGCCAGCAGGGCGAACACCGTGCCGGCATTGGCGGCGACCTGCGCCTCGGCGGCGGCGCGGCCGCTCTGCTCCTCCGCCTGCACGGCGAGCTGGAACAGGAGCAGGTCGAGGGCGGTGCCGAGCGTCGTCATCGCGCGCGCGGTGACGTCGGCGGCCAGCGCGAAGTAGCCGGCCTCGGCGAAGCCGGCATGGCTGGCGATGGCGCCCCGGTTCACGAAGGCGAGGCACTGATAGGCGGTGTTGGCGGCGATGAGCGGCAGGCCGTAGCGGGCGAAGACCCGCCAGGTCGCCGACAGGCGCGGCCGTTCGAAGGGCGTGTGCGGGTCGCGCAGGGGGTGGCGCAGCAGGAGCACCGCGAGGAGCTGGCTGAGCCCCGCCGCCGCCAGCACCCAGGCCGGCTGGGGCAGCCACCACGCCGCCGCCGCCATCAGGGCGAAGGACAGGACGTTCTTCACCGCGACGAGGCCGAGATAGAGCTTGCCGTCGAACCGGGCCCGGGCGAGGGCCGCGTGGTAGTCGAACACGCCGATGCCGAGCGCCGCGAGGCCGGTTCCGCACAGCACCGCCTCGCGCCCGTCCGCGCCGCCGGCGAAGCCGAAGGCCCCGCACAGGGCGGCGGCGGCCAGAAGCAGCAGGCCGATGCGCAGATAGGCCCGGTCGAGCCCGTGGCGGATCCACGGCTCGTCGACGCGCACCCGTCCCGAGTAGAACCGCGTCGCCGAGAGGCGCAGCCACTCGAACAGCACCGTGTTCAGCACGATGGCGCCGGTGGTCGCGAGGGCGAACCGGCCGAAATCGGCCGGCCCCAGCAGCTTGGCGATCAGCAGGCCGAGGACGAAGTTGAGCCCCGCATTGATGACGAAGGCGGCGATCACGGCCATGGACGGCGTCTCATGCGCGGCGGGGTCGCCCCGCCCGTTCCCGCGCTGTAGCGCGCGAGCCGTAAGACTCCCCTAACCGGGCGAGATCGGGGCGGAGACCCGCGGGGCCTCCGACACCGTCCGGTCAGGCGGCCCGGACGGTGTCGAGGAAGCGCGTGACTTCGGCCGTGAGCGTCGCGGATTGGCGCGACAGCGCGGACGCCGCCGCCAGCACCGCGTCGGCGGCCCGGCCGGTCTCCTCGGCGGCCCCGGCGACGCCCAGGATGGTGCTGGTCACCGCACCGGTGCCGACGGCCGCCTGCCCGACGTTCCGGACGATCTCCCGGGTGGCCGATCCCTGCTCCTCCACCGCCGCGGCGATCGCGTTCGCCACGCCGCTGATCTCCTCGATCCGCCCCGTGATCGCGCCGATCGCCGTGACGGCCCGGCCGGTCACGCCCTGGATGCCAGCGATCTGGCCGGCGATCTCCTCGGTCGCCCGCGCGGTCTGCGCCGCCAGCGCCTTCACCTCGCTGGCGACGACCGCGAAGCCCCGGCCGGCCTCGCCGGCGCGGGCGGCCTCGATCGTCGCGTTGAGCGCCAGCAGATTGGTCTGCCCGGCGATCGCCGCGATCAGCCCGATGACGTCGCCGATCCGCGCGACCGCGCCGCTCAGGTCCCGGACCAGCGTGCCCGTCTGTCCCGCCTCCGAGACGGCCCCTTGGGCGAGCTTGGTCGATCCCTCGACCTGCCGGCCGATCTCCTCCACGGAGGCCCCGAGTTCCTCGGCCGCCGCCGCCACCGTGTTGACGTTGGCGGCGGCCTCCTCGGCGGCGGCCGCCACGGTGCTGGACTGGCTCGCGGTCTGGGTCGCGGTGGCCGTCATGGTCTGGGCCGTACCCTGCAGGGCGGTGGCCGAGTCCGAGACCTGAGCGATGATGCCGCCGACCGTCTGCTCGAAGCGCTCGGCCATCGCCCGCAGGTCGGACCGGCGCCGCGCCTCCGCCGCCAGCCGCGCCTCGGCGGCCTCGGCTTCGAGCTGGCGGCTGCGGATCAGGTTGTCCTTGAACACCTGGACGGCCCGCGCCATCGCGCCGATCTCGTTGCGGTAGGCGCGCGCCGGGACCGTGGCGGAGGCGTCCCCGTCCGCCAGCGCCTGCATCGTCGCCGTCAGCGCCCGGAGCGGGCGCAGCACGCCGCCGAACAGGGTCCACAGGCCGAGGCCCACCAGCAGGATCACCGCCAGCAGCGCCGCGACGCTGTGCACGACGTCGGTCCGGGCCGCGTCGGCGAGAGTCTCGGCGCGCGCCACCATCGCGTCGAGGGCCGCGTCGCAGAGGGCCACGAGGGAGCGCTGGTTCTCGGTGTTGCGGTCGCGCAGCTCCGCGAAGGTGTGGCGCGGGGGCGTGTGCGTGCTGAGCGCGTCGAAGACCGCCTGCGCGATGGCCTTGGTGTCGCCCTCGAAATTGTCGGCCTTCGCCCGCACGAACGCGGCCCGCACCGTCTCCGAGACGTCGGTCGCGGCCTCGGTCGTGCGCCGCCACGCGGACAGAAGTTCGGTCCGCTCCTCAGCCGCCGCGACGGTCTCGGGCAGGGACCACGACGTTCCGGCGATCAGGGAGGTCTGCACCCGCACCGCGACGTTGCCGCTGGCGACGCGCGTGTCCCAGGCCGCCTGTTTGAGGGCGAGATAGCGCTCCAGGACGGGATCGGACCGGGGAATGGCCGCGTCGACCGCCTTCAGCGTGGCCGTCAGGGCCTCGAGCAGGTCCTGGAAGGCGGCCATCGCGGCGTCCCGCAGCGCCGGCTCACGACGGGCCTTCGGCAGCCTGAGGGCCGCGTCGATGCGGGGGCGCAGGGCCGCCATCGCCTCCTGGGCCGCGTTCAGGCGATCGAGCGTCGCGCTGACCGTCGGCTCGGCCAGATCGCTCAGGCTGCGCTGAGCCTGGCGGTAATTCTCGATCAGCGCCTGCCGGCTGCCCGCGATGGTCGACAGGGTCTTCGCGTCCGCGGGCGCCTCACCCCCGAGGGCGAGGGTCGATCCGCGCTCCAGCCGCAGCGGCAGGATGGTCCGGAGGAGTCCCTGGCTCGCCTGCGTCAAGGTCACCGCCCTGACCGCACCCATCGCCTGCGCCCGCTCGTCGACGAGGGTCCTGACGGCATTGACCAGCGCCATGCAGGCCATGATGACGATCACCAGGGACAACAACGTCCGGATCGAGAAGCGCCCCAGCCAGCGAATCATGGGTAAAGTCTCAAGGTCTGCGATGCTTTGTCTTAAAACGTTAGGTTTCTTCAGGCAATCGTCTGATGATATGTTGAATACTTGCGATTTTATAATGATATTTTCATTCAGATTTTATAATAGAACGCGAATTTGATTGAGGGGCGAGTCAATTTACGGGGGTTGTGCCGAATTTATGGGCGCTGAAATCAGCGTGGCCTGGGCGGCGCGGCGGGGCTGCTCCCCGCGGTCGAACGGCGCGAGGCGGATCTGGCGCCCTGCGGTCGCATCCGCGAACGGCCCGAGGCCGAGCGCGGCCGGCCTGCCGGCGCCCTGCGGGAGCGTGCGGTGAAGCAGTCTCGGGCGGCGCTCGCCTGCTCGGCGTCCTGCTCGGTGTCCTGCCCGTCGGGCCGCCGCGTCCCCTCGTGATGACGAACAGGGCCGCGGGAGGGGACGGCTTCGATCGCATCCGGATGTCAACGTGATGGCTGCCGGCCCGCAGGCGGCCCGCGTATCGGCGGCAGCCCTGCGCGACGCCTACAGCCCGCGCTCGTAGCGCCAGGCTTCCATCCCGTCCTCGTAATAGTCCGGCCGCACGGCGAAGCGGGTATAGCCCCGGCGCTCGTAGAGGCGGATGCCGGCGCCGTTGTCGGCGCGCACCTCCAGCCGGAGCCGGTCGCAGCCCTGGCTGCGGGCCTGCGCCTCCGCCGCGTCGAGGAGTCGGCCGCCGAGGCCGAGGCCGCCGCGATTCGGCGCCACCGCGATCGACGCCAGCCGGGCGATCCGGCTGCTGCGCCGCCGCTCCAGCACCGCGGCGCCGACGAGGACCGGCGTCGGGTCCGCATCCGGCGCGTCGATCAGCGCCGCCAGCACGTCCATGGTGGGCGACAGGATCGCGTGGCGGATCGCCCGGCGCTCCGCCCGGTCTGTGGCGAAGGCGGCGTGCTCCAGGGCGACCAGGGCGTCGAGATCGGCGAGCGTGGCGGTCCGGATCGTCGGCTCGGGGAGCCCGTCGCCGACCGGGTTGCGCAGGGGGGCGCTCACGCCCGCGCCGTCGCGGTGGATCTGGTCGGCCCGGCCATCGCTTGCTTACCTGCGTGTTCTGCCCGCTCCGGTCAGATGCCCGCTTCCGCCCCGCTTGGGAAGCCCGCACGGCGCCTTCGGCCCGGTCGGGCTGCGTCGTTTTTGCAACGGGCCGCACGGGGTGTGGATTCCGGGCGGAAAAGCGGGCGGTCCGGGGCGTCTTCCCCTTGCCGGGCCGGGCCTGTCTCCGTATATGCGCCGTGCCCAATTTCGCACGTGCCTGTGGCCGCGTGTCGGTTGGTGGGCATCCGGTCAACTGCCGGACAGCCGCCAGGGGTCTTAAAGGATCGATGGTCGCAAGGGTGGATCCCTACGGCCGGCATCCAGGTGGCAACACCGGACCCCGACAACAACCGGCAGCCGGAGGCGAAACCGGCGAACCCCGCTCTCCACGGGGGACGCAGCTTAAAGCAACGACGAACGGGCTTTTTTGGTCTCGTCGGCCCTCCACAGGCCGGCACCGAAGAGGCTTGTTTCTCTTTGCCCGGCGTGCGGTGGGGGTCATCCCTTCCAATCCACGGCAGCTTCCGGGTGCTCTGCGCCCGCACTGACGCACGCGTCTCCAAAGCGCGTGGGTCCGCGCGACGCATCGCCCCCTGACGCCGACGGCCAGTCCTGGCCGTCATCTTCGACAGCGCGCCCCGCGTAGGGCGCTCGCGAACCCGTGCCGGGAGACGACTATGACCGACCGCATCCGTGACTTCCTGCGCGTGCGCCGCGACCTCGGTCAGGACGAGGGCCCCGTGATGGTCCTCGATCTCGACGTCGTGCGTGACAACTACACCGCCTTCGCGCGCTCCCTGCCGGACACCCGCGTGTTCTACGCCGTGAAGGCGAACCCGGCCCCCGAGGTGCTGCGGCTGCTCGCCGAGATGGGCTCCTGCTTCGACACCGCCTCTGTCGCCGAGATGGAGATGGTGCTGGCCGCCGGCGCCACCGCCGACCGGATCTCCTTCGGCAACACGATCAAGAAGGAGCGCTGCATCGGCCGCGCCCTGAAGCTCGGCATCCGCCTGTTCGCGGTCGACTGCCAGGCCGAGGTCGAGAAGATCGCCCGGGCCGCCGTGGCCACGGACGTGCCGACCGGCGAGATCCGGGTGTTCTGCCGCATCCTGTGCGACGGCGCGGGCGCCGACTGGCCGCTCTCGCGCAAGTTCGGCTGCGTGCCCGAGATGGCCGCGGACGTGCTGGAGCACGCCCATCGCCAGGGGCTGGAGGCCTACGGCATCTCGTTCCATGTCGGCTCGCAGCAGGGCAACACCGAGGCCTGGGACGGGGCGCTCGGCTCCGCGGCGGCGATCTTCCGCGAGTGCGCGGAGCGCGGGATCGGCCTGTCGATGGTCAATCTCGGCGGCGGCTTCCCGACCAAGTACCTCAAGGCGGTGCCGGGCGTGGAGAGCTACGGCGAGGCGATCTTCCGGGGCCTGACCAAGCATTTCGGCAACCAGATCCCCGAGACGATCATCGAGCCGGGCCGCGGCATGGTCGGCAATGCCGGCCTGATCGAGGCCGAGGTCGTGCTCGTGTCGAAGAAGTCCGCGGACGCCGACGAGGTCCGGTGGGTCTACCTCGACATCGGCAAGTTCGGCGGGCTGGCCGAGACCATGGACGAGGCGATCCGCTACCCGATCCGCACCGCCCGGGACGGCGACGCGACCGAGCCCTGCGTCATCGCCGGGCCGACCTGCGACTCGGTGGACGTGCTCTACGAGCGGCAGCTCTATCCGCTGCCGGTCTCGCTCTCGATCGGCGACAAGGTGCTGATCGAGGGTGCGGGCGCCTACACCACCACCTACGCGGCGGTGGCCTTCAACGGCTTCCCGCCCCTTCAGCAGATCGTCATCTGACCTGCTGCAGAACCTCCCGGCAGCGTGTCGCTGCCGGGGGCGATCTCCCGCTGTCGCATCGACGGATCGCCTTCGGCCGTCCGTCGGAACCCACCGCTTCTCCCGCTTGCCGGCCCGGGGAGGGCACAGCCATGATCGAGATCCGCGCGGAGCATGTCCACGACGTCCCGGCGCGCGAGCGCCTGCTCGACGCGTGCTTTCCCGGCAACCGCCATGCCAAGACCTCGGAGCGCCTGCGCGAAGGCCGTCGGCCGGCCCGCGGCCTCGCCTTCGCGGCGATTCGGGGCGGCCGCCTCGTCGGCACCCTGCGGCTGTGGCACGTCGAGGCCGGGCTCGCTCGCCCGGCACTGCTGCTCGGCCCGCTCGCCGTCGATCCGGCGATCCAGGGGCAGGGGCTCGGCTCGGTGATGATGCAGGCGGCCCTCGGCCGGGCGGAGGCCCTCGGCCACGGCGCCGTGCTGCTGGTCGGCGACGCGCCCTACTACGCCCGCTTCGGCTTCGACCGGGCGCTCGCGGAGGGCCTGACCCTGCCGGGGCCGTTCGAGCGCGAGCGCTTCCTCGGTCTCGAGCTGCGCGCGGGCGCTCTGGCGGGCGTCGAGGGGATGGTCCGGGCGACCGGCGTGCAGTCGCCGGTGGGCGCGGTGGCCAACGAGGCGGGGGTGGCGCGACGACGCGCCGCCTGAACGGGGACACCAGGCGCCGCAGGGGTGAGATCGGCTTTCCCCAACGCGATTTCATCCCGAGGTGCCCGCGTGAGCGGGCCTCGAAGGAGCCCTCGAGCCAGCCGCGCGAGCCCTGGAGGCCTCCTTCGCGGCCTCCCTGCGCTGCGGCACCTCGGGTTGCGGAGAGGGTCGGAGGGGCGTCCCTTCCGGATGGCGCAACCCGGTCATGCCCGCGACGGCGGCCGCGTCCACCCGCTTGGCCGGTCTCGTGCATTGCGCCCGGCGCCCGCGATCCCGCATAGACGGTCCGCCGGCCTCCCGGAGAAGGTTGCTCGACCGATGCAGATCGCCACGCCCTACCTGATGTTCCTGGGCGACGTGCCCGACACGCTGGCGGCCAAGACCGCCTACGGCATCAAGGACTGGCGCCCCGAATGGTGCGTCGGCCAGATGCGCCTGCCGGGCTGCGCCGCCGATCTCGGCATCCCCGACATGACACTGCCCGAGGCCCTGGCGAAGGGCTGCCGGACCCTTGTGATCGGCGTCGTCAATGCCGGCGGCGTGCTGCCGGATCACTGGGTCAAGGAGATCGTCGCGGCGATCGAGGCCGGGCTCGACGTGGCGAGCGGCCTGCACGTCAAGCTCGGTACGATTCCGGCCATCGCGGAGGCCGCCGCGCGGCGTAACCGCCAGCTCCACGACGTCCGCCACACCGACGAGCGCTTCCCCACCGGCAAGGGCACCAAGCGGTCGGGCCGGCGCCTGCTCACCGTCGGCACCGACTGCTCCGTCGGCAAGAAGTACACCGTGCTCGCCCTGGAGCGCGGCATGCGCGAACGCGGCCTCGACGCCGATTTCTGCGCCACCGGCCAGACCGGCGTGTTCATCTCCGGCCGGGGCGTCGCCATCGACGCCGTGGTGGCCGACTTCATCTCCGGCGCCGTCGAGACGATCTCGCCGGAGGCGGCCTCCAACCACTGGGACCTGATCGAGGGCCAGGGCTCGCTCTACCACCCGTCCTTCGCGGGGGTGAGCCTCGGCCTGCTGCACGGCGCCCAGGCCGACGCCTTCGTGGTCTGCCACGAGCCGACCCGCACCACGATGCGCGGCGTGAAGCACCCGCTCCCCACCATCCGCCAGGTGATCGACCTGACCGTCCAGCTCGGCAGCCTGACCAACCCGGCGATCAGGCCGGTGGGCATCGCGGTCAACACCCAGGCGCTTGCCGAGGGCGAGGCGCGGGCGCTCCTCGAGACGCTCGCGTCCGAGCACGACCTGCCCGCCACCGACCCGGTGCGCTTCGGCGTCGACGGGCTGGTCGACCGGATCGTCGCCGAGTTCCCGGAGATCTGACATGGCCCGTCGCCTGAGCCTCGCCGTCGAGCGCTTCCCGATCGCCGGCGCCTTCACGATCTCCCGCGGCAGCCGCACCGAGATCGCCGTCGTGGTGGCGACGCTCACGGACGGCGACACGGTCGGGCGCGGCGAGTGCGTGCCCTATCCGCGCTACGGCGAGAGCGTCGAGAGCGTCAGCGCGCTGATCGAAGGGCAGGCGGAGGCGATCGCGGCCGGGATCGGGCGCGATGCGCTGATGACCCGCATGAAAGCGGGGGCGGCGCGCAACGCCCTGGACTGCGCGCTGTTCGACCTCGAGGCGAAGCTCCAGGGCCGCCCCGCCTGGGCGATCGCCGGTCTGCCGGCGCCGCAGCCGGTCATCACCGCCTACACGCTGAGCCTCGGCACGCCGGAGAGCATGGAAGAGGCCGCCCGCAAGGCGGCCCACCGGCCCCTGCTCAAGGTCAAGCTCGGCGGGGTAGGGGATCCGGAGCGCATCGCCGCCGTCCGGGCCGGCGCGCCCGATTCCCGGCTGATCGTCGACGCCAACGAGGCGTGGCGGCCCGAGACCATCGAGGCCAACCTCGCCGCCTGCCTGAAGGCCGGCGTCGCGCTGATCGAGCAGCCGCTGCCGGCCGACGCCGATGCCCTGCTCGCCGAGATCGCGCATCCGGTCCCGGTCTGCGCCGACGAGAGCCTGCACGACCGCGCCGGCCTCGACGCGCTCGCCGGGCGCTACGACGCGATCAACATCAAGCTCGACAAGACCGGCGGCCTGACCGAGGCGGTGCTGCTCGCCCGCGAGGCGAAGGGGAGGGGGCTCGCGATCATGGTCGGCTGCATGCTCGGCACCTCGCTGGGCATGGCGCCGGCGGCGCTCCTCGCCGAGGGGGCCGACTTCGTCGATCTCGACGGGCCGCTGCTGCTCGCCCGCGACCGCGACCCGCCGCTCCGCTACGACGGTAGCCTGATGCACCCGCCCACGCCGGAGCTGTGGGGATAGGATTCGCCTCGCCTGTCACCGGCGGGGCGTCACAACGGGTTTGGGATTAGGTATACCAGAAGGCTTGCGTTCCGCCCGCCCGGCTGCCATCCATCGGCGGTGCGATGGGGCCGTGGCGTGGACGCGCTGTTCCCCGCAGCCAGACAACACAACAGCAGTCTTCAATGCTGGGGAGGAACGACGTGGCCAGAAACATCCTGATCCTGGGGGCCTCCTACGGCTCGCTCCTGGGGACCAAGCTCCTGATGGCCGGTCACAACGTGACCCTGGTCTGCCGCAGGAAGACCGCCGACCTGATCAACCGCGAGGGCACCGAGGTCCGCATCAAGCTCCGCGACGAGAAGGAGCACCGCGCGATCCACTCGCGCGACCTGCCCGGCAAGGTCGACGCCATGCCGCCGGAAGACGTCGACGTGTCGCGCTACGACCTCGTCGGCCTCGCCATGCAGGAGCCGCAGTACAACAACCACACGATCCGCGTCCTGATGATCAAGATCGCGGCGGCGAAGCTGCCGTGCCTGTCGATCATGAACATGCCGCCGCTGCCCTACCTCAAGCGGATCCCGGCGCTCGCCGCCATGGATCTTGAGGATGCCTACACCAATGCCGGCGTCTGGGACCGGTTCGAGCCGGGGCTGGTGTCGCTCTGCTCCCCCGACCCGCAGGCCTTCCGGCCGCCGGAGGAGGAGGCCAACGTCCTCCATGTCGGCCTGCCGACCAACTTCAAGGCCGCGACCTTCGCCGACGAGGCGCACAACACGCTTCTCCGCGAGCTGGAGGCCGACATCGACGCCGTGCGCCTCGACGGGCACGACGTGCCGGTGAAGCTGAAGGTGTTCGACTCGCTGTTCGTGCCGCTGGCCAAGTGGTCGATGCTGCTCACCGGCAATTACCGGTGCATCACCCCGGGCGCGCCGCAATCGATCCACGACGCCGTCCACGGCGACCTCGCGCGCTCGCGGGCGATCTACGACCATGTCGACGGGATCGCCCGGAAGCTCGGCGCCGATCCGGCCGATCAGGTGCCGTTCGAGAAATACGCCAAGGCGGCCGAGAGCCTGCTGAAGCCGTCCTCGGCGGCGCGCGCGGTCGCCAACGGTGCGCCCTACATCGAGCGCGTCGACCTGCTGGTGAAGCTGATCTCGCACCAGCTCGGTGATCCGAACGCCGAGATCGACCGCACCGTCGAGACCGTCGACCGCAAGCTCGACGAGCGCATCATCGAGGGCTGACGGGCGCCGTCGCTTCGCTCCGCCCCGGTATCACGGGCGCAGCGAAGCGATTGAGGTCGCGCGACATCGGCGGCCGTGGCGTCGCTGGATTGCTTCGCTGCGTTCGCAACGACGGCGAGCGGGCGCTGGAGCCGCTCCCCCGGAGCGCCTCGCGTCACGGGACACGGCGTTCTGGCCTTCGGTCATTCCGGCCCTCCCCTCATCCTGAGGGGCCGGAGCGCAGCAGAGGCCTCGAAGGAGGGTTACAGCCAGCCGCGCGATCCCCGGAGGGCTCTTTCGAGGCCGCTGCGCAGCACCTCAGGATGCGGGCGATGTGTGGGAGGGCCCTCCGTCAGGCGCAGCCCGACCGGGCGCGGCCCTCCATCACTCCGCCAAGTCCAGGAAATGCCGCCCCTGGCGGTCGTCGATCTCGATGATCCAGAGATCGGAATCGAACCGGATCTCCTTTGTCAGGCGCTCCTCCACGTCGAGCGGGCTGCCGCCGGTGACGATCCCGGCGAAACGGCGGTCGCCGCTCTCCTCGGCCTCGAACAGGGCCTGCGGCGCCGGTCCGTAGAGGTCGGCGCTGCCGTCGAGCCGATCGACCTTCACGAAGATCGCACCCGCCTCCGCGGACCCGCGCCGCCGCAGCACGGCCGGGATGCCGGCGACATCCAGACGCCGCAGATGGGCCGAAACCCAGAAATCGGAGCGCAGGCGCATGCGTCTGTAGCCCTGTGAGGATCCGTTCGCCGCAGGGCCTGTGTCCCGGCGGATCAGCCGGATCCGGAACCCTGCGAGCGCCGGGTGGCGCGTCCTCCGCCATGCGCGAAAGCGCCGGTCCGGGCAACCGCCGGTGCACGGCCCGGCATCTCCATAACGGTTCAGGCGGCGGAATATTCCTTCAGAAAATCGAGTATTTATCGGGATTAAAATAGAATTGATCGATGTGCGACAACGCACATCTATAGTATTGTTCGCTGATTATCTGAGCAAAGGGCGCCCGAATTTGCATCTCACGATGATTTAAGGAGCACTCCGATGTGGAGAATGACCTCGCTTGCGGCGCTGATCGTCGCCGGCCTGTGCGGTGTTGTGCCGTCGGCCCACGCCCGTCCGGAGACGCTCATGGATTTACTGGGCAACCGCGATTCCGCATCCTGCCCGCGCTACCAGCGGACGCCGCAGGATCGCTGCAACATCGTCGTGCATCGACCCGGGGGTAATCCCACGCAGGACATGACCGGATCGATCGGACACGCGAAGTCCTGGCAGGCCAATGGCGGTCCACGCTGCAAGACGATCTGCCGGTTCACCGGCACGCAATACTGAGGGCCCGCCTCCGCGCTCTCACGCCGATCGGCACCCGCGCCGCAAGCGCGGCGGGGGTGCCGCCCTGTCTCGCTAACCGTGGCCGGCCCGGGCCATCAGCTCGCGCAGGGTCCGGCCCGTCGCCTCGCCGGTGACCGGCAGCTTGGCGCTGCGCTCGAACTTCTCGATCGCCGCCCGCGTGCCCGGTCCCATCGCGCCGTCGGGCTTCACCGCGTAGCCGAGCTTCGACAGCGCCTTCTGGGCCCGCATCACCGGATCACCGTCCTTCTCGGGCTTGGCGGTCTTGGCGGCGTCCTTCGTCTCCTTCGGAGCCGGCTTCGCGGCCGGGCGGACCGGCGACGCCTTCGGGGTAACCGAGGCGGTGGTCTCATCGGATCGGATCAGCTCGCCGATCGCGTCCCGGGCCGCCGGCTTGGCGGGCGCCGGCGCGGCGACGCGTTCGGGATCGATGACGCGCACCGGATCCCGGGCCGCCTCCCGGACGGGCTCCTTGGCGGCCGGGGCCGCCTCGCGCGCGGCAGGCGCCTTCTGGGCGAGCTTGGGCAGGATCGGCGCCGGATGGCGCCCGGTCTGGTAGCCGAGGGCGTTGACGCAGACGAAGCCCGCCGCGCAGAGGGCCGCGAGGCTGCCGAGAACGGTGCCGGGGCTGGTCCGGCAGGTGGCGCCCGTCGCCTTCAGCGCGCCGACGAGGACGGCACGCCAGTCGCCCTGGACGGCGGCGCGGCGCGGCGCGGGACGGCGTGCGCGGCTGGGTTCGCCCGGTACGGTGATCTCGCGGTAGCCTGACATCATGTCTCCTTCCGGGGGATCTGCCGATCAGGCGGTGCGGCGCAGGACCGGGTCGGCCGGGACCGAGGCGGCGCTCGGCTCCGCGTCGAACAGGCCGAGCGGCAGGCGCACCACGCGGCGCGACACCGGGGCGCCCCGCACGGCGGTGCGGATCGGGGCCGGCCCATGGTCGGCCGCCGGAGCCGGGCAGACGAGGGGCAGGGTTACGGTCACGACGGTCCCGGCCTGCGGGGCGCTCTCGATCAGCAGGGCGCCGCCGTGCAAGCCGACCAGGCCCTGCACCACCGAGAGTCCGAGGCCGGTCCCCTCGTGCTGGCGCTTGTAGCCGCCGCTGCCCGCCTGGAAGAACGGGGTCCCGAGCTTGGGCAGGTCGTCCGTACCGATGCCGACGCCGGTATCGGCCACGACGATGTCCAGGCTGCCCGCGCCGCGGCGCAGGGACAGGTCGACCCGGCCGCCGCGCGGGGTGAACTTCACCGCGTTCGAGATGAGATTGATCAGAACCTGCCGGCAGGCGGCGGGATCGGCGGTGATCTCCACCGGGCCCGACGGGGCGACGGTGAGGACGATGCCGGCGGCGTCGGCCTTCAGGCGCATCAGGTCGCAGCAGGCCCGAAGCAGGCCTGCGATGTCGAAGCATTCGGGGGCGCAGTCGAAATTGCCGCTCTGGATCCGGCTCATGTCGAGCAGCGTGTTGACCACGCCGAGCAGATGGTGGCCGGAGGCGCCGATAATGCCGGCATATTCCCGCGCCTGGTCCGGGCCGAGGCTGACGGCGCCTTGGCCCGCCAGGACCTCGGAGAAGCCGATGATCGCATTGAGCGGCGTGCGCAGCTCGTGGGTCACGTTGGCCAGGAACCGGCCCTTGATCGCGTCGGCGCGTTCGGCCTCGGCGCGGGCGCGCTCCAGCTCCACGGCATGCCGGTGGTGCTCGGTCATGTCGCGGGTGACCGCCACCACCGCCATGGCGGCCTCGTGCGGCCCGTGCTCGATCCGGTGGGCGCGCATCTCGGCGTGGATCAGGCTCACGCCGTCGGGCCGGCCGGCCTCGGCCTCGACGTGCAGGCGCAGGGGCAGGGTCGCGGGCCGCCCGGTCGCCGCCACGTCGCTCACCGCCTTGAGGAAGGCCGGCCGGTCGGCGACATGGACCCGCTCCAGCAGCCCATGGCCGCGCAGCCGGGCCGGATCGCTGCCGAGCAGCCGCGTGGCCGAGACCGAGGCTTCCAGCACGCGGCCGTTGCGGTCGTGCCAGGTCACGAGATCGTCGATCGCCGAGAGCAGCAGCCGGTCGCGGGCCTCGTTGTCGCGCAGCCGCTCGCGCCAGACGCCTTCGTTGCGCATGTGCTCCAGAGCCTGGGCGGCGACATGGCCGATCGCGGTGATCGCGAAGGCCGGGAGCGCGATCCCCGCCGAGATGTCCATGACCGGCAGGGCGCCGGCCCAGGCGCCGAGGGCCACCACGGTCAGCACGCCGAGAACCGCCATGACGGAGGCCGCGATCGTCGCGCGGAGCGAGCCGGAGACCAGCGCCTCCAGGGGGATCGCCACCAGCCAGACCGCGGCGGGCGAGGTGGCGCCGCCGGTGACGCCCGCCAGGGCGACGACGAGGCCGGTCAGGCCCGCCGAGGAGACCGCGTGGGCGATCCAGAGGGACCCGGTGCGGGCGAGCAGGACGGCGGCGAAGACCGGCAGCAGCAGGCTCGCGATCGCCAGGACCTCGAAGCCGGACGGCACCCCGCGCCAGAGCAGATAGGGCGGCAGACCGACCATCATGACGGCGCCGGTCGCCAGCCGCGACACCAGGAAGCGCTGGTGGCGCGCACGGGCCGGCGCATTGTCGGCCACGGATTCGTGGACGAGACCCGCGAGCCGGTCGTCGATCAACGACGTCAGGACAGTCTTAATGGTCAAGGTTGGCACGCGCCGCGCAGAATGCGTTCCCGCATCCGTCGCGCCTCCGGTTCGACTTCGAACGACTTCCGGACGGTCGCAGAGCCGGCTTAAACGAGTGTTGCGGGACTTGTCCGATTGATCGGGATGCTTTCCGCGAGGTAACCAGCCGATTGCGGACAAGCTTCATTCACCATCGCGCGGAAAAGCTCGGGTCGGTTGAGGCCCGGTTGAGGAAATCCGTCGAATGCTTCCGCTTGATCTCGAGCGGAGGAATCGTCTCATGACCGTCCTGCTGCGCGCCGCGCTGGTGATCGGCGTGCTCTCCTACTTTGCCTTGCTGCGAGCCGGGACGGATCCGGCCGCCGAGGCGAGACGGCTCGCCGACGCGGTGCCCAGCGCCCAGGCGGCGCTGCCGGCGGCCCTTGACGCGGTGCCAGCCGAGGCCCGCGAGCGGGCGGTGCGCGCCGTCCTGGCCCGCGGCCTGATGGCCGAACTGAGCCGCCGCGCCGCGGAGCCGACGGCCTCAACCGACACCCTCGAGGAGACCGATCGGCAGCCTGCTTGGCGGGGCGCCGATCCGCAGCGCGATCCGCCCGTGGATCCCCGCTGACGTCCGGCCCGTCAGGCCGGCTCCCCGCCGCCCGCCGCCCGGGCGCGCACCGGCAGGGAGGGGCGCTGCGCGGCGACGCGCTCTGCGCCCTGGCGCAGCTTCGCCTCCGGGCCGTGCAGCGGCTGATGGGCCTCGCCGCGCCCGCGCTCGGCGAGGGGCCGGTCGAGGATCGCGGCGATCAGGTCCCGGGAGGCTGGCCGGCTCACGGTGCGGAACAGCCGGACGAGGTCGGCCACCCGCTCGGCCGAGCGCGCGACACCCTGGTTGAGGGTCAGGAAGATGTAGACCGCCTCCTCCTCGTGCAGGCCGGCAGCCCGCAAACCCAGGGTCAGGAGGTCGTAGCGGGCGCTGGCGTCGGCGACCACGGTCAGGAAATCGCGCGGCAGGCCGAGACCGTCGGCCAGGGCCGCCATGAAGGCCGGCACGTCGCGGGCGGCGGACAGGCCGGTCAGGGTCTCGCCGAGGCCGCGGGGCGCCGGTGGGCAGGGGCGCAGGGCGGCGGTCGCCTCGACGGCCCGGCCGATCACCGTGCGGCGGATCGGATCGGCGTGCAGGTACAGGGGCACGAGGTCGGCGGCCGAGACGTCGGGCCGGACCAGGAGGAGCCGGGCGAGGTCGGGGGCGCCGCGGCCGCGGTTCACGAGCCGCGCCAGGGCTGCCCCCCGCAGGGTGTGGCCGAGATTGGCGGCCAGCGCGCGGTCGATCTCGGGGCGGCCCTCGCGGGAGAGCTCGTCCACCGCCTCGCGGCTCAACCCGGCCCGGGCGGCGATGCGGGCGGCGATATCCGATCCCTCGGCCAGGGCCGCCTCGATCAGGCGATGGCTCAGGGTCGGGGCCAGTTCCACCACCGCGTCGCGGGCCTCGCCGCCGCGCAGCGCGAGCGCCTCCAGCACTGCCGGCGGCGTCTCGGGGCAGGGGGCCAGCTTGCGGGCCACCACCCGGGCGGTCTCCTCATCCACCGTGGGGATCAGGCCGCAGGCGAGCGATTCGAAGATCTCGATCTCGGTCCTGTCCCGGGCCGCCGCCCGGACGAACAGGTCGGTCTGAACCCGGAGGATCACCGGCTTGAGATCGAGATTCTCGATGCGTGAGAGTTCGAGGAGCCCGGACAGGTCCGGCGGAGCATCGACGGATGGGGGCATGGAGGATCGGTTACGCAAGACTGCAGTAAGGTCACGCTAACCGCATCGACGTGAATCGACCTTTAAACCGCCTCCGCCGCGACCGTGCCGTCCTGCATCATGGTGGCCCGCGCGCGGCCCCGCTTCGGCCTCAGCGCGTCAGCCAGAGAACGAGGCCGAGCCCCAAGGCCGCCGCGACGATGATGCCGACATAGAGCGGCAGGACCCAGGGCTGCCGCTGGTGCACGTAGCCCTTCGCCGCCCGCTCCGAGGGGGCACGCTCGTTCTGCCGGGCGATCCGGACCTCCTGGGGCGTCGGCGGCGTCCCGCCGGCCTCCTCGCAGGTCCCGAGCGGGGCCGCGCCGATATCCATGTGCGGGGTCTTGTCGGCGGTGCGGCCGCTGTCGATGTCACCCTTGAGCTGCGCGGCGGTCGGCGCGTCGGAATCCGGTGGCGGATCGCAGGGCAGGTTCGCTGGGGGCGGCGGGGTCTCGGATCGCAGCGTCATCGGGGGGACTCCAGTCTCCGGTCACAACGCCCGATGGGCCCGGTCGGCTGCGGCCAGGATGTCGCGGCTTTCAGGCCTCTCCGGCGCCGCGCTTCAGCAGCGGCCGCGCGAGCATTTGCCCCGCATCGGTGAAGCCGGCCGCCCTGCAGAAGGCGCGCAAAGCCTCCTGGTCCGGCGCCGCGGCCAGGAGCAGCCGGTCGCAGCCCGCCTGTCGCGCCGCCCGGCCGGCCGCCTTCAGCAGCACCCGGCCGATGCCCCGGCGGCGGGATTCGATCGCGACCGCGAGGCTGGTGATCAGGCCGAAGGGCCGCGGCGCCTCGAGGGTCCGGACGGGGGACACGGTGATGAGGCCGCTCGGCGGTCCCCATTCCACGGCGACGAGGGCGGTGCCGCCGTCCTGTTGCAGGGCGTCGAGCCGGGTCGCGAGGTCCGCGGCGCTGACCGCGATCCCCGCCTCACCCAACAGGGCCGCGAGCCCGGCGGCGTCGGGACTCGCGGCAGCGCGGATCTCCAGCCCGTAGCGAGTGCCCAAATTCCGCTCCTGATCGGCCGGCCCGGACGTGCAACGCGGCGCATCGCGATCCGTCCCCCGCGGGCGCAGCCCGCACGGGCCGCGTCGAGGCCGGTGCCGTCGCGGCCCTCGGCCTCGTCCTTCGACGGGATCTGGAGAGCGTCTTCAGGAAGGCGAACGAGCGCCGGACCGGGCTTCGGCGGGGTCACCCGCAGTGTTCGCGGGAGTGTTCGCGGGGCGGAACACGCACGGGCTTTGGCGCTTTGCTTCCCAGTTCAAGTTCGGGGAGCGCGCAGCATGGCGGGTCGGGTGACGGATCAATCCACCGACGACGCGGCCGGCAAGGCGCATCCGGAGACCGAGCGGCCGGTGCCGCGACCCGGGACGGCCGAAGAGGCCGAAGCGGTCGAGCGGCACAGGGCCGAGACGGACGTCGCTGCGGGCGACGTGGCCGACGATCTCGCCGACTTCGCGTGATCCGGCCGGCACGCGGGCTGCGGGCCGGCCGGGATCCAGGGGCCCGGCCGAGGGGCCGGGCTCAGGCCGTTTCTTTGGCCTTGCGGGGGCGGCTCACGCGCTTGGGCTTCTCGGCCACCTCCGCGACGGGCTCCGGAGCCGGCGCCGGCGCCGGAGCAGCGGACTTGCGGCGCTGCTGGCCGAGGCCGAGGCTGCGGGCGAGTTCCGAACGCTGGGCCGAGTAGCTCGCGGCCGTCGACGGGTAGTCGCGCGGCAGGCCGAAGCGCTCGCGATACTGCTCGATCGTCAGGCCGTTGCGCGACAGATGGCGCTTCAGCGTCTTGTACGGCTTGCCGTCGATGAACGAGATCAGCGCGTCCGGCGTCACCGACTTGCGGATCTGGGCCGGCGTCGGCTTGTCGGCCGTCTCGGTCACGGTCGCCGCGGGGGCCGAAAGCTTCGTCAGCGCGGCGTGAACGCCGGCGAGCAGACCGGGCAACTCGCTGATGGGCACCGAATTGTTCGAGACATACGCCGAGACGATGTCCGACGCCTGCTCGATAAAGGTCTGCTGCTGCTCAGTGGCGGTGTCGTCCATCGATGATTCCCTCTATCCGACCGTGGTGAGACGGTTCTAACGTCTGTGCAGCAAAATCAAGTCGTCGTCGAGCATTTCCCTACACAATGCCCCGGTCATGAACACGCATATTGTTGAAGCCGTGGGTCGAGCTGAAATCGTTGGTCGAGCAAACCGACATGCCGGAGGCGAGGTTGGATGTGGCCGCGGCCTGCGGACGGGCGCCGATTATGCCTTCTGTCGCGATCTAGCGGCGGGCTTCCTCTGCGAAGATCCGTTTCGGGTCTGATGAGACGCCCGGAACTTCACGCGGCGGCCCGCCGCGATGTCCCGTCAGCGCATCGACGCGGGATGAACGTTTCGGCCGGACTGTCACGTGATCTGCGCGTGGCCGGTCCTGGCCTCGGGCGCATCTGGGCCATAAACGTCCGGGTGAGACGGGATCCGGGGCGATCGACGTGGACCAGCAATCGGAACCGGGCACCGTCTTCGGCGCCACCATCCCGTTCGTGGATCATTGCGGCATCGAGGCCCTCGACGTGCGCGCCGGCCGGACGCGCCTGCGCCTAGCCCTGCAGCCGGAGCACGCCAACAATCTCGGCATCGCCCATGGCGGCGCGCTCTGCACGTTGCTCGACGTCGCCCTCGGGACGGCGGCCCGGCTGCAGGCGGGGCGCCCCGTGGTGACCCTCGACATGCAGACCCGCTTCCTCGCCCCCGGGCGCGGTGTCCTGATCGCCGAGGGGCGGGTGACCCGGGCGGGGCGGTCGGTGATCTTCTGCGAGGCCGAGATCCGGGATGCGGCGGGGGATCTGGTGGCGACGGCCACGGGGCTGCTCAAGCCCGTCGGCGAGCGGCCGGGACCGGCGTAGGCCGCCCGCGCCGCCGCGGCGGGTGGCGGCTCCGGACGCCTGCGCGGTCACGTCGGGCCGCGCCCGCATTGACGTGCGCCCGGCACGGTGGAAAAGCCTGTGTCATGACGATGCCGGATGACGCGCGCGCAGCCCTGGCTGCGCCTCCCTCAGAGGCCGACGTGGCGGCCATGAAGTCCGAGGCCGCGGCGTGGTTCGAGACGCTGCGCGATCGCATCCTCGCGGCCTTGGAGGCCATCGAGGCTGAGGCGACGGGCCCGTTCCATCCCGATGCGCCCGAGGGCCCCGGAACCTTCGAGAAGACCCCGTGGAACCGGACCGACCATACCGGCCGGCCCGGCGGCGGCGGCGTCATGGCGATGCTGCGCGGCCGCGTCTTCGAGAAGGCGGGGGTGCACATCTCGACGGTGCATGGCGAGTTCGCGCCGGAATTCCGGGCCCAGATGCCCGGCGCCGCCGAGGATCCGCGCTTCTTCGCCACCGGCATCTCGCTGATCGCCCATCCGTGGAATCCGCACGTGCCGACGGTGCACATGAACACCCGGTTCGTCGCGACGACGCGGGCGTGGTTCGGCGGCGGGGCCGATCTGACGCCGGTGCTCGACCGGCGCCGCAATCAGGACGATCCGGACAGCCGCCATTTCCACGCCTGCCTGGCGCGGGCCTGCACGGCGCACGGCATCGATCACGCCCGCTACAAGGCGTGGTGCGACGAGTATTTCCACCTCAAGCATCGGAACGAGCCGCGCGGTATCGGCGGGATCTTCTACGATTATCTCTGGAGCGGCGATCCGCAGGCCGACCTCGCCTATACCCGCGACGTCGGACAGGCCTTCCTGGAGGCCTATCCGAAGATCGTGCGCGACAACGTCACCACGCCCTGGACCGAGGCGGACCGCCACGAGCAGCAGGTGCGGCGCGGCCGCTACGTCGAGTTCAACCTGCTCTACGACCGGGGCACGATCTTCGGCCTGAAGACCGGCGGCAACGTCGCCTCGATCCTCTCCTCGATGCCGCCGACCGTGCGCTGGCCGTGAGTGCGGGGCTGCCGGCCGCCTACGCCCCGCAGCAGGACGCGGCGCTGAAGGCGATCGCCGCGTGGCGGCGGGACGGGGGATCCCAGGTGTTCCGGCTCTTCGGCTATGCCGGCACTGGCAAGACCACGCTCGCCCGCCGGATCGCCGAGGATGTCGACGGCACGGTGGTCTACGGGGCCTTCACCGGCAAGGCGGCCTCGGTGATGCGCCAGAAGGGCTGCTACGACGCCGCTACGATCCACTCGCTGATCTACCGCACCAAGGAGGCGGAGGAGGGCGGGCCGACCTTCACGCTGAACCGCTCGGGGCCGGCCGCCAAGGCCGATCTGATCATCATCGACGAGTGCTCGATGGTGGATTCCGATCTCGGCAACGATCTTCTGTCGTTCGAGCGGCCGGTGCTGGTCCTGGGCGATCCGGCGCAGTTGCCGCCGGTGCGCGGCGGCGGCTTCTTCACCGAGGCGGAGCCCGACGTGATGCTCACCGAGGTGCATCGGCAGGCCAAGGATGACCCGATCGTCCGGATGGCGATGACGATCCGCGAGGGCGGGCGGCTGGAACTCGGCAGCTATGGGCAGAGCCGGGTCGTGTCGCGCCGCACCCTGGATCCGGCCGAGGTGCTCGAATGCGACCAGGTGCTGGTCGGCCTCAACAAGACGCGCCGCCTCTACAATGCCCGGCTCCGGGAACTCGCCGGCCACACGGATCCGATGCCGGCGATCGGCGAGAAGCTGGTCTGCCTGCGCAACGATCGGGTGAAGGGCCTGCTCAACGGCTCGACCTGGACGGTCCAGGCGCTGCGCGCACCGCCGCGGCCGGATCTGATCCGGCTCGACGTGGTGCCGGAGGACGATCCGGCCCTGCGCCGGAAGCCCACCGACATCAAGGTGCTGCGGGCGATGATCACCGGCTCGGACGAGGAGATCCCGCTGTTCCTGCGGCGCGAGACGGACGAATTCACCTACGGCTACGCGCTGACGGTGCACAAGGCCCAGGGATCGCAATGGGACCGGGTAACGTTGTTCGACGAATCCTACGCGTTCCGCGAGCACCGGGCGCGCTGGCTCTACACCGGCCTGACCCGCGCCGCGCAGGCGATCACGGTGGTGGTCTGATCCGGCGCAGGCGGGCGACGTCTCGCTTGTGAAGCTGCGCCGCGCGTGCTAGGCACCGCCGGTCTCATCGAGGCACCTTGCGGAGAGGTGGCAGAGCGGTTGAATGCACCGCACTCGAAATGCGGCATGCCTGCAAGGGCATCGGGGGTTCGAATCCCCCCCTCTCCGCCAGTCGTCCCGTGACGCACGCCATAGATTTTCGTTTTTGGGCGCGTTTCCGGCTACGATCTCATCATAATTTATCGCTGAGGCGCGTGCGTCATCGATAAATAAGGACTGTTCGCCCTGGCAATTCGATGCCTCGCGATCCGATCGTGGCAGGCCTGGAACCCGCCGCGCTCCTGTACAGGCTGAACCGCATCTACTGCTGAGACATGAGGCAGGAGGATGCCCTCTCGCATCCAATGCGTGTGTTCCGGCGGGCGATGGATTTCGCTAGAGCGTTTTCGATTTGATCTGGCTCATATCCTGCGGCGGCGCAGAAGTTGGCACACTCATCGGGCGTGATCGTATCGATGAGCCGACCGATGGCTGCCCACAATCCCTCGACAGTGCGCTCGGCGGCCTTGCGCAGCAGCGCCTTGAGCTTTGAGAAGGCCATCTCGATCGGGTTGAAGTCGGGCGAGCCGGGCGGGAGGAAGAGCAGCCGCGCGCCGGCCGGCCCTGTGTGGCTGCCGAGGTTGTCCATCACGACGGTGTCGCCGGGAGCGAGTTCGGGCACGAGCACGCGCTCGACGGAAGTCTGGAAGGCGTCGCGGTTGATCGAACCGTCCAGCACGAACGGCGCCGCGAGGTCCGACAGGCGCAGGCCCGCCACGAAGGTCGTGGTCTTCCAGTGACCGTGCGGCACGCTCGAGCGAAGCCGTTTGCCGCGGGGGGGCCGCAGGTGCGGGCCATGTCGGTCGAGGGCCAAGTCTCGTCGAGGAACACGAGGCGGGCGAAGTCGAGATCGGGCTGGCCCTCGAACCACGCCTCGCGAGCGGCCTTCACGTCCGGACGGTCGTGCTCCGTGGCGTGGGCTGTCTTTTTGTGTACGTCAGGCCGCGCGCGTCAGGAAACTGCACAGCGTGCGCAGCCCAACCGTTCGGTCGTGCTCATCCTTCAAGCGGACCTGCATCTCCTCCAGGGTGACGTCATCCCGCTCGGCGATCAGGGCCCGCAGAAACGCCTCGTGCGGATCGAGCTTGCAGCGGCGTGCCCGACCTTGCGGACGGGTCGCCACCGTTCGGGTCGTGGCCAGTGCCGTCATAAAGCGGATCGCGGTCGCAGCACCCACCTCGAAGTGCTTGGCCGCTTGCCGGCGCGAGGTCGCGCCTGCCGCGTCAACCACCCGCTCACGCAGATCCTGGCTGTCGGGTCGGCCCATGCCGTGCTCCTCACAGGGAGCGCGCAATGAATCAGCCCAAATGCCCGGTGTGAACCCCAGCCGTCCGACTCAGCGCATTCCGAAAAATCTCTAGTCGGTCTGGAAAATACTTGAATATAATGTTAGATGAAATGTTTTATAGTTTTGTTGATTTCAAATAATCTTGGATTTTTTGGTTCAAAAAACAATCTCTCCGCTAGCGATCCTTTGCGACATAAGTTTTCGCGAACACAGAGACCGCCTCGGCGACATGGTCCTTGATCTGATCGGGATCGATGGCGAAGGTGTGCGGGGTGAACAGCATCAGCGGAACGAATTTGCCCATGATGCTGCCGGTGAAGATCTCCGCCGCCCGCGCCGGATCGTCGCCGGTGAATTCCCCGCGGGTCCGGGCCTCGGCCAAGTAGCCCGTGAGCTTCTGCAGGGTACGGCCCGGCGCCATCGCGTAGAAGGCCTCCCCGAGCGCCGGATGCCTGTGAGTCTCGTTCACGATCATGCGAGCCAGCGCGACCACCATGGGGCTGCACATGCATTCCAAAAGTGCGATGCCGACCGATTGCAAGACGATTGGAATGGGCCCATCGCTCTCCAGAGTTGAGTCGAGAACTTGTCGGACTTCGTTGTTCCGGTTGTCCACCACTTCGATGAACAGATCTTCCTTGCTGCCGAAATGCCGATAGAGCGTTTCTTTGGACGACCCAGCCGCGAGAGCGACCATCTGCATCGTCGTCTCAGCGAAACCGTGCTCGAGGAATACCTTCTCGGCAGCCTGGGCAATCTCCGCGCGGCGCCGCGCCCCGCGCGGGATTGGCCCACGCGCGGCCTTCTGATCGACCTCTGCGGCGCTTGACATCGCTCCGTCCACCCTCGCACATCCGAACCGCCGGGTTCGGTTATGTTGACCGCGTCTAAGGCAAGTGGGCCGCGTGATCGAGTGTTCCTTCGGCTGCGCGGTCGATAGGGTTGCGAATCCGATTCATGGCCGACGATGATACTGACCGTCGATCGCGCTCCGGTGGCCGCCCGCGCGACCGCCGCGACTATATCGATCTCGGCTCCGAAGCCGATGATCGCGGGCGCCGCGCGGCACGCGCATCCGACCGCGAGGAACGGTGGGACGGTGCAAGGTCCGTGGCGTTCGAGACGAGCCGCCGCAGCTCCGACCGCGCCCGGGACGAAGCGCAGGACAATTATCCCGATGACGATCAGGACGATGACGGAGGCGAATCCGTAGGAGATCGCGGGCGTCGGGACGCGGATCGATCGGCCGATGCCGATCGCCGCGGGCGTCAGCAGAACGAAGAGCACCCCCGCGGCAAAGGATCGGACGGGCAGGACGGATCGGGCCGCGATGGGCGGACCGGCAATGCGGAACAGGGCGGCCGGGATCAGGATGCTGAACGGCGCAGCAAGCGCCGACCGCTCGTGATCGGCATCGGCGCGGTCGTGGTCCTTCTGATGGTGGCTGGCGGCCTCTATTTCTGGTTGTCGACCCGCGGCAAGGCCTCGACCGACGATGCCTATACCGACGGCAACATCGTCAGCATTGCGCCCCAGGTCGCCGGGCAGGTGATCTCCCTCGATGTCACCGACAACCAGTTCGTCCACAAGGGCGACCCGCTGTTCCGCATCGAT
The DNA here is from genome assembly GCF_003254375.1 of Methylobacterium sp. XJLW. Lineage (NCBI taxonomy): Bacteria > Pseudomonadati > Pseudomonadota > Alphaproteobacteria > Hyphomicrobiales > Methylobacteriaceae > Methylobacterium > Methylobacterium sp. XJLW. Next base: position 1,763,999 of record NZ_CP016429.1, on the reverse strand, counting down.
GCCCGGCAATACGTCTACCGACAGGAGCAGGCCCAGGGTCAGCTCGACGCGAGCAAAGCGCAGATCGCCAATCAGAAACTCGGCGTCGAGATCGCCAAGAAGAACTTCCCGGCCGCGCTGGCGCTGGCGCAGGCGAACCTCGCCTCGGCCAAGGCCAACCTCGCCCTGCAGCAGGCGAATTACGACCGGCAGAAGAGCCTGCCGAAGCTGGCCACCACCCAGCAGGATGTGGATACGACCGCCGCGAACTACCAGCAGGCGAAGGCGCAGGTCGAGCAGGCCGAGGCCCGGGTCATCCAGGCGATGCCGGTCCAGCAGAATATCGGCCAGTCCGAGCAGCAGGTCGACCAGCTCCAGGGGCAGGCCGAGCAGGCCAAGGGCCAGCTGGACCAAGCCGTCCTCAACGTCGAGTGGACTGTCGTGCGCGCGCCCCAGGACGGCTGGGTCACCCGGCGCAACGTCAATGCCGGCGACTACCTGACGGCGGGCCAGCAGGTGATGTCGCTCGTCACCACCGACGTCTGGATCACGGCCAACTTCAAGGAGACCGAGCTGGACGGCATGCGGCCCGGCCAGCAGGTCACCATCACGGTGGACGCCTATCCCGACCTCGACTTGCATGGCCATGTGGACTCGGTCCAGCGCGGCTCGGGCTCGAAGTTCTCAGCCTTCCCGGCCGAGAACGCCACCGGCAACTTCATCAAGATCGTCCAGCGCGTGCCGGTGAAGATCGTGATCGATTCCGGGCTGAAGAAGGACGAGCCCCTGCCCCTCGGCGTCAGCGTCGAGCCGACGGTGCTGCTGAAATGAGCGGCGATCCGAACCAAGGCTGGAAACCCGCCTACAACCCCTGGCTGATCGCCATCACGGTGACGCTCGCCGCCTTCATGGAGATCCTCGACACCACGATCGTCAACGTGGCGCTGCCCTACATCGCGGGGTCGCTCGCCGCCTCGAGCGACGAGGCGACCTACACGCTCACCGCCTATCTCGTCGCCAACGGCATCGTCCTGACCATCGCCGGCTGGCTCTCCGACACGATCGGGCGCAAGCGCTACTTCCTGATCTGCATCGCGATGTTCACGGTGTCGTCCTTCCTGTGCGGCATCTCGCAGAGCCTGGGCCAGATCATCGTGTTCCGCTTGATGCAGGGCTTCTTCGGCGGCGGCCTGCAGCCGAGCCAGCAGGCGATCATTCTCGACACGTTCCCGCCCGCCAAGCGCGGGGCGGCCTTCGGGGTGACCGCCGTGGCGACCGTGGTGGCGCCCGTGCTCGGGCCGACGCTCGGCGGCTACCTGATCGAGCACCTGGACTGGCGCTGGATCTTCTTCGTCAACGTCCCCGTCGGGATCCTGGCGGTGATCGCCAACAGCATCCTGGTGCAGGACCCGCCCTCCGAGCAGGAGAAGCGCAAGACCAAGCGCGGCATCGACTATATCGGCCTGTCCCTCATCGTGATCGGCATTGGCTGCCTGCAAATCGTGTTCGACCGCGGCGAGGACGACGGCTGGCTCGGCTCGCCGTTCATACGGATCATGGCGACGATCGGCTTCCTCGGCGTGTTCGGGGCGATCTGCTGGCTGCTGACGGCGAAGAAGCCGATCATCGACCTCGACGTGTTCAAGGACAAGAACTTCGCCATGGGCTGCGTGCTCATCGGCGCCATGGGCTTCGCCCTCTACGCCAGCGCCGTGGTGATCCCGCAATTCGCCCAGAACGTGCTGGGTTACACCGCGCTGAAATCCGGCCTGATCCTGTCGCCAGGCGGGATCGTGGTGATCATCCTGATCCCCATCGTCGGGCAGCTCATGAAGGTCGTCCAGACGCGCTTCATCGTCATGTTCGGCTTCGCCTTCATGGGCGCGGCCCTGTTCTATTCCAGCCGGCTCGCCCCCGACATCGACTTCAGGACCCTGGTGCTGATGCGCTCCCTCCAAACCGCGGCGCTCGGCTTCCTGTTCGTGCCGATCTCGACCATCGCCTACCTGACCCTGCCGCAGAAATACCGCAGCGACGGCGCGGCCCTGTTCTCGATGTTCCGGAACGTGTTCGGGTCGCTGGGGATCTCGCTCTCGACCGCAGCCATCACCGAGCGCACGCAGGCCGACCAAGCGCACCTGTCGGGGTTCATGACGCCGCTGCGCTCCGGCTACAACACGCTGATCCAGGAGAGTGAGCACACCCTCCGCTCACTCGGCCGCGCAGCCTCCGTCGTGCATCAGCAGGCGGTCGCCCACACCTACCAGACCTACATGAAGCAGGCGCAGGTCTTGGCCTACAGCAACATCTTCCAGTACACGGCCGTCATCGCCCTGATGGTCGTGCCGCTCTGCTTCCTGATCTCGGCCAAGACCGCGCAGGGCGGCGGGGGAGGACACTGACATGACCTCCCGCATCTCCTCTCGGCCCCGCCCGTGGCTGCGCGGCGGCGCGGCCCTCGCCCTATCCGGGCTGACGGCTTGCACAGTCGGACCGAACTTCCTGCCCCCCGCGGCGCCGCTCGCGGAATCGAGCGATTACCTCGATACCGGCCAGCCGGCCCGGGCCCCGCTGCCGCTTCTCGCCCACACCAGCGCGGTGGAGCCGGCGGTGACGTGGTGGCTCGCCTTCCGCGATCCGATCCTGGCGCAGCTCGAGGACCGCGTCGCGGCGCAGAACCTCGACGTGCAGACCGCCACAGCGCGCCTGTTCCAGAGCCGGGCCCAGCTCGGCACCGCGGCCGCCGCCGGCCTGCCAACCCTCAACGGCCAGGGCAGTGTCTACCGGCAGCAATTCAGCAAGAACGGCACGATCGGCCTCCTGTCCAACTCCCTCGGCGGCGTCACGGGTGGCAGCGGCTCCAGCGCCTCCAGCAGCGACCTGACGGCGCCGCTGACCAACGGCTTCGAGAGCTATACGCTGGGCTTCGACGCCTCCTGGGAACTCGACCTGTGGGGCAAGGTCCGCCGGTCGGTGGAATCCGCCCAGGTGCAGGCGGACGCGGCCGCCGAGCAGCGGCGCGACGCGCTGGTCTCGAGCCAGGCGGAACTCGCACGCGACTACGTGCAGCTGCGCGGGACGCAGGAACAGATCCGGATCGACCTCACCAACATCAAGGTCAACGAGCAGATCCTCGACGTGGTGCGGATCCGCCAGCAGCGGGGTCTCGTCACGGGCCTCGACACGGCGAACGCCGCCCAGCAGGTCGAAGCGATCAAGGCGCAGCTGCCGCAGCTCCAGCAGCAGGAGATCCAGCAGATCAATGCCATCGCGCTGCTGCTCGGCGAGCCGCCGCTCTCCCTGTCGCAGGAGCTGGTGACCGGCCGCGCGATCCCGCCGGTGCCGCCGCGAATCCCCGTGGGGGTACCGTCGAGCCTCGTGCTGCGCCGCCCCGACATCCGGCGGGCCGAGGCCAACCTGCACGCGGCGGTCGCCGAGATCGGCGTCGCCGAGGCGCAGTTCTTCCCCTCCGTGACGCTGTCGGCGAGCCCGGTCGTCAACGCGGTCGATCCGGGCAAGATCTTCCGGGGCTCGTCCCTGCAATACATGAATGTGGGGCCGTCGATCTCCATCCCGCTCTTCGAGGGCGGTCGGCTCAAGTCGAACCTCGTCCTCCAGCGGGCCCGCCAGCAGGAGGCGGCGATCGCCTACCAGAAGGCGGTGCTCCAGGGCTGGCACGACGTCGTCAACGCGTTGGCTGCGCTCAGGGGCGACGAGGGCCGCCGGGCGCGGCTGGCGCGGCAGGTGGCCGATGCGCGGCAGGCGCTGGCGCTGTCCCGGGCGCGGTACACGCAGGGCGTCGAGATCTTCACCACCGTCCTCCAGGCCTCTCAGACCGTGCTGCAGGCCGAGACCAACCTCGTCCAGGCGACGGCGGCGATGTCGACTGACTTTGTGGCTCTGTCGAAGGCGCTGGGGGGCGGCTGGGAAAGCACCTTCCCGGCGGGTCCGACACCGGCGCTAGACCTGTCCCGGGTCTCTGTCCCGGCTGCCGATCTCACCCATGCGGGCGCCGGGCCGATTCTGTGAGATCAGGCCCGAGCGGCCTGGTGTCGGCGTCGCCTTGAATGCTTGCCCGAACGGCTTCTTCGCCTGGAAGAGCCGCCCGGCTGCGAGGCGGCAGCGCGAGGATCTCGTGCTGCTCACCCCTGTTCGCTCCACCTTCGCGCTCTCGCACGAGACCTATGGCAGCCCCGTGTGACGCACGAGCTGCACCAACAGGGCATGGCGGCAGGCCGGCGACGCGTGGCCTGGCTGATGCGGGGCGACGGGCTCAGCGACGATGTGTTCCCCGGTCACGGAGAGCCTGCGATCCCTTGCCTAACGAGAATGTGTAGCAGTTGAAATTTATCGCCAGCATCGAAACAAAAATGGCAGTTCATGGCATAAATTCACGTCTATTTGATCCTGAATGCGAGTTAAATTGCTACCGATGGTCATTTTTGGAATCATTTATGGGGCAGTGCAGAGATACGGAAACAAAGAGAAACGCGATTTGCATCCAAATTGCTCGATTGTTTCTGATAAACAGGGGTATTTTGTTGTAAAATGACCACATTTTCTTCGCGCTGTTCTTGAGATGGATTAAGCCTCATTGCTCAACCGTGCCGACCCGCGCATGCTGATCCTGCATCGGGGCATCGCAGTCCAACGCCCCGTACAAGCCTGCCTTCAGATGCAGGCGGCGATGCACTTCGCGGCGAGATCCGGAAAACGGGCGCTGCCGCACCACGGGTCTCGAAGCTTTGAGGATATCGATGAGTGTCTTGAAAAGCGCGCTGCTTGCGTCTGCTGCAGCATTCATAGCGGCGGGGGCAGCCCATGCCGCAGACCTGCCGGTCAATAAGGCTGTCCCCGTCGAGTACGTCCGCGTCTGTGGCGCCTATGGCGCCGGCTTCTTTTACATTCCTGGGACTGACACTTGCCTCCGTATCGGAGGCCGTGCGCGGTTCGAAGGTGGCTACCAGCCCAGCTACACCCGCCAAAGCGGCACCAACAGTGGTGACACCTCGGGATACCAGGGGCGCCTGCGCATCAATCTCGATGCCCGCACGCAAACCGCTTATGGGACCCTGCGAGCCTTCGTGCGCCTCGATGCCGGCGCCCGGACGGGCTACTCCGGTGTCGGCACTTCAGGGACCCAGCAGCGCATCGGTCAAGCCTTTCCCGGTCTCGGCATCGATCAGTTCGGCCGCGATCAGCAGTATGTGAATGTCGACAAGGCATTCATTCAGTTCGCGGGGCTCACCGCTGGTCGCGCCTCCTCATTCTTCGATTTCTACGCCCACGATTTCGAGTTCGCCGGCGCCACTCTCGGATCCGACGTGTTCTCTACAAATCTGCTGGCCTACACGGCGACCTTCGGCAATGGTTTGTCGGCGACCCTGTCCATAGAAGACCCTGTGTTCCGTCGAACCCCGATCTTCTCGCCGACGAACAACCCAGCTGGTGTCACGGTCAACGCCAGCGTTGCGAACTTCGCACAAAGCAATTCGCCAGCTCCGGTGTTCATCGGCTATACTAACGGTATTCCAACCCGCTATAGTCAGGTCGATGTGATCCAGCGCGAGCGGATGCCCGACTTTGTCGGCGTCCTGCGCGTCGATCAAGCCTGGGGCACGGCCCAGCTCTCAGCTGCGGCGCACGAGTTGAACGTCGGCGACGTCGCCAACGGCGCCGGTACGGGCACGGGCTCAAACGTGAGCATCCCACACACCAACAGTGTGTACGGATGGGCCGTACAGGGCGGCTTGAAGATCAACACGCCCTTCATCGCGCCGGGCGACTCTCTTTACTTGCAGGGCGCCTATGGAAATGGCGCGCAGATGTACACCGGGTACTGCGCCTATACCGGCTGCTACACGCAGAGCACGCAGACCATTCAGGGCCAGAAATTCAATCAGTATTTTGCCGACGCTACACTCAATCCATTCACTGGTCAGCTTGAGACGTCAACGAGTTTCACGACCACGATCTCGTATCTGCACTACTGGACGCCGGAATGGCGCTCGGCCTTCTTCGGCTCGTATGGCGAGCAGAGCTTCTCGAATGGGGCCCGCCTTGTGCAAGGTGCCATCTTCAGCCTAGAAAACCCCAACGGTACGAATGCCTTCGGCTCCAACGCCGTCGGTGTGCCAGGCACTCGGTTCTACCAGCTGAGCCAAGCGCTGCGCGACACCTACCAGTTCGTCGCTGGTGGCAGCATCATCTGGTCGCCGGTCAAAGACCTCGATATCGGCGTCGAGGCGTTCTACACGCAAATCGGACTGAAGAGCGGCCGCGCTATCGATTTGGACAAGAGCCCGACGGCTTACTCCAATATCTCCGGCATCAACAACGGAACCTTCGCTGTTGCCACCGCGACGAAAGACTCGATCTCTCAGGTTCGTTTCCGCGTCCAACGCGATTTCTAATTCCAGATCGAGACCGGTTATCTCCAAAGCTTCCCGGTCTTGATGTCCCCGTGCAAAGGGACCTTACTCACCCGGCCTTTGTGCCGGGTTTTTTGTGTCCGACGATGCGACAATGCGGCAATGCGGCAGCGACGACATCCATCGCCGCCCGATGCCCTCCGAAAGGGCCTGGGCAAGGTCCAAATACTCTTTGGGATAGGCATGAATATATAAAAGATTTAGCGCGCGGATCTGACGAATTTCATGCAGAAATGAATCGGCAACATCGATCGCGATATTGTGTTCAATGTACGGTCATGCCGTGTGGATTGGCACACTGTGTTCAAGGTGCGACCGCTCAGGCCGGATCGATAGTGGCCAATCCGTGTTTGACACCACCCAGGGGATAATGCCCCACGTTTCTCTACGGTGCATTCTGTGAACAAGATCGTTTTGTGTGCAGTCTTCGCTGCAATCCTCGCGACCCCTGCCGTCGCACAGGCGGTGATCGAGACGCCGACCAGCACAACCGTCGTCGTCCCGCCTGGCGCGCCAGGTGTGATCACGCGTCAGCCGGGCTCCACCGGCGATGAGGATGCGTTCACCTACTCGCCGTCCGGCCGAGCGGAAGATGGCATCGCAACGGACTCGGCCGCCGCCGGCAATGAAGCACAGCCCTCACGCGTCGGTTCGACCGGGAGCGGCGGAGGCAAGTGACGCTCTAGGGTGTGGACTTGATCAGCACCAGAAGACGATGACGGCGGCCAGAGCGAGGGCCAAGGCGTAGTTGCGGGCGAGTTTGTCGTAGCGGGTGGCAATGCGGCGGAAGTCTTTGAGGCGGTCGGAGGCTGCTGTCGAGGGCGGCTGCATCGCCTGCCCATTCGGCCTTGGCCAGCGCGGCGAGCGTGGATTTCCAGAAGCCGCGCCGCGATCGGCGGTTGAAGCGGGCGTAGACCGTGGTACGCGGGCCGTAGGCGACCGGGCAATCGCGCCAGCGAGAGCCCGATGTCAGCACGTGCAGGATGCCGGAAATGATCTGCCGGTCGTCCTTCCGCTCGGGTTCGGGATGATCCTTGGGCATGAACGGTTCGATCACCGCCCACTGCTCATCGGACGAGCCAGAACAGGTCCGCCATCGCCACCTCCAGGCCGCAAAACGGCCGCCCGGAATCACAAAACGACAAACTCTGCAACGCCTTGGTTCGGTCCACACCCAGCCGAAAGACCTGAGATTTGCGTGTTCCGGCCCCTCGGCTTCAATGGCGATGGGCTTCGAAACCAGCCCGGGAGCAATGCGTCCAACCCGGACGGTCAAAACCGATGGACAACGCCCCCGAAGCGGACGTCGAGCCAGACAGATTCACAGGTCAGGGCGGGCCGGAGCACCGCGTCGGCGGCGTGCTGGTTGGCGGAGATTCGCAGGAATTCGAAGGGCGCGCGATCGCTCCGGCGTGATGTCGACGCCCCGTGACTCGTCGTCAGGGGACCAAAGCGGTGGAGCCCCGTCTCACACCGCGCCCCTGAATCGAACCGTAGGCGGTGCACCCGCCTCAAGCAGGCCCGCCAATTTCTCCAGTGCCTCTCGAAGCGTTTCGCGATCGGGCGCTGCGTTGACGCAGACCCGGACGGTATCGCTTTGGTACAACGACGACACCTCGAACAGGCTGATCGGCGTAACCCCGACCCCGGCTTCCTCCGCGGCCTGCGTATAGGCTTCCGCCGACCAGCCGTTCCCCAACTTCAGACAGAAATAGTACGCGTTCGGTTGGGTGAGGATGGCTTGCCGAGGCAGGAGACCAGCCACGAGTGCCTGCCGCGCTTGCGTTTCCGCACGCATCGCGGCGACGACTTGATCGATCCGCCGCGACTCCAGAAGGCGCGTCGCCCATTCCGCGTTGAACGGCGATGCCATCAGCGTGGTCGCACGCAGCGCGATACCGAAAGCAGAGACCAGTTGCCGGGGCACCCGCAGGAAGCCGATGCGCAATCCCGGGCCCGCAAGCTTCGACAAGCTTGAGATGTGCACGACCCGGTCCAGCGCTGACGCAGCCAGCGGTCTCAGGATTGGGTCGGGCAGGAAGCCGTAGACATCATCCTCGACGATCAGGACGTCGTGGCGCGCACAGATTTCGGCCACCTCCCGCCGCCGTTCGTCCGACATCGTGGCGGTGGTCGGGTTGTGCAGCGTCGGCGTGCAGACGAGGACTTTCGCTCGGGTCCGGCGGCAGACCACGTCGAGGTATTCGGGCACGATGCCTTCGCGGTCCATGCGGACCCCAACCAGCGAGCGCCCCAGCATGCCGGCCGCGGATTTCAGGCCGTAGAAGCTCAGCTCCTCGACCAGGACGGCATCGCCCGGATGCGTCAGCGCCATCAGGGAGAGCAGCAGGCCGTGCTGGCCGCCGCAGGTGACCAGCACCTCGTCGGCCGGGGCTTCAATCCCGAAGCGACCGAGCCATCGTGCTGCAATGGTCCGATGCCTGAGAAGACCGACGTCGACTTGGCTCGCGAGCAGGCCCCCGAGATCGACGGCGCCGTCGAGTTCGGGGCGGATCAGCGCCAGCGCAGGGTGATGCATCGCATGCGCCGGGAAGTTGTGGGACAGGTCGACGAAGGTCTGGCGTGGGACCGGCTCCCGAAGGGATGGCGGTCCGTCCGGATCCTGCACTGGGTTGAGGAAGGTGCCGCGGCCGACCTCGCCTCTGACAAGGCCCAGCCGCTGCATCTCGGCATAGGCCCGGCTGACCGTCCCGATGTTGAGCGACAGCCATGCGGCCAAGTCGCGCTGCGGCGGCAGCCGATCGCCCGGTCGCAAGACGCCGGCCCGCAGCGCGATCTCGACCGCGCCGACGATGGCCGAATAGCGAGCCCCGGCCGTCCGCTCGACGGCATCGATCCATCCGGGTCGACTCATACCTGCACCGATTGTCCTACACATTGTCTCGGTCGGACCGCAGCCACGACCGAAATTCAAGCGCGATGCCGCTCATATCCGCGCGCCAGGTCCGACAATGTCGCCTAACTTGATCATGACAATACGGTCCCGACCCTGGGTCCGGGACATCACGCGGGGCAAGCCTGCGGAACGGAGATCGCGGTGCCGAAGCCAGAATCAGACCCGTCGGCCATGCTCTTCCACATGGTCTCCGACGGGCCGCAGCCGGTCGCTCCCTTCAGTCACGCGGTCGAGGTCGACGGCTTCGTCTTCGTCACGGGGCAGATGCCAGACACGCCGTCCAACCCCGGCCTCCTGCCGGACGGCATCGAGGCGCAGACCCGCAACGTCATGGCCAACCTCACAACGATCCTGGCCGGGCTCGGCCTGGGATTGGAGCACGTGGTCGTCGCGCGGGCCTTCCTGACGGAGTTCAAGCGCGACTACGCGGCGTTCAACGCGACGTACAAATCCTTCTTCCCACACGACCGCCTGCCGGCGCGAACCTGCGTAGGCACGACGGGGCTCGCCTACGATGCCTTGGTCGAGATCGACCTGATCGCCCGTCGGGGCGCCGCGCCATCCCTTTCGTCGAGCGAGCAAAAGGACTGAGCCATGGCTTCCGTTCGGGACAAGATCCTCGCCATCGCCGCCGCGGCGGCGCTGAGCTTGAGCGTCGGGGCGTCCCCGTCCTCTGCGGCGAGCCTCGACGACATCAAGGCCAAGGGGTCCATGGTCGTCGCGACCGAGGACAGCTACAAGCCGTTCGAGTACGTCGAGAACGGCAAGCCGATGGGCCTCGACCACGACCTCCTCGCGCTGCTGCGCAAGGAGGCGCCGTTCAAGATCGACCAGCAGATCATACCCTGGACGGGGCTTCTGGCCGGGGTCGCGACCGGGAAATACGACGTGGCCCTGACGGCGGCCGTCATCACCCCCGATCGGATCCAGAGCCTGAGCTTCACGATGCCGATCGCCGAAGCGACGCAATACTACGTCGTCCGCGCGGACGAGACCCGGATCAAGGGTGTCCCCGACTTGGCCGGCAAGACGGTCGGCGTGCAGTCCGGCGGCGCGTCCTACGCGGCCCTGGCCGATCTCGAACCCACGCTGGCGAAGACAGGCGGAAAGCTCGGCAAGGTGGTGCAGTACACGTCGCTGCCGGAGGCATATCAGGACCTCGCCAATGGCCGGCTCGACTACGTGATCAATGGCGTCGTCAACCTCGTCAGCCTGACGAAGGACCAGCCGAAGCGCTTCAGGATGGGCGAGGCGGTCGGCGCGCCGACCTATGCGGCCTGGGCCGTCGCCAAGGGGAACGACGGCCTCCTGGCCTACCTCGACCAGTTCATGGCGAAGGTGCGCGCGAGCGGAGAGCTCTACGCTCTGCAGGAGAAGTGGCTCGGCCGGGCCTTCAAGGACATGCCGTCCGCACCGACCAAGTAGCCTGGGAGCGCGGGGCGACAGACCCGGACGCGGAGAGTGACGGCCATGACGTGGCCAGCGATACGCACCATCCTCGACGGCGCAGTGGTTACCGCCGCGCTGGCAGCGGTCAGCATACTGCTGAGCCTGCCCCTGGGCCTCCTCCTCGCGCTCCTGCGTGAAGGCCGCATCCCCGGGATCCCGGCTCTTCTCGCCGCTTTCGTCAGCCTCATCCGGGCGACGCCGTTCGTAACGCTCGTCCTGTTCGTCTACTTCGTCCTGCCGGCGGCCGGATTGGAGCTCGAACCGGTTCCGGCCGCCATCGTCGCGCTCACGCTGAATACGGCGGCGTTCAGCAGCGAGATCTGGCGCTCGGCACTCGTGACGTTTCCCCGGGATCAACGTGAGGCGGCTGCCGCCTTCGGCATGTCGGAGCGAGCCACCTTCATCCGCATCGTCTTCCCGCAAATCTGGCGGGCCAATCTCGGGCCCCTGGTCAGCGAGGTCACGATCCTCCTGAAGTGCACCCCAGCCGTGGCCGTTATCGGGGTGGTCGAGATCACCCGCGCAGCCGGCCGGATCGGCGCAGAGACCTACGAGCCGCTGCCTCCCTTCCTCGTCGCGACGCTCATCTACACCGCGCTGATCGCGACGCTCGTGCGCGGCCAGCGCGTCGTCGAGCGCAGGATCGCCCGGCGCTTCGGATTGGCGCGCCCGTGAACGGACTTCTGGTCGTCTGGGAGAGCCGGGACGTCTTCCTCTGGGGGGCGGCCAACACCCTGTCGCTCGTACTGGGGTGCCTCCTGCTCAGTATCCCGATCGGCATCCTCGGCGCCGTCGTGCTCACGGAGGCGCCGGATCCGCTGCGCCGCCTGTTCGCCGAGGCCGTCGATCTCCTGCGGTGCGTGCCGTTCCTGCTGCTCGCCTACGTCGTCTATTACGGCCTGCCCGAGCTCGGCCTCAGACTCGATCCCTGGTGGGCCGGACTGATGTCGCTCACGGTCTACACGACGGCCTACCTCGCGGAGATCTTTCGGGCGGCCTTCCGCGCCGTCGCTCCGGACAACATCGAGGCGGCGCACGCCTTCGGCCTGTCCCGCAGCCTGATCTACCGGCGCATCATCCTGCCCCAGGTCGCCATAACCGCTGCCCCGGTGATCGGGAACCAAGTGATCACGACCATCCGGGACAGCGCGCTCCTCATGATCATCACGGTGCAGGAACTGACCTTCGCGGCGAATTTCGTCAGTGCGAACCATTTCACGCCCTTCGAGCCGTTCGCCGCCGCGGTCGGTCTCTACCTGCTCATGTCGTTCGTGATCGAGGCGGGCGTGCGCCGCATGGAGCGGGTGAGGAAGCTACGCTATGGCTGAGACTGACGCCGCGATCTCGGTCCGGGGTTTGTGCAAGGATTTCGATGGGTTCGAAGTCCTGCGTGACATCGACCTCGACCTCGCGCCCGGCACGACGACCTGCATCCTGGGGCCGAGCGGCTCGGGCAAGTCGACCTTTCTACGCTGCCTCAACTGGCTTGAGGAGCCGAGCGCGGGCTCCGTTCACATCGACGGCAAGCCCATCGGGCGGAGCGGGAATGGCAGGGCCACGAGGCCGATGGCACGGCGCGAGCTGGCGTCCACGCGAACCAGCATCGCCATGGTGTTCCAGCACTTCGCCCTCTGGCCGCATCTGACCGTGCTCGGCAACGTGACCGAGGCGCCGGTCCACGTCCTCGGCCGTCCCAAGCGAGAGGCCGAGGAGGAGGGCCGCGCGATCCTGGCCCGTGTCGGCCTCACCGAGAAGGCCGACGTCTACCCGCACACGCTGTCCGGCGGTCAAAAGCAGCGCGTCGCGATCAGTCGCGCGCTCGCCATGAGGCCCAAGGTCATCCTCTTCGATGAGCCCACCAGCGCCCTCGACCCCGAGATGGTCGGAGAGGTGCTGAGCGTCATCCGCGAGCTTGCGCGGGAGGGGCTGACCATGGTGATCGTAACCCATGAGATGAGCTTCGCGCGCGAAATCGCCGACACAATCGTCTTCATGGACGGGGGCCGCATCCGAGAGATTGCGGCGCCAACGGATTTCTTCACCAATCCTCAGTCCGACCGGGCCCGACGGTTCATCTTCCGACCTTGATGGACCCTATAATCTCTCGCAGTACGACGTCTTTCTGAGCAAACGCACCGATGTGAGTGTTTGCTGCGATGGGATGGCCGCATCCGCCAAAGGCAGATTCCGGCTTGCGCCTTGTTTCCGTTGAAAGTTTTCAGAAGACGATTTTGCTGGAGCGGGTGAGCAGACACGTTGCTGAAGAAGCCCGTGCAGAACAGGTGTTCTTTGTCGGATGCCCAGATTGAACCGAGGTGCGCGCGAGGCCTCGCAGTCATCCAAGTATGAGGACGTTCTTGGATGAGAAGTCTCGACTGATCGTTGTGAAACATCTGACGAATCCGTGATCAAGCAGCACATCCTTGCCAACGCGCCGGCTCATCAGCCTCAGCGACGGGGCTAATTCCTCGATTCGATGCTGCTTGCCTCGACCAACTGCCCCTCCATCGTCCTTTCCCTGATGCGGCGGCAGATGACATTCCGTCTGCGCTTGGCGCTGTGTGACGGCCGCCTTAGCAATGTTCGCCTGCGGCCGGAATCGGTGCGGCGCGGCAGACAAGACTGTCACGCCGTCGCCGGAGAGGGGCTGGCCGAGCCCGTCGCTCAGCCAGAATTGGCAAGCCTCAGCCTGGAGCCAACCCGAGCAGCGTGCCGAGTGGGACCGACAGGGTGAAGCCGCCGTAGAAGCCGTCCTTGGGGCGGCGCGCCGTGTAGGGATTGAAGTAGGAATTGCCGTTCACGAGGTACTGGACCACCGGCTCAAGGATCACGCCGCCCGGCATGGCGAAATGGGCATTGAGCTCGAATACGAACTTGTCTCGGGAGAAGGGAGCGCCCGACCCGCCGGAGATGAAATTCGCGTCGGCGAGGAAGCGCGTGTAGTTCTCGTTGAGGCGCTGCCAGTTGATCTTGATGCCGTAGGTGTCGAGGGGACGGCCCTGGTCCGGCGCCTGCAGGAGCAATCCGACGAAGCTGTTGAAGCGGATCGGGATCGTCGGATCGAAGGCATATCCGGTTCCGGTATAGACCGAGATCGCGGTCGGGTGGGGATTGACCTCGCGTCCGCCATCGGCCCGCCAGAGGGTCTGCGTACCGGTCAGCACAATACCTGACGTCCCGGATTTCTGGAGGACCGGCGTGCCGGGATTGAGGCCTTTGGACGTGCCGAAGACGGTCTTGAAGTTGTCGTCATGATCGGCCGAGTTGTAGAAACCCGTCAACGAAGCGCGTCCGGGATAGGCTTCCTGCGTGTAATCGGTCACGCGGCCGATCTCGAACATGGCGAGGGCGCCCGACAGGCGCTCATAGCCCCAATCGTAGCCCGAGAGCACGTTGGTTCCGGGATTCACGCTGAAGGCGCCGGCCTGGATGTACGTGGTCGGCGATGTCTTGTAGGCGAAGTTCGCCCCCCAGACCGAGTAGAGCGGCGAGGTCCAGCCTGCATTGAAATACAGGATGTCCTGGAAGCAGGAGTTGATCGAGTTGCAGGGCGGCAGGGCGTAATAGCGGCCCGGATGGGTGCGGCCGACCTCGATGACGAGGCGGTCGTCCAACAGCTTCTGCTGATAGGTCAGGAGCGACAGGCGGTTGTCGTTCGGATTGTAGGGCGGCTGATACCCGATCGTGGTATCGCCGATATCGCCGGCCATGTTGAGGTTGCGCACCAGGCCGAAGAGCGTCTCGGTGAAATTGATGCTGCCGCCCGCGATGCCGGCAAGCTTCTGCATGTCCGCCGTCATCGACAGGACGAAATAGGCGGAGTTCGATTGCTGCCCCGTGCGCAGACCCGCGGACGGGTTGGCTTGGTAGAAGTCGTACATGTTGATGTCGAAGGTGAAGCCGGCCGCCGCCATCTCGGTCGCCCAAGGCGCGAGCGGACCGACGCGGATTGGCGACGTCGCCTTTGCTGCGATATCCGGGTTCGTCCGCGCCTGCGTCTGGTCGCTCAATGTCTCCACCGGCGTCGCGGTCTGAGCCGCGGCCGGAAGTGCGGTCAGGCCCGATCCGAGCACGAGCAGGCCCAGGACCGCGCCGGTCCCGGATGGTGAGGCGAAGCGCGAAATGTCCCCGATCATCGTGATCTCCGTTCGGGGGTCCGGCCGGCGCATGCCCGGGCGCGGACCGGCCGCGGGGCGGCAGGCCGAGCGGCCGGGAGCCGTCGGGACCCATTCGGTGCCGGTGGTGTGACTGGTTCGGCGTTCTGCGCGCCTTCTCGATGACGGGCCGATCACGGTTCGGTCGTCAGCCGAATCCGGTCTCGCCGAAGGACACCGCTACTCTTGCGGGTCCGAGCTCATCGCTGCCTCAACGTGTCATGAGAGATTCTGCATCGTCAATGGGGCGTGCATGGTTTTTGTGGAGTCTGACCGAGTCGAGATGTTTCGGCCACAGTTGAGCGCGAGAGGGCGGCATCGGCCCGTCATGGTGGAACTGCGATTTAATCCCGCTACTTTTGCTGAAGACGCCGGAAAACCGTCTACTTTGCGTTGTATATTCGCGAGTTTGCGTCTCGGATCGGCTCGATACATGAAGTCGAGGGCGATTTTGCTCACCGCATGGGCATCTTCGGTGCCAACGGACCGATAATCGGCAGCGTGTTTACTCTGTGAGCACGGTGCTCACACGTCACGCACCTTCGCGTCTACGCGCGGCGATGATCGCGAGTCCGCCGTACTTCGGCGATGCACGACACTGGCACGTGGCTTGCTGTGTGGTTTTTGACCGATGTGTGTCGTCGGTTCGAAGGTGGAGGGCGACGGGATGGATCGCAGGCGGTTCCTTCAGCGGCTCGGTACGATCGCCGCGTGCGCGCAGATCAACCCCGACTTCCTGATCGCCTCGGCCTCCGCCCAGAGCGCGCGGCCTCTGGTCTTCCTGTCGGCGGAGAACATCACCGGGAACTGGGACCCGACGGCCCACACGACGCTCTCGCAGAAGAACATCGAGGGTTTCGTGATGGGATTCCTCACCCGCACACCGATGACGCTCGATGATCCGGGCAAGGTGGTCTACGAACTGGCGACCGACATCAAGCTTCTCGACCCGCACCGCCTGCAGATCACCCTGCGCGACGGGGTCACATTCCACGACGGGAAGCCCTTCAAGGCCGAGGACGTGAAGGCGACCTTCGAGTACGGCGCGCAGCCCGATCGACCGGCGCAATGGTATCCCGGACCGACCGACACGCTCACGATCACGACGCCCGACGACCGTACGGTGATCGTCGACACGACGAAGGGCGGCTACCCGGCGCACCTCTTCGTCTTCCTGGCCTCGTTCCTGCCGATCATGTCGGCGAAGGACGTGGCCGAGGGCCCCGGCGGCGTCCTCGCCAAGCGCCTCAACGGCACAGGCCCGTTCCGCTTCGTCGAGCAGCGCGGCAACACCACGGTGCTCAAGGCCCACGAGGGCTACTTCAAGGGGAAGCCGGCGATCCCCGGCATCGACTTCACCTTCACGGCGGATTCGACCACCCGGATGCTCTCCCTGATGAACGGGCAAGCTTCCATCGTCGAGCGCCTGGAGCCCGAGCAGGTCGAGACCGTCAAGGGCAACCCGAAGATCGCCGTCAGCCGGATCGTCTCGGTCGAGAACAAGTATCTGTGGTTCCGTTGCTCCAAGCCGCCGTTCAACGACGTCCGCCTGCGCCTCGCCGCCTGCCACGCGATCGACCGGAGCGTGATCCTCGATGTCCTCGGCTCCGCGGGCCACGCCTCGTCGAACTTCGTCTCGCCGGTGAAGTTCGGCTATGTCGACCTGAAGAACTATCCCGCCTACGACCCCGACAAGGCGCAGGCGCTGCTGGCGGAGGCCGGCTTCCCGAAAGGGAAGGGCTTGCCGCCGCTGGAATACATCACCTCGGTCGGTTTCTACCCGAAGACCAAGGAATACGGTGAGATCATCACCGCGATGCTGAACGAACAGGGCTTTCCGGTCACCCTCACCGTGCTGGAACCCGCGGCCTGGAATGAACGCCTCTATCATCGCCCCGGCGGCGGGCCGGGCCACATGATCGATTGCGGCTGGTCGACCGGATCGCCCGAGCCCGACTTGGTGCTGCGCACGCATTTCCACGCGTCCTCGCACCGCATCACGGGTCTGGAGGATCCGGAGGTCGACGCGAGCCTCGACAAGGAGCGGAACGCGCCGACCCTGGAGGCGCGCAAGACGATCCTGCAGACCGAGACCATGCCGCTCCTGGCCGCCAAGGCGCCGGCCCTCTCGCTTTTCACCTCGGCGATGATCCACGCGATGCAGGCCGACCTGAAGGGCCTCTTCATCTATCCCGACGGCTCGATCGACGCCGCGCGCACGGCCTGATCTGCATCCCATCCCCGCCGCCTCCGGCGGCGCGTCACCCGTAGCCCCATCGCCCGATGTTCGTGCTCAGCTTCCTCGCCCGGCGCCTCGCGCAGGGGGCGATCATCATCACCCTGGTTTCGCTCCTGATCTTCACGCTCCTGCGCGTCGTTCCGGGCGACCCGGTGCGCCTGATGGTCGGCGGGATGGCGCCGGATTCCCTCGTGGAGCAGATCGCCAACCGGATGGGCCTGCGCGATCCGATCCTGGTCCAGTTCGGCCGCTACGCCGGGCAGGTGGTGCGCGGCGACCTCGGCCACAGCTTCGTGCGGCCCGCCAACGGCGCCGCCACGGGCGGCGCGAATTTCGACGACGCGACCCGGGCCGAGCGCGCGCCCGTTGCCGCCCTCATCGGCGAGGCCCTGCCGATGACGCTGCAGCTCGCTGCCCTGGCCCTGGCCTTCGCCCTGGCCTTCTCGTCGCTCGTCGGCATCGCCGCGGGGCTGAGGCCGGGCGGCCTCGCGGACAGGTTCGCGTTCGCGGTCTCGTCGATCTTCATCTCGCTGCCGAACTTCTGGCTCGCGATCGTGCTCGCGCTGCTGTTCTCGGTGAAGCTCGGCTGGCTCCCGGCGGTCGGCTACGGGGGCTTCTCCTACACGATCCTCCCGGCCATCGTGCTGGCGGTGGAATTGTCGCCGGTGCTGATCCGCACCCTCTCGGGCGCCGTGGCCGCCCAGATGGGCGAGGCCTATGTCGCGGTCGGCCGCATCCGCGGGCTGACGGAGACGCGGATCGTCGGGGCGCATGTCCTGCGCAACGCCGCCGTACCGCTGCTCAATCTCCTCGGCGTCCAGTTCTCCAGCCTGCTCGGCGGCGTGATCATCGTCGAATACATCCTCGACTATCCCGGACTCGGCCTGCTCACCATCAACGCCGTGCTCCAGCGCGACTTCCCGCTGATCCAGGGCATCGCCATCGTCACCAGCGCGATCTTCGTCGTGATCAACATCCTCGTCGATCTGGCCGCCACGATCATCGATCCGAGGCTCGCCTACTGATGAGCGTCGAGTCGAGCCTCACCCTCGGGTCCGTCCCGGTCGATACGGGACGCTCCCGCTCAATCGGGCGCCGTATCCTCGGACGGGCGGCCCGGGCGACCGGGTTCCGCATCGGCCTCGGTCTGCTCGGTGTCCTGGTCCTGGCCACCGTCCTCTATCCCGAGCTCAGCGGCCTCGATCCCGGCAAGATGGATGTCCGCGCCCGCCTGCTGCCGCCGCTCTTCGCCGGTCCGCACTGGAGCTGGGCGCACCCGCTCGGCACGGACCAGATCGGCCGCGACATGCTCGTCCGCTGCCTGATCGGCCTGCGCTACTCCTTCCTGATCGGCGGCGCCTCGACCGCGCTGACCCTCGTCATCGGCTGTGCGCTCGGGATGGTCGCGGGCTATGTCGGCGGCCGGACCGACGCGGTGCTCATGCGCATCACCGACGCGCAGCTCTCGATCCCCATGATCATCCTGGCGATCGCCGTGCTCGGCGTGTCCCGGCCGACGATCCCCGCCATCATCCTCGTGCTCGGGCTGTCGAACTGGCCCGTCTACGCCCGCGTGATGCGCTCCGTCGCCATGGCCGAGCGCGGTCGCGAGTACGTCCGGGCCGCGCAGGTCTCGGGGGCCACCCATGCCCGGATCGTGCTGACGCTGCTGACGCCGCTCCTCGTGCCGCCGATCCTGTTCACGTCGGTGCTCGACATCGCCCGGATGATGATCTTCGAATCGACGCTGGGCTTCCTCGGTCTGGGCGTGCAGCCGCCGACGCCGACCTTCGGGAACATCATCGCGGATGGCCGGAAGTATCTGCTGAACGCGTGGTGGATCGCCACCATGCCGGGTGTGTTCCTCGGCCTGACGCTCATCGGCCTCAACCTGATCGGCGCGGCGTGCGAGCGCGCGCGCAACGCGATCCACGGAGGCGCCTGATGGACATGCCGCCGGTCCTGTCCGTCCGCGACCTGAGCGTCGACCTCGCCGGGCCTGTCGCCGGGCGCCGTATCCTCGACGCCATCGCGTTCGACGTCGCGCCGCGGGAGATCGTCGGCGTGGTCGGCGCCACCGGCGCGGGGAAGACGGTCCTGGCGAAGGCCCTGGTCAACGGCCTCGAGCCGCCGCTCACCGCGCGTGGAACGGTGCGCTTCCGCGGGCAGGACATCCTCAATCTCGCCCCGCGCGCGATGCGGCCCCTGCGCCGGGAGATCGCCTATGTCGGCGCCAACCCGATGGGCGCGCTCGACCCCACGCTGCCCGTCGGCCACCAGATCGCCGAGAAGATGCGGGCCGTGAATCCCGCCGTCGCGGCGGCGGAGGCGCGCCGCCGGGTCGTCGCGCTGCTCGACGCGGTCAGGATACCCTCCGCCGCCCGGCGCTTCCACGATTACCCGTCGCAGTTCTCCGGCGGCATGATGCAGCGCGCGCTGCTGGTGGACGCGATGATCTCGGATCCGGCGCTCCTCGTCGCCGACAACGTCACCCAGCCCCTCGACGTGACCGTGGCCGCGCAGGTCATCCGCCTGATGCGCGAGCTCACGGAGCGCTTCCAGACGGCGATCCTGTTCGTCTCCTCGTCGCTTCCGGTTGCCCGGGAAGCCGCGTCGCGCACGCTCGTCATCGATTCCGGCCGCCTCGTCGAGGAGCAGCCGACCGAGGCCCTGATCGCCCGGCCGCGGCACGCCTACACCCGCGATCTGGTCGCCCAGATCCCGACCATCTGGACCCGCTCCCCCGCGTTGCCACGCACCGGCGAGCCTGCGCGCGACCGGTCCGAATCGAGCCCGGTCATCCGCCTGGAGGACGTGTCGCAGACCTACCGGGTGCGGGAGCGGGGGACCTTCGCGGGGACGAGCGCGCTCCGCGCCGTGCGCAACGTGACCTTCGACATCCACAAGGGCGACAGCTTCGCGGTGGTCGGTGAGAGCGGCTGCGGCAAGTCGACGTTGATGCGCCTGCTCAGCCGCCTGGAGCGCCCCAGCGGCGGCCGGATCCTGTGCGACGGGCAGGACATCGCGCCGCTCTCGGGACCGGCACTCCTCGGGTTCCGCCGCAAGCTCCAGCTCGTGCTGCAGGACCCGTTCAACTCGCTGCCACCCCGCACCGGCATCGGCGCGATGCTCGAGGCGCCCCTGCGCACCCACGGATGGCGGGATGCCGGCCGTATCCGCGAGCGCGTCCGCGCGGTCATGAACGATGTCGGCCTCAGCCCCGCGCTCTACGACGCGCTGCCCGTGGGCCTGTCCGCGGGCCAGCGCCAGCGCATCAACGTCGCCCGCGCGATGGTGCTCGAGCCCGAGATACTTCTGATGGACGAGACGCTCTCGTCGCTCGACCAGACCGAGCAGTTCCGGCTGCTCGCCCTGTTCGAGAAGCTCCAGCGGGCACACGGCCTCACCTACATCTTCATCAGCCACGACCTCGCGATGGTGCGCAAAGCCTGCAACCGCATCGCCGTCATGTACCTGGGGGAGGTCGTGGAACTCGCCGACAACGAGCGCCTGTTCTTCGATCCGGGCCACCCCTACACGAAGGCCCTGCTGTCGGCGATGCCGACCCTGGAGGAGCGCCGCTACCGCCCCGAGGAGTGCCTCCTCGACGGCGAGCCGCCGAGCCCGATCGACCTTCCGGCCGGCTGCGCCTTCCGCTCGCGCTGTCCCCGCGCCTTCGCGCCCTGCGCGGCCGAGGGGCCGCACCTCGTGACGCGCGGCGCGGGCGCGCTCGCCGCCTGCCACCGCGTCACGGTTCCCGGCGCACGGCCGGTCCACGCCGACGCGGCAGGTTAACAGATGACGCAGTCCGATGAATTGCGGCCCGTCGAGGACCATGCCAACCCGTTCCTAGGTTGCGTCCCGTCACGAGGGATTACAACCCTGGGGAGACGGACGCCGATGAGTATAACCGAGCCGCGCCTGCAACTGATCCTGACGGAGTTGCAGCGCGACGGTCGCGTATCGGTCAACGAGTTGGCGAGCCGCCTCGGAATCAGCACCGAGACGGTCCGGCGCGACCTGCGGGACCTTGAGATGCGCGGGCATGCCCGCCGGGTCTACGGCGGCGCCGTCATCGACCAGAAGAAGGACGATCAGCCCTTCGACGAGCGGGCGCGCGTCGGCATGCGCGAGAAGGCGCGCATCGCGACAGCCGCCCTGGCGCTGGTGGAGGACGGCATGACCGTCTTCATCGATACCGGCACCACGACCCTGGCCTTCGCCCGGCAGTTGGTCGGCCGGCGGATCACCATCCATACCAATTCCATCGGCATCGCCACCCTGTTCGCCGACGATCCGCAATCGCAGGTGACCGTGCTCGGCGGCGAGATGAAGCCGCATTACCGCGGGCTGTTCGGCCACCGCACCGTCGCGGCCGTGCGCGAGCACGTCTACGACCTCGCCGTCATGGGCATCGTGACCGTGCATCGCGAGCACGGCTTCATGGATCTCGGCCAGGAGGAAGCGGTCCTGCGCCGCGCCGCCGTCGAGCAGACCCGGCGCTCGGTGATCCTGGCCGACAGCTCGAAATTCGGGCGGCTCGGCACGATCCGGACCCTCGGTCTCGGCGACGTCGACACGCTCGTCACCAACGCGCCCCTGGCGAGCGACTTCGCCGACGCCTTCCGACACCTGAACGTGGATGTGCTCCATGCCTGAGACACCGTCGCCGTCCTTCGTGCGGATCGATGCCGCTCGCCTCCACGGGATGATGGACGCCGTATCGCGCTTCGGTGGCGGCGGCGACGGGTCGATGACGCGCCTCGCGCTCTCGGCCCAGGACGGCGCCGCCCGCGACTGGCTCGGCGCCTGGTTCCGGGAGAACGGGTTCACGCCGCAGGTCGACCGGATCGGCAACCAGTTCGGCCGCGTCGACCTCGCCGGGGGCAACGCGCCGACGATCATGGTCGGCTCTCACCTCGACAGCCAGCCCAATGGCGGCCGCTTCGACGGTGCCCTCGGCGTCGTCGCGGCCTGCGAGGCGATCCGTGCCGTGCGCGCGTCCCTCGCGGAGCGCGGGCTGAGGTCGGCCTGCAACTTCGTCGTCGCCAACTGGACCAACGAGGAGGGCGCCCGCTTCCAGCCGAGCCTCCTCGGCAGCAGCGTGTTCGCCGGCCAGGCCGAGCTGGCCTGGGCCCTGGAGCGGCGCGACGGCGCCGGGATCGCGGTCGACGAGGCCCTGGCAGCGATCGGCTATGCGGGAACCGACACGGTCCCGGTGCCGGACGCGTTCATCGAGCTCCACATCGAGGGCGGCCCCGTGCTGGAGCGCGAGGGGAAGCGGTTCGGCGCCTTCACCCGCTACTGGGGGGCCACCAAGTACCGCCTCGCCTTCCTCGGCCGGCAGGCCCATACCGGCCCGACCCCGATGGCCGAGCGCCGGGACGCCCTGCTGGCGGCCGCCTACCTGATCGCCGACCTGAAGGACATGGTGGCCGATTACGGGCTCGACCTGCACACCTCGGTCGGGCGGCTGGAGGTCTTCCCGAACTCGCCCAACACCGTCCCGAGCGAGGCGGTGCTGTTCATCGAGCTGCGCTCCGGCGCGCCGGCGATCCTGGAGGAGGCCGAGGCGCGGCTCAGGACGTTCATCGCCGCGGCGGCGGCGCGGGCCGGCGTCGAATCGGAGGTCCGCGCCATCGATCTGCGGCCCGCGGGCGCCATGCATCCCGGCCTCGTCCGGCTCGCGGAGCGGGCCGGCGCCCGCAATGATGCGCCGCCCCGGCCCCTCGACACAATCGGCGGCCACGACGCGATCAGCCTGGCGGCGGTCTGCCCGGCGATCGTGCTGGCGGTGCCCTGCCGGGACGGGGTGATGCACCATCCGACCGAGTTCGCCACCCCGGAGGATCAGGCCTTCGGCACCCAGGTCCTGGCCGACATGCTGATGCTGTTGGCCACGGAGGGTCTCGCGGCCCTCGGCACCGGGGGAGAGGTCCGGTGAAGGCGCCGGGCGCACCCGACGGCGCTCACGAGCGGCTGGCCGAGGAGGCCCTCGCGGCGATCCCCCTCCTGGCGAACCGGCCGGTCCGCTACGGCGTGGCGTGCCCGGGCGCGGCGTCGCCGTCGTACCACGGCGTCGAGTCGGCCACCTTCCTGGTGGCGACGGCGCCGGATGCGGACCCGGACTACTTCCTCAAGGTCACCGAGCCGGCCGCGGCCGCTCTCATCGACCCCGCCGCCGCGTTCGAGGCCGCGACGCGGATCGCCGCGCTGGGGCTCGGCCCCGAGCCGCTGCATCTGGCGCAGGCACAGGGGGCGATCCTGTTCCGCCGCCTCGGCCCCGAATGGCGCCCGGCCTCCCTCGACCGCCTGCGCCGGCCCGATGCCATGACGGCGGTGATCGGGGCCTTTGACCGCATCGGCGCCGGCGCGCCGTTCGGCCGCCGGTGGAGTGTCTTCGACGGCATCCGGACCCTGCGCGCGGCCCTCGGCGCCGAGGGCGAGACCCTGCCGGCGGACCTGCCGCCGGATGCGTGGTTCCTCTTCGACTGGGGCGACGCCATCGAGGCGGCGCTCGCCGCCGCCGGGACCGGGTGCCGTCCCGCTCACGCCGACCCGCACGCCTCCAACCTGCTGTTCGCGCCGGACGGCGCGCTGCGCCTCGTCGACTTCGACATGGCCTGCGATACCGACCCGCATCATCAGCTCGGCGCCTTCCTCAACGAGGCCTGTCCGTTCGAGAGCGAGATGCGACTTGGCATCGAAATCGCTGAGGGGACCTGCCGGGCGGACGTGTTCAGCCGCTGCCGCGCCTACGCCGCCGCCGATGATCTGTACTGGGGTCTGCGGGCGCTCGCGATGGACCGTGTCTCGCCCCGGCGCAGCCTGGAGTTCCGGAAATATGCGAGCTGGCGACTTCTGCGCTGCCGCACGCGGGTCAGCCGCCCGGATTTCGAGGAAACCCTGAGGACGCTGTGAGGAGCGCGGCATGATCCCTTTCGGAGGCGGACGCACCGAGGCCGAGCGAGCCTTCGAGGCGACCCTTCACCGGGTTGCCCCGTGGCAGGGGCGGCCGATGCGCTATCGGCCGGTCCTGGGCGGCATCAGCAACACGAACTGGCGCGTCGAGGTCGCGGGCGAGGCGCACCCCTATTTCGTGAAGATGCCCGGGCGGGGCACCGAGATGTTCATCGATCGGGCCGCCGCCCGCGCCGCGAGCCGGCAGGCGGAGGCGATCGGCCTCGGCCCGCGCACCTTCGACTATCTCGACGCGGAAGACGTGGAGATCGCCGAGTTCGTGGAAGGCCGCCGGCCCTCGACCAACCGCGACTTCGCCGACGCGGCCGTGCGCAGAGAGGCGATTGCCCTCTACCGCCGCTTCCACGACGCGCCTCTGCTGCCGCTCACCAAGACGGTGTTCGACATGATCGACGAGCACGACCGTCAGGCCGTCGACCTCGGCGCGCTGCTGCCGCCCGATCAGGCTTGGCTCACCCGTCAGACGCGCCTCGCACGGGCTGCCCTGGAGGCCTCCGGCATCGACCTCGTGCCCTGCTTCAACGATCCGATGCCCGGCAACTTCCTGATCGGCGAGGACGGTTCGATCCTGCTGATCGACTTCGAATACGCCTCCAACAACGATCGCCTCTACGACCTCGCGATCTGGAGCGGAGAAATGTTCTTCTCCGAGGACGTCGATCGCACGGTGATCGAGATGTATTTCGGTCGGTACAGCGACCAGCTCTTCGCTCGGCTGATGGTCCACAAAGCTCTGGCCGACGTGAAATGGTCGACCTGGGCGATGGTGCAGAACCGCATCTCGGACCTCGACTTCGATTTCTACAAGTACGGCATCTGGAAACACATGCGCGCCCGCTCGATCATGAACGACACGCGGTGGCCTGCTTTCCTGAAGGCGCTCTAACCATGCCGGAAGCGCTTCCCTCCGCAGGCGAGATTCTGGCTTTCGCGACCGGGCTCGCCGACGCGGCCCGACCGGTGGCGATGCGCCACTTCCGCACGGAACTCGACATCATCGCAAAGGCCGATGCGAGCCCCGTGACCCTGGCGGACCGGGCGATCGAGACGCTCCTGCGCGAGCGGATTGCGGCGCGCTTTCCGGAGCACGGCATCGTCGGCGAGGAGATGGGTGTGACGCCGGGCCAGGGCCCGGTCTGGGTCATCGACCCGATCGACGGCACCAAGAGCTTCGTGACCGGGCTGCCGCTGTTCGGAACCCTGATCGCCCTCCTCGACGGCGGCCGGCCGGTGGTCGGCGTCATCGACATGCCGGCCCTCGGCGAGCGCTGGGCGGGCATGCCGGGCGCGGCCACGTTCAACGGGGCGCCGACCCGGGCCAGCACCTGCCGGTCCCTCGCCGCGGCGCGGTTCTTCACGACCACGCCCGACGGCTTTTCCGGTTCGGACGCGGCGCGCTACCGGCGCCTCGTCGACCGCGTCGGCATCCGGCGGTTCTGCGGCGACTGCTACGCCTACGGTCTGCTGGCCTCCGGCCATTGCGATCTGGTCGCGGAGACCGGTCTCCAGCCCTACGATTACCTCGCCCTCGTCCCGGTGATCGAGGCGGCCGGCGGTGTGATCACCGACTGGGCGGGCTCCGCGCTGACCCTCGACTCGGACGGGCGGGTGCTCGCCGCCGCCACGCCCGACCTGCACGAGGCCGCCCTCGACATCCTGCAGGATCGGGTTCCCTGACGTCCGACAGCGCGCCGGGAGCGCCCGCCATGGCCTACGCGACGACGATCGAAGGCACACGCTTCACCTTCCCCGACCTGCGCCGCCTGCTCGCCAAGGCGACGCCGGAGCGGTCCGGCGACCAGCTCGCCGGCCTCTGCGCCGACGGGCCGGTGGAGCGCCTGGCCGCGCAGATCGCGCTGGCGGACCTGCCGCTGAAGACCTTCCTGGCCGAGGAGCTGATCCCCTCGGAGGAGGACGAGGTCTCCGACCTGATCGCCCGCCGGCACGACGCGGCGGCCTTCGCGCCGGTCTCGTCCCTCACGGTCGGCGCCTTCCGCGAGTGGCTGCTCTCCCCGCCGCCGACGCGCGGGCGCTCGCCGCCCTCGCGCCCGGCCTCACCCCCGAGATGGTCGCGGCGGTCTCCAAGATCTGCCGGCTGCAGGACCTCGTCGCGGTGGCCGCCAAGCGGCCGGTCGTGACGCGCTTCCGCTCCACGATCGGCCTGCCCGGACGCCTCGCCACCCGCAACCAGCCGAACCATCCGACCGATTCGTCCGAGGGCATCCTGATCTCGGCCCTCGACGGCCTGCTGATGGGCTCGGGCGACGCGGTCATCGGGGTGAACCCGGCCACCGATTCCCTGCCGGACTACATCCGCATCGTCGAGCTTCTGGAGACCCTGCGGCTGCGCCTCGACGTGCCGACCCAGCATTGCTGCCTCGGCCACGTCACCGTGGCGATCGAGGCCATGGCGAAAGGCGCGCCCGTCGACCTCGTGTTCCAGTCGGTGGCCGGCTCGCAGAAGGCCAATGCCGGCTTCGGCGTCGACCTCGCCGTCCTGCGCGAGGCCTCGGAGGCGGCGCGGGCGCTGGGCCGCTGCCCGGCGGGCGGCCAGGTCATGTATTTCGAGACCGGGCAGGGCTCGGCCCTTTCGGCCGACGCCCATTGGGGCGTCGACCAGCAGACCATGGAGGCGCGCGCCTACGCGGTGGCGCGCGAGTTCGACCCGCTCCTCGTCAACACGGTCGTGGGCTTCATCGGCCCGAATACCTCTACAACGGCAAGCAGATCATCCGGGCCGGGCTGGAGGACCACTTCTGCGGCAAGCTGCTCGGCCTGCCGATGGGCGTGGACGTCTGCTACACCAACCACGCCGATGCCGACGGCGAGGACATGGACGCGCTCCTGACCCTGCTCTGCGCGGCCGGCGTCAACTTCGTCATCACCGTGCCGGGGGCGGACGACGTGATGCTGAACTACCAGTCGCTGTCCCACCACGACGCGGTCTTCGCCCGCGAGACCCTGGGCCGTCCGCCGGCCCCGGAATTCGAGGCGTGGCTGCGCGACGTGCGCATCACGGACGCGCAGGGCCGGCTCACCAGCGCCACGGGTGAGTTGCCCCCGGCCCTCGCCGCGGCCACCCGGCTCCTGCCTGGGAGGGCCGCGTGAGCGACCCGACCGAGCCGGCCAAGCCGGCCCACGCGGGCACCCCGACGCTGCGCGATCTGCGCGGGCTGACCCAGGCCCGCATCGCCCTGGGCGCGCACGGCGCCGGCCTTCCCACCGGCGCGGCGCTCGCCTTCGGCCTCGACCATGCCCGCGCCCGCGAGGCGGTCTGGACGCCCCTCGACGCGGCCGCGATCCGCACAGCGCTGCGGGCCCAGGGCCTGGAGTCGGTGGAGGTCCGCTCCGCCGTGTCCGACCGGACGGAGTACCTGCGCCGGCCGGACCGGGGCCGCAGCCTCGCTCCGGAATCCGCCACGGTGCTCGACGGGCACGGGCCGGGCTTCGACGTCGCCATCGTGATCGCGGACGGGCTCTCGGCGACGGCGGTCGCGCTGAACGCGGTCCCCGCCGCCGCGGCGCTCGCGGCGCGGGTGCGCCGGGCGGGCTGGAGCCTCGCCCCGGTGGTCGTCGCGAGCCAGGGGCGGGTGGCGATCGGCGATCCCATCGGGGCGCGGCTGGGGGCGCGTTGCGTCGTGGTGCTGATCGGGGAGCGGCCCGGCCTGTCGGCCTCGGACAGCCTCGGCTGCTACGTGACGTTCGGCCCGGAGCCGGGGCTGGCCGATTCCCGGCGCAACTGCCTCTCGAACATCCGGGAGGGCGGCCTTTCGGTCGAGGCGGCCGCCGGGCAGATGGAGGCGCTGCTGCGGGCGATGCTGGCCCAGGGCACCAGCGGCGTCGCGCTGCGCCGGGAGGATCCCGCCGATCCGACGCCGGCTCTGCCGGCCGGGTAGCCCCCGCCGCCTTCGCGGCGGGGCGCTATCCCTTCAAGCCCGGAGGTCGGGGGCCGCGCGGTGGCGGGTCGCCTGCTCGTAATCGTAGGCGAGCCCGAGGAGGTCGGCCTCGCTCCAGAGCGGCCCGACGAAGATCAGGCAGAAGGGCGAGCCCGAGGCGTAGCGGCCGGCCGGCACGACCACGCCCGGCAGCCCGGCGATGTTGATCTCGCACACGGTGGTCTCGTGGATCGTCTCCGACCCGTGCAGGGACGGCACCGCGTCGCGGGTCTGCGGGAAGACCAGGGCGTCGAGACCCTGCTCCGCCATGACCGCGGTGAAGATGTCGAGGTAGCGCTCGCGCGCCGCCAGGAAATCCGAGAGATCCGGCGGGGCGAGGGGATCCGCGCGACAGGCCGCGAAGGCCGGCACCTGATTCATCCAGTCGAGGACGCCGCCCGGGGCCAGGGGATCTTCCGCCTTCGTGGCGGCATCGAATTCGGCGAGGGTCCGGTAGGCGGCCTGCGGACCGAGCCGTTGCAGATAGTGGTGGAGGTCGTAGAGCACGCTCTCGATGCCCCGGGCATCGTAGTGATCGAGGCCGGCGACGGGCTGGCCGAGTTCCGCGAAGCCGCTGCCCGCGAAGGGATCGGCCACCAGGGTGGCGCCCCGTGCGGCAATCTCATCCTGGGCCCGGGCGTAGAGCTGGATCGTCTCCGCGGAGAGGGCCCGGTCGCGCCAGCCCGGCCCGTAGAGCCCGAGGCGTTTGCCCCGCAGGGCCGTCTCGGACAGCTTGGCAGCGTAGCCGCCCTTCGGACGGCGGCCGATCCCGGCCACGGTCTTCGGATCGGCCGCGGTGTAGCCGGCCAAGGCATCGAGGGTCAGCGCCGCATCGCGCACGCAGCGGGCGATCGGTCCGACCACGTCGCGCGTGCTGCCGGCGAGCGGCACCACCCCGGTATTGGGCACCAGGGCGAAGGTCGGCTTGATGCCGACGAGACCCTGCGCCGAGGCCGGGTTCTGGATCGAGCCGCCGGTCTCCTCGGCGAGCCCCAGCACCGCGAGGCTGGCGGCGACGGCGGTCGCGGTGCCGGCGCTCGATCCGCCGGGCAGGAGGTCGGGCGCCATGGCGTTGAGCGTCGGGCCGGCCCAGCTGTCGTTGGCGTGGCTGCCCGTGGCGCTCAGCACGGGCACGTTGGTCTTGCTGAGGATGACGCAGCCGGCTGCGCGCATCCGTGCCACCACGGGCGCGTCGGTGGCGGGCATCAGGTCGACGCCCCCGGCCTTGGCGCAGAGGAAGTGCCAGCCGGCCGTGGTTGGCAGGCCGGCGACGTCCATCGTGTCCTTGATCACGACCGGCACCCCGGCCAGCGGCCCGAGGGCCTCGCCGGCGGCCCGGCGGCGGTCGATCGCCCGCGCCTCCTCGACGGCGTGCGGGTTGAGGAAGATTACCGCGTTGTAGCGCGGGTTGTAGGTCTCGATCCGGGCCAGGAAGGCTTGGGTCAGGGCCTCGGCCGTCACGCCGCCCGCGAAGGCGGCCTGGGCGTCGGCGACGGTCATCTCGGACAGCATCCCGGCAAGATCGGGCGCGTCGGTCGGGGCGGCATCCATCGGAAACTCCGGGCTTGGGACGGACAGGCGGGGCGTCGGCGGCTCAGGCCATGCCGACGAACTCGTCGATCAGCGATCGGTCGCGTGCGACCTCGGGCGGGACCTCGCGGGTGATGACGCCCTTCTGAAGGATCAGGATGCGCTCCGAGAGGCCGGTGATGCAGGTGAGGTTCTGCTCGACGAGGAGCAGCGCGATCCCGCGCTCGCGCCCGATCCGCAGGAGGATCTCGATGATCTCCTCGATGATCGAGGGCTGGATGCCCTCCGTCGGCTCGTCCAGCAGCAGGATGGTCGGCCCGCCGCACAGGCAGCGGGCGAGCGCCAGCAATTGCTGCTCGCCGCCCGACAGGGCGCCCCCGGGCCGGTCGAGATAGGCCTTCAGCCGGGGGAAGGTGGCGAGGATGTCGGCGATGGTCTCGTCCTCGCCGCGCTTCGACAAGAGGCAGCCCATGCGCAGGTTCTCGCGCACGCTGAGCGCCGGAAAGATCTCCCGGCCCTGGGGGACGTAGCCGAGGCCCATCCGGGCCCGGGCCGTCGGGCTGCGCCGGGTGATGTCGGCCCCCTCGAACCGGACCTGTCCGGCGGTGGCCGGCAGGTAGCCCATCAGGGTGCGCAGCAGCGTGGTCTTGCCCATGCCGTTGTGGCCGAGGATGCCGACGAACTCCCCCGGGCGTACCGCGAGGGTGACGCCGCCGAGGATCGGGATGCGGCCGTAGCCGGAATGCAGGCCCTCGACGGAGAGGAGCGGCGGGCTGGCGGGGTCGGTCATGTCAGGCGGCCTGCTTGCCGAGATAGACGTCGCGGACGCGGGCATCGGCCAGCACAGCGTCCACCGTATCCTCCATGAGGATCCGGCCCTGGTTGAACACCGTCACGGTCTTTGCGATCATCCGGATGAACGGCATGTCGTGCTCCACCACGATGAGGGCGTGGGTGCGGTTGATCTCGCGGATCAGCTCCGCCGTGCGGTGGACCTCCTCGTGGGTCATGCCGGCGGCGGGCTCGTCCAGGAGGATCAGCTCGGGCTCCTGGGCCAGCACGGTAGCGATCTCGACCCATTGCCGCTGGCCGTGGGCGAGCTGGCCGACGGTCCGCCCGGCGATGCCCGTGAGGTTGAGGCGGGTCAGCGTCTCGTCGACGATGCGGCGGGTGCGGGCGATGGACTTGCGCCGCCCGGCCGCCACGAAGACGTTCTCGTGGACCGAGAGGCCGTTGAACACGTTGGGCACCTGCGTCTTGATGCCGACGCCGAGCCGCGCGATGGCGTGGGGCTCGGCCCCGGTGATGTCGGTGTCGCGCAGGCGGATCCGGCCCTCGGTGGGCTTGAGCTGCCCGGTCAGGATCTTGAAGAAGGTGCTCTTGCCGGCGCCGTTGGGGCCGATCAGGCAGCGCAGCTCGACCTCCCCGAGGGTGAAATCGACATCGGCGACCGCGGTCACGCCGCCGAACCGCATGGTCACGCCGCGAGCCTCGACGAGGGGGCGCAGCGGCGCGCCGTGATGGCCGGTGAGCGGGCTGAGGGCGTTCATCGTGCGCTCCCCGTGGCGAGCCCGTCCTGCGCCGTGCCGGCGACCCTGCGCGGCCGCCGCTCCAGCAGGCGCAGGCCGAGGCTGCGGGCGACCGGGACGAGGCCCTGGGGCACCAGCAGAACGAAGCCGACGAGGACGAGACCGAGGCCGAGGTTGGAATCCACCGCGCTCTGGCTGCCGGCGGCGATGATCAGCGCCTGGATCAGCACCGCGCCGAGCATCGGCCCGATCAGGGTGCCGAGACCGCCGACCAGCACGTAGATGATCACCTGCGCCGACATCGGCAGGGCGAAGACCGTCGGGCTGATGAAGCCGCCCCAGTTGGCGTAGAGGCAGCCGGCGAGGCCCGCGACCCCCGCGGCGATCATGAAGGCGATGAGCTTGTAGAGGCGCGGGTCGTAGCCGATCAGCTGCGCCCGGGTCTCGTTCTCGCGGATCGCCACCACCACGCGGCCGAGGCGGCTCGCCAGGATCCCCCGCAGCAGGGCGTAGACGAGGACCAGCGCGCCCATCGCGGCGTACCAGATCCCCTCGATGTCCAGGGGCTCGTCGGGATGGCCGGGCGCGTTGAGGGCGGGGATCGCCGGGATGCCGTTGAAGCCGCCGAGTTCCGCCACGCCGATCCGGTACTGGCTGCCCGAGGTGGCGTTGACGAGCTGGAACAGGATCACCGACACGGTGAGCGTGATGACGCCGATATAGGCGTCGCTGATCCGGCCGTAGAACATGAAGTAGCCGAGCAGGCCGGCAAACAGCATCGGCACCAGGATCGACAGCAGCACCGGCACGCTGCTGTCGCCCATGTTGAGGACCGCGACCGCGTAGGCGTAGCCGCCGAGCCCCAGGAAGGCCGCCTGCCCGAAGCACATCACCCCCGCGAAGCCCCAGACGAAGCCCTGCGAGAGGCCGAACATCGCGAGCGCCGCGAAGCCGGTGCATTGAACGAGGCCGAACGTATCGAGGGCGTGCGGCGCCCCGAACAGGATGGCGAGGCCGAGGGCCAGGGTCGCCAGGAATCCCGCGGCGGAGAGCCGGCGGGCGGGGGCTGCGGAGGTCATAGGCTGCGCCTCAGGTAGCGGCCGGTGATGCCTTGCGGGAGGACGCGGATCAGCAGGATCGCCGCGACGAGGAGGGCGACGTCGCCGATGACCGGCGTCGTCTTGAACGAGACGAGTTCGTTGATGACGCCGAACAGGCTGGAAGCGAGGCCGGTGCCGGTGACGATGGCGGGGCCGCCGCCGAGAACGGTGATGAAGGCGCGGGCGATGTAGGCCGCGCCCATGGCCGGGGAGACGCCCGAGATCGGGGCAAGGACCCCGCCGGCAAGGCCCGCCAGGGCGGCGCCGAGGGCGAAGGTCGCCATGTAGATGCGGTTCGGCTGCACCCCTAGCGCCGCGGCCATGCGCGGGTTCTGCATGGTCGCGCGCAGGATCAGGCCGAACTTGGTGAAGCGCAGCACCAGGAACATCGCTCCCAGCGCGGCCAAAGCCGTCGCCACGATGACGAGGCTGTAGAGGCTCGCCCCGTAGCGCCCGATGTCGAAGCTGCCGACCGGCGTCGAGACCCCGCGCACCACGTTGCCGTAGAGCGTGGTGATCAGCCCGATCAAGCCCAGGCTGATACCCCAGGTGGCGAGCATCGTGTCCATCATCCGCCCGTAGAGGAAGCGGATGACGGTGCGCTCCAGGATCAGCCCGATCACGCCGACCACGAGGGGCGGCAAGACGAGCATCGCGATCCAGATGTTGACCCCGGCGCCGCTCGCCATGACCGCCGTGTAGGCGCCGAGCATCATGAACTCGCCGTGGGCGAGATTGATGATGCGCATCATCCCGTAGATCACCCCGAGACCCAGGGTGATCAGCACCAGGGTGGCGATGCCGGTGAGGACGTTGAAGGCGAGCAGTCCCGCGAGGTCCATCGCCCTCAGCCCTTCAGGTCCGGCGTGAACTGCTTGTTCGTGCGCGGGTTCTTGATGAGATCGCAGGCGCCGCCGGTATCGGCCGGGAACGAATCCGGGAAGGTGGCGAGGATCTCCCACTTCCGGTCCTTCGGCCGGGCCAAGTAGGTGTTGCGGATGGTGTGGTGGGTGGCGCCGTCCATCGTGACCTTGCCCGTCGGGGACTCGATGGACAGGCCGCTCTCCAGGGCGGCGATAACCTTGTCGCGCTCGATCGAGCCGGCCTTCTTCACCGCCTCGGCCCAGAACAGGATGCCTTCGTAGGTGGCGGTGTCGAGCTCGCTGAGATCCGTGACGTCGGCGCCGAACTTCGCCTGCATGCCGGCGACGAAGGCCTTGCTCGCGGGTGTGTCGAGGTCGTTGTACCAGCCGTAGCAGGTGATGATCCCGTTCGTCGTGGAGGGATCCATCGTCGTCAGTTCGTCGCCGAGCCCGAACACGCTCGACCCGACCGGGATCTTGGACTTCATGCCCGCCGCGTCCCATTGGCGATAGAAGCCCGAATGGTTGGCGCCGACCAGTGCCGAGAGGACGAGATCGGGCTGCGCCTGCTGGATGCGGCTGATCGCGGACGAGAAGTTGGTGACGTCGAGGGGGAAGAAGTCGGTGCCCAGCACCGAGCCGCCGCCGTCCTTCATGAACTTCGTCATCCAGCTCGCGGTGATGTGTCCGTAATTGTAGTCCGCCGCGATGATGTAGGCCTTCTTGCCCCAGGTCTTGAGGGCATAATCGACGATGTGGTTGACGGTCTGCGCGGGGGTCGACCCGGTGCAGAACACGTTGCGGTCGCAGACGCCGCCCTCGTACTGGGTGTTGTAGAAGTAGAGAGTCCTCGCGCGGTCGAAGATGGGCCGGATCGCCTCGCGCGAAGCCGAGGTGATTCCGCCCTGGATGACGTCGACCTTGTCCTTGAGCGCGAGCTGCTGGGCATACTGGGTGTAGAGCTGCATCGACGATTGCGTGTCGTAGGCGATGAGCTGGATCGGCCGCCCCAGCAGCCCGCCGGCCTTGTTGAGTTGCTCGACCGCGTACTCGGTGGTCTCGATCATCCGCTTGCCTTCGAGGCCCAGCGCGCCCGATCCGTCGAGCAGGCTGCCGAGCTTGATCGGTTCGGCGGCGAGGCCCTTCCGCGCGACGAACGGCATCGCGACGGTGCCGGCTGCGGACGCCATCGCCAGTTTCAGCACCTTTCGACGGTCCATCGCACTCATCCCCCGAACTCCTCTTGACGTCGCGCTTCGGGTCCGGTGACCGGAAGCGGGTGCAAAGGACATTCGCAAGGTCGATGCCAATCAATCTCACAGATCGGTCAAAAATCGGAAGCGCGGCATCGGCGGAAGCGACGGGACGAGGCGCAGGCGGGGCATCGTGACAGCAGACAATCCACACAACGATCACGACGCCGCGGCAGTGAACCGGGCCACGGTGCGGTCCTACCAAGCATGGTGTCCCGTCGGAGGGTCTCGCACGCACGCCGGCCTTCAGCGACGAGAACGCTCTCCGTCCCTCTCAGGCCTCTTGAGGCCGACAGACCGTCCGCCGGAGCTTGAACGCGGGGACAGGGCGTCAATCGACACCCCATCCCATTGCGTCGGAGGCCAGAAGTCAGCGTTCCGGATAGGCTTCCCGCGCCTTCCCGAACATGATCCGGTGGCGCATCTCGCGGAAGGTGCTCGCGACGCCGTCCTCTCGAGTGAGGAGCGAGACGGCGACCGCCACGATGAAGGACAGCGGCATACTGATGATGGCCGGGTTCTTCATCGGGACGAACCACCAGGCTCGCGAGGCGTCGGCGAGGTTCTTCCCGAGCATGTCCACCTGAACGGTGGGTGACAGCCCTATCATCAGGAGGGCGGAGAACGTCCCGACGCCGATGCTGGCGACCGCCGCCGGGGTCATGAACCGCTTCCAGGTGATGGACAGAAGCAGCGCGGGAAAGTTCGCGGAGGTCGCGACGGCGAAGGCGAGCCCGGCCATGAACGCGACGTTCTGACCCTCGAAGACGATGCCCAGGAACACCGCCAGGGCGGCGATGGCGACCGTCGCGATCCGCGCGACCGTGAGCTGCTCGGACTCGGAGGAATGCCCCTGGCGAACGACGTTGACCCAGAGGTCGTGGCAGACCGTCGCCACCCCGGACAGCGTCAGTTTTGCGACGACCGCAAGCATCGTCGCGAACGCCACGGCGCAGATGAAGCCGAAAACCCGCTTCCCCCGACCGTGAGGGCGAGTTCCAGGAAGAAGGTTAGGTCATTCCAATCGAACATGCCGCGCCCTGAGCCGATCGAAGCGTAGCTCGTTCGCTTGAGCCGCGGAAGTGGCGGGCGTCGCCACGAATGCTGGCAACCCTGGCCGAGCAGACGATCGCAGGACAGGACAGCATCCACATCATGGCGGAATCGGACCTTATGGGATCGCAGGCAAACTCGCGGGCTGACACGCTCTTCGACAATCGAAGGTGGAGCGTCCTGTGTGGAAGGCGCCCGCATTGCAAGTGACGAGTTGGGCTTCGGACGCGTTGGTCGGGTGCAGTCTTGTGTCCGGCCTGTCGATGCAGGCGTTGATGTTGACCGCTGGCCCTGATGGTATCCGCGCGCTGGGTCCCACTCTGCTTTGCGGGCCATGACGCCGACGACGTATTCCGGGGTGTCCCGCCTCCCGGTCTGACCGGTTCGCCATCAAGTCTCATCGTCCGCGCAACCTGGAAAAGTCTCCTCGCCGTGCCGTCAGGCGGCAATGGCCGCCGGTATGCGGTCGCTACCGCCGCGGGTCATGATCGCCCAGGCGACCCGTGCGGTGCGATTGGCCGCCGCAACAGTCACAACGCGGACCGGCTTGCGCTGGAGCAGCGCCGGCAGCCGCGGGTCGATCGAGGTCGGCATCGCCTTCGCGCGCCGGACCAGAGGGGGCAGGCCGATCACGAGCAGGCGGCGCAGGTCGCGGTCGCCCATGCGCGAGACCCGGGCCAGGCGCTCCTTGCCGCCGCTGGAGTTCTGCAGCGGTGTCCGGCCCAGCGAGGGGGCGAACCGTCGACCATTGCGGAAGCGCTCGGGCTCACTCACCGAAGCGGCCAGCGCCGTCGCCGTCGCCGAGACGATGCCGAGACCGGGGATCGTCGCCAGGCGCCGCGACAGGTCACTGTCCCGATGCCAGGCCAGCAGCGCCTTCTCGAGCCGGGTGAGCGGGATCTGCACGGCGCCGATCTGATCGGCCAGCCCGGTCACCACGACGGTGGTAATCTCCAGGGGGATGGCTCCTGCAGCCGCGTGGCTGCTGCGTCGACAGCGACCACATCGTGGCACTCAGGTGCCGTCAGTCGGAGCGGGCGCCATCCACGCCATCTGCTTCCAGACGCACCGATGAAAAAGCGGACGCTGGTCGACACGCCTCGATGGTCGTTGCGGGCAATGTTCTGCCCGCGGCATAGAGCCTCGACCTTGCCCTCCAGCCCGCCTCCGCCGCATCCGGAAAACCGGACGACGGCATCGATGCTCCGGGCGTGCGACGCCGGAAGCTCACCACCGGCATTGTTGGGGTTGCGCTCTGCGAGCTGAGTCTAACGGTGGCTGCACTCGCGTCACGAGTGGTCGCGACAGCAGCGCGCCGGCGGTCGCTTGCCTGTTCGCGGCGCTCTACGGGCTCGGAATTCTCAGTCTGGTCGAGGGTCGACGCTGTTCACACCGCCTCAACTTCGGGATGCCACGGTGAAGCCGCACGGATGGCAAGGCGCTTCGTCGAGCTTGTGTCAAACAACTGCCCAGACGGACGCTAAGCGGACATGCCTTCGACTTGGACGTTGCGAGGATCCTCCAGAGCGCGCCGGGCGATCCGATTGGCACGACATCCAACCTTGTCCGCAACGTCGCTTACGAGGGCAGGCATCGTCCTTGCCGTGGTCCTCACCGGGGCCGGGATTCTCGTGGCGCAAAAGCTCTACGACCTGGAGATCCGCAGCACCGAGCGAAGCCTTGTCAGCCTCACGACCCTGCTTTCCGAGCAGGCCGACAGGTCGATGCAGGCGATGGAGGTCATTCAGCTGGACGTGGCGAGGGAGCTTGCCAGCGCTCGATCGTCGGCCGACCGCTCGTTCGCGTCGCTTGGCTCGAGCACGGCCATGCACGACAAGCTTCGTGCCAGCGTCTCGGCCCTACCCCAGGTCAAGGAGATATCAATCATCGACCTCCAGGGCAGGACGATCAACTCCTCGATCGACCGGCCTGCAGATAAAGAATCGTCCCGTCCTTCTTTCCTCGAAGATCTCGGCCGTGATCCCTCCGAACGGAAGATCATCGTCGCCGGCACGGCCCGGCCGGACGGTTCAGGCCTGGATCTGATCGTCGCCCACCGCATCGCGGACATCGATGGCCGATCCGTCGGCTACATGATCGGAGCCGTAGACCTCCGCTACTTCGAGCGGCTCTATGCCAGGGTCTCCCCCGACGAGGCCGACGTCATCTCGTTCGTCCACACGGATCTGACCATGCTGGCACGCCATCCGCGTCCGCCCGGCGCGATCGGACGCAAGGTCCCGCCGCTCAAATGGATGCGGGTCCAAGGGGCGGAACGTCCCACCTCCGGCGTGGAACGCATGACGACACCGATCGACGGGCAGGATCGGATCGTCGCGGCCCAGCTCATGGAGCATTATCCGATCATCATGGGCACGAGCCGCACCATCTCGGCGACGCTGACCCCATGGCGGGCGCAGACCCTGCCCTTGACCGCGACGGTGGCGCTGCTCGTCGGCGGCGTGTTTTTCATCGTCAGGATCGCCAAGGCGCAGCTTCGCGCCCAAGAGCGCCTCGCCTCGTCCAGCGCGGCGCAGGCTGCCGCCGAGGAAAGGGCATCGGCGGACCGCCGCCTGCGGGACGAATACGCCCGGTTCGGGACCGCATTGGATAGCATGAGCCAGGGGGTGCTGCTGCTCGACCACGAGAGCAGGCTCGTCGTCCTGAACGCCCGCATGACCGAGCTGTTCGACATCCCGCCGCTCCTACGCGAAGCGGGTAGCCCTCTCGATGTCCTGCTCCGTCAGATCATCGCCTCCATGTCGAAGGCCGAGGGAGATCGACTGTCGGATATCCTCGCCGCCAGTGTGAGGGAGAGCCGCCCGGCGGCACTGGTCTGCGATCTGACCGACGGCCGCATCGTCGGCGTGACGACCGCAGCCGTGCCGAGTGGCGGCATCGTCTGCACCTTCGAGGACATCACGGAACGGCACCGCGCCCAGGCCATGATCGCCCATATGGCGCATCACGACGCGCTGACCGGGTTGCCGAACCGCGTCCTGTTGCAGGAAGCCACCGGTCGGCTGCTGGCCGAACGCGGGCGCACGCCGATGGATGGCGGCGGGGGGGCATTGCTCCTGCTCGACCTGGACGGCTTTAAACAGGTCAACGACGTCCACGGCCATCCCCTCGGCGATGCGCTGCTTCGGGCGGTCGCGGCGCGGCTCTCGGCTCTGATCGCCGCCCCCGACGTCCTGGCGCGCCTCGGCGGGGACGAGTTCGCCGTCGTGCGATTCGGGCAGGACGAAGAGGCGGATGCCGTTCGACTGGCCGAACGCATCGTCTCCGCTCTCGGAACCCCGTTCGTTATCGAGGGCGTCCACCTCTCGATCGGGACGAGCATCGGAGTGGCGCGGGCGGACGTGGCGGACGGCTCGCCCGAAACGCTACTGCGCAACGCCGACATCGCCCTTTACCGGGCCAAGGCCTCCGGCAGGCGCACATGGTGCCTCTACCAACCGCAGATGGAATGCGAGAACCGTGAACGGCGGCGGCTGGAGGAGGATCTCGGCTGTGCTCTGGAGAAGGGGCAGTTCGAGCTGCACTACCAACCCATCGTCGGAGCGGCGAGCCGCGCGGTGACCGGGTACGAGGCGCTGCTGCGCTGGCGCCATCCCACGCGCGGCCTCGTCCCGCCCGCCGAGTTCATTCCGATCTGCGAGGAGACCGGCCTCATCCGCGAGATCGGCTCGTGGGTCCTACAGCGCGCCTGCGAGGACGCCGCCGGTTGGCTGCCCGGCCTGCGCGTGGCCGTAAATCTCTCGGCCGTGCAGTTCCGAGAGAAGGAACTCGTCGCCGTGGTGGAACGCGCACTCGCACGTTCGGATCTGCCGGCGAAGCTGCTGGAGCTCGAGATCACCGAAAGCGTGCTCCTTCGGGACGACCTGACGAACCTGGAGATCCTGAAGGCTTTGCATCGGATGGGCGTGTGCATCATCATGGACGATTTCGGTACGGGCTACTCTTCGTTGAACTACATGCGTTGTTTCCCGTTCGACAAGATCAAGATCGACCAGACCTTCGTTCGGAACCTGTCGAATGGCAGCCAGGGCGTCGCCGTCATGCGCGCCGCCATCGCCCTGGGTCACGCGTTGGGCATCACGGTGCTCGCCGAGGGGGTTGAAACCGTCGAGGAGCGCGATTTCCTTGTCGCTGAGGGATGCGACGAGCTGCAGGGATACCTGTTCGGTCGACCAGAACGGATCATGGACGCGCGCCGTCGCTCAGTCGACCGTCACCCGCCTGCTTCATTCCGGAACCGCCGCAGTGCATAAAAGTTGCTGCGGCGCACGTCTCAACACCGTGCAGCCCATTTGTGGGCGTTTCTTCCCTGACTTGGGCCGCTCCTTCGGGAGTGGCCTTTCTCTCATTACGTTGTTGCCGCCCTGAACGTCCGGGCGATTTGCGTACGCCTTTCACAGACCGACATTTACGGCTGGTCTCGACAATGGCTGTGGGGAAAAGCCTGGGTTGTTAAGAGTGTCCGCCAGGGTGGTAGGGCGGGATGGACGCTTCGTAATGGGCGCGGACCGGGGCTACGTCTCGGGCGAGGAGATCCAGGCCTGCGAGTCTCGACCGCGAGATCGCCGAGCGTGCTCGCGAGCACGAGATGGCGCGCAGGCTGATGACCATCCCAGGTATGGGTCCGATCACCGCCACGGCGCTGATCGCCCTAGCTCCTGCAGCCGAAACCTTCGAGCTGAGCGGGCGGCTTTAAGCCGATCCGCTTTCGTAAGGGGATGTGGCGAAGCGGACAGCATGGTTGAGGCCGTGCTCCTGAAAAGCACGGCCTCGTTAGGCTCTATGCCGCCCTCACGGTGGCTAGGAAGCGCGCAACCTCAGCACTGAGGTGCTCTGACTGGCGCGACAACTCCGAGGCCGCGCCGAGGACCTGGCTCGCCGCCGCGCCCGTCTCCTCGGCCGCACCGGCAACACCCGCGATGTTGCTTGTCACCTCACCGGTACCCTGCGCCGCCTGAGAGACATTCCTGACGATCTCCTGAGTCGCCGCACCCTGTTCCTCGACGGCTGCGGCGATCGAGGTCGCAACGCCGCTGATCTCGCGGATCCGTTCGGTGATCCCGGTGATCGACGTGACTGCTTGACCGGTCGAGGCCTGGATCTGAGCGATCTGACCCGATATCTCACCCGTCGCCTTGGCGGTCTGCTCAGCGAGCGCCTTCACCTCAGACGCTACGACCGCAAAGCCGCGCCCTGCCGCGCCGGCGCGCGCCGCCTCGATCGTCGCGTTCAGAGCCAGAAGGTTCGTCTGCCCAGCGATCGAGGAGATCATTGTGACCACATCGCCGATGCGCGACACCGCGGCGCTCAGCTCCTGAACAAGTCCGCCGGTCTGACCGGCCTCGGTAACAGCGGTCCGCGCGAGACCCGCCGAGCCGGCCACCTGCCGACCGATCTCCTGAACGGACGAACCGAGTTCCTCAGCGGCCGCAGCGACGGTGTTGACGTTCGAGGCGGCCTCCTCGGCGGCCGCGGCCACCGTGGTCGACTGGCTCGCCGTTTCCGTCGCCGTGGCGGTCATGGTCTGCGCGGTCGCCTGCAGCTCGGTCGCTGAGGACGACACCAGGCCGATGATGCCGCCGACGGCGGCCTCAAAGCTGTCAGCCATCTGCCGCATGCCGGCCTTGCGTTGTTCCTCGGCAGCCAAACGGGCCTGGGCAGTCTCTGCTTCAAGCTGCCGGGTGCGGATCAGGTTGTCCTTGAACACCTGTACGGCGGCGGCCATCGCGCCAAGCTCGTCGCGTCGGTCGGCTCCGGGAACCGTGACAGAGGTATCGCCGGCCGCGAGCGTGCCCATCGTGGCCGTCATGCGGGTGATCGGGTGCGCGACGCGGAGGAGGCTGAACAGCGTCGCTCCAAGCGCAAGGACAAGGGCGACGACCATCGCGACGTAGGTCACGCGTGCTGTTTCGTCGACGTTGGACACGGTCGTGTCCGCCTCGTCCTGAGCACCCTTTCGATTGAGGGCCACAGCTTGTGTGATGATCTGAGACAGGCCTGAGTAGAGCCTCACGATCTCAGGCTGCGTAATCTCGGTTAGCGCCTCCGGCTGGCGGCCTGCATCCATCAGCTCGACCGCATGCTTGCCGATGGCTCCGAACTCGGTCCACTCTTGCACGAACCGATCGTGGAGAGCGCGCTCCTGGGGCGAGGAGATAAGCGCTTCATAGCGTTTGCTGACCTGTTCAGCGGCTTCGATTGCCGACAAGTACTGCTTACGATGCTCGGCCAGTTGCTGTGTGTCACGCGTCGCGGCTACGAGCCGGTACTGGCGCACGCGAGCCTTATCGACGGCTGAGTTCAGCTCGCCGAGCGTTTGAACGGAGGGCAGCCAGTTGCCTGCGACTTCGGTCGCGCTGTGACGGATCGCGCTGAGCTTGAGCAGCGTGAGGGCACTCTCGCCGGCTATAATGACTGCCAGTAAAGCAAAAAGGCCGGCAAGCGCGGCCTTGATCGAGATACGCATCGATGATCCGGCGGATAGTGGAACGCTACGAGGCGTCCGATGGCATACCATCCAGCAAGGGTTACCACCTGCCTAAACGGCTACGGGTATCGCGCAACCGTGAGATCTGTTTCTGCCGACAGGGTCGGCTCGACTGAAGGGCCGGACGCGGTATCACAGTGTAGATCACGGTTGCTCGCTCTCGAAGAACGACACGAGCAAGCTCGGCATGCGTCTAGGCCCGCAATCCCCCTGAGCCGACTTTGTGTGGCGGCCGGCGACTGACGGATTTCAAGAAGCCCGGGACATGTCCATGACGCCCGATCTGGGTCGTTATAGGAATGGCGGCTTTCGGTGATTTTCCGCTGGTCCGCTTTCGGGCGACAAACGCTTCGAAGCGGACCTCGTTATGACGTTTGCGTTCGACCCGCCGCAATCACATCGGTCGGCGCATCATTTCGCGAACACCTCTTTGGCAGCGAACAGGCCATTGAGTGCCGCAGGAAAGCCTGCGTAGACGGCCATCTGCATAATGATCTCGGTAATTTCTTCGCGCGAGAGACCAACATTAAGGCCCGCCTCGATGTGGACCTTGAGCTGCGGGGCCGCATTGCCCATCGCTGTCAGAGCCGCGATGGTGGCGATCTCGCGGGCGCGCAGGTCGAGGCCGGGGCGGCTGTAGATGTCGCCGAAGGGGAACTCGAGCAGGTAGGTCGCGAAGTCGGGGGCAATGTCGGCGAGCGAGGCGACGACCTTCTCTCCGGCCTCGCCGTCGATCTCAGCGAGTGCCCGTCGTCCGCGTTCGAGCCGGCTTTCGCTGCCGCTGTGGGGGAATTTCGTCATAGGCCTGTGTCCTCTCGTCCGGACCGGCGTAGCCGGTGATCTTGGTGTCGAGGACGAGGAGGCAGGCTTGCAGGTCAGCCACGTGGGCGCGGACGCGCTCGCGGTGCTGCTCCAGCATGTCCCGGCGCTCAGCCTCGGTGACGACGCCGCTCTCCCGCAAGGCTGCGTAGCGCAGCATCTCCCGGATCGGCATTCCAGTCGTCTTGAGACGGCCAAGGAACGCGATCCAGATCAGGATCGATGCGTCGTAGTCACGTTGGCTCGATTGGTCCCGGTCGGCATAGGGAAGCAGTCCGATCCGCTCGTAATAGCGGATGGTGTGAGCGGACAGTCCCGAACGCTTCGCCAGTTCACCAATCTTCATGAGCACCGTTCTCGCCACGACGCATCTGAGGCTAGGGGTTTGAGTGCGCTCTAAGTCAAGGCCCTATCCAGCCGCTATGTCTCGGTTCGCGCCATACCGCGAGCCAAGGTCGATGGGTTCCTGCAAAGGACCGCTTTCGGAAAAACCTAACAACGGCCGGCACGGCCGGCTTGGGTCGCTTCCGGAATGGCGGCTTGGGGTGAATTTCGGCTCTTCCGCTTCCTTTACTGAGCACGGCAAAAGCAGACGACCGGATGGGTCCCGCTCCCGACACTGCAGCGCTTGCCGGTGCGCATCGTGCAGAGGCCGGCCCGTGATACAATCGGACAAGCTGTAGTGAGCGCCTGTCTTTGGTTCGCTAAGTTGATGATTGTAAGTGCATATGCCCATCGAGTAGGCAGCTAATAAATTAAGATATCTATCTTATCGTATGCCAAATTCAACACGCTGACCGCATTCCATGTCTGCTCTCGATGCTTGGGAATTACCA
This sequence comes from Methylobacterium sp. XJLW, assembly GCF_003254375.1. Lineage (NCBI taxonomy): Bacteria > Pseudomonadati > Pseudomonadota > Alphaproteobacteria > Hyphomicrobiales > Methylobacteriaceae > Methylobacterium > Methylobacterium sp. XJLW. The sequence goes on along the minus strand of NZ_CP016429.1, from coordinate 1,720,423 downwards.
ACCTCTTGTGGCATTTGGTGTTGGTATTCCAATGCCACAGCTGCCTTCGTGCCGTGGCTTAGTCAGTCCTCTGTGCCGCACGAGCAACTGATTGAACAAAATCGACGCTTCGATGCAGCCTTGGAGAATATGAACCAAGGCTTGTGCATGTTCGATGCGGACCGACGTTTGTTGGTCTGGAACAAGCGATATCTGGAGATCTTCGGACTTGAGGCTGACCAGTTGCATGTCGGAATGAGCCAGCGACAGATCATCGAGATCTTGGTTGGCCTCGGACGTTACGCAGCTGGCACCACGGTCGATGCTCTGAGTGAAGGCACTCGGACCTCGCTTATCGAGGGGCAGGCTACGTCAATCCTGCGGGAGCTCGCGGATGGGCGAACGGTCTCAGCGACTCACAGGGCGATGAGCGGCGGCGGGTGGGTCGCGACCTTCGAGGATGTGACTGAGCGCCGCCGCAACGAAGACCGTATTACCTACATGGCGCGGCACGACGCCCTGACCGATTTGCCCAACCGCATGGCCTTGCATGAGTTTGGCAACGGAATGCTGGGGCAGCCTATGCCGGGTCGTTCCCTCGCCGTGCTGTGTCTCGACCTTGATCGGTTCAAGCTCGTCAACGATGGGTTCGGCCACGCGGTGGGCGACCAACTTCTACGGTGTGTCGCTCAGCGGCTTCAGCGAGAAGTTCGTGAAGGAACTACCGTCGCGCGGATGGGGGGAGACGAGTTCGTCGTCCTGCACCGGGTCAAGGACCTGAAGGCGGCGGAAGCGCTGGCGCGGCGACTGATCGCGTCAGTCAGCGCGCCCTACGAGCTCGACGGATTGCGGGTTGAGATCGGTATGAGTGCCGGAATTGTGTTGTCCGGCGAGATGGATCGTGACGTCACTCAGCTTCTGCAGAACGCCGATCTGGCGCTCTACCAAGCAAAATCGGACGGGCGGGGGACGTTTCGGGTCTTCGAACCCCAGATGGACGAAAGCGCACGAGCCCGCCTCAACTTGGAGCGGGAACTGCGCGAGGCGCTGACCAATGAGCGCTTTGAGGTGCACTACCAGCCGCTCGTCAAACTCAGCAGCAACGACGTGACTGGCGTTGAAGCCCTGGTTCGGTGGCGGCACGCCGAGCGGGGCCTCGTGAGCCCTGCGGTGTTCATTCCCATCGCAGAAGAAACTGGCTTGATCGTACCGTTGGGCGAGTGGGTGTTGCGGCGGGCGTGCGAGGATGCCAAGCGATGGCCCGCTCACGTCGGGGTCGCGGTCAACGTATCGGCCCATCAGCTGCGCCAGCGCAACTTCGCGACGATGGTGTTCTCGATTCTATCAGAAAGCGGCCTCGATCCGAGTCGGCTCGAACTGGAAATCACCGAGAGCGTACTTCTGGAAGAAACCGATGCGAACCTTGAGACGCTGCACGTCTTGCGCAGTTTTGGTATCCGCATCGCCATGGACGACTTCGGCACCGGCTATTCCAGTATCAGCTACCTGCGCCGGTTCCCCTTTGACAAGATCAAGATTGATCGGTCCTTCGTGCGCGAGATCGGCGAGAAGCCCGAGGCGGCCGCGATCATTCGGGCTATTATCGGTCTCGGCCAGAGCCTCAATATGACGACCCTTGTGGAGGGTATCGAGACGGACATCCAGCGTAACGCTGTCCTCTCCGAGGGGGCTCATGAGATGCAGGGCTTTCTGTTCAGTCCTCCGCGCCCTGCCCAGGAAGTCGATGCCCTATTTAAAGTCGAGCATTCCAAGAATAAGGTGGCGTAAGTATCGCGGAAAAATTCAATTTTACCACGCGAGAGCCCGGTGCCGGATCTATGCGCCATGAGGTGACTCATTCGATTGACCAGGAACGCCGAGGCGACCCTATCGCGAGGAACGGATGGCGAAGCCCGGAGGCGTTCACGCCGAGTTCGACCTCCGCCAGCTGAAAGCTGCGTAGCGCAATTGCGAGGCCGTCGCCAAAGTCAGCCAATTCAGTGTCACTGATCCGCAACAAGGCAGCGGGGGTGTCTGCTAACAGGACAGCAACGCGTGTCGCGACATGACCGCGTCGGGTCGCAACCGAAACACCGGCCTCGCGATGAAGCGGACGTCACCGTTCCGCCCGCTCACGACCGATTTCGTTGAAAAACTCGCGGTCGGCCTGGATTGAGATTTGACCCGAGGCTTGGCCGAGGGGCTCCCGCCAGACGGTCAGGCTAGATCACGGCGCGAGGCTCCCGCTTCGATGGCCGTCACGACGCGTTCACGCAGATCGGCGGACAGGGCATCCGGCTCTCCTGATCAGAAAGCCGTGCATCGAATCACATCTCCGTCCGTGCCAAAACCCCAGACGACTCAACTCGCTCGGATCGCGCTCTAGGGTGGAACCGAGCAGTTGCAGGGCTCCGCGCCAACGCAATGCACATTCCATTATACCCTCCGCTGCGTGTCCGGAGCGGATTTGGCGGAGTGTCGAGGAACTTGGCCGGAAGTGCGGAGCGTCCCCCTTCTCCGCCAGTCGTCCCCCTGAAGTGCTCTGTGGATCCGGCCGTGTCGCGGTGCGTGGTGGCCGGGGTGATGCTCTGCCGCACATCGTCGAACGGCTTGCGCCGGCTCAGATCGGGCGCCTGCGCCGGGCGGCTCCGGTGACATTCGTCACGGTCGCCGCTCGTCCGATCCGCGCCTCGGCCTGAGATCCGGAGAGGCGGCCCTCGCCACGCCCGGAGGGCCGCGCATCGGCCATGAGGCCCGCCCCGAACACCGCGGCGGGAAATGGCCGCTTCGCGCAAGCCGCCAGCTCGATCTCCCCATCAGGTCGGGCGTTCGGCGTGCGCGGGACTTCGTGGGTCGCCTCCCAGGACACATCGCCGAATACGGCGCGCGTCGCGCGGTGAGCGCAGTCCCTGTCCGGTTCGGTCAAGGAGCGCCCGCCGAGACGGGCTATGTGAGCGGAGTATCGTCCGTTCAGCGGCTGCCGAGGAGGTCGCCATGGCGTTTTCACCGTTTTCACGGGCCGGGGCCGCCCTCCTGATGCTCGCCCTTCCCAGCGGAGTCGCGGGTGCGGCCACCCGCGGGGAAGCGCAGATCCGCCTCGCGCAAGGTGGCATCGCCATCCCCAGCGAGGCGCAGCTCAACCGCCTCGAACGCGAGGCGATCACCACGCCTCCCCTCGATGTGAGCGATCCTCCGCCGGGCGTCGAACCGGGCACGCAGAGGCGGCATCGGGACCCGCGGGATCGCCGCAACGACCGCAGGCTCCCGGGGGAGAGGGGCGCCTGCGAGGCGTGCTGAACGGTTCCGGCCGGCGCCTCCGCGCGACACGCCCCCGGTCCGAAATCCCGGTGTGAGGTCACGATGCAGGATGCCAAGCCTGTCGCTGTCGATCCCGACCGGACGGGATCGGAAAGCCCGCGGCACCGCGCCAAGCCGCCCCGGCGGTGGAGCCGGGCGCTCGTGGCCGTCGCCATCCTGCTCGTGGCCGCCGGCGCGTTCGCGGTTGCGCATGTCTGGTCGCCGCACGCCAACCTGCGCATCACGCTCGGCCCCCCCGGCAGCACGGCCGAGCGGTTCATCACAGCCTTCGTGTCCGTCTCCCGGGTGCAGCATCCCCGCGTCAATCTCGACCTCGTGCGGGTCGACGACCTCGCGGGGAGCGCCAAGGCTCTGGAGGAGCGCCGGACCGATCTCGCCATCGTGCGCAGCGACGCGGGGGCACCCGCCAACGCACAGACCATCGTCATCCTGCGCCGGGACGTGGTCGCCTTGATCGTGCCCCCGCACAGCCCTGTCAGCTCGGTCGCCAACCTGGCGGGCAAGACCGTCGGCCTCGTGGCCGGGCCGCTGCAAGACACCAACGCGCGTGTCCTCGACATGGTGCTGAGCTACTTCAACATCCCCGCCAAGGATGTCGGCAGGGCCATTCTACCGATCGACGCGCTGGCCCAGGCCGTCCGGCAGAAGAAGGTGGCGGCCATCCTGGCGGTCGGTCCCATGGCGCCGGGCGAGATCGTCGATGGGGTCGCCGCCGTCGCGCGCGCCACGAAGGGCACGCCGGGCATCCTCGCGCTCGACGAGGCGGAGGCGATCGGCAAGCGGTTCCCCGGCTTCGAGGCGATCGACGTGCCCGTGGGGGCGTTCCGGGCGCGTCCCGCCACGCCCAGCGAGTCGGTCACGACGCTGGCGGTCACCTATCGGTTCGCCGCCTCGGAGCTGATGCCCAACGTCGTCGCGGCCGCCATCGCCCGGTCGATCCTGACCACAAAGGCCAAGCTCACGGCCGTGACGCCGCTCGCCGCGCAGATCGAGGCGCCCGATCCGGACGACAAGAGCCCGATCCTGCCCGTCCATCCGGGGGTCGCCGCCTATCTGAGCAACGGGGACCAGAGCTTCTTCGACCAAGCCCAGCAATATCTCTATCTCGGCGGCGTGGTGATCAGCCTCGCCGGATCGCTCCTCGCCGCCGCCTCGGCGGGCTGGGCCCGGCGCCGATCGGAGGCGGAGTGGCGCCCGGTCCGGCGCCTGGTCGAGATCGCCGACGCGGCGCCCGGCGCCGACCGTACGGAGCTCGCCGCCCTGGAGGGCGAATTCCGGGCGATCGTCTCGGCGATGCTGGGCTGCACCACCGGGGCCGTCAGCACCGACTGCCTGTCGGCCTTCGCGACGGCCCTGGCCCATGCGCGCGACGCCCTCGACCGCCGGCGCGCAAGCCTCGGCCCCGAGACGGCGCTTCCGTCCGCACCGACGCTCGTGGTCGCCCATTGACGGCGGGCCCGGGTCCGGGCGGTGGCTCGGGCCGGCTGCGGCCGGCGATCGAGCGACCGAAGCCGTGAAGGCGCTCTAGCGCGCCGCCGGCGTGCGGAGGAGCAGGACGCGCAGGCGACCGCCGCCCAGCACGCGGCCGATCTCCCGGTAGGCGAAATACGGGAGCAGCGCCACGAACATCACCCAGGCGAAAGTGAGCACGCCCCGCGGGCCGCCGGCCATCTCCGGAAGAACGGTGCCCGGCGCCTTCCCGTGCCAGGCCCCCACCAGCACCTCTTCGAGTCCGTAGGCCGCCACCAGGACGGCGGTGAACAGAAGGGAGCGGTACAGGATCCCGTAGACGAGGGGGCCGCGCGTGATGCGCCGGCCGAGGCGGAGGGATCCGAGCTTCGCCGCCTCGGCGATCAGCATGAATTTGGCCAGGACCAGGGCGTTAATCAGCCCGAGTGCGTAGAAGTGATAGCTCGGATAGTGCGGTATATCCTGATCGACCCGTGCGTAGATGTTGATGCTGAACAGAATCAGGGTGCCGAAAACGACGATTAGGTAGATCGCGAAGGCCAGGTAGCGCTTCGCTTCGGCGGCGGCCCGACGTCCCAGGGATCGGGACTTTGCGCGCCCGTCGGCACCCGGCAGCTCCCGCGGGGCAGGGGCAGCCGCCAACGCCTCTCGAGACGTGACAGGGGGCATGGCTCGTTCTCCGCGGCTCCCGTGCGCCCATGGTCCGCGCGCCGGGCGCGTGGACCATGGGCCGGTTCCGCATGCGCACCCGAAGCCCCGGACCGGGCTGCCCGGTCCGGGGTCTGACAGGCCGCGGGTCAGGCCGCGAGCTTGACGGCGTGCTTGCTCTCGATCGTCCGCCGGATCAGGCGACGGGTCCGCTCGGTGAAGGCCATCTTGTCCGCCAGGCAGCTCTCCAGCAGGACGCCGACCCCGAAGTGACCGCTCACATCGGCCATGGCGACGAGGGCGACATACTCGGCGATGCGCAGATGCATCAGGTGATTGGCCTTGATCAGGATGAACAGGGCCTTGGCGGCCGGGGCCTGGATCTCGGCCAGCTCGCGCCGGAAGTCTTCGAGGAAGACTTCTTGAAGCCGACCGTTGGAGGCAATCGGTTTCTCGCCGATCAGCTGAAAGCAGCGATCGAGCGACTTGACCGTCTTCTCTTGGATGAAGGCGCGTGACTGGAGCGCCTCTTGGATGGCCGGATCCTGCGTGGCTTGGCCCAGCTCCTCGTAAATCTTCGTCGCGCGCTCCGCGTGATGCCGCGCATCGCTCAACATGCGCACGAAAAGCTCCTTCGATGACTTGATCGGCATGGTCATCTCCTCACGCTGCATCGTGATCAACCGAGGCATCTCTCGAATGCCGAGACCGCTTCGCGCGTCCTTGAGCGGACCGGAGGCAGCGTTCTTCCGATCGCCGGGATGTGCGGAACGCGCCGACCGCCGTGAAGCCCGATCGGTCGCGCCCTGAGCGGGCACGCAAGGTCAGTTCCCTGCCTCGCCTCACCGCACCGAAGCGGAGGGCCCATTATGCAGTCGCGGCGATCCCATGCTTGATCGGGGAAGACACCGGCCGCCGGCGCGATTGACAACGGCTTCGGGCCGCCTGGGCGCCGGACGGAAGCGACGTGCAGGATGGAACGCTGCGGTCCGAGCGGCGCAACGCGGCTGCGCCGGTTCACCGGCACGCGAGTCCCCGCGGATCAAGCGGCGTCGGCAGCTCGGCGTACGGTACGGCCGAGACGTGTCCGAGGGGCCGCAGGGCTTCGTGTCCGGCGCCCCTCGGCAGGTCGTTCTCCTGAACGGAGACCATCCATGAGAACTCTGCAGATTGCGTCGGTGGCCTGTGCCGCCCTGATCATGAGCGGCATGGTGGCCGAAGCGCGTGGCTTCTACGGCGGCCGGGGAGGCTTCCGCGGCGGTGGTTTCCGCGCGGGCGGCGTCCAGGGCGTCCGGGTCGGCGGCTATCGCGGGGGGGTGGGCTATCGCGGCCGCTACGGCGCGGTCGGCCGTTACGGCGCGGTCGGCCGCTACGGCGCGGTCGGCCGTTACGGCGCGGTCGGCCGATACGGCGGGGTTGGCCGTTACGGATACGGATATGGCCGCTACGGCGTCCGTCCCTACGGCTACGGCCTGGGCGCGGCTGCCGTGGGCGCTGCCGCCGCCACCGGATACGGTGCCACCTACGGCCGCTGCGGACCCTACGCCTATTACGATGCCTATGCGGGCGTCTGCCGCCCGTATTGATCCTGCCGCGAGAGGGTCGAGGCCGGCAGGCCCCGACCCCCAACCCCCGATCATCCGGCCCGAGCCGGCGGCCCGCCCCGGCAGAGTGGCCCCAGAATGGGTTCGGCCCAAGCCATGACCTCCCGAATCGTCGCCCCTTTCCTCATCGCCGCCTGCCTGAGCGCACCCGCCCTGGCGCAGCCGTCCGGCTTGCAGCAGCCTGCGGCGCTCATTCACGGCAACTATTGTGGCCTCGGCAGCAATGCCCCGTTGCCGCCCGTCGATGCGCTCGATGCCGCCTGTGCGCGTCATGACGCCTGCACCCCCGTCGGCGGATTGCCGTCACGGGCCTGCAATCTGCGGCTTCAATGGGAGACGGACCGCATCGCGCGCGATCTGCGGCAGCCGGACGATATCCGCGCCCTGGCGGGCTTCATCGCAGCCGGGGCCGCGATCTTGCCGTTCGACCCGAATGCCCCGGTGGCCGTGCGGATTCCGGCCTCCGTGCGCTACGACGTTCCTCCGGCTCGCGTCCATCGGCCCGTCTACCGCGCCTATTAGGGCACGACCTCCGGTTGCGCCGGCCGGACAAGGCTGCGGGGCAGCCAAGTCCGGCCGGCGCGGTTAAGTCTGGCCGGCGCGGTCAGCGGCGGAAGCCGCCCCGGAACCCGCCGACGCGCCGTCCGTAAACGGCGCGGCCCCCGTATACGCGGCCCCCCCGATACACCCGCGCACCCCGATAGACGGCACCGCCCCGGTATCCGTAGCGGGCGCCGCCGCGGTATCCGTACACGCCGCCACCTCGGGGCCCGTAGTAGCCCGGTGCGCCGGAGACGTTCGGTCGGCAGGCGCCGTAGGGGCCCCGATGAAATCCGGGCCCACAGCCGCCGGCGGCCTGCGCGGCCGCAATGCCGAGGCCGCCCGAGCCGATGGGAGGCAGGCCCAGCATGGCAGCCAGGGTGAGGGCTGCGAGCGAGATTGTCCGTGTCGCTTTCATCGGGATCTCCTGAATTCGCCGGGTGATGCCATGCAATCCGGATTCTTGTGCTCGATTGACCAATGCTGTCTGCCGTCCATGGGAAAGCGGTCGTCCGGCGATCGCGGCCTTGGCGCCCAAGGGCGGCCTGAAAGGCCGGTCCGTTCCGTCCATTCAGGAAGGGGTACGGGATCGGGCGGCCCCGGATCGGCTGCCGCATCCGGAGGCCGGCTCCCACGCCTCCAGATGCTCGGCGTCGTACCGGACCAGCGTCTGAACGCGTGCGTGAAGGCGGCGGCTTCGGAAAAGCCCAGACAGGCCGAGATCTGCGCCAGCGTCATGTTGGTATCGGCCAGGAGCTGCTGCGCCGTCTCGAACCGGATCTGGGTGGCCACCGACCGGAAGCTCGTGCCTTCGGCCTTCAGGCGGCGGCTGAGGGTGCGCCGATGCACCGCCAGATGGCGCGCGACGGCTTGGCCGGACCACGGATCCTGGATGAACTCCGCGCGGAGCAGCCGCCGCAACCGGTCCGACATCGGGAGCGGAGCTGCCGCCCCGACCTGTCGGATGCGGCCTTCGGCGATCCGGTGTGCCGTCCGATCTGCGCCCGGGACCGGTTGCTCCAGAAGGCGCGCCGGAAAGGCGAGGGCCGCCCATTCCTGATCGAACCTGACGGGCGCGCGGAAGAAGTGCCAATAGGGATCGGTCTGCTCCGGCGGTGCCCGCGGCAGCAGAAGCTCCGACGGGGACCAGCGGGCGCCGCACAGGGCGCGCACGATATTGACGACGGTGGCGAGCGCCCCCTCCGCCTGCAGGCCCACTGCCGTCGCGCCGGTCTCGTAGGGAAAGTAATGAAGCAGCGCCAAGTCGGCCTCGACGAAGAGTCGGACCGCCGAGCCGCAGGTCCAGGCCCAGGGCCGGGTCTCCAGCACATGGAGGGCGTCGCCGATGGTCGCCGCGTTCCGGATCAGGATGTTGCTGGGCCCGAGCTTGGCGAGGGCAATGCGCTGCCCCACCAGCAGGCCGAGATGGCCGCACCGCGTGCGGTTCGCCCCCAACTGGAGCACGCGGCCGAGCGCGGCGTTCGAGATCGGGCTGGCATCGTCTCCGGACGCCCAGCGATCGCAACCGGCCTCGCGCAGGATGTGGACGGGATCGGCGCCGAGTTCCCGGAGAGCGGCACGGGTCGCGCTCGCGACGCCGCCATGAACGGTTTCGACGGAGGGGGAAAGATCCGCATCCGATGGGTGGAAGAATTCGAGACTGTCACAAGAGTCTTCGCACACGAGAGCGAGGCGACTGGTCATTGCACAAATCCCATCTCTCCAATTCGGGATCAATTCAAAATCTTGCCCTCCCGGCGGCATTGCGCTGGATCAATATTGTCAAAAAATCTGTGACATGTTTTGAATATGCAACTAAAATGCAGTATTCATGAATGGTTTTGTCCGGGCACAGGTGGTCGATCGGCGTTTTCGCAATCGTGCGTCGGTATCTGCGGCTCCGGCCATGTCGCGCACGGCGCGGCGTGGTGCACGGCGGCGGGGAAGGCCTGGCTCCCGCCCTCTCCGGAGAACAACGCGGCCGAGATCCGGGTGACGGACCGGGAACGGCGGGCGGCCTCGCGCGGGGCGATGCCGGCCCGGCGCCGCGCCTCCACCCGCAGCCGCGCCTCGGCCCGCAGACCATCGCGCTCACCGGCGGGACGACGGGCAAGGCGACGGACAAGTCGATGGACAAGGCGACGGGCGTGATGCAGCCCTATCCGGCCTGGAACACCGACATCGCGGCCCGCGGGATCGACATGCGCGCGCCGGAGAACCTGCCGGGCCCAGACGCCGCCGGCCTGCGCGATGCTGGGCCGACCGGGACACCCGGCCGGCGGTCACCGGCTGCCGGGACCGCGCGCGAGCCCCGCCAGGGTGAACAGATCGATCGACAGCTTGGCGCCGACCACGAAGGCGTCGGGGATGGTCTTGCGGTAGAATGGGAACCGGGTCTGGTCCGGATCGAGGATGTATTGCAGGTTCGGCGTCAGCCGGATCGCCGGATTGACCTGGATGCCGTAGTTCAGCTCCATCATCACCTGCTGCGTCGGGATCTTGCGGAACAGGCCGAGCGTGCCCTGCGCCAGGGCGATGTTGGACAGGGCGAGCCGGCTGAAGGCCTGCGTGTTGATGACGAAGCCGACCGTATCGAACGGCCGGCCCGCGAAGGTGCCGGTCTGCAGGGCGCCGATCTCCAGGAAGTGGTCCTCGACGAGCCGGCCCGAGGTGCCGGCCATCGCGACGCCGAACAGCGTCAGGCCCTGGATCGCCTTCGGATCCGGCCGCCACACCATCTGGTCGAACCGGGCGTAGACACCCGAGCGGCCGAACCGGGTCATCGCCGGCAGGCCGGTGAGCACCGCGGGCTGCCCGGTCACGTCGCGCACCGGATCGGCGTAATCCGAGGCGTCGTACCAGCCGCCGATTCCGTAATTGCGGGGCAGCACGTCGTTGGCGAAGGTGGTCGTGTAGCCGAGTTCGAACGGCACGATGGCGCCCGTCGCGCCCTCGAGCGAGAAATCGAGGCCGTTGTCGCCCGGCTGCTGATGCCGCGGGTTCACCTCGTAGGCGCCGACATGGAAAAACGTCGTGTCGGTGAGCCACGCCCTGGCATGCGCTCCCCAGCTGGAGACCGGCCAGAAGGTGAAATTCGAGGTCTTGAACACGAAGGTCGGGTTGCCGCAGGCTGAATTAGACTGGAAGTTGCAGTAGAACGGCGAGTTCAGGAAGCTGATATTGGCGACCAAGCGGCCGACCTCGACGTCGAGACGATTGTCGAACAGCTTCTGCTGGTAGGAGAGCAGCGTCAGCCGGGTGGTCTGGCCGCCGCCGTAGATCTCCTGCACGCTGGTGTTGTTGCCGATGACATCGTTCGACAGGCTGCGTCCGTGCCGGTTCGTCACCGCCACGTGGAATGCGCCGCCCTCGATCCCGGCGAGGCGCTGCAGGTCGCCGTCGATGCCGAGGACGAGCTGGCCGGCATAAGCCGCGCCCTGCCGGAGGCCGCCGACCGGGTTGATCGCCCCTTGCCCGGTGTAATTGGCCAGGAGACTGAGGCCGTTGCCGAGATCCAGGGTGCCGGGCGGCAGGGTCGGCGGCGTCGCGGTCTGCCCGAGCGTGTCGGCGGCGCCGGCCGCGCTGTCGGCCCCGTCGGAGCCCGGGCCGTCCGATCGCGGCGGCGGGCGGCTGGCCCGGCGCCGCAGCACCGGGCCGACGGCCGTGGCCGGCACGGCGCGGCCGGCCCCCGCCTCCTGGCTCCATCCGGGCTGCGGCAGCGCCAAGCCTAACGCGAGCGCGGCGCGCATCGCCAAACCGTTCATGACGGATCCCCCCGTGATGCTCTGTGGTGTCCGGGTCCGGTCGTGCGCCGGGCTCCGGATCGGGGCCTCAGCCCGGGCGCTTCTTGATGAGGCCCACCGTGAGCGCGGTGACCAGGGTGCCGGCGGCGAGCGCCAGGACGGCGCCCGGCAGGTTCGTGACGGCGTTCGGGATCGGCAGGACGAACAGGCCGCCATGCGGCACCTTCAGGGTCACGCCGAGGGTGAGCGCCAGGGCGCCCGCCACCGCGGACCCCGCGACCAGAGACGGGATCACCCGGAGGGGGTCGGCCGCCGCGAAGGGGATCGCCCCCTCGGTGATGAAGGCCGCCCCCAGCACGGCGGCGGCGCCGCCGGCCTCGCGCTCGGCTTGCGTGAAGCGGGCCGGGAACAGGCGGGTCGCCAAGGCGAGGCCCAGCGGCGGGGTCATCCCGCCGAGCATCACCGCCGCCATGGGCGCGTCGACGCCGGAGGAGAGCAGGGCCGCCGCCGAGGCGTAGGCGGCCTTGTTGATCGGGCCGCCCATGTCGAGCGCCATCATGCCGCCGAGGACGAGCCCGAGCACCAGGGCGCTCGCCCCCTGCATGCCCTTGAGCCAGGTCGTGAGCGCCGACAGCACCGCCGCGACCGGCACGCCGACCACGTAGATCATCAGGAGGCCGGTGATCGTGGTGGCGAGAAGCGGCAGGATCAGGACCGGCTTCAGGCCCTCGAGGTTCCTGGGCAGCCGGATATGCGTGTTGAGGAAGCGGGCGGTGTAGCCGGCGATGAACCCGGCCGCGATGCCGCCGAGGAAGCCGGCCTGGAGATTGGCCGCCAGCATGCCGCCGATCATGCCGGGGGCGATCCCGGGCCGGTCGGCGATCGAGTAGGCGATGTAGCCGGCGAGCGCCGGGACGATCAGCGCGAAGGCCGCCTTGGCGCCGATCTGCCCGAGGGCGTAGCCCAGGGTTCCCGCGTGGTCCGGCGCCATGGCGTCGATTCCGCCGACCCCGGGGGGCTCGGCGCGCGCCGGTTCGATTTCCCGGTGGTGCTGATCGACCGGGCCGGACCGCCAGGGGCCTACGACAGCGTCGTCCTCGACAACGTGGCGGCCTGCGCGACCCTCGTCGATCATCTGGCGGCCCAGGGCTACGGGCGGATCGGCGGCCTGTTCGGCTCGACGAGTTCGACCGCGCAGGAGCGCCGTGCCGGCTATCTGGAGGCGATGGGGCGGCACGGCTTGGCGCCGCAGATCCGCAGCGTGCCCCCGAACGCGGCCGCGGCGATGGCGGAGGCCACGCGCTGGTTCCAGGAGCCCGACAGGCCGGAGGCGCTCGTGGTCTCGAACGGGCTCATCCTGATGGGCGCCGTGCGGGCGGCCCGTGCCCTGAATCTCGCGCTCCCGCGGGATCTCGCGCTCGCCGGCTTCGACAACGAGCCGTGGACCGAACTCGCCGAACCGGGCCTCACCGTGATCGAGCAACCGGTCGCCGAGATCGGCACCCAGGCGATGCGCCTGTTGTTCGAGCGGATCGAGAGGCCGGATCAGCCGGTCCGGCGCGTGGTCCTCAGCGGCTGTCTCGTCCCGCGCGGTTCGACTGGGACACGGTGACGGTCTGCCTATGCGCGCGCGGCGCCGCGGATCGGGGTGTCTGCCGGGCGGAGCACGCCACCGGTTCCGGCCGCGCGGGGCGTTGGGTCGGCGGCCCGCGCCGGGTAGCGCCCGAAGCGGGTCTTCCGGCTACCCAGGGCAAACGCCATGCGGTAGCCTCCCGCCGGGCCCGGTCCGGACGAGCGGTCCCGGTCCACCTGCCGAAGGCTTCGGCGCGCACCTCCGGATGCCGGGCCGCGCCCGGCCGGATCGGCTGCGCGAAGGCTCCGACGGCCGGCACGGTCTCCGGTCGCGAAGGGCATGACCGACAGGGTGCCCGAGGCCCGGGACGACACCGCAGACATCCGCGCCTTCGAAACAGGATCCGACGATGACCGACGAACCGCACGGCCTCGATCGCGGCTTGACCAATTACGGCGACCGCGACTTCGCGCGCTACCTGCGCCGGTCCTTCGCCCGCTCCATGGGCATCTCGGTCGGGCTGCTGAACAAGCCGGTGGTCGGCATCGCGATGACGCCGTCGGGCTTCAACAATTGCCACCGGGGCATGCCCGAGCTGGTGGAGGCGGTCTCCCGCGGCGTGCTGGCGGCCGGGGCCCTGCCGCGGCCCTTCCCCACCGTGTCGCTCGGCGAGGTTTTCCTCAATCCGACCAGCATGATGTATCGCAACCTGATGGCCATGGACACCGAGGAGATGATCGGGGCCCAGCCCATGGACGCGGTCGTGCTGATCGGCGGCTGTGACAAGACCGTGCCGGCCCAGCTCATGGGGGCGGCTTCCGCCGACCTGCCGGCGATCCAGCTCGTCACCGGCCCGATGTCCACCGGGCGCCACCGCGGGCAGAGGCTCGGCGCCTGCACGGATTGCCGGGGCTTCTGGGCCAAGTACCGGGCCGGCACCGTCGATGCGGAGGAGATCGCCGAAGTCGAGGGACGGCTCTCGGTCACGCAGGGCACCTGCGCGGTGATGGGCACGGCCTCGACCATGGCCTGCATCGCCGAGGCGCTGGGCCTGTCGCTGCCCGGCACCGCGGCGATCCCCGCGGTGCATTCCGACCGGCTGGTGGCCGCCGAGGAGACCGGCCGGGCCGCCGTGCGTCTCATCGAGACGAAGATCCGGCCCTCCCAGGTCATCACCGAGAAGTCGGTGGAGAACGCGATCCGGGTGCTGATGGCGGTCTCGGGCTCGACCAACGCCATCGTGCATCTCACGGCGATCGCCGGGCGGCTCGGCATCCGGGTCTCCCCCGAGCGCTTCAACCAGATCTCGGACGAGACACCGGTTCTGGTCGATCTCAAGCCCGTGGGTCAGGGGTACATGGAGGATTTCCATGCCGCCGGCGGCATGGGGGCGCTGTTGCGCGAGCTGCGGCCGCTCCTGCACCTCGACACCGTCGATGTGGAGGGCCGCACCCTCGCCGAGCGCCTGGACGAGCCCGCCGGCTGGGTCGACCGCACGGTGATCCGCCCCTTCGCCGAGCCGGTCTCGGCCGTGGGCGGGTTGGTCGCCCTGTCGGGCAGCCTCGCCCCGGACGGAGCGATCTTCAAGCGCGCGGCCGCGACCCCGGCGCTGTTCGAATCCGAGGGTCGGGCGGTGGTGTTCACCGGCCTGGAGGATCTCTCCGCCCGCATCGACGATCCCGACCTCGACGTCGAGCCGGGCGATATCCTCGTGCTGCAGAACGCCGGTCCCCACGCCGCCGGCATGCCGGAGGCCGGGTATCTGCCGATCCCGAAGAAGCTCGCCCGGGCGGGAGTGACGGACATGGTGCGGATCTCCGACGCCCGGATGTCCGGTACGGCGTTCGGCTCGATCGTCCTGCACGTGGCGCCCGAGGCGGCGGTGGGCGGACCGCTGGCGGCGGTGCGCGACGGCGACCGGATCCGCCTGTCGATCCGGGACAGGCGGGTCGACCTGCTGGTCGAGGCCGACGAGATCGCCCGCAGGCTCGCTGACCACCGGCCGCCGCCGGCCCCGGCCCGGGGCTACAAGGCCCTCTACCGCCGCACCGTCACGCAGGCCCCGCACGGCTGCGACTTCGACTTCCTGACGAAGGTCGACGCCTAGGGCCTCGTCCGATCGCGCGGCCGGCCTGCGTCGTCGGGTCGACCGTCGCGACGTCCGATCCTATCCGACCTCTCGACTCGGCTCGGCGGTGAGGCCGTCGAAATAATCGAAGAAGACGCGGTCCGGATCGTACCTGTCCCGCAGGTCGCACAGCCTCCGCCACTTCTCGGGCGTGAAGGCCTGGGCGACGATCTCGGGCTGTTCGACCGTGTTGGTCTCGCCGATGTAGTACCCGACGTTGAACGGTTTCAAGACGGCGGTCACCGCCCGATGCCATTCGGCATTGACGGCGTCGGCATCCGCATCGTGCCACATCGTCCAGGGGCCGCCATAGATCTTGGAGGTGATCGAGCGCGCCATGTCCCGTTGCGGCCCCGGAACATGGGGCCCGCAGAAGATCGTCGTCAGGAACACCGAGATCGCCGAGGGGGCCCGCTGCCAGGCCGGCAGGATGGCCGCCATCACCGCGCCGGGGCAGTGGTCGGAATAGGTGGCTTCGACTCTGGATCGCACGCCCTCCGGGAAAAGCGCGCCGGAGGCATCGAAGAGCTGCTCGAAATCGAGGGGCGTGACCCGGGAACGCGACAGCGGCTCGACCGGCGCATCGTCCAGCGGCTGCAAGGCGCGCCGGGCCGCTTCCGGATCGTCCTCGAAGGCGGTCGCGGTGACCATGCAGACCCAGCCGTTGCTGCCGGCCGCCTTGTCCGCCAGCGCGGGCGGGGCCTGGACGAGGAACAGGGTCAGCTCGACGCTGGGCGAGATTGCCGGTGCGGCCTGCCCCAGCCAGGTGCCGACAGCCGGGGCATCCGCGAGCCGATAGAAGGACTGACTGCCATGAATCGCCTTCGGCAGCGGGTGAAGTTTCAGAAAGTATTTCGTGACGATGCCGAAGAAGCCCGAGCCTGCGCCGCGGGCGGCCCAGAAGAAATCCGCGTTCTCGGACTCGCTCGCCCGGATCAGCGTGCCCTCGGCCGTGACGAGTTCGATCGCCTCCAGGCTCTCGGTGCCGTATCCCCAGACCGTGGGGTTCCAGGCCATGCCGCCACCGAGGAAGTAGCCGCTGGCCTTGACCTGCGGACAATGGCCGGTCGGAAAGGCGAGCCCGTGGGCGTTGAGCGCCGTCTGGATCTCGCGATTGCTGAGGATGGGCTGGATGACCGCCCTGCGATGCTCGACATCGATCGAGAGGATCCTGTTGAGGCGTTCGAGGTCGATCAGGATGCCGCCGTTGCGCAGCGTCGGCTGGCACCAGTTGTGGCCGCCGCCGCGGACGACCACCTTGAGGCCATGCGCGCGGGCGAACTTTACGGTGGCGATGATGTCGTCCTCGTCGGCCACCTTCACGATCATGCGCGGCGCCCGGTCCGGGATCAGCCGGTTCCACAGATTCCCATGAAGGGCGTTCCGGAACTGCGCATCGCCCGCGTCGATGACGGGACCCTTGCAGAGCGTCCTCAGATCCTCAGCATTCATGGCCAAGCCCTGCACGAGCGAGGAACCCGCCCGGACCGATCTGCCTGAGCGGGTGCAAGGTTGCGGGCGGTCGCCCGGCCCGACCCTCAATAGGGGACGCGGTCCGCCTTCTGGGCGTATTTCTTCCACACCTCGACGGCTTCTTCGCGCATGATCTGTTGGGTCGGGATCGAGCGCTCCCCGACATCCTTCTTGAGCTCGGCGTAGATCATGCTGTCGTCGAAGCCGCCGTATTCGAGCGCGTCCTCGACCTGAGCCGCATAGTAGACATTTTTGATCCCGGCCCAATACGCGGCCGCCATGCACATCGGGCAAGGCTCGGCGCTGGTATAGAGCGT
This sequence comes from Methylobacterium sp. XJLW, assembly GCF_003254375.1. Classification (NCBI taxonomy): domain Bacteria; kingdom Pseudomonadati; phylum Pseudomonadota; class Alphaproteobacteria; order Hyphomicrobiales; family Methylobacteriaceae; genus Methylobacterium; species Methylobacterium sp. XJLW. The sequence continues at coordinate 1,703,630 of NZ_CP016429.1, read as the reverse complement.
CGCGTTCCGCAGCTTGAAGGTACCCTGCGACTTGCAGGCCTTGCGGATGGCCTCGATCTCCCCGTGCCACGTCGGATCGTTCTCGGCGACGACGCGATTGGCGCCCTCCGCGATGATCTCACCGTCTTGGACGATCACGCAGCCGAACACGCCGCCGGCACTGTCGACCAGCGACGTCTTCTCCGACAGCGCGATCGCGCGGGCCATGAACTGTTCGTGTTTTTCGGTCATCGAATCCTCTGCTTCGTCATGTTTTCAGGCCAAGTGCGACTATGATCTGCGGCGATGTTCTTGTCGATGTCCGGGGGTATGATCGTCGATCAACGGATTTGAACTTGGCGCCGTATGATCAAGAATCCTGCCTCGGAGACCGGCATCGCCTTCGGTTCGGGACAGATGGTCTCGTGGGTCGATGAAACGGCGCAGGTTGCGGGGGGGGGATCGAGCCGCGCCCGCATCCGCCGCGATGGTTCTCGCAGATCAGGTCGTCCCGCCAAGGCCGTGCGTCCCGTGAAGCGCATGTCCGTTCGCCAATACCGGATGGTCATGATCCGACGACGATCTGACTAGACATGGCACCGCGAGACGCGTCAACGCCGTCAAGACATCCGCCGCAATTGAATTGTAAATATTCACGAATGCAATAAATATCTGAAGCATAGACGATCAGATTCGCCGGGGTCGCGGTTCCTGCAGCAGATCCGAGGCGTTGCAGTCGCGCCGTGGAGTTCGCGAAGTCGGATGGCGCTCGGTCTGAGACGCAGGAACAAGAAAAAATATTTCCGCCTCCGCCTCGTCCGTTTGGCCAGCGCGCCGCCTTTTTGTTGTCGCTCCGTCCCAGACCTGCGGCACGCGAGGCGCCGGCGCGCTGGAAAAAGTCCGGCGATTCTGGCTGCGTCCCCGAGATATAACTATCCTTTCGATGTTTTGGTTCAAAGAACGATCTATACATGTATTGTATTATATTTACAATATTTACATTGAACTTTTCTGCCAAGGCCTTGACTTTAACTGATGTCGGCTTGCTGATGGGGGCGTGCAGAGCGACGCCGCCGGCGGAACGGCGGCTATGCGATGCGAGACCAATCTTCGGCTGTTCCTCCTCGTCTTTCGTGGGGCGGCGGGCTTCTTCAAGTCTGCCGTGGTCGCGGTGTGATGGTCCCCGAACCGATGCTTCGATCCGCCCGGCGGTGTGGCTCGGTTTAGCGCCGAGGGCTGCACCCCGCTTCGCACGAGCGGGCGAGGGCAGGACGTCGTGCAACGGAAGTGCGTCGGTTCATGAGCGGTGCCTCGACGTCCGTCACCATCGTGACGCAGACGACCATCCGGCCGGAGAGCGCCGACGCCTTCGCCCGATGGCAGTCCGACACCCATGCCGTCGTGGCGACCTTTCCGGGCTTCATCGAGCAGCAGCTCATCCCGCCGCGGCCGCCGCTGCAGGTGGATTGGGTCATCCTGCAGCGCTTCAGCGGCCTGGAGCAGGCGCGGGCGTGGCTGGCCTCGCCCGAGCGGCAGGCCCGGATCGAGGGCGCCACGCCCATGCTCGTGGGCCGCGACGACGTCCATATCGTCAAGGACGATGCCAGTGCAGCCCGCACGTCGCCGGTCAGCGCGGTGATCAGCACCCGGGTGAAGCCCGGCCTGGAGGCCGCCTACCTCAAGTGGGAGCAGAAGATCGCCGCCGCCCAGTCGAAGGCGCCCGGCATGCAGGGCTACCGGTTCGAGCCGGCCGTGCCGGGGGTGCAGGAGGATTACGTCGCGATCCTGCGCTTCGACGGCGAGGCGAACCTGCAAACCTGGATGGACTCGCCCGAGCGGCGGGCCCTCGTCGCCGAAGCGGCGCCGCTGACCGCGGAATTCCACACGCGGACGGTGCAGAGCGGCTTCGAGCAATGGTTCCGCACCGTCGCCCCGGCCGGAGGCCCGGCGCCCGCGGCGTGGAAGATGAACATGATCGTCGTGCTGACGCTCTACCCCACCGTGTTCCTGTGGGGGGTCCTGGTCGGCACGCCGATCCTCTCCGGGATGCTGAAGCTGGATTTCCCGGTCGCCCTGTTCATCGGCAACGTGTTCAGCGTGCTCCTCACCGCGCAGATGGTGCCCTGGACGGCTCGGCGGCTGGGCTGGTGGCTGTCGCCGGCTCCGGGGCGGCGGGCCCGGGCCAACCTTCAGGGCGCCGCGCTGCTGATCGCCGCCTACGCGATCATGATCCTTGCCTTCTGGAAGCTGTCTTGACCGGGCTCCGGTTGCTATCCCGGATGAGGCCGTTCTCCGCGGCGGGTCTGCTGATCCTGGCCTGCGGATCCGGGCCGGTCGGGCCGGCCCGGGCCGAGCCTTCGCCGGATTCGGCCACGTCCCCGGCTCCGGAGGTCGCCGGGGCGGCAGGCGGCACGCGCGTTCCCGGGGCGCGGGCTCCGGCCCGCGCGGAGCGCCAGGAGGCCGGGGTTTCCGTGGCGGCCGCCACCGTGATGGCGGCGCCGCCGCCCTCGTACCTCGGCTTCTCCGACACGGTGGTCAGCTACCGCTTCCAGGGCCCGTCGGCGGAGCCCGGGCTCTTCGTGCGGCGTCCCGACGGCACGGCGCAGGGTGGGTTCGCCCCGCGCGAGGTGCCGAAGAACGTCGTCAACGTGTTTCACGCCGACTCATGGGCTTACGGCACCAACCTCATCTCCCTCGACATCCTCACATCCGGCTCCCAGGATCCTGCGGGCGACAAGCGGCGCCCGTTCAAGGATTACGGCGCGACCGAAATCTACCTGATCTATCGCGGCGTCCTGAGCTTCAACAAGATCTTGGATACCGAGACCTTCGCGATTCCAGGCTTCGTCAAGGATGTCGGCCTGTCGTTCGGTGCCGACATCAACACCAAGGACACGTATTTCGACGCTGAGAAGCGGGCCGGCACCTTCGGCCTCAGCTTCGCCTTCGACGTGCCGGCCGGGTTCGTGAACCTGAAGGTCCAGGGCTACAAGGACTTCTCCCGCAACGGCTTTGCGGGGAACGGGCCCACGCCGGGCATCCCCGGGAATGGCGCCGTGCCGGGCTTCGATTACTCGCACTTCCGCAGTGTCGAGTTCAAGTTGACCCCGGAATTCGAGATCACCTACACGATCCCGCTGCCGTTCACCGGGCTGCCGCTGTCCCTGGCCGGCTTCAACACGATCATCCTGCCCAAGGGGCGCTACGGCACGATCAACCAGAACGACACGCAATTGGAGTTCGCCTCACAGACGAACCTTGTCCTGGATGTCGGGCAGTTGCTCGCCGGGACCCCCAACCGGGTCGAGGTCTTCGCCGGGTTCCAGTATTGGCGCAACAAGTTCGGCGCCGACCCGCGGCGCACCATCAACACCGAGGAAAAGGCGCTGATCGCGGGGGTCGCCTACCACCTGAAGTGACGGCGACGCGCGTCACCGCTCACGGTGCGGGGGATGGCGCCGACGTCGTGGGGCCGGCGTCCCGGAAGGCCGCGCCGCCGGGACCGGCCCCGCGCCCTCAGGCGCGCACCAGCTTGGACACGACGGCCAGCAGCTGCTCTGGCTTGAACGGCTTGGTGATCCAGCCGGTCGCCCCGGCCGCCTTCGCCTGCTGCTTGATACCCTCGTCCGATTCCGTGCTCAGGAAGAGGATCGGAACGCCCGTGCAGGCGGGCAACGTCCGCAATTGCTTGATCATCTCCAGTCCGTTCATCACCGGCATGTTGAGATCCGTGATGACGAGGTTGAGGCTGGCGCTCTTGGCTTTCGCCAAGCCTTCGGCGCCATCGCCGGCCTCGATCACCGTGTGGCCGGCCGGGCCGAGGACGACCTTGATCATCTGCCGGATGCTGGGCGAGTCGTCGACGGCGAGGACAGTGGCCATGACAAGGATTCCGTTCTTGTGCTTGAAGCGTGGGCCTAGCGGAGTGCCTGGCCGGGGAGGGCGATCGCAGCGCGTTGGAACGCGCCGCTGACCGCCGGCGGCACATTGGCCAGCGCGATCTCCGTGGCTTGACGCTGTGCCGCCTTGTCCGCCGCGAGCACGATCTGGACGAAGGTGATGTCCGCGCGCTCGACCGCCGCGCAGTCCAGGGTGAGGCGCGTCGCGCCGGCGAGGGCCGCCGCCAAAGCGCCCTGCAGCGACCGGACCGTCCGGATGGTGCAGTCGGATTCGAGCGTGAGGACGGAAGCCTCGGACATGCGGGTTCAGGCCCTCGACGACAGGATTGGGCGCCGCTGCGCCTCTCCGGCGGAGACAACACCGCGGCGGGTAAATTCTTTCTGACCGACGGCAGACCAATCCACCGCTGTTGCCGCCGCCGCCGGACGCTGCACAGCTGGAATTCGATTCAGCATGGAACGGAATTCAAGCGTCAATACAGAAATCTGTTGTCTCGCTCTTGCGCTTCATTGCCGGTGATAACGCTTTCTTTAACGGCGATCCTTACCGTCGGGCCGACGCCGTCCATCGGTTTGCGGCTTGACCGGCGCGCGACGGTCGACGCCGAGAGATCCGACATCTGATGTCCTTCCAAGCTGCCCACGACATTCTCAGGCAGGTCCCGGCCCGCTTCCGGCGGGCCGACGGACGGCGCGGATCCGGCGCAGTGCCCGGCGCGGTGTCCGGCTCCGCGCTCGCGCCGCCGGATCGTCCCGAGACGGTGGCATCCCCCGCCGCCGATACGTCGCCGGCGCCGCAGATCGAGATCCCGGCCGACCCGGCGGCCGCCACGCGGTCGGCCGATCTGCTCCAGGCCTGGCTCGGCCTCTCGGCGCAGCAGCGGGGGCTCCTGGACGCCCTCATCGCCGAGCTCGGGATCGTCTCCGCGGATGTGGAGGCGAATGTCCACGGCCTGTCCAACCGCTTTCAGAACATCGCGGCCTCGACCTGCGAGCAGTCGGAGATCGTGCGCGGCCTCGTCGCCTCGGTTCAGACCGTACGGATCGACGACAAGACCCTGGACCTCGGAGATGTCGCCGCCGGCCTCGGCGAGACGCTCGCCGCGCTGATCGCGCGGATCACGCTGATGTCCTCCCGCGGGACGACCCTCGCGCAGGGGCTGGCGGGGGCGCTCGACGGCCTGTCGTCGGTCGAGGGCAGCGTGGCGGAGATCGAGAAGATCAACCGCCAGACCAACCTGCTTGCCCTGAACGCCAAGATCGAGGCCGCCCGGGCCGGCAGCAGCGGCGCGGCCTTCGCGGTGGTCGCCGACGAGGTGCGCGGCCTCGCCACGACCATCAACGCCCTGTCGGACGTGATCAAGCAGCAGATCGGCACCATGGCGGCCGACCTGCGCAGCAGCCACGCTCTGCTGGGCGACATCGCGGCGATCGACATGTCCGAGGAGAGCCGCACCGCCGAGCTGCGCGTCCGCATGGTGATGCGGGCCCTCGTCGAGCAGAACGCCCAGGTCGCCGGCGTCCTGCGCCAGACCGCCGAGACGACGCAGGCCATCACCGAGGACGTGTCGGCGGCGATCGTGGCGATGCAGTTCCAGGACCGGGCCAAGCAGCGCATCGAGAACGTCGAAGGCCTGCTGCGCGCGGCCGGTGCGGAACTCGGCCGTCTCTCCGGAGCGAGCGCGGGCGACGGCGCGGTGCCAGATTTCGGCGCCGACCCGGCCTGGATCGAGGCGGCGATCGCGCGCTGCACCCTCGGCGAGGTCCGGGCGCGCCTGACGGAGCGACTGCTCGGGGTCGCCCCGGTCGCGCAGCGCCCGGCCGCCGACGATCTGGACGGCATCGACCTGTTCTGAACCCGAGCGCGCCGCCAGGCGCGGTCCGCGGGCAATCCGGTCCGGCCCGGTCGGCGGTTGCGCCGCGGCCGGATCTGCCGCGACCGGCCCCACGTCTCATCCCCGTCTCTCCGCCGGCCGCACCCAGCAGGGTCGCGGCCCGCATCCGCATGGGATGCACGACGAGAGCCCGTGCCGGACCGACCGGCGCAGGATGCCGGATACGGCGATCCTGTGATCCACGGCTCACGCGATCTCAGTATCCGATAATCAAATTCTCTGGGCGATGGGCGGATATACTGTCCGTCAGGCATCGAAACCTCGGCGTTAACCGAAAATTTTTAGTCGGATTATATACAACCGGCGAAATCGAGCGGCGGATGATCGTCGTTTCGCGTCGCCGTGAGGGTGCGGCGCGACTCGGCAATCCAGCCGAACGCTTGGGTTCAAAGACATTCGCCCGGTGACAAAGTCGAAATCTTCGCGTTCGCTCGAAGCCGGGCGGTTCATTCTATATCTGTGTCTAGCGTGAGCGGGTCCGACCGTCCCATGACTGCTCTCGATCCAGCCGACGTCTTCCGGGCCGAAGCCGCCGAGCTTCTGGCCTGCCTGGAGACGACCCTGCTCGACCTCGGCGACAGGCCCGAGGACCGCGCCCTGATCGACACCGCCTTCCGCGCCCTGCACACCATCAAGGGCTCGGGCGCCATGTTCGGCTTCGAGCAGGTCGCCGCCTTCACCCACGACTTCGAGACCGCCTTCGACCGCGTCCGTCGCGGCGAGGTTCCGGTCGGCCACGACCTCGTCAACGTCTCTCTCTCGGCCAAGGACTATATCCGCGGCCTCATCGAGGAGCCCGAGGCCAGCGCGCCCATCATCGGCGAGGCCATCCTGGCCGAACTCGAGCAGCTCCTCGGCACCACCGGCCGCCCCGCCGCCGCGCCGTTGGCCCCCCATCCGGAGCCGGTCGCCGATCCCATCCCGATGGTGGAGGGCGGCTGGCAGATCGGCATCGCCTTCGCGCCCGACGTGCTGCGCAACGGTACCAATCCCCTGGCGCTCCTCGACGAGCTGCGCGACCTCGGCGCCTGCACGATCGTGCCGCGCCTCGACGCGCTGCCCGAACTGCCGGGCCTCGATCCCGAGAGCCTCGCCATCGGCTGGGACGTCACGCTGCGCGCGGCCGTGACCCGCGAGGCGATCGAGGATGTCTTCCTGTTCGTGCGGGACGAGATGACCCTGACCCTGGTCCCGGTCTCGCCGGCGCAGCCGGACGCCGCACCCGAACCGGTCGAGGCCGCGCCCGGGCCGTTTGCGCCGCCGACCGTCACGGCTCCGGCGGCGGGTCTCGCCGCCATCGCCTCCGTCGAAGCCCCACCCGTCGCGCCGCCGGCGATCGCGCCCGCGGCCCCGACCGCTGAGCGGAGCCCGGCGCGGCGGGCCGAGGAGCGGCCGGCCAGCAGCGTGCGGGTCGAGGCGGAGCGGCTCGACGAGCTGATGGACCGGGTCGGCGAACTGGTCATCGCCCAGGCCCGGCTGAGCCAGCTCGCCGGCCTGAGCGCCGATCCCGGCCTCAAGGGCATCGCGGAGGAGATCGAGCGCCTGTCGGCGCGGCTGCGCGACACCACGATGAGCATCCGCATGGTCGCCATCGGCGCGCTATTCGGCCGTTTCCGCCGCCTGATCCACGATCTCTCGCGCGATCTCGGCAAGCCGGTGGAGTTCGTCACCGGCGGCGAGGACACCGAACTCGACAAGACCGTGATCGAGCGGCTGGCCGACCCGCTCGTCCACCTGATCCGCAACGCCATCGACCACGGCATCGAGGCGCCCGGGCGCCGGGCCGCCGCCGCCAAGGCCGCGACCGGGCGTATCACGCTGACCGCCGAGCATGTCGGCGCCCAGGTGCTGGTGAGCGTGCGCGACGACGGCGCCGGGCTCGACGCGGCACGCATCCGCGCCAAGGCCGAGGAGAAGGGCCTGTGCGCGCCCGGCGCGGTGCTCACCGACCAGCAGGTCTACCAGTTCCTGTTCGCGCCGGGCTTCTCGACCGCCCAGGAGATCTCGGCCCTGTCGGGGCGCGGGGTCGGCATGGACGTGGTCAAGAAGACGATCGAGAGCCTGCGCGGCACGATCGACATCGCGACCGAGCCGGGGGGCGGCACGACGGTCGCCCTGCGCCTGCCGCTGACGCTGGCGATCATCGAGGGATTGCTGATCCGGGTGGGAGAGGGGCGCTACGTCATCCCCCTGGCGGCGGTGGAGGAATGCGTCGAGCTGCCCGCCGGCGAGCGCGGCGGGCGCGGGCGGGACTTCCTGAACATCCGGGGCGCGCTGGTGCCGTTCCTGCGGCTGCGCAGCCTGTTCGGGGCCGCGGGCGAGCCGGAGCTGCACCAGAAGGTGATCATCGTCGCGGCGGGCGAGGCCCGGGTCGGGCTGGTGGCGGACCAGATCATCGGCAACCACCAGACGGTGATCAAGTCGCTGTCGAAGCTGCACGCGGACGTGGCGACGTTCTCGGGGGCGACGATCCTGGGCGACGGCACGGCGGCGCTGATCATCGATGTCGGCCGGCTCGTGAGCGGCGGCGGCGCCGAGGGCGCGCGCGTGTATCAGGAGGTGGCGTGATGAGCGGCGGCGTGACGAGCGGTTCTCTCGGAACCGGACCGCAGGCGGGGTCGCGGGGCGGCCAGCAGGTGGTGATGTTCCGGATCGGCACGGAGAGCTTCGCGCTGGATGCCGGGATGGTGCGCGAGATCATCGATCCGATCCCGGCGACGCGGGTGGCGGGGGCACGGCCGCATATCGACCGGATCGTGAACGTGCGCGGCAACGTCATCCCCCTGGCCGACATCCGCGAGCGGTTCGGGATGCCGGCGGCGGCGGACAGCCCGGACACGCGCTTCCTGGTGCTGGAGGTTGCGGTGGGGGGCGATCCGGTGGTGGTCGCGCTGGTGGCCGACAAGGTGTTCGCGGTGACGGAGATCGATCCGGCGAGCTGCCAGGCGGTGCCGCCGGTCGGCACGACGTGGCGCCCTGAATACATCCGGTCGATCGTCAAGGCGAGGGATGAATTCATCATCGTCCCCGAACTCGAGCAGATCCTCAACTGAAGTCTTGTGGCTGTCCTGTCCAAGTGTTGCGTGCGTGGGGTGAGTACGATGCGTTTCTCGATCAAGGCCAAGCTCGCAGGCGGCTTCGGCGCCGTCCTGCTCCTGACCGCCGCGGCCGGCGGCGTCGGCTATCAGAAGTTGATGTCTTCCGAGGAGTCGATGAAGTTCGTCATCAGCCGCGCCGAGCTGCAGGCCCTCGTGCTGGACGCGAAGGGCCACGCGATCAATGGCGTCAGCAACGTGCGGGCGGCGGTGATCAGCACCGATGACGCCCAGATGACGGAGTTCAGCAAGCGCGCTGCGGACAACCGCAACGACGCCGTGGCGGGCTTGGCCAAGGCGAAGGGCTACATCGTCGCGGATGAGGGCAAGCGGCTGCTGGATGACCTGTCCGACAAGTACGAGAAGCAGCGCGCCCTGGCCGGGAAGATCATCGATCTGACGAAGCAGAATTCCGGCATCAGGACCTGGGCCGAGATCAACACGACGGGTCGGCCGGCGACGGCGGCGCTCCGTTCGGAACTCGACACCTTGGCCAAGGGCCGCTCGGGCGAGACATCGGGTGACGACTTGGCCAAGTCTGCGGCCGCCTTCCAGATCCGCATGGAGCGGGCCTGGGGACAGCTTCAATCGGCGACCGGTGCGACGACCCTCGAGGTGCTGGAGCAGCGGGTGAACGCGGCCAAGCAGGTGCGGGATGAGGTCGCGCACGCCATGGACGACCTCCTGCGCGCGAGCGCCGCCCAGGGCATCTCGACCGAGGGGGTGCGCCAGAAATACGCCGCCTGGTCGGCCTCGTTCCAGAAGGCGCTGGCGACCATCGAGACGGGGGCCGCCGTCAAGGCCGCCGACCTCGCCTCCGGCGAATACGCGACGCTGAGCCTCGCGGCGAACCGGGCCTTCGACACGCTGGCCGAATTCCAGAACCGCCGCATGATCGACGCCGTCGGCAGGGCCAAGGCCGATGCGAGCGAGGGCCAGACGATCCTGCTCGCCACCGTTGCGGCGGCGCTCCTCCTCGGCCTCGGCATCGCCACCTGGCTCGCCTTCTCGATCTCCCGTGGCCTCGGCCGCGCCGTGACCCTCGCCGACGCGGTGGCGATGGGCGACCTGAGCCAGACCGCGAAGGTCACCTCCAACGACGAGCTCGGCGACCTCGTGGGGGCCATGGGCCGCATGACCGAGAACCTGAACGCGACGGCCGCGCTCGCCAACGCCATCGCCCAGGGCGACCTCAGGGTCGAGGCCCGGCCGCTCTCCGACAAGGACACGATGGGCATCGCCCTGCAGACCATGCTGACGAAGCTGCGCGCCGTCGTGGCCGAGGCGAGCGCGGCGGCGAGCAACGTGTCGGCGGGGTCCCAGGAGCTGTCGGCCTCGGCCGAGCAGCTGTCGCAGGGCTCGACCGAGCAGGCGGCCTCGACCGAGGAGGCCTCGGCCTCGATGGAGGAGATGGCCGCCAACGTGAAGCAGAACGCCGAGAACGCCAGCCAGACCGAGACGATCGCCCGGCAATCGGCCCAGGACGCGGAGGCCAGCGGGGTCGCCGTCGGCCGCGCCGTCGAGGCCATGCAGACCATCGCGCAGAAGATCACCATCGTGCAGGAGATCGCCCGCCAGACCGACCTGCTGGCCCTCAACGCCGCCGTCGAGGCGGCCCGGGCCGGCGAGCATGGCCGCGGCTTCGCGGTGGTGGCCAGCGAGGTGCGCAAGCTCGCCGAGCGCAGCCAGGCGGCCGCGGCCGAGATCGGCACGCTGTCGTCCGACACCGTCAAGGCCGCCCAGCAGGCCGGCGACATGCTCGGCAAGCTCGTGCCCGACATCAAGAAGACCGCCAGCCTGGTGGAGGAGATCACCGCCGCCTGCCGCGAGCAGGATGTCGGCTCGGGCCAGATCAATCAGGCGATCCAGCAGCTCGACAAGGTGACCCAGCAGAACGCCAGCGCCTCCGAGCAGGTCTCGGCCACCTCCGAGGAACTGGCCACCCAGGCCGAGAAGCTGCAGGCGACGATCGCCTACTTCCGCATCACCGAGGCGGCCGCACCGGCCGGGCCTCTGGCCGGTGTCGATCAGGCGGTGACGCGGCTGCGCGCGACCGCGACGCGGATGGGCGCGCCCTCGGCGGCGATCCGCTCGCCGAGCCCGAAGCGGGCGGTGGGGCGCAACCCGGCCGCGGCCGGGGGCTTCGCCCTCGACATGGGCGAGGGCGACGCGCAGGACGCCGCCTTCACCCGCGTCGCCTGACATCTCGCCCGACAGGTCGCCCGACCTGTCGGGCGAGGCCCGGATCCGCGCGGCGCTCGTCCCCGCGCGGATCCTGCCGTCGGCGCGCGTCGCAGTCCATCCGGAGACTCTGCATGTCCAGTGTGTGGCAGTACCTGACCCTCGGTCTCGGCGCCGAGACCTTCGGGATCGACGTCGAGCACGTCCACGAGATCCTGGACTACCGGGTCCCGGCGGCCCTGCCGCAGGCGCCGGCCTTCCTGCTCGGCATGATCGACGTGCGCGGGCAGAGCTACCCGGTGGTGGACCTGCGCACCAAGCTCGGACTGCCGCCCGTGGCGCGCACGCCGGCGACGCGGATCATCCTGCTCAACGTGCCGATGCCGGGCCGGGCGCTCCGGGTCGGGTTCGTGGCCGACCGGGTGATCGAGGTGACGGAACTCGACGGGACCGAGATGGAGGCGGCCCCCGAGGTCGGCGGCCGCTGGAACGCGCGCTACATCGCCGGGATCGGCCGCCGGGGCGAGGCGTTCGTGGTGGTGTTCGACCTCGTCGCGCTCATGGACGGCGACGGGCCCGCGCTCGCCGCGTCGCCCCAGGCCGCCTGAGCGGACCCGGGACCATGGAGACCGATCCGGGTCACCTGAGCGACCGGCATTTCCGCTCGGTCGCCGACCTCGTCCAGCACCATGCCGGCATCCAGCTGCCGCCGGCCAAGCGCACCATGGTCGAGGGCCGGCTGCGCAAGCGCATGCGCGCCCTCGATCTTCCGACCCTCGAGGCCTATGGCCACCACCTGTTCGAGGCGGGCCATCTCGCGGACGAGTTCCCGCACCTCGTCGACTGCGTGACGACGAACAAGACCGACTTCTTCCGCGAGCCGGCGCATTTCGATCTGCTGCGCACGACGATCGTCCCGCGGCTGGCGGCGCGGGGCGACCGGCCGCTGCTCAAGGTCTGGAGCGCGGCGGCTTCGACCGGGGCGGAGGCCTATACGCTGGCGATGGTCCTGCAGGACATGGCCGCCGACCGGTTCCGCTACGCCATCCTCGGGACCGACATCTCCTCGGAGGTGCTCGACCGCGCCCGGACGGCGATCTACCCGGAGGAGATGCTGGAGGCGGTGCCGCCGGACCTGCGGCGGCGCTACGTGATGGTCGCGCGCGATCCGGCCCGCCGCGAGGGGCGGATCGTGCCCGAGCTGCGCGCCCGGGTGCGGTTCCAGCGGCTCAACCTGATGGACGAAAGCTACCCGATCGACCGGGACGTCGACCTCGTCTTCTGCCGCAACGTGCTGATCTACTTCGACAAGCCGACCCAGAAGGCCGTGGTCGCACGCCTGGCCGGGCACCTGCGCCCCGGCGGATACCTGATCGTCGGCCATTCCGAATCGATGGCGGGCGTCGGCGTGGCGGGCCTCGACCAGATGTCCTCGACCGTCTTCAGCAAGCTGAGGGATTCCGGCCGGTGAATGCGTCGAGACCGATCCGCGTCCTCATCGTCGACGACTCGGCCTCCGTCCGCCAGACCCTGTGCGGCATCCTGGAGACGGCGCCCGACATCGCGGTCCTGGGTACCGCGGCCGATCCGTTCATCGCCGCCCGCCGGATCCAGGAGGAGATCCCGGACGTCATCATCCTCGATCTCGAGATGCCGCGCATGGACGGCCTGACCTTCCTGCGCAAGATCATGGCGCAGAAGCCGCTCCCGGTGATCGTCTGCTCGACCCTGACCGAGGCGGGTTCCCGGATCCTGTTCGAGGTGCTGGAGGCGGGCGCCGTCGACGTACTGCCGAAGCCGCGGGTCGACACCCGCCAGTTCCTGCTCGAATCCACGGTGCGGGTCTGCGACGCGGTGCGCGCGGCCGCCCGGGCCAAGCTGCGCGGCAGCCGGCCGCCGCGACAGCTCGTCGAAGCGAAGCTCTCGGCCGATGTCGTCCTGCCGCCGCCCGTGCCCGGACGCGTCGTGGTCGAGACCGACCGGATCGTCTGCATCGGCGCGTCGACGGGCGGGACGGAAGCCCTGCGCGACGTGCTCGAGGTGCTGCCCGCCGAGTCCCCCGGCCTCGTCATCGTGCAGCACATGCCGGAGCACTTCACGGCGGCCTTCGCCAAGCGCCTGAACGGGCTCTGCGCGATCACCGTCAAGGAGGCGGAGGACGGCGATCCGGTGCTGCGGGGCCGGGCCCTGATCGCCCCGGGCGGGCGGCACCTCATGGTCGAGCGCCGAGGCGGCAGCTACGCGGTGTCGGTGAAGGACGGTCCGCTCGTCGCGCGCCATCGCCCGTCCGTCGATGTGCTGTTCCGGTCGGCCGCCCGGGCGGCGGCCGCGAACGCGCTGGGCATCCTGATGACCGGCATGGGCGACGACGGCGCCAACGGCCTGCTGGAGATGCGCCGGGCCGGGGCGCAGACCGTGGCGCAGGACGAGGCGAGTTGCGTGGTGTTCGGGATGCCCAAGGAGGCGATCGACCGCGGCGCGGCCGCCAAGGTCCTGCCGCTCGAGCAGATGCCCGGGGAGATCCGGCGGTTCGGCCTGACCGTGGCGGGGCCGCGCTGAGGCCGGTGTGACCGCCGGCCTCGGGCTCAGGACTGGTCGCGACGCTCGGACTTCGCCTCGGATCTCGCCCGGCGCGCCCGCGTGCGGCTGTATTGCGGAGGCGATCCGCGCAGCGCCCCGGCGGGAGCCGTCTTCACGGCGCGGGCCGGAGGCGGCCCCATATCCCCGCCGCGGCGCGCACCCGCTTTCGCGCGCTTCGTACTCCGCCCGCTCGACGTTGCGATGCTGCCTGCGCGGATGCCGGCCTCCTGTGTCCGGGCATCCAGCAGGTCCTGAACACCGGGCGGATGATCGGGCACGGGAAACAGGCTGGCCAGCCCGTCGGCGACGCCTCTGAGCACGGCATCCGCCTGCTCTTGATCTTCCCTGCCCTGTACGACGATGAAACTCATCTGCGCACCCGGATCGTTGGTTCAGATCCTAAACTCGACGGGATGCGAAGGGTTGCTCAGGCCGTTGTGAAGTCGTCCGGTGATGTCGGACATCGGCGCTTCATGAACGCGATGTAATCAACTTGCAGTCGTGTCGCGAAGAGTGCCGAATCATTGGGCAGGCCCGGGGCAGGGCTTCGCGACCACTCGCGGCGACCGCTCGCGGCGGCCGCTTCAGCGCCGGCAGGGTCGGGGCCGGCCCCGCGCAGGACGAGGCGAGGCTGTGCCCGTGCGCCACGTCCCCAGGGCGCCGCGTGCCGGCACCGCCGTCACCACGCGGCGCGGAAAGCCCGGCCGGCTCACGCGGCGTAGCGGTCGAGCGCCAGATCGTCGCTCGCGATCTCCGGGGCCCGGCCGGACACGAGGTCGGCGAGCAGGCGGCCCGAGCCGCAGGCCATCGTCCAGCCGAGGGTGCCGTGGCCGGTGTTGGTGAACAGGTTCGCGACCCGCGTCCCCCCGACGATCGGCGTGCCGTCCGGCGTCATCGGCCGCAGGCCGGTCCAGAACGCGGCCCGGGAGAGGTCGCCGCCCGCGGGGAACAGGTCCTGCACCGAGCGCGCGAGGGTCTCGCGGCGCGGCAGGCGCAGGGCGCTGCTGAAACCGGCGAGTTCGGCGGTGCCGCCGACGCGGATGCGGTCGCCGAGCCGGGTGATCGCCACCTTGTAGGTCTCGTCCATCACCGTCGAGACCGGGGCGGCGGCCGCATCGGTGATGGGCAGGGTCAGGGAATAGCCCTTCACCGGGTAGACCGGCAGGGCGATCCCGAGGGGGCGCAGCAGGGCCGGCGTGTAGCTGCCCAGCGCCGCCACGTAGGCCTCCGCCCGCAGGAGCTCACCGCCAGCGGTCTCCACCGCCGTCACCCGGTCGCCGGCATGGTGCAGGCGCGCGATCGCCGTCCCGTAGCGGAAGGTGACGCCGAGGCCCTCGCAGATCGCGGCGAGGCGCTGCGTGAACAGGTGCGCGTCGCCGGTCTCGTCGCCCGGCAGCCGCAGGCCGCCGACGAACACGTCCGGCACCGCCGCGAGCGCGGGCTCCGCGGCGATGCAGCCCGCCGGATCCAGCACCGTGTAGGGCACGCCGTAGGCGTCGAGGACGCGGGTGTCGTCGCCGACATGGTCGAGCTGCTTCTGCGTCCGGAAGAGCTGCAGCGTGCCCTTCTCCCGGTGGTCGTAGGCGATGCCCGTCTCGGTGCGCAGGTCGCGCAGCACGTCGCGGCTGTACTCGGCGAGCCGGACCATGCGGCCCTTGTTCCGCCGGTAGGCCTCCTCGGTGCAGTTGGCGAGCATCCGCGTGAGCCAGCCGTAGAGGCGGGGCTCCAGGCGCGGCCAGAGCACCAGGGGGCGGTGCCGCATCATCAGCCACTTGAGCGCCTTCACGGGGATCCCGGGGGCCGCCCAGGGCGCCGCGTAGCCCGGCGAGACCTGGCCGGCATTGGCGAAGCTGGTCTCCAGGCCGGCGCCGGGTTGGCGCTCCAGCACGGTCACCTGATGGCCGGCCCGGGCGAGGTAATAGGCCGAGGTGACGCCGACGACGCCGCCGCCGAGGATGAGGACGTTCATGGCGGGCCTCAGGCTCCGAGATAGACGCGGTGGAAGCGGTGGCCGAGGTTGGTCAGGACCTCGTAGCCGATCGTGCCGGCCGCCGCGGCGACGGCGTCGACGTCGCGCTCCGGCCCGATGATGTCGACGAGCGCCCCCGGCCCGATCGTGCCGGGGGCCAGGTCGGTGACGTCCAGGACGAGGCTGTCCATCGAGACCCGCCCGACCACGGGCAGGCGCGTGCCGCCGAACCAGGCCGCCCCACCGGCGGTGCTGCGGAAGAACCCGTCCGCGTAGCCGATCGCCACGGTGGCGAGGCGGCTGTCCCGGCCGACGGTCGCCGCGTGCCCGTAGCCGACGGGGGTTCCGGCCGGGACGCTGCGCGTCTGCATCACCCGCGCCCGCAGACCGATCACCGGCCGCATCGGATTCGGGGCGTCCGCCTGCGGGGCGATCCCGTAGAGGGCGGCGCCGGGGCGCACCAGGTCGAACCGGAAGTCCGGCCCGAGGAAGATCCCGGAGGAGGCCGCGAGGCTCGCGGGCACGGCCGGCAGGCGCCGCCGGACGACCTCGAAGACGGCGCGCTGCGCCGCGTTGACGGGGCTGTCCGGCTCGCCCGCACAGGCGAGGTGGCTCATCACCAGCTGCAGGTCGAGGCCCGCGAGCGCGTCCGGCGCGTCGAGGAGCGCGCAGGCTTCGTCCGGCGCGAAGCCGAACCGGGCCATGCCGGAATCGATCTGGAGGATCGCGGGCAGGCGCCGGTCCAGGCGCCGGGCGAGACCCTGCCAGCCGTCGCGCTGCGACCGGTCGTTGAGGACGGGGACGAGGTCGTGGGCCGCGCAGGCCGCCTCGCTGCCCGGGGAGGCGCCGTTGAGCACGGCGATCACGGGGCCGGGGCCGAGGATCGCCCGGAGGGCGACGCCCTCGCCGACCTGCGCCACGAAGAAGTGCCGACAGCCGGCGGCGGCCAGGACCGGCGCCACCCGGTCGGCGCCGAGCCCGTAGGCGTCCGCCTTGACCACCGCCGCGCAGACGGCCGGCCCGGCCTGCAACGCGAGGGCGCGGTAATTGTCGGCGATGGCCCCGAGGTCGATCGTCAGGAGCGCGGCTGCCGTGCCTGCGGGACCGGCATCGGGCCGGTGATCGCGATCGATCCTGCTCATGGCGACCCCCGGGGCGGCTCCCTGATGCGCTGCCGCCAAGCTATACGGAGGATCGTCGAACAGGCGTGCGATGTGTCGAAGCGTCTTGCGACGATGGGCTGCCCGTGCAAGTTTCTACGACGATTTCGAAGATCCTTCGTGACCCGCTGTGGACGAGATCGACCGCCGCATCATCCAGGCCCTGCGCGTCGACGGCCGGATCAGCAATGCCGACCTCGCCGCCGCAATCGGCCTGTCCGCCTCCGCCTGCCACCGCCGCGTGCGCCTGCTGGAGGAATCCGGGATCATCCGGGGCTACACGGCGCTGATCGGCGGCGGCGCCGACGCGCCGGGCCTCGTGGTGCTCACGCAGTTCACCCTGGACCGCCAGACCGAGGATTACCTCAACCGCTTCGAGGCGGCCGTCCGGCGCTGTCCCGAGGTGCAGGATTGCTATTTGATGACCGGGACGGCCGATTACCTGGTCAAGCTCAAGGTGGTCGACGCGGCCGATTACGAGCGGCTGCACAAGGATGTCCTGTCGCGTCTCCCCGGCGTGGCCCGGCTGCAATCGAGCTTCGCCATCCGGACCGTCGTGGCGGCGGGCCGGCCCCTCTGATGGCCGCCGCGGATCAGGATGCGAGAGGAGCCCCGGCATGACGTCGAGTCCCGGTTCTGACACGGTAGCCCCCTGCGACCTGCGCCTGCGCGATGTCACGCTCGCCGAAGGCCGCCGGGCGACCATCGACATCCGGGACGGCCGCGTGGCCGTCCTGCACGATCCCGGCGCGCCGCTGCCCCCTGCCGCTCGCACGATCGACCTCGGCGGCGCCCTGGTGCTGCCGGGCTTGGCGGACGGGCACGTCCATCTCGACAAGTGCCTGCTCGGCCTCGCTTGGCGCCCCCACCGGGCGCAGGGATCCGTCCGCGCGATCATCGCGGACGAGAAGGCCTTCCGCCGGACCACGCGGGTGCCGCTCGCCGCGCAGGGCGCGGAGGCCCTCCTCGAACGCATGCTCCGCGGCGGCACGACGAGCCTGCGGACCCATGTCGACATCGACGACGTCACGCGGCTCGACCACCTCGCCCAGATCCTCGACCTGCGGGCGCGCTGGTCCGACCGGATGCAGATCCAGATCGTCGCCTTCCCGCAGAGCGGGATCCTGGGATGCCCGCCGGTCGCGGGCGACCTGGACGAGGCCCTGCGGATGGGCGCCGATCTCGTCGGCGGCCTCGATCCCGTCGGCATCGACGGCGATCGCGACGGTCACCTGGACATCGTCTTCGCCCTGGCCGAGCGTCACGGAAGGGGTATCGACATCCACCTTCACGACGGCGGCGAAGCCGGCCTCGACACGATCGCGGCGATCGCGGCCCGCACGGCGGCGGCCGGCCTCGGCGGGCGGGTCACGATCAGCCACGCCTTCGCCCTCGCGGAAGCCGACGATCTCCAACTCGGCCGGATCGCGGAAGGCCTGAACCGGGCCGGCGTCGCGATCCTCAGCAGCGTGCCGGGCGGGCGCCGATGCCCGCCGATCCCGCGGCTGCGGGACCGCGGCGTCCCGGTCTGCTTCGGCACCGACAATGTCCGCGACTGCTGGAATCCAGCCACGGTCACCGGCATGGTCGACCGTGCCCAGCTCGCCGCCTATCGGTTCGATCTCCGCACCGACGGAGAGCTCGCCGCGCTGCTCGACCCCGTCACAACCGTCCCGGCGCGGGTTCTGGAACTGGGCCCGGGCGTGGTGGCGCCGGGGGCCCGGGCCGACCTGATCGCCTTCCGCGCCGGCGGCGTGCCCCAGGTGATCGTCGAGCGCCAGGCGCCCGTGCTCGTCGTGGCGCGGGGGACCGTCGCGATCGACCGGCACGGTGCGGCCGCCGGAGGCCCGCCGCCGTGAACGACCGCGCCCTGCGCTACCTCCTCGCCGTCGTGCGCGCGGGCTCGGTCCGGGCCGCCGCCGAGGGCCTGAACGTCGCCGCCTCGGCCGTCAGTCGGCAGATCATCGAGCTGGAGGCGCAGGTCGGCGAGACGCTGCTCGAACGCCTGCCCCGGGGCGTGGTCCCCACCGAGGCCGGCCGTCTGGTCGCCGAGCACGCGCAGCGGCAGGCCGACGAGGCGGCGCTCCTCGAGGACCAGCTCAAGCGCCTGCGCGGGGTGCAGCGGGGGACGATCAGCCTGCGCTGCGGCGCCGGCTTCCTGATCGACCTCCTCGACAACGCCCTCGCGGGCTTCGCGCAGGACCATCCGGGCATCGCCTATCAGGTCGAGATCGGCACCACCGACGGCATCCTCGCGGCGATCGCGCGGGGTGAGGCGGATATCGGCCTCGTCTACAATCCGCCCGCGCATCCGGATGTCCGCGGCGTCGTCTCCGCCCGGCAGCCCCTGCTCGCCGTCCTGCCGAAGGGTCACCCCCTCGCCAATGGGTCGGCGCCGGTTCCCCTGCGCAGCTTCGCCACCGAGCCGGCCGCCCTGCTGCCGCCCGACCACGGGGTGCGCCAGCTCCTCGGCCGCGTCGAGGCGGATGGCGGGTTCCGGCTGGTGCCGCGGCTGGAGACGGCGTCCTTCGAGCTGCACCGCCGCTTCGTCATGGCGGCCATGGGGGTGGCCTTCCTGCCCCGCTTCGTGGTCGCGGCCGAATTGCGCGCCGACCTCCTGGACGCGGTGCCGTTGCGCGACGCCATCCTGTCCGAGGCGAGCGCCCACTTGGTCATCCGGGCCGGGCGACGGCTGCCCGAGGGGGCGGCCCGGCTGCTGGGCTGGCTGGCCGACCACATGGTGGCGTTCCGGCCGCCGCCGGCCTGACCGGGACCGTGCTGAATTTCCGCACGCATCGTGCAGAAATCGGTTGTTGTCGCAACGCTCTATTACCGGAACGATAGTGCCGCATCGTGAGGACGGATCGGCATGACCATCGCAACGGTAGGGGTCGTCGGGCTCGGCAATATGGGTTTGGGCATGGCCGCGACCCTGGCCCGCAAGGGCTTCACGGTCCTGGGCTACGACCTCAGCCCGGCCCGGCGCCCGGCCGCGGAGGCCGCCGGCGTGACGACACTCAACACCCTCAACGAGGTCCTGCAAGCGGCCGACGCCCTGGTCTTCTCGCTGCCGCTGGCGCGGGACGTGGAGGCGGTGGTCACCGCGGAGGGCGGCCTCCTGTCCCGGACCGACCGCAAGGTGGTCGTGGTCGACACCTCGACCTCGGATCCCGGCACCACTCGGCGCCTGGCCGAGCGCCTCGCCGCGGCCGGCCACGCGCTCCTCGACGCGCCGGTGAGCGGCGGCCCGTCCGGCGCCGCCGAGGGGACCCTGACCATGATGGTCGGCGGGGCGGAGGCGGATTACGCCCTGGCCCGGCCGGTCCTGGAGGCCATGTCGGCCCGCGCCCCCCATGTCGGGCCGTCGGGCGCCGGCAACATCGTCAAGCTCGTCAACAACCTGCTGGTGGCGGCCCATCTCGTGACCACCGGCGAGGCCCTGCGCCTCTCGGAGGCCGCGGGCCTCTCGGCCGACGAGGCGGTCAAGGTCGTCAACACCGCCACCGGCCGCAGCGCGATCAGCGAGGTCATGGTCCCGCGCTGGGTCCAGTCCGGCACCTTCGACAGCGGCTTCTCGGCCGGCCTGATGCGCAAGGACGTGCGCCTCGCCCTGGAGCTCGCCGCCGAATGCGGGATCGACCTGCCGCTCTCCGCCGAGGTGAAGCGGATCTGGCAGGCCACGCAGGCCGCGATCCCCGACACGGCCGACTTCACCCGCATGGCCGATTACCGCGATCCCAAGGGAGCCCACTGATGTCCGGCACGTCGCACTCGCCCGCCGCCGACCGGGTCGCCGCCCTCCTGACCGACTTCCTGCCGGGCGGCCGCATCGGCAGCGTCGTGGCCGGCGAGGTCCTCGCCGGGACCGGCGCCGCCCTCGACCTCGTCAACCCCGCGGACGGCGGCGTGCTCGCGACCTTCGCCGATGCCGGGCCGTCGGTGGTCGAGGCCGCGATGGCGGCGGCCCGCGACGCCCAGCGCGCGTGGTGGGGGATGAGCGCCGCCGCCCGGGGCCGGGCCCTGTGGGCGGTCGCCGCCCTGGTCCGGCAGCACGCCGGGGCGCTCGCTGAGCTGGAGACCCTCTCGGCCGGCAAGCCGATCCGCGACACGCGCGGCGAGGTCGCCAAGGTCGCCGAGATGTTCGAGTATTATGCCGGCTGGTGCGACAAGCTTCACGGCGACGTCATCCCGGTGCCGAGTTCGCACCTGAACTACACCCGCCACGAGCCCTTCGGCACCGTGGTGCAGATCACCCCCTGGAACGCGCCGATCTTCACCGCCGGCTGGCAGATCGCCCCGGCCCTCTGCGCCGGCAACGCCGTGGTGCTGAAGCCCTCCGAGCTGACACCGCTGACCTCGCTGGCGCTGGGCCTGCTCTGCGACCGCGCCGAGGGGATGCCCCGCGGCCTCGTCTCGGTGCTGGCCGGCGCCGGTCCGACCACGGGGGCCGCCGCGGTGGCCCATCCCGACACCCGCCTCGTCGTGTTCGTCGGCTCGGCCGAGGCCGGCGCGCAGATCGCCGCCGCGGCGGCCCGCGCCATCGTGCCGAGCGTGCTGGAGCTCGGCGGCAAGTCGGCCAACATCGTGTTCGCCGACGCCGACCTCGACCGGGCGCTGATCGGCGCGCAGGCCGCGATCTTCGGCGGCGCCGGCCAGAGCTGCGTGGCGGGCTCCCGCCTCCTCGTGCACCGTTCGATCCACGCGTCCTTCGTGGAGCGCCTGTCCCACGCCGCCGCGCGCATCCCGGTGGGGGCGCCGACCGACCCGGCGACGCAGATCGGGCCGATCAACAACCGGCGCCAGCGCGACAAGATCGCCGGCATGGTCGAGGCCGCGGCGAGCGCCGGCGCCACCATCGCGGCCGGCGGGGCCTGCCCCGCGTCCCTGCGGGACACGGGCGGCTTCTATTTCGGCCCGACCATCGTGGACGGCGTCGCGCCGGACGCGGCGATCGCCCGGGAGGAGGTGTTCGGCCCGGTCCTCACGGTCCTGCCGTTCGACGGCGAGGACGAGGCGGTGGCGCTGGCCAACGGCACGCCCTACGGCCTCGCGGGCGCGGTCTGGACCGGCGACGGCGGTCGCGGCCACCGGGTCGCGGCGGCTTTGCGGGCCGGAACGGTGTGGGTCAACGGCTACAAGACCATCAACGTGGCCTCGCCGTTCGGCGGCTTCGGCCGCTCGGGCTTCGGCCGCTCCTCGGGCCGCGAGGCGCTGATGGCCTACACGCAGACCAAGAGCGTCTGGGTCGAGACCGCGGCCCAGCCGGCGGTGACCTTCGGCTACGTGGGCTAGGCGCCGGGCGCGGGGGGCGACGGACGGGATCAACCGACACGACCGGCGGCCAAGTCCGGCAGGCAGGGCGATGGGCAGCCCCGGAGGGGCGGGGAGGATGACGATGGCGGGCGAACTGTTTGCGACGAACACGCGGCCGGACGCGCCGCCCGTTTCCGGCGGCGGGAAGCTGACGCTGTTCCTGCTCGCCCTGGTCATCGTCATCATCGCCGAGGCGATCGGCAACGTCAGCATCCCGGTGGGGGCCGGCAAGATCGTCCTGCTGCCGCTGCTCTGGGCCCTGCTCCTCGGCGGGGCCCTGGGGCTGATGAGCCCGCGCTTCCCGGCGCCCCTGCGGCTGACGGGCGCCCTGCAGAACGCGGCCGGGGCCTATCTCCAGCCGGCGCTGCTGATCTTCATCGCCAAGCTCGGCCTGCTGGTCGGGGGCTCGCTGCCGAAGATCCTGGCCTCGGGCTGGGCGCTCGCCTTCCAGGAATTCGGCCATTTCTTCGGGACGATGGTGTTCGGCCTGCCGGTGGCGCTCCTCCTCGGCATCAAGCGCGAGGCGATCGGCGCGACCTTCTCGGTCGGCCGCGAGCCGAGCCTCGCCATCATCGGCGAGCGCTACGGCATGGATTCTCCGGAGGGCCGCGGCGTGCTGGCGGAGTACCTGACCGGCACGGTGTTCGGCGCGGTGTTCATCGCCCTGCTGGCCGGGCTGATCGCCAGCCTGGGCGTCTTCAACCCGCTGGCCCTGGCGATGGGCGCCGGCGTCGGCTCCGGCAGCATGATGGCCGCCGCCTCGGGGGCGATCGCCGCTCAGCAGACCCCCGAGGTCGCCAAGGATGTCGCGACCTTCGCGGCGGCCAGCAACCTCGTCACCACGACGATCGGCACGTACTTCACCCTGTTCCTGTCGTTGCCCTTCACGATCTGGGCCTACGGCAAGCTGGAGCCGATCCTCGGCCGCAACCGGCCGGATGCCGCCCGCCCGGCGGCGGTCGACCCGCAGGCGGAGGCACCGGTCCATCAGGAGGTGCGGATCGGCCTCGCCGAGACCGTCCTGGCCTGGATCCTGATCGGTGCCTACGGGCTCATCGGCAACTGGCTGACCTACGGCGTCGTCCCGGACGCGAAGGTCGTCGGCGGGATGGCGATCATCATCGGCACCGTGCTGGCCGGCTGGATCGTCTACCTGCTCCTCGGCCGGCGCCTGCCGGCGGTCCTGTGGGTCTCGATCATCGGCATGGCCCTGACCTATCCCGGCACGCCCTACGCCGCCGAGATCGCCGCCCTGACCGGCAAGATCAACTTCCTGGCCCTGGCCACGCCGATCCTGACCTTCGCGGGCCTCTCCGTCGCCAAGGACGTGCCCGCCTTCCGCCGCCTCGGCTGGCGGATCGTGGTGGTCTCGTTCATGGCCAATGCCGGGACGTTCCTCGGTGCGGCCCTGATCGCGCAGTTCTTCATGCATCCGCCGCTGGGGTGAACCGCCGCGCCGTCCGGCGTAGGGTGAGGCAGGGGGAACGAGGCGCTCCGGCGGCCTCTGGCATGGGTGAGAGACCACATGGGGATCGAGGCAGAGACCGTGGAGCGGATGGTCGCGTGGCGGCGCGACCTGCACACCTATCCCGAACTGGCCTACCAGGAGGTCCGCACGGCGGATCTCGTCGCGCGGGAACTGGCCGCCTGCGGCCTGTCCGTGAAGACCGGGCTCGGGCGCACGGGCGTGGTCGGGACCCTGAGCCGGGGCGACGGCCCGACCATCGGCCTGCGGGCCGACATGGACGCCCTGCCGATCCAGGAGGCGACAGGCGTCGCCTACGCCTCCCGGACGCCCGGCGTGATGCATGCCTGCGGCCATGACGGCCACGTGGCGATGCTGCTCGGCGCGGCGCGGCATCTCGCGGCCCGCACCGACCTGACCGGGACGGTCCACTTCATCTTCCAGCCTGCGGAGGAGTGCGAGGGCGGCGGGCGCGCGATGGTCGAGGACGGCCTGTTCCGGCTGTTCCCCTGCGACTCCGTCTACGGGCTGCACAATTGGCCGGGCCTGCCCCTCGGGACCTTCGCGACCCGGGTCGGCGCCATCATGGCCTCCCTCGACACGTTCGAGATCGCGGTCACCGGATTCGGCACCCATGCGGCCATGCCGGAGCGCGGCACCGACACGCTCGTGGTCGTCTCCGAGATCGTCCTCGCCCTGCAGACCATCGTCAGCCGCCGCATCGCCCCCACGGAGCCGGTCGTGCTCAGCGTCACGCAGATCCACGGCGGCGACGCATACAACGTCATTCCCGACCACGCCGTCATCCGCGGCACGGTCCGCTGCCTGGACGAGGCGGTGCGCAAGCGCGTCGCGGAGCTCATCGAGGCCATCGCCGGCGGGACCGCCGGCACGCACGGCGCCCGCGCGGAGGTGGCGTACCGGTTCGGATACCCGGCCACGGTCAACACCGCCGATGCCGTCGGCACCGCCCTCGCGGCCGCCGGGACCGTCCCGGACATCACCGCGCGCCGTGGCGATGTCGGCCCCTCCATGGCGTCGGAGGATTTCGCCTACATGCTCGAAGCCTGCCCGGGCGCCTATGCCTGGATCGGCACCGACGGGACGCGGCCGAGCCTGCCGCTCCACAATCCGGGCTACGATTTCAACGACGAGGCCCTGCCGGTCGGC
This sequence comes from Methylobacterium sp. XJLW, assembly GCF_003254375.1. Taxonomy (NCBI): domain Bacteria; kingdom Pseudomonadati; phylum Pseudomonadota; class Alphaproteobacteria; order Hyphomicrobiales; family Methylobacteriaceae; genus Methylobacterium; species Methylobacterium sp. XJLW. Next base: position 1,678,924 of record NZ_CP016429.1, on the reverse strand, counting down.
GCGGCCTACTGGGCTGCACTGGCCACACACAGCCTCGGGACCTGAGGCTGCGGGACGGAAGGCGCGGCCGCGGACATCGTCGGTCCGTCCGCGGCGCATGCTCCGGAATAACGCCCGCGCAGGCCGCGCGGGCGTATCTTGAGGGCGGGTGTCAGGCCGCCATCGGCGCGTAGCGCCGGTGACCCTTCACGTCGAAGCGGTCGAGCATCATGACCTTGTCCCAGGCCTTGACGAAGTCCGCCACGAAGCGCCGCTGGCCGTCGCTGCCCGCGTAGGCGTCGGCGATCGACCGGAGCTGTGCGTTCGACCCGAAGACGAGGTCGCTGCGGGTCGCCTCGAACTTCGTCTGGCCGCTCGCACGGTCCTTGAGCGCGAAGGTCATCCCGTCCGCATCCGCCTTCTCCCAGACCAGATCGACGTCGGTCAGGTTGCGGAAGAAGTCGGTCGTCAGCACCCCGATCCGATCGGTCAGGACGCCCCGGTTCGACCCGTCGTGGTTGGCGTTGAGCGCCCGCAGGCCGCCGGTCAGGACGGTCCATTCCGGGGCCGTCAACGTCAGCAGGTTGGCCTTGTCGAGGAACATCTCCTCCGGCGAGACGCTGCGGGTCATCTGCCCGAAGCCGTCATCGACGTAGTTGCGGAACCCGTCCACCACCGGCTTCAGCCACTCGAACATCTCGAGGTCCGTGAGCGCCTGGGTCGTGTCCACCCGGCCCGGCGTGAACGGCACCGGCGTGTCGACTCCGGCATCGCGGGCCGCCTTCTCCACGGCGACGCAGCCGCCGAGCACGATCAGGTCCGCGAGGGAGATCTTCTTCCCGTCGCTGCGCCCGCCGTTGAAGGTCGACATCACGTTGCGCAGGGCCTCGATCACCGGCGCGGCCCGGCGGTTGACGGCCCAATCCTTCTGCGGGGCGAGGGCGAGTCGGCCGCCATTGGCACCGCCGCGCTTGTCGCTGTCCCGATAGGTCGAGGCCGCCGAGAAGGCCGTGAAGGCCAGATCGGACACCGACAGGCCGGTCCCGGCGATCGCCTGCTTCAGCACGGCGATCTCGGCCTCGCCGACGAGGTCGTAGTCGCGCTCCGGCAGCGGATCCTGCCACAGGAGCCCGTCCTCGATCACCACCTCCGGGCCGAGATAGCGGTGCTTCGGACCCATGTCGCGGTGCGTGAGCTTGTACCACGCCTTGGAGAAGGCCTGGGTGAAGGCGTCGAAGTCGTTGAGGAACTTCTCGCAGACCTTGCGGTACTCGGGATCGACCTTGAGGGCGATGTCCGAGGTCATCATCATCAGCGGGTGCATCTGACCCGCGACATGGGCGTCCGGCGTCTTCGGCGCGTTGGGGTCCTTCGGCGTCCACTGGAGCGCCCCGGCCGGGCTCTTGGTCTGTTCCCACTCGAACTTGAAGAGGTTCTCCAGATAGGCGTTGTCCCACTTGGTCGGATCGGGCGTCCAGCTGCCCTCGATGCCGTTGGTCATCGTGTCCTTGCCGGAGCCGGACCCCTTCGGATTGTGCCAGCCGAGGCCCATCGCCTCCATCGGCGCCATCTCGGGGGGCGGACCGATCTCCTTGGCGGGGGTCATGCCGTGGCTCTTGCCGAAGGCGTGGCCGCCCGCGATCAGCGCCACGGTCTCCTCGTCGTTCATCGCCATGCGGGTGAAGGTCACCCGGATGTCGTTGGCCGACCCCTGCGGATCGCCGTTGGCGTAGGGTCCCTCGGGGTTCACGTAGATGAGCGCCTGGTGGGAGGCGGCGAGCGGGTTCTCCAGGTCGTAGTCGGCGTCGCCGTTCTTGCCGCGCCAGCGCTTGTCGCGGTTCACCATGTCGTCGAAGCTCGAGACCGAGCCCATCTCGACCACCTCGGGGCCCCAGTAGGTGGCGTTGTCCGCCTCCCAGGCGTCGAGCCGCCCGCCGCCGAACCCGTAGGTCGGCAGACCCATGATCTCCAGGGCGCAATTGCCTGTCAGGACCATCAGGTCGGCCCAGGACAGGGCGTTGCCGTACTTGTGCTTGATCGGCTGCAGGAGGCGGCGCGACTTGTCGGTGTTGCCGTTGTCCCACCAGCTGGAGATCGGCGCGAAGCGCTGCATCCCGGTGCCGGCGCCGCCGCGCCCGTCGGCGATCCGGTAGGTGCCGGCCGAGTGCCAGGCCATGCGGATCATCTGCGGGCCGTAATTGCCGTAGTCGGAGGGCCACCAGTCCACCGACGAGGTCAGGAACTGCTTGATGTCGCGCTTGAGCGCCTCGAAGTCGATCTTGGCGAACTCAGCCGCGTAGTCGAAATCCGGCCCGAGGGGATCGGCCGCCAGCCCGTTCTGGTGGAGCACTTCCACCCGCAGGCGATGGGGATACCAGTTCTCCAGCGTCGGACGGTTGCCGTGGGCGCCGCCGATCCGGTCGCCGCCGAACGGACACTTGCCCGCCATCGGGAACGTCGTGGTGTCCGTCTTGTCGATCGTCTCGCTCATCAGTGGTCCCCTAGGCATTGAGCCGCCGGCCGCCCGAGGCTCGGGCATCGAAGGCGGCGGGGCGGTGCAGGCAGTTCGAACCTCCGGGGAATCCCCGTCGCGCTCGAGGCTGGTGACGAAATGAGGCAGTCGCTCCCGGGATCAAGTTCGGAGCAGCGAAGTCCTTCCAAGGACCGGGGCAGGCGGCCTCGCAATAGTGCCGATGACATTGCCGTGATCCGACCCGCCGCCGCAGGCACCGACGGCGCGCGGGGATTCCACGTCGACACGGATACCCGCCCGGGGGTCGCTGATCCTCGCGAATCTGTGTCTCGGCGTCTCAGCGCACCACTTGGCGCACCCTCTGGCGTGAATCCGCTCCTCGTCAGGGCGCCGGACGCGCGCTGGCTGCCGGGGCGGCTCCGGCGGAGCCCGTCTCGGAACCGGTCACGACCTTTCGGGCCGCGGCCTGGCTCTGGCTGGCGTAATCGGGGGGCGATGCCGCGCCCTGCCAGATCAGCAGACCGGCCCATGCGGCGATCATCAGCGCCACACTCACGGCGAGCACGACGAGAACCGGCCTGCCCCGCCGGCCCTGGCGGCTCTCCTGAGCCGTGCGACGTTCGATCATCCGCTCCTCGCTGAGCCCGTCTTCAGACATCCGGGCTCAAACCCGCGACCCTGCGCCTGGGTCCCGCCCTGCGACGCTGTGCACCGCCGCCTCCCTCGGCCCCATTGGCGGCGATGCGCGAGGATCATACAGTCATACACATGACCTTCACGCCTGCGCCGCAGCCCGATCTCCGTCTGCCGCTCTATCAGCGACTGCGCGACGCGATCGCCTTCCAGATCGCGCGCAACGTCTGGCGGTCGGGCGAACCGATTCCCACGGAGGCGGAACTCGCGGCGACCCATCGTGTCGCCATCGGCACCGTGCGCAAGGCGATCGATGTCCTGGTCGCCGACGGCTTGGTGGAGCGCCAGCAGGGCCGCGGCACCTTCGTCCGCCGGCCGCGCTTCGACCGATCCTTGTTCCGGTTCTTCCGGCATCTGGGGCCGGATGGGAGCCAGGCCGTGCCGGAAGGGCGGATCCTGCTGCGCGAGGCCCGGCCGGCGCCCGCGGCCGTGCGCGAAGCCCTCGGCCCCGACGCAGGCGGCGAGGCGATCCGCCTGATCCGGACGCGGCTTCTGCAGGGCCGACCGATCCTGTCCGAGGAGATCTGGCTGCCGGCCGCACGCTTCGCACCGCTCCTCGAGGCGCCGCTGACGGAGATCGGCGATCTGCTCTACCCCGCCTACGAGCGCCTGTGCGGCGAGATCGTCGCCCGGGCGGAGGAGACCCTGACGGTCGGCATCGCCGATGCGACCGACGCCGAGCGCCTCGGGATCGCGGAGGGCGAGCCCGTCGTCGTGATCGCGCGCCTCGCCTTCGGCTTCGATGCCCGCCCGATCGAGTGGCGCGTGACGCGCGGCGCCGCCAAGGACTTCCGGTACCACATCGACATCCGGTGAAAGGCCGCCGGCTTGACGGGCCATCGGGCCCATGCTCATTAAGTCATATAAATGACTAGTCCTCTTTAGAGGGCGGAGGAAAGCCCGTGTTCCGCTGGTACCGTGAGGTCGGTCCGGCCGAGCGTCGCACCTTCTGGGCCTGTCTGGGCGGGTGGTCGCTCGACGCCCTGGACGTGCAGATGTTCAGCCTCGCCATCCCCGCCCTGGTCGCGAGCTTCGGGCTCAGCCGCCCGGAGGCCGGCCTGATCGGCGCGGTCACGCTGGTCGCGGCGGCGATCGGCGGCTGGCTCGGCGGCCTCATGGCGGATCGGATCGGCCGCGTCCGGGCCCTCCAGATCACGGTGCTGTGGTTCGCGGTCGCGACCTTCCTGGCGGCCTTCGCGCAGAGCTTCGGCCAGCTCTTGATCGTGAAGGCGCTGCAGGGGATCGGCTTCGGCGCCGAATGGGCGGCCGGCGCGGTCCTGATGGCGGATGCCATTCGGCCCGAGCATCGCGGCAAGGCGCTGGGCGCCGTCCAGGGCGGCTGGGCGCTCGGCTGGGGCGCGGCCGTGCTCCTCTCTACCGCGGCCTTCTCCGTATTGGATCAGGAGACCGCCTGGCGGGCTCTGTTCGCCTGCGGCCTCGCGCCCGCGCTCCTCGTCCTCTACCTCCGCCGCTCGGTCCCGGAGCCGGTCCGACCGGCCGCCGGACCGACCCGGCCGGCCATCGGGCCGCTCCTGATCTTCTCGCCCGGCCTGCGCCGGATCACGGTGATCGGGACGCTGCTCGGGCTGGGGGCGCACGGGGGCTTCCACGCCCTGTTCACGTGGCTGCCCACGTATCTGAGCGTCGAGCGCGGCGCCTCCGTGGCGGGCACCGGGCTCTACCTCGCGATCATCATCGCGGCCTTCGGCCTGGGCTGCCTCGTGGCGGGCGGCCTCGTGGACCGGCTCGGCCGCCGGCGGACGGTGGCGTTGTTCGCCGCCGGCTGCATGGCCCTGGTCGTCCTCTACCTGCTGGTGCCGGTCGGCGGCACGGGGCTGCTCCTTCTCGGCGCCCCGCTCGGTTTCTGCACGGCCGGGATCCCCGCGAGTCTCGCCGCTCTGTTCAGCGAGCTCTTCCCGGACGGCCTGCGCGGGACCGGGATGGGCTTCTGCTACAATGCCGGCCGTCTCGCCTCCGGGGTGCTGCCCCTCGGCGTCGGCCTGCTCAGCGAGATCTGCGGCCTTGGGACGGCGATCGGCCTGTCGGCCATCGGCGCCTACGGGCTCGTCCTCCTCGCCGTCGCGCTCCTGCCGGATCGGCAGTCCGGCGGCGCGCTGCTCCCCTAGACCGTGAGATGATCCGATGAACCGGCGCCTGTTCTGCCGTACCCTGTTCGCGGGCGGCGTCGCGCTCGCATTCCCCGTCCGCGGCCGGGCGGCCGAGACGGGCCTCGACGCGCGCGACGGCGTGGCGGCGGTGGATACCCACGCCCACGTCTTCACCCGGACCCTCACCCTGGTCGGGGACCGGCGCTACGCCCCGGCCTACGACGCGAGCGTCGCCGATTATCGCGCCATGCTGGACCGGAACGGCATGGCGCGCGGCGTGCTGATCCAGCCGAGCTTCCTCGGCACCGACAACAGCTACATGGTCTCGGCCCTGCGATCCGCCCCGGAGCGGCTGCGCGGCATCGCGGTGCTGGACCCCGCGGCGGAGACGGTCACCCTGCGCGATCTCGCCGACCAAGGCGTCGTCGGTCTGCGCCTCAACCTGATCGGCCGGCCGGACCCGGAGTTCGGCAGTCCGGTCTGGCGGGCCCACCTCGCCCGCGTGGCGGATCTCGGCTGGCAGATCGAGGTCCAGGCCGAGGCGCGGCGCCTCGCGCATCTGCTGCCGCCGCTGATCGAAGCGGGCGTCCCGGTGGTGGTCGATCATTTCGGCCGGATCGACCCCGCCCTCGGCATCGCCGATCCGGGCTTCGCCGACCTCCTCGGCTTCGGCCGCGGCGGCCGCGTCTGGGTCAAGCTCTCGGGCGCCTACCGCATCGGCAGCGGCGCGGCCGGCCGGCAGACGGCGCTGCAGGCGGCCGAGCGCCTGCGTGGTGCCTTCGGTGCGCGGCGCCTGCTCTGGGGCAGCGACTGGCCGCACACGCAGTTCGAGACCCAGGCCAGCCCCGCCGAGGCGCGGCGCGACCTCGACGCCTGGGTACCCGACCCGGCCGAGCGCCGGATCATCCTGGGCGAGACGCCCGCCGCCCTTTTCCGCTTCGACCACTGAGCCGCCCGGCGCGCGCCAGCCCGGATTTCAACGAGGACAGGACCATGGCAACACCGACCATGCCTCACGGGGCGGACGCGGCCGCCTTCGAGAGCCGAACGATGCGGAAGGTCGGCCTGCGCCTGATCCCCTTCCTCGTGCTCTGCTACTTCATCGCCTACGTCGACCGGGTGAATGTCGGATTCGCGGCGCTGACCATGAACCGCGACCTCGGCCTTTCCGCCGCGGCCTTCGGCCTGGGCGGCGGCCTGTTCTTCGTGGCCTACGTGCTGTTCGAGGTGCCGAGCAACCTCGCCATGGAGCGGGTCGGCGCCCGGATCTGGATCGCGCGGATCATGATCACCTGGGGGCTCGTCGGCATCGGTTCGGCCTTCGTCACCGGTCCGGCGAGCTTCGCCACCGCCCGCTTCCTGCTCGGCGCGGCCGAGGCCGGCTTCTTCCCCGGCGTGATCCTGTACCTGACCTACTGGTTCCCCAAGGCCTACCGGGCGCGGATCGTGGCGATGTTCATGGTCGCGATCCCGCTCTCCAGCTTCTTCGGCTCGCCGCTCTCGGCGGCGCTGCTCACCCTCGACGGGGCCGCGTCCCTGCGCGGCTGGCAGTGGCTGCTGATCATGGAGGCGATCCCGGCCGTCCTCCTCGGCATCGCCGCCCTGGCGCTGCTGCCGAGCCGGCCGGCCGAGGCGGCCTTCCTGAGCCCGGCGGAGCGCCGATGGCTGGCGGACCGGCTGGAGACCGAGCGCCGCGCCGCGGAGGCGGGTTCATCGCACCACGCCCACGGCCTCGCGGCGGTGTGGGCGGTGCTCGCCAGCCGTCAGGTCTGGCTCCTCGCCGTGATCTACGCGGGCAGTTCGGCCACCAGCAACACGCTGTCGCTGTGGATGCCGCAGATCCTCAAGGGGTTCGGCCTCAGCAACCTGGAGACCGGCCTGCTGAGCATGATCCCCTTCGGCATCGCCTCGGTGTTCATGATCGTCTGGGGCCTGCGGGCGGACCGCAGCGGCGAGCGCATCTGGAGCACGGCCCTGCCGCTGGCACTGACCTCGCTGAGCTTCGCCCTGACCCTGCTGACGGGCTCCCTCTGGATCACCCTGGTCCTGCTCTCGCTGGTCCTGCTCGGCAATTACGCGATCAAGGGCCCGTTCTTCGCCCTGGCGACCGAGACGCTGCCGCCGGCCCAGACGGCGGCCGGCATCGCGGCGATCAACACGCTGGCGCATCTGGGGACCGGAGCGATCACCTCGCTGATCGGGGTGCTGCGCGAGCAGACCGGCAGCTTCCCCGTCGCCCTGCTGCCGCTCTGCGCCCTCACGGGCATCGGCTGTGCCCTGGTCTTCTGGATCGGCCGGCACCCGTCGCGGCCGCCGGCCGTCGGCCCGGCCCCGTCGATTGCGGGGGGCTGAAGCGGTGGGGAACCGGCCGGCCGCGCGTCGATCCCGCGACCGGCCTCCTCGGCGATCCCGCGCCGCCATGCCATGATGGCGCGGGAGGATTCGACATGCACGACAGCGGCGACGATCACACGCACCCGCATGCGCACGACGAGGCCCACGAGCCGGGCGCCCCGGAGCGGTGGAAGCACGACGGCGTGCGGGTCATCCCGGGCGACCGGCTCGATGCCAACACCGCGCAGACGCCCGGCATGTTCCGGCAGGCGGCCGTCAACGCCGCCCGGGTCGGCGCCCAGAAGATCTGGGCCGGCACGGTGGCGATCCAGCCCGACGCCAAGACCGGCGTGCACCATCACGGCGAGCTGGAGAGCGTGATCTACGTGGTCTCCGGCCGGGCTCGGATGCGCTGGGGCGACAAGCTCGAATACGTGGCCGAGGCCGGCCCCGGCGACTTCATCTTCGTGCCGCCCTTCGTGCCGCACCAGGAGATCAACGCCTCGACCGACGAGCCCCTGCATTGCGTGCTGGTGCGCTCCGACAACGAGGCGGTGGTGGTCAACCTGCCCGATGTCGAGGCCGCCGAGACGCCCGAGACCGTCTACTGGGTCGATCCGATCCACAGGCATCCGTGAGCGACCGGCGCCCGCGGCGATAGGCCGGACGCCGCGCCCCGGCGGCCGCGTCGAGTGCGACCGCGGCCTCGCCCGGCCGGCCCACCGCGTCTTCCCGCCGGACGCCCCGCCGGCCTCAGACGGGCCCCGATCCGGGATGCGGGCCCATGCGGCGGCGGTCGTGTTCGATGGCGAAGACATGGGCGTAGAGGTTGGCGACCCAGCCCCGGCCCTCGACCGTGAGGTCGAGGAAGCGGATCGCATCCCCGATCACGGGCTCGATCTTGCCCCAGAAGAAGGACGGATAGCGCTCGGCAAGGTCGGCCGGGCTGTCGTAGCCGAGTTCCGCGTTGACGCCGATCTCGGCGAATTCGTGAAACAGCGCATTCAACTTGCGCGGATAAAGCGGGTCGCCGAGCTGCCCGATCAGGTCGGCCGCCCGCAACAGGCCCGCCTCGGTCCCGGTCTCGCGATGCGCGTCGTCTTCCGGCACCGGGAAGCGGGTCAGCTCGATCGCCCGGATGACCCGGCCCGCATCGACGAGATCGTGCGTGCCGAAGCGCTCCTGGACAGCGAGTTTCGAGCGCTCGACGTGATACGGCGCCAGCGCCGCATCGGAGGCCCCGCGGGGCAGGCACACGGTCCCGCCCCGCGCGTCGATGACGAAGGCCTGGGCTCGGTCGCCCGCGCAGACGCCGCGCACGTAACCGATGTCGTGGTAGAGGGCGGCCAGGATCATGTGCAGCCAGTCCTCCGGTGTGACACCCTCGTGCAGGAAGCGGCCGCGCAGGATGTCCTGGGCGACCAGGGTGACGAGGGCCGTATGATCGCCGTCATGGTAGAGGGCATCGCTCCCGACGATCCGCTCGATCGTCAGGCGCGCCGAGGCCTCGATGATCTCGGCATAGCGCGGCTCCCGGCTGCCGAAGGTCCGCTGGTAGGTGACGGCGAGATGCTCGCCGAGGGCATCGGCGAGCATCTTGGTCGCGTCGAACATGGTCGGGCCTCGCCGTCAGCTGCGGCCGGCGGCGACGCGCCGGGCCGGGTCGGTGCAGATCACGTGGACCGCTCCCCGCGTTGCACCAGCCGTTCTTCGAGATAGGCCGCCGCATCCGCGTAGAGTTCGTAGCGGCGGAGCAGGACCGCGCGCTTCTCGGCCGGCGTCGCCGCATCGAGCTTGCCATGAGCCTTGTCGGCGCGGGCGCGCATCTTCCTGGCGAGCTTCTCGAACGCCGCGTCGATCCGGGCGCCGACCTTCTCGCCTTCGGCCCGCGCCGGATCCAGATCGTCCGGCGCCCGCCCCGGCGGGGGCTTCGTCGCTTCTCCAGCCATGACGCGTCTCCGGTCGCGGTGCTCCGTGGCCGAAGCGTATGACGTAACGATCACGGGTGCGATACCGGATCGTCCGCCCGCGGGCCGATCGCTTCTCAGGCCTGTCACGGAAGGCTGCTCTAGCTCGGCCGTCCGACACGCAGGGGGACCCGCGATGAGGCTCGACGACAGTGCTGCCCTGGATGCCGCCCTGGAGGCGATCCGGCGCGACCTTGCCGACAGCTACGATGAGGAGGTGGAACTCGGGCTCGAGGAGGAGCGCCTCGATCGGCTCGCCGCCGACGGCGCACAGCCCGAGCGCCTGGACCGCAAGGTCTATTTCCGCGAACTGCTGCGCCTGCAGCACGAACTGGTCCGCCTCCAGGACTGGGTGCAGGATCGGAAGCTGCGTGTCGTCGTCCTCTTCGAGGGCCGCGATTCGGCCGGGAAGGGCGGCGTGATCAAGCGGATCACCCAGCGCCTCAACCCCCGCGTCTGCCGCGTGGCCGCCCTGCCGGCCCCGAGCGAGCGCGAGCGGACGCAATGGTACTTCCAGCGCTACGTCTCTCACCTGCCGGCCGGCGGGGAGATCGTGCTGTTCGACCGGTCCTGGTACAACCGCGCCGGGGTCGAGCGGGTGATGGGCTTCTGCACCGAGGCGGAGGTCGAGGAGTTCTTCCGCTCGGTGCCCGAGTTCGAGCGGATGCTGGTGCGCTCCGGCATCGTCCTCCTCAAATACTGGTTCTCGATCACCGACGCGGAACAGGAATTCCGCTTCCAGATGCGGATCCGCGATCCGCTCAAGCAGTGGAAGCTGTCGCCGATGGACGTCGAGTCGCGTCGGCGCTGGGAGGATTACACGCGGGCGAAGGAGGACATGCTGGCGCGCACCCACATCCCCGAGGCGCCCTGGCGGGTGGTCGAGGCGGTGGACAAGCGCCGGGCCCGCCTGAACTGCATCAGCCATCTGCTCGGCCAGATCCCGTACGGCAGCGTGGAGCACCCGCCGGTCCACCTGCCGGCCCGCCTGCGGCATGCGGATTACGTGCGCGGTCCGGTCCCCGCCGAGATGTACGTGCCGGACGCGTACTGAACGGGGCGCCGCGGCCCGGGGCGGGAGTCGTGATCCTGTCGTGCAGACGCCGCTATAGCGCCGCCATGGCGAAGCGCCCGATGACCCTCGACCTGTTCACGACCCTCGACATCGTCGATGACGACGTCTCGGCCGTCGTGGACGCGTATCTGGCCGATCCCACGCCCGGCTCTGTGGCGTTCGGGGACGGCTTCCGCATCGACCCTGCGGTGGCGGTGGCCTCGCATCCCTTCGCCCGGACGCTGATCGATCAGCCCTGGGCCGATACCGGACTGCGCCGGGCGGCGATCCGCGCCGCCATCCTGCTGGCGGAGCCCGAACGGGTCTGATCGAACCGGGCCGTTCGGCCCGTGACTGCCGCGCTCGGGATGGCGGGGCCCGTCGCACCGCCGGCGCGGTCGCGTCGCGGCGGCGCCCGGTCGGCCCGCTTGCGCGCGATCTGCGCGCGATCTGCGCCCGGGTCGGACCTCCTCCTAAAGCGGTATGCGCGCGGCCTTCCATCGGCGCGGCGACCCGGATCTATCCTGGGGCGATCACGGGGCGGATGGACGGCCCGCCGCCACGGTGAACGATTGGTTTACCCAATCGGCAAACTTGCACCGACCGCCCCGATCCGGATGCGATCGGCCGGCGTTCTACGGGCAGTTCCACCGGAGACGTGCTGCCATGCTGATCTTGAATCCGCTGACCGGACAAACCGTCGAGGTGCGTGTTCCCCGGCCGAAGCCGAAAGCCGCCTGAACGCGCGTCGCGTTCCGCTCGGCGGGCGGCCCGGGAGGCCTCCCGCGCTCCGCTCGCTTCCCCTGCACGTCCGCGGCATCGGCGGCGTGCCCCTCCAGACCCGCCTACGCCATGATGCCGACCGACCTCGACAGACCCGCCGAACTGACTCTCTGGCCGGGCTACGCGCCCGCCCGGGTCGCCGACTCGCGCAGCTTCCCGACGCTGCGGGCCGCCCTGGCCGCCACGGTCGCGGCGATCGACGCCGAGGATGCCAGCCCGTGGATCATCACGGAGGACGGCGACATCCTCGCGCCGGGATGGATCCGGGCGAACTCCGCGGGGGCCCGTCCCCAATAGCCGGCCGTCAGCCCGCGATCCCGGGCGCCCTCCGGTAATCGCTCGGTGAGAGTCCGTAGCTCTCCTTGAAGCGTCGGCTGAAGTGGCTCTGGGTACTGAAGCCGCAGCTATAGGCCAGCTCGCCCACGGACAGGTGGCTGAAGCCGGGATCCGTGAGCCGCTGTGCGGCGCTCTCCAGACGCCGCCGCCAGATCCAGTCTGCGATGTTGCGGTCCTGCTCGCGGAACAGCGTCTGCAGGTGGCGCAGCGACACGCCGACCGCCGCCGCGAGCTGGGCGGGGTCGAGATCCACGTCGCCCAGATTGGCCTCGATATGGGCCAAGGCGCGCTGAAAGATGAGGATCCCCTGGATGTTCCTCGGGGGCTCGTGGGCGAGGCGCTCCGCGATGCTGGCGACCACCAGATCGACGCCGATCGAGGCCATGCGGTTCGCCATGTCCGGGGTCATCTGACCGGCGGTGCGGGCGAGTTCCTGGAAGAAGGTCGTGACCATCGACGTGCCGACCTGGTCGGCCCCGATCGTCAGGGCCGTGAAGCGGCGCGTCGAGCCGAGCGCCCGTTCCAGGCACGCGCGCGGCATCTCGATGAACAGCGTCTGCGTGTCGCCATCCGAACCCATGACGGCTGGCCGCCGATCCATCACGACGATGTCGCCGGGATTTTGGATCGCCGTGCGATCGTCCTGCGCGCTGAACACGCGGCCCTTCAGGGTGATCGCGACGTTCAGCGTCTCGTATTTGCCGTGCCGCCGGATCGTGTCCGGGGTCGCGACGGTCGTGACGGCACTCTGCGTCACCCGGGTGATGAGCAGAGGTCCGACCTCGGCGGCCTCCAGGGAGCCGGCGAATCCGTGAGCGGCGGTGGGCGTAAGTTCGACAGGCACAATGCGATCGAAGATCGTCTCACGCCAGAAGCGGAAACTGTCTTCTGGCGCGTAATCCGCCGTCGAGAACAAAGTCCTCATTGCAACTTCTTGTATTCGGGCGCCCGCGTGCGCGCTCAGGAAAACGGTAGCACGCTTCCAGGCAAGCGCAATGGGACGGACCAACCTATGAAGGTTTTCATCCCATTCAGGAGGCCGCCCCGTGTCCCCATCGACTCCGATGAGCCCCCAATCCAATATCGAGCTGGTTGCTGGGCTCGTCGTTGCCTACGTGTCGAATAACCGGGTCCCCGTGAGCGAACTGCCGGCCCTGATCGCGCAGTGCCACAGCGCGATCAGCGCGCTGGCGTATCCCGGGGGCGGGCCGGTGACGGCGGCCCCGGATCTGCAGGTGCGGCTCGACAAGCCGAGCGCGGCACAGGTCCGCGGCTCGGTCCAGCCCGACGGCATCATGAGCTTCATCGACGGGCGCGTCTACAAGACCCTCAAGCGCCATCTGACGGCGCATGGGCTGGACCCGCAGAGCTATCGCGCCCGCTTCGGCCTGCCGGGCGACTATCCGATGGTCGCGCGGGAATATGCCGAACGCCGGGCCGCGCTGGCGCGTGCGATCGCCCAGGGCGTGCCCCGCGACCGGGCCGCCTGAGCCGGCGGATCCCGACGGGCTGAGGCCGACCCACCTCGGATTCCGACGAGGAGGTTCTCCTGACCGGGCAACGGGCCGTCTTCCCGGGGCCGATGACCCACCGGGAGACCGGCGTTTCCGAAAGGCCCGGCGTCCCGCGCTTCAGGCGGCCGCATGCCGGCCGTCCGGCAGCAGATCCCGGCTGGCCTGTTCGATACGCTTGAGCCAGTCCTCGGCCGACTCCGCCCGCACGATCGCGGCCTCGGCGCGCTCGTCGGCGTCCCGGACCCGCCCGTCGGCCAGCGCCTCGACCTCGCGGACGCGCAGTGCCGCCTGGGTCTGCACCTCCTGCAGATGCGCCCGCAGCGCCTCGATTTCCTGCCGGGCCGCCTGCAGCTCCGCAGACAGGGTCTCGCAGGTGGCGGATCGCTGGCGCAGGCGCTGATCCTGCTCCTGGGCCGCGATGCTCGCGGCCGACAGCGTGTCCAGAACCTGGCTCCAGTCCGCATCCGGCCGCGACGGTGGCTCGGACGGTGGCTCGGACGGCGTCTCGGGACCCGCTCCGGAGGCCGCCACCGGGAGCGGCCCGGCGACCGCCGGATTGCCGTCGGCGGTCGACGGGGCCGGCTCCGCGCGCGCGATGCGTGCGTCGAGCTCTGCCCAGAAGGCCGCGTTCATCGCCGCCGCGATCCGGCCGGGCCCGCGCGGGTCACGAGGCCGCCCGGGTGGCGGAGGCCCGGGTCCGGGCGTCCTGTGGGCCCGCCTGCGTCACGAACTCCGCGTCGATCGTCTCGGCGATGCGTTGGAGCATGAGTTCCGCCGCTGCAGCCCGCTCTTCGGCGGCCGCGGCCCGGTCCTCGGCGGCCTGGATCAGTTTGATCGCCTGCGCATGGACCTCGTGGGTCTCCCGCTCGGCCGCCTGCACCTGGGCGCGGGCCGCATCCATGTCGGCCCGCACCTGCCGCAGGAGATCCTGGACGTGCGTCTCCTGCTCCTGCGCCCGGTCTTCGACGTCCCGGATGTACCGGGCCGCGCCCTGCACCCGCTCCAGCAGGTCCGGCCACCGCTCCACCGGCGACGGGTTCGGGTTCCGGCCCTGCGCGGTGGCGCGCTCGTCCGCGGCGAGAAGGACCAAGTTGCCGGTCCGGATCCGGGTCGTCGGCTCGCGGATGTCGCACGCGGCGGCTTCGATCGGGGTCAGCGTCTCGGCCTTGGGGTGCTTCGTCTGTTCCATCACGCGTCCTGCCGGCAGGGTGCAGCGCAAGCCTCCGATGAGGCATCGGTGTCCGTCCCACACCGATGGAAAATGGTTAACAACTCCTTAACACTCGCGCTAGGGTTGCGTTCGAGCGGCCATGATCGCCTGTCGCTGCACGCCGGACCGCCGGATCGGGCTGTCGGCTCAGGGGTAGCGGACGGGCTGCGGATCCTCCGGCAGGGGGATGAATTCGGCGTCGTTCGGCACCGTGTCGAACCGGCCCTGGCGCCAATCCTCCTTGGCCTGCGCGATCCGCTCGGGGCGGGAGGAGACGAAGTTCCACCACAAGTGGCGTGGACCATCCATCGGCTCGCCGCCCAGCACCATGAACCGGGCCCCCTCCAGGGCGCGCACGCTGATGCGGTCGCCGGGCCGGAACACCAGCAGCTGGCCGGGCCCGAAGCCGTCGCCGGCGATCTCGATGGCGCCCGCCACCGTGTAGATCGCCCGCTCGTCGTAGGTCGGATCGAGGGGCAGGACGGCCCCGGCCTCAAGCGCCACGTCGGCGTAGACCATCGGGCTCGAGGTGCGCACCGGCGAGCGTGCGCCGAAGGCCTCGCCCGCGATCAGCCGGACGGTCTTGCCTTCGCCGGTGAGGACCGGCAGCGCGGCGGCGTCGTAATGCTCGAAGGCGGGGGCGTTCTCCTCGTCCCGGTCGGTGAGGGCGACCCAGCTCTGGATGCCGAACAGCCGGGAGCCGGTCTGCCGCAGCGTCGGGGCCGTGCGCTCCGAATGGGTGATTCCGCGGCCCGCGGTCATCCAGTTCAGCTCGCCCGGCCGGATCGGCAACTCCGTGCCGAGGCTGTCGCGGTGCATGATCTCGCCGTCGAACAGGTAGGTGACGGTGGAGAGGCCGATATGCGGATGCGGCCGCACGTCCATGCCCTGCCCGAGCAGGAACTCGGAGGGGCCCATCTGATCGAAGAAGATGAAGGGGCCGACCATCCGGCACTCGGTGGAGGGCAGCGCCCGCCGCACCGCGAAGGAGCCGAGATCGCGCGAGCGGGGCACGATCAGGGTCCGGATCGCGTCGCAGCTGAAATGGTCGCCCGGGATCGGATCCTCGGCACTGTGCCAGCTCATCGCCTTGCTCCTTCGCGCGGGGGAGGGGGGAGCGCCATCGGCTGCTGCGCGGCGCCCCGGATGGCGGAACCGACATCGTTCGGGATCGGCCCGCCATCCGCAGGCATCCTGGACCGGGACCGCCCGAGTTGAAACAGAAACAATCGAAACGCATCGTTTCCGATTTCCGCCCTCAGGGTCCCGGCCGCGCGCCGCTGGCTACCAGACCGTCGGCTTCGGGTTGCGCTCGTCAAAGCCCTTCTGGTGCCAGTACGGATAGATCGGCGTCTCGTGGCTCGCCGCGTCGAGGCGGGCGACCTGCTCGGCGGTCAGGGTCCAGCCGAGGGCGCCGAGATTCTGCTTCAGCTGTTCCTCGGTGCGGGCGCCGACCACGATGTTGCACACGGTCGGCCGGGTCAGCAGCCAGTTGAGCGCCACCTGCGCCACCGTCTTGCCGGTCTCGGCCGCCACGGCGTCGAGGGCGTCGACCACGCCGAACAGGTATTCGTCGGAGACAGGCGGCCCACCCTCGGCGCCACCGGCGGCGATGCGGCCGCTCTGGTTGGCCTGTCCGCGGCGAATCTTGCCGGTGAGGCGGCCCCAGCCCAGCGGGCTCCAGACCATCAAGCCGACACCCTGGTCGATCCCGAGGGGCATCAACTCCCACTCGTAGTGCCGGCCGATCAGCGAATAGTAGCCCTGGTAGGCGACGTAGCGGGCGAGGCCGTGGCGCTCCGAGGTCGCGAGCGCCTTCATGAGCTGCCAGCCGGAAAAATTCGAGGCGCCGATGTAGCCGATCTTGCCCGCGCGGGTGAGGTCGTCCAGCGCCCGCAGGGTCTCGTCCACGGGGGTGAGCGCATCGAACCCGTGCATGAAGTAGACGTCGATATGGTCGGTGCCGAGCCGCTTCAGGCTGGCCTCGCAGGCGCGGACCAGGTGGTAGCGCGAGGAGCCCACCTGGTTCAGGTCGTCGTTAAACCGGAAGGTCGCCTTGGTGGAGATCAGCGCCCGGTCGCGCTTGCCCTTGAGGGCCTGACCCAGGATCTCCTCGGAGGCGCCGCCCGAGTAGATGTCGGCCGTGTCGAAGAAGTTGACCCCGGAATCGAGGCAGAGATCGACCATGCGGGTCGCCTCCGCGACGTCCGTCTGGCCCCAGCGCTGGAAGAATTCGTTCGTGCCGCCGAAGGTGCCGGTGCCGAAGCTGAGCACCGGCACGGTAAGGCCGGAGCGTCCGAACTGCCTGTAGTCCATCGGATCCTCATCGCGATCGCGGGCGCCGCATGTCGGCGCGCCTGCCGGTCTAACGCGGCCGCCGCCCCGGTTTTCCCGGCGGCGGGCATGCCACGACGAGGGCCGTGCGCGTCAGCGCCGCGACTCGACGACCGGCGCCCCCTCGCAGCGCTGGCCGGCGGCCGCGCCGGTGCGCCGGTCGGGCGGCAGGGCGTCCGGGGATCCGGCCTTCTCGGGCAGGATCGCGACATTC
Source organism: Methylobacterium sp. XJLW (assembly GCF_003254375.1). Lineage (NCBI taxonomy): Bacteria > Pseudomonadati > Pseudomonadota > Alphaproteobacteria > Hyphomicrobiales > Methylobacteriaceae > Methylobacterium > Methylobacterium sp. XJLW. The sequence continues at coordinate 1,661,925 of NZ_CP016429.1, read as the reverse complement.
GCCGTCATCCCCGCCGCCAGCACGATCGGGCACGGCACGTCGTCGAGGTCGATCCGGATCGGCACCCTTTGCGCCAGCCGGACCCAGGTGAAGATCGGATTGACCGTCGGCAGCCCCTGAACGCCCGGGGCGGCGTCGGCGACGCTGATGCCGCGGCCGAGGCCGGTCACCCGGCCCCGGATCGGACGGTCCGGCCACGCCATCAGCGACACCCGCGCGGCGTCACCCTCGCCGATGCGCGGCAGCTGGGTCTCCTCGAAGTAGCCTTCGATCCAGAAGCTGTCGCCGTTGACCAGCGTCAGCGCCGGCTGCCCCGTGGCGGCGAACCCGCCCTCCTGCAGCAGCAGGTTGGTGACCCAGCCGTTCACGGTGGCCCGCAGGGTCGTGCGCTCCAGGTTGAGCCGCGCCTGCGCCAGCGCGCCCTCCGCCTGGACCACGTTGGCCTGGGCGGCCTGCGCCTGGCCGCTGGTCGTCTGCTTCTGCTGCGGGGTGGTGGCGAGATCGTCGAGTTCGGCGGTGCGCTGCGCGATACCCGCGAGGTAGCCGGCCTGTGCCCGGGCACTGGCGAGGGCGCCCTCCGCCTGGGTCACGGCGTTCCTGAACGTGCCGGGATCGATCGTGAACAGCACGTCGCCCTTGCGGACGAACTGGTTGTCCCGGACGCGGACCGCCACCACCGTCCCGGAGACCTCGGGAGCCACCTGCACGGTGTAGACGCGCACGCGCCCGTCCCGGGTCCAGGGCGTGTAGGCGTAGTAGAGGAAGGCGAGGTAGGCGAGGCCCATTGCCGCCGCCAGCGCCAGCAGGGTGGCGGCGACGTTGTAGGCGGGCGGCGGCTGCCAGTCGCGCAGGGACGGTCGCGGGGTCGTGGCCATGTCACGGACCCTGGACGCGCAGGGACAGGATCAGCAGAGCCGTCACGGCGGTCAGGAGGCTGAAGTCGAACAGGGCGCGGTTCCAGACAAGGTGGTTGATGCCGATCCAGTCCAGGATCCAGCGCAGGCCCCAGGTGATCACCAGGGCGGCGAGCAGGCAGATCACCGCGGGCTCGACGTAGAGCCCCAGCACGTCGACCGCCCGCAATCCGATCACGCCCGCACCCCCGGATCGAGGTTCGGCCAGCCCGCGCGGTCGAGATCCGACACGAGGGCGGCCAGCGCCCCGATGCGCTCCGCCTGGAGCGGCAGGGTCGCCCGGTCGGCGAGCTCGCGCAAGGGATCCGGCACCGCATCCGCCTCTGCCGGACGGGACGCGGCGAGCCGGGCCCAGACCGCCCGGCCGACGCGGCGGCCTTCCCGGTCGTCCGTCTCCCGCAGGGCGAGCAGCAGGAGCCCGATGACGAGCAGGCGCTCGCCGCCCCGGGCCATCGCCTCATCCGCGCCGATGAGGGCGAGCCGGCCGAAACCCCGGGCGAGATAGCGGTCGCGGGGCGGCAGCAGGAGCGCCGGGTCGAGGGCCGCGCCGCGCACCGACCGGACCAGCCGGCGGCGGGCCCGCAGCCGCAGCGTCGCGGGGCTCACCGGCGGCGGCAGGGCGGCGAACGCGACCGCCGCCACCGCCATCCCGAGCAGCTCGGCCAGCACGGTGTTGAGCGAGTCGGCGAGGTCGTAGGTCATCGGGTTCTTGGGATCGAGGACGCCGAAGACGAAGAAGCCGAAGCCGATGCCGTAGATCGCACGCTTGTCGGCCCGGCCGACCACCGCCAGCATCGCCACCGGCAGGAGCACGGCGGCCAGGAGCGCGAAGCTCCCGGTGGTGGTCAGCAGGGTGTAGCGCAGGGTCAGCCCGACCACGGCGGCGAGCAGCGCGCCGATCAGGAAGGCGCGGGATTCCGCCCGCGGGTCGGCATGGGCGGCGAGCAGGACGCAGACGAGGCTCGCCCAGGTCGCGGCGCCGGCCCCGTGCGACCAGCCGGTGACGTACCAGAAGCCGTTGACGAGCAGGACGGCGGCGGCGGTGCGCAGGCCGTTGTCGAAGGCGTGCCAGCCGTCCCAGTCCAGGTCGTTCCACAAGAGCAGGTGCGGGCGGAACGGCACGCGCCGCCGCCCCACCCGGCCCCCGGCCCGCAGGAGCCGCGCCGAGACCCGGACGCGCCCGATCTGCCGGACGGCGATCGCCCCGCCGGCCCCGATCAGGTCGGTCGAGCGCGATCCCGGCCGGTCCGGCAGCAGGGCCCGCAGCAGGCCCGCGGCGAGCACGCGCCGCAGCCGGGGGGCGGCGTTGCGGATCCCCCGGCCGCCGGAACGGAGGGAGGGCTGCTCGGTGAACGTGTCGGTGACCTCCTCGCCGAGCGTCATCACGGCGGCGATGGGCATCGGGCCCGGCCGCTCGCCCCGCCGCAGGGCGGCCATCCAGGCGTCGCAGGCCTGCGCGGCCGCCTCGAGCCGCCCCGCCAGGGCGCGGCTGACGGCGGGGACGCCCGGCGCCACGAACACGTTCGACGCGTAGGCGCAGCCGATCCCGAGCAGGATCGTCGAGCAGCGGTCGACGCCGATCTGGAACACCGTCTCGGGGCTCTGCACGTCGGCCAGGGCGATGATCGGCACCGTGAAGCCCATGGATGCGAAGCCGTAGGCGCGCTGGCCGCTCTCGACGCTGGAGGCCGCGGTGAGCAGGCCCATCCACAGGGCCAGGGCGAGGTCGAAGGCCAGGGTCGCCTGGGCGAAATTGGCCACCAGCACCATCGCGACGGTGACGCCGACAAGCGTGCTGCCGGCCCGCCACAGGCTCTTGCGCAGGGAGGCCGCGCGGGTGGCGAGCGTCACCGAGATGACCGTCCAGCCGGCCCAGTGCGGCAGCGCCAGTTCGAGCCACATGGCGAGCCAGATCGCCGCGATGGCGGTGAGCGCGATGCGCACGGCCTCGGCCGCCTCCCGCGGCCACCACGCGGCGAGGCGCTGCAGGAGGCCCGGCGCGTCCTCGGAGAGCGCGACCTCACCGGCCACGGCGCGGCCTCAGCGGCCGGGGCGGGTCGGGGAGCCCGGTCGCGGGCTCACTCATAATGCTCGGCGACGTCGACCTTCCCCTTGAACACCCGGTAGACGACCAGGGTGTAGATCAGGGTGATCGGCAGGACCACGATCCCCGCGCCCCAGAACATGAAGGACAGGCTCGCCTCCGGCGCCGCCGCCTCGGTCACCGTCACGCTGAACGGCACCATGTAGGGCAGGAACGAGGCGGCGAGCGTCGCGAAGGCGGCGGCGAAGATCAGCGCCACCAGCGGGAACGGCAGGGCGTCGTTCCGGCGCCGCGCCGCGTAGAGGAGCCCCGCGCAGGCCGCGGCCCCCACGAGGGGCAGGACCAGCATCTCGGGCCGCTCGATCCAGCGGTGCAGCACCCGCAGGTTGATCGCCAGCGCGTACACGAAGGCCGCGCCCAGGAAGGCCAGCACCCCGAGCAGGAGCCGCGGCAGCAGCCGGAAGCCGAGGTCGCGCACGTCGGACTCGGTCTTGCCGCACAGCCACGCGGCGCCGAGCAGCGCGTAGCCGAGGCACAGGCCGAGCCCGCAGAGCAGCGAGAAGGGCGTGAGCCACCCGAACGCCCCGCCGACATAGAGCCCGTCCCGGACCGGCAGTTCCTGCACCAGCGCCCCGACCGTCACGCCCTGCACGAAGGCCGCGCAAAAGGAGCCGCCGACGAAGCCCGCGTCCCAGACCCGCCGCAGCCGCCGGGACTTGTAGCGGAACTCGAAGGCGACGCCGCGCAGGATCAGGGCCGCGAGCATCAGGAGGAGCGGCAGGTAGAAGGCCGAGAGCAGCAGCGCGTAGACCGCGGGGAAGGCCCCGAACAGGATCGTCGCGGCCAGAACCAGCCAGGTCTCGTTGCCGTCCCAGACCGGGGCGATCGCCTGCATCATGTGGCGGCGCGCCGCCTCGTCCGGGGCGATCCCGAACAGCATGCCGACGCCGAGGTCGAACCCGTCGAGCAGCACGTAGAGCATCAGGGTGAGGGCGAGGGCGGCGGCCCAGAATTCGATCATGGCCGCTTACTCCGCCGGTGTGCCGGTCGGCGTGGCGCCGGGTGTGCCGGGACTGTCGCCCGGTACGGCGAGCGGCCTCTTGGGGTTGGCGGCGCTCCCCGCATGCGCGGGCGTCGGCAGGATGCCGGCCCTGAGCATGCGGTAGATGTAGACGGTGCCGGCCGCGAAGATCAGCGCGTAGACCGCGCCGAACACGGCGAGGGAGGTCGCTACCTGCGGGGATGTCAGGAACGGCGTCGCCGCGTCGGCGGTGCGGAGCTGGCCGTAGACCGTCCAGGGCTGGCGCCCGACCTCGGCGGTGAACCATCCGGTCAGCGTCGCGACGAAGCCCAGGGGGAACGACAGGAAGATCGCCCATTGCAGCCAGCGCGCCCGCTCCAGCCGCCCGGTGGCGTAGAAGGCCATCCCGCCCCAGGCGAGCGCCAGCATCAGCAGCCCGCAGCCGACCATGATGCGGAAGGCGAAGAACGGGATCAGCACCGGCGGCCGGTCGGCCTTGGGGATGTCCTTGATGCCGATCACCTTGCCGGTGAGGGTGCCGTCGTCGATCAGGCTGCCGGCGGGGGCGGGCAGGGCGATGACGAAGTGGTTTGTCTCCTGCGCCTCGTCGGGCCACGCGAACAGGATCTCGCCGGCCGGCGCCCGGCTCTCCCAGTGGCCCTCGATGGCGGCGATCTTCGAGGGCTGGTGCCGGACGACGTAGTCGCCGGTGAGGTGGCCGAAGAACAGCTGCAGCGGCACGAGGACCGCGGCGAGGCCGAGCCCCATCCGGACCATGGCGCGGGCCTCGACGCGGTCCCGGCCCCGCAGCATGGACCACGCGCCCGTCGCCGCGACGCAGAAGCTGGTGGTGACGTAGGCGGCCAGGACCATGTGGGGGAAGCGGACCCAGACGACTCCGTTGAAGAGGATTGCCCACCAGTCGGTCGGCACGAACACGCCGTCCGGCCGCAGGGCGAAGCCGGTCGGATACTGCATCCACGAGTTGTTCACGAGGATCCAGAACGACGACAGGCTGGTGCCGAGGCAGACCATCAGGCAGGCGAACAGGTAGAACCAGCGCGGCACCCGCCGCCGGCCGAACATCAGCACGCCGAAGAACGAGGCCTCCAGCGCGAAGGCCGTGAAGCTCTCGTAGCCGAGAAGCGGCCCCTGGATCGGCCCGGTGCGGCGGGCGAGCTCGCTCCAGTTGGTGCCGAACTGGAACGCCATGACGATGCCGGAGACGACCCCGAGCCCGAAGGCGACCGCGAAGATCTTGAGCCAGAAGTCGAACAGGCGGTCGTAGACCGGCTCGCCCGAGATCATCGCCCGCGCCTGGAGGAAGGCGAGCCAGGCCGCCAGCCCGACCGTGAAGGCCGGGAAGATGATGTGGAACGAGACCGTGAAGGCGAACTGGATGCGCGACAGCATCAGGGCGGAGATGTCCATCGTTCCTCTCTCCAGCCGAAGCTCGCCGGTCCGCCGCCCCCGCTCGGGCGCGTCGCACCCTCAGATGTCCACCGGCGGGGCGCGGGGAACCGCGCCTCGCGGAAGTGTCAGACGGTGTCGATCCTCAGGATCGGCGCCGTCTCGGCCCGGCTGCGCCGGCAGGCCTCGGCGTCCTGCTTGAGGTCGATGCCGTAGGTCGGGATCACGGCCTTGAGGCGGGGCAGCCAGCCCTCCGGCGTCAGCCGGTCGGCGAAGCACTTCTCCAGCACCTCGACCGCGATGAAGGCCGCCGTCGAGGCGCCCGGCGAGGCGCCGAGCAGCGCGCAGATCGAGTGGTCGGCGGCGGCCACGAGCTCGGTGCCGAACTCGAGGTAGCCCTCCTCCAGCGGGTTCGACTGGCCGGTCGGCTTGATCGTCTGCACCCGCTGGCCGGCGACCGCCGACGTCCAGTCCTGCTTCAGCGCCTTGGGGAAGAACTGCTTCAGGGTCGCGAACTGGTGGTCGGAACTCTGGAGCACTTGGCCCACGAGGTACTCGGTCAGCGCGACGTTGTCCTTGGCGACGTCGAGCAGCGGCACGATGTTGTGCGGGGTCAGCGCGGTGAACAGGTCCGTGAGCGCGCCGTGCTTGAGGAAGCGCGACGAGAAGCCCGCATAGGGTCCGAACAGCAGCGAGCGCTTGCCGCCGATGATGCGGGTGTCGAGGTGGGGCACCGACATCGGCGGCGAGCCGGAGGCCGCCTTGCCGTAGACCTTGGCGTGGTGGCGCGCGCTGACCGCGTCGACGTCGCAGCGCAGCCAGATGCCGGAGACCGGGAAGCCGCCGTAGCCGCGCCCCTCCGGGATCTTCGAGGCCTGCAGCAGCGGCAGCGAGCCGCCGCCCGCGCCGATGAACACGAACTTCGCCGTCACGGTCTGGCGCGTGCCGTCGTAGGTGTCCTCGACGGTGACGGCCCAGCGGCCGTCGTCGACCCGGTCGAGGGCGACGACCTTTCGGTTGTAGTGCACGGAAAAGCCGGGCTGCGCCGCGAGCTGCTTGACCAGCAGGTGCGTGAGGGCGCCGTAATCGACATCCGTCCCTGTGACGATCCGGGTGGCGGCGATGGGCTCGCCGGGGGCGCGGCCCTCGATGATCAGCGGCGCCCAGCCGGCGATGACCTGCGGATCCTCGCTGTATTCCATGCCGTGATAGCAATGGTGCGCCGACATCGCGGCGTAGCGCGCCTTGAGGAACGCGACGTTCTCGGCCCCCCAGACGAAGCTCATGTGCGGGCAGGGATGGATGAAGGCGCGGGGATCGGGGATCGCGCCCTTCTTCACCAGATGTGCCCAGAGCTGGCGCGAGATGTCGAACTCGGTGTTGACCTCCAGGGCCTTGGCGATGTCGACGCTGCCGTCGGGGCGCTGGGGCGTGTAGTTCAACTCGCAATTGGCCGCGTGGCCGGTGCCGGCGTTGTTCCAGCCCTCCGAGCTCTCCTGCGCGCAGTCGTGGAGCGTCTCGAACATCGCGATCCTGAGCGACGGCTCCAGCTCCTTCAGGACCGTGCCGAAGGTCGCGCTCATGATCCCGGCGCCGATCAGCACCACGTCGGGAGTGTCGTCGTCGCTTAGGCCGGCCATCGCGGAACTCCTGGCACCGGTTCGGGGGAACTCACTGGGCGTTCGGGACGAAGGGCAGCCGGGCCTCGGCGCCGGGGGCGAGGATCACGTAGGCCCGGCACCAGGGCTCGTCGTCGACGAGGCGCCAGGAATGGCCGGAGCCGGCGGTGTCCTCGGCGATGAGGATGTCGCCGGGGCGGATCGTGAAATGCGCCCCGGCCTTCGTCTGGAAGTCGAGGGTGCCGCGCAGGGTAATGACGAACTGGCGGGTCGGGGCCGTGTGCCACGCGTAGGTGCCGCCGGCCTGCGTCTCCCGGAAGGAGATCGAGACCACGTCGGTCGTGCCGCTGAGGAGGTCGCCGCGCTCGCCGTGGGGCAGGGCGATGACGCCCTCCGCGAAGTGGGAATTGCCGTCGTCACCGGTCCAGATGCGAACGCAGCGGATCATCGGGCTGACCTCCAGCTTGGGATCGGCGCGTCAGCGCCAGAGGTTGGTCTTGGCGAGGTCGACGATCTCGGTCCCGCGCCGGTCGATCACCGCCTTGGCGAGCCACATCCCGAAGCCCGTCACCTGCTCGAGGCCGACCTTCGGCGGCATCGACAGTTCCTGGCGGGCCGAGACGACGTCGAGGAGGGCCGGACCGTCGTGGTCGAGCAGCGCGCGCATCGCGTCCGGCAGTTCGACCGGATCCTCGACGCGCCGGGCGAAGATGCCGGCCCCGCGCGCCATGGCGGCGAAGTCCGGGTTCACCAGTTCGACGCCGGTCTCGAGGAAGCCCGCGGCCTTCATCTCCATCTCGACGAAGCCCAGCGTGCCGTTGTTCAGCACCACGATCTTCACCGGCAGCTTGTGCTGGTTGAGGGTCAGCAGGTCGCCCATCAGCATGGCGAAGCCGCCGTCGCCGGAGAACGAGATGATCTGCCGCCCGGGATAGGCCGCCTGCGCGCCGATCGCCTGCGGCAGGGCGTTGGCCATGGAGCCGTGGTTGAGCGAGCCGATCAGCCGGCGCTTGCCGTTCATGGCGAGGTAGCGGGCCGCCCAGATCGTCGGCGTGCCGACGTCGAAGGTGAACACCGCGTCCTCGGAGGCCGCCTCGCTGAGCGTCCGGGCGACGTATTGCGGGTGGATCTTGCCGCCGGGCTTGCCCACCGCCAGGGCGTCGAGCCCGGCGCGGGCCTTGCGGTAATGGGCGAGGCTGTCGTCGAGATGCGCCCGGTCGGTCTTCGCCTGCAGCTTCGGCAGCAGCGCCGTGATCGTCGCGCCGACGTCGCCGATCAGGCCGAGATCGATCCGGCAGTGGCGCCCCAGGCTTTCGGCTCGCAGGTCGACCTGCGCGATCTTGGCGTCCTCCGGGTAGAACTGGCGGTAGGGGAAGCTGGTGCCGAGCAGAAGCAGGGTGTCGCAGTCGAGCATCGCCCGGTAGCCCGACGAGAAGCCGATCAGCCCGGTCATGCCGACGTCGTAGGGATTGTCCCACTCGACGTATTCCTTGCCGCCCAGCGCGTGGACCACCGGCGCCTTCAGCGCCTCGGCGAGCTGCAGCAGCTCCGCGTGGGCGCCGGCGCAGCCGCGGCCGCAGAACAGGGTCACGCGGCCGGCATCGTTGAGCATCCCGGCCAGCGCATCGAGGTCGGCGTCGCGCGGGCGCACCACGGGCGGGGGCGGCACCAGGGCGGCGGAGAGTTCGGGCGCGTTCCCCGGCATGGCCATGAGGCCGACATCGCCGGGGATCACCACCACGGCGACCCCGCGCTCGGCGACGGCGACGCGGATCGCGGTCTCGATCACGCCGGGCAGCTGGGCCGGCGAGGAGACCAGCTCGCAATAGTGGCTGCATTCCTGGAACAGGTTCTGCGGGTGCGTCTCCTGGAAGTAGCCCCGGCCGATCTCCGCCGAGGGGATCTGGGCCGCGATGGCCAGCACCGGCACGCGGGAGCGGTGCGCGTCGAACAGGCCGTTGATCAGGTGGAGGTTGCCCGGCCCGCAGGAGCCGGCGCAGACCGCGAGGTCGCCGGTCAGGTGCGCCTCGGCGCCGGCCGCGAAGGCGGCGCTCTCCTCGTGGCGCGTGTGGATCCAGGCGATCGAGCCGTCCTGGCGCAGGGCCTCGGTCAGCCCGTTGAGGCTGTCGCCGACGACGCCGTAGATGCGCTTCACGCCGGCCTGCGCCAGCGCCCGGACGAACAGATCGGCGACCTTCGTGCTCATGGTGTCTCGCTCAGCTGAGGGGCCCCGACGGATGGTCCCGGCGGGTTCAGGCGCCGGCCAGCCCGTGGCCGGTCATGGTCTTGGGATCGCACACCGCGTCGAAGCGCTCGGCCGGAACGCCCTCGGCCAGGGCGGCCTCGCGCAGCGTCGTACCCTCGTCGTTGGCGCGGTGGGCGATTTTGGAGGCGAGGTCATAGCCGATCACCGGCGACAGGGCCGTGACCAGCATCAGCGACTGGTTCACGGTCTCGTCGATCCGCTTCCGTTTGAGCTCCGTGCCCGCGACCGAGTAGGTCCGGAATTTCTCGCAGGCATCGCCCAGCACGCGGATCGCGTGCAGCGTGTTGTTGATGATGATCGGGCGCATCGCGTTCAACTCGAAATTGCCCTGCGCGCCCACGAAGGCGACCGCGTTGTCCTCGCCGATCACCTGAATGCAGACCATCACCATGGCCTCGCACTGAGTCGGGTTGACCTTGCCGGGCATGATCGAGGAGCCCGGCTCGTTGGCGGGCAGCAGCAATTCGCCGAGACCGCAGCGCGGCCCCGAGGCGAGCCAGCGCATGTCGTTGGCGATCTTCATCAGCGCGACCGCGAGCCCGCGCACCGCCGCCATGGCGGCGACCATGGCGTCGAGGGAGCCTTGGGCGGCGAACTTGTTGGGCGCCGTGACGAACGGCTTGCCGGTCAGCGCGGCGATCTGGCCGGCGATCTCCGCGCTGAAGCCTTCCGGGGCGTTGAGGCCGGTGCCGACCGCGGTGCCGCCGGCCGCGAGCTTGTAGAGCCCGGCCCGCGACGCCGCGACTAGGGCCAGCGCGTCGCGCATCTGCTCCACGTAGCCCGACCATTCCTGGCCGACCGTCAACGGCGTCGCATCCTGAAGATGAGTCCGGCCGGTCTTGACCACATCCATCCAGGCCTGCGCCTTCGCGTCGATCGCGTCGGCAAGGGCGTGCGCCTGCGGGAGGAGCACCTCGTCGAGTTCCAGCACCGTCGCGATGTGCATCGCGGTCGGGAAGGTGTCGTTCGACGACTGGCCCATGTTGACGTGGTCGTTCGGGTGGACCGGGCTCTTGGAGCCGAGTTCACCGCCGAGGAGCTGGATCGCGCGGTTCGACAGCACCTCGTTGACGTTCATGTTGGACTGGGTGCCGGAGCCGGTCTGCCAGACGTAGAGCGGATAATGCGCGTCGAGCTTTCCCGCGATCGTCTCGTCGGCGGCCCGGACGATGGCCTGCGCCCGCCAGTCCTCCAGGCGTCCGGCCGCGGCGTTGACCAGGGCCGCGGCCTTCTTGACGTAGCCGTAGGCGTGATAGACCCGCTTGGGCATGCGATCGTTGCCGATCGAGAAATGCTGGAGCGAGCGCTGCGTCTGCGCCCCCCAGTAGCGGTCCGCCGGAACGTCGATCGCCCCCATCGAATCCGTCTCGCGGCGTGTCCCCGTGGCGGAGATGCCGATCGGGATTTCGCGCAGGACAGGATGGTCCGGGGCAGACGCGGGCATCGTCATCCTTCTCGGTGTCGAACCGTATGGCACAGAGCAAGTCTGGGTCGGCGAAACGGATGTGCTTTGAGGTAAATCGTATTAATATTCCCTGTTGCTTGATGGACTTTTGTCAAAGCGAGATCTTCAGGAATTTTCTGTTCCCTTTTTACAAATTTTTGAATATATTAACATAGTGTCATGCATATCGTACGTGCCGATTGCCAGACGACGCGGATCGATGTCAAGGGTCGCGTAATGTCGCCGGTGCAAAAATATTAGATGGATTGATCAATTTATAGCGCGGCTGCTGTTCGGGCTGGAAAATTGCGCGCTATCGAAATTGGAAACCAGTGCAGCCTCCGTAGATCCGAGATCTCGGGCGGGCCTATCCCATCGCAGGGGAACGCCGTCGATCCGCGCGGGGGCGTACAGCCTGAGGGCGGGTCCCCACGCCGTGTGTTCGATCTTTGGTAAGAAGTCCCGGTCCTGATCTCCGCTGAAGGCGGGCCCCGGCGCGCCGCCGGCATGGTCGCTGAGCAGAAACGCCGTGCGGGCCAGGGAGAGCCTCGCGGTGACGGCGCGCCCCTCCCGCAACCGGGCGATCAGGCCCCGTATGGACGCCGCCGCCATCAGATAGCCGGTGGCGTGGTCGAGCGCCTGGACGGGCAGCGGCACCGGCCGGTCGGCCTGTTTCCAGCGCTGTCCGGCCGACGCGATGCCGGCCGACATCTGGACGAGGCTGTCGAAGCCGCGCCGGCCGGCCCAGGGCCCGGTCCAGCCATAGGCGCAGAGCGTGACGTCGATCAGGTTCGGATTGAGCGCCCGGCGATGCTTCTCCCCGTAGCCGAGCCGCTCCAGGGCATCCGGGCGGTATCCATGCACGAGGATGTCCGCCTCCGAGAGCAGCCCCTCGAACCGCTGTCGGTCGGCGGCCCGATGGAGGTCGAGCCGGGTGCAGACCTTGCCCAGGGTGACGTCGGGCGCCAGGGACGGCTCGTCCCAGCTGGGCGGGTCGATTCGCAGGACGTCGGCGCCCAGCCCGGCCAGGAAGCGCGTGGCCACAGGCCCCGCCAGGATGCGGGTCAGGTCGAGGACCCGGATCCCCGCGAGGGGACGGGCCGGGTCCGGGCGCCACCGTCCGGAGTCGTGGCCGGGCGCCTCCGTGACCGCCACGAGGGGCTCGGCCCGGACCGCCCGGCCCTGGTCCAGTCGCTGCCACGCCTCCAGGCTGCGCATCGCCGCGGCGCAGCCCCCCGCGCGCAGGATCGCCGATTCCAGGGTCTCGGCCGTCTCCCGGGCCACGGCGGCCGCAACCGCCTGCCGGTCGCCCGGACAGTCGAGCACCGAGAGGGCGGCGGCGCGATGGTGGGGCGCGTTGGTGTGCAGCCGGATCCAGCCGTCCGCCGCCCGGTAGTCGCCGGCGATCGGGTCCCAGGCGGCCGGCATCGTCCATCCGCGCGGCCGCACCGACGGGCCGAACCACGCCGAGGCGAGATGCCGGTCCACCGTCACGGCGGGCGCATCTCCGAACAGGCCCAGAAGTTCGGAGACGGCGAGGCCGGCGGCACCGATCGCCGCCGTCGCCAGCTCCGTGACGGGGAAGCAGGACGGCAGGCTCTCCGTGCCGGTGACCGTCAGCCGGTCTCCGGCATCGGGCGGCAGCGCCAGGGCTGCCAGCGCCTCCGCGAAGATCGACCGCAGGGCGTCCTCGTCGGCGTGTCGCTTGCGCATGGTCGCGGCCCTCACATGACCTGTGCAGGGTGGCGGCCGCCGACGGATGAATCAATCTTGTACCGCTGATGGGCAGGACGGACCGGCTCCCCGCTCCATCCGGATGGCGCCGCCCGGGCGCCGCCCGGGCACCGGCCCATACCGGCCCATAGCGGAAGGGCCGGCCTCGCGGCCGGCCCCGATGCGCGTCGCGGCGCCGTCCGCGCGGGGGCGGCGCCCGCCGGGCCTCAGGCGAACATGTCGGGCTGGGTCTCGGCGATGTGGTTGTACAGCGTCTGGAAGTGCAGCCAGCCGATATAGTCGCTGCCGACATGCTCGCGGCTGTAGCGGGCGGTCTTCTCCGAGAGGAGCTGCGGCTTGATGCCGGAGGCCTCGACGAGGAGCTGCTGCTTGCAGGCCCGCTCCAGGGCGATGAACCAGAAGGCCGCGTCGTCGATGCTGTGGTGCGAGCAGGTCAGCAGGCCGTGGTTCTGGTGCAGCACGCCGCGGTTGCGGCCGATCTGCTGGGCGACCGAGAGGCCGCTCTCCTTCTCCACCGCCACGGCGCCGGCCGAGGCGCCGATCACCGCGTGGCTGTTGTAGAAGGCCGCCGCGTCCTGGCTGATCATGTCGAGGGGCCGACCGGTGGCGCACCACGCGGTGCCGTAGGTGGTGTGCGCGTGGCACATCGCCATGACCTCGGGGTACTCGTCGTGCACGGCGGCGTGGAGGACGAAGCCCGCCCGGTTGATGGCGTGGCGCCCCTCGACCACCCGGCCCTTGTGGTCGGCCAGGATCAGGTTCGACATCCGCACCTGCGAGAAGTGCACGCACATCGGGTTGGTCCAGTAGAGCTCCGGACGCTCCGGGTCGCGGATCGTCAGGTGCCCGGCGAAGCCGTAGTCGAAGCCGTGCATCGCGAAGGCGCGGCAGGCGGCCACGAGGTGCTTCTTGCGGTAGTCGCGCGCCTCGGCGTGGTTGGCGAATTCCGGAATCTCCGGGAAGATCAGGCCGGCCTGCTCCGGCTGGTAGATCGAGGTCCGCTTGCGGCCGGCATCGTCGTCGGGCAGGTCGAGGGCGACGGGCGCCTCGTGGGAATGATCGTCGAGCATGGCGTATCCTTTCGTCGGGTGAGGGGAGGGCGTCAGCGGTTGACGAGGCGCTTGGGCACCGTCAGCGCCAGGAGGCTGCCCAGGGCGAGGCACGCGGCGAGGGTGTAGACGCCGAGGCTCGTGGACTTGGTGGTGTCGATGATCCAGCCGATCAGGTAGGGGCTCACGAAGCCCGCGAGGTTGCCGACCGAGTTGATCACCGCGATGCCGGTGGCGGCGGCCGCCCCCGCCAGGATGGCGGTCGGCAGGCACCAGAACTGGGCGAGCGTCACCAGCACGCCGATCGTCGCCACGGTGAGCGCCGCCTCGGCGATCACGAGGTCCGTGCTGAACCGGATGCTGACCAGCCAGCCCGCCACCCCGACGAGGCCCGGCACCGTGATGTGCCAGCGCCGCTCCCGGGCCGCGTCGGACAGGCGCCCGACCGTAATCATCGCCACGGCGGCGGCGCCGTAGGGCAGCATGGTCAGGAGGCCGATCTGCAGCGGGTCGGAGACGCCCGCGCCCTTGATCAGGGTCGGCAGCCAGAAGCCGACGCCGTAGAGGCCCATGATGAAGAAGAAGTAGATCCCGCAGAGCAGCCAGACCCAGCCGCTGGTGAAGCCGTCCCGGAACCGGTGCGCGGTCACGGAGGCGCCGTCGGCGGCGACATTGTGGGCGAGCAGCGCCTTCTCGTCGGCGCTCAGCCACTTGGCCTTCTGGATGCCGTCGTCGAGATAGGCGAGGACGCAGAAGCCCAGCACGACGGACGGAAGCGCCTCGATCAGGAACAGCCACTGCCAGCCCGCGAGGCCGCCCGTGCCGGCAAACGCGTTCATGATCCAGCCGGAGACCGGTCCGCCGATCAGGCCGGCGATCGGGATGCCGGTCATGAACAGGGCGATGATGCCGCCGCGGCGCTCGGACGGGTACCAGTAGGTCAGGTACAGGATCACGCCCGGGAACAGGCCCGCCTCGGCGAGGCCCAGCAGGAAGCGCAGGACGTAGAACCAGGTCGGCGAGGTCACGAACATCATGGCCGCCGAGATGACGGCCCAGCTCAGCATGACCCGGGCGATCCAGATCCGGGCGCCGACCTTGTGGAGGATCATGTTGCTCGGCACCTCGAACAGGAAGTAGCCGAGAAAGAAGATTCCGGCGCCGAGGCCGTAGACGGTTTCGCTGAACTGCAGGTCGCTCAGCATCTGCAGCTTGGCGAAACCGACATTGACGCGGTCGAGATAGGCCGCGACGTAGCAGGCGAACAGGAACGGCACGAGGCGCCACGTAACCTTGCGGTAGACCCGCGTCGTCTCGTCGATACTGGGCTCGACGAGGGTCATGACCCCCTGTGCCATTCCGGTGTCTCCCTAGACTTTATCGTTTCGCCACCGTCTGCGCGGCGCGGCCGGCACTATCGTGCTGCGTCCAATCGTTGACAAACGACGATTTTTCACGCTTTTCGTGAATTCAATTCATGGATTGTCCCATGCGCCGGATCCCGAGCTTCCCCGCCCTGCGGGCCTTCGAGGCGGCCGCGCGCCTCGGCAGCTTCGCGCGGGCGAGCGAGGAGCTGCACCTCACGCCCTCGGCGGTGAGTCACCAGATCCGCGCCCTGGAGCGCTGGTTCGGACGGGCCCTGTTCCGGCGGGCGAACCGTCAGGCGACGCTCACCGCCGACGGCCAGCGCCTGCTCGCGGGGCTCTCCAGCGCCTTCGACGCCATCGAGGCGGTCTGTGCCGAGCTGAGCCCGCCGCCGCCCTCGTCGCTGGCCGTCCACTGCACGCCGAGCTTCGCGGCGAAGTGGCTGGGGCCCCGGCTCCCCGCCTTCGTGGAGACGCATCCCGGCATCGCCATCCGCCTTTCCACCAGCGCCGACCCGGTGGATCTCGCCCGGCACGAGGAGATCGACATCCTGATCGCCTACGGCCGGCCGCCGCGCGGGCCCGGCCTGACCGTCGAGTCCCTTGGGCCGGAGGAGATCGCCGCCCTGTGCACGCCGGAGGTTGCCCGGGCCGCGGGGTCGGCCGGGGCCTTCACCCGGCTGGACTCGTCCTTCAGCCCCATCCGCTGGCCGGACTGGTTCGCCCATAACGGCCTGCCCGTCCCGACCGGCGCGTCGGGCGCGGCCTTCGACCGGGGTTCGCTGGTGATCTCGGCGGCCGTCCAGGGGCTCGGCGTGGCGCTGGAGACCCTGCGGTTCGCCCGGGACGAACTCGCCGCCGGGCAGCTGGTGCGCCTCGGCGGCGGGCGGTTCGAGAGCCTGTCCCGGGACCTGCACTTCATCTGCTACCGCGAGCGCGACGGGGCCCTGGAGAAGATCCGGGCCTTCCGCCGCTGGCTGCTCGACGTGGAGGTGGAGAGCCGGGCGGTTCCGGCCTGACGCGGAAAGATGTTGGCGCGGAAAGACATGGGCGCGGTGATCGTCGTCGGCCGGATCGCTTCGGCGACAGGCGGGCGCCTCACGCCGTCGATCCGGGGCACGCGAGGCGAGCCCGGACCCCGAAGCCAATGGCGGTGCAGGGTCCGGCGCGCGTCCCCCCGGTCGAAACGGTTGTGCCAGTCTTGTCATGCGGCGGGTCTCAACGGGATCGGGAGCCGCGCTAGGTGCAGGTTCAAACAACGCGGCAAACGCGGCGGGACCCGAGCCCGACCGTGCGCCCCCAGAGAGAACGCCCCATGTCCCTCTTCGCCAAGCTGCAGCGGCGCGCCGACGAGGGCCGGCCCGTCCGGGTCGGCCTGATCGGGGCCGGCAAGTTCGGCGCGATGTACCTCTCGCAGGCGCCACGCACGCCCGGGATCCACCTGATCGCCGTGGCCGATCTGTCGCCCGACCGGGCGCGCGCGTCGCTGCGGCGGGTCGGCTGGGAGGAGGCCCGGTTCGCGGCGCGCGGGCTGGAGGAGGCTGCCCGGGCCGGCACGACCCTCGTCACCGAGGATGCCGACGCGATGATCGCGAGCCCGTTCGTGGACATCGTCATCGACGCCACCGGCAGCCCGGCCGCCGGAATCCGCCACGCGCTGCGGGCCTTCGCGGCGGGCAAGCACATCGTGATGGTCAACGTCGAGGCCGACGTGCTGGCCGGGCCGCTGCTGGCGCGCAAGGCGGCCGAGGCCGGGGTGATCTACTCCATGGCTTCGGGCGACCAGCCGGCGCTGATCGCCGAGCTGGTCGACTGGGCGCGCACGATCGGGCTGGAGGTGATCTGCGCCGGCAAGGGCACCAAGTACCTGCCGGCCTACCATGCCTCCACGCCCGACACGGTCTGGGGCCATTACGGCTTCAGCGAGAGCCAGGTCGCGGGCGGCGACTTCAACCCGCAGATGTTCAACTCCTTCCTCGACGGCACCAAGTCGGCCCTGGAGATGGCCGCGGTGGCCAATGCCTGCGGGCTCACCCCCCCGCGCGACGGCCTCGCCTTCCCGCCCTGCGGCGTCGACGACCTGCCGAGCCTCCTGAAGCCCGTGGCGGATGGCGGCCTCCTCACCGAGCGCGGCACCGTCGAGGTGGTCTCGTCCGTCGAGCGGGACGGGCGCCCGGTGTTCCGGGACCTGCGCTGGGGCGTCTACGCGGTGTTCGAGGCGCCGAGCCCCTACGTGCGCGACTGCTTCGCCCAGTACGGCCTCAAGACCGACGCCAGCGGCCGGTTCGCCGCCACCTACAAGCCCTATCACCTGATCGGGCTGGAACTCGGGATCTCGGTGGCCTCCATCGCGGTCCGCGGCGAGGCCACGGGTGCCACCGGCGACTGGCGCGGCGACGTCGCCGCCACCGCCAAGCGCGCCCTGCGGGCCGGCGAGCGGCTCGACGGCGAGGGCGGGTTCACCGTCTACGGCAAGCTGATGCCGGCGGCGGAGGCCCTGGCGCAGGACGCCCTGCCGATCGGGCTCGCCCACAACATGGTCCTCAAGACCGACGTGCCCGCCGGCCGGGCCGTGCGCTGGAGCGACGTCGCGTACGAGGCCGACCAGGAGGCGATCCGCGTCCGGCGCGAGATGGAGGACCTGTTTCGCGGGGCGACGGGGCGGGCCGCCGGCTAGGCGCTCAGGCGCGCCGGCCGGCCGTGCGCCCGGTCGGCGAGCGCCCGACCAGCTTCCGGAACGTCCGGCTCATGGCGCCGGCGCTCGTGAAGCCCGACCGCGCGGCGACCTCCGCCATGGACCCCGCGCCGGAGCGGATCAGAGCCTCGGCCCGGCCGACGCGCTCGCGCATGATATACTGGTACGGCGTCACCCCGGTGCTCTGGCGGAAGGCCCGGATGAAGTAGCCCTCGCTGAGCCCGACGATCCCGGCCAGGGCCGACACGGTGATCTCCCGGTCCAGGTGCTCGCGGATATACGCGCAGGCGCGCCCGGCCTGCGATGCCGACAGATCGGGTCCGGCCGACCGGCCCGCCGTGCGGACCGCGATGACCGAGCGCAGGACCGCCAGATGGAGGCTTTCGATCAAAAGCGGGTCTGGCGAAGGATCGTCCCGATGCGCGTAGCTCAGCGCGCTGAGGATGTGACAGGTGCTCCGGCAGGCGCGGAGGTCGCGCCCGTCGGTCGCAAACGCGATCTTTCCGATGGGCGCTTCCGCGAGGCGCTCGACGGCCACCGCCGAGAAGGACAGGACCCTGCCGGTATACGGGCCGTCCCACCGGGTCGTGCCGTGCAGACCGGGGCGCCGAACCAGCAGGCCCTCGCGGTCGCTCAACCGCGCCGCGATCTCGTAATCGACCTCGTGATGCGCCCCCGCGGGCTGCGTGCTGGCGGCGACTTCGAGACCGGAGACCGCATGCGTGCTCCAGCCCCCGGTGGCGAAGCGGAAATCGATGAAGGTGATCTCCGGGAGACCGCGGTCGCCCGGCGCGCAGCAGGTCAGTTCGGGACGGCCGGAGAGATGTCCGGAACTGCCGCTGGTGGCGTACGTGATGGTCTCGGGCGTGCTGTCCATGCGGGCCAGTCGGTTCCGGCTTCGTCGCCCTCGGGCGCCTGAGGAGGGCGGCCTCGCGGCCGCCCTCCCGATTCTCCTCCGTCAGCGAAGGGCGCCGGTCACGCCGCCTACGAGGCCGCCAACCGCGCCGAGCACGCTGCCCACCAAGCCGCTCACGAGGCTGCCCGCTTGGCCGACGACCCCCGAGACCGCACCGAGTTCCTGGCTTGCGTCGACCCCCAGGCCGACGGTGAGGCCGACCCCGAGGCCGCCGCCCACCTGGTCAAGCTCGGTGGCGCTCAGCTCGCGGACGGTATCGATGCTGTCCTGCATGATCGTTCTCCTGATTGAGATTCAAGAAGAAGTTTATTCTGCTCGATCTATTGTCTGATCGCAGCGTCGAGGCGCCTTGGACGTCGGCGCCTGCCTTTAGGATTACAGAGATGTGCTTCGTGTCAATCGGTATCTGGCTGCCGATACGTGTCGAGTTCTCTCGAATTCGGCGAATGCGCAAAAACTGACCGGGCTTGCCTTTCCCAGGGCGCGCTCCAGGCGCTTTCGCATCGAGCGCCGTCTTCGCTGGGGCCCCGTGCCTCTCGACAGCATCGCGAAGACGCGATCTTTGCGCTGCAGCACGAGAGCGCGCAAAAATTGACCTTGTTTTGCGTCGCAAAACAAGCCGGACCCTCATTTCGTTCAAGCAATTGAGATCGTTGAATTTTTGTAGAAATTGCGACGATCTGACGCGGCATCGGGAATACAAAATTCGCATTCCCGTGCAGTGTTGACACAGCACTCGTACGATGCGACCGAACAAGCCGGATGACGCTGAGGCGCGCTATCCTCGAAGATGTGGTCTCGTTCTGGGAAGGTTGCTTTAGCCGGGTGCCAAGTCCGCTCTTTCGACTGGAAGTTATAGAGGCACGACGCAATGCGTGGCTGGGCGAGGCGCAGATCATCCAGCCCTTGCCGATCCGCATCGTGGCCCTGTCCTGCGTGGCCATGGTGGCGGCCGTCGGCCTCTATGCCTGGCAGGGCACCTATACCCGCCGCATCCACGCCGTCGGCCTGCTCGCGCCCGATATCGGTCTGATCAGTCTCGCCAGCCCGGTCGCCGGCCGCGTCGGCTCGACGGGGGTGCGCGAGGGCGACAAGGTCGCCCGCGGGCAGCTCCTGTACACGATCGACCTCGACGCCGTGTCGGCGAGCGGGCCTACGCAGGAACGGGTGATCGCCGAGCTGGAGCGCCAGCGGCAGAGCGTGGAGCGGCAGCGGGCCGCCCGGGCCGATCTGGCCGGGACGGAGCGCCAGGCCCTCCGGGAGCAGGTGGCGAATCTGAGCGAGCAATCCGCCCAGCTCGCCAAGCAGATCGACCTGCAGGAGAAGCTGGTGCCGCCGCTCCGGTCGCGGGTCGAGGAGCTCGCCGACGCCGTGGCGCGCGGCTTCGCCCGCGCCGCCGATCTCCAGAGCCAGAACTACCTCTACATGCAGGCGAGCGCGCAACTCGCGCAGTTCCAGCAGAGCCGCCTCCAGGTCGACGGCAAGCTCGCCGACACGAAATCCCAGCTCGCCGCCTACGACGACCGGCTGGCCCGCGACCTCGCCGACCTCGACCGGACCGCCGCCCAGCTGGCGCAGCAGAAGGCCGAGAGCGAGGCGCGCCGCGCCATCGAGGTCCGGGCACCGGAGGCCGGGACCCTGACGTCGATCCGCGCGCAGGTCGGCCAGACCGTGGCGGCCGGGGCGACGCTGCTGACCCTGCTGCCGAGCGCGGGGCGCCTCCAGGCCAACCTGTTCGTCGATTCGTCGGCCATCGGCTTCGCCGAGGCCGGCGCGCCGGTGATGCTGCGCTACGCCGCCTTCCCGTTCCAGCGCTTCGGCTTGCATCGCGGCGTCGTCACCGAGGTCACGCGGGCGCCGCTGGGCAGCGACGACGCCCCGGATTTCGCGCGGCGCGCCTCCGCCCGGGGGGAGGGGACCGACCTGTACCGCATCGTCGTCCGGCCCGATTCCGACACCGTGCTGGCCTATGGCGAGCGGCGCAGCCTCGAGGCGGGCATGCGGGTCGAGGCCGATATCGCCCTGGAGAAGCGGTCGCTCTACCGCTGGCTGCTCGATCCCGTCGCGCATGTCCGGGAAAGCCTCGCCCTCGTCACGCGCGGCGGCCTCGACGCCCTGCCGGTCCGGAAGGCGGCCCCGTGACGGCGCCATCCCGTGCCGCCCGGCTGGACTTCGGGCTTCGCCGCCGGGTGCCGGTCGTCCTGCAGGCCGAGGCCGCCGAATGCGGCATGGCCTGCCTCGCCATGGTCCTGGCCTATCACGGCCGCCAGCTCGACCTCGCCACGCTGCGCCGGCGCCATCCCCTGTCGCTCAAGGGCATGACCCTGCGCAACCTGATCGACCTCTGCGGCGCCCAGGGCCTGACCGCCCGCGCCCTGCGGGTCGAGCTCACGGATCTGCCCCGGCTCCGGCTCCCCTGCATCTTGCACTGGGGCCTCAACCACTTCGTGGTGCTGACCCGTGTCGAGCGCGGCGGCCTCGTCATCAACGATCCGGGCCGCGGCCGGCGCCGGATCAGCCTCGCGGAGGCCTCGCGGGAATTCACCGGTGTCGCCCTGGAGGCGGTGCCGAACCCGGGCTTCAAGCGCGAGCGGGCCAACCCGGGCCTGCGGCTGCGCGACCTGTTCCGCAATATGGCCGGCATCCGCGCCGCCCTGGCCCAGGTGCTGGCCCTCTCCCTGGGGATCGAACTCGTCGCCCTGCTGATGCCCATCGCCTCGCAGGTCGTGATCGACGAGGTGATCGTGAATGCCGACCACGACCTACTCCTCGTGGTGGCGATCGGCCTCGGATTGCTGCTGCTGCTCCAGCTCGGCCTCAGCATCGCCCGGACCTGGGCGATCATGCTGGCCGGGACCCGGCTGAACTACCAATGGTCGGCCGGCCTGTTCGACCACCTGTCGCGGCTGCCCCTCGACTATTTCGAGAAGCGCCATGTCGGCGACGTGATTTCCCGGTTCGGCTCCCTGGCCACCATCCAGAAGGGCCTGACGACCGACCTCGTCCAGGCCGTCCTCGACGGCCTCATGGCGGTCGGGATGCTGGCCATGCTGATGGTCTATGGCGGCTGGCTGGTCGCGGTGGTTCTGGCCTCGACGGCGCTCAACGCGATCCTCCGGGTCTTCGCCTACGGCGCCTATCGCGAGGGCAGCGAGGAGGCCCTCGTGGCCGAGGCCCGCCAGCAGACGCACTTCATCGAGACGGTCCGCGGCATGGCGAGCGTCAAGCTCCTCGACCTGCGCGAGCGGCGCGGCGGCGCCTGGATGAACCACTTCGTCACGGCCCTGAACGCCCGGCTGCGGCTGCAGCGCCTCGACCTCGTGTTCGGCCGTGCGAACGAGTTCCTGTTCGGCCTCGACCGCCTGATCCTGCTGGTGCTGGGCGCCCGCGCCGTGATCGGCGGGTCGCTGTCGCTCGGCATGCTGGTGGCGTTCCTGGCCTATCGCGACCAGTTCGCCACGCGGATCGGCAGCCTGATCGACGCGTGGTTCAAGCTGCGCATGCTCGACGTGCAGACCGACCGGCTCGCCGACATCGTTCTGTGCGAGCCCGAGGAGCAGGATCTCGCTGCCGCCGCGCCGCCCGCGGCGCCGGTCGTCGCCCTGAAGGCCGGGGCGCTCGCCGGCGTAGGCCTGGCGCTGCGCTACGGCGCGGACGAGCCCTGGATCTTCCGCGGGGTCTCGCTGTCGGTCCGGGCCGGCGCCTGCTTCGCGATCACCGGTCCCTCGGGATGCGGCAAGACCTCGCTCATGAAGGTGATGATGGGGCTGACGCCCCCGACCGAGGGGATCGTCGCCGCCGACGGCCAGGACATCCGCACCGCCGCCGGATCCTACCGCCGCCGGATCGCCGGCGTGATGCAGAACGACGGCCTGTTCGCGGGCTCCATCGCCGAGAACATCGCCGCCTTCGACGAGCATCCGGATGCCGGCTGGATCGCCGAATGTGCGGCCCGGGCCGCGATCCTGGACGATATCCGCCGCATGCCGATGGGCTTCGAGAGCCTCGTCGGCGACATGGGCTCGACCCTGTCGGGGGGCCAGAAGCAGCGCATCGTGCTGGCGCGCGCCCTCTACCGGCGGCCCGAGATCCTGTTCCTCGACGAGGCTACGAGCCATCTCGACGAGGCCACCGAGGCGGTGATCGCCGAGGCTCTGCGGGACCTGCGCATGACGCGGGTCATCGTGGCCCATCGCCCGGCGACGATCGCCCATGCGGACGCGGTGTTCGATTTCCCCGCCCAGGTCAGGGGCGCGGCGGATCTGGCTGCCGCGGGCTGACGCGGTTCGCCTGAGGCCGCGCGGGCCGGATGTCGCCCGGAGCCAGGCCGAAGCGCTTGCGGAACCCGCGGTTGAAGGTCGGCACGTCGGTGAACCCGCACGCATAGGCGATCGAGGCGATCCGCACCTTGTCGTCGCGGGCAGCTTCCAGCCGTCGGCGCGCGAGGTCGAGGCGCGCGTCGCGGATCGCCGTCGCGATGCCGCCGGTCTCCGCGAAGGCGCGGTACAGGCTCGTCCGGGACAGGCCCAGCGCCCTCTGGATGTCCTGTGGGTTCAGGTCGGGATCGTGCATCCGGCGCGCGATATGGGCGCGGGCGAGCGAGACCACCGCCGCCTGCGAAACCTCCGCGGGCTTCGTGCGCCGGGCCGTGCCGTCGACGAGGTGGCCGAGAAGGTGCAGCACGCCCTCGATCGCGGTCTGTGCCTCGCCCTCGGACATCCAGGCGATGGAGGCGGCCACGGTGCACAGGCGTGTCCGGAACGCCACCCCGGCCGGGTGCGGGTTGAGGCTGCGGCCCGCGAAGGCGTCCGCATCGCCGACCCAGGCTTCGAAGACCTCGCGCGGCACGGCGAGCCGGATCTCGCCGTAGGCGCTCTGGGTGCCGGCCACGAAGGGCCGGTTCCGCGACAGGAAGCTGATATCACCGGGGTTCAGTTGGGCGCCGCGGCCGTGCTGCTCGTGATAGCCGATGCCGTCGAGCCCGAGGCCGATCACCACCATCGCGCGGGCGTTCCGGTCGACGTGCCGGGACCGGAACTCCAGCTCCACCGGGCTGCTGACCGTATGGGTCAGCGACCAGCCGGCCGACGCCACGGTCAGGCGTTTGGCCGCGAAGCGCTCCCGGGGATGCCGCCGGCCGATGTCGCCGAAAGCGGCCAGGGCCGTGCAGCGCCAGAATTCGAAGGCCTGCTTGGGCTCGACGTGATTGGTCGTCTCGACGAGGCTTGGGACGAGCACCGGGCTCAACACGTGTGACACTCCCGTCCGGCCCGGCGGCGCTGTCCCAGCGCCTGTGCAACTCTATCGTGTGAATCTTGCCGGATTGGCAACCGACGCCGATCGGGCCTGACGATGCGGGGCGTCCCCGCGCGGCCTATGCAACGGCCCGGCCGGACAGGCCGCGCGGTCCGGCAAGCAGCAGCGCGGCGCTGGCCCCGAGGACGATCGTGATCACCGCGAACATCGCGTGCGGTCCGTAGGCCGAAAGGACCGGCAGGAGGATGAGCGGCGCCAGGGCGGCGGCGACCCGGCCGCCGGCCCAGGCGCAGGTCATGGCCGAGGCCCGCAGCGGCGTCGGGAGGAGTTCCGTGGCGTAGACGGCGAGGACGCTGCCGTAGGTCGCCGCGGCGGTGTTGAAGGCGATGCCGACGAGAACCAGCGTCAGGAACGTGCCGCTCGCCGCGAAGGCCGTGCCCAGGGCCGCCATCGCGGCCGCCAGGGCCGTCAGGCAGGCGCGCCGCTCGAGCCGGTCGATCACCAGCGCGGTCAGGAGGGTGCCCAGCGGCGGGCCGAGCATCGACAGCGCGGCGAAGGCGAGGGATTGATCGACCCGGAAGCCCTTCTCCACCATCACGACGGCGCTGAGCAGCGGGAAGGCGATCGTCGCCAGGGGGGCGAGCGTGAAGAGGCCCACGAACAGGGCCGTCTGGCGCGTCTGGCGCGTCCCGGTGAACAGGGCGCGAAAGCCCGCCGGCCCGTGTATCGCCGGCCCGTGTATCGCCGGCGCTGGGGCGAGGTCGGCTGCTCCGACGACCGGCGCCCGGCCGGCCGCGCGCTCGAACCGGCGGCAGGCCCCGTCGGCCTCGACGGGTCGCCCGACCGAGGCCAGCCATCGCGGCGATTCCGGCAGCCCCGCGAACAGGATGCTGCCCAGGGCCGCCAGGGCGCCCCCGAGGATCAGGGCCCAGCGCCACGGTTCGACGCCGAGGGGAGCCCCCGGTGCGAGCGCCTGCACCAGGAGGAGGACGGCCAAGCCGCCGAGGAGCCCGATCCCGGCACAGACCATCAGTGTCGCGCCGCGGTGGCGCGCCGGCGTCACCTCGGCGAGGTAGGTCGCGACGAGGGGCGGAAACCCGCCGATCGCGAAACCCGAGACCGTGCGGGCGAGCGTCAGCGCCGTGAGCCCCTGGCTCGCGGCGGCCGCCAGAGATCCGGCGGCCATCAGCGCCAGGGAGGCCTGAAGGGCGCGCCTGCGGCCGAAGCGATCACCCAGGATCCCGAAGAAGGGGGCGCCCACCGCCCCACCGGCGAAGACGGAGGCGAGGAGCAGCGAGAGGCTGCCCCGTGGCATGTTGTGGGGCGGTGCGAGGAAGATGGCCGCCAAGGCGTTGCTCAAGGCGACCTCGGCGATGTCGGTAAACAGGCCCAGCGTGCAGACAGCGAGCGCCGCCACGTGGAGCCGCGTGATCGGGAGGGAATCGAGCCGCCGCGTGACGACCGCCACCGATCCGGCCGCGGGCGCGGCGCTATGGGAGGGCGTCGCGGCCTGCAGGCGGGCGTCCATCACGGGCGTTTGTCCTCTCCCGACCGGAGCGTGCGCGCAACCGGTGCCGCACCGCCATAGCTGCGCGCCTCGAACCGGGAAACGTGGTGGCGCTCACAAACGCACGATGCGCTGCTGTCGCGGGTCACACGAGATCCGGCGCCGCGCAGGCCGGCCGGCTGCCGCGGACGTCCCTGCCTCCCGCTCGTTTCGCCGACGGAGCGAAGCCGGCCTGGGCGCGCGCCGCGCTGATAGGGTCCGCAGCCGCCGGCTAGAAGCGCGGTTGCGTGTGCCGAGATCGATCGCGCTGCGATACGGGAGCGACCGGGCCGGGCCGATGGCCGATCACGTCGCCGTTGCGGTAGGCCTCCCGGATGTTGCGTCGTGCGGAGCGACCGGCCGTCCCACCGGGCTGCGTCACGGCCGAGTCGCCGGATGGCGCCAGGACGGTCTGTGCGGAGGCCGCTCCCCCGCCGAGCAGGGACAGGAGGACGACGCAGCCCGACAGACCCTTCATGCCCGCATTCCCCTCGCCTGATCGCGTCGTCCCAGCGGACGGTTCCAGCATCGCCGGCGCGCGTCATAGGTCCAGGGTATCTACGTCCACGCGGCCGATCGGTTCACAAGCGAGCGCGAGGCTGGTCCGCCGAGCCCGGTGAGGCTCCCGGCGGGAGCCCGCCCGGCCATCGTGCGCGGGCGCGGTCGGGGTGCCGCGCGGCAGCCGGGGGGCGCCGGGGATCGCGCCGATCAGGCCGCGTTGCGGCCGAGCCGGATCGCCTTGGCGATTTCCGAACGTCGCTCGGCATAGCCGGGCGCGGTCATCGGGTAGTCCTCCGGCAGCCCGTAGCGCACGCGATACGAGGCCGGCGTCAGCCCATGTGCCGTGAGATGCCGCTTCAAGGTCTTGTAAGATCGGCCATCGATGAAGCTGACGATGCCGTCCGGGCGGACCGACCGATGGATCTGCGCGGGGGTCGGCTGCTCATAGGGGATCTCGGCGGCCTTCGGCCGGTCTGTCAGTGCGAACAGGGCGCCGTGCACGGTGGCCAGAAGCGGCGGCAGGCTGGTGTGAGGAATTGCGTTGTTCGACAGGTAGGCCGTGACGACGCGCACCGCGACCTCGCTGATCGTCGATTCGAGATGGTCTTGGTCTTTCGGCAACGCGATCGATCGCATCTCTGGTCCCGGCAACCTCGCTCGGTCCTTATGACTACTCGTACATTATGGCCTGTCAATACTTGTTCGCATGTCCGGTAACCCTCTTATTATGCATACAAAATTTTATTGAGATCTTAGAGAGCCGGATCCGAAGGCTTATCGGTCTGCGCTGTTGTCTGAGGTTTCCGGCCTTCGCGCCGGGGTGGTCCACCGTCGGGCGCAGGGAATGTGCGGCTGCCTGAAGCCGGGCGAAGGAGCGCGGCCGATGAGACGGTCCGACGGGGCCGAGCCGTCGATGGATCCAGGCCGGCGCCGGACCTTGCCGGGTCATGCCTCGTTCGCGATGGGAGGCGCGCCGGACGGGGCGGGCTCTCGGGCGCGGCCGATCTTCGAAGGGTGGCGGGTGTGAGGCTGCGCCGGTTCTGTCTCGGGCGTGACGAAAATGTGGCAGAAGCTTGACTATTGCAGCGGAATCAGTTTATCCCTTGACCGTTGCCTTGCGGTTACACCCCCGAGACCTCTGGAGGTTCGGATGTGCGCGCGGAAGACCTTCTACATTTTCGTGGCGGCCACGGACGGTGAGCAGTTCTGCGCCGTCCGACAAGACCAGCCGATCCCGGCGATCATCGACGGTGTGCACTGGATGTATGTGGGCTGCATCGATACCGCGCGGGACAAGCCGTACGGGTTCGATGCGGACGCGGCGCATGCGGCGATGCGGCGGGGCGGCGTCTACCTCTACCGGCGCGAGCTGATGTTCCGGCGGGCCAATTTCCTGCTCGAAGCCGCCTGATGGGGGGCCGGACCGGTGCGGTTCTGGCGGGCGCGCTCGTCGTCGGTCTCGGGCTCGCCCCCGGCACCGCCGCGGCGCAGATGCCGACACGGGTCGGCACCTGCGTGGCGACCACGATCTCGCGGATCGGGACGCGGTTCAGCGACAAGCTCGTGAAGCCGAAGGGCGACGGGATCGACGAGGGGACGAGCGTCGATCTCAAGAACGGCGTCTATGGCGTCTCCTACGCCTATATCGACGCGATCGCGCGGTCGCGGGTTGGCGATCGGGTGATGACCTGCCTCGTCGCCCTGCCGACCGGCTGCCCCAAGGGCGACGATCGCGGCAAGATGTATACGACGACCAACCTGCGCACGCTGGATTCCTGGACTCTGCCGGACTCCCAGCACATGTGCGGCGGGGCCTGACCCGGCGGCGGTGAACCCGCCACCGGTGTGACCGCGTTTCCCCGCCGGGGGCCGGAATCGGGTCTCGGGGAGCGGAGGAGCATCCGTGTCGATCAGGAACGGTTTTGTCGCCCTCGTGCTGGCGGCGGTGGGGATAGTGCCGGCGTCCGCCTGGGCGTGGGGCGTTCCCGGATGCACCAACCTTCCCGAATACAACCGCGCCCTGGGCGCCCTGCAGGGCATGACGAGCGCCTGCGACATGAGCGTCGAGGAGGCCCGCCGGATCGTCGCGGCCCATGACGGCGTCGCGCCCGGTCCCCCGGCCGTCGCCGCGGAGCCGCAGGCCACGCCGCGGGTCGCCCCGCGCCATCGCCGGGCGCGGGCGCACCGGAGCGCGCGTCCGCAGCCCCGCCGCTGAGACGGCTCTCCGCCGGCCGAGCGACGCTCAGGCCTCGTCCCCCGGCGCGGCCGGAGGATCCGTGCGGGTGCGGGCCCAGTCCCGGTCGCGCTCCGCCTGCCGGGCGCGCTGCTCCGCCACGTAGGCGTCCTGGTCGGCGCGCTCCCGCTTCCGCCGGCGGTCGGCGGCGGCCGCCGACCGCTTCTGCCACGCCTCCGTCTCGGCCTTCTGGCGGAGCAGTTCCTCGACCGTGATGGGCGTCACCGGCGCCTTGGGTTGCGCCCAGGGATAGGGCTGCCGGGGCGGTGGCGGACGGGTCGCCCGGTGGGCGGATTCCTGTCCCGTCCGCCGGAGCGCTTCGGCCGCCTCGGCGAAGGTGAGGCCCGCGCCCCGGGCGATGCGCTCGGCGGCGGCCCGGGCGGCCGCGCGCTCACCCATCGTGGCGCCCTGGGCGGCGAGGGCGAGGCATTTTTCGAACCGGTCTCGGTCGGCGGGCGTCATGAACGGCGTCTTACCGCCAAGTCGGCCCGCCTGTCCCGTCGCCCCGAACCCGTCAGTCCCGCTTCGCGCTGGCCACCGCGTTGGTGAAGCTGTAGCTGCCGAGCTTCTCACCGACCACCTGGATGGCGCCGTCCGTGAGGGAGTTCAGCCGTCGGGAGCGGATCTTCATGGTCCCGGAGATGCCGGCGTATTTGCCGGTTCCGCCGATCCACTCGCCCGTGCCCTCGTTGACCGCGCCCAGGGGCTGGACCGGATAGTCCCACTTCTCGAAGACGTGGTCGCCGTCGGCGTCGACGTAGTCGCAATAGCCGTGATTCTCGAGGGTCTTGGCGGCGGTGTCGATCAGCGGGGCGGAGGTGCAGCGTCCGGCCATGTTGTGCAGGAGCCGCCCGCCCGATTCGTTGACGGCGGTCATCATGTTGATCGTTGCCGAAGCCGTTCGGTTGTCGCCGATCGTGACAGGTTTCGGCGCAGAGATATTTGTCGATGTGTAAGTGATTCTGAAATCGCCCTGTCGCGGCATGTCCTCGGCGCGGGCCGTTACGGCAGCGGGCAGCATCAGGACGAGCGCGACAACGGAGAGTCCTGAAGCGAATGCTGTGTGGATGGTCCTTCGTGTCATGGCGACCTCCCAGTCCGACGCTTTCAAGACCGGTCGGCATCGATCGCGCAATTGGACGACGGCCGAACGAATCGTGTGCGTCGAGTTAATATTGTTATAGCGAGTTTAAATATTCAATATGTTTGGAGTTTGACAGTTTTTGTCGCTCGATCTGCGCGTCGCCATCGCTGCCGGGCCGGCTGGCGGTCCATATGCGCCTGGCCCGCCGTGCGTCTGGGGCCGGTCATGCCGCGCGATTCCGGCGCGTGGGCGGGCCGATGCTACGAGCGGGCGCGTCCGTTCCCGCCCGGACCGATCGCCGGCAAGCCGGTTCCGTCCGGCAGGCCGCCGAGCACCACGAGGATCCGTCCCAAGAGCGCCCGCGAGTGCCGCGCGCCACTGCCGGCGCGGTCCGGCCGCCCCGGACGGCCCTCGTAGGCCGCGCGCAGCCGGGCGAGCTGACGTCCGCGCGTTTCGGGATCGCTGGAGCCCATGGTCCATCCCCCCGGCGGGCTCTGATCCGCGGTGCGCCCCCGCGAACGAGCCTTCGACCATCCCGAGTCGGGGAGTTGGAAAACCGTGTCTGAACGGTCCCTACGACCTTTAGCGCCGGAACGCCTGGACATGCGTCGCAGGCTCCCCGACCGTATGGCCAAGGATGCGGGTGCCGTTCTGGTCGGCACCAACCATCAGACAGGGGGTTCCACGCCCCAGGGCCGCGCGTACGGCCCCGCTGGCGTTTTAGTCGCGTCTAGGAACGAAATCCAGCCCGGCGTGCCGCCCCGCGCTCGACATGGCGGAAGCCGGCATCGATCAGGAGAGCCAGCGCCGACACCACGAGGCCGCCCTGCAGCACGTAGGCGGTGTTGCCGGTGAGGAGGCCGGAGATGATCACTTCGCCGAGGGTGCTGGCCGCCACCGTCGAGCCGATGGTCGCCGTCGCGAGGCCGATGACGGCAGCGAGGCGGATCCCCGACAGGATCATCGGCAGCGCCAGGGGCAGCTCGACGCGGAGGAGCCGCTGCCGGTCGGTCATTCCCATGCCGCGCGCGGCCTCCATCAGCGCGGGATCGAGCCCGTCGAGCCCGGTGAGCGCGGTCTCGAAGATCGGCAGGAGCCCGTAGAGCACCAGGGCGATCAGGGTCGGGACGGCGCCGAACCCGAAGATCGGCACCGCCAGGGCCAGGACCGCCACTGGCGGAAAGGTCTGCCCGATCCGGGCCACCGACCGGGCGAACGGCAGCACGTCGCGCCCGGCCGGCCGGGTGGCCGCGACCGCGAGGCCGACGGCGATCGCGGCGGCCGTCAGGGTCGCGGCGGCGACCAGCAGGAGGTGGTTGACGGCGAGGGTCAGCAGCGGCGTCTGCGCGTAGATCGGCGGCGTGTCGCCGGGGGCGAACGGCTGAAACAGGGGCGCGAATCGGCCCGGAGCGACCAGGAACACGCCGAGGAGGGCGAGGAGCGCGGCCCAGGCGAGAGGCGGGGCCCGGCTCACGGCCGGCCGCCCTGCGCCTCGAGGGCCGCCCGCGTCACCCGTCCCAGGATGACGCCGTCGCGGCTGACCGGCAGGGCCGGGCGCCGGGACCACAGGCTCTCCGCGAGGGCGGCCCGCACCGAGGTCCCGGCCGGGATGGGCGGGCCCGGCGCCGGGCCGGGCTCCACCAGATCGTCCACCACGCGCAGGGCCATGAGCTGGAAGGCCCGGTCGCCGCTGCCGAGGAGGGTGCCGACGAAGGCGGTGGCGGGTGCGCCGAGAAGGTCTGCCGGCGGCGCCTCCTGCACGAGGCGCCCGGCATCCATCACGGCGATCCGGTGTCCGAGGTGGAGGGCCTCGTCCATGTCGTGGGTCACCAGCATGATCGTGGTGTTGTAGCGCTGCTGGATCGTCCGCAGATCCTCCTGCGCCCGACCGCGGATGATCGGATCGAGGGCGCCGAAGGGCTCGTCCATGAGCAGGATCGGCGGCTCGGCGGCGAGTGCCCGGGCGACGCCGATCCGCTGCTGTTCGCCGCCGGAGAGCGCCGCCGGCAGGCGATCCCGGTAGGCCGCCGGATCGAGGTTGAACAGGCTGAGGAGTTCGTCGACCCGGGCGGCGATCCGCCTCCGGTCCCAGTCGAGCAGCTTCGGCACCACCGCGATGTTCTCCGCGACCGTGCGGTGGGGGAACAGCCCGTGTCCCTGGATGGCGTAGCCGATCCCGCGCCGCAGGAGATGCGGAGGCACGTCCCGGATGTCGCGGCCTGCGATCCGGATCGTGCCGGCGCTCGGCTCGATCAGGCGGTTGATCATCCGCAGCAGGGTGGTCTTGCCCGATCCCGAGGTGCCGACCACCGTCAGAATCGTCCCGGCCTCGACCCGGAGGGTCACGTCCGCCACGACCGTGCGTCCTTCGAAGACGCGGCTCACCTGGGCGAGGTCGATCATGGAACCCGCTCCGCCGCCCGGCCCCGGCTCAGATCGACGACCGCGTCGAGCAGCACCGCGGCGCCGGTCGCCATGGCGACGGTCGGCAGCGCGCCGAGCAGGACGAGGTCGCCCGCATTCTGGCTGATGCCCTGGAAGACGAACACGCCGAGGCCGCCGCCGCCCACGAGCCCCGCGATCACCGCAAGCCCGATGTTCTGGACGAGGACGATCCGGATTCCGGTCAGGATCGCCGGGAGGGCGAGGGGCAGCTCCACCTGGAGCAGCCGCTGCCGCGCGGTCATGCCGACGCCCCGGGCGGCGTCGCGCACCGGCCAGGGCACGGCATCGAGGCCCGCGACAGTCGCGGCGGCCACGGGCAGGAGCGCGTAGGCGAACAGCGCCACGAAGGCCGGCGCGGCGCCGATTCCGGCAATGCCGAGGGCGGCCGCGCCCGGGACCGCCCGGCCGATCCAGGCCAGGGGCGCGATCAGCATCCCGAACAGCGCCATGGAGGGGATGGTCTGCACGACGTTGAGGGTCGCGAGCAGGCCCGTCCGCAGCGCAGGAACCGGGCGCGCCAGGATGGCCGCCGGGATCCCCAGAGCGGCGGCGGCCGCCACCGAGGTGAGGGCGAGAACGGCATGGGTCCGCAACTCCCGGCCGAACGTGTCGGAGCGGCTGGCATATTCCCGCAGCACCGAGAGGTTGTTCCAGAACCCGGTCCGCAGGGCGAGTCCCGTCGCGGCGACCAGCAGGGCCAGCAGGGCGATCCGCAGGATCGGTCCCGGCCGCAGCCGCGCCAGCCCGTCGCCGACGGCGAGGGCCGCCGTCGCGAAGGCGAGCCACCAGCCTGCATCCGGCGAGACCCGGCCGTACCGGTCGCCCGGCAGGGTCAGGTGATCGGCCGCCCAGCCGGCCGACAGGCCGAGGAGCAGGAGGATCGCGGTGGCGGCGGCGAGGCGCAGGGGCGGCGCCGCCCGGAGCGCCAGCAGCGGCAGGCCGAGGGCGACGACGCCTCCGAGGAGGAGCACCGCATCCGACGGGAGGGCGGACCAGGCCGTCAGCCCGGTGCCGGCCGCGATCCGGTTCGGCCGGGTCGTCATCAGCGGGAGGGCGAGCAGGCTCAGTCCCAGCAGGGCCGCGAAGGCCGAGCCCAGCGGATCGACGCCCGGGCGGAGCAGCCCCGTCGCGGAATGTCCCCCCATCCTCAAGCTCCGACGGCGCCGGCGCGCGCGGGCCCGCGCGAAAGTGGCCGGCCTCGCGACGAGTCCCCGCGACCCGCCGAGAACCCATGCCGGCAGAGCTTCGGCTTGTCGACGCGTGTCAGCGCACGAATCCGTTCTGCCGGAGGAAGTCCGCCGCGACCGCGGAGGCGGGCTCGCCGCCGATCTGGACGCGGCCGTTGAGATCCCGGAGCGTCGCCAGGTCGAGTCTGCGGAAGATTGGATCCAGCACCGTTGCGATCTCGGGATGGGCCATGAGGACCGCCCCGCGGACCACCGGCGCCGGCTGATAGACCGGCTGGACGCCCTTGTCGTCGTCCATCGTCACGAGGCGCGCGACCGCGAGGGCGCCATCGGTGCCGAACACCATGGCGGCGTTCGTGCCGGACGTGCCCCGCGCCGCCGCGGCGATCGTGGCGGCCGTGTCGCCGCCGGCCAGGATGACGAGCTGCTCCGGCTTGAGGGTGAAGCCGTAGGTCCTGCCGAAGGCCGGCAGGGCGCCCGGGGCGGTCACGAATTCCGACGCGGCGGCGAGCTTGATCGCGCCGCCGCCCGCTACGTAGCGGCCGAAGTCGCTCAGGGTCTTCAGGCCCGCGGCCTGCGCGATCTCCTGGCGCACCGCGATCGCCCAGGTGTTGTTGGCCGAGGCCGGCGTCAGCCAGACGAGGTCGTTGGCCGCGCGATCCAGGTCCCGGGCCGTCCGGTAGGCCGCCTCGGGATCCTTCCAGACCGGGAGATCCGCCTTCCCGAAGAAGAACGCCGCGTTGCCGGTGTATTCCGGATAGATGTCGATCTGACCCTCGATCAGGGCCTGGCGCACGATCGCGGTGGCGCCGAGCTGGATCTTGTCGACCGTCGGGAGGCCCCGGGCCTTCAGGGCCTGCAGGATGATGTTGCCGAGCACCCCGCCCTCCGTGTCGATCTTGGAGGCCACGACGATCCCGGTCGCTGGCGCGCCGGGCGTCGGGCCACATTGAGCGAGCAGCAGCGCCAGGGCCGGCGCGACGAACCACGCGAGGGTCCGCGTCACCTTGGCCTTCGGATCCCCCGTTCGCGTCGTCCGGTCTCGGTGGGCGCCTGCCGCGCGCGATGTCCGGCTGGGGCGGGCGATGATCCCGTTGAGCCCGGGCGACAGGCCGGCGGCCACGGTCGCGACGCGATTCGACTTCCGTTTCATGGGGATGGCTTCGCCGCCTTTGCACGCGCAGCTGAGGGATCCGGCCACGCGCCGCTCATCGCTCCCGCGCCGCTCTCGGTCCCCTCGCGAGGCTCGTGACGACAGGGATGACCTCCGCGCCTGGCGCCTCCGATCTCGACCGTATCAAATCAACGCACTCCGGTTAATGATGTTTAACCTTTACACGATGCTGACGCGAACAATCCTAGCCTTAGAGATATAATGTTGAGTAGATCGGTTGCGTCGAAAGGAGGGGAGTATGTCGTATTCGATTCTGGTCCGCGATCTCGCCCGCGAACCTGGCGGTGCTCCCAAACTTCTGGCCTACGACATTCACGACCGGTCGGCGGCGGAGACTCTCGTTTCCGTGATCGCCACGTCGTACCGGGATCACGGTTTCAACCCCGCCACCCGCGTCCACTGGTTTCGGCACGAGGGCGGGGTACGGGAGATCTTCACCTGGCCGCGGCAGTGACCGTCGGCGCGCCGCCTCAGGTGCCGCAGAAGGTGCGGTAGCCGACGCCACCGTCCTCGGGCGCCATGGCGAAGGCGGCCTGATCCGGCTGATCCGCGTAGGGGCGGGACAGCACGGTCAGGAGCGTCTCGAACGGGGCGAAATCCCCCCGCTCCACGGCTGCCTCGATCATCGCCTCGACCCGGTGGTTGCGCGGGATGAAGGCCGGATTGACCCGGCGCATCGCGGCGGCGGTCTCGGCCGGGTCGCGGGCCTCCTGCGCGAGCCGCCCGCGCCAGTCCTTCGCCCAGGCATCGTAGGCCGTGGGATCGACGAACAGGTCGCGCACGCCCGCGTCGGCCTCCGGCCGCTCCGCGGCGGCGCAGAGCGTGCGGAACGTCAAGGTGAAGTCGGCCCGATTCTCGGCCATGCGCTTGAGGAGGTCGCCCGCCAAAGCGGCGTCGCCGTCCCGGGTCTCGGCGAGGCCGAGCTTGCGGGCGAGGCCGCCGTGATAGGCCGTCTCAAAGCGCGCCGCATAGGAGGCCAGCGCCGCCTCGGCCTCGGCGACCGAGCCCGCCTCGTCCTCGGCGAGCAGCGGCAGCAGGGTCTCGGCCAGCCGCGTCAGGTTCCACAGCGCGATGCGCGGCTGCTGGCCGTAGGCGTAGCGGCCGTTGCGGTCGATGGAGCTGAAGACGGTCCCGGGATCGTAGGCGTCGAGGAAGGCGCAGGGTCCGTAATCGATCGTCTCGCCGGCGATCGACATGTTGTCGGTGTTCATGACCCCGTGGACGAAGCCCACATGCAGCCAGCGGGCGACGAGTTCGGCCTGGGCGGCGATGACGCCCTCCAGCAGCGCCCGGTAGGGGTTCGCGGCCGAAGCGGCCTCGGGATAGTGCCGGGCCACGACGTGGTCGGCGAGCGCCCGCAGGCCCTCGACATCGCCCCGGACCGCGAAGAACTGGAACGTCCCGACCCGGATGTGACTCGCGGCCACGCGGGTGAGGACCGCGCCCGGCAGGAGCGTCTCGCGCACCACCGGCTCGCCGGTCGTCACGGCGGCGAGCGCCCGGGTGGTCGGGATGCCGAGCGCCGCCATGGCCTCGCTGACGAGATACTCGCGCAGCACCGGACCGAGCGCTGCCCGCCCGTCGCCCCGCCGGGAGAACGGTGTCGGGCCCGCGCCCTTCAGCTGGATATCGCGGCGCTGCCCAGTCCGGTCGAGCACTTCGCCCAGGAGGACCGCGCGGCCGTCGCCGAGCTGCGGCACGAACTGGCCGAACTGATGTCCGGCATAGGCCGCCGCGATCGGATCGGCGCCCTCCGGGACGGCGTTCCCCGCAAGGGCCGCCACGCCGTCCGGGCCGGCAAGCCAGTCCGGATCGAGGCCGAGCTCCGCGGCCAGGGCCCGGTTCAGCCGGACGAGGCGCGGGGCCGCCACGGGCGTCGGCGGCCGGCGCGCGTAGAAGCGCTCCGGCAGGCGGGCGTAGCTGTTGTCGAAGGGGAGTGCCGTCATCGTCGGGATCTATGGACGGTGGGCGCGGGGGACAAGCGGAAGGCTGAAGGAGCTCGTCGATCGCGTCACCGCCGGCCGGCCGGGTCGTTTCCACCGATGCGTGCCGCAGCGCTCGCGGCAGACGGGCCCGGTTCCGTGCACCCGCTCTGGCCCCACCGGCAGGCGCGGCCTGTGATGGCGGCCCGATCCGCGGGGCACGACCGCCACGGCGGCGGGGCCATGCCGCGTCTGTCCCGCCGGACCGATACCCCTCGATGTCGCGCCCCGGCGGGGACAGGCCCGTGCGGCCGCGCTAGGTCGGCTGGGGGCGCCGGGGCTGTGATGGGGCGCTAGCGGCTCGTCGTCGGAGGGGTCCCGGTGGCCGGGGGTTTGCCGGTGCCGACCTGACCCTCCGTCGGCGGAACGGCCGACGGATGGGTGACGGCTTCCGTCGCCGTCCGGCCGGGATCCTTCGTATCGGCCGCCGGCTTCGGTGCGGTCTCGGTCCGGGGCGCCGGTCCGGTTCCGGGCCGATCCTGCGCCCAGGCTGCGGCCGGGAGGGCGGCCACGGTCGCGGCGGCGAGGAGAAGGGCGGGGATCGGTCGGTTCACGTTGGGCTCCGTGGCGTTCAGCCGGGCGTTCCGCAGGGCCAACGGATGGCCGCAGGCGTCGTTCCGGCACTCCGCGCCGCGGTTTTGACGGGTGGATGCGGCCGCCCTGGCCGCGCCCGATCCCGTCATTCCGAGTCCGGGCCCCGGGATCGCACGTCAGGGCCCGCAACCTCAGGGCTCACGCCTCCGCGTCGGCCTTCCGGGTCTTGCGGCCCTTGGCCACCTTCGTGCCGTCCGCATCCGGCGCCGCGGTGGACGCCGCAGGCTCGCCCCGCTTCGCGGCCGGGCTCCGGCGCTTGTGGCCCAGGCCGGCATTGCGGGCGAACTCGGCCCGCATCGCCGAGTAGGTGGATGCGGTCGTCGGATAGTCCGGCGGCAGACCGTAGCGCTGCCGATACTGCTCGATCGTCATGCCGTTGCCGGTGAGATGCCGCTTCAGCGTCTTGTACGGCTTGCCGTCGATGAAGCTGATCAGGGCGTCGGGGGTGATCGATTTCTTGATCTGCGCAGGCGTCGCCTTCTTGAATTCCGGCTCGGCCGAGACCGTCGTCTGGCTCAGGCCGGCGAGTGCGGCATGAACGCCGGACAGCAGCGACGGAAGATCGGGGACCGGGACGGAATTGTTGGCTACGTAAGCGGAAACAATGTCGGCCGTCAGCTCCACAAAATCGACTGGATCCTGATGCGGTGCGGGATTGCTATCTTCCATGAACGCCTCTCACGTTGGAGTGATGCATGAACGTTGATCCGCCTCTCGACAGTCAAGTCCATATATGAGCGAAGATAACCTATTATGGCTGTTATCTACCGAATGTCTGGGCGAATACCAACATAGATCAGTAGCGATTCTGCCGCTGGATCATTCCGGTCGGAGCTGGCTGCGCGGCTTCCCTCGGATCGGCCGCACGGGGGCCTGCGGCGCGGGCCCGGGCGGGCGGCTTCAGGAAGTGTTAATCCTGCCGTGATCAGTGGCAGGGTCGCTCCGGCTTTGGGGGTAAGAAGCCGAACGGCAGGCGGGCCGAGCCCTGCCCCTCCATGCTCGGCCCGCGCCCCTGCGGCGCTCACGCGTTGACGGCGGTCCCGATCGGCGTGGCGATCGCGCCGCGCGTCCCGGGTGGGACCACCGATTGCAGAATCCGCGCCGGACCGGATGCGGGATCCCCGCGATAGCCGCGCTCGAGCGTCATCAGCGCGTGCATCGGGGCTTCAGCCAGGTCGAGAAGGCGCGCGTCGCGCCAGCGGCGCTTGGTGAGGCCGGTCCGGCTGAGCCACCGGGGCTTCTCTTCCTCGACGAGCAGGACCAGCTTGCCCGTCCACGTCTTGCGAAACCAGAACCGTCCCGTGAGCTTGGCTGCGCCGAACATGCCGCACCTCGCGTGAGAGCCCCCTGAGCCAACGTGGGTCAAGCTCGGCGGTTTCCGCCGGAGACCGACCGCAGGATGCCGGGCTGGCGGCGCAGACATGCATCGGCGACATGCATTGGGACATGTGCAAACGTCCGCGTCCGCGTCCGCGTCCGCGGCGACGGTCCGGCCGGGCCGGATTCATCGGCAGGTCGCGTCGTCCGGGCGCCCGCGGCCCAGGACGGCGAGCAGGCGGCCCGCCACCGCGCCGGCCAAGGCCGCGACGGCTTTCACGAGGAAATCGTCGAACCGGCCGTGGCGGGTCCCGGTAAGGGTCTGCCCAAACTCCAGGCCGCCGGCGAGGAGGATGCTGCCGACGAGGATCCAGCGCCCGTGCCGCGGGTAGCCCATGGCCATCAGCAGCCCGGCGAGCGCGTAGGCGGCGAAGCGCTCGATGCTGGGTTCGGCCGTGACGACGGGGCGGAGCCCGATCGGCACCAGCGTGACGGCGGCGATCAGGGCCACCAGGATCCAGGCCGCGATCCGGATCAGGCCGAGCCACGGCACCTTCCCTCTCAGCATCGCGGAATCGTAACCTCGCGCCGACGGCGCCCGCGTACAGTGATGGCGCGCTGCCGCCTGTAGCATAACGGCGGCCGGGGACCGGAACATCTGCTCATGCTTCGTCGTCTGGTCGCCGCGATCCTGTTCGCCTTCGCCACGGTGCCGGCCGCCATCGCGGCGAACCCTGTGCGGGACGTGCTCTGGGTGGCGCTGCAGGGCTGCGTGCTCGCCAAGAAGGCGGCGGGCCGGAGTTTTCCCTGCCTCTCCGTCGACCTCGGCGATGGTACGCGCCCGGGGACGGCGGTGCTGCGCGCGCCGGGACAGCCCACCCACACGGTGGTGATGCCCACCGACAGCATCTCGGGCATCGAGGCGCCCGTGCTCCAGGGACCGCGGGGCGTCGCCTATTGGCGCGCGGCGCTCGCGGCCCGGCACTTTGTGTCGGATGCGCTGCCGGGCCGGCTGCCGGTCGCAGCGGTGGGTCTGGAGGTGAATTCCGTCGGCGGCCGCAGCCAGGACCAGCTTCACATCCATCTCGACTGCATGCACCGGAGCGTCATGGCGGCCCTGAAGGCCCATGGCGGCGCCGTCGGCGAGACCTGGGCCCCGTTCCCCGTGCCGCTGGCGGAGGCGCGTTACGTCGCGCTGCGGATTCCCCCGGACGCGGTGGCGGATTTCAATCCGTTCGCGGCGCTGGCCCGGGTGCCGGGCTGGCAGGGGCATCTGCACGACGCGAGCTTCGCGGCGGTGGAGGCGGATCCCGGGGATCCGCAGGGCGGGATGATCCTCCTGGCCTATCGGGAGCCGGAGGCCAGCGCCGAGTACCTGATGGATCACAGCTGCCGGATGGCCAAGCCCGGCCGGCACGGCTGAGCGGCCGCCGTCCCGAGCCACCGCCACTGTTGCTGCTACGTTCTATCCGAGCTGGGCGCGAATCGGGCATAAAGCGATCATGCGCATGCCGGTGCTCAGCTTGTCCGCGATGCTCCTCCTGACCACCGGTCCTGCCGTCGCGGGTCCGGTCGCCGGAGCGTCCGATCCGGCCGAGCTGGAGCGCGCGTGGCACCGCTGCCTTCGAGACGCCTCCGGGCATCAGCCGACGGGTCAGAGCCGCGCCGGGGACGAGCGCAACGCCCTCGACGAGTGCAAGTCCCGCGAGGATGCCCTGGTGGCATCCCTGATGGCCGGCGCCCGCCCGGCGGACGCACGCACCGGTACGGTTTGGTCGCGGACCTGGGCCGCGTTCGCGGAGCCCCTTGTCACCTGGTTCGGGGCACTGCGGCGCTGAGGGCGCCCCGTGCCGCGTTTCTCGCGTCCGATCCAGTCGCACCGGGCCGGCACGATCTGGCCGGCACGATCTTGTGCGCTGCGTGTCCGCGACGCTCACGAACCGTCGCGGATATCGCGTTCGCTGAAGCCCGCTCCGCGGCGTCGCACCACGCCTTGCGGGACGAACCGCCGCCGCCGCCGATCGTTGGGCATCCATGAGCGCGCAGAATCCCAAGCTTCATCCCGATGCCGTCGCCGAGGCCCGTCGTCGCGAGATGGCGACCGAGCATCTGCTGTTCGGGACGGTCCGGTTTCTGGCGCAGCGTCATCCGGAATTGCTGGACGAGCTTGAGGGCAGCCTCGCCCACCTGTGGGATCCGGTCGAGGGCGAGGCGCGGGACGATGAGGCCGTGCGGACCATCGCCCGGCGCATCATCAAGGGCCTGCGGGCCGAAGGCTGATCCGGCCCGCCCGGGCTCACCGCTGGGCGGCGTCGTTCACCTTGACGGTCGGGATCATCGCGACGGCCTTCGCAGTCACGCGGTCGAAGACATCGCCGGTGAGGCCGCGCTCGGTCGCGAGCTTTCGGATCCGCTCCGCATGCTGCGCGAGGGTCAGCCCGAAATAGGTCTTCTCTGTCGCCTCTTCGACAGACTCGTTCGCCACGCTTCGACTCCTGTTCATGGTGGGTGAGGGCCGATGATTTGGGCCGCGGCGGCCGCGGCTTCAAGCCCCGCCCGGAACAGGGCGCCCCGGCCATGACGGTTCGTCATACCCTTGGGGGCGCCCTGCAGATGGCCGCTTGGCCGGGCGCGATGGGGCCGGACGGCCTGCGGTCTCAGCGGCTGCAGCCGATGCAGATTCCGCGCGTGATCGCGTCGTTGCGCTCCTCGATGGCATCCCGCCGCTCGATGCTGCCGGTCTCGCTCGGGCCGAGGGCGCCGGGGTTGGGCACCGTCTGGCCGGTCGCGGCGGTGTGGGGCGCCTTGGCGGTCGTATCGGGGCCGCCCCCGGTTCCCGTCCTGCCGACGGGGTCGGCCCAGGCGGTGGCTGAAGCCAGGCTCAGGGTGGCGGCCATGGCGAGGGTTGCGGATCTGCGCATGTGAAGCTCCCGGAACTGCGTGCGTCGGTCTGCGAGAAACCGACGCCTGTCCGTTCATGAAGTTCCCGCACCCGCGACGCGCCCGCGCCGGCATGTGGTGCATTCGGAGGCGTCGTTTCGCGGCGATGCCGTCGAATTCCGCGCTTAACCTTCGGGCGTAATGGCTAATCAATTTTGAGAGGTATTTCGCAGGCGGAATTGGCGGATCGTGGCGCAGTAACATTCGGAGGCGTGCGTCATGAACCCGACCGTCAAAGCCGTTCTGCTGAACGAGCGGGCCGCCGTGCTGTCGGCCATCGCGGCGCGCCAGGGCACCGTCTCCGACCTGCTGGTCCAGATCAACGGCGTCGAGAACGACATCTGGCGCCTGCGCCACCGCCTGATCGACCTCGAAGCGTACCTGATCGGGCATCGCGTCGACCTGCCGAGCGCGGATGGCGGATCCGCCGGGACCGCGGAGGCCGCCGGCACCCTGACCCGGTGCGATCCGAGGCCGCCGGCCGGGATGCGGCCCGCGGAGGTGATCGGCCTTCCGGCCTGCAAGCCGCTCGGCGAATTCGTCCGCACCAAGGG
This sequence comes from Methylobacterium sp. XJLW, assembly GCF_003254375.1. NCBI lineage: Bacteria > Pseudomonadati > Pseudomonadota > Alphaproteobacteria > Hyphomicrobiales > Methylobacteriaceae > Methylobacterium > Methylobacterium sp. XJLW. The sequence continues at coordinate 1,620,636 of NZ_CP016429.1, read as the reverse complement.
CGGGGCGCGGAAGGCGCAGGCCGCCGCCGGCCGCCTGGCCGAGACCGCCTGAGAGGGTCGGGGGATCTGCGCATGCGCCGCATCCGCACTGGCCTGCGCTGGCGGCGCGGGCCGCCGGCACCGGTCCTGCCCGAGAGTCTGACACGCTTCGTCTCGGAGCCGGGAGCGTTCACCGCTCCGCTGTGGGACATCGCCCTGGCGTTGCTGGCCGGCGTCGTCGTCGCCCTCGCCTGCGGCTGGATCCTCCAGGCTTGGTAGCCGGTCCTGACTGTATCCCGCCCATGGCCTATGAGGATCGGCGAGGATCCGGAGGGATGGACGGATGAGCGACGGCAGCGGCGCGCCGAGCGTGAAGATCGCGGAGGTCCAGCGCCTCGCCACGGCGCTTGCGGCGCGGGTGCGCTACGCGCAGCTCGTCGGCCGTCCCGTCTATGAGGCGCAGATCGCCGCCCTGGTCGGCGCTGCCCGCCTCATGGACGAGGAGAAGGCACCCTGGCCGCCGATGGTGGAGGAGGTGCTGACCGAACTCGCCCGCTCGATCGAGGGGGCCGTCACCGTCGCGGCTGACCCGCCGGAAGAGCCCTGAACGACCGCCCTTCTCCTGGTCGACGCATCGTCGGTGCCCCGCGCGAAGGCGTCCGCCGGGCCGAGCCCGGACCGAATCGGCGCGCGGGCCGTCATCCATCTGCACGCCTGCTTCGCGGGGCGGGCGATCCCCGACTGCGCCATCGCGGGGGCGGCTGCCGGCCGGACCCTATCGACGTCGGAACTTCGGCGCGAAGGGTCGATTGACCAGAGGGATCGGTACGGAGATCTGCGCCCGTCGCCAACGTGCGATGGACTGATCCGGCCGAAGTCTTCGCCTTGAAGTCGATGGCCGAATGATCCTGAGCCTGCAGGCCGTGCAGGTCGCGACCAGCAGCGACGATACCGAGAGCCAGCTCGTCTTCGCCGACGGATTTCTGGTCGCGGTGTTGGTCCGCCTCTCGGCGCAGCACGGCGAGGACACCGGAAAGTGGTTCCTGGAGGCCGGATTCGGCCCGCTCGCACCGGCTTGTCCGCCGCTCTTCGCGGATCTCGCGGCCGCCCGGGCCTGGATCATGCGGCGGCTGATCGCTGCGGCGTGATCCCGATACCGCCCGCCCTCAGAGGCCTTTCGCGAGCCAGCGGAGCGCGTGTCTGAGGCGCGCTGCGCCGTCCCCGGCGAACCAGAGGCCGTGTGCGAAGATGACCCGCTCGGGAGCCAAGGTGAGAAGGTCGCTCGCTGCTCTCGCGGCGTCGTGCCGGCGGAGTTTGATCACGAGGCGCAGGTAGGGTGGCGGCTGGCCGTGCGGTCGCGTCATGCGGGCGAGGCGCAGGAACGGACGCAGGAGCGCCGGCATCTTCTCCGGTTCCAGGTTGAGGACGAGATCGGTCAGGATCAGCGTCCGGCTCGCCCCGTGAAAGAACGCAACCTCCCGGAACCCGAAGCCGCCCGGCACGACGATCTGGCGCAAATCGGCCGCCCAATCGGAGGGGGCGTCATCCCCGAGAACCCGGTCGATGCGGAGGCCGGCGCGGCGGACCGGGCGACGCTGGCGGAGATTCGGAGCCGCCCAGGTCAGCGCCTCCGGACAATGCGCCTGCCACGCCTTCAGGAAGGTCCAGTGGGCGATGTTGGGGGCGACAAGATGCCGGATCGGCCCCAATGCGGCGATCTCGCGGTACAGGTGCGGATCGAACCGTGTCGGTGAGTGCAGCCAGAGTCCGCCGTCGCGTAGGCGGACGACGGTCATGCGGACCGGGAGGGGGATGCCGAGGACGCGGAGTGGCCCGCTGTCGACGATCCAGACGCCATCGGCCACCGGCTTGAGGACGTCGAGGGGCGGATAGGTGGCTTCGGGCAAGTCCCGGTCTCTCCCTCGGCCGCGCAACGTCGCGCCCACGAACCTGTGCAACCGCGGAAGCGCAACGGATTTCCGGGATGGATCGCCGCAGGCCGGCGGACCACGCCCCCGCCGCGGCCGGCGCGCCCGACCTCCTCACAGGAGCCAGGACGGCGCGTCGAAGCGCGCTCACGATCCTGAGGATCGTGTCGGCGCGTGGCAGGCCCGTCCGAGAGCCGGACCGTCCGGACCGGTCCAGACGCGCGTCGCCGCCGCCCCCTTCGGTGCCGCCCAGGGTCCGAACGGATCGAGGCGCAGGGCAGGCGCGGCGGATGGGATGATGCGACGCTTGTTGGCCGGGAGGTGGAAATCTCCACCTCCACCATCCGCCGCCTCAGCGGGCCCTACACGGCCTGGATCGGTGCGTGCTTGCCGTCATGCGCCGCACCCGAATCCAGGCTCTGCGTCTCTGCGCTGTCCTGCTGGTCCCGCGCCGGCGGCGGATAATCCGTCAGCGGACGCCAGGGAGCAGCCGGGGCGCCCAGGCGGGCGCCGGACGGACGCAGCGAGAGCCAGATCGCCACGGCCATCCAGGGCACGACGAAGAAGACGAAGGCGGCAAGCCCCACGGGGATCCTCCACGAAACGGTTTCGTCGTGAGAACGCCGGACGGGCATCCAGAGATCCGCCACCGTGCCGGTCATCCCGCGCGGTCGGTTGATTGCGTCGCTCCGGGCGGCGGCGTCGGGTCGGATGGACGGGGCGATCGGGCCTGGAGCCCCGCCCATCCGGAACCTACAACGCTGGGGGGCACTCAGCCCGGATGCCCGGATCTGGCCGGCGTATCCCGGTCCGGGAGCCGACGCGGCGAAGTGCAGCCTGCTGGGAGCGAGCAATGGCAGATCTGTCCGGGAAGACGGTCCTGATTACGGCGGCGGGGCAGGGGATCGGGCGGGCGAGCGCGCTCGCCTTCGCCCAAGCCGGGGCTCGGGTCCACGCCACCGACATCAACGCGGATGCCCTCGCCGGGCTGCGCGCCGACGGTCTCAGCACCGCGATCCTCGACGTTCTCGATGCGGGCGCCGTCAGCACCCTGGTCGCGCGGATCGGCGTGGTCGACGTCCTGTTCAACTGCGCCGGCATCGTGCACGCCGGCACCATCCTGGAGATGCGCGACGACGACCTCGACTTCGCCCTCGATCTCAACGTCAAGGCGATGATCCGCACGATCCGCGCGGTTCTGCCCGGGATGCTGGAGCGCCGCGACGGCGCCATCGTCAACATGGCGTCGGTCGCATCCTCGGTGAAGGGCGTGCCCAACCGCTTCGCCTACGGGTTGACGAAGGCGGCGGTGATCGGCCTGACCAAGGCGGTGGCGGCCGACTATGTCGGCCACAACATCCGCTGCAACGCGATCTGCCCCGGCACGGTGGAGAGTCCGTCGCTCCAAGAGCGCATCCGCGCGCAGGGCGACTACGAGCAGACCCGCGCGGCCTTCATCGCGCGGCAGCCGATCGGGCGGCTGGGTACCGCCGAGGAGATCGCCGACCTCGCCGTTTACCTGGCGGGCGCGACCTACACGACCGGCCAAGCCGTCATGATCGACGGCGGCTGGACGATCTGATCCAGGCCGGATCGCCCTTCACGCCTCCTCCGCGGCTTCACCGAGCAGAGTCCGGATGAAGCGGCGGGTGCGCGGATCCTTCGGGTGGGCGAACAGGTCCGGCGCCGGTCCCCGCTCGACGATCGTGCCGCCCTCCAGGAACACCACCGTGTCGGCGACGCGCCGCGCGAGGCGCAGGTCGTGGGTCGCCATCAGCATGGTCATGCCTTCCCCCGCGAGGCTGGCCAGCACATCCACCACTTCGGCTGCGAGCTCCGGGTCGAGGGCCGAGGTCGGCTCGTCGCAGAGGAGCAGGCGTGGGGAGGGGGCGAGCGCCCGGGCGATGGCGACCCGCTGCTGCTGGCCGCCTGACAGGTTGGCAGGCCAGTCCCCCGCCTTGTGAGCGAGGCCGACGCGCTCCAGCAACTCCAGCGCTCGCGCCCGCGCCCTGGCCTGCGGCCACTTGGCGACGGTGACGAGCCCCTCCGTGATGTTCTCGATGACGGTGCGATGGGGAAAGAGCTGGAAATTCTGGAACACCATGCCGGTCTGGCGGCGCACCGCGAGCATCTCCCGCCGGGTCGGCGGCCGGTCCGGTCGGAAGGTGAGTCGGATATCGCCGAGGTCGAGCGTACCGGACCGCGGCATCTCCAGCAGGTTGACGCAGCGCAGGAGCGTCGACTTGCCCGAGCCGGACGGGCCGATCAGCGCCGTGACGCGGCCCTCGGGCACTGCGAGATCGATGCCCCGCAGGACCGCGTTCCCGCCAAAACTCTTCTCGATGGCCGACAGGGCGATCATGCGCGCGCCTCCAGATATCCGCCGTATCGCCCGAGCCGCCGCTCCAAGAGCGTCTGGAGCCAGGACAGGCACGTGGACAGGACGAGGTAGATCAGCGCCACTTCGATGTAGAGGATCAGCGGCTCGTAGGTGACGGCCACGATGCGCTGGGCGGCCTGGAACAGTTCCGGCACGGTGATCGCGGCCGCGAGCGAGGTGTCCTTGACCAGCGCGATGAAGGAGTTGGCGAGCGACGGCACCGCCACCCGCGCTGCCTGAGGCAGGATCGTGCGCCGCAGGGCTTGAGCGGGCGTCATGCCGGTGGCGTAGGCCGCCTCCCATTGTCCCCTCGGAATGGAGGCGATGGCGGCGCGGATGATCTCGGACGTGTAGGCGCCGACATTGAGCGTGAACCCGATCACGGCCGCAGGGAAGGCGTCGATCAGGATGCCGGTGCTCGGCAGCCCGTAGAAGATCACGAAGAGCTGCACGAGGAGCGGCGTGCCCCGGAAGATCCACACGTAGAACCAGGCCAAGGCCGCCAGCGGGCGTGGGGCGAACAGGCGCACGAGCGCGGTTCCGAGCCCCAGGCCGAGCCCCAGCATGAAGGCGATCAGGGTCAGCGGGACCGTGAAGCGGAGGCCGGCCGCGAGCAGCGGCCCCAGCGACTGGAGCATGAGGTCGAGCCAGTGCGGCACAGGGCGACGTTTCCTTTCGGTCGGACAGGGTTACGGGTTTCGCAGGTTCGGCCTCGGGGCATGGCCTTCGCCGAAGGATATGTGCGGATCCCCGCGTCCCCTCGGGGAGGGATCCCGATGCGCTCTGCCTTCAGAGGCCCGGATCCTCGCAGCCTTCAGGCTTGCAGGGGCCTGCAGGCGACCCGCAGGGGCGCCGCGACGGGCCCCTTCCGGACGGCTACTTCGAGACGTCGGCGCCGAAGTACTTCTGGGCGATCGCCGCGTAGCTGCCGTCGGCCTTAATCGACTCCAGCGCCTTGTCGATGGCAGCCTTCAGCGCGGGGTTGTCCTTGCGCATGATGATCCCGGATGCGTCCGCGTCCGTCTGCTCGGCGACGATCTTCACGGGCGCATTCGGCTTCTGCTTGTGGAAGTCGAGGAACGACAGGCTGTCGTTGACGGTCGCGTCGGCGCGGCCGGTGGCCACGAGCTGAACCGACTGATCGAATCCGTCCGTGCCGACGAGTTCGGCACCGGACTGCTCGGCAAGGCGCGCGAAGTTGCTGCTCAGGCTCTGCGCGGCCTTCTTGCCCTTCAGGTCGGCGAAGGACGTGATGTCCGCCCGGTCCGCGCGTGTGATCAGCACGGCCCGCGCCCGGATATAGGGCTCGGAGAAGTCGAACTTCGCCTGACGCTCCTTGGTGATGCCGACTTGGTTGATCACCACGTCGTAGCGCTTGCCGTCGAGGCCGGCGATCAGGCCGTCCCATTTGCCTTCGAGGAATTGCGGCGTGACGCCGAGCTTCTCGGCGACCTTGCGGCCGATCTCCACGTCGAAGCCGACGAGCGCCCCGGAGGCGTCGTGGAACGTGAACGGCGCGTAGGTGCCCTCCGTCCCGATGCGCAGGGTCTTGGACGCACGGATCGCGTCGAGGTCGTCCGCCTGCGCGGGCATTCCGAGGAGGCATGCCGCAGCGGCGAGGACCAGGGCGAGGCGGGTCGAGACAAAGCGCATCGTGGTTGGCTCCAGCGCGATAGAAGGTCCTGCCGCTGTCGCCGAGGTCGCTCTCAGCTGTCGACGCGGGACGCAGAAAAGGTTTCGGGCGGCCAGCGCGTGGCCGGGACTTGATGGACCGTCAGGAAATGCCGCCGCATGGCGCCACGCTCCGGAAGGCCGCGCTTCCCATATCAAGGGGAACCCGGGACGCCTACCGACAGGGGCATCGTCCCGGGGATATGATGCGGCCGCGGACAGGCCGGCTCCGTGCTAGGAGGAAGCGGGTCTCGAATCCGGACCGATTCACGCGCCGGGGAACGCGGCCTTCTCGATGGAAGGAGCGCGCATGACCTCGCCTGCCCAATCCTACCGGGGCGTCTTCCCGGTCGCCCCGACGGTCTTCGACGCCGCGGGCGCCCTCGACCTCGACGGGCAGCGCCGGGCGATCGACTTCATGATCGACGCCGGCAGCCAGGGCCTGTGCATCCTCGCCAACTTCTCCGAGCAGTTCGTCCTCACCGACGCGGAGCGGGAGACCGTCATGCACGCCGTGCTGGAGCACGTGGCCGGCCGCGTGCCCGTGATCGTCACCACGACCCACTTCGCCACGCAGGTCTGTGCCGAGCGCTCGCGGCTGGCGCAGGAGGCCGGGGCCGCCATGGTGATGATCATGCCGCCCTATCACGGGGCCACGATCCGCGTGCCGGACCTCGGCATCTACGAGTTCTTCCGCGCGGTCTCGGACGCGATCTCGATCCCGATCATGATCCAGGACGCTCCGGTTTCGGGAACGCCGCTCTCGGCCGCGTTCCTGGCGCGCATGGCCCGGGAGATCGCCAACGTCGCCTATTTCAAGATCGAGACCGCGCAGGCTGCAGCCAAGCTCCGCGAGTTGATCGCGCTGGGCGGCGAAGCGGTGGTGGGCCCCTGGGACGGCGAGGAGGCGATCACCCTGATGGCCGACCTTGATGCCGGCGCCACCGGAGCGATGACCGGCGGGGCCTATCCGGACGGGATCCGGCAGATCACCGACGCCTACGCGGCGGGCCGCCGGGACGAGGCCATGGACGCCTACGCGCGCTGGCTGCCGCTGATCAACTACGAGAACCGGCAATGCGGCCTGCTGGCCTGCAAGGCGCTGATGGCCGAGGGCGGGGTGATCGCCCACGAGACCGCGCGGCTGCCGATCCAGCCGCTGCACCCCGACACGCGCGCCGGGCTGATCGAACTGGCCCGCCGGAACGATGCGCTGGTCCTGCGCTGGGGGCGCTGAGATGGCGCGGCGGCCTCGGACAGGCGACTCCCTGAGCAAGGAAGGCCCGTAGGCCTTCACCGTCTCTGCTTCACCGCCCTGCTTCGTCGCCGCGCGTGCAAGGCGAGCGGGGCCGCCTAACCCGCCCGGCTCAATGCGCCGACGCGGCCGGGTCGCGGGTCCCGAGTGCGCCCGAGAGCCGCCGTACCGCCTCTCGCGCCAGGGCCGGGCTGATGGCGAAGCAGATCCGGACCAGACCTTCGCCCTCCGGCCCGAAGGCGGTCCCCGGCGCCACCCCGACCTTGGCCTCCCGCAGCAGGCGCAGTGCCAGGTCGAGGCTGGGCTCGTCGCCGCCCATCCGGGCCATGAGGTAGAAGGCCCCGTCAGGCGGTGCGACCGTGACGCCCGGGAGACGGGACAAGCCCTCCATCAGGATCGCCCGGGCCTCGGCGCAGCGGTCGACCATGGTGCGGATGAAGCCGTCGCCCTCCTCGAGGGCCGCGATGCAAGCGTGCTGGACGAAGGTCGGGATCGAGGTGGTGCTGTACTGTCCGAGCTTGGCGAAGGTGGGCGCGAGGCCACGGGGATAGATCACCCAGCCGGCGCGCCAGCCGGTCATGGCCCAGTTCTTCGAGAAGGTGTTGGTGACGATCAGCCGGTCGTCCTCCGAGCAGATCTGCAGGAAGGACGGCGCGATCCGGTTGCCGTAGGTGAAATGCGCGTAGACCTCGTCCGAGAGGATCCAGAGGCCGCGCTCCCGGGCGAGGTCGCGCAGGGCCTTCATCTCCGGCAGCGGCATGGTCCAGCCGGTTGGATTGGAGGGTGAATTCACCATGATCACCCGGGTGCGCGGGGTGAGCGCCGCCTCGATATCGGCGAGCGGCAGCGCGAAGCGTCCGTCCGGCAGCCTGCGGTACGGGACCGTCACCGGGATGCCGCCGGCGATGCGGACCGCCTCGCCGAGATTCGGCCAGGCCGGGGACGGGATGATCATCTCGTCGCCCGGCTCCAGCAGCACCTGGGCGGCCTGCATGATCGCGTTCATGCCGCCCGCCGTGACGGCGAACCGGTCGGGCGGGATCTCCACGTCCCAATGGCGGGCGTGATAGGCGCCGAGCGCCGCGCGCAGCGCCGGCAGCCCCAGCGAGGTCGTGTAGCGGGTGTGCCCGGCGAGCATCGCCTTGTGGGCCGCCTCGACGATGAAGGGCGGGGTCGGCAGATCGCCCTCGCCGATCCAGAGCTTCACGACCTCCGGGTCGTCCCGCCCGCGATCCGCCACCAGCCCGATCTGGCTCGTCCCGATGCCGCGGATGCGCGCCGAGAGGGCGGAGGCGAGATCGACGGGCGCGGCGGATGCGGGGATATCGGCCATGGCGGCGCGTGCTCTGCTTGCGTCGGGACGCGGCGTGCCGTGGCGCGGCATGCACCGGAGCGCCTGCAGGATCCCGACCTGTGGGGAAGGCCGCGACCCTGCCGCGTTCAAGCGCGGACGTCCAGACCCGCGCGTCGCCCGGATCAGCCCCGGAGGCCGACGCGCGCGGCCGCCCCGACGCGCGGCCGTTCTGCATTCTGACTTTTCAGACATTTCTGAAATTGCTATATGCCGAGTCGCGCTCAGTGCCGGAGGCCCGACGTGCTCGCCAATCTCGATCCCCTGATCCTCGCCCGCATGCAGTTCGGGTTCACGGTGGCCTTCCACATCGTGTTCCCGGCCTTTTCGATCGGCCTCGCGAGCTTCCTCGCCGTGCTGGAAGGGCTTTGGCTCGCCACCGGGCGTCAGGTCTTCATGGACCTGTTCAAGTACTGGATTAAGATCTTCGCGATCGCCTTCGCCATGGGCGTCGTGTCGGGGCTGGTGATGTCCTACCAGTTCGGCACGAACTGGTCGGTCTTCTCGGACAAGACCGGCCCGGTGCTGGGCCCGATGATGGCCTACGAGGTGCTGTCGGCCTTCTTCCTGGAGGCGGGCTTCCTCGGCGTGATGCTCTTCGGCATGACGAAGGTCGGGCCGCGGCTGCACTTCGCCGCGACGCTGATGGTGGCGTTCGGGACCTTCTTCTCGGCCTTCTGGATCCTGTCGGTGAATTCCTGGATGCAGACCCCGGCGGGCTACGGCACGAACGCGGACGGCCAGTTCGTGCCGCTCGACTGGTGGGCGATCGTGTTCAACCCGTCCTTCCCGTTCCGCCTCGTGCACATGGTGCTGGCCGCCTATCTCACCACCGCCCTGGTGGTCGGCGCGGTCGGCGCGTGGCACCTCCTGCGCGACCGGTCCAATCCGGCTGCCCGGACGATGTTCTCGATGGCGATGTGGATGGCCGCGCTGGTGGCGCCGGTCCAGATCCTCGCCGGCGACGCGCACGGCCTGAACACGCTGGAGCACCAGCCCGCCAAGGTCATGGCCATGGAGGGGCACTACCAGAGCCACCCGGACGGCGCGCCGCTGATCCTGTTCGGCCTGCCCGACCAGGAGACCGGCACCGTCCGCTACGCGGTCGAGATCCCGAAGCTGTCCTCGCTGGTGCTGAAGCACGATCCGAACGCGCCCCTGAAGGGGCTCGACAGCCTGCCGCGGGCGGAATGGCCGCCGGTGCCGATCGTGTTCTGGTCGTTCCGCATCATGGTCGGTCTCGGGATGCTGATGCTGCTGCTCGGCGCCCTGAGCCTCCTCGCCCGCTGGCGCGGGACGCTCTACACGTGGCCGCCGCTGCACCGCTTCGCGGTGGCGATGGGCCCGGCCGGCTTCGTGGCGGTGCTGGCCGGCTGGATCACCACCGAGGTCGGGCGCCAGCCCTACACGGTCTACGGCCTGCTGCGCACGGCGCAGTCCGCCTCGCCGCTCCACGCGCCCGCGGTGGCGGCCTCGCTCACCGCCTTCGTGGTGATCTACTTCGCGGTCTTTGCCATGGGCACCGCCTACATCCTCCGCCTGATGGCCAAGCCCCCGCATGCCGGCGAGCGCGGCATCGAGCCCGGCGTGCCGATCCGGACGGCGGGCCTCACCCCCGCCCCGGCGATCGATCCCGACCGCCATCTCCAGCCGGCCGAGTGAGGAACCCATGGCCTACAGCTTCGACCTCACGGTGGTCTGGGCGTTCGTGATCGCCTTCGCGGTCTTCGCCTACATCGTCATGGACGGCTTCGATCTCGGCATCGGCCTCCTGTTCCCCCTCCTGCGGCCCGGCGCGGAGCGGGACACCGCGATGAACTCGGTCGCCCCGGTCTGGGACGGCAACGAGACCTGGCTCGTGCTGGGCGGCGGCGGCCTGTTCGCCGTCTTCCCCCTGGCCTACGCGGTGATCCTGCCGGCGCTCTACGCGCCGATCATCGCGATGCTGCTCGGCCTGATCTTCCGCGGCGTCGCCTTCGAGTTCCGCTGGCGCGATCCCCGCCACCGCGCCGCCTGGGACGTGGCCTTCGCGGGCGGCTCGCTGGTGGCGGCCCTGGCCCAGGGCATCACGCTGGGCGCCCTCCTGCAGGGCATCACCGTCGAGGGGCGGGCCTATGCCGGCGGCTGGTGGGACTGGCTCACGCCCTTCAGCATCCTCGTCGGCGCGAGCGTGGTCGTCGCCTACGCACTGCTCGGGGCGACGTGGCTGGTGATGCGCACCGAGGGCCAGCTCCAGGCGCAGGCCCGGCGCTATGCCCTGGGCCTCACCGTGGCGACGGTCGCGGCCATCGCCCTCGTCAGTGCGGTGACGCCGTTCCTCCAGGGCCGCTACGCCGAGCGCTGGCTGGCGATGCCGAACGTGCTCGTCACCGCGCAGGTGCCGCTGCTCGTGGCGCTCGCCGCGTACGCCCTGTGGCGGGCCCTGCGCAGCGGGGCCGAGCGGGCGCCCTTCCTGATTGCGCTGGGCCTGTTCGCCCTGACCTTCCTGGGGCTGGGCATCAGCATCTTCCCCGACGTCGTGCCGGGCCGGATCACAATCTGGCAGGCGGCCGCTCCCGAGGCGAGCCAGATCTTTCTCCTCGCCGGCGCCTCGGTTTTGATCCCGATCATCCTATCCTACACCGCGTACGCGTACTGGGTTTTCCGCGGCAAGGTCGACGCGCACGGATATCACTGATGGCACCCGCATCGGCACAACCCCTCTGGAAGCGCCTCGCTTGGTTCGCGGTGCTCTGGGCCTCGAGCGTCGTCGGCCTCGCCTTCGTGGCGACGCTCCTCCGGTTCTGGCTCAAGTCCTGATAAGCCGGGGGCGACCCCGTACCTTCCCCGCGTCGGACCCTCGCCGTGCAACTGCCTCCCCTCGTCCAGACCTTCGTGCTGCACTTCGGCGAGATGGGCTCGCGCTGGGGCATCAACCGGACCGTGGGGCAGATCTACGCCCTGCTGTTCGTGGCCGAGCGGCCGTTCAACGCCGACGAGATCGTGGAACGGCTCGGCGTGTCGCGCTCCAACGTCAGCATGGGCCTGAAGGAACTGCAGGCCTGGAATCTCGTGCGCCTCCAGCACCGGCCGGGCGACCGGCGCGACTACTTCACGACGCCCGAGGACATCTGGCAGATCGTCCGGACGCTGGTCGAGGAGCGCAAGAAGCGGGAAGTCGATCCGACGCTGACCCTCCTGCGCGAGCTCCTGATGCAGGACGCCGCCACCGAGGAGGAGCGGCACGCCCAGGAGCGTCTCAAGGAGATGCATGACCTCTTCGAGCTGTTCGCGGGCTGGTACGCCGACGTGCGCCGCCTCGAAACAGAGCGCCTCGTCCAGCTCCTCACCCTCGGCGCAAAGGTCCAGAAGGTGCTCGAGATGAAGGATCGCCTGACCCGTCTGCCGGGGCGGATCGGCGGTCTGGCATCCAAGCCGGACTGAGTCGGCCGGATGCGCCGGGGCGCACGGCTTTGTCAGGTCCGATCAGGCCCGGGCGAGAGCACGCCGGTAGAGGGCGATGAGGGAAGTGCCGACATGCTCGATATGGCCGCGCAGGCAGGCCGCGGCCTCCTCAAACCTGCGCGCCTCGCACAGGTCGAGGATCTGCGCATGTTCGCTGAGGGCGCGGGTCGCGTCGTTGGAGGTCGAGATCTGCAGCCGCGTCGGCCGTTCGCAATCCTGCAGCAGTCCGGACACGATCGTCAGCGACCGCGGGCGATTGGCGTGGCGGAGCAGGTCGAGATGGAAACGGCTGTTCAGGTCGCCCCATCGGAGGACCTCGCCCGTCTCCAGCGCCGCGCCGTACTCCTGCGCGAGCGCGTCGAGATCCCGGATCTCGTCGTGCGACAGATGAGGGGCCGATAGCAGCAGCAATTGCGGCTCCAGCTGGACGCGCAGCTGGAAGATGTCCTCGACCTCTTGCAGCGACAGACCCGTCACGACCGCACCCCGATGCGGCATGATCTTCACGAGATTACTGGCTTCCAGATGGAGCAAAGCTTCGCGGATCGGGATCCGGCTGATCCCGAATTCCTCAGCCAGGGCATCCTGGCGAAGCTGCACCCCGGGCGGCAGGTCCCCGTTCAGGATCTGCTGACGCAACGAGTCCGCGACGGCCGCGGACACGGTCTTGTGCCGCAGCCGATCTGGCGCCGGTCGTCCGGGGACCGCAGGGGACATCAACGCCTCGCCGAATGTATACATTTATGCAGGACACCGTCATGCCGCGGAAACGCTCGCATGTCCAATGCCAGATTGTCCTGATCGAACTTGAGGTTGCAAATTTACGGGCCCCTGCTGTTGGGTTGTACGTCTCGGCCCCCGCCCGCGATGTCATTCAGCCAGCAGGAACATCATGCGACTCACCTGCTGATCGCCGATAACGCACGCAGACGTGGACGGCACTGATCCAGATTGCGAAAACCAGGACCGAAACCGGGTGGGGCACGGCCCCGTCGCGCGGCCTATCGTTCTGGTGGATCGCGCCGGTGGTGCGGATCGGCCCAAGGCGACTGGGCGAGGGTCTGCCCCAGGTATGCGATCAGCGCCGTCACCCGCGCAGGCCTCGGATCGCCGGGGGGCATGACGAGATGCAGCGCGATCGGGGGCGGCGACCAAGCGGGCAGCACCCGTTCGAGGCGCCCGGCCTCGAGATCCTCCCAGATCATGAAGTCCGGTTGCAGGGCGAGGCCGAGACCGGCCCGAAGCGCCGGTGTCAGGGCCTCGGCATTGTTCGCCCGAAGCTGGCCCGCGGGCACCACGACGGCCTCGGTCCCGGCTCCGTCCACGAATCGCCAGCGATCGGGCGTCGGCAGGTAGGCGTAGCCGAGGCAGGTGTGATGGACGAGATCGTCCGGATGTTCGGGCCTGCCGTGCCGGTCGAGATAGGCGGGCGTGGCCACCAGCGAGCGGCGGATCCCGCAGAGCCGGCGCGCCCGCAGCGATGAGTCGGGCAGGGCGGCGATGCGCAGCCCGGCATCGAATCCGCCCCCGACCAAGTCGACGACCGCGTCGGACAGGTGCAGGTCGACCGAAACGGAGGGGTATTGCTGCAGGAAGGCCGGCAGAATCGGCGCCACGTGCATCACCCCGAAGGTCATCGGCGCGGCGAGGCGCACGAGGCCGCGCGGCTCTGTGGCGCTCGCCGTCGCGAGGGCCTCGGCGGCCTCACCTTCGGCCAGGATGCGTGCGGCGCTGTCCTTGGCGCCTTGCCCAGCCGCCGTGAGGGCGAGTTTCCGGGACGTGCGGTTGAACAGACGGGCACCGATCCGGACCTCGAGCCGGCTCACCGCCTTCGAGACCGTGGCCTTCGACAGGCCGAGCTCCGTGGCAGCCCGACCGAAGGAGCCGGTCTCCACCACCTTGGCGAACACCGCCCAGGCCTCGAAATCGGGCAATCGCATCGGTCATTTCCAGAAACGATAGGTTTCCATCGTTTCTATTTTCGCGAGACATGGCAAGGGGCACATTCCCGTCATCAAAACACGCCGCCCTCCGCGGTGGCCTGTCGGGAGACATCGCCATGGTTCAGACCGGCCTCCATCATGTCACGGCCTTCTCCGGCCCGGCCCTCCGCAACCTCGACTTCCACACCCGCGTCCTCGGGCTGCGTCTGGTGAAGAAGACCGTCAACTTCGACGATCCGGGCACCTATCACCTGTATTACGGCGATGCGGTCGGGCGCCCGGGCACGATCCTGACCTTCTTCCCCATCGAGCACGCCGCGCCGGGCCGCGTCGGGATCGGCGAGACCCAGGAGACCGCGTTCCGGGTTCCCCGCGCCTCCATCGGCTGGTGGACCCATCGCTTCATCGAGAAGGGCGTCGCCCACGAGCCGCTCGTTCAGGTCTTCGGCGCGCCGACCCTGCGATTACGCGATCCGGACGGCATGATGCTCGCCCTGGTGGGTGTCGATGTCGGCGATGCGGAGGGCTGGGCGTCGAGCGAGGTACCGGCCGAGCATGCGATCCGCGGCCTCCACGGGGTGACGCTGCTCCTCGACAGGGCCGAGCCCACGGCCGCGATCCTCACGGAGGTGCTCGGCCTGCAGGAGGTCGGCCGCGAGGGCAGCCTGATCCGCTTCGCGGGCAGCGCCGAACTCGGCGGGCTCGTCACCCTGCGGGCGGTGGGCGGCTTCCTGCCCGGACGGCCGGGGGCGGGTTCGGTCCACCACATCGCATTCCGGGCGGCGGACGACGCCGCGCAGGCTGCGATGGGGCAGGCGCTCGCGGCGCGGGGCCTGCACGTCACTGAGCAGCGCGACCGGCAGTACTTCCGCTCGGTCTACTTCCGCGAGCCCGGCGGCGTGCTGTTCGAGATCGCCACGGACGCGCCCGGCTTCGCGGTGGACGAGCCGATCGAGGCCCTCGGCCAGGCGCTCAAGCTCCCCGCCGGCCTGGAGCCGCACCGGGCCGAGATCGAGGCCGTCCTGCCCAAGGTCGCCTGAGCCGCAACACCATCATGCCCGCCCCGCATCCGTGCGGGGCGGGACCGCGCCCCATCAGCCGTGAGGCCATCATGACCCAGGATACCACCGGCTTCATCCACCGCTTCGAGCCCGGTCCCGACACCGCGCGTCCCCTGCTGCTCCTGCACGGGACCGGCGGCGACGAAAACGACCTCCTCCCCCTCGGCCGCATGGTCGCGCCGGAGGCCGCCCTGCTCGCGCCGCGCGGCGGCGTCAGCGAGAACGGCATGCCGCGCTTCTTCCTGCGCCTGGCCGAAGGGGTCTTCGACGAGGCGGATCTCCGTCGGCGCACCGGCGACCTCGCCGCCTTCGTGGCGGCGTCCCGGGCACGGTACGGCCTCGGGCCCCCCCTGGCTTTGGGATTCTCGAACGGCGCCAACATCGCCGCCTCGCTGCTGATGCTCCGGCCGGAGACCCTGACGGGTGCCGTGCTGATCCGCCCGATGGTGCCGTTCGCCGAGCCCCCGGCCGCGGACCTCGCTGGCCGGCCGGTCCTGATCCTCTCCGGGGCGATGGACCCGATCGTACCCGTCGAGAATGCAAGGCGCCTCGCGCAGCAGCTTTCCGCCTCCGGGGCGCGCGTGGAGCATAGGATCCTGCCGGCCGGCCACGGCCTGTCGCAGGCCGATGTCAGTCAGGCCCTCGCATGGCTTCGCAGCCTCCCAGGCCCCGAAGCGGCCTGATTCCGCAACTGACGACAGGATGGAGCGATTGACGATGTCCCCGATTTCCTCTCCCGGCGCGACCGCCCTGCTGCCGGTGGCCGGCCGGGTCCTGATGAGCGCGATCTTTCTCGTGAGCGGCGCCGGCAAGCTCGCCGCCCCCGCCGCGACGCTCGCCACCATCGAGGCCGCCCATCTGCCGCTGCCGCCTCTCGCCTACGCGGCGGCGACAAGCGTGGAGGTCGTCGGCGGGCTGCTGCTCATCGCCGGCTACCGCACCCGGCTCGTCGCCCTGATCCTCGCGCTCTTCGCGGTCGCCACCGCGGTGACCTTCCACGCGGCCCTCGGCGACCAGAACCAGATGTTCCACTTCCTGAAGAACCTCGCCATGGCCGGCGGCTTGCTCCAGGTCGCGGCCTTCGGGGCCGGTCCGTTCAGCCTCGACGCGCGGCAGGGCCGGGCCTGACCCGTCCTTCGACTGTTGCGACTATCGGGAGACCACCATGCCCTACTTCACCACGCAGGACGGCACGCAGATCTACTTCAAGGATTGGGGCACCGGGCAGCCGGTGGTCTTCAGCCACGGCTGGCCGCTCAACGGCGACGCCTGGGAGGACCAGATGCTGTTCCTCGGGCAGCACGGGTTCCGGGTCATCGCCCATGACCGCCGGGGGCACGGTCGCTCCGAGCAGCCCTGGTCCGGCAACGACATGGACACCTATGCGGACGATCTCGCCGGGCTGATCGCCCATCTCGACCTGCGCGACGCGGTGCTGGTCGGCCACTCCACCGGTGGCGGCGAGGTCGCCCGCACCATCGGGCGGCACGGCACGGCGCGCATCGCCAAGGCGGTGCTGGTCGGGGCCGTGACGCCCCAGATGGTCCGGACCCCCGCGAATCCGGGCGGCCAGCCCAGGGAGGTGTTCGACGGCATCCGCGACTCGGTCCTCCGCGACCGGTCCCAGTTCTTCAAGGACCTGAGCGGCCCCTTCTACGGCGCCAACCGACCGGGCGCCGCTGTCAGCGATGGCCTGCGGGACACGTTCTGGATGCAGGGCATGATGGCCGGCCTGCGGAACGTGCACGCCTGCGTGGCGGCCTTCTCGGAGACCGACTTCACCGCGGACCTGAAGCGCATCGACGTGCCGACCCTGTTCGTGCACGGCGACGACGACCAGATCGTGCCGATCGACGCCGCGGCGCGCGCCGCCGTCAAGCTCGTGCCGAACGCCGTGCTGAAGGAGTATCCGGGCGCCCCGCACGGGCTGGCCGCCACCCACAAGGACCGGCTCAGCGCAGACCTGCTCGCCTTCATCCAAGGTTGAGGAGACCGGCGGCCTTTCCCGCGCGGGTCCGGGCTCCTAAAGCCTGCGACGGGCCGCACGCCGCGGTCCGTCAGACCCGAACCTCCGCGTGGATCCTCGCATGCCGACCTCCGACGCACCCCTCGCCCTCGGGATCATCGGCGCGGGCATCATGGGCGAGCGCCTGCTCGGCGCGATCCACGGGGCGGCGGATTCGCCCGTGCGGGTCGCGGCGATCTGGGATCCGGCTCCGGAGGCCCTGGCCCGGATCGGCGCGGCCTTCCCGGCGGTGCCGCGCGTGGCCGACGCCGCCGCGGTCGTGGCGGCCAGCGACTGCGTCTACGTCGCCTCGCCGCCCGCCTCGCATCTCGGCTATGCCCGTGCCGCCCTGGCCGCCGGCCGGAGCGTCTTCTGCGAGAAGCCGCTCGCCATCGATCTGGCCGATGCCCGCGCCTTCGTGGCGGACACCACGGGTGCCGGCGCGGTCAATTTCCCGTTCGCCTCGTCGCCGGGCGTGGCGACGATCGAGCGCTGGATCGAAGCGGGCGCGGTCGGCACGCCCCGGGCGCTCACCATCGCGGTGGAATTCGCTCGCTGGCCGCGCCCCTGGCAGGCCGACGCCGCGCACTGGCTCGACGCCCGGGCGGAGGGCGGCTTCACCCGCGAGGTGGTCTCGCATTTCCTGTTCCTGGCCCGCCGCCAGCTCGGCCCGCTCCAGGGTCTCGCCGGACGGATCGCGTTCCCGGAGCCGGGCCGGTCCGAGCGCGCGATCGACGTGACGCTCACCGCGGGTGGGATTCCCGTCACCCTGACCGGCCGGGTCGGGGGCGTCGAGGCCGACGACCACAACACGTGGACGCTGGAGGGCGATGCGGGCGCCGTCCGGCTGCGCGACTGGGCTATCGCCGAGCGTCGGGGCGCCGACGGGCGCTTCGAGCCGGAGCCGGACGCGATCCCCAACGAGCGGCTGCGGCCGATCACCCTCCGGCGACAGCTTGAGGGCGTCGTCCGGATGGCCCGCGGCGAACCCCACCCCCTCGCCACCTTCGCGGAGGCGCTCGCCGTGCAGGAGGTCGTAGAGGGTATCCTGGCCTTGTGAGGGCCGGGCGCGGGCCCGCGCCCGAAGAACGAACCCGCCGAGGCTCCGCCGTCTTCGAGCGGAGGGCGGCCATTCAGGCCGCGGGACGCGGGTTGGCCTCTCGCTACCCTGGATCGCTGCGCTCGCGATGACGGAGCGGACCGGGACCGAGCGACCCGGACCGTGAGGCGTTCAGCTTCCCAGCAGGTCGACCAGGAACGGGATCAGCGGCGCGTCGGCGGGCGGCATGGCGAGATCGCGCAGCGCCTTCGGCCGGACCCATTTGAGCGCCTGTCCCTCCATCGGGCGCGGCGTGCCGGTCCAGCGCCGGCAGACGTAGAGCGGCATCAAAAGGTGGAAGTCCGAATAGGCATGGCTGGCAAAGGTCAGCGGCGCGAGGCAGGGCTCCTCGACCCGGATGCCGAGTTCCTCGGCGAGCTCCCGGATCAGGGTCTGCTCGGGGCGCTCGCCGGGCTCGACCTTGCCGCCGGGGAACTCCCACAGGCCGGCGAGCTGCTTGCCCGCCGGACGCTCGCTCACCAGCACCCGGCCGTCGACGTCGACGAGGGCCACGGCGACCACCAGGAGCAGGCGCAGCGCGCCGCCTTCGAGCCCGCTCATTGCGCCACCGCGAAAGCGGCCGAGACCTCGGAAGACATCTGTATCGTGCCCGCCTCGATCGGCACCCGTCGCCCTTTGGCGGCCATCGGTGCCGCGCGGGCCATCTCCAGCGCCGGGCGGTACGGTGTCCCGACCGTGGTGGTCAGCGTGCAGAGCGCGCCGAGCTTGGCCCCGACCGCCTCGGCGAGTGCCTCGGCCCGGCTCCGGGCGTCCCGGGTCGCCGCGACCTGAAGGGCTGCTTCGCTCTTGTCCGGGTCGCGCAGTCCGAAGCTCACGCCGTCGATGCGGTTCGCCCCGGAGTCCAGTGCTTGCCGGAGAAGGTCGCCGAGGCGGTCCATATCGGCGAGGCGGACCGTGACGAGGTTGCTGGCGCGGTAGCCGTCGGGCTCCTCGGTCACGGCGCCTCCGGGCCGGGCGACGGTGCGGGTCGCCGTCTGCAGGGTGACGGCGGCCGTCCCGATATCGGCCGGCGGGACCCCGAGGGCACGGGCCTGCGCCGAGACGCCGGACACCGCCTTCGAGGCCGCGTCGAGGGCGGCTGCCGCGGTCGCGGCGCGCGCCTCAATGCCGACGGTCACCTCGGCGAAGTCCGGTGCCCGCGTCTCCGCCGCGCGTCCGACGACGCTGATATGCCGCTTGCACGCCGCGTCGTCGGCCTGAACCGGGGCCGCCAGGACCGTGACCAGCAGGGCGCCGGACAGGATGGCCCTCACGAGCGGTAATCCCCGTTGATCTCGACATAGGCCTTGGTCAGGTCGCAGGTCCAGACGCGGGCATTGCCGTCGCCCAGGCCGAGATCGACCCGGATCTCGATCTCCGGTTCGCGCATCACGGCGCTGGCAGCCGCTTCGCTGTAATCGGGGTCGCGAGCGCCCTGGACGGCCACCCGGACGTCGCCGAACCAGATCGCGAGCCGGTCGCGGTCGGCGGGCTCGCCGGCCTTGCCCACGGCCATCACGACGCGGCCCCAATTGGCATCCTCGCCGGCCACCGCGGTCTTCACCAGCGGCGAGTTGGCGATCGACATCGCGATGCGGTGCGCGGAGGCGTCGCTCTCGGCGCCGGTGACCCGCACGGTGACGAACTTGCGCGCGCCCTCACCATCCTTGGCGACGAGCTGGGCCAGCTCGATCAGCAGGCCGTCGAGCGCCTCCCGGAAGCCGGCAAGACGCGGGTCGGCGGGATCCGTGATCGCCGGATGGCCGGCCCTGGCGGTGGCGAACAGCATCAGCGTGTCGGAGGTGGACGTGTCGCCGTCCACCGTCACGCAGTTGAAGCTCGTCTTCGTGCCCGCCGAGAGGAGCGCCTGCAGCACGTCCTGCGGCAGGGCCGCGTCGGTGAAGACGAAGGACAGCATCGTCGCCATGTCGGGGGCGATCATGCCGGCGCCCTTGGCGATCCCGTTGATGGTCACGGGCACGCCGGCGATCTCGGCCGTGCGGGTGGCGAGCTTCGGGAACGTGTCGGTGGTCATGATCGCGCGGGCCGCCGCATTCCAGGCGGCCGGTCCATCCTCGGCCCGGGCCGCGCACTCCGCGAGCACGCCCTCGAACCGCTCCGCCGGAAGCGGCTCGCCGATCACGCCGGTCGACGCCACGTACACCTCCCCCGTGCGGCAGCCCGCCGCCTGCGCGGCGATCTCGACGGTGCGCGCCACCGCGTCGCGTCCGAGCCGGCCCGTGAAGGCGTTGGCGTTGCCCGAATTGACCACCAGCGCCCGCGCGGATCCGTCGGCCAGGGCGTCGCGACACCAATCCACCGGCGCCGAGGGACATTTCGACCGGGTGAACACCCCCGCGGCCCGGGTGCCGGATTCCAGCGCGACGTAGAGCACGTCGGTTCGGCCGCTGTAGCGGATCCCCGCCTGAGCGGTGGCGATGCGCACGCCCGGCAGGGGGGGCAGCTCGGGCATCGCGGTGGGCGCCAGCGGGGAGACGGGAGGGGCTTTCGCGGATGACATCGGCTCAGGCTCCGGCACGCGCGGCTCAGGTTCCGCGGCGGCCCGGTGTTGCCCGCGCGACCCCTGCGGCGTCAACCGTGTGCTCAGCCTATGGCCACGCTTCGAGCTGCTTCGGTTTTGTGCACCGACGGCGCCGAATACGGCGGTATCACGGCGTCGGGCTTGCGTGTGGATTGCATCCCAGCCTAGCATGCTGCATCGCAAAGTCAGCGCGAGGTCGAGTGCGGAATGCCCCCAGCCGACGTCGAGACTGCCTCGGGCAGCCTTCCCCAGGGGAGCTGCTATCGAATCCAGGTTCTGGTGGTCGGCTGCCACAAGCGCTGGCGCGACGAGGTCTCCGCGCAAGTCCGGATGCTGGGTTATCAGGTCACCGCCTGCGATCGCGGCGTCGATGCCATGACGGTGCTGGCCCTCGGCCTCCCCGTGGATGTGATCGTGGTGGATACCGCGCTCCAGGGGGGATTGTGCTGCGCGCAGCTCGCCGTCGAGGCGCGGGCCCTGCGCCCGGCCCTGCGCATCATCCTCGCCAGCGACCCGGTGGACGCGATGGAGCCGGAGGCGTCGGCCCGCGTGCCCGACGCGCTGCGCGTCCCGCGCGACCAGCTTCAGAACGGCATGGTCGCCACGATGATGCGCGAGGCGCTGGCGAACCGCGCGGCCTGAGGTCCGGCGCGACGGCCTGAGGGGCCTCGCGAGGCGTCGAGCGAATCGCGGCCGACGCGACTCACGACGTCGCCGCGCCTCCGTGCCGGTTCGGGACTGTTGCAAGCGGGACGGCCCGCTCGATGTCAGCAACGCAGGCCGGGCCGCACGGCAATCCAAATGCAGCGGCCGCGTGATCCGGTGAAAGAGGGATCGGCGCGCAGTTTTAGCGCGGCTCAGCAGCGGACACGCGCAAGGCGAATCTTTCGGTCGGCCCAGGACGCGTTGTCAGAACTGGTCCATCGCGACGAGAACGCCCCGATTGCCGTTTGCGCGTGCCGCCCTGCGTCTGCGGCTGGCTTGCCTGGCCTGAATATCAAATATATCTCGAGACATTGCCGCCAAATATCTATAGTACAAGTTGAAATTGATCGCGTGACACGATGTTGTCATGATTGAGGCGTCTATCGTTCGGCCGAGAACTTGGCCTGTTCTGTGGAAGATGCGCCTGTGAGAACTGGGATACGCTCTCGCCTCTACGCGGGATTTGCGATGCTCGTCATGATCACGGGTATCATCGGTGCATTCGCGATCTACCAGCAAGGAGTGATCAGCGAAGACCACGCGCTCCGGGAGCGGGTGGAGCGGGGTGCGCAATCGGTCCTGATGATCGACGGTCACGCCGCACGCCTCATCGGAACCGCCGAACGGTACCGGATCCAGCCGGATCCCGATCTGATCGTCGCGATGGAGCAGGCCCGGCGGGCGATCGAGCAGACCTGCGACAAGTACTTCTCGCTGGCCATGACCGACGGCGGGCGGAAGCTGTACGACGACGTGCGGGAGGCCGCCCGCGCGATGAAGCCGGAGCTGGAGCGCCTCGCGGCCTCGGGCGCGACCCTGCGTGAAGCCAGGGCGAAACTCTACGAGACCGGCAATACACTCACCGTTCTTCTCGGAAACCTGCTCGCGGACGTGCGCGCCCGAGGCGGCGAGGCAATGCTGGCGCGGATCGAGCACATCGAGAATGCCGTCCTGCGGTCCCGCATCGCATCGGCCCGCTTCGTGATCGGCCTGGATCCGCAGGACCGCAGCACCTTCGAGCAGCGGGTCGAGCAGGCTCTGGCGGCCCTGGATGCGTTCAAGGACACGCAGGGCGGCGCGGTCTTCGCGCAGCAGGTCAGGGCCGTTCGCGACGCGCTGGTCGCCGCCGCGACCGGCTTCCGTGCGTACGATCAGGCGGTGGCTTCGGCAAAGGCGACGTTCGAAACCGGGATCAAGCCCCACACCGACGCGATCGAACGGCTCGGCATCGCGCTGCGCGACCGGATCGTGGCCGCCGGCGAGAGGATTTCCCGGGAGACCGCGTCGGCCGCGTCACGGGCCCGCTACATCCTGATCGGCCTCGTCGGCGCGGCCCTGCTCCTCGGGGGCGTCCTGGCCTTCATGCTGGCCCGCAGCATCATCCGGCCGATCGCCGGCATGACGGAGGCGATGACGCGGCTGGCCGGCGGCGACCTTCAGGTCGTGGTGCCGTACCGCGACGCGGCCGACGAGATGGGCGCGATGGCCAAGGCCGTCGACATCTTCCGGCAGAACGCGGTCGCCCGAGCGGAACTCGAGGCGGCGCAGGCCGCCGAACGGGAGGCTCGCCTGCGCCGGGCCGAGCGGGTCGAGCAGCGCGTCCAAGCCTTCCAGGCGAAGATCGCCGCCTCGCTCGCCATCGTCACGGCGGCGACCAGCGAACTCGACGCGACCGCGCAGGCGATGACCCGGGTGGCCGACAACACCAACAGTCAGGCGGTGACATCGAGCTCGGCCGCCGCGCAGACCTCGGCCAATGTCCAGACCGTCGCGGCGGCCGCCG
The DNA here is from genome assembly GCF_003254375.1 of Methylobacterium sp. XJLW. Lineage (NCBI taxonomy): Bacteria > Pseudomonadati > Pseudomonadota > Alphaproteobacteria > Hyphomicrobiales > Methylobacteriaceae > Methylobacterium > Methylobacterium sp. XJLW. The sequence continues at coordinate 1,597,490 of NZ_CP016429.1, read as the reverse complement.
AGGAGATGGTCTCCTCGCTTCAGGAGATCGAGCGGCAGGTCGTGCGCTCCAACGAGGTGGCCGGTCACGCCGCCCACGAGGCCGAGGCGACCAACGCCGCCATGGCGAGCCTGCGCGCCGCCGCCGAGCAGATCGGCGCCGCCGTGATCATGATCTCCGGCATCGCGAACCAGACCAACCTGCTGGCCCTCAACGCCACCATCGAGGCGGCGCGGGCCGGCGAGGCGGGGCGCGGCTTCGCCGTTGTGGCTTCCGAAGTGAAGGAGCTCGCTTCGCAGACGGCGCGGGCCACCGAGGAGATCGGCGGCCAGATCGCCGCGATCCAGGCGGCCTCGGGGCAGGCCGCGGAGGCGATGGCCCAGATCGGCCGCACCATCGCCGCCGTGAACGAGATCAGCGGCGCCATCGCCGCGACGGTGGTGCAGCAGACGGCCGCCACGAGCGAGATCTCGCGCAATGCCGGTGAAGCGGCGCGGGGCACGGAGAATGTGTCGGCCAATGTCACGCGCGTGCTGGCCGCCGCCCGCGAGACCGGCAGCGCAGCCGCGCAGGTCCAGAGCGCTGCGTCCGAGCTTGCCACCCAGTCATTGACGGTCAAGCGCGAGGTCGACAGCTTCCTCGACGACATTCAGGCGGCGTGAAGGCCAGGGCGGCCTAGATGGCGGCGGTGTCCGTCTCGTCGCCGTCGCGCGTCCGCCGCTCGCGGGGGCGTCGATCGAGGAAGGAGCGGCCGAGGGCGCGCAGCGGCGCCGTCAACCGACGGACATCCTCGGCGCGTTCCATGACGCGCTCGCCGTTGCGGATTTCCTTGTCGAGCTTCGCCATCGTCCGGGCCAGGGCCGGGTCGTCGTCGTCGAGCCAGACCTGGGTCACGCGGGCGAAAGCGATGACCACGCCCTGCAGCTTGAGCTGTCCGAGGGGGCCTTCGGTGTCGATCCCGGCCGCCGCCAGCATGTAACGGTGCGAGTTCAGCATCACGCCGTTCAGCGCCAGCATCGACAGCGGCTCGCCGCGCAGCGCGTAGGCGATCCGGCGCAGGGCGGGCTTGTAGGGCTCCATCGCATCGATGCGGCGCATCAGAACGTCGAACAGCCGCTCGCGGGTGGGCTCCTCCTCGAGGCCGGCGAGATCGCCCTCCAGGACCTTGCGGTCGATGATGCGGGTCAGGCCGCCGAGCACGGCGCCCTTCGACGGGAACAGGTCGCGCAGTTCGGCGAGCGTCAGACCCGCCTCCCGGGCGATGTCGCTCACCTCGATGTCGTTCCAGGGCTGCTCGGCGGCGAGCCGCATCAGAGCCTCGACGGCGGCCTCCCGGGGCGGCAGCTTCGGCGCGCTATCCTCCGGCGCCGCACCGGCGCTCCGCGCCGCGCCATCCTGAACGGAAGCCGCGGGGGCGGCGCTCTCGGGGGCGCTGCTCGCCTTGGGGGACGTCGCGCCCTTGCGGGGACGCTTGGAAGTGGCTCTGCTGTCGGTCATGGATCGGTCGCCCGGTCTGTCGGTCGTGACGCCTCATGTAGGCGAGCCGGCGGCGAAGGGCAGGGCCGTCGCGCGGCCATGCCGCACGGACGCCGCACCGTGTCAGCCGGCGAGGTCCTCCGCCCGTCTGCGGGCCGCCGCCACGGCCTCCCGCATCAGCGCGCCGAGGCCGTCCGGCCGCATCAGCACGTCGAGGGCCGCCGCCGTGGTGCCGCCGGGGGAGGTGACGTTGCGGCGCAAGTCCGCCGCCTCGGCCGGGTCTGCGTCGAGGAGCGCACCGGCCCCCGCCACCGTCGCCCGGGCGAGGTTGCGGGCCACGTCGGGATCCAGGCCGGCCGCGATGCCGGCATCCGCCAGGGTCTCGGCGAGCAGGAACACGTAGGCCGGCCCGGAGCCCGAGACCGCCGTCACGGCGTCGATCTGCGCCTCGTCGGTGAGCCACGCCACCGTGCCGTTCGCCGCGAACAGCGCCTCGGCGGCCGCGCGCTGCGCGGGCGTCACCTCGGGATTCGCGCAGGCGCCGGTGGCGCCCCGGCCGATGCTCGCCGGCAGGTTCGGCATGGCCCGGACGACGGCCCGCGCCCGCGGCAGGCGGGCGCGGAGATCCGCGATGGTCTTGCCCGCCAGGATCGAGACGAGGAGCGTGTCGCGGCCGATCAGCCGGTCGAGCCCCGGGGCGGCCGTCTCCAGACCCTGCGGCTTGATGCCGAGGACCAGAACGGCGCCGGGCTCGGGGGCCGGGGGGTTCAGGGCGATGCCCCGTTCGATGCAGAGGTCCACGATCGCGCCGGACGGCACGGGGTCGATGATCGTTGTCCGGCGCGGGTCGAGGCCAGCATCCAGCCAGCCCGCCAGCATCGCGCCGCCCATCTTGCCGGCCCCGGCCAGGACCAGCGAGGCGGGCATCGGCATCGGGCCGGTCACGCCTCGCCTTCGGTCTCGAACAGGACAGCGTCCAGCGCTTCGCGGGCGCTCTTGCCGGCCCAGAGCACGAACTGGAACGCCTGGAAGTAGCGTTCGCAGGCGTCCACCGCGGTCTTCATCATGGTGGCGCATTGCGGGTGGGTCGGCACCGCGCCCCCCGTCAGCAGCAGGGCGTGCCGGAACATCACGACGTTGTCGGTGGTCCAAAGGTCGAAATGGCCGACCCACAGTTGTTCATTGATCATCGCGATCAGGCGCATCACCTCGGTGCGCTGCCGCTCCTGCACCTTGAGGTCGAAGGCGCAGGCGACGTGAAGCGCCTCGACATCCTCGATCCAGGTGAAGGCCACGTTGTAGTCGGTCCACCGGCCGGGGCTCGTGACCGACATCTCGTCGGTCTCGGCCCGGTCGAAGATCCAATCGCGCAGGGAGGCCAGCCGCTCGACGACGTCGAGCGGATGCTCGTTCCGGTCCGGGTCGTGGAAGTCGACGTTGAGAAGCGGCATGACGATCCAAAAGGACGGCCCGGACGAGATCCGGCCCGACGTGACGGTGACGCGAAACCGGAGCGTGAGAACACTCCGAGAACTGGAACGATCGGCAGATCTAGGCCGGTGGTGATGCGATCGACTGTCGAAGCTCTGCGGACATCGCCCTGCAGCCCCCGAATCACCCTATGCCCGACTATAGACCGGCCGTGACTCGCGACACAAAGTGCAGGTCACAATCGGTGAACAGGAAACCGGATCGTCGCCGCGGCTTCCTGTGTAAAAGCCGGGGGCGTTGCCGCGGAGACTCAGACGGCCTCGCTCAGGCCCGCGGCGCCCGCTCCGGCGGCACCGGATTTCGCCTCCAGGGCCGCAATACGGGCCGACAGGGCCTCGTTCTGCGCCTGCAGCTGAGTCACGAGGTCGCGGAGCACGTCGAGCTCCTCGCGCGAGGCGATGTCGAGGTCGCGGATGACGCGTTCGAGCTGCGCCCGGGCCACGGTCTCCGCCTCGCGGCGGACGCCCTGCGCGGCGCCGGCCGCGTCGGTCATCAGGCGGGCGAGGTCGTCGAACAGTCGATTGGAGGGGGGCATCGAGGTCTCCCGGATCGGCCGGCTGCCGCGGCGGCCGCCTGACGGCGCGATTCGAGAGGACGAGATAGGAATCTTCGCGATGGGGAGCAACGCCCGGTCGGTCCGGGACGGCGAGGCGGAGGCGCGAGGCCCCCGCTTCGCCGGCTGATCACATGTGGCGCATCATGCGGCGATGCATGCGGTGATGCATCATGCGGCGCTCCATCCGGCGGTGCATCATGCGGTGATGCATCCGGCGGTGCATCATGCGGTGCTCCATCGGGGTCATGCGGACATGGGTCACGGCGTCGGGCGCCGTGACGGCGCCGGGCATCGCCGGAGCCGCCGAGGCCGGCTGGACGAGGGCGGCGCCGCCCAGGGAGGCCAGCACGGCAAAGGCGAAGGTCAGTTTCCTCACGAGGAGACTCCAATTTTCTGGTGGCCGGGTCGGGTGCCCGGTTCCTCCTCCCGGACGGGAGGTGCGGAGAGTCGTCTCGTGCCGCGGGGCGGCACGGCGGGTCTGCGAGGACCCGCCGCCATCAACTGCCAAGTCAGAGATTCGTTTCCTCGAAGGCCTTCACCCATTCGGCACAGATTCCCGAGCGCACGATGTCGTTGCGGGTGAACTCCACCACCGGGATCGGCATCATCCGGCTCTTGACCATGTGCATGACGGTGCGCAGGCCGGAGGTCTCGCGCAGGTCGGTCTGCGACACATCGCCGTTGATGATGACCTGACAATCGTCGCCGATCCGGGTCAGAAACATCTTGATCTCGTTGATGGTGGTGTTCTGGGCCTCGTCGAGGATCACGAGGCAGTTCTTGAAAGTCCGCCCGCGCATCACCTCGAAGGGGACGATCTCGATGTCGCCGGTCTTGAGTGCGATCTCGAAGGCGGCGGCGCCCATGCGCTCCTTCATGGCCTCGGTCAGCGGGGCGACCCAGGGGGCGATCTTCTCTTCCAGCGTGCCGGGGAAGTAGCCGAGGGACCGGCCCGAGGGCACGTTCGGGCGGGTGATGACGACTTTGGCGATCCGGCGCTGGCGGAGCTGGTCCGCCGCGCGGGTGCCGGCGATGAAGGTCTTTCCGGTGCCGGCCGGCCCCAGGACGATGACCTGCGGGGAGCGGGCGAGGGCGTCGAGATACTCGGCTTGGCGTTCGGTGAGCGGCTGGATGGGGGCGAGGTTGCGTTCTTCGTCGAAGCGTGTGCGGTGAATGCGGGACGTGCGGTCTTCAACCAGTTCAAGTCGTGCGCGGCGTCTCTTCATGGATGTACACTCCAACGGGACTAGCCAACCTGGATCTGTATCTGAACTGCCGTTTACCTGCGTGCTCCCGGTTCTATTCGTTTGCGAAACTTAATACCGGCCCCAGGCCGAAGGTTCCGCCCCGCGCTCGTCCGCCTGTGGAGAGCGTCACGACGATCCGTGCGCGGCCGAATACACGATGCAACTGGCGCACCAGTGCGATTCGCATCCGACGAATGCGCGCCGGGTGTGACCAAGGGGTGACGGTGGACGAGGGGGCTTCGAAAAAGCCGCGCGGCTGGCGCGGATGCATCAGGTTCGGGACGGGGGAGACGCGATGACGCGGCATCCGGCACGATCACGATCCTCCCCGCCCGCAGGGGCGAAGCCGGCCGACCCTGCCGCCCTGAAACGTCCGGGCTTGGTCGGCGGGACGGGCCTCACCCGGCCTGGATGAAGCTGTCGAGCACCATTTTCTGGCCGGCCTTGTCGAAGTCAACGGTGAGCTTGTTGCCATCGACGCCCGCGACCGTTCCGGGGCCGAACTTGGTGTGGAAGACCCGCTGGCCGGCCTGGAAGGCCGAGGGCGCGCCCGTCGACTTGGCGATCAGCTCGCCCTCGATCTGGCGGGGTCCGCCGGACTGGCCGCCGGAGCGGCCGCCCGGGCCCGCCGACCGGAAGCCGCCGCCGGACCCGGACCGGCCACCCGGCGCGGTGTTGGCCTGCGCCCGCTGCCAGCCCGGCGTGCCGTAGCTCGATCCGAACGGCGCCGGGTTGCGGTCGAACCGCGAGGCGCCGGCCGAGAAGTGGGCGGGGGCCTCGACCACGTCGACGGCGGTCTCGGGCAACTCGTCGATGAACCGCGACGGGATGGTCGACGACCAGAGCCCGTGGATGCGCCGGTTGACCGCGAAGGACAGCTTCGCCCGCTTGCGCGCCCGGGTCAGGCCCACATGGGCGAGGCGCCGCTCCTCCTCCAGGCCGGCGCGGCCGCTCTCGTCCAGCGCCCGCTGGTTCGGGAACAGGCCGTCCTCCCAGCCGGGCAGGAACACGGTGTCGAATTCGAGCCCCTTGGCGGCGTGGAGCGTCATCAGCGAGACCCGCTCGGCGCCCTCGGCCTCGGAGGCCTCCATCACCAGGGAGACGTGCTCCAGGAAGGCCGCGAGGTCCGGGAATTCCTCCATGGAGCGGACGAATTCCTTCAGGTTCTCCAGCCGGCCGGCGGCGTCGGCCGAGCGGTCCTTCTGCCACATCTCGGTGTAGCCGGATTCCTCGAGGATCGTCTGCGCGACCTCGCTGTGCGGCTGCGCCTCCACCAGTCGCGCCCACCGTGCGAAGCTCTCGGTGAGCGCCCGCAGGGTCGAGCGGACGCGGGGCTTCAGCTCGTCGGTCTCGCACAGGCGCTCGGCGGCGATCCGCAGGGGCAGCCGGTTGGCACGGCCGTAGGTGTGGAGCTGCTGCAGGGTGGCGTCGCCCAGGCCGCGCTTGGGCGTGTTCACGATCCGCTCGAAGGCGAGGTCGTCGCTGACATTCACGGTGGCGCGCAGATACGCCAGGGCGTCGCGGATCTCGGCGCGCTCGTAGAAGCGCGGGCCGCCGATGACCCGATAGGGCAGGCCGAGCTGGACGAACCGATCCTCGATCTCGCGCATCTGCGCGGAAATCCGCACCAGCACGGCGATCTCCGACAGGGGATGCTGCTTCACCTGGAGGGATTCGATCGATTCGGCGAGCATCCGCGCCTCCTCCTCGGAATCCCAGGCGCCCGTGACGGTGACGCGCTCGCCCGGCTCGTCGTCGGTGCGCAGGGTCTTGCCGAGGCGGCTCTCGTTCTTGGCGATCAGCCCCGAGGCGGCGGCGAGGATATGGCCGGTGGAGCGGTAGTTGCGCTCCAGCCGCACCACCACCGCGCCGGGGAAATCGTGCTCGAAGCGCAGGATGTTGTCGACCTCGGCGCCGCGCCAGCCGTAGATCGACTGGTCGTCGTCGCCCACGCAGGCGATGTTCTTGCGCTGTTGCGCCAGCAGGCGCAGCCACAGGTACTGCGCGACGTTGGTGTCTTGGTACTCGTCCACCAGGATGTAGCGGAACCGGTCCTGGTAATTGGCCAGGACGTCGGGGTTCTCCCGCCAGAGCTTAAGGCAGAGCAGCAGGAGATCGCCGAAATCGACGGCGTTTAGCGTCGCGAGCCGGGCCTGGTAGGCGGTGTAGAGCGCGCCGCCCTTTCCGAAGGCGAACGAGGCAGCCTCGCCCGGGGGCACCTGCTCGGGGCCGAGGCCGCGGTTCTTCCAGCCGTCGATGGCGTGGGACAGGGCCCGGGCCGGCCAGCGCTTCTCGTCGACGTTCTGGTCGGCGATCACCTGCTTCATCAGCCGGAGCTGGTCGTCGGTGCCCAGGATGGTGAAGTCGGATTTGAGCCCAACCAGCTCGGCGTGGCGGCGCAGGATCTTGGTGCCGATGGCGTGGAAGGTGCCGAGCCAGGGCATGCCCTCGCCGGCGGGGCCGATCAGCGTGCCGATCCGGTGCTTCATCTCCCGGGCGGCCTTGTTGGTGAAGGTCACCGCCAGGATGTCGAAGGGGCGCGCCCGCCCGGTGGCGATCAGGTGGGCGATGCGGGTGGTCAGCACCCGGGTCTTGCCGGTGCCGGCGCCGGCCAGCACGAGGATCGGGCCCTCCGTGGTCTCGACGGCGCGGCGCTGCTCGGGATTAAGCCCCTCGAGATAGCCGGCGGCGTCGCGGCGGAGGGCGCCCATGGCGCGGGCGGTGATGGACGTGGCGGGCGCGCCGTCCCCGGCGGGCTGCGCTTGCGGGCGGTTCTGCATCCCGCATCCCTGGACCAAATCGCGAACGGCGTCGAGGCCGTTCGCGCCGCGCCGGGACGATCCGCGCCCTTCGGGGCCCGCGGCCGGCTGCGGGGCGCCGCCGTCTCCCCGGTGGCCGCGGATCGGCACCTGTGTGATCGAGGGCCGACAGCGGCGGCGGAGCGCGACAAGCCCCCTCTCCCGCGCGGGAGAGGGTTGGGGTGAGGGATCAGGTCTTTCCGGAGAGGTCGCATCCCTATCCCTCTCCCGCACGGGAGAGGGGATCCGCGCCCGGTCCGGAGCTCCTGGCCCGGGGTGCCGCGGGCCGCCGCGCGCGCGCCGAGAGCCGCTCCGGACCGTGGCATCGCCGCTGGCGCTCCCGGGGGCTTATCGTGCTATGGCCGTGACAACTGACTCGCGGGGGCACGCGGGGCACGGCGGCACGGTGATGGCGCGGCCTCGCGGAGAGATGGTGCGGAACAGGACCATTGCGTGATCTTCTGACCGCGCTGGCGTGCGCCGTCATCCTGGTTCTCGTGGCGGCGCTCGCCGTTCCGCCCTTCGTCGACTGGCAGGCCCATCGCGCGCTCGTCGACCGGGCGCTCGCCCGGTCCCTCGGCGTCCCGGTCCGGACCGACGGCCGGATCGAGGTCCGGCTGCTGCCCTCGCCGCGGCTGCGCGTAGACCGCCTGCATCTCGGCGCCGATCCGGACCGGCCGAGCCTGGACGCCCGGTTCGTCAAGGCCGAGATCGCCCTCGCGCCGCTCCTGAAGGGCGAGTTCCGCTTCACCGAGACCCGGATCGGCCGGGCCGAGATCAAGCTCCCGGTCGCCGGCCCTGACGCCCTGAAGCTGCCGGCCGATTTCGGTGGCGCCCTGCGCGACCGCGACCTCGCGATCGAGAACCTGCAGATCCAGCAGTTCCTGGTCACCACGCAGGTGCCCGCCACCGGGCGGACCGACCAGCTCTACGTCCAGGACCTGCACCTGCAGGCGCCGGCCCTGGTCGGCCCCTGGCGGGTCGAGGGGACGAGCGGCGGCATCCCGTTCCGGGCGGTGAGCGGCACGCCGGGACCCGACGGGCGCCTCGCCGCCAAGATCTCCGGCGGCGGCGACGCGGCTCCGCGCTTCGAGGCGGATGCACGCTTTGGCCTCGCGCCGAGCGAAGCCGGCGGCTCCCTGGTCGAGGCCGAGGGCTCGGCGCGCCTCGTCGTCGGGCCGCCGACCCAGGCCGCGGGCGCCTACCTGCCCTTCTCGCTGGCCGGCACCTTCAAGGCCCGGGGTACGCAGGTGCGGTTCGAGGGCGTCGACCTCGCCATCGATCCCGGGGGCCGGAGCCTGCGGTTCGGCGGCACCGGCCGGCTCGATCTCCGCCAGTGGCGCGGCGGCCTGACCCTCGAGGCCCGCCGCCTCGACCTCGACGCCTTCCTGACCTCGGCGGAGGGCCAGAACCTGATCGGCCGCGGCCTGCCGCGCTCGGCCGGCAGCCTGCCGGCCATGCTCGATCTCGACCTCACGGTGGGCAGCGCCGTGCTCGGCGGCGAGGATTGGTCGAACCTCGCCCTCACCGGCACCTTGGAACGGGCCGGCGGCCTGCTGCTGCGCCGCCTGTCGGTGACGGGCCCGGCCGACGCCACCGTCGCGGCGAGCGGGCAGGTCGAGACGGCCCCGTTGCGTTTCACCGGCCCGGTGGCGCTCACCGCCCCCGATTCGGAGGCGTTGGGCCGCTATCTGCGCCGCCTCGGCGCCGAGGGGCCCCTCGTCGCGCTCCTCGACGGGCGCACGGTCGAGGCCGCCGCCGACCTGTCGGCCGCCGCCACCGGCCTGTCCCTGCGCAACCTGCGCCTCGGCCTCGGACCGGCGCGGATCACCGGCAACGCCCGCTACACCGCCGCCGAGGGCACCGAGCGCGGCCGCTTCGAGGCCCAGATCCGCGCCAGCGGCCTCGACATCGCCGGCCTGCCGCCCCTTGGGACGACGCTCGGGACCCTGCGCGACACCGACCTCGCCCTGACCCTGGAAGCGAAGGATGTCCGGTTCGGCGCCACGGGCTCCGGCACCGGGACGATCGCGGCGCGGATCCAGTCCGACGGCGCCGGCCTCACGGTCGACAGCCTCGACGTCACCGATCTCGCCGGCGCCAGCGCCCGGCTGTCCGGCCAGATCGGCGCGGACGGGACCGGCCGCGTCTCCGGACGGCTGAAGGCCCCGGCGGCGGCGCCGCTGCTCGGCCTGCTCGAGCGGGTCTGGGTGGGCGAGATCCGCCTGCTGCCCGCCGTCCTGCGGGACGCGCCCCTCGACCTCGCCGTCACCCTCGACCGGGCGGGCGGCGCGGCCGCGGCTTTGCGGACTCAGGCGCGGGGCAGCGCCGGCGGCGGCACCCTCGACCTGACCCTGGCGAGCCGCGGCACGCGGATCGAGGGCGGCACCGCCACGCTCACCGCGCCCCGGGCGGGGGCGTGGTTCGGCCGCACCGACATCGTTGGCCTCCAGCAGCCCGCCGAACTGCACGTGACGGCCGAGCGGCCGGACGGCCAGGCCCTCGCCCTGACGGCGAACGGCACGGTCGCGGGCCTCCGGCTCTCCACCGGCCGCCCGATCCTGGTCGGTCCCGACTTCGTGCCCACGGGCGGCGAAGTCCGGGCCGACACGGCCGATCTGGCGCCGTTCCTGACGCTCGCCGGCGCCGCGACCCTGGCCCCCGGCGCGTGGCCGGCCGACCTCACCGTCACGCTGTCGCGGCAGCAGGGCGAGGCCGCCGCCGCCATCGCCGGCACGGTCGCGGGTTCGGGGGTGAACGGGACGCTGCTGCGGGCGGCGGGCGGCGCCCTGCACGGCCGCCTCGCCCTCGACCGCCTGTCCGTGCCGCAGCTCGCCGCCGCCCTGGTGATCCCGCCGGGGGCGAACGGCACGTTCGGGCCGCCGACGGCCCATCCGGCCCTGTCCCTCGACGCCCGCGTCGCCAGCCTGGATCTCGGGCGCGGCCTCGTCGCCACGGAGGCGACGGCCGGCCTGGGCCTCACCGATGGGAACCTGATCCTGCGGGACCTGTCCGGCAAGCTCGCCGGGGGACGGCTCGCGGGTTCGGTGACGATCGCCCGCCTCGGGGCCGGCGCTGCGGTCTCCGGCTCGGGCAGCCTCGACGGTGCGGCGCTCCCGACGCTGGCCGGCGGCCCGATCGGCGGCCGCCTGAGCGCCGATCTGCGGTTCGCCGCCACGGCCGAGACCCTGCCGGGCCTCGCCGACAGCCTCTCGGGCAGCGGCGCGCTCACCCTGACCGATCTGAGCCTGCCCGCGGCCGATCCTGCGGCCCTCGGCCGGGTGCTGGCCCGGGCGGCCGAGATGGACGACCCGCTCCGCGAGGGGCGGCTCCAGGCCCTGGTCACCGAGGAACTCGCCCGGGGCGGCGGGCAGGCGCGGGGATCCGCCCGGGCCGCCGCCACCATCGTGGGCGGCGTCCTGCGGGCCGGGCCGTTCGACCTCGATCTCGGCCCGGCCCGCTGGGCCGGCACCGTCGGCTACGACCTGCGCGCCGGCCGCCTCAACGTCCGCGGCACGCTTGTGGGCGGCCCGGTCCCCCGGGGCTGGAATGCCGGCCCGCCCGCGGTCCAGTTCGGCCTGACCGGGCCCCTCGGCGCGCCGGAGCGGGTGCTGGATGTCGGCACCCTGTCGAACGGCCTCGCCGCCTTCGTGCTGCAGCGCGAGCTGGAGACGATCGAGCTGACCGAGGCCGACCAGGTGGAGCGGCAGCGCCGCCGCGCTCGGATCGAGATGGACCGGGCCCGCGCGGCGGCTCTCAAGGCCGCGGCCGAGAAGGCTGCCGCCGAGAAAGCGGCTGCGGAGAAGGCCGCCGGGGAGAAGGCCGCCGAGGAGGCGGCGAAGCGGGCCCGCAATCCGGACGAGGGGATCGCCCAACCGCCGGCTCCCGCCGAGGTCCGACCGTGAGGCCGGCCGCATCCTGAGGCAGCTCCCATCTCCGTGGGACCGGCCCCTCTGAACGCCTCAGGCGCCGCGCCCCGTCATGGCCCCGTCATGGCCCCGTCATCGCCGTCATGGGCCATGCGCCCGCACGGACGACGGCGCTCAAGCCTTCCCCACCGCCATGAGCGCGAAGGCGTAGATCAGCGCCACCTCCTCCAGCCGGTCGAACCGGCCGGCGGCGCCGCCATGGCCGGCCTCCATGTTGATCCGCAGGAGCACCGGCCCGCCGCCCGTCATGGTGGCGCGCAGCCGCGCGACCCACTTGGCCGGCTCCCAGTAGGTGACGCGCGGGTCGGTGAGCCCGCCGAGCGCCAGGATCGCCGGATAGTCCTTGGCGGCGACGTTATCGTAGGGCGAGTACGACAGGATCGTCCGGAAGGCGGCCTCGCTCTCCCCCGGGTTGCCCCATTCGGGCCATTCCGGCGGGGTCAGGGGCAGCTCCGCGTCGAGCATGGTGTTGAGCACGTCGACGAAGGGGACGTCGGCGACGATCCCGGCGAACAGCTCCGGCGCGAGGTTGGCAACCGCCCCCATCAGCATCCCGCCCGCCGATCCGCCATGGGCGACGATGCGCTTCTCGGCGGTGTAGCGCGCCGCGATCAGGGCCCGGGCGCAGGCGATGAAGTCCGTGAAGGTGTTGGGCTTCTTCTCGCGCTTGCCGTCGAGGTACCAGCGCCAGCCCTTCTCGGTGCCGCCGCGGATATGGGCGATCGCGTAGACGAAGCCGCGGTCGACGAGGCTCAGCAGGTTCGTGCGGAACGCCGCCGGCATCAGCGTGCCGTAGGAGCCGTAGCCGTAGAGCAGCAGCGGCGCGCTGCCGTCGAGGACGAGATCCCGCCGGTGCAGCAGCGAGATCGGCACCTGCGCGCCGTCGGGCGCGGTGGCGAAGAGCCGCCGGGTCACGTAGGCGGCCGGATCGTGGCCGCTCGGCACCGCCTGACGCTTGCGCAGGACCCGCGTGCGCGCCGCGCAGTCGTAATCCCAGGTCTCCGACGGGGTCGTCATCGACGCGTAGACGAAGCGGATCGTGGCCGTGTCGAAGGCGAGGCCGGCGCGCAGGCCGAGGGAATAGGCTTCCTCCTCGAAGGCGACCGTGTGCTCGGCGCCGTCGGCCAAGTCGCGCACGACGATCCGCGGCTTGGCGTTCTCGATCTCCAGACGGATCAGGTGGCCGGTGAGCAGGTGCAGGTGGCGGATCATCACCCCGGCCCGGTGCGGCACGAGGTCGGTCCAGTGGGCGCGGCCCGGATCGTCCAGCGGCGCGGTGACGATCTTGAAGTCCTCGGCGCCGTCCGCGTTGGTGCGGATGAACAGCCGGTCGCCGCGATGCTCGACCCCGTAGATCAGCAGCGGCGTGCGCGGCTCGACGAGGCGCAAGGGGGCGTCCTCCGCTTGCCGGTCGAGGAGCCGGACCTCGGAGGTCTCATGGTCGCTCACCGTCACGTCGAGGAAGGCGCCGGACTGGGTCTTGCCGATATGGACGAAGTAGCCGGCATCGGCTTCCGTGTAGACGGTCTCGTCCTCGCTCTGCCCCGTGCCGATGCGGTGCCGCATGACCTTCGCGGGTCGGTGGTTGGCGTCCACCGCCACGTACCAGAAGCTTGCCCCGTCCGCGGCCCAGACCGCCTCGCCGGAGGTCGCGTCGACCCGGTCGTCGAGATCGAGGCCGGTGGCGACGTCGCGCACCCGGATCGTGTAGAGTTCCGAGCCCTTGGTGTCGGCGCTCCAGGCGAGTCGTTCGTGGTCGTCGGAATGCACCGCGGCGGCGATCTCGAAGAACGGCAGGCCCTCGCCCTCGCGGTCGCCGTCGATGAGGATCGTCTCGTCCGGGTCCGGCCCCGTTTCGGGCACGTCGGGCGACGTGGCCGGCCGCCGGCAGATCAGCGGGTGCTGGCCGCCCGCGCGATGGCGGGTGTAGTAGGCGAAGGGCCCGTCCGGCTCCGGGACGCCGCTCTCGTCCTCCTGGATGCGCCCGCGCATTTCGGCGACCAGCTGCCGCCGCAGCTCCGTGCTCCCGGCGAGCGCCTGTTCGGCGAAGGCGTTCTCGGCCTTCAGGTAGGCGGCGATGTCGTCGGGCAGCGCCGACGGGTCCTTGAGGACCGTCTGCCAGTTCTCGGCCTTCAGCCAAGCGTAATCGTCGGTGATCTCATGCCCGTGGACGCTGAAGCGTCGCGGCCGGACCTCGGCGACCGGCGCGCCGGACCGGTGAGCGAGCAAGCCGTGGCCGATCTCCGTCATTGTCTCTCCCGTCGGGTCCCGTCACGTTCGGGTGACGGGATGTGTCCCGCCCGGCGCCGGGATGCAAGGCACCCGGGGCGCAGGGCGGCAGGGCGAGGGCTGTGTTGCGGGGCAGAACGGCGCGGTAATCCCGGGATCTGCGTCACCCCGCCGTCCAGGGGCATCCGGGCCGGGCGCACCGCGCCCGGGGTCTGAACGCCATCGGCTCGGCCGTCCGAGCGGCAGAGAGCCGCCGAGAGAGCCGCCGAGAGAGCCGCCGCGCCCCGCGGCGTCGCATCCGCGGGGCGATCTCCATCCACCGTCGTCCGTTCAGCGGCTCTTCTTGTAGAGCTTGCTCGCGATCTCGAAGATCTCCTGGGGCGCGTAGTTGGGCGCGAATGCCCCGTAATTGCCGTCGAGCTCGGGGATCTTGCCACCCTCGGGCAGACCGTCCACCACTTCCAGGTTGCCAGGCGGATCGCCGGGCAGCGCTACCTCGTCGTTCGACCACACGCCCGCCGCTTCCTTGTAGTCGTCGGGGCTGAACCGGTAGAGGCGCCGGTGCGAGCCCTCCTGCAGGTATTTCTGGCATTCCGGTATCTTGTCGAGGACGATGTTCGGCGTGGGCAGCATCTTCTCGATCTCGACGCCGGTGAGCTTCTTGAGCGCCAGCGCGTAGGCGTGGGCGTGGACCGAGCCGCGCACCAGGAGATAGCCGCAGACCTCGCGACCGGTCGGGTCCGTCAGGGTCTCGTAGACGCGCAGCTTGTGCAGGCGGGCGCCGCACTCCAAGTGGAAGTTGTGCAGCAGGTCGATGATGATGTTGCCCGTGGTCGTGACCATGTCGACGTTCCACGACTGGGCGTTCGAGTTGACAGGTGTCGCGCCGCCGCCGTTCGACAGGAAGCTGCCGGCCAGCCGGATGTCCTGCATGTCGTGGAAGGGGGCCTTGGAGACGTCGACCTCCTCGGTGTCGTCACCCGGACCGTTGTTCAGCATGGCGATGCCGGTTGAGACCAGCTCGACATGCCCGAGTTCCTCCGCGAAGATGCTCGATACCAGGCTGTAGAAAGGGCGCAGCTTCGACTTGTTGCGAAAGTTGAAGCTTTGGAACATGTAGTTTCCGAGCGTCGACATCTCGCCGTATTTTCCGCCGAGCAGCTCCTGCAGGGCGGCAGCGGCGTTGGGATCGGGCTTCTTCGGCTGGGGCAGTTCAGCCTGAAGGCGGTCGAGCTTCATGAACATGCGAGCAGCTCCGTTTGCGCGGTGTGCGCAAGATGGCATCTGTTCGGGCGGATGATTGTTCCTGTCGCCTCGCAGATCGACAGGTGCAGGATCTGGCAATTACGCCAGGCGGGATTACGAATTCCGCCTCGATACGGTGGCAGCTGAGAAGCAGCCCGTCGCATATCCATCCGCACCGGCCGGCCCGCTTTCGCCCCCTTTCGGCCGTGCGGAACGCCGTCGCCGCTTCCGGGGCGCGGCCCCTTGTTCCGGGGCGCGGCCCCTTGTCGGCCAGCCGGCAGCTTCGGCTTGGAACGGGGCGCGGCCCCTGGCGCGTCGCGCCGAAGGGGGCATCCGCCTCCGACCCATGCCGGCCGCCGGGACGGCCGTCGGCCGAGCCCGAAAGCAGCCCCGCATCCGTCAACTTCGGCTCGCGGTGGAAAGCGGCCGCCAGGTGCCGTTCCACACCCGGAATTGCAGACATCACGTTCTGAGCGGACGCTTCGCCCTTCCCGTGAGAGGGTAGATCGGCCCCGATCGCCGAGGCATTCGCGATCGGGCCGGTCCCCATCACCGCCGTATCACGCGCCGGGATTACTGACGGTCGTCCAGCTCCGGCACGCCGCTGCTGCGATCGGCGTAGGCCGCTCGAAACGCCGGGCGCTCCTGCCATCGCCGCCAGAAGGCATCGAGGTGCTCGAACCGCTCGTCCAGCGGCGTGGCGCAGACGGGGAATTTCGAGAAAGCCACCGCCGTCGCCAGCGTGATGTCCGAGAAGGTCGGCGCATCCCCGCCCAACATCCAGGCGCGGCCGTCCGACAGGTGCCGGTCCACGAGCCCCGCGTGAGCCAGCGCCTCCTTGCGGCAGTGCTCACCCCAGGCCGGATTGTGCGTCAGTTCGAGCTTCGGACCCAGCCCACGGTGCAGGACGTGGAACATCGTGGTGATGCGATAGAGGATGTGGACCCAGATGCGGCTGTCCCACATCGCGTCCAGGCCCTGAGCCATTGGGGTTTCGCCCAGGATGCGGCGGCCGGGGAAGGCTTGGTCGAGGTAGCGCACGATGGCGGTCGTCTCGGACAGGATCTCGCCGTCGGCGAGGCGTAGGGTCGGCGTCTCGCCCCAGGGATTCATCTTGAGGTGTTGCCATCCCCGCTGCTCTCCACCGGGGGCCATGTCGTAGATGACCTCATCGAACTGATTGGCGATGCCCTTCTCGTGCAGAAAGAGGCGCACGCGCTGGGGGTTGGGGAAGGCCGAGGGCGAGGTGAAGAGGCGGGGCTTGTCCGTCATCGTAGCGTCCTCCACGGGCACCTACCGTGCGTCAGGTAGGTGCGGTCGGAATAGGAGCTTCACGCATGGCCTGTCAAAGCCTATCTGGCGTCAGGTAGCAGGGGGCCGAGATGAGTGGCGTCACGATGCGGGACCGGATCATGGAGGCCGCGCGGCTGACCGTGCAGGATCTCGGATACAGCGGACTCAGCTTCCGTGAGCTCGCCAAAACGGTCGGGATCAAGAGCGCCAGCATCCACTACTACTTTCCGACGAAGGGGGCGTTGGTCGAGGCGATCGTGAGGCGCTACATCGATCGCTACGAGCGCTACCTCGACGAGGTCCTGAACGACGCCACGGACCGCACGACCGTGATGCGGCGGTACACCGACGTGTTCCGGGACACGTTGCTGAACGGCAATCGCATGTGTTTGGCCGGGATGCTGGCGGCGGAACGGAACGACCTCCCTGCCGAGGTCCGGACCGAAGTCGTCCGGTGGGGCGAGATGAACGAGCGCTGGATCGCGCGGGTGCTGGCCCCGGGGGAGGGGGATGCCCCGGAGGAGATCCGGCGGCGGGCGAAGGCCATCTTCGCGGCGGTATCGGGCGCGCAGATGATCGCGCACGGCCGGGACGAAGTCGCCCACTACACCGATGTCATTGCGGCTTACCGGGAGAGCGGCCTTATCCCGTGACTTGGGTCGCGTATTCTATGACGGGACGCGCCGAGGGGCCGGGGTGGGGCGTCAGCGAGAGGCAAGGCGAGGTCCGCGTCGATGCGTTGCCGTTCGAAAGCGGAGCAGCTGAGATCCACCCAAAGCGGCTATTGCCCTCCCGGCCCGAGTCGGACGTCCGATAGATCTCCGATCTCCCGAGGAGCTGTTCGTCGGCCGTGCGACGAACCCGGCGGGGTGCGCGGGCGGCATCACGCGGCACAACAAGGGTGAACGGCGTCACCTTTGTCCGCGAAGGCGTGGGTGGAGCCTCGCTGCGCGTTTGCCCTGGCCGCGATCAAAAGCTGTAACCGACACGCAGTCGCATCTGATGACGGTCGAAGCTGGACAAATCGAGCGGACCGGGCTCACCCGCCGACGAGCTATGCGGGAGATTGGGTGACGACGGTGTGTTGAAGGCGGCGTATCGAGGCGGGTGTCGAAGCCTGCCAGAACCTCTCAGCGAGAGCGATACGCCATGGAGACACCTACCAACATCGTCCGGCTTCGTCAGCCCGAAGACCTCGACGATCCCCTGACCGAGGTGCTGCGCGCCGGGCCCGCCGCCTGCTCGCCCAAGCTGTTGAGATGGAGGCGGACGCGTTCCTGAGCGCGATGCAGGATCTGCGGCTTCCGGACGGACGCGCGCGGCTGGTGCGGCACGGCCATGGGCCGGAGCGGGCGATCCAGACCGGCATCGGCCCGGTGCCGGTGGCGCGGGTTCGTGTCCGAGATCGCGGCGCGAGCGGATCTGAGGACCGGGTTCGGTTCACCTCGACGCTCCTGCCGAAGTGGGCGCGGCGCACCCGCAGCCTGGATGCGTTACTGCCGGTCCTGTACCTACGCGGTGTCTCGACCGGCGACTTCCAGGAGGCGCTGGCCGCCCTTCTGGGTCGGGATGCTCCGAACCTCTCGCCGGCCGTCATTGCCCGGCTGACCGCGGCCTGGGCGGACGAGTATGCCCGCTGGCAGGGCCGCGATCTCTCCGCACGCCGCTACGTCTATGTCTGGGCCGACGGCGTCTACCTGCAGGCCCGGATGGAGGACCAGGCCGAGTGCATGCTCGTGCTGATCGGCGCGACGCCCGAGGGCCGGAAAGAACTCGTCGGCTTCCAGGTGGGCGTGCGCGAGAGCGCCCAGAGCTGGCGCGAGCTGCTCGTCGACGTGAAGCGGCGTGGGCTGTCGATCGCGCCCGAGATCGCGGTCGGCGACGGCGCACTCGGCTTCTGGCAGGCCCTGGACGAGGTCTTTCCGGGCACCGCTCACCAACGGTGTTGGGTTCACAAAGCGGCCAACGTCCTCGACAAGGTGCCGAAGTCCGTTCAGGGCGCGATGAAGGTGGATCTGCGTGAGATCCACGGTGCGCCGACCCGGGCGGCGGCCGAGGCGGCGCTGGCTGTCTTCGTCGAGAAGTACGGGGCCAAGTACCCGCGCGCCGCCACCTGCCTGACCAAGGACCGGGAGGCGCTGCTGGCGTTCTACGACTTCCCGGCCGAGCACTGGGACCACCTGCGCAGCTCGAACCCGATCGAGAGCGTGTTCGCCACGGTGCGGCATCGGACCGTGCGGACCAAAGGTGCACTCTCGGCCACGACCGCCAAGCTGATGGTGTTCAAGCTGGTGATGGCGGCCTCGAAAACCTGGCGACGGTTGAAGGGCGAAAACCAGTTGCCGAAGGTCGTGGCCGGCGTCATCTTCCGCGACGGGACCGAGGTCACCGCGAGCCCAGATCACCGCGCCGCCTGACCGCCTCCGTCACCTAAAATCCTGCATAGCTCCCCGCCGACTGCCCGGCGATCTGGAAGCTCCAGGTGAATGAGGCCCAGGCATGCGGCGACAGGGTCACATAGGCCGTAGGCCCGAGATACGCGGCCTGACCCGCGAGCCGGTCCAGCGTCAGGCCATCATAGGTCCAGGCATAACGGACCTCGCCGCCGAGGAAGTAACCCGGTTGCACGCGGTAGGCCAAGGCGCCGGCGACCTCGACGCCTGACCCAGCCACGCGCGCGTCCGTCGCGTTCATCCGGACCGATGAGAATGCGAAGCCGACGTTGACCGCAGCGATCAGCATGTCAGGGATGACCTCGCGGTCGGCCAAAAGCCCGACCTCGGTGCCGAAGCTGCTGGCCGGTGCGCCTGATCCCCCGTCTACGGTCCCGTATCCCGGCACGAGGTTGAGGGTCAGGCCGAAGGGCGCGGTGCGGCGGTCCAGCAGACGCAGACGGGTTTCGAGGAAGCCGCCGTTGAACCCGCCCGTGGTCCGGGTCGGGTCGCCGGGCACGCCGATATCGTAGGCGTTGAAGGTGATCCCCGGCGCCAGGCGGAAGTCGCGGGTGAGTGGGACCTTCAGAGCGAGCCCGCTGTCGACGGCCAGGAAACGGCCCAGGCGCTTGCCCAGGCGCCCGCTCGTCTCCCATTCCAGCTCGACTTCCCCGGGTACGCCGAGGTCGCTGCCTTCCGTGAACCCGAACAGATGCTCGCTGTCGAGGTCACCGGGCGTCAGGTTCTCGGCGGCGGTGGGAAGGGTCTGCGCAAGCGCCGGTGCCGTGAGCTGCCCGAGCATCACCGCGAGCCCGCACAGGAGGGGGCCTGACACCGGCGACCGATGTCGGGCGGACGTCTGCCGCATAGCCATGACCCATCATTATAGCCTGTGCTATATGTATTAGGCGTTGCGATGACGGGCCGTCAACAGCCAAGGCTCACGGAGAGGGGCGGCCCGGCTCACGTGCCTTGCCGCCGTCCGATGCCTTTCATTCAGGCGGTCCCGGACAGGTGCGAGGTTCGTCGGCCGGGGGGAGCGCGACGTCTGCTGCGCCGGCGGGATTGCCGAACGCGGACCGATTCTCAGTGGCCCGGCGCGAAGCTCTTCACGGACAGGAGATCGAGGGGCCGGATGTCGGGCGGGCTCTCCAGCATGTCGTGCTGCAGCGTTCGCAATGATTTGACGATCTGACCGTGGATGTGATCCTCCCGTCCCTCATGACTGAGGAACGTGTCGTAGATGCCGTAGGTCAGGTCGTCGATCTGGAAGGCGTACCAGGTTATCGTGCCCGCCTCATCCTCGGCGAATTGCTGCATGTCATGCAGCCACGTTTCCAGCTGCTCCTTCGTCTCCGGCTTTGCCTTGAGCGTGACCAGAAGGCCGACGTTGCGGGGTGAGGTGCGCAGCGTAACCGGGCCCGCGCTGCGCCGAGCCGACGCCTGGGCCGCGCCAACCTTGAAGGCCGCGCCGGGATGATCGTCGCGCAGGCGGCTCTGACCGTAGACCCGCTCCCGGGCTGTCTGAGGACGGGCGGGTCGATCCTCCGGGATCAGGCCGCGGCGGCGAAGCTCCGGGGTGATCAGATCCCGAAAATCTTCGAACGTGCCGTAATTCGTCACCCGGGCGATGTTGAATCCATCGACGTCGGCGACGTCGAGCCATTCTTCCAGATGATCGACGATCGTCCTGGGGGACCCGACACAGCTCGCGCTCATCCCGCCCACGCAGAGCCACTCGGCGAGCCGCCGCGGCGTCCAGACGAGTTCGCTGTCCACGCGCGTCAGCATATCGCTGAAGGCCCGGATGCCGTCCCCCTGGAACTGATCGAGGGGCTTGTCCGGATCCGCGCCGGAGAGGTCGATGCCGGTCCAGCCGCCCCAGAGCGCCAGGGCCGCATCGACCTGCGCGCGCGACTTGATCAACGCCAGCTTCTCCTGGGCGGCTGCATCGGTCTCCGCCACGATCGGCGTCAGCATGATGATGATCTTCAGGCTGCGCGGATCGCGGCCCTGCTCCGCCGCCAGCATCCGATACTGATCGACGACGGTGCGAGTGTCCTTGGGATTGGTGCCGATGAGGAAGACCGCCTCGGCGTGGCGCGCGGCGAACTTCCGTCCCCGGGCGGAGGCGCCGGCCTGGAACAGGAAGGGCGTGCGCTGCGGGGAGGGCTCGCACAGATGTGCGCCCGGGACCTTGTAGTATTTGCCGGCGTGCCGAATGTCGTGAACCTTGGAGGGGTCGGTGTAGAGGCCGGTCTCGACATCGCGCCGCACCGCGTCGTCCTCCCAGGAGCCTTCCCACAATTTGTAGCAGACTTCCATGAACTCATCGGCCATGTTGTAGCGCTCGTCATGGGCGATTTGCGTGTCGAGTCCGAGATTGACGGCCGCACTCTGCTGGTAAGACGTCACGATATTCCAGGCGACACGACCTTTCGTCAGATGATCCAAGGTGGTCATCGTCTTCGCGAACTTGTAGGGCAGCTCGTAGGTCAGCGAGACGGTGGCCCCGAAGCTCAGATGGGTCGTGGCTGCCGACATGGCCGCGATGGTCATGAGCGGATCGCCGACCGGCGCCTGCGCGGCCGTACGCAGCGCCGCATCGCGGTTGCCGCCATAGACATCGTAGAAGCCGAGCACGTCGGCGATGAAGAGCGCATCGAACCCGCCCTGCTCCAGCACGCGGGCCAGCTCGATCCAGTATTCAATATCCTTGTAATTGTGCGTCTGGTCTCCCGGATACCGCCACATGCCCGGGTTCTGATGGACGACGCAGTGCATGTCGAAGGCACTGAGGAAGATGTGCGGTCGCGTCGCTCGCTGATCGATCAGCATAATTCTATCCATCGGCCGGAAGAAGGGCGGTGTCGCGGACGGAAGCCGCGCGCGTCTTTGAGGCGGGTCTTGCGACGCTAGATCTTGGACGCGAGGATCGAGATGGCCCGAAAGTCTGGCGGGCCGACGAGGATTTCCTCGCCGATGCGGCTCAGCAAGCGGCCGACCTCCCCATCCAGATGGGACTTGCGTGCGTCCTCGTCGAAGAACGTGTCGAAGATGCCGAAGCGCGTCTCCGAGATGCGGTAGGCGTACCACGTCGCGGTGCCGCCCTCGCGGATGGCGGTCGTGAAGGCGGCGTGGAGCGTCTGCGCGACCTGCTCCTGCTGCCCGTTCTTCGCCTCCAGGGTTACGACGAGACCGTGGGTCGGCCCACGATGCGCTCCGGCAGCCGAGGCTCTGTCGGAGGGAGACGCGGGTTGACGGGTCATGGCGTGGCCCTCCGGCAAGGCTATCGTGCGTGTGCGATCACAATCGACTGGTCTCTGAGTGAGATCGTTTCGCAGTAAGTCCGATTTGATCGGCCTTCCGCTTCTTACATTAGGGAAAGTATTGCAATACGGACCGCGGCATTAAGATTTAAATTTTGCATGTCGGCGGGCGGGATAAAAGACTGCTCTTCAAACGGCCACGGGGGCAAAAGAACGTGCTACGCCGCTGTCGGGCGGGTGCGACGATGCGGATTCCTGCGCCGGTCCCGCAGGCGCCACCCGCGTCGGGCATCGCGACAGCCGGCTCGGGGTGGCGGGCTGGCCGTCGCGACGCCGGCATGGGTGGGGCGGTTGTCGAACCGAGGCCTGCCCGCCGACCAGCCGAGACGGGTGGCTGTCGTGTGGGCCTGCGTCCCGTCCGACGGGGCAGGCGGAGCGCCCCGAACCGAGCCAGGACCTCACGGACGGCTCGGGAAGGGATGTCGGGCCGGCTCAGAGCCGACTGATACCTTCGGATCGTGTTCGGCTAGATGCGGACGATGGAAATCCATCCGGCGCTGACTTCCTGCCTCCGGCACTTTCGACCGCATGATACGGCCTTGGTTACGCCAAATGTCGGTCTCGATCAGGAAGATGACACGCGATTATCGTGTCGTAGAATTTA
This sequence comes from Methylobacterium sp. XJLW, assembly GCF_003254375.1. NCBI lineage: Bacteria > Pseudomonadati > Pseudomonadota > Alphaproteobacteria > Hyphomicrobiales > Methylobacteriaceae > Methylobacterium > Methylobacterium sp. XJLW. The sequence continues at coordinate 1,574,882 of NZ_CP016429.1, read as the reverse complement.
GTATTGATATTTGATATTTTCATTCGCATTTTGATATTTTAAGGGAAAATTTAAGATCGATCGCTATTTTCGTCGGTGTAGATGTCGGGGCTGCGCTCGGGCCATGAGAATTTGGTTCTCCAGACTTTCGATCAAGCACCGCCTTGTCGGCGTCCTGGGCCTGCTCATCGGCTGTCTGCTTCTCGTCGACGGCCTGGGTCTCCACGCGGTCGGCACCCTCGCCGATGACCAAGCCCACCTCGGCACCAACACGTTGCCGAGCGTCCGATATGCCGGCGAACTGCGCGGCGACGTCATCGATGTGCGCGTCAGCGTCGTCAACCACATCCTCTACACCGACGCTGCCCGCATGCAGGCCGAGGAGGCCGCCCTGTCAAAGAAGACAGAGGCCACGGCCGCGGCGATGCGCAACTTCGCGCCGCTGATCGGCGACGCGCGCGAGCGTGAACTCTTCGACGGGTTCCGCCGTGAATGGCAGAGCTATCTCGCGGCGATCCCCGCCGTGCTCGAATACTCGCGGACCGGGCATAAGGACTTGGCGCTGCGCGAGAGCCTCGTCGGCGTCCGCCCGCACATCAAGGCGGCCTCCCAGGCTCTCGAAGAGATCGTGGCCCTCAACAATGCCAAGGGCGAGAACGCCGTGGCGCAGGGGGTTGCGACCGCGTCCAAGGCCAAGCGGCTCATGCTCGCCATCGGCGCCTTGGCGCTCGTGGTCGCCACCATCCTCGGAACCCTGATCGTGCGGAGCATCGCCGCCCGTGTCCGGGCCGTGCTGGAACCGATGCGGCAGTTGGCGGCTGGGGATCTCGCCGTCGCGATCCCGCACCAGGGCGAGGCGAACGAGATCGGCCAGATCGCCGACGCCGTGCAGGTGTTCAAGGAGGCCGGGATCGAGGCTCGGCGGCTGGCCGCGCTGCAGGCCGAGGCCGATGCCGCCAAGATGCGCCGGGCCGAACTCCTCGACCGCATCACGCGTGATTTCGAGCGGGAGGCGGGTGCGCTCACGGGCGAGCTGACCGCGGCTGCAACCGAGATGGAGGCGACCGCCGCATCGATGACGGAGATCGCGGCGCAGACCAATACGCTCGCGGTCAGCGTCGCGGTTGCCGCCGAACAAACGTCCGGCAACGTGCAGCAGGTTGCGAGCGCGACCGACGAGATGGCGGCCTCCGTCCAGGAGATCAGCGGACAGGTGACGCATTCGGTCGCGATCGCCGGCACGGCCATCGCGCGCGCCCAGGAGACGGGCACCATCATTCAGGAGCTGTCCGACAGCGCCGACCGGATCGGCGTTGCGGCGGGCCTGATCTCGGGCGTGGCGAGCCAGACCAATCTGCTCGCCCTCAACGCCACCATCGAGGCGGCCCGCGCGGGGGAGGCCGGGCGCGGCTTCGCCGTGGTGGCCGCGGAGGTCAAGACACTGGCCGAGCAGACAGCCCGGGCGACGCAAGAGATCAGCGCCCGGATCGGTGCGATCCAGTCCGCCACGCGCGGCGCGGTCGAGGCGGTCCAGGGCGTGAGCCGCACGATCGACGACATGTCCGGCATCGCCACCCACATCGCCTCGGCGATCGAGGAACAGGGCGCGGCCACGCGCGAGATCGCGCGGAACGTCCAGGAGGCCGCACACGGGACCCGGCAGGTCACGGATCACATCGGATCGGTGCGCGAGGGCGCCGGCGAAACAGGATCGGCTGCGACGCAGGTTCTCGGTGCCGCGCGCACCCTCGCCGTCCGGTCCGATGGGCTGAGCCGAGCCGTCCGCAAATTCCTGGACGAGGTCCGCGCCGCTTAGTGGGGGAGGGGCCGCGGGGATCGACGCCCGTCTGCCACGCCGATGCCGGTCCACCTCAGACGCCCTGGCACGCCCCGCCGTCTCAACCGTCCCGCGGCAGGGGGAGGCCGGTAAGGCGGCTGTGATCGTTCGCCCAAACGGTATCCTGCGGTCAGGCGCGACCTCCAGGCGGCTCTCCTGGGGCATATGTCGGCCTTCGACGCCCTCGACCGGGTGGTGCGGACGTTCCGTCGCCACGGCATCGCGCTCCCTGTGGTCGGCATGAACGCGGCGACGGCAAGCCGGGTCGAGCGGATCGGCCCGCACGACAAGCCCGGGGCGGCCTGCGCGGTCGGCGGCCCTTGATCCGACCGAAGGCTATCCGCGCGCGGGCTGGCGGTTCGTGAGGATGCTCGCCCGGCGCGCTGCTTACGGTAATCGGATCGCTCCCGGCCCCGAGGGGGCATTCGGCGCACGATTCCTGTCCGGCTTACGGGAGATGGCCAGAGCGTCCAAAGCGCGGCGATCCGTCGGTCTGTCTGCGAGAGCGGCTTGGAAGGGGGCGCGGGCACTTGCCTGCCCTATGCCGACATGCTCCCAATCACCGGGCGCGGACGGCCACGATCAAGACGCCCTCGATCCGACTGGCTGTCGGGGGCGAAAGACTGGCCTTGTCGTTGTAGAGGAAGGCCGCATGGTAGATCTCATGCGAAATAAGGCAAACGTGATCGCGTTCTACGAGCTGATGTTCAATGAGTGCCGTCCGCGTGAAGCAATCGAGCGGTATGCCGGCGACACTTACATCCAGCACAACCCGCATGTGGCCACGGGCAAAGACGGCTTCATCGCCTATTTCGAGCGCATGGCGCGTGAGTGGCCGGGGAAGCGGGTGTCGGTGAAGCGGGCAATTGCCGAGGGCGATATGGTCGTGCTGCATTGCCATCAGCACTGGCCGGGCGACCACGATTACGCGGCCGTGGACCTTTTCCGTCTCGATGAGAACGGCCGGATCGTAGAGCACTGGGACGTGCTGCAGATCCTGCCTGAGGCCTCAGCCAACCCCAACGGGATGTTTTGAACGGCGACACTCGCCTCCGCATCGGCGTGCCGCACGATTCGAGGCCGGCATGCGGGCGCGTCGCGCGGGCGCTGCGGCGGGTCGTGAGCGGATGGGTGGCCTCGTCCGCTTCCGCACAAGGCTGCGTGGGGGCGGACGGGCAGGCCCCCCCCCTGGCTGTCGATCCAGGGGGCTGGTTCGGGTATGAGCCTCGCGACCGGGGCGGTGACATCAGCCCCGGTCGCGATCGGCGGGTCCTGTGGCGCTGGGATGCGTGCCAGGGCCCGCCGCCCTTGAGGCTCGTTGGCTACGGCTTGTTGGCTGGGGCCGGGTTGGTCGTCGTCGCCGGAGGCGCCGGGTTTGCCGGTGCGGTGCTGGCAGGCGGCGGAGGAGGCGGGGGTGTCTCGGCCTTCTTCTCGTCTTTGCAGGCCGTGAGCGCGAGCAGGCCGACGAGCGGCAGCAGATAGCCAATACGCATGAGCGTTCCTCCTGTTTGGACCGGGTAGGCGGTAAGGAACGTCACCCGACCGCTGTTCGATCCGGCGCGCGGTGATCCCGGCCCCGCGCCTGATGCCGGTTCATCATGGGTATGGTCGCGGCTGCCCACCGCCACCGGTCTGATTTGGATGTCCCGCGAGACCATCCGGAACAATTCTCTCACCCCGTTCCATCATCGCAGACCGCCAAATCGGGACGGCACGGAGCGGGGATCGCGAGATTCTGCTTCGGGCCGGAAACAGGCGCGGCGACGACGTCCGCGGCCCTGAATTCTTGCCCGAAGGCGGACCGGGGGAAACCCACCCCGAGCGGTCGCTCCGTTCCCCACCCATGGGGCCTAGGGAAGGCTGTCATGCCTTCCCGGGAGCAGCGCGCCTCGCCCTGGTCCCGAGCAATCCGGTTCAGGTGGATGGGCGCTTCAACGGTCTTCGGCGCTCTTCATGCGCAGGCGCCGACGCGTTATACGGCAGCGCTTGAGGTCTGATGTGTTCAGGACGTGCCCAGGTGCCGGACTATGAGGAAGAAGCCCGCATCATTCGCGAGCTGACGCGGGCGGGCGCCGGACCAGACCCTTTCTCGTCGGCCGTTCGCGCCACGCGCATGCCGATGCTCATCACCGACCCGCGACAAGACGACAACCCGATCGTCTTCGCCAACGCGGCCTTCACGCGGCTGACGGGCTATGGACGCGACGCCATCATCGGGCGGAACTGCCGCTTCCTGCAGGGACCTGCGACCGACCGGGCGGACGTCGCGCGCTTGAGGAGCGCGATCGACAGCAGGACGCCGATCGAACTCGACCTCCTGAACTATAAGAAGGACGGCTCGACATTCTGGAACCGCCTCCTCGTCTCTCCCGTGTTCGGGGAAGACGGTCAGCTCACCTACTTCTTTGCGTCCCAGTTCGATGTCACCCTGGAGCGTGAACGTCTGGTTCGCCTCCAGCGCGACCGCCTTGATCTGGAGGCGGAGGTCGCGCGGCGCAATGTCGAGTTGCAGGCGAGCGAGGAGCGCCTGCGCTTTGCCCTCGAGGCGGGGCAGCTTGGAAGCTGGAGCATCAACCTCGACACGGGGCATCTGACGGCGTCCGACAGCTGCAAGGCGATCTGCGGACGCCAGCCCGACGAGCCGCTGAGTCTCGAAGAACTGCGCGCCTCCATCCACCCGGACGATCGTGCGGTCCAGCAGGACGCGATTGAGCAGGCGATCGCGAACCGGTCGCTTCTCGACGCCGAGTATCGCCTGACGACGCCCGCCGGTCAGGAGCGATGGGTCCAGATTCGGGGGAAGGCGCATTACCGGGCCGACGGGACGCCGATCCTGATCACGGGAACATCGCAGGACATCACGGACCGTCGGGCGGTTCAGAGCCATCGCGCGCTGCTGACCCGCGAACTCCACCATCGCATGCAGAACACGCTGGCCTCGCTGCAAGCCGTCGTCTCGCAGACCATGCGGCGCGCCAACTCGCTGCAGGACGCCGCCGCGACGCTGACGGCGCGCATCCAGGCGATGTCGGCCGCCAATACCCTTCTGATCACGGAGGATTTCGGCAGCGTCTCGATGCAGGGCCTCATCATGCGTTCGCTCGCTCCCTTCGGGGTCGAAGACGGCGACCGCTTTCAGCTCTCGGGACCGGATCTGCGCCTGCCCCCACAGGTTGTCGTCGCCTACGCCCTGGCACTCCATGAGCTGGCGACCAACTCGACCAAGTACGGCGCGTTGTCTGTCGCCGCGGGTGTGGTCGACGTGGCGTGGAGCGTTCAGGGCGGGAAAGAGCCTCCGCTCCTCCATATTCGCTGGCAGGAGCGCGGAGGTCCCCCTGTCGTGGCCCCGCGGCAGACGAGCTTCGGAACCCAGCTGATCAAGCGCGTTTTGGCCACGGAGATCGGTGGGCGGGTCGATATCGACTACCGCGCCGAGGGCGTCGTCTTCACAGCCGTCGCCCCGTTGGCGAACGCCGACCGGGATGACCGCGCTCAGACCGAATAGCGCCGTCCGCCGGCCATCCGGTTCCTGCCCCGGGCGGACCGTCGTCGGCCCGAGCGACCCGGCTTTCGGTTGAGGGACCGCGGGAGCCACGTCCGACCTCGGGCGTTGCATGACGGGCCGTGGCGTCGAACACGGTCGCCGGTTCGATCCCGAGGTGCCGCCATGGTCGCGATCCCCAATCCGTCGCCGGATGCGCAGGACGATCACCCCGAGGCGGATCTGGACCGGGTGAACGACCTCCTCGCCGTCTGGGCGGCCCGCTCCGCCGCCGAGAGCGCCGCGCTCATCGAGCGGTTCGAGGCGATGGGCTACGAGGTCCGGGACAAGTCCGAGGACGAGATCGCCGAGATCCTCCATCGGGCACCGACCCGTGCCGCGCGAAAGACCGCGGCGCGATAGCTGAGAGTTGTAGGTAAAAAAACCTTGAAATTCTGAGTTTTCCTGATATGGTGGCCCCTCGGTGCGTCCGTGGTGAACCATACGGAACAAAACATGAACAAACCTTTCAAGGGTGGCCGCGTGGCTTCGGCGCAGGCGCGGCCGCGCGGCGCCGGACCTGGGGATCTGCCGGCGGATGCGTGCCGCCTTCTGGCGCGACTGGGCGAGGCGGGCGCCGATGCGCGGCCCGATCCCCTGGTTGAGGATGCGCTGGTGATCCGGCGCAGCGGCGGCGGTGTCTCGGTGGGGGGCGGGCGCTTCGCGGCCGCGGACGGCCGGGCTCTGGCCGCGGCCGATCTGGCGACGTGGAACGAGGCCGGCACGCGGCTGACGATCACGGAGGCCGGGCGGGCGCGCCTGCGCCGGCAGGCCATGCCGGGCGATCTGGCCTTCGCGGCCCAGCACCACGACCTCGCCGTCGTGGTGGGGGTGGTGCGGGGCCGACCCTCCGCAACGCTGCCGAGAACCCCCTGGCCTGGATGGTGCGCCGACGCGACCGGGACGGCACGCCGCTCATCGACGCGGCGGCGTTCGAGGCCGGAGAGCGGCTGCGGCGGGACATGACCGCCGCCGCGTTGCTGCCGCGCATGGGCTCGGATTTCGGGGCCCCCCGGGTCGATGGCGGCGGTCCCCGCGACCCGGCCAGCGCGGCCGACCACGTGATCGCGGCCCGGCAACGGGTGCGCGGGGCCCTCGATGCGGTCGGGAGCGACCTGTCGGGCCTGCTGATCGACCTCTGCGGTTTCCTCAAGGGCCTGGAGCGGATCGAGGCCGAGCGGCGCTGGCCGGCCCGCTCGGCCAAGGTCGTGGCCCGCATCGCCCTGGGGCGGCTGGCCGAGCATTACGGGCTGGAGCGGGAGGCGACGGGGCCCGATCGGGGCCGCCTGCGCCTCTGGCGGGGGTGAGGCCCCTCAGGCCCCGGCGGCGAGCCGGACCGCGTCGCGGTGGATGCGTTCCGCCATCGCCCGCACGCCGTTGGAGCGCTTCGAGGTCACGTGGGCGCCGAAGCGGAGCTGCCGGAACAGGTCGAGGCCGTCGGTCTCGGCGGCCTCCCGGGGCGTCTTGCCGGTGTAGAGCGCCACCATCAGCGCCACGAAGCCGCGGACGATGAACGAATCGCTGAAGCCGTGGAGGACGAGGCGCGGCGTGCCGTCGGACGGCTCCGCCTTCGTGTCGATCCAGACCTGGCTCTCGCAGCCATGGACGCGGTTCGCCTCGGTCCGCTCCGACTCGGGCATCGGCGGCAGGGCGCGGCCCAGCTCGATCAGATACTCAAGCCGCATGTCGTCGTCTTCGACGATCTCGAAATTCTCGATGATGGTGTCGATCGGAGGAAGCATGCTCGGCCGGGTCCGGTAGGGTCCACGCCGCTATAGGCCGACCGCGCCGTCATGGCGACGGGGCCCGGCGACGCGGTCGCTCATTGCGCGGCGGGGCGGGTCGGCGGCAGGGTCAGCCACAGGGGATCGCCTGGGCTGGCATCGCCCGACACGCTGATCTCGGCCTGGGCCGCGTAGGCGGCGATGAGGCGGGGGCCGAGCTTCGGGACGTTCGACCGGCCGGAATCGGCCATCTCGCTCACCCCGGAGACGATCGACAGGCGCGCCGGGAGGCCGGACTCGATGTCGATGGCGATGGAGCAGGCGACGTGCTCGGCCGTGGCGTCCAGGCACTCGGCGACGATCTCGGCGACGATCATCCCGAGGGCGTTGGCGGTACGCGGCTCCACGAGGCCGTTCCCCGAGCCGCCGACATGGACGCTGATCCGCCCGGCCCGCCGGAGCTGCCCGAGCCCGGAGGCGAGGCGGTGGAGGTAGTCCTTGAGGTCGATCGACGCGATGTGCGGCGCCTCATGGAGATGTTGCTGCACCAGCGCGATCGCCCGGACCCGCTGGCCCAGGGCCTCGAAGCTGCCCCGGCAGGCATCCGGCGCCGCCCGGCCGTAGAGGCCGATCAGGCTGACCATCACTTGGAGGTTGTTGCGGACCCGGTGGTAGACCTCGGCCAGCAGCGCCTCCTTCTCGGCCAGCGCGTGCTCGATATGCTCCTCCGCGTGCTTGCGGTCGGTGATGTCGAAGCAGGAGCCGAGATAGCCCTGGAACCGGCCATCCTCCATGAGGGGGCGGGCCGTGTCGAGCAGCCAGCGGTACTCGCCGTCGTGCCGCCGCAGCCGGAACTCGACGGTGAACGGCGCCCGCGCCTCGAAGGCCTCGGCGACGATCCGGGCATGCCGGTCGAAATCCTCGGGATGCAGTCCGCTGCGCCAGCCGAGCCCGAGTTCCGCCTCAAGGGGGCGTCCGGTGAATTCCAGCCAGCACTCGTTGTGGTGGATCGCGTGACCGGCCTCGTCCGAGCGCCACATCATCAGGGGCACGACGTCGGCGAATCGCTTGAAGCTGTCGCTCAGGGCAGCGGCTTCCGCGGTCCCCTGTGCCGGACCCCGACCAGGATCCCCCGAGGGGCCGTTATCCGGCGGTTGTGCCGCGCCGGACCCTGGTGGCTCACCGACCATTCTGTACCCGATTCACTTTGACGAACTGCGTAAAAGGCGATGCCTGCGTGCGGATGGCGCCGGTCAACGTGTCGACCGGACGGCCGTTCCGGTCTTCCACCGCCTTCAACAGCGCACTTTCGGCGACGATAGCCGCGATACCTTTCGAGCCCGTTCCGCGCCCCGCCGCCCTGCGCGCCCGAACCGGGGCGCACGGCCGGACCGCACGCGCCGGCGAGCCGGTCGGGCAGACCGGCCATCATGCGGGAGCGACAACTTGTGAGTGACGATGAGATAACTTTAGATAGTTCGTGACGCGATGCTCTGGTTGTGTCTGATGGTGTTTGACACAACCTTGAGGGCGCCGTGCTGCCTGCCCCGATCGCGACCGTTCCCATTCTCCGCCGGAGGGGCGCCGGTGGCGACGCCAGCCGGTGGCGGATCACGCTGCGGCCCAGAGCCTTCCGCCGGGGCGCTGCCCGCTGGTGCGCCCTCGGTGGCTGCCTCCTCCTCGCCATGGCGGGCAGTGCGACCGCGCGGCCCTTCTCCGAACCGGACGACCGGAACCTCGACCGGCACGGCCATTACCGGAGCCGGGACGGATCCGAGGTCCATCAACCGGCCAAGAGCCTCGACGGCGCCAAACCGGCCGGCGCCACCGCCAAGTGCCGGGACGGGACGTGGAGCTTCAGCCATACCCATCGCGGCACCTGCTCCCGCCACGGCGGCGTCGCCCGGTGGGAAGGCTGAAGCCCAGGGCGAGCTCTGCCTTAAATCCTATTCCGGGCCAAGAATAGGAATTTGCGCTTGACACCGTCGCGCTGCCCGTGTATCAACACGGCACGGTCGAGACGTGTGCGGAGAGACGCCGATGTGGCCACCTCCTCCCAGCAGGGCGGATAGCCGCGCCGAGGCCCTGAAGCTTCTCCGAGAGACCGATCTGCCGTTCGACGCGATCAGCGCCCGCCTCGGTGTCCATCCGAGCACGGTCCGCACCTGGAACGTCCGGGCCGGCTGGCTGAGACCGCGGAAGCATCGGCCCAGGCTCCTGACGGCGCGGTGGCCGGCGGCGCGTCGGGCGGCGCTGATCCGCCTGCTCTGCACCCCGGGCGCCGATCCCGGCGACGTCACCGAGATCCTGGGACTCGGCCGGCTCGATGCCGCGATGCTGGCCTCGGCCTTCGGGGCGGATCTGCCGCCGACTTTGATCCGGCGCGGCGACCCGGCGACCGATCCGGCGACCCTGCGGACGCATCTGCGCGCCCACATCCTCCGGCAGATCGCCGCCTTCGACGCGACGCTGAGCGGGGTGGGGCCGGCCGCGCGCGACTCCGCCCGGATCCTGCGCGACCTCGGCGGGCTCAAGCGGCTCCTCGACACGGTGGATGCGGACAGGGCGCGGAGCGCGGGGGAGGAGGGGGGCGATGGGAGCGAACCCGACCTGCCCGCCCTGCGCGCGGAGATCGCGCGACGCTATGCTGGCTTTGTCGGCGGCCGGACGGCTGCCTGACTTCCTCGGGACCCTGCCTCAGGACCTGCTCCGGGCCCTGGCCGGCGACTGGCTGCATCAGGCCCGGCCCGATCAGCTGCCGCCGCCCGAGCCCTGGACCACCTGGGCGGTGATCGGCGGCCGCGGCAGCGGCAAGACCCGCACCGGGGCCGAGTGGGTCGACGCCCTCGCCCGGGGCGATCCGGCCTTCACCGAGGACCCGATCGGACGGATCGCGCTCGTGGGCGAGACCCATCTCGACGTGCGCGACGTGATGGTCGACGGTCCCTCGGGACTCCTCGGCCTGCCGGCGCGGGGGCGCGCCCGCCCGGTCTGGTCGCCGAGCCGCCGCCGCATCGAGTGGAGCAACGGTGCGGTCGCGCTGGCCTTCTCGGCTGAGGAGCCGGACGCCCTGCGCGGTCCGCAATTCGGCGCCGCGTGGTGCGACGAGGCCGCCAAATGGCGCCGGCCGGACGCCGCCTTCGACATGCTGCAATTCGGCCTGCGCTGTCAGGAGCGCGTTTAACATGCCCCAAATAGGGTTTAACGTCCCCCGGTTGACGGAATAGGCTACCCCTTCGCCCTTGCAACCCGAGTTGAAGCAGTGCCATCGCCTGCCGCGCCGTTCGAATAAGCTACCCCCAAACGCGGTGCTTGGGGCTATCTCCGACCTGTATGCAAGCCATTCGCTGACCTTCCCGGCTCCTCGCCCAGACCAAGGCCGGACGCATCGGGCCGTGGAGCGTCAAGCTCGCCTTCACGGCCGATTCGGAGTTCGCACGTGAGCGGGGGCGCCCTGAGCGTGTCGATTGACCTCGGTCCTGACGCGTCGATATCCCAGCGCCCTCTCACGGGACCTGACACGGAGTCTAGGCCTCAAGCCGGGCGATATGAGGCTCGTCTGAGCGACCCAGCCCCCCCCCCCGGCCCGTTCAGTACAGGCGCCAGGCTCCAGCCTGCTTCCTGGCCTTCTTCAGGCGGCGCAGGCTCCTGATCGCGCGGACGAGCTTCTTGGCCTGACGCTTCTCGCAGGTCTCGATGACTGGCCGACCGGCGACCTTGACCATGAAGTGCCCGTCGGCCGCCTTTTCCTTGGTGACGTAGTGCATGGTCGGCCTCCTGTCGTTCGGGGCTCGGACGTCGAGCGGCCTGTCTCCGGGGTAAGTGCATGCGGCGACGAAGGGCGCGCGGACGCCCGGGGTGCTTGGAATCGGAGATGGACACGCGGGCGGGCGTCGCAACCCGGCTCCCGCCTTCGTGATCCTCACCGAAGCGGCGTCCGCCTCAACGACCTGACGCTCCCTGGGCCGCGATCTCCGCGGCCGCCCGGTCGAGATCCCGTTCGAAGCGAGGATCGCGGAACAGCACCTCCGCGATGACGGCCGCGGCGATCTTCCCGGCTTCGAGGTCTGACGGGAAATGGGTTCCGGCAATCATGCGGTTCTCCCCGTAGGAGGCCGCGAACGCGAACAGCGACTGGCGTTTCTCGGGCACGAGGCGCGACAACACCGTGGCCGCGAGATACCCGAACGTGGCGTGCCCACTCGGATAGGACGTGCTGTCGGAGCGATGGCCGAACGTGGCGAGGTCCGGCTTCACCTTATAGGGGCGCGGCCGGGCGATGGTGGCCTTGGCCGCCAGCACGGCGAGTTCGCCGTCTTGGAACACATGCTCGATCAGCGCTGCGGTGACCGGCATCGTCTCCGCCGTGAAGGCCGGGCCGAGCACACCGGTGAAGCGGTCGAGGGTGCACGGCAGGTTCGCGGTGATGCGGCGCTCGTCCTCGGGCGTGCGGGCACGGACGGCGGCTTCCACGGTCTGCAAGTCCACCTTGGCTGCTTCCAAACCGGCCTCGGGCGGGGGCGGTAGGACGCGCTGGAGCGCCATCGCCTCCGGGTCGATGTAGGTGCTGCGCAGCGTCCCGGCGGCGGCGGCAGGCAGGGCAAGGGACAGGACCACCGCCAGCGTCGCAGTGAATCGCTGGCAGCCCCTGACGAAGTTCCGATGTTTCACCGCCCCTCCTCACGCCGTGTCAGGTCGTACCGCCCGCAGTCACGTCGCCGGCCAGCTCCAAGGCTTTCCCGGGGGCGGTCTCCGGCAGCATCACCACGAGCACCCCGAGCGCGACCGCCGCGACGGCGGCGCACGCGAGATAGGCGGCATCGAACCCCGCCTGCTGGACCAAGGTTCCGGCGATCACGAACGATAGGGAAGCGCCCGCGCCCTGAACGGTCCCGATCAGGCCGTGGGCGGCGTTGTAGCGGCCGGTCCCGCGGGTGATGTCGGCCATCACCAAGGGCTTCACCGCACTGAGCAGGCCGGCGCCGACGCCGTCGAGGCACTGGACCGCGATCAGCCAATACGGGTCGCGCCAGACGAGATAAAGCAAGGCGCGCATGGGCAGCGCGGCGAAGCAGATCACGAGAAGAGGCTTACGGCCCCAATGTTCGGCCCGGCGGCCGACGATGAGCCCCATCGGCACCATAACCGCCTGCGCGCCGACGATGCAGACGGACACGATGACGGACGACCAGTCAGGGCGCGCTTGCCCGATCTCCTGAGCGACAAGGGTCAGCAGCGGCGCGTTAGCAAGATGGAAAAGACCCACGCAGGCGGCGAAGATCATGAGCGGCCGGCAGGTCAGCAGGGCTCGCCATCCGGCCGGGGCTTGTTCGCCTTCACCCTCGCCGCCACCGCGGGCTCGACGCGCGTCGATGGCACCTCGCGGGATCGAGTAGAGCGCCGCGGCCGAGACGATGGCGCAGGCCGGGACCAAGAGGAAGACCGCCCGGTCCGGGAACAGCCAACCGACGAGCCCGATTAGCACGGCGATGGCGACGTTCCCGGTCCGCTCCAGTGCGGCGTTGCGGCCGAAGCGCCGGGCGAGCCTGTCGGCCGGGAAAAGGCCGAGGGTCAGCGTTGCGATGGCCGGGCTCAGCATGCCCCCGACGGCGGCTAACACGCAGGAAGCCGCGAGCACGGGCCAGAACTGCGGGAAGAGCGCGACGAGGAGCGTGGCCAGCGAGAGCGCGACCAGGGCGCCGAGCAGGATGACTCGCTTGTCCCGCACTGCGTCGATGGCCGTCCCGATGGGTGTCTGAGCCACGATGCCGACGATGCCTGACACCGTGCTGACCAGTCCGACCGAGGCGTCGTCCCATCCGCGATGCACGTAGAGGTAGACGTTGAGGTAGGGCTTGATCGCCCCGTTCACGTCGATCAGCAGGAAGTTCAGGAGATCGAGAGGTCTGGAGATGGGCTTTCGCACCTGGGCGGCAGGCTGCCCGTCATCCTCGCCGCTGTCCTGCTCCACGTGGTCGGCCTCCCTTTCAAACTCACCTAGGGCGTCGCCGAACCAAACCGAATGAGGGAGCTATCCGCGGGCATGAACGATTTGCAGCCGTGCTCGACCCGGTGATCACGGACGGGGCGCTCGCCGTATGACCGCTCGGGGTGGGAAGCAGCTTGGCTGCTTTCGGTCGCAAGACGTTCTAAAGCGGACCTAGGATGAATCGCCGTCTCCGGATGGACGGTCCTGAGGGTCCCCCGGATTTTGGTCCGGCCGGAAGGTGAGCTTCCGGATCTCATTCGGCGGCCTGCAGGGCCGCCGCTAGGGCGAATTCCTGGGGTGTTCGCCACCCCAGGGCGGTGTGAGGACGGCTCTCGTTGTAGTGCCGCCGCCACGTCTCGATCTTGCTCCTCGCGTCGGCCAACGACAAGAACCAGTTCGCGTTCAGGCACTCGTCGCGCAGCCGGCCGTTGAACGACTCGACCAGCGCGTTGTCGGTCGGCTTGCCGGGCCGTGAGAAGTCCAACGTGACACCGTTCTCGTAGGCCCAGCGGTCGAGGGCTTTCGAGACGAACTCAGGCCCGTTATCGACCTGAATCGCGCATGGTGCTCCGCGCAGCAGCGCCAAGCGGCCGACGACAGCCACGACCTGTTCGCCTTTGATGCCCTGGTCGACCTCGATCGCCAGAGCCTCGCGCGTGAATGCATCGACGACCGTCAGGGCCCGCAGCCGGCGGCCGTCGAACAGCGCGTCGGAGACGAAGTCCATCGACCAGCGTTCGTTCGGCCGGAGCGCAGCAGGCTGACGCTCACGGTGTGCCGCGCTGACGTGCCGGCGCGGCCGCTTGAGCCGCAGGCTGAGGCCCTCATCCCTGTAGAGGCGGTGGACCCTCTTGTGATTCACCCGCCAACCTTCCCGGCGCAGCAGGATGTAGATCCGGAAGTACCCGTAGCGCACCCGGCTCTTGGCCAGATCACAGATGCGCATCCGCAGCGGTGCCTGATCGGGCTTGGTCGAGCGGTAGCGGACGCCCGACCGACCGACGCCGAGCGCGGCGCAGCCGCGCCGCTCGCTCACCCCGTGCGCCTCCTGAACCTGGTGCACGAGCTCGCGTCGCCGAGCAGGCGTCAGAGCTTTTTTGCGAGCACGTCCTGCAGGATGTGCTTGTCGAGGCTCAGATCGGCAACCAGCTGCTTGAGCTTGCGGTTCTCGTCCTCAAGCTGCTTCAGCCGCCGCAGCTCGCCTGTGCCCAAGCCGCCGTAGAGCTTCTTCCAGCGGTAAAACGTCTGTTCGGAGATGCCCATCCGGCGCAGCACCTCCGCGACCGGTGTCCCGGTCTCGGCCTGCTTCAGCGCGAAGGCGATCTGCTCTTCGGTGAACCTGCTCTTCTTCACGGCTCTGCTCCTCCCCTCAGGGGCTCACACAACCGGAAAACTCGCACTCACGCCGGACCAAAGCGATGGGGGGACGTCAGTCCAACCCATCTCAGGGTCGAAGTTCGTTAAAGCCGGATGCCGTTTTCATCAGAGGCGATGCGACCGACGCGAAAGTGCGTTGCCTTGGGAGACAGAGTGATTCACGATCGCAAAGCCCCAATCACGCGACGTCTCGTGCTGGTCCGGCATGGCCAGAGCGTAGCCAACCGATCCGGTCTGTTCACGGGATTGCTGGACTCGCCCTTGACCGAGCAGGGTCGGATAGAAGCCGTGGCAGCCGGGCGGCGTTTGGCCGAGCGCAGCTGGCGCTTTTCCGATGCCTTCACCTCGACGCTGACGCGGGCCGTCGTGAGCGGCCGGCTTATCCTCGATACGCTCGGGCAACCCGGATTAATCCCTCAACGCTTCGCCGCGCTCGACGAGCGAGACTACGGCGACCTCAGCGGGCTCGACAAGACCGCCGCCGATGCGCGCTGGGGGGCGGAGCGGATCGAGACCTGGCGGCGCTCCTACGCCGAGGCGCCGCCGAACGGTGAGAGCCTGCGCGATACCGTCGCCCGCATCGTGCCATGCTACCTCCGATCCATCCTACCGGCGGTCATGGGCGGGGACGTGCTCGTCGTCGCCCACGGTAATTGCCTGCGGGCGCTCGTTATGGCGCTCGACGACCTCAGCCCGGCGGAGGTCGAGCAACTCGAACTCGCGACGGGCTCCGTCAGGATCTATGAGTTTGCTGCGGACACGACGATCGAGGCCCGCTGGATCGACGGTTGAATCCGCCTGTAGGCCCCCAAGAATGGGTCGCCTCACGCTTCGAAGGGATCCCCATTTGATCTAATTAAGTGATTGGAATTATCTAATCATTCCGTTGGAGTGAATGAAAGGGAAGTGGGATTCTCCGGCATCACATCGGAGCCACCCATGTCCGCCCCCAGACTTGTCTCCCACCCTCGATCGATGCGTGCCCTGGCCGGCACGAGAGCCATCCTTCCAGGACTGGGCCTCTGCGTGGCAGTTACCGCCGCAGCGGTCGGCTTCGAAGCCGTCGAGACGCACCTGTTCGGTCGCGCTTGGCTCGAAGCCCTGGTGCTGGCGATCCTCCTCGGGAGCGCGATCCGCACCGCCTGGACCCCGTCGCAGCGTTTCTTTCCCGGCATCGCCTTCGGGGCCAAGACCGTGCTGGAGATCGCGGTCGTAATGCTAGGCGCGTCGCTCAGCCTCGCGACGATCCTCGCCGCCGGCCCGGGCCTGCTCTTCGGCATCGCGGGCGTCGTCGTGGTCGCGATCCTGTCGAGCTACGGCATCGGCCGGGCGCTCGGACTGCATTCGCGCATGGCGATCCTCGTCGCCTGCGGCAACTCGATCTGCGGCAACTCGGCGATCGCCGCCACCGCCCCGGTGATCGGCGCCGACGGCGAGGACGTCGCCGCCTCCATCGCCTTCACCGCGGTGCTGGGCGTGCTGGTGGTGCTCGGCCTGCCGCTGCTGGTGCCGCTGCTCGGCCTGTCGCCGATGCAGTACGGCGTGCTCGCCGGCCTCACCGTCTACGCCGTGCCGCAGGTCCTCGCCGCCACCGCGCCGGTCGCGGCGCTCAGCGTCCAGGTCGGAACCCTGGTGAAGCTCGTCCGGGTGCTGATGCTCGGGCCGGTCGTTCTGATGCTCTCCCTCGGCGCGAGCCGGCTGCGCGAGGAGACCGACGAGGCCGCCCCCGGCGTCACAACCGGCGACCGCCCGGCCCCCGGCGGCCTCGCGATCCACCGCCTGGTGCCGTGGTTCATCCTCGCCTTCCTGGCGCTCGCGGGACTCCGCTCGGCCGGGCTGATCCCGCAAGTCGCGCTCGCGCCGATGTCGGAGACCGCCAACGTGCTGACCGTAGTCTCGATGGCGGCACTCGGCCTCGGGGTCGACGTGCGCAGCGTCGCCAAGGCCGGGGCGCGGGTGACCCTCGCTGTGGTCGCCTCGCTCCTTGCCCTCGGCGCCGTCAGCCTCGGCCTGATCCATGTGCTCGGCCTCGTCTGATCCACGCTATGGCATCGATCCGACCCCTTGATGGAAGAATTGCCGTGACACGTTCGTCCCAATCTTCATCCGAGGCAGTCGCGCAGGCGACGGGATGGTTGATGGGGCCGGGTCGCGAAGCGGTGGACGCGGCAGCCCTTCTCGATGGGTTCAGTGCGTGCCTCTCGGGGCTTGGCCTGCCGCTGGCCCGCGCCACCACCCACGCGCCGACCCTGCATCCGTCGTTCCGGTGGGTGATGCGCGTCTGGCATCCAGGAACGTCGAGCCTAGCCCTGCGTCGCCGCCACGGCATCGAGGGCACGCCGACCTTCCACGGCAACACCGTCGAGCACGTGGTCGAGACGCGGACCCCACTCCAATGCCGTCTCGACGGGGATGGGCCGCTGCCGTTTCCCGTGCTTGGCGAGCTTCGCAACGAGGGTCTGACCGACTACCTCATCGCGCCGCTGCATGCCGCGCGTGGACGCATGGGTGCCGCCTCCTGGGCCACGGCGAGACCGGGCGGCTTCACGCCGATCGAGATCGAGACGTTGCTAGCGCTGGTCGAGCCGTTCTCGCTGCTGTTCGAAATCAAGGCGCTCGACGACATGCTTGGCGCGGTCCTGAGCGCCTATGTCGGGCGCGACCCGGCGCGGCAAATCCTGGCCGGCACAGTGCGGCGCGGCGACGTACGCCTCATGCGGGCCGCGATGATGCTGACCGATCTGCGCGGGTTCGGTGAACTGTCCGACCGGCAAAGCCCCGACCATGTCGTGGCCGCCCTCAACCGGATGTTCGATGCCATCGTGCCGGCCGTCGAGGCGGAAGGCGGCGAGGTGCTAAAGTATATTGGTGACGGGCTGCTGGCCGTGTTCGATGCCGATCGCGACGAGGCCGAGGCGCGCCGTGCCGCCTTGCGTGCCGCCGAGGCCGCACTCGATGCGCTTGCGACCCTGCGCGACGGTGACAGGGCTGCCTTTGAGGTCGGCGTCGCACTTCATGTTGGGGAGGTCGCCTACGGCAATATCGGCGGCGGCGACCGGGTCGACTTCACGGCGATCGGCCGCGATCTCAACGTGCTCGCTCGCGTCGAGCGCCTGTGCAAGACCTACGACACGCCGCTGATCGCCACCGACACCTTCCTCCACGGCCTGGCGCATGCCCTCGAACCGCTCGGCATTGTCGCCCTTCGCGGTTTCGCCGAGCGTCACGCCTTGTTCGGGTGTCGCAGGACCGCGCCTGTCGAAGCACCGGCGGTCTGACGTCGAGACGATATCTGGCACCACCGGCGCGGAGATCCAAAATTCTCAAATCATCGCATTGGGAGATCGTTCGCATCGCGAAAGACCGTTGGTGGGAATTAAACGCATCCCGTAGCATCTCCCTAGTCGCAAGGAATCGCCACGGGTCCGGTGCCCTCGAACGCATCGACGCCGACGAACTTTGAAGGGAGAGACCATGCACGGATTGGAAAGACCGACGAACCGCCGCCTCCTGTTGGGCGGGCTCGGGCTCGGCAGCCTTGCCGCCGCGATGCCGGCCTGGGCCGCGGGCTCGGTGAAGCTGCCGCTACCCGGCGGCCCGGATGTGCGGGATCTCACGACGGCCTTTCCCGGCAAGGGCGAGATGATCCTCCAGCGTACCCATCCGCCGCTGCTGGAGACGCCGTTTGCGGTGTTCGATGAGGGCGTGTTCACCCCCAACGACCGCTTCTACGTGCGCTGGCACTGGGCCTCGATCCCAACCGAGGTTGATGCCGGCACCTTCCGTCTCAAGGTCCACGGTCATGTCGAGAAGGAGCTCTCGCTCTCCCTCGATGCCATCGCCGGCCTGCCGCGCTTCGAGATCGCCGCGGTCAACCAGTGCTCGGGCAACTCCCGCGGGCTGTTCGAGCCGCGGGTTCCCGGCGCGCAATGGGCCAACGGCTCGATGGGAAACGCCCGCTGGACCGGGGTGCGCCTCAAGGACGTGCTCGAAAAGGCCGGGGTGAAGGCCGGTGCCGTGCAGGTGCGCTTCAGCGGCCTCGATGAGCCGGTCGTGGACGACGCGCCGGACTTCAAGAAGTCGCTCGATCTCGACCACGCCTACGACGGTGAGGTGATGATCGCCTACGCGATGAACGGCGAGCAATTGCCGCTTCTCAACGGCTTCCCGCTTCGCCTCGTGGTGCCGGGCTGGTACTCGACCTACTGGGTCAAGATGTTGTCGGAGATCGAGGTGCTGGACAAGCCCGACGACCAGTACTGGATGAAGACCGCCTACCGCATCCCGGACGTGCCGGGCGCCAACATCAAGCCCGGCCAGACCGGCTTCAAGACGGTGCCGATCAACAAGATGGTACCGCGCTCGTTCGTCACCAACCTGCAGGATGGCGCCAAGGTGACGGCCGGCGCGCCGGTGGCGTTGCGCGGCATCGCTTTCGGCGGCGATTGCGGGGTGAAGGCGGTCGACTTCTCCGGCGACGGCGGCGCGACGTGGTTTCCAGCACAGCTCGGCGCGGACGAGGGCCCCTACAGCTTCCGCCGCTTCGAGGGCAGCCTGCCGGCGTTGGCCGCCGGCACCCACACGGTGAAGGTCCGCTGCACCAACACCAACGGCGTCGCGCAGCCCACGGACCGGGTCTGGAACGGGGCCGGCTTCATGCAGAACGGTATAGAAACCGTGTCCTTCCAGGCCGCTTGAGGAGAACAGCCATGACCCCGATCCGCTCTGCAGCCCTCAGCGTCGCGCTCATACTGTCTCCCCTGGTGGCGCTCGCCGCCCCGGCTCCCGAGCCGATGCGCTTCACCTCGCAATCGATCGAGATGCCGACCTCCGACCGGATCTTCCCCGACGGGCCCGGGGCCGAGGCGGTCAACAACAACTGCCTCGCCTGCCATTCGGCCGGGATGGTGTTGACCCAGCCCAAGCTCACGAAGGCGCAGTGGACCGAGACCGTGAACAAGATGGTCCACATCTACAAGGCTCCGGTCGATCAGGCCGACGTGCAGACCATCGTCGACTACCTCACGGCGTTGAAGCCGACCCCCTGAACTCCCGAATCCCGAGGCCGCCGCGTTTTTTCGCCGGCCTCGGGGAATAGACCGCCCTCGCTGGCATCTCCTTAAGGCGATGCATGGCCGGACCGGTCCCGCACGACGCAATCCGATTTCGAACCCGCCCGCACGGCTGGCCCCGGCCGCCGAACGAGCGCGCATGCCCAAGAGACCCGCTTCATGACCCATATCCGCACCAGTCTCCGCGCCTTCCTCGCCGGAGCTGCCTTGCTTCTCGCCCAGGGCCAGCCCGGGTCCGCCGCTGGTTTCGACGGCGCGATCAAGAACAACGCCTTGGCGCTGAACGCTGCCGGGACCGTCGCCGCTGTATCGAACAGCGAGGAGAGCGCCGTCGTCGTCTACGACGTCGCCAAGGGCACGGTGCTGCGCCGCCTCGACGGCTTCGTCACGCCGCGCAACATCGTGTTCGCGCCGGACGGCGCCCGCTTCTACGTCTCCGACAGCGGCACCGGCCGGATCACGGTCTACGAGACCGCCACCGGCAAGGAAGCCGGCGTTCTCGCCGCCGGGCCCGGGGTCTTCGGCACCGTGCTCTCGGCCGACGGGGGCAAGCTCTACGTCAACAACGAGGCCGCGAGCACGCTGACCGTGTTCGACACCAAGACTATGCTGGCAGATGCCGTGATTCCCGGCTTCGCGCAGCCGCGCCAGGGCGTGAAGCTGTCGCCCGACGGCAAGACCGTGTTCGTGACGAACTTCCTCGGCGACAAAATCACGTTGGTCGATACCGCCACCAACAAGATCACCGGCGAGATCGCTGGGTTCGACAAGCTGCGCGCCATCTCGATCACCAAGGACGGCAAGACGCTGTTTGCCGCCAACAGCGGCCGCAATACCATCGGCGTGGTCGATATCGCCGCCCGCAAAGTCACCTCCGAGGTGGAGGTGGGCAAGGACCCCTACGGAGCCGCACTGACACCGGACGGTCGCTTCGTCTATTCCGGCAACCTCAAGGACAACTCACTCTCAGTGATCGACACCGGCACCCTCAAGGTTGTCGCCACGGTGACCGGCCTGAACGAGCCGCGCCAGGCGATCGCGTTCTCGGCCGACAACGCCCGCGCCTACGTCCTCAACCGCGATCTCAGCGTCGCCGTGGTCGATCGCGCGAAGAATGCGGTGGTCTCGACAATGAAGCCCTGAGGCGACGCGCGCCGGGGGCCTTATCGCCCCCGGCGCGTTCTCGTCGTCGACATGTCAAGTACGCAGGACAAAGACCCCATGCTCCGCCTGTTCCAGCGCAAGGACCGCCTCATCGTCCACGGAAAGGCGCCCTACAACGCCGAGCCGCCGCTCGATCGCCTGCGGGCGGCGTTCCTCACCGAACAGGCCGACTTCTACGTCCGCAGCCACGGCGACATCCCGGACCTCGACGCCGACAGCTACCGCCTGACGGTAGATGGCATGGTCACCATGCCGCTCGAACTCTCCCTCGCGGAACTCAAGGCGCGCTTTGCGCACGCCACCGTCACGGCGGTGATGCAATGCGCCGGCAACAGACGGGCCGACATGCTGGCGGTGGCGCCGATCTCCGGTGACCCGTGGGCGCCCGGTGCCATCGGCAACGCGGAATGGACCGGCGTGCGGCTCGCCGAGGTGCTGCGCGCGGCCGGCATCGATGCAGATGAAGAGCGCTACGTCGCCTTCGAGAGCCACGACCGGATCGCGGACACGGACACGCGCTTCGGCGCCTCGATCCCTCTCGCCAAGGCGCTGGCGCCCGAGACGCTGCTTGCCTTCGCGATGAACGGCGAGCCTCTCGCCCCCGAGCACGGCCATCCGTTGCGCGTGGTGGTGCCGGGATTTGCCGGCATCCGCAGCCCGAAATGGCTCGCCCGGATCACGGTGCAGGACCGGCCCTCCGACAACCCGATGCAGGCCGACGACTACAAGCTGTTTCCGCCCGACGTGACGGCCGAGACCGCGGACCCCGCCCACGGCATCACCATCGAGGCGATGCCGCTCAACAGCGCGATCTGCGAGCCCGCCCGCGGCGCGGCGTTGAAGGCCGGCCGGCACGCGATCCGCGGCTATGCCATCGCCAGCGACCGCGCGGTCGCCCGCGTCGACGTCTCGACGGATGGCGGCCGCAGCTGGGCGCAGGCCCGGATCGACCGCGATGCCGACGCGCCCTACGCGTGGACATTCTGGGAGATCGAGCGCGAGCTGACGGCCGGCGAGCACGAACTTGCGGTGCGGGCCTGGGACTCCGCCGGCCAGACCCAGCCGGCCGCCCCCGACGACACCTGGAACTACAAGGGCTACCTTAGCGCCGCATGGCACCGGGTGCGGGTCACCGTGGCCTGATCATCACGCCCAGAGCAAGGCGGTGGCCGCGAGGCCCGAGATCGCGATCAGCAAGGCCGCGATCCCGATGGTGAGGATGCGCGGCATCATCGGGATCTCGGCATGGGCGAGACGCGCCCGGATCGCCCGGTCCCGCCATGCGGCGCCGGCGAACGAGGCAAGCGCGCAGCCGATCAACGTGAGCGACAGCACCTTCAGCGGCCAGACCGCCAGCACCTCCCGCAGGAAGCGCTGCGCGGCCAAGCCGACGCCCAGAAAGGCGAGCCCGGTTCGAAGCCACGCCACGAACGTACGCTCGGCTGCCAGCACCGTCCGGTCCTCGGCGAGCCTCACCCGCGGGTCGTCGGGGGGCACTGGTTTCGCGGGCTCGCTCATTTGATGTTCGCCGTCGCGATCAGGTCGAGAAGCGCGTCGGCGGCCCGGCTGCGGTAGCGCTCCTTGTGGCGCAGCACCCGGAACGGCCGGCTCGGTAAGTCGAACGCCGCCCGCACCAGGGTCCCGGTTCGAAGCGCTGCGGCGACCACGGTCTCGGACAGGACGGCGGCCCCGCCCCCGGCCTCGACGGCGGCGCGCACTGCCTCGTTCGAGGGCAGTTCGAGCATGACCCGGAGCTGGGCCGCGGCAAGGCCGGCCGCACCCAGGGTCGCCTCGAAGGCCGAGCGGGTTCCCGATCCCGCTTCGCGCAGCACCCAGTCGGCCCCGGCGAGGTCTTCGGGTGCGAGTGCAGCCGCCCCGGCGAAGGGATGGTTTGGGGCGACCACGAGGACGAGTTTGTCCTGGGCGATGGTCGTGCTTGCGAGCGTCGGGTCGTCCAGCGCCCCCTCGACGAAGCCGAGTTCGGCCTGCCCCGCGCGCACCGCGTCGGCGGCGTCGGTGGTGTTGCCCACCGCCAACCG
Source organism: Methylobacterium sp. XJLW (assembly GCF_003254375.1). Classification (NCBI taxonomy): domain Bacteria; kingdom Pseudomonadati; phylum Pseudomonadota; class Alphaproteobacteria; order Hyphomicrobiales; family Methylobacteriaceae; genus Methylobacterium; species Methylobacterium sp. XJLW. Next base: position 1,552,160 of record NZ_CP016429.1, on the reverse strand, counting down.
GATAGCGATCTCAGGGTAGGCCCGGCGGAAGGCGACGAGGTGGCGAGGCAGCCAGTCGCTGGCGATGGTCTGGCTGGCAAAAAGCGCCAGCGTCCCGCGTCGTAGGCCGCTGAGGTCGGCGAGCACAAGTTCGGCGGCCTCGGCCCGGGCGAGCACGGCGCGGGCCTCGACGAGGAACACGCGCCCTGCTTCGGTCAGCTCGATCCCGCGGCCAACCCGGTGAAACAGCTTCGTCGCGTGCCGCCCCTCGATGTTGGCGATCGCCGTGCTGACCGCCGACTGGACGAGGTTCAGCGCCTCGGCGGCCCGCGTCACGTGCTGTCGCTCGGCCACCGCCACGAAGATGCGAAGCTGATCGAGGGTCATGGCTGCCGACGATCCGGCGCGAGGTCGCGGACGTGCGCATCGACCGCCTGCGCGACGGAGAGCAGCCGGGCCTCGTCGGTGCGGCCGGTGACGACGTATGACATGCCACCATCGACCCAGGAGAAGGCAGCGATGTCGCCCTCGCGGGCGAAGCGGAAGAGCGTGCGGCCGTCGCCGTCACCGACGCGGCTGTAGAGCGTCAGCCGGGTGCCGCGGTCGTCGTCGTACATCAACATCGCCGCGGGCTCGGTGCCGGCCGGCAACAGGCGCCCGCCCATCAGCCGGAAGCCCTGCGCCGAGAGGTCGGGGGCCGCGACCGCGTGACCGAGACGCTTCGAGAGCCACGTCACGAGGTGGGGCTTCTCGTCGGCGCGCACCTCCACCGGATGCACCGCCTCGACCACGAAGGTGCGGAAGGCTGCGACCGCGTCCTGCGTCGCCGGTGCCTCCGCCACCGCCGCCGCCGCGGGCACACCGTGCAGGGCATGGCCAACCCAGCCGCCGGCACTGCCGAGCGCGAGGCAGAGCACGGCCGCAGCCGCCATGGGGAACCAGCGTGCGCCAGGGTACAGGTGTCGCGAGCGGATGTTGGCCACCCGCAGTCGCGCCGGGATCGCCTCCTCGGCGATCGGCGCGAGGCGGGCGCGCAGGCGCTCGCGCAGAACTCGGTCCGTCGAGACTTCAGCCGCACGCGCGGGGTTCCCCACGAGCCACGCCTCGACCAGCGCCTGCCGCTCCGGTTCAAGGCGGCCGTCGATCAGGCCGTGCAGATCGTCCTCGCCGACCGGGCGCGGATCCCCGCTCATTTAACCCTCCTCAGCAGGCCTGTCCGGCCCGTCTCCACAAATCCGCGCATCCGCGTGCGCGCCCGGCTCAATCGTGACATCACCGTGCCGAGCGGCACCCCGAGCACCTGTGCCGCTTCGGCATAGGACAGGTCCTCCACCGCCACGAGGAGCAACACCGAGCGCTGCTCCTCGGGCAGGGTGTCGAGCCCTGCGAGTACGTCACGGGCTCCCAAAGCTGCCCCCGGGTCGGCGCTCGGATCGGGCACCTGCTCCAACACTTCCGCGCCGAGATCGGCGCCGCGCCGGCCCCGGCGTCGGACGGCGGCGAGGAACAGGTTGCGCTCGATCGTGAACAACCACGCCCGCAGGTCGCCGTCGCGGCGACGCCCGGACCAGGCGGACAATGCCCGCTCCAGGGTGTCCTGGACGAGGTCGTCCGCCGCTTCGCGATCCCGAAGAAGCGCGACCGCGTAGCGCCGCAGGGCCGGGATCTGCGGTTCGATCAGGGGGGCGATCTCGTCCAACGACGTGTCCCAATCAGAGGGAGCCGATCCGGGCATTCACCGATCAGGGCTTTGCGATGTGCCACGCACCGTTGAGGAAGCCGTCACCGGTGGTGTCGCCCGGCTTGGTGTCCTTGGCGAAGGTGTAGAGCGGCTTGCCCTTGTAGGCCCACTGCATCGTGCCGTCGTCCCGGGTCACCGTCGTCCAATCGCCGGAGGCCGCCGATCCGGAGGCAGCCGTCAGGGCCGGCCAGTTGGCGGCGCAGGGGCCGTTGCACATCGACTTGCCGCCCATGTCCTTGTCAAAGGTGTAGAGGGTCATGCTCTTGGCATCCACGAGCGCCGGCCCCTTGGCGGTCTCGGCCGTCATGGCGGGCGCGGCGGCCTGGGCGGCCACGGCGGAGAAGGCGATAGCCGCGAAGGCGGTGCGGATCAGCAGATTGCGCATGGGTGAAGTCTCCCGCGGTCGAGCATGACCGCATCGGGAGGGATGCGAAACGGGCGCCTTTATTCCGCTGACACACGAAAAAAGGCGATCCCATCGGCGCGAACGCTTTTTCGGCCCCGCCGCGGAATAAAGGCGGTCCTCTGGCATCCCTTCCATTGATACCGGATCGCGAGGAGGCCGCATGCGCGGAGCACTGGGATTTGCCGTGACGTCGGCGCTGATGGCGAGCGGCCTCGTCGGCGGCCGGATGATGATGCGCCCGACGCTGGCCGCCAGCGAGCCTCCGGCCGCGTCGTCAACGTCGTTCGACGCGATGATGGCGCAGTCGATGACGCGGATGCACGCCGACATGATGGTCCCGCCCTCGGGCGATCCCGACCGCGATTTCGCCGCGATGATGATCCCCCACCACGAGGGCGCGATCGCGATGGCCAAGGCGGAGCTGCTCTACGGCAAGGATCCGGTCCTGCGTCGCCTCGCGCAAGGAATCGTCGTCGAGCAGGGCCAGGAGATCGATGTGATGCGCCGTGCGCTCGCCAGTCTTCCTAAAGCGCCGCAGCCATCGACTGGTGCGGCCCATTCCCACGACCACAGTGCAGCCCCCGCCGCCATGCCCTCGGAGACCCGCCGATGAAGACCGCCCTGACTATCCTCGCCCTCGCGCTGCTCTCCGGCCCGGCGCTCGCCGGGCAGGCCCCGGGCGCAGCTTCCGCCCCGGACGTGCCGGTTAGCGGCAAGGATCGGTTCTACACCTCCGACCAGTTCTCCAACACGGTCTCGGTGGTCGATCCCGCCGCCAACACCCTGCTCGGGGTGATCCGGCTCGGCGACCCGACGCCGATGAACCTGAGCCCGCTCTATCGCGGGCAGCTTCTGGTTCACGGCATGGGCTTCTCGCCGGACCACAGGACCCTGCTCGCGGTCTCGATCGGTTCGAACTCCGTGAGCTTCATAGACACGGCGACCAACGCGGTCCGCCACACCGCCTATGTCGGCCGCTCGCCGCACGAAGCCTTCTTCACGCCGGACGGCCGAGAGGTTTGGGTGAGCGTGCGCGGCGAGGACCATATCGCGGTGCTCGATGCCGCCACCGCCAAGGAGACCCGCCGGATCACCGTACCGAACGGGCCCGGCATGACGATCTTCTCGCCGGACGGCGCCTACGGCTACGTCTGCTCCAGCTTCAGCCCCGAGACCGTCGTCATCGACACCAAGACCCACACCATCGTCGGCCGCGTGAAGCAAGAGAGCCCGTTCTGCCCCGACATCGCCGCGACGCCGGACGGCAAGCAGGTGTGGTTCACCCTTAAGGATGTCGGCCGCACCCAAGTGTTTTCGGCGCGTCCGCCCTTCGCGCCGCTGAAGACGATCGAGACCGGGCCGATCACCAACCACGTCAACATCGTCTCGACCAAGGCCGGCCAGTTCGCCTACGTGACGATCGGCGGCCTGAACCAGCTCAAGGTGTTCCGCACCGACGACTTCTCTCAGGTCGCCACCATCGCGACCGGCGCCCTGCCGCACGGGCTCTGGCCCTCGGGCGACGGCAGCCGCGTCTATGTCGGCCTGGAGAACGCCGACATGGCGGCGGTGATCGACACGGCGTCGAACACGGTGATCGCTGAGGTGCCGATCGGGCAGGGTCCGCAGGGCGTCGCCTACGTCCCGAACGCCGTGCCGGAGGGCGACGGAAAGCAGAACCTCCAGCCGCTGGGTGCTGCCGGCAAGACCAGCGCGCTGACGCTCACCGGTTCCGATGACAAGCCGGCGACGCAGGTCACCCTGTTCGACCAAGGCGTGCTGCAAACGCTACAGGCCGCGGTCACAGGACTGCCCGCGAAAATGCCCTTCGTGCTGGCGCTCGCCGCCAATCCGAAGGGAGCGACCGGCCTGGAGCCGCTCGCCGCCTTCATGACCAACCCGGCCGGCGCGGCCATCGTCAACGCGATCGGCCCGATCCGACAGGTCACCCGCACGGATGCCGGCGCTAGCCGGCGCTACCTCGTGGTGGTCTCGGGCAAGCCCGGTGAACTCGGCAGTGTCGTCCAGATGCAGACTGTGGATTGATCGAGTGGGGGGCGCTAGTTCGGAAGGCGAACACTCATAAGAGTACCTTGGCGGCGCGAGCCCAGTTTCGATGTCTGCTTTCGAGAACGACGTCGGACTGCTTCTACGGCGCAGTTGGGTCGATAGGAGGCTGTCCGCTTTTCCCGCGGGAGTTCTCCGAAGCGGACCAGTCGCTTTCGGCCCCACTTTGTCACGCCGTACCGCTGGAGCGCGCAACACCGGACATTCGTCTTCGCGCCCATCCCGGTCATTCAGATGGTTCTGACAATATCCCGTAAGTGGACGCTACCAGCTGCGATCGGCCATTCGCATGAGGCGACGCTACGGAACGATATTCCACGGTCGGGCTTGCGTTTAGCTGGGCACCCATTTCTAAAATGGTCTCCATGCCGCCCTGAAGACGAGGTTCGCGATTGCGTTCGACCTTCGGGACGTGCGCCGACAGTAACCTAGCCCCAAGGTGCCGGCTGCAGTCGTCATCGAAAAGATCGGCGTTTTTCTTGATTCATGATCTTCGACGATCCCGCATTCTTTAGGTCGTACCCGACAAGTCAGCCGGGGGTGGCGGGAGAACGACATCAACCCGGAGGGATTAACCGTTCGAGACATGCACCCACTGAGGTGCCCTAAAACTTCGATCAGGGAGGGATCATGAACGCTGAACCCGCGTCGAATCTGCTGCGGCGACCCGGTCCGCCCGAGCCCGTCCACCACGTCGATCCACCCCGGGCGTCCGACCCGCGCTTCACCGAGGTAGTGCCCTACCACGCCCGTCTCGTCTCGCTCTACGATCAGGCCGTCTTCAGCGAGGGGCCGACCTGGTGGCCCGCGCGGGACATATTGGTCTGGTCCGATGTCGAGGGGCGCCGGGTGCTTGGCTGGCACGCCGACGGCTGCGTGCGGGTCGTCATCGACGCAACCCCGTTCATCAATGGCAACACGGTCGACCGGGACGGCAACCTCATCCACTGCGAGCACGGCAACCGCCGCCTGTCACGCACATCCCCGGACGGACACTACGAGGCCCTGGTCGAGACCTACGAGGGCCGCCGGTTCAACGCTCCGAACGACGTGGTCTGCGCCGCCGACGGCGCCCTCTGGTTCACCGATCCAGCCTATGGGCTACGGCTACCCAGGCAGGGGGTGTTGGCCGCGTCCGACCTGGGCCATCACAGCGTCTACAGATTTGACCCGGCGGACGGCTCCGTCAGGCGCATGGCCGACCTCGGCCAACCGAACGGGCTGGCCTTCTCGCCGGACGGGCACACCCTGTACGTCAGCGACACTTCACGGACCGAGGGCGGTGACGGGCACACGATCCACGCCTACGCGGTCGTGGATGACCGAACCCTGGGCGAACCGCGGGTCTTTGCCGAGGTCGAGCCCGGCGTGCCGGACGGGTTCCGCGTGGACCATCGCGGCTGGATCTGGACGAGCTCGGAGGCAGGGGTTCAAGTCCTCTCCGCGGAGGGGCACCGGCTCGGACTGATTCCCACGCCTCAGGTGTGCTCCAATCTCTGCTTCTCCCCGGAGCAGCAACGGCTGTTCATCACGTCCAAACAGCACCTGTACGCCCTGGACCTCGCCGCCCAGTAGATCGGGGTGAAATCACGGCATCGTCAGAACGCTCCGGAAACTCCTAGGAACCTGGGTTCCCACGCGAGGTTGGCCTCGGACTAAGGAAGCCGTGTGCCGGTACACGCAGGCTTCATCCCATGCCGCCCCCGACCACGTTCGCCCAGCGGGCGGCACCAATACCTATTCCGAGGATCCGCCATGGCCGAAGCCGTCGCCGACTTTTTCTGGAAGCGCCTGGCCGAGTGGGGGGTGAAGAAGATCTTCGGCTATCCCGGCGACGGCATCAACGGCCTGCTCGGCGCCCTCCAGCGCAACGACCTGCCGTTCGAGTTCATCCAGGTCCGCCACGAGGAGATGGCGGCGTTCATGGCCGCGGCCTACGCCAAGTTCACCGGCGAGGTCGGCGTCTGCATGGCGACCTCCGGTCCCGGCGCGACGCACCTGCTCACCGGGATGTACGACGCCCATCTCGACCACGTGCCGCTTCTCGCCATCTGCGGGCAGCAGGCGCGCAACGTCAATGGCGCCCACTACCAGCAGGAATTCGACCTCACGAGCGTCTTCAAGGACGTCTCGGCCTACGTGCAGCAGGCGTCCTCGCCCGCGCAGGTCCGCCACATCGTCGACCGCGCCATGCGGATCGCTAAGGCCGAACGGAAGGTCTCGGCCATCATTCTACCGAACGACCTGCAGGACGTTCCCTACGAGGAGCCGGTACGCAAGCACGGCAACACCTTCTCCGGGGTGGGCTACACCGCCCCGAAGGTCGTGCCCTTCGACGCCGATCTGCGCCGCGCCGCCGACGTGTTGAACGCCGGCAAGAAGGTCGCGATCCTGGTCGGTGCGGGCGCCTTGCACGCCACCGACGAGGTCATCGCCGTCGCCAATAAGCTTCAGGCCGGCGTCGCCAAGGCGCTGCTCGGCAAGGCGGCGCTGCCGGACGACCTGCCGTTCGTGACCGGCACCATCGGATTGCTCGGGTCCAAGCCGTCCTCGGACATGATGGAGGACTGCGACACCCTCCTGATGATCGGTTCCGGCTTTCCCTGGGCCGAGTTCCTCCCGAAGGAGGGGCAGGCCCGCGGTGTGCAGATCGACATCTCACCGGAGATGCTGTCGCTGCGGTACCCGATGGAGGTGCCGCTCTGCGGCGAGTCCGCCGAGACCCTGCGTGCCCTGCTGCCGCTGCTGGAGCAGAAGAAGGAGGGTGGCTCCTGGCGCACCGGCATCGAGAAGGGGATGGTCTCCTGGTGGAAGGAGGCCGAGGACCGGGCGATGGCCAAGGCCAGCCCGGTCAACCCGCAGCGCGTCACCTGGGAACTCTCGCCGCGCATGCCCGAGCGGGCGATCATCACTTCGGATTCCGGGTCCTGCGCCAACTGGTTCGCCCGCGACCTGAAGATGCGCCGCGGCCAGATGTGCTCGCTGTCGGGCGGCCTCGCTTCCATGGGCGCGGCGGTCCCCTACGCCATCGCCGCCAAGGTAGCCCATCCCGACCGGCCGGTGATCGCGCTGGTCGGCGACGGCGCCATGCAGATGAACAACATGGCCGAACTGATCACGGTCTCAAAGTACATGCATCGCTGGTCGAACAAGACCTGGATTTGCTGCGTGTTCAACAACGAGGACCTGAACCAGGTGACCTGGGAGCAGCGGGTGATGGAGGGCAACCCGAAGTTCGAGGCGAGCCAGACTATCCCGAACGTGCCCTATCACAAGTTCGCCGAGCTGATCGGCCTGAAGGGCATCTACGTCGATGATCCCCAGCGCATGGGGGCGGCCTGGGACGAGGCGCTGGCGAGCCCCGTGCCGGTGGTGCTGGAGGTAAAGACCGACCCCGAGGTGCCGCCGCTGCCGCCGTTCTTCACGCTCCAGCAGGTGCAGAACTTCATGTCGATGCTCGGCAAGGGCGACCCGAAGGAGCGTCATCTCCTTGTCGACACCGCCCGACAGGTGCTGAGTTCCGTCCTACCGGGCAGCAAGTAGGACGGCTTCTACGGCATGCATGACGATCCGAGGATCGGAACGGTGCGGGCGCGAGCCTACACCGTTCCCACCGACGCGCCGGAGGCGGACGGGACGTTCAGCTGGGACAGGACGACGCTCGTTGTCGTCCATGTCGAGGCCGGGGGCGAGACCGGCCTCGGCTACAGCTACACCGACGCCAGTGTCGCGCGCTTGATTGTAGGCACGCTCGCATCGCGTCTTACCGGGTTGTCCGCCTTCGACATCCCGCGGGCCAATGCCGTGCTGTGGGGCGCCGTGCGGAACCTCGGGCGCTCCGGGCTGGCCGCCACGGCGATCTCGGCATTGGACACCGCCTTGTGGGACCTCAAGGCACGCCTCCTCGACGTATCCCTGGCGAGCCTGTTCGGGCAGGCGCGGGAACACGCGGAGATCTACGGCAGCGGCGGCTTCACGAGCTACGGCGACCGGCAGTTGCGCGAGCAGCTTGCCGGGTGGGTCGAGCGAGACGGCTGCCGGGCGGTGAAGATGAAGGTCGGCAGCGCTCCCGAGCACGACCCGGCGCGCATGGCGGTGGCGAAGGCAGCCATCGGCAATGCACGTCTGTTCATCGACGCCAATGGCGCCTTCACCCCGAAGCGCGCCGTCGCCCTTGCGCACGAAGCACACCGCTACGACGTGGCGTGGTTCGAGGAACCCGTGTCCAGTGACGATCCCGCAGGTATGGCTTCCGTCCGTGCCTCTACGCCTGCCGGCATCGAAGTCGCCGCGGGCGAGTACATCTACACCTTGAACGATTTGCGTGGACTGCTCGACGTAGGGGCAGTCGACGTGGCCCAGGCGGACGTGACCCGCTGCGGCGGCTACAGCGGGTTTCTGAAGATCGCGGCCCTGTGCGAGGCGGCGCATATCGATCTGTCCGGCCACTGCGCCCCCGCCTTGCACCTCCCGGTGGCGGTTGCGGCTCCCCGCTTCCGACACCTCGAATGGTTCCACGACCACGTCCGCATCGAGCGGATGCTGTTCGACGGGGCGCCCGCACCGCGCGATAGCGTGATCACCCCCGATCTGACCCGGCCGGGACACGGCCTCACCCTCAAGACCCGGGATGCCGATGCCTATGCCGTCTGATCGCGGCCCACCCCCGCCGAAACGTCAACATGCGCCAGGCATGAAGCGGCGCGTCGCACCTGTGAGAGTTGAGGCGGCCGTCCACCCGGTGGTGGTCCTCGCCGCGGTGGCGGCGGGGGCCGGTTTGTTGACCTGGTTCGCCGCCGGGCGTTCCAAGCCCCTAGGTCACGCCGCCGGCGGCCGCAGCTACAGCCCGCGGGGGCGCGAGGTCACCGCGAGCGCGGCACAGCGCCTGAACCACGCCTCGACGATGCTCGCCGCCTCGGTACTGTTCGATTCCGGCCTGGAGCACTACCGCGGCCAGTTCTTCAACCGGGCGATGTACACGCCCATCGTCGTGTCCAGCGTCATCCTGGCGGCGTCCCTGCACGGGGCCGGCGACACCGACCCCGGCAGCTCCCGCGTCCGGCACGGGGTGCAGGCGCTCGCCGGCCTGACAGGGCTGATCGGCTTCGGCTTCCACGCCTACAACGTCGGCAAGCGCGAGGGTGGGTATTCCTTCCAGAACCTGTTCTATTCCGCCCCCATCGGCGCGCCGATGGCTCTGACGCTGGCCGGCGTCCTCGGGGTCATCGCCGAGCGCGTGCGCGACGCCGACCCCGACGAGCCGCGGCTCGGTGGCTTGCCGGCGGGGCGCTCCCTTGCAGTCGCCACGGCGGGCATGCTCGCCGGCACGACCCTGGAGGCCGGGCTGCTTCACTTCCGGGGTGCTTTCCAGAACCCGGCGATGTTCGTTCCCGTCACCCTGCCGCCGCTTGCCGCCGCCCTTCTCGTCCGCGCCGCGACCAAACCGGAGGGAGCGAGTCAATCGGGCGCCAAGTGGGGGATGTGGGCGGTCTCGGCGATGGGCGTCGGTGGCGTCGCGTTCCACGGCTACGGCGTCGCCCGGATGATGGGCGGCTGGTCCAACTGGCGCCAGAACCTCATCGACGGGCCGCCTCTGCCGGCCCCGCCCTCCTTCTCGGGGGTGGCGCTCGGGGGGCTCGCGGCCCTCGAACTCATCGAACGCAGCCGCTTCCGCTTCTGACCCGAAAGATCATCATGCGTCCGAGACTGGACCTTTATCCGGGCTACGACGTGCTCGCGAAGCGCGACGGCCCGTCCTGGAACGCCAAGACCCGCGAGGTTTTGGAGGAACGGCTCGCCATCGGACCTGAGACGCGCCGCTTCTTCGACGAGGCCGAATGGTCGACGATGAAGTCGCTGGCCGAGCGGATCGTCCCGCAACCCGCCGACCGGGGGGATCCGGTTCCGGTGGCCGCCCTCGTGGACCACAAGCTCGCGACCGATACCCGCGACGGCTACCGCAACGCCGAAATGCCCGGGGAGCGCGAGGCATGGCGCCTGGGACTGCGCGCCCTCGATGCCGAGGCACGGGCACGGTTCGGGGCACGCTTCCACGAACTCGGCGCCTGGGCGCAGGACGAGCTTCTGAAGCTTGCTGAAAAGGGTGACCTGACCGGTGCGGTCTGGGAGGGCATGCCCTCGAAGCTGTTCTTCCACCAGCGCGTCCTCGCCGATGTGGTCAAGGCGTACTACGCCCACCCCACGGCCTGGAACGAGATCGGCTGGGGCGGCCCGGCGAGCCCGCGCGGCTACGTGCGCATGGATTTCGACCGCCGCGACCCCTGGGAGGCCGCCGAGGCCAAGCCCGGCCGCGAGGACGAGGCCTACCAAGAGAACCTTCGGGTCGGTCGATAAGGATACCTCCGTCCATGCGCATCCCCGGCCTCGGCAACGCCGCCGACAACCCCAAGCACGCCACGCCCGGCGACGACCCGGAGCACCATCCCCGCGCCCGCGACGGCCGCGCGCCCAACGTCATGCGGATCGGCGAATGGGTGCCGATGCGCCAGCACCGGGACGAGGAGGAGGTCGACTTCGCCATCGTCGGCACCGGCGCGGGCGGCGGCACCCTGGCCTGCCGGCTCGCGGAGGGTGGCGTGTCGGTGGTGGCCTTCGACGCCGGACCGTATTTCCGGCCGCTGGAGGATTTCGCCTCGGACGAGAGCCATCAGTCCAAGCTCTACTGGACGGACGAGCGCATCGTCGACGGCGAGAACCCGCTGCAGATGGGCTCGAACAATTCCGGCAAGGCGGTGGGTGGCTCGACCGTACACTACGCCATGGTCGCCCTGCGTTTCCGACCGGAATGGTTCAAGACCCGCACCCTGATGGGCTACGGCGCCGACTGGCCGCTCGATTGGCGGGAGATGTGGCGCTACTACGATCAGGTCGAGGACGACCTGAAGATCTCCGGCCCGGTCTCCTACCCATGGGGACCGCACCGTCGCCGCTATCACCGCCGTGCGCACGAGATCAACGCCGCCGCCAAGGTGCTGGCCCGGGGCGCGGAGGCGATGGGCATCAACTGGACGCCGACGCCGCTCGCTACGGTCTCGGCGCCGCACGGCGACGCACCGCCTTGCGTCTACCGGGGTTTCTGCACGCTGGGCTGCTCGACCAACGCCAAGCAGAGCGTGCTCGTGAGCTACCTGCCGCGCGCCCTGAAGGCGGGCGCCGAGATCCGCGACCTCGCCATGGTCGGGCGGATCGAGACGAGGAATGGGCGCGCCACCGGCGTCCACTACTTCCGCGAGGGGAAGTGGCGGTTTCAACGCGCGAAGAACGTCGTGGTGGCGGGCTACGCCATCGAGACGCCGCGGCTCCTCTTGAACTCGGCGAACCAGGAGTTCCCGGACGGCCTCGCCAACTCCTCGGGCCTCGTCGGCAAGAACCTGATGGTCCAGGGCAACCAAGCGGTCTGGGGCGTCTTCGACGAGGAGATCCGTAGCTACAAGGGCCCGCCATCTCTGGCGATCAGCGAGCACTGGAACTACGACGACAAGGGTCACGGCCCCTTCGTAAAGGACTTCTTCGGTGGCTATTCCTACATGAGCCAGGGGCCGCTGCCGCAGCTCTGGGCAAACACACAGGCCTCGGCGCACGGCCTGTGGGGGGAGGCGCTCGTCTCGGAGATGCAGCGCTACAACCACGTCGCCGGGCTCAAGGTCGTCTCCGAGTACATGCCGCAGGAGCGCAACCGGGTGACCCTCGCGGACGTGAAGGATCAGTACGGGCTGCCGGTGGCGCGCATCACCTACTCCTGGTGCGACAACGACAAGGCGTTGAACCGGCACGCGCTCAAGTTCATGCGCGAGGCCCTATCGGCCGCGGGCGGGCGCGAGGTCTGGGACCAGGGTGATGACACCTGCCACCTGAACGGCACCGCCCGGATGGGGTCCGGCCCGCGGACCTCCGTGGTCGATGCCGATTGCCGGTCCTGGGACATCCCGAACCTGTACGTCTGCGACGGTTCGGTCTTCCCGACGGTTGGGGGGGTCAATCCCTCGCTCACGATCCAAGCGGTCGCGTTGCGTACGGCGGACCGGATACTCGCGAGGAGGCGGTGACCGGCTTCGCGTGTCGATGACGCAAATTCATACGCCGGTGATGGCTACGCGCCGAACTATAGGTACGGTTGCCGGGCCTACGGCTACGGTTACTGAGGCATTGCGGAGTCATCGGAGGTTCGAGGCCAAATCGTCAGGATGGAAACGAAAGGGGCGACTGACAGCCCCTCGGTCGCCATTTTCCGTATGTGGATGGGGCCATCGTTCTTGTAGTTCGCGCCAGGAGACCTGCGACCGTCCATCGCTTATGCGGGTGATCCGATGCCCGCCTTTCCCGAAAAACACGCCTTCAATCTTCGGCGCGTGCCGGAGGCGAAGACAGCTTGCGCCGCAACTCCCCCAACGCCTCATCGCCTTTCCCGAGATTCAGGCCCATGCCTCCGAGAATCTCGCCCGCCTTCGTAAACTGGACATCCGGGTAGGCGACGATCTCCAGGCGGTTGCCCCAGGGGTCGAGGAAGTTGAATGGGCGGTCCAGGACCTTCGCACCCGCTTTCTCGGCGAGTTCCATGACGCCGGTCCGATCATCGACGACGAGTCCGAAATGCCGCTCCGTGTCGGCCGGCTGTTCCCGCCCGGCCGACAGGACGAGGAACTGGTCGCCCATGTCGAGGAAGGCCATGACCGTGCGGCCTGCCTCATCCTCATGGGTGCCCCGGAGCTCGAACGAGAACACGGCCCGGTAGAACCCGAGTGACTCCCCGATATCTCCGACCTCAAGCGCGACGTGGTTCAGCCCGACGAGGCGAGGCTTCGAGGTGGTCATGAGCTCATCTCCCGCATGGATGCCGAGTGCGCGCGCGCGTCGTCGACGGCGCGTCGCCGAACGTAGGGCACCGTCGACCTGGGCGGCGGAATAGGGCTTCCGCACCAAGTCGAAGCCGTGGGCGTCGTCCTGCGCCAGCACGTGGCTGTAGCCGGACGTCAGGACCACCGGCAGGCCGGGGTGAGTCTCCCGCAGCCGCTTCGCCAGCTCGAAGCCGCCCATTCCCGGCATGACGACGTCCGAGAACACCGCGTCGTAGCGGGACGGCACCGCCTCGATCTCCGCGAGCGCCGCCTCCGCGGTCTCCGTCAGGATCGCGCCGTAACCCAGGTCGTGCAGGATCTGCGTGCAGAAGCGCCCGATCTCCACGTTGTCCTCGACCACCAGGATACACCGGGCCTCGTCGTCGGCCTGTGCGTCGTCATGGACGGCGTCCTCGACGACGTCCATGACCGCCTCTTGGCCCTGCGGCAGGTACAGCGTGAACGTGGTCCCATGACCGACGACGCTCGCGACGTCGACGTCGCCGCCGGACTGCTTCGCGAAGCCGATGACCTGGGAGAGGCCGAGGCCCGTGCCCTTGCCGACCTCCTTGGTGGTGAAGAACGGCTCGAAGATGCGGGCCACGTTCTCCGCCGCGATTCCCGCGCCGGTATCGCCGACGCCGAGCGTTACGAACGGCGTCGACAGGCCAGCGTGGCCGCGGATCGCCGGCTTCTCCCTGCCGCAGGACAGGGTGAGGGTCAGCGTGCCCTCGCCGTCCATCGCGTCGCGGGCGTTCACTGCGAGGTTGACGATGGCGGTGTCGAACTGGCTGGCGTCGGCGTGCACGAAGCAGGGGCACTCGGGCTTGGTCGTCACGACGCGGATGCGGGCCCCCGTCAGGGTGTCCAGCATCGTGGCCAGACCGACGAGGCGGGAGCCGACGTCGAAGGTCTCGGGCCTCAGCGGCTGCCGCCGGGCGAAGGCGAGGAGCTGCCCGGTGAGCTTCGCCGCCCGGTCCACGGTGTCGGACACGGCGTCCATGTACCGAACACGCCGTTCCTCCGGCAGGTTCGGCCGGCGGAGGAACTCGACCGACGACCGGATGATGGTCAGGAGGTTGTTGAAGTCGTGGGCCACGCCGCCGGTAAGCTGCCCGATGGCCTCCATCTTCTGGGCCTGGATCAGGGCGTCCTGCGCCTGGGCGAGGTCGCGGGTCCGCTCCTCCACCCGCCGTTCAAGCGCCTCGTTCATGGCCTGGAGAGCATCCCTGAGCCGTCTCTCTCCGACGATGCGCCGCTCGACGTCACGCGCGAGGCGGAGGGCGAGCGCGGCGAGGCAGATCGCGAGCACCGTGACGAGGAGAGCGGTCCCGGTCTCGGGCTCCAGCAGGTTCGAACGGACGGCGTAGATCTCCAGCGCCCCGAGCAGCAGCGGTGCGACCACGACGGCCGGCAGGAGGACACGCGCGACCTCGCCGCCGCGGAGTACGGTCGCGACCCACGGCCCGTGCGGCCTGGAGAGCAACACCCCGGCCGACAGCAGGCCCAGGGCCAGGGCGCTGAGCAGCGACATGCGCGAGAACGGGCCGCCCTGATGGAGGGCGCCGACCCCGTAGACGTAGCCCAGGCCGCCGACGGCGGCGGCGACGAAGGCGAAGGCAGCCGTCGCCACGCCGAGGCGGGTGAATGTCCGGCCTCGCGCGTCGCCGAGGATGATACCGGCCGCGGCCCCCAGGACGCAGGCCACGGTCGCGAGCGACATCCCGTTGTCCGGCCCGAGCGGGCCTGACACGAGCCGCTGCAGCCAGTCGTCGAGCCGGAAACCGTGCGGACTGGCGTACTGGATGCCTCCGCCGGCGGCCACCGCGACGGCGACGACGGCGAGCCAGCGGCCCACAGACCTGTCGACCTCTCGCCCCTCGGGCTGGGCCGAGAGCAGCAACGAGACCGACAGGATCAGCACCGCGAGGGCGGTCAGCGCCACCATCGGCGCCTCGCCCGGTAGGATCGTCGTCAGGAGAGGCAATCGGAACGCCCAGCCCGAGGCGACAGTGATCGAGACCGCGATGCCAAAGTAGGCGAGCGCCCGGGACATGGCCCTTGCCCTTGCCGCGGGACCCGCCGCAGCCGTGTTGTCCGCTCGTCGAGGAACCTGTGCCAACTCTATTCCCGTCCGCAGCCTGGCCTTGGGAGAACGCACCGGCCCACGCGACGTTCGCGGTCGCGCCTTCTTGGTGCCGCGGTTGCCCGAATCCCCCAGATCCGGCCGGGGAGGAAGCCGTCCCCTTGTCGGTGGCGAGGCAACAGAAGGAAGGTTAGTCCGCTCCATTCAGTAACAGGCCAGCGCAGGTCAAGCTGCTCGGCTTCCGGTCCGCTCCCGTCCGTGATGCCAATAGGGTGTAAAATGCCAACAACCCCATTCATGCCCGGGACCAGATTATTCCCGCCCCCTGAAACCTTCCGCGGCGAGCCTCCGTACAGGTCGGGGTACGCCCGGTTGGGGCGTGGCGCGGCGCCTCGCCCCGGCGCCCGGAGAGTTGCGCCCATAGGCCACTAATCAAAGAAATTAATTCGATAAATCAGGAACTTGTGACGTATTTCCCTTCTTGCTCCACTGTGCGAAAGGGAAATTCTACCCTGTAAAGGAGATACCGAATGAAGATCACCACCCTCGCGCTCACCGCCTCGGTCCTCGGAAGCCTCGCGCTTGGAACTGGCGCCGCCTCGGCCGCCCCGATGGGCCCGAACGGCCTTCAGGCCGGCCCGGCAGGCATCACGCAGGTCCGCATGACGCACAGCGAGCGCATGATGATGAAGAAGCGCATGATGCATAAGAAGATGATGAAGCGCCGGATGATGAAGCGGAAGATGATGATGAACCGCATGTAAGCGGCCATCCCGAACGCGGCGGCCCGACCCTCGGTCCGGTCGCCGCGCCCCTCGGTCCTCAGGACGAGCCGCCCTTGTGCCCCGCACCTACCTGACGCGCTCCGCCCCCGACACCGGAGAGGTCGAGCATCGGCGCTGGATGTTCAGGCACCCCGCCGTCATCCGGATCACCCACTGGGTCAACGCCCTGTGCCTGCTCGTCTTGCTGATGAGCGGCCTGCAGATCTTCAACGCCCACCCGGCCCTGTACTGGGGCAAGGTCTCGACCTTCGATCACCCGCTGCTGTCGATGACCTCGACTGACGACGACCCGCCCAAGGGCGTCACGACCTTGCTAGGCCACAGCCTCGACACCACCGGCTGGCTAGGCTCCTCGCCCGGCGCTGACGGCGAGCCGGCCGACCGCGGCTTCCCCTCCTGGCTGACGCTTCCCAGCGATCAGGACCTCACGGGAGGGCGCTCCTGGCACCTCTTCTTCGCCTGGGCCTTCGTCCTGAACGGCGCCCTGTACCTCCTGTACGGGCTGCTGAGCGGCCAGCTTCGCTTTCGCGTCGTCCCGCAGCGCGACCAGGTCCGGCATTTCGCCGCCTCGGTGTGGGAGCACGTGACCCTGCGTTTCCCGCAAGGCGACGAGGCCAAGCGCTACAACGTCATCCAGAAGCTAACCTACGCCATCGTGCTGTTCGTGCTCTTGCCGATGCAGGTTCTGGCCGGGCTGGCGATGTCTCCAGCCATGGACGCGGCGTTCCCGTTCCTCCTGACCCTGTTCGACGGGCGGCAGTCGGCCCGCACGGTCCATTTCGTCGTGGCGGCCCTGCTGGTTCTGTTCGTGGTCGTCCACGTTGCCTTGGTCGTGCTCTCGGGGTTCTGGAACAACATGCGCGGCATGCTCACCGGCTGGTTCGTGATTGAGCGCAAGGTCGAGCCCGCATCGGCGGACCGCGCGGGAGACCGGGCATGACCCGGAAGCCCAGCCGACGCTCCCTCCTGCTCGGCGCCACCGCCGCGGCCGGAGCAGCGATGCTCGGAGGCTGCGACCGCCTCGGCGAGGCCGACTGGTTCCGGCGCACGCTCAAGGCCGGCGAGGACGCGAACCTGTTCGTGCAGCGGCTGCTCCTCACGGAGCGAACGCTCGCGCCCGAGTACGCCGAGGCCGACATCTCGCCGTGGTTCAAGCCGAACGGCACCGAGGATCCGCCGGACCGGGCCTACAAGGCGCTGGAGCGGCGCAAGTTCGCGGACTACCGGCTGGAGGTGTGCGGCCTCGTCGAGACCCCGCTGAAGCTTTCCCTGGCCGAGTTGCGCAAGCTCCCTTCCCGGACGCAGATCACCCGGCATGACTGCGTTGAGGGATGGAGCTGCATCGGCAAGTGGACCGGCGTGCCACTGTCCGAGATCCTGGACCGGGCACGGCTGAAACCGCAGGCGCGCTACGTCGTGTTCCGTTGCGCCGACACGATGGACCAGGGCGAGGACGATGGCGCCGAGGGTGACGGGACGGAGGACGCCTCGTCCGGCGGCAACGCCAACCCCGCGATGACGAAGCAATCGGGCGGGGGTGAGGACAAGCGGGATTCCGGAGGCCAGCAGGCCGCCGAGGGAAGCTCCACTGGCAACGACGCGCCCATTCGCTACTACGAGAGCATCGACCTCGTGGACGCCTTCCATCCCCAGACCATCCTCGCCTACGAGCTGAACGGGAAGACCCTGCCCGTGGCGAACGGCGCTCCCCTGCGGCTGCGCCTCGAACGCAACCTCGGCTACAAGCAAGCCAAGTACGTGATGCGCATCGAGGTGGTGGAGAGCTTCGCCGACATCGGCGAGGGCAAGGGCGGATACTGGGAAGACCAGGGCTACGCTTGGTACGCGGGAATCTGACCCGCTGCGGCGATCAGGGGTCGGCGCATGCGCGGGAGACTAACTCTCGGCGATGAGATCCTTGATGCGGGTGGCAAGGGTTTCCAGCACGGACGGCTTGGTCAGGACCTGCATACCGGGGCGCAGGTAACCGTTCCCGAGCATGGCATTTTTTTGCGTAGCCGGTGATGAACAGCACCTTGAGATCTGGGCGACGCTCGCAGCCGGCATCGGCCATCTGGCGCCCGTTCATACCCCCTGGCAGACCGACGTCGGTGACCAGCAGGTCGATGCGCACGTCCGACTGCAGCACCTTGAGGCCGGCGACGCTGTCGGCCGCCTCGATGGCGGTATAGCCGAGATCCTCCAGCACCTCGGTAACCAGCATCCGCACCGAGGGCTCGTCGTCGACGATGAGCACCGTCTCGCCCTGGCCCGCCTGTTCCACCTCGGCGAGCCTGCGCACGACCTCGTCCTCGTCGGCCTCGCCGTAGTGCCGCGGCAGGTACAGGCAGACGGTCGAGCCCTCGCCGACCTCGGAGTAGATGCGCACCTGCCCGCCGGACTGCTTGGCGAAGCCGTAGACCATGGACAGGCCGAGGCCCGTGCCCTCGCCGGTGGGCTTCGTCGTGAAGAACGGCTCGAACACCTTGCCGATCAGGTCCGGGGCCATGCCGGTGCCGGTGTCGGTCACGCAGACGCCCAGGTACTGGCCGGGCGCGAGGTCGTGCTGGCGGCCGCCGGCCTCGTCGATCCAACGGTTGGCGGTCTCGATGGTGATGCGGTGATGTCGGACGGCGGCATGGCACTCGCAGGACGCGGCTTCCGCGCGTGCACGGTCCGGCAGCGTCAGGCGCCGGTGGCCGATCTCGATCAAACCCTCCCGATGTATGCGCCCGAGCACTTCCGTAAGGTAGGCGCGGCGCACCCGAGCATGTCGGCTAGGATCTCACGGGACACCGGTAAGTCGGGCGTGCCGAGGCGGTCCTGCCGGGTCAGGAGCCAGCGCAGGCAGCGTCGCTCGATGGTATGGGCGGCGTTGCAGGCGACCGACTGCAGCACCTGCGCCAGCAGGCAGTCGGCGTAGCGCACGAACAGGTCGCGGATGGCCTTCGAGGCCTGCTTGGCCTCGGACAGGCGCGCGGCGTCGATCCGGACGACCGGGCCGCCGACCTGGACCGCCTGCCCGAACGCCGGCAGGTATCCATGCCTGACGACGCCGCGCATGGCGCCTTCGCGACCGACCGTGGCGGTCTCGACGGACTTCCCGTCCATGAGCGGCACAACCAGGATGACGACGCAGCCGTGAGCCGGAAAGGTGACGTGGCTGACGTCGTCGCCGGCACGGAACAGGACGTCGCCCCGTTCGACCTCGCGCCGCTCGGCGTGCAGAGCCGGCAGGTTGCGGTCGTCGGCATCGAGGGCTTCGAGCAGCAAGTTGCCGTCGATGAAGGGCGGATGTTCACGGGGGGATGGTCGCAGCGCTGGTCGTCGGGTTGCGAACTAGCGGATTTCCTGGCGCGAAGAAGTCCGATACCTGACGAGTGGAGCCAAAGTCGTCCAAGGAGGCGCGACTTTTTCCCGGGGCGACGGACGTTTCGTCACCTCCGAAAGGCCAGGGGCGTTGGAGGAGTTCAGGAAGTCGATGCGGCGGAGGCGGGGACCTGTCTGGCCATGAGCGGTGCAGGCAGACGGAACCGGAAGGTCGTGCCACGGTCGACGGCGCTCGTCACGGTCAGCACGGCGCCCTGTCGCTCGACCAGGTCCCGACACAGCAGCAGGCCGAGCCCGCTTCCCCGCTCGCCAGCCGTGCCGTTCGTGGTGGTCCGCCTGTCCAGCCGGAACAGGTCGTCGACCTTGCCTGGCGGCATGCCGACCCCGGTGTCCGTAACGGAGATCTCGACGTCGTCCCAATCCTGGCGGCCCGTGACGGAAATGGTCCCGCCGGGCAGCGTGAACTTGACGGCATTGCCGACGAGATTGCGCAACACCGTGGTCAGCATGTCCCGCTGTGCGCGAACGATGATCCCGCCACAGGAAACCTCGATCTTCAAACCCTTGTCCGAGGCGGCCTCCGCCGCGCCGCGCACCACCTCACTGGTCACGGCGTCGAGGTCGACGTCGGTCAGGGTGACCGCCATCGTGTCCATCTGCAGGCTCGCCCAGGAGAACAGGCTTTCCAGCAGGGCGTAGGCTTGCGTCGCCGCCTCGTGGATGCCCTTCGCTCGCCGTTCGATGGAGGCGGGGTCGCGGGCCGCGACAGCCTTGCCCAGCACCTCCGACAGCCCGAGGAGGGCCTGGAACGGGTTGCGCAGGTCGTGGGCGATGATCGAGAACAAGAGGGACTTCTGCCGGTTCAGCGTGTCGAGTTCGAGGGATTTCGCCTCGGCCTCCCGCCGCGCGGCGGCAAGCTCCGCCTGAAAGGCCCGCCTCGCTTCGGCGTAGCGGATAGCCCTGGCTAGGCCGGACGGCGTGACCTCGGCCTTGTCGAGGTAATCCAGCGCGCCGGCCCGCATCAGCCGTGTCGCGAGCTCCGGGTCGGCCTCGCCGGTCAGCATCAGCACCGCCCGCGCATCGCCTTCCGCCGCGAGCAGGGTCTTGAGCAGTGCGAAGGTATCAATACCCGGAAGGCGGTAGTCGAGCAGGACGCAGTCGAAGGCCATCTCGGCGGCGAGGCGCTGGCCTTCCTCGCCACCCGACGCCTCGGTCAGCGTATGCTTGAGCCCGGACTTGCGCAGCGCCCGGCGCACGGCCGCACGGTCGACCGCATCGTCGTCGATCAGCAGGATGCGGGTCGGATTCGTCACGGGTCGACTATGCAGGAAACTCGACGACCTTCCAGTAGTGCTCCAGCAGCGCCACCGCCTCCATGAAGGTGTTGGCCGGGTCCCGCTTCACGATGTAGCCGGCGACGTTGTGGCCGTAGGCACGCATCCGGTCCTCGTCGGCCTTCGACGTGGTGATCATGAACACCACCGCCGAGCGCAGGTCCTCGTCGGCGCGCACCGCCTCCAGGAACTCGATGCCGTTCATGCGCGGCATGTTCAGGTCGAGCAGGACCAGGTGCGGCTTGGGCAGGCGCTCGCGCCCGTTCTGGCCGCGCAGGATCTCCAGGGCCTCGATGCCGTCGCGGGCGACCGTGATCGGGTTGCCGATCTTGCTCTTTTTGAACGCCCGCTTCAGCCCCTGCACGTCGACCTCGTCGTCGTCGACCAGCAGGATGTTAACCGTCGATCCCATCCGCCCGTCCCTTCCGGCCGTCGAGCGGCCACGTGAAATGCACCGCCAGCCCGCGCCCGTCCGGCCCGTCGGCGAGCCAGACCTTCCCGCCCTGACGGTCTACCAGCTTGCGCACGATGGCGAGCCCCATGCCGCTGCCCTCGACCTCGTCGCGGGGCTTGAGCGTCTGGAACATGCCGAACACGCGCTCGCGGAACTGTTCGGGAATGCCGGGGCCGTCGTCTGTCACGACGAACTCGACCACGTCCCCTGCCGGCCTCGCCTCGACCCGGATGTGCCCCTCGGCCGGCCGGTCGTGGTGCTTGATGGCGTTGCCGATGAGGTTCTGCAAGGCCTGGGTCAGCGGTGCACGCGCCGCCTGTAACGTCGGGAGGGACGCATCTGCCGTGATGGCGAAGCCTTCTGGAGGGCTTACCAGCACGGCGAGCTCATCGACGAGGGACTTCGTGTCCACCGTGTCCATCGTCGCATCAGCCCGCCCGGCCCGTGAGTAGGCCAGGAGGTCGTCAAGCAGGCTGTCCAGCCGGCGCACACGGCTTTTCAGCAACTCCATGTTTGTCTGGACGTCGCCGGTCAGCGAGCCTTCCAGGTCCTCCTCGATCCACCCGACAAGGTTCTCGATGCCGCGCAGGGGCGCCTTCAGGTCGTGGGAGGCGACGTAGGCGAACTGCTCCAGTTCCTCGTTCGAGCGGCGCAGGTCGATGGCGTGACGGGCGAGGCGGCGCTCCAAGCCCTTGCGCTCGGTGATGTCGGTGTTGGTGCCGAACCAGCGCAGGATGGCGCCGTCCGGACCGCGGTAGGGTGCGGCCAGCGACAGGAACCAACGGTACTCGCCGTCGGTGCCGCGCAGCGGGAAAGTGTCCTTCCACGGCTCGCCGGTGCGGAACGCCTCGCTGATGAGCGCAACGACGCGCTCGACATGGTCGGGATGGTGGACGTCGCGCCAGCCCCAGCCGCGCATCTGCTCGATGGTGGTGCCGGTGTAGTCGTACCAGCGCCGATTGTACCAGATGATGTCGCCGTTCGGCTCGGCGACCCAGGCCATCTGCGGCAGCGCGTCGGCGAGCGCCCGGAAGTCGTCCGCAGTCAGGTTCGCGGCTCGCTCCACGCAAGCTCTCCTTGGTCGATAGATTGGCGGGGAAGATGACGCCCGCCCACTTCGGTATAGGCGTGACGCCCCATGCCGTGACAAAGCGGTGGCGGCAAGGCCTGTCGTAGCGTGATTGAATTGACTAGCCGTGGTCGCGTCGACATCTCCGCGGCAGCGGGCCCGGCTCACTTGGACCGCGAAGCGACGTGGATCGGGATGCACGACGGGGAATACGGTTCGATGCGCCGCTTGCTGGACGAGGCAGTCGGGCGTGAGTTTCATGCCGAAGCCCTGGTGGACCTGGCGGTATGCAGGCCCGGGGACATCCACGTTCCAACCTTGTGCGTACTGGTTCGCAGCCAGCGCATCCGCGCCATGGAGTTGCGCGGTAATGCGGCCGCCCTGCTTCGACCGCGAGGCGTCGGCGGAATCCCGGTCATGGCTGAGGGACGCCCGTCGCTCGCGGGGCAGGCAACGCTGGGTCAGCTCCCGCGCAGCCTCGGCAGGTCGCGGCTTGGGTGTCGGGGATGACCGACCTGCCGAGCGCATCGCTCGTCGATGAGCACCGTAGCCGCCCCCCGTTCGGTCGGTCACGGAGAGGCGGCACACAACTCAGCTGCGGGCGTCGCCGTCCCGCATCTGGCCTGTCGGCTCCTGGACGTGGGCTTCGAGGAACCACAGTTGCTTGTCGACGGCGCGGGACACTTCCGTGAACAGGTCGGCGGTGTCGGGGTCTCCCGCCTCATCGGTCTCGTCGATGTTCTCGCGCACGGCGTTGGCGTACACGGCATAGCTGTCTATCAGCGCGGCGATATGGTCAGCGATGGCATAGATGCCGGTCGGGTAGGCGGGGAGCTTGGTCGATCCCGCCACGACCTGCGCCGTTCCCAGGGCCGTACCGCCGAGCTGAACCGCCCGCTCCGCTACCTTGTCGTTGAGGTCGCTGATCTCGGCACGGAAGCCGTCCAGCATCAGGTGGATGCCGATGAACTGCGGTCCCTTCAGGTTCCAATGGGCCTGCTTGATCGCGAGGGCGAGGTCGATGCCGTCGGCCAGCCGTGCGTTCAGCGCCTCGATGGAAACCCTTTTGGCGTTGGAATTGGTGTTGTTGCGGGTCTGGTGAGTACGCGGGGTGCTGCTCGTCGCCATGCCTGTGCTCCACTGTGTCGAGGCGGCAATAGTGGAGCGTAAAGGAGGTTCCCCCAGTCGGACACCGCCCTGCAGGTTTGCAGGCCTGCATCGTCCAGGGTGCATCGGTTCGACGCGGGGTCGTTGCACCAGTTGAAGTGGTCGTTCGGTCCAGGCGCACGCAAACGTCAAGCTTGTGCTCCCCCCGGGGAGGATCAAGGGAACGGAACTCCCGTCAAAAGGCGGACTTCTCAACTACCGGTCCTGCCGGGCCCCCGGGTGGACCTCCCAAGGATTAACGGAACCGTAGAGATGGATCTCGGCATCAGCGGACGGGTCGCAGTCGTGACGGGGGCCAAGTCGGGCATGGGCCGCTCGACCGCCGAACACCTTCTGCGCGAGGGCGTCCACGTCGTCCTGACTGACAAGGAAGGTCCCGAGCTGCAGGCGACGACCAACGAACTGGCGGCGCTGGGCCAGGTTCGCGCCGTTGAGGCGGACCTGAGCACGGCCAAGGGGATCGACGTGCTCGCCGCCTTCGCCAACATGGCCTTCGACGACAAGCCCACCATCCTCGTCTGCGCCGCAGGCATCACCGGGGCGTCGGGGGACTTCCTCGAATTGACCGACGACGACTGGCTTGAGGCAATTCAAACTGATCTCATGGCCGGAGTGCGCGCGACCAGGGCGTTCATCCCACACATGCGCAAGGCCGGCTGGGGCCGGGTCGTGCTGTTCTCCTCCGAGGACGCCGTGCAGCCCTACGTCGAGGAACTGCCGTATGCCGCGGCCAAAGCGGGCGTCCTGAACCTCGCTAAGGGACTGTCCAAGGCCTACGGGCCTGACGGCGTACTCGTGAACGCGGTCGGGCCGGCCTTCATCGCCACGCCGATGACCGACGCCCAGATGGAAAAGAAGGCGAGGGAGAAGGGCATCTCCTTCGACGAGGCGGTCCAGGTGACGCTGGACGAGGAGCGCCCCGGCATCGTCGCCAAGCGCCGCGGACGCGCGGAGGAAGTCGCCGCCGCAGTCACGTTCCTCTGTTCGGAACACGCCAGCTTCATCACCGGTGAGTTCCTACGGGTCGACGGTGGCTCGGTCATGACCATGGGAGCTTGAGGCGCTGATAAGCCTGTCTCGTACCGGACGAAGTCGCTGCAGCTCCGAGACGACCTGAGCCGTCAGCCCGGTTAGGACTGCCTTTCGGCGATCCTGCGGCCGGCTACGGGAAGCGGCTGGTAGAGTCAGGTCCCACGCGTCGTGCGGTGGGCTGGGGCTGGTCTCAGAGCAAGCACCTGCTTCACATGCCCTTGTCCGTATGGAAGGCAAGCTGCGGCACCGGCGAGGTGTTGTGCAGCCGGCGGCAGCACGGACGACCTCTCCGGTGCGAACGGTCTGGCCGTTTGCCGTTCCGGTCTCGACTTCTCGGTTTAGGATTGGGCCAGCGACCTTCCGGATACTTCCGCGTTGTCCCTCGCTGTCGAGCGTAGGGCAAGGCGATGGGAAACGACATTGAATCCGGCGAAGTCCCGCCGGTGACCGAGGACATCGGCCTGCCGACGCCTCCCAGCCCCGGTCGGTTGCCCCCGCCGCACCTGCCTCCGCCCGATCCGAACCAGGGCGGGAGGGGTCAAGAAGGCGACGAACCTGCACCAACTGCTGGTGGCAAGGCGTGACAGGCCGTCCGATTGCCCGGCCCACCATCACGGGCGATAGCCGCCGCATGTGGCCACTCCTATCGATCTTCCGCTCGCCCGCTCCCGGCGGCGACTTCCGCCGCCGAGGAACGAGCCCTTGCCGGAATGCCCGCCGCGCCGCGATAGCGGGGTCCGACCCGGCGTGATCGACCCGTTCCAGTTCCTCCCCTCCGGCGGTGTCACCGGCGCCGAGATCCGTAAGCGCGAATGGTCGAGCACTTCGCTCGGACTGCCCGGGACCTGGTCGCCGGCGCTCAAGGGCACGCTGGCGCAGATGCTCGCGTGCCCCACGGCGATGTTTCTCGCTTGGGGGCCCGATCTCCTGTGCTTCTTCAACGACGCGTACCGGCCGATCCTTGGCTACCGCGGGGACACGGCGCTGGGACGTCCTTTCCGGGAGGTCTGGGCCAGCATCTGGGACGAGATCGGCCCGCTCGTCGCCACGACGCTGGCCGGCGAGGGCACAACCGTCACCGACATGCCGCTCGACCTCTCGCGCGACGGCAGGCCGGAGCGGGGTTGGTGGTCCTTCACCTACTCGCCCGCCTTCGACGAGGACGGTCGGATCGCGGGCCTGTTCTGCGTCACCGCGGAGACGACCGCCCGCGTCGTCGGCGAGGCGGCGCTCCGGGAGAGCGAGGACCACTACCGGCACACGGTCGAGCTGAACCCGCAGGTGCCCTGGACCTGCGACCCGGAAGGGAACGTCACCTCGTTCTCGAATCGGTGGCTGACCCTGACCGGCCAGGGGCCGCGCGAGCCCTACGGGTCCGGCTGGATCAAGGCGGTCCATCCCGAAGACATCCCGTCGACGGTCACGGTCTTCACGGCCTGCCTCGCCTCGGGCGACACGGTCGACGTCGATTACCGCCTGCGCATGGGCTCGACAGGCGAGTACCGCTGGATGCGCGCCCGCGCCCAGCCGCGCCGGGACGGGACCGGTGCCATCGTCTCCTGGTACGGCGTCGTCGAGGACATCCACGACCGCAAGCTCGCCGAGCGCGACCTGCGCGAGCTCAACGCGCACCTGGAGCGTCGCATCGAGGAGGCGCTCGCCCAGCGCAAGCTCTGGGCGGACGTGTTCGAGATCACCGACGCCCTCGTCTGCGCCCTCGACCCGGAGTTCCGGCTGCTCGCCCTCAACCGGGCCTACGCCGACGAGTTCGAGGCCATCTACGGCATCCGGCCCCAGGTCGGCGACGACCTGATCGGCCTGCTCTCGCACGCCCCCGACCAGCAGGCCCAGGCGCGGGCCGTCTGGTCCCGGGCGCTGACGGACGATGCCTTCACGCTGGTCGAGGAGTTCGGCGACCCCGACCGCAAGCGGCCCTACTACGAACTCGCCTTCACCCCGCTGCGCGACGCGGACGGCCGACGCATCGGCGCCTTCCAGTACGCGACCGACGTGACCCAGCGGCTGCGCGACCTGGAGCAGCTCGCCAAGGCAGAGGAAGCCCTGCGCCAAGCCCAGAAGATGGAGGCCGTCGGGCAGTTGACCGGCGGCGTCGCCCACGACTTCAACAACCTGCTGACGATCATCCGCTCGTCTATGGACCTGCTGCGCAAGCCCGACCTGCCGGAGGAGCGGCGGCGGCGCTACATGGACGCGGTGTCCGACACCGTCGACCGGGCCGCCAAGCTCACGGGCCAGCTCCTCGCCTTCGCCCGCCGTCAGTCGTTGATGCCCGAGACGTTCGACGTCGGCGCGCGCATCGCCTCGACCGCCGACATGCTGTCATCGGTCACCGGGGCCCGCATCCGGGTCGTCGTCGAGGTCCCGACGGCGACCTGCCACGTCTTCGCCGACCCGACCCAGTTCGACACGGCGCTGATTAACATGGCGGTCAACGCCCGGGACGCGATGGACGGCGAGGGCACGCTGACGCTGCGGCTCGAATGCCGGCGGAGCCTGCCCGAGATCCGCGGGCACGCCGGCACGCGCGGGCCGTTCGTCGCGGTCTCCGTCATCGACCAGGGTACGGGCATCCCCCCGGCGACGCTCCCCCACATCTTCGAGCCGTTCTTCACCACCAAGGGCATCGGCAAGGGGACCGGCCTCGGACTCAGCCAGGTCATCGGCTTCGCCAAGCAGTCCGGCGGCGACGTCGACGTCGCCAGCGTCCCTGGCCGCGAAACGGCCTTCACCCTGTACCTGCCCCAAGCCGACGCCCCCGCCGCCGAGGCACCGGACACGCAAACGGCGGCGTCCGATGGCCGGGCGCTGCGCATCCTCGTCGTCGAGGACAACCTCGATGTCGGGCGGACCTGCACGCAGATCCTGGAGGAGCTCGGGCATTCCACGGTCTGGGCAAGGAACGGCGAGGAGGCCCTCTCCGAGATCGAGCGCGACCCGGACCGGTTCGACGCGGTGTTCTCCGACGTGGTGATGCCGGGGATGGGCGGCATCGCGATGGCCCACCGCATCCGGGCGATGCTGCCGGACCTGCCCATCATCCTCACGTCCGGCTACAGCGACGTGATGGCCCGGGAGGGCACGCACGGCTTCGACCTCGTGCGCAAGCCCTACTCGGCCGCGCAAGTCGCCGAGGCCTTCCGGGCGGTACCGGGACGGTCGGAGACCGGCCCGCGATAGGCCCGGGTGAAGCGACGCCCCGGGAGGGCGCAGCTTTCGCGCTCAGGCGGCGAAGCCACGGATGGCGGAGATGACCTTGTTCTCCCGAAAGGGCTTGTCGCAGAACACGCCCCGCGCCGGGATGGCGTCGAGGTCCGGTGCCAGGGCGCCCGTCAGGACCAGCTCGATGGGCGGCCACCGGTCGCGGATCATCGCCACCAGCTTCAGCCCCGTGGTCGAGCCGCGAACGTCGAGGTCCGCGAACACGACCCGGATGTCCGTCCGCCCCTCCAGGGTGCGGACCGCCGCCTCGGCGGTGCGGACAACGACGGCCTCGCATCCCGCCTCCTCGACGAAGTCCCTCATGATCCCCGCCAGGATCGGCTCGTCCTGGAGCACCAGCACGACCGGCTTCGGGTTCGCTCCGTCCGGCTGTCTCGCTGTCATAGACGCTGCACCTCGACCAGCGGCGCACGCATCGCCGCCACGAGCCCCTCGGTATGATAGGTCACGTCGACCTCGCCCGTTCCCACCAGGCCGGTCCGGATCAGGCGCGATCCGAAGCCGCGCCGCGTCGGGGCCACCACGGGAGGGCCGCCGTGCTCGCGCCACCGCAGCACCAACCCCGGCTCTCCCGCATCGCCGTCGATCCACCACCGCACCTTGACCTCGCCCTCCTCGCCGGACAAGCTGCCGTACTTGGCCGCGTTGGTCGCCAGTTCATGGAGGAGCAGCGACGCCGACAGCGCGGCACTGGGGCCGAGCGCCACGTCGGGGCCATCGAGCGTGAAGCGGCGCGCCTCGGCCGCGGTGCCCAGAACCTCCCGGCAGACGCTTCGCAGGTCGGCGGCCGTCCAGTCCTTGCGCAGCAACAGGTCGTGGGCCGAGGCCAGCGCCTGGATGCGCTTCTCGAAAGCCTCGACCGGTCCGCGCTCCGACACGGAGCGCAGCGTCTGGTGCGCGATGCTCACGACCATCGCCATCGTGTTCTTGAGGCGGTGGGAGAGTTCGTGGTTCAGCAGGTCCTGCCGCTCTTCCGCGCGCCGCCGCTCGACGGCCTGGCGGGTCAGCTCTGCGATCTGGCGGATGAACGCGACCTCCGGTTCCCCCCAGGAGCGCGGACGGTCGTCGTTCACGTACAGCACCGCCACCGTCCGGCCCTTCTCGACGATGGGCACGTTGACCAGCGTTCGCGCGGAGACCGCCTCCAAGGTCGCGGCGGAAGCGGCGGTTCGCGGGTCCTCGCGCACGTCGCCGATGACGACCGTCCGCCCCTGCCGGAGGTCCTCGGCGTAGAGGCCGTAATCGTCCATGCGGTAGCGGCCGGCGAGCGTCGGGAAGTCGGGAGCGGTCCAGTCCTCCTCGACCACGAAGCCCTCGCCGTCGGGGCCGACGGTGCCGTAGCCCACCCGACCGACTCCGAGCACACGCCCGAGGATGGCGGAGGCCGCCATCGCGATCGCGTCGGTGCCGATGGCGCTCCGCAGCCGCTCCCCGAACTCCAGGAGGCCGCTGCGCCGGGCATCGGCCTGCACTCGCTCCGTCACCTCCATGAAGATCACGCCGAAGCGCCCGCTCCCGAGCGGGAAGGCCCGGCCCTCGTACCACCGCGCCAGGGTGCCGACCTGCCGGACGAACGTTACGGGCTCCCCGGTCTCGACCACGTCGGCGAACTCGTCGACCCAGGCGTCCTCCACGCCGGGGATCACCTCGCGGACCGTGCGGCCGACGACGTCGGCCGGGGCGATGCCGACGAGACGGCCCCAGGCGGAGTTGACGTCGACATAGCGCCAATCCGTGATGCGCCCGGTCGTGTCGCGCACGACCTCACCGACGACGAAGCCTTCGCTCAGGCGCTCGAACAGGCCGCGCCAATGGGCCTCGCTCGTCGCGAGGCGCTCCTCGAACGACCGCCGCTCGGTGATGTCGCGCGACACGGACAGGATCCGCTCCGGCCGCCCGTCGGGGCCGAAGATCGGCGTCACCTGGACGTCCCACCACTTGGCGTTACCGAGGAAGGTGTCCGCGCGCCCCTGGAAGTGACCGATCCGCCCGTCCCGGGCCGCTGCCAGCGCCGCGAGCGCATCGGCGTTCCCCCGGCCCTGCCAGAAGCTCGGCCATGGGCAGCCCTTGATGTGATTGAAGTCGCTGACCTCCATCACCTTCCGGCCGCCCTCGCTCATGAAGGTCAGGCCGCCGTCGAGGTCGAGCACCTTGATGCAGTCGGCGGACGACGCCAGGACGCTGCGCATGAACTCGGCGTCGGCCTGTTCCTTCGTGGCGGCGTTGCGCTCCTGCGTGCGGTCGCTGAACGCCTTGACGAAACCCTGGTGCGTCCCGTCGAGCCCCCGCAGCGAGGTCATGTCGCCGACCGCGTAGAACCGGCCGCCGTCCTTGCGCAGATGCCAGCGCATGTCCTCGGCATGCCCCTCGTCGAGGACGAGAGCCATCTCTTCCCGGGCTCGACCCGTCGCCCTATCCTCGGGCGTGAAGATCCGCTCGATGGTCTGCCCGCGCATCTCTTCGGCATTCCAGCCCAGGATGCGTTCCGCCCCGACGTTCCAGTCGGTCACCTTGCCCGCGGCATCCGTGACGACGATGGCCATCTCGCTCGCACTGTCGAAGATCGCGCGCTGGCGCGCCTCGCTCTCGGCGAGACGGCGCCGGTTGCGGTGCGCCTCGGTGACGTCGATCTGGCTGCCGAAGCGGTAGCGCAGGCGGCCCTCGCCGTCGAAGACGGGTCCGATGAACAGGGCGTTGACGAAGGGCGTGCCGTCCCGGCGATGGTTGGTGATCTCGATGGTGAGGTCGCGGTTGTCGCGCAACGCCGCGCGGATCTCGTCGACGTGGTTGGGCTCGGTGGCCGGACCCTGGAGGAACCGGCAGTTGCGACCGACGACCTCGTCGATCCCGTAATCCGTGAGGTCGAGGAAGGCGCGGTTGGTGAAGACGATGGGGTCGTCGTCCTGGTTGGGATCCGTGAGGATCATCGGCAGGCCGGTCTTGTCGACGGCGGAGAACAGCACGTCGGCATCAGATACAGGAGAGTGGTCACGCCGGCTGAACGCTTCTGCGCCGTGAGCGGTCCGCTCGCCTCGCTCCGCCCGAAGGCGCAGGACCTCTGCCTCAAGTTCCTCGCGCGAGAGGCCATGCAGATCGTTGTTCATTTAAAACTACGCCCGCCCCCCGGCGAATAATGTCGTCCTTTGAGCGCGCTGATAGCGAAGGGCCATCGCAACGTCACTGCGGCGTTCGGTTCAGCGCTTTACGATGGCTCTCTGATCCACGTCGGAGTTGCCATGTGGCCCGCGGATGGCTGCTTTTGGGATGCTCCGGTGGACACCCGCACCACCGTGTTGGGTCGATAGAGGTTGGTCCGCTTGTCCGGCGTGGCCTCTCCGAAGCAGACCGACGGCTTTTGGCGAGACTACGCCATAGCGGATCGCCGGGCGCGCGAAACCTGTCGTTCGGCTTTGCGGCGAGTGCCGGAAGTCAGATGAAGCCGGCAGCCTCCCGGAAGCAGATGGAGTGGATGGCTCCCGCTCCGACTGACGGCATGTCGGTGCCAAGATGTGGTTGCTACCGAATCCGCAGCCACGCAGGTGCAGGAGCCATCCCCATGGAGATCACCACTGTCGGCATCCATCTGGCCAAGAGCATCTTTCAGGTTCATGCCGTCGATGCAGCTGACAGCGTCGCGGCCGCGTGCGCAGGCGCCATCATGCTGACCGGCGATAATGCCCGCACGGCCCAGGCCGTCGCCAGCGCGCTCGGCATCGGGGCCCGGGCCGAGCTCCTGCCGGAGGACGAGCTGCGCATCGTGCGCGAGCTCCAGGGCGCGGGCGCCGTCGTGGCGAAGGTCGGCGATGACATCAACGACGCCCCGGCGCTGGCGGCCGCCGATGTCGGGATCGCATGGGTGGCGGCACGGACGTCGCGTAGGAGACCACCGATGCCGCGATCCTGCACGGACGGGCCGCGGACGTGGCCCGCATGGTCGCGCTCGCCCGTTAGACGCTCGGCAACATCCGGGCGGATATCGCCATCGGCCTGAAGCTGGTTTTCCTGGTGACGACCATCGTCGGCATAACCGGCCTGTTGCCGGCGATCCTGGCCGACACCGGGGCGACCGTTCCGGTGACGGGCAACGCTCTGCAGCTTCTGCGCGCACGAATCTGACCGGCGGCCCACCCGGAGCTGCCATCCATGGCCCCCATGCGACCAGGGCGCCTCGCTGACCAGGCGCCGGCATCATCGGCGGGGACTGTCCATGGTCGCGCCAGCCGCGGCGCTGTGGGCCGGCAGCCCGGCGGCCTACGAACCGCGCGGAGCGAACAGGTTGAGGGTACCGCCGGGCAGGCACACCAAGCCGCGGGTTACGTCACACCGGTCTCGGCGATGGCCCTCGAAGACGCGGAGCCGGAAGATGGCCGCAACGATGCAGAAGCCGCCGTAGGCCGCGTCGGCGCGGCCGGCGGCCTCGCCTTCCACAGGCGTGAGCAAGTAGGCCAGCAGCGCCAGCGAGATCAGCCGGGCGCGAGCCACCATGGCGCTTTGTCGAGCCGAAGCCTACGCCCCGCTCGATATCACGAACCCTCGGAAGGGCTTGAAGTCAAAAATCTTGCGTGAGGAAACTCTTGGCATAGTGGCGCGGAACTCTGCGCGCGAAAGCATATTCCGGGGCCGGGGGCGTTGGCAGGATCCACGGAATCGACGCGTCCCAGTGCATGATGCATTCGGAAGGTTCATGCCGGGCTTGAATCCCACGGGTCCGCGGCATGGCTCAAACCGTCTGCGGGACCGCCGCCGCCGGACGGGATGACCCGCCTGCGGGTCTCCTCCTTCGCCGCGGCGACCCGCAGGCCGACCTCGGCGAGGTTTTCCAGGCGCAACTGGACCCGCTCCGGCGGCAGGTCGATCAGGTCCAGGTTGTGGCGCTTGATGAAGTAGAAGGCCATCGACAGACGCACCTCCACCTCCCTGGCGCCGTCGACCATCCCGTAGTCGCGCTCGATCGCCCGGCGCTGGTCGTCCGTCAGCCCGGGATGCGGCAGCACCCTCAAGGTGATCGTCGTGTGCCACTCGACGTCGTCGGCGGGCTCGTAGCTGGCGGCCTCCGCCCCCCCGAACTCGTCGATCCGGCTCAGGACGAAGTCCCGGAAATCCTTGTGGTCGCAAGCCCAGGCGCGCACGTGCCACCGCGCACCGTCGAAGGCGAGCGCGTGCGGCGCGATGACCCGCCAACGCGAGTTCGTCAGCGACTGGTAGCGGATCCGCAGGGCGCTGCGCGACCGCATCGCGCCGAGGATCAGCCGGAGGCACTCCGGATCCACGTGCCTCGCGACGTCCGGCGCCATGTCGATCGCCGGCAAGGTCTTGAACCACACGACGTCCCGGGGGAGGGCCCCGGACATCAGCGCCCGGAGCTGCAGCAGGAGCCTGTCCGCCGACGGCACGAGGAACCGGGGCCGGATCGCGGCGCCGGGCACGAACGACTTCGCCGTGGAGTCGTACTCGACGTTGCCCTCCGCCAGGCCGCGGTAATTCTTGAGGTCGACCGAGGCCTGCGGCGTCGAGATGTCGAAGGCCGCCTCCAGGTCGCTGCGGTTGAGCTGCCCTTCCCAGAACAGCTTCCATTCCATGAACTCGTATCGGACGTTCCTCGCCCAGACGCGCCGCTCCGGCTCGGCCATGTCTACCCCTCCGCTCACTTGACGGGTATAGCAACAATACCCATCTATGGACTAGACGGGTCGCCGATTCTCGCGCGGCGACCGACGGAAGGATGCCGGCGACCGGCGCGAGGCGGCGTCATCCGGACATAGGTGACACAGGCGGCGAGGCGAAAGGAGCGGCGATGCAGGACGGAAACAAGCAGGATCGGATCCAGCACGATGCGGCGGACATCGTCGAGGCGGCGACCGACATCGAGCGGCAGCGCGCGATCGAGTTGGACGCCCGTTCGGAGACGGCGCGGATCGACGCCGAGATGGCCGAGCTCGCGCGCCGTCGCGTCATCCAGGAGGACGCCGCCACGAAGGCGCACGCGGCGATCGCCGCCGACGAGCGGCGGATCGCCGAGGACGACCGCGACATTCGCGATGCCCTGAACGGCGGCGATTGCCCGCCCGCCCATGGCGGTCAGCCCGTGCCGCCGGCCGCTCCCCCCGCGCCCGGCCCCGGGAACCCGCCGGTGGTCCCCCCGCGTCGCGTCGGATGAGCGTGCCGGCTCCCATGGCCCGGTCGGGCGGCCCCGTCGGCGGCGACACGCCGTGCGGGGCGGCCTGGCCGGACCGTTTCACCTGGGAGCTCGCCCGGCTGCGCGAGCGGGGGCGCGTGACCGGCGCCGGCCGCGAGACCGCGCCGCCCGGATTCCTGGTCGTCCGATACGAGTGGGACCATCGGGGCCGCACGCTTCCGCTGGCGATCATCTACCCGCCCGGCTTTCCCCTGACGCGACCCGAGATCCGGATGCTGCGGGTCGAGGATCGCCCGCGCAACCACTGCAACCCGGTGAACGGCAACCTCTGTTTCCTGGCGCACGACCGGCATGCCTGGCAGCCGGAGACGTCGGTCGCATCCTACATCGAGGATCGGCTGCCGATGATCCTGGACGGCACCCCCGACGGCGAGCCGGTGGCCGAGCCCATGGAGGATTGGTGGGCGGCGCTCGCCGTGCCGGGCTCGGCCTTCGTGATCGAGTCGGGATGGGAATTGGGCACCCATACCTGCGGCACGTTGGCCTTGCGGGTCGGGGTGGTGCCCGGCCGCCCCCCCGCGCTGCGAGCGTTCGTGGAAGGGGTCCTGGACGGCGGCGGCGGCGAGATCGCCCGGAACGCCGGTCCGCTTCCCCTGGAGTTCTCCGCAGCGCGTTCGATCCGTGTCCCGTGGCGACTGCTCGACGAGGAACCCCAGCCGGACGAATACGAACGCGTGTTCGGCGCCGTGTCGCCCGGCACCGGCACGACAGGGCTGATCCCGCTCGCCGACAGTCTGCGCGCCCGCATCGCGGCCGTGGCGTGCAGGACCGAGATCACGCACGGCGAGCGCGGCCTGTCCTGGATCCTCCTGGTCCGCACGGGCAGCCGGCGGGCGTTCGAGCACGGCCGCGCGGACCAGATCCATTCCGGCACGGCCCGGACGTTGCGGGCGGGGTTGGACGACCGCCGCTCACGCTCCCCGTCCGCAGGCGTCATCGCGGGGAAGCGGATCGCGATCGTCGGCCTCGGCGCCGTCGGCGCCCCGGTCGCCCTCGACCTAGCGCGCAACGGGGCGCGTTCGATCGCGATGGCCGACTTGGACATCGTCACGCCGGGCAATGCCGTGCGCTGGCCGCTCGGCGAGTCGGCATGGGGACGCTTCAAGGTCGACGCCCTCGCCGACTTCATCGCGGCCAACCATGCGGCCACGCGGACGGCGGTCGCCCGAATGCCGATCGGCAACCTCGACTTCCGGACGGCCGAGGGGGAGGGGGGCGAGTTCGTCGCCGCCCTCAACCAGGCCGATCTCGTCGTCGACTGCAGCACCTCGTTCGAGGTCGAGCGGCTCCTCGCCCGACATGCCGGGAGCATGGGTGCGCCGCTGATTTCCGCCTACGGCACGGCGGCGTTCACCGGCGGCGTCGTGGCATGTTTCGCGCCCGGGGGTGGCTGCCCGAACTGCCTGCTCCACCAATACGGGTCCGGCGCCATCGCGCGGCCGTCCGGCGAGCGGGGGGACGCGCACGCGGTTCGGTTGCCCGGTTGCGCCGACGCGACCTTCTCCGGAGCCTCGCACGACCTGGGCGAGCTGTCGATGCACGCGGTGCGCGTCGCGGTCCGAACCCTCCGCGCGGCGCCGGCGACGTCGTTCGTCGAGACATTGAACTTCGTCGGCGAGGACCGGAGGCCCGCCTGGCGCTTCGATCCATTCGAACGCCATCCGGCCTGCGCCTGCGGTTGACCCGTCTCGCCATCCCCCAACGCCTTCTCGAACTTTGCGTCGCGGCGGCCGACGCGGCCCTGCCGCACGAGGAGGGCGGGATCCTGCTCGGATCGCGGGACGGCCGCGGCGACCGGTTCGTACGCCACGTCATCGGGTCCGGGCCCGGCGCGCGCCGGGCCCGGACCTGGCTCGAAGTCGACCACGACTGGCAGAATCGCCGGATCCGCGATCTCGCGGACCGTGGCGGCGACGTGGCGTTCCTGGCGGACTGGCATTCCCATCCGGACGCCACGGACGCCGCGTTGAGCCGGTTGGACGTCGCGACCCTGGCGAAGCTGGCTGGCTTCACCCCCTTGGGTTGTCCCGACCCGGCCATGATGATCCTGTTCCGCGGGGCGGACGGTTGGCGCGCCGGAGCCTGGAGGCTGGCACCCGGCGCCCGGCGGCCAAGGGGCGTCGCCCCCGTCGGGGTCGAGGTCGTCGACGAGGTGACGCCGTAGCGGGCCATGGCGATCCGGGTCCTCCGCGCCGGCCGGGGTCGCGGTGAGGGACGCCGTGTCCGCCTTGGCCGCCCGGATCTTCGGCCGGCCGCGCAGGCCGGGCCGGCTCCGCTGCCGGCTCCCGACGTCAGGCGACGGGGAGGATCATGCGCCGCCGGCGAGTGACGGCGGAGCCTCGGTGCGGCACGCCTCACGTACGGCCCCGGCCAGGGCCCCCGCCGGGGGAGCTACCGAAACGACCCGCCCGTCCGTGGCAAACACGATCAGGCCGATGCCGGCGCCCGTCGCGGCCATGTAGCGCCGGACTTGGCCCCGGTACCCCTCGACCGCGGACTCCGTCGGCGCGACGTCGCTCTTCCAGTCCACGACGACCTCCGGCCGCCCGGACTCGTCGTAGGCCATCGCGTCGACGATGCCGGCCGTCGCGTGGTCCTCGCCGTCGCGTTCCTCCAAGGCGTACACCGGCAGCTCCGGCACGAGGCGTGCGCGCAGGGCCGCGATGGCGGGCACGGCCAAGGCCCGGGCCGCGCAGGCCGCCACCTCGTCGGGGTCCACGTCCCGGACGGCGAGCTGCATCGCGAGCTGGGAAGCGCGGAGCGCGAGATCGCCGCCCTCGTCGGTCTCGCCGGTCAGCAGCTCCTCGATGAGCTTGTGCAGGATCAGCCCGCGATCGCGGCTCCCGCGGACGGCCGCCGCGAGGCCGGGCGGCGCGACGGGCGCCTCGATGTCGGGCGCCTCGATGTCGAGGGCCCCGCCGGGCGCGGCCTCGTCGCCCTCGTGGCGGCTCGGCACGACCCATCTCAACCGGCGGTGGCCTGCCACCCGCGCGGCCTCCTCCGCGAAACTCTCGCGCGTCTGGGCGTTGCGACCCGCGGGACCGGTCCTCGCGCCCGGGACCGGAAGCCGGTCCATGTCGATGGCGGCCAGCCGGTCCAGCCCCAGGCCGACGACCGAGGCCCAGGCGTCGTCGTGGGCCGGGTCGGGGAACCGCGGGATCACCAGGGTCTCGCGCGCGCGGGTCGCGGCCACGTACCAGAGCCGCACGCGCTCGTTCCCGACCTCGCGGTCCTCGGCGGCCAGGACGGCGTCGTAGCCGGCCGGCCGCACCCCGAAGACCGGGCAGTAGAGGCAGTTCGAGGCGCGGTCGACCAAGGCGCCGCTCGCCGGGATCGTGAGCGTCGAGGTGTTGATCGGGATGACCACGGGCCATTCGAGGCCCTTCGACGCGTGCATGGTGAACAGGGAGACGGCCTCGGCCTGGGCGTCCGGACGCCCCTCGACCGCGCGGGTCCGGCCGTCCCAGGCGGCCTGCATCGCGCGGGCGAACGCGCGCAGTCCGCGCACGGCGTACGGGCGGGACATCTCAAGGTACAGGTCGACGTTGGCCAGGGCGCGCTCGGCGTGGCCGTCGTGACGCCGGCCCAGGACCGGCCTCAGCATGACGGCGTCGACCGCCCGGCTGAGGATGTCGTACGGCGTGGTCCCCAGCGCCTGCCGCGCCAACGCCTGGAGGCGTTCGAGGACGGGGCGCGCGACCGGGTGCGCGACGGCGGCCACGTCGATCCCGAGGCGCAGGGGCGGCACGGCGTCCGGCCGGTCCGGGTCGCGCGGCAGGCCGTGGACCAGGTCCAGCAGTTCCTCGTCGGTCAGGCCTACGGTCGGCCCGCGCAGGAACGCGCCGAGCGCCAGGGTGTCGCGCGGGTCGGCGAGGACGCGGGTCAGGGCGATGAGGTCCTGGACCTCCTGGCGACGGAAGAAGCCCTTGCCGGCCTGCGTCGACACGGGGACGCCCCGGGCCTCCAGCGCCTCCTCGTAGCGCCACAGGTCGCTCCCGCTCGGCGCCAGCAGGGCGATGTCGCCGGGCCGGAGGGGCCGCGTGCCGTGGGTCTTGCACGTGACCAGCTGCGTCCCGATCAGGCGGGCGCAGAGTTCGGCGACCGCCTCCGCCTCGGCGTCCCGCAGGGCGCCCGCCTTGCGCTTGGTCCCGTCCGCCGGGCCGGGCACGTCGAGGGCGGCGACGCAGGGGCCGCGGTCGTGGTCCTCGTGGAACGCCGCGAGGGGGGCGAACCCGGGCTGGCCGGGTCCGGCCAGGATGTCCTGGAAGCACCGGTCGACGAACGCGAGGATCGACCGGCAGGACCGGAAGTTCGTGGAGATCGGCACGACGTCGTCGGGCGAGCGGGCCAGGATCCGCTCGCGGGCGCGGACGTAGGTCGAGACGTCGGCGCCGCGGAAGCGGTAGATCGCCTGCTTCGGGTCGCCGACGAGGAACAGGGCGCCGGGCCGCAGCACGCGCGCCGTCCAGTCGTCGGCGGGCGCCCCCTCCGGCCGTTCCCCGCACAGCAGCCAGAACAGCATCGCCTGCTGCGGGTCGGTGTCCTGGAACTCGTCCACCAGCACGTGCCGGTGCCGCCGCCCCAGCGCCTGCCGGACCGGCTCGTGGTCCCGGAGCAGGCGCACCGCGGCCTCGACGAGGTCGTCGAAGTCGAGCAGGCCGCCGGCCCGCTTGCGCTCCCGGTAGCGGTCGAGGACCGTCCGGACCCGGGGCACGAGCCTGGCCAGGAGCTCGCTCGCCGCGGACGCCCGCATGCCGTCCCACGCGGCGCAGCAATCCCCGTGCAGCGTCTTGGCCGCGGCATGGAGCCTGTCCGCCTCGACCTTCGGGAGCCCGGCGCTCCGGACCGCGGCCTGCCACTTGCCCTTCCCGCCCTTGTAGGCCGCGAACGCGCCCTTCGACGTGCAGAGCGCCGGGTCGGGCTTCGCCGTCAGGACGCCCAGGAGCTCCGCGTCCCCGACCGGGCCGTGCGCCGGCGTCCGGGACGCCATCGCGCCGAAGGCCGCGGCGGCGGCCGCGGTCTCGGCCTCGGCGGGCGACGCCGCGACGAAGGCGGCGTAGGCCGCGACGCTTTCGGCGAAGCCTTCGGCGAGGCGGGACGACGGCACCGGGGGCGGCGGGCCCACGGCGCGGCCCGCGCGCAGGCAGCCGGCGACGCGCTCTACCGCCTTCTCGGCGGCGACGGGATCCGCGAGGAACATCTCCGCCACGAGGCATCGGCCGCCCGCGAGCGTCTCGCGCAGCCAGCCGTCCAGGATGTCGCGGAACAGGCCGTCGGCCTCGGCGTCGTCGGCGACGCGCGCCCCGGGGTCCATGTCGGCCTCGACCGGGTACGGCTTCACGAGCCGCTGGCAGAACCCGTGGATGGTCGTGCACACCAGTTCGTCGATCCGGCCCTGCGCGGCGGCCAGGCTCCCCTCCTGCTCCCGCGTCAGGCCATGCGGCAGGACGCAGCGCAACTCCTCGGGGACCTCCCCGGCGAGGAGGCGGTGGACGACGTCGCCGATCCGCTCCAGCAGCTCGCTCGCGGCGAGCTCCGTGAACGTCACCGCCGCGATCTCGCGCGGCGGGACGCCGGACGCCAGCATCATGGCGATCCGGCCGGAGAGGACCGCCGTCTTCCCGGAGCCGGCGCCGGCCTCGACGAGCATGGAGCGGTCGTGCCGCGCGATGGCCAGGGCGCGCTGCCCCGCGTCCGCCAAGGCCCTGTCGTGCACGGTCATCAGGGCGCTTCCCACACCAGGGCGGCGTCGCCGAGCGCCGCCGTCGCCGACGCCCGCTTGCGCGGGCAGTACACCTCGCCGGCGTTGGCCGGCAGCGCGAAGGCGAGGTCGTTCCACCCGGCCTCGGTGTCGGGTCCGGGCAAGGCGTTGCCCGCCCCGAGGCTTCGCCCGGCCGCCGCGAGGTGCCGGGCCAGGTCGGCCAGCGCCGCGTCGGGGCGTTCGAGGGCGATGCAGGTCCGCTCGCGCGGGTAGTGAAGCGAGGCGTCTATGGCCACGTCGCCGCCGAGCAGGACCCGGGCGGCGTAGCCGTAGATGCAGCGCTGCAGCTCCCGGCCTCCGGCCAGCACGTCGTCGGACCCGCGGGGCTTGCCGGTCTTGTAGTCGCGGACGCGGGCCGAGGCGCGGTCCCCCGAGAGGTCGAGGCGGTCGATGTAGCCGGAGATGCGGAAGCCCGTCCCCGGGATCTCCACGGGCAGGTCCGGATCCCACGGGACGGCGCCCCCGGCCCGCTTGGGGCCCCGGCCGCCGAACGGCACCTCGACCCAGCTGGACTGCCCCTCGTAGGCGTCGTCGGGGTGCGTGAGCGCGCTCCACGACGCGACCGACACGTCGTCGAGGACCCGGCGCCAGACCACCGCGGGCGGGATCGCCCGCCCGCGCTCCCACGCGTCGGCCACGGCCCGGACCGCGCCCTCCAGTGCCGCCCGCCGCGCGGCCTCGGACGACGCGGCCCCGTCCCCCGCCTCAAGGGCGATGACCGCCAGCTCCAGCACCTCGTGCATGAGGTTGCCGAACGCGCGATCGTCCAGCGTCAGCGTCTCCTGGCTGGAATCGGCGGCCTGGAGGCCGAGGCCGTAGCGCCACACGAAACCGAGGGGGTCGCGCAGCAGCTTGCGCAGGGAGTTGGCGGAGTGC
This sequence comes from Methylobacterium sp. XJLW, assembly GCF_003254375.1. NCBI lineage: Bacteria > Pseudomonadati > Pseudomonadota > Alphaproteobacteria > Hyphomicrobiales > Methylobacteriaceae > Methylobacterium > Methylobacterium sp. XJLW. The sequence continues at coordinate 1,511,782 of NZ_CP016429.1, read as the reverse complement.
ACCCGGCCCAGCACCGACAGGATGACGGGGTGGTCGGGCCGGACCAGGCCGTCGTGCGGCGTCGGGGAGTGGGAGGCCCACGACGCCCAGCAGGAAGCGGCGGACCGGGCCTGGGCCGTGGACGCGAACTCCTCCGGCCGCGCCGTGAGCCGGTCGACCTCGCCGGCGGCATGCTCGGGGACGCGGTTCCTCCCGAGGTGCGCGCCGTCGGGGTGGTCGCGCAGAAGAGGGCTGCGGCCGAGGAGCCGGCCGTCGGCGCCGCGGCGGGCCCGCGACAGCACCACGGCGTCCGCGCTCGTGGCGAGGATCGCGTCGAAGTCGCCCCGGTCGACGGCCGAGCGCGGCTGCGGATCCAGGACGTGCGAGGGGACCAGATGGTCCGACAGCAGCCGGTCCTCCGTGGCCACCTGCGGCCAGCCGCGCGAGCTCAGCCCGAGGAGCCGGACGAACCGCCGCGGGGCGCTCGCCAGGGAGGACGCCGGCACCCAGACCACCGACGTGCCGGCGTCGGCGTCGTCGTCGATGCGCTGCCGTGACAGCGTCAGGTCGACCACGGCGGGCGCCCCCTCCAGCAAGGCCTTCCGCCAGATCCGGAGCGCGAGCCCGGATAGCAGGGCCTCCCCCGCCCGGGCGGCCCCCGCGGTCCCGGCGGCCAGGAGCGCCAGGATCGCGCGAAGCCCGGCGGCCAGCGCGGGACCCTCCGAGTGGCCGGTCACTCCCTCCCCGCCCAGCAGGCGCTCCCAGGCGGGGAGGTCGGAAAGCGGGGCCTCGCGGGGCAGGATCCGCGTCCATCCCTCCGGCAGGGCGGCGAACGGCCCGGGGGCGTGCCGCAGCAGCGCGGCGAGGCGGCGCAGGCCATCCTGCGTGACGCCCCTCACCAGGATGTCCGCGAGCGCCGCCGCCGCCTGCCCCTCGCGCACCGCCGTCGCAGGGACCCCGTGGACGAACCGCACGTCCAGGTTCGCCTCCGCGCGGAGCGCGAGGACGACGTCGTCGTAATCCTCCGTCCTGCAGGACGACACCGCGATCTCGGACGGCCGGGCCCGGCCGGTCGCCATCAGCCACCTCGCCCAGCGGAAGGCCTCCAGCACCTCGTGGCGTGGCGTCGCCGCGGTGCAGACCTCGACCGCGGGCGCCGAGCGGGGCCCGTCGACGACGCGAAGGGCCGCCGCCGGCACCCATTCGGGAACCGGGCGCGGCCCCGAGGCCCAGCAAACCGCCACGTGCCGGGCCAGGGCCGCGGCGACCCCTCGCCAGCAGGGCGCGAGGTCCGCCATACCCTGGAAGGTCGTCGGCCCGAGCACGCGCCCGGCGTGGGCGGCGCGGGCCGTCGCGGCGGCGGCGAGGTCGGTGGGGCGCATCATACCTGACGGCAGCTTCCCGACGACGGCCGCCTCCAGCCTGGCGAGGGACGCGACGCGGCCGGCGCCCGCGCCGTCCAGGGCGAACCCGGCAGCCCAGGCCTTCCGCAGCGTCTCCGCCGCGGCGTCGACCATGCCCGGGAGCGACTTGATCGGGTCGAGCTCGCCGATCTCGACCTCGTCCAGGGCCTCCTTGAGCGCCCCCCTGAGGGACTCGTCGTCGATGGGGCGGGCGAAGCCGCCGGCGAGGCGCGCGGCCAGGGCCTCCACGGTCAGCACCTGCACGCCGTGCTCGCCCCGGCGAGCCGCCGCCAGCCGTTCGTCCGCCACGGCCAGTCGACCGTGGACCACAACCGTCCGGCGAAACCCCATCGCCAACCCCCACCTCGGATTGCGGGCATTATCGGAGCACGCGATCCTTATGGTCAAGCTTGCGCCGCCGATCGACGCGTGCGGGGGGCGTCCCGTGTCCCGGATGCCGCGGTCGGCCGCGCCGACCGCGTCAGGCGCCGGGTTCGAGGATGCGGCGCGCGACGTCAGGGACGGCGTCCGCCTCCAGCCGCTCGACCGCCAGCGACCGGGCGAGCAGGGCGTCGGTCAGGTAGCCGTCGTACTTCTCGCGGACGGGCTTCGCCGCCAGGCCGGCAAGGGCGCCGGCGTCGGGGGGCGGGGAGCCGGCGATGTCGGTGAGGACGGCGCGCAGGTCGCCCGCGGAGCAACCCCGCACCTCGACGGCGTGGCCGTAGGGCGTGGCCTGCAGGTTGCGGGCCAGGAGCGTCAAGGCCAACGTCTCAAGCTTGGCCGCGCCGACCCACGGCAGGACCGTGCAGTCACGCCCGACCTCGACGATGCAGGTCCCGTCGAGGCCGTACCCCAGGAAGGCCGCCCTGCCTTGGTCGAGCAGCGCGCGAGCCCCGGCGTCGAGGTAGGCGGGCATCCCGGTGCCGGACAGGCATCGCCGCATCGCCGCGGCGACGGCGTCGTGCACGCCCGACCATCCGCCGCCGAACCTCGGCGGCAACGCCGACTTCGTGGGAGCCACCACGACGACCTTGGCCCGTGCGTCCAGGGACTCGATCCGCCATCGGCGGCCATTGAAGATGATCGTCTGCCCGGGCGCCAGCGTCAGGTCGAGCGGCACCGTGCCCAGGACCTTCCCGCCGACGACCATGACCCGGTACTCTTCGTCCGTCTGGAAGACGGCGTAGAACTGATGGCCCTCCGCGAGACGCTCGCCGGCCGGCCCCAGCATCAGCAAGCCGTCCGGCGACATCTCGACCAGGGCCGCCTCGGGACGCGCGATCGCCCTTAGCAGCTCGACGAACAGGTCGCGCGAGACGTTTCGAAACGGCCCGCGCCCGCAGAGCGTCCTCCAGGCGGCGTCCGGCCGCAGGCCCCCCGTCTGGGCGACGAGCGCGAGCACCTGGTGTGTGAGCGTCGAGAGATGCAGCCCGCCCACCCGCGGCGGCTCGCACCAGCGCTCCAGGAGCAGGTCGACGGTCGCCACGGCCTGCACGAGGTCGAGGCGCAGCCGGTCCGCCGGATGGAGCGTCGGCCCCGCCGCCTCCTCGGCGACGTAGATGCGCAGGACCGATGGCATGCCGGGCCGCCGGCCGGACCGCCCGAGCCGCTGGCGGAGCGACGACACGGATGGGCCCGGACCGATCTGCGCGACGCTCTCGACGTCGCCGATGTCGATGCCGAGCTCCAGGGTCGTCGTCGCCACCGCGGTCGTCGGCCGGCCGTCCTCGCGCAGGCGGGTCTCGACCGCCTCGCGCTCGGCCCTGGCGAGGTTGCCGTGGTGGGCGAAGAACTCGTTGGGGAGCCGCGCGTCCTCGGCGAGGGCGCGCAGGCGGTCCGCATACACCTCCACCCGCTGCCGGGATCCGGCGAACAGGAGGTTGCGGCGGCCGCGGAGCACCTCGAACAGGTGAGACGCGATCGGCTCGTCGGCCCCGTTCGCGTCCGGGGCCGGCTTCACGGGTTCCGCGCGCTCCGGACCGTCGGCGTCGGGGGCGCCTTCGCGACGCGCGTCCGCGGCTTCGCTCCCGGTGCCATTTCGCGGCGGGCGCTCGTAGCCGCGGACCTGCAGCAGCAGGTCGGCGCCGCCCTCGCGGCTCTCCACGAGCCGGACCGAATCCGGGGCGCCCGGCCGCAACGCCTCCCGGGCGAGGCGCATGTCGCCCAACGTGGCCGACAGCCCGACGCGGTCGACGTGGTCGCGCCCGCAGGCCACCTCGACGCGCGTCAGGAGGGACTGGAGCTGGCGGCCCCGCTCCGTGCCGACGAAGGCGTGCAGCTCGTCCACCACCACCGCGTCGAGCGCCCCGAACAGCCGCGCCGCGTCGGGTCCGCGGCGGACCAGCGTCGCCTCAAGGGATTCCGGCGTGATCAGCACGACGCCCTGGGGGCGCTCGCGCGCCTTGCGCTTCGCGTCGGCCGGGACGTCGCCGTGCCAACGGTGCAGGGGGACGTCGCAGGCCTGCAGCAGGCCTTCGAGGCGCCGGTGCTGGTCGTTGATCAGCGCCTTCAGCGGGCAGACGTAGAGGATGGCGAACCCGGGCCTCCCGCCGTCCAGCCGCGGCAGGACGCGCGTCAGCAACGGCAGGAACGCCGCCTCCGTCTTGCCCGCGGCCGTGCGGGCCGAGAGGATCACGTCGCCGCCCGCCAGTATCGCCGGGACGGCCATCTCCTGGACCTCGCGCAGCGCGGTCCAGCCCTGCCGCCAGATCCAGCGGCGCACCGGCTCGGCCAGGGCTTCGAAGGCCGTCGAGGCCGCGTCGGGGACGACGTGGGCGCCCGGCGCCCGCGCGCCTGTCACAGCCGCAGGCGCGCGAGGTCGTCGGTCCCCGCGGCCTCGCCGTCGCCGTCGTCCGCGGGCGCCGAAGCGTCGGCGGCGCCGTCCTCGGGTATGGCCACGGCGCCGAGCCGTTCGCGCCAGTCCGCCCCCGGGTTCTGGTCCAGCACGGCCAGGAGGTCCACGAACGCCTTGACCGTGTTGCGGGGCGTGCGGAAGTAGGCGTCGCCCACCCTGGCCCGGCAATGGTCGAGGAACGCGTGCAGCGCCTCGTCCGGGACCAGGTGGCGGGCCCGGTCGCCGCCCGCGAACACGTCCCGCAGGCGTTCGAGCAGGACCAGCATCTCCTCGGGGGTCAGGTTCTGCAGCCGGACCACGGGACCGGACAGGTCCACAAGGCCGTCCGTCGCGAAGCTGTTGCCCGCGAGCCGGGACTGGAGCGCCTCGTAGGAGTAGAGGCCCCGCCGCGTGTCCAGCAGGAACTCCGGCGTCCCGCCGAGGACGAACCCCAGGCCCTCGACCGTGCCCTGGAGGACGTCGTTGAGGACGCGCAGGATCTGCTCGTAGTTCTGGTTGCGGGCCTGGGGGCTCTGGAGCTTGTAGAGGTTCACGAGCTCGTCGAGGCAGACGAACAGCCCGTCATAGCCGGCGAGGCGTACGAAGCGGGCGAGGAGCTTCAGGCTGTCGTAGACGTTCCCGTCGTCGATGATGCCGCGGACGCCGAGATCCTGGCGCGCCTCGGTCCGCGTCGCGTACTCGCCCCGCAGCCAGCGCAGCGCGTTCGCCTGCCGTGCCTCGTCGCCGTCCTCGTGGGCCGCGGCGTAGGCGGCGACCACGGTGGCGAAGTCGTAGCCTCCCACCTGTTCCTGCAACTCGGCGAGGCCGGCCCGGATCGCGTCCTCGGTCGCGCGCCCGGGGCGCTTCCCGTCCTCGACGGCCCTGGCGACGAAACGTTCGAGGACGTTGCGCATGGCCCCGCCGTCGGGCGCCGCGCGGGTCGCGAGGTTCCGGGCGAGCTCCGCGTACAGCAGCCGCGCCTGGCCCCCCGTCGCGTGGAGCCGGCGGTCCGGGGCGAGGTCGGCCTGCATCACCACCAGGTTCTTGGCCAGGGCGAGCTGGCGCACGAGGAAGAGGAAGAACGTCTTCCCCGCACCGTACTCGCCGACGACGAAACGCAACGCCGCGCCGCCGTCGGCGACCCGCGAGACGTCCGCGAGGAGCGCCTCGATCTCCCTTCGGCGCCCCACCTGGATGTGCTGCAGGCCCAGGCGCGGCACGACCCCCGCCCGCAGTGCGTTGACGATGGTGTCGCGGTCCCGGGGCCTGATGTTCGGCGCGGGCTTGGTGACGGTGACGGTCATGCTGTTTCCAAAAGGTGGGCCGGGATCAGGCCGACGTTCACGAGGACCGGGTCGCCCTCCTCGACGAGCGGGTCGTCGAATCGGTCGAAGGACCACGCGTTGAGGTCCTCCATCGCCGCGCCGGGCATCAGCCCGCGCTCGCGGGCCAGGCGGTCGAACGCGTCCCTCGGCCACTCGGGTCGCCCCGCGAGGGCGCGCATCAGGCCGGCGAGCCGGGCGTCGAGGCCATCGAACCCGCCGTCGGGGGCCCCGGGGGCGGCCATCGGGGCCGGTTCGGCCTCGGGGGGCGCCCCCTGCGCCTCACGGATGGGGTCGGCGTCCAGGTCGAACACCCCGGCGAGGACGGAGCTCACCGCCTCGGTTTCCGACCTGATGGCGGCCAGGCGCTCCGCATCGACGCGTCCCGCCGGCGCGGGCGGTCCCCGTTCCGCCCGTCGGGACGCGTCGGCGGCCGCACGGCCCGACGGCTCCCGCCCGTCCTCGGGGCCGCCGGGGATGAGGAAGGCCGCCTCGCGCGCCGGGCCGCGCGCGACGAGCACGGGCCCGTCCGGCGCCGCCGCCGGCGCGGCCCCGTGCAGCGCCGAGTACAAGCCGTTGAGGTCCAGGCCCATCTGACGGAACGCCTTCTCCAGCAGCGCGATCTCGGCCCGGTGGTGGCGGCCGTCGCTGGACGCCACGCGCACGAGCGTGTCGGCGACGGCCCGCTTCCGCTCCGGGTCCAGCCCGGCGAGCCGGGCGCGCATCGAGGTGAGCTCGGTCGGGTGGGCTTCGAGCCACGATGCGTCGGCACCCAGCCGCAAGCGCTCGTCCGGGCCGAGGCCCGGCGCATCGGAAGCCAGGTCGCGCAGGACCGCGCGTTCGTCCTCGGTCACGACGCCGTCCGCGCGGGCCATCAGCATGCCGACGGACAGGGTGAGGAACGCAGCCTCGTAAGCCGCGGACGGGGCGTCCACGGCGTCCCGAGGCCCGGTCAACGCGAACAGCGTCACGTCCGCCGCCGGGGCTCGGACAGGGAAGCGGGGGTCGGGGATCAGGCCGATCCCGAAGCGGCACAGGACGTCGGCCAGCTCCCGCGGCTTGGCGGCGGTGGCTCCCGCATCGGACCGCCCGGCCACGCGCCTGCCCAGCTCGGCCAGCGGCACCGGGGCGCACGCCTCCGCCCGCTCGCGCAGCCACGAGAGGTGGGCGGCGGCCGGCGCGTCCGCCGCGCGCTCGCGCTGGCCGGCCGGCAACAGGGCCAGGGCCTGGAGCGAGAGGGGGGACGCTCGGCCCGCCTCCTTGCCCAGGTGTCGGCTGTAGGCGTCCAGCCGGTCGGAGCTCAGGTCGAGCAGCTCGCGCCCGAGGGCGAGCGCGTCCGCGTGACGCGCGAGGTCGGGCATCCGCTCGGACCCGAAGAGCGCGAGGTCGACCTCGAAGGTCCGGCTCGCCGCCCGGTACAAGGCCGGGGACGGCGCGCCCTTGCGCCACTTGATCGGCAGGCCGCCGGACGGATGCCGGCGCTCGAACTCCGCCACGAACTCGTCCCTGACGCGGTCGAAGGCGCGGCGCGCCGGCGTGCGCACGCGCGTCTCGGGGTGGGACATCGTCCATGCCAGCAGCCAGACGCCCTCGACCGGCTTGCCGTCGCGGATGCGGGAGCCGACGGCGAAGCGCACCGACAGCGGCAGCTCGTAGCCGCTGGGCTCGAAGACCGGCGCCGGATCCGTCCCGGGCACGAGCGACAGGGCGTCCAGCGCCGCCAGCAGGCAGCTCGCGTAGTGGCGGAACGAGCCGTTGTCGCCGTAGACCGAGAGGAGCCGCTCGACTTCCGCTCGGATGGCGGGCCTGTCCTCGGCCGATCCTTCGAGCACCCCGCGCCGTTCGAGCCCGTAAAGGTACAGGAACACGTAGCCGATGGGCGTCCCCGGAGCGGCCCGGTCGCCGGCCAGCCATTCGAGGTAGGCCCGACGGGACGAAGGCTTCATGCTCCCGTAGGACGGGCAGTATTCCAGGTGCCGGCCGGCGGTGTCGGAGGTGGTCCTGGGGACGGCGAGCCCGGGGTCGACCAGGCAGTTGTCGTTCTGTTCGCCCCCCTTGGCCGGCGGCAAGGTCCTGCCGACGTAGACGAGCCCGGGAAGGGTCAGGCCCGCGACGGCCACGCCGACGCCGGCGGGGACCCACGTCCGGTCGCCGGCAAGCCTGTGCTTCGATGGACGCGTCGCGGGTTCGGATGCCCGGGGTGGCGCGGCCGCATCCGGGGAACGCGGGGCGATGGCCGGCGGGTGGCACGAGCGGTCGTCGGCCGTCTCCGGCGATCGCGCGACGAAAGGGTTCGAGGCAGGCGCCGGACCGGCGCGCGGCGGCTCTCCGGATCCCTGTCCGGGATCGATCGCGCCGGATCGATCCGTCGCTTCAATGGGATCATCCGCCGGCGGATCGGCGACGGCGTCCGGCGCCGGGACCTCCGTGGAGCCGACGAGCCCCGTCATCGGGCTCGGGTCGGCCATCGGCGTCCTCGGTTCGGGAATGACGGCGACGTGGTTCGAGGCCGCCGGCCGTGCAGCGCGCAAACCCACGGGTGCCTCGCGCGGCAGGCCGGTCGATGGAGCCGGCTCGCCGTCCCTAAGCCCGGCGTCGATGGTCTCCGGCGTGGACGGGACCAATTGGCGGCGTCTGCGGCGCACGCCCCAGGCGGCCAGCAGGGCGCCGGGTACGATGGCGCCGACCAGCGCGAGCGTGGCGAGGGGGAAGGCGGGGGCCGGGGACTGGCTCGAAGTCCCCGGCGCTTGCGATCGTGGCTCGGCGGCGGGGTTCGGCGCGTTGGCCCTGGACTCTCCCGACGCTTGACCGGAGACCGAAGGCGCGGCGGCTTTCGCCCCCCCGGTGTGTCCGTCGGGGCTGTCGCTATCGATGGCATCCTGGGCCGACGACGTCGGCGCCGGGCTTTCCTTGGCTCGCGCATCGGGATCCGGGACTTGTGCGACACCGACGGATGGCAGCGGGGAGCGCGCGGTCGCGTCGGGCTCCGGGGCCTTGGCGATCGGCGAAGCCGCAGACGGCTGCCTGGATCGTTGCCGCAAGCGCGCCAGCGTGTCTGGATCGGCCCTTCCGCTCTCGGGGAGACCTTCGCCGCGCTGGAAGCGTCTGAGGGCAGCCAACGACCGCGGGCCCCACCTGCCGTCGATCGTGCCAGGGTCGAAGCCAAGGTCCCTGAGGTCGTTCTGTGCGGCGCGGGTGGCCTGATCGACCCCCTGCGCCGAGGCATCCCCACCCGACGGGGGGACGGAAACGAACGCCATCACCAAGACCAGGGCGGCCCAACGCCCCTTGGCTCTGCTTACCCTTGCCACGTGATCTGGCTCCGCGGGCCGCCGCGCGTTGTCGCCGCCTGGCCCACGACCGTATTCTGATTTGGTCCGCGAATCCAAGACCGAACGCGCCGTTCCGGGTCCGCTATCCTAGGTTGAGGATAGCCGGCCGTGCGGGTCGCACGGATGCGCGCGGTCCGATCGTGGCCGATCCGGCCCGGACAGGGCGCGCGGTTTCGGGCCGTTGGCCCCGCATCGCGCCGCGCCTGCCCGTCGAGACGGGCCACAGGCCGGCCCGATTCCTCGCAGGTCGAATCGAACCGTGCCGTCGCGCTCGTCGCAGGGTCGACGACGCGAGCCGCGCACCCACTCGCGAGGTCCGCACCGGGGGAAGGCGGGCCAGTCGCGTCGTTGGCTGACGACCTACCGCGTATGACGAAGCCGGCTTTCGACTTCCTTGCAGAGGGTCTCCGCAAAAGCCTGGGTACCGAGCAGGCCACCGAGGTCGCGTGTGCGGGTCGCTGGGTCCTTGACCAGGTGATCGACGGCCGCGTCAATCGCCGCCGCGCCCCGCCGAAGATCGGGACGGTCGAGCCGATCTGCCAACCAATCGAGCAGCATCGCGGCCGACAGCACCAGCGAGCATGGGTTGGCCTTGTCCTGCCCCTGGATGTCGGGCGCCGAGCCGTGCTGAGCTTGCGCCACGCAGTGCTGGTCGCCTGCGTTGATCGCCGCGCCCAAACCGAGGCTGCCCGACAACTCGGAGGCGAGATCCGACAGGATGTCCCCGAACATGTTGGTGGTGACTATCACGTCGAAGCGGGCGGCATCGCGCACGAGCATCGCGGTCATCGAGTCGATCAACTGGTCGTCGGTGGCGATATCCGGATAGCTCTCCGCCACGCGGCGGCCTTCCTTCAGGAACAGGGCGTCCGACATCTTCAGCACGTTGACCTTGTGGACGTAGGTCAGCTTCCGCCGACGCCGGGTGCGGGCGATCTCGAAAGCGGCGCGGGCGATCCTTTCGGAGCCCTTGGCGGTCACCTTGCGCATGGCGATGGCGACGTCGGGCGTCGGCATGAACTCCCCGGTGCCCATGTGCATCGTGCGGTCGGCGTAGAACCCTTCCGTGTTCTCGCGGACGATCACGAGGTCGATGGGCGTGCGGCCGTAATAGGCCAGCCCTTCACGCGAGCGGCACGGCCGGATGTTGGCATAGAGGTCGAGTTCGCGCCGCAGCAGCGCCGAGCCGTTGATCCCACCCTTCTCGCGGGGCGGATAGTCCGAGTGCGAGACCGGCCCAAGGATCACCCCGTCCGACGCCCGGCAGCGCTCCAACACCGCCTCCGGGAACGTCGAGCCATCCCTCGCGAGGCGGGACAGCCCGATCTCGTGTTCCTCGAAGGTGAGCCCCAGGGCGAGCGCCCGGTCGACGACTTCCAGCACGCGGCGGGTGGCATGTGAGATCTCAGGTCCAATGCCATCACCCGGTAGCATGACGAGGTGCATGAGCGCTTCTCCCTGACCGCGCCGGTACGCTGGGCTCATAGAGTCAGCCCTCGACATCCGGAACGCAAGGCGTTCGGACTGCGGTGCGGTCGAGGGCGCATCGACGTCTTGCCCTCCAGCGAGGGCCGGCGCCGCCGCGGGCGCCGTTCAGCCTCCGGCGGTGGGTACGAGGGGGCGGATTTCGACCGCCGGAGGCCTTGCGCCTGCGCGAACGACAGGGTCTCCGCTGTGCGGCGCCGCTGGTCGCAGTCGGCGGAACACCCGGGATCGAATTGCCAGGGCGTACGTGCGCTCCGAATTGGGCATGACTCAATCGTCCGTCGCCGAGTTTCGGGGAACGAAGGGCCTGGGCTGCGTTTGTCGAGGTACGGTTGGCGATGCCGCCAGTACCCCGATCATGGCACACGCGCGCGGCAGTCCCGGGGGCGACCCGGGAGCCGGCACGTCCGCCCGGTGCAGCCATCGTCTCGCGTCGAGCGTGGCGCCCGATACGGGCACATCCTTGAGGAGGTCGGCCATGGACTACCTGCGCTACGCAGCCGAGATCGAGACCCCCGCGCCGGACGAGCAGAAGACCATCGACGGCATCATCGAGGGGATGACCCGGCAGTCACGGGCCGTCGAGGCGCGCGAGCACCATGCGGTGCGCGCGAGCCACGCCAAGAGCTCGGCCTGCGTGACCGGCGAACTGGTGGTCGCAGAGGGTCTGCCGCCCGAGTTGGCTCAGGGCCTTTTCGCCACTCCGGGGACGCATCCGGTCGCGGTGCGCTTCGCGCAAGGCCCCGGCGAAACGCTGGGGGACCGCGTCTCGACCCACCGCGGCATGTCGATCAAGGTCTTCGACGTGCCCGGCGAGAAGCTGCCCGGCCACGCGGTCGACACCCAGGATTTCGTCCTCGCCACCGGCACGACCTTCCCGTCCGGCACGGCGGCGGGGTTCCTGCGCGACGGCACGGTCATCGGCAAGTCGACGGGGATGCCGGAGGGGGTGAAGAGCGCAGTCTCCTCGACCGCGCGTAACCTCAACCGTGTCCTACACGCCTTCGGCACGGAGAGCGCCATGGCCGATTTCTTCGGCCACCCCTACAGCCATCCGCTCGCCGACAGCTACTTCAGCCAGGCGCCGGTCCGCTTCGGGGACTACGTGGCCAAGCTCGGGGCCGTGCCGGTGACCGACGCCCAGCGCGCGCTCTCCGAATGGCGGCTCGACCCCCATCAGGACGAAAACGGGTTCCGGCACGCCACGGTCGACTTCTTTCGGGAGCACGACGTCGTCTACGAGCTGAGGGTCCAGCTTTGGGCCGACGCCGACAAGCAGCCCATCGAGGACGCCTCGGTCGACTGGCCGGTCTCGGTCAGCCCGTACCGCACGGTGGCGACGGTTCGCCTGCCGCCCCAGGACGCCTACTCCCCGGAGCGGGTGAACTACTTCGACGAGGTGATGACCTTCCGTCCCGCGCATAGCCTCGCGGCGCACCGGCCGCTTGGCTCCGTCATGCGGGCGCGGCTGCAGGTGTACAGGGCGCTCAGCGCGTTCCGCCATCGCGAGAACGGCGTGGCGGAAGAGGAAACTGGCGGCATCGACCGCATCCCGGCCTGAGGACGGCGACGCCAGGGACCGGTCGGTCAGAGAGGATTCGATGACGAGCCCGAGGGCAGACGGCCCGCGACCCTGATTGCGCCGCGCGTCACGGAGGACCGGCGTTCACCAGGCCGCGCGAGGCGGTGTTCGAGGCCGGGGCGAGCATGATGGTCATCGGGCCGAACGCCGCTCAGTCGCGGGGCGCGGTCGCTCCGCTGCCTCTCCGGCGAAAGCCTGCTTCAGGTCGGCGGCGACCGCGTCCTCCGCCCGCTTGGCCATTCGGGCGATCCGTCGCGCGACCGTTCGGTGATGGCGTGCCTCTCGCTCGCCGGGGGTGTCACGCGGCATCCTGCCTGACGATCCCATGGGTATGGCGGGAGAACGCCGCGATGGGCGACGGGCGTCCCAGGAGATAGCCCTGCACCGCATGGCATCGCTCTGCGGCGAGGAAGCCGAGTTCGGCCTCGGTCTCGACCCCCTCGGCCAGGACCGGAAGCCCGAGGCCCCGGCCGAGGCCCAACACCGAGCGCACGATGGCCGCGGTCTGCTCGTTGGTGTCGACGGCGCGCGTGAACGAGCCGTCGATCTTGATCTTGTCGAACGGGAAGGAGCGCAGGTTGGAGAGCGACGAGTAGCCCGTCCCGAAATCGTCCATCGCGACACGCACGCCGACCGCCTTGAGTTGCCGCAGGGTGAGGAGCGCCCGGTTCGGGTCGCTGATCAGCGCCGTCTCCGTGATCTCGACCTCCAGCCGTCCGGGGGCCAACCCGGTCCCGAGGAGCACCTCGTGCACCAGCCCGACGAGGTCCGGGGAGTGGATCTGCACCGCCGAGACGTTGACGGCGATGGACAGGGGCCTTGGCCAGCCCGCGGCCTCGCGGCAGGCCTCGCGCAGGACCCACTCGCCGATCCGAAGGATGATGTCGCTCTCCTCCGCGATGGGGATGAACACGGACGGCGGGACGTGGCCCCGCTCGGGGTGCCTCCAACGGAGCAGCGCCTCGAAGCCGATGACCTCGCCGGTGCCGACCTCGGTCTGGGGCTGGTAGACGAGCTCCATCTCGCCGCGGGCGACGGCATGGCGGAGGTCATGTTCCAGCGAGCGGCGCTCGTGCACCTCCGCGCCCATCCGGGCCTCGAAGAAGCGGTACGTGCCGCGGCCCTCCGACTTGGCCCGATACAGGGCGGTGTCCGCGAAGTTGAGGAGCGCCGCGCGTTCCCGGGTGTCGTCCGGGTAGAGGGCGACGCCGATGCTGGTCGCGATGCTGGGGCCGCCCCCCTCAGCCCGGCCGGCGCGCAGCGCCTCCAGGATGCGCTCCGCGAGTCCCCCCGCGGCGGTCGCATGCTCGCACGGCATCAGAACGGCGAACTCGTCGCCGCCGAGGCGCGCCATGGTCTGGGTGCCGTCGAGCTCCGCGGAGACGATGCGGGCGACGGCCTCCAGCATCGCGTCGCCGGCGGCGTGACCGAACAGGTCGTTGACCTCCTTGAAGCGGTCGAGGTCGAGGCAGAGCACGGCGAGCTTGCGTCCCCCCACGTCCGCCGCCCGCATCTCAAGGTCGAGCCGCTGGCCGAAGCTGGCGCGGTTCGCGAGGCCGGTGAGGGCGTCGTGGTGGGCGAGGAACGCGATACGGCTTTCGGCCTGGCGACGGGCACGCAGGTCGCGCACGGCCACGGCGTAGTGGGGCCGCCCGGCATGCTCGACCGGCTGCATGATCACCTCGACCGGGATCAAGGTGCCGTCCGCGCGCCGAAGCTCGACCTCCACCGGTCGCTCGGGATGGCCGGCCATGAGGAGGCGTGTCGCTTCCCCGGGAAGGTAGGCGGACAGGGACGAGCCCGGGAGGCCGGCCTGGGGCCGGCCGGCGAGCTTGGCGAAGCTGCGGTTGGCGCTGACGACGGTGTCGCCCGTGCAGACCACGAGCCCCTCGACGGCGGCGTTGGCGAGGCTGTGCAGGCGGTCGGCCTCCAATTGGGCATGCCGGCGGTCGCGGAGGTCCAGCGCGAGCGCGGCGCCGGCCATGAGGAGGATGGTGAAGCTCGCCAGCGCGACGGCGACGGCCAGCCACGCGTTCGGGACCGCGGCCTCGGAGACGGCCATGGTCGGGTCCGGGGTAACGGTGACGGCGCCCATCGCGGTGAAATGGTGCCCGCAGATGGCGAGCAGCAGCAGGAGCGCGGCGGGAAGCTGGCGGGCGAGGCCTCGCCCGCCCGGCCGGGCCGACAGGGCGGCCCCGCCGAGCAGGACGGAAAGGGCGAGCGAGGCCGCGACGGCGGCGGGGTCCCACGCCTTGTGCCCGGCGACGTCGTAGGCGGCCATGCCGGTGTAGTGCATCGCCGCGATGCCGAGCCCGACGACGCCACCGCCGGCCCATGCGGCCGCACGCCCCCCGACGGAGACCGAGAGGGCCACGCCGGCGCCGACCAGCGCGATCGCGAGGACGAGGGAGAGCGCGGTGAGACCGAGATCGTAGCCGCCCGGGACGCCAGGCGCGAACGCGAGCATGGCGATGAAGTGCGTCGCCCAGATGCCGGATCCCCCCGCGAAGGCGGCCACGGCGAGCCAGCCGACCTGGACCCAGGCGGCGGTCCGGCGGGCGTGGTCGACGAGGCAGACCGTCGTCAGCGCCGACAGTCCGCAGGTGGCGGCCGCCAGGACGACGAGGCGGAGATCATGGGTTTCGACGAGGCATCCGACGACGTTGAGCATGGCGCGGCCTCGAAACCCGTTGAATCCCTCTGATCGCACAAGTCCCTGTCGGACGAGTTAAGCGTGCGCGACCATGTCGTGGATCCACAGGCGATCGCCGATGGGTGCCGCGGATCGGCCAGGCCCCCCTTCCGGTGGGCCTCCCGGTCATCGTCGTGGCGTCGGGACGGTGTCGTCGAGGGGCGCGGCATGGGACCACGGCTCGTCGACCTTGCCGGCCAACAAGCGAGATCGACGCGGTGTTCACCGGCCTCGACATGCGCGGCTCCACCGCGGGCATGCAGCCCGCCTTCGATCCGCCACCGCTGGCCGCCTATCGAGTTGCTGATGGTCCCGTCGCGGCCCTTGGACGCCTCGAAGATTCCGGAGCGCGGGATCGTGCTCGGCGAGCCGTTCGACCCCCGCCGCATCGAAGCCGCGCTCCAGACATTCGCGGGCTGAGCCGAAGTCGAACCCATGGTGTCCCGGGTAGCGGCGACGACGGGCAGGCCGTCGCAGTGGTCAGCCCGCCGAGCCCGTGCCGGCTCGTGCGTCGTGGCGGCGTTCGCGCCGTCCGTCTGCTGATTGTCGAGCTTGCGCATCTCCCGTGGCGATGTTCTGCGGGCTCGTTTCGCCGTTGCGCCAGCCTGGTCGGCCTCGGACGGCGGTCGCGCTCGGTCGCCGTCACGTCCCGTGCGCTGAGCGCCACCACGGGGACCTTCGCGCAGCCGGGCAGCCCCGGGAGCCTGTCGAGAGAGTGGAACCCGTCCATCACCGGCATCGTGAAGCCGAGCGCCGCGCAGCCGTTCCCGGCCCCTAGACGGCCCAGCCATTGTGCTCTGGCACGGTGCGAGGGCGGTGACGCATGTGCCCCGGTGATCGCGGAACTTTCTTGTGCGGTCCCGGCGCGGTGGCCGGGCCGTCGGCGGGGCAGGATCAGCCGGGTGGCCCATTCCCGTCGGCGGCGTGGGCCGAGGTTGTGGGTTGCAAGCCCCCCGACCAACCTTCGCCGGGACGATCGGGCATCGGGCTCGATGGTGCACTGAGCGGGACGGGCCAGTCATGACATCCATGGAAATAAGTTCTTCTGTCGGCCCCACCGTGCGGGTCACGCATTTTTGCCATATCGGACTCTCGCGCTCGATTCCGGCGGTGGGACATCCGGACGAGACTCGCGCCTTCGCCCTCAACCAGGCCCTCCCAAAGGCGAACCGCGGCGCGGTCCTCGACGACCTCTGCGCGTCGCTGGCCGAGGCGGGCGGCGACGAAGCGGTGCAGTGTCTCGACCAATCCATGGTGGAGCACCGGATGGACGAGCTGTTCGGCATCGTCGGCGCCTGCGTCTCCGTCCAGGCCGCTCGCCTGAAGGATGGCGTCCGGGGGGCAATGACCGAGGCGATGGAGGAGGCCCGCGCCTGTGGCGTGCATGTGTCCTGGACATCCAGGATCGAGGCGGTCGCACCCGGAACCGTGCTCCATGCCGCGCCCGACAACATCCGCGAACGGGTGAAGCAGGTCCTCGGGCTGTCGCGCGCGTTCTATTTCGCCCCGGTCGATCCCTTCGTGCACGTGAACTACCAAGTCATGCTCAGCGGCCCCGACGGGGATGTCGACCGCCTGGGTCGGAAGCTCGCCGACCACCTGGCCTCCCTGATGCCGGCAGGGACTGAGCGGCCGACCGTCAGATCCGAGACGCAGACCGAGACCGTGTACCCGGGCGCCACCTACGAGGAGTGCGTGCGGAACCGGCTGGCAACCCGCAGGCCGTTGCCCCCGACGGGAGAGGCGTTCATGTCGGGCGTCCGCGAGGCCCGGCGCGCGATCGAGGCCGGCGACGCCGTGGCCGCCTTCGCGGCGGCCGACGACATCGCCCGACTCGTAAGGCGCGACCCGGTGATGACGGCATTGCTTCTCCGAGGCGATCGTCCCGGCGACGGGAGCAAGCGCTTCGAGGTCGGCAACGCCCGCAAGCTCGCCCGGCACATCGCGTGCGTCGTCGCGACCCTGAAGGCGCAGGACGATCTGGAGGGCCTTCGCGGCCTGCTCTTCGCACCCTCGGGCATGGTGGAAACGATCCGGGAGAAAGTCTGGTACGAGCTCGCCGCGAACCGACTCCCCCAATACCACGCCAAGCCGATCAGGGCGGCCTTCGGCGACGTCGGCAACGCGCAACTCCACTTCGAGGCATTCGACGTCGATGGCCAACGCCGTCCGGCGGCGACGAACGGGCCAATCGACCGGGAACAAGCCCTCCTCGATTTCATCGCCGCAGGTGCTCCGGACCAAGAGACGGCGCCATCGCCCGACGATCGTCCGGGTCTCGATGGACCGAGCCCGTCCATCTGACCCGCTGCCCCCTCCGCGGCTCCCCGATCGGACGGGCCGTCGTCTCGGGGCGAGGTTCGGTAAACGCGTACCAAGCTGCCGTGGGCCTTCCGCGCCGTAGGCGTGTTCGCCGCGCCCTGGACATCGTTAGGCTTCGAACGGCCGAGCCGCTTCGCGAAACCTGTCGATCCCTGCGAGTTTCCTCACCGGCCGTCGGCACGGGTGACCTGACCGGTATTTTGGACCGGGCCGAGTGAGAGGCTACTGCATGGCAGCGACCATGGAGGCCGGAAGGCCAGATCCGGGAAGGTGACGGGCCCGGGCGGCCGGTAGCCCAAGGACGAATGCGGCCGGACGCGGTTGTATGTGTTCTGCCAGATCCCGATCACGGTCTGCGCCTCCTTGAGCGAGTAGAAGATCTCCTGCCTCAGGCACTCGTCCTTCAGCTTGCCGTTGAAGCTCTCGCAGTACCCGTTCTTCCACGGCGAGCCTGGGGTGATGTACTGGATCTGCGGGCCCGTCTTGGCGACCCATTTGCGCAGCGCCTTCGCAATCATCTCGGGGCCATAGCACATCGGGAAGATGGCTCGACGGCTCTGGGGCGGCGCGCGAAGCCATGCTGAGCGCAGCGCGCCGCCCTGGGCGGTCATGGCCGATCGACAGGTCTCTAGAATGACGGTGTTCGAAGCCTCATTCCGGAGACGGATCGACCATGACCAGACCACAGCTTACGCCGCCGGCCGGCGTTCTCGTAGCCATCGACGTCGCCAAGGCCCGCAACGAGGTCCTCATCGAGGTGCCCGGCTCCGGCCGACGACGCCGGTTGAGCGTCCTCAACACCCGCGCCGAGCACGACCGTCTGATCGCGCTCCTGTCGAACCTCGGCCAGCCGGTGACCTGCGGTTTCGAGGCCACCGGCAACTATCACCGCCCGATCGCTTGGCGCCTGCTCCAGGCCGGCTTTGCCGTGCGCCTGATCTCCTCCGTGGGGCTCGCCCGCACCCGCGAGGCCCTGCACAACGGCTGGGACAAGAACGACCCGAAGGACGCCCAAGTCATGCTGCACATGATCCGCATCGGCGCCTCGCAGGTGTATCACGACCCGCTCGCCGCCGGCATCAACGACGTGCAGGAGCTGTCCAAGACGCACGACGCCGTCTCGCGGGCCAAGACCGAGGTGCTGCATCGGATCCTGACCCACTACCTGCCGCTGTATTTCCCAGAGGTCGACCGCTTCCGCCACAACAGCCGCTCGGACTGGTTCTTCGCCTTCCTCGATCGCTTCCCCACGCCCGCCTGCATCACCGCGCTGAGCAAGGAAGCCTTCATCGCCGCCGCCTGGGATGTCGTCGGGCGCAAGGTCGCCAAGGCGCAACTGCTCGGCGACATCTACGAGACGGCCCACAGCTCGATCGGCCTGCCGGTGCCGCCTGACGCTCCGGCGGTGAGCATGTTCCGGCTCGTCATCGGCGAGGCGCGCGGGCTGATCCAGCAGCGCGACGCCATCGAGGCCACGGCCGACGCCCTCTTGACCGACAGCTCCGACTACAAGCTGCTGCGCCGCATCCCCGGCATCGGCCCGATCAACGCCCTGACCATCCTGGCTGAGGCCGGCGACCTGCGCCGCTTCAGCCATCACCGGCAGTTCCTGAAGTTCTGCGGGCTCGATCTGGCCACCCAGCAATCCGGCACCTTCCGCGGCCAGACCAAGCTGTCGAAGTACGGCAACGCCCGGCTCCGGCGTACGCTCTGGCTGGCCGGACAGGTCGCTATCCGGCAGCGGGAGAACGGCTTCCGCGACAAGTTCGAGCGCTACATCGCCCGCGACCGGCACAATGCCGACCTGCGGCGTAAGGCGCTGACCGCGATCACCGCCAAGATGGCGCGCGTGGTGCACGCCGTCATCAAGACCGGTGCCGACTACCGGCCCTTCGTCGAGGGGCCGGTGCCAGGTGGGAGAACCCCTCTCAGCAGAGCCGTGAGGGCGTGAGAACCACGACCCTGTAGATAATGCTCGGGTCTCCTGCCTGGATCGACATCTCGTGTTGAGGACGGTGAGGACCACGGTGCCGCGTGCATCGGCTGGATCCTGTGTTCGCTATGGCCGAGAGTTCTTCCGGATCGGCAGGAGCCGCCTGGATCGACGTTGACGACAAACACACCGCGGGCGCATGTTCGCGGACGGAGACCTGTTGCCTGGCCAGCCGTCCTTCATCGCTACGTAGGACGTTGTCGCAATGGAGATGCTCCGGGATGCCGTGCAGGCACATCGCGTCGGCCAGCGCCTCGATCACGCCGAGGCTGCCGATGCGCCGCGCCACCTTCAGCGCGAGGCAGGCCCGGCTGTGTTCGTCAATCAGCGTCAGGACGCGCAGGCTCCGCCCGTCATGGGTCTGCGCCTGGACGAAGTCGAAGCTCCAGACGTGGTTGGGGTGGAGCGGGCGCAGCCGCACGCACGAGCCGTTGTTCAGCCAGAGGCGGCTGCGCGGTCGGTGCTTTTTTGGGACCTTCAGCCCCTCACGACGCCAGATGCGCTGAACCCGGTCCTTGCCCACCCGCCAGCCGGCCGCCTGCAGCAGCGCGGTCACGCGGCGGTAGCCGTAGCGGCCGTACTCGGACGCCAGGGCGATGATGGCGCGGGTCAGTTCATCCTCGTCGGCCGCAACCGTGGGCACGTAACGCTGCGTGCCCCGGTGCTGGCCGACGATCCGGCAGGCGTGGCGCTCCAAGAGACCGTGCTTCTCTCGGGCACCATCG
Organism: Methylobacterium sp. XJLW; assembly: GCF_003254375.1. NCBI lineage: Bacteria > Pseudomonadati > Pseudomonadota > Alphaproteobacteria > Hyphomicrobiales > Methylobacteriaceae > Methylobacterium > Methylobacterium sp. XJLW. The sequence goes on along the minus strand of NZ_CP016429.1, from coordinate 1,492,114 downwards.
ACCGCCTGCCGGCGTCGTTCGGGGGCTACAAGTTTCCCGCGGCGAAGTCCGCGAGCACCTGCTTTTCAAGGGACAGATCGGCGACCAGCCGGTGCAGGCGGGTATTCTCGCGCTCCAGCTCCTTCATTCGCTTGGCTTGATCGATCTGTAAGCCGCCGTAATCTTTGCGCCAGCGATAGTAGCTTTGCTCTGGGATCTCGGCTTCCTTGCATGCGAGCGCCAAGCTCTTGCCCTGTGCCGTCAGGATCTTGATCTGGCGCAGCTTGAGCACGACCTGCTTTGCGCTCGTCTTCTGACCCCGCTTCATACCCAGCTCCTTCGGTCCCGGCTGATCCTCTCAATCAGCCCGGTCCAAAGCCAGCCGGTCAGGTCAACGCGCGATGCCCCATGACTTGCCGCCGTGGCACGCCGTGTACGATCAGGCGCAACGTTGGCTGCGGCCCGGCTGCTTCGAGAGCTTGATCCACAACCTGCGCGCCGTGTTGCGCCTGGCTGCGGGTCGTGCCGAGGAGCCCTCGGCCGTGGTGCACGACAGCCGCACCCCGCGTTCGACCCCTGAGAGCGTCGCTCGCGCCGCTTGGGACGGTCACAAGCGCACCCGTGGCTCGAAGCTGCACGCAGCGGTCGGTACGCTCGGCCAAGTGCTGGCTCTGCACGTCACACCGGCCAACGCCGATGATCGCGCAGCCGTGGCCGCGCTCGCTTGTGCCGTGCAGAGGGCAACCAGTGACAGCGTGAACCTCGCCTGTGTCGATCAGGGCTCTATACCTGAGCGCGCGGCGGAAGCGGCCGCCGATCACGGCATCACCCTGGAGGTCGTGAAGCCGTTCGCCGCACTGTGGTGGCCGGACCGACCGGTGTGGAACCGCGATCTCGACCAGGTCGCGGACACCGCATGGCTCGCCGATCTCGCGGGTCGCGCCGGCCTGACGCTCGACCGGGTCCGCGCGATGACCTTGGATGCCCCTCGCCGTCGGTTCGGGCGGGGATCGGGCGATGCGTCCCTGATCCTGTCGGCCGGGATCTATCGCCGCACACGGATCCGGCACGCGCTTCAGATCTGCCCGCGGTGTCTCAGTGCCGGCGACTGTGCTGTCATCGTCGAGACCGTCGCGGCGTGGATCGAAGACTGGCCGCGCCGCTTCTTCACTGCCGCCGGCGAAGCCGGGCTCACTCAGCGGATGTTCCGAAAAGTCGCCCGGCCCGGCGATCTCGCGCGCCAGATCCTCCGCCTGCCCGAAGGTTTTCGCCGCGACCGGACCTTCCTCCCCGTCCTTCAAGACAAACGCCTGAAGCGCCTGCGGCGGATCGACAACCCACGCTACCGGCGCATCCGTGCGGCGCGGATCCTGCGCGCGACGGGCCCCAAGCTCCGGCGGCGCGGGGCGTCCCCTGGCCGAGACCGGTCAAATTGACGACGCCATGAGACCAGACGCAGTCAGGCACGAACCGGATCAAGAGTCGTCACGCAGCGCGATGCGCGTGGTCGCGGCAGCGGCGGACATACTTCACCAGGGTCCACACGGCCTCCTGCTCCTGTCCCGTCATACGGGCCTCGTCGAGAAGGTCCGTCAGAAAGGCGAGCGCCGCGTGCCCGTCATCGGCCGCGATCACCTTTCCTGGGGATTCCTCGCCCCCCGATTCGCCAAGGCTCGGGGTCTCATCCTGTGCGTCGTCGACGGGCTCGACACGGCCGCCATTCTCGCGGCCCAAAGCCTCCCGCCGCTGCCCACCCCGTCGCACGCGGCGGCCCTCGAAGAGATCCCCATTCAACGGGATCTCGGCCGACCGCGCCGCGCTGATGAAAAACGTCAGGGCCTTCCGCGTTACGCCATCCGTCGAGGGATACTGCGAGCGAAACAGGCGCTGAAACACAGTCGGCGACATCGTGCCGAGCTCATGCTGGAACAGCGGCTCGTAAGCCGCCTTGAGCACGCCCGTCAGCACGGTCGGCCATGCCGGAGTCTCGTACGCCACAACCAGGGATTTCAGCCTCGGCAGCGCACGGCCACGGGCATCGATCAGCCGCAGAAACCTCAGGCCCGAGAGCACCTGCCGTCGCATACTCTGAGACACGTGCTGCAACGCCATTTCGTCGATGGGATTTGGCGTGCCGTGATCGCGCAGGACAGTGATTACAGCCAAGACGGCGCTCAGCGAAACATAAACGGGGCCGGCGGAATTCGCACCCCCTCAGCAAGTCGCGGCATCGTCAAAGCCCTTCTGTTTCGCCAAAGGTGCCTTACTGTTTCGTTAAGGTCAGCCACTCGAATCGCCGCGGAACCAGAGGGTTGATCAAACGGGGATCGGTGGCACGAACAGGCCATGGAGGCCTCGATGGATCACGCGCATCTCGCCCTGGTACGAGCCTACGACGGGGAGCCCCTGAAACGCGTCATCCTCGCGACGGGGCCGGACGTCTTGTACGTCGCCAATCCCCGATTTCTCGACGCGATCAGGACCGGCCGCAGCCAACCGATCGGATTTCGGCCAGTCGACTGCTATGCGTGGGACGAGATCGCCTTCGAGAGGCTGTCCGAGGCTTATGCAGCATCGGGCCAGACCGAAACCGACGCATGGATCGCACTCCCGCCCTTCGCGGGATCCCACCTGCGACTGCGCTGACCCAGACGGCCCTGGCGTCAGGTCCGATCCGGCGCTGCCGCATCCGCCACGACGGCTTGCCGTCGAGCCCGTCGGCTCGTCTCCCTGGTCTCGATGCCGTCAGAAGTCGACGTGCAGGCGCGTGGCGAAGGCGTCCACTGGCCCCCGGTCGCGGTTGTATCCCGGGCTGTCGACGTGCTGGTAGTCGAACGTCACCGTCACGGCCCTGCTGACGCCGACGGCGTAGTACGCCTCGAACGCGCGCTCGGCGGCGTACCGAAGCCGCCCGTCGCCGACGACCAGGCCGAGGCCGCCCGCCGCGAGGTATGCCCGGTGCGAGGGCGACAGGGCGTTCATCACGGCCCCGACGCCGACGGTGTCCTGCGCTCTTCCCCAGCCGGCCCCCTTCAGCGAGAGGCCGCCCGAGAGCGAGCGGTCGATGTCGGCGAACGACAGGTTCTCCGTCCGGCCGTCGCCGTCGCTGAACCGGAGGAACGAGCCGAGGTCGGCCGTCAGGGCCTGCTCCAGGTTGACGTAGAAGCCGCTCTTGCGCCTCGGGCGGCGCGTTGCGGCCGCGGCTTCGTTGGCGTCGGCGAACGCGCCCGCCTGCGTGAGGGCGACGACGTCGCGATAGTTCGCGGTCACGCCCTCGTTGCTGAACAGGCCGACGCGCAGCTTGCCCGGCTGGTGGAGGAGCGGAAGGGTATGGCGCTCCTCGAACTCCAGCGTGGCCCCGCCGCGCCGGAGGACCCTCGGGTCCAGGACGTCGCTGGACGGCTCCTTCGGGACCTGCGTGTAGGCACCGCGGACGGCGAACGCGCTCCGGTTGTACTCGACCATGACGCCCTGCGTGTAGCCTGGCAGGTTGGCCGGGAAGTCGTAGGCGCCGGAGGCCCACAGCGACCAGTTGAAGAAGTCGACGCGCGGGTCGTGCGCGTAGGCGTTGCCGTCGAAGAAGTCGCCGAGCGCGAACTTGCCGGCCACCACCGTGACCCGCTCGACGTCGCGCGTCCCGGCCAACTGGTTGGGCCCGTCGGGCACGGTCTCGGTCTCGCCGCCGAGCCCGAAGGTCTGGCGCACGTAGTAGCGGTTCGACCGCAGCCGGGGCGCCGCGGCGCCGGCCTTCTGCGCCTCGCCGTTCAGGAAGCCGGCGACGCCAGTGGTCCGGCTGAGGCCGAAGCCCTGGCTGAACTCCGGGTTGTAGTAGAGCTCGGTGCTGTCGGTCAGCCTCAGGCCGAGGAACACGGTCGCGGTCGTGGTCTGCTGGGTCTGGCTCGGGACCAGGCTCTGAGGGCCGACGTAGGGCGAACGGAAGTTTGGCACGCCCTGCGCGACGAGGGTCGTCTGCCCGTGCACCGAGATGCGGTCGGAATTGCCTGTGTCCGGATCGTGCGGCGCCGCGTCGTCGGGTTCGGGCGGCAGGGCGAGGCCCCCCGGGAACCAGTAAAGGCGGGCCAACACCTGGTTCGAGGCGGCGCCGACGCGCGCGGAGAAGGGGCCCCCGTCGGCGCCGGGCACGAAGCCGAGCCCGAGGCGGTCGGTCCGCCCGAGGTCCAGGTAGCGGTAGTCGATGCCGAGCGCGAAGTTCGGGAGGATGGCGAACTGGATGCCCGCGCCCAACGTGAACCCGACCGACCCGAACTCGCGCCGGCCGCGGTCGGGGGCGGTCCCGTCCTGCCCCGGGAACGTCGACAGCACGTGGCTGTCGGCGGCCGCCAGGCCGAAGCTCCCGTACACGAGGTAGCGGTCGAAGCTGTAGCCCAGCCGCGCGCGGAGCGTGCCGTACGCGCCGGTCTTGGCCCGCACGATGTCGAGCCCGTCCAGCCCGTCGCGGCGCTCGTAGCCGAAGCCGGGGGTCGTGCCGAGGACCGGCCGCTTGAGCGATGCCGCCGAGAGGTCCGCCTCCAGCCCGATCACCGTTTGCCCGGCCTGCCAGTCCCAGCCGAGGGCGAGGCCGCCGACCGCGGAGGTCGCCCGCCGGCCGGCGTCGTTGCGCCCGGCCCCGTCGCCTGTCCGGAAATCGGGGAGGGTCCGGCCCCCGACGCGCGGCGCGCCGAGGTCGAAGCCCCCGTACGACGCGCCCCCGCTGGCCTGCCCGGCCAGGTACGGCCCCGACCAATCGACGAAGCTGGCCGCGGACGGCGCGGGGATCCCCAGGTCCGCGGCTCCCGCCTCCGGGATCAACGGGACGCACCATGGAGCGGCGATCGCAAGCCTGACTAGGGTACGCATGGCTAAACTTCCGAACGTCGCACGCCGGCGATGAATCGTCTGATTGGCGGCTTTCGCTCCGACGGGGCGAGGCCCGCGAACGTCGCCCCGAAGGCATGGGCGTCAGTCACAAACCCGCAAGACATCTCGATGACGGCCGGATCCCGATCGCGCCATGGCGCCCCTCCGGCCCGTCGTGGACGGCGATGGGCTGGCGGGCAACCCCGGAATCCACCGCAGCCTCGATTCGGTCACTGGCGTCGTACGGATGTCTTGCGCCCGCGGCCGCCGCGCGCGGGCCGGCTGACGTCGCGGCGCAGATCCGCCAACGAAGGACGCCTCGCCTGTCCGCGCGGGTCGGGGGAGGGCAGCTTTGCGGGCCCCCGTCTCACGCCGCTTCCGGCAACGCAAGACGTCCAGGGCGATCCTGGGCAACCGCGGCCGCCTGCAGTGGGCCCGGCGCCCGAACCCAGGCACACTCCAGGCGACCCGTGGCGGGATTCAGCGACCAGTGGGCCGAAAGACGAGGAGGCGCCGTTCCTTCGCGAGGGGGAATGGCGGGCGCGGACGCGGCCCACGCGAGATGGACGATGGACATGAGGGTCTCCTGGGACGGGCCGCGCGTGCGGCCAGGTCCCGGGTTCACCCTTCCAGGGCGAGTCCGTGCGACCTAGCCGGCGCGCGGCACAGTCGATCGACTGTGACTGTCGCTGGGCATGGGGTGGAGAGGGTTCCGGTGTGCGACGCGGGCGGCACAGGCGCGCCGGCGACGGCATTCCAGTAAACGAAGGGCCGAGGCGGTCAAGCCCAAAAATCATGAATCCGATTGACGGATGAGCAAGTTAGGCCGCATTTTCTTGGGCCGGACTGTGATTGTTAGTCTCGGCTAAGATGTCGAGTGTCGCCCCGCCGAACCGACGCACCTCATTCACTTCCATGCCTCGGCGGGTTCGTGGGGCGGCCGACGGGTCCTTGTCGATTTCGACCGTCATGACGCATATCCCGACCGGGATGCCTGGTGGGACGGAGTGGGCCCGCCGCCTCGATATGACCGGCGCGACGGCTCGCCAGCCGCCGGCCGGACCCGCGTCCCTGGTCCTCCTTGAAACCGCATTCGAGGTGTCGTCGTCGCCGTGACGCTTGTATAGCGGGAGCTTCCCCGACATCCTGGGCCGCACGCGGTCGCGCTCGTTCTTGGCCTTCTGAGCCACGTCCATGTCCAGAGCCGATCGCCGACATGATGCCGTCGCCGAACTCCCCTGGATCGGCTCCTGGCAGGCAGTGCCGTAGACCGTCGCCAAATCCCGGAACCGGTAGATCGGAAGGCCGGCGGGCAGCATCGGGTCGGCTGGCAGATACCAGATCGGGGGCCGTGCCCGACAGCGGCACCGACGAGGAGGCGGCGGCCAGCAGGGCCCCGCGGATGCGGGCCAGGTCGAAGACGCGGCCGGGTTCTCGCAGCGGCACCCGCAGGAAGGTGACGAACGGCATCGGCGTCGGCGCGGGATCGATCCCCGGCTCAAGCCAGGCCGCGCCGGGAATCTCCGTCGCGGCGGCGATCGCGCATCGGGCACGCGACGAGGTGGGGCGAGGCCGGGAAGGATGCGACGTGGAAGACCGAGCGACCCCGGCGCGATGGCGCCGGGGTCGCTCGATTCATTTCGCTTCCCGCACGGCCCGGGAGGCTTGCCCCACCGGCCATTGGATGATCTAGGGCTCGCGGCTCGACCTCGGAAGGGAGCGTGACATGGCCAGCCTCTGCCGCGACGCGGACCCGATCGGCCGTGCCTGCGGGCCAACGGGCGCGCCTGCTGCCGGGCCGTTCCGGCACGATGGGGACGCCGCGGCCGCGGCGCACTGCCTCCGCGACCCGTCGAGCGCGTGGACCGGCCTCGCGGTCGCCAGGACGAGGGCCGGCATCTCGCCGGCCACGTCCGCACAGGTCCCGCGGCAGGCCCGGCGGAAGTTCCGCGGGGGCGAGGGGCAGCGCTTCGGGTGCAACGACGGGCCCGTCGCCGCCCGCCCGAACGGCGCCGCGTGAGGCCACGATGCAAGCCTGGATCTACACGCTGATCCCGGCCGCGGCGGCCATCCTCGGGGCCGCGATCGCGGCCAACCTGCGGCCGGGGGCCGTCTTCGTCAGCGCCATCCAGCATCTCGCGGCGGGGGTGGTGTTCGCCGCTGCCGCCGGCGAGATCCTGCCAGACCTGAAGCATGTCGGCTCCCCTTGGGCCACGCTGGTCGGGGGCGCCGTCGGCGTGGCGGCGATGCTCGGGGTCCGCATGCTGGAGCGGCGGGCGGCCGGGCCGGTGGGGCTGCTGACCGTGACCGGCATCGACATCCTGGTGGACGGCCTCGTGCTGGGCATCGCCTTCGCATCCGCCGCGAGGGCCGGCTTCCTGCTCACCGTGGCTCTCACCGTCGAGGTGCTGTTCCTGGGCCTCACGGTGGCCAGCGAGCTCGGCGAGGGCGGCGCATCGAAGTGGAAGGTGGTCGGCGCGACGGCGGGTCTCGTCCTGCTGCTGCCGCTCGGCGCCCTGCTCGGCGGTCCCGTGGGCTCCATGCCCGCCCCCGTCCAAGGCGGCTTCCTGGCCTTCGGCTTGATCGCGCTGCTTTACCTCGTCACCGAGGAACTGCTGGTCGAGGCGCACGAGTCCGAGGACCGTCCCTGGGTGACCGCCATGTTCTTCGTCGGCTTCCTGCTGCTGCTTCTTCTCGACGAGCTGGTGGGATGAGGCCCCGCGGGCGAGGCTCGCCCGCTGCCGGCCGCCCGTCACCCGTCGTGCGGCCCGTTCCCGGGCGCCGCATGGGTTCCGATCTCCGCGATCAGGGGGGCGCCTGACGCCGACCGGGATCCGCCAGCAGATCTCTGAAGGGCGAGCCATGTCTGCCCCGGGGCCGACGCCCACCCGTTCCGGGGGGACGACAAAGGTTCCGCGAGCGGCGACAGGTCACCTCCTGCGTTGGGCTCCCCCGACGCCAACTCATCGGCAAATCGTCGCGGATGGCCAGCGGGGACCGGGAAACCGAACTGCGAGGGGGCGCCGATCCCGCCCGCGGCCTCATGCTCGCGGGCGAGGATCCGCCCGGCCGGGCCCCGGCCACCAGTCCGTGGTGTCGCCTGGGCCGCAGACCCCGCCGCGCATGCGCGTCCGGGAAGTGGGACGGAATCGCAGGAGCGCCGGCCCGCGGGCTGGTTCAAACTGAGACAGGACTCGAAACGATGCACCCTGTACCGTGAGCGACGGTACTCGTAAGATACGTCCACCGGGGTCAGGGCCGAGAACGATGCCGACGACGCGCCGGCTTGGCTTGTGGGACGCGGACGTGTCCGTCGGAATGTCGCCCACGACGAGGCCGGCAGGGCTTGCTGCGTGAAGCTTGGATTGCCTGCGGTTGCGAGGACCGAACCGACCGCGATACGAGTTCCGTCTCGCAGCGACCGCCCCGAACCCGAGAAAAGTCGCCACGATCATCCCGATGCCGCGGCCGAGCGCCGCCGGATCGGTTGAAGGGCTAATGGCCGAGGTCGAGGGCTGATGCCACCTGTCGCCGATCGCGGCCGCGATCGGCTTTCATCACGACAACCGACCCAATCGATCTTCCCGCTTCCGACATACAATCCCTGCGAGGAATCTCGCTGACATGGCGAAGTGAGCGTCTTTGTGCCGGAAACGTTCGCCAGCGACCGTCATGTGAATGCATTGATGAAATTCATCAGGGCCGGGACCATGGTCGTCGCGTCATAGACGACTGAAACCTCCAGCGGTGGAATCGATAAGTCGAGGGATCGGAAAACAACGTCGGCGGTCGTGCTGATTGCCAAACCCGAGGGAACGACGGCAAGGCCAAGCCCGGCTGCAACGAGGGCAAGGAGCGAGGTCACGGTTGCGGCTCTATGGACGGCGGTCGGCACCACACCGATCCGGTCCAAAACTTCCCCGCCGAGTTCCCCGCCGTGCGCCGCGTAGACGACGAACGCATCTCCTTGAAGTTGATCGGGGCGGATCCGATCGCAGGACACGAGCGGATGGGTGGCAGGCAGCGCAACCACCAGCGACCAATGCTCGATCACGCGATGGGCCAGCCGCTCGTCGCGGAACGAGGGCAGGAACACCATCAGTCCCATGTCGATGCGGCTTGCCAGGAGCGCATCGCGTTGCAGCGTCGGATACAGCTCCTCGAAGCCGAAGGTGACGGCGGGCGCGCGTCGGCGGAAATCGCGGACCAGGCGCGACATCAGTCCCGAGTACGCAGCGGCGCCGGTGTAGCCGATCCGTAGGTGGCCGGCCTCCCCGCGCCCGGCGCGCTGAACGACCTCGATACTGTGTTGGGCCTGCGCCAGGGTTGCGCGGGCCTCGGCCAGCAAGAGGCGCCCTGGTTCGGTCAACGCCACCTTGTGTCGGCCTCTATCGAACAACTCAACGCCGAGCATGCCCTCCATGCCGCGGATCTGCGCGCTGAGCGCCGGCTGCACGATGTTGAGGCGTGCGGCGGCTCGCGCGAAGTGTAGTTCCTCGGCGAGACAGACGAACGATCGTAGGTGCCGAAGCTCAAGGTTGATCATCGATCCTGATCACAGCCTGCATCAATGACGATTGGCGGTCGCGCAGGGACGCCGGTATGCCGTCGGGTGTGCCGCAGGCATCGGATCGTTCCCCGCACCGGGCCAAGGGAGCGTCTCGCGCGGAGGTCAGCCGACTCGTGCGGCGCGAGTTGGACCGCGGGATCGGCGGTACCGGGGCCGCGTCGCATCGAGGCAACGTTCATTCGCTAGGTTAAGGGTCGTGTTGCCGCAAGGACGTTTCCGTTTTTTGATCCCGGCGGTGCTGCTGGTGCCGTTACCCGTCGTCGGTGCCGCGGGCCGACTTTGGCAGCGCCTGATACACGCCGGAGAGATGGCCGCCATCAGCAGCGCAGTCGCCGATCTCCCGCCCGGAGCCACGGCCGCTTGGACGGCCAAGCCCCTTCTGCCTTGGACCAGTCCCGTCACGGGGCAAGTCTTGGTGCAGCGCGAGACCGGAAGCGCCGACTTTGCCTGCAAGGACAGCGTCTACTCGCTCGATGGATCGTCGGTCCAACTGTTCGCCATCACCCTGTGTCGCGTCGGTCGTGACGCCCCTTGGCGCAACGACCGGGACGGCTCCGAGCGATGGGGCGGCTGACCCAGACCAGCGACGTGTCCCACGAGGAGATTCGAACCATGGTGTTGCCTGACAAGCTCCCGACTGCCGTCGCCGCATGGATGAACGCCCTCGGGCAGACCGGGCCCTCGGCCGATGCCGCCCGCCGTTCCGCGCTGAGCGACGACGTGAGACTGACCTTTGCCGGCCAGACGGTCGTCGGCATCGATGCGGTCTTGGCTCACCAAGCGCGGATGCCGGCCGGACCTGCGATGCAGGCGCTGGAATGGCGCCTGTTGCCCGCCGCAACCGCCACGAGGCTGGCCCTTCGCGCGAGGTTCACCGGCGGGGCGGATGGGCGCACTGGTCCCAACGGCCTCTCGGCGCTCGATGTCGCCTTCACTCTCGGAGACGACGGGCGCATCCAACATCTGGAGCCTTCGCCGCACCACAAGGAGCCTGCTGATCTCAAGCCTGCCCTCCGCGTGGGGGATCGTGCCCCGCCGTTCGTGCTGCGCGATACGAGCGACCGGTCGACGTCGTTGCACGGAGGGCGGGTCCCGGCCACCCTGATCGTCTGGACCTGCAACCACTGCCCCTGGGCACTTGCCTGGCATGAGCGCATACAAAACGTGGCGCGTGATTATGATCTGTTGGTCCGCGTCCTGCAGATCAACGCGAACGACCCGATCGTTTCCCCCCATGACACGCTGGATGCCTGCAGACATCGGGTGACGGCCGGGGAAATGGCCAGTCCCTACCTGATGGACGCCGGCCAGGAAGTTGCTCGGGCATGGGGCGTACGCCATACCCCAGAGGCGTTCGTGCTCGATGCCGACGGACGGGTCGCCTATCACGGTGCGCCGGATGAGGACCACCGCGACCCATCCCGCGACGCCGGATGGCTGCGCGCCGCCCTGGACGCCGTGCTCGCCGGAAGGGATGTGGCAGTCCCTGAGACCAAACCCGTCGGTTGCACCGTGAAGTGGACCCTCGGGTCCGGTCCTGGCGGGAGCGAGCGATGACCCCGCCGCATGTCGCACTGCTTTACTGGGAGGACTGCCCGTCTCACGCGGAGGCTTTGACCCAGCTGCGCCGCCTCCTGCCGGAGTTCGGCTTGGATCCACAGGCCATCGAATTGCGCGAGATCTTGGTCTTGCGGGAGGCGAGGGACGAGAACTTTGTCGGCTCGCCCACGATCCGTGTCGATGGCCGCGACATCGCGCCGGTCGGCGATGAGCCCGCCGCCTTGACCTGTCGCCTCTACCGCCACCGCAACGGTCGCTACGATCCGCTCCCCGATGACGAGGACATTCGCGATGCGCTGCGGTCGTCCGTGCGGGAGGCCGGGAAGCCGAATGCCGCGCCCGGCGATACGGAAGTGCCATCGGAAACATCCACCTAACGGGACGGTCGCTCGGCCGCCCCCATTGGGATCGGGCGGTGCCGTGATGTGACTGCCAGCTCCGCCCGCAAGGGGGCCTCGGGGTTCGCGATGGCCGAGCGCATGGGGCTTTGCTCCGCGGTAGGGGCCTGCCCGAAGTACGTGTATGTGATCGCCGTCTTCGCGCGGATCGAGAAGGCGACGCTCGTCGTCCTGAGGTCGTAGACGGATCGCCCGGTCGGGCAGGGGGACCGAATGCCAGGACGCAACTTCGACCTTTGGGAGGTCGCCTCCCACCTCATCGCCCTCGCGGTCGCGTACGCCCTGGCCCTGCCTATCGGCTGGAACCGCGAGCATGAGGCTCGGAGCGCAGGGCTGCGCACCTTCCCGCTCGTGGCGATCGCCAGTTGCGGCTTCGTGATCGTCGCCATCCGAGTGCTGGGCCAGGATTCGGCTGGTCAGGCGCGGATCATCGAGGGTCTCATCACCGGCGTCGGCTTCATCGGCGGCGGCGCGATCCTCAAGCGCGCCGGGGGAACCTCCGGCACCGCCACTGCGGCGAGCCTGTGGGCGACGGGTGCGCTCGGGGCAGCCGTCGGCTACGGGCTCTACGACATCGCCGCGATCCTATCGATCGTGACGTTCGCGACCCTACAGCTCAACACAGCGTTCAAGGGATAGGCCGCCGGTGCGGGCCGGCGAGGCGGACCCGCACAGCCCGCCCCGCCACGCGCCCGACCGGCTCGGCGTGCTCAGGATCGGGGAGCTCGCCATCCGGAAGTCGGACGCTGCCCGCCGGCTCCGGCATCTCGGTGGGCACGAGGGTCTTTTCGGGTCAGTCGTCATTTGAGGCCGATGACCTCGCCCGCCGGTCTCCGGCGCGGTTCACGCCGGGCCGTGCATCCCGGGGCGACGCACGGCCCGACGGCCCGCGTCGGCGCCCCCGAGGGGTGACCCCTTCGCCAGCGGCCTTCGCCGCGCGACCACGGCCGAGGATCACCCTGGCCGCATTGACGTCACGGTGCTCGTCCGCCCCGCACGGGCAGCGGCGCCGGCGGAGCCGCGCCGCACCACCCGCACTCGGCGGGCGTGCTCTACGCATCGACCAGGATCAGCGCGGCACCGGCTCTCGCGGCCTTGTAGCGGACCATCCCGGTCAACGTCCCCCAGCCCGCGTCCTGGATGGACCGGTTCATCCATTCCTTCTGCGCCATGTGCGTGCCTGGCTCAGGCATGGCGCCGGAGGCCGGGCACACCATGTTCGCGACCGCCAATTCCTCCAGCGCGATCTGCCGGATGCCCCAGCCAACGGCCGGCGCGGGGTAATCCGCCAGCAGTAGCGGCTCGGTGGTTCACTCGCCTCTCGGGTGGCAAGGTTGCTGCGAGGGGGGCACGGGCTGCTTCACGAGGTGAGATGATCCTGTCCCCATCCCTGCCATGCTCCACCATCGAAGGCCTCATCCGGAGCGACGGTCGTGTCGAGGTCGTCGCCCGAGCGCGCCGTGTGCAGGGGCGCTGTCCCCCCCAGCGGCGCAACCAGCTCAGCCCCTCACAACCGCTATGACCGCCGTCCAGCCGATCTGCCGAGCATCGGTCATCCCGAAGCACTGCACCTGCGCGCCCGACGCTTCAACCGCCATCATGAAGAGGTTGGCAATGAGCATTGTCAGGGAAGGCCCGGCTGACTACGGCCTTCCTGCGCGCGCAGATCGTTGTGCAGGGTCGTCGCCGCAATCGCGGCGTGGCCCATGGCGACGCTGATCTGATCGAGAGCGTAGACGATGTCGCCCGCGGCATAGATGCCCTCGCGGCTCGTGCGCTGCTTCTGGTCGACCGCGATGCAGCAGCCGTCTCCCATCTCCAGCCCGAGCGCGTGCGCGAGGCCGTCGTTCGAGTCCGATCCCAGCGCGGGGTAGACGGTGTCGAAGCGGCGCTCGCCGCCACCTTCCAAAAGCGCGGTGACGCGGTCGTCGTCGAAGACAAGCCGCGCCAGCGGACGTGCCTCCATCGCGACGCCGGCCCGTTCGAGAAGCGAGCGGTCGCCGGCCGTGATCTCCATCGGGCCGGTCGGGAGAAGCGTGACGTCAGCGGAGTAGGTGCGTAGGAACAAGGCCTCCGCGACGCCGCGCGCGTCAGCGCCGATGACGCCGATCGCCTGGCTCGTTGCTTCGAAGCCGTCGCAGACCGGACAGTACCGGAGCTGGCCGCGATCGAGGGCCCGTCGGTGCGTGTCCGGATCGACGTCTGGCCGCCGGTTCACGGTTCCGGTCGCGAGGATGAGGGTGCGTGCCACCAGGGCGATGCCGTCTCCCCGCGCGAGAAAGCGGCCGGGATGCCCCTCGATCACGTCGATGCGGCCCCTCACGAACCGAGAGCCGTAGCGTCCGGCCTGCGCCGACATGCGCGCCAGGAGTTCTTCCCCGCCGATGCCGTCGGGAAAGCCGGCGTGATTGTGCGAGCGCGGGATCCATTTGGCCCGGCTGTTGCCGTCGTCGACGACCGCAACCGTCCGGTGGTAGCGGGCGAGATAGATCGCTGCCGTCAGCCCGGCAGGGCCACCGCCGATCACGAGCGTGTCTATCGGCCGCTCATCGCTGCCGCTCATTGCCATCGCCTCCTCATGGCTCCGGACGAGTGCCGCCCGCGGATTGCGTGAACCGGCCCAGGTTTCCCGGAGACGTTTTGGTTTGGGTCGGGCGGCCGAGGCTCGCACCTCGGCTGGAGCAAAGTAGCGCGTCTCAGCTTCGGCGGGACATAGCCCAATGCGCAGATCGAGCCCCTGTTTGCCGAACCCATCGAGGCCAGCAGCCCGGAGCGGGCTGCATCGGATAGCCCGACAGGTGCTACGGCCGATCTCTGCGGCAAACGCCGATCGCCTCTTCCGATGCGAGAGCTCCTCACACAAATCGTTCGAGGCAGGCCAGCTGCCGTTCCGCTCCCCGCGAGGACAAGTATCACTCCAGCGTCCCATGTCCCGTCCCTGGCGCGCTCACGGTGCGATGCTGCTTCAGGATCGCCGCGTGCTCCCACTCTGTTCGATCCTGGGGATGCGGAGATCACCTCCCGCGCTGCCCCATTCGTCGCCTCCTCCCCGGCGCGATCCTCCATCGCGCCGCCGGAAGCATGGTCGGTCAAAAGGGCGCGGGCATCATGGGAAACTCCGATGAAGAGACTTCGCATCGTGCGGGCCGGTCCCTGGACGCTCTCCCTGGCGGCCCTGGTCGCGTTTGGCCTCTACGGCAACGGCCTCTTCGAGCCGAAGCCACGGCGGATGGCGTCGACACCGGACCGAACCCAAATCGGAGGCCCTTTCCGTCTGACAAGCCACAAGGGCGAGGTGCTGACGGATGGTGACTTCGAAGGCAGGCCACTCGCGGTCTTCTTCGGCTTCACCCACTGCCCGGAGGTGTGCCCGACCGCCCTCTTGGAGATGACCGAGCTCTTGGCGGCGCTTGGCCCGGATGCGGACAAGGTCACTGCCTTGTTCGTCACGGTCGATCCCGAACGGGACACAAAGCAGATCCTCGCCGACTACCTCCGGGCCTTCGACCCGCGCATCGTCGGCCTCACCGGGACGATCGCGGAGGTCGAGGCGGCCGCGAGGGCCTACCACGCCTACTTCCGAAAAGTCCCGATCGAGGGCGGCGGTTACACGATGGACCACACGGCTACGACCTACCTGATGCGCCCTGGGGGCGGGATGGCGAACGCGCTCGACCCCCACGAACCGAGAGAAACCCGCCTGCTGAAGCTGAGGCGGCTGATCGCTCGCTGAGGCGGAGGGCCGATGCAGCGCCCTCCGACGCCACGTCCTTCGTCCAAGGCGGGGCGCTACCCGCACGGGGCGGCCGTCAACGGACGCTGACTGCCGGAAGTCAGCGGCGCGGACGGTCCGCCACGTCTCAGGCGCTCCGGATGGGTGCTAGGAGCCGAAGCGCGTTCATGGTGACGAGCACGGTGGCGCCGGTGTCGGCCAGGATCGCCGGCCACAGCCCCGTCGCGCCGATCACGGTCGTCACCAGGAATACCGCCTTCAACCCCAGCGCGACCGCGATGTTTTGACGGATGTTGCCCATGGTCCGCTTCGACAACGCGATCATGGTGGCCACATCCGTGACCCGACCGTGCAGCACCGCCGCGTCCGCGGTCTCAAGCGCCACGTCGGTGCCACCCCCCATCGCGATGCCGATGTCGGCCGCGGCGAGGGCCGGCGCGTCGTTGATGCCGTCCCCGACCTTGGCGACCTTCCGGCCGCCCGCCTGCAACTCGCGGACGATGCGTTGCTTGTCCTGCGGCAACAGCTCGGCCCGCACCGCGAGGCCCAGATCCCGCCCGATCGCCTCGGCGGTCAGCCGGTTGTCGCCGGTCAGCATCACCGGCTCCACGCCCGAGGCCCTGAGCGCCTCGATGCCGGCCCGTGCGTCGGCGCGCGGCTCGTCGCGCATCGCGACGAAGCCGGCGAGCGCGTCGCCGTCGAGCAGCACGGACACGGTCTTTCCCTCGCCGTTGAGCGCCGCGATGCGCGTTCGGTGCTCCTCGGGCACGGTGACGCGTTCCGCCGCCGCGGCCGGCGAGCCGAGGAACACCGCCTTGCCGCCGACCCGGCCGAGGATGCCCTTGCCGCCAAGGGCCGAAGCGTCGCTCACGGGGGGCACCGGCACGCCCGCGGCCTTGGCCCGCCCCAGGATGGCGAGCGCCAGCGGGTGGCTCGATCCGGTCTCCAGCGCCGCGGCGAGGGACAGCACCTGGTCCTCGGACCGCCCGATCGCCACGATGTCCGTCACCTTGGGCCTGCCCTCGGTCAGGGTGCCCGTCTTGTCGAAGGCCACGGCCTTGATGGCGCCGAGCCCCTCCAGCACCGTGCCGCCCTTCATCAGCAAGCCGCGCCGGGCGCCGGCCGAGAGGGCAGCGGCGATGGCCGCCGGCGTCGAGATGACCAGCGCGCAGGGGCAGCCGATCAGCAGGATCGCCAAGCCCTTGTAGATCCATTCGCCCCAGGCCCCGCCGAACACCAGCGGCGGCACGACCGCGACGAGCGCCGCGACCGCGACGACGGCGGGTGTGTAATAGGTGGAGAAGCGGTCGATGAAACGTTCGGTCGGAGCCTTGGCCTCCTGCGCTTCCTCCACCAGCTGCACGATCCGCGCGATGGTGTTGTCGGCCGCCGCCGCCGTCACGCGCACGCGCAGCACCCCATCCGCGTTGACGGTGCCGGCGAAGACGGCATCGCCCACCCCCTTGCGCTTGGGCGTGCTCTCGCCGGTGACCGGCGCCTCGTCGACGGCGCCGGTCCCCTCGGCCACCTCGCCGTCGGCGGCGATGCGGTCACCGGGCCGCACCAGGATGACCGAACCGACGGTCAGCTGCTCGGCGGGCACCTCGGTCGTGGTGCCGTCGCGCTCGACCAGGGCGGTCTTGGGAACCAGCGCCGCGAGGCCCTGGATCGAGGCCCTGGCCCGGCCGGCCGCCACGCCCTCCAGCAGCTCGCCGATCAGGAACAGGAACACCACCGCGGCGGCCTCCTCGGCGGCCCCGATGACGAGGGCGCCCGCGGCCGCAATCGTCATGAGGCTTTCGATGGTGAAGGGCGTGCCGAACCGAGCTGCGGCGAAGGCGCGCCGGGCGATGGGGACGAGCCCGACGAGGACGGCGGCGCCGTAAAACCAGGGCTCGTAGGCCGGGACGACCTTGGCGGCGAGCCAGGCCAGTGCAAAGGCGCAGCCGCTCGCGGCTGCCAAGCGGATCTTGGCACCCTGCCACCACGGTTCCGCCGCTGGCGTCCCATGGTCGTGGCTCTGGGCCTGCCCGTTCGCATTGTCGGGGCCATGGCTATGGGTGCCGGTGCCATCGACGTCGGCCTGAGTCGCCTGGGACAGGGGCGCGGCGCGATAACCGCCGAGGCCGTTGACCTGGCGGACCACGGCGACTCCGAGATGCGGGTCATCCTCATGCTCGACGGTCATCGTCCCGGCTGTGACCGACACCGACACGTCGGAGACGCCGGGCACGCGGCGCACGGCGTTCGTGATCTTGGCCGCACAGGCGGCGCAGTCCATGCCGGCGATGCGGTAGCGGGAGGTAGCCAGTGTGGGATTCATGGAACGTGGTCCTTGTCGCCTCGCCAGGGCGTGTACGACCTCTACCGACTAGAGGTTCAAGCCCCATGTTCGGGGCGAGGTCCACCGCGCTCCTGAGTGTCGCGCCGGGCTCAAGAAGCCGACGATCCGCCGGGGGTACCCCGCATCCGATCCTGGTCCGGCCGAAGGGTGAGTCTCCAGGTGTCGTTCGGCCGCCTGTCGGGCTGCCACCAAGGTAAATGCCGGGGGCTTCCGCCATCGAGCAATGCCGGAGATCGAGCGACGGCGGTGATTTGAAGGCGGCGTATCGGGGCGGGTGTCCTGGCCTGCCAGAACCTCTCGGCGAGAGCGATCCGGCATGGAGACACCGCCCAACGTCGTCCGGCTTCGTCAGCCCGAGGACGTCGACGATCGCCCGGTAGAGGTGCTGCGCACCGGCGACCGCCGCCCGCTCGCTCAAGCTTTCGAGATGGAAGCGGACGTCGTCCCGAGCGCGATGCAGGATCTGCGGCTGCCGGAAGGGCGCGTCCGGCTTGTGCGGTACGGCCACGGTCCCGAGCGAGCTCTCCAGACTGGCATCGGCCTGAAGCCTATAGCATGCGTTCGCGTCCAGAAACACGGCTGGAACGGGTTTCTGGACCGGGGCCGCTTCACTTCGACGCTCCCGCCGAAATAGGCGCGGCGCATCGCTTCCGCGGATTGGGAGATCCAGGCAGATGCGACGCCCATGGCCGATTCAGGGGCGCGAGTCGGCGCAGGCGAGGAACATCACGATGATCAGGATGGGGGCGACGTCGTGGAGGCCTGAGACCGCCGCCGCGCCGACCGCGCCCGTCGCCCACAAGCTCTCAGCCGTGGCCGTACCCGACGTACGCCGGGCGCGCTGGAGGACCGCGCCGCCGCCGATGAAGCCTACGCCGGTGGCCAAGCCTTCGATGATGCTGGCGGGATTGCCGGGGTCGATCCCGACGGCCCGAATGGCGACCCACACGAAGCCGCAGGCGGCGATGGAGCCAAGGGGGAAGGTCCGAATCCCTGCGGAGCGCGCATTCCGCTCGCGGTCTCATCCGATCGGGATCGCGGGCGCCAATGAAGGGCGGATGAGGTGGGAGGCCACCGACCGCGCGTTCGTTTGGAACGGCGTCATGGCCAGGACCGGCATGCGGCGTCGCGACGAGAAAGGGGCGTGGTCAAGATGGGCCGCCCCGGGGGGACCGGCGGGAGCGTCCTCGGACCTACTAGAACCGCGATGATAACGGCCTTCAGTGCGGACAGGCGGCCTTGACACGGTTTGACGCGAACGGGACAGGTCTCGGTCGGCCGGCTCGGGGGGCGACCGCGCCCCGCGGCAGGGCGCGACGATCCCGTCGAGGGCCGGGAAGCCTGCCCTTGCATGGGCCGTCCTCGGCCGACACGGTGGAGGGTTCATGACGAGGGCGCCACACGCGGACAAGGCCGAGGCTCGGGCCGTCGAGGCCGGCCGACCTTGCGGCTCCCCTGCCGCACCCCTTCGGACAGCCCCCTGGTGGCCGGCGGCCAAGAGGTTCCTTGCCGCGGCCCCGACGGGCAGTCCCTCGCCGGCCGGCGGGACAGGCGCCTGATGGAGCAGGGCGGTGAACGGGGCGGGGCTTCCCCGACGGAGCACATCCTCCTCGTCGAGGATGATGACGGCATGCGCGTGCTCGTCGCGCGCATCCTTCGGGAGAGCGGCTACCGCGTGACGGGCTGCCGGAGCGGCGCCGAGATGTGGACGCTCCTGCCCGAGGTGCCCGTCGACCTCGTCCTGCTCGACGTCATGCTGCCGGGCGCCTCCGGATTCGACCTGCTCAAGGCCCTCAGGGTGAAGGGCACCGTACCCGTCATCATGCTGAGCGCCCGCAACGAGGAGGCCGACCGGGTCCTTGGCTTGGAGCTCGGCGCCGACGATTACATCGCCAAGCCGTTCGGACGGCCGGAGCTGCTGGCCCGCATCCGCGCGGTGCTGCGCCGCGCGACCATCGCGCCGGCTCCCAACGCCGCGGCGCGGCCGGAGACGCTGTCCTTCGCCGGCTGGCGCCTCGACCTGCGCAGCCGGGCCCTGACCGATCCCGAGGGAGCCGCCGTGGACCTGTCGGGGGCGGAGCACGACCTGCTCCTGGTCTTCCTGGAGCATCCCGGGCGGGTGCTCGGCCGCGAGCAGATCCTTGAGATGGGCCGCGGGCGCCTCGCCGCGCCATCCGACCGCAGCGTCGACACCCTGGTCAGCCGCCTCCGGCGCAAGCTCGAACCGCCCGAGGGCGCGGCCCCGGTGATCAAGACGGTGCGCGGCTCCGGCTACATGCTGGCCGCGAAGGTCGGGCGCACTTGAGGGGGCTGGCCGGCCTCGCCCGCAGCCTGGAAGGGCGCACGGTCGCCGTCCTCCTGTTGGCGGTCCTGGCCGTGCACGGCGGCGCGCTCGCGCTCTACCGCCGGTCGGCGTCGGCCGCCGCCGATGACGCGTTCGCGACCGAGATCGCCCACCAACTCGTCTTGGCGCGCGAGGCGGTGCTGCGCCGGCCTCCGGAGGATCGCGGGACCGAGGCGCAGGCGCTCTCTTCGGCGCATTTCGAGATCGGCTGGGAACGTGGGCCGCCAGCCGGGGCCGTCGGGACCGACCCGGCGCTGCTGGACCTCCGAGACCGTGTCCTGGAGGTCGAGCCGGTGCTCGGCCCGAAGCTTGCGTTGACCCTGGCCGCGCCGGACGAGCCGCTGCGCCAGCGGGACCTGCGCGGCGCCTTCCCGCTGCCTGACGGCGGCTACCTGACCTTCCGCTCGGCCCACGCGCCGGGCCTCGCCCGCCTGGGGGCCTGGGCCTACCTGGCGACGGCGATGGCCATCCTGGTCGGTGTCGCCGCCGTGGTCGTGGTTCACCGCATCGCCGGCCCCCTGCGCGAGTTGACCCGCGCCACCGGGCGGATCGGCCGCGGGGCGGTCGTACCGGTGCCGGAGGTGGGGCCGGACGAGACGCGTGGGATCGGGCGCGCGCTGAACGCCATGCAGGACCGCATCCACGGTCTCGTCGCCGAGCGGACCCAGGCGCTGGCGGCGGTCTCGCACGACCTGCGCACGCCCATCGCCCGGCTCCGCCTGCGCCTCGACCGGGTCGAGGACGCCGACGAGCGTCGCGCGATGGCGGCGGACCTCGACGAGATGCAGGCCATGGTCGAGGCGACCCTGGCTTACGTGCGCGGCGGCGACGACCCGGAAGCGCGGCAGGCCGTCAACGTCGCGAGCCTCCTGATGGGGGTGGCGGACGCCTCGGCGGACGCCGGCCGGGATGTCGCGTATGCCGGCCCCGGACGGGCGCTGGCGGAAGTGAGGCCGGTCGCGCTTCGGCGGGCACTGGAAAACCTCGTCGACAACGGCGTCCGCTACGGCGACCGGGTGCGCATCGCCCTGGGCTTCGAAGACGGTGACCTCGTGGTGCACGTCGACGACGACGGGCCCGGTATCCCGTCGGAGGACGTGGCCCGGGCCTTCGAGCCGTTCGTGCGTTTGGAGGCGTCGCGAAACCGGAACACGGGCGGGACCGGCCTGGGACTGACCATCGCGCGACGGGCGGTCGAGGCCGAGGGTGGCAGCCTCCGCCTGGCGAACCGGCCCGGGGGAGGCCTACGGGCCGAGATCCGCCTGCCTCGGCCGGGCGGGCGCGGTCAGGGCGGCGTCCCCCCGGCCGGCCCTCAGCGCGCGGTCGCCGGCGCGTCGGGGTGCGCGTCCGGCTGCGCCGACCGCGCGTTGGACACGTAGGCGCTGCCCGGCAGCGCCAGCGTCAGTAGCAGCGTGGCTGCCGCCAGCGCCGCTGAGAGCGCGGCGGGCACGAGGAAGGCGTCGGGCCCGAGCAGCCTCTGCAGGAAGCCGCCCGCGACCGCCCCCGCGGTCAGGCCCCCCCAGAGCGGGGCCTGGAGCCAGAAGGAGGGCGCGGGTTCGTGCAGGACCATGTTCGCGAGCCCGGTCCCGAAGCGCACGACCGTTCCCGTGACGTAGGTCAGCGCAAGGCTTCGGCCGCCCTCGTCCTGCAGCGTCGCGTTGAGGATCCCCAACGCCAGCACGACCGGGTACGCGTGAAGCGGGAACGCCTCCGGTCCCTCCGGCAGGAGGTTGCCGATGGACAGCAGCACGGCCTGGACGCCGAGCAGGACCGAGAGGCGCCACCGGCCGGCCCAAGCCGCCAGAAGCGTCCCGACGAAGGCGCCGAAGCAGAACAGAGAGATGGTGCTGCCGAAGCGCATGGCTCCCGGCCAGTCGAAACCGCTGGCCGCGACCCCGAAGCGGGTCGTGTTCCCGCTCATGAACGACATGAACAGCTGCGAGTGTTCGAGGAATCCGATCGAGTCCGCGGAGCCCGCCAGCGCGGCCAGCGCGATGGCGAGCGGCACGCGCGTCGCTGGGCTCGACGGGAAGGATTTGTCCATTCGTCACCTATGATCTTCGGGTGGGTGTTCCGGCCTCGCTCGGTCGCGCCGGGCTGCCGCCAGGGTTAAGGCCGCCCCGTGGTCGCGGCTTTTCCGGACGGTGACGAAGTGTGTCGACGCGATCGTCCGGGCTGCGACAGGCCCGGATGCCCGTGTGCGGAGCGGACACACTTCGTCACCGACGCGGCGACCGGCAGACATACGGGTCGTCTATCTCGGGTCCCGAAGCGGTCGGCCCGACCGCAGACCGGACAGGAGATGGACCCATGAAGAGGACGCTCACCGCCGCCCTCGCCGTCGCGACGCTCGCCGCGGCCGCGCTGCCCGCGCTCGCGATCGACGGGCACGGAAACGCGGCGAACCCCGAGCGCGCGGTCCCGAACACCGGCGGCGTCTCCGGCGGACCCGCCCACCGCGACGATCCGCGGGTCCGTGAGTCGCAGGAGCGGCGGTCCGACGGCACGCCGGCGCACGGCGCCAACGACGGCCACGCCCACGGGCACAGCCAGGACGCCAGCGGCAAGAGGTGACAGCCGCGCGGGCGGTGGAGGCGAAGGGTGGAGATGCCGTCATGCGACTGCTGCCCCTCCTCGTCGTCTTCGCGGTTCTCGCCGCGAGCATCGGCTACGCGCTCGCTTGAGCCGGCCCGCGCGACAAAGGGTTCACGGTGCGTCGTCTGCCCCTCAAGCGTGCCGTGGAACGCCCGCCCCGACGCCAGTCGGGGCGGGTACGTGGGGGCGCCCGGACAACCTTCGCTCCGGCCGGCGACCTGGATGGCGATGGCTTGCGGTCGAATCCTCTAATCGGTCATAAGGGCGGTGATGCCAGCGGCGCGGAGCCATAGGTCCTTCGGGGCGGTCATGGGGTGGTGGTCGACCGCCGCGCGCGCGCTCGCCCTGGTCCTGGCGCTCGCCATGGCGGCGCCGAGCGCCGGAATGGCCTCTGACCTAGCGTACCACCAGGGGCATCACGGGCACGGCCGCACGGAACTCGCCGTCGCGTCCGACGAGGGGGCGGCTGCGGATAGGGCCGCCGACCCGGGTGTGCACAGCCATCTCCATTGCGGCTGTCACCTCGCCGTCAGTCCGCATGGCACGACTGCGGCCACGCCTGTCATGGCCTCGCGCCTGAGTTACGCGCGGGTCGCCGCGTCCGTCCGCTCGGTCTTCCCGGACCGCCTGCCGAGGCCCCCGCGCGCCTGAGGCGACGCTGCCACGGGCGCGTCCGCGCGGAGCTGATCGCTTCCGGGGCGTCGCCGCACGTCACCCAGCATCAACGACGGCGCCGTCCCTGACGGCGCACGGTCTCGGCCGAGCGAACATCATGCGCATCTTTCTGACCGCGGTCCTCGTGGCCGCCGGCGTCTTTGCGGGCGCCACCCTTCCCGCCGTCTCCGGCTTCGTCCGCGGCCTCCTGACCGCGGTCGGCGTGCCGCCGTCGATGGTCACGTACGCCGCAGGGCCGGCTACAAGTGCCCCCGCCAAGGAGCCAGCCAAGGGACCCGCCGAGACCGCGGACGACGGCCACGACCACGGCAAGCCCTCGGCCGGGAAGGCCGACGGCCAGGCGCGCGGCGAGCACGAGCACTCCGAGTCGGAGGGCGAGGAAGGCCACATCAAGATGAGCGCCGAGCAGGTGGAGAACCAGGACATCAAGGTCGCCAAGGCGGAGGGCGGGACGATCTCCCGGCACATCCTCGCGCCGGGCACCATCACGCCGGACACCGACCGGATCGCCCGGGTCCCGGTCCGGGTCGTCGGCACGGTGTCCGAGATGCGCAAACGCCTGGGTGACGACGTGAGGAAGGGCGACGTCGTCGCCGTGCTCGACAGCCGCGAGGTCGCCGACGCCAAGAGCGAGTACCTCACCGCCATGGTGCAGTCGGACCTGCAGAAGATCAACTTCGAGCGCCAGCAGAAGCTGCTGGCGTCCGCGGCGGCGTCTCAGGCCGCGTACGACAACGCCAAGGCCGTGTTCCAGGAGAACCAATTGCGCGTCGACCTCGCCCGGCAGAAGCTCTCTGCGCTCGGCCTGAACGCCGCGGAGGTCGCCGCCGCCCAGAAGCGCGACGAGGCGACGCCCAACGCCTCGACGCTGCGCCAGTACGAGCTGCGTTCGCCGCTCGCGGGCCGGATCGTCGAACGCAAGGTCGACGTCGGCACCGCGGTGGGCAAGGAGGGCGACCCCGCCGACGTGTACACCGTCGCCGACCTCTCGACGGTCTGGATCGAGCTCTCCGTGCCGACCTCGGAACTCGCCAAGGTGAAGGAGGGCGCGGAGGTCACGGTCACCCCGGACCAGGGGGACGGCGAGCGGAAGGCCCGGGGCAAGGTCATCTTCGTCAGCCCGCTGCTCAACGCCGACACCCGCGCCGCGCGGGTCGTCGTCGCCCTGCCGAACAAGGACATGTCCTGGCGCCCGGGGACCTACGTCACCGCCGAGGTGGACGTCTCGCGCGACGACGTCGCCGTCCGCGTGCCCAAGGCGGCGGTCCAGACGGTCGAGGGCAAGAGCGTCGTCTTCGTGCGGACGCCGGAGGGGTTCGAGAAGCGCGAGGTCGAACTCGGCCGGTCCGACGACGACGCCGTCGAGGTCGCCTCGGGCCTGAAGGCCGGCGACGAACTCGCGGTCGGCAACACCTTCCTGCTGAAAGCCGAGCTCGGCAAGTCCGAAGCCGACCACGACCATTGAGGGGACGGACCATGATCGCCCGCATCCTCGACTTCTCCGTCCACCAGCGCTGGCTGATCCTCCTGCTGTCCCTGCTCGCCGCCGGCTTCGGCGGCTACGCGGTGACCAAGCTGCCGATCGACGCGGTGCCCGACATCACCAACAACCAGGTGCAGATCAACACGACGGCGCCGTCGCTGTCGCCGGTCGACATCGAGAAGCAGGTCACCTACCCGGTCGAGACGGCGCTCGCCGGCATCAAGGGCCTCGAATACACCCGCTCGCTCTCGCGCAACGGCTTCTCGCAGGTCACCGCGGTCTTCGCCGAGACCCTCGACATCTACTTCGCCCGCCAGCAGGTCGCCGAGCGCCTTGCCCAGGTCAAGAAAGACCTGCCGCCGGGCGCCGAGCCCGCGATGGGCCCGATCTCGACGGGCCTCGGCGAGATCTACATGTGGTCGATCCACTACGCGAAACCGGGCGACCGCAAGGTCTCGCAGGGCGGGAAGCCCGGCTGGCAGCCGGACGGCAGCTACCTGACCCCCGAGGGCCAGCGCCTCAGGACCCCGCTGGAGCAGACCGCCTTCCTGCGCACGGTCCAGGACTGGATCATCCGGCCGCTGATCAAGACCGTGCCCGGCGTTGCCGGGGTCGACGGGATCGGCGGCTTCGAGAAGCAGTACCACGTCCAGCCCAATCCCACGAAGCTCGCGTCCCTGGACCTGTCCTTCGCGGACGTCGGGCGCGCCCTCGACACCAACAACGCCAACCAGGGCGCCCGCTACCTGGAGGACAACGGCGAGGGCTACGTCGTCCGCGCCGCCGGCCGCCTGGAGAACATGGACGACATCGGCAACGTCGTGGTCGCGACCCGCGGCGGCATCCCGGTGCGGATCAAGGACATCGCCGAGGTCCGCATCGGCCGCGACCTGCGCACCGGCTCGGGCAGCGAGGACGGGCGGGAGGTCGTGGTCGGCACCGCGCTGATGCTGATCGGCGAGAACAGCCGCACGGTCGCGGCCGCCGTCGACGCCAAGATGGACCAGATCCGCAAGAGCCTGCCGCCCGGCGTCGAGGTCCAGACCGTCCTCGACCGGACCCGCCTGGTGGAGGCGACCGTGAAGACGGTGGCCAAGAACCTGTCCGAGGGCGCGACCCTCGTCATCGTCATCCTGTTCCTGCTGCTCGGCAACATCCGGGCGGCGATCATCACGGCGCTGGTGATCCCGGTCGCCATGCTGATGACCATGACCGGCATGGTCGAGGCGAAGATCTCGGCCAACCTGATGAGCCTCGGCGCCCTCGACTTCGGGCTGATCGTCGACGGGGCGGTGATCATCACCGAGAACGCCCTGCGCCACCTCGCCGAGAAACAGCATGCGCTGGGCCGGACCCTCGACACCGAGGAACGGTTGCAGACGGTGCGGGCCTCGGCCGAGGAGATGATCAAGCCGTCCCTCTACGGGCAGGCGATCATCATCCTGGTCTACGTGCCCCTGCTGACCTTCACCGGCGTCGAGGGGAAGATGTTCCAGCCGATGGCGCTGACCGTGATCATCGCGCTGGTCGCCGCCTTTGTGCTCTCGCTGACCTTCGTGCCGGCGCTGATCGCCATCGTCATCACGGGCAAGGTCACCGAGAAGGACAACCTGATCATCCGGGCGCTCAAGGGAGCCTACCGGCCTGTGCTCGGCGCCGCGGTCAGGGCGCCCTTCGCGTTCGTCGGCGGGGCCCTGCTGTTGCTCGTCGTCGCGGGAGCCTTGTTCACCCGGCTCGGCACCGAGTTCATCCCGACGCTGGACGAGAAGAGCATCGCGCTCAACGCGACCCGCATCCCCTCGACCTCGCTGAGCCAGTCGCAGGCTATGCAGCTCAAGGTCGAGCAGGTGGTCTCGAAGTTCCCGCAGGTCGCCTACGTCTTCTCGAAGACCGGCACCGCCGAGGTCGCCTCGGACCCGATGCCGCCGAACTCGTCCGACACCTTCGTGATCCTCAAACCGCAGGAGGAGTGGCCGGATCCGGAGCTGCCCAAGGCGGAGCTGCAGGAGCAGATCGAGAAGGCGGTCGGGCAACTCGCCGGCAACGTCTACGAGTTCTCCCAGCCGATCCAGCTGCGGTTCAACGAGCTGCTCGCCGGCAGCCGCGGCGACCTCGCCGTGAAGGTGTTCGGCGAGGAGTTCGAGCCGATGCTCAAGGTCGCCAACCAGGTCGCGGCCATCCTCAGGGGCATCGAGGGCGCCGAGGACGTTAAGGTCGAGCAGACGGCGGGCCTGCCGTTCCTGGAGATCAAGATCAACAAGGCCGAGGCGGCCCGCTACGGCCTCAGTACCGGGGCGATCCAGGACGTCATCGGCGCGGCGATCGGCGGCCGGGACGCCGGGGTCGTGTTCGAGGGCGACCGGCGCTTCCCCATCGTGGTGCGCCTCACCGACACGGTGCGCGAGGACCGGGAAGCCCTGGAGAACATCCCGGTGCCGCTGCCGCCCGGCCTGAACGGCCGGGCGACCTCGGTCCTGCTCAAGCAGGTCGCCAGCTTCTCCGTCGCGGAGGGGCCGAACCAGATCTCGCGCGAGAACGGCAAGCGCCGGGTCGTCGTCACCGCCAACGTCCGCGGGCGCGACATCGGCTCGCTCGTGGCGGAGGCCCAGGTGAAGGTCGGGAGCCAGGTGCAGCTGCCGCCCGGCTACTACGTGACCTGGGGCGGGCAGTTCGAGAACCTCGCCTCGGCCAAGAAGCGGCTCGCCGTCGTGGTGCCGGTGTGCTTCTTCCTGATCTTCCTGCTGCTCTACTCGGCGCTGGGCAGCCCGCGCGACGCGCTCCTCGTGTTCAGCGCCGTGCCGCTGGCGCTGACCGGTGGCATCGTGGCCCTGTGGCTGCGCGGGATGCCCGTCTCGGTGCCGGCGGCGGTCGGGTTCATCGCGCTCTCGGGCGTGGCGGTGCTGAACGGCCTCGTGATGCTGACCTTCATCAAGCAGCTCGTAGCCGAGGGCCGGCCGAAGCGGGAGGCGATCCTGGAGGGCGCCATGACCCGGCTGCGGCCGGTGGCGATGACCGCCCTCGTCGCGTCGCTCGGCTTCGTGCCCATGGCCATCGCCACCGAGACCGGCGCCGAGATCCAGCGGCCGCTCGCCACCGTGGTCATCGGCGGCCTGATCAGCGCCACCCTACTGACCCTGGTGGTGCTGCCGGCCCTCTATGCGCGCTTCGGCAAGGTCGAGCCCGCGAAGGCGGCCCAGCGGCCGGGCGAGGCGGCCCCCCGGCACCTCAAGGCGGCGGAGTAGGCGCGATGCGGGAAATCGCCGGACTCGCGACGGCCACCGCGCTGTGCGTCCTGAACCTG
Source organism: Methylobacterium sp. XJLW (assembly GCF_003254375.1). NCBI lineage: Bacteria > Pseudomonadati > Pseudomonadota > Alphaproteobacteria > Hyphomicrobiales > Methylobacteriaceae > Methylobacterium > Methylobacterium sp. XJLW. The sequence goes on along the minus strand of NZ_CP016429.1, from coordinate 1,464,275 downwards.
TCGCACGCGGCGCGGGCGGAGGAGGCCCCCGGCCGCGAGGCCCCGTTCGGTCTCGCCTGGGGCCCGGTCGCCACCGTGCCGCGGCCGCTCAAGGTCGACCGCGAGGCGAACCTGACCGGCCTTTACTATCCCAGCGGGTGGGGGCCGGCCACCGGATCGGAGACCGCGGAGGTGGTCCTGGTGGTCTGCCGGGACGAGGGACTCCAGGAGATGGTCTGGGTCGGCGTGCCCCTGTCCGGGGAGGCGCTGGAGCGTTCGCGCAGGACCATCCACGACGAGGGCGTGCGCCGCTACGGCGAGCCCGGGCCCGGCCCGTCGGCAGGTTCCGAGGTCTGGCCCGGCGGCCGTGCGCTCCTTGCCAGCCGCGGGACCGCCGACGGGCGGCGCCAGCTCGTGATGGCCGCCTTCGGCCCGGGCTACGCGGCCTGCTCGCAGGCCCATCGCGCCGCGACCGGGCATCCGGCCGGCGCGCACGTCGCCGACCTCATCGGGACGGACGGTCCGTGAGGCCGCCCCCCTCGCAACGCAGCACATCCGGAAGGTAGGCATGGGACACGGACACGCGCACGGCGGCGGCCATGGGCACTCGCACGGCGGTGGCATCCCCTCCGGCTCGGCGGCCGCCCGGAACAAGGGGCGCCTCGCCTGGGCATTGGCGCTGACCCTCACGTACATGTTCGCCGAGGTGGTGGGCGGCCTGCTCACCGGCAGCCTGGCGTTGCTCGCGGACGCCGCGCACATGGTCACCGACGCGGGCGGTCTCGCCCTGTCGCTGCTCGCCATCCACTACGCGGGCAAGGCCCCGACGCCGGGCAAGAGCTTCGGCTACATGCGCTTCGAGATCCTGGCGGCGCTCGCGAACGCCGTCGTGCTGCTCGGGGTGACCGTCTACATCCTCTTCGAGGCCTACCGCCGCTTCGTCGAGCCGACCGAGATCCTCGGCTGGCCGATGATGCTGGTGGCGCTCGTCGGCCTCGGCGTCAACCTCGCCAGCATGCGACTTCTGTCGGGCGGATCGTCCGAGAGCCTCAACGTCAAGGGTGCCTACTTCGAGGTCTTCTCCGACATGCTGGGCTCGCTCGGCGTCATCGTCGCGGCGCTCGTGGTGATGTGGACCGGCGTTCGCTGGGTGGACCCGCTGGTCGGGGCCGGCATCGGGCTGTTCATCGTCCCGCGGACGTGGCGCCTGCTGAGCGAGGCCCTGCACATCCTGCTGGAGGGGACGCCCCCGGGCGTCGACCTCGCGGCCCTGAAGGCCGAGATCGAGGCGATGCCGGGCGTCCGGCGCGCCTACGACCTGCACGCGTGGACGCTCACCTCCGGGTTCGACGCGATGAGCGGCCACGTGGTGGTCGACGACCCCGCCGGCGGTCCCGCCGTCATCCGGGCCGTCCGCGGGCTGATGAAGGAGCGGCACGGCATCGAGCACGTCACGGTCCAGGTCGAGGACGAGGCGCTCGCGGCCGAGGGCGCGCACCTGCCGGTGTGACCGGGGGCGTCGGACATGAGCAAGAAATCGGAGCGGCTCCAACCCGACTGGACGTCGAGGCCACGCGGCAGGCGACGCGTCAGGCCCTACGTCCGCAAGGCCGCCAACCGGGCGATGGTGGTCTACTCGATGGGGATCGCTGTCGCGCTGCTTCTGATCATGGCCATGAAGGGCAGGTTTCATTGAGGTGCCCGTCGTGGATCGGGATGTGCTCCGGCGAGGCCGGCCTTTGTCAATCGCGCGCGGGCGCACGGGAGGTTTCGGGGGCGATGCGAGGCGATAGATCATGAACAGCGAGCAGACGCATCACTTCGCGGTGACCACCACGGCGATGATCGCGGTATTGCGGACATCCACGATAGCGATGATGCATCTCGTCATGCAAAAATTGCCGCCTCACGAGCGGGAAGTGGTCTTCCGCGAGATCGCCAGCACGATCGGCGACCTGCCCCCCGACTACACCCAGGAGAGCCCGGTCGGGACGAGGTTCTACGAGGAGGTGGTGGCCGAGGCGCCGGAGCTCGCGAAGGCGTTCGCGCGGGACCTGCGCCGGACCTTCGACCGAAAGGATCCCTGACGCCGGGGGCCCGGTGCGGCCGGCCCGCGGCTCCCGGAACGGCGAAGATCGCCGCGCGACCGCCTTCCCGCCCCGCCGGGCGGACCTCGGTCCGATCGGGGGATGTCTCGGGGGGACGGCCCTCGGAAGTGCCATGAGGATATCGATGGGTTCGAGGGACCGACGTTCTCGGCGGCGCCGTTCCGGCAGCCGCGTCGATGGTGGGCCCGGGGAGCCCGCGCGGCCGGCCCGGCCCGCCACGGCCGTGCTCCTGGCGGGCGTGGCCGCAGCGCTCGGCGTCCCCGAGGCGGCCTTCCGCGATGGCTCGGCGGCGCTGGCAGAGCACGCCGAGACGGCCGCGATGTTGCAGGCGTGGCAGGGCCTGCGCCACCGGGCGGACCGCCAGGAGGTCCTGGCCCTCGCGCGCGCCCTGGCGTTGGCGCCCCCTGGCGGGCCGGGCCAATGACGACTCCTGTTCGGGGCCGCGGCGGACCGGCATCGCGGGCGACAGCTCGCACCAGCCCCGGCCGGCCGGCTTCGGAACGACATCCCAGAACCGAGCGGCGACGTTGAAGACGTTGCGCCCGCTCGCCGCCTCGCCGCCTCGCCGCGGACCGTGACCGCCGGACGCTCGCCGACCAGGGGCATGCCGCCTGCGCGCACCGCGGGGCCGACACGGACCTTCGACAGGTCGACGACCGAGTAGAGTTCGATCTCCAGGTTGTCCCGCCCGACCGCGGCCCCAGGGTCGACGCGGCGCTCGACGATCTTGCCCGCGATGTGTGAGCGGATCTCCTGACGCTCGCACTGTGCCTCCGGCTGGTTCGACAGGCGTCGATCTCGGCCGTGCCCGGGCCCGGGAAGATGAGCTTGCGCCGGGCGGCGTCCTCCCTGACCTTGAGGTCGGGTAGCTCGCCTGCGAGCGCAGGTACTGCCGCTCGGACATGATGCGCTTGGCACAGAGGACCTTGTCGCGCTCGAACACCGGCCTCCGGGGGGCGGCGGACACCCTGGCGACGGGGTGCTCGCCCTTCGATTCGGTGATCTCGCGGCCGTCGAGCGGGGTGACGACCTCGCCCTTCGCCATCCGGTCGCCGCGGCCCATGCGCAGCCTGGCGACCTCGCCGGTCGTCTTCGCCGTGATGGGCGCGGCCGGCATCCTGCGCCCCGAGCCGCCACGTCGCGATCAGGAAGCCGTCGGCGATGGTCAGCGGCGCGGGGAGGGGACGCCTGAACATGTCGATGCCATGGGCGGTCGGCCGCAGGCGTGGGCGCGCGGTGCCGCCGTTCGAGTGCAGGTACCGGACAGGCTTCCTCACGCCCTCAGTGGCTCGAACGGCTCCCGGACCCTGCCAGCGGCATGCACGGGCCGGTCGCCGACCGGGAACGTCGTGGCCGTCCAGGCGGCGCCCCCGGCGGCCGGAGCGAGAACGGGCATCGCGTCCTGCGCGCGGGATTGGGCGTGGTCGGCCAAGTCGTCCTCGGCATGCCGGCCCGCGCCATGGTCGTGGTCGGCGAACGCGTGCACGACAGGCGTCGTAGCCCCACGACGACCATCGACCATCGTCGGCATGACCAGGACGGCCATCGGCGCGAATGCGAGGGCCGCCGCCATGAGACGCCGCCACGAGGACACCCGACCCCCCTCTCTCGGAGCGAGCCAGCCGACGCCGGAACGTCGATTTCCCTTCTCATATCCTATCCGGGGGGATAGCACGTCGACATGGAACGTGCGCACGCCTCCCACCCGGACATCGTCAAGCGCCTGAGGCGCGCCAACGGCCACCTCGCCGGCGTCATCGCCATGATCGAGGAGGGCCGCGCCTGCGTGGACCTCGCGCAGCAGCTCCACGCGGTCGAAAGCGCCATCGCCAGCGCCAAGCGCGTCCTCATCGAGGACCACATGGAACACTGCATCGGCGACGGGGTCGGGGACGGCGGCACGACAGCCAAGGCCGCGCTCGCCGAGTTCAAGGCGCTGGCGAAGTACCTGTGAGGCTCGCCCGATGCTGAGCGTCCTCGCCGACCGTACCTACCGGCACCTCTACGCCGCGCAGGTCATCGCCCTGATCGGCACCGGCCTGCTGACGGTCGCACTCGGGCTGCTGGCCTATCGCCTCGCAGGCCCGGAGGCCGGCGCGGTGCTCGGCATGGCGCTCGCCATCAAGATGGTCGCCTACGTGCTGGTGGCGCCCGTGGCGAACGCATTCACCGGGCGGTTGCCGCGTCGCGCCTTCCTGGTTTCGACCGACCTCGTCCGCGCCGCCGTCGCCCTGATCCTGCCGTTCGTCGGCCAGGTCTGGCAGGTCTACGTCCTCGTCTTCGTGCTTCAGTCCTGCTCGGCCGCCTTCACCCCGACCTTCCAGGCGACCATCCCGGACATCCTTCCGGAAGAGCGCGACTACACCCGGGCGCTCTCCCTCTCACGGCTGGCCTACGACCTGGAGAACCTGCTCAGCCCGGCGCTCGCTGCGGTCCTGCTGACCGTCATCGACTTCCACTGGCTGTTCGAAGGGACCGTGGTGGGCTTCCTGTGCTCGGCGGCGCTCGTCGTCTCAGTCAGCCTGCCGAGCCCGAAGTCGACCGAGCGCCGCGGGATCTATGACCGGACCACGAGGGGTCTGCGCATCTACCTCGCCACGCCCCGCCTGCGCGGGTTGCTGGCCCTGAACCTCGCGGTGTCGGCGGCCGGCTCGATGGTCATCGTCAACACAGTCGTGATCGCGCAAGCCATCCTGCACCGGCCCCAGAACGACGTCGCCGTGGCGCTCGGGTTGTTCGGCGGTGGCTCGATGGTTGCGGCCCTGCTCCTGCCGCGGGCGCTCGACCGGCTGCCGGACCGGACCGTGATGCTGCTTGCGGCGGGTCTCCTCGGCGTCGGGCTGCTCGCCTTCGCCGCGACGACCTGGGGAGGCGTGATCGGCTGGCCGATGCTCCTCACGACCTGGCTCGTGCTCGGGGCTGGCTACTCCGCCGCCCAGACCCCGACCGGGCGGCTGCTCCGGCGCTCGGCCACGCCCGAGGATCGGCCCGCGGTGTTCGCGGCGCAGTTCGCCCTGTCTCACGTCGCTTGGCTCATCACCTATCCGCTCGCGGGGTGGCTCGGCGCAGAGGCCGGCCTGCCGGTCACGCTCGCGGTCCTGGCTGCGCTCACCCTGGCGGCCGTCGCGGCGGCGGCCGTGCTGTGGCCCGCCTCGGATCCGGACGTCGTCGAGCACGCGCATCCCGACCTCTCGCCCGACCACCCCCACCTTGCGGGCGCCGGCCGGGGCCGGCACGTCCACGCCTTCGTCATCGACGACCTGCATCCCCGGTGGCCGACGGCTAGGCCGGGCTGAGGCCGGCACGCACCGGGCGCTGCCGGCGGAACGCCAGGGCGCCGGTCCCAAGCCGTGCGCCCCATGCCGTCCACCGGGCGGGCCGCCGGCTGCGGGGAGGCTTGCTCGTCCCCGACATCTGCGTCTGACCGCGGTCTGCCGCAACGGCTGCGCATCCCGGTGGCCAGGCCGGCAGCCGCCCTGCGCGGGCCGGGCGGTGCTGCGCGGGACCGATGGGCGGGCGGCCAACTGTTCCGTCCTCGCATCCCGAAGCGCGCCGGAAGCGCGCCGCCGTTGCGGCCTGGCGGCGTCGTGGCGTCCGGGACCGTCGTTCGGTCAAGCCACCGAGCCACACTCCGACTCGGCCATCGGGTGCCGCCCGGCCTTGGCCGGGTGCGCGGTGGCCCGGGCCACGGCCCCGGGTGTCGGGCGCTTCGCCGCTCCCCACGAGATGCTGAAGGTCCGGCGTGGATCGGCTCGGACCGCATTCCCCTCGGTCGCCTGACGAGCCGAGCCGCGCGTGGCGTCCCAGGAAAGGGGCGGCACGTCCCCCGAGTGGCCATCCAACCCCATGACGCGCATCGAAGTCTCGCCCGCGAAGGACTTGAGCGTCCACGACCAGCGGGGGGACGACGATGCGTCCGTCCACGGGATCCCGCCCCGGGGCCGCGACGACGGGACGTTTCAGATGCCGTGTTTCCGCGCGCCGGGAATGGGCCGCGCCGCAGCGGCGGCGATCCGTTGCCTTGTGCCAAGAAACCGCGCGCGGCATCCTCAACACGGCTCATCGGTGGCCTCAGATCATGCGGCGGACGCGCGCGATCCCGGTCCCAGACGAGCATGACCGGAGCGGCTTCGGCGACATCACGCCGGTCCCGCCGCCGCCCGAACCTCGTGCGGCCCTCGCCGCCGAGGTCGCCGCGGCGCCGGTGTCGCTGCGGCAGCGCGCTTTCACGGACACGGCGACCGCCGCCGAAGGCAGGGCCGGACTTCAAGGGACCCCGGTTCCTGGCCGGAAAGGGAACGTTCCGCGTATGCCCGATCTGGGAGGATGGGTGAGCCGCCAGATCAGAATTGCTCGGAAGCGATCGCACGCCAGAAGCCTCAGGTGAGGGGTTCCAGCTGTCGCCGGATCTGCAGCTCACGCCGGGCCTACTCTCGAACGTCGTTTCGTGTGGCGGGATTTGCGATCTTGCGGTTCAGGCTATCGGTCGTATGGCCTTCGAAGGGTCGTTCCGACGTCCAACGTCGGCGGATCAACCCGATCATCGACTGCTTGGTCATTCTCGCCTTCGCGCCGGCTGGCGCTTCCCCATCCACTCGCAGGCAGCGCAATGATCGTAGCCGAGGCCGGTGTGATCACCCCCGGATTCCGGTCGGCGTCCACGACACGGGAAAGGCGGCCTGCCCGCTTCCGACCCAACCGAGCCGCCGAGAGCGCTGGCAGCTCCCCTCATAAGCGGCTGTCCTTCTCGGCGTGGGGGCCGGGTGGAAACGGGTTTCGGTGTGTCGGTGCGAAGTTGTGACAGCGCGCGCGGTGCCGCGTGCGCTCACACGCGGAGGGCGGCGTGGACGGGGACCGGTGCCAAGGACCGCCATCACCCGCTCCGGACCGTAGGCCAGGACCAGGAAGCCCATCTCGGTCGCCTCGTTTCTCAACCGGCGCATCCGGAAGTGCATCGCCCCCATCCAACCTCAGGGAGTCCCGAACCGCGATCGCGAGGCCAAGGTTACCGGTGCCTCCCCTGGCGGCGATGGCCCTGCCCGACTGCGCGGTCCCGATGTAGGATCGGTAGGTTTCACCGTTCGGCCGCCTTCCCGGTCCGCGACCTCGCGGTGGGCGTCGAGGGCGACCGCGCGGCCCGCGTCGGTCCGCAGTCCGTGCCACAGCCGCAGCATTCGTCAGGACCGACCGCTCGTGGCGTCGCCCTGGGGTCGAGAACCGCTCGCGTCCGTTCATCGCGCGCGGGGAGCACGGCCGGACCATGCGACGATGATCTTCGTGACCGACGCTCGCGGGCGATGCGTCTACGCCTGCCCTGAGTGGGAGGCACTCACCGGCCAGCCAAGCACGGAGGCCCTCGATCGGGGGTGGGTCCTACGCGTTCACCCGGACGACCGCGGCACCGCCACCGGCATTCTCGATGAGGCCCTCGCGAGCGGGGCGGAGTTCAGCATCCGGTATCGCCTGCTCAAGCCCGACGATACCCCGCGCTGGGTTGGGGCGGGTGGCGTGCCCTCGTTCGGCATCGAGAACGGCGCGTTCATCGGCTATCTCGGCTCGATCACCGAACTGGCCGGGGGGGCCACCGATACGATCGCGGCCTATGGCAACGTCGGTCGGTTCGTGCCGCCCCCACCCCACCCGGCGACCATGCCGATCGACACCCTCGACCTTATCGCCGATCACTTGATCATCACCCATTCGCTGATCGAGGAGGACGACGGGGCGAAGGCAGCGCTGCCGGGCGCGCGGATCGCCCTACTTGAAGTTGGCCTTGCCCTTGCCGCCCGGATGCGGATGCAAGGCCGGTCGCTGAACTGACCGACCAGGACAGAACCCGCGTCGCGGCGGACTGGATGCGGTCACCGGACACGAAGACCCACCGCTACCCCTGGCCCTCCTGCGAACCGTCGCATGCGGCCTCGGTCGCCGGCCCGGACGGCGGCTCATCCGGCGCCTCGGCGCCCGCCGCAGCGGCCTCGACGGCGGACAGCACGCGATGGCGCGTCACCGGGTCGGAGATCGCCGCGAACGCCCTGACGAGCCTTGCCGTCTCCGGATGGCGCAGCAGGTCGAGGACCGGCGATACGCCCTCGATCGAGCCGACCGTTCCGACGAAGAAGGTCGCGACCGGGACGCGCAGCCGATCCGCGATGGCTTGCAGGCGATCGGCGCCGGTCCTGTAGCCCACCGCCCCGTCCGCTGGTCGGCGCCGAACGGAGGCATGGGACGCGGGGCCGAGAGCTGTTCGGTCCGCTCCATGAGCGGTCGGCGTTTCGGCGACGCCAGTGCTGGTCGCGCATCCACCGGTCGGGCGTTTAGTGGTGGGGCGCCACCTCGACTTCGGCTCGGTCGTCATGTGCGGTGGGGACCTACGGGCGATGGCCGAAGCCTGCCGCCCCGACAAGGTTCTCAAACCGCACCACGCCGGATGGAGTTTCGTGCAGCGCAACAATCCCAGCGTGCGTCTGTGGCATGGCCCGGTCGTTCGGCTTGGCGGCACGTCCACATCCTGCGTCGCGTCGATGGGTGGGGAGTGCCGCAACGTTCGGGGCCCCGGCCCCATCTGGAGCGGCCGCCTGCGTGCCCGACGTCCGAACGGCCTGGCAGCTCTCCGATGCGTGCGCATCCGCCTCGGCAGGCCCGAGCCGGCTGCGGCTGCGACGGTCAGCGAGAGGTCCCTTCGGTTCAAGGACGGACACCCTGAACGAGGGGTCGACGGTGGAATGCCGATGTCACCGCCAGCGAGCCGTCGACGATCCGCCATGAGCCCCCGGGGCTCGGCGAACCTGTCCACCGACCCGCGTCCGGTCGAGCGAGGGGCCCGCGGACAAGGCTTTGCGGGTTCCTCGGGGGGAATCCGGGCGCGGGCCGGTCGACGGCTCGGATCGCGCGTCGCTGCGCCCATGACAGTCCGCAACCTCCGGCGAACACCATCGGCTGAGCCGCTTCCACGCTGCCGGTCGTCGGCGCCGCGGTCGAACGGCGCCGGGGTCGGCCGGCGGCCCCGACGGCGGGCTCGGATCGATGCCGGACGCTGGGCCGGGGCCTCGCGCCGTTCCGCGGCGCCCTATGGCGCTGCGCGGCGGCGGGTTCCTGGCAACCGGTCGGCCACGGCCCCGGCGGACGGGCGCACGACCGGTCGGGAGCCCACTCCAGGCCCGGGTCGCGGCGGCCGTCTCCGCCGTGTGGCCGGCGTCGCGCGCGGGAGGGTTCCGACGTCCTCCCTGCGATAGAACGTCGGGCCGCCGGGCGACCCGGACCCGAAGGCCGGCCCGATCCCGGACCGCGACAGCCTCCGCGCCATCGCCGCCGCAGACGTCCCCTCGGCGCGCGCCAGCTCGCCGGCGGACACGAAGCCCTGCCGGAACTGCGCCCAGTCCGCGCGCGCCACCTCGCGCCGGTGCCGGTTCCGGAAGCCGCAGGGCGCGCGGCGCAGCCCGAGCCGGCCCGACGCGACCAGGGACCTCGCGAGCCCGCGGTCGCCGACCCGGGCCACGACCTCCGTCCAGGGGACGTCGTCGCTGGGCGCCCGTTGCAGCGCCGCGACGTCGGCGACCCGGAGGACCAGGCCGGGGAGCCCGGCCCGGCCGCGCACCCGTCCCCGGGGGGCAAGGCGGCCGTCCAGGACCGCCCGCACGATCGAGCCGATCGACGACATGCCGCGCCGCGCGGCCTCCGGCAGCGGGGCGCAGCCCGCGGGCACGTCGCGCAGGCGCGGCACCCCCGTGAACACCCCGACGGCGAGCCGCTCCACGGCGGCCCGGTCGAACCGGTCCTCGCGGACCTCGCGCCCGTGCCGGGGCAGGACAGGGACCAGGCAGCCGGCGGACACGACCGAGGCCATCCCTTCGTTGGTCAGGCCGAGCGCCCGCCGCGCCTCGGCCGACCAGCACGTCGCGGCGGCGAGGTCGGCCAGACGGGCGCAGTCCGCGGCGGCGTAGAGCGGTATCGGGCTCGGCCCCGGCGCCGGGACCGCCCCGAGAGACGCGAGCAGACGCTCGACGGTCGCCTTCTCCAGGCCGGTAACCCTGCTGAGACGGGCGACCGTCCCGAGGACCGGCTCCGTGACGGGCCGGCCGAGCAGGTCCCTGCCCGGTTGAAGGGGCAGGGACGCGATGGCGTGCGCGCGGAGCGCCTCGCGGACCGGCCCGTAGGCCGGGTCCCGCTCGTCGTGCACGAGCCAGCCGTAGAGCCGGCCGTAGGCCACGCCGGGGGTCAACTCGTCGCGGTCCGGCCGGGCCGTCGCCACCAAGCCGTCGAGGAAAGAGCGGAACGGCGAGGGGCCGCCCTCGAACGCCGCCATGCCGGCGGACAGCAGCGGGCCGGCGTCCACCAGCCTGGCGTCGCTCCGCGCGCGGCGTCCGTGGAGGCGCATCGCGCCGACGCGCTCGACGAGGGGGATGGCGGCGGCCAGCGACAGCGCGTCGAGCAGCGGGACCCGGCGCCGTCCCCCGAAGCCGAGGCGTCCGAGGACGTAGGTCTCGCCGGGGAATCCGGCCTCGCAGGGTGTGGTGGCGGGATCCGGCATGCCGGCGTCCCCCGCCGCCGCCGCGGCGAGGTCGGTCCCGTGCCGGGGGCAGCGCCGGAGGGAGCGGACGTCCCACCAGGCCCGGCGGAACGCCCGGGGGGGCGGCGCGTCGAGCCGTGCCGCGTCCTCCGCCTCGCACGCGCGGCAGCGTCGCCGGGCCGGGGGCGACCAATCGGCCCGCGCGACGATCTCGTCGCCGAGCCGGACCGTCGCGCCCTCGACCACGAAGGTGGCGGCCCGCAGGGCGCCGGCGTCGACGCCGGCCAGCGCGGCGACCCGGTCCGTGTCGCGCCCCGCCACGACCGACCTCCAGTCCAGGCCGTTGGCGGCCGCGAACGCCGCCGGGCTCCCGGCCCCGTACCGCCGCGAGAGGCGTTCGAGCAGGGCGTAGGCCGGCTCGCCGCTGCCCGGCGCCAGGTGCAGCGGCAGGCGGGCCGCCGGCTCGGGCCTACTTGCCATAGCTCGGCTCCGGGACGCCGCCGGTCCCGCGCAGGCGGGTCAGGTCGCCCCCTGCCGGCGTCGCCGGGCGCCGGAGCGCCCTGCACACCGCGTCGGGTTTCATGAGGAACGGGTTGGCGCCGTCGCCGCGGCGACGCCAGCGCTCGTAGGCCACGGCGAGGGTGTCGTCGACGCAGTTGTGACCGGCCTTGAACGACATCTCCGCGGCGAGGTGGATGAGCTTGGACGCGAGGCCGACATAGCCGTCCGTCGCCAGCCGGAAGCGGTCGACCTTCTCGGCGAAGCCGCTTCTTGCCCGGAAATGCAGGGCCACGAGTTGGTCGTCGTAATGATTGAGGAAGTCGGCGAACTCCTCCCGGGCGGCCTCGCCGGCGAACGGCGTCATCGGCAGCTTCGCGCCGCGGCGCTCGAATTGCTTCCAGCGATCGAAGAAGGTCATGACGGACGGCTCGCCCGCCAGCACGAGCTGGATGTCGGTCTCGTTCAGGAGCGTCTTGAGGGTCTCGGACACGGTGCGCTCGTGCCTGTCCGTGCGCGCCAGGTTCACGATGTGCTGGAACTCGTCGATCTTGACCACCCGCACCCCGCGCGCCTGCGCGACCTTGACGAACTGCCGCATCAGCATCGGCTCGGACGGCCGGTCGCTCGCCTCGTACCCGGCCACCTGCGACAGCATCTTGACCAGGAGCGCCTTCATGCGGCCGGGCGAGGGCGCGTCCAGGCGCAGGACCGGCAGGGGGTCCGCCCAGCTCGTCTTGACGTCGGGGAAGTCGACCGCCGTCAGCTCGCGGTCGAGGACCCAGCTCTTGCCCGCCCCGGCCTCGCCGCCGATCACCAGGACGTTGCCCCGCTCCCGCCGGCGCGCGCGGTCGCGCAGCAGGCGCATCTCCCGCTGGGCCTCCCCGTACGCCACGGTGGGGACGTGGATGCGTTCCCGCATGGCCAGGACGAAGGCGTCGAGCCGGGCGGCGTTGTGCGGCGCGTCCCAGTTCGTCCTGCCGCCCCCCGCGGGGCCGCCGGGCGCGGCCGCGCCGGAGGGGGGCGCGGATCCGGGGACCGGCTCGCGGGAGGCGTGGGCGTCGGGCGTCATGGCGTGTGTCATGGGTGTCGTCCTCAGTCGTAGTATTGCGAGCGGGTGACCACGGAGCCGCGGCGGGCCGGCGCGCCGGCAGCCTCGGCGGGGGAATGCGTCGCCGCGGCGGACGGTGCCTCGGCCGCCTCGGGCGTCGGCAGGGCCGCGACGGCACGGGCCGGCCGGGCGGCGTCGGCGAACTTCTGCTTCCCCCTGCCCAGGGGCTTCCCGGCGCGGTCGTCCCGGCTGGCCCGCTCGAACATCTCCACGCGCGCGTCCGCCAGCGTCTCCCGACGGACCCGCTCGGATTCGGGCGTACGCTCCTTCGACCGGTTCCTGAGCCGCTTCCACATGTCGAGGTCGAGGCCCTCGATCAGGTCCGGCTCCTGGCAGGTCGCCCGGATCTCCACGTTGGGCTCGACCGTGTCGTCCCAGACGGTCATCGTCGTCAGGTCGAGCGGGTCGAGCGCGCACCGCCACTTCCGCTTGCGTCCGTGGAGCTCCCGCAGGCGCTCCAGCTCGGCGCAGTCCCAGTGCAGTTCGAGGTACTCGATGCCGGTGTCCTGGATCGGCTTCAGCAGCGGCAGGGCGGTAGCCACCACGACGTCGCGCGCGCTGGGCGGCATGTCCACCCCGAGGGGCGACATCTCCTGCCAGACCTCCATCGGCGTCCTGTGGAACAGCCCGCGGTGGTTCTTCTGATGGTAGTAGGCCGCCACCCAGATCGCGAACAGCACCCTGATCTCGCCCATGGTCATGCGGGCGCGGTCGTGCGGGCGGTAGTCGCCGCGCCGCTCCGGGCTTCCGAACGTTCGGCCGGGCATCGTTGCGAAGTTGCGCTGGACCTCGCCGAAGAAGCGCTCGACGCGCCCCTTCTCCCAGGGCGCCCGCCGCGGGCAGTAGAGCAGCTCGAAGCCGAGCTTGGCCGCCGCGGCCTTCAGGGCGAGGCTGTGGAACTCCTTGCCGTTGTCGAGCCTCAGGACCTTCGGCATCCCGAAGACCGGATTCACGACCGCGCGCCCGTTCACGCTCACGTCTGCCTTCGCCGAGAGCATGCTGCGCAGGCACAGCATCACCGACACGTACGAGGGGGGATCCAGCGAGATCGACCATCCCACCACGCATCGCGTCGCCGTGCAGATGGCGAGCGTCAGCCAGGGCCGCCCGGCGATGCCGCGCTTTCGCCGATGGGAGCCCTCCTCGGTCTCAAGCGGTTCGCCGCCGCGGTCGCGCACGACCGTCACGTCCAGGAGGACGTGATCGATCTCGATGACCTCGCACGCCTTCTTTGGCGAGGCCCGGCGCCGCTTGGCGTCGAAGCGCATCGCCGCCTTGCGCGGCTTGAGCCGGGCCTCGGCGAGCTCGCGGGCGCCGAAGCGCCCCGTGACGAAACGGTGGAGCGCCGTCTCCGTGAGCGGCGTGAGCCTGTCGCCGGTCTCCCGGTTGTGCTGCTGGACGCGCCCCGCCACGTACTCGTGGAGCAGGCGGATCGTCGGCCCTTCCTCCTGGCGGTAGAAGGTCCTGACGGCTTCGGCCATGAGGTCGACGAGGGCGGGCGCCAGCTCCCTGGGCTTGCGCCCCTTGCGATCGTCGAGCCGCACCAGGGCGGAGGGCTCGCGGCCGGACCGCTCCCAGCGCCGCATCCAATCCCGCAGCGTGGGGGCGGACGGCGTGGCCTCGGCCCTCGCCTGCTTCCGCGCCGCGGCGTCGGGCAGGAGGCCCGGGACGCCGGCCCGGCGCCGCCTGAGGCTCGCCACCGCCCGGGCCACGGACGCGTACCGGCGTGCGTTGCGCCGGAACAGCGTTCCGTCGCCGTTCTTCCGGCGCTCCTCCAGCCCGTCGATCGTCATGACGTAGTCCAGGCGGCGCTCGGCCTCCGCCTGCCTGTGGTCGGGGAACTCGGACAGGCTCCGCCGCAGGTTCTCGCGGATGCCGGCCGGCAGGGCCGGGTGCAGCTGCCTCGGGATCACGAACTTCCCGGAGAAGTAGAGCGACGCGATCTCCTTGGATCCGTGCGTCACCGTGCGCCCGTCCACCTCGCTCCGGAACACGCAGCCGGCCTGCTCGCGCGACATGTACGTATGCGTGACGTCCTCGATCCTGACCGACGAGCCGAGGGGGAAGTTGATGAAGGGCACGATCATGGGTCGCTGCCGACTTGCTGGGCGGTGGGCGCGGGAGGGGATCGACGGCGACGGGTGCGGTCCGGGCGGCCGGGACGGCCCGCCGCCGGGACGGGCGATCAGGCGCGCCGGTCCCGCTCGGCGCGCCGGGCGGCGCACAGCAGCAGGGCGATCGCCCGTGCCGGCCGCGCCATCTCGCGCTCGGTCCAGACGACGAAGCCGATCCCCCGGGCGTGGAGGGCCTCGCGGACGGCCCTGTGACGCGCCATCGTCCCGGGCCGACGGGCGAGGCGCCGCGGCTTGACCTCGACGTAGGCGATCCCGAGCGCGGTCAGCGCGCCGAAGTCGGCGGTGTATCGGCGCGGCGTCCCCGCGTCGTCCCACGACTCGGAGGCCGGTTGCTCCAGGTAGTCGGAGACCTCCCGCGCCTCCTCCAGCAGGATCGCGGCGGTCCGTTCGAGAAGGCTTTCGTAGGCCACCATCCGCCCCGTCTTCCTCGACGGCCGGAAGCCGCTGAAGGTGTCGCGGCGGCCGGTCACCAGGCGGCGCCGCAGGCGCCGATAGCCGGGGGGCGGCGCCGCGGCGGCCGGATCCGCGGCGAACGCGCCGCGCCAGGTCGCGAGGGTGCCGGCCGCCTCCTGCGGCCGAGGCCGACCCTGCGGGAGGACAGCCGGGGGTGTCCCGGAGACGGCCGGGCCGGGCCGCCCGCCGTCGGGGGCGGCCGCGACCGTCCGGTGGCCCGAGACGTTGCGGCACCAGGACGCGACCATCCCCGCCGGGGAAACGGCGACATGGATCCCGGTCGCCCGCTCCCGGAACAGGTATCCGTCGGCGATCGCCCTGACGAACTCATGGGTTTCGGCGGCGAAGGGGGTGGCACACATGGCGTGTCTGCTCTCGGTCATGGCAAGATCCTGGATCGGCGGCGGCGATCCCGAGGGTGGGGGCGGTCGCGGCCGTTCCGTCGGGGCGAGGTAGGCCCCGGCATGCGATCCGGGGCGCGGCGGGCGGCGCCCCGCCGACCGACGGTCGGCGCAGGCGGGACTGCGGCGCGGTCAGCCCGCGGTCGCGGCGATCTTCTCGCCGTCCGGTCCGAGCCACCGCCGAAGATGTTCGGCGAGGCCGCGGATGCCGGAGATGCCCATGTGCGCCGCGACCTTGCGCAGGACTCGTTCGGACGGATTCCGCTGAGACGCGCCGGTCGGCACGTAGTGGATGCTGACCCCGAGGGCGTGCGCCGCCTCGCGGAACGACGCGCTATGGAACTCGCGGGCGTTGTCGACCAGGACGGCGGTGGGGGCGAGGGCCGCGAGTCCGATCACCTCGACGCCCGCGGCGGACACGCCGCCATGGAGCAGGCGCACGAACTCGCCCGCTTCGAGGGACCGTCCGAGCGCGGCCCCGAACGGGCGCCCGCCGCGGTCCCACGCGAGGGCCAGGTCCGCCGTTTCCCCCGAAGCGTCCCGCAGGCGGACGATGTCCATGCGAACCGCGCCCTCCGGAAGCCGGGGGTCGGGGCGTCGCGCGCCGTCGATCCTGCCGAAGCGCCGCGGGGCATCCGCAGGATCGACGGCCGGCTCGGCCGCGCGTCGATGCGGGGCTTGGCGGGAGCGGCGCTGTTCCGGGATGACCGTGCGCGCGGGCGTCGTCATCGACACGACGCCGTGATCAGGCGTCGTGCCGGGCTTCGCCGGTCTCGCCGGCCCCATGACGTCCGGCAGCTGTGCGCCGTCGCCCATCCGGACAGGCCTGACGGGCGTCGCCGTCCCGCGGCTGCGCAGCACCGGGATCAGAGCGGCAGGGTCGCGGCCGGCGCTTTCGTACCGGCGGCACCATGCGGCCACGGTCCGGGGGGCCGGCGGCTTGCCGCCGACCTCCGCCGCGACCTCCGCGACGACGGCGGCGACCCTGGTCAGCGCAGGCCGCCGGGCCAGGCCTCGCATCGCGCGGACGTAGACGAGTCGCCGTTCGACTTCGGCGGCGAGACGCTCGCTGGGGGCGGGCGCGGCGTGGCGGGTGGGAAAGTCGTTCTGGGGGGGCATGGATCTTCCTTGCCTGGCGGCTTGCGGGACGAGCGGATGCCGGGCGGGCACGGGGCGGCCGCCGACCGGCGGCTTCGGGCGCCGCTGCACGGGCGGACCCGTGCGGGTCGTCGTCGTACCGCCGCGGCCCAAGGGGGACGCTGACGGACGGGGGCACATCGGGGACGGGCGGGCTCGCGCGGCGTCGAACGGCTGGCGCCGGCGGGGCGAACGTGCCGCCTGGATCCGGCTGACCGGGGCGGCCCCGACCGGAGAATGCGACCAGGACAGGTCGCCATGCCCGCGGTCGGGCAGGGATGTATGTTTGGGGGAGGGTTGAGCGCGGACGGGTGTCGCAGCGACGCTCACGGTCGTAATACATGCGAGAGCGGATGTATGCAAGTGAGAAAATGCGCTAAGGTCCGCAAGACTGTGGATAAGGCGTTTTGTACATCGTTAATACTATCTAAAGATCGACAAACGGCGCGGCCGGCTTCGTTCGCGTCCGGTCGCGGGGAGAAGCGCGCCGGCGTCCCGCCGATCGGCTCGGTCGAAGCTGCGCGACCCTTCGGAAGCGGGCGGCCCCGCGTACGGTCCGCCCGTCGAAGCGGCGCCGCCCGATCGATTGATCGACCGCCACCGCGAGGCTCGCCCGCACACTGCGGCGATTCCGGGCCTTGCCCGTCGCAGGTCGGACCGCGTCGACATCGGCGGCGGTGAAGAAGCAGGAGCCGCGGGCGTCGGCCAGCCATGCGTGGGGCATGGTCGGTCCGCGGGCCCGGCCTCTCCTTCGCCGACGTCAGACCGCGCAGCCGTGCTCCGGCCGGTTCCGCGGCGGCGCGGGCATCCCGGGCGACGGACGGATCCTCCGCGGGATGGCGCTTCAGGTCGCGGCGGAGCCGCGCCAGGGGAACTCCCACACGCCCTCCGTGCCGGCCATCTCCGGCCCCGTGGGCTGGCGGATCCCGTCGTCGGCCCGGGCCTCCGGCCGAGCCCCTAGCCGTTCATGACGATCTGCCAAGCGGCCGCGCCGGGGCTGACTTCCGGGCTGACCGCGCCGCACGGTTCGACCCCGTGGAAGCCGTTTTCCATCATGAGCAGCAGGCCGTGGGACTCGCCGTCCAGGGTGAAGACTTCCCAGACACGGATCGCGTCGCCGGCGCTGTGCCGGCGGGCCTCGTAGACGGGATGCGTGGGCCAATCGACCACCGGGTCGAGCACGACGGTGACGGCGGAGCCGGCACGCGTGTCGTCATCGTATTCGTCGGGGGCCATCGCGCGAACGAGGCCGCGCCGATCCTGTCGCGCCAGGTCGACGTCCGCGTCCCATCGCTGCGGCCGATCCACGACCCGCATGGGTCCGTCCAGGGGGAACAGCGCGACGCCGCCCGCATCCCGCGCCACGGCGAGGCGGCGTCCCGCCATCGTCACGAGCACCCGCGTCACGTCCGCGCCACCGCCTCGCCGAACGGTCGCGGTCTTGTCGGACTCCAGCGCGCGAACGATCTCCGCGGCCCGATCCGAGGTCCGCCGGTTTTCGCCGTGATCGATCGCGAAGGTCGACGTTCCCGACACGACAGCGCGCCTCACGCGCTCGAATGCCTCCAGCCGATCGCGATGCAGCGGCGGTCTTCGGGGGATCTGAGTGGGCTCCGGCATAGTTGGTGACTCCTGGTGCGGGATGGTCGGCACCCGCATTCCCCCGCGTGGCCAGGCGCCTGGTCCGACTATGGCCAGGGCGGAAACGGGGTCAGGGACGCCGTGAGCGAGCCGGTTCCGAAGGTGGCGCGATGCGTAGGCGCCGCGGCCATGGGCCGATCCGCGTCTGGCCGCGCAGGCCCTGTGGCGGTTCCGGGTCGGGGGGCAGCAAAGCCGTTCTGGCCGACGTTGGCGATCGCGGATTGAGCGGATGGTTAATGGGCGGCCAACTCCAGGACTTCGCTGGCTGGGCCGCGCGCCTGATAGCCGATCCAAAGATCCGCTTTCGGACATCTAAGTTCCACGTCGGGTCAGCCTAGAGTAAAGCGGGCCGCCATCACTTGATGACGGCCCGCTGCCTTTGAGCGTGGGCGGCGCCCGAATCAGCCGTCACCGGCGTTCGTCGCTGAAGGTTTTTTCGATCTCCTTTGGACGAGCGTCCCGGGTCACCTTCCCCTTGTCGGAAGGAGAACGTCATGAAGTCCAAGGAAATCATCGAGCGCCTGGCAGCCATGCCGCCTCGGCCGCCGGGGGTTCCTGCCGTGCCGCCCATCGAGCTGGTCGCGATGGTGACCCGGATGGGACGAAGCCTGAGACAGTGGAAGAAGGAGACCCTGGCCGATTTCGCCTGTGTCTCGTTGTCTACGATCGAACGCGTCGAGCGCGCCGAGCCGGTCGGCGTTGAAAGCCTGGACAGGGTCGCCCTCGCGCTCGGCTATGAGAAGGGGGCCTTCACGGCCGCCCGCATTCCCATTCCACGCGAGCAGGCCGCCGCCGAGTTCGTCGAGGAAATGGGTAACCTCGAAGCGGTTCCGGTACGGCCCTTTCTGACGCACCGGCAGGTCCGGATGGTCGCCGGCACGCAGGCGTTCTTGATCCATCGTCCGGAACTCGGGCCCGCCTACGACGCCGACGTCGAAGCCCTGACGGAATGGATCGATCTGGTTTCATGGGTGATGGGGCCGCATTCCATAGGCGGCGGCGAGTTCAACCGCAGGCGGGATCTATGCGGGAATGTCCTTGCATCGGTGTCCGAGTTGCGAAGGAGAGGCGTGACCGTGCTGGTCGCCGTGATGGAAGCCCCTATCCCCGGTATCCCGGACTGGAAGGTCGCGATCATCTCGCTGACCCCCCGTCTCTCGGATCCCGGGGCCACCAACCGGCGGACCATCCTCGTCGACAGGCGCTTGGTCCAACCAGGACCGGGATATCTGCCCCACCTCGCCTAGGCCGACGACCGAAACCCTTCCGGTTTGGGAACAAACCGGGTCCAGGGAGCATGACTCGCGACCTTGGCCGCTAGCCAAACGGGGGCAACGATGCGCGCCCGCGCTTCCTTATCCACACGGAAGGCCGTCCCCCGGCCCAAGGCGGCACGGCCGCCGGCGCGCACGACGAGGCCGTCCGGGCAGCCCGGCAGGAAGGAAAAGTCCGAGGTCAGGATCTTCGTGTCCTACTCGCACATGGACGCCGACGCGCGCAGGAAACTCGAAACGCATCTGGCCCCCTTGAAGGGCGACAACGTCTCGACTTGGTTCGACGGCGACATGAACGCGGGCGACAAGCTCGATACCGCCATCGCCCGGGCACTCAGGAACGCCCACGTCTTCGTCGGCCTGCTGAGCCCCGACTACCTGGCGAGCCACTACTGCTGGAAGATCGAGTACAGGCGCGCCATGAACCGGCGTGCCCGCGGCACAATGCGGGTGGTCGCCGTCGTCGTCCGGCCCTGCGACTGGAAGTCGACCCCGGCCGCAGGCTTCAAGCTGCTCCCGGAAGACGGGCGGGAGGTCACCCGCTGGCGCAGTGCGGATGCCGCCTATCTCAATGTCGCTCAGGGCATTCGACGCGTAGTGGCCGCCGTCCGACGGGAAATCGCGGCGGCTTCGCAGCCGGCCAAGCCGAAGCGGGCCGCCGCCAAGGCCACGGCGAAGGCGGCCGCCAAGGGTTCGGCGCCGCCGAAGGCGAAGAAGCCACGTGCCCGGGCGAACGTGGCACGCAAGCCTTCCAAAGCGGGCACCAAGACCTGATCCGCCCCGCGGCGGAGGTAGCCTAGACGTAGCCCGGGTTCGGCTGCGCCCAGATCAGCTGAAGTGTGTTCCCCTTGACCTCGATCTTCAGGGCCGTGAGGTCCTCCAGCGCCTGAGCCATGCCTGCGACGGCCGCCTTCCCGAAGCCGTAGGCCGGGATCTCCAAGGAAGGCCGCTTGCACTCGGCCATCGACACCGCTTCCTGGACGATCTGGCCTATATTCGTCTCGACGAAGTCGACGCCGGCGTCCCGGCCATACAGCTTCACGTCGCGGAACAGGTGGTGGACGCCGCCGTCGCGCGACATCTGCAGGGAGGCGTTCGACATCGCCCGGCGGTGGGTGTCCTGAACCTTGGCCTTGATCTCCGTAGGCGTCACGGGGTTCTCCCTTGGCGTGGGTCAAATGGTTGACCCGTGCATTGAAAGCGTGGCGGCCAGCCATCACGTCACGCCTAGTTGGTGACGGAGACTGCCGATGACCAAGCCAGGAAACATCTACGTGGAGCCGCGCGAGGACGGCGACTTCGCCGTGCGCCGCGAGGGATCCAAGCGCGCGAGCGCCATCACGCCGACCCAGAAGGCGGGGATCGAGCGGGCTCGCGAACTGGAGCCCGACAAGAAGCCGAACGTGGCGCGGGTCCGGAACACGAAGGTCGGCGGTCCCGACCAGTTTCGGAAGACCCGATAGTCCACGGCCGTCGGATCGCGACCTTCGTCAGCGAAGGGTTGCGCTCTCGTCAGGTTCGAGATGCCGGTCCGCTCCGCCGGGACCGCCCGACGAGACGTGGCCATTCAAGCGCTCCAGATGCTCGAAGACATGCTCGAAGGCGGCCGTGATGGCTGCCTCGAACGAGCCGTCCGCCTTGCCCCGGGCCTGCTTCAGGCCGCTGAGCAGTTCGCGATGCTTTTCGGTGTCACTCGACATGATGCGTGCTCCCGCCGGGCAAACCGCCCGGTCCTCGAAGCCAAGTTCTCGCGTATCGTCGGGTTCCGGACGGTGGATGAAGCGCGCCAATCAGGAGCGACAGCCTTCGCGACGCTTCCCGCCGGCGGGAGGTCAAACGCTGTTTTTCGGATCGGGACCGCACACGCGCCATAGGGCGGCAGCCAGCCCGACATTCCCCAGTGCGGGTACCCGCGAGCGCGCCGACCGCTACAGCGAGCGGAAAGAACGGGAGCCCGAGCGCCTGAAGGCGGTCGTCGCCGACATCGGCTTCGTGAAGCGTTGAGGAACCGTCCGGCCCGATCACGCTGCCCCTTCCCGATCATGCCGCGATCGGGTCAGGTTTCGAACGGGACGATACGATCGGGGGCATCGGAGCATGGACGAACCGGATAACGGGGCAGCAGCCGCGCCGAGCCCTCGCGACGAAGCCGAATTCCATCGGTTCACGCGCCTTCAGCTCTCCTGCTCCGATTTCGCGCAGGCCATGAGCGCGGCCACCTTCCTCCTGCAGGAACTGGAAGACGACGTCGTCTACGGCCTGCCGGCCTGGCGGAAGTTCCGTTGCTACGAGACAACGATGGTCGTGGCCTACGCACGACCGTTCTCGCAATCCAAGGGACGGGTCCCGAAGCTCGGCTGGAAGGCGCTCGGCGTCGAACTGTCCTCGGCCGAATTGGCCCTGCACGAGAAGGTCGTCGCCCATCGCAATAGTCTCTACGGGCATTCCGACGCCGACGCCGTGGAACTACGGATGCTGTATCTCCACGAGGTGTTCAATCACAACGGCGCGGAGATGAACCTGTTCATGCCGCGGTTCGAGGAGCGGCCGCGCTTCGACCTCGATGAGATCTTCCGCATCTACGAGCTTTGCTCGAAGCTGAACCACCATGCCTTCATGGCGTGTCAGGATCTCGGCAAGCAGTTTCGCGATCGCTTCGAGCCCCTGCCCATGAATTTGAGCGATCCCGATTGAGCGGTTCGCTGGCCGGCGGTCACAGAGAAACGCCGGGCGGATCCGTCGTCTGCGCCCGAATATGCCGGCGCGGATAAAGTCGGCACAATTCCGGCGGGCCAGCCGGCAACGACCGTGGCCGCTTCGCTCAAGCTGGGGGAGCCGCTTCCCTGGCGCGGCCGAGCGTCGGGAACGTGCCGCGCGAGAATCCCGTCTCGCCGCGCTCGAAATACCAGCCGTGGCTCACCCGCACCGACATCTTCTTGTGCAGTGTCCTCGGCGTCAGCGGCTCCCGGCGATCCGCCGCCCCGCGCACCGTCGCCGGCTTCAGGAGCCGGAGGATCTGCGCCGCGGTCATCGTGCCGGAGGCGCGCAGGATCTCGTAGATCTCCCGCATGACGCGGTCCCAGAACTCCTCCGACCGGCCCCGCTCCAGCCGCGCCTCGGCCCGCGTGACGCTCTCGCGCAGCCCCGCGATCTCCGCCTCGGCCGCGTCCAGACGATCCAGCGCCTCGGCCAGCAGTTCCTCGCTCGCACGCACGGTCACCGCCAGGTTCTCGCGGTCCCGGGTCAGCCGCGCCGCCGCCTCGGCCTGCGCCGCCGCCCAGAGATCCCCCGCCACCTTCGCCAGCGCATCCTGCAGCGGCACCGGCAGCTCTTTGATCTTCAGCGCTGGCGCGTAGCCCTTCGCCGCCTTCCACTCCGCCAGCGCCGGCCCGACCTCACGGTTCGAGCCGCCCTTCTTCAGAAGCGGGATCAGCGTCCGCAGCGACACGCGTCCGGTCCTGGCTAACAGCCCGTCCGCCGCCCTGAACAGTTCCTGCTTCCGCTGCTCATTCATGGCCCGCCCCCCGCCACGCCACGAGCATCACCCAAGATGGTTAACGAGCCTATGGATTTCGGTAGCAAATCATGGTCGCGTTACCGCTACCGCTACCCCACCGAGTCGCGCTCCTTGCGCCCCGGGACCGTCCAGGGAATAAGGACCGCCCCGACCCAGGAGCCCGCCATGATACGCATCGGTCGTCCCACGCCCCCCTAAAACCCGGAGCGCGAGACCACCTGCGTCGAGCCTCCGCCAAGCGCGCGAGGCTCTCATGCCCCCTCGGATCCTCTTCTCAAGCGACCATCATTTCGCGCACCGGGCCACCCTTGGCGACCGGCTGGGCCTGCGACGCCCCTTCGACACGATGGAGGCCCATGACGAGGCCCTGATCGTGCGTTGGAACGCCGACGTCCGCCCGGGCGACACCGTCTGGCACCTCGGCGACTTCTGCTACCGCTGCTCCGAAGCCAAGGCCCGGGAGATCTTCACGCGACTGAACGGCGCCAGGCGCTATCTCGTTCGCGGCAACCACGACCGCATCGGCGCGCGCCTGCCCTGGGACGGCATCTTCGACGTCGCCCACGTGCAGGTTCCGCTGCCGGACGGGTCTGTCCAGGGCGTGTGGTGCAGCCACTATGCCCACCGAGTCTGGCCCCGAATGCACCGCGGCGACATCCATCTCTACGGCCATTCCCACGGCACGCTGCCCGGCACCGCGGCGAGCACCGACGTCGGCGTGGACTGCTTCGGCTTCCGCCCGGTCACCCTGGACGAGATCCGCATCCGCCTCGCCGAGAATGCCGCCAACGACGGGAGGGCGCCATGACGCAGAAGCTCTGGGTCTTCAGCGACCTCCATCAGGAATGGCCCGAGAACGCCTGGGATCCGGCGGCGCACGCGCCGCCCGACGGCTTCGACGTGGCCGTCGTCGCGGGCGACGTCCATACGCCGCTCGTGCGCGCCTTCGACTGGCTCGCCGAGCGCCTGCCCGACGTGCTGGTCGTCTACGTTCCGGGCAACCATGTCTTTTGGTGGGACCGGGGCGAGGACCGCTACACGCTCGTCGACCAGCTGTCCCGCGGCCGGGACGTCACCGCGCGCCACGGCATCCACCTGCTGCTCGACGACGCCGTCGTCATCGGTGGCACGCGCTTCGCCGGCGGCACGCTCTGGACCGACTTCCGGCTCGGCCCCTTCGGGCTTCACGCCGCCATGCGCGCCGCCCAGGGCCGCGGCGGCATGAACGACTATCGCCGGATCCGGAACGGGCCGCGGTCACGGCACCGTGTCGAGCCGGGCGAGATCCTCGCCCTGCACAGGAAGACGCGTGTATTCCTGGAGGCGACGCTCGCGACGGCGCACGACGGCCCGACGGTCGTCGTCACCCATCACGCGCCGCAGCCCGACAGCCTGCCGCGTCCGCACGAGGATCTCGGCTGGTGCTACACCTCGGATCTGCGTGACCTGATCCACGCGTGCGGCCCGGACCTGTGGGTCCACGGCCACATCCACCGGAGCGTCGATTACCACGTCGGCCGGACCCGGATGGTCTGCAACTCGCGCGGCCACCACGAGGAAGCCAGCGGCTTCGAGGATGGTCGCACCATCGACCTGCCTTGATCGGCCACCGGAAGGTCAGCAGGGCCGCGCACTCCGAAGACGCACTTCGGGGAGAAGAGGACACGCCCGACGTTTCGAGCTTGGCGGCGAATCATCTTGAGGTAGCATTGCTCGAACGCGACACGGATCCGGCATGCCGCCTCCTCTCACGAAGCGCAAGAAAACGGGGGAACTCTATGTCAGGACGGCTTCCGTCGACGCCGCCATAGACCGTGCCGCAGGGCTCGATCTCGACGCCGTCATCCGCGAGGCCCGCGTCGACGATCGAGGAGCGCCGGGCTTCATGGAGCCCGAGTGCCTGCTCCACCTCGTCAGGTCGACCCGCCTCGACAATTCCGATGACCGCTTCGCGCAGCTGTTCGAGATCCTCCTCGATCGGGTCGCCCGGTCGTTGAAAGGATCCATCCGGCCGAGCTCCCTCTACGATCCCGAGGAGTTGCGACAGGAGGTGGCCGACAGGTTCGTCGACCTCCTGGTGGAGGACCGAAACCAGCCTGGGGACGGTCTCGACTACTTCGAGGTGCGTTTCGCAAGCGCGCTCGCCGCGTTGCGCATCGACGTGCTGCGCGCGTCCGGACGCCTCGCCGCCAAGGAAGATCACGTCGAGGACATGCACGACCAGGAGGGTCAGCCACTTCCCGCGCTGGCCAAGCAACTCAGGCAGTTTTCCCAGGCAGAGGGCGCCGAACAGGAAAAAGAACATTTCCGGAACGAGCTTCTTCGGGCGATCGACCGTTTGCCAGACCACGAAAGGGTGGCTGTCACGCTCGTCCTCAAGGGGCATCCCATCGAGGGCGACGACGCGGAAACCATTGCGAAGCTTTGCGGCGTCTCCGACCGGGCGATACGGTATCGCCTCCAGAAGGCGTACGAGAAGCTGCGTCGTGAACTCGGAGAGGGACGATGACGACGACCAGCACCGCGCGCGGCGCGCGCGACGTATTGATGATGTTCGCGACCGAGGGTGAGCCGACGCCGAGACGCCTCGAAGCGTATGCGAAGGATCACCCCGAGTTGCGCCGGGAGCTGACGGAATTGGCGGTCGAGATGGTGCTGGAACCCTCCCGCCCGCTACCGCCCGCCGATGCCTCGACAAAAGCTACGGTGGCGTCCGCATGGGCCCGTTTCCAGGCCGGAACAAGGTCGGACGTCGAGAGAGCCCCCGTGCGCAGCGCGGCGGCGTTGCCGAACGTCTTCGCCGGGTTCAGCGGGGCGGCCTTCCCGCGATTGGCGGCGCGCCTGGATGTGACCCCGCTCTTTCTGATCAAGATGAAGGACGGCCTCATCGAGGCGGCCCGCTTCCCGAGGGCTTTCTCGAAGCTCGTCGCCGATGAGGTCGGGCATGAAGTGGACCTCATAATAGCCAGCCTCGGACGACCCTCCGCGATACCCCGCGGCATGATGGCCAAATCGGACGGGAAACCGGAAGCCGGGGCGAAGCAGAGCTTCGAGGAAGCCGTCGCCACGTCCGGCCTGACCCCCGAGCAGCAGGAACGGCTGCTCAACATGGCAAGGGCCGAACGTGGATCCGATTGAGGCCGCGAGGAAACGAGCTGCACGCATCCACCGGGAGATCGTCGCCGACGGCGGTGATCCCTGGCAGCCGTTCGACATCGTCGTACGTGCCATCGCCACGCACGACCTGTGGCATCAACCGGTGCAGGCCGGCGACGTGTCGCTGCATGGATGCAAAGCGCGCATCGATCCCGACACGAAGGGGATCCTGTACGGCGAGACTGGCACGGCGGGTGGCGACGCCCTGTTGATCGGGCACGAGCTCGGCCATGTGGCGATGCACGGCTGCACGGACCCGGTCCTCACCCACCACACCGATCCCAGCCGCTCGGCGGAGAGCGGCACCGCCGTCGAGAAGCTCGTCGACTATGGGCGAGGCGAGCGTCGGGAGGTCCAGGCCGACCTCTTCGCCCGCGAACTGGTGCTGCCACGATCGGTCGCGCGCGATCGTCACGCGGAGGGCATGAGCGTCGCGGACATCGCCGCCCGCCTCGGCATCACGGAAGACGTCGTCACCCAGCAATTGCTCGATGCCCTGCTGCTTCCGCCGGTCCCAGACGCGGTCGCCGTCCCCTCCGGCGGTGCGCTCCGGCGCGACCCCAGCCAGGACATCGCCGTGGCGCACCGCGGCAGCCCCTATCTCCTTCAGGCAGGCCCGGGCACGGGGAAGACGAGGACCCTCATCCGGCGTGTGACCAGCCTCATCGACGAGGGCGTCGACCCGAACGGCATCCTCGTCCTGACCTTCTCGAACAAGGCGGCCGGCGAGCTGATGGACCGGCTCGCCCTGTCCCATCCCGAGGCGGCCGCCTCAGTCTGGATCGGAACCTTCCACGCCTTCGGCCTCGACATCGTCCGCCGCTTCCACGATCGGCTCCGGCTCCCTGCGAGCCCGCGCCTCGTCGACAAGGCCACGGCCATCACGATGCTCGAAGGGGTGATCCCGAGCCTGGCCCTGGACCACTACCGCGATCTCTGGGATCCCGAGGAGAACCTCGCGGACATCCTCGCCGCCATCTCGCGGGCCAAGGACGAACTCGTCGATCACGTCCGCTACGCCGAGCTCGCCGAGGCCATGGAGAGAGCCGCGACCGACGATGCGACACGCCTGCGGGCGAAGCGCGCGGCCGAGGAGGCACTCGTCTACGCGGCCTACGAACGCCTCCTGGCGGACAGCGACGCCCTGGACTTCGGCGACCTCATCATGAAGCCGGTTCGCCTGATGGCCGACCATCCCCAGGTCGCCAGGGCCTTGGCGCTCCGGCACCGTCACATCCTCGTCGACGAATACCAGGACGTGAACTTCGCCACCGTGCGCCTGATCGCGGCACTCGCGGCGGACGAGGGCGAGCGCCTCTGGGTGGTCGGCGACGCCCGCCAGTCGATCTACCGCTTCCGGGGCGCGACCTCGGCGAGCATGGGTGCCTTCAAGGACGACTATCCCAAAGCGACGGACGGCGCACTGACCGTCAATTATCGCTCCCGCGGCGAGATCATCGACACCTTCTCGGCCTTCGCGTCGAGCGTCGAGGCCTTCCGACGCCTCGGCGATCTCCGCCTCACCGCCGATCGAGGAGCCTGCGGCCGGCGACCGGTCATGCACGAGGCCGGCACGCCCGACGACGAGATCGCGCTGGTCGCCGCCTCCGTCGCCGAGGCGAACGACGGTGGGATCGACTATCGCGACCAGGCGATCCTCTGCACGGCCAACGACCGGCTCGCCGCGTTCGCCGCCGGCCTGACGGCTCGGAACATCCCCGTCCTCTACCTCGGGCCCCTCTTCGAGCGGCCCGAGATCAAGGACCTGCTCAGCCTGCTCGCCCTGTTCCACGATCCCCGCGCCGCGACGCTGGTGCGCGTCGCCATGATCCCGGAGGTCGCGATGGGCCTCGGCGACGTCGCCCTCGTCGCCGTCCACCTCAGGGAGGCGGCCGGCGGCCCGCTGGCCTGGCTGGAGGACGCCGACGCGCTCCCCGGCTTGAGCCTCGCCGGGCGTGAATCCCTCAGGCGCCTACGCGACGCCTGCGGCGGCTTCGAGGCCCGCGCCCATCCCTGGAACGTAGCGAGCGCCCTGGTGCTCGACAGGCTCGGTATCGCGCGCCGCATCGGCGGGGCCACGACGCTGGCCGACCGGATGGCCGGCGTCGCGGTCTGGCAATTCCTCAACTTCCTCAGATCCCTGCCGATCGAGGGGGAGTTCCCGACCTCCGAGGTCTCGCGTCAGATCAGGAGGTTGATCCGGCTGAACGAGGAGCGTTCGCTGCGCCAGTTCCCGGACGCCGCCCTGGAGCTCGATGCCGTCCGGCTGATGACCATCCACGGCAGCAAGGGCCTCGAATTCGACCTCGTCCATGCCCCGGGCATGATCGCGACGGGGCTGCCCAGAAGCGCGAAGGCGCCGGACTGCCCGCCGCCGGACGGTCTCATCGCCGGCAGCGCGGGCCTGACCGGCCTCCAGGCCAGCGTGGCCGGCCACGAAGAACAGGAGGCCTGCCTGTTCTTCGTGCTGCTCTCCCGCGCGCGGGACGGCCTGCGCCTCTACCGCTCCACGCTTCAGAAGGGTGGAGCGAGGAGGCGCAACCCGTCCGCGTACAACGCCCGGATCGCCGCGACGCTGGACCCCGCGCCCCCGATCGCTCCTCTCCCGGCACCGCCGGCTGCGGCCGCGCCGCCACCGGTGGCGGTGGCCTGGAGCGTGCCGGTCGAACTCGATCACCAGCACCTCGATTCCTACGGGAAGTGCGGCTTGCGCTTCCTCTACACCTACGTCCTCGGCCTCGGCGGCCGACGCGACGAGAACCCCTACATCCGGATGCACAACGCCGTCCGGGCGATGATCGATTGGCTCGACCGGAACTTCGACGCGGCGCAGGCCGAGCCGGCGGGCTTCGCGGCGGCGTTCGACGGTGCCTGGGAGGGGCACGGGCCGGCCGAGCATGGCCACGCCAACGCCTATAGGCAGATCGCCGAGGAGATGCTCCGCTTCCTCGTGGGCACGCGCGCCGAGGAAGGCCGGCAGCCCCCCAGGGCCCTGCGCCTGGGCGCCGGCGGCGGACATGTCCTGTCACGGGCGCACGACGTGGTGCGCACCCGTGACGGCCGCCTCGTCGTGAGGCGCGTCGCCACGCGCAAGGCCATGGCCTCGCTTGAGAAGGAGATCGAATACGCGATCCTCGATGCGGCCGCCGAGCAGGCCTTCGGCGAGCCCGTGACGGTCGAGGCGATCCACCTCACCGGCGCGACCCGCCGACCGGTCCCGCCCGACAAGCGGGCGGAACTCGTGGCCGCCGTCGCCCAGCACATGGCCGACGTCGGCGCTGGCCGCTTCGCCCCCAATCCCGGGCGCGGTTGCCTCCGCTGCCCGCACCTGTTCGCCTGCCCTGGCCTACCGGCCGGCGGCGCCTTCGTGCGGCACCCCCTGTCCAGGGAGCGCTGAGGCTCGGCCGGCCGGCAAGATGGCCGCGATCAATCCTGGAAAAAAAGTGAGCGCGGCCGTTTCCGGATCCGCCGGTCCCTTTCGATCAACCTCTCGACGGTGCGGGGAGCACCCGACCCACCGAGAGATCGAAAGGAACAGTCATGACGACCAACGGCCACGACAACGACCGCGACGAGGACGGCACCCGCAAGGTCCAGGTCTATCGCTTCCGCATCGACAAGACGGAGTACGAGAACCCGCTTCCGGACCTGACCGGCCGCGACCTCCTCGTCATCGCCGGCAAGCACCACCCGGAGCGGTTCAAGCTCCTCCAGAAGATCGGCGCCACCATGAAGCCGATCGCCCTCGACGAGGTGGTGCACGTCAGCGACAAGGGCGAGGAGCGCTTCATCACCCTGCCGCTGGACCAGACCGAGGGGGAGCAGGCGCTCCCCCTTCGCCGGGACTTCGTGCTGCCCGAGGGCGATCGCGAGACCCTCGACGCCACGGGACTGCGCTGGGAGACCGTCCAGGACATGGGCGTCCCCCGCGTCGTGATCCGCGGCTATCCCGTCCGGGCCGGCTACGCGCCGGAACGGACGGACCTGATGCTGCGGCTCCTGCCGGGATACCCGACCTCGCAGATCGACATGTGGTACTTCCACCCGCCCCTGGCCCGCACGGACGGCGCGCAGATCCGGGCGCTCGTCGGTGACATCTTCGAGGGCAAGCACTGGCAGGGCTGGTCGCGCCACCGCACCGGCCTGAACCCCTGGCGGCCGGACATCGACGACATCGGCACCCACCTCGCCGTCGTCGAGCACAACCTCGCCAAGGAAGTGGGGGCCGCCTGATGCGCGTCACGCTCGCCCTCACCGGCGCCCAGCACGCCGCGATCCACGCCCACCTTTTCCCGGGGGATGGCCGCGAGGCCGTCGCCCTGATGCTGTGCGGTCGGGCCGTGTCGCCCGGCCGCACCAAGCTCGTCGTCCACGAGATCGTCCCGGTGCCCCACGAGGCCTGCCAGCGCACCGACCGGCGCGTCACCTGGCCAACCTCCTACCTCGAACCCTTGCTCGACAAGGCGGCGCGGCGCGGGATGGCGGTGGCGAAGATCCACTCCCATCCGGGCGGGAATCTCCACTTCAGCGAGGTCGACGACGAGGCCGACGCCGCCCTGTTCGGGAGCGTCCACGCCTGGGTCGACGACGGGGCCCCGCACCTCAGCGCCGTCATGGTGCCCTCGGGCGCCGTGCTGGCCCGCGCCCACAGGGCCGACGGGACGCATGGCGAACTGCATCACGTCTGCGTCGTGGGCGACGACATCCGCTTCTGGAGGCCGCCGGCGGACGCGGATCGCGAGATCCCCGAGTTCGCCCGGCGGCACGCGCAGGCCTTCGGACGCGGCACCTTCCAGGCTGTCCGTGGGCTCAGGCTCGGCGTAGTCGGTTGCTCCGGCACCGGCAGTCCACTCGTCGATCAGGTCGCCCGGCTCGGCGTCGGCGAGATCGTGCTCGTCGATCCGGACAAGGTCGAGGAGAAGAACCTCAATCGCATCGTCAACACGACGCGGGGCGACATCGGACGACCGAAGGTCGAGGTGCTCGCCGGCTTCGTCGAACGGCTCGGCCTGGGCTCGCGGGTCGAGGCCTTCGCCCACGACCTCTCCCACCCCGCCGCCCTGCATGCGATCTCGACCTGCGACGTCGTCTTCGGATGCATGGACGGCGTCGAGGGGCGTGATCTGCTGAACCGGCTCGCGACCTTTTACGGCCTGGCCTACTTCGATGTCGGCGTGATGCTCGACGCCGACGGACATGGGGGCATCGGGCAGATCTGCGGCTCGGTCCACTACCTGCAACCCGGACGCTCCAGCCTGCGGGGCCGGGGCCTCTACACGGACGGCATGCTGGAAGCCGAGAGCCTCCGCAGGCAGGATCCGGCGGCCTACGAGGACCGGCTCGCCCGCGGCTACATCCGTGGGGTTCCCGAGGACCGACCGGCGGTCGGGGCGCTGAACGGGCTCTTCTCCAGCCTGGCGGTCATGGAGTTCCTGCTGAGGCTGCATCCCTCGCGGCTCGACCCGAACGGCGGGTTCGCCACCCAGACGTTCAGCCTGACGGCCGGCTACTGGGAGAACCTGCCGGACGAGGGCGTCGACGAGGCGTTGGCCCGCTACGTCGGCCGCGGCGACATGGTGCCGTTCCTGAACCGGCCCGCCCTCGACATGCTCGCGAGGGCAGCGTGATGAGGGATGCCATGCTCTCGAAGATCCGGGCCGCCCTCGGCTGGGTCTCCCGTCGTCGGGGACGCCACACCGCCGCCTTCGTTGAGGAGGAGCCGGACGCGCTCGCCCCGCGCACCGTCTACGTCGTGGGCGAGGACGGCCATCGCTGGTTCGCGGCTTTCGATTGCCCCTGCGGTTGCGGCGAGACCATCAAGCTCTCGCTCGTCCCCGGCGACCGTCCCGGCTGGAAGTTGAGGGATCATTGGGACGGCACCGCGTCGCTCGCACCCAGCGTCTGGCGCAAGGTCGGATGCAAGAGCCATTTCTGGCTCCGCAAGGGCAGGGTCGAGTGGTGCTGACCGCGACGCCGGCGTCGAAATCTCGTTAGGCGACGCCTCAAGCATGCCAAGCCATGCCCGAGAGCGCGACACACCCGGGCATGGCTTGGCCGGCCCGGGTCACCGGGATCTACGAGCCTTTCGAACCGCGCGTCAGCCTTTGAAGGCGGCCACCGCACGGCTCAGCCTGAACATCGCTTCCATCGCCGCGTCCTTGGCGGTCGGGACTTCCTGGTCCGGAGGCCATACGCCTTCCGGATCGACCAACACCTTGGTCACGTAAGAGAGCATCTCACAGGCGAAACTGTCATCCGCGAGTCTCAGGTCGCCGATCATCCTACCGATGCGATCCATCACGGGCGGATGCGTCGAGCTGTTTCCATGAGGGACGAGTTCGAATTGCGCCACCCAGGCAAGCCCGGTGAACATGCCGAGGGCACGCCGCTCCAGATCCAGCTCGGTCTCCGAGGGTCGCGTCTCCAGAGCCCTGCCCGGATCGACCTGCAACGATCCCTTCATCCAATGCGTGGCTTGCGCGTCGGCCTGGAATTCCTGTTCCTTGGCTTCGTGCGGCAACGGCTCGGCCACGGCATGATGGTTCAGCCTCAGATGAGCCAACTCGTGACGCATGATCCAGCCGAGTGCGTTCTCGAAGGTGCGGTTGCCGCCAAGGCTGGCACCGACGGCGTCGGGGTCCGGCACCGGAGCCCAATCGACCCAGCCGTCGAACTTGTTCCTGCTCAGTCTCGACGACAGTTCGAAGAGATGCAGCCCCTCCTCAAGCTCTCCGCCGATCGCAAGCTGCGGAGGGCCTGCGGTAGGGTCGGCTGTTCTCTGGGCCTCGAACATGGGACGTCCGACCCGAACGACCGCCTGGGAAAAAGCCCACAGGCTCGCAAGACCGTTCCAGGTGATCCTCACTGCAGGCGGGGGCGTCACGGCCGCGAACTCCGACCTGAAGGTCCGAGGAACTTCCAGAGCCAAGTCCTCAAGCTTCAAGGGCACTTCGGCCGGTGTCACGCCGGCATCGTCACAGCAGGCGAGGTACCATCGTTCGACGACGGGTCGGAATGTCGAGAACACCTGAGGAAGGCAACTCATGGATTTTGCTCTACGTGCGGCGCGGGACACGGCATCGAGTAGGTCGTGCCTGCCGCCGCCGATATGGCTAGGACGCCCATTGGCCATCAAGTATCGGCGGCTCGCACGCTCTCGGGGTGATCCGAGGCAACCCTTGGGCTAGGGCGCGAGCGAGCTTGGGGTTCGCGCGATCGGTAGAGAGCCCCCAGCGTCATCCCCGCTATCCACGGGAACGCATGAAAGGTAGTTCGGGAACTGCCAAATCTGTTGACGCCGATTCGCGGCGTTCTGTATGTGTTCTCGGCGCGTCGAAGGCGCTTCCTGTGCCCCCGCCGATGCGGAAGCACCCATACCGCCCTCGTAGCTGACGCTCGGGCGGCCCCAGCCTCGAAAGCCCTTCTATGCCCTGGACGTGCCCGCGAAAACGGGATCGCCGGCGTTCCCGCCGGTCCGCGACGCCCGTCGGCATAGCCGGCCGGCCGCGCATCCCTCGCCAGACCCAGAAACCTCCCGAGGCCTAGCTCGCCGCGTCAGCGGATGGCTGCCTCGCGCTTGGAGGCAGCCATGACCCGTCAGACCATCGAGAGCCGCATCCTCGGCAAGCGTCGCCCGCCGGCGGACCCCATCGATGTCGAGTTCCCCGTCGAAGCGGCCGACGACACCTACGTCGCCGCCTGCCTGAACGGCCTACGCCCCGCCCGCGACGTGCTTCCCACCGTGGCGCTCGCCGAAGCCCTTGGCCCCGCGGGTCTGCGCCGCCTGCGGGAAGCGGACGGCATCGCCGTCGTGGTCGAGGTTCCGAGCCCGGACTGGATCCCCGGCATCGAACTGGCGCTCCGGAGTCTCACCGATTTCGCCCACATCTGCTGCAGATCCGGCGCCTCACGCACTCAGGATAGACCGACGGAGGGCAATGAGAAGGTCGGGCGCCTGCTCTCGGACGGCGCGCGCGTCGCAGGCGTCTCGCAGAGCCCGGCGCGCTACCTGCCTGCGACCCTCGTCGCATCCGCCGACCTCTACGTCAGGATCGGGCCGATCTCCTGGCCAACCTGCGCCGGCCGACGCCGGTGAGCCGCTTCGACCTCGGTCGCTACACGCCCACGCACGCCGTCGGCGACAAGGCCGCGGAGGTCGGCGGTCACCGGCTCCCGCCCGGATCGGTCCTGACCTCCGCGACGAGGGTCTGCCCGCACTGCGTCGCGGAAGACCTCGCCCGGTTCGAGAACCCCACGAAGGCCCGGCCGTGGTCGAGGCTTGAATGGTTGCTGCTACCGGTCCGGGTCTGCGGCCGGCACGGGGCCGTGCTGGTCCACGTCGAGGCCGATGCGACGCTCCGGGCCGGTCACGACTTCTCGGCGACGTTGGCGCGCCGCGTGCTCCCCGTGCTCGACCGGCTCCGGGCGGAGGCTGAACCCGCCACTGGCACCGCCTTCGTGGACTGGTTCGTCGCCAGGCTCGATGGCATGCGCAATCCCGGCAACTGGCTCGACGACGTGCCCCTGCACGCCGCCTCGGCCTTCTGCGAGGGGCTCGGGACCTCGGTCCTTCACGGTCCGGGAACGCATCCCTCGGACATGGGCATGGCGGACCTCGCGCGGGCCGCGGAGGAGGGCTACCGCACCGCCGCGCAGGGGGCCGAGGCGGTCGGGAGCGCCCTCGACGGCATCGTCGGGCGCGTCCGTTTCGGGAAGCGCGGCTCCGTCGGCCATGGCAAGGTCTACGGGCGCGTCCACGCAGTCCTGCGGGCGAATCCCAAGGACGTCGCGTTCGAGAAATTCCGCCACGTCCTGCGGGAGCACGCCTTCGGGAGGCTCCCCATAAGCCCGGGGACCGCCTTCCTCGGCGTGCGGCTGGACGAGCGGCGCATGCACACGCAAAGGAGCGCCGCTTTTTCGAGCTCCCGGTCCGACGCCGGGCTGATCCGGCTGGTCGGCCCCGAGGCGGTCGCCGACGGGCGGCGGCTCTGGATCACCG
The DNA here is from genome assembly GCF_003254375.1 of Methylobacterium sp. XJLW. NCBI lineage: Bacteria > Pseudomonadati > Pseudomonadota > Alphaproteobacteria > Hyphomicrobiales > Methylobacteriaceae > Methylobacterium > Methylobacterium sp. XJLW. The sequence continues at coordinate 1,429,358 of NZ_CP016429.1, read as the reverse complement.
TCGAGGAGTTCGGGAGGGTCGTCGCCGACGTCGAGGACCACCTCACGGCCAAGGACGTCGCCGCCAGGACCGGCTTCTCAGCGAAGCAGGTCGGGCACCTTGAGGAGGCGGGACTGCTGTCGCCCTTGCCCGAGGCCGACCGGAACGCGGGCTCGAAACGCCGATTCCTCCGTCCGGACGTCGACGCCTTCATGGCGAGGCTGTTTAGGAACGCGGTGCCGGTGGCCAACCCCGCCGAGCCGAGGATGACGATCGAGCGTGCGGCGCCCGGCTTGCGCGTCGGCACCGTCGAGATCCTGAACCTCATCCTCGACGAGCGGCTCGCATGGGTCGGACGCCATACGACGGGCGGACGCTACGGCGACCTCCTGATCGACCGCGACGAGCTATCCACGGTCCTCCAGGGCGCCGGCTCCCCCGACGACGTCACCGAGACCGAGGCGGCCGCCATGCTGGCCGGCGTGGACCCGGGGAGACTGTGGTGCCCGGTCAGGGAAGGGATGCTGGAATGGTCACCCGGATACCGCCCGCGCGATCCGCGGTCAGTGAGGGCGTTGACCAGGGCGAGCGTCGAGGCGTTCGCCTCGGAGTACGTCACCCTGAAGGAGGCGGCCGCCGTCCTGGGCCTCGCGCCCCAGCAGGCGATGCGTCGGCTCGCTGAAGCCGGCATCGGGGACGCGGCGGCGTACGACCGGGTCCGGATGAAGCTTTACCGACGCCGCGACCTGACGGCTTGCCTGTCGGCGGCCGACGCCGCATGACCGGCCGCGGCGTTCAGTGCATTCCGGGGGCGGCCGCCAAGGCCAGATCGAGGTCCGCCGGCGGATCGTACGACATCTGCATGATGCCGAAGGCCATGGCGGCGCAGCACATCCGGCTAGCGTCGTAACGGAGCTGGAACTCGGCAGCCTCCCAGGCATCGGCCGTGACGGGGGCGTCGCCCGAGATGTCGGCCCGGAGGACGTCGAGTTCCTTCCGGATGTGATCCGCGTCGAACGCGACCTCCGGAACGCGGGAGACAAAGTGTTGCAGCATCCGCGGGTCGACCGGGATCTGATGCTCGTCGAACCGGAACCAGCGTAGCCCCGTCGCCGGATCCGGGGGCGGGACGTTGTCGCGCTGGGCGCACATCGACATCATCTCGACCACGCTCTCGATGGCCTCCGCCCGCGTCGCGACGGGCTCGGGGGTTCCGACGATCCTCGGGATGCCGTGCGGCAGTCCCTTGAACTCCAGGTCGGCGTGCCAGCCGCCGCCTTCCTGGTACAGGTGGACGCCGGCTGCCTTGGAAAGCTGCCAGTACGCCTCGGCGGCGGCGTAGACGTTGCTCAGGGCTTCCACCCGCACGCCCGTCACGTCCACGAGCTGGCCCTTCAGCTGCCTGAGCAGGGACGCCGCCTTCGCCCGGTTCTGCGGATTGCTATGCTTGTAGCCCATGGCGAAGCCTCGTCCCGCCCACGGCGGGAGCGCCGGCCGGTCAAGCGATTCTCTGATCCCGGGCTGCAACCCAAAAACCGTCCGAAGCCTCATCACATGTGAGGTTGCGCAGAGCCTCGAAACATGTGCGGATCTTTGGTGTTCGAGGCACGCAACTATGGTGTTGCTTGCCTCTCATCCCCTACGTTCTCAACGCGGAACATTGGGTCGGCTATCAGCGCCCGGATACTCGACTCAGACCGGGTCGGCGCGCGGGGCCGCTTCAGTGTACCTTGGAACCGCGCGATATGGCGGGCCTCGCGGCGTCCTCGTGAAGCGAGGCCGCGAGCTGGCGTCCGAGTTCGTGCAGCAAGGCGTCGACCAGCAGCCGCAGCCGCGCCGCCTTGTCCGCGTCCAGGGAGCGGATCAGGTCGCAGGCCTCGATCGCATTGTCCGCGATGCGTTCCAACACGGACCCCGACGTCTCGAAGGCCGCGAGGAAGTGCGCGGGGCCATCGATGCGGCTGTCTGTCCGGCTGTCGGTCACGTCGATGACGATCCCGCGCCCGCGCATCCCACCATCTACGTCCCGCTCGTAGTGTCCGCGGGCGAGAACCCAGCGCACGACGCCCGGCGCGGGCAGGATGCGGTGCTCCCATACGAACAGCCCGCCTTCTTCCCGCACGCTGCGGCGGCGCTCTGGGTCCCGGGCCACGTCCTCGGGATGGAAGATTGAAAGGAGGTGCGCGCGCGAGATGCCTTCTGTGACCGCCGCGCCGGACAGCCCGAACATCCGTGCCATCACCTCGTCGGCGCGGACCCGGTCGGCGTCGACGTCTTCTTCCCACAGGCCGATGTCGAGCGTCGTGAGCGGCAGGGAGGCCGCCGAGAGATGGGCGTCCGCTGATCGGCGTGGCATGCTCTGTCCAGGTTCCAAGACCGCCGAAGGCATTTGAAACACAACCCAGGGCTGCGGAGCAATCCGAAAGGCAGCTTTCGTACGACGGGTCGAGGTGGCCATGCTGTGTTTGAGCGCGTCAGGCTAGGCATTGGCCGAAACGCGGCTTCGCGGGGCATGGGCTCAGGCTTCCCAGACAAGCTTCGCCCAGGTTTCGTGCACAGCCGCTTGCATCTGCCGCGGCAGCGCTCGACGCATGCCAGCTCTCGGATCCGGACCATGCCAGCTGCGCGGATTGCGATCGTCGCTTCCGGTAGGCGGCCATTCGTGGCTAGCCCGGAAAATCAAAGCAGGCTCAGAAGCGGAAGCTGACCCGCTCCACGCAACCGGACGTTCAGACTACGACCCATGTCAGCCATGAGAACGAGTGTCGGCGCTTGCCAAAAGCAGACACTTGCGAAGTATCAAAAGTTTGTATTTGGCGTACATAGTAACAAATCATTGAACGCCCTTAGAGGCTAATCTGCTTGTGGCGCGGTTATCTATACACGCACATCAAAAAGATTTAAAGCACCAATAAACATAGCAGATTTGATGCCGTATTGATGTGCTGGATCAGAGCCTTGGGCTTATCGAGCCATCGAAGGCGCTGCGGGGGAAGAGGGAGGCGAGAACCACGGCACGAGCGCGTGAATGCGGGGCAGCTCTCGCTGGATGATCGCGGCCCGAGCCAGCTCGGCGATCCGGGGTGCCAATGAGACCAGATAACCTCGGCGCGTGACCAGCAGCGGCTCCCGGGAAAACCCCGGACCGGGCAGGGGCAGGACGCTGACGTGGCTGGCATGCGCGATGCCCTGCAGCAGGCACAGGGGCGTGGTGATGGCGACCCCCATGCCGGTCGCCACCATCGCGACGAGACTGTCCGACGTGTCGAACTCGAACGCCCGTGGAGGCCGGAGACCCGAGCGGCTGAGGTGCCGTTCGACCTGCCCGCCGACATAGGAGCGCTCGCTGTGCCGGACGCGACGATGCTTCTCGAAGATCGCGGCCAATTCCTGCCCTTCGAGTTCCTCCCTGAGCCCGCGCGGCACGACCAGCACGTAGGGCTCCCGGTAGAACGGAAACCGCTCGATGTCGTCGAGGTCGGACATCTATCGCAGGTGATCGCGGCGTCGATGGACCGGCGGAGGAGCGCCTCGGAATGGGCCGCCCTGCCACCGTTCTGACGCCACGGTCGCTGAAGGACGAGCGCTTCGCTCGATCGCGCCAGCAGTGGATGCCGAGCGTCAGAACCGCCCCCCGGATGAAGACTTCGGCGGCATCGGGAAAAGATCGATGGCACCCCTGAACGGCATGTGCCTGCTGACAGGTCTCGCCCAGGTCAGCGCTCGCGTCGCGGGTGCCGGCGCCGCCTTCCGCCGAGCGTTCGGTGCACCGGCTGCGCGCCTACGCGACGCGAAGGTCCACCTCCGCAGCGAGCAGCGGGAGATACTCCGCTATCGGCCGTGGCATGCCGCGCAGATAGCCCTGCATCTCCGCGCAGCGGTGCCGCCGCAGGAATGCGAGCTGCTCCTCCGTCTCGATCCCTTCGGCGATAACCGGGACGCCGAGGCTCTCGCCGAGGCTGATGATCGCGCGCACGATCGCGCCACCCTTGCTCGTGACGCCGACTTGGCCCACGAACGAGCGATCGATCTTGATCTTGTCGAAGGGGAATGACTGCAGCGTGGCCAGCGACGAGTAGCCGGTCCCGAAATCGTCCATGGAGATGCGCACCCCGAGCGCCTTGAGGTCGCCCAGCACCTCCTGCGAGCGCGCCGCGCTATTGAGGAACAGGCTCTCGGTCACCTCCAGTTCCAGGCGATCGGGCCGCAGTCCCGTCTCCGCGAGCGCTTGCCTGACCACGTCGCACAGGTCGGCCTGCCGGAACTGCGCAATCGAGAGGTTGACGGCGATGCCGAGGGGCAGCCCCCAGGTTGCAGCCTCGCGGCAGGCCTCCCGCAGCACCCATTCGCCGAGCGGCAGGATCGCGCCTGTCTCCTCGGCGAGCGGCACGAACAGTGTCGGCGGGATCGCTCCCCGGATCGGGTGCGTCCAGCGCAGGAGGGCCTCGAAGCCGCAGGCGCGGCCCGTGGCGACCTCGAACTGCGGTTGGTAATGCAGCGCGAACTGCGGGGTGCCGATGGCCGCGCGTAGGTCGAGCGCCAGCTGATGCCGTTCGCGCGCCGCGGCGTCCATCTCCGGCTTGAAGAAACGGTAGCCCCCCTTGCCGTCACGCTTGGCGCGCACCAACGCCATGTCGGACGCGGAGAGAAGGCGTTCGCAGGTGTCGCCGTCGCGCGGGAACGAAGCGATTCCGACGCTGCAGCCGACGTCGATCCGCCGCTCGCCGTCCGCGAAGGGCGCGCCCAGCGCGTCGATGACGGCCCGTGCGGTCGTGGCGGGCGTCCTGCGGCCATCGAGGCCGGTCGCGAGCACGGCGAACTCGTCGCCTCCCAGGCGCGCGGCGACGCAGCGTTCGCCCAGCAGCCCCCGCAGTCGTTTGGCGACCTCGACGAGCAGGCGGTCCCCGGCGGGATGGCCGAACAGGTCGTTCACCTGCTTGAACCCGTCGAGGTCGAGGCAGAGGAGCGCGGCCTCCTGCCCCGTCCCGGCGCAGATCGCCAGCTCGCGGGCTACCACGTCCGCGAACTGCACGCGATTCGGCAGCTCGGTCAGGGCGTCGTGCCGCGCGAGGAAGCCGAGGCGCTCCTCGCTCCTGCGGCGCTCCGTGACGTCCTCGTGCGTGCAGATCCACCCCCCGCCGGGAACGGGCACGCGCATGACGCTGACGTCCCGGTCGTCGGACAGGCGGACGACGGAGGCCGTCAACGAAGGGGCGTCCGAACCCGGCGGGGTGACGACCATGTCCCAGTCGCCTCCCGCTTCCCCCCGCAGCGACAGGACGACCCGGCGGAGGTCTTCCGCCTTCGCGCCTGGCTCGCGAAGATGGCGCGGGACCGCGTACAGTTCGGCGAAGCGCTGGTTCATGACGACCAGCCGCCTGTCGGCGTCGAAGAGGCAGAGGCCCTGGATCATGTTGTCGAGCGCGAAGCCGAAGCGCTCGCAATGCTCACGCAGGTCGCGTTCGCCGCGGGCGCGCTCCTCGGCGGCGGCGGCGCGCCGCAAGGCGCGGGCCTGACGGAGGAAGAGGGCGGACAGGGCGGCGATGCATGACACCAGGAGCGCCGCCGACGCGCCGACGACGAAAGCCTGGCGCCGGACGGGGGCGAGGCTCGCCTCCACCGTCCGGCTGACGCTGAGGATGAGCGGGTAGCGGGCGAGGGCCTTCGTCGCGACGAGGCGCTCGTGGCCGTCGATCGGGCTGACGTTGCGCAGGACGCCGCCCGCCCGGTCCCGCGCGGCGATCAGCGCAGCCGCCGCGGTGGGCAGGACCTTGCCGATCGTGGCCGCCCGGTGCGGGTGGCGCACGAGCAGCATGCCGTCGTCGCGGAAGACCGAGACGACGGCGTCGTCGGTCGGCGAGATCTGCCGGTAGAGGCCCTCGAAGTAGCCGAGTTCTACCGCGCCGAGCACGAGGCCGAGGAACGTCCCGTCGGAGGCTGAGACCTTGCGGGCGACGTAGATCGTCCATGCGCCGTCGCCGCGATTCCGAACCGGTCGGCCGACGAAACGTCCGCGCCCCGGGTCCGCGGCGAGCGCCTTGAAGTAGTCTCGGTCCGCGATGTTGACGTCGGGGATCGGCCAGTAGCGGCTGAAGTTCAGCAGTTTGCCGGCGTGGTCGACGATCGTGATCGCGTTGACCTGCGGGAGCGCGGCGATGCGGGCCCTGAGGGCCAGGTGGAGGTCCTGCCGGCCCGCCGCCGCCGCGTACTCCTCGGACGTGGCGACGCCCGCCTCGCGCAAGCCGTCGATGACGGCATCCTGCACCATCTCCATCGCCTGCAGGGAGCGGTCGGCCTGGTCGGCGAGGACGGCCGAAAGCCCGACCAGGCCGCGCTCGACGTCCTGAACGGCCTGCCGGTTCATGTCGACCACGAGCAGCGCCGCGGCCGACGCGATCGCCAGGGCCAATGCGGCCAGCGCGGCGGCGAGAGCCGCGCCGGGGCGAAGCGCGGAGGCGAGCATCGACCGAGGTCCCGGCACCGGCAACAGGCTCCCCTTATGTCTTCGCACGTCCCGGCTGCCTTCTGGGGCCGGGTGCGTTGAGAATCTTACCGGTCGATCGACTTCCCCTGGCCGAGCCTCGAATACGATGAACCATGCGTTACGGTGGTGCTCGAAGCGCTCCCCGCGACCCGCGCGACCTTCGGTTCGGAGACCGGCACCGGCCGCGATGGCGCCCAATGCGTCCTCCGGCGCCGTCGCGCGCGCGTGATGGCGCCGGGCGCGCTTGACGCCCGGCTATCCTGCCACGTCCATGGCGGGTGCGGGGGGGGCGGCGCGAGATCCGTCGACCGGCATGAAATTGGAGCGGGTTGGAGATGGCTACGTCAGAGGCCGGCATGATCAGGGCCGACCTGCGCTTGCCCGACGTCCCGGGCCTCGATGATGCCGGGCTCGCGCATTGGTTCCCGGGCTTCGACGGGCAATGGACGGAGCAGACCAAGACGTTGCTGCGGGCGCATGGCGCCACCGGACTGGACCTGAACGCGAATTGGGCCGGCGTGCCGGCCGACTGGCACTGCACATGCTGTCGCAGGCCCAAGCCGATGATCGTGCGCAAGGCACGGAACGGGGTCCTGCTCGCGCATCTCGACCTGCATCACGACCACCTCCGGGATCACCTGCAGAGCCTGGTCGGCGCATGGGTGGGCGTCTCCCGGGTGGAGGGCGCCGGCGCCGGGTCGGCCCATGCCGGCGAGCACATGCGTGCGCTGGTGGTGCGCTTCCGCGACACGCTCGTTTGCGACGCGTGCAACGCGGCGGACGGCACCGCGAAGCGGCTGCTGGGATCGGAGATCCACCCCGCCTTCTCCTTCTCCCCGGCTGAGATCGGCCGGTTCATCCGGCCGCGGTCCAATGCGCTCCACGAGGTCGACGTGGAGGCGGCCTGCCGCACCTGGAGCGAGGTCAGGCATGGTTTCGAGGACCGGCTGGCGTTCGCCGCGCTCCTGGTCGAGCGGCTGGCCTCGGGGAGTTTCGCTCAGGAGCGCGGGCCGGACGCGGTCATGGCGTTCGCCAGGCCGGCGGACGAACGAATGATCGACCGTTGGGTCCGCGACGACCCGGACCTGCATGCGATGCGGACCTGGCAATTGGGGATCGAGGCGCGGTTGCGCGCCAGGTCCGTGCGCCGCGACGCTGTCGGCAACTCGGGACGGGCGCGCAAGCCGGTCGCCGGGCGGCGTCCCACCGCCGCCGACATCGCCGCGTTCGAGAGACAGGCCGGGAAGGGCTGGCAGCGGACGCCGCCCGATTGGGCCTGCCCGTGCTGCGGCCGTGGCAAGCCCGCGATCCTGCGTATCTCCGGCGGCGGCAAATGGTTCGCGGAGCTGCGCACCCATTCGCATCTTGAGCTGGAGACCGACCCGCAGAGCCGGGAGTTCAGGCATGCGCTCTACGGCCACGGCGGCGCCGGGCTCGTCGTGGCGTTGCGCCGGCAGGTATACGTCTGCTCGGACTGCGGCGACGTCTCCTCCAGGCTGCAGTCCGCCCGCCCCGTCGTGGATCGGAGACCTACGCTGACGCTGGAGGACATGCGCGAATGCCTCGGCGAGGTGCGCGACAACGAGAAGCCCGAGATCGATGTCGCGAAGGCGGAGGCGTGCGACCGGGCCAATCTGGCCTTGGCCGTGGCCGAGGCCGAGTTCGTCCGCCATCGGTCGCTGGCCATCGATCTCTGGGTCCTGCGGCTGAAGTTCGGCAGGCACCCCGACATCGCCGCCGCCCTGACGGGCCGGGCCCGGTCGGAAGGGCTCGACGTCGAGGCCATCCCGGCCGCGATGCGTTGGCTCCTGCGGCAAGGGGAGGCGCTTCATGCCGCGCATGTGCAGGAGATCGAGCAGGGCCGGCCCGCCGGGTGATCGGCCGTACGGACGAGGGCGGTTCGGGACCGGGGGCGGCACCCCGGTCGCCGCGCCCGCGCTGGACCTGTTCCCCGGGCCGGTCATGCCCCGCCTTCCGCGGCGGCGGCCGTCATCGGGGAAGCCACTATTTAGAGGCAGGTGGCGCTCGTGGCATCGACGACGCAGGATGCTACTTCCCGCAGCGTCTTCGCCCACTGAGCGCGGAGGCTTGAAGCGGCGCCCGAACGCTCAGAGATCTGGGGGCTGCATGTCCGCGTCCTGGAGAACCTCGATCGTCCGCCGGTCGAACAGAAGCGTCGTCGGCCCCTGCCCGCGGTCGAGCCGTGCGCACGGCCGGATCCTGTCGCTCAGCAGGTGCCGGATGGCCCGCGCGCGATCGTGGTGGCGGGACCCGCGGCGCAGGGCCCGCGACGCGTCGTCGAAGGTCATATGGTCCGCGGTCCGGCGACCCACCGTCGGGACATCGTACCGCAACGACGCCGCCAGGCGTTCGAGGGCGCTCCGGACGAAGCGACCGCGGGTCGCCTCGCCTTCGGCCCAAGGGACCCGCGGGAGGATGTCCATACCCGCAAGCGCCGACAGCGTCCGCGTGTCGAGGTCGAGGATGCGCCTCGCCTCGGGGACCGACACGGAGGCTTCGACCGCGTCCCTGAGCCTGGCGAACTCCTCCGCGCTGCATTCTCGCTCGCCCGCGGCGGCGAGGCCGGCGTGCCGCAAGAGACGATCCAGGATCGTCGGGTCGAGGCCGAGCCGGCGCCCCAGGGCGAGGCGGTGCTCCTGGACCACCGGCGCGAGGGTCTCCCCGAGCAGGGGGAGCTCGCGCGACACGACCCAGGCGGATCGGACGTGGGACAGGAGCGCGTCCCTGATCGGACCGGTCGCATCGCCGGGATGCGCTTCGAGCCAGCCCAGCAGCGGGTCGAGCAACCGGCGCAGGCGCCGGCCGTCGAGGTGGGGAGACGGTGGCTCCAGCCCGAGGAGGCCGGCCCGCAGCGCGCGGCCCCCGTCCCCGACAAGGCCGAAGCCGAGGGTCGCGCGCGCGCGGTCGACCTGCGGGCTGCTCCTGGACGCCGAACGAGGGCTCAGCGTCTCGCCGACCGCCAGGACGCATGAGAGCGCGTCGGTGAGCGGCATGGCGTCGAGGATCGCGGCGGGACGCGCCGGACCGAAGCCCAGCCGACCGACCAGGTAGGCTTCCCAGCCCGCGTCGGGGGCCGAGGCCCCCGACGCGGCGAGAAGGTCGTGACCGCAGGACGAGCACAGGCGCGGGGGGCGATCGCGCCATGCGAGGGGCGATCCGCATCCCGGGCAGGCGTCGAGCAAGGCGCAGCCATGGCGTTCGCAGCGGTCGACGGCCCGAAGGTCCCACCACGTCCGACGGTACTTCCAGAGCGTTGCTGCGTCATCATCGCCGTTTGAATCCTGTACCAGGCACGGGATGCAGACGCGCTTCGAAGGCGCCCAGCCCCGGAACGGCACGACGAAGCCGCCGAGCCGCATGCCGCGGGCCTCCCGCACGAACGTCGCGTCGGTCAACGACCGGGCTTCCAGGCCGAGCAACTCGCCGACCCGGTCCACGCCTACGCCGTGCCGCAAGGCCTTGCGATCGATTCCCAGCGAGCGGGCCAGCCGGTCGCCGTCGGCATCGCCCAAACGGGCGGCCAGCCGCTCGAACGCCTCGTACGCGGGCTCCCCCGGCCGCGGCGGAACGCGGATCGCATGTGGCATGGTGATGGCGTGCTGACGAAACCGGCCTGACGCCCGATCCCAAGGGTGGTTCCCCCTTCGGCGTCAAGCCTTCAGCCGCGCGGCCCGGCTAGGGGCAGCTCCACCCATCCGCGCGCCGAGGCAAGATCGGGCACCGGGAAGAAGGGCCGGCCGGCGGCGTCGCGCCCCGTCCACGGCTGGCGAGCGACGTCCGCGAGCGGGCCGGCCGACGGGGCCGGGACCGCACGGTTGCGTCGCTTCTCGTCCTGACCCGATCCCTGGCCGACCCGGCCGGGGCGACGCCCGCATCGGCGGCGCTGCGGCGATGAAGGTCATCGACCCTCGAACCGCGGCTCCATGCCGAGGCCACCCGATACGTGCCGTCGCGGCGGCCGGGCACGGTTCCTCGCGTCGGATCTCCGCCGCCGCCAGTCGCCGGCGCGCGCTCCCCCGGAATCGACGCTTCGGTGACAGGCCTCTATAGACGCGCCGCGCCCAGGGGCGGGCGATCCCCCCGCCGATGACGGAACGGAAGGACAGGATGCAGACGCAGCACGGTCTCGCGGGGGCCAACACCGAGGCGTCGTTGCGGTTTCATCGCTTTCACGAGAGGCTCAACCGTTCCCTCAAGACGCAGGTCATCGGGCTGGGGATGCTTAAGGACGCGATCGACAAGGGCGAGACCCGCGACGGCATCAAGGAGATCCTGTACGCCCAGAACGACCTCTGGGGCGGGATGCCGGACTGGGGCCGCCCGCAAGAGCTGATCGACGAGGGGAGGCTGGATATCGGGCGAGCGGGCGTCGTTCGCGGCTTCTCGGCGTTCGACCTGTTCCTGGACAACCTGAGCGCCGAGCTGGAGAGCTACGGCCGCTTCCGCGGGGCCAAGCCGAAGCCCAAGGGGCGTCTCCCTGCCAGGCAGGGTGGCGACGGCACCGACGACGGAGCGGCCGCGGCCGAGGCTGGGCTGACCAGATACTATGAGCGGATCGGCGCCGACCTCGACGGCGTCAAGTTCCTGCTGCCCCTGTACGTATACTTTCGCGTCGCTCGCAACTGCATCGCGCACCGCGACGCGATCGCGAGCGGCGCGGCGGAAGACCTCTCGCGAGGGGACGGGATCCGAGATGCGCTGGAGGCGTGGCCGGATCACACCGACGATATGCGCGTGCCGGAGATACTGCCGCTCAAGGAAGGTGCGGAGATCCTCTTCACCCACAGGCAGGCCCTCTCGAACTCTTCGATCCTGAGGCTGATAGCCATGGACGTCAACGAGAAGGCCTTGACCATATTGGGGGTCGAGGGCGTCGTTTACGCCGCGGCAAAACGCTTGCTTTCCATTCCGTCGGCGAACGATCCCGAGATCAGGAGAAGCATGCCGGCGACGATAAATTACATACTCTCGGATCGGTACAGGGTCAGGAATGTCGACTCGTTGGGTGCATCCAGGATCCTGTCCTCGCTCGGCATGAGCAAGAGGTGCGAGCGAAGGTTCCAGTCGCTTGTGGGTCCTGCAGGGATCGGCGGTGGCTGACGGGGCGCCGCGATCGGCGACGGACGGGCCGGCGCCGTGGGCCCGTCGGGCGCCCGTGACCCTTTTCTGCCGCTGGGCGGCGCCCCTGGCGAGGGCGTGAGCCGGCACCGCTGCGTCCGCCGTGGTTCGCATCGGCGCACCTTGCCGACGGACGGGAACTCGATCCGGGGGACCCGGCCGCGGCGCCGGGGCGCGCGTCCGCCGAAACCTCGCGTCCTGCCGTCGATGAACGCCTCGGTCGGACGATGGCCGGGCCACGCACACGTCCCCGGGCAGCCGCTGCTGGCGAGATCCGGATTCGGCGCCCGGTCACTTCATGTACGTCCGGATCGCCTTGATCAGGACGCTCGCCCCGTCGGCTCGGCCCGGATCCGGGTCGGTCGCCGGGTCCGCCAGGGTCCGGCGGACGTGCCGTTCCATCACCTCGGCCGTCAGGCCGTCGATCGCCCCGCTCAACGCCGACAGGAGCATGAGCAGCTCCAGGGTGTCGCCCTCGTCGACGATCGACCGCTCCACGGCCCCAGCCTGTCCCATGACCCGGCGGATGCGCGCGACGAGCTTCGCCTTGCCTGCGTCCGTATCCCCCACGTCACGGTCCTCCCGCCGCACCATAGGCTGAGCCGGACGGGGCCGTCGACCCTGGGGCGACAGGGCGGCGGGAGGCGCCGATGCGGGAGACCGGGAGGGCCGGCGCCCGGCATCCGTGGGCCCGTGGCGGACCGGACGCGCCGCGGGCGAGCGGGGAGGCGACGCCGCTCCGCGAAGGGGCATGCCCGGTCATCGTCCCCGCGGGCCGAAGGGGACTCCCGACCTAGCCGAGCATCGGGGGGCATCGTCCGCGGCCCCGTCGCGCCGGGCTTTCCAGTGCGGCGGCCGAATGCGCTATCGAATGGGTAGGCGATGCCGGCCTATCCTTTGGGCCTGGGCGAACGATTGCTGCCCTGGGTCGGAGGGACGGCATGGCCGGTACGATGCGGGTGCGGGCCGAGGGGCCCTGGAGCGACCTCGCCCTGCATACGATCGGGTGGAAGGCCTTCCAGGATCTATGCGCGCAGGTCTGCGAGGAGGTGCTGCGGCGCCCGGTCCAGGTCTATCGGGAGGCGCAGGACGGCGGGCAGGACGCGGTGTTCCTGTCGGGGCCGGGCGGCGGCCACGACGCGACGATCCAGTGCAAGCACTCCGCGGACGGACGGAGGCGCCTGAGGGTGGGGGACATCGCCGCGGAGCTCGCCAGCGTCGACCGGCTCGTCGCCCTGGGGCAGGCGAAGACCTACATCCTGATGACCAGCATGGGCGTGGACGCCCCGGTGGCTTGCGCGATACGCGCGCGGCTTCGTGCGCGGGGCGTCGCGAGGCCGCACGTCCTCGGCCGGGAATGGCTGATCCGGTCGATACGTGCGCGCGCCCGCCTGCGCGCCCTCGTCCCGCAGGTCTACGGCCTCGGCGACCTCGGGGCGATCCTGGACGAGCGCATGGCGGCGCAGTCGCGCGCGCTGCTGGAGCAGTGGCTGCCGAAGCTGCGTTCGTACGTGCCGACCGAGGCGCACCGCCGTGCCGTCCACGCCCTGAACGAGCACGGAGCCGTCCTGCTCCTTGGCAACCCCTCGGCGGGCAAGTCGACCATCGGCGCCATCCTCTCGGCGATGGCGAGCGAGGAGGCGGGCTGCACGGTGCTGCACCTGACCGGGCCGCGGGAGCTCGGTGACGGCTGGAATCCGAATGATCGGAAGCGCTTCTTCTGGATCGACGACGCTTTCGGCCCGAACGTCATGCGGGACGAGTACGTCCAGGACTGGAGTTCCGCCTTCCGGAAGATCGAGGCGGCCCTGTCGCACGGCAACCGCTTCCTGCTCACCTCGCGCCGCCACATCTACCAGCGCGCCAAGCCGCTCCTTGGGCAGCGCAACCTCGCCGCCTTCGTCGACGGGCGGGCGGTCGTCGACGTCGGTGCGCTCACGGGTGCCGAGAGGGCGCAGATCCTGTACAACCACGTCGCGTTCGGCGGCCAGGCGCCGGCATGGAAGGCGTCGGTCAAGCCCTGCCTCGACGCCGTGGCCGAGGTCGACGGCTTCCTGCCCGGGGTCGCCGAGCGTCTCGGCGACCCGGCGTTCACGCGGGGCCTGCGGCCGACCGTGGAGGGTCTCCTCCGGTTCATGCGCGAGCCGCGCGAGCACCTCGTCGAGACCATCGGCTCCCTGGGCGACACGCTGCGCGCCGCCCTGATGCTCGTCTACGTCCATCAGGGGCGACTGTCGGCCGACGGCTGGGACGACGACACGAGCCGGGCCGTGGCGGACCTGCTCGGCGTCCGCCTGGCCGACGTGCGCAACCGCATCGCCGAGCTGGCGGGCTCGTTCGTCGTCGAGCGGTCGGCCGGCGGCGGAACCTGGACGTTCTCCCATCCGACCATCGGCGACGCCCTGACCGAGATCCTGCGCGGGCAGGCCCACATGGTCGCGGCGCTGCTGCGCGGCATCGCCCCCGAGAACATCCTGTCCGGTTTCGTCTCGGAGGGGATGCCGGCCGCCAGGGACGCCGGCATCATCCCGGCGTCGATGAACGACGTCGTCGCCGCCAGGATCGCCGGAGTGGAGGACAGGCAGGACACCAACCGCTCGCTGTTCCTCTTTCTGGCGCGCCGGGCCAGCGATGACCTGCTCGCCCGCGTGGTCGCGGCGGACCCGGGACTCCTGGACAGGGCGACCTGGCGGACCGAGCGCGCCGCCGACGACCCGTGGCTCAATCTCGTCGCGCGGGCGCACCGGCTTCGTCTCCTCCCGGAGACGGTCCGGGCCCGGGCGGCGGCCGAGCTCGCAGCCGCGGCCGTCGACGGCTTCGAGCTCTCGTTCCTGCCGGATCCCGGTTTCCTGGCGCTGTTGCCGCCCGGCGGCCTCGTCGCGCTCGGGCTGGAACTCAGGACGCGCGCCCTGCCGGCGGTCGCCGGCCTGATCCGGCAGGCGGCGGCCACGGCCGATCCCGAGGAGGACCCTGACAGGAACTTCGAGCGCTTCGAGGAGGGGTTCGGCGCGCTCGCCGACATCGGCGTGCTCGACGACGGGGCCGAGGAACTCATCGAGGAGGCGCGCGACCTCATGGCGGAAGCCGTCCACGATCTAGTGCAGCGACGGCGGGAGCGGCACGCCCTGACCGAGCCCGGCGACGAGGAGGAGGAATGGGCCTTCGCCTCCGCGACCACGATCCCCGAGATCGCCGCCGCCCCGCCGCCGCCGCGGGAGCGGCCTCGGAGGTCGATCTTCAGCGACGTCGACCGAACCGATCCGACGGACGGCCGGTGAGACGCGCCGGTTCGGCCGGTTCGGCGGCCGCACCGAGGCCCACGTCCCGGCGGTCGCCGGCCCATGCCACGTCGCAACGCTCCGGCCGACGGAGCCCAGTCAGTCCGCGCTTGGCACCGGTCCGTATCGGCTACTCCACCGGCGCCGGGCGCACCCGCTCGCCCTCGCGGTACTCCGACCATGCCCGCCTTGGCAACTGCGCGGAGGAGGTGAGGAACATGCCGGGCATGAGGGCGGCGGCCGGAAGGTCGGGCCACGCGGTCGAGGTGCCCCGCACCGCCAGCACCGCGCCCATGGCGATGACATTGCCGATCGCGTCGTTGCGCGAGCACGACCAAAAGCGAGCGCATGTTCGCACCGCCGTCCTTGTACGGGCTCGGGAGCAGCACCGAGGCAGCGTTGACCGCCAGCGCCAGCTCGCCGGCCAGACCCATGACCTCCGCCTTCGGCAGGCCGAGGGCCAGCGTCTGGCAGACCGTCGAGCCGAACGCCATCAGCGACGGCGGCACGCCCGTGGTGAGCGCGGCCGACGCACGGGTGCGCAGGCTCGCTCCGATCACCGCCAGCCAGAGGCCGTAGGTCACCGTGTCGGCGAGCAAGGCCATTGCGTCGGCCTGAGCGCCTGAGACCCAGCGAGCCGGCCCGCCGCCATCTCTCCGAGGAACAACGCCCCGTTCCGGGCCGATCACCGTCCAGAGGATGCGCTTGTGGCGTGGGTTCCCGCCATCGAAGACCGGGACGCCGCCGGTGCAGCACGCAGCGGCCGCCGCGCCGTGGGCGATGGCGGGGGAGGGATGTCCCGCCGGTGCGGGCGCGGGTGGTTGGCAGCGGGCAACGCGTCTTTCGCAGCAGCCGTCGGCTATGGGGTGACTCGCCTTCGGCCCTCACCTACTTCTTATAGCCACCAAAGGTTCAAGGGCCATGGCAGAGATATCGATCGGCGAGCTGGCGCGGCGCTCAGGGGTAAAGGTGCCGACGATCCGCTATTACGAAGGCGTTGGCTTGCTGCGCGTCCCGGCGCGCACGGGTGGACTGCAGCGCCGCTACGACGCCGCCGCAGTGGCGCGGCTCCACTTCATCCGGCACGCGCGCGAGCTTGGGTTCGAGGTGGCCGCGGTGCGCGAACTGCTGGCGTTGAGTGAGCAGCCGGACCGCCCGTGCGCGGAGGTCGACGGCATCGCCCGCCGTCACGTCGAGGACATCGACCGGCGCATCGCCCGGCTCGTGGCCCTCCGACGCGAGCTGCGGCGCGCCCTGGACACCTGTGGCCGAGGGCGGGTCGGCGACTGCCGGGTGATCGAGGCGCTCGCGGATATGGAGCAACCTGCCGAGTAGCGGGCGGTCCGTCCCCGGTGTGATCCAAGCCGCGGCCCGTATGCCCGGGGAGGAGCGCCCCGCAAGAGTGGCGGGGGCGGGTCACGCCTGTCCGCCCGTCGTCGGGGATCGGGAGGGGCGGCCGCCGTCGAAAGGTCCGTTGGCCGTTGGGCCCGCTTCGGTCACCCGGACGGCGCGCCCGCCCCGTCGACGCTCGCTCGATACAAGTCCCCCCGCGGCGGCGACACTGGGCGCCGCCGGGCCGGCTGACGAGATGCGGCCGTCGTTCGCTCCAGTGCCGGAACGGGCGGCGGGGCAGGTGGCTCCGTCCGGCCGGCTCGGCCTCGATGACGAACCCAGTCGCCCGCCGTGGGGCGTGGCCACCGTGCCGGCCTCATCGCCCGGCGTGATCAGCCACCGCGCGACCAGGGCGTCGGCGATGTCGACGCCGAGCCATCCGGTGGGGTGATCGTAGCGGGTGCGGGCTTCGCGCAAGGCCGGATCCATCCTCGGGGTCGCCCCCCCGCAGCGCCGCGATCGGCGCGCCGGGATTCGCCATCGCCATCATCGCCTCCGGCCTGCGGAATACATCCGCCGAGACGCTGCGAAAGCAGCGTCATCGAACCTGATAGGCCTCGGTCGGGTGAAGCCCGCGAGTGGCGTCATTGATCCGGCGGCGTCCGCGGGACGACGGCCAAGGGCCATTGGTCGGGACCCGAACCCGACGGGACCGAAGGGATGCCGAATCCAGGCGGCGTCCGTCGTTCCGGCGAACGGGACCGCGGACTGTCGCCGGCGCCAGCCGCCCAGGACAACCTTAAGGAATCGCATGGCAATCTCGTGGCGCGGCGCTTGGCTCCGCGACCGATGGGAGGGAAGGCGATGCTGTCGCGGGGCAGGTTGCCGGACCGGCGTCCGATCATCCCACCGAGGGAATACCCGCTGGCGGCGTCGTGGGCGGTGCTGACCGCGGCCGGCCTCGCGCTCGCCACCATCGACCGCATGGTTCCTGGGATCGGCATGGGGCCCGCCTACATCCCGCTGATCGTCCTGGCGGGCTGGCGGCTCGGACCTGCGGTCGCCTGTGGCGTCGCCTTGGCCGCCGCTTTGCTGAACGTGTTGCCCGCCTTGCCCGAGGAAGCGGCACTGCCTCCGGCGGTCGCGGTCGCCCGGGCCTTCCTCCGCCTCGGCACCTATGCCTTCGTGGTTTTCGCCACCTGCACCTTGCGGCGCGCCTACGACCGCGAGCGGGAGGCCGCCCGCCAGGACGCGTTGACAGGCGCCCTGAACCGGATCGCGTTCGAGGATCACGCGCAGGCCGTCCTGTCGACGCGGCGCGGCGGGCGCCACGTCGTGGTGATGGCCGACCTGGACGGCTTCAAGGCGCTGAACGACCGGGAAGGCCATGCCGCCGGGGACGAGGTTCTGCGCCGGGTCGTTGCCGCGGCAGGGGCAACCCTCTCCCACGGGGAGCGGATCGCTCGGCTTGGAGGGGACGAGTTCGCTTTCCTGCTGCAGGCCGAGACGGACGCCTTGGCGGCAGTCCGGGCGGAGGCGTTGCACCAAAGCCTCGTGCATGCGCTCGCCGGCCGCGGCGTCGGCGCGAGCATGGGGGCGATCGTCCTGGCGGCCGGCTCGGGCGAGAGCCTCGCCGCGGCGCTACGTGCGTCCGACGCGCTGATGTACGCCGCCAAGGCCGGGGGCAAGGGGGGCCTGCGCCTCGGCAGCTTGCCGCCGACGGTGCGGGCCTCCCCCGAACCGGATGCCGCCGCGATCCCGATGGTTGCCTGACGTGCGAGCCGGCGCGGCAGGGCCCGCCGCCACTCGCGGGAACGGCTCGATGCCGCCGGCGATCCTCGCGGCCGACCTGACGATCCGGACCTCACGCATGATGCCCGCGGGCTGGGCGGTCGGCGCGCCCGCCGGTCGGCATGCATCGCGACCGTGATCGCATTGTCGCAGTGGATCGGGTAAGGGGTGCGGGCAGGTCGATGGAGATGCCTTTGGCCAAGGACGAAAGGAGCACGCTTCCCGGGCCGATGCCAGACCATGAGGATGCGGTGAAGGCGGAGGTCGAGCAGGTCAGCTCGAAGATCGACAAGGCCTTCCGCAAGCTCGCCAAGAAGATGCGCGAGCGTGCCGACAAGGCGAAAGCGAAGGCGGATGGGACGCGCAAGCCGGAGAGGCGCGCCGTCCTGCTCCGACGTTGCGAGCTATACGCAGACGCGGCGACGCACATCGAAGGACGATTCTCTGGTGGCGAGGATTAGCGTCCCGGCCTGAAGCTCGATGCCGGCCGATTCACGTCACCGTTCCGCCGGGGCACCGGTTCGCGCCCCGGCTCCGTCGCCCGGGCCCGATGCTGATCAGTCGGGATCGGCCGGGCATGGGGCGTCTGCCGGGTACGACGGCTTGCTTCCAACCCTGCGGGGGCGCCCGCATGCTGGCCATCCGGGGTGAACCAAAGTATAGAGTTCGCCTGATATGCGCCCATGTACGGGCGCACAGGATCCGAGACTACATACGAGGTGTGCTGGCCGTCCGGCGACAAGTCATGCGTCGGCGTGCCGTGTGGCGATGCAATGTCGCGGTGAGGCCTCTTGAGGGGCATCCGGCCGACGCCGCGCTGAAACTCCGAAGGTTTGCTGTGGTGGATGATGTCGATCCGTCCCCGGCCTCCCGGGCCGGCGGTCAGGAGCAAGCTTCCCCAGAAGGGCGGTACTGCGTCAGGCGCCTCGACGCGCGGGGTAGGACGATCCAGACCCACGACATCGTTGCCATGGATGGCGACGAGGCTGTGGAGTTGGCACACGCGCTCAGCGGAACGGGCAGGGCGCAGCTCTGGCACGGGGACAAACTCATCCACGAGATCGAGCCGTTCGCGTTCAGGCGCCGGCCGGGCGTTACGTGAGCGTGGAGCCGCCCGCCGCGCCCCGAAACGTCCCGCGCGCCGCGCGGGCGTTCGCCCCCGGCCGATGCCGTCATCGGGGCATGCGCCTCGGTGCGGTTGCCCGGGCCTGCCCGGAAGGGCCAAGTGTCCACGAGGCGGCCGTCCCGAGGCCGGCTTCGGGACGGCCGCGTCACCGGTCGGGTCACGGCAATGGCACGACCGACGCACTCCGCCGCCTCCGGCGCAAGCCACGCGCTGCGTGACCCGGCCCCCCGGACGCGGGAGCCGGGGCGCCGTTTCGCGGGGCGTCACGGCCATTCATCGAATGGCTCGGTGCGCGGGCGTCGCGGCTCGCCCTCCCGCCATCGCCGCGCGGGCGACGAAGCCAATGCGGCGTGAAGGCGGACCGGACCCACGATCAGGATCGACTGTTCCGACGGGAAAATATTTGTCGATATCCCCGCAATCAACAGATGTTTTGCCCGGTAAAGTCTAGACATCGAAGCGCTTCTGCTGTAGTGGACGCTTCTCCCGGTGAGACGTGCAGGTGCGCGCCCGGGCCCTCCATAATCCCCTGACCTCGACCATCGCCTTGTCCGCGGCGGCGCGTCGTCGTTCCCTGAACCAGCCGCGCCTCGGCGCGGCCCGGCCAGCGATGTGCCGCCGATGGCGTCCATCCCGGACGTCGTCCCGGCGTGCTTGGAGTTCCACCATGCTGATCGCCTTCTCCGGCGCCTCGGGGCGCACGGACGCGTCACACGCGTCCCTCCTCGCCGCGCACGCGGCCACCGTCGCGGACGGCGCGGCGACCCTGCTGGCGTCCGAGCGCGTCGCCGTGCCGGGATCGCGCACCGGCCTGCGCCACGTCCGCTTCCGGGAGACGGCGTCCGCGGGCGAGGTCGCCCGGGCGGCGGAAGCGTGTTTGCGGGGCGGCGGACCCGTCTTCGTCGACCTGCCGTCGAGGCACCTGCGCGCGGGAGCGGTCCGCGCGTTGCTGGACGCATCCGTCCTCGTGGTCGGCCCGCACGCCGCGGACGAGCGCGAGGCCGCCGCATGGCGCGCCGCACACACGACCCCGGTACCGACGTGGTATCTCGGCTGCCGACGCGCCGGCGGCGCGCCGGCGGCGGCGCGGTTCGCGGCCGCGATGGCGCTCCTCGATCCCGACGGACCGACGCTTCCCTGCGCGGTGCCGCCGCTAGGTCGGGGCGAGGCCTCCGGCCTGGCCGACGGGACCCCCGGAGGGCATGCCCTGCGGGTCGCGCTGACGCTGCTGGGCGCCGTTCGGCGGGCCACGGGGGCTCCCGGGCGGAACCTGCCGCCCGAAGCCCGCGAGGACGAGGCGAGGCGCATCGGCGAGGCCGCAGACGTCCGGTCGCTGCCCGAGAGGCTGCGCGACCTCGCCGACGACGTCGAGGCGGCGGAGGCCGGGCTCAAGCCGACCGCCGACGACCTGGCCGGCGCGCCCGTGCTCGACGGCTGGTCGTGCGACGCCGTCTTCGCCCCGGTGCTCAAGGGACGGGTCACCGGCCACCCCGGCATCGCCGAGGGGCACCGGGTGCGGACCAGCGAGGTCTACCTCACGGATCGCGCGACGTTCGCCCGGACGCTGTCGCGCTGGTACGTCCTGCGCACGCCGGCCGGCGATTCCGCGGGCGCCGTGCACTAGGTCGGCGCGGCCTCCCCGGGCCCCCGGTCCAAGTCCCAGTTCCAAGCCCAGTCCAGCCGAGCCGAGCCGCACGCGGCGTCGGTTGACGGAGTCTTGCGCATGCGCCTCTGGATCCTGTCCGACCTGCACCGCGACATGGGCGTCCCGTGGACGCCTGAGGCCATTCCTGAGGCCGATGTCGCCGTCGTCGCGGGCGACGTCGGCGAGGGGATCGAGACCTCGCTCGATTGGCTCGCGCGCACGATACGCCCGCACATGCGCGTGGTCTTCGTGGCGGGAAACCACGAATACTACCGGTCGTGCCGTCCCGACGCCCTGGCGGCCGGGCGGATCGCGGCGGCGCGGTCCGGCGTCGACTTCCTGGAGGACGAGGCCACCTGGATCGGCGACGTCGCGTTCGCCGGGTGCACGCTCTGGACCGATTACCGGCTGGACGGGGACGGGCGGGTGGCGTCCTCGATGGACGACGCCCGGCGGATGCTCGCCGATCACCGCCGGATCGACCGGGCGCGCCGCCCGGCGGCCATGCCGTTCCGGCCCGAGGACGCCGCCGCGGTCCACCGCGCCAGCCGCGCCCGGCTGGAGTCGCTCGCCCTCGACCGGGCGTGGACCCTGGCCCGGGCCCGGGTCGTCGTCACCCACCACGCCCCGGCCGCGGCGTCCCTCGACCCGGCCTTCGCGGGCCGGCCGCTGAACCCGGCCTTCGCCTCGCGCCTGGAGGGGACGATCGGTCGCCTGGGGGCTGCCGTCTGGGTCCACGGGCACGTCCACGCCAGCCGCGACCACGTGGTCGGTCGGACCCGGGTTGTCTGCAACCCCAAGGGGTATGGGCGCGAGAACCGGGCCTTCGACCCCGCGCTGGTCCTCGACGCCACGACCTGAGCGTCCGCCGCCCGTCCCGCCGCAACCGCCTGGAGAATGCCATGAAGGACGTGACCCCGGACATCGCGCGCGGCATCGTCCTGCGGCACCTGCCGCGGGCCCTGCGCGCCGGCCTCGACGCGGACGCCACGGACGGTCCGCTCCCGGCGCAGCTCGCCGCGGACGCCGAGGCGGCCACGCCCGGGCTGGGCGCCGGCGTGACGGCGTGGCTTCGCGAGAACGTCGGGCCGTGTCCCGGGCTGGACGTGCCGCCGCAGGACGGTGCCGCGGGGCCGGGGGAGGCCGACGGTTGCGGCCTCGGCGCCCTCGACCGGGCGGCCGCGCTCGGGGACGACCCCACCCTCCGGGAGATCGCCGACGCCCTCGTCCTGCTCGGCGCCTTCGAGCGCGTCGCGGAGCACGCCGGGCGCGCCGCGGCCGCGGCCTGGTCGTACCTCGATCGGCTCCCGGAGGTCGGGGCGCAGCTCCACCGGCTTGCGCCCGTCCCCGCAGGCGCTCAGGCCGGCGGGGACGCCGCGCGCGCGCCGTGGGCGCACCTCGACCCGCTCGGGAGGCCGGCGGCGGCTCCCGACGGCGCGACCCAGGCGACCGACGAGGCCGGGGCGTCCTGGCGCGCGGAACTCGAATCGGCGTTCGCGGACATCTGCCAGGAGGCGCGCCTTCTCGCCGTCGGCCTCTCGGCCGTCGCGACGGGCCGGTCCCGCGGCCTCTGGACCACGGGCACGCTCGCGCAGGTCGCGGCGGTCGTCGGGCAGGCCGTCGCGCAGCCCCTGACGGTCGCCGCCGAGCGGGACGGACGCCGGGCCGGCGAAGCGCGCGCCCAATCCGAGATCGCCGACCTGCGGGACATGGTGCGCGCCTACCGGGACGAGGCGGACCGCCGGCAGGACGGCGGGGCCGCCGCGGTCGCCGACGTCCCCGCAGGCCACGTCCTGGTCTGCCCCCACCTGAATCGGACGGGCCACAGCAAGGCCAAGGAGGTGGCGCGCGGCTACGAGAACGCGATCGGCACGGCGCTGCCGCTGGTCCCGACCCCTGACCTCGCCGGCGTGCGCCGTGCCCTCCTGGAGGAGTTCCCGCACGCCGTCGCGGCGGTGGACGCCACGCTCGGCGCGTTCGCGGCGCGTCCGCACGTCCACGCCCCGCCGATGGTCATCGCGGGGCCGCCCGGGTCCGGCAAGTCGCGGTTCGTCCGGCGGCTGGGCGAGTCGCTCGGCGTCGGGGTCTACCGCGTGGACGGCGCGAACGACGCCGGAGGCTCCTTCGGCGGCACCGAGCGGCGCTGGTACTCGTCCGAGCCCTGCCGGCCGTTCATGGCCGTCGCACGGCATGCCCAGGCCAACCCCATCGTGATGGTCGACGAGGTCGACAAGGCGGCGACGCGGACCGATCATGGGCGTCTCTGGGATTCGATGCTCCAGGCTCTCGACCCGGAGAACGCCGCCCGCTTCCCGGACCCCTGCCTGCAGGTCGAGCTCGACCTCTCGTGGGTCACCGTCATCTGCACCGCCAACGCGCCTGCCGTCCTGCCGGCGCCCCTGCTGGACCGGATGCGGGTCGTCCGGTTCCCGGAGGCACGCGCCGACCACCTCGACGCCCTGCTCCCGGGCATCCTCGCCGGGGTCGCCATGGAGGCGGGGTTCGACCCGCGATTCCACTTGCCCCTCGACGCGGTCGAGCGCGCCGCGTTGCGGGCGCGCTGGCGCGGCGGCTCGTTGCGGCGCTTGCGCCGGGCGGTCGAGGCGATCCTGCGCGTGCGGGATCGCGCGCTGACCCGGAGCCCGCAATGAACATCCGCCCGAGCGCCGACGGGACGGGGACGCCCGTCCGGGCGGAGCCGGGCGTGTGCTGGCTCGCCCCGGCCGCGATGGCCGGGATCCTGGCGCACGCGCGGGCCGCGGAGCGGGTCTCGCCGCGCCCCGCCTTCTGGGTGCTGTCGGACCTGCGCGTCGACCTCCGCCCGGACCTCGCGCTCCCGGAGCCGCTGCCCGCCTTCGACGCGATGCTGGTCGCCGGCAACGTCGGCCCGGGCCTCTCCGCGTCCCTGACCTGGCTCGCCCGGGCGCTCGACGGCCGGCAAGGCCGTCGGCCGGTCTGCGTCGTGCCCGGCAACGTCGAATACCGATCCGGCACGCCGATGGCCGAGGCGCTCGCCCGGGGTCGCGAGCTCGCCGCCGATCTCGGCCTCGTCCTGCTCTCCGACGACGCGTTCCGGTTCGGGCCCGCCCACGGCGACGGGACCGTCGTGGTCGGTGCCACCCTGTGGACGGACTGGCAGCTGGGCGCGTCGTCGGGCCGGCCCCCGGCGCGCGTCGCGGCCCGCACGGCCTGGGAGGAGGCCGGGCGCATCGAGCTCCGCCGCGGACGCCCCCTGACGCCCCTGGACACCCTCGCGATGCATGCGCGCAGCCGTGCCTTCATCGAGGACGCGCTGACGAGCGCGGCGATCGGCTCCCTGGGCCTCCCGCCCGGCCCGAACGCGTGCGTCGACACCGCGCTGCCGGGCGACGCGGCCGTCGTCGTGACGTGCCACGCGCCGACCCCGCGCTCGCTCCCCGTCGACTGGGAGGGATGGCACGCCGACCCCTGGCTGCCGGCGTCCCTGGCGTCGGAGGCCGCCGCCGCCATGGCGGCCTGGGGGGCCCCGTCGCTGTGGGTACACGGCAACGTGCCGGCGGCCGCCGACCACCGGGTCGCCAAGACGCGCGTGGTGGCCAACCCGCGGACCGGCGGCCGCGACCACGCGATGGCGGCGCACGCCTTCGACCCGACCCTCGTCGTGACGGCCTGAGGCGCCGCCACGATCCCGAACACCGGAGCTGGGAATGGGAGCGCACATGGACATGTCGAGAGCACGCGGCCCGCGCTTGGCGCGTCGGGGCGGGACGATGCCGCCGCGCTGCTGCCCGCTGACCCTGTGGCGGACCCGGGCGCCGTCCGAGATCGCCAAGTCCGACGTGACGGCCCTGGCGGGCGCTGTCGCCGCGACCGCGATCCTGCACGAGCGCCGCTGGCCCGCGGCCCGGGCCGGCGATCCCGCCGCGGCCGCGGCCGTCGCCATCGACCGGATCCGCCACCACGGTCCCGAGGGCCCGCTCGCCGACCTGGTGATGGGGAACCTTCTCGTCCTGGCGCACCGGGACGGCGACCCGACCGCGGGCGTCGTGCTGTCCCACGCGCTGCGCGCCCTGTCGCGGTCGCGCCCCGGCCACGGCGAGTTGGCCCGGATCGCGCGGGCGTGGACCGCGCGGTCTGGACGCGCGGCGCGGCCCCGCCGCGGGAGGCGCGCGTGACGGCCGGGGTGGGTCCGACCCGCGCCGCGTCCGCGATCCCGCGCCGCGAGGCGACGGCGCGCGCGTTCCTCGCCCTCCTGGTCGAGGACGGCCGTCCGGCGGCGAGCTTCGACGAGGCGGTCGACGCACTCCTCGACGGCCCCCGGCGCCCGAGCGCCGACCTCGCCGGCGCGGCCGTCGCCCTCGGCCGCGCGGTGGACGCCGTCGGCGGGGTCGGCGCGCTTCCCCGGCTCGGCCCCGCGATCCTGCTGGTGACCGTGCCGGCCATGGAATGGGTCGAGCCGGTCGCCTCCGCGTCCGCGCTGTGCCTCGTCGACCCGGGGCGGCGGTTCCCGCGCGGCGACGGCCGTGCGGGAACCGCCCTGGTCGTGCAGGCCGACGGCTCGTCGTCGGGGCACCAGCCGGACAGGCGAAACGGCGAGGTCCGGCAGGCGCTCCAGGACGGCGCCGTCGTGATCGGGGTCTCGCAGGATCCTGCGCGGCTGCTGCCGCGCGACCTGGTGCGCGGCGCCGAGCTCCGGATCGAGGTGGAGGCCCTCGACCCGACCGAGGTCGCCCTCGTCGTCGAGGCGGTGACGGGCGCGGCGCCGCGGTCGCGCCTGTCCGCCGCCGGGGCCGCGCTCTGCGATCCCGGGGACCTGAGCCTGGCCGTGCACGCCGCGCGCGGCGGCGAAGGCTCCGCGAGCAGGCTCGCCGCGATCGTGTCCGCCAAGGCCGGGACCGACCGGGGCGGACCGGGGCTGGAGGAGCTGCACGGCTACGGCGCCGCCCGCGACTGGGGCCTTTCCCTCGTCCTCGACCTGAGGGCGTGGCTCGCCGGCGGGCCGGCTGCGCCGCGGTGGGCCGACCTCGAATCCGCGGCCCTGCTGTCCGGTCCCCCGGGCGTGGGCAAGACGGCCTTCGCGGCGGCGCTGGCCCGCAGCGCCGGACTCCCCCTGATCGCGGGCTCGCTCGCGCAATGGCAGGCGGCCCGCGACGGCCACCTCGGCCACACCCTGGGCGCGATGCGCGCGTTCTTCGACCGCGCCCGCCGCTCCCCCTGCGTGGCCCTCGTCGACGAGATCGACTCCTTCGGCGACCGCGCGAGCTTTCCCGAGCATAGCCGGGATTACGCCACGCAGGTCGTCAACGCCCTGCTCGAACACCTGGCCGGGGCCGCCTCCCGCGAGGGGGTCGTGGTGGTCGGGACGACCAACCACCCCGGCCGGATCGACCCCGCGATCCTGAGGTCGGGCCGGCTTGAGCGCCACGTCCGGATCCAGCCGCCGGACGCCGTCGACCTGGCCCTCATCCTGCGCGGATACCTCGCCGGCGCCCTGCCGGGCCTCGACCTGCGGCCCCTCGCGGGCCAGCTGCTCGGCGCCACCGGCGCCGACGCCGAGGCGGTGGTCCGCCGGGCCCGCGGGCTTGCGCGCCGGGCGGGGCGCGACCTCGACGCGGCGGATCTTGCCGCGGCGGCGGCTGAGGCGTGGCCGCCGTTGCCCGCGAGCGTACGCCGCAGGGTCGCGGTCCACGAGGCGGGGCACGTGCTCGCCGCCGCGACGATCGGGGCGGGGGCGGCGTCGCTGTCGGCCGCGATCGGCGCCGAAGGCGGCGCGGCGTGGATCGGGGCCGGGGAAGGGGCGGGTCCCGTCACCGAGGCGCAGCTCGACGAGCGCCTCGCCATCATGCTGGCGGGCAGGGCCGCGGAGGAGGCCGTGTTCGGCGACGTGACGGCCGGGGCCGCGGAGGACCTCGCGGCGGCGACGCGCCTCGCCGTCGCGATGGAGACCCACCTCGGCTTCTCGCCGCGCACGCCCCTGGTGGCGCTCCCGAAGGCGGCCACGGCCGACCTGCTGCGCGTCCCCGGCGTGGCGGCCGCCGTGCACCTTCGCCTGACGGCGGCGTACGGGCGTGCCTCCGGGGCCGTTCGGGCCCGGCGGGCGGCCTTGGGTCGGCTGGCCGATGCCCTGGATCGCCAGGGCGACATCGGCGACGCGGCGATCAGAAAGATAATCCGGGGCTCGCGCCGCCGGGGCGAGCCGGACGCCGACAGGTGAGCCGTGGCGCCTGTGGACAATGTCGTCGATCCACGATCGCGGCGCCCCCGGCCGCGGTCGAATACACGGCGTTTCCGCGATCGAGTGCGCTGGACTGAAATAGTCTCGTCTTCGATCTGCGAGCAAACAGCGAAATCGACTGCGGCGATAGTCGATCTTGATCCCAAGTTGATCCAAGTGTCGCGTGCAGTAGAGCGGCGATCGATGCGGGAGGGTTCTCAAAACGAGTCAACATGACGAGGCATCGGCGGCGGTGCGCCGATCGCCTCACTGAGTTACCTGGCGCATCGACTGATCGGAGGGCGCGATTGGTGAACACGGCGCTAAGCGCGAAGGGAGAATGACTGCCTTCGCGCTACGGACTCGTGACTCATCTTCGACTGAAGGCGGCCGCGACAGGCGGACAACAATACCCCCCATGGGTATATTGGCATCGTCCCGTTCCGGGGACGCGTTTAAGGAGGGCATGCTTGTGACCAAGATCGCTTTCTTCTCCGACGACGACGCGGGCGCGCTGTGCGGCCGCATGCTCTGCCTCGGGTTGTCCGCCTTGCACGGCGACACCACCCTCGCCCTCGCCGGGGCGGCCCCCGCGGCCGGGGGCGCCGGGGCGCCCGGGGGGACGTCGGTCGTCGCCCTCGCCCCGAACGCGAATGCGTTCGAGGTCGAGCGGGCGGCGCGCGCGGCGACCACGCTTGGCGGCGACTTCGTCGCCGCGCTGCCCCTGACCAGCGTGCGCGACCGCGCCTTGCGGAATCAGTTCGATGCCGTGGTCACGGTCGGCTTCCAGGAGGCCTCCGCCTCCCGGGCGCTGAGGGCGGCGCGGTATCTCGCCGCGGAGGACGCCGGGGCCTTCGCCGCGGCGCCCCCGGCCTGGTTCCTGGCGGGGCCGGGGCAGTCGGAACTCCGGACCCGGGCGCAGCTGGCCTCGGCCGTGGGGCCGCGCCTGCCGTTCGCGACCCGGGCGCTGCCGATGGCGCTGCCCTGGCTGTCGCCGGCCGAGCGTCGTCGCCTCGCCGCCTGGGAGGCGGACGCGACTGTCATCCGCATGGGCATGCTCCTCGCCGCCTTGGCGCTCTGCGTCGCGGCCGATCCCGGGGCGAGGCGGCTGGAGGCCGCCGACCTCGCGACGCTGATGGCCGCGCGGACGCTGCCCGCCGAGCTGGCGTTGTCCGACCGGCTCGTCGGACTGGCCAACGCCTATGAGGAGCTCGACGCCGCCGTCGAGGCGATGGGTTGGCCGCGCCATGCCGCGTGCGCGCCCGGCCGGCGTGCGCTGCCCGCGCGGGTCGGCGCGACGCATGCCCGTCGGAGCTCGGACGGCGAGCCGGCCGGCATCATGCCGCGCCGGGCCTGACGTGGTCCGACGCCTGTCGCCGAGTTCGCCCGGGTGCGTCGGCGCCAGCCCGGGCGCCCGTCCCATCAAGCCCCCGGCCGTTCCCGATGCGGGGACGGTCGCCGTTCCGGACCCCGCTGCGGCATGCCGCTGGGCGCGGGCCGGCCCTTGCACCGAGGAGCGTAGAATGAGCGCACGGACATCCTTGTCATGCCCCCCGCGAAAGCCGTCCCGGCCCGAGACCGGCGCCGGGGAGGGAGCGGGCTGCCGCCGTGCGCGGGGACCGAGCGGGACGAGCGCCAGGCGTGCGGTCCCCGTGCGCGGCCGCGGGTTCCTCGCTGTGCCTCGGCGGGCGGCGTCTGGCCGCCGGCCGGACGATCTTTTCCGCGTGCCCTACGAGATCGAGCTGGATCCCGGCTTCGACGCGCGCGACGACCTCGCACACGGCCTCGACGG
Source organism: Methylobacterium sp. XJLW (assembly GCF_003254375.1). NCBI lineage: Bacteria > Pseudomonadati > Pseudomonadota > Alphaproteobacteria > Hyphomicrobiales > Methylobacteriaceae > Methylobacterium > Methylobacterium sp. XJLW. The sequence goes on along the minus strand of NZ_CP016429.1, from coordinate 1,400,599 downwards.
CTTGCCGTCGCCCGGCGGGCGCGGTTCTTCGAGGCGAGGCTGGGACGACCTTGACCCGAACGCCGACTGAGGCGCCGCGGTGGGCCGGCCCGTAACGACGAGGGAGACGACATGCAGACCTGCCCGGCGTCCGCGCCCGATCCCGAACCCGCGCCGACCCCGCGTCCCGCGTCCACGCGCGTCGCCGACGCCGCCCGCCCGGTCCGGCCCCGACCGGTCGATGGGGCCGCTCCACACGACGCCCTGCTGGCCCTCGACATCGAGACCGTCCCCGACGCCGCCTTGGTGCCCCCGGACTGGCCTCCCGACCGTTTCCCGAAGAACGCTTGGCACCGGATCGTGGCGATCTCGTTCGTCACCGCGGACATCCTGCGCGAGCCCGGCGGGCGGGAATCGTACGCGGTGACGGCGTGCCGCAGCGGCGGGGAGGGGGATTGGGACGAGGCGCGCCTGCTCCGGGCGTTCTGGAGGTTCTTCGAGGCGCGCCGCTACCGCGTGGTGACATGGAACGGCCGGGCGTTCGACATGCCGACGATCCTGGCGCGGTCGATGATGCACGGCGTCGAGGCGCCCGCCTGGTTCCGCCGCGGGACGCGGTGGGAGGGTTACCGGCATCGGTTCGCCCTGGACTGGCACAACGACCTGATGGACGCGACGTCCGAGCACGGAGCGGCGCAGCGGCTGACCCTCGACGAGGCCGCGGCCTCGATCGGCCTGCCGGGCAAGATGGGCGAGCACGGGTCCCGCGTGTCGGCGATGGTCGCCGCGGGCGAGACCGAGAGGGTCAGGGCGTATTGCGAGACGGACTGCCTGAACCTCTACGCGCTCTACCTGCGCTGGGCTCACCTGTCCGGACGGACGGACGCGGCCGGGCACGATCGATCGGTCCTCGACCTCATGGACCACCTCGACCGCGCGCGGGCGGCGAGCCCCCACCTGGGGCGGTTCGTGGACGCTTGGCGGCTCTGTTCCGCTGGTCGTGCGATGGTCGTCCCGGCCCAGGCCGGCTCGGAGACCATCGCTTGAGACGCGGGCGGTGGGTGTCTTGCTGGGACTGGTCCGGATCGGCGGTGGTTCCCTCGACGGCGCCGACAGGGCATCCTGACCGGCCGCCGGCTCGGGCTTCGCGGGCGACGCTGCGGCGTGAGTTAACTGGTCGTCGCCAAGGCTGACGATCCTGTCTCGCCCGGTAAGCCCGGTACGGATGCCTTCACCCGGAGAAACAAACGCGCGCCCCTGACGTGGCCGCAAGCTAAGCCGGCACGCTGAAGGAAGCAGCCACCCGTTTAGCCGGAACGAAGTGGATCGCGCCGGCAAGGGAGCCGCACACCACTCAACGCCGTTCCGCTTCCAAGATGCTGCGTAGGGCATCGAGGGCCGCATCGCGGCCAGCCTCGGTCCTGAGGCCGCGCCATAGGCGCATGCACTCGTTGTCGGCCCACAACCGCCGGGGCACCGTCCCGGAAATCAAATCCTGTACGGGGACGCCCAGCAGGCTGGCGATCATTTGCAGGCGGGAGTGGATCGTCTCGCGCTTTTCCGGCATCGTCTAGCTCCGCCTATCCCGCCGAACCAGAGAGCTGCATCAGCATACCCAGCTCCACTTGCGATTGAAAGCCGCGTCGCGATCATGCTTGGGTCGGCTAGATCGTCGCGGGCCGGCCCATCTGGGTTTGGCGCCTCGATATACGCGACGGGGTCATGGGGCCGGACCATCCGCGCCTGCCTTGACCGGCCCGGTTTGACCGGTCGATCCATTCCCTTATCGAGGTGGACGGTGTGCAGTCCGCTTTGCCAGGCTCGAAGTCTGCCCGGTTCGAAGTCGGGCGGGCGTCGGCGGATCGCGTCCCCACATGCGCGAAGCCGAATCGAGCCGGGCTAGGCAGCCTGCGATGTATCCGAGATCGCTCTGATCGCCCGATCGTTTCGTGGGCTGGCCCCGCGCCTTGCGTCGCGGCGATCCGCCGGGGCCATGTCATCGACGGGGCCTTGCAGTTCACGATCGAGGATGGCTCGCCTTTCGAAGGACTGGGACGCGCTGGCCGCCGACGCGAGGGGCTTGGCGGCCCTGGCGGCCATCCAGGTCGATGCCACCGGCCCGTGACCTCAATCCCGGCGGTCCGGGCGAAAGGGTCGAGACCCGCCCGGACACCGCTCGCGGCGCGCGCCGGGTTCGGCCTGAGCGACGGACGCGACGGACGAGCGCGACGCCGAGCCGCGGCGGAGGAGTCGTTCACGACGCCGTGGTACGATGCGCGCCGGATTCGGCGGGCGCCGACGCCCGCGCGTCGGCGACGGACAGGGGTAAGTGCCGCTCATGAGGGACATCGACACGAAGAGCCCCGCCGGCATCGTCGCGCTGATGTCCCTGCGCGGCCTGGGACCGACGGGCGCGGAGCGGCTCGCCGAGCGCTTCGGCACGTTGGGCGAGGTCTTCGACGCCGAGCCGCGGGGACTGCGTGGCATCGTCACGGCGGCGGCGGCGGCGTCGCTCCGGGACGCGGACGCCGTCGCGGATGCGCTCGCCAGGGCGGCCCGGACCCTGGATCAGGCCGACCGGCTCGGGGTACGCGTGCTCTCGGTCCACGACGGGGATTATCCCGCGGCGCTCCGGGACCTGCAGGACCGACCGCCGATCCTCTACGCGAAGGGTGACCTCCGGGCGATCGAGCGGAGCGTCGCCTGCATCGGCACCAGGGAACCGAGCGAATTCGGCCGGAAGGTCACGGCCGCCATCGTGCGGCGGCTCGTGGAGGCCGGCTGGACGATCGTAAGCGGCCTCGCGATCGGCGTCGACGAGCTCTCCCACGCGACCGCGCTTCGGTCGGGGGGGCGGACCGTAGCCGTGATGGGCGGCGGCCTGGACGGCGTGTATCCCCGGCAGAACGCGAGGCTCGCCGACGAGATCGTGGACGGGGGCGGCGCGCTGCTGAGCGAGCAGGCGTTCGGGATCCCGCCGGCCCCCCGCAACCTCGTGCAGAGGGATCGGCTGCAAAGCGGCCTGTCCGTGGCGACGTTCGTCATGCAGACCGACGTCAAGGGCGGGTCGATGCACACCGTGCGCTTCACCCTCATGCAGGGGCGCCTCCTGTTCGCGCCGGTGCCGCGGGCCCGGCACGCCGAGGAACCCAAGAGCCGGGGCATCCTCGCGCTGACGCAAGTGCCCGGGCGCAGGCTGTCGGCCATGGTCGGGGCCACGGGCGAGTATGCGGAACTGCTCCTCCGGAGGTTCGGCGAGAATGCCGTCGCCATCCCGCTGGAGAGCGGCGACGACTACCCGGCGATGCTCGACGCCATCGAGGGGCGGCTGTCCCCGGCGCGCCCCGGAGGGGAGGGGAGGGCGACGGCTCAGATATCGATGATCTGAGCGGCGTCCCGGCGGGAACCCGGGCCGGCGGCCGAGGGTCGAGGCCGGACCGCCGACGTTGCCGACGTCACGGTACGCCGATAGCCTGGCGGGCGCTTGCACGCCGAGTCGGGCCAAACGTCGTCCGGCGCGTGTCTTGCGGGTGGCGCCAGGCTGCCCGACGGCACGCGACGCGTGGCCGCCGCCCCGGGGCGTGTCCCTGGCGCGGATGGCGGGGGGGCCGGCGGACGCCATGACCAAGACCTTCCTGTTCGACCTCGACATGACCCTCGTCGACACGTCCGCCCTCGCGACGCTGCGCAAGACCCAGCAGTGGCACCTCGTGGCCGCCAACATGCACCTGGTCAGGGCGTTCCGCGCGCTTCCCGGGGGCGTCGCGCCCCACGAGATGCCCGCGGCCCTGTCGATGGCGGGGCACCGCGTCGGGATCGTCACGTCCTCCCCGCGCCCCTACGCCGAGGAGATCACGAGGCTGTTCCGCATCCCCTACGACGTGCTGGTCTGCTACGAGGACACCGCGGACCATAAGCCCGACCCCGCCCCCCTCCTGGAGGCGCTCAGTCGGCTCGGGGTCGCGGCGGGGGCGGACGTCCACTACGTCGGCGACGACGTGGGCGATGTGGAGGCATCGTACCATGCGGGGATCGTGTCCGTCGGGGTGGGGTGGAGCCCGACGTCGCCCTTCGAGTTCTCGTCGGCCGCCCCCGACATCTTCGTCGGCAGGCCGTCGACCCTCCTGAGGACCGACCGGCTCGGGAGCCTGCCCTACGTCGGCGAGAGCCTCGCGGCGGGCCGGCCGTACTACGGCCATTGGGGGTCCATCCTACGATGCGACGACGGCCCGGGGGTCTATGCGCTGGGTCGGTACTTCACGACTTCCGACCCGAGGCACGCCGGGAGCCGGCTGTCCGAGGCCGTGCTGAGGCTGAAGGAGGACGATGGGCCCGCCGAGGCGCTCGGCCGCGCCCTCGGCAAGGCGGTCGACCGCCTGGACTGGACCCCCGACATCGTCGTTCCAGTTCCCCCCAAGCCCTCCCAGGCGCGCAACAGGTTCGCCGCGCTGCTCGGCGTCGCCGCGCAGCACATGCCGGACGAGGTGGAGGTCGAGCGCGACGGGCTGCGCTGCACGCGGGAGGTGGAGGGTTACAAGGCGCTCGGTCCCCTCGAACGGCGCGAGGCGGTCAAGGGCGCATTCGAGTCCGAGTTCACCTGGGGGCGAGCCAAGATCCTGCTCGTCGACGACGTCTATACGACGGGCGGCACGACCGCCGCGTGCGCGGAGGCGTTGCTCGGCGACGGCGCCTCGGAGGTCCGCATCATGGCCCTGGCCAAGGACCAGCGCACGTTCGCGAGGAAGGTCTGCCCGGCATGCGGCCGTACGATGCGCGTCAGGATCAGCGGCGTCGGGGTCAAGTTCTGGGGTTGTTCCGGGTACCCGGACGCGTGCCGCAACACCGAGGACCTGTGAGGACGGTCGAGCGCGTCCCCGGGCCCCTGGACTTTCGGCGATCCCGGCGCGGGCGGTCGGTCCGTCGGGTCCCGACCTCCCTGGGCGGCCTCGTGGTCAGCCGCCACAGGCTGGACGTGGGTGCGGGCGTCATGCGGGGGAGGAAGCCGCATGATCGCGGTGAAGAAGGCCTGCCCGAGGGCCATGCGAAGCGCTCGCGGCTCATCGGCGGGCGCATCGTGGGCGGCGCCGCGGCCGGTCGCGGGGTTTGTCCACAGGTTTGAGCGCAGCCGGGAAGGCCCCTCAGCCGCCCGCTCATCGGTTTGTGTTCGGCGACCCGGGATTCATCTCCCGCCCCGGAGTTGCGTTCGGGCGGCCCTCAAGAAGCCTCGCAAGGCCCTTCGACTGTGCCTCGGCCGCCTCGGGCAGCATGGGCCATGCGCTCGGTGAAGTTGCTACCGCCTCGGGCTTTTCTCGCGAGCGAACGGCAGTGAGCATGGCGTCGGAGCCGCCTGGACCTGTCGCCGGCCCGGAGACGATCGCGATGCCCGACCGAAGTGAAGAATGCGATGGTCACATGCCCGGCACGGGAAGCGACCTGTCGAGGATGTTCGCCCTCGACCGACAGGGAGCGTTCCCGCACACTGGCGATGACCGCGCGCGACCGCAAGGCGATCCGGAGCAGTGCCGGCAGGCGTTCGATCTGGCGTTCAGTCGTGAAGACGCGGATCCCGCCGCGGTCCATCCCGTCGACCTGAACGCGTCACTGCTAGAGACGTTCGGCCCCGACGGGGTGCTCGGCATCCGCGAATTCGTCGACCGCCACGCACGGCTCATGGCGAGCCGGTCGCGCCGCATCGAACGGTTCCCCCGGCCGGATCCCGATCCGCGTGCATACGAGGCGGCGGGTGCCTTCGCCGGCCGGTGCCACCGCCTGCGGCTCCTCTCGGTCGAGGCCGGCCCAGGCGGGGAGCCGCGCCACCGGCTGATCGACCGGGAGATGTCGTTCGCGCTCCAGGGCCGCCGCGCGGTCCGGATCCGCGGTCTGACGCAACAGGAGCAGGCCCGCAAGATTCGCGGCGAGCGAGCCCAGGCCCGACGGGCGGAGACGCTCGACCGGAAGGCGCGGGAGGTCGCCACGCCGGTCATCGGACGGCTCGTCGACGCGCTGGTCCGGCATGATCGCGACCACGTCGTGCCGCCGGCCTGGCACGACGACGGGTACCTGCCACGCGAACTCGTCGGGCGGCGCATCGCCGAGGCGGCCGCCTTCATCGTCGAGTACCATCACGTGGCCGGTTTCGACCGGGCCCGGCTCGCGCGGTGGCAGGCGACCCTGACCGGTCGGGTCCGGCAAGCCCCCAGGCCGAGGCTCCTGACGGCGGGCGCCGCGGCGATCGCGTCGGATGACGAGGCCGCGCTCCTCGGCCTGGTGCGGACCGACGAGGCGTGATGACATCGCCGCGAAGGCCGAACATGAGCGCGAATGACAACCGCTGGCCTGAGTTCGAGGACCGAACATGCGCGGTCGACCTGGCGCGGCGGATGGCTGAGGCGGATGAACGCTTGCGCGTCGCGCCGCGTGACATGCCGACGTTGCAGCGCCGCCTTGAGTACGTTCTCCGGGCCTTCGAGACCGATGACCTGGCGGTGGTGTGCCGCGCGGCCGATGGTACGCCGACCGGGGCCAACCTGACGGAACATGGCTTCGATCTCGCCGCGAGGTTGAGCCGGGGCGACATGGCGCTGTTCCCCGCGATGGGCAGGGTGAAGGCGGTGAGGCCCTGGAACCGGTGTCGGCTCCGCACCGTCCGCGAGCGATCCAATGATTTCGGGCCACCGCGAGACGGCCCGGCGAGGGTGGTGGCGACCGCGCCGTCGCACTATCGGCTAGCGGACGTCGAGGGATCCGAGACGGTCGTTCTCATCGACCCGATCGAGACCTGGCAGTCTCACCCGGCCCAACTCTCGTACGGGCGTAAAGTGGCGACCGTTCGATCGGCCTGGGAAGTCTTCTCGATCGAAGGCCGTTCCCACGGTTTGCTTTTTGAGACGTCGAACGGATACGAGGGCATCGACGCTAGCGGCGGGCATCGCGCCGAGGACACGCTCCCGGGCGCCGTTTGGCAGATCAGCGTCAACTACTGACAACCGAGTTGGGCGACGCAGCGATTTCTTGGAGCGGAGAGGCGGCATCGCACCTGCGCATGCCCGGATCTGGCCGCGTCGACAGCGCGGGATCCGTGTGGCGCATGCCCCTTCGCCAGGCCTCATTTGCCCTCGCCTTTCCTGCCGGACGGGGTTGGCTGCGCGGGGTCTCAACCTTGCGGATTGCCGGCGACGCGTTTCGGCTCGCCGGTATGCATAGCGTGGCGCGAAATAAGCGCCCCTTGAGATCGGAATAAACGACCCTTGAGCCCTGTGCGCTCTTCGAGAGCGACCGCGCCAGTCATCGACGGCCGCGAATAAGCTGCCCCGAACGCGAACGGGGCCATGCGGCCTCACGCCCTACGGAGCGATCTGCAAAGCCTGGAAGGGCGCGCCCCCCTACTTATCCAGAACCCGCACCACCAAGCTCCGCGACCAAACATCTAGCCCAGGCGGAATCCCCTCCGCCGCCTGGGCTAGATCGTCTCAGCCGACGAGCGAACTGGCTTCTCGCCCGCCCCGCCGCGGGGCCGGATCGTCCCTGTCTTCGGACGGCTCGACGTCGGAGACATCGCCCGTGATTGCGCTGCGCAGCAGAGCAACGAGCCGCCGCCGATTGATCAGGAACAGGAGGCCGGCCAGCCCAAGGTAAGTCCAAGCCAGCCAAGTCAGCGTCGTGATCGTGCGCGCCTCGTCGTTGCGGTAGACGAAGGCCAGCCCGACCTGAACGGCGAACAGACCAGCCAACGTTAGCGCGGACACCAACCCGAAGCGCAGGCGCAGCAGGAGCGCGATGCCGAGCAGCGACTGGGCCGCCGTCAGGAAGAACTCCTCGTTCTGGCGCGTATCGAGTGGCAGGGGGCTCGTCGCGCCCGCACCAATGCTCAGGGCGAGCGGCAGCATGCCGACGAGCAGGGTCCACTGGTTGATCTTGTCGCTGATCATCGCGATCAGCCCGTCACCGGCACGGTTGGCACGCACGAACAAAACCGCCACCGTTATCGCCGGGGCCTCGCTGGCCAGGGGGGCCAGCCACTGGATCAGCAGGAACTCGTTGAGCCCAATCGCCCGGCCCGTGTTGACCATGGCCTCGGCGAAGGGCTCGGCTGAAACCAGGATCACGCCACTCGCCGTCGCCACAAGTCCGGCCATTGCCGCCCATTGCAGGCCCGGAGACAGTGTGTCGAGCGCCGCGGCTGGTCCCGGCTCCTCGGCTTCCTCCGGATTGTCGCTCTTCTGCATGCTGCGCACGCGCCAGACATAGGTTCCGAAAATCGCGAGAAGCACGACGAAGTCGACGAGCGAGATGGCGCGCTTGAGGACGATCACGAAGGCGTAGAGGCTGGCAACCAATAGGAACCCGACCTCGACGGCGTTGCCGGGCGCGAGGCCGATCGAGCGGTGGCGGTCCTTCATCCAGTGCAGCCCGACCATCAGCGGCCAGGCCAGGCCGACGAGCAACCGATTCGCGCCCGTCATGTTGGCGGCCGCGTACTGCGCGTACCGCGAGTCCGGGCCGGAAGCGCCAGCCATGTAGGCATAGTAGATGTCGACGGCGTATTCCGGCAGCACGGTCACCAGCGCCACTGCTGCAAGGATGAGGCCTTGGGAGACGTACTGCTCGGCCGTCTCAGCGCCCCAGGACAGCAAAAAGCCAGCGGCCAGGATGGCGATGCCGAATGCGGCGACATCGACAAAGGGGCTCAACCGCCAGCCCCCGAAGCGGAGGATGACGGCCGGAAGGGTTGCCGCGACAGCGACGGCAACCAGCATCAGAAAGCGCTTCACGCGGGATCCTTCGCATCATGCTTCGGCCTGCCCGCCTGTCCATGCCTCAGCCCCGAGCGCCCGTCCCGGGCTCGAAGGTGGCAACACGGTAGAGATAGAGCACGAGCGCCAGGATCAACACGCCATTGCCGATCGGCTCGACGAAACGGCCCACCAGGAGGTAGTTCTCGCCAAGCCAGTATCCGGCCGCCGTCAGCAGCCCGGTCCAGACGATCGTGCCCAGGGTCGAGCAGACCAGAAAGGGCGTGAGCGGCATTGCGGCAACCCCGGCCGGCACCGAGATGAGGCTGCGCACGCCCGGGACGACGCGACCGATCAGAACGGTCACGCCACCGCGTCGGGCGAACCAGGCGCCGACCCGGTCGACCTCCGCCGGGCTCAGGGTCAGCCAACGACCATGCCGGGCGGCGAAGCGTCTCAGGCGCTCGCGCCCCAGCCAGCGCCCCACGCCGTACCAGATCAGCGCTCCGGAGAGCGATCCGGCCGAGCCGGCGAGGAACACGCCGACGAGGCTGAGTTCGCCGCGTGCCGCGGCAAAGCCTGCCAACGGCATGATAAGCTCGGAGGGGATCGGCGGGAAGATGTTGTCGACCAGCATCAGCAGGAAGACGCCGAAGGAGCCGGTCTGCTCGATCGCAATCACAATCCAGTCGACCAGCGCAATCTCCCCTCAAGCGGCACCGAGCCGCGGCCTTCACCGCCGCGGTTCACGTCGGGAACGCGCCGAGTAGGCGCGGGTTCATACCGGGGCGCCAAAGCGAAGCCCGCATCGTGCCAGCGCGACGATGCAGCGAGCAGGTATCGGGAGAACGAGACGCGCTGATGCATCATCCACCCCACACGGCACCGGTCGCGCTCACAGGCGGCACAGAGTTGCTGCAGCCAAGCTTGACCTGCTGGCGTATCGAGCGGACAGCGCGTTTTGCCCCGATCATCGATGCTGCCGCATACTTCGCTCATCTGCGCAGCGCTCTCTTGGGCGCCCGCCATGCGATCCTGTTCATCGGCTGGGAGTTCGATACTCGCATCAAGCTCGATCCCGATCACCCGCTGCCGGGCTTGCCGGAGGAGCTTGGGCCGTTCCTGGCGGAACTCGGTCGGCGCAGGCCAGAGCTCAGCATTCGGGTGCTGCAGTGGAATTTGGGGCTCCTTGGCACCCTGGCGCGCGGAACTACGCCACTCTACCTCCTGAATTGGATGCGCGCTCGCGGCTTCCAGTTCCGACTCGACAGCGCCCACCCGCCGGGGGCCTCGCATCACCAAAAGATCGTGGTGATCGACGATGCGCTCGCCTTCTGCGGCGGCATCGACATGACAGACGACCGCTGGGATACCCGCGCCCACGATGATCATGATGGACGGAGGGTGCGCCCGTCAGGGCGACCCTACGCGCCGTTCCACGATGCCACGGTCGCGGTAGACGGCGCGGCTGCCGCGGCCCTGGGTACCCTCGCTCGCGAGCGCTGGCGGCATGCCACCGGCGAGCGGATCGCGCCGCCCGGTCCGCCCGTGCAAGATCCTTGGCCTGATGGGTTGACGCCGCTTCTGCGCGACGTGGCGGTCGGAATCGCTCGGACCGCGCCTGCCTATCATAGCCGCCCTGGCGTGCATGAGATCGAGCAACTCTACCTCGCCGCCATCACAGCCGCTCGGCACACGATCTACATAGAGAGCCAATACTTCGCCGCACGCTGCGTCGCCGAGGCCGTTGCTGCCCGCCTACAGGAGCCGGATGGAGCCGAGATCGTTGTCATCAACCCAGCTCGCGCCGTCGGTTGGCTTGAGGAAAAGGCGATGGGGCGGGGCCGAAGCCGCGTCCTGGCACACATCCGCTCCGCGGATCGCTATGGGCGCTTCCGCATCTACCGTCCCGTGACGGCGAACGGGCAGCCGATCTACGTGCATGCAAAGGTGATGATCGTCGACGACCGGGTGCTGAAGATCGGCTCATCCAACCTGAACAACCGCTCGATGGGTCTGGATACGGAATGTGATTTGGCCGTCGAAGCCGCGTCCGATCAAGGAACCGATCGAGCGGTCGCGGCGGGAATCCGCGGCTTGCGGAACGCTCTTCTAGGCGAGCATCTCGGCGTTCCGCCGGATGAGGTCGCAAGATCGCATTCCCGCACGGGCTCGCTCATCACCACGATCGAGGCCCTGCGCCGGGAGGCGGGGCGTACCCTGGTCCCGCTCGACGCATCAGCTGTTGAGGTCGTGAAGCCGTTGAGCGACGGTGAGCTTCTTGACCCCGAGCGGCCCGAGCCGGTCTGGCGGGCTGCGATGCACGCCTTGGCCGCCAAGCGCCACCGTGTAGCCGATCCCGCAGCATTCCTTGAATGGTGACGGGGGTGCGGTCATGATTTCCAAACATATCGGAGTAATAGGCCATATTCTCTCCTATAAATGTTATTTCTCTGCTGATTCTTCAGACAAGATTTGTTGATTGATGAACCAAACTTTGAATTATCACTTTCTTGTGCAGTCTGATAGATTTGGTCCGATGCTTTTCCATGGTAGACCACGCCAAAATGTATATTTTTTCTAATTTCGGTGACGATATGAAAAAATCTGAAGGCCTATAGCAAACAAAAATTCGCCATCAAAGGATAGATATATTAGTTGTTGAGATTCAATATCCTATGTGCCGCTTCTCGCGAAGGCCTGATATGAGAGCCTGGTATTTTGTTCTTTGCGCGCCTGGTTCAGGGATCGGAGAGGCCGACGCAGCCTCTAACCTCGAAACGGTCCGGAAGCCGTATGGCGGCGAGAACGTGAGGGGCATGCGGCTCGGTCCCAATAACGGAGCGGCAAGCGCGGCGGATACGGCTGACGACCCATGAACGAAGTCACGTTCACCTTTCCATCATGCACGAGCTGCGCGAATACAAACTGAAGCCTCGATCACGTAGGCTTCAAATCGATGGGGACCAATTCATGGGCGGCGCAGATAGTGTTCTATGAAACGTTGCGGAGGCCGTGGGCGAAGGGGATGGGTGACCGATGAATACGCTCGTAGTCGGCGGCGCCCCTTCTTGGTTGACAGCCGCGGTCGATCTAAGCTGTCACCATCGGACTGTGATGGTCGCCGGCGGCGCCGATAGCCTGGTTAGATGCTGCAGTCGGCGGCATGCCGACTGCAACACCACGCTCTCTCTTTTGATCCAGCCGACGGAACCGATGGTCGCTCGCCACGGATCGACGACTTCGAGTTCCAGCGAAATGAGTTCCTTCGACCGAATCGGTCGCGGCGGGCGCGTGCCTGGCGATCCCCAGGTGTGGCCGCATGGAGCGCCGCGTCCGGATCGAGCCGCCGGACGCGGCCGATCTCGCGCGCGCCGTACCGTGGCCGCCGTGTACCTGTGCCCGACGGCAGCCTATCCGGTTCGCCATCGAGTTCGCCTGGGTGAAAGGACTTCGCTCCCAGGATGGACCGGCCCCAGGCGGGTCGGATACCCGGGGCGGGTGTGTCGATCGGGCCGACGCTAAGGCTGTCGTCCAAACCGATCACGCGCTTGAGGATACCGAGCGACAGCTGGGTCTTGCGAAGGATGTCCGCGACGGTCGTGCCAAACGCCATGTGGTAGGTCTCGACGCGCTCTCTCATGCGAGTCTTGATATTGCGCGGCAGGGTATGGGGCGGCATCGATACGCAGTGTAAAAAGCGCAGCAATCCCATCCGCTGCGGCATCCGTCGGGCGGAAACATCGATGCGAGGAAGACGATCATCGGCTCGGGTGCAAGCCTGAACCAGGCATCGTGAAATCTCTAACGGCCGGAGCTGCTGCCTCTGGCCGCCCTGTTGCACTTGCGCCGCGACCGCACTGCTTCGTAACTGTTCGAGAACCGACGGAAGACGCCATGTCCCGAATTGCCCTTTCCATCGCGCTGCCAATCATGGTTGGCCTCGCCACGGCTCAGACGGGCGCGATCGCCCGAATTGCGGCGCCGGCGGCTATCCCTTCGAGCGGCGTGCAATTGGCCCACGGCACGACCGGCCACAGAGAGCGCGATTACGAAGGGCTGCCGGCCGCCAAGGTCTCTCTGGTCGAAGCCCTGGAGATTGCCGAGGGCGAGGGGCCTGGCCGCGCTATCATGGCCGAGTTCGAGGGCGGGATTGGCAAGCCTTGCTACGAGGTCAAGCTGCTCAGCGACGATGGCAAGCTCACCCATCATCGTGTCGACGCTAATTCCGGTCAGGTGACCAAAAGCGACGATCATCCGATCGAAAGCTATTTCACTTCATTGAAACCGTCTAACCTGCGAGATGTCGATTTGAGCTTAAGGCAAGCGGCCGTCATCGCTGCGAAAACTGGCGACAAGGTCGCGGAAGCTCAAATCGAACGCGAGGATGACGGCGTGCAATACAAAATCACGGTGGTGACTAACGGCGAGGGGCACGAGGTCAAGGTCGGGGCTGACGGAAGGATCATACCGAGCAGGTAGGACTGGCCCGGCCCCGGAGGAGCCCCACGTCCGCCCCGGCTGCATCGACTCCGCCGTCCATCGAACCGGTTCCTCGCATGCGCCGCTACGCCTCGGGATCGCCCTTGGTTCCGGACGTCTCAGGGGCGAAGCGAGCGCGGGTGTTTGCGTTGTTCTGAAAGACACGAAGCCGCCGCCAAGTGATCGGGAACGGGGGACTGGCCAGCCCGAGAGGTGTCCGAGACAGCATCGTGATCGTGCGCACCCCGTCGCCGCGGCGGACGACGACAGTACGACATGCGTCGCAGGCGTCTTGTCGAGATCGTGAGCCTCGGCCGCTCGCCCGAATGGGCTGATGCCTGCACTGATCGCGATCTTTCCGCCGATTGAGTCCTGCAGGCGCGAGACCGCGGTGGCGAGATCGTGGTCAACGCGGATCTCGACTGCCCATCCCAACCGGGGCCGGGGATCTATGAGATGATCGCGACGACCCGGCGTCGATTGATCTGTCGGGTCGTCGGTTCGAGTTCGAAGACAGGTCCGACGACGTCGCACGGGTAGGTCGACGATCGTTGCCAACCGTCGGTGGCGGCTCAGCTGCGGACGTCCTGGTTTGCCTGCGTTGTGGGCGGCAATGCGGTCGCGCGCAGTCCGCCGGATGCTTGCACAAGCAACGGGGCCAGCGTCGGAACGTTATCTCTCGCGCTTGCACCGGATCGAGGAGGGGTGGCTTTCACCAATCGTTAACCATGCCGACGATCAATTGTCCGCGAGGGGCCTCAGTGCACAAGCGGGTTTGATGCATCGATGGGTGAGGTCACGGGGCGCGATCTGGCGATCGGGGGCATGCGGGTGCAGGCAGCGCGCTTGCGAGTCATTATGGAGAATCTCGCTAACGCAGAATCGACGGCGGCCACGCCGGGAGGCGACCCCTATCGACGCAGGCATGTCCTGTTCGAACCCGTCGGCGAGGATCCGTCCCCAAGGCTGCGCGTCGCCGCCAACACGTCGGCCTTTCCGCTCAGGCGGATGGCCGACCACCCTGCCGCGGACGCCGCGGGCTTGGTGAAGTTGCCCAATGTGAACAGCGTTGCGGAAACCATGGATCTCCGCAACGCCATCGGCGCCTACCAAAAGAACCTGGACGTGGTCTCCGCCTTCGAGCGGATCGAGCAAGCGACGATCGACGTCCTGAAAGCTTAGATAGATGTGAGTCGGAGCCGAAGGGCGCCCTCCCTCGGGAGAGCCAACATCCTCGAAGACCGAAGGAATCTCGATTCGAAGTGAGGCCCCGGTCGGCGCCGGTCAGGACCCTGCGGCCTTCCCGATCTTGGCAGAGGAACCAACGGGCCAACTCGGTTCTGGTTGGGAGCCGCTTCCAAGCCGACCGGCAGCTCGACGCTCCCAATCGGCAGGTGCGGCGACAGGGGCCGGACGCGCGGGCCTAACAGCGAAAGGTCGCCCCTGCGTGGCCTGCGTCGACCGGCTGCCGCCCCCCGCCGAGGCGTGGCATCGGGTCTACGAACCGTTCACGGATGTGCGGGCCGCTTTGGGAAGGCGGGTAGGGTTCGTCGACGAGCGCGACCGGCTGTGACCCGAGGAGACCCGACAGGTTTTCCGGGCCCGGGCAGCGCTCGTGACAAGGACGCAGCGAGGGCCGATGCTTGGGCGGACGGAATCGGCCTCGGTCAGCTCCGCCGCGATGATCCGCCGCCCGCCTCGCTGGCCGGTCACGCGAGTTGCGGTTATGTCGCGGGGCCGGAGTCCTAGCCCAGCGGTCGAGAACGGACGTTCGGGCGCCAAGGCCCGTCGGTTCGGTGGCTTGGCCCTGCCAAGCCCGACGCGGACCGCGGCGCGGTGCACGATGGCTGGTTAAGGAGTTCTTGATATGTTCCGTGGCAGGCACGCATGTCGGGATCGATTCGGGGTCGGCTGAGATGGCACGCATAACGCTCGACGGCTTCATCGAGGCGTTCGCCGCCTACCTGATAAAGCGTGGGCGCAACATGGTCAGGTTGAACGATCCCGACGTCCGGGACGGCCTATACCGCGTCTACCTGTTCCTCGATGGGTTCGCCGGCGTGGACGGGGCCGCGGACAAGGATCTGAGGCGCTCGATCGTGAACATCAGGAACGTCTTCAGGCCCAGTCCGATCGGCTCGTTCGATCGTTTCGAGACGCTGCTGCGCGCCAAGCAGGTGTACCTGACGGACCATCCCAACCCGTACTATCAGGACATCGTGATCAAGTTGCCGGCCGAGATGGCCGACCGGATCGTCGCCGGCCTTGACGACGCCACGTCTGATCTCGCCCGGGACAGCGTCGACCGATACCTGGCTGCCGGATGACGTGACGGGCATGGGCGTCAGGCGGATCAAGGAGAGGCTAGACGCGGCGACCGGTTTCTGGCCGGCCCTGCACGGCGCCCTCGACGCCCTCGGCTTCGACGGAGGTTACGTGGAGCGGCTGACCGCGCCGCCGCACGGCGGCCGTCGCAAGTACGTCAAGGATTCGGTCTGGGGCATGATGGACTTCGAGCCGCACGAGCTCGCCATCATCGACTCCCCGCTGCTCCAGCGGCTGCGGCGGATATCCCAGCTCGGCCTGACGTTCCTGACCTATCCCTCGGCCGAGCACAGCCGGTTCTCGCACACGCTGGGCGTCACGCACGTCCTGAAGCGGCTGGTCGCATCCATCAGCGACGCCGCGCGCAGGGAGCCGATCCTGCGGGCCGGCAACGATGAGTACCAGCTCTATGACCCGTCGGCGGACGGTGCTGTCGCACGGAGCCTCGCCCACGCCGCACTGCTCCATGACGTCGGTCACCTCGCGTTCTCGCACGCGGGGGAGACGGCCTTCTCCGCCGGGGCGGGCCTCCTGGTCGGCGGGATGGAGCTGGAGGACTTCATCGCTTGCTTCAGGGAGGAGGGGTTCGAGTCGGGCCTCTCCGAGTGCCTGTCGATCGCCGTCTGCCTGTCGCCCCGCTTCCGGGCGTTCTACGGGCGCGTGCTCGGCGCCGACGACGTCGATGGCCGGCTGCGCGAGATCTGCTGCTTCATCGGCGGCGTGCCGCACGACCCCCGGTACCCCGGCCTGGCCAACCTCATCTCCGGGGCCGCCGTCGACGCCGACAAGATCGACTACCTGAACCGCGACGCCCGCCAATGCGGCATCCCGGTGGGCGTCGACGTGTCACGCGTGTTCCTGAACTCGGCCTTGGTCCGGATCTCGCAGGACCAGGCACTCGCCCTGAGCCGGTCGCGCATCGGCCAGACCGGAGGCGGCCGGTTCTCCGCCGGCGTGCACTTCATCGTCAACTCGTCGGGGATCGACACCTACGACGAGCTCGCCAACGCCAAGGCGGTCCTTTACCAGCGCGTCTACCTGCACCAGCTCACGCGCAACGCCGAGCAGGTCCTGTCCGAGGCCGTCCACGGGGCGATCCGCGATGCGCCCGCGACCGCCGGTCCGGACCCCAGGGACATCTTCACGTGGTTCGGGTACGGCGACGACGAGTTGCTGGCGCGCCTGTCGCGCGAGCGGGGCTCGCGCCAGATCGCCGCCCGGCTGGTCACCCGGGATCTGCCGAAGCGGGCGTTCGTGATCTACCGGGACGCCTGCGAGCCGTTCGTGAGCCTGCGCGACGTGTTCGACGCGGGCGAGTGGGACGTGCACGACGCCCGGGGCGCGCTGGCCGACCTCGAACTGGTCTACCGACGCGCCACGTGCTGGCGCCTGTTCGACCAGCTCGTGCCGGTCGACCCGGTCGAGAGGCCGCGGCGGCTGGCGGAGCTGCGGGACCTGATCCGCCGCGAGGCCATCGCGGTCCGACGCAGCGTCGACCCGGGCTTCGTACCCCCGGCGCCCAACGCGGCCGAGCCCTACGTCGGCCTGTCGCCGCGCTTCGAGCTCAAGCCGATCAACGAGGTGCTCGTCCGCGAGAAGAACTCGATCGGCCACAGCGGCCAGTGGACGAAGTCCGAGGAGCTGTCCAACGCGGACAATCTCGGGCGCGGCGTCGACCACGTCCACGCGGACCGCGAATGGCTCCCCTACGTCGCGGTCGCGTGCACGAAGGTGCTCTACGACCTGCACGCGGGGACCATGGCGTCGTCGATCCCCGACGGGGCGGCAACGGGCGACGGCTCCGCCCGGGAGGGCTTCCCCGTCCGACCGCGCCTGCTTCTGCGCCTGGAAGAGGTCTGCTCGCGCACGGGCGTCGACCACGGCAGGCTGCTCGACGACATGGCGACGGCCGCCCGCGCCGGCTATTTCGGGGCCGCCGAGCGGATCGTGCCGCTCGACGGGGGGTTGCTGCCGCGGTGCGGCACCGTCGCGGCGCGCTACGCCACGTTCCGGGGGGAGGGGGGCTGGCAGGTCAGCCCGGGATCGGTGGCTGCCTTCGTCCGCCAGTTCCCGGTCGGCCTGCGTCCGGAGATGCTGTCCCTGCTGGCGGAAGGGACGATCATCACCCGCGGCGCGGTCGGGCAAGCCTTCGATCGGATGACCGCCGCGTCGCGGGCCCGGGGTGAGGGTGGAATCGTCTTCGCCCGCTTCTCGCCGAACAGCGGCAACGTGACCGGCATCGCGCTGGAGCAGGAGCGCCGGGACACCTATCTCGGCGCCGGCCACGGCTTTGTCCGAAATCTGGCCGAGCTTGAGGTCCGCCTGGCGGGTGGTCCGGCCGACTGCGTCGCCTTCGTCGACGACCAGTTCGCCAGCGGCGGCCAGGCCAGCGCCCAGATCCTGCACTGGGCCGGCGTCCCGCGCGAGCGATGGCCCGCCGCGATCCAGGGCGAGCGCAACATCGACATGAGCGCCCCCGGCGACCGGACGCTGGAGCTGCTGCGGTCCGGCAGGGTCAGGCTGATGTTCGTGCACGGCACCGAGTCCGGGCGTACCCGCGTCGTCGAGACCGCGCGGTCCGCGGGCTTCGCCGACCTCGACGTCGTCTTCGACCGACTGATCCCGGCGAGCCCGATCCTGTCGGGACCGTTGCGGGAATTCCTCGCCGAGGTGGGTCGTGGCCTGTTGCGGGCCATCAGGCACGGCGACGCTCCGGTCGACGCCGCGGCGGACGCGGCGCTCGCGGCCGACGCGGTCGGCTACGGCGGCATCGGCAGCGTCATGGTCACGCCCACCAGCGCCCCCTCGCACGCGATCACCGCGCTGTGGTGTCCCGGCGCCTATGCCGGGCAACCCTGGCTCCCCCTGTTCCTCAGGCGCGGGTACCGGAAGCACCTCGTCTTCGGGTAGGCGGCGCCATCCGGCGGTCCCGGGCGTGTCGGCGAGTTCCGTCGTCTCGGTCCGGGCGGACCGAAGTCCCGAGCACGAGCCCGGCCCACGTCGTCGGCCCCGGCGCGGAAGCCGACGCGCTCGACGCTCCGGTCGCGGGTCCAAGTCCGACTCCAACCCACCTTGTCCCCGGAGCCGGGAGCGGGGGCCCGGAGTGGTCATGGCCAAAGCGGGCTCTCGCCTGGCCGCGCCGCGCTTTGATGACGCGTCCGTTCACGCGGCGTGCGGCCGCCTGGATGATCCGGATCGCATCGTCCTCTGCCGAGGATCGTCCTGACATCGTGGCGCCTTATCAACGGGTGAAGCCGACCTCTCGTCGCTACGCCCTCGCGCGACGCCGCGAGCGCCGATGCTGTCTGTGGCCCCGTCACGGTTGTGATCCTGCCACACCGCCCGCGGCGACGGGGTCCGTGTCCCTGATCCCCATTACGGTCGCGGCTTCGCCCTAGGCGAACTTGGGGTGCGCGACCGGTGCGGGCGGCATGACGCTTCGCGCTCGCCGGGCCGCGGGATCTCCCTCCTCCAGCCGAGCGAAGTCGCCGCCAATTCGAGCCCGACGATCCACGAGGAGCGATGCCGTGACGCTGCCGTTACGTATCTCCACCCCGTCGCCGAATGGACGTCACGAGGATGGCGAGGGGTCGTGCTATTGCGACCTCGTCGAGATCAACGATTGGGGCGCATTCGAGATCGTCGAGGCGCTTTCCGGAGAGTTGGCGACGCTTCTGCGACAGAAATCCACGAGCGCCTATCTGGTCCGCACGCATGGCGACATGGAGGTCGGTCCGCCCTTCTGCCATCCCGACGCTGACGATGAGCCGATGTACTGCGCGGTGGACCATCTCGGGAGAATCGAGCGCGATCCCGCGGCGAACGAGGCGCTGTGGCGTTGCGCGAACGCCGCCGTGGAACTTCCCGGGGGGGCACCGGCTCGCCGAGCCCGCCAGAGATCGAGTAACGGACTCGGCGGCGCGCGCGCTCGCGCACGATCGATCCCCCGTTCTCGACGCCGTGGCGGAAAGTGCGGACGGCCTTCGAACGCCCGGCCGAACGAGATCGCGGGCCCGCCGTCGTTCGGGACCATGGCGGACGGCACGACCGAGGGGCGGCGAAACGCTGCCGCTGCGTGTGGGCCCCACGCCGCTGTCGCCGTCGAGACCGGGGTATCCGTCGCCGTCCAGGCGTCGTCGTGGGTCCAAGCCGGATCGGCCGGTCGGCCACGGATGCCACGCCGCGAGCCACGCCAGACATCGACGTTTCGTCAACCAATGGATCGACTACCCGACCCCGCTCAGGCGTCCGTTAAGCCGGGCCGCCGCATCGTGCCGAAGGAAGGATGTCCGGGAGGCGAACATGCAGATGGAGTCGGTCGGGGGCGGGGTTGTCATGGATCCCAGGCCTGGGACCCTGCCGCATTTCGACCTGTTCGCGCGAACGCTCGGTGACATCGACTCGCCGGAAACGATGGCGTGGTGGTCGGATCCCGATTGGAGGGGGCACGTCGCCCTCGCGGTGATCACGGAGCGTGGGAGCGCACGCATCGCCTCCTCCAGTGTGATCCTGGGCGGGGGCAGGCAGGCGGCGCCGACCGCGGGCTCCGGCGATGCCGGAGATAGGCGCGCCTTCCTGAGACGCGAGGTCGAACGTCAGCGCTCGGCGTCGAGATCCGCGATAGACCGTGCCCTGGCGGGATTGGCATTCCGCCCCGACGGGGCGACGTTCCACGTGACGAGTGCTTTTGCACTGCGTACGGTGAAGGCGCATCTCGACGTCGGAAGCGGATGGGCGGGCGGCACAGTTCGTCTGGGGCGGGAGACAGCCCTTCGGGCGGGTGGCGGGGCAGCCTCGCGCAGCGTGCCGGGGGTGGGGGATGGCCACGCATGCGGCGCGAGGGCGGTCGACGCGCTCGCCGACGATCTCGCCACTTGGCTCGAACGCCAGTACTTCCACGACGACTGGAACCCCGACGATACAAGTCAGGCGGCACTGTCCCACGCCCTGGCTGTCATGGTCGCCGCTCACAACGGCGAGATCAGCGACTCCTTGGCGATCGGCCGTGCCGGAAGCCTCCCGGCGCCAAGGTCGTCGGCGGGAGGGGAGACCGGGGCTCAATCGCGGCTGTCCGATCACCACGCAACCGGCCGTGCGGTCACGCCGCTCGAACCCCTGGCATAGGCTCGACGCCCCCCCCAGATAGTGCGACTCACGATCGTCGGGCCGACCGGGCCTCCGAGCCCGCGTCGGTCCAGGGTAGCCGTGGGGCCGTCAGCCACCCCGCGAATGTCGCGATGCGCGGCGCTCGCGGCGTTTCGGACGCTTTCGGGCGTGCTGTCGCGGAGCAGGTCGCCGCAGCCGCCGAGATCAAGGAAGGGATGGACCCGACGGAACCGCCTCTCGGTCCGCTTCATCGCGCAACGATTCGGCCTCGGCGAGGTACTTAGCCCTGATCTGCTCCTCCTGGTGTTCGATGCGCTGAATCCCGACCAAGTGCCCGCAAACCTGGAAGACCAGCTTTTCGATTTCGTTTTCAGGCGAATTTCGGCGCAGCAGCGGACCGAGCGGCTCAGGGGCGGCCAGCAGCCCCTGATGCGTTGGCACCGTCCCGCGAATCAGTTCCTGCCACGCCTCGGGCAGCATCGTTAGTTTGCCCTCGGCTTTCCTCTTGAGCTCATCGGTGAGCCACTTCTCGTTCCTCGTCGGTGTATTGGCGACGAGCCTCGCAAGCTCGGCGAGCCGTTCGTCTCGCTGGGTCACGCGCAGCTCGTCCATGTAGCCGGCATGATCGTTTGCGTAGGCGGTCGCGAGCCCCCGCGCATGGTTGAACGCGGCGTCGATCGCCGGCGGCCGCCTCCTGGGATTGTGGCGCAGCACCACATCGCGGCTGCCGTCCTCGGACCGAAGTACGGTGAACATGACCGTTTGGGAGTGCGGCCGCAGGTAAGGCCTATCCGTCAATGTGTAGGGCAGCGAATCCAAGGGGACGACGCTCACCCACACCTCGTCGCCGAACGCGGCCGCGACGTGGCGCGTCCCGAAAGGAGTTTCGTGTATCTCGACATTCGCGACGCATGTTTCTGTGGCGATGGGCATGGGAACCTCCTGTGTGTCGCAGCGAGGTTCGCGGTTGATCATGCAAGGGACAAACGTCAGGGCGGCGCAAGCGCCATGCAGCTTCAGAGTTTAGCTGCTGACGCCGCGGACGCCTGATGCGTCATTGTCGGGCGCGATCACCGAGCCAGACGGATTGGCCGGGGAGATACGTCGGCTCGACCAGGCGCAACTTCTCTCGCGTGGTCCTGCGGCCGGCGCTGCACCGAGGTGAGCACCTCGACGCGCTCTTGCGCGCACGCCTCGGCAAAACTGAGAGTGCTTCGGGTCATTCTTGGCGATTATGCAAATGCTCCGAAGGGATCGGAGCATCGTGGGGCATATTGCGTGAGTGTAGATGGATGCGACAACCTAAGGGTAACTGATAGATTCGGGCCAACGGCGGAATTGTTCGGTCAGACACACTTTGTCACGATCGCGAGGATCTGGAGACAAACCCGCGATCTATCTTGATCGTCGCGCTTTCGACCGACGCCGAATATGCCAAGGATTACCCCCTGGAGACGGCCGAGGAGGATCGACGCCTCGGCAAAACGGCTCAGAAATACCGAGCCCTGCCGTGCTCGGCCACCCAGCTATCGTAGTCTTCGAGAGCCAGACCGCGTCCGTTTATCCGAACTTTCGAACGTCTCCAGACAATCCGCAGCCGACACGGAGTTTTAGATGATGAAACAAACTGTCGAGTACTTGACGGCCGCATTCATGTTCGTCGCGACAGTATCGAGTGCGACCGCCGCCCTCGCATTCGAGCGTGGCGGCCATGGCGGTGGTCCGGACTGGGGTCGGGCAGGCGACCATGGTTCGCCTCCCGGCGGCGATCGCGCATTCCGAGGGGGTAGTCACGGGTCTGCGAGATTTGGCCTCCATCGCGGTCCTCGCTCCAACACGTTCCTGCCGGCCGTCCCGTTCGCAGGAGGGCGGCAACACCGGCCGCGCCCTCACTAGGACGAACAGACGGTCGGCTACATTCGAGGCGACCGCCGTCTGTCTCGCCTCCGGAACCTGGCGTTCGCGGCAGGTCCAGTTCGTGGGCGAGGTGGGATCGGCCAGTCCGCGCCGTCCTGCAGCATTATGTTCCGTCGCCGCGATGACTACGATCACTTGCCGGATTATATCTTCCGATAAGGCGGTCCAATATGTCACGCCTGTTTGCCGAGACGTGTATTCACCGGTTGATCGTATTGGTGTCGAGCGTCCTGGGGCCGACGACACCGACGGCACTCGCGGTCGGTAGGCAACGAGGGTGACAGTTCGAGCGGAAGCGTCTTCCCCGTCGCTCGCGCGTCACGCTTCATTTTACAAGATGTGGAGAGTCGATGCAGCATGCGGATATTGTGCTTACTGACGCTATGCGATGGCTGCGTTGGTTGCCGGGCTGGGCGCAGAGTGTCGCTCTTGTTCTCGGATGTTTTGTTGTTGTGCTGCCACTTCATCAGTTCGCGTATCGCTTCCTGACACGAGCGTCTCAAGACCGAGGCCTGTTCTGGCGCTCACTCGTTCGACGGACGCAAGGTCCCACCCGTCTCTGCCTCATCATCGTCGCTGTTGGTGCCGCTTCCGCCGTCGCACCGGTGTCCCGGGAGGTCCGGGTCTTGGTGAACCATCTTCTGCTCGTTGGTTTCGTTGCGCTCGCCGGTTGGTGCTGCTGCATCGCGATCCACATCGCTACCGTCATTTACCTGCGGCGATTCAAACTCGACGCTGAAGACAACCTTCTCGCGCGCAAGCACTTCACCCAGGTGCGCCTCCTCGAACGCGCGGCCGTGACGCTCGTGGCGTTGATTACGGTCGCCGTGTGCCTGATGACGTTCGAGCCCGTGCGGCAATACGGCGTAAGCCTTCTGGCCTCGGCGGGAGCCGCGGGCCTGATCCTCGGTCTAGCGATGCAGCCGGTACTCTCGAACCTCGTTGCCGGAATCCAAATCGCGATAACGCAGCCTATCAAGATCGAAGATGCGGTCATCGTTGAGAACGAATGGGGTTGGGTCGAGGAAATCAACTCGACGTACGTGGTTGTTAGGCTTTGGGATTGGCGTCGGCTTGTCGTGCCACTGACATATTTTATTCAAAAGCCATTCCAGAACTGGACGCGCGAGGGTTCGTCGCTCATCGGAAGCGCTTTCCTCTACGTCGACCACACCGCGCCAATCCCAGCCATGCGGAAAAAGCTTGCAGAGATCGCCGCGCAATCAAATCTCTGGGACGGAAAGGTCGTGAATCTCCAGGTCTCAGACGTGCGAGAGAACGTGATTGAAATTCGAATGCTGATGAGCGCTCGCAATGCTTCGCAGGCCTGGGATCTGCGATGTGAAGTCCGGGAGAAGATGGTCGGCTTCCTGCAGGCCGAGCTGCCCAGCGCGCTGCCGCGGTATAGGACGGAATGGCTCCGAATCGATCGTGACCGTCCAACACAGTCAGCAGGCTGCGCCCCGGCACAGTAGTTCGGCGTCGGCGCACTTCACCAACACGCCGCGAACGCTCATCATCTCGTCAATCATCGGGGGCTCTAGGTTTGAGGCAGGTGCTCGCAGCCGAACCTTACCCGGCATTCGCCGATGCCCCCCACCCCCGCGAGCTACACGACCACCCGTGACACGACGGAAGTTCGGATGGGAGCACCGCCGATTCCCATGCTTGGCTTATGTAGCCAACGGACCGGCCAGCCTGCGCTTTGAGGAACGACCACGATCCCGACGCCATATTGACCTTGAGTTGTGCATCAGCCGGTTTAACTTGATCGTCCCCGGCCATGAAACCTCTCGATCCGGTGTTAGATGCATGGGATCGCATGCGCGCCAGCCGCTTCCGTCGCTGTCTGGATTTGAAGAGTGATTGAAGCTGTCGGAACGGAGCACTTATGGCTATCTTGGATCATGCATCCGGTCTACCTTGCCTTGAAGGAACGTGAGATCAATCGCTGGCCGGGCATGCGCTGGACACGATCATAGCACCGCGCCCCTAAGAGCCCGTCCGGTAAGGGTCTGAAGCGGGGTTGAGTGGCCGGGATGGCGATGCTTCCAGGGGGGTGCTGAAGCCTGACTTGGAAGCGCCATGTGGACCCCGACCACCCGGCGGCAGCATAGCCGCGTGGGCCTTCGCTATGAAACCGAACTGACCGACGCCGAGTGGGCGGTGATCGCGCCACTGATGCCGAGGCCGGCGCCCTGTGGTCGGCCTCCGCTCTGGACGACACGGGAGGTCCTGAACGCCATCTTCTACGTTCTGAGAGGTGGGATCTCTTGGCGGATGATCCCCAAGGATCTGCCGCCGCGCTCGACCACGTTCGGCTACGGTGCCTATCGCTGCATCGGCAGCGACGGCCATCGGTTCGATGGGAAGCCGGTCTGCACCAACCGGCCCGTCCGCAGCGATCGCCTTAAGCGCGCTGTCTGGACCGAGGTCGAGGCCATCTTGAACGATCCCGCGCGGGTGGCCCACGAATACCAGCAACGCTTAGCTGCGGTGAGCGCCAGGGTGGGCAGTGCCGCGGACTTGGGCGAGGCGGAGCGCCGGATCGCCACACTCCGGCGCGGGATCGGTCGGCTCATCGACGGTTATGCTGAGGGCGTGATCGAACGGAGCGAGTTCGAGCCGCGCATCGCCGATCTGAGGGGGTCGGGTGGCGCAACTGGAGGAGCAGCGCGAGGAGATCCGGGCTGCGAGCGAAGCCGAGCGCGAACTGACCTTGATTGTTGGCCAGTTGGAGCTCTTCTCCGCTCGCGTGCGCGAGAGCCTCAACGTTCTGGACTGGACGGCCAAGCGCGATGTTCTTCGTCTCATGGTTCGGCGCATCGAGATCGATGATGGCCACATCGAGATCGTCTTCCGCGTGCCACCACCCCCGAGCGGGCCGGATCAGGCCGACGCTCGCAGAGGGCAACGTTGTACAGCGGACCGTTGAGAGGTTCTTCGCCTGGATCAGCCGCAATCGACGCCTCTGGAAGGATCCGGAAGCGACACTCGCCTCCGCACGAGCCTTCCTCTACGCCGCAGCCGTCATGATCCTCGTCAGGCGCCTCGCCCGATCAGCCTGACTTCTCGGACGGACTCTAAGGAGCCGGATGGCCGCCGCGGTACAACTTCGTGCGCCTTGCCGCGGGGTCTGACGCGCCGGGGCAATTTATTCTGATCATATTCGTGGGATGGGTAGCTTTTTCCGCGGGACGGGGGTGTGTAATTTAAACAGGGTTTTGCCTAACCCCTTTTTGGCATTGGGAATTTGTCAGCCGCCGGGGGCAGTTTTTTCCAACTCCCTACATGCGCCTCGGCGCCCGGCCGCGCAACTGCGTGACGACGACCCCCCGGCCGGTGCCGCTGATCCGCCGCCTGCTCGCCGATCCGCGCACGGTGGTGAGCCGGGCCCGGACGCATGACAACGCCGCGCATCTCGCGCCGGACTTCCTCGACCAAGTGGTCGGGCGCTACGCCGGCACCCGGCTCGGCCGTCAGGAACTCGACGGCGAGCTCATCGCCGACCGGGACGACGCCCTGTGGAACCGCGCCGCGCTGGAGGCGGGTCGGGTCGCCGCCGC
Organism: Methylobacterium sp. XJLW; assembly: GCF_003254375.1. NCBI lineage: Bacteria > Pseudomonadati > Pseudomonadota > Alphaproteobacteria > Hyphomicrobiales > Methylobacteriaceae > Methylobacterium > Methylobacterium sp. XJLW. The sequence continues at coordinate 1,374,492 of NZ_CP016429.1, read as the reverse complement.
GCCCGATCTCGGCCGGATCGTCGTGGCGGTGGATCCCCCGGCCGCCTCCGGGGCGCGCTCGGATGCCTGCGGGATAGTGGCGGCCGGGCGCGCGGGGGGGCACGCCTACGTCCTGGCCGATGCGAGCCTCGCCCGTGCCACCCCGCAGGCCTGGGCGGGTGCGGCGCTGGCGCTCTATCACCGCCTCCAGGCCGACGCCCTCGTGGTCGAGGTCAACCAGGGTGGCGAGATGGCCGCCGCCGTGCTCAGCCAGTGCGACCCCGCGGTGCCGGTCACGCGGGTGCACGCTACGCGCGGCAAGTATCTCCGCGCCGAGCCGGTCTCGCTGCTCTACGCTCGCGGACTGGTCCACCATGTCGGGGCGTTCCCGGCGCTGGAGGACGAACTGTGCGATTTCGGGCCGGACGGCCTGTCCGGCGGGGCCTCGCCCGACCGGCTCGACGCCCTCGTCTGGGCGCTGACGCATCTGATGCTCGGGCCGCAGGCCGAGCCGCGGATCCGGCGGCTTTGACCGCGGCTTCTAGAAAACAATTCGGCGCGCTTCCGTGAGAAGCGCGCCGGAGGTGGTTCGTGGTCTCTGGAACGAACTGCATCCTGTATACACAATGTCGTGCGCCAGAGCTGTAGCTGTCCTGCCACGGCGTGCCGTCCCGTGCTGGGAATCCCCACCACAATTCTTTCCGCTTGTGCGACGGCGGCGGGTGGATCGGGCCGCGCATCCTAGGGGCACGATCCTTGCCGTCAGCTGGGGGCGCCGCAGGCGCGCCCGGCATACAGGACCCCGGGCCCTCGGCGGGTCCTGCAATCCGGACGGTCCAGCACGGGGGGCGCCGTCATGGAGGCGCGGTCAGGGTCCGCAGGGCGGCCCGGACGTCGGCCAGGGAGCCGACCAGGGCATAGCAGGCGAAAGCATGCGCGCCGGCGGCGGCGTGCGTCACCCGGAACCGGCAGCTCAGGCGGTTCGCTCCGGCCTCGGCGGCGACCGCGAAGCCGGGGCGCGGCGCGTCGGGCTCCTGCTCCGGCGGGCCCGGCGCCCAGACCGCCAGGGCGTGCGAGCCCTCCGGCGTCGCCAGGATCACGGGGTCCGGCCGCTCCCCCGGTTCGGGATCGAGGGGCGCGATCCCGCCGCTGGCCGGGTCGAAGCGCCAGGCCGACGAGAATTCCGCCGGCACGGCGGCGGCGAGGGGTTCGAGCCGGAGCGCCGCCGCGGCCTCGGCCAGGTCGAAGCGGGCCTGCACCTCCACGGCGTTGCCGAGGCCGGGCAGGCCGAGGGCAATCCGCTTGTGCAGGATCGGCGCGGGCAATGCCGCGGCCGCGGCGCCCGTCGGGCAGTCTGACGGGGGCTCGTCGGCGGGATCGGACGGCCCGTCCCAGGCCATGCGGGTCTCGGTCTCGGCCCAGCTCCGTCCGGCGCGCAGGGCGCGGAGACGGCGCGCGGCGGGTTCGCCGGTGGGGTCCTGCGGGGTGCCCGCCTCGCTCGCCCGGCGGCAGCCGCGTCCGGACCCGACCTCCGCCCGCGCCTGCAGGGCATCGCCCGGTTCGGTATCGGCCAGGAACGTGACGCCGTCCCAGGTCAGGGTGTCCACCGCTCCGGCGACCCGCCGGGACAGGCGCAGGCTGATCTCGGACCGGCCGAAGGGGCGCGCCAGGATCAGGGTTCCATCGGGTTCCGGCCAGAGGGGCGCGGGCCCGGGCGCATCCCCGGCCCGGGCGGGCGCGGCGAGGAGCGCCGCGACGAGGCCGCCGAAACGGGCGGCGCGGAAGCGCGCCCGGAACCGCGCCTGGGGCCGTGTGGGGAACCGGGGCTGCATCGCGTGACCATAGCTCAGGAACGGACCGGCATGTCGACCCTCCTCGAACGGCTGGCGCGGGTGGCGCGCCGCGCCAGCGGCGGCCCGGTGCTCGCCACCAAGGCCGCCGCGGCCCCGGCCTTCGCCCTCTATGCCGAGGGCCGGGCCAGCTGGACGCCCCGCGATCCGGCGGCCCTCGCCCGGGCCGGCTACCAAGCCAACCCGGTGGTCCACCGGGCGGTGCGGCTCGTCGCCGAGAGCGCCGCGAGCCTGCCGCTGATCGCCACCGGCCCCGGGGCCGAGCGGGCGGGCGACCTCCTGGCGCTGCTGGCGCGGCCGAACCCCCGGGAGAGCGGCACGCACCTGCTTGAAACCGTCTATGCCGATCTCCTGCTCGGCGGCACGGCCTATCTCGAGGCGGTGAGCCTCGACGGGCGGATCGCGGCGCTCCAGGCTCTCCGGCCCGGGCGCATGCGGATGCTGCCGGGCCCGGACGGCTGGCCGACGGCCTATCTCTATACGGCGGGCGGACGCAGCCGCCGGTTCGATCTGCCCGAGCCCGGGACCGCCGTGGCGCCGATCCTGGCGCTGGCGCTGTTCCACCCGGACGACGAGACCGGCGGCCTCGCCCCGATCGCGGCCGCCGCCGCGGCCCTCGACATCCACAACGCCGCGAGCGCCTGGAACAAGGCGCTCCTCGACAATGCCGCCCGGCCGTCCGGGGCCCTGGTCTTCGCCGGGGCGTCGCTGTCCGAACCGCAATTCGACCGGCTGAAGGCGGAGCTGGAGGCGAATTACCAGGGGGCCGCCAATGCCGGCCGTCCCCTGCTGCTGGAGGGCGGCCTGGACTGGAAGCCCCTGGCGCTGTCGCCGCGGGACATGGATTTCGTCGCGGCCAAGAACGCGGCGGCCCGGGAGATTGCCCTGGCCTTCGGCGTGCCGCCGCTGCTGCTGGGGCTGCCCGGCGACAACACCCACGCCAACTACGCCGAGGCCAACCGCGCCCTCTACCGCCAGACCCTGATCCCCCTCGCCACCCGCACCGCGCAGGCGCTGGCCGGCTGGCTGGAGCCCGCCTTCGGCCCCGTCGACCTGGAGCCGGACCTCGATCGGATCGAGGCGCTGGCGGTGGAGCGGGAATCCCTGTGGCGCCGGGTCGAGGCCGCCGATTTCCTGTCGGTGGCGGAGAAGCGCGAGGCGGTGGGCTACCCGCCCGCGATGCCGCAGGAGCCGGGTTCCCGGTGAGGCGCAGGTCTCCTTCCTCCCGGCGCGGGGGAGGGAGGGCCCGTGGCAGCTCCGAACGTCCCCTCACGACCCGCTTCACGCGAGGATCCCCCCATGGACGGGCATTTCTCCGGCTATGCCAGCCTCTTCGGCGTGCCCGATCTCGGCCGCGACGTGGTGGTGCCCGGCGCCTTCGCGGCGAGCCTCGCCCGGCGTGGGGCCGCGGGGGTGCGGCTCCTGTTCCAGCACGATCCCGCCGAGCCGATCGGCCGGTGGCTCGCCCTGCGCGAGGATGGCCGCGGCCTGTTCGCGGAAGGCCAGCTCAACCTCGCGGTGCAGCGCGCCCGGGAGGTCGACGCCCTGATGCGCGGCGGCGGCCTCGACGGGCTGTCGATCGGCTTCCGCACGCTGCGCGCCCGGAAGGGCGCCGGCGGCGAGCGCCGGCTGCAGCAGGTCGATCTCTGGGAGATCTCGCTCGTGACCTTCCCGCTGCAGCCGGGGGCGAGGGCGAGCCCGAGCCCCGGGCCGGATCCGGAGGCCGACGCGATCCGCGGCCTCGCCGGCCTGATCGCCCCGCTCCGCACCGCCAGACCCGCCGCCCGGCCTCGGCTGGCCGCGCGGTCCTGACTTTCACCCCGCCGACGAGGCTCACGATGGACGCCCAGACCCTGAACACCGATCCCGCCTTCGCGACGAAGAGCGGCCTGCCACTCCTGGAGAACAAGGCCGCGCAACCCGAGGGCGGCCCGGTCCGCTCGGCCCTCGACGAGCTCGCCGCCGCCTTCGCGGCCTTCAAGGAGACGAACGACGCCCGGATCGACCAGATCGAGGGCCGCCTCGGCGCAGACGTGCTCACGGAGGAGAAGCTCGCCCGGATCGACGCGGCCCTCGACGCCGCCCGCACCCGCCTCGACCGGATCGCCCTGGAGCGGGCCCGGCCGCACCTCGGGCAGTCGGACATCCGCGAGGCGGGGGCCGCGCACGAGCACAAGGCCGCCTTCGATCTCTACGTCCGGGCCGGCGAGAGCGGCGGCCTGAAGCGCCTGGAGGCCAAGGCCCTGTCGGCCGGCTCCGGGCCGGACGGCGGCTACCTCGTCCCCGACACGATCGAGCGCACCGTGCTGACGCGCCTCGGCCAGGTCTCGCCGATCCGGTCGATCGCCAGCGTGCAGCAGATCTCGGGATCCCAGTACAAGCGGGCGGTCTCGGTGGGCGCGCCGGTGACCGGCTGGGCCGCCGAGACCGCGCCACGACCGGAGACCGCCGCGCCGGCCCTGTCGGAGATCGCGTTCCCCGCCATGGAACTCTACGCGATGCCCGCCGCCACCCAGACGCTTCTCGACGATGCCGTGGTGGATCTCGACGCGTGGCTCTCGGCCGAGGTGGAGACCGCCTTCGCCGAGCAGGAGGGCGTCGCCTTCGTGTCCGGCAACGGCGCGAGCCGCCCACGGGGCTTCCTCAGCTACGACACGGTCGCCAATGCCGCCTGGGTGCCGGGCAAGCTCGGCACGATCGCCACGGGGGCGGCCGGGGCCTTCCCGTCCGCCAGCCCGGCGGACGTGCTGTTCGATCTGGTCTACGGGCTGCGGGCGGCCTACCGGCAGAATGCCGGCTTCGTCATGAACCGGCGCACCCAGAGTGCGATCCGCAAGTTCAAGGATGCGGAGGGCAACTACCTCTGGCAGCCGCCGCTCGCCGCCGGCCGGTCCGCCACGCTGATCGGCTTCCCGGTCACAGAGGCCGAGGCGATGCCGGATCTCGCCAAGGACAGCCTGTCGGTGGCCTTCGGCGATTTCCGCCGGGGCTACCTCGTGGTCGACCGCACCGGGATGCGGGTGCTGCGCGACCCGTACTCGGCCAAGCCCTACGTGCTGTTCTACACCACCAAGCGCGTCGGCGGTGGGGTGCAGGATTTCGACGCGATCAAGCTGCTGAAATTCTCCTGAGGGGATGCCGCGTCGCTCCCCCTCGGCGCTTTCGGATCGCCGCGCCGGTTCATCCGCGATGCGCGCTCCTCCTCCGTCAGGGAGAACCGGGACGGGGGGCGTTCGGACGTAACCGGGCCGCTCGGTCCAAAGCCGCCCTCACCCCTGGCCCCTCCCCACAGGGGGAGGGGGGATTGCACGCGTCCGGGACGGCGCCGGTCTCGGACGGGGACGTTGTGATCCCTCGGGCCAGCGCCTTCAGAAGGACCGCGCGCCTTCAGCGGCCCGGATTGCCGTCGCGCAGGGCGCCGGTCGGCTCCTGGACGTGGGCCTCCAGGAACCAGAGGTGCTTGTCGACCGCCCGGGAGATCTCGGTGAACAGGTCGGCCGTGCCGGGATCGCCCGCTTCGTCGGTCTCGTCGATGTTCTCGCGCACGGCGTTGGCGTAGCCGGCATAGCTGTCGATCAGCGCCGCGACGTGGTCGGCGATGGCGTAGATGCCGGTCGGGTAGGGCGGCAGCTTCGTGCGTTCGGCGACCACCTGGGCCGATCCGAAGGCCGTGGCGCCGAGCTGCACCGCGCGCTCGGCGACCTTGTCGTTGAGGTCGTCCAGCTCGGTGCGGAAACCGTCGAGCATCTCGTGGATGCCGATGAACTGCGGGCCCTTCAGGTTCCAGTGCGCCTGCTTGATCGCCAGGGCGAGGTCGATGCCGTCCGCGAGCCGTGCGTTCAGGGCGTCGATCGAGACCTTCTTGGCGTTCGAGTCGGTGTCGTTGCGGGTCTTGTGGGTCCGGGGTGTGGTGCTGGTGCCGCTCTCGGCCATGCTTTCGCTCCGTCAGTCGAAAAGGTTCGGATGCGAAAGTGCCGGTGCGGCCTCAGGTTCCCGCAGCCGCGACGGATCCGCGGCGGCGGGACTGTTTCGCCGCAGGGCGCGCCTAGCGGTTGCGGCCGGGGCGCGCCATCCAGTCCGACCGGTTGCCGCGGGAGGCCGCCTCGCCGACCTGGATCCGCTGCAGTTCCGCCGAGCGCGAGGCGATCCAGCCGGCATGCTCGGCCACCGGCGTCACGGCGGTGAAGCCGCCGCAGGCGGTGCGGCGCGTGCCCTGCTGCAGGGCCCCGCTCGACCAGCTCACCACGCCGACGATCCGGTAGCCGCCGGGGCCTCCGGTCAGGATCGGGCCACCGGAATCGCCCAGGCAGGCACCGGCGCCCGAGGTCTCGGCCATGCGCCGCCGGTCGGTCACGACGGTCACCCGGTTGGCGACCTGCAGGGAGCCGATCGACACGAGATGGGCGAGACGCAGGACCCGCGCCGAGTTCCGCCGGTTCTCCGCCACCACGCCGAAGCCCGCGATGTCCACCGGCTCGCCGTTGCTGATCGAGCCGGCGCCCCGGGGATCGAGGGGCACGTAGTCGTTGCCGAGCGGCTGCTCGAGCTTGAGCAGCGCCAGATCGACGCCGGGCTGATCCTCGGGGGTCGTGCCGGGCACGAAGTCCGGGTGCATGGAGGCGGCGATCACCGGGGTCCGGTGCTGCCGGAAGCTCCGGTCGACGCTGATCACCGTGTATCCGGCGGGGCGCATGACGCAGTGGGCGGCGCTGAGCACGAGGTCCGGGGCGATCAGCGTCCCCGAGCAGATCTCGCCCTCGGTGCTCTCGATGCGCACCACGAAGCTGCGCGCGCCGTTCGGATCCCGCGTCGTCGCGCCGTTGATCACCGCGGCGGCGGGCGTGGGGAGCAGGCCCGTCAGGGCGCCGAGCAACGACACGCCGAGCAGGCCGCCCCACAAGCCGCCCCTCAGGCCGCCGCGCAGGCTGCGCTCGCGGGGGCCGGCCGTCCGGATCGGGCGAGGGGACATCGGGATCTCCGGGCGCGCGCTCTGCGCGGGTGGGGGCGCCGGATGCGGGAGGCGGCGCGCGGTGAGCCTAGAGCAAGGCAAGTGCCCGGCCAAGCTGAGGTTCCCTGCGCACACGTCGCCGTGACGTTACTCCGTCCAGCGCGCGGTCCGGTTCCAGCCACCGAGCACGCGATCGATCCAGCCGCGCTGCGGCCCCGTCAGGATGCCCTGGGTCAGGCCGCCGCAGGCGCCGCCGATCCAGGCCGACAGCGCCAGGACGGCCCCGTCCGGTCCCGCGATCGGGCCGCCGGAATCCCCCTGGCAGGCGCCGCCGCCCGTGCCCTTCAGCCAGACCAGGACCCGGCTCGGCCCGTAGGGCTCGATCACCGGCAGCCCGACGCTGCGATAGGTGCCGGTGGAGCGCGGATCGCCGGGCTTGGCCGCGCCGTAGCCCGACAGGGTCAGGATCTCGCCCGCCCGGGCCGGGGCGGCGCTCAGGGTCACGGGCGCGAAGCGGGTCGGCAGCGGCGTCGCGGTGCGCAGCAGCGCGAGGTCGATGGAGCGCCGCCGGGCCGCGGCCGCACCGGGCGCGTAGCCCGGATGCAGCGCCTGCGCGGCGACGTCGACGAGGACCGGTTCGCCGGCGGCGTCGCGGAAATGGACGCGGTGCTCCCTTGCGTCGGCGAGGCAGTGGCCGGCGGTCAGCACCGTGTCGGGGGCGAGCACCACGCCGGTGCAGACGCCGCCCTTCGACGACAGGACCATCACGGCCCCGCCGGCCGGGGCCTCGGTGCCGCCGACCACCGCCTGCGCCGGGAGGGCGGCGAACGCCAGGATCGGCGCCAGGGCCGCCGCGAAGGCCGCCGCAAGGCTCCCCCCCGCCGGGTGGCGCACCGGGCGGCGCTTCGAGATCGGCATCGGACCACCTGCAGAGAGACGCGCGATGATCCCGTTACGCATCGAGGCCGCCGCCGTCGAGCCGGTGGGCGTGCCCGACCTGCGCGCCTACCTGCGGTTCGAGTCCGATGCGGGCGCCGACGAGGACGGGCTGCTCCAGGCCCTGATCGGTGCGGCGCGCGCGAGCCTGGAGATCGAGACCCGCCGGATCCTGATCCCCGGCCGCTACCGGATCGCCCTGTCCGCATGGCCGCCGGACGGGCAGGTGCCGCTGCCCCTGAGCCCCCTGGTCGCGCTCCTCCGCGCCGGCTTCGCGGAGGCTTCGGGGGGCGTCACCGACCTCGCCGCGGGGCTCGTGCGCCTCGGCCCCGATCCGGGCGAGGCGCCGTCCCTGCGCATCGATCCCGCCGTGCCGGATCCCGCCGGCCGCACGATCCTGATCGAGGTCGCGGCGGGATACGGCGGCGACGGGCCGCCGCTCCCCGAGCCTCTGCGCCTCGCGATCCTGCGTCTCGCCGCCGCCCGCTACGAGCATCGCGGCGACGAGCCCGATGCCGCCCGTACCGACGCGGCCGAACTCGCCGCGCCGTTCCGGCGGATGCGGCTCTGACACGGCTGTGACGCTCGCTCCCGGAGTTTCCCCGATGGCGTCCTCGTCCCAACACCCGCCCCTCGGCGCGCGGCGCCGCCGCTTCGTGCTCGAACGGCCCCTGGAAGAGCCGGACGGCTTCGGGGGCGTGCTGCGCCGCTACGTGGCCGGCCCGGTCCTGTGGGGGGCCCTAGCCCCGGCGGGGATGGCCGATCGCCCGGCGGGCGGCCGCACCGACACGCTGCCCGCCTACCGCGTCACCCTGCGGAGCCGGGCCGAGCTCGACCCGACCATGCGGCTCGCCGCCGGGCCCCGCCGCTTCGCGATCCGCGCCGTCACCGAGCCGGATGCGCGGGGCCGCGACCTGATCTGCCACGTCGAGGAACTGCCCCGGGAGGGCCGGTCGTGAGCGATCCGGGCCCGCTCCTGGCGCTCCGCGCCGGCCTGATCGGCCGCTTCGCCGCCGATGCCGCCCTGGCGGCCCTGCTGGGCGGCCGGGTCCGGCTCTACGACGAGCCGCCGCGGGGCACGCTCCCGGTCTATGCCCTGTTCGGCGACGCCGAGATCACGGACGATTCCGTCGACGGCGCCGAGCGCCACCGGCACAGCCACGCGATCGTGGTGATCGCTCAGGCCGGCTCGGTGCGCACCGCCCTCGACGCCGCGGCGCGGATGGCGGCCCTGCTGCAGGACGCCGCGACGCCGCCCGTCCTCCCCCTTGCGGGCTGCCGGCTCGTCACCCTGCGGGTGCGGGCCGTCCGCGCCCACCGCGACGCCCGGACCGGCGAGGCCCGCGCGAGCCTGACGGTCGAGGCCGTCACCGAGACCCTGTGAGGAGAAGGCCGATGGGCGCGCAGAAGGGCAAGGACCTGCTGATCCGGGCCGGCGACGGCGCGGGCGGCTTCACGGCGGTGGCGGGCCTGCGCAGCCGCCAGATCACCCTCAACGCCGAGACCGTCGACGTCACCAACGCCGATTCCGCCGGGCGCTGGCGCGAATTGCTGGCCGGCGCGGGGGTGCGCCGGGCCGCGATCGCCGGCTCCGGCGTGTTCCGCGACCAGGCGTCGGATGCGCGCCTGCGGCTGCTGTTCTTCGAGGGCGCGGTCGAGGTGTTCCAGATCGTGATCCCGGCCTTCGGGACCCTGGAGGGACCGTTCCAGATCGCGAGCCTCGAATACCGGGGCGACCATGCCGGCGAGGTGACCTTCGACATGAGCCTCGAATCCGGCGGCGCACTCGCCTTCGCGGCGGCCTGAATCCCATGGCCAACCGGATCCGCGGCGAGGTGCCGCTCGACCTCGGCGGGCAGCGCTACACCCTCTGCCTCACCCTCGGGGCGCTGGCCGAGCTGGAGACCGCGCTCCAGGCCGGCGATCTTGCGGGCCTCGCCGCGCGCTTCGCGGGCGGGCGCGTCTCGGCCCGCGACCTGATCGCCCTTCTGGGCGTCGCCCTGCGGGGCGGCGGCCACGATCTCGACGACGCGGCGGTGGCGCGGCTGCCCCTGGCGGGGGGGCTCGATGCCGTCTCGGCCGCCCTGGGGGACGTCCTGGCGGCCGCCTTCGGGGAGGCGCCGGGCCCGGCAAACCCTCCCTAGAGCCGGATGCGGATCTGCCGCCGCGTCCGGCTCCGGGCCGCTTCCCCTGGGACGACGCCCTGGCCCTCGGCCTCGGCGCTCTGGGCTGGCGACCCCGCGATTTCTGGTCGGCGACCCCGCGCGAATTCGCCGCCGCGCTCGGCCGGCGCGGCGGGCCGGAGCCGCTGACCCGCGCCGCCTTCGCGCGGCTGCTCGCCGCCTATCCCGATCCGACATGAGGCGCCCCGATGGCCGAGAGCGAGACCGACACCCAGGCCGACGACCGGATCAGGCAGCTCGAGACCCTCGACCGCTTGGCGCAGACTTTCGGCCGCAGCCTCGACACGGCCCTGACCCGCGGGGCCGCCTCCGGTCGCAGCCTCGACGGGGTGCTGGGCACGATCGGGGCGCGCCTCGCCGGCGTGGCGGCGCGGGCGGCGGCCGGGCCGATCCAATCGGGCGTCACGGGCCTCATCGGCGCGATGCTGGGCTCGGGCTCGGAGACCGGCTTCGCCCGGGGCGGCGTGTTCCGGGGCGGCCGCGTCCAGCCCTTCGCCGCCGGCGGTGTCGTGGCCGCACCGACCTACTTCCCAATGGCGGGGGGCGCCGGCCTCATGGGCGAGGCCGGCCCCGAGGCGATCCTGCCCCTGGGCCGCGGTCCGGACGGGCGGCTCGGCGTCGCCGCGGGCGGCGCTCAGGCCCGGCCGGTCTCCGTGACCGTCAACATCGCGACTCCCGACCCGGGAGCTTTCCGCCGCTCCGAGGCCCAGGTGACCGCGAGCCTCGCCCGGGCGGTGGCGCGCGGCCAGCGGGCGACGTGAGGGATCCCGCCGCCGACGCCCCGCTCCAACCGCCGAGTTCGCCATGGCCGACGACTTCCACGAGGTGCTGTTCCCCCTCGACGTGTCCCTGCGCGCGAGCGGCGGCCCGCAGCGGCTCACCGAGATCGTGACCCTGGCCTCGGGCCGGGAGCACCGGAACGGCCGCTGGGCCGATTCCCGCCGCCGCTACGATGCCGGGTTCGGCATGCGCGGCCTCGACGCGCTGCATACCGTGCTCGCCTTCTTCGAGGAGCGGCGCGGGCGGCTCTACGGCTTCCGGTTCCGCGACCGGGTCGACGGCCGCTCCGGGCCGCCCGGCCGGCCGATCGGGCCCCTCGACCAGCCTCTCGGCACGGGTGACGGCACCGCGACCGCCTTCCCCCTGGTGAAGACCTACGGCGCCGGTCTCGCGCCCTATCGCCGCCGGATCGCCAAGCCGGTGGCGGGCAGCGTCCGGGTGGCGGTCTCGGGCCGGGAGATCGAACCCGGCGCCTTCGCCTGCGATCCGACCACCGGTCTCGTCACCTTCGCCTCCGGCCAAGTCCCGCCCCCGGGCGCCGCGGTGACGGCGGGCTTCGCCTTCGACGTTCCGGTCCGCTTCGACACCGACGCGCTGACCATCGACCTCGCCGCCTTCACGGCCGGGGAGATCCCGAAGGTGCCGCTCGTCGAGATCGTGCCCTGAGGAGGCGTGAGGCCATGCGCGACATCCCGGAGGCCTTCGCGGCCCATCTCGCGGGCGGCGTGACCACCCTGTGCCGCTGCTGGTCCCTCCGGCGGCGCGACGGGCTCGCCCTCGGCTTCACCGACCACGACCGCGACCTGACCGTCGCGGGCCTCGTCCACGCCGCCCGCACCGGGCTGGAGGCGGCCGAGGCCAGCGCCGAACTCGGCTTCGCGGTCTCGGGCGGCGACGTGGCCGGGGCGCTCAGCAGCCTCGGCCTCACCGAGGCGGACATCGCCGGCGGCCTCTACGACGGCGCCGCGGTGGAGACCTGGCTGGTGGACTGGACCAACCCCGAGACGCGGCTTCTCATCGACGTCGCCACCATCGGCGAGGTGCGCCGGGATGGGGACGCCTTCGTGGCGGAGCTGCGCGGCCTCGCCCACCGGCTCGGTGCCGAGCGGGGCCGCACCTATCGGGCGACCTGCGGTGCCGATCTCGGTGATGCGCGCTGCCGGGTGGACCGCGCCGCGTGGACGACCACCGGCCGGGTGACCGGCGTGCCGGAGCCGGCCACGCTCGCGGCGACGCTCGTCGGCGCCTTCGCGGATGGCCTGTTCACCGGCGGGCGGCTCACCTGGACCGCGGGGGCCAATGCCGGGCTCGCGGCGGATCTGCGCCTCCAGCTCGGGTCCCTGATCGAGCTCTGGACCGTGCCGCCCCGGCCGATCGCCGTCGGCGACGGCTTCAGCCTCACGGCCGGGTGCGACAAGCGCCTCGCCACGTGCCGCGACCGCTTCGCCAATGCGGTCAATTTCCAGGGCTTCCCGCACATGCCCGGCAACGACGCGGTGATGCGCGCGGTGCCGGGCTCCGACCACGTCCTCGATGGCGGGAGCCTGTTCCGATGAGCGCGATGCGGCGGGATATCGGTGTTGCGGCGCTCGGCGAGGCGCGCCTGTGGCTGGGCACGCCCTACCGGCATCAGGCCTCGCTCCGGGGCGTAGGGTGCGACTGCCTGGGCTTGCTGCGCGGGGTCTGGCGCGGGCTCTACGGGGACGAGCCGGAGGGGCCGCCCCCCTATTCGGGAACCTGGGCGGAATCGGCCGCGCCCGGGACCGACCCCCTCACCGAAGCGGCCGCCCGCCACCTCGTGCCGGTGCCGGGACCCCTGGCGGATCTGGCGCCGCGGGCGGGCGACGTCCTGCTCTTCGCCTTCCGCCGCCACCTGCCGGCGCGCCACTGCGCCATCGCCACCGGCGACGGCGCCATGATCCATGCCCACGACGGCGCGGTGGTCGCCGAGGTGGCGCTCACCGGCTGGTGGCGTCGGCACGTGACGGGGGTGTTCCGGTTTCCGGACGTCCCGTCGGGCCGCCGCGGCGTCGCCGAGTCCGACCTGCGGCCCGGCCGCGGTGCGCATCGAGACCGCCGAGTCGATGGCGAACAGGTCGATCTCGGAGCCCCGCCATGGCGACGCTGATCCTGTCCTCGGCCGGCGCGGCCGTGGGCACCGCCCTCGGCGGTCCGATCGGCGGCATGGTCGGCCGGGCGCTCGGCTCGGTCGCGGGCGCGGCGCTGGGCGGCGCCCTGTCGGGGTCCGGGCAATCTACGCGCTTCGTCGAAGGGCCGCGGCTCGCCGACGTGGCCGGGCTCACCTCCACCGAGGGCGATCCGATCCCGCGGGTCTACGGCCGGGCGCGGATCGGCGGCACCCTGATCTGGGCGACCCGTCCGCTGGAGGTCGCCGACACCGCGGTGCAGCGCGCCGCCGCGCCCGCCAAGGCCATGGGCGGCCTGACGGGCGGCCAAAGGACCGTCACGACCCGCTACACCTACTTTGCCAACCTCGCGGTCGGTCTGTGCGAGGGCGAGATCGCCTTCGTCCGCCGGATCTGGGCGGACGGCAAGGAGATCGACCAGGTCGGCCTGAACCTTCGGGTCCATACCGGCGGCCCCGGCCAGGAGCCCGACCCGCTCATCGTCGCCAAGGAGGGGGCTGAGAACGCGCCGGCCTATCGCGGCCTCGCCTATGTGGTGTTCGAGAACCTGCCGCTCGCCGCCTTCGGCAACCGCGTCCCGCAATTCGCCTTCGAGGTGATCCGCCCGGTCAACGGCCTGTTCGGCCGGGTGCGGGCCGTCGACCTGATCCCCGGCGCCAGCGAGTTCGGCCTCGATCCGGACCGGGTCACCGTCGATCTCGGGCTCGGCCGGACCGAGGCCGCCAACCGGCACCAGCTCCAGCGCGGCACCGACGTCGTCGCCTCCCTCGACGCCCTCCAGGCGCTCTGCCCGAACCTGCGCCGGGTCGCCGTGGTGGCGACGTGGTTCGGCACCGACCTGCGGGCGGGATCCTGCCGGGTCGTGCCGAAGGTCGAGGCCGCCCACAAGCGCGCCCTGCCGGAGGATTGGCGCGTTGCCGGGATCGCCCGCGACCGGGCCGAGGTGGTCTCGACCCTGCCGGACGGCAGCCCGGCCTATGGCGGCAGCCCCGCGGATGCGGGCCTGACCCGGCTGGTGGCCGAGCTGGCGCGCCGGGGGCTCGCGGTGTCGCTCTATCCGTTCGTCATGATGGACGTGCCGGCCGGCAACGCGCTGCCCGACCCGCACGTCCCCGGCGCCGCGCAGCCCGCCTATCCCTGGCGCGGCCGCATCACCTGCGATCCGGCCCCGGGCTGCCCAAGAAGCCCGGACGGGACCGCCGCGGCCGACGCGCAGGTCGCGGCCTTCTTCGCGGGCGGGTACCGCGCCGCTCTGCTCCACTACGCCGGCCTCGCGGCCGGCTGGGCGGCCTCCGGGGTGCCGCTCGCGGCCTTCGTGATCGGCAGCGAGCTCGTCGGCCTCACCCGGGTGCGCGGCGCCGCCGGCTACCCGGCCGTGGACGCCCTGCGCGACCTCGCCGCCGCGCTCCGCGAACGCCTCGGCCCGGCGGTCACCCTGGTCTACGGCGCCGACTGGACCGAGTACGGCGCCCATGTCCGCGACGGCGGCGCCACGGTGCGCTTCCCCCTGGACGCGCTGTTCGCCGATCCGAACATCGGCGCCGTCGGGATCGACTGGTACCCGCCCGTCTCCGACTGGCGCGACGACCCGGACCATGCCGACCTCGCGGTGACCGGCGACATCGCCGACCGGGCCTATCTGAAGGCCCGGGGCGCGTCCGGCGAGGCCTTCGACTGGTACTACGCCGACGCGAAGGACCGCGCCGCCCAGGCCCGCCGGCCGATCACCGACGGCGCCGCCGGCAAGCCGTGGCTCTACCGGGCCAAGGATCTCGTCGCGTGGTGGTCGAGCCCGCACATGGAGCGCGACGGCGGCGTCGAGACCCGCAGCACCGCCTGGGTGCCGGCCGGCAAGCCGATCTGGCTCACCGAGATCGGCGTGCCGGCGGTGGACAAGGGCACCAACGGCCCCAACGTCTTCCCGGACCCGAAATCCTCCGAGAGCGCCTTCCCGCCGGAATCCCGGGCCCTGCGGGACGAGCTGATCCAGCTCCGCGGTCTGGAAGCCGTGATCGCCCGGTTCGACCCGGCCGTGCCGGGCTTCCGGGAGGCCGACAACCCGGTCTCGCCGGTCTATGGCGGCCGCATGGTCGATCCCGACGGGATCTTCGTCTGGGCCTGGGACGCGCGGCCCTTCCCGGCCTTCCCGACGGTGCGGGGCGTCTGGGCCGACAACGCCAACTGGCGGGTGGGCCACTGGATCACCGGCCGGATCGAAGGCTGCGACCTCGACCTGCTGGTCCTGAGGATCCTCGCGGATTTCGGCTTCGACGCGCCGGTCTCCGTGGAGGCCGCCGCCTATCTCGACGGCTACGTGATCGACCGGCCGCTCACGGCACGCGGCGCTCTGGAGACTCTGGCGCAGGTCTACGGCCTCGACGTCTCGGCGGTGGCCGGGACCCTGCGCCTGCGCGGTCCCCGCCGCGACCGGCCCGTGGCCCTGGCCGAGCCCGACCTCGTCCGGCTGTCGGAGGACCGGCCGGTCCTGCACCAGGTCCGGGCCGAGGAGAGCGCCCTGCCGCGCTCCGTGGAGCTCGGGATCACCGAATCCGAGAGCCCGGATTACCGACGCGCCACGGCGGCGGCCGTGCGGCCCGCCGGCCTGCGGCGGCGCGAGACCCGGATCGAGTCGGCGATCGTCACCCGCCGCGAGACCGGCGACGGGCTCGCGGAGGCGCTGCTCGACCGGCTGATCGCGGGCCGCGACAGCGCGGTGTTCACCGTGAGCCCGCGCCGGGTCGAGCTGGAGCCCGGCGACCTCCTGGCGGTGCCCTGCGCGGTGCCGGGCGGCACGGTCCTGCGCCGGATCGACCGGATCGACGACGCGCCCACGGGCCGCCGGATCGAGGCGAGCGGCGTGCCGCCCCGGGCGAGACCCGGGCGCGGGCTGCCTCGCCAGATGGCCCAGGCGGCGGTGGCGCCGCCCGCCTTTCCGGGACCGCCGCTCGCCCTGGCCCTCGACCTGCCGGTCGACCGCGGCAGCCCGACCGTCCTGCAATACGCCGCGGTGGCGGCCGAACCCTGGCCCGGCGCGGTCGCGATCTGGCGCGCGGCGGGCGACGGACCGCTTGCCCTGCACCGCGTTGTCGACTACCCGGCCTGCCTCGGGCGCACCCTGTCGGCGCTGCCGGCCGGCCCGCTCTGGCGGATCCAGCGGGGTGTGCATCTCGACGTCGCCCTGCGGCGCAGCGCGGCCCTCGCGTCGATCGGGGAGGGCGCGATGCGCGCCGGGGGCAACCTGTTCGCCCTGCTCGGCGCGGATGGCGCCGTGGAGCTGCTCTGCGCGGCGAACGCGCTGCTGACCGGGCCCGACACCTACCGGCTGTCCGGCTTCCTGCGCGGGCTCGCCGGAAGCGAGGCGGCGGCGGGGCGCGTCAGCCCGGCGGGGAGCCTGATCGTGCGCCTCGACGACGGCGCCGTGACGCCCCTGATCGACCGGCTGGACGAGGTCGGCCGCGCCTTCCGCTACCGGATCGGGCCTGCGGACAGCGATCCGGCCGATCCGGCCTTCACCGAGATTACCGCCACGGCCGGCCTCGCGGCGCTCACGCCGCTGCGGCCGGTCCACCTGCGGGCGCGGCGCGGCGCGGATGGCGTGCGGCTCTCCTGGATCCGCCGGGCCCGCCGCGACGGCGACGCCTGGGAGCCGGCCGAGATCCCGCTCGACGAGCCGGAGGCCTACGCGGTGACGCTGTTCTCGGCCGCCGGCACGGCCCTGCGCACGCTCCGGGCCGAGGCCCAGCACTGCATCTACGCGGACGAGGCGGCCGATTTCGGCGGGGCCCAGGCGCATCTCGACGTCGCCGTGGCGCAGATCGGGCAGGTCGCCGGCCCCGGCCCCGCCTGTCGTGCCCGCATCCCCGTCCGCACGGCCTGACCGCCCGGGAGTTGCCCCATGTCCGACGCCACGCCCCATCTCGGCCTGCCGCTGATCGCCGCCAGCCAGGCGCAGAAGCACGTCACCCACAACGAAGCGCTCGGCCTTCTCGACGCCCTCGTCCAGCTGGCCTGCCTGGACAAGGACCTCACCGCGCCGCCGCCGAGCCCCGCGGAGGGCGACCGCTACCTCGTGGTCGCCACCGAGCCCGGGGGCGCCTGGGCGGGGCTCGCCGGACAGGTGGTGCGCTACGGCGACGGCGTCTGGACCGGCGCGGTGCCGCGGGCCGGCTGGCTCGCCTGGCTGATCGACGAGGCCGACCTCTACGTCTTCGACGGCGCGGCCTGGACGAGCTTGAGCCGGACGCTGACGGCGATCCAGAGCGTCAGCCGCCTCGGGATCAACACGGGGGCGGACGCCACCAACCGCCTCGCCGTCAAGGCCGATGCCGCGCTCCTGACCTGGGACGACGCCACGCCGGGCAGCGGCGACATGCGGGTGTTCGTCAACCGCAAGGCCGCCGCCCGCGACGCCGCTCTGGTCTTCGAGACCGGCTACGCGGCGCGGGCGATGCTGGGCACCCTCGGGAGCGACGACTTCAGCCTGAAGGTCTCGCCCGACGGGTCCGCCTTCGCCACGGCGCTCACCGCCTCGGCCCGGACTGGCGGGATCGACTTCGCCTCGGCCGAGACGGCGCTCGCGGCCGCCCCCACCACCGACCTCGGCGGTGCGGGCACGCGGCGGGTCCTCGTCACCGGCGCGGCACGGATCGCGAGCTTCGGCGCCGCGGCCGACCGGGAGCGGTTCGTGCGCTTCTCGGGGGCCGCGACCCTGGTCCACGATCCTGAGGCGCTGGCGCTGCCGACCCGGGCCGATCTCGTCACGGCCCCCGACGACACCTGCATCGCCGCCTCGGACGCGGCGGGCTGCTGGCGCGTGCACCACTACCAGCGCGCCGACGGGACGCCGCTCGCCACCGGCGCGCAGGTGCTCGGCGCGACTGGGTCGGTCCGGCTCCCGGGCGGCCTGATCGTGCAATGGGGGCTCGTCACCGCCGCCGACGCGGACGTCGCGGTGGCGTTCGGCACCGCCTTCCCGGGGAGCTGCCTCGGGGTCTGGGCGCAGCCGGTCGCCGGCGCCGCGCTCTACGCCGCGCAGGTCAGCGATGTGGCAGTCGCCGGTTTCACGCTCCGCACCCGTCGCGCGACGGCCGGTTCGGTGGCGGGCGCCGGGTCGGTGCCGACCTACTGGCTCGCGCTGGGTGCGTGAGCGCCTGACCCTGCGGGTCCGTCGCGGCCGCGTCCGCTGTCAGTCCGGGACTGCGCCGAGGGCCCGCAGCATGACTGGCTCCACAGCCGCGTACCCCGCCCCGTTGAGGTGGATGCCGTCGTCGGTGAGATCCCGCCGGAGCGCCCCCTCCGCCGTGGCGAGCGCCGGCCCGTAATCGACGAGGCGGGCGGGGCCCGCCGCGCAATAGCTGCGCAGCCATCCGTTCAGGGTGCGGATCCGCGCCACCGGGCGCAACTCGGGGCGCCAGCCCCAGAAGTCGCTCGGCATCACGGTGCCGATGGTGAGCGGCAGACCGGCCGCGAAGGCCATCCGCCCCATGGCGATGATGTTCTGGGCGATCGCCCGGTCCGGGACCGGGCCGCCGATCTCCGCGATGTCGTTGATCCCGCAGAGCAGGTGGACGCCGCGCGCATCCGCGGTGTCCCGGAGGAAGCGCGCCCGGATCTGCGCGCTCGTCTCGCCCGGCACCCCCCGGGCCACGAAGCCGTGTCGCGCGAAGGTCTCGGCCCGCACGACGCCCCAGGCGGCGGTGATCGAATCGCCGATGAACACGAGCGGCCGGTCCTGTCCGCGTCCCACACGTCCCCCATCGGCGCCGAGCCCGGGATCGGGCGGCGCCGCCTTAGCCCGGCGGGGTCGGGCACGCCACCGTCCGGAGCACGCCCATGTCGAGCCCCCTCCCGAATGCGCTGGATTCCTTCGCCGCCGCATGCCGCCGCCTCGGGCCGCGGCTGATGCGCGATCTCGGCCTGAGTGACGTCCAGGCCGCCGGGCTCCTGGGCAATCTCGGCCACGAGACCGGCGGGTTCCGCCACCTCCAGGAGATCGCCCCTGCGGTGCCCGGCTCCCGCGGCGGATGGGGGCTCGCCCAGTGGACCGGCCCCCGGCGCGTCGCCCTGGAGGCCTGGTGCCGGGCGCGCGGCCTTGATCCCGCCGATCCCGAAGCAAGCTACGGCTATCTCTGCGCCGAGCTGCGCACCACCGAGGCGCCGGCCCTCGCCGCCCTGCGAACCACGACGACCCTCGCGGCCGCCACCGAGACGGTCTGGCGGCGCTACGAGCGGCCGGGCGTCGTCGCCCCCGCGCGCCGCCTCGCCTGGGCCCGCCGGGCGCTCGCCGCCCTTCGCGACGGCCCCGCCGCTCCGGCACCGGCCCGGCGGCCCGGACGGGCCTGACCGGCCCCGTCGCACCCGATCCCGAGCCGGCCGGGTCCGCCGCGCGCATAGCCACGGAGATCGACGATGATGCACCGTATCCGGGCGGGCCTCGCCCTCGCCTGCACGAGCCTGTCGCTTGCCGCGCTCGCCGAGCCGGCCGCCGCCCGTTCCGCCACCGACCTGGCGATCCCGTGGGGCGACTGGCTGGTCGGCCTGCTCCAGCCGGTGACCGCCGCCCTCGTGCCCCTCGCCGCCGCCGCCGTCACCGCCGGCATCGCCCGGGTCGCGCCCTGGGCCGCCTCGGTGCTCACCCGCGATCGGATCGAGGCCGCGATCCGCGCCGGGGCCGAGTTCGGGCAGAATGCCGTGGCCGGGGCCGCCCGGGGCCGGACCGTCGGCGTCGATGTCGGCGCCGCAGTGGTGGCCGCCGGCGCCCGTCACGTGCTCGCGACCGCCCCCGCGCACGTCGTCCGGAAGGCGGGCGGGCCCGAGGGCGTCGCCGCGCGGATCTTCCGGGCGCTGCCCCTCGATCCGCAGGCGAGCGCCGCCAACGTCCTCGCCCCGGCGCTGACCCAACTGCGCGAGCCGGACAAGCGCCGCGGCTGAGGCCGACGCCCCGGGAGCCCGTGGAACAGGGATCGACGCCATGAACACCGCCCGCACCACGACCCGCAGGGCCTCGGGACGGGCGGTCGAGCCCCCCGAGGACGGGGCCGGTCCCGGCGTCGCGCTGGGCGGCCGGCCCCGGACGATCCGCTTCCCGCCCTTCTGGCACGCGTGGTTTGCGCGTCAGACCGAGCCGCGGCTCGCCGCCCTCGACGAGCTGGTCGACGCGCATGTCGAGCGCCGGGCGCTGCGCCGCTACCTGCGGCGGCTGAAGCACGCGACGGTGTTCGCCTTCGTCGCCGCGGCGGCGGCCGCGCACTGGTTCTCCGATCAGGTCGCGTGGCTCGCCGCGCATGTCCCGGCCCTGCGGGCCCTCTGGAAGCTGCTGACGGGAGCGTGAGATGCGTCTGCGCTGGGACAGGGTTCTCGACCGGGCCTGGCTCGCCCTGGCCGCCGCTACGGCGGTGACGGTCGCCGTCCACGAGGGCGGCGCGGTCGGCCGGCGCGCCTGGACGCTCGGGTCCGGCGGCGGCGCGCTGGCCGCGCCGGCGGGACCCGGCGGGGTCAACCCGCCGGCCCGCGCCGCCCTGGCCTGCGGGCCCGCCCCCGCTCCGTCGCCATGACGGCGGTCGACGCGCCTGTGCGAAGCGGCCCGCGGCGTGGAACCGGGCGCCGCCTCGGCCGTCATGTCGGCACGATGCCGTCCGCCGCCAGATCAACCGCGAAGGGAATGTCCGGACCGACGCCGACAACCGCCGGGGTTGACGCACGGCTACGTATTCAGGACGCATTCAGTGCCCTGGGCGCACATCGTTCGCCAATGCGCTACGCCATCGCCCTCGTCGCCATCAGCCTGACCGCCGCGGCCCTCGCCGCGGGCGGGTTCGGCTCCATGGCGGATGACGGGCCGGCCCCCCAGACGGGCGCCGTCTCCAGCCAGGCGCCGCTGCGCATCGAGAGCTGCCTGTCCCCCGCCGACCTGCGCGAGGAGGTCGGCGAGCGGCGGGTGATCCCGCCCGTGGCGGCGATCCGCGCGGCCCGCACGGTGATCCCCCGGGCCGAGATCCAGCGGGCGAGCCTCTGCCGTCACGAGGGCGGCCTCGTCTATATGCTCACCGCCTTGCGCCGGGACGGGCATTTCGTGCACGTGATCGTGGATGCGCGCACCGGCACCGTGGCGGGACAGTATTGAGCGGGCGCCGCAACCGTGTCGGAGGGGAGTAAGCCGTGCGACTGCTCGTCGTCGAGGATGACAAGGACATCAACCGGCAGGTCGTGGCCGCGCTGGAGGAGGCCGGCTACGTGGCCGACAAGGCCTATGACGGCGAGGAGGGCGGCTATCTCGGCGAGAGCGAGCCCTATGACGCCATCATCCTCGACATGGGCCTGCCCAAAGCCGACGGCGTCACGGTGCTCCAGAAGTGGCGCCGGGCCGGCGTGAAGACGCCGGTGATCATCCTCACCGCCCGGGACCGCTGGTCCGACAAGGTCGACGGTTTTGATGCCGGTGCCGACGACTACGTCACCAAGCCCTTCCACATGGAGGAGCTGATGGCCCGCGTCCGGGCGCTGCTGCGCCGCGCCGCCGGACACGCCACCAGCCAGATCGCCTGCGGGCCGGTCACCCTCGACACACGCTCCGGCAAGGTCTTCGTCGACGGCGCCCAGGTGAAGCTGACGAGCCACGAGTACCGGCTGCTCTCCTACCTGATGCACCATACCGGCCGGGTCGTGTCCCGGGCCGAACTCACCGAGCACCTCTACGATCAGGATTTCGACCGTGACTCGAACACGATCGAGGTGTTCGTGGGCCGCCTGCGCAAGAAGCTCGCGGTGGACCTGATCCAGACCGTGCGCGGCCTCGGCTATCTCGTGGATCCCAACCAGCCGCCGGCGCGGATGTGAGCGCGGCCGCACGTTCCGGCACGCTGCCGGCCGTCTTCATGCGCGGTGGCACCAGCAAGGCGCTGATGCTGCACCGCCGGGACGTACCGGGAGATGTCGCCGCCCGGGAGCCGGTCTTCCTCTCCACCATGGACAGTCCCGACCCGTTCGGGCGGCAGCTCAACGGCATGGGCGGGGGCGTCTCGTCGGTGTCGAAGACCTATGTGGTGGAGCGCTCCGCGCGGCCGGATGCCGACATCGACGACACCTTCTTGCAGGTCGTGGTTGGCGACGGCTGGCGGGTCGCGCGCGGCGCGTTCGTCCGCACGGCGCGCCCGCTGATGCGGGGCGCCGTGTTCGACGATGCGCCGCCGCCCGTCTGAGCGACCGACGCATCCATGATCGACCTCATCGGCCTCTTCTCCCTGCGCCGCCGCTCCATCGCGGTGCGGCTCGCCGTGTCGGCGTTCCTGTCGAGCTCCGCGATTCTGCTGATCGCGGCCTGGATCCTCACGACCCTCTACCGCGAGAACACCGAGCGCTCCTTCGACAGCCGGCTCCTCGTCTTCGCCAACAACCTCGCCACCGATCTCGTCTCGCCCAACGATCCCGAGAGCCGGACCTTCTCGCTGGGCGATCCGCGCTTCGACCTGCCCCTGTCCGGCTGGTACTGGCAGGTCGGCAAGCCCGACGCGAAGCCGCGGGACGTGCGCACCTCCCGCTCGCTGGTCGGCGTGCCGCTGCCGGCGGCCACCGATTCGGACGGCAAGGCCGGCGTCGGCCAGATCCGCCAGGGCTACGGCAAGGGGCAGGACGGGCGCCTCCTGCGCATCATGGAGCGCGACGTCGATCTCGGCGAGGAGGGCCGCTACACGGTCCGGGTCGCGGGGCCCGCCGACGAGATCGTCAACGACGTCGACCGGTTCCGCAATTCGCTGACCATCACCTTCGGCCTGCTGGGCCTGTCCCTGGCGATCACAACCCTGCTGCAGATCCGGTTCGGCCTCGCGCCGCTCAAGAAGATGCGTGCGGCGCTGGGCGCCGTGCGCCGGGGCGAGGCCGACCGCATCACCGGCACCTATCCCCGCGACATCGCGCCGCTCACCGGCGAGGTGAACCTTCTGATCGAGACCAACCGGGAGATCCTGGAGCGCGCCCGCACCCAGGTCGGCAACCTCGCCCACGCCCTGAAGACGCCGCTCTCGATCATCGTCAACGAGGTCGGCGCCTCCGATGCCCCCGAGGAGCTGACGCACAAGATCCGCGAGCAGGCCGCGGTGATGCGCGATCAGGTCAATTACCATCTGGACCGGGCGCGGGCCGCGGCGCTCGCCGGCACGCTCGGCACCTCGACCGAGGTGGAGCCGGCGCTGGCCGGCCTCGTGCGCACCTTCGGGAAGATCTACCGGGACAAGGATATCGCCTACGACGTCCACGTGCCTCCCGGCCTGCGCTTCCGCGGCGAGCGCCAGGACTTCGAGGAGATGGTCGGCAACCTCGTCGACAACGCGTCGAAATGGGCCCACGGCCGGGTGGCGATCCGGGCCGAGGCGGTCGACAAGGACGATTATCCCCACCTCGTCGTCGCCATCGAGGATGACGGCCCCGGCCTGCCGCCGGAGGCCCGCCAGGCCGTGCTCGGCCGGGGGCGGCGCCTCGACGAATCGAAGCCCGGATCCGGCCTCGGCCTGTCGATCGTGGCCGACCTCGCCGCCCTGTACCGGGGGCGGTTCACCCTGGAGGAGGGAGCGCTCGGCGGCCTGCGGGCGGTGCTGGAGGTGCCGGGCGACCTGCCCGTCGGCACCGCGACCCACTGAGGCCGTCCGCGAGTTCCGCGAGGGGTCGGTGTGAGGTCGACGCGGCCTCATGGCCCAGCCCAGGCCCTTGTCATCGTGGGAGAGTTGCGTGACACCGTGCCGCCGTCGGGAGGCGTCGTGGCATCACGCTGCCGGCTCCACAGGGCGTGGGGAGGGGCGGGCCGGTCCGGCTCGTTGGCGGAAAGGTCCATGACGGCGATCTGGTTCATTCTGGCGGCCATGACCGCGGCGACCGTTCTCGGCCTGCTCTGGCCGATGTCGCGGCGCGCCGCCGTGCCGACCGGCGAGGCGGGCGGGAGCGGGCTCGCCACCGAGACCGCCTTCTACGAGGATCAGATCGCCGAGATCGACCGCGACTTCGAACGCGGCCTGATCGCTCCGGACGAGGCCGAGACCGCCAAGGCCGAGGCGGCCCGCCGCCTGCTCCGGGCAAGCCGCGAGGCGCAGCGCGAGGCCGAGGATGCCGGCCTCGTCGAGGCCGCGCGCCCGGCCGAGCCGCGCCTGCGCCGGCGGCGGGCCGCCTCGGCCTTCGCGCTCTCCACCATTCCCCTCGTGGCGCTGATCGCCTACGGCCTCTACGGCTCGCCCGAACTGCCCGCCCAGACGGAAGCCGACCGGCAGGCCACCCGCGGCGGGGCCGACGAACTCATGAAGGCTGTGGGGCAGATCGAGGCGCGCCTCGCCCGGGACCCGAACGACGCCCGCGGCTGGGCGGTGCTCGCCCCGGTCTACATGCGCACCGGCCGCTTCGACGATGCCGCCCGCGCCTACGCCAACATCGCGCGCCTGAAGGGCGAGACCGCCGACACCCTCGCCGATCAGGCCGAGGCCCTCACGGCGGCCGGCGACGGCACCGTCTCGCCCGAGGCCAAGGCCCTGTTCGAGAAGGCCCAGGCCAAGGAGCCGAACGCCCCGAAGCCGCGCTTCTATCTGGCCCGGGCGGCCGAGCAGGCCGGCGATACCGGTGAGGCAATCCGCCAGCTCACCGAACTCGAGGCCAGCAGCCCGCCGACCGCCCCCTGGCTCGGAATCGTCAAGCAGAGCCTCGCCCGCCTCAAGGGCG
Source organism: Methylobacterium sp. XJLW (assembly GCF_003254375.1). Lineage (NCBI taxonomy): Bacteria > Pseudomonadati > Pseudomonadota > Alphaproteobacteria > Hyphomicrobiales > Methylobacteriaceae > Methylobacterium > Methylobacterium sp. XJLW. The sequence continues at coordinate 1,349,975 of NZ_CP016429.1, read as the reverse complement.
AGCCGCCGCCGCCCCCGACGACGCCCCAGGCCGCCCCGAAGATCCCGGCCGAGCAGCAGGCGGCGATCCGCGGCATGGTCGACGGTCTCGATGCCCGTCTCAAGGCCGGCGGCGGCACCTCCGACGAATGGCTGAGGCTCGTCCGGTCCCGGGTGGTCCTCGGCGAGCCCGATCAGGCGGCCGCCGCCCTGGCCCGGGCCCGGACCGCCCTCGCGGGTGACCCGCAGGGGCTCGCCCAGGTGGAGCAGGGCGCCCGCGCCGTGGGACTCGGCGCGGAGGGCGCGGCGCCCGGGCCCGCCGGGTCGGGTGAGGCCGGCCCGACCGCGCAGGCCGAGAAGGAGGCCGCGATGGCGGCGGTGCGCGCCATGCCGCAGGCGGAGCAGCAGGCGGCGATTCGCAGCATGGTCGAGGGGCTCGACCGGCGCCTCGCCGCACGGGGCGGCACGCCGGACGAGTGGATGCGCCTCGTGCGCTCCTACAGCGCGCTGGGCGAGCGCGACCAGGCCGTGAAGGCCCTCGACCGCGCCCGGATGGCGCTGGCCGCCAATAGCGACGCGGTGGCGCGGCTCGACGGACTCGCCCGGGAGCTGGACCTCGCCGCCAAGCCGAATCCCTGACAAGCTCGATCCGCGACACGGCGAAATCGTGAGGCCGCCTGCGCGGGACGGGGCCCGTACGACAATCGGTCCTGATGCCCGCCCTTGACCCGCGGGCGCCTGGAGCCGACACCCTCAAGACTAGAATGAGAACGGTTCCGGTCGGGGCGGGTCTCCGCGCGCCGGACCGCGGGGTGGAAGTATCGTGACGCGTAAGAAACGCCGCCTGATCCTGATCGCCGCCTGCGGCAGCGTGCTGGCGCTCGCCGTGGGGCTGATCCTGTACGCCATGAGCGGCTCGATCGTGTTCTTCCGCTCGCCCACCGACATCGTCCAGCAGGCCATCGCCCCGGGTACGCGCCTGCGGCTCGGCGGTCTGGTGAAGGACGGCTCGCTCAGGCGCGGCCCGGACCAGACGGTCGATTTCGCCGTCACCGACACGAACGCCACCGTCGCGGTCCACTACAAGGGGCTGCTGCCAGACCTGTTCCGGGAAGGGCAGGGCGTGGTCGCCGAGGGGGTCCTGGAGCCCGGCGGCGAGTTCCGCGCCGACACGGTGCTCGCCAAGCACGACGAATCCTACATGCCCCGCGAGGTGGCCGACGCGCTGAAGGCGCAGGGGCGCTGGCAGGAGGGGGGGCCGAACAAGGCGGCCCCGGCGCCGAAACCCGCTACGGCGGCGGCGGACAGCACCCTCGGCCCCCGCAGCGAGCGGTGAGGGAACCCGCATGATCGTCGAGACCGGTCACTTCGCCCTCGCGCTCGCGCTGGCGATCTCCCTCGTCCAAATGGTGATGCCGATCTGGGCGGCACGTTCGGGCGATCCGGCCCTGCGCCAGACCGCTTCGCAGGCGGCGCTCGGCGCCTTCGCCTGCGTGCTGTTCGCATTCGCGGCGCTCACCTGGGCGCACGTCACCTCCGATTTCTCGGTCCAGAACGTCGTCGAGAATTCGCACACGCAGAAGCCGCTGATCTACAAGCTCTCCGGCGTCTGGGGGAACCACGAGGGCTCGATGCTCCTCTGGGTGCTGATCCTCACGCTGTTCGGCGCCTGCGTGGCCGCCGCCAAGAACGCGGTGCCGCCGCGGCTGCGGGCCAACACCCTGGGCGTGCAGGGGCTGATCACCTTCGTGTTCGTGCTGTTCATCATCACGACCTCGAACCCGTTCACCCGCGTGATCCCGGCGCCGCTCGAGGGCAACGACCTCAACCCGCTGCTGCAGGATCCCGGCCTCGCGATCCATCCGCCGCTCCTCTATGTCGGCTATGTCGGCTTCTCGATCAGCTTCGCCTTCGCGGTGGCCGCGCTGATCGACGGGCGGATCGACGCCGTCTGGGCGCGGGCGGTGCGGCCCTGGACGCTGACCGCGTGGTGCTTCCTGACCCTCGGAATCGCGATGGGCTCCTATTGGGCCTATTACGAACTCGGCTGGGGCGGCTGGTGGTTCTGGGATCCGGTCGAGAACGCCTCGCTGATGCCGTGGATCGCCGGCACGGCGCTGCTCCACTCCACGGTGGTGATGGAGAAGCGCGACGCCCTGAAGGTCTGGACGGTGCTGCTCGCCATCCTGACCTTCTCGCTCTCGCTGATCGGCACCTTCCTGGTCCGCTCCGGGGTCATCACCTCGGTGCATTCCTTCGCCACCGACCCGACCCGCGGCGTCTTCATCCTGGCGATCCTGGTGCTGTTCATCGGCGGCTCGCTGACGCTGTTCGCGTGGCGCGCGCCGCTGCTCCGGCAGGGCGGTCTGTTCGCGCCGATCTCCCGCGAGGGCTCGCTCGTCCTCAACAACCTCTTCCTGGTGGCGGCCTGCGCCACCGTGCTGGTCGGCACCCTCTACCCGCTGGTGCTGGAGATGCTGACCGGCGAGAAGATCACGGTCGGGCCGCCCTTCTTCAATTCCACCTTCGTGCCGCTCGCGATCCCGCTGCTGCTGATCGTGCCCGTGGGGCAGGCACTGGCCTGGAAGCGCGGCGACGTGCTCGCCGCCGCCCAGCGCCTCTTCGCCGCGCTGGCGGTGGCCCTGGTCGTCGGCTTCGTGGTCCTGGCCCTCACCTGGGGCGGCCCGGTCCTGGCACCGGTGGGGATCGGCCTCGGCGCCTATCTGCTGATCGGCTCCGTTCTGGAGATCGTCACCCGCGCCCGGGGCTACGGGGCGAGCCGGGCCCGCTCGCTCGGCCAGATCGGGCGCCGCGCCGTCGGCCTGCCGCGCTCGGCCTGGGGCACCGCCATCGCCCATGCCGGGGTCGGCGTGGTGGTGCTGGGCATCGCCGCACAGGGCTGGGCCACCGAGGGCTTGGCGACCCTCAAGCCCGGCCAGACCCTTGCGACGGGGCCCTACACGGCCACCCTGGACCGGGTCGCGCCGCGCAAGGGACCGAACTACGAGGAGGCCGCCGCCTACCTGACGATCCGCACCCGCGCCGGCGACGAGGTGGGCCAGGTCGAGACCGGCAAGCGCTTCTACCCGAGCCGCAAGATGGCGGTGACGGAGTCCGGGCTGCTGACGATCGGCGCCAGCCAGGTCTATGCGAGCCTCGGCGAGATCGGCCAGGACGGTGGCGTCGGCCTGCGCCTCTACTACAAGCCGCTGGTCCTGCTGATCTGGCTCGGGGCGGTGGTGATGGCGGTCGGCGGCGGCCTGTCTCTGACGGACCGGCGGATGCGCGTGGGCGTCCCCGCCAAGGCGAAGGCGCGGCCGCTCCCCGTTGCGGTGCCGGCCGAATGATGGCGCGCCGCTCCCTCCGACCGGCCCTGGCGGCGCTGGCCCTGCTGGCGTCGCTTCCCGCCCACGCGGTCCAGCCCGACGAGGTGCTGAAGGATCCCACCCTGGAGCACCGCGCCCGGGAGATCTCGGCCGAGCTGCGCTGTCTCGTCTGCCAGAACCAGTCGATCGACGATTCCGACGCGCCGCTCGCCAAGGACCTGCGCCTGATCGTGCGCGAGCGGCTGCAGAAGGGGGACAGCGACAAGGCGGTGCTCGACTACGTCGTGGCGCGCTACGGCGAGTTCGTGCTGCTGCGCCCGGTCTTCGCGCTGCACACCCTGCTGCTCTGGCTGACCCCGGTTCTGGCGGTGCTGCTGGGCGGCTTCGGCCTGTGGCGCCTCGCCCGCCGCCGGCCGCCCGCACCGGTCCGGACTCTGTCGGCCGCCGAGCAGGCGGAGGTCGCGGCGCTGCTGCGACGCGATTAGAATTGGGGGCGGTAGCGATTCGCCCGCCCCATTCGGCACGAGTCTTGGATCGGGCTTCGCAGACCGCATGATCGGCGACGCGCCCCGGGGCAGGACGATGACGGCCGCTACGCTCACCATCTCGAGCCGCAATTATTCCTCGTGGTCGCTGCGGGGCTGGCTGATCTGCCGGATGGCCGGTCTCGACTTCCAGACCGAGGTCCTGTCCGGCACGGATGCCACCAGCCGGGCGGAGCTGCTGCACCTGTCGCCGTCGTTCCTGGTGCCGCGCCTGCGCCACGGCGACGTGGTCGTCTGGGACACCCTGGCCATCGCCGAATATCTGGCCGAGACTTTTCCCGCGGCCGGTTTCCTTCCCGGCAACGCGGCGGAGCGCGCCCATTGCCGGTCCATCTCCGGCGAGATGCATTCCGGCTTCGTCAATCTCCGCTCGGCCCTGCCGATGAACCTGCGTGCCTTCCACCCTGACTTCCGGGTGTTCAACGGCGCGAAGGCCGACATCGAGCGTATCGTGACGATCTTCGACGATTGCCTGGACCGCTACGACGGGCCGTACCTGTTCGGAGCGCGACCGTGCCTGGCGGACGCCATGTATGCCCCGGTCTGCACCCGCTTCCGCACCTACGACGTCGCCCTGCCGCCCCGCGCCGCCGCCTACCGCGACACGATCCTGCACTGGCCGCTGATGGTGGAATGGGCGGAAGCCGCTGCCGACGAGCCGGACGAGATCGAGGAACTGGAGATGGAGTTCTGACGAGCCGCCTGCTTGGCCTCCGGCCTGCGCAGGTCGTCCCTGCAAGCGGGGCGCGCAGGCAACCCGGATGCCCTCCCTCGGTCGCTCCCTGTCGCCGCCGGACGAAGGCGACCTACGCACCCTACGATCCAGGGTGACGGGACACGAGCCAGCGTCGCGGAGGTGCATGGCTCGCGCCGCTCGGAAAGGCAGAGGCGGACGATCGAGCAGATTCACCGTGTGGATGCAATTTATTGCAGGGCACAAATTCATGTTGCGCCGCACGCAGATGTGGTCCGTCACCGCTCCGATTCAAAAAATTAATTTCTGACAAAGAATTAGCCGGAATTGGCCGAGGCGCGGTCGGCCGGGTTACAGCTCGACAAACGTCCTTTGTCGAGCGACCGGACTGCGCGATTGAAGCCAACCGGCATTTCTGTTCCTCTTCGCATTAGAACAGGAACAGACTGGGCTGGAAACCATGGCGCGTCACGAGCCCTGGAGCGCGGAGCGCGCATCCGGGATCATCGCCGAACACACCCATCTCGAAGGGGCCACGCTGCCGATCCTGCACGCGCTGCAGGAGACGTTCGGCTACGTGGATTCCGGCGCCGTGCCGCTGATCGCGGACGCGCTGAACCTGTCGCGCGCCGAGGTGCACGGCTGCATCACCTTCTACCACGATTTCCGCGCCCACCCCGCCGGCCGCCACGAGGTGAAGCTGTGCCGGGCCGAGGCCTGCCAGGCCATGGGCTCCGACAAGCTCCATCGCGAGATCCTCGGCCGCCTCGGCTGCGGCTGGCACGAGACCACCGCCGACGGCAGCGCCACGGTGGAGCCGGTCTACTGCCTCGGCCTCTGCGCCAACGGTCCCGCCGCGCTGGTGGACGGTGAGCCCGTCGCGCACCTGACCGCCGACGCCCTCGAAGCTGCACTGACGGAGGTGCGCCAGTGAGCGTGACCCTCTACATTCCCCGCGATGCCGTCGCCCTCGGCCTCGGCGCCAACAAGGTCGCCCGCGCGCTGTTCGCCGGCGCCGAGCGCCGCGGTCTCGACGTCACCATCGTGCGCACCGGTTCCCGCGGCCTGTTCTGGCTGGAGCCGATGGTCGAGGTCGGCACGCCCGAGGGGCGCGTCGCCTACGGCCCGGTCAAGCTGGCGGATATCGACGCCCTTCTGGATGCCGGCCTCGCCACCGGCGGTGACCATCCCCTGCGCCTCGGTGATCCTGAAAAAATCCCCTACCTCGCCCGGCAGCAGCGGCTGACCTTCCACCGCTGCGGCGTGATCGATCCGGTCTCCGTGGACGATTACCGGGCCCATGGCGGCTATCGCGGCCTCGAGGCCGCGCTGAAGCTCGATGCCGAGGGCATCGTCGCGGCGGTGCGCGATTCCGGCCTGCGCGGCCGGGGTGGTGCCGGTTTCCCGGCCGGCATCAAGTGGAACACCGTGATGCTCGCCAAGGCGGACCAGAAGTATGTGGTCTGCAACGCCGACGAGGGCGATTCGGGCACCTTCGCCGACCGGATGATGATGGAGGGCGACCCCTTCAACCTCATCGAGGGCATGACCATCGCGGCCGTCGCGACCGGTGCCACCCGCGGTTACATCTACCTGCGCTCCGAGTACCCGCAGGCGTTTGCCACCCTCAAGGAGGCCATCGCCAACGGCGTGACCGCCGGCGTGCTCGGCGAGAATATCCTGGGCTCGGGCAAGACCTTCCACCTGGAAGTGCGCCTCGGCGCCGGCGCTTATATCTGCGGTGAGGAGACCTCGCTGCTGGAGAGCCTCGAGGGCAAGCGCGGCATCGTCCGCGCCAAGCCGCCGATCCCGGCGCTGAAGGGCTTCCTCGGCAAGCCGACGCTGGTCAACAACGTCATGACCTTCACGGCCGTGCCGTGGATCCTGGAGAACGGCGCCAAGGCCTACGCCGATTACGGCATGGGCCGCTCGCTCGGCACCCTGCCGATCCAGCTCGCCGGCAACATCAAGCACGGCGGCCTGATCGAGATGGCCTTCGGCATCACCCTCCGGCAGGTGATCGAGGATTTCGGCGGCGGCACCCGTTCGGGTCGGCCGGTCCGGGCCGTGCAGGTCGGCGGGCCGCTCGGGGCCTACTTCCCCGACCATCTCCTCGACACGCCCCTCGACTACGAGGCGATGGCGGCCAAGAAGGGCCTCGTCGGCCACGGCGGCATCGTGGTGTTCGACGACACCGTCGACATGGCCGCCCAGGCCCGCTTCGCCTTCGAGTTCTGCGCCACCGAGTCCTGCGGCAAGTGCACCCCCTGCCGCATCGGCGCCACCCGCGGCGTCGAGACCATGGACAAGGTCATCGCCGGCATCCGGCCGGATGCGAATCTCAAGCTGGTCGAGGACCTCTGCGAGGTCATGACCGACGGGTCGCTCTGCGCCATGGGCGGGCTCACCCCGATGCCCGTCATGAGCGCGATCACCCATTTCCCCGAGGATTTCAGGCGCGCCGGCGATCTGCCGGCCGCGGCCGAGTAAGGAGGCGTCGATGGGCCTGATCAAGGAGATCGACTACGGCACGCCGATCCGCGTGGCGGAGCAGACCGTCACGCTGACGATCGACGGCATGTCTGTGACGGTGCCGGCGGGCACCTCGGTGATGGCGGCGGCGATGCATGCCGGGACGCAGATCCCGAAGCTCTGCGCCACCGATAGCCTGGAGCCGTTCGGCTCCTGCCGCCTCTGCCTCGTGGAGATCGAGGGCCGGCGCGGCACCCCGGCCTCCTGCACGACCCCGGCCGAGAACGGCATGGTCGTCCACACGCAGAACGAGAAGCTCGCCAAGCTCCGCAAGGGCGTGATGGAGCTCTACATCTCCGATCACCCGCTGGACTGCCTGACCTGCGCGGCCAACGGCGATTGCGAGCTGCAGACGCAGGCCGGCGTCGTCGGCCTGCGGGACGTCCGCTATGGCTATGACGGCGACAACCACGTCAAGCCGAGCGCCGAGAAGTATCTGCCGAAGGACGAGTCGAACCCGTACTTCACCTACGACCCGTCGAAGTGCATCGTCTGCAACCGCTGCGTGCGCGCCTGCGAAGAGGTGCAGGGCACCTTCGCGCTGACCATCGCGGGCCGCGGCTTCGACAGCCGCGTGGCCGCCGGCCCGACCAACTTCTTCGAGTCGGAATGCGTCTCCTGCGGCGCCTGCGTGCAGGCCTGCCCGACCGCGACCCTTCAGGAGAAGTCGATCCACGAGTACGGCCAGCCCGAGCACGCCGAGGTGACGACCTGCGCCTATTGCGGCGTCGGCTGCTCGTTCAAGGCCGAGATGCAGGGCGAGCGCGTCGTCCGCATGGTCCCCTACAAGGGCGGCAAGGCCAATGAGGGCCATAGCTGCGTGAAGGGCCGCTTCGCCTACGGCTACGCCACCCACAAGGACCGCATCACCAAGCCGATGATCCGCGAGAAGATCACGGATCCGTGGCGCGAGGTCTCCTGGGAGGAGGCCATCGACCGGGCCGCGAGCGAGTTCAAGCGGATCCAGGCCAAGTACGGCAAGGATTCGGTCGGCGGCATCACCTCGTCGCGCTGCACCAACGAGGAGGCCTACCTCGTCCAGAAGCTCGTGCGCGCCGCCTTCGGCAACAACAACGTCGATACCTGCGCCCGCGTCTGCCACTCGCCGACCGGCTACGGCTTGATGTCGACGCTCGGCACCTCGGCCGGCACACAGGACTTCAAGTCGGTGGAGCATTCCGACGTGATCCTGGTGATCGGCGCCAACCCCACCGACGGCCATCCGGTCTTCGGCTCGCGGATGAAGAAGCGCCTGCGCCAGGGCGCCAAGCTGATCGTCGCCGATCCGCGCAAGATCGACCTCGTGAAGTCGCCCCACATCAAGGCCGACTATCACCTGCCGCTGAAGCCCGGCTCCAACGTCGCCTTCATCAACTCGCTGGCGCACGTGATCGTCACCGAGGGGCTGATCGACGAGGCCTATGTCCGCGAGCGCTGCGACCTCGCCGAGTTCGAGTCCTGGGCCCGGTTCATCGCCGATGAGCGGCACTCCCCGGAGAGCCAGCAGCCCTTCACCGGTCTCGACCCAGCGGAAGTCCGCGGGGCGGCCCGGCTCTACGCCAAGGGCGGCGCAGCCGGCATCTACTACGGTCTGGGCGTCACCGAGCACAGCCAGGGCTCGACCATGGTGATGGGCATGGCCAACATCGCCATGGCCACCGGAAACATCGGCAAGCTCGGCGCCGGCGTGAACCCGCTGCGCGGCCAGAACAACGTGCAGGGCTCCTGCGACATGGGCTCGTTCCCGCACGAGCTCACCGGCTACCGCCACGTCTCGGACGACGCCACCCGCGAGAGCTTCGAGGCCCTCTGGGGCGCCAAGCTCGACAACGCGCCGGGCCTGCGCATCACCAACATGCTCGACGAGGCCGTCGAGGGCTCGTTCAAGGGCATGTACATCCAGGGCGAGGACATCGCGCAGTCCGACCCGGACACGCACCACGTCACCTCGGGCCTGATGGCGATGGAGTGCATCGTCGTCCAGGATCTGTTCCTGAACGAGACCGCCAAATACGCCCACGTCTTCCTGCCGGGTGCCTCGTTCCTGGAGAAGGACGGCACCTTCACCAACGCCGAGCGCCGCATCTCGCGGGTCCGCAAGGTGATGGCCCCGATGGGCGGCTACGGCGACTGGGAGGGCACCGTGCTGCTCTCCAACGCGCTGGGCTACAAGATGGAGTACAGCCACCCGTCCGAGATCATGGACGAAATCGCCTCGCTCACCCCGAGCTTCACCGGCGTGTCCTACGCCAAGCTCGACGAGCTCGGCTCGGTGCAGTGGCCCTGCAACGAGAAGGCGCCGCTCGGGACGCCGATGATGCACGTGGACCGGTTCGTCCGCGGCAAGGGTCGGTTCATGATCACCGAGTTCGTGGCCACCGAGGAGCGGACGGGGGCGAAGTTCCCGCTGATCCTCACCACGGGCCGGATCCTGTCCCAGTACAATGTCGGCGCGCAGACCCGGCGCACCGAGAACTCGCGCTGGCACGAGGAGGACGTGCTGGAGATCCACCCGTTCGACGCGGAGCTGCGCGGCATCGTCGACGGCGATCTCGTCGCCCTGGAGAGCCGCTCGGGCGACATCGCCCTCAAGGCCAAGATCTCCGAGCGGATGCAGCCGGGCGTGGTCTACACGACCTTCCACCACGCCAAGACCGGCGCCAACGTCATCACCACCGACTACTCGGACTGGGCGACCAACTGCCCCGAGTACAAGGTGACGGCGGTGCAGGTCCGGCGGACCAACCGGCCGTCCGACTGGCAGGCGAAGTTCTACGAGGAGGACTTCTCCCTGACCCGGATCGCCAATTCCCAGGGCACTGCGCTCGACGCGGCAGAGTAAGAGTATCCGATGAGTGCCGTGACGCAGGCGGACAAGCTCGTCCGCATGGCCAACCAGATCGCCACCTTCTTCCGGTCCTACCCGGAGGAGGAGGCGGTCGCCGGGGTCCAGAAGCACATCAAGGCGTTCTGGACGCCCAAGATGATCGCGCATCTCGAGGCCGCCCTCCCGGAGCAGGGCGACCGGGTCGACAGCTACGTGCGGCGGGCGTTGCAGGGCGAGGAGCCGGCGGCCGACAGCCCGGTGAGGCCCGCGACCCGGGATCCGCAGCTCGCGGGGGCGGGCGCCAGCGACGCGGGCTGACCGATCGGCACTGGTCCGAGGCTTCGGGCTCTGACCCGGCCGGAGCCGAGCGGCGAAGGATCACGCGAAACGCCCCCCTCTTCCGACCGGGAGAGGGGGGCGTTTCGCGTCTGGCCTGTGCCGATGCGTGAAGGGGGGCTGGCGCTGACGAGGTGCGCCGACATCGGGCGCGTCTGAAGGGCGCCTGCGCCGTCATGCGATGGCCGCCCGATCTGGGCGGCCATCGCCCCGTTGGACCCGGCGACGTCGGTCGCCGGGCCTGCCGATGTCAGTTCTTGAGGGCGACCGTGAAGTCGGCCTCGGTCTTCTTGCGGATCTCGTCCTCGGTGACGCCGTCGGCGAGTTCGATCAGCGTCATGCCGCCGTCGCCCTTCTTGTCGATGGCGAACACGCCGAGATCGGTGATCACCAGATCGACCACCTGGGTTCCGGTGAGCGGCAGGTCGCAGGCCTTGAGCAGCTTCGGGCTCTCGGTACCGTCCTTGTTCTTGGCGACGTGCTCCATCACCACGACCACGCGCTTCACCCCGGCCACGAGGTCCATGGCGCCGCCCATCCCCTTCACCATCTTGCCGGGGATCATCCAGTTGGCGAGGTCGCCGTTGCCGGCCACCTGCATGGCGCCGAGGATCGACAGGTTGATGTGCCCGCCGCGGATCATCCCGAAGGAATCCGCCGAGGAGAAGTAGCTCGTCGTCGGCAGGGCGGTGATCGTCTGCTTGCCGGCGTTGATCAGGTCCGGATCCTCCTCACCCTCGTAGGGGAAGGGGCCCATGCCCAGCATGCCGTTCTCCGACTGGAGCTGCACCGACATGCCCTCGGGGATGTAGTTCGACACCAGCGTCGGGATGCCGATGCCGAGGTTCACGTAGAAGCCGTCCTCCAGCTCCTTGGCGGCGCGCGCCGCCATCTGCTCGCGGGTCCAGGCCATCGTTCTCGCTCCCTTCCCGTCCGGTCAGTGCGTGCCGCCGCCGGCCGCGGCGGCCGGGGTCGCATCGTTGCGCTTGCGCGTTGTGCGCTGCTCGATGCGCTTGTCGCGCACGCCCACGTCGACGATGCGCTTCACGAAGATGCCGGGCGTGTGGATCGTGTCCGGATCGATCTCGCCCGGCTTCACGAGATGCTCGACCTGCGCCACCGTCATCTTGGCGGCGGTGGCCATCATCGGGTTGAAGTTGCGCGCGGTCATCCGGTAGCGCAGGTTCCCCTCGGTGTCGCCCGTATGGGCGTGGACCAGGGCGAGGTCGGCGAACAGGCCGCGCTCCATGACGTAGTGCTCGCCATCGAACTCGCGGACCTCCTTGCCCTCGGCGACCTTGGTGCCGACGCCGGTCTTGGTGAAGAAGGCCGGGATGCCGGCACCGCCGGCGCGGATCCGCTCGGCGAGCGTGCCCTGCGGGTTGAACTCGATCTCCAGCTCGCCGCCGAGATACTGGCGGGCGAATTCCTTGTTCTCGCCCACGTAGGACGAGATCATCATCCGGACCTGGCGGGTGTCCAGAAGCTTGCCGAGGCCGACCCCGTCGATGCCGGCATTGTTCGAGACGACGGTGAGACCCTTGACGCCCGAGAGGCGCACCGCCTCGATCAGCTCGTCCGGGATGCCGCAGAGGCCGAAGCCGCCGCACATCACCATCATGTCGTCGTGCAGGAGGCCGGCCAGGGCCGCGGCGGCATCCGTGTAGACCTTCTTCATCGAACCGTCCTTTTCCCGCCGGACCCGACCGGCCGAAACCTTGGGAAGTGCGTGTCCTCGCGCCTGCTCTCCCCGATTCCGCGCGTGAAATCCAGTGGTGCGCCGCACCGGTCCGCGCGGACGCGGGCGATCCGTAACCGGCACTGCGTTGGGGAGGGCAGGGCGGCCCTGCGCGGGCGCGGCAGACAAAGCCGGCCAAGGACGCTAAATTGCTCACTCGACGTGCAGACCCTGCCGGGCCGCGGCAGCCCGAGGGGCCGGCGCGGCGCCCGGCTTCCGGTCACAGCCGCCGCCCCTTCGGAGCATGATGTCGCTGCGCCGCCCGATCTTCGTCCTCGCTCTCGGGAGCCTGATCGCGGCCGGCCTCGGCCTGCGCGATTGGCCCCTGGAGGACGGCCGGGTCACGGCCTACGCGCGCCGCGCCTTCGACGCCTACGGCCTGGGCCTGACGCTGCAGGGCCCCGCGAGCGTCGCGGTGCTGCCTTGGCCGCGCCTGACCCTCGACCGCGTCCGGCTCGCCGCCGGTTCCGACGGACCGGTCCTGGCGGATGCGGGCCGCCTGACCCTCGACCTCGACCCGCTGAGCCTCCTCGGCGGGCGCGCGGCCGTGAGCGGGCTTCGCCTGGAGGGTGCGCGGCTGTCGGATGACCCCGCCGGCTGGGACGCCCCCCTCGCGCGCCTCGCCGAGCAGGCCCGGTCCGGCGGGACGGCCCGGCCACGCCGCATCGTCGTGCGCGACGCGCGCCTCGCCGCCGGCGACACGGCCCGGGACATCGACCTGGACATCGCGTGGCCGCTCTGGGGAAAGACCGCCGAGGGCCGCGCCAGCTTCACGTGGCGGGGCGTGCCGACCCGGATCACCCTGACCCACCTGCGTCCGGCCGAGCTGGCCCAGCGCCGCCGCAGCCCGTTCACCGCGGAGGTCACGTGGCCGGACGGCAGCCTCGCGGCGGACGGAACGGTGGCGCCGCCCGCGGAGGGGAACGCGCTGCCCGTCCTGTCCGGGCAGGTCCGGTTCGAGACGCGATCCCTGCCGGAGAGCCTGGCCTGGATCGGCCGTGATGTGCCGCTGGCGCCGCTCGCCGGCGCCTTCTCGATCGACGGCCGGTTCGAGACGGCGGAGCGGTCCATCTCGTGGCCGAGCCTGCGCATCGGCCTCGGTCAGAACGTGCTGGAAGGCGCCGGCGCCGTCGCCTTCGGACCCGGCAAGGCGCCGCGCCTCTCGGTGCAGGCGACCCTGGCGGCCGAGACCCTCGACTTCACGCCGCTCGTCGAGGATCTGACCCGGCTCCTCGATCCCGCCCCGGTATCCGTCGCCCTGGCGCCGCTCACGCAGGGCGACCTCGACCTCCGCCTGTCGGCGGCGGAGGGCCGCGCCGGCGCCGTTCGGGTGCAGGATCTGGCGGCGAGCATCCTGGTGCGGGATACCGCCCTTGAGGTCGCGGTGAACCGGGCCCGGATCCAGGACGGCACGTTCAAGGGGCGCGTGAACCTGACGAGCGGGACCGATCCGGCCGCGACGGAGCTGCGCACCCAGGGGAGCCTCGACCGCGTCGATCTCGGTGCGCTCCTCGGCGAGATCGGCGCGGCCCGCTGGGTGGTCGGGCCCGTCCAGGGGCATTTCGCCCTCGAATCCAGGGCGCGTGACACGGTCGGCCTCCTGGCGCATCTCGGCGGACGGGCCACGCTCGCCATGGATGGCGGCGCCATCGCGGGCCTCGATCTCGCCGACGTCGTCCACCGCAACGGTGCCGTGGCGTCCGGAGCTCTGGCGCGCCGGAACGGCCGGACCGCGTTCGAGCGGGCCGTGGTGACGCTGCGCTTCGTCGACGGTGTCGGCGAGATCGCCGAGTCGGGTCTTCTGGGGCCGAGTGTCGGCGCCACCCTTCACGGCCAGGTGTCGCTGCCGGAACGGCGACTCGACGCCAGGGGCGATCTCGTTCTGCGGCCGCCCGGCGATTCCGCCCGCGGGATCCTGTTCGCGGTGACGGGCCCCTGGAACGCCCTGACGGCTCAGACGGCCGCCCACAGCGAGCCGTCCGATCCGGCCGGCCGGATCGGGGATGCGATGCTGCCCGATCCTCTCAAATTGCCCGCCACCCTCGGCCTGCCCGGCAGTGTCCGTGCCTTCGCGCCGTGACGGTCGCGCGTTGGCGCCGGCCCCGGCCAAGCTCTAAGATCGGATCCCGATCGCCGTCATGATCCCCATGCGCCGCCTGCTCATCGAGGAACCCGTCACCCGCGCAGGGCCTCTGGCCCGGCGGCTCGCCGTGTTCTCCGTCATCGCCACCGGCATCGCCCTGATCTTGGTCCGAGACCCGCGTGCCGACACCGACGCGGCGCTCGCGGCCCTGGTGGCCGGGTTCGGGGTCGCGGTGCTCGCCGCGGCGGCTGCGGTCTTCGCCTTCGTGCGGGTCTGGCGCGAGGGGGCTCGCGGTCTCGGGGCCGCCCTCGCAGGGCTGATCCTCGCGCTGGCGGTCCTCGGCTATCCCGCTTTCCTGGGCTTGCGCAGCCTGCGGCTGCCGGCGCTGTCCGACATCACCACCGACATCGACAACCCACCCGCCTTTTCGCGCTCGCGGGCGGCCTTCGCGGCTCGCGGCGGCCGCTACCCGGCGGATCCCGGCCCCGCGATCCGCGAGCGCCAGCGCGGCGCCTATCCGCAGATCGCGCCCCTGACCCTCGATATCGGCGCCGACGAGGCCTTCGAACTCGCCCGGCAGGCGGCGCTAAAGCGGCACTGGCAGATCGTCGAGGCGATCCGGCCGGGGGGACGCACCGGGAACGGTCGGATCGAGGCCGTGGCCCGCGGTCTGATCCTCAACCTGCCCGGCGACGTCACCGTGCGTATCCGCCCCCGCGCGGACGGGGCGCGGATCGATGTGCGCTCGGCCTCGCGCCTCAGCGGCCGCGATTTCGGCAGCAACGCGGACCGGATCCGGGCCTATCTCGACGACGTCGCCAACCTCGCCCTCGCGGTGAAGTGACCCGTCGCGTCCCTCAGGCCGGCGCGTAGGTGCCGTCCAGCCGGGGGGCGCCGTCGCAGGTTGCGCGCCCGCGTCCGACAAGATCCTCCAGATGGGCGAAGACCGACAGCGCCGCGGCGCCGCGGAGACGGGGATCGAGCCCCTGGTAGATCGCCGCGACGATGTCGGCGATCCGCCTGTCCCCGGCCGCCAGCCGCGCGCGGATCGCCGCTTCGCGCTGGCGGCGGTGCCCGGCCAGCCCGCGCAGGAACCGGGCGGGCTCGCATACGGGTCCGCCATGGCCCGGCCAGTACACGGTCTCGTCGCGCCCGCGCAGCTTGTCGAGGGAGTCCATGTAGGCCCGCATCGCGCCGTCCGGCGGGGCCACGATCGTGGTCGACCACGCCATGACGTGGTCTCCCGAGAACAGCGCCTGCGCTTCCGGCAGCGCGAAGGCGAGATGGTTCATCGTGTGGCCGGGGGTCTCGACGGCCACGAGGGTCCAGCCTCGACCGGACACGGAATCGCCCTCCGCCATGATCCGCTCGGGAGCGTGAGCCCGGTCGGCGCTGGCATCGAGCATCGGCGCTTCCGCCTCCGAGAGCGCGCGTGCGGCCCTGTGTGGCCCGCATCCGACGATTGGCGCGCCGGTGCGGGCAGCGAGGAGCCGCGCGCCCGGAGAATGATCACGATGGGTGTGGGTGACCACGATGGCCTCCACACGCTCCCCAGCGAGGTCCTGAAGCAGCGCCTCGATATGCACCGGATCATCCGGGCCCGGATCGAGCACCGCGACGCGATCCTGGCCCACCACGTAGGTGCAGGTGCCGCTCGCCGTGAAGAAGCCGCCGTTCGGCGCGACCCGGCGGCGGATCAACGGGGCGACCGGCTCTAGCCGCCCGGCTGGGGGCATCGAACGATCGAAGGTCAGGCTGTTCTCGTCGGCGTCCGCCATCGCGATCCCATGCGATCGACACGGCGTTTCCTTGGACGGTTCGACGCCGCGTGGCAATCGGCTCGGAGGCCGCGATCCGACGTTCCGGGCATTCCCCGCGTATCCGGCAAGTTCCGATGTCGCAGACGCGCTCTGCGACCGGATGACCGCCCCTGCACCGACCTCGCCCCCTGGAGGCGGCCCTCGGTCTGGGCGTGACGCTTACGGGCCAGACCGCGACGAAGGACGTCAGCCCTGGCGGCGGGTCTGTCGAGCGCGCACGCGGACCGGTACGGGCGCCGGTGCCGGCAGGAGACCGAGCGCTGCCGCGCGCAAGGCATCGCCGGTTCTATCGACGAGATCGGCGAGGCGCACCGCCAGCGCGGCGGCCTTCGATCGAACGGCACTCTTGGCAGATTGCAGCATCGCAAATCCCGGATCGAGCCTGGAGACCTCTCTTCGAACGCTAGCGCCCCTGTCTCGTTCCGTCACCCCTTGACGCGGACAGCGCACGAACCCCCCGCTCCCCAGGGGACTTCGCGATCGGGGCGGAACCGGAGCGAAACCTTGGCGTTTTCGTGTTCAGAACGACGCGGCCCGCCCGCGTTGAGACTTTCGAAGGATCTGAACGATGCTCGGTTGGGCCGTAACTTTTCTCGTCGTCGCCCTCGTGGCCGCTCTGCTTGGCTTCGGCGGCATCGCTGGCACGGCGATGGAAGCTGCCAAGCTGGTATTCTTCGTGGCCATCGTCCTCTTTGCGATCTCGGCGGTCGTGGGACTGATGCGGGGCCGCTCGCCGACACTTTGAGGAACGACCGGAGACGCCGGCCCCGATCCCGGGCCGGCGCACGGCGCGATGAGAAGCCGCCGCCCCGTTCGGCGGCTTTTTCCGTCGTGTCGGTCCGCATACTGGGCTCGAGACGGTTCCGTCTGGCCGAGGCGGGGGTATCGGGATGGGCGTCCGCTGGATCCGGGGTCGAGGGCTCTCGACCGTCAGGCTTTGCGGTCGGCGCTGTCCAGCTTCGCGATCAGTTCGGCAAAGCGGTCGGGCACCGGTTGCTGCGTGACCGTGTCGTACATCGCGCGCAGCTGCGTCGCGATACGATTGCGGGTCTGGTCGCTCAGGCCGTTCTTGGTCCGGTGGTCGGTGGTCTGGTCAGGGGTGTCGAAAGGTTGCTGATCGACGGCGCCGTCCTGGCCCTCCGACGAGCGATTCGAGACAGTCTCGGCATGCGAATAGCGCGCGCGAAGACCTCCCTCCTTTCCCTGGTCCACCATCAATAGGCCCCTTGTTGCCGAAGTCGGCTCGGCCGCATTGTGCTGCGGCTCGACATACGCCATGGCTGCGGCGGCAACGCCTGCCCGCCGGGATCGGTTCCGCCGGGGGGTGGAACGGAGTGCGGGCCTCCGCGTTGGGCGGTAGGCTGCGCAGGACACAAGCCGGCCCCGGCAGGACTTCGGTAAAGGACCGAGGCGTTCGCGGCCGGGCAACACGGCGAGGCACAGGGGATCGAATGTCGACATCGCAACTCGTGGTACAGCACCTGCCGTACCTGCGCCGCTACGCGCGGGCGCTCACGGGTAGCCAAGTGGCGGGCGACGCGTATGTCGCTGCCACCCTGGAGACCCTCGTCAACGAACCGGACACGCTCGGCCGGAGCACCAACATCAAGGCCGATCTGTTCCGTGTCTTCACGCGGATCTGGAACTCGCTCTCGGTGAACGGCCGCAGCGAGCAGGTTCAGCACGATCTGCCGGCGGAGGTCCGTCTCGGCCAGATCACGCCGCTGCCGCGGCAGGCGTTCCTGCTCTCCTGCCTCGAAGGCTTCTCCGAGGAAGATGCGGCTATCATCCTGGGCGTCGACGTCTCCGAGGTCCGTGACCTCGTGGACGAGGCCGGCCGCGAGCTGGCCGCCGACATGGCGACCGAGATCCTCATCATCGAGGACGAGCCGCTGATCGCGATGGATCTCGAGGCCCTCGTGGAGGGTCTGGGTCACAATGTCATCGGCGTCGCCCGCACCCGCACCGAGGCGATCAAGATCGCCGGCGAGGGTAAGCGTCCCGGCCTGATCCTGGCGGACATCCAGCTCGCCGACGGCTCCTCGGGTCTCGATGCCGTGAACGATCTCCTGAAGACCTTCGAGGTCCCGGTGATCTTCATCACGGCCTATCCGGAGCGGTTCCTCACCGGCGAGCGTCCCGAGCCCGCCTTCCTCATCGCGAAGCCCTTCCAGCCGGCGAATGTCTCGGCGGTGATCAGCCAGGCGCTGTTCTTCCAGCAGACGGCCCGTCGGCGCGAAGCCAAGACGGCCTGAGAGGACGGCCTGAGCCGGGCTCGGCGGTTCTCGCCGGGCTGAACCGGTCCCAGGCCGCCTCCGAGCCTCGATGACGACAAAAACCCCGGCTTGCGCCGGGGTTTTTTGTTGTCCGTGCCGGAGACCCGGACATCCCGGATGCAGGCGCAAAAAAACGGGCCGGAGAAGTCTCCAGCCCGTCGCGAAGGTTCCGGCCGATGCACAAGGGGAATGCGGGGAGGACCAGGTGGCCGGGTGCAGAGAAAACGGATGCCGGACCGGGAGGTTCCAGCAAACGCACTTTTTCTGATGCGGTGGCCTTTTGGCCACATGTGGATGGTGTGGATTGCGGGCGTGCGCCGCCGCACCAACGGCCGGGCTGTCATCGAATACTCAGGATACGTAGGCGCGTCACAGTCTAGGAACCTGCGATTGCAGGGCGCGTTATACGAACATCCTGTCAAGCTCTCGCATGAGGTCGGGGCAATGCTGCGGTCTGGTTTCCTCCTGGGCGTGAGTGCTCCTGCCGCTCTTCTCACCGTCCTCGTCCAGCCGGTCGTGCGCGACACGGCGGATCGTTGGGTGCCCCCGGTGCCCACCGCCCAGACGGCGCAGATTCCGCTGCCGGGGATGCGGCCGGTCTCCATCGCGCTCAGCCCGACGCGGGTCGCGGGCGTTCAGAAGGCCGACGGTCGGATTGCCCCGGTCGCAGGGGAAGCTCAGGATCTGGAGATCAAGCCGATCCTGCGTCAGCCGCCCCGGCGTATGGTCCGCGAAGGCTGCGAGACGGCTCTGAGCTCCCTGGTCGGGCCCGAGGCGCGCCGCATGACCCCCGGGCGTTGCATTTCCTGATCGTTGCCCCCCGGATCCCGTAACGCAAAAGGCCCCGTCACCATGGCGGGGCCTTTTGCGTTGGTGTGCCGTGTTGGCATTGCCGAAACGAAAACGGCGCCGGTCCGAAGACGCGGCGCCGCTACGCGATACGCGTGAGCCGATGCCTCACTCGGCCCGGCCTGTCCCCGTGGACTGACCGCCCTTGCGACCGGCGGACGAAGCCAATTCGCGATCCTGCGAAAAGGAACGCTTCTCTGCCGGCACGCTGCGGCCGCCCTTGCTGGCGATCTCGCGCTGCCGCTCGAGGTTCATCGAGGCAAAGCCCCGCTTCGAGGTCGAATTTCCGGATGCCATCAGTTCCTCCTCAGGCTTCGCTTCACCCCGCAACAACCTTCAGCAATAACCAAGGTTCCTATCCCGAGACCTGCTCAAGCTTCCGCCAGCTAAGCTTGGCAGCAACCCGGACTTGTGTCGGGCGTTGGTCGACGTTCGACCTTGGTCGACATCCGCGGCCGTGTCGGCATGACCGGAGCCACGGCGACTTGGTCCGGGAGGCGGTGCGACAGTGCGACCGCGGAATGAGATGGGGTATCGCGCATGACGAACCGCAACATGGTCAAGGATCCTGCCCCGGGCACGGCGACGGAGCGGCCGAACACGCCGCCGATGCCGCCGATGCCGGCCCCGGAAGATTCCGCTACGCCGACCACCCGTGAGGAGCCCACCGACTCGCCCCATCTGAATGCCAGCCTCAAGCGCGAAGCGCCCGCTCCCGGGCGCCAGGGCCTCTCGACCGAGCGCTGATCCAGGTCGAAGCCGCCCTCAAGCCTGCCGCCGGTGCGTGAGGCGGATCAGGGCGGCGATCAGGAGGGCGATTGCCAGGATGGTGACGATTCCGGCCCCCGTCAGGATCCGCTGGATGAGCGGCGTATAGAGACCCCGTGCGGCATCGTAACCGTAGCAGAGCAGCGTGAGCCGGTCGGCGAGGCTGCCGACCCGGCCTTCGCCGGCCTCGGTCAGGGCGAGGCGGAGATCCCGCCCGGTTAGGGCGAGGGGCGACAGCACCCGTGCCACCCGGCCGTCGGCGGCGAGAAGAATGGCCGCCGCCGGATGGGCGAAGCTGTCGGTGCCGGCATCATAGACGGCCTGATAGCCCAGGGCGCCGGTGAGGCGCGCGAGGGCCGTGTCCGAGGCGATCAGAGCCCGGGGGCGGGCCGATGCATCCCGGTCTCCCAGCGTATCCGCGAGCATGCGGCGCGCGGCCGCGGGATCGTCGCGCGGGTCGATCCCGACCAGGACGAGCCCGTAATCGTCCCGCGGGAGTCCTGTCGCCGCGAGGGCCTCCACCGACATCGACACCATCGGGTCGCATACATTGCCGCAGGTGTAATCGACCGGCAGCAGCAGGGCGGCCCGACCGTCGAGGGCCTTGCCCAGGGTGGTGGGCTGCCCGGTGCGCGCATCGGTGACCGCAAGGTCGAGCGGGACGCGGGCCCCCGGGGGCGGCGTGACCGCGACACGGGCGAGATCGGCCTGGACCAGCCGGGCTACGGCCGGCCTCGACCCCAGGATGAGGCCGAGTGCCAGCAGGGCGCCGAGACCACACCGCCAAGTTGCGTCCAGTGCAGGGCTGGACAAGTGCCTGACGAACCGCATGGATATACGGGCCCGTCCGGCCCCGCCGTCCTGGGCGTGAGACCCGTCGCGGAGCCCCCGAATGACCCTCGACACCGAGGTTTCCTCCCTGAAGCAGGTGCCGCTGTTCCGCGAGGTGGAACCGTCGCGCCTGAAGCTTCTGGCCTTCACCAGCGAGCGGGTGCATTTCGAGCCGGGGCAACGCTTCTTCGCCCGCGGCGATGTGGCGGATGCAGCCTACGTGATCCTCTCGGGCACCGCGGAGGTCAGCATCGATGGCCCCGCCGGCCCGGTGCGGCTGGCGTTGCTGGGCCAGGATGCCCTGGTCGGCGAGATGGGCATCCTGGCCGAGCAGCCCCGATCCGCCACCGTGACGGCGCAATCCGCGGTGACCGCCCTGCGCATCGACCGGGGCGTCTTCCTGGAACTGCTCGCACAGTTTCCCCAGATCAGCATCGCCCTGATGCGCGTCCTGGCCTTGCGGCTGGAGCAGACCAATCAGGCGCTGGCCGAGAGCCGCGGCTGATCACGCTGCGTAAGTGATGAATTCCAGGAGCGACCCGTCCGGATCCCGGAAATAGACGCTCTGGCCGGGACCCGCGGCGCCGTGCCGCTCCACCGGCCCGAGTTCCACCACGATGCCGGCTGCCTCGAGATGCGCGATCGCCGCCTCGATCGGACCCGACCAGCGGAAGCACAGATCGCTGTTGCCGGGCTGGACGGGTTTGGCCGCCACGGGCACCGCCTCGACGCCAGGGCCATGGCAGTTGAGCTGGACGCCGCCGAACCGGTAGGCGAAGCCTGGGCCGCGCTCGATGATCTCGGCGCCCACCACATCCCGGTAGAAGGCATTGGATCGGGCCCAGTCGCTGACGTGGATCACACAGTGGTCGAGGTGTATCGCCGGGCTGAGCGGGACCTCGGGTGCGGTCGTCGCCTCGGTCGGAAGAGTTTGGGTCTCGGGCATCCTTCACCTCCGCGCCGGCCGCAATAGAGCGTTGCCGCGATTCTGAATTAGGGCGCAACCGTGGCCGCGCGAGCCGCCCGCACGCGATCCGCTGCGGCGGAAAAGCTACATCGTCACGGGCGCTGAGGCGGTAGGCATGGCGCGACGACCGTATCCCGCACGACAGGACCTATGATCGCCACGCTTCCATCGGCCTGGAGCCGCCTGCGCCGGATCGCCCTCTCGCGGATCCTCCTCGCCGTGGTGGCGATCGCGCCGCTGGCGGCCTGTCAGACCCGTCCGGTCCAGGTCGCGCAGGACGACGAATCCGCTTGGTACATCGGCGCAAAGCCCGACAAGCCCTTCGACATTCCCCTCGTCGATACCCAGCGGCTCGACCCCAAATATCGCCGGCAGCAGGTCAGCTACAACGGCCCCGAGCAACCCGGCACCATCGTCGTCGACATCGACAAGCGCCAGCTTGTCCTTGTTCAGGCCGATGGCACGGCGATGCAGTACGGCGTCGGCGTCGGCAAGGCAGGCTTCTCCTGGAAGGGCGAGGCCCGGGTCGGACGCAAGGGCGTCTGGCCGGATTGGAGCCCGACGGCCACGATGGTCTCGCTCCATCCCGACTTGCCACGGACCCGTAAGGGCGGCGTCGACAACCCGCTCGGTGCCCGCGCGCTCTACCTGTACCAGGGCAACCGCGACATCCTGTTCAGGATCCACGGCACCAACGAGCCCTGGAGCATCGGTGAGCAGATGTCGTCGGGCTGCGTCCGGATGCTGAACGAAGACATCGCGGATCTCTACGAGCGCGTGCCGGTGGGAACCCGCGTTCTCGTCAAGCGCAACGGCCAATACCGGACCTGATCGGTCTGGCTCCCCCGACGTCGGCTGCGACGCGCAAAGGCGGCGGTCAGCCGGCCGGCCTCACAGAGGCGGCGTCGCGCGCCTCTTCGGAGGCGTGGCGCGCGAGACGGCCGAGACCCTCACGATCCAGCGCCGGGTCACGCGGGGCGCCGTCCCGTACCATGCCGTCGCTCGCCAGGACCGCGGCCGTGGTCAGCCCCGGGCTCGTACGGGCGGCCGGTCCTTCCGGCCCGATCGCGAGGCCGATCCAGGTGAGAAGGGCTGCGCTCAGGGCCAAGCCGGCGAGCAGGGTCTTGAGAAAGCTCATGCGATACAACGACGGCTCCGGGGCGCCGTTCCGTGGCGCAGCCCGCGCGCAGGGTTGGAACGCTTTCGCAACCACGACGGGAGAAAGTCGGCGCCGGGGAAGCGCCGTTCCTCCGGTCGCCCGACAAATTCGCCACATTGGTCGTGCAGCGTGACGGCCCTCACACCGCTTTTCTTCGACGCCTTGCCTCCCGCGTGGACAGTTCCGTGATGATCAGACCGATGCTTGCCCTGCTCCTCCTGTGCGGCCCTGCTGCCGCGGCCGGGACGATCAGCGGTCCGGCAACCGTGATCGACGGCGACACGATCGAGGTGCAGGGGACGCGCATCCACCTGTACGGCATCGACGCCCCCGAGACCGCGCAGAGCTGCGAGAGCGCCAAGGGCCTGGAATATCGCTGCGGCCGCGAGGCCGCGCAGGCCCTGCGCGCGCGGATCGACGGCGGCGTCGTCACCTGCGAGCGGCGGGAGGGAGCCGTCGCCGGGCGTGTCACCGGGATCTGCCATGTCCATGGCGAGGATCTGTCCGCCTGGATGGTCGGCCAGGGCCTGGCGCTGGCCAGCCGCCACGTGACGCCCACCTATGTCCGCCACGAGGGGCACGCCTGGGCGACCCGCCGCGGCATCTGGGCCGGCACCTTCGAGAAGCCGGCCGATTGGCGCCAGGATCGGCGCCGGGTCGAGGCCACGGCCGGGGCGAGCGCGGCCGACTAGCGGGTCCGGCGGCTCAGGCCGTCGCGTCCTGCCCCTCGGTGAATTCCCGCCACAGCAGGACCAGGGCGGCCATCACCGCCGGGCCGACGAACAGGCCGAGCAGCCCGAAGGTCTCGACGCCGCCGAGGATGCCGAGGAGCACCCACAGGAAGGGCAGTTTCGTCGTGCCGCCGATCAGGGCCGGCCGGATGAAATGGTCGGCGACGAAGGTCACGACGAAACCCGCCGCAGCCACCACCAAAGCCGCCGTCACCGAACCCGCCGCAACCAGAAGAAGCGCCGCGATGGCGATGGCCACGGCGGCTCCGAACGGGATCATCGCCGCGACCGCCGTGAAGGCGCCGAGCAGCACGGGGTGGGGTACCCCCGCGAAGTGGTACACGATCCCCAGCACGAAGCCCTCGCCGAGGCCGACCAGCACGAGCCCGTCGACGGTGCCGTGCACGGAGGCCACCATCTGGCGGGCGACGCGCTCGCCGCGCGGGCCGAACAGCCGGTGGCAGGCGGTCAGCGACTGGTCCCGCACCGTCCGCCAGTCGCGGAACAGGAAGAACAGGGCCACGAGGCTGAAGCCGAACAGCACGATCCGGTGCACCACCTCGCGGCCGACATTGCGCGACGCCCCGAGCACGGAATTGTTCTCGAACCGGCGCAGCAGGTCCGAGCCCGCCTGCGCGTGGCCGAGATTGTCGTTCCACCACGCGGTCGCCTGCGCGGCGCCGTAGGGCAGGTGCTGGAGGAATTCCGGCGCCGGGATGCCGTTCGCCTCGGCATTGCGGACGAACTCGGCCACGTCGTGGGCCTCGCGGGCGGCCTGGACGCCGAGGATCGCCAGCGGCGCCAGGAAGACCAGCGCCACCGCCGCCGTCATCAGCGTGGGCAGCAGGATGTTGTGCTTCCCCGGCGGGAAGCGGTGCTCCAGCCGCGTGTAGACTGGCCACAGGGCGATCGCCAGCACCACCGCCCAGGCCAGCGCGGGCAGGAACTCGTGCAGGATCCAGAGACCCAGGGCCGACAGGGTCAGCACGAGCAGGACGCGAGCCGCACCCTGGGAGCGCGCCCGCTCCTGTGGCGGGAGGGGTGGCGTCTCGATCCGCGCCGGCGGAGCGGCGGGCTTGGTGATCGGTGGCATCCGTCTGTTCTCCTGAGGACGCGCGGTCCTCTCGCCGTCAAGCTAGGGTCGGCGCGATCGGCGCACATGCGCGTCCGCGCACCCGGCGGCGCACGCTTGTGGACAGGCGCTGAAACGCCGGGGAAGCGCCGCGGTTGCCGCCCCTGACACCCTCGTGTAGAGGTCGCCGCCATTCGACGGGGCCACGTACGAGGGCCCGTATACGCGTAGGGTGGCCGCACGGGGCGTTTCCGCCGGGCCGCCCGGGCGGCGAGGGGGCTCCCGCACGACCGATCCGGAATTCGAACAGCCCGCGAGAAGACATGTCCGACGAGCCCGCCCACGGCAGCGCCACCTTCGAGCGCGTGGCCGACATCATAGCCGAGACCGCCGACATCCCGCGGGACAAGATCACGCCCGAGAGCCACGCCATCGACGACCTCGGCATCGACAGCCTCGCCTTCCTCGACATCGCCTTCGCGGTGGACAAGGCCTTCGGGATCAAGCTGCCGCTCGAGCGCTGGACCCAGGAGGTCAACGAGGGCAAGGTCCCGGCCGAGGAGTACTTCGTCCTCAAGAACCTCTGCGCGCGCATCGACGGCCTCGTGGCCGAGAAGGCCGCCAAGGTCTGAACGCAGGCCGATCCGACCCATCATGCGCCTCGAATATTTCGAGATGATCGACTCCGTGCGGCTCCTCGATCGGGCCGCCGGCCGCATCGAGGCGCTCGCCCGGGTGCCCATGGCCAGCCCGGTCTTCGAAGGGCACTTCCCCGGCCATCCCCTGGTGCCGGGCGTCCTCCTCACCGAGACGATGGCGCAGGCCTCCGGCTACCTCGTGCTTGCCCATCTCGACTTCGCCCGGATGCCGTTCCTCACCGGCGTCGACAAGGCCCGCTTCCGGTCCTTCGTGGGCCCCGGGGCGAACCTCCTCGTCACGGCGCACCTGGAGCATGACGGCTCGGGCTACGCGGTCACCAAGGCGGCGATCAGCCACGACGGCAAGGCGCTGTGCGACGCGGAGCTGCGCTTCCGCACCATGCCGTTCCCGGACGGCCTCGACGCGCCGATGCGCGAGCGGGCGCGGACGATCGGCCTGTTTCCCGATTCGGCGCCGGCCGAACGCGAGCCCTGAGTCAGCCATGAGCCGCCCCGTCGTCGTCACCGGCCTCGGCCTCGTCTCCTGCGTGGGTGAAGGCGTCGACGCCCACTTGGCCGCCCTCGCCGGGGAGGCGGCTCCGCGCACGGACAGCGAGACCTTTGCGCCCTACCCGGTGCATCCGGCGCCGGCGATCGCCTGGGACGGCCAGATTCCCAAGCGCAGCGACCAGCGGCAGATGGAGGCCTGGCAGCGGCTCGGCGTCTACGCCGCCGGCCTCGCCCTCGACGCCGCGGGCGTAAAGGATGAGGCCGCCTTCAAGCAGGCGCTCCATCTCGTCGTGGCGGCGGGCGGCGGCGAGCGCGATTATGTGGCGGACGGGGCGATCCTCACGGGCCTGCGGGACGCCGCCGATCCGGGCGCCTACCTGAACGAGCGGCTGCAGAACGACCTCCGGCCGACCCTGTTCCTCGCTCAGCTCTCGAACCTGCTCGCCGGCAACATCGCCATCGTGCACGGGGTGACGGGCGCCTCGCGCACCTTCATGGGCGAGGAATCCGCCGGGGTCGACGCCCTGCGGATCGCCCAGGCGCGGGTGGCTTCGGGCCAGATCGATGCGATCCTGGTCGGCGGCTCCTACAGCGCCGAGCGGCCGGACGTTCTGGTCATCCACGAGATGGGCGGCTACCTCGCCCGCGACGCCTACCGCCCGGTCTTCGCGCGGGGCGAGGCGGGCGGCTTCATCCTCGGTAGCTGCGCAGCGTTCTTGATGCTGGAATCGGCTGCGCATGCGGCCGCCCGCGGTGCCCGTGCCCTGGCCCGGCTTGAGACGGTGGCGAGCGACCGGACCCGGCGCAGGCCCGGCAGCGTCGCCGACAGCCTCGAGGCCCTCTGGCGACAGGCCGGCCTCTCGGGCCCCGATCACGTCCTGTCCGGTGCCACCGGAGTCGCGCCGATCACCGCGGAAGAGCACGCTGCGCTGGCCCGTCTCGCGCCCGGCGCGCGGCTGCGCGCCCTCGGGGACGTGATCGGGCACGGGCTCGAAGTGGCGGCACCCTTCGGAACGGCGCTCGGGGCCGCCCTCGTCGCCGGCGGCAGCGCCCGCGAGGTCGCGGTGACCGCCGTCGGCCATCGGCGCGGCGAGGGGGTTCTGCGCCTCGTTCCGGCCTGAGCAAGCCCGTCCGGTGCCTGCGTGCCGACGGCGCTAGTTCGTGCGGCCGTAACCACAGACTTCATGCGCCCACGCCGCATTGAACTCCCTTATCTCGTTGTTCTCGCGGCCGTTCTGGCGTTGCTCAGCCGCATTTTCCGCTGAGAATTTCCCGCATCGGCGGGCCTGTTGCCGGGTGAAATATTTCCCTGCGCTTGCCAAAAAACCGCCGGCGGTTTATTTAAGCCGTATCGGCACGTGTCCGGATATCTTGGACCGTTACGCCTTCGCAGGGCGGTTCTGACTTTCCTATCGCTATCGGTCGATGCCGGCGCCTTCTCGCATGAGCGGGTGCCATTCCTCACTATGCCTGCGAAGATCAAGGACTTCCATGAGCACCGGAACCGTCAAGTGGTTCAACGAGACCAAGGGCTACGGCTTCATCCAGCCGGATGACGGCGGCAAGGACGTGTTCGTTCACATCTCGGCCGTCGAGCGCGCCGGCCTGCGCAGCCTGAACGAAGGCCAGAAGGTTTCCTACGAGCTGGAGACCGACCGTCGCAGCGGCAAGCAGTCCGCCGGTCAGCTCCAGACGGCCTGATCGCCGTCCTAGGCGTTTCTGTCGAAGCCGCTCCCTTGGAGCGGCTTCTTCGTATCTGCATTCTCTTTCCTTGCCTTTCTCTCGTGGGCGACGGCCTTCGCCGCGCCCGATCCAGGAGTGTCTGTGAGCTTTTTGAAGAATCAGGGTGTCGTCGATCGTCTGGAGACCGCCGCGAAGGCGCGGTCCGAGATGCTGGCCCGGTTCCGGGCGCGCCCGTCTGCCGATGATCCCACGGTCCTGGCTCGCCAATCCGCCCGCCGCGCCGTGGTCGATGCCCGCGAGGCCCGTGCGGCCGAACGCGCCGCCCAGCGTCAGGCCGAGCTCGAGCGCGCCGCTGCCCTGGCCGAGGCCGAGCGTCTCGCGGAAATCGAGCGCAAGCACGCCGAGCAGCTGGCCGCGCAGGAGCGCGCCAAGGCTCTCCAGGCCGAACAGAAGGCCCAGCGCGACGCTCGCTATCTCGCCCGCAAGGCGAAAGCGCAGAAGAAGCGCTGAGGCGCGGCAGCGGCAACACCCTCCAGGAGCCCGGCATGTCCCACAAGTTCAAGATCGGCCAGCGTGTCTGCCGGCCCCGGCTCGGGACCCCCGGCGAAGCGGGCGAGGTCGAGGTGTTCGAGGTCCTGCGGCTCATGCCGCAGGATCAGACCGGCGAGCCGAGCTACCGGATCCGCACGAAGGCCGGCGAGCGGGCGATCCGCGAAGGCGACCTCGTCGCAGCTGCGCAGCCCTGATCCGGGCGCACCTCAGAGCGTCCGGAACATCACCAGCGCATCGACCGGCCCGAGGTCCGGGTGTCGAAAGGCGCCCGGCAGCCGTCCGACCACGGCGAAGCCGAAGCTTTCCCATAGCCGGACGGCCCGGACGTTGGTGCTGACCACGAAGTTGAACTGCATCGCCGTGAAACCGCGCGTCCGCGCCCGATCGAGGGCATGCGCGCACAGGGCGCGGGCGATTCCGCGGCCGATCGCGGCCTCCCCCGTCATGAATCCGCAATTGGCGACGTGGGCGCCTCCGCCCGCCTGATTGGCGCGCAGGTAATACGTGCCGACCACCGTCCCCGCTTCCTCCGCCACGAAGGTCTCGCGGTCCGGTCCGGTCCAGTAGGCGAGGGCTTCGGCCTCGCCGAGGTCGCGGTCGAGGGCATAGGTCTCTCCCGCCCGGATGGTCGGCACGATGATGCGGGTGATCGCCGCGTGATCGGTCGCCCGCGCAGGTCTGATGTCCAGGCTCACCCGAATTGCTCTCGCAGGATGCGCTCGTCGAGGCTGTGGCCGGGATCGTGGAGCAGCACGAGTTCGGTGGCGCGGTCGAGGGATGTCTCCACGGTGCAGACGCGGCGGAACTCGGTGTGGTCGGCGACCGCCGCCACCGGGCGGTGGGGCGCGTCGAGCACGTCGATCCGGATGCGGGCGTAATCCGGCAGGAGCGCGCCGCGCCAGCGCCGGGGACGGAAGGCCGAGATCGGCGTCAGTGCCAGCAGCTTGGCGTCCAGGGGCAGGATCGGGCCGCCGACCGACAGGTTGTAGGCGGTCGAGCCCGCCGCGGTGGCGACGAGTACGCCGTCGGCGATCAGCAGGTCGAGCCGGACGTTGCCGTCGACGGCGATCTTCAGCTTGGCGGTCTGGTGGGTCTGGCGCAGCAGATAGACCTCGTTGATCGCCCGCGCCCGGTGGGAGCGGCCTTCGGTGTCGAGGACGTCCATCACCAGCGGGTGGATGACGCTGCGATGCGCCGTCTCCAGATGCTCCAGAAGGTCGTCGTCGCGAAACTCGTTCATCAGGAAGCCGACCGTGCCGCGGTTCATCCCGTAGATCGGCTTCGGGTTGTCCATGAAGCGGTGGAGCACCTGCAGCATCAGGCCGTCACCGCCGAGCGCCACGACGACGTCCGCCTCCTCGGGCGGGACGTGATCGTAGCGGCGCATCAGGGCGGCGGCGGCCTCGCGGGCATGGCCGGTCGGGCTCGCCACGAAGGCGATCTTCTGGAAGAGCGCCATGGCTCAGGCGCAGCCGCGCAGGCGCGTCAAAATCGCCTCAGGGTTCACGTCACGGCTCCAGTCTGATGAGCGAACCGCCCGGTTGACGTCCTGGCTTGGCATGGGCCTCACTCTGACGGCACATGCGCAATCGGAGGCATAGCATGGAGCGTCCGCTCCTCGTCTACACCACCTTTCCCGACCTCGCCTCTGCGCTGAATATCGGCGAGGCCCTGGTCCGCGAGCGTCTCATCGCCTGCATCAACGTGATGCCGGGCATGCAATCCGTCTACAGCTGGAAGGGCGCCGTCGAGCGCGGCGCGGAGGTCGCGGCCCTTCTCAAGAGCCGCGAGGGTCTTGCCGACGCCCTGACGGCCGCCCTGAAGGCGCGACATCCCTACGACACGCCGATCATCCTGCATCTGCCGGTCGCCGGCGCGGACGCCGACACCGCCGCCTGGATCCTGGCGGAAACGCAGCCGGACGGCTCGGCTGGAGCGGAACCCCAGTCGGCCTGATCCAATAGGCCGAGCCGCGGCACGACGGTCCGCTGTGCGATCACCGCACCCGGGCGAACACCGCTTTGGCAGCGATCCGGATGAACGCGCCGACCCACCGGCGCCAGGACGACCGGGCGGTCCGGCGCCGCGTTGCGGCGATCGGCAATGCCGGCACCGAGCAGGCTGTCGCCGGCGAAGGTGACAAGAGCCGCCGGCGCTCCCGCGAACAGGACGGCTGCCGCTGCTGTGAAAGCCGGGCGCGCGCGGTCGTGCGCTGCGAGCCACGAGGCGGCGTATCCCGCGATGGTGAGCCCGGCATCCGAAGCCGTCGGATCCATCTGCGCCTCCGACCGGATCCTGCATCTGGCGGTCTGTGGGCGATGAGCGATCTTCGCCCCGATCTGCGGCCGCGGATCGGAGCCGAACCCGTCAGGTTGCCGGCCTCGCTGTCCGGCGTCTGTGGACAAGACTTCTGCGCCGTCGGACGCCGCATGGAGCGCGTGCATCCGGGTATTTCCTTTGCCTTGCTTCTCGGCGTCGTGAACAGATCTAAGTTTGCATGCAAAGGTTCGAGATTAAAGATCGATGTTTCAGATAAATAAAAGCATCGGAAGGTCGTTGCACGGGAAAAAGATTGAGAAAATCTGGCGGACGATTTTAATGGGCTGCGGCGCGCGTCGCGCCCGAGACAAAGCCGAGGGGAAACCATGGGATGGTTCAGGATGGCAGACCGCGCCGCTGCGGCTCTGCTGATGTCGGTCATGGGCGCCCTGAATGTTCAGGCGGCCGGCGATCCGAAGAAGGAACTGTTGATGACCATCGAGGCGGCGCCGTCCGGTCCGGCCGGTCTCGCCTCAGCCGATCCGCCCGCCTTGCGGTACGGGGTTCTCTATGCCGACGACAAGGGTCACAGCCATGTCCAATACTGTGACCTGAAGAATTTCATCTTCAAGAGCTACGCGCCTCCGGCAGCGCCGCAATACGTCGGATTTCCGCCGGGGGAGGTGGCGTCGATCAAGTATGCGGTCCTGCCCGTCGGCTATGTCGGCACGTGGCACACGGCGCCGGGGCCGCAATGGGTGATCACCCTGTCGGGCCGCTGGTCGGTGGAGGCCACCGACGGGAGCGTGCTCGAGCAGGGACCCGGCGAGGTGGAGTTCAACGCCGACATGGGATCGACGCCGCAGGGGGCGGAGGGCCATGTCGGGCACCTGACCCGGCAGGTCGGCGATGTGCCGAACGTTCAGCTCATCGTCTCGCTGAAGCCGTCTTCCGGAAAGGCCCGCAACACCAACCCGTGCCAGCCCTGAACGCGTGATCCGGGCCGGCGGTGGCCTTCCGTCGGCCTGCGCGGGTCAGCCGCCGCTCACGGGATAGCTGCGCCCCTTCCAAGTGGCCGCGCCGGCTCGCTCGCGTCGCAGGAGCACGTTCCACTGGATCGCCAGGGCCACCGCGACCGCCGCCGGGTGGAGCGGGATCGTCGCCCAGGGTGCCCGGACCGCCACCGTGACGGCCGTCCGGGTCGCCAGCGACAGGGCCAAGGCCAGGCCGCCCAGGGCCAGGGCGGAGGCGGGCACCAGCCCGAGCAGGCCGGCCAGGATGAGGAGCGGCGGCAGGACCTGGCCGCAGCCGAGCAGGAGCGTCCAGACCGGAAGGGCGCGGGGCGTGGCCATGCCCTCGTGGGCGTTCTTGGAGAAGCCGGCCCAGGCTTGGGTGAAGCCATCGTACATCCGGCATGTCGCCAGCGCGGCGGCGGCCACGAGATCCGTCCGGTAGCCCGCGGCACGGAAGAGGCGGGCCAGGCGGACGCCGTCATGGAGGGATTTGCGGATCGCAGCGTGTCCGCCGACGGCCGTGTAGGCCGCACGATCGACCAAGATCAGCTGACCGCAGGCCGCGCCGAGCGACGGGTCCGGCAGCCGACGCATCAGCGGCACCGGCAGGAAGCCGAGGAGCAGGAAGTCGATCATCGGGACGGTCAGCATCTCGCCGAGCGTGTCCGTGCGCTGCCGGGGTACGCCGCTGACGAGCGCCGCACCGGTGCGGCGGGCCTGGGCCGCCACGGCAGCCGCGGCCTCGGCTTCGAGGCGCACGTCGGCGTCCAGGAACAGCAGGTGGTCGCCGCGGGCGAGGCCGGCCATATGGCTGCAGGCGTGGTTCTTGCCCGTCCAGCCTTCGGGAAGGGCCGGCACCGAGACGAGGCGCAGACGCGGATCGCCGACGGCGCGCACGATCTCCGCGGTCGCGTCCGTGGAATGATCGTCACCGACGATGACCTCCACCGGAACCGATGTGCTGGCGAGCGCCGCCCGCACGGTGGCGTCGATGTTGCCGGCCTCGTTGCGTGCCGGGATCAGGATCGAGACCAGGCCCGTCCCGGTCTCCGGCATGGGCCGGCGCAGAGCCGCGAGATTCACTGCCGCCAGCACGGCCGGCAGGAGGGCGGTGACCAGGCAGAGCAGGGCCAGGGCCGTGAGGATCGAATCGGTCATCGTCCGCGCCGCGCTGGTGTCGGGTCTCGACCTGGGATCGTACGGGGCCGGGCGCGAGCGGAAGGGGTCATCCGGCGCGATCCTGGCCGCCCGCGGCGCGATGCGCCGGATCGAAGCGTCGCCCGGAGAGCCGGGCCGCCACGCGTCGCCACAGATCGTAGAGGCCGCCGACGCCCTTTCGGCCGGAGACCAGGGTGCGGAAGCGTCCGGGTTCCCGGCTGATCACATCGGCGCTCAGACGGTCGAGGGTCGTGGTCAGGTCGGATTCCAGGCGCGCGAGCCGCTGGTCTCGCGGAAGCGCGGCGAGTTCGGATCCGCCGATCCCGGGACCGAAGGCCACGAAGGCGCCGGCGCCGCGCTCGTCCCAGAAGGTGTATTCCACGGCGAGGGGAACGAACAGGGCGTCGGGGGCGATCTCGGCGAGCCGTGCCACGCCGGGCCTCAGGGCCAGCGGCCGTGCGCGGGCATCCGCGAAACGGCCCTGTGCGGTGATCCAGAGCATGCCGTCGGAGGACGCCAGGATCGACCGGGCGGCCGTGAGGAACTGCGCCGCCCCGCGCGGGCTCTCCAGGTCGACCCCGAAGGCGCCGATCCGCTCAAAGATCCGGTAGCGCGCCAGCATCGCGGCGTCGAACGGGGCGCGGCTCCATCGCTCCGGATAGAGGCGGCCGGCCAGCACGACGATCAGCGCGGCGTCCCACCACGCCGGGTGGTTGCTATAGACCACGATCGCGCCCGGATGGCTCGCCGCCGGCGGTGTGCTCCAGAGGGGCAGCCGCACGGCGTCGAGGTGACGGTGCATATAGCGCTCGAACCACGCCACCATGAAGGCGCGGATTCCGGGCGAGATCGGGGGCAAGGGGGCGCCGCGCGTACCTCTCTCGCCCCCCGGGACGGAGGCGGGAGGTGGCGGCGTCGCCGTCACGCCGAGGCGCGCAGGGCGCCGCGGGCGTCCTGGTCGTGCGCGTCGGCGGCGATCCAGCCCGACATCATCACCATCGGCATGCCGGGACCCGGATGGGCGGCGCCCCCCGCGAGGTAGAGGCCGCGCACCTGCCGCGAACGGTTTCCAGGCTTGAATGCGCCCATCACCCGCCCGTGGGAGGCGAGACCGTAGATCGCGCCGTTCAGCACCTTGTAACGCTCGTGGATGTCCTGCGGCGTCAGGTGGCGCTCGACGACGATGCGCTCCTCCAGGTCCGGCATGCCGCCGGTGCGCTTGAGCTTGTCGAGGATCGTCCGGCGGTAATTCTGGAACAGCGGTCCGTCCGGACGCCAGTCGTGGTGCGGGCGCAGATACGGCGTATGCACGAGGACGTAGAGCGCCTCGCCACCCTCCGGCGCCACGCTCGGATCGGTGGAGGAGGGCGCCGCCAGATAGGCGGTCGGGTCCGGGGCCGGCTCGCCCTTGTTGTAGATGTAGTCGAACTCCTCTTCCGGATCCCGGGAGAAGACGAAGTCGTGGTGGTTCAGGTGCTCGTAGCGCTTGTTCAGGCCGAGATAGAGCACCACGCCCGAGCAAGCCGGCTCGGGGTTCTTCTTGGCGTAGACCTTGGCCGCTTCGCCGCCGACGAGTTCGCGGTAGGTGCGGACCGAATCCATGTTGGAGATCACCGCGTCGAAGGGCGTGACGCCGTGGGCAGTCCGCACGCCCCGGACGGCGCCGTTCGCGGTCTCGATTCCGGTCACCTCGGTGTCGGTCTTGCAGGTGGCGCCGAGTTCCTGGGCGAGCTTCGCCAGCCCCTCCGCCACGGCGCGGGTGCCGCCCATCGGGTACCAGACGCCGTCGGCGGTCTGCATGTGCGCGATGGCGCAGAGCACCGCCGGCGCGCCATAGGGCGAGGAGCCGACATATTGCACGAAGTGGTCGAGCATCTGCGCGAGCCGGGCGTCCTTGACCTTGCCGCGGATCGTCGAGGCGACGGAGGCGTGCATGCGCAGGGAGAGCACGTCGCGCAGCGTGCCCGGGTTCATGTTGGCGCGGATGTTGATCGTGTCGAACAGGTCTTCGACCGGCTTCCAGAAGAAGAACTTTTCCGAAACGCCGTGCAGGTGTTCCGAGATCGAGAGGAACTTCTTGTAGCCCTCGCCGGTGCCGGGCGCGAAGCGCTCCATGTCGCCGGCCATCCGCTCGACGTCCTGCATCAGGTCGATCTGGGTGCCGTCATCGAAGAAGCACCGCCATTGCGGGTCGAGGCGGCGCAGATCCATGTAGTCGTGGACCGAGCGGCCGGCTTCAGCGAAGATCCGTTCCAGCACCCGCGGCACGGTCAGGATGGTCGGGCCCATGTCGAAGCGGAAGCCGCCCTCGTGGAGCACCGCCGCCTTTCCGCCGAGCCAGCCGTTCTTGTCGTAGACCGTCACGCGGTGTCCCCGCGCGGAAGCGACACACGCGGCCGCCAGACCGCCGAGTCCGCTGCCGATAACGGCCACCGTTGAATCCTGGCTCATCCTGATAGGTCGCTCCCCGGGCCTTCCACGAACGTGACCCGCGACAGCGAAGCTAGCCCCGGGGTCGTGCGGGTCAACGCGCCACCCGGTCGCGGCCGCATCCGGTCAATGCTCACCTGTGGACAGCCGGGTCAGAAAGTTGCCGATCTCGCGGCGGCGGCGATCCGCCTCCAGCACTTCCGGCCCCAATCCGTGGCGCCATGCGAGCCGGCGCACGGCTGCGGGCTCGCCTGTCTGAAGGCCTGCGATCTCGTCGGCATAGGCCGCCACCGTCTCCGGATCCTCCGCCAGGCCCGCCGCGACGATGGCCGTGTCGCACAGGCGGAGCATCGCGGCGACTTCGTCCAGGTCGAGCTCGGGATGATACTGCGTCCCCCAGAACCATCCGTCCCCCTGGCGGATCTCGATCGCCTGGATGCCGAGGATCCGGTTCCCGGCAAGCACGCGGGCGCCCGGCGGCGGTTGCAGCACCGCATCCGCGTGGATCGCGGGGGCGTCCCACGTGGCGGGCCGGCCGGCGAGGAGCGGATGGGTCCGGCCCTCCTCGGTCGGGGTAATGGAGCGGGCGAAGCCGTATTCCGGCCCGCGCGGGTTCTCGGCGGCCCGCCCGCCCGCCACCGTGGCGGCGACCTGCACGCCCCAGCACGATCCGAAGATCGCCAGCCCCGCGTCCAGGGCGGCCCGCATCAGCACGAGCTGCCGCCTCACCTCGGGCGTGCCCTCGGAAACTCTGAGCGTCGAGCCGGTGAAGATCACGCCGTCGACATCCGCGAGGGTCGCCGGGAGGGTGGCGTCGGCATCGGCGGGGCTGACGAGATGGCAGCTGATCTCCGGCCGAAGATCTCGGACCACGGCCGCGTAGGACTCGGCCGAGGTTCGGCCGGTGGCCGCGACGTGCCGGTCCCGGGCCGCGCGGTCGTTGCCGTCGGCGATGAGCAGGCGGAGCATGGGAGTTCCGTTGAGCGGGGCCGTGCGGCGGGGAAGCTGCATGTGCCCTCGCGGAGCCGCGGGGAAACGGCGCGGATCGTCGCGGGCCGAGCATGCCGCAGCCCGGAGCGGCTCCCGGAGCCCGTCGCGGGCGACCGGGTCGGAGCGCCCCCGGCCGGACGTACAGGGCAACGACCACGGTGTGACGGATGCCGAGCGCACGGGTCTTGGCGCGGGTCTCGGCACGGGCCTCACGCCCATCCATCGGGCTGTCGAATATTATTTATTCGTTGGCGCATCCAAATGAATGATGCGCCTTATCCCGCATACGATTCATATTGGATCAGATCATTACTGAAATCAGGCTATGCTGGAGGGCGAAATGCCGGATTTCACAGGGATCGAACTCTGTGTCCGAGAGGGGTGGGGTCTCCTCGTCCGTGACACGGAGGCCGTCCGTCGCGCGGCGCAGGCGGGCGCCTGCGCGGGGTCTCGCAGGACGGTCGTGCCGAGGCGTGCCGCGATCGACGACCGTCATCCGATGATCGAGCTGGACGGCAATTGCCTCGCCTTCGCGACGCTGCCCGATGCCGTGGGCCGGCCGGTTTCCGGAAGGCGGACCGGCTGTGCTCTCAGGGGGCACGGCCATGTCGGCGAAGTCCGCGCCTCGGCAACGCGCACCGGGCGGGATTATCCGGTGACCTCGGAGGGCTCCCGGCAAGATCCTGACAAGACGAGCGTGGACCCTCCGCTATCCGTTCGGCCGGACTCCCGCAGCCATCCCCTCTCCGGGCAGGCGGGGCTGGAGACGGTGCTGCGGCCGCACCTGCAGTTCGGCGCGCCTGCCGCCTTGGGCGGATCGCCGTGGCGCAGCGCGCCGTGATCGTCTCGGGATCGCCTGGGACGTCTCAGATTCAATCGGTGAGGCGACCACATGTGGAGAGCCCTGCTGATATGGCCGGTGTTGCTCGTGATCGGCCTGACGCTTCCCGCATTCCGGACGCGCTCGACCCCGCCCGTCCATCAGGCGGCCGAGATCGAGGCCCTGGTGAACCGGGCGGCCGAGGCGTTGGAAGACCGCGGCGCCGGGGCGTTCGGAGAGTTCAGACGGAAAGGTAGCGTCTGGCGCTACGGGGACGTCTATCTGTTCGTCATCGACATGAAGGGGATCGTGCTGTTCAATGCCGCGCATCCGAACCGCGAGGGGCATGATCTTCTCGACGAGCGCGACGCCGACCGGAAGCAGTTCCACAGGGACTTCATCGAGGTTGTGGACCGCTTCGGTTCCGGCTGGGTCGATTACATGTTCCCGAAGCCCGGTCAGTCCGTCCCGACCGTGAAATGGAGCTACGTCTGCGCGACGCACGTCGCCGGTTCGGACGCGGTCATCGGTGCGGGCGTCTACGTCGAGTAACGCGGGTCCGATCCGCGCGCCCGATGGCTGCCCTACACGGTCCGCCGCGCCGCCAGGGTGAGGGCGAGGCCGAGCCCGCAGAGCGTCAGCGCGCCCAGCACCGCGAGCGACGGCGCTGCGGCGGAGAACCCTTCGCCGAGCGCGCTCTGATACGCCTCGATCGCCCAGGCATTGGGGGTGAGCCAGCCGGCCTGCTGCAGCCAGGGCGGCATCAGGAAGCGCGGAACCATGGAGCCCCCAACCGCCGAGAGCAGCAGCACTCCGAAGGTCGAGGCGAGGTGCGCCTGCTGGCGCGAGCCAGCCAGCGCGCAGGCAGCGAGCGCGAGGCCGGCGGCCATCGCCGAGACCAGCAGGCAGGTGGCCAGGAAGGCCGGCCAGTGCGGCCCGATCTCGACTCCGTAGAGCAGCGCGGCGGCCAGGAAGATCAGCCCGGCCTGGACGAGACCCTGCAGCGTCAGGAAGGCGAACTTGCCGAGCACGACCACCGGCAGGCCGCCCGGACCGGCCATCAGCCGTTCGGCGAGGCCCGTCTCGCGCTCCTCGACCAGGGACATCGCCCCCTGCATCGCGGCGAAGAGCAGGAACACCGCTGTGATCGCACCGGCATAGTAGCTCACCCGCGCATTGGCGCTGCCAGCGGCGGTGCTGCGCCGCTCCACCAGGGCGGCGAAGCTGAACGGCTCCTTCTTGGCCCGCTGCTCCGCGAAGGCCTCGTCGAGGAAGCGGCGCTCGTCGGGGCCGATCTTGCCCGTGCGCTCGACGTCGGCGACGATCCGCGACAGGACCACGTCGGGCAGCGCCTCGTTCAGGACCCGCTGGAGCTGGCCCAGGGCAATCGGCGTCGCCAACGCCTTGGCGGGGTTCTCCACCAGCACCACCGGTTGATCGACAGACCCGGATGCGGCTTCCGCAGGCGCGGCGATCAGGTCGCCGCGCAGGACCAGCGCCACGTCGACCTCGCCCGCACGAACCGCCTGCGCCACGGCGGCAATGTCGGTGGCGGGCAGGCGCGTCACGCGCAGCGAGGGATCGGCCGCGAGGGCGTCGGCGAGGCGCTCGGTGGCGGCGGTGTGGGCCAGATCGGCCAGTCCGAGATGAATGCGGATCCGGTCGCCGATCGCCCCGGAGAAGATGGCCGCGAAGATCGAGAAGATCACCGTCGGCAGCACGAAGGCCATCACCAGCGCGGCCCGGTCGCGCAGGAGGGTCAGGAGCATCACGCGGAAGGCGGCGGCGATCATCCGGCTGCACCGACCCGGAGCGGCGTGGCCGCGGGATCCGTCAGCTCCCGCGGCCGGAGGGCGTCGAGGTAGAGCGTCTCCAGCCGTGGCGCCCGAACCCGGATCTCGGCCACGGGAACGCCCTGGGCGCGCAGCGCGCCGAGCAGGGCCGCGCCGTCGAGGCCGGAGCGCTCGACGGACCGCCAGACGAGGCCTCCCGCCTCGGCGGGCGCGAACCCGGCCCGGCGTAGCACACCCTCGGCCGGTCCCGTCGCCGGGACGGCGAGGCTCAGCTCCCGCTCGGGGGCGCCCGTGCGCAATTGCGCGAGCAGATCGGCGAGCCGGCCGGCACGCACGACCCGACCCTGGGCCAGGAACGCAACCCGGGAGGCGAGGCGCTCCGCTTCGGCGAAATCGTGCGTGGCGATCAGGATCGCGGTGCCGGCGGCCTTCAGGCGGTCGAGCACCGCGTGGATCGCGGCCCGGGCGGCGAGGTCGACGCCGCTGGTCGGCTCGTCGAGGAGGACCAGCCGGGGCCGGTTCATCAGGCTCGCCGCGATGTTGACCCGG
This sequence comes from Methylobacterium sp. XJLW, assembly GCF_003254375.1. Taxonomy (NCBI): domain Bacteria; kingdom Pseudomonadati; phylum Pseudomonadota; class Alphaproteobacteria; order Hyphomicrobiales; family Methylobacteriaceae; genus Methylobacterium; species Methylobacterium sp. XJLW. Next base: position 1,311,048 of record NZ_CP016429.1, on the reverse strand, counting down.
CGCCGGTATCCCCCCGACAGGACGCCCACCGGGCGTCGGGCCACGTCGGCGATGTCGGCCATGGTCAGGGCGGCCTCCACGGCGGCCTTCCGGTCGCGTCGGGCAACCCCCGCGAGCTGCCCGAAGACGCCGAGATTCTCCGAGACGGTCAGCCGGGGATAGAGGGCGATCTCCTGCGGCACCCAGCCGATGGCGCGGCGTGCGCGTCCCGCGCGATAGGGGTCCGCCTCGGCCACGCGCACCGACCCCGCGCTCGGACACAACCGCCCCGCAACGAGGCGCATCAGCGAGGACTTGCCGGCCCCGTTCGGCCCGAGCAGCGCGAGGGTCTCGCCGGCCCCGAGCTCAAGATCGACCCGGTCCAGGACCCGTCGCCCGCGGAGGTCGAGGCCGACGTCCACGAGGCTGACGAGGGGGCCCTCCATCGTCTCACCGTCTCGGAAGGGCACGGCCAAGGCGCACCCGCAGGGCGGCGCCCGGTTCCCGTAGGGCGAAGGCCGCCTCGGCGAAATCGGGCCGCGCCCGGCGCCCGACGGCGCCCGAGAAGCCGTAGGGCTCCAGCGGCAGGCCGAGGCCGGTCCGGTCGAGGCGTCCGTTGCCGTTTGCGTCCTGATAGGCCGCCACCGCGTAGGTCCCCGGCGGAACGTCCCGGAAGGTGAACAGCGCCCGGTCGGCCGTCGCCGGCGAGTCGTCGCCCCGCAGGCACGACGTCTCCGAAAGACCGCCCTGACAGAGCGCCACGCGCACCTGACCGCCGCCCGGCTCGATCCCGTCGACCTCGACCTGAACGGCGGCGGCTGAGACGGGCAGGGCTGCGGCGCAGAGCCAAGCCGACAGGGCGATCGTCACGCGGCCCGTCGGCCCGCGGCCGTGTCTCCTCCGATCCGTCGCCGCGCTCACGAGGCCTCGCCGGAGGTCGCCAAGGGCGCCGTATCGGGAATGCCCGCCGTGGCGGCGGCGCGGGCGCCGGCCAGTTCCTCGATCAGCAACCGTGCCGAGATGCGGGCACCCTCGTAGATCACCGGCAGGCCGGAGCCCGGATGCGTGCCGCCGCCGACGATGTACAGCCCCGGTCCGAAGCGGTTGTGCGGGCGGAAATACAGCATCTGCATCAGGTCGTGGGCGAGGTTGAAGGTGGCGCCCTCATGGACGGCGAAATCCTCCTCCCACTGGGTCGGATCGATGATCCGCTCGTAGCGGATGCGGGATTCGAGATCGTCGATTCCGAGGAGTTTCAGACGCTCCAGGATCAGCGCGCGGTAGGTCTCCCGCAGCGTCGACCAGTCGATCCCCGCCTTAAGGTTCGGCACCGGAACCAGAACGTAGAGGGCCGTATGCCCGGGGGGCGCCATGCCGCCGTCCGTGTAGCCCGCATGCTGCACGTACAGGGAGGGCTGCATCGGCAGCGTGCCCTCGGTGATCTCGCGGATGTTCTTCTCGTAGCCATCGGCCAGGAGGATCGTGTGATGCCCGAGGCTGTCGGGCATTTTCCCCTCGAGGCCGAGATACAGCATGAAGGTCGAGCAGGAGAGCCGGGCCTTCTGGATCTTGGCGTCGCGCCAGCGCGGCCGGTGCCGCTCCGGGACGAGGGCGCGGACGACCTTGGCGAAGTCGCCGTTGATCATCACCGCGTCGGCGTTGAAGGTTTCGCCGTCCGCCACCAGGCCGCAGGCGCGCTTGCCGTCGAACAGCACCCGCTCGACCGTGCTGTTCAGCCGGAGATCGACGCCCATGCGGCCGGCCAAGCCCGCCATGGCCTCCGAGACGGCCCCGCAACCGCCCACGGGGTGGTAGACCCCGTGCTCGTATTCGAGGAACGACAGGATGGTGAACAGGCTCGGGCACCGGAACGGCGACATCCCGAGGTATTTGGTCTGGAACGAGAAGGCGAGGCGCACCCGCGGGTCGGCGAAGTGGCGCTTGAGGTCGCGGTCGACGCTTCGGCCCGGATGCAGGTAGGGCAGGGCAGCCAGCATCGCCGGGCTCGCCATGCTGCGCAACGTGTGGAAGGCCTGTTCGAGGACCGGCTTGAAATAGTTCAGCTTGGTGCGGTTCTCGGCGAAGAAGGCTTTGACGTTCTTGGCGTCGTCCGGCGCGAGGCGGGCGATCTCCTGCTCCAGGCGCCCGACATCGCCCGTGGCGCTGATCGTCCCCGAAATGCCGTCCTGCCCCTCGAAAACGAGGTGGTACTGCGGGTCGAGCCGCTCGAGCTTGACGTGGTCTTCCAGCCGCTCCCCGCAGCTCGCGAAAATGTCCGCCAGAATCTGCGGATAGAGGAAGAACGTCGGTCCGATATCAAAGCGGTATCCGCCGGGCGCCTCAACGGTTTTCGTCCGGCCGCCGACTTGGGAATCCTTCTCGAAGATGGTGACATGGATCCCGGCCCGCGCCAGGAGCAGGGCAGAGGCAAGCCCACCTGGCCCGGCCCCGACCACGGCCACCCGGCGCCCGGTCAGCGCTCGCAACCCATCCCCAGACTGAAGCAACGTCCCCGACTCCTCACAGAATCCCGACACCCATGTGGCCAAGCTAGCTTGGCATCATCGCGCGGCAATTGCAGCCGTTTGTCGCGCGCAGAACGCTGTATACGATCATACCAGGGACACCCATTCGCAAGATTTGCGCAAGGCCGCCGTTGTCCCGGCCACCGAGGCGCCCGAGGGCGGGCCGGCCCGCAGGCCGCGGACCTGCGCGGGCCGAGACGCGGCCATCATCCGGGAGCCGCCGGTCGGCGGACATCCTGCGCCTCAGCACCGGCCCAGGCGTCGATACCATCCATGCCGAGTCCGGCCTCCGCCCGAAGGTCCCGCTGCCGACCGCCCCCTGCATCGGGCGCCCGGCCAGGGCGGCGATGCCGAGATCGGATTCCGGGCCCCGACCCGCCGGCGCCGCGCGCTCACGTCGGACCGAGGCGCCCCTGGCCGCGGGCGATGGTGAACAGGGCGATGCCCGCCGCCGTGGCGACGTTGAGCGAATCGAATCCGGCGGCCATGGGGATGCGGAGCGGCCGCGCCTGGGCCAGCGTCGCCGCGTCGAGGCCCGGCCCCTCGGTGCCGAGGATCAGGAGCGCCCGCGCCGGCACGGTGAGGGCATCCAGGGGCTCGGTCGCCCCCGGGCTGAAGGCCAACGGCTGGAGGTCGAGGGCGTCGGCCAGCCGCAGCCAGTCCTGCCCCGCCGGGAGCCGCGCGAAGGGCTGGATCAGCGCGGCCCCGGCCGAAACCCGGATGCTCTTGCGATAGAGCGGATCGCAGCTCTCTCCGTCGAGGATCACCGCGTCGGCCCCGAAGGCGGCCGCGTTGCGGAAGGCGGCGCCGACATTGTCGTGATTGGTCAGGCCGGCAAGGCCGACCACCAGCGCGGGTGCGGGCGGCGGCGGCACGAGGGCGGTCGCCGCGGGTTCCGCGCCGCGCAGGCCGATGGCCAGGACCCCCCGGTGGATCGGGAAGCCGGTGACCGCGCTCATCACCGCCTTGCTGGCGCAATAGACCGGAGGCGGCTCCGGGCAGGCGGCGACGTCGGCGACGAGGCTTGGCCAGCGCTCCGGGGCGATCAGGATCGATTCCGCGCGGAACCGGCTGCGGCGGCCGAGGAGCAGCCGCAGCGTCACCTCGCCCTCGACGATGAAGCGCCCGGCGCGGCCGACGAGGTCGCGCTCGCGCATCCGGGTATAGGGCTCCAGGCGGGGATCGTCCGGGTCGCCGAGGTCTTCCGGGTCCGGGGTCACCTCAGCCCTGGGCGCGCTCGGTGCGGCTCGCCAGCGGGTCGGCCTCGGCCTTGGTCGGCACCTTCACCAGCGCCTCGCCGTCGAGGACGGTCTCGCCCCCGACGGAGCACCGGCAGGCGAGGCGCGCCCGCCGCCGCTCGGGCATGAGTTCGGCCACCGTCACGGTGACGTCGACGACGTCGCCGATCCGCACCGGGGCGCGGAAGTTCAGGGTCTGGGAGATGTAGACGGCGCCCGGTCCGGGCAGGCGCGTGCCCAGCACCGCCGAGATCAGCCCGGCCGTGTACAGGCCGTGGGCGATGCGGGTGCCGAAGGGCGTGCGCGCGGCGAAGTGCTCGGACAGGTGGATCGGATTGCGGTCGCCGGTGATCTCGGCGAAACCCACCACATCCGACGAGGCGATGGTCTTCGACAGAGTCTCCGACAGTCCGACTTCGAGATCCTCGAAATAGAGCACGCGCAGTTCGGGCAGCATGACGCGGCAGACCTCCGGTTCGGGCCGGTCATTCGTCTCGTGCGGCCGGCTCCGGAAACGGCGTCGCACGATCCCGGCGCCGAATCCACCCGGACAAAGGCTGAAGGGCCTCGAACTTTCTTGAGCCGCCGACAGGGTTTTCTCAACAGCCGCTCGACAGAGCCGTGCGCGTCGGCGAAGAGGCGTCCCGTGATCGCCGATGATGTGCCCCCGCCCGCGCGGCCCGCCCTGCGCCCGGTCGTCGCCCGCGTGGCGGCGCTCAACCTCGGCTATTTCGGCATCGAGATCGCGGTGGCGCTCGCCATCGGCTCGGTGGCGCTGATCGCCGACAGCCTCGATTTCCTCGAGGACGCCGCGATCAACCTGCTGATCTTCGCGGGCCTCGGCTGGAGCGCGCGCAACCGCGCCCGCCTCGGGACCGCCATGGCGGGCATCCTGCTGCTGCCGGCGCTGGCGGGCGCCTGGGCGGCCTACGGCAAGATCGCCGATTTCACCGCCCCCGCCGCTCTGCCCCTGACCCTCGCGGGGCTCGGGGCACTGGCCGTCAACCTGACCTGCGCGCTCATGCTCGCCCGGCATCGCTCCGGCTCGGGCAGCCTGACCCGGGCGGCCTATCTCTCGGCACGCAACGACGCCTACGCCAATCTGGCGATCATCGCCGCCGGCCTCGTGACGGCCCTCCACCCATCCCCCTGGCCCGACCTCGTCGTGGCGGCCGGGATCGCGATCCTCAACGCCGACTCGGCCGCCGACATCCTCAAGGCGGCCGCGGCCGAGCGCAGAGCCGCACGATAGCGGCCCCTCAGCAGCGACCATCATGCGCATCTTCCCCATCTCGGATCTGCACCTGGAGCGGCGCCGCCTCGACCTGATCGCGCCGCCCGCAGAGCCGTTCGACCTGCTCGCCTGCCCCGGCGACCTCCACGAAGGGCATCCCGAACGGGGGCTCGCGGCCCTGCTGCATCTCGCCCAGGGGCGGCCGATCGTGCTGGTGCCGGGCAACCACGAGCGCTATGCCCCGACCGGGGACCGGCGCACCGCACCGGAGCTGCTCGCCGCCCTGGAAGGCGAGGTCGCCCGGCTCAACGAGCTGGGTGCCCGGATCCATCTGCTCCAGCGCGCGCAGAGCTGCGTCATCGACGGCGTCCGCTTCGTCGGCACCACCCTGTGGAGCGACTGGGACCTCGCCGGGCGCTGGCTCGCCCCGGATGCCCCGGACCGGCCCGCCGATCCGGTGGCCTACGCGGCCGCCCGCATGACCGATCCTGTGACGGGCTCCCGGGAATATCTCGGCGCGATCCGCAAGGCCGACGGCAGCCCCTGGCAGCCCGCGGACGCGATGGCGGAGCACCGGATCGAGCGGGCCGCCCTGCACGCGGCGCTGCAGATCCCGCACGACGGTCCGACCGTCGTGGTGACCCATCACCCGGCGAGCCCGTTGGCCGCGGACCGGTTCCGGGACGTGGCCGGCGTTCCCTGGTGGGTGCCGGCCTTCTATGCCAGCACGGCCCTCGACGCCCTTTCCGATCCCGCGCGACCGGCGCTGTGGATCTCCGGGCATTTCCACGCGGGCCACGACCTCGCGGTCGGGCGCTGCCGCTGGGTCTCGAACCCGGTGGAGGGCGCGACCTACAGCAGCGATTTCGTCGTGGAAGTTGAGAACCGGTGATTTAGTCCCGTCCCAAGAGATCGGACCGTCGAGGCTGTGCCGTTGCGCACGGCTTGGCCGTAACGGCGGGATGTTGTCGGAGCGAGCGCCCGTCCAACCCTGATCGGCCCCGCATCCCGGGGGCCTGGTTCGGGGTTCTCATGGTCGGATTTAGCCTGACGTCACGCGAGTTCGCGGCGGTGGTTCTTGCCGTCACCGCTCCCATCTCCGTCGCGTCGACGGCGACGGGCGCCCGGGCGGCTTCCGCTGCGCAGCCGGGGCAGACGGTCGGTCTGCCGGTGGGCGATCAGCTTCCCGTCGGCCTGTATTTCGTGAACCTGTCGAGCTTCGGCGTGCGCGGCACCCGCCCGCGGGATTCCGCGACCAACGTCAACCTGCCGACCTTCGCGTGGGCGACGCCCTGGGACGTCGCGGGCGCGCGCCTGCAATTCTTCTTCACCCAGCCGATCGCGGCCGCGAGCAGCCAGGGGGCGCCCTACCAGAGCGGCGTCGGCCAGCAATTGCTCGCCGCGCAGCTCGCCTGGGATCTCGGCGGGGATGTGGGTGTCAGCTACCTGTTCGGCGGCTACCTGCCGATCCAGACGCGCTTCCTGACCCAGTCCGCCTCGCTGACCCACCGCTTCGCGGTCAGCTACACCGGCCAGGGCTGGAACCTCACGGCGAACCTGCTCTACGGCGTCTTCCTCGACCCGCGCTCGCCCAGCGGCACCCTGTACCCGGACTACCTGAACCTCGACCTGACCATGACGAAGAAGTTCGGCGCGTGGCAGGTCGGCGCGGTGGCGTTCGGGTCGACGGACCTTCCCACCGGGGTGGCGAGCTACCGCCCGCAGGGGCAGATCGCGGTGGGCGGTCTCGTCGGCTACAATTTCGGGCCCGTGAACCTCCAGGCCTACCTCACCCACGACGTGGTCGAGCGCAATTACGGCGGCCGCGAGGTCCGCGGCTGGCTGCGGGCGATCGTGCCGCTGTACCAGGACAAGAACGAGGTCGAGCCGGGCCGCACCCTCGTGACGCGGCGGCAGGCCGAGTAGCCAAGCCGGCTGACGCTGTCCGGGCTGGTGCCATCCCGGGCGCAGGCGGCGGATCCGGGTCACGGACCGCTGCCGCGCGGCGAATGCACGACGACGGGGCCGGACGGGGCCCCTTTTGCGTGCAGGATTGCGCTGCCGTTCAGGCGGCGGATCCGCGCCCCGGCTGACGGGGCGCGGCAGAGCCTTCAGCCGTGCACCAGCACGTTGCGGAACTGCCAGGGATCGCTGGTGTCGATGTCCTCCGGGAACAGGCCCGGGCGGTCGGTGAGCGGCGTCCAGTCCGTGTACACGCCCACGACCGGGCCGAGATACGGGGTCTGGACCTCCAGGCAGCGGCGGAAATCCATCTCGTCGGCCTCGACGATGCCGGCCTCCGGGTTCTCCAGGGCCCAGACCATGCCGGCAAGCACCGCCGAGGTCACCTGCAGGCCGGTGGCGTTCTGGTACGGTGCGACCCTGCGGGTCTCCTCGATGGAGAGCTGCGAGCCGTACCAGTAGGCGTTCTTCTTGTGGCCGTAGACGAGCACGCCGAGCTCGTCGATGCCGTCGACGATCTCGGTCTCGTCGAGGATGTGCTGCTGCTCCTGCACCTTGGCCGCCTTGCCGAACATCTCGTGGAGCGACAGCACGGCGTCGTCGGCCGGGTGGTAGGCGTAGTGGCAGGTGGGCCGGAAGACCGGCTTATCGCCCTCGCGCACCGTGTAGTAGTCGGCGATCGAGATCGCCTCGTTGTGGGTCACGAGGAAGCCGAACTGCGAGCCGGCGGTCGGGACCCAGGTGCGCACCCGCGTGTCGGCCCCCGGCTGCAGCAGATAGATCGCGCAGCGCGAGCCCTTCTCCTGCTCGCGGGCGTTGTCGGGCTTCCAGGTCTCGTGCGTGCCCCAGCCGAGCTCGGCCGGCTGGTTGCCCTCGGAGACGAAGCCCTCGACCGACCACGTGTTGACGAAGACGCCGCGCGGCTTCGGATTCTTGGCGCGCTGCGTGTCCCGCTCGGCGATGTGGACGCCCTTCACGCCCAGATCCTTCATCAGGGCGGCCCACTCGGCCTTGGTCTTGGGCTCCGGCCGCTCCAGGCCGGTATCCTGGGCGATATTCAGGAGCGCCTGCTTGACGAACCACGAGACCATGCCGGGATTGGCGCCGCAGCAGGAGACCGCCGTGGTGCCGCCCGGCTTCTGCTCGCGGGCGTCGAGGATGTTCTCGCGCAGGGCGTAATTGGTGCGGTCGCCCTGGCTCTTGGTCTTGTCGAAGTAGAAGCCCGGCCAGGGCTCGGCCACGGTGTCGATGTAGAGGGCGCCGAGTTCGCGGCACAGCTCCATGATCGCCCGCGAGGAGGTGTCGACCGACAGGTTCACGCAGAAGCCCTGGCCGCCGCCTTCAGTGAGGAGCGGGGTGAGCACGTCGCGGTAGTTCTCCGGCGTCAGCGCCACCTTCTCGAAGCGCAGGCCGTGCTTCTCGGCGAGGGCGCGATGCGTGTCGACCGGGTCGATCACCGTGAAGCGGGCCCGGTCATACTCGAAATGGCGCTCGATGAGCGGCAGGGTGCCCCGGCCGATCGAGCCGAAGCCGATCATCACGATGGGGCCGGTGATCCGGCCGTGGATCGGGTGACGGGTCGGCTGATCGGTCATGCGGGATATCCTCGTTGGCGGATGCCGGGCGCGTCCGCTCATCTGGCTCGCGGGCGGGTTATGGCGCGCGTGTGACAGTGCAGCGACAGGCCCGCGCCGCCGGAGCGGTGCCGGTGCGGTCCAGGGGCCGAGTCGCCGGAAGCGCGCTCAATGGCCGCTCGCCCGTCGCCGGTCAACCGCGCGGATCCGCGCCTTCGTTAACGGCATCTTGCACGCGCCGGGTCGAAACCATGACCTCGACGCATGCGCCCCCCGCCTTGGAACGGATGGCAGGCTCCGCGTGCATGGCTCATATTGCAGTGCAGCAAGGTCACCGAGAGGACCGCAGGAACTGGGGAGCGTGGAAACGCCCGGGCCCTCGCACTTGGAGTCCGTCATGCTCGCGCTCATAACCTCCCGGATCCCCGGCCCGGCCGTCGAGACCGCCGACCGTGATCCCGGCTTCCTCACCCTCGTCTTTGCGGTCGCCCGCGGCCTGCGCAACGGAGCGGAGACCGCCTTCGCGCGCCGCTGCGCCCTGGCCCGCGCCGTCGGCGGCCCGAATCCGCTCTGAGGGCGGCCCCCGACCCACTGACGATGCTCCGGACGATTGCGTCGCCCCGGCTAGGGCATTAGGCGGCTCTGCCGTCCAATGGCTTCGGGGGATCGTGATTCCATGCCGACATTTCGTGCGCATCTGCGTCTCAGCCTGATCGCGACCTTGCTCACGGCGGTCCCGATCCTGGCGGCGCGCGCACAGGATGCCGAGCCCGAGGCCGCGCCGGCCGCCGAGGCACCCGCCAAGGCACGTCCCAAGCCCCGGCCGAAGCCCGTCCCCCACAAGGCGGCCAAGCCCGCGGAGGCCGCCAAGCCCGCCGAGGCGGCGAAGTCCGAGGCGGCCGCCACGCCTGCGGCGGCGCCGGCCCACGCCGCGTGGCCCACCGGAGCCAGCACCGTCAGCGAGAGCTACGGCGACTGGACGATGACCTGCACGCGTCCGAACGAGAAGGTCACCTGCATCGTGGCCCAGGCGCAGGGTGATTCGCAGACCGGCCGGCGCAAGTTCGGCATCGAGCTGCAGACGCCGGCGAACGGCCGCTCCGAGGGGATCGTGCTCATGCCCTTCGGACTTGCCATCGAGCCGGGCGTGACCTTCAAGCTCGACGAGCAGACCCTGGGCAAGGGCGCGCCCTACACGACCTGCAGCGCCGAGGGCTGCATCGTGGCGATCAGCTTCCCGACGCTGGCCCTCGACGGCATGCGCACCGCCAAGGCGCTCACCGTGACCGGTCAGAAGGCGGGGGGCACCGAACCGGCCACCGTCTCGGTGCCGCTGGTGGGTTTCCCCCAGGCCTTCGACCGGGCCGTCGCCCTCAGCGGCTGAGGCCCGTCGCCTTTTCCGGTTACGGTTAAGCCAGCGTTAGCCGCAGCGCGGCAGGATCCCGCCGAGATGTGGCGCCGCGCGCCGCGGCGCGTCCAGTGCCGCGCGCCGGGTTCGGATCGGCGAGGCGATGGGATCGGTGGGCGGGCGACCCCGGGTCGGTCGAGGACGTGGCGTGCGGCTGCTGACGACGGCGTCGCTGGCGCTGCTTGCCCTTCTGGCGGCGATCGACCCGGTCCTGGCCGCACGGCTGATCGGCGCGAAGGGCAGCGAGAGCGGCAACGGTGCCGGCGGTTACGGCCGGATCGTGTTCACCTTCGACAAGCCGGTCGCGATCAAGACCAAGCTCGCCGGCGGCGTGCTGCTCGTCGGCTACGGCGAGCGGATCGCGGCCGGGCCCGAGCACCTCGCCGACGACATGCCGGCTTTCGTCGCCAGCGTCCGCCGCGATCCTGACGGGACGGGCCTCCGGCTCGCCCTGCAGCGGCCTTACCAGGTCAACGTCCAGACGGCCGGCGAGCGGGTGTTCGTGGACCTGCTGCCGGAGGGCTGGTCCGGCCTGCCGCCGCCGCTCCCGCCGGAGGTGATCGCCGAACTCGCCCGCCGGGCTCGGGCCGCCGAGGAGGCGCTCAGGGCGCGCATCCCGGAACCCGTGCGCCGGCCGCTGGCGCTCGAACTGGCGCGGCTTCCGACCTTGACGCGGCTGTCGCTGCGCCTGCCCGCCGAGGCCGTCTCAACGGTGACCGCCGAGGGGCCGGCGACGCGGGTGCGGGTGGTGGGGGCCTGGACCATCGACACGGGCGAGACCCGCGGCCGTCCGAGGCCGGGCATCGCCAAGCTGGCCACGGAGATCGACGCGAGTTCGGCGAGCCTGCTCGTCACCCCCGAGGACGGGTTCACGATCGGCACCGAGCGCGAGGACGGCGCCATCATCGTGGACGTGGTCCGGCGCAAGCCGCCGGAGCCGGCGACGGCCGCCGTCGACGTGCCGGGTCCAGCCGCTGCGACAGCGTCGCCGCCGATCCCGGTCCCGGTCCCGCCACGCCAGGCGGCGCCGGCCGCTCCGCCCCGGCCTCCCGAGGCACCGCCGAAGCGCCGTGCCGGCGGCGGCCTGGTCTTCCCGTTCCAAACCCTGCCGCCGGCCATCCTGTTCGAGCGCGGCGGCGTCGCGACCCTGGCCTTCGAGACCGCCGAGCCGGTGACCCTGCCGCCGGCGAGCCAGGGGCTCGCGCCAATGGGGCCGCCCGCCCGGAGCGGCCCGCTCACGGTCATGCGGTTTCCCGTCCCGCCCGGACGCCTCGTCGATCTCAGCGCCGTCACCACCGCCAGCGGAGTCGCCTGGGAACTCTCGGCGGGCGAGACGCTGAGTCCGAGCGACACGATCGATCCCGTCCGCAAACCCGATCCGTCCGGCCGCATGGCCGTCACCCTGGCGCTGCCGCATCCCGGTTCGGCGACGTGGCTCACCCTCGACAACGAGCGGATCGCGGTGGTCACCTCGGCCGCGCAGCGCCCGGTCGGCAACCCGAAGAGCCGCCGCTTCGTCGATTTCGAGATCCTGCCGAGCCGGCACGGTCTCGCGGTGCTGGCCGGCGCCGACGATCTCGCCGTGCGGCCCGAGCTCGAGAGCGTCTCGATCGGCCGTGAGGGCGGTCTCGCCGCCTCCATGGCGGCCCGCAAGCCGGAAGCGGTGCTCGCGGATGCGGGTGCGCTTGCGATCGCGAAGGAGCCCTGGGAGCGTGCCCGGATGGGCAACGTCCGCGAGACCCTGCGCGGCCTCTTCGACGCGGCCGTCGCTGCGACGCCATCCGAGCGCGGTCCGGCCCGCCTCGCTTTGGCGCGTGCGGATCTGGCCAACGGCCTCGACTACGAGGGCCTCACGGTCCTCGAGATCGCGGCCGCCGACGATCCGCTCCTGGCCTCCCAGCGCGAGACGGCCATCCTGCGGGGCATGGCCCTGGTGCGGATCGGCCGGAACGCGGAGGCGCTGAAGGCCCTCAGCGTGCCGCCCCTGGCCGATGATCGCGAGGCCGCCCTGTGGCGGGCGATGGCGGCAGCGGGTGCGGGCGACTGGAAGGCGGCGGAAGCCGGCTTCCTCAAGGTGCTGCCGCTGGCCAGTGGCTATCCCACGGATGTGGCGCAGCTGATCCGGGCGAGCGCGGCGGAATCGGCGATCGAGAACGGCGATGCCGAGACCGCCGCCGCCCGGGCCGAGGCAGAGCGTCATCTGGCGCCCTGGATCCGGGACCGCTTGGCCCTGGTCCGCGCCCGCGTGGCCGAGGCGACCGGCCAGACCGAGGCGGCCCTCGACGCCTATGCCCGCCTGGAGGATTCAGCCGTGCGGCCGGTCTCGGGCGAGGCCGCCCTCAGGGGGGCGCTCCTGGCTCGGGCTTCCGGCAAGCTGGCCCTCGATGCCGCCACGGAGCGGCTGGAGCGGCTCGCCCTGACCTGGCACGGCGGCCCGGTCGAGGACGGCATCACCGCCGGCCTCGCCCGCCTCTACCTCGACGCGGGCCGGTGGCGGGACGCCTTCACGGTGGTGCGCCGGGCCAATGCCTCCGCGCCCAACGCCCCCACCACGGAGGCCCTGACGCGGGAGGCGCAGATGGCCTTCGAGAACCTGTACCTCACCGACAAGGGCGACAAGCTCTCCGGGATCGAGGCCGTGGCGCTCTTCTTCGACTTCCGGGAGCTGAGCCCGATCGGGCGGCGCGGCGACGCGGTGGTGCGCCGGCTGGCCGACCGCCTCGTGGGCCTCGACCTCCTCGATTCCGCCGCCGACCTCCTGAAGTACCAGATCGACAACCGCCTCACCGGCCCGGCGCGGTCCGCCGTGGCGACGCGGCTCGCGACGGTGCGGCTGATGGACGACAAGCCGATGGAGGCGCTCAAGGCCCTCGACGCCACCGAGCTGCCCGAGCTCCCGGGCGAGCTCAGGCGCGCCCGCGGCCTGATCCGCGCCCGTGCCCTGTCGGACCTGACCCGGACCGACCTCGCCCTGGAGACGATCGACGGCGAGAGCGGCCCGGATATCGACCGGCTGCGCGCCGACATCTACTGGGGCGCACGCCGCTGGCGCGAGGCCGGCGAGGCCCATGAGGCGCTGCTCGGCGATTCGTGGCAGTCCGGCCAGCCGCTGGACGATCAGGCGCGCGCCGACGTGATCCGCGCCGCGATCGCCTACGATCTCGCGCACGAGGCCATCGGCCTGGAGCGGCTCAAGGCGAAGTTCTCGGAGGCCATGGCGGCGAGCCCGGACGCCCGCACCTTCGCGCTCCTGACCGGCATGGACCCGACCCGGGCGCCGGGCTTCCGGGACATCGCCGCGCGCGCCACGAAGGCTCAGACCCTGTCGGCGTTCCTGGCCGAGTATCGCAAGCGCTACCCGGACGCCGCCACACCCGCGCGCGGCGGGCCGGACGCACCCGGCGCGAGCGGCGAGGCGTCCCAGGAGGCTCCGCAGGCAGGCGGGGCGGGCGGCCAGCAGAGCAGCGCCGGTTCGCCCGGCGCGCCGCCCGGGTGAGCCGGCCCGTCGATCCGGACGCCTTCCTGACGACCGACGACGGTCGCGTCTGCACGCCCGAACGGAAGGCCGAGCGGCGCGAGATCCTGTGCGGCCTGCAGGGCGCCGGCACGTCGAGCGGGATCGCCCGGCAGGGGCCGCAGGCCGGCCGCGTCTAGGCCGATGCCGCGCGGCCCGTCAGGCAACTCCGCGCACCGATCCCCGCCATCGCGCGATCCTGCGGTGTCGCCGCGGAGGCCGTCCGGATTCGCCCGGATCGTCGACGGCCGGTCGCGGCTGCCGTCATCCGCCGTAGCTCTGGACCAGCGAACCGGCGACCAGGGTCCAGCCGTCGACCAGCACGAAGAAGATCAGCTTGAACGGCAGGGCGACCGTCGCCGGTGGGACCATCATCATGCCGACGGCCATCAGAACCGACGCGACCACGAGGTCGATGATCAGGAACGGGATGAACAGCAGGAAGCCGATCTCGAAGGCACGGCGCAGTTCCGAGATCATGAAGGCCGGGGTCACGATTTCCAGGCCGACATCCTCCGGGCCTTTCGGCGCCGGCACCTTGGCGAGGTCGAGGAACAGCTTCAGGTCCTTCTCGCGCACATTGCGCAGCATGAAGGTCTTGAACGGCGCCGAGGCGCGCTCGAACGCCTGCGCCTGCGTGATCCGGCCGGCGACCAGCGGCTCGATGCCGGCGCTGTAGGCCGCGCGGCCCGTGGGGGCCATCACGAAGGCGGTCAGGAACAGCGCCAGGCTGACCAGCACCGCGGTCGGTGGCGCCGTCTGGGTGCCCAGCGCCGACCGCAGGATCGACAGCACCACGACGATGCGGGTGAAGGCCGTGGCCATGACCAGCACCGACGGGGCCACCGCCAGGACGGTGATCAGCGCCACGAGCTGCAGGGCACGCTCGGTGGTGCCGCCGGCGCCCAGATCGAGGGTGACGCTCTGCGCGAGGGCGGGGCCGGCGGCGAGCAGACCGCCGGCCAGTCCGGCCAGGGCGAGCAGCCGCAGGCGCGGCTTCGGGACAAGGGCCGCCGGGCGAGGCGGCACGGGACGATTCTGGGTCACGGATTGTCGCAGCTGGGTGTGGCCGGACGCACCCCGGCCCGGCGCGCTTCGAGGTTCTGCCAGACGAGGAGCGCCGGCAGGCCGAGCACCACGTCGGGCACCCGGCGGGCGAGCGAGAGGGCGAGGGCGGTGCCGGCATCGATACCGAACAGACCGCAGACCAGGACGAGCCCGCCCTCCTGCACACCGAGGCCGCTCGGGACCGGAAAGGCGGCGGCCTTGATCGCCTGGCTGAGCGCCTCGATCACCAGGATGTCGGCCAAGCCGACATGATCCACGCCGATGCAGGCGAGGACGACGGCGATCTCTGCCGTGCCGAGCAGCCAAGCCAGCGCGTGCAGGACGAAGGATTGGGCCAGGTGGCCCCGTCGGCTCGGCGCCCAGATCGTGTCCAGAGCCCCCTGGATCCGCCGGGGCGGCTCGGGGCGCGCTTCGGTCTCGCGCACGAAGCGCCGGCCGAGGGCGGTGAGCCGATCCTCGATCACCCGCACGATGCCGATCCGCTGGAGGGCGAAGAACGCCGCGACCACCAGACCGGCCACCGCCAGCGTCCGCAGCGTCCAGCTGGCGAGCGCAGCCGCTTCGGCGCCCTGGACCCGGCTCAGGAGGCCCGCGCCGAGACTGGCGAACAAAGCGAGGGTTCCGACCTGGAAGAGCAGGTCGGCCAGGACCGAGGCCGCCGCCAGGGACCCGGCAACACCCCAGAAGGTGAGGAGGCGTGCCCCGAGGACGTCTCCGCCCACCGAGGCGACGGGCAGCAGAACGTTGATGCCTTCGCGGACGAAGCGCAGGATCAGACAGGCCGGGCCGGCCGGGGGCGGCAGCCCGTCGAGGATGCGCGCCCAGGCGAGGCCGCAGAGGAGGATCACGAGGATCCGCACCAGCGTGACGCCGGCGAAGCCCGCGAAGCCGATCCGCCCGAAGGCCGTGGCCACGGCGGCCAGATCGTTGGTCGCCACGAGCCAGACGGCGAGACCGAGGCCGATCAGGGTACCGATCAAGGGGAGGCGACGCAGCACGGCGTGGGCTGCCCGCCGCTTCCGGGAAACGTGGTTGCCGGTCACGGTGCGGGGGCCTCGCGTCGAGAGGCGGGCAAGAGCGCGCTCCAGGTTGTGCCGGTCAGCGGACCGGCGGCGATTCGTCGGATGGTATCGCCGCTAGAGCGGTATTGGGGCCGAATTCGGGGATTGCACGACGGGGCAGGACGGGATCGAGTACGGCGGCACGCGCTTCGGCCGGGCCGGCGGTGGGATCGAGCAGGAAAACGCGGCCCGCAGCCAGGCTCGCGCCGGTGGCGACCGCCACCGCGCGCTTGGGGCAGGGGCCGAGGCAGCCCGATTCCACGACACAGAGCTTCCTCCGGCGGCCGGCTCCCCCGTCCTGGACGGCCTGCTTTCCGGCCTTTTTCAGCAGGGCACGGAGGTCTCGGCCGCGCAGACCCTGCCGCTTGGCGCATTTGGAACAGACGACGACGATCTCGGTGAGCTTGGTCTTGGCCGAACGGCCGGTCGGGCGGCCATCCACGCCCGGGACATGGGGTTCTGTCATCATCCAGAGACTGTAGGACGCGATACCCGGTGCGGGCTACGGTGCCTGTCGCCGCGGTGCAGCGACGGGCGGAGCGGCCAAGCCGGGTGCCATAAAAAGGGCCTAAAAGAACGGGATTCCGGTTATCGCGCACGGGCCGCCCCTCGGCCGGCGCCGCGGCAGCGGAACCGGCGCAGACCCAGGAACAAAGAGCGGATGAGCTTCGACGACGTCAAGGACGACACGCGCGAAGGCGAGATCGTGACGTTCGCCGCACCGACGATGACCGAGTTGCGGCGGAGCGCGGAGACGATCCGGCCGGTGCCGGAGAAGCGCACCGCACGAGCGCTCGTCGCCTCGGTCCGTGAGCGCCTGGACTGGACCCGTCTGCCCGGTCTGCGCCCGCGGCAGGAGGACACGTCGAGCTACGGCGCACGGATCATCCGCCGGATCGGCTTCTTCGTGCTTTTGCCCACCCTGGTGGTCGGCCTCTACCTGTTCGCCTTCGCGTCCAACCAGTACGTCGCGGAGGCCCAGTTCGCGGTCCGCGGCAATGTCGAGCCGATGGAGAACATCTCGCTCGGCCAGTACACGAACCTGATCCAGAAGCATAACAGCCAGGACAGCTTCATCGTCCGCGACTACATCAACAGTCAGACCCTGGTCGAGGCTCTCGAGAAGAGCATCGGCATTTCCAAGATGTTTTCGCGGTCCGAGGCGGATTTCTGGGCGCGCTTCGATCCGATCGATCCGATCGAGGATCTCACCAAATACTGGCGCAAGCACGTCGAGGCGCATATCGACTCGATCTCAGGCGTGATCCGCCTGTCCGTGCGCGCCTTCACGCCCGAGGACGCCCTGACCATCGCCCGCGCGGTGGTGTTGCGCTCTGAGGCTCTGATCAACGACATCTCGAAGCGGGCGCAGTCCGACATGGTCGCCCAGGCCGAGGCGGACGCCAAGGTCGCGCAGGACCGTCTGCGCAAGGCGCATCTCGCGCTGCAGGCCTTCCGCAATCAGTGGGGCGTGATCGATCCGATCAAGTCAGCGGAGGGAACGCTGACGGCCCTGACGTCCCTGCGGAAGGACAAGCTGAAGGCCGAGAACGACCTGCAGGTCCTGCGCGGCTCCAATCTGGACGAGCGGTCGCGCTCGATCCAGACGCTGGTGGCCAACATCGCGGCCATCGACCAGCAGATGAAGACGCTCCAAGACGAGATGACGAGCGCCACCGCCGGCGCGGGCGGGCAGAACCTGACCGAGGCGCTGCTCCAGTACGAGGGCCTGCTGGTCGAACGGACCATCGCCGAGAAGCTCGAGGAATCAGCCCACACCCTCCTCGACCGGGCCCGCGTCTCTGCCAGCAAGCAGCACATCTTCCTGGCCACCTTCGTGCCCCCGGTCCTTCCCACCGACAGCCTCTACCCCGAGCGGGGCCATACCCTGCTGGTGGCGTTCTTCTGCTTCCTGGTGATCTGGAGTTCGTCCGCGCTCCTGCTCGCAGGCATCCGCGACCAGAGGATGTAGCCGCGGTCGCGGCTCCCGGATCTGGATCCGGGGCGGCGCGGTCTGTAGAGGGAGGCGGCCCGGCCTTTCGGGCGTCCCAGAATGAGCGAACGCTAACACGCCATGTCGGATTTCTCCGATCTCGTCGCGAAGGCGATCCAGCCGTCGATGACCCGTGAGGAGCGCGAGGCGGTCTACACGGTGGTGCGGCAGGCCGTGCTCCGGTTGCAGGAGCGGGAGGCGCTGCCCGCCGACGATCCGCGGGTGGCCCTCCAGCGCCACCTGGTCGAGGAGACGATCCGCGACGTGGAGGGCGACGTGGCCCGCTACGAGTCGCTGCGCAAGCTCGACGCGGCCTTCGCGGCCCAGACCGAGGCCCACAAGGCGGCGCAGAGCGGGCGGCGCTAGGACCGTTCACCACCGCGTCGAGACACCGCCATCCGCATCGATTCCGGGCCGGATTTCCGCCGAGCGGCAGCGCGCCTGAGCGGGGATCGGTCCCGCGACCCCTGGCGCGTCAGCCGCAGGCGACACTCGTCCGGACGCTCCCGGGCTCGGCCACTTCGAGCCCTGCCGAGACGTATTCGTTGAGCTTGTTGCGCAGGGTCCGGATGGAGATGCCGAGGATCCGGGCGGCGTGAGTCCGGTTGCCGAGGCAATGATCCAGGGTGTCGAGGATCAGGTCGCACTCGACCTGCGCCACGGTCCGCCCCACCAGCCCGCGGGTGGCGGCCTCGGCGACCTGCGCGGCGCGCGCGGCCGGTCCCTCGGCCGCGAAAGTCTCGCCGTCGGGCGAGAGAATCGCCTCCGGGCCGATCGTGTCGCCCGAGGCGAGCAGCACCGCCCGGTGAAGGGTATTCTCCAGCTCGCGGACGTTGCCGCGCCACGGGTTCTTCAGCACCAGGGTCCGGGCTTCCGGAGAGAGCGGGCGGACCGGCATCCCGTTCACCGCGGCGTATTTCCGGGCGAAGTGGGTGGCGAGTTCGATGATGTCGGCCGGACGCTCCCGCAGGGGCGGCAGCCGCAGGGCGACGACGTTGAGCCGGTAGAGCAGATCCTCGCGGAACGTGCCCTTCCGGACTTCCTCGGCGAGGTTGCGGTTCGAGGTGGCGAGCACGCGGATGTCGACCCGCACCGGCGCCGTGCCGCCGACCCTGTCGATCACCCGCTCCTGGAGGGCCCGCAGCAGCTTCGCCTGCAGGCGCACGTCCATCTCGGAGATCTCGTCGAGGAGCAGCGTGCCGCCATTGGCCTCCTCGAACCGGCCGATCCGTCGGGCGACCGCCCCCGTGAACGCCCCCTTCTCGTGGCCGAACAGCTCGGATTCGAGCAGCGCCTCGGGGATCGCCGCGCAGTTCACCGACACGAAGGGCTTGCCCGCCCGGTTGGACTTCTGGTGGACGTGGCGGGCCAGCACCTCCTTGCCGGTGCCGCTCTCGCCGGTGATCAGCACCGAGGCTTCGGAGCGCGCGACCTGCTCGGCGAGCTTGACCACCCGCTCCATGGACGGGTCGCGCCAGACGAAGGCCGCGCGATCCGTGGCGACCGCCTCCAGCACCGCGGCGATCATCTCCGGGTCGGGGGGGAGGGGGATGTACTCCTTGGCGCCGGCCCGGATCGCCGCCACGGCGGCCGACGCGTCCGCCGACACGCCGCAGGCGACCACGGGCGTGCGGATCCGCTCCGCCTCCAGGGCGGTGACGAGCTCGCGGATCGGCAGCCCGACATCGATCATGATCAGGTCGGCGCCCCGGGCGCGCAGGACGTTGAGGCCCTGCGGCACGGCATCGGCCTGCGTCACCGACGCGCCGCGCTGCATGCAAATCTTCGAGGCGGTGATCAGCTCGCCATTGAGCCGCCCGATCATCAGGAGCCGCATGGTTCGTCCCTCTCAAACATCCTGGCGCGGGTTACGCGCCGAACTGGCCTGCGGCCGTCGCCGGCGCCCGGGCCACATTCTCGGTCGCCCGGGTCATTCACCCTTGACGATCTCGGTCATCGTCACACCGAGCCGATCCTCCACGAGGACGACCTCGCCGCGGGCGACCAGCCGGTTGTTGACGAACACGTCGATCGCCTCGCCGACCTTCCGGTCGAGTTCGAGCACCGCCCCGGGCGCCAGCCGCAGCAGGTCGCCGATCGGCATCCGGGCCGAGCCCAGGACCGCCGAGACCATGACGGGCACGTCGAAGAGCTGCTCCAGGTCGGCGGCGGTCTTCGGGGTGGTGGGCGCGTCGCGGATCGAGCCCGCCGCGTAGTCGGTGTCGTGCTCGCCGAGCTGGGGCAGGCTGAAATCGTCGGACATCAGGATCTCCTCACAGGCTCGTCGGCAGGCCGAGGGCGTCCAGCACCGCCGCCTCGATGCGGGCGCGCTCGCGGACGATGCCGCCGTCCGCCCACTCGATGCGGGCGTCGCCCGCCGCCATGTCGGGGTCGCCGAGGACGACGAGGCGGCCCTCGTAGCCGCGCTCGCGGGCGAGGCGCTTCACCAGGGTCTCGACCTCCTCGACGAGGCTGTCGTGCACCCGCACCACCAAGTGCGGCACGCCGCGCAGATGCTGGAGCGCCGTCCGGGCCGCCTCGCCGATGCCGGCGAGCGGGGCGGCATCGAGGGCGTCGCCCGCCACCTTGCGGGCGATCAGCATGGCCACCTCGACCGCTTGCGCCTCGCGCTCGGTGTCGCGGGCGTCGGCCTGGGCGATCAGGCCCGCGGCGGCGAGCGCGAGGCGGGTCATGGCGTCGGCGAGCCGCCCCTGGACCTGCGCCTCGGCCTGGGCGCGTCCCTCCTGCAGGCCGCGGGCATGCGCCTCGGCCTCGGCGCGGAGCGCGGCCTCGGCGGCGCGCTGGGCCTCGGCGCTCGGGCGGGCGCTGCGGAAATCGGTCTCGAACAGGAACGGCTTGGCGCTCCGGGCGGATTGGGCGCTCAATAGACCAGCTCCTCCTCGGCGCTATTCTTGGCGATCATGATCTCGCCCTTCTCGGCGAGGTCCTTGGCGATCTCGGTCATCTTCGCCTGGGCCTCGTCGACCTCCTTGAGCCGGACCGGCCCGAGGGCGGCCATCTCGTCGGTGAGGTTCTTGGCAGCCCGGGTCGACATCTGCTGCATGAAGAAGGCCCGGGTCCTCTCGTTGCCGCCCTTCAGGGCGCGGCACAGGGTGTCGTTGTCGACCGAGCGCATCAGCGTCTGGACGCTGCCGGGATCGAGCTTCAGCAGGTCCTCGAAGGTGAACATCAGCTCGCGGATGCGCTTGGCCGAGCCGCGGTTGGCCTGGTCCAGGGCGGCGAGGAAGCGGCCTTCCGTCTGCCGGTCGAAGGCGTTGAACACATCGGCCATCATCTCGTGGGCGTCGCGGCGCTGGGTCTGGGCGATGGTGGAGACGAACTCGACCCGCAGGGTCTCCTCGATGTGGCGCAGCGCCTCCTTCTGCACCGTCTCCATGCGCAGCATCCGGTTGAGGCAGTCGATGGCGAAATCCTCGGGCAGGATGGTGAGCACCTTGGCGGCGTAGTCGGCCCGCACCCGCGACAGCACCACCGCCACGGTCTGCGGGTACTCGTTGCGCAGGAACGAGGCGAGGATCTCCGGGTCGACCTGGGCGATCGAGGCCCAGACGCGCTTGCCCGACGCGCCCTTGATCTCCGCCATGATCAGCGAGACCTGATCGCTCGGGAAGATCTTGAGGAGCAGCGCCTCGGTCCGCTCGAAATTCGACGAGATGCCGCCGCTGTTGCCGAGCTTCGTCACGAACTCGATGATCAGCTTCTCGACGGTCGTCGCCTCCAGCGTGCCGAGCTGGACCATCGCGGCGCTGACCTTCTTGATCTCCTCCTCTTCGAGCGCCTGCCAGATCGGCGCGCCTTCCTCCTCACCGAGCATCAGCAGGAGCGCGGCGGCGCGCTGCGGACCGGGCATCGCCGCGAACGAATCGCCGCCCGCCGTCGCCAGCGTGTTCGCCAAACCCTGTCCCGCACCTGCCGCCATCGTGTTGCCCTCGACGCCCTACGCTTCACTCTTCCTGGATCCAGGTGCGCAGCACCTCGACGGTCTCGGACGGGCTCGCCCGGACCATGTCGACCACGCGCTGGACCGTCTCGGCCTGGACCTGGCCGTTGATCTTGGCGAACTCCATCAGCCGCGCGGTCGGATTGTCGCGGTCGATGACCGTCACGGTCCCGCTCGGACCCGCAACCACGGCGTCGCCGGGAAAGCCCATGCCGGCCGCGGCCAGAGCCGGCGCCTCAGGCACCGGCGCGAGCACCTGGCGCACCAGGGGGCGGACCACTGTGAGGAGGACGATGAGGGTGAGCAGCGCCAGGACGGCGAGTTCGGCCATCCGCAGCACGTCCTCCTTGGTGGGGGCGAGCAGCGACTGGATGAGCGTGGGCTCGATGAATTGCGGCACGCTCGGCGCCTCCGCGAAGCGCAGGTTCACCACCTCGATCTGGTCGCCGCGGGCCTTGTCGAAGCCGACCGCGCCGCGGACCAGGGCGGTGATCCGCTCGATCTCGGCGGGCGTGCGCGGGCTGTAGGTCTGCTTTCCGTCGGGCGCGGTGGCGTACACCCCGTCGAGGACGACGGCGACCGACAGGCGCTTGATCCGTCCGCCCTCGGCGATCTCGGTCTTCGTCACGCGGGAGATCTCGTAGTTCGTGGTCTCCTCGTTCTTGTTCGTCGCGTCCTTCGGCGTGGGCGCCTTGTCGCCGCCATTGGCGCCGGGCAGCTCGTTGCCGACGCTGACCTGCCCCTCGGCATTGCCGGTGACCGCCGATTCGGTGCGGGTCTGGGCGGAGCGCACGACGCGGCTCTCGGGATCGAAGGTCTCGGAGCGGCTTTCGATCCGGTTGAGGTCGAGTTCGGCGTTGACCTGGACGCGGGCCCGGCCGGTGCCGACGATCCCGGCGACCACGTCCTCGATCTGGCCGCGCAGGCGCCGTTCGAGGGCGGCCTGCCGGTCCTCGAAGCCGCTGGCGACGTCGGTCCCCGCGTCCCGGGCGCCGTCCGCCAGCAGCCGGCCGCGCTCGTCGACGATCGAGACCCGGTCGGGCTTGAGGCCTTCGACCGCGGAGGCCACGAGATGGCGGATCGCCCGAACCTGCCCGGCGTCGAGGTCGCCCATCAGCTTCAGCACGATGGCGGCGCTCGGGCTCTCCCGGTCGCGCTCGAACAGGCGGCGCTCCGGCAGGACGAGGTGGACCCGGGCCGCCTGGACCCGGCCGATCGCCCGGATCGAGCGGGCCAGCTCGCCCTCCAGGGCGCGCAGGTGATTCACGTTCTGCACGAAGTTGGTGGACGAGAACGCATCGCCCTTGTCGAAGATCTCGTAGCCGACCCCGGCCTGGGTCGGCAGCCCCTTGCCGGCCAGATCCATGCGCAGCTTGGCGAGGTCGGGGCGGGGAGCCAGGATCGTCTGCCCGGCATCGCCCCGGGTCTCGTAGCGGATTCCGCGGCTGTCCAGCTCGCGGACCACGGAGGCCGAATCCTGCATCGACAGGTCGGAGAACAGCACGCCCATATCGGGGCGCGAGACCCGCAGGATGATGAACGCGAAGAAGCCGATGAGAGTCAGCGTCACCGCCGCCATGGCGGCGATTCGGGCCGGTCCGAACTTCGTGACGAGATCGAGGACCGGCTTCACGGGAGGATTCGCTGCACTCTAACGCTGGCGGACCCCGGCGGCCCGCTCGGCAGAAATTGCCCAGGTCGTGGTTAGCGAGGCGTTAATGCCGCGCAACCGAGGCCCAAAGGCGGGCGCCGGAACAGCACGAAGCCGCGCCCGGAATCCGGACGCGGCTTCGTGGGTTCTCGGATTCGGGCGATCCACCCCACCGGCGCCGTCGACGTGGTCGCTGCGGGAGTGAGGCCATCGCGTCAGTCCAGGATTGCGAAGCGGAGCCCGTCATCCAGAGCCGCCGACGCGCCGGGTTTCGGCACCCTCGGTCGTGTTGGGGTTCCGGGGGCGTCTGCAGCATCCCGGAACGATGGCGCCCGACAGAGGCGTCGGATAATCAGTGGCGGTAATGCTGGATCCGCGTCGTCCGCAGGCCGGCGAGACCGTGCTGGTCGATGGAGAACTGCCAGCTGAGGAATTCCTCGGTGGTCAGCGTGTAGCGCTTGCACGCCTCCTCCAGGCTGAGAAGGCCGCCGCGCACCGCGGCCACGACCTCGGCCTTGCGCCGGATCACCCAGCGACGGGTGCTCGGGGGCGGAAGATCCGCGATCGTCAGGGGGCTGCCGTCGGGCCCGATCACGTACTTCACTCTCGGGCGGCTCGGTTCGGTCATGATACGCTCTACACTCGACTGACCTGTCGAGCATTGAAGGTACTTGCGCCCGCTTAAGAGATGTTGAAGCGAGTCACTCGGATGTGATTCGTTAAGTGCCACTTGTGGACAACCCGATGGTCTGCACGCTGGACAGCGGCACTTTCTGGGAGCCGATGATCAGCACCGGTGTCGTCCCGCTGAGATCGACCTCGTCGACGGTGCCGGTGAGGCTCGTGTCGACCGCCACGGTGGCGCCGGTGGCGTCGGTGGCCGAGACCTTGATCGAATAGTTCCCATCCGGCGCGGTCAGGCCCGCGGAGGTCTTGCCGTTCCACGTGTAGGCCTGGCTTCCGGCGGTCAGCGTCGTGCTCTGCGTGGCCACGACGTTGTTCTGGGAATCGAGGATCGAGATCACCGCCTTGGAGGCGGCCCGGGCGGGCGTCAGCGTCCAGGAGGCCGAGCCCTTGGACAGCTGCGACGCGCTTCCATCCGCCGTCACGGTCTTGCCGATGTAGCTCGTGGCCGAGGCCGAACTCGCCGATTGCGACGCGCTCAGGATGCTGTCGAGGCGGTCGTTCGATTTGAGCTGCTGCTCGACGCCGGCGAACTGGACCAGCTGCTGGGTGAACTGATTGGTGTCCATCGGATCGAGGGGGTTCTGATTCTTGAGCTGCGTGGTCAGCAGAGTCAGGAACTGCGTGAAGTTGCTGGCGATCTCGGTGGAGTTGCCGCTGCTGCTGCTCGACGACGCGCTCTTCGTCGCCGTCGTGCTGGTGAGGCTCGATATGCCGCTCGTCATGCTGATCTCTCCGGTGCTGCGCCCTGGCGCGGGCCTGGATGCGCGCTGTGTCTGTGTCGGTTCGCGATGCGGGCGCTTGCGCGCGCCGCCTAGATTCTCATGTCGACGCCGCCGTAGCCGCGCAGAAGGCGGATCGGGGCGATGTCCTGGGAGGCCTCGGCCTGATCCTGGGACCAGTTCACCCCGTTGCTGCGGGGGGAATCCCCCTGCTGGCCGCCGCTGCCGCCCTGGGCGCTCCCGTCGCCCCGCAGCGACAGGTTGATTCCGCCGCCTGAGGGGTCGAATCCGGCCTGGGACAGCGCCTGTTGCAGCTGGCCGGCGTCGCGCTGGAGCAGGGCCAGGGTCTCGGGCCGGTCGACCACGAGGTGGGTCATGACCCTGCCATGCGCCTTGTCGATCTCCAGCTTGACGTCGATGCGCCCGAGTTCGGCCGGATCGAGCCGGATCTGGAACTCGTTCGATCCGCGCAGGGAGCGCAGGCCGATGGTCATCGGCACCTGGCCAAGGGGGATGGGCGGATCGGTCTGGACCGGCGCGGCGGTCTGGTTCGGCGCAGCGGTGCCCTCTGCGGCCTTCGTCGTGCCGACGGCCGGGCTCGACGGGACCGGCGGCGTCTGGCCGCCCTGCGGGGCCGGGGGCGTGCCTGGGAGCGGACCTGCGCCCTGTCCCATATCGGCCAGGGCAGTCAGGAAATCCTGGCCGTCCTTGTCCGATGTCGCGACCGCAGAGCCGCCGGCCGCCGGGCCCTCCACCGGGACGGTGCTCTTCCCCACCGAGCCCGGCTCGTTGCCGGCGCCTGCCGCCTTCGCCCCGGAGGGGATGCCGGCGATGCCCGATACGGCATCACCCGCGGGGCTGCCGACCGGCCCGCCGCTGCCGGGAGCGCCCACGGCCGCGCCCGTTCCGAGGAGCGCTGTCCCGCCGTCCTGCGCGGTCGCCGCGCCGGTGCCCGCGGGCGCCTCGGTCTTGACCGTTCCGGTCGCCGCGCCGCCTTCGGTCAGCGCGGCGATGAGGGCCAGCAGCGAGGCGGCAGGGTCCGAACCGGCGGGCGTGGCGGCGGGCTCGGCCGTCTGCGGCGCCGTCTGCGGCGCCGTCGTCTCAGCCTGCACCGTCGTCTCGGCCTGCGCCGCCTCGGGAGCCGCCGTGTCGCCTGTGGCGGAGGCGCGATCCGATGAGGTCGTGGCAGCCTCGGAGCCCTGTCGTGCGGCGGGTTTCGCCTGGCCCGTCTGTGCGTCGCGCGCCGCGGCCGGCATCCGCGCTTCCGGGCGTGCGTCTGCGGCGGCGCGCGGTGCGTCGGCCTTGCCGGTACGCCCCGCCGGAGCCGCCGCCTCCGCCTGTCGGGCGCGGTCGGCCGTCCGGTCCGCGGCGCGGGCCTCGGCCTGCCGCGCCGAATCCTGCGCACGGTCGCCGGCCGCCCGGGCGGCCTGGGCCTGATCGCGCTGATCGGCCTGTCGGGTGCGGGCCGACGCGGCGAGGTCGCGCAGGTCGACCGTGCGGGCGCGCGTCTCCGCCGCGTCGTCGCGGGCCTGGGCGGCGGTCAGGGCGGCGCCGAAGCGATCCTGCGTCGAATCCCCGGCCCGGGCGGCCACGCCCGCCGCCTCCCAGCCTGACCGCGGGGCAGACGCACTCCGCGCGGACGGAATCCAGGTGGTGACATCCAAACGATCCGCCGCACCGCTCGCCATACCGGACTCCTCTGGGCCGCCCGCAGCAAGCCGCGCGCCACCGGGGTGGCCCGCTAAGAGACTGAAAAATATAGTGCTCTTCCGCGGCGCGCGGCGCGGCCCTGATCGAACCTGCCGCCCGATCGGCAGGATCTGCCGGGTGTCGGCGCTGGCCGCCCTGGAAAGCCGGGCGAAGTCCCGCTATAGACGGCCCGTGCAGCCAGGAAGCTTCCGGGCCGGCGGCTGCGGACCCTCGCGATGAACGCCCTCGATCTTCCCAAAGCCCCCCACGAGACGCGCGTCGTCGTCGCCATGTCGGGCGGCGTCGATTCCTCCGTGGTCGCTGGCCTGCTGAAGCGGCAGGGCTTCGACGTGGTCGGCGTGACGCTCCAACTCTACGACCACGGCGCGGCGAGCCACCGCAAGGGCGCCTGCTGCGCCGGCCAGGACATCAACGATGCACGGGCTGCGGCGGAGCATCTCGGCATCCCGCATTACGTCCTCGACTACGAGGACCGCTTCCGCGACGCGGTCATCGAAAAGTTCGCCGAGAGCTACCTTGCGGGCGAGACGCCGATCCCCTGCGTCGAGTGCAACCGCACGGTGAAGTTCCGCGATCTGCTGGGCCTCGCCCGGGACCTGAACGCCGACGCGCTGGCCACCGGTCATTACGTGGCGAGCCGGGCGCTGCCGGGCGGCGGCCGGGCGCTCCACCGCGCCCTCGATCCGGCCCGGGACCAGAGCTACTTCCTCTACGCCACCACGGCGGAGCAGCTGGCATTCCTGCGCTTTCCCCTGGGCGAGATGGAGAAGACCGAGACCCGCGCGCTCGCGAAGGATCTCGGCCTGTCGCTCGCCGAGAAGCCGGACAGCCAGGACATCTGCTTCGTGCCGCAGGGCCGCTACAGCGACGTGATCGCCCGCCTGCGCCCCGATGCGGCGCGGCCCGGCGAGATCGTCGACCTCGCCGGCCACGTCCTCGGCCGGCACGACGGCATCGTCCACTACACGGTGGGGCAGCGGAAGGGCCTCGGCCTGTCCGGGCCGGAACCGCTCTACGTGGTGCGCCTGGAGCCGGATGCGGCCCGGGTGGTGGTCGGACCGCGCACAGCCCTGGCCACGACCCGGATCCGCCTCTCGGACCTGAACTGGCTCGGCGAGGGCCCGGCCGAGGCCGTGCGCGACCTGCCGGTGGCGGTGCGCGTGCGCTCGACCCGGCCGCCGCGCCCGGCGACACTCACGGTCGGGCCGGACGGCACGGCCGAGATCGTTCTCACCGAGCCCGAGGACGGCGTGTCGCCGGGCCAGGCCTGCGCGATCTACGCGGATGACGGGCCCCGGGCCCGGGTCCTGGGCGGCGGCACCATCCGGCGTGTCGACGCGTTGTCGGCCCGGCCCCGCGAGGCCGCCTGATCTCAACCTCTGGAACCTTCGAACGATGCTGAGCGAGCCGCAGATGGCCGGGCCGAGCACGGCCCTGATGCGCAAGGCCTATGCCCGCTGGGCCCCCGTCTATGACGTGGTCTACGACAAGCTCACCGAGCCCGCGGCCCGCGCCGCCGTCGAGGCGGCGGCCGAGCATGGGCCGCGGATCCTGGAGGCCGGCGTCGGAACCGGGCTGGCGCTGGGCTACTATCCGACATCGAGCTTCGTCTGCGGCGTCGACCTCTCCGAGGACATGCTCAAGCGCGCCCGTGCCAAGGTCCGGCGCCGGAACCTGTCCCACGTGAAGGGGCTGCAGGTGATGGATGTCTGCCACCTGGGCTACGCCGATGCGAGCTTCGACGCGGTGGTGGCACAGTTCCTCATCACCCTGGTGCCGGATCCCGAGGCCGCGATGTCCGAGTTCCTGCGGGTGGTGCGGCCGGGCGGCGGCATCGTGCTCGCCAACCATTTCGGCCAGAGCGACGGCCCGGTCGCCCGGGTCGAGGAGATCGTGGCCCCGCTCTGCACCAAGATCGGCTGGTCGTCGGACTTCAAGGCGACGCGGATCGAGGCCTGGGCCCGGCGCAACGGCGTCGAGGTCCTGGGATTGAAGCCGACCTTCCCGGGCGGGTTCTTCAAGATCCTGCGGATGCGCAAGCCCGGGTGATCGAGACCGGGAACGCGCCCGTCGGCGAAGAGCGGCGTGACGGACGCTGGAAGCGGCTGCGGCGCTGGCTCCCGCTGGTGCTGCTCCTGACGGTGTCGGCGATCGTCGTGGTCTCCGGCGCCGCCCAGCTCCTGAGCCTCGACCGACTCCTCGCCTCGCGGATCTGGCTGCGCGGCTTCGTCGAGGCCGGCTATCTCCGCGCCTTGGTCGCGGCCTACTGCCTCTATGTCGGGGCCGTGGTCGTGTCGGTGCCGGCCACGCTGATCCTGACGATGGTCTGCGGCTTCCTGTTCGGCATCGTGCCGGGCGCGCTCACTGCGGTCTGCGCGGCCACCACGGGGGCCGCCCTCGTGTTCGCCATCGGCCGGGGGCCGGGGGCCGACCTGCTCCGGCGGATCGGCGGCACGCGCCTCGCCGGGCTGGCCGAAGGCTTCCGGCGCGATGCCTTCGGCTATATCGCGGTCCTGCGCCTCCTCCCCCTGTTCCCGTTCTGGGTGACCAACCTCGCCCCCGCCGCCTTCGGGGTGAAGATGCGGGTCTTCGTCCTCGCGACCTTCCTGGGGCTGCTGCCCGGCGCCGTCGTGTACGCCACCACGGGAGCGGGCATCGAGGACGTCGTCGCCGCCCACGAAGCCGCCAAGGCGGCCTGCCTGGCGGCGGGGGCGGGCGGCTGTGACGACGCCCTGAGCCTGCGGGCCCTCGTCACGCCCAAGATGGTGGCGGGCCTCGCGATGCTGGCCGTCTTCGCCCTGGTCAGCGTGCTGCTGAGCCGGCGCGCCAGACGCGGCTGAGAGCGACGCCCGGGATACGCAATCCTCCGCCGGCTGTGTTTTTCCGTGTCTGAGGGCACATGCAACCGCCTGCGGGTGGATATCGTATAGTGCTCACTGCCGAGAGCCTGTATTGCCGCCTGCGAATCTGTGGCTTGCGAACATGTATCCCGCGAAGGCCGGACCCGGCTCGAGCTTTCTCAATCCGCCCTCCGCCGATCCGAATCCGCGATGCCCGCGCGGAGCGTGACCGGCGTGTCCGTCGAGTCCGATGAGGCCGCGGCACCGGCGATGCCGGCGTCCGCCCCGAGCCGCGATCTGCCGGAGCGGCGCACGGCCCGCCTCGGCCTGTCGGGGCGGCTGTTCCTCGTCACCGTCGCGTTCGTGGTGGTGGCCGAGGTGCTGACCTATGTGCCGGCGGTGGCCAATTACCGGGTCGAGTGGATGTCGGACCGCCTGGCGGCCGCGCAGGTCGCCGCCCTGGTCCTCGACGGCCGGACCGGGGAGCCGGTCTCCGAGGCGCTGGAGAGCCGGCTCCTGGCCGGGGTGAATGCTCGGGCGATCGCGGTTCGCGGCGGTGGCGCCCAGCGCCTGCTCGCCATCGAGCCCATGCCCGAGCAGGTCGCCGACATCGTCGATCTGCGCGACGTCACAGCGCTGTCGGCGATCCGGGGGGCGTGGCGCACCCTTGTGGCGCCGGTCCGCGAGCCGATCCGCGTGATCGGGGAGGGGGGAATCGGCTTCGACCGGGTCGAGATCCTCCTCGACGAGGCGCCGCTGCGCACCGCCATGATCGACTATGCCCTGCGCCTGCTGGTCTCCTCGCTGATCATCGCGGCCGCCGCGGCTGGCCTCGTCTTCGTGGTGCTGCAGGTGCTCATCGTGCGGCCGGTCCGGCGGCTCGCCACGAGCATCACGGTCTTCGCGGACGATCCGGAGGATGCGGGGCGGATCATCGCCCCGTCCCGCCGCAGCGACGAGATCGGCCAGGCCGAGCGGGCGCTCGGGCGGATGCAGCGCAGCCTCGCCGACCAGCTCCGCCAGAAGCGGCGGCTCGCCGAACTCGGGCTCGCCGTCAGCAAGATCAGCCACGAGCTGCGCAACCTGCTGACCGGCGCGCAGCTTCTCGGCGATCGCCTGGAGGGTACCGAGGATCCGACCGTTCAGCGTGTGGCCCCGCGCCTCGTGGGGACGCTGGCCCGGGCGATCCGCTTCTGCGAGGCGACGCTCGCTTACGGGCGCGTCTCCGAGCGGACGCCGCTCCTGGCCAGCACGCCGCTGGCGCCCATCTTCGCGGAGCTTCCGGATCTCGCCGCGCTGGCGGCGCATCCGGTCTCCGTGCAGGTCGCGGCGGCCGACCTGAGCGTGCAGGCCGATCCGGAGCAACTGGCGCGGGCGCTGGCCAACCTCGTCCGCAACGCCGTGCAGGCGCTCGACGGGGCCGCCGTGCCGGAGGCTGCGGTCCGCGTCGTGGCCTCCCGCGGGGCGCCGGGCCGGATCACGATCCTGGTCGCCGACAACGGCCCCGGACTGCCGGCGCGCGCCCGGGAGAACCTGTTCGCGCCGTTTCAGGGCTCCATGCGCTCCGGCGGCACGGGGCTCGGCCTGCCGATCGCCGCCGAGCTGATCGGGATCAACGGCGGCACGCTCACCCTCGATGCCTCCGAGGCCGAGGGGCTGAGCGGCGCGCGCTTCCGGATCGTCCTGCCGGAGGGCTGACGCGAGCGGCCGTGGGCGGCGGCCGTCACCACCCCATCAGCGCGCGCGGCAAGGTCCGAGCGGAAAGGCGTCCGTGGGCCTATTCCGCCGCGGCCCGAACCGGCTCGCCAACCCGGATGCCGAGATCGGCCAGCAGGGCCGCGTCGTCGTCCTGCCCGTTATTGGCGGTGGTCAGCAGCCGCTCGCCGTAGAAGATCGAGTTGGCACCCGCGAGGAAGCACAGCACCTGCGCCTCACGGGTGAGGCTCTTGCGGCCGGCGCTGAGACGGACCCGGGATCGCGGCATCACGATCCGCGCCGTGGCGCACATGCGCACGAGATCGAACGGATCGACCGCCGGCTGGTCCTCCAGCGGAGTACCGGGCACCGCCACCAGGGCGTTGATCGGCACGCTCTCGGGATGGGGGGCGTGGTTGGACAGCACCTGGAGCATCGCGGCGCGGTCGGTGACGCCCTCGCCCATCCCGACGATGCCGCCGCAGCACACGCCGATCCCGGCCTCGCGGACATTCGCGAGGGTCTGCAGGCGTTCGTCGTAGGTCCGGGTGGAGATGATGTCCTCGTAGAAATCCGGGCCGGTGTCGAGGTTGTGGTTGTAGGAGGTCAGCCCGGCCTCGGCGAGCCGTCCGGCCTGGGAGGGCGTGAGCATGCCGAGCGTCACGCAGGCTTCCATGCCGAGGCCGCGCACGCCACGCACCATGGCGAGAACCGCGTCGAACTCGGGCCCGTCCTTGGGCTGGCGCCACGCGGCGCCCATGCAGAAGCGCTGGGCCCCCGCGGCCTTGGCGGCGGCGGCCTCGGCCAGCACGGTCTCCACCGGCATCAGCCGCTCGCGGGCGACGCCTGCGCCCTTGTGGTGGGCCGATTGCGGGCAATAGGCGCAATCCTCCGGGCAGCCGCCGGTCTTGATGGACAGGAGCGACGCCCGCTGGATGTCGGCCGGGTCATTGTGCCGGCGGTGGACCTGCGCCGCCCGGAACACGAGGTCCATCAGCGGCAGGTCGTGGATCGCGCGGATCTCCGCCACGCTCCAGTCGTGGCGGATGTCGCCGAGGTCGGGCTGCGGGGAACCGGGAAGGGAAGTCGCGCTCATCCGGTGTTTGAGCCGGATCGGCGGACAGAAATCAAGCGGGCCGGGCGCCCGAACTCCCCGCGGACGGATCGGTCTGGACTTCGAGGCCGTGCCAACCGAGGCCGCGCGACGTCTCGCGGCCCGGTATCCGGGGGAGGGCCGTGCCCGTGCCGGTCCCGCTCGACGCCGCTCGTGAGACCGTCCGGTTGGCAGGACGCCCGCCCGGTCAGCGATCCAGTCTGATCGGAGGCCCCAAGGATCCGGCCGCCGGCCCCGACCAGGCGCGCGAGGCGATTGGGCTGCGCCGCGATCCGCTGGATCCGGTCGGGCTCGTCCCGCACCGCCTGCTTGACGGTGTCGGCCCGGATCTCGATCACCTTGCGCGTCGGCGGCTCGGGTTCCGACCCTGCGCGCGGGCCTGCGGACAATCCGATGTCGCAGTCTTGTCCGGCCGAAGCGCGGGACGATCACCGATACCGGTGTCTGTTCCTGGAACCGGCACCGCCGCCCGGATGCGGGCGGCGGCGCGGCCAGTCAGTCCGTCGGCTCGCCGGCGGAGACCTTGGCGGTCCAGTCGTCGAAGGCGATGACCTGCTGACGCTGCTCGCCGAGCCGGTCGATCCGCAGGACCATCTCGTCCCCGGCCTTGAGGTAGCGCGGCGGCTTCATGCCGAGCCCGACGCCCGGCGGGGTGCCGGTGGTGATCACGTCGCCCGGCTCCAGCAGCATGAAGTGCGACGTGTAGGCGACGAGCTGGGGAACGTCGAAGATCATCGTGGCGGTGGAGCCGGTCTGACGGCGCTCGCCGTTCACGTCGAGGCTCATGGCGAGGTTCTTCAGGTCGGGAATCTCGTCCAGCGTCACCAGCCAGGGGCCCAGCGGCCCGAAGGTCGGTGCGCTCTTGCCCTTGGTCCAGGTCGGACCGCGGTTCATCTGCCATTCGCGCTCGGAGACGTCGTTGCAGATGCAGGCCCCCGCCACGTAGCTCAGCGCCTCGTTGGCGTGGACGTAGCTGGCGCGCCGCCCGATCACCACGGCGAGTTCGACCTCCCAGTCGGTGCTGTGCGACCCCTTGGGGATGATCACCGTGTCGTTCGGCCCGCACAGGCTGGACGGCGCCTTGTTGAAGATGATCGGCTCGGCCGGGATCGGCGAGCCGGTCTCGGCGGCGTGGTCGGCGAAGTTCAGGCCGATGGCCACGACGTTGCGGGTGCCGCCCACGCAGGGGCCGAGGCGCACGTCCGGCGGCAGCTTCGGCAGGGTCTCGGGATCGAGGGCGCGCAGGCGCGCCAGCGAATCGGGCGACAGCGCCGGCCCGGCGATGTCCCGCACGATGCCCGACAGGTCGCGCAGGCCGCCTTTCGCATCCACGAGGCCGGGCTTCTCGTCGCCGCTCGGGCCGTGCCGGAAAAGCTTCATGGCCGCACTCCTCATCCTTCCCTGTGCCGGTCTGCGCCGGACGCCGGGACCATGGCCGGGCCTCGACCCGGGTGCAAGGCCGGCGGTCCGCACGCAGCGCCCCGCCGGGTGTCGCAGCCAAGCAACAGGCCTGCAAAAAGTTCATGGTCTGATGATAGTGGATCTATTGTTCAGGGCGCGGCGCAAGAGGAAAAGTTGGGTGCGTAATTATCGAAAACAGGTCTTCGCCGGACGTCGGCCGCAGTGAGACAATGCATCCCGATGTCTCTACGGATCTCCTTTTCGCCTCCTGAGGCCGTCCTGGTCATTGCGGTTCAGTCCCCGCAACCGGCACCATGCCCGAAAGGGTGCCACCTGATGAAGCTCTAACAATCCTCGGCGCCCGCCAGAACGACAACGCTTGGGGGACGAGATGGGCGGAACGGTGCGCGCTGCAATGCTGGCGGCGACGGCAATGATCCTCGGTGCCGGGCAGGTTCAGGCTGGGGCGTTCGGTCTGCGGGAGCAGAGCACGCAGGCGCAGGGGCTGGCGTTTGCGGGCGCGGCCTCGGGATCGGGCGGCGTGTCGTCGATGTTCTGGAACCCCGCGACCATCACGATGAACCCGGGCTTCGTCGCGGAGCAGAACTTCACCTATATCGGCCTGTCCTCGGAGATCCGCCCGGCGCCGGGCACCAATCCGGGCTTCGCGCGGCTGGGCGGCTCGGGCGAGCTCGGTCAGGGCGCCCTCGTGCCGGCGGGCGCGACCTCGTACCAGCTGAACGACCGCCTGTGGCTCGGCCTCTCGACCGGCGCGCCCTTCGGGCTCGTGACCAAGC
Source organism: Methylobacterium sp. XJLW (assembly GCF_003254375.1). Classification (NCBI taxonomy): domain Bacteria; kingdom Pseudomonadati; phylum Pseudomonadota; class Alphaproteobacteria; order Hyphomicrobiales; family Methylobacteriaceae; genus Methylobacterium; species Methylobacterium sp. XJLW. The sequence goes on along the minus strand of NZ_CP016429.1, from coordinate 1,276,917 downwards.
CCAACCAGGTCTGGGCCGGGGAGGTCTACGGACGCTCGTCGCGGATCTTCTCCCTGGCGATCAACCCGGTGATCGGCTTCAAGGTCAACGAATGGCTGTCGATCGCGGCCGGGCCGAACATCGAGTATTTCCGCCTGACCCTGCGGCAGGCGCTGCCGGTCCCGGGCCTCCTGCCGACCGCCTATCCGAGCTCCTTCCTCAAGGGGAATCCTGGGGGTGGGCTTCACCGCGGGCGCCACGCTGACGCCCCGCGACGGGACCGTGCTGGGCATCGGCTACCGCTCCTCGGTGCACCACGACATCGACGGCTCGATCGGCGTGCCGCTGCTCGCCCTGGCCCCGCTCGCCGGCCAGGTCCGGGCGAGGCTGAACACCCCCGACAAGCTGAGCGTCGGCCTGACCCAGGCGGTCTCGCCGGTGGCGCGGGTGAACCTCGGCTTCGAGTGGGACAACTGGTCGAGGCTCGGGACCATCGGGATCGTGTCGAAGACCCTCGGCCTGCCGGTGAACACCCTGCCGCTCAACTACAAGGACGGGTTCACCTACGCGATCGGCGCCGAGTACGACGCCTCGCCGAACCTGACGCTGCGCACGGGCTTCGCCTACGAGACATCGCCGATCGACTTCCGCAACCGTTCGGTGCGGCTGCCGGACGGGGACCGCTACATCGCCTCGGTGGGCGCCAGCTACCGCTGGAGCCGGCAGCTGACGCTGAACCTCGCCTATTCGCACTTCTTCCTGGACCGGTCGCGGGTCCTGGCGGGCCTCGGCCGCGACTACAACGTCGGCAACATCGCCTTCGCGGGGGTGGTGGATTCCAGCGCCGACATCGTCTCGGTGGGCTTCCGCTACGTGTTCGGCGCGCCGCCCGCCCCCGCTCCCGCGCCCCTCGTGCGGAAATGGTGATGCGCCTGCGCGGGGCGCCCGGCTCCCCCGGGCGATCCGCGACGGGCGGTGCCCCGCTCCGGTTCGCCGCGGATGGCGCGCCTCAGGCCCGCATGCGCACGTAGGTCCCCGGCGCCGGGCCGAGGGATTGGAGCGCATCCCCGCCGGGTTTCCGGGCCGGCACCCGCTCCGGCGCCTGTGCCTCGATCCACTGGAACCAATACGGCCACCACGAACCCTTGGTCTCGACCGCGGCGCTGATCCAGTCCTCCAGCGTCCCCTTGACCGGGCCGCCGGTCCAGTAGCCGTATTTCGGCTTGGACGGGGGGTTGATCACGCCGGCGATATGGCCCGATCCCGCCAGCACGAAATCGACCTTGCCGCCGAACACCTTCGAGCCCTCGAAGACCGAGAGGGCCGGCGCGATGTGATCCTCCCGGGTTGCGAGGTTGAAGATCGGGACCTGCACCTTCTTGAGGTCGAGGCGGACGTTGCCGAGCACCATCCGTCCCTGCGCCAGCGTGTTGTCGAGGTAGCAGTTGCGCAGATAGAAGGAATGATTGGCCGCTGGCATCCGCGTGGCGTCGGAATTCCAGTACAGCAGGTCGAAAGCCGAGGGCGATTTGCCCTTGATGTAGTTGTTGACGATGTAGGGCCAGATCAGGTCGTTCGGCCGGAGCATGTTGAAGGCGTTCGCCATCCGGGCGCCCTCCAGGTAGCCCTGCTCGGCCATCCGGGCCTCGACCTGCCGGATCTGCTCCTCGTCGGCGAAGACCTTCAGGTCGCCGGCATGGGTGAAGTCGACCTGCGTGGTGAGCAGCGTCGCGCTCTTGATCCGCCGGTTTCCGGTGGCGGCCTGCATGGCCAGCGTCACGGCGAGCAGCGTCCCGCCGACGCAGTAGCCGGCCGCCGTGACCTCGGTCTCCCCGGTGGCGACCCCGATCGCGTCGATGGCCGCCTCGATCCCCTCGCGCATGTAGGACTCGAAGTCCTTGTCGGCATGCCGGGAATCCGGATTCACCCACGAGATGCAGAAGACCGTCAGGCCCTGGTCGACCATCCACTTCAGGAAGCTCTTCTGGGGATTGAGGTCGAGGATGTAGAACTTGTTGATCCAGGGCGGAACCATCAGGAACGGGCGCCGCAGCACGGTCTCGGTGGCGGGCGCGTACTGGATCAGCTCGATCAGATCGTTGCGGAACACCACCTCGCCGGGGGTGACCGCCATGTTGCGCCCGACCTCGAACCCGCTCGGGTCGGTCTGGCGCACGCGCAGATGTCCGCCGCCCGCCTGTAGATCCTCCTCGTACATCTTCAGGCCGCGGACGAGGTTGGCGCCGTTCTCCTGGAGGGTATGGCGGATCAGCTCCGGGTTGGTCGGCAGGAAGTTCGACGGCGAGAGCATGCTGGTGAGCTGGCGCAGGTAGAATTGCGCCTTGTGGCGCGTGTGCGCATCGAGCCCCTCCGCCTCGTCCACGAGGCTTTCGGCCCAGCGGGCGGCGAGCAGGTAGGCCTGCTTGATGAAGTCGAAATACGGGTTGGTCGACCACTCGGCATGGGCGAAGCGCGCGTCCCGGGGCTCTGGAAGAACCACCGGGTCGGCGGGCTGGCCCTGCAGGCGCAGGTAGGTCGAGCCCCAGAGCGACAGGAAGGCCTGCGACAGGCGGGCCTGGGCCTCGGCGCTCCGCTTCGGGTCGGCGAGCCAGGTCTCGGCCACCTGTCCGAGGACCCTGGCGGCCTCGTTCATCTCGCTTCCGGGGGCGCCTCCCTGTCCCTCGGGCCCGAGGGCGCGGGCGATATTGCGCCCCATCGCCTCGACGAACTGTCCGGCATTGCGGGACAGCGCCTCGAAATCCGGCATCGGAGCAGCCATGCCGTCCGGCATCGCGCCGTTCGAGACCGACTTCGGAGGGGCGGTCCGATCCGGCGCCTGCGGACTCGTCAAACGTGCCTCCCTGTGTTTCGTCTGTCGACCCGATCGCGCGGGCCTCGTTTCCGACAAAATAAGGAGCGAGCCAGAGCTTTCGCCACCCCGGTTGCGGACGTCGCCGAAACATCCGGCCGTTCTTTTCAAACCCATGTGACGATGGATCGTGCCATTTTGAACCCTGTCGCCCGCATGTCCCGCAGCCTGCCGCTGATCCGCACGGCCGGCCTCGGGCTGCTGGTCAGCCTGCTCGGGGCCTGCTCGGGCGACGTCGTCCGCTCGCTGGCCTCCGATGCAGGCTACGGGCCGCGGACCGTCGCCGCGCCGGATTTCGTCGCGGAATCCCGCAGCAAGGCGCAGCCCGACTTCATGCCGGTGGGCGTCGACGCGCCGAAGCGCCCGGTCCGGGCCAAGTCGGTCACCGGCCAGAAGGCCCTGGAGGCGGAGCTGGAGAGCGCCCGCGGCCGCAACGAGGTCCGCGGCCGGGCGGCGGCGAGCGCCGGGCAGGGCGCCGCGGCCACCATCAAGCCGGCCCCGGCGCCGCCGCAATAGCACCGATTTGAGCACCGATTTGTGGGTCGGCGGCGGCCCGCAACTCTGCTAGAGCATGGGGTTCGCGCGACCGGCCCAGACGAAAGACGCCAGATTCGGGACGCGCCGATGGACACGCCCATGACCGACTTCCACCGCATCAAGCGACTGCCGCCCTACGTCTTCGAGCAGGTCAACCGGATCAAGGCCGCCGCCCGCGCGCAGGGCGCCGACATCATCGATCTCGGGATGGGCAATCCCGACCTCGACGCCCCCAAGCACGTGATCGCCAAGCTGTGCGAGACGGCCGGGCGGCCCCGCACCGACCGCTACTCGGCCTCGAAGGGCATCGCGGGCCTGCGCAAGGCCCAGGCCGGTTACTACCAGCGCCGGTTTGGCGTGACCCTCAACCCCGACACGCAGGTGGTGGCGACGCTGGGCTCCAAGGAGGGCTTCGCCAACATGGCTCAGGCGATCACCGCCCCGGGCGACGTCGTACTGGTGCCGAACCCGAGCTACCCGATCCACGCCTTCGGCTTCCTGATGGCCGGCGGCGTCATCCGCTCCGTGCCGGCCGAGCCGACCCCGGCGATGTTCCCGGCCCTCGAGCGGGCCATGCGCCACTCGATCCCGAAGCCGGTCGCCCTGGTCGTCTGCTACCCGTCGAACCCGACCGCCTACGTGGCGAGCCTCGACTTCTACCGGGATCTCGTGGCCTTCGCGAAGCAGCACGAGCTGATCCTGCTGTCGGACCTCGCCTACGCGGAGGTCTATTTCGACGACAACCCGCCGCCCTCGGTCCTGCAGGTGCCCGGCGCCATCGACTGCACGGTGGAGTTCACCTCGCTGTCGAAGACCTACTCGATGGCCGGCTGGCGCATGGGCTTCGCGGTGGGCAACGAGCGCCTGCTCGCGGCGCTCACCCGGGTGAAGTCCTACCTCGATTACGGCGCCTTCACGCCGATCCAGGTCGCCGCGACCGCCGCCCTCAACGGGCCGGACGACTGCATCCACGAGATGCGCAGCATCTACAGGAAGCGCCGCGACGCGCTGGTGGAATCCTTCGGCAAGGCCGGCTGGACCATCCCGTCGCCCGCCTCCTCGATGTTCGCGTGGGTTCCGATCCCGGAGCGCTACCGGGAGATGGGCAGCCTCGAATTCTCCAAGCTGCTGCTGGAGAAGTCGGATGTCGCGGTGGCGCCCGGCATCGGATTCGGCGAATTCGGCGACGAGTATGTCCGCATCGCGCTGGTCGAGAACGAGCAGCGCATCCGGCAGGCCGCGCGCAACATCCGCCGGTTCTTCGACGGCACCGACAAGACCCTGCACAACGTCGTGCCGATGGTCCGGGCCGGCTAGCCGACCCCGCGCGGATTGTTGCCGCGGGGCGACAGGCTCCGCCAAAGGCGCCGACGCCCCGCGCCGGCGCTTGTCAGGACGGATCGCGATGGCCAGGGTCAGGTGCGGGGGTCCTCCCGCGTCCCGAGTGTCGCATGCGCCGCCTGAACCTGATCGCCGCCCTGCTGCTCGCCGCCGCGGCCTCGGCCTGTGCGCCGAACCCGATCATCGCCCGGGATCCGATCCCCGCGCCCGGCCCGGCGGACGTGTATGCGTGCGACTCGAAGCCGTTGCCGGTCAACGCCTTCACGACGGATTGCCGCCCCGTGCCGGCGAGCCCGCAGGTTGTCCTGCGCGCCCGCGGCTGATCTGCGCCGGCATTTCGGTAACCGGTCGATTCGGATGGGCCGGACAAGCCGCCCGCGATCAGCTAGACTGTAGGCCAGATGCCGGCCCGGCCGGCCCCCTGACGGAGCATCGCGTGAGCACCAAGACCCTGATCGCCGCCGGACTGCTCGCCCTCCTGGCGGGGCAGGGCGCCTCGGCCTCCGACGCCGCCTACCCGCCCGCGCCGTACCAGCCCCGCGCCTTCGTGTTCACCGCGCCGAACGGGCCCACCGTTCTCGAGACCGAGGGGTGCTGCCAGGTGGTGGTGCCGCCGGGCCGTCCCGATCTCGCGCAGCCCGCGGTCCCGGTCGCCGAGGTGATGAACGGCGGTGGTTTCGGCTATACGGGCTTCGACTATTACAACGACCAGATCACTGAGGGCCGGTTCGGCGCGCGCAAGCGGCCGAAGGAGTACGTGATCGCTCCGTCCTACATCGTGCCGCCGCGCTACTGAGCCGCCGGGCGTTCCGGAGCCTCAATCCTTGTGCGGATCGTGGCCCCAATTCATCAGCGACAACCGCCACGGTGAGTCGGGGTCCTTCCGGGCCTCTCCGCCCTGCTTGAGGTGGCGGTGGACGTAGCCCACCACCTTGCGCATGGCGGCGTAATCGTCGTCCGTCAGGTCGGCCTTCTTCGTATCCTTGATCGCCAGGATGCGCCGGCCCATCGCGTGGCCGGTGGACTCGCCGCCGCCCTTCTTCTGGCCGACCTCCTTGCTGGCCTCGCTGTCGAGGTGCTTCTTCAGCGCCGCGGGCGTCATGTTGACGGCCTCGTTGAAGTCCGCCCACGTCGCCGCGTGATCGTCGTCCGCCATCCGCTTGCCTCCTGGGCCCTGTCGTTCGTGCCCGACAACGCGCCCGAGGCTTGCCGGCTCGCCTCCTTCCCTGCGGTCGGGCGCCGCACGGGCGGCATGCGACGCGACGCGGAAGCGTTTACAGGCCGGGTCCCGGGGGCTATCACCCCGACCCGACGGACCTCCATTCTTTCCCCAAACCCCATTCCCGAAAAACCAGATGCGCGCCGAGATCGAGCAAGCCTCGGATGCCGCCAAGCAGTCTATAGGGCTGCTGAGGAGGCATCTTTGACTGGGATACAGTCGATAAACGCCTCGCGGAGCTGAACGCGGCTTCCGAGAACCCCGACCTCTGGAACGATGCCGAGGCCGCCCAGAAGGTCATGCGCGAGCGCCAGCAGCTCGACGAGGCCGTCACGGCGATCAAGAAGCTCGAGCGCGATCTCGAGGACGGCGCCACGCTGATCGAGCTCGGCGAGATGGAGGGTGACGAATCCTCGATCCGCGAGGGCGAGGCGGCGATCCTGGCCGTCGAGAAGGAGGCCGCGAGCCGGCAGGTCGAGACCCTGCTGTCCGGCGAGGCCGACGGGTTCGACACCTATCTCGAGGTCCATGCCGGGGCCGGCGGCACCGAGAGCCAGGACTGGGCCAACATGCTCCAGCGCATGTATGCCCGCTGGGCCGAGCGTCGGAAGTACAAGGTCGAGGTCGTCGAGATGACCGACGGCGAAGAGGCCGGGATCAAGGGCGCCACGCTCCTGATCAAGGGCCACAACGCCTATGGCTGGCTCAAGACCGAGTCCGGCGTGCACCGTCTGGTGCGGATCTCGCCCTACGATTCCAGCGCCCGGCGGCACACCAGCTTCGCCAGCGTCTGGGTCTATCCGGTGATCGACGACCGGATCGAGATCGAGATCAAGGAATCCGACTGCCGGATCGACACCTACCGGTCGTCGGGCGCCGGTGGCCAGCACGTCAACACCACCGACTCGGCGGTACGTATCACCCACAATCCGACCGGGATCGTGGTGGCGTGCCAGCAGGAGCGCTCGCAGCACAAGAACCGGGCGACCGCCTGGAACATGCTGCGCGCCCGCCTCTACGAGGCGGAGCTGAAGAAGCGCGAAGAGAAGGCCAACGCCGAGGCCGCGTCCAAGACCGATATCGGCTGGGGTCACCAGATCCGGTCCTACGTGCTGCAGCCGTACCAGCTGGTGAAGGACCTGCGCACCGGCACCCAGTCCACCGATCCGGACGAGGTGCTCGACGGCGATCTCGACCCGTTCATGGAGGCCTCGCTCGCCCAGCGGGTCTACGGCGGTGGCGAGGCGGTCGAGGATATCGACTAATCCGAACCTCCGGGGATCCGAACGACTGTCGTTCCGGTCCCCGGGGCGTCCAATCCGATCACCTCATCCTGAGGTGCCGGAGCGTAGCGGAAGCCTCGAAGGAGGCCTCCGGATACCGTTGCGATTGCTGGAGCCCTCCTTCGAGGCCCGCTGACGCGGGCACCTCAGGATGAGGGCGGTGGGTGGCAAGGCCTTGAGCATCCCACCGGCCACGCCCCTCAATACCCCAGCGCCGCCCCGTCCTTGCGCGGGTCCGAGCCGGCCGCCAGCGTGCCGGCCTTGCGGTCGATCCAGATGATCTGGCCGCCGCCGAGCGGCAGCGGCGCGCGGATCGCCGGGTGGCCGCGCTCGATCAGCCCCGCCATCACCGCGTCGGAGATCCCGCCCTCGACCTCCAGGCTGCCGCCATAGGCGAAGCTGCGCGGGGCATCGAGCGCCTCCTGCACGTCGAGGCCGCGGTCGATGAGGCCGGAGAGCAGCTCGACATGGCCCATGGCCTGATAGTGGCCGCCCATGACGCCGAACGGCGCGACCGCCTGCCCGTCCTTCATCAGCATGCCGGGGATGATCGTGTGCATCGGCCGCTTGCCGGGCCCGACGCTGTTCGGGTGGCCGCCCTCCGTGCGGAACGACAGGCCGCGATTGTGCAGCAGGACGCCGCTCTCGGGTGCCAGGATGCCGGAGCCGAAGCCCTGGAAGATCGAGTTGATAAGCGACAGGGCGTTGCCGTCCCGATCGACCACGCAAAGATAGACCGTGTCCTTGTGGGCGCGGCCCTCGGCGATCTCCTGCCTGATCTCGGGATAGATCTCCGGCTCGCGGGCCCGGCCCATGTCGATCGCCCCGTGGGCGGCGGCCTTCCAGGCGTCGGAGAGGAGGTGCTCGATCGGCACCTGGGCGAGGGCGGCGTCGCCGAACAGGACGTCGCGGTGATGATAGCCCTGCTTGCAGGTCTCGGCGAAGAGATGCAGCCGGTCGAGGTCCGAGAGGGCGCCGACGTCGTAATGCGTGAGCACGTTGAGCATCATCAGCGCCGCCAGGCCTTGGCCTGCGGGCGGGCACTCGTAGACGTCGTAGCCCCGGTAGCGGGTTGAGACGGGTGTCACCATGTCGGGCCGGGCAGCGGCGAAGTCGTCCAGGGTGTGCAGGCCGCCGAGCGCGTTGAGCCGGCTCACCATGTCTTCGGCCACCGGCCCCGTGTAGAAGCCGCGCGCGCCCTCCTGGGCGATGCGCCGGAGCGTCGCCGCGAGCTTCGGCAGGCGCAGGACGCTGCCGATGGCCGGCACCTGCCCGCCGGGCAGGTAGGTCTCGGCGGCGTGCGGATCGGCGGCGACGCGCTCCGCGCCCCGCTGCCAGTCCCAGCCGACCCGTTGCTGGATCACGAACCCGTCCTCCGCGTAACGGATCGCCGGCTGGAGGAGCTCACCCAGCGAGCGGGTGCCGTGCTCGCGGACGAGCAGGTCCCAGGCTGCGACGGCACCCGGCACCGTGACGGCGTGCGGCGAAGTCGGCGTGATGGCGACGCCGTGCTCGGCGTACCAGTCGGGCGTGGCGGCCGCCGGGGCGCGGCCCGAACCGTCCAGGGCGAGGGGCTTGGTGGCGCCGGCGGGGGCGTAGAGGGCGAAGCAGTCGCCGCCGATGCCGGTCATCAGCGGGTCGACCACGCATTGCACGGCGACCGCCGCGATGCCGGCATCCACGGCGTTGCCGCCCGCGCGCAGCACCTCGATGGCGGCGAGAGTCGAGAGCGGGTGCGAGGTCGCGACGGCGGCGTTGGCGGCATAGACCGGGGAGCGGCCGGGGGCGGAGAAGTCTCTCACGGGATGTCCTGCTGTATGGATCGTCTCGACGAGACGACGCTGCTTGATCCAAAAATCGGCCTGAGTTGCCGGAGCGCAGCGGAGGCCTCGAAGGAGGGCTCCAGGGATCGTGCGGCTCGCTGGAGCCCTCCTTCGAGGCTCGCTGTGCTCGCACCTCAGGATGAGGGAGGAGGGTGGGAAAGAGAAAGTGCGCTTGTCACGCGCCCTGACCCTCGGGCATCGCCACCCAATGCCCCGGCGCCACTTCAATGAGCGACCCGTCCGGCGGCTGGTCGTGGCCGGCGAGGTCCCGCGCGGCGAGCCGGGCGCGCTCCTCGGCCGGGTGCGGCACCGGCACGGCCGCGAGCAGGCGGCGCGTGTAGGGATGGCGCGGATCCTCGTAGAGGGCGTCGGCCTCGGCCATCTCGACGATCCGCCCGCGCCAGAGCACCGCGACCCGGTGGCAGAGGTAGCGGACCATCCGGAGGTCGTGGGAGATGAACAGGTAGGACAGCCCCATCTCGTCCTGCAGGTCCTGGAGCAGGTTCACCACCTGCGCCTGGATCGAGACGTCGAGCGCCGCGATCGGCTCGTCGGCGACGATGAAGCTGGGCTTCAGGGCGATCGCCCGGGCGATGCAGATGCGCTGGCGCTGGCCGCCCGAGAACTGGTGCGGGTAGCGCCCCAAGAACCGCGGATCGAGCCCGACCCGCTGGAACAGCGCCGCGACGGCCTCACGCCGCTCCGGGCCCCGCATGTCCCGCCGGTGCAGCTTGAACGCTTCGGCGACATAATCCCCAGCGGTCATGCGCGGGTTGAGGGCCGCGTAGGGGTCCTGGAACACGGTCTGCATCCGGGCGCGCATTCTGCGCATCGCCCCCGCCGAGAGCTTGGCGAGGTCGGTGCCCTCGAAGGCGATCGTGCCGGATGTCGGCGGGTTGAGCATCGTCACGGCCCGGCCGATCGTGGACTTGCCGGAGCCGGATTCGCCGACGAGCCCCAGGGTCTCGCCGGGACGGATGTCGAAGCTCACCCCCTCGACGGCGCGGAACACCGAGGCCTTGCCGCCCCACCACGAGCGCAGGGGATAGTGCTTGGACAGGTCCCGCACCGAGACGACCGGATAGTCCTGCGGGCTCATCGCGCGGCCTCCCGGCTCAGAAGCTGCGGCAGGTCGTACCAGGCGGCGACGAGGTGGCCGGGGGCGGCGCCGGGCGCCTGCGCCAGGGGCGGCATCTCGGTCCGGCACCGGGGCGTCGCGTAGGCGTTGCGCGGCGCGAAGGGATCGCCCGGCGGCAGGTGGCGCATGTCCGGGGGCGCCCCCTCGATCTGGTGCAGGCGACGGCGCCCAGCCCGGCCGCCGGAGAGGTCCGGCAGGGAGCGCAGAAGCCCCAGCGTGTAGGCGTTGCGGGGATCCGAAAAGATGTCGTCCACCGGGCCGCGCTCCAGGATCCGGCCGGCATACATCACCTGAACGGTGTCGCTGATGCCGGCCACCACGCCGAGGTCGTGTGTGATCCAGATGATCGCCATGCCGAGCTCGCGCTTCAGCTCCTGCACCAGGCCCACGATCTCGGCCTGGACGGTCACGTCGAGGGCGGTGGTCGCCTCGTCGGCGATCAGCAGCTTCGGGCGACAGCTCAGGCCGATGGCGATCATCACCCGCTGGCGCTGGCCGCCGGAGAACTCGTGCGGGTACTGGTCGAGGCGCGCTCCCGCGTTCGGGATGCGGACGAGGTCGAGCAGTTCCTTCGCCCGGACGCGGGCGGCGCGGGCGTCGAGGCCCAGATGGATGCGCAGGGGCTCGATGATCTGCGCCGCTACGGTCATGCCGGGGTTGAGCGAACTCATCGGGTCCTGGAACACGAACCCGATCGCGCCGCCCCGAACCTTTCGGAGTTCCCGCTCCTTCAGGGCGAGGAGATCGCGCCCCTCGAACAGCACCTGCCCGCCGGTGATGCGGCCGGGCGGGCGCGGGATCAGGCCCAGCATGGCGAGCACGTGCACGCTCTTGCCGGAACCCGACTCGCCGACGATCCCCAGGGTCTCGCCCTCGTGCAGGGTGTAGGAGACGCCGTTGACGGCGTGGACCGCGCCGCCGTCGGTGTCGAAGGCGACCGCGAGGTCGCGGACGTCGAGGAGAGGCTTGGTCATGGGCGCTGTCATGTGCGCTGCCTCGGGTCGAGGGCGTCCCGCAGGCCGTCGCCGAACAGGTTGAAGGCGAGGACGGCGAGGAAGATCGAAAGGCCGGGCCAGATCGCCATCCAGGGCGCCTCGTCCATGAAGTTCTTGGCGGTGTTGAGCATCGCCCCCCAGGAGGGTTCCGGAGGCTGCTGGCCGAGGCCCAGGAACGACAGGCTCGCCTCCGCGATGATGGCGGCCGCGATGGTGAGCGTCGCCTGGACGAGGATCGCCGGCACGATGTTGGGCAGGATGTGGACCCGGGCGATCCGCCAGGGCGGGTTGCCCATGGCCCGGGCCGCCTCCACGAACTCCTCCGCCGCCACGGCGCGCACCTGCGCCCGGGTCAACCGGATGAAGGTCGAGGTCGCCGAGAGGCCGATGGCGATCATCGCGTTGACGAGGCTGGGGCCCAGGAAGGCCGCGAGCGCGATCGCCAGGATCAGGAAGGGAATTGCCAGGAGCGCGTCGGTAAGGCGCGAGATCGCCCCGTCGATCCAGCCGCCCGCGTAGCCGGCGAGCAGTCCCAGCGGCAGGCCGAGGGACACCGCCAGCGCCACCGACACGAGGCCGGCGCCGAGGGAGGCGCGGGCGCCGAAGATGATCCGCGAGAGGACGTCGCGGCCGACCTCGTCGCCGCCGAACGGGTGCGCGAGGCTCGGCGCGCCGCGGACGTTGCCCCAGTCGGTGGCGGTGGGATCGTAGGGGGCGATCCAGGGGGCGAAGACCGCCATGAGGATCAGCAGGCCAACGATGATGAGGCCCGCGACGGCGCTCGGGCGCGCCCGCAGGCGCCGCCAGAAGGCCGCGAGGGTGCCGGGTTCCTGGATGAGGGCCGGCGTGCCCGCGGGGGCCGCGAGGCCGGTGGCTTCGGCGATGGGGGTGCCGGTGCTCATCGGGGGCTCGCGGGGTTGGCAGCGATGCGTACGATCCGCGCACACTGCTTTTCAGCGCAGCCCATGATGGTTTCAGGCCGGCCAGTGCGAGATGCGACGCGCTCCCTCTCCCGCTCGGGAGAGGGGACCCGCGCTTCACTCTGTGCACTCAATTGTAACTCCCGAAGTCGCAGCTCTGAAGACTGCGAGAGCGAGGCGCGGGCAATCCTTGCGCTCATGCCCGCCTGAGCTTCGGGTTCACGGCGGCCGAGAGCAGGTCGGCGGCGAGGTTGAGGGCGATGTAGGTGGCGGCCGTGCAGATCACGACGCCCTGCACCGTGGCGAAATCCCGGTTGAACACCGCATCGACCATCAGCTTGCCGAAGCCTGGCACGGAAAACACCTGCTCGGTGAGCACCGCCCCCGACAGGAGCTGCCCGAATTCCAGCGCCCCCAGGGTGATGATCGGGATCGCGGCGTTCGGCAGCGCGTGCCGCAGGGTGACCCGCAGGGGCGAGACGCCCTTGGCGCGGGCCGTGCGGACGTAGTCGGAGCCGAGCACGCCCAGCATCGCCGCGCGGGTGTGGCGCATCATCACCGCCGCGATGGCGTTGCCGAGCACGAAGGCCGGCATCACCATGGCGGCGAGGTTGTCCGACAGGCTCTCGAACGGCGAAACGTAGCCCGAGGCCGGCAGCCAGCCGAGTTCCACCGAGAACAGAAGGATCAGCAGGATCCCGAGCCAGAAGTTCGGCACCGAGAGGCCCCACAGGGCGATCCCGTTGGCGATCGTATCGGCGGCCTGCCCGCGCTTCACCGCCGAGAGCACGCCCGTCGGTACGCCGATGGCCAGCGCCACCAGCATGGCGAGACAGGCGAGTTCGAGGGTGACCGGCAACTTCTCGACGATCAGCTCGGAGACCGGCTTCTGCAGCCGGATCGACTCGCCGAGATCGCCCCGCAGCACGCCGCCGGCCCAGTAGGCGTAGCGTACCGGCAGGGGCTCATCGAGGTGGTACTTCTCGCGGATGAAGGCGATCACCTGCGGGTCGCGCTCCTCGCCGGTCAGCGCGGTGGCGACGTCCCCCGGCAGCAATTGCTGCAGGGCGAAGATGATCATCGAGGCCAGGATCAGGGTCGGGACCGCCAGGGCGAGGCGGCGCGCCAGGAAGCGAAGCATCAGGCGCGCAGCGTCAGTTGAGCTTCAGGCCGGTGAAGCGCACGAGCCCGTCCGGGTAGGGTACGAAGCCGGTGATCTTCTGGCTGTAGGCCCAGAGCAGCTTGCGGTGCAGAATGTAGATGCCGGGCCGGTCCTTCAGCACCTGATCGGCCAGGGCCTTCCAAGCGGCCTTGCGCTTGGCCGGATCGATGGTGCCGCGTTCGGCCTGGAGGGCCGCGTCGGCCTCCGGGCTGCAGTATTTGGGATAGTTCAGCGCCGCCTTGCAGGCGAGGAAGCTGTAGGTGTTCCCGTCCGGGTCGGACCGGCCGCTCCAGGAATAGAGCTGCGCCTCGTAATTGCCCTTGTCGGCGGCATCGAGCGCCGTGGTGAAGTCCACGGCCTGGATCTTCACGTCGAACCCGGCTTCCTTGGTCATCGCCTGGATCACTTGGCCCACCTGGGGCGACTCGCTGTTGGCGTAGACGGTGAGCGTGATCTGCGGGTTCGGCTTGCCGGCCTCGGCGAGCAGGGCCTTGGCCTTGGCCACGTCCCGCTTCGGGATCGGGTATTCGGCGACGTAGTTCGGGTTCTTCGGGTTGACCCACTGATTCCCGGCCAGGAACTCGCCGTTGTAGACGACCTGATTGATGGCGTTGCGGTCGATGGCGGCCTCGAAGGCGGCGCGAACCTTCGGGTCGGCCACCGGCGAGCCGGCCTTGTTGGGATTGAACAGGATCTCCTGGAAGCCGAGTTCGGTGGTGGACTCGAGCTTCAGCTTGGCGTCGCGCTTCACCTGCGGAACGTCGGTGGGGGCGAGCCGCTCCAGAAGGTCGAGCTGTCCGGCGCGCAGGTTGGTCAGGCGCACCGTGGCGTCGGGGATCGGCCGGAACTCGATCCGCTGGATGTGGATCGCGTCCTTGTTCCAGTAGTCGGGGAAGCGTTCGACCACGATCCGGTCCTGCGGCACCCGCTCGACGAACTTGTACGGCCCGGCGCAAACCGGCGCGGAGGCGAACTTGTCGCCGAGCCGCTCGGCGGCCTTCGGCGAGACCATCATGCCGGCCCGGTCGGTGAACTGCGCCAGCAGCGGCGCGAAGGGCTGCTTCAGGTTGATGCGGACGGTGAGGTCGTCGACCACGTCCACCGAGTCGATCGGCGCGATCTCCGAGCGGCGCTGCGAGCCCGGCATCGTCCTATGCCGCTCGATGGAGTACTTGGCCGCGGCCGCGTCGAGCTTCTCGCCGTCATGGAACAGCACGCCCGGACGCAGGTGCAGGGTCAGCGCCTTCTCGTCCGGCGACAGCTCCCAGGAGGTGGCGAGCTGCGGCACCGGCTTCAGGTCCGGCCCGATATCCACGAGCTTGTCGCACAGGGCGGCGAAGACCATCCGGCTCGCGAAGGTACGGGCGAGCGTCGGGTCGAGAGCGTCCGGATCCTCCATCATGCCGTAGCGCAGGGTCTGCGCGGCGGCGGGCCCGGCGAGGGTAAAACCGGCAAGGAGGCAGGCGGCGAGACGCAACATGAGACCAGTCCGGATGCAGGCGGAGAGGGCGGCACGGATCGGCCGCAGCCGATCCGGGAGACGGGCGACACTGTCGCGCAGCCTCCTGGCATGCACAATCCCAGGCAGCATCCATGCCATGCGGCCAATCTGCATCTTGTATTCGGTTTTCCGTGGCAATCTGGCCCGGGCCTCCCGGATCGGGCCGGCGCCGCATCCGATCGGCGCCCCCCGCAGGCCCGGCGCCGACCGCGTCCGCGATGCGAAGGTCCGGCTCGAGAGGGATTGTACAGGGCCCGAGATAAATCCAATTTTATAGATCGCCTGAACAACCCGGAAAAATTTTGGGCCGCAAAAGACAGCCTGTGTATTCCTATTGATGATGCAGGTGTGATGGTCCGGCGGCACGTCGTCATGTTGCCTGCGTTGTGCTGGAACCAGCGCCGTCGCGACTTCTACGCCGTGACCGCCGACGTCTCGACGGAGGGGATCCGCTTCCGCTCCTCCTCGCTGTTGGCGATCGGCGAGGATCTGACCTGCAGCATCCGCCATGTCGGGACTCTGGAAGCGCGCATCGCCCAAGTGGCCGGTCAGGAATTCGTCGCCTGCGTCCGGGGTGGCCGCGCGATCCTCGCCGACCTCGCCCGACAGTTCGTGACGCTGGCGCGCGCCCAGGACCTGCAGCCGGAGCCGATCCGAGCCCACAAGCGGATCGTGCCGAAGCAGAAGATCGTCCAGGTCACCACGGCCTCCGGCCAGGCCTTCCTGGGGCATGTGCTCAACGTTTCAGCCTCCGGGGTGGCGCTGCTCGTCGACCACGAACTCGAGATCGGCGCGACCATCCAGGTGGGGCACAAGGCTGCGACGGTGATGCGCCACTTCGCGCACGGCGTCGGGGTCGCCTTCACGGAGCCGTTCGAGCCGGCTGCGGTCCACGAGGCGATGTCGTTCTGACGCGCCGACCCGGGGCGGCCTGATCCGGGGAGGCGCCCCGCGGCGATGGCCGCCGGCCCCTCGCAGCAGCGGTGGAACGGCGCTACATCTTCGCAGATCCAGCGAAGGATTTCCGATGAAGCGTCTGCTCTCCTCCCGACCCGCCGCGTCCCTGGCGCTCCTGCCGGCCGCGCTCATCCTGCTGCCCCAGGCGGCGCTCGCCCATCCGGGCCACGGAGCCGCGACGGGCGCGGAGGCAGGCTTCCTCCACCCGCTGATGGGCGCCGACCATGTGCTCGCGATGGTGGCGGTCGGACTCCTCGCCAGCCTGCGCGGCGGACGCGCACTCTGGGCGCTGCCCCTGTCCTTCCTGGCGCTGATGAGCGTGGGGGCCGGCCTGGGCATGGCCGGTTTCGGGCTGCCCCATGTCGAGGTCGGGATCGCGCTCTCCATCGTCGTGTTCGGCCTTGCCGCCATCATCGGCCTGCGCGCGCCGGTCGCCCTCTTGGCCGGCTTGGTCGGCGTCTTCGCAGTGTTCCACGGCTACGCCCACGGGACCGAGATGCCGGAGACCGCCACAGGCCTGACCTTCGGACTCGGCTTCCTGGCGGCCACCGCGCTCCTGCACGCGGCCGGGATCGGCCTCGGCGTCGCGGCGGCCCGGATCGGGGCGACGCGGGCGGCGCCGACCCTCGGCGCCGGCCTTGCCGCGGCCGGTCTCGCCCTTCTGGTGCTGCCCGCCTGAGTGCGGCGGCCGATAGGGTCCCGGGGCGAGCCTCCGCCGCAGGCGAAGGGCCGCGCCTGAGCATTCGCATCGATCTCGGGCCGGGGCACCGCCTCGGTCCCGGCAAGGTGCGGCTTCTGGAGATGATCGCCGAGCACGGCTCCATCGCGGCGGCCGGCCGCGCGCTCGGGATGTCGTACCGGCGGGCGTGGATGCTGGTCGAGGCGATGAACACCGGTTTCGGCCGGCCCGTGGTCGAGGCGCAGACTGGCGGGCGGGCCGGAGGGGGCGCCCGCCTCTCGGACTTCGGAACCGATGTGGTCCGTCGGTACCGGGCCATCGAGGCGGCCGCGGAGGCCGCGGCCGCCCCGTTCCTGGGGCGGCTCGGGCAGGTCGGGGACACGTAACCGCCCCGGGCCCGGGCGCGATATCCGGGGTGCGATGTCACAGGCCCCCCGGGGCTGACCTCGCCCCACGCCGCCCCACGTCCCGCCGGTCGCATCGATCCCGGCGGCAGGAAAAGGACCCGACATGACAAAGTTACCGACGCTCGTCCTGGCGAGCCTGCTGGCCGTCGTCACCGGCGCGCAGGCGGCCCCGAAGATCGAGCGCCTGCGCGGCACCGTCGAAGCGGTCTCCGGCGATGGCTTCACCGTGAAGACCCTGGACGGCGCGTCGGAATCCGTGGCGCTCGCCCCCGACGCGAAGGTCTCCTGGGTCGTCCCGTCGAGCCTGGACGCGATCAAGGACGGCGTCTTCATCGGCACGGCCACCAAGGGCGAGCCCCCGGTGGCCCTCGAGGTCGTCCTGTTCCCCGAGGCGATGCGCGGCACCGGCGAGGGGCATTACGACTGGGACATGATTCCCGACCGCACGGCGGCCGGGGCGCCGGTGAAGAGCGCCATGACGAACGGCACCGTGAAGGCGGACGTGCATGCGACCGCGCCGGACGCGCCCCGCGTGAAGAGCGCGATGACCAACGGGACGGTCAAGGCGAGCAGCGGCAGCGCGGAGCGGACCCTCACGGTTGATTACGGCCAGGGCCAGTCCCTGCAGATCCTCGTGCCGCCGCAGGCGCCGGTCGTCAGCTTCGAGCCTGCCACCGCGTCGGCCGTCGCACCCGGCGCTAAGGTCTTCGTGATCGTTGCGCGCGGGGATGACGGCCGCGTCACCGCCCGGCGGGTCGCCGTCGGCAAGGACGGCCTGACGCCGCCCATGTGAGGGAGATCCGCCGGCGCCCCGTCGCCGGCGAATCGCGAGACGCTGATGCGCCGCCCGGCCCGGGATCCGAGTCGGGCGGCGTCCTGCCTGTCGACGCGGCACATAAGCCTGTCAGGACAGCATTCGTGCACATTGCACGACCCGTTGCCGACTAAATCACCCGGGGAATGTTGCGGGGCCGCAACATCACTCTGGAACTGCCAAGGCGCTCACGAATCCTCGTTGCTCGCCGAAACCCGTTCGCACATGGTGATCGTGCACGGGGGCATCGCCAAGCGAGAGCCCGCAGGAGCCTGCCACCTAAGACGCGGGCCAAACCTACAGAACGTGCGGCTAGACCCGGACAACCGGGCACGTCCGCATCATTGGGTCTCGAAGCTTTGGAGATGTCTATGAAGCTCTTGAAGAGCTCATTGCTCGGGTCTGCTGCTGCGTTCGCGGCGGTAGGCGCAGCTCATGCCGCCGACCTCCCGGTCAAGAAGGCGGTTCCGATCGAGTACGTCCGCGTCTGCGGCGCCTACGGCGCCGGCTTCTTCTACATTCCTGGCACCGACACCTGCCTGCGCATCTCGGGCCGCGCCCGGTTCGAGGGCGGCTACATGACCAGCTACTCGCGCCAGGGCAGCAACGGCGACACGTCGGGCTACCAGGGCCGCTTGCGCATCAACATGGATGCCCGCACCCAGACCGCCTACGGCACGCTGCGCGCCTTCGTCCGCCTCGATGCCGGCTCCCGCACCGGCTACTCCGGCGTCGGCACCTCCGGCACCCAGCAGCGCATCGGCCAGGCCTTCCCGGGCCTCGGCATCGACCAGTTCGGCCGCGCCCAGCAGTTCGTGAACGTCGACAAGGCCTTCATCCAGTTCGCCGGCATGACCGCCGGTCGCGCCTCGTCGTTCTTCGACTTCTACGCCCACGACTTCGAGTTCGCCGGCGCCACGCTCGGCTCCGACATCGCCTCGACCAACCTGCTCGCCTACACGGCGACGTTCGGCAACGGCCTGTCCGCCACGATCTCGGCCGAAGATCCGGTCTTCCGCCGCAGCGTGATCTTCTCGCAGACCATCAATCCGGCTGGCGTGACGGTCAACGGCAACCTCGCGAACTTCGCACAGACGTCCTCCCCGGCCGAGGTGTTCATCGGCTACACCAACGGCGTGCCGACCCGGTACAGCTTCGTCGACGTGATCCAGCGCTCGCGCATGCCCGACTTCGTCGGCGCCCTGCGCCTCGACCAGGCCTGGGGCTCGGCTCAGGTCTCGGCCGCCGTCCACGAGCTGAACGTCGGCAACGTGGCGAACGGCGCCGGCACCGGCACCGGCTCGAACATCAGCATCCCGCACGCCAGCAACTCGTACGGCTGGGCGGTGCAGGGCGGCCTGAAGATCAACACGCCGTTCATCGCGCCGGGCGACGCCCTCTACCTGCAGGGCGCCTACGGCTCCGGTGCCCAGATGTACACCGGCTACTGCGCCTTCAGCGGCTGCTACTCGCAGAACCCGGCCACCATCCAGGGCCAGAAGTTCGCGCAGTACATGAACGACGCGACGCTCAACCCGTTCACGGGTCAGCTGGAGCAGTCGACGAGCTTCACCGCGACGGCCTCGTACCTCCACTATTGGTCGCCGGAGTGGCGCTCGGCCTTCTTCGGGTCGTACGGTGAGATGAGCTACGGCAGCGGCGCTCGTCTCGCCCAGGGCGCGGCCTTCGCGCTGGCGAACAACACCGGTGGCAACTCGTTCGGCGTGAACGGCGTCGGCGTGCCGGGCACCCGGTTCTTCCAGCTCAGCGAGGCGCTGCGCGACACCTACCAGTTCGTGGCGGGCGGCAGCATCATCTGGTCGCCGGTGAAGGACCTCGATATCGGTGTCGAGGGCTTCTACACCCAGATCGGCGTCAAGAACGGCCGCGTGATCGACCGCGACAAGAGCCCGACCGCTTACGCCAACGTCGCCGGCATCAACAACGGCACCTTCGTGCCGCGGACCACGACGGCGGACAGCGTCTCCACCTTCCGCTTCCGCGTCCAGCGCGACTTCTAAGCCGCTTTACCGGCGCCGGGGCTTCGGTCTCGGCACCGGTCCCCGTGCTTCAGGAACCTCAAGGCTCGGCTTCGGCCGGGCCTTTTTCGTTGTGGTCGCCCTTTTGGACGCGCGAAGCGGCGCGTCGCCACGCGGCCTGATCGAGCTCCACAATCGCGCCTGTCGAGAACGGCGCCGAAGCAATTCGGCCGCCCTCCGGCGCCCGTCCCGGCGCACGCAGGCGCCATCTCGCTTCCCCCTTCCCGTATGCGTCGAACCGAGGCGTCGGGCCGTCCCGCCGCCTGTTCGGGTCCGGGCCGCACGCCTCTCCACGCCGACGCGGAGCGCGGGTCCGCCTGCTTCGGCAATTCGCGGGACCGCGGATTCCGGGTCGAGAGAGCCGCGCCATCGGCGCACGATCCCCTCTCTCGCCGCCCCGTCCGCGAGCGAAGCCGGGACCCTGTGTCGGGATGAACCGGCCGTGCCCTGGGCCGGGTCAGGGCCCGCGATCCCTTCTCAATCCTGATCGACGGCCCGGACGAGGGCCGCTCGCACGCCGAATCGGCGCCCCGGAATCACGCCGCGCTGCGGGTCCGTAGCGGCCTTCGGCCCGGTCCGTCGCGGCTGCTCCGGCGACGCGGAGTGTCCGGAACTGGCGTTTGCAGCCGCCTCGGGCGGAGGGATTTCGCGAGCCTCTGCGGTGTCTTTGATCGATGAGATGGCCTCCATCGGGAAGAAGACACTCGATTATTTTGCGGAATGAACAAAGCAAAAATCCAATACGGCTTCTGTATTGAAAGAAGAAATGTTGCCTATCTACAACAAAAACATAAGCGTTTCTGCGGCGTCAGGTTTTATGTTGCTCTGATATGTTCATGCGCACAGTGTTGTCGGCGTATCTTCTCGGCTTGGGACGAAATCAGTGAACGGAGACCCGGATCGGACTCTGTGTTTCCCAAGGGGGAGATAATTACTCTTTCGTTGTGTCGTAAATATTGAGGGATCGGGGGGTCTCAATGAACTATTTGGAATCGGTATTGCTCGGGGCCGTGGCGGCGATCACGACGGTGGGTGTCGCAGAGGCCGCCGACCTGCCGGCCAGGACGGCGGTGCCCGTCGCGTATGTCCGCGTCTGCGGCGCATACGGCCCCGGCTTCTTCTTCATCCCCGGCACCGACACCTGCCTGCGGCTCTCGGGGCGCGCCCGTTTCGAGGGCGGCTACAGAACCAGCTACGGGCGGCAGTTCGGCACGAACCTCGGCGACACGGCCGGATTTCAGGGCCAGATGCGCATCAACCTCGATGCCCGCACCCAGACCGCCTACGGCACGCTCCGCGCCTTCGCGCGCCTCGATGCCATCGCGCGGACGGGCTACATCACGTCCGGGACCCAGCAGCGCATCGGCAACGCTTTTCCGGGCTTGGGCATCGACCAGTTCGGCCGCGACCAGCAGCACGTGAATGCCGACAAGGCGTTCATCCAGTTCGCAGGGCTGACCGCCGGGCGTGCATCCTCGTTCTTCGACTTCTACGCCCACGATTTCGAGATCTACGGTGCCACCGCTGGCTCCGACGTCGCCTCGACGAACCTGCTCGCCTACACGGCGACGTTCGGCAACGGCCTGTCCGCCACGGTCTCGGCGGAAGATCCGGTCTACCGTCGCAGCCCGATCTTCTCGCCGACCAACAATCCGGCGGGTCTCCAGAACAATGCGACGCTCGCGAACTTCGCGCAAACCAGCGCACCCGCGCCGGTGTTCATCGGCTACACCGACGGTTTACCCTCGCGGTACAGCTTCGTCGACGCGATTGAGCGCTCGCGCGTGCCCGACATCGTCGGCGCCCTGCGCCTCGACCAGGCCTGGGGCTCGGCTCAGGTCTCGGCCGCCGTCCACGAGCTGAATGTCGGCAACGTGCAGAACGGCGCGGGTATCGGCACCGGCTCCAACCTCAGCATCCCGCACACCAGCACCGCGTATGGCTGGGCGGTCCAGGGCGGCCTGAAGATCAACACCCCGTTCATCGCGCTGGGTGACGCCCTCTACCTGCAAAGTGCCTACAGCAATGGCGCGCAGATCTATGCCGGATATTCGGCCTTCGCCGGGAGCTATACGCAAACCAGCGCCGGATATCATGGACAGAAATTCAATCAGTATTTTTCGGATGCGACGATCGATCCGTTCACCGGCCAGCTGCGGGAGTCGCGGGCCTTCTCGGCGGTCGCGTCGTTTCTGCATTACTGGACGCCGGAATGGCGCTCGGCCTTTTTCGGATCGTACGGCGAGCAGGATTTCGATCGGAGCGCCCGGCTGGGGCAGGGCGCGATCTTCGGACTGGCGAATCCGAGAGGCGCCAACAGGTTCGGCGCCAGCGCCGTCGGGTTGCCGGGGACACGGTTCTACGCGCTCAGCGAGGCCCTGCGCGACACCTACCAGGTCGTGGCGGGCGCCAGCCTCATCTGGTCACCGGTCCGCGATCTCGATATCGGCGTCGAGGGCTTCTACACCCAGGTCGGCGTGAAAAGCGGCCGCGTGATCGACTTGGACAAGAGCCCCACCGCCTACGCCAACGTCGCCGGCATCAACGCCGGCACGTTCGTCCCGCGCACCGTGACGCAGGATTCGGTCTCGCAGGTCCGCTTCCGCGTCCAGCGCGACTTCTGATCGGCAAAGCCGGTGGCGGCGCGCTGTCCCGCCGCTTGCCGCCGTGCCCGCCGACTTCGAAGCCCGGCACCCAGCCGGGCCATTGTCATGCGCACAACGATGGAGAGTGGTCTTTAATCCCGGCTTACGGGACAGGTGGCGCCCTTTGTTCCGCGGGTCGCGTTGCCGCCCATTCTCGACGCTGATACGCCGAATGTCACTTTATCTCCGCCGACCGTGCGGGACTCGACGGACCGCGTCCCATCACGCGGCCGCGACGGCGCGGCGAAAGGCGAAACGGCCCGCAGGCGGCGAGATATCCGGGGGGACGCCATGACCAGCACCGCTTCGACGAGCCCGATCCCATCACCGTCGAAAGGCCGTACCCGAGACGGGCGCGCGACCCGGTTCTGGCCGGACGTGTGGTGGCGCCTCATCGACCTCAAGATCGGCATCATACCGCTGCCGATCTTCGTCGTGCTGGCGATCCTCCTCACCGTTCTGGTCCAGGAGGGCGAGATCAAGCCTGACGGGCCGACCATGATCGCCGTCCTGGTGATGGGCGGCTTCACCTGCGCGGAGATCGGCAAGCGGATCCCGATCCTGAAGAACATCGGGGCCGGCGCGATCTTCGCGACCTTCATCCCCTCGGCGCTGGTCTACTACGCCCTGGTGCCGCCGCAGATGGTGAAGGCGATCACCGATTTCACCAAGTTCACCAACTTCCTCTACATCTACATCGCCACGATCATCGTCGGCTCCATCCTCGGGATGGACCGCGAGGTCCTGATCAAGGGCTTCCTCAAGATCTTCGCGCCGCTCGCCCTCGGCTCGGTGGCGGCGGCCCTGGTCGGCACGCTGGTCGGCACGCTCCTCGGCCTCGGCCCCTACAAGACGTTCTTCTTCATCGTCGTGCCGATCATGGCCGGCGGTGTCGGCGAGGGGGCGATCCCGCTCTCCATCGGCTACGCGGCGATCCTGGGCGTGCAGCAGGGCGTCGTCTTCGCTCAGGTTCTGCCGCCGGTGATGCTGGGCTCGCTCACGGCGATCATCCTGTCGGGCACGCTCAATTCCGTCGGCAAGCGCTACCCGCACCTCACCGGCGAGGGGCGGCTCCAGCCCGATTCGGACGAGATGAAATCCAGCGATGCGCAGGCCAAGTCCGAGGCCGCACGCGGTCAGATCGACCCCGCCACGATCGGCGCGGCCGGGCTGACGGCGATCACCCTCTACCTGCTCGGCGTCATGGCCCACCACCTCGTCGGCCTGCCGGCCCCTGTGGCGATGCTGTTCCTGGCCGTGTTCGCCAAGCTCGCCAGCGCGGTGTCGCCCCATCTCCAGGCGGGCGGCTTCGTGGTCTACAAGTTCGTGCAGGTCTCGATGACCTACCCGCTGCTCTTCGCCATCGGCGTGGCGATGACGCCCTGGCACGAGTTGATGGCCGCCTTCACGCTGGTGAACCTGATCACCATCGTGTCGACCGTGGCGACGCTGATGACCGTGGGCTTCGTCGTCGGGCGCTGGCTCGGGATGTACCCGATCGAGACCGCCATCGTGAACGCCTGCCACAGCGGCCAGGGCGGCACCGGCGACGTGGCGATCCTCACGGCGGCCAACCGCATGGCGCTGATGCCCTTCGCGCAGATCGCCACCCGGATCGGCGGCGCGCTGACCGTGACCGGCACCATCATCGCCATGAAGTGGATCGGTGCCTGACGGGCACCCGGAAAGGACGTCGTCATGGCCGGTGATCCCGGGGCCGTCGAGGCCACCCTCAAGTCCAGGATCGGAGCGATCCTCCGCTCGACCAGCGGCAACTTCCTGGAGATGTTCGACTTCTTCCTGTTCGGCTTCTACGCCACCTATATCGCGCGGGCGTTCTTCCCGGCGGGCAACGAGACCACCGAGCTGCTCCTGACCTTCGGCACGTTCTGGCTCGGGGCGCTGATGCGGCCGCTCGGGGCGATCGTGCTGGGCGCCTATATCGACCGGATCGGCCGCCGGAAGGGCCTGATCATCACGCTCGCGATCATGGCGAGCGGCACGGTGCTCATCGCCTTCTGCCCGAGCTACGACACGATCGGCGTCGCGGCCCCGCTGATCGTGCTCGCCGGGCGCCTGCTCCAGGGCTTCTCGGCGGGCGTCGAGATCGGCGGCGTCTCGATCTACCTGTTCGAGATCGCCACGCCCGGGCGGCGCGGCTTCTACACCTCGTTCCAGTCGGCGAGCCAGCAGGTGGCGATCATGTTCGCCGCCTTGATCGGCTACGGGCTGAACGCCTTCCTGACCAAGCAGCAGATCGGCGATTTCGGCTGGCGCATCCCGTTCCTGATCGGCTGCCTGATCGTGCCGTTCATCTTCTTCATCCGGCGCTCGCTCCAGGAGACGCAGGAATTCGCCAAGCGGACCCGCCACCCGACCACCCGCGAGATCCTCACCACGGTGGCCGCCAACTGGCG
Organism: Methylobacterium sp. XJLW; assembly: GCF_003254375.1. NCBI lineage: Bacteria > Pseudomonadati > Pseudomonadota > Alphaproteobacteria > Hyphomicrobiales > Methylobacteriaceae > Methylobacterium > Methylobacterium sp. XJLW. Next base: position 1,252,192 of record NZ_CP016429.1, on the reverse strand, counting down.
GATCGTGCTGCTCGGCATGATGCTGACCACGATGACCACGGTGACCTTCTACATGATCACCGTCTACACCCCGACCTTCGGCAGGAACGTCCTCAAGCTCACCGAGACCGACAGCCTGATCGTGACGCTGTTCGTGGCGATCACCAACTTCATCTGGCTCCCGGTGGGCGGAGCCCTGTCGGACGCGATCGGGCGCAAGCCGGTGCTGCTGACGATCTCGACCCTGTCGCTGCTGACGACCTACCCGGCGCTGCACTGGCTCGTGGCCGATCCGACTTTCGGCAAGATGCTCGCCGTCGAGCTGTGGTTCTCGTTCTTCTTCGGCGTCTACAACGGCGCGATGGTGGTCTCCCTCTCCGAGGTGGTGCCGGCCCATGTCCGCGCCAGCGGCTTCTCGCTGGCCTACAGCCTCGCCACCGCGCTGTTCGGCACGGCCACGCCGATGGTCTCCACCTTCCTGATCGAGAAGACCGGCGACCGGGCGGCGCCGAGCTACTGGCTCATGGCGGCGGCCGCCTGCGGCATCGTCGCGACGCTCGCGCTGTTCCGGGGCCGGCCGAGACTGGGGCGCGTACCCGCCCACGCCTGAGGGCGATCGCCGCTCAGCTCTCCTGCCAGATCCGGATCCGGGCCTTGAACGCGGCCCGGATATGCGCCCGGGCCGCCGCTTCTGCGCCGTCTGCATCGTGCGCCCGGATCGCCGCCACGATGGCGGCATGTTCGGTGAGCGACTCCGCGGCGCGGTCGGGGGCCGCCAGCGTGGTGGCGCCCGGCAGCAGCACCAGGGACAGGCGCATCGTCTCCAGCGTGCTCTGCAGGAAGCGGTTGCGCGCCGCTCCGTGGATCTGCCGGTGGAACAGGCGGTTGGTCCGCGCGAGCGCCGGCGCGTCCCCCAGCAGCGTCCGGTCCCGGGCGACCATCTCCTCCAGGATCTCGGTCTCGACCGCGCTCGCATGGATCGCCGCGAGGCGGGCGGCCGTCCCCTCCAGCACCTCGCGCAGATCGTAGAGTTCGCTCACCTGCCCGTAATCGAGCTGCGCCACGCTGGCGCCCCGGTGCGGTTCGTGGGCGACGAGGCCCTGCGCCTCCAGCCGGCCCAGCGCCTCGCGCACCGGCGTGCGGCTGATCTGAAACCGCTCGGCCAGCTCCGCCTCGCGCAGGCGGCTGCCGGGCGCGAGTTCGCCCTCCTCGATCGCCCGCAGCAGCCGCTCATAGGCGCCGGCGCCGCTGGAGCGCTCCGATTCGCTCGCCTTCATTCCCGGCTCTCCTCGGCTTGGCCATAGCCCGAAACCGACGCCGCCGAAACGCTTGCGGCATATTGCATGCACTCGTATACAATAACGCGAGGCCGAACGGCGAAGAGGAGGTTGGCATGCAGCGCCCGGGCGACGCGCAGTGGGACGTGGTGGTGGTCGGGTCGGGAAACGCCGCCATGAGCGCCGGGCTCGCCGCCCTGGAGCGCGGCGCCTCGGTGCTGATAATCGAGAAGGCCGAGCGGGATCTGGCCGGCGGCAACACCGCCTACACGGCCGGCGCCATGCGCTTCGTCTACGCGGGCAACGACGACCTGATCCCGCTGCTGGCCGACCCCGAGGATCCGCGCCTGCCGCGCACCGATTTCGGCGCCTATACGGCGCAGACGTTCGAGAAGGACTTGCTCGGCTTCAACGACGGGCGGCCGCTGTCGCGCGAGCAGCGCATCCTGATCGACGAGAGCGGCGCGGCCCTGCGCTGGCTGGCGACGCAGGGCGTGAAGTTCGAGCCGATCTACTCTCGGCAATCCTTCGAGAAGGAGGGGCGCTTCGTGTTCTGGGGCGGCCTGACGCTCGCCACCCACGACGAGGGCTTCGGCCTCGCCCGGACCGAGTTCGAGGCCTTCACCGAGGCCGGCGGTACGATCCGCTACGGCTGCCCGGCCACCGGGCTGACCGTCGAGGACGGACGCGTCGTCGGCGTGGAGACGCCGCAGGGAGCCTTCCGCGCCAAGGCCGTGGTGCTCGCCTGCGGCGGCTTCGAGTCGAACGCCGCCCTGCGGACGCGCTTCATCGGCGAGGGCTGGGACAAGGCCCGGGTGCGCGGCACGCCGCACAACCAGGGCGACGGGCTCCAGATGGCCCTGGACCTCGGCGCGAAGGCCCACGGCTTCTACGGCGGCTGCCACGCCACGCCGATGGACCTGCACACGCCCGATTACGGCAACCTCGACCTGCCGCACGGCGAGCGCAAGCACTACCGGAAGATCTGCTACTTCCTGGGGCTGATGCTCAACGCGAACGGCGAGCGGTTCGTCGACGAGGGCAAGGATTTCCGCAACTACACCTATGCCCAGTTCGGCCGCGCGATCATGGAGCAGCCCGGCCACGTGGCCTGGCAGATCTTCGACGCCAAGGTCGATCACCTGCTCTACAGCGAGTACCGGTTCCACGACGCGCATTTCGTCGAGGCGGATACCCTGGACGGGCTCCTCGACAGGCTCGACGGCATCGACCGCGCAGCCGCGAAGAGGACCATCGCGGATTTCAACGCCGCCGTGGACGGGACCGTGCCGTTCGACCCGACCGTCAAGGACGGGCGCGGCACGAAGGGTCTCGCCCTGCCGAAGTCGAACTGGGCCCAAACGATCGAGACCGGGCCGTTCAAAGCCTACCCGGTCACCGGCGGCATCACCTTCACCTATGGCGGCGTCGAGGTCGGCGACGATGGCGGCGTGAAGCGCGAGGACGGCCGTGCGATCCCTGGCCTCTACGCCTGCGGCGAGATGGTGGGCGGCGTGTTCTTCAACGGCTATCCCGGCGGCTCGGGGCTGACCTCCGGCGTCGTGTTCGGCCGCCGCGCCGGCTACGGCGCCGCCGCGGGGGCGCGGGGCTGAGGACCCTCGGCCGAGCGCGACAGGCTCCGTCTTCCGTGGGGGCTAGGGTGCTTGCCCATCGGCCCGGACCGGGCCCGACGCGCGCCCCTTTCCCGCGTGGGGGAGGGGACCCGCGCGTCCTCCTGTGCCCGCGCTGCCAGACTGAGGTGTGAATCCGGTCGCCCGCAGAGGGGGGAGGGCGCGTGGGAGACCCGTCCGATCCCCGCATCTCGACCCCGCGCCCCCTGTCCGAGCCGCCTCGGCGGGCGTAGAAGCCCGCCCATGCCCGCCCGACACGCCGTCTTCACCATCTCCCGCGGCGTCCCGTTCCTTCCGACGCTCGCCGAGGCGCTGCTCTCCGGCCGGCTCGTCGGGCCGGTCGCGGACGATCCGCTGGCGCTCGCCGCCGTCACGATCTACCTGCCGACCCGCCGCGCCGCCCGGGCGCTCGGCGCGATCCTGGCCGAGAGGCTTGGCCGGGACGCGCCCGGTCGGGCCACCCTGCTGCCGCGGATGATTCCCCTCGGGGAGGCCGACGAGGCGGAACTCGACCTCGCCGCCGAGCCGCTGCTGGAGGCCAACGCCGATCCCCTGAGCGCGCCGATGCCTCCGCTGGAGCGCCGGCTGATCCTCGCCCGCCTCGTCCAGGCCTGGGCCAAGACCGTCGACCGGACCCTGCTGCCGCTGGACGCCGAGGTGCCGTTCCTCGTGCCGTCCTCCCCGGCCGACGCGGTCGGCCTCGCCGGTGATCTCGAACGGCTGATGGACGCCCTCACCGTCGAGGGCCTGCCCTGGTCGGAGATCGGCGCCGCCGTCGAGGCCGAATATTCCCGCTACTTCGGCCTGACCCTCGACTTCGTGAAGATCGCCGCCGAGAACTGGCCGAAGCTTCTGTCCGAGCGGGGCCTCGCCGATCCCGTCGCCCGCGCCCGCGGCCTCGTGCTCGCCGAGGAGCGGCGTCTGTCGCGCAATGCGACGCCGGACCCCGTGATCGTCGCCGGCTCGCTCGGCTCGGTCCCCGCCACCGCCCGCCTCATCGCCGCCGTAGCGAAGCTGCCGCGGGGCGCGGTGGTGCTGCCCGGGCTCGACCTCGACCTCGACGCAGCCGGCTGGGACGGCATCGACACCGGCGAGGGCTTTTCCCGCGTCATCGCGCACGGCCACCCGCAGGCGGTGCTGCACCGGCTGCTCGGGCCTGAGAACCTCAACCTGGACCGCGCGGAGATCGTCGCCCTCGGCGCGCCCGACGCCGGCCAGGCTGCGCGGGCCGCGCTCCTGTCGCAGGCTCTGCGGCCGGCCGACACGACCGACGCCTGGGCCGCCCTCGACCCGGCCGAGCGCGACACCGTCGCCCGGCGCGGCCTCGAAGGACTGGCGCTGGCCGAGGCCGCCGACGAGCGCGAGGAGGCGCTGGTCGCGGCGTTGGCGCTGCGCGAGACCCTCCAGACCCCCGGCGCCACCGTGGCCCTCATCACGCCCGACCGGGGGCTCGCCGGCCGGGTCGCCGTCGAACTCCTGCGCTGGGGCATCGTCGCCGAGGATTCCGCCGGCCTGTCCCTGGCCGGAAGCCCGGCCGGGCGGCTTGCCCGGCTCGCCGCGGAACTCGCCGCCGATCTCGCCCGCAGCCAGGCGGACACGATCCCGGCCCGGCTGATCGCGCTGCTCTCGCACCCGATGGTCCATCTTGGTCTGCCACGCGCGGAGGTGGTCCGGGGTGCCGCGGCCCTGGAGATCGGGCTGCTGCGTGGCCCGGTTCCGGCCCCGGGTTTCGACGGCCTGCGCCATGCCCTCGCCGCCGAGCGCGCCGGACCGCCCGAGCGCCGACCCCGGGCCAAACGCCGCCTGAAGGATATCGACTGGGACTTGGCCGCGGACCTGCTCGACCGGCTGGATCTGGTGTTCCGGGATTTCCCGGGCCCGGACGGGACGGGGGCGTGCGACCTCGTGGCGACGGCTGCACGCCATCGGGAGGCCTGCGACCGGCTGATCGCCGGGCCGGAGGACGCCCCCGAGGAGGAGCCGGACGGATCCCTGTCCTGCCTCGACGCCCTGTTCGACGATCTGGAGATGGCCGAGCCCGACCTGATGCCGGGTCGGTTCGACGATTACGCCACCTTCTTCACGTCGCTTGCCCGGGAACGCACCGTCGCCTGCTCGGGCGAGGCGCCGCATCCGCGACTGCGCATCCTCGGCCTGCTGGAGGCGCGCCTGCTCTCTGTCGACCGGGTGGTGCTCGGCGGGCTCGACGAGGGCGTCTGGCCGGTGCGCACGCTGACCGATTCGTTCCTCAACCGGCCGATGCGCGAGCGGGTCGGCCTCAACCCGCCCGAGCGGCGGATCGGGCAGATGGCCCACGATTTCGTGCAGGCGCTGGGCTGCCGGGACGCGGTGATCACCCGGGCCCTGAAGCGCGAAGGCGCGCCGACCGTGCCGTCGCGGCTGATCCAGCGCCTGCGCGCGCTCTCGGGCGACGCAACCTGGGAGACGGTCCTGGACGCCGGGCGCCGGTTCAACGGCCTCGCGGCCCGGCTCGACGCCGCCCCGCCGGAGCCGCGGCTGAAGCGCCCCGCGCCCAAGCCGGACCCGGCGCTGTTTCCGCGCTCCCTCAGCGTCACCGAGATCGAGACGCTTGTGCGCGATCCCTACAGCATCTTCGCCCGCCACGTGCTCGGGCTCGACCCTCTCGATCCGCTGGCGGCGGCGCCGAGCGTCGCGACCCGCGGCTCCCTGGTGCACGAGGTTTTCGCCGAGTTCGCCCGCCGGCATCCGCAGGATCTGCCCCCGGATCCGGCAGAGCGCCTCCTGAACCTCGCGGTGAACGCCTTCGCGGAGATCGAGGCGGAGTACCCGAACCTCTACGCCGAGTGGTGGCCGCGCTACGAGCGCATGGCCGCGGCCTATCTCGACTGGGAGACGCAGCGCCGGCCCGGGCTGAGCCGGATCCACCCCGAGGTTTCCGGGCGCTGGGTGATCCCGATGGGCCGGGAGACCTTCACGCTGCGCGCCCGGGCCGACCGGATCGAGCTGCGCCCGGACGGCACTGCCTGCATCGTCGACTACAAGACCGGCACGCCGCCCTCTGCCAAGCAGATCTTCTCCGGCTTCTCGCCGCAGCTCACCCTGGAGGCCGCGATGCTCATGCACGGCGCCTTCGCGGATCTGCCGGCCGTGACGGTCACGCCGGACCTGTTCTACGTCCACGCCTCGGGCGGGCGTAAGCCCTTCGTGCCGGTGCCGGTGAAGCCGCCGAGAGGCGAGGAGCGCGCCGTCGCGGCGATCGTGGCCGAGCACGCCGAGCGGCTGCGGGGTCTGGTCGCCCGGTTCATGACCGGTGAGGCCGCCTATACGGCGCGCCCCTATCCGCAATACGCCAGCAAGTACGGCGCCTACGATCACCTCGCCCGGGTGCTGGAATGGTCGCTGGGCGGGGAGGAGGGCGGGGAGTGACGCCGTCCCATCGGGCCGAACTCATCCCGCCCGCGCCCGCATCCTGAGACGCCGGAGCGCCGCTAACGCCTCGAAGGCGGAGTCCGCACGGCGCCGCGATCCCTGGGCTCCGCTTTCGAGGCGGTTCCGCTGCACCTCAGGATGCGGGGATCGGCTGGCAGGCGCGTCCCCCGGGGCTCAGAAGAACGCCTGCAGCCCCGTCTGCGCCCGGCCCAGGATCAGGGCGTGGACGTCGTGGGTGCCCTCGTAGGTGTTCACCGTCTCGAGGTTCTGGGCATGGCGCATCACGTGGTACTCGCCCATGATGCCGTTGCCGCCGTGCATGTCCCGAGCGGTGCGGGCGATGTCCAGCGCCTTGCCGCAATTGTTGCGCTTGACCAGCGAGATCATCTCCGGCGCCATCTTGCCCTCGTCCATCAGCCGCCCGACCCGCAGCGAGGCCTGGAGGCCCAGCGCGATCTCGGTCTGCATGTCGGCGAGCTTCTTCTGGACGAGCTGGGTCTGCGCCAGGGGGCGACCGAATTGCTTGCGCTCCAGCGTGTAGGTGCGGGCGCGGTGCCAGCAATCCTCGGCGGCGCCCATCGCGCCCCAGGAGATGCCGTAGCGCGCCCGGTTGAGGCAGCCGAACGGCCCCTTCAGCCCCGAGACGTTCGGCAGCAGCGCGTCCTCGCCGACCTCGACGCCCTCCATGACGATCTCGCCGGTGGTGGAGGCCCGCAGGGACAGCTTGCCCTTGAGCGTCGGAGCCGAGAGGCCCTTCATGCCCTTCTCGAGGACGAAACCGCGGATCGCGCCCTCGTGCGCGTCGGACTTCGCCCAGACCACGAACACGTCCGCGAAGGGCGCGTTCGAGATCCACATCTTGGCGCCGGTGAGCCGGTAGCCGCCGTCGATCTTCTCGGCCTTGGTCTTCATGCCGGCCGGATCCGAGCCGGCATCGGGCTCCGTGAGGCCGAAGCAGCCGATCCATTCCCCCGAGGCGAGCTTCGGCAGGAACTTCTGGCGCTGCTCCTCCGAGCCGTAGGCGTGGATCGGGTACATTACGAGGGAGGATTGCACGCTCATCATGGAGCGGTAGCCGGAATCCACCGCCTCGACGGCGCGCGCCACCAGCCCGTAGGCGACGTAGGACGCGCCGGCGCATCCATACTCCTCCGGCAGGGTGACGCCGAGGAGGCCCAGTTCGCCCATCTTCCGGAACAGGCCCGGATCGGTCGTCTCGTTCGCGTAGGCCTCGACGATCCCGGGCAGGAGCTGCTCCTGCGCGAAGCTCTGGGCGACGTCGCGGATCGCCCGCTCATCCTCGGTGAGCTGATCCTCCAGCAGGAAGGGATCGTCCCAGACGAAGCGGGGCGAGGCCGGGGCCGACGGGGAGGCGCTGCCCGGAGGGCGCATCGGAGCGTTCATCGAAATTCCTCGCCTGCAGGGATGCGCCGGGCCTCGCGGACCCGCGCTTGCGCCTACCCTAGACCCGGAAAACGCCCCGTCCAACGCGCGCGGTGACGCCGGGGCGCCGCCGTCACGCCCGGCCGAGGAGCATCAGCCACGCCAGAGTGGTGAGCGGCGCCAGCAGGGTCGAGACCAGCACGGAGGCCGCCACCATCCCGGTCTCGGTCTTGTAGCGCGCCGCCAGCAGGTAGGCGTTGATCCCCACCGGCATGGCGGCGAACAGGGTCGCGACGCCCGCATAGGCGGCCGGCATCGCGAAGACGTGGAAGGCCAGGATCCAGACCGCCAGCGGGTGCAGGAGGTTCTTCAGGAGAGCGATGACCAGGGCGCCCTTGAGGTCGAACAGCACCCGGTAGCGCTTCAGGCCGGCTCCGAGCGCCACCAGCGCACAGGTGGAGGCGGTGCCCGCGAAGGCGTCGATGAGCGATCGGGCGATGCCCACCGGCGCGAGACCGAGCCCCTTCATCGCCATGCCGATCAGGAGCGCCACGAAGATCGGGTTGCGCAGCAGCACCAGGGCGAGCCCCCGGATCCGCGCCAGGACCGGCAGGCCGGAATCGGATTCGATCAGGAAGGTGGCGCTGCCCATCATCAGCGGCAGGTGGACGGCGAGCAGCATGAACAGCGGGAAGGCGCCCTCCTCGCCATAGGCCTGGAGGATCATCGGCACGCCGACGAACACCGTGTTCGACTGGCTCGCCGCGAAGCCGTGCAGGATGGCGCCCCGCCGCTCGATCCCGGCGCGCCGCCGGGCGATCAGCGTGCCGACGAACCACGAGATCGCGGCGCCGCCGAAATACGCGACCCAGTAGGACCATGTGACGGTCCCGCTCATGCCGGGCTTGGTCAGCGTGGCGATGATCAGGGCCGGGACGGCGACGGCGAAGACGTATTCCGACAGACCGTCGCTCACCTTGTCGGAGAGAAGGCCCGCGAGGGCTGCCGCCCAGCCGATCAGGACGATCCCGAAGATCGGGGCGATGATGGCGAGGGCGTTCACGGATCCGGGCGACGTGCGGGAAGGCGGGGATGACCGCCCTTAGCACGCCGCCTCGGTCCTATGCCTCGGCGCCGGGAGAATGGCTCGTCGGCGCCCGCCGCGGCCGGGACGGTCTCCGGCGCGCGGGCCTATTTGTTCTCCAGCACCTTCATGGGATCCGTGCGCTGGCTCGCGGGCGGCTCCTTGGTGAGGCTGGCGGCGCCTTCGCGCTGCACCTTCACGTCCCGCGGCGAGCCCGGACCGCCCACCGCGCGGCCACCCTCGTCGCTCTGCGTCGGCACGGTACCGGAGGCGAGTTCCAGGCAGGTCACCATCTCGACGTAGGACGGATAGCCGCCTGCCTTGAACTGATCCTCGCACTGGCGCTTGGCGGCGGGGGTGTAGCTGCTCCAGTGCCGCTCGGCCTCCTTCCGGGCTTCGCGCTCGGAGCGGAGGCAGCCGTCGTAATTCGCCTTGTCGCTGATGGACGTGTTGGTGACCTGCGCCGACTGGCAGGTCCGCTCGACATCGAGAGTCGGGACGGCGTCGGCGCGCGCCGGGAGCGAGGCGAGCGCCAGGGTGAGCAGCGCGAGGGTGCCGGGGACCGTCGCGCGGAAACGGGTCGTCATGTCGTCGGACTCGCGATCTGTGGCGGCGTGCGCCGTCGGAACTGCCGGCACAACGCGCCAGGAACCCGTTCGGCACCAACCACCCTCGACAATCACCCCCCGTGGGCGCTGCGCAGAGCCTGGTCGAGATCGCCGTACAGGTCCTCCGTGTCCTCGATGCCCGTGGACAGGCGCAGGAGATCCGGCGGGCAGGGGCTGCCCGGGCCCTCCACCGAGGCGCGGTGTTCGATGAGACTCTCGACGCCGCCGAGGGAGGTCGCCCGCTTCCAGAGCCGCACCCGCGCCGCCGTGGCGATGGCGCCGGCCTCGCCGCCGGCCACCCGGATCGACAGCATGAAGCCGAAGCCGTCCCGCATCTGACGGCGGGCGATCGCGTGCCCGGGATCGTCCGGCAGTCCCGGATAGAGGACGTGGGTCACGAGCGGGTGCCCGCTCAGGCGCTCGGCGAGCCGCAGGGCACCCGCCGATTGTGCCGCGGCCCGCAGGTGCAGGGTCCGCAGCGAGCGCATCAGCAGGTAGGCCTCGAAGGGCCCGAGGATGCCGCCGCTGCCGGCCCGGATCCCCCGGATCCGATCCCAGAACGCGTCGGCCCGCGCGCCCGCCAGCACGCCCGCCACGACGTCCGAATGGCCGTTCAGGATCTTCGTGGCCGAGTGCATCACGATGTCGGCGCCGCGTTCCAGGGGACGCGTGTGCACCGGCGAGGCGGCCGTGGAATCGACGGCGAGCCGTGCCCCCGCCGCGTGGGCGATCTCGGCGGCGGCGGCGATGTCGGTCACCGTCCAGAGCGGGTTGCCGGGGGTCTCGATCCAGACGAGCCGGGTCCGGCCGGGCGCGACCGCGGCGCGCAGGGCATCCAGATCGGCCGTGTCCACGAAGGTGAGCGTCAGGCCGCGCCGGGGCGCCTCCTCGCGCAGCCAGCGCTTCAGCGCCCAGTACATGACCGTGCCGGCGACCACGTGGTCGCCGGGCTCCAGGGCGCCGAACACCGCGGTCGCCGCTGCCATCCCGGAGCCGAACAGCAGCGCGCCGGCCTCCGCACCCTCCAGCATCGCCAGGACGGATTCGGCCTCGCGCACCGTGGCGTTGTCGGGCCGCGCGTAGCTGTAGCCGGAACTGTAGCCGTTGTCGGGATCGCGGATGAAGGTGGTCGAGACGTGCAGCGGCATGACCACCGCCCGCGTCCCGGGCTCGATCCGGCCCATGGCCTGGGCCGCGAGGGTTCGGGGCGTGAATCCCGGCGCAGCGTCGCTGCGGCTATCCGACGGACCCTGCGGCGCGTTAGGCAGTGACATCTGGCGATTCTCGGCGGATGGAGACGGCCGCGTGCCACGGCGCGTGGGCCCCGGCAAGCCACGCCCGCAACCCGCGCCTGCAAGCCACGCCCGCAAGCCCTGCCCGGTGGAGACGAACGATCATGACGGCCGCCATACACGTCCCCCAGGGGGCGCCTCTGTCGCGCTGGCTACGGCTCGCCGCCGCGATCCTGCCGGTGGCGGCCACCGCGGTGGTCGGCTCGATGGCGACCCAGGCCGAGATCCCGGGATGGTATGCCGGCCTGAACAAGCCGGTCTTCAACCCGCCGAATTGGGTGTTCCCGGTCGCGTGGACGATCCTCTACACGATGATCGCGATCGCACTCTGGCGGCTGCTCGGCACCATGCCGCGCACCGGACCGAGCCGCACGGGCTGGTGGCTCGCCCTGGCGGCCTTCCTGGTGCAACTGGTGCTCAACGCCGCCTGGACGCCCGTCTTCTTCACCGCCCACGCGATCGGCGCGGGGCTCATTGTCGTCGCGATGCTGCTCGTGATGGTGCTCTGGACCATCCGGCTGTCCTGGCGGTTCGACCGGATCGCCGCGTGGCTCCTCGTGCCCTACGCCGCCTGGGTGGGCTTCGCGACGCTCCTCAACGCGGCGATCCTGCGGATGAACTGAGCGCGCATGCGGCCTTCGCTCCGTCATCGCGGACGGAGCGAAGCGACCCGGAGCGGGTGAGCCGCGTCAGGATTCGCCGGCGGGCTTCTCCTCGCCGGCCGGCCGCCCGTCGTCGCGGGCGCGGTGGAGCAGGAAGATCGCGAAGACCATCGTGAGGATCAGCCCCGCCAGCACGCCGAGTTCGATCATCGATGCCTGGAACAGCGCCTGCTTCTCGGGCGACCAGTCCTTGGCGTGCATGATCTCGGAGGATTGCAGCGTGATCACCAGGACGCGCCGGATCGAGGCGATCAGCCCGACGATCAGGAACGGCTCGCAGGTCAGGGTGCCCGACCGCATCGAGACCCGCACCGTGTGCAGGATCTCGATCAGCATGAGCAGGAACAGCAGCCGGTCGATCACCTCCAGGATCTGCTGGGCGCCGCCGAGCGCCCGCATGGCCTCCCAGGTGAGCCCCGCGGCATCGACCAGCGCGACAATGGCGGTGAGGGCGAGCAGAAGACCGAGCGCCGCGTAGATCGCGTGCTCGGTGTGCAGGAAGATCGCGCTGGCGAGCCGCGTCAGGCGGCCCTGGTCTTCCGAATGAGCTGACATCATTCCCCCCTGGAATGTGCCGAAACGATCAGCTTCCGGCGCGCGCGTCCAGCCCATGGACGGGCGCGGCCGATCAATCGGACGCGAGGGTGGCGTTACGCCGCTGACTCGCGGGGCGATTCCTCAGTGGAAGAACGGCAGGGCATGCGGCGCGAGATAGCCGAAGCCGAGGAGTGCGGCTCCGGCGAGACCCAGGAAACCGCCGGCGAAGACCAAGAGGGTGATGCCGGTGATGACCTCGGCCGATGCCAGCACGATGCCGATCTGGAAGGCCGCCGAGGCCAATTCGTAATGGTGGTAACGCAGCAGCGCGAGGTCGCGCCGGCCTTCCGAAGCGCGGGCCTTGGCGGTCAGCTCCTTGCGCCCCTCGCCGGTGGCGGGCTCTGATTCCCAGCGCGTCAGGGTCTTGGCCCACTCGGCACGCTTGGCGGCGATCGCGTCCTGGTTCGGTCCCGGCGGAAGCAGGGCCAGGGCCTCGTCGGCGGTCTTCAGCACCGTGGAGCGGATGGTGCGGGCCTGAAAATAGGCCCATTGGTTTGCGGCCTCGACATTGGCCCCGATCGACTCCGTCTGGGACGCCTTGCCCAGGGTCTCGCTGAAGGCGAGGAACAGCGCCAGCACCGAGATCAGCAGCGCCACGCGCTTGTTCGACCCTTCGATCGCCCCGTGACCACCCGACATCGTTTAGCGCGTCTCCGTTGATTCGATGGGGGGAGTCACAGCCCATCGCGGCGCGGGACGCAATGCACCGCGTCGCGTGGGTCCTATTCCGCGGCGATTCGCGGCGGCAGCGGATGCCCGTCGTTGGCCGGATGGGCCGGGTCGAAGGTCGTGGCATCCTCCGGGTCGTCGCGCTCGCCCACGAAGCGGCCGAACAGGCGCTTCAGCAGGCGCGACAGGTCGTCCATCAGGACGAAGATCGCCGGCACGAAGACCAGGGACAGCACCGTCGAGACGATCAGGCCGCCGATCACCGCCACCGCCATGGGCGAGCGGAACTCGCCGCCGATCCCGTAGGCCATCGCCGACGGCACCATGCCGGCCGCCATGGCGATGGTGGTCATCACGATCGGTCGGGCGCGCTTGCGGCCCGCATCCACGATGGCGACGTTCCGGTCGACGCCGGCGCGGATCTGCTCCACGGCGAAATCCACCAGCATGATGGCGTTCTTGGTCACGACGCCCATCAGCATCAGGATGCCGATCACCACCGGCATCGAGATCGGCATGTGGCAGATCAGCAGGGCCAGGATTGCGCCGCCGATGGAGAGCGGCAGCGAGAACAGGATGGTCAGCGGCTGCAGGAAGTTGCCGAACAGCAGGATCAGCACGCCGAAGACCATCATCAGGCCGGCGCCCATGGCGAGCGCGAAGCCCTCGAACACCTCGCCCATGACTTCTGCGTCGCCGGTCTGGCTGATCGTCACCCCGGGCGGCAGGTTCTTGGCCGTCGGCAGGTTCATCACCTGGGTGATCAGCTCGGCGAGCGCATCGGTGCCCTGCATGTCGCCCTCGAGGGCGACGCGCACGGCGCGGTCGTAGCGGTCGATGCCGGTCGGGCCCTGGCCGAGGCTGATATCGGCGACGGTGGCGAGCGGCACGGCGGCCCCGCCCTTGACCGGCACCTTCAGGGTCTCGAGATCGGAGAGCCGGCCGCGCAGGCGCTCGGGCAGCTGCACGCGGATCGGCACCTGCCGGTCGGTGGCGTTGAACTTGGCGAGGTTCATGCCGATGTCGCCGATCGTGCCGACCCGCACCGTCTCGGCGATGGTGTCCGTGCTGACGCCGAGGTCGGCCGCCACCGCGGGCTTCGGCCGGATCCGCACCTCGGTCCGGTCGAGCGGCGCCGTCGACATGACGTTGACGAGGTGGGGGACCCGCTGGGCCTCGCGCTGGAGCTTGGCGGCGACCTCCGCCACCACGGCCTTGTCGGGGCCGGCGATGATCAGCGCGAGATCGCGCTGGCCGCCCTCGCGCAGGGCCCAGAACCGCAGGTCCGGCTCCTCCCGCAGGATCGCCGCGACCTCGGCGTCGACCTGCTTCTGGGTCTTGTGGCGGGCGTTCTTCGGGGTGAGGTTGATGGTCAGGCTCGCGAGCCGCACCTCCTTCTTGGCCGGCAGCTGGCGGCCGCCGTCCACGAACACGCTCTTCACCTCGGGCAGCGCGCGGATCTTCTCCTCGATGCGGTCGGTGACCCGGACCGTGTCCGGGAGCCGGGCGCCCGGCGGCAGCTCGACCACGAACAGGGTGCGGGCCTGGTCCTCCGCCGGCAGGAAGCCCGCGGGCAGCAGGCCCGTGGAGGCGATCGAGGCGGCGAAGCACGCGATGCCGAGCACCAGCGTGATGAACTTGTGCCGGACCGACCAGGCGACGAGGCGGGTGTAGCCGCGCATCACGAAGCCGTCCCGCTCGTGGTCCGGCCCGTGGTCGCGCAGGAAGTAGGCGGCGAGCAGCGGCGTGATCAGCCGCGCCACGAGCAGCGACATGAACACCGCCGCCGCGATGGTCAGGCCGAACTGCTTGAAATACTGGCCGGCGATGCCGCCCATGAAGGAGACCGGCGAGAAGATCGCGATGATCGTCGCCGTGATGGCGATGACCGCCAGCCCGATCTCGTCGGCGGCCTCGAGAGACGCGCGGTAGGGCGACTTCCCCATCCGCATGTGCCGGACGATGTTCTCGATCTCCACGATCGCGTCGTCCACCAGGATGCCGGTGACCAGGGTGATCGCCAGCAGGCTCACGGCGTTGAGCGAGAAGCCGAGTGCGCTCATCACCCAGAAGGTCGGCAGCACCGAGAGCGGCAGCGCCACGGCGGCGATCAGCGTCGCCCGCCAGTCCCGCAGGAACAGCAGCACCACCACGACCGCGAGGGCTGCGCCCTCGATCAGGCCCATCATGGCCGAGTGGTAGTTGCCGATCGTGTTGACGACGCTGGTGTCGATCAGGTCGAACCGCACGTTCGGGTTCGCCGCATGGAGCGCCGCGATCTTCTTGGCGACGCCCACCGAGACGTCGGCGTCGCTGGCGCCGCTCGCCCGGGAGATCGCGAAGGCGACCACCGGCTCGCCGTTGAAGCGCGCGAAGGTGCGGGGTTCCTCGGCGGTGTCGGACAGGGTCGCCAGCTCGTCGAGGCGGACCTTGCGGTTGCCCGGCACGACGATGGAGGTCTTGGCCAGCGTCTCGAGGCTCGCCGAGGCGGCGAGCGCCCGGATCGACTGCTCCTGGCCGCCGACCTCGGCCCGGCCGCCGGCCATGTCGGCCGAGGTCAGGCGCAGCTGCCGGTTCACGTCCGCGGCGGTGATGCCCAGCGCCAGCAGCCGGTCGGGCTTCAGGGTGACGCGGATCTCCCGGGCGACGCCGCCCAGGCGCTCGACGCCGCCGACGCCCTTCACGCTCTGCAGGCCGCGGGCGACCACGTCGTCCACGAACCACGATAGGTCCTCGGGGGTCATGGCGGGCGCGGAGGCGCCGTAGACCATGATCGGCAGGCCGGCGATCTCCACGCGGGAGACGATCGGTTCGTCGATGGTGCGCGGCAGGTTCTGCCGGATCTTGGCGATGGCGTCCTTGACGTCGTTGGTCGCCCGATCCTGGTTTACCTCCAGGCGGAACTCGATCGTCGTCGTCGAGGTCCCCTCCGTGATGGTCGAGAGGATGTGCTTGACGCCCTTCACGCCGGCGACCGAATCCTCGACCCACTTGGTCACCTGGGTCTGCAATTCGGACGGGGCCGCCCCCGATTGGGTGATCGTCACCGAGACGATCGGGATGTCGATGTTGGGAAAGCGGGTGATCGGCAGCGAGCGGAAGCTCACCAGCCCGAGGATCATCAGGACCAGGAACAGGACCACCGAGGGCAGGGGCTTGCGGATCGCCCAGGCGGAGACGTTGAGGCGCATGGCCGGATCCTTCGACTCGTCCTACCGCGGGGCCGCGTCGGCGATCGGCGTGCTGCTGGCGGCAGCCGGCACGGGGCGTACCCGGTCGCCGTCGCGCAGGAAGCTGCCGGCGCGGGCCACGACGCTCTCGCCGGCGGCGACGCCCGCGCGGATCTCCGTGAAGCCCTCGGCGGAGAGGCCCGTGGTCACGGGCCGCGCCTCGACGCGCCCGTCCTTCACCACGAGGACGCTGGCGCGGCCGTCGGCGGCGTAGAGCAGGCTGGAGACCGGCACGGCGATGCCCGTACGGCGCGCGATCTCCACGTTGCCGCGGGCGAAGGCGCCGATGCGCAGGGCCGGATCGTCGCCGAGGCGGATGCGCACCTTGCCGAGCCGCGTCGCCCGGTCGACCTCCGGATAGACCCGGCGCACCGTGCCGGCGAGGCGGCGGCCGTCGTCGAGGTCGAGGCTCGCCGGATTGCCGACCTGGAGGCGCGCCAGGGACGTCTCGGGCACCTCGCCCTCCAGCTCGATCTCGCCCCGGGCGATCAGCCGGAACAGCGGCTCGGCCGCCGCGGTGGCGGTGGCCCCGATCCGGGCGGTGCGGCGGTTGATGATCCCGGCCTCGGGGGCGCGGATATCGGTGCGGGCCCGCCGCAGGGCGATCTCGGAGCCCGCGGCGCGGGCGGTGGCGAGGTCGGCCTGGGCGGATTGCAGACCGCCCTTGGCGGCGGCGAGGCGCCCTTCCGCCCCCTGGGCCGCCGAGACGCGCTGCTCCAGCACGGCCGCGGTGGCGTTGCCGGTCTTGGCCAGCGCCTGGGCGCGTTCCAGGGATTGCCGCGCCTCGACGTTGGCGGCCTCCGCCTGGACGATCTGGCTCCGGGCCTGGACGATGGCCGCCTCGGCCCGGGCGATCGCCGCGGCGTTGGAGGCCTCCTGCGTGGCGATCATCTCCAGCGACAGCTTGGCGAGGACCTGCCCCTTGGTGACGCGGTCGCCCTCCTCGACGAGCAGGTCGGTGATGCGCAGGCCCTCGACTTCGGGGGATACGAGGATCTCGTCCCGGGGGACCAGCGTGCCGGTGACGACGGCCCGCTCGACGATCTCGCGGCTCTCGGCCGGCACGACGGTCACCGCCGGGGCGATGGCGGCCGCGTCGGGAACGGCGGCAGTCTCGACGGCCCGGGCCGGCGCCGCGGCGAGGATCGCGAGCCCGCACAGGAGACTGAGGCGGGACGCGCGCCAACGGACATACTTCACGACGGGGGCCTCACAATCGGCGCTCGATTGATCTTGTCTCTCCCTCGCCGGGCAGGTCGGCGTTTTCATGGCGAGTCATCCTGGATGCGGATGAGAATAGCGCCATTGCGCGATGCCGTCGCCGGGCCTCGCGCCGCAGGGGATTGGCGCCGACGAACCGCGGCTGTTGCGTTCGGTCCCCCTGCAACCGGCGACGAACGGCGACGTTAATACCGTGAAGGTCTTTTCGCGACCGGGGAGGGATCGATGAGCATTTTCCAGATTAGGCAGACAAAGAGCGGCGCCGTGCTCTGGACCGGGGCGGCCGATGACGAGCAGACGGCCCTCGACGCGATGGCGCGCGAGGCGGGATATCGTGACTTCTCTTCGCTGCCGGACGCGATCCGCGCCGACGGGATCGAGGCCGCGAAGCTCGATCTGATCTCCTGAGCCCAACCTAAAACACGTCCGCCGGAGCGAGCTTCGCTTCGGCGGCGGTGCGTTTGGAGACGGAGTTCGCTCTCCCGCCTCGCTGCGCCCGCAAGGACGCCCGCCCCGGACCGTCGCGGGCCGATCATTCAGACGTGCCGCACCAACGCCTCGATCGCCGCTGCGCAGCCCCGGACCGCATCCGGATCGTGCAGGGCGCCGATCACCGCCGGGTCGAGGGCGAGGCCGTCCCGGATCAGGCCCGGCCAGGCCGAGGCCGGGGGCCAGCCCGGATGGACGATCGCGGCGCCGAGCCGCGCCAGCGCCTCCGCCTTCTCGGTCTGCTCGCCGTAGGCCCGCTCCTCCGGCAGGCAGAGGAAACGCTTCGCCTGCGCGGCGGCGAGCGCGACCACACCGTCGCCGCCGCCGCCAACCAGCAGCGCCGCCTGCGCCACCCGCGCCTCGACGTCGGGGACCCAGCCGTGCAGGTGCAGGTTGTCCGGCATCTCGCCGCTGCCCGAGACCGGCCCGAGGACGTGCCAGGGCCGGTCGGGCACCGCCCGCGCCGCCGCGGCGAGATCCGCGAGGCTGCCCCCCGTGCCGCCGCGGCCGAACACCACCACGATGTCCCGGCTGCCCTCGGTGAGCCCTTGGGCCGGAGCGCCGAGGAAGCCCGCATACAGCGTCTTGGCCCGGACCCAGTCCGGGACGGACGACCCGTCGAGCGCGGCGGGGAAGGGCGCCAGCAGTCGCGTGGCGCTGCGGAAGGCTTCGAGGTGTGGCCGGTCGGTCCGCGTTCCGGCAAGCCGCACCACCAGGGTCGGCACCGACAGCAGGCGCGCCAGGAGCGCGACCTCCACCGAGACGTCGACCACGAGCAGGGCCGGGTCCGTTCGCTCCGCCCAGGCGGCGATGCGTGCCATCCGGGCGCGGATGCCGGGATGGTTCAGAGGGGCGTAGTGGAGCGCCTGCGGCCGCTCGGCCTCGCCGTCCCGGCCGTCGAAGGCCGCGGCGCCGAGGGGGCGATCATCGGGCAGATCGACGACGTCGAGGCCGGCGGTGTCGAAGCCGGCGAGCGTACCGAGGATCGTGCAGGGTCGAGGCAGGGCCCCCGCGACGGCCCAGGCGCGCTGGAGATGGCCGGCGCCCTGGTGGTGGACGTACCAGCCGATGCCGCGGGTCACGCGGCGGCCTTCAGGGAAAGGGCGAGGGCGTCGAGATCCGCGACCGCTTGATCCAGGGCACATTCCCGCGCCGGCGCGCTGCGGGATTCGAGGATGCGGTCGGCCCGCTCCACGAAGGCGATGTCGTTGGGGCAGGCGCCGACGGAGTCGAGATCCTCCGGGGCGAGCCCGAGCCGCCCGCAGGCTGCGACGCGGGCCTCGGGGTCCAGATGGAAGGCCCGGCGCAGCGCCGCCCGGCGCAGGATCAGCGCCTGCCAATGGGCGGCCTCCGGCAGCAGGTAGGCCTCTCCGTGAAGGACACGGGCGCGGCGCAGCATCTCGGTGGCCATGCCCCCCGAGACCCGCCCCTGATGGCGGGACGAGACCAGCACATGCACCTCCGGGCAGTGGCGCAGGCGCGCCCCGTTGGCGCGCAGGAGCCCGACGAGGGCATTGTCCTCGCCGCAGGGCAGCGCCGGCAGCCCCCCGACCGACCGGTACAGGACGGCCGGAACGGCGAGGCTCGCCCCGGTATGGTCGCCGTGGCGGGGGGCGGGATCGTGCGGCGGCGGGTCCAGGAGATCCTCCAGGCGGCGGACACCGGACCAATAGCGCTCGATGCGTGCGTGCAGGGCCACGAGGTCGGGATCCGCGGTGCCGTCCTCGTCGATCACGAGCCGGCCGCCGACGACGTCCGCGGCCTCCAACGCGCGCAGGTTCGCCGTCACCCAGTCGGCGGGCAGGCGGGCATCCGCGTCGGTGGTGAGGAGGATTCCGTCCGGCTGTCCGTCGGCCTCCAGCCAGTCGGCCCCGGCCTCCAGCGCCATGCGCCGGGCCGTGCCGACATGGGCCTCAGCGCCGGCCAGCTCGACGTCGGTCAGGCGGAGGGCGAGGGTTGCGAGAATGCCCGAGGCTTCGACGTCCCGCACCGCCTGGACGGTCCCGTCCGTGCAGTTGTTGGTGAGAACCACAACCCTGAGGGGCGCCCGTGCCGAAACGCCCTCCTGCGCGGCCAGGGAGGCGAGCAGGCGGGGCAGGCGCTCGGCCTCGTTCCGGGCGGGAATGCAGACGACGCAGGGCAGGGGGGCCGGATGGTCGGCGTCCGTGGTCATGTCAGGTCTCCCGTGGCACCGTCATGCGCCGCGGAGGTCGGGGGCGGGGCGTCGAGCCGCCGGGCTCCGGGCTCGGGTGCGGAAATGCGGCACGGCGCGCGTATCTGCGCCGCTCAGCCGCGTCCTCCGGCGACGCGCAGGGCGGGCCGCGCCCGCTCGGCGCAGCGCGCGATCACCGCATCGTACGCTTCCAGGTAGCGTCCTGTCATGGCGGTGGCGTCGTAGAGCGCCTCGGCCCGGTCGCGGCAGGCCCGGCGCGACAGGCCGGCGGCCTCCCGGATGGCCACTGCGAGATCCTGCGGATCGTCCGGACGGGCGAGGCGGCCGCAGGACGCGTCCAGGATGTCGGGCATGGCACCGCGGCGGAAGGCGGCCACGGGGGTGCCGCAGGCGAGCGCCTCCGCCACGACGAGGCCGAAGGGCTCTTCCCAGCGGGGCGAGACGATCGCGACCCGCGCCCGGCCGAGATGATGGGCCAGATCCCGGTGCGCGAGATGGCCGAGATGCGTCAGGTCCGGCCCCATGCGTGGGGCGATCTCGGCGGCCCAGTAGCCGGGATTGAGCTTCGGGCCGGCGAAGGTCAGCGGCAGCCCGGCGGCGCGGGCGGCGTCGATGGCGAGGTGCAGACCCTTCTCGGGCACGATTCGGCCCGACCAGAAGGCGAAGGCCGGAACGTCGGCTTCTTCCGAGAACACGAAGGTCGACAGATCGACGCCGTTGTCGACCACCTGCGCGTTCGGGACGAGATGCGCCCATTCCTGCGCCAGCGACGGCGAGACCGCGAGGAAGGCCATGTCGGGATCGGCATCGACGATGCCGGCGACCAGGGACTCGAAGGGCGGCGTGTGCAGCACTGTCACCCAGGGGAGGCCGATCCGGGTGCTCTCGCACAGCGGCAGCGCGTGCAGGGAATTGTTGTGGACCAGATCGAAGCCCCCGGCCGCAACCATCTCCATCATGCGCCGGTAGGCCTCGTGCTCCGCCCGGTCGATCGCCTCCTCGCGGTCCGGGTCCAAGAGGGCGTCCCCGGTGGGATCGCAGAGCATCACGGGATCGAGCGCCGGGTCCGAGCCCCGGCTGGCGAACAGCGTGACGTCGTGCCCGTGCCGCTTCAGCGCGACGGTGAGGAGATGCGTGTGCATCTCCAAGCCGCCGGCATAGGGCTGGCCGATCGGGTATTTCAGATGTGCGAGGACAGCGATCTTCACGCGCGCACCGGATCCGGTTGGGTGGGGATTTCTGCCGCCCGCAGCGGCGCGAAAGGACTTCTTTCCGCGGCGAGGGTGGCGGGGATCATGCCGAATGTTTCTTCAACAAGCGTTGCGTTGGAGGGTCTGGAGCGACGACGAACGCGACGCTTGCCGACTTCCTAAGCGCCGCGGCCTGAACCAAAGATGATCGAAATGAATGGGGGCCCGTTCACGCCGGGCCGCGGCGGCCCCGTTTCTCGGCTGTCCGGGACCGCGGTCGCGAGGCGCGCATCGGCCTGCTAGGCTGCGTCTCGCGCGCCGGACGCGCGGCCGGGACGGAGAGGGTGTCGATGGGGCTGCCGTTCGGGCTGAGCGTCTTCGCGGTGGGCGTGGCGGCGCTGGCGGTCATCACCCTGGCCGCGGGCGTGAAGATCGTCCCCCAGGGCTACGTCTACACGGTGGAGCGTTTCGGCCGCTACGCCCGCAGCCTCGATGCCGGCCTCGGACTGATCACCCCCTTCGTCGAGCGGATCGGCCGGCGGGTGAACGTCATGGAGCAGGTGATCGACGTGCCGAGCCAGCAGGCCTTCACCCGCGACAATGCCGGCGTCACCATCGACGCGGTGGTGTTCTACCAAGTGCTCGACGCGGCGCGCGCCTCCTACGAGGTCTCGAACCTCGACCTCGCCGCCACCACCCTGACGATGACCAACATTCGCACCGTGGTCGGCGCGATGGATCTCGACCAGCTCCTCGCTCACCGTGACGAGATCAACGAACGCCTGCTCCGGGTGATGGATGCGGCGGCCTCGCCCTGGGGCGTCAAGATCAACCGGATCGAGATCAAGGATATCGTGCTTCCGGCCGATCTCGCCGGGGCCATGGCCCGCCAGATGAAGGCCGAGCGCGAGAAGCGCGCCTCGATCCTGGAGGCGGAGGGGCAGCGCGCCGCCGAGATCCTCCGGGCCGAGGGACGCAAGCAATCGGCGATCCTGGAGGCGGAGGGCCGGCGCGAGGCCGCCTTCCGCGACGCGGAGGCCCGTGAGCGCTCCGCCGAGGCCGAGGCGGCGGCGACCGGCATGGTCAGCCGGGCGATCGCGGAGGGCGACATCGCGGCGGCGAATTTCCTCGTGGCCGAGAAATACGTCGAGGCCGTACGGGCAATCGCCACCGCGCCGAACCAGCGGGTGGTCGTGGTGCCGATCGAGGCGGCGGCTCTCGCCGGCACCCTAGGCGGGATCGGTGAACTCACCCGCACCGTGTTCGGCGATGGTCCCTCGGCGCCCAGGCGCGCGGGAACGCCGCCCAACGTCGCCCCGCCGCGGACCTGACGCCGGCGATGCCCGCCTCCGTCGCCGACGCCGTCGCGGCTCTCGGGCCCGCCTGGAGCTGGGTGATCGCCGGGCTAACCCTGGCGGGGGCCGAGATCCTGCTGCCCGGCGTCTTCCTGATCTGGCTCGGCCTCGCCGCCGTCGCGACGGGCGTGGCCGCCGCCGCGCTGCCCCTGCCCTGGCAGGGTCAGACCCTGCTGTTCGCGGTGCTGGCCGTCGGCTTGGTCGCCGTCGCGGCGCGCCTGCAGCGTCGGGGTACCGGACCGCCGGCTCCCGCGCTGAACCGCGCCGACAGGGGCCTCATCGGGCGCGCCGGCGTGCTCGACGAGCCGATCGTGCAGGGGGCTGGCCGCATCCGCTTCGACGATACGCTCTGGCGGGTCGAGGGACCCGATTTGCCGGCCGGGGAACGGGTTCGGGTGACGGCCATTCGTGGGACGATCCTGCAGGTGGAGGCCGCGTGAGCGCGTCTCCGCGGATCCCCGCCTCAGGCTGAGGCCCGGGGCCGTTCGAGTCGCCGGGCGAGGTGCTGCAGCCGGGGCCTGACCCTCAGGAACACGCCGTAGAGACGCTCAAGGACCTGCAGGACGCGGCCCGACCGCGCGAGGAGCCCGAGCGGGCGCAGAACCGGGATCGCGCGCCACATCGCCGCGAAGGCCGCGGCGCCGGTGAGGACGGACTCGCCCTCGCGGGCATGGAAGCGCGCCAGCATGTCCGCCCGCGAGGCCGGGCAGGTGTCCGCATCCTCTGTCACGTCGACGAAGGTGATCGCGCCGCGCCGGTCCAGCCGGCGCATCAGCGCGATCTCGCGCCGGCAGAGGGGGCAGCCTCCATCGAACCAGACGACGACCTGTTCCATGGTCGACGATATAGGCCGGCGCCGAGGTCGGGCCAGATTGCGCGTCCGGCCTCGGCCTGCGGGACGGCGTCGCGGTCATCCGAACGCGCCGACCTCGTGCTGGATCATCCCGGAGATCTCGCGGACCTGGTCGAACATCCGGCGGATCGGCTGGAACAGGTTGGCGTGCTCCGCCTCGTAGGTGCCGACGTCCCGCGGGCCGGCCGGCTCGCCGAAGTTCAGGCCGAGCGTCGGATCCGGCGTGATCGGGAAGATCGCGTCGAGGAGCTTCAGGCAGCCGTCGATGTCCAGCCGCAGGAAGCGCTCCAGCAGCTGCTCGCGGGAGATGCCCGCCTGGGGCCGGAAACCCGGGATGTGCACCGCCAGGAACCAGATCCGGTGGATCAGCGCGAGCCGCAGGGCGTGGAGCAGGGTCAGCCGCGCCGACATGGCGGGAAGGTCCGGGGCGGCCGCGCGCAGGGCGAGCCAGTCGCGGGTCAGGCGTCCGAACAGGTTCCGGAGCGCGGGGGCGAGATCGAGGCGCTCCAGGGCCCCGGAGATCACGACCAGCTCGTCCCTGCGGAAATCCTTCTGCGTGCGCCGCGCCCGCTCCAGCCACACGGCCGGATCGAGGGTGTCGATATAGGCGCGCAGCACGTCGAGGTCGCCCACCGAGGCGGCGTGCTGCACCAGCCGGAAGGCCCGGGAGAAGCGCACCGAATCGCGGCGCATGTCGCGGAACAGGTCCGGGCCGCGCTGGGCGGCCCGGCCGATCCCGTGCAGGGAATTCGCCAGGAAGCCGAGCTGGTGCAGGATCGCGTTGTTGGGGATCGCCCGCATCTGGCGCGGATGGGTGATCCGCGCCGGGCCGCCATTGTCGGTCTGGCGTGCCACCGGACGTGAGCCGGTCCGGTCGATCAGGCTCGGGCCGAAGGTGCCGAGCAGGGCGGCGTAGCCCGGATCGTCGACCAGCGCCTCCATGTCCTGGCGGGCCGCGGTGAAGAATTCGAGGGCGAAATCCGGCTCGGCGTAGATCGGATCGACCTTGGCGTCGGCCGCCTTGGGATGGTCGTTCAGGGCGTAGTCCGAGAACGAATCCTCCTCCGTCACGTCGAGCGCGTAGACGTGCTCGGCGATGCGGGCGACGCTGGCGCGGGCCAGCGCCTCGGTGCCGTACAGCAGGTAGCCGTCGGTGCCCTGGAAGCTCGATTCGAGCCGGACCCGGATGCCGGCCTTGCGGGCCCGGTCCCGCGCATCCTCGGGGGCGAGGTAGGCGAGGCGGTCGCGCAGGGAGGTCGGATGGGCGCCGCGCCCGATCGATTCGCCGTGCGTGTCGAAGATCGCGAGCTCGACGTCGGACAGGCCGTTCTGGACCAGCATCTCGGTGATGCGCAGCCGCAGTCGCTCGATCCAGAAGGTCGCCGCAAGCTGGCCGACATAGCGGCCCGAATCGGAATAGCCGAACTGCACGGTCAGCCGGCCGATGCGCTTCAGATACTGGCGCCAGTGGGGGTTGCGCAGGGCGTCGTCGAGCACCCGAATGCCCTGTTCGAGGGCGCTTGCCGTCTCGAACAGCGGCGTGATCTCCAGCTTGTCGGCGATGCCGTAGTGCCGCGCCAGCCAGAGGGCGGCCAGCAGGGTGTAGCCGGTCTCGGTCTCGGCGATGAGGAAGCGCACCGGATGGGTGCCGTCGACGTGCTTGAGGATCTGGGCGATCGTCATCATCAGCCGGGCGGCCGAGGCCCGCTCGGCCGCGAGCGCCCCGAAATCGACGGCGACCGGCCGGACATCGTTCAGCAGGGTGTGGATCGTCGCGAGGTGCGACCGGCGCCGGGCCGCGTCGGTGGGCTCGCCTTCGAGGTCGATCACCCGGCGTACCGCATTGTGGATCTGGCTGGCGTTCAGCCGGAAATGCGGCAGGGCGTTCGACAGGCCGTGCGTCGCGACGCCCGCGCGCAGGACCGCGATCCGCCGTCTGTCGGCCCCGTCGTCGGCAGCCTCGAGGGCCTTGGTCAGCGCGGCGACGAGGGCGCCCGCGTCGGTCTGGGCGCGCTCGCGCTCGATGATGAGGGCCAGGGCGAAGCGGTGCACCGCCTCGAGGGACGGCTGGTCGCCGAGGCGCGGCGCCACGGTGAGCTGGCGGTTCACCGCCGCCAGCGCGTTCTCGGCGAGGGCACGGACCTCCCGGCACGCGGGACTCGCGGGCAGATCGCGCATCACCCGGTCGAACTGCATCCGCTTCGAGATCAGCCGGTAGCGGAGAGTGTCCCACCATCCGATGTCGGTCCGCCCGTCCGTGTCGCAGCCGACCCAGCTGGCGATGGCGAAGGGGCGGGGCGTCAGTTCGGTCCAGCGGTCGGGCCAGCGGGCGCGGGCGGCGTCGAGCAGGGCGCCGTTGAAGGCGTCGAGGGCGAGCCGCCCGTTATTGGCCGCCGCGCAGGCCTGCTCGAACTCGACGTCGAGGGTGATCGGCGCGTCCGGCCGCGTGGACAAAGTCGCCGCCCGTTCGATCAGCCCGGCGCGGGCCGCAGCGTCGGGCAGGCTCGCGGCCTCGGCGAGGAGGCCGGCGACCGCCCGGGGCATGCCGAAGGTGGGATGGGCGGTGAATACCACCGCGAAGGCGGTGCGGTGGATGAGGGCCGCGAAGGCCTCGACGCTGTCCGACCGGTCGGGGATTGCCGCCACGAGACGGGCGGGAATCCCCGCCTGCGGATCCTCGGGGCTGGCATCGAGCCCGACATAGGCCCGCAGCCGCTCCGCCCGGGCTGCCAGGGCTTCGGCGCGCAGGCGCACGAACAGGCCGTCCAGGTCGCCTGCCGAGATCTCGTTCCTGTCGAACCGCCGGGTGATCGCCAGGGTCACCGCCAGGACGGGATTGCGGAACGGGTCCTCCCGGGCCTGTTCCCGGGCAGCCTCAATCAGTCCGAGGAGGTGCGCCTCCAGTTCCTCGGGCTCGCGGCTCGGCTCGTGCTGCATCGGTCGGTCCCGGCTCCGGTCTGCCCGCATCTACCCGGTCCGGCGGCGCACGCAAGGAGCGTTCCGCACGCGATCGGGGACGCGATCGGACACGCGACGGGGTGGCGGCGGCCTGAACCGCAGGTTAGAGCTTGCCGCCTTATGGAGCGCCTGTTCATCATCCTGGCCATCCTGGTTTTCGCCATCGCCGTCGTCGCCGTCGCCGCGATGGTGGCTCGCGGCCGGCGCGAGCCCCTGCGCATGGGCTCCGACCTCGATCTTGAGGACGAGGATCTGCTCATCGGCTCGGTCGGTCCCCGCAGGAGCCCGATCGACCGCAGCGCACAGGTGCTCGATCCGCGAGTGCTCGATCTGGAAGCGATGGAATTGGAACCGATCCGCGCCCTCGACAGGACGCAGCGCAGCGAGGCGCTTCACCGCGATCCGCCCGGAGGCAGCCGATGACGGTGAGCCTGCGCGGGGCGGCCGGTCTGCTGCTGGCCGGCCCCCTCTACCTGACGATGGCGCAGTCCGTTTCGGCCGCGCCGGCCGGAAAGCCGCCTGCGCCGGACGTTCCGGCACAGACCGCGCCCGCTGCGCCGGCTCCCGCCCCGGAGCCGAGTGCCCCTCAGGCGACGAGCCCGACGCCGGCGGCCGGCCCGGCCCTTGAGCAGCCCTGTGGGACCCAGGCGGCCCACTTCGAGAGCGGCAAGGGCTTCAAGATGGTGATCACGCGGTCCGGGCAGATCCGCACGACGAACCCGCTCAGGCCGCTGACGCCCGAACTGAACGAGGTGCTGCAGGTCGTGATTGCCGGGAAGGTCGCCACCGCCTACGGGCCTGACTTCACGACGCTGCGGCGCGGCGGCGCCCCGGCGGGAATCGAGGCGATGCTCGGCGGCCCGATTCGCTGGCAGCCGACGCTGCCGACCTTCCCCGATCCGATCGCGATCGTCACCGAGGAGGGCACGCCGCTGGCGCAGCTCACCTTCCGCGCCTGCGAGACCCCGCCCGCCGTCAAGGCGCCGAAGGAGCCGAAGGCCGAAGCCCGCAAGAAGGCGCCCCGGCACGCGGCGCCGAAGGCCGCCGCGGCCCCGAAGACGCCCCCCGGCTTCTCCATGCCTCAGGGGGCGATCGCCGAGTAGCGGCTACTTCTGCTTGGCGATGACCTTGTCCTTGATGCCGTCGTAGACGGTCTTCGGGATGATCTTCTTGGAGACGAGATCGTCCTTCCCGCGATACGGCCGCCCCTTGATGATCGCGGCCGCGCGCGCCGCGCCGATACCCGGCAGGGCGTCGAGTTCCTCGGTGCTGGCGCTGTTGAGGTCGATGAGCGCGCCCTTTGCGGCGTTGGGCGATCCGGCCACCGGTGCGCTCGGTGCCATGGGTTTCGCGGGGGCCGTCGGCGCTGCGGTCGTCGGCGTCTGGGGCGCCTGCGCCAGGGCGGGGGCCGCCACGAGGCTCGACAGGAGGGCGAGAAGGGCGAGGGTCTTGGTGGAGGAAGCCATGGCGTTCTCCCGAAGGACGCGGCCCGCTGCGCGGTGCCGTCGTGGCAGATCTGCGACGGCCTGCTTGAACCCGCGCTTAACGCCCGCGCTTAACGGTTGTGGTCCGGCACCCCTAGCCACGGGCCGGCGCCGGAGCTATAAGCCCGCCCTCATCCGTATCCCGCGGTGTGCGTGGCGATCCTCGATTGAGGAGCCGCCCGCGCGCCGCTTTGTCCGCGGCGTCACGAAGGATCCTGCCATGGCCGTTCCGAAGCGAAAGACCTCCCCCTCCCGCCGCGGCATGCGCCGCTCGGCCGACGCCCTGAAGGCGCCGACCTATGTCGAGGACAAGGATTCGGGCGAGCTGCGCCGTCCGCACCACATCGACCTGAAGACCGGCATGTATCGCGGCCGTCAGGTTCTCAAGGTGAAGTCCGCCGAGGCCTGAGCCTCGCGAAGGCGGCGCCTCAGGCGAGGCGCCGCGCGGCCTCCGCGTAGCGCGCGGCGGCCATCTGGGTCCGTGTCAGGCGTGACGGCAGCAGCGTCGGATCGTCGGCCGTGAGCAGCTGGGCGACAAAGCCGGCGCGGGGTCTTCCTCGGCCCGCGCGATCCGCCGGCCGACCCTCCGGTTCCCCCTCGGACCGCCCCCCGTCGATCACCACCAGCGCCTGGGCTGCGGTCTCGGCCGGCTCCGGAGACGCGTCCGGCTCCGACACCGGCTTGCGCCGGGTGGAGCGGACCTGTGTCGGGCCGAGACGGCTGACTGTTCCGATACGCACCATGCGCACACCTTTCGCACGTTTCCGTGCCGATGTCGCAAAGGTGGGGCCGGTGTTTACTAATCGTCAACCCTTTGTTCGGTCGCGCCGACGGGAATTTACTTTTTCGCCAGCGCTTCGAGCCGCTGCTGCATCTCCAGCATCTGGCGCTTGAGATCGTCCAGTTCGCCCCCGGCATAGGGCGTGGGCTGTGTCGGCGCCGGCGGCTGCGTCCCGGGGGCGGGCGGCCCGAAGCCCGTGAACATCTTCATGGCGTCGCCGAAGAAGTTCATGTTGGTGCGCACCTGCTGCTCGATCGCGTTCTGGAACGCCGACGGACCGAAGCTCTGAGCGAATTTCTCGCGGAGCCCGTCCTGATCCTTGGCAAAATTCGCCATCGAGAATTCGAGGAAGCTCGGCACCATTGTGCGCATGCTGTCGCCGTAGAAGCGGATCAGCTGGCGCAGAAAGGCCACCGGGAGCAGGTTCTCGGCGCCGGCCTTGTTCTCCTGCTCGAAGATGATCTGCGTGAGGACCGAGCGGGTGATGTCGTCGCCGGTGCGCGCGTCGTACACGACGAAATCCTCGCCGTTCTGGACCATCGTGGCGAGGTCCTCCAGCGTCACGTAGGTCGAGGTACCTGTGTGATAGAGGCGCCGGTTGGCGTACTTCTTGATGACGGTCTGGGTGGCCTTGACGGTATCCGCCATCGGGAACGGCCTTTCTGGACTCGGGACCGGGGGGCGTTGCAGACGCGCGGTGCAGTCTGGCGGGGCTGTCTTCGCGCCCGCAGCACGATCCTTAAAGCCTTCCCCGGGCGCAGAAAACAGCAAACTGCACCTCTTCAACGCAGAATAATGCAGAGGGTGTGGGGCCGGAGCGCCATTTCAGTTTCGCGGACGCGTCATCGGCACGTTTTGGCGCTTTGATAGACAACCTTGACTTCGCCCATCTCAAGCCCTTCATCCCAGGGCCGGCACAGAGCGCGCCCCAAAACGTGGAAGGCGCGCCGGCTCGCGAGAGGAGAACGTTCACATGGCAGGCAGCGAAGAGATCGTCATCGTCGGGGCCGCGCGCACGCCGGTCGGCTCGTTCGGCGGCGCCTTCGGGGCGGTGCCGGCCCATGAGCTCGGTGCGACCGCCATCAAGGCCGCCCTGGAGCGGGCCAAGGTCTCGCCCGACGATGTGGACGAGGTGATCTTTGGCCAGGTCCTCACTGCGGGCGCCGGCCAGAATCCCGCCCGTCAGGCGGCCATCAAGGCCGGCATTCCCGAGAAGGCCACCGCCTGGGGCCTCAACCAGGTCTGCGGCTCGGGCCTGCGCACGGTCGCGATCGGCATGCAGCAGATCGCCAACGGCGACGCCAAGGTCATCGTCGCCGGCGGCCAGGAATCGATGTCGCTCTCGCCCCACGCGCAGTACCTGCGCGGCGGCCAGAAGATGGGCGACGTCAAGCTCGTCGACACGATGATCAAGGACGGGCTCTGGGACGCCTTCAACGGCTACCACATGGGTCAGACCGCCGAGAACGTCGCCCAGGCCTTCCAGCTCACCCGCGAGCAGCAGGACCAGTTCGCGACCCGCTCGCAGAACAAGGCCGAGGCCGCCCGCAAGGAGGGCCGCTTCAAGGACGAGATCGTCCCCGTCACCGTGCCGGGCAAGAAGGGCGACACCGTCGTCGACACCGACGAGTACATCCGCGACGGCGCCACCATCGAGGCCATGGCCAAGCTGAAGCCGGCCTTCGCCAAGGACGGCACCGTGACGGCCGCCAACGCCTCGGGCCTCAACGACGGCGCCGCCGCCCTCGTGCTGATGTCGGCCTCGGAGGCCGAGCGCCGCGGCCTGACCCCGCTCGCCAAGATCAAGTCCTGGGCGACCGCGGGCGTCGATCCCAAGGTGATGGGCACCGGCCCGATCCCGGCTTCCCGCAAGGCCCTGGAGAAGGCCGGCTGGAAGCCCTCCGACCTCGACCTGATCGAGGCCAACGAAGCCTTCGCGGCTCAGGCGCTGGCGGTGAACAAGGACATGGGCTGGGACGACGCGAAGGTGAACGTCAACGGCGGCGCCATCGCCATCGGCCACCCGATCGGCGCGTCCGGCGCCCGCGTCCTCGTCACGCTGCTGCACGAGATGAAGCGCCGCGACGCCAAGAAGGGCCTCGCCACTCTCTGCATCGGCGGCGGCATGGGCGTCGCGATGTGCATCGAGCGGACCTGAGCGCAGCGGGGCGTCAGCCCCGCTGGACAACTTAGACTTAAGGCCGAGATCACAAAAATTCGCGTGCGGACGCCATCCGCACGCGGCATCACGGGATGCGAACAGGAGGAAACAATGGCTCAAGGACGCGTCGCCCTGGTCACGGGCGGCACTCGCGGTATCGGCGCGGCGATCTCGAAGCGGCTCAAGGACAAGGGCTATCGGGTCGCGGCCAATTACGGCGGCAACGACGAGGCGGCCAACGCCTTCAAGGCCGAGACCGGCATCCCGGTCTTCAAGTTCGACGTGGGCGATCTCGCGAGCTGCGAGGCCGGCATCAAGGCCGTCGAGGCCGAGCTGGGGCCGATCGAGGTGCTGGTGAACAACGCCGGCATCACGCGGGACGGTGCCTTCCACAAGATGACCTTCGACAAGTGGCAGGCGGTCATCAAGACCAACCTCGATTCGATGTTCACCTGCACGCGTCCGCTGATCGAGGGCATGCGCAGCCGCAACTTCGGCCGCATCATCATCATCTCGTCGATCAACGGCCAGAAGGGCCAGGCCGGCCAGACCAACTACTCGGCCGCCAAGGCCGGCGTGATCGGCTTTGCCAAGGCCCTGGCGCAGGAGAGCGCGTCCAAGGGCATCACGGTGAACGTGATCGCGCCGGGCTACATCGCCACCGAGATGGTGATGGCGGTGCCGGAGGAGATCCGCAACAAGATCATCTCCACGATTCCCACGGGTCGCCTGGGCGAAGCCAGCGAGATCGCGCACGCGGTCGAGTACCTCGCCAGCGACGAGGCCGGCTTCGTGAACGGTTCGACGCTGACCATCAACGGCGGCCAGCACTTCGTCTGATCGCCAGCGGGCGCGCCGGATCGATCCGGCGCGCCCGACGCAGGGCCGAGGCCCCCGCGGCCGGTCCCTCTCGCGCCCGATCGCTTCGATGACGGCCGCCTCGGGCTGCGCCTCATCGAGTGCGCCGCGCAGCCGGCGCGCCGCCCGTTCCCCATCGGGGTGCGCTTCGCCCGTGCAGACCGTCGCCGCGGAGAGAGTCCGGCGGCGCCCGCTGATCGCCCGAGTGCCAGACGTCGCGCGGATTCCGCAGATCGGCGACGCGGACGATCCGACCCGGCAAGCCTGACGAAAGTCCTACCTGGCCTGCGCGGTCTCCGCGCGGCTTCGGGATAACGGGCATTGCGGGCAGCGATCGGCCCCGGCGCCCGCGTGTTCTGCGACACGAACAATTCGACCTGCCTCGTATAGACCTTCTTTCATCGGCTCGCGGATGGTCCTGCCGACAGAAATCGAGGTCCCGGGCGTCATGAACAACTGGTTTCACGGTAAATTCGGCGTTCATTTTATCGGTGGCGGCCAGGACAGTTCTTTGCGCGACACGGCTTCGCGTGCCGGCCAGAGCGAGGGCAGCCTCAACCGCACGCTGCCCACCGTCGCGAAGCTCGGTCTCGCCGCGGCCTGCGCCCTGGGCTTGGCCGCCTGCGTCACGCCGCAGGAGCGCCACGCGATGGATCAGAACCAGTGCTACGCCTTCGGCTTCGAGCCCGACACCGACGGCTTTGCCGAGTGCATGATGGGCCTCCATCAGCAGCGCGCCGTCGCCCAGGCCAACAGCAACCTGTATTGGCAGGCGCAGCTCGCCGAGCAGAACCGCCGCCGCGAGGCCCGGCAGGATCTCTACAAGATCGCCAGCCTGCAGCGGAGCGGCGACCCCCGCTTCCCCATCTGCGGCGCCTCGTCCGATGGCGGCATGGATCGCCGGACCATGACTTGGTACGGCCCGAACTGCCGCGCCCGCTGACCGCTATCAGGGAGATCGACGATGTCGGACGTCATCACGCCGCGGCCGGGGAACGCCAGCACGTTCATCTTCGCCACGACGGCGATGTTCGCGGCCACGATCGGGATGGTCACGCAGGACTGGGGATGGTTCGTCTTGGCGATGCTCGGAAGTGCCGGGGTGCAGTGCGTGATCTACGTGCCGCTTCAGCGATGGTTCGGCTGGAAGCCGCTCGATTTCGGCCATCTGGGTCATCTCGTCCTGCTGCTCTCCCCGCTCTGAGACGCCCATCCCCGGCAGCGCCCCGAGGGGCTGCTGCCGGTTCTCCGGATCGTTCACCCCGAGACAACGCTCATGACGCTCGCCCTGATCATCACCGGCTTCCTCGTCGTCAACTTCATGATGGCCGGCGTCTTCTCCCTCGTGGCCCTGTGGGCCGACTGAGCCGCACCCCTTAGGGCGCGCCGACGCAGTTGGCGTAGAAGGTCGTGGTCGCAGGCCAGTCGGAAAAGACGCCCAGCACGCCCACCTGCCCGTGCAGGACATCGAGCAGCCGCAGGATGTCGCCGTCGCCGGTCACCACCGGCTTGATCGACTGATAATAGTACCCGCCGCCGCCCTTCAGGGGGCCCGAGCGCTCCAGGGACCACGCGATCAGGCCCAGGCCGGCCTTCTTCGCCTCCCGGGCGTAGGTCGAGGGCTCGATCGTCCCGTCAGGCCCCGGCCGCACCAGCATCCAGAGCGGTGGCGCCAGGATCTTCACGCCCTTCTGCGCGAGTTCGGTCATGCCGGGCTGCCACGTAGCGGGCTTCTCCGGGTCGAAACCCTTCGCGGTCTCGTCGCGGTCGTCGAGGAAGATCGCCTGGCGGCCGAAATCCGGATCCTTCTCCAGCCAGTACAGGATGTCCCGCAGCTGGAAGCTCTGCGGATAGACGTCGGAGGCCGGGATGCCGGCCTGCCGGTACTCGTCGATCAGCTGCTGGGCGTACATGTCCTGGGTGTAGGTGCCGTCGAACGGCATCGGCACCTGGGGGGCCTTCAATTCGGGGGTGAACTTCCGCCCCAGCCCCTTCACCAGCGCGATGTACTCCTTGTGGGACATCAGCGTGCCGGTGCCGGCGTAGAGATCGGTACGCCAGCGCGGGGTCGCGTTCATGTAGGCCGTCACGCTGGTGGCGTCCGGATCGGCGGCGTCCATCTTCCCGTTCAGCGACTTGAACTCGTCCAGCGTCAGGTCGCTGGTGCAGCACTTGGCCGAGGCCCTGCGGCCGGTGGCCGGATCGGCCGGCGTGAAGCCCTGCGTGCATTTCGCCGCGAGCTCGGGTCGGGCCAGGATGTCGGTGGTCGTGTGCAGATCGCACTGGCTGTGACGGCAGACGAGCTGGCGGTCCTTGGTGAAGGCCACGTCGCACTCGATGATCCCGGCGCCCATCCGGTCGGCGGCGAGCACCCCCTCCCGTGTATGCTCCGGAAACATCAGCGGCGCGCCGCGATGCGAGATCGAGAAGGCCCTGGGCGTGTAGGTCCGGTCGATTCCGCAGGCGGCGAGCGTGTCCTTGAGCGGGCCGGGCTTCAGCTGGTCGACGAGGTAGAAGGGCCGCGGCCCGAGCTGGGCGGCCTCGCCGGCGAGGCCGGGTCCCGGCCCCAGGAGCAGCCCCAGCCCGATCATGAACGCACGCATCGCGAACCTCCCGTTTCAGGTCGCCGGTAGAGGGCCACGGTGACAGCGGCGTGACCCCGGTCTCGCCGACTCGGAAGCGGCGTGATAGCGGCACGCCATGACCGCGCCTGCATCGATCTCGACCCTGCGCACGCAGAGCGCAACCGCCACTGTCGCGGGCTTCGGTGCGATCCTGCTGTGGTCGCTGCTCGCCCTGTTCACGGCCGCCTCCGGGACGGTGCCGCCGTTCCAGCTCGCCGCCATGACCTTCCTGATCGGCGGCCTGTGCGGCTGCGCAACCTGGATCGTCCGGCCGAGCCGCGCCCGCGCCTTGATCCAGCCCTGGCCGGTCTGGCTGCTCGGGGTCGGAGGCCTGTTCGGCTACCACGCCCTTTACTTCAGCGCCCTGCGCCTCGCGCCGCCGGCCGAGGCCGGGCTGATCAACTATCTCTGGCCGCTGCTGATCGTCCTGTTCTCGGCCCGCCTGCCGGGCTCGGGCGGGTTGCGCCCGGGCCATCTCATCGGGGCGGTCCTCGGTCTCGCCGGCGTCGCGGCCCTGTTCGCCGGACGGGCCGATCTCACCTTCGCTGCGGGCGCGCTGCCGGGCTACGCGGCCTCCCTGGCGGCGGCCTTCGTCTGGGCCGGATACTCGGTGCTCTCGGCCCGGGTCGGGCAGGTGCCGACCGACGCGGTCGCAGGGTTCTGCCTCGCCACGGCGGCGCTCAGCCTCGCGTGCCATCTGGCCTTCGAGGCGACGGTCTGGCCGGCCGATGCGGTGCAATGGGGCGCCGTGCTCCTGCTGGGTCTCGGGCCCGTGGGGGCGGCCTTCTATCTCTGGGATATCGGCTGCAAGCGCGGCGACGTCCGGCTCCTCGGTGTCACGGCCTACGCGGCGCCGGTCCTCTCGACGCTGATCCTGGTGGCGGCGGGCTATGCCAGCCCGAGCCCCGCCCTGGCGGTCGCCTGCCTGCTCATCGTGGCGGGGGCGCTCACGGCGGTGCGGACGTCGCGGACGGCGCCGAAGCGAGGCTAGCGCCGCGGCGTCGGCCGCCAGTCCGGCGGCGCCATCTCGAAGCCGGCGAAGTCGAAGCCCGGCGAGACCGTGCAACCGACGAGCGTCCAGGCGCCCAGGCTGGTGGCGGTCTGCCAGTGGCCGGTCGGCACGACGCATTGCGGGCGCTGCCCCGCGGCGAGATCCGGGCCGAGATGCTGGGCCGTGGCGTCGTGCCCGTTGGGGCTCGTGGTGATCACGAGCGGCGCGCCGGCATGCCAGTGCCAGATCTCGGTGGCGTCGACCCGGTGCCACGCCGAGACCTCGCCGAGATCCAGCAGAAAGTAGATTGCCGTGCCGACCGAGCGCCCCTCCACCGTGCGGGGATCGCGAAAGGTCTCGCGGTAATGGCCGCCCTCGGGATGGGGTTTCAGCCCCAGCGTCGCGATCACCTCGGCTGCCGTCATGATCCGCCTCTCCATCCGCCGCGCCGGCGTCCGGCCGGCCGCTTGCCGGCACTGGACGCCGATGCTACCGGCCGAAAAACCCGTAAGGTCCGAAAAAGATGCCGAGCCCCACCGTACGTCTCCACCGCGGCGACCTGCCCGCCGATTACGATGCGGGCCGGGCGGTGGCCATCGACACAGAGACGCTCGGGCTCAACCCGCATCGGGATCGTCTCTGCGTGGTGCAGCTCTCCACCGGCGACGGGACGGCCGACGTGGTCCAGATCCCGCAAGACGGTCCGGAGCCGGTGATGCTCAAGCGCGTCCTGGCCGATCCGGAAATCCTCAAGATCTTCCACTTCGCGCGGTTCGACGTGGCGGTCCTGTATCGGGCGCTCGGGGTGATGCCGATGCCGGTCTACTGCACCAAGATCGCCTCGAAGCTCGCCCGGACCTATACGGATCGCCACGGCCTGAAGGACGTGGTCCGCGAACTCGTCGGCGTCGACCTGTCGAAGCAGCAGCAATCCTCGGATTGGGGCGCCGAGAATCTGTCGCAGGCCCAGCTCGATTACGCGGCGTCGGACGTGCTCCACCTCCACGCGGCCCGCGACCGGCTCGACGCGATGCTGGCCCGGGAAGGGCGCAGCGATCTCGCGGCCGCCTGTTTCGCCTTCCTGCCGACCCGGGCCCGCCTCGACCTCGACGGCTGGCCCGAGACCGACATCTTCGCGCATACTTGAGGAGGCGGAGGATTCTGCACACTTCCTGTGCGGAGTGAGACTTTCCTGTCACCGCACCGCGATGTGTCGCTGGTAAGTTGTGGTTGCCAGGGCTTCCGGGTCCCGGCCAGTCCCTCCTCGCCGGTCACCCACCCGATCAGGCCGGCGAGGAGGGTCCGTCGTGCTCAGGTCAGCGTCCGCGGGCCGGACGGCGTCGTGATCCGGGCGGTCCAGCGCGGGCCGGGGCCCGCCACGACCCGCGGCGGATCGGCGAGGCCGAGCGCGGCGTGCAGCTCCGTGACGGCGTCGGGATCCGGATGCGTCAGGATGAGCGCCTCCAGACCGGCGCCGAGATCCGGCATCCGCCCCGCCGGATTCCCGCGTTGCCCCCAATCCATGACGCACGGCGCTGCCCCGTCCGCCGGCCACACCCCGCCCGGGGGCACCGCGAAGCGCCAGGACAGGTCGCCGCGGGTCATCGTCGCCGCCGCGCCGAGGAGCGCGCCATGGGCGGCGAGAACGCCGTCGAGATCGTCCGTGCGGGCGACGAAGCCGCGCAGCCGCCGGCCCGAATCCCAGTCGGCCCGCACCCGTGCGGCATCGCCGAGGCCGAACCAGCGCGCCCGCGGCGGGACCGGCGCCTCGGGATCGACAGCGATCACCTCCAGGAACGTGGCGTCGCCGAGACGCATCAGATGGTTGCGGGTGCCCATCTCGCGGTGGCGCCCGCCTTCCGGCATCGTCAGGCCGAGGCAATCCCGGACATGCGCCACGCCTTCCGCGAGATCGGGCGCGACGACGACGAGGTGGTCGAGGGTAAGCATCGGGCGGGCTCCGTGTGACCGCTAGCGCCTGGGCGGCCGGCGGCCAGGGCATTCCCGGGGCCGCGCAGGTCCCGACCCGGCCTTCGTGCTGACGGGCGCCGCAAAATCAGGTGGGGATGGGTAACTCCGGAACGTCCCCAAGAAAAAGGCCGGGGCCCCGCGAGAGGCCCCGGCCTGGGAGAGATCCGGGCCGGGCATCGTGCCCGGCCCGCACTCACCTTACAGCGAGTAGTACTGCACGAACTCGATCGGGTGCGGGGTCATCTCGTAGCGCAGCACCTCGGTCATCTTCAGCTCGATGAACGAGTCGATCTGGTCGTCCGAGAACACGCCGCCCTCCTTGAGGAAGGCCCGGTCCTTGTCGAGGTTGGCGAGCGCCTCGCGGAGCGAGCCGCACACGGTCGGGATCTTCTTCAGCTCCCGCGGCGGCAGCTCGTAGAGATCCTTGTCCATGGCCGGACCCGGGTCGATCTTGTTGCGGATGCCGTCGAGGCCGGCCATCAGCAGCGCCGAGAAGGCGAGGTAGGGGTTCGCCATCGGGTCGGGGAAGCGGACCTCCACGCGCTTGGCCTTCGGGCTCTTGGTCCACGGGATGCGGCAGGAGGCCGAGCGGTTGCGCGCCGAGTAGGCCAGCAGCACCGGCGCCTCGTAGCCCGGCACCAGGCGCTTGTACGAGTTGGTCGACGGGTTGGTGAAGGCGTTCAGCGCCTTGGCGTGCTTGATGATGCCGCCGATGTACCAGAGGCACTCCTGGGAGAGGCCGGCATACTTGTCGCCGGCGAAGACCGGCTTGCCGTCCTTCCAGATCGACTGGTGGACGTGCATGCCCGAGCCGTTGTCGCCGTAGACGGGCTTGGGCATGAACGTCGCCGACTTGCCGTAGCTCTGCGCGACGTTGTGGATGCAGTACTTGTAAATCTGCATGTGGTCGGCGAGCAGGGTCAGCGTGTCGAACTTCATGCCGAGCTCGTGCTGGGCCGAGGCCACCTCGTGGTGGTGCTTCTCGACCTTCACGCCCATGGACTGCATGGCCGCGAGCATCTCGCCGCGCATGTCCTGCGCCGAATCCTGCGGCGGGACGGGGAAGTAGCCGCCCTTGGTCTGCACCCGGTGGCCGAGGTTGCCGCCCTCGTAATCGGTGAAGCCGTTGGTCGGCAGCTCGGTGGAGTCGAGCTCGAAGCCGGTGCGGTAGGGGTCGGCGCCGAACTTCACGTCGTCGAACACGAAGAACTCGGCCTCGGGGCCGACATAGATCGTGTCGCCGATGCCGGTCTGCTGCAGGTAGGCCTCGGCGCGCTTGGCGGTGCCGCGCGGGTCGCGGCCGTAGGGCTCGCCGGTGGCCGGCTCCAGCACGTCGCACACGATCGACATGGTCGCGGCCGAGAAGAACGGGTCCAGGGTGGCGGTCACCGGATCCGGCATCAGCAGCATGTCGGACTCGTTGATCGCCTTCCAGCCGGCGATCGAGGAGCCGTCGAACATGGTGCCCTCGTCGAAGATCTCCTCGTCGATGAGCGACACGTCGAACGTGACGTGCTGCCACTTGCCGCGCGGGTCGGTGAACCGGAAGTCCACGTAGCGCACGTCGTTGTCCCGGATCGTCTTCAGCACCTCGGCCGCAGTGGTCATCGTGGGCATCCTCCAGGGATCTCTGAATCGTCTCTCGGGGCGCACCCGCACGCGGTCGCGTGCGCCGGCAAGCGGGGCTTGATATCCGGCGCGGGCGTGCCTTGCCACCCGCCGGGCCCCGGAATCGGCGGCCGGATAGAACGATCGGTCCGCGATTGCGTCCGATCTCGAAACCGTGATCGCGCCATACCGTTTCTAGGGCATCGTTGTTCTCCGGCAATGGCCCTGCTGGCACGATCCATGCGAAGGCGGCCGCAGCCGTCGACGAGGCGGCAAGCCGTTCGCGTCTTCCCGGGTTGCCCAGGTCGCGCATCGATACGGACGAGAGAACCGGAATGACCAAATATAAGCTCGAGTACATATGGCTCGACGGGTACACGCCGACCCCGAACCTCCGCGGTAAGACGCAGATCAAGGAATTCGACAGCTTCCCGACCCTCGAGCAGCTCCCGATGTGGGGCTTCGACGGCTCGTCCACCAAGCAGGCCGAGGGCGGCAGCTCCGACTGCATGCTGAAGCCCGTGCGCCACTTCCCCGACCCGGCCCGCAAGAACGGCGTGCTGGTGATGTGCGAAGTGATGATGCCGGACGGCGTGACCCCGCACGAATCCAACAAGCGCGCCACCATCCTGGACGATGCCGGCGCCTGGTTCGGCTTCGAGCAGGAGTACTTCCTGTACAAGGACGGCCGCCCGCTCGGCTTCCCGGCCTCCGGCTACCCGGCGCCGCAGGGCCCGTACTACACCGGCGTCGGCTACTCGAACGTCGGCGACGTCGCCCGCAAGATCGTCGAGGAGCACCTCGACCTCTGCCTCGATGCCGGCATCAACCACGAGGGCATCAACGCCGAGGTGGCCAAGGGCCAGTGGGAGTTCCAGATCTTCGGCAAGGGCTCCAAGAAGGCCGCCGACGAGATGTGGATGGCCCGCTACCTCCTGCAGCGCCTCTGCGAGAAGTACGGCATCGACGTCGAGTACCATTGCAAGCCGCTCGGCGACACCGACTGGAACGGGTCGGGCATGCACTGCAACTTCTCGACCGCGTTCATGCGCGAGCACGGCGGCAAGGCGTATTTCGAGAAGCTCATGGAGGCGTTCAAGAACGCCCGCGAGGAGCACATCGCCGTCTACGGTCCGGACAACCACATGCGCCTGACCGGCAAGCACGAGACCGCCTCGATCCACGAGTTCTCGTACGGCGTGGCCGATCGCGGCGCCTCGATCCGCGTGCCGCATTCCTTCGTGAACAACGGCTACAAGGGCTACCTCGAGGACCGCCGTCCGAACTCCCAGGGCGACCCCTACCAGATTGCCTCGCAGGTGCTGAAGACGATCGCTTCCGTGCCGGCCGAGGCCGCTGCAGCCGCGTAAGACGCGGGGGAAGCGTCAGAGCTTCCCACAGAACGAACGAAGCCGGGCCCTTTGGTCCGGCTTCGCCGTTTCCGGATCGGGTGGGCCGGTCCGTGACCCGTGCCCGCGCTTTAAGATAACGCGTTCCGCTGGGCGGCCCTGGTATCGCGGGGATGTCGCGGGGTGCGTGGAGGGGCGGAGCGCCCGAGTTTCCGGTTTCAGGATCGGCGCGGGCGCTCGTCGTCGCGGATCGCCGCCTCGTGGTACCACGCGCCGCCGCCGAGGCTCGGCACGGGTGCGGGTTTCGCGTCCGGAGCGGCCCGCGCGGTCAGGCGCGAGCGCCGGAACGCGGACAGATCGTAGATCTTGGCGCTCTCGCGCGGGTCCGTCGCGGCCATCGCACATCCTCCTGCATCGGGTTCAAGCGGCCGACCAGGCCAGCCGTTCCCGATGATGTGGGGTGTGGAAGGCGGCGCTCCAGTGCGGAACGCGCCGATGCCGGACATTCGCGCAGTGCGAAATCTTAGGCAGAGAAGCGTTGCGGGAGCGGGACGGCCCGCGTCAGATCGCGTCCGTTCCGGTCTCGCCGGTGCGGATGCGGATCGCTTCCTCGATGGTCGAGACGAAGATCTTGCCGTCGCCGATGCGGCCGGTCTGGGCCGACTTGCGGATCGCCTCGACGGCGCCCTCCACAAGGGCGTCGGACAGAACGATCTCCAGCTTCACCTTGGGCAGGAAGTCGACCACGTATTCGGCGCCCCGGTAGAGCTCCGTATGGCCCTTCTGACGGCCGAAACCCTTCGCCTCGATGACGGTGATGCCCTGGAGACCGACCTCCTGGAGCGCCTCCTTCACTTCGTCGAGCTTGAAAGGCTTGATGATCGCTTCGATCTTCTTCATGCCGCTCGGGCCTGCGCTGCGGTGCCGGGCATTTCTAACATCCTCGTGACGCCTCCGCCATGCCGTTTTCGCGGCGTGCCCAACCATAGTGCCTATTTCATGTGCGATCCACGCACATCCTTCAGGCGCTTCTCCGGTTTTTGGCGCGTTTTTAGTCAGGGCTGATCGGTGCACGGGCAGAGGGGAGGGCGGACATGCGGTTGTTGACGGTCGCGGCGATGAGGCGGGTCGATGCGGCAGCCATCGACGGCGGCGTGCCGGGCCTCCGGCTGATGGAGGCTGCCGGCGCCGCGGTCGCCGCCCGCGCCCGGGCTCGCCTGCCGGCGGGCGGAAAGACGGTCGTCCTGTGCGGACCCGGCAACAACGGAGGCGACGGCTTCGTGGCCGCGCGCCTGCTGGCGGAGGCCGGCTACGGCGTCGACCTCGTCCTTCTCGGTGAGCGTGCGGCGCTAAAAGGGGACGCCGCCCTGGCCGCCCAGGCCTGGACGGGACCGGTGTGTCAGGTCGACGGCAGCCCGCTGCCGTCCTGCGACCTCGTGATCGACGCCCTGTTCGGGGCCGGTCTGTCGCGCGATCTCGACGGCGCCGCCCGCGCGCTCGTCGAGGCGGTGAACGCCGCCGGGGTCCCGGTGCTCGCGGTCGACGTGCCGACCGGGATCGACGGCAATACCGGTGCGGTGCGAGGTGTCGCGATCCGGGCGGTGGAGACCGTGACCTTCGTGGCGTTCAAGCCCGGACACCTGCTCCAACCCGGACGCAGCCTCTGCGGGCAACTCAGCCTCGCGGATATCGGGACCGGACCGGAGGCGCTCGCGGTCGGTCTGGCCGTCGGCCCGCCGCTCCATCGGAACGGGCCCGACCTGTGGGCCGGAGCCTTCCCGCGGCTCAGCGGATTGAGCCACAAATACACCCGCGGCCACGCCCTCGTGCTGTCCGGGCCGGCCACGAAGACCGGGGCCGCCCGGCTGGCCGCCCGCGGTGCCCTGCGGGTCGGCGCCGGGCTCGTGACCGTCGCGTCGCCGCCCGCGGCGCTCGCTGAGAACGCCACGCATCTCACGGCGATCATGCTGCGGCCTTGCGAGAGTGCCGATGACCTCGACGACCTGCTCACCGACGAGCGGCTGAATGTGGTTCTGGCCGGTCCGGGACTCGGGACCGGCGAGCCCACCCGGGAACGCGTCGCCGTGGCGGCGGCGGCCGGGCGCGGCCTCGTTCTCGATGCCGACGCGCTGACGAGCTTCGCCGGGCAGGCGCGCCTTCTCGCCGCCCATTTGGCGGATGGCGATGCCCGGGCCGTCCTGACCCCCCATGCCGGCGAGTTCGCGCGGCTCTTCGACGGTACGGCGGCGGCAGGCGCCGCCGACAAGGTCGCGCGGACCCGCGCGGCGGCGGAACTCACCGGCGCCGTCGTGGTCCTCAAGGGCGCCGATACTGTCGTCGCCGCCCCGGACGGCCGCGCGGCGATCAACGACCACGGCAGCCCCTATCTCGGCACTGCGGGCTCCGGGGATGTGCTGGGTGGCCTGATCGCCGGCCTGATGGCCCAGGGCATGGACCCCTTCGAGGCCGCCGCAACCGGGGTGTGGCTCCACGGCGATGCCGGCCTGCGCCACGGTCCCGGCCTGATCGCCGAGGACATCCCGGAGCTGATGCCGGCGGTGCTCCGGGACCTCGTCGAATCCGCGCTCAGGTGACTTCGAAGACGGTCCACAGGCCGGTGTCGAACCGCTCCAGCACCGTGGCGCTGATCAGCCAGCGCCCCGGATTGTCGGCCAGGAAGCCGATCCGTGCGGTCCTGCCCTCCAGGAGCTGGAACGTGTCCAGCCAGTAGGGCTCCCAGCCATCGTCGAGGGGGTGGAGCAGCCGGAAGCAATGGCCGTGCAGGTGCAGGGCCTGGGGAAAGGCGGTATCGTTGCGCAGGGCCAGCACCACGACCTGGCCGCGCTTCACCGAGAAGATCGGCTGGAGGCCCGTGGTGCCGCTCACACCGTTCACCGACCAGATCTTCTGCGGATCGCCCGTATAGACGGCGTCGGGCGCCGGACCGTCCTTGGCGCCTCCCTTGTCCTTCGGCACGAAGGCGCCGCTGGTGATCACGACGTCGCGGCGCAGGGCGTTCTGGAGCTTGACCTCGGCCGGCAGGCGCTTGTTCTCGCCGATCGGCCCGATCGGCGGCCGCTTCTCGGTGATCTTGGCGCCCTTCGTGGTGACGCTGGCCAGGATGAGGCCCTTGCCGATCAGCGCGTGGATCGCGCAGGTGGCGCCTTCCTCCTCCGGCAGGTCGACGAGCAGGTCGTAGCGGGTTCCCGGCGGGAAGGGCAGGGTGGCCCGGAGCGGC
Source organism: Methylobacterium sp. XJLW (assembly GCF_003254375.1). Classification (NCBI taxonomy): domain Bacteria; kingdom Pseudomonadati; phylum Pseudomonadota; class Alphaproteobacteria; order Hyphomicrobiales; family Methylobacteriaceae; genus Methylobacterium; species Methylobacterium sp. XJLW. Next base: position 1,209,065 of record NZ_CP016429.1, on the reverse strand, counting down.
TCGAACGTGTCGGTGGGCTGCCCGTCGACCGCCGCCACATAGACCTTGACGCCTTCGAACTTGATGCGCGTCGCCCGGGCGTTGCAGGCATTGCCGAGGCGCAGGCGGACCCGGGCCCCGGGGCGGGCCTCGAAGATGCCCGGCACCGGCTTGCCGTTGACCGTGACGAGGTTGCCGAGGCGCCCGTGTGCGGCCGCGAGCGGAACCTGCCCGAAGGGCAGGAGCGTGCCGTCATCCTCGAGCCGCCAATCCTGCAGGACGACGCTGACATCGGCATCGACGGCGGGCGGATTCGCCTCCTCGACGACCAGCATGCCCGCGAGCCCGCGCCCCGACGGTTCGCTCGACCCCCCGACGACCAACGGCCGGATCAGGTAGGAGCCGGCATCCGGCGGCGTGAACGCGTAGAGGAAGTCGCCGCCCGGCGGGATCGGCGCCTGGGTCACCCCGCCGACGCCGTCCATGGCGTTGACGTTGCGCACCCCGTGCCAGTGCAACGCGAGCGGCTTGTCGGTCCGGTTCTCGACCTTCAGCCGCACCGGCTGGCCGAGCTTGACCCGGACGACGGGCGGCAGGGCCTTACCGTCGAAGCACCAGACCGGCGTTTCGGGCGCGGGCTCCGACCGGAACCGAGCCCGGCCGGGGGCCGCCGGCAGGGCGGCCGGTTCCGGTTGCGCCGGAAACGCCGCCCCGCTGCCGGGGGGCGGGCTCGGCGCCTGGGCCCGCGCCGCGTCCGGCACCAGCCCGAAGGCGGCGGCGGTGGCGAGGAGGCTCCGGCGCGACGGCGAGCCGGCGCGCGAATCGGTCGGCGGCACGGGGCGGGATGGCGGCATGGGATCTCGGCTGCGGCTCGCGACGGGTTCGCTCCATAGCGGCGTGTCGGCTCCCGCGCCACAGGGGTAAGTTTTTTGCTGCGGGCCGGCCGGCCCATGCTATAGGGCGCGCTTCCGGCGGCCGGCGATGCGCCGGATGTCGGCGCGCGCGGGCGTGGCGGAACTGGTAGACGCGCTGGATTTAGGTTCCAGTGTCGCAAGACGTGGGGGTTCGAGCCCCTCCGCCCGCACCAGGACGTCTGCTGCGGTAGCGGTCCCCTCGGGACCCTCCGTCCCGTACCCGACATCTCGGCATCCCGGTCCGCGCGAGCACGACGCCGGCCCGCCCGGCGAACCCAGGTTTCTTTGAAGAGCGACGACGACGATGCAGGTGACCGAGATCAACGCCCAGGGGCTGAAGCGCGAGTTTCAGGTTCTGCTGGCCGCCCAGGAACTCGAGGAGCGCCTGACCAACGAGCTGTCCGGCATGAAGGACAAGGTGCAGCTCAAGGGCTTCCGCCCCGGCAAGGTGCCGGTCGCGCATCTGCGCAAGGTCTACGGCCGCTCCGTGATGGCTGAGGTGGTGCAGAACGCCGTCAACGAGGCCAATCGCCAGATCGTCGCCGACAACGGCCTCAAGCTCGCCCTGGAGCCGCAGGTCGAGTTCCCGAGCGATCAGGCCGAGGTCGAGAAGGCGCTCGACGCCAAGGGTGACCTCGCCTTCAAGGTCGCCCTCGAGGTGATGCCGAGCTTCGAACTCGCCGACCTCTCCGACGTCAGCCTGACCAAGCGCGTCGCCAAGCCTTCCGACGCGGAGGTGGACGAGGCCCTGGAGCGCATGGCCGGCCAGGGCCGCCCGTTCGCCGAGCGCGACGAGGGCGCGGAGGCCCAGAGCGGCGACCGCGTCACCATCGACTTCGTCGGCCGCATCGACGGCGAGGAGTTCCAGGGCGGCAAGGGCGAGGGCATCGATCTGGAGCTGGGCTCCGGCTCGTTCATCCCGGGCTTCGAGGACCAGCTCGTCGGCGCCAAGGTCGGCGACAAGCCGCTCGTGAAGGTCACCTTCCCCGAATCCTACGGGGCCGAGCACCTCGCCGGCAAGGACGCCGAGTTCGACGTGACGGTCACGAAGATCCAGGCGCCGGGCGAGGCCAAGGTGGACGACGAGTTCGCCAAGTCCATGGGCATGGAGTCGCTGGAGAAGCTCCGCGAAGCCGTGTCGGAGGCGATCGGCCGCGACTTCGAGGCCGCCACGCGCCGCCGCCTCAAGAAGGACCTCCTTGACGCCCTGGACGGCAAGTACGCCTTCGAGCTGCCTCCGTCCCTGGTGGCGCAGGAATTCGCCGCGGTCTGGGCCCAGGTCGAGCAGGACCTCAAGACGCGCGGCAAGACCTTCGAGGATGAGGACACCACCGAGGAGAAGGCCCAGGCCGAGTACCGGAAGATCGCGGAACGGCGCGTCCGTCTCGGTCTCGTGCTTGCGCAGGTCGGCGAGAGCGCCGATATCAAGGTCTCGGATGAGGAGGTGAACCAGGCCCTCATCGCCCGGGTCCGGCAGTTCCCGGGCCAGGAGCAGCAGGTCTGGGACTTCTACCGGAAGAATGCGCAGGCGCTCGCGGAACTCCGCGCGCCCCTGTTCGAGGAGAAGGTCGTTGACCACGTCCTCGGGCAGGTCAAACTCGTCGAGGAGCCTGTCTCGAAAGAGGCGCTTTTCGCAGACGAAGATGACGACGACACGACCGGCGAGAAGCCGGCAGACAAGGCCGAGGCCAAGACCGAGGCAAAGGCCGACTGAGTCCCGCCCTGTCCGAGCGACGGCGGGCAAGGGTTAGGCGATGGTTAAGCATCGCCGGTGTTCGCTGACATGCCCGGGGCTGCCCTGATTCGCGGCAGCCCCGGGCCTCACTCCTGGGCAGGACGAGATGAGAGATCCGATCGACGTCTACAACAATGCGCTCGTGCCGATGGTCGTCGAGCAATCGAGCCGCGGCGAGCGCGCCTTCGACATCTACTCCCGCCTGCTGCGCGAGCGCATCATCTTCCTCACCGGCCCCGTGGAGGATTACGGCGCGTCGCTGATCGTGGCGCAGCTGCTGTTCCTCGAGGCGGAGAATCCGAAGAAGGAAATTTCCTTCTACATCAACTCCCCCGGCGGCGTGGTCACCTCGGGCCTGTCGATCTACGACACGATGCAGTTCATCCGCTGCCCGGTGACGACGCTGTGCGTCGGCCAGGCCGCCTCCATGGGATCGCTGCTGCTCACCGCCGGCGAGCCCGGCCACCGCTTCGCCCTGCCGAACGCCCGGATCATGGTCCATCAGCCGTCGGGCGGCTTCCAGGGCCAGGCGACCGACATCCTGATCCATGCCCGCGAGATCGAGGCGCTGAAGCGGCGCCTGAACGAGATCTACGTGAAGCACACGGGTCGCGACTACGACACGATCCACACCGCCCTTGAGCGCGACAATTTCATGACCGCGGACGCGGCCAAGGAGTTCGGGCTCATCGACGAGGTGATCGAGAAGCGCCCCGAGCCGGCAGCCGCCTGATCGGATCCGCGACGCCTGACCGCCGCGGCGCGGCCTTGATCCCGCCGCGGCAGCGTGTTTGCATCCGAGATCGGGCCCTTCGGTCAAAGGCGCGCAGCACACTGTTTCTTTAAACGGGCCCCCTACATTCAAACGATGCGCGTCCGCCCCCTTGCCGGCTGCGGACGCGAGGAATCGGAGACCGATATGAGCAAGACTGGCGGCAACGACTCGAAGAGCACGCTGTATTGCTCGTTCTGCGGCAAGAGCCAGCACGAGGTCCGCAAGCTGATCGCTGGCCCGACCGTGTTCATCTGCGACGAGTGCGTCGAGCTGTGCATGGACATCATCCGCGAGGAGTCGAAATCCTCGCTGGTGAAGAGCCGCGACGGGGTGCCGACCCCGAAGGAGATCCGCCGCGTCCTCGACGACTACGTCATCGGCCAGGACTTCGCCAAGAAGGTCCTCTCGGTCGCCGTGCACAACCACTACAAGCGGCTCGCGCACGCGACGAAGCACAACGACGTCGAGCTGGCCAAGTCCAACATCATGCTGATCGGGCCGACCGGCTCGGGCAAGACGCTGCTCGCGCAGACGCTCGCCCGCATCCTCGACGTGCCGTTCACCATGGCGGATGCCACGACCCTCACCGAGGCCGGCTACGTCGGTGAGGACGTCGAGAACATCATCCTCAAGCTGCTCCAGGCCTCGGACTACAACGTCGAGCGGGCGCAGCGCGGCATCGTCTACATCGACGAGATCGACAAGATCTCCCGCAAGTCCGACAACCCGTCGATCACCCGCGACGTGTCGGGCGAGGGCGTGCAGCAGGCGCTCCTGAAGATCATGGAGGGCACGGTCGCCTCCGTTCCGCCCCAGGGCGGCCGGAAGCACCCGCAGCAGGAATTCCTGCAGGTCGACACGACCAACATCCTGTTCATCTGCGGCGGCGCCTTCGCGGGGCTGGAGCGGATCATCTCCCAGCGCGGCAAGGGCACCTCGATCGGCTTCGGCGCGACCGTGCAGGCCCCGGACGACCGCCGCACCGGCGAGATCTTCCGCTCGGTCGAGCCGGAGGACCTCCTGAAGTTCGGCCTCATCCCCGAGTTCGTCGGCCGCCTGCCGGTCCTGGCGACGCTTGAGGATCTCGACGAGGCCGCGCTGAAGAAGATCCTGCAGGAGCCGAAGAACGCCCTGGTCAAGCAGTACCAGCGGCTCTTCGAGATGGAGAACGTCGATCTGACGTTCCAGGACGACGCGCTGTCGCTCGTCGCCCGCAAGGCGATCGAGCGCAAGACCGGCGCCCGCGGCCTGCGCTCCATACTGGAGACGATCCTGCTCGACACGATGTACGACCTGCCGGGCCTCGAGTCCGTGGAGCAGGTCGTGATCGGTCCGGAGGTGGTCGAGGGCAAGTCGCGTCCCCTCTACATCCACGGCGACCGCAACAAGGAAGCGCCCGCCAGCGTCAGCGCGTAAGCGCTTGGTAGGGTTGCGTTAAGCGCCCGGCTCCGGCCGGGCGCGCTGCGGGGAACATCTTGAAAACGCTGCGCCCCGCAGCCACCTCAGGCTCAGCGCGGTGGCCGCACGCTCCTTCGAGGTCCGGTCCGCGTCACCAGCCGCAAAGTTTTCGAAATTCCGACCCTCGCGGCCCGGTCGGCCCCTGGCTGTAGGCGCGCTCCATGCTTGGAGGTGCTGAACCCGGGCGTCCCTGAGAGGAAGTCAGCATGTCACAGTCGAAATCGCGCCAGCCGGTGGTCCCGGGCACGACGGGCACCTACGCCGTCCTCCCCCTGCGCGACATCGTCGTCTTCCCGCACATGATCGTGCCCCTGTTCGTGGGGCGCGAGAAGTCGATCCGCGCCCTTGAGGAGGCGGTCCGCACCGACCGCCACATCCTGCTCGCCACCCAGATCAACGCGGGCGACGACGATCCGGCCACCGATGCGATCTACAAGATCGGCACCCTTGCCTCCGTCCTCCAGCTCCTGAAGCTGCCCGACGGCACCGTGAAGGTGCTGGTGGAAGGCGTCGGCCGCGCCAAGGTCACGGGCTTCACCCGCTCGGACGAGTACTACGAGGCCACCGCCGAGGCCCTGCACGACGAACTCGGCGACCGCGTCGAGGCCGAGGCGCTCGCGCGCTCGGTGCTCTCGGAGTTCGAGAACTACGTCAAGCTGAACAAGAAGATCTCGCCCGAGGTCGTCTCCGCCGTGACCCAGATCGACGAGCCGTCCAAGCTCGCCGACACGATCGGCTCGCATCTGCTCGTTAAGATTTCCGACAAGCAGGGCATCCTGGAGACCCCCACGGTGGCGCAGCGCCTCGAGCGCGTGCTGTCGCTCATGGAGAGCGAGATCTCCGTGCTGCAGGTGGAGAAGCGCATCCGGACCCGCGTCAAGCGGCAGATGGAGAAGACCCAGCGCGAGTACTACCTGAACGAGCAGATGAAGGCGATCCAGAAGGAGTTGGGCGACTCCGAGGATGGCCGCGACGAGCTGGCTGAGCTGGAAGAGAAGATCGAGAAGACAAAGCTCTCCAAGGAGGCCCGCGACAAGGCGACGGCGGAGCTGAAGAAGCTGCGCCAGATGTCGCCGATGTCGGCCGAGGCGACCGTCGTGCGCAACTACCTCGACTGGATGCTCGGCATCCCGTGGGGCAAGCGCTCGAAGATCAAGAAGGATCTGCTCGGCGCGCAGGCGCTCCTCGACGAGGACCATTTCGGCCTTGACAAGGTCAAGGAGCGGATCGTCGAGTACCTCGCCGTGCAGCAGCGGGCGAATAAGCTCACCGGTCCGATCCTGTGCCTCGTCGGTCCCCCCGGCGTCGGCAAGACCTCGCTCGGCAAGTCCATCGCCAAGGCGACGGGTCGTGAGTTCGTGCGCATGTCGCTCGGCGGCGTCCGTGACGAGGCCGAGATCCGCGGTCACCGCCGGACCTATATCGGCTCGATGCCCGGCAAGATCGTGCAGTCGATGCGCAAGGCCAAGACCTCGAACCCGCTCATCCTGCTCGACGAGATCGACAAGATGGGCATGGACTTCCGCGGCGATCCGTCGGCGGCGCTCCTCGAGGTGCTCGACCCTGAGCAGAACAGCACCTTCAACGACCACTACCTGGAGGTGGATTACGACCTCTCGAACGTGATGTTCGTGACCACGGCCAACACCCTCAACATCCCGGGCCCGCTCATGGACCGGATGGAGGTGATCCGCATCGCCGGATACACCGAGGAGGAGAAGGTCGAGATCGCGCGCAAGCACCTGATCCCGAACGCCCTGAAGAAGCACGGGCTGGGGACGCACGAGTGGTCGATCGACGATGACGGGCTGATGATGCTGGTCCGCCGCTACACGCGGGAGGCCGGCGTCCGGAACCTGGAGCGCGAGCTGTCTAACCTGATCCGCAAGGCGGTGAAGGAGATCCTGATCACCAAGACCAAGTCGGTCGCGGTGACGACGGAGACCCTTCCGGTCTTCCTCGGCCCGCCGAAGTTCCGCTACGGCGAGATCGACGCGGACGATCAGGTGGGTGTGGTCACGGGTCTGGCCTGGACCGAGGTCGGCGGCGAGTTGCTGACGATCGAGGGCGTCATGATGCCCGGCAAGGGCAAGATGACGGTCACCGGCAATCTGAAGGACGTGATGAAGGAGTCGATCTCGGCGGCGGCGAGCTACGTCCGCTCCCGGGCGATCGACTTCGGGATCGAGCCGCCGCTCTTTGAGCGTCGCGACATCCACGTCCACGTTCCGGAGGGGGCGACCCCGAAGGACGGTCCGTCGGCCGGCATCGCCATGGCCACCGCGATCATCTCGACGCTGACCGGGATCCCGGTCCGCCGTGACGTCGCGATGACCGGCGAGGTGACGCTCCGCGGTCGGGTCCTGCCGATCGGCGGCCTGAAGGAGAAGCTGCTCGCCGCGCTGCGCGGCGGTATCAAGACGGTGCTGATCCCCGAGGAGAACGCCAAGGACATCGCCGAGGTGCCCGACAGCGTGAAGAACGGGCTGGAGATCGTCCCGGTCTCGCGGATGGATCAGGTGCTGGAGAAGGCGCTGGTCCGTCAGCCCGAGGCGATCGAGTGGGAAGAGCCGCTGCCGGTGGCCAAGCCTGCCCGGACCGAGGAAGACGGCGCCGCCTTCGTGGCTCACTGACGAAGACGTCCGAATGATACGAGCCCCCGGAGCTTCGCGCCCCGGGGGCTTTTTCATGCGCGGAGGCTTGGATGCGCGTCCTGCTGATCAACCCGAACACCAGCGCGCATGTCACCGACCTCGTCGCCGCCCATGTCCGTGCGCAACTCGGTGACCAAGCGGAACTGCGCGCCGTCACAGGCCGCTTCGGGGCGCGTTACATCGCGAGCCGGGCTGCCGCATCCATCGCCGGCCATGCGGCGCTCGACGCCCTCGCGGAGCATGGGGCTGAGTGCGACGCGGTGTATCTGGCCTGCTTCGGCGATCCGGGTCTTCTCGCCCTGCGCGAGCTGTCGCGGGTGCCGGTCATCGGCATGGCGGAAGCCGCCTGTCGCGAGGCCGCCGCGGCGGGCCGTTTCGGCATCGTCACCGGGGGCGCGGCCTGGGAGCCGATGCTGCGGGAATTCGTGGCGGCCCTCGGCCTGTCCGATGCTCTGGCGGCGCTCCACACGGTGGCTCCGAGCGGTGGCTCCATCGCCCGTGATCCGGACGCCGCCCTGGCGACCCTGGCCGAGGCCTGCCGCGCCTGCGCGGCGTCCGGCGCCGAGCGCGTCATTCTCGGAGGTGCCGGCCTCGCGGGACTGGCGCGGCGGATCGCGGCGCAGGTTCCCGTTCCGCTGATCTGCTCGGTCGAGGCGGGAACCCGTGCGGTTCTGGCAGCGGGGGCGACCGGGACGGTCCGGTTCAGGCCAGAGCCCGTGGAGAGCGTTGGCTTGGCGCCGGCACTGGCGGCGCGGCTCGTCGATCCCTGACGCCGATCCGAAACGGAGCCCCTTGCACCGCACCGGCGCCATGCCGTAACGGTCGCCGGCCGGGCGGTTAGCTCAGTTGGTAGAGCGTCTCCTTTACACGGAGAGGGTCGGGGGTTCGAGTCCCTCACCGCCCACCAGAAACCTCCCTCTTTCGCGGAGCTGGCCGTTCCATCGGTCGCACGTTCTGCGCGGGGACCGTTCTGACGGCACCGCCACGCCACCGAGCCGGCAAAGCGCGCCAGGGGGCGAGCCGGGCCTCGTAACGAGGTCCCGGAGGGGATCACGCGCGGTCCGGCGGCGCGTCGGTTTCGACGGCGTCTTCTGCGGCAGGACCGAGGGCCAATGCGTACCTTTCGATCCTGCGCATCTGTCCGCGCGCCACTTGGCCCGGGGTGGAGCATCGATCTGTGGGCTGAGCGGCAGCGCCTCCGAACGTCAACGATTGCAATTGTTTGAGAGCCATGTGCCGGTCTGGCGTATCGAGGGCCGATCGGCGCACGTCGTGTGAATCGCGACCTCGGGGCCGGCCTACGCCTCGGCCGATTAGGTCGCACCGCCAGGCGCGACCCGATCGGGCATCGCGAGGAGGCCTGCCGGGCGGGCTCAGGCCGCCCGGACGGTGGTCAGGAAGCGTCGCACCTCGGCCGACAGATGTTCGGATTGCTGCGACAGCTCGGACGCCGAGGTGAGGACGTGCGCGGCGGCTGCGCCCGTGTCTTCGGAGGCGTGGGCCACACCCGCAATGTTGCCGGTCACTTCGGCCGTGCCGCTCGAAGCCTGCGCCACGTTGCGCACGATCTCCTGCGTGGCGGCGCTCTGCTGCTCGACGGCCGCCGCGATGCTGGAGGCCACGTCGTTGATCTCGCGGATCCGCCCCGTGATCCCACCGATGGCCGAAACGGCCTGGTCGGTCACGCCCTGCACCTGCCCGATCCGCCGGCCGATCTCCTCGGTGGCCCGTGCCGTCTGATTGGCCAGCTCCTTCACCTCGGCCGCCACCACGGCGAAGCCGCGGCCCGACTCTCCCGCCCGGGCGGCCTCGATCGTCGCATTGAGGGCCAACAGGTTGGTCTGGCCGGCGATGTTCGAGATCATTCCCACCATCGCGCCGATCTGCTCGGCGGCCTGGCTGAGTTCCTGCACGAGGCGCGTGGTCTGGTCCGCCTCCGCCACCGCAGCCTGGGCGAGCCCGGCCGAGCCGGCCACCTGCCGGCCGATCTCCTGCACGGAGGTCCCCAATTCCTCGGCGGCTGCCGCCACGGTCCCGACATTGGCCGCCGCCTCCTCGGCCGCCGCGGCGACCGTGGTCGATTGCGCGGCCGTCTGGCTCGCATTGGCGGTCATCTGCTCCGCCGTGGCCTGCAACTCCGTGGAGGACGAAGAGACCATGCTGACGATGCCGCCGACCGCCCGCTCGAAGCTGTCGGCCAGTTCGACCATCGTGCGCCGGCGCTCCGCCGCGGCGGCCGCATCGGCGATCTGCCGGAGTTCCGCTTCCTCAGCGGCTTTGCGGGCGACCATGGTCTTGATGTTGTCGACGGCGCGGCCGAGCGCGCCGATCTCGTCGCCCCGCTGGCTTTCGGGGATCTCCGCGTCGATCTCGCCGGCGGCCATGCGCTCCAGCACCGCCACCAAGCGGGTGATCGGGCGCTGGATGTTGAGCATCAGCAGGATCGCGGCCGTGAGCAGGCTCAGCAGCATGGCCGCACCCGCCAAGAGGCCGAAGCGCGTCGCTGCGCTGACCTGCTCGGTCGTGGTCTCCATGGCCTTGTCGGTGAAGCCGCGCGCGTTGGCCACGGCCTGATCGATCATGCCCTCGGCCCGGGCGATCTGCTCCGTGATCGACCGTCGTGCCGCGTTCGCCGCGTCCGGATCGACCGCGCCGCCGCGCAGGTCCGTCCGTCCGGCGTCGGCATAGGTCCTCACGGCGCCGGCCAGATCCTGCAACGCTGTCCCGCTGTCACGCAGGATCTGCGGCTTCAACGCGATGGCGATCGGGCGCTCGAGGCCGCGTGACGCCTGCTCGGCTTCCTTGGCCGCCCGGGTGACGGCCGCGTCGGCCTCGGAAGCGGTCCGGGCCAGATCGACGGCCTTGAAGCTCAGCTGGATCCGGTTCAGGGCGACCTGCGCCTGCGAGATCCCGGTCAGGATCGTCTGCTCCCGGGCGACGGCGTCGGTCGCTTCCGCGATCCGACGGTCGCTGTTCCATTGGTTGTAGATCACGCCAGTAGCGAACAAGGCCGTCACGGCGGACGACAAAATCAGTTTGCGGCCGATTGTCAGGCGGGGCATGTGGATCGCCAGTATCCGAGGTGATTGAGCTGGAATTACGTGCTCAATCTTCGGGGTATCGGATAAAGAAAATCCTAATCGCGCGTTTTTTTCCTTGGTGTCGCGATTTTCGACTTGTGTGCGCAAGAGGTTTCGGGCGCGCGCAGGGATTGGCGGCACCGCATCCGCGTGCCCGACGCATGCGAAGGCGAAAAGTTCCGGGTCGGCTGAGATTTATTGCGCGGGAAACCGGGCGGTCAAAGCGACGGCGGCGGCGACGGGCAGCGATAACGGGCTGGATCGAGGTGAACGGCGCGTCGTTGGATCGGAACATTCCCGTCGCAGGCCGTGATCGGGCCGTGATCGGGCCATGTCCGGTGGACTGATCGGAATCTGCACGGGGCAGCATCTTCAAGCACCCTCGCCACGCGCGGGGCCGCCGGACGCGTCAGGCGCAGGCTTGCACCGCGCAGGCCGCGCGCACGACCGCAGCGGCCTGGAAATGATGGAGCATGTGGCCGGCGTCCGGCAGACGTTCGAACCGCGCGCCGGGGATCATCCCGGCCGCCCGCATTCCGTGCAGGGTGCTGTTCACCACCAGGTCGGCGCTGCCGCCCAGGATGCGGACGGGCCGGTGCAGCGACGGGTAGCCGAGGACGTTGCGGGTCAGCGCCGGCCAGAGCCAGCCGGCATCCTCCCCCTCGGCGGTGATCTGCCCCGGGCGACCCGCGAGATCGAACGGGAAGTCCCGAGCGAAGCGCGGCGGCATCGCCTCGGGAAAGAACATCGCGTTCCACAGGAGCGGCAGGAGCATCCGGTCGCTGCTCGCGGCCAGGAGGGCCGACAGAGCGTCGCCGCCGAACGGCAGCGCCCGCGGCCCGAACAGCACCTGCTCCAGCCGCGGCTCCGGGAAGCAGATCGGCGCCAGGGCCACGACGCCGGCGATCTCCTCAGGATGGAGCATCCCGTACGCCAGGGCGACGGCCCCGCCGAACGAGTGACCCAGGATCACCGGCCGCCGCAGGCCGAGGCGCTGCACGGCTTCCCGGATGCTCGCGGCCTGATCCCAGATGTCGGCGGCGGCGCCCCGCGGGCGTCGGCTGAAGCCGTGGCCCGGTCGGTCGACGGCGACCACGCGGAAATGCTCGGCCAGTGCCGGCACGGGGCCGAGCCAGACGTCCTCCAGGCACATCAGCGTGCCGTGGATCGCCACGAGGTCCGGTCCGGTGCCGGTCTCCGCGTAGGCGATCGTCCGGTCCTGCGCCAAAGCGACGATCCGGCGCGGCACGATCCGGGGATCGGCCCCGGCTCCCTGCGCCGGCCGAGCGGCGCCGGGCAGAGCCTCCGTGCCAGCGGCCACTTACAGGCGCCGCCGGCGCCCGGACGATGGGCCGAGCACCGCGAAGGCCGTGACCGCGCCGACGCCGAGGAGACCGGCCGCGGCGGCGAGGGGGTGCAGGCTCGCACGGGTATAGGCGCTGGTCCGCATGACCGGGACGGGCGGGTCGCCCCGCGTCTCGCCGGCCGCCACCGGCGCATGCAGGGCGCCGTCCGGATTGCGCGGCGCGTCCGTCCGCTTCTGCAGGGCGATGATCGCCGAGCTGAGGTGGTCGTAGGCCCCGGGCGCGAATTCCTTGCCGGCCACGAAGGCCTTGCCGGCCCCGCCCACGATGATGTCGCGCTGCGGGTGCACGGCCGCGTGCAGGATGGCGTTGGCGACTTCCTCCGGTGGGTAGATCGGAGGCGGCAGGCTCGGTTCGCGGTCCATGTAGTTGCGCGCCCGCTGGGGCAGGGGCGTGTCGATCGAGGCCGGCTTGATCAGCGTCACCGAGACCGGCGCCTTCTCGTCCATCAGCTCCATGCGCAGGGCATCGGTGAAGCCCTTCACGGCGTGTTTCGAGGCCGCGTACATGCCCTGGTACGGGAAGGCGAGATCCGAGGCGATGCTGCCGACGTTGATGAGGGCGCCACCGTGCTGCCGCAGGTGCTCGGTCGCCACCAGGGACCCGTAGACGGTGCCCCAGAGGTTGGTCTGGATCAGGCGCTCATGGTCGGCGTCGCTGATCTCGCGCAGCCGGCCGTAGATCGAGCCGCCCGCGACGTTCACCCAGGTGTCGAAACCGCCGAAGGTCGCCACGGCCCGGTCGGCGACCGCCTGCACGTCGGCCCGCCGGCCGACATCGGCCACGACGTCGATCGCCTTGCCGCCGACGCCCTCGATCTCGGCCCGGATGCGCGCCAGGGCGTCGCCGCTGCGCGCCGCCAGCACCACCCGGGCGCCGCGTTCGGCCGCCATACGGGCCGTGGCGAGGCCGATGCCCGACGAGGCGCCGGTGATCACGATCACCTGCGCGCGGAGCGGCTTATGCGTCATGCGGTATCCCCGATGCTGCCCGGCGCGGCCGCACGGAAACGGCCACACGCTGTGCTATCGATCGGGGAGGCCGCATGTTCCGAGCGCGCCTGCGGGCGATCGGGTCGCAGGGACGTCGGGTCCTGCGCGCTCAGCGTCCGTAGATGTCCTCCACGCGGATGATGTCGTCCTCGCCGGTATAGGAGCCGACCTGGACCTCGATCAGCTCCAGCGGGATCTTCCCCGGATTGGCCAGCCGGTGCATCGAGCCGATCGGCAGGTAGACCGCCTCGTTCTCGTGGACCAGCACCACCCGGTCGTCGATCGTCACCTCGGCGGTGCCGCGCACCACGACCCAGTGCTCCGCCCGGTGGTAGTGCTTCTGCAGCGATAGCCGCCCGCCCGGCACCACCTGGATCCGCTTCACCTGGAAGCGCTCGCCGATGTCGATGCGCTGGTACCAGCCCCAGGGCCGGTACATCCGCAGATGCGCGTCCGCCTCCGGCGCGCCCGAGGCCCGCAGGGCGTTGACCAGATCCTTCACCTGACCCGAATGCGCCTTGGAGGCCACCAGCACCGCGTCGGGGGTGGAGACCACCACCACGTCCTCCAGCCCGACCACCGCGGTCAGGCCCTCGCCCTGGCTGTGCACGAGGCTGTTCTTCGTGCCGATCAGCGAAACCCGGCCCCGCACGGCGTTGCCTTCCGTGTCGTGGTCCAGCACCTGCCAGACCGCGTCCCAGGTGCCGACATCCGACCACGAGAACGACACCGGCAGCACGCCGGCCCGGGCGGTCCGCTCCATCACCGCGTAGTCGATCGAGATCTTGGGCGCCTGGGCGAAGGCCGCCGCATCGAGGCGCACGAAGTCGAGGTCGGTCACCGCCGCCTCCAGCGCCGCCCGCGCGGCCGCCAGCACCTCGGGGACGAACGCCTCCAGCTCGGCCAGCATCAGGTCGGCGCGGAACAGGAAGTAGCCCGAGTTCCACAGGGCGCCGTCCGTGATCAGCGCCTCGGCGCCGGCCCGGTCGGGCTTCTCGACGAAGCGGGCGACCCGGGCCGCGCCGGGCGCCTCGGCGATCGGCTCGCCCCGGCGGATGTAGCCGTAATCGGTGGCGGGCCGGTCCGGCTCGATGCCGAGCGTCATGGTGTAGCCGGCCTGGGCGCCGGCGGCCGCGCGCCGCACCGCGTCGACGAAGGCCTCCGTGTCGGGCACGACATGGTCGGCGGCCAGGATCAGCACCACGGCCTGCGGGTCGGCGGCGGCGGCGTGCAGTGCGGCCACCGCCACGGCGGCGGCCGAGTCGCGGCCCTGCGGCTCCAGCAGGATGTCGGCGGCAAGACCCAGCTGGTCACGCTGCTCGGCGACGATGAAGCGGGCCTCCGCCGAGGCGATGACCGTGGGCCTGGCGAAGACGGACGCGTCCGACACCCGCGCCAGCGTCGCCTGGAAGGTCGAGCGCTCGGCATCCACCAGCCGGGCGAACTGCTTGGGCATGCTCTCCCGCGACGCCGGCCACAGCCGCGTCCCCGTCCCCCCGCACAGGATCATCGGGTGGATCTGGATCGAAGATCGGGACATGGCGGCGTCTCCCGAGAGGGCTCGGCGGGGGCGCGGCCGAGCCCGCCCCGCGCGGGTGCGATGGACTCTCGGCCGCCGATTTCCAGATCTGCCCTTACCGTCGGGGCGGAGACTGAACAACCTGCGCGCATTATCCGCGCCGGAACGGACTGGCTCCGTGCCGGGGGATGGTTATTTCTGACCTGACATGAATGCGCCCGTCCCCACCCCCCCGGCCGACGATCCGGTGCCGTCCCCGCGCCGGATCCCCTCGGTGGAGCGCCTCGTCGGCGCCGCGTCGCCCGCGGAACTCGAGACCTACGGACGGACGGCCTTCACGGATGCCATCCGGACGGTTCTGGCCGGGATCCGGGCCGGGGGCCGCCCCGTCCCGGACGCGGCGGCGATCCGGGCCGAAGCGTCCGCGCGGCTCGCCGCCGAGCGCCGCCCGTCCCTGCGGCCGGTCTTCAACCTGACCGGGACGGTGCTCCACACCAATCTCGGTCGCGCCCTGCTGCCCCGCTCGGCCGCGGAGGCGGTGGCCGCCGTGATGGTGCAGGCGAGCAACCTCGAATTCGATCTGGCGACCGGCGCCCGCGGCGAGCGCGACGACCATGTCGAGGCGCTGATCTGCCGCCTGACCGGCGCCGAGGCCGCGGTGGTCGTCAACAACAACGCGGCGGCGGTCCTGCTGGTGCTGAACGCGCTCGCCATGCGCAAGGAGGTGGTGGTCTCCCGCGGCGAGCTCGTGGAGATCGGCGGCTCGTTCCGGGTGCCGGACGTGATGGTGCGGGCCGGCTGCCGCCTGCGCGAGGTCGGCACCACCAACCGCACCCACCTGCGCGACTATGCGGAGGCCCTCGGGCCCCGCACCGGCTTGGTGATGAAGGTGCATCCGAGCAACTACGCCATCGCGGGCTTCACCGCGGCGGCGGATCCCGTCGCCCTCCACGCCCTCTGCCGGGAGCGGGGCGTGCCGCTGGCGGACGACCTCGGCAGCGGCAGCCTCGTCGACCTCGCGGCCTACGGCCTGCCCCCCGAGCCCACGGTCCGGGTCGCCCTGGAGCGGGCGGATGTCGTGACCTTCAGCGGCGACAAGCTGCTCGGCGCGGTCCAGTGCGGCATCGTCGCCGGCCGGAAGGACCTGATCGCCCGTGTGCGCAAGAACCCCCTGAAGCGCGCCCTGCGCGTCGACAAGATGACCTACGCGGCCCTCGAAGCCGTGCTGCGGCTCTATCTGCATCCCGAGCGGCTGCGTGCGGAGCTGCCGACCCTGCGGCTCCTCACCCGCGAGCGGCACGCGATCGCCGCACAGGCCGAGCGCCTCGCCCCCGCGGTGGCGGAGCGGCTCGCCGGCCGGGCCACGGTCTCGGTCGCCGACTGCATCAGCCAGATCGGATCCGGCGCCCTGCCGGTGGAGACGCTTCCCAGCGCCGCCCTGGTCCTGACGCCGAACGCCCCGGGGGGACGGGGCGGCGGCGGGCGGTGCCGGCGGCTCGCCGAGGATCTGCGCCGGCTTCCGGTGCCGGTGATCGGCCGCATCAGCGACGAGGCCGTCCGCCTCGACCTCCGGACCCTGGAGGACGAGGCCGGCTTCCTCGCCGCCCTGGCGGCGCTGACGCGCGCTGAAGACGGGCGACGAACCACATAGGGTTGTTGAGAGAACGGATCACACGTCTGGATCTTGCGCGCCGGCATCCCGTGTTATGGTATAATGACGGACCTGCGGTCGCGGTCGAGAGTGGCGGTGCGTGGACCGCGATGGGCGAACGATATGGCGTATATTGCCGATACGGCTGAGGCGGAGCCGGAGACGGATCCGCTGCTTCTCGATAACCAGCTTTGCTACGCGCTCTATGCTGCCGCGCATCGAATGACCAAGTCGTACCGGCCCCTGCTCGAGCGGCTCGGACTGACATACCCGCAATATCTGGTCCTGCTGGTGCTGTGGGAGCAGGACGGCGTCACCGTGTCGGAGATCGGCCGGCGCCTGCGTCTGGATTCCGGCACGCTGACACCGGTGCTGAAGCGCCTGGAGGGCGCGGGCTTCCTGCTCCGGACCCGCCGCCAGTCCGACGAGCGCGAGGTCGAGATCGCCCTGACGCCCGAGGGCGCCGCTTTGCGCGCCGACGCGGTCTCCGTCCGCGAGAGCGTGATGTGCCAGCTCGAACTCAGCGAGCCGGAGATCCGCGCCCTCCGCAAGGATCTCAGCCTCGTCATCGAGCGGCTCAGCGTGAGCGACTGAGGCGCCCTCGGAGCCGCGATGAGCCGCTTGCGCCGCGCTGGAGCGATCGGCCTCACCGCCGCAGGCGGTTGCCCAGGACGAAGCCGTAGAGCCCCATCAGGATGATGCCGACGCCGCCCTCGATGCCGACCAGCAGGTTGGTGACGCGGCCGGTGGGCTTGAGGCCGATCTCCGGCGGGTTGGCGGTCATCATGTTGAGCGCGCTGTAGCTCAGGAGGTCGAGGGGATTGTAGGTCGGCCCCGCCTCCGGCCCCTCCAGGATGAACAGGCCGCCGGTGAGCCCGAAGAGGCCCGCGAACACCACGATCAGCAGGGCGAAGGCCCGGGCGATGCGCGACAGGCTCTCGCCGTAATCGCACAGCCACTCGACGAAGCGGTCCGCGGTCCAGCGATAGCCGTGGCGCAGGAAGCCGGCCCCGTCCCGGGCGCCCCAGGCGCCGCGGGCCTGCTGGCCGGCATGGAAGCGGCCCATCCGCCGGCCGCGCTTGTAGGCCCAGCTCGCCGCGTCGTGGCTTCCGATGCTCTTCCAGTTCTGCTCCAGCGCGAGGTAGCTCGCCTGGGCGGCCTCGTAGGCGCCGGCCACTTCCTCGCCCACCGCCCCGCCGAGCTGCTCCACGCTCATCCGCGTTCCGTTGAGCCAGGCGCCGGCGAAGCGGGCATGCCGCAGGCGGCAGGTGCCGAGGTTCAGCCGTACGAGGTCGGTGTCCGAGAGATCCGCGCCCGAAAGATCGGCACCGTCGAGCTTCGCCCCGGTGAAATGCGCCCCCCGCAGCCGCGAGCCGGCGAGCGACGCCTTGGTCAGGCTCGCCTCGGCGAAATCCGCATGGGTCAGATTGGCGTCGGTGAGCTTGGCCTCGTCGAGCCGCGCCCCGCGGAAGACCGTGTCGTCCGCATCCGCCCCGGAGAAATCCGCACCCCAGAGGTCGGCCTCGGCGAAATCGGTCCCGTCCAGGAGGGCGCCGGACAGGTCGGCGAAGCGCATCGCGGCGTGCCCGAAGCGGGCATCCTCCAGCATCGCCCCGGCGAACTTCACCTGACCAGCGACGATGCCGGTGAAGTCCGCCCCCGAGAGGTCGGCCTCGGACAGGTCGGCCTCCTCCAGGATCGCGCCGGTGAAGCGCGTCGAGCGTCCGACGGCGCCGGCGAGGCGTGCCCGGCGCAGGTTGGCGCCGGAGAGGTCGGCCTGCTCCATGCGGGCACGGGACAGGTCCGCACCGGCCAGCGCCAGTCCGCCGGACTCGACGTCCGTGCCGATGCCGGCGTCCGGCTGTGCGGCGAGCGCGTCCGGCCCGGCGCTCAGCTGCGACAGGTCCGCGCCCGGCTCATGCAGGGGCGCCCCGCCGGCGATCCGGTCGAGGAGGGCGCGCAGCCGCGACTCCACCGGAGTGTCCGGTCGTGCATCGGGTGGGGTCGCTTGGTCCATGGTCGTTCCTTGCCGGAACGCGCGACCGGACGCCAGACACGCCGCTCACGGGCCCTGGGTCGCGGCCGCCACCCGCACGGCGATCGCCTTGGCGGCCGGCGTCTTGGACTGCTCGTCATGGTGCCAAAGCGGCAGCAGCACGTTCAGCTCCGGATAATACCCGGCGCAGTTGCCCTCCGGGATGTCGTAGGCCACCACGCGCAGGCCGCCGACGCGCCGCGGCACTTGGTCCTCGGCCTCGGTCGCCACGGCGACGGTGAGGCCGTCCCTCAGCCCCAGCCGGGCGATGTCCCGCCGGTTCATGAACAGCACGTCGCGGGTGCCCTTCACCCCGCGGAAGCGGTCGTCGTAGCCGTAGACCGTGGTGTTGAACTGATCGTTCGACCGCAGGGTGATCAGATCGAGCACGTCCGGGCCGCGGGCGGGAAGGTCCGGATCGGCCTCGAGGCCCTCGGGGACCGCGAAATTCGCCTTCCCGGTCTCGGTCTCCCACTTGCGGTCGCGGGCGCCCAGCGGTTTCAGCAGGCCGCCGGGCTGGAACATCCGACCGTTCAGGTCGTGGAACACGCTCGGGTAGGTCGCTTCGATCGCGTCGCGCACCCGCGCGTAATCGGCGACCCAGGCATCCCAGTCGATGCGGGGATTCGGCGGCAGGGTCGCCTTGGCGATCTCCGCCACGATCCAGGGTTCGGCGCGCACATGCGGACCGACCGGATCGGCCACCCCCCGCGAGCCATGGAACTGCGCGGTGGAGCTCTCGATCGACACGGCCTGCGGGCCGCTCGCCTGCCGGTCGATCTCGATCCGGCCGAGGCACGGCAGGATGTAGGCGACGGCGCCGTTCACGAGGTGGGAGCGGTTGAGCTTGGTCGAGACCTGCACCGTGAGCCGTTGCCGGCGCCAGGCCGGCTCCATCCGGCCGGTATCGGGGATCGCCCGCAGGAAGTTGCCGCCGAGCCCGATGAACGCCTTCACGCGTCCATCGAGGAGCCCCTCGCAGGTCTCCACCGTGTTGAGCCCCTTCTCCCGCGGTGGCTCGAAGTCGTAGAGTTCCTTCAGCCGGTCGAGCGGTGCCAGTTCGGGCTTCTCGGTGATGCCGACGGTACGCTGACCCTGCACGTTCGAGTGGCCCCGCACCGGGCAGATCCCGGCGCCGGGCTTTCCGATATTGCCGCGCAGAAGCAGCAGGTTGACGAGCATCCGGACGGTCTCGGTGCCCTTGCGGTGCTGGGTCAGGCCCATCCCGTAGATGCCGATCACCGCCTTCGCGCGGGCGTAGACGCCGGCGGCCGCCTCCAGCGCCGTCCGGGTCAGTCCGGAGCGCCGCTCCAGGGCGGCCCAATCCTGCCCGTCGCAGAAGCGGACGAAGGCCTCGAAGCCGTGGGTGTGCTCGGTGATGAAGGCGCGATCGAGGACCCCCGGCCGGCCGGCGG
The DNA here is from genome assembly GCF_003254375.1 of Methylobacterium sp. XJLW. NCBI lineage: Bacteria > Pseudomonadati > Pseudomonadota > Alphaproteobacteria > Hyphomicrobiales > Methylobacteriaceae > Methylobacterium > Methylobacterium sp. XJLW. Next base: position 1,189,494 of record NZ_CP016429.1, on the reverse strand, counting down.
CGTCCGCCGCCCGGTCGAGGGCGAGCAGCGCCTTGCACAGGCCGGTGAGCGCCGCGAGATCCCCGCCGGCTTTCACTTGGTGATACTGCGTCGAAATCTTGGTGGAGGAGCGCGTCAGCATCTCTACCGGCGATTGCGGGTCGGTGAAGCGCTCCAGCCCGCGTTCCCGGAGGGGGTTGAAGGTGATGATCTGGGCCCCCCGGCGCCGCGCCTCCTGGAGCGGGTGCAGCATCCGCGGCGAATTCGACCCGACATTCTGGCCGAAGAAGAAGATCAGATCGGTGGTCTCGAAGTCCTCCAGCAGCACCGTGCCCACCGGCGCGCCGATCGATTGCGGCAGGGCCACCGAGGTCGGCTCGTGGCACATGTTGGAGGAATCCGGCAGGTTGTTGTTGCCGTAGAGCCGGGCGAGCAGCGCCCACATGTAGCTGGTCTCGAGGGAGGCCCGTCCCGAGGCGTAGAACACCACCGATTTCGGGTCCTGCGCGCGCAGGTCCTTCAGCTCCCGGCCGATCTCCGCGAGGGCCTCCGCCCAGGCGACGGGCCGGTAGCGGTCCGTCTCCGGATCGTACCGCATCGGATGGGTGAGGCGTCCCTGCTCTTCGAGGGCGTAGTCGCTCCAGCCGAGGAGTTCGGTCACCGTGTGTTCGGCGAAGAAGTCCGGGGTCGCCCGCCGCCGCGTCTGCTCCCAGGCGGTCGCCTTGGCGCCGTTCTCGCAATACTCGAAGGCGAGGGGCTTGGCGGGCTTCGCCCAGGCGCAGGACGTGCACATGTAGCCGTCCGGCTTGTTCTGCTTCAGCAGCATCGCCGAGCCGGTGATCGGCACGCCCTCACGGGTCAGGATCTCGACGAGGGAGCGGGCCGAGCCCCAGCCGCCCGCCGGGCCGTCATAGGGCTCGATCCGGACGTCGTCGGTCTTCTGATCGGCCATGCCGTCCTCCCATCCGGCGCATCGATCACCGGACGAAGGGAACGCACGAGGGAGCGAATGGGATCACGGGCGCGTCACCGCGTTCTTGGACGGCTTTCCTTGCCGATGGCGCGGATCTAACGTCGAGCCGCGGACCGACCGCCGGAGGAGGAAACCATGGCCAGCGTCGACGTCGAGATGGTGAAGTGTGCGTGCCAGGATTGCGTCTGCGTGATTCCGGTCTCCAAGGCCGTGTCGCGGGACGGCAAGGCCTATTGCTGCGACGACTGCGCGGACGGCCACAAGAATCACGCCGGCTGCGAGCACGCCGGCTGCGCCTGCCACGGCTAGGGCCGCTCGCAATCGCGCTGCGACGGTCTGGAGAAGGCATCTTTGGTCGAGACAGCCGCGACGCGCCCCCTCTCCCGTGCGGGAGAGGGTTGGGGTGAGGGATCAGGTCTTTCCGGAAAGCTCTCGCCCCTCACCCTGTCCCTCTCCCGCACGGGAGAGGGGACCCGCGCCTCGCTCGGCGCGGGCTCGGCTGTCGTCACTCCGCCGACCTGATCGGGAGCGGCTCTGCGTCCGTGCCCGTCCTCGCGGTCAGGAGACCGCCGCGAGCTTGTCGGCCATCGACTGATCCTTGTCGCGGCGCGTCGAGAAGATCAGCGTGAAGAAGGTCCGCTGGACGCCGAGTTCGGCGAGCTTCGCCTCGCATCGCTCGGCCAGCGCGCAGATCTCCGACAGCTCACCCTCGATGTTCGTGCCGTTGGGATGCATCGTGGCGGTGAGCCCGCTCGCCTCGATGATGTCCTTGATCGCCCGGACGTAGGGCGAGACCGACGGGCCGACGCCCATCGGCACGATGCAGAGGTCGGCCGAAACTTTCATGGTGCCTGCCTGATCCGGGGGAAGCGGCCCCGCACGGTTCTGCGACCGGACGCGGGGCGGGCCGGCAGGCTATCGCCGGCCGCATCGACTTTCCAGGGCGCTGCCGAGCCGGCCGTCACGCCTCGCCGGTTTCGAGCGCGGCGGCGCGCACGGAAGGCAGGCACGGATTGGCATTGTCGGTGCGCCACGCGAGCCACAGCTCCGGCCCGGTCGTGGCGGGCAGGGCGATCGGCCGGAGCCGGATATCGGCCATGCTGTTGCCCCGGGCACTGCCCGGCACCAGCGCGACGCCGATGCCCGCGCCGACGAGCGCCAGCATCGCGTGGACCTGATTCACCCGCTGCACGATCCGCGGCTGCACGCCCCCGGCCTCGAACAGCCTGTCGAGGAGGTCGATGAAGTAGCGGCCACCCCGGGGCGACCACGTCACGAAGGCCTCGCCGTCGAGATCCCGCAGGGTCGGGGTGCGGGCGGTCGCCAGGCGGTGTCCGCGCGGGACCGCGAGCAGCAGCCGTTCCCGTGCGAGCGGCGCCGTCGCGATCGCGGATTTCGGATCCTGCAGGACCGGACTTGGCCGCAGGATCGCGAGATCGGTGCGGTTCTCGCCCAAAGCCAGGATCTGCTCGTCCGAGACCATCTCCTCCAGCACGAGGTCGACCTCGGGCAGGGTCCGGCGGACATGGGCGACGACCTGGGGCAGCGTCCGGTAGGCCGAGGCGGCGGTGAAGCTGAGGCGCAGCACCCCGCTCTCGCCCCGGTCGGCGCGCTGCGTGATGCGCGCGGCGTTCTCGGCCGCCGCCAGCACCCGGTGGGCCTCCGCCAGGAAGGTCCGGCCCGCCGGGGTCAGGCGCACCGCCCGTGTGGTCCGCTCGAGCAGCGTCACGCCCAGCGTCTGCTCCAGCATCTGGATCTGCCGCGACAGGGGCGACTGGGTCAGGTTCAGCCGTGCCGCGGCCCGGCCGAAATGCATCTCCTCTGCGACGGCGATGAAGCTGCGGGCGTGGCCGAGATCGAACATTGATGCAAAATCCGGGATAATCCAGCCAAAATCAACGTTGGACGCATCGAAGGCCTGCGCCTAACCCCGGACGCGACACCGAACGGTGCGCATCAGAGAGAGGAATCGATGGCGCGGATGACCCCGGTCGAGATGGCGCGCGTGTTGGGCTCCGGCCTGCTGTCGTTTCCGGTCACCCATTTCCGCGACGATCTCGGCTTCGACGAGACCGCCTATCGGGACAATCTCGGGCGGCTGGCCGACTACAAGGTCTCGGGCCTGTTCGCGGCCGGCGGCACCGGCGAGTTCTTCTCGCTGACGCCCGCCGAGATCGACCGGGTCCTGCGCGCCGCCGTCGCGGAGACCCGCGGCCGCACGCCGGTCATCGCCCCCGCCGGCCAGGGCACCGCCCTGGCGGTCGAGATGGCCCGGGCCGCCGAGGCCGCCGGCGCGGACGGAATTCTGCTGCTGCCGCCCTACCTCGTCGGCTCCGAGCAGGCCGGTCTCGCCGCCCATATCGAGGCGGTCTGCCGCGCGACCTCTCTCGGGATCATCGTCTACAACCGCGCCAACGCCCAGCTCAACGAGCAGACGCTCGCCAGCCTGTGCGAGCGCTGCCCGAACCTCGTCGGCTTCAAGGACGGCGTCGGCGATGTCGAGCTGATGACCCGGATCTACGCCGCTTTGGGCGACCGCCTGACCTATGTCGGCGGCCTGCCCACCGCCGAGACCTTCGCGCTGCCGTATCTGGAGATGGGCGTCACCACCTACTCCTCGGCGATCTTCAACTTCCTGCCCGAATGGGCGCTGTCCTTCTACGACAGCGTGCGCCGCCGGGACCGCGACGCCGTCTACCGGGAGCTGCGCGACTTCGTCCTCCCCTACATCGCGATCCGCAACCGCAAGCGCGGCTACGCGGTCTCGATCGTCAAGGCGGGGATGAGCGCCGTCGGCCGCCACGCCGGCCCGGTCCGGCCGCCGCTGACCGAATTGGACGCGGCGGAGCGCGCCGAGCTGACGGCGCTGATCGGCGACCGCCGCTGAGCCCCCACGAGACGACCAACGACAGACCCGCCGAGCCAACGGCGGCAACGACCCGCCTCCTGGATCAACCGGGCGGCGACGAGCCAGGGAGAACGTCCATGAGTGCCAGTTCGAGCGGCGCGGCGAGCACCCTGCTCGACGCCGCCGATGCGGGTCGCCGCACCCGCGTCCGCCTGCTGATCGTCGCGATGCTGTTCGCCGCCACCACGATCAACTACGCCGACCGCGCGACCATCTCGATCGCCGGACCCGACATGGCCAAGGAACTCGGCCTGTCTCCGGTCCAGATGGGCTACGTCTTCTCGGCCTTCGCGTGGTCCTACGTTCTGGCCCAGATTCCGGGCGGCTGGCTCCTCGACCGCTACAGCGTCAAATGGGTCTACGCCGCCGCCGTCGCCCTCTGGTCCGGCTTCACCCTGGTCCAGGGGGCCGTCGGCTTCTTCTCCGGCCTCACCGCCGTGGTGCTGCTGTTCGCCCTGCGGCTCGCCGTCGGCCTCACCGAGGCGCCGGTCTTCCCCGCCAATGCCCGGATCGTCGCCGCGTGGTTCCCGACCCGGGAGCGCGGCATGGCGTCGGCGTTCTTCAACTCGGCGCAGTACTTCGCCACTGTGCTGTTCACGCCGCTGATGGCGTGGATCGTCCACAATTTCGGCTGGCACCACGTCTTCACCAGCATGGGCCTGCTCGGCCTCGCCTTCGCGGTGGTGTGGCTGCGCGTCGTCGACAGCCCGAAGAACCACCCGTCCATGAATCAGGCGGAGCGGGACTACATCGAGGCCGGTGGCGCGCTGCTCGACATGGACGGGCAGAGCCGGACCAGGCAGGGCGATGCCGGCCGGACGCTGCGCCAGCTGCTCGCCAACCGCATGCTGCTCGGCATCTATATCGGCCAGTACTGCATCACCGTGCTGACCTACTTCTTCCTGACGTGGTTCCCGGTCTACCTCGTCAAGGAGCGCGGCCTGTCGATCCTCCAGGCCGGCTTCGCCGCGGTGCTGCCGGCGCTCTGCGGCTTCATCGGCGGCATCCTCGGGGGCGTGATCTCCGACCTGCTCCTGCGCCGCGGCTTTTCCCTGACGGCGGCCCGCAAGATCCCGATCGTCGGCGGCATGCTGCTGTCGATGAGCATCATCGGCTGCAACTACGTCCAGGCGGATGCCCTCGTGGTCGGGCTGATGGCGCTCGCCTTCTTCGGCAAGGGCATCGGCGCGCTCGGCTGGGCGGTCGTCGCCGACACCTCCCCGCGGGAGAGCGGCGGCCTTTCGGGCGGCCTGTTCAACACCTTCGGCAACACCGCCGGCATCACCACGCCGATCGCCATCGGCTACATCGTCCAGAGCACGGGCTCGTTCAACGGCGCCCTGGTCTTCGTGGGCCTGAACGCCCTCGTCGCCTGCTTCTGTTACCTCGTGGTGGTCGGCGAGATCCGCCGCGTCGAGCTGAAGGCCCACTGACCCGCGGGCCGGACCGGCCCCGTTCCGAACCCGCCCCGCGCCCGGCTCAGGCCGGCCGGGGATCTTCGAGGAGGACGCCATGCCGAACGACAGCCGTCATGCCGCGCGCAACACGCCCACCGTGACCGAGATGAAGGTCGTGCCGGTCGCCGGCCACGACAGCATGCTCCTCAACCTCTCGGGCGCGCACGGCCCGTACTTCACCCGCAACCTCGTGATCCTCACGGACTCCACCGGCGCCACCGGCCTCGGCGAAGTCCCCGGCGGCGAGGGCATCCGCAAGACCCTGGAGGATGCCCGGGACCTCGTGGTCGGGCAGCCGCTCGGCGCCTGGAACGCGGTGCTGAACGCCATGCGGACGCGCTTCGCGGACCGCGATTCCGGCGGGCGCGGGCTGCAGACCTTCGACCTGCGCATCACCATCCACGCGGTGACGGCGGTCGAATCCGCCTTCCTCGACCTGCTCGGCCAGTACCTCGACGTGCCGGTGGCCGCCCTCCTGGGCGAGGGCCAGCAGCGCGACGCCGTCGAGATGCTGGGCTACCTGTTCTACGTCGGCGACCGCACCCGCACCGATCTCGATTATCGCGCACCGATTGCCCGCGACGGCTGGTTCCGCCTGCGCGACGAGGCGGCGCTGACACCGGAGGCCGTCGCCCGGCTCGCCGAGGCCGCCTACGACCAGTACGGCTTCAACGATTTCAAGCTGAAGGGCGGCGTGCTGCGGGGCGAGGAGGAGATCGCCGCCGTCACCGCGATCCACGCGCGCTTCCCCAAGGCGCGGGTGACGCTGGACCCGAACGGCGCGTGGTCCCTCGACGAGGCGATCCGCCTCTGCAAGGGCCAGGGCCACGTCCTGGCCTACGCGGAGGATCCCTGCGGCGCCGAGGGCGGGTTCTCGGGCCGCGAGATCATGGCCGAGTTCCGCCGCGCCACCGGCCTGCCCACCGCCACCAACATGATCGCCACCGACTGGCGGCAGATGAACCACGCGATCCAGCTCGGCGCCGTCGACATCCCGCTCGCCGACCCGCATTTCTGGACGCTCGCCGGCTCGGTCCGGGTGGCCCAGCTCTGCCGCGACCACGGCCTGACCTGGGGCTCGCACTCGAACAACCATTTCGACGTGTCGCTCGCCATGTTCACCCACGTGGCGGCGGCGGCCCCGGGCAACGTCACGGCGATCGACACCCACTGGATCTGGCAGGACGGCGAGCGCCTGACCAAGGAGCCGCTGGCGATCCGCGGCGGCCTCGTGCGGGTGCCGGAGCGGCCGGGCCTCGGCATCGAGCTCGACATGGCGGCGGTGGAGGAGGCGCACGCCCTCTACCGCGACCACGGCCTCGGCGCCCGCGACGACGCGGCCGCCATGCAGTTCCTGATCCCCGGCTGGAGCTTCGACAACAAGAAGCCCTGCCTGGTCCGCTGAAGCCCGGCCCGGGCCTGCGCCGTCAGACGCGCGAGCTGGGGCGGTAGAACGGCTCGTGCCGCGACGGGTCGATGTAATCGGCGTAGAAGCGCCGCGCGTGGGGCAGCAGCGCCTTCGAGAGCTGGCGCCGCTCGACCTCGTCGTCCGACAGCGCCCGCGACAGGTCGTCGTGGAGCGCCTTCAGGGCGGCATCCTTGTCGACCCGGGTGAAGCGGCCGTCGGCGTAGAGCACCTCGCCCTCGCACAGCACCGTGGTCACGCCGCCGGTCTTGGCCCGCTGGATCACGGCGTCGAGGAGCGGCGTCTCCGGGTCGAGATACGGGTAGGCGATCTGGTCCCAGTCGATCAGGACCATGTCGGCGCCCTTGCCGACTTCGATCGTGCCCAGGCTATCGCCATAGGGCGTGGTGCGGGCGCCGCCGACGGTCGCCATGCGCAGCACCTGCGCCATGCTCGGCACGTCGGCCTCGTCCATGCCGGGCACCCGGTGGGCGCGGAGCACGAGGCGCATCTCCTGGAGCATGTCGCGGTCGTCGTTGATGCCGGCCTCGTCGAGGCCGATCGCCGTGTTGATCCCCTTCGCCTCGAACCGGTTGAGCGCCGCCACGCCGGAGCGCAGCCGGAAGTTCGACGAACAATTGTGGCAGATGCAGGTGCCGGTCGCCGCGACCCGCTCGATGTCGGATTCGTTCAGCCAGACCCCGTGGCCGAGGGTCAGGCGCGGACCGAGCATGCCGAACCGATCGAGATACTCGACGGCGGTGCCGCCGCCGCGCTTCTCCGCATAGGCCTTCTGGTAGGCGGTCTCGACGAGGTGCATGTGCATCGGCACGTCGTAGGATTCGGACAGGCCGGCGAGCCCTTCGAGGGCCGCGTCGGAGCACCAGTGGAGGTTGGCGGGCGCGAGCTGGATCTTGGACCGCGACGCCCCGGCCTGTCCGGCATGCAGGCTGCGGAACAGGGAGAAGTTGTCTTCCAGGGACATCTGGAAGCGCTCGAACCAGCGCTTCATCGGGTCCTGCAGCGGCGCCGGCAGGCTCGCCACGAAATCCATGTCGGCCTGATAGACGAGGCGGTTCTGGTCGCGGACCGCGAAGCAGTACGAAACCCGCATGCCGATGTCGCGATAGGCGCGCAGCACCTCGTTGGAGCGCGCCTCGACCTCCTCCAGGCTGCCGGGCATCCAGCCGTGGATGTGCTGGACCGTGGTGATCCCGGAGCCGACCATCTCGAAGGCCGAGTACAGGGTGTCGAGGTAGAGGTTCAGGTTGCGCGCCACCATGCGGGTGACGAACCACAGTTCCAGCGGCATGTCGGGGGAGCCGAGCTGCACCGGCGTCAGGCCGACATGGTGGTGGCCGTTGACGAAGCCCGGCAGCAGGATCTCGCGGCCGGAGCCGATCACGGGGGCGTCGGGATAGCGGGCATGCAGGTCCGCGTAGGTGCCGACCGCCTCGATCACGCCGTCCTTCTGCAGGACCGCGCCGTCGGCGATCTCCTCCCAGCGGTCGTGATCGAGGGTACGGGTGATCATCCGCCGGCTGCGGATCAGCGATGTGGCCATGGTCGTGTCCGTGTTGGGGGAGGGGGTCAGACGAGCGCTTCCTGCTCGGCGAAGGCCCGGTCGACCTCGTCGCGCAGAAGCTCGGTGAGGTGCCGCCGCATCGCCTCGGCCTCGGGGGAGAACGGGTCGCGCGGGCGGGGCAGGTCGTTGCGGACGATGGTCTTGATCCGCCCGGGCCGGGCCGTGAACACCACCACCCGGTCGGCGAGCGCCACCGCCTCGTCGATGTGGTGGGTCACGAACAGCACCGAGGCGCCGCTGTCGCGCCAGACGTCGAGCAGAAAGTCCTGCATCTTCTGGCGGGTCTGGACGTCGAGCGCCGCGAAGGGCTCGTCCATCAGCAGGACCTTGGGACGCATGGCGAGCGCCCGGGCCACGGCCACGCGCTGGCGCATGCCGCCGGACAATTCGTCCGGCCGCTTGTCGAAGGCCTCGGCGAGGCCGACGCGCTGGAGGGCGGCCCGCGCGATGCTCCGGCGCTCGGCCTCCGGCACGCCTTTCAGCGACAGGCCGAAGCTGACGTTCTGCCAGACGCTGAGCCAGGGCAGCAGCGAGGTCTCCTGGAAGATCAGGCTGCGCTCCGGCGACGGGCCGGTGACGGCCTCGCCGAAGGCCAGGAGCGCGCCCCCGGAGGCGGGTTCGAGCCCGGCGATCAGGTAGAGCAGCGTGCTCTTCCCGCAGCCCGAGGGGCCGAGGAACACCACGAACTCGCCGGGCCGCACGGTGAGGTCGATGTCGCGCAGGGCCTCGTGGGCGCGAGCGGTGCCGGCCGCCCAGACCTTGGCGACGCCCCGGCAGGAGACGGCGTCCTGGGATGCGGGATCAGAGGCCAAGGGAGGACCCCGCGTCGCGCGGCAGCCAGTAGAGCATCCGCCGCTGGACCAGCCGGAACAGCAGGTCGAAGGCGAAGCCCAGGAGGCCGATCAGCGTGATGGTGAAGAAGACGAGCGACGGGTTGAAGGTGTTGCGCGCCAGCATGATCACCTGGCCGAGCCCGTAGCCGACGCCGGTCGCCTCGGCGACGAGCACCACCATCCAGGCGCCGAACAGGTTGAGGCGCAAAACCGCGAGCAGCCCCGGCAGGATCGCCGGCACGATCACCCGCGCGTAGATCTGGCGCTTCGTCGCCCCCATGGTCCGGGCGACGTTGATGTAGTTCCGGTTGACCCCGTCGATCTGGTGGATGGTCGAGAGGACCATCGTGAAGAACAGGGCGATAAACACCATGAAGATCGCCGGGGCGTTGCCGATCCCGAACATGAAGATCGCCACCGGCAGCCACGCGATCGGCGAGACCGGGGCCAGCAGCGTGATGGTCGGCAGGGTCAGCCGCTCGAACAACACGACGTAGCGGATCGCCACGCCGACGAGGATCGACAGGGTCGCGGCCAGGGCGAGGCCCGCCAGGACCCGGCCCGTGGAGGCGAGCACGGTGATCAGCACCGCCATGGCGGGGCTCGGGCCGGTATTCATCCCGGTGCCGATCTGCCAGCGTTGCGCGGTGTTGAAGAAGCGCGCCTGCTCGGCGAGGTTGCCGAGGAAGATGTGCGGCGGCGGCAGGAGCTTGGCGTCGGCGATGCCGAGCGCCCAGAGCAGCTCCCAGAGGCCGGCGAAGCAGCCGACCGAGACCAGCATCCAGCCGATCCGGCGGAGCAGGGGGACGAGCCCGTCGGGCAGCGCGAGGCGCTGACCGAAGGGCACGCGCGGCCGGATGTGCGGGACGGCGGCGCGGGCGAGATCGACGGCCATCCGCTCAGGCCGACTTCAGCTTGAGCTTGCCGTAGAGATCCGGGTTCTCGGCGATGACCTGCTCCAGCAGGGTCCAGTCGATCGCGTCGCGGCCGGGCTTCTTCTTGATGTAGCCCATCTCGGCGACGGAATCGGTCCGGTCGAGGATGAACTGCGTCTGGTTGCGGGCGTCCACCACCGAGGGCTGCCGGCCCATGGCGAGCTGGGCGTTGCTCATCGAGGTCTTGTAGTAGGAGCCGACGAGCTTGTTCAGGGCGGCCTGGGGATCGCCCTCGGCCAGGGCCTGGGCCTTCATCATGCCCTTGATCAGCGCCTTCACGGCGGCCGGGTTCTTGGCGATCAGCTCATTGCGGACCGCCAGCACGCAGTCGGTGTAGCCCTTGCCGTAGATGTCGGTGCCGTCGGAGAGCTTCACGGCGCCCTTCACGTCGGTGAGGAGCGCGGTGCCGTAGGGCTCGATGGTCGAGATGATGTCCAGCGCCCCGGCGCGGAACGCCTCCACGGCCTCCGGGGTCGAGCCCATGTAGCGGACCGTGATGTCCTTGAAGGCGACGCCGTTCTTCTTCAGCCAGTCGTAGGGCAGCACCTCCAGCGTATCGAGCTGGAAGGTGCCGAGCGTCTTGCCCTTGAGCTTCTCCGGGCTGTCGAGGCCGGGCTGGGCGACCAGCACGCAGCCCTCGATGCCGCCGCCGGCCACGATCTTCACGGGGGCCCCCGCGTCGTAGAGCGCCATGAAGCTCGTGTAGGGCATCACGCCGGCATCGACCTGCCCCATGCCGAGGAAGGTGACCTGATCCGAGAAGGTCGGCGTGTTGACGAAGTCGATGGTCAGGCCGTCATCCTTGGCGAGCTGCATCGCCTCGGCGAGGAAGAAGTTCAGGTTGCAGAAGCCGGTGCCGTGGGTCGCGCGGATGCCGGTGGCCGCCGCGGCCGGGCCGGTCAGGCCCGGACCCACCGCCAGGGTCAGCGCGGCGGCGGTCCCGCCGAGGAAGCGCCTGCGGCTGGGCTTGAACCGCGTGAAATCCGGGACGCGATAATCGCCGTGACGGTCGCACATATCGACTCTCCTCAGAGGGCGGATCGTGCGATCCGCCGGACGGCGCGTGCCGGTGCTGAAACGGAGGGATCGGAGCTCGGGACAGGCTCAAGGCAGTCGCGGAGATCCGGTCGCCCGGCACCTCACCACATCGACGGCACGCCAACCTCTAGCCGCCGCCGGGGCGACGCTGCGCTGGTGAAGACGAACCAAGAAGCGTGCCAGATGCAGGGACCGACCGTATTGGCGGCGCGCCTTGCCCGTCGCCGCTGTCGAAGAACTGCACCGCCGTCATTGCGAGCGGAGCGAAGCAATCCAGCAGCGCTAGGCCTCCGAACGTCGCGCTGCCCTGGGTCACTTCGCTGCGCTCGTGATGACGGACACCGTCTTCGCGCCGTGATTCGACCGGTCCGACGCCCGCGAAAGCAGCTGAATGCCGCCGGCGTATTCAGCCGGGGTCTTTGGACAGTGCCGGACCGGCCTCAGCCGCGCGCGGAGCGCTCTGCCCATTTCCGGCGCAGGATGGCGTACTGCATCGTGTTCTCGAGGATCGGGTTGCCCTGATCGTCGTCCACGAAGGTGACGAACTCGCGGAACAGGCCCTCGAGGCGCATTCCCAGCGTCGCGCACAGGCGGTGCGAGGCGGCGTTGTCCTCCTCGACATAGGCGTAGAGGCGCCGCGCCTGCCGCTCGCAGAACAGGTGCCCGAACAGAGCGGCCGCGGCCTCATGGGCGTAGCCCGCGCCGCCATACGCGGCGTTGAAGTTCCAGCCGACCGAGAAGGTGTCGGGCGGTTCGGGGAGGCAGAACAGGTCGCCGATCAGCCGGCCGCACGCGGTCAGGCACACGGCCACGTGCTCGTCGTCGCTGGCGCGCCGCTCGGCCTCCGCCTCCGCGTCCGCCGGCGTATCGAGGCGGCTGCTCAGGAAGCAGCGTGCCCGCGGCCGGTGCAGGTAGGCGAACAGGTCGGCGGCGTCGTCCGGCCTGAAGCGCCGCAGGATGAGGCGGTCGGTCCGGATGGCGATCATCGGGCTCCCGGTCGGCGCCGCCCTACGCGGCCACGAGGTTGAAGGTGCGGTCGGCCGGCGCGAGGCTCACCCGCCGCCCCCAGTCGAAGGCGACGAAATCCTGCTCGATCCCGTCCGAGAACACCACGCCGCCCTCGTTCATCCGCGACACCACCGTGAGGGGCGATCCGGCGAACTTGCCGCCGCGCAGGTCGGTGCCGGTGGCGACGCTCGGGAACGGCTCGCGCACCCAGTAGCCGAAGGCCGCCTCCTCGATGCCCACCTCAACGGTGAGGTGCGTCGCCTCGCTGATCGAGCGCGCCCAGCCGGTCAGGCCCGTGCCCGAGGCCACGATCAGCCCGCTCGACGAGTGGTCCTCCGCCCGCGCCCCGTCGTCGATGCGGTAGCGCGCCGATTGGTGGCTGCGGTGGCCGACGAAGATCTCATTCAGGGCGAGCAGCCGCTCGCCGCCGTCGAAGGTCGCCTGCACCATGGTGCGCCGCTGCAGGGGCGCGGCGCCGGCCGCGCTGGCGGGCAGCAGGGCACGCAGGGCCTCGACCCGGGCCCGGGCCAGCACGCCGTCGTAGAGGTCGGGCGCCGGGTTGACGCCGACCACCGGCTGACCGTCGAGGTATTTGGCGACGTTGGCCACGAGCCCGTCCTGCCCCACGGCCACGACCACGTCCTCGGGGGCGAAGAGGAAGCGGTCGAGGTCGGGGCGCCGCACCAGGGCCTGCCGCCAGTCCAGGGGCACGGCGGACCGCGCCTCGGCGAGCACGGCCTGGAACTGGGCGTGGCGCGCCTCGACCTCCGCGAGCGTCTGGCCCCGGCTCTCCAGGAAGAACCGAACCTGGCCGCGGGTCGCGTGCCGGGCGATGAGCAGCTCGTAATCCGTGTCGCGGATCACGAAGACGACCCGGGGGGTGATGGCCGGCATGGCGGGCCTCCTCAGCGCGGCGCGAGCCGCGCGGGCAGCGCGCCGCGGAACTCCCCGAGGACGGCCGCCAGCAGATCGGGCGTGACGTTGACGTGCTCGATGGTCTCCAGCTTGCCGGCGAGTTCCCGGGCCGCCAGACCGAGCAGGACGGCGGGCGGCATGTCCCGGTAGATTGCGGCGCGGCGCTGCTCCGCCTCGGCCCGGGCCCCCTCGACGAGCCGGATCCGCTCGGCCTCCGCGGCGGCCTCCAGGCCGCGGGCCTCCGCGACGCCGGCGGCGCGGTCGCGGGCGTTCTCGGCTTCTTGCGCGATCAGCACGGTCTCGCGCCGGGCCAGCTCGGTCTTCGTCGCGAGCTCGTTCTCCGCGATGGCGCGCTCCTTCTCGACTGCGAGCGCGCGCCGGGCGAAGGTCGCCTCGTCGGCCTTCTGCTGCAGGGCCTCGAAGGTCGGCGTCTGCAGGGCGCGCTCCAGCTCGCTCGTCGGCGCGAGGTTGGTGAGCCGCACCGCCACGGCCGCGATGCCGATCTCGGCCAGGGCCGGGGCGGCGAAGAGCACCCGTTCCAGAACGGCGCGCAGCGGCTCCGGCCCCGCGTCGAGGAGGGCGCCGATCGGGCTCGCCCCGAGATATTGCAGCACCGCCTGACCGGCGATGCCGCCGAGGCGCGCCTCGATCCGCTCGATCGGCTCGCCCTGCAGGCGCCCGGTGCGGAGGTCGATCGAGAAGTCGACCCGGCTCGCCAGCAGCTCGGGATCGACGACGTGCCAGCCGATCGTCCCCTGGACCACGACGGTCTGGAAGTCCCGGCTGCGGCCGCGGACGAACAGGGTCATCTCGCGGTCGTCCACCGGCACCTCGCTGATGCTGGCGGTCTCGGGCCGGAACCAGAAGACCAGCCCCCGCCCGCTCTGCCGGACCCGGCCGTTGCGGAAGCGGATGATGTGGCTGCTCGCCTCGCTCCGAAGCTGGGCGATCACACCGATGTTGCGGACCGTGGCCATGATGGTCTCCTCAAAACTGACCCGACCTGTCGAAGCGGAAGAGTTCGGCGGGGCGGAAAGCCGTCCCGGCCTCGCGGGCGCCCGTCGGCGCGATCCAGCCCCGGTCGCGCATGCGGCGGCGGAAGGCGGATTTGTTGTGGGGCGCGCCGCGGATCGCCGCGTGTACGTCCTGGAGCTGGCGGAGGGTGAAGTGCTCCGGGAGCAGCGCGAAGCCGACATCCGTGTAGTCGAGCTTGCCGCGCAGCCGCTTCACGGCGAGCGCCAGGATGTCGGCGTGGTCGAAGGCGAGGGCGAGGGGGGCGCCGTCCTCCGTGACGGCCGAGACCGGGCCACCGGCCTCGCCCGCCCAGGGCACGACCAGCGTCGCCGCCGTCAGCGCGGCGCCGCCCGCCAGGGCCTCGGCGAAGGCCGCCTCCGGCAGCAGCGCCAGATAGGCGACCGAGACGATGCGCATCCGCGGATCCCGGTCCACGCCACCGAAGGTGTAGAGCTGTTCGAGCCGCGCCCGCCCGATCCCGGCCTTGTCGCGCAGGACGCGCTCCGCGGCGGCGTCGAGGGTTTCGGCGATGCCCACGAACCCGCCCGGCAGGGCCCAGCGGCCCGCCTGCGGCTGCTGGCTCCGCCGCAGCAGGAGAGCGGCGAGCCGCCCCGCCCGGATCCCCAGCAGGACGAGATCCACCGCCAGGGCGGGCCGCTCGTAGGCCGCAGGATCGTAGCCTGCCAGGAACTCGGATTCGGTCATCGCTCGATTTCTACTCAGGTTGAGCATAACTAAGACGCAGGTTGCGCATATGTCAAGGCGACGGCGGATCCGTCAGGACGCGCCGCCGGGCGCACAGCTCCGCACCGGCTCCGCACAGATCCGCCGCGGCGCGGCCGGCCGGTGCGGGCCGAGCCTGGAAAAGGGCGAAGCTTCTCGTGGCGGCCGAGGGGCGGGCGCGGGAGCTTCAGCGGCGAGCCGGCCCCGATCCGCCGGCGCAGGAGGTTCCCCGATGCCGTTCTTCGCTCCACGACCCGCGGTCGAGCCCCCCCGCAACGCCGCGTTGTCACCGCTCTTCCTCGCGCTGCTGGCGCTCCTCATCATGCTCGCCTCGGCCCACGCGGCGCCGGGGCCGGCGCGGGGCGGCCTGATGCTGCGCGGGCCGGCCGGCGCCGCGCCGGCCGAGGCCGTCCAGCTTGCCACCGACATCAGCGTCGATGTCAGCGGCCCGACCGCCCGGGCCACGGTCACCCAGGCCTTCCGCAACACCACGGCGGACTGGGTCGAGGGCACCTACGTGTACCCCCTGCCGGAAGACGCGGCCGTCGACGGGATGAAGCTCGTCGTCGGCAACCGCGTGATCGTGGCCGACATCCGCGAGCGGGCGGCGGCCAAGCGCGCCTACGAGGCCGCGAAGGCGGCCGGGCAGTCGGCGGCCCTGACCGCGCAGGAGCGGCCCAACATCTTCACCAACGCGGTCGCCAATATCGGCCCCGGCGAGACGGTGGTGGTCCAGATTACCTATCAGCAGACGATCCCCGTCTCCGGCGAGACGCGGACGCTGCGCCTGCCGCTGGTGGTGGCGCCCCGCTACACTCCCGCCCCCGCCGCGGTGGACGCGGTCTCCCTCGACGGCGTGGCCGAGGCGGCCCGCGACCCGGTTCCGGATCGCGCCCGGATCAGCCCGCCGGTGCTCGACCCGGCCCTGTCCCCGCCGACCAACCCGGTCGCCGTCACCGTGCGGCTCCAGGCGGGCTTCGCCGTCGGCGCCGTCCGCAGCGCCACCCACGCGATCCGCGTGACCGAGACCGGCCCGGAGGCGCGCACCGTCACGCTGGCCGACGGCGTCGTGCCGGCCGACCGCGACCTCGAGCTGACCTGGGAGCCCGCTCCGAGCCGGGTGCCCGGCCTCGGCCTGTTCCGCGAGACCGTTGCCGGCCGGACCTACCTGCTGGCCGCCGTGAACCCGCCGGCGCTCGAGGCAGACGCGGCCACCCGGCCGGCGCGCGACGTCACCTTCGTGATCGACAATTCCGGCTCGATGTCCGGCGCCTCGATGCGGCAGGCCAAGGCCGGGCTGCTGGCCGGCCTCGCGCGTCTGACGCCGCAGGACCGCTTCAACGTCATCCGCTTCGACGACACCTGGGACGCGCTGCATCCCGAGCCGGTCCCGGCGACGCGGGCCGCGCTGGCGGAAGCCGAGCGCTTCGTCGCCGCCCTGGAGGCCCGCGGCGGCACCGAGATGCTGGCGCCGCTCAAGGCGGCCCTGGCCGATCCCCATCCGGAGGACGGGCGCGTGCGCCAGGTCGTGTTCCTCACCGATGGCGCCGTCGGCGACGAGGAGCGGATCTTCGCGGCGATCCACGCCAATCTCGGGCGCACGCGCCTGTTCATGGTCGGCATCGGCTCGGCGCCCAACGGCCACCTGATGCGCCACGCCGCCGAGATCGGCCGCGGCAGCTTCACGGAGATCCGCGACCTCGCCCTGGTCGGCGAACGGACCCGCGCGCTCTACGAGAAGCTGGAATCCCCCGCCGTCACCGACCTGACCGCGACCTTCTCGGTCCCGGGCGTCGCCGTCACGCCGGGCGCGCTGCCCGACCTGTATCGCGGCGAGCCGCTGGTCTTCGCCGCGCAGCTGCCGGAGGCGGCCGAGGGGATCGCCCACAGGACCGTGACCGTCTCGGGCCGGGTGGGCGGCCGGACCTGGACCCGGACCCTGCCCCTCGCCGCGGCCGGTACGGGCGCCGGCATCTCCAAGGTCTGGGCGCGCTCCCGGATCGGCGAGACCGAGACCGCGCGGATCACCGGACGCCTCGGCGCGGAGGCGGCCGACGCCACCATCCTGGCGCTGGCCCTGGAGCACGGCCTGACGACGCGGCTGACCAGCCTCGTGGCCATCGACGCCACGCCCCGCCGGGCGCCGGGCACGCCCCTCGTCGCCGCCGACCTGCCGCTGAACCTGCCGGCGGGCTGGGACTTCGCCAAGGTGTTCGGCACGGACCGGAGCGGCGAAGCGCCCGCCGACGACAAGGCCGCCCGGATCGTGCCGATCCATGCCGGCGAGGCGGGCGTCGACCTGCCGCAGACCGGGGCCGGGATCCTGGCGCAGCTCGGCCTGGGCCTGCTCCTCGCCCTCCTGGGCCTCCTGCTGGGCGCTGGCCTGCAGCGGCGCGGCGTCCGGCGGATCGGGGACGCGCGATGAGCCGCTCCCCGGTATCCGGACTGGGGAGGGCCCTCGCGGCCCTCCTCACCCTCGGGGGGCTCGGATTGGCGGCGCAGGCCGCCTGGATCCCCGCCAAGGCCGCCCTGGCGCAGGTGCTGCTGGAGCGCGCCTTCGCCCGCACGCTGGCCGAGGGGCACCCCGCCAAGCCCTGGCCCTGGGCCGACACCGAGCCGGTCGCCCGGCTCACGGTCGCGGGCCGCAGCTTCGTGGTGCTGCGGGGCGGGAGCGGCCAGGCCCTGGCCTTCGGCCCGGGCCATCTGGACGGTACGCCGGAGGCCGGCGCGCCCGGCACCGCAATCTTCGCCGCCCACCGCGACACGCAGTTCGCGGTGCTGGGGCGCCTCGGGCCCGGCGATCCCGTCACGGTGACGGGCCGCGACGGCCGGACCCGGCATTTCCGCGTCACCGGCACGCGGGTGGCGCGGTGGGACGCCTCGGGCATCGACCCGCAGGCGGCCGGCCGGCATCTCGACCTCGTCACCTGCTGGCCCCTGGAGGCGCTGCGGGCCGGACCGCTCCGGCTGATCGTCGAGACGGAGCTGGCGTCGGAGGCGGGGCGTTCCTGACGGGCCGCCGTGGATGGCCAGCTTGGCCGCGCTTGCGCAATTGTGCGGTTTCGTGCGGATCTGTCCGGATCAAGCCCGCGCGAGCCGTGCCTGTGAGCGAGATCGAACTGTCCGAGGCGCAGAGCCGCGCCATTGCCCAGACCGTGCGCGAGGCGCTGGCCCGCCGGCGGATCTCCCGGCAGACGCTGGCCGAAGAGGCCCGGATCAGCATTTCGACCCTGGAGAAGGCGCTCGCCGGCCGCCGGCCCTTCACCCTGGCGACGACGATCCGGCTGGAGGAGGCCCTGGGCCAATCCCTCCGCCAGGAACCGGGGCGACCGGCTCCGGAGACGGCCCGTCACGCGCCCGACGAACTCGGCTCCTATTCCCGGGAGAGCGTGGCCTGGATCGAGGGGCGCTATCTCACCCTGCGGCCCTCCTTCGGGACGGCCGGCGCGATCTTCGCCTACCGTACCGAGATCGCGTGGGACGCGGAGTCGGCCCGCCTCGTGTTCCGCGAGGCCGAGCGGCTCGACGCCCCCTTCGCGCAATCCGGCAGCGTCGCCGTGCCGAGCCAGTCGGGCATGATCTATCTGGTGACCAACTGGCACGGGCAGCATCGCCTGGCGGTCCTGTGCCGCCCGAACATCCAGGGCGAGATGTACGGGGTCCTGACGACGCTCCATGCGGGGCGCGGCACCCAGCTGACCCCCGCCGCGGCGCCCCTGGCGCTGCTTCCGGAGCAGGCCGACGCGTTCGGCTACGGGCGCATCGGACCCGAGGAGCCGGGCTTCGCACCGTACCGCGCCTATCTCGCCCGCGTGCACGAGGACGGCTACGCCACCTTCTTCACGGGTGTCGCCTGACGGGGCCGGGCGCGATGCGGATGGGCCGGCGCCCCTGGCCGTGATGGGCCGGTCGACACAGCAGCCGACGCGTTCGGCCGACCGCGCGTTGCGCCGGCTGCGGACAGGAGGCGTCCCCCGCCGGATCGGCCCCCTCGCGCAGGCGCCGGCCGGCCGAAGACCCTGCGCCCGTTCGGGTGCCCGTCGAAGCCTCCGTCCTTGGAGAGGGCCGCTCCGTGAGCAGACCCTCTCCGGACCCGGCGGGCCGCCGGGTTCAGGCCGCGCTACTGGGCCGCGATGTTGTAGGCGAGCGCCGACGAGGCGAGGGAGGCCCCCCACACGCAGAGCGTCGTGCTCGTTCCCATGGTCGGCACCGCGATCAGCGCGCCGACGCTGGCCACGGCGAGGCCGATCGCTGCCCCGTACAGTGCGTCGTCGCTCACGCCGCCGGCGACACAATCGATCTCTTCATCCGTCAATTCGCGGATCTCTGGCACATTCTTCATCATCGCGACCTTTCGATATCGATGGTTGAATGCCGAATTATCCATCGGCGTCGCGCAGGCAGCCCCAAAGCGTTCGAGAGATCAAATCGTATAGAAGCACTATAGCCTGCGTCCGGGCGAGGTCCTATCGCCGGTGCCGTCCTGCCCTGGGCTCCGGAGCCGCGACGGCAGAGGTGAAGACCTGCCGCTTCGATCGCGACGACTGCGCCGCGATCACCGAGGCGAGTCGGCATCCGGTGGGGCTCCGAGCCCGCGTCCGGAGCGCGCCGACGCTCGCCCATGCTCCGATGCTGCGGGCGTCCGGCCTTGCGATGGCGTTGGTGATCACATCGCGGCGTCGAGGCTGAGCAACCGTCGATCAACGCACCGGGTCGACGGGGCGTCGAGGCATGCGCGAGGCGGGCTCGTCGATCGACGGCATGGGATCGATGCCCAGGAGGGCTGCGAGATCCGGCCCGGCATTCGGCTCCAGCAGGTCGGCGAGGGTATGTCGGTCGAGGACCGCGAGGAACGCGGCGAGCGCTTCGTTCAAGACACCCTTGAGGCGGCACGCGGGCGTGATCGCACAGGCCGCACCGGCGAAGCAGGGGACCAGCGCCAGATCCTCCTCCATGGCCCGCACGACGTCTCCGACGCGGATCTGGTCCGCAGGCCGGCCCAGAAGCAAGCCGCCGCCCCGGCCACGCGTCGTCCGGATCAATCCCAGCCGGCCCAGCTGATGCACCACCTTCACCAAGTGATGCTCGGAGATCCCGTAGGCCGCCGCGACGCCGGCTATGGAGCCCTGCCGGGGGCCCAGCGAGCCGAGATAGATCAGAGTGCGCAGGCCGTAATCGGTGAAGCGGGTCAGCCGCATGTCAACTCCGTAACAGCCCTTAAGGTGCATAACGATTGCACCTTTAAAAATGGGCCGTCATAAGGTGCATGTAATATGCATCTTGAGGACCGCCATGCCTGCCCCGCTGAGTCCCTCCACCGTCGCCCTCATCAAAGCCACGATTCCCGCCCTGGAGGCGCGAGGCCTAGACATCACGCGGCGCATGTACGAGCGACTGTTCGAGAACGCCGAGATGCGCGACCTCTTCAACCAGTCGCACCATGGGGCAGCGGGCTCGCAGCCGAAGGCCCTCGCGCAAGCCGTGCTGGCCTATGCCCGCAACATCGACAATCTGAGCGTTCTCGGCGGGGCGGTGGAGCGCATCGCGCAGAAGCATGTCGCGCTCAACATCCTCCCCGAGCACTATCCGCATGTCGCGGATGCGCTGCTCGGCGCGATCGGCGACATTCTGGGCGATGCGGCGACGTCCGAGATCTGCGCGGCCTGGGGAGACGCGTACTGGCTCCTGGCGGAGATCCTGATCGGGCGCGAGGCGGCCATCTACCGCGACCACGCCGCAAAGCCTGGAGGCTGGACCGGCTGGCGCGCGTTCCAGATCGAGAACGTGACCCAGGAGAGCGAGACGATCCGCTCCTTCGTGCTGGCGCCGGTCGATGGGGGGCCCGTGCTGCGCCACCAGCCCGGTCAATACCTGGGCTTCCTCTTCGACCTGCCAGGCCAGGGCGTTCTGAAACGCAATTACTCGGTCTCGTGTGCCCCGAACGATCGCGTCTACCGCATCACCGTCAAGCGCGAGAACGCGCCCGGTGCGCCGGCCGGTGTCGTCTCGAACTGGCTACACGACGCGGCCGGCATCGGCACGATCCTGCGCGTGGCACCGCCGGCGGGCGACTTCTTCCTCGACCGGTCGACGAACGGCCCGGTGGTCCTGGTCAGCGGCGGCGTCGGACTGACGCCGATGGTGAGCATGCTGGCCGCCATCGCGGATGAGATGTCCGGGCGCCCGACTTGGTATGTCCACGGAGCCCTCAACGGCCGTGTCCATGCGCTGCGGGACGCAACGGCCGCCGCAGCCTCGGGGCGCGCGCATATCCGCGTCCGGACCTTCTACGCCCAGCCGGACGCGCAGGACCGGCGTGGCGAGCATTACGACGAGGCGGGTCTCATCACGGCGGATTGGCTCGTCGCGAACACGCCGCAGGCCGAAGCGGTCTACTACCTCTGTGGTCCCAAGCCGTTTCTGGCCGCGCTCGTCAACGGCCTGCAGCGCCACGGCGTCCCGGCCGAGCGGGTCCGCTTCGAATTCTTCGGGCCGGCGGACGAATTGCTGGAGGACGAGGTGCGGCGCGTCGCCTGATCGTGGCGCCACGGCCGGGTGTCGGCGGCGCCGCGAACGGCGCTGCCGCCTCCCGTGATCGCGCGTGCGGGCGCCGGACCGCCCGGTGCCGACGGAACGGGCGTCCGCCGTCGAACGCCGCGGGCCGCCCTGCCGTCCCTATCCCTTCAACCGCTCGATCAGGGCCAGGGTCCGGCGACCGGTGTCGTCGAAGGCAGGCAGATCGATCATGGGGTCGGGCTTGGCGACGGCGGTCAGTCGCGCGCGGTCGCGGATGACGATCTCCTGGCCCGCAACGCCGATGCCGATCTTGGTGAGGGCTTTGAGGGCGCGGGAGAAGGACTCGCGCGTCATCCCGAGTTCGGACGCGATCATGTGCTTCTCGTAGGGCAGGATCGCGCGGTCCGGCGTGCCCTGCCGTTCGGATAGGACGAGGATATGGCATCCGACGCGCTCGGCCGCGGAGCGCAGCTTCAGATTCTTGGTCTGCCGCACCATCCGACGGAACTGCTCGGCGAGCGTTTCCAGAACCGCCTTCGCCAGATGCGGGTTGCGGTCCACCGCGTCGCGGAACGCATCGGCCGGAATGAGCAGGAAGCGGGTCGGCTCCGGAGCCCGCCCCTGCATCAGATACGGCGATGCGGTCACGACGGCGGCAGGGATCAACAGGTCCGGCGCCCTCACGACTTCGATGAGCACCTCGCGGCCATCGCGGGATCGTCCGAAGAGCTGAACCGATCCCGACAGGACGACGATCTGGAAGGTCGGGACCTCGCCCTGCGCAAAAAGGATCGTCCCCGCCGGCACTTCGTGCTCGAGCGTGTGCTGGAACATGGTGCGGATGCGCGGTGCCTCCTTGCTGCTGTCACCCGTTCCGGGATCGGTGTTCGCTTCTCCGCGCATGGCAAGCTGCGCTTCCACTCGACCGCGGCATCGTGAGAACCGGGGCGCATTCCGGCCTTGATGCATATCAACTGCAGATTTGGCCCAACCCCGATCCCGATCCGGCATCGACCGCGCGCCGCCGACCCGCGGCGAACGCGAACCGCCGGGGCCGGCAAGCGCCCTGGGGCCGGATGTGACTGCCGTGCGCCGATCCACCCGATGTCGGCGCGGAGGCGGGCCTGCAGCCCTACGACCAGCTGTGGGCGGGCGCCGAGAGGGCATTGGGCATGCCTTCGAAGAGCGAGCCTCTGCGTCGAAGCCCGTCCCCCTAAGGCATCCCGGAATCTGCATCTCGACGGGGCGCAACGCGCGTCCGTCTTCAGTCGCCCTTCAGGCTTTCTGCGATCAGTGCCATGCGCACCAGCTCGGACAGGCTGCCCGCCTGCAGCTTGGACATGACGTTGGCCCGGTAGATCTCGACGGTCCGCGGGCTGATGCCGAGATCGAGCCCGATGACCTTGTTGGCCTTGCCGGCGACCAGTCCTTCCAGGACCTGGCGCTCGCGCTCGCTGAGTGCGGCCAAGCGCGCCCGCACCGCGTCCCCCTCGGCGTCGCGCGTCCGGGCGCGATCCGCCCGCGCCAAGGCCGATCGGATGCTGGCGAGAAGAACGTCGTCGTCGAAGGGTTTCTCGATGAAGTCCACCGCGCCGGCCTTCATCGCTTCGACCGCGAGCGCGACGTCCGCATGGCCTGTCATGACGATCACGGGCGGCATCCGGCCTCTCTGCCGGAGGCGGTGCAGCAGTTCGACGCCGTCGATGTCGGGCATGCGCACGTCCGTGACGATGCATCCGACACGGTCGGTCCCCGCGGCGAGGAAGGCGGTCGCCGAGTCATGCACCTGGACCGCCAGTCCGTCGGTCGCCAGCAGGAAGGCGAGAGATTGGCGCACCGCGAGATCGTCGTCCACGATGTGCACGGGCGCGTCAGTCGACATGAGCCATCTCCTCGCGGTCGAGCGTGCGCAGGGTGAAGCGGAAGGTCGTTCCGCCGTCCGGACCCGGGCAGGCCAGGATCTTGCCGCCATGGGCCTCGACGATGGTTCGACAGATCGACAGGCCGACGCCCATGCCGTTCGCCTTCGTCGTCACGAAGGGCTGGAACAGCTGCTCGGCGATCTCGGGCGCGATGCCGGTCCCGGTATCCGACACCCGTATCTCGACCAGGCCTTCGGCCGGACGCGCCCGCGTCCCAACGACGAGTTCGCGCCGGGTCACGTCCTGCATGGCCTCGATCGCGTTGCGGATGAGGTTGAGCAGGACCTGCTGCACTTGGATCCGGTCGGCCAGCACGAGCGGCGCATCCGGATCGAGATCGAAGCGGACGCGCACGCCCTTCTCCTTGGCGCCGACGAGGGCGAGGGCGCTCGCCTCCTCGACCAGCTTGGGCAGGCTTTCGATATGCCGCTCGTTCTCGCCGCGCGATACGAAGTCCCGCAGGTGCCGGATCACCTGTCCGGCTCTCAGGGCCTGATCGGCCGCTTGGTTCACCGCGTCGGAGAGCCGGGCCGCCTCCGGGCCTTCCATGCGCCCGAGGAGGCGGCGGCAGCCCTTGAGATAGCTCGCGATTGCCGTGAGCGGCTGGTTGATCTCGTGCGCCAGCGTCGATGCCATCTCGCCCAGGGCGGTGAAGCGCGACATGTGCACCAGCTCGGACTGCAACTCCTGCAGACGCATCTCCGTCTGGTTCCGTTCGGTGAGGTCGCGGATGAAGCCGGTGAAGTAGCGCACGCCGCCCGAACGCATCTCGCCGACCGCCAATTCCATCGGGAAGGTCGAGCCGTCCTTGCGCTGGCCGACCACGACGCGGCCGATGCCGATGATGCGGCGTTCTCCGGTCGAACGGTAGCGCGCCATGTAGGCGTCGTGCTGGCTCCGATACGGTTCCGGCATCAGCAGGCTGACATTCCGGCCGACCATCTCGTCCGGCCCGTAACCGAACTGCCGCACGGCCGCCGCGCTGAACGATTTGATCTGCGCCTGCTCGTCGATGACGATCATGGCGTCGGGGACCGTGTCGAGGATCGAGCGCAGATGCGCCTCGCGCGCCCGCAGGTCTTCATCGGCCTGCTTCTGTTCGTGAATGCTGAAGACCACGCCGCGGTGGCGGCACGGCCGACCGTCGGCGCCGAGCTGCACGCGGCCGCGCGAACGCAGCCAGTGGACGCGTCCATCGGGATGCACCACCCGATAATCGACCTCGTAGCGTCCGCCCTCCGCCAGCGCGCGCCCGATGGCGTCCGCCCTGGCTGCGCGGTCGTCCGGATGCACGAAGGCCTGCATCGCGTCGAAGGTGGTCAGGCGGTCCGGCGGCACCCCGAACAGACGAAGGCAGGACGGCAAGATCGTGACGCGCCCGGTCCGGACGTCGAGGGCCCAGCCGCAGATGCCCGCTTCGTCGAGCGTCAGCCGAAGTCCCTCCGCGTCGAAGGGGTCGTCGCCGCGGGAACCCGGATCGTTGGGAGGGTCAGACGTCGTCATGTCGGCCGTACGGGGGGACGGCATCGTCATCCGTCCGGATCGTCGGCGCCCGTCTTACAACGCCGGGTCCATCAAGAAACAGCCGGCGCGCACCGCGGTCGTCGGTCCTCCGGGAGGGCCTGGCCTGCGGGGCTCCTGGCGGCCCGCGATCCTGGCCTCGAGCCGCCGACGCCTCCGCCCCGCATCCGGCTGCCCGCGGCGCGGCGGGGCCGGGAACGCAGCTTGCACGGCGCAGGGGGCGGCCGCGCGACGCCTGAGGAGGGCCGGCCGGTTACGCTTAAGCGCGTGATGCGATTTCGGATTTTGGAATGGAGCGGGTGAAGGGAATCGAACCCTCGTATTCAGCTTGGAAGGCTGACGCGCAGCTTTCGGGGGCATTCGGCTGACGACTCCACCCTTTACCAACCCTCAGTTCTGCCTGTGGAATCCCTGCCGCGAACGCCCGGGGACTCTTGCCAGGGCTTTCCAGGGCCGGCTGGTATCAGGCTGGTATCAGCCCTCGGAGCCCGCATGGCAACCGCCGCCAACACCTGGCATCGCACCCGCGCCAAGCTCACGGTCGCGCACGTCAAGGCGGCGCAGAAGCTCCTCGCCTCCGGAAAGATAGAGGGTCGCGGCCACGAGTGGGCCGACGAACAGGAGCGCGGCCTGGTGCTGCGCGTCGGGAAGACGGGCGGGGCCTGGTACCTCAAGACGGAGCAGAGGACGGTCCGCTTGGGCGACATGGACCTCCCGGTCGCCGCGGCGCGCGAGGCGGCGCAGCGCGCCCGCGTCGACCTGCGCGACGGGCGGGTCCCGAGCCGGGCGAACCTGCGCGTCTGGCAGGAGGCGCACCGGCGCGGCCTGTCCCCGGCCGACGCGATGGACGCGGCATTCCCGGAGACCGTCCCGGAGCAAAGCCAAGACGACCGCCGGCGGGACGGGCCCTGGGAGTGGGCCGACCTCGTCGACCTGTACCTGACGAAGATCCTGCCGACCTACGTGCCTCGCTGGGGCAAGCAGTTCGAGAAGCACTTGCGGCGGACGGTGACGCCCGAGCTCGCGCGCAAGTTAGCGTCCGATGTCGACCAAGCCGATCTTCTTCGGGTCCGGGACGCCGTCGCCGCGGCGCAGACTCTGAGCGCGGCCGCCGACACGATGGAGGCCGCACGAGCGGCGCTCGACTGGGCCAAGCGCGATCAACCGGTGCTGTCCGGCCTCGCGTCGACGCCGTACCCCTGGTGGCGGGACGGGCTACACGTGGACTGGTCCTCGACCCCGAGGGAGCACACGCCGACCGTCTCGGAGCTCGTCCGGACGCTGATCATCGCGGAGCGGCACCGTAGCCTCGGCGGGACGGCCAAAGAGACCTCGGACGGCATGTTGGCCGCGCTGTGGGCCATCGTGTTCACCGGCCAACGCGCGGGGGCCCTGACCGGGACGAAGCGCGCGACGGTGCGGGCATGGCCGGAGCGTCCGGGCTGGCAGATCTGGACGTGGACCGCCGTGGAGATGAAGGGGCCGAAGTCAGCGAAGTCTAAGAAGCCTGCCCGACCGCACGCCGTACCGGTTCCGCCCGAGGCACTCGCCGTCCTGGCTCGGTTCAAGACCGACCCGGATTCGCCGTTCCTGTTCCCGTCGCGCGTGGCCGGTAAGGCGGTCTACCCGACCGGGCTGACGCAACTTTTCGGGCGCCTGCAGGGCGACCCGAAGGGCGGCCGCGCCGGCAAGGTCACGAGCCGCCCCGGGGCCGACCTGTTCGCCGCAAACGACATCAGGCCCTGGACCCCGCACGACGCCCGCCGGACGCTCGGGACGTTTCTCGACCTGGAGAAGCTGGGAGGCGCCGGGAGCGCCATCCTCGCCCACAAGGCGGCATCTCGCAGCGGTGCCGACGCGGAGCGCGAGTTGGCGGCGGCCATCACCCTGAAACACTACATCCACTCGCAGCGCCTCGACCTTAAGGCGGAGGGCATGGAGCGCTGGGTAAGGGCGGTCCTTGATGCCTACGAGGAGGAGCGGGCGCGCCTCGACGGTTGAGCCCGCCGGTCTCGGCCAAGAACTCTGGCGAGATCTCGCGGCCTCTCGGCCGCGACGAATCCCCGCCCGCCGCGCCGCTGCGCGGAGGCCTCCATCATTTCCTCCGCGAGGGCGCGCATGATGGCGTCGCGCTCCTCCGGTCCCGCATCCGCGACGTCCTGAAAGCTAAGCATCGACCACTCCGTCCTTGAGAACGAAGTAGGAACATCCGCGATCGGTTCAACGGGGGCGGCCCTACGTTCAGGATATGCCGCTTTCAAGCCGCTTATGCGCAGAACATAACGGCATCCGAATATCTCGCCGCCCCTTATGTTCAACTCCGGCGCGAGGCCCAGGGATAACCCCTCGGCCGCCGTTGACCGCTTGAGTCCGCGCCGCGATCATAGCAGCCCTCACCAGCCGACCGAGGCCGACGTGAAACGAATAGCGCTCCCCCCGAACACGACGACACCACCCGGGGCGTGACCGCGCGCGGCAGCCCCCTCAAGGAGGCTGCCCCTATGACGAACCAGAATTTTCCCCGCGTGCTCGTGACCGCGGATCATCATTTCGGCCACTCCAGCATCCTGCGGATGGGCCGAGCGCACTTCACCGACATCGATACCCACGACGAGATGCTCGTGGCCGCCTGGAACGCCGCGGTGCGCCCCGGCGACGAGGTCTGGCATCTCGGCGACTTCTGCTACCGGTGCCCGCCCGAACGCGCCGCGAAGGTCTTCGCCCGGCTGAACGGGACCAAGCGGCTCGTCGTAGGCAACCACGACCGCGGGGCTCGCCACCTGCCGTGGGCGTCGCAGCACGAGGGATTCGTCGACACCGTCCTGGAAGGGCAGCGCGTCACCCTTTGCCATTATCCGATGCGGGCGTGGCAGGGCGTGTTCAGAGGCGCCTGGCATCTCTTCGGACACACGCATGGCCTCTTGGAGGACACGTCGCAGTCCTGCGACGTGGGCGTGGACCGCTGGGGCTACCGGCCAGCGACCATCGCAGAGATCCGCGCCCGGCTGGCTGTGACGCCGGACCTCCCGGAGGAACGGCGCCGTGCGGCGGAGCGGGACGAGGGAGGCGACGATGCGTGAGACCGAAATCCCCGACGAGTGCGTCACGTGCCTCCGGTGCGGTCGCGTGTCCATGGCGGTATCGAAGGCGACCGCCGAGGCGCACATCGAGCGCCACAACCGGCTGCGGGAGTCCTCCCTGGAGAACATGCGATGGTGGCCCAGGCCGGCGACCCTGGACGGGTACCGGTGCCTCGGCTGCGGGACCTGGGGGCCGTACCGCAAAACTAGGGCGGGCGACTGTCCCGTCGGGGCGACCATCAACACCGTCATCTGCGAGCACGCAGAATGAAGAAGGCCCCGGCATGACAGCCGGGGCCTTAACGCATCACGTCCTAGAGACGTGATGTCAGCCGAAGATATATCCCCTGATGCGCTTCTTGGTTTCCGCAAAATTGGCGGGCGCGATATTGATCCAGAGGGTGAATGCTTGCCTGTACGCCTCGGGGTATGCATCGGCACACGTTTCGAGACCCACGTAGATCTCGCGTGTCAGGTCAGCGTGGTCCTCGCTCTCCTGGAAGACCGCCTCAACCGAGAACTCCCCATTCGCAGCGACCCGCCGCTTGGCAGCACTGCCCTTCCCCCCCTTCATGATGCTGTACGCGTAGCCGCCGGGCTGGGATGAGTCCGGCCAGAGACCATAGACTCGGTCCGCCGAATTGAATGTCCGTAGGAGCAGCAACGCTTGATTGCCCCCGTCCATACTCGACATGGAGTTGCTTGTTTCCCGCGCCAGGCCGATGAGTTCCTGGACTTGCGCGCTCGTGAGCTCGCGCTTCCACTGCTTCGCATTGCGCTTCGTCATCTTGGCCCTCAACATCGAGCCGCCCATGCGGCCGTCGAGGGCGACCCTGCCCACCTAGATCATCTTGCTGGAGTCGAGAGATGGTCCAAGGTTAACAGAGTAGTTAATCGTCCACAGCCGAGTTCGCTCACCCGCGCGACGGGTGGCGCTCTCTCTCCGCCCTGGACTTCCACTCGCCCTCCGCGGCGACGAGCCGGTCGTGAAGGTCGCAGGCCTCTGCGGCGAGGGGGTGGTCCATGTCGAGGAACGGCCTGACTCTCGACGCCGCCCCGGCGCACCCCGCCGCCCGGAGTCCCGCGATATGCACGTGCTCGTCGAGGCTCGTTGGCTCGGGTCCGTAGCCCCAACGGGTAAGCGTCCGCGGCCGGGCCAGGGTCTCGCTCGCGCCGGCG
Source organism: Methylobacterium sp. XJLW (assembly GCF_003254375.1). Lineage (NCBI taxonomy): Bacteria > Pseudomonadati > Pseudomonadota > Alphaproteobacteria > Hyphomicrobiales > Methylobacteriaceae > Methylobacterium > Methylobacterium sp. XJLW. The sequence continues at coordinate 1,160,503 of NZ_CP016429.1, read as the reverse complement.
ATGGCCTCCTCCAGCGCGCGGACCCTCGCCGCATCCCGAGCAGCCTTCATCAGCACGGGGTCGGTCTCTTCAACAGCCTTTGCAAGGGCCGCGGCCTGATCGGCCAGGACCTCCTCGACCGGGGCGTCCGCCGGCGGGGCGAGCGGGGATTCCGGCAGCGCGGGCGACGCGGCATGGAGCGCCCGGCAGGCTCCCCGGGCGACCGGGGGCAGGCGGGGCGTGAACGGGGCGGCGGTCATGCGCGGTTCCACTTGGCTTCCTCGACCGCGCGACGGCGGGCCGAGTTCTCGGCGGCGGTGACGGTCTGGATCAGGTGGGCGGCGGCCCAAGTCCCAAGGGTGCTCTTGATCAGCCCGGGCTTGGGGAAGGCCCGCAGGCGCCAAGCATCCCGGGCGTCGGCGAGAGAGGGATGGCGCGAGACAACCGCGCCGGTCATGCGGTGCACGATGACGTGCGTGGCGGGCGGGCGCGGCTGCCGAGGTCTAGTCCCAGGCATAGCTGACCTCACAACCGATTTGGCTGACGCGGTCGCGGTCGAGCTTGCTCCGGGGCGCCCGGCACCAAGCGCGGATCTCCGCGTCGAACTCGGCGCTCGGCGGAACGCGCCAGGTGTAGCGGCCGACGTTGATGCCGGCCCTCTTGGCGAGGCGAGCTACGGTCGAGCGGCTGAACGCCAGCATGGCCGCGACGTCGTCGACATCGACCTCGGCGCCGACCTGCGGGAGCGCGGGTTCGAACGGCACTGCCATCAGGGTCTCGACGGCCGCCGTGATGCGCGCTCGTCGGTGCGCCTGAAGTTGCTCCGCGAACCGCTCGGCACGTCGACGCAAGCGGCGGTCTCGCTTCTCGTTCCGGACAGGCAGGGTGGCGCGGTAGGCGACCCGCTCGATGTGCGCGGCGTAGAGCGGTTCCGCCGCCGGGCCGACGACGATGAGGCGGAGCGACCAAGCCTCGCCGTCGCCCTCGTCGTACACGTAGGCCCTGGCGGCAGCGCCGGCGTCGAGCAGCAGAGCGACGGCGGTGGCTGCGTAGCGTGGCAGGTGCCCGATCTGATGCGCATTTCGCCACCAGACCCCAATAGCGTTGGCGTCGTGCGGGTTCTCCGGGTCTCGCACGAGGTGAAGGCGGTCGCCGAGCCGGGGCATGATGCGCTCCCCCGTCAGGTCGTCGCGGCGGCCGTACGCGTAGAACTGGAGCCCGGCGCACTCGCTGACGAGCCAAGCCTCCCCTCGGTTGAGCGCCGGGATCTCGACGCCGAGGTCGGTGTCCTCGTAGCCGCGCAGGTCGGGGACGGCGTCGTCGCTCATGGGCATCCTCCGGCGGTGTCCCGCTCCCTGCCCGCGCGCATCATGTCGCGGATGAGCTTGGGGATGCTCTCGTCATCGAGGGCATCCGGCACTGGCGGCCGGTCGGCATCCTTCAGCGCGGCATCCAGCCGGCTGACGGCGTCCCGGGCCGCCCGGAGCAGGTCGCCCTCGACCGTGGCAACGGCGCGCTGCAGGGACCGCGCATGGGGGCCGTTGGCGTAGCCCGGGTGCGCCCGGACGGCGGCGAGGGCCTCTGTCAGGCGGGCCCGGGTCGTGCGCGCGTCGAGCTCGTAGAGCCCGTCGACGAATCGGGAGGTCATGCCAGGACCTCGGCCTCAATGAGGGTGACGCCATCCGCGTCGTAGAGCGTGACCGTTTCGGGCTTGCGGGGGACGTAGCGGACGTCGCGCTGCAGCCCGAGGCCACGGAGCACGCCATCTCCGGGGTCCCGGCGACCACGGCAGACGTCGCTGACGTACGCCCCCGACAGGCCGTGTGTCGCCGCCCAGGCCGACTGCCCGCCTGCGGCCGCGCATGCGGTCTTCAGCTTCTCGACGACTGCATCCACTCGCAACGAAGCGCTCATGCCCTGTCTCCGTACCGATCAACGGAGGTAAGATTACGTGCGTTCCGCTTAAAAGCAAAAAATCTGGAATATTCGACTTTCGAGGGATTGTCATACCAAGTGGTAGATAAATGATACCACTTATAATTTTGCCTGCCCGGCGGTGATTTGCTCTTTCAACCGGCGGGTCGGAGTGCTTGAATCGGGCAATCAGCTAATTGCCAGAAGGCGCCCTGCCATGTTCACGATCTTCCTCGTCAGCGTCGGCCTCGTCGCCGCCGCGGCCGCCTCAGCGGCACACCGCCCGCTCCCCCTCGACGTCGCGCTCCCGGTCGGAGCGCTCGGGCTCGCCTGGCGCAGCGCCGGTGAGCGCAACACGCGCAACGGCAAGCGCACCCTCTGGAAGGGTGAGGGCGACACGATGCGCTACAGCCGTGCCTACGCCGCCGACCGCGAGGGGATGCGTGCGGTCGGGTTCTCGTGGGACGGTGGCGTGCCGGTCTGCTGGGAAGCCATCCCGGCGCCCGTGCCCTACGCCCACAACGAAGCCATCTCCGCCGCCGAGGCCCGCGCGGATGCGGCCGACCGCGCCAAAGAGCGGGATGCCCTGGCCAAGCTGGAAGCCGAGGAGGCGGAGTTCGCCGCGGCTTGCGCTACGCGGACGGCAGCCATCGACAGGCTACGCGCATGCCTCTCCGGGAAGCCGTGGGCCTGGAACAGGAGGAAGCGGGAGTTAGCGGAATCCCTGCTGGTCCCGCGCCCATCCGCCCGGGCTGCATGGCTTGCAACGGACCTAGTCGATGAAGTCGAGGCGATGATCGCGCAGGTCACCGCGCGGCTCGGCGAGGAAGTCATCGCAGACTGGTGGGAGCGCGCAGGCCTGACCGAGGTCCGCGCCGCCGTTCACGAGGCCAATCGCGTCCTTTCAGGCATGGACGAGGACTTCGCAGCGGTACGGAACGGTATCGGCTGGTCGGCGGCGCACAGCCATGCGGGGCATGTCCTCGCCTCCCTCCGGAACTCAAGCAGGTCGAGGCCTCGCACGCCCTCAGGGCGGTGTGGGCGCATCGGAAGCAAATCTCACCCGAGCTACGGCTCTCGGTGTTCGGCTCGGCGGAGGCCTGAGGTGGCCGCGCAACTCACTCTTGCGATGCCGGCCCCCGGCGTGACGTCCGAGGAGGAAGCCCGGGTCCACGCCTACGTCGACAACATCCTGCCGAAGGGCGTGCCGACTTACGTGCGACGCGTCCTGGCCCTAAGACCCCTAGCCCAAGCGGACGTCGCTGCCCTTCGCCCTCACGCCTCCTGGATGGGTCCGACGCCCCAGGGATTCGTCGCGACTGTCGAGGTCTTCGACGGCGGCACCATCGACATCACCGTAACCGGTCCGCTCGGCGGCGCCGGCTACTCGTGGAGCATCCCCGACGGGGGCGCGCCCATCTGGTGGTGCGGCCGCTGGAACCGTTGGGTCCGGGACACGAAGGGCACGGCGCGCCGGAAGGCGGACGACGGGTAGCCCACCCCTTTTAGCTTTCGTCCCCCCGCCGACAATCACCCCGTAGCCCTGAACAGGATCACCTACCGTCATGCGCAAGCTCAGCCAACTCGCCGCCCTCGTCCTGGCCGCAATGGCCGCCGCCGCACAGAAAGTCTGGGACGGCTCCCGTTGGGTCGCCCGGGCCTTCTCCGGCATCCCGACGCCCGCCGGCGCCGAGTTCGAGGACGCTTTCGATGGCGTCGCCGCCCGGGCCGCCGCGCCCGTGACACCGTCACAGTCCGCCCAGCCCGCCCGTGACACCGTCACGCCCGCTCCGGCGCCGACCCCGAAGCCCGTGCCAACACCTGCCAAGATCGTTGAGCTAGACCCGGTCTTGGCGCGGGGCCGCCTCGCGGTCCGATTCGTGGACGCGACGTTCATGCTTGAGCCGGAGGAGGCCATCCTCAAGGAGTGCGACCCCATCCTGCGGTCCTGGCTCCTCAGCCTGAATGCCGCGGAGATGATGGAAATCCACCGGTCCGGCCCCCACAAAGTGGCCGCCCACCTCGCCGGCAAGAGGCTCCTCGAAGGCCTCCCGGAGATCGCGACCGAGTCCGAGTTCGCGCACTGGATGGGACAGGCCGCGCGCATCACTCCGGAGCGCCGGGCGAACATGGAGGAATGGGACCGGACCATGGACGCGGCGTTTGCCGAGATGACCGCGGACCCGGCCTACGAGCTCAAGTGCGGGATCTAAACTCGCCCCCAAACAGCACGAGGCCCGCCCGGAGCGTCCGGGCGGGCCTCTCTTTTTGTCTGTCCTCAAGCCGGTTCGGGCTTGTGCCTTGCCCCGTGCGCACTTGGTAGCATCACGTCATGCTACGGCGTGCGCACGTCATGCCGCGCGGAATCCGACGGCGCCGCGAAGAAGGCGCTTCACGCGGACCGTCTCCTGCTGCTGGGCGGCAAGCTGCTGCCGGGCGGTAGCGGTCTCGGCGCGGGACGCGGCGAGCGCCTGCTGCAGGGCGGCGACCTGTTCACGGAGGGCGGCCGCATCGTCTACGGCGGCCTGATGGTGAGCCCTTTGGCGGGTGACGGCGGCCATCGCGCGACCGGCGGCGGTCTGGTTGCGCAGGGACTGCTCGTAGTCGGCATCCGCCTGCCGCTGCCTGGCATCCGCGAGGCTCGTCGCCAGGACGCCCGCGAGGGTCATGCCAACGCCGTCGAGGGTGGAGGTGATCTCGTGGGCGCGCATGGGGGCTCTCCGGGTCTCGGTGTTGCCCTCACGATCGGGGGTCGAGGACTCGCTGTCGAGGTGGAGTCAACACTTGTCCCTGGCCCGGACGCCAGAACGTGGGGAGAACTCAGACGGTGGTTAGCGCCCCGTTACTTGCTGGGTCTGTAACGCTTTGTGGGAAGTACGGCGTCACCGGCTCCGCGGCATGTGTGGTCCGGTGCAGCGGGGGCGGGCACGCTCCCCGGCATGGAGATCAAGCTCACCGTCGACATCCCGGAATTCAGCCAGCAGGGCGAATCCTACGTCACCCGCCGGTTCGCCCCCGCGCTGCAGGAGGTCGCCGACTACCTCGGCGCGTCGGCCCGGCAGCGGCTCATGGTCGAGACGACCCGCCGGTTCAGCGACCCGGTCGCATGGACCATCAACGCCTTCGCCTACCGCCGCGCCGGCACGCCCGATTCCCCGGGCAGCTACGTCTACGTCCTGGAGAGGCAGGCCCGGTACCTCGGGCTGGAGGTGACGGGCGGGCCGCGCGTCGGCGGAGACTACGCCACGAACGCGGGCGGCCCCCTCGTCCCGGCGTCCGGGGCCAGGGGTGATCTCGACCCGCAGGGCAACTTGCCGCGCGACTTCGTCCGTGACGCCGTCGCGGCCGGCGCCCGCTGGGCCAAGCTCAAGCCCGGCCAGCCCGAGGCCTTGGTCCTGCCCGGCCGCGGCCCCCTGCAGGTCCTCGCGGTCGTCGCGCGGAAGGTCGACTACCAGCCGCGCTTCCCGTTCCAGGACATCGTCCGTGACGCCGTCCTGGAAAAGGCGCCGGCCGCCGTCGCCAAGTACCTGGCGTGACGTGTCCTAGGTGACGAACAGGGGCCGGCAGGAAGCGAGCTCGGCGTAGTCCGGATCGCCCGGCGGCCGCGGGGACGTCGGCTTGGTCGAACCCCGTGCACCCCACGCCTGGATTCGCTGCCAGGTCTTGCCGAAGTCGAAGCTCGCGTAGGTCACGGCGTAATCGTTGACCGGGTACACGAGGGCATCGAGTTGCGGCAGGTAGACGAAGCTGAAGTCGCTGAACGTCCCGTCCGTGTTCTGGTTGCGGTTGCCCGTCCCGACCCTGTTGCCGGCATAGTCGTAAAGAACGATGGTCGTCCCGGAGCCCTGCGCCACGACGTAGTTGGTGGTCAGGAACAGGGGTAGGTCCCCGGTCGTCACCGCGGCGCTGTTCGGCAGGGCCCAGGCGCCGGCCGACTTCTTGATGAACTCCCCCGAGGGCGTGCCGTCGGTGTTCACGTATTGGAGGTAGTCGTCGGCCGAGCGGTCGTTGTCGGTGCGGCGGATGACGAGGAAGCCGATGCCCTTGTTCCTGGACACGCTCATCACGCCGACCAGCGTCGACGAGTAGAATCGGATCTGGTGCCGGGTGACCGCCTGCCCCTGGTAGGTCGTCGTCTCCAGCGCCGGGCCGATCTCAAGCTCGAACGTGGTCACGGTCCGGGTAGCCATGCTGACGCCGTGGTACAGCCGCCGGGGGCCCATGTCCTGCTGGCTGCCGCCCCCGCTCGAATCCGCGAACGCGTACCCGCGCACCCGCGTCGCCGTCGTCATCGGGCGGCGGTTCGGGAAGAAGTACAGCGGCTCTGGCGACGCGTCGGCGCGCATCCGCTGCAGCACCGCGGCCGGCGCGTCCTCGTAGACCTGGCGCGCGATGGAGACTCGGGCGACGCGACCGTTAGCGGCCGGCAGTTGCTTGGCGTAGCCGGTCGACGGGTACCCGAAGAAGTCGGCGTCGGTCCCGACGAACAGGTCATCCCCGGTCCACCAGTCCTGCAGCCGCGAGACCTTTCCCATCGGCCACGAGGTCCCGCTCGCCAGGTCGACGTGCACCAGGGTGTAGACCCCGTCCGACAGGGTGTACCGGCAGGCCGCGCGCCCATAGACCTGCCACACCACGCTGGGCGGCCGGCCGTAGGTCGCGACCGCATTGCCGGCCGGGCCCGCAGAGTTGGTCCCGTAGACCTTAACGGTGGTCTCGTCCGACCAGATCAGCGGCACCGTCCCGTCGCTCCCCGTCGCCGTCGGCGTGAACCCGAATGGGTTTGTCAGAGCTTTGGCGCGGTACCGGTAGAGCATGTTCGCCCCCCGGTCGTAGTCGTAGGTGACGTAGCTCCCGAGGCACCAGTACGACCCGATGTCCCATGGCGTGAAGCGGATGGGTACCGAGACGCGGCCGCCCGAGGTCATGAGGTGGCGAGCGAACATCAGGACATCCGCCGCCCGGAGACGAAGGCGAACCAGCCGTTTGCCGGCACGTACATCGCCGTGAAGATGTCGATCTGCCCGTCCCCGGCCGCCGGCGCGAAAGCGCTGTCGGAGCCCGAGGTGGCGCGGACGTCGGCCGAGAACTTCCAGTCGCCCGGGAAGGTCACGTTCGCCCCCTTCTGCCGGAGGAGGAACACCGTGACCAAGGAGGCCTGCGGCGCCTGGACGAGGTCCGCCGGGTTGTCCGAGTTCCCGACGGTCGGCGGCGGCTGCATGTCCCCGACCGCCAGGGTCACGCTGCCCGCGCAGTTGAACCACCAGTTCGCCGAGGTGTCCGGCCGGATGGTCGCGGTGCCGGCCGCATCTACGTCGGCGAACTTCACGTGCTCGCGGTATCCGCCGAACTCCGGGGGGGCCTGCCGCCTCCAGGCCCAGTCGCTGGGGCTGCCCTGGTAAGCGGGTCCGGTCTCGTCGGCATCGGGGTAGTCCGACTGGCGACCGGCCGACAGGCTGCGGGTCACCGTACCCCGACCCGTGTCGGTGACCGGCAGCGCCTGGTTTCCGAGGGTGTCCGGCGCGGTCGAGCCGGCATCGTAATCCTGCCCGGCGATGAGGCGGCGCAGCGCGCGGGCGAGCTCGTCGTTCGAGGCCATGTCACACCGTCGGGAAGGAGATCTGCGCCGGGCCCAGCCACGCGCCGGCGCCGAGGGCGATATCGTTGCGTAGGGCCGGTTGCCCGGCGATGGGTGCGCAGGCGAAGGTCACCTTGGTGTGGCACTTCGTGAGGAGCCGCTTCGGGTCGTTCTCCGTGCGGTCGTTGCGCCCCGGCTGGCCCGTGAAATCGTTGGCCTGGATGAAGGCGACCTGCGCCTGGGGGTGGAACTCGACCGAGACCGCCGCCCCCGGGACGGCCATTGGCGGGTACGGCTGGCCGATGGGCGACGCCAGGAAGACCCCGTCCCACGGTTGACCGCTCGGGTTCGGGCCCTCGGTCGAGCGCGTACCCGGGACCCCGGACCCGTCGCAGCAGGTGATGGTCACCGTCGCCCTCGGGTAGTCGTTCAAGCCCGAGCGCGAGATCTCGACGTTCGTCACCTTGCCGGTCGCCACGCCGCCGGGCAGGAGCGAATCCGGGGCGGTGACGGTTGCCGCGCAGGCGGTCGAGACGTCGGGCCAGTCCTCCAGCAGCACCGTGAACGTCACGCTGACCGAGCGCTGCGACAGGGCGATCTTCTTCAGGCCCTTGTAGGCGACGGCAACCACGGTCGCGACGCCGCGCGGCGTGGTGAAGTAGGTGGCGATGTTCGCCCCTCCGCTCGGCGCCTGGGTGGTGCCGACCAGCCGCCAGAGGTCGGTCCCGTCCGAGGCTTCCTGGTCCGCGGAGAAGTTGGCCGCCGTGACATGGGACCGGTTGCAGGCCCAGACGTAGAAGCCCACCCGGCGCTCGGCGCCGGCCTCGACGTTCTGCCCGGGCAGCCACGGCTCGGTCGTGGTGTCGACGGTCGGGTCCTCGCACTTGCACGAGACCGTCTCGACCTTGCCGTCGGCGTAGGCCACGTTCCCGTTCGTCAGGAAGTAGCCGACCTTCTCCTGGCGGCGCTGCCGCTTGCTGTAGGAGAGGATGTCGTCGTCCGGCTCGGTCATGATCGTGCCCGGCTTGATCGGGGCATTGGCCGGCACGTGGGTGCCGGTGGTCAGGCAGGCATCGCCGCCCTGGAGGCTCACGATGAACGCCAGGTCGCGGACGGGCTCACGGAACATCGTCATCGTGGGGACCTCACTTGCTGTTCGCGGCGGCCTTGGCCGCGCGGATCTCGTGGACGGACATCAGGCGCTCGGTGCCGCCGGCGCCCCCGGCAGCGGTGCCCAGTGGCGGATTCGGGGCCTCGGCGGCCATGGCGCGCCGGAAGGCGTCGCCCTTCGCGCCGGCGGGCGGGGTCGCCGCCGCGGCTGCGGTCACGTCGCCCGAACTCGCGGATGGCGCCGGCCAGCTTCTCAACCTGCTCGGTCGAGTGGGTGCGCGCGTTCCGGTCGTAGCCTTGCACCTCACCGATGGGGACGAGCTCGATGGCCTGGTGGCGGAGGATGTCGGCGGCGCTCATGCGTACCGCCTCATGCCGTGCCGGGCGCGGAGGGTACGCACCGCCCCGAAACCCGCTCCTGCGTACCCTGTGACCGCGTCGGTGCGCACCTGCTAACCCTCTGACGTTTCAGGCACGACCGGGCGCGGTGCGTACCTGCGTACCCAAAATTTCGACCTTTGAGCCCCTGGGCCCTGGAATCGGGAAACCTGCGGGTCAGCCCCCCCGGCGGGAAGGACCCGTGACCCCACCCATCGCCCCCCTCCCGCCCCGCCACGGTGTCGCGTCGGGCTCGTCGAGGGACACCACGGCGCCAGGGATGTCGGCCATGCTGACCCACCGGCGGGCGGGCTCTACGCGGGTCTTGGGCTCGCGGGCGAGGCAGAATTCCCTGCGCTCCAGCAGCGCAAGGGCGTCACCCTGGCCCTTGTCGAACCCAACGAGGCGGGCGGTCCCGTTGCGGACGGCCTCGGCCACGTGGCGGGGGATGGACCACTTCAGCAGGTCGCTGGGGCGGACGATGGGGGCGAGGTTGTAACGGGGCATGGGGGCGGGCCTTGGTGGATGACCCCTCGACCGTCAGGCCGCCCCGTGCATCGGCCAACAGATGCCGGATGGGACGCGGCTCAGGCCTGCCGGGTCAGCCCGAGGCGCTGCATGAGGGCGCGCTTGGCCTGTGGCTGCGCGACGCCCCGGCGCTCGACCAACTCCTCCATGGCCTGCCCGAGGACGGCGTCGAGGCCATAGGCGATGCCGTCGTAGCTCCTCTGTTCTTTCGCGCGCGCGCGAAGCCCACCTCGACGAGACAGGTCGCAGAGGGCGGTGGCGATGGCGGCGTCCACGAGGCGGGGCTCAGGGATGCCCTCGGCACGGCGACGGGCACGCTCGGCCCGCTTGCGCTCGGCGGCGTCCCGGCGCTGGCGTGCGGTGCGCGCCGAGCCGGACTCGGGGGCGCTGGCATCTTCGGCCTCGGGCTCAGGGTCGAGGTGGATCTCGTACGGCATCTGCTCGCACAGGCCGGGGAGGACGAAGCTCTGCTCGGTGAACATGCGGGCTGGCTCCTGTTGGAGATCATGCCAGCCGGCCCGGCAAGGCACAGCATCAGAACGAAGAAGGCCCCCCGCCCGGGTGGGACGGAGGGCCTTCACGATGAGATGCATCGTTAGCCCGCGAGAGCCTTCCGTTATATTGCCAGGTTGTTCGGCAATAGACAACGCCTATGGTGCGTGGGCGTGTGCACGCTGGCGTGATGCGAGTGCCCTGAGCTCCGCCATGCGCGCATCCCCAGCCGCGAGGCCAGCAGGGTCGCGCAGGGCACGAGTTTGGGCTGCGAGCCTGCCGAGCAACCCCACCCTCCCAACGGGCAGAAGAAGCACCTCGGGGGCTTCCTCAGGGCATCCACCATCCATTGCGGCCAGGGATGCAGGGGTAGGTCTCGGAGGGGTGACGGCGGGCCTTAGCGGTGCGAGGTCTGAGGGGACGTCGGCGGGTGGCAGGTAAGGGGCGAGGAGCGCTAGGGACGAGCGAGTGTGAGGAGCAGCGAGGACGGGCGGCGTCTCTTCAGGAGAGGGGACAGGCTAGGCCGCAGCCGGGGTCCGGAAAGCCAGGAGGAAGGCCGGAACGGGCACGGTGGCAACAGGCGCAGGGGGCTCTACAGGGGCCGGAGAGGGAGCCCCGGGCTCCGGAGGAAGGGCGTCAACACGGGGACGGGGAGAACCCGGGCGGGTCGGGAGGAGACCCAGGAAGGGGCGGAAGCGAGCCCCGGTCCCGGAGGGGGCGACCTCGGGCTCCGCGATGGGGGTCTCAACAGGTCCGGCCACCCCCGGCTCCCTATATCGGATCATTTGGGTCGTCTCACCCATAGAATCCTTCCGCAAACCCCTTAAAGTTGCAGGTGAAATCCGGTCCAGCGTACCTTCCAGGACATCGTTCATGATGCCCTTCAACTCGGCCTGCCGACCCTCCGGTGCGAGGAAGCTGTCGTGGACCGGCAGGGCCGGGAGCTCAGCCTTCTCGCAGGCCTTGAGGACCTCTAGGGCCATGCGGGCATCGATGGCCATCAGCGAGACACCAGCGTCGCTCCCGATGTAGCCCGCGATGGCCGGGTTGTGAGCGATGACCTTGTCGATGATGCGCCGGGTCTCGGTCCAGCCGTAGGGCCACACTGGCGAGCCGTCGGCCTTCTTTTGGCGGGCCTTCTCCATCAGGGCCCCGGCCGCGGCGTTCAGAGTCGCGGCGTTAATGGCCACGTTCAGCACAAGCTTGCCGACCCACCGCTGGTAGTGAGGCAGCGCGTAGCAATCGAACCCGGCGGGCATCCTCTCCCCGCGCATGGCGTACAGGAGGCGCGGGTGCAGGGAGGCGAAATCTTCCTCGATGACCACTTCGCCGTTGATAAACAGGTCGAGCCGCCGGTCCTTGGGCAGCCCCTCCCAAAAGCCGCCGTAGATTCGACCGCCCTGCCGGAATCCGCTACGGCTGAAAACACGGTATACATCGACCTTCGGCGTGATGCGGGCGCAGGCCCATGTCTCGACACCGTCTTTCACCTTCCGGGCGCGGACGTGGTGCGCGGTCCGCTCCCAGTTGTCCGGCGAGGCCGAGGCCGAGACGTCGACCGTGAAGCTGTTCATGAACCGGTTGAGGTTGCCGATTTCGCGCGTCAGCCGCCGGGTTTCGGATGTGTCCTCGTAGTCGATGCGGGAGCCGTCCTCGCCCTTCAAGACGAGCGGGCAGCGCGAGCCAAGATACTCGATCGGCTGACCGGCCAGGATCTCGACGAGACGGTTCGAAGCCCGCATGCGGCTCTGCATGCCATGGGTCAGGTGGGCGCCGGGCTTGGAGCGGATCTCCTCGATAAGGCCGAGGCGCCCAAGTTCGTTCACGCTCTGCAGTACCGACGAGTAGGTGTAGTCCGTCCCCTCGTACCGCCCTTGGGCCGCGTAGAAGTCCCGAGAGCGGCTGTAGGAGACGTAGGGCCGGTCGCTGTCTGATGCCAAGGCGAGCGCCGCCAGGACGCTTGCCATGGCTCTGTTGATCTTGGAGCGGGAGAACTTCGGCAGGCCTGCGGCGGCAACCAAGTCTTCGGATACGCGCCAGTGGAAATCCAGAGCGCGGGCCTTGCGCGCCAATTCGTCATCGTGCTCGGGCATGTGGCTCTCGCGGTGGAGCACACGCCGGGGCACCTCTGACCCGACGCGGCTCGCACATGCTCCGCCGCGCTTTTGCTAATAGCTAGAGGCGCTTAGCGGCGCGCCATGAACGCGATTCCTGATCCTTGGCCGAGCGGAAAGCGCCTATGCGAACCGCGGCAGGGAGGCCCGTCAGGGCACTTCAATTTTGAAAGTTGACCCCGGCATCATCCAGGTCGCTCAATCCAAACAAATCGGCTCTCCGGTGCCTTCCGCGTGGGTGCGACAAAAGCGCACCATCGGAGACCTGTCTGTGGATGGGTCGGACTGCTCGAGTGCGGCGCTCCACCTCAGCGGGCAAGTGGCTGCCGCTTACCTTGCACTCGGCGTAAGCGTCATAGCCGATTTCAGTGCTTATCCGTCCCGATGCTCCCGTCAATGATGCGCAGCAACCTGCGATAATTAATCATTATAGGTAAAAGCTAAACAGTTCGATGTTGTGCTTTAATCATAAGTTTAAGCAATGCTAGATAGTTGGGAGGACACCTTGCGATTGCGAGCCACCAAAATTTATCAGTATTTAGAAAAATGAGCTATTATATTCTGGCTGAGAAGTCTTATTACTGAGATTTAGAATGAAATGGGCCCCAGCAGTGATGCCGGGGCCCAATTGGACGTCTCAGAGTGCCGACGTACGGAAATCTTCCATGTTGTAGGCAACCTCGTCGAGATCGTCGAGCCAGTTTAAGACGGCCAAACCGCGGTCGCCTTGTTGCCACTGCTCTGACATGAACTCGAGCCTGTACCTCTGATCCTCGATGAAATCTTGGAGAGAGTGGTACGAGGCCGCGAGTTCAAGTTCGAGCTTCTTGGGCATCTTCATTCTGACCCGCATTGCTGGGTACCTCACACGATCCGCTCCCAAAGCCGAGAGCAATAATAAGGACCGGCCTTGTGGGTGTGTGAGCAGCGCCGCCTTCAACATACTGCGCCGCGCGAGTTTCCAACAAGTTAAGACCTGTTCTGAACGTCGTCGCTGATGTCGGCCTACCGGGGAGTATGAACGGGCTCTAAGATGTGAACCGAACCAAGGCGTTGCAGGGTTTGTGGTTTTGTAATTCAGGGCCACCGTTTACAGCGTGGAGGCTGCGATGGCGGACCTGATCTGGCTTCGGATGAGCAGTGGGCGGTGATGGCCCCGTTCATGCCCAAGGATCAGCCCGGACCCGAGCGAAAGGACGACTGGCAGATCATCTCTGGCATCCTGCAAGTGCTCACTCGGGCTGCCGCTGGCGTGACTGCCCGGTCGCGTATGTGTCTCGCACGACCGTCTACAACCGTTTCAACCGCTGGTCCCGGCGTAGCTTCTGGAAGGCGATGTTGGCCGCCCTGGCCAAGGCCGGCTGGTCGGGCGAGGCGGCTGCCATCGACAGCACCTACGTGCGAGCACATTGATCGGCGCACGGCGGGATAGGGGGGCGCAGGCCCAGGTCATCGGCCCGTCGCGTGGCGGCCAGACGACCAAGGTCCATTCGCTCACCGACGTCCTCGGTCGGCCCGGCGTGCTCCTACTGACGCCCGGCATGTCCGCCGTCAGCACTCCTAAGACAGATTGAGGGCCTTCACGAACGGAGGATGGTTGGTTCATCGTAGCCCCCAGGAGCGAAGATGAAACAGACGTCCGGGCCGGCACGAAAGCCGGCAGAAGCCGTGATCAAGGATATTCGTCGAGCCACACGCCGTCAGTTCTCGGCCGAGGAGACGATCCGCATCGTGCTGGAAGGCCTGCGCGGTGAGGACAGCATTGCCGAGCTGTGCCGGCGCGAGGGCATCGCCAGTTCGATGTACTACGGATGGTCCAAGAAGTTCTTGGAAGCTGGCAAGAAGCGGCTGGCCGGTGACACGGCTCGGGCCGCGACCGCCGACGAGGTCAAGGACCTGCGCCGCAAGGCAGGCGCGCTGGAGGAGGTCGTGGCCGACCTCGATCGCCGCCATCACCTTCAGCGTATCCAGGCTCAGATGCCCGGCCTGCTCGGCGCGATAGGCCGGACCGGCGGCGCGGAAGACGTCGGCCAACTCGATCGCGGCGGGCATCGTCTCAGTCCGGCGCTGCCCCCTGTCTATGGAACAGGGCGAGCCTGTCGAGGGGGCTGGTCACCGGCTGCACCGTGCGGGTTGCGACCTTGGCGTTGAGGGCGGTCGTGTCGAGCCGGCTGTGCCCGAGCAGGACCTGGATGACGCGGATGTCGACGCCGTCCTCCAGAAGATGGGTGGCGAAGGAGTGGCGCAGGGTATAGGGACCGACGCACTTGGGGATCCCGGCCGCGCGCGCCGCCTCGACGACGACGCGGTGAAGCTGGCGTGTGCTGATCGGCCGTGCCCAGTCCCGGCCGGTGAACAGCCAGCCCCGGCGCTGCAGGACACCCTGCCGGTGGCCCTCGCTCCACCAGCGCCGCAGCGGGTCCAGGAGATCGGCCGACAACATGGCATTGCGGTCGCGGCCGCCCTTGCCGCGTTCGATCCGCAGGATCATGCGGGTCGAGTCGATATCGCCGATCCTGAGTCCGGCGACCTCGGCCACGCGCAGGCCCGCGCCGTAGGCGAGCGACAGGGCGGCGAGATGCTTCAGGCAGACCGTGGCATCGAGCAGACGCCCGACCTCGTCGGCGCTAAGCACGTCGGGCAGGGTGCGGGGCTGGTTGAGGCGGACCAGCCTGCGGGCGAGATCGGGGCGGCTGAGCGTGTAGACGAAGAAGAAGCGCAGGGCGGAGACGATGGCGTTCATCGTCGGCACGCCGAGGCCGAGTTCCTGCTGGGCGATCTGGAAGCGGCGCAGGTTGTCGCCGGTCGCGGTATCGGGCGATCGCCGCAGGAAGGCGGCCAGCCGCTCGACGTCGCGGATGTCGTTGCGCTGGGTCGCCCGGGAGAACCGGCGCAGGGTCATGTCGTCGATCAGGCGCTGACGCAGCGAGCCGCCGGCAGCGGCGGGAACGGCAAGGACGGTCATGGGATGGCTCCGCTCGCAGGGAGCCGGGATCGTCCGCCCGGGCCGGGCGACGCTCAATCGGCGCAGGGCGTTCGGGTCAATCCGCCGACCTCGAAGCTGCCATCAATCCCGCGCGAGCGGGTTCGTTCATCCACCCAACCCAGCCGTTTAGTGCTGTCAGCCATCGAGGCCGGAAGTGGCCGTAAGTGGAATGACCGCTTCGCAGAAGGCCGGCCAGAAAAGCAGACAGCCTCCTATCGACCCAACACAGTCGCCAGCACTACCGTCGAGGCTTCTCCGAAGCGGTCGTTCGCCGGGCCTTCGTCAACTTCGGCTGAGGCTCGCAAGCGGTCCGCCGCCCGGCCGGATCAGTGATCTTGGGCGGTGGCAGGCGGCTGCATGAACTCAATGGTCGCGCCGTCAGGGCCAACTGCGTAGATCACCCGCGTTCCAGTCCGCGCACCGCTTGCGATTGACTGCGGAATGCCTTGCGCCTTCCAGCCGTAGGCGGCGATCCGCACCAGGAGCGCGTCGATGTCATCGACGACAAGGGCCAGATGCGCGAACCCAGGGTCGAACGGTCTGGCTGGCGCGCTGGGTCGGTCCGGACCCTGATACTCCAGGAGTTCGACCGTCTGGTCCGCCAGCGAAACGATTGCCATGCGCACCTTCGCCCCATGTGCCCCGGTCACCTGACCGAGGAACTCTCCCCCCATCTCGCCCGTCCGCACAAGCCGCGCGCCGAGACCATCGACCCAGAACCGAAGGGCCTCGTCGAGGGAGGCGACCGCGAAGCCGACATGATCGGCGCGCCGTACGCGGACGCCCGTGTGTTCCGTCATGAGGGACAATCTACTGGCAAACGGGCCATTCGTCTGCAACGGGTCGCGGCCCGTCCATTGGCCATGTCCGCTTCAGGGCTTCCGCCGCTCGAAAGCGGATTGACAGGAAACCACCCATCCCAGTCATTCAGAGGCGCATGCTTACGAGACTGGAACTGGCCGATTACAGCTCGTCTGCTTCTGAACCAGAAACGAGAAAAGCAGACGTCGTTGCGATGCCCGCTCGTGGCTCTACCTAAGCACTCACGATTACTTTTTGCGATACTTTAAGGTCGCGTTTTACCGTCGTCACAGATGCGGCAAGACGGTGCGGGCGCGGTGATCCGCCTTTGCCTCTGGCAGAGTGGCCGAGAGGTGGACCTGCATGTGAGTCAAGTAGAGCATGACGTCGATCCTTGGCGGCCGGAGTTGCTGAACGCGTCTGACGCGTGATCTACACTGTGGTGCACCGGCTGGCCGAAAACGATACAAGGCTGGAGCCACCACGGTGCCGTCGTGGACCCGCGCCGCGCTGCGGCTCCCGGGCGGGCTCGCGATGGAGGGGGCTCCTCAGGCATCGGCGCGGATCAGGTCGGCCGCCTTCTCTGCGATCATGAAAACCGCGGCCTGAGTGTTCCCGGAGACGATGCGCGGCATGATCGAAGCATCCGCCACGCGCAAGCCCGCCACGCCGCGCACGCGCAGGTTCGGATCCGTGACCGACCCGGGATCGGCCCCCATCCGGCAGGTGCCGCAGATGTGGTAGATTGTCTGGCCGTCGCGGCGGGCGAAATCGAGCCAGTCTGCATCCGTCCGGCAGTCCGGGCCCGGGTTGAGCTCGGCCCCGCGGAAGCGATCCATTGGCGCCTGCTCGACGATGGACCGGGCGATCTTCATGCCCTCGACCATAGCCCGGCGGTCTTCCTCCGTGGCGAGGAAGTTCGGGCGGATAGCGGGGGGATCCAGCGGGTCGGGCGAGGCGGCGTGGATCGTGCCGCGCGATTCTGGCCGCAGTTGCGTGACGCCGATCGTCATGCCGGGCAGGCGATCAAGCTTGCGCTCGGCGGCGTTGGCGTAGCTCGCGTGCATGAAGAAGTACTGCACGTCGGGCCCGTCGAGCCCAGGCCGCGTGCGCACGAAACCGTGGGCGAGGCCGGTCCCGAGCGACAGGATCCCCCGCCGGGTCGCGAGGTAGCGCGCCGCCGCGACGCCGAGGCGGACACCGCGGGTCTGCTCGTTCAGCGTCACCGGCAGGCGCACACGCCAGTTCATGCGCGTGCAGTAATGGTCCATATAGTCGGCGCCGACGCCCGGGAGTGCGCGACGCACCGTGACGCCAAGACCGGAGAGGATCGCCGGATCACCGAGGCCAGACAGTTCCAGGATCTGCGGGGTCTGGGCCGCTCCCGCTGCGAGGATTACCTCCCCGCGGCAACGAAAGAGCCGCTCGCGCCCGCCGACCAGCGCAGCGACGCCGCTCGCCCGCTTCTGGTCGAAGGTAAGCCGCAGGACGTGCGCGTCCGTCACGACCGCGAGGTTGGCGCGCCCCAGCGCCGGTCGCAGATAGGCGTCGGCAGCGCTGACCCGCCGCCCGCGCCGCTGATTGACCTGGTAATAGCCGAAGCCGTCCTGGCTCGCCGCGTTATAGTCGGGATTGCGCGGATGCCCGGCCGCCTGCGCGGCGGCGATGAAGGCCTCCGCGATGGCCGGCCGCTCGGCGACTTCGGTGAGCGGCAGCGGGCCGCCGCGGGCGCGTAGCGGATCGGCCGCCCCGTCGTAATCCTCGAGCCTGCGGAAGTAGGGCAGCACGTCGGCGAAGCCCCAGCCGCGGCACCCGGCCTGCGCCCAGGCGTCGTAATCCTGCGGCTGCCCGCGCACGTAGATCATGCCGTTGATCAGCGTCGACCCGCCGAGTCCTCGGCCCCGCGGAACCGCGATCACGCGGCCGCCGGTCGCCTCCTCGGGTTCGGTCCGGAAGCGCCAGTTGTAGGACGGGTGCTGGAGCAGGCGGCTGAACCCGGCCGGGATCGCGACCCAGGGGCTGCGCGCCCGTCCCCCCGCCTCGAGGAGCAGCACCCGGCGCGTCCCGGACTCGGTCAGCCTGTTGGCCAGGACGCAGCCCGCCGTGCCGCCGCCCACGATCACGTAGTCGAAGTCACCCGCCTCGATTGCGTCGGTGCCGGTCGGTTCCAAGGTCTGCGCCATGGTTCGTCTCAAGATCCGGCCTCAGAGTGCGCCCATGTGACGAGCCATGAGGGCGATTTGACACTCCAGCATTGGCAGGCCCCTCTGGATACGGCAGCCCGCCGCCTGCGCCGCGGCGAGCAGCCGCGTCGTCTCCGGATCCATGATTGCCTCGGCGACGAACTGGCCGGCGTGGAGGGCGCCCAGGTCGAAGGGAGCGGCGTCCTGCGGGCGCATCCCGAGCGACGTGCCGTTGACGAGGAGGTCGTGCTCCGCCTGGGCGCTCTCGGCGGCGACCGCCAGCGTGGGATAGGCGGCGCGCAGGCGCTCCGCGAGCGCCCAGGCGCGGTCGGCGGTACGGTTCAGGATCGTCAGGCGGGCGACACCGGCCTCGGCGAGCGCGAAGGCGATGGCGCTCGCCGCACCGCCGGCCCCTGCCAGCGCCGCGCTCCGGCCGCGCGGCTCCAGGCCCGAGCCGCGCAGCGCCTCGACGAAGCCGATCCCGTCGAGCATCGTGCCGACCATGCGCCCGTCCGCCTCCCGCCGGACGCAGTTGACCGCCCCGATCTGCTCGGCTTCGCGGGTCAGCGCGTCGCACAAGCCGGTCATCGCCGTCTTGTGCGGGACCGTGGCGATGAAGCCGCCGAAATTGCGCAGGTGCCTCAGCCCGTCCATCACCGTGGCTAAGCCGTCCGCCGTCACGTGCAGCGGGACGAGCACGCCGTCCACGCCGTGGCGGGCGAAGAGCGCCCCCATCACCTCGGGCGCCTTCACGTGGTAGATCGGGTCCGCCAGGATTCCGTAGACCCGGGTCCGCCCGGTGATCCCGGGCGCGGTGACCGCACTGTTCATGGCCGTCCTCCCGTCCATCGCCTGTCCCGACCGCCCCGGCTCACGTCATGTACAGGCCGCCGGCCACGTCGACGGTCTGGCCCGTGACGAAGCTGGCCTCGGCGGAGGTCAGGTAGAGGGCCAGATCCGCGACTTCCTCGGGGGCGCCGAGCCGGCCCATCGGGGTCAGGCGCACCTGCTCGTCGTTGACGGCTCGGCCCACCGCCCGGACCATCGGGGTCTCGATGCGCCCCGGCGCGATCGCGTTGACGCGGATGCCGAACGGACCGAGCTCGGCCGCGAGGTGCTTGGTGAGCCCGATCAGCCCGGCCTTCGAGGCCGCGTAGTGGCAGGCGACGATCGGCGAGTGGGTCTTGCCCGCCACCGACGACATGTTGACGATCCAGCCGCGCCCGGCCGCGCACATCGCGGGCGTCAGCGCACGGACGGTGTTGAACGCCCCCGTCAGGTTGACCGCGACGACGCGGTTCCACTCCGCCGAGTCCATCTCCCAGACCCGGTGGGCCGCCCCGTCGTGCTTGGGCGAGATGCCGGCGTTGTTGATCACCGTGTCGAACGCGCCGCCCATCGCGGCGGCGGCCTCCGACAGGGCCGCCTCGACCGCCGCATAGTCGGCGACGTCGAGCCGCAGCGGCAGGGCGCGACCGGCTCCGCCCTCGATCGCCGCGACGGTCGCCGCGACGTCGTCCGCATTCACGTCGGCCACGCCCACCAGGGCGCCCCGCGCGCCGAACCCCTCCGCGATCGCCCGGCCGATCCCGCGGCCGGCCCCCGTGACGAGGACGCGCCGTCCGGCGTGGCTCGCGCGCCGGACGATCGCCTCGGGGTTCGTCTGCCGCTCGGTCATCTCAGATCCCCAGATAGGCGCGTCGGACGTGGTCGTTGTCGAGCAGGGCCGCGGACGCGTCGGCGAGGACGATCTCGCCGTTCTCCAGAACGTAGCCCCGGTCGGCCACCTGCAGCGTGTGGAACACGTTCTGCTCGACGATCAGGACGGTGGCGCCGGTCTTCACGATCCGGTCGACCACCGCGAAGACCTGCGCCACCACGATCGGCGCGAGGCCCAGCGAGGGCTCGTCGAACATCAGGAGCTTGGGACGGGCCATCATCCCGCGGGCGATGGCCACCATCTGCTGCTCGCCGCCCGAGAGGGAGCCGGCGTTCTGGTCGAGGCGCTCGCGCACCCGCGGGAACAGGTCGAGCACGTCCGCGAGCGTCTCCGACTGGCGCTCGCGCGCCGCGCGGCGGTAGGCGCCCATCAGCAGGTTCTCCCGCACCGTCATCTCGGGGAAGAGTTGGCGCCCCTCCGGGATCAGGGTGACGCCGCGCGCCACCATCTCGTGGCCCGATAGCCGGGTGACGTCCTCGTCCTCGAACAGGATCCGGCCGCGGGTGGGCTTCACTAGGCCCGCGATGGTCCGCAGCGTCGTCGTCTTGCCGGCCCCGTTCGCGCCGACGATCGTCACCACCTCGCCGGCGCGCACCTCCAGCGAGACGGCGTGCAGGATGCTGGTCGCGCCGTAACCGGCATCCACGCGCTCAAGCGTGAGCATGGGCGAAGTCCTTGCCGAGATACGCCTCGATCACGGCGGGGTCGCGCACCACGTCCTGCGGGCTGCCTTGGGCGATGATCTGCCCGGAACTCAGAACGATCACCCGGTCGGAGAGCGCCATCACCGCCTGCATGACATGCTCGATCGCGATGATGCTGACGCCGGTGTCGCGGATCGACAGCATCAGGTCGATGGCGCGGCGGACGTCGGTCTGGTTGATGCCGGCCATCACCTCGTCGAGGAGCAGCACCCGCGGCCGCATGGCCATCACGCGGGCGACCTCAAGCCGCTTGAGGCCGCCGATGGTGAGGCCCCGCGCCTCGCTCCCGAGCCATGGCGCGAGGCCCATGCGCTCGGCGGTCTCACGGGCCACTTCCCGCGCCTCCCGAACGTCGCGGTGGCGGTAGAAGGCACCGACCATGATGTTCTCCTCCACCGTCATGGCCGCGAAGGGCTGCACGATCTGGAAGGTCCGGCCGACGCCGAGCGCGGCGAAATCCGCCGGCCGGCCCGGGTTGTGCCACGTCCCGTCCGGCGCACGGACGCTCACCGCGCCGGAATCTGGCTTGAGGAAGCCCGAGATCATGTTGAAGACGGTGGTCTTGCCCGCGCCGTTCGGGCCGATCAGGCCGAGAATCTCGCCCTCCCGGAGGGTGAAGCCGACGTCGTTGGTCACGTGCAGGCCGCCGAAGTGCTTCTGCAGGCCCTCGACCCGCAGGACGGCTTCGCCGACCGGCGGCCGCTCCGCGGCGCGCGGCGTAGCCGGAACGGCCCCGGCCTGAACGCCGCGACCGCCCGCGCCGGCCCGCGCGAAGCGGGACACGAGGCCCATCAGCCCGTTCGGCAGGAACAGGACGACGAGCACCAGCACGAGACCGTAGACGAGGCCGTGCAAGCCCAGCGCCTTCGCGCCGAGCCAGCCGCGGGCCAACTCGGTGATCGGCACGAGGAGGAGCGCGCCGAGCAGCGGCCCGAACACCGTGCCGAGTCCGCCGATCAGCGCGAACATCGCGATCTGGATCGACAGGGTCAGCGAGAACATCGCCGCCGGCTCGATGAAGGTCAGGTACATGGCGTGGAAGGTGCCGACCATCGCGGTGAGCGCCCCCGACACCGCCACGGCGACGAGCCGCACCCGCACGGTGCGCACGCCCGCGGCGCGCGCGGCCGATTCCCGCTCGCGGGTGGCGACGAGGTAGAAGCCGATCCGGTGGCTGCGCATCCACCACGCGACCGCCAGGGTCAGCAGGAGGAGCCCGAAGGCGATGGCCAGCGGCGGCCAGCGATCCCGGAACACCATCCACGTCCAGCCGAACTTCAACGGGATCATCAGACCGGTGGCGCCGCCGGTCAGGTCCCGGAAATGCAGTGCCAGGACGCGGAAGACTTCGAGGAAGGCGATGGTCGCCAGCGAGAAGAACGGCCCGTGCAGCCGAAAGCACGGGTAACTGATCGCCAGCGCCACCAGCACGGCGAGGGCGGCGCCGGCCACCATGCCGATCCAGGGGCTGATCCCGGCGCCGACGAGCAGCATCCCGCAATAGGCGCCGAGGCCGTAGAAGATGCCGTGGCCGAGGGAGAGCTGGCCGGCGTAGCCGCCGACGATGTTCCAGGCGGTCGAGAGCGCGGCGAAGACGCAGATCGTGATGAAGACGTGGTAGATGAACGGGTTGCCGACCGCGACCGGCACGGCCACCAGGGCCGCGAGGACGAGCGCCAGCGCCGCGGCGCCCCGGCGCGGGAAGGCGGACGGTGCGGCGGACGGTGCGGCTGTCGGGGCCGCGGACGGTGCTGAAGCGAGCGGGATATCGGTCATCGCGGGCTCCCTCACGGCGAGACGTGGGACAGCCGGAGCTGCCGCCCGAAGAGGCCCGAGGGCTTCAGGATCAGGATCGCCAGGAACACGCCGAAGACCGCGACCTCGCGCATGTCGGCGCCGACGTAGAAGCCCGTGACGCTGTCGATCAGGCCGATCAGGATCGCCCCGACGAAGGCGCCGCGGATGGAGCCGAGGCCGCCGAGCACGACGACCACGAAGGCGATCAGCACGAAGTAGGTGCCGCTGTTGGGCGAGGTCGGGTAGAGCGGCGCGATCAGCACCGCCGCCACCCCGACGCAGGCCGCGCCGATGCCGAAGGTCAGGGCGTAGATCCGGTCGACGTCGATGCCCATCAGCTCGGCCGCCGCGCGGTTCTGGGCGACCGCCCGGATCGCCCGGCCTGTTCGCGTGCGCGCCAGGAACATCTGAAGCCCAGCAACAAGCACGATGGCCGTGCCGAGGATCACCACCTGCCCGAGCAGCACCCGGACCGGCCCGATTACCAGCGGCTGGCGCAGGCCAGACGGTGGCGTGTTGGCGATGTCGGCCCCGAAGACGAGGAGGGCGAGGTTGATCAGCACCGTCGATAGGCCGACCGTGGCGAAGATCTGGATGTGGTGGTCGCCCGCGGCGAGCAGCGGCTGGATCAGGAACCGCTGGGTCAGGGCGCCCAGCAGGAACAGGACCGGCACGACGAGGATCACCGCGGCGAAGGGGTGCAGCCCGAGCCCGGTGACCGCGAGATAGGTCAGGTACATCCCGACCATCAGGAACTCGCCGTGCGCGAAGTTGACGACCTTCACGATGCCGAAGATCAGGGTCAGCCCGACGCTGACGATCGCGAACAGGCCGCCGAGCATTACCCCGTTGGCGAGCACTTGGAGGAAGACGTCCATCCCCGATCTCCGTGGATCTGCGTGACGGCGACGCTGTTACCTTTGGAGACTCGCGGTTACTTGCGCATCTCCATGGGCGCGACGGCGGCGCTGTCGGGATAGACCGTGACGAGCTTGCCCCCCTGCCACTGCATGCCCATCATCGCGGCGCGCTCGTTCTGGTTGTTCTTGCCGAACTTGAACCCGTAGCCGACCGCGGTGACGCCGTCCTTCACGTCGATCCCCTGGGCCGCCTTGACGACGGTGTCGGGGCCAAAGCCCTTCGCCTTGCCGATGGCCTGAAGGATGAGCTTGGCCCCGACATAGTTGTTCAGGGAATGCCCGGAGCGGGGGGCGCTTGCGTACTTCTTCTGGTAGGCCGCGACGAAGTTCTCGATGCCGGGCGTGTACTTCGTGTTGACGAGATACTGAGTGAAGTCGGTGTCGAGCACGCCCTCGATGACCTTGTGCCCGACCGCGTCGGCGGTGGGCTGCATCGAGTAACCGCCGCCGCCGCCAATGATGGCGCCGGGCTTGAAGCCCGCCTCGTTGGCCTGCTGTAGGAACAGGACAGAGTCGTTCTGGTAGGACGTCTGGAGCAGGACGTCGATGCCGCGCCCCTTCAGGTCGAGGACGAGGGACGACATGTCGACCGTCGAGGCCGGGTAGCCCTGCGCGGTCACGACGTTGAGCTTGGCCTGGGCGGCGAACTTCTTCTGGAATCCCGCCACCGAGGTGCCGTAGCTCGAATCCTCGTAGATGATGCCGATCTTCAGGTCTTCGGGCTTCTTGCCCAGCCCGGCGGCGACCTTGTTGACGATCATCTCCACCGCGAGCTTGGCCATGTCTTCGGCCGTCGGGTTGGTGCGGTAGAGATACTGAAGGCCGCGCCCGGTCACCTCCTCGGCCACCGCGCCGAGCTCGAAATACGGGATGCCGGACAGCTCGGCCACCTGGCTCGCGGCGATCGAGCGGGCCGACGAGTAGGAGCCGAAGATCGCCACCACCTTCTCCAGGGAGATGAGGCGGCGCGCCTCGCCGATCGCCTGGTTGTTGTCGACCGCGTCGCCGCGGGCGAGCACCACCTTCTGCCCCTGGACGCCGCCCGCGGCGTTGATCTCGTCGACGGCGATCTCGACGCCGCGGGCGCTCTCCTCGCCCAGCAGCGCGAGCTGCCCGCTGAACGGGAAGAGCGCGCCGAACTTCACGTCGGCGGCCTGGGCCGTCGTCGGTCCCGCCGCCTGGGCCGCGGCGCCCAGCGCGAGGGCGGCGGCGAGTGCACGCACCAGAACTTTCATCGTTTCCTCCCGTGTCAATCGTCGACCCGGCACTTCACGCGCCTTCTCGTCGGGTCGGGCGGCGGCGTCAGTAAGCGAGGGCGTCCTTGCCCTCGAAGCTGGTTATCGGCGGGTAGGCGCGCTGGTCGGTGATCACGTCGATCACCGTGACGGCGCCGCCGGCGAGGGCATCGCGCAGCGCCGGCGCGAGGTCCGCGGGCCGCTCGACCCGCGTCCCGGCGCAGCCGCAGGCCCGCGCGATCGCGGCATGGTCCACCGCCTCGAAGTCGCAGACGTCGGTGAAGTCGCCGAACAGGCTCAGCTCCGCGTGCTTCTGGTAGCCGAGGATCTGGTTGTTCAGGACGACGACGATGACCGGGAGCCGCATGCGCCGCGCGGTCTCCAGCTCCGACCAGACGTGGCCGAAGCCGCCGTCGCCGGTCACGCAGATCACGGGCGCGTCGGGGCGGGCGGCCTTGGCGCCGAGGGCGAAGGGCAGACCCCAGCCGAGGCCCGCGATGCCGCGCGGCGTCAAGAAGCGCTGGCCGGCCTTCCGCGCCGTGAGGAAGTTGGCGATCCAGATCGAGGCGTAGCTCGCGTCGGCGACGACGACGGTCTCGGGCGTCGACACCGCGTCGATCTCGGCCATGATCCGCTCCGGCCGGATCGGCGTGGCGTCCATGTCGACGAGGCGGCCCATGTCGGCGGTGTGGGCCTCGCGGGCGCCGGCGATGGTGCCGGCGAGCGCCGCGCGGCGCCCCTCCAGCCCGGACAGATCGCGCTGCCGCAGGGCGTCGGCGAGGGCCGCCAGCGTCAGCTTGGCGTCGCCAACGAGGCGCAGGGATTCGTAGTTCCGGCCGACCTCGCCCCCGTCCACGTCGAGGTGGATGAAGCGGGCGCCCTCCGGATAGAGCGACCAGCTGTCGGTACCGTTCTGGTTGGTGCGGTTTCCGACCAGAAGGACGACGTCGGCCTCTGTGACCAGCGCGCGCAGATGGGACGAACGCGCCCGCGGCGCCATGAAGTACCCGGCGACGCCCACGGAGAGCGGGTCGGTCTCGGCGACGGCGCCCTTGCCCATCACCGTCGTGGCGACCGGCAGTCCGAGGGCCTGCAGTGTGGCGAGTTCCGTATAGGCGCCGGAGGAGTGGACGCCGCCGCCCGCGATGACCAGCGGACGCGTCGCCCCGGCGATCAGGTCGGCGGCCTGCGCGATCCGGGCCGGGTCGGCGACGGTGCGGTCGAGCGGGTAGGTGCCTAGGCTGGCCGAACGCCGCGGCGCGGCGGCCTCGAAATCGGGCCGCTCGTCGAGCAGGTCCAGGGGCACCAGCAGCACCGCCGGTCCGGGGCGCCCGGACGCCGCGGCCGCGAAGGCCATGTCGACGTAGTCGTCGATGCGCTCGGCGACCGCGACCCGGCGCACCCATTTGGCGACGCCCGCGAACAGCGCGAGGTGATCTAGTTCCTGGAAGGCGTTCCGGTCGGTGAAGCGGCGGTGGACATCCTGGACAATCGCCACCACCGGGATGGACGCTTTCAGGGCTTCCGCGAGGCCCGGCACCAGCAGCGTCGCGGCGGGACCGTTTTGGGCCGCGACCACCGCGACCCGGCCGGAGATCCGCGCGTAGGCGTCGGCCATCGCGGCGCCGGCATTCTCGGTGCGGTAGCCGATCTGGCGGATGCCGTGATGCGGCGCGGCTAGGAACAGGGCCGAGGGGATGCTCTGACCGAACACGTCGCGGACCCCGTGCCGGTGGAGCGCGGCCGCGAGGGCGTGGGCGCCGGTCATGTTGGCGCGCTCGGACATCTCGGACATCAGCGGCTCCCCTGCGCGGCGTCGCCCATCGACAGGACGATCTTCCCGATATGCTGACCCGCATCCATCCGGGCATGGGCCTCGGCGACCCGGTCGAACGGGAACACGGAATCGATCGGCGGCCGCGCCCGGCCCGCCGCGAGCAGTGGCAGGACGTGCTCGGCGAGGGCGTCGGCGAGGCCCGCCTTCAGGGGGACCGGACGGGCGCGCAGCGTCGAGCCTGTCAGCGTCACCCGCTTGATCAGGAGCGGCTGGAAATCGATTTCCGTTACCCGCGAACCCTGCTGGAACGCGATCTGCGCGATGCGCCCGTCGACCGCCACGGCGTCGAGATTGCGGGCGATGTACGAGCCGCCAACCATGTCGAGGATCACGTCGGGCCCGCTTCCGTCGGTGGCCGCCCGCGCCGCGGCGACGAAATCCTCCCGCCGGTAATTGATGGCGGCGTCCGCGCCGAGCTTGAGGCAGGCCGCGCACTTCTCCGGGGAACCCGCGGTGACGATCACCCGGGCGCCGCGGGCTTTCGCCAGCAGGATCGCCGTGGTGCCGATGCCCGAGGAGCCGCCATGGATGAGCAGGGTTTCGCCCGCCTTCAGCCGGGCGCGCTCGAACACGTTGCTCCAAACGGTGAAGTAGGTCTCAGGGATAGCGCCCGCCTCGACTGCTGGCAGGCCGTCCGGCACGGGCAGCGCAACCGCCTCGTCGACGACAGCCCATTCGGCGTAGGCGCCGCTGTGGACCAGCGCCATCACCCGGTCTCCTCGACGAAAGCGTCCGGCGCCGGGCCCGAGCACCTCCACGATCCCGGCGAGTTCGAGCCCGAGCACGTCGGAAGCGCCAGGCGGCGGGGGGTAGCGACCCTCGCGCTGCATCACGTCGGGGCGGTTGATGCCCGCGGCCTCCACGCGCACGAGCATCTGGCCCTGGCCCGGCTGGGGACGGGGGCGCTCGACGATCCGGAGGACCTCGGGACCGCCCTGTCCCGAGGCGATGACCGCTCGCATCCCGATGCTCATTGCCCCTCTCCCTGCGTCGCCGCCGCCTCCGGAAGAAGCAGCACCTTCATGGCTTGCCGGCTGCGCGCTAGGTCGAACGCGGCGCGGGCCTCGGCCAGGTGGCGTCGATGCGTGATCAGCCCTTCAAGGGTCCCGGCATGGGCAGCGAGAAGGCGGATCGCCTCGTCGAAAGCGCGCGCCGTCGTGTCGTGGGCCGCGCGTAACTGCTTCTTGCTGCGGACGAAGCCGGTCAGGTCGAGGTCGAGGGATCCGGAATGGATTCCAGCCACCACCAGCACGCCCCCCGAACGCAGCACGTCCAATCCCTCGACCACCGACCGGCCGGATCCCGTCGCCTCGATCACCCGGTCGGCCTCGCCGCCGAAAGCGTGACGGACTGCAGCGTTCAGGCTGCCTTCAGCGAGATCGGCCGTCTCACGGATGCCGATCCGGCGGGCGAGATCGAGGCGGGCGGCGTCGTCGAGGCCGGCAAGCAGCACGGCCGCGCCCCGGAGCTGCGCCACGAAGGCGATGCAGAGGCCGATCGGGCCCGGCCCGAGCACCGCCACACGGTCGCCCGGCTCCACCTGCGCCACGTCCACCGCGTTGACCGCGACCGCTAGCGGCTCGGCCAGGGCGGCGACGGCCAGTGGCACGCCATCGGGGAGACGGCGGCAATTCGCGGCCGGAACAACGACCTGTTCGGCGAAAGCCCCGTTGGCGTGCAGGCCGATGACCCGCCGGCCCTGGCAATCCTGTGGCCGGCCGGCGGAGCAGGCGGGGCAGCCGCCGCACGGCACCGTCGGCCAGCAGGTGACCCGGTCGCCGACAGCGAGAGAGGTCACGCCGTCGCCTACGGCTCGGACCGTACCGGCGAACTCGTGGCCGAGCGTGACCGGCATGAAGGCGGTCATGAAGCCGTAGCCCGGCGTCCACTCGAAGGCGTGAATGTCGCTGCCGCAGATGCCGGCCGCGGCAACCGCGATGGTGACGCGGCCTGCGCTCGGCTCGGGCGGTGCATCGACATGGGCGAGGTCCGCCCCGAAGGTGGCCGTCACCTTGCGCAACGCAAGCATTTCCGTCCCCTGTCTGCCGCCGAGCCTCGCGGCCCGGCAGCCCACGACGCAGTCTGGGCCGTCGACGCAGACTGTAATTTGTTATAACAAGCATCGGGCAAAGGGGAGGAATATGTCAAGCGCCTCGGCGGCAGCGCCAGACACTGGCGAAATCCTGCCGGATTGGGTCCGTCCGATCGTCAAGGAGAGTCTGAGCGAGCGCGCCTATCGCGAACTGCGGGTCGCGCTGATGCGCGGGCAGCTGCGCCCAGATACGCGGCTGCGTCTGCGCCCAATGTCGGTCCGGTTCGGCATCAGCGCGACGCCCATGCGCGAGGCCCTGCTCAGGCTCGTTGCGGAGAAGGCGCTTGCGCTCGACGCGCGCGGGAGCGTGGTCGTCCCTCGGCTGACCTTGGATCAGCTCCTGGAGATTCGGGCGATCCGTACCGATCTCGAGGGGCGTGCCGCGGCCGCGGGGGCTGACAGGCGCGCGACCGAAGTCGACGAGTTGGAGGCAATCCACGCGCAGATCTCGCAATGCCATGCGAGCCGCGACTTTGAGCGCGCGGTGAACCTCAACACCGAATTTCATCTGGCGCTCTGCAGGCTCGGGCAGATGCCGATCCTCTACGAAATCGTCGAACTGCTATGGGTGCGATGCGGCCCGATCCTCTCGCACCTCTATGACGACGGAGTTCCTGATTGGGAGCCCCATCCCCATCAGCGCATCATCGACGCCCTGCGCCGCGGCAACTCGGACGCGGCCCGCGATGCGGTCCGGGAGGATATCGAGCGCGGTGGCAGCGGGTTGATTGCCCATGTCCGCGCCTCGCCGGCGGGGTGACAGAGGCTCGTGCCAGGAACCCACTCAATGCTCCTACAGCATGGCTGCCGTGGCCACGAATTTTCGCTATCGACGAGCGGCGGAGCCTCCTTGAACGACCGGATTGGGCGCTTTTCGGACAAAGAGCCTCGCATCGCTGAGTAGGTTATCGGCCGGCAACATGCATAGAGCCGCCGCCGGCTGGGTTTGTGACTCAATCGCGATCAGGTGTCGGCTGCCGCGGCCGCGTCCGGGTTCAGCAAGGCCATCTCGTCGCGCCGGCGCATCAGCAGCGGCAGATACTGCCACGCCTTGTTGGCGCTACTCGCCCGCCCCCTGTAGGTCTCCGGCACGCTGGCGCTGGCTGCCCTGTTGGAGACTGCCGGAAAGCCCACCGTGCGGCTTTGGGCCGAGGGGGCATCCAGGGAGCTGAAAGAGCTCCTGAAGGCCCGGCGCTATCGCTGGAGCCCGACGCGCCGCACCTGGTACATCGACCTCGACGAAGAGCAGATCGAGATCGAACACGGCTACCTGGCCGAGCGGATCTACCACCGGCCCGTCACCGGCCTTCCATCAGACCGGTTCACCGCGCGCGACCGGTTCTCTGTGCGAACCAACCCGGATCTGTAAGCTGTTTGCCTCGAGCTTTTCGCGTCTGTCCCATCGAGGGATCGCGTGCAGTCAATGACTGAGGCGAGAGGGGACCTGCACAGCCCGATGGGTCTCGATCAGCAGCGCGAGGGGCAGCCACGGTTTTGGGAGCGTGGTCACTGCCGGCGGCAGACGCGATGGTGGACCGCCCGCTGTTGCCAGAATGACGGGGATCCCCGGCCATGATCGGCGCAGCTCCTCGGTGAGGCCGAACCCGTCAAGGGCGCCGGTGAGCTGCTGATCGGCGACCACGAGCGCGACTTCGCCACTGCGCTCCTGCAAAGCCTGCGAAGCCTGCTCGCCCGTGTCACAGCACTCGACGTTCAGCTCACTGGCACGCAGCAGCGTGGCAGCCTGTTCCGCCATAGTCGGGCAACGCCCGACCACCACGACAAGCGGTGTGGGGGTCGACTCCTCAATATCCGGCAGTTCCAGGCGTGCCAGCAGTTCCAGCAGCGGCTGGGGCCAATCCTCGCACTCCTCGATCGGCAGCAACTGCGCGAGCCCGTAGGCGACTGCATTCAGCAGTGGGTTATCGGCACCGTCAGTGCCGCCTTCGTGGACGTATCCGATCTGCTCCATCCAACTCCCGTACGGAGGATGCCCTTCCTGCACCGGTCCGGCCCTATTGATCTGCATTAAGGTCTGCAGGGTGAATGGCGCGAAACGTCGAGGGTTGCACGGCGGAGACCGGAAAATCATCCGTCGGTTGAGCGAGGTCGCTCACGCGTGGCCTACCGATCCAGCTCAAATCGCGGCAGGTTGGACACGCGAGAGCAAGGACGTTCGATGCGTTCTGCAGCCACGAAGGTTTGCCATACGGCCCCATCGATACCCCGACCCAAGGACAGGCTAAAAAGGCTTGGTGCTGCTTCTCAAGGCGATGGAAAACAGGGCGCTCCGCTGGTGTTGATGGGGGGCACTCGCGCCATCGTGTCTGGCAGGTTCGGCCGCTCGCTGTCTGGGATTACCTTCTGAAAACCCGTTGTGCTGCATGGCGGTCCAAGTTCACCGAGCCCGGTCTGTCTTGTGGTCAACAGCAGTGCTTCCCACACATCAGCGATCAACAGGCGTACGGCGGGGATCGTATTCCCACCATGCGGCTCGCCACGATCCGGTTCGACGACGGTGAGGAAATCCCATGCGTGCTGCGGGATCTGTCACCGACTGGTGCGAAGCTAGCAGTTTCGCGTCGCTATCGGCTGCCTGCAAGCTTCTACCTGATTGTGCATGGCCGGGAAATAGCTTTTCCGGTTCGGCGTGCTTGGCAGCGCGGTGACTTGGCTGGCGTCATGCTTGCGGTGAAGATGGCCGAGCAAACCCGCATACCTCCCACTCAGACATCGCCCGATCGTTCATCCGGAAGTTGACCGGTTACTACGCTGGTTCCGACGACCTCCTCGTCGGCGTGCACGGCCTGATGGCCGCCCTCCAGCATGCGTCGCTTCCACGAAAACGGCAGGCTGGGCGAGAGGCCGTAGCGGCGGGCGACGAACAACACGGACGAGCCGGGCTGCTGGCGCTTCTCGACGAGGCGGATCTTCTCAGTGGTGGGCCAGCGCCGGCGGTGCTGAACGCCGGTCACGATCTCGCCGTGCACCGGTGGGGCGCTCGGATCGGATGACATAGCCTTACCCATAGGCCAACGCCTTTGCTTTCGTGAGCTATGCCACTTGTCCGATCAAAACGGGGTGCGGTTCACTTCATCAATTCATGTGAGCGACAATATTAGACCCGTATCTTATGCTGCCGCGCGACTGCATTAACGAAATTAATACACGCCGTTCGGTCGGCTTGATCGATGATGCGGTCAAAATCACTGAGAATCAGTAATACTTCGTGATTGGATTGATGCTTGCCGCCCTCAATCCAGAGATCGGCCGTCTCAATACCGAGCGCATTCGCTATCCGACACAACATGCGATCCGCTGGCCTGCGATCATCGGTCATCATCGTGCCTCGATTGGAGAGATCAAGTTATGTTGTAGTCTAGTATATCATGTGTCGGTCTATTGAATGTTTCTAATGCTAGATAATTTTCGGCCGACATGCAGGAGAGTTGCGGACAGCAATAGATCCAGTACTTGATCGTGCGATTGTTTGCTGGAACTATAGGCGGCCATCAGATGCTCAGAGACGCTCTCCAGGCAATCGGTCTCCTCGAGAGTTGTGGTGTCGTCGGCGTTGTGCTGTGCGAGAAACTTGCGGACTTGTAGAAGTATGGTGACTTGCCGTCCGAGTGCTCGAAGAGCTTCGGTCTGTGCCCGAGACAGACCCGCTGGATGCGGCTTTGTGTCGAGAACGCAGAGAGTGCCCACGCCGAAGCTTGACTCCAGACGCAGCGGCACGCCCGCATAGAATCGCAGTGCGGATTCCCTGGTCACCAGAAGATTGGTACGTGTGCGAGGATCGTCTCTCAGATCGTTGATGATCAGATCCGTCTGCTCTGCGATCGTGTGCGCGCAGACGGACTGCTCGATCGGCGTCTCGGTCGCATCACTGCCGACGCGTGACTTGAACCATTGCCGATCTTCGGCGACCAAGGTGACGTTGGCGACAGGCGTATCACAGATCGTGCGGGCGATCCCGGCGAGGTCGTCGTAAGATTGTTCCGGCAAGGTATCGAGGATGTGCAGCTCCTAAAGATCCCGGAGCCGTTGTGTATCCATGACGACGGACCACGGTATCTCGCTCATCGTATTCCCGCTCGCAAAGGGTCGGCTGCTGCCAAGCTTTTGCGCAACTTCTGATTGAATCCAAGGGTATTGTTTGCGGAGGCTTAACGCAGGGCTTCTGATCGAGTTCGGTTGGGGGCGGCGGCAGTTGCCGTGATGGCGGCCATCCTTGATGCGGCTCGCACCCGGGCTCCGGTCGGATGAACGCCCTCAGGCTCGACGTCGTGGTGCTGGCTGTCGCGACGCCGGTGCCGCCCTGCCACGCCGCTTGCCTCGCCCGGCAGGCTCCCTGGCTTTGGCTGCGCCGGAACTCGGCGTCTCCGCTCCACGCTGCGGCCGAGCGGCGTGCGCGTCGAGGAAGCGCCAGCATGCGTCGAAGTCGGTCTCAGCCTCCGGCGGACAGGTGATGCCACGCTGCTGGGCCAGATTGTGTGCGTACTTGAGCATTGCCGCGCTCGGAGTCCCGCGGTCGCGGGATTGATCGGCGTCGCCCTCCTGAGGTACGCGTGGCCCGGCGTGGGTGTCGAGAAAAGCCCGGCACACGCTGATGCTGCTCTTGCAGCCACGCGGCAGCTTCACGCCCTTTCTCTCAGCTAAGCTCGCCGCAAACGACACCATGGCCGGCGTCGGCGGCCGGTTGTCGGCCTGACCGGGCGGGATCAGGCTCGGATCGAGGCTGACGACCGGTGAGTTCGCGATCGCGGCGATCAGCTCATCCAGGCGCGTGCGCGTGCGCTGCCGGAAGGCGTTCGCGCGCTCGACGGCCTCGGCACGCGTGGCCGCACGACCGATCTCGGCCAGTTCCGCTTCGAACAGGGCGCGTCCGACCGGGTCGCCGTAGGTCGGAAACACGCGCCGCACCGCCGTCATGAAGGCCAGCCCGACCTCGGTCACCTCAATGGCCGGGTCCTTGCCGTTGGCCAGGGTGATGTAGCGGCTCTTCAGAAGCTTGGGCAGGATCGTGTCGCGGGTGGCGGCCGTGCCGAGGCCCTTGGGTTCGTTCGGATTGACTGGGTTCTCCAGGGCGCGCTTGACCGCCGGATCATCGACCTGGTCGATCAGCCGACCCATCACCACCGGCAACTCGCCTCGGGTGATCCGACGCGGCGGCTCGGTCATCGCGGTGGCGACATCCGCGCCCGCAGCCGATGCGCCCTCTCCGTCGTCCACGAGCGGCAGGCGCGCGGACGTGGCCTCCGCCTCGCGCTTGGCCTTGCCGGGCACGACGTCCGCTTCGAGTTCAGCCTCGCTGCCGTAGACCGCACGCCACCCAGGGGCACGGATGACGCTGCCCGACACGGCAAACCGCTTCGCGCCCAGCGGCGTCCCGACCTCGGCCGTGACGCTCGTGCGTGCGTCGATGCCGTCAGGCAGGTGGGCGGCGAGAAAGGCTTTCGCGACGAGCTCCCACAACCGGAACTGGTCGACCGAGAGGCGGCCACGCTCCGGCACCTTGCGCAGGGGCACGATGGCGTGGTGCTCGCCCGGGTCCTTGACGTAGTGCCCCTTCGCCCCGCGTCGGATCAGGGGCAGTTCGCCCGCCGGGACGACATCGCGCACATCGGTCAGCACGGTCGCGATGGCGGTGACGATCGCGGCGGCATCACCCGCCTGCCCCTCCGGCAGGTACTCGGACTCGGTGCGCGGGTAGCTGAAGTAGCCCTGATCGTACAGCTCCTGGGCGAGCCCGGCCGTGTGCTGCGGGTCCCAGCCGAACCGCTTGGCGCAGCGCCGTGCCAGCGTATCCTTCGAGAACAGCCGGGGCGGTGCACGGCGCACGTCCTTGTGTTCGACCGCCAGGGGACCTGACCACGTCGCGGCGGCCGTCCGGATCGTCTCGGCGGCCGCCGCGTCGAAGATCCGCTCTTTGGGTGCATGCCATAGGGTCAGCGCGGCACCGGATTGCGTGCCGAGGTGCAGGGCGACCTTGAAGAAGTCCCGCGGCACGAAGGAGCGAATGCGCTCCTCCAGATCGGCCAGGATGGCGAGGGTCGGCGTCTGCACGCCGCCGAAGCGCCAGGGTTCCCGGAACGCGGGCGGGCGCAGGCGCAGCGAGATGGCCCGCGTGCCGTTCAGGCCGAGGTGATAATCCTCGTACTGCCTGCACAGCGCTTCGAGGTAGGCGGCATAGTCGCGCTCGCCTGAGCCCGGCTCCTTGGCCAGGGCCGCGAAGGCGCGGCGTATCGAGACCTCGTCGAGCGCGCCGAGCTTGAGCCGGTCGACCCGGCCGCGCCAGCCGAGGTGCTCCAGCACCTCCCAGGCGATCATCGAGCCCTCGCGCCCGGGATCGGTCGCGATGATCACGCGCTCGACGCCGCTCAGCGCCTGCCGGATGGCGGCGATCTTCGGCTCGTGCGACTGGCCGGACCGGTTGGTGCCGCAGCTGACCGGGATCGTGGCGAGCTTGATGGGCAGCGCGTCGAAGCGCCAGGGCTTCCACTCGGGCCGGATGCTGCCCGGCTCCTCGGCCGACAGCAGGTGCCCCTCGGCGGCCACGCAGACGGTGTTCGGTGAGCGGAAGAAGCGCTGCAGCTGCCGCATCGCCGAGGGTTTCTCGAAGAAGAACAGCGTGCGGCCCGAACTAGGAGGAGACATGTCGTTGGCCGCTCAGGCGCTCACAAGCATGTTCGTATTTTGTTCTAAATCGACCAAACATGCAATCGCGGTGATCATGAGCAGACGGTTTCGACCCCTCCCAGGGTCGCTGCGGTATCACGGATCAAGGCGTAAGGACCTCAACCGGCTGGCTTCACCTCAGGCTGATTGAGAGGATCAGCCAAGCAGAAAGAGGCGGGCACGCGGCGAGGTTGGAAAACGCACGCGGAGCAGGTCGTGCTGAAGCTGCGCTATATCGAGTTGCAGATGGCCCACGGCAAGAGTTTGGCGCTGGCGTGCAACGGGGTGGAGATTTTCGAGTAGAGCTACTGCGGGATCGTTGGTCAGCACCGTGGCGCGCAACGCTACAGGCTGACCGCACTCAGGGCGACACCCTCGGTGATGATGTCCGCTTTCCGCGGTTGTCAATTCCGGAGGGGACGACTGGGATGGGCGCGAAGCAGAACGTCCGGTTATGCGCGCTATGGCGATCCATCGTGGCGGAATCTGGCCGGAAGCTGCTGGTCCGCTTTGGGGGCCGGGTCGTGGGTAAGCGGACGTTTGGCGCGGCTCAGCTGAATGCCTTAGATTGACCGATTGTGTTGAAAAACTCAGAGGCGACGCCTGCTAACTCGTTCTGAGGCTCACCACAGGGGAGGTTTTTCTCTTTTCGTCGCCTTGCACTCCGATATTGATCGAGATACGCGAGGTCACCGAATAATCTTTCTCCGGATGGAGCGGTGTGGTGCACTGCTTCGGTTGCATCCCGAGTTTTTCAACACAATCGAACCCTTGCGAACCTTCCGCTCTGCCTACCCGGATGTCTGCTCGGAGGGCAGAAACGGACCTGAAAGTGGCCGCCGCAACATCGGCATGTCCTGCCTCATCATCCGACGCGGTGGCCCAGAGCGAACGTCATCGTATCTGCCTCCGATAAAGTCGCCTCGGTTGCGACGACCCACGCTACCCGCCTCGGGGGGAAGCTCCGGCGCGAGGGGCTCGTTACCGACCGCGTCATGGTCTTCTTCCATACCTCAGAGCACGATCGCGACCGGCCGCAGCGCTCGGTCGCGATCGTGGTGAGTTTGCCCGAGGCCTCGAACGATACGCTGGTGCTACTGAAGGCATCGACGCACGGCGTGCGCAAGGTTTGAAGTGACAGCTACCGTTATTCCAATGCCGGGTGGTCACGTCCGACCTCGTGCCCCTGGCCGCGTCGCAACGCGCCTTACCCGGCTTCGGCCAGCTAGACCGGGAGCGCGGCGCTGATGGCGGCGCTCGATGCCTGCATCGGCCGGTTCGGTCGCGGGGCCCCGGTCCCGGCGGCTGCAGGGTTTCCCGAGAGGCGCGACTGGTCGACGAAGTTCGAGATGCGCTCGCCTCGTTACACCACGCGCCTTGCCGAGGTGCCCGTGATCGCGGCCGCCTGAGCGGGCGCGCCGTCGTACGACGAGCCGGCACATGCCGGGACGCGACGGGCATCGCCGTCTCGCCCGCTCGACGCTATCCTGCCTCCCGAGACATGCGGCAGTCCGCCTGCACGGGAGCGGCGGCCAGGGAGAGGGCTCATGCCGAACGGTTACTGGATCGCGCGCATCACCGTAACGGACCCGGCCAGGTACGCCCCTTACGCCGAGGCGCTGCCGGCGGTCGTCGAGCGCTTCGGCGGTCGGTTCCTGGTCGTCGGCGGACGCTTGGAAGCCGCCGAAGGTGAGGCGAGGCCGCGCAACGTGGTCATCGCCTTTGACGACTACGAGACGGCCCGCACCTGCTGGCATTCGCCGGAATACGTCGAGGTGGCCCAGCTGCGCGAGGGAGCGGCGGTGGTCGACGTGGTGATCGTCGAGGGCGTCGGGCCGTAACGATCGCCAGGGTCGCCGGCGGCGTGCCGGGCTACGCGGCGGCATGGGCGGTCTCCCGACCCGACGGTCACAGGTCGGGCGCACCGAGGGGCATCGGCTCGGGACGGTCCGGGAGCGCTAGGGTCGGGCGCGGCGTTGCCCTATGGCCGAGGAACACCGGGCGGTTGGCCTCGCTGAACGCCAGCGGGAGGATCTCTCCGGCACGGATGCGGCCGATCCATCCGGCGGCGGCGGCGGCCTCCCCGAAACGCTCGACCGGGTCGGAGCGCGTCTCGGGGCCGCAGATCACGAATGGCGTCGGATCGGAGGTGTGCAGCACGCCGGATCTCGACGGCGTCGCGTGGTCCCCGGTCACGATGACGACGGCGCGCCGGCTGAGCTCCACGAGGCCTTCCAAGCCCGCGTCGAGCGCCTCCAGAACTTCGAGCTTCCCGCGCGGGTCCTTGGTGTGCCCGGCCTCGTCGGTGGCCTTGGTGTGAACGTGGACGAAGCGTGCGCCCCCCGCGATGAGCGCGTCGGCGGCGACGAGACGGGCGCGCATGTCGTCGGCGAGGTCCTTCAGCGGGGGCTGCTGGATCTCGGCTAACGCGAACAGCGCGCAGAAGCCTCTGTAGAGCCGGCTGTTGGTCACTGCGGCACCCGGCACCCCGGCGATGGTCTCGAAGGCGGGGAGCTCGGAGCGGTGACCGCCCCACTTTGTCGTCAGCACGTCGAGGGGCGGCCTAGACTCGGCCGCGCGGCGGAGGTTGATCGGATTGCCCTCCAGCATCTGCCGGGTGGTCAGGAGCATCGTGTTGAGGTGCGTCGCGAGGTCGGCGGCCCGCTCGTGGACCGGCCGGACCCTGAGCCACGGGTGGTAGTCCTCGAAGAACGGGTCGGAATCGGTGACCTCGCCGTTCGCGAAGGCCGGGAAGAAGACGATGGCCTCCCCGCGGCCGAGCCGGTGCACCTGCGCGCCGAAGGCGGAGAAGGTCGGACCGAGCTCCTCGTAGAGGCCGTCCGCGTCGGTCATGTCCCGCTGGTCGCGGCGGGCGCGCCCGGTCACGCGGACCTGCCCGTCGACGACGCGCGAGGTGCGCAGGCACGCGAACGTCGTCGCCGTGTCCATGGGAACGGGGATGCCCCCGCCCAGGGCCTCCAAGATTGCCCGGCCCGGGAACGGAACGCCCGAGTAGCCGAAGATCGACCAGTGCGCGACCTCCGAGGACGGGGCGGCACCCCACCCGAACGGCAGGTGCCACCCGGATGCGCCGCGCCGGGCGAAGGCGTCGAGATGGGGCGTGTGGGCCGCTTCCGATGGCGTCCGTCCTCCAAGCTCGGGAAGAGCGCGGTCACCGAGCCCGTCGAGCAGGACCAGCACGACCGGAAGCCTGTCGTCGTCGTAGCGCGGCTGATCCTCTCCGTAGCCGGGAGCCTTCATGATGCCGTCACCTCCGAACGGACCGCGAGCATCTCGCGCAGGAGCGGGATCGTCGCGGCGGGAACGAGCGTAGTCCAATCCCCGCCGCGGGCCATCGCATCGCGGATGTCGGTCGCGTGGACCTTGGACGCGGGATCGCCGGCCACCTCCCAGACCCGGTAGCCCGCCTCCCGCAACTGCCGGGCCTTCTCGCGCTCCCACTCGCTGAAGACACGGACCACTTGGAGAGCGTCGAGAGGCACGTACTCGGGCCAGCAGGCGGGACGGGTCAGGTCGAACGGCACGATCATGACACGCTCCTCCCAGCCCTTTGCCCATAGCGCCGCGCGCAGCAGAGTGAGCCGCTCGAAGTAGTTGAAAGGGTTCGCCTTGGAGGTGTGGCGGTGCCGGGATGTCGCCTCAGCTCGCCGCGCGTCGGTATCCGGGTTCGTGACCCCCACCACCGCCCGCCCGGCACGGGCCAGTGCCATCCCGATGAGTTCGAGGTGCTGGTCGTGCACGGGCTGGAAGCGCCCCGTGACGCAGGCGTACGTGGTCATGCATTCCCCACCCCCTGCTTGCCGATCGGTTTCCATACGAACCCCGAAACCCTTTGACAAAGATTCAAACACCGTTAAACTATCTAACGGTGTTCGATAAATCTAGCAAGTGGGAGGTGGACCGCGATGGCTGAGGGAACGGCAACGACGACACAGCAGGCGCTTGAGCCGAGCGCACGCGTCCGCGACTACACGGACCGGTTCGCGCGGTTCCTGGCAGACGACGTCGCGCCCATCGAGCAGGAGCTCGCCAAGCAAGGAGCCGGCACTCCGGACAACCCCGCGCTCGACTCCGAGGGGCGCATGCATCCGGCGGTGTGGGAGGCCCGGCGCCAGGTGCAGCGTCGAGCTGGCAAGCTGGGGCTGCATTGCCCTCACATCCAGGAGCGGTTCGGCGGCGGCGGGTTCGGCCGGGTCGAGATGCACCACGTCGAGGAGTTCATCTACCGCCACTCCGGCCTCGGCCTCGGCCTCGCGGCGCTGGCCTGGACGGAGGGAGCCAGCCCGCCGTTCGAGCACGTCTCGGACGCGGCGCGGGAGAAGTACCTCCTGCCGCTGGTGCGGGGCGAGATCACGACCGCCTTCGCGAACACGGAGCCGAACGTGGGGTCCGACGTGCTCGGAATGGAGACCTACGCGACGCGCGACGGCAACGACTGGATCCTCAACGGTCGCAAGGCGTGGATCACTAACGCGCACTTTGCCGACGTCTACCAGGTTGTCGCCGTCACCGATCCCGGGAAGGGGACCCGCTCCCTCTCCATGTTCCTCGTCGATGCCAAGATGCCGGGCTTCAGCCGGATCGGGGACCAGCCGACGCTGATCAACGATGGCCTCACCGGCCGGCTCCAGTTCGAGAATGTTCGCATCCCGGCCGAGAACATCGTCGGCCAGATCGGTGACGGCTTCGCCCTGGCGATGTCGTGGATCAACTGGCGCCGCCTCTGCCGCGGCGGCATGTGCGCAGGCTGGGGCGAGTGGCTGGTCGAGCGCGCGATCATCTACGCCCACGAGCGCAAGTCAGGCGGCAAACCGCTCGCGCAGCTGCAGGCCGTCCAGCACCTGATCGCGAGGATGGACGCCGACGTCTACCAGGCCCGAGCCGCCTCCCTCGTCGGCCAAGCCCGGCTCGACCAGATCGGCGCCTTCTCCATCCCCCTCGATCGCGAAGCGCCGCGGCTCGTCTCCCTCGTGAAGGTGACCAGCGACGAGGCGTTCTACCGCGTCGCCGACAACGCCGTTCAGGTGCACGGTGCGAACGGCATGCTGCGAGGCACGCCCGAGGAAAAGCTCTTTCGCGTCGCCCGGAACCTGCGCATCCCGGCTGGCGCCACCGAGATCCAGCTCAACGCGGTCTCGCGGACGTTGCTCAAGGAAGGCAAAGCCGCATGAACGCGCTGCCCCAGCCGCTGATGTCGTACTCCCCGGCAGGTGGATGCGCCTGCAAGGTGCCGCAGTCCGTCATCGAGCAGGTGACCGCGTTCGTCGGCGGCGGGGGCAGCGACGGGAAGTTGTTGGTCGGCCTGGATGCCCCCGACGACGCCGCCGTGTACGCGCTCGACGACCACAGGGCGCTCGTGGTCACGCTCGACTTCCTCACCCCGGTCGTCAACGACGTGTTCGACTGGGGGAGGATCGCGGCGGCCAACGCGCTGTCGGACGTCTACGCGATGGGCGGCCGGCCGCTGCTGGCCCTCAACATCCTGGCCTGCCCGCGAGAGTTCCCGCAAGAGATGCTGCAGCGACTGCTGGCCGGCGGCATGGACTCGGTGACGCGGGCCGGCGCGGTGCTGGCCGGCGGACACAGCATCGTCGATGCCAGCCCGAAATACGGCCTGGCCGTCGTCGGCGAGGTCGAGCGCGACCGGATCATCACGAAGGTTGGCGGCCGCGTCGGCGACGTCCTGGTGCTCACCAAGGCGCTCGGGGTGGGCGTGGTCAGCACCGCCATCAAGAGAGGTCTCGCTTCCGAGGCCGACATCGGGCGCGCCACCCGTAGCATGGTGCGGCTCAACGCGGCAGCCGGGAAGGTGGCGCGGGATTTCGGCGTCCGAGGCGGCACCGACGTGACCGGCTACGGTCTCATCGGCCACCTGCACGAGATGGCCGCCGGCGCCGGAGTTGGCGCCCGAATCCTTCGAGGCCGCGTGCCTACATTGAACGGGGTGCAAGATCTGCTTCGCCAGGGTTGCGCTCCCGATGGAAGCGTTCACGCGCTGGCGGCCGGCTGGCTCGATCACGGCGACGCCGATCGGGACAGCTAGGTTCTGCTCGCGGACGCTCAGACCTCGGGAGGCCTCCTGCTAGCCGTCGCGCGCCAGGATGCGGATGCGCTGGTCGCCGCCCTGCACGCGGCCGGCGAGCGGGACGCGGCGGTCGTCGCCGAGTTCGTCCCGGGTGAGGCGGGGGCAATCGCCCTCTAACGGTCCAGACCTGACCCTGTTACCTACGCGCGAGGACCGCTCGGGGTCGGGAGCGGGCCCTCAGGACAGGCATAAGCCATCGGTCTGGCCACCAAGACATGCCCGCGCATGTGCGGGCGGGGTTGCCTATCCTGTCTCGACCGTGGCGTCACTTAATCAGCGCGACGGCCTCGCGGAACCGAGGGTGTTCGCAGGTGGAGAGCCACTCGAACACCACCATCTCGGTCGTGACGATCTCGGCGCCGTGCCGCTCCATGCGGCGCAGCGCGGTTTCCTTGTTCTCCGCCCGGCG
Source organism: Methylobacterium sp. XJLW (assembly GCF_003254375.1). Lineage (NCBI taxonomy): Bacteria > Pseudomonadati > Pseudomonadota > Alphaproteobacteria > Hyphomicrobiales > Methylobacteriaceae > Methylobacterium > Methylobacterium sp. XJLW. The sequence continues at coordinate 1,118,939 of NZ_CP016429.1, read as the reverse complement.
GGCCCCGAGGGCATCGCGTACAGCGAACACCTTCCGGTCCCGCGACAGCAACCCGAGCACGGTCTGAAGGACGCAGACGTGGGCCTCGCAACCGGCGACGACCACGGCATGGCCCGGGTCGAGGCGGTCCAGGAAACCGGGGGCGCGGCAGGCATCGAAGGTCATCTTGTGGGCCAGGATGGCGGGATCCGGCTCCAGTTCCGCCACGGTCGGTCCGAGCCCCTTGGCGTTCTGCTCGGTGAACAGGCTCGGGACGTCGAGCAACGCTGCCGCCTCGATCAGGCGCTTCGCGTTCGCCATGGCGGTCGCGCCCTGGTCGATGGACGGCATGAGCCGGGCCTGGAAGTCGACGACGAGAAGGGTCGACGCGCGTACCTCGATGGTCAGCATGTCAGTCCCCGATCCTGGCCATCCGGTAGTGGAGGTAGTCCTCCATCAGCGCCGAGGCCGAGGCGGAGAACATGCGGATGCGGCCGGTGTGAAGGAGAAGTAGGAGCCCGGTGGCGTGGGCGAACACGTCGACCATGACGACGTTAGCGTCGGCCTCGGAAGCGCCGAGTTCCACGGCCGCGGCCGCGATGGGGTGCAGGGCCGTCTCCAGCGCCGCGTTCAGCTGCTCGTCGCGCTCCTTGCCGAGGCCCGCTGGCTTCATGCCCCCGCGCAGCAGGTAGAAGCCCAGGTCGAGGTCGCGCGGGTTTTCCGCGTAGAACCGGAAGAACCCGAGGGCCGCCGCCCGCAAGCGATCCTGGGGCGTCTTCGCCTTCGCGACGGCGGCCTGGACGGCATCGCCGAGCGCCGCGAGCGAGGCGCGCAGTACCTCGGCGTAGATCGCCTCCTTCGAGTCGAAGTGGAAGTAAAGGGCTGCCGGCGTGTACCCGGCCCGCCCGGCGATGGCGCGCAGGCTCGCCCCTTCGAGACCCTCGGCCTCGAACACCTCACGGGCGGCGGTGAGGATAAGCCCCCGCTTGTGCTCGCTCACCGCCTCGCGTCGACCAATCCGTTGCTGTTCCATGCCACCGGCTCCCTACCTACCATGCCTGCTTAGCATCCTGATCGGCAAAATAAACGATTGACTGATAAATCTAACGCGGTTTAATTACCTGAACTTCGAAGCAGGCAACCGCGCAATGCTGCGGGCGCTGTGGCGGCCAGACCCGGCGCCGCCGCGGTTGACGACGGCCACCTTGGGACCGTCCCTCCGCTTCGCGGCCGTGGCCGCGGTGCCGGACCATCTAGAACGACGCCCAAAGGGCGCACGAACCGACGCCCACAGTGGCGCCTGGAGGAACGCATGGGCTATCGCGACACCTACGACGGGTGGCGCCGGGATCCGGCTGGCTTCTGGATGGACGCAGCGGGCGTCGCCGACTGGTTCGAGCCGCCAGGCGTCGCCTTCGACCCGAATGCCGGCGTCTACGGGCGCTGGTTCCCGGACGCGGTCTGCAACACCTGCCACAACGCCCTCGACCGCCACGTTGCCGAGGGCCGGGCCGACCAGCCGGCCCTGGTCTACGACAGTCCCGTCACGGCGACAGTCCGGACCTTCACCTACGCCGAGCTGCTGCGGGAGGTGCAGGCCTTCGCGCTCGTGCTTCGGGACCTGGGCGTCGAGGCCGGCGACCGGGTCGTCATCTACATGCCGATGGTTCCCGAGGCCGTGGTCGGCATGCTGGCCTGCGCACGCATCGGCGCGGTGCACTCGGTGGTGTTCGGCGGCTTCGCCGCCCGTGAGCTCGCCACCCGCATCGACGACGCCGCGCCGAAGGTTGTCCTGTCGGCTACCTGCGGGATCGAGGTGAACCGGGTCGTCGCCTACAAGCCGCTGCTCGACGAGGCGTTGACGCTGGTGCGGCACCGTCCCCAGGCCTGTGTGATCCTCGGACGCGAGCGGCTCAAGGCCGAGCTGATGCCTGGCCGCGACCATGACTGGGGGGCGTTGCGGGACAAGGCCCTGGCCGCGCTCGACGGCGGCCGCGAGTGCCCATGCGCGCGGCTGGCGGCGACCGACCCGCTCTACATCCTCTACACCTCGGGGACGACCGGGAAGCCGAAGGGCATCGTCCGCGACAACGGCGGCCACATGGTCGCCCTGCGCTGGACGATGGACGCCATTTACGGGATGGCGCCGGGCGAGGTTTTCTGGGCGGCCTCCGACGTCGGCTGGGTCGTCGGCCACTCCTATATCGTCTACGGGCCGCTGCTGCACGGCTGCACCACCGTCCTCTACGAGGGCAAGCCTGTAGGCACGCCCGACGCCGGCGCCTTCTGGCGCGTCATCGCCGATTACGACGTCAAGGTCCTGTTCACGGCCCCGACCGCGATCCGGGCGATCCGCAAGGAGGATTCCGAGGGCCGTCTGCTCTCGGGGTACGACCTGTCGTGCCTGCGCGCCCTATTCCTGGCCGGCGAGCGCGCCGACCCGGAGACGGTGCGTTGGGCGGAGGGTCTGCTCGACGTGCCCGTTATCGACCATTGGTGGCAGACCGAGACCGGCTGCGCGGTCGCGGCCAACCCTCTCGGCCTCGAACGGCTGCCCGTGAAGCACGGCTCCCCGGCGGTGCCGATGCCGGGCTACGCGATCCGCATCCTCGACGGCGACGGGCAGCCCGTCGGTCACGGCGAGATGGGCAGCATCGTCCTGGAGATGCCTCTTCCCCCAGGCGCGGCGGTCACGCTCTGGAACGCGGACTACCGCTTCCGGGAAAGCTACCTTGCTGCCCGCCCGGGCTTCTACGACACCGCCGACGCCGGCTCGCTGGACGAGGACGGCTATGTCTGGGTGATGGGCCGGACGGACGACGTGATCAACGTCGCCGGGCATCGTTTGTCGACCGGCCTGATGGAAGAGGTCGTCTCTGCCCACCCGGCGGTCGCCGAGTGCGCCGTCATCGGCTGCCGCGATACCTTGAAGGGCGAGGTGCCTTGCGGCCTGATCGTCCTCAAGGCCGGCGTGAGCACCGATCCGGGGCGGGTCGCCGACGAGGTGGTCGCCCTGGTTCGAGAGCGGATCGGGCCGGTGGCAGCTCTCAGGCGCGTCGTCGCGGTCGACCGCCTGCCAAAGACGCGCTCGGGCAAGATCCTGCGCGCGACCATCAAGCGGATCGCGGACGGCGAAGTTTATGCGGCGCCGGCTACCATCGAGGACCCCACCGTCCTGGCCGAGATCGAGGGCGCTCTGGCGTCGAAACAGGGGCAGCCTGGGTGATCGTGAGGCGACGGCGTTAGGGGCGAGGCATGATGATCGAGATCAACCGCGTCTGCGTCATCGGCGCCGGGCAGATGGGCACCGGCATCGCCCAGGCATGCGCGACCGCGGGCTTCGCCGTGCGCCTGAACGACCGCGAGGAGAAGCGCATCGAGACGGCGTTCGCTAACATCGACCGAAGCTTGGCCAAGCTCGTGTCGAAGGGGAAGCTTGGGGAGACTGCGGGGAGCGACGCGCGCAAGCGCATCGTCCCGGCCCACAGCTTCGCGGACTTGGCGGAGTGTGACCTAGTGATTGAGGCGGCGACCGAGAACGAGGCGACGAAGCGCGAGATCTTCTCCGCGCTGTGTCCGTCGCTCCGCCCGGAGGCCCTGGTCGCGACCAACACTTCGTCCATCTCGATCACGAGGCTCGCCGCCGCCACGGACCGTCCCGAGCGCTTCATCGACGTCCATTTCATGAACCCGGTGCCAGTGATGCAGCTGGTCGAGCTGATCCGCGGCATTGCGACCGGAGAGGAGACCTACGAGGCGGCCAGGACGTTCGTCGCCAAGCTCGGCAAGACGTCGACGATGTCGGAGGACTTCCCGGCCTTCATCGTCAACCGCATCCTGCTGCCGATGATCAACGAGGCCGTCTATACCCTCTACGAGGGCGTCGGCTCGGTGGAGTCCATCGACAACGCGATGAAGCTCGGCGCGAACCATCCCATGGGCCCGCTGGAGCTTGCCGATTTCATCGGGCTGGATACCTGCTTGTCGATCATGCAAGTCCTCCATGAGGGCCTCGCCGACTCGAAGTACCGGCCATGTCCGCTCTTGGTGAAGTACGTCGAGGCGGGCTGGCTCGGCCGCAAGGCCAGCCGCGGCTTCTACGACTATCGAGGCGGGATGCCCATCCCGACGCGCTGACCGGACCATTGACACGAAGGCGGCATGGCCGATCGATCGTGCCGCATAGCTACATGTCGAACCACGGGTTTGCGATGACCTGCCGTCGGGAACGTCGAAAGGCTTTGCGGCTTCGTGAGCGGCAGTTAGGCCGAAGGGGTGATCGCCCTCGCAGCGCCGGTCCGTAGACGACCCATTTTTAGTGTTACACAGCATCACGACTTTGTGGCTGCCGGACCGACCATTCCATCTCAGCGGTAGCTGTGCGGCTACAAGCGGCCATTCCAGTGGTTTCGACGTAAGGTCCGCTGATGGCGCAACTGAGACCCACAAGCAGAGCTGCTGCAACGTCCGCTTCGGAGAAGTCACGAGAGACGGCCGAGCGGCTGGGATGGGCGCAAAGCCGAACGGCTGATTTTGCGCGGGTTGGCGATCCGGCATGGCGTAATCTGGCCGAAAGCGGCCGGTCCGCTTTGGAGGGGGCTTGCTGGAAAAAGGGACAGCCTCTTACCCGATCCAATCCGGTCATTCCGTCGAGGAGGCGAACCCGCCGAAAGCTGTCGGGCGGCAACGTGGGCGAACGTGCCCAGTACCACGGCTGGGCTTTGTCCTCGCCCGGATTTGGAAAGCTCGATCTGGATGAGGCCTGGGAGGCAGGTGACTCCAAATAACCCTGTCAACGAACCTGACACCGCCTCCTGCCCCCCCACGGGAAAGGGGGCCGGCATCCGGCCTCGCGACTGTGTGTTTCAAGGTCAATCAGACATTGTCTTGTGGAGACTTAATTTCTGCTCAAGACAGGTGTGACGAAGCGGGCGATGACGTCGGCAGTTTCTGCCAACGCTTCGCGATGTGGGTGATGCCCAACATTCGGCATCTCATAAACAGTCAGCAGACCGGCCGGGCAAAGTCTGCGAGCGGCACCAATCTGGGCCTTAGTTCCGTAAGCATCCTTTGTCCCCTGGATGATGATTGCCGGGACGGTCCATCGCGTAAGGGCTGTCTCGATTGTCCATCCGCGCCGAGCCGGATCCAACCAGGCGTCGTTCCAGCCGCGAAAGGCTCCCTCGACGTCGGTATGCCGACGGCCGAGACGGACCTTCAGATCGCCATTGTCGTAGGCGTCCCGGGCCCGTCGGGCCCCGGCCAGCGTCGCCTCCTCGACGAAAAAATGGGGCGCGATGAGGACGCCGCCCCGCACGCGGGTGTCGCCCTCCGCCAACGCGAGGGCCGCGATCGAGGCGCCATCGGAATGGCCGATCAGCAGGCCGCTTCGCAGTCCCGCGAGGTCGAGGACCTGGGGAAGTATGGTGCAGGCTTCATGTTCGAGAAAGTCGGTCCGGCGGGGCAGAGGCACGGGACTCGAGGCCCCATAACCCTGGCGCGAGAAAGCCAGGACACCGCATCCGGTCTTCTCGACCAGAATTTCCGGCAGCGGACCCCACTGCATGGCAGAACCGAGACCCTCATGAAGCAACACCAGCGTCGGCGCCAAGTCCGGCTGCGGACCGACGAAATGGTATTCCAGCCGTAGGTCGGCCACCGCAAAGGTGCCGAATGTGTTGAGAGGGATCATCCCATCTCCACCATCATCCTCTCCGCGATCTTTTCCGCAATCATCAAGGTCGGGACGTTCGTGTTTGCGCTAGGAAGGCGGGGCATCACCGATGCGTCGGCGACGGACAGGTTGTCGGTTCCGATGACGCGTCCCCCCGGATCGACCACCGCGCCGGGATCGTCGGCCCGGCCCATGCGGCACGTACCGCTCGCATGCCAGACCCCGAAGACGTTGTCCCGGACAAAGTCGTCGAGAGCGCCATCGTCCTGAAGCACTGTCGCCCAAGCGTGGCCGCCTAGGACCGCGCGCAGCAGCGGGGCGCGCAGCATGGCCGGTGCATCGAACACGGGGGCGAGGAGGCCGGTGAGCCGCCGGTTGCGAGGGGAGACGGCGCTCAACCGCCGGATCAGCGGCGAATAGTTCGCGGGGAAGAGGTCGTCTGAGCGGGGGTTCAGCGTGGGCGAGACCACGAGGTCGCTGAGCAGTCGAATCCCCGAGGCGAGGCGTTCGAGATCGCGGCGATCCGAGAGCAGGCCGAGGTCGATGTCGGGCGGGCCGGACGGGTTTGCTGGATCGAGACGCAGGCGCCCGACCGAGTGCGGCTGGTTCACCCAGAGGAAGTAGAGCGCAAGGCGTCCGCCGAGGGCGTGCCAGCCGGCACGGGCGGAGGCGGTGAGATACATATCGGAGGCGCAGCCTTCGGGATGGCCGGACGAATAGCGCAGGGCCAGCAAGCTCGCGCGCCGGAAGGTCTCGGGCAGCCGGAGCGGGCGGGGAAGGACCTGGGCCATCGTCAAAGCGGGATGATCCCGCAGGTTCTCGCCGACGCCCGAACGATCCAGCCGGACGGGTATCCCGCAGGCGGAGAGCGCATCGCCCGGGCCGATCCCGGCACGCAGGAGGAGCACCGGCGATTGAAGAGCGCCGGCGCACAGGACTACGGAGGCGGCTCTCACTTGTTGCTCGGATCCGTCGCCCCGCCGCAGCACGGCCCCGGTCGCGCGGCGCCCGTCCATCACCAGCGAACGGACCTCGAGGCCGGCGGCAATGGTGAGATTCGGCCGGGCCCGCGTCCCCACGTCCAAATACGCGGCGGCGGCCGAGACCCGCGCGTCGTCCCGGTTGGAGAAGGCCGGCGGGAAGATCCCGTCCTCGAACTCGCCGTTCTGATCGACGCGCCGGGGCAGCCCCGTCGCATCGAAGGCGCGGGCGACCGCATGGGCGAAGGGAGGCCATGCGGGCTCCAGGATGCGCCGGATCGGGAGCGGCCCATCATGGCCGTGCAGCGGACCGCCGCAATCGAGGTCGGTCTCGAGCCTGCGGAAATACGGGAGCACGTCGTCCCAGGCCCACCCCTCGGCGCCGAGCGCGGCCCAGGCCTCGTAATCGCGCGGCAGCCCGCGGTTGGCCGCCTGGACGTTGATGCTGGACGAACCGCCCATCACCCGGCCCTGCTCGTAGGCCCGCCGCCGCATGCGACCGCGGGAGTCGCGGGTGACCGCCGCGTCGAGCCCCGGCCAGATGTAGGTGTCGCCATGGAACAGCGGCATCGGATAGCTATCGAGGATCTCCGCCGGCACCCGGCCCGGCGGTGTATCGATGCCGGCTTCGACGAGGAGCACCCGGCGCCGCGGGTCGGCGGAGAGCCGGTGGGCCATCACGCAGCCGGCAGAGCCCCCGCCGACGATCAACACGTCGACCGTTTTGGGCAAGGCGTTCACGGGATCAGCCGATCACCGCGCGCCAGTCGGCGCCGGGCGCGAGCACCGCGTCGAGATCGACCTCGGCCTCGCCGGGAACACGGATGCGCTTGAATTTCATGGGCGGCGCGTCCAGCAGAACGGTCGCGTCGAGACCCATCTTCGCGCCGACACCCTCGCGGCCCGAGGGATCGAGCTTCGAGCCCTGGGCGTGAGGGATGACGACGAGGTCTCGGTCCGCCTGGAACCGCGTCGAGACCGCCCATTCGACCTCTTGCGGATCGTGGATGTCGACATCCGTATCGACCACGACGGCGTGCTTGATGTCGTAGTGGGCAGCGAAGGCCCCGAGCAGCACGTTCTTGGCCTCGCCCTCCTGCGTCTTCCGCAGGCGGACGTAGAGGTGGTAACGGCCGACTCCCCCGAGGGACAGATGCACGTCCTCGACACCGGGGAAGCTGCGCTGCAGCGTCGCGAGGATCGTGGCCTCCCGGGGGATCGCCCCCAGCAGCAGATGCTCCAGACCGCCGCCGACGATCATGTGGAAGATCGGATCGCGCCGGTGCGTCACCGCATCGACCTGCATGACGTGCCGCTTGGCCCGCTCCCCGTAATATTGCGGGAACTCCCCGAACGGCCCTTCGGGCTCGCGGATTTCGGGCAGGAGGCGGCCCTCGATCACGATTTCTGCGTTCGCCGGAACGCGCACATCGTTCGTCAGGCACTTGATGACGTCGAGGGGCTGGCCGGTGAGCGCCCCGGCGATCTCCAACTCGTCGTGGCCGAGGGGCACGATAGCCTGGGATGCGAGGAGGCAGGCGGGATCGACGCCGACCACGAGGGCGACTTCGAGGCCCCGGCCCTGGGCCTCGGCCTTGCGGTAGAAATTGTCGGTATGCCGGGGCAGGACCAGCACGCCGATCCTGTCTGAACCGCTGATCTGGCAGCGCAGGATGGCGACGTTCTGCAGGCCGGTCTCCGGGTCCCGGGAGATCATCAGGCCCGCCGAGATGTAGGGGCCGCTGTCGTGCTCGTTCAAAGTCGGCACCGGCAGGAGCTTCAGGATGTCGAGTCCCTCCCGGTGGACGACCTCCTGCGCGGGGGCGGAGTTGCGTTCGTGCCAGGGGAGCGGCTGAGCGGCGGCCTGCTGGAAATGGGCGACGAGGCGATCCTGCGTGGTGCCGAGGGCCTCCGCCATCCAGGCCCGGCTCGACACGAGGCCCGAGACGATGGTGCCCGGATGCCCCCCGGGCTGCGGAAATAGGCTGGCCTGCCGGCCGTCGAGGCGGTTCGCCACCGCCGCTGCCTCGTGGCGCAAGCCGATTCCCGGCCGCGCGATGGCGAGGCGCCCATCCCCGGACAGCCGATCGAGCCAGTCGCGGAGGGAACGAACGGGAGTGGGCGCGTTCATGCTGTCCTCACGGCGGGGTCATCTCAACCGAGCTTGCCAGGGGAGGAAGCGTTAAGCTCTTCCCGCAGGCGGGAAAAATAACGATTGGTGATACCGCCCATCAGCCGGTTTGAATTGCGCCGACCGGCCCGCACATGGTCCTCTGGCGCGTTGCTCGTGTCGCCTGGGTCCCGTGTATGGATCTCCGTCAGATCTCCTACTTCGTCGCCCTGTTCGAGGAGGGCAGCGTCACCCGCGCCGCGCAGCGGATGAACGTCGTCCAGCCCGCGCTCAGCATGCAGATCGCCAAGCTGGAACGGGAACTCGGCCAGCGCCTGTTCGACCGCCAGCCGAAGGCCATGGTGCCGACAGCCGCCGGCCGGACGCTGCACCGGCTGGTCCACCCGATCCAGCGGGATGTCGCCGACGCCCGGGCGGCCATGGCGCGCCTGTCCCAAACAGTGTCGGGCCGCGTCACGGCGGGCATCCTGTCGTCCCTGTCGATGAGCGTGATCCCCAGCGTCCTCGCTCGCTTCGCGGCGGCCTACCCAGAGGTCGAGCTATCGCTGGCCGATGGCTACAGCAGCACCTTCATCGAGGGCGTCGGCACCGGCGCCCTTGACCTCGCTGTGATCAACCGGCCGGCCCGACGCCTCGGCCTCGTCATGGCCCCCCTCCTCGACGAGGAAATGGTCGTGGTCGGCGGGCGCGACACACCGTTGCCGTTGCCCCTGCCCATCCGGATGGCGGACCTCGCCGCCCTCGACCTGATCCTGCCTTCGACCCGACACGGCCTGCGCGTCGAACTCGACCGCCGTGTCGCCGCCGCGGACGTGACCCTGTGCCCAAAGCTCGAACTCGACCTGCCCCCCGCGATCGCGGACTTTGTGGCGCGCTCGACGCGTTTCACTGTGCTGCCGAGCATCGCCGTCAGCCGACAGCTCGCCGACGGGTCCCTCAAGGCCTACCGCATCGTCGCGCCGCGCATCGCCCGCGAATTGGTGATCATCCACCATCCGCAGAAACCGCTCAGTTACGCGGCGCAGCTCCTCATCGGTATCCTTGAGGAGGAGTTGAACGCGGCGGCGGCCGCACTCCAGGCCCATATCATCACCGGTTGAGCCCCCCGGACTGATGGCAGCGATCAGCCGACGTTATTCGACACGGGCGAGCACACCCCGATACTGTCACCGGCAAGGTCGCCGCGCCCGTTGCGGCCGGGAGGAACGATGACACCGCTGCCCCTCGTGGTCGGCATCTCGGGTGCTTCGGGGGTGATCTATGGGATCCGTCTCCTGGAAATCCTGCGCGACCTCGCGATCCCGGCCCATCTCGTGATGTCGCGCTCGGCCGAGGTGACGCTGGCCCATGAGACCGACCTCAAGGTCGCCGACGTCCGCGCCCTGGCCGCCAAGACCTACGCCCAGGGGGACATCGGCGCCTCAATCGCCTCCGGCTCCTTCCGGACCCGCGGCATGGTCGTGGCTCCCTGCTCCATGCGGAGCCAGGCCGAGATCGCGACCGGCGTCACATCCGGCCTGCTGACGCGGGCCGCCGACGTGACCCTGAAGGAGCGCCGCCGCCTCGTCCTGATGGTGCGGGAGACTCCCCTCCACACCGGCCACCTCCGCACCATGACGGCGCTCTCGGAAATGGGGGCGATCATCGCCCCTCCGGTTCCGGCCTTCTACGCGCGTCCGGAGAGCCTCGCCGAAATGGTGGACCATACGATCGGGCGGGTTCTCGACCTGTTCGACATCGATGCACCCGGCGTCCGGCGTTGGCGGAGCGGAGAAGGCTGACCGGCGCTCAGCCCTCCAGCGCCGTCGCGAGAACCCGCAGCGGTGCCTCCGGCCAGGTCCGGCCGAGATGGGCGGCATAGAGGACCAGCGCCTCGCCGCCCGAACTCACCGGCATATCTGGGACCGGCGCGGCCTCGAAGAGAGCCGCGAGGGTGAGGCGCTCCGCCTCGATCTCCGCGAGCTTGATCCGCTCCCGGAGCGCCTCCGTCCCCTGGCCCGGCATGAGGTCAGACCGCATCGCCCGGCGGATCGCCCGTAAGGGAATAATCACCTGTCCGCGCCAGGGGCCAATCCGGGCTTCCGCTCCGGCGAGCGCCGAGGCGTCCAGCCTTCGTCCGGTCCTCCCGCACCAGATCAGGTACAGGAGCAGGGGCACATCGGCGCCGCCCTCGTCCTGGAGGGCGAGGCAGGCCGCGGCGACGCCGGGCCGGCCATAGAATGCGCAGGCGAAGGTCCAGAGGGGATCACTCGTCATGGGAGGCCTCCGCCCGCGCAGAACCGTATCGTCAGGCCCGGTCGAGATTGCCCTGCGTCTCGTCGGTCAGGAAGGCACCGACAAGATAGACCAGGGTGACGCCGGTCGTGATGACGGCCAGCACCATCGGAATCTGCGTCGGCCCGTCGGCGACAAGGGAGACGAGCGTCGGCAGCATGCCGCCGAGGGCGAAGCCGATGTTCCAGGTCAGGCCCGTCCCCGTGGCCCGCACCGCCGTCGGGAATTTTTCGTTGAGGAAGATCAGCAGCGGCCCGTAGCTGGCGTTGGCGATGAGCGCCAGCAGGAAGGCGCAGGCCGCGACCCCAACGAGGCTCGTCGTGTTCGCCATGGTCAGGAACAGGGCGGGAAAAGCGAGCAGGCGGATGACGCCCATCAGAAGGAACGACCGTTTGCGCCCGATATGCTGGCTCAGTTCGCCCATGCCGCAGGCGCCGATCGCCGCCGCGACGTTGGCGCCGATCAGGATCATCGAGGCGGTGGCGTTCGGCACGCCGTTCACGAGCTTGAGGAGGGTCGGCAGGTAGCCGGACGTAAGGTAGTAGGCTGCGCCACCACCGAAGGAGATGAGAGTCGCGACCGCGAAGCTTCCCCGGTTGGACGGTGAGAACAGGGAGCGGATCGGCGAGGCCTCCGCCGGAGCGCCTGCCCGGAGCGCCGCCTTCCGGGCCTGGAGATCCTTGAAGATCGGGGATTCCTCGAGATTGCGGAAGAGGATCAGGCCGATCACCGAGGTCAGGAGACCCGAGAAGAACATCAGCCGCCAGCCCCAGTCGGCGAAGGCTTCTCCCGGCGCCATGAGCGAGACGACATAGAAGACCAGGGAGGCAAGCAGGCCGCCGATGGCCGAGCCGCCACCGCCGACCGCCCCGGACATCAGCCCCCGCCACCGCTCCGGCACGGATTCCGTACCGATCGTGTGGGATGCCGCGACGACGCCGCCGACGAAGATGCCCTGGACGAGGCGGAAGAAAAGGAAGACCGCAGTCGCGAGCCATCCGATCTGGCCGACCGTCGGCAGGAGACCGAAGACCGCGGTCGATATGCCGACGCCGACCACCGCCACCATGAGGGCGCGACGGCGGCCGAAGCGGTCCGCATAGGAGCCGAACAGGGCCGAGCCGAGGGGCCGGATCAGCAGCGTGACCGCGAAGGACGCATAGGCGCCGGCCAGCGACAGCATCGGCTTGTCCGCCGGGAAGAACAACGTGCCAACGACCGGCGCGACGTAAAGCAGGATGAACAGGTCGAAGAGATCGAGCCCCCAGCCGAACAGCGAGGCCATGGCGGCGGTCACCGTCTGCCGGCCTGTGGGTTTGGCGAGGGCGGGGGGATCGGATGCGAAGGTGGCGGCGGTCTGCATAGATTTCCTCCGGGGGATGCGGTCGTTGCCGCGGGGGGGCCGGTTCGGGCTCTGGGTCTGGGCGGGAGCCATTCGGGCGTGCGCCGTCGTTTCCCGCCTGGGCGGGATCGAAGCGGTGCGGTAGGCGTCACAGGATGGGGGGAACCGCTCGGCAGCCCCCCCGGCGCGGCCGGACTATGAGCCGGTGAAGCGCGGCGCGCGCTTGGCGTGGAACGCCTCGACGCCCTCGCGGAAGTCGTCGGCCTGACGAAGGCGGCTGTAGCAGTGTCCTTCGAGCTCGATGGCGATGGACAGGCTCGCGTCCTCGGTGTCGTTGAGGAGCTTCTTGGCGGTGCGCTGGGCGATGGGCGAGAAGGCGCGCAGTTCCTCCACGAGGGCGTCGGTGGCCTTCTCCAGGTCCGCATCGGGTACGCATTCGGTGGCGATGCCCCAGTCGAGGGCCTGCCGCCCGGGGATGCGCTTGGAGCGCATCACGATATCCTTGGTCCGGGTGATGCCGACGATCTTCTGGAGCCGGGCCGAGCCGCCGGAGCCGGGAATCTGGCCGAGCTTCTGTTCGGGAAGCGCGTAGCGGCAGGTCTCGGAGACGATGCGGAAATCGCAGGCCAGCGAGATCTCGAAGCCGACACCGAACGTGTAGCCCCGGTTGGCGGCGATGACGGGCTTCGAGCAGCGGGCCGGCGCCGCCATGTTCCAGGCGAGCTTCGAAACGTGCTCGGGAGAGGCGTCGAGGAAGCCCTTGATGTAGCCCCCCGACGAGAAGTGCTCGCCCTCCGCCCGCAGGACGATGACCCGCACGCGGGGATCCTCGTCCAGCGCCTCGAAGACCTTGCGGATCTCATCGCGCTGGGGCATCGCGATGACGTTCATCGGCGGCCGCGCCAGGATCACGTCGGCGCGCTCGCGCTCCACGTCGATCTCGACGCGGAAGCCGTCGAGGTTCGTCATGCGCGGGTCGATGGTGGGGGTGTCACTCGTCATGGGTTGGGCTCTCGCTGGAAATTCGGGGAGGGGGCGGGACCGTCAGGCGGCCTCGTGGCCTTCGGCATGGGGCTCGGTCGTACCTTCGGGCACGTACTCGCCCGCTACGAGCTGGCGGCGCAGCAGCTTGCCGACCGGCGATTTCGGGATCTCGTCCACGAAGACGTACCGGCGCGGCAGCTTGTGGCTCGGCAGGCCGCCCGCCCGGCAATGGGCATCGAGCGCCGCTTCGTCGGTGCTGCCGCTCCGCTTGATGAAGGCCGCGACGATCCGGCCCCAGCGCTCGTCGGGCAGGCCCACAACGGCGACTTCGGACACGGCCGGATGCAAGGAGAGGCGGCTCTCGATCTCGACGGGCGAAACGTTCTCGCCCCCGGTGATGATCATGTCGTCCACCCGGCCGGTGACGTAGAGGTCGCCATCGGCGTCGGCGAAGCCGGTATCGCCGGTGAAGTACCAGCCATCACGAAAGGCCTTCGCGTCGGCTTCGGGGCGATGCCAGTAGCCCTCGAAGGCTTCGTCGCCCTTGGCGATGACGGCGATCTCGCCCTCCTCGCCCGGCGCGGCGGTTCGGCCTGGGTCGCCCCCCATGGGTACGACGCGCACCATCGTGTTGAGGCCCGCCCGCCCGGCCGAACCGGGTTTCACCGCCGCCTCGTGGTTGATCGTAAAGGTGTAGACCTCCGACGAGCCGTAATGATTGACGAACAGGTCCGGCCGGAACGCCTCGGTCAGGCGGGCGAGCAGGCCGTCCGTCATCGGCGCTCCGGCGAAGCCGAGCTTGCGCACGGAGGTCGTGTCGGTCGCCGGGAAATCCCGATGGTGCACGAGGTCGTGATAGAGGGTCGGCACGAGGTAGAGGTTGGTGATCCGCTCGGCCGCGATCAGCCGCAGCGCGCCGGCCACGTCGAACCGGGGGAGGCAGACGAAGGTCCCGCCGATCAGCGACATGGCGAGGAGCGAGCGCACCCCCATCGTGTGATAGAGCGGCATCACGCCGAGGGTGCGCTCGCCGCGCCCGTAGAGGTTTTGCGCCACATGGGCCACGGCCGCCGCGCGCTCCGCCCGGTGTCGCCGCGGGACCCCCTTGGGCTTGGCGGTGGTGCCGGAGGTGTAGAGCATCAGCGAGATCGCCTCCGCGTCGGCCCGGGGCGTCACCGGAGGCCCCTCGCTGGCGGCGAGGTCGGCGAAGGCCGTCTCGCCGGGGCCGGGTGGCGTGCCGACGGCGATGCGCGGGATTCGCTGCGACGCCGCGCTGTCTCGCAGGCTCCCGGCCGAGACCGGTTCGTAGGCGATGGCGCGGGCCTGCGCGTTCTCGACCGCGTAATCGATCTCCTCGGCCTTGGCCCGCCAGTTGATCGGCGTGATCACGATGCCCGCGAACTGGCAGGCCCAGTGGAGGGTCGCCGCCTCGTGCCGGTTCTGGAGGACCGTGACGAGGTGGTCGCCGGGCTTCAGCCCGAGCCGGTCGAGCCCGGCCACGGTTGCGGAGATGACCCCGAACCACTCCGCGTAGGTCAGCCGGGTCTCCCCATCGACGAGGGCCAGGGCGCGGGGATCGCGGGAGACGCTCGCAAGGAAGCTGGTGCCGAGATCAAGCATGGGCGGCCTCCGGGGATGACGGGGCCGGGATGTCGCCCCTGAGTTCCGCAGCCGCCTCCAGGGCGGCCTCGATGATCGGCGCGTAGCCGGTGCAGCGGCAGAGATGGCCGCCGATCACTTCCGTGATCTCCCGGCGCGAGGGGTTCGGCCGGAAGGCGAGATAGGCGTCGAGCGACATCAGGATGCCGGCGGTGCAGAAGCCGCATTGCAGGGCGTGCCGCCGCCGGAACGCCGCCTGCAGCACCCCGAGGCGGCCGGGCTCCGGAGCCAGACCCTCGACGGTCCGCACGGCGCAGCCCTCGACCCCCACGGCGAGCGTCAGGCAGGCCCGGGCGGGCACCCCGTCGATGGACACCGTGCAGGCGCCGCAGACGCCGTGCTCGCAGCCGACATGCGTGCCCGTGGCCCCGAGCCCGTGGCGCAGGGCGTCGGTCAGCAGGGTGCGGGTCTCGACCTCGACCGTGGTCTCGCGCCCGTTGAGGGTAAAGGCCACCGTGTGACGGCCCTTCGCGTCTAGCTGTGGCATGGCACGGCCTCCTGATGGGTGTCGCCGCGGGCGACCTTGACGGCCTGTTCCAGCACCCGGCGGCCGAGGCTGCGCACGAGCTCGCGGCGGTAGCGGGCGGTGCCGTGGAGATCGTCCCCCGCGCCGAGGTCCCAAGCGAAGGCGTTGAGGGCATCGTCGAGCGCCGACCCGTCGAGGTGGGGGAAGTCGCGGGCGGTGGGCCGGTCGGCGACGCCGCCGACCGCGAGCCGCATCCGGGTGCCGTCCACCACGGCGGCGCAGGCGACGATGGCGTAGTCGCCGTGCCGACGCCCCACCTCGGCGAAGGCCGTGCCGGTGCCCTCCCGGCGCAGGGGATAGGCGATGGCCTCGATCATCTCGTCGTCGGCCCGGTCGGTGACCATCATGCCGGTGAAGAAGTCCTCGGCCGCCACGCGCCGGACTTTTCGGCGGCTGCGCAGGTGAATCTCGCCCTGCAGCGCCACGAGGCAGAGGGGGATTTCCGCGCTCGGGTCGGCATGGGCGACGGAGCCGCACAGCGTCCCACGCGCCCGGGTCTGGATGTGCCCGACCCACGGCAGGGCGGCGGCCAGCAGCGGCAGATCCCTCGCGAGACCCGGCCGGTCGAGGAGGATGGCCTGCCGCACGCCCGCCGGGATGACGAGAGCCCCCTTGTCGAGACGGGGCTCTTTGAGGGCGGGGATGCGCATCACGTCGACGAGGACGGCGGGCTTCGTCAGCCGCATGTTGAGCATCGGCATCAGGGACTGGCCGCCCGCGATGATCCGCGCCTCGGGGCCGTGCTGGCGCAAGGCTTCGAGGGCGTCGTCCAGGGATGCGGCGCGGAGGTAGTCGAAGGGAGCGGGCTTCATGCCGGGACTCCGAGGCGGGCAAGCAGGCGGCGCAGGAAAGCCGGAAGCCGGGAGGACGGGCCGGCGGAGCCTCCCGCCCGCCGGGCGAGGGCGGTGAAGAACCCGCCGATGATCACCCGCGCGGCCCCGTCGAGGAGACGTCCGCCCACCGCCGCGACCTTGCCGCCCACCGCCGCCTCGTAGACGTAGGCGATCCGCGTGCCCCCCGTGCCGTCGGGCTCCAGGGTCAGGCGGCCGGTGCCGCCACCGCTGCCGAGGCCGCCCGTCACCGTGCCGGTGAGCGTCACCGCCCGGGGCTCGTCGAGGTCGGAGAGGATCACCTCGGCCTTGTAGCGGCCCTTCACCGGGCCGACGCCGAGCGTGACGTCGGCCTGGAACCGTGTGCCGGAGAGCTTCCGCACCCCGTGCGAACCGGGGATGACGGAGGCGAGCACGTCCGGGTCGAGGAGCATCGCCCAGACCGTCTCCGGCGGAGCCGTGACGGTGGCCGAGCCCTCCCCACGCAAGGTGCGGTCGCCCGTCTTCGTGGCGGGCTTCGGGGCAGAGTGGCCGGCGGGGGGCGCTCGTTCCTCCCCGCCCGCCGCGAGGGCAGCGAGCTTGGCGGGCGTCAGGGGCAGGTCGATGGCTTCCAGGCCCAGGGCGTCGGCCACCGCGTTGGCGAGGCAGACCGGCGTCGACATGCAGTTGCCCTCGCCGACCCCCTTCGCGCCGAGCGGCGTGAAGGGCGACGGGCTCTCGACGTGCAGGATGCGCAGGTCCGGCACCTCGGTCGCGGTGGGCAGCAGGTAGTCAGCGAAGGTGCCGGACAGGAAGGCGCCGTCGTCGCCGTAGGCGAGTTCCTCGTAGACCGCCGCGCCGAGCGCCTGCGCGAAGCCGCCGCGCACCTGCCCCTCGACCATGCCGGGGTGCAGGATGCGCCCGCAATCGTGCATCGAGACGTAGCGGTCGATGGCGATCTTGCCGGTGACCCGGTCGATCTCCAAACCGCAGATGTCGAAGATGAAGCCGTGGCACAGGGAGGAGTTGATGTGGTCCTCCGCGTCCGGCGCCGTCAGCTCCGGGGGTGTCCAGAACACCGTCTCGCGGATCACCGCGCCGAGCTCCTCGGGCACGAGGCCGGGCGACCAGTGGCTCGTGGCGGCGACCCGCGCGAAGGGCAGACCCGCATCCGGGTTCACCCGCGAGGCGATGCGCCCGCCCGCGAAGACGAGATCCTCCGGGCGCAGGTTCAGCTGCGCCGCCGCGATCCGCGCGAGCCTGTCGCGCAGGCGGGTGGCGGCGAGGTGCGCGACCCCCGCCACGGCGGCGGCGAAGCGGCTCGCGTAGTTGCCGGAGGCGATCGACCACGCATCCTTGGCGGTATCGAGGTCGGCGGTGACGCGGACCTGCTCCATCGGGAGGCCGAGCACGTCGGCCACCACCTGGGCCAGCACCGTCCGGTGTCCCTGGCCCTGCGGCACCGAGGCGACCTGCACCGTCACCGAGCCGACGGGATCGAGGGTGATGGTGGCCGTCGATTGCGCGCCGTTCTTCGGTCCCGCCTTGGCGCGCTCCTGTGCCGTCAGCACGGTGGTGATGTAGCCCATGTTGGAGACGCTGGGCTCGACCGCCGCCGTGAGGCCGATCCCATAGAGGCGGCCCTCGGCGCGGGCGGCGTCCCGCCGCCGCTTCAGCTCATCGAGCCCGCCGTCCCGGGCGGCTTCGTCGAGGGCGCGCTGGTAATCGCCGGAATCGTAGAGGGCGCCGGTCGCGGTGCGATAGGGAAAGGCGTCGGCCGGAATCAGATTCCGGCGGATCACCGCGAAGGGTTCTAGGCCCAGCGTCAGCGCGATGCGCTGCATCAGCCGTTCGAGCGGATAGTAGACCTGCGGCCCGCCGAAGCCGCGCACGAGGCCGGTCGGCGTCTTGTTGGTCAGCACCACCCGGTTGCGCACGGCGACATTGCGGATGGCGTATGCGCCGGTAAGGTTGCCGTGCATCCGGTAGAGCGTGGCGGGTTCGGGCGCCCGCAGGTAGGCGCCACAATCCTCGATCTGGTCCCAATCGAGGGCGGTGACGCGCCCGTCCGCCTCGAAGGCGGCGCGGAGCGTCGTGACCCGGTTGGTAGCGGAGACGGAGGCCGAGAGGTGCTCCAGCCGGTCCTCGATCCACTTCACCGGCTGGCCCACGAGGCGCGCCGTGGCGGCGATTAGGACGGCGTAGGGCGCGACGCCCTGCTTGACCCCGAAGCTGCCGCCGGAATCGGGGGGCGTGCGCAGGCGCAGGCGGTTGCCCGGCACCTTGAGCGCCCGGGCCACCACTGCATGGATGCTGAATGGCCCCTGGAAGTTCGCGAGCACGTCGTAGGAATCGTCGGTGGGATCGTAGGAGGCGACGACGCCGTAGGTCTCCATCGGCGAGCCGGTGTTGCGCGGGTAGCGCACGGTCACGGACAGGCTGCGCGGGCTCTCCGCGAAGGCCGCCTCGGGATCGCCGTAGCGGAAGCGTCGGTCGCTGACGCAATTGGCGCCGACGGCCTCGTGCAGGATCTCGCTGTCGGGGGCGAGGGCCGCCAGCGGATCGACCACCGCGGGGCGCACCCGGTACTGCACCTCAATCAGGTCGCAGCCGTCCTCCGCGAGGTAGCGGTCTCGGGCGACGACGATGGCGACGGGCTCGCCGACATAACGCACCCGGTCCACCGCGATGGCGCGGGCATCGACGGCCGCCCGCAAGGCCGGGACGAGGCCGGTCGTGACGGCGTCGAGGTCCCGGCCCGTGACCACGGCGGCGACGCCGGGCAGCGCCTTGGCCGCCTGAACATCGAAGCCAAGGATGTCCGCATGGGCGTGGGGCGAGCGCAGGATCGCCGCGTGCAGCGTGCCGGGCCGCATGCCGAGGTCGTCGATGTAGCGCCCGAGCCCGGAGAGCAGGGCTGCGTCCTCGACGCGCTCCACGGACCGTCCGACATAGCTCGTTGACACGATGCCCAAGCCGCTTCCTCCGCCGGACCTCTCCATGGGGTCCGTGTTGCGGAGAAAGTGGCGGATCCAGGGGGGCGCCACGATGCCGAGGCGTCTCGCGACTTACCCAAACGTCTCATTTTCGCGGCGGCCAGGGGGCCTCCGACTCACACGGCAGGCTGGCCGCTCCGCCGGACGATGCTGCGAAAGATGCTCGGCGGCACGCTGACGTGATCGCGAAAGAACCGCGAGAAATGGGCGGGAGCGGCGAAGCCGAGCCGTGTGCCGATCACCGCCAGAGGCTCGTCGCTGCCCACGATGGCTTCGACGGCCTGCTCGATCCGGATCGCGTTGAGGAAGACATGGGGCGGGGCCCCGGTGGATTGCTCGAACAGGCGATAGAACTGGGCCCGGGAGAGACCCGCTTCACGGGCCAGGGCCTCGATCCCCATGGTGGCTCCGGGCTCGGCGCGCACGCGGGCAATGGTGCGCCGGATCCGCCAGTCGCCGGCGTTGCGCCGGGCGGCGGCGCGAAGCGACTCCGCCGCCTCCCGCCAGGCGGTGAACCGCTCGATCACCGCGATCATCAGGCCCGACAGCAACTGATCCTGGATGTGCGAGGAATGCGGCGCGTAGACCATCTCGGCGGCGAGGTCGTGCGCGAGGCGGCGGATCGTCGGCGTCACTCCACCCGACGGTTGCCCGAAGAAGCCAGGTGCGCCGCTCGCCGCCCAGTTCCGCCGGAAGGCCCCCAGCCAGTCCGGCTCGATATAGAGGGCCAGGATCATCGCCTTGGCGCGGCGCGGATCATGCAGGTAAGCGTGCGTTTCCCAGGCATTGACGAGCACGGCCTGTTCATCGGTCAGCGCGACGACGCGGTCGCCGACGAGGAACTGCGTGTCGTCCCCCTCGACCTTCAGCAGGACATGGCAGTGCGGATGCGCGTGCCGGACGAGGCTCCGGTCCATGTCGAGGAGCGCCACGCGGCCGAAAGTGCCATGAGCGATCTCAAGAGCCTCGGACATCTGCACTATTTAGCATGGTCCGCGGGGGGCAGCTAGATCGCCGCCGGGACACCCGTCCCGTCAGGGCGCCGCAACCTGTTCGTTCCGGAGCGTGGTCCTCTTCCGGAGTTCGGCTGTACCCATCACCGCTAGGGGAATGACGAGGGCCACATAGGCGTTGTCGATTCCCCAGGGATCGCCGGCGAGGAACCAGCCGATCGTCAGGACGAGGGAAACCAGGATGCTGACGACGGCGGCCCGCGGGGTGCCGAAGCGCGGAGCGTAGAAGGCAAAGATGACCAAGACCGCCAGGGTCGCCCGCAGGGATTTCGCGAGGAACGTCACCTTCAGGATATCCGGCGCGAAGATCGCCAGGGGAATCGGGATCAGGCCCACGAGCACCGTCATGCTGCGGACGAACCGCAGGGACGACGTCCCATCCTCGCTCCGACGGCGGGGATGATAGAAATCCTTGAACAGTAGGGTGGCAGCGCCGATGCTAAGGGCCGAGATCGTGCCGAACAGCGATCCCGCCAATCCCGCCACCACGATGGCGGCCAAAAGATCGTCCATCCGGGCGATCAGGCCCGGCAAAGCCTGGATCGCGGGGATTCCCGGCAGCAGCGCCGCCGCGCAGACGCCGACCAGGGCAGCGCCGATGCCGAACGGCACGAGCAGGAAGGCACAATAAAAGCTGGCCTGCCGCGCCGTGCGCCCGTCCTGCACGGTATTGATGGCCTGGATCACGTATTGCGTCGAGAAGACCGCGCCGATGCCGGCGACCATCCACGCGAAGATCTGTGACCAGCCGACCGTATCGACCGCGAACATCGCTTCGGGCACGTGGGCCCGCAGGTTCGCGAAGCCGCCGACCTGAGACAATCCGAAGGCCACGGCCGCGAGGATGCCAAGATACTTCACGACGGCATGCAGGACGTTCGTATAGATAACCGAGCGCATCCCCCCGACACTGACATAAAGCGTCGCGACGATACCCGTGATGACGATGGCGCTGGTCCGGTCGACGTTGAGGAGGCCCGCCAGGATCGTACCGCCGCCCGCATAGGTCGAGACCGCGACGATCTGGAGCGCGAAGATCATGATGACCGAGGTCGCGAGCTTGGTCGGGCGACCGTAGGCCTTGGCCAACGCCCCGGAGATCGTGTTCTCGCCGAGTTCCTTGAAGCGGGGCGCCAGGAGAATGGCGTAGAGAACGAAACCGACGGCGAGGGCGAGGACGTTCCAGGCGGCCGACACGCCGACCCTGTAGGCCGTCTGTGTCGTGCCGACGCTCGTGGCGGTCCCGATGAATTCCGACATCAGCAGAAAGCCGATCAGGAATGCAGGATAGCGCGTGCCGCCGGAGGTAAAGCTTCCAGCGCTCCTCGCATGGCGTCGCACAGAGAAACTGATCAGCCCCATCGCCGCCATGTAGGCCAGGGTCAGGGAGAGAACGATCCAGTTTGGCTGCATGGGTGCGGCCTAACGGCGACGCCGTAGCGCTTGCGCGCCAAGGGAACCCAGCATGTTTCCTCCGAAATCATTCGGGGCCGCAGCTTTCCTCGCAGGAGCTAGAAGCGACGGCCATTACGGGGGAAACTAGATGCTGAAGAGGAAACGGACAAATTCTCTGATTTGATCGGCACCATCAGATTATCTGATTCAGCGCGATAAACCATATTATCTGATTCAGCGCGATAAACCATATAAAGCGCGCCCTAAGCAATTCGCGGCAGGTCAAAAATTGTTGTTATATACATTCTAATTTGTTGAATAATTTTTATCGATTAAATAGAAATTACTTTTCCTGTGTGCTCGAATGCCTAAAAAACAGACGATGAAATTGGTCAGAATGTTATCAGAGCGCATTTGTATCGACTTACGTATAATAGTCACTGAGTAGCAGGCTAGCCGAGAAAGCTAACATACTTCTCGCGACCCATGTCTGCCATCTAGGGCAGAGTTGGCGCATCCCGATAGCGGTCTTCCGCGGCAGTTGAGCAAAATCAGCTTAGCTTGGGGCACGAGGGGGCGTAGGCCGTTGGTGACGGCGCGAGGGCAAGGCTGACCTCAACGATGGTGTCGTCAAAGGTCCACCGGGGGATTGTGTGCCTCGGAACTTAATTCGTGAAGGCACCTGCGAAGCCTCCCTACGGCGATGCATTGTCGGATACATCGACAACCAGGCCATCGCTCAGCTGCCGATAGAACGTCTGCTTTCAGGTTGCTGCCCGGTTCGGCTGAGTGGCAGAAATGGGCGCAGAGCCGCCGACTGGGTTTGGCCGTAAGCGGAATGACTGCTTCGGAGACGGCCAATCGGAAAAGCGAACCGCATCCTAGCGACCCAACGCAGTCGTTCATGAGCGGCTGAGCGCCTCCCGTAAGCGGACAAGGCCTTGGACAGACGGAAGATACGTGTGCGGGTCTGGAAATTGCTTCGTCAAGTCGCGCAATCGAGGCAGGTGCGCCCGCAATGTCGGCTTATGACAGCCTACACCCCGTCGGCTACAGAATCGGCTCAGGCCATCAGGCGGTGGGTGTTGTCCGCGACGAGCTCCCGGTAGCGCGCGATGACGTCGCCCTGGCTGCCGCCCGCCATGAGGGTGTTGGCGGCCTCCATCGCGGCCACGACCTTCTCGCCGACCATCGAGACCATCTCGGCCTGGCCCTCGGCGCCGCCCCAGGCGATCCGCACGAGCCTCAACTCGATGACCTTCTGAGCCTCCACGGCAAGGAGGAACGCGGCGTAGAACGGGTTCAGCATAACGGCTCCGGTTGATCGATTGCATCCGACAACGCCTGGGCCGGGGCCTGGTTTCTGCGGACGATGACGCAGGCCTGGGCCGTCCCCATCACATCGAAGTGCGCCCCCTCCGTCGGCCCGCCCGCAAAAGCCCGCAATCGCGACCTAGGCGGTGGTAACGGACTTGCCGGTAGGCGATGCTGCGGCCCGGGCATCAGACCACGGTCGCATGTCGCCATCGCCCAAGAAGCGGCCCCGCTCTGCCGGCGCAGTCACGGACCCCATGACCCAGTACCTCGTCAGGCGCGCCAACCTCCTCGTGCTCGGTGTCCTCATAGCCATCGTCGCCTTGGTCGGCGCGGTGACCTGGGAACGCCTCAAAGCCTCGCGCGAGGCGCGGGAGTGGTCGCAGCACAGCTACCGGGTCCTCAGCACCATTAAGGACCTCGCCATCGCCCTGCGCGACGCCGAGCGTGGCCAGCGCGGCTACGTCCTCACCGGCCGCGACGAGTACCTCGCGCCCTACGACGCCGCCCGCGACCGGCTCGGCCTGCTCCAGGGCGAGTTGCAGAAGCTCACGGCCGACAACCCCACGCAGCAGGAGCGCATCCGCGCCCTGGCACCGGCCATCCAGCAGAAGCTTGAGGAACTCGCCCAGACCTTGCAGGCGCGCCGCGACGGCGGGCTTGAGAACGCCTTGCGCATCGTCAACGGCGACACCGGGCGCAACCACATGCGCGAAGCCGAGGCCATGCTCGACGGCATGCTGGCCGAGGAGCAGCGTTTGCTCGACGAACGCCTCGCGCAGAACGACGGTCGGGCGGCCTGGGTGCGCTGGATGGTCATCGCCGGATCGGCACTGGCCGTCCTCACGATGCTCTGGGCGGCCCGCCTCCTGAACCAGGCATGGTCGCGCTCCTACGCGACCGAGGCCGAGCAGCGGGCCCTGGCGCTGCGCCTACGCACCACCATCGACAGCCTCAGCCAGGGCGTCGCGGTGTTCGGCCCCGACCGCAAGCTCGCGAACTGGAACGAGTGCTTCCAGGTGCTGCTCGACCTGCCGAAGGCCATGCTCCGGCCGGGCACCGCCTACGGCGCCTTCGTCGAGCACACCGGCGAATCCGGCCGCCCCGCGCTGGAGACCGAGGACCAGGTCCGCCACGGCAGCCGGAATCCCCGCGAGGCGGTCACGTACGAGCGCGAGCGCGCGGACGGGCATCACCTTGAGATCCGCCGGACGCCGATGCCGGACGGCGGCTTCGTCCTGACCATCTCGGACATGACCAAGCGCGCCCAGGCCGAGGCCGTGCTGCGCGAGGCCCAGAAGATGCAGGCGGTCGGACAACTGACCGGAGGCATCGCGCACGATTTCAACAACCTGCTGCAGGTCATCCTGGGGAACCTGGAGTTCGTCCGGGCGAAGCTCGACGGCGACGCCAGGCTGCAGCTGCGGATCGAGCGCGCGTCCTGGGCTGCCCAGCGCGGCGCGACCCTGACGGGCCAGCTCCTCGCCTTCGCCCGCAAGCAGCCGCTCGCCCCGGCACCCGTCGACCTCGCCGCGACGATGCCGGACCTAGTCCCCCTCCTGCGGCGCACCCTCGGCGAGCACATCGAGGTGCGATACGTCGAGACCGCGGGCCTATGGCCTGCCATGGCCGACCCGGCCCAGTTGGAGAGCGCGGTCCTCAACCTGGCCCTCAATGCCCGAGACGCGATGCCTGGAGGCGGCCGGCTCACCATCGAGCTCGGCAACAAGGTCCTCGACGAGGCTTACGCCCGGGAGAACGCCGAGATCACGCCCGGCGACTACGCCATGGTGGCGGTCTCGGACACCGGCCACGGCATGACCCCGGACATCGTCAGGCGCGTGTTCGAGCCGTTCTTCACGACCAAGCCCGACGGCAAGGGCACCGGGCTCGGTCTCGCCATGGTGTTCGGCTTCGTCAAGCAGTCGGGCGGACACGTGAAGATCTACTCGGAGCCAGGCGAGGGCACGACCGTGAAGATCTACCTGCCCCGGGCGGTCGGTGCCGTCGCCGCCGCGCCGCTCACCGGCGCGCCCGTCGAGTTGCCGCGCGGCTCGGCCACGGTGCTGGTCGTCGAGGACGAGGCGGGGGTGCGCGAGATCGCATGCGCGATCCTCTCCGACCTCGGCTACCGGGTGATGGAGGCCGCCGATGGCGAGGAGGCGCTCCGGGTGTTCGGGGCCAACGCGGCGTCCGTCGACCTGCTGCTCACGGACGTGGTCCTGCCGGGCAAGGTTCGCGGGCGCGAACTCGCCGAGCGCGTCCAGGCTCTGAGGCCGGAGGTGCGGGTGCTGTTCATGTCCGGCTACACGGAGAACAGCATCGTGCACCACGGCCGGCTCGACGACGGGGTGCACCTCGTGGGCAAGCCGTTCAAGCGCGAGCAGCTCGCCCGCAAGGTCGCCGACGTCCTGAAGGGTGCCGCGGCGCCACCGGAGGCCGGGAACGTCGTGCCCCTGCGCCCCACCAGGGACGCGGGTCCCTGACGCCGGCGGGCTCCCCTAACGCCCGTTGATCGGCCCGGGAGGCTGGGGCGCCGGAGGCTCGCCCGGCGGATCGCCTTCCGGCGGTGCCGGGTCCGGCGGCGGATCGCCGATGGGCGGCAACGGGTCGTCCCCTGGCCTCGGCGTATCGGACTGCATCATGACCCCCCACGTTCGGCTCCCGGGAGTGGAAGCGGACGACAACGCGCGGAGGTCCGCGATGTCCCGCGCGAGGTGAACTCCGTAGGGCTGCCCGGAAATTCCGTGCCCGCGGGCGGACCTGCGCCGTGTCGACGCGTTGTCCGGCTCGTGGTTGTCCCACGCCGGTCGCAAAGCTACTCACGCCCGCAAGCGGGGCCCCATGGACGAAGAGAACGAAAGGCTGCGCCGGCGCGAGCGCGAGCTCGAAGACCGCGTGGCGAGGCTTGAGGCCCAACTCGGCGACGGCCTGCGCCGGCCGGGCCAGGGGCAGCGGACCTCCGCGGCCTCCACCGACCTGCTGTTCACGGCGGCGGAGAAGACCCGCATGCCGCAGATCATCACCGACCCCAACCTGCCCGACAACCCCATCGTCTTCGCCAATCGGGCCTTCCAGAACCTGTGCGGGTACGACGCCGACGAGCTGATCGGGAGGAACTGCCGATTCTTGCAGGGGCCCGGCACGGACCCCGCCGACATCGCCAAGGTCCGGGACGCCATCGCGGCCCGGCGGGACGTCGTCGTCGAGATCCTGAACTACCACCGCGACGGCACGCCCTTCCGCAACGAGCTCTACGTCAGCCCCGTCTTCGATCCGGAGGGACGGCTCCGCTACTTCTTCGCGAGCCAGCTGGACGTCACCCGGTTCCGCACCACCGAGGGCGTGCTCGCCGAGAGCGAGGCCCGCTACCGGGCCCTGTTCGATGCCGTCGACAGCGGCCTCTGCGTCGTCGAGATGCGGTTCGACGCCGACGACCGGGCGGTCGACTACCGCTTCGTCGAGGTGAACCCGGCCTTCGCGGCGCAGACGGGCCTTCACGACGCCGTCGGGCGCTGGATGACCGAGCTCGCGCCGGCCCATGAACGCCACTGGTTCGACACCTACGGCGAGGTCGCACGTACGGGACGACCGGTGCGGTTCGAGAGCGGCGCGGTCGCGATGGGGCGTTGGTTCGACGTCCACGCGCTGCGTGTGGGCGAGCGCGAACAGCACAGGGTCGCCATCCTGTTCAACGACATCACCGACCGGCGACGCCTCGAAAACCATCTGGAGGCCACCGCCCAGGAACGGGCCGACGAGCGCGACATGGTCTGGCGGGCCAGCCGCGACCTCTTCGTGATCTGCGGGTTCGACGGCATCTTCCGCAAGGCGAACGCGGCCTGGACCGAGACGCTCGGATGGGACGCCGCCGAAGTCGTCGGGGCGCGCTTCGATACGTTCGTACATCCCGACGACCACGCGGAGGCCACCGCGGCTTTCGAGAGGATCAGCAGCGGGCTCCCGCTGCACGACGTCGACGTGCGGGTCCGGACGAAGGACGGCGGCTACCGCTGGCTCTCCTGGAACGCCATCCCGAGGGGCGACCACTACTATGCCGCCGGCCGCGACGTCACCGAGCGCCGCGCGCTGGAGGAACAGCTTCGCCAGTCCCAGAAGCTGGAGGCGGTCGGCCAGTTGACCGGGGGCGTGGCGCACGATTTCAACAACCTGCTGACGGTCATCAAGTCGTCGACGGACCTGCTCAAGCGGCCCAACCTCGCCGAGGAGCGCCGGGTCCGCTACGTCGGTGCCATCTCCGAGACGGTCGACAGGGCGGCCAAGCTCACCGGGCAACTCCTCGCCTTCGCCCGCCGGCAGGCGCTCCGTCCGGAGACCTTCGCGGCCAATCGGGCCGTGGCGGCGGTTTCCGACATGGTGGGCACGCTCACCGGCTCGCGCATCCATGTCGAACTCGACCTGCCGGACGCGCAGACGCAGGATCTCTACGTCAACGCCGACCCGAGCCAGTTCGACACCGCGCTGGTGAACCTGGTCGTGAATGCCCGGGACGCGATGGACGGCCAGGGTCGCCTGCGCATCTGCCTTCGCCGCGCCACCCGCATCCCCGCCGTCCGGGCGCACCCGGCCCAGCGCGGCGACTTCATCGCGGTCTCGATCTCCGACACGGGATCGGGTATCGCGCCGGAGAACCTGGAGCGCATCTTCGAGCCGTTCTTCACGACGAAGACCGTCGGCCAGGGCACGGGTCTCGGCCTCAGCCAGGTGTTCGGCTTCGCCAAGCAGTCCGGCGGCGAGATCACCGTCGAGAGCCGGAAGGGCGCCGGGACGACCTTCACCCTTTACCTTCCCCGTGTCGCCCCGGCCGCCGCCTCGGTGCCCGACGTGGAGCCGGAGGCGTTGGCGGAAGGCCATGGCACCTGCGTCCTTGTCGTCGAGGACAACTTCGATGTCGGGGCCTTCGCCCAGCAAGCGCTAAGCGAACTGGGCTTCTCGACGGTCTGGGCGACCGACGCGGAAAAGGCCCTGGCCGAGATCGAGCGCATCCCGTTCCGGTTCGAGGTAGTGTTCTCGGACGTGATGATGCCAGGCATGAACGGCGTCGAGCTCGCGGGCGAGATCCGACGGCGACGACCGGACATTCCGGTCGTCCTGACCTCAGGCTACAGCGACGTGCTGGCGGCCGAGGGTACCCACGGCTTCGATCTGTTGCGCAAGCCGTACTCGGTGGCTGACCTGTCGCGCATCCTCCGTCGCGCGATCCAGGAGGCAAGGTCGAAACGTCCCTGACGACAAGACTGTTCGTACTCTCCGAAGCCCGACACCGAATTCATCCATGATCGGACCGGGATGTAACCTCAGACCACAAGACGGTTGCGCGCAACTCGTCTAGTCTACGATTCCGACTTTCGCCCGAGAACATGCCGAAGCCTGCCCTACCGTCCATGGTTCGCGATCCGGTCCGCCTCGAAGCGCTGGCGGCGACCGGCATCCTGGACACCCCGCCGGAGGCGGAATTCGACGACATCGCCCAACTGGCCGCATTGGTTTGCGACACGCCCGTCGCGCTCGTCAGCCTCGTCGCGGAAGACCGGCAATGGTTTAAGGCGCAGGTCGGTTTCCCGCTCTGCGAGACGGCCCTCAGCGCTTCGGTCTGCGCATACACTCTGGCCGCTCCGGACCTCCTGACCATCCCGGACCTGACCGTCGATCCGCGGACCCGGGACAACCCGCTGGTGACCGGGGAGCCGTTCATCCGCTTCTATGCCGGAGCACCGCTACGGGACGCGGACGGGCAGGTGCTCGGCAGCCTGTGCGTCATCGACCACGAGCCCAGGCCCGGGGGGCTGACCGACAGGCAGGCGGACGCCCTGCGACGGCTGGCCCGGCAGGTGATGACCGTGATGCGCGAACGGCGGCTCAACGCGGAGATGCGGACGACCCGCGACGCGCTTCGGACGTCGCAGGAGCGGCTGGCCTTCGCCTTCGCGGCATCCAGCAGCCTCGGGTGGTGGGACTGGGACATCCCGGCCAACCGGCTCTATGCCGGGGAGCACTTTGCCCGCATGTACGGCGTCGACCCGGCGGAGGCCGCCGAGGGGGCGCCGCTCGTCGCCTTCGTCGACGGCATCCACCCGGACGACCGGGCCTGGGTCGGCGAGCGTATCCAACACGCGCTCGATACCGGGGGCGAATTCAGCGAGGAGTACCGCCTGCTCCGCGCGGACGGCACGTTGACCTGGGTGCACGCCCTGGGACGGTGCTTCCTCGACGCCGACGGCAGGCCGCTGCGCTATCCCGGCGTCGCCGTGGACATCACCGCCCGCAAGCTGGCCGACGCGGCCCGCGCCGCGGGCGAGGCGCGGCTGAAGTCGATCATGGAGACCGTGCCGGTCGGCATCCTGCTCGCCGAGGCGCCCTCGGGCCGCATCCTGATGGGCAACCAGCGCCTCGCCGAGATCCTCGGCCACGACACGCTCTTCGCCTCGTCGAGCGACGCCTACGGTGCGTTCGTGGCCTTTCACGAGGACGGTCGGCGGGTCGAGGGGCACGAGTATCCCCTCGCGCGCATCACCGGGGGCGAGTGCAAGCGTGCGGTCCTGGAGGTGCTGTACCAGCGACCGGGAGGTGCGCGGCGCTGGATCATGATCACCGGCGAGGCGGTCGAGGACGAGCGGGGCTCGACGGTCGGGGCGGTTTGCGCGGTCAGCGACATCGACGACCGCAAGGCCGCCGAGGCGTCGCAGGACATCCTCAACCGCGAGCTCAGCCACCGTCTCAAGAACACCCTGGCCATGGTGCAGTCCATAGCGACGCAGACCCTGCGCAACGCGGCGAGCCTGCCGGCGGCGCAGGAAGCGCTGGCGGCCCGTCTGGTCGTCCTCGGCAAGGCGCACGACGTCCTGCTGCTCGGGCATTCCGAGACAGCCAACGTCCGCGACCTCGTGCGGGGGACGCTGGCGCTGCACGAGGACAAGGCCGGTCGGTTCCACATCTCCGGGCCGAACCTGTTCATCGGGCCGAGCGCGGCTCTGATGCTCGGGCTGGTGCTGCATGAGCTCGCGACCAACGCGACCAAGTACGGAGCCCTCTCCACTACGGCCGGCCGTGTCGACCTCGACTGGAGCGTGACCGGGGACGGGGAGGATGCCGAGTTCCGGCTGGACTGGCGGGAGCGGGACGGGCCCCCGGTCGCACCGCCGGACCGCAAGGGCTTCGGCTCGCGCCTGATCGAGCGCGGGATGGGCGGCGGACGAGTCGCCATCGACTACCGGGTCGAGGGCGTCAGTTGCGTGGTGAACGTGCCGATGGAGAGCCTGC
Source organism: Methylobacterium sp. XJLW (assembly GCF_003254375.1). Taxonomy (NCBI): domain Bacteria; kingdom Pseudomonadati; phylum Pseudomonadota; class Alphaproteobacteria; order Hyphomicrobiales; family Methylobacteriaceae; genus Methylobacterium; species Methylobacterium sp. XJLW. Next base: position 1,088,582 of record NZ_CP016429.1, on the reverse strand, counting down.
AGTCGCGAGCCTGACGATAGGCCGACAGGGTGGCGGATCCCCTCCTGCGCTTTCGCCGGACAATCTTGGATGGCGAACTCCTCCAAGGCGTTGATCGGAAAGCCGCAGTGACGAGGTGTCGGTGCTTCGCTATCAGCCTCGCCCATGGACGATGCCGATTGCCGGGGGGCAGGCGAACTTCTCGATGGATAACGATTTGCGATGCCTCTCGCGCGAGGAGCTTGAGGAAGAGGTTCGCCGCCTAAGGGCGAAGCTGGCCGACCGACCGGACCACGGCCCGAGCCCATCCGACCAGCAGCCACGCCCGGCATCGACCGACACCGACGTGTTGTTCTCCGCCGTCGACAAGACCGGCCTGCCGATGATCCTCACGGATCCCAACCAGGACGACGACCCGATCGTCTTCACCAACCGGGCTTTCCTCGACCTCACGGGCTACGGCATCGAGGAGGTCGTCGGGCGAAACTGCCGCTTTCTCCAGGGACCGGACACTGAGCCCGACCGCGTCGATGCCATCCGCACCGCTCTCCGGGAAAACCGCGACCTCACCGTCGAGATCACCAACCACCGTCGCGACGGCACGCCCTTCGTCAACGCCCTGTTCGTCGGCCCCGTCTTCGATGGCGAGGGACGGCTGCGCTATCGCTTCGGCAGCCAGATCGACGTCACCGAGGCGCACCGCAACCGAGAGCGCCTAGCCGAGAGCGAGGCGCGCCAACGCGCCATCTTCGACAGCGCCAGCGAGATGGCGATCATCGTCACCGACACCTCTGGCACGGTGACCGACTGGAACGTCGGTGCCACGCGCATCCTGGGCTGGTCGGCCGAGGAGATGTGCGGGCAGCCCATCGAGCGGATCTTCACGCCCGAGGATCGAACGACCGGTCAGATGCGCAAGGAGATGGACGGCGTCCTCCGCGACGGCCATGCCGAGGACATGCGCTGGCATCTGCGCAAGGACGGCGGCCGGTTCTACGCGGTCGGCGACATGACCTCGCTGCGGGGGCTCGACGGGACACACCGGGGCTTCGTCAAGGCGTTCAGCGACCGCACGCAGGAGCGCAACCTCGCCACCAAGGAACAGGCCGACGCCGAATTCATGCGCAGCGTCCTGGCGTCGTCCGCCGACTGCATCAAGGTGCTCGACCTCGACGGCGGCCTGACCTTCATGAGCGAAGGCGGCATGAAGGTGATGGAGGTCAGCGACTTCAATCACATCAAGGGATGCCCATGGCCGAGCTTCTGGCAGGGCCAGGGGAATGCCGATGCCCTGGCGGCCTTGGCCACGGCCCGGGACGGGGGGATCGGCCACTTCCAGGGGGGCGCGGACACCTTCCTCGGCAACGCCAAATGGTGGGATGTCCAGGTGACGCCGATCTTCGGCCCTGACGGGCGGCCGGAACGGATCCTGTCCGTGTCGCGCGACATCACCGAGCAGAAGTCGTTCGAGGAGCGCCTCGCGGCGAGCGAGGCCCATTGGCGCGACCTGTTCGAGCGCTTGAGCGAGGGCTTCCTCGTCGGCGAGGTCGTGCGCGATCCGACCGGTCGCATCACGGATTGGCGCTACCTCGACGTCAACTCCGCCTGGGGCCGGCTCGTGGGCATCGCATCGGACAGCGTCGTGGGACGCACGATCCGCGAGGTGTTTCCGGGTATCGAGGATGCCTGGGTCGACGAGTTCGCCGACGTGGTCGAGACCGGAGAGCCGATGACGTTCATCCGACAGGTCGGCACCCTGGCGCGGTGGTACGAGGGCCGGGCCTTCCCGCTCGGGAGCGAGCGCTTCGGCGTGATTTTCCTGGAGGTGACCGAGCGGGTCGAGGCCGATGCACGTCGCAGCGGCCTCCTTGAGCTCGGGGAAAGGCTGCGGGCCGACATCGGCACCGACGCGATAGCGATGGCGGCCGCCGCCATACTCGGTCGCGTGCTCGGCGTTGGCCGGGTGGGCTACGGCACCGTTGGCTCGGATGGCGAGAGCTTCGTCGTGGAGGAGGACTGGACCGCGACGGGGGTCCCGACGCTGGCCGGCCGCTACCGCATGGACGATTACGGCCTCTACGCCGAGGACCTCCGGCAGGGGCGGACGGTCGTCATCCCGGACGTACGCGAGGATCCGCGCACCGCCGCCTCCGCCACGGCCCTGGAGGCGGTCTCCGCCCGCACGCTCGTCAACGTGCCCATCGTCGAGAAGGGCGAAACGGTGGCGGTGCTTTACGTGAACGACGACCGCCCGCGGGCCTGGGTCGATCCGGAGGTCGCGTTCGTCCGCCAGATCGCCGAGCTGACCCGCCAGGCCGTCGAGCGGCGGCGTGCCGAGGAGCGGCAGGACCTGCTGAACCACGAACTCTCCCACCGCCTCAAGAACACGATGGCGATGGTCGTGAGCATCGCGCACCAGACGCTTCGGACCGTCCCGAAGCGCGAGCCGGTGGAGGCGTTCCAGAAGCGCATCCAGGCTCTGGCGTCGGCCCACGACCTGTTGCTGCGCAAGGACTGGACGGCGGCGGACCTTCGGACCGTGTGCCGGGAGGTGCTCGGCAACGCGGCCGAGGCCCGCCGCTTCACGCTCGATGGCCCCGACGTGGCGCTCGGCCCTAGTGCCGCTCTGTCGGCGTCGCTGCTGCTTCACGAGCTGGCGACCAACGCGGCCAAGTACGGCAGCCTGTCAGGCGAGGAAGGCCAGGTCGAGTTGCGGTGGTGGATCGACGGCGCGACGGGGGAGCCGGGGTTGGTGCTGCGGTGGCGCGAGCACGGCGGCCCACCCGTGACGGCGCCGACCCGACGGGGCTTCGGTTCGCGCCTAATCCGCACGGGCCTCGTCGGAACGGGCGAGGTCGACGTTACATACGACACGGACGGGGTGATCGCGGTGATGCGTGCACCGATGGTCGAGGTGCATCGCTCATGACGACGACCGAGGCGGACGGCGACGGGGTGCGGCCGGTCGTGCTCGTGCTCCAGGACGAGCCGATCCTGGCAGGGATCATGCGGGACTTCGTCGAGGAGGCGGGGTGCGACGCGGTCGTGGTGCGCACCGCCCAGGCGGCGGTCCGCACCCTGGAGGAGCGTACGGACATCCGGGTGGTGTTCGCCGACCTCGACGTGCGCGGCTCGACCACCGGGCTGAAGCTGGTGGCGATGATCCGGGACCGGTGGCCGCCCATCGAGCTTGTCCTCACGGGTGCCCTGGCGCCGGACCTCGACGCCATCCCGGCGCGGGGCGTGTTCTGCGACAAGCCCTTCCGCGAGGGCAAGGTGATCTCGGTAATCCGTAGCTTCGCCGCTTGAGCCAAACGCTCCGGCCGCACCGTGGAGGTGATGGCGCAAAGGATCGGAAGCGAGTAAAACAGGGAAGTCCGCTTCCCTTAATCTAACGCTCGAAAGTGGAACGGCTCAAAACCACCCAACCCTGCCGTGGAGCGGCCGGGCGGTTATCGACCGAGGCTGTGTCAAAAGTCCGGTCTGAGATAGACTTTTGGCCTGATCTGCGGAGGCTAGTATGGGTCGGTTCGTCGAAGGGCAGGACCGTCGGCAGTCCTGGTTGCTGCCCAGTTCGCTGGACGACTACGTCACCGCGGACAATCCGGTTCGCGTGGTCGAAGTCTTCATCGACGAACTCGATCTAGGGGCCCTGGGCTTCACGCGCTTCGAGCCCGCAGCGACGGGGCGGCCTGCCTATGATCCGGCCACGCTTCTGAAGCTCTACATCTACGGCTATCTCAACCGGGTGCCGTCGAGCCGGCGGCTTGAGCGGGAGGCCCAGCGCAACATCGAGGTGATGTGGCTGACCGGTCGCTTGGCTCCCGATCACAAGACGATCGCCAACTTCAGGCGCGACAACGGGCCTGCGATCCAGGCGGCCTGCCGGCAGTTCGTGGTGCTATGCCGGGATCTGCAGCTCTTCGCCGGTGCAACCGTCGCCTTGAACGGATCGAAGTTCAAGGCGGTCAACAACCGGGACCGCAACTACACCGTGGCCAAGGTTGCCAAGCGCCTGGAACAGGTGGAGGCCAGCATCGCCCGCTACCTCGCGGCGCTTGACCGAGCGGATCGGGAGGGCAACGACGTGCCCGAGGCACGGACGCAGCGGATCGGCGAGAAGATCGCCGCCCTACGCCGCCAGATGGCCTTCCTGCGCGAGATGCAGGAGCAGGTAGAGGATGCGGACGACGGACAGGTCTCGCTGACCGACCCGGACGCGCGCTCGATGGCGACGAGCGGGCGCGGCACCGGCATCGTCGGCTACAACGTCCAGATTGCGGTCGATCCCGAGCATCATCTCGTCGTCGCCCATGAGGTCGTCAACGAGGGCCACGACCGAACCCAGCTCGTGCCGATGGGCGGTCGGGCCAAGCAGGCCATCGGCGCGGAGGAGGTCACGATCCTGGCCGATCGCGGCTACTATAGTGGCGACGAGGTTCTGGCCTGCGAAGGCACGGGCATCCTGCCGGCCATGCCGCGGGCCGACACGTCGGGTCGAGCCAAGAAGGGGCTCTTCGTGCGCGCCAACTTCGTCTACGACGCGGCGGCCGATCACTACGTCTGTCCCGCCGGCGCTGTGCTGACGAAATCTAACGCCCGCTCCGATCGACACGGTGACATCGATCATTATCGCAACCTGGACGCCTGTCATGCCTGCGCGATGCGGGCGCGCTGCACGACCGAGAAGTTCAAGCGCTTCAAGCGCTGGAAGCACGAGGCGGTGCTGGAAGCCATGCAGAGGCGGCTCGACGCCATGCCCGACGCCATGGCGGTACGGCGCGCCACGGTCGAGCATGTCTTCGGAACGCTGAAAGCCTGGATGGGCAGCACGCCCTTCCTGACGAAGGGCCTGAAAGGCGTGCGAACCGAGATGCCCCTCGCGATCCTCGCCTACAACATGAAGCGGATGATCCGCCTGTTCGGCGCAACCTGGCTCATCCAGGCCATTCGAGCCTGAAGCGGTCGACCGCGCCGCCGTCATCATCCTGCCGACCAGCGCTGGCGACCACGATCAATGCGTTTTGACACGGCCTCGACCCAATGCGGTCGTCCAAAGCGCCTTGGCACAACCGCTAGGTTGCTAAATCACCGATCTCAAAATTCGTTTGGGTCAAAATTTCGCCCCTGCCTTACCGTCTCAGCAGCAGCGGCGTAATATGCGCGTCATGCCGCTGCGCCAAAGGAGGCGGCACGCTATGAGGGGGCCTAGGACGGCGGCGCTGGATCGCCTGTTGCGACATCCTGGGAGACACTCATGCGTGCTGTTACCTACACCGAAGGCGCCCGGATCGATGCGCCGGACGCCCTCCTCGACACCACCTTTCCCGATCCCGTGCCGGCCGGGCGCGACCTGCTCGTATGCGTGCAGGCCGTTTCCGTGAACCCAATCGACACCAAAGTGCGCCAAGGCGCCTACAAGCAGGGTTGCGAGCCGAAGGTTCTCGGCTGGGATGCAGCCGGAACGGTGGTCTCGGTCGGACCGGACGCGCGCCTGTTCAAGCCCGGCGACGCGGTGTTCTATGCCGGTGCGCTCGACCGGCCAGGTAGCAACGCCGCGTTCCAGTGTGTGGACGAGCGCCTCGTCGGTGCCAAGCCAGCCAGCCTCGATTTCGCCGCCGCCGCGGCGCTACCGCTTACCGCGCTGACCGCTTGGGAGATGTTGTTCGACCGGCTCGACGTCGCCACGCCCGTTCCGGGTGCCGCCCCCGCGATCCTGATTGTCGGCGGCGCCGGCGGCGTCGGCTCGATCGCGATCCAGCTTGCCCGGCAGCTCACGGATCTCATCGTGATCGCTACGGCCTCGCGCCCCGAGACGGCGCAATGGTGCCGGGACTTCGGCGCCCACCACGTGATCGACCATGCGAAGCCCCTCGCCACCGAGGTGGCGGCGCTCGGTCTTCCCGGGGCGCCCGGGTTCGTGTTCGCGACGACGCAGACCGGTGCGCATCTTCCGCAGATCATCGAGCTCCTCGCGCCACAGGGTCGCCTCGGCCCGATCGACGATCCCGAGACCCTGGACGTGATGCCGCTCAAGCCCAAGAGCCTGTCGCTGCACTGGGAGCTGATGTTCACCCGCTCGCTGTTCCAGACCTCCGACATGGAACGGCAGCACGCGATCCTGACCGAGATCGCCCGCCTGATCGACGCGGGACGGCTGAGCACGACGTTGAGCGAGACCTTCGGTCCGATCAACGCCGCCAACCTGGCACGCGCCCACGCGCTCATCGAGAGCGGGAAGGCGAGGGGCAAGGTCGTCCTAGCCGGGTTCAGCGACTAAGCCGGCCCGCGAAGCGTCCCGGCTCAGAGCTGGAACGCCAGTCGAGCTTGCCCCGGTCCCGGCCATTCGGGACGCCGGAAGCGCCCTCTGACGCGAACCGTTTTGCGGTGGCGGCGCCGATGCCGCTTCCGGCACCAATGATGACGCGCCTCTTCTCGAAGCGGGACATGTTCGCTTCCTTCCTAACGGGCGATGCCGGATTTCAGGCGACGGGCGGGATGACCTTCAGGTCGCTCAGGTGCCGGAACTGGTTCCGGAACATGTCTTCGGTGTCGATGCAGGCATGAAATCCGGCCTGGCGGGCCTTGATCGTGCTGCTGATGTTGTCGAAGCCGCTGGCGAAGATGAAATCGCCGAAGGGCCACGAAGCCACCTTGTCGTAGGGGATCAGCTGTAGCCCGTAGCGTTCGGTCATTCTATTCCAGAGCGGCCCCTTGTCGGCCATGTAGGTCGCGAGCGGCATCGGGATCGGATCGGCCCAGTCCATGTTGAACATGCGCGCGATCCGCGGCCACATGTGCTGCCAGCGAAAGTAGTCGCCGTTGGTGATGTTAAAGATCTCGTTTCGCGCAGCCGGCGTCGTACCGGCCCAGTCGGCGGCCTCGGCCAGGATGTCGGCGGAGCTGACCTGGTAGAGCGCCCGGTAGGCGGCGTCGGTCCCCGGGAAGCGAAGCGGGATGCCGAGTTCCTTCGAGATGGCCGCATAGACGGCGATCACCGTCAGCAGGTTCATCGGGTTGCCGACCGCGAAGCCGCAGACCGCCTCTGGCCGAAGGGCCGTGAACGACCAATCCTTGCCCTCCTGGCGCTCACGCAGGAGATCCTCCTGGTCGTAGTAGAAGTTCGGCGGCATCAGGCGCGGGTCGTCTTCGCGGGCGGGCGTCTTGAACGGGCCGAGATCGGCGCCGTAGGCCTTGCCGCCCTGGTAGAACGTGACGTGGCGCAGGCCCGGTGAGGTCTCCTCGACGACGTCGAGCAGGTTGCGCAGGATCGCGACGTTGACCGTGCTCTTCTCGGCGGCGGTCTGCTTTTCGATGTAGGCGCCGAACACGATGTGGGTGACGTCGCGGATGCCGCCGAGGCGGTCCCGGACCTGTCCGGTGTCGAGCAGGTCGACCGAGACCGCCTCGACGTTCGGGATGGACGGCTCGGTCCGTCGCGACAGCCCCAGCACTTGGGTATCGGGTCGAGCAGCAAGGCGAGTGGCTGCGGCGCGGCCGATGACGCCCTGGGCGCCGGCGACGAGGACTTTTCTCTGCATGGTTGGCTCGCTCCCGTTTCCCGTAAGCTGGGGGTTGGCGGGACGCGTGTGAGGCGACCGCTTCCTGAACCAGTCTTACCCAACGGAAAGCCGCCGTCCTCGGCCTAGGTTCGCACGCTTGATGATCCGGTCCGCGCCTCGCCCATCGCACGCCAACAACGATCCTCGACCTCGGAGAGGTCGCGAGCGATGACCTTCTGCACGCCGAAGGCCCGTGTGAGCTCTATTCCAGCATGGCCTGCAGCTCGGCCCGTCGCGTATCGCCGGGCACGACCGTTTTGATCAGGCGACAGGACCACGCGAGGCGGTCGGGGTCGCGCTCCCCCCAGAGCCCGCGTGCCTTGTTGTCCCTTGAATCCTCGCAGACGTGGAGCGGTGGGCACAACAGGGTCAAAGCTCAAACTACCAGGCGAGGGTCTGCTTTTGACCCAACCCAGCCGCTCACCGCTTCAGATCCGGCGCTTGAAAGCGGATAAACGCTCGCTCAAGGCAGTCGTTTAGCGATCGTGATCGCTGGCTTGGTGGGTCGGAGACACCGGTTCGTCTGGCGCTGGGGGCTGAACGAACACGTCAGGTGCGGACGAGCCGTTGCCGCTAGATGATCCGGCGCGTTTCCTCGGCGGTCCACCGGCGCTTTCCGCAGCGCACTGAATGCGGTGTGCGCCATCCGCGCAGGTTTCACCCCAGGGAACCAAGGCGGCCCGGAACCGGTCGTGTGAGAGACGATCGTCCGACCGGAGAGACCATCATGCCCTTCATCGCGGCCCACGATGGCGCGCAGCTTTTTTTCAAGGACTGGGGACGCGGTCGGCCGGTCGTGCTCATCCACGGCTGGCCGCTCGATGCCGACATGTGGGAGTTCCAGCAGCGGACGGTCACCGAGGCTGGTTTTCGCACCATCGCCTACGACCGCCGCGGATTCGGCCGCTCTGACCAGACCTGGGACGGCTACGATTACGACACCCTCGCCGACGACCTGAAATCCGTTCTCGACGCCCTCGATGTGCAGGACGTGGCGCTGGTCGGGTTCTCAATGGGCGGCGGCGAGATCGCCCGGTACATGAGCCGGCATGGCGGCGCCCGGGTCACTCGGGCCGTGCTCGTCTCGTCGGTGACGCCCTATATGCTCAAGACGGCCGACAACCCAGACGGCGTCGACCCAGCGGTGTTCGACGGCATAATCGCCGGGCTGAAGAAGGACCGCCCGAACTTCATGGCGACTTTCGCAAAGACGTTCTTCGGGGTTGGGATGCTCTCATCGCCGGTCTCGTCCGACCTGATCGAATGGACCGGCACCCTCGCGATGCGCGGGTCGCCGAAGGCGACGACCGCCTGCGTGACGGCCTTCGCCGAGACCGACTTCCGCGCCGACATGGCCGCGTTTCGCGTGCCGACCCTCGTGATCCACGGCGATGCCGACCGGACCGTGCCGATCGACGTGTCGGGCAAGGCCACAGCCGCCGCGATCCCCGGCGCCGAGTTCGTCGTCTATGACGGCGCGCCGCATGCCGTGCCGTTCACCCATGCCGAACGGCTGAACGCAAATCTGATCACCTTCCTGAAGGGCTGACCCGCGCTCCGCTCACCATTACCCCGCACACACAATCCGAGGTACCATGACGACGAGCCCGATCCTCCAACCCGTGACAATCGGCGATCTGCACCTCAAGAACCGCATCGTGATGGCGCCGCTGACCCGCAGCCGGTCTTCGACCGCGGGCGTACCGCCGGACTTCGCCGCCGATTATTACGGCCAGCGTGCCAGCGCCGGCCTCATTGTCTCAGAGGCCACCAATATCTCGCAGCAGGCCGTGGGCTATGCCTACACGCCGGGCATCTGGTCGGACGAGCAGATCGAGGCTTGGAAGCGCATCGTCTCGACGGTCCACGCCAACGACGGCTGCATCTTCCTCCAGCTGTGGCACACCGGCCGGATATCCCATCCCGACCTGCAGCCAGGGGGCGAACTCCCGGTCTCCGCTTCGGCGGTGAAGCCGGAGGGAACTGCCTTCACGATGGAGGGGATGAAGCCCCACGTCACCCCGCGGGCGTTGGAGACCGACGAGATCCCTGGCATCGTCGAGGATTACCGGCGCGCGGCCGTGAACGCCAAGCGCGCCGGCTTCGACGGGGTCGAGGTCCACTCGGCCAACAACTACCTGCTGGAGCAGTTCGTGCGAGATTCGACCAACAAGCGAACCGATCGCTACGGTGGCTCGATCGAGAATCGTTTGCGGTTCCCGCTTGAGGTGGTCCGTGCGGTGACCGAGGCCTGGGACGGCGGAAGCCGCGTCGGCATCCGGTTGTCGCCCGCCACGACGCAGCCCGGCGAGACACCGCTCGATTCCGAGACGCATGCCACCTTCGGCGCCTATGTCGATGCGCTGAATGCGTTCGGCTTGCTCTACATTCACACGATCGAGGGCGTCACGCAGCAGACCCGTGATGTGCCGGACGGCGTCGATTTCCTCGACCTGCGTCGCCGGTTCGAGGGCGCCTATATCGGCAACAACCAGAACACCCTGGATCTCGCCGAGAAGGAACTGGCCGAGGGCCGCGCCGATCTATTCAGCTTTGGCCGGCCCTACCTTGCCAACCCGGACCTCGTCGGGCGGCTGGCGAGCGGGGCACCGCTGGCCGAGGCACCCAAGCAATACTGGTACGGCGGCGGTGCGACCGGTTACTCCGACTGGCCGGGCATGGACGGGCCGGTACCGGTACGGCGCTGAACCGATCACGGAGATCGGCACGTCGCCGATTGTGACCGAGGCGACGGCCGGTATCGTGTGAGTGTCTTGCTGCGCGCGGGAGAGCGCTCGGCCAACCTCGGCCTTGCCGGTAGGATCGAACCGAGCGGCCGGTGTGTACCCCGGCCGGCATCGGACGTGGGTCACTACCACCAGGGGCAAGTTGCTCGAAACCGCGCTCCGAGCCTCCGAGGCCGCCAAGTCGGTGAGTATGCGACGCGGCGCCAGGAATGCATCCTCGGTCGCCTACAACCCGTGCCGACATACGGGCCGGCGCGCCGCGTCGCTCCGGCACCGGGTCCAAGCGCGGCCTCGCGAGAGCGGCGTGCAACGACCGGGCATGGCGCGGGTTTCCTAGCCTTCGACTGAGACGCCCCGATCCTACCGATCCGAACCTAAGGAGCACCATGTCCCGCGAGAGCAGCATCCAGGCGACCGAGAAATTCGGAGAACTCGTCAACGGTGGCCGGTTCGACGCCTTCCCCGAAGTCGTCGCCCCGGACTGCCATGATCACGACCCGGCTCCGGGCCAGCACATGGGTCCCGAGGGATACAAGGCCTTCTTCACCGAACTCCGCACCGCGTTCCCCGACATGCAGGTCGAGGTGAAGAAGCTCGTCGCCGACGGGGACAGCGTCGCCTTCGCGTATACGCTCACCGGCACGCACCAGGGAGACTTCAACGGCCACAAGCCCACCGGGAAGGCCATCAAGGTCCGCGGCATGCAGATCGGCCGCTTCGTCGACGGCAAGATGGTCGAGCGGTGGGGGTCCTCCGACGAGCTCGGCATCCTGAAGCAGATCGGCGCCATCGAGGGTTGATGGAGGCATCCGCGAAGGCGTCCCGGCCGCGGGACGTCCTCGGGACATGGCCCAGGGCGACCCATGGGCCGCCCTGGGTCTCAAGAGCCAATCGTCGGCTTCCCGACTCCTCAGGCGCTCCGGGCCTGGTCGGGATGGCGGCCCTCGGCGAACTCCTCGACGATCTTGGCGCAGAAGGCCGGCAGGTCCTTGGGCGTGCGGCTGGTGACAAGCCCCTTGTCGCAGACGACCTCCTCGTCGACCCAGATGCCGCCGGCGTTCTCGATGTCCCGCCGAACGGTGGGGTAGGAGGTCAGCGTCCGGCCCTTCACGACGTCGGCCTCGATCAGGGTCCACGGTCCGTGGCAGATGACCCCGACCGGCTTGCCCGCGGCGAAGAAGTCCCGGACGAACGCCACGACATCCTTGCTCGCCCGGAGCTTGTCGGCGCCGACGCAGCCGCCGGGCACGACGAGGCCGTCGTAGTCCGCGGCCGACGCCTCCTCGATGGTCCTGTCCACCTTGTAGCGGTTGGCGGGATCGAGGTCGTTATAGACGGTCTCGGCGTCGCCAGCCTCCAGGCCGATGACCGTCACGGTCGCCCCGGCCTGCTTCACCGCCTCATGCGGCTTGGCGAACTCCGGATCCTCGGTGCCACGCGGTGCGATCAGGATCGCGATCTTCTTGCCCTGCAAGCTCATGTCATCGTCCTTGTGGGTGTCGGGATCTAACGAAGGCACCGTCGCGCCGTTCCTCACGACGGGATGCGGTCGATGCCGGCGGTATCTTCGGACTCGACGCAGTTTCCGCGGTGGCGGAAGTCGCTTAGCGCCCGGTAGACCTGGAGGCGCGCCCGCATCACCGAACCGAGCGGCCGGTGCGCCGCGAGACTGAGCGCTGGGCGGAAAGTCATCTCCCGGGATACGAAAGAGTTTCTTTGCGGCCCGAGGGGGCGCCCATCCGCTGAACGGTCGCCACGACGCATGTTCGAGGCGCCTTCACCTCTCGGCAGGCAGCGTGGGTCGTTCGGACGATCCGCCGATCCGCGAATCCCCGCCCAGCGGCGGGATCGTCCGCGGCCGGGTGGGGATGCGAGACAGCGGGACGATCATCTGCCCTGACCAAGCGGGCATCACGGGCCTACAACATAGGAAGGTGGCGTGGTCGGGGACCCCGCGGAAACGCCGCGTCGATCCGGATGTACTCGTCTTCCGTCAGCCGCAGCGGGCCAGCGCTGGCGTTGTCGGCGGCATGATCGGGACTGGACGCCTTGGGGATCGTGAAGGTGAACGGCCTCCGCGCCAGGAACCGGAGCGCGACCTGACGGGCGGTGGCGCCGTGGTTCGCCGCGATCTCATCCAGGACGCGGCCGCCCGATGTTCGTGGGCCAGGGAAGCTGCCATGGCCGAATGGGCTGTAAGCGACGACGGCGATGCCGTGATCCTCGCACCAGGGCTGGACGGCGTGCTCGATTGCACGCTCGTCCAAGTGGTAGAGAACCTGGTTGCAGGCGATGCGCCCCTCGCCCCCGACCTTCCAGGCGGCTTCGAGGTTGGACACATCGAAGTTGCTTACCCCCCAGGACAGGATCTTGCCCTGTTCGCGGAGCCGCTCGAAGCCGGCGAAAGTATCCTCAAGCGGATACGAGCCAGGCCAATGCAATAGGTAACAATCCAGCCTGTCGGTGCGCAGGCGCGCCAGCGAGCGCTCGCAGGCCGCCACCGTACCGACAAGGGAGGCGTTGCTGGGGAGAACCTTGGAGACGAGGAACACGCCATCGCGCCGCCCGGCGATTGCCTCGCCGACCACGGTCTCGGCGTCACCGTACATCTCGGCGGTATCGATGTGCGTCATGCCGAGGTCGAGGCCGCGGCGGAGCGCTGCGACCGCGGTGGGCCGGTGCGCGTCGTCGATATACTAGGTTCCCTGGCCGATCACCGCAACCTCGCGCGGCACGGGACCAAACGGGCGCTGCTCCATGGATTTCCCTCCATACGCGGACGGCACGTGCGCCTAAGGCGCGAACACCGCGCGCACGCAGCCGTCCGTCTTGTGATTGAACATGTCGTAGCCGCGCGGTCCGTCCTCAAGGGAGAAACGGTGGGTGGCGAGGCAGGCCGGGTTGAGCTCTCCCTTCTGGGCGTGCGTCAGCAGCCGGTCCATGAAGGCCTGTCCGTGTTGTTGGGCGGTGCGCACCGTCATACCGCACCGTTTGGTCGCGCATTCCGTCGTCGCCGTACCCCGCCTAAAGAACTGGATGCTACGATCTTGCGCTTAGGCGTGCCTTCCAAAGCCCGCTGATGTGTCAAAACATGAGAATGTCGTGGTCGCCGGCTTGATCGATGTCTGCTTCGGAGACGCACACGAGGGCCATCTAGTGGCTGGAATGGGCGCCAAGCCGAAAGTCCGGTTCTGCGCGCGGTGGCGATCTGGCGTGACCTGATCTGGCCGATAGCGGAATGACCGCTTCGGAGAAGGTCCGCGGGAAAAGCGGACAACCTGCTACCGACCCAACCCAGCCGTCAAGAACGTCGTTTGAGCTACTCTAAAGCGGACATTCGTCTGCCATCCAAGACTTTCGGCGCGTGGCCGGAACGATCTTTGGCCGTCCCCGAGCAGACGCCCCAGAAGGGACCCTTTCGGGTCGCACTCCCGCCCTGACGTTTCTCCAGTAAGCGACCGTTCAAGTTCACACGCTCGATGGCACGAGGCGGATGCGAGTTCCCCACGGGTCGTGAAGCACGGAGGCACCGTCGTCATCGGTCATCGCCAATCCGCCCTCCAGGCACCGCCCACGAACCTTAGCTAATGTCCCCCTGTCGATCAGGAGCTCGACCTCGGCCAGACCGGCCATGCCCGCAGGGCGCACCGGGGCGCCCCGGCTGTTCCAGATGTTGGTCGCGAGCTGGTGGTGGTACCCACCGGCACCGAGGAACGTCGCGCCCGGATACCGGCACATTATGTCGAACCCGAGCAGATCCGCGTAGAAGCGCTCCGCGGCGTCCAAAGCGCCGACTTGGAGATGGACGTGTCCAACGCGACCGCTCGCCGGCATGCCCCTCCAGGGGGCTGGGGCGGCACGCAGGAGCCCGGCATGGTCGAGCCGGTCGTTCCTCATGACGATGCCACCGTCCTCCGCACGCGGCCACTCGGAACTCGGGCGGTCCACGTACACCTCGATGCCGTTCCCTTCAGGATCGATGAGGTAGACCGCCTCGCTGACGAGGTGGTCGGCCGCGCCCGAGAGTTGGATTTGCCGCTCCGCCGCGTAGGCGAGCCAGGCGCCCAGGTGGCCGCGGCTCGGGAGCAGGAAGGCCGTGTGGAAGAGGCCCGCCCGCTGCGGGCTCCAGGGCTGGGCAGCGGGATCGTGCCGGAGTTCCAGCAGGACGGTGGCCCCGACCCCGAGGCGCACCGTATCGGATTTCCGCGAGATGGTCGCAAGGCCGAGCGTATCGCGATAGAACCGGGCGAGGCCATCGAGGTCTCGCACGACCAGGGCGACGCTACCGACGCGGTAGGGGGCGGTGTCCAGCAGTGAAACCGGGACGTTCGGCGAGGTCCCACCCTCTTGCTCAGTCCCGGGCGCACTTCCTGCCAAGCGTTCGCTTTCGTGGGTCATGCTAGTGCTCCGGAGCTATGGAATCGGTCAGCCGCGGTTAGCGGGCGCGGGCTGGATCGTGGCCGCGAGGTCGATGTCGACCCCGACGTCGAGACCGACCCACTGGCCCGATGCCCACGGGCCCTGGCCGACACCGAAATCGGTTCGGACGAGGCCGACATGGCCGGTGGCCCGCGCCTGATCCTTGTCGAGCGTGAGATGGAAGGGCAGCGTGAGCGGCCGGCTGGTGCCCCGGATCGTCAGGTTCCCGACCGCCTCGTAGTCGCCGTGCCCCTTATCGATGAAGCGGGTCGCCTCGAAGCGTGCTTGGTTTGCGCCCTTCACGTCGAACCAGTCCTTCTGCGGAAGGGCCTCGTCACGCTGGACGTCGCCCGTCCTGGCGCTGGCGAGGTCGATCAACACGACGGCGTGCCCGGCCTCGGGCTTGGCCGGGTCGAAGTCGATCTTGGCCTGGAAGCGCTCGAAGCGCCCGGTGAACGGCGCCCCGACCTGAACGCCCGAGAACTTGATGGTGCTCTTGGCCGGGTCGACCGCCCATTCGGCGGCGGTCGCGGGAACCGCGGCGGCCGACAGGGCGAGCGCGAGGCAGAGGAGTCGCGTGTTCATGAGTTCGATTCCAGGAATCCGGACCGCGCCGAAGGTGCATGGGCTGGCAGCATGCGGCGCAGGACGTCGTCGTGGATGATGAAGTGGTGGCGCAGAGCGGCTGCCACGTGGAGGATGAGCAGCGCCGTCAGCAGCCACACCCCGTAGGCATGCATCAGCTTGAGGACGCCCTCCGCCGCCGCCGGGTTCGGGACGAACGCGGCAAGGGGAAGGTGCGGCCAGGGCACGAGGCCGTAGAGCACCGTCGGGATGTTGAACGGCGACAGCGACACCACCGCCCAGCCGGTCAGAGGCAGCCCGACGAGGAGCAGGTACAGCAGGCCGTGCGCCGTCGAGGCCGCGACGCGCTCCCGCGCCGGCATCCTGGCCGGGTGAGGCGGCGGCCGGTGGGTCAGGCGCCAGAGGACCCGCAAGACCGTCAGGCCCAGCACCGTGATGCCGACCGACTTGTGCCACTGGTAGAGCTGGAACTGGCGCATCGGCGCCAGTCCCGCATGCGCTATGATCAGGCCCATGCCGATCAGGGCGAGCACGCCGAGCGCGCTCGCCCAATGCAGCAGGATGGCCACGGCGGAGTACCGCCGCGCGGACACACCGGTTGCCATGGCCGTCCTCCAAGCCGTCGGTCAGTCCTGACGCTCGAAGGCGCCCGCGATGGTGAGGTGCAGTTCGTCGCCGATCAGCGGCACGTAGGTCTTCACACCGAACTCTGAGCGCTTGAGCGTGCCGGTGGCCTCGAAGCCGACCGTGTACTTCTTGTTGAGGGGATTGGCGCCGGCGCCGACCAGGGTGACGTCGAGGATCACCGGCTTGGTCACCCCGTGGAGCGTCAGGTCACCCGTGACCTTCGCGTGGTCCTTGCCGACCGGCGCGACCTTGGTCGAGACGAAGGTCATGGTCGGGTACTTGCCGGCGTCGAGCCACTGGTCGCCCTTGAGCTCGTCGGTGAGCTTGGCGCTGGTGGTCGTCACCGAGGCGACCGGGATCTTCACCGACAGCTTCGAGGCGGCGGGGTTCTTCGAGTCGAGGGCGAGGCTGCCCGACACGTCCGAGAAGCCGCCGGCATAGTTCGAGAAGCCCATGTGCGACACGCGCCAGCCGACCTGGGTATGGCCGGGGTCGACCGCGTAGGTGCCGGCCTGGATCTGGGCCGGGTCGCGGGTGACCGGCGACTGGGCCAGGACCGGGGTGGCGACGAGGGCCAGGACGAGGCCTGGGATGAGGATGGACTTCACGGGTGTCTCCGGGACTGAAACGGGCGACCCGACCCACCTGGGGAAGGGCCGCGAGAGCCGAGGACGCTGGGATACCCACGTTGGCGGCCGAGGTTGAGCCTGCTATTCGGAACCACATGGTTGCGAAAACGGAAACCTTTGGCGGCGGATTGGACGACCTGCGTGCCTTCTGCGCGGTTGTCGACCTGGGCACCGTGACGGCGGCCGCGGCGAGCCAGGGCGAGACCAAGGGCAGCCTCAGCCGACGCATCTCGCGCCTGGAGGCTGCGCTCGGCGCCACCCTGATGGCCCGCCATCCCCGCGCGGTGTCGCCGACCGCGGAGGGCTTAGCCTTCTATGCCAAGGTGCAGGAGAGCCTCGCGCTCCTCGACGAGGCGGCCGAGACCGCGCGTGACGCCCGCACCGTTCCTGCAGGCCACCTCCGGGTGACGACCTCGGTCGATTTCGGCATCGAGTTGATGCCGGGGATCGTCGCGAGCTTCCGCCGGGCCTACCCGCAGATCACGGTCGATATGATCAACACGGACGCGCGGCTCGACCTTGCGGCCAACCGGATCGACCTCGCCCTGCGCCTGGGCGATACGGAGGAGACCGGTTACAGGGCCGCGCTGATCCTGCGTCTCTGGATCGGGCTCTACGCGGCACCGGACTACCTCGTGCGGCGTCCGGCGCCGACGAGCCTCGCGGCCCTGGCAGAGCACGACCTGATCCTCTCGCGCGAAAGGCCCGGAGCGCTGGGCATCATGCTCAGCGACGGCCAGGGCCGGACGGAACAGGTCGCGCTCAGCCCTGCCGTCCGGGCGAGCGACTTCGCCGCGGTGCTTCGGCTGACGCTGGCCGGGACAGGCATCGGCCATCTGCCGAGCGCCGTGGCGGCCGGCTCCGTCGCGAACGGGGCGCTCGTACGGGTGCTGACACCTTGGGCGACGGCGGGCGGGGCGCTCCGGGCCGTGAGCCTCGCCGGCCGGGAATTGCCGGCACGGGTGCGCGTCTTTCGCGAGCACGTTCGCTCCGAGATGATGAAGCGCTTCGCCGTCGAGCCGGACCAAGCCGAAGGCACCTGATGCGAGCGGTTCCCGGGGTCGTTCCTCGGACGCTGAGGAGCATCGGCTCAGGGTGGAGGCTGTGCGGAACGGCGCGATGACGGCGGCGTGTTCTCACATCCTGGGTCTATGACCCAACTCCGCCGCCACGAGGGGTTTGTCCCGATCCCGGGCGGCGGGGGTTTGCTGATCAACCCTTGAGTGCTGCCTCGATCACGGATGAGGTCGAGGTGGTCGGCCGACCGATAAGCGCACTGAGTTGGCGGCCATCATCGAAGAGGGCGCCCTTCTCGGCGCCAGCATCCGAGTCGGCCAAAAGGCCGGCAAAGGCGTCGGGTAGCCCTGCGCCGATCAAGGCGGCCTTGAATTCCGCCTCGGGCAGGTTCCGGTAGGCAAGCGCCTTGCCCGAGGCTTGGGATATGAGCTTGGCGAAGTCGGATAGGCTATAGGCTTCGTCGCCTGCCAATTCGTAGATACGCCCGCCCTGGTCGGTCTCGGCGGTCAGCACGATGCTTGCGGCCGCCGCGTAGTCGGCCCGCGCCGCGGAGGCGATCTGCCCTTCCCCCGCGCTGCCGAGGAAGACGCCGTGTGCGAGCGCGGGAGGGATCGGGGCCGCATAGTTCTCGGTGTACCAGCCGTTGCGCAGCAGGACATGGGGCACCCCCGACGCCGCCAGCATCGCCTCGGTGGCGCGGTGTTCCTCCGCGAGGGCCAGGGGAGACGTGTCGGCATGGAGGAGGCTGGTGTAGGCGATCAGGCGGACACCGGCAGCCTTGGCGGCGGCGATGACGTTCTGGTGCTGGACCACGCGTTGACCGACCTCGCTGGAGGAGATCAGCAACAGCCGCTCGATGCCCTCGAAGGCCGTGGCGAGCGTGTCGGGCCTGGCATAGTCGGCCGTGCGGACCTCGACGCCGAGCCCAGCCAGCTTCCTGGCCCCTTCGCTTCCGGCATCGCGGACACCAGCGATCACCTGTGCGGCGGGCACGGTCCGGAGCAGATCCTGAATGACGAGGAGCCCAAGTTGGCCGGTGGCCCCTGTTACGAACAGACGGGTGTGCGAGGAGAGCGTCATAGGGAAAAATCCTAAGCGGTTCGTTTTCCGCACAAGGTCTATAAATGAGACCTGAATTGCCTGTAAGGAGGCAGGTTGTGGGAGCCTGGTGACTTGGAAGGAACCGCCTGCATGAGCGACGCGAACGGGCTGGCCAGCAAGTTCGATAGCTGGCAGCGCATGAGACTCGATCCGGCCCGCTGCCCGGTCCGGGACGTGCTCGATCACCTCGGCGACAAATGGACGACCTTGATCGTGATCGCACTGGCCGGCGGTCCTCGGCGGTTCGGCGAGCTGAACCGGTCCATCCCGGATATTTCGAAGCGAATGTTGACGCAGTGTCTGCGTGCTCTGGAGCGCGATGGGCTCATCACCCGCCATGTATTCCCAACGAGCCCGCCGAGCGTTGAATATCGGTTGGCGGACCTGGGTCGTTCTCTTCTAGGCCCCCTGGAAATTTTGATCGAATGGGCTGAAGCTAACCATCAAACCGTAGTCGATGCTCGCCTTCATTTCGATGGTGCTGC
The DNA here is from genome assembly GCF_003254375.1 of Methylobacterium sp. XJLW. Classification (NCBI taxonomy): domain Bacteria; kingdom Pseudomonadati; phylum Pseudomonadota; class Alphaproteobacteria; order Hyphomicrobiales; family Methylobacteriaceae; genus Methylobacterium; species Methylobacterium sp. XJLW. The sequence continues at coordinate 1,069,431 of NZ_CP016429.1, read as the reverse complement.
TCTAAGTACCTAGGAGTAGACGGTCCTAGCGTCCGAAAGGGTTGGGAGCGGGCGCCTTGACGATGTCCGCTCCGATGCTTCTGTCGCTCGGAAGCAGACAGGCAGAAATCCCCCCTCCCCAGTCATCCTGACGGGCCTATCGGTGAGACCGATGCTGGCCGAAAGCGGAACGACCGCTCCGGAGGAGGTTGACCAGAAAAGCGGACGGCCTCCTACCGACCCAACCCGGCCGCCCGGACCGCCTTGTGCGCATCTCCGAAGCGGCCGTTCGTCAGCCGTGCGCCACCTTTGGTCCGGTGTGGAAAGCGACTTGGCCGATTTAACAGGCAGCCAGAAAGAAGCAGCCGGCAGTCGGTCGCGGCATCGACTGGAAGGGTGCACATGCTCCGAAGCCGAGTTGGAACTCCGCTCTCCCGAACATGCCGCATCAGATAAGTCGATCACTGCTGAGAAAGCCCGCCGCGGCAGCTGCAGGGCGGGCTCTCGTGGTGCGATACGGGATCCCGCCTGTCTTCAGCGGGTGGTTCCCGAACCCGTCGACCCTGGGACAGCGGCTTGGTTAGCCTTGATGGCCCACAACTCGGTCGGCAAGCTGATAGGGGCGCCGGGCTTGTAATCCGCCGAGTCCTGAATGTGGGACGTCGTCACGTAGATCGTGCCATCGGGCCCTTCGCTGAACGTATCCGGCCACCGGAGCCTGTCGTCCTGAACCAGCGTGGTCAGGCCACCGTCCGGCTTGGTCAGGTCGCGGACCTTCACTGCGTTGTCCTGCGGTGAGGTGACATACATCCGCCCGTCCTTGCGAGAGATCAGTAGCCCGTCAGCCGGCCCGTTCTCGCCGACCGTGGCGATCTTCCCGCTCAGGGTTCTGTCGCTCAGCGACTCGGGCACGAATGATGCCGTGGCCCAACCTGTCAGTGCTTCAGTCGGGAGGCTGTAGAGGGTCTTACCCTTGATGGCCTGCCAGTAGAGTGTCTTGCCATCAGGGGAGAGTGCAATGCCGTCGGCGGAGAACTCGACGCCGCGCCCATCGGGGCGACGGAGTGGCTTGCCGTCGTACTGTATGGTCACGCTCTTATCCGGCATCGTCGAGGGGTGGCCGGACAACACGCGCTTGGCTGAACCGCTGTCGAGATCGACCACGATCAGCGCCCCCTCAGCCCCGGAGTCCGTCAGGTAGGCGGTCTTGCCATCGGGCGAGATGCGTACGTCGTTGATGTAGGAGGCCTGCATCACCGTGCTGGTATCGAACGGGATTGTCTTCACGACCTGATTGGTCTTCAGGTCGATACCCACGAGCTTGGCTCCGTCCTTGATCACATGCGCCATCGCCGGTGCGGCGGCGTCGACCACCCAAAGGCGATCCTGCCCATCGGCGACGACGCTCTGAACGCAGACGAAGTGTGTTTTGGGATCGACCTCGTCCTTCCTGGCATTGCGCCAGCTGTTCCAGTCATCGTTCGGGTAAGCGACCGGCTTGCCATCCTTCAACTCGGCAACCGAGACCGGAGCGTCCTCACTCCAACGCGGGAAGTTAACGAACATACGCCCGTCTCGGCTTACAGTGATCCCTGTGACCTGATGCGCGAAGCTCGCGATCTGGGTGAGATTGCCATCGGCTGGAGCGCGGCTCTGGGCTAGGGCGGGACCCACTAGCGCTGCGGTACTGGCCATCAGGGCTAGGGCCAGACCGAAATGGGCGCTCGCTGAAAGTTTCATACTGGGCACTCTCTGAGAGGTATGCCAGCCAACTCCTCAGCACGATCTTGGCTCCCCGGCACAGGTAAGCGCTCGCACCGGGCAAACATCAGGCGTATGCCCGGTGCCGGGGTTGCGCATCTTCGCCGAGAACGGCTGTCGCCTCGCCCTCTTTTTCCGGATCGCCGTAAGCGCTCGGTGAGCGGCCGCCTGGTCAGGCGGCGTGCGCGGCTGGCTGGGCTTGCGTCCAGTTCCAGGGCAGCAGATCGGTCAGCCGCTTGACCGGATGATCGGCGATGCGTGTGAGCACGTCACGCAAATAGGCCTCGGGATCGAGCCGGTTCAGCTTGGACGTCTCGATCAGGCTGTAGAAGGCGGCCGCGCGTTCGGCCCCGAGGTCGGAGCCGGCGAACAGGTAATTCTTGCGCCCGACCGCGACGCCGCGCAGTGCCCGCTCGGCCGCGTTGTTGTCGAGCGCGATGCGCCCGTCGTCGAAGGCGCGGGCGAGCGCCGGCCAGCGCGCCAGCATGTAGCGCAGCGCCTTGGCCAGTTCGGACCGACTCGGCAACTGGGTGAGGCACAGTTGCGCCCACACCTTCAGCGCCGCCGCCAGCGGCTTCGCGCGGGCCTGTCGTTCACGGGTGCGGGCGTCGGGCGGCTTGCCGTGCAGCTCACGCTCGATCCCGTAGAGCGCGCCGATCCGCGCCAGCGCCTCCGCGGCCAGCGCCGAGCCGGTCGCGGCGTGCACGTCGAAGATCTTGCGCCGCACATGAGCCCAACAGGCCGCTTCGGTGAGAGCACCACCTGGGCGGGCTTCCTCGTAGAGCGCGTTGAAGCCGGCATAGCCGTCGGCCACCAGCACGCCGGAGAAGCCCGCCAGATGCGCGAGCGGGCGCTCGCCCCGGCGGTCGGGCGAGGCGAAGAACACGGCCGCCGGCGGACGGGCGCCGCCGTGGGGGCGCTCGTCGCACACGTAGGTCCAGAGCCGGCCGGTCCGGGTCTTGCCGGTGCCCGGCGCCAGCACCGGGATCGGCGTGTCGTCGCCGTGCAGGACGGCCGAGCCGGCGATCACCTCCCGGCGCAGCAGGTCGACCAGCGGCCTCAGGGTAGCCGCGGTGGCACCGAGCCAGCCCGAGAGCGTCGAGGTGGCCAAATCCACGCCGTCGCGGGCGTAGATCTCGGCCTGGCGGTAGAGCGGCAGGTGATCGTCGAACTTCGCCACCGCGATGTGGGCGAGCAGTCCGGGTCCGGCCCGTCCGCGGGGAACGGCGTGGTGGGGGGCGGGTGCCTGCACCACCTGCTCGCAGGCGCGGCAGGCGAACGCCTCGCGCACGTGGCGCACGACCTTGAGCCGGCCCGGCACATAGTCGAGGCTCTCGATCACGTCCTCGCCGATCTGGCGCAAGGCCCCGCCGCAGGCCGGGCAGGTGCAGGGACCGGCATGGACCACGCTCTCGCGCGGCAGATGCTCGGGCAAGGCCCGCCGGGCCGGCCTGAGGCGCGCGGCCTCCACCGCTTCGGCCACGACCGGCGCGGCACCCGAGCTCTCGGCCGCGTCGGCTTCCAGCGCCTCAATGGCCAGTTCGAGCTGCTCGACCCGCTCTCCGAGCTTCTCGGAGGAGATGCCGAACCGCGCCCGCTTCAGCCGGGCGAGTTCGAAGCGCAGCTTCTCGATCAGGGTGTCGGCCTGGACCGCCTCGCGCGCCATGCCGACGATCAGACGCTTGAGCGCGTCGACGTCGTCGGGCAGCAGGGCAGGATCGAGAGCCACCCCAACAGCTTAAGCCTTGCCGAGGGGGCTCGCTACAGCCTCGGTCCCGGACACGACCGGCTCGGTAGTCTTCCGCCTCAGCCCGCAATCCTCGGCCGGTCGGTGCGCAGCGGCGTGCGCCAGTCGATGCCCTCCAGCAGCATGGCGAGTTGGGCCGGCGTCAGCGCCGCCGCGGCCCCGGCGGTGGCCGGCCAGACGAAGCGGCCCTTCTCCAGGCGCTTGGCGAACAGGCACAGGCCCTGGCCGTCCCACCACAGCACCGTGATCAGGTGCCCCTGCCGCTCACGGAACACGAAGGCCTGCCCCGAGAACGGATCGCGGGCCAGATGGTCCTGCACGAGCGCGGCCAGACCGTCGAAGCCCTTGCGCATGTCGGTGTGTCCGGTGGCCAGCCAGACGCGCGAGCTGGACGGGACCGGGATCATCGGTGGAGCAGCGCCGCGATCACGCCCTGCAGCAGCGCCAGGTCCGCACCCGCCTCGGCCCGCAGCCGATGGCCGCCTGACCAAGACCCTGCCGCGCGTCTCGACCGAGATGGCGCTCCAGATCCTGGCCTGCAATCTGACGCGGGTCCTCAACATCATGGGAAGCCGCAAGCTCTTGGCGGCGATCCCTGCCTGAGCGAGAGCCTCGGATCGCTCACTGAGGGACCGAAAGACAGTCCAGAGGCGCCTTCACAAAAACGGATCGTCGCTCGACCACAAAAGCTCGCTTCAAGCGATGGAAGGCCCATTCTCGCACGACCGGGACGTCACCTGACCGCAGATGCCCATTCTCCGAGTTTTGACACGGCCTGGACCCAACCCAGCCGTCTATACTCCTTTGATCGCCTCCCGAGAGCAGCCGGACAGCTGCACGAAAGCCGCGTTGCTTCTTCGGCCCACCTGCGAAAAGCTGATGTTGGATGCAATGGGTGGTCGATCCAATCCGAGCTCTTTCGCGCGAAGCGCCCCGGCCACGTACCGCATTCGTACAGAGCTCTGAGAGCGGCTTCAGCCGAACCTGCGGGGCTCCATCGCCGGTGTGGGACGTCGCTCGCCCGCAATGCCGCAACTACCAAGTCGGCGCGCCGAGGCGACCTCGGCAGCCTTCATTTCCAGGTGCCTCAAACACGCGCAACGAAGCAGCGAAGCGAAGTTTCTCGCCTCGCCGTGCAGGGCCAGAACCTCGTCGTAGAGCACTGTCACAAGGCGTGGGAGCGTCATGCCCTGGGACGCGGCGATGTCCTCAAGCACGCCCCAGAACATCACCTCGATCCTGATCGAAGTTGAATGTCCTCCCAGCCGAATGGAACGCGTCTCCCCCTCGTAGTTGGCGGACGGCATTCCCGAATACAAATTGCACATGTCCACCACCCCAACCAAGGCCATCGCCCGGCGAGACTCACCCGTGCCCACGCCGTCACCGGGAAGCATAGTGCAGGGTGCCGGAGGATCCGCTCGTGCCCGCGGAGGTCCTAACGCGGTCCCGGCGGCCTCGAAGGTGCAGGATCCCCGGCATAGTGTCGCACGATCCCACCACTTGGCCCTTGTCCGTACTCAAGCTGAGGATGGATGCCTGGACGGGCAAGAGTCAACGGGCCCTGCCACGACTGTCCGCCAGGACGCCCCTACCTGACGGGCCTGGACGGAACGGGAGCCCACCGGTCCACGCATCGCAGTAGCATGATACTACCAACCCATGCTGGAGCAGGTCTAATCTTTCCTCAACATCGGCGAGCCGGAACGAATGGCATCGCCCAGGGGGGGACATGAGCGACGTTCCGAAGCTTATCCATTCTATGGTACGCGTCAGCGACGAGGCGCGGTCGGTCGAGTTTTACCGAAAGGCGTTCGAACTTGGCATCGCGGACAGGCTCGACTTCGAGACGTTCACGCTGATCTACCTCTCCAACGCCGCCTCCGGATTCGAGCTGGAGTTGACGGTCAACAAGGGCCACGAGGGCGCCTACGACCTCGGCAACGGTTACGGTCATCTCGCCGTGTCGGTCGACGACCTAAGAGCCGCGCACTACCGGATGGCCGAGGCCGGGCTCGCCCCGGGGGACATCAAGTCCCTGGTCCATTCTGGCGGAACGGCGCGTTTCTTCTTCATCCAAGACCCGGACGGCTACAGGATCGAGGTGCTCCAGCGCGGGTGGCGTTTCGCCTGACCGTCGACGGACGCCCAGCCGGCTGGCGCGGTACCGGCAGACATAAGAACGGACAAGGGAGGAATGGGATGAGAACGCTGGAGACGGGCGGACGCCTTTCCCGTCGCGGCTTCCTGGGGGCCGCCGGATCGACACTTCTGACAATCGCGGTCATGCCGGACGGCAGCGTGACCGGACGGGCCTGGGCGCAGATGCCGAAGGCGACGAAGCCAGAGACCTTCGCCTCCCTCGTGCAGATGTCGCGGGACTGCTACCCGCACGACCGGGTCGCCGACAAGTATTACGCCGCCGCGGTCCAGATCCTGGACGACGCGGCACGGGCCGCTCCGGCAGAACTGACGCTCCTCGAAGACGGCATGGCCTCGCTCAACCGAGCGGCCGTGGAAATGCACCGTGTGCCTTACGCCAAGGTCCCGCGGGAAGCCGACCGGGCCGCCCTGCTCAAGGCCATTGAGCCGACCCCCTTCTTTCAGAAGGTCCGGGCCAACCTCATCGTTGGCCTCTACAATCAGAAAGAGCTGTGGCCGATCTTCGGTTACGAGGGCGCGTCCTTCGACAAGGGCGGCTACCTGGAGCGCGGCTTTAACGACATCGACTGGCTCTGACGGCGGCTTGGCGCCCAAGCGGCGCCGCCAACCAGAACGCGACCCGCATTCGCCGCCCGCCCCGACCCTCCCGCGCTAAGACGGGACTGGGGCCGACGCCCGGCAGGAGGAAACCATGTCTGCACCCTACGACCTCAACGACGGATCGGTCTTCGTCATCGTCGGTTCCGGCGCCGGCGGCGGCACGCTCGGGACCCAGCTCGCCCTCAAAGGCATCGACACCGTCATCCTCGAAGCTGGTGACCGCCACGAGACCTTCGACTTCGTGAATGACGAGTGGGACTCGTTCGCCCAACTCGCCTGGAAGGACAAGCGGCACGCCACCGGTCCGTGGGCGATCTCCAAGACCTTCCCCAACCTGCCGGCTTGGATCGTCAAAGCCGTTGGCGGCTCGACCGTGCACTGGGCGGGCGCCTCGCTGCGCTTCCAGGAGCACGAGTTCAAGACGCTCACGCACTACGGTGCGGTGAAGGGGGCCAATTTGCTCGACTGGCCCGTCGACCTCGCGGAGATGGAGCCGTGGTACGCCATGGCCGAGAACCGCATGGGCGTGACACGCACCAATGGCATCCCCGGACTGCCCGGCAACAACAACTTCAAGGTGCTTGAGGCCGGTGCCCGGAAGATCGGCTACAAGGAAGTCCACACCGGCCGAATGGCCATTAACTCCGAGCCGCGCGACGACCGCGCCTCGTGCATGCAGATTGGCTTCTGCTTCCAAGGCTGTAAGTCGGGAGCGAAATGGTCGACCCTCATCGCCGAGATCCCGAAGGGCGAGGCTACGGGCCGGCTTGAGGTCCGTCCGGGCTGCCAGGTGCTCAGGATTGAGCACGACGCGGGCGGCAAGGTTTCCGGGGTCGTCTACGCGGACAAGAACGGCGTCGAGCACCGGCAGAAGGCACGCGCCGTGGCGGTAGCGGGCAACTCCATCGAGAGCCCGCGCCTGCTTCTGAACTCCCACTCCTCGCAATTCCCGGACGGCTTGGCGAATTCCTCGGGACAGGTGGGGCGGAACTACATGCGCCACACGACCGGGTCGGTCTACGGAATCTTTGAGAAGCCGGTGCACATGTACCGCGGCACCGTCATGGCCGGGATCGTCCGCGACGAAGCGCGGCACGACCCGAGCCGCGGCTTCGTCGGCGGCTACGAATTCGAGACCATCTCGCTCGGGCTGCCGTTCTTGGCGGCGTTCCTTGACCCGCAGAAGTGGGGCCGCGACTTCGCGAGCGCGCTCGACAATTACCAGAACACCGCCGGCCTCTGGATCGTCGGCGAGGACATGCCTTGCGCCGACAACCGCATCACGCTGTCGGACGACAAGGACGCCTACGGGATGCCGGTCTCGTCCGTCTACTTCGCCGACCATCCTAACGACGAGGCGATGCGCGAGCATGCCTACAAGCAGGGCAGCGCCATCTACGAGGCCGTCGGCGCGGTCCGGACCATCCGTACGCCCCCGTACCCGTCCACGCACAACCTCGGGACGAACCGCATGAGCGAGAAGCCCCGGGACGGCGTGGTAAACCGCTTCGGCCAGGCTCACGATGTGGAAAACCTGTTCGTATCGGACGGCTCGCAGTTTACCACTGGCGCCGCCGAGAACCCGACCCTGACCATCGTCGCCCTCGCCTTGCGCCAGGCGGACCATATCGCCCGGCGGATGAGCCGCGGGGAGATCTGAGCCGCGGAGCGACCCCACGCCTCCCCCGGGGGGCACGGGCGTGCTACCGCTGAGGCGAACCTGACCGGATCAAGCAGTCACCATCGCACCCGTCGAACGCTCCAGCGTCCGGCGGGACAGGGAGAGGCATGCGGCCGTCCCGAGAACGTGGACACGATCCGAGATCGCCGCGGCAGGTATCGGCGCCACGCAGCCGGTCGGTCCACGGCCGTCCGGGACTAGCCGGCCGGGAACGCCCGCGGAGACGTGCGCCAGGTCGAACCCGAGAATTCAGCGAAGAAACCACCATAATGGGGGAAACAATGAAAGCTGCTCGCAAGGCGGTGACGATGGCGGCTGCCCTGTGCTGCGCGACCCAGGCGTTCGCCGGCTCAGTATCCCAGCCGGGATAGACGATAGGCCTGGCGGTCGGGACGCCCGTCCCCGATGGCGTCTACTTCTTCAACACGTTCGATTTCGGACGCCGCAGTGGCGCCGGCGGATCGACCGACGTCGGGGTCAACATCCCCGCCTTGCTCTGGGCGACGCCCGTGCGCATCCTCGGGGGGCATCTAGGTCTTCTGGTATCCTTGCCGAACCTATGGGTGTCCGGTCCCACCGGCAGGACCCAGGGCGGTCTCGCCGACCCGTGGCTCGCTGCCATCACCGCCTGGGACGTGGGCGGTGGCCTTGGGGTATCATACCTCGCGTCCGTCTATCTTCCGTCCGGGACGAACCTCGACGCGCAGACGACGACCTTCAACCAGCGCTTCGGCGTCAGCTACACGGCGGACGGCTACAACCTCAGCGCAAACCTGTACCACGGCGTTATCGTCGGCCCGCTACGGAACAACGGCGCAATCTATCCCGACTACCTGAACCTCGACCTGACCGCGACGAAGAAGTTCGGGAAGTGGGAGCTCGGACCCGTGGCTTTCAGTTCGACCGACCTTCCGACCCACTTCCTCGGCTACCGGCCGCAGCGGCAGGTCGCCGTCGGCGGCCTGGTAGGCTATGACTTCGGCAAGTTCACCCTGCAGGCCTATATCACCCGCGACGTCGGGCAGCAGAACTACGGCGGCCGGGACACGCGCGGCTGGTTCCGGGTGATAGCTCCGCTCTATACGGACGAGCCCGCACCGCCGCCGGCGCCGATCCGGGCGCGCTACTGACCGCGACCCAGGAGCGGCATCGACGTCCGTCGGAATGGAAGTCGGCCGAGCGACGACCCGCGCCCGCTCGCCGCAACGACGTCGACAAGGTTATGACAAGGGAAAACCGATGGGTGTGACAGCCACGTCGCCGGCATCGTCGCGCGCGGATCAGCGGCGACACCGTCCTGCGCTTGATCCGTCGTCGCGGGACCGTACCGTCTCCGCCGCCGCGGGTGGTGGGCATCGACGATTGGGCGTAGCGACGCGGCCGGTCCTACGGCACCATCGTGTGCGACTTGGAGCGGCGGCGCGTCATCGACCTGTTGCCCGGCCGCTCTGCGGCACCGGTGCGGGATTGGCTCGCTGCCCATCCGAGCGTGACTGTCGTCAGCCGTGACCGCTCGGGGCCCTATGCCGAGGCTGCGCGTACGGGAGCGCCGACGGCGACGCAGGTCGCGGATTGCTGGCACCTGCTCGTCAACGCATTCGAGGCGCTGCGCGGCGTGGTCGAACGACACCAGCCCCAGATCCGGAGCGTGGCCCACCGCGCCGAGAAGGATCCCTCGGCCTCCCCTGGCCTGAGGGAGACCGCAGCCAAGCCGGAGGTGACGAGCCGACGACGTGATCGCTGTGAGGCGGCCCTGTGCCTCCACGGCGAAGGTCTGCCGACCAAGGAGATCGCTCGCCGTCTCGGCGCGTCCCGCAACGCCGTGCGCCGCTGGGTGCGGGCAGGCCGGTTCGTGCCCTATCGTCGCGCACCGGGTTCGAGCCGGCTCGACCGCCATCTCCCCTTCGTTGAGGCCCGCTGGCAGGAAGGCCAGCACAGCGCCACCGCGCTTTACCGGGAGTTGCACGCACACGGCTTCACGGGTGGCTACGATATCGTCCGGCGCTGGGCTGCGCGTCGGAAGCGAGGGGCACCGGCTCGACCACCGTCCACTCGGATCCCCTCGACGCGCCGCATCACCCGATGGCTCACTGGCGACCTGGCTGCGCTGTCGCCGGAGGATCGCGCCTTCACCGAAGCGCTCTGCAGCGCCGCGCCGAAGCAGAGCCAAGCAGCCGAGGTTATCCGCGCCTTCGCCGATCTTTTGCGCCAAAACGATCCCACCGGACTGACGCCCTGGCTGGACGCTGCAGCCGCGACCGATCTCGGCGGCTTCATCACAGGGCTCCGGCGGGACGAGCCAGCCGTGCGCGCCGCCATCGTCGAACCCTGGAGCAACGGTCCTGTCGAGGGGCAGGTCAACCGCCTGAAACTGATCAAGCGCAGCATGTACGGCAGAGCCGGATTCGATCTCCTACGCCAGCGCGTCCTCCATGCCGCGTGAACTGAGACCGGCAAAGCTTGATCGGACAACAGACCCGCAGCACCGAAAGTGCGGATGAACCAAAGTTGCACGCCGAAACACAGCGATGCTTGACCGTCATGGTCGCCCGCGCCCATCGGCAGGGGCGCCTGAGCCGGCATGCGGCAACAGCGCGAGGGACGCCTCGGCGATGCGCTCAAGCTCCGCCCGCGCGGCACCGTCCCGCGCCTGGACCGACAGGCCCTGCAGCAGCGTGTTGAAGGTCGAGGCCAGCGTCGCGACGTCGGTCCCGAGCGGCAGGTCGCCGGCGTCGAGGGCCCGCTCGAAGCGCTTACGGAAGTTGGTTCGGCTGACCTCCCGCAACGCCCTCAAGGCGTCGTGGACGTCCTGTGCCTCGGGCGAGACGTTCGCCGTGCCCAGGACGACCATGCAGCCGCAGGGCGCATCGAGGGAGGTCAACACGGCGGCCGCCTCGGTCATGAACCTCCCCACCGCGACGCGAAGGTTCGGCTCCTCGTCGAGGAGCCTCCAGGGGGCCGCCCAATAGGTGGTCTTGTAATGCTCGACCGCCTCCATGAAGAGGGAGGCCTTGTTGCCGAAGGCCGCATAGAGGCTCGGCGGATTGATCCCCATGACGGAGCAGAGCTCGCCCATGGTCGCCGGCTCGTAGCCACGCTTCCAGAACACCTCCAGTGCGCTATGCAGCACCTGGGCCCGGTCGAAGGTGCGCGGCCGTCCCTTGCTCCTGTGCGGCGTGATCGCGGTCATCGCATCCTCGGTGTGCTGGCGCACATGAGCCTTCGGACGGGCACGCTGCGGGTTGACGCCGTGTAACGCCCGTTACAGATATAGCTTCAGTAACGTCTGTTACAATAATCGATTCCGAGACGATGTCAGCGTCGTGACCACCGGTCCGGCGCAACAGAGACCTTTGCCCGATGGCCAAGCTTTTCGAGCCCGTGACCCTGCGCGACGTGAACCTGCGCAACCGCCTCGCCGTCCCGCCCATGTGCCAGTACCAGGCCGAAGACGGGTTCGTGACGACCTACCATACCGTGCACTACGGCAAGCTCGCACTCGGCGGCTTCGGACTCGTCATCGTCGAGGCGACCGCCGTCTCGCCGGAGGCGCGCATCACCCACGGTGACGTGGGCCTTTGGCGGGACGAGCAGGTCGAGGGGCTCGCCGGCATCGCGGCCTTCATGAAGACGCAGGGTGCGGTACCCGGCATCCAGCTCGCCCACGCGGGTCCGAAGGCTAGCATGCAGCGCCCCTACCACGGCGACGGTCCCCTTAACGAGGCCGACATCGCCCGCGGCGACCGGCCCTGGGCCATCGTGTCCGCAAGCGCCCAGGCCGTCGACCAGGGCTGGCTGGTCCCGGAGGCGCTCGACGCCGCCGGCGTCAATAAGGTGAAGGCGGACTTCGCCGCCGCCGCCCGGCGCGCCCTGAAGGCCGGCTTCGAGATCGTGGAGCTGCATTGCGCCCACGGCTACCTGCTGAATTCCTTCCTCTCGCCGCTGACCAACCACCGCACGGACGCCTACGGCGGAAGCCGCGAGAACCGCTTCCGGCTGCCACTTGAGATCGCCCGGGAGCTGCGTGCGATCTGGCCGGCCGACAAGCCGCTATTCGTGCGGGTCTCGGCGGTCGACGGCCTGAAGACCGGCGTGACGATCGAGGACACGGTCGTTTTCGCCGAGGCCCTGAAGGCGGTCGGCGTCGACGTGGTCGACGTCTCCTCGGGCGGCGTCGGCGTCACCTACGAGCACCCAAGCGGCTACGGCCACCAGGTGCCCTACGCCGAGCGGGTCAGGCGTGACACCGGCCTCAAGACCATGGCGGTCGGCCTGATCGTCGACCCGTTCCAGGCCGAGCAGGTCGTGGCCGAGGGGCACGCCGACCTCGTCGCCATCGGCCGCGAGGCGCTGCGCAACCCGAACTTCGCGCTCGACGCCGAGCAGGCGCTCGGGGCCGCCCCGCAGGATGCGCCGTACGAGAGCTGGGTGCCCCAACTCGGCTGGTGGCTGAACGGGCGCGAACGGAAGCTCCGCCGGCTCGGCGCCTGGTCGAACGGCGAGGACGTGGCGGCTTGAGCCTTCGGGCGGGGACGCACCGTGAGGGCTGCCCCCGCCTCAGGACCCGCGTTCACGGCTGAACCAGGACGTCGTGAAGTCGAGGAACGAGCGGAGCTTCGGCGTGATGCGGCGGTCTGGCGCGTACAGGACGTGGAGGGGGCGCTCTGACCGCCATTCTGGCAGGATGCGGACCAGCCGGCCGGAGGTGAGGTCGTCCGCGAGGAGTTACTCGGCATGATGGATCACGCCCATCCCGGCCAAGGCCGCCTGCCGCAGGGCTTGGCCGCTGTTGGCGGAGAACCGCGAGCCGATGGGCACGACGACCTCGCCCTCGCCGCCGTGGAACGTCCAGCGCTCCTCCAGCGCCGAGCCCGAGAAGCCGAGGCAGGCATGCCGGGCGAGGTCGCTCGGGTGACGCGGCCGGCCGTGCCGCTCCAGGTAGGAGGGCGACGCGCAGGGGATCAGGTTGAGGGGGCGCAGGCCCCGCGCGATCAGGCTGTTATCGTGCAGCGGGCCGGCGCGGAACACACAATCATTGCCCTCGTCCGCGAGGTCGACGACGCGGTCGCTCAAGGTGAGGCGAACCGTTACCTCGGGGTTCTCGGCCATGTACTCGGGAAGCAGCGGCGAAAGGCTGTAGGTGGCGAACGAGACCGGCGCGTTGATCCGCAACTCGCCCCGCGGCCTCATCCGGCTGTCGGCCGCGATGGCCTCGGCCGCCTCCAGTTCCGCGAGCACGATGCGCGTCCGTTCGAGGAAGTCGCGCCCGGCGTCGGTCAGGCTCTGCCTGCGGGTCGTCCTGTTCAGCAGGCGCACGCCCAGGTGCTACTCCATTTGCCGGATGTGCTTGCCGACCATCGCCGCGGAGATGTCGGCGGCGTCCGCGGCCGCCGCGAACGAGCCGAGGTCGGCGACCTTGGCGAACACCTCCATGCTGGCGAGACGGTCCATATTCCTGACCATTGGTTGCGAGTGTCGCTATCAAACCACGATTTATCACGGATAGGACGAGTTCCATACCTCCCGTTGAGGCCGGCGGCGCCGGCTCGTGAATGAGGAGAGCAGTCATGACCGTCGCAGTCATCGGAACCGGGCACATGGGTGCCAGCATCGCCCGGCTGATCGCCTCGAAGGGCGAGCGGGTCGTCATCGAGTCGCGCGACCCGGCCAAGGCGGCGAAGCTCGCCGAGGAGATCGGGGCGGGCGCCGAGGGCGGCGGCATCGCCGCGGCCGCCAAGCTCGCTGACGTGGTGAACTTCGCGGTGAACTACCCGCAGGCGGGCGAGGCGGTCCGTGAGGTCGGCGGCTTCGCCGGCAAGGTGCTCATCGACATCTCGAACCCCATCACGGAGAACTACAAGGACCTGCGCGTCGGGCACACCACCTCGGCCCCCGAGGAACTCCAGAAGCTCGCGCCCGAGGCGAAGGTGGTGAAGGCGTTCAACACGATCTTCGCGCAATTGCTGCCGGCCGAGGCGCGCGAGGGCCGCGACCCGGTGCAGGTCTTCGTCGCGGGCGACGACGAGGCCGCCAAGAAGACGGTGTCCGACCTCGTGGCCAAGGGCGGGTTCCAGCCCGTCGAGTCGGGTCCCATGAGCAACGCCTGGTTCCTTGAGCCGCTGGGCGAGATCAACATCCACTTCGGCTTCTTCCTGGGCTGAGGCACCAGCGCCGCTCCTGCCTGGATCAAGGCCGCCTGAAGGCTCCCGTCCAGACGTCCTCCCGCCGGGCATCCCCGGCGGGAGGTTTCCGCGCCCTTCCCGGGGCGTACACCATCGAGGAGAACGACCATGAGCCGCATCGTACGCTTCCACGAGACCGGCGGTCCCGAGGTCCTCAAGGTCGAGGACGTCGCGGTCCCCGCGCCCAAGGCCGGCGAGGTCCAGATCCGGGTGAAGGCCATGGGCCTGAACCGGGCCGAGGTCATGTTCCGCACCGGCCAGTACGTCACCCAGCCGACCTTCCCGGCCATCCTCGGCTACGAGGCCGCCGGCACCGTCGAGGCCGTCGGGCCCGACGTCGCCGGCTTCGCGGTCGGCGATCCGGTCAGCGTCGTGCCCTGCTTCATGCTCGGCGACTACGGCCTGCACGGCGAGCTCGTGAACGCCCCGGCCTTCGGCGTGGTGAAGCACCCGGAGAACCTGTCCTGGGAGGAAGCCGCGGCCACCTGGATGATGTTCGTGACCGCCTACGGGGCGCTCGTCGACATCGCCGACGTACAGGCCGGTCAGACCGTGCTGATCCGCGCCGCCTCCAGCAGCGTGGGCTTGGCCGCCATCCAGATCGTCAACGCGCTGGGCGCCGTCCCGGTCGCCTTGACCCGTCGTAGCGCCAAGCGCGACGAACTCCTGAAGCACGGGGCGGCCCACGTCATCGCCACCGAGGAGCAGGACCTCGTCGCCGAGGTGAACCGCATCACCGAGGGCAAGGGGGCCAACGTCGCCTTCGACCCTGTCGGCGGCCCGGAGGTTGCCAAGATCCTCGACGCGCTCGGCTACCTCGGCATCTTCTTCCAGTACGGCGCCCTCGACACGACGCCGTTGGCGGTGCCGGTCATGCCGCTGCTCGGCAAGGACCTGACGGTGCGCGGCTACCAGCTCTTCGAGATCACCAAGGACCCGGCGCGCTTGGAGAGGGCCAAGGACTACATCGTGAAGGGGCTTGCCTCGGGCGCGCTGAAGCCGGTGGTCGCCAAGACCTTCACGCTCGACCAGATCGTCGAGGCGCACCGCTTCATGGAGAGCAACGAGCAGGTCGGCAAGATCGTCGTCACCGCCTAAGCGGGAGGCGCCGAGGGGCAGGCCCGGCGGGATGCGCATGGGCCGCCCCGCGTCCGCTTCATAGGTCGACCGGACGCGAGCGGATACGGAAGACATCGGCGACTTCGCCCCGGTCCCAGGGTCCAGGGTAAACACCGACCATGCTCCCGACCGGCCTCCCGAGTTTCCTGGAGCGCGACCCGCCGCGCCTGCGGTTCGGCCTCGCCACGGTGGCCGCGGCGTGGCTCGCTATCGTCCTTGCGGCTGCGCTCGACCTGCCGAACGGGCACTGGGCCGGCGTGACCGTGCTCACGGTCTCGCAGCCGACCCGAGGGCTGCTCTTCGAGAAGTGCCTCTGGCGCCTCGTCGGCACGACCGCGGGCGCGCTGGTCGGCATCGGCCTGCTCGCTGCCTTCGCGACCCACCCGGCGGCGGCGCTCGTCGGCTTGACGGCTTGGCTTGCGTGCTGCGCGGGCATGTCCGCCCTCGTCCGGCACTTCCGCAGCTACGGGGCGGTGCTGGCCGGCTATACCTGTGCCATCGTCGCCCTGATCGACTTCGACCATCCGGCCTCGGTCCAGCACATCGCCTTCGGCCGCATCGCCTGCACCGTCATCGGCGTTCTCGCGGCCACCGCCGTCACCGGCCTGCTGATGCCGCCCTCGGGTCGGCGCTCGCTCCTCGACCGCGCACGGCAGTCGGGCGCCGAGCTTCTGGAGCGCTGCTCAGGTCTGCTCACGGGTTCCCTAGGCGCAGCGGACCAGGGCGCGCTGCTGGCCGTCGTAGCCCGGCTCGGCGACCTCGACGCGGAAACCGACGAAGTCCTTGACGGCGCTCCGGGCGCCCGCTGGCGCAAGCGACGCCTGCGCAACCTCCTGGCCTCGCTCCTCCTCGTGGCCTCGCGTACCCGGGCGCTCGCGCGGTCCGACGATCCGGTACAGGCGCAGGCGCCGCCGGAACTGAAAGCCCTCTTGGATCAAGCCGCCCTCCGATTCCGGTATAAGGACTCTCCCGGGTCGACCCCTCTCGCGTCCGCCGATGGCCGACCAGCCGTGGCCGGCCCCCTCGCCGACACCCGAGCCGCCCTGACCGCGGCCCTCGCGGATCTCCAGGACCTTGAGCGGGCGCCGGTCGTGGGGAATGGACCCGCCCGCCTCGAAACGCCCTTGGATTGGCAGGGGGCGGTGCGTGCCGCAACCCGGACGGCACTGTGCGTCTTGCCCATGGGCCTCGCGTGGCTCGTGACCGGCTGGGCCGCCGGCTCGCTCATGCTGCTGGGCACCTGCGTGTTCGTGACCTTGCTTTCGGCGAACGAGCTCGGGGCCGCGATGATCCGACGGATCGTGCTCGGCGTGCTTGCGGGCATCGGCCTCGCCCTGGCGTTCCGCGCGTTCGTGCTGCCGCACCCGGCCGGTCTGACGGTTCTCCTCCTCGCCCTCGTGCCGGTCCTCTGCGTCACGGCGGCCGGGCTCACCTTCAGGCTGACGGCGGTGAGCACCGTCGAGTTCAACAACTTCTTCCTCATGATGAGCCAGCCGACGCATCTGACGCCCCTCGGCCCGCCTCTGGCGCATCAGGGCCTCGGCATGCTTGTCGGCATCGGGGTAGCCGCCCTGGCACTCCATCTCGTCATGCCGCTGGACATCGAGCGAAGGAAGCGGCGCTTGCGCCAGGCGCTCGCGGGCGACTTGGCCGAACTCGCCGGAGGCGCATCGGGCAAGCGGAGCGCGAATTGGGAAGCACGTACCCTTTCGCGAGGCCTGCGACTGCTCGCCGGACGGGGACGGCGTGACCGGACCGCGGACGCGGAGGACGTCCTCAACATGCTCGAACGTGGGCGGACACTACGTGCTCCGTCGGACGCGTTCGAGGGGCGCGACCCCTCTGTTCGAAGCGTCGCCTAGTTACCCATATCGAGATGCCGTGAGCCGGAATCGACCCAAGCCGTGCCGGTCGACGCGCTGCGCCACCGTGGCTTAGGTCGCAATCTGACGCCTCATGCTCCGGCTGCGGCGAGCTTGTGCCGCCGTCCGAGCCGGTGCCTATCCGCAAGCGCCACCATGGCCTCGTTGGCGGCCCTTTGCCCGCTGTCGTGGGCGCCGTGCGCCGTTGTGAAGTCGAAAGGGTGCGTCGCCTCGCCGGCGAAGAAGAGGCAGTCCTCGAAAGGCCGGGCCAAACGTGCCCGCGCATCGGATCGGCCGGGCAATGCGCAGCTATACGCGCCGCCGATGGCCTGCATCCGGCTCCACGACGTCGCCGCCAGCGGCCGGATGGCCGCCGACACGTCGCTGCCGAACAGGGCGACCAACTGAGCTGACACGTACGCGAAGCCGGCGGCCGGGCCCTCCTCCTCCAGAATGCGAGCACCGTCACCCCCGAGGAACGCCTCGATTATCGGCCAGCCGTTGGGTCGGATCGAGTAGGAGGCAGACCTCGGGTCGCGCAGGTTGCCGTAGGCATGTGCGGCCGGCTCGAATGCGGCATCGCGCCCGATCTCCAAGAAGACCTTCTCGTTCCGCCCGAGCGGCAGTGAGGCGGCCGCCTCGCGCCAGGGGTCGACCCCGGCGGGAAGGCGAATGGCGTCGCCGGCCAGGACCCCGGTCGAGACCGTGAGGATGGCGGCTCGGGCGCGAACGGTGCCGGCCCGCGTCGAGACGGCGACGCCGTCGGCCGTCAGGTCGATCCGCTCGACGGGAGTGGCCAGGCGCAGCGCCGCCGCAGGCGGCAGGCTGGCCGCGACCAGGGTGCCGTAGCCGAGCGGCAGGTTCCAGTTCCGACCCGTGGAGGCATCGTCGTAGGCCATGTAGTCGGTGGCGGAGATGCGTTCGGGCGCGACCCCGCTCATGAAGCCGGCGATGGCCCGCACGTAGGCGTTCCACTCACCCCCGGGCTCCAGGGCATCGCTCGCCTGGTCGCTGCCCTGCGCAACCGCCCGGAGCCGCTCCTCCCATTCGCCGAACGCCTTCCGGGCCGCCGCCTCCTCGTCCTCGTCCCAGGCGATGCCGGGATGCGCCTTCCCCCACGGCGGATCGCTTCGGTCGACCGGGAAGCCGGACGCCTCGGCGATGCTGACCCAGGCGTTGCGGTCGCCCGAATGGAGCCACTCGCAGCCGAGGTCGAGCGGATACCCGGCGAGATCCTGCGTGAAGGCGCGGCCGCCAAGGCGCGCTGACGCCTCAAGCAGCAGCACCGCTTTGCCGTTGGCCGTAAGCCGGCGCGCCGCGCCGATCCCGGCAGCGCCTCCCCCCACGATGATGACGTCGTACTCGTTGTGCATGCACCGAAGGTGAGATCGGGCATCGCGCGGGACAAGCGGCAGGGCCTGCGGGGGCGGCCATCGTTGGAAGCAGGCAGGCGCTCGGCCGGCCCTTCAGCCAGTCGACGATCCCGGCTTCAGCCGGCTTTGCGGGCATACCGCCCCTCGTCCCGCGATACGAAATACCGGCCGTGAAAGACGCGTACGTCCATCTTCTTAAACGTACCCGGCGTGAGGGGCTCCTTGTGCAGGGTGGCGCCGCGTAGCGTCACGGCCCGGAGCTCCGGCAGGATCTCGGTCGGCGTCAGGAGGCCCCGCTCGACGAGGAGGTCGGCTATCTCCTGCATGACGCGGTCCCAGAATTCCTGGGCGCGGAAGCGGTCGAACTGGTTCTCGACCTTCCGGAGGCGAGCCTGGACGCGGGCGGCTTCGGTCTCAGGATCATGTAGCCTCCCGGCTCGACAATTCCGCGCAGCGACCGCTTTAGGTCGCGGACTCATTAAGCTCGCAGCCAGACCCGCAGGGCTGCAAGCTTGACGCTGGCTAGGAAGTTGTCGGGATTTTTGTCGTAGCGCGTGGCGACGGCCCGGAAGTGCTTGATTTGTTGAAGAAGCGCTCGACCAAGTTGCGATACTTGTACAAGAACGGGCTGAAGGCCAGCACCTGCTTGCGGTTGGGCATCGGCTTCACGTTCGCCCATGCACCCTGCTCGGCCATCCGGGCCCGCAACCCGTCGCTGTCGTAGGCTCGGTCACCCAGCAGGATCTGCCCTGCACCCAACCCGTCCAGCATGTCGGCCGCCGCGCGCCCATCATGCGCTTGGCCAGCCGTGATCTTGAGGGCCACAGGCCTGCCCTCAGCATCCACCAATGCGTGGATCTTGCTTGTCAGGCCGCCGCGCGAGCGACCCATGCCACCGGATCCGCCCTGTTTTTTTTGGCGCAGGCGGCGTGCTGGTGCACCCGCACGCTGGTGGCGTCGATCATCTGCAGGTCGCCCTCGTAAGCCTCTGACACCGCGTCCAGAAGTCCATCCCAGATGCCGCGCTTGCGCAAGCGCCGGAAGCGGTTGCCACAGGTCGTATGCGGGCCATAGCGCGCCGGGATGTCGGCCCGGGGCGCACCCGTGCGCAGCCGCCAGAAGATGCCGTTGAGCACCCGCCGGTCGTCCACCCGCTCCTTGCCGCGCACGTCCGTCGGCAAAAGCGGCTCGATCACCGCCCACTCTGCATCCGTCAGGTCAAACCGCGCCATTCAGAACCCTACGTTCCAGAGGGCTAACGACGTCACGCCCCACGCGTGCCAGCCGTTATGAGTTCGCGACCTAGAGCGAAGAGCGGCCATTTGAGCGGTTGTCGTAGAAGGTCCGGAATTGGCGCGTAGCCGACCAGTCGGCGTGCTAACTCCTGACCCATAGCGGCCCGTTTACACCGCGGCCTTTATCGTCCGCTTCGACGCAGGAAGCGGACGTCGCAGAAGTCATAGCAGTCCTCACGGGCCCGCTAGTTAGGCGAATGCAGCGCGTGCAGTGAACCCTGCGATCAAGATCACCAACATCTCCGCCTTTCTGCGGCTGACCGTGCCTACTGACAGCCGAATGATGATAGCCGACCCAGTGTTGCGCTGCGGACCACCAAAGTTCCGCACTTGTAAAACCTAGAGTTGACGTGGCCGCCATCCCACGACGGCGGCCACGTTCGTTCTGGAGGGGCGAATCAGATCGTCTCCTGCCGGAGCAGCAACCCCGACGGACGCGCGACGAGGTTCCCATGTGTCTTACGTCGATGCGGTTGGCAGCGTGGCCTTGGCTAGGCCGGCGCTTTCTCCACCCGGTACCGTAGCCACACCATTCCGCCTTCGAGCGTCTCGGTGGACATGTGCCGGAGGGCCTGGCCAGCACCCGGCCGCTCGTCAGGGCCGCCCCGGTACTCGAAAATGCTCTGTACGCCTGCGAGGCCATCCACGGTAGGCTGGATGAGCACGCTGATCTCGTCGATGAGGCCCGCCTTCAGGAAGGCGCCGTTGATGCTGGCGCCCCCCTCCAGCAGCAAGGTCCCCACGCCGAACACCTCGCCTAGCGCGTCCATGGCCTTGGCGAGGTTCCATCCGTCCGGGCCGGCGAACACGTAGGACACGCCATCCTCCCGCAACTCCGCCAGGTAGGCGTCAGACGCCCCTTCCGAGAGGACGGCCACGGCGTGGTCGCCGTGCAGGTGGTCCTGCCCGTAATGGACCTTGCCGTGCGGGTCGATGGCGACAGCGAGGTCGCGGTCCCGGCGCTAGCCTACGAACGGCTCGCGCGAAGAGACCCCGGGGCTGGTCACCGTCCGCGCCTTCCCTTTCGAGATCTCCTGCATGGTCACGCGCCCGCACATCCAGCCTTGGGCGCTGAGCTTGGGCGAGACTGTCCGTCGTCAGATGATTTGAGACGACTTGAGGCGCTCAGGAGCGGAGGCTCTGGTCCTTCTGGGTTTAGAGGCTAGGCAGCCTGCGCGTGGTAGCGCAAGCGGCGATCAATGAGGGTCTGGCGCTTGATCCGCGCCCGCTCCTGCAGGATGGCCTCGCCGCGGCCGAAGTAGACGTCGGCGGGAGTGAGGTTGCCCAGGCTCTCGTGAGCCCGAGCGTGGTTGTAATGCTCGACGAAGGTGGCAACCCGCGCCTCCAGTTCGCCGGGCAGGTAGGCGTGTTCGAGCAGGATGCGGTTCTTGAGCGTCTGTTGCCAGCGCTCGATCTTGCCCTGCGTTTGAGGATGGCGGGGCGCGCCGCGGATATGGGTCATGCCCCGGCTGCCGAGCCAGTCGGCCAGATCACCCGCGACGTAGCTCGGCCCGTTGTCGGAGAGCAGCCGCGGCCGATGCGCCACCTGCACATGATCGAGCCCGGCCGCCGCCAGCGCGAGGTCGAGTGTGGCGGTGACGTCGCCGACCTGCATCGTCGCGCACAGCTTCCACGCCACGATGTAGCGCGAGAAGTCATCAAGCACCGTCGACAGGTAGTACCAGCCCCAGCCTACCACCTTCAGGTAGGTGAAGTCCGTCTGCCAAAGCTGGTTTGGCGCGGTGGTCTTGTCGCGGAACTCGTTGGCGGCTTTGATCACGATGTAGGCCGGGCTGGTGATCAGGTCCTGAGCTTTGAGCAGGCGGTAGACGGTCGCCTCCGAGACGAAGTAGCGCCGCTCGTCGGTGAAGCGTACCGCCAGCTCGCGCGGGCTGAGCTCCGGCTGCTCCAGCGCGAGGGCGACGATCTGCTCGCGAACCTCGGCGGGCAACCGATTCCAGACCCGGCTGGGTCGGGACGGGCGATCCGCCAATGCCTCGAGGCCGCCACGCTGGAAAGCGTCGTACCACCGGTAGAACGTCGCCCGGGTGACGCCGAGCTTGTCTAGGGTGGCGCGCACCGGCAGATGGGATTGCTCGACCAGCCGGATGATTTCCAGCTTCTCAGAGGCCGGGTACCTCATGCCTCGTCGCCCCCAGCCCCGGTCATACTTTTTTTCAGCAGGCGGTTTTCCAGGACGAGATCGGCCACGACCTCCTTCAGCGCACCCGCCTCGCGACGCAGGTCCTGGACCTCGTCGGCGGTCGCGGCACGGGCCGTGTCGCCGGCCAGTCGCTTCTTGCCGGCTTCCAGGAACTTTTTCGACCAGCCGTAGTACATCGAGCTGGCGATGCCCTCGCGCCGACACAGCTCGGTGATGCTGTCCTCGCCGCGCAGGCCATCCAGCACGATGCGGATCTTCTCCTCGGCCGAGAACTGCCGGCGCGTGGCGCGGCGGATGTCCTTGATCACGGCTTCTGCCGGCTTCCGCGCCGGCCCGGACGTCTGTTTCATCTTCGCTCCTGGGGGCTACGATGAACCAGCCATCCTCCGTTCGTGAAGACCCTCGATCTGTCTCAGGAGCGCTGACGGCGGACAACGCGCGTAAGCGAACGGGTTGGGTCGATAGGAGCTTGTCCGCTATTTCAGCAGCCTCGCCTCGAAGCAGACCGGCAGCTTTCGGCCAGCGTCGGTCTCACCGGTAGGCCCGTCGAGATGACTGGGGTGAATGGTTTGTTGCCTGTCCGCTTCTCGATGCCGGATGCATCAGAACGGACATTGCCGCGTGGATCTCTCACGACCGCGGTTGTTTCGCGCATATTTGTCGGCGGTGGGCGACAACTCCCTGGTCGCTGGAAATATCGTTCCGGGCAGGGGGCACGCCCACGAAGAAGTGGGACCAAGATTTCTGGCATCAGTCTTGACGGAACGATGGCCTGGAGGAGTTCTGTGAAACAGGCGGACGTAGCAATGAAGGAGAACGCCCTACGCCCCATCCGGCAATCTTCAAGTCCGGCTCCGCGGCCCTCGTTCCCACGCATGACGCGCCCGCGTGTGGCCGGCTTCGCCAGGTACGAGGGCGAGGCCCTACCCGATGAGCAAGATGAAGCCAGGGCAGCCGCGAAGCCCGAGTAAATGGTCAGGTCGCCCCGCCGCCTCTGGCCCCACCGCGATGATAGACGCTGAGGAAGATTCGCACCGCCTCCCGGACGTGGCGTTCAACCTGCGCGGGGCTGGAGTCGTCCAAGTGCGGGATGAAGAGGCGAACCGGCAGAATCTTCCCCATGATCAGCCCGATAAACATGTTCGCGGCGAGCTCCGGGTCATCCCCGATGAAGTCGCCGCGGGCCCGGGCATCCGTCAGGTACGAGGTCAGCTTAGTGAGTGTCCGGCCAGGCGCCATCGCGTAGAACGCCTCGCCGAGTGCGGGATTGCGGGGAACCTCGCCGACGATGATGCACGCCAGCGTCGACACTTCCGGCATGATTATCGCCCCGTAAAGACTCATACCGACGGATTCCAGGACAACCGGGAGCGGCCCCGTGCTTTCGAGGTCGGTCTCGATCCGCTGGTGAAGTTCCTGGGTGCGATTGCCCACCACCTCGATGAACATCTCGTCCTTGGAACCGAAGTGGCGATACACCGTCTCGGTTGAGGCACCTGCCTCGACCGCCACCATCCGCATCGTCGTCTCGGCGAAGCCATGCTTGAGGAAGACGCGCTCGGCGACGGCCGCGATTCCGCTGCGCCGCTCCTCGCCACGCGGAACACGAACCCGTGATCGCTTGCCCGAACCGGGTGTTTCGCTTGACATCGAGACCAACTTCCAGAAAAGAAACGAAACGTTCGGTTCGTTAGCTCCGCGCTACCATGGCGTAAACGTCCGCGCCGTCTCGCCGGTTGCCGCGCGAGGGTAAAGGGTGACTTCCCGACATGCGCGCAGACGACTTGGACGAGCCGTACGGACCGTCAAGAGGACCTTCGGATCGACGGGACGTGCTCGACGTAGGCTCGATGGAACGCGGCCGGTCCCGATACGACGACAGCCGTCCCGGGGATGCTGATGCAGGGCGGCGCCGTTCGGAAAGCCACTCCCCCTCCGACGAGGACCGGTCCCGCCGACGTCGGGATGATGGTTCCAAGCAGGGATACGAGGACGGAGGGTATGTTCGTCGGGGTCGGGACGACGGGGACCGACACAGCCGCCGTTCCGCTGCCGAACGCGACCGCGACGAGGCGGAGCGGCAGGACAACCGCGAAGGCTACGGGTCGCGCAACGCCGATAAGGGCGACGACCAGAACAAGGCGAATGGGCAGGACGACCGGGAAGACTCTGGGTCGGATAAGGATGATGACGAGGACAACAAGCGCGCCCGGAAGAAACGCCGGCCGCTCGTCATCGGGATCGCCGCGGTGGTCCTGCTGCTATTGGCCGGCGGCGGCCTGTACTACTGGCTCTCGACGCGCGGGAAGATCAGCACCGACGACGCCTACACCGACGGCAACATCGTCAACGTCGCCCCGCAGGTCGCCGGACAGGTCATCGCCCTGGACGTCACGGACAACCAGTTCGTGCGCAGGGGCGATCCGCTGTTCCGCATAGACCCGCGGCAATTCAAGTTCAGCCGCGAGCAGGCCCAGGGACAACTCGACGCCAGCAACGCGCAGGTCGCCAACCAGAAGCTCGGCGTCGAGATCGCGCGGAAGAACTTTCCCGCCGCGCTCCAACTCGCACAGGCTAATCTCGATTCGGCCAAGGCCAACCTCGCCCTGCAGCAGGCGAACTACGACCGCCAGAGGAGCCTGCCCAAGCTCGCCACGACGCAGCAGGACGTCGACACGACCGCGGCGAACTACCAGCAGGCCAAGGCGCAGGTCGAGCAGGCGCAGGCGCGTCTCGTCCAGGCCATGCCGGTGCAACAGAACATCGGCCAGTCCGAGCAGCAGGTCGACCAGCTCAAGGGTCAAGCCGAACAGGCAAGGGCGCAGGTCGAGCAGGCCGACCTGAACATCGAGTGGAGCACTGTGCGCGCGCCTCAGGACGGCTGGGTCACGAAGCGCAACGTCAACGCCGGGGATTACCTCACCGCCGGCCAGCAGGTGATGTCGCTGGTCACCACCGACGTCTGGGTCACGGCCAACTACAAGGAGACCGAGCTCGACGGCATGCGACCCGGGCAACGGGTCAAGATCACCATCGACGCCTACCCCGACCTCGACCTGCAAGGCCACGTGGACTCGATCCAGCGAGGCTCGGGCTCGAAGTTCTCCGCCTTCCCAGCCGAGAACGCCACCGGCAACTTCATCAAGATCGTGCAGCGGGTACCAGTAAAGATCGTAATCGACTCTGGTCTGAAGAAAGACGAGCCGCTGCCGCTCGGCGTCAGCGTCGTACCGACGGTGATGCTCAAATGAGCGACGCCTCGAATGGCCGGAAGCCCGCCCACAATCCCTGGCTCGTGGCCATCGCAGTGACGCTCGCGGCGTTCATGGAGGTGCTCGACACCACCATCGTCAACGTGGCGTTGCCCTACATCGCCGGGTCGCTCGCCGCCTCGAACGACGAGGCGACATACACGCTCACCGCCTACCTCGTCGCCAACGGCATCGTGCTCACCATCGCGGGCTGGCTATCCGACACCATCGGGCGAAAGCGCTACTTCCTGATCTGCATCGGGATGTTCACGGCGTCGTCGTTCCTGTGCGGCATCTCGCAGAGCCTCGGGCAGATCATCGTGTTCCGGCTGATGCAGGGCTTCTTCGGCGGCGGCCTGCAGCCGAGCCAGCAGGCCATCATCCTCGACACCTTCCCGCCAGCCAAGCGCGGGGCGGCCTTCGGCGTCACGGCAGTTGCGACCGTCGTCGCCCCCGTCCTCGGGCCGACGCTGGGGGGCTACCTCGTCGAGCATTCAACCTGGCGCTGGATCTTCTTCATCAACGTGCCCGTCGGGATCTTCACCTTCTTCGTCAACGCCTACCTCGTCCAGGACCAGCCCGACGAGAAGAAGAAACGAGCCCGCGGCCTCGATTACGTCGGCTTATCGCTGATCGTCATCGGCATCGGCTGCATGCAGGTCATGATCGACCGCGGCGAGGTCAACGGCTGGTTCAGCTCCTCCTTCATCCAGATCATGGCCGTCATCGCCTTCGTGGCGACCTTCGGCGCGATCTGCTGGCTCCTGACCGCCGACGAACCGGTCGTCGACCTTGACGTGTTCAAGGACAAGAACTTCGCCATCGGCTGCCTGCTCATCGGAGCCGTCGGGGCGCTGCTCTACGGCGGCTCGGTCCTGACCCCAAATTTCGCGCAACAGGTGCTGGGTTACACCGCGCTCGACTCCGGCTTCATCCTGTCGCCGGGCGGCGTCGCGGTCATCGTCCTGATCCCCGTCGTCGGCTTTGCGACGAAGTTCGTCCAGACCCGCTACATCATCATGTTGGGGTTCGCCTTCACCGGCGCCGCGATGTTCTATTCGAGCTTCCTCGCCCCAAACATCGACTTCTGGACGCTAGTCCTGATGCGCACGCTGCAGACGGCGCCGCTCGCCTTCCTGTTCGTGCCGATCTCTACGGTGGCCTACCTTACCCTGCCGGACAAGTACCGCAGCGACGGGTCGGCCTTGTTCTCGATGTTCCGCAACGTCTTCGGCTCGGTCGGGATCTCTATCTCGACGGCTGCGGTCACGGAGAGGTCGCAGGCGGACCAAGCCCACCTCTCGTCGTTCATGACCCCCCTGCGCCACGGCTACAACCTGCTGATCCAGGAAAGCGAGCACACGCTCCGGTCCCTCGGGCGGGCGGCGTCGTTGGTGCATCAGCAGGCCGTCGCGCACACCTACCAGACCTTCACGAAGCAGGCCCAGGTGCTCGCTTACGGCAACGTGTACCAGTACGCGGCGGTCCTGGCGTTCCTCGTCGTACCCCTGTGCCTGCTGATTTCGGCCAAGACCGCGCAAGGCGAAGGCGGCGGGGGACATTGAGATGACGCCCCGCCGATACCCTGGACGACGCGCCCGCGTGGCGGCCGCGGCCGGCCTGCTCGGCCTTGCCGGATGCACGATCGGGCCCGACTTCGCCCCGCCCGTGACGCGGCTCGCCGACGCGGGCGACTATCTCGACACCGGCCTCGCCGCCCCGACGCCGCGGCGGCTCCTGGCGCGCACCACCGACGCAGAGCCCGACGTGGCGTGGTGGCAGGCCTTCCGCGATCCGGTGCTGTCGCAACTCGAAGACCGGCTGGCGGCTCAGAACCTCGACGTCCAGACGGCCACCGCACGCCTTTTCCAGAGCCGGTCCCAGCTCAACACCGCCGCCGCCGCAGGCCTGCCGACGCTGAACGGGAAGGGCAACGCCTACCGGCAACAGTTCAGCAAGAACGGCACCATAGGTCTACTGTCGAACTCGCTCGGCGGCCTGACGGGTGGAAGCGGTGGCGCCGCTTCCAGCGGCAACCTGACGGCGCCCCTCACCAACGGCTTCGAGAGCTACACCCTCGGCTTCGACGCCTCCTGGGAACTCGATCTCTGGGGCAAGGTCCGCCGCTCGGTCGAGTCCGCGGAGGCCCAGGCGGACGCCTCGGCGGAAGCGAGGCGCGACGCGCTGATCTCCAGCCAGGCCGAGCTCGCACGGGCCTACGTGCAGCTTCGGGGCACTCAGGAACTCATCCGGATCAACCTCGCCAACGTCCGGGTCAACGAGCAAATCCTCGACGTTGTCCGGGTGCGTCAGCAGAAGGGGTTGGTCACCGGCCTGGACACGTCCAGCGCCGCCCAGCAGGTCGAGGCGATCAAGGCGCAACTGCCGCAACTCCAACAGCAGGAGATCCAACAGATCAATGCGGTCTCCCTGCTGCTCGGCGAACCGCCCCTGGCGCTCTCGCAAGAGCTCGTCGCCGGCCCATCCATCCCGCCCGTGCCGCCGCGCGTGCCCATCGGCGTGCCGTCGAGCCTGGTCATGCGCCGGCCCGACATCCGCAGGGCCGAGGCCAACCTGCATTCGGCCGTGGCCGAGATCGGTGTCGCGGAAGCGCAGTTCTTTCCGAGCGTCACGCTCACCGGAAGCCCGACCGTGAACTCGGTCGACCCGGGCCAGCTCTTCCGGGGCTCGTCGCTCCAATACATGAACATCGGCCCTTCGGTCTCGATTCCGCTGTTCGAGGGCGGGCGGCTCAAGTCGAACCTCGTGCTCCAGCGCGCCCGGCAACAGGAAGCGGCCATCGCCTACCAGAAGGCGGTGCTCCAGGGCTGGCACGACGTCGTCAACGCTCTCGCTGCCCTGCGCGGTGACGAGGGCCGCCGCGCGCGTCTAGCGAGGCAGGTGGCCGATGCCCGCCAAGCGCTCGCTCTTTCGCGTGCGCGATACGTCCAGGGCGTCGAGATATTTACGACCGTTCTCCAGGCGTCGCAGACGGTGCTTCACGCTGAGACCAGCTTGTCCCAGGCGACGGCCGCGATCTCGACCGACTTCGTCGCGCTGTCGAAGGCCCTCGGCGGTGGCTGGGAGACTACCTTCCCGGGTGGTCGGACGCCGCCCTTGTCCCTGGCGAAGGTGGGCATCCCCCTCTCGGACGTCGTGCACGACGGAGCCCTCGGACGATGAGGGACCGAGGAGCGAGAAAAAGCGGACGGCATGTGAGGGACGGCCCTGGGCCACCCGGACAATGCTGTCGACGTCACGCCTGAGGGGGCGCGACCATACAAGGTAGACTCATCATGTTCATCCGGATCGCCACCTCGATCTTCCTCGCCGCGGGCTTCACAACCCCGTGCTTGGCCCAGCCGGGAACCGCACCCGCTCGCCCCACCCTTTTGGTTCACGGCAACTATTGTGGCCCGGGCAATAACGCCCCTCTGGCTCCGGTCGACGCCCTGGACGCTGCGTGCGCCCGGCACGACGCCTGCACCCCAAATGAGGGTCTCCCGTCCAAGGCCTGCAATCTTCGCCTGCAAGCCGACGCGGAGCGGATCGCAAATGACCCCCGCCAGTCGGCCGAACTTCGGATGGTGGCGGGGATCGTCGCCTCCGGTGCCGCGATGATGCCCTCGGCCGCGCCGGGGCTGACAACCCGTCGAGCCGTCACGGGCGGAAGCGAGGACTGACCGGGCACGCCGATACTTCGGGATCGCGTCTTCGTTCCTCGAAGGTGCGGTTCATCGACCGGCCTGTGTGTGCCTCGGCAGCGTCGGGATGGCGCTGCAACACAAGCTCTGTCACACGCTCGGCGGTACCTTCAATCTGCCCCACGCCGAGACCCATACGGTCGTGCTGCCGCACGCCACGGCCTACAACGGCCGTCACGCGGCGCCGGCCCTGGGTCGGGTTGCGCGTGCGCTTGGGGCGGCGGACGCCGCCACCGGCCTGTTCGACCTTGCCCGGCAACTTGGCGCCCCGACCTCGCTCCGGGAGCTGAGAATGCCGGAGGAAGGACGCGACCGCGCCGCCGACCTCGCCGCGTCGAACCCTTACCGGAATCCGATGCCTATCCAGCGCGATGCCGTCCGCTCGCTTTTGGACGATGCATTCCGCGGAAGCCGGCCCGACGCGGCCGCCTGAACCGAGCCGGAAGAAGCCTTGATCCGACGCCGCCTCGTCGCCCCGGAAGGCGGATCGCAGACAAGAGAAGCCTGACATGCGCGATTTCGACGAGTTCAACATCACGCAGGCGGTGGTCGACCGCTTCGGTGACACCCCCGATCCGAGGCTGAAGGCCGTGATGACGAGCCTCGTCTGGCACGTGCACGACTTCATCCGCGATGTCGACCTGAGCTTCGACGAGTGGCGCTCCGGGGTCGACGTTCTCACGCGCACCGGCCACCCCTGCCACGACACCCGGCAGGAATTCATCCTGCTCTCCGCCACGCTCGGCGTGTCGATACTCGTCGACGCCATCAACCACCGGATGCCCGAGGGCGCGACCGAGACGACAGTGCTTGGCCCGTTCTACGTGGAGGAGGCCCCGATATCCGAGCTCGGCGCGGACATTTCCGGCGGCCTGGACGGCGAGCCCCTGTTCGTGAGCGGTTGGGTCCGATCCGCCGACGGCGCGCCGCTCGCGGGTGCCACGGTCGATGTCTGGCACGCGGACGAGGACGGGCATTACGACATCCAGCAACTCGACGCGCTCGGCGGCCTCGCGGGACGGGCCCAATTCAAGACGGACGCTGAGGGCCGCTTCCACTTCTGGTCGATCACGCCGACGCCGTACCCGATCCCGGAAGACGGCCCCGTCGGCGAGATGCTGAAGGCCACCGCCCGGCACCCGAACCGGCCGGCGCACGTCCACTTCATGATCGCGGCCCCAGGGCAAGAGACGCTCATCACCCACGTCTTCGCCGACGGGAGCCCCTGGCTCGATTCCGATGCCGTCTTCGGCGTCAAGAACTCCCTCGTCGTCCCGTTCGTCCCCTGCCCGGCGGGGGAGGCTCCCGACGGTCGGCGCATGGGGCGCACCTACAACCGGCTCGCCTACGATTTCGGCTTGAAGCCTCAGCGGCCGGCCGCCTGACCCCGCGGTCCCCGGCTGGAAAACAGAAACCGAGAAACCTGGAGAGGAACGCTATGATCGAGACAGACGTGCTTATCATGGGCTCCGGCCCAGCCGGCTCGGCCGCGGCCCTCGCCCTGTCGACCTCTGGCATCCGCAACATCCTGGTCACTAAGTACCGGTGGCTCGCCGACACGCCCCGCGCGCACATCAGCAACCAGCGGACGATGGAAGTCCTGCGCGACCTCGGCGTCGAGGAGGAGGTCGCTGCGCGGGGCGCCCCACAGGAGCTCATGGGCAACACCCATGGCCTCCCATGGCGCTCCCATGGGCCATTCCATAGGCTTCACCAAGGTGGACACATGGGTGGGCATGGGGAAGGGCGATGGGCCGGGCATGCCCCATGGCGGCGTGCGTCATGCCTACCCGGGACACCTTGGGGCCATGGGCTTCCCCATGGGGCCCATGCCCTCGCTGTCATGGCAGACGATGGGCAGCCATGGGCCGGCCCATGGGCGTGTCATGGGGCGCGATGGGAAGTGGATGGAGACGACGAGCGTCGGGCGCCATGACGCGATGGCGGCCGGGAGGGCGTCGATGCTGGCTATGGCGAGGGCGGGCGGCATGGCCCCGCTAGCGGGCCGTCGCCCCCTGCAACGGACAACCCCCGCGTTAGGGTTAGGCCGCGACGCTGGTCCCGGTGCCGGCCTGCGCGAGCTCCCAGGTGAGGCGCTCGATGTCGTTCGCTAGATCCGCACGGAGCGACACCGTCCCCTCGTACGAACGGAGCCCGCGGGCGATGGTGTGGGGAACGCAGGCGGCGATGACGAGGGCATCGGCCCCGTGCGCCCGGAGGGCCTGACCAGCCCATACGAGCGAACCGCGGAGGGCACCATCGAGCTCGGTGTCGGCCTGAGCGACCATCCCGCCCCAGGCCCTGAGAACGCGGCGCAGGCCCTCCATGACGTCCTCGACCGTGCCAGCGCCGGGCACCATGGGGCGCTGCTCCATGCCCCTGACGTCCTCGCGCGACAGGCCGAGGAACGCGAGCAGCATATCGTTGGCGGCCACCTGGATGACGTTGATCTTCCAGTTCTTGGACACTTCCGTCGCCAGCCAGGCCGGTAGCTCGGTGCGCTCGGTATGGCGCGGGACGAACGTCGGTTTCGGCGGGTGGCTCGTGGTCTTGGTGGCGAGATTCATCTTGTAGCTCGTGGCGGAAACGGCGGCGCGGTCGGGGCGGCGTCGCTCCGGCGGCAGAGTGGCGGTAGTGGGGCGGCGCCCGGGACGCTTGGAGGCGATGTGGACTAGCATGGCCGCCTCCCAAGCCTCGGGCGTCGGGGCGGTAGCGAGGGCGGCGCCGATGCGGCGAACGCGCTCGCGACCCGGCGCCGATTCCGCACGGTCGAGGCGGGCCGCGTAGGCACCGGAGGTCGCGAAGGCCTGCCAAGCCGCGCCGAGGCCGTCCTGGCGCGCCGTATTCACCACGCCGCGGACGGTCTCGACGGCGGCGGCGGCCTCCCTGGATGGCGCCGAGATGACGCCCGCAAACGCCCCACAGATTCGGTCCTCGACCTTCTCCGCCCACGCCTCCGTGTCCCGGTGGCAGAGCTCGCCCATGGCCGCCGAGACGGCGAGGAAGTCGTCGACGGCCTCGGGCAGGCCGGCGCGGGTCAGGACGCGGGCGAGGTCCTCGTCGCCGGCGTGGGAGGCGGCGAGCCGGCACAGGGCTTGCGCGTCCTGGCCCTCCGGCGTGCCCCAGTCCCCCTGCCGGCGGGCGAGCAGGCCGCCGGGAATCGGACGCACCTTACCGGTCCGGACGAGCTCGGCGGCGAACGCGTCGAGCCCGTCGGGGAGACGGCGGCCGCGGCCCACGAGCGTGTGCTCGCCGAGGACGACGACGTGCAGGTCGATGGGCGCCGCGGTGATCTCGACGGCGGCCTCCCTGATGCGCTGGCGGTGCTTCCGCCGGGTTGCGGCGTTCGAGGTGGCCGGCCAGAGCTTCTCCGCCAGGGCGTCCGTGCGCACGACCGTCAGGCGGTTCTGCGGGATGCCCGAGGTCTCCAGGACCTCCACGAGGTCGCGCGCGGTGCCGGACAGGGCGTCGATGCGGGCCTGCCGCTCCGGGCGGCCGTGCATCCGCTGGTACGCCCCGCGGATGGCGGAGCGCTTTATGCCAAGGCCGCGTAGGGCCTCGGTGATGGCGTCGATGGACAAGCGCCGCGGGGCGCGACCTTCATGCTCCGCGACCCGCTGCTCCCACTCGACGATCATGTGGACCTCGAAGTCGGCCTCCTGCCGGCCGCGGTGGGTCGCCCCGGGCTTCTGCGTGCCCTCCTGACTGACCGCCTTCATGCGGCCGTACCAGGCGACCCAGCGCTCGATCAGGCCGGCGTGTCCGTCGTCGTCATGGGCCTGTCCCGGGACCGACCGGTATGCCGAGACGAGTTCCACGACCGCTGCCCGCAGCGCGGCGGCGTCGACCGGGGCGCGCGTGGCCCGGCGGTGCGCGACCGTCCAAGCCCGCACCTCGGGCTCGACCGCTCGGAACAGCCCCTCGTTAGACGCGGTCCGCGCCCCGGGGCTGACGGTCATGCCCATGCAGTACCGGGCGACGCGGGGCAGGACGTCCGCCAGCATGTCCTCGTCGACGCCCGTGGAGCCGCTCGCGACGTAGGCCTCCGCCGCGGCCGCGAGGTAGGCCTCGATCTCGGCGGCGTCGAGCGGGGCGCCGGTCTCGCGCACGCGCTGGACCGTGAAGCGCCGCGCGGCGCTGCTGATGTGCTCGAAAAGGGCGGGGTTGGCGGACAAGGGCTCGACCCGAAGCGATTTTTCTGTCGAGTATTGTTACGTCTCCGTCGGCATAGATCCAGGCCCGTCAGAGGAAATATGGGCCCTCGACCCATCTTTTTTTGTCACGCCTGTATGCTTCCATCGGGGCGTGTCCGGGTCAGGGCTTGATACCTTCCCCCGGTGTCCGGGCTTGCACCGTCCCGACCTCGCTAGTCCCAGGACCGGTCATTTCTTCCGTCGAGCTCAGTTACGATGCCGTCCGCATCCGGGGCCCGCACTACAGAGGGGAAACTTCTGTCACGCCCTGTGGGGATGACTGTCACGCTGCAGCGCCAGGACCGCCCATCTCTTCTGGCCGAACGTCTACCCAAGAGTCACGGGGTCGAACGATCCAGCTGCATAAGCTGTTCAGGGTGGTCTGGCGTGAGTTCGGTGGGGCGCCGCGCCCCACGACGAAGCTGACCGGAAAGGGCGTGGCATTCTGCGCCCGCGAGCTCGGCGCCCGCCCGCCGGGGCCGCTGTCGCAAGCTCTCCTGCCGGGTCTCTGACCCAGCACACCTAATCCGTAGCGAACACCACCTCGCTACATTGAAGGGCCGGCTCCCACCTCAGGGCCGGCCCTTTCTGTTGGGGTACCCGCTGGGGATGACGCCCGGCGGACGGATCAGCCGGCCTTCCCACCGGACCACCGCTCCCCCATGCTGTGCGCAGGGGTGACAACATGTGGGTGGCAGTACGGCAGAGATTTCGGGCCTTCAACGAGGACCTGAACCTCACGCGCGAGCAGCTCGACAACGGCATCGGCAAAGCGGTCCGCGTGACCCAGGCCCTGGAGCGCGCCTACAACGGTCGCGTTGCGGACCGGCCGCCGCTGCTCATCGTTGGCTCCTGGGGCAAGGGGACCCAGGTCCGCTCAAGCGCTGACATCGACATTATGGTTCAGTTCGCCTCGGCGGTCCTCCAACGCTTCGAGGCTCGGACCGGAAACCGCCAGTCGCAGCTACTCCAAGAGGTGAAGGCCTTCCTCTTGAATACCTACCCGCAGACAGACATGCGAGGTGACGGGCAGGTGGTGATGGTCCAATTCAATACCATCACTGTCGAAGTCGTCCCTGTCTTCGACCTTCCCGGCGGGCAGTACCTCATGCCTGACACCAATGACGGGGGACGATGGAAGACCGTCGATCCGGCTGCGCAGATTGCCATGATCGAGGACATCGATACCCGGACGAATGGCAACACTCGCATCCTAACGAAGATGATCAAGACGTGGAAGCGTGAGAAAAATGTCCCGCTTAAGTCATATGTCATCGAGCTCCTGGTTGCGGAGTTCATGAGTACCTATAAGTACGCGCAACAGGACCACTACTACTACGACTGGTTCGTGCGTGATTTCCTCAAGGCGCTCGTTTCGAAGGCAGGAACGGGCCTGTTGATTCCGGGTACCGGGGAATGGGTTTGGCTGGGTGACGAATGGCTCTCCAGAGCGAGGACTGCGCTGGCTGCTGCTGAGACAGCATGCGAGTGGGAGCGGCTCGATTACGACGTCACGGCGGGGCAGGAATGGCAGACGATATTCGGAACACGCATACCGATCTACGTGCTGTGACGGTCCAACGGCGGGTCGAAGTCGCGAAGGAGGCGATGCGTCAGTCCGAATCGTGCCTGTGGACGTCAACCTCACTCTACATCTGGCTCCGACAGGTTCGCAGGCAGCGACAGTTCTTTATCGCCGCACCCATCGTTCTTGGCGCGCTCGCGAGCTTCACTGTACTTCAGGATGTCGTGCCGGCCTGGGTGGTCGCCACACTCTCGCTCGGGGCTAGCTTGTTTCCGGCCCTCTCAGACGGTCTCAACATCCAGACGAGCGTCAACGAGATCGCCCGGCTGGCAGCGGAATTCAAAGCACTTCAAGACCGCTTTCGCCGGGTAGCCAACATCACCGGGTTGGGGACTGCTGAAGAGGCCGAGGCTGCCTTGGCCGAGCTAATGGACAGGATGGACGTCGTTCGGAGCGCATCCGTGACACCACCCGAAAAGTATTTCGAGAAAGCCAGATTGAAAATCGAAGGCGGCCATTACGACTTCCAGGTGGACCTGAAGGCCATAGAAGCCGCTACATAGGCCTACTTTCAATCTCCCGTGCTTAGGTCGCCCATCCCCCTGCGCGGGCATTCGGATGCCGTAAATTCGCTGGGCAGGCGCAGCGCCTCGGGCCGCTTCATGGACTGCGTGACGACGAAGCTGCCGCCGCCACCGCCTGGCCACGACCACTGCCCCCCGAAGCCCGGGGAGGGGCCCCTGTTGGATGTGCCCCGCCCGACGACGCGGGAGAGCACCCGACCGGTGAGGGCATCCTGCAGCCCGCAGGTGACAGTCACGCGCCAGCCGCCGGGTGGCGCCGGGTCGGCGTCGACGTAGCCGTAGCGCTCGCGGCCGGGGCCCGCCGGAACGGTCAGGGCGAATCGCCAGCCGCTGTCCGGCTGCGGCCAGAGCTCCCCGGCGCCGGCCGGGACGGATGCGACGAGCAGGGCGATGGCGGCGAGGTTACGCACGGGGGAAACTCCGGAGGATGAGGGACGGCCCAGCACGAGCCGTCCGGGAGGAACAGGGCGACGGCGGCCGCGCTGATCGGGCTGCCGTCGTCGAGGAGGAAATCGGGGGGCCACGTAGGGGTTGAACCGGACCCTGACCGCGCCGGCTGGGACGGGCCCGTATTCGGCCAGGATGCCCCGGGCATGAGCCACGACCTCGCGCTGCGAGCGCCGCCTAACGCGGGCAACGCCGGCGGCGCTGACGACGAACTGCACGTCCCGGAGCGCGAGGTCGGGCAGGTACCCGACGACACGTTTGCGCTCCCGGATCGACTACGCCCGCCGCCTCAAATGCCAGTGGACGTCGGGCACGGGACGGACGGCAGCGGCGACATGCACACCGCCATGGCCTCGGCCTCTAGCGAGAGGTGCAGCGCCTGTTCCGGGGAGAGGCAACCGAGCGCCGCGAGGTCGATGACGCGCTGGACGCGGAGGCCCATCGCGGCGGCGGCGAGGCCGCACGCCCGGCGCGAGGCCAAGATCATGCGGATGCGGCCGAGGACGATTTGAGGGGTATCGCGCATGGCCACCCCCTCACATCCGGGTCGCCAGGGCTTCACGCCCGGCGACGACGGCCTCGACGAGGCGACGCACGAGGCGGACCGACCCACCTCTCTGGAAGTGCTCCTCGATCAGGCCGGCTTCCTCCCCGTCGAGGTCGGGCATCCAGCGCTCGTCCAGGCCACGCTCGGCGCGAATCTCCGCCACGATGCCCTTGAGCAGCACCGGCAGGTCCTCACGCCGCGGAGCGGGCATCGCGTAAATGCGGAACCGGTCGCACAAAGCCGGGTGCGACCGCCGCAGCGCGACGATGCCGTTGGCGGTGGCGATGTACGACACGCCGCTCAGGTCGACCTGCGCCTCGACGTATGTATCGAAGAAGCGCTTCGAGTCGTCCGTCAGCAGCGGAAGGATGCCGTCCAAAAGGCTTCCGTTGGTGGTGCCCGTCCCGGCCTTGTCGAGCTCGTCGAGGACGATGCAGGCGCTGGCCAGGCCAAGGCGCTTAAGAAGCTGGAGCGGTACGGAGGCGCGCCCGGTCGACCACTGCCTGCTCGTGGACAAGAACGTCGAATCTGACACGCCACTGCACGAGTAGACCTGAAGGCCGAGGCCGAGGACCTCCGCTAGCCGGCGGGCCAGCCTCGTCTTGCCGCTGCCGGGCGCGCCGACGAGGAGTAGCGGGCGCAGGTACACATGCGGCCGCCCGACGAGATCGCGCAGGACCGCGTCGATGATGCCCTCGGCGTAGGGGAACTCGCTCACGAGGATCTCCCTTGCGGCCGAGAGGTCGCCCACGCTGACGAGCGGCCAGCGCTTGCCTGCGAACGGTGCAAACTCGCCGCGGGGGGTCGACGCGACGTTGGCGGTGACCTTCACGTCTCCATCCCGGGCGGCGCCCGGCAGGTGGGCGACGGACGCGAGGATGACGAGGCCGGGGCCCTCGGGCACCTCGGGGGGCGCCGCAAGCTCGGGCTCCGGGGCGTCCTTCACGGCGCGAGCCGTAGCCATCATCTCGCGAAGGGATGGCTGAGCCTTCCGTTCCGCGATGGCCTCCTGCACGGTCTCCCGAATGCGCCCTCGGGCTAGCAAGGCCGCCTCTTCGATGCAGGCTTCCCCCGTCTCCCGCCATGGGCCGATGACATCGAGGAGCCGCGTCCCCGGGAACGTACGGCAACTGGCGGCGCCATCCTCAAGGCCACACCCGAAGGCCGCCCCATAGAGTTCGAGCATCCCCTCGCTCGCCTTAGCGTGGCGTGCGTATCGCCACAGCAACTCGCGCAGCAGCCGCTGAGCATTGAAGTCACCCAGCATCGCCAGCAGGACGGTCAACCTGTCGCGCAGGTTATCGAGGGGGTCCTCGTGCCCGTAGCTCCAATCGAGTTCGATGTCGTGCGCGGGCCGGGCGTCTAGGAGGCGGCCTAGCTCGGTCCAGGCGCACAGCAGACTGGCCTGGAATGCCCGGCATTCGACCCGGGTGACCGGGCGCTTGTCGTCGAACATGCGGTTCGTCGCGGTCCACAGGCCGCGCAGGAACTCGACCATGGCCCACGACCCGCCCACGTTCGCGTGGAGGGCGCGCACGTCGTCGACGAGCAGGTTGGGGAACACGAAGCCGAGGTACGCGCGGAGGTCTCTATGGACACTGTCGCCGTAGGGAGCGGCGCCGCAGAGCAGTTCACGAACGGTCGGGGGAACGCCAAACGCGGGGGCGCTGTCGGTCATCACGGGTATCCTTCACCGCGCACCCGATCGGAAATCGGGCACAAGTAGGCTCCAGTTTTAACTGGGGGTTCGTGAAGGTTTGGTTAGCGCGTCCCGGACGGCAAACGCTTCATGTCGCGGGCCCTCGCGACAAGCGCCAGGGCATCCTCCAGCCCTTGACGGGCAAGGACGGCGAGCTTGGCGCGGGGTTGCTCGTCGGTCGTGTCGAGGACCTCGGCCGCGGCGAGGAGCAGGTAGCCCAACGCCCGCGGGCCCGGGTGCCCTGCACCGTAACCGATTATGGAGAGTGCCCAGCTGGGCAGGCCGTTCCTCGCGATGCGGTCCCCGACGACGCTCCGCCTGTTGAGGCCGAGGACGCGCGAGAGGCTGCCCAGGTAATCTGACCCCCACAACGCGCTCGCGGCCTCTTCGACGGCGGCGGCCAGCGCCTCGCCGATCTCCTCCTGCGCGATGGGGCGTCCACCGGCGAAGGCGTCGCGGCCCCTGACGGTCAGGGGCTGCCCGTCGACGAGGCCGACGGCGTCAGGGTGATCCGGGACGGGGCGGAGGACAACGCGCATGCACCCGCCATAACGCGCCCCCCGGAAACATAGAAGGCCCCGGACGATGCCGGGGTCTTGTCTGCCCTCCCGCAAGCGGGAGGTGGTAACAGCGTTGCGCTTCGATACGCGCTTGAGCGGGGTTTGCCCTCCCGCAAGCGGGAGGAAAGGAGCCCGAGACCACGGCGCTGAGCTTGGTAGGTCCGCCCTCCCGCGGACGGGAGGACACCGCTACTTAGCGGTCGGTAAACAATTGGGGACGCCTCTCGCCCCGTCAAGTCGAACCGGTCTTCTCGAATCGGCGTTTCCACATAGAATCGGACCACGTGCCCATGGAGAGGGCGCGGCTGCCGGTGACGGGGTGCACTTCCGTCATGCCGGGTCCAGAAGCTGCAGATCGGGGCGGAGAAAGCCTTCTTCGCCTCCCTCGGTCTGGCGTACCCGGTTGCGCTTGACGGGGGCGCTGCGGCGACCACCGGGGGCCGCCTCACCGATGCGTACGGCAACCGCTTCTTCGAGGTGGGAGATCTCGTCACCCGCGACGGGACCGACATCCACCGGGTCGTCGACCACAACGGCTCGGACGGATACCCGCCGGACGGCTTTACCGTGGTCTACGTCAAGGCCCCAGCGAGCGGCTGGTGCAAGGTCGGAGACGAGGAGTTCAACACCTGCCGCCGGTGCGAGTGGGTCGATGACGTCATCGAAGGGACGGTGTCGACATGACCCGCCCGCTCACCACCTTCGGCTGGACCGCCCGGGACCTGGCGAGGGCGGCCCGGATTCGCGCGGAGCGGGGCGAGGCGGACGAAATTGCTCGGCACCGGGAGGACCTGCGGAACGCAGCCGCCCTAGCGAGGGAGGTTTGGGCTTCCCGTGGGATCACGGTCCACCCCGGCTTCGCCGCTCGCCTCCGTGCCGCGCAGGAACCCCCATGCGAGGGGTGAGCCGGCAGCCGGCCGGGATGGTCCGCGTCGCAGCGCCGAGGTTCCCCGCCGGGATGCGGGAGGCCGTCGTTTGGAACCAGGGCGTCCGGAGCTACGACGACCTGCAGCGGGCCTACGCGAAGCGGGGACGAGCGCTCAGCGGTGAGGAGGGTTCCACGTCGCGAAAGCCTCGCGCATCCTGTCAGAGACGTACGTGGACGGCCTTCCGCCACGCTTGGCAGGGATGACTGCGACGTGAGGCTCGATGCCCGCCTTCTCATAGAGACGGATGGATGCACGTGTCGCCGAGAAGATGAGCCCAAATTTTTCGAAGTGATGGCTATAAGCCGCCTTGAATAAATTTCCGCAGAACTCCTTCGCCTCCTCGGTATAAGCGACCCTATCGCTCATGCCTGTCGCCTTTACATAGAGACGACGAGCCTTTTCGGCATAGTCGATGCCACTTCTGTTTTCGAATGCCAGTTCAAGTGCTGTATTCCAGTACCACTTGTCGGAGTAATAACTGTCCACCCTGGTAAGGTGCATTGAGTCAAGGTGATTCACCACCCACTCGTCCCTGAGATGACCGTCGTCTCCTAGGGACCAATCGCTCACACCTGCGCTGACGTTCGCGAGATGGTTGTGTAAACGGCTTTCACAGTCTCCACGAATGGCATCCTCAATGTTCTGACGGTATACTGCCAGAGCATCCGGGCCGATATTGTTGGCGATGTACTCTCCGACAAGCGGCCTACCCGACATCTCACGAACTCCACAGATGACGCTCGGGAACCGCCCAAGCTGATATGGAGCCATCCTGCCGGATGCGGATTTGACATTGGCAAACCGGATCGCCGAATCCGTTGGTTATCAAGTAACAACTTATAAAGATGAGCCGCGGCCCTTCGAGTGGGAGTGGTCTTCGTGAAACAAACCACTTGCATTTTATGGATGATGGAAAGCTTCAATGCACCGAGGACGATAACGATCTTCGACGCTTCGGTTTCAGGTAACCTTTGCCGTCCAGGCTTCGACCATCGCAGCGACGGCGGCAAGGAGTGACGATGCCAACGATTTCGAAGCCGTGGCGACGGTTCTCGTTTGTCCACCCGGAAGCCGCCAAGCTCGGACTGAAGCCGCGCTTCAAGTATTTCGAGCGCCTCATTACGAGGGAGCCCGAGGTCTTGGTTTACAATCATCTATGGCAGCGCGCCGACATCACGGCTGACGCTAGAGAGATTCTTCTGAAGCAGCCTTTCAAGGCTAAGTTAATCCGCGCCCCCGACACCCGCGAAACGCTCGGGTTCTGCATCATCTTCGACAAGTTCGATGCAGAGTTTCGAGAGCGCTATGACAAGACACCTCTGATCGTGGCCCCGAAAAGCGTGCGAGACGACTGGCGGTGTCAGGGCAAGATGCGTTTCACGCAGCGGTTCCTTAGCTGCGAGGGCACCAAAGTCCGGGTCTCCCCCCATGGCCTAATCTCGGCGGACAGTTGGCTGCCCGAGCGCGCGATGTGGTACGCGGCGTATGATGAGCGGTATCCGTACGACCCGGTGCCGAGGAAGAAGAAGCCCAAGCCAGCGCCTTCCGAGCCGGTGTTGGAGGAGATGCTGCCGGAGGATGCCGAGGCGCTCCTGGACCTCGACCTCGACCTATAGGGGGCAGCCTCGTACCGAGCGCAGGGCCGCGTCGTCGGTCGCGCGATGAGAAGCTCCCGGCGGTACGCGAGGCAGACGTCGGCCACGCCGGATACGCCCGTGTAGCGCGTCGCCGGCGCCGGGCCCTCGATGCTGCGAACACGCTATCTTGGTCCACAGCCTAACCGGAGATCGTCAGCTTGCGCCCCCGCGCGGGAGCTACGCGGTCACCCTTGCTCAGGATGTGCTGCGCGCCGTCGAGGCCCTTCTTATTGGGCCCAGCCCAGACAAGGTAATACAGGTGACCGCCCTGGGTGTTGCGGATGAGGCGCCCCGGCGAGACATGCCCGAACGCTTCCTTGAGCCGGCCACGGTACCACTCCAATAGCTGGATTCCGGAATCAGCGAGCTTGAGGGTCTCGGCCCCGAACAGACCGTCGCGCTCCTCGTAGGCATGGATGCGCCAATCTGGGCTCCCGAAGAAGCTGTCCAGCGTCGCCTGCCAGTTCTCTCGGATGTCACCGCTGCGCACGAGGAACCGCTGAATGGCCATGCCCAGCGGGAAGTTTACGAACACCTCGATGGCGCCGGTTCGCGCCAGCGCTTCCAACGTCGACCATGGGATGTGCATCCCAAACGGGTCTACGAAGACGACCGCCCGGTGATGCTTCCAGTTGATGCCGCTGTCGAGGATGGCTTGAAGCTCGGTGGCCGCGTCGCCTTTCTTCACGACGATGCGACGAGTGCCGCCGTACTCGTCCGCCAGCGCATGCAACTCGGCGACGCGCTCCGGGTTGCGCTCGATGAAGACGTAGCGCGAAAACGGGTTCTCGATGTCGAGCGCCACGCGAGGTGAGCCTTTGAGGTACTCGACCGCCTCGGCGTCCGCGGCCGGCTCGGTGTTGAACAGACTGACCTCCGGCGCAGCCTTCGGCTTGGTCCGAACCTTGGCCCGGCCGGGGCCGGCGAACGCGTCGACGAAGATGGTGCCCCGGCACCACCAACCCTGGTTTTTGAGCACTTTGGTATAGAACCCAAGGTACTCGCTCAGTGCGTCCAGCTTCTCCTTTGCCCAAGGGCCGACACCTTCCTTGGGCTTCTTCGTCATCCGGCGGCAACCTTAGAGCGACGTGGAGTGGCAGGAAACTCGCTCCACTCCCGTCCGTCCAGGCTGCGGCCGCCGGATTTTGGACGGAATCCACCCCATTGCTTGAAGAAGAAGGCCACACCGGCCACGACGCATTGGTCCCTGACCTCCCGGACCCACTCCGGGTCCATCGGTCTGGCGCGGGGGCCACTCTCGCCACCGACGATGACCCAGTCGATGCCTTCTAGGTCGAGCCGACCGACGGGCCCGATCAGGGGCTCGATAGAGAGAAACCGGATGCCGGCCGGAGCTTGGCGAAGGTGGCGGATGCGCGAGGCTCTCGCCCCGTCCTCGACCGACATTCCGCACCAGATATGCGCTGGGCCTCGGCTCGCGCCGTACCGGCGACGGAGGAAATCCCGCATGAGGGGGGAGCGCTTCGTCAGGACCTGGAACGTGTGCCAATTCGCCCGCTCCATCGTGTCGAAAACGCGAGCGACGAATTCCTCGGGCACCTCTTTGTGGAACAGGTCCGACATGGAGTTCACGAAGATCATTCGCGGCTCACGCCACGCCAGCGGCTGCTCCAAGCGCGCCGGGCGCAGGGTCAGGTCGAACCCGGTCTCGAACGGGTGACCCGGCACGCCACGGAACCGTTCTGAAAACCGCTCGGCATAGCAGTTGTCGCAGCCGGGGCTGATCTTGGTGCAGCCCGTCACCGGGTTCCAAGTCGCGTCGGTCCAC
Source organism: Methylobacterium sp. XJLW (assembly GCF_003254375.1). NCBI lineage: Bacteria > Pseudomonadati > Pseudomonadota > Alphaproteobacteria > Hyphomicrobiales > Methylobacteriaceae > Methylobacterium > Methylobacterium sp. XJLW. The sequence goes on along the minus strand of NZ_CP016429.1, from coordinate 1,026,640 downwards.
TCGATGGCGGTCACGTCGGCCATGCGCGAACACCTACCATTCGACAGGATGTCGGACGACCCCATCGAATGCCGCGCCCCCAACTTCAGGCGCGCCCGGCATCAGCAACGAGGGCCAAAATCCGCTCGCGGCTGGTATCAGGCTGGTATCAGAGGGGGTGGCTGGTATTGCCCTCAGCGGCTAAGTCGCTGCGGCCGCGAGGGAAAGGATGGAGCGGGTACCGGGAATCGAACCCGGGTATTCAGCTTGGAAGGCTGAATTGTCAACTCCAGTGGTATCCGGTCCGCCCAGGGTTTCGGTAACCAACCGCCTCAATATACAAAGGAAACGGCCGCTTCAGAGTTAACCGAGGGGTTGCGGAGGCGATTCGCGTCGGGTGGTATCCGGGTGGTATCCAGCCGGAGGGACCGATGGCCGTAGATGGTGGCAGGGGCTCGTACGCCCGGGAGCGCGTGCCGCTCACCGCCGGGCACGTGACGAAGGCCCGCGCGCTGATCCGGAAGGGCGAGGTCCCGGGGCGCGGCCTCGACCTCGTCGACACCGAGTGCACCGGCCTCGTGCTGCGCGTGACACGGAACAGCGCCACTTGGCTGCGGAAGTCGAAGGCCGGCACGGTGCGCATCGGCGACGCCGCGGTGATCACGCTCACCCAGGCCCGGGACCAGGCCGAGCGCATCCGTCTAGCGGTGCCGGGCCTCCACCAGCCGAAGGTTGAGACCAAGCTGTTCGAAGAGGTCCTGCGCCGGACCGGCAGCGAGGAGGAGGCGCTGGACGCCGCGTGGCCCGAAGAGGAGCCGGAGACCCAGACCGCTGAGGCGCGCCGCCGGGACGGGCCCTGGGTGCTCGGCGACCTGATCGACTCGTTCCTCGCCTGGAAGCTTCCGAAGCTGAAGGCGGGTCGCTGGCGCGCCAGCTACGAGGGCTATCTCCGACACCCTGAGCTAGCCGGCCTGTCGATGGTGACGGTTGCCGCCCTGGACCTGGAGATGATGCTCGGCGTCCGGCAGCGGCTGCTTGAGGACGGCACCACGAAGCGCTCGGCAGCCAAGCGCGTCATCGGCCAGTTCCGCGACGCGATGGCGTGGGGCTGGAAGGAACAGCCCCTCCGGTGCCGGCTCGTTCGCATGGAGTACCCTTGGTGGGACCGGCTGACCGTCGACTACTCCTCCGGGACAAGGACCCACGTGCCGACGGTGGACGAACTCGCCAGGACCCTGGTGGTCGCAGAGCGGCACCGCTCCCTCGGCCAGACCGAGCACGCCACCGGCGCCGGCCTGCTTGGGGCTTTGTGGGCCGTCGTTTTGACGGGTCAGCGCACCGGGGCCCTGGTGACCACCGAAGTCGGCTCGTGCGTCCCGCAATTCAGCAACAGCTTGCCCGGCTGGACCGCCGTCGGCTGGCCGGGAACGGTGATGAAGTCAAAGCTGCCGCACGGCCTTCCTGTTCCTCCGGATGCCTGGGCGATCATTGAACGCTACCGGCAGGAAGACGCGTGGGGCCGGGAGAAGCCTTCACCCTGGATGTTCCCGTCCCGTCGCAACGAGGGGCACATCTCCTACCTGGCGCTCAATCAACTGCTCGCCCGGCTGCAGGGCCTGCGCGAGGGCAAGCCCGACCCAAGCAAGGCCGACCTGTTCGCCCTGTACGGCATCCGGCGCTGGACCCCGCATGACGTCCGTCGGGGGCTCGCCACGTTTCTCGGCGAGCGTCGCCTGGGCGGGGCCGCGGCGGCCATCCTGGACCACGTCGACGGGAAGTCAGACGAGCGCGAGCGGACCGCCGCGGTCACCCGCCTCCACTACGACCGGGCCCAGCGCGTGGAGCTCAAGGCCGAGGGGATGACCCTGTGGTGCGAGGCGATCCTCGCCGCCTATGAGCGGGAGCGCGAGGCCGTCGCCCGCGTGCCCTTGCCGCCGCCGCGGCCGCGGCCCGTTAGGAAGCCGCCGACCAAGCGGAAGAAGGCCGTCCCCGCTTAGCCCGCCGGTCCCGGCCGAGCGCCCTGGCTAGGTCCGCCGGGCGCTCGGCCCTCACGAATCCCCTCCCACCGCGCGAGGCCCCCATGAGGTCCTCGGCGAGCGCCCGGGCGATGGCGTCGCGCTCCTCCGCGGCCGCCTCGGCGATCCATTGATAGCTGTCCATGTCGCTCCTCCGATGAGAACGAAATAGGAACAAACGGGCGGCGTTCAACCGGGCGGGAACGTCCACCGGGTACGCATGCTGGGGGACGTTCCCGCCCCGCCTTCACTCTTCCTTCACCACGGTCCAGGGTTGCCCCGCCGCCCCGGTTGACCCTGCTCCGCGAGCTGCGATCCTGCTGATTCGACCCGCCCGAGAGGCCACCGTGAAACGCCGAATAGCCACCCCCCGCCAGCATCGAGAGACCCACCCGGGGGCGTGACGCCGCGCGCGCAGCCCCCCGCCACGGAGGCTGCCCATCATGAAGACCCAGAACCGCCAGACCTTCTCGTCGCACCGAGTGTGGTTCACGGCCGACACGCATTTCGGCCACCGGGGCATCCTCGCGATGGAGGGCCGCCCCTGGGACGACATCGCCCGTCACGACGACGACCTCGTCTATGCCTGGAACAGCACGGTCCGCCCCGGGGACGATGTGTTCCACCTCGGCGACTTCGCCATGAACAGCAGCGCCGAGCGGTGCCAGGAGATCTTCGCCCGGCTGCGGGGTAACGCCCACCTCATCGTGGGCAACCACGACAAGCCCCGCCAACTAGACCTCGGCTGGGCGAGCCCGCCGGAGATGCTCCGGACGGTCCACGTCGACGGCACCAGGCTGGTGCTCTGCCACTACGGCCTCCGGACATGGAGCGGTTCCTGGCGCGGGGCGCTCCACCTCTACGGGCACTCCCACGGGAAGCTGCCGGGGACGAGCCGCAGCCTCGACGTCGGCGTCGACTGCTGGGACTTCAGGCCGGTGGGCCTCGCCGAGATCCGCGAGCGCCTCGCGGCGACGCCCACGCCGCCCGAGGAGCAACGCCCCGACGACGCGGAATGAGAAAAGGGCCCCGGGATGACCGGGGCCCTTCCTGTTAGAGGGTCAGCGCGTCCGCCGCCGCGGCGGCCTCGTCGGCCTGGTGGTGGAGGTCCTGGGCGCGTTGCCAGAGGAGCCCCACGAGAGCGGGGCGGACCCACGGCGGGATGTCCCTCTGCCCGAGGGACCAGCGGGACACGGTGCGCTGGTCGATCTCCTCGCGGGGGCCGTCCGGATGGAGCGGCCCGAGCGCCCGGGCGAGCGGCCGCCGCCAGTCGTCGCCGGCGAGCGCCCGGCCGGCGCGTGCGAGGAGTTCGGGGCTCACAGGGACGGGCCGGCGGCCGGGGCCTCAGCCTCGACGGCCTTCCGGGTCCGGCTTTTCGGCGGGGTCCAGCCCGGGGGCATGACGCGGGGCCCGCGCTCCCCTGCGGCCACGGCGGCGTCCCGGTGGCGGTCCCATTCCCGGGACTGTCCCATCCGGACGCCGCGCGCGTGGATGTCCGCCAGCATGTAGATCATCCGGGGGGTCATCGCCGCGTCGAGTTTCTCGACCATGCGGTCTATGTCGACCCGGATGAGGCGGAGGGAGCCCAGACGCTCCTCGACCCGGTAATCCGGTCCGACGTGGCGGTTGACCGCCGCGATGTCGAGGGCGGGGCGATTGACCTGGACGAGGGCCTGCCCGCGGGCCTCTAGGATGGCGGCGACCTGTTCGGCGATCCGGTCGGTGATGGGGGTGCTTGAGGACATGATGTGCCGGTTTCCCTTGCTCCGCGGGCGGCAGCGCCATCCCGCATGAGAGCAGTCTATCCCCGCACAAGCATGGCACCAGGCCCCTAGGCGGAAATCGCGCGCGATTCGGCGAACAGGCGCACTTCGGCCTCGGTGAGCCGCCCGTGGAGGGCGACGAGCTCGGCGTGGCGGGGGTGCCAGTCGTCCCTGAGATAGGCTCGCAGCCGGGCGGCCGCGCCCCCGCATCGGGCGCCCCTCCTGCCGAGCGCTTCGGCGCGCTCGTGGTGCTTCGGCTCCCGCCCTTCGATCAGCACCGGCCCCGCTTCGAGGGGGTTCCTCGCGATGACGGCGTCGAGGTCCGCCACGAGCGACGCCGCCCGATCCTCGCGGCGCGCCGCGGCGAGGACGGACGGATCGGCGATGTCGGCCAGGGCGGCCGCCTCGGTGGCGAGGACCTCCGCGAGGGGGGCGTCCTCGACCGGGACGGGGGCGACCGGCTCCGGGAGGACGGCGGCGACTTCCTTGACGACGGCGCAGGCGCCTCGGGCGACCGGGGGCAGCCTAGGAGGCAGGCGGAGAACGGGGCGATGCTCAGCCACGGGACGCCTCCATCTCCCAGCCACGGACGTGACCACCCCGCGGCTGCCCGCGGCGGCTCGGTGAGGGAATGCCGAGGCGGCGCGCCTGATTGCGGACCATGTAGTCCTTGACCCGGTAGCGCGCGGCCAACTCTGCGAAGCTCTGGCAGGTGAGCATCTCCCGTCGCAGGGTCTCGTCGTCGGGTAAGCCGGCGCGGACTTGCATCCGGCACTCGACGCCCAGGCGGTCCGCCTCTTCCTTGAGGGATTCGGTCCGGACGCCGAGCCGGCGGGCCAACGCCTCCGCCCCGCGGCCTTTTCGGGCCTCCCGGAGCAGCGCCTTCAGGGCCGTGTCGGAGGGCAGCTTCTCGAAGCCGTACCTGAACTGCGTCCGCACGCCGAGCCGTTCGGCATGGGTCCGAACGCACGTGATGGACAGGTGAAGCTGTTCGGCGGCGTCGCGGAAGCTCGACGCTCCCTCGATCACGCGGCGGAGCGTGCCGTCGTCTGGAACCTTGCTTTGCCAGGTCATGCTTCCTCCTTCGGCGCGGGAGCGGGGGTCTCATCGCAGACGCCAGTGGCGGCCCCGACCATCGCCAGGACGGCGAAAAGGGTCACGAACGCGCTGCATGCGATGGAGCCGACCCTGACGGCCTGGAACAGGTCCCAACCGTGGTTCGAGGCGACCGCGGCGATCAGGACGATGGCCCCGGCGGAGGTGGCGACCCGCCCAGGGCCGCCGCAGGTGATGGTGAGGAGGGCGCGCATCAGGTGGTGGCTCCCTTGACCGGCGTGGCGATCAGACGGGCGAGTTGGGCCAGGAACTCCTTCCGCTCGCCAGCCTCGTCGAGGACGACGACCCGACCGAGCGTCGGCTTCACTTCGGCCCGTTCGAGTTCCGCGATGGCGTCACCGCCTTGGGGCGTCACGGTATCCTTGGTGATGAAGCCGGCGTGGACGGCGGCGAGCCAGGCCTTCCAGTCCCATTCGGTGACTGGGCTCCAGTTCCCCGTCCGGACCGCCTCGCTGATCGCGGCGAGGTCGCCCCGGGGTTACGCATGATCACGAAGCCGGCGTCCTCCAGGTCGGAGATGACGCTTCTGGCGGTACCGATGGACGACCGCAGCGCGTCCGCGATGTCGGCTTCGTCGATCCTGGGTGTGCTCTTGTCCTGGCGCACGGTGCGCTCTCCTGTTCTGGGATGCTCGAATGATGGGGGCGCCACTGACCGCCTGGCGCGCGACGGGGTGACCGATCAGGCCGCGGCCTGGACCTCGGCGGGGGAGACGGACGCGCCCGGGCCCGAGTAGGCCGGGTGGCGGATCTCGGACGGGAGCCAGCCTGTGGGCAGGACGGAGCCGACCGCGATCTCGACGAGCTCGCTCTTCTTTCGGTCCTTGACCCGCCGGGCGATGTCCTCGCCGAGCACGTCACCGATGGTCTGCAGGATCGCGGACTTCGGGATGGCCTTGAAGAAGGCCTCGCCGTCGAACGCCTCCCCCAGGGCCGATGTCATGGCGTCCGCGTCGATTGCACCCATCAGCGCCAAGGCGGCCGGCCGGTCCGCGGGGGCGCTGTGGTCGTAGTGCCGGAGCGACACGGCGCGCCCGGCCACCGCGGCCGCCACGTCGAGGAGCTCGTCGACCGTCTTCGTCAGCAGCCCGGCGAGGACCTGGTCGTACCGGCCTTCTTGGTGGAGTTGGGCCTGCGCGCCGCCGAGGCCGCCCAGCGTCACGTGGACCGGGCCGGCCCCGCGGCTCTCGCTGAGCGTCCCCGCCAGCAGGATCGCCAGCGCCGCCCGCGGCGAGGACGGGAGCGCCGCCTGCACCGCCACTGTGGCCTGTTCGGCGAGGCGGTCGATCAGCGCCGAGGACAGGCCCTTCTCCTCCGGCTCGGGCTCGGCCGCCGGCGCGTCGGACGGCACCTTCGCCGGGGTGTCCTGGGGCCGGACGACGTACTCGTCCACGCTGATCTTGCCGTCTCGCCCGAGCGTCACGACGAGCCCGGACCGGGCGCGGTCCTCCAAGTCCAGCGGCATCCGGGCGGCGGCCTTGATCGCGGCGGCCTCGTCGTTTGTGGCGTGGAACTGCTCGTCCGTGACGCCGTCGCCCTCCTCGCTGTCGAGGAAGGCGACGAGTTCGTCGAACCGTGCCTGCTCCGCGTCCGTCAGCGGCCTGGAGCGGGGCGCCAGGCGCGGCCAAGTATACAGCCACGCCGGCGGCAGGTCGCTGGCCTTCGCGACCCATTCCCAGCCATCCCGGCGCCGGCGCTCGCACTCGGCTTCGAGGCGTTCGTCCGCCAGCCGCCTGAGGAGCGCCGGGTCGGATACCGCGTCCCGGGAGCCGAACAGGTCCTCGACGACGTGGCCCCCGGCGCTCTTGTAGGCCTTCGCGCCGACGTAGGCGAGCAAGTGGGCGACGTCGTCGACCAAGCCGAGGTACTCCCGGACACGCCAGGTGTTCCCGTCGGCCAGCACCATCGCGAGCGCCCTGTCCTGGTCGACGTGCGAGGCCAGCGTGAATGACTTGACGTCATCGGTGCGGACCTTGCCGATGCGCCAGGCGTCGAGCACCGCCGGCGAGACGCCGCCGAGCGCGAGCAGCCTCCGGACCGTCGCGACGGGCTGCGCGAACTTGGCGGCGATGGCCTTCTCGGTGAGGCCGTTCCGCCGGAGCTCGGCGAAGGCTTGCATCTGGTCGGCCTCGTGCATCGGGGCCTGCAAGACGTTCGCGGCGAGGCCCGCCTCCCGGGCCGTCCCGGCGTCCCGCACGATCACGGGCACCTCGGCGTCCGCCGGGAGCTTCCCCTCGGAGAGCAGGGATTCGAGCGCGGCCAGGCGCCTGTTCCCGTCGACGACGTAGTGGAAGCCCGCGTCCCCGGGGACGACGACGAGGGGCTGGAGCACCCCGAGGCTCAGGATGGATGCCGCGAGGGCTTCGAGGCCCGCATCGCGACCGACCTGGCGGACGTTGACGACGCCGGCCGGCGCGTCGGGGTGGTGGCCATGGCGGAGACTGGACAACTGGATCTGGCGCATCTGGGCGCTCCTTCTGGGTTGGTGACACTCGGTGACGCCACTGCCGCCTGGCGCGCGACGGGGATCTCAGGGCCGGGGCGGCAGGCGCGGCCGAGGCGGGGGGACGGTGACGCACGGCCGGCCAAGGGGCGGCAGGGGCGAGCCTGATCGCGTCGGGGCCGGGGGCGCGTCGCGGTCGAGGTCCGCCACGATGGCGGCGTGGGCCTCGGCGACGGTCGCGGTGGTGGGCGGCCGGTCGGCTTCCACGAGGGCATCGGCGAGGACGTGGATCGCCTCCCGCGAGGCCATGAGGAGCGAGCGCTCGACTTTGCCGACGGCGTCCTGCAGCGCCTTGCTCTTGGGGCCTGCAGCGAAACCGGCGTGCCCCTTCACCGCCGCGAGGGCCTCGGCGAGGCGGGCGCGGGTCTCGCGGGCGTCGAGCTCCACGAGGCCATCCCCGAATGCCGTGCGCATCAGGCCTTCCCTCCGTGGACGGTGGCGCGGGACACGCGGCGCATGGCCTCGAACCGCTCGACGTCGCGGGCGACCTGGCGCGAGGGCGCGCCCTGCACCTTGTTGATCTTGGCGAGCATGCGCGCGGCGGCTTTCCGCTCGGCGCGGTAGGACGCCGCCGCCCTGAGCGGCTTACTGGTCTGCATCGGTGGTCTCCTCGACGGCGCGGTAGGTCGGCTCGTCACGACGCAGCCCGAGGGCGCTCAAGATTTTCGGGCCGGGCTCGGCATCGCCGGAGACGACGGCGCCGACGTACGAGGGCGACACGGAGTGCATCCGAGCCCACCGCCGCTGACCGCCGACCGCCGCGCAGGCGTGCACGAGGCGCTCCCGCACCGACACGCTCGACAGCGCCCTTGTTGTTCTTCGCCCTTGCACCCGCGGCCTCTTGAAGTCGCGACGACGACAATATGCGCGCCGAGGTGCTCGATCACAATAGTTCTGACGGCAGATCGAATATAAGCACCATAAACACGTCAAAGGTAGTGTTTCTGGTGGCTTTATGATACCACTTAATCCGTGCAAGAGCGGCGGGTAATCGTGGTTAACGGCGAGGATTGCTTGTTATCGGCCAGTGTCTTGGCTATAACCGTCGAATGATCACAGTCCGCATGAACGCCTCGCGTTGGCTCTGGGGCGCCGAGCTCGCCGACCGCGCCACCGGCCACGTCGCCAATAGTTTTCCACAGCGACCTGTCCGATACGAAGGGAGCGGCCTTGCCATGGTGGCGGTCCACGAGGTCGACGCCGAGCCCGGCACGCTGCTGGTTTCGACCCCGGCCGGGACGTCCTCCCGCGGCGCCGGGCCCTGGGGCGGATCGCATCAGGTCCACCGCCTCGGCGCCGACGGCTCCCTCACGCACGTAGAGAAGGATGTCGCGGCCGACGAACTCGACCCGGCCGGCGCCGAAGCCCGCCGCCACCGCCGGCTCGCCCTGGCCGCGGGGCTCTCCCTGGAGACGACGCGCATCCGGATGCGCGAGGGGCACGGCTACGAGGCCGGCACGTGCACCGAATGGGGTGGCTATTGGGCCGTGATCGAGAAGGCGACCCGGTTACAGGTTTGGGCCCGTGCGCCCAGCCACGCCGAGATGACCGATGCGGGCTTGCCCATCACCCGGTCGGACACACCCGAGGCCCGGGCCGCCGCGGCGAGGATCTGGGGCCCCTGAATAATCCGCACGTGCGCTCTGGTGGGATGCATACGTGCGCGGAGAATGGTGTTCGGGACCACGCACGTACAGGGAAGGGATTACGACATGCGCACACTCAGGAAGGTGGCCGTCCTCGCGATGATGATGATGGCCGCGATGGCCAAGACCGTCTGGGAAGGCGGGAAATGGGTGGCGAAGTCGCTCCTGCCGAACCTTTTTCCCCCGCCCGCCGGCGACGACGTCGAGGAGGCCATGGAGCGGGTCGCGGCCACGCCCCCGGCGGACGGCGGCGCGCCCCTGTCGCTCGTCTCGGTCGACGCCGGCCAGGTCGTCTTCGACTTCGCCCTATCGAGGCTCTCAAACGGTCGCCACCCGGCGCCGTCGATGGCCGAACTCCCGGACGACATCGTGCGGTGGGCCTCGCGGCTCTCCGCCGCTGACCTTCACCGGCTGACGCAGCACGGGCCGCGCAGGATCGGCGAGCACGTCCTGGGCGTCCGGGCGATCCCCGAGATGCCCCTGTGCCGTGAGGCGCGCGTCGAGGCCGGATTCGCAAAAATCGGCAACGAAATCCGCTACATCGGCAAGGTCCACAAGGCCGACATCGGGCCTAACCCGGTCCGGGAGCCGACGCCTCACGAGCACGCCCTGGCGATCCTCGAAGATCTCATCAACGACCAGCCCGAGCCGGTGGGCCTCAAGGCCGCCTGACCAACCCAGCCAGCGCAAACGAACAGGGCCGCCCCGGCATCCGGGGCGGCCCTTCTTTTTTGTGTGAATTCTTGCTTGAGAGGGTTGTGCCTTGCCCTGTGCGCACATCGTCAGCACACGTGCACACACTGTCGTGCGCACACGTGCCGACGTCATGCCGCGCGGCGCGAACCCCTCAGCGTCCGAAGGGCACCGGCGACATCCTCCAGGCGCCCCTCAGCGCCTAGGGCCCGCACGCGCCACTGATCGCTCTCCGCGCGCAGCCGCGCGACCTCCGCCTGCAGGGCCGCGATGGTGGCCGCATCGTCTCGAACCCGGGCGGCGACCCGGCTGACCGCGGACATGGACCGCTCGCGCTGCTCGTAAGCGGCTTCCTGGCGGGCGATGGCGCGATCCTGATGCATGTCGAACGCGAGCCCGACGAGGCGCTGCAGGCCGCTGTCGAACGTGCTGGCGATGGCGTGTGCGGTCATGGCGGCCTCCGTCGTCCCGTACATGAGATCGCTACCCGGCGAATCGTGGCAAGTGCCGAGTCGTGCCGAGGTGAACGCTTCCCTGGCCGGGAATACGTAATTGCCAGCTTCGGGACCTGCCTGCAGGAGGGCGTTCGTATGGTTGAGGAGCGCCCCGTTACGTCCTCGTCCTGTAACGCGGACGGGGCGATCCTGTAACGGAATGTGGGGGAAGTACGTAGGCCTCCCCCGCAGGCTCGCCTGCGTTAGGTTTGCTACAGGGCATCTTCCGCTTTCCGCGTGTACCGAGAGCAGCAGCATGCGCCATCCCCTGAGAGGCGCCTTTCTGCCGGTTATTTGCGAAGCCAGGCGTGAAGCGGCTCGAACGGCCGCGACCCTCTATGGGCCCTCTGGGCCCAGGGGAGAGCGTTCCCCGTTATGAAACGTGTGAAATGGGCGCGCCTTCCCTCTCAGGACGAGTGAGCTAGGCAACCGAACCTTGGCGCGGTCGTTTGGGGCGGGACCAAAACCGAGGCAACCACTGGTCCTGCGTGGCCCGGAACTGGCCAAGGGCGCGCGCCGTTCGGCATCCCAGCCGCGTCGGCGGCTCCCAAGGCCCGTACCGTGCACTGCCCCACTTCAGACATCGCCACCGCGTTCTCGACGACCAGCACCGAAGCCGTCGCCGAGGTCTCCTTCGCCGTCGCCCGCTGCGTCAACCCTGCCACCTACGGCTCCGTGTGGCCGGCCGGCACCGAGGCCAGCTCCGGCACGGTCGCCGTCACCTGCACCCGCTGTGGTTTGACCGGCATCCTCGACCTCGACCTGGTGGCCGAGCTCGACGCCGCGGAGGCGCAGGCGTAACCGGGCTTCAGTTCCAGGGGCTTCACCAGCGCCGCGAGGCCGAGTGGGTCGGGGCCTTCGTCTGCCTCGGCGAAGCCATCACCCTGCTGATGCCGGGGCCGACTTTCTCGCGCTCCACTTTCGGGTCATTTGGGGCCGTCGCTCCGGAAGGCACCTGGGGCATGGTGCTGCTCGCCGTAGCCCTCATCCGCAATCTGACCGAGCATCACGCCGCTCTGCGTGCGCCGCCGTCTCATGCCGATGGCCGCGAGCGGCTTCGCTCCATACTGAAGGACTAAAGCCCGAGCTCGGTCTTCCCGCCGCTATCGGCGGGGGATGACGAGCATGGTGGTCACTTGCGTCGCGCTCTCGTAATGGCCGGCATGGCGCTCCTTGTCGAGGACGACGATGCTTGGGAGCGTGTCGACGCCCTCGTGCGGCGGGTCGCGTTCACGCTGACTCCGAAGGGGTTGCTCGCCATCCCCACGTTCATAGCGGCGCTCGCGCTCGTCCCCGCCGGCCCATGGGACAACACCAGATCGAGCCGCTTCAGCCGTGGCTGAGCCTCGCACCGCCATTGACCGCACTCCTGCGGAGACCGCGGCCCGTATGGTACGTCCCCTTGGCGAGCCTCACATCTCAAGCTCGTCCAGGCGCTGTTGTATAAACTCGGCAAGCTGCCGCGCCGTATAGTGCCGGGCCTCGACGTAACCATCGTTGGGCAGCACGCCCTCGACCGAACCCTCGCCGGTTTTGATGTACATCACCCGGTCACCCTCACGCCTGTTGATGATAGTTCGGATGGCGTGGAACTCGACGCCGCACCAATCTTTGGCTTGATAGCTGCCGCTGATAAACACGACGATCAGTTTCGATCGCTCCCGGTAGATGCCCTGCAGCAGGATATCCATCCCCGGCCGGGCCAGGTGGCCGGTGTAGTTACGGTCGTAGAAGCATCGATCCGGACCGAGGTCATGCTCTAACTCGGCTGCGATCTGTTCGACAAGCTTTCTCTCCTCGCCCGGAAACGACAAGGCGACCTCGAACTGATGCGTTGAGATGTTGATTCGAGGCCGCTGGGCCCAATCCGGGAGAGGGATGCCTTTGCGGGCAAGCTCCCGCACCAGGTTGGCTTCCTTCACGGCCCAGTGGGTCCGGTTCATCTCCATCTTGCCGATCTCGAGCTCGAACTCCATGCCGGCCAGGTCGTCTTGGATCAGGAACGGATTGACCGGCTCGAGCCGGTACTCGACCCGCACTTCGTTATGCCGTCGGGTCACGTCTACGATACGCCCGAAGTGGGGCGGCAGCTCGTGCACGGCCTCATAGGCGAACAGGCAGGGCAGCCGTTTGAGCGCGGCCACCGCTTGCCGGTCGAGGCTGCCGTACCGCTCGGAGATGTCCGGTGCGGTGTACTCCCGAACGCACCGGGACAGCTCGATCTCGAAGGGCTCGCCGTGCCAGGCCTCGTCGTTCCCCGAGACGAAAAGGTTGTACATCTATTCGAGCCTGCGATGCGTGTGCCGACCTTCTACCAACGTCCGGTACGCCGAGACCAGCAGCCCCGGCCAAACGGCCGTCCTCCACATGATGCTCTTGGCCCGCCGCTGGACAGTCGCGTGTGCCGGGGCAACCATGCCCGTTCCAAATTCACCGAACCGACAGAACGGCGACGCAGCGCGATGGCGCAGATTCCTCCTTCGATCATAGCAAGAGCCTCCGACGTCCTCGCCGACTACTACACGCATACCGACCTGGACGGCCTGTTCATGAGCGCCAAATTCCCGGGCGATCCGCCGGTTGGGAACAAAGTTCGGAAGTGTCAGATCTGGCTGCGCAGCGGCAACGAGACTCTCGCAGATCCGCTCTGGTCATTCGGCCGGCTGATCGCCGAGATGATGGACGTGGACCCGATCAAGCGGGCTCCCCCTCCTTGGCTCAAGGAGGCCGATACGCCAGAGCCGCCGGCGCACCGCGACCGGATGCAGGAAGCGCTCGGGCAAGAGGGCCTGAAGTACACCCGCGGCGGCCGCATCATCGGCCACACGCTCGCGGAACCTTCGCGATCGCTGGCGGACAAGCTCAAAGACCACGGCGTGGCCGCGATCGAAGAGGAGTACAACCGGGCGTATCTGGCGATCTCCACCGATCCGCCAGCCGCTCTGACGGCCGCCTGCGCCATCCTCGAGAGCGTCTGTCGAACATATCTTGAAAGTCGGGACATTACCCCGCCGAAGCTGCGCGGGCTCGGGGCTGTCTGGCCCGAGACTGCCCGCCACCTCGGCCTCAGTCCCGGCAGCGTCGCCGACGATGACCTGAGACGCATCTTGCAGGGCCTCTACAGCTTAGCCGACGGTATCGCGGCACTGCGAACACATCAGGGATCGGCTCATGGAAAGGGCGACGAGGAACAACGCAAGTACAAAATTGAGCCACGGCATGCCAGGCTAGCCGTGCACGCCGCGCACACCATGGCGTTGTTTGTCATGGAAACGTGGGAAGCCAAGACGTAGTTTTGGGATGACTTGGCGGCAGGTCGCCCGCCCCACAACGTCCCATTATCAGGCTCTTTGTGGAACATCTATAGAATTACTTGTCGAGACGAAGCGTAGAGCTTCACGAAACAAGGGGTTCGACAAGATGACTCGCAGGAGCTCCAAGAAGGCCGCCGCCCAGACTGTCCTGAGCGCCGGCGACTTCGGTGCCCAAACTTCAGATTGCGCCGACCGCGGGAACCGCAGGGGCCGCGAGGAACGCGCCGTCTCACCCACCCCGACCTTCGCCGCCGAGGGCCTTGAGGAGCGCGACGCCGCGCTCGCGGCCCTTGAGATCCAACCCGAGGATGTTGCCTCCCTGGCGCTCGCCCAAGAGATCGGCGCCCTGGAGCGCTAGCCGAGCGCGGATCAGACCGAAGAGATCGTCGTTCAGCCGATCGAGGAGGTCGAGGACTTTCGGGTACTGATGCTCTCTCACGACGAACTCGCCGTCCAAGGTATGACCGCCGAGATCACGGCGGCGATCGACGCCCGCTCCGCCTTCGAGACGGAGAAGCACGGCGCATCGCACAACATCCACAAGACGCTGTCAAAGGTGCGAAAGGCCCTGATGTGGAATGACACGTCCCGGGTAATGCTCGCGGCGAACGTGGACCCCGCCTTCATCAACCGCACGCTCCACGACGGCTCCCGCTACAACGTTTACACGGTCGACAAGGTCGCGGACGCGGTGAGAGGGCTCGTGGACGGTGCGGTGTCGAACGCGATCAACCGGGCCTGCATGGTCTCGCTCCTCCAGATGCGGAGGGCTGGCATCCCGTTCACCGGGGGGACGCCAAAGCCTGCGCCTCCGACAAGGTCTACGTCGACGTGGCTATCCGCAAGCACCTGCTCCGGCACACGGTCAGCGCCTCCACGGCGCCGACACAGGCCAGCAGCACCATGCAGGCGCTGGAGACGCTCGGGATCGTGCGCAGGGAAGGATCAGCCCGCAACTCGACCTTCCACCTTACCGAAGCGCCCGTCACCCAGCAGCTCGAGGCGGTGCTGTTCGCGCACGCCGCCTGAGAGCTGAACGAAGAGGGGAGGGGCCGGCAAGGCCGCCTCTTCTTCGGGCTCACGCGCGCCGACAGCCGCCGGCGCTGCAGCCGAGGGCCCCAGTCGAACAGCGTCATAAAACTTGCAAATCGCGTTTTGCAAGATTACATGGGTCCCAGGGAGTGAGCGATGACAAACCCTCTGATCGGATTGCGCCTCCGGGCGATGCGCGAGGAACAAAAGGTCAACCAGAGCCGCGTTGCCGAGCTCTTAGGCTTGGCCGACCACCAGAGCGTCTCGAACATCGAGAACGGCGAGCGCCGGGCGAAAGCCGAGGAGCTCAGCATCCTGATCGACCATTTCGGGCTCGATCCCGACTACTTCACCGACCCGTTTCGGTTGGTTGGCGAGGGGAAATTCAGCTGGCGCCAGACGGCGTGCTCCAAGGAAGCCCTTACGGCCTACCAAGCCTCGGCGGGTCGCTGGTTGGCGGCCTATCGCTCGCTGTGCGAGGCGGACCACCGGCTCGGTCCGGCGGAGAGGCGCAGCCTGCGTTTATGGGAGAACTCGACCTACGAGCAGGCGCAGGCGGAAGGCGAGCGCATCGCTCTCGACTACAAGATGAACGACATCCCAGCACTCGAGCTTCCGCGTGTCATGGAGAACGATTTCGGCATCCTGGTGCTGATGGTCGACATGGACGAGGGCATATCCGGTGCGGCCTGCCGGCTGCCAGAGCTGGACGCCGTTCTCGTCAACCGACGCGAGAAGGAGGGACGTCGGAATTTCGATCTCGCCCACGAGTTCTTTCACATTCTGACCTGGGACACGATGCCCCCGAAGCCGATCGAGACGGCCGTCGAGAAGGGCGGGAACCGCGTCGAGCAGCTCGCCAACGCGTTCGCCAGGGCCCTCCTGATGCCGCGTCGCTTCCTGCAGCGTTTCGGTGAGTGGCGGGGGCTCGGCGAAGCCGAACGCGCCGCTCGCATGCGCGAGGCCGCCAATTACTTCCATGTCTCGGTCTCGGCGCTGTTCTGGCGGCTGGTCTCCTTGGGCCTCCTGAGCGCAGAGGCGAAACGTGGGGAGATCGCACCGGCCTCGACCAAGGTCGCTGATACGATGCCGCCCTTGTTCTCGAGGACGTTCGTGACCACGATCGCCAACGCGATCGAGAAGGGTCGATTGTCCGTCGGTAAGACGGTCAAGATCCTCGGGCAGTCCCGGGAACAGCTGCGGGAGATTTTCGCGTCGCACGGCGTGCCAGTCCCGGTGACTGTCTGAGCGGGGCCGGCGCACGATGGCCTCCGCCCGACAGATCGTCCTGGTCGACAACTGCGCCATCTCGGCCTGTGCGGATGCGGGAGGCTGGAAGGCGCTCGTGCATCGCTACCAGGTCGAGACCGTCGAGGAAGTTGCGAGCGAGGCCGGCACCGGCTACCAGCACCGTGAGATCATCGACCCCGAGGAGTTCCGTGCCGAGGTGATGATCCATCCCGTCACGAGAGCCGAGCGCCTCGAGCGTCAGGCCGAACACGCCGGCCTCGGCGTCCTCGACGACGGCGAGCGCGACCTGTGGATCCACGCCCTGGGAAGGAGCGATGGATGGATCCTGTGTGGTCCGGACTCGGCCAGTATGCGCTTCGGCGTGCGGGCCGGCCTCTCGGACCGGCTCATATCCCTCGAGGAGCTGTTCGAGAAGATCGGACAGCCGACCCGGGACCTGGAGGAGCATCACACCAAGCGTTGGTTGCGGGACAAGGTCTCGGAATACAAAGTCGAGTTCGTCTCGGACCAGATGAAGGCCGCCGGCGCCGCGAAGGGGAACGCCACTTCGAAGCGCGGCAGAGTCTTAGGCGGCAGACGCTAGAGCGATGCCCGAGCGGGTTGCCGCGACGAGCAGACAGACCGCACGCGACATTCAGTGGTGAGGGCCTAAAACTCACGATTCCACTCACGCTTGAACGCGCGTCGATGAGGAGGCCGTAGCCCCATGTCCATGTCGATCAGAGCCGAGCGGGCGCTCATAACGCACGACGAGTTTGAAATGCTCGCGCAGATCCATCATCCCGCACTGCACGCCATCTCCGATGACGCCTTGTCAGATGCTCAACGACGCATCCGCGATCTTCGCGCCAAGGAGCGTACCTTCGCCCGAGATCTGCGGCGAACCATCCGCGGCAAGGGCGAGCAGCGGGGCGGCAGCTTCCCGGGCAATGTCGAGAAGCCTGCACGCAGGAAGCAGGTCTTCGCCAGCGCCTTGAAGCGCGTAAACAGCGAAGTAGCCCGGCGACGCGCGGTCGCTGCCCGGGATGCCCTGAAGGAGACCGCACGCCGCGCGATCGGGCTGAAGAATGCCGCGCGCAGTCACCGTGCACCCGCGTACCGAACCAGTCGTTCAGGCATGAGGCGGAGCGAGAACAAGCGCACCCGCGAAACCGTGCAGCCTGCCAAGATTGGCAGCGTCTCCCAGGCGACCAAGAACGCTCAGGCGGCGCGGGACGCACGTGAGTAGAGAAACATCGCACGAGGCCGTGTCGCGTCGGACCGTTCCAATGTGTGCAGATACGGCTTTAGGTCGGCGAGGGCACGGTTCCAACAAAGTCCTCGCTCGCGGACCTTGGTCGAGCGATGGAACGCGCCTATTCGCGAAAGCTACCATTCGCTAAAACGCGCATGGGCGAATGACCGCTTCATCCGCTTCGTGTTGTGACGCGCTGATCAACGATCCGAGGGGATGGGCTCGGCTGTCCCCGGCGACCTCAGGACCAGCGCTCGCCGGAACAGCCCCGCCATCGCGTTCGGCCGGACCAAGGACAGTTTGCTGAGCGTGCCGCATCGCGCCCGTTGCCCGCGCCTACATCCAGCGCCGCATTCAAAAACCGGCTTTGGCAAACGCGGGACGACCAGCAGGTGAGGGGACCCGGCTGCGGGCTTCAAACGGGACGGCCTCAGACGTGGTGCCCATGCGGGTGAGGGACACGAATGCCGGGCCGGCTCCGGGTGGACTCGGCGTGAGAGCCTATTTCAGGAACGGCCGCGTCTTTGTCCGGGATGCGCTCGCCATGGCGGCGTACGGGAGGGGAGTGGGGCTGGAGGCTATGCTTCGGGTTTGCACATCCCACTAGGCATCATCCTTGGGTGTTTAATCCAGCACCTATGTACCGTTCGTCCGCGCGCCGACCCTGACACCCGATACCGGACCGCAGCAGCATGCCTCCAAGAGTGGCTACCTGACCTTGGCCTTCCATCCCGAAGCAGTTGGGGTAGCTGGCTCCCGATCCGGCTGAGGCTGACCTGACCGGCTGGCTTTGCACCGGGCTGATTGGGAGGATCACCCGGGGCCAGGCGATGCTGCCGTAGGTGTCGTTGCAACGAGAATAGATCGTTCCCCTGAGGAATTCTTAATTCCTGCGTAACAACGATGCCGCACAATGTTCCGGCTGCTCTTTACTGCCCAGGGGCTCTCCAAGCATGGCTTCGCTTCCGCTAAAGGCTGCCTTCGCCGGCAGTCTCTCCTTAGCTGCGGTCTTCGCAGCTGGTACCATATTTCTCACGCAGCGTATCGGCTCGTCGTTCGAGGAACAGGCTGCGAGAATACAGTCTGAAACTCTCTCGAACGAAGCTCGCGAGGTCCGCGCTCAGCTCGCCGTTGCTGCTAAAACCGCTGAGAACATCGCCGTTACGGCCGCAGCAATGCGTCAGAGCGGCATCAAGGATCGAGCTGTCTATGACGCGGCACTGCGCGATTTGCTCACCGCAAATCCAAGCCTGATCGGTACATGGACGGGTTGGGAGCCGAACGCTCTTGACCGCCATGACATGGAGTTCGCTGGCACATCGTCATCGGATGCCTCTGGCCGCTTCCTCCCGTACTGGAACCGCGGCAGCGGCGAAGTCAAACGTGAGGTCCTCGCAGGGTACGACACCGAAGCCGATGGCGCTTACTACCAGCAGCCAAAGAAACTCAACCGCTTGGTCGCGGTGGAGCCTTACATCTATCCGGTTGCCGGCAAGGACGTTGTCATGATGTCCTTCGGCGCGCCGATCACGATCAATGGCAAGTACCTCGGTACAGGCGGCATCGACATCGACCTGGGTTCCCTGAATACTGCCCTTGCCTCCGTGAAGCCGTTCGGAACCGGCTACCTGACCCTTGCTTCGGCAAACGGGATCAGCGTGGCTCATCCGGACAGCAAGTCTGCTGGTAAGCCCTTGGGGCAGGTGGATACTTCTGCCGCTGCGGTAGCAAAGCAAGCCATCACGGAAGGGACCAACATCGTGGTCGATGCTCCAGGGCCAGACAGCACAACCTGGCGCTACATGGCGCAGCCTATCCAGGCCGGAGAGACGAAGGACCGTTGGGCTATCGTCGCTGCGGTGCCAGTTGCCACGCTCACGGCAGCGGGTGACCAGGCGAAGTGGATCCTGATCGGCATCTCGGTTGGCTGCGTGCTGGTCGGTTGTGGCGTCCTGTTTGGGCTGATGCAGCGCCTCGTGGGTACTCCCATCCGTGCGCTCGGCCAGACGATCAGCGGCATGGCTGCGGGCAACTACGAGGCGAGCGTGCCTGAGGCAGAGCGCCGAGATGAGGTGGGCCTCGTTGGGCAAGCCGTTTTGCGTCTGCGCGACGGGCTACGCGCGCAGGCAGAGGCTGATACACAGGAAAAGACGGCAGCGCAGGCCCTCGCAGATGCCGGTCGCAAGCAGCTGATGGCGAGCTTGGCTGGCGAGTTCGAGCGAGCTGTGGGCGGCATTGTCGGCACGGTGACCTCGGCAGCCACGGAGTTGCAGGCGACGGCGCAAGGGATGGCGGGCACGGCCACACAGACCGCCAGCCAATCCACGACGGTGGCCGCCGCTGCCGAGGAGGCAGCCTCGAACGTGGGCACCGTGGCGGCTGCAGCTGAGGAGCTTGGCGCCTCCGTACAGGAGATCGGTCGGCAGGTTTATGGATCCGCTCAGCTGGCCCAGGCGGTAGCCAATGAGACAGTGCAGACAGCTGACTTGGTACAGGATCTCAGTGCGGCGGTGACGAAGATCGGGGACGTGGTGACACTGATCAGCGGCATTGCAAGCCAGACCAACTTGCTGGCGCTGAACGCGACGATCGAGGCAGCACGCGCCGGCGAGGCGGGGCGCGGCTTCGCGGTGGTCGCGGCCGAGGTGAAGGAGCTCGCCAGTCAGACCGCCCGAGCCACTGAGGAGATCTCCGCGCAGATCGGCCGCATCCAAGGCTCGACCGGCCAAGCGGTGTCCGCGATCGGCAGCATCACAGCGCGCATCCAGGAGATCAGCGGCATAGCGACGTCGATTGCGGCCGCTGTTGAGGAGCAGGGTGCGGCGACGCAGGAGATCGTGAGGAACGTGGCTCAGGCCGCGGCCGGCACAAGCGAGGTGACCACGAACATCGCTGGGGTGGCGGGAGCGGCCGATCAGACAGGTGCAGCTGCCAGTCAGGTTCTTGCCTCAGCCTCCGAGCTGTCACGCCAATCCGAGCACCTCTCCATCGAAGTCAACCGCTTCTTGGAGACTGTGCGCGCCGCGTGACCTAAACTGCAAGCTTGACGAAGATAAGGGCCGCCTCCCCGGCGGCCCTTTGCTGTTAAGTCTACCCGCTGCCTTGAGAAGACAATTCCACCCCGGGCGAGTGCTGTCAGAAAGGTGCGTGGGCCGATGCGCCGATATGAGCGGCGTGCGTTCGGACCCATAACTGTGGCGCGCTGGCCCAAGGCGTGCCTCAGAGTCTGTCCGGCATCATGATGTTTTCTGACAGAGCTTTCGTGTCATGAGGCGGATGGAGGCCAAGAGGACGAACGCTCGTCCTTTCCGGCTTTTGCATTCCCAATCCTTTGCGAGACGGCGGCAGCGGTTGAGCCAGCCGATGGTTCGCTCGACGATCCAGCGCTTGGGCAGCACGGCGAAGCCCTTGGCTTGATCGGAGCGCCTGACGATCTCGACCGTGAGGGTGCGGCAGACCTTGCGAAGGCCATCTTGGAAGGCCGGTCCCTGGTAGCCGCCGTCGGCGAAAAGCTTGAGCAGGAACGGGTAGAGGCCAAACAGCGTGGCCATCACCAGTACGCCGCCCTACCGATCCTGAATGTCGGCGGGATGACGAGCGCGTGCATCAGCAGGCCCTGGGTGTCGACCAGGATGTGGCGCTTCTTGCCCCTGATCTTCTTGCCCGCATCGTAGCCGGGCGGGTCGATCGAGCGCCCCCTTTTTCCGCGCCCTTCACGCTCTGGCTGTCGATGATGGCCGCCGTCGGGCTGACCTCCCGATCCACCCGTTCCCGGCAGGCGACGTAGAGCGTGTGATGGATCCGCTCCAGCGTGCCGTCATAGTCCCAAAGGTCAAAGTAATCGTGCACCGTCGAGCACGCCGCCAGATCCTTTGGGATCGCCCGCCATTGGCAGCCGGTGCGGAGCCACGTACATCAGGCCGTTCACTACCGCCCGCAGATCGACGCTGCGCTTGCCGCCGCCACGCTTGGCTGGAGGGATCAGGGGCTTGATCAGCGCCCACTCGTCATCCGTCAGGTCGCTCGGATACCGAAGCTCGCTTCGATCGTAGCGAGCCCGGTTCTCGGTCGTCCACATCGGCAGCCTCCATACAGGCTGCCTTGAATCATAAACTCCTCACATCACTCAATATGTCGCCGGACAGACACTCAGGGCTCCTGCAGGTGGAGACCATGGATCAGTTCTGGCTGGCGGACGCACGACGAAGATCCACGCGCTCACCGATCGCTTCTGCCGGCCGCCCGCCGCCTCAGCTTCGCAGGCATCCTCTACCCCACCGCAGCACTCGATTATTTCAGGTGCTGGCGACCGCCTCCAGGGCCCGCGACAGGTCGGCCAGGAGATCGGCCTCGGCCTCCAGCCCCACCGACAGGCGCAGCAGCCCATCGGTGATGCCGGCGATCGTCCGAGCATCCGGATCCATCGCGGCATGCGTCATGGTCGGCGGATGGGCGACCAGGCTCTCGACGCCGCCCAGCGACTCGGCCAGCGTGAACACCCGGAGCGCCGCGACGAAGCGTTTCACCGCGTCGCGCCCGCCCGCCAGCTCGAAGCTCAGCATGGCGCCGAAGCCCGCCTGCTGGGTCTTGGCCAGGGCGTGTCCCGGATGCGTGGGCAGACCCGGATAATGCACGCGGGACACCGCGGGATGCGCGTCGAGGAAGGCGGCCAGGGCCGCGGCGTTCTCCTGCTGCTGCTCCACCCGGACGAACAGGGTGCGCAGGCCCCGCAGGGTCAGATAGGCGTCCAGCGGCGAGCCGGTGACGCCGATCGTGTTCGCCCAGGCGGCCAGTTCCTCGCCCACAGCCTTGTCGGCGGCGATCACGGCCCCGCCGATGACGTCGGAATGGCCGTTCAGGAACTTGGTTGTGGAATGGATGACGAGATCCGCCCCGAGGGCGATCGGCTGCTGCAGGGCCGGCGACAAGAAGGTATTGTCGACCACCGCCAGCGCGCCCACGGCCTTCGCGTCCGCGGTGATGCGGCGGATATCCACGACCCGCATCAGCGGGTTGCTCGGCGTCTCGGCGAGCACAACCTTCGGCCGCTCGGCCAGCGCCGCCGCGAGGGCGTCCGGATCGGTCTGGTCGACGAAGGCCACCCGGTAATGGCCCCGGGCGCTGCGGAAGCTGAGCAGGCGGTGCGTCCCGCCGTAGCAATCGTGGGGGGCGACGAGCAGGTCGCCCGGCCGCAGGCTCGACAGGGCGAGGTCGAGGGCCGCCATGCCGCTCGCGACCATCACGGCTCGGGCGCCGCCCTCGAGCTTGGCGATCGTGTCGGCCAGCGCGTCCCGCGTCGGATTGCCGAGGCGCGAGTAATCGTAGGGTCCAGGCTGCTCGAAGGCTGGGAACTTGAAGGTCGTCGACAGGTGGATCGGCGCGATGACAGCGCCAAAGGCCGCATCCTGGGCCACGCCGTTGGCCGCCGCGATCGTGCGCGCCGCTAATCCCTCGGACATCGGATCTTCCTTTTGGAATCAATCTCTGAATGAGCCTTCTTCATTTGTTAGTTGGCGTGCCTGCAGGGCTAACCATCGCGCGTCGCAAAGATATCGCTGGCTTACAAAGTCGAAAGTTGCAAATCACAGGGCGCTCTTACCAGTGAGCTGCAAATGTCCTGTGTTTGCCTCGCCCCAACGAATTCAGGCCTCGCCCTCGGGCAACTCATGTCCTAACAGCCCAGCAGCGGGCCCACGAGCCAGCATAGCTCTAATGCGGTGATCGCGGCCAACGCGCTGGAGGTTACGAGCAGAGGCTCGCCTGCCCTCAATCGCATTCCTTGCGCCCGCCCTCGTGAAGGCATCAGCGATCTGGTCCAAAAGCTCTGCCTCGCCTAAAAGGCTGAGAATGCGATCATGCTCTGTCACAACCCCAGTCCTACTTCTCACACGCTTACCTCGCCTAGCACTCAAGTAGGTGCAGGCAAGAGCTTCCAATATCGTCCTGCCAGAAATCAATTATTTTCCAGCCAGCCCTGGAGGCGAGAACATGAAAGTCTTTTGGGGTGTATTTGAACGATGTATCAGTAAGTATGCTTTCTCCCGCCTCAAACGTTATTGTCTGACCACCGAGGCGATACTCCGCCGATTTACGTGCCACTAGGTGCGCTTCTACTCGATTAGGATCACGAAGAACCCGTATATTGTGATCAAAATTCTCGACATCGAAATCCGCGTTGCACTCGCGATTTAAGCGTGCGAGTACGTTCAAGTGAAAGGCTGCCATTAGGCCGTCCGGACCCGCATAGGCTCGGTTTAGCCGCTCGGTATCCTGCGTTCCATCTGTACCGATTAGAAAGAGACTTGAGCCAAGTGTTGTCCTTGCACGCTCAAGAAAAGTTCTCGCGTCGTTGGGATGAAAATTTCCAATGCTCGGGCCGGGGTAGAACCCTAGAACCGCACGGTCGGACAAGCTCAGCGGCAAATGCACCGTTTCGGTGTAATCGGCGCAAACCGGGATCATTCGAATGAGTGGGTACTCAGGTCTGAGCTGTTGGATTGCTGCGTTTAGGTATTCACCGGCGATGTCGATGGCAACATAGGTATCTGGCTGAATCAAAGCGTTCAAAAGAATGCGAATTTTACGGCTTGCGCCGCTCCCGAATTCAACAACAGTTGCGCTTTGACCAATCCGCCTTGAAACATCAGATTTTATCGACAATAACAATTCTGTCTCTTGTCGGCTAGTATAATATCCTTCATTGTGACAAATACGATCGTAGAGATCGGATCCGATATCATCCCAAAGATACTTTCCTGGAAGAGTCTTCGGCTGGTGCATCAGTCCTGAAAGCGCATCTCGCAGCATGTCCGCGTGATCGCCTTCAATAGGAGTACCTGCTTGATTGGCCGACATGCTGATGCTCTTCTTGAGTGACAGGTTCTAGGGAAGGCCTCGGAATTAGGGGCGCCTCGTGCCCCAAACCAATCAATGTATGTTGCGGCCACCTGAGCGGCCGTCCATCAAGGCTGTCTCTCAGTTACGACGCTCGTGGAGCTTACCCGAGTCTCTCAACGGTTCTGCTACTCCCTGACATGCAATGGAGTTTGAATTGAAAATTCTCCTATAATCAACCTCCCCGAGCCTCCCTTGAGCAAGAGGATGAAATCGACTCGATGTTTCTTAAATGGAAATGAGTGTTCTTACAAGGAACGAATGCGTGGGGTCGGTGCGTCGTGATGCACTGACAACGGCACGTTGCTCGGTGCTCAGTCGCGGGATCGCCCCGGTGTTCGCTCCGAGACACTCTACCCTCAGACCACGCCGGGGGCAGCCTTGGTTTTGCGGCCCACAAGCAGCTGCAAGCTTGACGCGCAGCCGAGCTCGGCCTGAGGTCGACCTTCGATCCCGCGCATGCGCAGCATCAATGTGTCTGGGCACGCGCACTGGGCCCGCTCAGATTGTTACGCAGCAAAATCAGGCGTTTACGCGCCGCCGCACTGCCAAACGGATCACGGCAGCCCCATGGCCGGTGTCAGGCTCTCACTCATCCGCGGCTAACCGCGAACTTTATGGTTTCGCGGCCTAGTGGTACCCTCGCGGGTCGCTTCATTTCGTGGACTGGACCAACTAACGACATGCTGAACACCGCGTCCAACGCGCCTACCGATGAGAGACGGACTCTCGAGAAGGCTTTAGGCCACCAAATTCGTCTACTTCGGCGCGAGCGTGATCTTTCGGTGGCCGATTTGGGCGCAGCGGCCGGCATATCGCCTGGCATGGTTTCTAAGATGGAGAATGGGCAAATATCTCCGTCGCTTTCATCGATCAACGCGATCGCCAGCGCGCTAAACGTACCCATCACGGCCCTGTTCTCGGCCTTCGAGGAAAATAGAGACTGCTCCTACGTCAAACGCGATCAGGGCGTTGTTATTGAGCGCAGCGGAACGAAAGTCGGGCATGTTTACGAGTTGCTTGGCGCTAGCTTGCGCGGCGAACTCGTCATCGAGCCTTACTTGATCACTCTAAAAGAAGACGCCGAGGCCTACACGAGTTTCCGCCACGTAGGCGTAGAATTTATCTTTATGCTAACCGGAGAGGTGATATACCGACACGCAAATCACGACTATCATCTCGAGCCTGGGGACTCGCTCCTTTTCGACTCAGGAGCTCTGCATGGGCCCGCGAAATTAGTCAAGACTCCCATGACTTACCTCTCTATCATAGCTTACCCGAGAAGATAATCTAAAAATTCCAGCGGTGCTCGGCTCTCAGAGCGCCAGGCCTGCTGAATAGTACCACGGCGATTTTCCAGAACACCGACTTTGACTGGTATCGCCAAGTTTCCAAAATAACGGGCTCAAACTTTCATACTGACTGCGCCCGATGTTGCAATCGGAAGTTCGGTAAGGGACTTTAAACTTCACACGGCGAACCCGAGGTAAGCAGATGCTGGGCGGGCATCTAAAACGTGTGTCGGGAGTTGCTCGGCGTGCTCTGGCAATGGCCTGGCACACGCGCCTTGGTCGCACGCGGAAGCGCGCTTTGCCCCTCGTGCGGTTCGGATCTCGCCGTTTAATCCTCACGGGGCGAAGCGGTTTTGAACGGTTGACTGCAACGAGCTGATCGAGGTGGTGTCGCAACTGCAGCGTTCAGGGAAGTTCCGCAGACCTCTCTGATACTGCCTTCAAGCTCGACTCTGGCCGGTGACCTGACCTGCATGAGCGTGCTGGCAGATGTGGCGACCACGGTAGCCATCGCCGCACCAACATTCTCACCTCTGTAAGCGTAGCTTGCAAATTAGTGGGTCAGGAAGGTGAAGAGCCCGCGCGAGTCCCCCAACAGGGCGGCGCCACGGTGGCTCTCACGCAGGTCGGCGATGGAGACCCGCGCCACGAGCGGGCGGCCGTCCGCGTAGCACAGCGTGGCGCTTGCGTCCGACCACACGTTTGGCCGGACCGTAGTCGCGCTCGCCAGAAACTAGCTTGCGTTTCGTAAAAGGAATGATACTTTCCTTAAGGGATCGGCTGCCGTTTGAGGATTGGCCGACCTATGGGTTTCTTGCAACGACCCAGGAGGGCCTACAAGTGGCTGTAGAGTTGTTGTCGCCTGAGTTCCCTCACACCGTCATCGTGTCCTGTACCGACGAAATGCTTTCGGAACGCCTGTCCCACGCGTGGCTGCTCGGATCCTGCGGCAAGGATTGGACGTGGGGGCGGGCAGGCTTGGAACAGCTGCGGTTCTCCTTCAAGCGCGAGACGGATAGCGCGGAGTTCCGGCTCCGCACGCTCGCTGAAGGTCGTCTTCCCACTGCATTGGCATGCTAGGAATAGCTTATGGCGTGGACCACTTTCCGAGTCACACAATTCCGGGAGAGGGCAAAGGCTAAACTATTTCGGGGCGCTATGCCAACGTCCTGCCGCGGTAACCGCACCAGAAACCACTTTCCGAGCGGCGCCCCGCCAAGTTCATTGGTAGAACCAGGTAAAGGTCATCAAGCACCCGGATTGGATCATCGGGTGTGGGGCGCCCCGCTCGAATTCCGAGCGCTCAATCCTCTGGCTGAACCCCTGTTGGCATCTCGCCAAGCATCAAGGTCGCGGGTTACGTAAGGCACCGGTCTTCCCGACTCACACTTTGGTCTCCATCGGTAGTAGTAAAGTTTTCTAGCTCAACAGCAGAAAACCGAAATGACATCAGATGCATTGGTTCCGAGCATGGGCCCTAAAGGGCGGTATCTTGGGGGTACACCCAAACGTCGGTACATTATTTGTTCGGTCAGGGTGCGCCCGCCGCTTTGAAGCATTTCGCCGGCATACATTCGAAGTGGAGAAATTGAGTCCGGCGGCGCGTTATGACGAACCTTTCTCGACAAGGAGATATCTATGTCAGACCATGTCTATAAGGTGACCGAGCTGGTTGGTTCTTCGACTGTATCGATCGAAGATGCGATCCGAGTAGCGGTCAGTCGTGCGAGCGTCACGTTGCGCAACTTGCGCTGGTTCGAGGTGCTTGAGACGCGCGGGCACATTGAGAATGGAAAAGTTCAGCATTACCAAGTTTCGCTGAAGGTCGGGTTCACAATGGACGACGCGTGAGCGTGCTCAAGGACGCTCCACCTTTCTGGCTGCCCTCTGAAATTAACGCCGCTCTCCGCCAGTATCGGCTTCTCCGCTTCAATGCTCGGTTTGGGAGCATCTGGCGGGGAGGCGACGTACGGCAAATTGCCAATCTATGACCAGCGGCGTCCCACGAAGGTGCGGGAAGAGGATTACAGGCCGAGCGATATAATTGACTTTGCCCACTTACGCGGTCGCGGTTTAATGATTGAAATCAAGCGAGTGGTCAAGCGCAAGCGCCTTTGCGACGAAAATCTAGTTATCTGGGATACACTGTCAAGCAACCGTTCCGAGGAAGCAGACGCAGCGGATCCTGCCAAGCGCTAGCCGTAGTTTGTGACGTATCGGATAAGCTCCCGGTACGCTCTGCCGCCCGGGAACTGATCTGCGCTTCCGACGCAACCGGTTCGCCGATCTACGCCCGAGGCAAGCTCTCGCTTGCTTGAAAATTCAGGTATGGATTTCCTGATACTTGCATTAAAGACGTTCGAGCACCGGCACCGTGCTCGGGCAGCTCAGGTAATTGTTCGGAGCTGCTTAAGACGTCAATCGAGGCGGTTCAGGCAGACGATCCGATGTGATCACCCTGCCTCGGTAAACAGTTGTATTCAGAATTCTAACTTGCCTACAATCTCATCTTCCTCATTGCCCCTGGCAGGGGCTGGGAAGAGAAATTTCGGCTGCGCGGAACCTTCACTTGAGAGAGCAAGGACCGGCGCCGTCTAGTTCAGCGGCTCAAGTACATGCCGACGAGCAGAAAGATGAAGCCGTAAAAACTAAAACTCCCCTCGCGCTGTTTGGTAGCATCGAAGAAGTGAGATAGAGCCCCGCCTGCGCAAAAAAGTGCTCCAGCCGCGATGGTCAACGCCGCCATATCTCCGTTCTCCTTCGTCTTGATCGATTGCAGTTACTGTTTGTTGGCTGGTTAATCTCCGCTTTGCTGGCCAATTACAGTCTATCATCGCAGCTCTTGGACTAGGTTAGTTCCACCAAGCGCACAAATCCTCTCCTTAGGTGAGTCGAAGATAGAGAATTACCCAATGCGTCAAGGCCCGTCCGATCAGCAGTGCGCTAACCGTTGGCAAACTAGAAAGAGAACAAGAGCTATCCGGGCTACCAGCCTACTGAGTCAGCGGGCTCCTAAGATCCACAAGGATAGATCAAGTACCTTGACTGTGCTTCCTTCTTGACGCCGACAGGCAGCGACGACAGACGCTCTGGCCTCGTGGATTGGTACGCGATCGCCGCCGTACCGGTAGACCGTGGCCTCGACCGCGGTCGCGATGTGGGCGAGCACGCAAGCACCGAACAGCGTCAAAGAACCAGTCAGGCTTGCGACGTCGAGATCAGGATTCGACGTTGAGAACGTGGCCGCGTAGATCGAATAAACGAGCAGCACACCGCAAAGTGAGGCCGTCCAGTTACGACGCAACGCCAATGGGACCCAAGAACTCTGGTGCGGCATGGCAGGCATCCCCCAAGGCATCGGTTCTTTAAGGGAGCGAATCGTTCTCGTGCGGAAATATTGTTCAGGGGAAAGATCGGTGTCAACACTGAATTGCGGTGAGCGGCCCGCAGCCTGCTTTTTTTCTGAGCGGCTGGAAAGCGTTGGTACGCTGACACGACTGCTCTCGCGGCGGATTGGGTCTACGGGTCTTAACGTCAGCCGTCATATTTCAGTGCGGCTGGCACAGCGGCGTACTCGACCTGGCTGCGTTTCCGCACAGTCATCCTGGCGACCTGGAAATCGGGCAGCATGGCTCCTCTACAGCCCAACAGTTCGCTCCAATCATTTTGTGAGGCGCGCTGGCCTTACGCCGCACGGTGAAGCGGGGGCAGGGCAGGAGCAGGGACAGGACCGAGTTACACGGAGATGCACTCGCCGCCGGCGGCCACGACCAACATTGCGCGGCCCTTTCAGTCTCAAGTCTGATACTTGGTCCGTGGTATGCGGAACACCAGGGCAACGGACTTACCAAAAACACGATCTAATCTGCCCCAAGATCGGTGCTAAGACTCGGTATCGGCTTTTTTTACGGGAAGTTGCCGCGGGACAGCTTGCCAATTGCACTTTGGTGTGAAATGAGGAGGAGAACCGGACGCGACACCGAGGTCGTGGATGGGGGCATCATATGTTTATCGATAGATTCGAGCTCTTGTCGCCTGACCGCGGCTGGAACTACGAGCCCGAGCGTGCTCAGTTGCTCCAGAAAATTTCTGCTCCCCTATATACTACCGATGCCGAAGGGCGGCTGACCTACTACAACGATGCAGCCGCTGAGCTATGGGGCCGCACCCCCACCATTGGTGAGGAGCGCTGGTGCGGTTCTTGGCGCATCTACGGCACCGACAACGCGCTGATTCCACGCGAGCATTGGCCCCTGGCACTTGCGTTCCGAATCGGCAGCGCACCGCGCTGCCTGCAAGTTGTTCTCGAGCAGCCTGACGGCACGCGAGTGCCTATTATGCCGTATCCGACGCCACTGCGGGACAGACTCGGGAAGATCGTGGCTGGCTCCAGCATCCTCGTGAGAACGAGCCAGCTGTCAGGCCAGCGCGAGCATTCAGCGTACTCACAGAATGTTGATAGGCAAAAATCGAATTAATTCAGACCGCCAATGATGCCCGCCGGTCATTGAGCAAAAAACGGTGCCGACGGCGAAACAGTTCGAGGGCGTATGACAGACGAGAACCGCAAGGCTGCAGCGCAAGAATTCCTAGAGATTATCACTCATCGTGCTCAGCACAGCAGAACCAATTCTGCGCAGAAGTTGCGTGAGCGCCGCCGGCGTTTAGCTCCGCTCGCGGACTTGACCTCGGACGTGCACCTTCAGACGATTCTGGCTGAGCTTGACCGCCAATCGGCAAATTTGGAGTTGGAGTTTGATACGCAATTGCCGACGAAAGCATGATAACACCGCTATTAACCCGTCCGCTCACTGTGATTGGGAATCAGCACGCCACACCTGCAGCTTCGACTTAGTTCAGAGAACATGTGGTGAGCTGCGGTCGAACGTTAGGACCGGCAGATAGCGGTAAAATATGCTCTTTGACTGTGCTGGGCGTGAGAACTTCGAGGTCCTCACCTTGTCGTTGCTCCGCGACTGAATGTAGCTTGAGGTGCTCGGCGCTTGCTTTTCGTCCTCAAGTCGCCTGCAGCTCCTCCAATCTTGGCTGACTATCTTCATCGGCGGCGGTTGAGGCTGGACGTCCAATGACGTCCTCACAAAAGTGAGAAGCACTATGCCTATCCTACGGCGGGCAATTCGACTGCGATTGCATGCATTCCTGCATCGTCCGCGCTGACGTGGTCTGAGATTATGGTACTTGAGTTCGACGAGCTGGTAGACCGCATCTACGAGGCTGCCGCCGTTCCAGATCTCTGGGCTTCCACGCTATCGGAAATCGGCCGGTTCGGTGAGGGCGTTGGAGCTCTATTGTTCATTTTCCAAGGCCACGAGTTCCGCTATGTGGCCTCGCCCGAGCTAGAGCATTGCGTCACCAAATTCATGTCTGAAGGATGGGCGGCTCGCAACGACCGGCCGGCGCGATTATTTTCTAAGCTCGACTTTGGCCACTCATGCGGCTTGGCATAGAGCGTAGGCCCAAGGGCGGGGCAGGACGAAGCGCCGTTTTGGTCTGTGGCGCTGACGGCAAGACAGCACGGAAGCCTGTTCACGCCAGAGCGCGTAGCGCACTGCCGCAAGAGCGTCGACGAAGGTCGGCTTCGGTTTGGCGTACCACGTCGCCGCCGTGACGCGAGTGCGCTCGCGGGTCGGCAGACGGCTGGCGAGCAGTGTCACGATCGAGAACAGCGCGAGCAGGCAGGGAGTGGTGCGAGCGATGGCCTTGTCCGACCACTGCCGCTGCGTCTCCACACCCAGGTGAGCGCGCGCCTCCTGGAAGGTGACCTCGACACTCCAGCGCCGCATGAACCAGGACACGATCTGCACCGGCTCGCGGTCGAGATCTGTGCAGAGCAGGGCCTGCGGTGCGAAGCGGTTCTCAGGATCGCGCACCAGTACCCAGCGGATCGGCACGATCGGGAGGCCGCCGTGCCGCCACACTGCGGTCGCGGAGGCGATCTCAAGGGTGTGCTCACCCGCCCCATACCAGCCGGGCACGACGGTCGCTTGCCAGCCCGTGCTCGCGTCCGCGAGCACGTCAGACAGGCTTGGCAGCCGAGCGCCCTTGGTCCGCGGACGCCCGATCGTGCCGGGCGGCCGCGGCGGGGCCGGCTCGTAGAGAGCAGCATCCAGCCGCAGGCGGGTGATCGCCGTGATGCCACCGCGGCGCATGGCGTCGAGGAACAGCAGTGTGTCGACGCCGGGTGAATGATGGACGGAGGCGCCGACTGAAAAATCCCCAGTTCTGCGCGTGTCCGCAGGGTCGGAGGCGCTGATCTGGGCAGCCGGGCGTCGACACCTCGCCGATGATCGAACCTCGTGAGCGCACGAGGAGTGTCGGCGGTGATCCAGCTCGGAGAACTCGTCATGATCCTGGACCTGCACCGCCAGGGCCTGTCCGTCACGGCCATCGCTCGCCAGCTCAGCCTCGACCGCAAGACGGTACGTCGGTACATCGCCCGCGGCCTCGAACCCCCGGCCTACACGCCACGACCACCCCGCGAACGTCGCCTCGACCCCTTCACAGCCTACCTGCGCGAGCGCGTCGCCGCCTATCCCGCACTGACCGGCTCGCGTCTCTGGCGGGAGCTCAAGGAGCGCGGCTACGCGGGCGGCTACACCGCGGTCACCGACTATCTGCGCGGGATACGCCCGGCGGTGCCCGCCCCGTTCGAGGTCCGCTTCGAGACCCCGCCCGGCCAGCAGGCCCAGGCCGACTTCGCCCGCTTCGTCGTCACGTTTGCGGACGAACCAGGCGTGACGCGCATCGTCTGGCTGTTCTCAATGGTGCTGAGCCACTCCCGCCACGTCTGGGCGCGCTTCGTTCTGCACCAGGATCTGCAGACGGTCCTGCGCTGCCACATCGCCGCCTTCACGGCCCTGGGCGGCGTGCCGCTGGAGATCCTCTACGACCGCATGAAGACCGCGGTGACCGGCGAGAGCGAGGATGGCCACATCATCTACAACCGCTCGCTCGTGGCACTGGCCGCCCACTATGGCTTCCTGCCGCGCGCCTGCCGGCCCTACCGGGCGAAGACCAAAGGAAAGGTGGAGCGGCCGTTCCGCTACGTGCGCGAGGACTTCTTCCTCGCCCGTAGCTTCCGCAATCTCGAGGACCTGAACGTCCAGCTTGGCGATTGGCTCGCCACCGTCGCCAACGTGCGCCTGCACGGCACCACGCTGCGCGTCGTCTCGGAAGCCTTCGCCGAAGAGCGACCCAGTCTGCAGCCGCTGCCGGTCGTACCGTTCCGGGCCGTGCTGCGTCTGGAGCGGCGCGTCACCCACGAAGGCCTCGTGAGCGTCGGCGGCAACCTCTACAGTGTGCCCGACCGGACACGGCGTGTCGTCGAGGTCCACCAGTTCGCCGACGAGATCCAGATCTTCGACGCAGGCCGTTTGGTGGCGGCGCACCCCGTCATCGAGGGGCGTCGGCAGATCCTGGTCGCGCCCGGGCATCGCCGCAGGCCGGAACTGACGCGCCGCACCGCAGCGGGACGCGACGGCCCCATCGTGATCGGCCGCACCGGCGAGCACGTCGCGCGGCGCTCGTTGGAGGTCTACGCCGCCGTCGGCCGCCGCTTGGCCGAGGGGGCCGGCCATGACGGGGCGGCTGGATCCTGCCGCGACCCTGGAGAGCATCCGGCGCAACCTCGTCGGGCTCAAGATGGCTCGGGCATTGGAGGTGCTCGACCAGACCCTGCGCCAGATCGAGCAGGGTCAGATCGGCGCGGTCGAGGCCATCGACGTGCTCCTGACCGAGGAACTGACGCTGCGCCAGACGCGGCGGGTGAAGATGGCGCTGATGACGGCGCGGATCACAACGGTGAAGACGTTGGCCAGCTTCGACTTCGCCTTCCAACCCTCGCTGGACCGCAACCGCGTCCTGGCGCTGGCGGGCCTGGACTTCATCGACCGGCGCGAGGCCGTCCACCTGCTCGGTCCACCCGGCACGGGCAAGAGCCACCTCGCTGTGGCCTTGGGCGTGGAGGCGATCAAGGCAGGGCGCAGCGTCTACTTTGCGACGCTGGCGGACATCATCGCTTCCCTGGCCAAGGCGGAGCGAGAGGGTACGTTGCGCGAGCGCATCCGCTTCCTCGCGGCCTTCGCCCTCCTGATCGTAGACGAGATCGGCTATCTGCCGGTGGTACCGGGCGGGGCAACCTGTTCTTCCAGCTCGTCAACGCGCGCTACGAGCGGGTGCGATGATCCTGACCTCGAACCGTGGCTTTGCGGAATGGGGCGAGGTGTTCGGCGATCCGGTCGTGGCCACCGCGCTCCTCGACCGCCTGCTGCATCACGCGGTTGTCGTACAGATCGAGGGGCGAGCTATCGGCTGCGCCAGCACGCCGACCTGGTACCCGAGCACGTGCGCTCGAAGGCGACGATCACGCCGCCGCCGGCCCCAAGCGCCGCGGTCGTCCGCCAATGCGTCACGAGCCCGAGCCCAATGCGGCCTGACCCACGGGAGTGGGGACTTTTGCTTCGGCGGATCTGAGGACGATGCACTCGGCGTTGACAGCAGTGCGGACAAGCCGCTGTCGCCGACCAGGACAAGGTCGCGTGCGCGCAGCCAACGGCGGGCCTGAAGGGTGAGTTGGCGACCGACTTCGAGCAGCGGCTTGTGCCGGCGCCCGCGCTCCCGACAGGCTCGCTCGGAAGGGACGAGAGCGGTGAGGAACGGCAGGGCCCAGATTCGTCCCGCCCAGGGGACGGGGGCGAGCAGCATCAAGCTCATCCAGCGCAGCCCGCTGGCTTTGACGAAGTGGCTATCGGAGGAGCGGACCGGGTCACGGTAGATGCCTTTGGCCGCGATGCGCTTGCCGCGGCGGCGCTCGATCGTGTCATCGAGCGCAAGGATGACCGGACCACGCGATGCGAAGGCTGAGATGAGCATCCCGAGCAGGATGCGGCTGCCGTTGCGCGGGCACCATGCCGTGCGGTTGAGGATGCGGTGGACGTTCACGAACCGCCGCTCCTGCGCGCGGCCCGTGATGCGCAGGACGCTCGCCACCGTGCGGCGGCCCGGCGTCAGGATCGCGCCGATCAGCAACAGCTGGGCATGGCGCCAGGAGCGGTGGACGAACAGCGGCGCG
Source organism: Methylobacterium sp. XJLW (assembly GCF_003254375.1). Classification (NCBI taxonomy): domain Bacteria; kingdom Pseudomonadati; phylum Pseudomonadota; class Alphaproteobacteria; order Hyphomicrobiales; family Methylobacteriaceae; genus Methylobacterium; species Methylobacterium sp. XJLW. The sequence continues at coordinate 992,324 of NZ_CP016429.1, read as the reverse complement.
AACGCCAGGATGATCCCGGCGAAGCGGGCAGGCAGGGGCAGCATGGCGGTGTCTCTTGGCGGGGACGCCAACAGCCTATCCACCACGCCCGCTTCGTCACCTCCGCCCAATCGACGCGCCGCAAATGGCCAAAGTCGAGCTAAGACCCCGTTTCATAACGGGATAAACAGCTTAGCGGTTGGGTGAGCGGCGAGCATCGCGGGCGTTGGGAGAGTGTCTGACGCTCACCCAGGAACCTTGATGTGGACACCCGCCGCCCGCGCGGAGCTTGCGCGCGAGAGCCTGCCCTATGCAACCTGCCTGAGCGATGCCGAATGGACGGTGCTCGCGCCGCTGCTGCCTGCACCGTCCAGCACCGGCCGCCCATGGCGCTGGCCCATGCGGGCGATCCTCGACGGCATCCTATACGTGCTGCGCACCGGCTGCGCGTGGCGGCACCTGCCGCTGGACTTCCCGCCCTGGAGCACGGTGCATCGCTGGTTCTTGCGCCTGTCGCAGGCAGGCGTGTTCGAGCGCCTCGCTCACGCCCTCACGATGGCCGATCGGGAGCGGGTCGGACGCGAGGCCAGCCCGACCGGCTGTGTCGTCGACGCGCAAGCCGCGCGCTCAGGTGGCGTGGGAATGGCAGGCGAGCGCGGTTATGATCCAGCCCGGCGGGCCGTCGGGCGCAAACGCCACGCGCTGACCGACACAGACGGCCGCCTGCTCGTGGCTGGGATCTCCACCGCCGACCTTCACGACAGCCACGGCGGCATCGCCCTGCTGCGAGCCTCACGCGGGCTATTCCCCTTCTTGGCCCACTGCTTCGCTGACCGCGCCTACAGTGGTGAGCGCGTCGGCATGGCCACCGCCATCATGGTCGAGATCGTCGCGGCGGAAGCCGGGCAGAAGGGCTTTGCCGTTCAGCCCCGGCGATGGGTGATCGAGCGGACATTTAGTTGGATCAGCCGCTGCCGCAGGCTCGCGCGCGACCACGAAGCGACCCCGTCCTCCGCGCTTGCCTTCTTCGTGCTCGCTGCGGCCATGATCCTCGTCAGGCGGCTCGCCAAAGCCTTATGAAACGGGGTCTAAGCCGCACACCGGCTTCCTCACCGATCTGGATGTCTACACGCCCGAAGAGATCGAGGCGAACCCGATCTTCACCCAGTTTCTTCGGCCACACGGGCTCGGTTGGGGTGCGGCCACAGCCATTACAGTGCCGAGTGGCGAGCAGATTGTAGTCGATGTCGAGCGAGCTTATGAACGCGGGCCTGTCCCAGCACAGGTGGTAGCGAGGCTTGATCCCCTCCGTCCGCATCTTGCCCGCGCTGCAACTCTCTCCACACGTCTGCGGCTTCAGGTCGTGCAGACCGCGGCCGACGTCCTTGAACTCATCGGACTTCCAGCGGCGGTCCTAGGTCGCAAAGGCCAAGCCGTAGCGATGAATCAGAGTTGCCAGTCGCTGTTGGGTGCAACTGCACGTGACGGTCGCCGTTTCGGCTTCGTGGATGCAGCGGCTGACCGCCTATTGGTAGACGCGCTGCAGGGCTTTGCAGAGCGTGGACTGCCCGGCACACAATCGATCCCCATCCGTGCGAAAGAGGACGCGGCACACGCGGTCGCCCACGTTCTCCCGGTCCGGCGTAGCGCGCGCGACTTGTTTGCCTCCGCATCCGCCGTCGTAATCATCGCGCCCTTAGCCCAGGACGCAGTGCTTGGCCGCTCGGTGCTGGAAGGTCTCTTCGATCTCACTCCTGCAGAGGCGCGCGTCGCTCGCAGCGTCGCAGGCTGCCGCACGGTCGAGCAAATCGCGAATGAAATCGGTATCTCGCCAAACACGGTACGCGCCCAGCTGAAGGCGGTGATGGCGAAGACGGGCGTCAACCGCCAAGCAGAACTTGTAAGACTGCTTTCCGGTCCTGTTCTCGTCTGACTACCCGAGGTCTGAAACCCGATATTTCGTACAGCGCTGGTCGCTTTGACCGACGGACTCAAGCGAGGTCCTCCCGTCTTGGCTGACGTAGATTCAGGCATCGTCCGAGAGGGTCACCTGATAGATGCCGGCAGGAACTGCGAGCGCCGTGGCGAAGCCCCCACAGTTTTCCGGCCTCGGAATGCGCTCTGCGGGAACAAAAAGGCCACCTCGGCAATTGGCTTCAGCTGAAGGTACCCGCCATCTCCTCGGAGCGCAGTGCCGATCGAGGGTCTGAACTTAATCAGCTTGGCCTTGGTGATGTCCGCGACGGGTGGCGAGCCGCCATTGGGTTGCCGCCCGAAAGCCGACATTCCGCTTGGCGCCCAATTCGGCCGTTTATGCGCGTTCAGCAATGGCCTCAAAGCAGACATCAACCGTGCATTCGATCGCATATGCACAGATCGTTGGCAGGCACCGCGCCGTCGTCCTATGCTGAGAATGGGCCGGACACAGTTGGCAATTCAATTAATTGTTGCGTGACTGCGATACAAAAATCTCATAAGCAGCTAATCGAATTATCCTTTAAGAAATCAGCGCATAAAAAAATCTAAGCCATTGGCAGGAATAGTGAAACTTAGCTGAAGCGCCGAGGCGAGGATTAATTGCATCCAACGCTACCACAGAGCGAATTAGTCGCATTGAGCGACGGCGATGTTACCGCAGCGCCGCGCAATACGTTAAGGGAACTTTTGGCTTCTTCGTTGTCAGGCTTCAGACGAAGAACCTCTTCGTAATCTCGGATTGCCGCCTGCGTGTTCCCGAGGGTGATGTTCGCTTTCGCCCTGTTGATGAGCGTATTCGAGAAGGCCGGCCGCATCGCCAGCGCACGGTTGAAGTCGGCGATCGCCGCGGTCGGGTTCTGCAGGCCGGCATAGGCGACCCCGCGATTGTGGAAGGCGTAGGGGTACTGATCATCCGCCCGAATGGCGCTGTTGCAATCCGTCAGAGCGTCGGCAAACGCCCCCCGGTCGATGTTCGCCCAGCACCGTCCATCGAGCGCGATGGCGCGCTGCCGCGGCGTCCGGGCCTCGGCCAGGAGGCGGCTGCATCCGCCGACGCGCATCTCCGGGCTCCCGGACCGACAATCCTGGGCGGCATCAGCCAGAGCGGGGGAACTCGGGAGCGCCATCGACGCGATCAGGCCGGCGTGGACCCATGCAATGAGGGCGAGCAAGGGTGCGCGCATGGTCGATCCGTCCTGCTTCCGGCTTCTCGGGCGGCTCATCGCTCTCAGCCGCAGCGATTGTTGAAGACGTCGCGGCCGGGCAGCTGCATCGAGTTCATCATGCGGAGCAGTTCGGCCCGGTACAGGTCGCTGAACTCGGCAGGGAAACGTCCCCCGATATTCGTGATCGTGCTGCGGTCGTCGCGCCGGATCGTCGCGAAGTCGTAGAAGCTTCTGTCGTCGAAGCTGCCTTGGGCGACGGCCGTCCCGCGGCCTTCGAGCACGAACCCGGCGCGGACCGGCGAGGTGTTGACCTCCTGCGCGCGGCTGATCTGGCTCCGTCGCGGCCGGATCTGCTCCGTGATGAACTGTTGCGCGCTGCCGCAACGCTCGTTCGGGCTGACCTGCACGTACATGGTCACCTGCTGGCCATGCTGGCGCGAGTGCCAGATCGTCGTGTAGGTCTGCTTCTGCGGATCGTACTGGTCGTTGGCCATCGGCGAGATCTCGAGCAGGTTGGTCGAGTAGTTCAGCGTCCAGCCGGAGGCGCTTCCGACCGTGGTGCGCTGCTGCAGCTCACGCTGGCGCCGCTCCTCCTCCGCGCGGCGCTGCTCGTCCTGCTCCCGCTGGCGTCGGGCGTCCGCCCATTGCCGATCCATCTCCTCCTGCCGTCGCCGCCTGTCCTCCTCCTGACGCCGGGCCTCATCCGCCTGACGCCGCGCCTCCTCCTGGCGGCGGGCCTCATCCTGGCGGCGGGCCTCATCCTGGCGATCCCGCTTCCGGATGCATTCGACCGCGAAGGTGTCGACCAGGGCGCGGAAGCGTCCCGCCGGATAGGACGCGCTGTAGCTCGCGGTGGCTGTGGCATCGTCGCAGGAGGCGACCGCCCGCTGATAGGCCCGCTGCTCCCGTCCCGCCTGCAGCCGGTCCTCGAAGGGACGGGCATAGGGATAGGTCCCCGTCATCGCCTCGCAGGCGCGAATCGCTGGATCGAGGCTCGCCCCGCTCAGCGCGGCCGGCTCGGCATTCGGGTCGATTTTGTTGCACTCGGTCCGCAGGCCCGCGAAGAACCCCTGCGGGATGAAGGCGAACGAGGTGGTGAGCGCGCCGCTGGCCCGAGGCTCCAGATCGCTGCCGGCGAGGCCCCGCTTCAGGGTTTCGTGCGATTGCAGGAAGGTCTCACCCTCCTGCGCCATTGCGGCGAGCATGGGATCGCGCAGCGAGGCGCGGCCCGCGAGCGGTCCGCCCGAGGCATTGCGGCGGCCGGCGCGTTCGCCGCCGATGACACTCGCCCCGGAACTCCCCGCCGCGGCATCGAAGTCGCAACGCCCGCCCGCCGCGGATTGACACTCGTCGATCACAACAACGAGTTCGCGGGTCCGGCGGCCGGCGATGCGGCGCAGCACGTCGCTCAGCCGCACGCCCTCGCTGTCGAGCAGGCCCGGGCGCTGTCCGGCGTCGGCCGGGGTGTCCCACGGCATCAGATAGATGTCGTCGGCGCCGCCGATGGTCGGCCCGAGGGCGAAGACCGCCACCTGGGGATCCTCCGGCAGGCGGCCGACGGCCTCGCGCAGTCCGCGATCCAGCTGCGGGCGGTCGGCCGGCCCGACCGTCCACACCTCAAAGCCGATGTCGCGCAGGCGCTTGCGATAGGCTTCCTCGTCGGCGTTGGCCGTCGCCGCCCGGCCGCCGGAGGACGAGGCTTGCGGCACGATCAGCAGCGCGATCCGCTGTCCGGTAACGACGCTGCTGCGCGCGGCGGCGGCCTGGACCGTCAGGCCAGGCGAGGCCGCGTGCCCGGCGGTGGCGGCGGCGACACCGAGCGCGGTCGCGGCGGCCAAGAGCCTCCAGCGACGGCCGGTTCGGGCGGGCGGGGCCATGTCGGGGATCCTGGGCATCGGAGGGGATGAAACGCGCGGGCAGACGGACATCGTGGGATGCGTCGGGACCATCAGGGACGACAGATCGCCCGGAGGCGGTCGGCGGCGGCACTGCCCTCGCACAGCGCCCGGAGCGCCTCGGTGTGGCGGGGGGAGCGGTTGCGCCAGAGGGCGTAGTAGTAGGCGGCCCGCACGACGTCGGGCCGCGCCACCTCGCGGTACGCCGCGTCGGCGTTGCCGGGGTCGTAGAAGCGCGCGAGCTGCCAGGCCGCATCCGCGCTCGTGACCGGATCGGCCTCCTCGAACGCACGGAAGGCCGCACTCCCCTGCCGGGAGGCGAGCGCCGTCTCGCCGAGCGCCAGGAAAGCGCCGGCCGGCGCGCGCTCGTCGACGAGACGGGCGTAGCGCTGCCGCAGCTCGGCGGCCGTCAGGCGGGAATCCGGCTCGGGAGGCGCGGGCGGGGGGCTCGGCTCCGGGGCGGGGGCCTCGCGGCGGGCCACGATATCGGGCAGCCGGTCGCGGTACAGGTAGACGCCGCCCGCGGCCAGCGCGAAAAGCATCAGCGCGACCAGGGGCCAGAGCAGCCGGCTCTTCCGCGCGGCCGGCTCGGGCGCCGGCGGAGCCGCAGGCGCGGCGTCCTGCGGCGGGGCCGGCTCCGGTTCCGGGAGTGGCACGACCGGGACCGCCGGACCGCCGGTTCCGTCCCGGGTCAAAGTCGGAACCGCTGCCGGAAGGCCGGCGAGGATACCCCCGCCGGACGGCGCGGGCGGTATGAAGGGCCACGCGACTACGCCGAAAGAGGTGCCGTCCTGCGCGACAATCTCGATCGGGACCAGTTCCTCGATGCGATCGACGACGTTGGGGCCGAAGCGCGCGACGGCCCGCCCGTCCCGTTCGGTCACCGCGAGCGGCGCGAGCCACGCGACCTCCGGCTGCCAGCCCTCCGCCCCGAGATGCCGCGGCTCGGTGTCCTGTCGGCGGAACGAGAGCAGCGGCGACGTCAGCGGGCGACCGAGATCGATGAAGGCGTAGCCGCCTGACTCGTCCTCGTCCTCGGTGATGCGGATCGTCATGGCGAAGGCTTCTTGGGCAAAGCGGGGCGAGCGGGCGGGGCGGTCAGGCGGCGCGCGCCTGAAGACCGGCGAGGATCGCGCCGATCCGGGCGTTCTGCGCGAGGTCGATCGTGACGCCGGACGCGCTCTTGGCGTTGTCCTCGACGACCCGGTAGAAGCCGTGGAACCAGTCGGTGGCGTAGGTATGGGCGAAGGTCGCGGGGGCCTGCCCGATGCTGCGGGCGTCGTAGCTGACAGGCCGCTGGGCGAAGGCGACCCGATCCCCCGCCTCATCCTGGATCGAGGGACGTTCGCCAGCCGGCGGAACGAGGGTGAACCCGAGGCTGCCGGTCAGCCGGTTGAGTCGGGTCGCCGCGATCAGGGCGAGCTTGACCGTCGACTGCTCGGAGCGCTCGACGGTTGCCAGGTCCCGCAGGTCGGAAGCGATGCCGCCCTCGATGTCGGCGCGGCGGGCCAGGATGATCAGCTCGCTGACCACGATCTCCAGGGCGGTCAGCGGGACAGCGAAGCGGCGTGCGAAGTCCTCGGTCTCGATCGTGCGGCGCAAGGCCCCGATCCAGGCGGCGACCACAGCCCGCGCCATCGCGCGCTCCCGGTCACTGCCTGGGTTTGACGACTCGACGCGGGGTGGCAACGCCGCACCCGGCCGCGGGATAGCCCCGGGGCGAGCAATGCGTGGCGCCGCGACGGGGAGCGCGGCCTCGGTGGTCACGCTCTCCGCCCCGTGCAGGGCGTGCGCGAGCGTCGCGGGGTCCACCATGAGCGCCCGCAGGAGCGAACCGAACTGGCCGGCCGCCACGACCCCGTCGAGCGCGTCGAAGACTTGGCCAGCCGCCTCGCGCCGTTCGGCCAGCCGCGTCTCGATGTCGAGGGCGACGTGGAAGCGGGCGAGCCGCTCCCGCATCTCGGCGCGCAGGGCCTCCAGCCGGGAGGCGATCTGCTGCGCCTTCAGCGCCGGTCGGCAGACCCGCGACAGGTTCTCGACGAGGTAGCTCACGCCGCCGTCATTGAGGCGGAGGGCCTCATCGAAGGCGCGGCCTGGATCCGCGAAATGCGCGGTCGCCTCCGGCAGGGCGGCGAAGCCGGCGCGCAGCTCGGCGATCCGCTCCTGCTTCTCGGGCAGGAACGCCACCTCGCGCCGCCCGTCGTAGCGGATGACCGATTCCGCCGGGTAGTTCGGGTTCCGGAACCAGTAGGTGTTGCGGAACGGCGCGCCCGGCGTCCATTGCCGCGGCCACGTGTGCGCCTTCCCGAAGAAGCCGAGCAGCGAGGCCTCGATCCGGTTGCGGAAGCGCAGGCCCGCATCCTGGCCGACGTCGCCGGCTTTGTCGACGAAGTGGCTGTCGAACCACGTGAGCACGAGGAACAACAGGTTTGGCAGCTGCGCCCGCGCCTCCGGGCTCGATCCATGCGTGAGCGTGATCCAGCGCTCCACGAGGTCGGGCAGCGTCACGACCTCCTGGTTAGAGGGGCGGACGCACAGCATCATCGCGGTCAGCTCTTGCTCGGCGACGTAGCGGTCGAACAGGTAGGCGACCTTGCCGCGCAGGAAGGTCTCCTTCAGCGCGTCCGGGTGGGCGGTCAGGAAATGAGCGAGATCGACCTTCTGCCTGCTGCGGGCGCCGGGGAAATCAAGTAGGTCCGCCTCCTGCAGGAAGGCCCGGGGCGTGTCGGCGATCTCGATGCGCAGCTCCGCGGTGATCGCCGCCACTGTGGCACGCGCCAGCGTGACGGTCCTGCCGCCGGCCGCGTGCACTGTCAGGGTATCGTCCGAGCGAGCCGCCCCGAGACCCGCTAGGGTCGCCACATCGAGGATGCTGCCCTCGCGGGGCACCAGAGCGGCGAGCGGCGCGAAGATTTCCTCCGGATGGTCGAGGCGTTCCAGCGCCTCCGCGAGCTGGCGGTAGAGGGCCGTGAAGGCCGCATGGCCGCCCCAGAGCGGCGCGAACAGGCGGGCGCGCCCGTCAAGGTCGAGGCCCCCGGCCAGGCTGCGGGCCTCATCCCAGTAGCGGGCGAGATCGTCCAGAGGCCGCGTGCCGCGGGCCTGATCGCGCACGTAATCCTGCAGGTCGTCGATCGCGACGTCGCCGAAGCGCGACGTACCGGGACGGGCCTGCGCCTTCAGGCTCGCCAGCAGAGCGGCGATGGCCTCGGGGCCCGGCGGCGTGTCCTTGGTGGCGTCGCCGTCGTGCAGGAAGGTGTTGCACAGGACCTTGACGAGATCGACCTCGCTGAGGACCCGCAGGCGGACCGGCGCACCGGGCGGCGTCTGCTCGGGCAGGGCTCCCGCACCGGCCGTGAAGCGGGTGACCAGCCCCGTGGCCTCCTTCTCGCCGATCGGGTTGATCTCGGCCAGGAAGTCCACCGGCTTGTGCCCGTCGAAGCGGGCCCGCAGGGCACCGTCCTCCGGACGCGCTAGAACCTCGACCAGGTAGGATTTGCCCGCCTGGCTCGGCCCGAACACGCCCGCGCACATTGGCCGGGCCGCCGCGTGGGCCAGCCGCTCGGCCCGGTTGGCCGCCTTCCGGACGTAGCGGATGAGATCCGCACGCTCGCGTCCGACCGCGCCGGCATTGGCCTCGTCGCCGAGCCACTGCTCGGCGTCCTCGGCCAGCCGACCCGTATTCCTGCAATCCTGCGCCAGATGTTCGGTCGACATGCGTGATCTCAATCCAGGGCGAGGATGCCGGTGTCGAGCCAGTATCCCTGCTCCGAGGCCAGGGTATCGAGCACGAGCTCGATCTTGCGTCCGACGTCGAGACCGTCCGCGTCGTAGGCGTCGGTGATCTCGAACTCTTCCTTCATCGACTCCGAGCGCAGCAGGACATCCGGCCCTTCGTCGTCGGGCCGGCCGTCGCCGCTGCGCTCCAGGGTGATCTCGAGGGGCAGCCGCAGCTGTATCGCCTCCTGGCCGGCGCGCATCCGCAAGCGGTAGAGCGGCGTCGCAATCCAGCGCTCCACCGGCAATTGCCGGTACCCTAGGCGCATCGGCGCGTAGTACCGGAGCTTCGCGCTCATCGCCGGTCCCTGGCGCCGGGCCGAGGCCGGCGCGTCGAGATCGACCTCGCGGAAGACTAGGCCCGCGTCGCGGAGTTGGCCGCTCAGCTCCAGCTCGCCGATGTAGCGGGCCGTGGAGCGCAGCGCGAGGCGGCGGGTGAACAGGGTGAAGTTGGTGAGCTGGCCCTCCGCGAGCGCGCAGAGCATGCCGCCCACCGCCGTGGTGGTCTTGGGATCGCCGATGCGGCGGTTGTCCCGCTCCCGGAACGGGTACCACGTGCCGGCCTGATACTGGTGGAGCGGCACGATCCGGTCCGGCGAGACCGCGAGCTTGTCGACGAGGCAGTCTACGAAGGCCTGGAGTCGGGACGGGCGGCCCGAGAGCAGCACCACGTCGACGTCGAGGGCGTGCACGGCCTCGCACAGGTTGTCGAGGACGAGGTCGAGCGTCGCGACCACGCAGGCGCCGACCACGTCGGCCCGGCTCTCGAAGACGCAGTCGGTCAGGGCGAAGTCCGCGGCGCCGCCGGCGCGCGCCGGGATCTCGAGGAAGTCGAGCAGGCGCTGCTGCGGCAGGGCGCGGCGCAGGATCCGGCCGCCGCGTTCGGGGAAGAACTCGGCGAACGGGCGGGCGGTGATCTCCGCGCCCGCCTCGACGTCGCCGAGGATGCGCAGTCCGATCGGTTCCAGCACCCGCGACACAAATTGCCGCCGCAGATGCTTCTCCTGCTCGGCCATGTTGGCGCGGTCGCCGCCGAAGCGCTCCAGCAGCAGGGCGTGCGGGTCGGGATGCCCGGCCGACCGCAGAGCCGCCTCGATCGTGGGCAGGACGAGGCGCTCGATCACCCGCTTGAGGATGTCGTCGCCGGCGATCCGGAACCCCTCGCGGAAGTTCTGCACCGGTTTGATCGCCCGGTTGCCCTCCGCGTAGTAGGTCGTGATCATCAGGTCGGTGGTGCCGCCGCCGACATCGATGCTGGCGATCCGCACCGACGGCTCCGGGCGGATCTCCGGGCCGGGCACGGTGTCGGGCTCCGCGAAAGGCCGGGGGCGGCCGACGAGCCGCAGGAAGCCGTCAACGGCGCCGCCGAGCTTCTGGGTGATCTCCCCGTACAGGTAGACGAACTGGACGCAGCTCGCCTCGTCCCACGCGACGTGGACCTCGGGCTGGGTCAGGCCGGGGGGCGGGTTGTCGGCCCAGCCCATGAGCTGCCAGATGAGCTTCACCGCACCCTCGGCGCGGGACCGGAGCAGGCGCTGCTCCTGGACCGGCATTGCGGGCGGCAGGGTCAGGATGATCCGGCGCAGCTTGCGCGGGGCGTCCTTCGTGCGCCGGCGCTCGCGGACCCCGGCATTGTTGATGGTCGACAGGGCGTGGCAGACCACCTCGGCGACCATGAAGGTGAAGTAGGACGAGCGCGAGAAGGTCAGGCGCGAGGCGCCGACGCGGTCGTCCGGCAGGACTCGGATCCCGTAGCGCTTCCGGTCGGCGTCGAGCTGCGCGATGACGTCGCCGCGGCTGTTGACGAATTGCCGAATCGTGCGGTCGATTAGCGGGCTCGTTCCGTCGGCGCCGTAGTCGCGGTCGGGGAAGCGCCATTCCTGGTTCACCGGGCGGACGTCGCACAGGTAGCGCTTCGGGCTCGACAGGCCGCCCACCGCCTCGGTGCCCTGGGCGAGCTCGCGGAACCGGCTGGCCTCGGGCCCGACCCGGACGGGGCTCGGCCAGAAGAACGCCCGCGGGCGCGCCGACAGGCGCGAGAGGTGATCGCGGCCGAACCGGGCGTGCGACAGCTCGACATGGCTCTCGAACGGCTCGGTGTAGACCTGCTCGGGCTCGGACAGGTCGCGCAGCTGCAGCACGAACGAGTTGTTGAGGTCGACCCGGTCCTCGTTCGGGTGGGACTCGATCAGGATCCCGCAGGTGCGGCTGTTGCCGATATCGAGGATCAGGTCGACCGTGACCGGCCGGATCGCCGGCTCAGCCGTCACCGTATCGGTGAGCCGCAGGGTCCGGGGCCGGACCGCCATCTGCAGATACTCGAGGAAGACCAGATAGCGCGCGTAGTGCTCGAGCGCGTTCGGGATGTCCGTATCGCGCAGGGGGCGGTCGGGCCGCTGCGCCGCCTTGAACTCGCGGTACTGCTCCAGCAGCCAGGCGGGGACCCATTCCTGGAAGCCCGCCAGCCGGCGGGTCTCCTCGTCCTCCCCGGCCGCGCCCAGGAACCAGCCGATGTCACGGAAGCGATGGGCGAAGCGGAACTCGTGCTCGTTGGCGGCATCCTCCAGGCAGGGCGCCGTGTAGGGCCGGTTCGGGCGCCGCTCGAGCAGCTCGGTGTCGAAGGCGAAGATCACCCGGTGGCTGATCGGGCTGTCCGGCGCCCGGTCGGCGACCTCGACGATCCGCACGCGCGCCCAGTTGGTCGGTCCGAGGTCGAGTTCCTCGCCGCCCTCGACGCCGGCCTTGACCCGCAGCATCGGCACCGGGGTCCATTTCTCCAGGAAGACCTCGAGGGCGCCGCGCTCGCCGACCGCGTATTCCCGGTCGTCACCGCGGGCGGTCTCGACCGCGTCGGCACCCGGATCGTCCTCGTTCCAGGTCGGAAGCAGGCGGTAGGTCCGCCGCCCGTCCCCCTGTGGGGCGCCCGTGACCGCGCGCTCGACAAAGCGGCGGGACAGGCGCCCGACCGTGTCGATGTGGAAGGCGTATTCCACGAACTGAACACCGCTGTGCGGGACCAGCCGGATCGTGGGGCCGAAGGGGACGGGATCGACGAACATCGCGGGGGACGGATCTCGTGGGGCGCGTGGCGGCGGGTCGGGGGCAGCTCTGGGCGTCGGGTCGGTCAGGGCACGGCCGCGTTCCCGGTCGGGGCCTGGGGGCCGCTCGGTGGCGTTGCCGCGATCGGCAGGTCGAAGGACAGCACGGCCTGCGCGACCCGCTCCGCCGAGATCCGGCCGGCGCGCTGCTCGACGATCTCGCCGTGGCGCGACAGGATGACCTGGAACGGGATCTCCGGCCTCGCCTCACCGTGACGCGCGAAGAGCCCGACCTCGACGCCGTAGCGGCCCTCGGGGGCGGGGGCGTCGTCCCAGATCACGTGCTCCACCGGCCGGCTGGCGCTGCTCCCGCCCTTCTCGTTCTGGTCGGCCACGAGGCGGGCGCCGCAGGAGGCCCGATGCTCGAAGCTGATGCGCGTGCGGTCCGGACAGACGACCTGGAGGTCGAGATCGGACGCGCCCTCCCACGCGAGCGTCAGTTCAAGACCTTGCCCGCGCTCGATGCCGGTGAGACGCCGCGCGAGGTCGGGCGGGATCACCTGCGGGGCCTCGAGCGCGGCCCGCCGCGGCGGCACCGGGCAGCTCGCGTCGCAGGTGAGCGCCCGGCGCGTGAGGGCGAGTTCGGCGGCCCGCACGGCGTCGTCCGTGGTCTGTATCGTCGCGAGGATCGCCCTGCCGTCGGGATCGAGGGCCACCGACGGCGCGGGGCAGTGATCGGGCTGCACCGCGCGCATCCAGGCGGGCCAGTCGCCGCTGCCGACGGCGCAGGCGCGCAGGAGCCGGTCCGCGAGGACGCCACAGAGCAGCACGAAGACGAGCCAGAGGATCGGCGCGAGCCATGGCCGCGGCGCGGGCGCGAGCCGGACGCCGTGCCGCGGCGCGGCCGCTCCGGCCGTGTCCGGAGGCGGCGCCGGCGGCGCCCAGGGACTGGCCGGGGCTTCCACCGCCGCGGCGCTCGCCGTGATCGCGGCGCCGCGCGCGACGGCCGGGCCGTCCGAGCCGGCGCGCCGGTAGCCCCAGGCCACAAGGACCGGCTGGCCGTCGACCGACCACAGGTGGTCGGCGTCCGGAACAACAAGCGCGTCCCGCAGCAGACGGGCGAGGTCACGCGAGGCCTCGCCCTCGCGCTCCAGTCCGTCCGCGAAGGCGGTGATCTCGGCGATCAGACGAGCCGCGGTCTTGCGCAGGGTCGTGGCGGCGGCGGGATCGAGCGCGGTCACGGGCCGCGCATCGCCGTCGACCGCGGCGAACCACGCGAAGCCGGGACGTCCGGTGCCGGCGACCGCGACGGGGGCCGGTTCAGCGAACAGGTGCGCGTGCGCCGGGCTCAGACGGCGCGCCAGCAGGTCGACTAGCTGCTCGTATTGCTGCGCGAGCTTCGGATTGACTGGGTCGAGGCCGAGGCGCGGCGTCTCGGTGAGCTTCGTGGTCGCGGACATGATGACGGCCCCTCAGCGTGCCGGCGGCCGGGCGTCGCGCCCCGGCCGTGGGGCGGTCCGCGCGTCCGACCGCGGAGCCGTCTGGCTGGTCGGCGCGGCCGGTGCATGGGCGGGCGGCGTCGCGGCAGCCTCGGCCGGCTCCGCCGCGGCGGTCGCCGCCGGGCGGAGCGTCGCTTGGAGATCGCATGGACGGTCGTCGACAGCCGCGGTCACGCCGGCGCGCGCCAGGAACGCCGCGAGACCATCCGCGCCCAGGGCGTAGCGCGCGGTGACCGGCATGCGGTCGTCCGTGCGGCCGAAGGCGTTCACGCCGACGACGCGGCCGCAATAGTCAACGAGCGGGCCGCCGCTGTTGCCCGGCGCGATCTCGGCCCCGTGCAGCACCAGCGTCACGGCGGCCTCGTCGTAGCGCTGCAGGTGGTTGACCACGCCGGTCTGGACCACCGGGACCAGGTCGCGGCTCGCCGCGGCGTCGCCGTCCCGGAGGCGAGCGAAGGTCGGGTCGGTGCCGAGATAGAGGCCCGGGAACCCGGCCGCGACCACCGGCGTCAACGGGCTGCCCGGCTTCGCGAGTGCGAGGGGCCGCCCCCCCGAGTGCGGCGGGACCCGGAGCAGGGCGAAGTCGGTCAGGGTGCCCGGGGCGCCGACCTGCACCAGGGTCGCCGGAACGACGCCGGCGTGCCGCCCGGCGATCATCAGCGTCGAGGCTTGCTCGACGACGTGGCGATTAGTGACGACGAGATCGTCCGCGACGAAGAAGCCCGAGCCGGTGGCGTCGCCGGCCAAAACCAGGACCGTGCTGCGCTCCAGCCGGTCGACCAGCCCGTCGGTGGGCGGCGTGCCGGGCCGACCGGACTCTGCCGGCGGCGCCGACGGCTCGACGGCAGCGCGAGCCGCGGGCGGCGCGGCCGGATCCGCGGGCAAGCGCACGCCGGCGGGGCTCTGCGGAACGAGCCCGGGAAGTTCAGTCCGGAGACGGGGGCAGGCGAAGCTCTCCGCCACGGCGAGGACGTCGCGCCGACGGCGAAGACCGTCGAGCCAGGCCGTCTGGAAGGCTCGGGACTCGGCTGAGACCGCCTGGGGCAGCGGCGGGAAGACCAGAACGCCCGGCACGTAGGAGAGCGCGACCAGGGCCGCCGCAATCCCGGCGGCGACAACCGGCGCGATGCTGCCGCTCCAAGCCAGTCGCGCGGGAACACCGAGCCGCGGTCCGGACTCCGCATCCTGGCCGGCCGAGGCCGCCGGCTTGAAGCGGGCGACCCAGTCGTCACGATCGACCGGCGGATAGGGAAGGTGATCGGGGGCGACCGCGCCAAGTGTCAACGCGTAGTGGCGCACGCGTCCGCGCTCGTCCGCGGCCAATCCCTGAGGGAGCAATCCCCAGTCGACGATGAGCGGGGCGTCCCCGACCGCCAGCACGGCGGAAGGTCCCGCGAGATTGAGGCACGCCGCCGTGAACGCGCCCGCCTCACGGTCTCGCAGCACGGGCTCCAGCGCCGCCAGCGCGACGCCGAGCCGGTGCCTGAGCAGGGCCGCGCTGTCCGGATCGAGGTCGGCCAGCGGCCGGATCGGGCCGTCGAGATTCGTGTACCAATCCACGCGCGCCGGGGCAGCCCCGTTGCTGCGCGAGATGACCGGCTCGGCGAAGAGTTCGGCAGCGGCGTCGCCGCCGTGCTGGCGCAGGATCCGCCGCAGCCGATCATAGGTCTCGATGACCGGCCGGTCATCGGTGCGGACGGCATCCAGTCCGGCCAGCGTCCGGCTGGCGACGAAGCGCGAGGCGCCGGTCATGGCCGCACCGCCCGCGATGCCCGCGGCCGCCGGCTAATCACACCGCACCCCCGTGCCGGTGCCGTCGAGTTCGAGGCGCACGAGCGCGTCGCGCGCCTTCACGGTGCCGCGCTCGGCGGCCTTCACATACCAGGCCCTGGCCGCCGCGGCGTCGGGAGAACCGCCGATCCCGTTGTCCAGGGCGACCGCGTAGCAGTACATCCCTTCCGGGATGCCGGTCTCGGCCGCGTCGCGGAACCACGCGCGCGCCTTGGCGTCGCTCTTCTCGAACCGGCGCCCTTGCTGGTAGAGGATGCCGATATTGACCTTGGCCGCACCGCTGCCCAGTTCGGCCGCGCGCCGATAGGCCTCGAACGCATCCTGGTTGGCGCCCTGCCGGTCGTAGGCGCGGCCGAGCTGGAAATGGAGCCGGCGCAGCAGCGGGGCCTCGGCCACCGCCGCCCGGCAAGCCGTTACGGCCGCGCCGGCGCGCAGATCCCGGAAGTTGACGGTCCGCTGCGCGTCGGGGGCATCCGGATCCCACGGCGCACTCGCAAGACGGTCGCAGGACTGAACAGCCCCGATTCCCGGATCGCCGTCGTGCGCAAAGGATGCAACACAGGACAGAGAACCGACTAGCACAAGGAGTCCAATACTTGCCGCAGATCTCAGCCTGTTCTCGCTAAAATTGCTCAAGGTCGGCACCGGAGGGTCTCTCGAACACGATCGCCGCTTCCACTTATGCGCCCGCAGGTTAATGTGCCTACAATCTAAAGTGGTTAAGACGCGCGCGACGAGATGGCGTGCGAAAACTCAAGGTGATTGTCGTGGGCCGTGGCAGGCTAGCCACACGCGGACCAGGGATCCCCCATCGCGGGGCGGTGCCGCCAGAGTGGTCGGCTACCGGAGAGCAGCCCTGTTACGACCGAGCCGGCCTCAACGGCAGGTGATCTGAACCGTGAAGTCGCGAGCCTTCTCGGCGATCGCGGCGCCGTCCATCGGGTCCGTCATGCGCACGTTGATCGGCGCCTCGACGCCGTTTGCCTCGAGGAAGTTGAGGGCTATCGTCGACTTGATGGCGAAGTTTACGTTCTGCGGCACGTCGCCGGAGGCGAACGCGACCTGCTTGGATTGCACCACCCCGATCACGTTGCCGAACTGGTCAAGGGCCGGTCCGCCGCTGTTACCCTGCTGGACCGGCGCCGAGATCTGGATCTTGCGGGTGTCGTCGCCCGAGCCCGCCGTCGCGGTGACGCTGCCGATCGTGAAATTTCCCGTCGAGGCCAGGACGTTGCTCTGCGGATAGCCGTAGACGTAGACGCTCTCGCCGAGCCGCGCCCGGATCGAGAGCGGCGGCACCACCTTCTGCGGGAAATCGGTGGTGAGCACCGCGAGGTCGTTGGCGGCGTCCCGGGCGACAAGACGGGCCCGGAGGGCGGTATGGCCGGGCTGCTGCACGGAGATATCCGAGCACGCCTCGACCACATGGTTGTTGGTCAGCAGGTGCCCGCGTTCCGACACGTAGAAGCCGGTTCCGGTGCTGGTCATGCCGGCTTCGAGCTTGCGCGGGTTATCCGGCGCGGGCTCTGCCTTCGCGGCCGCCGTCGTCACGTCCTTCTGGCAGCCGATGACGGCGTCGAACGCCTCCGTGGACCCGACGAGGGACAGCACGGCGATCTGCCGGCCTTTGAAAATCACGTTGATGCTGCCGGACTCGGACAGGTCGGCCACGAAGCGTTCCTTCAGCCCCGACTGGTACAGCCCGTGCGCGTCGCCGCGATCGAAGCCCGTGAACGTCCCGTGCCACTTCTGGCGGCCCGCGATCATGTGAAGCTCGTACTGTCCGCCCACCTCCAGCGAGCGCCACTTGGCGTTGGTGAGGGCCAAGTACGACGCGCCGCGGGCACCATTGAAGCCGAACCAAAGCGTCGTCCCGTCGCCGTAGCTCGCCGCCGCCAGGCAGCCGCCGAGGTTCTCGCTGTAGCCGATGGACCAGCCTGCGACCTTGCCGAAGCTCTTGTCGACCGTAAGCTTCGGGGGAGCGGGCGAGGCCGCGGCGGGTTGAGCCACGCCGCCGACGGCCGCCAGAACGGCGAGGGCAACCTTCATGCGAGCCATGCGCGTCGATCCGGCGGGCGTCCTGGAAGTGGTTCTCAGCGAGTCTGGTTGACCGAGGTCGTGGCATTGCCCCGCGGCGATGCGAAGGGGTCTGCCGATGCGTTCACCACCTGCGCTCCTGTCGGGCCGGCGGCTGGCTGCATGGGCTGGCGATTCGCGCGAACAACCTTCCGCCGGGGCGCTGGCACGCGCCGCACCTCATGGATGACGCGAACGGTACGGCGCGGCGCGGCATAGACGACGACGGGGCGCTCACGCGCCGCCTGCGCGGCAATCGAGCCGGCGATGACGCCGCCGAGGACGCCGCCGGCCAAGCCGCCGAATACCGCACCCGCGCTTTGCGCGCGAGAGGGGGTGGGAGCCAGACTCAGTACGATGATCGCACCGGCCGCGCTGGCCGACAACAAGAAACGCGCTACCATCAACTCACCCTCGACAGACCAAGTTCAGAATTAACTGCGGCCTGATCGAAGCTTAGCCATATGTGCGACCCTGTGAAGGGGGATCGACCACCTTTTACCCATTTAAGGTTGCCACTTGCGGAAAAAGGGCAACGGAAAGTTACGTAGACGGGCGACCGATTGCGGCTCAGATCCTCGGATACGCAGAGATTTGTATGGTACTGAACTATTCCCGTGCTACGTGGCCTCAAATTGGGTTGGCGAGCGTTTCGGTCGGTTCGTTACGGACCCGTCTGCTTTTCCGGAAGATCGACCTCGTAGCAGACATTCCGGTTTCGTGAAGAGTTTCGGGCGCCGTGAGGCGTACGAAAGTCTCCGAAGAAGGAACCCGCGGCGACCGAGGCGCTCAGCTATGGAGATTGGTCGTTTCGGCCTGATGGCAGGGTGTCTCGCGACGGCCAGGGCGTGACCGTGTCCCGGCGCGCACGTGCTGGCTGAGACCGGTTCGTTGGCTCGCCAGGATCGCATGAGATGCCGACGCGGGGGCCATACCCTGGCGTGGATGGTCGATGGTGACGTCGGCTGGAACAGGCGTACGACGGTCCACGGCCTGCGGCGTGGTGCTCGCAGCAGGCGACGGGGCTCATGGAGCGCCGGGTCATGTGGCTCTCATCCGGGTTGAAGCCGAGGCGGTCGGCGGACCTCGCGGCTGCATGAAGCGGCCGAAGATCTCGACGACCGTCATGCGTCCGCCGCAGCACCGACAGGGGGTCAGACGGTTGGGCGATAGTGCGGGCTCGCGCGAGATCACCGGCGGCGGGGCGGCGAGCAGGTTGCGGATGCGGGCGAGGTTGGCCCGGCGGCCGGTGCTGGCAAGCAGACCGTAGTGGCGGATGCGATGGAAGCCCTTGGGCAGGACGTGCAGCAGGAAGCGGCGGATGAACTCGTCCGTGCCCAGGGTCGTGATACCGTAGCGCTCGGGCCCGTCGCGGCGGTAGTCCTTGGTGCGGAAGGTGACGCCGGCCCCGTCGAAGGCGACCAGCCGTCGGTTCGAGATCGCCACGCGGTGGGTGTAGCGCGACAGGTAGGCCAGCACCGCCGCGGGACCGGCGAACGGGGCTTTGGCGTAGACGACCCAGCGCTTCGTCCGGGCCGGGGACAGATGGCGCAGGAAGGCCTGGCGCTCGGCCAGGGGCGCCAGGCCGCCGAAGAAGACGAGCCGTCCGGCCGCGTGCAGCGCGCTCAGCCCGACCAGGAACAGGCGGCGGAACAGCTTGGCCAGCACCCGCACCGGCAGGAGGAAGGCCGGCCGCGACGACACCCACCGTGCACCATCAGGCGAGAGCCCGCCGCCCGGCACGATCATGTGGACGTGTGGGTGGTGGGTCAGCGCCGAGCCCCAGGTGTGGAGCACGGCGGTCAGCCCGATCTTCGCGCCGAGGTGCTTCGGGTCGGCGGCGATCGTCTGCATCGTCTCGGAGGCGGCCCGGAACAGCAGGTCGTAGACCGCAGCCTTGTTCTGGAAGGCGATGGCGGCGACCTGCGTCGGCAGGGTGAACACGACGTGGAAGTAGCCCACCGGCAGGAGGTCGGCCTCGCGCTCGGCGAGCCACGTGCGCGCGGCCGCGCCCTGGCACTTCGGGCAGTGCCGGTCGCGACAGGAATTGTAGGCGATGCGCCGGTGGCCGCAGCCGTCGCAGGCCTCGACGTGCCCGCCCAGCGCGGCGGTGCGGCAGGTCTCGATCGCCGCCATGACCTTGAGTTGGGCGAGGCTGACGTGACCGGCCTGGGCCGCCCGGTAGCCGGCGCCCGCGGCCCGGAAGATGTCGGCCACCTCCAGCGTGGAGGCCGGCACGGGGCGTCAGCCGCCGGGCGCGATCTCCCCGATCCGGAACAGCCCGAGCTTGTCCAGCGGACTGGTCACGGTGCGGACCGTTCGGGTGGCGACCTTGGTGTAGAAGGCGGTGTTCTCCAGCTTGGCGTGGCCGAGCAGGACCTGGATCACCCGGATGTCGATGCCGTCCTCCAAGAGGTGGGTGGCGAAGCTGTGGCGCAGGGTGTGCGGGCCGACCCGCTTGGCGATATCGGCCGCCCGGGCCGCCTCGACGACGATGCGGTGGAGGTGGCGGGTGCTGATCGGCTTCATCGGATGCTGGCCCGGGAACAGCCAGCCGTCACGCTGCATGACGCCCTGCTGGCGTCCGACCTTCCACCACTGGCGCAGCAGGGTGAGCAGGTCCGCGGGGAGCAGCGCGTTGCGGTATCGTCCGCCCTTGCCGCGCTCGACCCGGATGAGCATGCGCGCGCTGTCGATGTCGATGACTTTGAGCGCTGCGACCTCGGCCACGCGCAGGCCGGCGCCATAGGCCACCGACAGAGCAGCCTGATGCTTGAGGCAGGTGGCGGCGGCGAGCAGCCGGGTGACCTCGTCGCGGCTGAGCACCACCGGCAGCGTGCGCGGATAGGCGAGCCGGACGAGCCGGCGCGCGAGGTCGGGCCGGTCGAGGGTGTGGGTGAAGAAGAAGCGCAACGCCGAGACGATGGCGTTGAGGGTCGGCACCGGCACGCCGGCCTCGCGCTGCTCGACCTGGAAGCGGCGCAGGTCCTCCGCGGTGGCCGTGTCGGGCCGGCGCCCGAGGAAGGTGGCGAGGCGGCCGACGTCGCGGATGTAGTTGCGCTGGGTCTCGTGCGAGAACCGGCGCAGGCTCATGTCGTCGATAAGGCGCTGGCACAGGGGGCTGACCGCGCTGGCGGGGAGAAGATCGTGCATCGTGGGGCTCCTCGGATGAAGGAGCCGCGATGCTCGGCCCGCCGCCGACGGGCCTCAAACGATGCGCGACGGTCCCGACCCTACCACGCCCTCACCACACGCACCCTCCCGCGCAGCGGGTTCGTTCTCCGGCCAGGAGCTGCCAAAGCCGGCCCACCGTACTGCCTGGAAGCGGACCTTCCGGCCTTCTGCAATAGGTCCAGGCCGTGTCAAAACGCCGGGAATGGGCTTTGCGCTCGGGTGACCCCAATCTTGCGAGAATGGGCGTTCCATCGCTTGGAGCGACCTTTTGCAGTCGAGCGACAATCCGTCTGAGTTGAAGGCGCTGCTGGACGGCTTTTCAGCCCCTCAGTGAGCGATCCAAGGCCCTTGCTCAGGCGGGGATCGCTGCCAAGAGCTTCCGGCTTCCCATGATGTTGAGAACGCGCGTCAGATTGTAGGCCAGGACCTAGAGTGCCATCTCGGTCGAGACGCGCGGCAAGGTCTTGGTCAAGAAGTGCGTCGCCCCCATCCGCGCCTTCAGCGTGCCGAAGGGGTGCTCGACCGTCTCGCGCCGGACCCGCATGGCCAGCGGATCGCCGTCCAATCGGCGCTGCACAGCCTCCAGCACGTCCTCGTGTTCCCACCGGGTCACCCGGCGCTCCTTGCCCGTCGTGCAGGCCCCCCGTCATCGGGCAGGTCGAGCAGACATTCGTCCAGTAACGATGCAGCGTCAGGCCATTTTCCACCGAGGTGTGCCGATAGGACAGCGTCTGACCCGCCGGACACAGGTAGGTGTTGTCCTGACGACGGTAGAGGAAATCATCCTTGCCGAAGCGCCCGACGGCCTTCGCGCCCGAGGTCATCGGCCGGGGCAGCGTCACGGCGATGCCGGTGCGTTCGCAGGCCAGGATCTGTTCACTGGAATAGTAACCCCGGTCAGCCACCGCATCGAGCGTGTCCGCTTCCAGAGCATCTTTGGCCTGCGCGGCCATGCCGCTGAGCTGCGCCCGGTCCGAGCCGGCATTGGTGACCGCGTGCGCGACGATCAGGTGATGCTCGGTCTCGACTGCCACCTGGACGTTGTAACCCACCACGCCCGATCCGCGGCCGCTGGTTGCCATGGACCGCGCGTCGGGATCGGTCAGCGAGACCTGCCGGTCGGGCGCGGCCTTCATCTGCTCCTCCAACTCCGCCAGCCGCTCCATCTCCTGCCCGAGGCGGGCGACCTTTCGCTTCAGCCTCTCCACCTTGGCTGCGAGTTCCGGCGTGGGATCCTGACGATCGGCTGTGTCGAGCTGAGAGAGGTAGCGTGACACGCTCTCCTCGATCTGCTGGCGGCGCTGGTCGAGCTTACCTTGCGTAAAGTTGCGGTCGCGATTGTTGACCGCCTTGAACTTCGAGCCGTCGATCGCGACGCACGTCCCCGTCAGAAGGCCCATCGTGCGGCACAAAGCGACAAAGCGGGCACAGACTCGTCCGATGGCGGGGCCGTTCTGCCGGCGGAACTCGGCAATGGTCTTATGATCGGGCGATAGCTGGCCGATCAGCCACATGACCTCGACGTTGCGGCCCGCTTCGCGCTCCAGCCGCCGGCTCGACGGGACCCGGTTGAGATAGCCGTAGACGTACAGCTTCAGCAGGGCGGCCGGATGGTAGCCCGGTCGACCCGTGCGTGCCGGATCGACGCCCGCAAAGCCGAGCGCGCCGAGTTCCAGGGCCTCCACGAAGGCATCGACGACGCGGACAGGGTTGTCCTCAGCGATCCAGTCTTCCAGGCAAGGCGGAAATAGCGTCGTCTGATCGCGCTCGGCACCGACAACGAACCGTCCCATGCCGCCCTCCGATCGTGCAGAGGAAAGCTACCACCATCGGAGTTTTGACACAGCCCGGGTCGGAAGCAGCCATCTCCTCGGCGCGCAGTGCCGATCTAGAATCAAGCACGAGAAGGTTGGCTACCGCGAACGCAACCTGCTCGCGCCTCACGGACCAAGCGAAGCGGTCGAAAGCGGGTGTCTCATGCGCCGTTGCTGATGTCATTGATGACCCAACGAGGCTTGCCACAAACGAAAGAACGGCCAGGGACCGCATCGTCACACCTCATTCATTGGACGATTGGGAAACTCGAACCCACCGCGGTGGAATCAGACAGCTGCCGGTTCTGTTGCGCCAGCCACAAGTCGCAGCCCTCATCAAGAAAGTTGATGATTGGCAATAGGTTACCAGGTTCAAAGCAAATTCGAGTGTTCGGCCTTGCGTTTCCTGTCAGGCATGGTAGTTTCTTCGTGGGACTTGCACAACCGGGCGGATGTTTTGCCGGTCTCATGGTTTCTCCCAAGGACTTCGCTTCGTCGGTCCCTCCGGCCGACGAGGCTTTTTGTTTTCTGCTTGTACTGCAGGTAAACTGGGTCGAATTCAGTGAGGGTCAGGAGGAGACCAAAAATTCGGAACGATAAGGCGGCGCGAACCAGATCCGATCTGGCCACTGTTCCGCAGAAATCGAAGTTAAAATCTAATTACAATAATGAAAATCGGCCTTTATGCGCGCAAGCACCATCGTTTTCAGACAAATACATTTCTTGATAATTACTGAGACTTGCGTCATGAGCTTGGATATTGATAGCTGAATGCGACCAAAACTATTCGTGATCTGTCGGGCCAGCGCCTGAAGTGCATATGCACTTAACCAAATCGAAGAGTCCCACGTCAGCTACAACGGCTCACATCGATTGGCCTCTATAAACATGCGTTGCCGGATTGTGACACGTCCGGAAGGATAAACGGGGGAGGGCAGGTTACAAGGTTTTTCCTCTTGAGCTTGGCCGGTGACTGTGAGGAAATCGCATGAAGGTCCGGCCGCGCCGGCACCAACCGCGAATGTATTCACAAGGGGCCTGAGGATGATAAGCGTGTCGATGCGGTCGGGATGTTTCCTCGGAGCATTTGCCCTGATTAGTACGGCGGCGGGCGCCGCAGACATGGGTGCCGTTGCGCTACCGCCATCCGCTCCAGAGCACTGCAAGGTCGCGATCTCGACACCCGTTTTCGGGCCGACGATTAAGCCAAACCCCAATCCTGCATGCATTGAGACAGCACTCGGCGACATCTATGTCGGCGGCGTCGTGTCCGGTTTAGCCTATAATTTTTCGCCCCCTTTCAGCCCGCTCTCACCAGTATTTCCCGTTCCGCTGAACTCGGGACGCGACGAGCAGAATCGGGTCGACTTCACAAATATGATGGCCACGGTGCAGAAGGCAGATGGCCAGTTCCAGTTCTACGTTCAGGCCGGCCTTTACTCATTCCCGCTGCTCGGCTTCCCGCTCTACTCCTCATTCGACCAGAATACCCAGTTTTTTGGGCCGGTGCCGATCGCATTTGGCAAGTACCAGATCAACGACGAATGGTCGGTTCAGGGTGGCCGGATGTTCGGAAACATCGGCTCGGAAGGGCTATTCACGTATCAGAGAATCAACATCTCAGGCGGCCTGTTGTTCAACCAGGAAATCTTTCTCAATCAGGGTGTGCAGGTCAATTATTCGAGCGGACCGTGGAACGCCGCGCTTGCAGTAACCGATGGCTTCTTTTCTGGTGATCTTAACTGGGTGACCGGATACATCACATACAAGATCGATGACAACAGCACGGTGGGTATCAACGGCGGCACCCATTTCCAGAATTTTGATAGCCGGTTCCGCGGCTCAAAGTTCCAGGTTGCGACACCAGTCACGCTGCAGAACAGCAGCATTATCAGTGTAAACTACACTTACACGAACGGTCCATGGACGATCACGCCCTACGGGCAGTACACGAGCGTCGATCGGGACGCACGTCTCGGGCTCGGGGGTGCTGAAACCTACGGCGGCGCCCTGCTCGTCGCCTACAACTTCACCGATTGGTTCTCGATCGGTGGTCGCGTCGAGTACATCGCTCAAAACGGCAGCCGGCTAAACCCGGGCACCACCACCAACCTGCTCTATGGTGCGGGTAGCTCGGCGGCATCTTACACGATTACGCCTACCTTCACGTTTGACCGGTTCTTCGTTCGCGGCGAGTACTCGCACGTTGACCTATACGGCATCCAGATCGGCGATCTGGCCTCCGGCACGCTCGGCACCGGCTTTGGCCGCACTGGCAACGTGAGAAGCCAGGACCGCTATATGGTTGAGGCCGGCTTCACCTTCTGAGCCGAACGAATCTCTTCCGAGCGCGGCCGCGGTGCGAGGCGGCTGCGCTACTGGAAGGAGGCAAGAGTCCGTCCGCCGCTGTATCTAGAGCTGTTCCCGCTTAGGTATGGGACGGCCAAGTCGTTCTCGTAGCCCGCTGCGGCAAGGTAGTTGCGGCCCTCCTGCGGGGTGAAACGCATGAATGCCTGTCGGATCGCCGCCCAGTGATCCGGGATCGTGCGGGCGGCCGCACTCCGCAACAGCGCCTTAAGCTTCGCGAAGACCTGCTCGATCGGGTTGAAATCAGGGCTGTAGGACGGAAGGTAGAGCAACCGCGCTCCTGTGGCCTCGATCGCGTCCTTCACGCCGGCAAGCCGGTCGACCTACCGGAGGGTGCTATACTCAGCGTCTCTCGAATGAGTGCCACAGCCCGCGCCGGTAAATCACGCCCACTTTGGACAGGACGATGATCGTCTCGGCGAGAGCGTTACCGTCGATGTCGCCAACGCTGCCGACTGCGGGCTCGACTCCTGCTTCGGCCAAGAGCTCGATGTAGCGGACGCTCACGTGCCGCGATCCGCGGTCCGATTGACACACGAACTGCTGCCGGTGAAGGGGCGCCTCTCGTGCAGAGCCTGTTTCAGAACATCAAGCACGAAGTCCGATCGGGCTGAGCGCGATGCGCGCCAGCCCACAATCCGGCGGACGAAGACGTCGATCACAGAGGCCACGTGGACGAAGCAGCCCCAGGGGGCCACGTAGGTGAAATCCGCGACCGATAGCCGGTTTGGGCACTCGGCCTTGAACCGCCGGATGGACCGGTCGAGAGGACAGGCCGCGGCTGGACTGGGAACGGTCCTGCGAACCCTGCGTCCTCGTACGCCTTGCAGGCACAAGACCCTGTGCTGCCCCACGCCTCACGAGTTCATCTGCCAGCCCAGCTCGAAAGAGCCCGAGCGTTTCAGGCCCGATTCATCACATCACATGCCGGAACCGACCGCCTAATCTCATGCGCATGGGGCATGGCCGAGGTGTGAAACCTCAGCTACCGATTTTCGTTGTGCATTGCCACATAGGGAATACCAATTGAAGATAAAGGCAAGTCCGATGGTCGCCCTGCTCCTCTACTATGTCTTCTGCGCCGGCGTAGCCGCCTCGATGTATTACGGCTTCCGTCTTGCTGTGTCAGCGAGGATCAGTCTCGCTGTTCGCATTGCCGAAAACCTGCGTCCGATTACGAAGGTCCAGAGACCGACGGAGCCTAACTCTTTTAACAACGAAAATATTGTGAGTTCGCGTCATCTCGCTGCGTGACTCTGAGGGCACCCTGAGCGGCGCTCCAAAGTCATGAAAAGGTCCGCCCAGCTAGGCTGCGGCGGGCCTTCGTTTTTGCCACTATAACTGCAGCACGATTGTGTTCGGGCCAGTAAGATGGCTGCCAATCACAAACAGTAGCACGACCCATGCGCCGAAGATTCTCAGGGCACTCAAACAAGCAACGTCTGTCATTCTAGATATTATTCAAAAATTAAAATCGCCCGCTTGGCGGCGACACTCTCGGTATGACAGAGTTTGACTTATCCCAAAGATGACTTGATTGATGTCTCGCACTTGAATTTATGTGCATCCTCAGCGTCCTGCGCTGTGACACGACTCGATGTCTAGTCGTCCAGACCGCATCCGCCGGTAAATTTTCTCGCCCAGCACACGGGGTCCGGTCCGTGCAACGCCCAGCCAGTGTACGACTGAAGCGCGCTCGCGACGCCTCAAGGTATGCCGAGCTTCAGCTAGGACCGCACGCAGAAGCGCAGCACATACCGCTAACGGCTCGTCTTCGGCCGTGGATGGACCGAGCCAACATCCCCATCGATCGCAATAGGCTACCGGACGCCCTTTGGGTCGGCAGATCAAGCGGAGCCGCCAATTTGGAAGGACGGTTCTGGCCAAGCACATGCTCGAGTCGAGGCTGCCAAGAAGGCGAAGATCCTCTTCTCGCAGCCAAGCGTTAGCAGGAGCTGCGTGACCAAAAACTCGTGTAACTATTGAGGCCCACAACTCGTCATCCAACCGATGCGCGTCGAGTGTCCGCGTCAGTAAGCCAGAGAGTATCTCAATCCGTCTTTGGATTTGGTCATCGGCCAAGGCTTCTGCAAGTCGCATGAAGGCTCCTAATCGACATCACCGTTGCCGTCACCGACGCACAAAAGCACCGCTGTCCCAAATCCTTAGAGGGTAACCCTGCGCCATAAATCAGCAAGAGGTCTGGTATGTGGCTATATCTAAATCTTTCCTTCTAAACCCATCGTGTAATATTTGTGGACGATCTTCTCCTGGTTCTCCAACAGCCAGTCGATCGATGGCTCGTTGGTCATCGCCTTGCGGATCGCCTCGGTCATGCCCTTGCGCTGGATCTCGAACAGCGCCTTGTGGTCGACCGTCTGGGCCTCGATCACGCCCGGGCTCAGCCAGACCGAGCAGATGATGCCGAGATCGTTGGCCTTCTCCTTCGGGATGTAGCCCGCCCGCACGGCGTCGAGCACGCCGTTGGCGATGGCGAACTGCACCGTGCCCATCAGGATCGACGTGTACTTGCTCTCGGTCACGCTGACCTTGGAGACGCACAGGGTTACCGGGCGGACCATGATGTCGGTGTTGAGCAGCGCGAAGACGCGGCTGTGGCCAACCACCTGGTCGCCGGTCAGCGTCGCCAGGGCCGTGCCGACCGGCCCGTCGAGCTCGCCGATGATGACTTCCGGCTCGGACGCCGTGTTGGGCGGCCCGCCCGCCACCAGGGCTTCGCCGGCGCGGAGGATGATCCGTTCGCTCATGCGTGAGGCCTTTAGATGTTCTATGATCGGAGCAGTTGCGTCTGGACTAACTTGATCGGTCGCGCCGGGCGGCATGGCCGCCCGGCGAGGCCACGCTTTAGCAATCGAGCGTGTTGTCGCGCTCCCACTCGGTCAGATGACGGCAGTAGGAGTTCCACTCTTCCTGCTTGAGCTTGAGGTAGCTTGGTACGAAGCTTCCGAGAGCGTCATTCAGCACGTCGCAGCGGTCAAGCGCCCGCATCGCATCGAGCATGTTCAGCGGCAGCTGCTTCACACCCTCGACCGTGTGACCCTCGGTGTACATGTTGATGTCGAGACGCTTGCCTGGATCGCGCCGGTTACGCATTCCATCAAGGCCCGCCGCCAGTATCCCTGCCTGCAGGAGGTAGGGATTCGCCGCCCCGTCAGCGAGCCTGAACTCGAAGCGTCCGCCATCCGGAATGCGGATCATATGGGTGCGGTTATTCCCCGTGTAGGTAACGGTGTTCGGAGCCCAAGTGGCGCCAGACGTGGTGCGGGGCGCGTTGATGCGCTTATAAGAGTTCACGCAAGGGTTGGTGATTGCCGCGAGCGCGTCGGCAGAATGGATCAGACCGCCGATGAAGTGGTAGCCCTCCTTCGACATGCCGATCTCGTCGGATTTGTCGCTGAAGACGTTTTGCCCGTCGCGCCACACTGAGACGTGGGCGTGACAGCCTGAGCCCGTCAAATCCATGAAGGGCTTGGGCATGAAAGTCGCTCGCAGCCCATGTTTTTCGGCAATCGAGCGGGTCATGTATTTGAAGAAGGCGTGCCGATCGGCGGTGATGAGCGCGTCGTCGTAGTCCCAGTTCATCTCGAACTGGCCGTTCGCGTCCTCGTGGTCGTTCTGGTACGGCTTCCACCCGAGAGCGAGCATCGCGTCACAGATTTCGGTGATGACGTCGTAGCGGCGCATCAGGGCGGACTGATCGTAGCAGGGCTTCATCTGCTTGTCGGCCAGATCCGCCGGCTCAGAGCCACAGGGCGTAATCAGGAAGAACTCGCATTCGACCCCGGTCTTCATCTGCAGCCCGTCACGGGCGGCGTCCTTAATCAGACGCTTGAGGATGTTGCGCGGGCCCTGCTCAACGGGCTTGCCATCCATCACGAGGTCGGCGGGCAACCAGCCAACTTCCGGCTTCCAGGGCAGCTGGATCAGGCCGTCGGGATCGGGTACCGCGACGAGGTCCGCATCGGCCGGACTCATGTCGAGCCATGTCGCGAAGCCGGCGAAGCCCGCTCCGTTCTTGCAAGTGCTGCGGATAGCAGCGGCCGGTACGAGCTTAGCGCGCTGGGTGCCGAACAGATCAGTGTAGGAAACGAGGAAGTATTTGATGCCGCGTTCTTTGGCGGCGGTCTCGAGATCGAGCGTCATCACGAAGCCCTCCCTAGGGCGGAGATGGATAGAGTGCTTCAATGGAAAAGGCCGCCCCTGGAGGAAGCGGCCTTTGCACTGTTCTCAGAAAGCCGTGTTGCCGGGGACCCAGCCGGTGCCAGCGAGCGGCACCTGAGCCATCGCAGCGGCTTCAATCGTGAGCGCCACCAGATCTTCAGGCTCAAGGTTGTGCAGGTGGCTCTTGCCGCAGGCCCGAGCGATGGTCTGCGCCTCGAGTGTCATGACCGCGAGATAGTTCGCAAGCCGCCGCCCCGCGAGTTCCGGGTCGAGCCGCTTCGAAAGCTCCGGATCCTGCGTCGTAATACCTGCCGGATCCTTACCCTCATGCCAGTCGTCATAGGCGCCAGCCGTTGTGCCCAAGGCTTCGTATTCGGCCTGCCAGCGAGGGTCGTTGTCTCCGAGCGCGATCAGCGCCGCGGTACCGATTGCGACCGCGTCGGCGCCCAATGCCAGAACCTTGGCCACGTCAGCACCCGAGCGGATGCCGCCCGATACAACGAGTTGGACCTTCCGATGCAGGCCGAGATCCTGCAGGGCCTTCACGGCCGGGCGGATTGCCGCCAGCGTTGGGATGCCGACATGTTCGATGAAGACGTCCTGCGTCGCCGCGGTGCCGCCCTGCATACCGTCAAGCACCACCACGTCAGCGCCGGACTTCGCCGCAAGCGCGGTGTCATAGTAGGGCCGCGATGCGCCAACCTTCACGTAGATCGGCTTCTCCCAGTCAGTAATCTCCCTCAGCTCTTCGATCTTGATCTCGAGATCGTCCGGACCCGTCCAGTCCGGATGACGGCAGGCCGAGCGCTGATCGACTCCGGGCGGCAGGCAGCGCATGCCAGCGACGCGCTCAGTAATCTTCTGTCCAAGAAGCATGCCGCCGCCGCCGGGCTTGGCACCCTGACCGATCACAACTTCGATTGCGTCGGCTCTACGCAGGTCGTCTGGGTTCATGCCGTAGCGCGAGGGCAGGTATTGGTAAACGAGCTTCTTTGAGTGACCACGCTCTTCCGGCGTCATACCGCCGTCGCCGGTCGTGGTGGAGGTGCCCGCGAGCGTAGCACCGCGCCCGAGCGCCTCCTTGGCGTTCGCCGAGAGTGAGCCGAAGCTCATGCCGGCGATGGTCACCGGAGTCTTCAGCTCGATCGGCTTCTTCGCAAAACGAGAGCCGAGCACCACCTCGGTGCCGCAGCGCTCGCGGTAGCCCTCCAGCGGGTACCGGCTAATCGAGGCGCCGAGGAACAGAAGGTCGTCGAAGTGCGGCAGCTTGCGCTTGGCGCCAGCGCCTCGGATGTCATAGATGCCGGTGGCCGCGGCGCGACGGATTTCGGACATCACGTCGGGCGTATAAGTCGCGGAGAAGCGCGGCTTGGTGCGCGGGGTGCCGCGTGGATCGTTCGAGTGCTCGGCCATCAGTAGGCTCCGGCGTTGTCGACGTGGAAATGGTAGAGGTTGCGCGCCGAGCCGTAGCGCTTGAACTCGGACGGATCGATTTCGCCCGCGAGTCCGGCGAGCTTCAGTTTGGCGTAGAGCTGCTCGCGGTGCTCGTCGCGCATCTCCTTCTCGATGCAGTCGGCGCCGAGGCTCTTTACCGAGCCTCGAACGAACAGTTTGGCTTCATACAGCGAGTCGCCGAGCGCTTCGCCAGCGTCGCCCAGCACGGTCAGCGTGCCAGCTTGGGCCATGAAGGCCGACATGTGGCCGATCGAGCCCTTCACGACGATGTCGACGCCCTTCATGGAGATGCCGCAGCGAGCACCCGCATTGCCGTCGATCACGAGGAGGCCACCATGAGCCGTGGCGCCGGCCGACTGGCTAGCGTCTCCCCGGACGTGAACGAAGCCGGAAATCATATTCTCGGCGACACCCACCCCCGCGTTGCCATTGATAACAACGCTCGCGAGCTTGTTCATGCCGGCACAGTAGTAGCCGACGTTGCCCTCGATCTCGACGCTAATCGGTGCGTCGAGGCCGGCCGCAATGGCGTGGCGTCCGTCCGGACCCCTCACAGACCAATGCGTCTCGTTGGTGTCCGGCCGCAGCGCATGAAGCGCACGGTTGAGCTCGCGCAAAGGCGCATCGTTCAGGTCATAGGTCGGCATTAGTGGCGCTCCCAGGCGTAGACCTTGGCCGGCTCGGGCTCGAAGACGCGAGCCTTGTCGATGCCGGGTAGGCCGACGAGGGCGCGGTACTCAGAACCGAAGGCAACGTAATCGTCCGTTTCCGCCATAACGGCGGGTTTGCAGGCGATCGGGTCGCGCACGACCGCGAAGCCGGTCTCAGTTCCGACCACGAAGGTGAAGAAGCCGTCGAGGTCGGTCAGGCTCGACTCGAGCGCTTCTTTGAGCGACGCGCCCTCCCGCATGCGCCAGCTCAGGTAGCCGGCAGCAACCTCGGTGTCATTCTTCGTGGCGAAGCTCAGGCCCTCGCGCTCAAGGCGCCGGCGCATGTCGTTGTGATTCGACAACGAGCCGTTGTGCACGAGGCACTCGTCTGAGCCCGTGGAGAACGGGTGTGCGCCGTTCGTGGTCACGGCACTCTCGGTTGCCATGCGGGTGTGACCGATGCCGTGGCTGCCGGACATACCAGCAAGATTAAAGCGCTCGGCGACAGAAGCCGGCAAACCGACCTCCTTGTAGATCTCCATACGGCGGCCCGAGCTGACAACATCGATGCCGGACGTGTTGGCCTTGAGCCACGACCGAATCTGCTCCTCGCGTTCGGCCGGGACGGACAGCACGGTGTGCGTGTCGCGCTCCGTCTTCTCGAAGGTCCGCTTGAGGACCTCCTCAAGACCGGTAACGGCTTTACGCAGCGCGGCCTGATCAGGACCGCGCAAGGTCAGCTTCACGCCCGCGGCATCCGGGCCGTACACCGCGAAGCCGGCACTGTCGGGACCGCGATCGGTCATCGTCTCCAGCATATTAGACAATAGATTGCCAAGCTGCGGCTCAAGCTTGGGGTTTTTCAAAAACAAACCGACAATGCCACACATCGCAAGTTCTCCTTGGCACAGCTCGATGGGAATACTGCTCGCACACTCCGCGCACGTCGTCAACTGTGGGTCACCAAATTTTCTTTGCGGGAAACAAGGCACCGGGGCATCGGGTGGATACGAACCGGTTCGCGGCCATTCGACGTGCGCCCGACGGAGGCCGAAACGGAGCAACAATTTAGGCGGCCCTAATCACTTGCTGTTAGCAACCGCGGCGTTTTCGCAACCCTATTAAGTCCTGCCGGCGCTATAACTCAGCAGCTGCAACAATGAGCCAAAAAATCCTGAGGAGGCCGCAAGGCGGAAGACAGATTATGCATTTTGACAGACGCGGCTTTAGCCTCGACTGTGAGATAAAATTGCCTTCACCGAATCAGCTTTGATTTGAAGTGGTTTAAGCTGCTCGCAATGGGTCCTACGACGAGCGCGACGTTAGCCGGACCACAGGAATATAAGTGCCCAGCGGACGATCGCGCCTTCCTAACGAGAAGCAAACTTTCTCCATAAGCGAGCCGCCGTCAAGCCCTTACGTCGGGCAGAGATGCTAGCAGCCTCATGGGACGGCGAGGCTGTTCGGTTGCCGCTACTGGTGCGAAGACGCGTTCAAGACGTACACGCGGGATGGAATATCGTGCTGCTATTTCAGTGGTTTAGCAAACCCGTCCCGCATCATCTGTCCGCGTCCGTGCACTTGGGCGGACCGCTCAGACGCCACGCCCGTGATGTTCAACGGTGACGCTGGGTAGCCGCGGACAGACCTGCATAAAATTTCGTGTTCGCTCCCGGCCTAACCCGCTTTGGGTCTTGACACAGCCGCCTTTCTGGCAGGATCTTTCCACAAAAGAATGGGCGGTTCCCCGAAAGAAATTATTTTAGTGGAGGGCGTGCCATGCTGCACCAAGATCCCCGGATCTCGTCAATGTTCAAACGTGATTGTGCAGCAGCAGCAAGCTCTGTGTTGGCGGTTTGGCTGCTGTACGCATTCACTTTTTGGAGCATGTGGCGGGTCTTCGAGGAAGCTAATCTGCTGATCCCTATGGCGGCAATCGGGTTTGTCGTTCTGCTGCTCAATACCGCTTCCATCGCTGCTATGATCAAGCACTATGCTGAGGATAAATCGGCAATTTACGGCACTGATATCTTCTATCTCGACCAGCTCCGTGACCTACGTAAGAGCAAGGGAGTGAGCAAGTGAAGAAATTGCCCTACGAGCCGCCCACACAATCTGTTGCCGGTCAGATCTTCGATGCGCTGTTGATGCTCATACTGGTGTTTATTACGCTCTATCTGCCGCTTTGGCTCAAGCTGGCCGGTGGCGGGACGACCACCACTGAATACCCGAACCCTTCATGGCAAGCCCTTCGGCAGAACTCTGTCATGGCGGCACAGTGGGAGAAGCTCGGATTTTCAGCCGAGAAGGCGGCAAGTATTGTCGGTACCCGGTTTGATTATAGTTTTAATTGGATTGCTCTTGCCTTCACTGCACTTATTATCGTTGGATATTTCGTATTCATGTTTGTTTATTCCGATCATGAGTACCGCGATGTTATTGCCGAGCGGTTCGGCGATGATCAAAGCCCCAGGGTGCGCTGAGCTCAGCCTCGTTGCGGGCGCAATCTGGATCGGCCTTACTTCCTTCCTGCGAGGACACTCGTCATGGTCGACATCATGAACTGGAGCGCCTGGGCGATAGCCGGTGCGCTTGCGCTATGGATGAGCGTCAATCTCATTCGCACCAACAAAGCTTTCAGCGAGGACTATCTCCTTTCCTCCGAGGAAGGAGAGATCGTGGATGCCGACGTCGGCGAGACGGCAGCGAGGTCGTGATGCAGAACGTTCAGGTCGCTCCCCGAGCGGGGGTCCACGCCCCTGACATCCGGCTGGCAGAAACCCCTTTGGTGGCGCCAGCTGCACCGGCGAAGAAAATCGCGCTCCTTCGTGTACTCGGGCCCGGTCACGTCTGGGCACTTGGGGTTGGGATCGTTCTCGTCGGCGAGTTCATGGGTTGGAACTTCGCCGTCGGTAAAGGGGGGCCGGTCGCGGCACTCACTGCCTGCTGGCTCGCCGGCATCCTTTACACCTGCGTGGCGATGATCGACTCAGAGATCACCTCGACGGTGGCCGCCGCCGGGGGTCAATATGCGCAGGCCAAGCACATCATCGGGCCCCTCGCTGCTTTCAACGTCGGCCTTTACCTTGTGATGGCCTACACCATGCTTGAGGTCTCGAACGCCATCGTGACGGGCGACCTCATTGAGGCGTTCCTGACCAACCTCGGCGTGGCTGGCGCCGTCGACAAGCGCGCCTTCATGGTGCTCACCATTGTGGCGCTCGCGTTCCTGAACTATCGCGGCGTGCTCGCCTCGCTCACCATGAATCTCCTGATCACGGCCGCAGCTTTCCTCGCCATCGTGGTTCTTTTCGTGGCTGCGCAACCGTGGGCCCCGGGCGCGGTGCTGCAGCACGACGCGCTCCTTGTCGGCCTGCCCTACGGCAACCTCGGCATTCTGGCGGCCATGCATTTCGGCCTGTGGTTCTATCTTGGGATTGAAGGAACGACCCAAGCGGCCGAAGAGGTTCGCTCCCCAGCCCGCGCCCTACCGCTTGGCACCATGACGGGCATGATCACGCTCCTCATTGCGGCGACCGCCACTTGGTACGTCTGTTCCGGCCTGATGCCCTGGGAATATCTCGGACAGGCTGTGACGCCGCTCTACGATGCGGGAAGGCTCACGGGGAACCGCTGGCTCGAGGTCTTCCTGTTCTTTGGGACGCTGTTCGCCACCGTCGCTTCTGCCAATGGCTGCATCAACGACGCGTCCAGAGCCTGGTTCGCAATGGGTCGCGACCGCTATATGCCGGCGTGGTTCGGTGCCGTGCACCCAGTCTACCACACCCCATACCGCTCGATTGTGTTCTTCGTCCCCGTAGCGATCATGTTCGCGGTCTCGACTCCCCTCGACCAGACCATCACCTTCTCGATCTTGTCGGGGCTGCTCGGCTACACCTTGATGGCGCTCTCCATCATCCTGTTCCGCCGCAAGTGGCCGCTGGGAACCATTCAGCGAGGCTACGTTCATCCGCTGCACCCGCTGCCCTCCCTGCTGCTACTGCTCCTGTGCAGCGTGACTTATCTCGCAGTCTTCCTCGGCTACGGGACGCAGCTTGTCGCGATGATGGCCTTCTACATCGCAGCTTCGGCGTGGTTCGTCCTGCACCGCTACAAATATGTTCGGCGCGGCGACCAGTTCACGATGCATTGGCCGAAGCCGAAGGGCTACTAAGGCCGACATGATTGAGTTCCTCGCCCTCCCGATTTTTGGTGCCGCCGGCTACGCGCTCTGCCGGCGTGCACTGGCGGCGTCGGCATGGCGGGCGGGGATGCTCGAGCCCTGCGGCTCGGTCTTAGCAGAACCGGTCTACGGTCGTGACCCTACCGGCTATGGCACACTTAAGGGGCGCTACGCAGGCCTTCCAGTAGAGATCCGGCTAATCCCCGAAGCGCTCGCCTTCCGGCGCCTACCACAGCTCTGGCTCAGCGTTTCTGTGCACCACTCGACAGGACGTTCGGAGATTCTCGACGTTCTACGCCGCGTAGCCGGCGTTGAGTTCTATGCGCCGGGATCCGACCATCTAGCCCGCTACCCCGTCCCGCCCGGCTGGCCGGACGAGACGTTGGTGCGCGGCTCACGAGGAGCCAACGGTCTGCTTCACTACGTCGACGCTCCTATCGCGAAGATCCTTGCCGAGCCACGCGTGAAAGAGGTGCTGCTCACGCCTCGAGGAGTCCGAATTGTGACTCAGCTCTGCCAGGGCGAGCGCGGTGCCTATCTGCTCCTGCGCGAGAACCGGTTTCCGGTCCCGTATGTCGGTCCGGAGCTTCTCCAGCCACTGCTCGCCCAGGCCACTAACCTGGCGCAACATCTCATCGATCAAGGCGCAGCCCATGAACCTGACGACGCCCGTGCGCGCACCGCAGCCTAACCCATACCTTGTCCTTGCAGCGGCACTTCTGCTGCCCGGTGTGGGTCATGTCCTAGTCGGCAAAACACAGCGGGGACTAGGATTCGCATTTTTCACCCTGGTCGGTGCCTGGCTGACCACAAAATTTGCTGCGCCGGACGTCGGTGTTATCGGACGCCATGCGGCGGGTTTCTTCGTTTGGGCTTTGTCGGTCCCCGATGCCTATCGCAGTGCACGACTTCGGGGGCTGAATTTGTCCAGCACCGCCGTATCTGCGCCTCTCGTCCGCTCGATACCGTAATTTCTGCCTACCAGAACCAGCACCGCCGTTGCCGTACTGGGCTCACCTGTTCGGCGCCCGACTCCGCCGCGGACGGGTGCGGGCCACCACTCCGGGATGTGACGCAGGCCATCCAATGACGGGTCTTGCGGCCGGATTGAGCGGACCGCGCGCTCCACATGGTTACGACGCCCGATGGCGGGTGATGCGTCGGCCATTGAGGCCAACCGCGTCAACGTCCACGATTCGACGGCTATGCTGTGGCAAAGCATAAGGCCCTCCAAGTTCGGAGTTGGTGACCAAGGAGGCGATCTTCTTCCGAGCTGTCGAGAGCCCGAACGGAGCAGCCGTATCCAGACTGCCCTAGGACGTATGCGAGCGCCGCTGACCTCGTGTACTGGTAGAGCGTCGAGCACCGCTGCTCCGAGCCAGGGCTGATGTTGATACATCCATTTGAATGAGTGATGTCCCGGTGCAAAGTTCGAGCGGCCGCTGCCGAGGTGGCGTAACAGCTTCCAGCGACGACCAACGCTGTCTGGGTTCTTGGGTGAATTTGCCGCCGCAGGCGGCATACTAGTTCCGACAGTCAATCAAAATGAGCGTGAAGGTTTTGACACAGGAGATTGGGTTTATCCTCATTCCAGGCTTCGCATTGATGTCTTTCGCTGCCGCCTGCGAACCTTTTCGGGCGGCGAACCACCTCGCTGGCAGTTTTCTATACCGCTTACGTTTCTTCGGTGAGGGAACCGCCGGTCGCGTTGCAGCGTCGTCCGGCGCTGAAATTCCTGTTGAGCCATTACCGTCAGACCAATGCCCGTTGCACACGGTCTTCGTTTGTGCAGACGGGGAACCAGTGGCATGGCGGAGACCGGCTGTTTATGCCGTTCTGCAATGTTTGGCTCGCCGCGGAACCCGCATTGGCGGTATATCGGGCGGGCCGTATGTGATGGCGGCAGCAGGGCTTCTTGAAAACTCTGGCTTTACTGTAAGCAGGGAACATGCCGCTGCTCTGACAGAAACGTTTCCTGACTTGACCCCGGAACTCGCCCGCTTTGTTCATGCGGGAGATCGCGTGACCTGCGCTGGCGGCGTTGCCGGTCTTGACATGACACTCGCGCTTATCGCTGATCGCCTGGGTGAGGATTTTGTAAAGCGGATATCGGACCAGCTTCTCCACACCAGGCCTAACGCGCCAGCACACATGCAGGGCGCCTCTCTCGCCGAGCGTTATGGCGCTCATCACCCTGCATTGGTCGCAGCCATCGAAATCATGCAGAGCACTATGGTGGCACCTCTCAGCCGGAGTGACATGGCTGCACGCGTCGGGCTGAGCGAGCGCCAACTCGATCGCCTTTTCCGCGAGAAGCGGCAGTGCAGCTTTTCAGAACAGTACCGGGCGATCCGGGTGAGCCATGCCAAGCGGCTACTGCGTCAGAGCTGCCTGTCAGTCGGAGATATCGCCACGGCGACAGGATTCTCAAGCACCGCGCATTTCTCGCGAAGCTACCGGGCCTATTTCGGCTATAGCCCATCGATAGAACGGCTGCCTGAAGCGGCCTTTCCCGTCGGCGCCCGTAAGGCGGAGCGCGAGGGGAACGCAGTTCCGCGCTGATGCCCTAACAGGCCCCGACGAGTCAGCCGGCCAGAACCCGGTCGCCAAGCTTGTGGTCGACGATCTCGACCGTGCGGTCGATCTCGGCATTCGGCGCGCCGAGCTGGTGCGCGATCAGCTTCACCAGAAGGTCGACGCGCTCGATGTAGGGGGCGCCGTTCGCCACGGCCCGCGCGGCCGAGGACGGCTTCAGCAGGCTCTCGGCGGCCTTGGCGTATTTCTCGAACGGCACCTGATCGGCCGGGTCGGCGCCGAGCTTCCGGGCGATGCCGTCGACGTGGTCGTAGATCGCCCGCGACCGCGCCAGATCGCCGTGGACGGCGTCGTGGATCGATTGCGGCTCGCCGGGCGTGATGCAGCGGTAATTGCCGGTGAGCAGCATCGACCACTTGGCCAGCGGCACGAACAGCGAGTCGAACACCTTGAGCTTCACCGGGACGTCCTGCCCGTCGAGGCGCACGGCGTCGATATCGGCCTCCAGCTCGCGGAGCAGGCGGTTATGCGCCTCGTCGGCGAAGGTCGCGGCCTTGAAGTTCGTCGGCAGCCCGACATGGAGGACGTTCGCCTCCTCCTCGG
The DNA here is from genome assembly GCF_003254375.1 of Methylobacterium sp. XJLW. Classification (NCBI taxonomy): domain Bacteria; kingdom Pseudomonadati; phylum Pseudomonadota; class Alphaproteobacteria; order Hyphomicrobiales; family Methylobacteriaceae; genus Methylobacterium; species Methylobacterium sp. XJLW. The sequence continues at coordinate 954,166 of NZ_CP016429.1, read as the reverse complement.
GCGGCCGGAAGGCCTGCGGATCCGGCGAGCACAGCGACACCAGCCCCGGCTCGAACCGGTCCCAGACGCCGGCATTGGTGTAGGCGTCCTCAAGATCCATGGCGGCGAGCCCCGGAATCCGCTTGAGGTAGGGCAGCGGCGGCATGTTCATGATCGACAGGCACGGCAGCTTCGCCGCCGCGATCTTGATCATGAGGACGCGGATCGTGTGGTTGTTGTACTGCGGCTCCTGCATGGCGAGACCGACGAGATCGTAGCGCGACACGTCGACCTCTTCCGGCGGCATGGCATCGACCTTCCCGGGCAGGTCGCGCGAGTGAATCGCGCGGTGCTCCTTCTCGTCGCGCAGCTTGATGCGGACCTCGGTCCCCTCGCGGTTGATCAGGTCCGCGGTCTTGCGCCGGCACACCAGGGTCACGTTGTGACCGGCCATCAGGAGCTTGGTCCCCAGAAGCGAGCCGTAGGAGGCTCCCAGGATCAAAATGCGGCGTGTCACGGCCAATCCCACAATTCCTTTTACAAGCTGGTCTCAACGCCAACGATTTTCGACCTGGCGTTCCAGATGAGGTGCGCGGAGCTGCTAAGGATCCGGCTCGGATGAGGTTCGCAACTAACTGCGGAGAGTGGCTGAAAACCCTGTTGTCAATACTCGCAGGCTGCTGCAGTTGTAGCCAAAACCTCAAAGGATTTATCATATTGATTCGAAAAGCTACCCACCAAACAAGGCAACCGACGACACAAGTCGGGCACAGCATGCCACATCAAGCGGGACTACTGGGGTATATGATGATCGCGATGTATGTCATTGGCGTTCGTACAAGCTTAACTGGCCCGTGCAGTCCCGCCGAGTCAAACATCAGCGAATCACCAGGCTTGAGGCAGTAATCCTGATTGGCGTGTCTGTAGATCACCTCTCCGGTTAGCATATAGATAAATTCAATGCCGGCATGGCGAAAACTCGTGTAGGGCTCGGCGTCCTCTTCAAGCGTGATGAGGTAAGGCTCGACGACAACGTCCCCCCTTAATGACGCCCCCAGCAGCTCGTAAATATGCCCGGCCTTCGTACCGCCTCTCTCGATCAGAACTCCCTGCCCACCTTTCACAAAAGAGCAGTCACGCTTCTCCTCGAAGGTAGAGAATAGAGAACTGAGCGGCACATTGAGAGCAATTGCGAGCGCGTTGATTGTCGACAGTGAAGGAGATATCTGACCGTTCTCAATTTTCGAAATCATGGCGAGGGAGATACCCGCGGCCTGCCCGAGTTCCGCAGCAGTGAGATCGCGCTCGCGTCGGAGAATTCGTACCTTGTGCCCGAGTGCTTTTTCTAGGGGCCTTGCACTCTCCTGCGGAGCACTGGACGCCGTCGTGAGCTCCACCCCGGGAAACGGTGAGACCGATTTTATCCGGTCACGGGAGCTCGGCGGCACGGAAGATTTGGTGACCTGCGACATATGCCTACCTTCGCCTCATTCCGACAGAACAGGTGATGTTCTGCACTGGCGTGTCGTGGAGAGCCGCAGCATCTGCTATAAATGCAGTGGCCCCGCCGGGATGGGCTGCGGTCGGTCGGTCGGCGATGCGGATGTCGGAGGGTGTTCGTAAGTCACCTCCGATGGACATGGCCGCCGGCGACGCGAGGTCTGCTGGCGGACCATCCAATTGTTCGATATTTTAGCCCTGACAGATCAATGCGCTGGTGCGCGCTCGACCTCGTACCCGAACTCCGCCGCGGCGTGAGTTAGCCAAGACCAGAAGCTATCTGCGAAGCTGCGCGCGACGGTGATGTCGTAAATCGGCGCCTCATCTCGCTGCCAGATCTGCACGTTGATGTGGGCGATGTTCGTAACCGCAGCTTGCCCGCTTCGAAAGACGCGCGGATGCAGGTCGATCGCCATGCCCTTGGCCAGCATCGCGCGGGCTTGTCGGCCTGAGACTCGCACCACGGCGCGTCCATCACTCTGGTCGGTTACCGCCGCCACTCCACGTAGAGCCTCTATGGCAGCCGCCACATCCCGGCGGGAAGCGGAGACTAAAAGCCACTGGCCGGGTGCCGACCAGACAAGGCCTTTCTCGCCTACGATGCTCGTTTTTCCGGCTTCGGGTAGGAGCCAGCCAAGCTGTTCCGCCAAGATCTGCCGGAGCTGGGCCTCCTGGCCATCCGCTACGATGATTGTAGCGAGCCCAATCTCATCCCGAAGTGAGAGCCGGATACCCGCCTCGCCCTGTAAGCGGCCGTGCCGCCCAACTCGAGCGACCCCCGCCCAGGCGCTGCGGGGCTGCCACGCGTTCGTCATCACTGCCTCAGACACGCAGCTTCTCCTCTTTCGGGTCCACGAAGGCGGCCGAGCAGATCTCGACTTCGATGTCCCCGCCGCGCACGGGATCATAGGCACGCACCCGCTCACCGTGGCGCTCAGGCCCGCGCCGGATCAGGCCGATGCCCACCCAATGGCCGAGACTGGGTGAGTAGGCCACCGAGGTCATGTAGCCTTCGTCAGCACCTAGGCTCGGCTCTGCGCCAACGGCGAGGAAGTGGGCGCCGGCACGCAGTCGCTGCGCCGGATCAACCGGACGGAAGCCCACAAGGATCGGGCGATCAGGATCGGTCAGCGCGGGCCGCTCCTTCATCAGGCGCCCGATGTAGTCCTTCTTCTTGGCCAGCATACCCCCGAGGCCGAGATCGCGCGCGGTGGTCTGCCCGTTGACCTCGGCGCCCGCTGCATGGCCTTTTTCGATGCGCATCACCGAGAGCGCCTCGGAGCCGTAAGCCGTGATCCCATGGAGCGATCCCGCCTGCATGATCGCCCGCCAAGCGGCGTCGCCGTAAGCCGCTGGCACCGCGAGTTCGTAGGCAAGTTCACCCGAGAAGGAGATCCTGAACAGGCGCGCCGGGATACCCCCGCCCACTGTTACGTCAGCACAGGCGAGGAACGGGAATGCCTCGTTGCTGATGTCAAAGCCGGGATCGATGACGCCGCGCAAAGTGTCACGAGCACGCGGTCCGGCGACGGCATACTGCGCCCACTGTTCGCTGATCGAGGCGAGCTGCACATCGAGCTCTGGCCAGAGCCATTGGCGACAGAACTCGAGGTGCTGCATTACTCTCGCCGCATTCGCGGTAGAGGCTGTCATGACGTAATGCGTGTCGGCCATTCGGGCGATGGTACCATCGTCCATAACGAGGCCATCCTCGCGCAAGAGCACCGCGTAGCGCGCTTTGCCCACGGTCAGCGTCCCGAATGGATTGGCACACACGCGCTCGATGAATGCCAGCGCATCGCGACCCTGGATGTCGATCTTACCGAGCGTAGTGACGTCGCAGACACCGACTTTGCTGCGGACGGTGTTGACCTCGCGGTTCACGGTCTCGAGCCAGTCGGTCTCCCCGGCTTTCGGGAAGTAGGCCGGGCGCAGCCATAGGCCAGTCTCGACGAAGACCGCGCCTTGCTCCTGGCACCACGCGTGCGAGGGTACGTAGCGGGTAGCCCGGAACTCCTTACCACGATGATGACCCGCGAAAGCGCCGATCGCCACTGGGGTGAAGGGCGGACGGAACACGGTCGTGCCGACGCTCGGCACCGCTTGGCCTGTCAATTCGGCCATGATGCTCAACCCGGCCAAATTCGACGTTTTGCCCTGGTCAGTGGCCATACCGAGAGTGGTGTAGCGCTTGAGGTGTTCGACTGCTCGGAAGCCCTCGCGATGGGCGAGTTCCACGTCCGAGGCCGCCACATCGTTCTGGAAGTCCACGAATGCTTTGCCCTTGGGCTTGGCAACCCTCCAGAGAGGGGTGTGCTCGGTACTCTCGGGGTCCGTCTTGAGGCGGTCGGAAGCCGCCGCCTTGAAGCCAGACTCGGCTGCAGCTTCAGCACCAGCTCGCGAGCCGGTCTCCAGACACTCAGCCAGAGTCAATCTACCGGCAGCCGCGCCAACCGCGACCATGCCGGAGGGCAGCGTGGCCGGCACGAAAGCGTGAATAGCTTCGTTCCAGACCGGGCGGCGTGACAGATGCGAGTCGAGATGAACGATGGGATTCCAGCCATTGGCCATCGCGAGGCAGTCACAGGCGATGGTTTCGGAACTGCCATATTCGTCAACGACCTCGACGGCCTCGAGCGACAGCTTTCCTTTGGTTCCGGAGACGTAGCCGCCGGTGACGACCCGCGCCCCTGCAGCTTCGGCCTCGCGCCGCAGCGCCGACGAAACGGACGACCGGGAGTCGATGACCGCGACGACCTGCCCCCCCGCAGCCTTGACGTCGCTGAGCGTACGCCAGCCATCATCACTTGAGGTGAAGATGGCAACGCGCCGGCCTGGAAGGACACCGTAGCGGTTGAGGTAGGCCCGTACGGCACCCGCCAGCATCACGCCCGGCCGGTCGTTGCCACCGAAAACGTGCGGACGCTCGATCGCGCCGGCGGCGAGCACGGCACGCTTTGCTGTGATACGCCATAGGCGCTGTCGCGGAGCGTTGTCAGCGGGTATGGCCAGGTGGTCGCTGACGCGCTCGACAGCCCCGTAAGAGCCGTGATCGTAGACACCGAACAGGGTCGTGCGGCTGAGGATGCGCACCTCTGCCATACTCTGCAGCTCGGCGACCGCCTCCTCTGCCCAATCCACGCCGGAGCCGGACCCGATTTCGCGGCGCTCAGAGAGCAGACGGCCTCCAAGCTGGTAATCCTCATCGACCAGTATGACCCGCGCGCCTGAGCGCCCAGCCTCGAGCGCCGCTGCCAGGCCGGCCGGGCCAGCCCCGATGACCAGCACGTCGCAAAAGGCGTGCTCCCGATCATAGGTGTCGGGATCAGGCGCATTCGCTGCTCGGCCGAGCCCCGCCGCGCGCCGGATCATGGGCTCGTAGAGCTTCTCCCAGAAGGAGGCCGGCCACATGAAGGTCTTATAGTAGAAACCCGCCGCGAAGATCGGGCTCAGAAGCGCGTTGACCGCCAACGCATCGTGTTTCAGCGACGGCCATCGGTTCTGGCTTACTGCCTCGAGCCCTTGGTAAAGCTCGGCTACAGTGGCGCGCGTGTTCGGCTCGCGGCGCGCACCCGTGCGCAACTCAACGATTGCGTTCGGCTCCTCCGAGCCCGCCGAGAGGATGCCGCGCGGGCGGTGGTACTTGAACGAACGCCCGACAAGACGCACGCCATTGGCGAGAAGTGCCGAGGCCAGCGTGTCGCCCTGAAAGCCCGTGTAGCGGGCACCGTCGAAGCTGAAGTCGAGGGTGCGACGCCTGTCGATTAGGCCGCCGCTCACGGTGCGGAACGCTTGGGTGCGGCCAGCAGAAACTGCGGCGACGTCGGCTTCCGAGCGCCTCAGGCTGATGGTGGTCATGCGGCCTCTCCCATCCGACGGGTGCGGGCGACGTCGCGGGCAGGCGAAACGTCAGTGATTGTATGGGTTCGAGTATCACGGGTGACGACGAGCCAAGTCCGGCAGCCGGCCGCGTGATACCAGAGCTCGCGGTGCTCGCCCGCGGGATTGTCGCGCAGGTAGACGTAGTCGTGCATGGCGGAGGCGTCCGCCTCCATACCATCGGGACGCGTCAGCGTCGCATCGCCAAAATAGCTGAACTCGCCGTTGTCCCGCTCGCCGCAGTAGGGGCATCGAATGCGCATGATCTTTGACCCTCAGTGCAGGTTCGGCTGGGCACCCATGCCCTTCTCGTCGATGATGTGGCCGGTGGAGAAGCGGTCGAGGCGGTAGGCTGCTGCGTCCGCGTGCGGTTCGTCGCGGGCAATCAGGTGGGCAAAGCAGAACCCTGCAGCCGGCGTCGCCTTGAAGCCGCCGTAGCACCAGCCCGCATTCAGGTAGAGGCCGCGGATGTCGGTGCGGTCGATGATCGGGCTTCCGTCCATCGACATGTCCATGATGCCGCCCCAGTGGCGCAGGAGCCGCAAGCGACCAAGGCCCGGCCAGAGAGCCATGCCTCCTTCCATGACATCCTCGATCGTGTGGAGATTGCCGCGCTGCGCATAGGAGTTGTAGCCGTCGATGTCGCCACCGAACACGAGTCCGCCCTTGTCCGACTGGCTGACGTAGAAGTGACCCGCACCGAAGGTCATCACGCAGTCGATGAGAGGCTTCACGCCCTCGCTCACGAAGGCCTGCAGCACGTGGCTCTCGATGGGCAGCCGCATGTCGACCATGGACGCGAGCAACGAACTGGAGCCGGCCACCGACAACGCGACCTTCTTGGCGCGAATGAAGCCACGGCTCGTATCGACGCCAACGACGTGACCGTTCTCACGTCGGATGCCCGTGACAGCGCAGTTCTGGATAATATCGACGCCACGTTGGTCCGCCGCGCGGGCGTAACCCCAGGCGACCGCATCGTGCCGCACGGTGCCGCCCCGGCGCTGCAGGAGTCCGCCCTTCACGGGAAACCGCGCGTTGTCGAAATCGATGAACGGCACCATGGCGCGCACCCCCTCGCGGTCGAGGAGTTCAGCGTCGATGCCCGCCATCCGCATAGCGTTACCGCGGCGCGCATAGGCGTCGCGCTGTCCGTCTGAATGGTAAAGGTTCAGCACGCCTCGCTGGCTGATCATCGCGTTGTAATTGATATCCTGCTCCAGCCCCTCCCAGAGCTTCATGGAGTGCTCGTAGAAGGGAATGTTGCCGGGCAGCCCGTAGTTCGAGCGCACGATTGTGGTGTTGCGACCAACATTGCCCGAACCGATGTGACTCTTCTCGAGCACAGCCACGTTGGTGATGCCATGCACCTTGGCCAGGTAATAGGCCGTGGCAACGCCGTGTCCGCCGCCGCCCACAATGACGACGTCGTATTCTGCCTTGGGCGCTGCATCGCGCCACTGAGGCTTCCAGTCCTTCTGGCCTCGTAAGGCCTGGCCTAGAACGCTGAAGACGGAATAGCGCATGATATAGCCGTTTGCGGTGGCAGCGGTGTGTTGAAGCCTTGATAACCCCCAACCGGGGAGGCAAGCTGGCAATTTGCGACAACATCTCAGCAGATCCCGCAGAAATGAGTGGTGAAGCTCCGGCCTCCACCCGCACAAAGCCGGGGCGCAAGGCGGCGAAGGTTGAGGCTCCATCGACCCTGACGGTCGGCTTTGTGCTCGTGCCCGACTTCCCGCTGATGGCCTACACAGCGGCGATCGAGCCACTGCGAGCGGCCAACACTCTGTCGGCTTGCCGACTGTACGACTGGTGGCACGCGGCGCCGGGCGGTGGCGTCGTCAGAGCTTCGAATGGCGTTACCATCCTGCCAGATGTCGAGGTGGGTGCTACAGCACGGGATGCCGACTGGATCTTTGTCTGCGCCGGCGGCAACCCGGCCGAATTCGACGATCCTGCCTTATCGGCCTGGCTGCGCGATCTTGCGCGCCGAGGTGTGACCATCGGGGGGATTTCAGGCGGTCCCTACATATTGGCCCGGGCAGGACTCCTCGACGGGCGTCGCTGCACCTTGCATTGGGAGCATGTTCCAGCCTTCGAGGAGCGCTACCCGTCGATTGAGGTCGTACGCTCACTCTTCGAGATCCACGGCGATCGCATCACGTGCTCTGGGGGAATTGCAGCCCTGGACCTCATGCTGAACCTGATCGAGCGCGACCATGGCGCTGGGCTCGCTGCAGGCGTCAGTGACTGGTTCCTCCATAACCAAATCCGCGAAGGACTGAGTCCACAGCGGATGGACCTGCGTGAACGCTTCCGCGTGCGTGACCCACGGCTGCTTCGTGTGCTCGGGGCAATGGAAGCGAACCTGGAGACACCGTTACCGCGCGCCACACTGGCGAACCTCGCACGGGTCTCAGTGCGGCAGCTGGAGCGGTTATTCCACGATCTCCTCGGCCAGGGACTCCATCGGCACTATCTGAACCTGCGCCTTGATAGGGCGCACCAACTCGGCCGGGAGAGCTCCTTGAGCCGATCTGAAATTGCGACTGCAACCGGCTTTGCAAGTTCCGGCGAGCTAACACGAGCCGAGCGCCGGCGACGATCGCAAGCGGCGGCATCAGATTGAGGTACACTCAACGAACGGAATAGCCCCCTTTCGCTCCGAACCGAGGCCCCCTGTGCGGCGCCTCTAGCCCACTCGAGATCAAGTAGCGCTTCAGATCCTTCCCGAGCTCAAAGCCAACACAAACACCGATTCGACAGGAGGTGATCTCGCCGGCCGATCTGGTGTACCCCCGCCTCAAACCCGACCTCGTAACCCACTGCTGCTCCGGTAGCCCGGCCTATGAACCGGCTTGACGACGAGCCTTCACGGAAACTCCCATGTCCTGCCGCGCGGAACGAAGCGAGCCGCACTGTTCCCCGTCATTGCGGAGGAAAAAACTGGCCAAGTCTTTTTATGAGGTAACGTTCGGACGTAACCTCGGCCTTACGATAAATTCTTATCTTGCAATTTTTGACAGAACCCTTGCTGATCTTCAACTTCTGGGCGATCTGACCAGTATTGTCACCTTTCAAGATTAGACTCAATATTCCCCGCTCACGCGGAGTGAGCGCCTGAATAATGGCTGCAGCTGCCTGATAATCGACCGGCGCATCCGGGGAAGCTGATTTTGGCTCAAGGGTGAATATACGGCCTCCCGGGGCCAGCAGGAAGTTACGGTCAAATGACTCCGTTCTCAGCAAAAAGTCCCTGGTCGACACCGTCTGAAAATCGGCATTCCCGTTTATAGTTTCAAGCATGGAATAAATAGATGGATCGGCAGTTTGGGCAAGCGCCCACGACTCATTCGCATAAACCTCCGCTCCAAAACGATCACGGATCAAGGTCGGACGAATAATTAAATCCGACGACTTTCCGGAGTCGGTATAACGGAGGTTGTTGAACAGCTGACCTAGGTGGCTCTTGTGAAAACCCTCGAGTGCAGGGAAAATCAGCTTCGCGCGCCGGACGTCAGCTGAGGTAAAAAATCCTTTTTCGCGCTCAAGAAATACGCCGAAACAACAATGTCCGACCGTCGAAAAAATTATTCCCATTTCATCTGTAACATTAGCGGCGGCAGTGAAAATCTTAGCGTAAAGATCCGATTCTTGCCCGGTTCCTGTCAGTTGTGCGAGGGTTAGCACGCCGGAGCGGCCGAATTTCTTCCAATAGAGTGAAAACGGGTCAATGTACAAACATTTTTTATTATAAATATCTACGGCGCGCTGCGGAACATTGGAGGTATATAAAACATCGGGCGGCGCAACCCGTGAATACCTGATGATCCAACCCGAATCGGTCTGAATGCATCGTCCGAGCAGATGAAGCAGGCTCTGATGGAAGCCATCAGTCCCGATCGATGCTGCCAGTCCGCCAAGCTCTTTGAACCACTCACCGTCGGTGAGCTGCAGCGACTTTATCTCTGAACCTTCGTCACTCATTCCCCGGGTGCCTGTACGCTCGCGCTCCCCCATTCTCGCAGATGGCGGAGCCTCCTCGGGGCGAACCTATTAGCACTTTCGGGCCTGCTCAAGGTTGTGGCAAGCCACCCTACCAGGCAGGGAGAGCCTCTTCAAAATGAGGTCGCAAATCTACGGCCAGATACGCGCCATCAAAGTCACAATCTTGCGACCACACTCCTGGGTCCGCTGGGTCAAAGCGGTGCCACAAGTTGAGCTCCGATGGTAGAGCTGTTTGGAAGACCAGCTGTTAAGACAAGGTTGCCGGCGGACTCGTTCTTCGGTGCCGGCACGGATCTCCGTCCCCGTGGCGTCCGGGTCACAAAACTTCCGGAGGTGGGATCACGGTCGTACTGAACGACAAAACCGCCGATGGTGGCGCGGCTAACTCGAAGGCCGAGCCGCCATCGACGGGGAAGATAGAAGTGATACTTGTCTTAGCCGGTCAAGCGGTCCGCTCAGTCATTGGGTGCGTTCGCAGCCGCATCGGATCGTAGAAGGGAGTGCGGACGACATTAGCGGTCAGCTTGCCTTTGTCAGTCTGAACCTCGACCTCTGTGCCAAGCCCGGACAGCTCCGGCGGGAGATGAGCCAAGCCTAACGATTTCATGAGATGGCGGCTATAGGTCGTGCTGTTGACCGTCCCAACCTCTCGACCGTCCTTGAAAATTTTGGCGCCGGGCTCCACCGCCGCATCGTGCTGGATCTCAAGGCCAACCTGCTTGAACCGTTCCTTGCCCTTTTTCGCCTGGAGGGCAGCTTTGCCGCGAAAGTCTGGCTTATCGAGGTCGACCGTCCAATCCGCACCCACTTCCCAGGGCGTTGTGTCGGACTTGGGCATATCAAACGGAAAGAACAGAAGGGCGCCCTCAACCCGAACTATGTCAAGGCAATCCCACGAGGCTGCAACGATGCCGAACGGTTTACCCGCTTCCATGATCGCGTCCCAAATTGCGATCGCATCCTTTGAGGAGCAGAACACCTCATAGCCTCGTTCCGCTGAATAGCCGCCACGAGCCAGCGAAACATCCTTCCCGAACAGCGTTGTGCGGGCATGTTCGAAGTACTTGAGGTCAGCTAGTTTGAATGGCGTGTGCGGCTTTAATATATCGAGCGCGAGAGGTCCCTGCAGAGAAAGGATATGAACGTCGTCGTCCCGGGAGGCCTTCACGTTGCGCCCCTCCGTGAACTCAGGCAGCACCTCCTCCAAGCTGCCGCCACCGTGCGAGATCCGGAACTGCTGCGGGCCATCACAGTAGACGAGCACGTCGTCGATCAGGGAGCCATTCTCGTCTACGATATTGCTGATGGCGGATTGGCCTGGCGATAGTTTGCTGACGTCGCTCGTGAGCATCGCGTTCAGCATCGCCTCGGCGTCGGGCCCCGAGACATTGACGATGCGCAAACCCGTCACGTCGAACAGGCCAGCCCGCGAGCGGACGACAGTCGTCTCCTCGTAGCGGTCCGTACTGTAACTTTGAGGGATGGGCATCCCGTTCCACTCTGCGTCAAGCTTAGAGCCGAGAGCAAGGTGACGCTCGTTCAGGACTGACTGGCGCGGGAGATTTTTGTAGCTCATGTGCTTATTCCTTACAGTACTTCGGCCAACTAAACCGAGAATGTCGCGTGCTTCGGGGTTGTTGAGCGAGCCGGCACAGACTTTCCACAGCTGGACAATGAACCAGCTGCTCGAAGAAATCAGGATTCTGAGCTAGGGATCTCAGCCGCGAAGCGCTTGTGGACTCGCTCGGGCATACGCCATGTGCCGCGGAAACCCTTGCGGATCGCAAAGCCGTCGCCGGGCCCGAACTCTTGAACCACGCCGCTGTCCTCATCCGTGACGATGATGCGTCCTTCAATGATGGTCGCCATCTCGTTGAACGGATAGTGGGTCAGTTTCATGACTCCGGGGGTGCAGGTCCAAACTCTGGCAAGGAAGTTGCCCTTCTCGCTCGTCATGAAGACATCGAGGATCTGCTCACAGGTGCCCTCGACGATTTCGCCCAGAGTTGCGGGACCCCGCACCTCTTTACCGCTCTTACTGCCATTTGGGTCTAATTTGACCAAAACCTGCGTCGTCATTGTTCCCCCTCTAAGCTCGCTGTTCGCGCGAAAGCCAGACCGGCACAACGAGGATCGAATTGTGGAAGGAAGTACATTCGTGGACGCGGCAGGCTTGTTCCACTCGCATGTCCGGTCTCTGAGCGGTCTACGAGGCGCCCTTTCGGCTACAACCTTCCGGCTGTGAATGCGCCGCATCGCAACGGCGCACTTGCCCTGTTCTGTGCCACGGGGGTGCACGGCGGCTGCCGTGCACCCTAGTGAGGCGCCGCGTCAGATCGTAAAGAACCAGTTGGAGAGCAGCAGGACTGCCACGCCGGCGACCAGAGCCAGGTAGGGAAGGACTCCGGCCTTGCGCTCAGCCATCGCCCGCTCTGTCCCGACATGCAGGTCCTCGAACATCTCCGCGGGGAATTTGCCACCGTCCTGGACGTAGTGCCGGAAGCAAAAGACCGGGATGATCATCGCTGCCGTTATGAGCCCTGCCCAAAGAGCCACCGGGTTCCAGACCTTCGCTCCAGCTCCAAGAAAGACAACATTTACGAAGGAGAAGAGCACGCCGAGTCCGAGCACGAATGTCGGTGCCCGGTAAGGGCGCGGAACCGCCGCGGAGTCTATGCGGTGGATCCAGGCCGAGTTCAGGTTGAGGAAGTTGAAGATGATGTAGCCACAGTTTGAGACAGCAAGGATGAAGAAGAAGCTCGTCGCATCGGCGCAGGCGATGGCGAGGATCACCAGGTTGAAGCACAAGTCGGTCCACATAGCGCGGGTCGGAGCCCCGTGGCCGTTGACGTGACTGAGGTAGCGGGGCAGCCAACCGTCGACTGAGCCCTGGTAGAGAGTGCGCGACGAGCCTGCCATCGCCGTCATGATGGACAGGATGAGAGCCAGGATCATCAGCATGACCAGGGCACTCTCGACGATATGACCGCCGCCAACCATATGGGCGAGTGCGGCTGCGACGCCTGAGCCGTCGGCAATCGAAGGATCGAGCATGCCTTCAACGCCCAGCATGCTCTGGAAAGTGAAAGGCACGAGTGTAAACAGCACAAGGCAGAGCAGACCAGAGTAGAAGATTGCCTTGAACGTGTCCTTGGCCGGATCCCGGAACTCGCTCGTGTAGCAGATCGCCGTCTCGAACGCGTAAGTCGACCATGCCGCGATGAACATGCCACCGAGCACCAAGGTCCAGCCCGCGATGTTCCACTCGCCAGATGCCGGCGCATTCGGCGCTGCCAGCGGTACAAGCGGCGAGAAATTAGACCAGTTCACGCCGTTGATCAGAAGCGGGACGACGCCAACGATGAACATCGGAATGATCACAACAAGACCGATGTACTTTTGCACGCTGGCTGTGCCGGAGACACCACGATGCTGGATTGCGAAAACCGCGAGCATCAGAGCAGCGCCAATGAAGAAAGCTGCGTTGAGCGACATTGAAACTGGGCCGAAGCTCGTCTGGAACAGCGACCAGGTCCGGATGCCCGGCGACAGCGCGGCAACTGCAGCGGCCGTCTTCTCGGCGTCCGTCATCTGCAGATTTGCGCCATGGGTCGCGAGCCAATCCGTCACCGCGGCCGACGTTGCTGACGGCTGAGGCGCGAAGGCATTGAGGATGTATGCAGCTGCGATCGAACATCCGAGCGAGAGCACGGGCGACCACGCCACCCAGTTACACCAGACGGACAGGGGGGCAGTGAGTTTCGAGTACCGCACCCATGCGGCCGCTCCGTACACGGAAGCACCACCCGACTTGTTCGGAAATAGACCTGCGATCTCCGCGTAGGTGAACGACTGAAGAAATCCCATGATCATGGACAACGTCCAGATCAGAAAGGCGAGCTTGCCGGTGTTACCAGCGATGCCGCCGACGGAGAACAGGACGAGGGCTGGCACACCGCTGGCCACCCAGAATGCGCCTGTCCAGTTGATCGAGCGGTGGAGTTTGCCCTCCTCTGCGGAATGTATTTTAGGTGTAGCGGCCACTATTGGGGGACCGGCTGTCCCAGACGATACGGTGTTCATGATAGTTCTCCTTGGTTGTATTTTTTGAACCTAGGCTTCAATGGTTCTCTGTTGTCTCTTGATGGTCTGACGGCGTAGAAGCGCCGAGTTCGGCTGGCTGTGCAGCCACGCTTCGATTGCGGACCGGGCCGGAGGTAGGCTTTTCTGCACCGCCCTCTGGCAATCCCAATCAGGGAAAATTTGGCGGGTTTTACTGGCGGCTCCGGCCGATGGTACTTACTATTCTGGTGAGATGCCGCATTACTTCTGCCCCCGTTTCCTCCGGTAACTTAATTTCGCTCACTGCCCGCGCCATGCAGTTGAGCCATAGCGTACGCAAGGTGGGCCCGATCTCGATGTGCTCATGGATCCGCGTCAGGTTGGCATGGCCGAATTTCTCAACGTACAGCTTGGGCCCTCCGAAAAATCCCGACAGGAACCTGAACTGTTCGGACCTGGAATGATTGATGCCGTGGCCGCGCAGATGGAGAAGGTGCAATTCTTCAACCGCCGGATCTTGCTCGACGATGTCGTAGAATTTGTCCACTAGGAGGCGGAGCTTATCCTCGCCTATCTCGCTGTAGAGATTTCGCATGGCACAAACTCCGAACAACGTTACTGAGCACGATCCCTAGGTCGATCTCCAACTGAAAACTGCCGTGGCGGGCGCGCAAGGTGATATGGAGCGCTCCGCACGAACGGTCTGCGAGTCTTTATTGGCGTTATAGCTCGAGCGGATCGAGCGTGTCCTGAGTTTGGGAGCCTATTGTCGCGGGAGGACCTAGTCGGATCCCCCGCGCAGTTGACCGAGATTGTATCGCCGCCTTGAGAGCGCTGCCCTCAGCAGCTTCCAGCGGCAGTGCGCATTGCCGCCTATTCGCATCAGCCTGCACTCGTGCTGCCGGGCCCTAAGCGGGCAACCGAGACTGATCTGGCTGAATTCCTAGCGATAACGCGGCGCCGTCGTCAGTTGCTTCCAAACGCGAGATGACGTGCCCCACGTACCGTGTCAGACCTTTATACTCCGCCAACTCAGGCGGAAGACCTTTCAGGACACGGTGAAGGCGCTTACGCCATTTTTCAACGCGTTCGATGTCTTGGAGGCTGATGAGGTAGCACCGAACACCGAAGAGGATGGCGTTTGACCGAGGCAGCCGGGAGAGAGTCTGAAGCTCGACGCGGAGGTGAACCTTCTGAGCGACGTTCTCGGACGTCACTGTTGTACGGTCGGGTCCCCAGTCTGGATAATTTTCCGGCGACGTGTCGAGGCGAGGATTGATCGTCATCGTCCAGTTCAGCCGCCGCACAGGGTGACCGTACTGTAGCCGGAGCAGGTACTGCAACGCTCGGTCGAACACGCCGATGTCGTGGGCGAGCGGCACGGGCCCATGCCATTCGTGGAAGCTCATGCCAATATCGAACTCAAGCGACCAGTCCGCTTGAGTCGTCACCATACCGCCGTCGACGTAGAGATTGTTGTCTCTATGGTCCTGAAGCGTGAAATCGCCCTGCGCCTGTCGCGTAATATACTCGAACGGCTCGCAGGGAAGTGTGGCGACATCGCCGAAGACAAAGCGCTGATCTATACCTAAGGGCTGATTAACCCAGTGCCAGTTGGACCCGTCTTTCTCCAGCGTGAAGTGCTCGGGATAGTCCGCCGCCAAGCTTTCCATAATGAGCTCGAGGGTGTCCCATTGAGCCGGCATCATGTGCGGCAGCACTTGGCAGCGCTTCGGCTCCTTTTCCAGCACTATCGCGCGCTCGCGACATTCAGCAACGTAGTGCTCGTCAACATCGAATGCGTGATCGAACACGGGGCTTCCGCCACCTTTGACATGCGGCTCGATGTTTACCGAGTACATGTATTTGTCTTCGGCAAACGGGAACGGAAAACGCAAAACAGCCGTATCGCTGTTCTTGTACGAAAAATCGTCCCGGAATGTCTCGTTGAGTTTGAATTGGATACCCATAATTACCTCCTCAGAGATCAAGTACCAGGGACCCGGATTTTGCTCTCGAGACGCATGTCGCTATTAGGCGGCCCTCGGCCTTCTCCGCGTCGGAGAGAACATGATCTCGGTGGTCGGGCTCACCGTCTATTACGGGCACGAGGCAGACGCCGCATGCCCCGCCGCGGCAAAGGCAGGGTGCGTCAACGCCGGCACTCTCGAGAGCTTCGAGTAGGCTCTGCGTCTCGCCGACCTGGATCGTCTTCTGAGATTGGCTTAGCCGGACGATGAAAGGCTCGCCTCCGGCGGCGGCCCCGAAACTTTCCTGATGGATCGAGTTCTCCGGCCAGCCAAGCTGACGCGCCGTCCGGGTCACGGCGTTCATCAGCCCCTCGGGACCGCAAGTGTAAACATGCGTTCCGAGGGGCTGGGAGAAGAGAATGTCCTCAAGCGAAGGCCGCGCGTGCGATCCGTGCACGCGAACTTGGCTGTCGTCACCGACAAGGCTTCTGAAAGCGTCGACCTCGTCCGCGGAGCAGAACTGGTGAAGTTCGAACGCCGCCGAACGGGATTTGAGCACAGGCAGGTAAGACAGGAACGGCGTCAGGCCGATGCCGCCTCCGATCAGGATATGTTTGCGGGCTAGCGATGCGATCGGAAACAAACTTGCGGGAGCGCTAAGTTCGACCTTCTCCCCGCCCTGGATGATATCGTGCAAAAAGTGCGAGCCACCGCGAGACTCCTGCGCCCGACGGACGATGATCGCGTATTGGTCGCGGTGATCGGGCGGCGTCACCAGCGAATAGGCGTTCTTCCAAACGCGATCACGGCCCTTGAGGGTGATCAGAATATGCGCGCCGGGTGCCGCTGTGGGGAATTCACGTCCGTTATCCGGTGCGAATCGGAAGCGCTTGAGCGTCGGGCTAATGCGCTCAATGCCAACCACGCGCGCCGGCAGATTGCCTTGGAGGATCATAGATAGGCCTGCTCTGCGGAAGGAACATCGCCGGGAACTTCTGCGTCGACCTTCACGCCCATGAAGGCGGACAGGCGACGCGAGAAATGGTCTCGCACGAACAGGTTGGCGCCGCAGCCGTCGCAGCGAACGATTGTCGTGGTCACGCGTTCGTTGAAAGTTTGGCAGTGAACACAATGGACGCGACGTGCTTGCGACCCGAAATGGGTCAGAAAGATCTCTCGCTTGCCCATTCCGGCGCGTTGAGCAATGCCATGGACATCCCAAAGAAATCCCTCTTGCCCGGCTGCATACAGCCGCAAACCCATCTGCTCGTGCTCTAAGCGGTGCGCGAGCCGGTCGAGCATCTGCTGGACAGACCGGAAGTTGCGGCCTTTATCCGTCATAGGCCGCGCGGTCACGCCCGCGGCTTCGCGAGAGCCAACGCTCCAAACCTCTAAGCCCTGCGCACCTGCCACGAACGGGTCGGAGAGAAAGGCAGCCGCGTCAGTCGCCAAGAGGTGGCGTAGACCTGTGGGATCGATTTTGAGCCGCTCATAGACTGGGCGACTTTTAATGCCCTGATCAATCATTCATCAGGTCTCCAAAACGGGTTCGCGAAGCTCAGGCGATGCGTGCGAGAGGGGTCTTCAACAAACCGTCCCACGGTTGAGCCCGCCACGTCGCGGAGTGATCGGCATTTCCTTGGAAGAAATTTTCATTGGAGTGAGGAACGTGCGCAATGGTGACTGTTGGCACCATTCCGCCAAATTGCCCACGTTGAGGCGTGCCGGGTTGAAAATTAATGCAGCCTGCTCACTCGTTAGGCTCGGCGGTGCGACCATGCCGAAACCGAACTGTTCGCCGGATCTGCTTCTCTCGACAGGCCTCGGCTGTGACGATCGAGCCTGATGATCAAGGAGCTACGCGACGCCTAATCGTTGAGGCCCAATCGCAGCCCGCTGCCTCTATGGCCGTTCGGCGTCTGAGCCGAGCTCGACCTCAGGTCGGAGGCACTGCAACGGTCTTTCAGCTTGCTCATCCTGGTCGGAGTTGATTAGGAGTGACCAGAGCCGCTCTGCCGCCGGGCTTTACCGGGCACGCGGACGGTAGAGGCGGATCTCGACGGGAATGTCGCTGGCCGGGCCGGCGGCACGCACCAGCCGCCCGCGTTCCAGATCGTCTGCGACGATGCTCAAAGGGGCCCAGGTAAGGCCATGAGTGTTCCGCGCCGTTAGCAAAGGCGGACGTTCCAGCCGTACAGCTCTCGAGGCGCAGGAAGTGCGTCGCCTGTTCCGCAAGCTTGCCGGACTGACTGGCCTAAAACTGAACCGACCACCATCCGAGCACTCGACGCGAGTGCGGGCGGCTCAAGATATGCTTTCGGTCGGTCTTGGACTCGGTGAATTATGCAATCCGTAACTTAAAAGTCAGTTGTCATGGACGCGCAATACGGTGAACATTCGCTCTCTGGGCGTAGTGTCCCAGGGTAATTAGCAGGATTCAAAGTAGAACAAGATATTACTAAACAACTTAAGATTCATCGTTCCAGGATGTGGGGTGATGGGTGGAGCTTGAGGCGTCTAGAAGCCTTCGTCCAGACCTGAAGGTCATGCTTGCAGGCGTTTGACTGCCGCGTCCTTGAGGGTGCTTTTCATCCGCTTAACTTGATCCTGATTCATGGGTGGTTGGGCTTTGTCAGGCGATGCTTGATGCTGTGCTCGTGGCGGACACGACCGTGCAGAATTTGGCCATAAGCCGCATCGCCCGCAGCAAGGTGGTCAACCTCACCACCACACAGCAGGACCAAACCTTCAACTGTTACCCTTAGTGGTTCCGCTGCAGGCGCTGCCCTCTATTCTCACAGTCTCTACATTCGAGGTCGGGCGGCACGCCGGGGGACGTGCCGACGGGTAGTTCGTTCGATCGGCCGCTACTCGGCGGCCATGGGCGTCGCGTGGACGGCGGAGGCCCGGGCCGCGCAGAACTTGAACTCGGGGATCTTGCCCATCGGGTCGAGCGCCGGGTTCGTCAGCAGGTTGGCCGCGGCCTCGGCGTAGCAGAACGGCATGAAGATCATGCCGACCGGCACGTCGCGGTCGGAGCGCACCTTCAGGTGGACGGCGCCGCGGCGCGTCTCCAGCTTCATCGTGTCGCCGGGCTCCAGCCCGAGCCGGTAGAGCTCCTTCGGCGCCATGAAGGCGACCGCCTCGGGCTCCAGCGCGTCGAGGACGCCGGCGCGCCGGGTCATCGACCCGGTGTGCCAGGGTTCGAGCACGCGGCCGGTCGACAGGACCATCGGGTAGTCCTCGTCCGGCAGCTCGTCCGGCGGCACCACGGCAGCCGGGACGATCTTCGCGCGCCCGCTCTCCGTGGGAAAGCCGGCGTAGAAGATGATCTCGTTGCCGGGCTTGTCCGGCGCGTCGACCGGGTAGGTCACGGCGCCCTCGCGCTCCAGGCGCTCCCAGGTGATGTTGTTGAACGACGGCATCACCATGGCCATCTCGCGGAAGATGTCGGCCGGGCCGCCGTAGTTCCAGGGCAGGCCGAGGGGCTTCCCCAGTTCCTGGATGATCCACCAATCCTGCCGCGCGTCGCCCGGCGGGGACACCACCGGCTGCGAGATCTGCACGCGACGGTCGGTGTTGGTGAAGGTGCCGGCCTTCTCGGCGAAGGCAGAGGCCGGCAGCACCACGTCGGCGTGGAAGGCGGTCTCCGTCAGGAACAGGTCCTGCACGACGAGGTGGTCGAGCATCGCCAAGGCGTGACGGGCGTGGTTCAGGTCGGGATCGGACATCGCCGGGTTCTCGCCCTCGACGAACATGCCCTTGATCTCGCCGGCGTGGATCGCCCGCATGATCTCGACGACGGTGAGGCCCCTCTGCGGGTCGAGCTTCTGACCCCAGAACTCCTCGAACATCTCCCGCACCGCGGCCTTCTCGACCGACTGGTAGTCCGGGTAGACCATCGGGATCAGGCCGGCGTCGGACGCGCCCTGGACGTTGTTCTGGCCGCGCAGCGGATGCAGGCCGGTGCCGGGGCGCCCGATCTGCCCCGTGACGAGGGCGAGCGCGATCAGGCAGCGCGAGTTGTCCGTGCCGTGGACGTGCTGGCTGATGCCCATGCCCCAGAAGATGATCGAGGACTTGGCGCGGGCGTAGAGCCGGGCGACCTCGCGCAGCGTCTCCGCGTCGATGCCGCAGACCGAGGCCATCTTCTCCGGCGTGAACTCGACGATCTTCTCCTTCAGCGCCTCGAAGTTCTCGGTGTAGCCGGCGATGTACTGCTCGTCGTAGAGCCGCTCCTCGATGATCACGTTGAGCATCGCGTTGAGCATCGCCACGTCCGAGCCGGGCTTGAACGCGAGGTGCTTGTAGGCGTGCCGCGACAGCACCTGCCGGCGCGGGTCCATGACGATCAGCTTGGCGCCGCGTTGCTTCACGGCGTTCTTGAGGAAGGTCGCCGCGACCGGGTGGTTCACGGTCGGGTTGGCGCCGATCACGATGATGACCTCGGCGTCGAGCGCCGCCGAGAACGGCGCCGACACGGCGCCCGAGTTCAGCCCCTCCATGAGGGCGGCGACCGACGAGGCGTGGCACAGCCGGGTGCAGTGGTCGACATTGTTCGAGCCGAACCCGAGCCGGACGAGCTTCTGGAAGAGGTAGGCCTCCTCGTTCGAGCCCTTCGCGGAGCCGAAGCCGGCGAGCGCCTTGCGGCCATGCGTGTCGCGGACCGTCTTGAGGCCGCCGGCGGCGCGGTCGAGCGCCTCCTCCCAGGTCGCCTCGCGGAAGTGCGTCCACGGGTTGGCCGGGTCGACCTGATCGTTGGCGTCCTTCGGGATGTTGTCCAGGCGGATCAGCGGCGCCGTCAGGCGGTGGGGGTGGTGGACGTAGTCGAAGCCGAAGCGCCCCTTCACGCAGAGTCGGTTGTGGTTGGCCGGGCCGTTCACGCCCTCGGCGTAGACGATCTTCTCGTCCTTCACCTTGTAGGAGACCTGGCAGCCGACGCCGCAATAGGGGCACAGCGAGGTCACCTCGCGGTCGGGATAGACCGTCCGGGTCTTGTGCTCCGCGTCAAGGTAGGCGGACGGCATCAGCGCGCCGGTCGGACAGGCCTGGACGCACTCGCCGCAGGCCACGCAGGTCGAGCCGCCCATCGGGTCGTCGAAGTCGAACACGACCTTGGCGCCCGCCGAGCGGTAGGCCATGCCGATGACGTCGTTGACCTGGACCTCGCGGCAGGCGCGGACGCAGAGGTTGCACTGGATGCAGGCGTCGAGATTGACGCTCATGGCCGGGTGGCTGAAGTCGCCGGTCCAGCGCTCGGCTGCGGGAAAGCGGCTCTCGGATACGTCGAGGAAGTCGGCCTGCACCCAGAAGTGCGATGTCGGGTCGTGCGAGGTCTCGCGCTCGGGCTGGTCGGCCACGAGCAGTTCGAGCACCATAGCGCGCGCCTTGGTGGCGCGCTCGGTCGCAGTCTTGACCTTCATGCCCACGGCCGGCGTGCGCTTGCACGAGGCGGCCAGCACGCGCTCGCCCTCGATCTCGACCATGCAGGCGCGGCAATTGCCGTCCGGACGGTAGCCGGGCTCGGGCTTGTGGCAGAGGTGCGGGATGTGGGTGCCGAGGCGCTTGGCGACGGCCCAGATCGTCTCGCCGGGGGCGGCCTCGACCTGCTGTCCGTCGAGCTCGAACGCGATGGTCGGGGGTGCGGTCGGCCGCCCCTTCAGATCGTGCAGGCCCGACGGCTCCGGTGCGGCCTGGCCGCCCGCCTTCGCGCCTTCCGAGTAGGAGCCGCCGGCCTCCGGCTTCGGGCCCTGCGCGGGACCGCCCGCATCCTGCAGCCCGTCGGCCCGGATCTCGGACTTCTCGGTCTTGTCGCCGTGCTGTTCGGGGGCGTTGCTCATGCGGCCGCTCCTGGCTCGGACATCGGGGTAGAGTTCGCCGGCGCCATCGGTTGCCTCACTCGGCAGCCGCGGCGCGCGGGGCGGGGAACAGGTCCGGGAAATACTTGATGACGCTGCTGAGCGGGTTCGAGGCGGCTTGGCCGAGGCCGCAGATCGAGGCGTCCCGCATGCACTGGGACAGCTCGCCCAGGAGTTCGGTGTCCCAGACGCCCTGCTCCATCAGGATGCGGGCCTTCTGGGTCCCCGAACGGCAGGGGGTGCACTGCCCGCAGCTCTCGTCCTCGAAGAACCGCATCAGGTTCAACGCGGCGCCGCGCACATCGTCCCGGTCCGACAGGATCACGACGGCGGCGGACCCGATGAAGCAGCCGTACTTCTCCAGCGTCCCGAAATCGAGCGGGATGTCGTTCATCGACGCCGGCAGGATGCCGCCGGACGCACCGCCCGGCAGGTAGGCCGCGAAGGTGTGGCCGTCTGCCATGCCGCCGCAATACTCGTCGATGAGTTCCTGGATGGTGAGGCCCGCCGGAGCGAGCTTGACGCCCGGCTCCTTCACCCGCCCCGAGACCGAGTAGGAGCGCAGGCCGACGCGGTCGTTGCGGCCGTGGCTCTTCCACCAATCGCCGCCCCGCTCGATCAGGTCGCGGACCCAGAACAGCGTCTCGATGTTGTTGATCAGCGTCGGACGGTTGAACAGGCCGACCTGGAACGGGAACGGCGGCTTGTGCCGCGGCAACCCGCGCTTGCCCTCGAGGGACTCGATCAGCGAGGATTCCTCGCCGCAGATATAGGCGCCGGCACCGCGGCGCAGGTGGATGCGCGGGCCGCCCTCGGGGAGCTTCGCGATCTCGCGCGTCAGGATCTCGCGGGAGATGGGGTATTCGTCCCGCAGGTAGATGTAGACCTCCGGCGCCTCGACGACGTGGGCGCCGATCAACATGCCCTCGAGGAAGCGGTGCGGGTCGGTGTTGAGGTAGAGCTGGTCCTTGAAGGTGCCGGGCTCGCCCTCGTCCCCGTTGACCGCCATCAGCCGGGGGCCGGGCTCGCCACGCACCGAGCGCCACTTGCGCCCCGTCGGGAAGCCCGCGCCGCCGAGGCCGCGCAGGCCGCCGTCGTCGAGCACCTTCAGGACGTCGTCGACCGGAAGGTCGCCGCTGCGGAGCCGGTCGAGGGTCGCGTACCCGCCGGCGGCCCGATAGGCCTCGTAGTCGACGTAGTCCGGGATGTGAGCGTGCGTGTCGCCCGCCTCGACCGCGGCCCGCACGGAGGCGAGGTCGGCCTTGTGCAGGAAGTTGTGCCCGACCTCGACGGCAGGCGCGTGGTCGCACAGGCCGACGCAGGGCGCGCGCACGACGCGGACGGCGTCGGAGGCGAGTTCCCGCTGGAGCGTCTCCAGCAACGCGTCGGCGCCGAACATCGCACAGGTGATGCTGTCGCAGACCCGGACGGTCAGCCTCGGGATGGAAGCCTCACCCTCCTTCACGACGTCGAAATGCGCGTAGAAGGTCGCGGTCTCGAACACCTCGGCGAAGGCCAGGGCCATCTCGTCGGCCAGCGCCGCCAAGTGCTCGGCGCTGATCTGGCCGTAGGTGTCCTGGATCAGGTGGAGGTGCTCGATGAGCAGGTCGCGCTGGCGCGAGCGGGAGCCGAGAAGCTCCTCGATCTCGACCTTCGCCCGCGGCTCGACCTGGCGCCCCTTGGGTACGCTGCGCGCCTTGTTCCGCCCCCGGCCGGGATGCGAGAAGGTCCTGACTGTCCCCGGTGCCTCACTCATACGTGATCTGTATTCCAGCTTGTCCGACGGGCGAAAGGGTGCTTGCGGTCACTGTCTCGCCTACTGGCCGCCGAAGGCCCGGAGCGGCTGGCCGGCCTCGGACCGGTGCTCCATCGAGGCTGCGCCCGTCGCCGCGTCCAGGGACGTGACCCTGGGCCTACGACGGAGCGGAGCTCGGTCTCAAACGCGTCAAGCGCGGCGTTCAGCCGCTCCAGCAGCACCCAAGGAGCGCCTCCGGCCTGATCTTGAACAGCGTCGGCCAAAAGGGCGTGCAGGCGCGCGGTCAGCTTCTGGGTGAGAGGCGGTTTCGCATCGGCAGCGTAGGCCAGCACGATGACGCCAGCGGCCTGGTAGGCCACCTGCGCGGCGTCCCCGCTCATGCCTGTTCGTTCTTCGGTCTGCGCTGCATGACGTGCCCCGTTCGGGCCGGAGCGGACACGTCTCGCAGGAACGTCTCGGCCTGCCGGCATGTGGATCAACGTCCAAACTCGGCCCACCGCCGACTCGTGCTCAAAGATCTGACCGAAAAGGCTTTTCTTTCACGGAAGTGGGCACCCTTTGGACGCCGATCGGCTCCGAATCGGCACCCACTGTCGGGGGCCAAAACAAATTTTTTCAGATACTTAGGCGCGGGTGACCAGTAGGTCCGTGTTCGACGCCGATCCACATACTGGAAGCGCAGCTTGTGTTTCGGATGCGGTCGGTGTGGGTCGGACAATCCATTCTCGGTGACCGTCCGGCGCCGTATTACAAGGCGCGACTTGCCATCCTTTGAGACCTTATTTAATTCCATCCGTATGGATTGGAAAGGTAGGTAGGTCTGATGGGTCGTCCGAGGAGCATCGACCGCGAGAAGGTCCTCGACATCGCCGAGCGCATCGTGCGCGAGGAGGGCGCCACGGCGCTGACCTTCGACGCCCTGGCCAAGGCCGCCGGCATCACCAAGGGCGGCCTGCAATACTGCTTCGGCAGCAAGGACGACCTGATCGCCGCCATGGTCGAGCGGTGGTTCGCGGCGTTCGACGTCGAGGTCGCGCGCAGTACCGCGGCGGATGCGGGCACCATCGAGCGCGCGCGGGGCTACGTCGTGGCATCAGGCCGGATCGACGAGGCCACACAGACCAAGATGGCCGGCATGCTCGTGACCCTGCTGCAATCGCCCGAGTACCTGCAGCGCGTCCGCTCCTGGTACGCAACATGGATCGGCAGATTCGACCCCGGCTCCGAGGCAGAGCGCCGGGCCCGCACGGCCTTTCTCGCCGCCGAGGGAGCCTTCTTCCTGCGCAGCCTCGGATTGGTCGAGATGAGCCAGAACCAGTGGGACGGCGTCTTCGACGACATCCTCAAGCTCCTCTGAGCCGTCGCGGCCCCCGCATGGCCCGACGCTAGCCGCAACCCAACACGAGTAGAGTGACCGATGAACACGGAGCCTCGCTTCTCCGCGCCTGAGACCCTGCGTGCCATCGCCGGCGCCGGCCGCGCCCTAGGCCGCCGTCAGCGCCGTGACGGCCACTGGGTCTTCGAGCTGGAGGCGGACGCCACCATCCCGGCCGAGTACGTGCTGCTGGAGCACTACATGGACCGCATCACGCCCGAGCGGCAGGCCCGGATCGGCGCCTACCTCAGGAGCACCCAGGGCGAGCACGGCGGCTGGCCCATGTTCCACGCCGGCGAGTTCAACATCTCGGCCAGCGTGAAGGCCTACTGCGCCCTGAAGGCCCTCGGCGACGATCCGCAGGCGCCGCACATGGCGCGGGCGCGCCAGGCCATTCTCGGCCACGGTGGAGCGGAGCGGGCCAACGTCTTCACCCGCATCCAGCTTGCCCTGTTCGGTGCCATCCCGTGGCGCGGCGTACCGGTGATGCCCGTCGAGATCATGCACCTGCCAAAGTGGTCCTTCTTCAACATCTGGGCGATGTCGTACTGGGCCCGCACCTGCGTGGTACCGCTCCTCGTGCTGCAGGCGCTCCAGCCACGCGCCCGCAACCCGCGCCGGGTGAGCTTCGAAGAGATCTTCCGGACGCCGCCGGATCAGGTTCGCGATTGGATCCGCGGTCCCTACCGCTCACGCTGGGGCGTGGTGTTCAAGCACATCGACACAGTGCTGCGCTGGACCGAGCCCCTGTTCTCGAAGGTCGCGCGCGAGAGCGCCATCGCCAAGGCCGTCGACTTCGTTGAGCAGCGCCTGAACGGCGAGGACGGGCTTGGCGCGATCTATCCGGCCATGGCCTACGCACTGATGATGTACGACGTGCTCGGCTACCCCGAGGACGACCCGCGCCGCGTCACGATCTGGAAGGCCATCGACAAGCTGCTCATCGAGACGGACGAGGAGGTCTACTGCCAACCCTGCGTCTCGCCGGTCTGGGACACTAGCTTGTCCGGGCATGCCCTGATCGAGGCGGCACGCAGCGGCGGCGTCGAGGTCCAGAAAGAGCTCGACGCCGCCTGTGACTGGCTGGTGGCGCGCCAGGTCACAGGCGTGCGTGGGGACTGGGCCGAGGTCAGGCCGGACGCAGAGCCCGGCGGCTGGGCCTTCCAGTACCGCAACGACCACTATCCGGACGTGGACGACACGGCCGTGGTCGCCATGCTGCTCCACCGCAACGGTCGTCCCGAGCACGCCGAGGCGGTCGAGAAGGCGCGACGTTGGATCGTGGGGCTGCAGAGCCGCAACGGTGGCTGGGGCGCCTTCGATGCCGACAACGACCGAGAGTTTCTGAACCACATCCCGTTCTCGGACCACGGCGCTTTGCTCGACCCGCCAACCGCCGACGTGACCGGCCGCTGCATCTCCTTCCTGTCTCAGCTCGGCCACGAGGAGGACCGGCCGGCTATCGAGCGCGCCTTGGCCTACCTTCGGGCCGAGCAGGAGCGCGACGGCAGCTGGTATGGGCGCTGGGGCACCAACTACGTCTACGGCACGTGGTCGGTGCTCTGCGCGCTCAACGCGGCCGGGGTTCCGCACGACGACCCGATGGTGCGCCGGGCCGTTGACTGGCTGGTTTCGATCCAGCGCGCGGACGGCGGCTGGGGCGAAGACGAGCGCAGCTACGACCTTGGCCACTACGTTGAGAACGCCGAGAGCCTGCCCTCACAGACGGCATGGGCGGTGCTCGGCCTGATGGCCGTCGGACAGGCTGATCACCCAGCGGTACTGCGCGGGGCGGCCTACCTGCAGCGGACGCAAGGCGAGGACGGCGAGTGGCGGGAGCGGGCCTACAACGCCGTCGGCTTCCCGCGGGTGTTCTACCTCAAGTACCATGGCTACCGGCTGTTCTTCCCGCTCTTCGCTCTGTCGCGTCTTTACAACCTGCAGCGGGGCAACAGCCGGGAAGTTGGCTATGGTTTCTAAGCGCGAGTGGCAGATGGCCTGTCCGTCCGATGAGCCAGAACATCAGATGGCCGCAGCCGCTCTCTCGGGTCCGCTTCACGCTCGGCGTGACGCTCGTGAACATCGTCCTCGCCTTCCTCGTCACGTCCTCCACTGCCCGGACGGCGATCCTCCTGCGGAATGCCTAAGGATCCTGGCGCTGTACGGGACGGCGGGGCGGTCTCCCTTCGCGGTGAACCTCCTCCTGACCCTGACGATGATCAACGCCACCATCGGCGCCGGCATCCTCACCGCCACGGGGCCCAATCCGGTCACCGTCGAGCTCGTCGCCAAGGCAAGCGGCTACACAATCACCTACGCAGGCCGCGTCCGAAATGACCTGCCGAATGACCGGCTACGCGCCGGTTTGACCCAAGGTTGGTCGGGCGCGTTCGGCATGATGTCCTGGGCTAGGATCGGTAAGTTCGGGCTCTCGTGATCGCAGTCGGTCGTCGTGATGAAGCACCGTCAGTCCCATGTCCCCCACTGCCTTGTCGCGCTCGCAGGCCTCGCGCATGTCCGCACGGCGCTGTTCGAGCTCCTCCGATGTCAGGTACACAGGCGCGCCCGCGTACACGTCGCAGGGCTCCTCGGCCTTCGTTAGCCGGGCCCACCACTCGAACGGCCTCTTGATCAGCATCGCGCCCTCCCGCCCCGACCTTGCCGGGCATCGCGGGATGCTATCGCGTGGTGGACGATTCGGGGTCGAACCCACTTGTGCCTTGCCCCGTGCGCATCTGTGCGCACACCACGTGCTGACGGTATGCCGACGTTAGCCCGCCGCCTGTCGGGCCTCGTCTAGCGCGGCCTGGACGATGTCCTCGGCGTCCTCGGGATCGAGCGCGTCGCCGGGTGTCGAATACCGAATGCCGTCGATGAGCCTCCGCTTGCGCAGGCGCAGGCCGTCCAGCCAGTCAGGTGAAAGCCTCGCCGTCAGCCCGGCCTCGTCCAGCCGTGTATCGAGCTCGCTGATCGTGTCGTCGGTCGAAACATCACGCACGATGCGGTCGAGACCCTCGCCGGCCAAGCCAGGCTTGGCCGGCCTGACTGCCCTAGTCCAGCGCATTGTCATCGCACCTTCCTCCCCTTCGCCACGGCGTGCTCCAGCTTGTTCACGAGCTCCTCCTCCATGTAGTCGCCGATCCGCGACGCCGCGCGCTGCATCTCGTCTTCCCACGAGGGCGTCAGGAGCGGCTTGTAGGTCGCGTCGGGCTGGGTGAGGAACAGCAACCTCGGGCGGTCCATGTTGACGACCTTCGGCACGTCGACCTGGCGCCCGCCGGCGGCCGTGAACTGCGTCCGGGGCGCGCTGGCCTGCCCGCGCCGCATCTTGGACTTCAGGCGCTCGCGTCCGTTGATCGCGAGACCCCGCGGGGGCCGGGCATGGACGCCGACCCCGAGGCGCGCCGCGTCCCGGTCGCCGTGCTTGATCTCGAACGCGCCCCACTTCCCGCCGTAGCCGGTGTTCCGTTCGTAGCCCGCGGCCAGCGCCCGGCCGATGATGCGCATGTCGGACGAGCGGTAGTTCCCGGCGCCGTTCGGTCGGATGCCGAAGCTCGCCCGCAGGCCGTCCTCGTTCGGGATGTAGATCTGCGACTGGTTCGGCATGAACGCCTCGATGCCGACGTCGCCGCCGGGTCGGTGCGTCTCACCGAAGGCGTACTTCATCCAGGTCGACTGCAACGGCTGGAGGAAGACCGCCGACACGATGTCGTCGAGGTTCGAGACCGCGCTGAGCCGGGTCTTGTCGAGCTCGTACCGGACGGCCTTCAGCGTGAACGCATTGGCGTGCCGGAGCTCGATGGGCATGCGCTCGCGGAAACGGTTCGTCGCCTCAACGGTCACCCGGTTGAGGCTGTACTGGACGGCGCGCGCGAAGGCCTTCTCGCCGAACTCGGTGAAGGCGTCCTGCACCGCCTCGACGGCTTCCCGGACGCGGATGTCGACGGCCAGCCCGGTCACGGGTCACGCTCCGAAAAAAGAGGCCCCGGCGGCGCGAGCCGGCTCGGGGCCTTGAGGCAGTGTCCATCTCGTCGCTGAACCACCCGAAGGTCGTAGCGGCAGACGTCGCCACGATAACGAATCAGCCGATTCGCGGCAACCGAGGCCATGTCAAGCGGCCCTGGCTCGTGGGGCGAACTGATTGACCGCCGCCTGAATGCGGACGCCGGCAGCATGGGCGCACGACGCATAGTCGCCGCCGGCGGCCCTGCCGGCCTTCCCGCATTGATCGAGGATTGCCGGCACCTGCACGCTGCCTGCGACCGGTGCCTCGGGCCGGTGCCCCGGGGCGCGTGCAATTGCCCTGGCGAGACCGGCGACCACCAGGCAATCGACCTCGGCGTGCGTCACGAGCGCCTCAAGCTCGGCCACGCGCGCGACGAGAGGTTCGAGTTCGGCGACGCGGGCCCGCAGGGCCTCCATCTCGGAGCGCTGGCGCTCCCGGTGCTCGCGGGCGCGGTCGGCCGCATCCCGCTTCTGCCGGGCCGTGCGGGCCGCGGCGGTCTCGTGCGTCTCGGTGCTGGGCATCGGGGTCATGCGGACATTGAAGCACCCGGACACGAAAGTTTCCAACGGGCCGGCGCCAGATCGGACCGCGGCGCAGGGAGGCCTGAGACGTCCCCTCGCACGCGCGGATGGGGAAAGACCCACGGCGCCCGTTCGACCCCGCCAGACGGCGCTCCCTGCCATGCCTCCGGGCCTGTCGCGACGCCGGTGCCGCCCGCCCGTCTGACCCAAGAAACTTCAGCAAAGCTGGGGGTACCCCCAGCACGGAGGTCACCACAGCACGTTTCGGCGCCTCGACGCCAACGGCGGCGCGGCGACTACGGGAAGCCTCAGGGAGGTGACCATAGGTAGGCTCCCCCATGCTGCGCAGGGCGCGGTTGAGGGCTAAACTTCCCTAAGCGGCTCCCCCCCCTATAATCCCCCCCCTCATTTACTCCCTGGGATCACCGCAAGCATCGAGTAGGTTTGCGCTTTTCCCGGAAAACGGGCATTCTACGGGCATGACGAGCCTCGTGCCCCTGTCCCGAACCGTCGCCACCTCCCTCGTCGTGTCCGTGGGCGGCCGCGGCGACGTCGAGGTGACCGCCTCGGCCATGCGGCTGCTGTTCGGCCTGCTGGCCCGGGAGGCGGCCCGCGTGGACGATTGGGACCGCTACGAGAACTGGGAACGCGAGGAGCGGCTCGATCACCACCGCCTCACCGGCGAGGTCGCCTACGACGCCCTCTGGGTCAGCCCGGCCGCGCTTCGGCGGGACCTCGGCGCGGAGCCGGCCGCCGTATTCGCCGACCTGCAGCGCCTCCGGACCATGCGCGTGCACCTGCTCGGCGAGAACCCCGGTCCGGGGACGGCGCCGGTCTCGGGCGACCTCCGCACTGACAAGGGCCGCAAGGCGAAGGCAGGGCCCGCCCGCGTGCTGGTCGAGCGGACGCTGCTGGCCGCGGCCGGGGGGGACGACATCGGGGAATCGGAAGGCGCGGCGGTATGGATCGACCTCGACCGCATGCGGCAAATGCGCTCACGCTACAGCCCGCTGGCGTACGTCCGCATGCAGGCATGGCTCGCCGCCCCGGAGCGGCTGCCCGAGGCCTGGAGGGCGCGCATGACGGATGGGGGCAAGCTCGCCCTGGACGTGCCGGTCGGCGACATGCGGGACGCGCTAGGCGTCGACGGCTACCCGAAGGCGACCGACCTGGCGCGCTTCGTCCTGGAGCCGGTCGCGACCGAGCTCGCCGCGGCCGGGCTGGCCGCGACGTGGTCGTGGGTCCGGAACAGGCGGAACGAGGCGACGGCGCTCCGCCTCCACCTCGCCCTCGACGACGCCCTCAGGCCGCTTCCGCGGGTTCGGACGTCACGCGCAGCGCGCGCAGCCCGGACAGGCCGCGTGATGCCGGCGGGAGAGCAGCGGGCCCGGCGGCAGCGGCCGGCGCCGACGGTGCCGGACGGCCTGACAGGGCTGGCGGCGCTCGACGCGGCTGTACGGCTGGCACGAACGGGACGGAGGCCGCGGCCGGCTGGGTCGGAGCCTCGGCCGACGGCTCCGCCGGCTCCTCCGGGACGAGGCTGACGGCCTGCGTCGCCAGGACGACGTCCTCCGCCACGTCGAACCCGGTCGACCTCGGGGCGACATCGTCGAACACCTTCTGCCACGGATCGGCGAGGATGCCCTCGGCCCTGGCGGCGACGGCGGCGGCGCGGGCGGCTTCCTCGGCGGCGTAGCGCTCGTCCCGGCCGCCGAGCTCGGCGTCGACCTTGTCGAGGGCCTTGACTTGCGACCGCTGCGGGTCCGACCCGGACGCCACGAGGCGCACGCCCCGGACGGACATGCCGGCCGCGTCGTAGGCCTCTGCGGCCGCGCTCGTCGGGTCCTCGTGGTAGGCCGGGATGAGGACCTCCCGATCCGTGCCGTCGGCGTTGACGACGTAGTGGTCGAAGCCCGCCGCGAACGGGCCCGCGGCGCCGGGCCGGTCGAGCCCGATGTTCCGGGCAGCGCCCGGGTGGCCGTAGATCCCCTTCAGGTCCGGGGCCAACTTCGCCAGGAGCTCGACGTCGAGCACGCCGACGCGACGGACGGCGTCGAGCAGCTTGCCGGCACCGTTGAGGTCGGACATCTTCTCCAGGGTGGTCACCGCGTCGATGACGGTGTCCTCCGGTAGGACCTTGGACATCGCCACCCACACCGGGGGCTCCATGGCGCAGTCGCGGTAGACCGGGCGGAGGCGGCCCATCGCCTGGCGCTGCTCCTCCTCCCGGAACTGCCGCTGCACCGCCCGGCCCCAGCGGTGGGGCATCTCGGACACGGGGATAGTCAGGTCCCTGCCGTCCCGTAGCTTATACGTGCGGGCGACCGTATGCGGCTCGCGGGCGGCCCCGGTCTCCGGGTCGATGCCGTCCCCGTTCACGTCGCAGGGTGCCTCGGGCTCGTCGTCGTCGTACGTCAGCGCGGCCGCCAGGGCGTCCACGACCCACACCGGGAATTCGTGCCTTCCCACGGTCATGACGCAGCGGTGCCACTTGGCGAAATCGAGGCCGCGCAAAGCGCCATAGTGTGCGGCGTCGATGTTGGGCGCCTCCCCGTAGGCGATGCGCAGGGCCTTCCGGATGCGCATCGGCGCGACCGTGAGAACCCTGCCTGAGCCGTAGACGTGCGCCAGGATGTTCTCGGCGCGCCTGACCGCCGCGATGCGCTTGGCGATGGCCCGGGCGGCCTTCTCGTCGGCGACCCGGGACACGTCGAAGCTGCTCGTGGCGTAGCTGCCGTCGAGGAGGGCGACGGTCCGGACGTGGAGGTAGGCCGGGACCGAGACCTCGACGACCTCGCGGCCGCCCCAGCACTTCCGGACCATCTCGACGTCGGCCGAGGCGTCGAGCAGCAGCGTCGGCAGGCCGGCGAAGTTGGGGGTCGACCGCCAGGACATGCGGATCGTCCACGGGCTGTCGCGCCCGGTCGTGCCGGGCGCGAGAAGCTGCAGCCGGCGGTCGACCGCGCCATGGGCCTTGATCAGGCCGGGGTCGATGGCACCACCGCCCAGGCTGCGGAGCTCCTCGTCCGAGGCGAGCGCGTCGAGCCGCTCCGAGATGATCTTCCAGAGGCGGGATTCCTTCCGGATGTCCGTCTGGCCCGGCGCGCTGAACAGGCGGAGCAGGTGCTCCACGGTGACGTTGGGCTTGACCTCCATCGCCGCCTTCTGGCCGCGCTGGCAGACGAGCCTGGCGGACCCGACGCATCCGCGCAGGTTGTCCCTGTCGGGGTGGTCCCAGATGGCCTGCGCGGGGCAGCGCCGGTCGGCGAGGGCCTCCCAGACGACGCGGACGACGGCGAGCCGCTCGGCCAGCAGGCCGTCGGCGGTCATCGTCGGGTCGTCCGCTGGGAGGATCGGCGGCGGGGCCCGCGGCAGGTCCAGGGACAGCAGCGGCATATCGGTGTGGTGCAGCAGCTCGAAGACGATGCGCTCGTCGATGGCCACGCCGGCGAGCTCGTTGCCGATGTCGCTCGGGAAGGCGTTCCCGATGAAGGCGTGCGGCGCGAAGATCACGTCGCGGTTGACCAGAGCCCGCCGCGCCAGGATCACCGGGCAGCCGCCCGGGGCGTCCTCATCCGGGTTGTCCGGGTGGTAGTGGCAGTACGCCTTAGGCGCCTTCTTCTGCCCCTCGGCGTCCTCCCCGGCGCGGCGCCGGGCGGCGTTCTCGCGGTTGGTCTTGATGCGCGCCTTCCGCTCGAATCCCGTCTCGTCGTCGGCGACGCACAGCCCGGTCGCGGGGACCTGCCGCTCACGGAGCACCGCCAGGGCCTCGCTCATCCGGCAGCCGCCGCGCTCCTTTCCGGTCAGGACCCCGACGTCGAGGCCGAGGCCCTCCGCCTCGGCCTGGGCCGCCGCGGCCACCTTCCGGAACACCTGGGTGACCTCCTCGGCGGTCGCCTTCGAGCCCCTCGCGCGGGCGATGCTCTCCTCGATGTTGTTGTAGCTCGGCATCAGGACCAGCACGGGGCGCCCCATCGGGCCGCGCTGCCGCTTCCGCTCGGCGAGCATCTCGACGAGCGTCGAGGTCTTGCCGGCGCCGGTCGGGGCCTTGAGCAGTTGAATGGGCTGCACGTCCATGCGGGGGTCCCGGGCCCGCTCGTAGCACTCGTCGATCCAGCGGCCGATGGAGGTCCTGATGGAGGCCGCCACGCGGTCTCGGTCGGCGCGGTGCGCGTCGACGTCGGCGGGCCCGCGGATCGCACGCTGCACCGCCTTGGCCTCGTCCGTGGCGGTCAGGCCGGTGAGGCTGACACCGCCGAGGGCCTGCTCGCCGAGCCAGCGGAGGCCGACCGCCTCGGTCTCGATCTTAACGGCGACGCGCTGGACGAGGAGCGGGCGACCGTTTTCCTCGCGGCCGACGCGGGCCACCACGTTCGGGTTCGCCCTCACGTAGGCGTGCGCCGATTCGATCCGGAGGCGCGCCGCGGACAGGACGTCAGACGCGCCGGAGCCGCCGTGCCATGACCTGAACCTGCTGCCGAGGCCCTCGAACGTCGCGACCGCCTCGGCGTGCAGGTGGGCCGCCAGGGCGGCGCGACCGGCCGGTGTCTGGGCGACGCCTAGGTTGGCCGAGATCCACGAGACGGCCCGGCGCTGCAGGAAGGCCTCGCGACCGTCGACCACGCGGCCCCGCTCGTAGGTTACGCCGCGGACAGAGGTGCGGCCGCCGGGGGTGACGATGCCGTCGGCGCCGAGCGTCGCGGCCTCGACCTCGCCGGTGGCGACGTAGGGGGCGCTGCGGTCGTACTGCTTAACCTTGCCGAGCCGGACCACCTCCGCGTCGACGCGCTCCAGGAACCGCTGGACGCTCTTGGCGCCGACCCGTGCGACGCGGTCGAGACCGACGCGGATCGGGTTGAGGCGGCCGTACGTGAAGCGCTCGCCGGTCCGATGATGGTTGCCCCAGATGGTGAGAGGGCTGCCGTTCGCCAGGATCTCCACAGCCTGGCCGCCGAGGGAACGGCCCTCGTCGTCGAGGAGCGGGAGCGCCCTCTTGGCCTCGACCGGATCGGACGGGTCCAGGCCGAGGATGATGGCGACCTTCACCCCGCCGGACGAACGGACGTAGTGTTCGGGCCCGAACTCCTGCACCGCGATGGCGTAGATCCGGTCGGCGAGCGGCCGGTCGGTGACGTCGATGTCGACCGCGAACACGCCGGAGGCCGGGCCCATGATGGCGGCCACGTTGAGGCCCGGACAGACCGCGGCCCAGTGCGCCACCAGCCGCTCCGGCGGCAGCGCGTGCACGTACTCCTTGTAGGTGATCATCCGGCCGTCGGCGATGCCGGGCATCCGTTGGTTGATGCCCTTGGTCTGGGGGAAGACCGACCAGCCCATGGACCGGAACGCGGGCCCCGCCACGCCGAAGACCGGGCGTCCGACTTGGTTGAGCTCGTCGACGACGCGCTCGTCACGGGCGCCGCCCGCGAGCGAGGCACCCGGGAAACGCCTCAGCACTTCCGCGATTGCGGCGTCCGAGGCAGGAAAATCTTCAGTCCGCACCTGCTCGCCCTTGAATGAGTGGTTTCAGTTCATTGCGGGATGGATCACTGGGCGAAGACTTCTGAACGGTGTTCGACTGTACCGAATTGGCACACCGAATCCGTTTGGTCCCGTCCCTGCAGTGGAGGGTACGGGTCGGCAAGCAACGGTCAATGGAAGAAGTGGGGTTCGAGGCGTCTTCGACGCGCGAAAGCCAAAGTTGACACGGGGGCGCGCGCTCGCGGCGCCCAGGGTTTGACAGGATGCCACAGGCTGATCTTGGGCGGCGCCCTTAAAGGATGGGGCGAACGGTGCCTCGGGGCGCCTAGCCCCTGGAGTTCGATGGACGAATCCGGCCGCGAGGTCTTCCATCCATTCCTATGGAACTTTCGTCCGACATCCGCGTTGTGGCGCCCCATCCGGAGGCCCCCAGGTCGCTCCGCGAGCGTGGCCACTACCGCCTGTCCGATCAGGACCTCGTCCTGCGGGCAGCCCTGGTCCGCGGGCTGGCACGCCACATCCGCGAGCAGCGGCTGACCTCCCCGAAGATCCGGGTGCTCCTCGGCCAGGACGAGAGCAGGGACGGCGGCCTGCGGCAGGAGGTGGCCGCCATCCGCGGGCACAACGCCGACGCCATGACGCAGAAGCGGATGCTCCTGTTCTGCGACGCCTTCGGGCTCGACGCCGCCGAGCTCATCGCGGCCGACTTCGCGTCCCGCTCCGCCCGGCGGGTTCACTGATGGCGCACCTCGGCGTCGACCCCGGCAAGAACGGAGCGTGGGCCCTGCTCGACAGGGACGGACGCCTCGTCGACGCCGACCACTTCCCGCTCGATGCCACCGGCGAGATCGACGCGGCCGCGCTGGCGTCCGCCTGGCGCGGGCTCAAGGCATCCCACGCGACGGTGGAACTCGTCGGCTCTATGGGCGCCGCGAAGGACGGCCGCCGCCAGGGCGTGGCCGGCATGTTCAACTTCGGCCGCCGCTACGGCGCCGTGCTGGCCGTCCTCGACGTGCTCGGCATCCCCCGGGACGACGCCCGGCCGGACGTCTGGAAGCGCGCCGTCGGCGTCACCTCCGACAAGGGCACCAGCCTCGCCGCCGCCCGCGGGCTCTGGCCGGCCCACGCCGAGACCACCTTCCGCCGCGTGAAGGACGAGGCCCGGGCCGAGGCCGCGTTGATCGCCCGGTACGGGATGCGCGCCGGGGTCGCGAAAAAAGTCGCGTCCCATGGTTCGGAGGCCTTGTGCCTTACCGCGTGCACATCTGTGCGCACGCAGTCAGCACCTCGCGTGCGCACGTCGACCCGACGGAGGGCTGCCTGATGGCCCTCGACTTCTCCCTCTTGAAGGTGAGCGACGAGACGTGCCGGGCGATCCCCGGCGGGCATGCGCTCACCGCGACGGCCTACGTCGCCCGCGTCTCAGGCGACCGCCTGGAGCACTACGTCGCCGTCGCCGAGGCCACCGAGAGCTACGTCGGCTGGGGCACCGAGGACTACCAAGCCGCCCACCTCCGGCTCCGTCGCCGGCTCCGTGACCGCGTGCGCGAGCTCGCCACCGTCCACGACCGGGAGGCCGACTGATGTCCGGCCGCCGCAACCCCGTCGCCATGCTGATCGGCAAGCTCGCCGTCGCGGCCGAGATGGCCCGCATCGTCCGGGAAGCCCGCTCCGCCGCGGCGCCGAAGCCGACGGTCGTCCGCCGGGCCCTGTCGCCCAACGAGGAGAAGGCCCTCGCGGTCACCCGCGCGGCCGCCGCCCGCTCGATCCCCTCCTACTGGACCGGCCTCGCGGCCGAGGACGCCGCCCGCCTCGCCATGGCGTGGCCGGCCCAGTGGACCGTCAGCCCGAGGAACCAGTGATGTTCGCCGCCCTGTCCAAGCTCCGGCCGGTCCAGGACATCGACAAGGTCCTGACCAAGGCGTGGAGCGTCCGGTTCCTCATCCTGGCGACGGTGCTCGATGCCGCCCAGACCGGCGTGTCCTTCTTCTCCGGCTCCGAGCTCGTCCGCCCCGGGACGCTGGCCGCCCTCAACATGGTCCTGGCGCTCGCCGCCCTCGGGGCCCGCCTGATCGCGCAGGAGGCCGTATCCGGCCCGGCTCCCTCGACCACCCCGGGAGACGCCTGATGCTCGGCCCGATCCTCGCCCGGCTGCGCCGCCCCGCGTTTGCCGCCGCCGTCGCCGCCGCCCCGCTCGCCCCGGCGCATGCGGCCCCCATCGTGGTCCCGGTGGTCGCCACTGCCCCGGCCGGCCGCCGGCGTGTCTCGAAGCGCTTCATCGTCGGCACGACGCTCGCCACCCTGTGCGTCGGGACAATCACCCAGTTCGAGGGCGTCCGGACCACGGCCTACCGGGACAGCGTGGGAATCCCGACGGTCTGCATCGGCGAGACCAAGGGCGTCCGCATGGGGCAGCAGTTCACCCTGGCCGAGTGCCAGGCGATGCTCGTCGACCGCCTCGGCCGGGACTTCGCCCCGGCCATCGAGGCCTGCGTCACCCGCCCCATGGCCGACGACTTCTACGCGGCCGCGCTTTCGCTCTCGTACAACATCGGCACCGGTGGCTTCTGCCGGTCGAGCGTCGTGCGCCACTACAACGCCGGCGACCGCCGCGCCGCCTGCAACGCCTTCCTCCTCTACGACAAGGCTAAGGGCCGCGTCCTCGCCGGGCTGGTCAAGCGCCGCCAGGCCGAGCGCACCCTCTGCCTGAAGGGGGTCTGACCATGTGCGGCCTCGCCCCCATCGCTGTCGCGGTTGCCCTCGCGGGCCCGATGTGCCCCCGGCTCGACCAGGGCGCCTCGCCGGTCATGGTCGCCCTCGTCGGCTCGGGCGAGGTCGCCTCCGATTCCCGCGTGGTCGACCCCCAGTTCGAGGCGGCCATCCGCGCGATCCGCGCCCCGGCGCCGAAGCCCGCCAAGCGGAGGAAGCGCCGGTGAGCGAGCTCGCGACCATCGTCTCCCATGGCTGGACGGCGTTCTCCTTTGCCGCCACGCTGGCCGGCATCGGCGGGATCGGGCTCATCGCCCTGGCCGTCCTCGCGACCGCCTACCTCCCCTCCTGGCTGAGGCGCCCGCTGATCGGCGCCGGCATCGTCCTGCTGGTGGGCGCGGCCCTGTACCAGGCCGGGCAGGCCAAGGGCGCGCACGACGCCTTCGCCGCCGAGGCCGCCCGGACGCTCCAGCGGGAGAAGGACCGAGCCGAGGCCGCGCTGCGCGAGGAGCGCCGCCAGGTCGCCGAGGCGAACAAGGTCTCGGCCGACGACCGGGCCCGCGCCGATGCGGCGAACGCCGCCGCGAAGGCCTCCGCCAAGCGGCTCGCCGACCTGCAGCGCCACCTCGCCCGGACCCCCGACGGGGCCTGCGCGAGCGACGACGACGCACGCCTGCTGAGGGGCCTGTGATGCGCGCTCACGTCGCCATGGCGCTCGTCGCCTGCCTCGCCCTTGGGGCCTGCAGCCCCGGGGCCCCGGACGTCTCGACCCGCCCGGTCCTGCCGCCCGTCCCGGCGGACCTGGAGGCCTGCATCCACCGCGAGTTCCCGGAGATCCCCGAGCGCGCCTTCGGCCGCCGGGACGCCGTCCGGATCATCGCCGACGCCAAGCTGCTCGACCGGGCCAAGACGGCCTGCGGGGACCGGGCCCTCAGATGGATGGAGGCCGTCGTGGCGGCCTTCGGGAGAACCACGCCGTGAGCGCCGGAGCAGCCCCCGCACCCGCGACGGACTACGAGGTCCGCCTTGCCCGAACCGAGGCCGGCCTCGCCGCGCTCGGGCAGGACGTGCGCGACCTCGTCGGCGCCGTGCGCGGCATCGCCGACAAGATCGACGCGGACCGGTCCTCGTTCGCCTCCGAGCTTTCGAAGCGCGACAAGACGAACTGGGCCCTCGTGGTTTCCATCGTCGTGGCCAGCATGGGCGGCATGGCCTTCATCGGCTCCGGCTGGCGGGAGCCGCTCGTCCAGCGGCAGGACGCCATCGCGACGCAGGTCGCTGCCCTGCAGCAGGCGGTGGTCCCCCGTGCCGAGGTCACGAGCCTGATGACCCAGGCCCAGCGGGACAACGACCTCATCCGGCAGCGGATCGAGCGGACCGAGGCCCGGAACGAGAAGCGGCTCGACAGGCTGGAGGGGATGACCTTCGTCCCGGCGTGGACCGCCACCACCAGGCGGAGGTCCTGATGCGCGCCGCGGCCGCCTTCGTCGTGCTCCTCGCGGCGTCCCCGGCGGCCGCGGCGTGCAGGCCCGTCCCGCAGGGGATGGACGCCATCAGCCTGATCGCCGGGCCCGAGGCCGTCGTCCGGGTCCTGCCCGCGAGCGTCGCCCCCGGGATCGCCGAGTGGCTGACCGACGCGCAGGTCCCCGGTCAGGAGGGCGCCGATGGCTACGTCGCCGCGGTGACCGCGACCGGCATCGTCCTGTTCCCGTCCCGCCGCGGCGTGCTCTGCGACGGGAAGGCCGGCCTCGTCAGCGTCGAGGAGACGCCCCGCTTCCTCGCCTGGCTCCGCGCCTGGATGGACGCCCGGGGCATCCAGAAGGACCGCTCCGCATGACCGCCGCCGAGCGCTCCCTCCTGCGCGCCGAGATCGCGCTGCTCCGGTCGATGAGCCCGACCAAGGGCCCGGCCGCCCGCTACGCCGACCACGACTGGCGCCGTGCCCTCGCCAAGGTCTCCCACCGGCTGACATGGGCCGCCTACCTGAGGACCCGCTGATGACCCCCGTCACCACCGAGGCGGTCGTCTCCGCCTACCTCGCCGCCGGCTCGTTCGCAGGTGCCGCGAAGGCGCTCGACATGCCCGAGGCGACCGTCCGGTTCAGGGTTTCCAAGGTCTCCGGACCCGCGCGGGAAAAAGGTAGTGAAGACCGCTTCGCTACGGTTCGGGCTTGGGCGGCCGAGCGCGGGCTGCTGGGATTCAACCCTGTCCTGCCGGGGTTCGCGGTCAAGCGGACCACCACCCAGTTCGACGCCGACGGCGAGGTCTCGGGCCGGTTCGTCACCCAGGCGAAGGCCCCGGGACCCAAGGGCGAGGTCCCCGCCGGCCACGTGGTGAAGGGGGTCAGCCAACTCCTCGATGCCGAGGGGCGCGTCACCCAGCAGTGGGTGAAGACGAGGGAGGCCGGGGCCGACCCGGTGGCGTTCGCCGCGTCCCTCCGCGAGGCCATGCTCGATGCCCGGGGCGCCGCGGTCCTGGCGACGCCGCCGGCCGCGCAGGACGAGGACCTCCTGACGGTCTACGTGATCCCCGACCTGCACCTCGGCATGCTGGCGTGGGCGTTCGAGTGCGGGGAGAGCTACGACCTGCGCATCGCGGCCGACATGGCCCGGCGCGAGCTCGCCCGGCTGCTCGCCATGGCGCCCCCGTCCCGTCATGCCGTGATCCTGTTCCTCGGCGACTACTTCCACATGAACGACCGGCGGAACGTCACCCCGCGGTCGGGCCACACCCTCGACGCCGACGGTCGCTGGCGGAAGGTCTACGACATCGGCGCCCGCTTAGCGGTCGGCCTGTCGAAGGCCGTCGCCGAACGCCACGAGAGGGTCGAGGTCGCCTTCCTCCCGGGCAACCACGACGAGGACGCGGCGAAGACCCTCGCGGTCGCCCTCGACCTCTACTTCGAGGACCACGAGCGGGTGACCGTCGCCGGCGCGCCCGGGGACCACTGGTTCCGCCGCTTCGGCAAGTGTCTGCTCGGGGCGACCCACGGGCACACCATGAAGCCCCAGCAAATGGCCATGATGCTGGCGACGGATCGCGCCCGCGACTGGGGCGAGACCGACCACCGGCACATGTTCTTCGGCCACATCCACCACGAGACGGCCAAGGAGTGCGGCCCCGTCCGCGTCGAATCATTCTCGTCCCCGGCCGGGAAGGACGCCCACGCCGCGGCCGGCGGGTACCGGTCCAGCCGGGCCCTGAACGCCGTCACCTTCCACGCCGAGGACGGCGAGGTCTGCCGCCATCGGGTCAACATCAAGGGAGCTGTTCAGTGACCATCACCTGCGAGACCGTCCTCTTAGTCGGTGACGAGACCGACGACGCTGTGGTCGAGGCCCTCGGGCTGCATTCGCATCCCGTCGACGGCATGACCCTGGGCGACCTCGTGGACGAGGCGAACCAGACGCGCAGCAACCTGGAGCACCTCATCTACGCGGTGACGGGCGGCGCGATGTCCAAGGCCCGCTGGGCGGAGGACACGGACGCAGTCGTCGAGGCGGGCGCCCCGGTCGCCATGCGGGCGTTCGTCTACGAGTACCCATCGCTCCTCGACTGCGAGCCGTTCCGTAAGGCGGTCGACGAGTGGTTCGGCCCGGACCTGCTCGCCGACATCCAGGCGGACCGCCGCCCGACCATCGTGGGGACGGGACCATGACCATCACCATCGGCCTCTGGGGCATCCCCCTCGCCGTGACGCTGGCCGCCGTCGCGTGGGCGTTCCTCATGCCCATGCCCCGGCCCCATGGCGGCGCCTTCGACTTCGGAGGGATGCTGTCCGCGTTCGCGCGCCTCGCCGCCGTCGTGTTCGTCACCCTGGTGGCGTGGCTGGTCTGGGCGCTGCTGCGATTATCGCAACCTACCTGCCCTGGCTCCTGTCGGCGGTGACGCTCACCGGCATGTGGTTGGCCGGGAACCGGCATCCGGCCGCTTGGCTCGTCACCCTCGGCAACCAGGCCCTGTGGGGCACGTGGATCATCTCGACGGGTGCGTGGGGACTCCTGCCGGCGACGCTCGCCATCGCCGCCATGGCCGTCCGCAACCACCTGAAATGGTCCGCCGCGTGAGCGAGAACCCGAAGACGGCCGCCGGCCTGCGCAAGCTGCCGATGGACCTCATCCCGCCCATCGCCCTGGTGAAGATGGCGGCGGTGCTCGGGCTCGGCGCCGACTGCCCGGCGAAGGCGTACGGACGCTGGAACTGGCGCGATCAACCGGTCGAGGCCGAGACCTACGTCGCGGCCCTTGAGCGGCACATGCTCCGGTGGCGCGCCGGCGAGGAGATCGACGAGCAGACCGGGGTCTCCCACCTGGCGTCGGCCATGTGCTGCCTCGCCATCGTCCGGGATGCCCAGGAGGCCGGGACGCTGATCGACAACCGGCGCGGGAGCCCCGGCGTCCTGGCGGTCATGGACCGGTACGACGCGAGCTCGATGCCGGTCGTGAAGCCTCAGCCGGTCGCAGGCTGACCCCGAAATAATTCGCGGTTTCTTGCTTGAGGGGCTTGTGCCTTGCCCCGTCAGCATCTGTGCGCACGTTGTCAGCACGCGAGATGCCGACGTCGTGCTGAGGGTATGCCGCGTAGACCGTGACGGCCGCCCCGACGACGTAGAGGGCGACCACGAAGGCGAAGTCCGAATCCCGCATGGTGCCCTCCCGGGCCGAACCCGCGAGGGCACGGTAGGCGATCAGTCCCCGGACGATAGTGCGCCCACGCCACGCCGGGGGCACTCGCTGACCCCGTCCATCTCGCCGTACAGCGACAGGTTCTCGGGGTTCTTGTCGTCCTGGGTCACGATGTACGAGCCGCACCGGCCATCGGGCAGGTCCCACCGACCCCCGAACCCGGGCATGCGCCCGCGGGTACCCTCGCCGGTCCCGATGACGCGCTTGAGGACCTTCCCGGTGCGGGGATCCTGGAGGCCGCACTCGACGCGGACGCGCCACCAACCGGGGCGCCCAGGCTCGCCGTCGACATAACCGTAGCGCTGCAGGCCGCCCGGCGCGGGCTCGGTGACGGCCCACCGCCAGCCGGTGTCGAACGTCGGGAAGAGGTCGCCGGCGAGGGCAGCCGAAGGACTGGCGACCGCGAGGGCAAGGATCAGGGTGCGCATTCTTGGAGGCTCTCTCAGGAAGGGTTGAGGGCCCATGCCGAGCCGTCGGCGCACAGCCAGACTAGGTCGGCGCGGGTGATGACCTGGCCGGTGTCCCGGCGCCGGAAGCCGGGCTCCTCCAGGCGGTACCCGACGCGGACCGCGTGGGCGGGCCTGGGCGCCTCGCAGGGTTCGCCGGTCACGACTGCATGAACGTCCCGAGACCCCTGCTGCAGGCACCTCAGCCGGCCGGCCTCCGAGGCTCGGAACCGGCAGCCCGCGAGCGTCAGGGCGGGCACGTGGGCGACGACGCGACCGTCGCGGCGGACCGAAAACAACCGCCGCGTCCTGTTCCAGTACGCCTCTACAGCCTCGGGAGAGGGGGGAGGCACAGCGCCACCGCCTCCGCCTCCCGGGCCATCCGGACAGCGTCCGACCGGCTGATCCGGCCGGCCTCGTCCAGGGCGATGATGCGCTCGACCCGGAGCGTCATCGCGATGCCGATGAGGCCGCAGA
Organism: Methylobacterium sp. XJLW; assembly: GCF_003254375.1. Lineage (NCBI taxonomy): Bacteria > Pseudomonadati > Pseudomonadota > Alphaproteobacteria > Hyphomicrobiales > Methylobacteriaceae > Methylobacterium > Methylobacterium sp. XJLW. Next base: position 911,451 of record NZ_CP016429.1, on the reverse strand, counting down.
CCCGGCGGGTCGCCCATGCGGAGTGGACGCTGTCGCGGATGGCGTGGAGGTCCTCCTCAGGCTGCCGCATCGGAGGCCTCCTCGGTCTCGACGGGGGCCTCGGGCAGCGCGTCGCGGACGGCGCGGATGGCCTCGACGACGGCCAGGGCGTCGGCGCCGTTCAGTTCGCCTGCCATGGCCCACCGGGTCACGTTGAGCCCGAGCACGCGGAGTTGCTGGCGACGGAGGGCGAGATCGGTGTCGTTGTTCTGCATCTTCCCCTCCCTCAGTTGGCCAGCCGCGGGTCGGACCGAAGCGCGACCAGCCGTTCGATTGCCCGGCGGAGCGGGCGCATGCTGCCCCCGCGCCAGCCGTCCAGGGCCCGGAGCTCCGAGGGGTCGAGATCGGGTAGCCACGCCGCATCCAGGCCTCCCTCCCGGCGCAGCACCCGAAGGATGCCGCGCGCGACGACGGGAAGGTCCTGGCGCCGCGGGGCGGGCCACTGGACGACCGTGAACCGGTCCAGCAGCGGGCCCTTGAGCGGCTCCACGGAGTTGGCCGTCGCCAGGAAGCTGACGCCGGACAGGTCGCACGCCGCCTCCAAACCCGGGTCGTGGTAGACGTGGCGCCGCGTCGGTTCGAGCATCCCCAAAAGGGCAGAGTGGTGCGACCCGTTGTGATCGGACCGGGCGCACTTATCGAACTCGTCGTGGACCGTGGCGACGGTCATGCAGCCGAACGTCAGGATCTGCTGGCCGGCCCCGTTCATGCGCGCCGTCGAGTACGCTCGCGACGTACCACCCCACATGCCGTCGCCGAGCCCCCCACAGGGCACGACCGTGGTCGGCAGGCCAAGGGCCTCGGCGACGGCTACCGCCCCTTCGGTCTTGCCCGTGCCCTGGCCGCCCACGAACAGGTACGGTCCTAAGACCACCCGGTCCCGGCCGGCGAGCGGCGCGAGGATGCGGGCGATCCCGGACGCGGCCCAGGGCATGCCCTCGACGAGCCGCTCGCGGACCTCGGCGAGATCGGGAACGGGGACCGACCGGAGGGGCTGCGTGGCGCTCAGACGGTAATCCTTGAGGGGGCCGCCCTTGAGATGATCCAGGCTCCCCGATACGAGCGGACGCAGGGCCGGGCCGGGCTCCGGTTCGGGTTCGGACCCAGCCGGCTGGATTGCCTTTGGCGACGCCTTGGGCGCGGGCCGGAGGGGCGCCCTGCGCAGCGGGCCGGGCCGCTCCAGGTCGGTCATGTCCACGACGTCGGGGTCCGCTTCGAAGACGAGCATGTCCGTCGCGGCCTCGTGCAGCAGCACGACCTCGGCCAGCATCGCCAGGTGCTGCTGGGCGATGAGCCTGGCGCTTTGGCGGCGGACGGGCTTGTAGGCGTAGTCCGGCTGGTCCTCCGGGCCCCGTCCATGGGCAGCGACGTCGAGGGCCTCGACGAGGGTCGTCCACGTCTCGTAGTAGCCGAGCGAGGTGTGGTCGTCCTTCTCGATCATGGCGTAGGCGCGGCGGGCGATCATGCGGGCGCCGGTGCGGTCGCCGAGGAGCATGAGGATACCGGCCGAGTGGTCGCGCCACTGCATGTGCATGATGCGCGAGACAGGCACGGTGTCCTCGTCCTGGAGGACGGCGTCGCACGCGCAGGCGAGTTGACGTAGCCCCTGCGGCGTAGCGTCTGCGGCGACGGCCACGAGGGCGTCCTGGACCTCGTGTCCCAGCCTGTAGGGAAGCGGCGCGGCCAGGGCGGCGCGGGCGGCGAGCTCGGCCTGCCGGAGTGGCTCGTCCGGCACGGCCCCGTGGATGAGGTCCTGCGCGCTGAGGACGGTGTCCTCGGCCCGCTTCTGGGTGGTCCGACTGGCGGCCTGGATCTCGGCGCGCATCAACGCGGCCGCTGCCTCGAAAGGCGTGCGCTTGGTCATGTTCGGTCCCCTTGGCCAGTCGCCTCGGACGTTCCGCAGGCGCAGCTCAGACACCATAGTAGCAGGGATTCCCTACCGGTCGGTTAAGGGCTTGCCACTGTAATCCCACTCGGGGTCCTTCCGACGCCGGAAGGCTTCGCGCTCGGCCAGGACCTCGTCGAGCACGTGGAGGGCGCGGCGGTACGTGGTGGCGGTCGCCGAGTTTCGCTCGGCGATGTCGACGGCGGCCGGGCGCCCGCTCGTGTGCGTCGCGGTCGTGTGCGCCTCCTGGAGCTCCACGACGCACAGCAGGGCATGACCGAGGGCGCGCGGGTGGTCATGCGCCGCGGCCTCGCCGAGGAACAGGAGCGTGTACTCGGGCAGGCCCGACTTCGCGATGCGGTCCTTGGACGTCGACCGCCGGTTGATTTGCATCAGCCTGGCGAGGGAGGTGACCCATTCGTGCCCGAGGACGCGCGTCGCCGCGTCGTCGACGGCCTCGACGAGGTCCTCGCCGATCTCCGCCTGGGGGATGACCCGATCACCGACGTGGTAGTCCCGCCCGACGAGCATAAGCGGCTCGCCGTCGAGGGTGCCGATGCACGCGCCCCGGGGCGGCTGGGGCATGGGGCGGAGAACGAGGCGAGGCATAGGTGGCTCCCGGCATGCGGAAGGGCGGCCCCGGCCGGGACCGCCCTGAGTATAGGGGATTCGAGATGTGGGGCGGTCAGTCGACGTCCTGCAGCGCGAGGAAGTCCTCGACGGTGGTGTCGTCGGCGTAGCGGTTCGTGCCGCGCCCGATCCACGCCCGCCGGTCCCGGTCGTAATCGTGGACCTCGTAGGTCTCCAGGCCGATGTACCAGTAGCGCGCCTCGTTCCCCATGCCGTCGAGGTGGACGAACACGTGGGGGAGCCTGGCGTCTCCGTCGAGCAAGGTGTCGTCATCGTAGACACCGGGCTCCTTGCCGAGGGGTCCGGCCTCCGCCTCCAGACGGGCGAGCAGTTCCGCCGTGGCGGCTTGGTAGTCCCCATCCTCGGGGGTCCGGTGCGCGATGTGCTGCTCGATGGCCTCGGCGGCGACGTCGCGGCCGGACTTCGTGGTCGCGGCCTTCCAGGCGGCGATGGCGGTGTCGATAGTGGTCTCGGACATGGTCTCGATCCTCGGTGTCGGCCCACCCGGAGGACCCGCGGCGGGGAAGTCGCCCTGTCGGCGCTCCCCGCTCCCCCGCCGGTGACCGACGGGGGAGAAGGGAGCGTCGCGCTCAGGCGGCGAAACCGGCGTTGATCGCGGCGAGGTCCCGCTCGGAGAGGATGTCCCGCAGGGCCTTGACCAGCGGGTCGGCGTCGAGACCGTGGAGTTGGGCGAGCGAGTGGACCACGTCGCCATCCTCGCCCTTGATGCACCAGTCCGCCCAGTCGCGGGCGCTGGCGAACGGGTCGACGCCGTCCTCGGCCGGGTCCGAGGCGAGGGCCTCGTTGGCGATGTCGCGGACGATGTCGGCGGCGGAGACGTGGTCGATGACGAGGTCGGCCATGGCCTCGTCGGGGGTCTTGCCGATGGTGTCGGCGAGTTCGGCGTAGGAGTCGTACCCGGCGCAGCGGGCGAACTCGGCCAGCGCGGCCTCCTTCGTCTCAACCTCGAAGAAGTGGTCGTCGGCCTGGGTGGAGATGCGGACGTAGGACTTGGACATGATGGCGATCCCTTGGTCGTTCCACCCGGCGGTGCCGCGGCGGTAATGTCATACTTAAAGCGACATTAATGGGATTGCAAGCCCCGAAACGAAAAAGGCCCGCCTCGCGGCGAGCCCCATTCGGTGTGCCCTCCCACGGGGAGGTTGGCGCGGTCTTTGGTCGGCCGCTGTCGTCACGTGGTTCGCCCTCCCACCGGGAGGGTCACATCGACTTGGCCTGAGCGTTTGCCAGTCCGGGTTTGCCCACCCGCAAGCGGGTGGATCAGCGTAACGGTCACCCTAAAGCAGGGCTGGAGTGGTTTGCCCTCCCGCCGACGGAAGGCACAGGAACGAAGCGGTCGTAGTATCCGTCGGTTGGTTTGCCCCCACCGGAGCGGGAACCGACTCAATCCAAGACCGAAACTTCCCCCGCCGTCAAGCGCCCCTGTGGCCGAATCGGCATGTCGGGGGCACGATCCCTGTGGGAAGGGATCACGACATGCTCAGGGACGACGAACTGGACGGTCTAGCGCGCGCCGTCGCGGCGCACGGGGACGAGGATGCCTTGAGCCCCGACGGCAAGATCGACGTCTTGGGCAAGCGCCTGAAGCTGACGCGCGTCGGCGTCCGTGAGTACGCGAGGCACGTGGCGCGGCGCATCGAGACCACCGAAGAGTTCGCCATGAGGATGGTGCACGTGACGCCCATGGTTCGCGCGCTCGCCGGCCTCACGGAGCAGGGGCCGAACCGGGCCGCCCGGCGCGCCGCCGCTGCGGAGGCACGGAGATCGCCGACAGAGGGTGCTGACCTGCCGGCGGTGGGGTCCTTCCATGTCTGAGCGCACCCCCGCGACCGACAAGGGCACCGCCGACCGCATTGAGGCCGACGACGGCGGCTACTGGGTCCGACTCGTCACCAAGCAGGCCCTCAAGCGCGAGGGCGCCTGCATGGGCAACTGCCTCGACAGCATGGGCTACGGCAGCCGCACAGCCGGCGACGAGGACATGGTATCGGACGGGCTGTGGTCCCTCCGCCAGGCCAATGGCGTCAGCTATCTGCTGGTCGAGGTCGACGTATCGTACGACAGGGACAGTGCGAGCGTCACCGAAGCTAAGGGGCCGATGAACTCGGACCCGTCGGCGTGGGCCTGTCGCCAGTTCCGCCATCTCGTCGCGGCGTTCCTCAGCGCCGGCTGCGTCCTGGCGGTCCGAGACCAATTCGCCCTTACCGGCGCCGACGGGATGACATGGCGGCCGGACAAGGCGCCGGAGCCTCTCAGACTGGCACACGAGGAACGCCTGCGCCGCGTGCGGGAGGAGCGTGAACGAGTACGGGCGGAGATACACGCCCGGTACGAACGCCGGGCCGAGGAGCGTCGCAACCGGCAAGCCGGTGGCTGGGAACCGCCATTCGGCATCTTCACCATGCAGTCGATGGCCGACGCGATCATCGGCACCGGTAGTCCGGTGGTCTCGTACGAGCGCGCTGACACATGGTTCGAGTGGGGCAGCCATGAGGTCACCAGCGACCGCATCATCGTTGACCCGGCGCGGGGCTACTACGCCCCGCTTGACCAACACGGTTCCTCTGGCGGCGCGCCCCTGAGCCCATGGGCGGTCCGGGAACTGGAGCGGGTGAGGCGTGACCACCCGTTGCCAGAACCCACCGTCCAGCAGCGTCTTATGACGGGCTTCGCCCAGGCCAGCCTGACGCCGGACACGAGCCCTAGGCCGCGCGAACCCCCGTCAGTGCCCCGGAGCCCTAGTGGGCATCCCGGCGGTGGGGGCGGGCAGGTCGTCACGCCAGCCGACGTACGGCGGTTGCGTCGCTACCAGTCCGTCGTGGGCGCGATGGCGGCCCCGGTTCGGTGGCTTACCCGGCGCCCGCGGGTCAGCGTGGAGAGTGAGATGGAAGCCATGCGTACGGCACTACGGCATGGCCTCGTGTCCCGGGAGGCGGTTCTAGCGGAGCAGGCACCCCGACCGGCGTGCAGGATCGCCGTCGATTGGTCCGGGTCCATCCAAATGGAGCCGATGAGTTTCGAGGCTCTCAGGACCGGGCTGGAGATGATGGCGGGGCCAAGGTCGAGCCGGGACGGCGGCGCTGAGCCTACAGCAGCCTGAAGTCACGGGCGTTGTCGAGCCGCCACTGCCTCGTCCGGTCGAGTTCGCCGTAGACCGAGATGGGGCGCCCCTCGGTGTGTGCCTCCACGGCCTGGAGGTACTCTTCCGGGCCGAGGCTGACCCGGACGTTGCGCCGACCGAACTCTTCGCTCTCCCATTCTACAATGACGTCCTGCAGGCCGGAGATGCTGTAGAGGTCGGCCGGCGTATCCATTGAATGCAGCGTCCGCACCCGGCCGACGATGGTCCTTCGACGCTCGTAGTCGACGGCACGGAGGACCTTCGCCGCCTCCTGCAGCACGGCCACTCCTCGGGCCTGACTGAGCGTCACCGACGGGGCGTCGCCGAGTTCCGGCGGCACGCCCCATTCCGGCGAGAACAGGATCTGGAAGTGCAACTCACTGACCTGCGGCTCGGCGACCAGGGCGGTGATCTCCTCGACGGCGTTGGCATTGAGGCCGGTCGCATAGCCCTGCGCGATCATCGCAGGATCCTCTTGCTCGATGGCCGCCTCGACCATGCGCAGGCCCCTAGCCAAGCGCTGGACCGCCCTCCGCTCCAGGGGCAGCGCACCGAGCTCGCCGCCGAGCGCCAGCGTCTCCACCTCGCCTTCATCGAGCGTTCGAGAGCCGCATGGGGACTCGACCGTGAATCCGAAGCTGCCCCTGAAGGTGTGGCCGAAGCGGCAGTCGTCCGCGTACCTAGACGCTACGCTGCTGACGCGCTGATAGAACGGGCCTACGTGCAGCTCGGCATGGGCCACGGCTTCGAGCGCTCCGTGCATCCGCTTGATGAACGCCTCGGCTGTTCCGAGGCGGATGGTGTCCTGCCGAATGGGTGAGACCGGCAGGCGCGAGCGGACGAGGTCATAGGAGATCGCGCGAATGGCCGCGGCGACGACGTCGAACGGTCTCGCCTCCATGTCCGTGAGGGTCACGAGCGCGGAGGTCAGCCTTTCACGCAGGTCACGGACCTGAGGGGTGGCTGGCAGGAAGATCTCGACCGGGTCCCCGTCGCCCTTCGCGAAAAGCACGGCCCCATCGCGGAGGACGGAAGACCGCCATCCGGTCTTGGCGAGGTAGCGCTTCAGGGAGCCGAGCGGGACGCCCTCGATGATGTCGACCGGCGCTGTCATAGGGCCAGCGCCTCGGCGCGGGCGGTCGCCATGATCGCTCGAAGGCTGTCCGCCGTCAGGACCTGGGTTCTCGGAATGCGGATGCGAACGGTCGCTGTGTTCTCGGTCGGCGGCCCCGGCGGCCGGTACCAGTAGCAGCACCGTCGCAGATGGAGGTGCTCCTCCGATCCCACCACCCAGTCCACGGCCTCGGGGGGCATGCAGAGCAGGATGAGGATGGCCATGGCTTGGCCACGCTCCCGGTCCGTGAGGATGTGGTGCGCCCGGGCAGACAGGTCATAGACGACGTGATCGCCCTCGTGGCGCCACACGGTCGTGGACTTCATCTGGAATTCCACCGGGAAGGCGGACTGGATCAGCCTCCCTCCGACATTCTTCACCGGATGGAACGTCCCGTCGATCCCGTAGTCGAAGGTCGTAGGCGGCGCGAGGTTCAGCCCGGCCGCGCCGGCGAGGGCATGGACGTAGGCAAGCGAGATGGCCTCCTGCGCATGCTCCAGCGTGATCAAGAGCCAGCCTAGCGTTGGTCGTGTCGACTGAAGGTTGTTCCAGCCGCGGCGCGCTGAGTCCAGTGGCCAATCGGCTCGGGCTCCAACACGACGCGCAAATCGCCCGCGACCCATTCGAACGGCGGCGAGACCGGAGCCGAAGCACCCATATGACCGCTCATCGAGGTGGTATCCCGGTGGTATCCGGCGGCTGTGCATTCAGCCGGGGATACCATCGCAGGGCGCCTAAGCGCCTGCGGATAATGGGGCTATCGGTGGAAAGGGAGTGGAGCGGGTACCGGGAATCGAACCCGGGTATTCAGCTTGGAAGGCTGCTGCTCTACCATTGAGCTACACCCGCGCGGGCGGATCGTTAGCACGCTGCGATGCCCGTGAGAAGGTGGGACGCGGCCAGCGATGAACGGCCGCCGCGAAGGGACGATCCTCCGGCGCCGCGCCGCTCGGCAACCCGGCACCCCCTCGAAACGAGGGGCTTGCGACGGTCGCGTCGCTCCAGCCGGGGGCACTCGTCGCGGGACCGAGGCGTCGCCCGATCAGCCGAGCCCCAGCGCGGCGCGGGCCTCGGCGGGCGTCGCGATCCGCCGGCCGTGCCGGGCCACGGCCTCGGCGGCGAGGCCGACCAGTTCGCCGTTGCTGGCCGCCAGACGGTCCTTCGTCACCCGGATGTTGTCCTCCAGGCCGGTGCGGACCGCGTCGGCGCCGCGGGCGAGCGCCCAGTCCATCACGATCGCCTGGTTGCGGCCGATCCCGGCCGCCGTCCACGTCGCCTCCGGCAGGATCCGCCGCGTCTCGGCGAGCAGGATGTCGAGGAGGTGCTCCTCGGCCGGCATCGCGTTCTGGACGCCCAGGACGAACTGCACGTGCGGGCGCGCGTCGATCAGGCCTGCCTCCACGAGGCGCTTGGCGCCGTGCAGGTGCGAGAGGTCGAAGATCTCGATCTCGGGCCGGACGCCATACTGCTTCATCTGGCCGGCGAGGTCGGTCACGAGGCTTGCGGAATTCTCGTAGACGATCGTCGGGAAGTTCACCGAGCCGGTGGACAGGGACGCCATGTCGGGCCGGTGCTTGAGCGAGAGGCCGCGGGCGGCCGGGTCGCGCCCGCGCCCCCCCGTGGAGAACTGCACGATCATCCCTGGGCAGTGCTCGCGCAGCCCCGCCTGCACGGCGGCGAACTTGTCCGGGTCGGAGGAGGGCGACTCGTCGTCGTTGCGCACGTGGATATGGCAGAGCGTGGCGCCCGCCTCGAAGGCCTGATGCGTCGACTCGACCTGCTCGGAGACGGTGACCGGAACGGCCGGGTTGTCGGTCTTGCGCGGCACGGAGCCGGTGATCGCCACCGCGATCACAACGGGCACCTCGCTCCGGGATCCTGCCATCCGCCTGTCCTCCCTGCCTCTTGGAATTCGGAATCCCGGATAGCGCCGCGCAAGCCGGATCTGAACCGCCCGGCGCGGGCGGCAGATCCGTCTGCGCGACATCTCGGGCCGGATGACAGCCCGGACCCGTGTCCCGACGGACTTGTGTCTCGCCGGCGCTTGCCGCACCTCTTCCGGCCGCGAGGCACACGATGAACGACACGATCCTGGTCCTGAACGGGCCGAACCTGAACCTGCTCGGCAAGCGCCAGCCCGAGATCTACGGCCGCGACACCCTGGCCGACGTCGAGGCCCTGTGCCGCGAGACCGCCGCCGGCTTCGGGCTCACGGTCGATTTCCGCCAGAGCAACGCCGAGCACGTGATGATCGACGCGATCCACGATTTCCGGGTCGGCTCGGCCGGTATCGTCATCAACGCGGGCGCCTACACCCATACCTCCGTGGCGCTCCTCGACGCGCTCAACACCTGCGAGGTGCCGGTGATCGAGTGCCACATCTCGAACGTCCACCGGCGCGAGGCCTTCCGCCACCACTCCTACATCTCGCTCGCCGCCACGGCGGTTCTGGCGGGGTTCGGGACGCACGGCTACGCGCTCGCCATCCGCCACCTCGCGCATCTGCGGTCCGGCAAGCCTGCATGAGGCGCGGATAGCGCCGCGATCAGGGTTGACGCTGGCGGAGACAGGGCGGAGGAGGGCGGTCAGGCCCTAGTTTCACGCGCGCTCCCCGGCCGGACCGGTCCTCATGGCCCCGGAGAGCGCCTCAAGCGGAGCGCGCACGCCGCATGACCAGCCCCTTCCTGCCCCTCGACCGGACCGTCATCGCCCGCGAGGCGGCCAAGATGTTCCTCGAGATCGGTGCCGTCCTCTTCTACAAGGACGAGCCGTTCAAGTTCACCTCCGGTTGGGCGAGCCCGGTTTACACCGACAGCCGGAAGATCATCTCGTTCCCGCGCCTGCGCTCGACGCTGATGGACTTCGCCACCGCCACGATCGTGCGCGAGATCGGCTACGAGAAGCTGACCCACATCGCGGGCGGCGAGACCGCCGGCATCCCCTTCGCGGCCTGGATCGCCGACCGGATGATGCTGCCCATGCAGTATATCCGCAAGAAGCCCAAGGGCTTCGGCCGCAACGCGCAGATCGAGGGCGAGATCGTCGACGGCGCCCGGACGCTGCTGGTCGAGGATCTGGCCACCGACGGACGCAGTAAGGTCAACTTCTGCAAGGCCCTGCGCGAGTCCGGCGCCCAGGTCGATCACTGCTTCGTGCTGTTCTACTACGACATCTTCCCCGGCAGCGCCGCGCTGATGGAGGAGATCGGCATCAAGCTCCACTACCTCACCACGTGGTGGGACGTACTGGCGGTGGCCAAGGAGATGGGCACCTTCGATCCGAAGACGCTCGACGAGGTCGAGCGCTTCCTCAACGCGCCGGCCGAGTGGTCGGCCGCCCATGGCGGCATCTCCGCCTTCGGCCAGGCCTGAGGGGTTTTCGCGATGGGCGTCGCAGACCTGTTCCCCGCCGAGCGCCAGGACGCGAAGCCGGTCGACCGGATCACGATCCGCCGGCCGGACGACTGGCACATCCACCTGCGCGACGGCGCGATGCTGAAGGCGGTGCTGCCCTACACGGCGGCGCAGTTCGCCCGGGGCATCATCATGCCGAACCTCGTGCCGCCGGTGACCACGGTCGCCGCCGCGGAGGCCTATCGCGCGCGGATCCTGGCGGCCCTTCCCGCCGGCATGGACTTCACCCCGCTCATGACCTGCTACCTGCGGGACGACACCGATCCGGACGAGATCGAGCGCGGCTTCCGGGAGAAGGTCTGGGTCGCCGCCAAGCTCTATCCGGCGGGCGCGACCACGAACTCCCATGCGGGCGTCACCGACCTCCTGGGGATCGCGCCGGTGCTGGAGCGGATGGAGCGGATCGGCATGCCGCTCCTGATCCACGGCGAGGCCACCGACCCGGAGATCGACATCTTCGACCGGGAGGCCGCGTTCATGGAGGGCAGCCTGATCCCGCTGCTCGGCCGGCACAAGGGGCTGAAGGTCACCGTGGAGCACGCCACCACGGCGGAGATCCTCGACGTGGTCCGGGAGCACCGGAGCCGGTGCGCGGCCACGATCACGCCGCACCACCTCGTGATCAACCGGACGCACATCTTCCAGGGCGGGCTGCGCCCGCACCTGTACTGCCTGCCGGTGGCCAAGCGCGAGCGGCACCGGCTGGCCCTGCGCAGGGCCGCGACCTCCGGCGAGGCCTGCTTCTATCTCGGCACCGACACCGCCCCCCACGTCCGCGGCGCCAAGGAGGCGGCCTGCGGCTGCGCAGGCGTGTTCTGCGGGCCGAGCGCGCTCCAGACCTACGTGCAGGTCTTCGACGAGGAGGGGGCGCTCGATAAGTTCGAGGCCTTCGCCTCCCTCAACGGCGCCCGCTTCCACGGTCTGGAGCCGAATGCCGGGACCGTCACCCTGGAGCGCCGGCCCGGCCGCGTCGCCGAGGCCGTGACCGTGGACGACACCGCGGTGGTGGTGTTCCGGGGTGACGAGACGCTGCCCTGGTCGGTGGTGTGACCGCCTAGGCTGAGGACAGCGCACCGTCATCGCGAGCGGCGCGAAGCGACCCAGGGCAGCGCGACATCGGCGATCGTCGCGCGACACTGGATTGCTTCGCTGCGCTCGCGGAGACGGACATCGGCACTCCATCCAATCAGCCAAAGCCATCTTTGCCTGGATCCAACCTCCGGTTACCGATCTTCGGTTGATCCGGAGGAGGGTACGATGCAGGACGCGCGACAGGACGGAATCACGGCCATGGGCGCCGTGGATCTCGCCGCGGCGATCCGCGGGCGGGTCGTCTCCTGCGCGGAGGTGATGCGCGCCTATCTGGAGCGGATCCACCGGCTCAACCCGCAGGTCAACGCGATCGTGGGCCTGCAGGACGACGCGGCGCTCTTGCGCGAGGCCGAAGGTGCGGACGCCGTCCTGGCGCGGGGCGAGCCCGTCGGGCCGCTGCACGGCTTCCCGCTGGCCGTGAAGGACCTCGACCCGGTCCGCGGCCTGCCGTTCACCCAAGGGTCGCCGATCTTCGCCGACCGGATCGCCGAGACGGACTCGATCATGGTGACGCGCCTGCGCGCCGCCGGGGCGATCTTCATCGGCAAGACCAACATCCCCGAATTCGGCCTCGGCTCGCACAGCTTCAACCCGGTCTACGGCGCCACCGGCAACGCCTACGATCCGGCGAAGACCGGGGGCGGGTCGAGCGGCGGCGCGGCCGTGGCGGTGGCGCTGCGGATGCAGCCGGTGGCCGACGGCAGCGACCATGCCGGCTCGCTCCGCAACCCGCCGGCCTTCAACAATTGCTACGGCCTGCGCCCGGCCTGGGGACGGATCCCCGCCGAGGCCAAGGACGTGTTCAGCCCCGGGCTTGGCGTGCTCGGGGCGATCGGGCGCACGCCCGCCGATATCGGCCTGATGCTCTCGGTGCTGGCGGGCTACGACCCCCGCTGCCCGAACGCCATCCGGCAGGACCCCTCCGCCTTCGCGAGCCCGCTCGCCCGCGACTTCCGCGGGACGCGGATCGCGTGGCTCGGCGATTGCGGCGGCCAGATCCCCTTCGATCCCGGCGTGCTCGACGTCGGACGCGCCGCCCTGGCGACGTTCGCGGAGATCGGCTGCACCGTCGAGGAGGCGATGCCGCGCTACGACATGGAGCGGCTCTGGGAGGATTGGCTGGTGCTGCGCGCCTTCACCGTCGCGGCAAATCTCCGCCCGTTCTACGACGAGCCCCGCCACCGGGCCCTGCTCAAGCCGGAGGCGGTCTGGGAGGTCGAGCGGGGGCTGGCGCTCGGCGCCGACCGGATCATCGCGGCCCTGGAGGGGCGCACCCGCTGGTACGAGACCCTGCGCCGCTTCATGGAGGGCTACGATTACCTCGTCATGCCGAGCACGCAGGTCTTCCCGTTCGACAAGGCCCTGCGCTGGCCCGAGACGGTGGGCGGACAGGCGATGGACACCTATCACCGCTGGATGCAGATCACGATCCCGGCGACGATGTCGGGCCTGCCGGCGCTCGACGTGCCGGCCGGGTTCGGAGCCGCCGGACTGCCCACCGGCATCCAGATCGTCGGACCCAACCACGGCGAACTCGCCTGCCTGCAACTCGGGGCCGCCTACGACGCTGCGAGCAACTGGGTCCGCCGCTTCCCGCCGCCCCTGCAGTGAGGGAGCGGCTCCGCCTCCGAACCGGCTCACTTGCACGCGCGGACGCGTTGACCCGCCGCGCGCGCTCCGCTATGAGGCCCGACACTTCGCGCGCCGACCATGAGCCAGTTCCGGATCATGCGGGCGCCGCGGGGCAGGTTCGGATTTCCGATGACCACGGTCCTTATTGTAGCGGTAGCGTCACCGACGGGGCGGCCCTGAGCTAGGGCCGCGATCCGGGCGGTGGCGCATGCAGGGTCCCTCGGGGCCCTTTTTTGTTGCCCGCGTCCGGGCGGGACAGGACTGGGACGGACGGAGATCCGAGGCGATAGGCACCTTCGGGCGAGGCGGAGACCGCCCCGCGTGACGAGGGTGCCGGGAGAGAGGACGGGGCAGGGCGGCGATCACGGGATCGCGGTGGCTCCGGAGAGCGCGAGGAGACGAGCATGGGCGGCGAGGTCATGACCGGGGCCGAGATGGTCATCCGGGCCTTCCAGGATCAGGGTGTCGACACGCTGTTCGGGTATCCGGGCGGCGCCGTACTTCCGATCTACGACGCGCTCTTCCACCAGAACGCCGTCAAGCACATCCTCGTCCGCCACGAGCAGGGCGCCGTCCACGCCGCCGAGGGCTATGCCCGCTCCTCCGGCAAGGTCGGCTGCGTGCTGGTCACCTCGGGCCCCGGTGCGACCAACATCGTCACCGGGCTGACCGACGCGATGCTGGATTCGATCCCGCTGGTCTGCATCACCGGCCAGGTCCCGACGCACCTGATCGGCACCGACGCGTTCCAAGAGTGTGACACGGTCGGCATCACGCGCCACTGCACGAAGCACAATTACCTGGTCAAATCGATCGACGACCTGCCGCGCATCCTGCACGAGGCGTTCTACGTCGCGGCCAACGGCCGTCCCGGCCCGGTCGTGGTCGACCTGCCCAAGGACATTCAGTTCGCGTCCGGCCTCTACGAGCGCCCGGAGATCGCGAGCCACAAGACCTACCGCCCGGCCGTGAAGGGCGACGCCGACCGGATCCGCGCGGCCGTCGAACTGATGGCGACCGCGCGCCGGCCGGTCTTCTACACCGGCGGCGGCGTGATCAATTCCGGCCCGGAGGCGTCGCGCCTGCTGCGCGAGCTCGTCCGCGAGACCGGCTTCCCGATCACCTCGACCCTGATGGGGCTCGGCGCCTATCCGGGCACGGACGAGAAGTTCCTGGGCATGCTCGGCATGCACGGGACCTACGAGGCCAACCTCGCGATGCACGAGTGCGACGTGATGATCTGCGTCGGCGCCCGGTTCGACGACCGGATCACCGGCCGTCTCGACGCGTTCTCGCCCTTCTCCAAGAAGATCCACATCGACGTCGACGCCTCCTCGATCAACAAGGTCGTCAAGGTCGATGTCGGGATCGTCGGCGACTGCGCCTCGGTGCTCGCCGACATGCTGGAGGCGTGGCGCGCCCTGCCGTCGCGGCCCGACAAGTCCAACCTCGATCCGTGGTTCCAGAAGATTAGTGCCTGGAAGGTGCGGGACTGCCTCGCCTACTGGCCGTCGGGCACGATCATCAAGCCGCAATACGCCGTGCAGCGCCTCTACGAGGCCTGCAAGGACCGCGAGACCTACATCACCACCGAGGTCGGCCAGCACCAGATGTGGGCGGCCCAGTACTTCAAGTACGACGAGCCGAACCGCTGGATGACCTCAGGCGGCCTCGGCACGATGGGCTACGGCCTGCCGGCGGCGATCGGCACGCAGCTCGCGCATCCGAATGGGCTGGTGATCGACATCGCCGGCGAGGCCTCGATCTTGATGAACATGCAGGAGATGTCGACGGCGGTGCAGTACCGCCTGCCGATCAAGGTGTTCATCCTGAACAACGAGTACATGGGCATGGTCCGGCAGTGGCAGGAGCTGCTGCACGGCTCGCGCTACTCGCAGAGCTATTCGGAGAGCCTGCCGGACTTCGTGAAGCTCGCGGAGGCCTACGGCGCCAAGGGCATGCGCTGCGAGAAGCCGGGCGACCTCGACGGCGCCATCGCGGAGATGCTCGCCTATGACGGCCCGGTGATCTTCGACTGCATCGTCGACAAGACCGAGAACTGCTTCCCGATGATCCCGTCGGGCAAGGCGCACAACGAGATGCTCCTGTCCGACTACCTCGGTGAGACCGGCGTCGAACTCGGCGACGTGATCTCCGAGGAAGGCAAGATGCTGGTGTGATGGGTTTGGCGGCGGCCCTCCGGGGTCGCCGCTGGTGAGCACGGACGGGACGACGAGGACGAGGCCGGCGATGAATGCGATGAACACCCACTACCCCGATGCCGTCCGCGTCGAGCCGGTGAACCGGCACACGCTGGCGGTGATCGTCGACAACGAGCCCGGCGTGCTCGCGCGCATTTCGGGCCTGTTCTCCGGCCGCGGCTACAACATCGAGAGCCTGACCGTCTCCGAGACCGAGGAGGCGCGCCACATCTCCCGCATCACCATCGTCACGACGGGCACCAACGCCGTGATCGAGCAGATCAAGGCGCAGCTCGACCGGCTGGTGCCGGTCCACCGGGTGGTGGACCTGACGCTCCAGGGCAACGCCCTCGAGCGCGAGATCTGCCTCGTGAAGGTGAAGGGCGAGGGCGAGCACCGCAGCGAGGCCCTGCGGCTGGCCGCCGCGTTCGGCGCCAAGACGCTGGACGCCACGCTCAACTCCTTCGTGTTCGAATTGACCGGCGCCACCGAGGAGATCGACCGGTTCGTGCGCCTGATGAGCGTGATCGGGCTGGTGGAGATCTGCCGGACCGGCATCTCCGCGATGGGGCGCGGGGCTGAGCCGCTGTAGGCTCCGGCGGCTGACCTCTGCTAGGATGCCCCGTCCCCGCAGGAGGCGGAGTGATGGAAGCCAAGGTCATCCGCTGGGGTGACGACCTCGCCGTCCGTCTGAGCAGCGCGGAGGCCGAAGAACTCGGCATCCGCGAAGGCGAGACGGTCGAGATCGTCTCGAAGCGCCCGGTCCCGCCGGAGCCGCAGCAATGGGCTGGGCGCCGGTACGTCAACGGGCTGCCGGTCTATACGCTCGAGGACATGGTCGCCGAGATGCGCCGTCTGGGCCCGGATTTCGAGCCGCCGACCGTGGACTGGGGTCCGGATGTCGGCTCTGAGATCATCGATGACGACGACTCCCGCTGAGCCATCGCTTCAGGCCGGCGATTTGATCCTCGTCGAATTCGGTCCTGTCCGCGGGACGGAACAAGATGGTCGTCGACCGGCGTTGGTTGTGTCGGAAGTGCTGATGAACACGGCGACGCGCCGCGTCATCGTCTGCCCGATTACGAGCAACATCGAACCATGGCCGACGAAGGTCATGCTTCCGGTCGGAATGACTGTCGAAGGCGCGGTGTTGACGGATCAGATCCGGTCCATCGATCAGCGGGCGCGTATTCTGAGGCGCCTCGGCGTCGCGCCGGGCGCTGTTCTCGCCGAAGTCCGGCATCAGATCGCGAAACTGCTCGGGCTTTGAAGCAGGACGGCGTATAGCAGTGTCATGACCGCCCGCACCCTCTACTACGCCCCCGGCGCCTGCTCGCTCGCCGCCCACATCGTCCTGGAGGAATCCGGGCTGCCCTACGAAGGCATCAAGCTCGACCTCGCCGCCGGCGACCAGCGCCGGCCGGAATACCTCGCGATCAACGATCGCGGCCGCGTGCCGGCGCTGACCGAGGACGGCTGGGTGCTCACCGAATGTGCGGCCATCATGCGCCACGTGGCCCGTCAGGTGCCGGAGACGGCTCTGTGGCCCGCCGACCTGCGGGAGCAGGCCGCCGCGGACGAGTGGCTCGGCTGGCTCGCCTGCAACCACCACGTGACCTACGCGCATGTCCGCCGTCCGGAACGCTACACCGAGGATGAGAGCGCGTTCGACGGCATCAAGAGCAAGGCGGCCAACACCTACGCGGATCTCGCCACCATGACCGAGGTGCGCCTCTCGCACGGCGGCTGGGCGGTGGGCGACCGCTTCAGCGTCGTCGACGCCTACCTGATGGTCTTCTGGTTCTGGGCCAACGGCCCGGTGCTGCGGTTCGACATGGCCGGCCGCTTCCCGGCCTGGACCGCCCATGCCCGCCGCGTCGCCGAGCGCCCGGCCGTGCAGGCCGTCTTCGCCCGCGAGGGGTTGCCGCTCCCGCACTAATCCCATTCGGTCGCGGCAACCCCCTTGCCGCGGCCATCGAATCGGCCTAGAGCGCGTACCGTACGGTACGGTACGCTATTCGAGATGATGCAGGCCAGCGCCACAGCAGAGCGGGAAGCGCCGTCGGCACGCCAGCAGGCGGTGCTGGACGTCGTGCTCGGCCTCATGGTCGAGGACGGCGAGCAGCTCACCATGGACGCCGTCGCGCGCCGGGCGAGCTGCTCGAAGGAGACGCTCTACAAGTGGTTCGGCGACCGGGACGGGTTGCTGACCGCGACGGTGCGCTGGCAGGCCTCCCGGGTCCATGCCGGGCACGACGCCGCGCAGATCCTCGACGGGGCGACCCTGCGGGAGCGCCTGCAGGATTTCGCCGTGACGTGGCTGGAGGTCATCACCGGCCCCACCTCGGTCGCGTTGAACCGCATCGCCATCGCGCATGCCGGCTCGCGCAAGAGCAATCTCGGCGGCATCGTGCTGGCCAACGGCCGCTTCGCCATCGGCGAGCGGGTGAAGCCCGTGCTGGAGGCCGGGCGCGCCGCCGGGCTACTCGCCTTCGCCGACAGCGAGGCCACCTTCCGCACCTTCTTCGGCCTCGTCGGCCGGGATATCCAGATTCGACTTCTGCTCGGCGAGACCCTCGATTTCGACGGGGCCGAGATCCGGCGCGATGCGGGCCGCGCCGTCGAGCAGTTTCTGGCCCTCTACGGCCAGGCCAAACCCGACCCGAACCGCCACGTTTAAGAGGAGACAGACATGCAGGTGTATTACGATCGCGACGCCGACCTGAACCTGATCAAGGGCAAGAAGGTCGCCATCGTCGGCTACGGCAGCCAGGGCCACGCCCACGCGCTCAACCTGCGCGATTCCGGCGTGAAGGACATCGTCATCGCCCTGCGCGAGGGCTCCGCCACCGCCAAGAAGGCCGAGCACGAGGGCTTCAAGGTCCTGTCGGTCGCCGAGGCCGCCAAGTGGGCCGACGTGGTGATGATGCTCACCCCCGACGAGCTGCAGGGCGACATCTACCGCGAGTCCCTCGAGGGCAACATGAAGCAGGGCGCCGCGCTCCTGTTCGCCCATGGCCTCAACGTCCACTTCAACCTGATCGAGCCGCGCAAGGATCTCGACGTCCTGATGGTCGCCCCGAAGGGCCCGGGCCACACCGTGCGCTCCGAGTACCTCCGCGGCGGCGGCGTACCGACCCTGATCGCCATCGCGCAGGACGCGAGCGGAAACGCCCACGACCTCGGCCTGTCCTACGCCTCGGCGAACGGCGGCGGCCGCGCCGGCATCATCGAGACGACGTTCAAGGAGGAGTGCGAGACCGACCTGTTCGGCGAGCAGGCCGTGCTCTGCGGCGGCCTCGTCGAGCTGATCAAGGCCGGCTTCGAGACCCTGGTCGAGGCGGGCTACGCCCCCGAGATGGCCTATTTCGAGTGCCTCCACGAGGTGAAGCTGATCGTCGACCTCATCTACGAGGGCGGCATCGCCAACATGAACTACTCGATCTCCAACACGGCCGAGTATGGCGAGTACGTCACCGGCCCGCGCATCGTCACGCCCGAGACCAAGGCCGAGATGAAGCGCGTGCTGAACGACATCCAGTCGGGCACCTTCACCCGCAACTGGATGCTGGAGAACAAGGTCAACCAGACCTCGTTCAAGGCGACCCGCGCCAAGCTCGCCGCCCACCCGATCGAGGAGGTCGGCGCCAAGCTCCGCGGCATGATGCCGTGGATCTCCGAGAAGGCGCTGGTCGACAAGACCCGCAACTGATTGCTTCGGATTGCGCGGCCGGGCTCTGCTCGGCCGCGCCCGGGGGCCGGTCACGCGAAAGCGTGGCCGGCCCTTCGCGTTCCGGGTTGCCCGACCTGGGGAGTCCCGGCCATAAGCCCGCCAGCGGTCCCGCGTGTACGAGGACCGGCTAGCGGAGAGGACACGCATGGCATCGCTCTATTCCGACGCGCACCGGGCGCTGCAGGAGGAGTTCGGCACCACCAAGCTCGCGGTGCGCCTCGACGAGGACTGGGTCCACGAGAGCATCCAGCCGGACGAGGCCGCCTTCATCGGCTCCCGCGACATGTTCTTCCTCTCGACCGTCGACCCGGACGGCATGCCGACCGTCTCCTACAAGGGCGGCCCCACGGGCTTCGTGAAGGTGCTCGACGCCAACACGCTGGTGTTCCCGGGCTTCGACGGCAACGGCATGTTCTACTCGATGGGCAACATCGCGGGGCAGGCCAAGGTCGGCCTGCTGTTCATCGATTTCGAGACGCCCCACCGCATCCGCGTGCAGGGCCACGCCACGCTGTTGCGCGACGACGCCCTGATGGCCGAGTACACCGAGGCCAAGTATTTGGTGAAGGTCGCGGTGACGAAGATCTGGATCAACTGCCCGCGCTACATCCACAAGTACCAGAAGCTCGAGCAGAACAAGTACGTGCCGCGGCCCGGCCGCGAGACGCCGCTCGCCGCCTGGAAGCGTCTGGACCTCGCGGGCGACGTGATCAGCGACGAAGACAAGGCCCGGGTCGCCCGGGAGGGCAAGCTGGAGGTCTCGGAGTACGAGGCGCTGGTCGCCCGCGGCGAGGCCTGACGACCCTTTGCCGGCCGCCTCGCGAAATGGGGCGGCCGGCGGGCGCTCGATATGCCGGGAATTCAATCTTCGGCGCACAAGTTGATACCAAGTAGATATCCGCGGCGCTTCATATTGATGTAGCAATATAATTGCGACTGATCGCGGCCGAGTT
This sequence comes from Methylobacterium sp. XJLW, assembly GCF_003254375.1. NCBI lineage: Bacteria > Pseudomonadati > Pseudomonadota > Alphaproteobacteria > Hyphomicrobiales > Methylobacteriaceae > Methylobacterium > Methylobacterium sp. XJLW. Next base: position 891,617 of record NZ_CP016429.1, on the reverse strand, counting down.
CAAAATTTCTTGACGATGTGCGGGGGTGGCCGCTAGATTTCCTGCAAATCTGGTCGGTCACATCCTTGCGCGGATCGTAGAGAACATGCTTTCGCTGCCCCTGCGTGTCGCCGTTATCTGTAGCGTCCTGATCGCTGCGGTTTTCGCGGGAGGGATGACTTTTCTTGCCCGTCGAATCAACGCTTCCTTCGAGGAGCAGGCGGCCAAGATGCAGTCGGAGACTCTGTCGAACGAGGCGCGCGAGGTCCGGTTTCGCCTCGCGGTCGCGGCCAAGACCGCCGAGAGCATCGCGGTCTCCGCCTCGGCCCTGCGCGCCCGCGGCATTCAGGACCGTGAGGTCTACGATGCGATGCTGCGCGAGCTTCTGCGCGCCAACCCCAGCCTGATCGCGACCTGGACGGGCTGGGAGCCGGATGCCTTGGACGGGCGCGACCGCACGTTCGCCGGCACGGCCTCGTCGGACGCGAGCGGCCGCTTCATGCCCTACTGGAATCGCGGCAGCGGCACGATCAAGCGGGAGGTTCTCACCGGCTACGAGGCCGAGCCGGACGGCGCCTATTACCTTCAGCCGAAGAAGCTGAACCGCTTGGTGGCCATCGAACCCTACATCTACCCGGTGGCCGGGAAGGACGTCGTCATGATGTCGTTCGGCGCGCCGATCAGCGTGGACGGCAAGTATCGCGGCACCGCCGGTGTCGACATCGACCTCGGATCCCTGAATGCCGCCTTCGGCGCGGTGAAGCCGTTCGGGACCGGCTACCTGGCCGTGGTCTCGGCGAGCGGAACGACCGTCGCGCATCCGACCGGCGCGGCGGCCGGGAAGCCGATGCACGGCTTCGACGCGTCGGCAGCCGACGCGGCCAGGCAGGCGATCGCGGCAGGCGCCGTGGTGGTGACCGATGCGCCGGGCCCGGATGGGGCGCCGTGGCGGTACATGGCGCAGCATATCCAGGCGGGCGAGACGCCCGACCGCTGGGCCATCGTGGTCGCGGTGCCGGTGGCGACGCTCACGGCTGCCGCCGATCAGGCGCGCGCCAGGCTCATCGGCATCTCGGTCCTCTGCGTGCTGATCGGCTGCGCGGTCGTCTTCGGCGCGCTGCACCGCCTCGTCGGAAAGCCGGTCCGCGCCCTCGGCAGGACCATCGGCGACATGGCCGCGGGCGATTACGGGGCGGACGTGCCCGAGGCTCGGCGCCGCGACGAGGTCGGGCTGGTCGGGCGGGCCGTCCTGAACCTGCGCGACGGCCTCCGGGCGCAGGCGGAGGCCGACACGCAGGCGCGGGCTTCTGCCCAGGCCGCCGCCGACCGGGACCGCAAGCGGGTGACGGCGGATCTGGCGAACACCTTCGAGCAGGCGGTCGGCGGCATCGTCGAGACGGTCACGAACGCGGCCACCGAGCTGCAGGCCACGGCCCGGGCGCTGGCCGCCACGGCGTCGGAGACCGCCGGCCAGTCGACCACCGTCGCGGCCGGGGCCGAGGAGGCGGCCGCCAACGTCCGGGCCGCGGCCTCGGCGGCCGAGGAGCTCGGCAGCTCCGTGCAGGAGATCGGGCGTCAGGTCCAGGGCTCCGCCCAACTCGCGCGGGCCGCGGCCGACGAGGCCGGGCGCACGGTGCGTCTGGTCGAGGATCTGAGTGCGGCCGTGATGAAGATCGGGGACGTGGTGGCGCTGATCAGCGGCATCGCGGGCCAGACCAACCTGCTGGCCCTCAACGCCACCATCGAGGCGGCCCGTGCCGGCGAGGCCGGACGGGGCTTCGCGGTCGTGGCCGCCGAGGTGAAGGCGCTGGCCGAACAGACCGCGCGGGCCACCGAGGAGATCGCGGGCCAGATCGCCCGCGTGCAGGCCTCGACCGCGCAGGCGGCCTCGGCGATCGGCAGCATCACGACGCGCGTCGACGAGATCAGCGGCGTGGCCACGACGATCGCCGCCGCGGTCGAGCAGCAGGGTACGGCGACCCAAGAGATCGTCCGCAACGTGACCCAGGCCGCCGCCGGCACGGGCGAGGTGACGACGAACATCGCCCGCGTGGCCGAAGCCGCCGACATGACCGGCTCGGCCGCGGGCCAGGTGCTGGACTCGTCCGCGAACCTGTCGCAGCAATCCGAGCACCTCCGGGCGGAGGTCAGCCGCTTCCTCGGAACGGTGCGCGCGGCCTGAGGACCACCGGGCCGGCCTGCGCGCTACGGGGCTTTTCGGGCGACGATGAACACCCGCGGGAAGGCCAGCAGGCGCTGCCCGTCGCTGCGCGGCGTGTAGGCGGCGTCGATCGCGCCGGTATAGGCCGCCAGGAAGCCGGCCTTCTCCCCGGGCTCCAGCGGGTCGAGGAAGGGCCGGAGCCCCGTGGCGCTCACCCAGTCCACGATGGCGGCGGCATCCGCCATCCGGTGGTGATAGGCAGTGCGCCAGACATCGACCTCGGCGGCCATGGGCGCCAGCAGGTCGTAGTAGGCCGCGGGCTCCAGCATGCGGCCGAGGCGGCCGGCTACGGCCGGGTCGCCGATCGTTGCCGCCCAGGGTCCGGCCGCCGCGACTTCGCGCATCAGCCGGTGGGTGGGCTCGGCGAGATTGTCGGGCATCTGCACGGCGAGCACCCCGCCCGGGGCGAGGAGACCGAACAGCCGCGGCAGCAGGGTCGCGTGGTCCGGCAGCCATTGCAGGACGGCGTTGGCGAAGATCAGGTCCGGGGCGCGCTCCGGGACCCAGGTCGCGGCATCGGCCTGCGCGAAGGTGAGGTCGGGCAGGCGGGCACGGGCGCTCTCCAGCATCGCCGGGGAACTGTCGAGGCCGAGCACCTCAGCATCGGGAAATCGCGCCGCGATCAGCGCGGTGGAATTGCCGGGCCCGCAGCCGAGATCGCAGGCGAGCCGTGGCGCGTCGAGGGGCACGCGGGCGAGGAGCTCGGCCGCTGGCCGCGTCCGCTCGTCCTCGAAACGGGTGTAGAGGGCGGGGTTCCAATCGGCCATCTCAACCTTCCGTGCGACGCCTCAGCAGCCGAGCTGGTCGGCGAGGTCCGCCAGGTCCCGCGCCGCGTGGGTGACCGGCACCGTCGGCGCGGTCTCGCCGCCGGCCGGGCCGTGCTCGTGCGGGCGGGCGATGTGGGCGGTGGACAGACCGTGGCGCGCCGCCGCCGCGAGGTCGTTCGAGTGCGCCGCGACCATCATCGTTTCCGCCGGCGCGAACCCGAAGGCCGCCACCGCGTCGCGGTAGAGCGCCGGCTTCGGCTTGTAGTCGCGGGAATAGCCGGCGCCGAGCACCGCGTCGAAGATCAGCCCGTTGCGGCGGGCGAGGTCGGCCATCAACCGGACAGGCCCGTTGGAGTTCGGCGCCAGGAGGTGCTTCTCCCGCAGCCGCCGCAGCGCGTCCGGCACCTCGGGCCAGGCTTCGAGCCGGTGCCACGCCTGGACCAGCTCCCGCTGCACGGTCTCGGGCACGCCCGCGATGCCGAACTGCGCCAGCACGTCGGGCAGGGACTCGGCCTGGAGCGTGTCGAGGTCGACATAGGGCCGGGCGCCGGAGCGCACCGTCTCCATCGACGGGTCGTAGCGGGCCCGCCACGCATCCGCGAAGGCGCCCGCATCGAGGCTCGGCGCGACGGGCGCCAGCAGCCGCGCCGCCTCGCGGGCGACGCCGGAGCGCCAGTCGACGAGCGTCCCGAAGACGTCGAAGACCAGCGCCCGGATTGTCACCGCACCGCCTGGAGGCTGGGGCCCCGCCGCACGAAGCCGACGATGTCCTTGACCGCGTCGAGGGTCTGCGCCGCGATCGTCTCCGCCCGGGCGGAGCCGTCGGCCAGCACGGCGTCGATATGGCCGGGATCGGCGGTGAGCCGCCGCATCTCCCCGGCGATCGGCGCGAGGCTCGTCACGGCGAGGTCGGCGAGCGCCGGCTTGAAGGTCGAGAACTGCGCCCCGCCGAAGTCGCGCAGCACGTCCTCGCGGCTGATGCCGGCCAGCGCCGCGTAGATCCCCACGAGGTTGTCGGCCTCGGGCCGCTCCTTCAGGCCCGCCACCTCGGAGGGGAGGGGCTCTGGATCGGTCTTCGCCCGGCGGATCTTCTGGGCGATGGCGTCCGCATCGTCCGTGAGATTGATCCGGGCGTTGTCGGACGGGTCCGACTTCGACATCTTCTTGGTGCCGTCGCGCAACGACATGACCCGGGCGGCCGGACCGCCGATCAGCGGTTCCGTGATCGGGAAGAACGCGTCGCCGTGGCCGTGCGCCGCGATCGAGCCGGCGAAGTCGGTGTTGAACTTCTGCGCGATGTCGCGGGTCAGCTCCAGATGCTGCTTCTGGTCCTCGCCCACGGGCACGTGCGTCGCCCGGTAGGCCAGGATGTCGGCGGCCATCAGCACCGGGTAGTCGTACAGGCCGATCGAGGCGTTCTCCCGGTCCTTGCCGGCCTTCTCCTTGAACTGGGTCATGCGGTTCAGCCAGCCGAGGCGGGCGACGCAGTTGAACACCCAGGCGAGCTCGGCGTGCTGGGGCACCTGGCTCTGGTTGAATACGATCGAGCGCTTCGGATCGATTCCGGCGGCGAGGAAGGCGGCCGTGACCTCGCGGATCTGGCCGCGCAGGGCCTCCGGATCCTGCCAGACGGTGATCGCGTGCAGGTCGACCACGCAGTACAGGCACTGCGCGTCGCGGTCCTGCATCTCCACGAAGCGCTTCACCGCTCCGAGATAGTTGCCGAGATGCAGGTTGCCGGTGGGCTGGACGCCCGAGAAGACCAATTCGGTGAACGCGGCCATCGGCGCCGATCCTGAGCAAAGATAGACCGGGGCTCCGCGCCGTCCGGGCGCGGGGTTACTCGCACCCGTAGGCCGGAATGGTCAAGGACGCGCTCACGGCTCCCGCACGGGGCGCTTCGCGCTGGGGCAGAGGTCGGTCAGGACGCAGCGCCCGCAGGCGGGCCGGTGATGGTGGCAGACCTGCTGGCCGTGCAGCATCAGGATCTCGTGATTGTCGTAGAGATCCTGCGCGCTCCACGCCGCGGGCAATTGCCCCCGCAGGATCGCGTGCGCCGGGCCGACATCGACCCGCGGGCCGATCAGCCCGAGGCGCTGGGCGACCCGGTGATGGTGGCTGTCCACCGGCAGCGCCGGCATCCGCAGGGTGGAGAACGACAGGACCGCGGCACTGGTCTTCGGCCCGATCCCGGGGATGGCCTGCAGCCACGCCCGCGCCGCCTCGACTTCCATGTCGGCCAGGAAGGCGAGGTCGAGGGTTCCGCACCGGTCGCGCAGGGCCCGGATCACGTCGCGGATGCGCGGCGCCTTCAGCTCCGGCCATGTCACCCCCGCGATGGCGGCCTCGATCTCCGGCACGTCCGCGTCGATCACCGCCTCCCAGTCCGGGAAGCGTGCCCGCAGGGCCTTGAAGGCCCGGCCGGATTCGGCGTTGCGCGTCCGGTGCGACAGGAGCGAGGAGACGAGTTCGCTGACCGGATCCAGGCTGTGGAAGTACGGGATCGGGCAGCCGTAGACCGGGCAGAGGCGCGCGTGGATCGCCAGCGCCTTCTCGGCGAGGGCGGGATCCATGGCGTTGGGGGCCGCCTTGCGGCGCGGAGGCGGGACGGTCCCGGTTCTGAGGTCGGTGGCGGGCATGTCGGGCGAATCCGCGAGCCGACGCCCCTGTTCCTGCCGGGGCGGGGCAGCGGCGATCTGTCCGATCTCCGCGCATGCGCGTCAGGAACGGGCGATCGGGTGCCGTGCACTCCTCCCTTCCCCGCAGAGGGGCGAGAGGCGGCGGTTGCGGCCGGTTCTCCGGCGCGGGATCGGTCCGCGACGTCGGCCGATCTGCCGGCCCCTACTTCACCAGCGCGTAGATGTTCACGTCGAGGTTGTCGTCGGTACCGTCCTTGAGGTCGGTGGCGTATTCCTCGACGAACCGGTCCTGCACCACGATGTCCTTGGCATCGAGATAGGCGGTCAGGGTCTCGTAGGTGCTGTCGATCGACTCGTAGGAACCCTTGTGGGCAAAGCGCAACGCCTTGCCGGAGGGCGTCGTGCCGAAGCGCAGCCCGTCGGTCTCCGCCGGCGCCGGGTTCGGCGCGGCCGCCACCGGAATCATCGCCTCGAACTCGAAGCCGTCATCGTCGGTCCGGGTGAAGACCGCCAGCGGCCGGCCGGCCGGCGCGACGCCCAGCTTGGCGAGGTCGGCCTCGATCCGCGCGAAGGCCTGCTTCAGGTTCGGCACGGCCTCCTCCCATTTGGTCTTGCCCGACAGGATCGCGGCGGGCTTCGACGGCAGGGTGACCTCGTCGACGTCGCCGGGCTCGCCGGCCTTCTCGATGAGCGTCGGACGCGCGGGCGTTCCCACCGCGGACTGGCCCGCGGGCGGGGGCGCCACCGATTGCTGGGGGGCCGGGGCCGCGCTCTTGTCCGGATCGGCCACCGGGTTCGGCGCCGTCGTCGTCGGCAGCGGGTTCGTCTGGGCCGGCGCGGGTGCCGTGGAGGGCGGCGGCGCAGGCTGCTGCTGCGCGGCGATCGGGCCGCCGGACGCGAGCACGAGGGCGGCCGAGAGGGCGACGAGCGGACGAAGGCGGATCACGTGGGGCGCTCCGGTCGAGGCCCGCGGATGATCGCGCAGGCTCCCGCCGCGTAACCTAGTGGCGAACGTGACGGCCCGCGAGGGCACCGCGGACGAGAGCCGCGGGTGCGGCGCATCTGCCACGCTGCTGCACCCCTCGCGCCGGGCGGTCGCTTTTGCGATATAGCCGGCCCCTCCTCGACCTGCGGGACCGCATGAGCGCACTCGCCCACAGACGCTTCCTGAAGATGCACGGCGCCGGCAACGCGATCGTGGTGCTGGACCTGCGCGGCTCCACCGTGACGGTGCGGCCCGAGGAGGCGCGGGCGATCGCGCAGGATCCCGGCTCGGCCTTCGATCAGCTGATGGTGCTACACGATCCCGTGAGCCCGGGCACGGACGCGTTCCTGCGGATCTACAACACCGACGGTTCGGAATCGGGCGCCTGCGGAAACGGCACGCGCTGCGTCGCCTACGCGATGCTCGACGATCCAGCCATGGCCCGGCCGGCCGAGGGCGGGCGGCTCACCCTGGAGACCGAAGCGGGCGTGCTCGGCGTGCGCCGCGTCTCGGAGCGGGCCTTCACGGTCGATATGGGCCGGCCGCGTCTCGCCTGGGACGAGATTCCCCTGTCGGAGCCCTTCCCGGACACGCGCCGGATCGAGTTGCAGATCGGCCCGATCGACGATCCGATCCTGCACTCGCCGGGCGCGGTGAACATGGGCAACCCGCACGCGGTGTTCTTCGTGGAGCAGGATCCGGATTCCTTCGACCTCGCGCGGATCGGTCCGATGCTGGAGAACCACCCGCTGTTCCCGGAGCGCGCCAACATCTCCGTGGCTCAGGTGACGGGCCGCGAGACGATCAAGCTCCGCGTCTGGGAGCGCGGCGCCGGGCTGACGCTCGCCTGCGGCACCGCCGCCTGCGCCACCGTGGTGGCCGCCTCGCGCCTCAAGATGATCGGCCGGCAGGCCCAGGTCGCGCTGCCCGGCGGCGAGTTGTTCATCGAGTGGCGCGCCGACGACCATGTCCTGATGACCGGTCCGGTCGCGCTCGTCGCCGAGGGGACCCTGGCGCCGGAGCTGTTCGACAGCGCGGCCTGATGGCGGTCGAGACCCTCACCTTCGGCTGCCGCCTCAACACCGTCGAGTCCGAGGCTCTGCGGGCCCATGCGGCCGCGGACGGCCGCGACCGGGTGGTGGTCAACACCTGCGCGGTCACCGCCGAGGCCGGGCGGCAGGCCCGCAAGGCGATCCGGCGCATCGCCCGCGAACGGCCCGGCGCCGAGATCGTCGTCACAGGCTGCGGCGCCGAGGTGGAGACGGAGGCCTACGCGGCCATGCCGGAGGTCGCGCGCCTCGTCGGCAACGCCGAGAAGCTGCGGCCGGAGGGCTGGTCGGCGGCCGCGACCGGACCGGGGGCCGTCATGGCGGCGCGGATGGCCGAGCCGACGCGGATCGAGGCCATGGCCGGGCATACCCGCGCCTTCGTGCCCGTGCAGAACGGCTGCGACCACCGCTGCACCTTCTGCGTGATCCCGTTCGGACGCGGCGTCTCCCGCTCGGTGCCGGTGCCCGATGTGGTCGCGCAGGTCGAGACCCTCGTGGCCCGGGGCGGGCGGGAAGTGGTGCTGACCGGCGTGGATCTCACCGCCTATGGACGGGATCTCTCCGGGCCGTCCCTCGGCGGTCTGGTGCGGTCGATCCTCCGGGCGGTGCCCGATCTCCCGCGCCTGCGCCTCTCTTCCATCGATTCCGTGGAGGCCGACGACGCCCTGCTCGCGGCGATCGCCGAGGAGGAGCGGCTGATGCCGCACCTGCACCTGTCGCTGCAGGCCGGCGACGACCTGATCCTCAAGCGCATGAAGCGCCGGCACCTGCGCGCCGACGCGATCCGCTTCTGCGAGACCGTGCGGCGGCTGCGGCCCGACATGGTGTTCGGCGCCGACCTGATCGCGGGGTTTCCGACCGAGACGGAGGCGCAGTTCGCCCGCTCCCTCGACCTCGTGGCGGAATGCGGCCTGACGCACCTGCACGTCTTCCCGTATTCCCCGCGCCCCGGGACACCCGCCGCGCGGATGCCGCCAGTGGAGGCGGACGCGATCCGCGCGCGGGCGGCGCGGCTGCGCGCAGCCGGTGCCGACGCCCTGCGGCGGCACCTCGACGCACAGGTCGGGCGGCGGCTGACCGTGCTGGCGGAGCGCGGCGGCACCGGGCGGAGCGCGGATTTCACCGCCGTGCGCCTGTCAGACGCGCCTGCCCCCGGCACGTTCCACAGCGTCGCGATCGCGTCTCACGACGGGGCGCGGCTGATCGCGGCCTGAGCCGCGAGCGGCGCCACGGCCTCGGCGATGTGCGGCGGCGGCGGGGCCGTCACCGTGATGGCGTCGCGCTTCGGATAGAGCGGGATCGACAGGGTCCGCGCGTGCAGGTGCAGCGCGCTGCCGCGGGGCGCCCCGCCGTAGATCGCGTCGCCCAGGATCGGCCAGCCGGAGGCGGCGCAATGGACCCGGAGCTGGTGGGTGCGGCCGGTCACCGGCTTCAGCTCCAGCCATGTCCGCCCCCCGGCGCGGCCGAGCACCCGCCAGTGCGTCAGCGACGGGTCGCCCGCCGGGTCGGCCTTCATCCACCAGGAGCGCGGATCGTCCGAGCGGCGGGCCAGCGGCAGGTCGATGCGGCCGGCCTCCTCGGCGGGGCCGCCCTCCACGATCGCCCAGTAGGTCTTGTCGACGCCGCTGCCGGAGAACAGCTTGCCGAGCCGCGCCAGCGCCTTGGCGTGGCGGCCGAGCGCGAGGCAGCCGGAGGTGTCGCGGTCGAGCCGGTGCGCGGTCTCCGGGCGGCGTGGCAGGCCGAACCGCAGGGCGTCGAGGTGATCGGTGAGCGTCTCGCCGCCGCGGGGACCCGGATGGACCGGTAAACCCGCCGGCTTGTCGATGACGAGCAGCAGGGCATCGCGGTAGAGGAGGCGCGCGCCTATGTCGAAGGCGTTGGACATCCGGATCGGCTAGAGGGTCGGTGTCGGCGGGGCAAGGTGGGGCGAGGACGCGATTTCATGGCGAGCGAGGAGAAGCCCGGCTGGTTCGGACGCCTGTTCGGGCGCAAAGGCCAGCCCGCGCCCGAGGACAAGCCCGAGGACAAGCCGGAAGACAAGCCCGAGGCCGAGCTGCCCGCGGAGGCGGCCTCCCCCTCCGAGGGTGAGCCGGACTTCGCCACCGCCGCGGAGGACGTCGCGCATGTTCCGCTGCCGCCCGAGGAGACCGGGGAGCCGGTCCCGGACGTGGTCGAGGGCGCCGATCTGCTGCCCGTCGCGGGCGAGCCCGAGCGTCCGCCGGCCGGCACCGCCGGCGACGACCCCGCGCACGGGGCCGACCCGGTCGATACCGGTGACGTGAACCGGGAGCCGGTGGTCGCGCCGATGCCCGACATCCAGCCGGTCGACAGCGCCGCTGCCCTGGCCCACGACGCGGGTGCCGGGCCGGACCGCGAGCCGGAGGCCAAGGGCTGGTGGAGCCGGCTCACCTCGGGGATGAAGCGGACCTCGTCGGCGCTCTCCGAGCGCGTGACCGGCCTGTTCACCAAGCGCAAGCTCGACGCCACCACCCTGGAGGACCTGGAGGACGCGCTGATCCAGGCCGATTTCGGCCTCGAGACCGCGATGCGGGTCTCGGAGGCCGTCGGCAAGGGCCGCTACGAGAAGGGCATCTCGCCGGACGAGGTGCGGGCGATCCTCGCCGCGGAGGTCGAGCGGGCGCTGGAGCCCGTGGCGGTGCCGCTCGCCATCGACGCGAGCCGGAAGCCCTTCGTGATCCTCACCGTCGGCGTGAACGGCGCCGGCAAGACCACGACCCTCGGCAAGCTCGCCTCGAAGCTGCGGGCGGAGGGGCGCACCGTGATGCTGGCGGCGGGCGACACGTTCCGGGCGGCGGCGATCGACCAGCTCAAGGTCTGGGGCGCGCGCACCGGCACGCCGGTGGTGAGCGGCGCGCAGGGGGCAGATGCCGCGGGCCTCGCCTTCGACGCCCTCAAGCAGGCCTCGGCCGCCGGGACCGACGTGCTGCTGATCGACACCGCCGGCCGGCTCCAGAACAAGACCGGCCTGATGGCGGAGCTTGAGAAGATCGTCCGCGTGCTGCGCAAGCAGGATCCGGAGGCGCCCCACGCCACGATCCTCGTGCTCGACGCCACGGTGGGCCAGAACGCCCTCAGCCAGGTGGAGCTGTTCTCGCAGGCCGCGCCAGTCTCGGGCCTGGTGATGACCAAGCTCGACGGCACCGCCCGGGGCGGCATCCTGGTGGCGCTGGCGGCGAAGTTCGGCCTGCCGGTCCACTTCATCGGCGTCGGCGAGGGCGTCGAGGACCTGGAGCCCTTCGCGGCCCGCGACTTCGCCCGGGCGATCGCCGGGCTGGAGAAGGATTAGGACGCGGGCGCCCGCTGGTCTTTGGTGCGCGATGTCATGGACATCGCGCGCTCGGCGTACCACACACCCCGCAAATCCCGTTCGACGCTCCCGGCCCACCGTGAGCGCCGCAGCCGAGCCGACCGAGCGTATGCAGATCGAATCCGTCCCCCCGCACCGCCATCTGCCGCCGCTCGTGAAGCTGGCGCTGGAACTCGGCCCGCTGGTGCTGTTCTTCCTCGGCAACGCGTATTCCGAGAAGTTCGGCGTCGCCCCGGACCAGAAGCTGTTCGTGGCCACGGGCGTGTTCATCGCGGCGACCGTGGTGGCGCTGGCGATCCACTACGTGATGGTGCGCCGCCTGCCGATCATGCCGCTCGTGTCCGGCGTGGTGGTGGTGGTGTTCGGCGGCCTGACCCTGGCGCTGCAGGACAAGACCTTCATCATGGTCAAGCCGACCATCGTGAACGCCCTGTTCGGGACGGTGCTGCTCGGCGGCCTCGTGTTCGGGCGCTCGCTGCTCTCGGTGGTGCTCGATTCGATGTTCAGCCTCACCGAGGAGGGCTGGCGCAAGCTCACCTTCCGTTGGGGCGTGTTCTTCTTCGTGCTGGCGGCGCTCAACGAGCTGGTGTGGCGGACGCAGACGGAGGATTTCTGGGTGAACTTCAAGGTGTTCGGCATCATGCCGATCACCGTGCTGTTCGCCCTGGCGCAGACGCCGCTGCTGACCCGCTACGAGCGCAAGACCCCGCAGCCCGAAATCTAGGGTCTACTGCGCTGCCGCGACCTTGCCGGCGGCGCGGATTCGCGTGAGCACGCTCGCGAAATTCTCAGGCGTGAGGATGCCGACGAGCTTGTCGCGGATGATGCCGTCCGGCCCGATGATGAAGGTTTCGGGCACGCCGTAGACGCCGAAATCGATCGCCGCCCGCCCTCCGGCATCGGCCCCCACCGCGCTGAACGGGACCCCGTGCCGGGCCAGGAAGCGCTGGCCAGCCTCGGGGCTCGGCTCCTTGTAGTCGATGCCCACGAGCCGGATGCCGGGCTCCTTCGCCAGGCGCATCAGCATCGGGTGCTCCACCTGGCAGGGCGCGCACCAGGAGGCGAAGACGTTGAGCACCGTGATCTGGCCCTTCAGATCCGCGCTCGACAGGCCGGGCACGGGCGCGCCCCCGGCGGTCAGCCCCGGCACGGCGGGCAGATCGAACTGCGGCACCGGTTTGCCGATCATCGCGGAGGGCAGGGCCGCCGGATCGGCGCCGGAGCGCAGGCGCAGGAACAGCACGGCGGCGAGCGCCGCGAAGGCGAGGGCCGGCACGATCAGCAGCAGCGAGCGGCGGACCGGCTGCGGCCGCCCGGTCGCCTCGTCGAGGGGCGCGGTCATCGCCGATCCTCGCCGAAGCCCTTCAGGGCACGCAGCTGCGTCCGGCGATCGCGCAGGACGTTGCCGACCAGGGCGACCATCACGAAGGCGGTGAAGGCGTAGGCGAGCAGGATGAAGCCGCCGTGAGACCCGAGATCCATTGCGGCCCCCTAGACCGGTTGGCCGACCGGCATCGCGGCCGGCGTCGGAGTGATGTGCGGCTGGGCGCGGTCGAGGCGCTCGGCCTCGCGGATCGTCAACGTCCGCACCCGGCGACGCATGATCTCGGTGCGCATCGTGTAGAGATGCAGGGTGGTCCCGCCCAGGGTCGCGGCGCCGATCATGACCAGCAGCGGGTAGAGCATCGAGGGATCGATGGTCGAGCCGCCCATGCGCAGGATCGAGGCCGGCTGGTGGAGGGTCGACCACCAGTTCACCGAGAACTTGATGATCGGCAGGTTCACGGCCCCGACCAGGGTCAGGATCGCCACCGCGCGCGCGGCACGGTTCGGATCCTCCAGCGTGCGCCACAGGGCGATGATGCCGCAATAGATCAGCAGCAGAATGAGCATGGAGGTCAGGCGGGCATCCCAGACCCAGTAGGTGCCCCACATGGGCTTGCCCCACAGGGAGCCGGTCACGAGGCAGATCAGCGTGAAGGCCGCCCCGATCGGCGCCGCCGCCCGCTGGGCGACATCGGCCAGCGGGTGGCGCCAGACCAGGGTGCCGATCGCCGACACGCTCATGGCCCCGTAGAAGAACACGCCGAGCCACGCCGCCGGGACGTGGATGTACATGATCCGCACGGTCTCGCCCTGCTGGTAGTCGGGCGGCACCACGAAGAAGGTCTGGTACAGCCCCAGGGCCAGGACGGCGAGCGACAGGGCCGTGAGCCACGGCACCAGCGCGCCCGACCAGCGCATGAAATGGCTGGGGTTCGACAGGCGGGTCCAGAGGGAAGGCGTCATCGCGGCAGCTGTCTCGGACATCGTGGAAGCGGTCTAGCCTAGGGTGCGGTGCAGCAACAATGCGGGTCGGCGGCGCAGGCGGCGGGGTCGCCGGAATGTGGTCGCAGGCGGTGCCAACGCTGACGGGGCGTCGGAGCCGACGCGCTCCTGGACGATCGCGTCGACACCCAACCGTCTTCTTGGGACATCCGCGACGCGCCCCCTCTCCCGTGCGGGAGAGGGGACCCGCGCTACGCCCACACGCGTCTAAGCCTCCCAGCGTTCGCCGGTCTGGACAGTATCGCTATCTCGAGCTTCCTGACCGCGCCTGTTCGAGGCGTCCCGGGCCATGCCCCGGGTGCCACCGGCGCGCGGGGACGATGACGCATGTCCGCAACCGCAGGTTTTGGCGTCCGAGCCTTGCGCATCGCGGGCAGATTGCGCATATAGACGTGAACAAAAAGAGAACGAAAGAGCGTCCCTGAGAAAAGCTGTGGACGACCCGCCTCCCTCCTGACGGAACGAGCGCCTCATGCGAACCGCCGACAAGCAGATCGCCGACATCCTCGTCCGCTACGGCGAGCCCTTCGGGGGCAACGTCTGGCGCGTTCAGGGGACCGCCGTCATCTACCACAAGACCCTGGAGCGCATCGCCGCCCAGGCCGGCATCGTGTTCGAGCCGCCGACCGTCATCCGGGCCGAACGCGACGAGGCCGTGATCCTGGTGACCGGCCGCCTGCCCGGCGCGAAGCCCGGGACCGAGCGGGTCGAGTGGTCGATGGGCGAGGCGCTGGTCAACGTGAACTACCGCGTCTCCGGCAAGCAGGCGGCCTACGTCTACGCCATGGCCGAGAAGCGCGGGAAGGACCGCGTCATCCTCAAGCTCATCGAGCTGCACGGTCTCGTCTACTCGGAGGAGGAGGCCGACGAGTTCCGCGCCCATCAGATCCCGGTCCGCGCCGTCGACGAGGATTTCGAGGAGGCGCCCGCCTTCGACGAGGTCACCGAGGCCGAGGGCGACCTCAAGCGCCGCATCGACGAGGCCGCGACGATCAACGCGGTCACCGACCTGATGCTGGACGGTGCCACCCAGGCCGTCCTGGCGACGATGCCGCCCGGCACCCGCGACGAGGTGCGCGACTACGCCAAGGCCCGCCTCGTGGCGCTCGGCTGGCCGAAGCGCGCCGGACGCCGCAGCGCCGCCTGATCCCGCTTCCACCCCACCGAAGGAGACCGCCATGCATCGCGCGACGAGCCGCCGCACCATGAAGGCCCGCCGGGATTCCCACCACGGCTGGAGCATCGAGACGCTGTCCTACAGCCCGACGCGGATCGTGCGCCTCGGCGCCGAGAAGGTCGCCATCCTGTTCCCCCCGGTCGAGCCCGGCGCGGCCTGGCAGCTCTACCCGCATCCCGACACGTTCCCGGGCCTCAACTTCGAGGGCCTGCCCGAGCCGCTGCGTCCGGAATTCCTCGCCTTCCCGGATCTTCCAGAGGTCGAGCGGTTCCTCGGCATCCGTGATGCCGAACCCGCCGCGCTGGCGGCGTAAGCTGACGGCTCAGAGCGATGGCCAGGGCGCGCCGCGATGGAGCGCCTCGGCCTCGGCCGTGAAGGTGCCGTCGGAACCGTGCAGCACGAGGGGCGGGCGCAGGCTCGCGGCGGCGCGGCTGCCGCGGACCGCGGCGATCAGCACACGGATCGCGGGCGCGTCGCCGCGGGGATGGACCGGGCGGATCGCCAGCCCGCCGTAGCGGCCCTTCAGGGCGTCGAGGCAGGCGGGAAGGGCGTCCGCCCGGTGGATCAGGCCGAGGCGGCCGCCGGGCCGCAGGATCGCCGTGCAGGTCCGGATCCAGGTCTCGAGATCCCCGCCCGCGAAGGTGTGGGCGGCGGCGCGGCCCGGATGCGGCGAGGCGCGGTGGCTGCCGGGTGCGAAGAACGGCGGGTTGGTGAGCACGACGTCGAAACTGTCCGGCGCCAGGCCGGCGGCGCGGCGTTCCGCCGCGGGTGCCAGGACGTCGGCTACCAGAACCTGCGCGTCGATGCCGTTGAGGGCCGCGTTGGCGCGGGCCTGCCCGGCGAGCACCGGGTCGCGCTCGACCAGCGTCGGCCGGAGGCCCGGCGCCAGGGCCGCGCAGGCGAGACCGACGGCACCGGTCCCGGCGCCGACATCGCAGACCCGCTCCCCGGCCTGCGGCGCGAGCAGCCGGGCGAGCAGCACCGCGTCGGTCCCGGCGCGATGCGCCCCCCGCGGCGGCTGGTGCAGGCGCAGGAGGCCGCCGAGGAAAGAATCGGCGCCGGTGTCGGCCTCTTCTGTCACGGCTGGCGCAGCTCGTGGGCGATGCCGGCATCCGTGAGCAGGCGGCGGGCCTGGGCCTCGTGGTCGCGCGGGACGAGAAGGCGCTGGCCGAAGACCCCGATCGATCCCTCCATCAGGCTCATGTGGCTGTCGGCGACGAGGACCGGGATCTCGGCCGCCTCGAGGACCGATCGGGCGAACCCGATCAGCACGACATCGTTGGCCCGGATCAGCTCGATCATCGCGTGTTCGCTCCGAAGCGGGCTCGGATCGGCGGTTTCGTCGCGTGAGCCCCGCGCTGGCGGCACCCCATATCCGGACGGCGACGATGTTGCGGCGCCGCGGGGCGCGTGCGAAGGGATCGCCCGCCCCCTGAGGGGCGACCGGTCTGGAGGTCACGGATCTTGGGTATGGCCCTCTCCATCGAGAATCCGAAGCCCGAGGCGGAGGCGGGGCTCAACGACCTTGTCGCGCTGGTGGCCGACGGCATGGCGCGGGTCAACACCACGATCCTGTCGCGGACGGGATCGGACGTGGCGATGATCCCCGAGGTCGCCAACCACCTGATCGCCTCCGGCGGCAAGCGCCTGCGCCCGATCCTGACGCTCGCCTGCGCCCAGCTCTGCGGCTACGCGGGCGCGACCGACGGCGACGTGAAGCTCGCCGCCAGCGTCGAGTTCATGCACACCGCGACGCTCCTCCACGACGACGTGGTCGACGAGAGCGACATGCGCCGCGGCCGCGTCGCCGCCCGGATCAAGTGGGGCAACGAGGCCTCCGTGCTGGTCGGCGACTTCCTGCTCGGCCAGGCCTTCCGGATGATGGTGGAGGTCGGCTCCCTGCGGGCGCTCGACATCCTCTCGGCCGCCGCCACGGTGATCGCCGAGGGCGAGGTGATGCAGCTCACCAACGCCAAGAACCTGGAGACCGACGAGGCCGCCTACCTTGCGGTGATCCGCGGCAAGACCGCCGAGCTGTTCGCCGCCGCCTGCGAGGTCGGCCCGGTGCTCGCCGGACGGCCCGAGGCCGAGCAGGCGGCCGCCCGGTCCTACGGGATGAATCTCGGCATCGCCTTCCAGCTGATCGACGACGTGCTCGATTACGGCGGCACCTCGGCGGAGCTCGGCAAGAACGTCGGCGACGATTTCCGCGAGGGCAAGATCACCCTGCCGATCGTGCTCGCCTACCGCCGCGCCAGCGAGGGCGAGCGCGGCTTCTGGCGCCGCACCCTGCAGCAGGGCGAGATCGGCGCCGACGATCTGGAAACGGCCCTCGACCTCCTGCAGCGCCACGGCGCCCTGGAGGAGACCGTCGCCCGCGCCCACCATTACGGCGCAGAGGCCCGGGCCGCCCTCGACATCTTCCCCGACGGGCCCGTCAAGGCGGCGCTCCTCGGGGCCGTCGAGTTCTGCGTGGCGCGGGCGCGCTGAGGCGGGGCCTCACGGCTCCCGCATCGACAGCCAGACCGCCCCACCATCGGATCGGCAGCGCGTCGCCCCGGGCTGATCGGACCGCGGCCCGCCGCGAAGGTATCCCTCGCGCTCCGTCCCCGCAGGCGGGTCGGTGATGCCGGTCCCTACGATTGAACGACCCATCGGCCGCCGGTCGCGTCAGCGCGTCGCGGGTCCGAGGGCGTCGGTGAGGGCGGGGGCGAGGTTGCGCAGCTCGTCCAGATGCGCGGCCGTCAAGCTTTGCAGGAGGACCTCGGCACGGGGCGTGAGCGACAACGCGCTCCGCCGCCGGTCCTCCACGGCGCGTGTCTTGGTCAGCAGACCGGCCTCCACCATGCGGGACACCAGTTCGGCCGCGCTGTGCGGGGCGATCAGCAGCTGCTCGGCCAGAAGGCCGACCGTGGCGGGCGCGCGTCCGACATGGCCTGCCAGGGTCAGCAGGGCCTGATGCTGCTGCGGCGGCAGCCCCGCCCGGGCCGCCGCGGCCTCGCTGAACGCCAGGAAGCGGCGGAGCCGGAACCGGAAATCCGCGAGCGCCGCATATTGCTCCCGCGACAGCGCCTCCGTCCCGGACGCGTCGGTGTCCATGATCGCCTCCGTGATGGGGCCTGTGATCCGCCGACGATGCCCCGGATCGACAGGCTTGTGCAGCCTCGCCACGACCGTGCCGTTGTGGATTATATCGGATCACGACATAAATGCGGTCGTGAGGAAAGGAGGCCTGGATGATCGGCGGGACGGAAGGGGAGCGCGGGGGTGCGAGGCCGTTGCGCCGTGCGCTGCGGGATTTCAGTGCTGATCGGCGGGTCCTGACGCTGGCCGGCATGGCTGTCGTCACCGGCACGGCCGCGAGCGTCACCGCCTGGATCCTGCTCACGCTCATCGGCCTTGTGACCAATCTCGCGTGGTATGGCCGCTTCGATACCGCTCTGACCTCCCTGGCCGGCGCGACGCCGGGGCCCTGGATGGTGGCGATCCCGGTGATCGGGGCGCTGATCGTCGGCGCCATGGCGCGCTACGGCTCGGAGAAGATCCGCGGCCACGGGATCCCGGAGGCGATGGAGGCGATCCTGATCGGCGGGAGCCGGATGTCGCCCAAGGTGGCCGTGCTCAAGCCGCTCTCCTCGGCGGTGGCGATCGGCACCGGCGGCCCGTTCGGCGCCGAGGGGCCGATCATCGTGACCGGCGGCGCGGTCGGCTCGCTCTTCGCGCAGTTCTTCCACCTCAGCGCCGCCGAGCGGAAGACCCTGCTGGTGGCGGGCGCGGCTGCGGGCATGACCGCCATCTTCGGGACGCCCGTGGCGGCCGTGCTGCTCGCCGTCGAAGTCCTGCTGTTCGAGTGGCGGCCGCGGAGCCTCGTCCCGGTGACCGTCGGGGCGGTCACGGCGGCCTGCTGGCGGCCGGCCCTGTTCGGCGCCGGCCCGCTGTTTCCCTTCGCCGACAATCCGGCCCTGCCCTGGTGGGGGCTTCCCGCCTGCGCGCTGCTCGGCGTCGCCTGCGGCCTGATCTCCGGCGCGCTGACCCGGGCGCTCTACGCGCTGGAGGACGGGTTCGGGCGGCTTCCCATCCACTGGATGTGGTGGCCCGCCCTCGGCGCCGTCGTGGTCGGCCTGGGCGGCCTCGCGGAGCCCCGGGCGCTCGGCGTCGGCTACGACGTGATCCACGACCTGCTCTCCGGCCACATGCTGGCGAGCGCCGTGGTGCTGATCCTGGGGGTGAAGGCGGTGATCTGGCTCGCCGCCCTGTCGTCGGGCACGTCCGGAGGCGTGCTCGCGCCGCTGCTGATCCTTGGAGGCGCCGTCGGCTGGCTGATCGGCCTGCTCCTGCCCGGCGCCCACGGCTTCTGGGCGCTGCTCGGCATGGCGGCGATGCTCGGCGGCACGCTGCCGGCGCCCCTCACCGGCGTCGTCTTCGCCGTCGAGGTGACCGGCGACGTCGCCGCCCTGGCGCCCCTGCTCGCCGCCACCATGGCGGCCTACGCGGTGACCGTGCTCCTCCTCAAGCGCTCGATCCTGACCGAGAAGATCGCCCGGCGCGGGCAGCACGTCACCCGGGAATACGGGATCGATCCCTACGATCTGGCCCGGGTCGAGGCGGTGATGACCCGCACCGTCGAGACCCTGGACGCGGACCTGCCCCTGGCCGAGGCTCTCGCCGCCATCGAGACCGGCCTCCACCACGCCTACCCGGTGGTCGACGGCGCGGGTCGGCCGGTGGGCCTCGTCTCGCGCAAAGACGCCCTGCGCTGGACCCTCGAAGTGCGCGAGGGTGAGACGGAGGCGGGCACCCTCGGCGAGCGCGTCTCCGACGCCGATCTGGCCGTCGTCCATCCGGGCGACGTGGTCTCGCACGCCCTCGACGTGATGCTGTCGGCCGGGCAGGGCCGCCTGCCGGTCACCGATCCGCAGACCGGCAGCCTCGTCGGGCTCCTGACCCGCAAGGATCTGCTTCAGGTGCGCGCCACCGTGGTGCGGGCCGAAGCCGAGCGCCGCGCGTTCTACCGGAAGGGGCGGGGTGAGCGGCGCGCACGGATGGAGGCATGACCATGGAGCCGCGCCTTCCCGGCCGGACCACCCGCCTCGACCAGCTCGGGCCGGGCAGCTGCTACCTGATCGCCGGCCCGGACGGGCCTGATCTCGCCCTCGTCGTCCTGCGTGACGGACGGCGGGAGGCCCTGCTGCTGAACCGGCGTCACGAGGCCGACGGCCACCTGCGGATCGTCTCTGAGATCGCCCCCGACGCCGACGTGTTGGCGCTGCAGGGCGCTTTCCTGGCGCCCAGCGGTGCCCTCGCGGACATCGCCGTCGGCCACGCCGCCCTCGCTCCGGCTGCGCTCCATCTCGGTGACGGCCGCGCGTATCTGTGCGGCTGCGACAGGGACGGCCGGCTGGCCGCCTTCGATGTCGGGAGCGGCCGCGTCAGCGCGATGGATCCCGGCGACCTGCCGCGGGCAAGCCGCTGGCGCGTGATGGTGCCGGAGGGGAACGGGGTCGTGACGGTCTACGCGGCGGAGCCGGCCTGAACGCCTGCCGCGGGTTGGCTCAGCGCAGGAAGGTCGGTGCGACCCACCATGCAGGGTGGGCGGTGCGCAGGGCTGCGGCGGCCCGCACGGCCGCGCGACGGTCGGCGAACAGCGCGAACACGGTCGCACCCGAGCCCGACATCCGCGCGAGGCGGCAGCCCTGGCCGCGGAGGGCCTTGAGCGCGTCGCCGATCACCGGCGCCACGGTCAGAGCCGGCGCCTCCAGATCGTTGCGGGCCCCGGCCAGGGCTTCCAGCAGCGCGCCGGTCGCCATGTCTTGCGGGATCGTCGGATGCGGCGCGCCCGGGAGATCCTGGCCGGCGGCGAGGCCCAGCGCCTTGAAGACCGGTGCGGTGGGCACCGGAACGCCGGGATTGATCAGCACCGCGGGCAGCGGCGCGAGCCCGAGGGCCGGGCCGATCTCCTCGCCGGCCCCGCGCATCATCCGGGCCCGCGGGACGAGGCAGACCGGCACGTCGGCGCCGGTCTCGCGCGCCACCGCGCCGACGGCCTCGTGGTCGAGGGACAGCCCGTTGAGGCGCGCCAGCAGCCGCAGGGCCGCGGCGGCGTCGGAGGAGCCGCCGCCGATCCCCGCCGCGACCGGCAGGCGCTTCACCAGATGGAAAGCGCCCACGCGCAGCCCCGGCACCCGCGCGGCGAGCCCCCGGGCGGCCCGGAGGACGAGGTTGTCGTCCGTGGGACCGGCCGGGCCGGCGGTGGGCCCGCTGACGGTCAGGCCCAGCGGGGCAGCGGGATCCAGCGTCAGGCGGTCGGCAGTCCCCGCGAAGGCGACGAGGCTCTCAAGCACGTGGTAGCCGTCGCCGACGCGGCGGCCGAGGACGTGGAGCGTCAGGTTGACCTTGGCGGGGGCGCGATCGGCGAGAAGGGGCACGGGGTCTCGGTCGGGTCGTGGCGGTTTGTCCCGAGGCTCTACAGCCTCGCGGACCAGAACAACAGCTCAGCGGGTGTCTCCGCCGAACGCCCCGTGCGGCCGATAGGGCAGGGCGTCGCCCACGCGGATCGCGGTCAGATCCTCGGCGAGTTCGACCAGCCCGTCGCTTCCCGCAAGGCCCGACAGAGCTCCGCCGGGCGCCGGCACGGCCTCAGGCAGACCGTCCGGGCCGGCGCGCAGGCAGACGCGCAGATATTCGCGCCGCCCGGGACGCTTCTCGCGGGCGAAGCCGCTGCGGACCGCCATCTCGGGCGCCGTGTCGTGTGCCCCGGAGAGATGCAGGACCAGGGGACGCAGCACCGCAAGGGCGGTCACGTAGGCAGCGGCCGGATTGCCCGGCAGGCCGATGAAGGGCGTGCCGGCCACGGTTCCAAGTGCCACCGGGCGACCGGGCTTGATCGCCAGCCGCCAGAAGGTCAGCGCGCCCGAAGCCTCGACCGCGGCGCGGACGTGATCCTCCTCGCCGACGGAGACGCCCCCCGATGTCAGGATCAGGTCGTGGGACGCGGCGGCGCCCGCGATGCGCGCCCGCAGAGGCCCCGGCTCGTCGCGCAGGATGCCGAGATCGACCGGGTTGGTGCCGAGCCGTTTCAGGAGCGCGGCGAGCATCGGCCGGTTGGCGTCGAAAATGCCGGCCGGCGACAGCGGCTGGCCGGGCGGCGTCAGCTCGTCACCGGTGGAGAACAACGCGACCGTCAGGGGCTTCCGCAGGGGCAGCGCGGGCATGCCGCAGGCGGCGGCGAGCGCGATGTGCTGCGGCCCGAGGCGGGTCCCGGCGCGGATCACGATGCTGCCGCGGGCGACGTCCTCGCCGGCCCGCCGCTGGTTGGAGCCCGGCAGCAGGCCCTCGGGCAGGACAACGGTACCGCCCTCGATCCGCACGTCCTCCTGCATGGCGACGGTGTCGGTCCCCGGAGGCATCGGCGCCCCGGTGAAGATCCGAACCACCGCGCCCGGATCCGGATCGGCGGCCGGATGGCCGGCCGGCACGCGTCCGCCGATGGGCAGGCGCGTTTCGCCCTCGACCGCGAGATCGCCGGCCCGCAGGGCGTAGCCGTCCACCGCGGCGTTGTCGAAGGGGGGCAGATCGAGCGGCGCGATCAGGTCCTCCGCGAGGACCCGGCCATCCGCACCCGCGAGCGGAACCGTCTCGATTCCGGACAGGACCGGAAGCCGCGCCCGGATCAGCGCCACCGCGTCGGCGACCCGCATCGGCGCGGGTGCGGCGTCGAAGCAGTCGGGGCTCAGGCGGCCCATGGCGCTGCGGGCTCAGACGGGGGCGGGCGGGTCGGCACAGGCGGCCTCGCGGGCTGGGACGAGTCGCCTTGCGGCATCGGCGCCGCGCGATCAAGCCCGGGCCTTGGTCCCGACAGGTCAGATCCTCTAGGCTCCCGCGCATCATGGCGTTTCCCGAATCCGTCTCTGTCGCGCTTCCCTGCCAGCGCCACCTGTTCGAGATGCCTGCCGCCATCTGCTACCTCGACGCGGCGGCGTGGTCGCCGCTTCCGCGGGCCGTGCGCGAGGCGGGCGAAGCGGGAATTCTGGTCAAGAGCCGACCCTGGGACCATCCCCGCGCGGTGGTCCCGGCTTGGGCCGAGCGGGCGCGCGCAGCGGCCGCCCGGCTGATCGGGGCCGGCGCGGACGATATCGCGATCGTCGGCGCGGTCAGCCACGCCATGGCGGTGGCCGCGCACAACCTGACTTTGAGACCGGGCGGGCGCCTGCTGCGCGTGGCCGACGAGTTTCCGTCCCTGCGTTTCGCCTTCGACCGCCTGGCCGAGCGACAGGGCCTGGTGGTTGAGGAGGTCCCGCGCCCTTCGGACGGGGACTGGACCGAAGCCGTCGCGGCCGCGATCACGCGGCCGGGTGCCGCGCCGCTCGCCCTCGCCACCCTGACCCCGCTGCACTGGACCGACGGCAGCCTGATCGACCTCGACCGTCTCGCGCCCCTGGTCCATGCGGCGGGCGCGGCCCTGGTGATCGACGCGACGCAGGCCGTGGGCGCCGTTCCGGTGAGCGTCGCCCGGTGGCGCCCCGATTTCCTGGCCTTCCCCACCTACAAATGGACCCTCGGTCCCTATGGCCTCGCCTTCCTGTACGCGGCGCCGCACCGGCAGGACGGGGCGGCCATCGAGGAGAATGTCGGGAACCGGCCGCCGGCCGTCGGCGCACGCCGCTACGACCGGGGCGAACTCTACGATCCGGTGGCGTTGTCCATGGCCGTAGCCGGGTTGGAGCTGATCGCCGAATGGCGCGTGCCGGCCATCGCCGCCCGCCTGCGCGGGCTGACAGACCACTTGGCGGACGGGGTCGCCGCGTTCGGCCTGACGCCGATGCCGGCGGCCTTGCGGGCACCACACATCCTGGGATTGCGGCCGCCTGCGGGGATGCCGACCGATCTCGTCGGGCGCCTGCACCAGGACAAGGTCTTCGTCAGCGAGCGCTCCGGCGCCCTGCGCATCAGCCCGCATGTCTGGGCGAACGACGACGATCTCACGCGCTGCATTGCCGCACTGCGCGCCGCGTGCCAGGGCGTCATCTGAGACCGATCGGGCGCGGATCCTTCGACGCAGGCATAGAGCCGGAGGAATGCGGATGCTGCGCCACCGGCCGGCTCTCGATGACGGTGCCGGAACACCGTCGGCTTGCCCACACGGAGACTGTCCACACCCACATGCCCGATTCGATGCCGCGTCCCGGTGATTGGCTCCGGATCCCGGGTCCCGGCCGTCGCCGCCTGCCCGGACCGATGCGCGCCGTCCTCTCCGGGCGGTTCGCCGTGATCCTGTCAGGCGAACTGATCCAGAGCCTGTTCCACTTCCTCCTGAACATCCTGCTGGTGCGCGAACTCGGCGCGCACGATTACGGCTTGTTCGCCATCGTCTTCGCGGTCGGTGCGGTCGGCATCACCTATATCCGGGCCCTGGTCGCGGTCCCGGCGACGATCCACGTCGCCCGGAGCCTGGGGCGGCCGGCGGCGCTCGGCTACGACGTGATGTTCGGCTCGGGGGCGGTGCTCGTCTCGGGCGTCATGGCGACCGGCGTCGGCTTGGTGCTGATCCCGGTGATCGGCCTCGGCGCGCTCGCGGCGGGAGCCTTCGTGGGCCTCTACGCCTTCCGCAGCTATCTGCGGATCGTGCTTCTCGCCCGCGGCCGTCCCCGGATCGCCGGCCTGAGCGATCTGGTCTACGCGGTCTGCGGCGGTCTCCTGGTCGCCCGCTGGCTGAACGGCGAGGGCACGGCGCTCCTGGATCGGGCCTTCGCGGCGATCGCACTCGCCCACGCGATCGCGATCGCCGTGGCGTACGGGGCACTCCGCGAGCGGATCCGCTTCTCCCTCCACGCGCGGGCACGGGCGCGCTACCGGGCGATCTGGCGGACCCTCGCTTGGTCTCTGGCCGGCGTCACCAGCCTGACCGTGCAGGGGCAGGGGCTGACCCTGCTGCTGGCGCTCCTGGCCGGGCCTGCCGCCTACGCGCCGATCGCCGCCACGATCGTGCTCTATGCGCCGCTGCGCATCCCGGCGAGCGCGCTGCTGAACATGATCCTGCCGGAGATCAGCCGGCTGCTCGCGGCCGGGCAGGTCGACGCCGCACGCCGGCTCGTCATCCGCAACGGGATCCTGCTCGGCAGCGCCTGTCTCGCCTATGGAGCGCTGATGGCGGCCGCCCTGCCGCTGATCGAGGACATCCTGTTCAAGGGGCGGTTCGCCGACCAGCCGATGGGCTGGATCGGGCTCGGCGTCTGGGCGGTGGTGACCGTGTCGCTGCTCTACGCGATCCCGCGGGCCTATCTGGAGGCCTCCGCGGCGTTCCGGACCATCACGGCGGGTGCGGTCGCGAGCGCCGCCCTCGGCATGGCCGTGATGGTGCCGGTGCTGCTGCTGCTGATGCCTCCCGCCACGGCGCTCGTCGGCCTGCTGTCCTCCGAGGTGGCCACGCTGGTCTGGTCGGTCTCGGCCTTTCGGACGCTGGCCCGGCATCCGAGGCCGGCGCGGCCCGTCGGCGTCCTGTGAAGGGCGCGGCGGCGGCGCTCAGCGGAGGGAGAGCAGGACGGGCGCCAGTTTCCGCAGCGCGGGCGTCTTGCTGTAGATCCAGAGCGGGTTGTGCTGGACGACGTGGGTGCACAGGCCGCGCTTGAAGTCGAAGACGGGACGGTTCACCGCCGGATCGATGCCGCCGAAATCGAAGACGCGGCAGCCTTCCGCCTTCGCTCGTTCCACGAAGCGCCAGACGGCGAGGGTGGCGGCGCCCGTCGCCCGGGCCCGCGCGTTCGAGGCCGTGTAGAAATCCGTGCAGCGCGTGTCCGACAGATGCGCGATGCGCACGAGGATGCGCTCTCCCTTCTCGCGGACGTCGAGGAAGAGCAGGTGCTCGTCCTCAGCCGCGATGTCCCGGTAGGCCTTCGGCTGCAGCGTCGTGGCGAAACCCTTGCGCTCCCGCAGGGCCGCGAACATCGCGGTGAAATCGTCGAAGGCCGACAGGCGCTCGGCTCGGTCTGTCAGGAAATGCGTCGTGACCTCGGTGTTGCGCTCCGCCTTGCGCAGGGCCTTGCGCCAGCGCTGCTCCATACCGGCCTGGATGGCGTCGAGATCCTGCGTCAGGTCGAGTTCGAGAGTGTGATCGTGCGCGCCGATCACCGGGGTGAAGCCGTGCATCAGGAGAGCCAGCGTCGCATCCCGGGTCTCGAACTGCTCGTAGTCGATGGCGAGGATGTCGAGCCGACCGAGGGCGAGGTGATCGATGAACGCCGCGAACACCGCCTCCGCGCGGTGTGTCCCGGCCTGGGTCAGCAAGGGGCCGCCCTGGACGTGGATGAACCGCGCCGGCCCCTTGCGACGGGTCTGCCACTGGATGAAGGCGAGATCCGCACCGTCGCCGGTCACCACCGCGCGCCGCACCGCCAATCCGCGCCGCACCTTGTAGGCGCCCCAGGGACTGCCGCAATAGATGTTGGCGCCCGGGCAAGCCCAGATCCGTCTGTCCCAGTCCAGGGCATCCGCAGTCTCCTGAACTGCGAGCTTGGCTGCCATGTCGCTCCTCGTCCTGCCCAGGCAGGGTTGTCCGCGCTGCACGCTCATCGATCAGGCGCGGTCGCATTGCATCCTTGCGCCGCCGATCGTCCACAGGGTGACTGCCGCACTGCGCGCCGAATCCCCGGCGTGTCCAGCGGGCCTTCGAGGCCTCGGGGCGGATCCGCGAAGCGGTGGACGACCGTCAGTTGCCGTACGGTTCGCCCCGCGCGGCTGCGGCGCTCGGCCCCGATCGCTGAGGGCGAGCCCGGTCCCACGACCGGCTCCGTCGCCGGATTGGAACCGAGGCGAATGCGAGGACGCCGGCTCTAAGCTGCCGGGCGGGCCGGAACGTCCGCGGCGCGCGCGGCATCCGTCGCCCGCGGGCGGCGCAGCGTCGTCCGGACGATCGCCTCGATACCCTCGGCCGCCGAGGCTTCGGAGAACAGGCTCTCGTAGCGTGCCCGCGCCGCACGGCCGAAATCGCGCCAGCGCGCCGGGTCAGCGACCAGATCCGCCAGCACGGCGGCGATCGGCTCCGGGCCGCCCGACGGAACGATCCAACCGGTCTTCCCGGCCTCCACCACCTCCGGAAGGCCGCCGATGGCGGTGACGAGCGGCGGAACGCCGTAGGACATCGCCTCGATCGCCACGCGGCCGAGGGATTCCGGTCGCTGCGACGGCATCGTGACCACGTCGGCCCAGCGGTAGAGCGCCGCGGGATCGGCGACGAACGGCGCGAGGGTGACCTGATCGGCGAGACCCGCCTCGGCGATCCGCTTCACCAGGGCCTGCTCGCGGGCGTCATCCTCGAAGGCGCTGCCGACGATGCGCACCTGGATCCGCTGGCGCACGGGTTCGGGCAGCGAGGCGAGGGCCTCCACGAGGACGTCCTGTCCCTTGATCCGGCTGATCCGGCCGAGCATCAGCACCCGAAGCGGCCGAGACCCGTCATACGCAGGCCGGTTCGGCTCCGCCGGACCGGCGATGCCGTTATAGACGACGCGGGCTGTGGTCCCGTGGGGCAGGGCGTAGGTTCGCTCGGTGGCCCGCGAGTTGAACACCACGTTGGCGCCGCTCCAGCGGATCAGACCACGCAGGACCTTCAGCACAACGCCTTCGGGGATCTCGTGGACGTGCACGATGCTCCGGCCGGGCGCGAGCCGGGCGGCCAACAGATAGTCGGCCACCACGGTGGTGTTGATGTAGACGAGGTCGCTCGCGCGGATGCGACGCAACGCACGGATTATGGCGATGGGCAGCGTCAACAGACCCAGAGTTGCGAGGCGCGCCAGATTCTTGCGCCGCAGGATCCAGAGCGGTGCGATGACGATGTCGTTGGCGAACGGCTCCAGCCCGGCGACGATCGGCCCGCGCCGCGGGAGCACCACGTCGATCCGCGCGGTGGGATGGGCGGCCCGGATGGTCCGGACGGTCTCGATGAAGCAGCGATCCGAGCCGTACAACTCGAAGCCCTGATGGACGCAGGTGATCCGCAGACGCGACGCGGCGTCGCCCTCCGCGCGCATGGCGGCTGCGAGGGCGCGATCGTCGTCGCTGACGCGACACGACTTGAATCCTGGGCTATCAACCATAAGTCTATTTCTGAATTTTTACAGCAACTAGCGGTTGTAATCGCAGGGCGCCGTGACTGTATCCTCGGGCTTTACAATAGGGGCCCTTAATTGGGAAGGAAGGTCCATGGCTGACCGCGCACCGAAACTACTTATTCTTGGCACGCGCGGAATTCCGGCTGCGCATGGCGGCTTCGAGACTTTTGCCGAACGTCTGGCGCTGTTCTTGGCCGGCCGCGGATGGCAGGTCGGGGTGTACTGTCAGCGCGACGTCGAGACGGTGCGGGAGCGCATTTCGACTCGCCTCTGGAACGGCGTCGAACTGATCACCGTGGAGACCGGCCTGAGCGGCCCTGCCGCGACTCTCGCCTTCGACGCCATCTGCACGCACGATGCGGCGACACGCGGCGGCGTGTGCCTGGTGCTCGGGTACAACGGTGCGGTGTTCCTGCCCTACCTGCGGGCGCGCGGCGGACGGATCGTGACGAACATGGACGGCATCGAGTGGCGCCGTCCGAAATGGTCGCTGCCCGTCCGCGCCTTCTTCTATGTCAGCGAGTGGATCGCCGCGTGGTCCTCGCAGCGGTTGGTGGCCGACCATCCCGGGATCGCCGACCATCTCGCCCGACGCCGGCCGCGCGCGGCCATCACGACCATTCCGTATGGCGGCGACCCTCCGGCCGAAACCGGACCGCCGCCCCTCGGGCTCGAGCCCGATCGCTACCTCGTTTCGATCGCTCGCATCGAGCCGGACAACAACATCCTGACGCTCGTCGAGGCGTTCTCACGCCGCGCCCGGGGCATGCGGCTGGTCGTCCTCGGCACGCTGAATGTCGGCAACCCGTACCATCGCGCCGTGGAGGATGCCGCCTCGCCCGAGGTGCTGTTCCCCGGCGCCATCTATGAGCCCGAGCAGGTTCAGGCCCTTCGGGTTCATGCGCGGGCCTATCTCCACGGTCACACCGTGGGCGGCACCAACCCGTCGCTGGTCGAGGCGCTGTGGGCAGGCAACGCCGTGATCGCCCACGACAATCCGTTCAACCGGGGCACGGCCGGCGACGATCAGTTCTACTTCTCGGATCGGGACAGCTGCGCCGCAGCGATCGCGCATGTCCTCGCCGACGAGGCCGCGGTCGCGGCGGCCCGCAAGGCCGCACGGCGGCGCGCCGAGCGGTTCCGCTGGGACGACGTGCTGGCCTCCTATGAGGACACGCTGCGCCGGGTCGGCGGCTATCCGCCGGCGCCGGACGTCTCGGCCACCGAACCCGGCGCCGTTCTCGTCGGCGCCGCAGCCGGTCCGGAATGGTAGGCCCAAGCCGGCGCTCCCTGCTCGTCGGTGCCCTCGCAGCGGCGGGGGCGCGACCCGCCCGAGCGACGCCTGCGCCGATCGCGTTGCGTCGGGGCATCGCCCTGTGGCCGTGGTTCTCGCTGACCACCGAATATCCGCCTCCGCGGACCGACTATGCCTGGCCGCCCTTCCAAGCCGGCCGGCCGATACCCACGCCCCGCGACCTGGGGCAGCTCGCCGATCTCGGCTTCGACTTCGTGCGACTGCCCCTCGATCCCGGACCCTTCGTGGCCTTCACTGGCACCCGGCGCACCGAACTGTTCGATGCGCTCTCCGCCGCCATCGATGCGATCCTGGCGGCCGGGCTGCGCGTCGTGGTCAATGTCCAGGCCAATGCCGCGACTCACCATTACACGCCCGACGCGTTCTACGGTTCGGACCGGGCGCTGCTGTTCTCCGCCTATCGCGACCTCGTCGGCGCCCTCGCGCGCCTGTGTGCTCGGAAGGATGCCGGCCAAGTGGCCCTGGAACCGGTGAACGAGCCGCCGCAGGCCTGCGGCGCGCTCGCCTGGAATCGGGTCCAGAACAGGCTCCTCGAGGCGGCCCGGGCGGCGGCACCGGCGCTGACCCTGGTGGCGACGGGATCCTGCGGCAGTCTCGTCGCCGGCCTGACCGCGCTCGATCCGGGCACCCTCGCGCGGTTTTCGCCGCTGCTCTACACGTTCCACTTCTACGAGCCGTACCTGTTCTCCCATCAGGGGGCGACGTGGCTTACAGAGGAGCCGTTCTATCGCTGGCTCACGGCGGTTCCCTGGCCCGGGTCGCGCGGCACACTGCGGGAGACGCTGGCGGTGGTCGAGGCGCGCATGGACGCGGACCGCACGGTGACGCAGGCCGAGAAGGCGCGCGATCGGGCGGTGATTGAAGCGAAGCTGCGCGACTATTTCGAGGCCGCGCCCGGCCCCGCCTACATCGCCGACGCGATGGCGCCGGTGTCGACTTGGGCGGACCTCTACGGCATCGCCCCGGGACACGTTCTGATGGGCGAGTTCGGGGCCCTGCGCACCGATGCCCGGTTCACGGCGTCCCGGGCTCCGGACCGGGCCGCCTATATCCGCGACGTCCGGATGGCGGCCGAGACGAATGGGTTCGCCTGGTCGTTCTGGAATCTCTTCGACGGCCTCGGCTTCATGGACGACGCGCACGTCGCCGATCCCGCCCTCGTCGCAGCGCTCGGGCTCCGGAGCCGGTCCTGAAACGCCCGCCGATCCGGCCGATCTTCGCTCCCAATCAGACGCGCCCCCGGGCGGGGAGGGGCGGGAACAGCACGATGAGCATCAGGGCGAACTTGGCGAGCAGGGTGGTCTTGCCGGCCAAGCCCTCGAAGGTGTTCACCAGGATCACGAAGGCCAGGATCGGCAGCCAGACCCCGCGCCGACAGTCCCGCGCGATCTCCGCCAGGTAGAGCCCCACCGCGATCACCAGCACCGCCGTCACCAGGATGCCGTGATAGAGCACGGCCGAGATGATCGAATTCTCGATGCCCCATTCCAGCCCGTAGATCCGGCGCAGGGTGTTCACCTGCAGGAAGTCGGGGCCGAGCAGAAGCTGCCGGAACGGGATCGCGTCGAAGACCGAGAGCATGTCGACCCGGGCCTTGGCGCTGCCGCCGTCCGAGACGAACCGGTCCAGGAGGGTGTCGAAGAAGCCGGCAGCGGCCAGGATAGCGACCAGAACCGGCAGCAGGGTGAGGGCGAAGCAGGCACCGGCCGCCGCCGCCAGCGGAACGCGGCCGGTGCGCAGGGTGCGGTTCAGGGCCACGAGGCCCACGCCGCTCCCGAGAACCAGTGTCGTGACGGTGGCCGAGCGACCGCCGAACGTGACGAGGGCGACCAGCTGGAGGCCGATCATCGCGGCGCGGGCCATCGGCGCCAGCCGGCCACCACCCTTGGCGAGCGCCAGGATGTAGCAGGCCGTCAAGGTCGCGTTGGCCAGCGGATGCCCCTGCAACGCCGCCGAGCGGGTGTCGGATTCGAACGCGACGCCGTCGAACCGATAGGGAAAGAATCGCTGGCCGCTCGCCAGTTCGAACAGGCCGAGCAGGGCGTTGGCGAGCATGACCCCGTGGAAGACGGTCTCCAGCCGGCCGAGCGTGGCGGCGTCGCGGTCCATCAGCAGGATCGGGATGAGGCCGGCGAGCACGAAGGTATCGATCGAGCCGGCGAGGCCCGCGCCGCCCCGGGCCGCGATCAGCGCGAGGAGCGCCACGCCGCAGGCGGCCAGGAGCACGCTGGCCGGCCGTCGGTTCAGCGCGCCTGCCACCGGGATCACGGGATTGCCCGCCCGCACCAGCGTCCAGCCGATCAGGATCACCGCCAGATAGGTGGACGGGTGGATCTTGGAGGCGGCCGAGCCGGTGATCCCCTCGTAGTTGAGCCCCAGCACCCACAGAAGGCCGCCGGAGACCCCGACGAGGAGGAGGGCCCAGAGCGACAGCGCCGCCGCTTCCACCCGCAGGAGGACCCGCAGAACCGGACCCGGGCGCGCCACCGCGGCGCGGCGGCGCGCGACGGCGGTCTGCCGGAGGGTCCTCACGCGGTGCGCCGGGTGAGGAGCAGGGAGCCGGAGACCGGTCGGCCGAGGGCCTCCGACGTGTCGACGAGGTCGATCAGATCGCGCTGGCGCGTCGCACCGTTGCAGGCGACCAGCAGCAGCCGGTCCGCGGCGGCCGCCAGAGGGCCGAGCCGCAGATTCTCGGTCAGCACGCCGCCATCCACGATCACGAGGTCGAAGCGTCCTTTCACGCCTGCAATGAAGCGCTCGATGTTGGCGGGTGTCAGGGCGTCGCGCAGGGGCTTCACCGTATCGCCGAGTCCGATCCGGCGGGCACCGGAGGCCGGGTCGGTCTGCGTCACGGCGTTGAGGCTCTGCTCGCCGCGCAGCACGTCGAGCAGGCCGCCGGTGCCGGAGCCGTCGGATCGCAGATCGGCATCGATCCGCAAAACCCGGTCGCCGCGCCCGACCGCCACGGCGGCGAGCAGCGCGATCACGGCCCGGCGCTCCGCATCGTCGGATTCGCCCGAGGTCACGAGCAGCGCCAGGGAGCGGCCGCGGCTGCTTGAGGTCGCGGCGAGGTGGTCGAGCGTCATGCTCGCCGCGCTCGCGCTCGCGCCGCCCGGCCGCAGGCCGGGCAGCACCGCGACGACCGGGGCGTTCGACAGGCGCTCCAACTGCCGGGACGAGAGCACGGTCGGCGCGAGGTATTCCCGCGTCAGCGCGAGACCGGCGCCGAGGCCGAGGCCGCCGGCGAGGGCGGCGGCGACCAGGATCAGGCGCGGTGGCCAGCTCGGATCCTGCGGCGGCCGCGCCGCGGTGATGATCCGCGCGTTCGAGCTGTCGATGCTGGTCTGCTCCTTGATCTCCCGGGCGCGGACCAGGAAGGCGTTGTAGACCGAGCGCGCCGCGTCGACCTCCCGCTCCAGCTCGCGCTGCTGCACCGACGACTGGGCGTTGACCGCCGATTGCCGCTGCAGGCGCTCCAGCTCCGCCGCGAGGGTCCGTTCGTTGGCCTGGGCCCGCTGGGACTCGGTCTCGGCGGCGCCCGCGATCCGGTTCAGCTCGGCGTCGATCAGCCGGCGGACGTCCTGCATCTGCGTGCGCACGGCGGCGATGAACGGGTGGCGCTCGCCGAGATTGGTGCGGAGGTCCGCCTCCTTGGCCGCGAGTTCCGCGTACTGGCCGCGGAGCCGGTCGATCACTGAGGACTGGACGGCTTCCGGCATCGCTCCGGACCCGATTGCCTGCCCGCGCGCGTCGCGGATCCCCTGAAGGCGCGCCTTGGCCTCGGCGGTCCGAGCCCGTGCCGCGACAAGCCGTGCATTCAGGTCGGTGAGTTGCTGCTCGTTCACCAGCCGGCCGCTGGAGGCGATGAGGCCGTTGCGCGCCTTGTAATCCTCCAGTTTCTTGTCGGCGGTGTTGACGGCGTTCCGCAGCTCGTCGAGGCGCCCGCGCAGATCGCCCGCGGCGCGCTTGGCGGCGTCCGAGCGGGCCTCGGTCTGGTCCGTCAGGTAGGCGCCCGCGATGGCATTGACGATCCGCGCCGAGAGATCGGGGTCGGTCGTGGTGACGACCAGGTCGATCACGAACACCTTGTCGGCGCGCTTGACCGCGAGCCGGCGTCGCAGCTGGTCGAGGGCGCGGCCGCGCGCATCGACGCGGCGTTCCGGCCTCGGCCCGGTCAGCATCTCGCGAAGGGACGCCAACGCACGGGTGACGCCGCTCTCCTGCGGAACGCCGAAGCCCGGCACCCGCTCGAGGCCGGCCTGATCGACCGCCCGCCCCAGGACGGCGTCCGACTCGATCACCTTCACCTGGCTCTCGACCTGCGCGATGCCACCATCCGGCGACAATGCGGCGGGATTGACGTCGTTGGTGACGACCTGACGGTCCCGGGGATCGATCAGGATCTGTCCCGTGGCCGTGTAGAGCGACGGCGTGATCAGGGCATAGGCCAGCACGGTGAGTCCGAGCAGCAGCGCCGTTCCGAAGACCAGCCACTTGCGCCGCCACAGGATCCGCCACAGGTCGCCCAGCTCGGCCGTCGTGTCCGGACGGTTCGGGCCCGGACGTTCGGGATGAGCCGGCTGCACGGGGGCGAGCCACGTCGCGACAGCGATGTTATGGTCGATCTGTGCCACGATCGGTCACCGTCGTCTCAATCCGGGTCGGTCCCTCGCGGGCGCCTTCTCTACTGCAAGAGTCGCGCAGTCTGCGGACAATGTATCGGGACCCCGATCAGCGCCTCAATCGCGCGGATGACTGGGGGCATGGTAAACAATCGGCACGCGGCGCGGTCCCGGATGACTGCGTCGTTCCGATTGTTGCTACAGCATGTCGGTGGCGCGCGGCTCGCACACGTCGCCGCATCGCGGAGGTCTGTCGGCAGGCCGACCTAGCCGGCTCGCCAGCCTCGCAAAGACGGCGGCCCCCGTGATGCGGCTTTCACCGATATGGAGCGCCATCGGCGTGGATAACCGCTGCGGCATACTCTATTATCCCATCGGATAAATTGTATTGATCACGTGGCGACGTAGCATTGTCTAACTTCGCGGCCTGCGATCCAATTTTGGGTGCGCTCTTATGCAGACAGCCAGCTTCGAGGACCGGGCCGGTGGGCGGCGCGATGTCAGTGCCCATCTGCGTCGGATCGCGGACGTGACCGGGGTGCCGGTCGCGGCCTTCTTCGGGACTCCG
Source organism: Methylobacterium sp. XJLW (assembly GCF_003254375.1). Taxonomy (NCBI): domain Bacteria; kingdom Pseudomonadati; phylum Pseudomonadota; class Alphaproteobacteria; order Hyphomicrobiales; family Methylobacteriaceae; genus Methylobacterium; species Methylobacterium sp. XJLW. The sequence goes on along the minus strand of NZ_CP016429.1, from coordinate 857,533 downwards.
GCATCGCGCCCGCTGGCCGATCTCATCGAGCTGATCCGCCTGTGGCAGTCGGTCGCCGACGAGGAGGGCCGCATCGAGATTCTCGCGGTGGCCCGGGCCCGAGCGGCCGGCGCGAAAGACGGCGGAGCGGCGCCGGCCTGAAGCGACGACCTGCGGTTTTTGGTACGTACGGCCCTGGCGGGATCGGGTCAGGACCGCTACATGATGACAGCGGGGCTGCAGAGTTCGTCAGGAGCACTATCCCCGGGGCCTTATCGACTCCCTCGGGAGCTGTCCCTGGCCTCGTCCCTGGACTTGGCCAACACGGCGCCCACCTACGCTGTAGGTTTCCCGGGATCGATCCTCCAACGGCTCACGTGGCTCCGCACCCGACCCCTCCCCAGGCCAGCGCCGAAGCTCCGGACGTCGCCCGAAAGGCGGAACTCCGCCGCGCGGCGCTCGCAGCCCGCGACGCCCTCGATCCCGCGGCCCGGCAGGCCGCCTCGGCGGCGATCGGACGCGCGCTGCTCGCGCTGCCCGAGCTTGCCCAGGCCCGTCTGGTGGGGGCCTTCTGGCCGATCCGCAGCGAAGTCGATCCCCGCCCCGCCGTCGAGGGCCTGCGCGCCCGTGCCCAGGCCGTGGCCCTGCCGCACGTCACGCCGGATGGCCTGGTGTTCCGCGAATGGCGCGTCGGCGACGACCTGATCGCCGGCCGATTCGGTCTCAGCGAGCCCGATCCGTCGCTTCCGCCGGTGGAGCCCGACGCGCTGATCGTCCCGCTCGCCGCCTTCGACCGGACCGGTCAGCGTATCGGATACGGCCGCGGCTACTACGACGGCGCGATCGCGCGCCTCTCCCGGACCCGTCCGGTCCTGACTGTCGGCATCGGCTTCGCCGCCCAGGAGGTGGAGCGGGTGCCGGCCGAGCCGCACGACCGCCCCCTCCAGTTCGTGATCACCGAGTCCGGCGTGATCCGCTGCGACAGGACCGCCTGACCCATGCGCCTGCTCTTTCTCGGCGACGTCGTCGGGCGCTCGGGCCGCACCGTCGTGTGCGAGCGCCTGCCGCGCCTGCGTGAGCGGTGGCGCCTCGACTGCGTGGTGGTGAACGGCGAGAACGCGGCCGGCGGCTTCGGCATCTCCGAGGCCATCTGCGACGAACTGATCCAGGCCGGTGCCGATGCGGTGACGCTGGGCAATCACAGTTTCGACCAGCGCGAGGCGATGGTCTTCATCGCCCGCCAGCCACGCCTGGTGCGGCCGGCGAACTATCCCCCGGGTACGCCGGGCCGCGGTGCGACCGTCGTGGAGACGCAGGGAGGCGCTCGCGTCCTCGTCGTCAATGTGATGGGCCGCGTCTTCCTCGACCCGATGGACGATCCGTTCACGGCCGTGGAGCGGGAACTCACCGCCTGCCCCCTCGGCGCGGCGGCCGACGCCGTGATCGTCGACGTCCACGCCGAGGCGACGAGCGAGAAGCAGGCCTTCGGTCATTACCTCGACGGGCGGGCGAGCCTCGTCGTCGGGACGCACACGCACACGCCCACCGCGGACCACCGGATCCTGCCGGGTGGCACGGCCTACATGTCGGATGCCGGCATGTGCGGCGATTACGATTCGGTGATCGGCATGCAGAAGGACGAGCCGATCCGGCGCATGATCCAGAAGACGCCGGGCTCCCGATGGGAGGTGGCGGTCGGTGAGGGCACCCTGAGCGGCATCGCGGTGGAGACGGATGCGCGCGGCCTCGCCACGCGGGTCGCAGCCCTCCGCCTCGGGCCGAATCTGGAGGAGAGCTGGCCGCAATTCTGGGATTAGCGTCCCGTCCGGTGCCGCGGATGCCGGTTCGGCTAAGGACGAAGCGGCGGTCTTAAGCCTTTTGTGCGTCGCCGATCCCGAAGGGGGTGGGCATAGCTTCCCGCTGACCTTCGCGAGACTTGATCGCGTGCGGGCCTACCCCCACAGTGCCCACGATCGGCGCCGGCATCCGGCTGCCGCGTAATGAGATCAGGTTAGAGCGACGGATGGCCGCCCGAGAAACCGGCGACGTTAACAAGGGGCCGCTGGCACAACCCGGGATCTATCTCGGGCGCATGGTCATCTTCTTGATCCTGGTGGGCTTCCTGGCCTTCATCCTGTTCAGGCAGATCACCCCGGCCTTCCTGGCCAATCCCGGACTCAACGGTCTCATCCTCGGGGTGTTGCTGATCGCGGTCCTGATCGCCTTTGGTCAGGTTGTGCGGCTGTTCCGCGAGACCGCCTACGTCAACGCCGTCGCCAACGGCGGGCCGGTGAAACGGCCGCCGGCCCTGCTGGCGCCGATGGCGCCGATGATCGCCGCGCGGGCTGGAGGCGCCACCCTGCCGGGCACCACCGGCTATCTGGATACGATCGCGGTGCGCCTCGACGAGGGCCGCGACATCCTGCGCTACATTGCCGGCATCCTGATCCTGCTCGGCCTGCTCGGGACCTTCTGGGGTCTCATCGATACGCTGTCGGCGGTGGGCGGCGTCATCAAGGGTATGCGCGGTGGCGGCGATGCCGGCGTGATGTTCGACGAACTGAAATCCGGTCTTGCGGTGCCGCTCTCAGGCATCGGCCTGGCCTTCTCGGCCTCGCTGTTCGGCTTGGCCTCGTCTCTGATCACCGGCTTCCTGGAACTGCAGGCGGGGCAGGCCCATGCCCGGTTCCACAACGAATTGCAGGACTGGCTGATGTCCGGCGCGACCGCGCCCGAGGCCGTGGCGACCGTCGCGGCGGTGCGGCCTGCCGCGGGCACGCAGGAATTGAAGGACGCCGTCGACCGCCTGACGGCACTGGTGGCCGAGGGCGGCGGGAGCCGCGCGGCGACGCAGGCGATGACCAATCTCGCCGAGGGCATCCAAGGTCTCGTCCAGCACATGCGCGCGGAGCAGCAGATGATCCGCGACTGGGTGGAGGCGCAGGCCAGCCGCGAGCGCGAGCTGAAACAGGTGCTCGACCGGCTGGGCCGGGAGCGCGTCTAGTGGCCTCCACGGCGACGCGGACCCGGCGAACGCTCAATGTCTGGCCCGGCTACGTCGACGCGCTGGCGACGCTGCTCCTCTCGGTGGTCTTCCTGCTCACGGTGTTCGTGGTGGGGCAGTTCTTCCTGTCGCAGGAGCTGACCGGCCGGGACGAGACGCTGGCCAAGCTCAACCGCCAGATCTCCGACCTCACCGATCTGCTCGCTTTGGAGCGGACGAACCGCCGGAATCAGGAGGAGGAGGCGCGGAACCTCCGCACGACCCTCGCCGGCGTCGAGGCCGAGCGCGACCGGGCCAAGGTGCAGGCCGAGGCCGCGACCGTCAGCCAGGGCGCCGCGGGTACGCTCGACAAGCAGCTGGAGGCCGAACGCGGGGCGACGAAGCGGGCGCTGTCTCAGATCGACCTGCTGAACGAGCAGATCAGCGCCATGCGCCGGCAGCTCGCCGCCCTGGAGGACGCCCTCTCGGCCTCCGAGAGCCGCGACCGGGAATCCCAGGCGCGGATCGCCGAACTCGGCAGCCGGCTGAACGTCGCTCTCGCACAGAAAGTTCAGGAACTGGCCCGCTACCGGTCCGACTTCTTCGGCCGCCTGCGCCAGATCCTCGGTAACCGGCCCGACATCCGCGTGGTCGGCGACCGGTTCGTGCTGCAATCCGAGGTGCTGTTTCCGGGCGGCTCCGCGACCCTCAAGCCTGAGGCCGGGCCGGAACTCGACCGCATCGCCGGGGCCATCTCGGATCTCGCCAAGCAGATCCCGGCGGATCTGCCCTGGGTGCTGCGGGTGGATGGGCACACCGATGCGCGCCCGATCAGCACGTCGCAATTCCCGTCGAACTGGTCGCTCTCGGCGGCGCGCGCCATCGCGGTGGTCCAGTACCTCGCCGGCAAGGGGATCCCGCCGCAGCATCTCCTGGCGGGTGCCTTCGGCGAATTCCAGCCTCTCGAGGCCGGGGCGACCGAGGAGGCCTACGCCCGCAATCGCCGGATCGAGATGAAGCTCACCGAGCGGTAGGGCTGCGCGGCCCACCCGGTGGCCTCAGGCGCATCCGGCCTCAGGATCTGAGCCGGCTCCCCCGGCGAGGTCGGGATCGCCCAGTCTTCCCGGTCGAAGAGGGCTATAAAGACGCAAAATTTGTGTTCAATTCAATCTGTATGATTTTTAGATGCTATCATCGAGGCGTGTTTTGCCTCCTGTATTTGCGGTTCATTCGCGGCCGTCTTGACGGACCATCGATTTAACCTCTCGTTATCTTTGATGCTCCAGGGTGTCGGCGATCCGGGGAGTGTCATCGATGTCGAAGCTCAACCTGTTCCCGAACGCCGCTCGGCGCGACGTCAGCCATCTGCCCGGTCCGGCCACGGACGGGCACGCCGCTCGACGCCCTCCGGTGGGCCGCGATACGATGGAGTGTCTGGGTGAGCAGGAGCCGCATGACGAGGCCGGCGCGATCGCGGCGGCCGTGCGGGTCTTCGAGGACGGGCTGATGCAAATGCAGGCGAGCGCGAGGGTTGCCGGCGCGGCGGACGCGGGTGAGGCTGTGGCCGACCAGGCGACCGGCCTCCTCGCAAGCATCGCCGGTCAGACGAGCCTCATGGCACTCCGGGCCGCAATCGAGGCGGTCCGTGACGGCGGGGAGGGGAAGGGCTTCGCGGTCGCCGCCGCGGACGTCAAAGATCTGGCCGGTCAGATGGCACGGGCGACGGATACGATCGTCGCGCAGGTCGGCCTGATCCAGGCCGCGGCGGAGCGGGCGCAGGGCGGGGCTGCGCATCGTCATCGCCGCGTCGCGCAGGCCTCCGCCCAGTGAGCGGCGCCGGCCGTCGCGGCGATGTCCAGACCCGCTCCGGCTAGTCCGCGACCGGCAGGCGCTCGCCGCGGCTGCGGGGCTCCTTGCCCCGTGCCGTTTCGTCCAGCGCATCGGTGAATTGCAGGTTCGCGAGCTGGGCGTAGAGCGCACCCTGCGCCAGAAGGCTCTCATGGGTTCCGGTCTCGACGATTCGGCCGTCGTCGAGGACCAGGATGCGGTCCGCGGCGCGGATCGTCGCGAGACGGTGGGCGATCACCAGCGTGGTGCGGCCCTGCATCAGCGTGGCGAGGGCGGCCTGGACCGCGCGCTCGGACTCGGCATCCAGCGCCGATGTCGCCTCGTCGAGGAGGAGGATCGGCGCGTCCTTGAGGATTGCCCGCGCGATGGCGATGCGCTGCCTCTGACCGCCGGAGAGGGTCACGCCGCGCTCGCCGACCTGGGTGGCGTAGCCCTGCGGCAGCGCCGTGACGAAACCGTGCGCGTTGGCGAGTTCGGCCGCGCGCCGGACCTCCGCCTCGCCGGCCTCCGGTCGGCCGTAACGGATATTCTCGGTGACGGTCCCGGAGAACACCACCGGGTCCTGCGGGACCAGGGCGATGCGGGAACGCAGGCGCTCGGGGTCGACCCGGGCGATGTCCGTGCCATCCACCAGGATCCGGCCGCTCTGCGGATCGTAGAAGCGCAGCAGCAGCTGGAACACCGTCGATTTGCCGGCGCCGGACGGGCCCACGATGGCGATGCGCTCGCCGGGTGCGGCCGTGAAGCTCAACCCGCCCAGGGCGGCATGTTCCGGTCGGGTCGGATAGGCGAAGCGCACTTCCTCGAACGACACCGCACCCCGCGCAGGCTCGGGAAGCGCCATGACGGGCGACGGCGCGCGAATTGCGGGTTCGGCTGCGAGGATCTCGGTGAGCCGCTCGGCCGCCCCGGCCGACATGGCGAGGTCGCCGTAGACCTCGGAGAGCTGGCCGAGGGCGCCCGCGCCGAACACGGCGTAGAGCACGAATTGCGAGAGTTCGCCGCCCGTCATCGTGTGATTGAGGACGCCCTGGGCGCCGTACCACATCACTCCGACAACCGAGGCCGAGATCAGGAAGATCGCGACCCCCGTGAGCAGGGCCCGGGCGCGGATCGAGGCGCGGGCGGCCAGGTAGGCCTCCTCGGAGGCAGCGGCGAACCGGGCCGCCGTCGCGGCCGAGCGGCCGAAGGCCTGCATGGTGCGCACCGCCCCGACGGCCTCGGCCGCGTACGCGGAGGCATCGGCGAGGCGGTCCTGGGCCGCACGGGATCGCCGCCGCACGCCGCGGCCCGAGACGATCAGCGGGAAGACGATGATGGGGATTGCGGCCAGCACCATCACGGACAGGCGCGGGCTCGTCACGACCATCATGGCCGTGGCGCCCACGAACAGGAACAGGTTACGCAGCAGGATCGAGACCGAGACCCCGAAGGCCGACTTGATCTGCGTCGCGTCCGCGGTGAGCCGGGAGACGATCTCGCCGGATTGCGACCGGTCGAAGAAGGCGGGGTCGAGCAGGGTCAGCCGGGCGAAGACCGCGCTGCGAAGATCCGCGACCACCCGCTCGCCCAGGGACACCACCGTGTAGACGCGGGCCGCGCTCGACAGCGCGAAGGCCGCGACGACGCCGAGCAGAGCCAGGAAATAGGCGTCGATCACCCCCGAGCCGTCGGCGGTGAACCCGTGGTCGATGACCCGACGCATGGCGATCGGCACGACCAGCGTTGAGGCGGAGGCGCAGACGAGGGCGATCAGGCCCGCGGCGATCCGCACGCGGTAGCGCAGGGCGAAGGGGAGGAGCGGCCGGAGGGCGCTCAGCGGGGCTTTGGGTCGGCCATCCGCGGCCGCCTTGGTCTTACGGGCCATCACGCCTCACGTGTTTTCTTTGTCCCGGTCCGCGGCGCTTGTGACCGGGGAGCGGCTGCGGTATAGGCCGCCGCTCATCCGATTGCGTGTGTTCAATGGCCGCGGGCCGCCACCACGGTCGGCTTGGACGTGCCGTTGCCACGAACCCATGGTTCGGTGCAACCGGTGATATCTTCCGCATTCCGGGCCGGGCGGCGCCTCCTGCGCTTCCCGCCGGCGTGCCAGACAGGGACCAAGGTCATGGCGAAGGACGCGGCCGCAAAGGCCAAGGGGACCGAGCACCCCGATTACCACTTCATCAAGGTCGTGATGACGGACGGTACCGAGTACCAGACCCGTTCGACCTACGGGAAGGAGGGCGACACCCTCAATCTCGACATCGATCCGCTGACCCATCCGGCCTGGACCGGCGGTGAGCAGAAGATGCTCGACCGCGGCGGCCGGGTGTCGCGCTTCAACTCGCGCTTCGGCAATCTCGGCAAGCGCTGAGTCCCGAACACCTCGCTCACGCGAATCGCGCAATCAGGCGGGCGGTCTCGTTTCGGGGCCGCCCGTTTTCGTGCGCGCTGCCCAGCGCACGTCCTCGCACAGCGGGGCGCGTGGTCCTGTCCGGCGGATGGTCTTCAGTTCGGAGTGGAGACTTCTCGCGCAAGTTGTTTTTGGACTTAGACTTAAGAATTATTGATTTTTTGCGGAGAAAAACATAGGGAGATCGAGCGCGATCTGACCAGAGGCAGCGCGGCTGCCGTCGCGGGCGGGGTTTCTGCGTCAGGGAACGGTTGCAACGATGAGTGGGGCTCCGTCGATAGAGCATGTCGACCGCGCAAACGTCGACCGGACTCTCTCGATCGAGCGCCGCGAGCCGCGGGCGGCACGTTACGGCTACGCCATCGCGATTGCCGCGGTGCTCTGCGCGCTGGCTGCGCGTGCGGCGCTTCCGCCCGGCCTTCCGTTCATCACCTTCTATCCCGCGGTCATCCTGACCGCCTATTTCTGCGGTCTCGGTCCGGCACTCGTCTGCACGACCCTATCGGGCGTGGCCGTGTGGTACGCCGTGCTGCCGTCGAACCTTCCAGCCACGGGCGCATCGTCGGCCGCCATCGCCCTGATCCTGTTCGGGATCGTCGTGGGCATCAACCTGATCCTCATCGAGAGGATGCGGCGGGCCTCGGACGCCAACGCGGCGTTGGCGCAATCCACGCGGCAGCTCATGGTCGAGCTCCAGCGTGAGACCAGCCTGCGCATGGCCAACGAGCAGCTCGCCGAGAAGACGCTGCTTCTCGATCTCGCCCTGCAGGCCGCCGATGCCGGAACCTGGCGCTACTGTGTCCGGACGGGGCGCGCCCAGCTCTCGGAGCAGATGGCGCGTCACCACGGCTTCGGCGACCAGCCCATCGAGATCGACGTCGAGCGCGACTGGCGACCGCGTATCCATCCCGACGATGCCGAGCGGACCTTGCGGGATCTCGGGGCGGCCATTGCCGGGCGAACGAAAGTCGTCACGGATTTCCGCGTTCTCCTGCCGGATGGCCGGGTGCGCTGGATCACCGGCCTCGGGCAGGTGGAGACCGACGCGGCCGGTGCCGTCACCGCGGTCGTCGGTCTCAGCCTGGACATCACCGCCCGTAAGGAGGCCGAGGCGAAGATCGCCCACATGGCGTGCCACGATCCCCTGACCGGGCTCGCCAATCGAACGCTGTTCCACGACCGTTTGGACGCGGAGATTGCCCGTGTCCGCCGGCACGGCGCCACCTTCGCGCTGTTCTGCCTGGACATCGACCGCTTCAAGGCTGTGAACGACACCCACGGCCACTCGGTCGGCGACGCGCTGCTCCGGATCGTCGCAGCCCGACTTCAGGCCGTCATCCGCACGGAAGACATGCTGGCGCGGATCGGGGGCGACGAGTTCGTGATCATCCAAACCGAGGCCGAGCAGCCCGAGAGCGCTTCCGCCCTCGCCGAGCGCCTGATCGGCACCGTGGAGCAGCCCATCGAGCTCGAGGGGCATACCCTCTCGGTGAGCCTCAGCGTCGGGATCGCCCTGGCGCCCGCCGACGGCCACGATCCGCTGAGCCTCTACAACAGCGCGGACCGCGCCCTGTACCGTGCGAAGGCGCAGGGCCGGAACACCTTCCGATTCGCGGGCTGAGGCTTCAGGCGATCAGCCCTCGGCCATCCGGAACGCCATCCGCAGCAGGCCCTGCTGCTGGGCCACCGGGCTCTCGACGGGGACCGGGGTCGGCCGGTCCTCGGCGATCAGCGCGTCGAGGTGCAGGATGCGGCTGTGCAGGCGCCGGGCGCGCACGATCAGCTGCTGGAGGCGCATCGGCAGCAGGTTGAAATCCTGCTGCTTCGGCGGCTCCGCCGTGCCGAGCTTGACGCGGTGCTTCTCCTGAAGGGCCTCCGCCGGGGTCATCTCGCCTTCGGCGACCGCGCGCTGCACCAAGAGCCAAGAGGCGATCTGCATCAGCAGCGTGGTCAGGCGCATGCTCTCGGCCGCGTAGCTGAGGGTCGCGTCGCGGGAGACCAGACGCGACTCGTCGCGGCCTTCGCCGTCGAGATATGCGGCGGTCTCCTCGACCAGGGTCATCCCGTCGCGGAACAGCGCCTTGAAGGCGTCCGAGTTGACGTAGGACCTGCCGAAATCGATCCAGTCCTGATCGTCCCGAAACGTGACATCGAAGCCGTTCATCTGCCTCTCCTGTGCCGTCCGACGGCCCGGCTCGTTCCGATCCGGGACGCTCCGTCCTTGGCTTTCGGACGACACCGCAATCCTAGCGCCGATTGGCCCGAACAGCAGGGTTCATGTTTTTTTAACCTTAACCCGCCGTCCGGTGCCTGGAGAAGGGTTGGGAGAAGGGTTTCGGGTCCGGGGGCGGAGAACGCCTCAGAACGCGGCCCGGATCCCTCCGAAGACGCTGCGGCCGCTGCCGGGATAGAACGCCGCCAGCGCGCCCGCTCCGCCGGCCGTCGCGGCGGCGTTTGCGACCACGGCGATGTCCGAGACGTAGCGGGCATTCGTGAGATTGCGGGCATCCACGAACAGGGCGACGCCGTCGGCGAAATCGATGCCGGCCTCGACGCCGAGCAGGGCGTAGCCCGGCACCCGCAGGGTGTTGGCGTGATCCGCGAAGGCGCCCTGCGGGACCCAGTCGAGCGACGGCGCGACGTGGAAGCCGCTCGGGTGCCGGTAGGTCAGGACCGTCCGCAGCACGTCCGCCGGGATCCCGGCGATGCGGTTGTTGCCGAAGACCGGGTCGCCGACGAACCGGAAGTCGTTGTGGGTCCAGATCTGGGTCAGGCTGACCCCGTCGCCGGTCCCGGCGAGATCGCGGACGAGGTCCAGGGTGACGGCCGCCTCGACGCCCTGGTGGACGGAGCGGGGCGTGTTGAAGGTGGCGGCCGGAATGTTGAGGCCGGGATTGGTCGCGAAGTTGATCAGCTCGTCGCGCAGGTCCGACCGATAGAGCGTCACGTCGAAGGCGAGGCGGCCGAAGCGCCCGCGGGCGCCGGCCTCGTAGGTCCAGGCGCGCTGCGCCCGCAGGGGTACGAAGGTGGTGCTCAGGAGGTTCTGCTGAACGAGATCGGAGAAATCCGGCACGTCCCGGGACCGGACGACGTCGCCGAAGACCTGGATGTCGGGCCGCGGCTGCCACAGCAGGCCGACCTTCGGGTTGAGCCCCTCGTAGGTCACATCGGCGAAGCGCGGCCTCGGGTTGCCCGGCAGGCCGCCCTTGTCGCTGAAGGTCCGGTTCGACGAGAACGCCTTCGCGCCGGTCATCAGCGCCACGTCCGGCAGGAACCAGAAGCGGTTCTCGCCATAGGCCTCGACGCTCGACGCGCTTTGGAGGGAATTCAGCGTCTGCGCCCCCCGCTGTCCGCGGACATTGACGAATTGCAGCGCGGAGTTCTGGCCCGCGAAGGCGCGCAGCCCGAGGACGACGTCGTCGCGGAAGCCGCCGAGATCGAAGGTCCCGGCCCAGTGCGGGCTGATCCCGTAGGTCCAGCCATCCTGGTCGATCGCCTGGAAGATCGGATGGTACAGGCTCTTGTGGATCGCCCAGGTGTCGACGTCGAGCTTGCCCACGTCGAGGAGGAACGAGGTGCGGTTCGCGATGCGCTCCGTCTCGACCTTGCGGGACTGGTTGCCCGTGATGGCGGCGGGATTGGCCAGCGTCGGCGTCGTGAGGCTCTGGCCGAGGGTCAGGGTGCCCGGGAGCTTCTGGTCGGTGAGATAGGTGCCGAGATGGAAGCGGGTCTCGATGTCGGGGGCGATCCGGTAGCCGATATTGACGTTGAAGTTCTTCGTGGCCTGCGCCTCGTGGGCACGGAACCCGTCGGAATTGGTCAGCGTCGCGTTGACCAGCACGTCGAGCGGCCCGTCGATGCGGGACATCTGGGCCTGCTCGCGGATCGTGCCGAAGCTGCCGCCATCGACCCGCAGGATGTTGGGCGCCAGCGCCGTGTAGGCCGTGGGCGTCACGACGTTGACGGCGCCGCCCAGGGTCGTTGCCCCGAAGGTGAGGGCGTTGCCGCCCTTGTAGACCTCCACCGAGCGCAGGGCGAGCGGATCGACCTGATAGAAGTCGCCGCTCCCGTCCGCGAGGTTGAGCGGGATCCCGTCCTGCAGCAGCTCGATGCCGCGCAGGTGAAAGGCGCGGGCGATGCCGGAGCCGCGGACCGACAGGCGCAGCTCCTGCCCGTAGCGCTCCTGCACGTAGACGCCCGGCACGTCCTTGAGCACGTCGCGGAGCGTGTTGGCATAGCGGTCCTGGAGCGTCGCGGCGTCGACGAAGGCCACGGACCCGACGGTTCCCGCGAGGGCGGCCCGCTGGCGGTCGACGCTCGGCACCGAGAGCGAGCCGCGGGTCTCGCCCGACGGCGCGTCCGTCGCGGCGGCGCCGACGACGCTGAGTTCGGACAGGGTGACCGAGGCGGCCGATGACTGAGGTTGCGCTGCGGCCGGCGTCGCGCAGGCGGAGAGGAGGAGCGCGGCGCGTCGGCCGGCCCGGAACAGGCGGGGCATGGGGCAGAATCCGTGTCTGATGATCGGGGGCGGGCGGCGATCGGTCAGACGACGGGTGGGGCGCGGGCTCCGAGACCGGGACGTGGCGGCGCCCGCGGGAAAGCGACGCGCTGCGGCCGCGGGCCGGCGGCCGCGACCGGACGGGCGAGGGGGACGGCCGTCACGGTCGAGGGCGCGGGGAGGGTGGCTGGCCCCGCCGCGTGACAGGCGACGCAGCAATCCCCGTGGTGATGAGCCGGCAACTGCTCGCCGGCCGGTGCCCGATCTGTCTGGCCGCCATCGGCGAGGCACAGGATATGGTCCGGTCCCGCATTGGCCGAGGCGATCCCGCCGAGAATGCCCTGCAGCGCCAGGGCGTAGAGGGCGAGGAACGCCACGACCCGAGCGCATGCACGGACCGACCGTGCGGGAACGTCCCGACGATCCGCGCGGCCGCGCGGGCCGGGCGCCGTGGTGGCCCGGCCTCGTAGGTTCTCCCTTCTCACGTCGGTCGCCCGGCGGCCGATGCTCCCTGTCGGGCGGCTAGTGCTGGTGCTGATGCTGGCCGCCCGGCGCGCCCGCGCCGATCGGGGCCACCGTGAAGGTCACCGGCACGGCGCCCGCCCGCTGGAAGGTGAGCGTCCCCGCGACGGTCTCGCCGGCCTTCGGCGCGCCGGTGAGACCCTCGAACATCAGGTGGTAGCCGCCGGGCTTGAGCTCCACGGTCTCGCCGGGCTTGATCGTCAGGCCGTCCGAGACCGGGGCCATCTTCATGACGCCGCCCTCCATCGACATGGAGTGGATGTCGCTGCTCTTGGCAAAGGGCACCGTCGCGCCCGTGAGCGTGTCGGGCGTGCTCCCGGTATTGGTGATGCGCACATACCCGCCCGCGACCTTGGCGCCGTTCGGCGTGGCGCGCAGCCAAGGCGTCTCGATCGTCAGGTCCCCGGCCTTCACGGTCGAGCCGGCGGCGGGCGTCGCCGCGGCCGGTGCGCCGCCGGCCTGAGCCACCTGGACGATCCGGAAGGACGGTGCCGCGGCCTTCAGGTCATGGGCGTCCTGGCCGGCCTTGGGGATCTCCGACCAGGAATAGCCGCCCTCCGAGCAATCCTGCTGGACCGGGACGTAGACGGTCGCGCCGGGCTCGAAGGTGTCGGCCACCTGCGCCAGGAACGTGAACTCGTCGACTTGGTCGTCCGGCAGGGAGCCGCCGCTCCAGGTGATCGCCGTCACGCCCTCAGAGGCCGTGCCGTGATGGGTCGCGTAGGTCTTGGCGTAGGGGCCGCGCGTCGTGGCGAGGGTCCAGCCGGGCTTCGGCATCGGCTTGGCGCCGACGAGGCCCTCCGGGATGCTGACGCTCACGCGGGTGGTCGGCTTGCCGTTGCAGCCGTGCATGATCTGGACGACGCCGCGATACGCGGCGCCGGGGGCGGCCTGCTTGCGTTCCAGCACTGCGTGAGCCTGCGCCGCGGAAGCGAGCAGCCCGAGGCCGAGGGCGGCCGAGACAAGGGTCTTCATGGCAGTTTATCCGTCCTGAGGGATCCGAGAGGTGGTGATCGCTCAGGCGGTCGGCGGCCCCCGGGGAGAGGCGATTGTGCCGGGCGGGGCGCGGGCACCGACGCTGCCGGTGAGGGGCCAGGCCGGATGAAGATCCGCGGCCGCGGCCCACCGGAGTGCGGTCACGGCCGGTCGCGGCGGAAGCGCCGGCCCGGTGGCCTGGGCCGCCGTGCAGCAATCGGCATGGCTGTGAGGAACGGGCGCTTCCGGTATGGCCGCCGGGTCGGAATGCTGCGCGCAGAGGCCGTCGGTCGTCGCCGGCCACGGCATCAGGCCGCCGAGGAAGGCCTGGAGCAGCAGGGCGTAGAGCGCCAGCACGGCGATCACGGCCCGCAGGGCCGGCCCGACACGTCGATCCGAAAGGGCCTCGCCCGAATCCATGCTGCTCCCGCGCACCGTCCGAACCGGACCGCTATGGCATCCCTGCCACACCGGGCGGCCTTAGGCTGTTGCCAGGGTGCCGCACCGGGACGCTGCGTGCGCTGGCGCACGGCGATGCCACATTCCGGCCCCTTCGATAGGGAGTCTTAACGCCATCCCGACACCGTGGCGCACGAGACAATCCGCTCCCGTCACGATCTGACGAACCCCGGACCAGAGCCAGCGACCGATGCGCAAGAAGGCACAAAACCGGTTCACCGCAATCCTGAGCGTCGCCGCTTTCGGCGCGCTGGGCTTCGGCGCCGCCCAAGCCCGCGATCAGGGCAACTATGCCCAGGCCGAGTGGGCGCAGGACTACGCTTCACCCGCCGGCATGCAGGTGCAGCGCGAGACGGTTCCGATCCTCTCGCCGCAGACCGTGACGTCCACCGAGCAGATGGTGGAGCGCTACAAGGACATCGTCGCCCGCGGCGGCTGGCGTCAGGTTTCCGGCGCCGACCATCTGCGGGTCGGCTCGCGCGGCCCGGCCGTGGCGGCCATCCGCCAGCGCCTGATCGTCACCGGCGACCTCGATCCGGCCGCCGGTGGCTCGGGCGTGTACGATTCGTACGTCGCCGCGGGCGTGAAGCGGTTCCAGGCCCGTCACGGCCTCAGCCAGACCGGCGCGATGACGATGGCCACCCAGCAGGCCATGAACGTCCCGGCCGAGGTGCGCCTCCGCCAGCTCGAGATCAACGTCGTGCGCCTGCGCTCCTACTCGGGCGATCTCGGCCGGCGCTTCGTGATCACCAACATCCCGGCCGCGCTCGTCGAGACGGTCGAGAACGGTCAGGTCGTGACGCTCCACGCCGCAGGCGTCGGCAAGATCGACCGCCAGTCGCCGATCATGAACACCAAGGCGACGCAGATCAATTTCAACCCGACCTGGACGGTCCCGGCTTCCATCGTGAAGAAGGACCTGATCCCGAAGATGCAGAAGGATCCGAACTACCTCACGGACAACAAGATCCGGATCCTGTCGAACGGCTCCGAGATCTCGCCGAAGTCGGTGAACTGGTTCTCGGATGAGGGCACCCGCTACACCTACCGGCAGGATTCGGGCGCCGACTTCAACTCGATGGGCATCGTCCGCATCAACATCCCGAACCCCTACGGCGTGTTCATGCACGACACGAACACCAAGGGCGTGTTCGGCGACGACTTCCGCTTCATCTCCTCGGGCTGCGTGCGCGTGCAGAACGTGCGCGAGTACATCACGTGGCTGCTGAAAGACACGCCCGGCTGGGACCGCCAGAAGGTCGAGGAGGCGATCGAGAGCGGCAAACGCGTCGACGCCAACATCGCCCAGCCGGTGCCGGTCTACTGGACCTACATCACCGCCTGGTCGACCCCGGACGGCATCGTCCAGTTCCGCGACGACATCTACAAGCGCGACGGCGTGAACGTCCCCTCGACCATCGGCGCACCGACCCCGGTCGCCAGCGCCGAGCCGATGCCGCAGACCTTCGAGCCCGGCGACGAAGAATAGTCGTTCCGCGGGCGCCAGCCGCCTCCGGCGGCACCCGCCCATCGAACACGATCCGAGGCCCGCACCTCCGCCGAGGCGCGGGCCTCGTGCGTTCGGAGCCGCTTCTGTCATCCGGAAGTCAAACGCGTCTGCTTGGCCGCGGAGGCTGCGTCCCGGAGCCGGTTGCCGGCCTCCCGCGAGACGACGCGCCGCGAAGCCGTGCAGGAGCCATCCATGTCGCGCGATACTCAACTCGGAGGCCTGACCCGCCGGAGCACCATGGCGGGCGCCGCCGCCCTGGGCCTCGTCGCGGGCCGGGCCGGCGCTCAGGAGGCCGACGAGGCCACCGGGATCGTCTCCGCGCGCGGTGCGGCCGGCGGGGACCCGGCCCCGTTGCCTGGTGTGCTGGTGTCCAACGGTCGCGAGGTCGTGCGCACGGACGATCAGGGCCGCTACCGCTTGCCGATGTCGGGCGACGGGGCGGTCTTCGTGATCAAGCCGCCGGGCTACGCCCTGCCGCGCGACGCCGACAACGTGCCGCGCCATTCCTACATCCACCAGCCCGGGGGCACGCCCGCCGAGCTGGGCCTGCGCTATCGCGGGCTCGCGCCCACCGGGCCGCTCCCGGCCTCGATCGACTTCACCCTGACCCGCGTGGACGAGACGACGGACTTCGACGTCGTGCTGTTCACCGATCCCCAGCCCGAGAGCCGGTTCGAACTCGACCATGTGCGAGACACGGCGGTCGCCCGCGCCATGGCGATTCCGGCGGCCTTCGGCCTGACCACCGGCGACGTGCTGTTCGACGACCTGTCGCTCTACGGGCGGTCCAACCGCATCGTCGGGCGGATCGGTCTGCCCTGGTACAATCTGCCGGGCAATCACGACCTCAACATGCAGGCGCCGGACGCGCGCTACAGCCGCGAGACGTGGAAGCGGGTGTTCGGCGCGCCGACCTACGCGTTCCGGCACGGCCGGGCCTGGTTCGTGATGCTCGACAACGTGGAATGGCTCGGGCCGCCCGTGCCGGTGGGCGCCAACACCTATCGAGGCCGGATCGGCGAACGCAGCCTCACCTTTCTGCGCAACCTCCTGGCCGAGATCCCCCGGGACGACCTGATCGTGCTGGCCATGCACATCCCGCTGCACACCGACACCGCGCCGGACGATCCGCGCAACACCACCACCGACCGCGCCGCGCTCCTCGAGCTGCTCGCCGGCCGCAAGGTTCTGAGCCTCGCCGGCCATACCCACACGACCGAGCACCATTACCTCGCCGACGGGCACCACCATCACGTGCTGACCGCCGTCTCGGGCTCGTGGTGGAGCGGTCCCGACGCCCGCACCGGCATCCCCTCCGCCGACAGCCGCGACGGCACGCCGAACGGGTTCCACGTCCTGTCGATCCGCGGCGCCGACTACACGTCGCGCTACGTCGCCGCGCAGGGTCAGCCGGACGAGACCATGCGGATCCTGTTCGAAAGCGAGTTGCGGGCCGGCGCGCCGGAGGTGGTGCGCTGGACCCGGCCCGTGCAGGGCCTCCGGCCGCCGGTGCCGCAGGACGCGCTCCCCGACACGACCCTGGTGGTGAACGTGTTCGACGGCGGCCCGCGTACGCACCTCGCGTTCCGGGTCGGCGAGGCGCCGGCCCGGCCGATGGCGCGCACCCGCCGCCTCGACCCGTTCGTCACCGAGCTCTACGAGCGCTACCCGGAGACCAAAAAGAGCTGGGTGAAGGCGACGCCCTCGACCCATATCTGGACGGCGCGGCTTCCGGACGATCTCGCCCCTGGGGCCCACCGGGTGATCGTGGAGGGGACGGACGAGTACGGCCGCCCGATCCGCGGCTGCACGGTGCTGGAAGTCACCGGCGAGCGCAGCCGCGGCTGAATCCGGGCGCCGCGTGCTCGGCGGCGCCCGCGCGGGTCACGCCGCCAGCTGGCGGGCGCCGTGGCCGCCCTCCTGGATCTCCTCGATGACCTTCGCGCAGAAGGCGTCGAGGTCGCCCGGGTTGCGGCTCGTGACGATGCCGTGATCGGTCACGACTTCCTTGTCGTGCCAGCTGCCGCCGGCATTGATCACGTCGGTCCGGATCGAGCTGAACGAGGTCAGATCGCGGCCCTTGGCCGCGCCGGTCTCGATCAGCAGCCACGGGGCGTGGCAGATCGCGGCTACGACCTTGCCGGATGTGAGGAAGCTCCTGATCACGTCGAGCGCCCGGGGCTCCAGCCGGAGCTTGTCCGGGTTGATCTGACCACCCGGCAGGACCAGGGCGTCATAGGATGCGGGATCGACCTGCTCCAGATCGGTATCGACCGCGACCTCCTTGCCCCAGTCGGTCTTGTCCCAGCCGCGGATCGTACCCTTGCTCTGGCGCGATTGCGGGGCGGCGACGGTCACGGCGGCGCCGGCCTGGGCCAGCTTGGCCTGCGGGACGGTCAATTCGCTCTCCTCGAAGCCGTCGGTGGCGAGGATCAGGATCTTGGCTTGGCGGATGTCGGGCATGGCGGGTGTCCTCTTTGGGGATCTGCCCGGCTAACGGAGGGTCGTTCGCCCTGTTCCTGCGGCCCTCGGCCGCCCGGCCGCCCGGCCGCGTCCGAAACCGGATGTCGGTGCGGTCAACGGAACTCCCGCGAGGGCGACCCGTTGGTCACCACCCCAACCGCCAGGAGTCGCGTCATGGCCAATCCCGGTCTTCCCGAGCCCACGCCCGGCGACCTGCCGCCGCCCCCGCCGGCGCCCGATGAGGAGCCCGATATCGGTCCGACCGGTCCGCGCACGCCTTATCCGGTGAACGATCCGGGGATCGGAGAGCCCGGCGGCCCGGGCTCCGAACCCGACGTCTTCCCGGGCACGCCGACCGATCCCGGCACCCGCATGTGAAATGCTGTCAGTGACCGCCGTGCGAAGTTCGCACGTCGCGCGGCGCGCTGAGGATTTCGGAGAGGCTCGTCACCACGTGGCGGGCCTCTTCGTCCGTGAGGCGAAGCTGGAAGGGCGGTAGCGCGCCGGCCTGGAGGGCGACCACGGCCTGGCCTTCGTCATCGGTGCCGATCTCGATCGCGGACGACGTCACGTCGAGCATGGCGACCTCTTCGTCGCCCATCTCGTCGGCCATGTCGGGCTCGTCCGTGTCGTCGATCGCCGTCAGAAGTTGCCCGACGGCGCGCACCAGCGCCCGAGCGGCGCGGGCATCCATCACCACTGCCGTCGCCTGATCGTCCTTCTGGAAGGACAGCTGGATGTTCGCACCGTCCAGCGAGACCGAGATGCCTGCCATGTATCGTCCAGAGCCACGCGCCTTAACTGCTTGAGCGCATTCCGTATATGCATCGTGAACGCCCGGAATCACAGGGGGCGGGGCCTCTCGGCCGCCTCCCGATCCCGGCCTGCGACGCAGATGATACGCCGCTCATGCCTTGTTGCGGCCGCAGCCTGCGCTTAAATACGTCCTCGGGGGGCTTTTCCACCGAGGCTGACGCTGCTCAAGGTTCAGCGACTCGCGCCCCGCCGCACTGGCCAAATCCAGAAAGACCGTGGTGCATCACGCGGCCCTCGTGCCGCGCGGATGGCCTATGGACGAACGAGGTACACTACGTGAATACCGGCACTGTAAAGTGGTTCAATGAGACCAAGGGCTACGGTTTCATCCAGCCCGACGATGGCGGCAAGGACGTGTTCGTCCACATCTCGGCAGTCGAGCGCGCCGGGATGCGCAACCTGATCGAAGGCCAGCGGATCACTTACGAGATCCTCACGGACAAGCGCAGCGGCAAGGACGCCGCCGGCAACCTGCAGGCGGCCTAACCGTCGCAGGATTTAAAGGCGCCTCACGCGGCTTTCCTTGCGCCAGCCGGTACAGGTGAAAGGCGCGCATGACGCGCGAAGCGGCCGCCCGAAGCGGTTCCCCCTTCCGACGCTGCCATTCCGGGCAAGATCGCCTGGTCCGGGTCGCGTCGGAGGCAATATCCCAGAAACGACGCCGGACGGAGCCAACGTTCGGTCCAGAGAAGAAAAGACACAGATGTTGTTCGAGTTTACACGGCGCCGCGGCGTCCGTTCCCCCGTGACCGATGCGCCGACCTTCCGGGTGGGCAAGCTGGCCCGGGCCAAGACCGCGGAGCAGACCGGGGTCGATGTCAGCGACCTGATCGACCGATCCTACAATTACCATTCCCCGCGCGAGCTGCATTGGCATCTCGCCGAGCGCCTCGGGCTCGCGCCCGGCGCGGTGAAGCTTCGCGAGGCGGCGGCGGCCTGAGAGGCCGGACCGCCGGTCTGCGCAGGGCCTCGTCCTCAGACGTCCCAGGCGGACAGGACGGGGTCGCGCAGGCCGACCGGTGCCGCGAGCAGCTCGCCGTGCACCGGGTCGGGGCGGTTGTAGAGCGTCGCCGCCCCCCCGAAATCGCAGACCACGCCCCCTGCCTCACGCAGGACGAGGTCGGCGGCGGCAAGGTCCCAATCGCGGGCATTGCCGGAAATCATCCCGATATCGACCGTTCCGTCCGCCACGCGGGCGAGCCGCAGGGCGAGAGACGGGATCCGCGCGATCACCTCGAAATCCGGTTCCGTACCGGCGCCGCGGGTCAGACGGTCGAGCATCGGCTTCGGGCCGGTGATGCGGGCGCCCGTCAGGTGCTGCCGTGCATCGACGCGGATCGGTTCGCCGTTCCGCGTCGCGCCGCGACCGCGCACCGCCTCGTAATCGGCGTTGCCCACCGGCGCGTGCACGAACCCGATCAGCGGTTCGCCGCCCGACAGGAGCGCAACCGCGATCGACCAATCCGGATGGCCCGACAGGAAGGCCCGCGTCCCGTCGATCGGATCGACGATCCAGACGAGGTCGTGGCCGAGGCGGGCCGGGTCGTCGGCCGTCTCCTCCGACAGCCACGCGGCGCGCGGCACGAGGGCGCTCAGGCGCACCTTCAGGAAGGCATCCACCGCGACGTCCGCCTCGGTCACCGGCGAGCCGCCGGCCTTGGACCAGATGCGGGCCGAAGTCTGACCGCCGAGCCTGAAGAACGGCCGCGCGATGTCGGCCGCCTCGCGCATCACGGCGCGCAGCTCCGGCATGAGGGCGGATACGGCATCGTCGGTGAGAGACTCGGGCATCGCGCTCCGCGTGGAATCCGTGCGGCCCGCGAGGGCCTTGCTGTCCCGTCCGTCCGGTGACGCGGACGTCCGGGCCCGCCTGGGCTCACCCGCTCGGGCTGAGAAGACCCGGCACGGAGGATCGCGCGCCCGGTCGCTCCGTTGTACGGCGCCTCCCGCAGCGCCACAAGGATGCTGGTTGATCGTTCGATAACGACCGGTCTGGGCAAGGAAATGTTGAGCATTCAAGGAAGCATTGAGCATTCCGCAAATGACAGCGCTGTCCAGATTCGCTTAACGACGGCTCTTAAGCGGTGCGGAGGAGTTCGGGTGCGATTTTGCTTGGCATAACGGACGGCCCGACAGGGACCGCCACTTGCTCCAGGGACTCGGACTGATGAACACTTCCCCGGCCACGGACAAAAGCCACGCAGGACACCCGATGCACGGTGCTGACACCGCGCCCCGTTTCGTCGCTTCGCCGCTTCCGGTGATCGGTCGCGCCGCGGGTGCGCGCCGCGCCGTCGGGATCGCGCTCGCCTATGCCACCGAGGATGCGGAGATCACCGGGGCCGACCGGTTCAGCCTGATCCTGGTGGATGCCGAAGGCGACGTGCTCCAGCGCCTCGGCAGCTTCGAGGAGGACGACGTCGTCGCCGTGTGGCGCGACATCGCGGCGCGGGCCGGACTGACGCGGATGATCGTCCGCGAGGACGGCCTCCTGGTCCCGGTCTCGCAGCAGATCGGCCGGCTGATTCTCGGCCAGGTCCGGATCCGCCGCCGTCATGCAGGCCTCGGCCGCCG
The DNA here is from genome assembly GCF_003254375.1 of Methylobacterium sp. XJLW. Lineage (NCBI taxonomy): Bacteria > Pseudomonadati > Pseudomonadota > Alphaproteobacteria > Hyphomicrobiales > Methylobacteriaceae > Methylobacterium > Methylobacterium sp. XJLW. Next base: position 836,511 of record NZ_CP016429.1, on the reverse strand, counting down.
CCGCCCGCGGTTCCTGGCCCGCCGCAAGACCGGCCGGCTGCCGGCGCGTCCGCAGATCTTCCGCGGCGAGAACGAGATCATCGCCCGCACCTGAGGGCGCCGACCGCTCTTAGACGAGATTGCGCAGCACGAGGTCGGCGGTGAGGCCGACGAACAGAAGCAGCCCGGCATCCCGGTTCGACCGGAACAGCGCCAGAGCCCCGCGCCCATCGCGTTCCCGCAGCGACAGGACCTGCCAGGCGAGGTGCCCGGCGAAGGCCGCGACGCCCAGATACCCGACGAATCCCGCACCGGCCCCGCGCGCCGCCAGCATCACGAAGGCAGCCGCCAGCGCGTAGCAGAGCCCGACGGCGAGACGCACATGCCGGCCGAACAGGCGCGCCGACGAGCGGATCCCCGCGATCTCGTCGTCCTCGATATCCTGCACCGCGTAGATCGTGTCGTATCCGATGATCCAGCACAGGGCGCCCGCGTAAAGCAGCAGCGCCGGCGGATCGAGGCGGGCGAACACGGCGGCCCAGCCCATCAGCGCTCCCCAGGCGAAGGCCAGGCCCAGAACCGCCTGCGGCATCGGCATGACCCGTTTCATGAACGGGTAGATCGCCACCGGCAGCAGCGAGCAGAGGCCGATGATCACCGCCTCGGCGTTGAACTGCAGCAGGACGGCCAGCCCGATCAGAGCCTGGATCACCAGGAAAAGGGCAGCATGGCGCGGACGGACCTGACCGGAGGGCAGGGGGCGCAGGCGCGTGCGCTCGACCTGCGCGTCGAGGTCTCGGTCGGCGATGTCGTTGTAGGTCGAGCCCGCTCCGCGCATCGCCACCGCGCCGATCAGGAACAGGAGGCAGTGCCAGGGATCGGGAAAGGCCTGATCCGCGGCGATCGCCGCCAGGGCGGCCGACCACCAGCAGGGCAGGAGGAGGAGCCACCAGCCGATCGGCCGATCGATCCGGGCGAGGCGCAGGTATGGACGCCAGGAACGGGGCGCCAGCCGGTCGACCCAGTGACCGGAGACGGCATCGGCTGGCCGCCCGTCGTCAAGCGCCGTCCCGTTCATCGGTCGGATCTCCGGTCGTGCCACACGTGCGTCCCCCATCGCTGCAGAGGGGGGACCCGCGCCAGATCCGTGATCCTCTCAGACGATCTTACAGAGCGCCCTGCGGCAGCTTGAAGCTGCCGGTCAAGCCCGGTCCGCCGAGCAGGCCGCCGCCACCGCCGCCGGCTTGGGCCTGGGCCTGTGCGCGGGCCTGCGCCTCCATCTTGGTCGCCTGAGCGGCGACGCTGCAGATCTTGGTGCGGATGCCGCTGACCTTCACGTGGTCGGCCTTGAAGCCTTCCGCGAAGGAATCCGGGATCGAGCACCATTCCTTGTTGGCGGCGATCCACTTGATGCCCTCGGTGCCGTTGGCCTGGAGCTTCCCGAACAGGGCGCAGGCCTCCTGCGGGGTCATCTTCTTCTTGGACTGCGACGCCGCATTGGCGCGGCCGACCAGTGCCTTGCGCTCGGCCAGGGTCTTCTGGATGGCGCCGCATTCCGGTGCCGCGCTCTGCGCGAACGCGGCGGTACCGAACACGACGGTGCCGACCAGCACCGCCGCCCCCAGCTTCAGACTCCCCTTCGCCATTCCGAGACTCCCTCGACGCCCCTGCCGAATCCGCGAGCGGCCGGCTTTCTTCCGTTCCCCTGGGTTCGCCATAGGATTGTGGCGTCAATCGAGCGGCAAACCGGCTGCGCCATGCACCGGTGGACTGGCTGCCGAAAACCGGGGCTCGTAACCATTCGGCAACACTTTCGGCGGCCCGCCCTGCGTTGACAGGCTCGCCGCCCCGCGCGACCACGCCGCCATGCCGGCCTATGACTTCACCGCCCCGCGCCTTCACGTCGCGGCCGATCTCGCCGCGGGCGTGATTCTCCCCCTCGATCGCGCCCAGGCCAACTACCTGCTCAACGTGCTGCGCCGGGGGCCGGACGATCCGGTCCTGGTCTTCAATGGACGCGACGGCGAGTGGCGCGCGCATCTGGTCCAGACCGGGCGCAAGGGCGCCGACCTCCACGTCGCCGCGCGGACGCGCCCCCAGACGAAGCCGGCCGACCTGCATTATCTCTTCGCCCCGCTGAAGAGCGCGCGCCTGGACTACCTCGCGCAGAAGGCGGTCGAGATGGGCGCCGGGACGATCCGCCCGGTCATCACCCGGTACACGCAGGGCGACCGAATCAACATGGACCGGTTGCGGGCCAATGCCGTCGAGGCGGCCGAGCAATGCGGCATCCTGACGATTCCCGATTGTCCCGACCCCGAGCGTCTCGCCCCGGCCCTGGCGGGGCTCGCCGCCGAGCGGCTCCTGGTGTTCTGCGACGAGGACGCGCCGGTGCGCGATCCCGTGCAGGCGCTGCGGGCGGCCGGCGATCCGCAGGTCCCGCCACCGCTCGCCGTGCTGGTCGGTCCGGAGGGCGGCTTCTCGGAGGAGGAGCGTGCGCTGATCCGGGCGCGGCCGAACACCGTCGCGCTCTCCCTGGGACCGCGCATCCTGCGGGCCGACACGGCCGCGGTCGCCGTGTTGGCCCTGGTGCAGGCGGTCCTCGGCGACGCGCGCTGAAGGCGGGCCGGCCCGATCCATGTGTGCCCGCGCACATGAAGGCGTCAGCCCGGACGATTGTTTCCCCGGATCGGACGTGAAGCGGCGCGCCGGCCGAGGCCGCCGCGTTGTGGGTTCCCGGCGGCTCGATTATGTCCCGGAACGGACGCCGCCTGCGCCGCGGGCTCATCGGGGTCGGGGGCGGGTGTCCGCCCGGAGCCCGCTCGCGAGAGCGGGTCGATACCGGGTGGATCCGCCGAAGCAGTTCGGCGCGCCCGTTCCAACGCATAAGTCAGACGCACGGGCAGGCAGCGCATGGCGCGCGACAGCAACGACACCACGCCGCTCACCACGCGCGCCGAACTGATCGAATGGTTCGCGGCGGGCGAGAAGCCGCGCGCCCGCTTCGCGATCGGCACCGAGCACGAGAAGATCCCGTTCTACCGGGAGAGCCGGGCGCCCGTCCCCTATGACGGGGATCGCGGCATCCGGGCCCTTCTGGAGGGCCTTGCCGGCGAGACGGGCTGGGAGCCGATTGTCGATCTCGGCAACATCATCGGCCTGTCGGCGGAGGCGGGCGGTGCGATCTCGATCGAGCCCGGTGGCCAGTTCGAGCTGTCCGGCGCCGCGCTGCCCGATGTGCACGCCACCGCCGCGGAACTCGTCACGCATCTCGCCGCCACGAAGCGGGTGGCCGATCCTCTGGGAATCGGTTTCCTGACGCTGGGCATGAGTCCCAAGTGGCGCCGGGACGAGACCCCGGTCATGCCCAAGAGCCGATACCGGATCATGGCCGGTTACATGCCGAAGGTCGGATCGCTCGGCCTCGACATGATGCTGCGCACCGCCACGGTGCAGGTGAACCTGGATTTCGCCTCCGAGGGCGACATGGTGCGCAAGATGCGCGCATCCCTGGCGCTGCAGCCGGTGGCCACCGCGCTCTTCGCTAACTCTCCCTTCACCGACGGTCGGCCGAACGGCTTCCTGTCGCGCCGGTCCGAGATCTGGCGCGACACGGATGCCGATCGGACGGGGATGCTGCCCTTCGCCTTCGATGCCGGGTTCGGTTACGAGGCCTATGTCGACTGGCTGCTCGACATGCCGATGTACTTCGTCAAGCGGGGCGACACCTACCACGACGTGTCGGGCGCCTCGTTCCGTGACCTGATGGCCGGCAAGCTGCCGCAGCTGCCCGGCGAGTTCGCGACGGTCTCGGACTGGGCCAATCACGCCTCCACCGCCTTCCCCGAGGTCCGGCTGAAGCGTTTCCTGGAGATGCGCGGCGCCGATGTCGGCGATTCCGGCATGATCGCCGCCCAGGCCGCTTTCTGGGCGGGCCTCCTCTACGACGAGGCGGCCCTCGACGCGGCCCTCGACCTCGTGAAGGGGTGGAGCCCGGCCAATCGCGAGGCTGCGCGGGCCACCGCACCGCGCCTCGGGCTCGCGACTCCGGTGGCCAACACCACCCTCGGCGCGGTCGCCGCCGAGGCCCTGGCGATCGCCCGGTCGGGTCTGCGGGCACGGGGCCGCCGCGACGCCGAGGGGCGGGACGAGACCATCTACCTGCAGCCTCTCGAGGCCATCGTCGCGGCCGGCCGGACGCGGGCAGAGGATCTGCTCGCCGATTACGAGGGCCGCTGGGGCGCCTGCGTGCGGCCGGCCTTCGCCGAATGCGTCTTCTGACGCCTCCCTGATCGACCGACGCACTGGGCGCGAATCACGTCCAGAGCGTGCTATTGGAACGTTCCAGCAGGGCGTTTTGCCGCTGGAGGTTCGTACCATGACCCGTGTCACTGCCGTCATCCTTCTGGCGATGGCTTCCTTGCCGGCGAGCGGGGGCGCAGGTCAGGCGGCCGATCTGGCACGGTTCGAGGCTCCAGGCCCGGCGCCGGGCCCCGGCCGCTGGCATTACGGGGCGGGCGGACGCATCGCCGGAACCGTGGCGGCCCGCGGGCGTCCGCAATACAGCTACTATGGCGAGTACGGTTATCCCGCACCCTTCGGTTACGGCTATGCCTACGCGCCGGTGCCGAGCCACGGCTTCGACTACGGCTATTCCGGTCCGCGCTATCTCTGGTCTGCACCAGACAGCTATTACGGGCCTGCCTTCGGTTATTACGAATGGTGAGCGGATCCGCTGGCTTCGCGGGCCGGCGATGCCTATGACGCGCCGGGTGCCGGTCGCTCTGCCGGTCGCTGCGCCGGTTCGGGAGCTTGCGGCGTGCGGGACGAAGATCCGGATTGCGTCGATCTCGACCTCAGCGGGCTGAAATGCCCCCTCCCGGTCCTGCGCACGCGCAAGGCCCTGCGAAGCCTTCCTGCCGGCCGCACGCTGGTGGTGACGTGCACGGATCCGCTGGCTGCCCTCGACATCCCGAATCTTGTGCGGGAGGAGGGCGCGCGCCTCGACGCTGTCGAGCGGCGCGCGGAACGCCTGCGCTTCCGCATCACCGTGTCCGCAAGGCCGCCGCATTCCTGAACGATCCGTGAGCCTTCCAGGGGCAAGGCAGGATCGGTATGGCACCGCGGATCGGGGGCGTGCGCCTCGTGCACGACGGTTGGGCGCGCTACCTCGTGGCCGAGGTGATGCAGGAGGACGGAACCCGCCTCACGCGGGAGATGGAGGATCACGGCCGGGCGGTCGCGGTGCTGCCTTACGATCCGGAGCGGCGGGTCGCCACGCTGGTCTCGCAGTTCCGGGCGCCGGTCCTCTACTCGGGGGGGCCGCCGAGCCATATCGAGGTCCCGGCCGGCCTCCTCGACGAGGGCGCCTCGGAGGACGAGGCACGGCGCGAGGCCCTGGAGGAGACGGGGTTGCGCCTGGGGGCGCTCGACTTCGTCGCCAGCGCCTGGTCGATGCCGGGCATCTCCACGGAGCGGATGGACCTGTTCCTCGCCGCCTACGGCGAGGCCGACCGGACCGGAAGCGGCGGCGGCCTCGCCGCGGAGGGCGAGGCCGTGGCGGTGCATGAGATCCCGCTGCCGGAGCTGGCCGCCATGGGCCGCCGCGGCACGATCACCGACATGAAATCGCTGACGCTTCTGTTCGCGCTCCAATTGCGGCGGCCGGACCTCTTCGAGGCGACGCGCTGAGATCAGCCGGCGCGCCGCCCCATCTGCTCCCGCATCGCGAGGCCGATGAAGCGCCAGGACTTGATGAAGTAGCGGCGGAACAGCCGCCGCGGCGCCTGCAGGAACCGGTAGATCCATTCGAGGCCGAGGCGCTGCATCAGCTGCGGCGCGCGCGGCAGGAACCCGGCCGCGACGTTCAGGGCGTCGCCGACGCAGAACACCACCGGTTCACCGAGCGTCTGGCCGTGCCGATCCACCCAGATCTCGGATTTGGGCGCGCCCACACCCATCACCAGCAGTGTCGTACCGTGGGCGCGGATCCGCTCCGCCAGCGCGCGGCTGTAGGCCGCATCGTGCTCGAAGCCGAAGGGCGGGACTGCGCTGGCTACGGCGCCGGCCGGAAGGCCCGCCGTCTGCAGGCGAAGGGCCAGGGCGTCCGCCGCATCCTTGCGGGCGGAGACGAAGAAGACCCGCTGCGCGAAGGCCGGCGGATCGGCGAGGACGCAGCCGAGGAGATCGTGCCCGGTGATCCGGTGCACGGGCCGGCGACAGGCCCTCCGGGCCAGCCAGACCAGCGGCATCCCGTCGAGGGTCCTGGCCGCCGCACGCGCGTAGGCCTCGCGAAAGGGGGCATTCTCGCTAAGCTGGACGACATGATCGACATTCGCCGTGACGATCATCCGGGGCCGGCCGTCTCGCCGGGCCGCGACGGCGGCCACGAGGGCCGCGACGGGTCCGGTGTGAAACTGGTATCCGAAGAGTTCGACGGTCGCCTCCGCCTGCGGCGACCCGGACGCCGCGCAGGCGGGGCCGCTCACCGTGTGTGCTTCCCCGCGGACCGGATCCATGGCGCCGAGGTAGAGGCTCATCTCTCCGATGTCACGCATCGGCGGCCCGGAAGCTGGCCGCCGGCCGAGTGGCGGCGCGCAGGGTGCGGCGACGGTCGCTGTCGGCGCCGAGGAGCAGGGCGATGCCGCCGCCGAGCAGCAGGCCGAGGATCAGGGCCACCGGCAGGACGATCTTGGGCGACGGCGGGAAGGTCCGCTGGCGCGCGGGTGTCGCGGCCGAGATGATGCGGACGTTGGTGGTGTTGAGCCGCTCCTGCTCGCTCGCCTCGCGGGCGCGCTTCAGGTAGGCCTCGTAGATGCCGCGGCGGGCCTCGAGAGTCCGCTCCAGTTCGCGCAGGCCGACATAGGCCCGGTCGCTGCTCGCCGTCTCGGTCTTCACCCGGTCGAGATTCGTCCGGATCGCCGCCTCGCTCGCGGCGGCGCGGTCGTAATCCTTCTGGGTCGTCTCGATGATCCGCTCCTTCTCGCGCTGGATCAGGCGCTGCAGGTCGCGCTGCTGGGCGTATTGCTCGGCCATGGCCGGGTGGCGTTCGCCGAGGCGGGTGGCGAGCTCCGCGGTGTTGCGGGACAGCGTGGCGTATTGCTGCCGCAGAGCCTGCATCTCCAGGGATTGCAGCATCTCCGGCAAAGCGGTGCTGGGATCCGACGAGCGCATCCGGCGCGCTTGGTCGAGGCGCGACTTCGCCTCGGCGGTCTTGATCGAGGCGGTGACGAGCTGCTGATTGAGGTCGCCGAGCTGCTGGTCGGTGAGCAGGCGGCCGCTGGCCGCCACGAGCTTGTGATCCTCACGGTAGCGCACCACCGCGCCCTCCGCCTGCTCGACATCCCGCTTCAGGCTGGCGAGCCGACCGGCCAGGGCGCTGGACGCGCGGCGCGCGGTCTCGGTGCGGGCCGCCGCTTCTTCGGCGAAGTAGGCGTCCCCGACGGCGTTGGCGATGCGCGCGGCCTTCTCGGGATCGCGGGACTGCACCGCGACATCGATCACGAAGGTCCGCTCGGCCCGCCGGACGGTGAGCCGGTTCTGAAGCGTGTCGAGAGCGGTGATGACCGGGTCGCGACTCGCCGCCGGCGGAAGCATGCCCAGAGCGCCCTTCACCCAGGTGAGGGTCGGGTTGTTGCCGTCCGGCAGGACGAACTCGTCGTCCTGATCGAGGTGGAGCTTGGCGATCACCCGGCGCAGGACGCTGTCGGACTGGATGACCCGCACCTGGCTCTCGGCGATCGAGACGCCGCTGTCGGCCTGGGGCTGGCGCGCGTTCACGTCGTTCTCGACGACGCGCAGATCGCTCGGATCCACGAGAACCTGGATGCTGGACGTGTAGCGCGGCGGGATCAGGCCGAGCAGCGCCACCGCCACGGCGACCATGAACAGGCCGCCCAGCACGATGAAGCCGCTGCCGCGCCACAGGCGCCGGAGGATCACGCGACCGTCCGTCTGCGGGGTCACCTGCGGCAGCACCATTCGGACGGGCTGCTCACCGCTCATCCGTGTCGAGAAGTCGAACATACGCCTCGCTCCCTGACCTGTCGGGACGGAGACAACCGCCCGCCGCCAACCTCGTCGCCTGTTCCCTTTCTGACCAGCTTCGTGCCGGTCTGGAACAGGTGCTCGCCCGAGGCGCCGTCTTCGTCGGGAGTCCAGCAATCAGCATACCGGACCAGTAGTATCGCCCCGCTGCGGTTCCTGCTTCAGGAAGCCCGCAGATATCGCATACAGACGTAATCCTAACTGTCACGACAATCGAACGTGAAAAGTCTCCGATTTGTTGGGGACTACGCAGGCCGCCTCAGGCGCTGCGGTCGCATGCGACAATTGACTCCAACGGTGCGTAGGCTGTCGGGTCGCCCGACAGGAAGCGTTGAAAGCGCAGCCCGTCCTCGGCCGCTGTGGCGTTCCAGCACGCCACGTTGGCCCGGCTTGCCGCCGCCGCGCGGGTCAGACCGCCATCCCGGAGCCAGGCGGCGATGGTCCGAGCGGCGCCGTCCGGATCCTCCGGCCGGATCAGCAGGCCGGACGTCCCCAGCACCTCACGGAACACCGGGTCGTCCGGCGCCACGACCGGCAGGCCGCCATGCTGGACTTCCAGGAGCGGCAGCCCCAGCCCCTCCGCCTTGGAGGTCGAGACCAGCAGGTGGCACGACCCCGCGAGGGCCCGCAGCTCCGCGTCGGCGAGGTATCCGTGCCGGTGCAGGAACGGCGGTGGTGCCTCCAGGAAGTCGTGCCGCCCCCATCCGACCCGGCCAACGAGATGGAGTTCCGCCGGGATGCCGGCGCGGATCAATGCCGCCGTCAGGGCGAGGGTCGCCGGATAGTTCTTGCGCGGTTCGATGGTCCCGATGGCGAGGAGCCGCAGCGTTGCGCCGGGCTCGTAGGCCGCCGGCCCCGGCAGGTCGGCCAGGCCGAAGGCGTCGCGGACGGCGGGTCGCAGCAGGGCGACGCGGGCATGCTCCGCGCAGAGGGCGCGCACGGCCGCGCCGGTGGTGCGGCTGTTGACGAACAGGTTCGGGCACCAGCGCAGGGCGAGGGCGAAGCTCGGGCTCATGTAGATCCGGCTGCGCAGGCTCAGATCCGCCTTCCGCGTGAGCAGGAAGGTGTCGTGGACGTAGAGCAGGCACCGCGCCGCCGCGATGGCGCAGAGCGGCCCGGGCGGGAAACCCGGGAACAGGAACAGGGCGTCCCTGTCCGTGAGCGCCCGCGCGGGGAGGCCGATCTGCTGCGCGGCGATCATGCCGGGCAGGGAGCCGGCGGTCACCGGCCGCACAGTGTGCGGTGCGAGCCTCTCCGGGGCGAACAGGTCGAGGGTGACCCGCTCGATCCCCGTGACATGGGCCCGCAGATGGGTCTGGTCGAGGTAGATCCGCCGCTGCGCCATGCCGGATTTCGCCTTGTGGTCCGTCATGGCACCCTGCGCCGCAGCGTGCCGGCCAAGTACAGGCACCGCCGCACGAAGAGCGGCATCCGGCGCCCGAACACCATCTGCTTGGCCCGCCGCAGCCGGCGCACGAGCGGAGGCGAGACCGCCGGGACCGTGCCGGTCGCGCCCGTCCGCAGATCGGCCGCGAAGGGGAAATGCCCGAGCATCGCGGGGGCGAAGCGCGGATGGGCCGCGCCGCCCCCCAGGCCCTGCCGCCGGAAGACCGCCTCCAGCGACAGCGCCGCCGCGGCCGGGCTGTAGCGGCTCTCCAGGGCGATCCGCGCGAAGGCGCCGAGGCGGGTGCGGGTCGCCCGGTCACCGACCAGGGCGGCCAGGGCGTCGGCGAGGGCGCCGGGCCGCATCGGCACGAGGCGGCCCGAGACGCCGTCGATCACCGCCGAGGTCAGCCCGGCGGTGCGGTAGGCCAGGGTCGGGACCCCGCACAGGCCGGCCTCGATGGGCGTCTGTCCGAGAGTCTCGTGGCGGCTCGCGGTGACGTGGAGGTCGCAGGCGCCGTACCACGCCGCCAGCATCGCCTCGTCCGCGATGAGGCCGGGCGCGAACAGGTTCGCGATCCCGAGCCGGGCCGGATCGTCGAGGCGACCGATCGCCACGACGCCGACGCCCGGTTTTGCCACGGCCTGAAGCGCCCCCCGGAGATCGGCAAAGCCCTTGTCGGGCCCGTCGACGATGACCGAGGATACGAGGATCAGCACGTCATCGGGGGGCAGGCCGAGCCGGCCGCGCAGGCCGGCGCGATCGCCGGGCCGGAAGACGGCGGTCGGGAAGGCGAGGCGGATCGGCTCGACCACGGTGCCGGGCGGCGCGAGTTCGCGGGCCCGCGCCAGCGTCCAGTCGGAATTGGCGAGAAGCCAGGGAGCCGGAGATCGGGCCGGAGATCGGGCCGGGGATCGCACTTCGGGCCCGACCGGGGCGCCGGCGAGCACCGCGCGTTTGCGGTCGTGCATGCCGGCGATCCGGCCGGGGGCCAGTTGCGGATACTCGTCGGGGGTGGGGCAGGCCGCATCGCAACCGATCGCGGCGCGGCCGCACGCGCGCGGATGGGCGCACCGGCCCGTGAGGGGGAAGAGGTCGTGCAGCACGAGGCCGACCGGTCCCCGCCGGGCCAGACGGCCGACGACGTCGAGGCTGCGGGTGGCGCCGTGCAGGTTGCCGGCCAGGACGAGATCCGGTGCGGTCGCCGCGATCGCGGCCTCGGCCGGGGGGAAGACGTCGCGCCACTCGGCGGCCTCGGGACGGCCGCTCAGGGTGACCTCCGCGATCCGGTGACCGGCGAGAGTCAGTGCCTCGGCGAGCCGGCGCTGGGCCACGCCGGCCCCGCCCTGGGTGCCCGTCCCGGTGAGCGACACGATCGACAGACCGCTGGCGGGCGGAGGAAGGTCCGAAAGCAGCCTGTGGAGCAGGGCGGGACGACCGATCAGGCTGCGCCGGTCCTCGGATGTCGTCGACCAGGCGGCCCCTTCGTTCAGCATGCCGTCGGGGTCGAGGTCCGCATGGTCCGCCAGCCCGTCGCGCCGCCAGAGGATCCCGCCCCCCGCAGACCTGCGGCCACCGGCTTCCGCCGCGCGATCGGGCCCGTCGAGGCCCCGGACGGCGTGGTCGAACAGGACGCGCAACCCCGCGACCGCGTCGACCTCGGCGAGCGAGGCCTCCAGCGCCAGAGCGATCAGCGCACCCGGGGCGAGCAGGTCGCCGGCAGCGAGCCAGAGCAGATGATCCGGACCGGGATCGGTCAGGATCCGCTCCACGGCCGCGCGGCCGGTCGTGGGCGCCAGCACGTCGTGTCGGAACTCCGGATAATCCTGGCGCAGGACCGACGCGACGGTCCCGGCCAGGGCGGCATCCGCGTGGGCCACCGTGATGATCCGGATCCGCGGCCAGGGGCGCCCGTCGGGCAGCGACCGCGGACGGGCGGGTCCGGGGGGGCTGCGCCCGTACGGCCAGCCGGCGACGCCGTGGGGAGGCGGTGACATGTCTGCGGCCTCGGTCACGGCGGCTCTGGCGGCGGCTCGGGTCTCGTGCGGGGCGACAGAGTGGACGGGAAGGTTGAAGATTGCCTCTCGGGGCCGGCGGCGTCTCAGCCCATCACCCGGATCCGCGCCGGACCGGCCTCGATCCGGCCGATGCGGGCGGCCGCCGGGTAGCCCGCCGATCGGATGCGCGCGAGGAGCGCGTCGGCCCGGTCGGCCGAGCAGGTCACCAGCAACCCGCCCGAGGTCTGCGGATCGGTGAGGATGTGGCGGCGCCAGTCCGGAAAACCCTCCGGCAGGTCGACCGCCTCGCCGAACGCCGACCAGTTCCGGTGCGAGGCACCGGTGACGGCGCCGGCGCGCGCCAGCGCCTCCGCCTGCGGCAGCAGGGGGAGGGCGTCGGCCTCGAGGGTGAGCGTGAGACCGGCGCCGCGGGCGATCTCCAGCCCGTGGCCCAGGATGCCGAAGCCGGTCACGTCGGTGAGGGCGTGGACGGCGGGCTCGGCGGCCAGGTCGGGTCCGATCCGGTTGAGCAGCGTGGTGGTGGCGATGAAGTCGCGGTAGCCGGCGTCGTCCAGGGTCTCCCGCTTGATCGCCGCGGAGTAGACCCCGACCCCGAGGGCCTTGGTGAGCAGGACGGCATCTCCCGCCATCGCGTCGGCGTTGCGTCGCACCGCCTCCCGGCGGCAGGTGCCGATCACCGCGAGGCCGTAGATCGGCTCGGGGGCGTCGATCGAGTGGCCGCCCGCCACCGGGATGCCGGCCTCGGCGCATTGCTCTGCGCCGCCGCGCAGGATCCGCGCGACCACCTCCGGGTCGATCTTGCCCAGGGGCATCCCGAGGATCGCGAGCGCGAAGAGCGGCCGGCCGCCCATGGCGTAGACGTCCGAGATGGCGTTCGTCGCGGCGATCCGGCCGAAATCGACGGGGTCGTCCACCATCGGTGTGAAGAAGTCCGTGGTGGCGATGATGCAGGTGCCGTCCTCCAGCTCCCATACGGCCGCATCGTCCGCCGTCTCGTTGCCGACGAGGAGCCGCTCGAACGGCCCGGCCGCCGGCTGCTGGGCGAGGAGCTGGCGCAGGGTGGCGGGGTCGAGCTTGCAGCCGCAGCCGCCGCCATGGGCAAGACTGGTCAGGCGGGGGGCATCGGTCATCGCTGATCTCCGTTCCGGACGTCCTGGGACCATGGCGACTCAGTAGCGCGTCGTCAGCGCATTGAGCCAGTCCGGCGAAGCCGCGACGGCCGCAGCTTCGACCTGCTTGTCGAGTCCCGTCAGCACCAGCAGGCCGAGGACCACCATCACGGCGCCTAGCGCGGCCTTCGCGGCCCGGCCGGCCGCGGCAAGGCCGCCGCGCCAGCGCAGCAGCGCCTCGCGGGAGACGAAGCCGAGGAGCATCAGCGGGGCCGCGGCCCCGATCCCGAAAGCCAGCATCGTCAGGGCGACGCTCCCGAGATGCTCGCCCCGCGCCGCCATCAGCGAGGCCGCGCCCAGGGTCGGTCCCACGCAGGGGCTCCAGGCGGCGCCGAGCAGCAGGCCCACGGCGAACTGGCCGGACAATCCGCCGGAGCCGAAGCCGCCGAAGCGTTCCTCCGCCCAGGCGCCGACCGGGCCGGCCGCCGTCGCGACCCGGGCCTGGAGCCGCGGCAGCATCAGCACCACGCCCAGCAGCAGGAGGAGAACCGCGCCGGCGCGCCGGAACGCGTCGCCGTCCAGGCCGATGGTGAAGCCGATCGTCGCGACGAACAGACCGATCGCCGTGAAGGCGATCGCCAGCCCGCCGGCCAGCGCCACCGGGCCGAGGCGATGCTCCGCGGCCGCGGTGCCGAGCACGATCGGGATCAGCGGCAACACGCAGGGCGAGAGTACCGACAGAAGCCCGGCCAGGAAGGCGAATCCGACCGTTCCCAGCATGCCCTCGCGCTCCCGATCCCGCTCGCCCTGCGGAGGTCTCCTCCGTGCCGCGCGGGCGGTCAACGCGCCAGGCGGCCGCGGGCGCGCGGGAACAAGGCGGCGGCCAGCCGATTTCGGCGGCAGTCCGGTGGCGTTCCCGGGCGAGGCGGAGCAGACCGGTGACCATCTTCTTCACGGGCGACACGCATTTCGGCGACCCGCGGGCACTGCGCTTCGACCACCGGCCCTATCCGGATCTTGAGGCCCACGATGCCGGGCTGGTCGCGGCCTGGAACGCCGCGGTCTCGCCCGGCGACACGGTCTGGCACCTCGGCGACTTCGCCCTCGGGCCGAGCGGGGACCGGATTCGCGAGATCCTCGCCGGGCTGAACGGCGAGAAGCACCTGATCGTCGGCAACAACGACGGGCCCGATACTCTGGGTGCGCCCGGCTGGACGTCGGTTCGGCACTACGCGGAAATCGAGGTCGAAGGCCGCATGGTCGTGCTCTGCCACTACGCGTTCCGCACCTGGAACGGCATGAGCCGCGGGGCCCTCAATCTCCACGGGCACAGCCACGGCAAGCTCAAGCCAATGCCGAAGCAGTACGACGTGGGCGTCGACCCGATGGGGGCGGCACCCGTGCCGCTCTCCGCAATCCTCGCGTCCCGCCGGCGTCGGGGGCGGTGAGTCGGGGCGGAACTTTCACGTCAGCTTCACCGTTTCAGCGGACAGGAAGGGAGTGGACTCGTGCCGCTCCGAGAAACCCGGCCGGTCCGCCTTCGGAGTGGCCATCCCAAACCGTGTGTGAGTGTTGAAGTGAGTGCCATGTCGGTCACTCTGACCCGTTGCCTCGCCAGCCTCGTGGCAGGCCTCGTGATGACTTCCGCGGCGTCGGCTGTGCCGGCCTGCATCGAAGCCCAGCGCAAGGTCGACGAGGCGAATGCCCTGCGCTTCCAGGCGCGTCAGGAGGCCCGTCTGGGCGATCATGACCGCGTCTGCGACACGCTCGATGAAGTGGGCGACCGCTACGACGATGCCCGCGACGCCTTCGAGCGATGCGGCGAGGGCGTCGTGGCGATCGATCTCCGCAGCGAACTGCGGGGCCTGCGGATCGCCAAGAAAATTAACCGCTGCGATTGATCGGGTGCGCATCCGCACCTCGGACGTACCGTTCCTGCAGCATCACCCCGTCACGCGCGACGCCGGTCGCCGAAAAGGTTCTGCGCCCATGACCCCCGCCACGCTTTCGAACGACATCGAGCCCGTCGTCGTCCGCACCGGCCCGTCCTTCGCGGCCGCCCTGTGCGGCTTCGTCAGCACCACCGTCGCGACGACGATGCTGCTCATGCTGATCGGTGCGTTCTGATCAGGGCGCGACCGACCAGAATCGCTGACGGTTGAACAACATATCCTGGGAGCCGACCTTCGGTGCCGGCTCCGTCCGCCGCCCGCAATCGGGTTCGGCCGGCTTCGTGACGGCCGCGAGCGTCGTGTGGGCCGGTACAGGTATCAGGCCCAGGCGCGTCTGAACCTCGGGCTGCCGCGCCGCCGCGATGGTCAGCACGCAGGCGATCAGGCCGCCGGCAACAGTTCCGAGAACGAAATTCAACATCGGGCCTGGGATCCGGGGCCCGATTCCTTTGGGCCACACCGCGTCGTCGATAAGCAACCCGGCGGCATCATGGCGGACCTGGCGCTCACGCGCTTTTAACTCCTGATCTGCGACAGCTACGCGCCAGCTTGCCGCCGAGGCAGGCCTGACGACGGGGCTGGACCGCCGATGAACTACGCCGCCAACGCCTACGCCAAGACATCCCACAGCGCCCTCTCGCCGCGCGAAGCCGAATCCGCGGTTCTGCTGAAAGCGGCGCAGAAGCTGATCGGTGCGAGCCAGGGGCTCTCCGAGGGCGATGCCGGGCGCCTCAACGACGCCCTGTCGTTCAACCAGCGCGTCTGGACGCTGCTGACCTCCGAGGCCACGTCGGACCTGAACCCGCTCCCTTCGGACGTCAAGCAGGGCGTCGGCCGCCTGGGCGTGTTCGTGCTCCAGAGCTGCATCGACACGATGATCGCGCCGACGCCCGAGAAGATCGCGACGCTCGTGTCGATCAACAACCACATCGCCGCCGGCCTGCAGGGCAATCCCGGCTGAGGCCCGAGGGCCGTCAGGAAGCCGCCGACGTTTCCGGCAGGTCCGGCTGGGACACCGCGCCGGCGGCTTCCCACTCGACGAGTTTGCGGCTCAGCTTGAGCGCCCGATAATACGCGCCGGTCTCGACGGCCTGGGCGATCCCCGCGATGTGAGGGGCCGCCGCCGGCGCGAGCCCGAGCAGATCCGTCGCCTGCCGGAAGAACAGGTCGATCCCCTGCGTCGGATCGTCGGCGAGGTAGATGACCGTCAGGGTCAGGTGGAGGCGCTTGCAGGCCGTGTCGGCCTCGGTCTCCGTGATGATCTCGCTCTCGCGCAGGAACTTGCACTGCGTCTCGATCAGGAAGGTCGAGCGCCGGTCGCCGTTGCGCAGCAGGGCACCGTTGATGATCAGCCGTTCGAAGGGCTTGAGTTCCAGACGCAGGGGCATCGGGCGTTCCTTTCTAGAAGACCCGGCGATCTCATTCGCGAACCGTTAACGTTTCGAGAATTCCCGCCCCGAGCGCAGCCGTTGCACCACGCGGGTGCCGTGATAAACTCCCACAAATGACGACCGGGTGAAGCGTGTCGGGGAGGTCCGATGACGGCGCAGACGGATCGGCGCGCACGGTATCCGAGCCTCGGTGGCAAGCGCGTCCTGGTCACGGGCGGCGCCTCGGGAATCGGCGAGGGTCTGGTCGAGGCCTTCGTCGGCCAGGGGGCCCGCGTCCTGTTCTGCGACATCGCGGATGATGCGGCGAACGCAGTGGTGGCGCGTCTGACGCCCGGCGCCGCGCACGCCCCGCTCTACCGGCGCTGCGACCTGACGGATGTCGATGCGGTTCGCGCGCTGGTCGCCGAGGCGGATACGGTTCTGGGCGGCTTGGATATCCTGATCAACAATGCCGGCAACGACGACCGCCACAGCCTCGCCGAGGTGACGCCCGCCTATTGGGACGACCGGATGGCGGTGAATCTGCGCCACCTGTTCTTCGCCGCTCAGGCGGCGGTGCCGGCGATGCGGCGTGCGGGCGGCGGCGTGATCCTCAATTTCGGATCGATCAGCTGGCATCTCGGGCTGAAGGAGATGCCGCTCTACCAGACCGCCAAGGCGGCGATCGAGGGGATGACCCGCGCCCTGGCCCGCGACCTCGGCCGCGATGGGATCCGGGTGGTGTCGATCATCCCCGGCAACGTCCAGACGCCGCGGCAGGACAGATGGTACACGCCGGAGGGCGAGGCGGACATCGTCGCCGCGCAATGCCTCGACGGCCGGATCCAGCCGGCCGACGTCGCCGCGCTGGTCCTGTTCCTCGCCTCGGACGATGCCCGGATGTGCACAGGCCACCCCTACGTCATCGACGCGGGGTGGCGCTGATCGGGAGCCGGGCAGAAAACCGGCCGGACATGAGACCGGCCGGACAGGGGGCGCGGATCCGCGCTCCGGCCCGGCCCGCTTCCGTGCCTCAGTCGCACGTCTCCTTCTTGACGGTCTTGGAGTCGCCCATGTCGTTCTCCTTGCGCACCGTCTTGGTGACGCAGCCGTCGCCATGGTCGTGGACGGTCACGGATTTCGACTCGGTCGCCGGGCGGTCGACGACGACGGCCGGCCGGTCGCGCTCGATGACGGTGGTCTGGGCCTGTGCGGCGGCGCCGAGGCTCAACAGGGCGGCGGTCGCGAGCAAGGTCTTGCGCATGCTGAAACTCCAATACCGGTTTCGGTACCGGGTAACGGCGGTCACAGCTTGAGCGTTCCGCAGAGCCGTCGGTCTCGAAGGCGGACCGAACCCGTAAAAAAACTTGGCTCGGCCCGCGCGCCGTTCGGTTCGAAGCAGAGCCGGAGCGACGGCGCCAATGACTGCGGAACCGGGACCAAGACAACCCCGGTGGACTACGTGCGCGGCGTGGCCGGACGTCAGCCGCCCGTCATCGGCGGGAAGAAGGCGATCTCGCGGGCGCCCGCGATCGGCGCGTCCGGCTTGGCGTGGACCCGATCGATCGCGGCCCGGACGACGCCCGGATCCTCGAAGGCGTAGGCATATTCCTCGCCCCGGCCCCGGAGCCACCCGACGAGGTCGGCGACGGTGGCGACCTCCGCCGGCGGTGCCAGCTCCTCCTCGGGGCGGCCGATCCGCTCGCGGACCCAGGCGAAATAGACGAGCTTCATCGCATCACCGTAGCGAAGACAGGGCAGGGACCGCACGTCCCGCAGGCCGATCCGTCAGCGCGGATCGTCGATGACGTGCTTGATCCCGGCCCGCATGTAGTCCCAGCCGGTCCAGAGCGTGAGGGCGGCGGCCAGCCACAGCAGCGTCAGGCCGATCGGCTCGGTCCCCGGCAGCAGGGTCTCGCCCGCCGGGCCGGCGACCAGGAAGCCGAGAGCCACGAGCTGCACGGTGGTCTTCCATTTGGCGATCTTGCTGACGGGCACCCCGACCTTCAGCTCGGCCAGGTACTCGCGCAGGCCGGAAACCAGCACCTCGCGGCACAGGATCACGATGGCCGCCCAGATATTCGAGCCGACGATCGTGTGGTCCGCCGTCAGCATCAGCAGGCACGCCGAGACGAGAAGCTTGTCGGCGATCGGATCGAGCATCCGGCCGAGCGCCGAGCTCTGATGGTAGGTGCGTGCGACGTACCCGTCCAAATAGTCGGTGATCGCGGCCGCGACGAAAACGCCCAGCGCCGTCCACCGGGCGGTGTGGGATTCGGGCCAGAACAGCAGAGCGACCATCACCGGCACGGCAACGAGGCGCCCGTAGGTCAGGCAATTCGCGAGCGTCCAGGCCGGCGACCGTCGTCGGGGAAGGACGGCGTTCATCGCAGGGGTGAAATCAGAGCGGGGCCCGGGCGTCAACGTCCTGGTTTCGGTCTCGGCCATCGCGGTCGGGTTCTCAGGCGCCGGCATGGAAGAAGTCGTAGACCGCCCGCGCGGTGGCGGCGTTCACGCCCGGTGTCTTGGCCAGATCCTCGAAGGCCGCGCGCTCGATGGCCTTCACGGTCCCGAAGTGATGGAGCAGCGCGCGCTTGCGGCTGGGCCCGATGCCGGCGATCTCGTCCAGGGGGTTCTTCACCATCTCGCGCTTCCGCTTGGCCCGGTGGCTGCCGATGGCGAAGCGGTGCGCCTCGTCCCGGAGCCGTTGCACGAAGTAGAGCGTCGGGTCGCGCGGCGGAAGCTTGAAGGGCGGCCGGCCGGGCACGAAAAACGTCTCGCGCCCGGCATCCCGGTCGCGGCCCTTGGCGACGCCGATCAGCGGCACGCCCGAGACGCCGACCTCCTCCAGGGCCGTCCGCGCGGCGTCGAGCTGGCCCTTGCCGCCGTCGATCAGCACGAGGTCCGGCCAGGCCGGGAACGCCTCGCTCTCCTCGGCCGGCACCGGCTCCTGGACGCCGCCCTCGACGGCGGCGGCCGCGGCTTCGCGTTCGGTGCGCGGTGACTCCTTTACCAGCCGCTTGAAGCGCCGCTGCAGGACTTCGCGCATCATGCCGTAATCGTCGCCCGGGGTGAGCTCCTCGGACTTGATGTTGAACGTTCGGTAATGCGTCTTCATGAAGCCCGTCGGGCCGGCGACGATCATGCCGCCGACCGCGTTCGTCCCCATGATGTGCGAGTTGTCGTAGACCTCGATCCGGCGGGGCGCGCCGTCGAGCCCGAAGGCTTGGCCGAGCGCCGCGAGCAGCTTGCCCTGGGAGGCCGTGTCGGCGAGGCGCCGCGCGAGCGCCTCCTTGGCGTTGCGCTGGGCGTAATCGACGAGGTTCTTCCGCTCGCCGCGGCTCGGCTTGTGGATCTCGACGCGGTACTCCACCCGGCTCGACAGGGCCGCCGCCACCAGCTCGGCATCCTCGACCGCGTGGCTCGTCAGCACCGTCCGGGGCGCCGGCTTGTCGTCGTAGAACTGGCCGATGAACGACCCGAGCACCTCGTCGGGGGTCATCGACCGGTCGGCCTTGGGGAAATAGGCGCGGTTGCCCCAGTTCTGGAAGTTCCGGAAGAAGAACACCTCGATGCAGAACTGGCCGGCCTGCTCGTCGAGGGCGAACACGTCCGCTTCCTCCACGCCCTGGGTGTTGACCCCCTGCACGCCCTGGATCGCCGACAGCGCGGCGATCCGGTCCCGGAAGCGGGCGGCGCGTTCGAACTCCATCGCTTCCGAGGCTTCCTGCATCTCGGTGCGCATCCGGTCCTTCACGGCGTTCGACTTGCCCGCCAGGAACGCCCGGGCGGAATCCGCCATGGCGGCGTAATCCTCCGTGGCGATCTCGCCGGTGCAGGGGCCGGAGCAGCGCTTGATCTGGAAGAGCAGGCAGGGACGGGTGCGGTTCTCGTAGTAGCTGTCCGTGCAGGTGCGCAGGAGAAAGGCGCGCTGCAGGGCGTTCACCGTCCGGTTCACCGCCCAGACGCTGGCGAAGGGCCCGTAATAATTGCCCTTCCGGCGCCGGGCGCCCCGGTGCTTGACGATCTGCGGGGCGGGGCCGTCGTCGGTGACCAGAATGTAGGGGAACGACTTGTCGTCCCGCATCAGCACGTTGAATCGGGGCTTCAGCTGCTTGATCAGGTTGGCTTCGAGGAGCAGCGCCTCGGTCTCGGTGGCGGTGGTGACGAACTCCATCGCCGCCGTCTGCGAGATCATCCGGGCAATGCGGTTCGAATGCGCTTGACCCCGCGCATAGGAGCCGACCCGGGCCTTCAGGTTCTTGGCCTTGCCGACATAGAGGACGTCGCCGCGATGATCGAACATCCGGTAGACGCCGGGCGAGGACGGCAGGGTCGACCAGAACCGGCGGATCACCTCGGTGCCGGCCTGGACGGCACCCGGCTCGAAGTCGAAATCGATTTCCGGCGCCTCCGTGTCGGGGAGGCCGGCTTCCGGCGCGTCGGCGGTCTCGTCCCGCTCGGCGTCGCGGCCGTCGTCGAAGGTGTCCGGGGGCAGGTCTGAGAGGGCTCTGCGGCTCATACCGCAGATCTAAGCGTTCCTGAGCGCCAGCGGGACCGGGGCGGCGACAAAAATCGCGCGCCCGGACCGGAGATCAGTCGAACAGCGAGTCGATGTCGCTCTGGTCGACGTGGCCGGGATCGTGGTCGAGCTTCGGACCGTTCAGGAGCGAGCTCTCGTCGTCCAGGGAGGTCGGCACCGGCATGACGGTGATGAGCTCCTTGAAGCTGTCGAGTTCCGACCACGTGGCGATCAGCCGGTCGAGATGCTCCTCGATGAACTTCATCACGCCGACGATCTTGGTGATCCGCTGGCCGGTCAGGTCTTGGAAGTTGCAGGCCTCGTAGGCGGTGATCACGCGCTCGAGGATCACGTCGACGTGCTGCTTCAGCCCGGGCGGCAGCGTCGCGGCGTTGAGCATGCCGGCGTGGCTCTCGATCTCCTCGATCGCCCCGAGGAGCTGCGTCGTGGCGCGCTCCGTCGAATCGACCACGGCGTCGAGTTCGTCGGCCGCCCGGCGCATGCCCTTGCCGGTATTCTCCGTCCGATGCAGCGTCGCCAGCTCCGACTTGGTGCGGGTGATCGCCTCCTTCATCACGTCGAGTTCCGTGCGCATCGCGAGCGCTTCGTGCAGCTCGCGCCGGCACGACTCGATCGTCTCGCTGGCGCTCATCTGCGTGACGCGGCGCAAGTCCTGGATGGCGCTGAAGATTTCTTCGAGTCGCTCGTTCGAGGCGATCGAGCCCGGACCAGGCTGGGGAGCCGCGGGAATCCCGAGGCTGTCTTCGATGCGATAGCGCTTCTGGGTCATCGTCCGGGCGTGGGCGTTCGGGTTCCGTCGACGCAACTCTCTACCACATCGGTTAGCGGACTGTGACTGCCAAGCTTTTTCCGACCGCTCCGGGCTCCTTCCCGAAGGCGCGGCGGGCTGCGATGAACGGTTAACCGGCGATTCACGCTGCCGCCGACGGGCCGGGGAGAGACCGCGGCCTCGGCGCGATTCACCACGTTCCTTCACCTGATTCGGTAAAATGCCGCGGGATCGTTCGCGGGCCGGGCGCTTGGGCGCCGGCTCGGGAGCATGCAACGATGCGGGGTTCGGTCCGATTGGGAATGGCGGCGGCCGCGGCCGCTTTCGTGCTGTGCGGGCCTGCGCGCGCGCAACAGGCGCGCTACGCCGAGGGCGGCTACGGCGGCGGCCTGATCGAGTACCTCGTCACCGGAAGCGCCGGGGGCGGCGGCCGCGGCTGGCCGCAGCGCTCCGCGGCCCCGCAGCGGGCGGCGACGTCCCAGCGGGTCGCGGCCTATTCCGGGGAACTGGTGCCGGCCGAACCGGAGGCCGCTCAGGCATACGGACAATCCTACGGACAGGCTTACGGTGCGGCTCAGCCCTACGGCGCGCCGCCCGCGGCCGCCTACGGAGCGTCCCAGGCGGATCCCGCCCGGATCGCTCGTGCGGTCGCGCCGGAATTCCAGCGCCAGGAGGTCCCGTTCGCGGGGCCGCAGAAGCCCGGGACGATCGTCATCGATACCGCCGGCAAGCATCTCTACCTCGTGCAGGCCGGCCAGCGCGCCCTCCGCTACGGGATCGGCGTCGGCCGTCCCGGCTTCGCCTGGAGCGGTCTCAAGACCGTCAGCCGCAAGGCGGAGTGGCCGGACTGGACACCGCCGGCGGAGATGCTCGCCCGCCGGCCCGACCTGCCGCGCCACATGGCCGGCGGGCCGGAGAATCCCCTCGGGGCGCGGGCCCTGTATCTCGGCTCATCGCTCTACCGGATCCACGGCACCAATGAGCCCAATACGATCGGTCAGTCGGTCTCGTCGGGCTGCATCCGGATGATGAACGACGACGTCGTCGACCTCTACGACCGCGTGCCCGTGGGAACGCGCGTCGAAGTCCTGTGAGCGCCTGACGTCGTCGGCATCACGCAGGCTGACCCTTCGGATACGGAAAGGCCCGGCCGCGCCTGACGCGACCGGGCCTCTTTCTTTGGGGGGCTGACGCCGGGGCTGGACGATCAGGTCCAGTCGCTGTCGTCGCCGCCGCCCAGGTCGCCGCCGAAATCGCCACCCGGATCGCTGTAGTTCGCGTCCTGGAAGCTACCCAGGTCGCCGCCGCTGTTGTCCAGGGCGGCTCCGAGATCCTGGTTGCCACCGTCGCCGTAGTAGTTGTTGACCACGGTCTCGCCGGCACCGCCGCCCAGGCCGGCGGCCGCAGCGCTGCCGAGGCTCGAATGGCCGCCCGCGAAGGCGTTCGACAGGGCGCTGCCCAGGAGCATGCCGCCGGCCGCGCCCGCCGCCATGGGGAGCGCCGTCGCCATGAAGCCGCCGCCGCGGGCCGGCGCCTGCGGCTGACCGCCCCACGGGCCGCCCTGCTGGGGATAGCCGCCCTGCTGGGGATAGCCCCCCTGCTGCGGGTAGCCTTGCTGGGGATAGCCCTGCGGGGGCGCGCCGCCCTGATTGCCCCAGGGTTGTCCGGCGGGACGCTGCTGTGCGTAGCCGGGCTGCGGCTCCTGGCGCTGGCTGCCGCCGCCGAAGATGCTCGACAGGAAGCCGCCGCCGCCCGAGGGCTGCGCAGAGGCCGCCTGGCTGCGCGCCTGCTCCAGCTGCTGGTTCAGGCTCTTGATCGCCTCTTCCTGGACGTAGATCAGCTGCGCCATGGCGTAGGGCGCGTAGGGCTGGGCGCGGATCTTGTCGGCGATGAAGCGCTCCGCCTCCGCGTCGCGGGGCTGGGTCTGCGCCTGCTCCAGCCGCTGGAAGATGCCCGAAATGACGTCGCGTTCTTCGCTGTTCATGGAGTCGTCCTCCTCGAATCTCACCCGCGGGCCCGAACGCGCCGCATGGCAGACACGACATGGGTGCGCGGCGACGCTTTGTCAGGGGGATTGCGAAAACTTCATCCGCCGGCTGCGAAAAACGAGAAGCCCGACCTTTCGGCCGGGCTTCCCAAAGACGGATCCCGAACGCGGCCGTAGCCGCGCCGTCGCGTAATCCTAGAAGGTGCCGAACTTGTAGTTCAGGCCGGCGCGGACGACGGCGAACTCGTCGGAGCGGCGGCCGACGCCGCTGTAGACGACGGGGAAGTTGTTGGCGGCGTTGACGACGAGCGCGCCCTGGTTGCGGGTGCCGCGGTCGAGATTGACGTACAGGCCTTCGACCTTGAGCGTCACGGCCGACGAGCGGAAGAAGTTCAGGAAGGAGTCGGTGGGCAGGGCATACTCGATGCCGCCGCCGGCGGCCCAGCCGGTGCGGAAGCTGTCGTTGCCGGCATAGCCGCCGAAGGAGCGGTCGGCGCTGCCCGAGCCGTAGGCGAAGCCGCCGGTGCCGTAGATCAGGGTGCGGTCGAAGGCGTAGCCGAGGCGACCGCGGACGGTGCCGAAGAAGTCGAGGCTGGAGAGGCCGCGCGGGTCGGTGACGTAGTAGCCGGGGGCCAGCGCGCCGGAGATGAAGGCGTTGTTCCGGCTGCGGCCGAAGTCGAGGTACTGGGCGTCGGCCTCGACGCCGATGACGATGCCGGAGCCGGGCGTGAACTGGTAGTTGTAGCCGACCTGGCCACCGCCGGAGAAGCCGTCCTGGCTGCGGTTTCGGAAGGTGGCGACGGTGCCGGGGGCGGCGTAGGGGAAGGGCACGCCGAAGCTGGAACCGGTGTTGCGGTCGCTGGCGTCGAAAGCGTAGCCGGCGTTGATACCGAAATAGGCGCCGGTCCAGGTGAAGACCGGGACGGGGGTGAAGATCGGCGGCGGGGCGGCGCGGCGCGGCAGGTCGGCGGCGAAGGCCGAGCCGGCGAAGGCGACGGCCGCGAGGGCCGTGGTCACACGGAGCAGGGATTTCATGATCTGGTCCTCACTGGTGGTCCGCCCCGACCGTGGCCGGACGGGGGCGTAACCGGATCTGGCTGCGTTCCAGCGGTTCCAGGGCTGCTTTGCGCTCCGCGGTGTCGCCGACCGCATTCGCGGCCCCTTATGGCAACCCGCCGTTTATCCCCGGCACCTTGACCCCCCAACGCGGGCGAATGGCCAAGGTTCATTCACGGCTATGCTTTTTTCTCACCCGTGCATCGACAAAGTGTCGCACCTCTGGTGTCCGATGGCGGACCGTGCCGTCAGGGGACGAGCGTCACGGCGGAGATGAGGCGGCCGTAATCGGCCTCGCCGCGATGCGTGGTCCGCCGATAGCTGTAGAACCGCTCCGGATCCGCGTAGGTGCAGAGGTTGAGCGCGCTGGCTTCCCCGACCTCGGCCTCGGCGAGCCGGGCCAGGATGAAGCCCGGCAGGTCGAACTGCGCGTGTCCGGGCCGCGTGCCGGCCGCGAGGAAGCGCTCCATGCCGGGGGCGTCGGACCGGAACCGGGTGATGAAGTCCGGGCCGACCTCGTAGGAAGCCTGCCCGATCGTCGGGCCCAGCACGGCGACGATCCGCTGCCGCCGCGCGCCGAGCGCCTCCATCGCCGCCACCGTCGCGCCGATCACGCCGGTGAGGGCGCCCTTCCAGCCGGCATGGGCGGCACCGACGACCCCGTTCTCGGGATCCGCGAACAGGATCGGCCCGCAATCCGCCGTGGCGATACCGAGCGCCAGGCCCGGCACCCGCGTCACCATGGCGTCGGCCTTGGGCCGCTCCGCCGCCGCGAAGGGCGCTTCGACGGTGACGACATCGGCCGAGTGGACCTGGTACAGGCTGACGAGCCGATCCGGCGGCAGGCCGAGCCGGCCGCACATCCGCGCCCGGTTCTCGGCGACACGCTCCGGCACGTCCTGGGAGCCGAGCCCCCCGTTGAGCGACGCGTAGAGGCCGTCCGAAACCCCGCCGACGCGGGTGAAGAAGGCGTGGCGCACGCCCGCATGCGCGGAGAGTTCCGGCGCCTCGATGATCATGCCTGCGGTCACGGTCGGCCTCGCGGTTGCTCGTATCGCGCCCCGATAGCGCAAGGGCGGACCCTTGACGATGTCGTTCAACCGTCAGATTCTTGCTGCATTGCAGTATGGAGCCGATCCGGCTCCACCTTGAGAAGGATCGCAATGTCACGAGGGATCGAGACCGACGTCCTGCCCGAGACGCCCGAGGCTGAAGAGCCCCGGATCCCGAGCGCGCCCGCCCACCCCGTCACGGGAGAGCCCGCCGCCTTCGACCCGACCGACCTCAACCCGCCTGCACCGCCGACACCGCGGCCGTCCACCCAGACGGATTCCGGCTTCGGCTCCTTCGGCTGACCGAATCCGGCCCCCTGCGGGGCCGAGGAATCGGCCCGGCGGCTCAGGCCGCCGGAAACCCCGGGAGCGGTCCGAGGGCCGGGCCGCTCACCGCCATCACCTTGAACAGGCTGCCCATCCCGCCCCGACTCGGATCCGTGAGGCGGGTGATTGCCGCGTCGATCGCGGCGGATTGCGCCGCATTGGCCCGGGCCTTCAGACGTTCGGCACGGGCGCCGAGTCCGAGGGCGGCCAGGAAGTCGCCCTGGTCCACCGGCCCATGGATCGCCGCGCCTTCGGCCTGCGCCGCCTTCGCGTGGGCGGCGAAATCGACATGATGCGTCAGATCCGCCTCGCCGGGCGCGGCCAGTGGATCGGCGAAGCGATGCCCCGACAGGGCCTGGAGGGTGTCGCCGAAGCCCGGTCGGACATGGCCGTAATCGATGGCCAGCAGGGTGCCCCCCTGGGTGCGCAGACGCCGCGCCAAGCTGCGCATCAGCGCGAGCCCGGCCGTCGGCACACTCATGAGCACCCCGTCCGGGCCGTCCGCGTCGAGGCCGGGGGTCGGCTCCGGCGACAGCCCGAAGGCGAGGCCGCCCTGCGGATCGAGGCCGACCTGCCGCTCGTGCCATCCCGTCGGCCGGCGCTCGAACTGGCGCACCGGCAGGCAGTCGAAGAACTCGTTCGCCAGGATGATCGCGGGACCCGGAGGCAGCGACTCGATGTCGGCGTGCCACGCCGCGCCGGTCCCGGCGAGGAGGCGTTCCTGCGCGGCCCGCAGGACCGGGCTGGTCTCCACCAGTTGCGGCGCCACGCGCATTCCCGGGCGCGCCGCCCGCAACGCCCGCAGCGCGTCCGCCATCAGCGTGCCGCGGCCGGGCCCCAGCTCCACCAGAACCAGGGGATCGGGTCGTCCCATCAACTCGTGGACATAGGCGCTCCAGGCACCGATCAGCTCACCGAACATCTGGCTGATCTCGGGCGCGGTGGTGAAGTCGCCCCGGGCGCCCAGAGGGTCGCGGGTGCGGTAGTAGCCGTGGACCGGATGGCTGAGGCACAGGGCCATGTAGCGATCGACGCCGATCGGCCCGTTCTGGCGGATCAGCGCCGCGATCTCGGCTCCGAGGGGGCTCACGCCTCGACGGCCGCCTTGCGGTCCGCCTCGGCGGCGGGTGTCGCCACCGGATGGCGCGGACGCGTCCGGCCGGTCCCGGCCAGCACGATGTAGGTGAGGCCGACGACCATCATCGGCACGCACAGCAGCATGCCCATGGTCACGCCGCCGCCCATCGGACCGAAATGGTCGCCGAACAGGAAGCCGAGCTGGCGGTCCGGCTCGCGGAAGAACTCGCAGAAGGTCCGCGCCAGGGCGTAGCCGAGGACGAAGATGCCGCCGAGGAGGCCGGGCTTGCGGAAGCCGAACCGGCGGACGCTCACCGCCATCACGATGAACAGCAGCAGACCTTCTGTGGCGGCCTCGTAGAGCTGGCTCGGATGGCGGGGCACGGGCCCGCCGCTCGGGAACACGATGGCGTAGGGGAAGTCCGGCGCCACGCGGCCCCAGAGTTCGCCGTTCACGAAATTGGCGATCCGGCCGAAGAACAGGCCGATCGGTACGACCACCGCGCCGATGTCGAGGAGCGTGTAGCCGTTAAGGCCCTTGCCGCGCGCGAACAGCAGGAAGGCGAGGATCGCCCCGATGAAGCCGCCGTGGAACGACATGCCGCCGTTGCGGATCGCCAGGATCTCCATCGGATCGGCGATGTACATCGGGAGATTGTAGAACAGCACGTAGCCGATCCGGCCGCCGAGCACGACGCCGAGCGCCACCCAGACGACGAGGTCGTCGATGTCGACGACCTGCGGGCGCTTCACCACGCCCCAGAGGCTGTCGGCCATGACGAGGCGGCGCGCGTAGTACCACCCGCCGATCAGGCCGGCGATGTAGGCGAGGGCGTACCATTTGATCGTGATCGGCCCGATCGCGAGCGCCACAGGATCGATGGCCGGAAAGGGCAGGGCGAGGAACGGCATCAGTCTCACCTCCGGGGCGGCCGGATTGGACGCCGGAGGGGCGACGCGTCAAGCCCGGCGGAGGATCACCAGATCCGCTCCACGATACCGTCGAAGACGGTGTCTGCGGAGATCAGCGGATACGCGTAGTGGAGTGCGGTGGCGGCGAGGAGGCGGTCGAACGGATCACGATGGTGCCAGTCCATCGTGCCACCGGTGAGGCAGATGGCGGGCAGCAAGTCGGCGACCCGGCCGCCTTGCTGATCGAGGAGAGCGACGAGCTGATCGACATACGCGGCCATCTGGGGCCATTTTCCGACACGCACCTTCTGCGCGATCTCGAAGAACGAGATGGGACTGACTTCAACCGATCCCGCGCCGGTGATCGCCGCCCGCGCGCGGGCCGATAGCCTCGGATCGTCGGTCAGGCTCCATGCCCAAGTATGCGTATCGAGGAGAACGGCGGTCAAAGATCGCCTTCCCAGAGCGCGATCTCGTCCTCAGGGATCGGTTCGAGCCAATCCGGTCCTCGCCCCAGGGCAAGCGGAGGCAGAATGCCGACGCGGAACGAAGACGTAGTAATGGGCACGATGCGGGCTACGGGCCGGTCTGCCTGGGAAAGGATCACGTCCTCGCCCTGTGCGGCGGCTTCGATAAGTTGCGGAAGGCGGCCTCCGGCAGCCTCGACGCTGATGCGCATGATGGCGCTCGCTCACGGAATCTAAGACTAGAGCCTACCTGCTCCACGATGGCGAGCAAGTCGGCGCTGCGTCCTCAATTCCGGAGGAACAGGAAACCGTGGCCACCCGGCCCGCTACAGTAGGCCGCCGTGCGATCGGCGGAGATTCGCAAGCGCGGGCTTTCCGGACGGTCCGTCGCGAACAGGCGATCTAAATCAGTTGCTCCAAACACGTAGCGGGTCGCGGCCCGGTCGGCGGGCCCGAAGACGAGCCGCCGTTCGGTGGCGGGCACGCGATAATGCAGCAGTTCCACGTGCGGCACCGGCTCCGATGGTTCCAGCGCCAGCACATCGACCTGCGGATCGTCCAGGCCATCGAGGCGTGCCTGTTCCGGGCCCTGATTCAGGCCGCGTTCCGCCAGCGTGAGACCGAGGGGGCCGGTCAGGAAGGCCAGGGTCGCCTCAAGATCGGTGACGGTGATCGCCGAGTGATCGATCCCCAGAAACAGCCCCGGCGCCTCGCGCCAGCGGTCGGCCGGGGGGCCGCCGGGAAAGACGATCAGCTCCAGCGGGTGCCCGTCGGGGTCACGGAACTTGTAGGCGGTCACGCCCCCCGTGGATTCCGGCAGGCGCTGGGGACCGCCGCGGCTGATGGGAATCGGGGATAGCGGCGCGAGCTGCGCCATCGCGGCCGCCATGTCGCGGACCGGGATCGCGAGATGCTGGAAGAACGGGTCGGTCGCCGCCGGATCGGCCGGGTAGGGCGCACCGGGCGGATCCACCGTGAGGAAGGTGACGGTCTGCGCGCCGAGCCGCATGCGCAGCTGCGTCGCGCGCCTGTCCCCGAGTCCCATCGCTTCCGCCTGCGCGGGGGGCAGGGGTTCCGGCGGCGCGATCCGCGCGAAGCCGAGCCCGTCCCGGTAGAAGGCTTCCGTGACGGCGAGGTCCGCGACAGTGCGGCCGAACCCGATGAGCGCCCGCACCCCGCTCACAGGAGAGGAGCCCCCCGCACGTTCACGTAGATCGCGTAGAGCGCCTGCGAGGCGCAGAGGAAGAGGCGGCTGTTGTTGCGGCCGCCGAAGGTCAGGTTGGCGACCGTCGCGGGCACGCGGATCTTGCCGACCAGCTCGCCGCCCGGGTCGATGCAGTGGACCCCGTCCCCGGCGCTCGACCAGAGATTGCCATGCTCGTCGCAGCGGATCCCGTCGGCATTGCCCGGTGCGATCGTGCAGAAGACGGCGCCCCCGGACAGGCCGCCGTCTTCGCCGACGTCGAACACGCGGACGTGCTGGAGCGGGTCGGTGTCGAACTGTAGGCCGGTCTCGACGATGTAGAGCCTGCGCTCGTCGGGCGAGAAGCACAGCCCGTTCGGCCCCTGGAAATCGTCGGCCACCACCCGCAGCGAGCCGTCGCGCGGGTCGAACCGGTAGACTGCGGCGGGCAGCTCGGAATCCTGCTTGCCGCCTTCGTAGTCGGTCTGGATGCCGTAGGGCGGATCCGAGAACCAGATCGTCCCGTCCGACTTGCAGACGATGTCGTTGGGCGAGTTCAGCCGCCGCCCCCGGTAGCGCTCCACGAGGCTGGTGATGCTTCCGTCGAGTTCGGTGCGGTGGATGCGCCGGCCGCGATGCGAGCAGGACAGCAACCGTCCCTGGCGGTCGCGGGCATGGCCGTTCTCGAAGTCGCTCGCCGCCCGGTAGACGCTCAGGCCGGCAGAGTCGGACCAGCGCATCACCCGGTTGTTCGGGAGATCCGAGAACAGCAGCTCGTCGCGGTCGCCGAACCAGACTGGACCCTCCGTCCAGCGGAACCCCTCGGCGAGCTTCTCCAGCGGCGCGTTCGGCAGGATGTAGGCCTTGAAGCGCGGCTGCGTGAGGTCGAAGCCCTCCATCAGACCGGGCCTACTTGAAGCGGCCGGGCTGATTGACGGTCGGCTCGACCTGCAGGCCGGTCACGATCATGGTGCAGGGCTCGTCGCCCACCGTGCCGGACAGGTGGCCCTTCTTGCCGTCCCGCGCCTTCGTGTTCTGGTCCTCGCCCATCATCAGCTCGCCCGGGCCCATCTCGACCCGGTGGCCGTCCATGGTCTCGACGAACCAGCGCCCCGAGAGGATGGCGATCCATTGCGGCCGCGGATTCTCGTGCCACTCGCCCACCCACCCGACCGGCAGGACCGTGAAGGTCACGACCGACGGGGCCGGATCCATCTTGTCGTTCCACTGCGGCGCGGTCTCGGGGTTGATCCCGTCGAACTTGAACCGATCGAGCTGGAACAGCTCCTGGCGGCTCACCCCCTCCGCATCGGTGTAGACGTGCCAGTACGGCATCTTCGGAGGGGGCTGCTCGCTCATCGTCGCTCCTGCCGCGGCGGGACACTTGTTGTCCCACAACGGCCGGGCTTGGCGATGGTTCGCGCGCGGATGTCGGCGATCGGGACGGCCGACGTGCCGTCCCGAGGCCGGACCCGCCAGCGGCCCGCGCCGTCACATCTGCTCGGGGATCCGATCCGTCTGCGCGAGGTTCGAGAACCGGGTGATGTTGGCGTCGAACTGCAGCTCCACCGTGCCGGTCGGGCCGTGACGCTGCTTGCCGAGGATGACCTCGGCCTTGCCGTGGACGCGCTGCATCTCGGCTTCCCAGGCGAAGAACTCTTCGGTCCCTTCGCGGGGCTTCTTGTTGCCGACGTAGTATTCCTCACGGAACACGAACATCACCACGTCGGCGTCCTGCTCGATCGAGCCCGATTCGCGAAGGTCGGCGAGCTGCGGGCGCTTGTCGTCGCGGTTCTCCACCTGACGCGAGAGCTGCGACAGGCCGATGATCGGCACCGCCAGTTCCTTGGCGAGCGCCTTCATGCCCGTGGTGATCTCGGTCATCTCCTGCACGCGGTTGTCGCTGCGCTTGCCGGAGCCCGACAACAGCTGGAGATAGTCGACGATCAGCAGATCCAGCCCCTTCTGGCGCTTGAGGCGCCGGGCCCGGGCGGCGAGCTGGGCGATCGAGATGCCGCCGCTCTGGTCGATGTAGAACGGGATCGTCTGCATGTCGCGGGCGGCATCGGTGATCTTGTAGAAATCTTCCGGCCGGATGTCGCCGCGGCGGATCTTGTAGGAGGGGACGCCCGACTGCTCGGCGATGATACGGGTGGCGAGCTGCTCGGCCGACATTTCGAGGGAGAAGAACCCGACGATCCCGCCATTCACGGTCTTGGTCGTGCCGTCCGCCTGCTTCTCGCCGCGATAGGCCTTGGCGATGTTGAAGGCGATGTTGGTCACCAGCGAGGTCTTGCCCATGGCCGGGCGGCCCGCGAGAATGATCAGGTCGGAGGGCTGGAGGCCGCCCATCTTGGCGTCGAGATCGCTGAGGCCCGTGGCGATGCCGGAGAGCTTGCCCTCGCGCTGATAGGCCTTGGCGGCCATGTCGACCGCGGCGGTCAGCGCGTCGGAGAACTTCTGGAAGCCGCCGTCGTAGCGTCCGGCCTCGGCCAGTTCGTAGAGCCGCCGCTCGGTTTCCTCGATTTGGTCGCGCGGCGCCTGCTCCACGGGCGCCTCGTAGGCGCCGTTCACCAGATCCTCGCCGATGGTGATCAGCCGGCGGCGGATGGCGAGGTCGTAGATCGTGCGGCCGTACTCGCCGGCATTGATCACCGTGGTGGCGTCGGCGGCGAGCCGGGCGAGGTATTGCATCACCGTCTGGCCGCCGAAATCGGCGTCGCCCAGATAGGTCTTCATGGTGATGGGCGTGGCGAGCTTGCCCGCCTTGATCAGGGATGCCGCCACCGTGAAGATCTGCTGGTGGGCATCCTCCATGAAGTGCTCGGCCAGCAGGAAGTCCGACACCCGGTAATAGGCGTCGTTGTTCACCAGGATCGCGCCCAGCAGCGCCTGCTCCGCGTCGATGTTGTGCGGGGCGACGCGGTACTCGGCCTGGACCGTTTCGAGCTTGGCCGTGAGCGCATTGGGCAGGGCCATCGGCGGACGACTCCGTATCAGGCGCCGCGGCGGGCGCGCCAGGATCACACCGCACGACCTTGGCCTCGGTATGGTTACCGAAGCTTAGCCGACGGCCGGTTCTCCCGGGCCGGGGCGCGGAAAAGCGGACGCCCGCCGACTCTCGCGAGCGGCGGGCGTCCATGCTGGAACAAAACTGGAACGTGTCAAGTCTCGGGGGCAATCGTCCCCAGTGTTCACCGGTATACAGGGCTGGGGACGGTTCCCAGCCGAGCCCGAACGCGGCGCGTCCGGCGCCCGGCCTAGGGCGTGGCCCGGTCCGGTCCGGTACCCGGCCCGCTGTCCCGCACGCCCGACCGGCCCCGAAGCCGGTCGGACTATCCGCGGAAGAAATCAGCCGCGGTCGTCGGCACCCTCGCCGGCATCGGCCAGCGCCATGCCGACCTCGAGACCCAGGTCGTCGAGGTTGAACGCCTCGCGCTCGGTGACCGACTCGCCGCGGGCCTGACGCTCGGCCTCCTCGGGGCTGCGGGCGACGTTGACGGTGATCTCGACCTCGACCTCGGGGTGCAGCACCACCGGGACCTTATGGAGACCCAGGGTCTTGATCGGCTGGTTCAGGGTGAACTGGCCGCGGTCGACCGTGAAGCCCTCCTTCGAGACGACCTCGGCGAGGTCGCGGGTCGAGACGGAGCCGTAGAGCACGCCGGTCTCGCCCGACTGGCGGATCAGGACGAAGCTCTGGCCGTTCAGCTTCTCGGCGACGGCCTCGGCGTCCTTCTTGCGGTCGAGGTTGCGGGCCTCGAGCTGGGCGCGCTGGGCCTCGAAATGCTTCTTGTTGGCTTCCGTCGCGCGCAGAGCCTTGCCGCGGGCGAGCAGGAAGTTGCGGGCGAAGCCCGGGCGGACATTCACGGTCTCGCCCATCTGGCCAAGCTTGGCCACGCGCTCGAGCAGGATCACTTCCATGGTCTTTCTCCTTCAGGTGGTCGGCCGCTGAGGCCGGGGTCTCACGGCGCCGGGCTGTCCTTGGGACGCCGGCGGTCGAGGGCTGTATCGGCGAGGCCGAACAGGGTGAGGGCGACCAGGGCGATACCCTGGGTCACGAACAGGATCAGATACATGCCGAACAGCATCAGCCCGCGTCCGGGCCGGCCGCGGGAACGGTCGTGGAAGGCGGCGAGTCCCTGAAGGGCGAAGGCTGCGCTGAAGGCTCCGACCAGCGCGACGCCGAAGACGCCGACATAGCCGGGGGCGAAGCACATCGCGACGGCGGCCGCGAGCACCGCGAGCGTCGAGCGCGGCATCGTGGTGGAGGGGATGTCCGGCCAGGGCCGCGGCAGGCGGCCCGAGATCTTCACGATCCGGGCCGAGGCCCAAAGATAGAAGGCCAGCAGCAGCGCGAGACCGTTCGCCGCCAAGGCCGGTACCACCCGGGCGAGGGCATCCGCGACCTCGGTCCGCGTCACGTCGGCCTGATCGTCACCGGTCTGCGGCGCCGGCTCGGGCGCGACCGCCGCGTCCTGTCCGCCCGCGTCCTGTCCGGCCGTGCCTTGGCCGGCGGCGTCCTGGCCGGCGGCGTCGGAGCCGGTCGCCGGCGCACCGGCGCGTCGGGTTTCGGCGGGGCTGCGGGTTGCAGGCATGCGCGTCTGCACCAGCGTCTGGGCGAGCCCGCGCAGCTGCGCATCGAAGGCCGCGTGATTCGGCGAGGACAGGACCGCGATGGCGATGAAGGCGAGGGCGGCCGTGGCGGCGATCCAGCCGAGCAGGCGGCCGGTCGGGTACCATTCAAGGCCGGCTTGCGTCTCGCGCCCGAGGAGCGTGAGGTAGGCGAGCCACCAGGCGGGGAGGGCGATGTAGGCCGCGAAGGCGAGCCCCATGAACGGGGCGATCACGAGGATCAGCACGAGGCTGCCGGTGGCCGCCGCCACGAGCGCGGCCTTATGGCTCCAGCCGAGGCCGACGATCAGGATCGGCAGCGGTGCCACGAGGTAGAGCAGGATCGCGAGGGGGGTCGCCTTCAGAAGCACCCCGAACAGGAGTGCCGAGACGAGGCCCGCGCCGATACCGATGCCGATATGCTGTGCCATGAATTCCGCTGTCCCGCTGCCGGTGCGGCAGGGTTAGAGGCACGGATACGCCCCAACGATCGGGCGGCGCGCGCCGCCCTCTGTGAGGACCGGCCCGGGCGAGAGCCGGGCCGGTCGATTCGGTGACCTACTTTATCACGTAGGGCAGCAGGCCGAGGAAGCGGGCACGCTTGATCGCCTGGGCGAGCTCGCGCTGCTTCTTGGCCGAGACCGCGGTGATCCGCGACGGGACGATCTTGCCGCGCTCCGACACGTAGCGGGAGAGGAGCTTGACGTCCTTGTAGTCGATCTTCGGCGCGTTCGCGCCGGAGAACGGGCAGGTCTTGCGACGACGGAAGAAGGGACGGCGTCCGCCGCCTGCACCAGCACCGAAAGCCATGGGTTAGCCCTCCCCGCCGAAGCTGCGCT
The DNA here is from genome assembly GCF_003254375.1 of Methylobacterium sp. XJLW. Taxonomy (NCBI): domain Bacteria; kingdom Pseudomonadati; phylum Pseudomonadota; class Alphaproteobacteria; order Hyphomicrobiales; family Methylobacteriaceae; genus Methylobacterium; species Methylobacterium sp. XJLW. Next base: position 801,827 of record NZ_CP016429.1, on the reverse strand, counting down.
CGCCGCGGTCACCGCGATCGCCGCGGTCACCCCGGTCGCCGCCGAAGCCGCCACCACCGAAGCCCTCGTCATCCCGACGACGGCCGCGCTCGCGATCCTTGCGGTCGTCGCGGTCGCGCTTCTGCATCATGGCGGACGGCTCGGAATCGAGCTCCTCGACCCGGATGGTCATGAAGCGCAGCACGTCCTCGGAGATCTGCATCTGGCGCTCCATCTCGACGATGGCGGCCGGCGGGGCGTCGATGTTGAGGAGCGCGAAATGCGCCTTGCGGTTCTTCTTGATCCGGTAGGCGAGGGACTTCACGCCCCACATCTCGATCTTCTCGAGACGGCCACCGTTCTGCTCGATCACACCCTTGTAGGTGTCGATCATCGTCTCGACCTGCTGGGACGTCACGTCCTGGCGGGCCAAGAGCACATGCTCGTAGAGAGGCATATCGGGCCTTTCATCGTCAAAAGGAGCCCGGCCGCCGGAGGGCGGCTGAGTCGGGCCGGTTCATCTCGCGAGACGCTCGGCGCCAAGCCCTTCGAGCCGATTTTCAGGCCCGAGCGGTTGATCGAAGGCGGAGACACCGGACGATGGGATCCGACAAGATCCCTATGCCGCGAGCAGCATTGTCCGTTCAGCCCCCGGCCGGAGCGAACGCGAGGGGCGGCGCATAGTCGGTTTTTGTCGCTCTGGCAAGTTCGCCGCGCGCTTCAGGCATCCCGGTGCGGCGCCGAAGCGGGCTTCGGAGCTGGCGCGCCACGCTGCCGGGCTCTTGGCAAGGCTCGTGCCGGAGACCGCGCGGGGGCAGCGCCGTCCGGGCCAGATTCTGCGAGCGGACGGCGGGGCGGCCACGATCGGTCTCCGGATCCGTCGACGGGCACCGCGGCTTGCCGCTCGGGCGGTTCGATGACACAAGCGCGGCGCAGCTGGGGATCCCCGGCCGCGCTGGTTGTTCGGTAATTCTCCAGATCCGTGATGGCAGAGGCCCCATCTTCCGGCCCCTCCGAGGTCGGTCCCGTGCTGATCACCGGCGCGAGCGGCTTCCTCGGCTCAGCCCTGGTCGACGTCTTTCGCCGGGCCGGCTTCCCGGTGCGCATCCTCGTGCGCGCGTCGAGCCCGCGCCGCAACCTCACCTGGACCGACGTGGAGATCGCCGAGGGCGACATGCGCGACCCGGCCGCCGTGGCGGCGGCGATGCGCGGCCAGCGCTACCTGATCCACGCCGCCGCCGATTACCGGCTGTGGGCGCCGGACATGGAAGAGATCGTCCGCACCAACCGCGACGGCACGCGCCTGATGATGCGCGCGGCGCTGGAGGCCGGGGTTGAGCGGGTCGTGTACACATCGAGCGTCGCGACGATCCGGCCGCCGGCCGACGGCGTCACGCCCTCCGACGAAACCATGCCGCTGACGCCCGAGACCGCCATCGGCGCCTACAAGCGCAGCAAGGTCGTGGCCGAGCGGGTGGTCGAGGAGATGGTCGCCCGGGACGGCCTGCCGGCGGTGATCGTCAACCCGTCGACGCCGATCGGCCCCCGCGACGTCAAGCCGACGCCCACCGGGCGGATCATCCAGGAGGCGGCGCTGGGCAAGATGCCGGCCTTCGTGGATACCGGGCTCAACCTCGCTCACGTGGACGACGTGGCCCACGGCCATCTCCTGGCGCTCCGCAAGGGGCGGGTGGGCGAGCGCTACATCCTCGGCGGCGAGGACGTGTTCCTGTCGCAGATGCTCGCCGACATCGCCGGCATGGTCGGGCGCAAGCCGCCGACCGTGAACCTGCCGCGGGCCGTGGTCTATCCCGTCGCGTTCTTCGCCCAGCTCGCCGCCCGGGTCACCGGAAACCAGCCCTTCGCGACGATCGACGGCATCCGCATGTCGCGGTACCGGATGTTCTTCTCGGATCGGAAGGCGCGCGCCGAACTCGGCTACACGGCCCGGCCCTACCGCGAGGGCCTGTCGGACGCGATCACGTGGTTCCGTGAGGCGGGGTACCTCGCATGAGCACCCTCGAATCCGCCACCGCGACCCGTTCCGGCAAGGGGCACCGCGACGAGAACTTCCCCGTCGCCTCGCACCTGATCCACCCCCGCCATCGCGGCGCGATCCTGGCCTTCTACAATTTCGTCCGCGCCGGCGACGACGTGGCCGATCACGCGGAGCTGTCGCCGGAGCGCAAGATCGCGCTCCTCGACAGCCTGGCCGATTCGCTGACCGGCGCCGGCCCGTCCGATCCGGAGGCCGAGCCGCTCAAGCGCGAGCTCGCCGCCCGCGGCCTGCCGCCCCGCCACGCCCTGGAACTCCTCGACGCGTTCCGCATGGACGCCCGCAAGAGCCGATACGCGGATTGGGATGAGCTGATCCACTACTGCCGCTATTCGGCCATGCCGGTGGGGCGCTTCGTCCTCGACGTGCACGGCGAGGATCCGGCCCGGGTCTACGGGGCCTCCGACGCCATCTGCGCGGCCCTTCAGGTGATCAACCACCTTCAGGATTGCGGCAAGGACTACGCCGCCCTGGACCGAGTCTACCTCCCGCAGGATTGCCTGGATCGGCACGGCGCCACGGTGGCGATGCTCGGCGAGGCCAAGGCGCCGCCGCAACTCCGGGCGGTGATCCGCGACCTGGCGCAGAGATGCCTCGACCTCCTCGACGAGGGCGCGGTCCTGCCGGATCTGATCGACGACCTGCGCCTGTCGCTGGAGATCGCCGCCATCCACCGCCTCGCCGTGGTGCTGAGCCGGGGCCTGCTGGAGCGCGACCCGCTCTCGGAGAAGGTCCATCACGGCAAGGCCGCCTTCGCCCTGACGGCCCTGGGTGGCGTCGCCGCCACCCTGGCACGCCGGCCCTTCCGCGGGCGCACGATCCGGGCCGCGGCTCAAGGAATCCGCTCGTGACCGCCACCGCCACGCCCGCCCAGAACCCAGAGAGCGCCGCCCCGGCGCTGCCCGCCGCCGGCTCCTCCTTCTATACGGCGATGCGCCTGCTGCCGAAGGAGCGGCGGGAGGCGATGTATGCCGTCTACGCCTTCTGCCGCGCCGTCGACGACGTCGCCGATGACGGCGGCAGCCGCGCCGTGCGGCAGGCCGAGCTCGACCGCTGGCGGGCCGATATCGACGCGCTCTACGCCGGCCGGCCCGCGCCGCGCGTGCGCGACCTCGTGGAGCCCGTGCGCCGCTTCGGCCTGAAGCGCGAGGATTTCCAGGCGGTCATCGACGGCATGGCCATGGACGCCGTCGAGGACATCGTCGCCCCCGACGCCGAAACCCTCGACCTCTACTGCGACCGGGTCGCGAGCGCGGTCGGCCGGCTGTCGGTGCGGATCTTCGGCATGCCGGAGGCGGACGGCATCCGGCTGGCGTGGCACCAGGGCCGGGCGCTCCAGCTCACCAACATCCTCCGCGACATCGACGAGGATGCGGAGCGCGGCCGGCTCTACCTGCCGCGCGAGAAGCTCCAGGCGATCGGCCTCACAGATCCGACGCCGGTCCAGGCGATCAGCCACCCGCGCATCGGCGAGGTCTGCATCTCCCTCGCCCGCGAGGCGGAGGAGCATTACGAGGCGACCTGGGAGATCATCCGCCGCAGCCCCCGCAAGGCCACCAAGGCCGCCCGGCTGATGGCGGCGGCCTATCACCTCTATCTCAAGGCGGTCGTCGACCGCGGCTGGGCGATGCCCCGGGCGCGGGTGAAGCCCGGCAAGCTCGCGCTGCTGGGCGTCGTCCTCCGGCACGGCCTGATCTGATGGGCACCGTCCACGTCGTCGGCGCCGGCCTGGCCGGCCTCTCCGCCGCCGTCGCCCTCGCGGAATCCGGTGTCCGGGTGGTCCTGCATGAGGCCGCCAAGCAGGCGGGTGGCCGCTGCCGCTCGTACTACGATCCGGCACTCGGCCTGACCATCGACAACGGCAACCACCTGCTGCTGTCCGGCAATGCCGATGCCCTGGGCTTCCTCAGGACCATCGGTGCCCCGGCCGATGCCCTGACCGGTCCGGACACGGCGGAGTTCGATTTCGCCGATCTGAAGACGGGCGAGCGCTGGCGCCTGCGGCCCAACGCCGGGCGGCTGCCCTGGTGGGTGATGAGCCCGGCGCGCCGCGTTCCCGGCACCCGGGCGCGGGACTATCTGGCGCCCCTCGGCATCCTGCGGGCGGCCTCCGGCAAGGCGGAGGGCGCGGGCGGGACCATCGGCGCGCACATGGCCTGCGAGGGCCCGCTCTACCGGCGCCTCTGGCATCCGGTGCTGCTCGCCGCCCTCAACACCGAGCCCCGCGACAGCGATGTCGGGCTGGCGGCCCGGATCCTCCGCGAGACCCTGGGCGCCGGCGGGAAGGCCTGCCGACCCCTCGTCGCCGTGGAAGGCCTGTCCTACGCCTTCGTCGACCCGGCGATTCGCTATCTCACCGCGCGCGGCTCCGAGATCCGCCTGGGCCGGCGCCTGCGCGGGCTCGAGACCGTGGACGGCCGGGTCGGGCAGCTCGTCTTCGCGGATGGCGCCGAGAGCCTCGGCCCGGAGGACGGCGTCGTGCTGGCGCTGCCCCCGTGGGTGGCCCGGGAAGTGTTGCCCGGTCTCCTCGCCCCGACGGAATTCCGCTCCATCGTGAACGCGCATTTCGCGCTCGCTCCGAAGCCCGGCAGCCCCCTCGTCCTCGGCGTCGTCAACAGTCTCACGGAGTGGCTTTTCGCCTATCCGGACCGGTATTCGGTCACGATCAGCGGTGCCGACCGGCTTCTCGATGTGCCCCGCGAAGACCTCGCGCGGCAGATTTGGGCCGAGATCGCACAGTTGTGCAACCTTGCACCGGATCTGCCCAGCTGGCAGATCGTAAAGGAGAAGCGTGCGACCTTCGCGGCGACGCCGGCAGAAGCCGCGCGGCGCTCGGGGGCCGAAACCGCCTACGAGAATCTCGTCCTGGCAGGCGATTGGACTGCGACCGGCCTGCCATCGACGATCGAGGGAGCGATCCGTTCGGGCCAGACGGCCGCGCGTTCCTTGCGCGCGGCATCGGTCGTGCGCTCTGGAACCCCAGCGCGCGGCGCAGCTTGAGGCATGGCGTCCGCCGCGAGGCGGTCGTTCGAGGCGAGGACTATGAGAGAGGCCGTAAGCAAAGTCGAGGCGCTGCAGCGCTCCAAGACGCAGGGGATCGCGCTCGAGGACGTCGAGCGCGGCGTGGCACAGGCGACGCGCGCGCTGACCGACCTGGCGCATGACGACGGGCATATCTGCTTCGAGCTCGAGGCGGATGCCACCATCCCGTCCGAGTACATCCTGTTCCACCACTTCCGCGGCACGCAGGTCCCCGGCGACCTCGAGGCCAAGATCGGCACCTACCTGCGTCGCACCCAGGGCCGTCACGGCGGCTGGGCCCTCGTCCACGAGGGGCCGTTCGATATGAGCTGCACGGTCAAGGCGTATTTCGCCCTGAAGATGATCGGCGACGACATCGAGGCGCCGCACATGCGCCGGGCACGCGAGGGCATCCTGTCCCGCGGCGGCGCGGCCAACGCCAATGTCTTCACCCGCTTCATGCTGGCGCTCTACGGCGAGGTGCCGTGGCGCGCCGTGCCGGTGATGCCGGTCGAGGTGATGTTCCTGCCGAAGTGGTTCCCCTTCCACCTCGACAAGATCAGCTACTGGGCTCGCACCACCGTGGTGCCGCTGTTCGTGCTCCAGGCGACCAAGCCCCGGGCCCGCAACCCGCGGGGCATCAGCGTGCAGGAGCTGTTCATCACGCCGCCGGAGAGCGTCCGCTCGTGGCCGGGTTCGCCCCATGCCACCTGGCCCTGGACCCCGATCTTCGGCTTCATCGACCGGGTGCTCCAGCGGGTCGAGAACCACCTGCCACGCAAGAGCCGCCAGCGGGCCATGGAAATGGCCCGTGCCTGGGTGAGCGAGCGCCTGAACGGCGAGGACGGCCTGGGTGCCATCTTCCCCGCCATGGTCAATTCGGTGCTGATGTACGAGGTGATGGGCTACCGGCCCGATCACCCGCAGGTCCGCGTCGCCTGCGACGCCATCGAGAAGCTCGTCGTCGAGAAGGCCGACGAGGCCTATGTCCAGCCCTGCGTCTCGCCGGTGTGGGATACGGCGCTGGCGAGTCACGCGCTCCTGGAAGCCGGCGGCCCCGAGGCCGAGGCCCAGGCCCGCGCCGGGCTCGACTGGCTGAAGCCCCGGCAGGTGCTCGACATCGTCGGGGATTGGGCGGCCCGCAAGCCGAAGGTCCGGCCGGGCGGCTGGGCATTCCAGTACGCCAACGCCCATTATCCCGACCTCGACGACACCGCCGTGGTGGTGATGGCGATGGACCGGGCCATGCGCCAGCACGGTCTGGTCGCCGGCATGCCGGACTACAAGGTCTCCATCGCCCGCGCCCGCGAATGGGTCGAGGGGCTGCAGTCGGAAGACGGCGGCTGGGCGGCGTTCGACGCCGACAACAACCACATGTACCTCAACCACATTCCGTTCTCGGATCACGGCGCGCTGCTCGATCCGCCGACCGCGGATGTGACCGCCCGCGTGGTCGGCATGCTGGCCCAGCTCGGCGAGACCCGGGAGACCTCCCGCGCCCTGGACCGCGGCGTGAACTACCTCCTGAACGACCAGGAAGAGGACGGATCCTGGTACGGCCGCTGGGGCATGAACTTCATCTACGGCACGTGGTCGGTGCTCTGCGCCCTCAACGCCGCGGGTGTCGATCCCGCCGATCCCCGCATCCAGCGGGCGGTGAACTGGCTGATCCGGATCCAGAACCCGGATGGCGGCTGGGGTGAGGACGCTTCCTCGTACAAGATCGACCCGGCCTTCGAGCCCGGTTCGTCCACCGCCTCGCAGACCGCCTGGGCGCTGCTCGCCCTGATGGCGGCCGGCGCGGTCGACGATCCGGCCGTCACCCGGGGCATCAACTTCCTCACCCGCACGCAGGGCGCGGACGGGTTCTGGAAGGAAGAGCGCTACACGGCCACGGGCTTCCCGCGGGTGTTCTACCTGCGGTATCATGGTTACCCGAAGTTCTTCCCGCTCTGGGCGATGGCGCGCTTCCGCAACCTCAAGCGCGGCAACAGCCGGCGCGTCCAGTTCGGCATGTGACGGCCTGCGGCCGGCCCGCAGGGCCGGCCGCGCCTCGCCGGATCGCAGCGCGTTCGACCGTTCCGACGACCGATCTGCGAGCCCGGTATTCCAGACGTGGCCTCCTCAGACAGCGACCCCGCGGGACCGGGCGAACCGCGTTCCGCGCCGGAGCCGGCCCAGACGCCGCCGCGACGTCCGCGCCGGCTTGCGGACCTGGCCGGACTGGTCCACCAGCGGGCCATGATCGATCCCACCGCACCCGTCCTGGCCGTCACCGGCCTCGCCCGCGAGCGCCGCATGGCGGCGGGGGAGGGGGTCGAGGCGGTGGGGGCCGGCGGCAACCCGCATCGCCTGCGTCACCTCCTCGACGCGCGCGTCTCCTCCGGCTGCCGGGCGGTTGTGAGCTTCGGCATCGCTGGGGGGCTCGATCCCTCTCTCAAGCCGGGTGACGTCGTCGTCGGTACCGGCGTGGTGAGCGAAGACGGGCGGCGTGCCGCCGATCTCGACCTCTCGGCGGCGCTCCTCAATCTCCTGTCCAGTTCCGGCGCGCGGGTGATCGCCGCCGATCTGGCCGGTGTCGATACGGCCGTGCTCTCCGTCGAGGGCAAGACCGATCTGCGGGCGACCTCCGGCGCGGCCGCCGTCGACATGGAATCGCACGTGGCTGCGTCCTTCGCGGGCCGGCACGGCGTGCCCTTCGCGGCGCTGCGCGTGATCTGCGATCCGGCCGGTCAGGCGTTGCCCGCCTTCGCCGCACAGGCGCTCACGGCGGACGGTGAACCCGACATTGCGGCGGTGTTCTTCGCCTTCGCCCGCGGCCGGGCACGGCTAGGGGACCTGATGCGGTTGGCCCGTGACTCCAATGCGGCCTTCGCGTCGCTCGGACGCTGTCGCGCCCGGCTCGGACCGGGGCTGGGAATACCGGCTGCGGAGCGCTGAGACGTCAGAGCCCCGTTTCTGCCAGCGGACGCGAAGCAGGCCGGTTTCTCGCTTCCCAGTGCGCGCCAGGACCATCGTGAGGGACGACAAAAAGGCGCCGGCCTGTTCGGCCGGCGCCAGTCGGAGGTCACCACGCGGCGGCGCGGGGGAGGGGCACCGCGCCGGGAGGAGCCGGCCTCAGCCGTCCTTCTTGTTGAGCGAGACCGCAACGAACCGGGTCTGGCCCTTGCCGCTCTTCACCCGCATCAGCACGGCCTTGCGTCCGCTCGACTCGGCCGCCCGGATCTGCGTCGCAACATCCGACGGACGGGACACGCTCTGGCCGCCGACATCGAGGATCACGTCACCCGCCTCGATACCCTTGGCGGCAGCCGGCCCGTCGGGATCGACCTGCACCACCGCAACACCCTGATCCGACAGACCGACATCGCCGGCCGGAGCGAGCTGCAGGCCGAGCCGCGGCTGGCCGTTGCTCGAATCCTCGTCACGGCTCGCCATCTTCGTGCCGTCGGTCGGCATCGTGCCCAGCGTCACCGTGGCGGTGTCGGACTTGCCACCACGCAGGTAGCTCAGCTCGACCTTGGCGCCGGGCTTCATGCCGGCGATCCTGCGCGACAGCTCGCGGGCGCTGTCCACCGTGTCGCCGTTGACCTTCTCGATCACGTCACCGGCCTTCAGCCCGGCCTTGGCCGCGGGGGTGCCGTTCTCGGCATGGTCGACGAGCGCCCCCTTGGCCTTGTCGAGGCCCAGGCCCTCGGCGATGTCCTGCGTCACGGGCTGGATCTGGACGCCCAGGTAGCCGCGGGCGACCTTGCCGTCGGTCCGGAGCTGATCGACCACCGCCTGAACGGTCTCGGCCGGGATCGCGAAGGCGAGGCCGACGCTGCCGCCCGACGGGGACGCGATGGCGGTGTTGACGCCGACGACCTCGCCGTTGACGTTGAAGGTCGGGCCGCCTGAGTTGCCCTTGTTGATGGGCGCGTCGATCTGCAGGAAGTCGTCGTACGGACCGGCGCCGATGTCGCGGCCGCGGGCCGAGACGATGCCGGCGGTCACGGTGCCGCCGAGGCCGAAGGGGTTACCGATCGCCACAACCCAGTCGCCGACCTGAGGCGCGGATTTGCCGAACTGCACGTAGGGGAAGTTCGAGCCCTCGGTGATCTTCAGCAGAGCGACGTCGGTCTTGGGATCCTTGCCGATGACCTTCGCGTCGAGGGTGCGGCCGTCGTCCAGGGTCACCTGCACGGTCTTGGCGTGATCGACGACGTGGTTGTTGGTGACCACGTAGCCGTCGGCCGAGATGATGAAGCCGGAGCCGACCGCGCCGCGCGGACCCTGGCGCTGGGGCTGCATCCCGCCGGGGCCGTTCTGGCCGAAGCGCTTGAAGAACTCGCGCAGCTGCGGCGGCACATTCTGAAGGTTGCGGCCCTGGCTCGGGCCGTCATCGTCGTCGCTGCTCGCGGAGTCGTCGAGCTTGACCTTCACCGAGACGACGCCCGGCTTCACCTTGTTGACGATGCCGGCAAACGAGCCCGGCGGATGCTCAGGGGCCTCGATCGGGGATTTCGGAAGGGCCTGCGCGTAGGCCGGAGTCGCGCTCGGCAGATAGCCACTGCCGATGGCACCGCCGGCGATCAGCGCGGCCGCCGCCACGGAGGCGAGGGCGCGGCGCGAGGTGCGGCCAGTGGGACGGGTCTCGGTCATGGGGGGCTCAACCTCTCGAAAATGATCGGGACGACGCCTGCGGTCGCGGCCGTCGATGGGATCTGTCTAGAGAGCGCCGCCTGACCCGGGCGTGGCGGTCAGATTACCGTTTGGACAGGTGGCCGAGCGGTCGCGGAGCCCCATCGCGATCCCGGCGGTGGCCTGCGATCGGAAGAGTGCGACGCCTCGATGCGGCACGGGACAGGCCCAGGCTTGTGCTGTCCGACACCGCGATTTCCGAGGGTCGGCCTTAAATCCCGCTGAGTTCGGCAGGCCGGCATAAGTTTCGGCGTTGCTCGATCCCAGTGTTCAGGCAGAGGGGATTGCAATGAAGACGCTGTTGGCCGCCGCCATGTTCTTCGGGCCGACTGTCGGCGCGCTGGCGGCCGACTCGTACGCGGATTACCGTGACTACTTTGACGCGAAGCCCGCCGTGGCAGATCACGCGCCGCGCGGCGGGTCCAAGAGGACATACGGCGTCGATACGCGCCGCCCCGGCGACGATCGCACCGCCAAGTCGGCGACCCACCTGCGGCCCGGCTACTGGAACCAGGCCGGCGGCTATGTTCCGCCGGACTATTCCACGCATCCGCGGGCCGCGTCGCAGGACGGGTTCTGGAGCCCGAACGACGCGTCGGCCGCCAACTGGGCCGGGCCGCGGGCCTTCACCGGCACCCTCGGCACCCGCCGCTGACGCAGGGCCGTCCGGGTGACGGCGCGCTGCCGGTCCCGCCGGCGCAGGGCGCCGAGCCCGGGCCTCAGCGGCCCGGGACGGGCGCTCAGTCCCCGCTGAGCCGGACCAGAGCCTCCTCGATCTTCACGAGCCGCGCCGCCTCGCTGTCGCGCCGCTCCCGGTTCTCCTCGATGATCTCCTCGGGCGCCCGGGCCACGAAGTCGGCATTGCCGAGCTTGGCGTCGATCTTCTTGATCTCGCCCTGCGCCTTGCCCTGCTCCTTCTTCAGGCGGGCGACCTCGGCGGCGAGATCGACGACGCCTTCCAGGGGCAGTGCGGCGACGCTCCCGCGCACCAGCAGCTGAACCGAGTTCTTCGGCGGCGCCTCCGCGAAGGTGATGTCCGACAGGCGCGCGAGGCGCAGCAGCGTGTCCCGCCATGCCTCCACCCGCGCCCGGACCTCAGGGGCGGCGCCGACCATCACCAGCGGGATCTGCGCGGCGGCCGGGACATTGGTCTCGGACCGCGCCGAGCGGATCTGGCTGACGAGATCGACCACGAACCCGACCTCGGCCTCCGCGGCCGCATCGGCAAGGCCGCCGAGGTCCGGCCAGGAGGCCAGGGTCAGGAGGCCGCGCTCCGGCAGCTCGGCCCCCTTGATCGCCCACAGCTCCTCCGTGAGGAAGGGCATGAACGGGTGCAGCAGCTTGGCGACCTGATCGATCAGGAACGCCACGCTCGCCTGTGTCTCGGCCCGGATCGCGGGGTCGACGCCCTCGCCCTGGAGCACGGGCTTGGCGAGTTCGAGATACCAGTCGCAGAAGATGTTCCAGACGAAGCGATAGGCGGCCGCCGCGGCGTCGTTGAAGCGGAAGGCCTCGAGGGCACCCGTGACCTCGTCGACCGCGCGCGCGGCCTCGGTGAGCGCCCAGCGGTTGATCGCGCCGGTGGCGGAGCGCGGATCGAAGGCCGGATCCAGGCGGCAGCCGTTCAGCTCGGCGAAGCGGGCAGCGTTCCAGAGCTTGGTCGCGAAGTTGCGGTAGCCCTGGACCCGGTCGGTGGACAGCTTGATGTCGCGGCCCTGGACGGCCAGCGCACAGAGGGTGAAACGCAGGGCGTCGGCGCCGACCTGATCGATCAGCTCCAGCGGATCGACGACGTTGCCCTTCGACTTCGACATCTTCGCCCCCGACGCGTCCCGCACCAGGGTGTGCAGGTAGACCGTGTCGAAGGGGGCCCGGTCGGTGAGGTGCAGGCCCATCATCATCATCCGGGCGACCCAGAAGAACAGGATGTCCTTGCCGGTCACCAGGGTGTTGGTCGGGTAGAAGCGACCGAGTTCCGGGGTCGAATCCGGCCAGCCGAGGGTCGAGAACGGCCAGAGGGCCGAGGAGAACCACGTGTCGAGGACATCCTCGTCGCGGGTCAGCGCCACGGAGCGGCCGTGCTTCGCCTCGGCCGCTTCCAGCGCCTCCACCTCGCTCTCGGCGACGAAGATGCCGCCCTCCGCGTCGTACCAGACCGGAATCTGGTGGCCCCACCAGAGCTGGCGGGAGATGCACCAGGGCTCGATGTTGGTGAGCCACTGGAAGAAGATCTTCTCGTAGTTCTCGGGCACGAACTTGGTCTGCCCGTCGCGCACCGCCTGGAGGGCGCGCTCCGCGAGCGGCTTGACGTTCACGTACCACTGGTCGGTCAGGTAGGGCTCGATGACCACGCCGGACCGGTCGCCGTGCGGGACCGCGTGGGTGTTCGGCTCGGTCGCGCGCAGGAGCCCGCGCGCCTCCATCAGCGCGACCACCGCCTTGCGCGCCTGCGCCCGGTCGAGGCCGTGGAGCGCCAGGGCCTCCGGCTCGGGCGAGGTCTCGTCGAGGAAGGCCGCATTGCCCTCGAGCAGCATCCGCCCCTCGGGGTCGAGGACGTTGATCACGCCGAGTCCCTGGCGGCGGCCGACATCGAAATCGTTGAAGTCGTGGGCGGGGGTGATCTTGACCGCGCCCGTCCCCTTTTCCGGGTCCGAGTAGGTGTCGGCGACGATCGGGATCAGCCGCCCGACCAGCGGCAGGCGCACGCGCTTGCCGACCAGCGCCGTATACCGCTCGTCCTCGGGATGGACCGCGACGCCGGTATCGCCCAGCATCGTCTCGGGACGGGTGGTCGCCACCGTGATAACCGCCCCGGTCTCGGTTCCGGTCTCGTCGACGACCGGATAGTCGAAGTGCCAGAGATGGCCCTTCGTCTCGATCTGCTGGACCTCCAGGTCCGAGATCGCGGTCTGGAACTTCGGGTCCCAGTTCACCAGCCGCTTGTCGCGGTAGATCAGGCCCTGCCGGTGCAGGTCGACGAAGGTCTTGAGGACGGCCCGGCTCAGGCCCTCGTCCATGGTGAAGCGCTCGCGGGACCAGTCGCAGGAGGCGCCCAGCCGCTTCAGCTGGTTGACGATCGCGCCGCCGGATTCCGCCTTCCAGGCCCAGACCTTCTCGACGAAGGCGGCGCGGCCGATCTCGCGGCGGCCAGGCTCCTGTTGCTCCATCATCCGCCGCTCGACCACCATCTGGGTGGCGATGCCGGCATGGTCCGTCCCCGGCTGCCAGAGCACGTCCTTGCCGCGCATGCGCTCGAAGCGGCAGAGGATGTCCTGCAGGGTGTTGTTGAGGGCGTGGCCCATATGCAGCGAGCCCGTCACGTTCGGCGGCGGGATCACGATGCAGTACGGCGGAGCCCCGGCGCGCTCGGGCCGGCCGGCGCGGAAGGCGTCCGCCTCGGCCCAGGCGGCGGAAATCCGCGCCTCGACGGAGGTGGGCTCGAAGGTCTTGTCCATCATCGCGGGTACGGGCCGGCGCTTGTCCAAACGGGGTTGGCCCCGCTTTCGACCGTCACGCCGCTCCCGTCAACACGCGGACGGCGGCTCGCGGCCACCGTACCCAGGCCGCCGCATCAGCGCCCGCGCGAGACCCGCTCGATCTCGGCGCGCACGAGGCGCTCGACCACGGCCGGCAGGTTGTCGTCGAGCCAGGATTTCAGCATCGGCCGGAGCATCTCCTTGACGAGATCCTCGAGGGTCCGGGCGTTCTGCGTCAGCACCGTATGGGCCAGCAGGTTGAACGCGCCGCTGACGCTGGCGTCGGTCGCCGGGGAGACCAGGGCCTCCCGCTCCGGCTCCGGCTCCGGCGCGCGCACGGCCTGGAGCACGGGCTGCGGCCGCGGCGGTGCCGGCGGTTCCGGGATCGGATCGGGCTCCGGTGCCGCGGCGACCGGGTCCTCGAAGTCGATCGCGTCGAAATCGAGCAGGTCCGGAGCAGGTTCCGGCTCCGGCTCCGGCTCGACCACGCGCGGGCGCGTCACCGGCTCGGCGACCTCAGCGAGGTCGAGCACGTCATCGGGCTCCGGCGCGACCGACGTCTCGGCGGGCTTGGCGGCCTGATCGTCGGCGATGATCCTGCGGATCGACGCGAGGATCTCTTCCATCGAAGGCTCGTGCGCCTTATCGGCAGCCTTGTCCTGGAATTTCGTGTCCGGGATCTTTGGGCTTGCTGCACTCATCGGCAGGCGCACTCGGGCATGGGAGACTGGAACGCGACCCGATCGGATCGTTGTTCAATCAGTATTCCATGCCGTTTCGTGGCGGCAAGCGTGCCCGCAACACACTCCCCGTGGAAAAGCCCTCAGCGGCCGTCCGGCGTGCGCAGACCGAACCACAGATCCTTGACCTGATCGAAGTGGACCTTGGCGCTGTAATATTCGACCGGCAGTGCCGTGAACCGCGCGGTGAGTTGCCCGATCGCCTGGACCACGCCGTAGGAGAAGATCACGCGGTCGCGTTGGGCGACGATGAGGTTCACGCGGGAGTTCAGCAATTCCTGCTGCGCATTCAGCACGTCGAGGGTGGTGCGCTGGCCGACGCGGGCCTCCTCGCGCACGCCGTTCAGCGCCACCTCGTTGGCCTGGACCTGGGCCTGGGCGGCGATGACCTGGGCCTTGGCGGCTTCCAGGCGACCCCAGAAATCGACGATCTGGGCGCGGACCTGATCGCGGACCTGATCCACCTGGATGCGCGTCTGGCCGACGGTCTCCTTCGCCTGCCGGATCTGCGCGTAGGTCTGGCCGCCCTCGTAGATCGGGATGTTCAGCCGGCCGCCCACGAATCCGACGAAGAAGCTCTGGTTCGGGCCGGTCTGGTCGTAGACCTGACTGAGGGAGCCCTGCAGGCTGACCTGCGGCGCCAGCTGACCTTCCAGCACCTTCACCTGCGATTCGGCCGCGTCGACCGCGTGGATCGCCGACACGATCTGCGGATGCTCGCGGAGGCCGATGGCGATGGCGGCGTCCAGGCTGTGCGGAACGAACCGGTCCAGCGGCCGGCCGGGCGCAAGCTGGCGCGGCTCGACACCGATATTCTGCCGGTAGATGCCGATGCTCGTCCGCAGGGCCGATTCCGCCGCGCTCACCTGCGAGCGGGCACCCGCGAGACGGGCCTCGGCCTGGGCGACATCGGTCCGCGTCACCTCGCCGACGTTGAAGCGGTCGCGCGTCTGGCGCAGCTGCTCCTCCAAGACCTCGACGTTGTTCCGGTTGAGTTCCAGCGTCGCCGTGTTGCTGAGCACGTTCATGTACGACTGAACGGCGTTGTAGAGCACGGTCAGCTCCGTGTAGCGCAGCGTCTCGCGCTGGCTGTACACGGTCGACTCGGCGCGGCGGGTCAGGTTGTCCGTCTGGAAGCCGTTGAACAGCGTCTGCGAGACCGTCAGGCTCGCGGTGCTCGGCAGGTAGGTGGTCCGGACAGTCCGCTTAGAGGTGATGGTCTGGGCCGAGGCGATCTCAGCCGTGCTCGATGTCGCCCCGGCTCCGCTGGTCGCCGATGTGCCGGCCACGCCGGACGAGCCCGCCCCGATGTCGGTCGTGCCGACACCCGTCGTGCTCGTTCCGACGCCGATCCCGGTGCCGCCCGTAACGCCGCCCGTGGTGCCCCCGAGACCGGCTGTGCCGGTCGCCGACGTGCCGGTGCTGGCCGAGCCTGCAGCGGCCGCGGCGGTGCTGGAGCTGCGGGTCTGAAGGTACTGGACGCCGATCTGCGCCCCGAGATTGACCTGGGGGCGATAGCCCGACTGCGCGATCGCGACGCTCTCGTCGGTCGCGCGCACGCCGGCGCGGCTGGCGTTGAGGCTTGGATTGCCCTGATAGGCTTTCGCGAGCGCGCTTTCGAGTGTCTCGGCAGACGCCGGCATCGCTGCCAGAATCGCGAGCCCGGAGACCATCCCGACCAAACGGAATGTCGAGCAACTCGCTTGTGGACGTCGTGTCACGATGAACAAGCCCTTGCGGTCTCTTTCGGTTCGGATGTCCGAGACGAAAACGGCCAAGGTACGGCGTTTCGCTCGTCTCCGATCAAGCCCGCCCCACCGTCACGCTTAGCGCAAACCGGGCGCTTTGGCTCGCCCCGGCTTAGGGATGGCGGCGGAAAGTCCGGCGTTGGGGCATTAAGGTGACACATCCGGTCTCCGTTACCCCGCGTGCTGGGCCGTTACGGTAAGTGCCGTCCCGAATACGGTATCGGTGCAAATATAAATGGCTGTGGATCAGCAACGTCTGCGCGCTGCCCAAGACGGTGCCAGCTTTGCCACCCGGGAGGGGAGCCGGGTTTCGGGCACCCGATTTGTGGCGGGAAGCGGATGTCGGGCGTCGCGTTCACCGCCCGGTTCGGGACCGGCTCGCGGGCGCGCAAGACAGGCGGCCGACAGAGCCGCCATCCACGGCCGCCATCCACGGCCGCCATCGACCGCCGCACGGTCGTCGCATCTCGCAGGATCCGCGACCATTCCGGCCACCGAGGGGACGTGTCACGCGGGCGGGACGACAGCGTACGGGTTGATCCCGTCAGAACAGGGTGTTCCGGCGCTGGATGTCGTCCGAATTGAGTATTCGATGGAATCGAACCCCGGCAGTAGCGTCCACTCACCGGGCCGGTTCGGTGCCGGTCGTTCGGGTCGGTTCGCGGAACGGATCCAAAGGCCCTGTAAGCCGGGGCGGCCGGCGATCCGTCGGCCACCGCCGTGCGAACATCCGGGTCCGCGGGTCGGCGCCGTGGTGGAGGGTTTCATCGTGGACGAGAACGATCCGCCCTGGGACACCGATCCCCTCTGGTATGACCGGGCGGAGTCCGGGCCGGCACCGGGTCCCGTCCTCGAATGTCTGGCGTGGCTGTTCTTGCTGGCGGTCGCCGTCGTCGCCGGGCTGGTCTGGCTCTACGGAGTTCCCGACCGCCTGTGGCGCGCGGCGACGCGCCGGTTCCTGCGCCGCCGGCCGGCGGGCGCGAAGCGCTTCTGATCCGGTTCGGAAGCTCCGCGGCGACTGCGGGTTTCAGGCCGCCGCGATGCGCGTGACGAGCAGCGTGTCTTCCATGGCCTCCACCGGCATCGGACGGCCGAGATAATAGCCCTGCAGGAACGGGCAACCCATCGCCTGGAGGATGTGCAGGTCGTCGACCGATTCCACGCCCTCCGCCACGACGTCGAGACCGAGCAGGCGCCCGAGGCCCAGGACGGCGAGGACGAGCCCGCGCTTGTCGTCGCATGTGCCGAGCCCGGTCACGAAACTTCGGTCGATCTTGATCCGATCCGCCTTGAGCTGCCGCAGGGAGGAGAGCGACGAGTAGCCGATGCCGAAATCGTCCAGGGTGATCCGGATGCCGGCGCGCGACAGGGCCTGCAGCTTCCCCTGAACCGCGCCGATGTCGAGGGCGGTCTCCTCGGTGATCTCGATCTCGAGCATGGTGGGCGGCAGGTCGAGCAGGCCCAGGCGCTCGATGACGATCTCGTCCACCGGAACCTGCGCCATCTCCCGGGGCGAGACGTTCATCGCCACGCGGACCCCATCGAGGCCACGGCTGCGCAGGATTTCCAGCATCGCGCAGACCTGCTCAAGGATGTAGCGGAGCAGCGATTCGGTGAGGCCCGCCATCGCGGCGGCGGCGATCAGGTCCGGCGGGGCGATCCAGCCGAGCCGCGGATGCTCCCAGCGGATCAGCGCCTCCAGCCCGACCAGCGTGTGGCCATCCGCGGCGTAGATCGGCTGAAACCAGACCCTGGGCGCGTTCTCGACCAGGGCCTGCGACAGGTCGCGCTCCAGGTCGCGCCGCATCTGCAGGCCCTCGCGCAGGCCCGCATCGAACACCCGGAAGCGATTCCGGCCTCCGGCCTTCGCGGCGTAGAGGGCCTCGTCGGCGCAGCTCAGCATCTCGGTCAGACTGGGCTCCGGACCGGCATGGACGCCGATGCTGACCCCGAGCCGGCCCGCGTCGAAACCGTCGAACGGGTGTGCCACGGCCGTGATGAAGTTGGCCGCCATGACGTCGTGGGCCAGACCGGAGGTGGCGGGATCGTAAAGCACGGCGAATTCATCGCCGCCGAGCCGGGCCGCAAGGCCGTTCTCCGGCAGCGCATCCCTCAGCCGGCGCGCCACTTCGACGAGCACCCGGTCGCCCGCCTTGTGCCCGTAGACGTCGTTGACGAACTTGAAGCCGTCGAGGTCGAGCAGCAGCAGGCTGAGCGTCCCGCTGTGGAGCCTGCTTTCCGCCGCCTGGAGGAATCCCGCGCGGTTCAGCAGGCCGGTGAGGTCGTCGTGCGTGGCGCGCCACCGCATCTCGTCGACGAGGGCGCTGGCGCTGGCATGCGCTTCGGCCCGCGACCGGGCGAGGGCATGGGCCTCGTTCTTGAGCCGGCTCGCCTCGCGGAACACGGCCTGGCTCCGGAACGCGGTGTGCGTCAGCGCCACGAGGTAGAGGACGACGCAGGCCGCAAGGCAGTTCCGGTCGAAGTCACCCGCATAGGTCAGGCAGACGGAGACCGACAGCAGCGGTAGAGCGATGAAGGCGATCGGAATGCGCGCATAGGCAATCCCGTGCGTCACCGCCCCGGCGGTCACGCCGCAGGTGATCGTGAGATAGAACAGGGTCTCGGGTGAGGTGTAGCCGGCGGACAGGAGCGGCTGGCAAGCCCAGACCAGGCCGGAGAGAAATGCCGCGAGCGTGCAGACGCGCAGGTGCCGGTCGACGGAGCGCGCGGCGGTCGCGGCCAGGCTCGGCGTCATGTCGGCGGTCAGCGCGAGGCCGAGGCAGGGGATCCGACACAGCACGATCCGCAGGAGATTGACGCAGGTCGATGCCGCAAACCAGGCGGCCCCCAGGGCGCCGTGCCCGCTCCGATAGGCGACCAGGATGCTCGCCAGCCCGAGCAGCATGTTGACGGGGATGGCCGCCAGCACGGTCCCGCGCATGGCCTCGAGCTGGTCCCGCCGGACTAGCGCGTCCCACCTCGGATCCGCAGGGTCGAGAGATTCACCGGAGCCGGGTGAGCCTGGCCCGGATCTCTCCTGGTCCCAAGCGATCATCATATGTCCACTCAAAGCTGAGCGACTCATGACAGCGAATCGTTAGATATCGTTGAACGATCATCGACCACCGCAAGCGATCTCGATCTTTTCGCGCTGCGGATGCGCAGAAGCGCCGGCACGCGGGGCATTCCGGCCGCGCCCGAAAGCACCATATCGACACCCGGGCCGCTCCCGGGCCCCGGATCGTCCATGGCCCTCACCCGCGACCTGCTCGATATCCGGACGATCTACCACGAGCCTGCCGTCCGCGACTTTCCGCTCGGCGGGGAGATCCTGGCCCGTTTCCCGGACGCCGAGCGCATCGTCGTGCCGTCGCACTGGAACATCCCCGAACTCCACGGCAATGCGGGATCGGTGGAGGATTGGGTGCGGATCAAGCGCTCGACCCTGGTCCTCGGCGTGAAGAAGGGTCTCGCGATGCGTCCCAACGGCCGCAGCGCCCATTTCATCGCGCCCTCGACCTCCAACGGCTGCGCCATGGCCTGCGCCTATTGCTACGTGCCGCGCCGCAAGGGCTTCTCCAACCCGATCTCGCTGTTCGTGAACGTCGAGCAGGCCTGCGCGGCGATCGCCCGGCACGCCGGCCGTCAGGGACGCCTGCCGGCGCCGGATCCGATCGATCCGGAATACTGGGTCTACGACATCGGCGAGAACGGCGACCTCTCGGTTGATGCGGCGGTCAGTGGCGGCGTGCGCGCCCTGATCGCGCTGTTCCGCACCCTGCCCAACGCCAAGGCCTCCTTCGCCACCAAGGCCGTGAACCGCGATCTCCTGGCCTACGATCCGCAAGGCAAGACGCGCATCCGCTTCTCGCTCATGCCGGCGCGGATCGCCCGGATCGTGGACGTGCGCACCGCCCCGATCCCGGAGCGGATCGCCGCCATCGACGACTTCGTGGCCGCCGGCTACGAAGTCCACGTCAATTTCTCGCCCGTGATCCTTTACGAGGACTGGGAGGCGGACTGGCGGGCCCTGTTTGCCGAGATCGACGCGACCCTGTCCGACGCCGCCAAGGCGCAGCTCAAGTGCGAGATCATCATGCTGACCCACAATGCGGATCTGCATGCGGTCAATCTCGGCTGGCACCCGAAGGCCGAGGACCTGCTCTGGCGGCCGGACATTCAGGAGGCGAAGGTTTCCGAGGGCGGGGGCACGAACCTGCGCTACCGGGCCGGCTGGAAGGGCCGGTGGCTCGTCCGGTTCAAGGCCCTGCTGGCCGAGACCATGCCCTACTGCACCGTGCGCTACGCGTTCTGAGGCCCCGGTCGCTGAACTTCCCGCCGCGCCCGGCGTTGCCGCGCCAGCGCAGAGGGGATCGTCCATGGGGATGCACGAAGATCATATCCGCGAGGCGGTCGCCCTCGCCGAGGCCAATGTCGAGGCCGGCGGCGCCCCTTACGGCGCGGTGATCGTGCAGGACGGCACCGTGCTGGTCCGCGCGGCCAACACCGTGCACGCCACCAACGATCCGAGCGCCCATGCCGAGATGGTTGCGCTGCGCGAAGCCAGCCGCCTGCTCGGCCGGCGCGATCTCGGCGAGTGCGTGATGTACGCGAGCGGCCGCCCGTGCCCCATGTGCCACGCGGCGATGCGGCTTGCCGGCTTCAAGGAAGGCTATTTCGCCTTCTCGGCCGAGGAGGCCGAGACCTACGGTGCCGGCAGCGCGACGATCTACGCCGAACTCTGCCAGCCCCTGGATGCGCAGCCGATGCGGATCAGCCAGCTCCGTCCGCCGGGCGATTCGCCCTACCCGGCCTGGAAAGCGCGCCGGACAGCCTGATCCGAACTCGCCGGACTCAATGCGTCCACGGCGCCGTGCGGTTGAATTTGAAATTGTCGGAATAGGACAGGCCCTTGCGCCGGACCACCTTGGCCGGCTGCTCGACGCGGAAGGCGATGCCCTCGCGCTTCGCGTAGGCGACGGCCTCCGCCTCGGTGTCGAATTCCAGGCGGACCTGCTGAAGCATGTCGGAGGAGCCGTTCCACCCCATCAGCGGATCGATCTCGCGCGGGCTGGTCTGGTCGAATTCCAGAACCCACTGCTTGGTCCGGGCGAGGCCAGACTGCGTGGCATCCCGAGACGGACGGAAGATGCGGGCGCTCGGCATCGGACTCGACAAGCTCCTGATCGAATGGTCGGGGCGATAGGATTCGAACCTACGACCCCCTGGTCCCAAACCAGGTGCGCTACCAGACTGCGCTACACCCCGACTGCCACACGGCCTCAATGCCGTAGCGGTTCCGCCGGTCCCCCGCAAGGCGCGGCACGCCGGTGGCCCATTCCAGCGCCTGCGTGCTTCCGGCGCGCCTGCAGCGCCCGGCCGACTTGTCAGACAATTCACGGAGCGATAGCGTCCGATTCGGGACGAGGGCCGGGCTTCCCTGCTGACGAACCAGCGTCCACCATCACTGGGGGGTGGAGGATGGGGCGTTACGGATCGCCGCGCCGGGAACACCGGCCCTCGTCGCCACCGTCGGGCCTTCGGCCATGCGGGGGCGGTTGTTGGCCCTTGATGACCCTTGCCGGCGGGCGCCGAAACCGCGACGATCGCCGCGAGCGACATGGACCTTCCCGTGTGGACACCGAGCCCGCGCTATCCCGATCCGGCGGTCGAGATCCTCGACGACGCCTTCGCCCGTTACCGGGTGTTCAACACGGCCGTGGAGCGCCTCGCCACCGGCTTCCGCTGGTGCGAGGGCCCGGTCTGGTTCGGCGACGGTCGCTACCTGCTGTGGAGCGACATCCCCAACGACCGCATCCTGCGCTGGGATGAGGAGAGCGGCGCGGTCGGCCTCTACCGGAAGCCGTCCGGTTTCGCCAACGGCAACACCCGCGACCGTCAAGGGCGGCTCGTCACCTGCGAGCACGGGAACCGTCGGGTCACCCGGACCGAGCATGACGGCGCGATCACCGTGCTCGCGGACGCGTTCGAGGGCCGGCGGCTCAACTCCCCCAACGACGTCGTAACGGCCGCCGACGGTGCGGTCTGGTTCACCGATCCGCCCTTCGGCATCGCGGGGTTCTACGAGGGCGCCCGCGCCGAGGCCGAACTGCCGCAGAACGTGTATCGGCTCGACCCGGTCACCGGCGTGCTGGAGACGGTGGCCACCGACCTCGCCGGCCCCAACGGCCTGTGCTTCTCCCCCGATGGCCGCGTGCTCTACCTCGTGGAATCGCGCGGGCGGCCGACCCGGCGGATCGTCGCCTACGACGTGGCCGGCGGCCGTGCCCTTTCGGGCCGGCGCGTGCTGATCGATGCCGGGCCGGGCACGCCAGACGGGCTGCGCTGCGACGTCGACGGCAATCTCTGGTGCGGCTGGGGCATGGGTGACGACGCCCTGGACGGCGTCATGGTGTTCAATCCCGACGGCCGGCCGATCGGGCGCATCCGGCTGCCGGAGCGCTGTGCCAACCTCTGTTTCGGCGGCCGGCACCGCAACCGCCTGTTCATGGCGGCGAGCCAGTCGCTCTATGCCCTCTACGTCGAGGTCCAGGGCTGCGCCGGCGGATGAGGCAAGGCCAGGATATCGCGGCTCGCCCGCGCCGCCGGTCGCGTGCTTGACCGGAGCGCCGCGCCGACCCACTTCCCGTCCGCCGGGGCATAACGGGACACCAGCCGATGATCGAACTCCACTACTGGCCGACGCCGAACGGCCATAAGATCACGATGTTTCTCGAAGAGGCGGGGCTTGCCTACCGCATTCACCCTGTAAATATTGGTAAGGGCGAGCAGTTTAATCCGGATTTTCTCAAGATCGCGCCCAACAACCGGATGCCGGCGATCGTCGACGATGAGCCGGCCGGCGGCGGCGCGCCGGTCTCGCTGTTCGAATCGGGAGCGATCCTGCTCTACCTCGCCGAGAAGACCGGGCGCTTCATTTCGGGGGATCTGCGCGGCCGGGCAGAGGTGCTGCAATGGCTGTTCTGGCAGATGGGTGGCCTCGGCCCGATGCTCGGCCAGAACCACCACTTCTCGCAATATGCGCCGGAGAAGATCGACTACGCGATCAAGCGCTACGTCAACGAGACCAACCGGCTCTACGGCGTCCTCGACCGGCGCCTGGCCGATCGCGCCTTCGTCGCCGGCCCTGATTATTCCATCGCCGACATGGCCTGCTATCCCTGGATCGTGCCCTACGAGAAGCAGGGTCAGAACCTCGATGACCACCCGAACCTGAAGCGCTGGTTCACGGCGATCGCCGAGCGGCCGGCCACGCAGGCGGCCTATGCCCGCGCCCCGGAGGTCAATCCCGACTACGGCAAGACCATGAGCGAGGACGCCAAGAAGGTGATGTTCGGCCAGACCGCTTCCAGCACGAAGCGCTGACCGGGACATGACCGAGGCCGCGCCTGCCCTGCCGCTGGAGGTGATCCACCGCGGCTGGAACACCTTCGGCATCGCCACGCTGACGCTGCCGGACGGGAGCACCGTTCGGCGGGCGCTGGAGGATCACGGCGAGGCGGCCTGCGTGCTGCCCTACGATCCCGTTCGGCGCGTGGCGCTGCTCGTGCGGCAGGCGCGGGTCGGCCCGGCTTTCTGGGGCGAGCCGGCCGATCTCGACGAGGCGCCCGCGGGCGGCCTCGACGGCGCCGCGCCGGAGGAGACCGCGATCCGCGAGGCGATGGAGGAGGCGGGCGTCCGCCTTCGGGATCTCGAGCCGGTGGCGCATGCCTACAGCATGCCGAGCATCTCTTCGGAGCGGCTCTGGCTCTACCTTGCGCCCTACGGCGCCTCCGACCGGGTTGGATCCGGCGGCGGCCTCCACGAAGAGGGCGAGCAGGTTCTCGCCCTCGAAGTGCCCCTCGCCACGCTGGGCGATCAGGCCCGCGCCGGTCGCCTGCCCGATCTCAAGACGCTGGTCCTGGTCCAGGCCCTGATGCTCCGAAGCCCCGACTTGTTCGCCGCATGACCTCGTCCGACACGTCCGAATCCGATGTCCTCGCTCAGATGCTGGCCTTCGCCGAGGAGGCCGCACCTCTGGCCTTGACCATGCGGGCGACGGGCCTGGACATGACCAACAAGGGCCCGGATCTCGGCCAGGCCCTAACCGAGGCCGACCTCGCCGTCAGCCAGCTGATGCACGCGCGGTTCGGCCCTGATTTGATCGAGGAGGAGACCGCCGAGGATCTGGGACAGGCGGCGGCCCGGGCGCTGCTCGCCCGGGATGCCTGGACCTTCGTGGGCGATCCGATCGACGGCACCCGACCCTTCGCGGGCGGCCTGTCGGGCTGGGGCGTGATGGTTGCGGCCTGCCGCTCGGGCTGGCCCCGGAGCTGCGTGATGAGCCTGCCGGCCTGGAACGAAGACCGCTCAGCGCCGGCCCAGAGCATCCCGGCGGAGGCGACGGAGGGCATCCTGCTCGCGGCCAGTGAGGGCCGGGCCTTCTGGGCGCCGACCCGCGGCGGCCGCATGATTGCGGCGTTGCGCCCGCTCCACCGGCCGGAGCGCCGGACCGGCCATGTCGGCTGGCTGTCGGTCACGGCGCAGCGCTACACCCTGGATTACGGCTGCGGCTGGTTCCCCTGGAGCGAGGGCGGCGCGATCTCGGATGCCGCGCTCCTGGCCACGGGACGCCTCGACGCGACCCTGAGCAACAACCGCTTGTGGGACCTGGGCCCGATCCTGCCCCTGTTCGAGGCGCTGGGCTTCCGCCTGTTCCACTGGCCGGACCTCGGGGATCCGCCGGCCGCCTTCGTCGACCTGTTCGACGCTGAGCTGTCAGCTCACGACGATCTCTGGCTGGTGTGTCGGGATCGCGATCAGGCGGCCGATCTGGCCGCGGCGATCCGCCCGGCCTAGGACATCATCCCGGAGGCGGGCGCCCGGATCGCGGGACGCCCTTCGCGGACGGGACTTCGGGCCCGGACCGCGAACGGATCCGGGACGGGCGGTCAGAGCGCCGCGATCAGCGTCCGGATCCGCGCCTGTGCGGCCTTCAGCTCGCTCTCGGCCCCGGCCCGGTCGGCGGCCAGCTTCGCCAGTTCGTCTTCCTGGGCGCCCATACGGGCGAGATAGCGCCGCGCCAGTTCGCTGTCCTTGGGGACGGCGCCGAGATTGCTGCGGATGCGCTCCTGCTCGGCCTGCACCTTCGCCGCGCGCTCGCCGATCTCCTCGACGGTGCGCGTCGCCGCGGCAACCTCCGCGCGGACCTGCGACAGGGTCCTGAGCTTGCCGCCGAGGGCCGGTTCGGCGGCGAGGGAGGCCCAGCGGACCAGCAGCGCCTCATCGGCATCGACGAGATCGTAGGCATCGATCTGAACGCGTTCGAACACGGCCTGGGTCTCTGCCGACCCGCCGGCGGGAACCGCGACCTTGAGACGATAGGCCGTGGGGGTTTCGCTGTCGCGGGCGGAGGACGTGAAGGTCCAGCCATCGCGTCGGGGATGCTCGATGATGACGGCCCGGGCGGCGTCCGGCGCACCCTTGATCGTGTAGGTGGTGACCTCACGGGCAATCATCGTCGCGCGCGCCACGCCGTCGACCACCGTGATCTTGGTCAAGGCCTCGCTCGGCTTCGTCTCCGCCTGGACGGCGACCTTCCGGTCGACGGCGAAGCTGGCCAGCCGCTGCTCGCCGACGGGGGTCGCGGGCAGGCGCGCATCCCCGAGGTAGCCGGCCTTGCGGTCGTAGAGGGTGATGAGACCGGCGGGCAGCATCGCGGCGGTGCCGTTGCGGATCCTGAGGGCCGCGATCGGATGGATCCCCTGACCCGGTTTCCAGAGGGCGATCCGCTCGGCCTCGATCTCGGTATCGATGAACGCCACGGACAGCGTGCCGCCGGCGCGGAGATCGACCGGATGCGGCAGCGTGAAGTTGGCCGACACATCTCCCTCGCTGGCCCCGGCACTCGCCGTCGCGGCCGCCGCCTCGTAGCCGGATTCCGCAGCGTCCAGGCGCGCGTCGAGGCGCGCCATCGGAGCCGGAAGGGGCACAGCGGCAGCGGGCGCCGCGGGGGCACGCAGACGGGACAGCGTCTTCGGGGCGACCGTGCCCTGGTCGAGATCGGGCATGCCGACATCGTCGACCATCACCGGCGCCTCCGGTCTCGTGCGCCAGTAACGCCGGTGCAGGCGCTGGAGCAGCGCCACCGGCGATCCGGACGACAGGGTGACGTCGACGCCCTTCCAGTCCGCGCCGAGGGCATTCTCGAGGACCGCCCAGGCCTGCAGATTCGCCCGGCCTTCGCCGCCGTCGACGATGCGATAGCTCGTCTTCCAGACGGGCGCGGCGACGACGTAGGTCAACCGGACCTCGCGCCGGCCGCGTCCCGCGACATCGATCTCGACCCGGTGGGCATCGCCGACCTTGGCCTTGCCGGCCGCGTCGACGGCCGCGGCGATCCTGGCCGCCATGACCGGATCCTGGATCGTCACGGTCGCGCCGTCCTCGATCGGCACGGATTCGAGCGTGCCCGACCCGGTCAGCACGGTCAGGATCGCGACCTCGCCCGCCTCGGTTCCGGCATTGCGCTCGGATACGCCGAGCACCCGGCCTTCGAGCGTGCGCCCGGCGCTCTGGATCTTGACTGGAATGCCCTGCAGCTTCCCCACGAGGCGCGCCGGCGCGGACAGATCGTCCGCGGTGAACGGCATCGTCCGCAGCGTCTCGTCGACCTGATCCACCCCGTCCAGACGCAGGGCACCGACGGTGCCGAGCGGATCACGCACGACGAGGCTCTTGAGGATGTCGTCGATCTGCTCTGGCCTGACGTTGAGCCCGATCGTCGTATCGCCGTCGACCGGATGAACCAGGGTCACTTCGGCAAGGCCGCCGCTCGAAAGGGTGACGGCGCGGATGCCGTCGGGGGCTGCCATCAGGGGCGGCGCGGCTGCGATCATGGACAACAGGGCTCCGGCTAAGATCAGATGCGATGGGATCAATTCGCCTGTCTCCCGTCAGGGGGCACGCCGCCGAGCACGAGGCCAATCCGGCCGACCGTGCGCCGTCCGGCAAAGGCTGCGTGACGCTCGCGGCCGCAAACCGATCGCGGTCGGAGCTCGCCTGCTGTCCGGACCGGAGCACGCCCCCATGCGGCACGGATGCCGCTGAACGAATGCGCAGTGCCTCGTCGACATGCTGCGGCCCGCGGCTGCACGCTAGCGTATCCGGCTGTCTGTGCTCCCGCTCCAGAAGGCGATCGGATCGAAGGCCTCGACGAACTCGTCTTTCTTCGATGCGGAGACCCGCATCTCGCAGCTTGCGGTGCCGCCGTCGGACGCGGCGTCATCACCGCACGGAACGGCACTCAAACGCAGGACGACGTCGGCCATAGCGCTGCCGTTGACGGCCCGCCGCGTGATGACATCGGGCTCGTGCGTTGCCGCCTCGGATCCGCAGGAGGCCTTGGCCCTGGCGAGGGCAGCCGCGACGGGCGGCGGGTGATGGTCCGCCGCAGCGAAGCGGGGTTCGGCGAGAATCAGGGCGGCGTGGGCGCGACGCATGCCGCCAGGATCCCCAGGCCCGTCCACGCTGTCCAGGCAACTAGCTCATCGTGACGCTGGCGGCCGATACGGCACGCGTCGTCACTCGGGATCGCGATCGCGTCGCGAGGGCCAGTGGAACGAAGCCGAGACGGAAAAGGCGGCGCACCCTGTGTGGGCGCGCCGCCCGATCGTCTGTCTCAGGATCAGTTCAGCGTCGCGTTGACCGGCCGCCGCTCGGCTCCGACCGTGACGTCGCCGATCATCAGGCCCAGCGCGCCCAGGCGAACCGGCACTTTCTCGCCGTCATGGATCTTGCCCGAGAGCACCAGCTCGGCCAGCGGATCCTGGACATTCTTCTGGATCACCCGCTTGAGCGGCCGCGCCCCGTAGGCCGGGTCGTAGCCCTTGTCGGCGAGCCAGGTCTTGGCCTCCTCGTCGACGTCCAGGGTGATCTTGCGCTCGTCCAGCAACTTCTGCAGCCGCCCGAGCTGGATCTCGACGATCGCCCCCATCTCCGACCGCGCCAGGCGGTGGAACAGGATGATCTCGTCGACCCGGTTCAGGAATTCCGGCCGGAAGTGGCCCCGCACCACGCCCATCACCTCGTCGCGGACCGCGTCGGTGTCCTCGCCCGCAGGCTGGTTCACCAGATACTCGGACCCGAGATTCGAGGTCATGATCAGCAGCGTGTTGCGGAAATCCACCGTCCGCCCCTGGCCGTCGGTGAGCCGCCCGTCGTCGAGAACCTGCAGCAGGACGTTGAACACGTCCGGATGCGCCTTCTCGACCTCGTCGAACAGCACGACCTGATAGGGCCGACGCCGCACGGCTTCGGTCAGCGCACCGCCCTCCTCGTAGCCGACATAGCCGGGAGGCGCCCCGATCAGCCGGGCGACCGCGTGCTTCTCCATGTACTCCGACATGTCGATGCGCACGAGCGCCGTGTCGTCGTCGAACAGGAAGCCGGCGAGCGCCTTGGTCAGCTCGGTCTTGCCGACGCCCGTGGGGCCGAGGAACATGAACGAGCCGATTGGCCGGTTCGGATCCTGAAGCCCGGCGCGGGCGCGCCGGACCGCGGTCGAGACCGCCTCCACCGCCTCGCGCTGGCCGACGACGCGTTTGGCGAGCGCCTCCTCCATGGCCAGCAGCTTCTCGCGCTCGCCCTCCAGCATCTTGTCCACCGGCACGCCGGTCCAGCGGGAGACGACCCCGGCGATGTGGGCGGGGGTGACGGCCTCCTCCATCATCGCGTCGCGGCCGTTCTCCGACTTGGCATCGGCCTTGGCCTCGATCTCGGCGAGCTGCTTCTCCAGGCCCGGGATGACCCCGTAGGCGAGCTCGCCCGCGCGCTGATACTGACCCTGGCGCTGCGCCGCGGCGAGCTCGTTGCGCGCCTCGTCGAGCTTCTTTTTCAAGGTGGCCGCGGTGCCGAGCTTGTCCTTCTCGGCCTTCCAGCGGGCGGTGATCGCCGCCGAGCGCTCCTCCAAGTCGCCGAGTTCCTTCTCCAGCCGGACCAGCCGGTCGCGGGAGGCGGAATCGGTCTCCTTCTTGAGCGCCTCGGCCTCGATCTTCAGCCGGACGATCTCCCGGTCGATGTTGTCGAGCTCCTCGGGCTTCGAATCGACCTGCATGCGCAGGCGCGAGCCGGCCTCGTCCATGAGGTCGATGGCCTTGTCGGGCAGGAACCGGTCGGTGATGTAGCGGTTCGAGAGGGTCGCCGCCGCCACCAGGGCCGAATCCTGGATGCGCACGCCGTGGTGCTGCTCGTACTTCTCCTTCAGGCCGCGCAGGATCGAGACCGTGTCCTCCACGGTCGGCTCCGACACGAAGACCGGCTGGAATCGCCGGGCGAGCGCCGCATCCTTCTCGACGTGCTTGCGGTACTCGTCGAGCGTGGTCGCGCCGACGCAGTGCAGCTCGCCGCGGGCCAGCGCCGGCTTCAGCAGGTTCGAGGCGTCCATCGCCCCGTCCGCCTTCCCGGCGCCGACCAGCGTGTGCATCTCGTCGATGAACAGGATGATGCTGCCCTCTGCCGCGGTGACCTCGGAGAGCACGCCCTTCAGCCGCTCCTCGAACTCGCCCCGGTACTTCGCGCCGGCGATCAGCGCGCCCATGTCGAGGGCGAGCAGGCTCTTGTCCCGGAGACTCTCCGGCACGTCGCCGTCGACGATGCGCAGGGCCAGACCCTCAACGATGGCGGTCTTGCCGACGCCGGGCTCACCGATCAGCACCGGATTGTTCTTGGTGCGCCGTGACAGGACCTGGATGGTCCGCCGGATCTCCTCGTCGCGGCCGATCACCGGGTCGAGCTTGCCGTCCCGGGCGGCCTCGGTGAGGTCGCGGGCGTACTTCTTCAGGGCGTCGTAGGCGTTCTCGGCCGAGGCGTTGTCGGCGGTGCGGCCCTTGCGCAGGGCGTTGATCGCCGCATTCAGCGAGGCGGGGGTCACACCCGCCGCCTGGAGCGCGCGGCCGGCCTCGGAATCCTTCTCTACCGCCAGGGCGAGGAGCAGCCGCTCCACCGTGACGTAGGAATCGCCCGCCTTCTCGGCGGCCTTCTCGGCGGTGTCGAACAGGCGCATCAGCTCGCGCGTCGCCTGCGGGGCGGCCGCGTTGCCGGAGACCTTCGGCTGCTTGGCGAGCCACTGCTCGGTCTGAGCCAGCGCCACCCGCGACTGCCCGCCCGCGCGGTCGATCAGGCCGGCGCAGAGGCCTTCCGGATCGTCGAGCAGCACCTTGAGCAGGTGACCCGGCTGAAGCTGGGGATGTCCCTCGCGCATCGCGAGGTTCTGAGCCGCCTGCACGAAGCCGCGGGCGCGCTCGGTGTACTTTTCGAAGTTCATGCACAACCCTCCCGTACCGGCATCCGCCGCCCGATGAGAGGCGCGGCGCCACCGAAACGTCGCCCTCCGGCTATCCGCCGCGCGAGGGCCCCGGCGCCATTGGCGGCCGCCGGTGATCCCGATGTGGTGTTGCAATTGGGCACCACAAGGGGCGATGAGGCTCTTGCGTGACGGATCATTTCAGGGCCACGCTTCGCGCATGACCGCATTGATTCATGTCAGCGCTCTCTACCGCTATCCGGTGAAGGGCTTGAGTCCCGAACCCGTCGAGCGGGCGGACCTCGAGACCAGCGGCTTCTTCCCGGGCGACCGGCTCTACGCCATCGAGAACGGGCCCTCGGGCTTCAACGCGGTGGCGCCCCGCCATCAGCCGAAGACGAAGTACCTGATGCTCATGCGTGACGAGGCGCTCGCCCGCCTGCGCACCCGCTACGAGGATGCTACGGCGACTCTCACCGTCGAGGGCCATGGCGAGCCGCAGGCCTTCAACCTCGACACCGAGGCCGGCCGAGAGGGGCTTGCGGATCTGATGCGGCGGTTCATTCCCGGGAGCCTGCGGGGCGAACCGAAGGTGCTCGCCGCCCCGCCGCAATACCGGTTCACGGATTCCCCAACCGGCTACGTGTCGCTCATCAACCGTGCGAGCGTGGCGGCGGTGGAGGATTATCTCGGCGTGCCCGTGGACCCGCTGCGCTTCCGCGGCAACCTGCTCGTCGAGGGGCTCGACCCCTTCGCCGAACTGGAGATGGTCGGGCAGGTGGTCGAAGCGCCGAGCGGGCTGCGGCTCAAGATCACCAAACGGACGGTGCGGTGCGCGGCGACAAACGTCGAGCCGACCAGCGGCATCCGCGACTGCGACATCCCCTGGACGCTCGACGCCCGCCTCGGCCACCGCGACCTCGGCGTCTACGCGGAGGTGATCGCCGGCGGGGCGCTGGCGAAGGGCGACTCACTGCGGGTCGTGCGGTGACGGGACCGGAAGAGCGGTCCCATAAGCCCCCGTCATCCTGAGGGGCCGGAGCGCGGCGCAAGCCTCGGATTGGGGCTTCAGCCGGCCGCGCGATCCCTGGATTACGCCTTGGAGGCCCGCTTCGCGCTCACCTCAGGATGAGAGGAGGCGGGGAAGCGCCCGAGCCCGCCCTCAGAGCCGCGACACGTAGGCCGCCAGATCCTTGATGTCGGCCTCGCTCAGGCCCTGCGCCGCCTCGTTCATGGCGGGATCGTAGCCGGGCCGGGCGTTCGACTTGTAGCCGGCGAGCGCCTTGGCGAGGTAGTCCTCGCGCTGTGCCCGGATCCGCGGGATCGCGTCCCGACCCGCGAGATCCGGTCCATGGCAGGAATTGCACTGGTGCTTGGCGACCAGTGCCTGGGCCCGTGCCGTCAGAGCCGCATCGGCCGGCGGACCGGACCAGGCGGGCGGCGGCAGCGTCGCCACCGCGTCGGCGTAGCTGCGCAGGTCGTCGTCGGAGAATCCGGCAGCCACCTCGTTCATCGGCGGCGCCTCCCGCTGCTTCTCCCGGAACTGGAAGAGCTGCGTCACCACGTAGTCCGGAAGCTGCCCCCCGAGCGAGGGCACGCCCTCCGTCGCAGACATGCCCGCACCGTGGCAGCCGATACAGGGGGCGAGGCGCTCCTGCAGCGCCGCGTCCGGGGCGGCAAGCGCCGCACCCGCCGAGAGCAGCCCGCCGAGGGCAGGGGCCAGCCCGCAGATCGACCGGAGGTGGCGGCGCATCACCGGCCGTAGCTGACGCGGTAGATCGCGCCGTTGTAGTCGTCGGACACGAGCAGCGATCCGTCCTTGGCGACCAGCACGTCCACCGGGCGGCCGACATACTTGTTGTCCTGGAGGAAGCCGGTCAGGAACGGCTCCGTTGCTGCGGTCTTGCCGTCCGGTCCGGGCTTGGCCACGACCACGTCGCCACCGAGCTTGGCGGTGCGGTTCCACGAGCCGTGCCGGGCGACGAACATCGCGTCCCGGTAGGCCTCCGGGAACTGCGTGCCGGTGTAGAACCGCAGGCCGAGGGAAGCCGTGTGCGGGCCGAGGAGCGCCGCCGGCGCGGTGAATTCCGAGCAGGAATGACCCCAGCCGTATTCCGGATCCGTGAAGGTGCCCTGGTGGCAGTACGGATAGCCGAAATGCTGCTTGCCCGGCTCCGTGAGCACGTTCAGCTCGTCGTTCGGGATGTCCTCCGAGACCCAGTCGCGGCCGTTGTCGGTGAACCAGAGCTGCTTGGTCTTTGGGTTCCAGTCGAACCCGACGGTGTTGCGCACGCCGCGGGCGATCACCTCGGCGTTCTTGCCGTCGAGGTCCATGCGCCGGATCTGCGCGTGGGTGTCCGGCGGCATCACGATGTTGCCCGGGGCACCGACCGGCACGTAGAGCTTGTTGTCCGGGCCGATGGCGATGAACTTCCAGCCATGGGCCTCGTCCTTCGGCAGGTCGTCATAGACCAGGGTCGGCTTCGCCGCGCCGTCGAGGTGGTTCGCGATGTCGTCGTAGCGCCAGATCTTCGAGAGCTCGGCGACGTACAGCGCGCCGTCGTGGTAGGCGACGCCGTTCGGCCGATGCAGGCCCGACGCGATGGTCTTCACCTCGCGCTTGCCGTCCCCATCCGCCTTCGGAAGCACCGCGTAGACCTTCCCCACCGTCCGGGTGCCCACGTACAGCGTGCCGTCCGGCGCCTGGGTCATCTCACGGGCATTGGCGAGGCCGCTGGCATAGACCTCGATCTTGAAGCCCTCCGGCACCTTCAGCTTGTCGAGCGGCAGCTTGGCGGCCGCGGCCGCCAATGGCGGCCCCGCCACCGGCGCGAGCTTGGCTGCGGCGCCGCCCTCGGGGCGGCCGTACAGCGCCGAACCGCGGTCGACCTGGACGCTGGGCGGCGGGGCCGCGGTGGCGGCCGTCTCCTGCGCCGCGGCGCGGCCGTGGTCCATCAGGCCGAAACTCAGGCCGGCGAGGGCCGCGGTGAGGCTGCGGATCAGGATCGGCTGGCGGATCGGCGTCATGGTGTCTCCCGGTGGGGACGGTCTCACGGACCGCCCGCTCGCTCTGCACTCTTTATTCAACGGTCGGCTGGAGAGCGCGACCGGGATTGGGGGCGCCGAGGCGACACTCCGCGGCCGCCGTAACGCGGCCCGGGATTACGCGCGCTGCCGTGTCCTCCGCGACCGACGTCGGCTGCCGTGTCGGCTCACCTTGCGTTTTGGGCAATGATCTCCGAAAACGCCCCCCGTCCGGGAAGCTTAGGCTTGGCCGGGGCTGCCGGCCGTCCGCCGGAGCCCGGCCGACGCGGCGTTCCGATCCGGTTCGAGGACACGTATCGATGATCGATTACGCGCAGGCGCGGCGGATGATGGTCGACTGCCAGTTGCGGACCTTCGACGTGAACGACAACACGGTGCTCGACGCGTTCGACACCGTGCCGCGTGAGGACTTCGTGCCGAAGGGCCGCGAGCCCTTCGCGTATATCGACCAGACCCTGAGCCTCGGTGAGGCCGGCGGCGAGACCCGCTGCATGCCGGCCCCGATGGTCGTGGCCCGGATGATCCAGGCTCTGCGGATCCGGCCGGGCGTCGCCGCCCTCGACGTCGCCACCGGCACCGGCTACGCGGCGGCGGTCATGGCGCAGCTCGGCGCGCAGGTCACGGCGCTGGAATCGGTGCCCGACCTCGCCGAGGCGGCGCGCACCCGGCTCGGCGCCTCCGCACAGGTGATCGAAGGCCCGATCGCCGCCGGCGCGCCCAAGCAGGGGCCCTTCGACGTCATCCTGATCAACGGCCGCGTCGAGGTCCGGCCGCAGGCGCTGCTGAACCAGCTCAAGGATGACGGCCGCCTGGTCTGCGTGTTCGGCCCGCACCGCAACGCCAAGGTCACGCTCTTCGTGCGTGCCGGCGACGCGTTCGGGGCCCGTCCGCTGTTCGACGCGTCGCTGCCCGGTCTCGAGGCCTTCGCGGCGGAAGCCGGCTTCGCGTTCTGACACCGCGCGCCGGACCACCCCCGCCTCCGTCCTCGCGGGCGGAGCGGGCGGATCCGGGACGGGGCGCGCAGGCCGCGATCAGCCGAGCCTGTAATCCCCCAGCCGGGCCCGGCGGGCGCTCCGGCGATATGCCATGACCGAGTCGGGCCAGAGGGTGTTGTTGCGCCCGCTCGCGTCGAGGTACCAGCTGCGGCAGCCCCCGGCCTGCCAGATGCTGTCGGCCATGCGGCTGTGGATCCGGTCGACGAACCGGGCCTGGGCCTCCGGCCGGACCTCGACGGTCTTCGTCCCGCGACGCAGGGCTTTGAGACAGTCGAGGACGTGCTGCACCTGGATCTCGATCATCGAGACGACCGAGTTGTGGCCGAGCCCGGTGTTGGGCCCGAGCAGCATAAAGTAGTTGGGAAACCCCGCGACCGTGATGCCCTGGTAGGCGCCCATGCCGTCGGCCCAGGCCTCGGTCAGAGTCCGGCCGCCGCGGCCGACGAGCTTCATCCGCGCAAAGGTCGCGGTCACGTCGAAGCCCGTGGCGTAGACGATCACGTCGAGGTCGTGGTGCCGTCCGGCCTCGGTGGTCACGCCGGTCTCGGTGATCCGGGCGATGCCGTCCGTCTCCAGGGAGACGTTCGGGCGCTGGAGCGCGGGGTAGTAGTCGTCGGAAATCAGCACCCGCTTGCAGCCGAGCCGGTAGCTCGGCGTCAGCTTCGCCCTCAGGGTCTTGTCGGGGACCGCCTTGGCGAGATGGCGCCGGGCCAGAGCCTCGGCCTGACCGGTGAGCTTCGAGACCTTGGTGAAGCCGAGGAGCGCACGCACCTCGTGCAGCCAGAACAGCCGCGCCCGTTCGAGCCGCCGGCTGAACGGCACGCGCCGGTAGCGGCTCTTGGTGCCCTCCGCGATGGCGTGGTCGTTCTTCGGCATGATCCAGGGCGGCGTGCGCTGGAACAGGGTGAGGTGGGACGCGATGGCGGCGAGCTCCGGCACCACCTGGATCGCGCTGGCCCCCGTGCCGATCACCCCGACGCGCTTGCCCTCGAGCGCCACGGCATGGTCCCAGGCAGCCGTGTGGAAGGCGGGCCCGGCGAACGCCTCGCGACCCGGGATGTCGGGATAGGCGGGATGATGCAGCCCGCCCATCCCGGAGACGATCGCGCGCGCCGTGATCGGCCCCCGGTCGGTCTCCACGTGCCACAGGGCGCGCGCCGCGTCCCACGTGGCCCCGGTGAAGGTCGTGCCCAGCTGGATCAGGGGCATCAGCCCGTTCCGCTCGGCCGTGTCCTTCAGGTAGGCCAGGATCTCCGGCTGCGGCGCATACATCCGGCTCCAGTCGGCCTTCGGGGCGAAGGACAGGGAGTAGAGGTGCGAGGGGATATCGCAGGCCGCCCCCGGATAGGTGTTGTCGTGCCACGTGCCGCCGATGCCGTCGGCCTTCTCGATCACCCGCAGCGGGCCGATGCCCGCCTGCCGGCACCGGATCGCCATCGCGAGCCCCGAGAAGCCCGCGCCGACGATCAGGACGGCCAGGGTCTCGGACGCGGTCTCGGTCATCGCAGAGTGCTCCCGGAGGGGGCGTGGGGCGCGTGCGCCTTCAGGAAGGCCGCGGCCTCATCGAGGGAGGCCCGCGCCTCCGGCAGCATGCCGGCGGCGAATTGCCAGGCGTGGGACACGACCGGGAAGAGCTTGAGTTCGGTCTCGACGCCGGCCGCGCGGGCCCGCTCGGCCATGCGGACGGAATCGTCGCGCAGGACCTCGCGCGCGCCGACATGGAACAGCAGCGGCGGGAAGCCGGTCGGGTCGCCGTAGATCGGCGAGATTCGCGGATCGGCCGGATCGGCGCCGCCCAGATACATCGGCCGGATCGCCGCGAGGGCCTGCGGGTCGAACATGGCATCGCGCCATGCATTGGAAACCCGTGACCCGTCCTCGGAGACGAAATCCGTGGCCGGGGAGAAGAGGGCCGCCGCCCAGGGCATCGGCAGACCCCTGGCGCGGGCTTCGCCCATCAGCACGAGGGCGAGGTTTCCGCCGGCCGATTCCCCCGCCACGCAGGCGGCGCCCTCGGCGCTGAACGCCGCCCAGACCGCCGTCACGTCGTCGACCGCCGCGGGGAACGGATGCTCGGGGGCGAGGCGGTAATCGGGGGCGAAGATCGTGAAGCCCCGGTTCGCCAGGGCGCCCGTGACGGGACGGTGCGTCCGGGGCGAGCAGGCGATGAAGCCGCCGCCATGGATGTAGAGCATCCGCCGGCCGGGACCCGCCTTCGGCCGGATCCACTCGCCTTTGACGCCGCCGACGATGCCCGGCTCGTAGGTCACGCCCTTGGGGTCCGGGAAGGCCGGCGCCTCGAAGATGCGGCGGAACGCGGCCACGTCCCGCGCCCGTGCCAGAGGCCCCCGGACCCGGCTTCGGACCATGTAGGCCCCGAGATACGCACGCAGGCTCGCCATCTCAGAGCGCCCCTCCGGACAGACGCACGATCGTCTTCCAGTAGCCCACAGGCATCAGCCGCTGGATCAGCGCGGCATTCTTGGCGTCCTTGCCGACGACGATCCGGGGCGCCCGGGCCTCGATGCCGCGGATGATCGCGGCGGCCGCGTCGGCGGGCGCCAGGGTCAGAAGCTTGCCGAACGCCTCTCGCGCCTTCTCGTCCTCCACGGACGCGCGCTTCGCCGCCTCCGGATCGGTCGGCGGTCGCCGGCCGCGGGCGTTGCGCGAGATGGCGGTGGCAACACCGCCCGGATGGACCACCGTCACCCCGAGTCCGGTGCCGGCATATTCGTGCCGCAGGGCCTCCGAGAAGCCGCGCACGCCGAACTTGCTGGTGCTGTAGGCGACCTGACCCGGCGGCGCGATCAGCCCGAACAGGCTCGACAGGTTGACGATCTGCGCCGCCGGCCGGGCACGCAGCATCGGCAGGAAGGCGTGGCACATCCGCACGACGGCGCGCAGGTTGATGTCGAGCAGCCACTCGAAATCGTCGAGATGCGTCTCGTCGAACCGGCCGCCGAGGGCGACGCCGGCATTGTTGATCAGAATGTCGAGATGCCCGGACCGTTCTGCGACCCAGTCCGGCAGCGCGCGGATCCCTTCGGCATCCGTGAGATCGAGGACGCGGGTCTCGACCGAGACGCCGCGGATCTTGCCGGCAGTGGCCGCCAGCCCGGTCGCGTCCCGGTCCACGAGGAGAAGATTGCAGCCCTTCGCGGCGAGGCCTTCGGCCAGGGCCGCACCGATACCGCTCGCCGCGCCGGTGATCAGGGCCACCGCGCCCGCGAATTGGAACCGCTGTGCCAAACCGCGCCTCCCCGTACCGTCGACCTGGATCGGTCTTCAGGGGGATAGGCCCGGCCGGCCTGATTGTCTAGGGTGAACACCCTAGACGAGGATGGGATCATGCCGCGGGGCGAGGGCCGCAGGTTCGACTTCGATGTGGAGGCCAGCCCAGAGGCCGGTCCTGCCGTGCCGATCCCGGATACGCGCACGCGAATCCTGGCAGTCAGCCTCGCGCTGTTCAACGCCCGCGGGCTCGGCCGTGTCACGACGGCGGAGATCGCGGCCGCGGCGGGGATCCGCGAGGGCAATCTGCAGTATCACTTTCCGCGCAAGAGCGGCTTGGTCGAAGCCGTGTTCGCCGCCTTCGAGGCGGAGGCCCTGGCGGTGGCCGGCCGCATGCCCGCCGACCCCGCCGCTCCGGAAGCGCTGCTCGGCTACCAGCGGGCGTGGTTCGACCTGATCTGGCGCTACCGCTGCATCTACCGCGACGGGATCGCCATGGTGGACATCGCCCCGGCACTGCGCCCGCGGATCCATGCCCTGCGGGCCGAGACCCAGGCGCTGGCCCGCGGTGTCTTCGAGGCGGCCGTGCGGGCGGGACGGCTGCGGATCGCGCCGGAGGCCCTCGGGCGGCTCATCGACAATGCCTGGATCGTGTCCAGCCACTGGATGAACCATCGCCTCCAGGGGGGCACCACCCTGACGGAGGCCGATCTGGACTGGGGCTTCGCGCAGCTCCGCGACCTGTTCGCCCCCTATCTCGCACCGGACAGCCCGGATTGACGGCGTCTGGCCTGAACCTTCCATACGCTCCGGCCAAGCTCGGAGCCGAAGGACACGATGCTCGACCGCCTGATCCATGCCGGCCTCAGCCTTCTGGTGCTGCTCGCCGTCGCCATCCTGTTCTCGACCAATCGGCGGGCGATCCGTCTCCGCGTGGTGCTCGCCGGGCTGGCCCTGCAGGTGGGGCTCGGTGCTCTGGTCCTGTTTCTTCCCGCCGGGCAGGCCGCGCTGCGGGCTGTCGCCGACGCGGTCGTGACCGTGCTGTCCTACGGCGATCGCGGCACCGCCTTCCTGTTCGGCGGTCTCGTCGAGCCGAGGATGTTCGAGCTGTTCGGCGGCTCGGGCTTCATCCTGGCGCTGCGGGTCCTGCCGCAGATCCTCTATGTCTCCGCGCTCATCGGCGTGCTCTACCATCTCGGCGTGATGCAGGCGCTGGCTCGCCTCCTCGGCGCGGCGCTCCGGCGGATTCTGGGCACGTCACCCATCGAGTCGTTCTCGGCGGTGATCACCATCGCCATCGGCCAGAGCGAGATCGCTGTCGCGCTGCGCCCGTTCCTCGCCCTGCTCACCGGGGCCGAGTTGTTCGCCGTCATGTCGAGCGGCGCCGCGTCCACGGCAGGATCGATCCTGGCGGGCTACGCGGCCCTCGGCGTGCCCATGACCTACCTGCTCGCAGCCTCGGTGATGGCGATCCCGGGGGGGCTCGTCTACGCCAAGATCCTGATGCCATCGACGGAGTCGACCCGGATCACCACCACCCGGGTCGAGTTCGGCGAGACGCGGGCGGCCAACATCATCGAGGCGGCGGCCGACGGGACCCAGAAGGGGCTCGCAGTGGCGGTCTCGGTAGGGGCCATGCTGATCGCCTTCGTCGGGCTGATCGCCCTGGCGGACGGCCTCTTCGGCATGCTGGGCGGATGGGTCGGGTATCCCGCCGCCTCGTTCGAGGGCGTGCTCGGCTGGGCCCTCGCCCCGCTGGCCTGGCTCCTCGGCGTGCCCTGGGAGCAGGCGACCCTGGTGGGCGGGGCGATCGGCCAGAAGCTCGCCTTCAACGAGTTCCTGGCCTACGCCAACCTGTCGCCGGTCCTGAAGGCCGGCACCCTCGAGCCGCGCGCGCAGGCGATCGTCTGCTTCGCCCTGTGCGGCTTCGCCAACTTCGCCTCGATCGCGATCCAGCTCGCAAGCTTCTCCAGCCTCGTCCCGGAGCGCCGCGCCGAGGTCGCCCGGTACGGCCTGCGGGCGATCCTGGCGGGGACGCTGTCGAATCTCACGAGCGCGGCGATCGCGGGGCTGTTCGTGGCGTGAGGGATCAGGTGCCCGTCCGCGCCACGAGCAGCAGCGCGTTCGGGCGCGTCCGTTTCGGCACCGGCAGGCAGCGGTCGAGGACCGACCCGACGCCGTAGGCGAAGGCGAGCGCCAGCGCCCAGGACCACGTCCGCCGGAAGAAGCGGTCACGGCAGCGGACGGGGCTGACCTTGGCCATCCAGTGAATCAGCGAATCGTGCCGGTCCATGCCGATGGCATGGACCGCCTCGGCGGTGCAGCCCAAAGTGCCGGCCAGCGCCTCCAGAGCGGTGGGCGTCCACCACGTGAGATGGTGGGGCGGCGCGTTGATGACGAAGTTCGGGATCGTGGTGTTGGGCGAGGGCCAGAGCGGCGTCCCGATCAGAATCAGGCCGCCCGGCTTGACGCAGGCCGCCAGCGCCCGGGCGAATCCCAGCGGGTCCGCCACATGCTCGATGACCTGGAAGGCGCAGGCCACGTCGTAGACCGGACCGAGGCGCGCCGCGTGCGCCTCCACGGTCTCGGCGAGGATCGTCCCGGTCGGGTCCTCGGCGGAAAAATTCGGGTCGAGGCCGGTATAGGTGGCCTCCGGCACATAGGCGCGGAAACCGCCGTGGCCGCAGCCCACGTCGAGCACCCGGGCACCCGACGGCACATGCTTGGCGGCCTGGCGGAACTCCAGGCGCTCCGTCTCCGGCCCGGCGAGCTTATCGTGCGCGGCGATCCGGCCGTAGAACGCCCGGTAGAAGGCCGCATCGCCAGCCACCGGCGGATCGAAGAAGATCAGCCCGGTCGGTGATTCCCAGAGCCGGAACGTCCCGGCGGGGCGCAGCAGCGGCCCGACATCGACGCGGCCGGAATAGTGCCAGAGCAGCGTCAGGAAGGCGGCGTCCAGGCGCTCGACGCAGCGCAGGGCGGGGGCACCGGTGATCGGGCAGGGTGGGATCGCTTGATCGGCCGAATACGCAGTGTCCGCCAAACCCGTCCTCGCTCGCTCTGCAGGCTCACATGGCCCGGTGGCGGTTCAGCGGCACAGTTTGGTGTGGCAGGTCAAGCCGAGGCGCAGCATGTCATGCGCGCACAAAAGAAAAGCGCCGCTTCGGATGAAGCGGCGCCCCAGAACGTGATGTCGACGTCTCAGTTGAACGTGTCGATCTCAGCCGACTCGTAGCTGGTGACTTCCATGCCGACGCAGATCTCAGACACGACGGGGGCGGACCAAGCCATGATTTCCTCCAAGTGAATTGATGCGATGGATGAAGAAGCCGCAAAGGCCGGAGCGTCGGGCGCTCCGAACCGTGAGCGACTTAGTTGAACGTATCGATCTCAGCCGACTCGTAGCTGGTGACTTCCATGCCGACGCAGATCTCGGACACGATCGGGGCGGACCAGGCCATGGCGTTTCTCCTCGCTGTTGGTGAGATCCATATAGGCAATATCTTGGACGCAATACAAGTGAGCACAACACTTATATTTCTCATAGGCTGGGTTGCTGGCCGGCGGGGCCCACCCGTCCGTGGCCGCGCGGCCACCCGACGGAGCGTCGTTCGGCATCGGCTGCGGATGGGCGCTGTTTCGGCTTGACGGGCCTCTTGCTCGGGCGCACGACGCACCCGCGCGACGGCGTCTTCGACGGTGCCGCGTTCCCTTTCCAGCAGCGACCAGCGAAGCGACGTGCCCGACCGATCGTGCCTGCCGTGCCCGGCCCCGTGTCGTCATCCCGCCTGAGCCGCTGAGAGGCCTGGCCGCGGGGCGATCGACGCGGCGGCCGGCCACGGCCCTGATCTAGGATGACCGGCGACGCGTCGCCTCGTAACCCACGAGGCGAGGCCATGAACGAGATCGCGCCCTTCGACACGCGAGTCGATCCCTCCGTCTTGGCCGCACGTCTTTCGGACGAACGGGCGCCCGACATCGTCGAAGCGCTGAACGACGAGGCTCCGGAGGTTGCCGCCGCCATCCTGCTCGGTCTGCCGACGGAGCGGGCGATCGAGGTGCTGGACCAGCCGGAACTCGACTGCGCCGCCGACATCATCGAGATGCTGCCCCGGGACCGGGTGGCCGGCTACCTGTCGGGCATGTCGGCCGACCGGGTCACGGACGTGTTCCGCGAGATCGAGGAGCCCGGCCGCTCCGACCTGCGCGCGCGCCTCGACGCCGAGACACGCGGCGCCGTGGACCGGCTCTCGGCCTACGGCGAGGAGACCGTGGGCTCTCTGATGACCACGGAGTTCGTCACCGTGCCGGGCACCTGGACGGTGAGCCAGACCCTGGAGCACATCCGCCATGTGGAGAAGACCCGCGAGACGATCTACGCGATCTTCGTGCTCGACCCGCGCACCCGCGCGCTGACCAAGGCGGTGCCCCTGCGGCGGCTGATCTCGGGCGATCCGAGCGACAACGTCCTCAGCGTCGCGCCGGGACGCCGGCCCCTCGCCGTTTCGCCGACGGCCAGCCGCGAGGAGGCGGCCCGACTGATCTCGAAATACGATCTTCTCGCGCTGCCGGTGGTCGACGCGGTCGGGCACGTGATCGGCATCGTCACGGTCGACGACATGATCGACGCGATGATCGAGAAGCAGACGCAGGACGTGCAGCGCTTCGGCGGCATGGAGGCGCTGCCCGAGCCCTACATGGATATCGGCTTCTTCACGATGATCCGGAAGCGCGCCGGCTGGCTGTGCGCGCTGTTCCTGTCGGAGATGCTCACCGCCTCGGCCATGCAGGGCTTCGAGGGGGAACTGGAGAAGGCGATCGTCCTGACGCTGTTCATCCCGCTGATCATGAGTTCGGGGGGCAATTCCGGATCTCAGGCGACCTCGCTGCTGATACGGGCGCTGGCCCTGCACCAGATCCGGCTGCGGGACTGGTGGCGGGTGGCCCTGCGGGAACTGCCCACCGGGATCGTGCTCGGGGCGATCCTCGGGGTGATCGCGGTCGTCCGCATCGTCGCGTGGCAGAAGTTCGGCCTCTACGATTACGGCGAGCACTGGCCGCTGGTGGCCGCAACGGTGGGCGCGGCGCTCGTCGGGATCGTGACCTTCGGATCGCTCGCCGGCTCGATGCTGCCCTTCCTGCTGCAGCGGATCGGCTTCGATCCGGCCACCGCCTCGGCGCCGTTCGTGGCGACGCTGGTCGATGTCACCGGGCTCGTCATCTATTTCTCGGTGGCCCTGCTGATCCTGCGCGGGACGCTGCTGTAGGGGGCGTCCGGTCCGGCAAGCCTCGGCAAGACCCGATCCCTCCCCCCGACCCTCTCCCGGACGGGAGAGGGGGCCTGTTGCGGCGCCCTCGAAACGCCGGGGCGAGCCAGCAAGCGGCGGCGCCGGTCAACCGGCCGCAGTCGCGGCGAGCCGCTTGCGCTGGACCTTGCCGTTGGGCGTGCGCGGCAGGGCGTCGAGGAAGCGGATTTCCCGCGGCCGCTTGTAGGCGGCGAGCC
The DNA here is from genome assembly GCF_003254375.1 of Methylobacterium sp. XJLW. Lineage (NCBI taxonomy): Bacteria > Pseudomonadati > Pseudomonadota > Alphaproteobacteria > Hyphomicrobiales > Methylobacteriaceae > Methylobacterium > Methylobacterium sp. XJLW. The sequence continues at coordinate 759,048 of NZ_CP016429.1, read as the reverse complement.
GCTCGGCGCACCAGGCCAGCAGGCCCTCCGCGTCGGGCTCGGCGTCCGGCTGGAGCACCACGAAACCGCAGATGACCGAGACGTCTGCCCGCACAGGCAGTTCGGCCACGCCGACCTCCGCCACGGACGGGTGGTCGGACAGCACCGCCTCGACCTCGTTGGGCGAGACCCGGTAGCCCATCGCCTTCATCAGGTCGTTGTTGCGGCCTTCGAACCAGAGGTAGCCATCCGCGTCGAGCCGGGCGAGATCGCCGCCGACGAACCAGTCGCCGCGCATCACCTCGGCCTCTTCCTCGGGGCGGTTCCAGTAGCCGAGCATCAGCGCCGGCTCGGTCCGATGGACGGCGAGGAGCCCGCTCTCGCCGGCCGGCAGCGGGACCGGCTCGCCCTCGACGGGCAGGATCGCCACCCGCCGACCGGGCTGCGGCTTGCCCGGCGAGCCGGGACGCACGGGAATCGTCGGGCCGCTGGAGATGTAGGTCGAGATCTCGCTCATCCCGAGCGCCTCGTAGAGGGGCTTGCCGGTGGCCTGCCGCCAGGCATCGAGCAGCTCCACCGAGAGGGGCTCGCCCGCCGTGCAGCCGTGGCGCAGGCTCGACAGGTCCTGGGCGCCGAGGTCGCCGTATTTGAGGATCTGGCGGTAGAGCGTCGGGACGGCGGCGAACAGGGTCGCGCCGTACCGGGCGATGAGGCGCGGCCAGACGGCGGGGTCGCGTGGACCGTTGTAGAGCACCGCCGTCGCGCCCACCGACCAGGGATCGCTCAAACCGACGCCCAGCGTGTAGGTCCAGTTCATGGTGCCGGCATGCAGCATCACGTCGGATTCGGTGAGGCCGAGCCAGTGGTCGCGCATCGGCCGGCGGCCGTAGGTGGCGCGGTGGGCGTGGAGCACGCCCTTCGGCCGGCTCGTCGTGCCGGAGGTGTAGATCAGCATCGCCGGGTCGTCCGCGGCGGTGTCGGCGTAGGCCGGCAGGGGCGGCCCCGCCTTCATCCGCGCGATGGCGGCGGCGTCGAGCAGGAGGCGTCCGCCCAGGGCCTCGGGCGCGACCGTGCAACCGCCTCCGATCACCACCGCGGCGGCGCCGGAATTGTCCATGAGAAACGCCGCCTCGCCCGCGGTGAGCTGCGGCGAGGAGGGCAGGGCGACGAGGCCCGCCGCCAGGGCCCCGAAATAGAGGAGGACGTAGTCGGCCTCGTTGCCCATGCGGATCATCACCCGGTCGCCGGGTTCCAGGCCGAGATCCAGCAGGCCCGCCGCGATGCCGCGCACCGCCCGCTCGACGTCGCCGAAACTCAGCCGCTCCGCGGTGCCATCCCCGACCATCACGAGCGCCGTCTTGTCGGGGCGCAGGCGCGCATTCTCGGCCAGGCAGTACCGCGCGGCGTTGAACCGCGCGGGCGGATGACGGTCGTTGGCAAGGCTGTCGGGCACCGGGCGCTCCCCGTATTCGGGCTTTCGGCCGGGTGTCCCGCCTGCGCGGGCGGCCGTCAACCGCGGCCGCCCAGGCCTTTGCCTCCGGTCAGGTCCGCCGCTGCGCTTGGCCCTCCTGCTCTTCGAAGCCCTTGAGCATCTTGTCGAGGGTGAGCGGATAGTCCCGCACGCGGATCCCGGTGGCGTTGTAGATCGCGTTGGCGAGCGAGGCGCCGGCGCCGCAGATGCCGAGCTCGCCGAGTCCCTTGCTCTTCAGCGGGTTCGCCTTGTCGTCGAGTTCGGGCAGGAACACCGCGTCGATCGCCGGGAGGTCGGCGTGGACCGGCACATGGTACTCGGCCATGTCGTGGTTGACGAAGTAGCTGTAGCGCGGATCGACCACCGCATCTTCCATCAGAGCCGCCCCGACCCCGAAGGTCATGCCGCCGATCGCCTGACTGCGCGCCGTCTTGGCGTTGAGGATGCGCCCCCCGGTGAAGACCCCGAGCATCCGCCGCAACCGGATCTCACCGGTATCGACATCGACCCCGACCTCGGCGAAGTGCGCACCGTAGGAGTATTGCGAGAACTTCTGCTTCATCTCGCCGGGCTTGATCTCACCGGCGGCCTCCATGCCCGACCGGGCGAGATCGGTCAGCGACTCCGTCCGGTTGCCCGAGGTCACCGCGCAGTCGCGGAACACCGCCCCGTCCGGGTTAAGGTCGCCGGCCTTGAGCAGGGCCTGCCGGAGGTTGTCGCAGGCGACGTAGAGGGCAGAGCCCGCCGACGCAGCGCCGAACGAGCCGCCGGAACCCGAGGCGAAGGGAAAGTCGGTGTCGCCCATCTCGACGCGGACCCGCTCGGGCGGCAGGCCCAGCATCTCGCCGGCGATCTGGGTGAGGATCGTATAGGTGCCGGTCCCGGGATCGGTCATGGCCATGCGCACCACCAGCACGCCGTCCGGCCCGAGACGGACCTTGGCGGCGGAGGGCATCAGCGGGTTGAGGCGGGCGGCGGCCGACATGCCCATGCCGACGAGCCAGTTGCCGTCGCGGCGGCTGCCCGCCGCCTGCCGCTTGTCCCAGCCGAACAGGCGCGCCCCCTCGCGCATGCAGGGCACGAGCTGGCGGGTGGAGAACGGGACTTTCTTCTCGGGATCCTCGACCGGCTCGTTGCGCACCCGCAGCTCGATCGGATCGACCTTCAGATGCTCGGCCAGCTCATCCATGGCGCACTCGAAGGCGAGCTGGCCCACGGCCTCGCCAGGGGCGCGCATCGACGAGGCGATGGGCATGTTGAGGTTCACGAGCCGATGGCGCGTGATCCGGTTCTGTGCCGCGTAGAGCGACCGGGTGACGTTGGCCGACGTCTCGAAGAACCCGTCGCCCTCGGCCGTGTCGGACCAGGATTCATGGCTGATCGCCGAGAGCCGCCCGTCCTGATCGGCACCGAGCCTGATCCGCTGGATCGTGTCGGTCCGGTGGGTCCCGACGTGGAACTCCTGCTGCCGCGTGAGCGCGACCTTCACGGGGCGCTGGATCAGCTTCGAGGCCAACACGGCGAGCGTCGCCTCCGGCTGAGCCTGGAGCTTCGAGCCGAAGCCGCCGCCGATATAGGGGCTCACGATCCGCACCTTTTCGGGCGGCAGCTTCAGCACAGAGCCGAGCGCCTTCTGACCGCGGTTCAGCATCTGGTTGGCGGTGTAGAGCACAACGCCGTCGCCCTCCCACGACGCGATCGTGGCGTGCGGCTCCATCTGCGCGTGGATCTGGTTGGGCGTGACGTATTCCACGTCGAGCTTCACCGGCGCGGCCGCGAAGGCGGCGTCGAAGTCGCCGAGCTTCGAATCCGGCGGCGAATTGACGGGCTTCGGCTCGTAGGCCGCCGCCAGGTTGTCCTTAAGCAGCCCCTTGGGCTTAGCCGCGTCGTAGCGGACCTTCACCAGCATCGCGGCGGCGCGGGCCTGCTCGAAGGTCTCGGCAACCACGAAGGCGACGGGCTGACCATAGAACGTGACCTTCGTCCCCTGGAGTTGCGGCCAGACCTGCTCCTTCTTCTCGCCCTGCTCGGGGACGTTCTCGTGGGTCATGACCAGGATCGTGCCGGGCGCCCGGCGGGCGGTCTCGGCGTCGATCGACGTGATGGTGCCGGCCGCGATCGTCGCCGGCACGATGAAGCCGTAGGCGGGGTTCTTCAGCGCCCGGGTCTCGTACGCGTAGGGGGCGTGGCCCGTGACCTTGAGCTTGCCTTCGACGCGGTCGAGCGGCTTCCCGACGAGCCCGTCGGCGCGGTCGTCGAGGGGCGTCCGGCCGATCGGCTGGTTCATCTCCATGGGGACGGTCCTTGATCGGGGGGCTTAAGCGCGGGTCGCCTGCGCCACCACGGCGCGCAGGGTCCGCCGGGTCAGCGGAATCTTGAAGTCGTTGCTGCCGTAGCCGCGGGCACCCTTCAGCACCGCGTCGGCGGCCTCATCCGCTGAGCCGGTCCGGACCAGGGCTTCTTCGGCCTCGGCCACCCGCCAGGGCTTGTGCGCCAGGCCGCCGAAGGCGAGCCGCGCCGCGCTCGGCTTGCCGCCCTCGGCGCCCGCGATCACCGCCGCCACCGAGACGGTCGCGAAAGCGTAGGACGCCCGGTCGCGGACCTTGCGGTAGATATGCATGCCGGCCACCGGCTTCGGCAGGGTCACGGCCGTGATGATCTCGCCCTTGCGCAGGTCGGTCTCGATCTGCGGTGTGTCGCCGGGGAGCCGGTGGAAATCGGCGATCGGGATCCGTCGGGTCTGACCCGCCGGATCCATCGTCTCGACGGTGGCGTCGAGGGCGCGCATGGCGACAGCCATGTCGGACGGGTTGGTGGCGATGCAGGATTCGCTGGCGCCCACCACCGCCATGATCCGGTTGAACCCGCCGATCGCCGCGCAGCCCGAACCCGGCTCGCGCTTATTGCAGGGCATGGCCGTGTCGTAGAAATAGTAGCAGCGGGTCCGCTGAAGCAGGTTGCCGGCGGTGGTCGCCTTGTTGCGCAGCTGCCCCGAGGCGCCGGCCAGCAGAGCCTTCGCCAGGACGGCGTAGTCCTTCCGGACCCGCGGCTCCGCGGCAAGGTCGGAGTTGCGCACCAGCGCACCGATACGCAGGCCGCCCTCCTGCGTGGCCTCAACCTTGTCCAGGGGCAGCCGGTTCACGTCGATCAGCGTGGCCGGCGTCTCGATCTGCAGCTTCATGAGGTCGAGCAGGTTGGTGCCGCCCGCGATGAACTTGGCGTTCGGCCGCTCGGCCGCGAGCTTGGCCGCGTCCTGAACCGTGGCGGGACGCTCGTAGGTGAAAGCCTTCATGTCCGCCCCCTCAGAGGTTGCTGGCGGCGGTGTCGCGGATCGCCGCGACGATGTTCGGGTAGGCGCTGCAGCGGCAGATGTTGCCGCTCATCCGCTCGCGGATCTCGGCGTCACTGAGCGTCGGGGTCGAGGCGAGATCCTCGGTGACGTGGCTAGGCCAACCGGCCTTGGCCTCGTTCAGCATGCCGACCGAGGAGCAGATCTGGCCCGGCGTGCAGTAGCCGCATTGGAAGCCGTCATGTTCCAGGAAGGCGGCCTGCATCGGGTGAAGCTTCTCGCCATCCGCGAGGCCTTCGATCGTGGTGACCTGATCGCCCTCGTGCATCGCCGCGAGCGTCAGGCACGCATTGATCCGACGCCCGTCCACCAGCACCGTACAGGCGCCGCACTGGCCGTGGTCGCAGCCCTTCTTGGTGCCGGTGAGAGCCAGATGCTCGCGCAGCGCATCGAGGAGCGTGGTGCGCGTGTCGAGGACGAGATCGTGCGGCTGCCCATTGATGGTGAGCCGTACCGGCATCGTCTGCGGGGCGGGATCTCCCGGCGCCGCCGCTGCGGGGGCCGGTCGGAAGCCGAGGGCGCCGAGCGCCCCGGCCGCCGCGCAGCCTTCCACCACGGCGCGCCGCGTCAGGGCGAACGGCTTCTTCGAAGTCGCGTCTGTCATGCTGCCATCCCGTCCGTGCGCCGCGCTCGACGGCGCGGCGCAACCTGGAATCCGGTGCGCCAACGTGCGGTCGTGCCGATTAGATCCAGTCCAGACTGCGCCCGTTCACCGCGGGCCGAGGTGGTCCGCTGGTCCATGGGCCGCCCTATCCGATCCGCGACGTGGGGGTAGAGAATCGGCCCACGGCCGCGCGGCAGGGCCGGGCGTGGCGCCTCCGGGCCGCCGCGCTCCGCTTGCAAAGGACGCGATCATCGGAACGCGTCGCACCGCCGGCGTTTGGGTAGATCGGAAAGCGTTTCCGGAGGCTCACCCCATGGCCGTCCCGACTTTGGCCCTGAACGACGGGCGTCGCATCCCGCAGATCGGCTACGGCTGCTGGCAACTCTCCGACGCTCAGGCGCCGGAGCTCGTCGGCCGGGCGCTTCGGGCCGGCTACCGCCTGATCGACACCGCCGCCGCCTACGGCAATGAGGCGGGCGTCGGACGTGGCATCCGCGATGCGCAGGTGCCGCGCGCGGAGGTCTTCCTCACCACCAAGCTCTGGAACGACCGCCAGGGACGCGAGGAGGCGCGGCGTGCCTTCGACGAGAGCCTGGAGCGGCTCGGCCTTCCGTATGTCGATCTCTACCTGATCCATTGGCCGTGTCCGCAGCGGCGCCTGTTCGTCGAAACCTGGAAAACGCTGATCCAGCTCCGCGAGGAGGGGCGGGCCAAGTCGATCGGCGTCTCGAACTTCACAGCCGAGCACATCGCCACGTTGATCGGCGAGACCGGCGGGGCGCCTGCCGTGAACCAGATCGAGCTGCACCCGCATTTCCAGCGCAAGGCGCCGCGCGCGGACGACGCCCGTCACAGCATCGTGACCGAGTCCTGGAGCCCCCTCGGCCAGGGCAGGGAGCTGAACGACCCGGTCATCCTCGCGATTGCGAAGGCCCATGGGAAGACGCCCGCCCAGGTGGTGCTGCGCTGGCAGGTGCAGATCGGCTGCGTGGCGATCCCGAAGACCGCCCGGCCCGAGCGCATCCTCGAGAATATCGCGCTGTTCGATTTCGAACTCGGTGCCGGCGAAATGGAGGAGATCGCGGCCCTCGACCGCCCCGACGGCCGCATCGGCCCCGACCCGGCGTCCTTCTGCTGACCGGCATCCCTTCGGCGGCGCAGCGTAACATCGCGCCGCAAAAGATTTATGCTCACAGCTAGCATATCTGGACAGGCGCGTCCGGCGCCCATAAGTTAGACGGCACAATGCTCAAACTGAGCATAATGGAGGACGCCATGGCGGCGACCGTTGCACCCGTCTCCCGCACGCCCATCCCGGGCCTGCCGCTTCCGGATCTCTACGCCCGCGTCAGCCGGCACGTTCCCGCGATCGAGTGGCCGGCGCTCGCCCCCGACATCGAGGCGATCCTGCGCCTGAAGCGGGAGCGCAACGCCGTGATCCTGGCGCACAATTATCAGGCGCCCGAGATCTTCCACACGGTGGCCGACATCGTCGGCGACAGCCTCGCGCTCGCCCGCGAGGCGGTGAATGTCGACGCGGACGTGATCGTGCTGGCGGGCGTCCACTTCATGGCCGAGACCGCCAAGCTCCTGAACCCGGCCAAGACCGTGCTGATCCCCGACATGGGCGCGGGCTGCTCGCTGGCCGATTCGATCACGGCCGCGGACGTGCGCGGCCTGCGGGCGAAGTATCCGGGCGTGCCGATCGTGACCTACGTGAACACCTCGGCGGCCGTGAAGGCCGAGTCGGATTTGTGCTGCACCTCCGGCAACGCCGTCGCGGTGGTGAAGTCGCTGAACGCGCCCCGCGTGCTGATGATCCCGGACGAGTTCCTGGCGCAGAACGTCCAGGCCGAGATTCCCGAGGTCGAGATCCTGACCTGGGCCGGCCACTGCGAGGTGCACGAGCGCTTCACCCCGGCCGACATCCGCGAGGTCCGCGACAGCTATCCCGGCGTGACGGTGATCGCGCATCCGGAATGCCCGCCCGACGTGGTGGCCGAGTCCGACTTCTCCGGCTCCACCGCGATGATGATGGACTTCGTCGTGGAGAAGCGGCCGAAGCAGGTGGTGCTCGTCACCGAGTGCTCGATGGCCGACAACATCGCGGCGCAGAACCCGGATATCGAGTTCATCAAGCCCTGCAACATGTGCCCGCACATGAAGCGGATGAGCTTGGCGAACATCCGCCGCGCGCTGGAGACGATGACCCACGAGGTCACGGTCGATCCGGCTTTGGCCGACCGGGCCCGGGCGGCCGTGGAGCGCATGCTCCAGGTGCGCACGCGATGAACGCCGTCTCGCCCAGCACCGCCGACCGCGTCGTCGTGGTCGGCGGCGGCGTCGCGGGGCTCAGCGTCGCGCTGCGTCTCGCGCCCCGGCCGGTGACGCTGGTCACCGCGTCGGCCCTGGGCCTCGGCACCGCCACCGGCTGGGCGCAGGGCGGCATCGCCGCCGCGGTCGGCGCCGATGACGCGGCGGAACTGCACGCCGCCGATACGGAAGCGGCCGGCGCCGGGCTGACCGAGTCCGACGTCGCGCTCCGCGTGGCTCAGGAAGGGCCGGGCCTGATCGATTGGCTGGTGCGGATCGGCGTCCCGTTCGACCGGACCGACGATGCCGCGCTCGCGCTCGGGCTTGAGGCCGCGCATGGCCGCCGCCGCATCGTCCGCTCCGGCGGCGACGCGACCGGGGCGCGCGTGCTCGAAGGGCTGGTGCGGGCCGTTCTCGCTGCGCCGTCCGTCGAGATCGTCACGGCGCGGGCCTGCGACCTGCTTCGGGACGCGCGCGGGTCCGTGGCCGGCATCGTCGCCGAGCGCGACGGCGCCCTGTTCCGCATCCCGGCCCGCGCCGTGGTGCTGGCCACCGGCGGCGTCGGCGCCCTCTACGCGGCGACCACGAACCCGCCCGGCGCCGTCGGCCGCGGTCTGGCGCTCGCCGCCCGGGCCGGTGCCGTCATGCGCGACATGGAGTTCGTGCAGTTCCACCCGACCGCCATCGCGGCCGGCGCCGACCCGATGCCGCTCGCCACCGAGGCCCTGCGCGGGGAGGGCGCCCGACTCATCGACGAGACCGGCGCACCCGTCATGGCCGGTATCGCCGGCGGCGATCTCGCCCCCCGCGACGTCGTCGCCCGCGGCATCTTCCAGGCGCTGCAGCGCGGCCGCACGGTCTATCTCGACGCCCGCGGGGCGCTCGGCGCCGCGATGCCGACGCGCTTCCCGACGGTGGCGGGACTCTGCGCCGCCGCCGGCATCGACCCGGCCGTGCAGCCGATCCCGGTCCGCCCGGCGGCGCACTACCATATGGGCGGCGTGAAGGTGGACGCGCACGGCGCCACATCGGTGCCGGGCCTCTATGCCTGCGGCGAGGTCTCCTCCACGGGCCTGCACGGCGCCAACCGCCTCGCCAGCAACTCCCTGCTGGAAGGGCTGGCCTATGCCTGCTTCATCGCCGACGGGCTCGATGCGCCGCCGCCGGCGGCCATCGTCCCCCAGGCCGTGACCGCCCGCACCTCCGGTGACCTGACGGCGATCCGTGGCCTGATGGAGCGCCAGGTCGGGGTCGTGCGCGACGCCGCCGGCCTCGGGGGGGCGGTCGCCGCCCTGACGCCGGAGGCAGAATCCTGCGACGCCGCGCTGGTGGCGCTGCTGATCGCCCGCGGCGCGCTGGACCGCCAGGAGAGCCGCGGCGCCCATTGGCGCAGCGATCATCCGCATCTCGCAGCCGCGACCCATACCGAGACCACGCTGGCCGATCTCCGGGCGGCGCAGAGCGGCCGGACGGTCGCCGAGGAGGCCCTGACGCCATGACCCGATCGGTCTTCTCCGACGCCATCCTGCCCCTGCCGCGGCTCCTGGTGGAGCCGGTGGTGCGCGCCGCCCTGCTGGAGGATCTCGGCCGGGCCGGCGACATCACCACCGACGCCATCGTGCCCCCCGGCGAGCGGATGCGCGGCGTGATCGCCTCCCGCCAGGACGGCGTGATCTCCGGCACCGATGCCGCCGCCATCGCGTTCGCGCTGGTCGATCCGGCCGTCACCGTCGCGGTCGAGCGCGGCGACGGCGCCCGCGTCGCCCCGGGCGACGTGGTGCTGCACCTCGAGGGGCCGGCCCGCGCCATCCTCACCGCCGAGCGCGTCGCCCTGAACCTGCTCTGCCGGATGTCGGGCGTCGCCACGGCCACCCACGGCCTCGTCGAGGCGGCCCGCCCGCACGGCAAGGCCTCGATCGTCTGCACCCGCAAGACCACGCCGGGCCTGCGCGCCCTGGAGAAGCACGCCGTGCGCGCGGGTGGGGGGTCGAACCACCGCTTCGGCCTCGACGATGCCGTGCTGATCAAGGACAACCACGTGGCGGTGGCGGGCGGCATCGTGCCGGCCATCGAGCGCGCCCGCGCCCGGGCCGGCCATCTCGTGAAGATCGAGTGCGAGGTCGACAGCCTGGAGCAACTGGAGGAGGCCCTTTCGGTCGGGGTCGACGCGGTGCTCCTCGATAATATGGGGCCCGACCAGCTCACCCGCGCGGTGGCGATGATTGACGGACGCGCGCTCTCCGAGGCGTCGGGCCGGATCACCCGCGAGACGGTGGGGGCGGTCGCGGCCTCGGGCGTCGACCTGATCTCCTGCGGCTGGATCACCCACTCGGCGGCGATCATCGACCTGGGCCTCGACGCGGCCTGAATGGGCGACCTCCGGGGCGCAACGGAGATCCGCCGTCGGGCAGGGCTCGAAGATCATCACGTTCGGGTGACAAGTCTTCGTCATCAGCGCGGCTGAGACACTCGAAGTCTATCGCCGCGCGACTGACTCGCTAAGGTTTCGCCCAACCGCGACGCCATCGACCGGACGTGACCGTGAGCCAAGCCCTGCCCTCCGTGGCTGCCCCGGCGGTCGATCTTCCGGCGGCGCCGGTGGCGCGCAAACCCGGTGCCGTCCGACATGGGCCCGGCGCCGCGCTGATGCTGGGCGCGCTGGGCGTCGTGTACGGCGACATCGGCACGAGCCCGCTCTACGCGTTCAAGGAGGCCGTGAAGGCGGCGACCGCCGGTGGGGCCGCGGTGCCGGCGGCGGCCACGGGGGCGGTGTCGCTGATCCTGTGGTCGCTGATCTTGGTCGTGTCGCTGAAATACGCGGTGCTGATCCTGCGCGCCGACAACCGCGGGGAGGGCGGCATCGTCGCCATGCTGGCGCTGCTCGGCGCCCGGCAGGCCCGGCCGGGCACGGGGAAGGCGCTGCTTCTGGTGGTCGGTCTGGTGGGGGCGGCGCTGCTCTACGGCGACGGCGCGATCACCCCGGCGATCTCGGTCCTGTCGGCGATCGAGGGCGTGAAGGTCGATGCGCCGGCGCTCGGCCCGTACGTGGTGCCGATCACGCTCGTCATCCTGGTCGGGCTGTTCCTGGTCCAGCACAAGGGCGTGGCCGCCATCGGCCGCGTGTTCGGGCCCGTGATGCTCGTCTGGTTCGTCGTCCTCGTCCTGCTCGCGATCCCCAGCATCCTGCGCGCGCCGGAAATCCTGGCGGCGGCCAACCCGTTGCGGGCGGTGGACTTCCTGGTCCATGCCGGCTGGCATGTCAGCTTCCTGATGCTGGGCGCGGCCTTCCTGGCGGTGACCGGCGGCGAGGCGATGTATGCCGATCTCGGCCATTTCGGCGCCCCCGCGATCCGCTTCGCGTGGTTCGGTCTCGTGCTGCCCGCTCTGTTGATCCACTATTGCGGGCAGGGCGCCCTGATCATCGCCGATCCCGGTGCGATCGAGAATCCGTTCTATCGGCTCGCCCCCGACTGGGCCCATTATCCGCTGGTCGCCCTGGCCACGATGGCGACCGTCATCGCCTCGCAGGCGGTGATCTCGGGCGTCTATTCGTTGACCCAGCAATCGATCCAGCTCGGCTTCATGCCGATGATGCGGGTCGTCCACACAGACCGGGACGAGCGCGGCCAGATCTACGTGCCGGCGGTGAACTGGCTCCTGGCCGCAGCGACCCTCACGGCGGTGGTCGTGTTCGGCTCCTCCGACGCCCTGGCCGGGGCCTACGGCATCGCGGTCTCGGCCCTGATGGGCATCACCACGCTGCTCGCCGCGCTCATCGCGCTGCGCTGGGGCTACAATCCGATCCTGGTCTTCGCGGTCAACGGCGCCTTCCTCACCCTCGACGCCGTGTTCTTCGCCGCCAACAGCGTGAAGCTGTTCGAGGGCGGCTGGTTTCCGCTGCTGCTGGCCGCCGCGGTCGCCTTCCTGATGCTGACATGGATGACGGGCAACCGCGTTCTCGAATCCGTCCGCCAGACCATGCGGATGTCCGAGGCGACCTTCCTCGCCCGCCTGACCTCGCACCCGCCGGTGACGCTCCCGGGCACCGCGGCCTTCCTGACCGCCGCCACCGATGGCATCCCGATGGCCCTCGGCCGTCTGCTGGAGCGCAGCCGGTGCCTCCACGAGCGGATCCTCCTGATCACCGTCGTCTACGAGGAGGAGCCGGTCATTTGCGCCGCCGAGCGGGCGCAGGTGACGCTGGTTGCGCAGGGCATCCGCAAGGCGATCTCGAAGTATACGCCCGGCATGGAACGGGTCGTCCTGCGGTATGGCTTCATGCAGACCGCCTCGATCCCCGAGGGGCTGCGATGCGCCGTGGCGAGCGGCCTCCTGCCTCCGGAATACCTCGAGGACATCACCTACTTCGTGGGCCACGAGGTGGTCATCCCGTCGCCGACCCATCCCGGCATGGCGCCCTGGCGGGAGGCGATGTTCAGCTTCATGAAGCGCAATGCCGAGCGCACCGGCGCCCATTTCGGCCTGCCGACCCGGCAGATCGTCGAGGTGGGAACCGAGATCGAGATTTGAACCGGGGGCCCTGAACAGGGCCGCGCCGCGGCACGCCCGAAGGGCAGGGCCTCCACAGGCGGCGGACCGCCATGACGGCGATGCCGAGCCCGCGCGGCGCATTGAAAACGGCCGCGTTCGCCAGCATATCGCCACCGCGATTTTCCCACAGCGGAGGCATGACCCGTGAGCGAGACGATTGAGCGGCACGAGTTCGGGGCGGAGGTAGGCCGGCTCCTCGACCTCGTCGTGCACGCGCTCTATTCCGACCGCGAGATCTTCCTGCGCGAACTCGTGGCCAACGCCGCCGATGCCATGGACCGGCGGCGGTTCGAGGCCCTGACCTCGGCGGCGAGCGCCCTGCCGGCGGACGCCAAGGTCCGCATCGCCCCCGACAAGGAGGCGCGGACCCTGACCGTGTCGGATGCCGGCATCGGCATGACCAAGGAGGATCTCGCCACCAACCTCGGCACCATCGCGCGCTCCGGCACGCGGGCGTTCTCGCAGACGCTGGAATCCGCCAAGGCCGAGGACCGGCCGAGCCTGATCGGCCAGTTCGGCGTCGGCTTCTACTCGGCCTTCATGGTCGCCGACCGGGTGACGGTCACGTCGCGCCGCGCCGGCAGCGACGAGGCCTGGACCTGGGCCTCCGAAGGCCAGGGCAACTACACCTTGGAGCCTGCCACCCGGGCGGAACCCGGCACCGACATCGTGCTCCATCTCAAGGGCGACGCCGACGAGTACCTGGAGCCTTACCGGCTCGACCATCTCGTGCGGAAATGGGCCGACTTCATCACCGTGCCGATCGCGGTCGTGCGCGACGGCAAGGACGAATCGGCCAATCAGGGCACCGCGCTCTGGCGCAAGGCGAAGTCCGAGGTCACCGAGGAGCAGTACGAGGCGTTCTACCACTCCATCGGCATGAACTTCGACAAGCCCTGGGCGACGCTCCACTGGCGCGCCGAGGGGCAACTCGAATTCGCCGCGCTGCTGTTCATCCCCGGTTCGAAGCCCTTCCAGGCGCTCGAGAACGAGCGGCAGAGCAAGGTCCGGCTCCACGTGCGGCGGATGTTCATCACCGACGAGGCCGAACTGCTGCCGCCCTGGCTGCGCTTCGTCCAGGGCGTGGTCGATACCGAAGACCTGCCCCTCAACGTGTCCCGCGAGATGCTGCAATCGACCCCGGCCCTGGCGCGGATCCGCCGCGCCGTGACCGGCCGCGTCGTGTCCGAACTCGCAACCCGCGCCAAGGACGCCGAGGGCTACCAGGCCTTCTGGGAGAATTTCGGCCCCGTCCTCAAGGAGGGCATCTACGAGGATTTCGAGCGCCGGGGTGAGATCGCCCCGCTCCTGCGCTTCCGCTCCTCGGCGGTGGAGGGCTGGACCTCCCTGCCGGATTACGTATCCCGCATGAAGGATGGCCAGGAGGCGATCTACTACCTCGTCGCCGACGATGCCGAGGCGCTGAAGTCGTCGCCGCAGCTCGAGGGCTTCAAGGCGCGCGGCCTCGAGGTGCTGCTGCTTTCCGATCACGTCGACGCCTTCTGGCCCGACCAGCTCGGCAGCTTCGAGGAGAAGCCGCTCCGCTCGATCACCAAGGGTGGGCTCGACCTGTCGAAGTTCGCCCTCGAGGGCGAGCAGCCGGAGGCGCCCGAGGGCATCGATGCGTTCGTGGCCGCCGTGAAGACCGCGCTGGGCAGCGAGGTCTCGGACGTGCGCACCACCGACCGGCTGGTCGACTCGGCTGTGGTCCTGTCCGCCGGGACCGGAGGCCCAGACCTGCAGATGCAGCGGCTCATGCGGCGGGCAGGGCGGGCCGGGGCCGGGCAGCCGGTCCTGGAGATCAACCCGCGCCATCCGCTGATTCGGGCGCTGGCCGCGGCACCCGAATCGGAGGTGCCGCAGGCGGCCGGCACGCTCCTCGACCTCGCCCGCATCCAGGATGGCGACAGCCCCCGCGACCCGGCGGCCTTCGCCCGGACCGTGGCGGCGGCCCTGGCGGCGGCGCGCAGCGCGTAGGACTACGGAGACACGCGCCGGGCGCAGGCGGAAAGCCGCGCGCGGCGTGTGTCTCCACACACATCCGCGCCGGACGATTGTCGGTTCGGTTGATCATTCGGAAACGGTCGAGCCATAACTTCGCCACCGGTCGGGATCATTGCCCGGCCGATGGCGCGGGCGCGGTGGGGGCCGCAGGCGTCTAAGCCGAACCCTCTCGCGCGCGTCAGGCGCGCCTCACGGACGCTGCATGAACCCGGTCGAGGCTGAAGCCGGCAACGGACAGGCGGTCGCGGCGGCGCGGACCCGGGCCCATGCCCGGGCGTATCGCCACAGCGGACGCGTGCGCACCATGCGCCGCATTATTCCGGTGGTCGCCGGGGGCTCGGTGGCGCTGCTGCTGGGGTACCTGTTCAATCCTTTCGCGGCCCAGCTGCCGGGTGTCTCGGTCGGTCCGGTGACGCTGGCGGGCTCGAAGGTCCGCATGGAGAATCCGCGGCTCTCGGGCTTCCGCCAGGGAACGCGCGGCTACGAGGTGACGGCGGACGCCGCCCTGCAGGACGTCCGCAAGCCGAGCCAGATTGAGCTGCAGCAGATGCGCGGCCACATCGCCACCGACGACCAAGGCGGCATCGCCCGGCTCTCGGCGGTGTCGGGCCTGTTCGACACGGCCCGCGAGGCGCTCGACCTGAAGGACGACATCCGGATCTGGACCGACAAGGGCGAGGAGGTGCGCCTGCGCTCGGCCGCCGTGGCGTTCAAGACCGGCGCCATCAGCTCGCAGGAGCCTGTCACCGTTTCGAGCCCGCGGGCCACCGTGAAGGCCGACACCCTGGACGTCGTCGAGAACGGCAAGCGGATCTCCTTCGTGGGCAAGGTCCAGGTGGTGATCCTCAACGAGGATCAGGCCGAGAAGCCGCAGGCCCGCATCCTGACGTCGGACGCCCAAGCCGCGGACGGTGCGCGATGAGCGCCGCCCGCATCGTCTGGGCCGCCCTGGCGGCGGGGCTGGTTCTCGCCGGCCCGGCTTTCGCCGAGAAGTCCGCGCGGAAAGATTCGCCCTTCGGGAATATCGGGGGCGGGGGCAAGGACCCGATCAAGATCGACGCCGACCGGCTCGACGTGTTCGACCGGGAGAACAAGGCGATCTTCGCCGGCAACGTCGTGGCCGTGCAGGGCGACAGCACCATCCGGTGCTCGACCATGACGGTCACCTACAAGCGCGGCAAGGACGCGCCCGGCAAGGGTGCCAAGGGCGAGGCGAAGGAGGAGGGGGCCGAAGCGGCGCCCCGGAATCCCGCCGAGAACGGGATCCAGAAGGTCGATTGCGCCGGTCCGGTGACGGTGGTGCAGAAGGATCAGGTCGCCACCGGCGACCATGCGGTGTTCGATCAGGACGCCAAGCGGATCGTGCTGACCGGCAATGTCGTCCTGAGCCAGTGCCAGAACGTCACCCGCGGCCAGCGGCTCGTCTACGACATGAACACCGGGCGCGCGAACATGGACCCGGTGGCGGGCGGCCGCGTCTCGGCCCTGTTCGTGCCCGGCGAGAAGTCCGACGCCAAGGACGGCAAGGCGAAGGGCTGCACGCAGCCGCCGCCCAGGCCGAAGGCGCAGGTCGATTGAGCGGCGCCGTGGCGTTCCAGGCTGGCCCGCAGGACCCGGCGGGCCGAACGAGCTGGCTCGGCCGCCTGTTCGGCCGGCGCGCGCGGCAGCCGGACGCGGCCGAGGCCGAGGGCTGGTCCGCGGCCGAGGCGGGCGGCCTCGGCATCCTCAGCGTGAGCGGCCTGCGTAAGAGCTACGGCGCCCGCACGGTGGTCCACGAGGCGGGGCTCACCGTCCGCACCGGCGAGGCCGTGGGACTGCTGGGCCCGAACGGCGCCGGCAAGACCACGATCTTCTACATGATCACCGGGCTGGTGGCGGCCGATCGCGGCCACATCACCCTGGACGGCCTGCCGATCACGCACCTGCCCATGTACCAGCGGGCGCGGCTCGGGATCGGCTATCTGCCGCAGGAGGCCTCGATCTTCCGCGGGCTCACCGTCGAGGACAACATCCGCGCGGTGCTGGAGGTGGCCGAGCCCGACCGCAAGGCGCGCGCCCGCAAGCTCGATTCCCTATTGGAGGAGTTCGACATCGCGCGCCTGCGCAAGTCGCCCTCGATCGCGCTCTCGGGCGGCGAGCGGCGGCGTTGCGAGATCGCCCGGGCGCTCGCCTCCTCGCCGACCTTCATGCTGCTGGACGAGCCCTTCGCGGGCATCGACCCGATCGCGGTGGGCGACATCCAGGATCTGGTGAAGCACCTGAAGCAGCGCGGCATCGGCGTGCTGATCACCGACCACAACGTCCGCGAGACGCTGGGCCTGATCGACCGGGCCTACATCGCCCATTCCGGCCGCATCCTCACCGAGGGCACGCCGGAGGAGATCGTGGCGAACCCGGATGCGCGGCGCCTGTATCTCGGCGAGGATTTCAGGCTTTAGGCCGGACTTCGCCCCTACGAGGGGAGCGAAGACGGGGCGGAGGCGGCCGCGCCTCACCCCTTCCAGTTCTTGAGCGCCGCGAACGGGCTGTCGGAACCCGCGGGCTTCTCCGGGTTCAGCACCGGCTCCACCTGCGCGATCGCGTCCGCCATCGAGAAGGCCGAGCCGCTCTGGAGCCGGCCGCCCGCCGCGTCGCGGTGGCCGCCGCCACGGAACAGGCGGGCGCCGTCGAGCGCCGTGCCGTCATTGGAGCGGAACGACAGCGTGCCCATCCGCTGGACGTTGACGACGCGCTTGGCGCGGCCCGCATCCATGATCAGGTCGGAGACCCGCTGGAAGGTGCCCGAATCGAGGGCGAAGGACAGGAGCGTGCCGTCCTTCAGCGGGCGGAACAGGGCGTCCGAGCGGGCGAGGGCCCGGGCGAGGCGCATGCGCGTGGTCAGCGTCGGATCGTCGTCGGGCGCCTCGCGCAGCAGGGCGTCGACCACGCCGGTGCGGATCTCCGAGGCGCGCCGCTCGAGTTCGGCCGGGTTGGCGCCGTCCCGCAGGGACGCGGCGGCCGCGAGCAGGATGTCGGACACGAACCGGTCGTGCCAGGGATGACCGACCGGCACGTAGCTCGACACGACTTCCCAGAACAACTCGTCCAGGGCGAGCCCGCCGCGGAAGGCCGGGCTTTCCTTGCGCCAGAGGTCGACGGCATCGACCGCGGACAGCAGGCTCGACAGGTCGGTCGCGGGTTCGTGCGTGGCGAACAGGGCCCGGTGTTCGAAGGTCATCCGCGTGGCGCAGATGTCGTCCTCGATCAGCACGGCGATCTCGGGATCGCCCAGATCGATCCGGTGGAGCGCCGGGCGCGCTGCATCGGCGGTCGCCTCCAGGCCCAGCCGGCGCATCTGGTCGAGGGACGAGGCGTGGTGGTCGAGGACCACGAGGCGGTGCTTCTGCCCGTCCTCCCGGCGCCGGTTCATCGCGGCGAACTTCCTCAGGCCCGCGATGGTCTGCTCCTCCAGGCCGAGATCCGTCATCAGCAGGATCTCGCGCTCCGCCGCGCGGCCGAGACGCTTGATCTCGTCCTCGAAGACCGGGCCGACATCGCTGTAGCGGGGCACGTGGACGACGCGCTCGACCGTGGCGCAGGCGGCGGCGACCGTGGAGGCGCCGTAGCCGTCGAGGTCGTGGTGGGTGATCTGGATCAGGCGCAACGGTCCGGACTCGAAGGATGACGGAGCGGCCGGTCTACGACGCCCGGCGCCGCGAGGCGAGGGGTGGCGGACCTTCCGTCCGGCCGCGTTCGGTGCAGAATGGTGCCGGGCCGCCACGAGTCGCACAGGACCGGCCGGCCACGGAGACCCTCAAGGGGCCCGCCATTCCGGGAGGATACGATGGCCTTGGCCGCAACGCCGCGCGTGCGCCGCATCCAGACGATCTCGCTTGCCCTTCTCGTGACGGCGGGCGTCGTCAACTACGTCGACCGCGCCACCCTGGCGGTGGCCAACCCGCTGATCCGGGAGGATCTTGGCCTCTCGATCCCCGAGATGGGCTTGCTGCTCTCGGCCTTCCTCTGGGCCTACGCCTTCGCACAGCTGCCGGCCGGTGTGCTCGCCGACCGGTTCGGACCGCGCCTGACGCTGACGCTCGGCCTGACCTGCTGGTCGTTCGGCCAGATGCTCGGCGGCGCGGTGACGTCGTTCTGGCAGTTCGTGAGCGCGCGGATCGTGCTCGGGATCGGCGAGGCGCCGCATTTCCCGACCTGCGCCCGGGTCTCCCGCGACTGGTTCAACATCCGCCAGCGCGGCACCGCCACGGGGATCTGGAACTGCGCCTCCTCGCTCGGGACCTTCCTGGCCCTGCCGCTGCTGACCTTCCTCATGGTGAGCTTCGGCTGGCGGGCGATGTTCGTGATCATGGGGGCGGTCGGCCTCGTGCTCGCCGCGATCGTCTACGGGGTCTTCCGCAACCCGCGCGAGACCGACCTGACGCCGGGGGAGCGCGCCTTCCTGGAAGAGGGCGATGCCCCGAATGCCAGCCGCCCGGTCACCTGGAGCGCGTGGCGCCGGCTCTTCGGGTTCCGAACCAGCTGGGGGATGATCGTCGGCTATTTCGGCTGCATCTACATGACGTGGCTCTACACCGCGTGGCTGCCGAGCTACCTTGAGATCGAGCGGCACTTCACCCTGCAGAAGACCGGCCTCGTCGGCTCGATCCCCTTCGCCTTCGGCGTGCTGGGCGGGATCCTGGGCGGCCGCGTGGTCGACATGCTGGTCCGCCGGGGCGTCGACCCGATCCGCAGCCGCAAGATCCCGATGGTCGGATCCCTGGTGGCGACCGCCGCCTGCACGGTCGTGGCGGCCCTGACGCCGAGCGACACCCTCGCCATCGCCTGCATCTCGGCCTCGCTCTTCCTCGTCTACGTGAGCTCGTCGTCGGCCTGGGCGATGGCCTCCGTGGCGGCGCCGGCCAGCTGCACGGCGTCGCTCGGCGCGATGCAGAATTTCGGCGGCTATATCGGCGGCGCCCTGGCGCCGACCGTGACGGGCTTCATCGTCGGCGGCACGGGCCATTTCTCGATGGCCTTCATCACCGGGGCGGTGATCGCCCTGGTGGCGGCGCTCGGCTACTGGACGCTGATCAGGGATCCCATCGCCGACGAGGCGCCGGAGGGTCCGGTGGTCGGTCAATTGAGGGCCGCGCGATGAGCAGGCGGACGGTCTCCGCTGGCGTCACCCCCGCAGGTTCGGGGCAGCCAGGATCAGGTCCCGGAGATGCGTGCGGGCCGTGAAGCTGCCGCGCATCAGGTCCACGAAGGTGGCGGCCGGTCCGTCCCAGTCGTGGCGCGCGGCATGGGCCCGGGCGGCGGTCGCGTCGAAGGGCAGCCGCCCCTCGATCGCCGCGCCCATCAGCTCGGCGAGCCGATCCACCCGGTCGGGGGCGTCGGGGTCGAAGTAGCTCGCCGCGCTGCCGCCGGCCTCCGGGATGGCCGTCAGGCTCGAGGCGATGACCGGCGTCCCCCGGGCGAGGCTGTCGAGGACCGGGATGCCCCAGCCCTCGCCGCGGCTCGGGAAGACCAGGGCGGCGGCCCGGGCGTAGAGGTCGGAGAGCCCCCGGTCGTCGATGCCGGCGATGTGCACCGCGTCCGGCGTCCGGGCGAGGCGGTCCAGGGTCTCGGGCCGCTCGCCGTCACCCTTGCCCACCACGATGAGCCGCGCCGCGCCCTCCGGCAGCCGCGCGAAGGCATCGAGGACGAGACCGAGATTCTTCCTCGGCTCCAGCCGGCCGACCATGAGCAGGTACGGCCGCCCGTCCGCAAGCGGGGTCCGCTCCGAGACCGCCTGCGGCGGGGTCGAGCCGCAGCGCACCTCGGCGATGCGGTGGCGTTCGATGCCGTAGACCTTGGCGATGGAGTCGCGGCTGTAGTCGGAGATGGTCAGAACCAGCTTGGCGCGCCGGGCCGAGAGCCGAGTCAGGATCTTGTTCCGCCAGCGCATCGACCAGGGAAAGAATTCGGGATGGGTCTCGAACAGGATGTCGTGGACCACCACCACCTGCCGGTCGCCCGGCACCAGCGGCGGGGCGATGTAGGTGGTGAGCAGCGTGTCCAGGCGATCCCGCAGGAACAGCCACGGCCAGACCAGGGTCAGCCGCACGGTCGCGGGGACCCGCGGCAGCCGCCGGTGCTCGATGTTGTCCCCCGAGACGATGCGGGCGCAGGCCTCGGGATCGCCCGAATAGACCACGTAGGTGGCGTCGGGGTGCTGGGCGGCGGCCCGGCCGATGATGTTCACGAGCCAGGTCCGGCTGCCCTGCGGCTTGCCGGTGAGCACGTGCGCGTCGACGCCGATGCGAAGCATATCAAGGGCTCCTGTAGGCGCCGAAGGTCGGGGCCTCCCCGGGGGCGTAGGCCCGGCCGGCGATGTCGCGGGTGGCGCCAAGCGGGATGCCGACGCGGGCGGGGGCGGCGGTCAGGGCGAGGCCGCCGGTCATCGGGCTTGCAGGATCGCGGAAGGCGGGCGTGCCGGTGAGGTCGGGCCCCTGGCCGTTGAGCGGCAGGCTCGTCCCGTCGCCGGTGGCCTGATTGCCCCAGCGGTAGAGCGGGGCGCCGACGGCGCTGCCGAGGAAGTTCGGGCCGATCGCGTTGTTGTTGTCGGTGGTGGTCGCCTCGACCACGATCGCGGCCACGTTCGGCCGGGTCGCGTAGGCGATGTTGTTGAGCACCCGGTTGTTCGACGTGCGGTCGACCTGCTTGGTATAGTCGGAGGCGAGTACGATCTCGCCGCGATAGACGTGCTTGCCGCCGGAATCGCGCATGTTGCCGGTGGTCGTATTGTTCACCACCGTGTTGGAGCCGGCGTCGAACAGGTTGATCCCGGCGCCGTCATTGTCGGCCGCGACGTTGAACGCGACGATGTTCTCGTCGCACCACTGGTCGATCTGGATGCCGTTGCCGTCCTGGCCGGTGGTCTCCTTCTGGCCGGTGACGATGTTGTACCGGATGGTGTTGCGGTCGCCCGCGTCCTGGGCGGCGTCCTTGGCGTAGACGTGGATGCCAGAGGTGCCCGACATCCCGACGCCGTTGCCCGAGACCCGGTTGCCCTCCACCACGTAGCCGGAGCCGTTGATCTCCATCCCGTGGATGCCGTTGCCGGTCACGGTGTTGTCGAGGATGTAGCTCGGGTCCTCGGGGGGCGCGTTGATGACGTCGACGGCGACGCCGTGGGTCTGGTTGTCGGCGAGGCTGTTGCCGGTGATCCGGTGCCCGGCGCCCGCGCCGTCGCCGATCCAGATGCCGAGGCCGGACCGGGACACGGTCGAGCCCGCGACCGTCACGTGGCTCGACCCCCGGCGGATGATGAAGCCGGAATTCACCGCGCCCTGCACGGTCAGGCCGGTGACCGTCACGTAGGCGGCGTTCTCGAACACCACCGAGTTGGACAGGCGCGGTTGCGTGCCGGTTTCGGCCGCCACCGTGACCGGCGCGGCCTCTGTCCCGCGGGACCCGATGAAGACGACGTCGCCATAGCTGCCGCCGCGGACCAGCACGGTCGAGCCGGGGCCGAGGGTGGCGAAGGACACGTCGGCGAGGCGCGCCACCGTGGTGTAGCCGGGCTTCGTGCCGCCGGCGGGATCGACCAGGATGTTCTGCTGCACCTGCGCGCCGGCCGGGCCGCAGGCGGCCAGGACCGGCAGGACCAGCGCCGCGAGGGCGCTGCCGAGGATCGTGCGGGGCTGTCTCATGCCGCGAGCGCCCGGGCGATGGCGAGCCGCTTGCGCCGCTGGAACAGCCGGCGCCACACGCTGCGGCCGGCCTCCGGGCTGATCCGCGTCAGCGCGCGGGCCGCCATCTGCCAGCCGGGCAGCAGGGCCTGCGGCATCGCGAGGTCGGCAACCCGGTGGCGTGCCGCCGCGCCGAGCGGCGGCGGCCCGACCAGGCCGAGCCGGCCGAGATCCGCGACGAGGTCCGGGCGCTTGCGGTACCACAGCACCAGGGCTGCGCCCTCGCGCTCTGCGATGCGCAGATAGGCCGCCTCGTCCAGGAGGTGATGGTGATAGCCGAGCGCCTCGGGGGCGTAGAACAGGCGCATGCCGCGCCGGGCCAGCCGCTCGCCGAGCTCGATATCCTCGTGCCAGAACAGCTTCGGGTCGAAGCCCCCGGCCTCCTCCAGGAAGCCCCGGTCGACGCTGACGTTGCAGGTCAGGAACGCGTCCCAGCCGACCTCGTCGCGGCCCGCGAGCGCATCGTAGGAGGCGTCGTGGTGAAGCGCCGAGAACGGCGAGAACGGCAGGGCCGGGTCGATGGTCATGCGCCCGAGGATCGCGGTCCTCCGTCCCCCCCGCCGCGCATGGGCGCGCCGGTGCGCCTCGACGAGGCCCGGCACCGGGATGGTGTCGTCGTTGACGATCAGGAGGCGCTCGCCCCGGGCCGCCGCAATGGCGCGGTTGCGGGCGGCGTTGGCGCCGGCATTCTCCTGGCGCAGATGGACCACCGGGATCCGGGCCGTCGCGACGGCGCGGTCGATGACCGCTCCGGTGCCGTCCGTCGAGCCGTCGTCGCAGACCACGATCTCGAAGGGCGCGTCCGTCTCCTGCCGATCGAAGGCCCAGAGGCACAGGCGCAGCGTGTCGGCGCGGTTGTAGGTCGGGATGATGACCGAGAGCACGGGATCATCGCTCATGACGAGGCTTCCGGAAGCGGGAGGGGGAGGGGATCGGTCGGGGGGCGGCGCAGGCACAGCCACCCGACCAGGGCGGCCGAGACGGCCGCGACGGCGGGGACCGTCCCGGGCGCCAGCGCGGCGGGGCCGGCCGCCCAGGCGAGGGCGGTGAGGAGGCCCGGCGCAGCCAGGATCGGGATGTCCGCCAGCGCCAGGGGCGGTCCAGCCTGCCGCCAGAAGGCATGGGCCAGCACGAGGAGCATCGCGGCCTCCGCGAGCAGCGCCGCGAGCGCCGCGCCGAGCAGGGAGTTCCAGGGGATCAGCAGCGTGCAGGCGATGAGGTTGGTGGCGCAGGCCGCCGCGCTCCCGCGTACGGCGAAGCCGGTCCGCCCCAGCGGCACGAGGCCCGCGAACAGGATCGTGGCCGCGATCAGCAGGACGCTCATCCCGGTGGCGATGCGCAGCACCGGGACGGCGCCGGGGAAGTCCGGCCCGAAGGCGAGGCGCACGAGCGGCTCCGCGAGGGCGCAGGCCGCCACCGCTCCCGCGCAGGAGGCGGCCAGGATCGGGACCAGCGCGGTGCGAACCCGGGTCCGCAGCGCTGCCGTCCCGGTCCGCGGCCGTCCGTCCACCAGGGGGCCGACGGCCCGTCCGAAGACCGGCACGAGCGGCGCACACAGGGTGATCGCCACCGCGGCCCCGAGCTCGAAGAACCGGAAGCCGGCCGTGAACTGGCCGAGCTCGGCCGCGCCCGCGAAGGCGGCCAGCATCATGAGGCTGATCCGGCCGTTGAGCGAACCGAGGGCATTCGCGACGCCCACGCCCGCCGCGGCCCGGATGGTCGCCAGGGCCTGCGGCAGGGGAGCGAGGCGGGCGGGCACGAGGCGCAGCGCGAGCGCCAGTCCCACGGCGCCGTAGGCGATGCCGGCGCCGACCGCCGCAAGGCTCAGGGCCGCTTCCGGAAGCTGCAACCACAGCGCGAGCGCGGTCCCGCCGATCAGGATGACGGCGTTGGCGAGCGCCGGCCAGACGGACCAGCCGGGCCGCCCGCAGACCTGGAACAGGGCGTCGAGGAAGCGGGCGGCCGCGAGGGGCATCAGCAGGGCGGCCAGCGCCAGCGCGGGCTGGATGGCGTCCGGCAGCATCGGCAGAATGCAGAGCAGCGCCGCGCCGGTCCCGAGACCGAGGACGAGACGCGCCGACAGCATTCGGCCGAACTCGGCCGCCCGCATCTCGGGTTCGATCGCACCGAGGCGCGCCCCGAAGGTCAGGGTCGTGCCGAAATCCGCCGCGATCAGAGCCACCGCCAGGATCGCCAGGGCGAGGCCGTAGCGACCGAGGGCCGCCGGCCCGGCCATGTGCCCGACCATCACGAAGGCTGCGAGGCCTGCCGCAAGGTAGACGCCGCGGCCGGCAGCCTGCCCGAGCAGATTCGCACCATAACGGAGCCCGCCGGCCCGTCCGCGCCCCGACAATCGGTTTACCAAGCGGATCATCTCTCGGTGACGTCTGACTGAAAACTGCGACCTACGATTGCATCGTGGCAGGCTGCGTATGGCTTGCAACCGGTGTCTCAATTTATGGTTGCAGAGTTATCGCGTTGGCAAAACCGGAGGACTGCGTATGTCCGAGACAGCCGCTGGGTCGGACCTGTGTCTCTCGCGCCGATCAGAAGCGGAGCCGGAACGGCGCCTCCGATGGGGGGAGGTGCGGGCCGCCCTGGCCGCCGATCGGGATCATTGGCGCCGCCGCGGTTGCGGGCCGGCGGCCTTTCGCCGGGGCTACCACGCGATCTGGCTCTACCGCCTGTCCCGCTATGCCCATGAGCGCGGCTGGCGGATGGCGGCGTGGCTGCTGTGGCTGGTGAACGGCTGGTGGACCGGCGCCGACATCCCGCCCTCCAGCCGGATCGCCGGCGGCCTGTTCCTGCCGCAGCCCTATGGGACCGTGATCGCCGGCGCCGTGGGCCGCGACGCCGCCTTCGGCATCCAGGCCTCCATCGGCGGCCTGCTGAAGGAGCCGGACCAGGATATCGGCGGCGGCCCGGGCCTTCCGGTGCTGGGCGACGACGTGATGCTGGAGGCGGGCGCCATCGTCCTCGGCGCCGTGCATGTCGGGGACCGCGCCCGGATCGGGCCGCGGACCATCACCCTGAAGTCCGTCGAGGCCGACGAGGAGATCATGCCGCAACCCTGGCGCCCGCTCCCCGGCCGGAACGTCGCGCCATGAGGAACGCGATGTCGGACCATGGCACCCTGTCGGGGATGCGGCGCCTCCTGGCGGCCGACTTCGCCCGCATCCTGCATCAGACCACGGGGGGGAAGCCGACCGCCCGGCTCCGACGCCTGATGCACCTCCTGCTTCCGGCCATGCAGGTGGCGATCCTGCATCGAACCGCGCATCTGCTGCACGGCAGGGGCTGGCGCCGCTCGGCCGCCCTCGTGGCGGACCTGTCGCTGCGTCTCACGGGGGCCAGCCTGCATCCGGGCTCGCGCGTGGGGCCGGGCCTGTTCGTGCCGCATCCGGCGCGGGTCGCCTTCTGCGCGACGGCCGGGGCCGACCTGACGCTGCTGCCCGGGACATTGGTCGGACCGCGGGACTGGGTCCTTCCGGACCAGCCGTTTCCCGCCGACGGTCCTGATCTCGGGGACGGCGCGATCGTCGGCGCGCACGCCGCCATCCAGGGATCGGTCGCCATCGGCGCGGGCGCGACGGTCGGCATCGCGGTCTGCAGTCTTCGGGATGTGCCGGCGGGCACCGTGACGATGATCGCCCAGCGGCAGGTTCGCAGTCCGCGGCGCCCCCAGGGGACGATTCATGGGCGCTAGACCCGGCCGCGCAGGGCCGCGGCGCCTGTCACGCGCGCCCGTGCTCCCCGCGGACCGCCCGCAGCGCGCCGCGGCCGGCTCGTGCGGGCGCGATCTGGCGGCGCAGGACGCGCTCGTAGGCGTCGAAGATGACGCGCCACGTGAAGGCCTCGGCGTGCCGGCGACGGGAGGCGGCGCCCATGACGTCGAGGCGGCCCGGCCCGGCCCGCACCAGGCTCAGGATGCCCCGCCGCAACTCGGTCTCGTCGCCGAAATAGAGCGCCTGCGGCCCCGCCACCCACCGGTTGAATGGGTTGTCGTGGGCGAGGATCGGCGAGCCCGCCCCCAGGGCCTCGACCAGCGAGGGGTTCGTCCCGCCCACCGTGTGGCCGTGGATGTGGAAGCGGGCGTGAAAGCGGAGCGCGGCCACGCGCTCGGCCTCGTAGATCGCGCCGGCGAAGATCACGTCCGGTCCGCCCGCCGCCCGGACGGCGCGGTGATACGGGTCGGACTCCGCGAGCTTGCCCAGCACGAGCAGCGGCAGGCCCGGGCGCACCTCGCTCCAGGCCCGGACGACCTGGAGCACGAGGTTCTCCGGCACCACCCGGGCGATCAGCAGTCCGTAATCGCGGGGGCGCAGGCCGAACTTCGCCAGCGGCTCGGTCGAGGCTTCCAGAACCGGGTCGGCGCCATACGCGATGGTGGTGATCCGGGCGGCCGAGGTCCCGCGGGCGAGGTGCGTGGCGATCTCCGGGTGGTCCGCCACGAGGTGCGTCGAGAACAGGCTGCCGAGGCGCTCGTTCAGCCAGAACCAGGCCTTGGCGGGCTTCGACCAGCGGTCGCGCTTCCACTCGATGCCGTCCATGTTCATGACGCTGCGCTTGGCCGTCAGCCGGTAGAGCAGCGAGAACGCCGCGGTGTTGTAGCCGAGCACGAGGGGCAGGGCGGGCCGGAAGGCCGCCCGCAGGGTGCATTTCAGGTCGAACACGATCGTCGAGACGGCACCGTCGCCCCGGACCGCGACCGGGATCAGCAGGATCCCACGCCACACCGTTGGCGGGGCCGGCTCGCGCACCTGGCAGTAGACCTCGACCCGCCAGCCCCGGGCCACGAGTTCGAGCGCGAGCCGCTCCGCCAGGGTCTCGAACCCCCCATGCGCCGCCGGCACCCCGCGTGTGCCGAGGATCGCCACCGCCGGGCGCCCGCCCGGCTCCCCCGCCTTCACATGCGCCGTGGGCGCGACACGTTCAGAGGAGTCTGAGGCATGGTCACGGTCGAACAGCGTCTGTTCCGGGAGATGGGAGCCGGAGGCTACTCCCGGCACGACCACCGGATGGAGTACATCGTGCGGGTCAACGCGCTGCTCCGCCCGGACATGCGGGTGATGGAGTTCGGCGCGGGACGCGGCAAGTGGAGCGATGATCCGGTCCCATTGCGCCGACACCTCGGCGACTTCCGCGGGCGCTGCGCCCACGTGGTCGCCTGCGACGTCGACGAGGCGGTTCTCGGCAACAAGTCGGCCGACGAGGTCCGGCTGATCGGGCACGACGGGATGCTGCCATTCCCGGACGGGAGCTTCGACCTGATCTCGGCCTTCTCGGTCCTCGAACACATCGAGCATCCCGAGCCCACCGCGGCGGAACTCGGCCGGGTTCTCGCCCCGGGCGGCTGGCTCTGCGCCTGGACGCCCAACCGCTGGGGCTATGTCGGGATCGGGGCACGGCTCATCCCGAAGCGGCTGCACGCCCGGGTGCTGCGCCTCGTCGAGCCCCGGCGGGTCGAGATCGACTCGTTCGTGCCGCTCTACACGATGAACACGGAGGCGGCGCGGAAGCGGCTTTTCCCAACTGATCGGTTCGAGCACTTCACCTACAGTTTCGACGGGCAGCCGTTCTATCATGGCGAGAACATCGTCCTGGGCAAGTTCTGGGAGCTGCTGTTCCGGCTCACGCCGGGCCCGTTCAAGGGCTACCACATGGTGTTCATTCGTAAACGACCGTGAGGGACGGTCCGGTCAGAGGCGAAGACTGCGCAGATGGCTGGCAAATCTGCGCATGTCCTCGGCCTTGCGGGCGAGGTCCGGCTGCCCGCGCAGCCGGGCCGCGAATCCGTAGGCCAGGGCGCGCAGGGTGAAGCCGAGCCGCAGCGGGGCCGAGAAGAAGGCCGGCGACGAGAGGCGCCGGCCGGCGTTGCGCAGGCTGTAGATGGTCGCCAGCCCGTCGAGCCAGCGGGGCGAGCGGGTACCTCCCGAGCCCCCTTGGAGATGGAGAACGGCAATCCCCGGAAGGTAGGCGACGCGCCAGCCGGCATCGCGCAGGCGGCATCCCCAATCCACGTCCTCGCCGTAGAGGAACATCGGGCTGTGCAGACCGCCGATGGCGGCGATCGCCGACCGGCGCAGGAGCAGGCAGGCGCCGCAGATCCAGTCCACGTCGAGGGCTCCGGTGCCGCGGGCCTGCCGGCTGGCGAGATAGAGGCCACGCCGGCCGAGGCGGCCCGACAGGCCGGCGGCGTGCACCAGGATCGAGAGCGGGCGCGGCTCGTAGCCGGCATCGCCGACCTGATGCGTCCCGTCCGGAAAGGTCAGCCGCGGGCCGACGGCGCCGACGTCCGGATGCGCGTCGAGATGGGCCAGGAGACCGGTCAGGGCCTCCGGGTCGCGCAGGAACGCGTCGGGGTTGAGGAGCAGGATCGCCTCGCCGCGCGCGTGCTCCAGGGCGACGGCGTTGCCGCCCGCGAAGCCGTGGTTGGTGCGCTCGGCGATCACCCGCACCCAGGGGAAAGCCTTCGCGACGCGCTCCGGCGTGCCGTCGGTCGAGGCGTTGTCGACGAGGATCACCTCGTAGGGGCGGTCGATCCGGCTCGAGGCCAGCAGTTCCAGGCAGGTCGCGATGTCCCGACCGGCGTTGTAGGTGACGATCAGGACGCTGAGGCTGACGGCGCTCATGATCGGTCTCCACGTGTGAAGGGGGTATGGCCGGTCCTGGACGCGGGCGCTCCCGGGGCGCTGGCGAGGGGGGACGCGGTTCCTTTCCGTTGGGCGGGGAGGGCGCGTGTCGCGCCTCTCGGTTCCATCGGCCCGACCGGCCGGCGCGCCTGAACGGCCCTTTGCCGCTGGGCGGCACGCACCCCGGCGATCAGTCCGAGGCCGGTGTAGAGCAGCTCGGCGATGCCGAGATTCAGGCGGAAGCCCGGATCGACCAGGCCGTGCAGCAGATGCGCGATCAGCCCCACCGCGCAGGCCGCCGCAATCGCCGCGAGGGGATCGCCCACCGGCGCGCGGCGGGCCGCGCGGAACCCCCGGGCGATGCCGATCCCGAAGACCAGCGCGAAGGCCGCGTAGCCGACGATCCCGACCTCGGTGAGGATCAGGATGTGCAGGTTGTGCACCACGTGGTTCGACCGGTCGAAGAGCCCGGCGAGCCGGGACAGGCCGGTCTTGTCGAGGACCGCGAACTGATTGCCGAAGTTGTTCAGGCCGACGCCGAAGACCGGAAACTGCTCGAAGAGGGCGAGGGCCGCCGCGTTCAGCGGGCCGCGCTGGGCGGCCGAGCCGCCATCGTCGGCGGTGAGCCGCTCCCAGATCAGCGGACCGGCATAGAGGGCCGCGACGCTGCCGACGATTGCCAGAAGACCGAAGACGATCAGACTCGCCCGGGAGAACAGACGGTCCCGATAAACCAGCAGGATCAGGAGCGCGGCGGAGACCGGGAAGGTGAGCCAGGATGCGCGCGACAGGGTCAGGACCACCCCGACCAGTGCCGACGCGGCGCCCGCTGCTCCGACGAGGCGCAGGATCAGCGGGCCGCGGGAGAGGGCCAGCGCCAGGGCGAGGGGCCAGACGAACTCGTAATAATAGCCCAGGATGTTCGGGTGGACCTTCAGGCCACCGGCGCGGCGTTGCGCCGAGAAGTTGATGTTCTCCTCGACGATCTGTTCCTCGCCCAGCACCGAGAGGCCGAGTTCCGAGCCCGAGACATATTGCAGCCCCGCCACCGCGGTCTGGACGAGGCAGAGGGCGCAGATCGCCAGCGCCAGGGTCCGGATGTCGGATTCCGACAGGTTCGAGACCGCGACCGAGACCAGGAGCAGGCCGACGAAGCGCCACGTGTCGAACCAGAGATAGGCCGGGTCGGTGGCGTTGGTGAGCGACAGCAGGCCCGCGATCAGGAAGCCGACCTGCGTCAGGACGAGGGGGCGGTCGAGCCGCAGGCCGGGCGCATTCTCCCAGAGGCCCGTGAGCTTGGCGGTGATCAGCGCCACGGCCACGAGAAGGGCGACGCTCACCGTCAGGCCGGCCCCGCCGCCGATGCTCGGCAGGTACTGCCCGACCGCCTCGAAATGCTGGAAGAAGCTCACGTCGAGCTTGACCGTCAGCCCGACCGCGAGGGCCACGAGGAGGACCGGCGTCAGGCGATAGAGCCGCCCGACGATCAGGGCGCCGACGCCGCCGAATGCCGCCGCCAACCCGACGACGGCGAACTTCAGGGGCGCCGCGCTCAGTGCGACCGCGCCAGCCGCCGCCGCGAACCCGATTCCCGCGATGGGCAGGGCCCGCAGCGTGCGAGTGTGCGCCGCGCTCACCCGAGCCACCGGTAGAGCCATTTCGGGATCGGTCTGCGGGTGCGATTGAGGACCACGCCCAGCGGGGCACCCCCGGCGGCCCTCAGGTCGGCCAGGGCCTGCTGCGCCACGGCTCGGCGGGTGCGCTCGGCGCCGATCACCACGATGAAGCCGTCCACGAAGGGTGAGAGCGCCGCGGCGTCGCCGATCTCGGTGATCGGCTCGCAATCCACGAGGGCGAGATCGAAGCGCTCGTCGACCAGCGCCAGGAAATCCTCGACGCGCCCGTCGTCCAAAGTCGCCTTCCGGATCGCCGCCGGGGTTCCCGCGGGCACGACGCTGAGGCCGTCGGCGACCGCGTGGACGCCGCGGCTCGGCGCTACCGCCCCGGCGACGATGTCGGCGAAGCCCGGCCGTCCGATCAGTCCGTAGGCCTCGGCGAGAGATGGCCGGGACCAGTTGGCTTCGATCAGCACGGCGCTGCGGCCGCGCCGGGCGTAGGCGCCGGCGAGCTCGCGGGCGAGCGTGCTCACGCCCTCGCCGGTCTGGACCGCGGTGATGCCGACCCGGCGCACGCGCGCCTCGTTCCGGGTGAGCTGGACGAGCGCCGGTTCGAGGATCGCCGGATCGATGCGGGGGGCGGCTGCGGCGGCGATCATCCGGCGGTTCCTGTCTGCAGCGGCACCGCGGCCAGAACGGGCACCCGCAGCGAGCGGGCGACCTCCGACGCGCTGCGGTAGGTCTGGGCCAGGATCTCCGCGAGGGCGACGTAGGCCAGCGCGGCGAGCAGACCGAGACCGGCCGCGAGGCCGAGGATCAGCGGCCGGTTCGGGCCGGAGGGCAGCCGCGGCGGCACGGCGCGCGCCACCAGGGCCGAGGACGTGACGGCCTGCGCGTCGAGGCCGGTGCCGGTCTTCAGCGCGTCGATCCGCTTCTGCGTCTCGGTGATCTCGTCGGTGAGCAGGCCCTTCTGCTGGGTCAGCCGGCCATAGGCCAGCGCCGCGTCGCTCTGGCCGATGGCGGCCTTGCGGCGCGTCTGCTCAATCGCCGTGATGCTCTGGATCTTCTCGGCCAGCACGGCGAGCTTCGCCGTGTCGGCGGCGAGGAGCGACTGATACTTCTGCCGCGCCAGGGCGGCGAGATCGCGGTCGAGGCTCACGTATTCGGGCGCGGTCGGCCGGAACCGGACCGCGAGTTCGGCACGCTTCGTCTTCAGGTCCGCCCAGCGCTGGTCGAAAGCGGTGACCGTCGGGTCGGCGTCGGGGGGCGTCGGCTGCCAGCGGTCGGGTCCGGCCTCGCGGGTGCGCTTGAGACGGGTCTCGACCACCTCGCGCTCGATCTGCGCCGCCGATTTCTGCTTGGCGAGATCGGCCAGCGTGCCGAGGTCGTTCTGCTGCTCGATCTCGAAGCTCGCGGTGTTGTTGCCCTTGAGGTAGGTCGCGAGCTGCGCGTCGATGGCGGCGAGGTCGGCCCGGGCGCGTTCCAGCTTGCTCTGGTAGAACGAGGCCGGCGTCTCGTCGGCGTAGACCTCCACGTGCCGGCGCTTGTAGGCGTCGAGCAGCCGGTTGAGCGCCTGCGCGGCGAAGTGCGGATCCGTCCAGGTGAAGCCGGTCACGATCACGTCCGTCTCCTTGACGAACGCCACCTTGAAGGACGCGAGATAGGCCTCGTAGAGCTTCTCGTCCGGCGTGAGGTGTCGCAGCAGGCCCACCGCCTCGAAGGGCACCCGCACCGTCTCGACGATCCAGGTCTTGACCGCCTTGGCGCTGCGCAGGACCTGGCGCCCCTGGTAGATGAACCAGTCGATCCAGTCCGCGGGGGGCGGGCCGGGATCGCCGGTGGGCGTCATCTGCTTCAGCGCCGCGAACTCGTCGCGCACGATGCTGGGGTCGCGCAGGATCTCGATCTCGTTGTTCACGTTCTGCGCGCGCTCGGAGAACATGTAGTTCTGGTTGGCGCCGCCCTGGAGCGGGGCGCCCGCCTTCTCGCGCCCGAGACGGATGATCAGCTTGGCGTCCGCCGTGTATTCGGCCGGGGTCAGCAGGAGGTAGATCCCGGCGCCGACGATGGCCGCGACCAGGATCAGCAGGGCCGGCCGGATGTGCCGGAACAGGGCCGCGAGGGCGTCGCGAAGGTCGAAGGCCGGGCCTTCGCCCGCGTCGGCGGCGGTCAGGTCGGTCTGGCTCACGTGCCGGACCTCACGGTGGCGGTGTTGGAGGTGCTGGCGGACGGCCCGGTGATGTAGTTCACGCCGAAGCCGGTCCCGTTGAAGAGCAGGATCTGGCGCACCACGAGATCCACCGCGCGGGCGGTCTTCGCGAGCAGCGACGGCGGCACGTAGACGGTGGCGTTGGGCGGCACGACGATCGAGTCCGCGAGCCCCGGCTGGCTGATATCAACGATGCGGACGCTGCCGGCCGCCTCCGCGTCGAAGCGGATGATGCGCACGGCCTCGCCGGCGGCCGTCGGCAGGACGCCGCCGGCCGAGCCCAGGACCTGAGCCAGGGTCCGCGGCCCCTGAAGGCTCACCGGGCCCGGGGCGCGCACCTCGCCGAACACCATGGTGTTGGCCGGGACGAGGCTCGCGAGCCGCACGCTGGTCGTGACCGAGGCGAGCTGGTGCTTGTAGGCGGCGTTCAGGCTGCCGGCGACCTCATGCACGGTCCGGCCCGCCGCCTGGACGGCTGGCACCATCGGCAGGTTGATCTTGCCGTCCGGCTCGATCGCCAGGACCTTCACGCGGCCCATATCGGCCCGCTGGGTGAGGTCGCGGAAATCGTCCGTCACGGTGCGGAACCGGCGCAGCATCACCGTGACGA
The DNA here is from genome assembly GCF_003254375.1 of Methylobacterium sp. XJLW. NCBI lineage: Bacteria > Pseudomonadati > Pseudomonadota > Alphaproteobacteria > Hyphomicrobiales > Methylobacteriaceae > Methylobacterium > Methylobacterium sp. XJLW. The sequence continues at coordinate 725,998 of NZ_CP016429.1, read as the reverse complement.
CGGGGTCGATCAGCACGTCGTCGTAGGTGCTTTTGATCAGCGCGGCCGCGGCTTCCGGCGACAGCCCCGCGACCTTGATGCCGTTCTTGCCGGGCAGCGAGATCCGGCCGTCCGGCCGGACGATCACGGTCCGGTTGTACTCCGGATGGGTGCGGAAATCGACGTCGAACTCATCGTTCGGATTCAGCCGGTAGGTCGGCTGGACGACGCTGGAATCGATCAGGAACGAGACTTCGACATTGTCGCCGACATTGAGCCGGTAGTTCGCCAGCCCGAGGCGCATGGTGCGTCCGACCTCCTCCTGCGCCGCGGCGACCAACGCGGGCGGCAGGCCCTCCGAGATGGTGCCGGTTTGGGTGACATCGGTTCCCGCGCGCGTCGCGCTCTGCGGACGGCTCGACATGCAGCCCGCGAGCAGCGGGGCGCAGCCGAGCAGCGCAACGGCGACCCCCAGGACGCCGGCCGGGCGACCGGCGTGCCGGGACGGCGCGCCGCGGAATCCAGACAGGGAAAACGCCATCGACCTCAGCCGCATCCTGCTCGACTGCGCTCGCTCGAAGACAACCCATGATCGAGCCGCGCACCGCGATACAATCGCAAAGCTTGGTTAACGAGGCTTGAACCCGGCTTTTCCCAATTCTATCAGAGGTTGTAAATCGCAAGCCGTGGCAAACTGCGGAGGCGGACTCCCGCCCGTGTGGGAAGTCGGGCTCGCCTGCGGGCGCGACCTTCGAGATAGCGCGAAATGAAAAGGCCCGACGTTCGAGCCGCTGGACGAGGCGGCCCCGTCGAGATCCCGACACCTCAGACTTCGGTACTCTCGATCGAAAGCTGTATACATCCGGACGCTTGCTCGGATTTAACGACGTGATTTATAGTTCGCTGGTGAAAGCCGGTCCGAGCTGCGGGTCGAAACTCTGCGGCGCGGTGCCGGACGGCATTGTTCGTTGCGAGGAGGGCGTGCCGCATGGCGGGCGTGAGGCCGGATCTCTTCGCTCGCCTGCGCGACGATCTTGAGACAGGGTTCCGGGAAGATCTCGAGGAGGCGGTCATCGATCCTGCGCGCTGGCCTGATCTGGCCGAGCGCACCGTGCGGGCGTCCGGCAGCGAGGGAGCACTGCTCCTCCGGTCCGATCGAAGAAGCCTTGAATCGCTCTGCACCGCCTCGCTCGCCGACGCATCGCGCCGCTACTTCGACGAAGGCTGGCACCGCGACGACCACCGCCTGCGCGGAATTCCGTTCATGCGGACGCGCGGGATCGCGGTCGATCAGGACTTCACCACCCCTGAGGAAGTCGCACGCCTGCCCTTCTACCAGGATCTGCTCGCCTCCCGCGGCCTGCGCTGGTTCGCCGGCATCGGCTTCGCAGTAAAGGGCCGTCTCTGGTGCCTGTCCCTGCAGCGGACGGTGGAGCAGGGGCCGTACGAGGCACACGAGCAACGGCGCCTCGCCACCCTGTCGCCGCTTCTGCAGCGCGCGGCTCTGCTGACGTCGATGGTGGAGCAGGCCCGCCTGGCGGGGCTGACGCAGGCCTTCGAGCTGATCGACCGGCCCGCCCTGATCCTCGATTTCGAGGGGCGCGCGCTCCGCTGGAACGACGCCTTCGGCGCGCTCCTCGGTCGCGACCTGAAGCTCACGGGCGGTCGCCTCACTGCGGACAATCCGGAGGCAACCCGGCAGCTGGAAGCCCTGGCGCGGCCCTTCGGCCGCCCGCCCATCTCCTCCGTGGTGGTGCCGCGACAGGACGCGCCGCCCATCGTGATCCACGTCGTGCCGTTGGTCGGACCGACCCGCGGCCTGTTCGGGGGAGCGAGCACGCTCCTCCTCTGCAGCGTTCCCGGGACCATGACGGTGCCGACCTCCACCATTCTCCAGGCGGTCTATCGGCTGACTCCCGCGGAGGCACGTCTCGCCCTGGCCTTGTCGACTGGCACCTCGCTCGCGGAGAGCGCAGCGCGGTTTGCGATCACTGCGGCAACCGCCCGCTCGCAGCTGAAGGCGATTTTCGCCAAGACCGGCGCGACACGCCAGTCCGACCTCGTGCGACTGGTGGCGAGTCTCGCGCGCTGACCGCGCCCATCGCGGTGAACCGGAACAGGCGCGTCCCGGTCCCGGCCCTCGACGGAACGGGTTGGACCGCGCAGCCGTTTCCGGTCGACTGCAAGGAGACATGTCGATGACGAACCGGATCGCCTTCGCTTCTGCCCTGGCCATCGCGGCCCTGCTTACCGGCGCGCCGGCCGAGGCAAAGGGCTGCCTCAAGGGTGCCGTGGTCGGCGGCGTTGCCGGACATATGGCGGGCCACGGCAAGATGGGCGCTGCCGCTGGCTGCGCCATCGGTCACCACAACGCCAACAAGAAGGCCAAGCAGGGCTAGCCTGTCTGCACGCGATGCCGTCGTAGGCGACGGGATCGCGTAGCGACGACGCTGATTCGACAAGTGTCTATTGCCGAGGCCGGATTCTCCCTGAGAATCCGGCCTCTTCGCATTCTCGAACCTCACCCGGTCGCACAGAGTCGATGCCGTCTGCGCGGGCGTCCTCGGGGCCAGCCCAGATCCTGGCTGCAGCCACCGCGGGTACAGCGGGAATCTCGAAACACCGCCGCTCAGCCGTCGTCGCAGCGGCTGCCCCGTGCGCCTTCGGCCACCACCAGCTTGCGTGGCCCGACATAAGCTCCGCGCAAGCCTGCCCGTTGACCGCTCTTTCGAGCTATTCTAATTAAGAACTGGCGGGGGAACGATCCGGAAACGGTTCCACCGCCCCCCAGTCAGCCGATGGAGAGACCCGATGGCCGGTACCGCGAACGCCGCTTGCGAGAGCTGCCGCTTCTTCGACGATCACAAGCTCAACGGCGCCCAGGCAAAGGGTGACGAAGGCCTCTGCCGCTTCAATCCGCCGGTCAGCCAGCCCGCCCCGGAGTCGAAGGGCCTCTGGCCGGTCGTCGCCTCCAAAGACTGGTGCGGCCACTTCACTGCCGAGATGTCCGCCGCCGAGTAATCCACCGGCTCTCCGAGCCTGCGGGATCAGTCGCCAGGCGACCATCCCGCCGCAGCGTCACGGTTGCCCGCCTGCGGTGGCCGTGCCCGCCCGAGATAGCTCCGTGCCATTGCCGGTGGTTGGCGACTTCGCTTAACGGGCCGCCGTGACAGACGTGATACGTTCGACCACCGGGGCCGATCGTTCTGCCATCGCGGCGATCTACGGTGACGCCGTCACTGCGAGCACGGCCAGCGTCGAGAGGGAGCCGCCGACGCTCTCGGAAATGAGGCGCGGCTACGAAGTCCTGCGCGGAGGCGGCTATCCCGTGTCGTGGCCGATTGAGCCGACACGGTTGCGGGCTATGCCGATGCCGGTCCCTAGCGCCAGCGCGCCGCCTGCCGCTCGACCCGCGAGGATTTGATCCACGGCGCCCGGTCGGGCCGCGGCGGGCGCCGCCCGCTTGCGACCCCGGTCGCGGGTAGCGAGCAGATCGACCGCCGAACTCTGGTCGCCATCATCGCCGACAGCGGCTCTCCCGCCTCGACTGCATTGCATGAAAGCCTCGGCTTCACGCCTGTCGCATCCTTGCGGGCGTGGCGGCCGCAAGCCCGGGCGATGGCGCGCCGTGATGCTCATGCAGGGCGCGCTCTGACCCGACCGAAGCCTGCCGCCGACGCGGATCGGACCGCGAGCCCCCGTTTCGCAGGGCCGATTACGCCCCAACACTGCGGTTGGGTTGTCATGATGCGGACAACTTCGCGCGGGACAGGGCGGGCATGATGCGCACGTCGTCCGGTTCTCGGCTCGGCGCGGGCGCGATGGCGCGGGGAGAGCGGTCTTTCCGCGCGCGAAAGCGGTTTACGCGAGGGCGGGCGGTCAAGGCTCCATCACGACTCGCGAGGGATGGGAGTTCAGGTATGCGGTTTACATCGATCGGTCGCCGGGTTGCGCCGCTCGCAATCCTGGCGCTCTCGGCATTGGCGAGCACGGCCCAGGCCAAGACGCCCACTGATCCCAGCGGCACCTACCTGACCGAGGACGGCCGGGCGCGCGTGCGTCTCGAGAAGTGCGGGACCGCGGGCGACCGGCTCTGTGGCTACGTGGTTTGGCTGAAGGTTCCGCTCAACGACAAGGGCGAGCCGCGGATCGACTTCAAGAACCCCGATCCCAAGAAGCAGGCGCGGCCGTCGCTCGGTCACCAGCTGATCCTGGGCCTGAAGCCGAACGCGGACGCCCATTTCGAGGGCAAGATCTACAATTCCGAGGACGGCAAATCCTACGACGTCACCATCTGGACCGACACGCCCGGCGAGCTGACGGTGCGCGGCTGCCTGATCGCGTTCCTGTGCAAGTCGCAGACCTGGACCAAGGTCACCGATCTCGCGCCCGGTCAGCTCCCGGGCCCGACCAATGGTCCGAACGGTCCGCGCACCGATCCGGAGTACGCCAGCGCCGCCCCCAAGCCGACCGCCAAGGCCGGTGCCAAACCGGCCCAGAAGCCCGCCGCCACCGAGGCGCCCCCCGCGGAGTGAGGGGCACCGGCCTTCAGTCGGCCAGGGCCGCGTAGGTCAGGACGCGCAGTTCGCGCCGGATCGGCAGAGCCGAAGACGGCACGAGCTGCGTCATGAGCACCACCGACAGATCCTCGGCGGGATCGATCCAGAACGCCGTCGAGGCGAGGCCGCCCCAGGCGACCTCGCCGGGCGTGCCGAGGATCTGGGCGCGGGCCGGATCGAGCATCACCGAGAAGCCCAGACCGAAGCCGATGCCGGAGTATGAAGTCTCGGCGAAGCGCGGCGTGCCCATCGCGGCCAGATCGCCCGGCAGGTGGTTCGACAGCATCAACTCCACGGTCTTGCGGCCCAGGAGGCGCGTGCCGTCAAGGGTGCCGCGGTTGAGGATCATCCGGCAGAAGCGCTGGTAATCGGCGGCCGTGGAGACGAGGCCGCCGCCGCCCGACGCGATGGCGGGCGGCTTCGCGAAGGCCGTCTCCACGGAATCGTCGAACAGGCGCAGCTGCCTTGCGCGGTCATACGCGTAGGTGGCGCAGAAGCGCGGCATCAGCTCCGGCCGGACGAAAAAGTCGGTATCGATCATGCCCAGCGGCTCGATCACCGCCTCACGGAGATAGTCGGCGAACGGACGACCGCTCAGGGCGGCCACGAACTGGCCGAGCACGTCGGTGGCGACGCTGTAGTTCCAGGCGCTGCCCGGCTGGGCGAGGAGCGGCAGCTTCGCCACCCGGGCTGTCATCTCGGCGAGCGTGCCCTCGCGCGCCAGGTAGTCGACGCCGTGCTCGCGATACTGCGCATCGACGAGGGTCGCCTCCATGAAGCCGTAGGTCAGCCCGGCCGTGTGAGTCAGCAGGTCCCGCACGGTGATCGCCCGGCGGGCCGGCTCGGTCTCAAGCTTCGCCCGGTTGCCGCCCACGGCGACCCGCATCTCGGCGAATTCGGGCAGGACCCGGGAGATCGGATCGTCGAGCTGGAACAGGCCCTGCTCGTAGAGCTGCATCACCGCCACCGAGGTGAGCGGCTTGGTCATCGAGTAGATCCGCGTCACCGTATCGAGGGTGAAGGGCGTCGCCCGGGCGAGGTCGGCCTGACCGCAGGCGCGCGCGAAGGCGACACGGCCGCGCCGCGCCACGGTGACCGACAGGCCGGCGAGCCGGCCCTCGTCGACGAGGCGGTCCATCCATGGCGCGATCCGGGCGAGACCTTCCGGGCTGAACCCGGCGCCGGTCGGATCGGTCTCGGTCAGCGCGCTCATGCGGTCTCCTCGTCGTGACGGTCCGGAAGGTAGAAGGGGAGGGCTGGAAAATCACCAGCCCATCGTTCCGGGACCGCCCTTGAACGGTCCGACGATGCCGGGCGTGATCCAGCCGCCGTAGAAAGTTCCGGGCTGCGGCGTCGCCTGGGCCCCACCGACGAAGCAGGCATCCATCGGGCCGGCGTAGAACGCGACATAGCCGGCGATCGCGCGGAAATCCGGGGTCGGGTCCGGGTAGGCCCAGGCGGCCCCGGGGACGAGACGGTCGCCGCCCCGCACGTCGAACAGTACCGCCTGGCCCTTCCACTCGCAGATCCCGCCGCGCCGCGGATTCACGAGCGTTCCCTCCGCGATGTCGGCGGGCGGCAGGTAGTAGGTCGGCGGGTGCGAGGTCTCGAGCACCCGGAAGCCGGAGACGGTCTCGGCGATCGCACCGCCGCCCAGCACCACGCGCAGTCGCTCCCGGACGGGCTCCAGCCGCGGCGGCCGCGGATAGTCCCAGACGCTCTCCTCGCCGGGCCTGACCGGATCCGGAACGGGCCGGAAGGGCGATCCTCTCATGGGAAACCTCGTGACGTGCCTTTGGGGATACAGATAGGGCGGCGCGGCCGGCGTTTGTCGTCGGCCTCGCCCGTGCTAGCCCGTCGCCGACACTCGAGCCCGGGATCGCCCGCGATGGACATCGCCCTCTTCCTCGACTTCGACGGCACGCTCACCGAGATCGCGCCGCGGCCGGACGCCGTGCAGGTCGAGCCCGGGCTGGTGGAGGATCTGGAGCGGCTCCGGGCGCGCCTCGACGGGGCGCTGGCGATTGTGACCGGCCGGCCGGTGACGGTGATCGACGGCTTTCTGACGCCGTCCCGCCTGGACGCGGCCGGCCTTCACGGCGTCGAGCGCCGGGTCGGCGGTGCGATCACGGGGGGCCAGATGGAGGATCACCCGGATCTGCGCCGGCAGGTCGCGCGTCTCCAGGCCGAGACCGCGGCGCTGGCGCGGGTCCTGATCGAAGACAAGGGCGCGTCGGTGGCGGTGCATTGGCGCCTCGCGGATCCCGACGATGCCGCTCGGGCCGAAACGCTCGTGAAGGACGCGGCGGACGCGCTCGGCCTCGCGTACCGCCTGCAACTCGGCAAGGCGGTCGGCGAGATCGTCCCGGCGCAGGCGACGAAGGCGCACGCGATCCGCGCCTTCATGGCGGAGGCGCCCTATGCCGGCCGGACACCCGTCTTCTTCGGGGACGACCGCACCGACGAGATTGCCTTCGCGTCGATCAACGAGGATGGCGGCATCGCGGTACGCGTGGGCGAGGGCGAGACCGTCGCCCGCCGCCGCCTGCCCGACCCCGCCGCCGTCCGCGCGCTGCTGCGCGACTGGGCCGCCGGGGGGGCGATCGATCCCGACGCGCTTCCGCGGGCTTGAGCCGTCTCGCCAGTCGGCCCGCGGCCCGCGGCCCGGGCTGTCGTCCTGCGCGCCGATCATGGGGAGCCGCGATGTCGAATCGTTCCGTCGACGGCTGGCCGCGGATGCTGCTGCGGCTCGAGGGCGCCTGCATCCTGGCCGGCGCCGTGTCGGCCTACGGCTGGCTCGGGCAATCGTGGTGGATCTTCGCCGCGCTGCTGTTCGTCCCCGACGTGAGCATGCTGGGCTACGCGGCCGGCCCGGTGGCCGGTGCCGTGCTCTACAACCTTGCTCACTTCCTGGCCCTGCCGCTGGTCGGCCTGTGTCTGGCGGCTGGCCTCGGCCACTTCGATCTCGTGGGATTGGCCTTGATCTGGCTCGCTCATATCGGCCTCGATCGTGCGCTGGGCTATGGTCTCAAATACGCGAGCGGATTTGGCGATACGCATCTTGGCGTCATCGGCCGGCCGCGTGACACCACGATCGCGCCGCATTGAGAGGCGGCCGATGCCGAATGGGACTTGCCCGCGCCGGGGCGCGGGGCCGATGTAGCGCCGAAGCCGCGTCGGGTGCGGATCCCGTCGGCGGCGGGACAGGTAGCAGGGGCTTGTTGCGATGTTCGAGTTTCCGGTTCTGGTCGGCGACATCGGCGGCACGAACGCGCGGTTCGGCCTGATCGAGACGGCCGGCCAACAGCCCCGCCTGCTTTCCCACGAGGCCACCGCCGACCATCCCGATCCGTCGAGCGCCATCAGGGCGTCGCTGGCGAAGGGGGGCGGGCCTTCGCCGCGCTCGGCCATCCTGGCGATCGCCGGCCGGGTCGACGGGCCGGAGATCCAGCTGACGAACGCGCATTGGAAGATCGCCGGCCAGCGCATCGCGGCGGATTTCGATCTCTCCGCCGCGGTGGTGGTCAACGACTATGTCCCGGTGGCGGCCGGTGCCGCCGATATCGAGCCCCACGACCTCACGCCCGTGGGGCCCTGTCCGCCCGTGCCCGGCGGCGCGCGGGTTGTGCTAGGCCCCGGAACGGGCTTCGGCGCGGCGGCGCTGGTGCCCTACGCGGCGCATCTCGCCATCGTGTCCACCGAGGCCGGCCACACCGATCTCGGCCCGGTCGACGCGTTCGAGGAGAAGGTCTGGCGCGTCTTGGAGCGGGTCGAGGACCGCATCACCGTGGAGACGGTGCTGTCGGGTCCGGGGCTGTCGCGGCTGCACGCGGCGGTCGCCCATGTCCGGACCGGGCAGCCGCACGGGAAGATCGAGCCGGCCGCCGTCACCGAAGCGGGGCTCAACGCCACCGATCCGCATGCCGCCGAGACGCTCGAGCTTTTCGGCCGGGTGCTCGGCCGAGTCTGCGGGGATCTCGCGCTGACCTTTCTGGCGACCAGCGGCGTCTATATCGGCGGCGGCATCGCGCCCCGGATCCTCAAGGTGCTCGCGGAAAGCGGCTTCCGCGCCGCCTTCGAGAAGAAGGCACCCTTCGCCGCCATGATGCGCCAGATCCCGACCAGCGTGATCACCGTCCACGATCCGGCCTTCCGGGGTCTGGCGGCGCTGGCGAACGAGGGCGCCAAGTTCGTCTACCACGGGCAGGTCTGGCGCAAGCAGGCGTGACGGACGGGCGCGGTCGCCGCCAACGGGGCGAGGCGACCGGCGACGGCGCCCCGGTCGCGGCGGCACGGCCCGTGAGGGCCGGCGCTCAGGCCGCCGCCAGCGGCTTCGAGACCTCCTCCAGGGACTTGCCCTCCGCGGCCGTGCCCCAGATCCCGCCGACGATTGCCGCGATGAGCATCAGCACCGCGCCGAGGCCGTAGCCGAACAGGACCCAGTCCCGCGAGCCGGTCTCCACCAGGCTGCCGAACAGGAGCGGCCCCGACACGCCGCCGATGCCGGTGCCGACCGCGTAGAAGGCCGCGATGGCGAGCGCCCGGATTTCCAGCGGGAAGGTCTCGGAGACCGTGAGATAGGCCGAGCTCGCCGCCGCCGAGGCGAAGAAGAACACCACCATCCAGGCCCCGGTCTGGCCGACCGGCCCGAGCACGTCGAGGCGGAACAGCAGGCCGACGCCGGCCAGCAGCAGGGCCGAGATGCCGTAGGTGAAGGCGATCATCTTGCGCCGTCCGATCGTGTCGAACAGCCGCCCGAGCAGCAGCGGGCCCAGGAAGGAGCCGAGCGCGAAGGGCAGCAGGTACCAGCCGACGTGGTTGCCGGGCACCTGATAGAAGCGTTCCAGCACCAGCGCGTAGGTGAAGAACAGGGCGTTGTAGAAGAAGGCCTGGGCGATCATCAGCGCGAGGCCGACCATGGTCTCCTTGCGGCTCGTCACGAACAAAGCCTTGAACACCTCCGAAAGGGGGGTGTGGTCGCGGGTGCGGACCTTCATGCGCTTGCTTTCGTCCACCGGCGGCAGGGTCACGCCCTCGTCGGTGAAGCGCTTCTCGATGCCGGTGACCACCCGGTCGGCTTCCGCCGCGTAGCCGTGGGTCGCGAGCCAGCGCGGGCTCTCGGGGATCCAGGTGCGCAGGAGCAGGATCACGAGGCCGATGGCGCCGCCGGTGAAGAAGGCGACGCGCCAGCCCCAGGCCGGGTCGATCACCTCGGGCTTCAGGAGCACGATCGACATGAACGAGCCCAGCGCCGCGCCGATCCAGAACGAGCCGTTGATGACGAGGTTGGTCCAGCCGCGGACCCGGGCCGGGACAAGCTCCTGGATGGTCGAGTTGATCGCCGTGTACTCGCCGCCGATCCCGGCCCCCGTGAGGAAGCGGAAGAAGCAGAAGCTCCAGATGTTCCACGACAGGCCGGTGGCCGCCGTGGCGACGAGGTAGAGGGCCAGCGTGATGAAGAACAGCTTCTTGCGGCCGATCCGGTCCGTGAGCCAGCCGAAGCCGATGGCACCGGTCACGGCGCCCACGAGGTAGCAGGAGGCGGCCAGCCCGACGTCGAACTCGGAGAAGGACATCGGCGGCTGGCGCAGGGCGCCCACCAGGGAGCCGGCGAGGGTGACCTCGAGCCCGTCCAGCACCCAGGTGATGCCCAGGGCCACGATGACGAGCACGTGGAAGCGGCCCCAGGGCAGCCGGTCCAGACGCGCCGAGATGTCGGTATCGATCACGCGGCCGATCTCCGCGCGCTCCGGCGTCCCGGATCCCCCCTCGACCTTGCTCGCCATGTCCGCGTGTCCTCCCGTCTCAAGCGTTTACTGTGCCTGGACAGTGCGCATTTACCGCGACTGTAGGCAGGTGTTGGGAACGGGTTGGAAATCGATTCGGTTCGATTTCGTCTTCACATGCGCGGCGCAGAACAGGGAGGTCCACGCGGTGCCCTTCCCATGTCCTCCCGTCCTGCCCTTTCCCGCCGCCCCCGGGCTCGGCTCGTCCTGCTGACCGTCCTGACCCTCGCGGGGCTCGCCACCGTCCCCACCGAGGGGGCGGACCGGCATCTCGAACGGCCCAAGCCGCGCGTCGCCCTGCAGGCGGCCGAGCGCTGGCGGCTGCGGCCGACGGAGCCCGTGGTCACCGTGACCGGCAGCGTCCGCAGGCGGCCCGAGACCGCGATCCCCGAAGATCGTCGGAACGTCCGCCTCGTCTACCCGGCGCTGGTCGAGGCGCGCTGACCGCGCCTGCAATCGATCTCTCGCCCACTCCATCTCGACGATCCGGATCCCGTCAGGCACAGCGCCTGCTTCGTCCGCATGTGGACGGGTTCGTCGGGACGGTGCGGAGGCGCGGATGGCGGAGGCAATCGCCCTGGTCGGGTGCAGGGGGCCGGGCCAGGAGGCGGAGTATCTGCGGATCCTGTCCGCGGCCATGCCGGAGGAGCGGCTGATCCCGTTCCGGACGATGGATGATGCGGCTCGGGCGGCGGCGCGGGTCGCCGTCGTGGCCAATCCCGATCCGGCCGAGGTGGCGGCGCTCCCGGGACTCGTCTGGGTGCAGAGCCTCTGGGCCGGGGTCGAGAAGCTCGTCGGCGCCTTCGACCGGCCGCTGCCGATCGTCCGCCTGGTCGACCGGGAAATGGCTCGCACCATGGCCGAGGCCGTGCTGGCCTGGACCTATTATCTCCAGCGCGACATGCCGGCCTATGCCCGCCAGCAGCGGGATCGGGTCTGGCGCCCGCACGCCTACCGCAAGCCGTCCGACACCACGGTGGGACTGCTCGGCCTCGGGGCGCTCGGCACCGCGGCGGCGGAGCGGCTCACCGGCGCGGGCTTCCGTGTCGTCGGCTGGAGCCGCGGCCCGAAGGCCGTGCCGGGCCTCGAGACGTTTCACGGCACCGACAGCCTCCCGGCGATGCTCGGCCGGTGCGACATCCTCGTCTGCCTCGTGCCGCTGACGCCGGAGACGCGGGGCCTGGTGGATGCCCGACGCCTCGCGGCCCTGAAGCCGGGCGCCGCGCTGATCAATTTCGCCCGCGGGCCGATCGTCGTCACCGAGGATCTGATCGCCGCCCTGGAAACCGGCCACCTCGCGCATGCGGTGCTCGACGTCTTCGGGGTGGAGCCCCTGCCGGCGGACTCCCCGCTGTGGTCACATCCCGGGGTGACGGTGCTGCCGCACATCTCGGGGCCCACCGACATGGACTCGGCCGCGGCCACGGTGGCGGAGAACCTGCGGGCCTATCGCCGGACCGGTCAGGTGCCGGACGGGGTCGACGCGACACGGGGTTATTAGGCCGCGCGTCGCGGCCGCTTCGTCCCGTCGTCCCGGGACCGCGCAGCGGTGCCCGGGATCCTGACACGCCGAGGCGCCAGGATCCTGCTCCGGCGGCGGCTCCGGATCGCCCGCCTCCGGCGTGCCTCTCCCGGTCCGAGCCCGCCTGCGGCGCCCGGAATGACGGCGCAGGTGGACGGGCGCGCCGCGTGACCTTTGCCCTTCGGATGCGTGGGGACGACGCGTGGCCTCACAGCGTCGGGAATGTCGCCGCGAGGTGGTCGATCAGCACCCGCACGGCCGGCGGCAGCCCGCGCCGGGTCGTGAAGACGAGATGCACGATCCCAGGCTGCCCCTGCCACTCCGGATAGACGGCAACAAGCCGGCCCGCCGCGATGGCGTCGGTGCAGGCATGGTCGGGCAGGAACGCGACCCCGAGGCCGGCGGCCGCCGCGTCGCAGAGCGCGGCGAAGTCGCCGCAGGTCAGGCGCGACTCGTGACGCAGGGTGAAAACCCGGCCATCCGCCCGCTCCAGCCGCCAATCCGCCTCGCCCGGATCGTCGCGGGTCCCGAGGGTCGGGGCCGCGCCGAGGCTGGCGATATCGGGGCCCAGGCCGCGCGCGACTTCCGGTGCGGCCACCAGGATCCAGCGCGAGAGCCCGAGCGAGCGCATGGTCAGCGACGCGTCGCTGGTCAGATCCCGCCGGACCCGCAGGGCCACATCGATCCGCTCCTCGATCAGGTCGACGGGCCGGTCGGTCGCCACCAGCTGCAGCCTGACCTTCGGATGCCGGGAGAGGAACACGCGCACGATCGCGCCGACGATATCGATGAGGCCGGTCGGGCAGCTCATGCGGATCCGCCCGTGCGGCTCGGTCTGCGCCTCCGCGACCAGCGCCTCGGCCCGTTCGGCCTCCAGCATCATCGCCCTGCAGCGCTCGTAGAAGCCCTGGCCGACCTCGGTCACGCGGAAGCGCCGGCTCGACCGCTCGATCAGGCGGACGCCCAGGCGCGTCTCCAGGGCCGCGACCCGGCGGCTGAGCTTCGATTTGGGCTGGTGCAGCGCCCGGGCCGCCGCGGCGAAGCCGCCATGCGCCACCACCTCGGCGAAGTAGACGTAGTCGTTCAGGTCGGCGCGGCTCATCGTTCCTCCAGCAGAACGCTGAGTGCCATATCTGCCGACTACCGGCATCTTCGTTCCGTCGGCATCTCTCCAACCAGCGGTGCACACGAAGCCGAACGATGGAGAACGACGATGGCCGGCAGGTTTCAGGACAAGGTTGTGGTTGTGACGGGCGGGACCAGCGGCATCGGGCTCGCCGCCGCCCAGGCCTTCGTGGACGAGGGGGCCGCGGTGTTCATCACCGGCCGCCGCCAGGAGGCCCTCGACGCCGCGGTGAAGCAGATCGGCGGCCGGATCACCGGCGTACGCGGCGACATGGCGAACCTCGCCGACATCGACCGCCTCTATGATGCCGTCCAGCAGAAGCACGCGCAGATCGACGTAGTCTTCGCCAATGCCGGCGGCGGCACCTTCGCGCCGCTGGGGGCGATCACCGAGGAGCACTACCAGAGCATCTTCGACACCAACGTGAAGGGCGTGCTCTTCACCGTCCAGAAGGCGCTGCCGCTGCTGCGGGACGGCGCGGCGATCGTGCTCACCGGATCGACAACGGGCAGCGCGGGCACGCCGGCCTTCAGCGTCTACTCGGCCACCAAGGCGGCGGTGCGCAACTTCGCCCGGAACTGGATCCTCGATCTCAAGGACCGGCGCATCCGGGTGAATACGATCAGCCCCGGCGTCACCGAGACTGCGGGCCTCGACGCGCTGTTCGGCGGCGGCGATCAGGCGGCGGCCACCAAGGATTACCTCGCCGGCCAGATCCCGGCCGGGCGCGTCGGCCGGCCCGAGGAGATCGCCCAGGCGGTGCTGTTCCTCGCCTCCGACGCGGCGAGCTTCGTCAACGGTGTCGAGCTCTTCGCCGATGGCGGGCAGGTCCAGATCTGAGGATCCGGCGCCGGCCGGGACGCGACACCCCGTCCCGGCCGTCGGGATGAACCCTGGCTTTATCCGGGGGTTGATGGCCCGGCCGTCCGGATCCGCATCTCCGCGGGCGGGGGCCTGGAAGGACGCTCGGATTTCATGGGTCGGCCGCGCCGCATCTTGATCACCGTCGGACTCGTGACCGTCGCGGCGGGTGTCACGCTGAGCGTGGGCCGCTTCAGCTACGCGCCGATGCCCGACCGGGCGGACCTGCTCAACCCGGACCGCTACCCGATCCAGACCGCCTTCGACGTGCTGGGACGGCGCATCTCGCGTGCGGAAGCGGACCGGCTCAACGGGACCGAGGCCGGACGGAAGGACCTCGCGCCGGGGAACGGCGCGGTCGCCATCGATCCTGCCATGGTCGAGCGCGGGCGGCAGGCCTTCTACCAGGAGACGTTCGGGAACGAGGTCTTCCTCACCGACGTCATGGGCATGCTCGACGGCGGACTCACACCAACCGCGGTCGCCCTGGCGGTGGCGAAGCTCGGCGGTCAGGGAACCACAAACCTCCAGGTCGCCATGGCCAAGGACGTGCGCATCGGCGACCGCCTCTACCGGGCCGGCGAGCTGGTCCCGACCGGGCTCGACGTGCCGAGGGGCGGGGCCTTCATCATCGGGATCAAGACCTTCTCCGACCGCGGCCACCTGCGCATGGGCATCACCTGCGCCCTGTGCCACGCGGCGGTCGATCCCGGCACCGGCAAGGTCGTGGAGGGCGCGCCCAATACCGACCTCAATGCCGGGCTGCTGATGGCGCTCGCGAAGAACTCGTCGGCCTACTTCATGCACGCCAGCGTGCCGGAGGCCGATGCCCGGCCTTCCGCCGACCCGCAGCATACCGGCGCGACCGGGACGGGGCCGGCGCTGCCGGACGCCGCTTCCGTCGAGGCGGCCACGAAGGTGCAGGTGGCGAGCTGGCCGCCGGGCAGCTTCGACTCCTCCGCCGACCGGGTCACCAACCCGACCTCGATCCCGTCGAGCTTCTCCGCCCACGGCGAGCCCTACAGCTGGAGCGGCCGCGAGGCGATCGGGCCCTTCGCGGGCCTGTCCTCGCTGAACAACAACGTCCACGCGGCCAATTCCGACACGACCCAGCTCGCCGCCGCCGCGCCCTGGCTGTTCGGCATGGATCCCGAGACGTATCTCGGCATCGTGCTGCGCGGCGCGGCCACGGAGGCGTTCCGCTTCAAGCCGGAGGGTGGCCGGAGCCCGTCCGAGGTGCTGCGCAGCGTCGATCCGACCCCGGCCTCGCCGGGCCTGAACAGCTACGCGGTGCTGCCGACCTATCCGGCGACCAACTACGTCACCGACAACGGCCTGTTCACCTCGGTGCCCGGGGAGCCGGTCAACCACGCCAACAACGCCATGTCGGCGTTCCAAAACCTGCTGCACCCGCCCGCCGCCGGACAGGATCCCGAAACGGTGCGCGCCGGCCGCGCGGTGTTCGAGAAGGCCGGCTGCGGGACCTGCCATGCCGGGCCGGCGCTCACCAACCACCGGATCGTTCCGGAGGCCGAGATCGGCACCGAGCCGACCCGGGCCCGGGCGGGCGCCAAGATGGAGGCGCGCCTGTCGCCGCCGACGATGTTCGCCACCGACACGCCGTTCCCGGTCCCGGCCGATCCGGTGATCGTCCCGGTGCCGCTCGCAGGCGACGCGCTGGCGCAGGTGCAGCTCGCCTGGGGGCAGGGGGGCACGGAGGGGGGCTACAAGGTGCCGAACCTCGTGGGCCTCGCCTGGACGGCGCCGTACCTGCACGATTCCGGCGTGGCGGTCGGGCCCGATGCCGAGGGTCAGATCGGTGTCCCGGGCACGCTCTACAGGGGCGTCGCCCCCGATCCCGCCAACAGCCTGCGCGCCCTGGTGGACCGGGATCTCCGGGCCAAGGTGATCGCCGCCAACGCCGCCTCGGATACGGCGCGGATCGCCCGCGTCACCGGCAAGGGGCACGCCTTCTGGGCGGATGCCGGTTCGGGCGTCTCGCCCGAGGAGCAGCGGGCGCTGATCGCCTATCTGCTGTCGGTCGATCGTCTGACCGAGCCGGCCGCGACGCCCTGATCCGGGCGGTGCCACCGGTGGTCCGGGTCACTGCATCGGGGAGCCCTCGCCGCCCCGCCGCATGGCCGGGCGCAGCGCCTCCCGCGCGGTTCAGATGACCGCCTCGATCAGGCCCCGCCGCTTGGCCTCCTCGGCCTCGAGGTACCAGTTCGACGGTGCCTTCTCGAGCACCTCGTCGAGGGTCACGTCCGAGCCCTGGATCAGGTTCGAAAACCCCTCGTTCTGGATCGCGATCGAGCACTGGATCTCATTGAGCGTCGCCGTCACGGAGGCGATGCAGGTGGTGAGCGGCCCCTCGATCTGGAGCTGCTTGTTCATCTTGCGCTCGTGGATCATCAGCCGCGTGCCGCAGGTCAGGTATCGGTTCGGCCGGGCGAAGAAGCTCATGAAGGTGGTGCCGGCCGAGTAGATCGCCGCCTTGCCGAGGAAGACGAACCGCCGATCCGGGTCCATGGCGCTGTTGAAGCGGATGTCCTCGCCCATCATCCGGGCCACCTCCGGATCGCCGCCGAGCGTCGTCAGCTCGACGACGACGATCTCGCGGTCGGCCGCCGCCCCGAGCTGGCGGCGGAAGTCGCGGTACATGTCGTAGTCCACCGCGCCCGACAGCAGGACGGCGGGGGCCCGGAACGCGGTGGGGCCGAGGGGCGTCGTGTCCATGGTTCTCCTGATCGAATGACCGGCATTCAGCGTGCCGGGTCGGGGGGACCCTCGCCCTTGCCCACGAAGGGGATGCCCGCGATCGGGCATTCCTCCGTGCCGACGCTCTGACGGGTAATGGCCCGCACCGCGTCGCGGGTTCCGTCGGGATCCTCGATCCAGCGCCGGTAGAAGTCGTAGGGGCATTCCGACATCCCGTGCCGGTTCTCCTTCGAGTTGATCATGCCCGTGTAGCCGCGGTGCAGGAGCTTGAAGAGGTGGTTCTCCGACTGGCCGTGGGCGCGGAAATCCCGGATCAGGAACTTCGACAGGGCCGCGTACTGGATGCCCATCTCCTCCTCGCCGCACTCGCCGAGCGTGCGGCCGTCGAAGCCGATGATCGCCGAGTGGCCGAAATAGGTGTAGACGCCGTCGAACCCGGCGGCATTGGCCACCGCCACGTAGGTGTTGTTGGCGAAGGCCATCGCCTTCGAGATGACGACCTGCTGCTCTTTCGCCGGGTACATGTAGCCCTGGCAGCGGATGATCAGCTCGGCGCCCCGCATGGCGCAGTCGCGCCAGATCTCCGGGTAGTTGCCGTCGTCGCAGATGATCAGGCTGATCTTCAGCCCCTTCGGCCCGTCCGACACGTAGGTGCGGTCGCCCGGATACCAGCCCTCGATCGGCGTCCAGGGCATGATCTTGCGGTACTTCTGGACGATCTCGCCCTGGTCGTTCATCAGGATCAGGGTGTTGTAGGGCGCCTTGTTGGGGTGCTCCTCGTGGCGCTCGCCGGTGAGCGAGAACACGCCCCAGACCTTGGCCTCCCGGCAGGCGGCGGCGAACACCTCGGTCTCGGCGCCCGGGACCGTGGAGGCGGTCTCGTACATCTCGGCGGCGTCGTACATGATGCCGTGGGTCGAGTATTCGGGGAAGATCACGAGGTCGAGGCCGGGCAGGCCGCTCTTCATGCCGACGATCATCTTGCCGATCGCCTTGGCGTTCTCCAGCACCTCCGCGCGGGTGTGCAGGCGCGGCATCTTGTAGTTCACGACGGCGACGCCGACGCTGTCCTGGCTGGACGAGATGTCTCCGTGCATCATGGCGTGATGTCCTCCTGAGGATTGTTGCGCCGAGGCGCGCCGTGACCCTCCCCCCTCTGCGGGGGAGGGTACCCTGCGCAGCAGGGGGGAGAGGGGCAGCGCGACGCGGCAGGATCGCGCGTCGGTCGCGACACATCCGGATGCGGCGCTCCTCTCTCCCGACCCTCGCTGACGCGAGGGCCACCCCCCCCCCCCCGCAGAGGGGGGAGGGCTATGCGCGTTCGACTTAGTGGCTGATCATCCAGGGCCGCGCCTTCGGGAAGCTCTTGGCGGCGGCCGGGGCCGCGGTCGCCTTCTTGGGGGTGCAGCAGCCGCAGCCGGCCCCGTGGCTCCCCGAGCGACGGGGCGCGTGGCGGCTGCGCTCGTTGGTGGCGTGGGCGGCCCGCAGCCCCGCATCCATGCCGGCGATGCGCGGCGCGGTCAGGAAGGCGCGCTGGCTCGAGCTGCCGCAGTCCGGGCAGGCATGCGGATCGCGGAACTCGGCCATCGGCCGCATTACCGTGAAGGGCCCGCAGGCCTCGCAGGCGTAATCATAGACGGGCATGGCGACGCTTTCAGAAAGGCTGCCGGATCAGACCGCTGTCGGGCGAAACGCGGGTTCCCTCTCCCGTGCGGGAGAGGGACAGGGTGAGGGATGCGACCTCTCCGGAAAGACCGGGTCCCTCACCCCAACCCTCTCCCGCACGGGAGAGGGGGCAGGTCGCGTCCGATGAAAGCGGGCGCGACACGCAGCAGACGGCCTGATCACAGATCCGGCGAGAGCGGCATCTGGATCGAGCCGTCGAGGAACTGGGTCGGTCCGTCGGCGCCCGGGTTGATGTCGAACTCGAAGATCTTGGTCGGTATCCAGAGCGTCGCGCACGCGTTCGGGATGTCGACCACGCCCGAGATGTGCCCCTGGACCGGCGCCGTGCCGAGGATCGAGTAGGCCTGGGCGCCCGAATAGCCGAACTTCTTGAGGTACTCGATCGCGTTCAGGCAGGCCTGCCGGTAGGCGATGTGGACGTCGAGGTAATGCTGGCCGCCGCTCTCGTCGACCGAGATGCCCTCGAAGATCAGGTGATCGTCGTATTTCGGCGTGATCGGCGACGGCTTGAAGATCGGGTTCTTGATCCCGTACTTCGCCATGCCGTCCTTGATCAGCTCGACCTTGAGATGGACCCAGCCGGCCATCTCGATGGCGCCGCAGAAGGTGATCTCGCCGTCGCCCTGGCTGAAGTGCAGGTCGCCCATCGAGAGGCCGGCGCCGGGGACGTAGACCGGGAAGTAGATCTTCGAGCCGCGCGACAGGTCCTTGATGTCGCAATTGCCGCCGTGCTCGCGGGGCGGGACCGTGCGGGCGCCCGTGGCGGCAGCCTTGTCCTTCGCGTCGCCCTTCAGGCGGCCCATATGGGCCGTCGGCCCGAAGGGGAGGGTAGCCAGCGCCGGCACGCGCTCCGGATCGGTGTCGTAGAGCGCCTTCTCGCGGGTGTTCCAGGTCTCCAGCATCTTCGGATCGGGCAGGCAGCCGATCAGGCCGGGATGGATCAGGCCCGGGAAGCGCACGCCCGGCACGTGGCGGGACTTGGTGAACATGCCCTCGAAGTCCCAGATCGACTTCTGGGCCTGCGGGAAGTGCTCGGTGAGGAAGCCGCCGCCGTTCTTCTTCGAGAAGAAGCCGTTGAAGCCCCACTGGCTCTCGGGCTTTGCGCCGATGTCGAGGAGATCGACCACCAGGAGGTCGCCGGGCTCGGCGCCCTCGACGCCGATCGGACCCGAGAGGAAGTGGACGATCGACAGGTCGATGTCGCGCACGTCGTCGGCGGAATCGTTGTTCTTGATGAAGCCGCCGGTCCAGTCGTAGGTCTCGACGATGAAGTCGGCGCCCGGCTTCACATAGGCGACCATCGGGATGTCCGGGTGCCAGCGGTTGTGCACCATGTCGTTGTCGTAGGCCGATTGCGTGAGATCGACCTTGATCAGCGTCTCGGGCATGTTCTGTCTCCAGCTCCCTAGAACCTTGGGGCGGACCCCATCCGCGCGCCGGTGCGCGAATCTCACCCGCTCGCGAGCAGCTCGTTCAGCGCGTCGTCGAGGACCTTGATGTCGTCCGGGCTGGTGCCGGGCCCGCCCGCGAAATGGCCCCACCACGTGTCGATCACGCGCAGCTCCGCGTTCGGCATGGCAGCCGCCTCGATGGCGTTGTCCTCGGGCGGGAAATACAGATCCGTGGAGGCGGGCATCAGGATCGCCTTGGCGCGGATGGCGCCGAGCGCGGCCTTGAAGTCGCCCTTGAAGGTGTCGTTGGCGCTGATGTCGCCGTGCTGCCACGTCCACAGCATGGCGAGCAGGTTGTTGGCGTCGCGTTCGTAGAAGAGGCCTTCCCAGAACCCGATCAGGAAGTCCTCCAGCGAGGCGTAGCCCATGTGGGTGATGTCGGCCTCGAGCCGGTAGAAGGTCTGCGACAGGCCCCAGCCGGCATAGACCCGGCCGAAGGCGCGCAGCCCCCGCGTCGGCGGGCTCGTGTACCAGCCCTCCGCCCAGGCGGCGTCGGCCTGGAGCGCCGCCTTGGCGCCCTCCAGGAAGACGTAGTTGTGCCGCGAGCACTTGGCCGAGCCCTGAAACGGCAGGATCTTCGGCACCATGTCGGGGTACATCGACGCCCAGTGGTAGGTCTGGAGCGCGCCCATCGACCAGCCGGTGACCAGAACCAACTTCTCGATGCCGAAATGCTCGGTGACGAGGCGGTGCTGGGCGCGGACGTTGTCGTAGGCGGTGACGTTGGGGAAGCGCGGCCCGTTCCAGGGCGCGGGCGTGTTGCTCGGCGAGGACGAGAGCCCGTTGCCGAACATGTTCGGGATGATGATGAAGTACTTGTCCGGGTCGAGCGCCTTGCCGGGGCCGATCAGCCATTCGTTCTCGGTGTGCTGGCCCGAGTACCAGGTCGGGTAGACGATGGCGTTGTCCTTGGCGTGGCTCAGGGTCCCGAAGGTCTTGTAGGCGAGCTTGGCCGCGCGCAGCGTCTTGCCGCACTGAAGGACGAAGTCGCCGAGTTCAAAGATCTCGTAATCGGCCATTCCGCGCTCCTCAGACCGACAGGAACCGGGCGACGGCGGCCTCGTCGATGCCGTCGCGCGGGGCCTCGTGGACGATGGCGCCGTTCTCCAGCACGATCACCCGGTCGGCCACGTCCAGGGCGAAGCTCAGGACCTGCTCGGACACGACGATGGACAGGCCGCGCGCGTCGCGGATCGTCTTCAGGGTCCGGCCCATCTCCCGGATGATCGAGGGCTGGATGCCCTCGGTGGGCTCGTCCAGAAGCAGGACCTTCGGGCGGCTCGCGAGCGCCCGGGCGATGGCGAGCTGCTGCTGCTGCCCGCCCGACAGGTTGCCGCCGCGCCTTCCCTTCATCTCCAGGAGCACCGGGAACATGTCGTAGAGGTCCTGCGGCACCTTGCGGGTGCCGGTGACCGTGAGCCCGGTCTCGATGTTCTCCTGGACCGTCATGGTCGAGAAGATCATCCGGCCCTGCGGCACGTAGGCGAGGCCCTTGGCGACCCGGGCATGGCTCTTGAGGGCACCGACATCCGCCCCCTCGACCCGGATCGACCCGGCCTTGACGGGAACGAGCCCCATCAGGGTCTTCATCAGGGTGGTCTTGCCCATGCCGTTGCGGCCCATCACGGCGACGATCTCGCCCGGCGCCACCGAGAAGGTGAGCCCGTGCAGGACCTCGCTCTGGCCGTAGGCGGCGTGCAGGTCCTCGACGGCGAGCGCCGGCGTGGCGGATGGGATCGTGGCGAGCGGGGGCGCCTGGACGGGGGCCGAGTGCGCGGTCTGGAGCGACGCCATCGTCAATGTCC
Organism: Methylobacterium sp. XJLW; assembly: GCF_003254375.1. NCBI lineage: Bacteria > Pseudomonadati > Pseudomonadota > Alphaproteobacteria > Hyphomicrobiales > Methylobacteriaceae > Methylobacterium > Methylobacterium sp. XJLW. The sequence goes on along the minus strand of NZ_CP016429.1, from coordinate 704,505 downwards.
CAAATACACTTCGATGACCTTCGGGTCGTTCTTGACCCGGTCCATCGACCCTTCGGAGAGCACCTTGCCCTGGTGCAGGACGGTCACCCGGTGGGCGATGTCCTCGACGAACTTCATGTCGTGCTCGATCACCAGCACCGAGCGGCCCTTGATGATCTGGTTGAGCAGCTCGGCGGTCTTGATCCGCTCGCCGACGCTCATCCCGGCCACCGGCTCGTCGAGCATCAGCAGCTCCGGGTCCTGGATCAGCAGCATGCCGATCTCCAGCCACTGCTTCTGGCCGTGGCTCAGGAATTCGGCCCGCTCCTTGAGCTGGTCCTTCAGGAAGATCGTCTCGGCGATGGCGTGGATGCGGTCGCGGACCTCCGCGTCCCGCTTGAACGTGAGGGCGCCGAACACCGAGCGGCCGCGGGGGAACGAAATCTCCAGGTTCTCGAACACCGTCAGGTCGTCGTAGATCGACGGCGTCTGGAACTTGCGGCCGACGCCGGCCTGCACGATCGCGCTCTCGGAGAGCTTGGTGAGTTCCTGGCCCTTGTACTTGATCGAGCCGGCGCTGGCCTTGGTGCGCCCGCAGATAAGGTCGAGCACCGTGGTCTTGCCGGCCCCGTTCGGGCCGATGATCACCCGGATCTCGTCGGGATCGACGTAGAACGACACGTCGTTCACCGCCTTGAACCCGTCGAACGAGACGGTGAGCGCCTCGACGGCGAGGAGGTAGTCGGGCGGGGCCGCCTCGGCGCCGACCACGGGGGAGGGGAGGATCGCGGCGTTCATGGCGTGCTCACTCGGCCGGGGCGCCGTGGGGCGGGACGATGGCGGGTTCGGGCGCCTGCAGGCTCTTGGCGCGGCGGGTGAGGCGCGGCTCGATATGCTCGCGCCAGATCCCCGCGAGGCCGTTCGGGAAGGCCAGCACCACCGCGATGAACAGGGCGCCGAGGCCGAACAGCCAGAGGTCCGGGAAGCTCTCGGAGAAGCTGGTCTTGGCCCAGTTGACCAGCAGCGTGCCCCAGACCGCGCCGAACAGGGACAGGCGTCCGCCGACCGCGGCGTAGATCACCATCTCGATCGACGGGACGATGCCCACGAAGGAGGGCGACATGAACCCGACCTGCAGGGTGAACATCGCCCCGCCGATCGCCGCCAGCCCGGCGGCGAAGCAGAAGGCGAAGACCTTGAACCCCGCCACCGAGTAGCCGGAGAAGCGGACCCGGTCCTCCTTGTCGCGCATGGCGACGAGGATGCGGCCGAGTTTCGACTTCTTCACGTATTGCGCCGCCAGGATGCAGGCGATCAGCAGGCCGCCATTGACGAAGTACAGGATGAATTTCGCCGAGTCGGTGCGGATGTCCCAGCCGTGGAGGGTGCGCAGATCGGTGATGCCGTTGATGCCGCCGGTATAGCCCTGCTGGCCGACGATCAGGATCGTCAGGATCGCCGCGATGGCCTGGGTGATGATGGCGAAATAGGTGCCGCCGACCCGGCGCTTGAACATCGCGAAGGAGATCAGCATCGCGAACAGGACCGGCACGGCGACCGCCAGCACGATGGTGAGCGGCAGGCTCTTGAACGGCTGCCAGAACCAGGGGAGCGCCGTGATCTGGTTCCAGTCCATGAAGTCCGGAATGCCGGGCGTGGACTGGATCTTGGTGTTCTCGATGCTCGAAGCCTCCAGCTTCAAGTACATCGCCATGCCGTAGCCGCCGAGGCCGAAGAACACGCCCTGGCCGAGCGACAGGATCCCCGCATAGCCCCAGCAGATCACCAGCCCGAGGGCGACGAACGCGTAGGTGAGGTACTTGCCGACGAGGTTGAGGCGGAAGCCGTCGAGCATCAGCGGCAGGACGACCAGGATCACCCCGGCCAGGAGGAAGAGGCTCAGCCACTCCACCGGCTTCATGAACGGGTTGTCGTTGACGGTGACGGATTTGGTGAGGGTCTGGACCGGGTTCGTCATCGGGAAAACATCCTCAGCGCCGGACCTTGAGGGTGAAGAGGCCCTGGGGCCTCAGCATCAGGATGCCGACCACCGCGAGCAGGGTGATCACCTTGGCCATCGAGCCGGAGAGGAAGAACTCCAGGGTCGACTGCGTCTGGGAGATCGAGAAGGCCGACGCGATGGTGCCCAAGAGGCTCGCGGCGCCGCCGAACACGACGATCAGGAAGGTATCGACGATGTAGAGCTGGCCCGAGGTCGGCCCGGTGGAGCCGATCATCGTGAAGGCCGAGCCGGCGATCCCCGCGATGCCGCAGCCGAGGCCGAACGTGTAGCGGTCGACCTTCTCGGTATCGATGCCCACGGCGCCCGCCATGGCGCGGTTCGACATCACGGCGCGGACCTGCTGGCCGAAGCGCGAGCGGAAGATCAGCAGCGCGACGCAGACGGTGATCAGGATGGTCACGGCCATGACGAACAGGCCGTTGATCGGGATCTCGATCGTGTCGGTGACCTGCACCGAGCCGATCAGCCAGGACGGCAGCTCGACGCCGACCTCGCGGGCACCGAAGATCGACCGGTAGGCCTGCTGGAGGATCAGCGACAGGCCCCAGGTGGCGAGGAGCGTGTCGAGGGGACGCTTGTAGAGGAACCGGATCAGGCCCCATTCCACCAGCATGCCCAGTGCCCCGGAGGCGAGGAACGCCAAGCCCATGGCGATGAAGAAGTAGATCGGGAACAGCGCCGGCAGATAGGACTGGCAGAAGGTCGAGCAGAGATAGGTGACGTAGGCGCCGAGGATCATGAACTCCCCGTGCGCCATGTTGATCACGCCCATCTGGCCGAAGATGATCGCGAGCCCCAGCGCCATCAGCAGGTAGACGGAGAACAGGATCAGGCCGGCGAAGCCCTGCATGGCGAAGATCGCGCCGAGGTCGCCGAGGGAATAGTCGCCGAGCATGTCTTGGTCTTCCGCTGCAGATCGGGGCGGAGGGCGAGCGTCCTCCGAGCGGATTGTTCGGTGCCGGTTCTGAAGTCCGCGACGGACTCCCTCTCCCGTTCGGGAGAGGGTTGGGGTGAGGGATGTGCCTTCTCCGGAAGGACCTCGTCCCTCACCCTGTCCCTCTCCCGCACGAGAGAGGGGACCCGCGTTCCATCCGGTGAGCGGCGGCGCGGACTGTGTGCGGGCCTGGGGCTATTGGTAGCCCTTCGGGAACGGATCCGGCTTGATCAGCTCGGGGCTGGTGTAGACGATCTCGAACTGGCCATCAGTCTTGGCCTTGCCGACCCGCGTCTTCGACCAGAGGTGATGGTTCTCGTCGATCTTGACGTAGCCTTCCGGCGCGCCCTTGAACTCGATGCCCGGCGAGGCCGCCACCACCTTGTCGACGTCGAAGGAGCCGGCCTTCTCGCAGGCCATCTTCCACAGGAAGGGCCCGAGATAGGCCGCCTGCGTCACGTCGCCGATGACGGTCTTCTCGCCCCACATCTTCTTGAAGGCGGCGACGAACGCCTTGTTGTTCTCGTTGTCGATCGACTGGAAGTACTTCATGCAGGCATAGGCCCCGGCGATGTTCTCGCCGCCGATGCCGTCGATCTCGTCCTCGGTGACCGAGATCGTCATCAGCACCTGCTTCGACAGGTCGATGCCCGCCGCCTTGAGCTGCTTGTAGAACGCCACGTTCGAGCCGCCGACCACGTCGGCGAAGATCACCTTCGGCTTGGTGAGCTTGATCTTGTTGATGACCGAATTGAACTGCGTGTGGCCGAGGGGGAAGTACTCCTCGCCGACGACCTTGCCCTTGAGCACGTTCTCGACGTGCTTGCGGGCGATCTTGTTCGACGTGCGCGGCCAGATGTAGTCCGAGCCGATGAAGTAGAAGCTGTCGCCGCCCTTCTCCTTGTGCACCCAGTCGAGGCCGGCGAGGATCTGCTGCGTGGCCTCCTGGCCGGTGTAGAAGACGTTCTTGGACTGCTCCAGGCCCTCGTAGAAGGTCGGGTAGTACAGGAGCCCGTTATACTGCTCGAAGACCGGCAGCACCGCCTTGCGCGAGGCCGAGGTCCAGCAGCCCATCACGGCGGCGCAATGGTCGTTGACGAGGAGCTTCTTGGCCTTCTCGGCGAAGGTCGGCCAGTCGGAGGCGCCGTCCTCCTGGATGATCTTGATCTTGCGGCCGAGCACGCCGCCGGCATCGTTGATCTGCTGGATCGCGAGTTTTTCCGCTTCCTGGGCGCCGGTCTCGGAGATCGCCATCGTGCCGGTGATCGAGTGCAGGATGCCGACCGTCACCTCGGTGTCGGTCACCGCGAGGCCGGTGGTGTTCACCGCCGCGGTCGGCGGCGCCGCCCAGGCCTTCCGCGGCATCAGCGCCAGCGCCGGGGCGCCGGCCAGTCCCATGAGCAGCCTGCGCCGCAGCGGGGAGCGCAAGCCGTGATCGGCGCCGGTCTCGGTGTCGTCTGCCATGTGCCTGACCCTGTTCGCGTCCGGGGCCTTGAGAGGCGGCCGCGGATCGACGAGCGCAGGCTAGGTCCTGGGTTGCGGTGCGGCCTATACGCGATTTTGCGTATGGCCGTACTCTTGCATGCGGTGCACCATCGCCGCGGAATACTTTGAGGTTGGGGTGACGGGGAGCGCGAAGAGCGTGAGCACCGTTCGGGTGCTCGATGTTTCGCGCGCGCCCGCGCCCGTCGGCGCCGCATGCGCCGCGCCGGCCATGGGCGGCGGCCGGGTCGTCCGGTCTCCGGCGCCATGAGCGGGCCGCAGCGCATCATCCCGATCCGCCGGGACTACAACCGCTTCGTCGCCGACGAGACCCTGGAGGATTACGCCCTCCGCTTCACCGCCAAGAAGGCGCGGCGCTGGTCCAGTCTCGAAGTGGCGCAGACCGCGCTCGGGTCGATCTCGTTCCTGGCGCTCGAGGCGATCGGCGGGACGCTGGCGCTGACGGCCGGGCTCCCCAACACGGTGGCGGCCGTCCTGGTCGTCGGCCTGATCATCTTCGCCACGGCGGCACCGATCACGGTCTACGCCGCCCGTCACGGCGTCGACATGGATCTCCTCACCCGCGGCGCCGGGTTCGGCTATCTCGGCTCGACCGTCACGTCGCTGATCTACGCGAGCTTCACGTTCCTGTTCTTCGCCATCGAGGCGGCGATCATGGCGCTGGCGCTGCAGCTCTGCTTCGGGCTGCCGCTGGGCGTCGGCTACCTGCTCTGCGCCGGGGCGGTGATCCCGCTCGTCGTCTACGGGATCCGTCTGATCAGCCGGTTCCAGATCTGGACGCAGCCGATCTGGATCGGGCTGAGCCTGCTCCCGCTGATCTTCGTGGCGTCACAGGGCGCGGGGCCGCTGCGCGCGCTCACCGTCTTCCCGGGCCTCGACGGCGGCGGCGCCGGCTTCGATCTCGCCCGATTCGGGCTCGCCACGGGCGTCCTGCTGGCGCTGCTGGCGCAGGTCGGCGAGCAGGTCGACTTCCTCCGCTTCGTGCCGGAGCCGGCAGGTCCGCGCGACCGCCGCTGGTGGCTGGCGGTCCTGGCGGGCGGCGCGGGCTGGATCCTGCCCGGCATGCTGAAGATCCTGCTCGGCGCCGCCCTCGCGGTCCTGGCCCTGGGGCACGGCGTCCCGCCCGAGCACGCCGCCGAGCCGACCCGGATGTACGCGGTGGCCTTCGGCTACCTGACGGGGGAGGGCAGCCGGGCAGCGCTGCTGCTCACCGGGCTGTTCGTCATCGTTTCGCAGCTCAAGATCAACCTCACCAACGCCTATGCCGGCTCGATCGCGTGGTCGAACTTCTTCTCCCGGCTGACCCACAGCCATCCGGGACGGGTGGTCTGGCTCGTGTTCAACGTCGCCATCGCGGTGCTCCTGATGGAGCTCGGCATCGACAAGACCATCGAGAGCACGCTGCCGCTCTACGGAGCCGTGGTCTCGGCCTGGGTCGGGGCGCTCGCCGCGGACCTCGCGGTGAACAAGCCGCTGGGCCTCTCGCCTCCGGGGATCGAGTTCAAGCGCGCCCATCTCTACGCCGTGAACCCGGTGGGGACCGGCGCCATGGCGCTGGCGCTGACGGCCGGCGGCGCGGCCTATCTCGGCTGGCTCGGCTCGATCCTGCAGCCCTTCGCGCCGCTGCTCACCCTCGCCGTCGCCTTCGGCGCCGCGCCGGCGATCGCCTGGGCGACGGGGGGGCGCTGGTATCTCGCCCGGACGCCCAAGCAGGATTGGGGCACCGCCGAGGTCACCTGCCGGGTCTGCGAGTTGCCCTTCGAGGGCGAGGACATGGCCCATTGCCCGGCCTACGACGCGCCGATCTGCTCGCTCTGCTGCTCGCTCGACGCCCGCTGCGGCGACCTGTGCAAGCCGCACGGAAGGCTGGAGGTGCAGGCGCAAGCCGTGGCCGCCCGGATCCTGCCGGGCCGGACCGCAGCCTGGATCGGCGCGCCGCTCGGCCGCTACCTCGCGGTGATGCTGACGCTCTGCGCGGTGATCGGCCTGATCCTCGGCATCGTGCATGCGGGCGCGACGATTGCCCACCCGGAGAATCGCGAGTTCCTGCGCACGGCGCTGACCAGCGTGTTCTTCACCCTGGTGGTGATCCTCGGCGTGGTGGCGTGGCTGTTCGTGCTCGCCCAGGAGAGCCGGCGCGTCGCCCAGGCCGAGACGATGCGCCAGACCGCGCTCTACCAGGCGGAGATCGCCGCCCATAAGATCACCGACGCCAAGCTGCAGGAGGCCAAGGAGCGGGCCGAGGCCGCCAACCAGGCCAAGAGCCGCTACGTGGTCGGGATCAGCCACGAGCTGCGCACGCCGCTCTCCACGGTGCTCGGCTACGCGCAGCTCCTGGAATCGGATCCGGCGATCCCGGCGCATCGCCTCAACGGTCTCCGGGTGATCCGCCGCAGTGCCCAGCACCTGTCCGGGCTGATCGACGGCCTCCTCGACATCTCGCGCATGGAGGCCGGACGCCTTCAGATTCACCGCGACGAGGTGCGCCTCGCCGATTTTCTCGACCAGCTGGTCGACATGGTCCGGCTCCAGGCGCGCGAGGCGGGGCTGGAGTTCCGCTTTTCGCGGCCGGAGATCCTGCCGGCCGTGGTCGCCACCGACGAGAAGCGGCTGCGCCAAGTGCTGCTCAACCTTTTGTCGAACGCCATCAAGTTCACGGAAACCGGCACCGTCTCGCTGGACCTGAGCTACCGGAGCCAGATCGCGATCTTCACGATCCGCGACACCGGTCCCGGCATCCCGGAGGCGGATCTCGCGCGGATCTTCGAGCCGTTCGAGCGCGGCTCGACGCCGGCCGCCCGCAGCACGCCGGGGACCGGGCTCGGGCTCACCATCGCCAACCTGCTGGCCCAATTGCTGGGCGGCGAGATTACCGTGACGGCGGCGCCGGGCGGCGGCACGCAGGCGCGTCTGCGGCTGATGCTGGCCTCCGTGGCCCAGCCGGCACCGATTGTCCCGCCCGCGCCGGCGGCGGCCCCGGAGCGGGTCTATGCGGGCGCGCGACGCACCGTCCTGGTCGCCGACGACGACAGCGCCCACCGCGCGCTGATGCGGGCGATCCTGGAGCCGCAGGGCATCTCCGTCCTGGAGGCCGGCTCGGGGCCGGAGTGCCTGGCCATCGTCGCGCGGGGCGGGGTCGACCTGATCCTGCTCGACATCGCGATGCCCGGGATGACCGGCTGGGCGGCGGCCGCGGCCCTGCGGCAGGCCGGACATACCGGCCCCATCGCCATGATGTCCGCCAATGTCCACGAGATCAGCCCGGTTCGCGGCGACGACGCGCCCCACGACGCCATCTTCGCCAAGCCCTTCGACCTGCGCGACGTGATGGAGCGGATCGGCAAGCTCCTGCACCTCGAATGGACCGAGAGCCCCGCGCCGACGCAGCCCGAGCCTGTTCCGGCCTTCGCGGACGGGCCGGGGCCCGGGCCCGAGCATATCGGCGAGCTCCTGCGCCTCGGCCGGATCGGGCATATCCGGGCCATCGAGGCCAAGCTGATCCAGATGGAGGAGGACGCGACCGTGCCGCCCGCTTTCGTCGCCCGGATGCGCGGGCTGGTCGAAGGGTACGACCTGCGCCGCTACCTCTCGGTCCTGCAGGAGCTCGCCCGTCATGGCTGAGGCGCCGAAGCTCCAGCCGAACCGGGACATCGTCCTGGTGATCGATGATTCGCCCGACACGCTGAGCTTCCTCACCGAGGCGATCGAGCGCTCCGGGGCCACCGTGCTGGTCGCGGTCGGCGGCGACCTCGCCCTGGCCCTCGTGGATGAGATCACGCCCGACGTGATCCTGCTCGACGCGGTGATGCCGGGGCTCGACGGCTTCGAGACCTGCCGGCGGCTCAAGGCCAAGCCGCATCTCGCCGGCGTGCCGGTGATCTTCATGACCGGCTTGAGCGAGACCGAGCACATCGTGAAGGGCCTCTCCGCCGGCGGCATCGACTACGTCACGAAGCCCATCGCGCCGGACGAGATCCTGGCCCGGATCCGCGTGCACCTCGCGAGCGCCCGCGCCGCGCAGAGCGCCCGGGCTGCCCTCGACACGGCCGGGCGGACCCTGTTCGCCGTCTCGGAGGACGGGCATGTGCTGTGGTCGACGCCTCAGGCCGGCCGGCTGCTGGCCGGGCTCGGCGCCGATCGCTCCGGCGCCGTCGAACTGCCCGCCAAGGCGCGCGACTGGCTGCGCGGATGCCTCGCCGGTGCCGCGCAGCCCCTGACGCTGACCGATCGCGACGGCCTCGCCTACGCCCTGAGCTTCATCGGCCGCACGCCGGACGAGATCCTGCTCCGCCTGTCGCGGGACGCGCTCTCGGCGGGGGTCGAGCGGCTCCGGGCGCGCCTCCCGGTCACCGGCCGCGAGGCGGAGGTTCTGCTCTGGCTGTCCCGCGGCAAGTCGAGCCGCGACATCGGCGAGATCCTCGGGCTCAGCCACCGGACCGTGACCAAGCACCTCGAGGGCATCTACGCCAAGCTCGGCGTGGAGAACCGCACGGCGGCCTCGATCATCGCCGCACGCCATCTGGAGGGGTGAGCCGAAGGCCGCATCCCGCTCTTGTCCACAGGCTGCGCGGCCCGGCGAAACGCCTTGGTAAGCCCCGTTCCCTCACGGTCCCGGCTCAGCCTGACAAGCCGAGTCCGGATGCGATGATGACCAGCCAGCAGCTCGCCGACGAACTGAAGCGGATCGCCACCACGCAGGTCAGCGACATCACCCGCGCGGTGAAGGAAGGCCAGAAGTCGATCGCGCTCAACGAGGTGCGGGACATGGCGCGGCGCCTCGTCCTGCTCGCGGACGCCTTCGATCCGAAATCCGCGGCTGAGAAGTCCGAACCCGTCGCCGAAGCCGTCGACGACGCCCAGGCCGCCTGACACCCGTTGCCGGCGGTGTCCCCGCCGGTCCCCTCCCAGGAGCGCTTCATGGTCCGCGCCCACTTCACCATCCGCCTCGGCAACGCTTCGCTCCCGGCCTCGGCGGCCCAGTGGGTCGAGGATGTCGAGGCCGCCCGGTCCACCGCGCGCACGATCGTGCAGGGGCTGATGCGCCAGCACGGCGGCGACCCGCGGCTGATGGAGGCGGCGATGGTGATCACCGACGACGACGGCGCCACGCTCCTGGAGATGTCCTTCTTCGACGCGCTGTACCTGCCGGTCGAGCCGGTCGCGGATGCCGACCGTCGCCGGCCGCGTGCGCCGCGCAAGGCCGCGCCGCTGGGTCTGACGGCCGCCCTCGGCCCCGTCCGGCGTCTCGCGGGCGCGCTGGGCATGCGCGCGCCTTCCCTGTCGGGCCGCTGAGACCGGCTCAGCCGAAGAGGTCGCTGACCACGAAGCCGCGCGGTGCGAGGCGCTCGGCCAGCACGCGCCGATGGCAGCCGGCCGGATCGCGCTCGAAGCACAGCAGGCAGATCGGGGCCCCCTCGGCCAGCGCGGCGAGCTCGTCGAGGGCCGCGAGGCCTGCGGCCGTGTCCAGCACCTCCTCGCAGTAGATCCGGCGCATCAGCGCCGCGTCCCCGGCCCGGGCCGCCTGCCGGCCGGATTTCGGTGTCCCAAGGCTGCGCAGATGCGCGTAGCCCAGGCCCGCCTCGCGCAGGGATGTGCCCAGCGCACCCTTCGAGAAGCCGCGCTTGCGTGAGTTCGCCACCGCCCGGACATCCGCCAGCGTTGCGACCCCCGCCGAGCGCAGGACCCCGACGAGGCGCTCCGAATCGAGGCCTTCGTAGCCTATGGTAAAGAGTTGCTTACTCACGGCGCCGTGTCCGGACTCGCGTTGCGGGACCGCGACTTAGCCGGATCGCGCCCTGTGAACCAACCGGGGATGGGCGCCGTATGTCGCGGGCAGGCAACGCGTCCCGGAATTCCGCCGCAATGATCGCAAAGCTCCGTTAACCGCGCCGGGGCCATCGAATACGCCTGTCTGTGGCGCTTCTTCGGTGGCGGGCTAAACACTGATGTCGCGGATTTCAAAACTTTCGCGGTCGCCGTTCGGGGAAGTCGCTCGGAGTCTGACCGACCGTCTGAAGCCGGCCCGGCGCCTCGCCGGGCGCTTCGCCGCCGCCGCCATCCTGGCCGGCCTCGCGGCCTGTGCCTCCAACAACGACTTCTATCCGACGAAGGGTGACGCCAAGCCCCATCCGGGCGTGGCCAAGGCCAAGCTCCACCCGATCCAGGGCATCGACATCTCGAAGTGGCAGGGCAACGTCGACTGGGCCTCGGTCCGGGCCGCCGGCACGCAGTTCGCCTTCATCAAGGCCACCGAGGGCGGCGACCACGTCGACGAGCGCTTCCGGACCAACTGGGACGGCGCGGCGCGGGCCGGCGTGCCGCGGGGCGCGTACCACTTCGTGTTCTGGTGCCGCTCCGCCAGGGAGCAGATGGACTGGTTCAAGCGGAACGTTCCGAACGACCCCACCGCTCTGCCGCCGGTCCTCGACGTCGAGTGGAACGGCCACTCGCAGACCTGCCCGAAGAAATTGCCCAAGGCCCAGGCCCTGGCGATGGTCACCGAGATGCTGGAGGAGATGGAGCGCTACACCGGCAAGCGCCCGATCATCTACACCGACATCACCTTCCACAAGGACGTGCTGGAGGGCGAACTCCCGGACTATCCGCACTGGCTGCGCTCCACCGCGGCCGAGCCGGAGCAGCGGTTCGTCAACCGTAAGTGGATGCTGTGGCAGTTCACCTCCACGGGTCGGGTCCCGGGCGTGCGGGGTGACGTCGATCGCAACGCCTTCTACGGGACCCCGTCCGACTGGGCCTCGTTCCTGGCCACCGACTGCGATCCGCGCGAGCACAGGAGACTCTCGGAGCAGGGTCTATGCACGGACAAGTAGATGGACGGCTGCAACGAAACCTAAGTTAGTTCGAGGGCGCAGCCTGCGGGGTATGGCTGGCGAGTCCGCACGCTGACGGGCGCATATCCGTGAGGGTCCCGACGGGACCCTCTCTGCCGCATCTCGCCGCCCCATGCCGATCGAACCTGCCGCCTCCACCGGCAACCTGCTCCTCGACGCGCTTTCGGGTTCGGACCGCGCGCTGATCGAACGCGATCTGGAACCGGTGACCGTCGCCAGGGGGGACACGATCCTCACGGCTGAGTCCGGCGCGAGCCCTGTGATCTTTCCCTGTGACCAGACCGTTGTCGCTCTGGTCGTCGCCACCCACGACGGCCGGATGGCGGAGACCGCGAGCGTCGGTCACGACGGGGCGGTCGGCGGGATCATCGGCCAGGGCCGGCTGCCGAACGCCGTCAGCGGGCTGGTGCAGGTGGGCGGGCGGGTGCTGCGCCTCGACGCGGACCGGCTGCGGGAGGCCGAGCGCCGATCCGCGACGTTCCGCGATCTGTTCGCCCGCTATGCCGATTGTTTCCTGGCTCAGCTGCTCCTGATCGGAGCCTGCAACGCCGTGCACCCGATCGAGCAGCGCTGCCTCCGCTGGCTGCTGACGTTGCAGGACCGGACCGGCGGCGACACCCTTCCGGTCACCCACGAGCTGATGGCCGCGATGCTCGGCGTCCAGCGGACCTACCTCACCCGGATCCTGCGGATGCTGCAGGAGCAGGGACTCCTCCGGGCGGAGCGCGGGCGCATCACGATCGTCGATCGCCGGGCGGTCTCGGCCGCCGCCTGCGCCTGCCACGCCCGCGTCCGGCTCCATTGCGAGGCGGTGCTCGGCGCGGTGTACGGGCCCGATGGTCCGCGCCGGGCCGCACCGGACGCGGATGCCGGGCCGGTGTCGCGAACGGCCTGAGGGGCCGGAGCGCGGTCAGTCGACGACGGGCACGCAGACCGGCGCTGCGAGGCCCGGGACCGGCGCCACCACCACGTCGATCCCGTAGATCAGACGCAGGAGCGCCGGGGTGACCGTGGCGGCGGACGGCCCGTCGGCGACGAGGCGGCCCCCGTGCAGGGCGACGAGGCGGTCGGCGCAGAGCAGGGCGTGACCGGGATCGTGCGTCGAGAACAGCACGGCGATGCCGGCCTGGGCGAGGCGGCGGATCTGCCCGAGGACGCGGGCCTGATTGCCGAAATCGAGGCTCGCGGTCGGCTCGTCCATGATCAGCAGCCGCGGCTCCCCGCTCAGCGCCCGGGCGATCAGGGCGAGCTGCCGCTCGCCGCCGCTGATCTCGGTGTAGACCGTGTCGGCCAAGTGCCCGATCCCCAGGGCGTCGAGGGCCTTTTCGGCCGCCGCCGCGTCGGACGGGCCGGGCGCGGCGAACGGGCCGATCCGGCTCGCCCGGCCCATCACGACGACCTCCCGTACGGTGAACGGGAAGAAGGCTGCATGCGCCTGGGGGACGGCGGCGACCATGCGGGCGATGGCGCTGCGCGACAGCCGGGACAGGTCGGTGCCGCCGAGGACGACGCGACCGCCCCGGGCGGGCAGCAGCCCGAGCAGCGTCTTGAACAGGGTGGTCTTGCCGCCGCCGTTCGGCCCGATGAGACACAGCACCTCGCCCGCGGCGAGGTCGAACGACACGCCGCTTCCGACGCTGCGGCCGCCGTAGCCGAAGGCGAGGTCCCGCACGTGGAGCAGCATCACGCGAAGCCCCGGCGCCCGGACGCCAGCAGCCAGAGGAAGAACGGGGCCCCGACCAGGGCCGTCAGGATGCCCAGCGGCACCTCGACGGTTCCCATATTCCGCGCGATCAGGTCGACCAGCACGAGGTAGCCCGCTCCGAGCGCCAGCGAGGCCGGCAGCAGCCGGCGGTAATCCGGCCCGACCAGCAGCCGGGCGATGTGCGGCACGATCAGCCCGATCCAGCCGATGACGCCGGTCATCGCGACGGCCGCCGCCGTGATCAGGGTCGCGCCGGCGATCAGGACCGGGCGCAGCACCCGCGTCTCCACGCCGAGGGTCCGCGCCTCCGCGTCGCCGAGGCTCATCAGGTTCATGCGCCAGCGCAGCAGGACGAGGGGCACGAGGCCGATCAGCATCATCGGCAGGGTGGCGGCGACGTCGCCCAGGGTGACCGAGGACAGGCTCCCCAGCAGCCAGAAGGTGATCGCCGGCAGCTGGTTGTAGGGGTCGGCCAGCACTTTCAGGAGCGAGATGCCCGCCCCGAGCACCGCGCCCACCGCCACCCCCGCCAGGACCAGGGTCAGGACCGGATCGTGCCGCCGCACGGCGAGGCCGACGCCGTAGACCGCGGCGACGGCGCCGAGCCCGCCCAGGAAGGCCAGGAGCTGGATTGGCGCCACGGGCAGGCCGAGATAGATCCCGAGCACGGCGCCGAGCCCTGCGCCGGCCGACACGCCGAGGATGTCGGGCGAGACCAGCGGGTTACGGAACAGGCCCTGGTAGGTCGCCCCGGCCGCCGACAATGCTGCGCCGACCACCAGAGCGGCGATCACCCGGGGCAGCCGCACCTGCATCACCACGGTCTCCGCCGCGGCCGGCGCGCGCAGGGGCAGGCCGAGCAGATGGTGCCCGAGGATTGCGGCAAGGTCCGCGGGCGCGACCGGATATTGGCCGACCGCCAAGGCGAGCACGGCCAGCGCCAGCAGAGCCAATCCGGACAAAAGCGCCGCGGAAATCCGCAGGCGGCTGCGGGTGCGAAGTCCGATCGCCTCGGCCGCAGCCGGGATGTCGCTCATTTCGGCGCGTCCGGTTCCGTGCCCGGGGGCCTCGGTCCGAGGAGGGCGGCGACCTGATCGCCGTCGAGATCGACGTGGTAGAAATCCCGGTAGAAGGCGCGCACCACGTCGGGCATCGGTTCCGGGAACAGGTCCGGGTGGAGCCGGGCCGCCAGCCAGCGCAGGCCGATCAGGCGGTTGACCCCCGGAGGCGCGTCGAACCACGGGAACGGCTGAAGCGGCGCCACGTAGATCCGCCCCGTCTGGACGGCCCTGATGGTCCGCCACAGCGGGTCGGTGCGCAGCCCGGCCGCGAAGGCCGGGTCGAGGGTGACGATCACGTCCGGGTTCCAGGCGAGGACCTGTTCGGGCGAGACGTTGCCGAGGCGACCGCCGCCGTCCTGCGCGACGTTGCGGCCGCCCGCGGCCTCCACCAGCTCGGTGTTGATCGATCCGGCGAAGCCCGTCTCCAGGCCACGCGGGCCGCGCGCGTAATAGACCCGGGGCCGCCGGTCCTCGGGGAGCGTCGCCACGGCGCGGTCCACCCTGTCGGCGAGAGCCTTGGCCTCGGCCGCCAGGGCATCCGCCGCGGATTGACGGCCCAGCGCGGCGCCGAGCTGCCGGTAGGCTTCCGGACTCTTCGCGAAGCTGCCGTCGAGGAGGATGTAGGGAATCCCGGTCTGCGCCTGGATCCGGTCGGCGAGGGACGCGTAGGTCGGCCCGAGGCTCCCCGAATCGACGATCAGGTCGGGCTTGGCGGCCAGGACCGCCTCGACATTGGCCGTGCCGCCCCGACCGGTCAGGCGGCCATAGGCCGGCAGCGTTCGGGTCCGGGGCTCGAGGAAGGGCAGCGCTTCGGGATGCGGTGCGGTCACCCAGCCGGCCATCAGGTCCGGCGCCAGGGTGTAGAGCAGCACGGCGGCCGGCGGCCCCGCGGCGAGCACCCGCCCGATCCTTTCGGGAAGTTCGACCGTGCGGCCGGCCGCATCCGTGAACGGACGCGCCGCGGCCGCCCCGGATGCCACCAGCAGCAGGATCAGCGCCGCGGCCAGGGATGCCCGGCGACCGGGGCTCGATGGCATCAGACGGATGTCCGCTCGAGGATCTCGATCAGCGCGCCGTCCGGTCCCTCCACGAAGGCGATCCGCAGGCCGGGCCCGCGCTCGGTGATGCCGGTCCGCACCGTCACGCCCCGGGCGGTGAGATCGGCCATCGCCGCCTCGATGTCGGCGACGCGCAATCCGACATGCTCGATCCCGAGGCAGGGCGTGGTCGCCGCGGGCGCGATCTCGGCCGGGGCCTGCTCGATGAAGACGGCGAGGCCGCCGAGGTCGAGCACGACACGCTGCACCGGATCCGTGCCGACGCGCTTGACCTCGCGGGCTCCGAACGTCGCGATGTAGAAGGATGCGGCCGCGACGGCGTCGCGGCTGCGCAGGTGGAGGTGGTCGCAGGCGTAGTGCATCGGCTCTCCGGCCTCGGGTGATTCCGGCGCGAGCGGCCTCCGGCCCGATCCCGCCGGAGGCGCCGGTCGGCGCCGCCTCCGACGATAGGGCCGGCCCGCAGCCGCGGCGAGATCGGCCGCTTGACGTTCGGCACGAACCCGCAGACTTTCGCCGACAGGACCGTTGCAGGGATGCAACATCCATCCCACATCCGGCTGGCGAAGCGATATCGCACAGCCAACCGCACAGCCAAGAGATCCATGCGCAATCCCTACGACGTGCTGGGCGTGGCCAAGGGGGCGAGCGAGGCCGAGATCAAGAAGGCCTATCGCAAGCTCGCCAAGGACTTCCACCCCGACCGCAACAAGAACGACGTGAAGGCCAAGGACCGTTTCGCCGAGGCGAACTCGGCCTATGAGATCCTGGGCGACGCCGAGAAGCGCAAGCAGTTCGACCGCGGCGAGATCGACGCCGAGGGCAAGCCGCGCGCGACCGGCTTCGAGGGGTTCGGCGGCTTCGGCGGCGGCCGCGGGGGCAATTTCGACTTCGAGCACATGGCCCGCGCCCAGCGCGGCGGCGGCATGGGCGGCGGCGGGATGGGCGAGGACATCTTCTCGCACATTTTCGGCGAGGCCTTCCGCGCCGGCGGGGCCGGACCGGGCGGTCAGCGCCAGCCCGCCAAGGGCGAAGACGTCGCCGCAGAGCTGTCGGTGACCCTGGAGCAGGTCGCCAGCGAGGAGAAGCTGCGCCTCGCCTTGCCCACCGGCCGGGAGGTCGACGTGATGATCCCCCGTGGCGTGATCGACGGCCAGACCATCCGGCTGCGCGGTCTCGGCCAGAGCGGCGGCCTCCGGGGGGAGCCGGGCGACGCCTTGCTGACGATCCGGATCCGCCCGCATCCGCGCTTCACCGTCGAGGGGGCCGACCTGCGCACCACCGTCGATGTTCCCCTGGAGGATGCCGTGCTCGGCGGGACGATCCGCGTGCCGACGCTCACCGGCGTCGTCGAGATGAAGATCCCGACGATGACGAGTTCCGGCCGCACCTTCCGCCTGCGCGGCAAGGGCCTGCCGAAGAAGGACGGCACCCCCGGGGACCTGTTCGCCACCACGGCGATCGTCCTGCCGGAGGGCGAGGATGCGGCCCTGGCGGACTTCGCCCGCAGCCGGCGTGCCGCCAAGGCGGCCTGACGGCCTCGCGAACCGGACACCGAGGCCGGCTTGACGGCGCTCGGTGTCGCCCCGGACTTCCGTCGCCGGGCCGCCTCCGCTAAGGAGGCCCCCCGGCCCCGAAAGGGGTCGCGCGGCTTCGGGATCGATCATGGCGGAACACGGGCAGGGCCTTCTGGCGGGCAAGCGGGGCATCGTCCTCGGGGTCGCCAACAACCGCTCGATCGCCTGGGGCATCGCCCGCAGCGCCCGCGCCCACGGTGCCGAACTCGCCTTCACCTATCAGGGCGATGCCCTGCGCAAGCGGGTCGAGCCCCTCGCCAAGGAGCTCGACGCCCACGTCATCGGGCATTGCGACGTCACCGAGGCGGCCACGATCGACGCGGTCTTCGCGGAGGCCGCGAAGGTCTTCCCCGACGGCATCGATTTCGTCGTCCACTGCGTCGCCTTCTCCGACAAGGACGAGCTGACCGGCCGCTATATCGAGACCTCCGAGGACAACTTCACCAAGTCGCTCCTGGTCTCGTGCTACTCGTTCACCGCCGTGGCCCAGCGTGCCGAGAAGATCATGCGCCCGGGCGGCTCCCTCGTGACGCTGACCTATTACGGCGCCGAGAAGTGGATGCCGCATTACAACGTGATGGGCGTAGCCAAGGCGGCCCTGGAGGCGTCGGTGCGCTACCTCGCGGCCGATCTCGGCCCGAAGAACATCCGGGTCAACGCGATCTCGGCGGGCCCGATCAAGACCCTCGCCGCCTCCGGGATCGGCGATTTCCGCTACATCCTGAAGTGGAACGAGTACAACGCGCCCCTGCGCCGGACCGTGACGATCGGGGAGGTCGGCGAGACCGCGTCCTACCTCGTCTCCGACATGGCGGCGGGCATGACCGGCGAGATCCTCCACGTGGACGCCGGCTACCACGTCGTCGGCATGAAGAATCCCGAGGCTCCGGACCTCACCCTCGACAAGGATTGAGGCGCGCTCCGTCACCGCACGCGCCGCGCGCGGCCAGACGGCTCTTCGCACGGTCCGATTGGATCGGGGTCAATCCTCATCCGCGTCGGCGAAGTCCCCCGAGAGCTTGAGCCCGTCGATCCAGGTCTCGCCGTCACGCTTGATGACGGTGCGCGGCCGGACGCGCCCGTGCTCCGCGATCCCCGCCGCCAGCCGCTCCGAATGGGTCACGAGCCAGACCTGGGTGCGTTCTGCGGCCCGCGCGATCAGCCGCGCCAGCGGATCCATGAGATCGGGATGCAGGCTGGTCTCGGGCTCGTTCAGGGCGATGAACGGCGGCAAGCGGTATCCGAGCAGGGCGCCCGCGAGGGCGAGGTAGCGCAGGGTGCCGTCCGACAGTTCCGGCGGATCGAAGATCCGGACGGGGAAGTCGGGAAAGCGCAGGCCGAAGCTGGCGTGACGGCCCGGCTCGGGGATGACGAGCCCCGCACCCGGGAAGGCGGCGTCGACGGCCTCGTCGATCTCGGCGGTGTCCTGCCGGATATGCGCCAGGGTGGCGAAGACGGCGGCGAGGTCCGAGCCGTCCGAGGCCAGCGTCGGCGTCGTCACCGCGAGGCATGGCCGGCGTAGGGGCGAATCGGCATCCGTCCGGAAATCGTGGTGGAAGCGCCATCCCGCCAAGGCGAGGCGGACCAGGGCGATCTCGGGAAGCCCTGTGGCGTCGAGGAGGCTGCCCAGCGCGGTCTCGGTCGCCAGCAGATCCCCGCCGAGGGAGCGTTTGGCGCCCGCCTCGTCGCGGACGAAGCCGCTGCGCCCGTCGCGATCGAGGAGTACGGCCGTGCGGCCGCGGGTGCGGACCGTCAGGCGCTCGGCCTTCACCTGCGGCTCCTTTCGAAAGGCCGCGCCGAAAATCGAGTCGCCGGCCTGCTGCACCAGCCCGACCTCCACCGTGTAGTGGAAGTCCTGGCCGGTGCCGTCGTGGCGCAGGGTGGCCGACAGGCAGATCCGCGCGGCCTCGCCCTGCCGACGGCGACCCGCCCACAGGGCCGAGTCCATCCCGCCCTCCGCGGCGAGATCGCGGGTGAGCGTACCCCGGGCCGCCGCCTGCAGGAGCTCGAGCGAGCGGTACAGGTTGGTCTTGCCCGTGCCGTTGCCCCCGACGAAGACCGACAGCCGATCGACCGGGAAGCTGATCCGCCGCAGCGAGCGGTAGCCCGAGACCGCGATTTCCCGAACCACCAGCATCTCGGGCCTCCCCCCGTCAGTCGGGCACCGTGAGATCCGCGATGCCCTTCGAGGCCTCCGGGAATCGCGGATCCATGGCCTCCAGTGTATCGGCCACGGTCCGGGCAATCACGTAGTTGCGGAACCACTTGTGGTTGGCCGGCACCACCAGCCAGGGCGCATGGGGCGTCGAGCAGCGGCCGAGGGCGTCCGCGAAGGCCTGCTGGTAGGCGTCCCAGGACTTCCGCTCGACCAGATCGGCGGGATCGAATTTCCAGCGCTTCTCCGGATCGGCGATCCGGGCCTCCAGGCGCTTCTTCTGCTCGGCCCGGGAGATGTGCAGGAAGAACTTGATCACGGTTGTGCCGGACTCGGTGAGCAGGCGCTCGAAGTCGTTGATGCGGCCGTAGCGGCTCTGCCAGACCGCATCCGGCACGAGGCCCTTCACCCGCACCACCAGCACGTCCTCGTAGTGGCTGCGGTTGAACACCCCGATCATGCCGCGTCCCGGCACGCGGGCGTGGTAGCGCCACAAGAAGTCGTGATCGAGTTCCTCGCTTGAGGGCACCTTGAACGAGGCCACGGTGCAGCCCTGGGGGTTCACGCCCTGCAGGACCGAGCGGATCGTCCCGTCCTTGCCGCCGGTATCGATCGCCTGGAACACCAGCAGCAGGCTGCGGGCGCGTTCGGCATAGAGGCGCTCCTGGAGGGCGACGATGCGCGCCCGCTCCCCGGCCAGGGCCTCCTTCGCCCAGGCCTTATCCAGGCCGCCATCGGCGTCGGCCTCCACCGCGGAGAGGTCGAAGGCCGCGCCCGGCTCCACCGTGACGATGCCCGGGGCGGCGAGGATGGGGATCTGGCGGTGGCCGTCCAGGGCGGCCGGGATTGTCCCGGCGATCGTGTCCGCGGAACCCGCCCAGCGGGCCGTCGACGGGCGGGGCGGCCGGGGCGATCCATGCAGGTCTGCCTCACCTGTCATGTCATCGGGACGTTTGTGGCCGCGATGATGCTTGCCGTGCTTCTTGGACATGGGGCAGGACCTGTATCCGGATATTGCCGACCGACGGCGAGAACGGCCGGCGATCCAGGCCGTTCCGGATTCCTGCGCAGGACGGGGTTGAGACGGTTGGGTACGATCTACTTCATCCGGCACGGCCAGACCGCCTGGAACGCCGAGGGACGCCTCCAGGGCGGGCGCGACACGGACCTCAACGCCCAGGGCGAGGCGCAGGCGGCGGCCGTCGCGGAACGCCTCGCCGCGGCGGCGGGGGCGACGCTGGCGGAGGCCGATTTCGTCGCGAGCCCGCTCAAGCGCACCCGGCGCACCATGGAGATCCTCCGGACGGCCCTCGGCCTGCCGCCGGCGGCGTACCGGACCGATCCGCGCCTGCGCGAGATCGGTTTCGGCAGCTGGGAGGGCTCCACCTGGGCGGAGATCCGCCGCCGCGACCCGGCGGGGGCGGCCGGCCGCGACCGGGACCGCTGGCATTACCGTCCGCCCGGCCTCGGCGCCGAGAGCTACGCCGCCCTGGTCGAGCGCGTCGGCCCGATGATCGCGGCCCTGGAGCGGGATACGGTGGTCGTCGCCCATGGCGGCGTGGCACGGGCGGCCCTCGTCGCCCTCGGTCATCTCGACATCTACGCCGCGCCCCGCCTCGGAATCCGGCAGGGCGAGGTCCTGATCCTCGAGCCCGGTGGCTGGCGCTGGGCTTGATCCCGTGCGCCTGCGCAGTGCAAGGCCGCCTCGATAACGGCATGATCGGCAGGCTATAGGGCGGCGGCCAGGACAGGCGCCGGCTCGAGCGGCCGGCTAGCGGAGCAGCGGATGAGCGACGTCGCCGAAAAGACCCGGCCCGGCCCGGTGGCCGGGGAGCGCGACCGTCCCGGGGACGCGGCGATCCTGCGCGGCGACCACCGGCCCGACCTGATCCGCGACGAGGTCCTGGCCGAGATCTTCCTGCACGCCGCCGAGACCCGGCCCGACCATCCCTGCCTCGTCGACGGCGCCCGCGTGGCGGCCGGCGGCGTCCACCCGCACCTGACCTACGCGGAGGTCGCCGCCCGGGCCGGCCGGATCGCCGCCGGCCTCGCCCATCGCGGCATCGGCCCCGGCGACGTCGTCGGCCTGTGGATGGCCCGCGGCCCGGACCTCCTCGTGGCGCAGATCGGCATCACGATGTCGGGGGCGGCGTGGCTGCCCTTCGACGCCGAGGCGCCGGCCGATCGGGTCGGCGTGTGCCTCACCGATGCGAGCGCGAAGGCGCTGCTGGTCTCGCCGGCGCTGGCGGCCGCGGCGCCCGACGGGACGCCCGCCCTGACGCCCGCCGATCTCGACGCGGGGACGCCCGCCGATGCGCCCGAGCCGGACCCGCGCGCCGCCGGACTGACGCCCGAGCATCCCGCCTACCTGATCTACACCTCGGGCTCGACCGGCGTGCCCAAGGGCATCGTCATCAGCCACGCCAACATCTGCCACTTCCTCCGGTCGGGGAACGCCCTCTACGGCATGCGCGCCGACGACGTGGTGTTCCAGGGGGCCTCGGTGGCCTTCGATCTCTCGATGGAGGAGATCTGGGTCCCGTACCTCGTGGGCGCGACCCTGTTCGTGGCGAGCCCCGCCATGATGGGCGACCTGGAATCGCTGCCGGGCATCCTGGAGGCGGAGGGGATTACGGTGCTCGACACCGTGCCGACGCTGCTGGCGATGATCTCCGGCGACCTGCCGCGGGTCCGCCTCGTCCTGCTCGGCGGCGAGGCGCTGCCCGAGCCGCTGATCGCCCGCTGGGCGACGGGCGGGCGCCAGCTGTTCAACACCTACGGGCCCACGGAGGCCACCGTGGTGGCGACCGCCGCCGAGATGCGGCCCGGCGAGCCGGTGACCATCGGCGGCCCGATCCCGAACTATTCCGTCTATGTCGCCGGCGAGGACCTCGCCCTGCTCGGCCGCGACCAGCAGGGCGAGCTGCTGATCGGCGGCCCCGGCGTGGCGCGGGGCTACCTCGCCCGTCCGGAGCTGACGGCGGAGAAGTTCATCGCCAACCCCTTCGCGTCCGACGGGACCGATCCGGTGCTCTACCGCTCGGGCGACGCGGTCTCCCTCGATGCCGAGGGCCGGATCGTGTTCCACGGCCGGATCGACGATCAGGTGAAGATCCGCGGCTTCCGCGTGGAGCTGGGCGAGATCGAGTCCCGGATCCGGGCGGTGCCCGACATCAACCAGGCCGCCGTCGTGCTCCGGCAGGACGACGGCGTCGACCGCCTCGTCGCCTTCCTGATCCCGGAGCGCGGCCGCGCCATCGACGCCGCGGCCCTGCGCCGGACGCTTGCCGGGCAGATGCCGCCCTACATGGTGCCCGGCCATTTCGAGGTGGCCGAGTCGCTCCCGCGCCTGACCTCCGGCAAGGTCGATCGCAAGGCGCTGAAGATTGCCCCGCTGACGGTGGTGGCCGCCGACGGCGAGCAGGAGCCCCCCGCCAACGAGACCGAGGCAGCCCTCGTCGCGGCTGCCAAGCAGGTCTTCGGCAACCAGCCGATCGCCCTCGAGGGCGATTTCTTCGCCGATCTCGGCGGGCATTCCCTGCTCGCCGCCCGCTTCGTCTCGGCGGTGCGCGAGAACCCGCCGCTCGCCGGCATCACCCTGCCGGACGTCTATGCCCTGCGCACGATGCGGGCCATGGCGGACGCGCTGATCGCCCGCACGGGCGGGATGGGCGCCGGGGCCGCGACCCGTGACCTGAGCTTCGAACCGCCGCCGCTGCTGCGCCGGGCGCTGTGCGGCCTCGCGCAACTCGTCGCGCTGCCCTTCGTCATCGCCCTGGCCACTGCGCAATGGCTCGGCATGTTCGTGACCTACCTGCTGCTCACCGGCGGCGGTCTCAGCTTCTTCGCCGAACTCGGGGTGCTGCTCCTCGTCTACGTGGCGATCAACGGCGTGACCGCAGTGGCCGCGGTGGCCGGCAAGTGGCTGATCCTCGGCCGGACCAAGCCGGGCCGCTATCCGCTCTGGGGCGCCTATTATTACCGCTGGTGGCTCGCGCAGCGGCTGGCCCCGCTGGTCCATGTGAAGTGGCTCCAAGGTTCGCCGGCCATCGCCATCTACCTGCGTCTGATGGGCGCCCGGATCGGGCGTGACACCCTGATCTCCGACATCGAGATCGGCGCGCCCGACCTCCTGACCATCGGAGACGGCGCATCGCTCGGCGGTCGTCTTGTCATCGCCAACGCCGAGATCGTCGGCAACGAGCTTGTCATCGGCCGGGTCGAGATCGGCGCGGATGCGGCGGTGGGAACCTCCTGCGTCATCAGCCACGACACGGTGATCGGGCCGCTGGCGGAGATCGCCGACCTGACCACGATCCCCGTGGGCTCGCGGGTCGGGGCGGCCGAGCGCTGGGACGGTTCACCCGGCCGCAAGGTCGGGATGGCGGACCCCTCGGACCTGCCCGTGCCCGCCGAGGCCTCCTTCGCGCGCCGCAGCGCCTTCATGGCGGCCTATGTCGTCCTGCTCGGCGCGATCCCCGCGGTCGGCCTGCTGCCGATCTTCCCGGCCTTCTTCATCTTCGACCAGATCTCGGATTCGTTCTCCGACATCACCGACGTCGACTACCACTGGTACCTGCCGATCCTCACCTGGCCCACGGCCATGCTGATGACTGCCGGCACGGTGCTGCTGATCGCCGGCATCCGCTGGATCGTGCTGCCGCGGACGCGCTCGGGCACCTACTCGGTCCATTCCCTGTTCTACCTGCGGAAATGGTCGCTGGCGCTCGCCGTCGAGGTGACCCTGGAGACGCTCTCGTCGCTGTTCGCGACCGTCTACATGCGGGCCTGGTACCGGCTGATGGGCGCCAATATGGGCCACGGCGCCGAGATCTCGACCAACCTCGCGGGCCGCTACGATCTCGCCGAGGTCGGCGCGAAGAACTTCGTCGCCGACGAGGTGGTGTACGGCGAGGAGGAGATCCGGCGCGGCTGGATGCACCTGGAGCCGACCCGCACCGGGGCGCGGGTCTTCGTCGGCAACGATGCCGTGGTGCCGCCGGGCGCCGTCATCCCCGACGACGTGCTCATCGGCATCAAGTCGAAGCCGCCCGAGAATGCCGCCATGAGTCCCGGCGAGACGTGGTTCGGCTCCCCGCCGATCCGGCTGCCGGCCCGCCAGAAGGTCGATCTCGGCTCGACCGCCCAGACCTACGAGCCCGGCGCCTGGCCGAAGATCCGGCGCGGCGTGTTCGAGGCCTTCGCGACCTCGTTCTCGCCGATGCTCTACATCACCCTCGCGATCACGGTGATCGACTGGTACTTCTACCCGGCCATCCTGGAGCAGGACTGGTGGGGGTTGGCCTTCAGCTTCGTCGCGGCGAGCGTCGCCATCGCGCTGATCCAGTCGTCCGCCGTCATCGCGATGAAATGGCTGCTGATGGGCGTCTACAAGCCCGGCATGCAGCCGATGTGGTCGTGGTGGGCGATGCGCACCGAGGCGATCGCCGTGGCCTATTGGGGACTCGCCGGCAAGGTGCTGCTCGAGCATCTCCAGGGCACGCCCTTCCTGCCCTGGGTGCTGCGGCTGTTCGGGGTGAAGGTCGGCAAGGGGGTGTGCATGCTCACCACCGACATCACCGAGTTCGACTGCGTCACCATCGGCGACTACGCCACCATCAACCGGGTCTCGGCGCTGCAGACGCACCTGTACGAGGACCGGATCATGAAGATCGGCCGCGTCGTCGTCGGCCGGGGCGTCTCGGTGGGCGCGTTCTCGACCGTGCTGTACGATACGAAGGTCGGCGATTTCGCCCGCCTGCGTCCGCTCACCATCGTCATGAAGGGCGAGTCGATCCCCGCCAACACCGAGTGGGAGGGGGCGCCCCCGGTGCCGGTGATCCACCGCGCCTGACCGTGGCCCCGGTCAACGGATCTTGGCGGTGTACTAGCTCGTCTACGAGCGAGTGATGCCGCCAAGCTAACTTATTGTAATGTCTAGCCTGCGATATTAGTATAGATTGAGATGCCGAGCCGTTCCCCCAGCAATGCCGGGATGGGACGGCGCCATCGTTCGAGCCGAGGATCGACAGTCGTCCGTGCAACTCGATCCCGCGACTCTGCTGGTCGTCAGCGCGGCGACGACCTTTCTGGTCGGCGTGTTGTTCATGGCCTCATGGCGGCAGGCTCCCGGATCCCGGACGCTCGCCCTCTGGGGCATGGCGCACCTCGTCGGGGCGGCCGGGTCGGCCGGCCTCGCGTTGCGCAATCAGATCCCCGACCTGATCTCGGTGGGCTTGGCCAACGCGGTGGTGCTGGCTGCCTACGGCCTCATCTGGAGCGGAGTCCGTACCTTCGAGCATCGCGAGCCACGGACGGGCGTCGCGATGGCGGGTGCCCTCGGATGGTGCGTCCTGTGTCTGATCCCGGCCTTCTATGCCGCGATCGAGGCCCGCATCCTCTACGCCTCGGCCGTGGCGGCCCTCTATTGCGGCGCTGCGACCGCGGAGATCTGGCGCGGTCGCGCCGAGCAACTCGCCTCCCGGATCGCGGCCGCGACCATTCTCGGCCTGCACAGCGCCTTCTACGTCCTGCGGATCCCCGCGACCGTCATGGCGCCGCCGCAGCCGGGCCTGAGCCCGCTCGCCTCTCCCTGGGTGGCGATCCTGTGCTTCGTCACTCTGATGTTCTCCATCGCCTCGGCCTTCACCTTCATGGCGCTGGTCAAGGAGCGGGCCGAGCGCGAGCAGCGAATCGCCGCCTCCACGGACGCCCTCACCGGGGTGCGCAACCGCCGGTCCTTCACCAGGGCCGCCGAGCGGGCGATGGCCGAGTATCCCGACGTCGCCCTGCTGCTGTTCGACCTCGACCGGTTCAAGGCGGTGAACGACCGTTACGGTCATGGGGTCGGCGATGCGGTCCTGATGGGCTTCTGCGCCATGGCGACGTCGCTCTTGCCCAAGGAGGCGCTGCTGGGCCGCCTGGGCGGCGAGGAATTCGCCTGTCTGCTGCCGGACGTCTCGCCCGCCGAGGCCCTGGGTCGGGCCGAGGAACTGCGCCGGACCTTCGCGCAGCTTCACGTCCCCGAATTGCCGGGCCTCAGCGTCAGCGTCAGCATCGGGATCGCGCAGGCCCGGCCCGGGGTCGCGTTCGATGCGCTGATGCAGCGGGCCGATGCGGCGCTCTACGCCGCCAAGGAGGGTGGGCGCGACCGGGTCGCCGTGGCGGAATCGGTCGCGGTCCGCGCCGCCTGACGCGCGGCCGGGTCGCTCACGCCAGGGCGCGGGCCGCCTCGGAGACCTTCCGCACCGACGTGTCGACGACGGCCGCCGAGGCGGCGATCTCCGCCATGGCGGCGTGAACGGCCGCGACGCTCTGCGCGGCGGCCTGCATGTTCTCGGTCATGTCGCGGGTCACCGTCGCCTGTTCGGTCACGGCTGACGACATGCTCAGCGAGAGCGCACTCAGCTGTTCGATCGTCCCGCCGATCCCGTCGATCGCCGCGACCGCCCGCGCGGTCTCGGCCTGCACGGCGGCGATCTGGGTGCCGATCTCTCCGGTCGCCTTTGCGGTCTGCCCGGCGAGGGCCTTCACCTCGGCGGCCACCACGGCGAAGCCCCTGCCGGCCGCCCCGGCCCGGGCCGCCTCGATGGTGGCATTCAGCGCCAGCAGATTCGTCTGGTCGGCGATGGAACGGATCAGGCTCACCGCCGCTCCGATCCGGTCGGCGGCGCCGGTGAGGCCCACGACGATCGCAGCCGCCTCCTCGGCGCGGGAGACGACTAGGTCGACGGACGATTTCGCCTGCAGCGCGTGACGGCTCAATTCCTCGATGGAAGCGGCGAATTCCTCCGAACCGGCCGCGACCGCTTCGACATTCTGGGTGGTCTGGCTCGACGCTTCCGCTGTGTCGTCGGCCTGCCGGACGACCCGGCTCATGGACTCGCGGATCGCCGCGATATCGGCATCGATGGCGCGCTGGCTCTCGGCCCGGCGCTGCCGATCCTCGACCTGCCGGGTCACGTCGGTGGCGAACTTGGCCACCGCGCAGGGCTTGCCGTCGGTGTCGAGGATCGGGTTGTAGGCACCGAAGATCCAGACCGTGCGGCCGCCCTTTCCGATCCGCCGGAACTCGCCGGCCTGATACTCGCCGTTGCCGAGGGCGGTCCAGAACGCGGCATAATCCGCGCTCGCCGCCTCGGCCGGCGGCAGGAACATCCGGTGATGCCGCCCGCGGATTTCCTCAAGGGTGTAGCCCAGGGTGGCCAGGAAGTTCGCGTTGGCGTCCACGATCGTGCCGTCGAGGGCAAAGCTGATCGTCGCCTGCGAGCGGTCGAGGGCCGCGATCTGGCCGGCGTAGAGCGCGTTGCGGGCGCGCTCCGCGGTGATGTCAGTGGCGAGCTTGACCACCTTGATCGGCTTGCCGCGTCGATCGAGGATCGGATTGTAAGACCCCTGGATCCAGACAATCCGGCCGGACTTGGTCAGGCGGGGGAAGGCGCGGGTCTCGTGCCGGCCGGCGCGCAGCCCGTCCCAGAAGGCGGCATAGTCCGAACCCGACCGCTCGGATTCCGGCACGAACAGGCTGTGATGCCGGCCCCGAACCTCTTCGAGGGTGTAATCGACGAGCGCGAGGAAGATCGCGTTGGCATCGGTGACCATGCCGTCGAGATCGAATTCCACGCGGGCCATCGTCCGATCGATGGCCGCGAGCAGGGCGTTGTCGCGAGAACCAAATATCGCCATTTGAAAACGTCCCTGTCTGTTTTTATTTATGAATTATATTGATCTCACAGCGATTCATTTGATCGCAGGCGCGCCGTCTCATTTGTGTTAAAGCCTAGCTTAGAGTATTGCAAATCTGTTTCACATTGGTCAATCGGCTTGTCGGCGCCTTAAAGATGGCGGACCATTTGGTAATTTTATTTGTTTCGGTCGTTATTCATGTGTATTCGGATCGAGAAATGCCGCAAATGGCTCATTCGATCGGATTTCGGGCCATCGTGCGCTGAGGTACTCAGCCGGATGGCGCGGCTCGCGGTCTGCGCTAGGACGGGGCGAACGTCGACGGGCCGATCCAAGTCGGTCGAGGCGACTGTCGGCACGGCACTGACTGGAGGTCGGACATGGACGAAGACACCCGGATCGATCGCCTGGAGATCCGTTTGACCGAGCAGGACGCGACGATCGAGGATCTGAACCGCACCGTGACCGAGCAATGGCGCGTCATCGACCGGTTGGTGCGGCAACTGGACATGCTGCGGGAGCAGGTCGAGGAGGCGGCCGCCCGGGCGGCGCCGCGGGGGCTGGAGCCGCCGCCGCCCCATTACTGACAGAGGGAGCCGGCGCGCCGGGGTGCGACGCGCCGGCCCGCGCGTCAGAAGTTCGCCTGCGTGACGAACTTGGTGACCAGGTAGGCGTCGAGCGCCTCCGGGCCGCCCTCGCTGCCGTAGCCCGAATCCTTGACGCCGCCGAACGGCGTCTCCGGCAAGGCGAGGCCGTGGTGGTTGATCGAGATCATGCCGCTCTCGACCGCGTTCGACACCCGCGCCGCCCGCTCGGCGGAGCGGGTATAGGCGTAGGCCGCGAGCCCGTAGGGCAGACGGTTGGCCTCGGCGAGCGCCTCGCCGTCGTCGGAGAACCGGTTGATCATCGCCAGGGGCCCGAAGGGCTCCTCGTTCATGATCCGGGCGGTCAGCGGCACCTCGGTAAACACCGTCGGCTCGAAGAAGTTACCCTGGTTGCCGATGCGCTTGCCGCCGGCGCGCAGCGTCGCGCCGCTCGACTCGGCGTCCGCCGCCAGCGCCGTGACGGCGTCGAGGCGCCGTCCGTGGACCAGCGGTCCCATCTTGGTCTCGGGATCGAGCCCGTCGCCGACCTTCACCGACTTGGCGAAATTGGTGAAGCCCTCGACGAAGCGGTCGAAGACCGAATCGTGCACGAGGAAGCGGGTCGGCGAGACGCACACCTGGCCGGCGTTGCGGAACTTCGAGGGGGCCAGGACGGCGACCGCCTTCTCCACGTCGGCGTCGCCGAACACGATCGCGGGGGCGTGGCCGCCGAGCTCCATCGTGGCCCGCTTCATGTGCGCGCCGGCGAGCGCCGCGAGCTTCTTGCCGACCACGGTCGAGCCGGTGAACGAGATCTTCCGGATCACCGGATGCGGGATCAGGTAGGCCGAAATGGTCTCCGGGTCGCCGTAGACCAGCGAGAGCGCGTCCCCCGGGATGCCGGCATCCAGGAAGGCGCGAACCAGGGCGGCGCAGCTCGCCGGCGTGTCCTCGGGACCTTTGAGGATCACCGTGCAGCCGGTGCAGAGCGCCGCCGAGATCTTGCGGACCGCCTGGTTGATCGGGAAGTTCCAGGGGGTGAAGCAGGCCACCGGGCCGACCGGCTCGCGCACCGCCACCTGCAGCACGCCGTCGGCGCGGGCCGGGATGACGCGGCCGTAGGCGCGCTTACCCTCCTCGGCGAACCAATCGATGATGTCGGCCGCCGCCAGGGTCTCGACCCGCGACTCGGCGAGCGGCTTGCCCTGCTCCAGGGTCATGGTCCGGGCGATCTCGTCGACCCGCGCGCGCAGGAGGTCGGCGGCTTTCCGCATCACCTTGGCGCGCTCGAAGGGCGCGACGCTGCGCCAGGCCGGGAAAGCGCGGGACGCGGCCGCCAGGGCCTCGTCGAGATCCGCCGTGGTGGCGACGGCGCACAGGCCGATCGTCTCACCCGAAGCCGGGTTCAGGACTCCCAGGGTCTCCCGGTCGGCACCCGCGCGCCAGCGCCCGGCGATGTGAAGCTCGGTATCCGGATACATCGGTCGATTCCCGCTCGGCCGCACCATCGGCCGCAGGCGGACTGTGCCGATGTGGCGCGCCCGGGCAATCCCCGCGGCGGCATAGCTGGAACCGTCTGTATTCAGGCGGCGGCGCGGGCGGGCTCCGGTGCCTGGACAAGGGTCGCGGTCCCGTGGCGGGCGCGGAGGGTCGCGCCTTTCGGGACCACCTGCCATCCCTCGCGACAGCCATCGATCGGCTCCGACACCACCACGATGCCCCCCGGCCCCTCGCGGAAATACAGGCTCGGCGGCCGGCCATCGCAGGCCCAGCGGTAGGCGGTGAGCGTCTCGCCATCCGTAAGCAGCGCGGTGAAGCGCAGCGGCTCGCTGACGCTGGCGGCTTCCATCAGCTCGCGCACGGTCTTGAGCGTCCGCGCCATCGCGCCGACGGGATCCTCCTCGAGGCCGTTGGCGAGTGCCAGCAGGAAAATCGCCTCCGAATCCGTGCTGCCCCGACGGTGGTCGTAATAGGTATCCGGGATCAGCGCTTCGAGCCGCCGCTTGATCCGGTGGTAGCCGCCGATCTGACCGTTATGCATGAACAGATGCCGGCCGTAGACGAACGGGTGGCAATTCGCCCGGGCCGTGGCGGTCCCGGTCGACGCACGCACATGCGCGAAGAACGTGCGTGCCCGCACCTGTCCACACAGGTTCACCAGATTTTCGTCCGACCAGGCCGGGGAAATGTCGCGATAGACCCCCGGCTCGGGCCGCTCGGCGTACCAGCCGATGCCGAAGCCGTCGCCGTTGGTTTCGGTCTTCCCCTCGTCGGCGTGCAGGGACTGATGCACCAGCGAGTGGGTCGGCGCGCAGACGAGGTCGGAGAGGAAAACCGGCTCACCGCTATAGGCGAGGAAACGGCACATGACGGACGATGATCCTTCAGCTCAGGTCCACGTACGATCCCGCGCAACGCCCCTCGGAGGGTGGAGACGTTCCGCCGCAGGACGTTAACAGTCGGTCCACTCCGGTGAACAGTTTCTTAACCGGTCGGAAACTGCGCCATTTTCGTGCGTTCCGCATGAAATCGGTGCCGCTTGATCGCAGGGCAGGCATTCGCCGGCGCGGCGACGCGACTCTTGTGAGCCGTCTCATGAAGGGTCAGCATGGCCAAATCGGGGAATCAGAACGCCGCCCAGGAGGCGGTCGCCCGAAGCGGGGCAAGGCACCAACAGCAGGAGACTTTTATGGATTGCGCAGTGCCCGACGGATCCGCCCCCGTGGCTCTCGTCGTGGAGGACGATGCGGCCGTGCGCGATCTCGCCACCGCGGTGCTTGAAGAAACCGACCTCGGAGTCATTGCCTGCGAAAGCGCGGAGGCGGCCCTGTCCGTGCTGGAGCGCTCCGACGTGACGGTGGCGTTGCTCTTCGCCGACGTGCGGTTGCCCGGTGCGATGGACGGGGTGACCCTGGCCCAGGCGGTCAAGCGGCGCTGGCCGGACGTGCGCGTGGTCGTGACCTCCGGCGTGGGCCGGGATGCGCGGCTCCCCGACCAGGCGGTCTACATGCAGAAGCCGTGGCGGGCCCTCGACGTGCTGGTCCAGGCCGAGCACGCGACGATGGCCGCCAAGGCTGCCTGAGCCCGGCGCGCTGACGCGATCCCTTCACGTCTTCGCGCGTTCAGCGACGCGACCAGGGCTGCGTGACGTCTCCTGACGTGGCGCAGCCCCGGTTCTCGTGGCGCATGCAAGGATGGCGGCATCGCCGGAACGTGCCCGTCCGACGTCTTCGCTGGCCCGCTGTCTCGCCCGGCTGCTGCGCGCCGCAAAGAAAAAGCCCGGCCGCTCGCGCGGGCCGGGCTCTTTCACAACCGATGTGACGTCGCTCAGGCGGCGGGAGCCGGGCTGACCGGGGTCTGACCCGAGGCGTTGCCGCCCTGAGCCGGCGCAGCGGACGGCGACGGGAAGCCGGGACGACGGCTGCCGGCGGGGAAACGGGGCTTCGGCTTCGGCGCGGCGATCAGGCCCTCGCGGATAGCGGTCTTGCGAGCCTGCTTGCGGGCGCGGCGCACGGCCTCCGCCTTCTCACGGGCCTTGCGCACGGACGGCTTCTCATAAGCCTTGCGCTGCTTCATCTCGCGGAAGATGCCCTCGCGCTGCATCTTCTTCTTGAGGACGCGGAGCGCTTGATCGACGTTGTTGTCGCGAACGAGTACCTGCAACGGACTTGATCCTCTGGACCTGAAGTTCTGGGTTCACGCGGCCCGCCGCCGATCTGGAAACCGGCAACGTCCCTCGCCCGGGATGAACCCGAGGGGGACGGGAACGTCGGTTTCCGAATCGGCGTGGAGCTCACGCCTTGACGGGGCTATTACACCAAGCGCGCACCAGTTCCAACCTGCCCGCGCGATCCATCTGCGTCTGCGTCGTGCTAGGTTGCGCGGATGAGACACGACGACTCGCAGCAATTCGCCAGCGACAACTATTCCGGCATCTGCCCGGAAGCCTGGGGAGCCATGGAGGCGGCCAATCGCGGCCACGCCCCGGCCTATGGCGAGGATGCCTGGACGGCCAAGGCGGCGGACGCGTTCCGGGACCTGTTCGAGACCGAATGCGAGGTGTTCTTCGCCTTCAACGGCACCGCCGCCAACGCCTTGGCCCTGGCCGCGCTGTGCCAATCCTACCACAGCGTGATCTGCGCCGATTCGGCCCATGTGGAGACCGACGAGTGCGGCGCGCCGGAATTCTTCTCCAACGGCTCCAAGCTGCTCACCGTCCGGACCGAGGGCGGCAAGCTCACGCCGGAGGCGATCCGCGGGCTCGCCCAGAACCGCAGCGACATCCACTTTCCGCGGCCTCGGGTGGTGACGATCACGCAGCCCACCGAGACGGGACAGGTCTACAGCCTCGCCGAGCTGCGGGCGCTGTCGGCGACCGGCCGCGAACTGGGGCTCGCCCTGCACATGGATGGGTCTCGCTTCGCCAATGCCTGCGCGAGTCTGGGCTGCAGCCCGGCCGACATGACGTGGCGGTCGGGTGTCGACGTCCTGTGCTTCGGCGGGACCAAGAACGGCATGCATGCCGGCGAGGCGGTGGTGTTCTTCGACCGCAAGCTCGCCGAGGATTTCGGCTACCGGTGCAAGCAGGCCGGCCAGCTCGCGTCGAAGATGCGCTTCCTCGCCGCCCCCTGGGTCGGCATGCTGGAGAGCGGCGCGTGGCTGAGGAATGCGGCCCACGGCAATGCCTGCGCCCGGCACTTCGCCGACTCCGTCGCCGGGCTGCCGGGGGTGCGGGCGCTGTTTCCCGTGGAGGCGAACGCCGTCTTCCTGACGATGCCGGCCTCCACCATGGAGGGCCTGCGCGCCCAGGGCTGGCGGTTCTACACCTTCATCGGCGGCGGGGCGCGCTTCATGTTCGCCTGGGATGCCCGCCCCGAGCGGGTGGACGAGCTGGTCCGGGACCTGCGCACGCTGGCCGCCGCGGCGGCCTGACGGGGTGGACATGGGAGTGCGGAGCCGCCCCACCGACGGTGTTTCGCACGCTGGTGTCGGGTTTTCCTGAGGAGCATCAAGACGCTGGCGCGGCCCGCGCACGGTCGTCCTCGCGAGCGCAGCGAAGCAACCCCGTCTCGCGCGACGCCTGCCGATGTCGTGCAGCCCTGGGTCGCTTCGCTGCGCTCGCGATGACGGCGGCCCCGAATACCCAGTCTCAAGTGGGCCGGGTGCGACGCCTCAGTCTTCTGCTTGCCCCCTACAGCAGCGCGAGATCCGCCGGCTCCGCGCTCGGGAAGATCCGGCGCAAACTCGCCTGATCGAGCCCGTAGAGGCGCCGGAACAGCCCGCCGAGCAGCCCCCGGTAATCGGTGAGCACCGGATAGTCCCGGTTCTGGAACAGGTGCGCCTCGTCGGCGCGCACCTGCGGTCCGGCGATTCGCCCACCCCGGACGCCGCCGCCCAGGATCCAGTAGACGCTGCCATGGCCATGGTCGGTGCCGCGGCTGCCGTTCTCCCGGAAGGTGCGCCCGAACTCCGACAGCACGACCACCACCGTGTCGGACCAGCCGGGCCCGATCTCCTCGACGAAGCCGGACAGGCCCCGCCCCAGCTCGCCGAGCCGGTCGGCGAGGTAGCCGGTGCCGGCACCCTGGTTCACGTGCGTGTCCCAGCCGCCGACATCCACGAAGCCGAGATTGAAGTTCTCGCGCATCAGGCGGCCGATCCGCCGCGCCGACAGCTCGAAGCCCTTGGGCGAGACCGCTCCGCGGTCGGCCTGACCGGCATGGTCGGAAATCGTCTGGTAGACCGCGTCGCGCACCCGGAACCCCTCGGTCACGGCGGCGGCCAGCTTGGTGTCGCTGTACATGGCGGCGATGAGGCGCGCCTGCCGGTCGTCGATGCCGGGCTTGCCGACGCCGTTGATGGCGATGTTGGGCACCGTCTCGCCGCCCCGGAAGATCAGCGGCATCTGATCCGTGAAGGCGATCGGCCGGACCCGGGTCAGCTCCGCGGCCAGCCGGGCCATGAAGCCGGAATTGTAGTCGCGGCCGGACCCGACCGTCTGGCCCATCTCGATCGTGTCCTGGGTCTCGAAATGGCTCCGGGTCATGTCGTCGGTGCCGGCGAAGGGCACGAAGGCGGCCTGACCCTTGGCGTAGAGCGGCAGGAGCGTCTCGCGCAACGCCGGGTGCAGGCTCCAGTCGGCGTCGAGCGCCAGGGCGGCCTTCGGGTCGGCGGCGTCCGACTTGGCGATCGCGAGGTTCGGCCGCGACCGGTAGTAGAAGTCGCTGCCGGTGGGGATCACCACGTTGGCGGCATCGTAGGCGCCGCGCAGGAACACCACGAGGAGGCGCGCATCGGTCTTGGGGGCCGCCCAGACGCGGCCGGCCACCGTGGACAGGCCGAAAGCCGCGGCGGCGCGGATCAGGTCGCGACGGTTCATCGCATGAACTCCGGCGAGGCGAGGTAGAGGGTGTTCCAGTCCTGCGGCGACACCGCCTGGGCGAGCGCCGCCCGCGTCGCCGCCGACAGGGTGCCGGACAGCGTCGAGAAGTAGAGCCCGTTGGCGAGCACCGGGAAGGCCGGCTCCTCGGCCTGATCGGGCAGCGTCGGCTTGAACAGGCCGGCCGAGCCCGACCCGATCTGCCGGGCGATCTCGAACCGCGTCGCGAGCTGCCCGGGGCCGCTCCAGGCGGCGGCGTCGAGGGGGTAGCCGTCCGGCGTCGACCGGTTGAACAGGCCCTCGCCGAGGCGGTTCAGCCAGCCGAGCACCGGGCCGGCGTTGCGGATCACCCTTGTGTCGTAGGCCATGCGCAGGGCGGAGAAGACGTAGCGCACCGGGTCCTTGAAGGCGCCGCCGCGCTCGGCCGTGAAGGCCGGCTCGCGCACCAGCGCCTCCATCACCGCGGCGATGTCGCCGTCGCTGCGAGTGAAGACGGCGGCGAGCCGCGCCACCAGGGCGTCGTCGGGCAGCTGCCCGAGGAAGTAGGTGGCGAGCGCCCGGGAGACGTTGGTGGCGGTGGCGGGATGGCGGGCGATCAGATCCACCGCCTCCTCGATCTCCGGCCAGCCGCGTCCCTGGATGCGGGTCCCGAGGAAGACCTTGTCGCCGTAATCGTGCCGGTTGGGGTTGAACGCGAACAGGCCGTCCCGGCGGAAATCGGCGGCATGCTCGGGGCGAAGCTTCGGGGTCTCGGGCTTCATGTTGATGCCGACCCCGCTCAGGATCCGGGCCAGCGCCTCGACATCGCCCTGCGTGTAGCCGGAGCCGACACCCATCGTGTGCAGCTCCATGATCTCGCGGGCGTAGTTCTCGTTCGGCCGGCCGGCCGCGTTGGCGTCGTTGTCGAGGTAGCGCAGCATCGCCGGGTGGCGCAGGCTCGCCATCAGCAGGTCGCGGAAGCGCCCGAGCACGTGCGGGCGGATCGCGGTGTCGAGGTAGTCGCCCACCGCGGCGCGCAGGGTGGACTTGCCCTTATGCACGTTGAACCGGTTGAACCAGAACCACGTCAGCCGCTCGCGCAGCTGATCGGGGCTGTAGAGCGCCCGCAGCACCCAGACGGAGGCGGCGTTCCGCGCGGCCATGTTCAGCGCGGCCTGGAAGGCCTGCTGGGCGGCCTTCTTGGCGTCGGGGTCCTGGATGTCCTTGAACGCCTTGGCCTGCGCATCCAGCGCCTGGGCCCGTTCGAACAGGCTGCCCGGCGGGGTCAGCGCGTCGACCTGCGCCTGGGCGGCGGGCGGCAGGCGCGATTCGGCCGGCGGATGGAGCTGGGCCTGCAGCCACCGTGCCCGCCCCTCCGCGGTGAGCTGCGCGAAGGCAGACGGGGTGGCGCCCCAGGTCAGGGCATCGAGGAAGGCAACATTGGCCGCGGCGGCCTGCGGCGACGCGTCGGCCGCACGGGGCCCCGGGCCCGCCCAGGCCACCAACAGACCAGCAACCAGACAACAGCGTGTTGCGGCGCGCGACATCGCAGCCTCGCGGTGCGTGGATCGGTCGGGGCAGCGTGGTGTCGTGTCCCTGTACCGTGCCTGAAAGGCAGCCCCATCCTGCCGGCGTCTTTGCCAATATCGGGGCTTGCCGCTACACGATCCCGAGACCGCGCGAATGCCGCGCCGCGCACCACCACGTTCCGCCGATCCAGAGCGTTCGCTCCATGCTGATGCAGACCAAGACCGAGGCGAGGCCGGCCGATCCGGTGTCGCGGCGGCGCACCTTCGCGATCATCTCCCACCCGGACGCGGGCAAGACCACGCTCACCGAGAAGCTGCTCCTGTTCGGGGGCGCGATCCAGCTCGCCGGCGAGGTGAAGGCCAAGCGCAACCGGGTCTCGACCCGGTCCGACTGGATGGGGATCGAGAAGGAGCGCGGCATCTCGGTGGTCACCTCGGTGATGACCTTCGAGTACGGCGATTGCGTCTTCAACCTCCTCGATACGCCCGGCCACGAGGACTTCTCGGAGGACACCTACCGGACGCTCACGGCGGTCGATTCGGCCGTCATGGTGATCGATGCGGCGAAGGGGATCGAGGCGCGCACCCGCAAGCTGTTCGAGGTCTGCCGCCTCCGCGACATCCCGATCGTCACCTTCATCAACAAGCTCGACCGCGAGGCCCGGGACCCGTTCGAGCTGCTCGACGAGATCGAGAAGACGCTGGCGCTGGACGTCGCCCCGGTGACGTGGCCGATCGGCACCGGCCGCAACTTCTCGGGAACTTACGAACTCGGCGGCAACCGCGTGCGCCGGCTCGACGCCGCCGAGGATGCCGGGATGGTGGCGGTGTCCGGCCCGGACGACCCGCTGTTCGACGAGCTGCTCACCGAGGACGGCGCGGCGGACGCGTGGCGCGAGGAGGTGGAGCTGGCCGAGGGCGGCCTGAAGCCCTTCGACCTCGACGCGTTCCGCGAAGGACACCTGACGCCGGTGTTCTTCGGCTCGGCGCTGCGCAATTTCGGCGTGCGCGACCTCATCGACGGTCTCGCCAAGGTGGCCCCGCCGCCCCGCGGCCAGGACGCCGACAAGCGCCTCGTCGAGCCGACCGAGCCGCGGATGACCGGCTTCGTGTTCAAGATCCAGGCGAACATGGACCCGAACCACCGGGACCGGATCGCCTTCATGCGGGTCTGCTCGGGCAAGCTCAACCGGGGCATGAAGGCCCGGCTGGTGCGCACCGGCAAGCCGATCTCGCTCTCGGCGCCGCAATTCTTCTTCGCCCAGGACCGGGCCATCGCCGACGAGGCCTATGCCGGCGACGTGGTCGGCATCCCGAACCACGGTACCCTCCGGATCGGCGACACGCTCACCGAGGGCGAGGACCTCGTGTTCCGCGGCGTGCCGAGCTTCGCCCCCGAGATCCTGCGCCGGATCAAGCTCACCGACGCCATGAAGGCCAAGAAGCTCCGCGAGGCGCTGCAGCAGATGGGCGAGGAAGGCGTCGTCCAGGTCTTCGTGCCGCAGGACGGCAGCCAGGCGATCGTCGGCGTGGTCGGGGCGCTCCAGCTCGACGTGCTCAAGGAACGGCTCCAGGCCGAGTACGGCCTGCCGGTGGATTACGAGACCTCGCGGTTCTCGGTCTGCCGCTGGGTGTCGTCCGACTCGGAGGCGGAACTCGACAAGTTCGTCGATTCGCACGGCTCGGCCATGGCCAAGGACCTCGACGGGGCCCCGGTCTTCATGGCGACCACGGCGTTCTCGCTCCGCTACGAAGAGGAGCGCTACCCGGCGGTGCGCTTCACCGATGTGAAGGACTATCAGAAGCGGGCGGTGTGAGCCGGTCCGGAGCCCCGCTCCGACAGCGGGCGCCGCGCGTCGTCGCGCGCGGCGTAACAATCCAACGGCGCCACGCTCATCGCGGCGGCGCTGCCCGGACCGCTGTGCCGCCCCCGCGACGCCAGGGCCGCGTCAGAACTTGCCGAGCATCGGGAATTCGACGCTCAGACTCGACTCCGAGGCGATCGGCATTTCGCGTTTGCGCGGCTTGCGGTTGAGCACCTGCTTCAGCTTCGACTTCAA
The DNA here is from genome assembly GCF_003254375.1 of Methylobacterium sp. XJLW. Classification (NCBI taxonomy): domain Bacteria; kingdom Pseudomonadati; phylum Pseudomonadota; class Alphaproteobacteria; order Hyphomicrobiales; family Methylobacteriaceae; genus Methylobacterium; species Methylobacterium sp. XJLW. Next base: position 666,446 of record NZ_CP016429.1, on the reverse strand, counting down.
CACCGCCATGTCGAAGGGCTTGAGGATGAAGGCGTCGGCGCCCGCCTGGTGGGCGAGGTTGATGTCCTCGAAGTCGAAGGACGATTCGGTGAGCATGAAGGGCGTGTTCATCAGCGCGTCGTCGGCCCGGATCTCGCGCAGCAGGCTGAGCCCGTCCATCGGCTCCATGTCGAGGTCGGAGATCACCAGGGCGTAGCGGCGCTGCCGCATCCGCTCCAGGGCCTCCGTCGCGCTTGTGACGCCCTCGACATCCGGGAAGCCGATGCGTGTCATCAGCATCACGATCAGCCGGAGAAGCTTCTCCTGATCGTCGACGATGAGGATCGGGGGCGTATCGCTCTCGGACATCGGCGCGGCTCAGATGAAAAGATGGTCGATGCCCTGCCGGGACATCGCGTCGGATTGGAGCGACAGGCAAAGCCCGTGGATCGCGGATGCCTTCGGCGTGCCGCGCTGGAGCATCGGCAGAAGGTTGGCCTTCGCAAACAGCGTGTCGTTGCCGGCGGTACGCTGCGCGCTCTTGAACGAGTGGACGAACTCGCGCTTGGCGATTTCGCGCCACTCGCTGATCTGGACATCCCGGTGGAGGCTGTCCGCGCTCACCCGGTCGAAGGTCTCGTGCACCGACGAGCGCTCGCCTTCGATCACCTGGCAGGCGAAATTTCCCTCGATGACCAGGAAGCTTGTGATCACCGCAAACTCGTTCTTCTTCTGGGCGGTCCGGCCGATTTCATTGATCTGCTCGGACCTCTTCGCCGGTTCAGACGAGAGGTTCAGGCGTGAGAAGTAGATGATGTGGACGAGGCTCGTCCGTTTCGCCCGCATGATCCCGAGATCCGAAATCCGTATCCGTTCGACGCTTCCGGTCAGGACGCACCGCGCGTGGCCCTGGCCCGGCCGTATCTTCGCGCGTGTGGAATAACACCGCGTAAACGCGGCCCGATCGCGTCTGACCGGGCTTGGACCCCACCCGGCAGGATCTGCCGGGACCGCCGCCGCGCCCGGCGAACCCTGCCGGGTTCGGAACGCCGCGGCTCCGAAATATCAAAGACTTAGCCCTGGCATGCCGGTTGCGGCGCATCGAGCTTGCGGGCCAGAGCGGCGCGTATTGGGATCGTTCGCCATGGATCTTTTTTCCGCCCTGCAGACCTCGGTCTCCGGTCTCCAGGCGCAGTCCTATGCCATCAGCAACATCTCCGGGAACATCGCGAACTCGCAGACGACCGGCTACAAGCGCATCGACACCAGCTTCGTCGATCTGATGGCCGAGACGACGCCGAAACGCGAGGTCGCCGGATCCGTCCTGGCCCAGTCGCAGCTGACGAACACGATTGCCGGCAACGTGGTCTCGTCCAGCGTACCGACCAACATGTCGATCAGCGGCACCGGTTTCTTCACCGTGGTGCAGAAGACCGGTGACGCGAACAATTCGCCAACCTTCAGCGGCGCGAATGTCTACACGCGTCGCGGCGACTTCTCGCAGGACAAGGACGGTTATTTGGTCAACGGCGCGGGTGGGTACCTGACCGGGACCAACCTCGATCCCACGACCGGTCAGGTCACCAGCACGGGCCCCGTCAACATCGGCAACCTGACTCTTCCGGCGCAAGAGACGAAGACGATCACGTATTCGGCCAACCTGCCGGCCACGCCCACGGTGAGCGCCTCGGCTCAGCCACCCAACAGCATCGCCGGTCCATCGATCACGGGCTACACCACGACCGGGGCACCGGTGACGATCAGCATGCGCTGGGTTCAGACGACGACGGCCGGCACCTCGCCCTCGTCGTGGGACTTGTACTACAACAGCAGCACCACCGACACGCCGTCTTGGACGCAGACCGGGCCGGCCTTCACGTTCGACTCAACCGGTAAGCTCACGAGCCCGGCCTCCACCACGCCGGTACCGCTGACCGGCGTGCAGATCGGCGACTATACCTTCTCGTCGCTCAGCCTGGATATCAGCGGCGGGCTGACCCAATACGCGGATGCCAGCGGTGCCGTGACCACCAAGGCGCTGAGCCAGAGCGGCAATAGTGCCGGCACCCTGATGAGCGTCGCCGTGGGTGAGGACGGCAAGATCAACGGCACATTCTCGAACGGTTCGGTGATTCCCGTCGCGACCGTGGGCATCTCGCAATTCGCCGATCCCGACGGGCTGAAGGCCGACGGGAAGGGGAATTATCTGCAGACGGCCGATTCCGGGCCGCCGCTCACCGGTCTCAACGGCAGCACGATCAATGGTGCCAGCATCGAGCAATCCAATACCGACATTGCCAGCGAATTTTCTAAGATGATCGTAACCCAGCAGGCGTACTCTGCGAACACGCGGGTCATGTCGACGGCGCAGACGATGATGTCTGATCTGCTGAACGTGATTCGCTGATTGAGGCCGGGGCTCGCGACGCGGAGGCCGTGATATGTCGCTGAACGCGATTTCGACCGCGACCGCGGGTCTGGCCGCCACGCAGGCGGCCATCAACATCGTCTCGCAGAACGTCGCCAATGCGGGGACTGCGGGCTACGTCAAGCGGACGGTCTCGACGGTCGCCACCGGCACCAACAATTCGGGTGTCGCCGTCGGGACGATCACCCGCAGCTTCGACGCTGCGGCCCTGAACCAGCTCCGGCTGGAGACATCGGGGGCTGCCTACACCAGCACCAAGGCCGGCATTGCCACCCAGCTCGATGCCCTCTACGGGACGCCGGGCAGTTCGACCTCCCTCGACGGTACGCTGAACACCTTCACGCAGTCGCTTCAAGAACTCGCGGCGAATCCGACCTCGGCGGCCGCCCGCACGACGGTGCTGGGCAACGCCTCCTCGCTCGCGAGCCTGATCAACAGTTCCGCCGGCACTGTTCAGAACCTGCGTACCGGCATCGAATCGCAACTGGGCAGCGATACGAGCGCCGCCAGCACGCTGCTGGCCAATATCGCGACCCTGAACGGCAAGATCCAGAACAACACCGACAGCACCACGCTGACCGCCCTTCAGGACCAGCGCGACCAGGCGATCAACAGCCTGTCCAGTTACATGGATGTCCAGACGTCCGATCAGAGGGACGGAACGGTCTCGGTGATGACCCGGTCGGGGGTCACACTGGTGGATCACGGAAACGCGGCGACGCTCAGCTTCGACGGACGCGGGATCCTCGACGCCAATTCCGCCTATTCCACCGATCCGACGCAGCGCACGGTCGGCACCATCACGGCCACGCTGCCGGGCGGCGGCAAGATCGATCTCGGCGCCCCCGGCGTGCTGCGCTCCGGGAGCTTGGCCGCCGGGATCGAACTGCGCGACCAGACCCTGCCGCAGGCGCAACGTCAGCTGGACGACCTCGCGGCCGGCCTGGCCAGCGCGCTCAGCGACAAGACCGTCACCGGCACGTCCAACGGCACGCAGACGTCCATCGACCTGACCGGCATCCAGCCGGGCAACACCCTGACCTTCCCGGTGACGGTGAACGGCACGGTGCGCAACGTCATCCTGGTCGCGTCCAACGATGACGCCACGTCAGTCCCCGCGAGCCAGACCAAGGATTCCACGGCCCTCGTCCAGACGTTCAAGATTCCGAGCAGCGGATCGGACTACGCTGGCGCGATCAACACGGCCCTCGGGAATCTCGGTCTCTCCGCCAAAGTTGCGGCTTCGGGCACCGGCGCCGCTCTGGTGATCGGGCCGGCGGCCGGGAGTTCCGACACGGTGACGTCGGCGACGGCCAACATCACCCCGATGTCGTCGGTCAGTGACCTGACCTCGGGCAACCCGTCGCTCGCCCTGTTCGTCGACGGTACGCCCAACAAGCTCTACACCGGCTCGCTCGACAATGGCTCGCAGCTCACCGGATTCGCCCAGCGCATCACGGTCAATGCCGCCCTGTCCGGAAACACGGCGGCGCTCACCCAGACGAGCGCCACCGATCCCAGCGCCTCCGGGTCACGCGCCCAGAAGCTGTTCGCGGCGCTGACCTCCACCCAGCAGACCTTCTCGTCGTCCAGTGGCATCGGCGGTGTCTCGGCGCCCTACAATGCCACCGTGATCGGCTTCGCGCAGGACATCGTCTCGACCCAGGGGGCGGCCTCCGCGAACGCGTCGGCGATCGACGACACCCAGCAGACGGCGCTCTCCACCGCCCAAAGCCGGTTCTCCGCCGGGGCGGGCGTCAATATCGACCAGGAGATGTCGAATCTGATCGCTTTGCAGACCGCCTACGGCGCCAACGCCCGGGTGCTGACGGCGGCCCGCGACATGCTCAACCAGCTGCTGCAGATCTGATCATGACGACGATCACCCCCTTCGCGGCCGGCTCGTACATCACGAATCGCAACGCCTCGCAGCTCCTGACGCTGAAGAACCAGCTCAACGACCTGTCGAACCAGCTCTCCAGCGGTCAGGTCTCGCAGACCTATGGCGGGCTCGGCTCCGGTCGCTCCACAGCGCTGGCGGCTCAGGCCACTTTGAGCGCCCTCAACGGCTATGCCAGCGGCATCACCGCGGCCCAGACCCGGACCAACCTGGCGGTGACGAGCCTGACACAGGTGGCGAGTATCGGGACGAGCACCGCGTCGACCTTGCAGAACGGCCTGCAGAGCGTGGCGGCGAACTCCGTGTCCGGCCGCGCGACGGCGCTGGCCAACCTCCAGACGGTGCTCGACACGCTCAATCAGTCGGCGGCGGGCAATTACCTGTTCGGCGGGACCAACACCGAGACCCAGCCGGTGCTCGATGCGAACACGATCCTCAACGGATCGACCGACTCGACCGGCCAAACGCTCGACGGCCTCACGGATGTCATCAACGAGCGGGTCAGCGCACAGCTGGGCACCCAGGGGAACGGCCGGCTGACGCAGAGCGCGTCGACGGCGATCCCGATCCAGGTCACGGAGGAATCGAACCCCGGGACGCGCGGCAATTTCGGCTTCACCCTCGGCAGCACCGCGACGGCCACGGGAGCTCTGACCGCCTCTGTCTCGAGCACGGTCCCGGCGACCCTGACCGTCAATCTGACGAGCGCGAGCGCTCAGCCGGCCCCCGGCGACAGCATCAGCTTCTCGCTGGTGACACCCGAGGGGACGTCCACGACCATCACGCTGACCGCAGCGACCAGCGTGGTTGCGGGCTCGAACTCCACCTTCGCGATCGGCGCCAACTCCGCCGAAACGATGAAGAACCTCTCCGACACCCTCACGAAGGCGCTGACGGGCGCGGCGAGCAGCACGCTCGCGGTGAAGGCCACAGCCGACGCGGCGACGCAGTTCTTCAGCGGGTCCGTGAACGGGGGGGCGGGCGGAAACGGCGTGATCCCCCAGCGGGTCGTCTATTCCGGAACCAACCCGGTCGGATATGCAAGCCCCGACCCGAACACGACGGTGCTCTGGTACCAGGGCGAGAACACCTACGACACGTCCAAGACGCCGCCGGAGCCGACCTCTGCGATCGACACCCAGTCGGTCCAGATCAGCGCGACCGGCACCGTCGGCACGGGAGCGCGGGCCAACACGGCCGAGATCCAGAACGTGCTGGCGGGCTTGGCGACCATGGCCTACGCCCTGCCGACCACGAACGATGCCAGCACCTACAACACCTATCAGGCCGTCGCGACCAAGGCCGGCGGATTGCTGGCTTCCGCCAGCCAGACCCCCAGCGTCCAGGACACGGTCACGCAACTGACCATCGCATCGGCGCGCCTCTCGAACGCCAGTACGACCAACAAGGCCACCCAGAACACCGTCCAGAACACCCTGGACGGAATCGAGCAGGCCTCCCCCGAGGAGGTGATCACCAAGCTGCTCGACGTGCAGAACCGGCTCCAGGCCAGCTATCAGGTCACCTCGACGCTCTCCAAGCTGTCACTGGTGAACTACATCAGCTGATCGTTCACGGGGATTGGTCCCCGACCGAGCGCGGCCGGTATCCGAAAGATCCGCGATCGGCCCGAGCGACCATAGTCCTGCCGTTTTCCGGGATTGAACCGCGGCGTGCGGACGCGCCCACGCGCCGTGATTCGATCGAGGAGAGGTCGGCATGTCGCTGCCCGGACCCATCGAACTCGTCCTTCGCCTCGGGATCGCGCCGCGGATCGGCGCGATCGGGATGGTGGAACAGGCCGTCGACGCGTATCTTGCGGGCTATGCCCATCCCGGCGAGCGCGCCATCGCCCTCGACATCCTGTTGCGCGACCTCGCCCGTCTGCGCATCCACGAGCCGGATCTCGATCCGTTCATCGGCGAGGTCGAGCAGTACATCGACCAGCTTCACCGGAATCTCGCGCGCCAGGCCGCCTGAGATGCGCGGCCGGCTCCGCATGCTGGCGGTTATGGCGGCTCTCATCGCGGCGGGCCTGTCTGGCGCCGGGACGGCCGCCGCCCTCGATCTCCGGGACCTGCCCAAGACGCCCGGACCTGTGCCGTGCCCCTCCAAGGGGCCGGGCTTCGTGCGCCTGCCGGGGAGCGGCAGCTGCATCCGCATCTCGGGCCGCGTCACGGCGGGAGCGGATCTGGGCGCGGGGCATGGCGTGGCGGCGGCGCCGGCCGTCGCCGGCCGCCTCGCGATCGACAACCGCGCGGACACGGATCTCGGCGAGGTGCGGACCTACCTTCGGATCGGCACCGGCCGCCGTTGAGGCGCGGCTCAGAGGTTGCGCGAGAGGACCAGCGGTCCGCTGCGCACGCCACGGCCGTACGGGGAGGGGGCCGGAATCTGCCGGCCGTAGCCGGACGGCAGCTGAGCCCGGCCGATCTCCTCCGCCAGGGTCTTGATCAGCCCTTCCGATACGGTCTTGGCGCTGGCGAGCACCGTCTGGTTGGCCTCCACGGCCGCGGTGAAACGGCGATGGGCCGTGCGCAGGGCCTCGACCCCGTCGGGATGGAAGCGCTTCAGCGCGACGGCGTTCGCCTTCGCGACCTCGAGGCCCTGCATGTAGGCGGCGGCCAGCGCGGCCTTCGGCTCGGCCGCGGCGACGCCCTCCTGCAGGCGGCCCTCCCGGACGAAGGCAGCCTCCTCGGCGAGCACGGCCTCCAGGGCGGCCATGTTGCCGAGCACGCCGGCCACCAGGGCCTCGGCGGTGACCCGGTCCGCGACGCGCAGCGGTTCAGCCCTTTGCATTGGTCGCTCCCTCGCTCGCCGCACCCTGCATCTTCATGATCTCACGGAAAATCGAATCGGCGATGCCGACGCCGCCGCTCTTCACGATCTGGGTCGCGTATTCCTTGGTCAGCATCGAGCGGTAGACACCGCCGCCGGTGCCGTTCTCGCCCAACGGTCCCTCGGTGCCGTCCGATTGGGTCAGCCGATCCAGGCTGTTCTCCAAGAACATCGATTCGAACTCGGTGGCGGTCTTCCAAGCCTTGGCCTTGCTGGCCGACTTGATGACCCCGTCGACGGCGCTCCCGGCGACCGAGGTCCCGATGCCGGCGGCATTGGCCGCGAGACTGGCGAGTTGCAGCATGGTTCGACCCTCCAGGTCCGGTTGATCACATCAGCTCGATGTCGGCCTGAAGCGCGCCGGCGGCCTTGATCGCCTGCAGGATCGAGATCAGATCCCGCGGGCCGACACCCAGCGCGTTGAGGCCGTCGACCAGCTCGCGCAGGCTGACACCCTCCTTGACCAGGGCGAGCTTGTTGCCGTCGCCGGTATCGACCTTCACGCCGGTGCGCGGCACCACCACGGTGCGGCCATTGGACAGCGGCGCCGGCTGGCTCACCTGCGGCTGTTCCGTGATGGTGACGGTGAGGTTGCCCTGCGCGATCGCCACCGTGGAGACGCGCACGTCCCGGCCCATGACGATGATGCCGGAGCGCTCGTCGACGACGACCCGGGCGGTCTGGTCCGGCTCGACCTTCAACTGCTCCACCTCGGTGATCAGCCGGATCATGTTGCCGTTGTAGCGGGTCGGGATCTGGATCGTGACGGTTGCCGGGTCGGTGGGCTCGGCGGTGTCGGCGCCCATGAAGTCGTTGATCGCGGCGGCGATCCGCTTCGAGGTCGTGAAGTCGGGATTGCGCAGGGAGAGCCGCAGCGCGCGTGCGTCGTTCAGCTTGAAGGCGATCTCGCGCTCGATATTGGCGCCGTTGGAGATCCTGCCGTTCGTCGGCACGCCCCGGGTGATCTTGGCGGCATCGCCCTCGGCCGAGAATCCCGCGATCGCCACCGATCCCTGCGCCAGGGCGTAGACCTCGCCGTCGGCGCCGAGGAGCGGCGTCACCAGCAGGGTGCCGCCCTGGAGGGACTTGGCGTCGCCCAGAGACGAGACCGTCACGTCGATCCGCGTGCCCTGCGCGGCGAAGGGCGGCAGGCTCGCCGTCACCATCACGGCGGCGAGGTTCTGCGTCCGCATCGTGGCGCCGCGGGTGTTGACGCCGAGGCGCTCCAGCATCGCCTGCAGCGACTGCTTGGTGAACGGGATGTTGTTGAGCGTGTCGCCGGTGCCGTTGAGGCCGACCACGATCCCGTAGCCGACGAGCTGGTTCTGGCGGACGCCCTCGATGGAGGCGAGGTCCTTGACGCGCGACAGGGCCAGCGCCGGCCCGGGCAGGGCGGCGAGCAGCAGGGCGCCCGCGACGACACCGAGCAGAAACCGGAGGGGACAGAACGCGTGACGCGGGCGCATGCCGGATTTTCGACCAAGAACGGACCTGCCGCCATCCTGCCAGGGCCGTGCCAGTCGAGCCGGTGCGGCAAGGCTTTGAAGGAATGGTATTTTTCGCTCCGGGTCCCCGGCGGCGCGTTCCGGCGCACCGGGACCGAACCTGCCGACCCGGCAGCTTCTGCCGCCTCGTTTACCCGCGCTTAACCCTAGGGGCCGAGTTTCGGGTCCTGCGCGGGGGCGCTTGGAGCAACGCGAACCGGATCATGCGTGTCGAGACTCGCCAGCCGATCCAGAGTGCCGGCGGCGTCGCGGCTCCCCGGAAGCCCGAGGGGGGCGCCGGCTTCAGCCTCGGTGCGGCCCCGGCTCCCGGGACGGGGGCCGGTGCGCCGGCAGCCGCCGCGACTTTGGCCGGGCTGGACGCGGTCCTGCTTCTCCAGTCCGAGGCCGATACACCCCAGGAGCGGCGGCGGCGCTCGGCCCAGCGCGGCCACGACCTTCTCGATGGTCTCGACCGACTGAAGGCGGCGCTTCTCGGTGGCCGCGTCGCACCGCAGGAGCTGCGCGCCATCGCCGGCCGGCTGAACGAGCGTGCGGGCCTGTCGGGAGATCCGCGGCTGGACGGCCTGATGGCCGAGATCGAGCTGCGGGCCGCGGTGGAACTCGCCAAGCTGGAGATGGCCCGGGGCGTCTGACCGGGCGTCCGCGACGGTCAGCGTGAGCAGAGGCACACCGGCCGGCGGCACCGCGCGCCGCTTCGCCCCGTCGCGGCGCACGCGATAGCTGTTGCGTCGGACGCGAGCCCGGCCCGGCTAAACCACCCGCCGCTTCGGTCCCGCCGGCAGCATCTGCGGCTCGCCCGGTCCGGTCTCGACGCCGAGATCCGGCACCGCGATGATCGGCGCACCGCGCAAGTCCTTGCGGGTGACGATGGCGCCGCGCTCCTCGAGATAGGCCAGCATCCGCCGCGCCCGGCCGCCCGAACTGGTGCCGTAGGCCTCGGCCAGCATGGTGTCGGTCGGGCAGGGGGCACCCTCGATGGCGGCCCGGGCGACCACCAGGAACAGGCCGGCGAGATCGTCCGGCAGGCTCGCCGCGATCGCCTGGGCCTGCTCCCAGCCGGAATTGTCCGCCACCGCGCCCCCGGCCTCGGCCCGCGCCACGGCGAGTCGCCGCTTGAACTCGGGCAGGCCCATCGTGTCGCCCCGCAGGCGGCGGATGCGGCAGCGGACGGTGAAGTCCTGATAGAGCGTCGCGGGCGTGCAGGCGGCGGCGTCGGCATCCGCCAGCACGGAGGCCAGAACCTCGGCGAGGGCCGCCTCGCGAGCCTCCGGGTCCATGGGCTCCTCTTCCGGCTCCTCGGCGGGCACCGGCGGCCGGTAATTGGCGAGCTGGACGAGCACGTCCGGCGCCGGGGTGGGGCGCGGCTTCGGGCGCGGGGCCAACGGCGCCACGATCTCCTCCGGGCTTGCCGTGAGGATCAGCGCGCGGGCGTCTTCCAGGGCGTCGGGCAGGGGGACGAGGACCGGCGAGGAGCTCCGGCTCACGGTCTGGGTCGGTCCGACCGCGATGGTCAGCGGGCGCCGCGACAGGGCCGGGCCGAGGGCCACGAAATGCCCGCGCGGTAGATCGCGGAACGTCTCGGCCTGCCGGCGCTCCAGGCCGAGCAGGTCGGCGGCGCGGGCCATGTCGATGTCGAGGAAGGTCCGGCCCATCAGGAAGTTCGAGGCCTCGGCCGCGACGTTCTTGGCGAGCTTGGCGAGGCGCTGCGTCGCGATGATGCCGGCGAGGCCGCGCTTGCGGCCGCGGCACATGAGGTTGGTCATCGCGCCGAGCGAGAGGCGCCGGGCCTCATCCGAGACCTCGCCGGCCGCCGCTGGGGCGAAGAGCTGCGCCTCGTCGACAGCCACCAGCATCGGGTACCAATGGTCGCGGTCGGCATCGAACAGGCCGCCCAGGAAGGCCGCAGCGGCCCGCATCTGCCCGTCGGCGTCGAGATTTTCCAACGACAGCACCACCGAGACCCGATGGGTCCGCACCCGGGCAGCGATGCGCTGCAGGGCGACGTCGTCGCCGTCCGCCTCGACCACCACGTGACCGTAGCGGTCGGCGAGGCTGGCGAAATCGCCTTCGGGGTCGATGATCGCCTGCTGCACGAGGCCGGCGCTCTGCTCCAGCAGCCGCCGCAGCAAATGCGATTTGCCGGACCCCGAATTGCCCTGGACCAGAAGCCGCGTGGCGAGCAGTTCGGTGAGGTCGAGGAGCGCGGGGCGCTCGCCGGTCAGGCCGAGATCGATGTCGGAACGCATAAGGCCTCATAGCACGGCCCGACGGATCCGGGTGCGCCGCCGTCGCGCTGTCCACGCTTCCCGCCATACCAGCCGTGCCGCCCCCGGCCTGGACCCGGACGCCGCAGCCCTGTACGGCCACCGGCCTCCCAGAACGAACCCGGATCTACGACACGATGGCGGCCTGCGGCCTCGACTTCGGCACGTCGAACACCACCCTCGGGCATAACGGCCCGGACGGACCGACGCTGCTGCCCCTGGAAGGCGCGCACCGGACGATCCCCAGCGCGATCTTCTTCGAACTCGGCCGGGAGCCCATCATCGGCCGGGCCGCGACGGCGGCCTATGTCGAGGGCCGGTCCGGCCGGATGATGCGCGGCCTGAAATCCGTCCTCGGCACCCCGCTCATGGATGAGGCCACACCGGTCGGCCGCCAGCGGCTGCGCCTGCGCGACGTCATCGCCCGCTATCTCACGGCCGTGAAGGAGCGCGCCGAGGCCGCCTGCGGCCAGAGCCTCGACAGCGTGGTCCATGGCCGCCCGGTCCACTTCGTCGACGGCGATCCGGAGGCGGACCGCCGCGCCGAAGACACGCTGCGGGACATCGCCCGCGACGTCGGCTTCCGGGAGGTCTCGTTCCAGTACGAGCCGATCGCGGCCGCCCTCGACTACGAGCGGCAGGTCCGGTCCGAGGAGATCGCGCTGGTCGCCGATATCGGCGGCGGCACGTCGGATTTCTCGATCGTGCGCCTCGCGCCGGAGCGCCGGGGGCGGCCGGACCGGGCCGGCGACATCCTGGCCAATGACGGCGTGCGGATCGGCGGCACCGATTTCGACCGTCAGCTCAGCCTCGGCACGGTGATGCCGCTCCTCGGCCTCGGAAGCCCGATGCGCCGGGGCGACCTCGCGGTGCCGAACGCCTATTACCACGACCTCGCCACGTGGTCGGCGATCAACCGTCTCTACAATCAGAAGACCCTGCGGGAGATCGACGAGGTGATCCGCGACGGCGCCCGGCCCGACCTGCTCGCGCGGCTGCGCGAGGCGGTGGAGGGGGAGCGCGGACACGCCCTGGCCGGGGCGGTGGAAGGCGCCAAGATCGCGGCCTCCGAGCAGGATGCGACGGTGCTCGATCTCGGCCTTCTGGAGCGCGGCCTCTCCGTGCCGGTGGATCGCGCGACCCTGTCGGCCCAGACCGGTGACCTCGCGCGGGCCGTGGCGGCCCGGATCGCGCGCTGCCTCGCGCAGGCGGAATTGCCGGCCGACCGGGTCGACGCCCTGTTCCTGACCGGCGGGTCCACCGGCCTGCCGCATCTGCGCGCCGCGCTCACGGCCGCGCTGCCCGCCGCCCGGGTGGTGGAGGGGGACACGTTCGGTTCGGTGGGGCTGGGCCTGACCATCGAGGCGGCCCGTCGCGGAGCGTGAGGCCGCACCCGGGTGACGTCGCCCGGCCCTCAGGCACTCGGCGTCGCCCGGATGACCTAGAGGGCCGCATCAACCGGGACGCTTGTACCTGAGACGGGGTCGCTGCGGCGCCGCGCTGCCGAATGGCCGCGATCGCGCGGCTGCGATTGACGGGCCGGCCCCGATCCCCGACAAGGCGGTCCCTTCCGCTCGGAGACAACGGCGGCCCATCCGGGGTCCTCCGCGCCGCCTCGCCCGATGCTGTTCAACTCCTTCGTCTTCCTCCTCGCTTTCCTGCCGGCCGCGCTGATCCTGCACGGGCTGGTGGCGCGCGCCGCGCCCGCGTGGCGGCTGCCGCTCCTCGTCGGCCTGTCCTTCGTGTTCTACGGCTGGTGGGATGTCCGCTTCGTGCCGCTGCTCGCCGGCTCGATCCTGGCGAACTGGTGCGTGGCCCGTCTCTATCGGCACAGGCCCGGCCGATGGCTGATCCCGGTCGCCATCGCCGCCAACCTCGCCCTCCTGGGGGTGTTCAAGTACCTCGATTTCGCAGCCGATCTCGCCAACCTGATCCCCGGCCTGGAGGCGCAGCGGCTCGGCCTCGCCCTGCCGCTCGGCATCTCGTTCTTCACCTTCCACCACATCATGTATCTCGCCGACCTGCGGGCCGGCCGGGCGCCGAGCTTCGGGCTCGTGAAATACGCCCTCTACATCGCCTTCTTCCCGCAGGTACTCGCCGGCCCGCTCGTGCGCTGGAGCGAGATCATGCACCAGTTCGACGAGGCGCCCTACGCGCGGCCCGACGCCGCCGAGCGCTTCGCCCGCGGGCTGATGCTGCTCACGGTGGGGCTGGCCAAGAAGGTGTTCCTCGGCGATCCGCTCGCGGAATACGTGAATCCGGTCTTCCAGGCCGCCGCCGCCGGCAAGGCCGTCACGGTGGTGGAGGCGTGGCAGGCGACGCTGGGCTTCACCTTCCAGATCTATTTCGACTTCTCCGGCTACACCGATATGGCGCTGGGCATCGCGCTGCTGTTCGGCCTCGTCCTGCCCCAGAATTTCGACGTGCCCTACCGCGCCACCTCCCTGCGCGACTTCTGGCGGCGGTGGCACATGACCCTGTCGCGCTTTTTGCGCGACTACCTCTACGTGCCGATGGGCGGGAACCGCCGCGGGCTGCCGCGGCAGGTCGGGGCGCTCGCCGCCACCATGACGCTGGGCGGCCTCTGGCACGGGGCGGGCCTGACCTTCCTCGCCTGGGGGGCGCTCCACGGGATCGGCCTCGGGGCCGGGGTGCTGGCGCGCCGCGCCCGGATCGCGATCCCCGCGCCCCTCGGCTGGGCGCTCACCAGCCTGTTCGTCGTGCTCACCTGGGTGCTGTTCCGGGCGACGAGCTTCGAGGCGGCCCTCGTGATCTTCAAGGGCCTGTTCGGGCTGGCGCCCAGAGGCTCGGGCTTCAAGTGGCGCACCATCGCCATCGCCGCCCTGGTCGCCACGGTCGGGCCCACCGCCTGGACTGCGGTGCACCGCCTGCCGCCGCGGCGGCTCCTCGCCTGCGGCTTCGCGCTGCTGTTCGTGCTCGTCCTGCTGAAGATCGGCGACGATGCGAACTACGAGTTCATCTACTTCCAGTTCTGAGGATGGCGCCCGCTCCCCCCACCACCGATCGGGACTGGCGTGCCTTCGTCCGCATCCTGGCCCTGTCGATGGTCGGCCTGTTCGCGGGCTATCTGGCCCTCGCGGTCGTGGTCGATCCCTACGATACCGGACGCTCGACGCTGCTGTCCCGGGGCGCCGTGCGGCCGCAGGGACCCCGCACCGCCTCGGCCATGCGCGGGCGCGATCCGGCCTATTCAGGCGTGGTGATCGGCAATTCGCATATCCAGCTGATCGAGCCGGCAGCCCTGACGCGGCTCACCGGCATTCCGTTCCTGCAGCTCTCGGTGCCGGCCACCGGTCCCTCCGAGCAGTTCGCCCTGCTCGGCTGGTATCTGAAGCACCATGCGAGTCCCGACGCGATCGTGCTCTCGGCCGACGCATTCTGGTGCGCGGACGACCCCGCCTTTCCGAGCGAGCATGGATTCCCCTACTGGCTCGTGGGCGACTGGCCCGCCTATCTGAGGGGGCTCATCCGCTTCTCGGCGGCGCAGGAGACGGTCAACCGCCTCGGCTGGCTCCTGAATCCGCACCACAAGACCGCCGCGGCCGACGGCTGGTGGGATTACGAGCGCAACTACCTGAGCCAGGGCTTCGGCATCGATCCGGCCAAGAAGGCGGCCCTGGAAAAGCCGGTCGGACCCGAGCCGGAGCCGCATCATGGCGGCCCGTTCCCGATCGCAGCGCGGCTGCGCACCGAGCTGGCCCGTATCCCGGCGGCGACGCCGGTCGTGGTGGTCTTTCCCCCGGTCTACGCGCGGGCCGAGCCGCCGCCCAGCAGCCCTCGGGCGCGGGCCGAGGCCGCCTGCCGGGCCGAAGTGCGCGCGGTGCTCGCGCAGCACGCCCTGAGCACCGTGGTCGACTGGCGCGACGGCCGGTCCGCGGCGGCGGATCCGGACCAGTTCTTCGATCAAACCCATTACAGGCTGCCGCTCGCCCGAAGCCTCACCGCTGAAATCGCCGCCGCGATCGTACGGCTGCGGACCCGATGACAGCGTAAAAGATCTGTACCGTGGCCTGTTTGCCGCACGCGGCGATGCAGTGACAGCCGGTTACAACCCCTGCATCTGTGTGCGTTGTAGCGCTGAGGCACCTCGACTATACGGCACCTCACGTTATCGCCGCACACCGGCCATCCCCTGGTGGGCGGTTTACCATCCAGCGAGGGTGACGCATGGCGAAGGTGCAGCTGGAGGACGGCTACGTCCCGTCCGACGACGAGCCCTTCATGAATGACCGGCAGCGCGAATACTTTCGGCGCAAGCTGCTGAGCTGGAAGAACGACATCCTGCGCGAAGCGCAGGATACGCTGGTGGCGCTCCAGAGCGAGAACGAGAACCATCCCGACCTCGCCGACCGCGCCTCGTCCGAGACGGACCGGGCGATCGAGCTCCGGGCGCGGGACCGGCAGCGGAAGCTCACCGGCAAGATCGACGCGGCTCTCGCCCGGATCGAGGACGGGTCCTACGGCTTCTGCGAGGAGACCGGCGAGCCGATCTCCCTGCGCCGGCTCGACGCGCGGCCGATCGCCACCCTGTCGCTCGAAGCCCAGGAGCGGCACGAGCGCCGCGAGCGGGTCTACCGCGACGACTGAGCGCGGTCCGGCTCAACGCCGGGGCGCCGCTTTTTCCGACCGGGCGGTCTACTGCGTCAGGCGCAGCGCGCCGATGCTCGCCTGGATCGTCTGGAAGGCCTTGATCAGGTCGTCCGACGTGTTGGCGAGGAAGTATTGGTCGGCCGACGAGGCGCAGTTCTTCAACAGGGTCTGACCCGCCGCGTCGATCGGGTCGGACGGAATGCTGAATCCGATCGTGTAGATCGAGATGTTCACCGCCTTGGCGTTGCTGCACGCCTCGGCCGTCAGGGCGTCGAGGGCGGAGCGGGCCGTGTTCGCGTCCGCGATGTTCTGGTATTTCGGCGGCATGCGCGGATTGGGTGTCGTGCCGTTGGCGTTCTTGAAGTAGGCGGCCGCAAAATAGAGCGATCCGGTCGGCGCGTACGGATTGGCGCTCCAGCTGTTGGTGCCGTCCGTCATCAGGATGATGACCTTGTTGATCGTCGACGCGTTCGAGCTGTTCGTGCTCGACGCGTAGGGCTGTCCGTCGGCGAAGACGCTGTTGGGCGAGAGCGTGCGCCAGCCCCACATGAACCCTTCATGGATATTGGTCGATCCCAGCGGCGCCATGTTGCTGATGAGGGTCTTCAGGGTCGATGTGTTGTTGGTCAGCCGTTGAAGCGGTTGAGTCGTGCAGCCGAAATTCGGACCGTTCGGGATGCCGAGGGGAGAGGCGGACACGGCGTCCGTCGGGTTGACGTACTTGCACGCCTGTCCGAGCGCCGTCGTGTAGGAATTGCTGTTCTGGCAGCTGCCGCCGGTGCGGTCGTCGAGGTAGCTGTTGTAGCTGTAGGCCGTCGGATTCTGGCTGCCGACTGGGAAGGGAGCGACCTGCGCACTGGCATCCCCCGGCTCGTCCGGTGCCAGGAGGGGCACGTAGTAGGAATCCTTGTTCGAGGCGGTTGGCGCGCCGTCCTGCACGTTAAGCGGGTACGACAGCGTTTCGAGGCACCCGGCCCAGCCCCAGGCGCGGTTGACGGCCTGCAGTTTGGCGAAGACGTCGAAGCGGCTCTTGAACGGCGCGGGGGGCGACTGGACAATATTGGTCCAGTGGTAGCTCGATATGCCGTTCAGATCGATCCAGGAGGCGTAGCGGTAGGCCGTCGGATCGACCGCCACGGCGCCGGCGAAGGGCACGATCGCGATCTTGGTCGCGCTGGAGAAGGCCGCGCTGGTGTAGACGTAGTCCACGAAGTTCGCCGCAGCCGACTGCACGGCCTTGAGCTTCGACTGGCCGCCGCTCGATTCCGCCATCGAACCGGTATTGTCCAGCACCAGCGCGATCTCGAAGGTCTTCGGAAGCGGGGTGGCGCATTGCGCCACGGCGCCCGGATTGATCCGCTTGGTGCCGGTGAGCGCGCCGAAGAAGGTCGTCGACAGCTTGTGCGTGGTCAGGGTGATCTTGCGGGGGTTGTTGGTGATGGCCAGAGGATCGACCACGAGGTTCGCGGTCCCCATGGCGCCGGTCATGGTCGTCACGGCGAGGGTGTTGAGGTCGGCCTGCGGCGTGGCGAGCGGCGTCTGGCAGAGGAGCAGGGCGGTGGCATCGGTCGCGGCCTGCAGCTTCGTCTCCAGCCGTGTGGCGAACCCGTAATCGATCGCCGCGCCGCCGAGCATCAGCATCGGCACGCTGAGGAACGCGAACAGCAGCGCGACGTTGCCGCCGCGATCGTGGAAGAACCGGGGTCGCCGCGGCTTGGGCGCGCTGTCAGGACGCACGATTAACCACTGTGCCATCGCAATTCGCGTGTTTGGTGTCCGGAAGGACGACCTCGGTGTACGTGTTGGCGCCGTAGGCCTTTCCGCCGCGGGTCGGCCAAGGCGCACTGCTCTTGAATGTGATCGTGCCGCTGACGCCCTTGGCGAGCTTGACCAGGGTGCTGCCGATCATCGGCGCGTAGCTGATGGTGACTTCCGCCTGGACGTAGCGCATCCCCGGCGTCAGGTAGCCGTCCGGGACGGTGAGGTCGGCCGCGGATCCGGGGCTGCGCGCGGTGGCGTTGGCGTTGGCGACGCTGGAGCAGACCAGCGGAACCGGGCTCGGGTTCTTCAGGTCGACGCCCATGGCGCTGACCACGATCGTGACCTTCGACGTATCGAACGGGCGCATCACCGCCGTGGCGGAGGCGATGATGTCGTTCATCAAGGTGGGGCTGATCGGGTTCTGCGTGTCGCCCTGCGCCGTCAGATCCGCCACGGTGCGGGCGAGCTGCGTGAGCTTGCGCCACTCGTCGATGGCGTGCGCCACCTCGGTCATGCCGGCCCAGATCGCGAGCAGGAGCGGCAGGATGACGGCGAACTCGACCATCGCGCCGCCACGCCCGTCGCGCCGCAGCCGCGCTGCCTGGCGGGCTAGGACGGAGACGACGGGCATGGGCTCCCTCCGACGATCTGGTAGGGCTCGGTCCGGAACACCGCGGTGGAGGTCAGAAGGCTCGATCCCGCTGCGGAGCCGCTGGTGAATTGCCGCGTGTTCAGACCCATCAGGTTGAAGAAGGTCGGGAACGGCACCGCCGCGGTGACGATCACGATCGTCCCCGGCGAAGCGCATTTGTAGTTGCTGCCGAAGCTGGTGTTCCACGTACCCGTCGCGGTATCGATCGGCTTGGCAGCGGTGGCATTCGCGAAGCTGCTCGCCGTCGCGACGTCGATCTTGACGTTCTGGCAATTGAAGACCGTGGCGACGGGCGTGCTGGCCGGACCGCACATCCGGGTCTTCAGGGCCGCGAGCAGGATCGCCGGATCGGTCTGACCCGCCGTGTCGAGCTGGAACTGGCCGGTGAAGATCGTCCGGACCGCGTTCTGCAGGGCGCGATCAAAGTTCTGCGTCGCCCAGATCTGGAAGGCGATCTGGATGACCGCGCCGCACAGCGCGAGAAAGGGCAGCGCCACGAGGGCGAATTCCACCGCGGCCGCGCCGCTGGCGTCACGCCCCAGGCTCTTCAGCAGACAACCTGACGTCGCTTTGCTCCGCGCGCTGAAGTGTCTTCGGGCGTTCATGAGCAAGCAGATCAGTCAGACATGGCCATACAAGTCGATGTGAGGCCAAGATTTTGCAAAACTCTTAATTCGATCGGCGAGAGCTGGTTTATCCAGGGACTACTACTTTTGGTTGTATCGATGCGGGCGATCGACGAGGCGCCGTTGACCCGATTGGCTTGCGCACCAAGTTCCCTCTGCGCAAGCCCCACCGGAGACCCGCATGAGAGGCCCACCGACCGCGCTCCTGCTCGGCGCGATGGCGCTCGCGCTCGGCGCCTGTGACGCGCCGAAGCCGGGGCCGGCAGGACCTCCCGGTGCGACGGGTGACCGGGGGCCTCCGGGGCCAGCGGGGCCTGCGGGCCTGAACGGAGCGACCGGGGCACGCGGTCCCACGGGCGAGACGGGTCCGGCCGGGCCGCCCGGTCCGCCGGGGCCGTCGATGAGCAGCCAAGTGCGCCTGGATGTGGCCTGTCGTCGTGACGAGGAATTGATCGGTGCCTATTGCCGGGGCATGGCGGTTTTGCCGTCCGTGACACAGACGGACGGTATATCCACCGTCGGCTGCCTCGACATGACCGCCAAGGCGGCCAAGGATGCCGAGCCCGTCGCGGTCTGCATGAAGAAGCCATGAGATTCGTCGTTCCCGCTCTCCTGGCCGTGCTGGTGTCCGGTACCGCCTGTGCACAGCCCTTCGTCCCGACGGAGCGCGCGGCGATCGACCTCGTGCGTGACCGGCGCACCGCCGGCTTCACCACGGTGGCGCGGACGCTGGCCTATGCCGAGCGCGTGACCGGAGGTGCCTTCCGGTTCGGCGGGTACCGGGTCGATTATCGCCCTGACGTGCCCTTCGCCCGGGTGCGGATCTGCTATCGGCTCGGGATCGACCCGCCGAATTGCGGCCTCGCGTACCGCGTCGCGGTGAATCCCCCCCATGTCGAGCCCGCCGACCGCTACAACGGCTTGGCGCGGGATCTGGAGCATGGCCCGCAGGCGTTCCTCCGGGCTTTGGCCCGGGAGGCCGATCTCCAGCGGCAGCCGGACGTCCTGCGGAAGGTCCAGGCTGCGCTCGAGCCCTACAACCCCTACGACTGGCGCTGAGAGCGGGAGCGCCGTCAGAGCAGGCGTGGCCAGCGCAGAAGCCGCTCCGGCGCGAAGGCGGCCACCGGCACCGCCGGCGTGCGGCCGGTGGCGAGATCGGCGACGATCTCGCCGGTGATCGGCCCGGTGGACAGCCCGATATGGCCGTGGCCGAAGGCGAACAGCAGGCCGGTGTGACGCGGTGCCCGGCCGATGACCGGCATCCCGTCGGGCGTCGATGGGCGGGAGCCGAGCCACGGCGCGTTGTCCAGGGGCCCGCCGAGCCGGAGCGTTCCGGCCGCTTCCCGGGATGCCGCCTCGATCTGGGTATGATCGGGTGCGGCGCGGCGGGCGTTGAGTTCCACGCCGGACAGGACCCGCACCCGGTGGTCGCCCATCGGCGACAGGATGGAGCCGGCCCCCGTGTCGAGGACTGGCCGGGTCAGCGGCGGGCTGTCCGGATGCAGGGCGTAGTGACGATGGTAGCCGCGCTCGGCCGCCACCGCGAAGCGATAGCCGAGGGTCCGGGCGATCGCTCCCGAGGCGGCGCCGGCCGCCAGGACGACCTGGCGGGCCTGCACCGTGCCGCTGTCGTGATCGATGCGCCACCCGCCCGCCTCGGGCGCCAAGCGGGCGACGTGGCTGCGCAGGCGGCGACCGCCGAGAGCGTCGAACAGGGCTTCGCAGGCCTCGATGAGACGGCCGGGCTCGCGCACCGAGCCGGTCTCGGTCAGCAGCATCCCCCGCGCGTAGGGCCGCACCAGGGCCGGCTCGAGGGCGCGCAGGGCCGCCGTATCGAGGATCTCGAAGGCGACGCCGTGGCTCGCCAGGATCTCCCGCTCCAGGGCCGCGGCCGCGAAGGCCGCCTCCGTGCGATAGGCCTTGATCCAGCCGGTCCGCTGGAGCCGGTCGCCGGTCCCCGCCCGGGCGGCCAGCCGCTCATGGGCCGGATAGGCGGCGGTCGTCAGGGGGAGCAGCGCCGCTGCCGCGCGGCGCCACCGGGATGCGCGGGCGGCCGCCAGGAAATGCGCCGTGTAGGGGATGATCCGCGGGAGATGCGCGTAGTGCAGGCGCAGGCCGCAATCGGCGTTGCGCAGGTAGGCCGGGAGCTTGCCCCAAAGGGCGGGGCTCGACATCGGCAGGATCGAGCCGCGGCTGACCACGCCGGCATTGCCGTAGGAGGTCCGGGCTCGGGCCTCGCCGGGATCGCACAGGACCACGTCGAGGCCGCGATCCTTCAGCGCGATGGCGCTGGCGAGGCCGACCATCCCGCCGCCGACCACCACGATGTCGGCCGTCCCGTCCGTCGCCATGCCGCTCATATCCCGCACCGCACCACGCGCGCCCTTCTGACGGGTTTTCCGCCTCCTGGGTAGCGGGACTCCGCAGAGCGGTGCATCGGTCCGGGGCCGTCATGAAGTCCCGCGCACATTCCCGCAGAGATCGGCTACAGAGCGGTCCATGACTCTCGTCCGCTTCGCACCGTCACCGACCGGCTACCTCCATATCGGCAACGCCCGGCCGGCCCTGCTCAACGCCCTGTACGCCCGCCGGACCGGGGGGCGCTTCCTGCTGCGGCTCGACGACACCGACGCGGAGCGCTCCACGGAAGCCTTCGCCGAGGCGATCGCCGAGGATCTCGCGTGGCTCGGCATCGTGCCCGATCTGTTCGCGAAGCAGAGCGCCCGCAAGGCGCAGCATGACGCTGCCGCCGACCGCCTCCGCGCAGCGGGCCGGCTCTATCCCTGCTACGAGACGCCGGAGGAGCTGGAGCGCCGCCGCAAACGCCAGCTCGGACGCGGCCAGCCGCCGATCTACGACCGGGCGGCTTTGCGGCTCACCGCCGAGGAGCGCGCGGCGTTCGAGGCCGAGGGCCGCCGCCCGCATTGGCGCTTCCTTCTGGAGGCGCGGACCGTCACCTGGGACGATCTCGTCCGCGGTCCGGCCCATGTCGACTGCGCGTCCCTGTCGGACCCGGTCCTGATCCGCGCCGATGCCAGCTATCTCTACACGCTGCCGTCGGTGGTGGACGACGCCGATCTCGGCGTCACCCACGTCATCCGCGGCGAGGATCACGTCACCAACACCGGCGTGCAGGTGCAGATCTTCGAGGCCCTGGGCGCTACCGTCCCGGTCTTCGGCCACCACAACCTGCTGACGACCGCCGACGGGGAAGGGCTGTCAAAACGCCTCGGCCACCTGTCGCTGCGGGGCCTGCGCGAGGCCGGCTACGAGCCCGCGGCGGTCCGCTCGCTGGCCGTGCTCACCGGCTCGGCCGAATCCGTGCGGGCTGTCCCGGATCTCGACACCCTCGCGCGTCTCGTCGACCTCGGCGAGATCTCGCGGGCGCCCGCCCGGTTCGATCCGGCGGAACTCGACGGCCTCAACGCCCGACTGATCCACGCCATGCCGTACGCGGAGGCGGCCGCGCGCCTCGCCGATCTCGGGATTCCGGCGGATCGGGCCGAAGCCTTCTGGCTGGCGGTCCGGGCCAATCTCGGCCGTGTCCCCGAGGCGGCCGATTGGTGGCGCGTCGTCGCCGGCCCGGTCGAGCCTGTCCTCACCGAGCCGGCCGTGATCTCGGCCGCTTGCGAGACCCTGCCCCCGGAGCCATACGGCCCGGACACCTGGAAAGCGTGGACGACGGAGATCCGAAGCCGGACCGGCGCGAAGGGGAGGGGCCTGTTCATGCCGCTCCGCCTCGCGCTGACCGGGCTGGAGCACGGCCCGGACCTCGCGGGTCTGCTGCCGCTGATCGGACGGGCACGCGCGGCGCGGCGTCTGTCCGGCGAGACCGCTTGAGCTACGACGCCTCGGTTTCGGCGAGACGGCTCGCGAGCAACTTGTCGACGCGCCGGCCGTCGAGATCCACGACCTCGAACCGCCAGCCGGCGATGTCGCAGGTCTCGCCCGTCTCCGGTAGGTGCTGGAGCACCGCGATGACCAGGCCGGCGACCGTCGCATAGTCGCGCGAGGGCGGGAGACGCAGGCCCAGCCGGTCGGTCAGTTCATCGACCGGCATCGAACCCGCGATCAGCCAGGACCCGTCCGGGCGGGGTACCGCGTCCGGCTCCGTATCCTCCGACAGGAACGCCCCGGCGATGGCATCGAGGATGTCGGCCGGGGTCACGAGCCCGTCGAAATGTCCATACTCGTCGTGCACCAGGGCCATGGGCACCGAGGCCCGGCGCAGCGTATCCAGGGCGTCGAGGGCATCGAGCGTGTCCGGAAGCACCGGGGCCGCGCGGACCTGCGCGCGCAGGTCGAGGGGCTCCCCCCGCGACAAGGGGCCGATCAGGTCGCGCAGCTGAAGCACGCCGATCATCGCGTCGGGGCCGCCATCGGCGACGGGCAGACGGGCATAGGGGCTGGCGAAAATGCGTGCCCGGACGGTCTCCGGATCATCGGCGAGATCGATCCAGGTCACGTCGGTGCGCGGAGTCATGACGCCGCGCACCAGACGGTCGCCGAGGCGCAGGACCCCGGAGATCATCGCCCGCTCGTCGCCCTCGATGACGCCCGCGGTCTCGGCCTCGGCCACGAGACTACGGATCTCCTCCTCGGTCACCGCGCTCGCGCTTTCTGTCTCCTGGCCGATCAGCCGGAACACCGCCCGCGTCGAAGCGTCGAGGAGCCACACGGCCGGCAGAGCCGCGCGCGAGACCACCCGCATGCCGGGCGCCACCATGCAGGCGATCCGTTCGGGGTTGCGCAAGGCGAGGTGCTTGGGGACCAGTTCGCCGATGATCACCGACAGGTAGGTGATCACGCCGATCACCAGGGTGTAGCCCAATGTGTCGGCCCAGCCCTTGCCCAAGCCCAGATCGATCAGAATCAGGGCGAGGCGGTCGCCCAGAGCCGCGCCCGAGACCACGCCGGAGAGGATGCCGATCAGCGTGATGCCGATCTGAACGGTGGACAGAAACCGCCCCGGCTCCTCGGCCAGCGCGAGGGCGGCCTTCGCGCCGGCGCGGCGCTCCTCGGCCAAGGCGCGCAGCCGGCTCTTGCGAGCCGAGACCAGGGCCAGCTCCGACAGCGAGAAGACGCCGTTGAGCGCGATCAGCAGGACGACGACGAGGAGCTCGATCAGACCGGATCATTGAGCCGGGACCCCGCTGGGCGGGGACGGCTTCCTCTGGTGGCGCGGTCCTGCAACATGGGGATGTGTCCGCGACCGTTCAACGGCCAAGCCTCGGGGTCGCCTCGATCAGTGCGGCGTCGAGCAGGAAGCTGCCATCGGCCTCGATGCCGAAATGGGCGGTGATTTCGGCGGGCGCCGTAGCCTGAAGGGCGCGGATCGCCGCGACATGGATCTCCGGCGTGCGCATCCGGGCGATCCAGCTGGCGAAGTCCATGCGCGGCCGGCTCGCCATCACGGCGCCGGGCTCGAACCCGGCCGCTTCCAAAAGGGCGCGCCATTCCGAAACCCGGTAGTCGCGCACGTGCGAGGGGTCGCGCAGCAGCTCCACGGCCTGCAGGTGCGTGTCGAGCAGCGGATCCTCCGGAGCGACGATATCGCTGACGACGAGCAGGCCGTCTGCCCGCAGCACCCGCCGCGCCTCGGCCAGCGCCGCCGGGACGTCGCGCCAGTGGTGGGCGCTGTAGCGGGTCAGCACCGCGTCGAAGATCGCGTCCGGGAAGGGCAGGGTCTCGGCGCCGCCCTGCCGGGTTTCGATCCGGTCGAGACCCCGCCGGGACGCCTCGGCGGAGACCGCTGCCAGCATGTCAGCCGAAAGATCGTAAGCCGTGACGGCGGCGCCGGCGGCGGCGGCCGTGAAGGCGACATGGCCGCCGCCGCAGCCGAGGTCGAGGACCTGGGCACCCGGCCGCGCGCGCAGCAGAACGCCGATCCGGTCGAGGTCGGCGCCCGCCGCGTGCACGGCGCTGGTCACGTAGGCGGAGGCCTGCGCGCCGAACTGGTCGACGACATGTCGGGCGTGGCTGCGCGCGCTCATGGGCGGATCTCCTGGTTCGGATCGCGCGGGGCGGGCGGTGGCACAGCCGCAGGGCGACGATCAGAGGCGACCGTACAGGCTGCCTGGGATCAGCACCACGCCGTTCCATCCGACCGAGTGGTTTCCCATCCACTCCTGCCACCTGCCTCGAGGCAGGGCAGCGCCCCGGACCGTGGAGCGCCGCGCAGGGCAAATCTGCGCGGCGACCGATTCAGCGCGGCGGCTGCGCCGACGGAGGCGGAGGCGCTGCCTGTCCCTGATCCGGACCCTGCTGCAGCAGAGGCGTGATCCGCTGGACCACGACACGGCGGTTCTCCCGGGATGGGCCCTGCGTGTTCACCTTGAGATACTGCTCGCCGTAGCCCTGGGTGGTGAGATTGCCCGGCGGCACCCGGAATTGCTCCGTGAGCACGGTCGCCACCGATTGGGCACGCCGATCCGACAGCGAGAGATTGTCGATGTCGGAGCCGACCGCGTCGGTGAAGCCCTCGATCAGGAAGACCTCCCGCGGATTGGCCTGGATCGCGCGGTTCATGGCCGCGGCGATCACCGACAGCTTGGCCGCCTGATCCGGCGTCACGGTGAACGAGCCGGTATCGAAGGTGATCGTGTTGATGTCGACCGAGCGCAGACGGGCGCGGAGGTCCGGGCTGTAGCGGATCTGATCGAGGGTGTAGCGGCGTTCGACAGGGACAACCGGCGGTGCCGTCAGCGCCTCGTAGACCTCCGCCTCGTCGGCCTGGGCGTAGTCCACGATGTAGCGGTCCCGCGGGATTCGGATATCGGGCGGCGGCAGCGCCACCACGTCCTCGTAGATCGGGCGCAGCGGACCGGAATAGCTGTTGTCGATCAGGACGACCTCCCGGCCGTCGGGGTAGCGGCTGTAGCGGCGCAGCAGCCGGCCGTCATCGTCGGTGACGGTGACGATCTGGCCGCCGCCGGACCACGCGACGTAGCTGTAGAATTCGGCGCCCCGACGCTCGAACCGGTAGCCGCGCGGGTCGAGGTCGCGGAAGCGCTCGTTCTCGTCGTGGCGGATCAGGTAGCTGTCGCGATCCCGCACGATGATGCGGCCCGGCTCCCGATAGTAGGTCCGGCCATCCTCGACGAATTCGCGGCGGTCGCTGCGGACCTGCTCGAAATCGCGCACCGTGTCGTTCTGCCGGAAGCCGCCGGGGACGTAGCCCGGCTGGCCCGGCCGGTTGAAGGCACCGGGGCCGGGATCTACCGGCCGGCCGGGGCCACCCACCGGCGGCTGTCCCGGCGGCACGCCTCCGGGGGGCGGAGCCTGTCCTGGCGCCGCGCCCTGTCCCGGCGGCACGAACGGGCGGCCCGGGACGCCCGGGGCCATGTTGGGCGGGAGCGGTCGTCCCGGCTCGGCGCCGGGCGCGCCGTTCGGCTGGGGCTGCCCGCGCCCTTCGGGTTGGCCTCCCTGAGGCTGGAACGGCCGCCCCGGGACCCCCGGAGCCGTGTTGGGCGAGCCCGGCCGGCCGGGCTCTGCGCCCGGGCCGGTATTCGGCTGCGGACGGTTCTCGGGCTGGGCATCCAGACGCTGGGACGGTCTGCCGGGCCCGTCCGGCGTCGCATTGGGCGCCTGCGGGCGCGCATCGGGGCCGCCTTGACCGGCCGGTCGCTGGCCGGGAGGCCCACGGTCGGGTGTGGCGTCGCGCTGTGCGGGACGGTTCGGGGGCGTCTCCGGGGCCGCGCGATCCCGGTCCGGTGCCTGACGCTGCTGCGGCGGTGCCGGCGGCCGCTCCGGCTTCGGCTGAGGAGCAGGACCCTGGTCCCGATCCGGCGCCTGTTGCCGCTCCGGGCCGGGCCGCCCGGGCGCTGCGCGGTCCTGAGGCCCGCGATCCGGACGATCCGGCTGCTGCTCCCGGCGCTCCTGCTGGCGCTGATCCGGCTGGCGCTGCTCCTGCTGCCGATCCTGGCGCTCCTGCTGCCGCTCCTGTGCCGGAGGGCGCGATGCCGGCGGCTCGGGACGGCGCTCGGGCCCGCGCTCCCGCTGAGGCTGCTCAGCCTGCGGTGCACGCTGGGCCGGCGGTTCCGGTCGCTCGCGCGGCGGCGGTGCGGCGCGCTCCGGCCGGGGCTCCGGTCGGGGCTCGGGGCGCTCACGTCCAGCCGGCGGACCCGGCTGCGGGCCGGGCCGCTCCTGCGGCGGCCGCTCCGGGCGCGGTCCGCCGTGTGGCGGCTCGCCGCCGCGGGGGCCGCGCTCCTCCGGTCCACCTTGTGCGAGGTGGAACCGGCCCGGCTCGGCTCCGGCGGGCTGCATGAGCGTGAGGGCCGGCAGCACCGTGCCGGTGAGGAGGATCAGGCGGAGCAGACGCATCGCGGTCCCATGTCGGTTCAGGCCGACCCGAACCCGGAACGCGGCATTTGGTTCCCCCGCGCGCGGGCGGGGGAGGTCTCAGGGCGTGAGGCGCTTGGGGACAGCGACGACGTCCGGCGCGATGATGCGCACGGCAACGTGATCGGGTTTCGCCGCCGCCGGCTCGGCCTTTCCGGGTTCCTCCGGTGTCAGGCCAGCCTTCGTGTCGACCCCGGCGCGACCGGCCACATCGGCGGCGAGTTCGGCCGCGGTCCGGTCGGCCCGTCCCACCAGGGTGAGGCGCACCTTCGGCCGGGACAGCGCCTCGGCCTGCATCGGCGTGACGAAGATGTCGCCCTTGTGCCGGACCAGCATGCTCTCGGCCTTCACCAGGGACTGGGCCCAGCTCTTGCCCTCCGGCTTGCACGAGCAGTTCGGAACGAATTCTTTGCGAAACTTGAAGGCGTTGGCGAGGCTCGCATAGGCGCGGCTGCCTTTCACCGTGGCGGCGTGCTTCAGGGCATCGTCGCCATACGGCATCGAATAGGCCTGTGCCTCGGTCCCCGGGCACAGGGCCTGGCACATCTCGTCGGCACCGCCGCGTCCCTCGGGCAGGTTCTTCAGGGGGAAGAAACCGCCGTCGCAGGTGCGCACGCAGACCGTCTGCGGGCCGCCCCGGGCATAGGCCTCGCCGGAGCCGGCATAGGTCTCGCGCGGCGGGCAGGTGGAGGCGACGAGCCCCTGGAGCTCACGCTTCCGGGCGCCGCTGTCGTCGATCACGGCGCCGCCATAGGTGGCCTTGAGGGCGCGGATCCGCTGCTCCACCGCCCCGCATTGCGGCGGTCGCGTGTCGAAGAACAAAAACTTGCCGCCCTCGCAGTTGAGGCCGCGGAAATAGGCCTCGAGCCGCCCGATCTCGTCGTTCAGGGCGCGCGTCGTGCTGGCGCCGGTCTGGAGCGAGGCCAGCTCCGCCCGGTACCGCCGGCACTGGGGCGACGGCAGTTGCGGCGCCGGCCGTGCCTCGGTCGGCGGCGGGCTGGGAGCCGCGTCCTGCGCGCGCGCGGCGGTGGCGAGGGGATAGGACAGTCCGAGGGCTATGGCCGCGCTCAGGACGAGGCGGCCGAACGTACGGACGATCGGGCGGTGAGGCATAGGCTGCATCGCGTTGATCGGGTGCGCGGCGATCCGGAGAATCCAGGCCCGCGCGCATCCGCGCTTCGGAACCGAAGCGGAGCCATTCTACGCCCCCTCGCAAGACCGCGACACCCCTCCTACATCCGGCCGGCAAGCGTGAGGGGGAATTGGCCAGTGATGTTGTTTCGGAGTCTCACCTATGTCGGGCTGTTGGCCGTGGGCTTGGCCGCAGCCGGTCCGGCCTCGGCGCAGGAGCCGGATCGCATTTTCGACAAGTCGACGGTCTGGCGGCCGCTGACCCCCAACGACAAGCTCGTGGTCTACGGCGTGGACGATCCGGCAGTCTCGGGGGTAGCCTGCTGGTACACCCAGCCCGAGAAGGGCGGGATCAAGGGCACGCTGGGCCTCGCCGAGGACGTCTCGGACATCTCGCTGGCCTGCCGCCAGACCGGGCCGATCGCCTTCAAGGGCAAGCTCAGCCAGGGTGAAGTCGTGTTCAGCGAGCGTCGGTCGCTGATCTTCAAGTCGATGCAGATCGTCCGCGGCTGCGACGCGAAGCGCAATACGCTGATCTACATGGTCTATTCGGACAAGGTCATCCAGGGCTCGCCGAAGAACTCGACCTCGGCCGTGCCGCTGGCGCCCTGGGGCACCGAACCGGCGCAGAAATGCGCCGACTTCATGAAGTGAGCGGAGCGCCCTGCCGACTGGGCCGGCCGTGGCCGGCTCAGTCCTGGCAGGTGATCCGGATCGGGCGCTCGGACGGCGCCGGGACCGGCTGGCTGATCGCGCCGGTATATTCGTCGGCGGCGGCCACGCCGTAGGAATTGGCGGCCGCGTAGCCCTGCGCCTCGCACCACGCGTTGGCGACGACTTGGCCGCAGGCGCTGCCCGGCGTGGTCAGGCATTCGCCGACGCCGTAGCCATCGCTCGACG
Organism: Methylobacterium sp. XJLW; assembly: GCF_003254375.1. NCBI lineage: Bacteria > Pseudomonadati > Pseudomonadota > Alphaproteobacteria > Hyphomicrobiales > Methylobacteriaceae > Methylobacterium > Methylobacterium sp. XJLW. Next base: position 637,511 of record NZ_CP016429.1, on the reverse strand, counting down.
GGATCAGGAAGGTCTTCTCGACACGGGCGGGCGCCTTCGCAGGCGTCTCGCCGTCGGTGCCGGCCAGCGCGACATGCGTCAGGCCTGCGCAGGCAAGAACGGTGACGAGGGCGAGGGAACCGGCGGCCGAGCGTCGCATGAATTGTCCTTGGGCACAGGATCTGTGGCGTGAGGATCGTGCCCCGGACGGTCCGACGGCGCGGTTAAGGAAGCCTTACGCGCAGGGCGCGCAGGCCATCTCGAATTCCTCACGCTTTTGGGTTAGCCCCATCGCGCGGGCCGCGCCGTCGCCGCGATGCAACAGGGTGCCGTGGCGGGCCTTCCGGATCCGCCACGTTTCGGCCGTTCTTCGCCGCGCGGGGCCCGCAGGTCGTTGACGGCAGGGCCGGTTTTCCGGCGCCGGCGCGGCGCCGGGATCAGGCCGCGGCGCCGGAATAGGGATGGGTTTCATGGCGCCGATGTTGCGGCTCTACAACACGCTGACCGGCGCCAAGGAAGCCTTTGCGCCGATCGATCCGCAGCATGTCCGCCTCTACGCCTGCGGCCCGACCGTCTACGACGCCGCCCATATCGGCAATGCCCGGCCGATCATCGTCTTCGACCTGCTGTTCCGGCTGCTGCGCCACCTCTACGGGCCGGGGCACGTCACCTACGCGCGCAACGTCACCGACGTGGACGACAAGATCAACGCCCGGGCGGCCGAGCGCGGCATCACCATCCGCGAACTCACCGACGGGACGCTGGCGCAGTTCCACCGGGACGTGCGCGACCTCGGCGTGCTCATGCCGGAGGACGTCAACGTGCCGGGCGAGCGGCCCCGCTTCGTCGAGCCCCGCGCCACCGATCACATCGCCGAGATGGTGACGATGATCGAGGCGCTGGTCCGGGCCGGCCACGCCTACGTGGCGGAGGACCACGTGCTGTTCGACGTCCCGTCGATGCCGGATTACGGCGGCCTGTCGAAACGGCCCCTCGACGAGATGGAGGCGGGCGCCCGGGTCGAGGTCGCCCCCTACAAGCGCTCGCCCCTCGATTTCGTCCTGTGGAAGCCCGCGAAGCCCGGCGAGCCGTCCTGGCCGTCGCCCGCGGGGATCGCGGCGGCGGGGCGGCCGGGCTGGCACATCGAGTGCTCGGCGATGTCGGCCAAGCATCTCGGCCGGACCTTCGACATCCACGCGGGCGGCATCGACCTGATCTTCCCCCACCACGAGAACGAGGTGGCGCAGTCGCGCTGCTGCTTCGGAACGCCGGTCATGGCCAACGTCTGGCTGCACAACGGCTTCCTCCAGGTGGAGGGGGAAAAGATGTCGAAGTCGCTCGGCAACTTCATCACCATCCGCGACGTGCTGAACGACTGGCCGGGCGAGGTCGTGCGCCTCACCATGCTCAAGACCCAGTACCGGCAGCCGATCGACTGGACCTTGCGCGGCCTGGAGGAATCGAGCCGCGTGCTCGACCGCTGGTACAATGCCGCCGGCGATGCGCCCGCCGCGTCCGACGTCCCCGCCGGGGTGGTCGAGGCCCTCTGCGACGACCTTAACACGCCGGCGGCGATCAACGAGCTGCACCGGCTCGCGAGCAGCGCGGAGACGCAGCCCGGCGCGTTGCGCGCCGGTGCGAACCTCCTCGGTTTCCTCGCCAGCACCCGCAGCGACCGCGAGCAGGCGCAGGTTGCGGCGTCCGGCGTGGACGTCGCGGCGGTCGAGGCGCTGATCGCCGAGCGCCGCGCCGCGCGGGCCGCGAAAGACTGGGCCGCCTCCGACCGGGCGCGCGATGCCCTCGCCGCGATGGGCGTCGCCGTGAAGGACAACAAGGACGGCACCACCGCCTGGACGGTGGCGCGCTGATTGCTGAGCCGGCCGCCGACGTCACGGATGTCACGGCGGCCGCGTCCTCGCGCCCGCTTGCGCGATGCGGCGTGCGCGGCATCTGTGGTCCGGGGGCTCGCGCCGGGGAAGAGCAGCACGTGACCATCTTCGCGACCATCGGGGCGCGCTGCGCCGCCGCCGCATCGGCCCTGGCATTCGGATTGGGGCTGTCGGGGCCGGCTTTCGCCATCGACGGCGGGGCGGCCGCGGGGCGGGATGCCCTGGCGCAGGCCACCGTCGCGATCGGCACGATCACCCAGCCCGAGGAGGCGCTGCGCCTGACCCGCTGTAGCGGTGTGCTCATCGCTCCGGATCTCGTGCTGACGGCGGCGCATTGCGTGAACGGCGATCCGCTCGGCGCGCTGGTCGTCTTCTTCCGCGGCAGCGAGCCGGCACGGCCGGTCTACGGGGCGCGGGTCGCCGCCCGCTACAGTCCCGATCCGGGGGAGATGCTGCCGAACGAGGCGTCGGGCGTCAGCCTCTCCGACCTCTCCCTCGATCTCGCGGTGCTCCGCCTGACCGAGCCGGTGCGCGACCGGCGGCCCGTGCCGCTGGCGGCGGATCCCGGACGGGTCCCGAAGAGCCTGCGGATCGCCGGCGCCGGCCTGTCCGGCCGCACCGTCGGACGCCTGCGCACCGCCACGCTGACGCCGATCGCGGCCAGCAATACCGGGCTTACCATCGCCCGGGCCAACGGCGCCCGGGTCTGCTTCGGTGATTCCGGCGGCCCTGTCGTCGCGCAGGATCGTCGCGGCACCTACATCTGGGGCGTGGCCAGTGCGGTAATCAGCCGGGCCGCGCCCTGCGGCGGCTACGTGGTGATCGCGCCGGCCGCACAGGTCTTCTCCGCGACCGGGATGCGGTGAGCGTAGCGTCCATCGCGAGCCGGAAGCTCCGGCCTGCGCCACGCCCGCCACGGTCGCGCGCGGCCCGATGTCCCTGCGCGGCGTCGGCGATGCCGTCGCGGAGGAGCCCCTTCGAAACGCGAAAACCCCGCGCGGCCTAGCCGCACGGGGTTTTTCGGAAGACATGCGCCGGGCGGATCAGACCGCCATGCGCTCCTCGCCGTCCATCGGCTCGCGCAGCACGTAGCCGCGGCCCCAGACGGTCTCGATGTAGTTCTTGCCCTGGCTGGCATTGGCGAGCTTCTTGCGCAGCTTGCAGATGAACACGTCGATGATCTTGAGCTCGGGCTCGTCCATGCCGCCGTAGAGATGGTTGAGGAACATCTCCTTGGTGAGCGTCGTGCCCTTCCGCAGCGAGAGGAGTTCCAGCATCTGGTACTCCTTGCCGGTCAGATGCACCCGGGCGCCGCCGACCTCGACGGTCTTCTGATCGAGGTTCACGATCAGGTCGCCGGTGGTGATGACCGACTGGGCGTGGCCCTTCGAGCGGCGCACGATGGCGTGGATGCGCGCCACGAGCTCGTCCTTGTGGAACGGCTTGGTGAGGTAGTCGTCGGCGCCGAAGCCCAGACCCTTCACCTTGTCCTCGATGCCGGCCATGCCGGAGAGGATCAGGATCGGCGTCTTCACCTTCGCCACGCGCAGCGAGCGCAGCACCTCGTAACCCGACATGTCGGGCAGGTTCAGATCGAGGAGGATGATGTCGTAGTCGTAGAGCTTACCGAGATCGACACCTTCTTCCCCGAGGTCGGTGGTGTAGGTGTTGAAATTCTCGGACTTGAGCATCAGCTCGATGCTCTGCGCGGTCGCGCTGTCGTCCTCGATCAAAAGTACCCGCATCGTCGGTCCCCAGCCCCGCCGGCCGCATCAGCGCGCAGACACGTCCCTATCGTTCGCCCGCCACCGGCCTGTGGACGGGCGCTCCGTCGCTCTTGACGTGGAACGCTATGGATTAATCGTTAACAAAACCTGATTCCTGCCCGCAAGCGTCTCGTTCGAAGTTCCGCGAGCTTGACAGGAGAAACAGCGTTTCCCCGGTCTCGCCCCGACCCCGATTCCGATCCGCCCGCGTCCAGGCCGCTCGCCCCCTTCGGCGTAAGTACTTCCTCCGCAACGATCCGATCCCCGCTGTTGTCCATGGGACACACCGGTACGACTTCGTCGGGCGCGGCCGAAGCCGCCACCCGGATCGAGCCGCTACGAGCCCGTGACCCGCAGTGTTAAGGAGGCCGGTAAACGAAGCGTTGAGAGCCAGGCCGATGACACAGGATCCGGCAAGATCCGTAGCTTCCCTCGCGTCGGCGCAGGCCGCCCTGGAGCGGATCGAGGTGCTGGAGACGTTCGGCCGGGTCGTGGCGATCCGCGGCCTGCTGGTCGAGGTCGCCGGGCCGGTGGCGGCGATGCGGCTCGGGGGACGGGTCGATGTCGAGGGCGCCAACGGCCACGGGCTGGTGCCCTGCGAGGTCATCGGCTTCCAGGGCGACCGGGCGCTCGCCATGCCGTTCGGCTCGCTCGAGGGCGTGCGGCGCGGCTGCCCCGCCTACGTCCGCGACGAATCGGCCGGCGCGATCCGGCCGTCCGACGCATGGCTCGGCCGGGTGATCGACGCCCTCGGGCGGCCGGTCGACGGGCTCGGCCCCCTGGCGCACGGGCCCGACGTCTATCCCCTGCGCGCGGACCCGCCGCCCGCCCACGCCCGCACGCGGGTGGGCGGGCCGCTGGATCTCGGCGTCCGGTGCATCAACACCTTCCTGACGATGTGCGCCGGCCAGCGGATGGGCATCTTCGCCGGGTCCGGCGTCGGCAAGTCGGTGCTGCTGTCGATGCTGGCCCGCTACACCGCCGCCGACGTGGCGGTGATCGGCCTCGTGGGCGAGCGCGGCCGCGAGGTCCAGGAATTTCTTCAGGACGACCTCGGAGCCGCCGGCCTCGCCCGCTCGATCGTGGTGGTGGCGACATCCGACGAGCCGGCGCTGATGCGCCGGAACGCGGCTTACATGACCCTATCGGTGGCCGAGTATTTCCGCGACCGTGGCGCCAAGGTCCTGTGCATGATCGACTCGATCACACGATTCGCCATGGCCCAGCGCGACATCGGCCTTGCCGCCGGCGAGCCGCCGACCGCCAAGGGCTATACGCCGACCGTCTTCTCGGAGCTGCCGCGCCTGCTCGAGCGGGCCGGCCCCGGCGTGGGGCAGGGGACGATCTCGGCCCTGTTCACCGTCCTGGTCGAGGGCGACGACCACAACGAGCCCGTGGCCGACGCGGTGCGCGGCATCCTCGACGGTCACATCGTCATGGAGCGCGCCATCGCGGAGCGCGGGCGCTATCCGGCGATCAACGTGTTGCGCTCGGTCTCGCGGACCATGCCGCGCTCGTGCGATCCGGCCTATCTGCCGGTGGTCCGGCGGGCGCGGCGGGTGCTGTCCACCTATGCCGATATGGAGGAGTTGATCCGCCTCGGCGCCTACCGGGCCGGCTCCTCCCAGGAGGTCGACGAGGCCGTGGCGCTCATGCCGTATCTTGAGGCTTTTCTGGGGCAGGGTAAGGAAGAAGCAACGTCCATCGGCGATGGTTACGCACGGCTCACCGAGATCATCGGCGGGGCCTAGGCACCATGCCTCGGGGCGGCGACGCTTCGGCGAACCACATGGTGCAGGTGGGGGATCCGGGCGAGGCTGCCGTGGGCAGGCTCGCACATGGGCACGGTCCGGGCGTGATCCCGGGCGCGGCCTCAAGCGTTGCGTGGAGTGAGCGTCCTAATGAAATCGCGTGACACGCTGATCCGCCTGCGCCGCTTCCAGGTCGATGAGAAGCGCCGGCGCGTGACCCAGATCGAGATGATGATGGCCGACTTCCAGCGCATGGCGGTGGAGCTCGATCGCGAGGTCGCCGTCGAGGAGGCCCGGGCCGGAATCACCGATGTCGGTCACTTCGCCTACCCGACCTATGCCCGCGCGGCGGCGACGCGCCGGGACAACATGATTCAGTCCGCCCAGGCACTCGAGGGTCAGCTCGCCGAGGCGAAGGCCGAGCTGGGCGAGGCTTTCGAGGAACTGAAGAAGGTCGAGATCCTGAACGACCGCGAGCGGACCGCCGAGCGCGCGGCCGAATCGGCTCGGGACCAAGCCGCCATGGACGGGATCGGCCTGAACCGCGCCCGGGGCTGAGCCCGGCCGACGGACCGATCGGCAGGCTCCCGCGGCACGAAACCGTCACGATCACCTGACAAGGGGGATCGCGGCGGTGACATGCCGCTTGCAGCGCGTCGCGTGCCGGCGCATCAGGGGCTCTCCCCAGGGCGTCGGTGTTCATGAAGAAGATCAGCGAGTTTATCTGGCCCATGATTGGCCTCGCGGCCGTCGTGGTATCGGGCTACTTCCTCTATCAGGAATTGAAGACCACCTCGCTCTCGGCGATCTGGGCCGCGGTGCTCGCGATCCCGCCGCACCGGATCCTGCTGGCGGCCTTCTCGACCCTGGTCGCCTATGCGGCGCTCGCCTGGTACGACCGGATCGCGCTCCTGCATCTGGGCGTGCGCCACATCTCGTGGCTGTTCGTCTCGCTCTGCTCCTTCACGACCTACGCCCTCTCGCACAATATCGGCGCCTCGGTCTTCTCCGGCGCCCTGGTCCGCTATCGCGCCTATACGGCCAAGGGCCTGTCGGCGGCGCAGGTCGCCGTGCTGGTGGCACTCTGCTCCTTCACGTTCTTCCTCGGGACGGTGCTGCTCGGCGGCTTCACGCTGGTTTACGATCCGCATCTGCTGGCCCGCCTGCAGGACAAGCTCCCGGCGATCCTGACCAATCCGAGTACGGCCGTCGCCGTCGGCATCGGGATGCTGGCTTTCGTCGCCCTCTACGTCGCCGGTTCGCTTCTGCGGCTGCCGCCGATCAGCCTGCGGAAATTCAAGCTCGAATACCCGCGCCCGGGGATCATGCTGCGCCAGCTCGCGGCGGCACCGCTGGAGCTTCTGGGGGCGGCCGGGATCATCTATTTTGCCCTGCCGGACGCGGTCAATCCGGGCTTCATCCCCGTCCTGGCGATCTTCCTGGCCTCCTTCTCGGTGGCGCTCGCCTCGCACGCGCCCGGTGGCCTCGGCGTCTTCGAGATCGTCTTCCTCACCGCCATGAACATCGCGGAGACCGACGAGGCGCGTAAGAACGCCGTCGTCGCCGCGCTGCTGGTGTTCCGCGTCTTCTATTTCTGGCTTCCGGCGCTGATCTCGGTGATCGTGGTGATCGCATTCGAACGCTCGCGTCTGGCCGCGGCGATCGGCACCCCAGCGAACGGACCGAAGGCGACCGTCGTGCCGGAACCGCCGGTCACCGCCCCTGGCCTCGACGCCCATGAGATGGAGCGGGAGCTCAAGCAGAAGGCGATCTGACTCCTCCTGTGGGATAACTTCTGCGGACGTCCGCCGTCGCGGCTCGCGTCCGTTGTGGGAAGTCAGCGCACGAAGCACTGTCGTGCGGGCCTCACCCTTCTGAGGCCGGTCTCCGCGCGGGGTGCAACGGGCTCCCGCGTTCGGCCTGAGGCGATGATCCGCCGGGCGTTCCGGAGCCCGACGCCGACATCCAGGGGCCGCGATCCGTCCGGTCGCGAGGGAGCGTCTGCGCTCAGATCGAATTCACCGTCCGCAGACGCGCCCGCGGATGGATCTCGGCCTGGCTCATCACCGGTGTCTCCCGGCGGAAGCGCTCGATGATCGAGCGGACGAACGGCCGCGTCTGCGCCGAGGTCACGAGGACCGGCATCTCGCCCTGGCGCGCCGCCATCTCGAAGCGGTCGCGCACCGCATTGACGAACTCGCTGAGCTTCGAGGGCTGCATAGCGAGGTAGCGCTCGTCGCGCTCGCCCACGATCGATTCCATGAACGCCTGCTCCCAGGCCGGCGAGAGGGTGATGATCGGCAGCATCCCGTTCTGGTCCTGGTACTGCGCGCAGATCTGCCGGCCGAGTCTGGCGCGGACGTGCTCGACCACGTCCCGGGGGTTCTTCACCCCGCCCGCCACTTCGGCGATCGCCTCCACGATCGCGCCGAGATCGCGGATCGAGACCCGTTCGGCGAGCAGGAACTGCAGCACGCGCTGGATGCCGGTGGTCGAGATCTGCGAGGGGACGATCTCCTTCAGCAGGTCGGCGTGCTCCTTGGACAGCTCGCGCAGCAGCTTCGAGACCTCGACGTGGTTGAGGAGCTCGGAGACGTGGGCCTTGATGACCTCGGTGAGATGGGTCGACACCACGGTTGCGGCATCCACCACGGTGTAGCCCTTCAACTGGGCTTGGTCGCGCAGGGCCGCGTCGATCCAGGTGGCCGGCAGGCCGAAGGTCGGCTCCAGCATGTGCTGGCCCGGCAGCTGGACCTGGCCGCCCATCGGATCCATCGCCATGAACTGACCGGGGAAGATCCGGCCGGTGCCGGCCTCGATCTCCTTCACCCGCACCACGTAGGCGTTGGCGTCGAGCTGGACGTTGTCGAGGATGCGCACCGACGGCATCACGAAGCCCAGTTCCGCCGCGAGCTGGCGGCGCAGGGCCTTGATCTGGTCGGTGAGCCGGTCCTGACCTTCGCCGTTGACGAGCGCCAGGAGCGCGTAGCCCATCTCCAGCTTGAGGTCGTCGAGCTTCAGGAGGTCGGTGACCGTCTCCTCCTTGGGGGCGGCCGCGGCCGCCACCGCGGCCGCATCCATCGGTACGCCCTGGGCGTCGAGGGGCGGGGCCAGCTTGGCGGTCTTGTTGATGCGCCACGCGGCGTAGCCGGCGCCGCCGCCGAGCAGCACGAAGGGCAGCATCGGCATGCCGGGCAGGAGTGCGATCAGCAGCATCACGGCCGCCGACATGCCCAGCGCCTTGGGGTAATGGGCGAGCTGCTTGCCGAGGGCCTTGTCGGCCGCGCCCCGCACACCGGCCTTGGAGACCAGCAGGCCCGCCGCCGTCGAGACGATCAGGGCTGGGACCTGGCTCGCGAGACCGTCGCCGATGGTCAGCAGCGTGTAGCTCTTGGCGGCGTCGCCGAAGCTCATGCCCTGCTGCGCCACCCCGATGATGATGCCGCCGACGACGTTGATGAAGGTGATCAGCAGGGCCGCCACGGCGTCGCCGCGGACGAATTTCGAGGCACCGTCCATGGCGCCGAAGAACGACGATTCCTCTTCCAGCGCCGCCCGCCGGGCCTTCGCGGCCTTCTCGTCGATGAGGCCGGCCGAGAGATCGGCGTCGATGGCCATCTGCTTTCCGGGCATCGCGTCGAGGGTGAAGCGGGCCGCGACCTCGGCGATGCGGCCCGAGCCCTTCGTGATCACCACGAAGTTCACGATGATCAGGATCGCGAACACGATGATCCCGATCACGAAGTTGCCGCCCATTACGAAATGGCCGAACGCCTCGATGACGTGACCCGCGGCGGCGGTGCCCTCGTGTCCGTGCCCGAGGATCAGGCGGGTCGAGGCGAGATTCAGGGCGAGCCGCAGCATCGTGGCGATGAGCAGCAACGTCGGGAAAACGGTAAATTCCAGCGGGTTGTCGATGGACAGGCCGGTCATCATGATCAGCACCGACATGATGATCGAGACCGCCAGGAGCAGGTCGAGCAGGACCGCCGGCAGCGGGAAGATGAGGACCGCCAGGATCCCCAGCACGCCTGTGGCGAACAGCAGGTCCGACCGCTTGGACAGCGCGTGGAGGTCGCCGCGCGTCGGCAATGTGAGCTGGCCGAGGACCGTCGTGACGCCCGCCTGTGCCGGCGCGCTCGCCGCTTCTGCCATCGATTCCATCCGTCACCGTTCCCCCCGGACGGGCCGGGGGGACTCGGCAAGATCTGCCGGGTGGATGGTTAGCGCGGCGTTAAGATGTGGCGGGCGGTGCCGGGAACCGGGGCTGCCGCAAGCGCTTGATGAGGACCCGTCCGAGCCCTTTGCGGGCTTTCCGCGATGTCGCCACGTCTCCGGGCTCCGACCCGGGTATGTCCGGGAGGATCCGATGGCCGTCCGCATCTTGACCGCCCTGTTCGACCGATACGAGGCCGCTGCAGACGCGGTGGACCGGCTGGAAGCTGCCGGCATCCCCCATGCCGAGATCAGCATTGTCGCGAACCGCCCCGACTCACCCGCTGAACCGCACGCGCCCGGTTCCGCCGTGCCCCACCCGTCGGACGCGGCGGAGTCGGCGGGCACCGGGGCGACGGTCGGGACGGTGTTGGGCGGTGGCGCGGGGCTGCTCGCCGGCCTCGGGCTGCTGGCCATCCCCGGGCTCGGACCGGTGGTCGCGGCGGGCTGGCTCGTGGCCGCCGTCACGGGCGCCGGGGTCGGCGCCGCGGCCGGAGGCCTGATCGGCGGCCTGACGGCGGCGGGTCTCAGCGCCGACGAAGCCGAGACCTATGCGGAAGGCGTGCGACGGGGCGGCACTCTGGTCACCGTTCGGGCCGACGAGTCGCGGGGCGAACGCGTCCTCGCCATTCTGGATCAAGCCGGTTCGATCGACATCGACGAGCGCGCCGAGGATTGGCGGGCACAGGGCTGGACCGGCGGTACGATCGGCCCGGCCGCCCGGTCCACCCGCTGAGGCGAGGATACGTATCTGCCCCGGGCAACTCCGCGGGGCGGGCGTGGGTCAGGTCATCATCTTACGAGCGAACATCGAGGCTCCGAACAGGATTCCGGCGCCCGCCATGATCAGGCCGATCATCAGGAGCCGCCGCGGTTCGGTCGACGATTCCGCTTTCACGGGCTCGACGATCGGGCTGAAGAACTCGATCTGCCGGGCCGAGATGATGCGGGCGCGCTCGTAGGCGGTCAGCACTTGCTGGTAATATTTCTCGGCGTTCTTCCGGTCGTTCTCCAGGATCTCGAACCGCGTCAACGCGTCGGACAGCAGCCGCTTCTGATCGGGATCCTGGCTGGCGGATTGCCGCTCGATCCGGGCGATGTTGTCGTCGATATCCTTGATCTGCTGCTTGAGATCCATGATCCGGCGCGAATCGGGACCGAGGTCGCGCTGGCCGATCGCGAGCTGGACCGCGAGGTTGATGCGGGATGCCCGCAGCTCCGCGATCATCTTGATATTGATGTCATTCGTCTTCTGAGCGTCCAGCACACCTTCGCGGTTGCGCAGGTCGCGCATGGCGAGGCGGATCTTGGTCATGCGCTCTTCGGCAAGACGGAGTTCGCGCGCGCTCTCCGCCACGGCGTCCTCGCGCGACTTGACGCTGAGGTCGTTCACCTTGCGCTCGGCCTCCTTCATGACGGCCTTGGCAATGGCAAGCGATTCGTCCGGATCGAAGGCCTCGACCGTGACGGACATGATCCCGGAGCCGCCTTCGACCTCGACGCCGACGCGCCGCTTCCAATAGCGGACGAACTTCTCGATCGGCTTTTCGGGATCGAACCGTGAAAAGTAATCGATCGAATCGCTGCTGAACCACTGGCGCAGCGGCAGCTGCCCCTCAAGGATCTCCAGCATCGGCCGGCTGAGGATGAACTCGCGCGTGATCTGTGTATCCTGCGCCACCATCTGGTTCGACGTGCCGGAAGCGGTTCCCCCGGTTTCGGAGGATGTCTTGTCGGACGAGCCGAGAGCCGGTCGGATCGCGAAGCGTGCTTCGGTGACGTAGCGATTGGACGCGATCAAGCCGTAATAGACGGCACCGGCCAAGGCCGGCAGGATGAAACAGAGCACGAACAGGACCGGGATCCAGGGGTCGTTCTTGGTCTGGACCTGATAGGATCGGATCCCCTTCTTGCGATCGGCGAAGCGCGACATGCGCGCGATCTGCCGAAGCGACTCAGTGACCGCCTGTTGACGGTCGGCAGACGTAACCGGCTGTCCCTCTGCCTTCCGGATCTCCATATTCATGGTCTGATTCCCGGCCCTCCCGGCCTAGAAGGTCGACCCGTCACCGGGATCATGACCGCGCCGCAATCCGCACGCCGATCGTCTGTCGCACGGGGAGACGGCAAAAGCATGTCGTTATGGATGCCTCGGCTTCGCCGCCGCGCGCGTCGCGGCGCGGCCTGGTCCGATGGAATCCGTGCGTGCCATCGATGACCACATCGCTGTTGGGCCGGAGGCAGTCTGCCGGATCCAGCCGCCCGGTCGTCCTCGCGGAATGCGTGGCCATGGTGGTGCCCGCGTTCTGTCGGAGTCACACGAAGCCGCGCTCAAGCCGATCTCGCTACGGAAAACCTGCGCTAAGGCGCCGGATCTATGACGCGTCGGCGGAGATCCCGTCACTTATGATCAGCTTCCGATAAAAGCCGATACGGAAATCATTCGGCGTGACGATCCATCAATCGTTGCGGTCCGAGATTAAAGTCGTAACCGAGGCGACCAGAGTGGGACGCGGCGCACTCATTCAGGAAATACTGTCGATACCCGTAGACATATCTGCTCGTCGAGACCGGAGCCCGAAATCCTGAGCGGCGATCATCGGCGTGTCGAAAGCGATCGCGTTCGGAAGGCTCAGGGCGAAATGCCGGGCTGCTCGGCCCGTGTCGAGACCGCCCGCCGGCATTCCGTCAGGGGCCGCGTCTCGCGGCATCGAGTTGAAGAAAAGTTCCACCTGTCACCGCAGGCGTTGACGGAATTCCCCATTTGGCATACCAAATACCAACGAAAGGGCTGGTCACGGTTCCTTAGCAAGACCGGACTGGAATTTTAACGCCGCTCTTTCGGGCGACGTTCAGGGAGGGTGGCCGCGGATGACGCAGCTTCGGACTTCTGCAATCCGCCTCATCCCTGGCCCGTTGGCCGGATGTCGCCGGTGACGGGCTTGGCGCAGGCGGAGCGTAACGGTTCCGATCTCGCCGACTTCGTCAGGGCTATCGGAGACGCCGTGGTGGTGTCCGATCCGGACGGCGCCATCACTGTCTGGAACGCCGCCGCCGAGCGCATCTTCGGCTTCAGCGCCGCCGAGGCGCTGGGGCGGAGTCTCGATCTGATCACCCCCGAGCGGCACCGGCGCCGCCACTGGGACGGCTATGCCAAGACCATGCGCACCGGCGTCACCCGCTACGGGGCGGAGACCCTGAGGGTGCCGGCGCTCCACAAGGACGGCCGCCAGCTCTCCATCGCCTTCACGGTGGGGATGGTGCGGGACGCCTCCGACCGGGTGACCGGGATCGTCGCCGTGATCCGCGACGAGACCGAGCGCTGGGCCGAAGAGAAGCGCCTGCGCCAACGCGTGGCCGAACTCGAAGCTTCCTCGGATCCGGCCCGCCGGGCGCCATGAGCCCGCCGGACGATCCGAAGGTCCCGATCACCAAACCGCACAGGGAGAACGCCCCATGAGCAAGCCGCTGGAAGGCATCAAGATCATCGACTTCACGCACGTCCAGGCCGGCCCGGCCTGCACGCAGCTGCTCGCCTGGTTCGGCGCCGACGTGATCAAGGTCGAGCGTCCCGGCGCCGGCGACGTGACCCGGACCCAGCTGCGCCACGTCGAGGACGCAGACGCGCTCTACTTCACGATGCTGAACTCCAACAAGCGCTCGCTCACCCTCGACACCAAGACCCAGGCCGGCAAGGAAGTCCTCGAGAAGCTCATTCAAGACTCCGACGTCATGGTCGAGAATTTCGGCCCCGGTGCCCTCGACCGGATGGGCTTCTCCTGGGCCCGCATCCAGGAGCTGAACCCGGGCATGATCCTCGCCTCGGTGAAGGGCTTCTCGGACGGCCACCACTATGAGGACCTGAAGGTCTACGAGAACGTCGCCCAGTGCGCGGGCGGTGCCGCCTCGACCACGGGCTTCTGGGACGGGCCGCCCACCGTCAGCGCAGCCGCACTGGGTGACTCCAACACCGGCATGCACCTCGCCATCGGCATCCTCACGGCGCTTCACCAGAAGAACAAGACCGGCAAGGGCCAGAAGGTCGCCGTGTCGATGCAGGACTCGGTGATCAACCTCTGCCGCGTGAAGCTGCGCGACCAGCAGCGCCTCGACGCCCTCGGCTACCTCGAGGAGTACCCGCAGTACCCCCACGGCGAGTTCTCCGACGTGGTGCCGCGGGGCGGCAACGCCGGCGGCGGCGGCCAGCCGGGCTGGGTGCTGAAGTGCAAGGGCTGGGAGACCGACCCGAACGCCTACATCTACTTCACGATCCAAGGTCATGCCTGGGCGCCGATCTGCAAGGCGCTCGGCAAGGAGGAGTGGATCACCGATCCGGGCTACAACACCGCCCGGGCGCGCCAGGACAAGATCTTCGACATCTTCAAGACGATCGAGGAGTGGCTCGCCGACAAGACCAAGTTCGAGGCGGTGGACATCCTGCGCACCTACGACATCCCCTGCGCGCCGGTGCTGTCGATGAAGGAGATCGCCGAGGACAAGTCCCTGCGCGAGAGCGGCACCGTCGTCGAGGTGGCGCACCCGAAGCTCGGCAAGTACCTGACCGTCGGGAGCCCGATCAAGTTCTCCGACATGAAGGTCGAGGTGAAGGCGTCGCCGCTGCTCGGCGAGCACACCGATGAGGTGCTCGCAGACCTCGGTTACTCGCCGGAGCAGATCCGGGCGATGCACGAGGCTCGCGCGGTCTGATAGACAGCGCCCGACCTCAGCGTTCCTGAGACAGGACGGCGCTCCCCCAGCGCCGTCCTTTTCATGTGCGAGCCCCGGATCCGATGCGCGCATTCCTGAGCCGTTTCCTGCCGGAGCTGACCCCGATCAGCAAGCGTGAGCGCCTGCGCTCCGCTGCCGGTGCCCTGGCGGGCATCCTGGCGACCGGCCTCGTCTGCCGCGCCGCCCTGGGCTCCGAGGCGCTGCCTGTCCTGATCGCCCCGATGGGCGCCTCGGCGGTGCTGCTCTTCGCCGTGCCCGCGAGCCCTCTGGCGCAGCCCTGGTCGATCCTCGGCGGCAACATCGTGGCGGCATTCGTGGGCGTCACGGCGGGGGCGTGGATCGCCGATCCGTTCGTGGCGGCATCCTGCGCCATCGGGGTTGCGATCGCCCTGATGATGGCCCTGCGCTGCCTGCACCCGCCGAGCGGAGCCGTGGCGCTGACGGCCGTTCTCGGCGGCCCGGCGATCCGCGAGCTGGGCTACGGCTTCGTGCTCTGGCCGGTCGCGGCCAATTCGCTGCTGCTGCTGACGACCGCCCTGCTGTTCAACAACCTGACGGGGCGCACCTACCCGCATCTGCGCCCGGCGGGTCCCAGAACGGCCGATCCGCCCTCCGGCGCCCGGGTGGGCTTCCGGGCCTCGGACCTCGACGCCGCGCTGGAGGATTTCGACCAGCTCCTCGACGTCGACCGCAGCGACCTGGAGCAGATCCTGCGGCGCGTGCAGATGCGGGTCTACGGCCGCCTCTCGAGTCCGATCACCTGCGCGGCGATCATGTCGCGCGACGTGATCGCGGTGGCGCCGGACGCGCCGCTGGCCGAGGCGTTGCGGCTGCTGCGCAGGCACCGGATCAAGGCGCTTCCGGTGACCGACGAGGGGGCACGCGTCCTCGGCATCGTCACGCAGACGGATCTCCTCGACAAGGCCGCCTGGGACCGGTCCGGGCCGCGCCTCGGCCTCGGCCGCCGCCTGCGGCTCACGGCCGAGCGGGGCCGCGCACCACATGGCTGCGCCGCCGACATCATGAGCGCGGTCGAGCCCGTCGGTCCCGACACACCCATCGCCGTGCTGGTGCCGCGGATGTCGGAGGCGGGGCTGCACCACCTGCCGGTGGTCGACGCCGACGGCCGTCTGGTCGGGATCGTCTCGCAGACGGACCTCATCCCGGCGCTGTTGTCCGAAGCCGACGCGCCCGAGGCACCGGTCCGCGCCCGCGCCTCGGCCCGGACCGCTCTGGCCTGACGCTCACACGCCGTCGGGCGGATCGCTCAAGAAGAAGTCCACTGCCTGAGCCACCACGGCCGGCTGATGGGCGTGCGGCCCGTCATACTCGACATAGGTGACCGGATAACCGGCCTGGCGCAGCGTCGGCACGTGGATCCGGGCGCTCCGGTCGATCGGGATCTGCTCGTCCTGCGTCCCGTGTGACAGGAAGATGCGCGGTGCGCCGACCTGCAGATGGACCGACAGGAATCCGGCCGACGAGACGATTAGGTGGCTCGCCACATCGCCGTTCGCGAGCCCCAGCGAGAGGGTGTAGCTTCCACCGTCGGAATGGCCGGCGAAGCAGAGCCGCCCCGGATCGAGCAGGAACCGGTCCGCCACGTGCGCCAGTGCCGCCGCGACCCTCTCGCGGTCCGGCCCGTGGCCGGCGATGACGATGTCCCAGGTCGGGAACAGGGATTGCGGCACGAGGAGCAGGAAGCGCGCGGCGCGAGCATGCGCCTCCAGCATCGGCAGGATGCGCTCGGCACTGCCGCCGCCGCCGTGGAACAGAACCACGAGCGGGCAGGGCCGGCGCGGATCGAGGCCCTCGGGAACCACCAGCACCGCGTCGCGCTCGGCGAAGAGGCCGAGGTCATGCCTGCCCGGCGGAAGGGGTTCGCGGCCGGGCAGTCGGTGGCGAAAGTGCAGGCGGCCGGCGAGGTCGGGATCGATCATCGCAGGAACTCGTCGGATCGGTGTTGGATTCGCGTTGTGTGGCTTGCCAGCGGCGCCAGACTCCCTCTCCCGTGCGGGAGTGGGCCGGGGTGAGGGGCGAGAACTATAAGGACGAGCACGTCATTGAGGCGCGTCCCGGTCGCGCCCTTTCCGGACGGACCTGTTCCCTCACCCTGTCCCTCTCCCGCACGGGAGAGGGGACCCGCGGCTCGGCCTCGAAGCGTGCCGCGCAGTCATGAACGGCCGGACCGCTGAGCGATCCGGCCGGCGTGCAGACATCCCGGTTGCGGGCTTCAGGGGCCCGCCGCCCTCACTTCTTCTTCTTGATGCCGCTCTGCGGGTTGAGGCTGCCGATGTTGCCGCTCTCGCTGCCGGCCGCCGGGTCGATGACGGCGTTGACCAGGGCCGGGCGGCCCGAGTTCATCGCCTCGTTGACCGCGCGGGTCAGCTCGTCCGGCGTGGTGACGTGGTAGCCGACGCCACCGAAGGCTTCCATCATCTTGTCGTAGCGGGAATCCGGCACGAACACCGTCGTGGCAGGATCGCGGCCGGTCGGATCCGTGTCGGTGCCGCGGTAGATGCCGTTGTTGTTGAACACGACGATGCAGACCGGCAGCCCGTACCGGCAGATGGTCTCGACCTCCATGCCGGAGAAGCCGAAGGCGCTGTCGCCTTCGACGCACAGGACCGGCTTGCCGGTCTCGACGGCCGCCGCGACCGCGAAGCCCATGCCGATGCCCATGATGCCCCAGGTGCCGACATCCAGGCGCTTGCGCGGCTGGTACATGTCGATGATGCCCCGGGCGAGGTCGAGGGTGTTGGCGCCCTCGTTGACCAGGATCGCGTCCGGCCGCTCCTTGACGATGGTGCGGAGCGCACCGAGCGCCGCGTGGAAGTTCATCGGCGAGGTGTTGCTCATGAGCTTCGGCGCCATCTTGGCGACGTTCGCCTCGCGCTTGGTCCTGAGCGTCTCGATCCAGTCGGAGGGAGGCTGCTGCCAGCCCTGGCCCATGCCGTCGAGCAGCGCCTGCACGCAGGACGCGATGTCGCCGACCACCGGCGCGACGATCTCGACGTTCGAATCCATCTCGCGGGGTTCGATGTCGATCTGGATGAACTTGGTCGAACCGGGCTCGCCCCAGCTCTTGCCCTTGCCGTGCGACAGCAGCCAGTTCAGCCGGGCGCCGATCAGCAGCACCACGTCCGAGTCCTTCAGCGCCGTCGAGCGCGCCGCGCCGGCCGAGAGCGGGTGGGTGTCGGGCAGGAGGCCCTTGGCCATGCTCATCGGCACGTAGGGGATGCCGCTGGTCTCCACGAGGCTGCGGATCGCCGCGTCGGCCTGGGCGTAGGCGGCGCCCTTGCCGAGCACGATCAGCGGCCGCTTGGCGGATTTCAGGACGTCGAGCGCCCGGGCGATTGCCTCGGGGGCGGGGTGCTGGGCCGGGGCCGGATCGATCACCTTGACCAGCGACTTCTGGCCGGCCTCGGCGTCCATCACTTGGGAGAACAGCTTGGCGGGCAGGTCCAGGTAGACGCCGCCCGGCCGGCCCGAGCAGGCGGCGCGGATGGCGCGGGCGACGCCGATGCCGATATCGGCCGCATGCAGAACCCGGAAAGCCGCCTTGCACAGGGGCTTGGCGATGGCGAGCTGGTCCATCTCCTCGTAGTCGCCCTGCTGCAGGTCGACGATCTCGCGCTCGGAGGAACCCGAGATCAGGATCATCGGGAAGCAGTTGGTGGTGGCGTTGGCGAGGGCGGTCAGGCCGTTCAGGAAGCCCGGGGCCGAGACCGTGAGGCAGATGCCCGGCTTCTGGGTAAGGAAGCCCGCGATCGCCGCGGCGTTGCCGGCGTGCTGCTCGTGGCGGAACGAGATCACCCGCATCCCCTCGGCCTGGGCCATGCGGCCGAGATCGGTGATCGGGATGCCCGGGACACCGTAGATCGTCTCGATGCCGTTGAGCTTGAGCGCGTCGATGACGAGGTGGAAGCCGTCGGTCAGCTCGGGCTCTGCCTCGACCTCGGGTGCGGTGTGGACGATCTTGGCGAGTGCGGTCATCACGGTTTCTCCCGGAGGATCGGTATCGGTACGGGCGGCTCTGGGCGCCGGCTGGCGGGGGATCCCCCACGCTCCCGGAGGAGGGGAGGGCGGGAGATCCGTGAAGGCTGGGCGTCGCTCGGGCGACGTCGTGGGGCGGGGGCCGCTCAGGCCGCCCGGATCGGATGGGCGCTGAGCGCCGCGGGATGCTCCTCCGCGGCGAGGTAGCGGGCCCGCATCGGGCGCAGGACGAACATCGCCATCGCCGCCGCCGTCACGTTGAGCACGATGATCAGCGTGAACACCGCCGACCAGCCGTAGGCCGCCGACAGGAGGCTGGCGAAGGGCACGAGGAACGCCGCGGTGCCCTTGGCGGTGTAGAGCAGGCCGGCATTGCTGGCGGCGTACTTGGAGCCGAACGTGTCGCCGCAGGTCGCCGGGAACAGCGAGTAGATCTCGCCGAACACCCCGAAATACACCGCGGTGGCCAGCACGAAGACCATCGGGATGTGACCGTAGGTCAGCAGCACGATCACCGCCAGCGCCGCCGTCGAGAAGGCGATGAACATCGTGTTCTCGCGGCCGATGTTGTCGGAGACGTAGCCGAAGAACGGCCGCCCGAACCCGTCGAAGATCCGGTCGAGCGAGATCGCAAGCGTCAGCGCCGCCATCTGGAGGCCGAACAGGCTCACCGGCACGCCCGCCACCTGGAAGTCGTGGGCGATCGGGGCGATCTGCGCCGCCGCCATCAGGCCGCCGGAGGCGACCATCACGAACATGGCGTACATCACCCAGAAGACCGGGGTGCGCACCGCCTCGCGGGGGCTGCGGTCGACCTTGGTCTGCGGCAGGCGGGTGCTCTTGCGCTGGACCGGCGAGTTGGTCGACGGCTTGCGCAGCAGGAAGGCGAGCGCGAGGACCACGGCGCCCTGACCGATGCCGAAATACAGGAAGGCGTCCTGGTAACCGCTCGACGCGATCATGCGGGCGATCGGTACCACCGTGATGGCGGCACCCGCGCCGAAGCCGGCCGCGGTGGCACCGGCGGCGAGGCCGCGGCGATGCGGGAACCACTTGAGCGCGTTGCCCACGCAGGTGCCGTAGACCGAGCCCGCACCGATGCCGGCGATGACGGCGCCGAGATAGAGCATCGCCAGGCTGTCGGCGTAGGCGTTGATCGTCCAGGCGAGGGCGATCATCACGCCGCCGAACGCGACCACGATCTTCGGGCCGTAGCGGTCGACGAACCACGCCTCGACCGGGACCAGCCAGGTCTCGGTGGCGACGAACAGCGTGAAGGCGAGCTGGATCGCCGCGCGTCCCCAGTGGTAGCGCTGGTCGATCGGGTCCACGAACAACGTCCAACCGTATTGGAGGTTGGCGATCATGGCCATGCAGATCACGCCGAAGGCGAGCTGCCACCATTTCGCCGACGGCGAATCCTGGCGTTCCATCCCTGAGCCTCTCTCTTGGGCGGCGCGGCCTTGCTGTGGCGGCGTCTCTCGTGCACCGACGATCATGCACATCCGTTCTAGGTATGCAATATACCAGCCTGAGACGGACGGGATGAACTGTCAGGGCGGCGATATTATTCCGTTTGCCCCGCCGGAGGAATCGGGCCCCAGGCACCGAGCGTCGGCGCGTCGGTCAGGTGCAGCGTTTCATCGAGCGTGGGAATCGCGGTCGGATCGGCCGGGAATCCGATGACCGCGCAGGCCGCCTCCCAGTCCGGACCCGCCTTCACCGCCGCCAGGGTGGCCGGATCCAGCGCGGTGATCCGTCCGCGATCGAGGCGCAGGAAGGCACGGCCGGTCTCGGCCTGAACGAAGCGGACGATCGCCATCCGGCGCAGGCATTCGCGCAGGAAGGTGGTGTTGGCGGATGCCGAAAGGTCGGCGCCGTTGAACACCGCCTCGGGACCGCGGGCGAAGATGTCGACCTTCCGAAACCGGTCGATGTCGATCAGCCCTTTCACGTCGAGGATGTTGAGGATCCCGTCGGCCCAGAACGCGATGGTGCGCGGGCGCTCGCCCAGCGGCACGCTGTTGTCGAGGAACTCGCAGACCACCTGCTTGTCGCGCGAGAGCGCCCAGTTGAAGAACAGGCGCGGCATGCCTGTATAGGCCTCGACGTTGTGCGCCAGCAGGTCCTCCACCGCCTTGTAGCGGCCGAACATCTCACCCCGCTTCCATGCCCGCTCGACGGTGTCGGCCGGGGGCGTGACCATGAACTGCATGTAGACCCGGTCGCCGAACCGGGTGAGCAATTGCCCGCCGCCGTCAGAGCCGGCCTCGGCCTGGAAGCTGTCGAACCGAAACCGGTCGATGAGCAGGTTCGAGATCCGCCGCTCGGCCGCCTTGCGGGTGACGTAGCGGTCGAGCTTCATGTCGATGATCTCGACCTCGTAGCCGGTCAGCGTCCCGGCATAGCGGGAGGCCTCGCCCAGGCTGTCGTAGTCGAGGAGGTACTTGCGCCAGACGTCGGGTGTGATCACCGCGAAGTCCGACCACGCCATGCCGAGACGTCTGGCGAGGCCGAGCTGGTAGGGACGGATCGTGCTCTTGCCGGAGGCCGAGGCCCCTTTCACGTTCATCACCACCGGGTAGTCCTGCGGCGCCAGCCGGCGATAGCCATGCGCCTCCACCACTGCGGCGATCCAGGGCTCGATCAGCTCGCCGATGCGGCGGCTGCCGTAGCCGTTCGAGACCAGCGTCCCGGCGATGGTCCGCATGAGGGATCCGTCGCGGATCAAGGTGTTCTGCCGCGCGATGAGGCCGGACACCACGCTGCGCAGGGCCTCGCAGGCGGCGATCTCCAGGCCGTCGCCGGATTCGGCGGCGCGCCGCTGCCAAGTCTCGAGATGGCGCAGGGACCGGGTCGCGAGATCCTCGCGCGGGGCCACGACCGCCGGGGGACGGCGTCCGAGGAGCCTATCGAGCCAGCGCGGCTCGGGCGGCGGCGGGGCCGGCGCCTCGTCGAGGATGGCGGCGACCTCACGATCGAGCAGCGCGTCGGCTTCGGCGCGGATCTGGGCGAGGGCTGCTTCGATCTCACTGAGGCGGGGCTCGATGCCCTCGCGCAGGATCGTGGACACGATGGCCCGGAAGTTCACGCCCAGATCGGCATAGACCGCACCGACCGGCACGGACAGGTCCGACATCACGCGGATCAGCACCTCATGGACGACTAGGCGGCGGGCCCGGAACCGGCTGAGCTGGCGGGCCGGCAGCCCGCAGAGGTCGCTCAGATCCAGGGCGTCGCGCAGCGGCGTCTCGACGTGCTCGGACCGGTAGACGGTCACCAGCGGCAGGAAGGCGGACGGCAGATCGGATCGGACGCCGGGGTTCCACGGGCCGATGATGGCCGCATCGGGAACCTGCCCCGCCGCGACGGTCACGGGCGCAACCGCCGTGGCGTGACGCGGCCTGTCCGATCGATCCCTCTTATCCTGAGGTGCTGTGCAGCAGCCTCGCAGGCGCGGTCCAGGGATCGCGCGGCCGTCCGGAGGCCTCCTGCGAGGCCTCCGTTGCGCTGCGCCATTTCACGATGCGGGGATGAGTTGGACGTGCGGGTGCCGCGCCGAGGGTGCGAGCCAAGCCTGCTCGACCCCCGTGCCATGAGTTCGAACTGGCGAGACGCCTTAAAAGATCTTCTGGAACCAGCCATGGGCGTCATTGGTGTTGCCCCGCTGGATGTCCACCAGAAGGCTCCGCAGCCGCTGGGCCACGGGCCCGGCCTTGCCGTTCCCGATTGTGAAGCTCTCCTCGCGGCCCTTCACGGTGCCGATCGGCGTGATCACCGCGGCGGTCCCGCAGGCGAAGGCCTCGGTCAGGCGGCCCTCCCGCACGTCGGTGCGCCACGCGTCGATCGTGTAGGGCTCCTCCTTCACGGTCAGGCCGGCTTCCCGCGCCAGGGTTATGACCGAGTCGCGGGTGATGCCGTGCAGGATGCTGTCCGAGAGCGGCGGCGTCACCAGCGTGCCGTCCTCGAAGACGAAGAACACGTTCATGCCGCCGAGTTCCTCGATGTAGCGGCGCTCAACCGCGTCGAGGAAGACGACCTGCTCGCAGCCCTGGGCCGCGGCCTCGGATTGCGGGGCGAGGCTCGCCGCATAGTTGCCCCCGCACTTGGCCGCGCCGGTGCCGCCCGGGGCGGCCCGCGTGTAATGCTCCGAAACCCAGACCGTGACGGTGCTGTTCGGGTCCTTGAAGTACGAGCCCACCGCCGACGCGATGGTGATGAACAGGTATTCGGAGGCCGGCCGGACGCCCAGGAACGCCTCGGTGGCGATCATGAATGGCCGGAGATAGAGGCTACCGTCGGGCGTGTCGGGGATCCAGGCGCGGTCGATCTCGACGAGCTTGCGCACCGCGTCGACGAAGGCATCCTCCGGAAACGGTGGGATCGCCAGGCGCTCGGCCGAGTGCCGGAAGCGACGCGCATTGGCGTCGGGCCGGAACAGGGCGGCGCCGCCATCGGCAGTGCGGTAGGCCTTGAGGCCCTCGAAGATCTCCTGCGCGTAGTGCAGCACCGCGGAGGCGGGATCGAGGGGAATCGCCTCGCGGGCCTGGATCCGCGCATCGTGCCAGCCGCGACCGGCCGTGTAGCGCGCCACCACCATGTGGTCGGTGAACACCTTGCCGAAGCCAGGATTCGCCATCAGCGCGGCCCGCTCCTCGGCGGTCCGCGGGGCGGGATGACTTTGGATCTCGAACGTCAGGTCGCTCACGGTCTGGTCCTTATCGACTGAGGCCCTTATGGCGCGCTCCGGCGCGCGAATCTACGGAGCCGGCGCATGACGGTGTCACCGCACATGCGCGTTATTCGGCGGTCGCGGGCTCCGACAGCTGGAGCCGGTGCAAGCGTGCATAGGCGCCGCTGGCCGCGAGCAGGGCGTCGTGCCGTCCGGTCTCGATCACGCGGCCCGATTCCATCACGGCGATCTGATCGGCGTCGCGCACCGTCGAGAGGCGATGGGCGATCACCAGGGTGGTGCGGCCCCGCATCAGCCGGGTCAGCGCCTCCTGGACCAGACGCTCCGATTCAGAATCGAGGGCCGAGGTCGCCTCGTCGAGGAGCAGGATCGGCGCGTCCTTCAGGAAGGCGCGCGCCAGCGCCACCCGCTGCCGCTCGCCGCCGGACAGTCGGCCGCCGCCGGGCCCGACACGGAAGTCGTAGCCCTCCGGGAGGGCCGCGACGAAGTCGTGGGCCGCGGCGGCGCGGGCGGCCGCCTCGATCTCCGCAGGCGACGCCCCGGGCCGGCCGAAGCCGATATTCCGCGCGATCGTGTCGTCGAACAGGACCACCTCCTGCGACACCACCGCCACCGCCGCGCGCAGGGACGCGAGGGTCACCGCGCGGACGTCCTGCCCGTCGATGGTCACGCGGCCTTCGGTCACGTCGTAGAGCCGCGGGACGAGGTTGAGCAGCGTGGATTTCCCGGAGCCTGAGCGTCCGACCAGGGCCGTGACCGAGCCCGCCGGGACCGTCAGATCGATCCCCTCCAGGGCCGGCGCATCCGGCCGGTAGCGGAACCGCACGCCGTCGAAGCGGATCGTCCCGGCGGACACGGTGAGCGGCCGCGCGTCGGGCGCCTCGCGTATCTCGGGCGCCTCGTCCATGACGTCGAAGTAGCGCCTGAGGGCGGCGGCCGCCTCCTGCAGGATGGCGTTGAGGTTCCCCAGCGCCCGGGCCGGCTGCGCGGCGAGCAGCAGCGCCGCCACGTAGCCGGTGAAGTCGCCCACCGTCTTCTCCCCCGCCAGCACCCGTTGCCCGACCAGTACGAGCACCCCCGCCACCGCGATGCCGCCCCCGATCTCCAGCAGCGGGTCGAGACGCCCGCGGGCATTGGCAGCTTTCATCTTGAGGCGGCGCACCTCGTCGAGGGCCTGCGCGGCGCGGCCCTTGAGGTAGGCCTCCATGGCGTAGGTCTTGGCGACCCGTGCCCCCTGGAGGCTTTCGGAAATGAGGCTGGCGGTGGCGCCCATCTGCTCCTGCGTCGAGGTCGAGACCCGCCTGAGCTTCTTCCCGATCCGCCCGATCGGTCCGGCCACGAACGGCACCGTGACGCCGGCCACCAGAGTCAGCACCGGATCCATCCAGATCAGCGCCGCCACGAGGCCGATCAGCATGGCGATGTCGCGCAGGAGCACCGTCGAGATGCGGGTCAGCGCTTCCTTGATGAAGGCGAAATCGGTGGTGAAGCGCTGGGTCAGCGCCGCCGGGCTCTCGCGGCCGAGCTGGGCGAGATCGGACTCGATCAGGTGCCCGTAGAGCGCCGCCTGCATGTCGGCCTCGACCCGGGTGACCACCCTGTTCGTCAGAACGGTCTGGCCATAGAGCGCGAAGCCGCGCGTGGCGGTGACGACGATCACCACCAGCGGCCCATAGGCGATGGCCGCCGCATCCTTCCGGTCGAAGGCGTCGAAGGCGGCCTTGATCAGCGCCGGGTAGAGGCCGGTCGAGGCGCCCACCAGCGCGATCAGCACCAGCACCACGGCAAGGGTGGCCCGGTGCGGGTACAGCCAGGTGCGCCAGAGGCGCGCGAGGAGGGGAGCCGTGTCGCCGCGGAGGCGCGCCATGAAACCTACCAGGTCGGATCAGCGCCGGCCTCGGGCAGGATGCGCGGCGGCAGCGGTGTGCCGCCGCCATCGCCGCGGATCAAGGCCTTTGGCTCAACGGTCGTCGCCGTCCGGACCGCGGCCGCCCTCCCGGCCGCGATGCCAGCCGCCGTGATCATGCCCGCCCATAGGCCGGGCGAGGATCGTTGCGCGCCGCTTCTGGTCCTGATCGAGGCTGGCGTAGAGCGGCTGGGACGCGTCGGCCAGCTTGCGCAGGGCCTCTCCGCGTGCCGTCGCGGCATCTGCCATCGCCCGAAGGGCCGCTGGGGCATCGTCGCTGAACTTGGGGCGGTCGCGCATCGCCTCGCGGCGCTGCTGGCGCATCTTGGCCATGTCGCGGATTGCAGCTTCCACGGGCGGCCACAGCTTCTCTTGGTCGGGGTTGAGCTTCAGGCCGGCATGCAGGGCGGCGATGCGGGCATCCGTGAAGGCCGCCCGATCCTCGGGCGTGAGCGCACTCCAGCGCCCGTGACCGCGGAAGCCGTCGGGTCCATGGTCATGCGCAAAGGCCGCGCTGGCGACACCCAGGCCGAGGGCCCCTGTTACCAGGATGCTCGCTCTCAAACGGCGGGACATGGAATCCTCCATCTTGACGCTCCGGACAGCGTCGGAACCCACGGGGCGCGACGCGTCCGACGCCGCGCATTGGGGACCGGGCATGTATCCCGCTTGTGTATGTAACAATGTTACATTAGTGGCAGGTGCGACCGAAGGCGCGGGAAGGTGGAACGGTGCGGGGCGTGGCAACAACATTCCGGATCGCGGCGCTCGCGGTCCTGTCCGTCTGGCTCGGACTTGGGGTGCCGGCGGTGGCCACCACGCAGACCGTCCCGATCCGGGCGGTTGCGAGCTTCTCGATCCTGGGCGATCTCGTCCGGCAGATCGGCGGTGCGTCCGTGACGGTGACCACCCTGGTCGGACCCGATTCCGACGTTCACGGCTTCAGCCCGTCGCCAGCCGACGCGCGCAAGCTCGCCGAGGCCGATATCGTATTCGTCAACGGCCTCGGGCTGGAGGGCTGGCTCGACCGGCTAATCCGCGCCTCCGGCACGCGCGCCCCAGTGGTGACCGTCTCGACGGGCGTGTCGCCGATCCCGGCGCAGGACGAGCATGTCCACGGGGAGGGCGGTCACGGACACGGTGAGCACGCCTTCGATCCGCATGCCTGGCAGAGCATCGCCAACGTTCGGATCTACGTGGCGAACATCCGGAACGGCCTCGTGAAGGTCGATCCGGCCCATGCCGCCGCCTATCAGGAGGCCGCGGCCGGCTACCTCGCCAAGCTCGATGCCCTGGAGCGGGACGTCCGGGCAACGATCCTCCAAATCCCGCCGGAGCGGCGGCAGATCATCACGACCCACGATGCCTTCGGCTATTTTGCGGCGGCCTACGGCCTACGCTTCATCGCGCCGCAGGGCGTCTCCACCGACAGCGAGGCGAGCCCGCGGGACGTGGCGTCGATCATCCGCCAGATTCGCCGCGAGCGCGTACCCGCGGTGTTTCTGGAGAACATCAGCGACCCGCGCCAGATGGAGCAGATCGCCCGCGAGAGCGGCGCCCGCATCGGCGGGAAGGTCTATTCCGACGCGCTCTCCGGGGCGGACGGTCCGGCAGCGACCTATCTCGACCTGATGCGGTCGAACCTGGCGGCGTTCGACGCCGCGCTCATGCCGAAGTGACCCGATCCGACCGGCGCGGGATCGATTGCGCTGCAGCCGCTCCGCCGAGGGCTGGCCCGTGTCAAGGCCGGATGCCGGCTCCGACAGGACGGGATCGAGCTTCCATCCCGACGACGTGCTCTGCGGCTGCGCCGATCCTGCCCGGATCACGAGCCGCCACGACTGGCGGTGCCGTCCTCTGTCGCCTTCACGGCGTCGGGCATGACATAGCGTAAACCGCCGGTTAAGAGGCCCCCACTAGCCTTACGAAACGGGTGCCAGCCGATCCTCGTACGCGAGGGCTCAAGGCCTGGGGGCCTTGTGAAAACGCGCAGCTCGGAGATCGCGTGGCTTGGGGGCCTGACCGCTGGCGCTTCTATCGGCTCGTCGCGCGCGAGGCTGCACGCGCGGGCCGCGCGGCCGGAGCCAGCGTCACCGCACCGCCCGACATCCTCGCCCGGATGCGGGTGACCGGACTGGTGATCGCACCGCAGGACCTGCGGACCTCGGACGCGACCTTTGCGGACGACATCTATGCCGGGCTGTTCGTCTTCGCGGGCCGGTCGCTCGCGGCGAGCGGCGGCTCACCCTTCGACTACGCGGCGCCGTCGCCGGAATGGGCTGATGAGCTCTACGGCTTCGGCTGGTTGCGCCACCTGCGCGCCGCCGACACCGCCCTCGCCCGGGCCAATGCCCGCGCCTTCGTGGCCGATTTCATCGCGGGCCGGGGCGACGCGGCGCTCGCCCGGCAGACGCCGGTGGCGGCCCGCCGGTTGATCTCGTTCCTGTGCCAGTCGCCCCTCGTGCTGGAGGGGGCCGATCACGGCTTTTACCAGAACTTCCTCAAGGCGATCGGACGCAACGCGCAGCAACTCGAGCGCGACCTGCGGCGGGGCGTGCCACCGCAATGGCGCCTGAACGCCGCCGTGGCGCTCTGTTACGCCGGCCTGTGCTGCGACGGCATTCAGCCGATCCTGCGTCGAGCGACCCGGATTCTGACGCGGGAGCTCGACCGCCAGATCCTGACCGATGGTGGCCACCGGTCCCGCGACCCGCGCTTCGCCATGGATCTGCTCCTCGACCTCCTGCCCCTGCGCCAGAGCTACCTCAGCCGCAGTGTCGAGCCGCCGATGGCGCTGCTGCGGGCCGTCGACCGGATGTTGCCGCTGCTGCGACTCCTGCGCCACCCGGACGCCTCGCTGAGCCACTTCAACGGCATGGGCGCCACGGATGCGGACCACCTCGCGACCCTGCTGGTCTACGACGGCGCGCTCGCCCGGCCGCTGATGCACGCGCCGAACTCGGGCTACGAGCGCCTGGAAGGCGGCCGGGTCGTCATCGTGGCCGATGTCGGCGCGTGCCCGCCGCTGCCCTACTCGGTGAATGCCGGTGCCGGCTGCCTCGCCTTCGAGATGTCGAGCGGCCCCCAGCGCATCGTGGTCAATTGCGGCCTGCCGGCCAGCGGGGCGGATCTGCGCCTCCTCGCCCGTTCGACGCCGGCCCACTCCACGGCCTCGGTCGCCCACAGCTCGTCGTGCCGGTTCCTCACTCGTACCGGGTGGTGGGGCGAGCGGCTCCTGGCCGATTGGCTGATTCGCCGGCGCGGGCCCGTGGTGCTGAGCGGGCCCTCGGCGGTGGCCGCCGAGCGCGCCGAGGAGGCCGACAGCGTCGTCCTCGCGGCCCGGCACAACGGCTACGCGCCCGATTTCGGTATCGTGCACGAGCGCCGCTGGCAGCTGTTCCACGCGTCGGTGCGGCTGGAGGGCCGCGACGCCTTCCTGCGCCAGGGCAAGGCGCAAAGCCGGGGGCGGCGGTTGCGCCCGCAGGATGTGGCGATCCGCTTCCATCTCCATCCCGGCATCGCCGTGCGCGGCATCCCGGACGGGCTCGAACTCGCCTCGGCGCTCGGCGAGGTCTGGGTGTTCCGCGCCGAGAACGCCGAGATCGCCATCGAGGAGAGCGTCTACTTCTCGGGCCTGACGGGGCCGCGCCGCACCGACCAGATCGTGCTGCACCTGCGCGTCTCCGAGGACGTGGAGGTCCGCTGGAGCTTCGAGCGTCAGGCGTCCGCACCGCTGCGCGGGGTGGCACCCTGAGGGAGCCGGCTGGCCGGGCTCACCGTTTCCATGCTACCGCGCCGGAAAATCTCGAACTTTCGGCACGAAGCTATGGCGCACGATCAGGTGCGGGTCTCCCGCGCGCTCCTCTCGGTCTCGGACAAGACCGGCCTCGTCGACTTTGCCCGGGCGCTCCACGCCCGCGGCATCGCGCTGGTCTCCACCGGGGGCACGCATCGTGCCCTGCAGGAGGCCGGCCTGCCTGTCACCGAGGTGGCCGATCTCACGGGCTTTCCGGAGATGATGGACGGCCGGGTCAAGACGCTGCACCCGGCGGTTCACGGTGGATTGCTCGCCATCCGCGACAACCCGGAGCATCAGGCCGCGCTCGCCGCCCATGGGATCGGCGCCATCGATCTGCTGGTGGTCAACCTGTACCCGTTCGAGGCCACCATCGCGGCCGACCGGTCGGATGCCGACTGCATCGAGAACATCGATGTCGGCGGCCCGGCCATGATCCGTGCGGCGGCCAAGAACCACGCGGATGTGGCCGTGGTCACCGACGTGTCGGATTATGCCGGCGTGCTGGCCGCACTGGAGGCGCATGACGGCGCCCTGGGCGCGGAAATGCGCCGGAGCCTGGCGCAGAAGGCCTTTGCCCGCACCGCGGCCTACGATGCCGCCATCGGCAACTGGATGGCCGGCCGCTTCGGCACGGATGCGCCGGCCCAGTTCCGCGCCTTCGGCGGCACCCTCGGTCAGGCGCTGCGCTACGGCGAGAACCCTCATCAGGCGGCCGCCTTCTACCGCGCGCCCGGCAAGGTCCGCTCGGGTGTGGCCACCGCCCGGCAGCTCCAGGGCAAGGAGCTGTCCTACAACAACTTCAACGACACGGACGCCGCCTACGAGTGCGTGGCCGAGTTCGATCCGGCCCGGACCGCCGCCGTGGCGATCATCAAGCATGCCAATCCGTGCGGTGTCGCGGAAGGCACCAGCCTGCTCGAAGCCTACGAGCGGGCTCTGAGCTGTGACCCGACCTCGGCCTTCGGCGGCATCGTCGCCCTCAACCGGACGCTCGACGCCGAGGCGGCCAGCAGGATCGTCGAGATTTTCACCGAGGTGATCATCGCCCCGGATGCCACGCCCGAGGCCGCGGCCATCGTCGCGGGCAAGAAGAACCTGCGCCTGCTTCTGGCCGGCGGACTGCCTGACCCGCGGGCCCCCGGCGAGACCGTGCGGACGCTCGCCGGCGGTCTGCTGGTCCAGAGCCGGGATGCGGTGGTCGTCGACGACATGCCACTCAAGGTCGTCACCAAGCGGGCGCCGAGCGAGGCCGAGCTGGGCGATCTCCGGTTCGCCTATCGGGTGGCCAAGCACGTGAAGTCGAACGCCATCGTGTACGCCAAGGCCGGCGCGACGGTGGGAATCGGCGCGGGTCAGATGTCCCGGGTCGATTCCTCGCGCATCGCCGCCTGGAAGGCCGCCGAGGGCGCGAAGCGCCTCGGGCTGTCCCAGAGCTTGGCGGTCGGCTCGGTGGTGGCGTCGGACGCGTTCTTCCCGTTCGCGGACGGGCTGATGGCGGCCGCCGAAGCGGGCGCGACGGCGGTGATCCAGCCCGGCGGTTCGATGCGCGATGCGGACGTCATCGCGGCCGCCGATGCGGCCGGCCTGGCCATGGTCCTCACCGGCCACCGTCATTTCCGGCATTGATCGGGCGGGGTCGGGAGGGTCACGACGTGACGCTCCCGTGCCTCCGTGCTCCAGCACCGCCGAGAGGCCTGTCCGTCGCGCGGCGCCGCCGCGCTTCCGTTAACGATCCGCACGGATTGGAGCCGGTCGCGGCGATTTTTGTTCCGGCTGCGATGTCTCTCAGCATTGCCGTGAACAAGCGTGGCCTGTGCCGAAGCTCAGCAATGGATGTCCCGTAACGCCGAATGCTCTTTTTTGAGCATTATTGCCGAACAAATACCCCCACCTTTGCGAATATGGGTGGCATCTGCGGAGCGGGTTGATATTTTCTCGGCTGCACGCCATCATTGCCCAGATGTGCGCCGGAAGCTCGTGAGAAGAACTTCCTGGAACGAATCCGGGTTGGGTGACGAGATGGTGGTCGCAGCGCTGTTGTTTCTCGTGGGAGCGCTGATCGGCCGCTCCTATTCGGTGATGATCATCGCCATGACCTCATCGGTGGTCATGTTCACTGCGATGACCATTTTCATGTCCGTTTACGGCCTCGACCTGCTGCACGTTCTGATTATGCTGGGATACCTGACGGCCCATCAGGCGGGATATCTGCTCGGCGCCTATCTCACCGACTATCCCGAGAACAATCGCGGGCTGTAACCAGCGTCACCACCACCAAACCAGCCGCCCGGCGAGGGTGTTGATCAGCGCCCACAAGCCCAGAGCCACGGCCATCCAGATAATTAGAAGTAGAAGATGCAGATTCCGATGAGGCTGACGGCGCAAATGTGGCACGACATCGTTCACGATGGAAATCCCAGGGGCCCTGGATCGTAGGGGAACCTTATACGGCCTTGTGCCGCTCAGGTTCCGCCGGGGCGATCGGCGAAAGATTAAATTTCGGACAGTTTCCGGCGGCCGGCAGGTTTGTTGGACGACCGGCATTGGCCGAGAAACGGACTGAAAGTTGCAGTCATTGACTGCTTGCAACGTGGTGGTCAGAAATCAGGACATTCCGTGTCGGCTCGCCGTTTCGACGGTGATGGTTCCGTCTGCCGTCGATACTTGAGACCTCTGTATAGGATCCGCCGCAACGCAATCCGTGACAGACCGCACGGATTGCGATTCCGCCGTCGCGTTGCGGGTTCGACACAAGCCGAGACGGCCCGGCCCGCCTTGCGGCCACGACCCGGCACGGGTCCGTGCCGGGCGGCCCTCTGCCCGGAGGCGCGCGGACATCTCTGTGGAAATGGAAACGCCCAGGCAGTGGGAACTGCCTGGGCGTCGTCGACGCGTGGTTCGTTTGGCCGGTTTGCGCCGCTCAGGTATCCGCGAAGATGTCGCGATCCTTGGTCTCCGGCACGAAGAGGATGCCGATGATCACGGTCGCGACCGCGATGACGATCGGGTACCAGAGGCCGAAATAGATGTCGCCGGTCTGGGCCACCATGGCGAAGGCGGTCGCCGGCAGCAGGCCGCCGAACCAGCCGTTGCCGATATGGTAGGGCAGCGACATCGAGGTGTACCGGATCCGGGTCGGGAACAACTCCACCAGCATGGCGGCGATCGGGCCGTAGACCATCGTGACGAAGAGCACGAGGATGAACAGCAGGCCGATCACCTGCGCGACCTGCGGCCGGAAGATGTCGAACGGATTCGACATCTTGACGATCTCAGGGTCACCCGCCTTCGGGTAGCCCGCGGCCTGGAGTGCCGCGGTCGTGGCCTTGTTGGCCTCGACGTTGCCCCCCTGCGGATAGGGGATCTCCGTATCGTTGACCCGAATGGTCGTCGGCTGTCCGGCCGCCCCGGCAGCGGTGGTGTAGCGCACCGACGACTTCGACAGGAAGTCGCGGGCGAGGTCACAGGGCGCGGTGAACACCCGGGTTCCGACCGGATTGAACAGGTTTCCGCAGGCGGCCGGATCGGCCGTCACTGTCACCTTCACGTTCTCGATCGCCGCCTCGAGCTTCGGGTTGGCCGTGGAGGTGATGCCCTTGAAGATCGGGAAGAACGTCGCCGCCGCGATGGCGCAGCCCGCCAAGATGATGACCTTGCGGCCGATCTTGTCGGACAGCCAGCCGAAGACCACGAAGAAGCCGGTGCCGAGAAGCAGCGACCACGCGATCAGCAGGTTGGCGGTATAGCCGTCGACCTTGAGAATCGATTGCAGGAAGAACAGCGCGTAGAACTGGCCCGTGTACCAGACCACACCCTGACCGGCGACGAGGCCGAACAGGGCGATGATCGCGAACTTCGCATTGCGCCACTGGCCGAAGGCCTCGGTGAGCGGTGCCTTCGAGGTCTTGCCCTCGTCCTTCATCCGCTGGAAGGCCGGAGATTCCGACAGCTGGAGGCGGATCCAGACCGAGATGCCGAGCAGCAGCACCGAGACCAGGAACGGGATGCGCCAGCCCCACTCGGCGAAGGCGGCCTCGCCGGTGAAGGTCCGGGTCGCGAGGATCACGAGGAGCGACAGGAACAGGCCCAGGGTCGCGGTCGTCTGGATCCAGCTGGTATAGAACCCGCGCCGGCCGTTGGGCGCGTGCTCGGCGACGTAGGTGGCGGCGCCGCCATACTCGCCGCCGAGGGCGAGGCCCTGGGCGAGGCGCAGGACGATCAGGATGATCGGAGCCGCGATGCCGATGGTGGCCGCGTTGGGCAGGATGCCGACGATGAAGGTCGACAGGCCCATGATCAGGATCGTGATCAGGAACGTGTATTTGCGTCCGACGAGATCACCGATGCGGCCGAAGACCAGGGCGCCGAACGGACGGACGATGAAGCCTGCCGCGAAGGCGAGCAACGCGAAGATGTCGCGCGTGGCGGGCGGATAGGCAGAAAAGAACTGCGCGCCGATGATCGCTGCCAGAGAGCCGTACAGATAGAAATCGTACCACTCGAACACAGTACCGAGCGAGGACGCGAAGATCACCCGCTTCTCGGCCGAAGTCATCGGCCTCGCGGCGTCTCCGGCCCGCGGGATCGCGGTTGCCACAGCCATAAGACACGTCCTCCCAAACGCATATGGGCGGCCCGACGATGGGATCGCCCTTTCCCGGCCCGCTCCCGGGCGGCCCTGCGCAAAGCGCAGATCACCTATGCGTTATCTCAAGGGCGTGGCGGGTCAACCGGTAAAGCGATTGTGAAGAGCCTCATCAACACAGGTGCGCACCGAGTTGTCACCGGAACGACGAAGGGCGCGGCTCGCGCCGCGCCCTCCGCCTGTCCGACGCGTCTGGTTGAGATCAGTGCGCGTGGGCGCCGGACGCCCCGATGCCGGTCTCGGAGCGCACATACTGCGCCTCGAAGGCGGCCCGCTCGCGCTGGGCCCGGCGGGACTTGTCCATGAGCGACACGACCCAGATCGTCGCGAAGGCCAACGGCATCGAGAACAAGGCCGGGTTGTCGTAGGGAAAGAGCGGGGCCGGGTTGCCCAGCGTCGTCACCCACACGGCTTTCGACAGCACCACCATGATCACCGCGGCGAGCAGGCCGACGAGGCCGCCGGCCAGCGCACCCCAGGTGGTGGTGCCGCGCCACAGGATCGACATGGCCAGCACCGGGAAGTTGCAGCTCGCCGCCACCGCGAAGGCCAGGCCCACCATGAAGGCGACGTTCTGGTTCTCGAAAACGTAGCCGAGGTAGATCGCCACGATGCCGATCACCACCGCCGAGATCTTCGACAGGTTGACCTCGTGCTTCTCGGTGGTGCGCCCGCGGGCGATCACCTGGGCGTAGAGGTCGTGGCTGATCGCCGAGGCGCCGGCGAGCGTCAGGCCCGCCACCACGGCCAGGATGGTCGCGAAGGCCACGGCGGAGATGAAGCCGAGGAAGTACGGGCCGCCCACGGCGTTGGCGAGGTTCACCGCCACCATGTTGGTGCCGCCGATCATGTCCTTCAGCTTGTCGAAGGTCCCGGCCGCGCCGAGCTTGAAGTAGACCGGATCGGACATCAGCAGGGCGATGCCGCCGAAGCCGATGATGAAGGTGAGAATGTAGAAGTAGCCGATCAGGCCGGTGGCGTAGAACACCGACTTGCGCGCGGCCTGCGCGTCCGAGACCGTGAAGAACCGCATCAGGATGTGCGGCAGGCCGGCGGTGCCGAACATCAGGCCGACGCCGAGGGAGATCGCCTCCACCGGGTTCGACACGAGTCCGCCCGGCGCCATGATGGCGTCGCCCTTCGGGTGAACCTGCACGGCGTTCGCGAACAGCATCTCGGGGTTGAAGCCGTATTTCAACAGCACTGCGCCCGCCATGAAGGTCGCGCCGCCGAGGAGCAGGCAGGCCTTGATCACCTGCACCCAGGTGGTCGCCTTCATGCCGCCGAAGGCGACGTAGACGATCATCAGGACGCCGACGATGATCACCGCGTAGAGATAGGGCAGGCCGAACAGGAGCTGGATCAGCTTCCCGGCGCCGACCATCTGGGCGATCAGGTAGAACGCCACCACCACGAGGGTGCCCACCGCCGAGATGATGCGGATCGACGTCTGGTCGAGACGGAAGCTCGCCACGTCCGCGAAGGTGAACTTGCCGAGGTTGCGCAGGCGCTCCGCGATCAGGAACAGCACGATCGGCCAGCCGACCAGGAAGCCCGTGGAATAGATCAGCCCGTCGAAGCCCGAGGTGTAGACGAGGCCGGAGATGCCGAGGAACGAGGCGGCCGACATGTAGTCGCCGGCAATCGCCAGGGAGTTGGTCCCCGCCGAGATGCCGCCGCCCGCCGCGTAGAAATCGGCGGCGGACTTCGTGCCCTTCGCGGCCTTGTAGGTGATGCCGAGCGTCAGCAGCACGAAGAACAGGAACATCAGGATGGCCGGCCAGTTCGTGACCGATTGCTGCACGGCCCCGAGATCCGGGCCGGCGGCATAGGCCGCGCTGGCGGCGATCGTGCCGAGCGTCAGGCCGAGGAGGAGCCGGTTCATCGGGCGACGCTCCGCTTGAGGGCGGCGCTCAGCGCGTCGAAACGCGTGTTGGCCCGGGCCACGTAGACGCCGGTCAGCGCGAAAGCGAACAGGATCACGAAGACGCCCGCGAACAGTCCGAGGGAGGCGGTGCCGCCAACCTTCACGGCGAGCAGCGACTTGTCGAAGGCGATGAGCCCGATGAAGCCGAAATAGACCACCAGCATCAGGATGGTCAGCGTCCAGGCGAAGCGGGTGCGCTCATGGACGAGTTGCTGGAATTCGGGTGTCCGGACAATCCGCTCGACCTGCGGATCGACCTCCGTTCCGAGTGCGCGTGTTCCCGGGGGCGCCGTGCGCCCTCGAAGGCCGAGTGTCGTGCCGCTCATGGCTTTTCCTCCCGCGAGGGCACTCTGGCCCCCCGGTTCATCGCGTTGAAGTTCGTGGTTCTTGTTGGAGACGGGCGCCGCCCCGGCACCCGTCCCGGTCCGAACCCGCGCCGCTATGGCCGCGGCGCGGATGCGATCAGGCCCGGTTCTGCCGGTTCTCGATCAGGTCGTCGACCACGGCCGGCTCGGCCAGCGTCGAGGTGTCACCGAGCGAGCTGAAATCGTCCTCGGCGATCTTGCGCAGGATCCGGCGCATGATCTTGCCCGAGCGGGTCTTCGGCAAACCCGGCGCGAACTGGATCAGGTCTGGAGAGGCGATCGGCCCGATATCCTTGCGGACCCAGGTCACCAGCTCCTTGCGCAGGGCGTCGTCGCCCTCCTCGCCGTCGTTGAGGGTCACGTAGGCGTAGATGCCCTGGCCCTTCACGTTGTGCGGGTAGCCCACGACCGCCGCCTCGGCGACCTTCGGATGGGCGACCAGCGAGGATTCGACCTCTGCGGTGCCCATGCGATGGCCGGAGACGTTGATGACGTCGTCAACGCGTCCGGTGATCCAGTAATAGCCATCCGCATCGCGCCGGGCGCCGTCGCCGGTGAAGTACTTGCCCGGATAGGTCGAGAAGTAGGTCTGCTCGAACCGCTCGTGGTCGCCGTAGACCGTGCGCATCTGGCCCGGCCAGGAATCGGCGATGCAGAGATTGCCCTCGCAGGCCCCTTCCAGAACCTTGCCCTCGGCATCGACCATCTCGGGCGTCACGCCGAAGAACGGCCGGGTTGCCGAGCCGGGCTTGAGTGCGGTGGCGCCCGGCAGCGGGGTGATCAGGATGCCGCCGGTCTCGGTCTGCCACCACGTGTCGACAATCGAACAGCGCTTGTCGCCGACGACGTTGTAGTACCATTCCCAGGCTTCCGGGTTGATCGGCTCGCCGACGGAGCCGAGCACGCGCAGCGAAGCCCGCGAAGTCTTCTTCACCGGCCCCTCGCCGCCGCCCATCAGCGAGCGGATGGCGGTGGGCGCCGTGTAGAAGATGTTGACCTTGTGCTTGTCGATCACTTCCCAGAAGCGGGACGTCGACGGATAGGTCGGGATGCCCTCGAACATCAGCGTCGTCGCGCCGTTGGCGAGCGGTCCGTACACGATGTAGCTGTGGCCGGTGACCCAGCCGACATCGGCGGTGCACCAGTACACGTCGCCCTCGCGGTAATCGAAGACGTATTCATGCGTCATCGACGCGTAGACGAGGTAGCCGCCCGTGGTGTGCACCACGCCCTTCGGCTGACCGGTCGAGCCCGAGGTATACAGGATGAAGAGCGGATGCTCGGCCTCCACCGCCACGGCGGGGCACTCGTCGGTCACCTGCTCGGCGGCCTCGTCGTAATAGACGTCCCGGCCAGCCTCCATGGCGACGCTGCCGCCTGTGCGGCGCACGACGATCACGTGGTCGACGAGATCCGCGTCGAGCCGCTTGATCGCTTCGTCGACATTGGCCTTCAGCGGCACCTTGCGGCCGCCGCGCAGGCCCTCGTCGGCGGTGATCACCAGCTTGGAGCCGCACCCCTGGATGCGCGACGCCAGCGAGTCGGGGGAGAAGCCGCCGAACACGATGGCGTGGATCGCCCCGAGCCGCGCGCAGGCGAGCATCGCGTAGGCGGCCTCCGGGATCATCGGCATGTAGAGCGTGACCCGATCGCCCTTGCCGACGCCGCGGTTACGCAGGACGTTGGCCATCCGGCAGACCTGCGCGTGCAGCTCCCGGTAAGTGATGTGCTTCGACTCGTCGGGATTGTCGCCTTCCCAGATGATCGCGGTCTGGTCGCCGCGGGTCTCCAGATGACGGTCGATGCAGTTATGGGCGACGTTGGTCTTGCCGTCTTCGAACCACTTGATCGAGACCTTGCCGGGCTCGAAGCTGGTGTTCTTCACGGTGGAGAACGGCGTCATCCAGTCGATGCGCTTGCCGTGCTCGGCCCAGAACGCATTCGGATCGGCGACGGACGCCGCATACATCTCTTGATACTTGGAATCGTCGACGTGAGCGCCCTCACGCCACGCGTCCTTCACCTCGATGACCTTGCCTTGCATGGCGTTCCATCCCTGATTGGTGCCCGATCGTATCGCGGTGGCGGCCGCGCAGCCAGGACTTCCAAAGTAATGTAGCCTACAATTTACGATGACGATATGATCGCGGTTTCGCGCGCGCTCAGATCAAGTCCCGTAAATAAATTGGGCACAATGTAACAGCTGATTGAGGCTTCGATGCTGCGCTGTCAAGCGCGGGGAGCCTGGCGAACGATCACCCGCCGTCCTCTGTTTCCGCCCCCGGACGATGGCCGGTACAGGGGCGCGCTTTCGGGGACGCGTCGGCGCGCGATCGGCCAGGGTTCTATCCGTTCGCCACCCGTCGCGTCGGCATGATGATTTCCACGAGCGTGCCGTCTTCCGGGCGTGCGGAGAGCTGGAGGCGGCCGCCGTTGGCCTCCACCAGGGCACGCGGCAGTGCCAGCCCGTCCTCGACGGATTCCTTCGGGTCTTCCACCCGCGGAGCAGGCCCGGCGCCGGTACCGCGCACCCGCAGGGCAACGGCCGCCCGTTCCGCCGAGCCGGTGGAAACGATGATCTGGCTTCCGGCGGCGGAGCGTCGGATCGCGTTCTCGATCACGAGGCTGGCCGCGCGGCTGACCGAGCGCTCGTCGGCTTCCAAATCGCCGAGATCGGTGGAGAAGCTTGTCCGCATCACGACCCGGCCTCGCGCTGCCTCGCCCTGAAGGCGGGCGACGCAACCCGCCACGACGTCGTTGAGGTCGAGGGCGCGGGGTTCGAGGCGCAGCGAACCGGCCTCGACTGCGGCAAGATCCAGAAGCTTGCCGACCCGTTCCAGGATCGTCTCGCCCGACGCTTTGATCTCCGCCAGGCAGTCCCTGTAGCGCGTGTCGCCGAGGGGCCCGAAGGGCTCCTTCAGCATCGCGTTTGCCAAATCGATCATCCCGGTGACGGGGCCGCGCACGGCGCCGTCGAGCCGGCTCAAGGCCTCTCCGCCGCCCGGCACGGTTTCCGGGCGACTGGCTGCGCCCGCCTCTCCGGGCGCCGCGCGACCGGCATGGTCGAGCGTGACCACCCGTCGTCCAAGAGGCCCCGCGACGGCGAGCGACATCGGCTTGCCGGCCAGGACAATGGAGCGCCGCTCCGGGGCCGCGCCGCGCAGGGCATCGGCGATCGTCAGGACGCTCTGACGGTCGAACAGGCTGACGAAACTGCCGCCGACGACCTCGCGCGGATCGCATCCGAACAGGCCGGCCGCGGCGTGGTTCAACGCGACGATGCGGCCGGCCCCGTCGACGGTGACGACCCCGATCTCCAGTGCGTCCAGGGCCGCCTCGGCACGGGCCGTTCGTTCCGTCTGGGCGGCGCGGGCGAGGCGCTCGGCGGTGAGCGCATCCGCGACATCGGCCTCATCGACCGGGCGCGCGATCAGGCACGTCGCGGCGGCGCCTACCCAGCTGAAGGCGCCGCTCAGCAGTTCCACCGGACGCGTATGGCCCTCGACCGTCTTCACCGTGGTCCGGCGTGCCGCGTCGCCAAGCGCGTCGCCAAGCGCATCGCCAAGCGCGTTCGAAGGCGGGAGACCCGGGAGAAGTCCGGAGAGCCCGGTGCGGGCGAGGCTCGGCAGGTCGGGATGGCCTGTCAGATCCAGAAAGCCGCGATTGGCGGCGACGATGGTGCCGTCGTGGTGGATCAGCGTCGGCAGCGGCAGACCCGCGAGAAGGTCGGCCTGCGGAGGAGCGGCCACGTCGACGGGGGGCTCGACACTGGCCCCGTCGGTTTCCGTGCTGGCCTCCTCGGAGGCCACGGGCAGATCCACTGGATTGGTCTGCGGCGCGGGGAACGGCATCACCGCGCCGCTCTCGGCCTTCGGCGCCCCTGATTCAGGATCGACCTCGTCGCCGGCATAGCGTGCGCCCAGCGCCCGGGCGATTTCCCGGAAGGCGGCATGCTCATCAGTCGAGAGCGGTGTCGCGATGAGATCCGGCGCAGGCGCGACCGGCCTTTCGACTTCGACGGGCTCGGGGAGAGGCGACGCGGGCGCCGAAACCGACGATTCCGGCGGCGGCGCCGCGGGCTCGGCGACGACCTTGATCGCGTTCGGCGCGCTCCGGATCAGGCCGAACCCGCCGAAGCCGGAGAACGCCGCATCACCCCGCCCCAGAGGGGCGCCGGAGAGATCGACCCGGAACGGCCCGGTGCCGGCATCGAGCACCGCCGATTCGCCGCGGAAGGTTCGCCGGTCGCGCAGGGCCGTCAGCACCGAGTCGGCTTCGGACAGGAGGCCTGTCGCCGCCATGTCCTGCCACCGCTGCCCCACGAGGCCCGCGAGGGCCTCCGGCCCGGTGAGGGTGGTCAGGACACCAGCGGCATCGATGCGCCATAAGAAGCGGTTGTCCCGCCCCATCGAGGATGGCGTCGCCTGCGGATGCGCCGGCGGCGCGCTTGCGCTCGCCGGGGGCGCGACGGGGCGGACCGGCCGGGCGCGGGCGGCGGTCACGGGCGTGGTCGGTACCACGAGGATGGCGGGACGACCGTCCGCCTGAGTTCCACGCGCCAGCCAGCACAGTGCCGGGGGGGCGATGCGGCGGACATCCAGGCGCAGGCGCGCGAGGCGGGGCGCGGCGTCCCCTGCGGTCGCGGCAACAATCTGACGGATCAAACCGACGAGCGCGGAGCCGGTCAGGGTGTCGGCCAAGGGCGCCGCCGCATCGGACGCGTACAGGATCTGCCCCGCCGACGGGTCGACCACGAAATGCACGGTGTCCCGAGCGCCGAGCGTGGCGGCCAGGGCCGGCACGCGCGCCCAGGCCGCGAAGGCAGTCGCCAGCCCGGGCTGGGCTGCACCGGCCATCGGTGTCACTGTCGTCTCCAAAGCCCGCGACCTCGAACCCTAACGCGATCCGTCACGTTCCATGGGCTCGCTTTGCCCGAGAAACGCCCGTGACCGTAGCCCTATTGTAAACTCCCTTGCGCCGCGACGCTGGACTCTGGGCGCAACCGTCACACGTTTACGTCATGGCAACCTTAACGCCATGGGCGTGGGTGGCATAAGGCGGCGAATCAGATATTGTGCACCGCACAAAGCGCCATCCACAGAGCAATCAAGAGAGGAGACGTAGAATGAGCAACCCCCCGAATTACGAAGTCCCGGCCGAGATGCGTGACTTTGCCGAGAAGAGCGTCGAGCAGGCCCGCAAGGCCTTCGACAGCTTCATCGGCGCGGCCCGCCGTACGGCCGATACCGTGCAGGGTTCGGCCGAAATGGCCCGATCCAACGCGCTGGACGTCTCCTCGCGCGGCTTCGAGTATGCCGAGCAGAACGTGAACGCGGCCTTCGATCTTGCCCAGAAGCTGGTTCGCGCCAAGGACGTTCAGGAGGCCATGCAGCACCAGGCTGAGTTCGTGCGCAGCCAGTTCGCCGCCATCCAGGCGCAGGCCAAGGAGTTCAGCGGTCTCGCGCAGAGCGCGATGCAGCAGGGCGCCGAGCGTGCCAAGTCGGCGATGCAGCAGGGGGCCGACGAGGCCCGCAAGGCCATGGAGCAGGGCCAGGACGCCGCCAAGCAGACGGCCCAGGACGCCCAGGACGCCGCCGAGCGCGCGACGCACTGAGGCCTGCACCGATCAACGGGGCTGCGACCCGTTCCCGGGCTCCGGGGGCGGGTCGTCTCGTTTTCGCCGGTATTGCCGCCGAGAGCCGCCGGGCGGACGCGTTGAGTCCGCGCCGAGCGAAGGAATCAGGGATGCGCCTTACTGTTTCGGGCCGATCCGGCCTGCGTGGTCCGTTCCGGCTCGCGATCGCCGCGCTGGCGCTCGCGGCCGCGTTGCCGGCCGGCGCGGCGCGGGCCCAATATTACGACGATCCGGGTTACGACGGCGAATACCGGCCTGTCCCCCGCCGGGCGCAGCGCGCCCCCGTCGGTTACAACTGCGATGCGGTCCAGCAGGGCATCACCGGACCGAAGCCGTTCTCGTGTCCTCTGCCCGGCCCGCGGCCCCTCGGCGTGCGCTGCTTCTGCGACATGCCGATCGCCTCGTTCAGCCCGCCGCAGACCGCTGTCGGGCGCGTCGTCCCGTAACGGAAAGGGCCGCGCACCCGGATGGGTGGCGCGGCCGGTCTCGTGGGGGCGGGGTCCGCGAGGGTGGTCCCGCCGGATCGAATTCAGTTCAGAACGACGACCTTGGCGCCGACCTTCACACGCTCGTAGAGGTCGGTGACGTCGTCATTGGTCATCCGGATGCAGCCCGACGACACCGCCTGACCGATCGTGTCCGGCTCGTTGGAGCCGTGGATGCGATACTCGGTGCTGCCGATATACATGGCACGGGCGCCGAGCGGGTTCTCGATGCCGCCGGCCATGTAGCGCGGCAGGTCGGGACGGCGGGCGATCATGGCCTTCGGGGGCGTCCACGACGGCCACTCGCGCTTGGCGGTGATCTTGTTGGTGCCGCTCCAGCTGAAGCCCGGGCGACCGACGCCGACGCCGTACCGGATCGCCTGACCATCGCCCAGAACGAAGTACAGGCGGCGCTCGGCGGTGGAGACCACGATGGTGCCGGGCGCGTAGTTCGCGTTGAACGCCACGACCTCACGGGGGATCGGCTGGACCTGCGCCTGCGGCGCCGCCTGCACGCCCTGACCATAGCCCGGGGCGTAAGTGCCCTGGTAACCGTACTGTCCCTGATCCGAGTAGTACTCGTCGGAGCCGTCCGTACCGAAGGGATCGTACGACGAAGCGGCGAGGGCTGGCGTTGCGGCAAGAACAGCCACGCCGAGGAGCGCGCCGAGTGCGGT
Organism: Methylobacterium sp. XJLW; assembly: GCF_003254375.1. NCBI lineage: Bacteria > Pseudomonadati > Pseudomonadota > Alphaproteobacteria > Hyphomicrobiales > Methylobacteriaceae > Methylobacterium > Methylobacterium sp. XJLW. The sequence goes on along the minus strand of NZ_CP016429.1, from coordinate 595,055 downwards.
GACCGAGGTCTTCATGAGTGGCCTGCCTGTGCGATAACCTTTGCCTTTACAAGCGTGAGCATAGGCAGGCAGTTCCACACATCCGCCATGAATTTGCTGTTGGGCGGAATACGCAGGGCCGCTCGACCGTACGGTGCGCCGCGGCTCGGGCCAGGGCCCGCGGCTTGCTCAGGTCACCTCGTCGGTGTGGATGTCGAACCGTGCGAGGTGGGCGTAGCCGAAATTGGTCGAGATCGCGCAATCGGTGGCGTCGCGGCCGCGGGCCATGACGATGCGACCGATCCGGGGCCGGTTGTGGCGGGCGTCGAACGTGTACCAGCGCGGTCCGTCGGGCCCGTGGAGGTAGACCTCGAACCACGCGGAGAAGTCCATCGGCGCCGGATCCTTCGGCACGCCGATGTCGCCCAGATAGCCGGTGGCATAGCGCGCCGGGATGTTCATGCACCGGCACAGGGCGATCGCCAGATGCGCGAAGTCCCGGCACACGCCCTCGCGCTGCATGAAGGCGTCATGCGCACTCCTCGTGGCATCGGCGCGTTGGTAGTCGAAGCGGATCCGCTCGTGCGTGTAGTCGACGATGGCCTGGACGCGCGCCCAGCCCTCCGGCGTGGTGCCGAACAGCGACCACGCCGTCTGCGAGAGCCTGTCGGTGTCGCAGTAGCGTGAGCCTAGCAGGAAGATCAGGACATCGTCGGGCAGATCTTGGACCGGGATCTGGCGGGCCTCCGGCACGACCGGATCGGGCAGCCCCGTATCGTCAACGATGAGGTCCGTCGAGATCGTCAGCTGTCCGGGCGGCGCGACGATCCGGTGGCAGATGTTGTCGAAGGCGTCGCGGTATTCGCGAGCCTGGAGCGGCGGATCGAAGCCGATTTCATGCGGGGTCGTCACGTCCGGCATCCGTGAAGGATGGACGCTGAGCATCAAAATCATCGGTGTTGGCTGCGACAGCGTGAACGCAATCTCGAAACCCGTCCTGATCTTCATCGCGGCCACCTTGCTCTGTCGCCTTCCGCGCGCACTCGCCGCGCATGCCTGTCCCGGATCCGGATGCTCACCCGTGCTCAACGCGCGAGGGGCGGCGGCAGCCCTTGCAGGCTGTGGGCCGTCGTCCCGTCGGCGGGCAATTCCACCACGTTGACATCGACGCGCATGCCGAGATCGTCGCTGCTGAGGCCGAAGAAGGAGCCGTGCAGCGGAACGGCCTGAGCGGGGTCGCGGGCCACCGCCACGCGGATCAGGTCGCGGTTGCCGACGATGCCGTTGGTCGGGTCGAACTCGACCCAGCCCGCGCCGGGCAGGTAGACCTGCAGCCACGCATGGGTGGAGCCGCCGCCCACGTGGCGGGCGCGGTCGTTCCGGGGATTGTAGAGATATCCGGAGACGAACCGGGCGGCCATGCCCAGCGCGCGCACGCCCTCCATCATCAGCACGGCGAAGTCCCGGCAGGATCCGAGCTTCGTGCGCAGCGTCGTCAGCGGATCCTGCACGCCCTTCTCGGCACGGGCCAGATAGGTGAAGTTCGCGCGTACGCTGCGCGTCATGGCGGCCAGCAATTCCTGCGTGGGGATGCGTCCCTGAGGCGGCAGGAAGCTTCGCGCCCAGGCATCGACCTCGTGGCGCGGGTCGGGCCATTGCCGCTCGATCGAGCGGGCGAGATCCGGCATGTCCTCGGCACCGTAGCCGAACGGATAGTGCGTCGCGTGCGGTGCGAGCGGGAACACCGGCGCGTGTTCCGGCGTGTGGTCGAGGGTGATGCCGCAATCGAAGGTCAGGACTTCGGCGCGGATGTCGAAGGTCGTGACGGCCACACAATTTCCGAACACGTCGAACAGCCAGCGCTGGGAGGCCGGTTCGGGCGTGATGTCGAGGGTCGCCGCGATCAACCGCTGATCGTAGCTGTCGCGCGGCCGGAACATGATCCGGTGCTCACCGAAGGCGACCGGCCGTCGATACCGGTAAGTCGTGCGGTGGCGGACAGACAGGATCGGCAACGTCACAGTCTCCCGGCTCGTGCCGACACGACCGGCGGTCATGCAAGGGCCGGGCCTTCCCGGTCCGCATCGTGCAGCGACGATACGGGTCCGACGGCCCGCACAGATCCGGGCTCACGACCCGTCCGGATTCCCGGCCCTGCCGTCAGGCGCGGATGACGCGTCCGGGCTCTGCCGGATGGTTCGAGAGCGACGATGAACGGGCTCGGGGGAGGCCGCCGGCTCTCAAACGACCGGAGGGGCCGGATCGGAAGTGGCGCGCTCGGCTTCGACCAGCACGTCCAGGGGGCGCCAGGGCTTGGCGATGAACACGGCCTCGGGCGGCATCTCGGGCCGCGGCAGGCCATGCCCGGAGGTGATCACCAGCCGGGCCCGCGGCCACAAGGTCGCGACCGCGCGGGCGAGCTGGAGGCCGTCCATATGGCCGGCCAGCCGGACATCGGCGAAGACCAGGGCGACGTCGCCGCCGCGTGCCTGAAGGACCGACAGCGCAGCCTCGGCGCTGTCGCAGCCGACCACGTCTAGTTCCGTCTCTTCGAGCAGGGTCTCGGCCAAGGCCCGAATCGCGGGATCGTCCTCGACGACGAGGGCGACGCGCCGCGGATCGGTCTCGGCCGCCACGGCGACCGGCCCGGCTGCGGCGACCCTGTCGTCCTCGGTCTGCCGGACGCGGCGCACCAGGGCGGCGAGGTGCTCCGGCATGCCCTCGGACACCAGATCATCGTAGAACGACGCCAGTGTCTGACCGATCTGGTCGAGAGGAATACCTGGCGACAGCGTATCATTGAGCGGCAGGGGCGCGCTCGTTCCGTGCTTTTTCAAGGACTTCCCCCGAAGTCGAACGTCGTGCCGCTCAAGGAGGCGGCGCTTGAGGAGGAAAGTCGGCAATCCGCCCCTGGTTGCGCGCGACGTTGGGAATCCCGCATTGCACCCGCCGCCCGTTACGGCGTGGCGAGGCCCAGTTCGGCGTCGGCGTAAGCCATGATCCCGGACACTTCGCGGACGTTCTGATAGCGCGTGCCGCGGGTGCTCATCATCGCCTCGAACTTCTCATGGACCTGTGCCACCGACAGGCTCATCGGCTTGCGGTGACGTCCGCGCCCGACGAAGCGCCCGGCGGCGAAGAAGATCGAGCGGTTGGCCCGGGCCGGGCCCGGGAGCAGGGCTGCCGCGGCGGCGGCCGGCTTATTCACGACGTTGGCGAGGAACTCCCCGGCATCGTCCGGCCCGAGGAAGTGGGCGAGGTAGACCTCGCCGAGGGTCAGCTCGCGGCCGATGCGCAGGGCGATGCGGGCGGCGTCGCGCTTCAGCATCTCGCCGGCCATCAGGGCCGACAGGTACGGGTCGCGGCGCAGCTCCAGCACACGGGCGCGTTCCGCCTGATCGGCGATCACCGGCCGGTCGTTGGCGTCGGACGTGATCGACGCGGCCTCCTTCTCCAGCCCGTATTTGGGCCCGAAGTCGCGGACCACACCGAGCCAGGTCCGCTCAATGAACTGGAAGAGGCCCGTCGCCGAGGAAGTCTTGGCCTGAACGGCCGTGACGAAGCTCGACTCCTTGTCGGCAACTGCCATCAGCAGCACCGGATCGGTCTGAACGGCCTGGGCCGCCCGCACGATCGTCTGCACCAAGTGGCGCCGGATCTTCATCGGGCCGAATTCGAGAATGTCGTTGGGGTCGCCCGCGGCGCTCTCGGAGAGAAGGAAGTCGTACGACACGCGGTCGACCGTGTTGGAGCCGAGATCGGTGTCGAGATCGTGCACGGGGGCGAAACTGGAGGCGGCGCGGAGCGGCGTCTGGTCGAGCTCGGTATTGAGGGCGACTGTGTGGATGCGCGGGCGCGGCATCGGGAGTTCGGTAGCGGCTTCCGCCGTGGACACGGCCGGCGACAGGCCGACCTTGGCGAGATCCACGCCCGATCCGATCAGCGCGGCGCTGAGGCCGCCGGCGATCATCGACACGGTGAGCAGCGAGCGGAACAGCGCTGGGCGGCTGCCATGGGCACGGCCCAGCATGGGCTGTGCGGCGATCACGTCGGCGCGGTTCGAGCCGAAATGGCTCTGCTTGCCGGTGATGGTCCTCGGCGATCCGACCGTGCGGCCCTGCATCGTTATCCCGACTCTCCACACGCCGTTGTGGCGCTACGGACTCACCATCGCTTGACAGATGTGGCGACAACACGGCCGTGCTTGTGGCCGAGTTGCGGCGTCCCGGGGAGATTTCGGGGCAGGCCGCCCGTGACTCGCGCGGCATCCCTCCTTAAGAGGGCGCCATGCGGGCGCCGGGCGGATGACGCGCGGCCGCCCTTTCCCGTCCGTCCTGCCAGAGTCAGCCCCGATGAGCGGCGTCAACGAGATCCGGTCGACCTTCCTCGACTACTTCGCCAAGGCGGGACACGAGGTCGTGCCCTCCTCGAGCCTCGTGCCGAAGAACGATCCGACGCTCATGTTCACGAACGCCGGCATGGTGCAGTTCAAGAACGTCTTCACAGGGATGGAGAAGCGCGCCTACGACCGGGCGACGACGGCGCAGAAATGCGTGCGGGCCGGCGGCAAGCACAACGACCTCGACAATGTCGGGTACACGGCACGTCACCACACCTTCTTCGAGATGCTCGGCAACTTCTCGTTTGGCGACTACTTCAAGGACCGGGCGATCGAGCTGGCCTGGACCCTGATCACGAAGGAATTCGGCCTCAAGTCCGACAGGCTCCTCGTCACCGTCTACGCCGACGACGACGAGGCCGCCGGCCTGTGGAAGAAGATCGCCGGCTTCCCGGACGAGAAGATCATCCGGATCGGGACCTCCGACAATTTCTGGCAGATGGGCGATACCGGCCCCTGCGGTCCTTGCTCGGAGATCTTCATCGACCAGGGGCCGGCGCTGCAGGGCGGGCCGCCCGGCTCTCCGGACGAGGACGGCGACCGGTTCCTGGAGTTCTGGAACCTCGTGTTCATGCAGTACGAGCAGCTGGAGCCGGGCGTCCGCAACCCGCTGCCGCGGCCGTCGATCGACACCGGCATGGGCCTGGAGCGCATGGCGGCGATCCTCCAGGGCGTCCACTCGAACTACGACACCGACCTGTTCCGCGCCCTCATCGACGCCGTGGCCCACGCCGTGTCGCGGGCGCCGGAGCCGGCGACGCTCGCATCCTACCGGGTGATCGCCGACCACCTGCGGGCGGCCTCCTTCCTGGTGGCCGACGGCGTGCTGCCCAGTAACGAAGGGCGAGGCTACGTGCTGCGGCGGATCATGCGCCGCGCCATGCGCCACGCCGAGATCCTGGGCGCCCGCGAGCCCACCATGTTCCGCCTCGTCCCGACGCTGGTGCGCGAGATGGGCCAGGCCTATCCGGAGTTGATGCGGGCCGAGAGCCTGATCGCCGAGACCCTGAAGCTGGAGGAGACCCGCTTCCGCCGCACCCTCGAGCGGGGTCTGTCGATCCTCGACGCCGAGAGCCGCGACCTCAAGCAGGGCGACAAGCTCTCCGGCGAGACCGCGTTCACCCTTTACGATACCTACGGCTTCCCCCTCGACCTGACGCAGGACGCCCTGAAAGCCCGTGGCATCGGCGTCGATACCGACGCCTTCTCGGCGGCGATGCAGCGTCAGAAGCAGGCGGCCCGCGAGGCCTGGAAGGGCTCGGGCGAGGCGGCCACCGAGACGGTGTGGTTCGGCCTGCGCGAGCGCGTCGGTGCCACCGAGTTCCTGGGCTATGAGACCGAGACGGCCGAGGGCATCGTCACGGCGCTGCTGCGCGACGGCGCCGAGGTGCAGAGCCTCGACGCTGGCCAGACCGGCCTCGTCCTCGTCAACCAGACGCCGTTCTACGGGGAATCGGGCGGCCAGGTCGGCGATACCGGCCTGATCCTGGCGCCGGGCGTGCGGGCGCGGGTGACCGACACCCAGAAGAAGCTCGGCGACCTGTTCGTCCACCATGTGACCGTGGAGGAGGGAAGCTTGGGCCTCGACCAGCCGGTAGAGCTCAAGGTCGACCATGTCCGCCGCAAGGCGATCCGGGCCAACCACTCGGCGACCCATCTGCTGCATGAGGCTCTGCGGCAGGTGCTGGGCGATCACGTCGCGCAGAAGGGCTCGCTCGTGAGCCCCGATCGTCTGCGTTTCGACATCAGCCACCCGAAGCCCATCGAGGCGGATGAACTCGCCCGGGTGGAGGACATCGCCAACGCCGTGCTGCTGCAGAACGCGCCTGTCGTGACCAAGCTGATGGCCGTGGACGACGCCATCGCGTCGGGCGCCAGGGCGCTGTTCGGCGAGAAGTACGGCGACGAGGTGCGGGTGGTCTCGATGGGGCTGCCCATCGACGAGGAGGCCGCGCAGGGCCGGCCGAAGACCTTCTCGGTCGAACTATGCGGCGGCACCCACGCCGGGCGCACCGGCGACATCGGAGCGATCACCATCGTGGGCGAGAGCGCGGTGGGGGCCGGCGTGCGCCGGATCGAGGCTCTCACGGCCGACGCGGCGCGTCATCATCGGGCCGAGGAGGCCCGGACCCTGGCGGCGCTGGCCGGCATTCTCAAGGCTCCGGTCTCCGAGGCGCCCGATCGTCTGACGTCATTGATGGAGGATCGGCGGCGCCTGGAGCGTGAACTGGCCGAGACCCGCCGGAAGCTCGCCATGGGCGGCGAGGGTGGTCCGGGCTCGGGCGCTCAGCAAACTGAGATCGGCGGCGTGGCCTTCCGCCGCTCGGTGGTGGAAGGGCTCGACATGCGCGACCTCAAGCCGATCGTCGATGAGGAGAAGAAGCGTCTGGGCTCCGGCATCGTGGCGGTGGTCGGCGTCGCGCCGGACGGCAAGGCGGGTCTGGTCGTTGGCGTCACCGACGACCTGACCGGTCGCTACGATGCCGTCGGGCTCGTGCGGGCTGGAGCGGGCGCGCTCGGCGGCAAGGGAGGCGGAGGCCGGCGCGACATGGCGCAGGCCGGCGGGCCGAACGGAGCCGGAGCCGAGGCCGCCCTTGACGCCATCGCGCAGGCTCTCACCGAAGCGGCCTGAGACGCGCCCGCAAGGAACCGCGCCGTCTCCGGTGCGGCCGTGGAGGCGAGCGGCGGGATGGTCGGGGTCCCGCCCTCGGCGGCTTACGTGTTTCCGCCGACGCCGCCGCCCTGCGGTGTCGCCCGCGACGGGGGATTGGCGTTGCCCGCTGCGGCCAGATCGGTCGCCATCCTGTCGCCCAGACGATTGGTCGGGCAGTAGGTCCCGGTCGCGGCGTTACCGGTAGCGTCGCTCTGCTTACTCACAACGCCCGAGGCGCGGGCGCGACTGTGCCTGGACTGGGTCCGGCGCGAGGGCGGGCAGGCCAACGAGGCGGGCGAGGAGGGGCTGGGTCACGAAGCCCCCGTTTCGGTTTCTGACCCACGCGACCTCAGCGGCGCAGACCCGATCCTGCATCGTTGCAGCGCCGGCGCCGGCCTGCGGGGGCCTCGGTTATTTGACGCGCGTCCAGGTCTGCTGCTTGCAGAATACGCTCATCACGCAACCGGAGACTTCGAGCGTATCCGGGCCCGTGAGCTTCAGCGAACCGGAATAGGTCTTGCCGTCGTTCGGATTGTAGAGGGAACCCGAGTAACCGCCGCCTTGGGGCTGACGCGCGTCGAGGATCTGAACGCCCACGACGCTGCGACCGCGCAAGGCCGGATCCGGGTTCTTCGCGTCGAGTCCCTTCCCCGGTGCGCTGACGATCGTCCCGCAGAAGCCGCTCCCGCAGGGCGTGATGCGGACGCGGGAACTGCCGGTCTCCGTGAGCCAGAAGCCAGCCGGGTCGGCCGCCAGAACCGGACCGCACGCCGTGCCCATCGCGAGCAGTGTCAGAATCGAGCGACGAAGCCTCGAACCCATCCCTGGTCCTCTCCTGTCCAGAATGCGGATGGGTACTTAGCGCGATGCTCGGGGCAGCGCACTGCCCAGATAAGTCTCGACCACCTCGCAGAACGGCTCGCCGGCGGCAGTCGAGAGCACGGCATCGATCTCGAAGAGCGGATCGTCGGGGCCCGGATCCGTGCGCTGGTCCGGCGCGCGAACCGCGACGGTGTCGCGAACCGGGGCGAGGGGACGCACGACCCGGCCGAAGGGCGTCCGCGTGCTGTCCAGCGTCGCGTTCATCTCCGGCGTGAGGCGTGCGGGCACATACCAATTGTCCGCTTCCGACAGGACGCGGTCGCCGCAGGCGAGGCGGACCCGGCGATAGCGCACGGGCTCGTCCGGCCCGATCGCCAGCCGCGCCCGCTGCACCGCCGTCAGAGGCTTGTCCGCCACCGGTATCCGCTCGGCGACGAGGTGAGGATCCCCCGCAAGCTTGTGGTCGGCACACCAGCTTTCGAGGGCGAAGGTCGCGCTGTGAGCCGCGAGAATGCGGCTCCGCAGCGAGGCGATGAGCGCCTGCGGGCTTTCAGCCGGCGCCGGCGCGGCGGCAGGACCGGACACGGACGCCCCATCGCGCGCAGAGCTTGGTGACCCGGTCATCGGGACAAGCGCCGCCAGAGCCACGCGCAGCGCCCACCGGCGAAATGCGGGCTGCCGGGTTCGACGGCCGTCGCGCGTCGATCGATCCCGTGCCAAGTATGGCGAAATACAAAGGGCATGGCGGAAAGACTTTCCGGTGTGCCACAGCATCTCGAGCCATGTCCTCCCAGTCGAAATACCAGGTCTTCGCCGATCGCCGCAGCGTCGAGGCCCGGCAGAACGTGCTGACCGGGCTGTTTCCTGGCCGAGTCGGCGACGCGGGCCAAGATCTATACAAGACGCGTCCATCCGTCGAGCTGCCCGCCGCCTGGCGGACCCGTCCCCTGGCGAAGATGATCCTACCGGCGCCCGACCGGCGGCAGGTCGGTGCAGAGCCCGAGGCCGGCTTCGGCCGCGAGGCCGATCGTCTCGCCGAGGGTCGGATGGGGATGGATGGTCCGGGCGATGTCGGTGGCATCGGCGCCCATCTCGATTCCCAGCGCGACCTCGCCGATCATGTCGCCCGCGCTCGGGCCGACGATGGCGCCGCCGACAACGCGCTTGGTCTGCGCATCGAACAGCAGCTTCGTCAGACCGTAATCGGCGCCGTTGGCGATGGCCCGGCCCGAGGCCGCCCAGGGGAAGCGGGCGACCTCCACGGCCCGCCCCGAGGCCTTGGCCGCCGTTTCCGTCAGGCCCACCCAGGCGATCTCGGGATCGGTGTAGGCCACCGAGGGGATCACGGCGGCATCGAAGCCGGCCTTGTGGCCGGCGGCCACCTCGGCGGCCACGTGCCCCTGGTGGACGGCCTTGTGGGCGAGCATTGGCTGCCCGACGAGATCACCGATGGCGAGAATATGCGGCACGTTGGTCCGCATCTGCGCGTCCACGGGCACGAAGCCGCCATCCAGCACCACGCCGGCGGCGTCGAGGCCCAGGTTCGCGCCGTTCGGACGACGCCCCGCGGCCTGGAGCACGAGGTCGTAGGTCTGCGGCTCGGCCTCGCCAGCGATCGATACGGCGATGCCCTCCGGTGTCGCCTCTGCCGCCATCACCTCCGTACTCGTGCGGATTCGGTCGAAGCGGTGCGCGTTCCGCTTCGTCCAGACCGCCACGAGATCCCGGTCGACGCCCTCCAGCAGGTTCGGCAGGCGTTCGACCACGTCGACCCGGGCGCCCAGTGCGCTGTAGACGGTCGCCATCTCCAGGCCGATGATGCCACCGCCGATCACCAGCAACCGGCGCGGCACAAAGGGCAGCTCCAGCGCCCCCGTGGAATCCACGATGCGGGGATCGTCCGGCAGCATCGCCAGGGCCACCGGCGACGAGCCCGCGGCCACGATGGCGCTGGCGAAGGTGACGTCGCGCGTGTCGCCACCATGCAGCGCCACCGAGACCGCGCTCGGGCCCGTGAAGCGTGCGGTCCCGCGGATCACCTCGACCTTGCGCTGGCGCGCCATCTGGGCGAGCCCGTCCGTGAGGCGCCGGACGGTGCCGGCCTTGAAGCTCCGGAGCTTTTCCAGGTCGACCGTCGGTGCGCCGAAGCTGATCCCGTGCGCGGCCAGCCGGACGGCCTCCTCGGTCACCGCAGCCACGTGGAGCAGCGCCTTCGAGGGAATGCAGCCCACGTTGAGGCAGACGCCGCCGAGGGTCGCGTCACGCTCCACCAGGATCACCCGCTGCCCGAGATCGGCGGCCCGGAAGGCGGCCGAGTAGCCGCCCGGTCCGCCGCCGATCACCAGGAGGTCGCAGCCCGCCTCCGCCTGCGGCTTCGGTGGCGGCGCGGCGGTGGCCGGCGCAGGTGCCGGCTCGGTGCGCACCTCGGGTGCCTCCACCGCGAGGCGGGCGACGAGGGTGCCGGCCGAGACCGTGTCGCCGAGGCCGACCAGCATCTCCACGAGGCGGCCCGCCGTCGGGGAGGGGATGTCCAGGGTCGCCTTGTCGGATTCGACCACCAGCAGGGTCTGGTCCCTGGCGACCGGCTGGCCGGGCGCCACCGGGATCTCGATGACGGGCACGTCGGCGTAATCCCCGAGATCGGGGACGCGGATGTCGAGGGTCTCGGGCATGGCGGCGGCGGTCACAGGAGGGCGCGGCGGAGGTCCGAGAGGACCGACGCCACATGGCCGAGGAAGCGGGCGGCGGCGACGCCGTCCACGACGCGGTGGTCCCAGGAGAGGCTCAAGGGGAGGATCAGGCGCGGCTGGAAGGCTTTGCCGTCCCACACCGCCTCGGTGCGCGAGCGCGCCGCGCCCAGGATCGCGACCTCGGGGGCGTTGATGATCGGCGTGAAGCCGTCGCCGCCGATGCCGCCGAGCGACGAGACCGAGAAGCAGCCGCCCTGCATGTCCGAGCCCGGGAGGGTTCCTGCCCGGGCCTTCTCGGCCATCGCGGCCATCTCGGTGGCAATCTCGATCAGGCCCTTGCGGTCGCAGTCGCGCACCACCGGCACCATCAGGCCCTTCGGCGTGTCCACCGCGAAGCCGACATGGACGTAGTCCTTCAGGACCAGCTCGCCGCCCGCCAGGGAGGAATTGAAGCGCGGGTAGGCGCGCAGCGCCGAGGCCGCCGCCTTGATCAGGAAGGCCACCATGGTGACCTTCGCGGGCGGCGTGCGGGTCTCCGTGTTCAGGCCGACCCGGAACGACTCGATCTCGGTGACGTCGGCCCGGTCGAAATTGGTCACGTGCGGGATCGTGAGCCAGTTGCGGCTGAGATTGGCCCCCGAGAGACTCTGGATGCGCGACAGCGGTTCGCCCCGGACCGGGCCGTATTTGGCGAAGTCCACGTCCGGCCAGGGCGGCAGGCCGGCGCCGATGCCGGACGCGGCGGCGGGCGCCGGGACCGACGCGCCGAGCGCCGCCTTGACGAAGGCGTGTACGTCCTCGCGCAGGATCCGCCCTTTGGGCCCGGTGGCGGCGACGCGGTCCAGCTCCACACCGAGCTCGCGGGCGAGCTGGCGGACGGACGGGCTGGCATGCACCGCGCCGCGGGTCGCCTGGATCGGATCGGCCTGTATCGGCTTCGGCGAGGCGCGACCGGCTCCCTCTCCCGTGCGGGAGAGGGTTGGGGTGAGGGGTGCGCCGTCTCCGGACAACCCTGATCCCTCATCCTGTCCCGCTTCCGAACGGGAAAGGGGACCCGCGCTCCGCTCGGGGGACGACGCGGCCGCGGCAGCGGGGGGGGCGTCCGGCACCGGTGCGGCCCCGCTGCCCTCCGCGGGCTCCACCGTCAGGATCGGGGTTCCTTCCGACACCTTCGACCCCACGGAGACCAGCAACTCGCGGACGATGCCGGCGACCGGGGAGGGAACCTCCATGGTGGCCTTGTCGGACTCGATGCTGAGGATCAGGTCGTCCACCGCGAGGCGGTCGCCGGGCTTCACCAGAAGCTCGATGACCGGCACGTCCCGATAGTCGCCGATATCCGGAAGGGCGATCTGCAGCGCGGCGCTCATGCGGGTGGAATTCCGGTTGCTGGAAGGCTGTTACGGCCTGTCCGCGTGCGGGCAGGGGAAGAGAGGCGCGATGTCGTCGACGCGCCGGATCTCCCAGCCACGCCCTCATCCTGAGGCGCCGGAGCGCAGCGGAGGCCTCGAAGGAGGGCTCCAGGGATCGCACGGCCGGCTGGAGAGTTCCTTCGAGGCGCGCTGCGCGCGCACCTCAGGATGAGGTCGCGGGTGGGTTCGCCGGTTGGCCTCAGATCGTCCAGGGCGCGGGCGCGTCCGCCGCGATGCCGTAGCGGCGGATCGCGTCCGCCACCGTGGCGCGCGGCACCGTCCCGGCTTCCGCCAGGGCGTGCAGCGCCGCGATGACCACGTGCTGCCGGTCGACCTCGAAGAACCGGCGGAGCGCGTTGCGGGTGTCGCTCCTCCCGAACCCGTCTGTGCCGAGGGCGACGAAGCGCGCGCCGACATAGGAGGCGATCAGCTGCGGGTAGGCCCGGACGTAGTCGCTCGCCGCGACGATGGGCGCCGTGCCCGGCAGCAGCGCCGCCACGTGGCTGACCGGCGCCTCGGCTTCCGGGTTGAGCATCGCCTGCCGCTCGGCCTCGCGGGCGTCGCGGGCCAGCTCGCTGAAGCTCGTCACGCTGAACACCTCGGCGGCGACGCCGAAATCCTGCGCGAGCAGCTCAGCCGCCGCGATCACCTCCGGGAGGATCGCCCCGGAGCCGAGGAGCCGCACGAAGGCGGCGCCCGTCCCTTGCCCGGCCTCCGGCCCCGACAGCCGGTACATGCCCTTCAGGATCCCGGCCTCCGCCCCCTGCGGCATGGAGGGCTGGGCGTAGTTCTCGTTCATCGCGGTGAGGTAGTAGAAGGCGTCCTCGCCCTCCTCCATCATCGCCCGGGCGCCCCGGTCGACGATCACCGCCATTTCGTACGCGAAGGCCGGATCGTAGGCCCGACAGTTCGGGATTGCGGCCGCCTGCATGTGGCTCGACCCGTCTTGGTGCTGAAGGCCCTCGCCGCCCAGCGTGGTCCGGCCCGCCGTGGCGCCGATCAGGAAGCCGCGGGCCCGTTGGTCGGCCGCCGCCCAGATCAGGTCGCCGACCCGCTGGAAGCCGAACATCGAGTAGTAGATGTAGAACGGCAGCATCGACAGGCCGTGGACGCTGTAGGCCGTGGCCGCCGCCGTCCAGGACGAGATCGCCCCGGCCTCGGTGATGCCTTCCTCCAGGAGCTGCCCGTCCCGGGCCTCGCGGTAGTAGAGCATCGAGCCGGCATCCTCCGGCTCGTAGAGCTGGCCCTGCGGCGCGTAGATCCCGACCTGCCGGAACAGGTTGGCCATGCCGAAGGTCCGGGCCTCGTCGGCGACGATCGGGACGATGCGCGGCCCGAGATCCTTGTGCTTCAGGAGGTTGCCGAATAGGCGCACCACCGCCGTGGTGGTCGACATCTCCTTGCCGCCCGCTTCGAGCGCGAAGCCCGCGTAGGTCGAGAGGGCCGGCACCGAGACGGTCGGCGCCGTGCGGCGGCGGGCCGGCAACACGCCGCCGAGCGTCTCGCGGCGCTCGCGCAGGTAGCGCATCTCGGCGCCGTCCTCGGCCGGCTTGTAGAAGGCCAAACCCTCCACCTGGGCATCCGACAGCGGCAGGGCGAACCGGTCGCGGAAGGCGCGCAGCGCGTCCACGTCGAGCTTCTTGGCCTGGTGGGCGGTCATGCGCGACTCGCCCGCGCCGCCCATGCCGTAGCCCTTCTTGGTCTTGGCCAGGATCACCGTCGGCCGGCCCTTGGTGGCCTTGGCGGCGGCGAAGGCCGCGTAGAGCTTGCGGAAGTCGTGGCCGCCGCGCTTCAGCCGGTCGACATCGGCGTCCGACATGTGGGCGACGAGCTCGCGGACCTCCGGATCCTCGCCGAAGAAGTGGGCGAGGTTGTAGGCGCCGTCCTTGGCGCCCAGCGTCTGGTACTTGCCGTCCACCGTGTCGGCGAAGCGCCGCAGCAGGGCGTGGTTGGTGTCGCGGGCGAAGATCCCGTCCCACTCCGAACCCCACAGCACCTTGATGACGTTCCAGCCCGCGCCCCGGAACAGGCTCTCCAGCTCCTGGATGATCTGGCCGTTGCCGCGCACCGGTCCGTCGAGCCGCTGCAGGTTGCAGTTGATGACGAAGGTCAGGTTGTCGAGGTTCTCGCGCGCCGCCAGTGCGAGGCCGCCGATCGATTCGGGCTCGTCCATCTCGCCGTCGCCGAACACGCCCCAGACGTGGCGGCCGGACGTGTCGGCGAGGCCCCGGTCGGCGAGGTAGCGCATGAAACGCGCCTGATAGACCGCGTGGATCGGCCCGATGCCCATCGAGCCGGTGGGAACCTGCCAGAAATCCGGCATCAGCCAGGGATGCGGATAGGAGCACAGACCGTCGCCGGCGATCTCCTGGCGGTAGTGCTTCAGCTGCTCCTCGGAGAGTCGCCCCTCGAGGAAGGCCCGGGCGTAGACGCCGGGGGCCGAGTGCGGCTGGAAATAGACGAGGTCGCCGTCCGTCCCGCCCTTGAAGAAGTGGTTGAAGCCGACCTCGAACAGCTCCGCCGCCGAGGCGTAGCTGGCCACGTGGCCGCCGAGCTCGCCGTAGGCCATGTTGGCGCGCACCACCATGGCGAGCGCGTTCCAGCGCATGATCGAGGTCAGGCGCTCCTCGATGTCGAGATCGCCGGGGTAGCGCGGCTGCTTCTCCAGCGGAACCGTGTTCCGGTAGGGCGAGTAGGGCAGGGCCTCGTCGAGGATGCCGATCTCCTTCGAGCGCCGCTCCAGGCGGTCGAGGATGAACCGCGCCCGGGCCGCGCCCTCGGTGCGGAAGACGGATTCCAGCGCGGCGAGCCAGTCCTGGGTCTCGGCCGGGTCGTGATCGACCTCGGCGGACCGCGCGATCGTGGCTTTCGGCGGTATGGCGTTCATCAACGCGGCCTCCCTTATTCCCCCGATCATACGAGTATCGGGACGGCGGGACATGCCGAAGATTTGCTTCCATCGCGCCGTGTCAGGATTGATATTCCGCGATTTGGGCGATAGGCGGCAAAATATGCCTCTGTCGCGAGGCCAGAGCGCCTCGCGCGTCGTCGTCGGAGGCTGCGCTTCGCAGCGGCCAGATTGGAGACCGAACCGATGCCCGCACGACCGGCCCCCCTCGACGCCGCGAGCCTGCGCATTCTCGAATGTCTGCAGCAGGACAGCGAGATCAGCATCGCGGATCTCGCCGAGCGGGTGGGCCTGTCGACGTCGCCGTGCTGGCGCCGCGTCAACGACCTGAAGGAGGCGGGGGTGATCCGCGGCTGCGTGGCGGTGGTCGACCCGCTGAGCCTCGGGCTCGCGGTCAACGTGTTCGTCCACGTGTCGCTCGAGAAACAGACCCAGGCCGCGCTCCAGGCCTTCGACGAGGCGGTGCGCAACCGCCCCGAGGTGATGGAGTGCTATCTGATGAGCGGCGAGGCCGACTACATGCTGCGGGTCGTGGTCGAGGATCTCGGCCAGTACCAGAAGCTCGTCCTGGACCACCTCACGCGGATCCCCGGGGTGGCCAACATCCGATCGAGCTTCGCCCTGGGGCAGGTCAAGTACGCGACCGCGCTGCCGCTCGGGCACCTGACCCGCTGACCGGACGCGGCCGCCCACGGTGCATCAGTGGCAGCGGGGTCCGCTCGCGACGGCGAAATCTGGAAAGTCTCGTTCTCGGGTACGCAGGCCGCGATGGGCCGCGTCGCGCGCGAGATAAATGGTGGAGCCTAACGGGATCGAACCGATGACCTCTTCCATGCCATGGAAGCGCTCTCCCAGCTGAGCTAAGGCCCCATAATTTTTACTGCATTTCGCGTCCCGTGGAGGGCCGCGTCACGCGAGAGTGGGATGGTGGAGCCTAACGGGATCGAACCGATGACCTCTTCCATGCCATGGAAGCGCTCTCCCAGCTGAGCTAAGGCCCCACTTTTAGCATCCGCCGCGGGTTGGGTCCCGCGGGGTCTCGCCGGTCTAAATCGCGTCCGGCGAGGCCGGTTCTATAGGCGGCTCGCACCGCGGACTCAACCCCCTTTTTCGCTGCTGCCGGGGGTTTTTGATCGGGGAGGCGACGACCGCCTCAGCCCTCTTCGTCGTTCTCGATATCGCCGTCGATCAGGTCGGAGACATCGTCGTCGCCGGCGTCCTCTTCCTCCAGGAAGGTGTCGTCGTCGGCGGTATCCCCGTCCTCGACCGAATCGTCCTCGGGCGTCGGATCCGCATCGTCCTCGGCGGCTTCGACCTCGTCGAGGGAAACCAGCTCCGGACCCTTCTCGTCCGTCTCGTCCTCATCGTCGTTGCTGGCCGCGCTCCGCGACAGCGCCGGAGGCGCTGCACGGCTCGAGGTGGCCACCGCCTGATAGACCGCGCCGCATTTCGGGCAGACGGCGGGATCTCGGGCGAGGTCGTAGAACTTCGCGCCGCAGCTCATGCACTGGCGCTTCAAGCCAAGTTCCGGTCGGGCCACGGGCGGACACCTCGTCGTCAGTTCTGTCTCGGGGGAGGGGCCCCGTTAGTCGCGGTGGCGGCCCCTGTCAATCGAGCCCGTGCAGGGCGTTCCGGGCCGCGTCCTACGGAGGATCGGCGGGAGGATCGGCAGGAGGATCGTCCGGAGGATCGACGAAGACATCGGATTGATGACGCCGGCCGGTACCCGTGTTAACCGCCCGGCGATTTCACCGTCCGATTGCAGCGCCGCGGCCGAGCCGCGCGACGCGCCGGATCCAGGCCCACTCGTCAGAGCCCGAACGGACGTCCCGTGTCGCACGATTCGACTCCACAGCCCCTCACCGCCGCGCCGGGCACCCCGCTGCGCGGACGCCTTCGGCCGCCCGGCGACAAGTCGATCTCGCATCGGGCGATGATCCTCGGCTTGCTCAGCCAGGGCGAGACGCGGGTCGAAGGGCTGCTGGAGGGCGATGACGTCCTGCGGACCGCCGCCGCCGCGAAGGCGCTCGGCGCGGGCGTCGAGCGGCTCGGGGCCGGACGCTGGCGGGTCCGGGGCGTCGGCATCGGGGGCCTCGGCGATCCCGCCGACGTCCTCGATTTCGGCAATGCCGGCACCGGCTCCCGCCTCATGATGGGCGTGGTCGGTGGGCAGCCGGTGACCGCGACCTTCGACGGCGACGCCTCCCTGCGTTCGCGGCCCATGCGCCGCATCCTCGACCCGCTCACCCGGATGGGCACCCAGGTCCTGGCCGAAGCCGAGGGCGGCCGCGTGCCCCTGACCCTGCGGGGCCCCAAGGAGGCGATCCCGATCACCTACGAGACCCCGGCGGCCTCGGCGCAGATCAAGTCGGCGGTGCTGCTCGCCGGCCTCAACGCGCCCGGCGTCACCACCGTGATCGAGGCGGCCGCGACCCGCGACCACACCGAGCGGATGCTGCGCCTGTTCGGCGCCACGGTCGTCGTCGAGCCGCACGGTCCCGGCGGCCACGGCCGCAAGGTTGCGCTGACCGGCCAGCCGACCCTGCGCGGCACCGATGTCGTGGTGCCGGCCGACCCGTCTTCGGCGGCCTTCCCCCTGGTGGCGGCGCTGATCGTCCCCGGCTCCGACGTGGTCATCGAAGGCGTGATGATGAACCCGCTGCGCATCGGGCTGATCACGACGCTCCTGGAGATGGGCGCGCAGATCGAGCGCGTGGCGGAGCGGGAGGAGGGCGGCGAGACCGTGGCCGACCTGCGCGTGCGCGCGAGCCGCCTGACCGGCGTCGACGTCCCGGCCGAGCGGGCGCCCGCGATGATCGACGAGTACCCGGTGCTGGCGGTGGCGGCGAGCTTCGCCGAGGGCCGGACCCGGATGAACGGCCTGCACGAGCTGCGGGTCAAGGAATCGGACCGCCTCGCCGCCGTGGCGGCGGGGCTGGCCGCCAACGGCGTCCGCCACGCGGTGGAGGGTGACGACCTCGTGGTGGAGGGCGACGGCGCCGCCGCGCCGGGCGGCGGAACGGTCGCGACGCATCTCGACCACCGCATCGCCATGGCGTTCCTCGTCATGGGGCTCGCCGCACGGAACCCGGTCACGGTGGATGACGGCGCGATGATCGCCACGAGCTTCCCGAGCTTCCTTCCGACCATGCAGGCCCTCGGCGGCCGGATCGAGGCGTGACCGGCATGCCGCTCGTCATCGCGATCGACGGACCGGCCGCATCCGGCAAGGGCACGCTCGCCAAGCGTCTGGCCGATCATTACGGCCTGCCGCATCTCGACACCGGGCTCCTCTACAGGGCCGTGGCTATGGCCCTGCTCGATGCAGGCCTGTCGCTGGAGGATTCCGCGGCCGCGGCGCGGGCGGCCCAGGCCCTCGACGCCGGCAAGCTCGACGACCCGCGGCTGCGCGACCGGGCCATGGGCGAGGCGGCCTCGCGCGTCTCGTCCGTGCCGGAAGTCCGGGCCGGCCTGCTCGCCTGGCAGCGCCGCTTTGCCGCCGATCCGCAGGGGGCGGTGCTCGACGGGCGCGACATCGGCACGGTGGTCTGCCCCGGGGCCTCGGTGAAGCTGTTCATCACGGCGTCCTCGGAGGAGCGCGCCCGCCGCCGCCACCGGGAACTGGTCGGCCGCGGTGAGTCGGCGACCTTCGCGACGATCCTCGCCGACATCGAGGCCCGCGACGCCCGGGATGCATCCCGCAGCGCCGCACCCCTGCGCATGGCCGACGATGCGATCCGGCTCGACACCACGGAGCTCGACGCGGATGCGGCCTTCGCCGAGGCCCGGGGCATCGTGGAGCAGAGCCGCGGCGACGCGGATTGAGGGCGGATTGAGGATTGTCCACGTCCCTTATGTTGACCCCCCGGGCCCGCTCACCTATTGCGGACGCGCCGTCCCCGACGGGCCACCGCGATCGGCCCGGGACGCGAGCGCGTAGCTCAGCTGGTAGAGCAACGGACTTTTAATCTGTAGGTCCTGGGTTCGAGTCCCAGCGCGCTCACCACACCCTCGGTGATCCCCATCGGACGCGGCTGGCCGGTAACGGCGAACCGCCCGCGGTCGTTGATGGGGACTTCCTTTCAGATTGGCGGTGCGTTGCCGATTGCGCCGGCGCTCGCAGAACCTGCGGTGGAACCTCTTTGCGGCGTATTGGGTTGGGGCCCCAACGTAACCGTGAAGGATTCATCGATGCGAAAGCTCGCACTCATCTCCGCCCTGAGCCTCTCCATCGGAGCTCTCGGCGCCACCAGCGCGGACGCGCAGGGCTATGGCTACGGGCGGCATCACGGCTACGGATACGGCCACGGATATCATCGCGGATACGGCCCGCGCCGGGATTACGGCTACCGTCGTCATCGCGGGATCTCGACCGGGGCTGCAGTCGGTCTTGGCATCGCCGGTGCGGCCGCCGGAGCCGTTGCGGCGGGCGCTTTGAGCCGGGGTCCGGGTTACTACGGCTCCGGCTACTGAGCCGAGCCACGAATTTTCACGCAGAGCCCCGTCGCCCCCGCGACGGGGCTCTCGCCGTTTTTCACCGCCGCATCGATGAACCGGCCGTGCGCGCCGAGTCGATGATGCGAGACCTCGGGGTTGGCGCCATCGTCAGGGGCGGCCGAAACCGACGAGGACGTCCGCATGATCGTCTCAGCGCAGCCAGCGCCGGATCTGTTCGCGGAGGGTCGGGCGGACGGCACGGCGCGCTCGGGCCGCTGCGAAGCGATCGATGTGGATCCTGTCGTTGGGGACCTGACGCAGGAAACGCTCCGCGATCTCGAAGATCACGACATCCGGCCGAACCGCCTCGACATAGCGCCAGTCGATATTCGCCGACCAGATCGCGTGCACCTCGTGGAAGGTCTCGGCCAGCATGGCGGTGAGACGCGCCCCCGGGCTGTAGATGTAGGAATCGCCGAACAGGATCACGCGCCGCGGATCAGGGGCCGTTTTGTTCTGCAGCACGACCCGCGACCCGACGAACAGACCGCGCGGTCGCACGGCGCGTCCGGACTCGCGAACCTCGACCAGCGCGTTCGCGTCGATCCGTTCGGCACGGCGCGGGAAATCGTAAGCCACATACGCTTCGTCGACCGGAGGGACGAGCTTCTCGCCGAGATCGAAGGTGAAGGTCTCGCGGGTGCTGGTGCCGGCAAAGACATGGTCCGCCACCGGTGCGTTCAGGGCTTCGCAGAGGGCGCGATAGGCGATGAGATAGCCGCGATAGGTCCAGTGCGTGTCCGTCCGCAGGTAGACCGGCTCGCCGTCCCGCGCGGCCACGAGTGGCGTCTGCAGATCCGCCATCGGAGCTCCGCTGTCGACGGCGACCGATCGGGCGAGGCGGACGCCCGGTGGGTCGTCGAGCCCCGGAAAGGGGCGGCCGAGCAGGTCGGGATAGATCGCCAGCTTGTCGGGGACGACGGTATGCACGTGGCGGATTCCGAGGGCGTCCAGGCGGCGTGCCCGTTGCCCGATCAGCCGGGTCCAGCGTCTGAGGATCCGTCGCGAGGTCGCGGTGTCGCCGTAGAAGGCCTCTACCTCGCCGGCGCGCCCGACCCAGTACAACCAGCCCTCATGTCCCACAGCCACGCCGCTGCCGCTCGCCTTCACAGGTCGAAGTCCCCCCGCTGCCTGCGACAATCCTCAACGATGCCGCTTGCTTCCGCCTCGACGGATCTGCGCGGGATTGCAACCCCCTGACCCTGAGGGCACGCGCTCGGCACGGGTCTACGGTGGAGATGCCGGCGCGGCGCCGCCCTGCGGTCGTGTCCGGAGTGCAGGGACCCGTAGGCGCCCGGGTGGTGATTTTCGCGATCGGCGGACCTGCGGTGAAACTTTACGCCTCCGCGGCGGGTACTGCCGGGCAGGCGCACGCTTCCGTGCGGCGTTCCGCAAAGGGGCCGGGTCATGTCCGCGCTTGTCACGTTCATCGGTTGCGGCTTGGTTCTCTTCGGTTTCGCAGCCGAGAAGTTCGCCGAGCATCGCTGGCTCGCCGCGAGCCGGCCGGCACCGCTCGACGCCCTGGCTATCCTGGCGCTGACGCTCCCGGCATTCGGACTGATGCTCATGGCGACCTTGGCGACTTGAGCCGGGACGGCGCGTGCCTCAATCGGAATCCGGACTGAACGCCACGCCGACCGTCTGCTCCGTCCGCCAGATCAGGCGAACCGCGTGCCGCGTTTCTGAACTCGTCAACACCAGATAGAACGCGTTCTCGAGCAGCGCCGCCTGCTGGCCGAGGAACTCCAACATCGCGCCGCGATCGGAGATGTTTCTGACCTGACACGGATAACGCGCGCCGTCCCGTTGCTGAGCAAAGGCCAGCAGGGCGGTGGGCTTCCGCTCGGTCGCCCGTCGCTCCGCCAGGGCGCTGTAAGGGCGTGCGGTGCGGGACACGGCCGAGGTTCCTGCCTGGATCCGTTGATGGGCGCGATATCAGTAAAAATGCGCGGTATTTACTAATAGATGATTGATGGTCCCCGATCGTCCGGCAGAAGGACAAGACGTGGCGCGTCTATCGGCGGGAGTTCGCATAATCACCGCGGGCCCTTTCCGGGCGATGGCGGTCCCTTGCCGACCTTGATGAACCTGCCGACCAGGAGGCCCAGCGGGATCGATATCAGGAGCCAAATTCGCAGGAAACGAAGGGCTTTCATGGGTCCGAACCGGTGGCGAAATCCGGCCTGCATCAGATCACATCGGGATCCAGGCACCGAATCCGCAACCTGCCCGGTTGATCGGGGCTAATGTCGCCGCGACGCTCGGCAGAGCCTATCTCGCACCGAGGGGCGGCCGCCCGTCCGGTTCCGGGCGCGGCCGTGCCGTACGGATATCGGAGACGATCATGCGCATCCGCCCTGGCTTGGTCCTGCTGGCCAGCATCGCGGCCGGTCTGCCGCTTTCCGGCGCCGCCGAGGCACCCGGACGGCCGCCGTCAGCCGCGCCTGTCCCCGATCAGCCTTGGCTGCCGACCCTTTCCCGGAGCGTCCAGGGAACCGGCGTGCCGGGGCTGGACGGCGGCCACGTCTTCCTCTGGAACCGGCCGCAGGCCTTTGATCCGGTCTCGACCCTGCGGGTCGACCGGCACGTGCCCGAAGGGTCGGGTGAGGCCACTCACACCTACAAGGCGATCTGGGCGCTCGGCTCCACCGGCCCGCACAATGCCGGCTACGAATGGACGATCACGGGCGAACTGCACAATCGCGCCCTCGCCAGCACCGGGGCACAGAACGTCGCCGTCAATGGCACGATCTTCAAGGAACCGAACGGGGTGGGGCCGGTGGGGCCGTCCTGGGCCGGCAACTTCAATTGCGTCGACATGACCGACGAGGCCGACCCCGTGGCCTCGTGCATCGGCGCCGAGATCGACGTCTCGGCGCAATCGCCGACGACGGATCGGAACCGCCAGCGGGTCGGTCTGCAGATCTCCACCGGCGGCGTGCCGGGGGCCCATACCGGCTACGGCATCCTCATGGGCAATCTCACCGGATCCATCACCGACCGGGCGATCTCGTTCCAGGGGGAGGGGACCTACGGCATCGGGATCGACGCTGCCGCGGCGCGGTTTACCGGCGTGCCGATGCTGCTCGCGGCCGGACAGGCGATCGGGCTCGACGGCAACCGCGACGGCGGCTTCTCCCGCAGCCTCGGCTTCGACGGTCGCGATCTGGTCTATGGCACGGGAGCCGGACCGGTCCTGCGCGTGAGCGACACCGGGCAGATCGAGGCCGCCTCTTTCCGCGAGACGCTGCCGCGGCCGCCCGAGAGCAGCCGCGCACCCTGCATCCCGGGGGACCACGCCTGGGACGAGGCCTACGAGTACCGCTGTGTCGCGCCCGATCGCTGGAAGCGCGCGGCGCTCAGCGACTGGTGAGCCGCGCGCCGCGGGGCGTCAGCGATCGAGGATTCGCACCACCGCACGGGTCTCGGGGTCGACGACCACGATCTTGTCGCCCGGCGCCACGAAGTAGCCGAAGCGCCGCAGGCGCGGATTCGGGGCCTCGGTGAAGGGGGCCAGACGCACGTCGGGCGGCACGATGCTGCCGGGACGCAGCGGGATCGATCCGACGATCGGCCCGGGCCCCACCGGTCGGCGCACGATGTAGTCGCGCACCACCACATCGTCGTCGGGGCCGAACTCGTCGGGAGTCACGATCACCGCCTGCGCGAAGGCGGAGCCGGTGAACAGCGCGGCAAACCCGAGGGCTGCGGCGAGGCTGGCGCGTGTCGACATGTCGGACTCCGTAATGTCCTGGGCCGCCGGAAACATCAGGGTTCGCGCTTCGGTTCCCGGTCGGCGTCGGTCAGCGGCCGACCTGCCCAACTTCCGCGAGGGGCACCGGTGACCAGCGGGTCAGCTGAACGTAGCCGTCGAGGGCCGCGACCACGACGTGGCGGCGGTGGCGGTGCACCACCGTCCCGGGCGTGTGCGCGTGGCGTTCCGGCCAGCCCTGGGCCTCCGCCACGAACACCCGGGCATCTCCCAGCCGCGCAATCGTCTCGACCGTGCCGAAGGCCCGCACCCGGCGCAGGACCGTCGCGACATCCTGCCGGAAATCGAGCGTCCGGTCGAAATCGGTGGCACGGGGCCAGTAGGAGCCGTCGCCCTGCGGCTCGGATCTCCGCCATCGTGCGGGCAGTTCACGGCCGAGCGGGTCCGCGGCGAGACGGCGGGCCGCCATCTGGCACTTGGCCAGCAGGGTCTCGTGGCTCTCGTGCGAACTTAAGCCGAAGATATCCTGCGCGAGGATGTCGCCGGTGTCGAAGCCGTCGGCAAGGACATGGGCGGTGACGCCCCAGCTCTCGTAGCGGTCGAGGACGGCGCGGAACAGCGGGTAGGGGCCGCGGCCCGTCGGAAGCGGGGAGGGGTGGATGTTGAGGCCGTAGGCGGCGCGGCCCTTCCAGCCCTTGATGAGCCAGGGATATCCCGCGACCACGAGCGCCCAATCCCGGCCGTGCTCGGCCTGAAGCGCCTCGATATCCCGTTCGCGGATCCGCGACAGCTGGATCGGCAGCCGCAGCGCCCGGGCGCGGGCGACGATGACTTCGTTGTGGTCGTAGATCCCGTCACAGGGGCGGGTGAACAGCTTCACCGGCGTCCAGCCGGCATCCAGCAGTCCCTCGAAGACTCCGCCGAGGAAGTCGATGCCGGCGAACGCGAACTTCATCCTTGCCGCCTGCGACCTTGTGCACGTGGAGGGCGCGGATCCGCCGTCTGCCCGGGAGCGTCCCTCGCCTTACCTTGATCGTGCCAATGCGGGTAGCAAGGGGTTCGGCGTGCGTCGGGTGATCATCTACGGCGGAACCGGAGGCATCGGTCTTGCCACGGCGCGTGCCCTCCGCGCCCGAGGCTACGCCCTGCATCTCGCGGCCCGCGACGCGGATCGCCTGTCTAAGGTCGCCGAGGATCTGGGGGAGACGCGCATCACCGCGGGCGACGTCACCGATCCGGACTTCGCGTCCGCCGTGACCGAGGCGGCGGGCCCGGACCTCGCGGGGCTGGTCTACGCGGTCGGCACCATCAATCTGCGGCCGCTGAATCGGTTGACGCGGGCCGATGTCGAGGGCGACTTCGCCATCAATGCGCTCGGCGCCTTCTCGGCGGTGCAGGCCGCCGCGGGCGCGCTGAAGGCCGGTGCCGGCGCGGCGGGGGCCGGGATCGTCCTGTTCTCGACGGTGGCGGTGGCGCAGGGTTTTGCCGCGCATGCCTCCGTCGCCATGGCGAAAGGCGCCATCGAGGGCATGGCACTGTCCCTGGCGGCCGAACTCGCGCCCCAGATCCGCATCAACGTCGTGGCGCCCTCGCTGACGCGCACGCCGCTCGCTGCGGGGATCACCGGCAACGAGACCCTCGCGCAGGGGATTGCGGCCATGCATGCCCTCCAACGGCTCGGGCGTCCGGAGGATGTCGGCGCCCTGGCCGCCTTCCTGGTCTCCGATGAGGCGGCCTGGATCACCGGCCAAGTCATCGGCGTGGATGGCGGCCGCTCCGCCCTCCGGACCAAGGGCTGAGACGATGGCCGGAAAACGCCGCGGCGCCGCCGCACCGCGCGGCACGCTGCGTTTCGTCCTCGGCGATCAGCTGACGCGCCGGGTCTCGAGCCTCGTCGACCTCGACCCCGAATGCGACGTGGTGCTGATGGTCGAGGTCCGGGACGAGGCGACCTATGTCCGCCACCACAAGCAGAAGATCGCCTTCCTGTTCGCCGCCATGCGCCACTTCGCGGCCGAATTGGAGGCGGAGGGGATCACCGTCGACTACGTGCGCCTCACCGAGGCGGGCAATACCGGTAGTTTCACCGGCGAACTGGAGCGCGCCGTCGCGCGGCACCGGCCGGAGCGGATCGTCGTCACCGAACCGGGCGAGTGGCGCGTCTGGGAAATGATGCAGGATTGGCGCGAGAGCCTGCCGATGCCGCTCGAGATCCGCGCCGACAACCGCTTCCTGTGTCCGCGTGAGGATTTCGCGAAATGGGCAGACGGCCGGCATCACCTGCGGATGGAGACCTTCTACCGGGGCATGCGGCGTCGGACCGGCCTTCTGATGGATGGCGGCGAGCCCGCCGGCGGCCGCTGGAATTACGATCCCGAGAACCGCAAGCGCCTGCCCAAGGGGCATCGTCCGCCGGACCGGATCGGCTTCCAGCCCGATTCCGTGACGCGCGAGGCCATCGCCCTCGTCGAGGCGGAATTCGGCGACCATTTCGGCGATCTCTCCGGCTTCTCCTGGCCGGTGACCCGGGCCGACGCCCTCGCGGCGCTCCGGCACTTCCTGGCCGAGGCCCTTCCGACCTTCGGCGACTATCAGGACGCAATGAAGACCGGCGCGCCGTTCCTGTACCACGCCCTCCTGTCGCCCGCCCTCAACGCCGGCCTGCTTACCGCCGAGGAGGTCTGCTGGGCGGCCGAGCGCGCCTACCGCGACGGTGCGGCGCCGCTCCACTGCGTCGAGGGCTTCATCCGGCAGATCCTCGGCTGGCGGGAATACGTGCGCGGCCTCTACTGGGCGCGGATGCCCGCCTACCGGGACACCAATGCCCTCGGCGCGCGCCGCGACCTGCCGTGGTTCTACTGGTCGGGGGAAACGGCGCTGAACTGCGTCGCGCAGGTGGTCGCCGAGACGCGCGCCCACGCCTACGCCCACCACATCCAGCGCCTGATGGTGACCGGCAACTTCGCCCTCATCGCCGGCCTCGACCCGGCGCAGGTGGAGGAATGGTACCTGATCGTCTTCGCCGACGCCTACGAATGGGTCGAGTTGCCCAACGTTCACGGCATGGTTCTGTGGGCCGATGGCGGCGTGATGGGCTCCAAGCCCTATGCGGCCTCGGGCGCCTATATCGACCGGATGTCCGATTACTGCGCGTCCTGCGCCTACGACGTGAAGGTCAAGTCCGGGCCCGAGGCCTGTCCGTTCAACTATCTCTACTGGAACTTCCTGATCGAGAACGAGGAGCGGCTGGCCGGCAATCAGCGCTTGGCGATGCCGTACCGGACCCTGCGCGGATTCGGCGACAAGCGCCGCGCCGAGATCCGCCGCGACGCGGCCGCCTTCCTCGATGCCCTCGAGGCCCGGCCGAGCGCCGATCAGAGGGGCGACCAGACCGACAGCGTCACGTAGGGACAAGCCCGGGCCCGGCGCGACTCGGTCTGAAGGCCCACCGATGCGCGGAGGCTGTACCGGCCGAGGGCGAAGTCTGTCCCGTGCAGGCCGAGGCTCCACTTCGCGTAGCCGGTCGCGTCGGTGTAGAGCGCCGCCTCTGGGCCGAGATAGGTCTCCCAGAGGCGATAGCCCCAGGCGAGGCGCGCCCAGAGGCTGTCCCGGGCCGATCCCGCGACGGCGGTCGCCTGAAGCAGCGTCGCAGCGGTCGGACGTGCCCAGACCTCGCCGTGCAGGCGCAGGCCGAAGCGGGTCGGCAGGGCGTCGCGCGTCGGCCCTGCGATCAGCATCTCGCTCGTGGTCTCGAGGCCGGCATAGGCCGCGACTACGCCCCAGTCGAAAAACCACTGATGCCCGGCGAGTGCGGCGGCGGCGACGGTGTACCGTGCGCGGGGACCGTCCGCGCCGCTTTCCGTGCGCCGTCCGCCGCCGACGGTCGCCAGCGCGACGAAACCCTCCTGCGCGAGAGAGGTAAGGCCGACCTTCGCGCCGAGGGTCAGGAACGTGTCGCCGCCCGCGTCGAGGCTGCCGAACAGCAGCGTGTCGATCTCGCTGGCGTGCGCCGTTGAAGAAAAACCCACGATGCCTGCCAGAAGAATCAGGGTCGTTCGCCTTCGCGCATGGATCTTTGAGGCTGTGCGCTGGCTTTGCACGGTCAATCCTCCAGACTCGAAGGATCGTTTTAAGATAAAATTAACCTTTTTGCATCGATTGGCGCGATGGCATCCCCGGATTTGTTGGCGCCATCATCCGGAAGCCCGGCAAAAGCGCGCCGCATGTCCGCCGGCATGCGCTGTGACTTTGGGAATGCTTGGCCGGGCTGCCGGGCGCGGCGCGGTGCGCGGCCACCTGCCGGCCGCCATCGCGCTGTCGCGAATCCGCCGTGCTTGGCGTGCCAGATGTTCTCGGCTAGAGCCCCCGCGGGTTAGCGAAGGTTGGCAGATCCTTGACCTCCGGTGCACGAACGTCGGACGTCCTCACCGTGCTGGCGAGCCAGGAGGGCGAGCGCCTCACCGTGGGCGACATCGTCGCGGTCCTACGGGATCGCGCCTTCGCGCTGCTCGTGGTCCTGCTGGGGCTGCCGAACTGCCTGCCGATGCCGCCGCCGATCCCACTGATCTGCGGCCTGCTCCTGCTGCTCGTGGCGATCCAGATCGCCGCCGGCATGTCGGCACCGTGGCTGCCGCGGATGCTGCTGGGCCGCTCCATCGCCTTGACGGATGTCCGGCGCGCTGTGACCCGCGCGGTGCCGATCCTGCGCCGCCTGGAGCGCTGGTCGCGCCCCCGCGTCAGCGTCTTCGAGACCGCGCTCGGCATGCGCGGCATGGGGATCGTCCTGCTGGCCCTGGCGCTGGCGCTGATCGTGGCCGCGCCCATCGTCGGGCAGATCCCGCTCGGTCTCGCCGTCTGCCTGGTCGGGCTCGGCCTCGTCGAGCGCGACGGTCTCGTCGTGCTGGGCGGCCTCGTCATCGGCGTGTTCGGCGTCGCCATCAATGCCGGCTTCGCCTATGCGGTGATCGCCGGGGTTGCCGGGCTCCTCAACCTCTGAGCCTCAGAGGCGGTAGCGGATCTGGTCGGTCCAGAAGCGCTCCAGGCGGCCGAGCGCCTGATTCAGGCGGGCGAAATCGTCCTCGGAGATCCCACCGATCGGCGTGATCGTCCGGGCATGCTTGTCGTACAGCCCCTGGATGATCTCGTGGACCTGACGGCCCTTGTCGGTCAGGCTGATCCGCACGGAGCGCCGGTCCGTCTTCGAGCGGGCATGGTGGAGGTAGCCCGCCTCGACCAGCTTCTTCACGTTGTAGGAGACGTTGGAGCCGAGATAGTACCCCTTGGTCCGCAGCTCGCTCGCGGTCAGTTCCTTGTCGCCGATGTTGTACAGCAGCAGCGCCTGGACGCTGTTGACGTCCTCGCGGCCGCGGCGCTCGAACTCGTCCTTGATCACGTCGAGCAGGCGGCGGTGCAGCCGTTCCACGAGGTGGAGCGCCTCCAGGTAGGAGCCCTTCGCGCCCAAGCCTTCCTCGGGAGCTTCGATCTGCGCGACTCGGGCGTTCTGGGTCTTCATCTCTGCCTCGCCATCCGATGATCCGGCACCCGTTCGATGCGGCGCCGTTGATGATGGCTAAGCTAGGGCTCGGGAATGAAAGGCGATTTAAGCGACAGGATGAATTCGCGATTTACTCTTCGCGGTAAAGACAAACTGAATGAAGATAAGAACGGTTCGTTCACCGTGCTTCCTGCGCCGCCAGCCAGGACAGCAGGAAGTACAACGTCACGACGCAGCCCCCGAATACGAGCAGCGGCACCGATAACGGCAAGAGTTGCGGTGTCAGAACCGCCAGCGTCATCGCCGACGTGACGGCGAGCAGCCAGATGACGCCGCCCCAGGCGCTCGTCAGCCACAGGCCGATCGCCGCGGCGGCATCGATCACCGCGAAGTAGACGATGGCGGATTGGCGGCCGAAGGGCTCGGCCTCGAAGGGGCGGACCCCCGGCACGATGTCGAGGATGGTCGCCCAGGCGAAGACGCTCTTGAGCAGCCAGACGAGGGCCGTGAGCCGCATGAACCAGATCAGCACCGTATCCCACGTGCCGGGTGCCGGCCCCTGGACGCGCTCGATCCGGTCGCTGGGGATCCCCCCGGGCCGGGGCGTCCTGCGCCGGATCGGAAAATAGCCGGGCACTATCGGTGACTCGCGGAGATGATGGGCCGGCTCATGGACAGGGAACAAGATCCTGGTCTTCGGGAACGCAACGCGCCGGGTTGAAGCCGTTCCGCCGTCCTGCGTCAACGGTCGGGTTTCGCCGCACAGGTCCGGTGTGGTAGTCGAACGCCTCCGGCGCAGGGGCGCCGCGCGATCCGCGGCGTGGTCCGCGCGAACGGTAGCGAAGCCGCATGTCAGACACCCTGCCAGAGCCGCGCCCTCTCGCCGTGGAGGCCGCCCGCGAGGGCGCCCGCGTGGAGGGTCTCAAGATCACCCAGCGCCCGCGCCGCAACCGAAAATCGGAATGGTCGCGCCGGCTGGTCCGCGAGCATACCCTGACGGTCGACGATCTGATCTGGCCGATGTTCGTGATCGAGGGCGAGGGCCGGCGCGAGCCGATCGCCTCCATGCCCGGCGTCGAGCGGCTCTCGGTGGACGAGGTCGTCCGCGACGCGGAGCGCGCGGCGCGCCTCGGCATTCCGGCCATCTCGTTCTTCCCCTACACGGATGTGGCGCTGCGCGACCCGACCGGCTCGGAGGCGCTCAACGCCAACAATCTCGTCTGCCGGGCGGTGCGGGCCGTGAAGCGGGCCGTGCCCGAGGTCGGGATCATGACCGACGTGGCGCTCGATCCCTACACCAGCCACGGCCATGACGGCCTGATGAAGGACGGCGCGGTCCTCAACGACGAGACCGTCGCGGTCCTCGTCGAGCAGAGCCTGATTCAGGCCGAGGCCGGCACCGACATCATCGCCCCCTCCGACATGATGGACGGGCGCGTGGGCGCGATCCGCGCCGGCCTCGACAAGGCGGGGTTCCTCGACGTGCAGATCATGGCCTACGCGGCCAAGTATGCCAGTGCGTTCTACGGGCCGTTCCGCGACGCGATCGGCACCAAGGCCGCCCTCGTGGGCGACAAGCGCACCTACCAGATGGATCCGGGCAACTCGTCCGAGGCCCTGCGCGAGGTCCGCCTCGACCTCGACGAGGGCGCCGATTCGGTGATGGTCAAGCCGGGCCTGCCCTATCTCGACATCATCCGCCGGGTCCGCGACGAGTTCCAGGTCCCGACCTTCGCCTACCAGGTGTCCGGCGAGTACGCGATGATCGAGGCGGCCGCCCGGAATGGCTGGCTCGACGGCGACCGCGCGATGGTCGAGGCGCTCCTCGCCTTCAAGCGGGCCGGAGCCGACGGCGTCCTCACCTATCATGCGCCGCGGGTCGCGGAGCGCCTGCGCAGCCATCCGTGACACGCGGGCACCGCTGGCTCCTCGGGGCCGCGGTCGTCGCCGGCTTTCTCGGCGGGCTCGCCGCCTGCCAGGATACCCTGCGCCGGGATCGCGTCGCCACCTGCCGACGGGCGTTGCCGGCCGTGGCGCCGCAACCTGGGATCCGGCTTCTGCGGGCGGCGCCGGGACCGGCGGCGAATTCGGTCCGGGTCGATTATTCCGACGGGACCCGGCCGCACTGGCTGACCTGCCGGTTCGATGCCGGGACGACCCTCGTGGCCCTCGCCACCGAGGGGACGACCCTGTCGGGGCCCGCGCTCTATATGCTGAGGCGATTCTATCTCGACACGCCGGACGCCGCGGCCGGCGACCCGGCCGGACGGTAAGGCAGTCCTGCAGCAGCGCGAAGCCGAGGCCGGGCAAACGCATCCTCTTGCGGCCTGAGCGGCGCGCACCCACCTTCTCGCCCGCAGCCTCGCTGGCAGGACGCGACATCATGCAGAACCCCCAACCCGGATACGCGCAGCGCTTCGACACGGCACCCGGCTATGCGGCGTCGCTGCCGGTTCCATTCGTGCGGGCGAGTCTCGGCGGCCGGACGGTCGCCTATCTCCTCGATATCCTGTTCATCTTCGGCTTCACGGCCCTGCTGACTTTGCTGATCACCGTGATCGGCGTGGTCACGTTCGGCCTCGGCTGGACCCTGTTCGCGGTGCTGCCGGCGAGCGGCATCATCTATAGCGCGATCACGGTGGGCGGGTCGAAGCAGAGCACGATCGGCCAGCGGTTGATGGGCCTGCGCACCATCGCACCCGAGAGCGGCGCGCGGGTCGACGTGATCACGGCCGCGGTCCACGCCCTGTTGTTTTACGTGGCGATCTCGACCTTCCTGCTCTGGTGCGTCGACATCGCGTTCGGCCTGATGCGGTCGGACCGGCGTCTCGGTCACGACCTGCTGCTCGGCCTCGCCGTCGTCCACGCCCGCTGAGCGTCGAACCCGGCGATGAAAATCTGACGGTGCGACCGGTCGGGCCATTGAGCCTCGGCCGGTCGCCTGTACATTGACATGCCGGCGCCGAGAGGACGAACCCGGCGCAGGGCCTGTGAGAAGCGTGACCAGCCATCCGCGCGACACACCGCAATTCTACCTCACGGCCCCCTCGCCGTGCCCGTACCTGCCGGGACAGGAGGAGCGGAAGGTCTTCACCCACTTGGTCGGGCGGCGCGCCCGCGACCTCAACGAGATCCTGACCCAGGGCGGCTTCCGTCGCTCGCAGACGATCGCCTACCGTCCCGCCTGCGAGACCTGCCGCGCGTGCATCTCGGTGCGTGTCGTGGTCGATGAATTCGTGCCGAGCGCCAGCCAGAGACGCATCCTGGCGCGGAGCGCCGACTGGATCGGCACGCCGGAGCCGAACCGGCCCGCCTCGGAGCAGTACGCCCTGTTCCGCCGCTACCTCGACGCCCGCCACGGCGACGGCGGCATGGTCGACATGACCGTGCTCGACTACGCCATGATGGTCGAGGACAGCCACGTCGACACGCATCTGGTGTCGTACCGGCGGCACGGGCCGGACACGGCGGTCACCGGCCGCGGCTCCGGGCCGCCGCTCGCTTTCTGCCTGACGGACGTCCTCTCCGACGGGCTGTCGATGGTGTACTCGTTCTACGATCCCGCCGAAGCCGCGCGCTCTCCCGGGACTTTCATGATCCTCGACCATATCCGCCGGGCCCAACGGCTCGGCCTGCCGTATCTCTATCTCGGCTATTGGGTCGAGGGGTCGCGGAAGATGGACTACAAGTCCCGTTTCCGCCCGCAGGAGCGCCTGATGGGCCAGGGCTGGGTGCGGATCGACTGATCCCGCTGCCGCCGACGGTCCACATCCGTTGCCGTCCCGTCATGGCCGATGCGCATTGAGCGGCCGGGCCGGCGCATGCTACCGGCCTCGCACGCAATACGGACCGTGCCGAGGCCCCCATGATCCCCCGCTACAGCCGCCCCGCGATGACGGCGATCTGGTCGCCCGAGAGCCGATTCCGGATCTGGTTCGAAATCGAGGCCCACGCCACCACGGCGCTCGCCGAGATCGGCGTCGTCCCGAAGGAGGCGGCCGAGACGATCTGGGCCAAGGGTAAGGACGCGGTCTTCGACGTCGCCCGCATCGACGCGATCGAGGCGGTGACGAAGCACGATGTCATCGCCTTCCTCACCCATCTCGCCGAGATCGTCGGTCCCGAGGCGCGCTTCGTCCACCAGGGCATGACCTCGTCGGACGTGCTCGACACCTGCCTCAACGTCCAGTTGGTGCGCGCCGCCGACATCCTGATCGCCGACGTCGATTCGCTCCTCGCCGCCCTCAAGGCCAGGGCCTTCGAGCACAAGCTGACCCCCACCATCGGCCGATCGCACGGCATCCATGCCGAGCCGGTCACCTTCGGGCTGAAGCTGGCCCAGGCCTATGCCGAGTTCGAGCGCAACCGCCGCCGCCTCGTCGCGGCCCGCGAGGAGGTCGCCACCTGCGCCATCTCCGGGGCGGTCGGCACCTTCGCCAATATCGACCCGCGGGTGGAGCAGTACGTTGCCGAGAAGATGGGCCTGACCGCCGAGCCGGTCTCCACCCAGGTGATCCCGCGCGACCGGCACGCGATGTTCTTTGCCACCCTCGGCGTCGTCGCCTCGTCCCTGGAGCGCCTGGCGATCGAGATCCGGCACCTGCAGCGCACCGAGGTTCTGGAGGCGGAAGAGTTCTTCTCCGAGGGGCAGAAGGGCTCCTCGGCCATGCCGCACAAGCGCAACCCGGTCCTCACCGAGAACATCACCGGCCTCGCCCGGATGGTGCGCGGCTACGTCACCCCGGCGCTGGAGAACGTCGCCCTCTGGCATGAGCGCGACATCTCGCACTCCTCCGTCGAGCGGATGATCGGCCCCGACGCCACCGTGACCCTCGACTTCGCTCTGGCCCGCATGACCGGGGTCATGGAGAAGCTGCTGGTCTACCCGGCCAACATGCAGAAGAACCTCGACCGGCTCGGCGGCCTGATCCACTCGCAGCGCGTGCTTCTCGCGCTCACCCAGGCCGGCGTGTCCCGCGAGGATTCCTACCGGCTGGTCCAGCGCAACGCGATGCCGGTCTGGCGCGGCGAGGGCGATTTCCTGGCCCTGCTCAAGGCGGACCCGGAGGTCGCCGCAGCGCTCGCGCCCGAACAGATCGAGGCGTGCTTCGATCTCGACTACCACTTCAAGCACGTGGACACGATTTTCGGGCGGGTGTTCGGCGACCGCTGAGCATCCCGCACGATTCCTGCTTGGGCCCGCGACGAACACAGGACAGCTCTCCGTGACCGCTCCCCGCATCGTCTACCTCAACGGCCAGTTCCTCCCCTTCGAGGAGGCGCGCGTGCCGATCATGGATCGCGGCTTCCTGTTCGCGGACGGCATCTACGAGGTCTCGGCGATCATCGACGGCAAGCTCGTCGACAACGCCGCGCATCTCGCCCGCCTCGACCGCTCCCTCGGTGAGATCGGCATCCGCAATCCGCACGATGCGGCAAGCTGGGAGCGCCTGCAGACCGAACTCGTCGCCCGCAACGGCGTCACCGAGGGGCTGGTCTACATGCAGGTGACCCGGGGCGTGGCCGAGCGCGACTTCGCCTTCCCGAAGGCCGGCACCGAGCCCACCGTGATGATGTTCACGCAGGCCAAGACCGTGCTCGCCAACCCGCTTGTCGAGAGCGGCGCCCGGGTGATCACCGTCGAGGATCTGCGCTGGAAGCGACGGGACATCAAATCGGTGGCCCTGCTGGCGCAGGTGCTCGCCAAGCAGCAGGCGGCCGAGGCCGGCGTCGCCGAGGCGTGGATGGTCGAGGATGGCGCGGTGACCGAAGGCTCGTCCTCGACCGCGTTCATCGTCAGCCGCGACCGCGTGCTCGTCACCCGGCCGCTCTCCACGGCGCTCCTGCCGGGCATCACCCGGGCGTCGGTCCTGCGCCTCGCCCAGGAGGCGGATCTGCGGATCGAGGAGCGGCTGATTCCGGTCGAGGAGGCCTACGCGGCACAGGAGGCCTTCTACACCAGCGCCTCGGCCTTCGTGATGCCGGTCATCGAGATCGACGGCCGCGCCATCGGCGAGGGGCGTCCGGGGCCGCTGACCCGGCGCCTGCGGGACCTGTACATCGAGGCCGCGCGTCGGGGCTGAAGCCCATCGGTTGCCCGGATACCGTCCACAGGTGGACCCTCCGGCCTTCCAGGCCCGCAGGAACGGATTCCGTCTCCGACTGTTCCTCCCCGAATTCGTATCCCGAACCGGGGAGGCTCTCATGCCGAAGAAGATCCTGATCGCCGCCTTCGCGGCGACCCTGGCGGCGGTGCCCGCCTTTGCTCAGACCCCCAGCCCGTCTCCGACGCCGCCCGAGCGCGTGCGCCCGAACGCGGATGCGCCGCCGCAGGATCAGTCGCTCAGCGACAAGCTCCAGAAGAACGACGGGGTCATCAAGCCACCGGATTCCGGGACGACCGGGACCGTGGTGAAGCCCGATCAGTCCGGTACCATGCCGGTCATCAAGCCGCACGAACTCCCGGGCCGGACGCCCGGAACCGAGGCCAAGTAGCCGCGCCGGGCCTATCGCCGGACCGCAGAACGGGTCGCCCGTGCGGTGTCTTGCTTGATTTCGCTGGCTGGATCGCGGAAACGGCACACGACGTGCGCCGCCTGCACCCGTGGGCGGCGCCGTCCCGGTTTCCGTCGCGGGTAAGCAGGCAGGCATGGCCAACGTCGTCGTTGTGGGCGCCCAGTGGGGCGACGAAGGCAAGGGCAAGATCGTCGACTGGCTCTCCGAGCAGGCCGACATCGTCGTCCGGTTTCAGGGCGGGCATAATGCCGGCCATACGCTCGTCATCGACGGCGTCACCTACAAGCTGGCGCTGCTGCCGTCGGGCGTGGTCCGCGGCGGCAAGCTCTCGGTCATCGGCAACGGCGTCGTGGTCGATCCCTGGCATCTCGTGGACGAGATCGACCGGATCAAGGCCCAGGGTGTGGAGGTCTCCCCCGCGTCCCTGCGGATCGCCGACAACGCCACGCTGATCCTGCCGCTCCACCGGGAGCTGGATCATTTCCGCGAGACCGCCAATGCCGGCCTGAAGATCGGCACCACCAAGCGCGGTATCGGGCCGGCCTACGAGGACAAGGTCGGGCGCCGGGCGATCCGGGTCGTCGATCTTGCCGATCCCGAAGCCTTGCCGGCCAAGATCGAGCGCGTGCTGACCCATCACAACGCCCTGCGGCGCGGCCTCGGGATCGACGAGGTCAATGCCGAGGCGCTGCTGTCGGAGCTGAAGGCCATTGCGCCGAAGATCCTGCCTTTCGCCGACACCGTCTGGGCGCTGCTCGACGAGGAGCGGCGGGCCGGTAAGCGCATCCTGTTCGAGGGCGCGCAGGGCGCGCTGCTCGACGTCGATCACGGCACCTATCCGTTCGTCACCTCCTCCAACATCGTGGCCGCGCAGGCGGCGACGGGCTCGGGCCTCGGCCCGGGTGCGATCGGCTACGTGCTGGGCATCGCCAAGGCCTACACGACCCGGGTCGGCGAGGGGCCGTTCCCAACCGAGCTGTTCGACGAGATCGGCGAGACCATCGGCAGCCGCGGCCGCGAGTTCGGCGTCAACACCGGGCGCAAGCGCCGCTGCGGCTGGTTCGACGCCGTGCTGGTGCGCCAGACGGTCCGGACCTCCGGCATTCACGGGATCGCGCTGACCAAGCTCGACATCCTCGACGGCTTCGAGGAGATCCACGTCTGCACGGGCTACATGCTGGACGGGCAGCCGATCGACCATCTGCCGGCGAGCCAAGCCGCTCAGGCGCGGGTCGAACCGGTCTATGAGGTGATCCCGGGCTGGTCGGAGACGACCGCAGGCGCTCGATCCTGGGCGGACCTGCCGGCGCAGGCGATCAAGTATGTTCGCCGGATCGAGGAGTTGATCGGGGCGCCGGTCGCCCTGCTGTCCACCTCCCCCGAGCGGGACGACACGATCCTCATGCACAACCCGTTCGAGGACTGACGCGTCGCGCGCTATCCCGTTGACGACGCGTGATTCCGGCTGCGCTGCCTGTATCCAGTCCGCGCAGGCTTGATCTAGAACGGGCTGGCGGTCGGGCCTTCATTCTCGCGAATGATCCGCCGTATGCGGCGCAACCGGCGTGCGGGCACCGATCCGTGCGGCGGAATACGACAAACCGGCCGACGGCCGCGACCGGACCTGTCCGGCGGGAGCGGCCATCGGTCCCCGGCCTTCGACCGGCGTTGCCGGACGGCGGCCGAAGGGGCGGACCAGGGTATTATGGCCGATTACTATCCGCTTCTGGCGCGCGCGCTCGATGCGCTACCGGATCGAACGCCCGCTCTGCGCAAGGCGGTCTACGACCGTGCGCGCAACGCGCTGATCAGCCAGTTGCGCTCCCTCGACCCGCCGCTCTCCGAGGCGGATATCGATCTCGAGCGGCGCGCCCTCGACGCCGCGATCGAACGGCTCGAGGTCGACCATGGCGGTCTGCCTGCGCCGGCCAACGATGCGGTTCAGGCCTCTCCGGTGCAGGCGCCTGCACCGGTCGTCTCCGAGCCCATCGCGGTCGCGCCGGCGGTGCAGCCGGAGCCGGAGATCCCCGAACCGTCTCCCCCTGAGCCGAGCGTCGCGTCGAAGCCCGATCCGGTGCTTCCTGCCGCCAAGGCGCCGTTCGCGATCCCGGGTCGGGATAGCGATTCCGCATCCGAGTCCGGACCGCGCGAGGCACCGATCCCGATCACCTCGAGGCGCCCGGGCGCCTCCGCCGCTGCTGCGCCCGAAGGGCTACCCCCTGAGGCGGCGGCTTCGGCTCGCCCCTCGGTCGAGGAGCAGGACGCCGGCGAGGCCGCCGCAGACGTCGGATCGGGCCGCCAGCGCCCGCGCATCGAGGTGGTGCCGCTCCGAGCCGGGCGCTCCCGCGTGCTGCGCAACGTCTTTGTCGGAAGCGTCCTTGCGGTCGTGATCGGCTTGATCGCCGTCGCGGCCTTCCTGCTGCGCGACCGCCCACAGAATCTGCCATCCAGCGGGGCGGAGACTGCGGATTCTCAGCAGTCCGAGGCCGAGTCCAAGTTCGGCGATCGGGTCGGTGGCGATGCGGCGCCGGTGTCGAAGGCGCCTGCGCGCGCGGACGGTGCTGTACCGTCTCGGACCAACGCGCCATCCGCCGAGGCGGGCGTCTCGGTCGCCCAGAGGGCTGAACTCGTCGAGGAAGGGGCCGGCGCAGAAAGCAGCCAGCCGACCGTCACGCAGGGGCGGGTGACGTGGCGCCTGGAGACGGTGAACGGGGAGCAGGGGCAGCCGGTTCAGAACGCGGTCGTCGCGACCGTGACCGTTCCGGAGGCCGGGCTGACGCTGGTGATGACCATCCAGCGCAACCTCGACACGACGTTGCCGGCCTCCCACACGGTGAGCCTTGCGTTCAGCCAGACCGGCAGCAGCGGCACCGCGCGGACGGTCCAGGATGTCGGATTGCTGCAAGCGAAGGATGAGCAGAGCGCCCGCGGTTCGCCAGTCTCGGGCCTGCCGGTCCGTGTCCGCGACAACCTCTTCCTGATCGGCCTGTCGTCGCTGCAGAACGACGTCGAGCGCAACACCGACCTGCTCCTGCATCGGAACTGGTTCGACATCGCGCTGCGCTACACCTCCGGTCGCCGGGCGGTGCTGACCTTCGAGAAAGGGACCGCCGGCGCCCAGGTCATGCAGAGCGCCTTCGACGCCTGGCAGTGATGAACGGGATCGTCCCCGGCGCTCAGTTACGCCGGGGACCTGCTGTCAGCGGGCTTCAATGCCGGTCCGCGGCAGCTCGCGACTGGCAATGTTGCGCTTGACCGCTTCCTGCACCTTTTCGAAGGCCCGCACCTCGATCTGACGAACGCGTTCGCGGGAGACGCCGAACTCGCCCGAAAGATCTTCCAGCGTGATCGGATCCTCGGCGAGACGTCGCGCCTCGAAGATGCGCCGCTCGCGGGCGTTGAGGACACCGAGGGCGTCCTTCAGCGCGGAAAGGCGGTTCTGGCCCTCCTGTTCGCGCGCGAGCACGGTCTCCTGGCTCGGGCTGTTGTCCACGAGCCAGTCCTGCCACTCACCTTCGCCCTCCTCGCGCAGGGGCGCATTGAGCGACGTGTCACCGGACAGACGCCGGTTCATGTCGATCACGTCCTGCTCGGGCACGCCGAGGCGCGTGGCGATCTGCGACACCTGGTCGGGTTTCAGATCGCCCTCATCGAGGGCGGAGATCCGTCCCTTCGCCTTGCGGAGGTTGAAGAACAGCTTCTTCTGGTTGGCCGTCGTGCCCATCTTCACCAGAGACCACGACCGCAGGATGTATTCCTGGATCGCTGCCTTGATCCACCACATGGCATAGGTGGCGAGACGGAACCCCTTGTCGGGATCGAAGCGCTTGACCGCCTGCATCAGGCCGACATTGCCTTCCGACACGACCTCGCCGATCGGCAGGCCGTAGCCGCGATAGCCCATGGCGATCTTGGCGACGAGGCGCAGGTGCGACGTCACCAGGCGATGCGCCGCTTCGCGGTCACCGGCGTCGCGCCAGGCCTTGGCGAGGGTGAATTCCTCCGACGGCTCCAGCATCGGAAACTTGCGAATCTCGTCGAGGTAGCGCGAAAGGCCACCTTCGTTGGCGAGCACGGGAAGCGTACCGGCCATGGCTTTCTCCTGAACCTGTGTCCCCCTGCCGGGCGGACGCGACGGACAACAGTGCCGTCTACTCGGGCCGCTCTTGAGCCGACCCTGCCGGCCACCCATCTCATGCAGGTCGCCGGGGAGCCGGTCACGGTCGATGACACCCACGTCGCCAACAACGCGCCACCGGCGATTTTGATCGTACCATGTCACGATGTGACGCGGTACGGGGTGTTCTTTCGCACGCCGCAAGGGGCGGTTACAGGCGCGCCGGGTCGCCTGCGTCGGCCCGGAGTGCCTGGATCAGGGCAGTCATGTCGGTCGGCAGCGCACTCTCGAAGCGCAGCGTCTCACCCGTGCGCGGGTGACTGAAGCCGAGCAGTTCCGCGTGGAGCGCCTGCCGTCCCAGGGCCGTTAGAGCGGCACGCGCCTCCAGACTCAGGCGGGCCGCCTTGGTGCGGAAGGCACCTCCGTAGACCGTGTCCCCGAGCAGGGGATGTCCGCGATGGGCGAGATGCACGCGGATCTGATGCGTGCGACCCGTCTCCAGGCGACACCGCACGAGGGTAGCCTCGCGATAGGACTCGGCGACGGCATAATGCGTGACCGCATGGCGGCCGCTGTCGTCGGAGACGACGGCGATCTTCTCCCGATGGAACCGGGACCGGGCAAGGCTGGCCCGGATCGTCCCCGCCCGCGGCTGGGGCAGGCCCCAGACCAATGCGGCGTAGGCGCGTTCCAGCGGCCCGGTCCGGCCGTGATCGGCGAATTGCGCGGTGAGGCCCTGATGCGCCGCGTCGTTCTTGGCGACGACGATCAGGCCGCTCGTGTCCTTGTCGAGGCGATGGACGATGCCGGGGCGGCGCACTCCGCCGATCCCGGACAGGCTGGCCCCGCAATGGGCGATGAGGGCGTTGACCAGCGTCCCGCTCTCGTGGCCCGGCGCCGGGTGGACCACCAGGCCGGCCGGCTTGTCGATGACGATCAGATCGTCATCCTCGTAGACGATCGGCAGGTCTGCGGCTTCGGCCACCGGCTCGGCCGGTGCCGGAGGCGGCACGGTGAGGATGATGGACGCGCCGGCGGCAACTTTGGCGGCCGGATCGCGCGCCGGGAGACCGTCCCGCTTCACATGGCCTGCGCGGATCAGGTCCTGCAATCGGGCCCGGGACAGATCCGGGAACAGCGTGACCAGCGCTCGATCGAGCCGCACGCCTCCCTCGGCCACGATCCCGGCCTTTTCGACGTCACCGTTGTCCACCACGATCCTTGTCCGCACCCGATCTGACCCGCCGAGGCGGATTTCCTGACGAAGGCTCTTGCTCCGCCGCCGGGTCGTGGCTATAGCACCCCCGCGCCGCCGGAAAGCTCCCATCGTCTAGCGGTCTAGGACGTCGCCCTCTCACGGCGAAAACAGGGGTTCGATTCCCCTTGGGAGCGCCACCGGCGCATTTTTTATAAATGTTGGCGGCATTTCACCCCTGGGGGGTGGATGCCCGAGCCCTTAACCCCATAGGGCCGCGCTGCGCCGAAGCCTTTCCAAGCGCTGTCAACAAGCCGTGCTCGCTGCGCCTCGCGCGTGTGGCCGCGCTCGGCGAGGGGGGGGCGGTCGCCTGTTCAAGGCCTAGCGGCCGTGCCGACCTTTCGCCGCTGAAAGACGCAGTTCGTCGTCAGGGATATGCCGGAAATCCGGCGAGTCGGGCGGCTGGTCGCCGACCTGACGCGCGATCGCTCCATGTTGCAGGACGTGCGCAAGCGGGAGGGGTGAAGGCCCGCCGCTCGCCGCGCGATCGCTGGCTCCCTGCAGGTGGCCTGCGGCATCAGCAAGCGCGTGGCCGCATTAGCCAGCGGCTTCGGCCATTCGTCCCAGTGCGAGCGTAAGCGTTCGGGTCCACAGGCGGCGCTGCGCATGCGGCTGGGCGGTGCAAACGCTTCCGGGTGAACACTCCCGTGCCAGACCACCGTGGACCCCGCGGTGAATGGCTGTGCAGGGCTTTCGCTCGGTCGCAGCTTGCGTTTGATCAGGACGTGCTCGTCCGACCCGTCATCCTCGAATGAAAGCTCGAAAACGGAACCGTGCCCTGTCTGCACGGCACAGACGGTTCCGTTCCTCGCGCGTGCTCCCCTGATCAGCGGCAGCGATGGCGCCGTCCATCCCGGCCGAGATAGGTCCCGGTCTGCGGATCGTAGGACCGGAAACGACGCGCGCAGTAGCGGTCATCACCGATGGTGCGATCCGAATCGACGTCGTCGTATCCATAGGTGACCGGAGCGTAGCCGCCGCCATATCCGACGTCATAGCCGTAGCCGTATCCCGGATAACCGTATCCGCCGTAGAGGCCTCCCACGGCCACTCCAAGACCGAGCCCGCCGAGCCCATATCCGCGTCGTCCGTAGCCGTAGCCGTATCCGTAGGGACGTCCGTAGAAGCCTCGGTTCACGCCGTAATGCCGATACAGGCCGTAACCGCGGTGGGCGCTGAGGTCATGGGCGAGCCCGCGATTGGGGAACCCGTGGCCGACGCCTGGCCTGCCGATATGAGGGTTGCCGAAGCCCCGGTGGGCAAACCCACCACCACCGGCCGCCGCGGCTCCGAAATTGTGATTGCCGAAGCCCTGGTTGACGAAGCCTCCGCCGCCCGCCGCAGCTCCGAAATTGTGGTTCCCAAAGCCCCGATTGGCGAAGCCGCCGCCACCCGCTGCAGCTCCGAAGTTGTGATTGCCGAAGCCCTGATTGCTGAAGCCGCCGCCACCGGCGGCTGCGGCCCCGAAGTTGTGGCTGCCGAAGCCTTGGTTGGCGAAACTGCCGCCGGCCTGTGCCCGGGCACCGGTGGGTGCCGCCAAGAGGGCGCCGGCGAGGATTGCCGATGCAATCGCTGTGACCGTCTGGTTCATGGTCGCCACGCTCGCTGTGTTGAGTCTATCTGGATCAACGTCGCGCCAGCGGCGGCCAATCCCGCTTCCTTTTGTCCTGCGACCAGATCGCTGGTCGATCCGACCGATGATCGGGGGCGTGCGATTGTCCCGGCCCGGATACCCTTCGCCACTTAAGCCCTGCAGGCCTGGCCGCGCCGGGCATTCTCTTGCGCTGTATCGTGATAGCTTTGATCGCGGATCCGCGTGTTCTCGACACCTGAGCTTCGGGTCTGGAAAGACCCACCCGGTTCACCGGCGCGGGCCTCTCACGCACGTCGGCAGTCTTTTCACCGAGACCCGTTCCCTCAGTACCGGACGGTGCGGATACCGCCGCCACCGCCACCCACGACGCTCCGGATCACCTCCTTGGTCGACGGGCTGATCCCACCATCGCCACGCAGACGACGCCCATCCGCTCGTTCGAGGCGCGCGACATCGTCGGAGCATCGATCTAACGCATCCCTCACCTTCGACGCGAGGGGACCGCCGCGGTGCGCGCCGGCGCCGCTCATCTCGAACCGCAGGCAGGATGCCAGGTAGCCTTTCAGGTCGTCGAAGGCGGCGGCTTGCGCGCCCGTCGTCATGACGATGAAGAGCAGTGCGGATCGGGCGAGCATGGGGCAATCCGGGATACGGCGGTTGTCCCGGACAACGCGTGAGCCGGCCATTGGTCGCTTCAAGGCTCACCCGGCGGAGGCTGGTGTGCGTGTGTGCTGCCGGTTCGGGACGCCCGTGCGTCCGAGTCCGGCGCCCCGGCGTAACCACCCCCTGCGATCCCATCCCGAGCCGCGTTGCTGTCGGCTCACCGCTTGTGGGTTCAAGTATCCTGACCCAAGCAAGCCATCAGACGCGCACTTAATTCATGTGCCGGCGCCGAGCCTGAACCTCCTGCTGAGCGAGCTTGCGTCCGACCTCCAACAGCAGCGCATCGGCGCGTGCTTTCAGATTCGGATCCTGCAACTGCACGAGAGACTGCTGCGCGGCCAAAAGGAGTTCGGCTGCTCGTTCTAAAGGTGGCATGCAGAGTGGGTGCAACTCACCGCCCGTCGCCGCTCTCGTGCCGGTGCGCGACCGCGTCAGATCGATGATGATGCCCCGTCCCCGGATCGGACGCCCCGATGCGTCGCGAACGGTGTAGCCACGGTCGAGAACCCATCGCGTAACACCGTCAGCCGAAAGCACCCTGTACTCGGCAACGAAAGGGGTGTCTTCGTCGATGCTGCGGCGGATCAAGGCGTGGACATGCTCCTGATCATCCGGATGCATGCCGTCCACAAACGCCGATAGCGGAACGCCTGTGGCTGCGGCGTCCGGATCGACGTTGAACATCAATGCCACGAACGTGTCTGCACGCACCGAGTCCGAGACGATGTCCCAGTCCCAGGTGCCGGCCACCTCGACGGCGTCCAATGCCTGCTGCAATGCAGTGGGGCGAGTCTGGATGTCAACGAGCTTGAGCTTCGGCACCGAGACGCTCACGATTGCTGCGGGACCAACCTTCAGTTGCGAATGTATAAAAGCACTCACTCCGGCTTCAAGAGATATCGAGAACAATATCAACCGGAGCGTGTAATTGGTGCCGGATACGGCACGGATTGTGGTAAGAAGCAGCCGAACTGGCGTTTTTCGCGCCAGCGCGGAGCGAGCGATGGGACAGAAGATGCCGCTTCAAGCGAAGGCCGGGTCGGATGGTTCCTGGGAAAATCGCAGCGACAGCCGCTCCGCAGCCTCGGCCGGCGATGACGCAAGGCGTCTCGTGACCCGCATCGCGGGGGCGCTTCAGGTTCAACCGGACGTCCTTTACGCTCCCGACGCAGCCAATGTGCGAACTCACAGCGCCACGGATG
Organism: Methylobacterium sp. XJLW; assembly: GCF_003254375.1. Lineage (NCBI taxonomy): Bacteria > Pseudomonadati > Pseudomonadota > Alphaproteobacteria > Hyphomicrobiales > Methylobacteriaceae > Methylobacterium > Methylobacterium sp. XJLW. The sequence goes on along the minus strand of NZ_CP016429.1, from coordinate 551,142 downwards.
GCGCCGACCTTGATCAGCAGTGCGAGGCGCTGCTGCACGCCTACAGGCGTATCCGAGATCCCGAGGAACGCCTTCGGCTCCTGCTGCTCGTCCAGGATGCGGCTGAGGAGACCGAGGCTCTGATCGGACGCTCTTCCGCCTCGTGAGCAGTCTCGCGCGGGGCCGAGCGGCCGGTTTTCGCTCATGAATAGGTTGAACTGACGGCACGCGCCGAGAGATGCGAGGCGTGTCCCGGTCTCGAGACCGGACCACTCAGATACAAGCCTCGCGCAATGATCGCCCTAGTTGTCCGGTGTGGGGAAGGCGACAGGAAGGACGAGGACGAGAGGCCGCGTAACCTATCTCGACGCATCGCTAGAACGTATTGCGGACTGTCATGCGATTCGACTCCGCAGTATAGGGCCAATTAATCCCATCTTTGTGGTCGCAAAGCAGTTTTAGGCGTAAAATCAATGACTTTGTAGTCGTATGAATATCGATTGCCTGCGGTGATGGGTTTCGTGGCGACCATAATGTCTTGGCGGTCGTATTGGAGGATTCCAGGAGGTGCCGGATGCATGGCGGCGCTGTTTCAGAGAATACAGTGCCGCACCTCTGTCGCCCGGTCATTCGGGATTAGAGATCGGTTTTCAAAATTTTGCGTTAGGCTCATATCGATCATGTGGGCGCCACAGGTTTCAGCAACCTTTCGGATACTCCGAAGACCTGCATGACGGATCGATTCATCGGGTAACAGGAGGACGGTGGCAGCTTTGTTGGACTCGGCGTGTCCGTTGTTGGGCGTCGTGAGGAGCCAAGAGTTCCCTCCGACCCCCCTTCAGGCCAACGCCAGCCGCCCTACGATCCGTCGGCCGATGTCGCGCGCGCCAGCTTTGGTCGGAAGGCCTCGAACTCAGTCAGAGACGCCCGCATCAGCAATGGATCAACTGCCTCGGAAAAGCGATGATCGCGATCATCCGGATCGAGGAACCCGGGCTGACCCAGCAAGGGGCTCACCAGGCCGCCGTTCAAGGAAGGCGTCGTTCGAGGTATCCGATTGACTGGCCGATCCGAGCCAGCCGCGCCGCATCTTCAAACGGCATCACGGAATTTGCGGCGCTGGAGAAGGCGATCCGGTTATCGCTGCCCTGTTCCGAATGGGCGGGCGACCATGGACGTCCGGCTCCAAGGCGGCGCCGTTACCAAAACCAGATGACGCGGCCGGATACCGCGTAGATGACGAACCAGAGCCCGACAGCCAGAGCAATCGACGCGACGACGAGAGCCGGATGAGGCTTCTTGCGGGTGCGAGAGGACGCGACGGGAGCGATCTGGTCCATGGGTATGGCGTGTTCGGGCCTCGTACCGATCGCATGCATCGAGGTTCCTCGCGCGGAAGACGGAATGTCCGGTGGATGCGGTCAGCAACAAAGGCGCCTTACCAGCAAAACCAAACCCCCGCGTCCTCATCAAAAGATGGATTGACGCCGCGGTGGCCGGTGTCGGATTGCGCACGGCGCACGCATCCGCGATCACCGCCGGGTCTTCCGTCTGCGATTGGCGGGAATATCGGGGACGTTCCGGGACGACGGTGGCGGAGTTTGGCCCCGCATTCCCTGCGCAGGCTTAGCCTTAGGCCGCCGCGCCGGCCATTGCGCAGCGCGCCGCCCGGGCCAGTCGGTCCCCTGTCGGCGGATCGTCGGGCGGCCTCCTGTCGCTTGTTGCACTCCTCAAATGATCGCCACGCCTCGCGGACAGGCGTCCGCGCGACCGTCGAGCGACGTCATTGCATGCGGCACGGCTGTTCCGGAACGTTGGCCTTTCCCGCGGCCCAAGGTCCCGGCTTTGGAAGAATGAGCCAGGTCCGACACGTCGCTGGGCAAGGGCAGCGCGCCCCGATCACGCTTCTCCGAGATCCCGCAGGAGTCTGTCGCGCGCGCGGCTGACGCGGCTCTTCACCGTGCCAGCGGGGCACCCGATCACCGCGGCGGCGGCCTCGTAGGGGAGGCCGTCGATGGCGACGAGGAGGAGCGCTTCGCGATAGGCCGGCTCGAGGCGGTCGATGGCGGCCTGAACCTCCTTCAGTCCGAGGGCGTGATCCTGCGCGGCCGGTTCGGAAACGGTGGCAGCGTGGAGGCCGTCAGGATCCGCGATCTCGAGGCGCCTCTTGCGCCGCCCGTTGATGAAGCCGTTGCGCAGGATGGTGAATAACCAAGCGACCAATCGAGTGCCTGGCTCGTATCGCTCGCGATGCTCCCAGGCCTTGAGCAGCGTGAACTGTACGAGATCATCCGCTTCGGCTCCATCGAAGGTCAGCGACAGGGCGTACCGCCTGAGACGCGGCACCAGCGCGATCAGGTCGTCCTTGAATGCATCGGGAACCTGCCCGCCGGCTTCGGCTGCATCGAGGGCCGCGGACAATCGATCCAGCACGGCGGCGAGCCGCGAGCCGACATCAACCGCCACGACCTCTGAGTAGTATTGCCGCAGCCGATGACCGAGCTGCGCATGGACATACGAGATGACGGGATCGGACGCGTCGGCCAGATCCCGCTTTTCGTCGGCGGGCTGCACGGGAAGCTCTCGTGTCGATAGGATGGAAACATTGTCGCAGCGGACGACACGTCCGGCGGAAGGGCGCGGACTTATCTCTGGTCGATAACGACAGCGTCAATGATGCAGGTATACCAGTGTAAAACGCGAGCGCAGTGGAACCTGCTTGTGCGCAACCCGTTTGTGCCCGGCTGCCGGAGGGGCGGCGCGCGCGGCATGGGGTGCGAGAGCGGTGACGGCGGGCGTCGACAGGCATGAACTCCGGCAGATCATCGCCGGCCTGAGCGAGGGCGTGATCCTGGTCGAGCCCGACCAGACCATCGCGTACGCCAACGCCGCCGCCCTGGCGATGCACGGCGCCGAGAGCCTCGACGAGCTCGGGCCGACCGTGGACGCGTACCGGGACCGGTTCTGCCTGCGCTACCGCAACAACGTCGCGCCCAACCAGTATCCGATCGAGCGCGTCGTCGCCGGCGAGCGCTTCCACGATGTCGTGGTCGAGGTGCGCCGGGCCGACAAGCCGAGATGGATTTCGTCCACTCGCTGCGCAGCCTCGTGGCCACGGACCGCGACGGCAAGCCGAGCTGCCTCGCGCTGATCCTCAAGGACGTCTCCGACCAGTTCGAGGCCGAGGAGCGGTTCGAGCGGACCTTCAACGCCAACCCGGCCCCGGCGGTGATCACCCGGCTGTCCGACCTGCGCCACGTCAAGGTCAACACCGGCTTCCTGGAGATGACCGGCTTCACCCGCGACGCCGTGATCGGCCGCAGCGTCTACGAGGTCGACGTCCTGGCCGGCGCCCGCAACCGCGACCTCGCCGTCGCGCGCCTCGAGTCCGGCGGCACGATCCCCCAGATGGAGGCCTGCCTCGACCTGCCCGACGGCGGCAGCCGCTTCGTGATCGTCGCCGGCCAGCCGATCGCGATGGGCGACGAGCCGTGCATGCTGTTCACCTTCGCCGACCTCGAACTGCGCCGGAAGGCCGAGACGGCCCTGCGCCAGAGCGAGGAGCGCTTCGCCAAGGCGTTCCGGATGACGCCGGTGCCGACCGTGCTGGTGCGGGCGGACACGTTCCAGGTCACCGGCATCAACGAGGCGTTCAGCCGGGTCTTCGGCCACGGCGAGGACCGGATCGTCGGGCGCAGCCTCGACGAGGCCGGGCTGTGGGTCGCCGACAAGCAGCGCCTGCAGGTCGAGGCCGCCCTCGACCGGCACGGCTACGTCCTCGGGTCGAGGTGTGCCTGCGCCACGAGAGCGGGACGAATCTCGACTGCCTGGTCTCGGCCGAGCGCGTGACCATCAACGATGCCGAGTTCGCCCTGCTGGTCCTGCAGGACATCACCGAGCGCAAGCACACCGAGCGGGAGCTGTTCGACGCGATCGAGACCGTGATGGCCGACACGTCGTGGTTCAGCCGCGGGCTGATCGAGAAGCTCGCGACCCTGCGCCGCCCCGGCCGGGAGGCCGCCGAGGGGGCGGCGCCGAACCTGACGGTGCGCGAGCGCCAGATCCTCAACCTGATCTGCTCGGGCCTCGGCGACGACGCGATCGCGCGCAAGCTCGGCCTGTCGCGCAACACGGTGCGCAATCACGGCGCCGCCTTGTACCGCAAGATCGGCATCCACAAGCGCAGCGAGGCGGTGGTGTGGGGGCGCGAGAACGGCTTTCCGCTGAGCAGGCCTGACGGATGAATACCGCCGTACCGGTATGGACGGACCATTGATCGGGCGATGTCCGCCCTCATCTTCCGCGCGGCCAGGGCTCTTCCGCGCAGGATGAGGCGCCCGCGACTGAGCCCCCTCGCCGGCGCCGCCCCACCGCGACGCCCCCTGGCGACGCCCCCCGGCGACGCCCCGTCGCGATCCCCCCTCGCGACGAACCACGACGACCACCACCACCGGAGTGACAGCGTGACCACCATCCAGACCGTAGCAACGCCCCTCGCGCCGGACGCGCACGCCGACACGCGCGCCGTCCTGCTCAACCAAGTGTCCTGGGGGGCGATCTTCGCCGGCGCCGTCACCGCCCTGGTGACCCAGGTGATCGTCAACCTCGTCGGCGTCGGGGTGGGCCTGGCCTCGGTGGGCACGACGGCGGCCGACAATCCCTCCGCCTCGACCGCCTCGATGGGCGCCGGCATCTGGTTCGTGGCCTCGGGCATCGTCGCCTCGCTGGCCGGCGGCCTGATCGCCGGCCGGCTCTCGGGCAAGCCCCTGCCGGGCGCGGCCGCCCTGCACGGTCTCGTGTCCTGGGCGGTGACGACGCTGGTCGTGCTCTACCTGCTGACCTCGGCCGCCAGCGGCCTGGTCGGCGGCACGCTGAGCACGGTCTCGGGGGCGCTCGGCGGCGCCGGCACCCTCGTGGGCGGCACCGTGCAGACGGCGGCCCAGGCGGCGGCGCCGTCGCTGGCGAAGATCTCGAACCCGCTGGACGGCATCGAGCAGAAGGTCCGCCAGCAGACCGCCGGCCAGGACCCGCAGGCGGCCCGCGACGCGGCGGTGGCGGCGATCAAGGCGCTGTTCACGGGTGACGCGTCGCAGAAGCAGCAGGCCGAGGCCCGCGCGGCCGACGCCCTGGCCAAGGCGCAGAACATCCCGGTCGATCAGGCCCGCCAGCAGATCCAGGACTACGAGACGCAGTACGACCAGGCGGTGGCCACCGCCAAGCAGAAGGCCGAGGCCGCGGCCGTGACGGCCAAGTCGGCGGCCACGCAGGGCGCCTTCTACGCGGCGCTGGCGCTGATCCTCGGGCCCTGGCGGCCTTCCTCGGCGGCCGCCTGGGCGCGCCGAAGCCCGCGACCCTGCTCGGCGCCTACGAGACCCGGCGCGTCTGACCGCCCTCGGCGCCCGCGCCTCCATGCGGGCGCCGCCCATCCCCGACGGGCGGAACGCGCCCGGCCGGGATCCCCGACCCCCCTCCAACCGCACGGAGCACACGCGATGAGCAGCACCACCGACAAGATCAAGGGCCTGGCCAACGAGGCGATCGGCAACGTCAAGCAGGCGGCCGGCAAGGCCACGGGCAACGACAAGCTGGTGGCCGAGGGCAAGGCGCAGGAGCTGAAGGGCGAGGCCCAGAAGACCGTCGGCGACGTCAAGGACGGCGCCAAGACCCTCGCCGACAAGATCACCGGCAAGCACTGATCCTCATCCCGCGGCGCCGGGCCACCGGCGCCGCCCCTCGGCCCATGTCCGGTACGGTGCCGGGCCGAACCGCTCAACGCGCGGGAGCAGAGCCGATGCGGCACTTCGCCAGCCTCTTCCTGCGTCAGGAATTCGTCTTCCTGGTGCTCGCCATCCTGCTGAGCGTCGGCGCCGGCGTGGCCTACTGGGTGTCGCGCGCCACCGTCCTGACCATCGCGGTCGCTCCCAAGGACGGGACGGAGCCGGCGCTGATCCAGGCCTACGCGGATGCCCTGGCCAAGCGCCACAAGGAGATTCGACTCAAGATCATACCCTTCGACGACGTGCGCGACAGTGCCGAGGCGCTGCGTGACGGGCGGGTCGATCTGGCGATCGTACGCCCGGACGTCGAACTCCCCGACAACGGCCTGACGTTGGCGATCCTACGCGACCAAGCGATGATCATCGCCTCGCCGGAAGCCGCCGGGATCGACCGCTTCCCCGATCTCGATCGCAAGCGCCTCGCGATCCTGGCCCATCGGGACGCCGACGAGGCGCTCATCCGCGCCATGCTGGATCACTATGGTTTGACGCTGGTCACCACCGAGCCGGAAGGCGGTCTGCCGCCGCGCCACGTCGCCCTGGTCGAGATGGCCGAGAGCGACCTGGGAGCGGCCTTCGCCCGCAAGCGGGTCGACGCAGTGATCTCGGTCATCGCGCCGACCGCGCCGACGGCCCAGCGGATCGTCGGCCTCGTCCAGGCGGCCAGCCGCAACCGCAAGATCTCCTTCGTGGATGTCGAGAATGCCGAGGCGATCGTCGCGCGGCTGCCGCGTCTGCAGGTGGTCACCATGCCGGCCGAGACCTTCGGCGGCAGCCCCAAGGTGCCGGCCGACGACGTTCACACGGTCGGCGCTTCGTACCGGCTGATGGCGCGGTCGAGCCTCGCACGCTCCGTGGCGGCCGACGTCACGCAGCACCTGTTCGAGCTGCGCAGCGCGATGGCGAACGTCACGCCGGCCGCCGACTACGTTCAGGCCCCCGCCTATGACGGCACCGTCGGCGCGACCAGCGCGAGGCTGCCCATCCATCCCGGCGCCGTCGACTATTACGAGCGCGAGCAGCAGAGCTTCATCGAGCGCTATGAGACTTGGATCTACCTGCTCGCCTTCCTGGGCGGCGGCATCGGCTCGGCGCTCGCGTGGATCGGCCAGCGCCTGTCGCGCCTCCGCCGCGAGCGCGTCGAGGAGGCGACCGACCGCCTGCTGCAGATCCGTCAGGAGGCGCAGGAGACACCGGATTCCGGACGTCTCGAGATCCTGGCCCGGGAGATCGACGATCTCGCGGGCGACATCGCCAAGCATGCCCTGGAGCGCCCGACCGAGGCCCGGACGATGTCGGCGGCGACCATCGCCATCGACGCGGCCCGTTCGACGGTGAAGCGCGCCATCACGGCTGGCCGGAGCGCGGATGACGGCTTGGGCCTGGCCGGCAGAGCCGTCGCGGCAGACGCGGCCCAGACGCCGGCATGACCCGATGCGGCGGCCCACCGCCGTACCACCCGGGCTTCGGCCCGCACTAAGGAAGGACGACGCCATGAGTAAGGGATATCCCTCGATGACCGCCCTGCTGGGACTGCTGGCGGTGGCCGGCTACCAGAACCGCGACCGGATCGCCGAGTGGCTTGGCGGCCACGCCAAGGATCCGGCGCGGTCGCCGGCACCGCAGGTCCCGCCCGCGACGGGGTCGACGATCCCGGCGAACCTGGATCGCCTCCTCGGCGGCGCCAGCGCGGGGGGCGTCGGCGGCCTCATCGCCGGCGGCCTGACCGAGCTGGTCGATCATTTCACCAAGGGCGGCCATGCCGAGACGGCGCAATCCTGGATCAATCACGGCCCGAACCGCGACATCCCGGCCGCGGATCTGGAGCGCGCCATCGGGCCGGACACGTTGGCGGCCCTGGAGCAGCGCACGGGCCTGAGCAAGAGCGAGCTGTTGGAGCGCCTCTCGCGCGACCTGCCCTCGGCCATCGATCGCTACTCGCCCGAAGGACGACTGCCGGCCTTCAGCTGATCCGCTTCGCGGAGGTCGTCGCGGCGACGCCGCGACGACCTCCGCCGACGATTCCGGCAGCCGCTACTCGACCAACTCGTCCACCTTCGCCATCAGCGAGGCCGAGATGGTCAGACCCAGGGTGGCGGCCGTCTTCAGGTTGAGCAGGGTGATGAAGCGCTCGCTCGCCTGCACCGGCAGGTCGCCGACCACCGCGCCGCGCAGGATCCGGTCGAGGTAGCCCGCCGCCCGCTGCACATCCTGCTCGACGCTGGTCGTGTAGGCGGCGAGGCCACCGAGGCGGACCGGCGCCGCATAGGCGTAGACGGCCGGGAGACGGTAGGCGGCCGCCAGATCGACGATCCGCTGGCTGTACACGCCGGTCACCGCGTCCGGCAGCGCGATGAGGCCGCCCTTCGGCTGGGCGGCGAAGCCCGTGATCGCCGCCTCGATCTCGGCGGCGTCGTGCACGCCGGCGATCCGGGCGTCGATCCCGAGTTCGGGGCCAATCCGGGCCATCTCGGCCGTGTAGCCCGCGAGGCGCGCCCGGTAATCCGGGTTGATCAGGGCGAGGGCCCGCGTGACGCCGGGACTGAGTTCCTTCAGGAGTTGCAGCCACTTGCCGACGAGAATGAAGTCGAAGTTGGTGAAGCCGGTGAGATTGCCGCCGGGCCGCGACAGGTTGGATACGAAGCCGCCGCCGACCGGATCCTGCAGCATCATGAAGACGACCGGAACCGTCGTGGTCGCCCGCTGGAGCGCCGTCGCGCCGACGACGCCCTGCGCGAGCACCACGTCGGGCTTGCGCGCCAGAATCTCCTCGGCCTGACCGCGCATCCGCTCGGCTTCGCCGTTGCCGTACTGCAGGTCGACGGCGAGGTTCTGGCCCCAGATCCAGCCGGCCCGATTGAGGCTTTCCTTGAGCGTGTCGACGATGACGGGACTGTCGGGATGCGCTTCGCCGTAGACCAGCAGGATCCCCAGGCGACGCTGACCCTTCGCCGGCCCGGCGGCGAGGGCCGGCCACGCGGCCGCGCCGCCGAGGCCCGCGATGACGTCGCGCCGTCTCATGCGCCGGTCTCCCGCCTTCACCCGTTCCGAGCCGCGCCGATCGGGAGGGGGTCCGATCGCGCGCCCGGGGATGGTAATAGGCGCTGCCTTAAGGCGGGGCTATCGCGGGTACCGATGGGGATCCCGGCGGGGCGCGGAACTCAGCGGACCTCGACCCGGCTGCCGCTGCCGCCGTTCAGGAGGCGCTTCAGGTGGAAGGCCGCGACCCCGTCGTCGGGACGCAGCCCGACCAGGGCCGCGAAGGCCGCGAGGGCGCCGGCCTCCCCGGCATCGAGCTTCGCGTAGGCGTCCTGATACTGGGCGAGCGGCGCGTCGCCGTAGACCGCCTCCGTCAGGGGTTCGTAGGCGCGCAGAGCCGTCTGCTTGCCGCGCAGGAGGAGGTCGCCGAGGGGCCGGCCGCGGAACTGCCCGGCCCGGATCACCACCGCCTCGCTGACGCAGATCCGCGTTCCGAACGCCTTGTTGGCGTTCTCCAGGCGTGCCGCCGTGTTGATGGTGTCGCCGTAGGCCGTGTAGTCGAAGTATCGGCCGCCGCCGAAATTGCCCACGATCGCCGGCCCGGCATGGACGCCGATCCGCGTCACGCCGATCTCGATCCCCCGCTCCCGCCAGCGCGCGCGGAACCCCTCGGCCACCTGGTCGAGGGCCAGCGCGCAATCCACCGCCCGGGCCGCGTGGTCCGGTTGGTCCCCCGGCGCCCCGAACAGCACGTGCAGGGCGTCGCCGACGATCTTGGCCACCGTCCCCTCGTGGGCGAAGACCACGTCGGTCATCTCGGCGAAGTAGCCGTTGAGGATCTCGGCGAGCTGCGCCGGGTCGAGACTCTCCACCAGGCTGGTGAAGCCGGCGATGTCGGTGAACAGGGAGGCCACGTCGCGCCGGTGGCCGCCGAGTTCCAGGCCCGATGCATCCCCCGCGAGCCGCTCGGCGAGGTTGGGCGAGAAGTACCGGGCCAGAGAGGCATGCGCCCGCTCGGCCAGCGATTGCCGCCGCCGGCCCTCGCGCAGAGCCTCGACATGCCTCAGCGTCCGCTCGATCGTCGTCTCGAGATCCACGAAGTCGATCGGCTTCGTCAGGAAGTCGAAGGCACCCCGGTTCATCGCCGTGCGGATGTTTGCCATGTCGCCATAGGCCGAGACGATGATGGTCGAGGGGCGCTCGGCAAGGTCCTGCAGCTTGGCGAGCAGCGTCAGCCCGTCCATGCGCGGCATGTTGATGTCGGACACGACCAGATCGACGTCGCGGTTGTCCGAGAGGCGGTCCAGGGCCTCCTGTCCGTCATGGGCGAACAGGAACGTGACGAGGCCCTGGCGGATCTGGCGGCGGAACTTCTGGGTGATCAGCGCCTCGAGATCCGGCTCGTCATCGACGACGAGGATCTTGGCGCTCGGCATGCCGGGCGTCATTCGGCCCCCGAGAGCGCGGAGAGGCGGCGGTCGATCTCGGCCTTCAGGACGGGGAAATCGATCGGCTTGGTGATCAGGCCCACCGCGCCGGCGGCGATGACCTTCTCGCGCGTCTCGGCATCGCCGTAGGCCGTGATCATGATCACCGGCACGTCGGGCCGGGCGGCGCGCACCCGCGGCAGCAATTCGAGGCCGGTCATCCCGGGCATGTTGATGTCGGAGAGCATCAGAATCAGGCTCGGATCGTTGGACCCGTTGATCCGGTCCAGGGCCTCCGCCGCCGAATGCGCGAAGCCCATCGCGAACCGTCCGGCGCGCAGCTCGCGGCGGAACTGCTGCCGAAACAGGTCGGTCACGTCGGGTTCGTCATCGACGACGAGGATCAGGACGTTCATGGCTGGCTCTCGGTCTCGCTCGCCGGCTGTGGAGGCGCAGCGGGCGCGGTCGTCGTGACGCTCTGGCGCGGCAGGGTGATGGTGAACTCGGTGAAGGCGCCCGGCTCCGTGGCGACGTCCACCGTCCCGCCGTGTTGCTTGACGAGGATGTCGTGGCTCAACGAGAGCCCGAGCCCCGTTCCCTCGCCGGCCGGCTTCGTGGTGAAGAACGGATCGAACATCTTGGCCTTGACGCTGTCGGGGATACCGGTGCCGTTGTCGCGCACGCGGATCTCGATGCTGTCGCCCCGATCCCGGGTGGCGATCGACAGCGTCGGTTCGTAGCCCGGCTCCGCGCCGTTGGCCTTCTTCTCGGTGGCGTAGAATCCGTTCGACATCAGGTTGAGGAGGACCCGGGTGATCTCCTGGGGAAAGAGGTCGGCCGTGCCGGCGGCCGGATCGTAATCGCGCACGAGGGTCACGTTGAAGCTGGGTTTCGCCGCACGGGCTCCGTGATAGGCAAGATTCAGGCTCTCCTCGACCAGAGCGTTGACGTCCACCGGGCGATGCTCCCCGGACCCAGTGCGCGAGTGCAGCAGCATATTCTTGACGATCGAATCGGCACGCTTGCCGTGCTGGACGACCTTTTCGAGATTGCCCTTGAGAAGGCCGGTGATCTCCTCGACCTCCTCCCGCGTGCTCGGATCGAGCGAGGCGGGTTCGAGCGTGTCCCGCAACTCGTCCACCAGCTCGTTCGAGAGCGATGCGAAGTTGTTGACGAAGTTCAGCGGATTCTTGATCTCGTGGGCGATGCCGGCGGTGAGTTGGCCCAAAGACGCGAGCTTCTCCGATTGCACGAGACGGCTCTGGGCTCTCTGAAGGTCATCGAGTGATTGATTGAGGTCGCGGGTTCGCTCCTCGACCTTGGCTTCCAGGGTCTCGTAGGATTCCTGGACGCGGCCTGCCATCGTGTTGAACCGGTGCGCAAGGGTCTCGATCTCGTCGCCGGTGCGGATCACGATGCGTTCCGAGAGGTCTCCGGATCCGAAGCGTTCTGCGCCATCCTCCAGCTGTCGGATGGGAACGACCATGCGCCGCGCCAGAAAGGTCCCCGCCACGGCCGCCAGCAGCACGCCGAGGCCCATCAGGGAGGTGGTCTGGATGACGGATTCCAGAGCCGGCCCCATCGCGTCGCGCAGCGATTCCTGCACGAACACGATCCAGTCGACCCGCGGGATGGTGGCATGGGCCGCCAGCACCCAGCCGCCGTCGAGGCCGGTGGTGATCTCGTAATCCTGTCCCGCCATCCGGGATCCGGGCAGCGCCGCCGCGACCTCCGACAGACCGGACAGGTCGGTGTCACGCAGGACCAGACTCAGATCCGGGTGCGCGATCAGGCGTCCGGTCGCGGTCGTCACGAAGGCGTAGCCGTGCTCGCCGACGTTGATCGCGCTGACCACATCCCAGATCAGCTTCAGATTGACTTCCGCGACGGTCACGCCCGGGTCGCGGCCGGCATGGGCGACCGAGACCGTCATGTAAGGCTCGGAACCGCGCCGGAAATAGACCGGGCCGAACCAGGTCTTCTGGGCGAGGGCCTGGGTGAACCGCGGAGAGGTCGAGAAATCCTTGCCGCTGCCTACGGCGTCGGGTTCGAGCCGCGACACCCGCAGCTGTTCCTTTCCGGCCGGATCGAGATAGGCGACCTCCGTTATCGCCGGCGCCTGGCGCAGCAGGCGAATGAAGTCGTAACGCTGCTGCTCGGGGGGGATCCGCCGCCACTCGGCGCGGGTCGTCCAGCCGATCTGGCTCTCGATTCCGGACAGGAAGGCATCGACGCGTTCCGCGGCCGCCCGCGCCTTGGTGCGCTGCGTCTCGATCGCCGTCCGCTTGGCGTCCTGATAGTTTAGGGTCAGGTCGACGGCCCCGTTGATGAGCAGGACCAAGCTGACGAGGCCCACGAAGGCCACCGCGAACTTGACCGACAGCGGCACGCGGAGCCACCGCGGGACCGTATTTCCGGTCGGTGGGGGAAGCGCCGTCACTCGACGATCTCATCGGCTTGGGCGAGGAGCGCCGACGAGATGTCCACGCCCATGCCGCGCGCGGATTTGAGATTCACGATGAAGTCGAACTTCGTGGGCGCCTGGACCGGCAGGGTTGCCGGGTTCTCGCCGCGGAGAATGCGACCGACATAGGCCGCCGCCCGACGGACCGCCTCGGTCGGATCGGGACCGTACGACATCAGGCCGCCGCGATAGGCGAAGCGCCGGATGGCGAAGACCGTCGGGATCGTGTTGCGCGTCGTCAGCGCGACGATGCGATCGCCGTTGGCCTCGCTGAATGTCCCGGGCGCGACGATCAGCCCCCCGTGCCCCTGTCGCGCGAGATCTGCGATGACAGGATCGATGTCGGCAGTCTTCTCGACCTTCACGACCGTAGGTTCGATTCCCAGCGCGGCCGCGGTGCTGCGGAACGGCTCGGCGTAGAGGTTCTTGCCCCGGATCTCGGTGCTCGGATTCGACAGGAGCGTGACGCGTCGGATGCTCGGCACGGCTTCCTTGAGGGCCGCCACCCATTTTCCACCCAGGGGCGCCTCGTAGAGCGTGAAGCCCGTGATGTTGCCCCCCGGGCGTTGGAGGCTCTCCACGTACCCGAACCCGACCGGATCGGAGGCGCCGACGAACACGATCGGAATCGTTCGGGTCGCCGTCGCGACGGCCGAGAGTTGCGCATTCAGATAAGCGAAGATGACCGGCGGCCTTGCGGCGACGAGTTCGGTCGCCAGGATCCGCGTCCGCTCGGGGTCGGCACCGCCCCAGCGGTGATCGACGGGCTGATCCGGATGCCCCTGGTCGCGCAGGGCGGCATTGAACGCCTCCGCGAGCGCGCGACCTTCGTCATCGCTTTCCGTGAACGGCCAGAGCGCCGCCACGTGGGCCTGCGTCTGCGCTCCGGCGATGCGTGGCCATCCGGCCAGCGCCAATCCAGCGATTACGGTGCGCCGCCTCATCCGACCATCGCGCCAAGTCTCCGCCCACGGCCCGCGCCGCGCGGCCCGGACCGCGCGCATCGGCCCGGCCCCCGCGATCGATCGCCGGAGCATAGTGCAAGCTCGGCATTGACACCACGCGCCGGCCCGCCGGCAACGCTCAAAATGCCAGCCGCATCCCGCCGACGATGTTCCGTGGAGCCCCCGCGAAGATCGAGCCGGTCGTCGTCGCCAGCACCGCCGCCCCGTTCTGGAGGCCGGTCGTGGCGCTGATCCCATTGGCGAGATTCTGCGCGGAGGCCACGTAGGTCGTATCGAACAGGTTGCGCACTTCGAGATAGACGCTGAGCCGCTTGGCGTATCCGCCGGTCAGGTCTGTGGCGTAGTGCAGGTTGGCGTTGACGATCGCATAGCCCGGCGCCTTCAGCGAATTGGCATTGTCGAGGTAGAAGTCGCCCTGAACCACCGTTTCCACGAAGGCTCCGAGACCGGCGAGCGGCCCGCTCGGCACGTCGTAGCCCAGGCGGGCCAGCAGCTGGTGGGCCGGAACGCCGGGGATCCGGTTCCCCGCCCGGTCGAACCGACGGCTCAGGCTGCCCGCGCTGAGCTGCTCGGTGTAGCGGGTGTAGATCTGGTCGTCGAACGTGTAGGCTAGGGTTCCGCGCCAGCCGGGCGCGAAGGCCCAGTCGGCGCCGACCTCGATCCCCCGATGCTCCGAGGCGGGCGCGTTGAACGTGTAGGCGAGGAGGCCCGCCCCTGGCGATTGCGTGACCAGCTCGTTGCGGAAGAACTCGTAGAAGCCGGTGACGCTGAAGCGAAGATCCGTCACCGGACTCCACTCTGCGCCGAGATCGAAGCCCAGATTTTCCTGCGTCTGGAGCTGGGTGTTGTTGCCCGGAAGTCCGGCGGGGGTGATGAACAGGTTGCTCGCGGCCGGCGTCGTATAGCCGGTGGCGACCCGGCCGCGCAGCGCCCAGGCCGGATCCGGCCGGTAGACTAGCGCCAGTTCCGGGGCGACGTTGAGAAAGGAGCGGTTCGCGTCCGCCACTGTCCGCGTCGCGCCGCTCGCCGCGTAGCTGTAGGCCAGGTTGCGGCCGGTGATGGACGTGCTCTCGGCGCTGAGGCCGAGAACGCCGGTCCATTGGTCCGACAGGGCGAGTTCGAGCCGCGCCCGGCCGCCGAGATTCGACTGCACCGCCGTCTGATCGCCGATCAGCGCCCCCAGGCGCGGGCCATCATAGGGCGCCCGGTTGAACGTCGTGATGTGGTTGTCGATCGTGTTGTAGGCCAGCGCGACGTAGCCGGTCGCCGGCAGACCGAACAGATCCCCCCGCCGGGTCAGGTCCGTCAGGAAATTCCAGGACGGATACGAGCCACGCGACGATGTCTGGTAGAAGGGCTGATCGAAGTTGCGCTCGTCGAAGCCGAGCTGCGTGCGCCACGTGGTGAAGGCGTCGATGTCGTGCTCCCAGCGGGCCGCCACGATGGTCCGGCGGTCGTTGCGCCCGAAGCCGCCTTCATCCGCCGTCACCGGCACGGTCGCGCCGAAGGCTCCGTTCCGGAACAGGTTGAAGGTGGTGCAGCCGGCCGCCGCGCTTGCGGCGGCGGCGCAGCCGCGCTGGTACGGGTTGATCCGGTACTGGGCCAGGGACGAGCGGGCGGGAAGGTTTGCGTCGAGGGTGTTGTTGATCACCTTGAGGGTGAAGCGGTTGTCCGGGGTCGGGGTGTAGCTCGCGAGCAGATTGATGGTCTGCGTGTCATAGCTCGCATGGTCCTGATAGCCGTTGGCGCGGACGTCGCTCGCGAACAGGCTGATCTCGAACGGGCCGCTGACGCCTCCGACGGTAAAGTAATTGCTGAGGTAGCCGAAGCTGCCGGCATCCACCCCGATCTCGTAGCCGTCGATCTCCCGCCCGGTCCTCGTCCGGAACGCGAGCGCGCCCCCGGTGGCGTAATTGCCGAAGAGGGGCGATTGCGGCCCGCGGAACACGTCGATCCGGCTGTAGGCCCGCGGGTCCGTGAGGTCGAAGCGCGACGCCCCGTCCGGTTGGGTCAGGATGAAGCCGTCCTCCAGAACGACGGTGTTCTTGATCACGCCGGTGGAGCGGGCGTTGTTGCCGCGGATCGAGATCACCACGTCCCGGCCGCCATTGCCCTGCCGGACCGTGACGCCCGGGCTGTTCACCAGGACCGATCCGATGCTGGTCGCCGGCCGGTTCGCGATGGTGCCGTCCCGGCCGATGCCGGTGACGATCTCGCCCACCGGATGCTCGATGACCGAGGGGGCCGCGCCGGGGGGGGCGGCCACGCCGAAAGGCGGGGCCGTGGTCCGGCCCGCAGACGGCGCCGCTTCGCCCTCCACGGAGAGTTCGTCCAGCGTCACCGCGGTCTGGCCGAGGGCGGGGAGGGGGGTACCGGCAAGCAGAAGCGCGAGGGCGCGGCCGCGCAGGGCGGTCTGGTCGGGGGGCATCGGAGGACTCGTCTGATCGGTGGGGCAAGCGGCGGGGCCGCGGGCATGGGCAGGCGATCAGGCGGAACGGGGCGGCCCTCGCGGTTGGCCGGGGATGCGGTGGACCGAGACGATGGGCTTTGGGGGCGGGATCGGCCACGTCACCGCATGCCAGCGCAGGCGACGGGCGAGACCGACCACCGTCGGAAGAAGCGGCGGGACGGCGCCGGCCCGACACAGCCCGCAGAGGCCGCAGCCCGTCAGTGCCGGCGCGTGCGGACCGATGGCGACTTCCGTCGCCTGATCCGGCCCATGCCCGCACAGGATCTGGCCGGGCAGCGCCCACGGCGCCTGCGCCATCCGGAGAGCCACGGCCGGCGCCAGCGCCTGGATCCAGAGCGCGCACACGATCAGCCCCGCGCCCAGAAGGCCCGGGCGCCGGCGCGTCAGACGAGAATGAGTCCGCACGGGCATGGCGCCCGTCCGCTCCGGATCAGCTCATCCCGCGCCTTCGGAGCCGATCCACGCCGAAGTCGAGACCGAGCATCCCGGCGATCGCGAGGCCGGTCAGCGGGAAGAGGATCCCGAGCCCGAGAATCATCAAGGTCGCGGTGACCCGCACCCGCCGGTTGTGCGGCCACGGCGGCACCCCGAGGCTGCCGGCCGGGCGCCGCTTCCACCACATCGTTCCGGCCGTCACGGCGAGCAGGATGGTGGCGAGGCAGAAGGCCAGCATCGCGAACTGGTTCGCGCGGCCCCAATGCTCACCCTTGTGGATCCCGATGCCGTATTGGATCGCCCGGCCGACCGGGCCGAGATCGGCGAAGCGGACGTCGACCAGCGGCCGCCCGGAATACTGGTCGAGGGTGATCACCCGCTGCCGGGTGACGTCGCGCGGGTAGATGGCGGCGGCGTAGACCCCGTCGGCGCCGACGGGCAGCGCCAGCTCGAAGCCGTGGGGCATCCCCATGCGTCCGAGACTCGCGACGGCCTCGTCGATTCCAATGCCCGCGCCCGCTGCGGCAGGCGGTGCAGAGCGCGGTATGGGCGCGTCCTGCAGGGTCCAGCCCGCATCCTCGAGCCTGTCGCGCAGGGGTATCGTGGAGACCGGCCGGTTCGCCCAGAGCGCGGCCGGTTGGCCGAGGCCGGCGGCATTCGACCACGCGCGGAGCTGCTGCCCCCACCAGATCGACCAGGGCAACCCGGTGAGCGCGAGGAAGAGCAGACCGCCGCCGGCCACGAATCCGGTGACGGCGTGGAGATCGCGCCACCACACGCGCCGGCGGGGCGTGGCGCGAACGGTGACGACGCCGCCGCTCCGACCGCGGGGCCACCAGAGATACGTGCCCGTCACCACCAGGATGACCGCGAAGCCCGCGACGATCTCGATCACGGCATTCGCCAGCGGGCCGAGCAGGGCGAGGCTGTGCAGCCCCCGAACCACCGCCATGAACTCGCGATCGGAGTCGACGCGGTCGAGCACGTCACCGGTGTAGGGGTTCAGGTAGACTTGGATGCGGCGATCGCCCACCGCGACCGTTACGCGCGCGGCGGCGTCCGGGGCGGCGGGATCGACGTAGGTGACGGGCGCGCCGTCCGGCACCGTCTGCAGCGCATTGAAGATCAGGCGATCCGGGCCGAGCGGCGCCATCGCCTGGGGGGCGACCTTGGTCCGGTACGCGAACAGGCTGCCGTTGATCTCATCCTTGAACAGGTATAGCGCGCCGGTCGCCGACAGGCTGATCAGGAAGGGCAGGCACAGAAGGCCCGCGTAGAAGTGCCAGCGCCAGACGGCCCGGTAGAAGGCGTCGCTGGACAGTCGTCCAGTAGCAGTCGCCCCGTACGCGGGGGCGCTGCCGTGCAGAACAATCGACATGAGGAGAGGTCCGGGCCTGAGCGATCGGGATCGGGATCGTCAGGCCGCGGGCGGACCTCGCGCGGTTCCGTTATAGGCCGGAGGTCCCGTCGTCGGGATCTCGGCTTCCGGGCGCCACGCACACAGCGAGGTCGGCGCGGAGGGCCAGGCCGCCGCCTCCGGATCGATGGGGGGCAGCGTCAGCGTCCCGGCCTGCACGACCGTGCAGCACGCATGGACATGCACACTCTTGCTCGCCGGCTCGCCCGACGAATGCCCGGCGCAGAGCACCTCGCCCGGACCGTCCAGGGCGCGGCTCGGTGTGGCGAGCCCCAGAAAGGCTTGAAGCAGCAGCGCGTAGAGCGCGACCAAGCCAATGATCGCGCGCCCTCCACCCGTTCGAGGCTGCCGCCGGCGCATGGGGCGATCTATGCGGCCGGACTGCGGCGCGTCAATGCGCGGGTCCCATACGGCGCTGGACGCCCTGTGCATCGGCGACGACCGGGAGGGGCGCGCCCCGATGAGACCGCGCCGCATCCGCCCTGACGGCGTTGGGCTCGAGGCCCTGCGGACGCCGCAGAGCGCGCCGTGCCGGATGTCGGCGCACTACGAGTCCGGTCGCCCTTTAATCCGCTCGCCCGGTCGGCAGGGCTGGATTCTTCTCCTGTGTTGCTCATCCTGCGGAGAGATCGGTACAATCTTTATTATTCGTTCTGGATTCATCAGAGCATCAGCTTGACGGCCCGACCTGACTCAATGAGACGTCGTCGGCAGAGTGCCACGGTGAAGGGCATGCCGCGCGAGCGGGAGCTTGGAGAGGGAACGATGGTCTTCGCAGGTCGCGCAGCAGCTGCGGTGCTGTTCTTATCGATGTTGTCGGCCCCCGCATGGGCTGCGGATCCGATCAAGATCGGGCTGAGCGGTCCCTATACCGGGGGGTCGTCTTCGATGGGCGTCTCAATGCGCGACGGCGCCAAGCTCGCCGCTGCCGAGATCAACAAGGCCGGCGGTGTCCTCGGTCGGCCGATCCAGCTCGTCGAGCGCGACGACGAGGCCAAGAACGAGGTCGGTGCGCAAGTCGCGCAAGAGCTGATCAATAAGGAGAAGGTGGTCGCGACGGTCGGGTTCATCAACACCGGCGTCGCGCTCGCGGCCCAACGCTTCTACCAAGAAGCCGAGATCCCGGTGTTCAACAACGTTGCCACCGGGACGATCATCACCAATCAGTTCAAAGAGCCGGATTACGACGCGAACTACGTCTTCCGGAACTCGGCCTACGACGTGCTGCAGGCGGGCCTGATGGTCGACGAGGCCCTCGCGCAGGGCCATAAGAAGATCGCGATCCTTGCAGACTCGACCAATTACGGCCAGCTCGGCCGTGAGGATATCGAGAAGTATCTCGGCACGAAGGGCGTGAAGCCGGTCGCGGTCGAGAAGTTCAACATCAAGGACGTCGATATGACGGCCCAGCTGCTCAAGGCGCAGCAGGCCGGTGCCGAGGTGATCCTCGCCTACGGGATCGGGCCGGAGCTGGCCCAGATCGCCAACGGCATGGCCAAGCTCGGCTGGAAGGTGCCGATGATCACCAGCTGGCCGTCCTCGATGCAGAGCTTCATCGACATCGCCGGCGCGAACGGCAACGGCGTGGTCATGCCCCAGACGTTCATCGAGGACCAGACGCTGCCGAAGCGGAAGGCTTTCCTTGAGAATTACTACAAGACCTACGGCGTCACGAAGATCCCGACCCCCGTGGCCGGCGCCCAGGGCTACGATTCGATCTACCTCCTCGCCGCGGCGATCAAGCAGGCGGGCAGCACCGACGGCGCGAAGATCCGCACCGCCCTTGAGAACCTGAACGAGAAGGTCGAGGGCGTCGTCACCACTTACGACAAGCCCTTCACCGCCAAGGACCACAACGCCATCTCGCGCAACATGGTCGTGTTCGGGAAGGTGCAGGACGGCAAGATCGTCTACGCCAAGGATGAGGACGCCAAGAACGCCGGTGTCGTCCGCGTCAAGGAGAAGTCCTCGAACTGAGGTCCCGACGCCCGCGTCCACCCGGGCGCGGGTGCCCCAGAGTCCGGCGGCACTCCAGCCTGCCGGCACGTCGCATATCGGTCCCGCGGCGCGCGCCGCGCGGCCGGACGACCCTCCGGTGACAACGCATCCATGGCCATCCTGCTCCAGCTCATCGCCTCAGGCGTCGCGGTCGGCATGATCTACGCCGCCATCGCGTTCGGCTATCAGCTCACCTTCGCGACCTCGAAGACGCTCAATTTCGGCCAGGGCGAGGCGCTGGCGCTCGGGGCCCTGTTCGGCCTGACCCTGGTGCCCTTCGTCGGCTACTGGCTGATGATCCCCCTGGTCCTCGTCTTCGGCTTCGCCCTCGGGGCCGTGGTCGAGCGCCTGGGCGTACGCCCGGCCGTGAAGATCAAGTCCGAATACGGATGGATCATGGCGACCATCGCCCTCGGCATCATCTTCAAGAACGTCGCCGAGAATGTCTGGGGCCGCGACGACCTGAAATTTCCCTCGCCGCTCCCCGAGACTGCCCTCGAAGTGGGCGGCGTCCGCATCCTGCCGATGGAACTGCTGATCGTCGCGGGGGCGCTGCTGATGATGCTCGCGGTCGAGATCTTCAATCGCAAGTCGATCTGGGGGAAGGCGGTCGTCGCCACCTCCAACGACATCGACGCCGCCGGCCTGATGGGCATCAACACCCAGAAGGTGATCACCCTGTCCTATTCGATCAGCGCCATGACGGCGGCCTTCGCGGGCGTGCTCGTGGCGCCCGTCACGCTGACCGGGGCCACGATGGGCTCCGTGCTGGCGCTGAAGGCCTTCGCGGTGGCGATCATCGGCGGCCTCGAATCCGGGCTCGGCGTCATCGTCGGCGGCCTGATCCTCGGTGTCGCGGAGACGCTGACCGGCTTCTACATCTCGACCGGCTACAAGGATGTGCCGGGCCTGATCCTGCTCCTCGTCGTCCTCTCCATTCGCCCCGTCGGCCTGTTCGGCAAGGCGGTCATCAAGAAGGTCTGACCGTGACCGCCCGCGCATCTCTCCCGGCAGCCTGAGCCATGGCGCAGACCCTCGCCCCCGCCGACGCGCCCGTCCCGACCGCCGCGCCGAGCCTGTCCCGCCACGTGGGCGCCCTCGGCGCCGTGCTGCTGGTGGTCTGTCTCGCCGCCTTCCCGCACGTGGTGACGAGTTCGTATTACATCCACCTCGTGGTGGTGATCGCCATCTACGCGATCCTGATTCTCGGGCTCGACATCGTGGTCGGCTATACCGGACAAGTCAGTCTCGGGCATGCCGGCCTGTTCGGGGTCGGCGCCTACGCGGCCGCGGTGCTGTTCCTGCACTTCAAGCTCGGCGTGTGGTGGGGCATCCTCGCCGGGATCGGCGTGACCTCGGCCTTCGGCGTGCTGCTGGCCGTCCCGGCGCTGCGGGTCACCGGTCCCTACCTCGCCATGGTGACGCTGGCCTTCGGCACCATCATTCAGATCTTCATCAACGAGCTGACGCCCCTGACCAACGGCCCCCTCGGCATCACCCTGCCGCCGGCCCGCGTCCTCGACTTCTCGCTCCTCGGTCTCCAGGCCCCGTGGGGCGCAGCCGGGCGCAAGCTCGAATTCTACTACCTCGTCTGCGTCGCGCTGCTGGCCACAATCCTGGTCGTCAACCGGGTGGTGCGCTCTCCCTACGGCCGCGCCTTCGAGGCGCTGCGGGACTCGCCGATCGCCTGCGACTGCATGGGCGTCAGCGTCTACCGCTACAAGGTCTATGCCTTCGTGATCTCGGCAGCCCTTGCCGGTCTCGCCGGTGCGCTGTTCGCGTGGTCGGAGCGCTACGTGGCTCCGAACTCCTACGGCTTCGAGCTGACCGTGCTGTTCCTGCTTGCCGTCACGATGGGCGGGCGCAAATCCCGGGCGGGGCCGATCATCGGGGCCGCGATCGTCGTGATGATGCCCAACGTGCTGGCCGATATCGAGCTGGTGCGGATCATGGCGGGGCTCATCGCCCTTGCCGCCTTGATCGTGGGCGTCCTCGCTTTCCTCCGGCGCCGGGAGGACCGCTTCGCCCTGCTGGTGCCGGTCGGGCTCTGCCTCGCCTTCTTCCCGGCGACCCTGGCGCTCGAATCCGTGACCGACTTCCGCCTGACGGTCTTCGGTCTGATGATCCTGTTCGTGGTGTACTACCTGCCGGACGGGATCGTCGGCTTCGTCCGCGAGAAGATCCCGGCGCTCCGGCCGGCCCACACCGCCGAGGGCAAGAGCCTCCACGCCGAGGGGGCGGCGCTCAGCGTCCAGAGCGGCGGCCGGGGTGCCGACCCGCTGCTCACCGTCGAGCAGGCCCTGATGCAGTTCGGCGGCCTCAAGGCCCTCGCCGGCGTCGACCTCACGGTCCGGCCCGGCACGATCCACGGCCTGATCGGGCCGAACGGTTCCGGCAAGAGCACGATGATGAACGTGCTGACCGGTATCTACCGGCCGACCGGCGGCAGCGTGACCCTGGCCCGCGGCCAGGGCTCGAAGCGCCTCGACGGGCGCACGCCCTCCGAGATCGCGGCGGCCGGCGTGGCGCGCACCTTCCAGAACGTGCAGCTCTTCCGGGAGATGACGGCGCTGGAGAACGTGCTGGTCGGGCTCCACCACAGGTTCCGCGGCACCCTGTTCGACGCGATCCTCGGCACGCCGCGCCGTCGTCGGGAAGAGCGCGAGCAGCGCGCCCGCGCCATGGCGATCCTCGACTTCGTCGGCCTGGGCGCCCTGGCGCAGGTGGAGGCCCGCAACCTGCCCTACGGCAAGCAGCGCCTCCTCGAGATCGGCCGCGCGCTCGCCCTCGATCCTGTCCTGCTCCTCCTCGACGAGCCCGCCGCCGGCCTCACCGCCCCCGACATCGCCGAGCTGACGGCGATCATCCGCAAGATCCGAGACGCCGGCATCACGGTGATCCTCATCGAACACCACATGGACGTGGTCATGGGCCTGTGCGACCGCGTCAGCGTCCTCGATTTCGGCCACAAGATTGCCGAGGGCAGCGCCCGCGAGGTCCAGGCGGACCCGAAGGTGATCGAGGCCTATCTCGGCAGCCCGGTCGCCGACGAGGAGTTGACCCATGCTTGAGGTCACGGGTCTGTCGGCCGGCTACGGCCAGGTCGAGGTGCTGCACGGCCTCGATTTCGCGGTCCCGAAGGGGCAGGTCGTGGCGTTGATCGGCTCGAACGGCGCCGGCAAGACCACCACGATACGCGCCCTGTCGGGCATGATCCGCCCGCGGGCGGGTTCGATCCGCCTCAACGGGCGCGAGATCGGCGGCCTCGAAAGCCACGACGTCGCCCGGTTCGGCCTCGCGCACTCGCCGGAGGGGCGCCGCGTCTTCCCGACGCTCTCGGTGGAGGACAACCTGACCCTGGGCGCGTTTCCCCGGTTGACGGGGGCGCGGCCGAAGGGCGACGTCGCGGCCGACCGCGAACGCGCCTTCGAGATGTTCCCCCGTCTCAAGGAGCGGCGCACGCAGCTTGCCGGCACCCTCTCGGGCGGCGAGCAGCAGATGCTCGCGATGGGCCGGGCCCTGATGCTGCGGCCGGAGATCCTCCTGCTGGACGAGCCCTCGATGGGCCTCGCCCCGAAGCTCGTGGAGGAGGTGTTCCGGATCATCCGCCTGCTCAAGGCCGAGCAGGTCACCATGTTGCTCGTTGAGCAGTTCGCCATGGCGGCGCTCGGCGTCGCCGACCACGCCTATGTGCTCGAGAACGGTCGGATCCGCTACCAGGGCCCGGCGCAGCAGATGCGCAATGATCCGGCCGTCCGGGCGGCCTATCTCGGCGGCAGCCACTGAGGCCGCCGCGAGACCCCCGGTCGCGGAGACCGATCCGTTCCGGGGGCTGACGCTTCGGGCGGGGCGCGATGCCGTTAATCTGGACCGTCGCGTCCTGCGGGCGTCGCCCTCGTGAAGGCCGGCGTGTCCTGCACAGGGCTATGCGGAGCCTGCCCAACGACGACATCCGTGCTCCAGCAGCCCGGCCACGCCTCGCTGTGGGGAATCGGACGCATGTACCGCCGGAGGGCCCCGCCGCTCCGGCTCGCGCCGGCCGACGCGAGCACGAATCAAGCATTGCCGGCCAGGAGATGCATCATGGCTGCCCCTGCGCAGAGCCGGATGAAATGAATTGTCATTGATCATCCCTGCATTCGCGATGTCCGAACGCCGGTAACCTCCTCTGTCGCCCTGTCGTGGGGCTCCGGCAGCCTAGGGTGGCTGCCGATCGGGGAGGGCGGTCTGATGAGACGTCGCGTGTCGGCCCTCCTGATCCTTCCGGCATTCGCCTTTGCCGGCTCCGTGCAGCCAAGTGCGGGGTCGCCGGACGCGCCGGCCACCTTCGTCGAACCGAGGGATGGGCCGCACCGTCATTGCTCCGGCTCCTGTATGAAGACGGGGGCCTTGCAATGGATCTGCCGACGCGATCAGACCTGTTCCATCGATTGTGCGACGGCACCGCCGAAGATGCATTGTCACGACCCCGAGCTGCCGCGCCGGGCGCGCTGAGGCGAGACAGCGCGGCCTGGTACGACTCAGCCGATGAGGCCTCCGAGGCCGCCGGTGACCAGGCGGGCGTGGCCTGCAGGGATGAGAAGGGGGTCATCCCGATGCCGCCGGGAAACGCGTGGCGACCCGGCATCCGCGTCCTCGCGCAGAGGTCTGAAGCTCGGCTGATTCCCAGGATTGTGGAAGCGCCGGTCGGAGCGGCTTGGTCACGCAGGGCGGCGTTCCCCTGGCGCATCGGGAAGGACGATCTTCGCTGGCGCCCGCGACCTGGCGGGGGCGGCAGGATCGGGAGATGGAGCGGGCGCACCACGCCGAACGGCATCGCCAGATCTCCGGCGCGCGACGACTCTCAAAGGTTGGCGATTGCGCCGCCGGCCAGGCGTCCATGGCTTTGACAACCTCGGCTCGCCATGAGACCGCTCTAGGGTGTTGGATGCACGCGCCTGTCGCGTGCCACGGCCAACACGGTGAACGGGCCTGCCTTCTCTCAGGGCGGCAACTGAAGGGTCGTTCGGCGCGCCGTCATGGCGGCGCATACGCGCGATCGTTCGGGCTCAACCGCGGAAGCAGTCCGCTCGGTCAATCCCTGAGGCCCCGTGAAACAGCGCCACGCCGTGATGCACAGAAGTTCGAACGTGACGATGTGCATCCCAGCCTGCCTGATGGACGGTGGCGCGATGGGCGCGCTCATGCGCGCGCACGACTGGGACGCCTCACCGCTCGGCGATCCCGCGACCTGGCCGCCATCCTTGACGACGCTGACAGGCGTCATGCTCGGTTCGAGGCAGCCGACCTTCGTCATCTGGGGGCCCGAGCGCAGGCTCCTCTACAACGATTCCTTTGTCGGGCTTCTCGGCGCCGCGCATCCGTCCGCGCTCGGTCGCGACTATCTCCAGGTCTGGCACGACCTCGGCGCCGAGCTTGGATCCTTCGTGGACGAGGCCTGCTCCGGTCGCTCCGTTGACACGGCCGCGTTCGAACACGTCGTGAGGTCGCCCGACGGGGGCCGGTTCTCGTTGTCCTACGTGCCCATTCGCGATCCGGCCGGGCGCGTGGATGGCCTGTGGGGCACCTGCACTGAGATCGCGGACCAACGGTTCGTCGAGGGGGAGCGGCAGGAGGCGGATGCGACGCTCCGCGAGAACGAGGAGCGACAATCGTTCCTGCTGGATCTGAGCGACGCGCTTCGGCCGCTGAACACGCCCACCGACATCGTCGAAGTGGCCGCCCGGCGTCTGGGCGAGCGGGTCGGTGCGAGCCGCGTATTCTACGCCGAGATCGCCGGCAGCCTGATGACGGTCGAACGTGAGTACGTCCACGGCGTCGGCTCGATCATCGGCGAGCACTCGCTGGCGGCGTTCGGCCCGGACCTGCTGGCAGCCTACCGCGACGGCGTGGTCGTCGCGGTCGACGACGTGCCCTCGGATCCCCGGTTCACTGTCGAAGCCCGGGCGGGCTTACGGTCACGCCAGGTCGGCGCCTTCGTCGATGTCGTTCTGTTTCGGGGTGACGAATGGGTCGGCCTGCTCGCGGTGCAGAGCGCGACCCCGCGCGCCTGGACGCCAGCGGAAGGCAACCTGATCCGGGAGGTCGGCGAGCGCGTCAAGGCTGCCACCGAGCGGGCCCGTGCCGAAGTGGCGCTGCGCGAGAGCGAGGAGCGTCTGGCGGCGATCTTCTCGGCTGCGTCCGTCGGCCTGTCCGAAGTGGATGCGAGCGGCCGCTATCTTCGGGTCAACACGGAGATGTGCCGCATTCTCGGACGGTCCGCAGACGAGGTTCTCTCGATCGGCGTCGCTGATGTGACCGATCCAGCCTATATCCCGCAGAGCTTGGCGACGATCGCGCAGGCGTTCGAGACCGGGCACAGTTCTGCCCTCGACAAGCTCTATCGTCGTCCCGACGGCACGTCCATCTGGGCGAGCAGCAGCGTCAGACGTCTCGACGATGGGCAGGGCAGGTTCAAGGACCTGCTGGTCGTCACGGCGGATCTCAGCCATCGCCGGGAGGCAGAGCAACGGCTGGCCGAAAGCGAGCGCCGCCTACAGCTTCTCAACGAGACGCTCGAACTTCAGGTCTCGGAGCGCACGGCCGAGCGCAATCTATTGGCCACGATCGTCGAAAGAACCGACATCATGGTGATGGCGTCGGATCTCAACTACAACATCCTGGCCATCAATAAGGCGAATGCGGACGAGTTCGAGCGCATCTATGGCGTACGGCCGAAGGTCGGCGACAACATGCTCGACCTTCTGGCCGATCAGCCTGAACACCAGGCCCAGGTCAAAGCGGGTTGGGGACGCGGGCTGGCCGGCGAGGAGATCACCCTCGTCCAGGAGTTCGGCGATCCCGGACGCGTCCGCCCCGCCTATGAGATCAGTTTCCGCACCCTGCGCGGAGCGGATGGCGAGCGCACGGGCTGCTATCAGTTCGTCATGGACGTGACAAAGCGGTTGCGCGATCAGGCCGAGCTGGTCCTGGCCCAGGAAGCCCTCCGCCAATCCCAAAAGCTGGAGGCGGTCGGCCAGCTTACGGGCGGAGTGGCGCACGACTTCAACAACCTTCTGACCATCATTCGCTCATCCGTCGATTTTTTGCGTCGGCCCGATCTGCCGGAGGTCCGCAAGCGCCGCTACCTCGACGCGGTCTCCGAGACGGTCGACCGGGCCGCCAAGCTGACCGGCCAGCTCCTCGCCTTCGCGCGCCGTCAAGCGCTGAAGCCGGAGGTGTTCAGCGCCGGGCAGCGGGTGAGTGCGATCGCCGACATGCTCGACACGCTGACCGGCGCACGCGTGCAGGTTCTGATCGAGGTGCCGGACACCGCCTGTCATGTACGGGCGGATGTGAGCCAGTTCGAAACGGCCCTGGTCAACATGGCCGTCAACGCCCGCGATGCCATGGACGGTGAAGGCACGCTCATCCTCCGGGTCACCGGGGGGGCGGCGCTGCCGGCTGTTCGCGGCCATGCAGGGTGCGAGAAGCCGTTCGTGGCGGTCTCCCTGACCGACACGGGGACCGGCATTTTGCCGGACCGGATCGAGCGGATCTTCGAGCCCTTCTTCACCACGAAGGAGGTTGGTCGAGGCACGGGTCTCGGGTTGAGCCAAGTCTTCGGTTTCGCCAAGCAGTCGGGCGGCGACGTGGATGTCCGGAGCGTCGTCGGCCGGGGCACCACATTCACGCTCTATCTACCCGAGGTGGCTGCGTCCGATCTGTCGTCCGGTGAGCGCATCCAGGAAATGGGGCTGGCCCCGCTGGGCTCGGGTCAACGCATCCTGGTCGTCGAGGACAATATCGGAGTCGGCCAGTTCGCGACCCAGATCCTGGAGGATCTGGGCTACCGGACGGCATGGGCCGGCAATGCCGAGGAAGCGTTGGACCGGCTGGGTCGCGACGGTGACGGGTTCGATCTGATCTTCTCCGACGTGGTCATGCCGGGCATGGGCGGCGTCGCGCTGGCGCGTGAGCTGCAGCAGCGGTGGCCGGATCTGCCGGTGGTCCTCACGTCGGGGTACAGCCACGTGCTCGCCCAGGAAAGCGACCACGGATTCGCGTTGCTGCACAAACCCTATTCGGCCGAGCAACTCGGGCGCATCCTGCACCAAGTCCTCGGCGTGCGGTCCAAGCTCACGGCCCCGGCGGCCTGACGGCAAACGCGGTCAGGGAGTACGCGCGGTTTTGCGGGGGACCCTCGATGCGCTGCTGGTTGGTCGCTCGCAGGTGGGCCCCACTGAATCCGTAAAGCGGAGGCCAAGCGCCGACGATCATCTTCCCGGCCGGGGCCGCCGCTCAACGCAACGGGGTCACTCTGCGCCGAGAGGAGGAATGCGGGGTGGATGCAGGGCACCGTCCCAGGTCGGCATAGGTCTCACGGCCGCGCGGGCTGCGGCCGAGGGGCCCCGCGGTGTCAGGCCGAGCTTGGTCGGCATTGCTTGTTCTACCGGGCTTCCGCTCCTCAGAGCGCAGGGCTTTTGCGCGGCCGGGACCGGCGATCTGACCATTTGATGAGTGTGCCTGAGAGCGCCGTCACGGATACGGTGTCTATTGGCTGCTCAGAAGGGGCGTTTGCCGGGGAGACCCGACTGCGCCTGCGATTGGCCACGCTCGATTGGCGATGCGTGTTCCCGAGGCGAGAAACAGCTCAGCTTGAGACCATCACCGGGACGCGCAAACACGACTCCATGCGTCCGGTCGGTCCGGCCAACGGGCCAGTCCAATCTCAGTCAAAAGCGGAAACTACGGAGCGGTGACAGGTGGCTGGGGGACCTGGATTCGAACCAGGACTAGAGGAGTCAGAGTCCACCGTTCTACCGTTAAACTATCCCCCAAAGCCTGCAGCCGAGCGCATCCTACCGGATGGGGCTGGGTGAAACCCGTTCCGTATCGAGCGGCGCCGGGCGTGGGCGGTGAGATAGGCGGAATGCTTCGGAAGGTCAACCGGTTGTTCTCCTGTTGACGCAGCCTCCGCCGCGGCCGTAACCGTAACGCCGCAGACCCGTCCGGAAGGGTGGCCGAGTGGTTTAAGGCAGCGGTCTTGAAAACCGCCGTGGGGGCAACTCCACCGTGGGTTCGAATCCCACCCCTTCCGCCAGCGGGTTTCGGTTGTGGCGGCCAACGCATTCCCCGGGGAGGGGCGGTACCGTCATCGGATCGAGGCGCAGACCGGGATCGAGGGCGTACGAAAAAGCCGCTTCCGGTTGGAATGCGGTCGTCTCCGATCGAGGCGCTGGTTCCGGGGGGCGGCACCGCGCGCGTCGATCTGGCGACAGAGGGCGATGCGTCCGCGCAGGGTCGAGACTTCGACCACGTCCAGACGAGTCGCGCCGGCAAGCTGCAGAAAGGCGGGCGATGATCGGCCTCTTGGCCCCTGTGTGCTTGCCCAGATCGGATGGCTTGGTGCTGCTGCTTTGTGTCAGCAGCAAAATGATCTCGGGAAACGGATTTCGAGCACCGAGCCCGTTGAATTCAAAAATCTATGCGTCGGCCGATCATAGTCTGCGCTGAAACTCAGGCATTGAGACGTCTGTAGACCTCAATCGCGTCGTTGATGTCTTCGTAGACGATTGCCCGCCCGTTCAGCAGCACGATGCCTTGGGTGCACCACTCGCGGAGCTGCTCCATCGAGTGGGAAATCATGATGATGTCGGCATTCTTGCGACGGGCGGAGAAGACTTCGTCACACCGCTTGGAGAAGCGCGCGTCGCCGACCGAGGTGAGCTCGTCGATCAGGTAGGTCTCGAACGGAATTGCCATACTCATGCCGAAGGCGAGCCGTGCGCCCATGCCCGATGAGTAGGTGTAGATCGGCTGCTCCAGATAGCTCCCGAGTTCCGAGAAATCCTCCACGAAATCAAGCACTTTCCGCGGATCCTCGCCGTAGATCCGGGCTACGAACATGACGTTGTCGCGGCCGGTCATCTTGGGATGGAATCCGCCCGCGAAGCCGAGCGGCCACGACACACGCCGGCCTCTATAGACCTTGCCCTTGGTCGGTTCCTCGGTGCCCGCCAGGATCCGCATCGTCGTCGACTTGCCGGCACCGTTGATGCCGAGGATGCCGTAACAGATACCTTGCT
Source organism: Methylobacterium sp. XJLW (assembly GCF_003254375.1). NCBI lineage: Bacteria > Pseudomonadati > Pseudomonadota > Alphaproteobacteria > Hyphomicrobiales > Methylobacteriaceae > Methylobacterium > Methylobacterium sp. XJLW. The sequence goes on along the minus strand of NZ_CP016429.1, from coordinate 521,164 downwards.
TCAGGGTGAAGGATGCCCGGTCCAGGACGATTCGCGGCGCGCCGTTGGCGCGGTAGATTTTCGTGACGTTCTCGAATCGGATCACGGGACTGCTCGTACGGCACAGCGGCCTGATGGTCTTTGGGTCGGAGGTAGAGCACCTGAAGGTGGCCAAAACTGGGAATGACAGCGGTCGGGTCAAGCCGTTGGCGTTCCCCCTGGGGCCGCCCCGATCGACACCGGTCATTCGGATCTGCGCCCGGTGTCTGGGCCGCCCGCTTGGGGACCGCGTGCGGCAGCGTGGGCCGTTCGGATGCCTCCAGAGGACAAAAGGCCCTGGCTCGGCCGGCGCCGAGGCCAGTGCGCCGGAACCTAGCGCGCAGGCCGCCTCAGCCTGCTTCAGCGACTACCCTGCGACGCGGCCCATGGGGGTAGCCGGGGACAGGCGATCGTAATCGCCGCTGGGCCAGGTGGCGATGCGCCGGAATCCGTCTCGCGGCGGAGTCGCGTCCTCCCAGTCTGTCCCGGCAGCGTTCGGCCACGGGGAGAGGATGGCTTTCGCGGCCTGTGGCCCTTTACGCCCGCCGCAGCAGGCTGGGCATCCGCAACTCCGAGGCGCGGCTGCGCGGTGAAGGATGGCGTGATCCGGACAGGCGCGGCTCCACCTGACCGATCTGATCGAGCAGGAGCGGGCGAGCGAAGTAATAGCCCTGCGCGCAGCGGATCTGCGTCGCCCCGAGAAGGTAGGCGACCTCCTCGTAGGTCTCGACGCCTTCGGCCACCACCGACATGCCGAGCGCCGCGCCGAGCGACTCGATCGCCTTCAGGACGATCTGGCTGCGCGGTCGCTTGTCGATGTCGGTGATGAAGGAGCGATCGATTTTCAACTCGTCAGCGGTGATGTCCGCCAAGGCCGACAGGGACGAGTAGCCGACGCCGAAATCGTCGATCGAGACCCGCGCTCCGATCGCCCGGATCCGCGGGAGCACGTCTCGCTGAAAGCGGCCCGCCGTGAAGAAGGCCTCCTCGGTCAGCTCCAGGACGAAACGCTCCGCGAGCCCGGTCTCGCCGAGGGAGGCACAGAAGGCGGTCATGAAGGGCACATCGCAGGCTTGCTTCGCGGCGATGTTGAGGCTCACGGTGACGTCCGGGCCAAACACCTCATCGATATCGGGCATCGACCGAACGGTCTCGGCCAGGACCTGGAGCGTGATCTCGTTGATCAGGCCGAGCTCGATGGCGAGGGCGATGAAATCGCCCGGCGCCTGGATCATGCCGAGTTCGTCCCGCCAGCGCAGAAGCACCTCGACGCCGGTGACGGCATGGGTGCGCATGTCGACTTTCGGCTGAAAGGCGCAGCAGAAGCAGCGGTCGCGGATCGCCAGCCGGAGCCGCTGCTCCACAGCCATCCGGGCCGTCGCCGCCTGGCTCATCGCGTCGTCGAACAGGCTGACGCCGCCCTTCAACTCGCCCTTCACCCGGTACATGGCGTTGTCGGCCTGCCGGGCGAGGACCTCATAGGTGTCGCCGTGGTCCGGGAACAGGCTCACGCCGATGGAGGCGGAGGCGAAGATCTCGTGCCCGTCGATGAAGAACGGCTGCTTGAGCCGCTCCGAGATGGCGCGCACGGCTGCCAGCGCGTCGTCCCGATCGAGGACGGGATCGAGCAAGAGCACGAACTCGTCGCCGCCGATGCGGGCCAGCAGGTCGCTCGGGCGCAACGTCGCGCGGATCCGGTCGGACATCTTGCGCAGCAGGGCGTCGCCCGCGGCGTGACTGTAATAGTCGTTGATGTGCTTGAAGTTATCGAGGTCGATGAAGGCCAGGGCGAAACGGTCCCCGGGTCGTGATCCGGCCAGGACTTCGGCGATGCTTTGCTCGAACATCGTCCGGTTGGGAAGCCCGGTCAGGGCGTCGATGAAGGCCTTGGTGATCAGCTCCCGCTGAATCCTGTGATGACGCGTGACATCGGTGACCGTGGTGAGCGTGAAGCTGCCGTGATCCTCCGCGATCGGGTGGGTGCGCACCTCGACGACACGATCGCCGATGGCCTCGACATGCGCGGCCTCCCGAGACGAGCCCGCCGCGGCGGCGAGCGCGTGGACGGCCCTGTCGCCGAGAGCGCGCGCGGCGGCATTGGCCAGGGTGCACCCTCCCTGCTCGTCGAAGACCACGACGCCCACGGGGAGCGTCTGGATCACGGCTTCGAGCAGGGTCTGAGGCGTCGGGGAAGTCGGGGCGCTCATACTCCGCCCTGCTGCCAGAGCGGCGTGGCAGCGTGTGGTCCGGCCTGCGAGACGGTGTCGCCGGCCTCGAGGGGGCGGCGGAGCAGCCGACGATGCACGTGATCGAGCGCTGCGCCCTGAGCCCCCTCCGGACCCGTCTCGCGTCCGAGGCGCACGGCGCCGATCGGATCGTGGTCTTGGCCGCCGACCTTGTTCATGGTCGCGCCCCGCCACCGCTCCACGACGGCACCGATGAAGCCGGCGCCGGCGACCGCCGCGCCGTCCCCCGCCGCGGCGCCGCTCGTGTCGTTGCGCGGCTGGCGGATCGACGGGAGGCGCCGGAACGTCATCCGGACCGGGATCGGAACGCCTTCACCGAAGGCAATGACCTCGCCCGTCCCGAGCGACGGGATGAAGGTGAGCAGGTTGCTGGCGTCCGATACCGCTGCGGCCAGGAAGGCCTGATCGCGCGCGTTCGTCATCCGCATGGCGAACAGGGTGCTGCATTGCGACATGATGGTCGCGTCGAGTTCGGCCGGACGCTGCGTGACCAAGCCGAGATGGACGCCATGTTTCCGGCCCTCGCGGGCGATGCGCGACAGGGCGCGGCGGGTCGGCGTGAAGCCGACGGAGCGATCGGCCGAGGCGAAGCGATGCGCCTCCTCGCACACGAACAGCAGCGGGATCGCGCCCTCGCTCCAGATGCCGAACTCGAACGCCAGCCGGGACAGGACGCAGACGACGGCGTCCACCACCTCGCTCGGCAGGCCGGCGAGCTGCATGATCGTCATCGGCCGCCCATCCGGATCGAGGCGGAACAGGTGCGCCAGGATCTCGCCCATCATGTCGCCGCCGACATTGGCGTTGTCGAACATGAAGCCGTGCCGCGGATCGTTCCGGATCGCCTCGATCCGCGTGATCAGACGGTGATAGTGCATCCGGGAGACGCGATTCTCCAGCCGGCCCATCCGCTCGTCAATGAGGGCAATCAGGTCCTGGAGCACGTAGGGCACGGGCGTGTCGATCGTGTAGCCGCCGGCCTTGCCCAGTGTCCGCTTCACGATCTGCCGGTCGCTCGCCTCCTTGTACTGGGCGTACTTGCTCTTCGCGAGCGGGATGACTTCGGCGAGGATCTCGATCTCCTCGTCCACGGCTGGACGCCCGCCGTAGATCACGTCGGCGATCTCTTCGAGGTTGAACAGCCAGAACGGCAGCTTGAGCGTCCGCGGATTGATCACGCTCGCGCGGTCGCCGAAGCTGGCGGCGTATTCATTGTGTACGTCCAGCAGGAAGATGCGCACTGCCGGCTTGGCGCGCATCACCTCGTCCAAGATGATGGTCACGCCGCTCGACTTGCCGACCCCCGTGGCGCCGAGAACGGCGAAGTGCTTGGAGAGAAGGTCGTCGAGTTTGATGCAGGCGGGGGTTTCGGGGTCTTGGTAGAGCGCCCCGACGGCCGCCGTGTTGGCCACAGACACTTGGTGGACGATTCGCAGTTCGGAGGGGGACAGCAGCTCGACCGTGTCGCCGATCGCCGGGTAGCAGGTCACGCCCCGGCAGAATCCAGGCACCCCGTTCGTCTCGATGATCTGGCCGAGCAGGTCGAGGCTCGCAAAGGCCCCGGGTTCTCGCCCGCGCTCGTGGGCCGAGGCCAACGTCGTGACGATGCCCACGAGGATGGCCCCGCCCGCACGGATCCGGACCAGATTGCCGACCGTGACCCGCACGCTCGGTCGCCCGTTCCGGAGCCCGAGCTCAAGATGAACTTTCGACCCCTCGATGGAAGTCACAGACCCCATCTGCGACGCGGACTCGTCGTCCCGGAACGTCCCGTCGCCGCTCAGCATCATCCGCGCCCTGCTCTGAAACAGAATCGACACGATACTGCAGGGTGGTCATTAAAGTTCTGACAAAGGAATTCGCGCAAAAGCGTAATGCTTAACCGATGCTTTTTGTCTCAGTATTATCGCCCAGGTTGCGTGCGTCCTGTGCATCGGCTCGGGATACGGGCGGCCGCCACCCTTCGCGATCTCGGTGTCTCAGGGATTCCGGGTATTGGACGCAGCCTGAAAGCGGGCCACCTCACCGAGAGTACAGAATCGGACGGTGCGGTCGATCGCGGATGTCGGGCGCGCAGCTAGGCGGCCTGCCCGTCGCCGAAATGCTCACGCATCCAGCACTCGCCGGAAATGCGGGCTCCGTTCCGCGTTACGAAGGCGTAGGGCGACTTTTCGACGACCGTGCCGCCGTGGCTGCGGATGATCCATCGGAAGCACCGGGGATCGTCCCTGCACGGGACGATTTCGACCGTATGGGAGTGCATTGTTTCGATCGACATAGAGCAGTAACGCCGCAGCGCAGCAATCCGCTCCATGCGACGATCGCGGAGGGTTACTGAACCGTGCGGGCCCGCACGCGATTTGCGCCGTCTTGCCGCGTCAGACCATATCGCGCCGCGATCCGGGCCGAACCCGTCGACCGGATGCTACACCGGCACCGAGCAACAGGAAGTCTGCATGCCGATCAAGGCCATCAATGACCGCAAGAAGCTGTCCAGCGATTTCAACGAGGCCAATGACGCCTTCATCGACGAGGTGCTGAACGCGCTCCAGGGCGGACGCATTCCCCTCGATCTCGCCCGCGCCTATCTCGCGCATCCCGTGGCAATGATGCACACCGACGGGGCGCAGGCCGTCGCCAACTACTTCGAGCGCATGCTGGCCCAGCGACCGAATATCGACTGGACGCCGGGGAGTTGATGACGGTGTCGCTGAGTCGAGGAGAGGATGCGCGGATGACCATCGAAGAGATCGAGGAGCTGAACCGGGCCCGCGCCGCGCTGGCGCGTCAGCGGAATGCCATCGCCCGGCGCCTGGGCGGTCTCGACGTGGCGCCGATCTCTATGGCGGAGGATCTGACCCGGACGCTGCTGGCCATCGAAGCCGTGGATCGAGCCCTGGTCGATGCGGGCCAGCCCCATATGGACATCGGCCCCAGGCCGGAGGCCTAACCGACTCCGGCGCGTCAGCCCTCGCGGAGCCTTGCGCCGAACTCCCGGGCGGGCGTACAGGCTCGGGTGCTCTGAGGAGACCTGACGATGTCCGACCGCCTGCCCGGCTTCAACACGCTGGCGATCCATGCGGGCGCCGCCCCCGACGCCGCCACGGGCGCGCGCGCCACGCCGATCTACCAGACCACCAGCTTCGTGTTCGACGATGTCGATCACGCCGCGTCGCTGTTCGGGCTCCAGGCCTTCGGCAACATCTACACGCGGATCACCAACCCGACGAACGCGGTGCTGGAGGAGCGCATCGCGGCCCTGGAAGGCGGGACCGCCGCCCTGGCGGTCGCCTCCGGCCACGCGGCCGAGTTCCTGACCATGCACGCCCTGATGCAGCCGGGCGACGAGTTCGTGGCCTCGAACAAGCTCTACGGCGGGTCGATCAACCAGTTCAATCACTCGTACAAGAACTTCGGCTGGTCGGTGGCCTGGGCCGACAACGACGATCCCGCCTCCTTCGAGGCGGCGATCACGCCGCGCACCAAGGCGATCTTCTGCGAATCCATCGCCAATCCCGGCGGCGTCATCACCGACATCGCGGCGCTGTCGCAGATCGCCAAGAAGCACAACATCCCGCTCGTCGTCGACAACACCATGGCGACGCCGTACCTGATCCGGCCCTTCGAGCACGGCGCCGACATCGTCGTCCATTCGGCGACGAAGTTCCTCGGCGGCCACGGCAATTCGATCGGCGGCCTGATCGTCGACGGCGGCTCGTTCCAATGGGCGGGCGACGCGCGCTACCCGATGATGAGCCAGCCGCGGCCGGAATATTCCGGCATGGTGCTGGCCGAGACCTTCGGCAATTTCGGCTTCGCCATCGCCTGCCGGGTGCTGGGCCTGCGCGACCTCGGTCCGGCGCTCTCGCCGTTCAACGCCTTCCTGATCCTCAACGGCATCGAGACCCTGCCGCTGCGCATGCAGCGCCATTCCGACAACGCGCTGACGGTGGCCACCCATTTGTCCAAGCACGAGGCCGTGTCCTGGGTGAGCTACCCTGGGCTGGAGACCGATCGTTACCATGCGCTGGCCAAGCGCTACACGCCGAAGGGCGCCGGTGCCGTGTTCACCTTCGGTCTGAAGGGCGGCTACGAGGCGGGCGTGAAGCTGGTCTCGAACCTCCAGCTGTTCTCGCACCTCGCCAATATCGGCGACACCCGGTCGCTGATCATCCATCCGGCCTCGACCACGCACCGCCAGCTCACCGACGCGCAGAAGACCGCCGCCGGGGCGGGGCCGGAAGTGGTGCGCCTGTCGATCGGCTTGGAAGATCCGGCGGACCTGATCGACGATCTCGACGCCGCGCTCGAGGGCTGACACGGTCCCGCGCCACGAGCCGGCTCCGCCGTCGTCGCGCGCGCGGCGCGGCGACCGAGGGCAGCGGGCACTGGGTCAGCGTCGCACGGCTGGTTTGCTTCGCGACGCTCGCAAAGGCGGGGACGCCACGTTGCCGGCCGCCGCGCTCTGGCGCGACGGCCCGTGGGACGCTCAGAACGCGTCCGTCGCCAGCGCCATCGTGCTGTCCGCACCGGCCTTGATGCGGGCCAGGCGCAGGGCAGTCTCCGGCAGCATCCGCTCCATGTAGAACCGGCCGCTCGTCAGCTTCGACTCCCAGCGCGGGGAGGGCGCCTCGGCATGCTTGGCCTGGGCGGCCTTGGCGATCCGCGCCCACATGTAGCCCAGGGCCACGAGGCCGAAGAGGTGCATGAAGTCGGTTGCGCCGGCCCCGGCATTGTCGGGCTTGGCGAAGGCGTTCTGCATCAGCCACATCACCGCGCCCTGGAGATCGTTCAGCCCGGCCTGGAGCGGCTGGGTGAACGGCGCCATCGCGGGATCCTCGCCGTGGTCCTTCAGGAAGGTCTGGACCTCGCCCAGGAAGGTCATCATCGCCCGGCCGCCATCCTTCGGCAGCTTGCGGCCGATCAGGTCCATCGCCTGGATGCCGTTGGCGCCCTCGTAGATCATGGCGATGCGGGCATCGCGCACGAACTGCGACATGCCCCATTCCTCGATGTAGCCGTGGCCGCCGAGCAGCTGCTGCGCCTCGACCGCATTGGCGAAGCCGCGATCGGTGAACACGCCCTTCACCACCGGCGTCATGAGGCCGAGATAATCGTCGGCCGCCTGCCGCTCCCGGGCATCCTCGGAACGGTGCAGGATGTCGGCCTGGAGCGCCGTCCAGAGCATGAGGGCGCGGGCCGCTTCATTGAACGCGCGGATCTGCATCAGCGTGCGGCGCACGTCCGGATGGACGATGATCGGGTCGGCGGCTTTGTCGGGCGCCTTCGCGCCGGTCAGCGCCCGGCCCTGGAGGCGATCCTTCGCGTAGGCGGCGGCGTTCTGGTAGGCGACCTCGGACTGCCCGAGCCCCTGGACGCCCACGGCGAGCCGCGCCTCGTTCATCATCACGAACATGGCGTTGAGGCCGCGGTTCTCCTGGCCCACGAGCCAGCCGGTCGCGCCGTCGTAGTTCATCACGCAGGTGGCGTTGCCGTGGATGCCCATCTTGTGCTCGAGGGAGCCGCAGGACACGCCGTTGCGCGCGCCGAGGGAGCCGTCGGCGTTCACCAGAACCTTCGGCACCACGAAGAGCGAGATGCCCTTGGTGCCGGCGGGGGCCCCCTCGATCCGGGCGAGGACGAGGTGGACGATGTTCTCGGCGAGGTCGTGCTCGCCGGCCGAGATGAAGATCTTGGTGCCGGTGATGCTGTAGGCGCCGTCGCCGTTCGGCACGGCCTTGGTCTTGAGCAGCCCGAGATCCGTGCCGCAATGCGGCTCGGTCAGGTTCATGGTGCCGGTCCAGGCCCCTTCGACCATCCTCGGCAGGTACAGCGCCTTCTGCTCCTCCGTGCCGTGGACCAGCAGCGCCGCCATCGCGCCCTGCGTCAGACCGGGATACATGCCGAAGGCGAGGTTCGCGCCCGAGGCGAATTCCTGGATCGCGGTGTTCAGCGTGTGCGGCAGGCCCTGGCCGCCATAGGCTTCGGGCACCGAAAGTCCCATCCAGCCGCCGCTCGCGTAGGTGTCGTAAGCGGCCTTGAAGCCCGTCGGCGTGCGTACCGTGCCGTCGGCGTCCCGGCGACAGCCCTCCAGATCGCCTGTCCGGTTGATCGGGGCCAGGACCTCCTCCGCGAGCTTCGCGCCCTCGCGCAGGACGGCCTCGATCACATCGGGTGAGGCATCGGCGAAGCCGGCCAGGTTGTCCCGGGCATGAAAGCCGAGCACATCGGTGAGCAGGAACAGCGTGTCCTCAACCGGAGCGCGATACTGCGGCATCTCTGGCTTCCCCCGTCTGGTGCAGGCCCCTCGACATGGCCCGCTGCCTTGGCCGCATGTAACCGCCCCGCCGCCTCCGGAGCAACGGCTCGACCCCGTCGCCGCCGGACCGGCGCACCCGTCCCACGCCGCCGGTCGCTCGCGACGATTACCGGGGCCCGGTGAACCTTAACCTCGTGTTTACCAAGAAAGTTAATGGTCGCCTCGAACGATCCGACGCGTGTGTTCGTGGATACCGAATTCCGGTCCGCCCTGCGCAGAGGAAACGGACGCCGACCGCTGCCGACGACAGGCCACCGATGACCCGCAACGCGATGCCGCAGCTCGACAGTTTCGATCCCGAGGTGCTCGACGCGGCGCGCGACGTGGCGGCGCGGGCGGGCGTGCCGCTCGAGACCTGGATCGCCTCGGTGGTGCCGCAGCAGCAATCGGCCGCTCCGGGAAACCGGCGGCACCGGCGCCGCCACCGCGCCGAGCAGGTCGGTTCCGGTGCCGTCCGGCCCGATGCGGCGCCGGATCGATCCGCCCCGGCCGCTCCGGACGGCGAGAACCCGGAGCCCCGCGCCGACGCCTACGGCCAGGGCATCGCCGCCTTGATGGATCGCCTGGACGGGCTCGACCGGGCCCTCGACCATGAGCGGCGTGCCGCCCAGGAAGCAGAGGCGCGGCGCCTCGCGGAGATCGAAGCCCGCATCGAGCGGGCCCTCAAGGCGGCCCCCGTCCAGCAGGTGACCGAACGGCTCGGCGATATCGAGCGGCGCATGTCCCAGCTCGGCGAGCAGGTCGCCACCACGCGCCAGCCCGGCCGTCGCGCGCGCCCCGCCGCCGCGGACATCCGCAATGCGGTCCAGGACATCCGGCAACGGCAGCGCGAGCTCGCCGAGACCGCCGGGCCGGGGGCCGCGATGTCCGCGACCGATGGCGGCGTCGTCGCCAGCATGCGCATGGACCTCGCGCGCCGGCTGGAAGCCCGGATCGAGGAAGGTGTCGCCCCGTCGACCGCCCTGATCGAGCTTCAGGAGGAGACCACACGCCTGCGCGAGGCGATCAACCAGCTGGCGACGAGCCGGGATATCGGCGCCCTGGAGCAGGCTGTCATCACCCTGGCCAGCGGCATCGAGCGGGCCCAGGCCGGAACCGATCTCACCGCCATCGCGGTGCCGATCGAGCAGGTCCGGGCGCAGGTCGAGCGCCTCGCCGAAGAGGTGGCCGAGAACGTCCACAGCCGCGTCGCGGAGGATGTCCGCCGCCTGGCCGAGCGCCTCGATTCCGCGGCGGCGACCGGCGCGGCCGATCCGGATGGTCGCACCCTCGCCGGCCTGTTTGCCGAGCTTGAGGAGATTCGCCGGCAGATCGGTGCCCTGGCGGGTCCGGAGCGGATACAGGGTCTCGCGCAGAGCCTTCAGGCGCTGAGCGCGCAGATTGCGCAGTTGCAAAGCCTGAGCGCCGGTCCGGACCTGCGCCCGATCCTGGAGGAGATCCGCAGCGACGTGAAGATCGCCGCGCCGGCCGCGTTGGCGGAGCAAATCCAGGCGCTTGCGGAGAAGGTCGACCTCCTCTGCGCCCGGGACGATTGGTCCGAGCGGACCGGTGAAACCGCCGCCAGTCCGGACGGGATGGCGTCGATCCACGCCATGCTGCGCAGCCTCGCCGACAAGGTCGATCAGGTCGGCGCCCGGGCTGAGCACGAAGGGCTCGACGCCCTGGAGCGGCAGGTCGTCTCTCTGGCGGGGCGCCTCGACGCGCCGCTGAGCGTCGATCCGGCGCTGGCCGGCCTCGAGCGCACCATGGGCGACCTGCTCCGGCAGGTGACGGCACTCCGGGACTCCGCCCCGACCGAGGCCGTGGTGGAGCGCGCCGCGCGCAACGCCGTGGCCCAGACCCTCCAGGGTTCCGGTCTCGGCACGGCCGAGTCCGGGGAGATTGGCCTCCTCCGCGCCAGCTTGGCCGATATGCAGGCCCGACAGGTCGCGTCCGATCAGCGGCTCGGCGCCACCCTCGATGGCGTCCAATCGGCCCTTGAGCGCCTTCTCGTCCGGCTCGGCCCGGCCGAGTCCGTCCCGCCGCGGGTCCCGTCCCTCGACGAGCGCCTGATGTCGTCGACGAGCGCGGAGGCGACCCTCGCGCCCGTCGAGGCGCGCGCGAAGCCCCGGCGGGACGGCATCGAGGCTTCCCGCCTCGCCGACGACCTGCTCGAGCCCGGCAGCGGCCGTCCGCCGCGCGAGCCGCGCTCGCCCAGAGAGCCGTCGGCCCGCCGGCCGATGCAGGAGCGGATCGGCGACGCGGCCGCCGCGCGGATCGCGGCCGACGCCACCTCTGAGACCGACATCAAGACCAGCTTCATCGCCGCGGCGCGACGGGCCGCCCAGGCCGCGCAAGCGGAGCTGGTCGCGGAAGCGCCCGTGGAGCGCCGGGAGACCCGGGGCGAGCGGGCCGCGCTGCTGCCCAGCGCGACGACGGGGCGGCTTGCGCGGCTCCGCGCCGAGATCGATCGCCGCCGCCGCCCGCTCCTGCTCGGGCTCGCCGCCATCGTGCTGGCGCTGGGCGCGCTCCAGGCGATCACCATGCGCAGCGCGGATGAGCCGCAAACGCCCGCCCCGGCGAGCCAGATCGCGCCGTCACGCGGGGATGCCGCCGACATCCAGAAAAAGGCTCCGGACGCCGCCAAGGAGACGCCGGACGCGAAGCCGGCCGTGCCCGATCCGACCACGACCCAGTCGCTGCCGAATCCCGCTCCCGCGGAGACGCACTCCACCGCCAAGCCGGCGGTGCCGCAGGTCTCCGGCATGAACGCCCTGCAGGCCGATCTCGGGAACCTGCCGCCGGCGCTGGCCAAGGTGAAGCTCGCCGCCCTCGAGGGTGACGGCACGGCCATCTGGGACCTCGCCACCCGGGAGGCCGACGGCCGCGGCATGCCGCGCGATCTGTCGGTCGCGGCAAAGCTCTACGAGAAGTTGGCCTCGGCCGGCTACGCCCCCGCCCAGTACAAGCTCGCCGGCCATTACGAGAAGGGGTCCGGCGTCGTCCGCGATCTCGACAAGGCGAAGCTCTGGTACGGCCGTGCCGCCGAGCAGGGTCATGCCCGCTCCATGCACAATCTGGCGGTGCTCTATGCGGAGAACCCGGTCGCCAACGGGAAGCCGGACTTCGCATCCGCGGCCTCGTGGTTCCGCCAGGGAGCCGAATTCGGCGTCCGCGACAGCCAGTACAATCTCGGCGTTCTCTATGCCCGCGGCCTCGGCCTGACGCAGGATCTTATCCAATCCTACGCGTGGTTCTCGGCCGCGGCGAGCCAGGGCGACGACGATGCCGGCAAGAAGCGCGACGACGTGGCCAACAAGCTGAGTCCCTCCGATCTCGCCAGCGCGAAGAGCCTCGCGGCCAACTTCAAGCCGCGAAAGATTGACGCGGCGGTGAACGAGCCGCCGGCGTCGAAGGCCACCGCCAGCCCGCCGATGTCGCTGCTCGGGGCGCCTTTGCCCAGCGCGGTGCCGTCCACGGCCTCGCCCCGCCGGGGCTGACGGCTTTCCTGAAGCCGGCGCCGCAGCCGCGCCGACCTTGACCGCCGTGCCGCGATGCGGGAACGCTCCGGCGGGGCGGCATCGACCGCGGTCGGATCGCGCGGGTCGCCAACCCTTGCCGATGCCCGGAGGATGGATGGCGCACCGGAACTCTGTCCCGCTGAGCGCCATCGTCCTCGGCATTGCCGGCCTCATTCCCTTCCTGGGATTTGCGGCCCTCGCGGTCTCCGGTACCGATGGCGGCCTGAGCAGCATCGGCCTGTCGCCGCGCACCATCCTCTCCGCCTACGGTGCGGTGATCGCCTCGTTCCTGGGCGGGATCCGCTGGGGCGCGGCCGCGGCGCGCAATGCCGGCAACGGCGACTATCTCGTGGCCATCGTGCCGTCCCTGGTGGCCTGGGCGGCAATGGCGGCGCCTGCACCCTGGGATCTGCGCATCCTCGGCGCCCTGGTTCTCGCCTGGGGGCTGATCGATCAGGATCTGCCCCGCCGCGGCCTCGTTCCGCTCTGGCTCGGCCGGATGCGCCTCGTCCTCTCGGGGGTGGCCGGGGCCGCGCTCCTCGTGGCGGCATGAGGCCGGCGCGGAGACCGGGAGACGAGCGCCGCGCGCCGTCAGGTCTCGCGTGTCATCTCGCGCAGGAGCTTCAGGACCGCGTCGCGGCGTGCCGGTGACTTGATCGCCCGGAACAAGGCGGCGGCCTCGGCGGATTGCTCGTCAATCTGATCCTGCTCTGTCGCTGCGAGCCGATCGTTCTGCAGGAAATAGGTCGGGCAGACGTTCAGCGTGACTGCGATCCGTTCCAGAAGCCAGCGCGTCGTCGGCGGGGTCACGTCGTCTGTCATCCCGTTGAAACTCGCGTTCTGCGCGCTGGACCGATTCAAACGGCAGAGCTTTCCGCCGCCACCCTAGCCTTTCAGCGTCGGCGATGCCATCCTCAGGTTGCGCTCGATGTATCATTTGTCGCAATGCGTGCACCAACGTTGAGATCGGGCATGCCGCATTCGAAGCACCTGGACAGGACCTTCAGCGTGTTGCGCGATCTGGAGCGGGCTGCGGCGCCCGACGAGATCGCGCGATTGCTGGTCGACGCCTTCACCCGCTACGGGGTGTCGTACGTGATGGCCGGGATCGTTCCGACGCCCGGCCTGCCGACGCGGCGGCATGCCGGATTCGTCCTCACGAGCACCATGCCGGAGGGGTGGGCACGCCGGTACGTGACGCGGGGCTACGCGCTCCATGATCCCACGGTCCGGCGGCTCTGCACCAGCGCGACGCCCTTCGACTGGAGCACCGTGCCGCCGGACACGCCGATGGCGAGCCGCATCATGAACGAGGCCGGCGATTTCGGTATCCGCGCCGGCATCACGATCCCGTTCGTGACCCTCGATGGCGAGCCGGGCGGGATCAGCGTGTCCGGGGATCGGATCGAGATCGATCCGGCCGAGCGCGTCGCGGTCAATCTGGTGGCGACCTACGCGGTCGGCCAGCTCCTGCTGATGAACAGCCGCCCCTCCGCGCAGGCGCCGGCGCGCCTCTCGCCGCGGGAGCGCGAGACCCTCCAATGGGCGGCCGAGGGCAAGACCGATGTCGAGATCGGTATGGTCATGGGCATCACGGCAGCCGGGGTCGACTACCATCTGCGCTCGGCGCGGGCGAAGCTCGATACCGTCAACCGCGCCCACACCGTGGCGCAGGCGCTGCGTGCCGGCCTGATCACGTAGGGCCGGCACGGTCGGCTCCGGAGCGCGCGCGAGCGCGGCCCGCTCGGGCCCGGCAAGGTCTGGACCGGTGGGCCCTCACGCACGCAAACCCTACGGTTTCTCGTAGTACCCAGGTCTTCGCGAAACGAAGAAAACCCACGTCAATCCAACGTGAGGTTACTTCGTGATCCATATCGTCACCCCCGCCAACGCGCATCGCTACGCCGATGCGATGGAGCAGGCCTGGCGCCTGCGCCACGACATCTTCGTGGCAGAGAAAGGCTGGACCGAACTCGCCCGCCCGGATGGCCGGGAGATCGACCAGTTCGACACGCCGCATGCGGTCCACTTCCTCGCCATGGAGGGCGACGCCGTCATCGGCTACAGCCGGCTGCTGCCGACAACGCGCCCGCATCTTCTGTCCGATGTCCTGCCTCAGCTCTGCGAGGTCGAGCGGCCGGTCGGCCCGCAGATCTGGGAATGGACCCGCCAGGGCGTGGCGCGCTCGCACCGCGCGAAGGGCCGTGTGGTCAACCCGGTCTCGATCGCGCTGCTCACCGGCATCGTCGAATGGGGGCTCGCCCACGGGGTCAACAGCCTGCTGCTGCAGATGCCGACCCTCTACATGATCCACGTGATCCAGCTGCATTTCCGCCCGCAGCCCCTTGGCCTGCCGGTTCAGATCGCCGGCGAGGAGATCATGGCGGCCACAGCCCGGTTCGATGCCCGAACCCTCGCCAAGCTGCGCGCGGTCCGCGGCGACAGCAACTCGGTCCTGGTCTCCGAACCCGCTTACCTGGTGGCTTGAGGATGATGTTCGACAGCAAGGATGTGGCCCTGGACGCGCTCGCCGCACAGTGCCTGCGGGTGCGCGAACTCGTCGATACGGTCGGAGACCCGCTGATGCGGGCCGTCATCGACCTCCTGCTTCTCGAGGTCGCCCGGGCCCTGGCCGAGACCAGCCCGCAGGAGCGCGCAGGCGGGGCGTGAAGCGGTCGCCGGCGGACCGCCCACACGAAACGGCGGGCGTCCCTGAGGACGCCCGCCGCTCTTCGTCCGGAGTTTAGGCGCCCATCGCCGTCTTCAGGTTCTGGTCGACCTTGTCGAGGAAGCCCGTGGTCGAGAGCCACTTCTGATCGGGGCCGACCAGGAGCGCGAGGTCCTTGGTCATGTGACCCGCCTCGACCGTGTCGACGCAGACCTTCTCCAGGGTCGCGGAGAACTTAGCGAGATCGTCGTTGCCGTCGAGCTTGGCCCGGTGCGACAGGCCCCGGGTCCAGGCGAAGATCGACGCGATCGAGTTGGTCGAGGTCTCGCGGCCCTTCTGGTGCTCGCGATAGTGGCGGGTGACGGTGCCGTGGGCGGCCTCGGCCTCCACGGTCTGGCCGTCCGGCGTCATCAGCACCGAGGTCATCAGGCCGAGGGAGCCGAAGCCCTGCGCGGCCGTATCGGACTGCACGTCGCCGTCGTAGTTCTTGCAGGCCCAGACGTAGCCGCCCGACCACTTGAGGCAGGAGGCGACCATGTCGTCGATCAGGCGGTGCTCGTAGGTGAGGCCGAGCGCCTTGAACTTCGCCTCGAACTCCTCCTCGTAGACCTTCTGGAACAGGTCCTTGAACCGGCCGTCATAGACCTTGAGAATGGTGTTCTTGGTCGAGAGGTAGACCGGGTACTTGCGCGCCAGGCCGTAGTTCATCGAAGCGCGGGCGAAGTCGATGATCGACTGGTCGAGGTTGTACATCGACATGGCGACGCCGGCGTCGGGGAACTTGAACACCTCCTTCTCGATGACCGTGCCGTCATCGCCCTCGAACTTGATGGTCAGGCGGCCCTTGCCGGGCACCTTGAAGTCGGTGGCACGGTACTGGTCGCCGTAGGCGTGGCGGCCGATCACGAAGGGCTGGGTCCAGCCGGGGACGAGGCGCGGCACGTTCTTGCAGATGATCGGCTCGCGGAAGATCACGCCGCCGAGGATGTTGCGGATCGTGCCGTTGGGCGACCGCCACATCTCCTTGAGGTTGAACTCCTTCACGCGGGCCTCGTCCGGCGTGATGGTGGCGCATTTCACGCCGACGCCGTGGCGCTTGATCGCCTCGGCGGCGTCGACCGTGACCTTGTCGTTGGTGGCGTCGCGGTGCTCGACGCCGAGGTCGTAGTATTCGAGATCGACATCGAGATAGGGGTGGATCAGCTTGTTCTTGATCTCGGCCCAGATGATCCGGGTCATCTCGTCGCCGTCGAGCTCGACGACGGGGTTCGCTACCTTGATCTTCGCCATGGACCGATGCCTTCCCGCGTTGTCCCCGCGCACGGCATGCAAGGGCCGTGCGGTCGTCGACCCGAGTGCCCTGTGGGGCGCCCCAGGCCGGAATCGCCCCGCGACATAGCGCGGGCCACCCGGCGACGGAAGGCGCGCACTGTCATCCGGCCGGCTTCGTCACCCGACCCTCGACGGCGCGGGGCTGCCCGTGTCAGACGGCCCGCATGACGAGCCGAGACGTGCCGGGCGACGCCCCGAGGAAGGTCACCGAACTCCCGCCGGGGATCGCCCCGGCCGTGATCCTGGTGGAGCCGCAGCTCGCCGAGAATATCGGCATGACGGCGCGCGCCATGGCGAATTTCGGCCTGTCGGAGCTGCGCCTCGTCAATCCGAAGAACGGCTGGCCCAAGAAGGGGGTGCGCGAGGCGGCCTCCGGTGCGACGCACGTCCTGGACCGGGCGACGATCTTCGGCAGCGTCGCCGAAGCCATCGCCGATTGCCGGTACGTGCTGGCGACCACGGCGCGGGAGCGCGGGCAGATGAAGCGGGTCTTCGCCCCCGAGGAGGCCATGGGCGAACTCGTGGCGCGGGAAGGGCAGCGCACCGCGGTGATGTTCGGCCGCGAGCGGGTCGGGCTCACAAACGACGAGGTGTCGCTCGCCGACGCGATCATCACCTTCCCGGTCTCACCGGATTTTCCGTCGCTCAACCTCGCGCAGGCGGTGCTGCTGGTCGGCTACACGTGGCGGCAGGCGAGCGGCCGGGCCCGGCTGCCCTTCTCGGGCGAGCTTCTCTCGCCGCCGGCGACCCGCGAGGCGCTGGTCGCGCTGTTCGGAAGCCTCGAGGCCGCGCTCGACGCGGCGGGCTTCTATCCGCCGGAGAAGAAGGAGATCATCGCCCGCAACATGCGCGACATGCTCCACCGCATGAGCCTGACCGAGCAGGATGTGCGGACGTTTCGCGGTGCCCTGCGGGCCCTGACCCGCAAGGGAGTCTGATCAGCCGGAGGCCGACTTCATCTCTGGAGGCTTGCCGCCGCCGAAGCATCGGCCGACCGCCTCCCAGAACGCCGCCTGCTCCTCGGGGGTGCATTGCGCCATGCGCGCCTCGACCTTGGCGCGGCCGGCCACCGCATCGGGCGTCGCGGCCACCTCGGACTCGCTCGGGTTTCTCGCCTCGGCCATGGGCAATCCTCCGTTGCAGAACGAAAGCTCAGCTGGGCCGTGCGGTTCCGTTCCGCGGCGCAATCGGGCATGGAGTCGGCGGTTCGCGGAGCGGCTGCGCGGCAGCGGGACGAGGGCGGGGTATCGGGTGCGGCTCAGCGTGGACAATCTGGCCTGCCGCCGCTCCGGCCGCCGCATCTTCTCCAACCTGTCCTTCGCCCTCGGACCCGGCGATGCCCTGGCGATCACCGGGCGGAACGGTGCGGGCAAATCGAGCCTGCTCGCCATCCTGTCGGGCCGGTTGCGGGCCGATGCCGGGCGGATCGCCGTCGCCGAGGTCGGGGAAGCGAGCCTGCCCGAATGCCTGCATGCCGTCGGCCATCGCGACGGATTGAAGAGTGCCCTCACGGCGGGCGAGAACCTCCTGTTCGCGCAACGGCTCCTGGGTGCGCCGCGCCTGGATCCGCGCGACGCGCTGGAGCGGCTCGGCCTCGGTCACGCCCACGATCTGCCGGTGGCCTATCTCTCCGCGGGACAGCGGCGGCGTGTGGCCCTGGCGCGGCTCCTCGTCTGCGCCCGGCCGCTCTGGCTCCTGGACGAGCCCACCGCAGCCCTCGATACGGCCTCGCAGGCGGTGCTCGCCGAACTGATGGAAGGACATCGGGCCGGGGGTGGCCTCGTGATCGCCGCCACCCACCAATCCCTCGGCCTCGCCGGCGCGGCGGAACTGCGCATCGAGGCTTCCGCCGCGGCGCCCTTGGCCGACGTCCCCGAGGATTGGGCATGATCCGCGCGGTCCTCGCCCTCATCGCCCGCGACCTGCGCCTCGCCGGCCGGGTCGGCGGCTCCGGTGCCCTGTCGCTGGTCTTCTTCCTGATGATCGTCGCCCTGGTGCCCTTCGCGCTCGGGCCGGACCTGAACCTACTGTCGCGGATCGGTCCCGCGATCCTGTGGCTGGCCGCGGTGCTGTCGACCCTGATCGGCCTCGACCGCCTGTTCCAGGCCGACGAGGAGGACGGTTCCCTCGACCTGATGACCGCCGCGCCGGTGCCCCTCGAACTGGTGGTGCTCGCCAAGGTGACGGCCCATTGGCTGACCACCGGCCTGCCGCTCGCGCTCGCCGCGCCGCTGTTCGGTCTGCTGGTGGCCCTCGACGGTACCGCCATGAGCGCTTCCGCGCTGACGCTGCTCGCCGGCACGCCGGCTCTCAGCTTCATCGGCGCGGTGGGCGCCGCGCTTACGGCCTCGATCCGGCGGGGCGGACTGATCCTCGCCGTGCTGGTTCTGCCGCTGATGATCCCGACGCTGATCTTCGGCGTCTCGGCCGCGCAGGCGGCGAGCGGGGGGACGGTGCCGTTCCTCGTGCCGCTGGCCGTGCTCGGAGCACTGACGTTGATCGCTGCCGTGGTCGGAACGCTGGCGGCGGCGGCGGCGCTGCGTTGGCCGGAATAGCCGAAGCTCTCTTGCGCAACGCGGCCAGCACTCATCGTTGCGCAAGCAGTGCCGGCTTCTTCGTTCCGATGTCTTCGGTCGGGCCGGTCGAATGCTGTCCGGGTCCTCGGCTGTGGCCGAAGCCGGCGACCGGATTTGGCTCCGGGCGCGTTGACGCGCGGCGCCCCCCTCACTATAGAAGCCGCTTCGCCGAGAGGCCGCGCTTTCGCGCGCGCTGCGTCTCGGCCATCGCCAGACAACCTGACGCGACGACCGATTTCCGGCCAAGCCGGCCCGTCGGCATCGCCCGACGAGAAACACGAGGACTTACATGGCCAACACAGCTTCGGCCAAGAAGATGACCCGCAAGATCGCCAAGCGCACGGCGATCAACCGCTCGCGCCGCTCGCGCATGCGGACCTTCGTCCGCAAGGTCGAGGAGGCCATCGCCACCGGCAACCAGCAGGACGCGCTCGCCGCCCTCCGCGCTGCCGAGCCCGAGATGATGCGCGCCGCCCAGCACGGCATCGTTCACAAGAACAACGCCTCGCGGAAGGTCTCGCGCCTCGCCGCCCGCGTGAAGGCGCTGGCCGCCTAACACCCACGCACCACCGAGACGGTTTCAAGCCCGGCCTTCGTGCCGGGCTTTTTCGTGCGCGCTGTCCGGGCGCGATGGCTCGATGCCGGCTGCGTGCGCCCGCCGAAACCGTTAACCCTATCCAAGAATCAACGCGATTGCAGAGTCCGGAAACGGCGTGTAGCTTAACAGAAACTGACACCGGGCAAGCAAAACACGACGATTTCGGGACTCAAGCGAATCAATCTGATTCGCCAAGACTCTAGCGCCCGTGTTCAGCCGTGCCGGGAACACTTCCGAATGGGAATCCACGCCGTCCCCACAAGTCCCACTGTTAAAGGAACCGTAGGTAATTGTTGATAGGCTCTCCCAATCGGCAAAAGTTCCTCGCGGTGGGGTTGACTCCGTCCAGGGGACTCTGTCCCGCCGGTTCTTGCGGGACGCTGAGGGCGTAAATCGTGCGTACGCGCGGACTGCGGACTTCCGCGGGCCGCGTCGGGAGAGCCAGTGATGCGTGTCGACGGAACGGTGGCGAGTGACGACGACGGGGGCCGCAGCGGCGGCGGCACTGTGGATTACGGGTCTGCCTGGGCCCGGGTGAAGCGTCGGCTGCGGGCCGAACTCGGCGAGGATGTGTTCGCGAGCTGGTTCGCCCGCCTCGAGCTGGAGGCCGTCGCCGGCGGAACGGCCCGGCTGACCGTCCCGACCCGCTTCCTCAAGAGCTGGATCGAGTCGCATTACCTCGACCGCGTCCTGAACACGTTCAAGGCCGAGGTCGAGGAGATCGCGCGGATCGAGGTCGGCGTCCGCGGCACCGGGGCCCCGGCCCGTCCTGTCGCCGCCGGCGTCGCCAAGCCGGGCCCGGCCAGCGGTCCGCTCGCCCGCCTTCACGCCACGAGCGCGCCGATCCCGATCGCCGCCGTTGCGCCCGCAGCCGAGGCGCGCAATGCCGACGCCGGAGGCGACCTCAGCGGCACGCCCCTCGACGCGCGGCTGACCTTCGCGAGCTTCGTCATCGGGCGCTCCAATGCCCTGGCGCATGCCGCCGCCGAGCGGGTCGCCAACCACCAGGGGGAGGGCGCCCTCTACAATCCGCTCTATCTTCATGCCGGCGTCGGGCTGGGCAAGACCCACTTGCTGCACGGCATCGGCCACGCCGCCCGCGAGGCCGGCCGCCGGGTGATCTACCTGACCGCCGACCGGTTCATGTACGGCTTCGTCAATGCCCTGAAGACCCAGTCGGCGCTCGCCTACAAGGAGCGCCTGCGGGGCATCGACCTTCTGATCCTCGACGACGTCCAGTTCATCCAGGGCAAGTCGATCCAGGCCGAGTTCGGCCACACGATCAACGCGCTCATCGATGCCGGCCGCCAGGTCGTGGTCGCGTCCGACCGGCCGCCGACCGAGCTTGAGGCTCTGGACGAGCGCGTGCGCTCGCGCCTGGGCGGCGGCCTCGTCGTCGAGATCACCGCCCTCGACGAAGCCCTGCGGGTCTCGATCCTGTCGGCGCGGCTTTCCGCGGTCCGGGCCGCACATCCGGGCTTCGACGTCTCGCCCCAGGTGGCAACCTACGTGGCGCGGGCAATCACCGCCAACGGCCGCGACCTCGAAGGTGCGGTGAACCGCCTGCTGGCCCACGCGACGCTCACGGGCACCGCCGTGACGATGGAGACCGCCGAGAGCGCGATCCGCGACCTCGTGAAGAATCGCGAGCCGAAGCGCATCAAGATCGAGGACATCCAGAAGCTGGTCGCCTCGCGCTACAACGTCTCACGGTCCGACATCCTGTCGGAACGGCGCACCGCCGCGGTGGTGAAGCCGCGTCAAATCGCCATGTATCTGTCGAAGGTCCTGACCCTGCGCTCCCTGCCGGAGATCGGCCGCCGCTTCGGTGGCCGCGACCACACCACGGTGCTGCACGCCGTGCGCAAGATCGAGAAGCAGATCGGCGAAGACGCGGTGCTCGGCGATGAAGTCGAGCTCCTGAAGCGGATGCTTCAGGACTAGTCGAACCTGCATGACGTCCCGGACGAACCTGCTCTCGACCGAGCAGATTCGCTCCGGATCGGCCGCGGGACCGTCCCCCGTGGCCTGATCGGGAAGGCGTCCGGACCAGCAGCGCCCCATCAGACCCCGATGCCACGCGCCCTCTGCCGGTCCCTCCCTCCAGGACTGGCCGGGGGCGCGCGCCCCGTGGCAGACTGGCGCGAATGGAGACGGCCCTGTAAGGCCGCGTCGTCGACCGGCGACAATCAACGCCCCGGGGAGTGCTGATGACGGACGCCTTCATCTACGACCACGTTCGCACGCCGCGCGGTCGCGGCAAGGCGGACGGCGCCCTCCACGAAGTGACCGCGCTCCGGCTGGCCGAGACGGCGCTGCGCGCCCTCAAGGTCCGCAACGGGCTCGACATGGCCCTCGTCGACGACGTGATCCTGGGCTGCGTCGATCCGGTCGGGGAGGCGGGCGGCGACATCGCCCGGGCCGCGGCCCTGGTGGCCGATTACGGCGCGCATGTTCCGGGTGTGCAGATCAACCGTTTCTGCGCCTCGGGCCTCGACGCGGTGAACTTCGCCGCCGCACAGGTCATGAGCGGTCAGCACGAGATGGCGGTGGGCGGCGGCGTGGAATCGATGAGCCGCATCGGCATCGGCGCCTCGGGCGGCGCCTGGCCGGTGGATCCGGCGATCGCCATCAAGTCCTATTTCATGCCGCAGGGAATCTCGGCCGACCTGATCGCGACCAAGTACGGCTTCACCCGCGACGCGTGCGACGCCTACGCGGTCCGCTCGCAGGCGCGCGCGGCGAAGTCCTGGGAAGACGGCCTGTTCGACCGGTCCGTCGTTCCGGTCCGCGACGTGAACGGCATCACCCTGCTCGACCGCGACGAACACATGCGCCCGGGCACCGACATGCAGTCGCTGGCCGCCCTGAAGGCATCGTTCGTGCAGATGGGCCAGATGGGCGGCTTCGACGCCGTGGCGACGGACGCGCATCCGGACGTGGAGAGCGTGGATCACGTCCATCATGCCGGCAACTCCTCCGGCATCGTCGACGGTGCGGCCGCCGTGCTGATCGGCTCCCGGGCGGCCGGCGAGGCCGCGGGCCTGCGCCCGCGCGGCCGGATCCGGGCCTTCGCCAATATCGGCTCGGACCCGGCCCTGATGCTCACCGGGCCGGTGGACGTCACCCGCAAGATCCTGGCGAAGACTGGCCTGAGCCTGTCGGATATCGACCTGTTCGAGGTCAACGAGGCTTTCGCGGCGGTGGTCCTGCGCTTCTGCCAAGCCTTCGACCTCGATCCGGAGGCCGTCAACGTGAACGGCGGCGCCATCGCCCTCGGCCACCCTCTGGGCGCCACCGGAGCGATGATCCTCGGCACGGCCCTCGACGAGCTGGAGCGGACCGGCAAGGAGCGGGCGCTGATCACCCTGTGCATCGGCGCCGGCATGGGAACCGCCACCATCATCGAGCGGGTGTGAGCCATCGCGTGCACGGGAGCGGCGTGCCGCCGCTCCCCAAAGTCCGGTAACGCTGCTAGAGGCGCGGTCGACGCTCGGCCCGTCTCTGGGCCGGACGATAAAACAACGGGAGACAAGCCCTTGAACCGCCTGTTTGCGACGCTCTGTCTGGGCGTCACCCTGAGCCTGCCGGTCGCTGCGCGCGCCGATGATGCGGCGGACCGCGTGGCCGCGGCCACCACCCTCGTCAACAAGACCCTGATCAAGAACCTTCAGACCGGGTTCAACGTCGCCCTCGAGAAGACCGTGGCGGCAATGCCGGAGGCGCGCGCCGAGGCCGTGCGCAAGGAACTCCTGACCGAGTTCGACAAGCAGCGCGCCCTCATGGTCGAGGGGCTGTCGAAGGACTACGCCGAGAAATTCAGCCTCACCGAACTGAAGCATCTCGATGAGATCTACTCGGACCCGACATACCTCAAGTTCCAGACAATGAACGCCGATCCGAACTCCTCGGTGACCGCGATCTCGCAGAACTCCGTCACCAAGCTGCTGAATATGCTGGCGGTGGCCGCGGCGACCGACAACACACCCAAGCCCGGCGCGGCGCCGATGCCGCCCGTGCCGCCGGCCGCGGCGCCCGCTCCGGCTCCGAAATAGCCGATGGGAGGCCGCGCGCGTGAGGCCGATCTCAGGCGGCGCGCGCGGCTGTCACGGGCGCGAAGCCCGCGACCGGGGGGAGCGCTTTCAGAAGGGGCTTGGCGAAGTGGTAGCCTTGCACGAGCGTGATCCCGATACTGCGCAGGGCGGAGAGTTCGGCAGCGGTCTCGACGCCCTCGGCGAGCACCGTCACGCCGAGGGCGCGGGCGATGCCGACCACACCCGACACGATGGCGTACCGTCCGGCGTCGCCGTCGAGGCCGCGCAGAACGTCCATGTCGATCTTGATCAGATCGGGACGGAAGTTGGCGAGCAGGCTCAGCCCCGCGAAGCCGGCGCCGAAATCGTCGAGGGCCGTCAGAAATCCCTGCTTCCGATAGGCGGCGACGATGTCCTTCACGTGCCCGATGTCCCGGAAGCGTTCCTGCTCGGTGAACTCGAACATGATGCGTTGATGGGCGAAATCGATGCGTCGCGCGGCCTCCAGCGAGGCGCGGATGCAGGCATTCGGCTCATAGACCGCGTTCGGCATGAAGTTGATCGAGAGACGCGTGGTGCTGTCGCGGGGAAACAGCGCCCCGGCGAGCTCGATCGCCTTGACGCGGGCGGCCTGATCGAACTGGTATCGCGTTTCGTCGGTCACCTGGTCGAGGATCGTATAGGCGGATTCCCCGTTCGGGCCGCGCACCAGCGCCTCGTAGGCCCAGACGGAGTCGTCTGCGAGATCGAGGATCGGCTGGAACGCCATCGTGAAATCGAAGTCGAGCGTGGTGCCGGCGCGACAGGCGCGGCAGCCGGAGTCCTTCGTCATGTGCAGCTTTCGGTTCTTCTCGCCGACGCCGCCACCATGAGCGTCGGCGCTCAACACAACCTTAATGCAAGCTCGCCGGTGGATCATTGGCGCAACCCAGGGAGGACGGCACCGTGACGCTGACCGATTTCCGCTTCGAGACCGATGCCGACGGCATCGCCCTGGCGACCTGGGATATGCCCGGCCGCTCGATGAACGTGATCACCGAGGGGGTGATGGACCAGCTCGAGCAGATCATCGAGCGGGTTGCCTCCGATCCGGCCCTGAAGGGCTGCGTCATCGCCACCGGCAAGGACAATTTTTCCGGCGGTGCCGACCTCACCATGCTCCAGGGACTCGGTCGGGCCTACGAGCAGCTCAAGGCCGAGCAGGGCGAAGAGGTGGCGATGCGCCACTTCTTCGAGGCGTCCCGGCGCCTGTCGCTGCTGTTCCGGCGGCTGGAGACCTGCGGGAAGCCCTTCGCGGCGGCGATCCAGGGCCTGTGCCTGGGCGGCGCCTTCGAGCTGGCTTTGTCCTGCCACCACCGGATCGCCTCCGACGACGGGAAGACCCGGGTCGGCCTGCCGGAGATCAAGGTCGGCCTGTTCCCGGGCGGCGGCGGCACGCAGCGCGTCGCCCGCCTGATGCAGACCGGCGACGCCCTCCAGATGCTGTTCAAGGGCGAGCAGATCCGCGCGCCCATGGCCAAGGGCATGGGGCTGATCCACGCGGTGGCGCCCCAGGCCGAGATCGTCGAGCGCGCCAAGGCCTGGATCCGTGAGGGCGGCTCGGCGGTGGCGCCCTGGGATGTGCCGAAGTTCAAGGCCCCGTCCGGAAAGGTCTACTCCCCCGCCGGCATGATGATCTGGCCGCCGGCCAACGCCATCTACCGCCGCGAGACCCACGACAATTACCCGGCCGCCAAGGCGATCCTGACCTCCGTCTACGAGGGTCTGCAGCTGCCGATGGACCTCGCCCTGCGGGTCGAGAGCCGATACTTCGCCCACATCCTGCGCTCCACCGAGGCGGCGGCGATGATCCGCACGCTGTTCATCTCCATGGGCGAGCTGAACAAGGGCGCGCGGCGACCGAAGGACGTGCCGGCCGCCAACCTGCGCCGGGTCGGCGTGATCGGAGCCGGCTTCATGGGCGCGGGCGTGGCCTACGTCACCGCGCAGGCGGGCCTCGAGGTGGTGCTCGTCGACCAGTCGGTCGAGGCCGCCGAGAAGGGCAAGGCCTACGCCCACACCCTCATCACCGGCCAGATCAACAAGGGCCGCGCCAAGACCGCCGATCGCGACGCGCTTCTCGGCCGCATCCAGGCTACGGCCGATTACGGCGCGCTCGCCGATTGCGACCTCGTGATCGAGGCGGTGTTCGAGGATCCGCAGGTGAAGGCCGAGGTGATCCAGAAGGTCGAGGCGGTGATCCGCCCCGACGCGATCTTCGCCTCCAACACCTCGACCCTGCCGATCACCGGGCTGGCCAGGACCTCGCAGCGGCCGGCGCAATTCGTCGGCATCCACTTCTTCTCCCCCGTGGAGAAGATGATGCTCGTCGAGATCATCAAGGGCGAGGCGACCGGGGATGCGGCGCTCGCCGCGGCCCTCGATTACGTGCGCCTGATCAAGAAGACCCCGATCGTCGTGAACGATGCCCGCGGCTTCTTCGCCAACCGCTGCGTCGGCGCCTACATCCTCGAAGGGCACAAGATGCTCGCCGAGGGCGTTCCGCCGGCCATGATCGAGAGCGCCGGCCGGCAGGCGGGCATGCCGGTCGGGCCGCTGTCGCTCAACGACGAGGTCGCCCTCGACCTCGTGCTCAAGATCGCCAAGGCCACCGAGGCGCAGGTGGGGCAGGGCGCCGTGGACCCGGCGCAGAAGGCGATCCTGTCCGAGATGGTCGAGAAGCAGGGCCGGCTCGGTCGCAAGAACCGCAAGGGCTTCTACGACTACCCCGAAGGCGCGCCCAAGCGTCTCTGGCCCGGCCTGAAGGACCTGCAGCCGAACCGCCTCGACCCGGACGCCGTCGACTTCACCGAGCTGAAGCAGCGGCTTCTGGTGGTGCAGGCGCTGGAGGCCGCACGCACCGTCGGCGAGGGCGTGGTCACCGACCCGCGCGAGGCCGATGTCGGCTCGATCCTCGGGTTCGGCTTCGCGCCGTTCACCGGAGGGGCCTTGTCGTACATCGACTTCATGGGTGCGGCGGCCTTTGTCGACCTCGCGCGGACGCTCGAGGCCAAGCACGGCCCCCGGTTCCGGGCACCCGATAACCTGACAGCGATGGCCGCGCGCGGCGGCACCTTCTACGCGGGCGCCGAGAAGCGCGCCGCCTAAGACGGAGGTGCCGGACGCCCGATCGCGGCGTCCGGCAGCTGAGCGAGTTCCTCAAGCAGCACCGCCCGCGCGCAGGCGCCGAAAGCCCGCATCAGCCGTCCACGGGCATGGTCGGGCGGGAACAGCAGGGCGAAATGCACCGGGAGGGCGGGGGCGAAGGGACGGATCGCGATCGGCGAGATCTTCGCCTCCTCGTAGGCGGCCAGCGGGTTCATCACGCTGACCCCGAGCCCGGCCGAGACGAGGGTGCAGATCGATGCACCGAGGCCGGCCTCGGCGGTGATGGTCAGGGTAATCCCGGCCGCTGCGAAGATCGCCTCGGTCCGGTTGCGCAGGGCGCTCCCGAGCGAGGAGGCGACGAAGGGTACGCCGAAAAAATCCGCAGGGGTTAGAAGAGCCTGCGCGGCAAGGGGATGGTCCTGCGGCAGGACGGCGACGCAGGCACGCGTCTCGACATGTTCGCGATGCGCGTCCGGGCCGTCGCCGTACAGCATCGTCAGCGCGGCGTCGCAGAAGCCGGTGGCGAGCCAGTGGTTCACGGTCTCGTCGTCGCCGGAATGGATCGCCACGATCACGTCCGGATGCGCGGCGCGGAAGCGCACGACCGCCCGCGCCAGGAGCCCGCCCGCCAGCCGCGGCATCGCGGCCACCCGCAACCGCTCCGCCCCGAAGGCGCGGATCCGTGCGGCCGCGGATTCGAGGCTGGTCAGCCCCACGAAGGCGCGCTCGACCTCCGCGTGGAACCGCGTGCCGTCGAGGGACGGCACGACCCGGCTCCCGCTCCGATCGAACAGGGGCAGGCCGGTGATCGCCTCCAGCTGGGCGATCAGCCGGCTCACCTGCGGCTGCGAGGTGTGGAGCCGGCGGCTCGCCTCGGTCATGGACCCGGTGGCCACAACGGCCCGGAAGGCCTCGATGTGCCGGAAGGTCATGCGCCGCTCGGCCATATCAGATCCGTATGCTCGGCAGGTGAATCGGCATTGGACGCCCGCGCGCGGCCGCTCCTAGGATCGCACGGCAAAGCTTCGAGCCGACTCCCTGGCGGACGGCCCGGCGCTGAACCGGTTCAGACATAGCGAGGGGGTTCGGATCGTGTCGAGGACGCTGCCGCTTCTGTTGGCCACTCTGTGCTGGGCCGGGCTCGCCGCGCCGTCGGCCGCGGAGGGGCGCCTCGACAAGATCCGCACGACTGGACAGATCAGCCTCGGCTTCCCGGACGCGTCGCCGCCCTTCGGCTTCCTCGACCAGAACGCCAAGCCGGTGGGCTATTCGCTGGAGATATGCGAGCACGTCGCGCAGAAGCTCAAGGCCGCCCTCGGCCTGCCGAAGCTCGAGGTGCGCCACGTGCCGGTGATGTCGGCGACCCGGATCCCGCTCATCAACAACGGCACGATCGACCTGGAATGCGGCACCGCCAGCAACCTGCCCGAGCGGCACAAGCTGGTCTCCTTCGCGCCGACCACCTTCGTCGCGCAGGTGGTGCTGGTGGCCAAGAAGGATACGCCGGTGGATGTGGACGACATCGCCTCGTTCCGCGGCAAGGCCATCTCGGCGCAGGCCGGCGGCGAGACCCAGCGCGTCGCCACCCGGATCAACGTCCGCGACAAGCTCGACATCCAGGTGATGCCGGCCAAGGACACCGCGGAGGTGTTCCTGCTCCTCGAGACCGGCCGCGCGGCGGGCGCCATCAACGACGACGCCCTGGCCCACGCCACGGTGGCCGGCGCCAAGCGGCCGGCGGATTACAAGATCGGCACCAAGGGCCTGGAATTCGCGCCCTACGGGATCCTGGAGCCGAAGGACGACCCAGCCTTCAAGGCAGCGGTCGACAAGGCGGTGATCGAGCTGATTCAGGACGGCACCGTTGCCCGCCTCTACGGCAGGTATTTCGAGCAGCCGATCCCGCCGAAGGGTATAAACCTGGAGTTGCCGATGAGCGACGTGCTCAAGCGGGCCCTGGCTCACCCGACCGATTCCGGCGACGAGGCCGCGTACCGATAGGGTGGCCGGCGAGTCCGAGATGCGAGACGATCTGACCCATACGGCGGACGCACCGTCCGTCGTCGACCTGCGAAGCGACACCGTCACGCGGCCGACCGAGG
This sequence comes from Methylobacterium sp. XJLW, assembly GCF_003254375.1. Classification (NCBI taxonomy): domain Bacteria; kingdom Pseudomonadati; phylum Pseudomonadota; class Alphaproteobacteria; order Hyphomicrobiales; family Methylobacteriaceae; genus Methylobacterium; species Methylobacterium sp. XJLW. The sequence continues at coordinate 492,624 of NZ_CP016429.1, read as the reverse complement.
CGATGTACGCGCGGATGCGGACGGCACCGCTGGGCGATGACGGGCTCGATGCCGACCCGACCGCCCGCGCGCTGGAGGAGACCGCCGCCGCCATGCTCGGCAAGGCGGCCGGCCTGTTCGTGCCGAGCTGCACGATGGGCAATCTGCTGGCGATCCTCGCCCAGGTCCAGCGCAGCGAGCAGATCCTGCTCGAAGCCCAGGCCCACATGCTCAACACCGAGCGCGGCGCCGCGACCCTGACCGGTGCCTTCCTGTACGGGGTCGCCGGCACGGACGGCGCCATGGACCTCGACCGGCTGGAGGACGCCCTCAGCCCGAATGCCAGCCCGCTCCGGACGGCCATGATCGCGCTGGAGACCTCCCACAACGCCGCCGGGGGCACCGTGCTGCCGCCGGCCCATATGGCGGCGGTGGCGGATCTCGCCCGGGCGCGCGGCATCCCGGTCCATCTCGATGGGGCGCGCCTGTTCAATGCGGCGACGCATCTCGGCGTCGCGCCGGCGGATCTCGCCGTGCATGTCGACACGGTGTCGCTGTGCCTGTCCAAGGGCCTGAGCGCCCCGGTGGGCGCCGTGCTGGCGGGCGACGGGCCGGTCATCGCGGCGGCGCGGCGCCTGCGGAAGATGATCGGCGGGACGCAGCGGCAGGTGGGGATCATGGCCGCGGCCGGCCTCGAGGCGATCACCGTCATGGGGGCGCGCCTCGCCGAGGATCACGACCGAGCCCGACAGCTGAGCGAGGGGCTGAACGCCCTGCGGCCGCGCCTCTCGGCGACCATGCCGCAGACCAACATCGTGCAGGTCGATCTCGGCCGGACCGGGCGGGATAGCGCGCGCTGGATCACGGATCTCGACGCGCTCGGGATTCGCACGCGTCCCCTCGGCGGGCAGCGGCTTCGGCTCGTCACGCACCGCCACATCGCGGCGGTCGATATCGACCGCGCCGTGGCGGCCTTCCGCACCTGCCTCGACGCGGCTTGAGCGGACTCAGGCCGCGCCCGCGACCCGCGTCTTCGCGCCGAGCATCCGGGCGAGGAGGACGACGTCGCCGGCATTGTCCGAGAGCAGGTCGGTGACGTCGCCGACCTCCAGCGCTTTCACGTGGCGGCAGCGCATGCCGTAGCGGCCGGCGGTGCAGGTGCAGCGCAGCTCCGGGCCGCCCGGCCGCTCCTCCAGGCTGACGTGGTAGCGGTTGCCGGTCGAGCCCCGCATGGCGAATCGCAAAGCCGCCGGCTCGTTGGGGAACGCCGCCAGGGCCCGGCCGCTGATCGTCCCCGGGCTGCGACGCGGTCCTGCCGGGCCGCCGACCGCCCGCGTGACCGGCAGGCCGAGCGCGGCCGCGAGGGCATGCACGTCCGCGACCGCCCGCTCGCGCATCGCGGCCAGGGCGATCTCCGCGCAGGCATAGGCGTCCTCGCCGGCATCGTGATGCTCGAAGCGGATACCGAGGCGCCGCGCCACCTTGCCGAGCCCGCATCCCTCCGGCGCCGGGAAGACCCGGCGCGCCACCTGGACCGTGCAGAGATACGCGAGATCGGGAACCGCCAGGCCCGCCCGCGTCAGGCCGGCCCGCAGGACGCCGATATCGAAGCTCGCATTGTGCGCCAGGATCAGCCCGCGCCCGAGATCGCCGAGATAGGGCGCCATCACGGTGGCGAAATCCGGCTTGTCGGCGACGTCGGCCGGCAGGATCCCGTGAACCCGGATGTTGCCCGGCGCGAAGCGCATCTCGGGGGGCCGGATCAGATGGCTCTCCCGGCGGACGACCCGACCCTGCGCGATCCAGGCGAGCCCCACCGCGCAGGCGCTGTCACGCCGCTCGTTGGCCGTCTCGAAGTCGAGGGCCAGGACCGTCATCCAGGGTCAACCATGCCGGGTGGGAGTTCTCGGGGTGTTCCGCGCGAGGTCTAGGCCGCCCGGATCCGGGCTTCAACCCTGCGCCACCATCGCCAGCCAATCGTCCTCCGACACGACCTGGACGCCGTGCTTCTGGGCGTCCTTCAGCTTCGAGCCGGCTCCCGGGCCGGCCACGACGAGGTCGGTCTTGGCCGAGACCGAGCCGGACACCTTGGCGCCGAGGCGCTCGGCCACCGCCTTGGCCTCGTTGCGGGTCATCTTCTCCAGGCTGCCGGTGAAGACCACGGTCTTCCCCGCGAAGGCGGAGGCCGAGGCGGGCCGCTCCATCGGCTCGACCGCGACCGCGTCGAGCAGAGCCGCGACGGCATCGGCGTTGTGCGGCTCGGAGAAGAACAGGAGCAGGGCATCGGTCGCTACCGGGCCGATCTCCCCGTCATCGGCGAAGACCCGGTAGGCATCCCCGGGACGCTGCGCCGCCGCGCGCGCGATCGCCGCACGCACCGCGTCGACGTCGCCGTAATGGGCAAGGAGGTTCTCGCGCTGGACCGCGCTCAGGCGCGCCCGCTCCTTGGCCGGCGCGGCGTCGTCCTCCGGGAAGCCAAGATCGAGCAGCCGGTCGCGGGTGGTGCCTCCGACGCGCGGGACGGCGGTGAGTTCGACCCAATCCGGTCCGGGCTGCGCCGCCGAGGCCTCCTGGATCGCCGCGATGAGCGTCGGCATGTCGGTGAAACGCTTGGCCAGCGCCTTGGCGGTCGCCTCGCCGATCTGCGGAATGCCGAGGGCGAAGAGCAGGCGATTCATCGGCACGGCCCGTCGTGCCTCGACGGCGGCGAGCAGGTTCTTGATCGCCTTGTCGTCGTCCTCGCCCTTCTTCTTGGCGGCTTTCTTGGGTGGCTCGGCCGTTGCCGAGTCCGCGCGCCGCTCGGCCGAGAGCGCCTCCCGTCGCGCCACGATGGCGGCCTTGAGTTCCTCGAAATCGAGGCGGAACAGGTCGGCGGGCTGGCGCACGAGCCCGGCCTCGAACAGGACCTCGATATAGGTCTCGCCGAACCCCTCGATGTCGAAGCCGTTGCGCGACACGAAGTGCTTCATGCGCTCGACGCCCTGCGCCGGGCAGATCAGGCCGCCGGTGCAGCGGCGCACCGCGTCGGGGCGGCCGGTGCGCGGATTGATGGCGCGGACGGCGCGGCTGCCGCAGGCCGGACAGGTCTCGGGAAACGCATAGGGCTGCGACCCGGCCGGACGCTTGGTGAGGTCGACATCCATGACCTTGGGGATCACGTCCCCGGCCCGCACCACCGTCACGGTGTCGCCGACGCGGATGTCGCGGGGCACGAGGATCGGCTGACCGTCGGCGCCGATTCCCTCCGCGATAGGCTCACGGATAAATTCGCCGTCCGCCCCGACGCCCCTCACATAGCCCTCGTTGTGGAGGGTGGCGTTGGAGACGACGACGCCGCCGACCGTCACGGGGCGCAGCTTCGCCAGCGGGTTCAGGGAGCCGGTGCGGCCGACATTGATGACGATGTCCTCCATTACCGTCGTGGCTTCCTGCGCGGCGAATTTGTGGGCGAGGGCCCAGCGCGGCGAGCGCGAGACGAAGCCGAGACGCTTCTGCAAGCCGAGGTCGTCGACCTTGTAGACGACGCCGTCGATGTCGTAGCCGAGCCCGGCCCGGTCCGCCTCGATGCGGCGGTAATGGGCGAGCATCGCCTCCGTGTCCGTGAAGGTCTCGGTGCGGGGATTCACCGGCAAGCCCCAGTCCGCGAAGCGCTGGAGGCTGCCGGATTGCGTCTCCGCGATGGGCGCCGACAGCTCGCCCCAGGCATAGGCGAAGAACCGGAGCGGACGGGACGCGGTGATCGCGGGATCGAGCTGGCGCAGGCTCCCGGCCGCGGCGTTGCGCGGATTGGCGAAGAGCGGCTTGCCGGCCGCTTCCTGCCGGGCGTTGATGGCGGCGAAATCGGCGTGGGACAGGTAGACCTCCCCGCGCACCTCGCAGATCTCCGGCCAGCCGGACCCCGCGAGCACCGCCGGGATGTCCTGCACCGTGCGGGCATTGGCCGTGACATTCTCCCCGACCTCGCCGTCGCCGCGGGTGGCCGCGGTGTCGAGCCGCCCGTTCACGTAGCGCAGCGACAGGGACAGGCCGTCGATCTTGGGCTCGGCCGTGAAGGCGAGGGGTGTCTCGTCGGGCCAGCCCAGGAAGCGGCGCACGCGCGCGACGAACTCGGCCACCTCCCCATCGTCGAAGGCATTTCCCAGCGAGAGCATGGGTACGGCGTGCCGCACCTTGGCGAACTTTTCCGAGGGCTTTGCGCCGACCGACGTGCTGGCCGCGCCGGTGCCGGCGAGATCCGGAAAGCGCGCCTCGATCTCCTCGAGGCGGCGGCGCAGCCGGTCGTACTCGGCGTCCGAGATCTCGGGCGCGTCCTCCTGGTAGTACAGCCGGTCGGCCTCCAGGAGCGCGTCCGACAGCCGCGCGTACTCGGCGCGCGCATCCTCGGCGGTGAGGTCGAGATCGAGCGGATCGGATTTCGTAACGGCCATGGCGGGGTTCTAACGCATCGGCGGCCAACGGGGAGTCGGCTGTGGCGCGCAGTCCCCTGTTCCCTCAAGCATGGGACTTGAGCAGGCCGCCGTCTCCCGCCATCCGGAACGCCGCCAGGAATGTTGCGGCGACGAGGACGGCGACCCCGTGCAGCGGCAGCAGGGGCGCCAGCCAGCCCGCGACGGCGGTGCCGGCGACCGAGCCCAGATTCATGGCGGCCATGTAGACTTCGAACTGCGTGGCCGCGCCCGGTCGGCCCCGGCTCGACTCGAGCAGGGCCGGCATCAGGGCGACGATCAGCAGGCCGGGCAGCACGCTGGTGAGCGCCAGGATCACCGGTCCCGCCGCCCCGATGAGGCCGGCGCCGATCAGGCTGCCGGCGAGCGCGAAGGTGACGGCGCTTCCCAGGAGCAGCACGCGCAAGGGCGCTGCTGCCCCCGCCCGATCCGACCAGAGACCCACCGCGACGGCGCCGGCCGTGCCGCTCGCCAGGGTCAGGATCGCCTGAAGGCGCGACAGGCCGGCGGCATCCCAGCCCTGACGCTGGAGCAGATCGATCGAGAAGGGCAGCTCGAACAGACCCAGGGCGGCGTCCAGGCCGAAGCACAAGGCGAGCAGACGCAGGGCACGCGGCCGCTGGAGCGCGACGACGGTCCGGCGCAGGAAGCGCCGGATCGGGACGCGGCGCGGTGCCGGTCCGCGGCGCTCGAGGGACAGGAACGCGTCGGTCGGCGCCTCGCGGATCAGCAGCATCGGCAGGCTCGCGAGGATCGCGGCGACGAGCAGCCAGCGGCTGCTCGCGGCGAATCCCCAGGTCGCCAGCATCCAGCCGAAGAGCCCGGCGCTGAGGCTGGTTCCCGCCACGAAGCCCGCGCGCGTGCAGGCGCTGACCCGGCCGAGCTCGTGCGCCGGGACATGGTCCATGATCATCCGGTCGCAGGCGGTGTCGAGCAGCGACGCGAACACGCTGTGAACGAGGAAGACCAGTCCCAAGGCACCGATGGCGTTGCTTCCGACGACGAGGAGGAGCGCGAGACTCGCGAGGCATCCGACGAGCGCTGCGACCGCGAAGGGCCGACGCCGGCCCATCCGCGTGTCGCCGGCCCGGTCCACCCAGGGTCCCCAGAGCAGGGGTTGCAACGTCCAGGGCAGTCCCGCCAGGGCGAAGTGAACGCCGACCTCGGCCGACGAAACGCCCTGCGCCGCCAGATGGTTGGCGAGGGCGGTGAGCGAGAAGCCCGCGATGAGGCCCTGGTAGAGATAGGTGGCGAAGAACACCCCGTAGCGGACCCTTCGCCGGTGCAGGCTCGGCTTATCCGAGGGGGCGCTGCCGAAACCCGCGGCAATCGGGGTCATCGCGCACGCCGCTCCTTGCGGGAGGCGGGCTTGTTTCCGATGCTGCTCATACCGCCCTCACCGGATCCCCGCCCGTGCCGTTTCGCCCTGCCGACGCTAGCGCCAGCTCTCCGCCCCTGCGAGGCGTCGCGTGAGCGCGGCTCGGGTCTGGATCGTCGATCTCGGGCTTTCTCCGGACCGGCTCCATCGCTGCGACGCCGTACTCGACGGCGCGGAGCGCCTGCGCGCGGACCGGTTCCTGCGGCCGGCGGATCGGGCGCGCTTCGTCGCCAGCCATGCGGCGCTCCGAACGGTGCTCGCCGACGTGCTCGGTCTCCCGCCGGCCGAAGTGGAGATCACGGCCGGCCCCGGCGGCAAGCCGGAGCTCGCGAGTGCGGCGCGAGGCGCCTGGCAGTTCAACCTGTCGCATTCCGGAGCGCGGGCGGTGATCGGCATCGCGCGCGACATGCCCATCGGTGTCGATGTCGAGGCCGTCCGGCCGATCGTGGACGCGCTGCGGATCGCGCGGGCGCATTTCGCCGCCGACGAGGTGTCAGCCCTGTCCCGAGCATCCCGGAGCACGGTCGAGCGTGCCTTCTTCGGTCTGTGGACCCGCAAGGAAGCCGTGGTGAAGGCGCTCGGCAGCGGCCTGTCGCTGCCCCTCGACCGGTTCAGCGTCACCGTTCCGCCTGAAGCCCCGCGTCTCCTCCGGGCGGTCGGCGACGGATCCTGGACACTGGACGGCCCGTGGAGTCTCGCGGATCTCGATTGCGGCGCGGACCATCTCGCCACGGTTGCGGTGCGCTCGGCCGCGGTGGCGATCACGAGCCACCGGCTCTCCGACGATTGGCCCGAACATCTCGGCTGAAAAGGCGCAACACCGCGCTTGCGGTGGGGGAAAGGCGCGGCTATACACCCGCTCGCCGGCCTTGGCGGAGACGCGGGACGGCCTTCGGAGTGTAGCGCAGTCTGGTAGCGCACCACGTTCGGGACGTGGGGGTCGCAGGTTCAAATCCTGCCACTCCGACCAAAACTTAGCAGAGACCGGAATGGCTGCCCCGACAGCTATCCCGACAGAAACCCTCTCTGCGGATGCCCTTAGAACCCTCCGCACCTCTCCGCGTCCGACAGCTCGCCGCGGTCCGTGCTTGCCTGCTCTACCCGCAAGGGCTGCGGCACGAGGCTTACCCGTCGGCGATGCCGGTCCTGCTCAAGCTGGGGCTGGTGGTGTCACAATCCGCCCAGGGCCAGGGCCGTGAAATCTCAGCATGGTTCATCACTGAGGCTGGGCGTGCGCACCCCGCGGAGATCGACGGCGCGCTGACAGGGCGCCGTAGGTTGTAGCGATACTGCCACAGACGCTTACCGTAGGTTGTGGTACCTCCGTTTTCGGAGGAAGCCATGACAAACGGCGCAGAAGCAATAATCAGCGCGGTCGCGGCTCTAAAAGAGCTGTTAAAGATAAATGGGCTTAGCGACAAATTCTATATAGAGTTCGATGACAATCTGTCCGGCCGCTCGCTGCATTCGTTCATCGTCAATGGCCTCGGCATAGCCAGCGATCCCAGCGTTTGGCCGCAGGGCGCCCCAGAGTACAAATTCCTGTGCCGCGATCAGATTGATGTCCTGGGTGCGCGGATTCGATGGCCGATTCAAAGCACGCCGGGCGGGTAGCAGCAGAGGAACCCGGACGGAGCGCGTATCACTCCTGCCTATCGCACGGGACCTCAAACGGCGTTAGGGCGTCGCGCGCGTGCTGCCGCCAGATATGGCGCTGGACCCAGTTACAGGCCGCCAACGGCTTGATCGTCATGGCTCGTTTTGATCTCGGCCCGCACCGGGGTCGAGACCCGCCTCGTCGGGCTCGGGCCCGTGACGTGGAAACGGCGCCATGGGCACGCTCGCCACCAAGAGCGCGATCATCTCGGAATACGAGCTCAAGAGAATCGCGGGCGGCTCACCCGTGATTTGCTGCCACCGCGTAACGAAGACATTCGTCGGAAGATCGGCGACCGCTTCCGCCGCCGTCGCGAGGGGGTCTTTCTCAGGCGGCGCGGAGGAGACCATGCGCCTCCAACGGCCTCGATCAGGATTTGGCCTTCGCCTCCGTCCAGGATGGTGAATCGAAGGTTTTTCGATCTGAGACGGGTCTGGGTGCCGCGACGAAGCGGTCAGTCGCGGTGGAGGCGGCGTGATGGCTCCGCGCATGCCCGTGTCCCTGGTCGAGCAAACCCACGGGGATGCGCCGTCGCCCGGTGTCGCCGGCTGCGACGCGGGCGGCGGAATGGCGTATGGAGCCCGCCGATGGACGCGCCGTCTCACCGCCCGATCGACCACTCTTCAGCATGGAGCGGCTTCGCCGGCACCTTCGTCGTGGCCGCCGCAATCATGGGCCTGACGGCGATCGGCCTCGTGGCCGCAATCGACCCCTACGGATTGCGGGCCGCGCCCGGTCGTCCGCCGGGACCGATCATGGACACCAATCAGCGGCTCTCCTACCCGCAGATCGCCCGCGGCGGTCCGTTCGACGCGGCGGTCTTCGGGACCTCGACCGCACGTCTGCTCGACCCGGTCGCGCTGGACGCGGCCTTCGGCGTGCGGTTCGCCAATCTGGCTATGAATGCCGCCACCCCCGATGAGCAGACCCGCCTCGCCGGATTGTTCCTGGCACGCAGGCCGATCCGCGCGGTCCTGTTCGGCCTCGACGCCACGTGGTGCGCCGCCGATCCGCCGGCCCGAACCGCGAACGCCTTTCCGGACTGGCTCTACGCGGACGGAGCGCCGGGGGACGTGTTGCGGCAGATGAGCTTGCGCTCGGTCACGACGGCCGTCGGAGCCGGGTTCGCAGATCTCGGGCTGGCACGGGCGAGGATCCGCGGCGACGGCTATGCGGTGTTCACGCCATCGGATGTGCGCTACGACCTCGACCGCGCGCGGGCGCATATCCGAGCGGGGGCCGTCGAGTCATCCGCCGCCGACGCACCGGGCGCCCCGATGCCGGCCCTCGCCCATCTCGACGATCTGCTCGGCCGCGTACCGGGGGAGGCGCTGAAGATCGTGGCGTTCATGCCGGTCCATGCGGCAGCGCAGGGAGCGCCGGATTCGGCAGCGGGCCGGCGCGAGGCGGCTTGCAAGGCGCGCACCGCGATGATCGGGAAACGCCGCGGCGCCGTCGTGGTGGATTTCCGCCGGATCTCGCCGCTCACGACCGAGGACGCGAATTACTGGGACGCGCTCCATTACCGTTTGCCCGTGGCGGCGCGCCTCGTCTCGGATCTGAAGGCCGCCGTCGCGACGGGCCAAGACGATCCGGACGGAGTCTACCGCGTGCTGGCACATCCCTGAGATATGCGGTCAGGCGGCGGCGCGCTCGGACCGAGCCCAACCCGCGCGGGTGCTGGTGCAGTAATCCGCGTAGCGGCCGTCCCGGATCGCCGCGCGGGCGCCGGCCATCAGGTCCTGGTAATAGGCGAGGTTGTTCCAGGTCAGGAGCATCATCCCGAGGATCTCGTTCGACCGAACGAGGTGATGCAGATAGGCGCGGGAGTAATCCCGGGCCGCCGGACAGGTCGAAGCCTCGTCGAGCGGCGCGGTGTCCTCGGCGTGGCGGGCATTGCGCAGGTTGACCCGTCCGTGGCGCGTATAGGCGAGGCCGTGCCGGCCGGCGCGGGTCGGCATCACGCAGTCGAACATGTCGATGCCGCGGGCGACCGCGCCCAGGATGTCGTCCGGCGTACCGACGCCCATCAGGTACCGGGGCTTCGCCGCCGGCAGATGCGGCTCCACGGTCTCGATCATGGCGAACATGACCTCCTGGGGCTCGCCCACGGCGAGGCCGCCCACCGCGTAGCCCTTGAGATCGAGATCCGTCAGCGCGCGCGCGCTCTCGACGCGCAGGGCCGGCACGTCGCCGCCCTGGACGATGCCGAACATGGCCCGCCCGGGCTGCTCGCCGAACGCGACGCGGCAGCGCTCGGCCCAGCGCAGGGACAGACGCATGGCCTTCTCGATGGCCGCATGGTCGGCCGGCAGGCGCACGCATTCATCGAGCTGCATCTGGATGTCCGAGCCGAGCAGACCCTGGATCTCGATGGAGCGCTCCGGGCTCATGTGGTGGGCGGTGCCGTCGATATGCGAGCGGAAGGTCACGCCCTGCTCGTCGATCTTCCGCAGGGCGGAGAGGGACATCACCTGGAAGCCGCCGGAATCCGTCAGGATCGGCCGATCCCAGTTCATGAAGCGGTGCAGGCCGCCGAGCCGGGCCATGCGCTCCGGGCCGGGCCGCAGCATCAGGTGATAGGTGTTGCCCAGCACCACGTCGGCGCCGAGGTCGCGGACCTGATCGGGATACATCGCCTTGACGGTCGCTGCGGTGCCCACCGGCATGAAGGCCGGTGTGCGGATCGTGCCGCGCGGCGTCGTGATGACGCCGGTTCGGGCGGTGTCGTCCTGCGCCAGCAGGTTGAATCCGAAGGGAACGCTGTCGGTCATGGGATGTCCGCGCGCGGGCCCGGGAAGAGCAGGCTGGCGTCGCCGTAGGAGTAGAACCGGTATCCCGCCTCGATCGCGTGCGCGTAGGCCGCGCGCATCGTCTCCAGTCCGGAGAAGGCCGAGACCAGCATGAACAGCGTCGAGCGCGGCAAGTGGAAGTTGGTCACGAGCGCGTCGACCGCGCGGAACCGATAGCCCGGCGTGATGAAGATCTCGGTCGGCCCCGAGAAGGGCGCGAGCGTTCCGTCCGGGCCGGCGGCGCTCTCCAGAAGGCGCAGCGCCGTGGTGCCCACCGCGACGATCCGGCCCCCCGCGGCCCGCGCCGCGTTCAGGGCGTCGGCCGTGGCTGCGTCGAGGATGCCGATCTCCGCATGCATGCGGTGTGCGTCGGTATCCTCGGCCTTGACCGGCAGGAAGGTCCCGGCGCCAACATGCAGCGTGACGTGGTGGCGCCGTAGACCGGCGGCATCGAGATCGGACAGCAGCGCCTCGGAGAAGTGCAGGCCCGCCGTCGGCGCCGCGACCGCTCCCGGATGCCGGGCGTAGACCGTCTGGTAGTCGGTGGTGTCCCGGGTATCCGTGGCGCGCTTGCCCGCGATGTAGGGCGGCAGCGGCAGGGCGCCCTCGGCGGCGATGGCGGCGTCGAGCTCGGGCCCGGACCGGTCGAAGGCCAGGACGATCTCGCCGGCCTCGGCCTTCTCGATGACGTTGGCGCCCAGTGCGCCGAAGCGCAGTGCATCGCCCGGAGCGAGTCGTTTCGCCGGCCGGGCGAAGGCGCGCCAGCGATCCGGGGCTTCGCGCAGGTGAAGCAACACCTCCGTGCGCTGGCCCGGGGCGCCGGGACGCGTGCGGACACCGTTCAGCCGCGCGGGGATCACCTTCGTGTCGTTGAAGACCAGGGCATCGCCCGCCCTGAGGGCGCCGGGAAGGTCGCGCACGGTCCGGTCGGCCGGCGGCAGGCCGGGATGCACCACGAGCAATCGCCCGGCATCGCGCGGCTCGGCCGGGCGCAGGGCGATGCTGGTTTCCGGCAGGTCGAAATCGAAGAGGTCTACGCGCATCGCCGGCTGCCTGCACCGAACGGCACGCGGTTTCAACCGCGGAACCGCCGGGGAGTGCGCCCGTTTCCGCGTCACCGAGACGCGAGGTCCTCGATCCATGCCCTGGTACGCCGTTCGCCCCCGTGATGACGCCGACCCCCGCTGGCCGCTGCCCGGCACAGCCGAGATCGTGCTGAAGGCCGAGGATCCCGAAGCCGCGCGCGCGAAGTTCGAATCGGCCTATCCGAGCCAGCCCTTCGGCAGCCCCGGCGTCCCCGTTCCGGATACCGGTGCCGGCAGCTTCCGCGGCGATCCGGACGCGCTGGTCGTCGCCGAGACGGGCGAGCCGTCGGCGTCGCGGGATCGCCCCGCGTGACGACCCGCGTGCCCCCCCGGTCCATCACCCTGGACGGCCAGCTCCTCGGCTATTGGGAGCGTGAGGCCGCCCGGCTGGAGACCCTGGCCGCCGCGACGCGCTTCGCTTGGCAGCGTCGGCGCTATCTCCGCAAGGCCGAGGTCGCCCACGCCAAGGCGGAGCTGAGCCGACGGCGCGAGGTTGCCCGGGGCCGCGAGACCCCGTCGGAGACATAGCCGCGGCTAACACGTTTTCGACGGTCTCGAACCTTTGCCGTGGCCTTGGCCGCGGCGGGTGCCGTATGGGCGCGGCGTCACCCCAACGGCGCAATCCATGGACCGCACCCAGAAAGCCGCCCTCTTCAGCGCGGGCATCGGCCTCGCCGTTACGGCGCTGAAATTCTACGCCGCGTGGCTCACGGGCAGCCTTGCCCTGTACTCCGACGCGCTGGAGAGCATCATCAACGTGGTCGCGGCCGTGGGCGCCTTCGTGGCCCTGCGGGTCGCCGCGCGTCCGGCCGACGAGGACCATCCCTACGGACACCACAAGGCCGAGTTCTTTTCCGCGGTGATCGAGGGCGCGCTGATCGTGGTGGCTGCGCTGCTGATCCTGCGCGAATCCTATTCCGGGCTGCTCGCTCCGGAGCCCCTCGACGCGCCCCTGATCGGCCTCGCGATCAACTTCGGGGCCGGAATCATCAACGCCGCCTGGGCGGTGGCACTCATGCGGTGGGGCAAGCGCTGGCGTTCGCCAGCTCTGATCGCCGATGCGCGTCACGTCTTCGCCGACGTGGTCACGTCCTGCGGCGTCCTTGCCGGTGTCGGCGCCGTCATCCTGACCGGGTACCCGGTCCTCGACCCCGTCGTGGCCGGGCTCGTGGCGCTCAACATCCTCTGGTCCGGCTTCCGCATGGTCCGGGAATCGGTGGACGGCCTGATGGATCGGGCCGCCCCGGCCGAGATGGTGAGCCAGATCCGGTCGCTCATCTCGCAGCACGGTGAAGGCGCGCTGGAGGCGCACGACGTGCGCACCCGCTCCGCCGGTCAGGCCACCTTCATCGATTTCCACCTCGTCGTCCCCGGGGCCATGACCGTCGAGGATTCCCACGCCATCTGCGACCGGCTGGAGTCCGCCTTGGAGACGACGATTCCCGGCGCCGTGGTGACCATCCATGTCGAGCCCGGCGAGGAGGCCAAGGCCCGGGGATTGCCCGTGCTGTAGGACCGTCAGCTCCAGGCGTGGAGCGGCGGATTCACGCCGTTCAGGGCGTGGTTGCCCACGATCGCGTATTTCCAGCGGACCGGATCGTGCAGCGTGTGCGTGCGGGCGTTCCGCCAGTGCCGGTCGAGGTTCTCCGCCGCCAGGGTCGAGCGGGTGCCCGACAGCTCGAAGAGCTTGTTTGACGCCGCCAAGGCCACCTCGGTGGTGAGCACCTTTGCCTCGGCCACGGCGATCTGTGCCGCGGCGACCGCCTCGGCATCGGGTCGCGCTACGGCCGCGTCGAGGACGAGCCCGGCCCGGTCGAGCAGCGCTTCGGCGGCGTGCTGCCGGATGGTCAGATCGCCGATCGCGTGGATCGTGTAGGGATCGTCCGAGGCCCGTTCCAGCCCGCTATCGATCCAGGGGCGGGCCTTGTCGCGAACGAAGCGAATCGTGTCGTCCAGGGCCTCGCGGCCGATCCCGGCATCGACGGCCGCCTGGATAATCTGGAACACCGCGCCGTCGGCGGTGGGCGCCTCGTAGCCCTTCCAGGCGGGGACGAGATGGCTCTTGGGAACCCGCACGTCCTCGATCAGCACGGTTCCGCTGGCCGTACCGCGCTGGCCGAAGCTCGACCAGTCGTCGATTACCGTCAGGCCGGGCGCGTCCCGCTCGGCGATGGCGTACCAAGCACGCCCGTCTCCATCGAGCGCCACGATCGGCACGAGATGCGCGAGAAGGGCGCCCGTGGCGTAGGATTTCTGGCCCCGCACGACGACGTGGTCGCCGTCATCGGTGAAGCGTGTGTCGAAATCGGCCGCCCGCTTGGTGCCGCGCTCCGAGAAGGCGTTGCCGAACCGCGTTCCGCGCAACACCTCCGAGAAGAGCAGGTGCTTCTGCGCTTCGTCCGACACAGTCCGGATGGCAGCCAGGATGCCGAGATGGTTCTGGGCGATCTGCGCGATCGATGGATCGGCAGCCGCAAGGATGGCGATCACCTGGGCCAGGGTCCGGTACGAGACCTCCGGGCCGCCATACGCCCGCGGCACGTTGATCGACCAGAGGCCGCTCTGAGAGAAGGCGTCGAGTTCCGCCAGCGGTCGTGCGGCGTGGCGGTCCCGCTCCGAGGCGCCGCCCCGGAACGCGGCAGCCAGCCGCTGGGCGACGGCCAGCGCCTCGGCATCGTCACGGATCACATGGGCGGGGGAGGGCGGTCGCGCGGGGCCGGGAGCGCCCTGACGGCGCTCCGGCGCGAGCGTGCGCGCATCGACGGCGATGTTCATGGCTCACTCCAGTCAGGCAGGATACGGATCGGCGTGCGACGCTCAGGCTGCCTCGGCATGCCGGTTCCGGGCGGCCTCAAGGGCGCGGACCCGGGGGATCACGTGCGCGCCGAAATACGCGACGTCTTCCTGGAAGTGCAGGAAGGCCAGCAGCGCGAGGTCCGCACCGGCATCCTTCAGCGCCAGGATCCGCTCGGCGATCTGGTCGGGCGTGCCGATCAGGTTGGTCTTGAAGCCGTCGTTGTACTGAACAAGATCCTCGAAGCTCGACTTCGCCCAGTTGCCTTCGCCTTCGGGCGAGGCCTTGCCGGCATTCTTCACCTCGTGGCCGAAAGCCCTCACGGCCTCGGGATCGGCATTGTCGATGATCTCCTGAAGGACGGCGCGGGCTTCCTCCTCCGTGTCGCGGGCGATCACGAAGGCGTTCACGCCGATCCGGGGATAATTGCCGGTCTCGGCCGACTTGGCGCGGATGTCGTCCACCTGGGCCCGGATCGTCTCCGGCGTGCCGCCATTGGTGAAGTACCAGTCGGAGACGCGGGTCGCCATGTCGCGCGCCGCCCGGGACGAACCGCCCTGGAAGATCTCAGGCAGCGGCTGGGCGGGCTTCGGCTTCAACGTGTAGTCGCTGTAGCGATAGAAATCGCCGCGGAAGGTGAAGTTGTCCTGCGTCCAGATCCCGCGCAGGCTCCGGATGAATTCCTCGGACCGGCGGTAACGCTCGTCATGATCGAGCCAGGGCTCGCCGATGGCCCGGAACTCTCCCGAGAACCAGCCGGACACGATGTTCACCGCGATGCGCCCCTCGGTGAGCTGCGAGATCGTGGCGATCTGCTTGGCGGCGAGGGTCGGATGCCACGGTCCGGGCAGAAGGGCGGCGATGACCTTGAGCTTGCTCGTCGCGGCAAGCAGGGCGTGGCTGAAGGCCACCGATTCGTGCTGGTACTCAGCCCCGTAGCCGGCGGTGAACCGGATCTGCGTCAGCCCGTACTCGAACCCCGCCGCCTCGGCGATCTGGGCCAGCTTTCGATTGTACTCCGCATCCCAGCTCGTCCGCTGCGGGATCTTGCTGATCACGAGCCCACCGGAAACGTTGGGCACCCAGTAGGCGAAGCGGATCGGCTCGCGCCGCGGGTCATCGGCGAAATGGCTTGTCATCCGGCGCTACCTCAGTTGCACGGCGGCCACGCGCCGTGTCGTCTTTGGAAGATCGCCGCGAACTGAATACACTATGCACTGCGCGGCCGATCGATCCAGAACACAGAAAGTATTCTGGAGCGACGGCGCGCGGTCAAAGGAACGGGTTGCTGTTTTTCAGCCGGACCCCGCGAGACTTTTCCTCGCCGGGAGCCAAAGAGTTCGATTTTGTCCTAGGCCGCCCGGGGCTCGGCCGAATCGCGCAGGCGCCGCCACGCGAAGACCGAGAAGACGCCGATCAGACAGGCGGCGAGGCCGAACCACGTGAACGCGTATTGCAGATGGTTGTTGGGGAGGTCGACGCGCAGCTGACCGCCCCGCGGCCAGGTCGTCTGTCCCGGGACGGCATCGGCCTCGATCAGGTAGGGCGCCACCGTGCCGAGGCCGCGGGCCGCGGCGATGCCGGCGATATCCCGATTGAACCACTCGCCACGGGCCGGGTCGGGCGCCGGCACGAACATCCCCCGGGCCTCGCTGGACCGGAGGATTCCAGTGACCGTCGTCGGCCCCTCGATCAGGCCATCCCGGCGATCACCCTGCGCCTTCAGTTCCGTGGGCACGAAGCCCCGGTTGATCAACACGATGCTGTCGTCGTCGCGGCGCAGGGGCGTGAGAACATAGAAGCCTTGCAGGGCGCGTCCCGGCGTCTCGCCGGCTGCCAGGCCGTGGACGAGGGTCTCCCGGTCGTTGAGGAAGCGCCCGGAGACCCGGACATGCCGAAACTCGTCACGCTCCGGAGTCCAGGCCTCCGGCGCCGGGGGCGCCACGGGCTCGGCCCGGCTTTGCCGAACGATCCGCGCGATCAGGTCTTCCTTCCAGGCCTTGCGTTCGAGCTGCCATGTCCCGAGGCCGAGCAGGATGGCCAGAGCGATCAAGGACGCGATTCCCGGCGCGACGAGATCGCGCCAGGCGGCCCGCTTCGTTTCGGCAGCGGTCACGGCTCGAAGCGCCCTTCCTCGGCCCGATTGCTGAACTGAAGGGCGACCAGAAGGCCCTTGAGCGGTCGAACCAGGATCAAGCTGAGACCGACGGAGAGTGTCAGTGCCACCGTGGCGTGAACCCAGATCGGCGGCTCGTAGGTGATCTCCAGCCACAGGGCGAGGCCCACGACGATGAGGCCGACGATCGACATCACGAAGAAGGCCGGCCCATCCGCCGAGTCGAAATGCGTGTAGTCGAGGCCGCAGGCCTCGCAGGAGGGACGCAGGGTGAGAAACCCCTTGAACAGATGTCCCTCGCCGCAACGCGGGCACCGGCCGCGCAGGCCGGTGGGGATCGGGGGCGGCGGCGAATAGGTTCGGTTGTCCACGGGCATACTCCAGAACAGCTCCGCGCGGACCCCGGTCGTCCCGCGCCCGGGCCGTCCTATCCGATATGGGGATCACGAAGCGTCGGAAATGCAAAAGGGCGGCCTGAGCCGCCCTTCGCAGGTCCGCCATGCATCGGCGGGATGCTTCGCTCTCAGTGAGCGCCGCCGCCGTGGAAGACGCCCGAGCCCCACACGTAGATGGCGGCGAACAGGAACAGCCATACGACGTCGACGAAGTGCCAGTACCATGCGGCGAACTCGAAGCCGAGATGCTGGCGCGGGGTGAACTGGCCCGCATAGACGCGGAACAGGCAGACCGCGAGGAAGATCGTGCCGATGATGACGTGGGCGCCATGGAAGCCCGTCGCCATGAAGAATGTCGACGCGTAGATGCTTCCTGAGAAGCCGAATTCGGCGTGGCTGTACTCGTAGGCCTGGCAGGCTGTGAACAGAACGCCGAGGATGATCGTCAGCCACAGGCCGTATTTCAGGCCCTTGCGGTCGCCCTCGATCAGCGCGTGGTGGGCCCAGGTCACCGTGGTGCCGGATGTCAGCAGGATCAGCGTGTTGAGGAGCGGCAGATGCCAGGGATCGAAGGCCTCGATACCCTTCGGCGGCCAGACGCCGCCGGTAAATTCCACACGCGAGACCTGGATGGGATCGGCGGTGTAGAGCGCGGCCTCGAAGTAGGCCCAGAACCACGCGACGAAGAACATCACCTCGGAGGCGATGAACATCATCATGCCGTAGCGGTGGTGCAGCTGGACGACGCGGGTGTGATCGCCGGAATTGGCCTCGTGGGCGACGTCCCGCCACCACGAGAACATCGTGTAGAGGACGCCGATCGTGCCGGCCCCGAAGATGTAGGGGCCTGGGCTCAGGGTGCCGATCTGGAGGCTCTTCATCCAGAACACGGCGCCGAACGCCATCAGGAAGCCTGAAAAGGCCCCGATCAACGGCCACGGGCTCGGACTCAGGATGTGATAGTCGTGATTCTTGGCGTGCGCCTCGGCCATCGTCCCGTCGCTCCTCACCCTCATGCCCCGCGCCGTTCCCGGCATCCGGCCTTACGCTGTTCGTTGCTTGCTCTTGGCCGGGCGCGGCCGACACCACACCCAAGCTTGCCCGAACGTTTAGTCGGTGCAGCCCCGTCTTGTCACGGGTCCGCGATCAGAAATCGCCCTTCGTCTCCGAAGAACCGGATTTCGCCACCGTCGCCTTGACCGGCTGGCCGTTCTTGGAGGCGAAGTACGTGTAGGACAGCGTCATCTCCGAGAGATGCGCGGTGTTCGAATCGTCCCGGACGGCCGGATCGACATAGAACACCACGGGCACGTCCAGTGTCTCGCCGGGCTGAAGCGTCTGCTCGTTGAAGCAGAAACAGGCGATCTTGACGAAATAGCCGCCCATCAGGCCGGGCTGGACGTTGAAGGTGGCCACACCCGCCGACGGTGCGCTGCCGACATTCTGCACCCGGAAGAAGACGGTCTTCGTCTCGCCGAGCTTCGCTTCGACGCGGCTCACTTCCGGGACGAACTTCCAGGACAGCCCCGGCGCGACGTTGGTGTCGAAATGCACGACCATGCTGTCGTCGGTGCGTGCCGCGGAGGCGGCGAGCGCCGGTCCCTGGCGGGGCGTTCCGTCGTAGCCGGTCGCCTTGCAGAACGCGTTGTAGAGAGGGACCGACGCGAAGGCGAGGCCGACCATACCGACGGCGAGACCGGCGCAGGCGATGGCGGTACGCTTGGCGCCGCGACCCGGTCCGGAAGGGGCAGCTGTCATCGCGAACTCCTCAGAGCGGCCGGCTCAGGATCTGCGGTCCGAGCTTGACGATCGTCAGCACGAAGAACAGCAAAACCCAGGCGCCGAGGGCCAGCGCGATGGCCACGGAGCGCTTCCGGCGGCGCGCCTCCTCCTCGGGGGTGAGTGGCCGGTACTGGATCTCGGGATCCGCCATGGCGCTCAGCCCAGGACCGGGCGGAACAGGCCGAAGCTCTGCTCGGCCAGGAGCGCCGAGAACAGCGCGAACAGGTAGAGGATCGAGAAGCCGAACATGCCCATGGCGGCACGCTTTTCGGCATCGCCCTCGCGGTTCCGGAGAACCCGGATGCTGAAGGCCACCATACCGAGGCCGCCCACAAGGCCGACCACCGCGTAGACGAGGCCGCCGAAGCCGAGCGCGACCGGCACGAGGCCGAGGGGCGCGAGAAGCAGCGAGTACCACACGATCTGGCGGCGGGTGGAGGCCGGGCCGGCGACGTTTGGCATCATCGGGATGCCGGCGCGGGCGTACTCGTCGGCCTTGATTAGGGCGAGCGCCCAGAAGTGGGGCGGGGTCCAGATGAAGATGATGGCGAACAGGATCAGGGACTCGATGCCCACCGAGCCGGTCACCACCGCCTGACCGATGACCGGCGGCAGGGCGCCCGCGGCGCCGCCGATGACGATGTTCTGCGCCGTCGCCCGCTTCAGCCACATGGAATAGACCACCGCGTAGAACACGATGGTGAAGGCCAGGAGCGCCGCGGCCAGCCAGTTGGCGGTGAGGCCCAGCACCAGCACGGACGCCACCGAGAGGAACAGGCCGAAGCCGAGGGCCTCCTCCGACGTGATCTTGCCCGCAGGGATCGGCCGCGTCGCCGTGCGGCTCATCACGGCGTCGATATCCGCGTCCCACCACATGTTGAGGCAGCCGGAGGCACCGGCGCCGACCGCGATGGCGAGCAGCGAGATCGCGCCGATCGCCGGCTGCACGTGCCCGTGGGAGACCACCATGCCGACCAGGGCGGTGAAGATGACGAGGACCATCACCCGCGGCTTCAGCAGGGCGAAATAGTCCGGAACGTCGCCGCCGGCGCTCGTGAGGGCCGGGGCGGGGACCTCCGGTCCGATCGTGTTCGTCAGGCTCGTCATCGCGTCTGCCGCTGCTGTGTCGGCGCCCGGCCGCGCGCGTCACGGCCGAGTCGGTTCTCGAATTCGACGTGTTCCAAGAGTCGGCGTGAGCGGGGCCCAGGACGTCGTCCTCGGCCCGTGCGGATCGCCCTCAACGCTCGCCCTTGCCGGGAGGTCGGCCGACCGGCCTCCGGGGAAGGGCGAGGGCCGCAGATGCGGCCCTCGCGAGATCTCTATCAGTGCGCGCCCGGCTCGTCGACGATGCGGGGCAGCGTCTCGAACTGGTGGAAGGGCGGCGGGGAGGAAAGCGTCCACTCGAGGGTGGTGGCGCCTTCGCCCCACGGGTTGTCCGCGGCCCGCTCCTTGGAGCGGAAGGCCAGGACCACGCCGATCACGAACACGAACATGCCGAGGCCGAAGATGTGGCCGCCGTAGGTCGACACCTTGTGCCACTGGGCGAAGGCATCCGGATAGTCGGCGTAGCGACGCGGCATGCCGGCGAGGCCGAGGAAGTGCATCGGGAAGAACAGGACGTTCGCGCCGATGAAGGCCAGCCAGAAGTGCAGCTTGCCGGCCCACTCGGGGATGATGTGGCCGGTCATCTTCGGGAACCAGTAGTAGACACCGGCGAAGATGATGAACACGGCACCCAGGGACAGCACGTAGTGGAAGTGCGCGACCACGTAGTAGGTGTCGTGCAGGTACTTATCGACCGCCGAGTTGGCGAGCACGACGCCGGTGACGCCGCCGACGGTGAAGAGGAAGATGAAGCCCACCGCCCAGTGCATCGCGGCGGTGAAGCGGATGGAGCCGCCCCACATGGTGGCGATCCACGAGAAGATCTTCACGCCGGTCGGGACCGCGATCACCATGGTGGCGAACACGAAGTAGGACTGCGTCTGCAGCGACAGGCCGACCGTGTACATGTGGTGGGCCCACACGACGAAGCCGACGACGCCGATCGCCACCATGGCGTAGGCCATCGCGAGGTAGCCGAACACGGGCTTGCGCGAGAACGTGGCGATGATGTGCGACACGATGCCGAAGGCCGGCAGGATCATGATGTACACTTCGGGGTGACCGAAGAACCAGAACAGGTGCTGGTACAGGATCGGGTCACCGCCGCCGGCCGGATCGAAGAAGGTCGTGCCGAAGTTGCGGTCCGTCAGCAGCATCGTGATGGCGCCCGCCAGCACCGGCAGCGAGAGCAGCAGCAGGAAGGCGGTGACCAGCTCGGCCCAGGCGAAGAGCGGCATCTTGTGCAGCGTCATGCCCGGGGCGCGCATGTTCAGGATGGTGGTGATGAAGTTGATCGCGCCGAGGATCGAGCCCGCGCCCGAGAGGTGCAGGGCGAAGATCGCGAAGTCGACGGCCGGGCCGGGATGGCCGGCGGTCGAGAGCGGCGGGTAGACGGTCCAGCCGGTGCCGGCGCCGGACGCGCCGGGCGCGCCCTCGACGAACAGCGAGCAGAGCAGGGAGCAGAAGCCCGCCACCGTCAGCCAGAACGAGATGTTATTCATGCGCGGGAACGCCATGTCGGGCGCGCCGATCATGAGGGGCACGAACCAGTTGCCGAAGCCACCGATCAGCGCCGGCATCACCATGAAGAACACCATGATGAGGCCGTGTCCCGTGACGAACACGTTGTAGGTCGCGGGGTTCGAGAAATACTGCAGGCCGGGCGCCTCCATCTCCATCCGGATGCCGAAGGAGAGGAACGCGCCGATCATGCCGGCGCAGAAGGCGAACAGCAGGTAGAGGGTGCCGATGTCCTTGTGGTTCGTCGACAGGAACCAGCGGGCGAAGAACGATGGCTTATGGTCGTGGACCTCGTGGGCCCCGGCATGGGCTGCGGCTGTAGCCATGGATTCGAATGCCTTGTGAATCTGATGGGTTCGGTTCGGTCAGCCGGGGCTCAGCGGGCCTCGGCGAAGCTCGTGCCGTTGTCGATGCGGGCGTACTTGGTCTTCGCCTCCTTCAGCCATTCGGCATAGGCCTGCTCGCTGACCACGCGGACCACGATCGGCATGTAGGCATGGCGCTGGCCGCACAGCTCGGAGCACTGACCGTGGAAGGTGCCTTCCTTGTCGGCCTTGAACCACATCTGGTTCAGGCGGCCGGGAACGGCGTCGATCTTGAAGCCGAAGGCCGGCATGGCCCAGGAATGCAGCACATCGGCAGCGGTGACCTGGATCTTCACGATCTTGTTGACCGGAACGACCATCTCGTTGTCGGTCTGGAGCAGGCGCGGCTGCTTGTCCTCGTCGATGTTGGCGTCGAAGGTGAAGCCGCCGCCGGCCTCGGTCTGCGGGTACTCGTAGGACCAGTACCACGCGTGGCCGATGACCTTGACGATCATGTCGGCCTTCGGATCCGAGAGCTGCGTGCGCAGCAGGCGGAAGGACGGGATCGCGACGGCGACCAGGATCAGCACCGGCACGATCGTCCAGGCGATCTCGATGGCGGTGTTGTGCGTGGTGCGCGACGGCGTCGGGTTCCGCTTCTCGCTGAAGCGGTAGATGCACCAGAGGATCAGCCCCAGGACGAAGACGGAAATCCCGAGGGACAGCCAGTGCAGGCCGATTTCGAAGTTCAGGATGTCGCGCGCGTTGTCGGTGACCGGAATCTGCCGGTCCATCTCCCACGGCACGGGCTGACCGAAGCCCGCAGCCTGCGCGCCTGATATCGGGAAGAGCAGGGCGCCGAGAGCGGCGAGGCTCCAGAGTGACCGGTTGATCGTCCGCACCGTCCGCATCTGCCTCTCGTGGCTCCCTTGAACTATCTGGCTGCCGCCGAACCGTCCCGTCTTGACTGCGTGCGGGATTGTACCGACGTGACGGAGTACCGGTTGTGTCACCCGGCATTATCCGACCGGGGCTTCAGACCACAAGGGCCGGCGAGGTGCAACCGCACAAGCGTCGCATCGCGCGCTTTCCAGCCAGTTGGCGGTGTCTCGTGGCGTCGGCGCACTAGGGAACGGCGAAATCATTCACGGTCGCATGGCGCGGGGGATGAGCCATCGCCGGCCGTTCGTATCACCCCATCGGAGTTCGAGATGTCGACGGAAACCGGAAGCCGAACGTCCGGTCTGCCGCCCTGCGCGGTGCCGGTGTCCATGCAGGTGATGGCCTATCACGGTTCGGCGCCGAAGCCGGACACGCGGGCGCTCGCAGCGGAGGCGCCGGTCAACCTCGTCTACGGCAGCGTGCCGCACGCGGTGATGATGGCGACGCCCGCCGATCTGGAGGATTTCGCCTACGGGTTCAGCCTCACGGAAGGGATCGTGGACAGCGTGGACGAGATCCGCGCGACCCGGGTCGAGATGGCCGAGGACGGCCTGCGCCTTCACGTCGATCTGGCGCCCGGTCGGCTTCGCGAGCACTTGGCGCGCAAGCGCGCCATCAGCGGCCGGACCGGTTGCGGCGTCTGTGGCATCGAGGATCTGGCGCAACTGCCGCGGGCCGGGGGGCGGGCCGCGTCCGAAGTCCGGATCGCTCTACCGGCCATCGCCCGCGCGCTCTCCGAGCTGGATCGGGCGCAGGTGCTCGGCGCGCAGACGCGCGCCGTTCACGCGGCGGCCTGGGCTCGCCGCGACGGCAGCCTCGCGGCGGTCCGTGAGGATGTCGGCCGCCACAACGCCCTCGACAAGCTGATCGGCGCCCTGATGCGGGCGGGCACGCCCGCGGACGAGGGTTTTCTCGTCATCACCAGCCGCTGCTCGTTCGAGATGGTTGAAAAGGCCGCACGGCTCGGCGCGGCTGTGATCGTCGCCATCTCGGCACCGACGTCGCTGGCCCTCGAACGTGCCCGATCCTATGGCCTGACGCTCTGCGCCATCGCGCGGGCCGATACCGTCACGGTCTTCACGGGCGCAGAGAGGCTGACCGCCGGCGGCTGACCACCGGCGGGTGACGCCGAGGCCAGAGCCGGCGCGCCTATTCGGACGGGCCCGGGACGATGGTGGCACCGCCGATCACCCGCACCGGCTTCTTGTCCGACGGCGGGTCCTTCCAGTCCTTCGCGGCCGGCTTGGCCGCGTCCGCGACGGGGGCTCCGGCCGGCTTCGAGGGTCCTGCAGCAGGCGTCGTCGGGGCCGGCGAGGGGGATTTCTCGATCGATGCCGCCTTGGTCTCGGGCGCTGAGGGCGGATTCGGATCGCTCTTGGCCGTGTCGGCGGGAGCGATCTTGGGGGCCGGCGCCTCGGGTGAGGTGCGGTGGGGCGTCTTCAGCTCCGGCGTGCGCGCGGGCGTCGCCCGTGCGACCTTTCTGGACGGAGCGCTGCGGACGACGCCGTCGGGGTTGAGCCCGTCGGGATTGACGTCCGGTCGGAAGGCTTCGCCACCCGGTCGGCGCTGCGGTCGCGCCATCGGGTCCTCGGCGGGCGGGGCCGGGCGGATCGCGCGACGGGGGAGGGCCTCGTCCTCGGTCCAACCGAATCCGGGTGTGGGCCGCTCAAGCCGCGCGTAGGTTTCCGGCGCGCCCGTCCGCTGGCGGCCCACGATCGCCCCTGTCATCGGATCGACGAAGAGCCGCACCGGCACGCCGGCGGGGCCGACGGCCTCGACGACGTAGACCCGCCCGTCGAAGCGCGGGCGGCTGAGGCCGCTGAAGCCGCGGTCTGCGAGGCGCCAAGCCACGACGCGCGGGGGGAGGACCTCATCCTCGAAAGCGAATTGCGCGTGGGCGCCGCTGGATGCACCCAGGCAGGTCGCGGCCGATAGGACGACCGCGCCCAGCGTCAGGATCGTCGGTCGTCGGAGGCGTGCAACTCTGCTCTTCATCGTCACTCTTGTGCGTTCTCGGTTTGGAGACCCGGCAGAGTGTCCGGTTCCGGCATGGTCCGGGCCGGTGGACCCGGACCTCGACCATGCCGGCGAGGTCGTTGCCCCGCATGCCGCTTGTGCTCGGCCTGCCCGGTAGAACCCGCGATTCGGGCGAGATTGCGGAGGCCGGGAGCCGGGTCCGCCCCCTCATCCAGAGCGGCGACGCCGCAGCCGCCAGCAGTCTCTTGCTGAAAACATTTCAATCTGGCAGTTTTGCGACTTAGGACAGCACAACTGTCCCATCGGCCGTGCACCCCGGCCGTCGCCGTCTCGCGCGCGGGCGAGTTCTTCGGCTGACGGATACGGGCGCGCCAGCGCACCGCTCCCTGAGCGGTCTGGGTCCTCGATGAACGCAAGCCGACGGACGTGTCCACCCGGACCGGCCGGATGGCCTGCGGCAAGAGGCCGAAGCGCCGGGCGCCGACGGCTTGCGGGCATGAAACATGCTCGCGGGTTCTTGGCTGCGGACGGGTTCGAGGGAAGGACGAGACGAAGCATGTCACAACGCAGGGCTGCCGAAGAGTTTGCTGCGTCCACGGCCCAGGCTGCCGCCCCGCGCGGCGGCGCGATGCCGCTCATCGTGCGCGATCCCGCCCTTCCGAAAGCCCAGGGTTCCTACGATCCCGCGAACGAGCGCGATGCCTGCGGCGTCGGCTTCATCGCCGACATGCACGACCGCCGGACCCACGCGATCGTCGCGCAGGGTCTGAAGATCCTGGAGAACCTCGACCATCGCGGTGCGGTGGGCGCCGATCCCAAGATGGGCGACGGCTGCGGCATCCTCACGCAGATTCCGCACGGCTTCTTCGCCGAGGAATGCTCGCGGCTCGGATTCGAGCTGCCGCCGGCGGGTTCGTACGCGATCGGCCAGTTCTTCATGCCGAAGGCGGACGAGCCGCGGGCGATCATTCAGGAGATCGTCGAATCGGCGCTCGCCGCCGAGGGCCTGCCGCTGCTCGGCTGGCGCGACGTGCCGGTCGATCCGGAGGATCTCGGAGAGGCCGTGAAGGCGACCGAGCCGCATCACCGTCAGGTCTTCATCGGCCGGCCGGCCTCGGTCACCGACCAGGACGCGTTCGAGCGCCGGGTCTATGTCGCCCGCAAGGTGATCTCCAACAAGGTCTACGCCCTCGAAGACCCGCGGGTGAAGGAGTTCTACCCGGTCTCGGTGTCGTCCCGGACCATCGTCTACAAGGGCATGGTGCTGGTCACGCAGCTCGGCGGCTACTTCCTCGACCTGAAGGACAAGCGCTTCGTCTCGGCGATCGCCCTCGTCCACCAGCGTTTCGCCACCAATACGTTCCCGACCTGGCGGCTGTCGCACCCGTACCGGATGGTCGCCCATAACGGCGAGATCAACACGCTGCGGGGCAACGTCAACTGGATGGCCGCCCGTCAGGCGAGCGTCGATTCCGACCTGTTCGGCAACGACATCTCGAAGCTGTGGCCGATCTCGTACGAAGGGCAGTCGGATACCGCCTGCTTCGACAACGCCCTCGAGTTCCTCGTGCAGGGCGGATACCCGCTCGCCCACGCGATGATGATGCTCATCCCGGAGGCCTGGGCCGGCAACCCGCTGATGACCGAGGAGCGGCGCGCCTTCTACGAGTATCACGCCGCGCTGATGGAGCCGTGGGACGGCCCCGCCGCCGTGGCCTTCACGGACGGCCGCCAGATCGGCGCGACCCTCGACCGGAATGGTCTGCGCCCGGCCCGCTACATCGTCACCGATGACGGCCTCGTGGTGCTCGCCTCCGAGATGGGTACCCTGCCGATCCCGGACGAGAAGATCGTGCAATCCTGGCGCCTCCAGCCGGGCCGGATGCTGCTGATCGACCTGCAGAAGGGTCGCATCGTCTCGGACGAGGAGATCAAGGGCGAGCTCGCCGCCGCGCACCCCTATGCCGATTGGGTCAAGAACACCCAGATCGTCCTGGAGGATCTGCGCCCGGTGCAGCCGCGCGAGTCGCGCGGCGACGTCAGCCTGCTCGATCGTCAGCAGGCCTTCGGCTACACCCAGGAAGACCTCAAGCTGCTGATGCAGCCCATGGCCGTCACCGGCCAGGAGGCGGTCGGCTCGATGGGCACGGATACGCCCCTCTCGGCGCTCTCCGAGAAGTCGAAGCTGCTCTACACCTACTTCAAGCAGAACTTCGCGCAGGTCACGAACCCGCCGATCGACCCGATCCGCGAGGAGGCCGTGATGAGCCTCGTGTCGTTCATCGGGCCGCGGCCGAACCTGCTCGACATGGAAGGCGCCTCCCGGCGCAAGCGCCTGGAGGTCCGCCAGCCGATCCTGACGAACGGTGACCTGGAGAAGATCCGCTCGATCGGCCATTTCGAGGACCGGTTCGACACCAAGACGCTCGACATGACCTACCCGGCCGAGTCGGGCGCGCAGGCCATGGACGGGGCGCTGGACCGCCTCTGCGACCGGGCCGAGGCTGCGGTGCGCGGCGGCTACAACATCATCGTTCTCACCGACCGGGCGGTCGGGCCGGACCGGATCCCGATTCCGGCGCTTCTCGCCACGGCCTCCGTCCACAATTACCTGATCCGCAAGGGGCTGCGGACCTCGGTCGGCCTCGTGGTCGAATCGGGCGAGCCGCGCGAAGTGCATCACTTCGCCTGCCTGGCGGGCTACGGCGCCGAGGCGATCAACCCGTATCTCGCCTTCGAGACGCTGCTCGAGATGAAGGATGAGTTCCCCCCGGATCTCACCGACGACGAGATCATCTACCGTTACATCAAGGCGATCGATAAGGGCCTGCTGAAGGTGATGTCCAAGATGGGCATCTCGACCTACCAGTCCTATTGCGGCGCCCAGATCTTCGACGCGGTCGGGCTGAACTCGACCTTCGTGGGCCGCGACTTCTTCGGCACTGCGACGACCATCGAGGGCGTCGGCATGGCCGAGATCGCCGAGGAGACGGTGCGCCGTCACCGCGACGCCTTCGGGGACGCGCCGGTCTACCGGAACGCCCTCGATGTCGGCGGCGAATACGCCTACCGCCTGCGCGGCGAGACCCACACCTGGACGCCGGACACGGTGGCCACGCTGCAGCACGCGGTGCGCCTCAACGTGCCCGAGCGCTACCGGGAATATGCCGATCTCGTGAACCGCCAGGAGCACCAGCTCAAGACGCTGCGCGGCCTGTTCCGGATCAAGTCGGCCCCGGAGATCGGCCGTCAGCCGGTCCCTCTGGAGTCGGTCGAGCCGGCCTCCGAGATCGTCAAGCGCTTCGCCACCGGCGCCATGTCGTACGGCTCCATCTCCAAGGAGGCGCACGAGACGCTCGCCATCGCGCTGAACTCCTTCGGCGGCCGCTCGAACTCCGGCGAGGGCGGCGAGGAGGTCGAGCGGTTCAAGCCGCTGCCGGACGGGCGCTCGCGCCGGTCCTCGATCAAGCAGGTTGCGTCCGGCCGTTTCGGCGTCACGACGGAATACCTCGTCAATTCCGACATGATGCAGATCAAAGTCGCGCAGGGTGCCAAGCCCGGCGAGGGCGGCCAGCTGCCCGGCCACAAGGTCGACGCCAAGATCGCCAAGGTCCGCTACGCCACGCCGGGCGTCGGCCTGATCTCGCCGCCACCCCACCACGACATCTACTCGATCGAGGATCTGGCCCAGCTGATCTTCGACCTGAAGAACGTGAATCCGTCGGCGGACGTGTCGGTGAAGCTCGTTTCCGAGGTCGGTGTCGGCACGGTCGCGGCCGGCGTCGCCAAGGCGCGGGCCGACCACATCACGATCTCGGGCTTCGACGGCGGCACCGGTGCCGCGCCGCTGACCTCGCTCAAGCATGCGGGCGGGCCGTGGGAGACCGGGCTGGCCGAGACCCAGCAGACGCTGGTGCTCAACGGCCTGCGCGGGCGCGTCGCCCTCCAGGCCGACGGCGGTATCCGCACCGGGCGCGACGTGATCATCGCGGCCCTGCTCGGTGCCGACCAGATGGGCTTCTCGACGGCGCCGCTGATCGCCGCCGGCTGCATCATGATGCGCAAGTGCCATCTGAACACCTGTCCGGTGGGCGTTGCCACGCAGGATCCGGTGCTGCGCAAGCGCTTCAAGGGCACGCCCGAGCACGTGGTGAACTACTTCTTCTTCGTGGCCGAGGAGGTGCGCGAGATCCTGGCGTCGCTGGGCTTCACCAAGCTGGAGGAAGCGGTCGGACGCTCGGACCTGCTCGACAAGGTCGACGCCATCGCCCACTGGAAGGCGCGCGGGCTCGACTTCACCAAGCTGTTCCACCGGCCGAAGGTGGCCGAGGGCACGGCGATCCGCCACGTGGAGGTGCAGCATCACCCGATCGACACGGTCCTCGACCGTCGCCTGATCGCGGGTGCCCAGCGCGCCATCGAGACCGGCGAGCCCGTCGTCCTGACCGACACGATCCGAAATTCGGATCGGGCGACCGGAGCGATGCTGTCCGGCATGGTCGCCAAGGCGCATGGGCACGAGGGCCTGCCCGACGACACCATCGTGGTGAAGCTCGCCGGCACCGCCGGCCAGAGCTTCGGCGCCTGGGTGGCGGCCGGCGTGACCCTCGAGTTGACGGGCCACGGCAACGACTATGTCGGCAAGGGCCTGTCGGGCGGCAAGCTGATCATCCGGCCGAGCGACGCGCTGAAGTCGCCGCAGGACCGGACCATCATGGTCGGCAACACCGTGCTGTACGGGGCGATCGCGGGCGAGTGCTACATTCGCGGCTCTGCCGGCGAGCGCTTCGCCGTGCGGAACTCGGGCGCCATCACGGTGGTCGAGGGCATGGGCGACCATGGCTGCGAGTACATGACCGGCGGCGTGGTCGTGTCGATCGGCGAGACCGGGCGCAACTTCGCGGCCGGCATGTCGGGCGGTATCGCCTACGTGCTCGACGAGGACGGCTCGTTCTCGGCGCGCTGCAACCTGTCGATGGTCGATCTGGAGCCGGTCGAGGAGGAGGACGACCTGATGCGTCGCTTCCACCAGGACGGCGATCTGGAGACCAAGGGGCGGGTCGACATCCTGGCCGACATGTCCGGGCACGACGAGGAGCGGCTGACGCAGCTCATCACCAACCATCTCAAGTACACGGGCAGCCCCCGCGCCAAGGCGATCCTCGACGATTGGAGCGGCTACCGCACCAAGTTCGTGAAGGTCATGCCGGTGGAGTACCGCCGGGCGCTGCGCGAGATGGAGATGGCGCGGATGCCGGTGGCCGCGGAATAGGCGGACACCCGAACCGGGCGGTTCGCCGCCCGGTCACGCACGCATGATGTGAGACGACGCGGGCAGCGCAGTCACGGACTGGCCGGCCCAGGGGCGGACCAATGGGCAAGATCACAGGTTTCCTCGAGTTCGACCGGCAGGAGCAGAAGTACCAGCTCGCCGCCGACCGGGTCCGGCATTTCCGCGAGTTCACGCTGCCGCTCGACGAGCACGACCTGACCAAACAGGCGGCCCGCTGCATGGATTGCGGCATCCCGTTCTGCCACGGCCCGACGGGCTGCCCGGTCCACAACCAGATCCCGGACTGGAACGACCTCGTCTTCCAGTCGGATTGGGAGGAGGCTGCGCGCAACCTCCATTCCACCAACAACTTCCCCGAGTTCACCGGCCGCATCTGCCCCGCGCCGTGCGAGGAAGCCTGCACGCTGAATCTCGAGAACCAGCCCGTCGCTATCAAGACGATCGAGCAGGCGATCGCCGACCGGGCCTGGAACATGGGCTGGGTCAAGCCCGAGCCCGCAGAGACCCGCACCGGCAAGCGCGTCGCCATCGTCGGCTCCGGTCCCGCGGGCATGGCGGCGGCGCAGCAGCTCGCCCGGGTCGGTCACGACGTCCATGTCTTCGAGCGCGAGCCGAAGGCCGGCGGCCTGCTGCGCTACGGCATCCCCGACTTCAAGATGGAGAAGCGGCACATCGACCGGCGCGTGCGCCAGATGGAGGCCGAGGGCGTCGTCTTCCACTACAACCAGAACATCGGCGTGACGAAGTCGGTGGACGAGCTCAAGGCCGAGTTCGACGCCGTGATGTTCTGCGGCGGCGCCGAGGATCCCCGCAACCCGCAGCTCCCGGGACAGGAGCTGGAGGGCGTTCACTACGCGATGCCCTATCTCGTCCAGTCGAACCGCCGGGTCAGCAGCGAGCCGATGCGCGGCAACGGCGAGCTGCCGATCCTGGCGGGCGGCAAGAACGTGGTCGTCATCGGCGGCGGCGACACCGCCTCCGATTGCGTCGGTACCGCGTTCCGCCAGGGTGCCCTGTCGGTGACGCAGCTCGACATCCGCCCCCGTCCCCCCGAGCGGGAGGACAAGCTGACCGTGTGGCCGTACTGGCCGACGAAGATGCGGACCTCGTCCAGCCAGGCCGAGGGGGCGGAGCGCGAGTTCCAGGCCGCGACGCTCCGGCTCCAGGGCAACAAGAAGGGCCAGCTCACCGGGGTGGTCTGCGCCCGGGTCGACGCCAAGCGTCAGCCGATTCCCGGCACCGAGTTCGTCCTGCCCGCCGACCTCGTCTTCATGGCGATCGGCTTCGCCGGCTCGGTCCAGAAGGGTCTCCTGGAGCAATCCGGAATCGGCGTGAGCAAGCGCGGCAACGTCGAGGCCAACGAGGACGACTACCAGACCTCGGATCCGAAGATCTGGGCGGCGGGCGACATGCGCCGCGGCCAGTCCCTGGTAGTCTGGGCTATTCGTGAGGGACGTCAGGCGGCGCGCGCCATCGACGAGACCCTGATGGGCGCGAGCGTCCTGCCGCGCTGAAGCCGACCGAGAGAGAGGCGCGCCCGGCTCAGCCGGGCGGCCAGCGGAAATCGTCGGCGCGGCCGGGCTGCGGCATGGGGGCGTTTCCGCGCAGAAGCGTCCGCTCCACGGTGCCGAGGTTGTCCGGCTCGCGCGGCCGCCCGTTCAGGAGGGCGCCGCCGGGCGAGACCTCCATGCGGCTCAGCGGGACCACAGGTCCGGCCGCGGGCTTGACCGGAAGCGCCGGCACACCGGGGGGTTCCGGCAGGCTCGGCAGCATGGCGGTGATCTGGCGATCGATCGCCGCGGTGTCGGTTGCCGGCGCGGGCCCGTCGAGGCTGGGCCCCGAGGTCGAGGACGGCGCCGTCGGCGCAACGGTTGCGGTGGGCGAAGGCTCGGCCGATCCCGGCACGGTGCCCATGAGGCGCTTCAGCTCGACATCGGCGAAATGCGCGAGCTTGCGGTCACCCGCTTTGGTGAAGTGGACACCATCCGCGGTGCGCAGCTTGGCGATCTGTCCTTCCGGATCCGGTCCCGACGCCGCGTACCGGTCCCGATCGTCGACGAAGCCCGGCCAGATATCGACATAGGTGCCGCCGGCCTTGGTCACGCTGTCGCGCACGATCTCGTTCAGCGACGCGAGATCGCGGC
Source organism: Methylobacterium sp. XJLW (assembly GCF_003254375.1). Classification (NCBI taxonomy): domain Bacteria; kingdom Pseudomonadati; phylum Pseudomonadota; class Alphaproteobacteria; order Hyphomicrobiales; family Methylobacteriaceae; genus Methylobacterium; species Methylobacterium sp. XJLW. The sequence continues at coordinate 460,915 of NZ_CP016429.1, read as the reverse complement.
TCAGCGATTCGCTCTGCATCGGCGGCAATCCGACCCAGATCAGCGGGATCTTGCGATCGACGAACACCTTCACCAGCGCTTCGACCCGTGCGCGATAGAGGGCACGCCAGCGATCCGTCAGCGGATCGACCGTCTCGTCCCCGTCGCGGATCGGCTGCCGATCGTTGGCGCCCATCATCACGAAGGCGTAGCGCACTTTCGCGTTGCTCTGGAGATAGTCCTGGGCAACCTTCGGCCAGTCGACCACGTCCTTGCGTACGAGGCCGCTGTCGCCTTTGGCACGGTCGATCACGGCGACGTCGGCATTGTCCTCGAAGACGTCGTCGAGGCCCTTCGCGAGGTGGTCGGCCAGGGAATCGCCGAACACGGCGATCTGGACGTTCGGCTCGGTCTTGGCGACGGCCGGCTTCGGCGGCGTCGGCGCCCGCGCCGGGCGGACCCGCCGCTTCACCGCGGGAGCCGGTCGTTGTGCCTCCCCGGTCGCGTAGGGGGGACGTGAGCGTGGCGCCCGGTAGGTGCGCTCCGGCTGTGGCGCCACCGGCTGCGGCCTGTCCTCCCAGGGCCAGTAGAACTGGCGCGGCGCCTCCTGCTGCGGCGCGTATCGGGGTTGGCGCCCGTATGTGCCGTCGTCACGGTAATACGCATCCCGTGGCCGACGCCGCGGCGGAGCCTCATAATAGGTGCCTCCGCCGGGCTGCTGATAGCTGTCGCCCCATTGCGCGCGGGCCGGTCCCCCGCCGAGGACGGACAGACCGGCGAGCCCCAGCAGGGCCGCGAGGCCGAGGAGCAACGGGCGTTCCGAGTGACGCCGACGAGCGACTACCATGCGCATCCCGTACGCTGTACGCCGAACCCAACCCGTTCGGAACGCGCACAGTATAGGTGGAAGCTGACGGCGGGTCTAAACCTCTCGCGGGGATCAGCGTCGCGGCGACGCCGGCTGTCCCGTGACCCGGCTGAGCAGGGCCGGCGTGGCATAGCCGTCAGCCGGCAATCCGACGCTGATCTGATAGCGGCGCACCGCCTCACGCAGCTTCGGGCCGGCGCGGCCATCCGTCGGACCGTCGTAGAAGCCGGCAGCCGCCAGACCGGTCTGCAGGGCCCGAAGGCCCGGCCCGTCGAGGCGCGCCCCTGCGGCCGGCCAGGGAGCCGCCAGCGGCGGTCCGCCGCCGAGACGGTCCGCGAGGTGGCCCACGGCCAGAGCGTAGGAATCCGAGGTGTTATAGCCTCGGATCACCTCGAAATTGTCGGTGATCAGGAAGACCGGGGCGCCGAGGCCCCCGGGCAGGAATAGGCTGGCCCGGCCGCGGCCGGGCAGAGGTTTCCCGTCCGTGCGGGTAACGCCGCGTTCGGCGAACGAGCCGAGCTCGCCGCTGTATCGGCTCAGGTCGAAATCCTTCGGCAGGCGCACCTCGTAGCCCCAGGACAGGGTCGGATCCCAGCCGAGATCCTTGAGGTAGGCCGCGATCGAGGCGAGCGAATCCGCCGCGCTTGCCCAGATGTCGCGCCGCCCGTCCCCGTCGAAATCGACCGCATGTGCCAGATAGGTGGAGGGCAGGAACTGGACCTGGCCCATGGCCCCGGCCCAGCTGCCGCTCATCCGGTCGGGCGTGATGTCGCCACGCTGCAGGATCGTGAGAGCGGCGAGGAGTTCGTCGCGAAACAGCGTGCCGCGGTGGCGCGCCGCGGCCAGAGTCGCCAGCGCCCGGATGGTGGGAACGCTGCCCGCGCTGGCCCCGAAATCCGATTCCACGCCCCAGAACGCCGTGACCATCGGCCCCGGTACGCCGAAGCGGGTTTCGATGTTCTGGAGGGTCGTTGCGACGGCCACGGCACGGGCGCGTCCGCGCGCGATGCGTCCGGGGGAGACGGCGCCGACGAGGTAGTCCCAGACGGGCCGGACGAATTCGCTCTGGCGGCGCGTATGCGCCAGGATGCCGGGGTCCGGGCCGGTGATTCCGCGGAATGCCGCTTCGAAGGTCTGCGCGGAGACGCCCCGCGCCGCCGCGTCCGGTCGGAGCGCTGCCACGAAGGCCTGGAAGGTATCTTCGGCGCGGACCTCTCCCGCGGCGAGACAGGCCACCGCGGCGAGCAGCCCTCTGCGAGACATCATTCGGTCAGATCCGGTTGCGCGTTTCCAGGCGCTCCTCCCAGGCCAGGGCCTGAGCGACGATGGCGTCCAGATCGTCATGCCGGGGCTGCCAGCCCAAACGCTCGCGGATCAGCGCGCCCTCGGCCACGATCCGGGCCGGATCTCCCGCACGACGCGGGCAGAGCCTGACTTCAAAGTCGCGGCCCGATAGACGCTTCACGACCTCGATGACCTCGAGCACGGAGTAACCGCGGCCATAGCCGCAATTCAGCGTCAGGCTGTCGCCGCCCGACCGGAGGTGGTCGAGGGCCAGACGATGCGCTTCGGCGAGGTCCGAGACTTGGATGTAGTCGCGCAGGCAGGACCCGTCGGGGGTCGGGTAATCGGTCCCGAAGACGTCGAGCCGCGCGCGCTGTCCCCGCGCCGCCTGCGTGGCGACCTTGATGAGGTGGGTGGCATTCGGCGTCGACTGGCCGGACCGACCCTCAGAATCCGCGCCGGCCACGTTGAAATAGCGCAGAATGACGTACGAGAAGCCGTGCGCGGCCGCGGCATCGGCGATCATCCATTCGCTCATCAGCTTCGAGCGGCCGTAGGGATTGATCGGCTTCAGTGGCAGGTCCTCGGGAACCGGCACGACCTCGGGCTCCCCGTAGACGGCTGCGGTCGAGGAGAAGATGACGTGCCGGACGCCGGCCCGCACGGAGGCCTCGACCAGCGATCGGGTCTTGACCGTGTTGGACAGGTAGTAACCCAGCGGATCGGCCACCGAGTCGGGCACGACGATCTTGGCGGCGAAGTGGGCGAGGGCATCGATCCGATGCTGAAGGATCGTCTGCGTGACAAGGGCTTGGTCGGCCACGTCTCCGACCACGAGCTTGACGCCCTCCGGAACCGCCCAGTCGAAGCCGGTGGACAGATCGTCCAGGACGATCACCTCCTCGTGGCCCGCATCGAGCAGCGCCAGCACCATGTGGCTGCCGATGTAGCCGGCACCGCCCGTAACCAGAACCGCCATGACCCCCCACCCTGACGCCGTCCCGCCGAGCCTGATTACGCGATTGCAGACGGGAAATTTACGCTCCGCTGCTTCATACTATCGACGTAGAACCCTTGCGACGGCTCGCGTTAAGCTATCTCACTGACGGCACCGCCGACCACGTCGCTCCATCCTGTTCCGGGGTTACCGTTTGATGAAACCGATCCGCAAGGCCGTCCTGCCCGTCGCGGGCCTTGGCACGCGCTTCCTGCCAGCCACGAAGGCGGTCCCGAAGGAAATGCTCACGGTCGTGGACCGGCCGGTCGTGCAGCATGTCGTCGACGAGGCCCGTGAGGCGGGGATCGAACACTTCATCTTCGTGACCGGTCGCGGCAAGGCCGTGATCGAGGATCATTTCGACATGGCGTTCGAACTCGACCACACGCTCCAGGAGCGGGGGAAGACGGCCGCCTATGAGGAACTCAAGAAGGACCTGCCGAAGGCGGGCCAGACGAGTTTCACCCGGCAGCAGGCCCCGCTGGGCCTGGGCCATGCGGTGTGGTGCGCCCGGGAGATCGTCGGCGACGAGCCCTTCGCGGTCCTGCTCCCCGACATGCTCAGCCGCGGCTGCATGAAGCAGATGCTGTCCGCCTATGAGCGCCACGGTGGCAACATCATCGCCGTCGAGGAGGTGAAGCCTGAGGAAACGCATCAGTACGGGATCGTGAGCGTCGGCGAGACCTACGGTCAGTCGTTCCAGATCACCGGCATGGTCGAGAAGCCCAAGCAGGGCACGGCGCCCTCGAACTTCATCATTTCCGGCCGATACATCCTGCAGCCCGAGATCTTCGGTATTCTCGAGCATGGCAAGAAGGGCGCTGGCGGCGAGATCCAGCTTACCGATGCCATGATCGACCTGATGGAGACGCAGGCGTTCTACGGCATGCGCTACGAGGGCCGGACCTACGACACCGGCTCGAAGCTCGGCTTCCTCACGGCCAATCTCGCCTACGCCCTCGATCGGGACGACCTCGCGGGGCCGCTGAAGGCTGAAATCGAGAAGCTCCTGAAGCGTCAGGGCTAAGGCGCTCCGTCTCCGGGGCTGCAGAACCGCCCAGATCCAGGCCCCGACCGGCGAACGCGGTGATCGGGGCCGATCGCTCACCCGGAGACCGCGTGGGCCTCTTTAGTCCGTCGCACGCGGCTCAGGTATGCACGCAGAGCAGCGGGATCCGACGATTTGCCCTTGCTTCTTGTGCGGCGCACTTTAATTTGTGCGTTGCGGGATCGCGATGGCGTCGCGGTTCCGCTGCCCTTCTTGGGCGTTTCCTCCCTAGACTTCGGGCCGCTCCTTCGGGAGTGGCCTTTTTTCTGTCTTGTCCTCTCGCACCCGTCTCCGCCGAACGTCCCGGCGCGATCGCTATTCCGCGGCGATTTGGCGCGGAACGACATCTGCGAGATCTTGGGCGACCTCGACGATCACGGCGCGCAAGGCTCCGACCAGGGCCGGAAAGCCCGGCGTCGTCGCGAGGCTGACCTCGTTCATGTAGAGGCCGCGGTTGACCTCGATCTGGAGCGCGTGGCGATCCAGGTTCGGCTCGCCATAATGCTCCGTGATGAACCCGCCCGCGTAGGGCTTGTTGCGCACCACGCGAAAACCCCGAGCCCGGAACGCGGCCTCGAACCCGTCGATCAGCGCGGGCGCGCAAGCCGTCCCATACCGGTCACCCAGCACCACGTCGGCCTTCATCTCCGGGTCGCGGCCCAGGCTCGATGAGGGCATCGAGTGGCAGTCGATGAGCATGCAGCAACCATGCGCGCGCGCCGTGCGCTGGATGAGGCTGCGCAACGCGCGGTGATAGGGCTTGTACAGGCCCTCGATCCGGGCGGTCGCCTCGGCCACGGGCAGTCGCCGGGCGTAGATTTCCTGACCGTCTGCGACGACGCGCGGGACCGTCCCGAGGCCGCCGGCCACGCGCATCGACCGGGTGTTGGCGAAGGGCGGCAGGCGCCCGTCGAACATGCGGGGGTCGAGCTCGTACGGCTCGCGGTTCACGTCGAGGAAGGCGCGGGGGAAGTTGGCCCGCAGCAGCGGCGCGCCCAGTTCGACGACGGGCGCGAACAGGCGCTCGACATAGGCGTCCTCGGAACGACGCAGCGCCAGGGCGTCGAGCCGCGAGGCTGCGATGAAGTCTGGGGGGTAGACGGCTCCAGAATGACCGGTATTGAAGACGAAGGGCAGGGTGTGCGCCGCGGGCTCGTCGACCGCAAAGGCCGGGGCAAATCCGAAGGCGTCTGGCTGTACCGGTTCGGATGCAGTCATCGGTTGGTGGACACCCCGGCGGTTGAACGAGGACGGCAGGTGCTCACTGTGGTGCGCGATCGACCGCCTGTCCACTCCGTGCCGGCGACTGGGGCAGTCGCCCGTGAGACACGCGGCTCCCGCTGCGCGCTCCATCCTAACACCTTGTTTACCATCGCCTCCCTTTATGGGATCAACTTCTCGACTCGAAGGCTCGGATCCGGCCGATGAAAATCCTGCTGGCGGAAGACGACAACGACATGCGCCGGTTTCTGGCCAAGGCGCTGCAGAATGCGGGCTATGATGTCCTGTCCTTCGACAACGGCCTCTCGGCCTACAACCGGCTGCGCGAGGAGCCGTTCGAGCTGCTGCTGACCGATATCGTGATGCCCGAGATGGACGGTATCGAACTGGCCCGCCGGGCCACCGAGCTCGATCCCGATATCAAGGTGATGTTCATCACCGGCTTCGCAGCCGTGGCCCTGAACCCGGATTCCAAGGCTCCGAAGGACGCGAAGGTCCTGTCGAAGCCCTTCCACCTGCGCGATCTCGTGAACGAGGTCGAAAAACTGCTGGCTGCCTGAGCCGGCCGCGGAGCCCCCGGCATGGCGCGACCGAGTTTGCCTGTGGCGACACGGGCATAGGCAAGTCGCGTCCCGCACTCCTATATGGCGGGAGTTCACGGTCGGGACGACGTTCGCGATGCAGCCGGTCACAATCTACACCACGGGCTGGTGTCCCTACTGCTCGGCGGCCAAAAGCCTGCTGAAGGAAAAGGGCGTGGCCTTCCAGGAGATCGACGTCGAGCGCGCGCAGGGGGCTCGAACCGCGATGGTCGAGCGCGCGGGCGGCCGTACGAGCGTGCCTCAGATCTTCATCGGTGCCACGCATGTCGGCGGCTGCGACGACCTGTACGCCCTCGACCGGGCTGGCAAGCTCGACCCGCTGCTCAAGGACACGGCCGATGCCTGAGGCCCGCTTCACGGCCGCCTGCGTGCAGATGCGGTCGGGGCGCGATCCCGCGGCCAACCGCGACGCGGCCGTGGCGGGTGTGCGCGAAGCGGCGTCCCGGGGCGCGGCCTACGTGCAGACTCCCGAGATGACATCCCTGGTGGAGCGGAGCCGCGAGCGCCTGTTCGCCCACGTCACCGCCGAGGAGCAGGACCAGACCCTGGCGGCCCTCCGCGAGACCGCGCGCCAGACCGGCACGGTCGTCCAGATCGGCTCGATCGCAGTCCGGTCCGGCGACAAGATCGCCAACCGGGCCTACCTGATCGGCGCCGATGGCGCGATCCTGGCGTCCTACGACAAGCTGCACCTCTTCGATGTCGACCTGCCGAGCGGCGAGCGGTGGCGGGAATCCGCCACGTATTCCGGAGGTGCCTGCGCGGTCCTCGCCGAGACGCCGTGGGCCACCCTCGGCCTGACGATCTGCTACGACATCCGATTTCCCGCCCTGTACCGCGCCCTCGCCGAAGCGGGCGCGGACGTGCTGACGGCACCCGCCTGCTTCACCCGTCAGACCGGGGAGGCCCATTGGCACGTCCTGCAGCGGGCCCGCGCCATCGAGACCGGCGCCTTCGTGATCTCGGCGGCGCAGGGCGGCCTGCACGAGGACGGGCGGGAAACCTACGGCCATTCGCTGATCGTCGATCCCTGGGGCCGGGTGCTGGCCGATGCCGGCGGGGCCGAGCCCGGGATCATTCTGGCGGAGATCGACCTCGCGCGAGTCGCCGAGGCCCGGGCCCGCATCCCCTCGCTGCAGCACGGTCGGCCCTTCACCATCGAGCGCGTCTCTTCCCAGGCTCAAGCGGCGCATCAGGCAGCACAGCAAGCGACAGAATGATCCGCTACAGTCTCGTCTGCGAGGCCGGACACGGCTTCGAGAGCTGGTTCCCGTCCTCCGACTCCTACGACACGCAGGTCGAACGCGGGCTCGTGACGTGCCCGGTCTGCGACAGCGCCAAGGTCAGCAAGGCCCTGATGGTGCCGAGCGTCGCCCGCACGGATCGGGCGCGTGCATCTGCGCCGCCCGCGAAGGCGGAGGCGGAAGCGCCGGTGACCATGGTCGCCGAGCCGGAGCGTCAGTTGCGGGCGATGCTGCGCGCGCTCCGTGAGCACGTGGTGGCGAATGCCGAGCACGTCGGCGCGCGCTTTCCCGAAGAGGCGCGCAGGATCCATTACGGGGAGACCGAGGGCCGTTCGATCTATGGCGAGGCGACCCCTGCGGAGGCGCGCGCGCTGATCGACGAGGGCATCGAGGTGGCGGCGATCCCGGTCCTGCCGGACGACCGGAACTGAGCGGATACCAGACCCGCCCCGAGCCTCAGGGCCGCAGGGCGGCAGTCCCGGCGAACGACGCCAGCACGGCCGAGACAAGGGCACTCCAGCCGGCGAGCGAGATCCCGGCCACCCGCAGCGCCGCCACCGAGCAATCGACGACCTTCGTGATCTGGAGCGCGTTGAGGAAGTCGCCAACCTGGCCCGGATTGGTCCCGGTGCCGCCCCCGCAATCGGCCGGCCCCGGCCAGAAGCCCCATTCCGCGCCGGCGTGGTAGACCCCGATGCCGGCGCCGTAGAGGAGGCCGAGGGCGGCGAGCCCGAGGGCGATCCGTGCCAGGCGCTCCGGCAGGAACAGGGCCAGAAGGCCCAGGGGGATCGCGGCGTAATAGGGCAGCCGCTCTGTCAGGCAGAGCTTGCACGGCGCGTAGCCGTATCCGTACTGCAGAACGAGCGCAGCTCCGACGGTGAGGGCGGAAGCGATTGCCAGCCAGAGGCCAGCGGTCTTGAGGCGCAGGGCGGCCGCCGTATTCATCGCTACAGGATCACCTTGAAGAGCAGGAAGCCGAGGACGATGACGGCGACGGAGATCGCCGCAACCGCGTTGAGGTGCCGGTCGAGCACGGCCCGAATCTGGACGCCGTAGCGTCCAAGCAATCCGGCCAGGATGAAGAAGCGGGCGCCGCGGGTCACGATCGACAGAACCGTGAACCAGAACAGGCTGTAATGGGCGAAGCCCGAGGTGATCGTGACGAGCTTGTAGGGGATCGGCGTGAGTCCCTTCAGCAGGATCACCCAGTGGCCGTAGCGCGCGTAGGAATCCTGGAAGGTCGCGGCCGAGTTCTGCAATCCGTAGAGACGGATGAGCCATTCCCCGAGGGAATCGAACAGGAGGGCCCCGATCGCGTAGCCCACGAGTCCGCCGATGACCGAGGCGACGGTGGTGATCGTGGCGTAGAGCCAGACCCGGTCCGGTCGGGCGACCGCCATGGGCACCAGCATCGCGTCCGGCGGAACCGGGAAGAAGGAGCTTTCGGCGAAGGCCACAGCGCCGAGCGCATAGGGCGCGGACGGCCTGTCGCTGAGGGCCAGGATCCACGCGTACAGCCGGCGGAGCATGCAAGGTCCCGAAGTGAGCGATCGGTCGCCCTTTGAGCATAGGCGTCCCGCCTTGGCCAGATCGGGGCCCACCGCAAAAACAACACTTGGCCGGACCCGCCGACCTATGCGAAGAGCCCTCCGTACGCGGGTATGGCGGAACTGGTAGACGCGGGCGACTCAAAATCGCCAGCCGCAAGGCGTGGGGGTTCGATTCCCTCTACCCGCACCATGGCCGTTCGGCGATCGCGCAACCTATCCCGTCCGGCAGCTCCAAGAGGGGCGACCCATTGTCCGCGCCAATCCCATCGACGCGCGAAGTTCGGTCGCCCTGATCTCCTGATCGCTGACCCCTATCTGTGCTGCAACGCGGCCGGCTTGGCCGTCCTGCGGAGCGGAGTAGGGACTTGAACGAGCGTGGGATCGTCGCGGTTCTCGGCGCGGGCATGGCCGGCGCAGCTGCGGCACGCCACCTTGCCGAGGCGGGCCTGCGGGTGCGGGTGTTCGACAAGGGACGCGGCGTCGGCGGTCGGATGGCAACCCGGCGCGTCGGTGATCTCCAGTTCGACCATGGCGCTCAATTCATGCGCGCGCGCGGTACCGCCTTCGGGGGTCAGATCGATCGATGGGCGCGAAGCGGCATCGTTGCGCCCTGGGCCGGTTCCGAACGGCATGTTGGCGTGCCGAGCATGGTCGAGCCCGTGCGCGACCTGCTGTCGGGTCTTCCGGTCCAGAGCGCCACGACCATCCTGCGTCTTCACCGAGATGGGGCACACTGGCGGCTGGAGGACGCGTCCGGCGCCGTTCACGGGCCGTTCGACGCGGTGGCGATCACGGTCCCGGCGCCGCAGGTCATGACGCTGCTCGCGGCATCCGGCGTCACCCTCCCGGACATCGCCCGCGCTTCATACGCACCCTGCTGGTCCTTGATGATCGCGGCGCACACGTCCCCGCCGGAGGTCCTGATCGAACCGGGGGCCGGTCCGATCGGCCTGATCGCGTGCGATTCGTCGAAGCCCGGGCGGCCCCCCGGGATCCGGCTCACGGTCCACGCGACCCCGGATTGGTCGCGCCGGCATCTCGAAGCGCCCCGTGAGACGATCGTCGCCGAACTTGTCCGCGCCACCCGGGACTGCCTCGGCTCCGAACTTCGACCGTCCCACATGGAAGCCCATCGCTGGCGCTACGCGCAGGTCGAGAACGCCCTGCAGGTGCCCTGCCTCTACGATCCGGCATGCCGACTCGGGGCAGCCGGGGATTGGTGCCTGGGGGCCCGGATCGAGGCGGCATACGACAGCGGGCTGGCGCTCGCCGACGCTATCCTGAACGATCTCGGGCACCCTGCGTGACTCCCCCGATCGCCGTCCACCCGGCCTATGAGGCGTCCCTCCCGGTCGGCCATCGGTTTCCGATGCGCAAGTACGGCCTGCTCGCGGAGACGCTGATCGCGAAGGGGCTGGCTCCGCTCGGTTTCGTCACGCCGGAGCCGGCCGGGGCGGACATCCTGATCCGCGCTCACGATGCCGCCTATGTGGATGCGGTGCTGGCCTGCGATGTCGGTCCTGAAATCGAGCGGGCCATCGGGCTACCGGTCGATGCGGCCCTCGTCCGGCGCTCGCGCGCATCGGTGGGCGGCACCCTTCTGGCCGCGCGCCTCGCCCTGGCGGAAGGTCTGGCGGGCAGCGCCGCTGGCGGCAGCCATCACGCGCGGCGCCAGCAGGGTGCTGGCTTCTGCGTGCTGAACGACGTCGCCGTAGCGGCGCGGACGCTCCAGGCCGAGGGGCTGGTCCGGCGCGTCCTCGTGGTCGATCTCGACGTGCATCAGGGCGACGGCACCGCCGATTGTCTCGCCCGAAGCCCGGAGCTCTTCACCTTCTCGATCCATTGCGAAAACAATTATCCAGCGCAGAAGATCGCCGGCGACCTCGATATCGGCCTGCCGGACAGGCTCGACGACGCCGGCTACCTCGCTGTTCTGCGTGCCCGTCTGCCGCCGCTGCTCGACGCATTCGCGCCGGACCTCGTCTTCTATAATGCCGGCGTCGATCCGCATCGCGACGACCGCCTCGGCCGACTCTGCCTCACCGATGATGGCCTTCTCGCCCGCGACCGCTTCGTCGTGGCCGAGGCTCGCGCGCGCGGGATCGCGCTCGCTGCGGTGATCGGCGGCGGATACACCCGCGATGTCGAGGCCCTCGCGCGGCGCCACGCGCTGGTCTTCGAAGCCCTGGCCGCCGAGGCGGCCGCTCGGCCGATGTCGAAGTGAGACCTGATTGCATCACGGTACCGTCGATCTGCAGGTCTCGGTCGAGCAGGAAAGGTTTTGGGAACGGCCACCGTCGAGGATCCGGAGTGCGCGGATGATCGACGCGGATCCGCCGCTTGCATTCGGTGACATCGGAAGGGTTCGGCCATGCTCGCGCGGGTCTGGGACGTGGTGAAGGCGACGCTGGCGGTGTCGGCCCTGATCGCCGCCGCCCTCGTCTCGGCGGACAAGGTCGACCGGCGGAAAACGCAACCGGTCGTCGGCGCCGCACTGATCGAGCCGGCCACCACCGGAACGATTACGCGGCAGGAGCGTCCTTGAGCCTGCGCTCTGCGTAGTCTTGAGCGGCGCCCCTGCGTCAGATTGAAACAAGCGTGACGGGATATCTCGGTCGGCGTCGACGTTCTCGCCCGATGCCGAGGCTTGGCCGCACGCCGACCCGACCCGTTCAGGAGAACCCACCGCGATGAAGTCCGCCCCCCTCGCACTGTTCGTCGTCCTCATCGGCACGGCTTCGGCGTTCGCGGAAACGGGGGCCGAGCGGGCCGCCTGCACGCCGGACGTGATGCGCCTCTGCGCCTCTCAGATTCCCAATGCGGGCGCTATCACCCTCTGCCTGCGGGAGAATCGGGTGGCGTTGAGTTCCGCCTGCCGGACGGTCGTCGACCGTTCCGACCGGTCGAAAGGGAACATCGCAAATCGCCGCTAGGCGCGGCGCCGCGCCTCACCAGCCGTTGATGCGCGGCCAGATCTCTCCGGAGAGGCGGCCATCGGCGACGACGTGATAGCGGTCGTGCTGAGCACCCGTGGCGCAGGCATGGTTCGGGAGAAGCCGCAGGCGCGCGCCGACCGGAAGGTCGGGAAGCCCGGCGGCAGCGCCCTTCCGCACCGCGACGATCCCGTGCTCCTGGTTGGCGTCCCGCACGATCAGGTCCGGATAGGGGCGCCCGGCGATGTCGCAGGCCAAGCCGTAACCCTGATCGACCGCCTGCCGCGCGGTGCCACGATCACGCGAGAGTGCCATCCATCCCGCGTCGGTGATGATCCAGCCCTTGTCCCGCTGATGCCCGATCACCGTCGCGAGAACGGTGAGGGCGATGTCGTCGATCGTGCAGGAGCCGACGCCCGCCTGGAACAAGTCGCCGATCATGAACACGCCGGCGCGCACCTCCGTGACGCCCGCGAGGGTCTCCGCATACCGGGCGGTGGGCGTCGATCCGACGCTCACGACAGGGCAGGGGAGGCCGGCGCCGCGCAGGATCTCGGCCGCCGCGACGGCGGCCACGCGCTCGGCCTCGGCCGCCCGACGAAGGGCGGCGGGATCGCTCAGCCCATAGCTGTCGCCGGCATGGAGCAGCACGCCGCGCAGGCTCGCGCCGTCCGCGACCGCGCGGCCGATGGCGACGAGCGCTTCGGCATCCCGCGGCCCGACCCCGGAGCGATGTCCATCGGCATCCACCTCGATCAGCACCGGCAGGGCATCGCCGCTGCGCCGGCTCCAGGCCGCCACAGCCTCGGCCTGGGCTGCCGAATCCAGGACGATCGCCAGATCCGCCCCCCAGCGCTGTCGGATGGCTCCGACCCGATCGAGCTTCTGCGGTGCGACGCCGACAGCGTAGATCATGTCGCGCACGCCGCCCTCGGCGAAATACTCGGCCTCCCGGAGCGTCGAGACCGTCGCGGGTCCAGCGGGACCGGCCATCGCCCGGCGCGCGACCGCGAGGGATTTGGCCGTCTTGAGATGCGGGCGCAGGGTGACGCCCAACCCGTCGATATGCCTGCGCATCCTGTCGACATTCGCCTGCAGGATGTCGGCGTCCAGGAGGAGGCACGGTGTCTCCAGCCCGTCGAAACCGCCGCCACCGGGCGATACCGCAGTGTCACCGATCATCTACCGCTCCCGACCTATCCGACGCGAGAGGCTGATAGGCGAGCCTCGGCGCCGGTCCAAGCCGTCGGGACCCCGTACGTGTCTTCAGGCAGATCGCTGCAATGCCGCCACGTAGGCCGCAGCGTCGCGCGCCACGTCGTCCGCCGCCTTGCCGGGGCGGTAGAGATTGGAGCCGAGGCCGAAACCATCGGCTCCGGCCTGTCGCCAGCCCGCGATCGTCTCGGGCAGGATCCCGCCGACGGCTAGGACTCGGGTGCCCGGCGGCAGAACCGCGCGATGCGCCTTGAGCGCCAGCGCCGTCGCGACGTCCGCCGGGAACAGCTTGAGCGCGGTCGCGCCGGCCGCCAGGGCCGCAAAGGCCTCCGTGGGTGTCTGATAGCCCGGGAGGGAAACGAGACCGGCCGCGACGGTCGCGCCGATGACCGTCGGATCGGCGTTCGGCGACACCACGAGGCCTCCGCCGGCGGCCGCGACGTCGGCGACTTGCGATCGGCTGAGAACGGTGCCGGCGCCGACGAGCGCCCGTCCGGCGAGGCGCTCAGCGAGCACCGCGATGCTCCGCAGCGGGTCCGGCGAGTTGAGCGGCACCTCGATGAGGGTGAACCCGGCCCCGACCAGGGCCTCCCCGATCGCCGGCGCCTCGTCCGGCGTGAGTCCCCGCAAGATCGCCACGAGCGGGCAGCCCGCGAAGGCCGCCTCGAACCGGTCGTGGATGGTCATGTCCGCAGACTCCAGATGGCGTGGATACCGGACGTGGTGGAACCGTCCGGCACGATCACCGCAGTCCCGCCCGCTTGCGCGATGGCGGCGGCGTAGAGCGCGGCCAGGGGGCCGCCGCCGAGCAGATGGACCGGACGGCCCTGGAGGTCGTCCCGGGTGCCGACATCGGCGCCGATCAGGATGCCGCTGGCGTAGGAGGCCGCGTCATCGGGGGCGAGGCGGTCGAGCAGCAGTCCCGAGCGGACCTCGAACAGGGTCGCGGCGAGGTTTCGGGAGGCGAGGCCCCGCCCGACGCCCGCGCGGAAGGCGGCTCCGTTCCCGACCTCACCGTCGAGCATCCCCGCCAGGATGCCCTGTGCGCGAAGCAGGGCGAAGATCTCTCCGGTCATCACGGTGGTGAAATCCGTGATCGCACCATCGACGGTCTCGATCCACTTGTTGTGTGTGCCCGGCTGACAGAACAAGGCCGTCGGCGGCGCTGAACCCGCTTCGATCGCACCGAAGACCTGGACCTCTTCCCCCCGCATCACATCGGGACGCTGTCCGTCCCGCAGGGCGACGCCGGGGACGATCCGCACGTCGGGCGCGGGTTCCACGCAGGCTTTCGCCAGGGCCGCGAGGGTTGCCGGCGCGGCGATGTAGGGCGCCGACAGCCAGCCCCGGTTGGATCCGACCATGCCGACCGCGATGACCGGGTGAGGCCCCAGCCGCGCGCGCAGATCCGCGATCTCCGCGGGGTAGTCGCCGGGCGCCAGGGAGAGGATCCCGCGTCCGTCCTGCAGGCTGTCGAGCACCGCTCCCGAGCCCGACACGGCGAAGGCCCGGCGGTTCGTGGTGCCCCAGTCGACGGCGATGTAGGCCGCGCGACCGTCCATGCCTTGTCTCCCCAGAATAGCGCCACCGTAATTTGTCTGAGTTAATCGGAGGGCGGCGCGTGGTCAAGTTCGGTCGAGCGACCGTCGCGACACGGTCGGCGACAGATATCACTGACGGGGGATTGTCGCGTGGTCCCCGGCGATTGCGATGGACTGTACCGTCACGGATCGGCGATATGGCGGCAAGAAATCAAACCCGGGAGGGACACGCTTGGCACGGGATGTAATCCTGGCGACCGATGGCCTGACGATGGAATTCCGTGGATTCCGGGCCGTCAACGGCGTGGCGTTGCAGGTGGAGCGCGGCACGATTCACGCACTCATCGGGCCGAACGGCGCCGGCAAGACCACCTGCTTCAATCTGCTCACCAAGTTCCTGATCCCGACCTCGGGGACGATCCGCTACAAGGATCGCGACATCACCGGCCTCAAGGCGGCGGATGTCGCCCGGCTGGGGCTCGTCCGCTCGTTCCAGATTTCGGCGGTCTTCCCGCATCTCACCGTGATGGAGAATGTCCGCATCGCCCTGCAGCGGCGGCGGCGCGGCGATTCCTTCGATTTCTGGCGGCCCGAGCGGGTCCTGCGTGCGCTGAACGGCGAGGCGCTCGAACTGGTCGACGCGGTCGGACTCTCGGAGTTCGCCGACGTGCTGGCGGTCGAGCTGTCCTATGGCCGCAAGCGCGCGCTGGAGATCGCAACCACGCTCGCTCTCGATCCCGAGATGCTGCTCCTCGACGAGCCGATGGCCGGCATGGGCCACGAGGATGTGGACCGGACCGCCGCGCTCATTCGGCGCGTCTCGAAGGACCGGACGATCCTGATGGTCGAGCACAACCTGTCGGTGGTCGCTTCCCTTTCGGACCGGATCACCGTGCTGGCCCGCGGCCAGGTGCTGGCCGAGGGGGACTACGCCACGGTCTCGAAGGATCCGCGTGTGGTCGAAGCGTATATCGGGGCGGGACATGCGTGAGGCGGCTCTCAAGACACCTCCGGCGGCCGCGACCGGCGCGCTCCTCACCGTCCGCGGATTGGAAGGCTGGTACGGCGAGAGCCACGTGCTCCACGGGATCGACATCGACGTCCGGACCGGTGAAGTCATCACGCTGCTCGGGCGCAACGGCGCCGGAAAGACCACGACGCTGAGGGCCATCATCGGCATCCTCGGCAAGCGCGCCGGCTCGATCGTCTACGACGGTGTCGAGACCATCCGCATGGCGTCCCGGAACATCGCCCGCCTCGGAATCGGCTACGTCCCGGAGGAGCGGGGCATCTTCGCGAGCCTCACGGTCCACGAGAACCTGATGCTGCCGCCGCGGGTGAAGCCGGGGGGCATGTCGGTGGACGAGATCCATCAGCTCTTCCCGAACCTGAAGGAGCGCGCCGGCAGCCAGGGCACCAAGCTCTCCGGCGGCGAGCAGCAGATGCTGGCGATCGGACGCATCCTGCGCACCGGTGCCAAGCTGATCCTCCTCGACGAACCGACGGAGGGACTGGCGCCGGTCATCGTCCAGCAGATCGGCCGGACCATCCAGCAATTGAAGGCGAAAGGCTACACCATCGTTCTGGTGGAGCAGAACTTCCGCTTCGCCCAGACCCTGGCGGACCGGCATTTCGTGATCGAGCAGGGGCGGGTGGTCGATATGATCCCCAATGCCGAGCTTGACGCCAATATCGACAAGCTCCACGCCTATCTCGGCGTCTGAAGCCCGTTCGCAAAAACCGTAGAAGCGCCAACAATCGGCGCCCCGATACTCGGCTGGCGGAGATCCGCCGTGCCGTTACAAGGATGGAAACGAAAATGTTCGGACGTATCGCCCGGCCCGCGACCCTCGCCGCCCTTGCCGGCGCCCTGATGATGGGCACCGCTGCTGCGCAGACGAACGTGAAGATCGGCATCCTGGGCGATCGATCGGGCGCCTATTCCGACATCAGCGGCGAGGGCTCGGTCGTGGCCGCGAAGCTCGCCGTCGAAGACTTCAAGCCGGACGCTCACGGCCTGAAGGTCGAGATCGTCTCGGCCGATCACCAGAACAAGCCGGATGTCGGGGCGGCCATCGCCCGGCAATGGTATGACCGCGACAACGTCGACATGATCACCGACGGGGTGACCTCCTCGGTGGCGCTGGCCATCAGCCAGGTCACCAAGGAAAAGAACAAGGTCTTCATCGATACCGGCGCCGGCACGGCCGACCTGACCGGCCCGCAATGCACGCCCAACACCATCCATTGGGTCTACGACACTGTGGCGCTGGCCAACGGCACCGGCGGCGCGATGGTGAAGCGCGGCGGCAATACGTGGTTCTTCCTGACCGCCGATTACGTTTTCGGACAGACGCTTCAGCGCGACACCAGCGCGGTCGTCACCAAGAACGGCGGCAAGGTGGTGGGCTCGGTGAAGACCCCGTTCCCGACCTCGGACTTCTCGTCCTTCCTGCTTCAGGCGCAGGGCTCGGGCGCCAAGGTCATCGGCCTGGCCAATGCCGGAACCGACACGATCAACGCGATCAAGCAGGCGGGCGAGTTCGGCATCACCGAGGGCGGGCAGGCGCTGGCCGGCCTTCTGGTCTTCTCCTCCGACGTGCATTCGCTGGGCACCAAGGTCGCCCAGGGTCTCGTGCTCACCGAGCCGTTCTACTGGGACCTGAACGATCAAACCCGCGCCTTCTCGGACCGCTTCGCCAAGCAGATGAAGGGTGGCTCGAAGCCCACCGCCAACCATGCCGGCGTCTACTCGGACGTGCTCCATTACCTGAAGGCGGTGGCCGAGCTGAAATCCACCACCGACGGCGCCGCCACGGTCGCCAAGATGAAGGCGATGCCGACCGACGATCCTCTGTTCGGCAAGGGCGTGATCCGCGCGGACGGCCGCAAGATCCACGACATGTACCTGTTCGAGGTCAAGAAGCCCGCCGAGTCGAAGGGCGAGTGGGATCTTTACAAGAAGCTCGAGACGATCCCGGGCGATCAGGTCTTCCGGCCGCTCAACGAGGGCAATTGCCCCCTCGTGAAGGGTTGACGGTGGGATCGGGGCGCGGAGAACGGCCATGACCACGATCTTCGGAGTGCCGACGCAGGCCCTGTTCGGGCAATTGCTGCTCGGCCTGATCAACGGCTCGTTCTACGCGATCCTGTCGCTGGGGCTCGCCATCATTTTCGGGCTCCTGAACATCATCAACTTCGCCCACGGCGCGCTCTACATGATGGGCGCGTTCGTGGCCTGGATGCTGCTCACCTATGTGGGCCTGGGCTACTGGTGGGCGCTGGGTCTCGCGCCCCTCGTGGTGGGCGCCTTCGGCATCGTGCTGGAGCGGGTGCTCATCGCCCGGCTCTACAAGCTCGACCACCTCTACGGACTTCTGCTGACCTTCGGGCTGGCGCTGATCATCCAGGGCCTGTTCCGCAACCAGTACGGCGTCTCGGGGCTGCCCTACGCGATCCCGGCGGAGCTCTCCGGCGGCCAGCGGCTGCCCTTCATGTTCCTGCCGAACTACCGGGCCTGGGTGGTGGTCGCGTCGCTGACCGTCTGCATCGCCACCTGGCTCGTCATCGAGAAGACCAAGCTCGGCGCGTATCTCCGGGCCGCCACCGAGAATCCGACGCTCGTCCAGGCCTTCGGGGTGAACGTGCCGCTGTTCCTGACGCTGACCTACGGGTTCGGCGTCGCGCTCGCAGGCTTCGCCGGGGTGCTCGCCGCGCCGATCTACTCGGTGAACCCCAACATGGGCGCCGACATCATCATCGTGGTCTTCGCCGTGGTGGTGATCGGCGGCATGGGCTCGATCATCGGGTCGGTGATCACGGGCTTCGCCCTGGGCCTCGTCGAGGGGCTGACCAAGGTGTTCTATCCGGAGGCGTCGGCCACCGTGATCTTCGTGATCATGGTGCTGGTGCTGCTCGTCAAACCCGCCGGCCTGTTCGGGCGCACGGCCTGACCGCGAACTGAGGCTCGACACCCATGGCCGACACCGCCGCCCTCGAGGCCGCCCCGATCGCCGCCGCGCTCCCGACGAGCCGGGACGACAAGGCGCTCCATCGCCTGATCTTCATCGGCATCGCGCTGCTGCTGATCGTAGCGCCGCTCGTCCTGTACCCCGTCTATCTGATGAAGGTGCTGTGCTTCGCGCTGTTCGCGCTCGCCTTCAACCTGCTGCTCGGCTACGGCGGCCTGCTGTCCTTCGGTCATGCCGCCTATTTCGGCATGGCGAGCTACCTCTGCGCCTACACGGCCAAGCAGCTCGGCTTCACGCCGGAACTGGCGATCCTCAGCGGCACGGTGACGGCGGCCCTGCTGGGTCTGGTCTTCGGCGCCCTGGCGATCCGCCGGCAGGGCATCTACTTCTCGATGATCACCCTGGCGCTCGCCCAGATGGTGTTCTTCTTCTCCCTGCAGGCGAAGTTCACCGGCGGCGAGGACGGCATCCAGGCGGTGCCCCGCGGCAACCTGTTCGGCGCGATCAGCCTCGCGGACGACCGGGCGATGTACGCCGTCGTCGCCGTAATCTTCATGGCGGGGATGCTGCTGATCTACCGGATCATCCACTCGCCCTTCGGGCAGGTGCTGAAGGCGATCCGCGACAACGAACCCCGGGCGATCTCCCTCGGCTACAGAGCGAGCCAGTACAAGCTCGCGGTCTTCGTCCTCTCCGCGACCCTCGCGGGACTCGCGGGCTCCACCAAGGCGATCGTCTTCCAGCTCGCCTCGCTCACCGACGTGCACTGGTCGATGTCCGGCGAGGTCGTACTGATGACGCTCGTGGGCGGCATGGGCACGGTCTTCGGACCGATCGTGGGGGCCTTGGTGATCGTCACCATGGAGACCTACCTCGCGCAGTTCGGGGCCTGGGTGACGATCATCCAGGGCTGTGTGTTCGTGCTCTGCGTGCTGCTGTTCCGGGAGGGCATCATCGGGCTGATCGCCCGGGTTGTCTGCCGGCCGTTGTAGCGCCCGCACCGTCACCGGAGACGGACTGACTAGGGTTCCGAAGATGTGGGCGCATGGCGTCGGGCTGCATCACGGCGAGCCGAAGATGAGCGGCTTCGCAGGCGGACTGCGTTTCCGACGTCGCGCGGTGAGCATTCGTTAACCAAGACCGCCCACGCTGACGGCTTGACGCTGCCAGGGGGCGCTATGACTCAGGACCGGACGCTCAGCATCGACGATCCCGCCCTCGAGTGCCCGGTGGCACCGGACGTCGTCGGTCGCCTGATCAAGGCCGATCCTGAGGGCGCGGTCTTTCTCCTTGAGGGCATCCCGGAGGCGACCCGGGCGCGGCTCGCGGTCTGGCTCTACGGCCGCAGTCACACCCATGCGATCGGCGTTCGCGTTGCGTCGACCTGCGACGGTGCCACCCTGCGGCGGACGGCAGGCGTCGTCGGCAACGCATTGTTCGACCTGTCGCGCCGGCCCCAGGTGGCGACAAGCCAGGGGACGCGCAGCGGCGGCGGCCGGATTTCTCTGGGCGGATCGCTGCGCCGCGCCTGATTCCCAGTCCGCACTGCGCAGCGTGATTGGATCACCGCGGCGCAGGGACTATTCTCCGTGGCGATGTCCACCGCCCTGACCGCGCCGTCCGTCCGTCGCCTCGACCCCGTGCTCGTCGATCGCATCGCGGCCGGCGAAGTCGTTGAGCGTCCCGCCTCGGCCGTGAAGGAGCTGGTCGAGAATGCCATCGATGCCGGGGCCGGTGCCATCGAGGTCACCATCGAGGCCGGGGGACGGCGGCTGATCCGGGTCGTCGATGACGGCCGTGGCATGACGCCGGACGATCTTGACCTCGCGGTGGAGCGGCACGCCACCTCAAAGCTTCCAGGCGGCGACCTCACGGCGATCGCCACCCTCGGGTTCCGCGGCGAAGCGCTGCCGTCGATCGGCGCGGTGTCGCGGCTCGCCATCGTCACCCGGACCCCGGATGCCGAGGCCGGGGCCAGCCTGACGGTCGAGGCGGGGCTGAAGGGTCAGGTCCGTCCGGCACCGGCGCAGCGTGGGACCCGGATCGAAGTGACCGAGTTGTTCGCCGCGACACCGGCACGGCTCAAGTTTCTGAAATCGGACCGGGCGGAGAACACCGCCGTCGCCGAAACGCTGCGCCGGCTCGCCGCGACGCAGCCCGGGATCCGCTTCACCCTTCGCGCCGATGCCGGGCAGCCCCTGGTCCTGCCCGCGGAGACCGGACCCGAGGCGGAGCTGCGCCGGCTCGCCGCTGTTCTGGGGCCGGATTTTTTCGCCAATGCGCTGCCGGTCTCCCTGGCCCGGGAGGGCTTTGCCGTGACCGGCCATGTCGGCCTGCCGACCTATCATCGCGGCGCGGCGACCCATATCCATCTTGCCGTCAACGGGCGCCCCGTGCGCGACCGGCTCCTGCTGGGCGCGATCCGCGGCGCCTACGCCGACACCCTGGCCTCCGACCGCCATCCGGTGCTCGGCCTTTCCATCGCGTGCGACCCGGACCGCGTCGACGTCAACGTCCACCCGGCCAAGACCGAGGTGCGCTTCCGCGAGCCGGGCCTCGTGCGGGCGCTGATCGTGAGCGCGATCCACGACGCCCTGCGGCGCGGCGGCGCCCGTTCGGCCACCACCGGCGCCGCGCGGACTCTCGACGCCCTGCGCCCCGCCGGTCCGCCGCTCGCGACCCATAGCGGCGCTGCCGCCCCGAGCCTGTTCCGACCGACGCGACCGGGCCTGTTTCCGGTGGGCACGCCGTCGGTCGCGGCACCGTCAGGCTACCGTCCGCAGACCGCGTGGCGGGCGCCGCAGCCTGTGCCGGCCGCGCCGGCGGGCTTCGGCGAGGCTGCGCAGGCCGTGTTCGCGGGCCCGGATCCGGCCCCGGTGTCGGCACCGCCCCAGGCCGATATCCGCGTCGCCGACGATGCGACGGAGACGCTGGATCATCCCCTCGGCGCGGCCCGGGCGCAGATTCACGAAACCTACATCCTCGCCCAGACCCGCGACGGCCTCGTCATCGTCGATCAGCACGCCGCGCACGAGCGGCTCGTCTACGAGCGGATGAAGGCCGAGCGGGAAACGGGCGGCATCGCCCGCCAGGGCTTGCTGATCCCCGACGTGGTCGAGATGAGCCCCGAGGAGGCGGACCGGCTGGTCGCCGCGGCGCCGGACCTCGAGCGGCTGGGTCTCGCCATCGAGGCCTTCGGACCGGGGGCGGTGCTCGTGCGCGAGGTGCCGGCCGTGCTGCTCGGCGCTTCGACTCGCGACCTCGTCACCGACATCCTCGACGCCCTGGAGGCCAGCGGCGACGAGGAGGGCGGCGTCCCGGCTGCGGAGGGCGGCCCGCTCGGCCGGCGCCTCGACGCGGTCCTGTCGCGCATGAGCTGTCACGGCTCGATCCGCGCCGGGCGGCGGCTGCGACCGGAGGAGATGAACGCCCTCCTGCGCGAGATGGAAGCCACGCCCAATTCCGGGCAGTGCAACCATGGACGTCCCACCTCGATCGAACTGAAGCTCGCCGATATCGAGCGGCTGTTTGGCCGCCGATGAGGTGACGGCTTCGCCGGTCCGGCTGGCCTACCGGGCAGGGGCGGTCCAAAAGAACGGTCGATGCCTCGGCGCGAAGACCGGGGAGCCGGCGGCCGCGGATCGCCGGTGCATGCAGGGGAGGCGCAGAGCCATGACCGATATCCTCATCACCGGCCCGTGCCGCGACGCCGAACGCAAGCGGAGCGCGGCTCTGGCCGTCGCGTCGGTGCGCTGAGATGACGGGCCCATTCGATCTCGCCGGACGTCACGTCCTCATCACCGGTGCCTCAAGCGGCCTCGGCCGTCACTTCGCCGGAACTCTCGCCCGCGCCGGGGCCCGCCTGTCGCTGGGGGCCCGCCGGGCCGATGCCCTCGCCGAAACCGTCACCCGCGTCGCGTCCGAAGGCGGAGAGGCCCATGCCGTCGTCATGGACGTCACCGACGCCGCGAGCGTCGAGCGGGCGCTCGATGCCGCTGAATCGCGGTTCGGACCCGTGGCGGTCCTGGTGAACAATGCCGGTGTGACGGCGACGAAACCGGCCCTCGATCTCGACGAGGCCGACTGGGACGCCGTGCTCGACACGAACCTCAAGGGGGTTTGGCTCGTGGCTCAGGCAACCGGGCGGCGCATGGTCCGACACGGCGCGGGCGGCAGCATCGTCAACATCGCCTCGATCCTCGGGCTGCGGGTGACCGGTGGACTGGCGCCCTACGCCGCCTCCAAGGCGGCCGTGATGCAGCTCACCAAGAGTCTGGCACTCGAATGGGCGCGCCACGGGATTCGGGTGAACGCGCTCGCTCCGGGCTACATCAAGACCGAGCTGAATGACGCCTTCTTCGAATCCGACGCCGGCAAGGCGCTGATCAAGCGCGTGCCGCAGCGTCGGTTGGGCGAAGCGGCGGAACTCGATGGGCCGCTGCTGCTGCTCGCCTCGGATGCCGGCGCCTACATGACCGGCAGCGTCGTGGCGGTCGACGGGGGCCACCTCGTCTCCGGCCTCTAGGGGCTGCATGGTGACGTAATCCGTTCCGACGCGCCGGACGGGCGTGGCTCAGAGAGCCCGCGCCTGCTCGCGCAGGACGAACTTCTGGATCTTGCCCGTCGACGTCTTCGGCAACGGTCCGAACACGACGGATTTCGGCACCTTGAAGCGCGCCATCCGCTCGCGACAGAAGGCGATCAACTCCTGGTCGGCGGGTTCCGTCGCGCCGGGCTTCAGCTCCAGGAAGGCGCAGGGGCTCTCGCCCCAGGTCGGGTCCGGCTTGGCCACGACGGCCGCGAGCATCACCGCGGGGTGGCGCATCAGCACCTCCTCCACTTCCAGGCTGGAGATGTTCTCGCCGCCCGAAATGATGATGTCCTTCGCCCGGTCCTTGATCTCCACCGACCCGTCCGGGTGCCAGACCGCGAGGTCGCCGGTCCGGTACCAGCCGCCCGCGAGCGCCTGCTCCGTCGCGTCCGGGTTGCCGAGATAGCCTTTCATCACCGTGTTGCCACGCAGCCGGATCTCGCCGACCGATACGCCGTCGCGCGGCACCGGCGCGTCGGTCGCCGGGTCGGCGACGCTTACGGCCTCCAGGGTCGCCAGCGGCACGCCTTGACGGGCCATGCGGGCGTATCGTTCGGTTTCGGGAAGGTCGGCCCAATCCGGCTGTGCCAGGCAGACCGTCGCGGGCCCGTAGCTCTCGGTGGCCCCGTAGAGATGCGTCACCTGGAAGCCCAGATCCTCCATGGTGCGGATGATCGTCGAGGAGGGCGCCGCGCCGCCGACCGCGCAGCGCACCGTTTGCGGGAACGGCACGCGGTCGTGGGCCGGCGCGTGGGCGATCATGGACAGGACGATCGGTGCACCGCACAGATGCGTCACCCGGTGCTCGGCGATCAGCCGGAAGATGGCCGCCGGCTCGACCTTCCGGAGGCAGACCTGCGTGGCGCAGGCGGCAACGCTGGCCCAGGGATACGACCAGCCGCTGCAATGGAACATCGGCAGCGTCCAGAGATACACGCTCGCGTCGGTGAGCCCGAAAGTCACGGCGTTGCCGAGAGCCTGGAGATAGCCGCCGCGATGGCTGTAGACGGCGCCTTTCGGATCTCCGGTCGTTCCCGACGTGTAGAGCAGGCAGAGCGACTGCCATTCGTCCACTGGACCGACCCAGGCATAGTCCGGATCGCCTTCGGCGAGCAGGGAATCGTAGGGCACAGCCCCGTCGATGCCGGTCTCGCCGATCGCCACCACCAGGACGGGCTCGGCGAAATCGCCGAGCGCCCGCGCGGCTAGCGCGGCGTACTCGGCCTCGACGATGAGCGCCCGGGCTCCACCGTGCCGGAGCGAGAACGCGATCGTCGCCGGGTCCAGACGGGTGTTCAGCGGATTGAGGACCGCGCCGAGCATCGGGACGGCGAAATGCGCCTCGATCATCTCGGACACGTTCGGTGCCAGGATCGCGACGGTGTCGAGCGATCCGATGCCCCGACCGGCGAGGCCCGCTGCGAGGCGGCGGCAGCGCCCGTACAGGTCCGCATAGGTGAAGCGGCGGCTTCCGTCGATGACCGCAATCCGTGCCCCGCATGCGGCGGCGGCGCGCGCCAGCAGGCTCACCGGGGTCAGCGCGACGTAGTTGGCTGGCCGGCGGCCGAGCCCGACCTCGAACGGATGGAGGCCGGCCTCGCGAGCCTCGGCGGGGATCGGTCCGGTCTCCATCATCGACACTTGCTGCCTTCTGATCGGGCGGTGAGCGTGGCGTGCGCTCCGTGCGACGATGATTTCGCGGCCGTCACACCTGTCAATTGCGATTGCCGTGACAGCGTGGGCCGCGCGCGGATTCTGTTACCGGGCGCGATTGACGGGAAGACAACCCTGTCGGATGCCCTATCCTTGGCCGTGCGCGGCCGAGGCCGGATGCGATCGTCCGATCTGCGGGAGACGACAGTGGGGAACGACAACCTGCCGGTGGTCTCCAAAGAGACCGGCCGTGCCATGGCCGAGAGCAGTGTCGCCCGGGCGCGCGAGGCGTATGAGCGCTTCGCCGAGGCCGGCGAGATGGCGCTGAACGCCTTCGAGGCGTCGGCGGCACAGAGTTTCGAGGGCTGGCGCGCGGTCATGGGCTCGAGCCGCGAGACCGCGCACAATCTCGCCGATCGTCATGCGGCCGGTGCCCGCACGTTGCGCGAGCAATGGGACGATGCCGGCGCGCGGCTCTACAATGCCGTTGAGGACAACGCCGTCCATACCATGGCGGCGATGCGGGAGATCAGCCACCGGATGCTCGTGGCTTCGGACACGAATGTCCGTGCGGGCCTCGATTTCGCGGACCGCCTTGCCGCGGCAGCCGATGCCCGCGAGGTCGTGGCGCTGAACATCGCGTTCCTGCAGGAGCAGGCGCGTCGGCTCACCGACCAGATGGTCGACCTCCATCAGACGGCCAGCCGCCTCGCCCGCGAGGTCGCCGCGCGCACGGAGACTCCGTGACCGCCGCCGGCGCGGCGCCGGTTTCCGGACCCGAGACGAAGCTGCGGCTCGACGATCTGAGTCGCGCCGATGTGCCGTTCCGGACAGGCCATTTCCAAGCCTATGCGCCGCACGACTTCCATCGCATCGCTTACGTGGAATGGGGCGAAGCGGACAGCCCGCACGTGGTGATCTGCGTGCACGGCCTGAGCCGCCAGGGTCGCGACTTCGACGCGCTCGGCTATCGGCTGGCGAAGCTGGGCTACCGGGTCGTCTGTCCCGACCTGCCCGGGCGCGGTCTCAGCGGCTGGTTGAAGGATCCGGAACTCTACGGCCTGCCGCAATACGCCGCCGACATGGCGGCGCTCATCGCGCATCTCCGGGTTCCAGGGAAGATCGACTGGGTCGGCACCTCCCTCGGCGGCCTCACCGGAATGGTCCTGGCCGCCGCCGCACGCTCTCCGATCCGCCGGATGGTGATCAACGATATCGGCCCGTTTCTACCCTGGGCGCCCATCCGCGAGATCGGCTCGCGCCTGCGCGACGCGCCCCGGCTTCACCATAACCTGGCCTCGGGCGAGTCGCGCCTGCGCACGGTGCTGGGCGCATTCGGACCGCTCACCGACGAGCAATGGCGCCACATCGCCAAGTACAGCTTCCACCAGGAGCCGAACGGCGGCTGGCGGCCCCACTACGATCCCGGGATCGGCGACGCGTTCCGGCCCGGCCGGGTTTACAGCGTCAGCATGTGGCGCGACTGGGACGTCATAACCTGTCCCGTCCTGCTCCTGCGCGGAGAGCATTCGGACTTGCTCCTCGCTTCGACCGCCGACGAGATGACCCGCAGGGGACCTCCGACACGGCGCGTCGAGATCCCCCAGTGCGGCCACGCGCCTGCATTGCTGGACGACGAGCAGTTGCGAATCGTCACCGACTGGCTCGGTCCTGCGGCGTGAACACATCGCGACCGAACGGCTGCGATTTCCGGGTCGAACCTCTGTGTGTCACGCCGTGTCCCCGTGGATCGGCATTCCCGGGCCAACGTGGAGCAGGCAACCCAATAGCGCGCTGCAGTTTTCGAATGCGGGGCTCTAGTCGATTTCGATCACTTTTGTATGATCGCGGATGATCGTTTAGTTGTTCATGTCGTGGTCACTGAGAGGCCCGCCCGGGAGTCTTCCGGGCTCAAGATTTTGAAAGCGTAACCATTCGTTGCACGCGCGGCTGACCTGTGGCACTAACAGATGTCACGTCTGGATCTTCGCGGCGCAATGTTGCACCTGTCAGTTGTGATTGGCGCCCCGGATCCGGGCGAGCAAGCCTGCCAACATTTAAGAACATCCGGACTACCAACGATGGCGAACCCAACCCCCAAGCCGAAGCAGACGACAGCCATTGATCACGGGGTCGGCAGCCGCATCGCGTTCCTTCGGGCCGCTAACGGATTGAGCCAATCGGCCCTGGCCAGTGCATTGGGTGTCAGCTTCCAGCAGGTCCAGAAGTACGAGACTGGCAAGAACCGGGTCGGAGCCGGCCGTCTGCAGGCAATCGCCGAGCGACTCGGCGTCCCGGTCTCAAGCTTCTTCGAGCCCGAGCCCGAGGCTTCGACGGAGAATGGCCCGGCGCTGCTTCGTGTGGCCGGCGCCGTCGAGATCCTGCGGGCCTACAATCAGATCGCCGACGATCAGATGCGCCGCGACGTGCTCTCGCTGGTGAAATCCGCCGCGCGGATCTCCCAGCTGCGATCGGCGGACGAAGCGGCGCCTCAGTCTCCCACCGCAACGCGCAACGCGTGAGATCGGGCCGGCGCGGCGCTCCAGCCCAGCGCCGCGTGAGATCTGCCGGGGATGGATCATGGCCGAACGACCGACGACCGTGACCAATCTGCTGGCCGATCTGCCGCTCGGCGCAGCCGATGAGGTCGTGTCGGTCTTGGTGGCCAGCCCGGGTCTCCGGGTGGAGCGCATCGTCTCGACCGGGCAAGCGAGTCCGCCGGGCTTCTACTACGATCAGCCGCACGCCGAGTGGGTCGCCGTCCTGACGGGCGCGGCCGACCTCCTGTTCGCCGACGAGACGGCCCCGCGTCGCCTCGTCGCTGGCGATGCCGTGATGATCGCTCCGCACCGTCGGCACCGGGTCCACTGGACCGCGTCTCCCACCGTCTGGCTGGCTATCCATTTCGGCCCTGAGCTGGCGGTTTCCGCAGGGGAAATGGTCGAGGTTCCCTAGAGGGGCTCAGGCGTTAAATCGTGCGATCGCCACCGCCGTGTCGCCGTAGACGCGTCGTTCCACCGATTCGAAGCCCGCGGGCCAGACCAGCTGGACGGCTGCGGCCTCCTCGACCACGACAAGAGCCCCAGGGGCGAGCCATCCGCCCGCGGCAGCGCTCTCGAGGGCGCGCGGCGCCAGATCTTTGCCGTAGGGTGGATCGCAGAAGACGAGCGAGAAAGGGCCCGCCGAGGCGGCAGGCCCAAGCCGGGTCGCATCCCGACGGAACAGGCGCGTCACGCCTTCGGCCCCGAGCGCCTCGATATTGGTGCGGATCACCGCGCGGGCTTCGGCGCCCTCATCGACGAGCAACGCGTAGGCGGCACCCCGCGACAGGGCCTCGAATCCGAGAGCGCCCGTCCCGGCAAACAGGTCGAGAACCTGAGCGCCCTCGACAGCGTGCTCGTAGGCATGGGTCAGCACGTTGAACAGCGATTCCCGGAGTCGATCCGAAGTCGGCCGGATCGCTTCGGTGCGCGGCGTGGCGAGCCTGCGGCCCCGCCAAGCGCCACCGACGATCCTCATCGCGTCCCGCGTGGCGGTCGGCCACCGCCGGGCTTGGCTCCGCCGCGCGGGGCACCGGGACGACCACCCGGTCGCCCGCCGCCCTTGCCGGGCGCGCCGCCAGAGAATCCGCCCGGCTTGCCGCCGGGACGGGATCCACCGGGACGGGATCCACCGGGACGTGGGCCTCCCGGCTTCGGGCCTCCGAAGGCCGGCTTGCCGCCACCGGCGGCGGGTTTCCGGGGCGGGAACGAACCGGCCTTTCGGGCCGCTCCGTCGGCCGGCTTGGCGTCGAATGCGCGTTCGCGCCGATCGCCAGCCTTGCCGTCGCGGCGATCCTCGAAGCGCGTATCCCCGCGCGGCCGGTCGTCTCGCCCTGTCTCCCGGCGCTTCCACTCGCCGGTGCCGCGTTCGCCGCGTGGGCCGGCATTGCGCTCCGGCCGTTCCTGTCCGGCCTTGTCGGCAAAGCGGCGCCGCGGCTTCTCGACGGGCGCTGGCTCCGCAGGCGTCGCCGTCAGGCGCTCGACGACGACGCGGCGCTCGCCGGTGCGGATCGAGCCGACCCGTTCGCGACCCCGCTCGGCCGCGGCGGCCTGCGCCGCACGAGGGTCCGCACCGCGGCGGGGGACGCGCGTCCCCCGCGGCTTCGTCGCGTCCTCGTCGCGCCACGCGGAGTTGCGGGGTCCGGGTCCGGTACCGCCCGTCGAGACCCGAGGCGTCGGTGCCGGACGCGCAGCATTGCGCCGGGATGGAGCTTGTTGTGCAGCCCGAGCTTCCCGGTCGGCCGGTCGCGATTCGCCGAAGGGCGCGATCGGTTCCCGGACCGGGCTGTCGAAATCCACGCCCGCCTGTTCGGCGAGGCTCTTGCCGAGCTGGTCCTTCAGCACGCGCGTGCGCACCTCTTCCACCAGCCCGACCTCCAGATCGCCCAGCTGGAACGGGCCGAAGGACAGCCGGATCAGCCGGTTCACCGAGAGGCCGAGATGCTCAAGGATACGCTTGACCTCGCGGTTCTTGCCTTCGCGAAGGCCGAGCGTCAGCCAGACGTTGTCGCCCTGGACGCGGTCGAGGGTGGCCTCCACCGGTCCGTATTCCATGCCATCGATGGTCACGCCCTTGGCCAGCCTGTCGAGCTGCGCCTGATCGGTGTCGCCGTGCGCACGGACCCGGTACCGGCGCAGCCAGCCCGTGTCGGGATGCGCGATCACCTTGGCCAAGCCGCCGTCGTTGGTCAGGAGCAGGAGACCCTCAGTGTTGATGTCGAGGCGTCCCACCGCGACGACCCGCGGCAGTTCTTCGGGCAGCGCCTCGAAGACGGTCTGGCGACCCTCGGGATCGCGGGCCGTGGTCACCACCCCCCGAGGCTTGTGGAAGATCCACAGTCGGCTCCGCTCGCGCGACGGCATCGGTTCGCCGTCGATCAGGATGCGGTCGTTCTCGGTGACGTTGCGGGCGGGGGAGGTCAGCGTCTCGCCGTTGACGCTGACGCGACCGGCGAGAATCATCGCTTCAGCATCCCGCCGTGAGGCGATGCCGGCCCGTGCCATAGCCTTGGCAATACGCTCGCCGGGCGGCGTCTCGATAGCGCCTTCGTCCTCGATCGGGGTCGCCGGCAGCGGCTGCGCAGTCTTGGCACCCGTCTTCGCCTTGGCTGTCGGCTTCCTCGGAGCGTCAGGGGCGTCCGCGGCACTGCCCGCATCGGTCGGCGGGGTCCAGCCCTGGCCCTGGGTTGACTCGGGGGCCGGGCGGGGAGCGCCCGCCTCGGGCTTATCGTCGTTCGGCAGATCGGTCATGCCTGCCGCTTATCAGAGCCACACTCTACAGGCGAGACGGCACGTGCGGTTGAGCCGAGGCTGAAACGACGAAGGCGGCCCATGGGGACCGCCTCGAAGATCGATGCGCGAGTGTGCCGTCAGATCCGGGGTGAGCGACCGCGCATCACGCCGAACACGGCGGAGATCAGGAACAGGGCGATCGCCACGAAGAAGACGATCTTGGCAGCTTCCATGGCCGTTCCGGCGATGCCGCCGAAGCCGAGGAGCGCCGCCACGAGAGCGACGACGAGAAATGTGACAGCCCAGCCGATCATGGCATCCTCGCTTAGTCCGGTTCAGTTCAAGACTGGAACCCGCGCGAGGCGGGTTCCGTTCCGGTTGTGCTTGACGTTCAGAGTTTGTCGGTGGCCGACTTCACCGCGCTCTTCGCGTCGCCAACCGTACCCTGCGCCTTGCCCTTGAGTTCCTGAGCCGCACCCTCAGCCTTGAGCTTGTCGTTGTTGGTCACGTCGCCGATGCCCTGCTTGGCCTTCCCAAGAGCCTCGTTGGCGACGCCCTTGATCTTGTCGGTGGTGCTGCTCATGGCGTTGTCCTCTTGTTCGACCTGCGGCGATGCCGCACTGGTTCAAGAAACGGTCACGGTCGGTCGAATGTTCCAGCCCTTAACATTGACGGGGATCAGGCCGGGACGCCGCCGCGCCTCCGTGCAGACCCGGGCTTGAGTGCATGGTCGCTTCCGATCCGATCCATCGCCCGGACCGCCCATCGTCCGGAGCGCTGACCGCACTGGATCACGCTTTCGCCGCCGCCCGCACCGCCGCCGAGGCCGGGGAAGTCCCCGTCGGCGCCGCGGTGGTCCGGGACGGGATCGTCCTCGCGGTCGCGCACAACCAACCGCGGCGGCTCAACGACCCGACCGCGCACGCGGAAATCCTGGCGATCCGGGCAGCCTGTGCGGTCCTCGGTGAGGAGCGCCTCACCGGCTGCGATCTCTATGTTACGCTGGAACCGTGCCCGATGTGTGCGGGGGCCATATCCATCGCGCGGATACGGCGGCTCTATTACGGCGCGTCGGACCCGAAGGGCGGGGGGGTCGAGCACGGCCCGCGCGTCTTCGATCAGCCCACCTGCCATCACGCGCCGGAGGTCTATGGCGGCTTCCGCGAGCGTGAAGCCGCGGCCTTGCTCCGGGATTTTTTCGCCCAGCGCCGCGGTTGAACCGCGGATCAGCGGCGCTAGACTCGACGGCCTCGGATGACGCGGCGAGACGAGGCGATGACGCCGGCCCTAACGATCGCGATGCGAGCGGCGCCTCATGGGTTCACCCGCAATCCGAGCAGGAACGTGTTCTCCTGGAAGCTCGATCCGGCGACGGTGCTGTCGAATTTCTGGTAGAGATAAGTGCCTCGCAGTGTCAGCCAGCGCGTGAAGTGGTAGTCGACGCGCGCGGTCGCCGAGAAGCCGTTCTCGCGGATGGTGCTGTTCTGATAATCGTTGCGGAGGTAGGATCCGCCCAGGACGATCGACAGGTTGCGCAGGAGATCGTGCTGCACTTCCAGCGTTGCGACCTCGGTCAGCACGCCGCTGGAGCCCGGGATCGTCGTCTCGGTGACGCCCGTCGCGGCGGTGAGCCGGACGGTGGTGAGCGGGCTTGCGGCCCAGACCAGGGCCGCGTTGAGCAACGGCGCATTGATGTCGCGGAGGGTCGGGTCGACGTAGGTCCGATGCTGGATGCCGGCCGAGATCTCACCCGTCACGGAGCGCGCGAGCCCGATGCTCGTGCCGAAGGCGAGCGCGATGCCGTCCGAATCCCGGCGCACACCCGTCAGGTCGAACCGCCGATCGTAGACGCGGGTGTCGCCGAGGAGGTCGATGAATGGGCTGAAATCGGGGTTGACCTCGTAGGCCGTGCGCAATTGGAGACTGTACTGATTCAAGTTCCGGTCGGACTGATTGATGGTCGTCCCATTGGCCAAGCGGGCATTGTCGAACTCCGACCGGTCGATCGACCCGCGCAGAGTCACCGACAGACGGTTGAACGTCTCCGTGGCGCCCAGCGACCCGCCGTAAACAGCCAGAAGCGGCCGGCTCGTCGCCGCGGGGGCCTGCAGGTTGGCGCTCGACGTGCGCTGCGTGTCCACCAGGAAGCGCCCCTCCGCGTCGATGCGCAGATCCCGGTTGGCGTCGATCCGCAGGCGCACGGTGCCGTCCGCTGCGGGGCGGCTCGCGGCCTCGTTCTGCGGCGTTTCGAGGTAAGAACCCCTGAGCGAACCCTGTAGGGAACTTGAGGACCAGTTGCTGCGGAAGTCGACCGTGGCGTCTGTGCGCAGGGCGACCGAGCCCTTTGCGATCTGCCGGCTGGTCTGGTCCGGATTCGAGTCGTAGCCGATGCTCTGTGCGAAGGTCGGGAGCACCGTGAAGGTGCCGACCTGATAGCCGATGGGCGCGAAGGCTGGATCGGTGGGGATCGCGCGCGCCAAGTCGGTGCCGAGGATGAAGCCCGGCGTCAGGAGGCCGAGTGTCGGTCCGATGGCCTGCAGAGGGAACAGGGGCCGGATCGGCGTCACCGTCGACGGATTCGGTACGCCGACCACCGGTTGCTGAACCACCGGCGACAACCGCAGCGCCGGGGGCGGAACCTGCGTCACGCTCTGGGTGACTCGCCGGGTCGCGGACCCGATCCGCCGGGGGGGAGCGGCTCGGGTGCGCAGGAGTGTCGAAGGGGCGAGGTTGGCCGGAGCCGTCGAGCTTCCGCCGGTCCGCCGGCCGCCCGTCGTGATCCGAGTGTCGAGCTGAGACTGGCCGGGCTGGACCAGCGTCTGTCGCGGTATCGGAGGCGACAGCGGGGACCGAAGGCTGTCGCCTCCGGTTTGCTCGCCGCCCGTCGTGTCCCCGCCGAGCGAGCTGCGTCCTGAATCGCGGGTCAGGCCGTCAGGGATGCTCCGCTTGAGGGCTGGCAGGCCGTTCGGCGCCGCCTCCTGCCCGATGCCGGGATTGTCGGGCTGACCCGTGACGGGACTCGTCGCGTCGAAGCGTTGGGCCAGCGCCGGCGTCGCGAGCGTTAAGCTCAGCGCCGCGACGGCCAGCCGCGAGTTCTGCCGTTTCCGCCGGTCAGCCGCCGTCCGCACCTGATCCCGGTCTCCGCCCACATCTCCGGCACCGAAGTCCGAAGGTCATCGATCATGCCGCCCAGAAACGGGTCGCCGGCATGGTTAACGAACCCTAGCGACGGCATGGTTAATGCCCGGTCAACGACGGCATCGCCCTGACATCCCCTGGCATCCCCCTGGCATCGACGCCGCGCGGTTTCGATCTCTCCGCGCCTCCGCAATTATGATTGAGATTCTTTGTATACTCTGCTATCGTTATGATGAATTCGATCGCATCCGACCTGGATTGATCGACTTGGTGATTTGTACTCATGGAGTTTATCGTGAGTGACAGCGCAGCTAACGAGCACAGCCCGTCGGTCGATCTCACGGTAGATATCGTGGCGGCTTATGTGTCGAACAATTCCGTGCCGGCTTCGGAGCTTCCCGGGTTGATTGGCGGCATCCATGCGGCATTGAGTGGTTTGACAACTCAAAGTCGTGCCGCGAATTCGCCCGTTGAAAAGATGAGCCCGTCCCAGATCCGCAAGTCGGTCACGGCGGATCATATCATCAGCTTCGAGGACGGGAAGCCGTACAAGACGCTTCGCCGTCACCTTACGTTGCGAGGCCTGACGCCCGAGGCCTACCGCGAGAAGTGGGGCTTGCCGCGTGACTATCCCATGACCGCTGCAAGCTACTCCGCCCAACGCTCCGAGCTGGCTCGGGCTCTGGGCCTCGGGCAGCAGCGCCGCAAGAACGTCGGGGCGCCAGCGCCGGCGCCGACACCGGAAGCCGTGGTCGCGCCTGCTTCCAAGCCGCGCGGGCGGAAAAAGGTCGTGGCGGAGTAGTCGGCCGAATCGATGGAAGCGATCCATTGCGATCAATGTGTCGGGCGATGACACAAGACTACTGAGCGGCTTGCCGCACAGATGGCCTCGCGCGATTGGCTGGGTGGAGTCTTGCCTTCTGCGCTGGCGTGGCTCCGCTGGGCCGGCGACTTCGACGCTCGATGTCCGCCGGTGCCACTTGGGCTCAGGCACGATGGACCTCGTGGCCCGGATCGCTCAGTCACGTCGGACGCGTCCCGCAGCTCGGGCGGCCCCCGCGGCCAGGACCCGTCTACCTACCTGACTTGCGATGCTGACGTCTGCGAAGACAGTGTTGTAATGACCTCGGCTCAACGAGGCGGTGTCGTGGCTTCGACACTGCCTCGGTTCAGGCCTACTTGGCCTCCATCGTCTTTAAGCCGATCCCACCGATCGATTGCCGCGGCCGCACTCGGGGGTGGTCGCCGGTCACGCCGCGACTTCTGGCCTCGCAAGACAGGCGCCGGGGCGCCGGACGAGGCGATCTCCACTTCACGTTCCGACGGACGCCTAGGCCAAGCGCGGCGCCGGGCTGGCGCTATCTCGACCTGATCGAAGGCGGCTCCGGCCATCCGGAAGCTCGCGGCGCGGGTGAGCCGCAGGTGCGGCATCCCAGCCGCAGCGACCCGTGTTCGCGCGCCCCCGTCCACCGGGAACTCCCTGCTCCTCCGCTCCGGCCAGGCCGATCTGCACCGGCGGGCTCTCTGCGCGTCGCGCAAGTGTGCGCCGCGTCAACGGCGCTATCCAATCGCTGACGCGCTGCGATGCTGCTCTGCACCATCGGATCTTGCCCGTGCCGAAGGACTTTGCCGTGCTGCCTCTGCCGATCCTCGCCCTTGCCGTCGCCTCGTTTGGGATCGGCACCACCGAGTTCGTCATCATGGGCCTGCTCCCGGAGGTGGCGCAGAGCTTCGGTGTCACCATCCCGCAGGCCGGCTATCTGGTGTCGGGCTATGCCATGGGCGTGGTCGTGGGGGCGCCGATCGTGGCGATCGCCACCGCGGGCCTGCCGCGCAAGACCGCGCTTCTCGCGCTGATGGCCGTGTTCCTGGCAGGGAATCTCGGCTGCGCGTTGGCACCGAGCTACGCCTTGCTGATGACGGCGCGCGTCCTGACCGCCTTCGCCCACGGCGCGTTCTTCGGAATCGGCGCGGTGGTGGCGCGGGACCTCGTGCCGCGAGAGAGGCGCACGCAGGCGGTCTCGCTAATGTTCGCCGGCCTGACGCTTGCCAACGTTCTGGGTGTGCCCCTTGGGACCGCCCTCGGCCAGGTCGCGGGATGGCGGTCGACCTTCTGGGCGGTGGTGGCGATCGGCCTCGCGGCGGGCCTCGCGATCCAGCTCTGTGTGCCCACCGGCCTTCCGGGAACGCATGGCCGTCTCGCCAGCGAGTTCAGGGCGCTCGGCCGCTGGCCGGTCTTGCGGCCGATGTTGATCTCGACCCTGTCATCGGTGAGCTTCTTCACCGTATTCACCTACATCACACCGTTCCTGACCGGGGTGTCCGGCTTCTCTCCGCGTGGCGTGACGGGTGTGCTGTTTTCGGCCGGACTGGGCCTGACCATCGGCAACCTCGCCGGCGGTCATCTTGCCGATCGGAGTCCGATGGCGACGATCATCGGCAGCTTCCTCGGCATCGTGGCCGCCTTGCTGGCCCTGGCGGCCGTCGCGCACGATCCCGTTCTGACCGTTCCCGTGATGGTCCTCTGGTCAGGACTCGTCTTCGCGCTGGTTTCGCCGCTGCAGATCTGGGTTGTCGAAGCCGCGACCGATGCGCCGAACCTCGCCTCCACGCTCAACCAGGGCGCATTCAACCTCGGCAATGCCGTTGGCGCCTGGATCGGTGGTACCGCTCTGACCCTCGGCGCGAGCTACCGCGAGCTTCCGTTGATCGCCGCGGCGATGTCCCTCGCCGGGCTCGGCCTGGTCCTCACCGCGGTCAGCCGCCGTCGCCACGAAGTTGCGTCGGCTTCCGTGCCCGGGGCCTGAACAATCAGTCGGCCCGAACGAGGTCGCCCAGCAGGCTGGCGGCCACGGTCGCCTTGGAGACGGTGAGGCCGGACGCACCGATTGCGTCCACCGCGTCGCGGATCCGGGCCAGCGGAGCGCCGCGCGCCTTCACCCAAGCCTCCACCGCGTCGGGGCCCGCGCCCAGATCCGCCACCACCTCGGCGGTGAGTTTGCGATGGGCGGCGGCGATGCCGGCGACCGCGCGCTCCAGCGCGACGCGGTCGAACGTGTCGGCCACCGGCACAGTCCGCGCCGCGGCCGCCAGATCGTCGAGCCGGAAGGCATGCTCCAGGGCGAAATGGGTCGCGGCCACCTCCGCGACCGGTCGGCCACTCGCCTCTGCGACGCGGACGACATCGGGTGCGGATCCGAGCGCGGTGAGTGAGGCCAGCCGCCGGGCCTGGGCCGGGGCCATGCCGTGCCCCGTTAGTTCCGCCTCGCGGGCGTCGATGGCTGCGCGGGCCTCATCCCCGAGCACCTCGGGCAGCGCCGCCTCGACGGCGGCAATGCCGTCCCGGTAGCGGGCGACCATGGGGGCGAGCCCTCCGCTCAGATCGAGGTTGCGGATGAACCAGACGATCCGGTTCAGCAGCAGATCCTGCACCTCCGCATAGAGATCGAGCTGCTCCCGCCCCGAAACGCGGCCCGCCAGACCGTCGATGGCAAGGTTCAGCTCCATCAGCCCGAAGGCGTCCCGGGTCATCGCGTAGGCCTTGGCGATGATCGCGGCGTCGGCGCCGGTGCCGTCCACGAGCCGTGTCACCAGCGAGGGCCCGCCGCGGTTGACGATGATGTTGGCGAGCGCCGTGGCGATGATCTCGCGGCGCAAGCGGTGTGCCTTCACGGCGTCCGGGAAGCGCTCGCGCAGGGCCTTCGGGAAGTAGCGCTGCAGCTCCCGGTCGAAATAGGGATCGTTCGGCACGGTGCTGTCGAGGATGGCGTCGTGCAGAGACAGCTTCGCGTAGGCGAGCAGCACCGCGTATTCCGGCCGGGTCAGGCCCTCGTTCCGGCGCATGCGTTCGGCGAGCGTCGCGTCGTCGGGAAGAAACTCCACCGTCCGGTCGAGGCGGCCTTCCGCCTCCAGCGCCTGCATGGTCCGCACGGCGAAGCCGGTCTCGCCGAGTCCGCCGCGCTGGGCGAGCGACAGGGCGAGCGTCTGCAACTCGTTGTTGCGGAGGACCAGACGTCCGACCTCGTCAGTCATGTCGGCGAGCAGGGCGTTGCGCGCCTCGTAGCTCAGCCGGCCGTCCCGCTCCGGCGTCATGAGGGCGATCTTGATGTTCACCTCGACATCCGAGGTGTTCACGCCGGCGGAGTTGTCGATGGCGTCGGTGTTCAGCCGGACGCCCGCGCGCGCCGCCTCGATTCGTCCGCGCTGCGTCAGGCCGAGATTGGCACCTTCGCCGACGACCTTCGCGCGCAGCTCCGCCCCGGTGATCCGGACGGCGTCGTTGGCGCGATCGCCGGCATCCTCGTCGGTCTCGGTGGTCGCGCGAACATAGGTTCCGATACCGCCGAACCACAGGAGGTCGGCCGGCGCCCGCAGGATCGCCTGCATCAGTTCGGTTGGCGTCGCCTCGGCGCGGTCGAAACCGAGGGCGGCCCGGACCGCCGCGGAGAGCGGGACCGTCTTCAGGCTGCGCGAGAACACGCCGCCGCCCTCCGAGATCAGGCTCTTGTCGTAATCCGCCCAGGAGGACCGCCCCAGATCGAACAGCCGCCGCCGCTCGACGAAGCTCGTGGCCGCATCCGGGGCCGGATCGAGAAAGATGTCGCGGTGATCGAAGGCGGCGATGAGGCGGATGCTCTTCGAGAGCAGCATGCCGTTGCCGAACACGTCCCCCGACATGTCGCCGACGCCGACCGTGGCGATCGGATCGGTCTGCACGTCCACGTCGATCTCGCGGAAATGCCGGCGCACGGCCTCCCAGGCGCCGCGGGCAGTGATGCCCATGCCCTTGTGGTCGTAGCCCTGGCTGCCGCCGGACGCGAAGGCGTCACCCAGCCAGTGACCCTTCTCGAGGGAAAGCGCGTTGGCGATGTCCGAAAACGTGGCGGTGCCCTTGTCGGCGGCGACCACGAGATAGGCGTCATCGGGATCGTGCCGCACCGTGTCCGGCGGCGGCACGATGGCGTTGTCGACGATGTTGTCGGTGAGTTCCAGGAGGGTCCGGATGAAGATCCGGTAGCTCTCGGTGCCCTCCTGCATCCAGGCGGCGCGGTCTGACGCCGGAGGCAGGCGCTTGGGGAAGAAGCCGCCCTTGGCGCCCACCGGCACGATCACGGCGTTCTTCACCTGCTGAGCCTTCACCAGCCCGAGGATTTCGGTGCGGAAATCCTCCGGCCGGTCAGACCAGCGCAGGCCGCCGCGGGCGACATAGCCGAAGCGCAGGTGCACGCCCTCGACGCGGGGGGCGTAGACGAAAATCTCGAAGAGGGGCCTCGGCAGCGGCATCGCCGTCACCCGGGCGCAGGCGAACTTGAAGCTGATCGTCTCGCGGGGATGGCCGTCGGCACCCCTCTGGAAGAAGTTGGTCCGCACCGCGGCCTCGACGAGGTTCACAAACCGGCGCAGGATCCGGTCGTCGTCGAGGCTGGTGACCTCGGCGAGCGCGGTCTCGATGCCGGCGCGTATCTCGGCCTCTCGGGCGGCCCTGTCGCCGACGAGTGCCGGATCGAACCGGGCGCGGAACAAGGCGACGATGTCCCGCGTGATCCCGGCATGCCGGCTCAGCGTACCGGCGAGATAGTCCTGTCCGTACCGGATGCGCAGCTGACGCAGGTAGCGACCGAGCGCCCGGAGGAGGGCGGCCTCCCGCCAGGGGAGGGCGGCTTCGAGGACGAGGCGGTTGTAGCCATCGGATTCCGCGGTTCCGTCGGCGATGGCGAGCATCGCAGTCTCGAGAGGCCGTTCCAGGGCGTCGAGATCGATCGCTACACCGGTGGCGCGCTCGATCAGCATGTCGTGCAGCCAGATTCGGGCGCCGTCTTCGACCCCTGTCGGCACGACCCGATAGGTGCGCTCGTTGATGACGCGGAAGCCGAGATTCTCCAGGCCGGGCACCCGGTCGGACAACGCGATGGCGGCGCCCCGCGAGAAGACCTTCAGCCGGACCTGCGCGGCCGAGTCGCTCTGTCGGCGGCCGAGCTGCACGGCCCGCGGCTGGCTGTCGCCGAGGCGCTCGAGGATCGCCACGTCGGCGACTGCGACCTCCGGCTGGAAATTGTCCCGGTAGGCGGCCGAGAACGCGTCGCCGTAGCGGGCGGCCAGCATGCGCGCCTGGTCGCCGCCGTGAGCCTCCGCGAGCGCCTCGCGCAATGCGTCGCCCCAGGTCCGGACCAGGGCGGTGATGCCGGCTTCGAGGGCCGCTGGGTCCTGCTCCGGGCTGCCCGTGTCGGACAGGCCGATGATGTAGTGGATCCGGGCGAGGGAGCCCTCCGGATAGTCCGGGTGGGCGGCACTCAGCCGGCCGCCATAGGCCTCGGCGAGGTAGGTGCCGATCCGGCCTCGTACCGCAGAATCGTAGCGGTCCTTCGGAACGTAGACGAGGAGCGACACGAAGCGGCCGAACCGGTCCGGGCGCGAGAGCACGCGCACCCGCGGCCTGTCGGCCAGGGCTGCGATGGCCAGGGTGAACCGGTAGAGCCGCTCGATGTCGATCTGGAACAGATCGTCGCGCGGATAGCTCTCCAGTACCGCGAGGAGGCTTCGCCCGGCATGGCTCGTCGGGTCGAGACCGGCGCGCTGGACCACCGCCTCCACCTTCCGGCGCAGGACCGGAACCTCGCGGGCGGGGCTGGTATAGGCCGACGCTGTGAACAGGCCGACGATCCGCACCTCACCGGACAGCTTCCCGAGCCCGGAGAAGAGCTTGACGCCCACATAGTCCAGGAAGGCCGAGCGGTGGACGCGGGATTTCACACTCGCCTTCGTGATGATGAGGGGCTGCGGCTCCTCCAGGAAGGCGAGAATCTCGGGGGTGTAGTCCACGGGGGTCCGGCCCCGGCGCAGGGGCGTGGCGCCGGGATCGCGCAGCACGCCGAGGCTCGACCCCTCGACCAGGGGATGCCCCTCACCGTCGATACCGTGCTGCTGCATGCCGAGGAGCAGGAACTGGCCCTCTGTCAGCCACTCCAGAAAAGCGCGTGCTTCCTCGGTCTCGCTTTCGGGCATCGGCGTCGGGGCGCGGCCGAGATCGGTCGCGAGTTCCGCCACGCGCGCCAGCATGGCGTCGTGATCGTCGGTCGCCAGAGCGACGTCCCGGTAGACCGCCGCGAGGGCGTCCAGCAGCCGCTCGCCGGCCTCGGCCGCCAGCCGGTCGAGGTGGATGTGGATGAAGCTCTCGCGCGCCAGGCTGCCCTGGGCATCGGCCGTCGTTTCGCCGACGACCCGTATCAGACCGCCGCCGCCATCCCGCTCGATGCCGAGAATCGGGTGCGCGACGAGGTGCGGGGACAGGCCCTGCTCGGTCAGTTCGGCGAGGGTCGAGTCGAGGAGGAAGGGCCGGTTGTCGTTGACGACTTCGAGGATCGTCATCTCGCGCGCCCGGCCACCGCGGACGAGGGCCCCTTCGCTGAGGCGCAACCGCGCCGGTTCACCGGGCCGGCGCGGCTCAGCCAGGA
Source organism: Methylobacterium sp. XJLW (assembly GCF_003254375.1). NCBI lineage: Bacteria > Pseudomonadati > Pseudomonadota > Alphaproteobacteria > Hyphomicrobiales > Methylobacteriaceae > Methylobacterium > Methylobacterium sp. XJLW. The sequence continues at coordinate 420,356 of NZ_CP016429.1, read as the reverse complement.
AGGCACGGGCGCGCGCGGCGAGATCGGCGAGAGTCCCCGCGTCGTAGGAGGCCAGATCCTCCGGTGTCACGCGGCCGAACAGGTCGCGCACGAAGCCGCCCGGTCCGCCCTGCTCGGTCACGATGTCGGCGGCCGCCTCGATCAGTCCCGTTCGGGCCGTCTTCTGCTCCGAGGAAGACAAGGCCGTGGCGGTTTCGAGTGTCATCGCGCGTCTCCCGAACCGGGTCACTCATCCAAGCGATAGCAGCGTCTTCCGCCGTGTCGATGACACCCCCGCCGGTTTGCCGGCCCGCCAGTATCGATCGGCGCAAACCGTCAGGCTCACCGCAGATGCGCCTTGCCGCCGACGAGAAGGGTGTATATGCACATATTATGGCCGACATTCATTCCGGCGATGGTCCTCAAGAGCTCTGCACCTGCTCAGCCCTGCGGCGGGCGACACGGGCGGTGACCACGACCTACGACGCCGCGTTGCGGCCGGTGGGCTTGCGCGTGACGCAGTTCGCGATCCTGCGCCTGCTGCAGCGGCTCGGACCGACGCCGGTGACGCGACTTGCCGCGGAGGCGGCCCTGGAGCGGACCACGATGGGCCGCAACCTCGATCCGCTGGAGCGTCGCGGCCTCGTGCGAATCGCGCCCGGCGCGGCCGACGCCCGCGAACGCGTGGTCGTGCTGACCGAGGCCGGCGGCGAGGCGATCGCGGCGGCGACGCCGTACTGGCGCGACGCCCAGGCGCGCATCAACGCGCGGGTCGAGCCAGCGGCCGTGGCTGCCCTCGCCGACGCCCTGACCTCCGTCTCCTGACCGATCCGCCGCAATCCGCCCTTTCCAGAGGCCGTTCATGTCCGTCATCGCCGACACGCACGCCAAGCCGCCGCTGCATTATGCCTGGATCATCGCCGCGGTGACCTTCCTGGTGCTGCTTGTCGGCGCCGGCGTCCGAGCCACCCCGAGCGTGTTGATCGTGCCGTGGGAGCGGGAATTCGGCTGGACCGCGGCGACGATCGGCGTCGGTATCGCGCTCAACATCTTCCTCTACGGGATGATCGGGCCCTTCGCGGTCGCCATCATCGAGCGGTTCGGGCTGCGGCGCTGCATCTGTGGCGCGCTCCTCATCCTGGCGCTCGGCACCGCCGCAACGAGCCTCATGACCGCGCCCTGGCAGATGGTGCTGCTGTGGGGCATCGTCGTCGGGTCGGGCTCCGGCATGGTCGCCAACGTCCTCGGCGCCACCGTGGCGGGACGCTGGTTCGCCAAGCGGCGCGGTCTCGTGCTCGGCATGCTGACGGCGAGCAGCGCCACCGGGCAGCTCGTCTTCCTGCCGATGCTCGCCTCCCTCGCGGTCGGCCAGGGCTGGCGCTCGGTCTCCCTGGTGGTCGCGGCCGCGACCCTGGCCCTGATCCCGTTGGTGGCCCTGCTGATGCGGGATCGCCCGGCCGATCTCGGCCTGCCCCGCTACGGCGAGACCGTGGTGACGCCGACGCCGGTCCTCACCGAGAATCCGGCCCTGCGGGCGCTGCGCGGCCTGCGGATCGGACTGCGCTCCCGGGATTTCTGGCTGCTCGCCGGCACGTTCTTCATCTGCGGCGCCTCTACCAACGGCCTGGTCGGCACGCATCTGATCCCGGCCTGTATCGATCACGGCATCGCCGAAGTGACGGCTGCCGGCCTGTTGGCCCTCATGGGGATCTGCGACCTGATCGGCACCACGGCTTCGGGCTGGCTCACCGACCGGTTCGACTCGCGCAAGCTGCTCGCGTGGTATTACGGCCTGCGCGGCCTCTCGCTGATCTTTCTGCCCTATTCCTTCGACTTCAGCTTCTACGGCCTGTCCCTCTTCGCGGTGTTCTACGGGCTCGACTGGATCGCCACCGTGCCACCCACCGTGCTGCTGGCCGGCAAGTCGTTCGGCGAAGAGAACGCGGCCCTGATGTTCGGCTGGATCGCGGCAGCTCACCAGATCGGTGCGGCTTCCGCAGCCTGGCTCGGCGGGATGATCCGCACCGAGAGCGGCACCTATTTCGGCGCCTTCATCTCGGCCGGCCTGCTCTGCCTCGTCGCCGCTCTCATGGCGACCTTCGTGGGCCGCAAGCCGGCCGCGCCGGCCCTGCATCCGCTGCCGGCCTGAACTGCGCGGGGTGAGCGCGGTCGTCATAAGTGTGCCGCGAAGGAGGAGCCCTGATCGGCTCCTCCCAGCGCATCCCGAGAGCCCGTTTTGACAGTCGCGATCCGGCCCCTGCCGCCGGTCCAGGAGGTCCGGACCCCGCGCCCCTGGTCCGGACCGGGATTTGCCGAGTTCGTCGCCATCATCGCGCTGATGATGGCGGTGACGGCCATCTCGATCGACAATCTGTTGCCGGCCTTCCCGGCCATCGAGGCGCGGTTCGGAGTGCCGGATCCGAACCGGCTGCAACTCCTCGTCTACGTCTACATGATCGGCTTCGGCTTCGCGCAGATCGTCTACGGACCGGTCTCCGATGCCCTCGGGCGGCGCCCGGTGCTGCTCGCGAGCCTCGCCGTCTACGTGGTCGGCTGCGGGCTCGCGATGATGGCGCCGAGCTTCGGCTGGCTGCTGGCCGCGCGGATCATCCAGGGCATCGGTGCAGCCGGCGGGCGCGTTCTCTCGGTGGCGATCGTGCGCGACCGCTTCGCCGGCCGGGAGATGGCGAGCGTGATGTCGTTCACCATGATGGTGTTCCTGATCGTCCCGATGATCGCACCGGCGATCGGCGGCATGATGCTGGCGCTGGGCTCCTGGGTCTATGTCTTCGTCTCGATGCTGATCCTGGCCTTCTGGCTGACCGTCTGGTTCTCCCTGCGCATGCCCGAGACGCTGCACCCGGAATACCGCCGGCCGCTCTCGCCCGCCGCCACCTGGGAGGCGATCCGCCTGACCCTGAAGACCCGCGTCGCCGTCGGTTATGCCACCGCGCTCGGCCTGATGACCGGGTGCATCATGGGCTACGTCGGCTCGGCCCAGCAGCTGTTCGACACCGGCCTGTATCACCTCGGCCCGCTCTTTCCCCTGGCCTTCGGGCTCGTGGCCGGCGCCATGGGCGTCGCGACGCTGATCAACGCCCGCGTCGTCCGGCGGCTCGGGATGCGGGCGATGTCGCACAGTGGCGTCATCGCCTTCACGTTGGTGGGGCTCGTGCAGATCGCCGCCGGGCTCGCCTATCACGGGCATCCGCCGCTCGCGCTGTTCCTGTCGATCCTGGCGGTCAACCAGTTCCTGATCAGCTTCGCGATGCCGAACTTCAACGCGCTCGCGCTCGAGCCGCTCGGGGCCATCGCCGGCACGGCCTCGTCGTTCCTCGGCTTCTACACGACGATCCTGGGCGCCTTCTGCGGCTTCCTGATCGGACAGGCCTTCGACGGCAGCGTCATGCCGGTGGCTGTCGGCTATGCGAGCCTCGGTGCATTGTCGTTGCTCGTGGTGGCCTGGACGGAGCGCGGCCGGCTGTTCCGCGGCGGTGTCGGCGGCTGATCCGGACGCCTTAACGCGGTCTTCAGCGGGAAGGCGTCAAGCTCCACGCCTGATCCCAGCCGACCGGACCCGCCCATGCTTGCCCGCGCCCAGGACGGAACCCTCCTCGCTGCGCGTCTGCTGCTCGCCGCCGCGCTCCTGCCGACCGGCATCGCGCGGGCGCTCAACGTCTCGGGCTTCGCGCTGACGCTTGCCGGCGCCGGCATGCCCTTCCCGAACGGTGTCGCCACGGCCGCCGTCGTGGTGCAGGTCTTCGGCCCGCTGGCGCTCATCCTCGGCGTGCTGCCGCGGCTGACCGGTCTGGCGCTCGCCGTCTTCGCCGCCGTGACGGCCTTCGTGCTCCACCCGTTCTGGCACTACGTCGGACCCGCCGCGATCGCCGAGCGCACGCTGATGCTCGCCGATCTCGGTCTCGCGGGCGGATTCCTCATGTACGCCCTGAGCGGCCCGGGCGCCCTGAGCTGGCAGGGCTGGCGTGCCGGAAACCGCGCCCCGCCGCCGAGCCCGAAGCCCGCGTCCGCGAAGGCGTCCGGCAAGGCCGCCGCGTCGCGGGGCGGAGGCAAGCGGGCGGCCGGGCGCCCGCCCGCCCGGGCTGCCGCCTGATCAGCCGTGGCGGGGCCTCATCTCGGCGGTCGCGGACGGCGACGGCGCGACCGTCTTGCGCCCGGAGATCTCCGCGCCGGCATCGTGCGACAAATTGCGGAACGCCAGCACGGAGGCTGCCGAGATCACCGCCACGGCGAAGAAAGCCGGCCCGAAATCCGCGGCCGTGATCTGCGTTCGGCCATGCCAATGGGCCGTTCCTTCCAGGGCCAGCGCGCCGAGCGTCACGCCGAGGCTCAGCGACAATTGCTGGCAGACGCTGGCGAAGCTCGTGGCCGCGCTCATCTCGCGCGATTCGAGGTCGGCATATGCGATGGCGTTGATGCAGGTGAACTGGATCGAGCGCGCGCAGCCGCCGATGAACAGCAGGCCCACCATGATCCAGTGCGGCGTCTGCGCCGTGTAGAACCCGTTCACCGCCAGAAAGGCCGACGCCAGCACGGCGTTCCAGACCATCAGCGCGCGGAATCCGGTGCGGCGCAGGATCCGCGGACCCAGGGTCTTCACGAACATCGCGCCGGCTGCCGCCGCGAAGGTGATCAGGCCGGACTGCAGGGCATCGAGGCCGAAGCCGACCTGCAGCATCAGCGGCAGCAGGAACGGGATCGCGCCGGTGCCGATCCGGAACAGGCTGCCGCCGAGCACGGCGACGCGGAAGGTCGGCCGCTGCATCAGGTCGAGGCGCACGATCGGGTGGGCGATGCGCCTGGCATGCGCCCAGTAGAGCGGCAGCAGGATCGCGCCCGCTGCGAGGCAGCCCCAGGAGATCGTGGCCGGCAGCAGATGTCGGCCCAGCGAGGCCAGCCCGAGCATCAGCGCCGCCAGCCCGGTGCCGAGCAGGGCGAAGCCGAGCAGGTCGAGGGGCGGCCGTTCCGCCTCGCGGATGTCCTCGAAGTACAGGCTCGCCAGCACGATCCCGGCACAGCCGATCGGCAGGTTGATGAAGAAGATCCACCGCCAGTCGAACCATGTCGTGATCAGGCCGCCGACCGGCGGACCCAGTACCGGGCCGACGAGAGCCGGAAAGGTGAGATAGGCGAGGGCGGTGACGAGCTGCGATTTCGGCACGCTGCGCAGGACCACGAGCCGCCCGACCGGCACCATCATGGCGCCGCCCATTCCCTGGAGGAACCGCGCGGCGACGAACCACGCGAGCCCGTTCGCGGCCGCACAGGCCAGCGAGCCCGCCATGAACACCACGAGGGCCGCGCGGAACACGGTCCGCGACCCGTAGCGGTCGGCCATCCAGCCGCTCACCGGGATGAAGATCGCGAGGCTGACCAGATAGGAGGTCAGCGCGAGCTTGAGGGCGATCGGGTCCTCTTGAAGACTCGCCGCGATGCTCGGGAGCGCCGTGGCGATCACCGTGGAATCGGTGTTCTCCATGAACAGGGCGGTGGCGACCGTCAGCGGGACGATCCAGAGCGGTCTTTGAGCGGTCGCAGGCATCACACAGCAGACGCGTGTCGCACCGCCGCGGTTGCACGGCAGCGCGGCCACCTCGCACCCTCGTGTTTCGCGAATGTATCCATCGTGCAACAGAGGTTGAGCCGCGGCGCGGAGCCACCTTTTTTGCGGGTGCGCCAATGGCTAAGTTTCCATCACGCGTCCGTGAGGCCGCTCCAGCCGGCCCGGGGCCGGCGCGCGAGGATTTCGATGCAGCCCAGCCCCAGCAAGGTCCGCTCCGTGGCGCGGATCGCCGCCGGCGTCGCCCTTCTCTCGATGGTCGCCGCCTGCGGCACCGTCCTGCTCAACGATCGCGGCTCGCTGACGCGCTACGACCGGCTGAAGTCCAGCGATCAGGTCGCGTCGGCCTCGCGGATCTACGTCGACCGGCCCGCGCTGGCGAAGGCGCGCACGGTCCGCATCATCCCGACGGCGTTCCACGCCGACGTCTCCGGTGCGGCGCCCCTGACCGCGGCCGAGCGCCGGCTCATCGCGAACGCCGCCGACCGGGCGCTCTGCTATGACCTGTCGCTGAAGTACGACATCGTCACCAGCCGCGACGCGGATCTGACCGTGCGCGCGCAGGTGACCCGCGTCGATCCGACGGATCTCCTCGGCGCCGGCGCGACCATCGCGGGCTCGGCGGGCGTGACCGTGGCCTCGCAGCTGGGTCTCAGCTTCGCGGAAGGGGTCGGGCGCGTGCCGATCCCGCGGGTGCCGATCGGGCTCGGGAGCCTGACCGTCGAGGCCGAGGCTCTGGACCGGCGTCGCGAGCAGCGGGCCGCCATGGTCTGGGGCGGAGCGGCGAATTCCTTCACCAGCCAGCCGCGCTTCTCCCGCGCCAGCGACGCCTACGACCTCGCCGGCGAGTTCGGCCAGGATTTCGGCTACATGCTGGCGACCGGCGAGGACCCGTTCACGGCCCCCAACACGCTGCCGACCTGGGACCGGATCCGCGTCACGACGCTCGGTGAGGCGCCGCTGGACCCCGATTGCGAGGCCTTCGGCCGCGCGCCCGGCATCGACGGCATGCTCGGCGATTATATCGGCCTGCCGCCCGAATATACCGACAAGGGGCCGGCCACGCCGGCCATGCGCTAGGGCGCACGTCGCCAACCCGGTCTTCGCGGGCGAAGCAATCCACGACGGCGCCACACGCGAAGGCGCCGCACTGCGTTGCTTGGCTTCATCCGAGACGAAGGGCGGCTAACGGTTGCGATCAACCGTCGCGGGGACTGCGCGCACCGCCCCGCGACCCGACCGGACGTGGATAAGCCGCGAGCCCTGCGTGTTTTCGGGTTGCGACGCGTCGCGCGCGCATTGGCGCAGTCGCGGAGCCCGTGATACTGGCACTTGCCAACCCGATCCCGCAGCGCGATCCCTGCGCGCCCCCGTCCGAGGAAAGTTGGCACATGGCCCGAGTAGAAACCGCATCGATCATCGAGGGCCTCACCTTCGACGATGTGCTCCTGCGGCCCGCCGCCTCCTCGGTGATGCCCACAGAAGTGAACGTGGCCTCCCGGCTCACCCGCACGATCCCCCTGAACCTGCCGATCCTGGCCTCGGCCATGGACACGGTGACGGAAGCCCCGATGGCCATCGCCATGGCGGCCAATGGCGGCATGGGTGTCATCCACCGCAACCTGGAGCCGCCGGAGCAGGCCGAGCAGGTCCGCCTCGTCAAGAAGTACGAGTCCGGCATGGTGATGAATCCCATCACCATCCATCCCGACGAGACGCTGGCCGACGCCTTCGAGGTGATGAAGCTCAATCGGATCTCCGGAATTCCGGTGGTCGAGCGCGGCCCGAACGGTTCGCGGGGCAAGCTCGTCGGCATCCTCACCAATCGCGACGTCCGCTTCGCGACGAATTCGGCCCAGCCGGTTGCCGAGCTCATGACCCGCGACCGCCTGATCACGGTCCGCGAGGGCGTGACCCAGGACGAGGCCAAGCGCCTGCTCCACCAGTTCCGGATCGAGAAGCTGCTGGTCGTCGACGACCATTACCGGTGCATCGGCCTGATCACCGTCAAGGATATCGAGAAGCGGGTCGCCTACCCGCACGCCGTCAAGGACGAGCAGGGTCGCCTGCGGGTCGCCGCCGCCACGACGACCGGTGACAGCGGCTTCGAGCGGGCCGAGCGCCTGATTTACGCCGGCTGCGACGTCATCGTGGTCGACACCGCCCACGGCCACTCGATCAAGGTGCTCGACGCCGTCGCCCGGGTGAAGCAGCTCTCGAACGCCGTGCAGGTCATCGCCGGCAACGTGGCGACGCGGGACGGCGCCAAGGCGTTGATCGATGCCGGCGCGGACGCCATCAAGGTCGGCATCGGGCCGGGCTCGATCTGCACCACCCGCATCGTCGCGGGCGTCGGCGTGCCGCAGCTCACCGCCCTGATGGAGGCCGTCGAGGCCGCCAGCGAGGCCGGCATTCCGGTCATCGCCGACGGCGGCATCAAGTACTCGGGCGACCTCGCCAAGGCGATCGCGGCCGGTGCCTCTGTGGCGATGCTCGGCTCGCTGCTCGCCGGCACCGACGAGGCGCCGGGCGAGGTGTTCCTCTACCAGGGCCGCTCGTACAAGTCGTACCGGGGCATGGGCTCGGTGGGCGCCATGGCCCGCGGCTCGGCCGATCGCTACTTCCAGGCCGAGGTGAACGACACCCACAAGCTCGTGCCGGAGGGCATCGAGGGGCAGGTCCCCTACAAGGGCCCCGTGGGCAACGTCCTGCACCAGCTCGCCGGCGGCCTGCGCGCCGCCATGGGCTATGTCGGCGGCGCCACGATCCCCGAGTTCCAGGAGCGGGCGCAGTTCATCCGCATCACCAATGCCGGACTGCGCGAGAGCCACGTCCACGACGTGACGATCACCCGCGAGAGCCCGAACTATCCGTCGCGGACCTGAGGGACCGATGCGCACGCTGATCGTCGGGGCCGGCGCGACCGGCGGCTATTACGGGGCGCGCCTCGCCGAGGCGGGGGCCGACGTGACCTTCCTGGTCCGGCCGGCCCGGGCGGCGAAGCTCGCCGCGGACGGCCTGAACGTCCGCTCCCCGCTCGGCGACCTGCACCTGCCCGATCCGCCCACCGTGACGGCCGACCGTCTGGTCGAGGCCGGGCGGTTCGACCTGATCCTGTTGTCCTGCAAGGCCTACGACCTCGACAGCGCCATCTCGGATCTGGCGCCGGCGGTGGGGGCGGACACGGCGATCCTGCCTGTGCTGAACGGCATGTCGCATCTCGACGCGCTCGACGCCCGGTTCGGCGCCGAGCGCGTGCTTGGCGGCTCCTGCGCCATCGCGGCGACGGTCGCGCCGGACGGTGCGATCCGCCACATGAGCGAATTGTGCAGCATCACCTACGGCGAGCGGGACGGGTCGCGCTCGGCGCGGATCGAGGCCGTCGACGCCATGATGCGCGGCCTGAAGTTCCAGCCGCGCCTGAGCGACGTGATCCTGCAGGAGATGTGGGAGAAATGGGTGTTCCTGGCGACGCTCGCCGGAGCGACCACGCTTATGCGCGCCGCGGTCGGCGACATCGTGGCGGCGCCCGAGGGGACCGCCCTGATCGAAGCGCTCCATGCCGAATGCACGATCGTGGCCGCATCGAGCGGCTTCGAGCCGCGCGCCATCGTGGCCGAGCGGGCGCGGGCGCAGCTGACGGCGGCCGGATCCACCTTCACGGCCTCGATGCTGCGCGACATCGAGAGCAAGGGTCGGATCGAGGCGGATCACGTGATCGGCGATCTGATCGCCCGCGGCCAGCGGCTTGCGCCGGAGGTTTCGTTCCCGGTCCTGACCGCGGTCTATACCGGCCTCAAGGCTTACGAGGCTCGGCGGGTGCGGGAAACGGCCTGAGCCGCGCCCCGCGCTGACGTCTCAGTAGCGGCCGGGGGGCGGCGCGGGCGGCGTGCCGTATTCCAGCTGCGTCTTGGCATCGACCCGTGGACGCGGCGGCGGCGTCAGGTCCGGCTGTGCGGCGGGGGCGCTCGCGCAGGCGGCGAGGGAGGCGGTCACCAGGGCCGCGAGGGCGACGCGTACAATGGACGTCATGGGCTGAGGTACTCCCGGTATGCGCCCGGCGGCGGACCACACTGGTCCGGGACGGGCGGATGCCATACGACACGTGGCGGCCCGCACGGCGGCCCAACCGCGGCACGATCTGCGCCCTGAAGGTGCAGGAAGCTCGGCCGTATCGTGGCGGCATCGTGGGCCAAGCGTGGCCGTTTCGCGTCGTCGCCGACTCATTCCGGAGGATCCGACCCCTGACTCCCGCCGCTCGCTGCTCCGCCGCCATCGAAGTCCTGACCGATATCGCCGAGCGTCGCCGGCCGGCCGCCGACGCCCTCAAGGACTGGGGCCTCGCCCATCGTTTCGCCGGTTCGGGTGACCGTGCGGGCATCGCCAGCCTCGTCTACGATGCTCTGCGGCGCCGGGCTTCGGCGGCCTGGATCATGGGCGCGGAGACGCCGCGCGCCATCCTGATCGGCACGCTGCGACTCCAGCAGGGCCTCGCCGCCGCTTCGGTGGCGGCGTTGTTCACCGGGGAGCGTTTCGCGCCCGCACCCCTCAGCGACGACGAGCGCGCGCGCCTCGACGGTGGGACGCTGCACGACGCTCCTCCCGAAGTCGCGGGCGACGCCCCGGCCTTCGTGCTTCCGGATCTTGCGGCCACGCTCGGCGACGACCTCGTCCCGGAGCTGAAGGCACTGGCGCGGCGGGCCCCCCTCGATATCCGGGTGAACGCCCTGCGCGGCGACCGCGACGCGGTGTTGCCGGCGCTGGCGGCCTTCGATGCCGCGCCGACACCCCACGCGCCGGCGGGTCTGCGCATTCCGATCGGTGCCGATGGGCGCGGTCCGGCGCTGCACGTGGAGGCGGAGTTCCTGGACGGCTGGTACGAGATCCAGGACGAAGGATCGCAGCTCGCCGCACTCCTGGCCGCCCCCCGGGCCGGCGAGATCATCGTCGACCTATGCGCCGGCGGTGGCGGCAAGACCCTGGCCCTGGCGGCCGAGACCCGGAACGAGGCCCGACTGATCGCCACCGATGGCGATCCACGCCGGCTCGCGCCGATCCACGAACGCCTGCGCCGGTCCGGCGCGGTGGCCGAGGTGCGGACCCCGCGGAGCGGCAAGGCACGGGCCGACATGCTGGAGGATCTCGACGGTAAAGTCGATCGGGTCGTGGTCGATGCGCCCTGCACCGGATCCGGGACGTGGCGCCGGAATCCGGACGCCAAATGGCGCCTGCGGCCGGGAAGCCTCGCGCTGCGCACCGCCGAACAGGCGCAGGTCCTGGACCGGGCGGCGCGGCTCGTCAGGCCCGGCGGCCGGATCGTCTACATCACCTGCTCGCTGCTGTCGGCGGAGAACGACGCAGCCGTGTCCGGTTTGCTCTCGCGCTGGCGCGGTCGCTTCGACGTCGTCCCGGCGGAGGAGGTGCTGGCGGCAGGACCGGATTCGCTCCGGGCGGCGGTGCGGAGAACCGCTCACGGGATCCAGATGAGCCCGCTTCGGACCGGGACCGACGGTTTCTATGTCGCGATCATCGCGCGCAAGGCCTGACGCGCGCGGACATGACGGAACCGACGGCGGTTGCCGGGGCGTTTGACCCGCGCTCCTTAGGGAGTCGGGACCGCCGACGAGCGGCCCCGTGCGCGGCTTGATCAGAGGGGATGCCCTTGCGGCTCGACCGCCGTTTCCTGCTCGCGGGCCTCGGAAGCGTCCTGGGCCTTCGCACCGCCCGCGCGGAGGTCCCCGGGGAGACGGCGCCCCAGCCGGCGCCGCACGAGGCGGTCCGGGCGCTTCCGCGCTCCCTGCCCGGCGCGGATCTGCAGGTGATCGATCTGTGGCCCGGCGAAGCGCCCGGCGGCGGCGACGGGCCGAAGGCGGACGGTTACCGCTACGTCGAGGGCCGATTCGGGGACATCACCCGGGTGTCGCGGCCCTGTTTGCTGGTCATGCGACCGGCCAATCCGAACGGCGCCGCCATGATCGTCGCCGCGGGTGGCGGATACGAGTTCATCTCGCTCGGCAACGAGGGCGTGCCGGTCGGACGGGTCCTGAACGCCGCCGGGATCACGGTCTTCCTCCTCGTCTACCGACTGCCGGCGGAGGGCTGGGGTTCGGGACCGGACGCGCCGCGGCAGGACGCCCAACGCGCCCTGCGGCTCGTCCGGGCGCGCGGCGCGGAGTTCGGCATCGATCCCGGCAGGGTCGGCGTCCTCGGGTTCTCGGCGGGCGGCCACCTGATGGGCGAAACCGCGGTGGGCAGCGCCCGGGACCTGTACGCGGGCGTCGACACCGCCGATGCCCTGCCGATCCGGCCGGCGCTGGCCGGGCTGATCTACCCGGTCATCACCATGCGCAAGCCGTTCGACCGGACCGCGACCCGCCGCATCCTGGTCGGCGACGACGTCACCCCCGACGAGATGAAGACCTACTCGGTGGACCTGCAGGTCGGGCCCGAGACGCCGCCGACCTTCCTGGTTCAGGCCATCGACGATCCCATCGCCGTGGCCGACCATCCGCTGCTGATGTTCTCGGCCCTGCGGAAGGCGCGGGTTCCGGCCGAGTTGCACCTGTTCGAGCGCGGCGGCCACGGGTTCGGCCTCGGTGCGCCCGGTACCCCCGTGGCGGCGTGGCCCGGCCTGTTCCTGGCCTGGATCCGCCTGCACGGCTTCCTGCGCGCCTGACCGCTTACTCCTCGCGGGCCTGGATCCTGGGCAGCTTGGCCACCTTCGGCCGGCTGGTTCGGAACTGACCTCGCTCCACAGCGACGAAGACCACGATGGCGATGGCGACGGTCGTCAGCCACCACACCGCCGTCAGCCCCACGCTCAGGCAGGCCACCGTGAAGGCGGCCGCGAAGCAGCCCATCGCCCCCGGCACCAGGGCCGGCCCGTCCCGCCCAGCCCGCCGAATCGATGCATACAGGGCGAAGGCGGCGGCCAGCGCACCGACGATCCCGAGCTCGTACCAGAACTCGAACAACGCCGTGGTCGGAGCATTGGCCGGCAGGAGGCCGACCAGGCGGCCGCGCAGGGCCGTCTCGAAGCCGTGCCCGGTGATCAGCCGCACCGGATCGGCGGCCACCACCTTCTGCCAGCTCTTCAGCGACAGCACGGCGGGCGCGAGCGGCCCCATGAGGGCGGCGCCCACCGGCCGCGCCAGGAAGGGCAGAAGCGGCGCAGCCGCGAGGAGAGCCGCCGAGAGGACGGCGGTGAGCATCACGCCCAACCGCGGCCGGTAGCTCGTCACCGCGAAGGCGACGGCGCCGACCGACAGTGCGGCGATCTGGGTCCCGTCCGGCTGGACCGTCAGGGCGAGGGCGACCAGCAGCGCGAGGCCGAGCGCCTCCCGGTCTCGGCGCCGGGATCGCAGCCATGCGAGCGCGGGCCAGAGCAGAAGGATCAGCAGGACGAGGCCGCGATCCAGCGCGCCGTCATCCTCGACACCGGACGGCGCCATGTGGGCGCCGAACAACCCGAGCATGATCGCCACGATCCCGCCTGCCACGACGCCGAGGGGCAGGAGGTAGAGATTCGCCGAACGCATCCGGTCTGGGAGCGCGAGATAGCCGAGGAGGGCGAGGCCGATCGTGGCGCCCAGATTGGCCAGCCGCTCCAGGGCCGGCCCGAGGAACGGGGTCCACGTCAGCGAAAGAGCCGACCACAGGACCACCAGCATCCCGGCCAGGAAGGCCGGAGCGGTCAGGAGGCGGTAGGTCGCCGGGCGCACCGGACGCTGGCGCCGGTCGATGACGCTCGCGATGATCAGCAGGATCACGGCGATCGGTGCGAGGATCACCGAGGCGCGGCGGGCGACCTGCGCCAGGACCGGGAGAACCACGAACAGACCGAAGAAGCCGATGCGCCGCAGCAAGGCTGCGGCGTCGAGCGCCGGATCGATGGTGGTGGAGGTCGACGCGCGCGGCATCATGCGCCTTCTTCCGGACCGGGACGGCCGGATCCCTGCTCGATACGCAAGGCTCGCGCAAGCTGCTGTAGACGTGGCGCCACACTCTCGGGCGCGTGAACCGCGCTCAGGCGACGGTTGCAGTCTCCCGCGGGCGCCGACGCACCGCCCTCCGGCCCACATCCGAGGCGACGCGCCAGCCGCCCCACGCGACGAAGAACCCGATCAGGCCCGCGGCGAGGCCGTCGGCGCTGGTGGGGATGGCCGGGCTGAAGTCCCGATAGGCCGCCTCGGCCACGGGCAGGTCGGGATCGCGCAGCATCGCCACGACGCGCCCGAGGGGGCTCGTCGCCGAGGCCAGGGCCTGCTGCTGGGCGCTCAGGCGGGCGAGACGCGCGATGTCCGCCTGGGCAGCGTCGCCGCGGCGGGCGACCAGCTGATCCGGATTGGCGCGCAGCCGATCGACGGCGCCGTCGCGGGTCGTGCCGGATGCCTGCGCGTCAGATTCGAGCACGGCCACCTGGCGACGCAGCTCGTCGGCGGCGCCGCCGAGCCGCTGGGCGTATTGCTGAGCGAATTCCGGCGCCTGCGCGGCGACGACGCCGCCCAACAGGCCGAGCGCGAGGCCGAAGGTGCGGAACACGCGAAACATGTCTGGCCTCTGGTGGGGGAATCGACCCCGGACAAAGAACATGCCGATGGTCGCGGTTCCAGCCGGAGCCGCGACAGGCTTCAGCCCGGCAGCGTCAGCCGGGCAGCGTCAGCAAGCCCGCCTTGCCGTCGGCACAGCCGAACAGCAATCGGCCGCCGCGGCCATCCCAGGCGAGCGCGGTCACGCCGCTGCCCGATACGGCCGGACGGACCAGGAGTTCGGCCGCGTCGGTGAAGCGGACCAGCAGGATGCAGCCATCCTCGTAGCCCATGGCCAGAACCGGCGCCTTCGGGTGGAACGCCACCCGGGACACGCGGGCCGGACGGACGCCGCATTCCCGCGGAGCCTTGCCGGTCGGTCCCTCCTTGGAGTCGAACGGCCAAATGATCGCCGCCTCGGCGCCGCTCGTGGCGAGCCAATGACCATCGAACGACCAGGACATCGAGCGGACCTTGCCGGGATAGCCCGACATCCGCATGTGGCCGCGATCCGGCTGGAGCCGCCAGCCGTGCAGGCTGTTCTCCTGCATGGTGGAGACCACGAACCGCCCATCCGGCGACCACGTCACGTCGATATGCGAACCCTTCCAGCCGATCACCTCGGCGGGCGTCTCCAGGTTCGGGTACCAGAGGCTCACGCCGTTGTAGTGGGCGACCCCGAGGCGATACCCCTTGGGCGCGAAGACGAGGCCGCGGGCGGAGGAAGGCGCTTCGAAGGTCTTCTCGCGCCCCTTCGCGTCCCGGGCCACGACCGTGCGGCCCGCCGACCATGCCACGGCGCCGTCGGGATGGACGGCGAGCGCATCGATCCACGCCCCACCCTTGGAGAGGCCGACCGGCTCCATCGTCCCATCCGCGCGGATCGCCACCACGCGGCCGTCGTCGCCGCCCGTGAGCAGGCGGTCGCCGCCACCGGCAGCCACGAGGATGCCGCCGTCGGGATGGGCCGCGAGGCGGGTCAGGCCGTCGTCCTTCGCCAGGACGACGTTGCCGTCGCTCAGCGCCAGAGCCGGCACATCCTTGAGGAAATGCGTCGCGAGCACGTGTTCGCCGGGCTCCAGCGCGGCGACGTGACTGGTGAGGGAGGGATTGCTGATGGCGCTGCTCATGTCGGGGGGACATTTGCGGCCGGCGGCGCGGCGCGCAAGACCATGAAGGCGGTAATCAACGCCAGGCCGCCCGAGACGGCCGCCGGGGCGACCAACGCGTACAGGCCGAATTGCTGATAGGCGTGGGCACCGAGAAAGGCGCCGAACAGCAGCGACATCCAGACCAGAGCATCGCCGATCCACCCCAGCGGATCGCCGGTGCGGGTCAGGGCCTGCGCGATCTTCTGGCCGAGGCTGAACAGCGCCCCGGTCACGAAGGTGGTCCCGGCTCGGAAGCCCGTGACCTGCGCCAGGACGGCGTTCTGCGACCCCATCGCCAAGGCGACGAAGAAGGCCGCGAGGCCCAGCTCGGGCGACTCGAGACCGAGCCCCAGACCGGCGAGGATCAGCAGGGTTTCGTAGGCCAGCACCGCGGGCGTCGTCCACCGGGCCGGGACCAGGATGGCCAGCCCGCTGCCGAGAACCGACCCCGCCAGGAAGGCGACGATCAGGGTCGCGGGCAGGATCATGCGATGCAGCTCGGCCCCGGCGCCTAGGACCGCGAGCTGCGTGGTGTTGCCGCTCATGAACGACATGTACAGGCCGCCGAGACGCACGAAGCCGAGGGCATCGACATAACCGGCGAGGCCCGTGAGGAGCAGGCCGGAGCCGAGCTGCCAGGGACGCCTCACGACCAAGCCTCCCCGTCACGGCGCGGTAACGAACCATTAACCATTCGGACGGCTTCGTTGAGGGACGCCGGGCCGCGGTTAACGCGCCGCTCACCAAACCCGAGCAATTCGATGCAAACACGGTGAACGCCGCGTCGGAAGGGGCCGTTGCCCTTACGATCCGGCCCGGGGCCATCGAGCCCCCGCCGGGTGAGTGGGAGTTGCGTCATGGTTCCGTTCGCCGCCGCATTCGTCTGCCCGTCCATGCCCGTCCCGGACCGGGCCGCCACGATCCTGATCGTCGAGGATGAGCCGACCGTGTGCGAACTGGCCGCCGAGGCGCTGCTCGAGGAAGGGTATCGGGTGCTCACCGCTGCGGATGCCTGGGAAGCCGAGTCCATCCTGGCTCGCGAGAGCGTCGACCTGCTCTTCACGGATATCGACCTCGCCCGCAATACGAACGGCCTGTCGCTGGCGCGTTGTGCCCGCGAGCTGTCTCCCGACCTCCCGGTCGTCTACACCTCCGGCGGCCGGGCTTGCCTTCCGCCGTGCGAGGCCGTTCCAGGCTCGGTGTTCGTGCCGAAGCCCTATCGTCCGAGCCAACTCGTGGCGCTGACGCAGGACGTCCTGCGCGCCGCGCTCCTTCATGCCGTCTGAACTGGACCTTCGAGGACATCCGCCATGTGGCGCTCCCTTCCCGCAATCGGCTTCGCCTTCGCCGCCGCGATCGCTGCATCGCCGGCCCGAGCCGCCTGCGACGTGAAAGGCGCGCAGATCGAGGAGGCGATCGCCAAGAAGAGCGAGCTGCGCGAGGATGCCAATGCTCAGCTGGTGCGCGACCTGCGGACCCTGCGCGATGCCGCGATCGTCCTCGAGAGCTACAAGTTTCCCGGCGAGTGCGAAGTGCTTCTCGGCATCGTCCGGTCGCTCCTCGCCAACCCGAGCAAGACCATCGAGCAGAGCGGCGACACCGATGAGGAGAAGGCCGAGGATCTGAACGAGGCGCGCCAGCCCAAGGCTGCCGGCGGCACCCCGACGGCGAAGTAGCCATGCCCCGCTCCGTACGGCACGGGTCAGGCGCAATTCCGCGTCGACCCGAATAGGCGGGCGCGGAAGTCGGCCGGACGCGTCGAGGGCCCGCCGTCTAACGCTCCTCGCCGGCGCTGGCGCCGATCTTGGCGCGGGCCAGAGCCCGGCTCAACTTGGCGGCGATCTGCTCGCGCAGAACATCGGCCATCTCGATATCCACGAGGCGCCAGCTCAACCCGCGCAGCCGCAGCCGGATGCGCGTGCGCTCGGCGCGCGATCCCTCGGGCGGGATCGGGATCACGACGGCGCGAAAGCCCCGCATCTCCAACGCCGTATAGTATGACACGAGCCGCCCCAAACCGCGGATCGCCAAGCCCTCGGGATGAGCGCCGGCCGGCCGCTCGACATCGAGCTTGTCGGGCCAGCCATTGGCCAGAAGGTCCATCACCGTTTCCGGCGTCACCATCGTTTCGGAGAGTGCAAGCGCCAGGCCGTAGGCGGCGTCGTTGAGGCGCTGGCGGTCGCGGGGCTCGAGGTCAGGATCGGTCTCGGATGCCGTGCGCATTGCCGCGGTGATCTGCCGGACCAGCGAAAGTCGCAGGGTCCTGAAGTTCACATGGCCCTCGACATAGGCGGCATCGTGCCGGCGGACCGCCTGCGCGAGGTCGTAGAGCGACCACAGCGGGCTCATGGTGAAGGCAAGCCACGCGACGGCCAGGGCGAGCGGGATCGCGAGCCAGCGCATGGCCTCAGCGCCCCGTCCGCGCGGTCAACGCTGCGCCGACCATCGATCGAGACCGGAGAAGGCCGCGACGACCCCCTCGTAGACCGGCCGCTTGAAGGGGACGATCAGATCGGGAAGTTCGGCGAACTGCGCCCAGCGCCAGGCATCGAATTCCGGCTTGTCGGCGCCGCCCCCGGGATTGAGCACGTCGATCACGTCCTCGCTGCCCACAAAGCCGTAGGCGAACCATTTCTGCGTCTGGCCACGATACCGACCCTTCCAGGCCTGCTTCATCACGGCCGGGGGCAGGTCATAGGCGAGCCATTCGGGGATCTCGGCGAGGAGCTTCACGGCCTCCGGCGGTACGTTCGTCTCCTCGTAAAGTTCGCGGCGCGCGGCGGCCTCGGGATCCTCGCCGGGATCGATGCCGCCCTGAGGCATCTGCCACATGTGCGGGCCGGCCACATGCTCAGAACCCGCACCCTTCTTGCGCCGTCCGACGAACACGCCGCCCGATGGCGCAATCAGCGCGATGCCCACGCAGGGGCGGTAGGGCAGGGCGGTGCCCAGGTCCGAATCCGTTACCATCGAGACGACCATAGGTCAGGGGTGGCCGTTGCGGCAACGCCGCGCAAGTCTTTCCCGATCCCGGTGGGGGTGGATCTACTTGCGCTGACTATAATCACGCGCGTCCTCAATCTGCCGTCGAGACCCGCTTGTCGCGGACGCCGCGCAGCGCAACGCTCGCCGGGACCAAGCGCAGACCGCGGGCGTCGATGTCCTTGGCCCAGCGGGCGATCCGGTCGACGCTCAGTGCCGTTCCGGTCGCCGAGACGAGGACGAAGCCATTGGCACGCGCCCGGGCTTCCGCCTGCGCCAGGGCCGCATCGATGGCGTCGGCGCGCGGCGTGGTGTCGAGGACGATCTCGGCGCGGGCGATCGGTGTCTTGCCCTTGTTGGCGGGCATCGTCGCGGCCTTGGGCGCCGTTCCGTCGTCGAGGAACCCCAGGCCACGGGCGCCGATCTCGCGCAGCACCGGCTCGAAGGCCGCATCGGCCATCATCTTGGCGCCCATGAAATTCACGAGGCCCACATAGCCCGAGAAGCGCGTCATCGCCCAGGCAAGACGATCGGCATTCTCCGGTCCCCTCAGGGCCGTCAGCAGAGTCTGGGGCCCCGGATCGCTGTCGGGGTAATCGAACGGCTCCATCGGCAGCTGCAGGAAGATCTCGTGGCCGGCATCCCGCGCACGTGCGGCCGCGTGCTCGGCCTCGCCGCCATAGGGGAGGAAGGCAAGGCTGACGGCGGCGGGCAAGCGAGCGGTGGCCACGGCCGTCGTGGCTTGGCCGATGCCCAGCCCGGTCACCACGATGGCGATGCGCGGACCGGTGCCGGGTTCCTCGGAGCGGGCATAGACGTCGAGCGGGCGGATGCGCCCCTCGCCGAGCTTCGGCATCAGCCCGTGGCGTCCGGCCTCGCTGATCCGCGGATCAGGCGCCGGGACGAGCCGCGGTGCATTCGGCGGCGGTACGCGGATCACCACCGCATCGCTCGGACCGCTGCCGGGCGGCCGCACCACCGTCACGCCGGACGCGGTCTCAACCTCCTCGGCGCTGCGCTGAAGCGGGGCCGTGCTGGGGGCAGTCGCAAGGACCTGGGGCTGCAGGGTGGGAGGCGCCTGTGTGGCCGGACGCATCGTGGGCTCGCGCATCGCGATCGCGACCTGCACGCGCGGTTCGCCGCCGTCGGGATCCCCGAGGGCGAGGACAAGGCCGGCTGCCACTGCAAAGCCGGCCGCGATCGCGGCAGCAGCGATACGGGGCCGCCGGGCAGCCGCGATCAGCTGCCCGAGCCGGCTCGTGGGCTGCGCCGGCACCGCCTCAGGCACCCCGAGGGGGCGCGTGAGGATATCGTCCGTGGACTCGGTCAAGCGGCTCTCGATGCGGGATCACGATTGCTGCGCCGATCGGCAATGCGCCAATCCTTCCGTCCATTGCCGGCGGTTATGGTTAACGTTCCGCTAATGCCCGGTCCCGGAACGGAAAATCCCGCCCGGCGCGGCGCCGGGCGGGATCGGGTCGTCAGGGCATTCCGAACGCCGTCAGTTCGGCAGGCTGGGCTTCTGCTGCTGCGCCGAAGGCGTGCCGTTGGCGGCGCCCTTCTGGATGCCGTGCAGGAAGTCGACCGCCGAGATCAGCTGCTTGTCCTTGGCCGGATCCGGCGGAACGTAGGCGGAGGATCCACCGCGCTCGTCGGTATCCTTCTGCTTCAGGTGACCCTTCAGCCCTGCCTCACCCTTGGTCTCGTCCTTGCCCTTCAGCTCGTCCGGGACCTCCTGCAGGACCTCGACATCCGGCTCGATGCCCTTGGCCTGGATCGAGCGACCCGACGGCGTGTAGTAGCGCGCCGTGGTCAGACGCAGGGCGCCCGAACCGCCGAGGGGGATGATCGACTGCACCGATCCCTTGCCGAAGGAGCGCGTACCCATGATGGTCGCGCGCTTGTGATCCTGCAGGGCGCCGGCCACGATCTCGGAGGCCGAGGCCGAGCCGCCGTTGACGAGCACCACGATCGGCTTGCCCTTGGTCAGGTCGCCCGCCTTGGCGGAGAAGCGCTGGGTCTCGTCCGGATTGCGGCCGCGGGTGGAGACGATCTCGCCGCGATCCAGGAAGGCGTCGGACACCATCACGGCCTGATCGAGCAGGCCGCCCGGGTTGTTGCGCAGGTCGACGATGTAGCCCTTGATCTTGTCGGCCCCGATCTCGCTCGACAGCTTGTCGATCGCAGCCCGCATGCCGTCGAAGGTCTGCTCGTTGAACTGGGTCAGGCGGATATAGGCGACGTCGCCGCCTTCGACCTTCGAGCGTACCGGCTTGATCTTGATGACGTCGCGGGTGAGCGTAACGTCGATCGGATCCTTCGACTCCTTGCGGGTGATCTTGAGCTTGACGCTCGAATTCACCGGGCCGCGCATCTTGTCGACCGCCTGATTCAGGGTGAGGCCCTGAACCTGATCGTCATCGATCTGCGTGATGATGTCGTTGGCGAGCAGCCCCGCCTTGGCAGCCGGCGTATCGTCGATCGGCGTGACGACCTTGATCAGGCCGTCCTCCATCGTGACCTCGATGCCGAGACCGCCGAACTCGCCGCGCGTCGTGGTCTGCATGTCACGGAACGCCTTGGCGTCCATGTAGCTCGAATGCGGGTCGAGCGACGTCAGCATGCCGTTGACGGCCGCCTCGATCATCTTCGATTCGTCGGGCTTCTCGACGTAGTCCGTGCGGACCTTCTCGAAAACGTCGCCGAACAGGCTGAGCTGGCGATAGGTCTCGGCCGAGGCAGCCACCGCCCGCGGGCCCGACAGGAAGTCGGTCTGGGTGGCCACCATGGAGGTGCCGGCACCGAGGAAGGCGCCGAGCATGATCAGGGAAGTCTTGCGCATCAGCCGCGAACCTTCTCGCCAAGTACCGTATTGTTCGGGCTCTTCGCCCACCACGGCTCCGGATCGATGGAGCCGCCGTCCTTCTTGAACTCGACGTACAGGGTGGGATCACCCTCGGACCCGCCGGGACCTGCGCTCTTCTCGCCCATGGTGCCGACCGGCTCGCCCGCGAGCACGAACTGACCGACCTCGACGCTGATCTGATCCATCCCCGCTAGCAAAAGATAGTAGCCGTCGCCAGCGTTGATGATCAAGAGTTGCCCGTAGGACCGAAACGGCCCGGCGAACTGCACCCACCCGTCGGCCGGGGACGAGACGGACGCCTTGGGACGGGTCGTAAACGACACGCCGCGGGTGGTGCCACCATTGCCATCGGGCTGGTTGAAGCCGCGTGCGACGCGTCCGCTCACCGGCCGCGGCACTTCGCCCCGCGCCTCGGCGAAGTGGACTTTGGGTGCCAATCGGGCGGGGTCGCGGAAGCCGGCCGCGGCGAAGCGCTCCTGGGTGATGCGCGCCTCCCGCTCGGCCGCTGCCTTGGCCTCCTCGGCGGAGCGCTTCGCCGCTGCGACCTCTGCCTCCGTGCGATCGAGAAGGTCCTTCAGGTTCTTGGCCTGGGCACCGAGTTCGGCGGCCCTGCGGCGCTCTGCCGTGAGGCCGCTCTCGATCTCGGCCTGACGGGCGCGGCGGGCGGCGACCAGCGCCTGCAGGCGCTGCTGTTCGCGCGCCCATCCGGCAAGGTCATTGGACAGCCCTTCCTTGTCCTGCGCGATCAATCCGCGCAGCCTGATCATTTCCGCGAGATCGGCCGCCAGGGTGTCGACCTCGCCGCGCAGTTCCGGCACCACCGCGCCAAGCAGCATCGAGGTCCGGATTGCCGCGAGCACGTCTTCAGGGCTCACCAGAACGGCCGGCGGCGGCCTGCGCCCCATGCGCTGGAGCGCCGCCAGGATCTCGGCGACGATGCCGCGTCGGCCCTGCAGCGAGTGGCGGATCGCTGCCTCGCTCTCGCTCATCGCCTTCAGGCGCTCCTCCAGGCGGCTCAGGCGGTCTTCCGTCGCCTGCGCCTGTCGGCCCGCATCGAGAAGGGCGGCGTCGAGCTTCGCCCGGTCGGAGCCAATGGCTGCGATCTCCGACTCGAACTGCGAACGCTGGCCGGCACTGGCCGCGATCGCATCCTGGACGCGCTTCAGATTCTCGGCCCGGCGCTCACGTTCCTCATTGGCACGCTGAATGGCTTCGGGGTCGGTGGCCGGAGGCGTCTCGGACCGCGCGGCCGAGCCGATCGAGACGAGGGCGACCAGGGTCAGCGTCTGCAGCGCGCGTCTCGACGCGGACTTCGACCCGGCCGTCATCTCAGGGATGGCCATAGGGGGTCAGCCCGCCTCACCGCGATGGTAGGGGTGCCCCGACAGGATGGTGAGGCTGCGGTAGAGCTGTTCGAGAGCGAGCACGCGCACGAGTCCATGGGGCAGGGTGGCGGCCCCGAAAGACAGGATCAACTCCGCCTTCGTCCGAATTGAGGCGTCCAGACCGTCCGGCCCCCCGATCGCCACCACGAGTGCCGGCCGCGCGGCATCGCGCCAAGCGGCGACGCGTTCGGCCAGCGCCTCGCTTCCGATATCGGCACGACCCCGTTCGTCATAGGCGACCAGTACACCGCCAGGCGGCATGTGGCCCGTCAGGGCCGCCGCCTCCTCGGCACATCGGTCGAGGGCGCGACGGGCACGGGATTCCGCGATCTCGATGCTGTCGCAAGTGGCGAAGCCGAGCCCGCGACCGAGTTGCGCGGCGCGGTCGCGATATCGTGAGGCCAGCTCGCGCTCAGGACCGGCCTTCAGACGTCCGACTGCGGCCAGAATCAGGCGCATCGGCCGCGGTCCGGATCAGCCGGCCGCGATCCCGACCGGGCGGTCGGCGCCCCACATCTTCTCGAGGTTGTAGAAGCCGCGGACCTCGGGACGGAAAATGTGCACCAGCACGTCGCCGGCATCGATCAACACCCAGTCGCAGGCCGGGAGGCCCTCGACCCGGGCGTTGCCGAAGCCGCGGTTCTTCATTTCCTGAACGATCTTGTCGGCGATCGAGCCGACATGCCTCTGCGAGCGCCCAGAGGTGATGATCATCGTGTCGGCGAGCGACGTCTTGCCGGCCAGATCGATTGCGATCGTCTCCTCGGCTTTCATGTCATCGAGGCATTCGAGCGCAAGGGCCTTAAGGTCGTCCGAGCGCGCCTGACCGGCTTCCACCGGGGCTTGGACGGGGGTGCGGATCATCTCCGTGCGGCTGGTCTCGGGCAGAGTCCTGGTTCCTCGTTCTGCCACACGGCGGCGTCATGCCGTGCGGGATGACATGAAATTGGCGGTATCGGTCGTCGATTGCAACCGCGCTTGCGGCCGTCGTGACGTCGTTGGCCCCGTACTTGCGCGAATCTGCGTGGACGACAGGCTCGAACGGGGCCCGTGCAGAAACACCCAGGCCGGCGGCGGCCGCAGCGCGAGCGTCGATGCCGCCTCCTCGGGAATCCGGGCGTCGGCCAAGCGCCGCGCAGCCCGGGCGCTGAGCGGTGTCATGGTGAAACCCGGCCGGTCGATGACGACGATCGGCAGGAGCCGGGCGATCTCGGCGAAACCCTTCCAGCGATGAAAGGTGCCGAGAGAATCCGCCCCCATGATCCAGACGAAGTGCACGCCGGGGCAGCGGCGCTTCAGGAAGCGCAGGGTCTGGACCGTGAAGCGGACGCCCAGAGCCGCT
The DNA here is from genome assembly GCF_003254375.1 of Methylobacterium sp. XJLW. Classification (NCBI taxonomy): domain Bacteria; kingdom Pseudomonadati; phylum Pseudomonadota; class Alphaproteobacteria; order Hyphomicrobiales; family Methylobacteriaceae; genus Methylobacterium; species Methylobacterium sp. XJLW. The sequence goes on along the minus strand of NZ_CP016429.1, from coordinate 396,545 downwards.
TCGATGCCGGTCACGGCGATCCGCGGATGACGGGCGATGCGGTGGGCCTGGGCACACCGCACCTCCACCGAGGGGAGGGCGTTCCGGCTCTTGAGCGGGTTCCCCGGGCTCACCAGCCACCAGACCCGATCCAGGCCTAGCCGACGCAGTGCCGCGAGGGTCACGTGCCGGTGGCCCAGATGGGCGGGGTTGAAGGACCCGCCGTAAAGGCCGATCCGCATGCCGGGGGCGCTCGGCGGCAGGGTCAGCCGCACGCCGGACCTTCAGCGCAGGTCACGGGCGCGTCTGGCCGTTGCCGTGGACGCGATACTTGAATGTGGTCAGCTGCTCGACACCCACCGGCCCACGCGCGTGCATCCGCCCCGTGGCGATGCCGATCTCGGCCCCGAAGCCGAACTCGCCTCCATCGGCAAATTGGGTGGAGGCGTTGTGGGTGACGATGGCCGAATCGACCTCGGCGAGGAAACGGGTCGCCGCCGTGTCGTCCTCGGTGATGATCGCGTCGGTGTGATGCGAGCCGTAGGTCTCGATGTGCTCGATGGCCGCTTCGATCCCGTCGACCACCCGCACCGCGATGATCGCGTCGAGATACTCGGTATGCCAATCCTCCTCGGAGGCGGCGGTCACCCGCGGATCGACGGCGCGCGTCTCGGCATCGCCGCGGACCGCGCAGCCGCTCTCGAGCAGCGCGTGGACGAGCGGCGCAAGATGGGTCGCGGCACAGGCGCGGTCGACCAGGAGGGTCTCGGCGGCGCCGCAGACGCTCGTGCGGCGCATCTTGCTGTTGAGCAGCACGGTGCGGGCCATGTCGAGGTCGGCCGCTGCGGCGACGTAGACATGGTTGATGCCGTCGAGATGGGCGAAGACCGGAACGCGCGCCTCGGCCTGGACGCGCTCCACGAGGCCACGTCCGCCCCGCGGGACGATGACGTCGACGCAACCGTCGAGGCCCGCGAGCATCAGCCCGACGGCGGCGCGGTCGCGGGTCGGCACCAGCTGGATGGCGTCCTCCGGCAAGCCGGCATCGGCGAGCCCGCGGCTCATGGCCCGCGCGATCGCCATAGCCGTGCGATGGCTGTCCGAGCCGGCGCGGAGGATCGCGGCGTTGCCGGCCTTGAGGCAGAGCGCACCCGCGTCCGCAGTGACATTCGGGCGCGCCTCGAAGATCACCCCGACGACGCCGAGCGGCACCGCGATGCGCTCAATCAGCAGGCCGTTCGGCCGCTCGATGGCGGCCAGCTGACGTCCGACCGGATCGGCCAGGGAGCCGACCTTCTCGACGGCATCCGCCATGGCGGCGAGCCGCCCGGGATCCAGGGTGAGACGGTCGATCAGGGCGGCGCTCTGGCCCGCGCTCCGGGCGGCGGCCACGTCCCGCGCGTTCTCGCTCAGGATTTCGTCACGGCTCGCCCGGATCCGCTCGGCGATCGATTTGAGCGCCCCGTCCTTGGTTCGCGCCGAGGCCAGCGCCATACGCCGGGCCGCCGCGCGGGCCCGACGGCCGATGGCCGCCATCTGCTCCGGCAGGGAATCGGCCTCGGCGAAGTCCGATCTCAGGTTCAGGACGGGCACGCTGGCGTCCTCGATGTGCGACGGCCGCAGGAACGGCCAGACGATGGAAAGCGCCGTATTTGCACACCCGACACCGGTCCGACAAGAGTGCCGGCTCGTGATTGGGCGCAATGATCGGAGCGGAAAATTGTAAATAGATTAGTTTAGATCGGCATTTTCTAGAACAGTGCCAAGTCATCGCGATGCACCATCCAGGCGCGGCCCGGATAATTGAGCAAGTCCGGGATATGCGCGCTCGGGTGACCGATGATGAGCGCAGCCTCGGCGCTGTCATACGCCACCAAGCCACGGCCGAGGATCCGTCCCGCCGGATCACGGATCAACACGGAGTCGCCGCGGGAGAAGCTGCCCTCGATCGATCGGACGCCGACGGGCAGGAGGCTGGCGCCGCTCCGCAGCGCCTGCTCGGCACCGGAATCGATCGTCAGGGTGCCGCGCGGCTCCAGGGATCCCGCGATCCAGGTCTTGCGGGCGGCCGTCGGGGTGGAGCCTGAGAGGAACCATGTGCAGCGCGCGCCCTCCATCATCGCCTTGAGCGGGTTCTTCCCGCGCCCGTCGGCGATGACCAAGTGGGTGCCGCCCGAGGCCGCGATCTTGGCGGCCTCGACCTTGGTGCGCATGCCGCCCCGCGACAGCTCGGAGGCCGGCCCGCCGGCCATGGCTTCGATCTCCGGGGTGATGCGCTCGACGACGGCGAGGTGGCGGGCCTCCGGATCGTTCTTGGGCGGCGCGGTGTAGAGACCGTCGATATCCGAGAACAGGACCAGGACGTCGGCATCGATCATGGTGGCGACCCGGGCCGCCAGCCGGTCGTTGTCGCCGTAGCGGATCTCGGACGTCGCCACCGTGTCGTTCTCGTTCACGACCGGGACGGCGCGCATCTCCAGGAGTTTCAGGACGGTGGCGCGGGCGTTGAGGTAGCGGCGGCGCTCCTCGGTATCCTGGGGCGTCACGAGAATCTGGCCGGCGACGATGCCGTGATGGCCCAGAGCCTCGGCCCAGTGGCGGGCCAGCGTGATCTGCCCCACGGAGGCCGCGCCCTGGCTCTCCTCCAGGCGCAGGGCGCCGGGTGGAAGGCCCAGCACTGTCCGGCCGAGGGCGATGCTGCCGGAGGACACCACCAGCACGTCGACGCCGCGCCCGTGCAGCTCCGCGATGTCCTCGGCCAGCGCCGCGAGCCAGGCGTGGCGCAGGCGGCCGGCACTGCGATCGACCAGCAGGGCCGAGCCGACCTTGATGACCACACGGCGGAATTCTTCGAGGGCAGGGATCATGATTCTTGCGAAAACGCGCGTTTGCGCCGGGTGTGAAGCAAGACCCGCCTCTTGAACAGCCGTCCGACGACATGGCTCGCGGCGCCCGGGCGGTTCGGGCCGCCGGCGCGTCCAGATCGTTGGCCGGCACGACCGTGGCACACGTTCCTGCGAGCGGCCTCATCCCTCACGTGGTCGTGAGTATGTGGCATGCCAAAGATCGATATTGCGGCGCGGGAGCGCGGCGGCCGGTTCGACGCTGCACCGCACCGAGCCCCGGCGCGCTCGACCTCAGCACACAGGACACAGACAAGATGGACGCGAATCGACGCGCGTTTCTCGGGACCGCAGCCCTCGGGGCCGGCGGTCTCGTCGCCCTGACCCAGGGGGCCGCCGCCGCGGCGACCGATCACGGGGCGCCCGGGGCCGGCGGCTTCGGGCGGGACGTTCAGCAGCTGCCCCCCGGCGCTCCGGTCGCCTACCACGACCCGAAGGATGTCGGCGCCATGCCGGACTTCCACTTCTCGCTCGACGGCAACGTCCCCAAGATCACGTCGGGCGGCTGGGCCAAGGAGGCGACCGTCCACCAGTTCCCCATCAGCAAGGGGATCGCGGGCGTACACATGTTCCTCGATCCCGGCGCGTCGCGGGAGCTGCACTGGCACGCCATCGCGGCCGAGTGGGCTTACGTCATCGACGGCCGATGCCAGACCGTGGTCCTCGATCCCTCGGGGGCGAGCGAGATCAACAACTACGAGCCGGGCGACCTGTGGTTCTTCCCCAAGGGGCACGGCCACTCGATCCAGACGATCGGCGACAAGCCGTGCCACTTCATCCTGTCGTTCGACAACGGCGCCTTCTCGGAGCACGGCACGTTCTCGATCACCGATTGGGTCGACGTGTCGCCGAAGGACATGCTGGCCCTCGATTTCGGCCTGCCGACAGCCGCGCTGAACGCGTTCCCGAAGGGCGAGGCCTACATCCAGGCCGGGCCGGTGATCCCGCTCGCCCAGGCGCTCGACGCGCCCTGGCCGAAGGAATCGACCCACAAGTTCCGGCTCCTGAAGGATCCGCGCGCGGTCCGCGACTTCGACGGTGGGACGTTCCGCCTCGCCACAGTCGACGAGTGGCCGGTGTCCAAGTCGATGTCGGGCGGCGTGATGACGATCCGGCCGGGCCAGATGCGCAAGTTCCACTGGAACGTGAACGCCAACGAGTGGCACTATTACCTGAAGGGCAAGGGTCAGGTGGCCCTGTTCGGCTCGGGCGGCCGCGGCAAGGTCGCGGAGTTCAAGCCCGGCGACGTCGCCTACATCCCCATGGGGTTCGGCCACGCGATCAAGAACGTCGGCGACGACGATCTCGAGATCGTCCAGACCTGGGACAACGGCAAGTTCGAGGAAATCGACCTCGATGCCTGGATCAAGGCGAGCCCGAACTATCTCCTCGCCAACAACTTCACCGGCGTCCCCGCCGACACGCTCGCGAAGCTGAAGCAGGGCTGAGACGACGCTCGATCCGGACCGACAGGGCTCAGACCCGGTCCTGTCGGTCCCGGCCGCCGCGTCCTCGGGACAACCGGTCGACGGCTATGGCTGCCAGGCGTCCACCGGCTTCCGTTCGGCCTCGGCGCTGGCATCGATCTCGGACTGGAGCGCCCGCAGCGCCTCGGGGACGCCCTTTCGGCTCGCCGAGGACAGGACCAGCGGCGCGCGGCCGGCGGCGCGCTTCAGCTTGGCCACCTGGCTCTTGAGCGTGTCGGCGTCGAGGGCGTCGGCCTTCGAGAGCGCCACGATCTCGGGCTTCTCCGCGAGGCCGTTGCCGTAGGCCTCGATCTCGCCGCGCACCAGCTTGTAGGTCTTGCCGGCATGCTCGCTCGTGCCGTCGACGAGGTGCAGCAGCACCCGGCAGCGCTCGACATGGGCGAGGAACTTGTCGCCGAGGCCGACGCCCTCATGCGCGCCCTCGATCAGGCCCGGGATGTCGGCGAGCACGAATTCGCGCCCGTCCGAGCGCACCACGCCGAGGCCGGGATGCAGGGTGGTGAACGGGTAGTCGGCGATCTTCGGCTTCGCGGCGGTGACGCTCGCCAGGAAGGTCGACTTGCCGGCATTCGGCAGGCCGACGAGGCCGGCATCGGCGATCAGCTTGAGCCGGAGCCAGATCCACATCTCCTGGCCTTCCAGGCCGGGATTGGCGTGCTTCGGGGCGCGGTTGGTGGACGTCGTGAAATAGGCGTTGCCGAAGCCGCCATTGCCGCCCTTCGCGAGGCGGATCCTCTGGCCGACCTCGGTCAGGTCGGCGAGCAGCGTCTCGCCGTCCTCGGCGAAGATCTGTGTGCCGGCCGGGACCTTCAGGACCGTGTCGGCGCCGTTGGCGCCGTGGCAGTTCGAGCCCATGCCGTGCTCGCCCTTCTTGGCCTTGAAGTGCTGCTGGTAGCGGTAGTCGATGAGGGTGTTGAGCCCCTCGACGCACTCCACCCAGACATCGCCGCCCCGGCCGCCGTCGCCGCCGTTCGGCCCGCCGAACTCGATGAACTTCTCCCGCCGGAACGAGACGCAGCCGGGACCGCCGTCACCGGAGCGGACATAGACCTTGGCTTCGTCGAGGAATTTCACGACCTGAATCCTTTGTCGGGTGCGGATTCGCGACCCGCACCATCACCCTGTCGACGGCGGCCGGCCAGCCCCGGCGCCGAAAGGCCGCCTCAGGCGGCCCGCGTCATCGCCGGCTCCGACGGCGGGTTCTGCCAGCGCCGCCGGTCGAGGCTGAAGAGATCGACCGGCAGATCCGCGCCGCGCGCCGGGAAGGGCCGGGTCGCGCTGCCGGCCTGCACGAAGCCACAGGTCTCCAGAACGTGCCGGGACGCCGGGTTGACCGTGCGGGCCGACGCAGCCAGTTCCGTCCCGCCGGTATAGGCGAAGAAGGCGTGGCACAGAGCCGTCACGGCCTCGGCCATCAGGCCGCTGCCCCAATAGGGCTGCCCGAGCCAGTAGCCGAGTTCCGGCGGCCCCTCGGTCCGCCCCTCGATGCTGATCACACCGATGAGGCTGCCGGGCGCCGCCCGCGGCGCGAGGGCGAGCGTGAGGGCCGACCCGGCGGTGTTCTGCGCGCGCGCCTGCAGCAGGAACGCATCCACCACCGGGGCCGGAAGCGGGTGCGGCACCCGCGCCAGCATCGCGGCGACAGACGGATCACCGGCCAGCTTCAGGATCGCGTCCCTGTCCTTGGCGGTCGGCCAGCGCAGCCACAGCCGCCGCGTCTCGATCCGGAAAACGTCATCACGGGTCAGATCGGGGAACATCGTGCCCTCGCAGGGCGGCGTTCCCGGCTCCGGGACACCGCCTCAAGACGACGAAGGGGAGGATGGCGTCCCATCCTCCCCGGGTGTTCCGTCCGAACCGGCCCGTCAGGGGCTCGGCAACGACGTCTCCGGTCCGGTGTGGGACACCGGGCGGGACGCCAGCTTCGCCTCTAAAGGCGCCCGCCTCTTATTCCGCGGCCTCGGCCAGCGGGGTTACGGCCACGAAGGCGCGCCCGCGGCGCGTCTCGAAGCGGACATGGCCCGGTACCAGCGCGAAGAGCGTATGGTCCTTGCCCATGCCGACATTGGCGCCGGGATGCCATTTGGTGCCGCGCTGACGCACGATGATGTTGCCTGGAATCACGGCTTCCGCGCCGAACTTCTTGACGCCGAGGCGCCGGCCTTCCGAGTCGCGACCGTTGCGGGACGAGCCGCCTGCCTTCTTGTGTGCCATGGGATGAACTCCGAAATCTGATGGGCTTGGATGCGGTCGCGGATCGGACCCTCAGGGATCCTCACGCGCCCAGCGTCTGGCGTGCGTCAGGCCGAAATGCCGGTGATGCGCACGACCGTGTGGTCCTGCCGGTGACCGCGCTTGCGGCGCGAGTTCTGCCGGCGGCGCTTCTTGAAGGCGATGACCTTCTTGTCGCGGCCGTGGCGCACGATCTCGCCGGTGACGCTGATGCCCGACAGGGTCGGGGCGCCGACCTGGGTCGCGCCCGCGCCGTCGGCGAACAGGAGGACCTCGCCGAAGGTCACGGCCTCGCCGGCCTCGCCCGCCAGGGAGGCGATGGTGATGGTGTCGTTGGCGGCGACGCGGTACTGCTTACCGCCCGTCTTGATGACTGCGAACATCGTTCTCTCGTGTTCTCGAACGGCCTCCGGGGCGGCTGCCCCTGGACCGGCTTCTTGTTTGAAGTCATTGTGCGGGCTTTCCGCCCGGACAACGCGAAACGCGCGGACCTCAAACAGAGGCCGCGCGCCATGCGGGGTCACTACGAGCCTGATGCCGCCGTGTCAATCCGCGCCGGACTCCCGGGGCTCCGTCAGCGGATCGGGGCGCCGGTCGCCAGGACGCCCTTCGCGACACTGCCCTCGGGGCCGAAGGCGGCCAAAGCCTCGGAGCACCAAGCCTCGCGGCCGTCGGCGGCGAGCTGCTGGCGCACCTGCAGGGCGCGCTGCTTCAGCTTCTCCTCCAGCATCGCTTCCTGTCCGGCATTGACTCGGGCCGCGAGACGGAGCGTCGTGAGCTGTCCGGCCCTGACCTGCACGCCCGGGCAGGCCTGTTCGGCGATGATGGTCGTCGCCGCCGCCGTCGCATAGTTGTCGAGGGGCGAAGCCGCCGCGGCGGGCGCAGGGGCGCGGGCGGCCGGCGCGGGGACCTGCGCCGCGGCGGCTCCCGCGAAGCACAGGGCCAGGGCAAGACTGAAGACACCGGAACGCCGCACGGCTCAGACCTCCAGGGTGGCGCCGACCTGCGCGGTGATACGCCCGTCATGCGCGGGACGAGGCCGGGTGCCACTGAGGAGAAGCGTCGTCATCTGGGGGCATCCCTTCGCTGCGGCGCCGCGACGGCGGTTGACTACACCCCCGGCGGCGAGGCGTCACCCGCCCGGTCAGACCGCGCGGCTCGACCCGGTCTTATGCGCGGCCGCGGGGCGCCGCACATGAGCGAGCTCCTCGGCGTGTGGGTCCGCCCGCCCATTCATCCGCAGGGTCGTTTCGGAGCGCCGCAGGCGAGCCCGGATCCGGAAACACCGTCGGTTCCCGGCGTCGGCGCGTCGGGCTCCGGGCCCCGCCGTGCGGGACCCTTGCCGGTTGCGAAGCCGCGCTGTCGGCTCCGCGGACCGAGTCGGCCGATCGTCAGGGCGCGGCCTTGAACTCGCCCTCGATGCGCAGGCTCACCTCGTCGCCGAGCTGCGGCAGATAGGCGTTGATGCCGAAATCCGAGCGCTTGATGACCGCCCGGCCGTCGAAGCCCACGGTGTAGCGCTGATCCACCGGATGGATGCCGGCCTGATTGAACGTGGCGTCGATCGCAAAGGGCCGGACCGTGCCGCGCAGGTTCAGGTCGCCGGTGATCCGCGCCGTGGTCGGGCTGGTGGGCTCGACCTTCGTGGCGGTGAAGGTGGCGTTCGGGAACTTGGCCGTGTCGAAGAAGTCCGGGGCTGCGAGGTGCTCGTTCAGGCGCGCGCTCCCGGTCATCACGCCGCCCAGGGGCACGGTGACCTCGAGGCGGCTCTTCTCCGGCGCCTTCGGATCGAGCTGGAGCGTGCCGCTGAGACCCGCGAACTGGCCGTAATAGGTCGAGTAGCCGAGATGCGAGACGGACCACGTGATCTTGCCGTGATCCGGATCGAGCACGTAGCTCCCGGGCCGGACCTGCGTCGGATCCGCGCTCGGCGCGACCGGGACGGGGGCCGTTGACGGATCGTCCGCCCCCCGGGCCGGGCCGAAGCACAGCAGGCCCAGCAGGGCAAGAAGTGGCGCGCGCATGGTCATCCCCCCGTGACCGGCCAAGCGCGGCCGGCGCGGCGCCCGTGATTTCATGATCTCCCTGCGCGCTCAAGCACGTCTGGCGGAGGGCGCCGCGGTTCTGTAGGCATCCCGCGACAGCGACAGGCGTGGCATGATCGGCAAGCTCAAGGGCGTCGTGGACTCGTTCGGCGAGGATTTCGTGATCCTCGACGTGTCGGGCGTCGGCTATATCGTGCATTGTTCGGCGCGCACCCTGCAGCGCATGCCCAAGGTCGGCGAGCCCGCTTCGCTGTCGATCGAAACCCATGTCCGCGAGGACATGATCCGCCTTTACGGCTTCCGCTCGGATGCCGAGCGGGAATGGTTCCGCCTGCTTCAGACCGTGCAGGGCGTCGGCGCGCGGGTGGCGCTGGGCGTGCTCTCGGTGATGGAGCCCGAGGCGCTGGCCAGCGCCATCGCCACCGGCGACAAGGGCGCGATCAGCCGGGCTCCAGGGGTCGGGCCGCGTCTGGCGGCACGGCTCGCCGCCGAGCTCAAGGACAAGGCCCCGGCCTTCGCGCCGATCGACCCCGCCCTCGTTGCCCTCACGGGAGCCGTCGAGGACGGCGCCGCCCCCCAGCCGGTGGCGGATGCCGTCTCCGCCCTGGTCAATCTCGGCTACCCGCAGGTCCAGGCCGCCGCCGCCATCGCTGCGGCTCTCAAGGGTGCGGGCGAGGGCGCCGAGGCCAAGGTGCTCATCCGGCTCGGCCTGCGCGAACTCGCGCGCTGACGCGCCCCGGAACCGTTGGGGCGCACTTAGATCGCACGCCCTTGACCCGCGCGGGCCGCGGTGCCATGTCGACCGCAGCCAATAAGGCATTGAAAAGCCAGCTACTTTTCAATTCTTCTAAACTGGCGCAGGTGCCCGGGACGGTCGTCGACGACCGCTGCGGGCGCGGGGATGACGGGATTTGCGGCGCGCATGATCGTCTGTTCTTGTAACGTCATATCGGACGGCGCGGTCCGCGGCTGCCTCGCACCCGGCCCGGGCTGCCCGCGCACGCCCGCGCAGGTCTATGCCTGTCTCGGCTGCAGCCCGAAATGCGGGCGCTGCGCCCGCACGATCCGGGCGATCATGCAGAGTGCCCTGGGCCAAGCCGCGCCGGCGGAGAGCAGCCATGCCTGCACGACGACTTGCGCAAGCGCGTGTAGTTTGGTGAAGTTCCAAACTGCGGATGAGGGAGTCGCGGCCTGATGCTTCTACCCCCCGCCTGAAAGCACGGTAAGGAGTACGGGGGCATGAAGGGCGACACCAAGGTCATCGAGTATCTGAATCGCGGCCTGCGCAGCGAGCTGACGGCCGTCAGCCAGTACTGGCTGCATTTCCGCATGCTCAATGACTGGGGCTACGTCGAGCTGGCGAAATTCTGGCGCAAGGAATCGATCGAGGAGATGAACCACGCGGACCGGTTCATCGACCGGATTTTGTTCCTCGACGGATTCCCGAACCTGCAGGAGCTCGACCCGCTGCGGATCGGCCAGAACGTCCAAGAGATCCTGGATTCCGATCTCGCCGCCGAGAACGAGGCCCGCAGCCTCTATCTCGAGGCCGCGAAGTACTGCGATTCGATCAACGACCGGGTCTCCAAGCGCCTGTTCGAGGATCTGGCCGAGGACGAGGAGGGGCACATCGACTTCCTCGAGACGCAGCTGGAGCTGATCAAGCAGATCGGCCTGCCGCTCTACGCGCAGAAGCATATCGGCGGCCTCGAGCAGATCGCCCCCGAGAAGGAGTGAGGTTGCCCGGGCTCCCGCCGCCCCTGCGGCAGACGGGGAGCCCGGACACCGACGCAGGACGGGCCGGCGCGGTGCGGATCCTGCGCGCAGCAAGGTGGGTTGGGGAACGGAATGCGGCTCGTGGTGGTCGGCGCCGACGGGCGCATGGGGCGGATGCTGATCCGCGCGGTGGCGCAGTCTGAGGGCTGTACGCTCTCGGCGGCGATCGAGCGCGAAGGCTCCCCGGCCCTGGGGCAGGATGCGGGTCTGCTCGCCGGTCTCCAGCCCCTCGACGTGCCGGTCACCGATGACGCGCTCGCGGCCTTCGCGGCCGCCGACGGCGTCCTCGATTTCACCGCGCCCGCCGCCACGGTGGCCTTCGCCGAACTGGCGGCCCAGGCCCGCATCGTCCACGTCGTCGGCACGACCGGCCTGTCCGAGGACGATTTCGCCAAGCTGAAGGCGGCCTCGTACCATGCCCGGATCGTCCAATCGGGCAACATGTCGCTCGGCATCAACCTGATGGCCGAGCTGGTCCGCCGGGTCGCGAAGGCGCTGGGCGACGAGTTCGACATCGAGATTGCCGAGATGCATCACCGCATGAAGGTGGATGCGCCGTCCGGCACGGCGCTGATGCTGGGCGAGGCCGCCGCCGAGGGCCGCGGCGTCGACCTGAAGACGGTCCGCGTCTCCACCCGGGACGGGCATACCGGCGCCCGCCGGCCCGGCGATATCGGCTTCGCCACCCTGCGGGGCGGCAGCGTCGTCGGCGACCACAGCGTAATCTTCGCCGGCACCGGCGAGAGCCTGACGATCAGCCACCACGCCGCCGACCGCGGCCTGTTCGCCACGGGCGCCGTCAAGGCCGCGCTCTGGGCGCATCCCAAGCCGCCGGGGCTCTACACGATGGCCGACGTCCTCGGCCTGTGACCGGGAGCGGTGCATCCATGGAACGGCTCCTCGTCCTCGTCCGGCACGGCCAGAGCGAGTGGAACCTCCAGAACCTGTTCACGGGCTGGCGCGACCCGGACCTGACCGAGCGCGGCATCGCCGAGGCCCGGGCGGCCGGCCGCGGGTTGAAGCGGGACGGCTACGGCTTCGATGTCGCCTTCACCTCCGAATTGTTGCGGGCCCAGCGCACCTGCTCGCTGATCCTGGAGGAGATGGCTCTCCCGGATGTTCCGATCATTCGGCAGAGGGCCCTCAACGAGCGGGATTACGGCGATCTCTCCGGCCTCAACAAGGACGCGGCCCGCGCCCGATGGGGTGACGCGCAGGTCCATACCTGGCGCCGGTCCTACGACGTGCGGCCGCCCGGCGGCGAGAGCCTGAAGGACACTGCCGCGCGGGTGCTGCCCTATTACATCGCGGCGATCCTGCCGCGGGTGATGGCCGGCCAGCGGGTCCTGGTGGCGGCCCATGGCAATTCGCTGCGCGCCCTGGCGATGGTCCTCGATGGGCTGAACGAGGAGCAGGTGCCGGATCTCCAGATTCGGACCGGGGTCCCGCTGGTCTACCGCCTCAACGGCGACACCACGGTCGCCTCGAAGATCGTGCTGGAGCAGGATGTCGACGCGGGCCGCTGAGTGGCGACGGAACTCGCCCCCGGCCTGATCCACCATCCCGGCTTCCTCGATGCGACGGCCCGCGCCCGGCTCGCCGCCGAGATCGCCGCCATCCTCGAAACGGCGCCGCCCGTGACGCCGCGGATGCCGCGCACCGGCAAGCCGTTCTCCGTACGGATGTCGAATGCCGGTCCCCTCGGCTGGGTCTCGGACGTCGCGGGCTACCGCTATCAGCCGGACCATCCGGAGACCGGGCGGCCATGGCCGGCGATGCCGCCGACCGCCCTCGCGGCCTGGGCGGTGTTGGCGAACTGTCCGGTGCCGCCGGAAGCCTGTCTCATCAACCTCTACGCGCCGGGATCCCGCATGGGTCTCCACCAGGATCGCGACGAGGCGGATCTCTCGGCGCCCGTCCTCTCGCTCTCCCTCGGTGCGGCGGCACTGTTCCGCTACGGCGGCCTGAGCCGCGCGGATCCGACGCGCTCGATCCGCCTGCAGGCCGGCGACGCGCTGGTGATCGGCGGCCCCTCGCGCCTGATCTACCACGGCATCGACCGGCTCTACCCGGCCGGCGACCTTCTCGCGGAGACGGCCGATCTCGGTTTTCTCCCGCCGGGCGGCCGCTGCAACCTCACTCTGCGGCGCGTCACGGAGCCGGCACCGCCGTGGCGCTAGAGCGATCGCCGGAATGCGGGCCGGCCGCGATGCCGGCGCCCGCGCGGATGGATCTGCCGCTGGCCCGGGCAGCCCATCTCGGCCTCGCGGCCGCCGTGATCGGGCTGGGGCTGCTGCTGCGCGTGCCGGCGTGGAACCTGCCGCTCGCGGTTCACCACTACGGCGGCGGCATCCTCTGGGGAGCGATGCTGTTCCTGCTGGTGGCCGCCCTGTGACCGGCCGGCTGGGATCTGCGCACCTGCATGATCGCCGCCTTCTTCGGCGCCGGGCTCATCGAAGCGAGCCGTCTCGTTCATACCCCGGCGCTCGACGCCTTCCGGGCAACCCTGCCGGGCCAGCTCCTCCTCGGCACACTCGTCTCCCCGTGGAATCTCTGCGCCTACGCCGTCGGGATCGCCGTCACGGCGGCGTTGGCGGTTTCCTTTCATCGTGATCGCAGGCGCGCGGCATTGCCGGCTTGACAGATCAGGTCGCCGGGCAGACCCATCGCGAGCGGACTAACCCCAAGTTGGGTCCACGAGGAGAACCGGTTTTCGATGCGGATGCGCAACCTGACGCTGCGTCTCGGACGGGTTCTCGGCGCTGCCGCGCTTGCGGTGAGCCTTGGCTCCGCGGCCTGGGCCGGAGATCCTGTCTACCCGCCGGGCTCGCGCTTCGGCTTCGATCCGCCGGCCGACATGTCGCTGTCGCGGCGCTTCTCGGGCTTCGAGCGGAAGGAGGGGGGCGCGACCGTGTCGGTCGTCGAGCTGCCCGCGAACGCCTTCGCGGAACTCGTCAGCGGCTTCACCGACGCCAACCTGTTGAGCCAGGGCTTCGCGGTCGAGAAGCGCGAGGAGGTCAAGATCGGCGACAACGAGGGCATGCTCTACACCGGTGAGCAGCCCGCCGATCCGGCCTCGTCCGCTCCGGCGATCCGGAAGTGGATTCTCGTGGTCGGTACGCCGAGCGTGACCGGACTGATCATCGCCCAGGCGCTGCCCGACGCCGAGACCGAGGTCTCGATGCGCAAGATGGTGACCGGCGTCACCCTCCGGCCTGCGCTGACGCTGACCCAGCAGGTCGACGCGCTGCCCTTCCGCATCGCCGACATGGCGGGCTTCCGGCCGGTGCGAGTGATGGCCGGCAATTCGATCCTCCTGACCAGCGGCCCCAAGGACCAGATGCAGAATCTGGAGCAGCCGATCCTCGTCCTTGCCCAGGCCGTGCAGCAGCCGCCCTCGGCCGAGCAGCGGGACGGCTTCGCCCGCGCCGCCCTGGCCTCGAACCAGACCATGAAGGACTTCGTCATCGAGCGGGCCCAGAGCTACCGCTCGAACGGCGTCGACTGGCACGAGATCGTGGCCCGCGCCCTCGACCAGCCGACCAACCTGCCGGTGGTCGTCATGCAGACCATCCGGTTCGCGCCGGATGGCTATCTCCGCGCCCTCGGTGTCGTGCGGCAGGATCAGCGCGACGGCGTCCTCGCCAAGTTCCGCCAGGTCGTGGACAGCGTGCAGGTGAAGTAGCGCCTCACCACACGGCGGCCTGCCCGTCGCGGCGCGGGTCGCTCGCCGCCACGTAGCCTTCGACCGCCGGATCGCCCATCCGCCAGATGAACTGGCCGGCGCCGAAATCCTGGTAGCTGTCCTCGATCACCTCGAGCCGGTGGCCGAGGGCCTTCAGGCGGTCCAGGGTCGCCCGCGGCATCGCCGCCTCGACGTTGATGTCGAGACCCTCGTTCACCCGCCACCGCGGCGCGTCGCAGGCCGCCTGCGGGTTCTGGCCGTGGTCGATCATCCGCACCAGCGTCTGGACATGGCCCTGCGGCTGCATGTTGCCGCCCATCACGCCGAAGCTCATCACCGGCGCGCCGTCCCGGGTGAGAAAACCCGGGATAATGGTGTGGAACGGGCGCTTGCCCGGCGCCACCACGTTCGGGCTCGCAGGATCGAGCACGAAGCCGTAGCCGCGGTTCTGCAGGGAGATCCCCCAGCCCGGAACGACCACGCCCGAGCCGAAGCCCATGAAGTTCGACTGGATGAAGCTCACCATCATCCCGGATTCATCCGCGGCGGTGAGGTAGATCGTGCCGCCCGCGGGCGGCTTGCCGGGGCCGAAGACCTGGGCGCGGTTCCGGTCGATCAGCTTGGCGCGCTCCGCCAGATAGGCGCGGTCCAGCATGGCTTCGGGCGTCACCTCCATCCCGCGCGGGTCGGCGACGTACCGGTAGGTGTCGCTGAAGGCGAGCTTCATCGCCTCGATCTGGAGGTGCTGCGCCTCCGGTCCGTCCACCGGCAGGCTGCCGAGGTCGAACTGCTCCAGGATGCCGAGCGCGATCTGTGCCGCGATGCCCTGGCCGTTCGGCGGGATCTCGTGCAGCGTGTAGCCGTGGTAATCCTTGGCGGTCGGCGTCACCCATTCGGGGCGGTACGCCGCGAGGTCGGCGGCCGTCATGGCGCCGCCATGGGCCCGCGCGTGCGCGGCGATCGCCTCGGCGATCTCGCCCCGGTAGAAGGCCTCGCCCTTGGTCTCGCCGATCAGCCGCAGGGTCCGCTCGGCGCCGGGAAAGGTCACCAGCTCGCCGACATCCGGCGCTCGGCCGCGCGGCAGAAAGAACTCCGCGAAGCCCGGCTGGCGGGTGATCGCCTCGATCCCGGCGGCGGCCGCCCATTTCTGCTGCACGACGACCGGCGCGAGATAGCCGTGCTCGGCGATGCGGATCGCCGGCTGCATCAGATCGGCGAAGGGGAGGCGGCCGAAGCGCTCGCTGAGCGCGACCCAGGCGCCCACCGCCCCCGGTACGGTGACCGAATCCCAGCCGCGCATCGGCGTCCGTTCCGCCGGACCGTATTTCCGCAGGAAGTAGTCCGGGCTCCAAGCGGCCGGAGCCCCGCCAGAGGCGTTGAGGCCGTGCAGCGCCTTCCCGTCCCACAGGATGCAGAAGGCGTCGGAGCCGAGGCCGTTGCTGCACGGTTCGGTCACGGTCTTGGCGGCCGCCGTGGCGATCGCGGCATCGACCGCGTTCCCGCCGGCCTGGAGCATCTGGATGCCGGCCTGTGCCGCCAGCGCGTGCGAGGTGGCGACACAGTTGCGCCCGAACATCGGCATGCGCAGGGACGGATACCCGGTCACCCAGTCGAACGGCTTCATGGCACTGTTCCCGGCCTCGGCAGCGGATCTGCTCCCGCGGCACTTGGCATACAGGATATCCGGCGCCGGTGAAGGCGTGCCCGGGATGGATGCCAAACGAAAAACGCGGGCCCAAGGACCCGCGCTTCGCGACGTTCACGCTGTTTGTGGGAGCCGCTCAGTAGGGGCGGCCGTAGAGCGGCGAGGTCGGATCCAGGCGATCGACGAAGGAGAGGTCGACGTTGCGGATCGCGCTCGAACGGGCGCCGATGAACGGTCCGTTGGTGATCGGGTCCGGCAGGATCCCGCGGCCGAAGCGGTCGGTCGGGCCGTAGGGCGGGGTCAGCTGATTGGACGCTGCGATCAGGTAGGGGTTCAAAGCCGGATTCCGCGAACCGCCGGCACCCGGGACGTTCGAGGTGAGCGGCACATTGCCGGCATCCAACCAGCTGCGCGGGCGCACCCGGATCGGGAGCGGGCGGCTGACCCGGTAGATTGGGCCGGAAACGAAACCATCCTGCGCCTCAGCCGGCGCGGAGGCCAGAACGCCGAGGCCGGTGGCGGCGACAACGCCGAGAAGGGCGATCTTGAGCGAGCGCATGGCCAACCTTGTGTATGAGTGCCATCAGTATGGCGACCGAAGCTTAACAGTTCGCCGCCTTTGACAAGAAGACGCTTGGGCGAGGCTGTTGTTCCGCCCTTATGGCTGAGCTTGTGCGATTTGCCACACTGTGGCCTCATTTTTTATTTTGCGGCCGTCGGATTAACGATCCGGTCCGGCTCGAAGGTTCCGCGCCGGCTGTCGCCGGGCAGGCGCTCGCGGGGTCGGGCACGGCAGCGAAGGCCGCCGTCGTGTCGGGATCGGCAAGATCGACGAGGCTCAGCGCATCCAGCAGGCAGGCCACGGCCTGCGGTTCCGGAGGATGGCCGAGGGGGGCGCAAAGCCATCCATCGAGCTGAAATCCCGTCTCCCGGGTGACGAAACCCGTGCAGGTCCGCTGCGTCGGTCCGGCGAAGGTCATCTCCAGGGTCTCGACCGCGCCGAACCGGGTCCGGATCTGGCCGCGGGCTCCGGTCCGCGCGACCGCTAGGGCAGGGCGGTCGAGGGCTGGGCCGTTGGCGGCCCGCCGGGCCATCAGGACGAACAGCGACGGCGGCGGTCCGGTGAGCGTTCCGCGAGTGAGGACGATCCGCAGGGCAGGCGCCTCGATCGCAGCCACATCGCCGCGCATCAGCGTGTCCTCGCGCAGGCCCGTCCGTGGATCGACCCGGGCGGCGACCCGCACCGGATCGGGCCCAGGCTCGGCGAGGCCGAACCGGGCGGGCGCGATCGCCGGCTGCGCCGGCGAAGCCCGGACGGACGGCACGAAGGCGGTCTCGAGATCCGGAGCGCGCTGGATGCCGGGGAGGGGGGCGGGCAACCGGGCGAACACGCACACCAGGGCGATCGCGGCCGATGCCAGCGCGAGACGCAGGCCGAGGGATCCCGGTGACCAGCCTGCGCGTGCCGCGGGCGGGCGGAGTCCGACTCGATCGACGAGGGGCGCTGTTCCGATCAGCATCGTGCTCCGTACCGAAGGCGGGACGCGGGATTGGGCGGTCAGCCTCGCACGGCAGGACTGCATGCCCGTTCCCGGACCGGGTCCGTCACCGGATTCCTCCGCGCAGGGTGAATCAGGCGTTGCGCGGTCGTCGGCCTTGACAGCATGGGCACATGCGCGCCTTGCTCGGCGCGGCCGTCGCCCCCACCTCCGCTGAGGACGGGGTCTGCGGCCGCGCCCGTTTTGCGGGCGCGTCCGGCACGAACGATCCTTCGGCCGATTTTGCTGGCAGGAGCGCGGCACCCGGATCGATCGGGGTTTTCCGCGCGGAGACAAGAGATGGGTTACAAGGTCGCCGTCGTCGGCGCCACGGGCAACGTGGGCCGCGAGATGCTCGATATCCTGGCCGAGCGGGCCTTTCCCGCCGACGAGGTCGTGGCGCTGGCCTCGCGCCGCAGCCAGGGGCAGGAAGTTTCCTACGGCGACAAGACGCTCAAGGTCAAAACGCTCGACACCTACGACTTCACCGACACCGATATCTGCCTGATGTCGGCCGGCGGCGAGGCGTCGAAGGAATGGTCGCCCCGCATCGGCCAGCAGGGTTGCGTGGTCATCGATAACTCGTCGGCCTTCCGCTACGACGCCGACGTGCCGCTGATCGTGCCCGAGGTGAATGCCGACGCGGTGGTGGGCTTCACCAAGCGCAACATCATCGCCAACCCGAACTGCTCGACCGCGCAGCTGGTCGTCGCGCTCAAGCCCCTCCACGAGGCGGCGACGATCAAGCGCGTCGTGGTCTCGACCTACCAGTCGGTCTCCGGCGCCGGCAAGGAGGCGATGGACGAGCTGTTCAACCAGACCCGCGCCGTCTTCACCGCCGGCGAGATCAAGCAGGGCGGCAAGTTCACGAAGCGCATCGCCTTCAACGTCATCCCCCACATCGACGTGTTCATGGAGGATGGCTACACGAAGGAAGAGTGGAAGATGGTCGCCGAGACCAAGAAGATGCTCGACCCGAAGATCAAGCTGACGGCGACCGCCGTCCGCGTTCCGGTCTTCATCGGGCACGCGGAAGCGGTCAACATCGAGTTCGAGCGGCCGCTCTCGGCCGAGAAGGCCACCGAGATCCTGCGCGCCGCCCCCGGCGTCCTGGTGATCGATAAGCGCGAGAACGGCGGCTACATGACGCCCCACGAGGCGGCCGGCGAGGATGCGACCTACATCTCGCGCATCCGCGAGGACGCGACCGTGGAGAACGGCCTGAACCTCTGGTGTGTCTCGGACAACCTGCGCAAGGGCGCGGCCCTCAACGCGGTGCAGATCGCCGAGATCCTGGTGAACCGCAAGCTCCTGAACCGGGCCAAGCGCGCGGCCTGAGGCCGGTCCTCCTCCCGGCGGGAGGAGGAGCCAGAACCGAGATCCTTGGGACAACGTCCCTAGGATTTGTCACGCGCCCGTCATCGTTCAGGCTCACGCCGCAGACCGGATCACGTGGAGATTCGGTATGCGGCGTTTCTTTGTGTCCTGTCTCGTCGGTCTGTCGATCGTCGGCGCGGCTCAGGCTCAGCCGCAGCCTCGGAATGTCGTCCTGTTCATCGCGGACGGGCTCCGCGACGGCATGGTGAACGCCGTGAACGCGCCGGCGATGGACAGCCTGATGAAGGCCGGGGTGCGGTTCACCAACACGCACTCCCTGTTCCCGACTTTCACGATGCCGAACGCCACCGCGATGGCGACCGGCCACATGCTCGGCGACACCGGCCAATTCGGGAACACAATCTACACGGCCTTCCCGGTCCCCGGGGCCGGAGAGAGCCTCACGCCGTTCCTGGAGAGCGACCCCGTCCTCGGCGACGTCGACGCGCATTTCGCCGGCAACTACCTCAACGAGGAGACGATCCTGCGGGCGGCTCACGCCCAGGGGCTCTCCACGGCCAGCATCGGCAAGCTCGGCCCCTCCCTGATCTTCGACCACACGGCGCGCTCCGGACAGGACAGCATCCTGGTCGACGACAGCACGGGCCGGCCGAGCGGCATCCCGCTGAGCGACGACCTGTGCACGCGCCTGGATGCGGCCGGGCTTCCGCTGCAGGCGCCGACGCGGGGCGCCAACGGCCTGGCCGGAACCGCCGATTCGCCCGGGACGCTCGCCGCCAATATCGAGCAGCAGGGCTACTTCACCGATGTGGCGACGAAGGCGGTCCTACCGCTGTTCAAAGCCCGCGGAAAACCCTTCGTGCTCGTCTACTGGTCGCGCGATCCCGACGGGACGCAGCACAATCAGGGCGACAGTCTCGGCCGGCTCGTCCCGGGGATCAACGGACCGACGAGCCTCGCGGCGATCCGCAACGCGGATGCCAACTTGGCCGCGCTGCTCGGCGCACTGAAGGCGCTCGGTCTGGCGGAGACCACGGATGTGATCGTCACCTCCGATCACGGCTTCTCCACCATCTCCAAGGAGAGCGGGACCAGCTTCGCCGCGTCGCAGGCCTATAAAGGGGTGCCGAAGGGCCAGCTTCCGCCGGGCTTCCTCGCCATCGATCTCGCGCATGATCTCGGGCTCGGCCTGTTCGATCCGGATGCCAGGGGCATCAGGCTCGCCGCCGACGCCTTTCCGAGCCGGGCCAACGGCCTGATCGGCGCGGATCCGGCCAAGCCCGAGGTGGTGGTCGCGGCCAATGGCGGCTCGGATCTCGTTTACCTGCCGAACGGCGACCGGGCGCTGGCGCGCCGCGTGGTCGACGCCCTGGCGCGTCAGGACTACGTGAGCGGCCTGTTCGTCAGCGCGACCCTCGGCCCGATCCCGGGAACGCTGCCCCTCTCAGCGATCGCCCTCGACGGGTCGGCGCTGACGCCGATGCCGGCCATCGTGGTCAATTTCCGGAGCTTCTCGACCGGCTGCGCCGATCCGACCACCTGCGGGGTCGAGGTCTCCGATACCGGGCTGCAGCAGGGGCAGGGCATGCACGGCAGCTTCTCCCGCGCCGATACCCGGAACGTCATGGGCGCGGCAGGGCCGAGCTTCCGGGCGGGCCTCGCGAGCGCGGTGCCGGCGAGCAATGCCGACCTCGGCAAGACCATCGCCCAGCTCCTGGGCCTCACGATTCCCGGCAAGGGCCGGCTGGTCGGCCGCGTCCTGACCGAGGCGTTGGCCAATGGCAGCACGCCGACCTTCGCCCGGGCGGAGCTGCGCTCGGAGCCGGACGCCGCCGGCCACGTGACGGCGCTCGCCTACCAGACGGTGGGCGAGATCCGCTACTTCGATGCCGCCGGGTATCCCGGCCGCACCCTCGGCCTCGACAACAGTCCTGCCGTGTCGGCCGCCGCGGAGGCGCACTGAGCGTCGCACCGTCCGGCCCGCGGGGCGGAGCGCAGGGAACGCTGTCCAACCCATACCCCTCGTCCCGAGAGACCCGCGTCCGCGGGCTTCGAAGGCGATCTCCAGAGAGCACGGCGCTCCCTGGTCTGCTCCGTCGAGACCCCCGCTGGGCTGCAGGCCCTCAGGCCAAGGATGGCGCGGACGGGTGGGCGTGCGTTGCCGCCTGGTCCGACTACGCCATGCCGAGGGCCTGCATGTAGAGCTCGAGGATCGCCTCCTGCTCCTGGCGCTCGCTGTGATCCTGCTTGCGGATGCGGAGGATCGTGCGGACGGCCTTCGCGTCGAAGCCCCGGCCCTTCAGCTCGGCGAACACCTCTTTGATGTCGCCCATGATGCCGGCCTTTTCCTCCTCGAGGCGCTCCAGGCGCTCGATGAACTGCTTCAGCTCGTCGGCGGCTACGCCCTCGGCCGACGAGACGTCGCCGCCGGGCCGCTGCGCGGCGGTGGGCATCGAATGGGCGTTCATGGGGCTCTCCCGAATGCACGGCGCGGTTGCGCCCTGGACCCGTGGTTAATGGGCCGGCCTTACTGGAAGCTTAGCCGATTCGCTGCCTGCCGGCCGCCGCCTCAATGCTCCTTGGCCTGCGACGCCGCGAAGCCCGCCTGCTGCTGCGGGGTTGCCTCGGTCTGGAAGCGCGCCTTCCACTCGGCGTAAGGCATCCCGTAGACGGCCTCGCGGCTCTCGTCCTTGGTCAGCGGCACGCCTGTCTCATCGGCGGCGTCCTTGAGCCAGTTCGACAGGCAGTTCCGGCAGAAGCCCGCCAGATTCATCAGGTCGATGTTCTGCACATCCGTCCGATTGCGCAGATGCGCGACGAGGCGGCGGAACACCGCGGCTTCGAGTTCCGTCTGGGTCCGGGGATCGATCGCGCTCATCGGTGGCAACTCTCTTCAGGTCGGGCGGCCCGCTCCCGATTTCGGGAGCGGCCGGACGGAGATCAAGCCGCGAGGAGCGGGCGAAGGATGCGGGCGAAGCGCGCGGCCCACTCGGCCTGTCCGTCCGCGCCGGCAATCAGATCCTGGCGGATCTCCACGAGGGCGTTGGCGAGGCCCCGCGCGGTGGCGTGACGGTCGATCGTGTCGCCCGGCAGGCCGCCGCCATACGGCTGGTTGTCGCCGACGGTCAGCCCGGCGGGATCCGCCTCCAGCGCGCGGATGAGGGGGCGGGCAAAGCGCTCGTCCCCGTCGTACAGGATGCCGACCTGCCAGGGCCGCGCGATGCCGCGCCAGTAGGGCGTGAAGCTGTGCAGGGTCAGGAGCACGGGCGGACGGCCGGCCGCCGCGGCGGCGGCGATCGCGTCGTCGATGGCCGCGTCGAACGGGGCGTAGAACCGGGCGATCCGCGCCTGCTTGCCGGCCTCGTCGATCCGGGCATTGCCCGGAACCACGGCGCCGTCTGACAGGCGCATCACCAGCGTCGGGTCGGCGCGCCCGCGATTCGGGTCGATGATCAGCCGCGAGAAGTTCGTGAGGATCGCCGGGGCCCCGAGCTGCGCCGCGAGGCTCCGCGTCACTGCC
The DNA here is from genome assembly GCF_003254375.1 of Methylobacterium sp. XJLW. NCBI lineage: Bacteria > Pseudomonadati > Pseudomonadota > Alphaproteobacteria > Hyphomicrobiales > Methylobacteriaceae > Methylobacterium > Methylobacterium sp. XJLW. Next base: position 374,397 of record NZ_CP016429.1, on the reverse strand, counting down.
GCCGCGCCGATATCGTAAGCGATGTGCCGGGCGTATTCCGACTCCGGCAAACCGAGCTCGATATCCGGCGGCACGAAATTTGAGGCGTGATCGCAGGCGATGACGAGGCCGCAGGCGGGGTCGCCGGGGATGATCTCGCAGGGATGCGCGGGCGGGAGGGCCGTTTCTGTCTCCGGACGGGTCACGGGGCTCCGAGGTCTTCAGATCTGTGCGAGGGCGCGGATGGCGCTTGCCGTCGCGCGGCCGCTCGGGCAGATCACCTATCAAGGATCGTGCGCTCACGGCAAGAAACGGGCCCGCCGCCCAGGGAAGAAACGGGCGGGGAGTGTGCGACACAAACAAGAGAGGAGCCCGTTCGACGCCATGACCGAGACCGTTCCGCCCGTCGCCGATGCGGCCATCCGGGATCAGCGCGCGCTCCTCGACGCGATTCTCACGGCCGCGATCCGCGCCGCCCATCCGGATCTCTGCCTGCCGCCCCACCTGCCGGAGCCGAGCCCCGGACGTCTGATCATCCTGGCGGCCGGCAAGGCCGCCGGCAGCATGAGCGCCGTGGCGAGCCGGTTCTACCGCCGGCAGCATGGACTCGGCGACGACCGGATCGTCGGCCTCGCAGTGGCCCGCCACGGCTACGGCCAGGACGCGCCGGGCATCCACATGGTCGAGGCGGGCCACCCGGTGCCCGACGAGGCCGGCATCTCGGCGACCCGGGAGGCCCTGCGGCTCGCCACCGAGGCGGGGCCGGACGACGAGGTCCTGGTCCTGCTGTCGGGCGGTGGCTCGGCCAACTGGATCGCCCCGGCCGGCGACCTGACGCTCGTCGAGAAGCAGGCGATCACCCGGGCGATGCTCCGCTCCGGCGCGCCGATCGGCGAGATCAACACGGTGCGCAAGCACATCTCGCGGATCAAGGGCGGACGCCTCGCCCTCGCGGCCCGCAACGCCCGGCGCATCCTGACGCTGGCGATCTCCGACGTGCCGTTCGACGATCCGGCGGTGATCGCGTCGGGCCCGACGGTGCCCGATCCGTCCACGCTCGCCGATGCCCGCGCCATCTGCGAGAAGCGCGGCATCCCGCTGCCCGAGGAGGCTTCGCGGCTCCTCAACGACCCGAACAACGAGACGCCGAAGGCCGGCGACCCCGCCTTCGCCCGCGCCGAGTACCGGATCATCGCCCGGCCGATCGACGCCCTGAATGCCGCCGCCGAGGCCGCCCGCGCGGCCGGCTACGAGCCGATCCTGCTCGGCGCCGATCTCGAAGGCGAGGCCCGCGAGGTCGCTGCCGAGCACGCGGCCGAGGCCAAGCGCCTCAAGGCCGAGGGCCGGCGCGTGGCGCTGATCTCCGGCGGCGAGCTCACCGTCACGATCCGCGGTGAGGGCCATGGCGGCCCGAACCAGGAATACGCCCTGGCGCTGGCGGTGGCCTTGGACGGCGAGCCCGGCATCTTCGGCATCAGTGCCGATACCGACGGGACCGACGGCGGCCGGGGCCTCGCCACCGACCCGGCGGGCGGCCTCATCGATCCGACGACCCTGGAGCGGGCCCGGGCCGCCGGCCTCGACCCGGCCGCGATGCTGGAGCAGAACGACTCCACCGCGTTCTTCGCGGCCCTCGGCGACCTCGTGAACCCCGGTCCGACCTGTACCAATGTCAACGACTGCCGCATCATCCTCGTCAACTAGGTCGCGCGTCTCGGCGGCTCAGCTCCTCCCGGCAGTCACGGTCCTCGGCCTCGCGCTCCTCGGCGCGAGCCCCGCCCGGGCGGATCTGCGCCTGTGCAACCAGACCGCCAGCAAGGTCGGGATCTCGCTGGGCTATCGCGACCCGCAGGGCTGGGTGACGGAGGGCTGGTGGGATCTGGCGCCGAAGGCCTGCGAGACGCTTCTCAAAGGCGCGCTGGCGGCGCGGTTCTACTACGTGTTCGCAGTCGATTACACGCGCGGCGGCGAGTGGAGCGGCCGCTCGCTGATGTGCACCCGTGATTCGGAATTCACGATCCGCGGGATCGAGGATTGTCTCGCCCGCGGCTACGACCGGAACGGCTTCTTCGAAGTCGATACCGGCGAGCAGAAGAGCTGGACCATCCAGCTCACCGATCCCAACCGGGCCGAGGCGCCGGCAAAACCGTAACGTGAAGGCGGCGGCCTTGACGCTGTCCGGCGCGGGATGCTCACACCCGTGGCCAAACCCTTGAACCGGCGGCGCTTCATGCTGCACGGCAACGAACAACCGGAGGAATACGCTTGAAACGGTCACGCCGCACGAAGATCGTCGCCACCCTGGGCCCGGCCTCCGATTCGCCGGAGATGATCGAGCGGCTGTTCCGCGCGGGCGTCGACGTGTTCCGGCTCAACATGAGCCACCTGCCGCGCGAGAAGCTGCCCGAGAAGGTGGAGGCGATCCGCACCATCGAGCGGGAGGCCAAGCGGCCGATCGGCATCCTGGTCGACCTGCAGGGGCCGAAGCTGCGGCTCGGCACCTTCGCGGAGGGGGCCGCGATGATCGAGGCCGGCGCCACCTTCGTGCTCGACGGCGATCCGACGCCGGGCGATGCCGCCCGCTGCCACCTGCCGCATCCCGAGATCCTCGAGGCGCTGGAGCCGGGCCACGCCATCCTGCTCGATGATGGCAAGCTCCGGCTGACGGTGGTCGAGACCTCGCACAACCGCGCCGTGACCCGCGTCGAGGTCGGCGGCCGGATCTCGAACCGGAAGGGCGTATCCCTGCCGCATACGGTGATCCCGGTCCCGGCGATGACCGACAAGGACCGGGCTGATCTCGATGCCGGCCTGAACGCGGGCGCCGACTGGATCGCCGTCTCGTTCGTCCAGCGGCCCGAGGACGTGGCCGAGGTGAAGAAGGTCTGCGCCGGCCGCGCCCTGGTGATGGCCAAGATCGAGAAGCCGCAGGCGCTGGCGCGCCTCGACGAGATCATCGAGATCTCCGACGGCCTGATGGTCGCCCGCGGCGATCTCGGCGTGGAGATGCCCCTGGAGCAGGTCCCGGGGGTGCAGAAGCGCATCACCCGCGGCGCCCGGCGCTACGGCAAGCCGGTGGTCGTGGCCACCCAGATGCTCGAATCGATGATAACGGCTCCGGTCCCGACACGCGCCGAGGTCTCGGACGTCGCCACGGCGGTCTACGAGGGGGCGGATGCCGTGATGCTCTCTGCGGAGAGCGCCTCGGGGGCCCACCCGATCGGGGCCGTGGAGACCATGAACCGCATCGCCGAGCAGGTGGAGCGGGACGCGATCTACTGGTCGATCATCCGGGCGCAGAGCGCGACCCCCGACGAGACGGCCGCCGATGCCATCGCGGCGGCCGCCCACCAGATGGTCGATGCCCTGAACCTCGACGCGATCATGGCCTGGACCAATTCCGGCTCCACGGCGCTCCGCCTGTCGCGCGAGCGCCCGAACGCCACCGTGATCGCGCTGACACCCCGGCGCGAGACGGCGCGGCGCCTCGCCCTGGCCTGGGGCACGCATCCGATCGTCACCAAGGATGCCAGCGACGTGGACGACATGTCCTTCCGCGCCGCCAAGTTCGCCGTCCGCGAGAAGTTTGCCGCGGTGGGCGACCGGGTGATCGTCGTCGCCGGCCTGCCGTTCGGCACGCCGGGCGCCACCAACCTCGTGCGGCTGACCTTCATCACCCGCGAGCACGCCGAGAAGGCGTGAGGCGGCAGGCCTCCAGCACTGCCGGCATCCCGATTGCGATCGGGATGCCGGCAGCCGACGCGGCGGGATCTTGCGCGGACAGCAATTCTCAAAACCGGGCTTGCCACCGTTGCCCCGGGACGAGGCGGACGTACGTGTCCTGACCGGCCCGCGGTTCAATGCGCGACGGCCGGTTCCGAACCGGCCGCATTGGTCGCCGCGGCCAGCCGGATAATCTCCTCCGTGACCCGCTCGGCGGCGACATACTGGAGCATGTGGCCGATGCCCGGCAGCAGCACGAGCCGCGCCCCCGGGATCGCCCGCGCGAGCGGCACCGCCTGCGCGTCGGCGCGGACGATCGGGTCGGCCTCGCCGGAGATCACCAGGGTCGGGATGTGGATCCTGCCGTAGCGCGGGCTCTGCGCCGCGAGGGCTCGCGACAGGCCGAGCAGATCCTGGACGTTGGCGAGCAGCGTCTCCGGTCGCAGAACCAGGTCGGATCTGGCCAAGTCCGGATAATCCGCCTGCGCGGGCTGCGGCTTGAAGACCCGGCGCGCCGCCTCGGGCAGGAACCGACGCGCGATCGGCGGTCCGATCGTCCGGCTGAGCACCCACGCCACCGGGGGCTTTATGGCGAACCGCCAGTACCACGGCAGATCCGGCATCCGGTCCGGCATGGGCATCGCCACAGGCGCGGCGAGGGCGAGAGCGGAAACCCGCTCCGGATGATCCAGGGCGAGGGCCAAAGCGAGGGCGCCGGCCCAGGAATGACCGAACACCACCGCCGGCCCGACGCCCATGCGGTTCAGCGCTTCCGCGATCATCCCGGCCTGCACGGAGGGTGCCGCGGCGTCGCCGCCGGCAATCCGGTCGCTCCATCCGAATCCCGGCCGGTCAAAGGCGATCACCCGGAAGCCCTGCGCGGCGAGGCGGCGGCCGATCCCCTCCATAGGATCCGACGCGTTGGCCGAGGCCCCGTGCAGGAGGACGACGGGCGGCCCGTTCGCCGGGCCGTCCTGCAGGGTCGCGAGCCGCCCGCCGGTGATCGTCACGAACGGACCCGCGGGCGGGTTGGCCGCGCCGACCCGGAGCGTGATCACCAGCGCCGCCAGGGCCCCGATCGCCAGAACGAGGCCGGCGAGGGCGAAGGGCAGGGCAAGGAGGGTCAGGAGGACGGCGATCACCCGGGTCACAGGTCGCGGCCGTCGACCTCCGGGGTGAGGCGGTTGATCGCCTCGCCGACCTTCTCCATCTGCGGGTAGAGCGCCTTCGCCCGCCGGAACGCTGCCAGCGCACGCGCCTTGTCGTCGAGGGATTCGTAGATCCGGCCCATGGCGGCCCAGGCCTCGAAGTGGCGCGGCTCCAGGACCAGGGCCCGCCGCAGATCGGCCAGCGCATCGTCCTTGTCGGTAAGCAGCCAGAACACCGTCGCGCGGCGGTTCCAGCCCTCCGACCAATTCGGTTCGAGGGCGGTGACGCGGTCCATCAGCTCGGCCGCCAGGGGGAAGTCGTGGGCGGTGACGGCCTGGCGGGCGCGGTCGGTCAGCAGGTCGACGGTCGGGCTGCCGGATCCGGCCATGTGCCGCTCGATCAGTCGCGCGATGCCCTTGGCCTCCGCTGGATCCTCGCTGGCGCGCAGGCGCGCGAACAGGTCATCGAGGCTCGGCGGCTTCGGTGCCGGCTTCGCTTCGGCGGTCGGCCGGCCGGGCCGGGTCGATTGCGGCGCTGCCTCGGCCGCCGGCAGTGTCGCCGCGAGGGCCGGCAGGCAGACCAGGGCGGCTATGAGACGGGTCGGCATCATGCAGCCAGACTGTGCGCCGTCGCCACGTCCGTCAACGTGCCGCGGTGCCGCGCGCACGCGGAAACGGCCGCACCCGGTGGACACGGCCGTTTCCTCGATCGGTGCCGTTCTCCGTCCGGCCTCGGCCGGTCGGAACGGTCTCAGCCCTGGCGGGCCTTGAAGCGCTTCTGGGTCTTGTTGATCACGTAGACCCGCCCCTTGCGGCGCACGAGCTGGTTGTCGCGGTGGCGGCCACGCAGGGACTTGAGGGAGTTGCGGATCTTCATCGGTCTTTCGAGCCCGGAGGGCCGTCCATCAGTAAGGGATCGGGAACGTAGCCTTGAGGCAGGACGCGCAGTCGCGTCCGGCGATCACGGCTCACGCATCGCGGGATGGCGCGGCCATATCAGGAGTCGCCCCCACAAGGCAAGGCGCAGCGGGCATCGTGCTGCCGGTCCTGCTCAATGGACGCTGTCGAGATCCGGCACCGCCGGTGCGATCACGAGCTGCCGGCCGATCTGGTGCAGCAGCATGTCGAGGAGCGGTTTCAGACGGTCGAAACCCGGCCGGGAGAGGCCATTCTCCGCAGCCGTGTACAGGGCCAGCGCCATCTCGGCGACCTGATCGATGCCGCCGGCGGCGGCATCCGTCGCGTAGAACGCCGATTCGTCGAGAAAGCCCTCACGGCTGCACGCGGTCACATCGATGACGATCCCGTGGGCCTCGTCCACGACGCCCTCGGCGTTCCGGATATACCGGCCGCGCACGAGCACCCAGCGGACTTCGCCGGGTACCGGTACGGTCCGGTACTGCGCGATATACAGGCCGCCCTCGCGGCGAAGGTCAGCGATGATGCACCCGATCCGTCGCCGGTCCTCGGGATGGATGTGCTCCAGGAACGCCGCGAAGGGCGTCCCCCGGCCGCCTTTCGGCCGCGGCAGGCCCAGGACCGTCGCGGCGGCGGCGTCGCATTCGAGGACGTCGTCGGCGATGTGCCAAGTCCAGGTCCCGACATCCGATTCGGCCAGGGCACGCATCCCCATGCGGCCGCTCCGCCGCTTCGTGTGCACACCGACGCCCACAGACTCGATCTCCAGGTCCGTCCGGACGCTTTGCCCGGCCGACTTATTTGGTCGACACAATACTGGGACTGCCGAAACGGCACAACGCATGGGAGTGACAGATCAGGATGGTGTTCGAGGGTAGCGACGCCATCAGGAACGATAGTAAACGCCGGTCAGCGTGCCCTTTGCGAGGACGTGCCCGCGCATCGCATCGATCAGTGCGCCCCGGCCCGGCGCCTCGGCCAGGGCGAGAGACTGCCGCAGCGCGAAGATCTGGAAGACGTAGTCGTGCGGCCCGTGGCCCGTCGGAGGATCCGGCGGCAACCATTCCGCGCGCAGGAAGCTGTTTTGGCCCAACGCGTGGCCTGAGCCCGGGTGCCCGGGGCTCGCCAAGGCACCTTCGGGCAATTCGGCCGGCTCGGGCGGGATCGCCCAGGCAATCAGGTGGACCAGCGGACGCGGCGTCGGGCTCCCGGCGTCCTCGACGAGGATCACCAGGGCAGCGGTGCCCGCGGGCAGGCCGCTCCAGGCGAGCGGCGGGGACACGCCCGCACCGTCCGCGGTGAAGCGGGCCGGCATGTCCGCCCCGTCCGCGAAGGCCGGACTGGTCAGCGTCACGGTGTCGGCAATGTCGGAGAAGTCCGAATGGACCGCCGTCTTGTCCCGGCCGGCCTTCAGGCCCGACAGGGCTTCGCCGACCGCCCCGGGGATTTTCTCAAGCATCGCCGCGCCCTCCGTCCCGTCTCCAACGGCGGGGGACGCAACCCGTTCACGCAGAGCGTTCGGCCGCGACCATATAGTTCACGGCCGTGTCGCGGCTCGTGCGCCAACCATCCGTGAGCGGGTTGTAGACGACCCCCACCGTGTCGGTGACGGCGAGCCCTCCCGCCCGGATGGCGCGGGCGAGTTCGTCGGGCGTCACGAATTTCTGCCAGTCATGCGTGCCCCGCGGCAGCCAGCCGAGCACGTATTCGGCGCCGACGATGGCCAGCGCGAAGGAGCGCAGAGTCCGGTTCAGGGTGGCCCCGAACAGCAGTCCGCCGGGCTTCACCCCCGCGCAGGCGGTCCGCACGAAGGCCGGCATGTCGGAGACGTGCTCCACCACCTCCATGATCAGCACGGCGTCGAAACGCTCGCCGCCGGCGACCACCGCTTCGATGGTCGCGCCGCGATAATCGACCGGCACGCCCGCCGCCTCGGCATGGGCCCGGGCCACCGCGATGTTCTGCTCGGCCGGATCGAGCCCGGTCACGCGTGCGCCGAGCCGGGCGAGGGGTTCCGAGAGGACGCCGCCGCCGCAGCCGACGTCGCAGATCGAAAGCCCGTCCAGCGGAAAGGGCGCGCGCGGATCGCGTCCGAACCGCCGGCACAGGGCGTCGCGGATATAGGCGAGCCGCACCGGATTGAACCGGTGGAGGACGCGCATCGGGCCGGTCTCGTCCCACCACGTGGCGGCGAGCGCATCGAAGCGCGCAACCTCACCGCGGTCGACGAACCCGTCCGTGGCCCGATCCGTGGCCCGATCCGTGGCTGCCCTGTCCATGCGCGTTCCGTCCTCATGCCGGCGCCGCCCCGATCCGGTCCGCCCCTCTATCCGGGCTGGCCGGGTAGGCCGGATCCGCCGCGATGCGTCGTGTCCGCGCTCTAGCATGGAGATCGCTCGGAAGTCGCCGCGGCGCGCGGGCGCCATGCTTGGCCGGTTGTTGACACTCTACCGAGCCGCTTGTACCCGCCGGGCACCATCCGGACCGGGCTGCAGCGGTCCGTCCAATCGCCACCGGGAACCCGCGACCGAGAGACCATGCCCCGTCTGGTGATGAAATTCGGCGGCACCTCCGTCGCCAACGTCGACCGCATCCGCAATGTGGCGCGCCACGTCGCCCGCGAGGTGGCGGCCGGCTACGACGTTGCCGTGATCGTCTCGGCCATGTCAGGCAAGACCAACGAGCTGGTCGACTGGGTCAAGGACGCGAACGCGCTCTACGACCCGCGGGAATACGACGCCGTCGTGGCCTCGGGCGAACTCGTCACCGCGGGCCTCCTGGCGATCGCCCTCCAGAAGGACGGGGTCAAGGCCCGCTCCTGGCAGGGCTGGCAGATTCCGCTCGTGACCTCGGACGCCCATGGCTCGGCGCGGATTGCCGAGATCGATCCCAAGAACCTCGAGGCGGGTTTCGCAAAGGGCGAGGTCGCGGTGATCGCCGGCTTCCAGGGCGTCCATGCCGAGACCGGCCGCGTGACGACGCTGGGCCGTGGCGGCTCCGACACCTCGGCGGTGGCGGTCGCGGCCGCGATCGGGGCCGAGCGCTGCGACATCTACACGGACGTGGACGGCGTCTACACCACCGATCCGCGCATCGTGCCGAAGGCCCGCCGCATGGAGCGGGTGACCTTCGAAGAAATGCTGGAGATGGCCTCGCTGGGCGCCAAGGTGCTGCAGGTCCGCTCGGTGGAGCTTGCCATGGTCCACCGGGTGCCGACCACGGTCCGCTCCTCCTTCGATCCGCCGGACGCCGCGCGCCCGGGCACCCTCATCTGCGACGAGGACGACATCGTGGAACAGCAGATCATCACCGGGATCGCCTTCTCCCGGGACGAGGCGCAGATCACCCTGCGCCGTGTCAAGGACAGCCCCGGCGTGGCCGCCGCGATCTTCGGGCCGCTGGCCGACGCCAACATCAACGTCGACATGATCATCCAGACCGTGTCGGGCGACCAGTCGACCACCGACATGACCTTCACGGTGCCGGCTTCCGAGTACCAGCGCTCGCGCGCCATCCTCGACGAGGCCCGCACGCAGATCGGCTACGCCCAGATCGAGGGGGCCACCGATGTCGTGAAGGTATCGGCGATCGGCGTCGGCATGCGCAGCCATGCGGGTGTGGCCGCCAAGGCGTTCAGGGCGCTTGCCGAGAAGGGGATCAACATCCGCGCGATCACCACCTCGGAGATCAAGTTCTCCGTGCTGATCGACGCCGCCTATACGGAGCTTGCCGTGCGCACGCTTCACTCGCTATACGGCCTGGACCAGGCCTGAGCCTGGGACGACGCGGGTTCGAGCGGGTCGCGTGGTGTGAACTAGACAGTCACGGGCCGATCCGCCGATCTCAGAGCGTCTCTGGGACCAGCGGTCCGGTCCATCCGGTGCCAGCCGTCCCGGGTTTGGCGCCAAGGTTGCAGGGTGGTCGACGCCAAGGCCACTCACCGACGCTGGAACGACGAACCGATGCCCGCTGCGCCCGGAGGCCCGCGCCTGCTGCTGCGCCGCCTCCGCGAAGCGATGGCGGAGCCGGTCAGCCCCCAGGCGCGCCTGGATCGCATCGTCGTCCTGATCGCCGCCAATGTCGTGGCCGAGGTCTGCTCGGTCTATGTGCTGCGCGATGACAACACCCTCGAACTGTTCGCCACCGAGGGCCTCAACCGCGAAGCGGTCCACCAGACTCGCATGCGGACCGATGAGGGCCTGGTCGGCCTGATCGCCCGCACGGCGGAGCCGCTTTCCCTTTCGGATGCGCAGAACCACCCGGCCTTTTCGTACCGTCCGGAGACCGGCGAGGAGGCCTATCACGCCTTCCTGGGCGTGCCGCTGCTGCGGGCGGGCAACACGCTCGGCGTCCTGACGGTCCAGAACAAGACCTATCGCGTCTACTCCGAGGAGGAGATCGAGGCGCTCCAGACCACCGCCATGGTGCTCTCGGAGATGATCGCCTCGGGCGAGCTCGAGGGGCTGGCCCCCGATGCCGGCACCGCGGCCCGCCGCCCGGTCCTGGCGCGGGGCATCGCGCTGGCCGACGGCATCGGCCTCGGCTACGTGGTGCTGCACGAGCCCCGCGTCGTGGTGAAGACGCTGATCGCCGAGAACGTCGACCGCGAGGTCGCGCGCCTCGACGCGGCCATCGAGGAGGTCCGCTCGGCGATCGACGCGCTGGTGGAGCGCGGCGACCGGATCGGTACCGCGGAGAGCCGCGAGGTTCTCGAGACCGTCCGAATGTTCGCCCACGACAAGGGCTGGCTCCGGCGCATGCGGGAGGCCGTGGCGTCGGGCCTGACCGCAGAAGCCGCGGTCGAGCGGGTCCAGTCGGACAACCGCGCGCGGATGATGCGCCAGTCGGATCCGTATCTGCGGGAGCGGCTGCACGATCTCGACGATCTCGCCAACCGCGTCCTGCGCACCCTGATCGGCTCCGAAGCGGCCGGAACCATGGTGCTGCCGGAGAACGCCATCCTGGTGGCGCGCACCATGGGTCCGGCGGCCCTCCTCGACTACGAGGCCTCGACCCTGCGCGGCATCGTCCTGGAGGAGGGTGGTCCGACCAGCCACGTGGCGATCGTCGCCCGGGCGCTGGGCATCCCGGCCGTGGGCGAGGTGGAGAATGCCACCGCCCTGTGCGACGCGGGCGATGCCATCATCGTCGACGGCGTGGCCGGCGAGATCCATGTCCGGCCCGGTCCCGAGGTCGAGGCCGCCTATGCCGAGATGGTGCGCCTGCGCGCCCGGCGGCAGGAGCAGTATCGGGCGCTGCGGGACGTGCCCGCCCAGACCCGCGACGGCGTGCGCGTCGGCCTGCACCTCAATGCCGGCCTGCTGGTCGATTTCAGCCACCTGCAGGAGACGGGCGCCGAGGGCGTGGGCCTGTTCCGCACCGAGCTGCAGTTCATGGTGGCGCAGCGCATGCCGTCGGCGGCCGAGCAGGAGGAGCTGTACCGCAAGGTCTTCGCCGCTTCCGCAGGCAAGTCCGTCACCGTCCGCACCCTCGACATCGGCGGCGACAAGATCCTGCCCTACATGGCCAAGCTCGAGGAGGAGAACCCCGCCCTCGGCTGGCGGGCGATCCGCATCGGCCTCGACCGGCCGGCTTTGCTGCGCATGCAGCTGCGCGCCCTGCTGAAGGCCGCCGACGGCGACCCGCTCAAGATCATGTTCCCGATGGTCGCCACGGTGGACGAGTTCGTGCGCGCCCGCGGCATCGTCGAGCGGGAGAAGGCCTACCTGAAGCGCCACGGCTACCGGCTTCCCACCGATTGCCGCCTCGGCGCGATGATCGAGGTGCCCTCGCTCCTGTTCCAGATCGACGAGATCGCCCGGGAGGCCGATTTCCTGTCGGTCGGCTCGAACGACCTGATGCAATTTCTGTTCGCTGTGGACCGGGAGAATCGCCGGGTCGCCGACCGCTTCGATCCGTTGAGCGTGGCGGCCCTCCGCGCCTTCCGGCTGATCGCCGAGCGGGCCAACGCGGCCTCCTGCCCGGTGACGGTCTGCGGCGAGATCGGCGGCCGCCCCCTCGACGCCATGGCGCTGATCGGCCTCGGCTACCGGCAGCTGTCGATGTCGCCGGCCGCGATCGGGCCGGTCAAGGCCATGGTGCTGAGCCTCGATGCGGGTGCCATCGCCGAACTCATCGACGCCGAGATGGCGCGGATGCATGACGGCGACTCCCTGCGCCCGGCGCTCACGGCCTTCGCGCACGCCCACGGCATCCCTATTTAACCGCGACCCTTGCCGAACATTCGGCCGGGGTTGTACGGCAACGCCACGACGCTTTCGGCCGACGCGCCGCGGCTTCCGCTCTCGAACGGAAGGGGCGTGGATTTGGGGGAAGTCCTGCCGGGTCACGGTCCCTCCAAGCCACGCGTCTCTTCCCCCCGAGACGAGACCCGCGCCCAGCCCGGAACGGCACGCGCAGACCTGCAGAAACACGGGCGATGATCCCCTTTCCCACCGAGCGCCTCGACGCCATCCTGGCGCGGCACGACATCGTCACCGCGCAGCTCGGCTCCGGCGAGATCGACCCGGAGACCGTGGTCCAGCTCTCCCGCGAGCTGTCCGACCTCGACCCCGTCGTGGCGGCGATCCGCGGCTACCGCGCGGCCCTGGACAACCTCGCGGGCGTCGAGGCCCTCATCGACGAGCCGGGCACGGATCCGGAGATGCGGGCCCTCGCCGCCGATGAGAAGCCGGAGGCGCAGGAGGCGCTCGAAGCCGCGCACCGGGCCCTGCAGGTGCTGCTCCTTCCGAAAGACGCCGCCGACGAGAAGAGCGCGATCCTGGAAGTCCGCGCCGGGACCGGTGGCGACGAGGCGGCCCTCTTCGCTGGCGACCTGTTCCGGATGTACGCCAAATACGCCGAATCGAAGGGCTGGCGGGTCGAGGTGATCTCCGAGAGCGAGGGCACGGTCGGCGGCTTCCGCGAGGTCGTGGCCGAGGTGAAGGGCCGGGGCGTCTTCGCCCGCCTCAAGTACGAGAGCGGCGCTCACCGGGTGCAGCGCGTGCCCGACACCGAGACGCAGGGGCGGATCCACACCTCCGCCGCCACCGTGGCGGTACTCCCGGAGGCCGAGGAGGTCGACATCCACGTCAACGATGCGGACCTGAAGATCGACACGATGCGGGCCCAGGGCGCGGGCGGCCAGCACGTCAACAAGACCGAATCGGCGATCCGCATCACCCACCTGCCGACCGGCATCGTGGTGTTCGTTCAGGAGGAACGGTCGCAGCACAAGAACCGCGCCCGTGCGATGGCACTGCTGCGCGCACGGCTCTACGACGCCGAGCGCAGCGTGAAGGATTCGGCCCGGGCGGCCGATCGGAAGGCCCAGGTCGGCTCCGGCGATCGCAGCGAGCGGATCCGGACCTACAATTTCCCGCAAGGAAGGGTGACCGATCACCGGATCAACCTGACCCTCTACAAGCTCGAGGAGGTTATGGCCGGGACGGCCCTCGACGAGGTGGTCGACGCCCTGATCACCGAGCATCAGGCGGAGCTGCTCGCCGCCGAGGGTATGGCCTGAGCCATGTCGTGATGCCGGCCGCGATGCAGAACAGATCGCGCCGCGAGGCGCTGCGTGCCTGCACGGCGCGGCTGCAGGCCGCGGGCGTCGTCGAGGCGGCGGGCGATGCCCGGTTCCTCCTGCTCGGAATCCTCGGCCTGGAGACGCGCGACCTTCTGATCGAGGGCGAGCGCCGCGTCAGCGCGGACGAAGCCGCGGCCCTCGACGCGGCGCTCGCCCGGCGCCTCGCCGGCGAGCCGGTGGCCCGCATCCTGGGCGCCTGGGAGTTCTGGGGCCTGCCCTTCCGGCTCGGTCCCGACACCCTGGTGCCGCGCCCGGACACCGAAATCCTGGTCGAGGTCGCGCTGGCGGCGGTGCCCGACCGGACCGCGCCGGTGCGCTGCCTGGACCTCGGCACCGGAACGGGCTGCATCCTGACGGCCCTTCTCTCGGAACTGCCCCGGGCCAGCGGGGTCGGGCTCGAACGCTCGGACGGGGCCCTGCGCGTCGCCCGGGACAATGCCGTCGCCAACGGCGTCGGCGACCGGGCCCGCTTCGTCGTCGGCGATTGGTGCGAGGCCCTGAGCGGGACCTTCGACCTCGTCGTCTCGAATCCGCCCTACATCGCCCAGGACGTGATCGCGACCCTCGACCGCGAAGTCCGCATGCACGATCCGGCGGCGGCCCTGGATGGCGGCGTGGACGGTCTCGACGCCTACCGGAGAATCCTCGACGGTGCGGCTGGGCTGCTCGCCCCGGGCGGCAGGCTCGTCCTGGAGATCGGCTACGATCAGGCCTCGGCGGTGCGGGCCCTTGCATGCGCGGCGGGCTTCCCGGATCGGGGATTGACCCGCGACCTCGCCGGCCGCGACCGCGTCGTGAGTTTCGACCGGCCACAGGGTCTTTTATCCGGCCACAGGGATGCCTAAGTCAGGGTCGAGCATCGCGTCACCGAAAAATTGCTTGTTGCATCAACCGGGGAACGCTAGAGTCGGCTTGAAGATCGCGAACCGTCCGTTAAGACGGACGGCTGTAAGGTCGGTGGTGACCATGGGTCGCCGATTGGTTCGCTGATCCCCCTTAACCGTCGAACCAGAACGCGCCGGTGCCAGCGCGGCGGTGCGACACAATCGAACCTGACAATCAACTGAGGATCGGCGGCTTTAACCGGGCGCCCGCTTCGAGGGATGGTCAGGCAGACGCGCGGACCGAAGAGCGGTCGCACGCGCGGCGCCGCCGGATGCGCTTGGCCGGACTGCGCCAGGAGATCCGCCCGGGCGCCTCCGTAGACAGTCGTTTGCGTGAACGAGGGTCATTACAGACCGATGAGACCAAACCAGAATCGACGGATGCGCGGCCGGAACCGGCCGAAGGGTCCGAATCCGCTGACGCGCTCGTACGAATCCAACGGTCCCGACGTCAAAATCCGCGGCACGGCGCAGCACATCGCCGACAAGTACGCGCAGCTTGCGCGGGATGCTCTGGCGGCCGGCGATCCAGTTGCTGCTGAAAACTACTTCCAGCACGGGGAGCACTATTTCCGCATCGTTTCCGGTGCCCAGGAACAGAATCGCCCGGCTAATACCGCCGGTTACGCCAGTCGTCCCTATGATGACGACATGGAAGAGGGCGACGACGAGGCCCAGGGCAACGGCGGATCGCAGAACGGTCACGGCTATAGCGGCTATGATGACGCCGATCCCGGCCAGCAGCCGCAGCCCTACGAGGGTCGTCAGGACGGAAACCAGGACGGTCGGCAGGGCCGTGACCGGTTCCAGAACCGCGATCAACGGCGGTTCGACAACGGCGGGCGCCAGGATTACCGGCGTCAGGACCAGCCGCGTCAGGACTATCAGCGCCAGGATTATCAACGGCCGGACTATCGGCAGGAGAACCGGCAGGACCGTCAGGATTACGGGCGTCCGGATTATCGCCAGGAGCGTCACGACGGCCGGCAGGACCGCCAGGACGTCCGGCAGGACCGCCAGGACGTCCGGCAGGATCCTCGCCAAGATACGCGCCAGGATGCTCGGCAGAATGATCGGCAAGACGCCCGCCAGGACACGCGCGGCGATCAGGGGCGTTACGAGAGCGGCCGCAGCGAGGCTCCGCGGTCCGAAGCCCGGCAGGAAACGCGTCTTGAGGGGCGGCCCGAGCGGGCTCCCCGCGGCGAGGCCGGACGTCAGGGCGAGACGGCGCCCCGCCGTGAGCGCCGCCGCGAGCCTGCGCCTGTCGTGGAGGCCGAGGAGCCGACCGGCCTGCCGGCATTCCTGATGGCCCCTGCGCGTCCCGCCCCGCCGGCTGAACCGTCGCCTGCTTCCGAGCCGGAGGCTGCGGCCGAGGAAACTCCGGCCGCCAAGCCCCGCCGCCGCCGCCGCCCGCGTTTCGAGAGCGCCGCGGACGAGGGCAGCGCCAACACGTCGCCGGCAGACGTGCCGACCGAGTGAGCGAAAGCTGCAGGAAGCACTGAAGAGAGGCCGTTCCGGGCAACCGGAGCGGCCTCTGTCGTTACGGGCTCAGCGTGGTACGGCTTTCCAGTCCGGGCAGGCCTGGACCCGGTGGATCAGACGGTGCCGCCGGCCGCTCGCGCCGAACGGCCCGAGCTCCCAGTCCCAAGCCGCTTCCGTAGGCGGGAGCTCGGACCCTAACAGCATATCGAGGCTGTCGGTGAAGCGGCCCGACCGATCCTCCGCGCGCTGCACCGCGTCGGTGATCAGGCAGACGCGCTCGACCCGGCCTGCCAGGGTGTCCAGGACTCTGAGGTGGGTCTCAACCAGATGTGCCCCAAGAAGGGGCGGGGCCGCGCGGCCCCGGGCCTCGTGGGCCTCGATCGGGACGATCGGAAGCTGCGACAGCAGGTCTGCCGAAACGATCAGGTCGGCGCCCGTGCAGAGATCCGCCCAGGCTCCGGCGAGGCCTGCACTGATCTCGGCGGTCACCAGCGCCACGTTCGGGTATCGGCGTGCGGCGAGCCGGGCCGGCCAGGGATGCACGGCATCCACGAGGCCGATCCGATCGAACAGGCGGGCGAGATCGTCCAGCGGCACGTCGTCGAGCAGGCCGGAGCCGAGCACGACCGCATGTCGGCAATGCCCCGTTCCCTCGGCCGCCGCCGCGATCCTGCCCTGCGCCTGCGCGAGATGCGGCGCCCAGACCGCCCGGCAGCGGCGCTACCGGGCGTGAAGCAGGCCGCTCTGCCGAACATAGCCAAGCCTGCGCAGGGGCCACGGCGCTGGATTGACGACCGACAGGGCCCAGGCGACCAGCATCGCCGGCCGGCTCACTCCGCGTCGGAGGGCGCGGTGTGCGCCGAGGTGCCGCGATAGCCGGTCGCGAGGACGTAGAGCTCGCTGGAATCGGCCCGGCTGGCCGCGGGCTTGACGTGGCGGACCGTGGCGAAGTCGCGCTTCAGGTCGGTGAGCAGGGCTCCCTCGGTCCCGCCCTGAAGCACCTTGGCCAAGTAGGCGCCGCCCGGCCCAAGGATCTCCCGGGCGAATTCCGCCGCCGTCTCGGCGAGGCCGATGATGCGCAGATGGTCGGTCTTCTTGTGGCCGGTGGCGTTGGCGGCCATGTCGGACATCACGAGGTCGGCCGGGCCGCCGAGCATGCCGGTCAGCCGCGCCGGCGCCTCGGGATCGAGGAAATCCAGGGTGATGAACTCGACCCCGGCCATAGGCTCGATCTCCAGGAGATCGATGCCCACGACCCGGCCCGACGGTCCGACCACCCGGGCGGCCACCTGCGACCAGCCGCCGGGAGCCGCGCCGAGGTCGACGATCTTCTGGCCGGGCCGGAGCAGCTTGTAGCGCTCGTCGATCTCCAGCAGCTTGTAGGCCGCCCGCGAGCGATAGCCCTCGCGCTTGGCCCGCGCCACATAGGGATCGTTGAGCTGGCGCTCCAGCCAGCGCTTCTGCGACAGGGTCCGTCCACGCCCGGTCTTCACCCGCTGCTTCAGGTCGCCCCGGACCCCACCGCCGGAGCTCGCGCCGCCGCGCCGGTCGCTCATCGTGGGGCCCTCATCGGACAGCCTTCCGGTTCCAGACCCCGTCCTCCCGCATCATGTTCATCAGCAATCCTTCGCGCAGGCCGCGATCGGCGATGCGCAGGCGCTCCGAGGGGAACGCCCGGCGGATCGCCTCGAGGATCGCGCAGCCCGCGAGCACGAGATCGGCGCGGTCGCGGCCGATGCAGGGGTTGTCGGCGCGCTGTTCCAGCCGCGTGTCGAGCAGGTCGTCGATGGCGGTGGAGACTGCGGCGTCGCTCATCCACAATCCATCGACCCGCCGGCGCTCGTAGCGCGCGAGCCGCAGATGCATCGCCGCGATGGTCGTGACGGTGCCAGACGTGCCGAGAAGGTGGAAATGGGGCGCGGTCGCGGCGGCAGCGGCCCGAAGGGCGAAGGCGGACAGCTTCTCGGCCACTTCCTCGACCATGCCCTCGAACATGCGGCGGGTGACCTCGGCGCCGCCGTGGCGCTCGGCCAGGGTCACCACGCCCACGGGCAGCGAATCCCAGGCGCGGATCCTGAGCGTCGGATCGGTCGACGGATTGGCCGCCGCGCCGTCCAGCCACGCGATCTCGGTCGAGCCGCCGCCGATGTCGAAGATGATCACCGATTCGGCCAGCGGATCCGCCAGCGCCGCGCAGCCGGTGACCGCGAGATAGGCCTCGGTCTGCCGATCGACGATCTCGAGGTCGAGGCCGACGCCGCGGCGGACGCGCTCCACGAAGGCGGCCCCGTTCACCGCGAGGCGGCAGGCCTCCGTGGCGATGATCTTGGCCCGCTGCACGCCGCGCGCCTGCATCTTGGACCTGCAGATCCGCAGGGCCTCCACGGTCCGCTCGATCGCCGCCTCGCTCAGGCGGTCCGACGTGCCGAGGCCTTCGCCGAGACGGACGATCCGTGAGAACGCATCGATCACCCGGAAGCCGCTGAAGGTCGGCTCCGCGACCAGCAGGCGGCAATTGTTGGTGCCGAGGTCGAGCGCCGCGTAGGCGGCGCGCCGACGCTCACGGCCCGGCAATGGGGCTGGCGTCTGAAGCGGCACCGCGCCGGTCTGGATTCGGGACGGCGCGGCCGCGGCGGTCTCGTCCCTCATCGGCGCGGCCGTCGATCCTTCGGGTCGGCCGTGAGCGTCGCGCTCGGCCTTTGTTGATCTGTGACCCTACAGGCTCAGCGGGGAACTGCAACGCCCCATCGCGGTCGCGATCAGGCGACGGCCTTCATGGCGCTGGCCCGGCGCGGGATCGGGCGCAGGAGACTCTTCACCTGGGAATAGGGGCGGGGCCGGTTGATCACCTCGTCCAGGCGAGACCACAGGGTCTTCGGCGAGAACGGCTTGGCGATGATCTCGTTGACGCCGAGCGCCACCGCACGGTCGACCACGTTCCGGCGCGGCTGGGCCAGCATCAGGATGATCGGGATCGTGGGGCAGGGAGAGGTGGTCGGCGTCCGCGCGAGCCGGATGAACTCCTCGCCCGACAGGATCGACAGATCCCAGTCGATGATGCTGATATCGGGTTTGCTCTCGGCCAGCACGCCCAGCGCCTCCGCCCCGTCCGGCGCCTCCAGGACCCGCTTGATACCGACGCGCATCAGCATGTCGCGCACGATTCGGCGGATGTAGAGACTCTCGTCGACGACGAGGGCCGAGAGATCGGGGAAGGTCGGGGTTGCGATCATGGCCGGCGGGCTCTGCGGGGCGCGGCGCCGAGTCTAGGCGGGACAGCCTTTGCGTTTCGCTAACGCCTTCCCTCGAATGAGTAAGGACCGACCCGGGATCGGGGGCGGACTCCGTTGTTTGCCGCAAGAAAGTAACGAAACGGGCGCGTCTGAGCCAAGAAGGTCCTTGCGGTCAAGGCCCGATTGCGTCAGGACTGGGGCGTTATTCTTGGTTACCGCGACCTGGGGTAATGATAGTGCGGGGCGTGGGCTGTCTGGGATGGCGCGCACGCGGTATTCGAGACAAGGGCGGCGGACGGTTTTTGCGAGCTTTCGATGGGACGTGGTCGTGATTTCAGGGGGCCGCAGAAGCGCGGCTTCGACGAGGGTGGCGAGCCGAGATGGCCTGATCAGGCACCCCCGAGCGGCGGATACGGCGGCGGCGGTTTCGGCGGTGGCGGCGGCGGTTTCGGCGGCGGCGGTTTCGACCGTGGTCCGGCGCGCGGCGCGGCACCGGTCGCGTCCGGACCGGAGCGCGATGCGACGGTCAAGTGGTTCAACAAGGAGAAGGGCTTCGGCTTCGTCGAACTCGGCGACGGTTCGGGCGATGCCTTCCTCCACATCCGCGCCGTCGAGGCGGCAGGCCACGATGACCTGATGCCGGGCACCCGGCTGACGGTCACGACGGCCCAGGGTCAGAAGGGCCCGCAGGTGACCAGCGTCACCAGCGTCGACACGTCCACGGCCGAGGCGCCTGCGCCCCGGCGCGAGTTCCGTCCGCGCACCGGCGGCTTCGGTGGTGGCGCTGGCGGCGGCTACGGTGACCGCGACCGCGGCGGCGGTGGTGGTTACGGCGGCGGCGGCGGTTTCGGTGGTGGTGGCGGTGGTGGCCGCTTCGCCAGCGGCCCGTCCGTCGAGATGAGCGGCACCGTGAAGTGGTACGATCCCGCCAAGGGCTTCGGCTTCGTGTCGGTGAACGACGGCGGTAAGGACGTCTTCGTGCACCGCTCCGCTCTGTCCCGCGCCGGGCTCGATTCGCTCGCCGAAGGCCAGCAGGTCACGCTCGGCGTGGTCGAGGGTCAGAAGGGCCGCGAGGCTCAGAGCATCAACGTCGAGGATTGAGGGCGCGCGGCGGTCGCTTTGCCGCCGCGATCCTGAGAAGACTACGAGGCGGCGGTCCTGTCTGGGACCGTCGCCTTTCTCGTTCCTGGACGATCGATGCGCTGCTTGATGCTGCCGACGGCTCTGCTCCTGCTTTCGGGCAGCGCCCGGGCTGAGGATTTCACGGGCTTTTATGCCGGGATCAACGCGGGCTACGGCTGGGGCACCGGGCACCGCGGCCCTGAGGGAGGCCGCCCCGTGACCGCCGGATCGTCGGCCCTCTCCAAACCGGAGGCCGGCCCCGATCTGCCGCCGAGTGCCCGGAATGCCGCCATCGCGATCCGCGGATCCGACCGATCCGCAACGCCCGGAACGACCGGTCGTTGAGACGGGCTGCCGCGCAAGCCGGGACTTTCATCTCTCGGCCCGACCCGGGCCATCCTAACCGCCTCAATTCACACTGGAATCGTTCTGGAACATACGCGTTGCCTGCCGGGCGCAGCCGCTGCTAGGTCGCGATATGACTTCACGGAAGCGAGAGGGCGCGCGATGAGTGCCCATGCCGTGCCCACGCTGGCCGATCGCTTGGCGGTCGCCGGCCGGGTGCTTCTGGCGGCGTTCGGCGGTTATGCCGTTGCCGCACTCGCGTGCGCCTGGCTCGCGCTGATTCTCCCCGGCCCGAGGGCCGAAGCGGTATCCGCCGCGACCCTCGCGAGCTTCAGCATCATGGCGGCGGCCGTGATCTGGGTGTTCGCCGCCCGGACGATCGCGCGTGCCACCCTGGTCCTGGGGGCTGCGGCGCTTCTCCTGACCGTGGCCTTATTGCTGGCCGGCGGCTTCAGGCACGGGGTCGCCCTGTGAGCCGCGCGCGGAGCTTCCGCCAGTCCATGGCGTGGCTGCACACGTGGTCCGGCCTCGTGGTCGGCTGGGTGCTGTTCGCCATCTTCGTCACCGGGACGGCCAGCTATTACCGCAGCGACATCTCGCGATGGATGCGGCCCGAGCTGTCCGAGGAGGCGCCGGATCCGGTGGTGGCGGCAACGCGCGCCGGTGTGTTCCTGCGCAAAACCATGCCGGACGCCGCCGGCTGGTCGGTCAAGCTGCCGAACGCCGAGGCTTCGGTCGTCGAGGTCTACTGGTGGCAGAACCTGGATGGGCCCTACCATCAGGCGCTGCTCGATCCGGTGACGGGCGAACCCGCACGCGTCCGCGACACGCGGGGCGGCGACTTCCTCTACCGCTTTCACTTCGAGTTGAGCCTGCCGCCGATCTGGGGGCGCTGGATCGTCTCGGGCTGCGCGATGATCCTGCTGATCGCGCTGATCTCCGGGATCGTGACACACCGGCGCATTTTCGCCGACTTCTTCACCTTCCGCCGGGACAAGTCCGTCCAGCGCGGCTGGCTCGACGCCCACAACGTGATGGGCGTTCTGGCGCTGCCCTTCCACCTGATGATCGTCTACACGGGCCTCGTCACCCTGTCGTCGATGCTCATGCCCTGGGGCGTGAAGGCCGTCTACGGCGACGACCTGCTCCGGTACTATGCGGAGGCGGGATTGGCGGCGCCGGGAGCCGGCCCCGCCGGGCGTCCGGGCGTGCCGCTCCCCTTGGGCGAGATCGTGGCGCGCGCCAGCGCGGCGGGCGGCGAGACGCCCGAGATGCTGATGGTGACGCTTCCCGGGGACGCCAATGCGACCGCGACGGCGTATTTCGAGGAGCCGCATGGGCTCGCGCATCTCCATCCGCAGATCGTCTATGCGGCCGGAACCGGCGCGGAACTCGCGCGGGTCAGCGAAGCCGGCGCCGCGACCCGGACGGCCGCCGTGATGGCGGGGCTGCACGAGGCGCATTTCGCGGCCGCTCCGTTGCGTCTCGTGTTCTTCCTCTGCGGCGTGATGGGCGCGGCCACGGTTGCGAGCGGGCTGGTCCTCTGGACCGTGGCGCGGGCGCCCAAGGGCGCGGATCCCGACCGATTCGGTCTACGGCTCGTGCGGCTCCTCAACCTCGGCACCATCGCGGGGCTGCCGGTGGGACTCGCGGCCTATTTTCTGGCCAACCGTCTGATGCCCTTTGGGCTCGAGGCCCGGGCCGATTGGGAGGTCCGCGTATTCTTCGCCGCCTGGGTCGCCGCGGCGCTCGCCGCAGCCCTGTATCCGCGACAGCGAGCGTGGCCGATCGCCCTCGGGGTGGCGGCCTGCGCCTTCCTGGCGATTCCGTTGGTCGATGCGGTCCTCGTGGGCCAGAACCGGTTCCTCGGTTTCGATGCGGCGATGGCGGCTGTGGGTCTGGCCCTTGTCGCGGGCTCCCGGCTGGCGGCACGGCGACGGCCGGCGGAATCGCGGCACGGCCAGCCCAGCCTGTCCCGGGCGGCGGAAGCATGACTGCGGCGGCACTGATCCTCAGCCTTCTCCTGAGCTTCTCGGGCTTCGCCGCCCTGGCCCTCAGCCTCGACCGGCATCACCGGGCAGCCTACCGGATCAGCGTCCCGGACCGGCGCGTCGCCAGCTTGCGGATGGCTGGCTGGTGCGGGCTCGCCCTCTCGTTCGCGGCGGCCATCGCGGCGGCCGGCTGGAATTTCGGCCCGGTGCAATGGATCGGATCGCTGACCGGGTCCGCCTTAATCGTGGTGGCGTTCATCGCCTATCGGCCGACCTGGCTGCGCAACGCGGCACTGGCGGCGCTGCCGCTCGCGGCGGCGGCCGCTCCGCTCGCCTTGCTCAGGTAAGCAGGCGCATCGGAGTCTTCCTCGATCGGCGGTGATTCGAACGGTCATCGGGAAGCGGAAATTGTCCCTCAGGTCCGCTCGGAACACTCCGACGCCGAGGATATCTGTCCGCTCGCGGTGAGGTCCGGAAGAGCGTAGGATCGGCCCACTCGCGCACTGGCCAAAAGTCCACCTTGATTCGGCAGGCCAAAAGCCATTGGCTGCGAACAGAGCGGAAGCGGATGCGGCCCCGACGATCGGTCGCCCGAGCGCCAGCTTAAGCCCAAGAGCCGCGGTTCGCGAGGCCGGGGCCTATGGAGGGAACACAGCGATGAACAAGCCGGAATTCCTCGGCGACGCCAAGGTCAAGTCGCCGTTCTCGGCCCGCTACGAGAACTTCATCGGCGGCCAGTGGGTCGCCCCCGCGGCCGGCCGCTACTTCGAGAACACCTCCCCGATCACCGGAAAGGTGGTGTGCGAGGTGGCCCGCTCCGACGCACAGGACGTCGAGAAGGCGCTCGACGCCGCCCACGCCGCCAAGGAGGCCTGGGGCCGCACGGCGCCGGCCGAGCGCGCCCGCATCCTCCTCAAGATGGCCGACCGGATGGAGGAGAACCTCGATCTGCTCGCCCTCGCCGAGACCTGGGACAACGGCAAGCCGATCCGCGAGACGACCCACGCCGACATCCCGCTGGCCATCGACCACTTCCGCTATTTCGCCGGCTGCGTGCGGGCGCAGGAAGGCTCGATCTCCGAGATCGACCACGACACGGTCGCCTACCATTTCCACGAGCCGCTGGGCGTCGTCGGCCAGATCATCCCGTGGAACTTCCCGATCCTGATGGCGGTGTGGAAGCTCGCCCCGGCGCTCGCCGCCGGCAATTGCGTGGTCTTGAAGCCCGCCGAGCAGACCCCGGCCTCTGTGCTGGTGCTGGCCGAGATCATCGGCGACCTGCTGCCGCCGGGCGTGCTCAACATCGTCAACGGCTTCGGCCTGGAGGCCGGCAAGCCGCTCGCCTCCTCGCCGCGGATCGCCAAGATCGCCTTCACGGGTGAGACGACCACCGGCCGCCTCATCATGCAGTATGCGTCGCAGAACCTGATCCCGGTGACGCTGGAACTCGGTGGCAAGTCGCCGAACATCTTCTTCGCCGACGTGGCGAACGAGGACGACGACTTCTTCGACAAGGCGCTCGAAGGCTTCACGATGTTCGCCCTCAACCAGGGTGAGGTCTGCACCTGCCCGAGCCGCGCGCTCGTGCATGAGTCGATCTACGACCGCTTCATGGAGCGGGCGGTGAAGCGCGTCGAGGCGATCACGCAGGGCTCGCCCCTCGATCCGGCCACGATGATCGGCGCCCAGGCGTCGGGCGAGCAGATGGAGAAGATCCTCAGCTACATCGACATCGGCAAGCAGGAGGGCGCCCAGCTGCTCACCGGCGGCGAGCGCAACGTCAAGGAGGGCGAGTTCGCCGAGGGCTTCTACGTGAAGCCGACGGTGTTCCGCGGCCACAACAAGATGCGGATCTTCCAGGAGGAGATCTTCGGCCCGGTCCTGTCGGTCACGACCTTCAAGGACGATGCCGAGGCGCTCGCGATCGCCAACGACACGCTCTACGGCCTCGGCGCCGGCGTCTGGACCCGCGACGGCACCCGCGCCTATCGCTTCGGCCGGGCGATCCAGGCCGGCCGCGTCTGGACGAACTGCTACCACGCCTACCCGGCTCACGCGGCCTTCGGCGGCTACAAGCAGTCCGGCATCGGCCGTGAGACCCACAAGATGATGCTCGATCACTACCAGCAGACCAAGAACATGCTGGTCAGCTACTCGGCCAAGAAGCTCGGATTCTTCTGAGCTTCTTCCCGGGTTAACCCCCCGAGACAACTTCAGCCCCGGCCTCACGGCCGGGGCTTTTTCGATCCCGCAACACCGCGCTCAGTAGAGGCCGTAGCCGTAGCCCTCGAAGGGGGCGTTGACGATCGAGCCCGGCGCCATCGGGCCGGCATCGCCGCTGACGCTGGGCACGTCGTCCGGCGGACCGTCCCAGCCGACGACACCCATGGGATTGTCGGGCGTGACGTTGGGATTCCCCGCGACGCGCCACGCATGCTGGACGAACAGTGGCTGTTCGCGGGGCTGGACGCGGAGCGACAGCGGTTCGGCGGCGGCGGGACCGGCGAGACCGGTCAGGGCAAGGACGACGCAGGCGGCTTTTCTGAGAACTGACATGACGGGCGCTCCCGAGGCGTCGGGCGGCAACCGCCGCCCTCCGTCGTCACAACGCGCATCGCGACGTTTCGGGACCTGCATTCGCTCGCGTTGCGGTGGAAACCCGCCGGCAACCGCGCATATTTCAACATCGACTGGGGAGGATGGCATGAATTCGGATCAGACCTTGGACGCCAACGTCGCCAAGCAGGCCGGCGCCGACGGGACACCCCTGCGGGTGACCGCCACCCCGGCGGCTCTCGCTCTCATCGACGAGCTGCGGAGCGAGTACGGCCCGGTCATGTTCCATCAGTCCGGCGGCTGCTGCGACGGCTCCTCGCCCATGTGCTACCCCGTCGGTGATTTCCTGGTGAGCGACGGGGACGTCCGACTCGGCACCGTCGGCGGCGCCGAGTTCTTCATCAGCCGGTCGCAATTCGAGGTCTGGAAGCACACCCACCTGCTCCTCGATGTCGTGCCGGGGCGCGGCGGCATGTTCTCGCTGGAGAATGGACGCGAGAAGCGCTTCCATATTCGCTCGCGCCTGTTCTCCGACGCGGAGAACCGGGCCCTCGAAGGGGCCTGCAAACTCTGAGGACGAGCTTCGCGGGGAGGGGGCACGATGGCCACCGTCAAACTCTGGTCCGATGCCGAGGCCGAAACCGACCCGCGCATCGGCGCTGTGTTCGCCGACATCCAGGCGACTCGCGGCTCCGACTTCATCAACAATTTCTGGCGGGGCCTCGCCAACGATCCGGCACTGCTCGAACGGACCTGATCCGTCCTGAAGACCGTCATGGGACCGGGAACACTCGATCCCCTGACCAAAGAGCTGGTCTACATCGCGGTTTCGATCGCCAATGGATGCCCGTACTGCATCCATTCCCACACCGCCGCTGCGCGGGCCAAGGGCTTGACGGACGCGCAGCACGGCGAGTTCCTGGCGGTGGTCGGCATGGCCCACCAGACCAACGCGCTGGTGAACGGCATGCAGATCCCGGTCGATCCCGCCTTCAGAGTGGAGGAAGGTCCATGAGTTCCGTGTCCGGTCAAGGGGAGCAGGGTTTCCTGGTGGTGCGCGAGAGTGCGCCCTTCCGCGGCAAGCAGGGGCACATTTACCGGCCGGCGGTCTCCGCCGAAGCCGTGGGCTCGAAGGCGCTGCACATGCAGCTTCTGGAGATACCGCCCGGGGAGCGTGCCCATGCGCACAAGCACGAATCGCACGAGACGGCGATCTACGTGCTGTCGGGCGTGTCAGGCTGTTTCTGGGGCGAACGGCTGGAGCATCACGCGATCGCGGGGGCCGGCGAGTTCGTCTATATCGCCGCCGACGTGCCGCACCTGCCTTACAACCGCAGCCAGACGGAGCCCGTCACAGCCGTGATCGCCCGGACGGATCCCAACGAGCAGGAGAGCGTCGTCCTGCTGCCGCACCTCGAGGCCGGCGTCGACTGGTCCAAGGCCGAGGGGTAGCGCTCAGCGCTGTTCGATCCGTTCATTGGCGAGGCGCTCGGCGCGCGAGCGCTCGTCGGCGGAAAGGCCGGACAGCGTCTGATCCAGCCACGCGTCGGACAGGCCCTGTCCGGCAGCGGCAAGGTTCCAGGCCGCAGCCTCGACGGGATTCTTGGCGACGCCACGGCCGACCGCGTAGAGGCGCGCGACGCGGTTCTGCGCGATGGCGTTGCCGCGCGAGGCCGCGTGCAGGAAATAGCGGGCAGCCGCCCGCTCGTCCTTGGTGACGCCGGTGCCGTTGAACAGAAGGATCGCGTACTCGACCTCACTGGCGAGATCGCCATTGTCGGCGCCGCGCCGGAACAACTCCGCCGCCTTGGTCGGATCCTTCGGCACCCCGCGACCCTGGAGGTAGAGAACGCCCAGATCGTGCTGCGCGGGGCCGATCTCCGCATCGGCCGCCTTGCGGAACTGCGCGGCGGCCGCCGCCTCGTCGGCCGTGGCCCCGGTGCCGATCAGGATCAGGCCGAGATTGTAGGCGGCAGTCGGCGAGCCTTGGGACGTGGCCTGTTCCAGCCATCGGCGCCCGGCCTTCGGATCCTTCGGCATACCGCGTCCGTCGAGCGCCATGAGCCCGAGGGATGCCATGGCGGACGGGTCGTTCTGTGCGGCGGCCAGACGATACCAGTCGGCGGCCTTCACCGGGTCCTGCTTCACGCCGAGGCCCTGGTTGTACAGCTCCCCGAGAAGCGTCATGGCAGCGGCGTCCTTCGGATTCGCCTCGATGCGCTTCGTCGCCTCGCGGAAGGCCGTGACGTACTGGCCCTTCTGATAGGCGCCGTAGGCGAGATCCGGCGGCTGACCGCCCTGCGGCGGCACGGCGCCCCGGGTGTAGTTCGGCGTATAGGGACTCGGCAGTTCCGGCATCGGCTTCTTGCCGGTCTGCGCGGTGGACCCGATCGATCCGGGCGCCGCGGTCGCGGGCGGGTCGGCCGGAGCGGAGACGGCCCAGGTCGGCAGAGCGAGCACTGCCGCTCCGACGAAAGCCAACAGATGAGGGGCGTTGCGGCGCCTCACGCGGCAGCCTCCCGAAGGACGCGCTGGGCCCGCTCGACGGCCGCCGGATCCGACCGCCAGAGGCCGCTCTCCAATCCCACGAACTCCGCGCCTGTCGCGCCGAGCGGCCCGATCTCGTCGGCGGCGACGGCGACCGCGATGCACGGCGTCTCGAAGATTTCGGCCCACCAGGTGGCGCGGGCCCGGACGGTCTCCGCCTCCGGCGCGACACCGTCCGGATACAGCCCGCCGAACATCAGATAGTCGATACCCGCCTCGCCGGCTTCCATGGCGCCATGCTTGGTCTCGATGCCTCCAGCACCGAGGATGCGCCCGTCGCGCAGCCGGCCGCGCAGATCCTTCAGGTCGCGCGGCTTGTCGACATGGATGCCATCGGCGCCGCCGCGGATCGCCACCGTGGCGAGATCACCCGTGAAACCCGGACAGGCCACGACCAGGGCCGCGCCCCGCTCCTGCGCCACCGGAGCGACCGCCTTCACGCGGGCCGTCAGCCCGCGCTCGTCGGTGGCGGCGAGCCGCAGGATCACGGCGGCGACATCGCCCGCTTCGCAGGCGGCCTTCAGGGCCGCCACGAAGCCTTCGAGTCCCTCGGCGTCGAGACCGTGCGGTCCGAGAAGGGCGAGGCGGGCATTGGTGCTCATCGGGGGCGACAACCGGCGCCTTACCGCGCGCCGATCTTCGGATCCAGGGCGCCGCTGGCGTAGCGCTTGGCCATCTCGGCGACCGAGATCGGCCGGATCTTCGAGCCCTTGCCGGCGGTGTTGAACTCCTCGAAGCGCTGCTTGCAGAGCTTGGTCATCGCCTCCATGGCGGGCTTCAGGTACTTGCGCGGGTCGAACTCGGAGGGGTTCTCGGTGAGGACCTTCCGGATCTGACCGGTCATCGCCATGCGGTTGTCGGTGTCGATGTTGATCTTACGCACGCCGTGCTTGATGCCGCGCTGGATCTCCTCGACCGGAACACCCCAGGTCGGCTTCATCTGGCCGCCGTACTGGTTGATGATGTCCTGCAGGTCCTGCGGCACCGACGAGGAGCCGTGCATGACGAGGTGGGTCGTCGGCAGGCGGCGGTGGATCTCCTCGATCACGTTCATCGCCAGCACCTCGCCGTCGGGCTTGCGGGTGAACTTGTAGGCACCGTGGCTCGTGCCCATGGCCACCGCCAGCGCGTCCACCTTGGTGGCCTCGACGAACTTCACGGCCTCCTCCGGGTCGGTCAGGAGCTGGTCGTGGCTGAGCGTACCCTCGGCGCCGTGGCCGTCCTCGGCCTCGCCCTGGCCGCTCTCCAGCGAGCCGAGCACGCCCAGCTCACCCTCGACCGAGACGCCGGCCCAGTGGGCCATCTTGGTGACGTTGCGGGTGATCTCGACGTTGTAGTTGTAGTCGGCCGGGGTCTTGCCGTCGGCCTTCAGCGAGCCGTCCATCATCACCGAGGTGAAGCCATACTGGATCGCGGTGGCGCAGGTGGCTTCGTTGTTGCCGTGGTCGAGATGCATGCAGACGGGGATGTGCGGGTAGATCTCGACGAGGCCGTCGATCAGCTTGGCCAGCACGACGTCGTTGGCGTAGGCGCGGGCGCCACGGCTCGCCTGGAGGATCACCGGCGAGTCGGTGGCATCGGCGGCCGCCATGATGGCGAGCCCCTGTTCCATGTTGTTCAGGTTGAAGGCGGGCACGCCGTACTCGTACTCAGCGGCGTGATCGAGGAGCTGCCGGAGGGTGATGCGTGCCATCGTGCGTGTCTTCCCGTTTCCCGTTTCGTTGTCCGACCGATCGCCGGAGGCGCGGTGAGGCCCTCAGCTGGGCTGTATCGTTTCGCTCTGCCGGGTGCCTTGCTTTCGGTCAATCTCCGACGCGGCGCAGGCCATTCTTTCGGCGGATGATCCCCGGTCGGTCCGGCTCACCAGGGACGCGACGCGGTCCTCGACCTCGCTGACCCGCGCGTCAGACCTTACCGCCGTGGCCCGCATCGTCACGCGCATCCCGGCCGCGTTCAGACGATCGATCCGCGCCTCGAGCCTGTCGAAGCGCGTCACCGTCTCGGACCGCAGATCCGCCAGGCTCGCCTGGATGCCCCTTAGATTCTTGAGGGTCGCGTTCTCCCCATCGTCACCCATCGCCCCGGCCCCCCGGCTGATCAAGGCCGGCAGTATAGATAGGGTCGGGCCAATGGGGGAGGAGCGCAAGGTGGCCGTCTCAGCCCTTCGCCCGCAGCGCCTCGACGCCCGGGAGGGCCTTGCCCTCAAGCCATTCGAGGAAGGCGCCGCCGGCGGTCGAGACGTAGGTGAAGTCCTGCGCCACGCCGGCATGGTTGAGCGCGGCCACGGTGTCGCCGCCGCCCGCAACCGAGACGAGCTGGCCATCCTTCGTCCGCGCGGCCGCGTGCTTGGCGGCGGCCACGGTGGCGGCGTCGAATGGGGTCAGCTCGAAGGCGCCCAGCGGGCCGTTCCACACCAGGGTCTTGGCCCCGTCGATGGCGGCATTGATCTCGGCGACCGAGCGCGGACCGGCATCGAGGATCATGCTCGCGTCCGGCACGGAATCCACCGGCACGGTCTCGTGGGGAGCCTGCGCCTTGAACTCGGTCGCGGCGACCGCGTCGACCGGCAGGATGATCCGGCAGCCGGCCTTCTCGGCCGCCGCCAGGATGCGCGTGGCGGTCTCGGCGAGATCCTTCTCACAGAGGGACTTGCCCACCGCCTTGCCCTGCGCGTGCAGGAACGTGTTGGCCATGCCGCCGCCGATCACCAGCATGTCGACCTTGGCGACGAGGTTCTCCAGGAGATCGATCTTGGACGAGACCTTGGCGCCGCCGACCAGCGCGATCACCGGGCGCTGGGGCGATTCCAGGCCCTTGGTCAGCGCGTCGAGCTCGGCCTGCATCTCGCGGCCGGCATAGGCCGGCAACCGGTGCGCCAGACCCTCGGTGGAGGCGTGGGCGCGGTGGGCTGCCGAGAAGGCCTCGTTGACGTAGACGTCGCCGTTCGCCGCCAGGGCGTCCGCGAAAGCCGCGTCGTTCTTCTCCTCGCCGGGATGATAGCGGGTGTTCTCCAGGAGGAGGACGTCGCCGTCCTTCAGGGCCGCCACCGCCTGCGCGGCGGCGTCGCCCACGCAATCCGCCGCGAAGGCGACGGTGTGCCCGAGGGCCGCGCCGAGGGCCGGGACTACCGGCTCCAGCGAATCCTTCGGCTCGCGCTTGCCCTTCGGCCGGCCGAAATGAGCCAGCAGGATCACCCTGGCGCCCTGCTCGGCGACCTCGCGTATCGTCGGCGCGACGCGCGCGATGCGGGTCGCGTCGGTCACCCGCCCGTTTTCCATGGGCACGTTCAGATCGACGCGCATGAGGACCCGCTTGCCCTTGAGGGAGCCGGCATCGTCGAGGGTGCGGAAGGCGCTCATGCGGTCTGGTGCGGTCCTGTGCGGGGCGAGGGCGATTACTGCGCGGTGGTGCCGATGGTGGCCCGCTGCGGCAGCAGGCGGTCGAGATTCAGACGCTGGACGGCGACCATCAGGACCACGGTCAGGATGGCGGTGATCACGGCGGTAAGGACGAGGGCGCCGGTCCCGGGCAGGCGCCGGGTGCGCTCGGCGAGGCCGCGCATCTCCGTCCGGAGCGCCGCCAGGTCGGACTGGCGCGCCGATTCATTCATCCGGTTCGCCGCATTCTCGACCTTGTCCTCGACTCGGGACAGCAGTGCCTCGGAGCGGGCATACTTGTCCTCGATCCGCGAACACTTGTCCTCGATCCGCGCGAGCTGATCGAAGAGCTGGTTGGCCGGAAGCGGGTGGGATGGGACCGCGGGTGCGGCAGGGGCCGCGGTCGGTGCGGCGGCGGGTGTGGCGGGCGGCGGCGGAGCCGGCTTGGGGGCGGGCGGCACGGCAGCCGGCCCGCTCGACGTGCCCTGCGAAGCGTCGGTCATCCCTGGAGAGTCCCTGGTTCGAAGAAAGGCCGTCCGAAGAGTGGTGCGGCCGCCGACCTCTCAGGAGGCGGCGACCGCTGCAGTCCGGCTCAGATGAGCTTGGCCATCGCCACGGCGGTGTCGGCCATGCGGTTCGAGAAGCCCCACTCGTTGTCGTACCAGGTCAGGATGCGCACCAGCACGCCGTCCATCACCTTGGTCTGGTCGAGGTGGAAGGTCGAGGAATGGGGATCGTGGTTGAAGTCGATCGAGACGTTCGGCCGGTCGGTGACGCCCAGCACGCCCTTGAGCGGGCCGGCTGCGGCGGCCTTGATGGCGTCGTTGATCTCCTGGACCGTCGTCGCGCGCTTGGCCGTGAAGACGAGGTCCACCGCCGAGACGTTCGGGGTCGGCACGCGGATCGCGGTCCCGTCGAGCTTGCCCTTCAGCTCCGGCAGCACGAGGCCGACGGCCTTCGCGGCGCCGGTCGAGGTCGGGATCATCGAGAGCGCCGCGGCGCGGGCCCGGTAGAGATCCTTGTGCATCTGGTCCAGCGAGGGCTGGTCGTTGGTGTAGGAGTGGATCGTGGTCATGAAGCCGCGCTCGATGCCGACCGCGGCGTCCAGCACCTGGGCGACCGGCGCCAGGCAGTTGGTGGTGCAGGAGGCGTTCGACACGACGTGGTGCTCGCCCGTGAGCTTGTCGTGGTTGACGCCGTAGACCACCGTCAGGTCGGCGCCGTCGGCCGGGGCCGAGACGAGGACGCGCTTGGCGCCGGCGTCGAGATGGGCCTTCGCCTTGTCCTTCGAGGTGAAGATGCCGGTGCATTCCAGCGCGATGTCGACGCCGAGGTCGCGGTGCGGCAGCTCGGCCGGGTTGCGCACGGCCGTGACCTTGATGCGCTTGCCGTTCACCACCAGGAACTCGCCGTCCACGGCGACCTCGCCGGGGAAGCGGCCGTGCACGGAGTCGTAGCGGAGCAGGTGGGCGTTGGTCTCCACCGGGCCGAGATCGTTGATCGCCACGACCTCGATGTCGCTGCGGCCGGCCTCCGCGATCGCGCGCAGGACGTTGCGGCCGATGCGTCCGAACCCGTTGATGGCAACCTTCGTCACGGCGTGACTCCTTCCTGATGCGGCTCGCCGCGCGCCGGACCTGGGGGATGGTCCGCGGAGCGGTCTCGGCGGCCCGCCATACCGTCCGGGCCGGGCCGGGCGGGATCTGTGCGGGCGGGTTTGAACCTGCGATGAACCGGACCGGGAGAGGCCGGGCTTCCACGCGCGTGACCGTCGGATCGGACGGTGCCGGCTGAGGCCTCGGAACTGTCGCGGACCGGCCCTCCGGCATGTCTCGCGCGGTCCCTCTCGGGATCGCGCGGCTGTCTAGCATGGAGCCTCGACCTGTCAAACGCGTCGCCGTGACAAAGACCTTCGATCCACCGTCCAATAAACAGGGATCGGCACGATCCATTCGGAGTTCACCCGGATCGGGGATCGAAGGCCATTTCCCCCTGGAATTTCGGCTGCATTCGACGGAAAGCTTGCTGTCGAGGTAGACACAGAACCATGGCCGACGAGACCGAGCTCCGTTCCATCGACGACGCCCTCCGCCGCCTCGAGGCGGCCATCAACCGCCTGGATGCCGTCGTCCAGCGCCGCCTTGAGGTGGCCGCGCAGCCCGACGACCGGGATGCGGAACTCGCGCTGATGGACGAGGATCGGGCCCGCCTCGCCGCGGCTCTCGACGCTGCGAGCGCCCGTCTCGCCACCGTCTCGGCGACCACGGGGGAGGTCGGGCATCGGCTCGACCGGGCGATCGAGACCGTCCAGGATGTGCTCGGGCGCGCCTGATCCCCACGCCTACGCCTGTCGAGCGCACAGCGGAGCCGCCTTTGCCGCAGATCAACGTGACCATTGATGGCCGCTCTTACCGCATGGCCTGCGGGGAGGGGGAGGAGGCGCATCTCACCGGCCTCGCCGCCACCCTCGATGGGCGCATCGGCGAGATGCGCAAGAGCTTCGGCGAGATCGGGGACATGCGCCTTCAGGTCATGGCGGCGTTGACCATCGTCGACGAGCTCGCGGAGCTGCGCATGCGGTACGCGACCCTAGAGACCGACGTCGCGGCGCTGCGCGCCGCTGCCGAGGCTGCCGAGCGCGGGCGAGCGGAGGATGCCGAGCGGGCGGCCGTCGGAATCGGGCGGGCGGCCGAGCATATCGGAAAGCTCGCCGACGCGCTCGGCGGGGTGAGTCCGCGCACGTGAACGACACCACGTGAACGAAAAGGAGCCGGACGCCTGCACTGTCGAACCGGTTCGCATTCCGACGCCGCGCGCGAGCCATTCGCGGACCGCAATCCGACCCCGGCGGCGCCGACAGCGGCGGGATTGCCGGGAAGCCTCACCCCCTCTGGACTGACGTGGATGCGGGCACGACGCCGGTCCCCTTGAACACGACCGTCACCGGCTGCCGGTGCTGATCGACCGTTCGAGGCCCTTTCGGTTCGTGGTCGGACTGGTCTTCGCGCAACCGTGAGACCGTCCGGGGCCGGGTTGCCGCGCCGGACCGATCATCGCCGCCGAAAACCTCATTCCGTCTCGGCGATGTAGCGCCCCAGCGCCGCCGCCGCCCGGAGCATGTGCGCGCGCATTCGCCGGGCGGCCGTCTCGCCGTCCCCTTCGGCGATCGCCGCCAGGATCTCGCCGTGTTCCTCCCGCGAACGGCGGATCCGGTCGGCGTGGCGGAGCTGCGTGCGCCGGAACGCGGCGAGGCGCTCGCGGATCGCCAGGGCCTGCTCGGCCATGAAGCCGTTGTGGGTCGCCGTGTAGAGCGCCTCGTGGAAGGCGCGGTTGAACCGGTCGTAGGCGTCGACGTCGCCCGCCTCGACCGCCTTGGCGGATTCCTCGTGAAGCTCCATGAGCTCCCCGCGCTCCAGGGGCGTCATCCGGTAGGTGGCGAGCCGGGCGCACATCGCCTCGATCTCGGCGGTCGTCTCGAACATGTCGGCGATCCGCTGCGGCGTGAGGCGCACCACCACGACGCCCCGGCGGGGCCGGATCTCCACGAGCCCCGAGGCCGCGAGCTGGCGCAGCGCCTCCCGGACGGGCGTGCGCGACGCGCCGTAGCGATCGGCCAGGTTCTGCTCGTCGAGGGCCGTGCCGGCCGCGATAGTCCCTGACGCGATGGCGTCGGTGAGCGCGTCGCGGATCCGGTCCGAGAGCAGCCCGCTGTCGATCTTCTGAAAGTCGCCGTGCATCCGCCGTTCCTCAATCATCCCATGAGCGGCGCCTGCCAGTCTTCGGGAAGACGATGCGGAACCATACCCTAATCCGCACGGGCGAATCCGCATCGCGACCGGACGCGCCGGAACGAAGCCGCTTCAGCCGACCAGGGCCCGCACCGTCAGGAACAGGATCGAGGGGCCGACGAGGCAGCCGATTCCGGTGTGGAACGTCGCCGTCAGCGCGCCGTAGGGGACGAGCTTCGGATCGGTCGCCGCGAGGCCGCCCGCGACCCCGCTGACCGTGCCCATCAGGCCACCATACGCCATCGCGGAGCGCGGGTTGTCGAGGCCGATCAACCGGGCCACCAGGGGCGTCCCGACCATGACCATGACCGCCTTGGTCACCCCGGTCGCGATGGACAGCGCCATCACGGTGGAATCCGCGCCGATCGCCGCGCCGGTGACGGGCCCGACGATGTAGGTGATCGCCCCCGCGCCGATCGTCGTGATCGAGACCGCGTCGTGATAGCCGAAGGCCACGGCGGTCAGGGTGCCGACGATGAACGGCAGGATCGTCCCGAGGGCGAGGGCCAGGACGCCCAGCAGGCCCGCACGCCGCGCCTCGATCACGTCCACCTCGAAGGCGGTGGCGACGATGGCGAAGTCGCGCAGCATCGCCCCGCCCATCAGGCCGATCCCGGCAAGCGCCGGGATGTCGGCGAGGCCCTTCTTCCCGCCCGTGTAGAGCCCGCCGAGATAGGCGAGTGCCAGCCCCAGCACGATCGCGATCGCGGAGCCGTGGACGCGGCCCTTGGTGAGGCGCTTGGCGGCGTAGTTCGAGACGAGGATCAGCGCGCCGACCACCGCGAAGGCGGCCACGAGGCTCTGCTCGACGAAGACGTGCTCGATGCCGTGCCAGATGTCGTGTCCCATGGCGTTCACCCCTTCCTGGCGCCGGGCGCGGCGGCCGGCGCCACCGCTTCGGGCTCGGCGTCGCCGCCGATCACGGAGCCGCCATGCTCCACGGCGTCGCTGCCGGGATCGCGCCGTCCGATCCGGCTGAGCAGGGCGACGGCGCCGAAGCACAGGACCAGGGAGCCTGTCGCCGCGATCAGCACGATCGGACCGCCGCTCACGGCCGCCACGACGTTCTGCTGGGCCGCCATGGCGACCACGATCGGGATGTACATCCCCGCCCAGAATTCGACGCCGAACTGGACCCCTTTGGTCAGGCGACCCCGGTGCGACAGCCACAGGCGCGCGGCGATGAGCAGGATCATGGCGATGCCGACGCCGCCGACATTCGCCTTGACGCCGAGAGCGAGGCCAAGAAGGTCGCCGAGATACACGCCGATCAGCGTGGCGGCGGCGAGCAGGGCGACACCGAGGACGATCATCGGCGTTGCCCGTTCACTGGAGCGGCGCTTCCGGCCGCATCCGACGGCCGTGTGGACGCGTGCAACATGGCGCGTTCCCTTCCCGGATCGGCCTCGGGGGCCGTTGCGCGAAGTATGCAATATGTTCACACGCACGCAATCCCGTATACGAAACTGTGATTGCGCCGGGTTTGAAAATACCGGAACAACCGCTAGATATCATTTAGTACACCGGTTGGAGCACGCGGATGGGCGAGTGGCGCGGTGAGAGGCGGGCGCGGGACGCGCGCATCGCGGCGGGGCGCGCCCACGCGGACGGCAAGGTCGTGCCGGCCGGGGCCGTGGTCGACCTGCTGGAGTCGATCCTGCGGCCCGGCGACCGTGTCTGTCTCGAGGGCGATAATCAGAAGCAGGCCGACTGCCTCGCCCGCGGCCTGAGCGCCTGCGATCCCGACAAGATCCACGACCTGCACATGGTCCAGTCGGGGATCGTGCTGCCCGAGCACCTCGACGTGTTCGAGACCGGGATCGCGAAGCGGCTCGACTACTCGTATTCCGGTCCGCAGGGCGCCCGCATCGCCAAGATGCTCTACGGCGGCCAGATCGAGCTCGGCGCGGTCCACACCTACCTGGAGCTGTTCGCCCGCTACTTCGTCGATCTGACGCCCAACGTGGCGCTGATCGCCGGCGTTTCGGCCGACCGGAACGGCAACCTGTATACGGGGCCGAACACCGAGGACACGCCGACCGTCGTGGAGGCGACCGCCTTCAAGAACGGCGTCGTGGTCGCGCAGGTCAACGAGATCGTCGACACGGTGCCGCGGGTCGACATCCCGGGCGACCGGGTGGACTTCGTGGTCGAGGCCGACACGCCGTTCTACGTCGAGCCGCTCTTCACCCGCGATCCGGCGGCGATGACCGAGACCCAGATCCTAATCGCCATGATGGCGATCAAGGGGATCTACGCCGAGTACGGCATCCGCCGGCTGAACCACGGAATCGGTTTCGGGACCGCGGCGATCGAGCTGCTGCTGCCGACCTACGGCGAGAAGCTCGGCCTGAAAGGCAAGATCGCCACCCACTGGGCGCTCAACCCGCACCCGACCCTCATCCCGGCGATCGAATCCGGCTGGGTCAAGCAGGTCCACTGCTTCGGCTCCGAGGTCGGGATGGACCGCTACATCCGTGAGCGGCCCGACATCTTCTTCACCGGCGCGGACGGAAGTCTGCGCTCGAACCGGGCCTTCTGTCAGACCGCCGGTCTCTACGCCTGCGACATGTTCATCGGGGCGACGCTCCAGATCGACCTGATGGGCCATTCCTCGACCGTCACGCAGTCCCGGGTGGCGGGTTTCGGGGGCGCCCCCAACATGGGCTCGGACCCGCATGGCCGGCGCCATCCCTCCGATGCCTGGATGAAGGCCGGCCGTGAGGGCCAGATCGTCGGCGACCCGGCGCTGATGCGCGGGCGCAAGCTCGTGGTGCAGCTGGTGGAGACCTTCGGCGACAAGCTGGTCCCGACCTTCGTGGAGAAGCTCGACGCCCTCGAACTGGCGAAGAAAATCGGCCTCGAACTGGCGCCGGTCATGATCTACGCCGACGACGTGACCCACATCGTCACCGAGGAGGGTATCGCGAACCTCCTGCTCTGCCGGGACGCGGACGAGCGCGAGCAGGCGATCCGGGGCGTCGCCGGCTACACCGAGGTCGGTCGCGGCCGGGACCGGACGAAGGTGGAGGCGCTGCGCGCCCGGGGTGTCATCCGTCGCCCCGAGGATCTCGGCATCGAGCCCCTGGACGCCGACCGGGCGCTGCTCGCCGCGAAGTCGATCAAGGATCTCGTGCATTGGTCCGGCGGGCTCTACGAGCCGCCGGCCCGGTTCCGTAACTGGTGAGCGGCGCGCGATGAAGGGTGCTCTGGCAAGGAGCCGGCCATGGAATCTCTGACCTTCCGCCACACCACGAAGAAGCCGCTGCCCGGCTCGGTGCCGAGCGCGATCACCGGCGTCGTGGCGTCCGGCAACTTGGAGATTCTTCTGGAGCGCGTCCTGCCGCCGGATGCCTGCGAGGTGGCCATCGAGACCCCGATCGCCGGCTACAGCGACGTCTGGGAGGCGGTGGTGGCCGATTTCGTCGCCCGGGCGCAGCCCGGGGGCCTGCGCATCAGCATCAACGACGGCGGTGCCCGCCCCGACACCGTGTCGCTGCGCCTGCTCCAGGGCGCGCGGCTGATGGAGGCCTGACCATGGCTGGCGACCGCGCCGCGAGCATCGATCCGGACGCCCTGAGCTGGTACGAGGCCACCGCCCGCCAGCGGGTGCTGGCGCTCACCGATCCGGGAAGCTTCCACGAGTTCCTGCCGCCGACGGAGCGGCGCATGAGCCCGCACCTGCCGCTGTTCGACCTGCCGCGCGCCTTCGACGACGGCATCGTGGTCGGCCGCGCGCGCCTCGACGGCGAACCGGTCCTGATCGCCGCCCAGGAGGGCCGCTTCATGGGCGGGGCCTTCGGCGAGGTGCATGGGGGCAAGCTGGTCGGCCTGCTCCGGGCGGCCCTGGCGCTGAAGCCGAAGGCGGTGCTGATCCTGTTCGACACCGGCGGCGTCCGCCTGCAGGAGGCCAATGCCGGCGAGACGGCCATCGCCGAGGCCATGCGGGCCATCGTCGATGTGCGCGTCGCAGGCATCCCGGTGATCGGGCTGATCGGCGGCCGGGCCGGCTGCTACGGCGGCGGCGGCCTGATCGCCGGCACCTGCTCGCGGCTCGCGGTCTCGGAGGGCGGCCGCATCTCGGTGTCCGGCCCCGAGGTCATCGAGACCAACAAGGGCGCGGAGGAATTCGATTCCCGCGACCGGGCGCTGGTCTGGCGCACCATGGGCGGCAAGCACCGCCGCCTGATCGGGGGTGCCGACGCCTTCTGCGCCGACATCGTCTCGGCCTTCCGCAAGGCCGCCCGCGATCTCGTCGGCCGCGCGCCGGCCTTCGACCTGGACACCCTCGAAGCCGAGCAGGCCCGCCTGGAAGCCCGGATCGACCGGTTCGGCGATTGCCGCGACGCCACGGATGTCTGGGCCCGCCTGGGTGTGAACGATCCCAAATCCGTGCCGGCAATGGATACGGACGCCTTCGCGGAGACCGTGGCACGAAGCCCGGAGGCCGACCATGACGCTCGCTGAGATCCTCGCCTCCCTCTTCCCGCAGGGCCACGCGGTCGCGGTGCGCGAGGGCCTCGTGACCGGCACCGGTCCGTTCGGGGACGGCCCGATGCACGTGGTGGGCATCGACGGCGACACGCCCCTCGGCGTCGACGGGGCGCTCGTCCTGTCGCGCGCCGTGCTCAATGCCGTGCGCACCGGCGACCGCGCGCCGATCCTGGTGGCGGTGGATTCCGACAGCCAGCGCATGAGCCGCCGTGACGAGCTTTTGGGTCTCAACGAATGCCTCGCCCATCTCGCCAAGGCGCTGCTCCTGGCGGACCGGTCGGGCCATCCGACGATCGGGCTGATCTACGGCCACTCGGCCGCCGGCGCCTTCATCGCCACGGCCCTCGCGACGCGGGTCCTGGCGGCGCTGCCCGGGGCCAATCCCAGCGTCATGGATCTGCCGTCCGTCGCCCGGGTGACCAAGCTGCCCCTCGACACCCTTGAGGAGATGGCCAAGTCGACCCCCGTCTTCGCCCCCGGCCTCGACAACATGGTGGCGGCCGGTGCTGTCCACGTCGTTCTGGACCAGGACCGGCCCCTTGGCGGCCAGATCCGCGCGGTGATCGACACGATGGAGGCGGAGGACGTCCGCGACCGGCTGGGCGCCGAGCGGGGCGGCCGCCCGGTCGCCCACACCGTCGCGGCGGCCGTCGCCGATCAGGCGCGCCTTGGCTGAGCCCTTCCGACGCCACGACCTCGTCCGCGTCGATCCGGCGGCCTGGGACGCGTGGCGCGCGGACCGGCCCGATCTCTGCGCCGTCCCCCATCTGGAGGGCTGGGCCGCGGCGGGCCGGCCCTTGATCGTCCGCCGCCGTGTTCCCGGTGAGACCGGCGACGCGGTGCCGCTCGGCCTGCCGCTGCCGCCCGCGGACGGCAAGCGGCGGATCGGGCTCGCCCTGCCGGCATCCGCGCTGTCGCCCGTACCGGCGGTGAGCCTCGCCGAGGCCGCCGCCGACGCCCCGGCGTCCTGGGGTCCGGCCGTCGACGCCCTCACGGCGCTCGGCCGACGGCACGGCCTGGTGCCGCGCCCCTTCGGCAGCCTCCTCTGGCAGGCTGTCACGGGCCTCACCTACCTGAGCGCCGCCTCCGACCTCGACCTGCTCTGGCCGTGCCGAGTTCCGGTGCCGGTCGGTCTTCTCGACGGCATCGCCGCCGTGGCTGGGACGGCACCGATGGGCATCGATGGGGAGATCCTCCTGCCGGACGGCGCCGGTCTGCACTGGCGCGAACTGCGCGACGCGCCGGAGGACGGTTCGGTGCTCGCCAAGAGCCTGGACCGTCTGGCCCTGCAGGCGGTCGCGGGCCTGCGCGGCCAGAGCCCGGCATGACCCTCGCGATCCTCCTCTCCGGCCAGGGCGGCCAGCACCCGGCCATGTTCGACCTCACGGCCGATCATCCGGCCGCGCAGGACGTGTTCGCTTCCGCCAGACCGCTTCTCGGCGGCACCGATCCGCGCGACCTGGCCCGCGCGGGCGGCGACAACCTGCAGGCGAACCGGACCGGTCAGATCCTGTGCTGCGTCGCCGCCCTGACGGCGTGGCGGGCGCTGGCCGGGGCGGCATCGGACCGCTCGATCGTGGCCGGCTACAGCATCGGCGATCTCGCGGCCTGGGGCGTCGCCGGACGCCTCGACCACGCGGACGTGCTCGCTCTCGCTGCGCGACGCGCGGAGGCCATGGATGCCGCCTCCGGCGCGGGGTTCGGGCTGGCGGGGATCCGCGGTCTGAGCCTCGACGCGCTCGCGGATCTTGCGGCACGCCACGGTTGCCACATCGCCATCCGCAACGCGGCCGACAGCGGCGTCGTCGGCGGTCCGCGCGAGGCGCTGGCGGCGCTGTGCCGGGATGCGACCGGCTCGGGCGCGCAGCGGGCCGTGGTCCTGCCCGTCCACACGCCGTCGCATACGCCCCTGTTGGATGCCGCAACGGTGGCCTTCCGGGACGCGCTCGCCGCGGTGTCGCCGCGCCGTCCGCCGGCCCGCGCGCCGCGCCTTGTCAGCGGGCTGGACGGGAGCACGGTGTTTCGCGACGCGGACGGTCGCGAGAAGCTGGCGCTTCAGATCTCGCGCACGATCGACTGGGCCGCCTGCCTTGAGGCGTGCCGCGAGTACGGCGCGGACCGCGTGCTCGAACTCGGGCCGGGGCATGCCCTCGCCACGATGGCCCGGGCCGCCCTCCCGGCGGCACGCGTCCACGCCGTCGAGGAATTCCGCTCGCTCAGCGGTGTGACGGACTGGCTCGCGCGACCTTAGTCACGCCGCACATATGCCGCACATCCATTGCGGTTGGCCGTGCCTCTGCGACGCTAGTCTGGTGATGGGCCAGTCCGGCCCCGCTCGCCTGGCACAATACTGATGTCGACACCTCGCCTTGACGCGCGGCCCGTTGCGGTCGTAGCAGCCGGGCATCTTCGGGACGGGACGGGTTCATGACGGCCAAGCGAGCGCTGATCACGGGTGTGACGGGCCAGGACGGCGCCTATCTGGCGCAGCTGCTGCTGCAGAAGGGCTACGCCGTCACCGGCATCGTGCGGCGTTCCAGTCATGCCGGCGTGTTCGACCACCGGTTGAAGTGGCTCGGCATCCTCGACGATGTCGAGCTGGTCGACGGCAACCTGCTCGACCTCTCGGCGCTGATGCGCATCGTCCAGGCTTCCAAGCCCGACGAGATCTACAACCTCGCCGCCCAGTCCTTCGTGACCTCGTCGTGGCAGCAGCCGCTTCTCACCGGGCAGGTGACCGGCCTCGGCGCCGCGCACATGCTGGAATGCCTGCGCTCGGTCGCCCCCCAGGCGCGCTACTACCAGGCCTCGACCTCGGAGATGTTCGGCCTGATCCAGGAGGCCAAGCAGAGCGAGTCGACGCCGTTCTACCCGCGCTCGCCCTACGGTGTGGCCAAGCTCTACGCCCACTGGATGACCATCAACTACCGGGAGAGCTTCGGGCTGCACGCGTCGAACGGGATCCTGTTCAACCACGAGAGCCCGCTGCGCGGGGTCGAGTTCGTGACCCGCAAGGTCACGGACGCGGTGGCGCGGATCAAGCTCGGCACGCAGAAGGAGCTGCGGCTCGGCAACATCGACGCCAAGCGCGACTGGGGCCACGCCCGCGACTACGTGCAGGCGATGTGGCTGATGCTGCAGCAGGACCGCCCGGACGATTACGTGATCGCCACCGGCCGGACCACGACTGTGCGGGACATGTGCGCGATCGCGTTCAAGCATGTCGGCCTGACCATGGACGACCACCTCGTCATCGACCCGGCCCTGTTCCGGCCCGCGGAGGTGGAGGTGTTGCTCGGCAACCCCGCCAAGGCGAAGGCGACCTTCGGCTGGGAGGCCGAGACCAGCCTGGAGGCCCTGATCACCGAGATGGTCGACGCCGACATCAAGCGCCTCAGCGCCAACGCCTGAGACGGCCGGGCTCGCCGGAGGCGGGCCCCGGATCCATATGGCGCGCATCCGCAGTCGGAGGAGCGCGCCGTGAAGACCTACCAGCTCTACATCGACGGGCAATTCGTCGATCCGGTCGAGGGCTCGTGGTTCGAGTCCATCGATCCCTATCGCGGTGAGCCCTGGGCCCGGATCCCACGTGCCGGGCGGGCCGATGTCGACCGGGCGGTGGCCGCCGCCAAGCGCGCCATGTGGGAGGGCCCCTGGGCCACCATGACGGCCACCGCGCGCGGCAAGGTGCTGCGCCGGATCGGCGACCTCGTGGAGCGCGAAGCGAAAGCTCTCGCCGAGGTCGAGGTCCGCGACAACGGCAAGCTGTTCGCCGAGATGTACGGCCAGACCCGCTACCAGCCGGAATGGTGGTGGTACTATGCGGGGCTTGCCGACAAGGTCGAGGGCGCCCAGGTGCCGATCGACAAGCCCGAGACCTTCGCGTTCACCCGGCACGAGCCG
The DNA here is from genome assembly GCF_003254375.1 of Methylobacterium sp. XJLW. Classification (NCBI taxonomy): domain Bacteria; kingdom Pseudomonadati; phylum Pseudomonadota; class Alphaproteobacteria; order Hyphomicrobiales; family Methylobacteriaceae; genus Methylobacterium; species Methylobacterium sp. XJLW. Next base: position 331,319 of record NZ_CP016429.1, on the reverse strand, counting down.
GTGGGCGTGGTCGGGGCGCTGACGGCGTGGAACTCGCCGCTCTTGTTCGTGGCCTGGAAATGTGCGCCCGCGCTCGCGGCCGGCTGCGCGGTCGTGGTGAAGCCCTCCGAGTTCGCCTCAGCCAGCACGCTGGAATTCGCCCGGCTCACCAAGGAGGCGGGGCTGCCCGACGGGATGTTCAACGTCATCACCGGCTTCGGCGGCGAGGCCGGCAGCGCGATCGTCGAGCATCCGGACGTTGCCAAGATCACCTTCACGGGCTCTGACGCGACCGGCGCGAAGGTCTACGAAGCGGCCGCGCGCCAGATCAAGCGCGTCTCCCTGGAACTCGGCGGCAAGTCGCCCAACATCGTCTTCGCCGATGCCGACCTGAAGGCCGCCGCCGCGGGCGCGATCTCGGGCATCTTCGCGGCCACCGGGCAGACCTGCATCGCCGGCTCGCGCCTGCTGGTTCAGAACAGCATCCGCCAGGAATTCACCGACCGACTGATCGAACTCGCCCGCACCGCCAAGCTCGGCGACCCGATGCAGGCGGACACCAATATCGGGCCGATCACCACGCCGCCGCAATACACGAAGGTGCTCGACTACATTGCGCTGGCCAAGAGCGAGGGGGCCCGCTGCGTCTTCGGCGGCAATCCCGCCTCCGGTCCCGGCGTGCTCGGCGGCCAGTTCGTGGAGCCGACGATTTTCACCGGCGTCACCAACGACATGCGTATCGCCCAGGAGGAGGTGTTCGGCCCGGTCCTGTCGATCATCGGCTTCGAGGACGAGGCCGAGGCGCTCCGGCTCGGCAACGACGTGATCTACGGGCTCGCCGCCGGCGTTTGGACGCAGGATATCGGCCGCGCGATGCGGATGTCGAAGGGGCTGCGGGCCGGCACCGTCTGGGTGAACACCTACCGGGCGGTGAGCTACATGATGCCGTTCGGCGGCATGAAGCGCTCCGGCATCGGCCGCGAGAGCGGCATCGAGTCGATCCGCGAGTTCCTGGAGACCAAGAGCGTCTGGATCTCGACCAGCCGCGACGCGCCGGAGAACCCCTTCGTCATGCGGTGATGGCAGCGGCCGCGCCGTTGCAGATCGCGGCGGCGCGGCCGGCCCTCAGGGTCGCTGGCCGGTCGCGGATGCCGCGCGGTCGGGCGGCAGGGCGAGGGATGCCAGGATGAAGCCCATGAAGAAGAGGAAATACTGGTTGACCGACAGCTCCTCGAACATCAGCGACGGGATGAGGAACAGGGCGCTGTAGGTCAGGAATGGCCCGAAGGCGGCGGGCGCCAGCAGGATCCGGCCCAGACCGGAGAGGAGCAGCAGCGCCACCGCGATGCCGCTCTGAAGCGCCAGCGAGACGAAGCCGTTATGCGGCGTCACGAGGCCGGTCAGCGCCTGAAGTTCCTCCCGCCTGGCGACCTCGCCGACGCCGAACGGGTATTCAACGACGAGCTGGAGCGCGGTCACGCCCGACAGGAACCGCTCGTCAAAATTGCCCGTGACGTTGCGATCCTCGGCAAAGCGCCGCTCGATCGCCTGGGACAGGGTTCCCGGCAGAGGGATCTCCCCCGTCACCGCCCAGGCCACGAGCAGAAGACCGAGCACACCGAACACGGCCAGCACGGCGGGCGCCTTGAGGTTCCGCCGCATCAGCAGGCCGAGGAACAGCAGCGGCATGAACAGGCCGGCGCGGTTGTTGGTGAAGGGGAAGCTCGCCAGCAGGGCCGCGAAATAGGCGAGATAGATCGCCTTCAGGCGATAGCGCAGGCTGAGCACCAGGGCCGCCGTCCCGCCCAGGGCGAAGACATGGCCGGTCTCGTTTCCCGAGGCCCAGAGGCCACCCTGCTTGTCCTGCACGAACAGCTTCAATTCCTCGTCGAGCCCGTCCGTGGGGACCGCGAGCCCGAACTTTTCGAGCTGCAGGCCCGAAGCGGCGAGTAGCAGCACGGCGAGGGAGGCGAGCAGGCCGGCGAGCAGGCCGACGCAGAACGCGTCCTCGACGCGCCGGTCGCGGAACATGACCAGCAGGATGAACGCCTGGACCACGTAGAGCAGGAGGACGAGGGTCAGGTAGACGTCGCCGGCCTGCTTGTGCGCCTTCAGCACCAGCGAGGCCGCGACGAGCGCCAGGATGCCGGCGAGCGGCGCGGCCTGACGTAAAGCTTCCGCGATGACGGCGCGGCGCAGCCCGAGCCAGGGGATGAGCAAAAACGGGAGAAGGTCGGACAGGCGCTGAAACGGCAGCCCGAAAGTCGAGGTCAACACGTTGAAGTTCAGGGCCGCGCCGAGCAGGAACACCGCGACGCGATCCGCCAGCAGGGACGCGGCCGGCGCACCTGTTCCGATGGGCACCGCCTGTCCCGTCATGGTCCCGCACCGTCTGAACGCGCACCCGCCGCCGATGAACCGTCTCCGCCGGCCGCGACCTTCGGCGGACAATGTCGCCCAGAAAGGTTGGCGGAGGGTGCAGATCAGGCGGCGCGACGCAGGAAGAAGCCGAGCGCCGTGCGGAGCGTGTCCCGCATGAGGAACCAGGCGAGACCCAGATAGGCCACGATCCCGGTGCCGATTGCCGCGAAGAGGCCGACCCGATCCCCGAGGGCGGCGTCGAGCGGGCTCTGGACGAGCAGCACGAGCCCGGCCATCGCGCCGGCACAGAGCGTGATCGGCGTCAGGATCCGGACGAGGCGCCCATTCGTCACCGGGACGATGCGCCCGGCACTGGCGACGATCGCGGGCGAGAACAGGTAGGCCCGGACCACGTGCCCGGCGACGAGGGCGGCGAGGCCGAAGGGCGCGGTCACGACGGCCGCCACGGCGCCGAGGCCGAACTGCGCGCCCGCGAGCCGCAGGGCCATGCCGTTCCGCCCCAGCGCCGTGAAGATCATCCACAGCATCGAGGTGGCGACGAATTCGGGGGCCAGGAACGCCAGCATCCGGAGCACCGGCGCCGCGTCGTGCCACTGATCGCCGAACAGGAAGGGGATGAGGGTCGGGGCCACGGCCGCCATGCCGAAGAAGGCGGGCACCGCCAGGAAGGACGAGGCCTCGGTGAAGCCATAGAAGGCCGTCGCCAGCTCGCCCGGCCGATCCTGCAGGCGCGCGTAGGTGGTCAATCCGACCGTGGTCAGCGGGATGACCGCCACTTGGCTCACGAGGTCGATGCAGCGCCACGCGAGGCGCAGGTAGCCGACATCGGCCGCGGACAGGAAATAGGCGGCGATCACCTCCTGGCTCCGGATCGAGGCGACGAGCAGCAGGTAGGTGCAGAACAGCCGCGAGCCGAACGCGATCTGCTCGCGCACGGAGGCAAAGTGCAGCCGCAGCGGCGGAATCCAGCGGGCCGCGACCCAGGTGAGGAGCGTGGTCGCCGTCGCGGCGACGAGGCGCTGAACCACGAGGCTCCAGACACCGTAGCCGTCGAGGGCCAGCACGAGGGCGACGGCGCCACCGAAGATGTTGGCGCCCAGCGCCCGCAGGGCGAGCTTGCGGAAGCCGAAGCTTCGCTGGAGCCGCGCCTCGTGGATCGCGCCCGCGGCCGTGATGACGAAACAGGCGGACAGCGCGCACAGGACCGGTTGCAGCGCCGGAAGGTCGAAGATCCAGGCGATCGGCCCGGACAATGCGACCAGCCCCACGGCACAGAGGGCGCCGGTGGCGAGCATGACCCAGAAGGCGGTGGCGGCGAAGTCCTCGTCGAGGTCTGCCCGCTGGACGACCGCGTCGGGCAGGCCGCAGCGGGCGACGATCTGCAGGATGTCGATGAAGACGGCGGCGATCGCCACCATCCCGAACTCAGCGGGTCCGATCAGCCGGGCGAGCACGAGGAACACCCCGAAGCTCAGGACGACGTTGCCGACGGACGCGACCGCCACCCAGCGCGCGGCGTCGAACGAGCGGCGCGTCACCTCCGCGCCGGAGGCGAGCCCAGGCTCCTCTTCTGCAGCGGCGGCTTCCGAAAGCACCGGCGCGGCGGCGCTCACGGGCGGGTTGCCCGGCGCTCGGCGACGAGTTCGGCATAGAGGTCGAGATACTTCTCGGCGACGCGCTCGGACGTCGACTCGCGGATCACGTGCTGGAAGGCGCGCTCGTCCGGGAGGTCTTTGCGCCCCCGGGCGATCACGCTTCGTAGCCGCGCCGCGAGATCGGCATCGTCGCCCGGCGTGAACAGCCATTCGGCGTTGTCCTCACCGACCAGCTCGGGGATCCCGCCCGAGGCCGCGCCGATCACCGGAACGCCCATCGTATAGGCCTCGTAGATCGTCCGCGGCGAAGGCTCGGCCCAGAACGAGGGCACGATGAGCACGTCGATGGCGCTGAGGAAGTCGGCGGGCTTGGCCCATCCGACGAACTCGATGGGGAGGCCCTCGGCCTGCGCGGTGAAACGCGCGATGGAGTCGTCCATCGCCTGGCCGGCGACGAGGCAGCGCCAGTCGCCGGGGCCGATCCGGCGGAAGGCGTCGATCATCGTGCCGACCCCCTTCTCGGTGTTGATCCGACCGAGATAGCCAAAGGTCATCGGCCGGTCGGTCCGGTCGATCTGCCGCCGCGCCGCGGGATCCCCCTCCGGGACCGTGCAGGAATAGAAGATCACCCGGCGCCGCTCGGGCGCGAGATGCGCGAACAGGCCGTGATCGACATGGGTCTTGAGGATCTCGGTGCCGACGGAGACGACCGCGTCCACAGACCGGTTGGTGATCTGCTTGGCGGCGTTCACGACCTTGCATCCCAGATGCCAGCGGTCGCACGGCTTGCCGTCCCGGAACATGGCGGCGTTGCCGCAGATCAGGTCGTACTCGCAGACCGTGTGGACGATCGGGATCCCGCGCTTGGCCGCCTCGCGCCAGACCAGGGTCGAGACGTCGAGCAGCGAGTGCGTGTTGACGATGTCGGGCCGGAAATCGTCGAGGACGCGGCCGAACTCGGCCGCGACGGCGAAATTCCATTGCTGCTTGAGCTTGGCCCAGGCGCGGCCGAACCGGGTCGCCTTGGGCCAGTCCTCCAGCCAGAAATCGTTGTGGTGCGCCATGCGGTAGACGGTGACGCCGCCGCGCACGCTCTTGGGCTCCGGGTCCCGGGCAATGCAGGCCGCTGCCACCGTGTGGCCGGCGGCGACCAGTTCCTCGGCGAGGTGCTCCACCGAGCGCTCGGCGCCGCCCACGATGTAGGGCGGATAGAGGGCACTGAGGTGCAGGATCCGCAAGGGGCCGGTCACCGCGCGTGCGGCGCCCTGATCGCTCGGCCGGTCCTGGCCCTGGGAGCGCGGCTCCTCGGTGAGGATCCGGACATAGGTCGAGGACAGGGTCGGGGTGATCATGGACGGCACTCGTTGAGGTGCGGGCGCTCCGCGTGCGCGGAAAGCTCGAGAGGCAGTTCGGGGCGGGCCGCGTCGCGGGTCGCGGCGTAGAGGGCGAGATAGGCGGCCGCGACGACGACCGGGTCGGTGCCGGCGCGGATGCGGGCGGCGCGGGCGAGCCCCTCTGCGAGGCGGGCGGGCTCCGCGACGATCCGGGCCATCGCGGCGGCGAGTGCCGGGGCATCGCCCGGTGGCACCAGCCACGGCCCCGGTCCGACCTGCTCGCCGATGCCGCCGCTGGCGGTTCCGATCACCGGGACGCCGCGCCCGTAGGCTTCCGCCACCGTCCGGCCGAAGGGTTCGGGCCAGATCGGGGGGACGACGAGGCAGTCGATGCCATCCAGGAAGGCGTCGCGCTCCGCGTAGCCCAGGAAGGTCGCGGGCAGGCCCTCGGCCCGGGCGCGGTAGCGGTCGAGCCCGTCCACGGCGCGGCCGGCAACGGAGAGGCTCCAGCCTGCCCTCGGCAGGCTCCGGCAGGCTTCGAGGAGCGTGTCGAAGCCTTTGGCGGCCTCGATCCGACCCAGATAGCCGAACCGAACCGGCGCCCCCGGAACCCGCGGACGCCGTGCCGGCGCCAGGCCGGGCGGGATCGGATTCCAGATCACCCGTCGCAGCGCCGGCGGCACGTCGTTGAAGAAACCGGCATCGAGATGGCGCTCGAGGATGTCTGAGCCCACGGCGGCCAGAGCCGTCACGGCGCGCTGACAGCGCCGGTGGATCCCACCGTAGAGGCGGCATTTGAGATGCTGACCGTCACAAGGCCGGCCGTCCCGTACCATCGCGCCGTTGGTGCAGAGACTGGTGAAGTCGTGGAGCGTGTGTACGATCGGCAGTCCGAGCTGCCGGAGCATCGGCCAAAGCGCCGGCGGCAGCTCGGAGATCGAGTGCGTGTTCACGAGATCGGGTTCGAAATTCCGGACCGCCGCCGCCATCCGGTCGAGCGTGGGTCGGTTCCACTGCGCGGCGAGCTTGTAGCGAAGGCGGTCGAGCCGCCCGCGTTCAGGCCAGTCGAGGATGTGGAAGGGCGTTCCGTGCCCGGTCCGATAGACGGTGACTCCGTCCTGAAGGACCGGCTCGCCCTGCGCCCGTGCCGCGCAGACGACGGCAACGTCATGGCCGAGGCCCGCCTGGGTCCGGGCGAGTGTCTCGACCATCAGTTCGGCGCCCCCGACCTGCTCGGGCGGATAGAGCGAGCTAAGGTGCAGGATGCGCATGCGGCACCTCCCGAGCGGGGCGCGCCGGAGCGCCGTCCCGGAGCGCGTCGAGCAGCAGGCCCTCATAGCGGCGGGCGGTTTCGGCCCAGTCATAGCGACGGACATTGTCGCGGCCGCGCGCGATCAGCGTGGCCCGGAGCCCTGGTTCGTCGAGCAGGCGGCGCAGGCCCGTGGTCAGCGCCGCAGCGTCGGCGGGATCGAAGGTCAGGGCACCGGCTCCGGCGATCTCGGGCGTCGCGGAGCGGTCCGAGCAGAGAACCGGGCAGTCGAGGGCCTGCGCCTCCAGCACGGGCAGGCAGAACCCCTCGGCGAAGGACGGGACACACAGGCACAAGGCCGCGCGGTAGAGGCCCGCCAGCCGGTCGTCGTCGATCCGCGACAGACGCGTCAGCGGCACCGGGGCGCCGCCGAGCGCGGCGGCGATCGCCTCGTCGGGATCCTCGCCCACGTGCACGATCCCGATCCCCGGCCGGCCGAGCCCGACCACGGCGCGGGCGAGGGTCGCGAAGTTCTTGTTGTACAGGGCGTTGCCGACCGCCAGCACGAAGGGCCCGGCCGGGAGTCCGGCCCGGGGCCCGTCGCGCGTGGGATCCAGCATCGCCGCGGAGGGCACGGTCTGAGCCCGTCCGCGAAGCCGGGGATAATGGTGCTCCAGATCGCGCCGGGTCGCCTCGGACACGGTGATCACCCGCGCGCTGTTGCCCAGCACCAGCCGGAAGATCGGATCGGTGGTCAGGGCCTCGCGGGAGCGGATGCGCTCGGGCAGCGTGCGAAAATAGAGATCGTGCACGACGCTCACCCGCGCGCGACCGCCGAAGGCCGCACCGTAGGGGTCGGCGTTCAGCACCACGTCGATGTCCAGGGCCCGGCACAGCCGCGGGACCACGAGGCTCTGGCGCAGGACGTCGAGCAGCATGATCCGCGGCCGCGGCACCGTCACGACCTCGACGCGGTCGCGGATCGCCGCCGGCAGCTGGTCGCGGCGCCAGGGAGAGCGGAGCACCACCGTGAATGTGCCGCGCGCGATCAGGCCGGCGATCACCCGGAAGGCGACGAGGGCGACGCCCGACGGCCGACCGGCATGCTGGCTCGGCATGTTGACGAGGACGCGCGGCATTGCGGTTCTGACGGCTCCGAGCGAGAGGGGAGGGATTGCCGGCCCGTCAGGCGCGGCCGGCGACCTGGAGGATGATGTCGGCGAGCGCGCGCTGCATCCGGTCCGCTGCGTAGCGGGACAATGCCCGTTCCCGGGCGAGATCGGTTCGCGTCGCGAAGGCGTCGGGGTTTTCGAGCAGCTCCGACAGGGCAGCGGCCAAACGGTCCGGTCGCCGTGGCGGCACCAGCGTTCCGGCCGCGCCGCCGTCGAGAATCTCCGCAGAGGCACCCGCATCCGTGGCGACCACCGGCACGCCGACGCGCATCGCCTCGACGAGGGTGCGGCCGAACGGTTCCGGATCGACTGAGGGGTGCACGACCACGTCGACCGCCTGCATCAGTCGGGGGACGTCGTCGCGCTGGCCGAGGAACGTGATCCGGTCCGACAGCCGGTACTTGGCCACAAGGTCCCTCAGATGCGCCGCGTAGGCATCCTCGCCGAAGAGCGGCGCCCCCACCACGATGCAGTGGAGGCCGGGCAGGCGCGCGAGCGCCTCGATCAGCACGTCCTGTCCCTTCCAGGGCGCGATGCGGCTGAACACGCCCACGAGCGGACCCGCCGGAAGGCCGAGTTCCGCGCGCAGCGCCGCGGCGGGCCGGGGGTCGCGGTCGAGGTCGAGGCCGTTCGGCACGATACGGATCAGGGATCGGCGTCCCCCGCCCTGAACGAAGGCCCGCGCTGCGGCTTCGGACGGCACGATCACCCGGGTCGCGCAGAGATTGGCGAGGCACACCTGGGCGATGCGCTGGGCCCGCCCGAAATGCGCGCTGTCGAGGATGTCGTGCAGGTGCCAGACCAGGGGGCGTCCGACGCAGCGCGCGGCGAAGGCGGACAGCAGGAAAGCCTTCTGCGAATTCGCGTAGACGACGTCGCAGGCGCGCGCCGCCCGCGCGATCTCCAGGGCCAGGGCGCCGAGCCGGCCTAGCACCGGCAGGGCGCTCAGGGGCGAGGCATCCCGCCGGAGAGCCGCCAGGGAGGTCCGACGCCGTGCAAGACGGATCTCCAGACCCTGCCCGCGCAGGGCGTCGGTGAGGGCGCCGTCCTCGAACAGGAAGGCGGTCGAACCCGCCCATGGCTGGACGGCGTCGCGCAGCACCAGTTCCGCTCCCGACATCGTGCCGGTGTGGCTGACGAACAGAACGCTGGGACGCGCGGCGATCCCGGACCGGGCGGCCAAAACTCGGTCGACGGAGCCACGCTCCGGAAGCGTCGCGGCGGGAAGGACGTCTGTCATCGGGCGCCCGCGGCCGTGCGTGGATCGGGCAGCGGCATCACATCGTAGGTCGTTTGGGTGCCCGGCCGGACCATCGTCATCGCGATTCCGAGCACGTGTCCGCCGGCGCGGCGCAGGTTCGCCACGGTCTCGACGGTGTCGGAGAGCTGCGAGCGGCCGTAGCGGGCGCAGCAGAGCACCCCGTCGACGTGGCGGGCGAGCGTCGGCGCGTCCATCAGGAGGCTGGTGGGCGGCGTATCGAGAAGGACGAGGTCGTAGCGGCGGCTCCAGTCGAGAAAGCCCGCCATCCGGTCGCTCATCAGAAGCTCGGTTGAGTCGGCCGTCGGCGTACCCGCCGGAATGACGTCGAAGCGTCCGGCCGGGACCACGGCTTCGGCCGGGTCGATCTCGCCGCGGAGCACGCCGCCGAGGCCCGGCCCGCGGCCGAGCCCGAGCGACGCCTCGAAATTCGGGCGCCGCAGGTCGCACTCGACGACGAGGACCCGTCGCCCGCCGGCGGCGCCGATCCCGGCCAGCGCGAAGGCCGTGAACGACTTGCCCTCGCGCGGCTTCGCCGAGGTCACCAGGATGACGCGGGACTTGCCGGAGCCCGCCAGGACGAGATGGGCGTGCAGGTTGCGCAGGACGTTCTGCATCACCGGATCGACCCGCGCCCGCGCCAGGGCCTCCGGGAGGTCGAGCGTCCGCTGACGCTCGGAGAAGCGTCCCACCAGCCCGGCTGGCTCCAGGCTGGGCAGCTGCGCGAAGACCGGGGCGCCGGTGCCGGCCATGAGCTGCGCGGAGCTGCGCACCCGTCGGTCGGTGTAGTCGCGCAGCAGCGCGGCAGCGGCGGCGAGGACGCCGGCGAGCACGAAGCCGCCCGCCAGGAACGGCACGGCCTTCGGCGAGAACGGCTCCTGGGGCAGCTCGGCGAGGCTGACCAGCCGCGTGCTGCCGGTGAGGATGCGCCGCTCGGTCTCCAGCTCGCCCGCCCGCTTCACCAGATCGGCGTAGCGGGTGCGCTTGATCTCCGCGTTGCGGACCATGCCCTCGATTGAGGCCTCGTCGTCCATGGCGGCGGCGGCGTCGGTCTTGGCGGTTTCGAGCTGGGCGCGCAGCGACTTGGCGAGGGCGTTCGACGCCTCGTAGGACTTGCGCAAGCCCTTCGCGACGTTGCCGACCTCCTGCTCGATCCGCGTGCGCAGGCTCGCCTGCTCGGTCTCGAGCGCCCGGATGACCGGGTGGCTCGCCCCGAGCAGCGTGCTCTGGTTGGCGAGCTGCGCACTGACGCCGCTGAGTTGCTGCTTCAGGGATACGACGGTCTGACTGGCCAGCACCGCCGGGGCACTGTCGGCGCCGCGAGCGCCCTTGTTCTCGATCTCGCTGAGACGCGCGGCGGCATCCGCCTTGGCCGCCTCCGCAGCGGCAAGCTGCTGGCTGATGCTGGTCAGTCGCTCGGCGCTGATCGGGGCCGTCGAGCCCTTCAGCAGGCCCTTGCGACGGCGGAAGGTCTGGATCCGGGTCTCGTCCGCGCGAATCGATGCATCGAGCTGGCTGATCTCGGCATGCAGCCAGTCGGCGGCCGCCTTCCGGCTCGAGGCCTGCGTCTCGCGCTGATCCTCCAGGAAGGCGTTGATCAGGCCGTTGGCCATCGTCTGCGCCGTGTCGGGCAGCGGCGACTTGTAACCGATGGTGATAATGCGCGAGCGGCCCGAACTCAGGACCGTGTAGCGTTTCTGAAGATACTCCACGAGGGCGTTGCGATCCTTCGTGAGCTTCGTACAGGCCGCTTCCTTCTTGGCGCTGATCTCGTCGGGATGCCCGCGGGTCGCCGCAGAGCGGCACTCGGCCATGACGGCCGCGATCAGGCCGTCGTCGATCGCGAGACGCAGCAGCCGGGGCGAGCGGATCACCAGGATCTGGCTCTCGATATCGGCCGGATCGCCGATCTTCTGGATCCAGGCCATGGAGGCGTTGTTCGCCCCGGGCTCCGCTTCGGCGACGATCACCGAGCCGCTCGCCACGTATTGGGGCTGAATCATCAGCAGGGCGGTTACGGCGAGGCCGAGGATCCCGACGAACACCGCTGCGAACAGGTAGCGGCGATGCCAGATCCGGGAGAGGGCGGCGGCCAGCGGGCCGCCGTGCATCGGCTCCTGGGGGAGGGCGCGGACCGGCGCCCGGTCGGCCAGATCGACAGTCAGGAAGGACATGCGGCGCGTCCTCAGCCGACGGCTTCGAGCCGCGGCAGGATCCGCGGGCGCGTCTCGCAGGCGGCTTGATGGAGAGCCATCTGCTGACCGACGAAGCTCGCGAAGCGGCTCCGGAACAGCTCGGCCGAGAACATCTCGGCCTGCGCCCAGCAGGCCTCACGGGTGAACAGGCTTTCCTGCTGCAGGAACCGGCCCACGCAATCGGCGATGGCCTGCGGCTCCGGCGTGTCGAAGAACATCCCGGTGCGCTGCGGGCCGCGGACCTGAACCGTCTCGCGGGCGCCGCCGCGGCCCAGCGCGAGGACCGGCGTGCCCTCCGACGTGGCCTCGACCACGATGATCCCGAAATCCTCCTCGGCCGCGAAGATGAAGGCCCGGGCCGTGGCCATGAGGCGCCGCAATTCCCCGTCGGAGACGAAGCCGGAGAACGACACGTTGGGCCCGGCGATCTCCCGCAGCCGTGCCGCATCCGGCCCGGTGCCCGCCACCACGAGTTCGAGATCGGGAAGCAGGGCGAAGGCGCGGATCACGGCCTCGACGTTCTTGTAGGGCACGAGCCGGCTGGCCACGAGGAAGTGGTTGCCGCGCGGCCCGTCGTAGCGCTGGCTCGGCAGATTGATGGGCGGGTGGATGACCTCGGCGGTGCGGCCGTAGACCTTGTGGATGCGCCGGGCGACGAAGGCGGAATTGGCCACGATCGCGTTGGGACCGGCCGCGGTGCGGAAGTCCCAGACCCGCATCCGGTGCAGGATGAGCCGGGCGAGCAGGCTCTTCATCCCGGCGTCGCAGCCGCTCTCCCTCAGGTAGGTATGCTGCATGTCCCAGGCGTAGCGCATGGGCGAGTGAATGTAGGAGACGTGCAGCTGGTCGGGTCCGGTCAGGACGCCCTTGGCCACCGCGTAGCTGCTGGAGATGACGAGATCATAGGCCGAGAGGTCGAACTGTTCGATCGCGAGCGGCATCAGGGGCAGGTAGTTGCGGTGCCGCGTCCGCGCGAAGGGCATACGCTGGATGAAACTTGTCCGCGCCTGCGTGTAGCCCAGCCGCTCCCGATCCTCTTCGGACAGGAAATCGAAGAGCGCGAAGACATCCGCGTCGGGATAGATCCGCAGCAGCTGCTCGAGGACACGCTCGGCGCCACCGACGATATACAACCAGTCGTGAACAATCGCGACACGCATCACAGCTTCCTCGTCGGCACGCCAGACGCGGGACCAATCAATACTGTCCTGCCGCCCCCGCCTGTGACAGCGAGCAAAGGCGCACTGGAAAGAGTAATGGAGACATCGGCCCTAAAAAAGGGGTCACCGCCTCGACAACAGTTGGAAATAGGCCCTGTTCAGATGTGTAATACCGAGTGTAAACTTAATTTTTATGAATTAGTAACGTTAATGATCGGCATTCTCTGCACGGTCAGCGCGTGGTTTCGGTCTATGCACTGGCAGCGCAAGCCGGTCGCGGCCTGCACCGCGGAGATCCTGCGTGGCGCAGGCTACGAGGCGATCGGCGTCGGCTGAGAGGCAGGACGCGTCCGTCGATGGAGCCGGTGTCGCAGGCCGGCGATCAGAGGGGTCTCGACATATCGGAACAGCACCTCTCCCGCGGCCACAGAGGCCGGAAACGCGATGGCGAAGATGAGAGCGGCACGCGCGTATCCGGGGGCGACGAGGAGCGCTGCGAGCTTGGCGGCGCTGTGAAGCAGCAGGTTGTGGACCAGGTAGAAGGAGTAGCTGGCATTGCCTTGCGAGAGCAGCCAGCGCGATTTCAGCGCGACGCCGCCCTGCTCCAGGAGCAGCATCGCGCCGACGACGAGGACGGCCGCGGAGCCCCAGACCAGTGGCCGGGTGAATCCAGACAATTCGGGGCTGGCGTCGAGCAGCGTGGTGGCGATCTGGCCGCCGAGGACGAGCAGCGCCGCCGCGGACAGGGCGGCACAGGCCAAGCGCCTGACCGGGAATCCCGCGGGCGGGATGCCGAGGCGCAGATAGGCGTAGCCCAGGCCGATGCCGGCGGCGAACTCGATGATGATCGGCTTCGTGTAGTAGGCCCAGTACAGGCCCGGGACGGGCAGAAGTCCGAGCAGGATCAACGCGAGGAAGATTGCGGCCGCGCCCAGCGCCCGGACGGCGGGCTTCGGCACCAGCAGCAGGCCCGCGAAGATCACGTAAAAAAACATTTCGTAGTTGAGCGTCCAGCCGACGGAATTCAGAGGCTCGATGAAGCCTCCGCGGGAAAACGGCAGGAACAGCAACGACTGGATGAGGTAGTCCGGCCGGACCTCCATGATCCCGATGGGCTTCAGGCCGGTCAGCGCGATGAGCGCCAGGCCGATCGTGACGAGCCAGTAGACCGGGACGACGCGCGACGCCCGGCGGAGCAGGAACCCACCGGGGCTCTCATGGCGGCCGCTGGTGCTCACGAACATGATGAGCCCGGACAGGACGAAGAAGACGTCCACGCCGAAGGCGCCGAAGGCCAGGAGATCCGGTCGCGGCAAAACCGGTCCGATATACAGGCCGTAATGCGTGAGGAAGACGAGGTATGACGCGACGGCACGCAGAATTTGAAGATTGTCGATCATCGCGCGCCGGCTGATGCCTGGGGCTACGCCCGGGACAGGCGAAGCCGCAACCTTATGGCCACGATGGCCCCGCCACGTCACGACAAGTCCCGAATCGTCCTAAATGGCTCCTCATCCCGAATTGACGTCATGCCGCGCATTTACGCGCGTAAGTTGCTGATTCCGCGAATTGGCGGGAGAGTCGGTCGCGAAATAAAGAGCTGGAAAGTGATCGTAAAGGTAGCGGCGGTCAATATAGCGCTCGGGCCGCGTGAGCTGCCTGGATACGCCGCGCGCATCCCCGTATCGCAACACGCGCACGGCTATTTACTATTAATCAATAGATAATTTGACGGCGGGCCGAACCGTTCAATAGCGTCGTTATGACTGGAATAGGGAGTTCCGCCTTGAACATCGCTCAGGATATCCGTGAGATCCTAGGATCGAACGAAGCCTTCGCCGGCAAGGCCGACCAGCTCTCCGAGGATGACAGCCTGTTCGATCGCGGGCTGGATTCGTTCGGCTCGGTGCAGCTGATGTTGGCGCTGGAGGAGCGCTTCAACATCGAGTTTCCCGATGAACTCCTGAACCGCAAGTCGTTCTCGTCCATCCGCGCGATTCGCGAGGCCGTCTCCACGCTGATCCAGCAGGAAGCCGCATGAGCACGTTTGCCGCGCGCGCCGAGCGGGTGGCGGCGGTGGCGGCGCGTCACGCCGACGCCGTCGATCGCGAAGGCCGCTTCCCCGAAGAGGCGGTGGCGGCGCTGAAGGCCGAGCGCCTCCTCGGTCTTCAGATCCCGGGGCAGTTCGGCGGCGAGGGGGCTGGGCTCGTCCAGATCGCCGAGCTGTGCAGCACGCTCGGCCAGGCCTGCAGCGCGGCCGCGATGGTGTTCGCGATGCACCACATCAAGGTGTCGAGCCTCGTGACCCATGGGCTCGACAGCCCGTGGCATGGCCGCCTGATGGAGCGGATCACCCGCGAACAATTGCTGGTCGCCTCCTCGACCACCGAAGCCGGCATCGGCGGCGACCTGCGCAACAGCCTCTGCGCCGTGGAGACCACCGGTGAGGTCTTCGCCCTCGGCAAGGACGCGTCGGTGATCTCCTACGGCGCCCGGGCCGACCTGATCCTCGCCACGGCCCGGCGCCATCCGGACGCGGCGACGTCCGATCAGGTCCTCGTCGCGCTGATGGCCGATCAGATCTCCCTGGTGCGCACGGGGGATTGGGACACCCTCGGGATGCGCGGGACGTGCAGCGACGGCTTCCGCCTGGAGGCCCGGAACGTCCCGGTCGAGCAGATCCTGCCGAAGCCCTTCGCGGAGATCGCCGCCCAGTCGATGCTGGCCTCGTCGCACCTGCTGTGGAGCAGCGTGTGGTACGGGATCGCGACCTACGCGGTGGACCGCGCCCGCGCCTTCGTGCAGGCCGAGGCCCGACGTCGGCCCGGACAGGTCCCGCCCACGGCCCTGAGGCTGGCCGAGGTCTCCAACGCCCACCAGGCCATGCGGGGCACCATCGTGTCGGCCCTGCGCCGCTTCGAGGATGCGCACGGGGACGCCGACACGATCGGCTCCGTCGGCTTCTGCGTGATGCTGAACAACCTCAAGGTCACCGTCTCCGACATGGCGGTCGAGATCGTGCGGGGTGCGCTCGCGATCGTCGGTCTCGCCGGATACAGGAACGACACGCCCTTCAGCCTGGGACGGCCGCTGCGCGACGTCCTCTCCGCACCGCTGATGATCGGCAACGATCGCATCCTCGCCAACACCGCCAAGCTCCTGCTCGTGCAGAAGGGCAGCGGCCAGCTCATGAGTGCGTGATGGAATCGATCTCCTCTCCCGCCGGCGACGTCCTCCCCGAGGACGAGCCGGCCGGCGGTCCGACGTTCCTCGACCGCCTGTTCGACCACGGGCTGCTGGTCCGGACCGGCGTCGACGGCCTCTACGGCCGCAGCGGCGGCTTCGAGAGCGTCGTCGACGCCCTCGACCGGATGATCACGCGTCTCGGCGCCGCCGAGGGGGCCGAGGTGCTGCGCTTCCCGCCCGCGATGAGCCGGTCGGCCTTCGAGCGCAGCGGGTACCTCAAGGGGTTCCCGAACCTCGCCGGCACCGTCCACAGCTTCTGCGGCGACGCCCGCGGCCATGCCGAGATCCTTGCCTGTCTGGAGGCCGGGACCGACTGGACCGGCCAGCAGGAGGCCACCGACGTCGTCCTGACGCCCGCGGCCTGCTACCCGGTCTATCCGGTGGCTGCCGCCCGGGGGGCGCTGCCCGCCGCGGGCCGCCTCTTCGACCTGCAATCCTATTGCTTCCGGCGCGAGCCCTCGCTGGAGCCGACCCGGATGCAGCTCTTCCGCATGCGCGAATACGTGCGCATGGGCAGTCCCGAGCAGGTTCTGGCCTTCCGCGAGTCGTGGCTCGAACGCGGCACGGCGATGATGCGCGACCTCGGTCTTCCGCTCGCCATCGACGCGGCCAACGACCCGTTTTTCGGGCGCGCCGGCCGGATGCTCGCCAACAACCAGCGGGCGCAGGGCCTCAAGTTCGAACTGAACGTCCCGGTCAACAGCGTCGACAAGCCGACCGCCTGTCTCAGCTTCAACTATCACCAGGACCATTTCGGCAGCACCTGGGACCTGCATCAGGCGGATGGCACGGTCGCCCATACGGCCTGCGTCGGCTTCGGCCTGGAGCGGATCACCCTGGCGCTGTTGCGCCACCACGGGCTCGATCTCGCCGCCTGGCCTGAGGCCGTCCGCGCCGAGCTGTGGGGTTGAGGCGGTGACCGCCGCTCTGCGCCGGCCGGAGGGTCTCGGAGCCGCGGGACCCTACGTCCAGCACCCGCTCCACGGGTCCGGCCGCGATTGGCCGGAGACGAACTGCTACGTCGACCTCTGGATCGAGCTCCTGCACGGACGCGGCCTCGTGCCCGAGGCGATGCTGGGCTTCACCCTGCGGCAGGATTTCGAGGGCGACCAGTTCACCTTCTTCAAGCCGCCGCCCGGCGACATCGAGCGGCTCTACGGGCTGGAGGTGCTGGAACTCGCGGTCTACGGGGGCCTTGAGGCCCATGCCGTGCGTCAGGCGGAGGCCGGCCGCCCGGTGCTGGTCGAAGTCGACGCGATCTATCTGCCCGATACCCAGGGGACGACCTACGGCCGGGACCACGCCAAGACCACGATCGGTATCCTGGCCCTCGACCCGGTGACCCAGGAACTCGATTATCTTCACAATGCCGGGCGCTTCCGGCTGTCGGGGGCGGATTATGCCGGGATCTTTGCGCCGGCGCTGCTGCCGCCCTACGCCGAGTTCGTGAAGTCGGTCGCCTCGCCCCTGAGTTCCGCGGACCTGCCGGGGGCCGCCCGCGCGCTGCTCGTCCGGCATCGCGCCCGGGCGCCCCGCCGCAATCCTGTCCTGGCGTTCCGCGACGCATTGGCGGCGACGGCCGGGGATCTGGTGTGCCGGCCGCTCAGCGTGTTCCACGCCTACGCCTTCAATACGACGCGCCAGCTCGGCGCCAATTTCGAGATGCTCGCCAGTCATCTCTCGTGGCTCGAGGCGCGGGATGCCGGTGGGTTCGCGCCAGCGGCCGCGGCCGCCGCGGATGTGAGCCGCGAGGCGAAGGCCTTCCAGTTCCAGCTTGCCCGCGCCTTCCACCGTCGCTCGGCCGAAGGACTGGCACTGCGTCTCGACCGTCTCGCGGCGACCTACGACCGCGTCTTCGCCGACCTCGACCGCGCGCTGGACCGCTGAGAGCCGCGATGGCCCGCATCCGCTGCGTCGACGAGCGTGCGCCGGAGGTCCAGTTCGGGCCCTGGATGCTCGCCGTCACGCCGCCGGGCGCCTGTGCGGGCCCCGCTGACCTCGACGCCGTGACCGGCTGGATCCCCGCCACCGTTCCGGGCACCGCCGCCGCCGCCCTGCGGGCCGCCGGGCGCTGGAGCGAGGCCGCGCCGGAGCCGATCCACGATCGCGATGTCTGGTACCGGTCGCGCATCGCCGGGGCGGGCCCGGCTCGGCTTCGATTCGAAGGGCTCGCCACCCTGGCCGAGGTCTGGCTCGACGGCGCGCCGATCCTCTGCACCCGCTCCATGTTCGAGGCGCCCACCGTCGATGTCGAACTCGGCGGCGTCTCCGAGCTGGTGCTCTGCTTCCGTGCGCTCCGGGAGGAACTCGACCGACCGGCCAAGCGCGGGCGCTGGCGGCCCCGGATGATCACGCCCGGATCGCTGCGCCATCTGCGAACCAGCGTCCTCGGCTTCATGCCGGGCTGGTGCCCGGAGATCGACCACGTCGGCCCCTTCCGACCGCTGACTGTCGGGCCGGTCCGACCCCGCATGGCGGCCGCGGATGTGCGTTCGACCCTCGAAGGCGACATCGGCCACCTGGCCGTCCGCCTGCGAATCGACGGGCGGACCGACTCGGTCATCCTCGCGTGCGGCGGAGGTGAGGCTTCTCTGACCGAGGTCGAGCCGGGCCTGTTCACAGGCGCGCTGGCGCTTCCCGGCATCGCGCCCTGGTGGCCGCACACCCACGGCGTGCCGAACCTCTACCCGGTCGAGGTGCGCGTCGACGGCGCACGCTTCGACCTCGGCCGCGTCGGCTTCCGAAGCCTGACGCTCACCCGTCCGTTCGAGGACGGCCTGTCGCTGGCGGTGAACGGCGTGCCGGTCTTCTGCCGGGGCGCCGTCTGGACGCCGCCGGATCTCGTCGGGCTGGGCTCCGACGGGACCCGAACGCTGCTTATGCGCGCCCGTGCGGCCGGCATGAACATGCTGCGCGTCCCGGGTACGACGCTCTATCCGGATTCCGACTTCTACAATCTGTGCGACGAATTCGGCATTCTGGTCTGGCAGGACCTGATGCTCGCCAATTTCGACTATCCGCACGCGGACCCGGCTTTCGCGTCCCAACTCGACTGCGAGCTGACGGGGTTTCTCGAGCGGACGCAGACCGCGCCGTCGCTCTGCGTGCTGTGCGGGGGCAGCGAAGTCTGGCAGCAGGCGGCGATGCTCGGCGCGCCCCGGGCCGTCTGGGCCGACACCTTCTGCGCGACGACTTTGCCGGCGCGCGCGGCGGATCTGCGACCCGATCTCATCGTCGTGCCGAACTCGCCCTCCGGCGGCGACTTGCCCTTCTCGCCGCGCGGGGGCTGCACCCACTATTTTGGCGTCGGCGCCTATCGACGGCCCTTGGAGGATGCCCGCCGGGCAGAACCTGGCTTCGCCAGCGAATGCCTCGCCTTCGCCAATCCGCCCGAACCCGGCACGCCGGGACCGACCGGACCGGCCGATCCGCTCTGGCCGGCCGGCATCCCCCGGGACCGGGGGGCCGACTGGGACTTCGAGACGGTGCGCGACCATTATGTCGCCCTGCTCTACGGCGTCGATCCGGCGGCGCTGCGCGTCGAAGATCCGGACCGCTACCTCGAACTCGGCCGTGCTGCGGTGGCCGAGGTGATGGAGGCGACCTTCGCGGAGTGGCGCCGTCCGCGCTCGCCGACGGCCGGCGGCCTCGTCCTGATGCTGCGCGACCTCGGACCCGGCGCCGGCTGGGGCGTCATCGACTGGACGCAGAGGCCGAAATCGGCCTGGTATGCGCTGAAGCGCGCCTTCCGTCCGGTCCAGGTCCTTCTCACCGACGAGGGCCTCGACGGCCTTCACGTTCACGTCCTCAACGAGACGGCAGCGGCCCAGGACCTGACGCTGAGGCTGACCCTGTGCGATGTCGGGGGGCGGGTCGCAGCGCGGGCCGAGCGGGTCCTTACGGCCGGCCCGCGGGCGGCCCTCACGCTTTCTTCCGCCGCCGTTCTCGGCCGATTCTTCGACACCACGGACAGCTACCGGTTTGGGCCACGGATCCACGATCTCGCGCATGCCCGGCTGAGCGATGCCGACGGCCGCGTGATCGCCGAGAGCTTCCACTTCCCTGGCCTGCGACCAGTCCTCCGTGAGGCTGTCGGCCTGCGGGCCGAACCGGTCGCGACCGGGGAGGGTCCGGGTCTGCGGATCAGCACCGCGCGCTTCGCCTGCAGCGTCCAAGTACAAGCCTCCGGAGTGTGGCCGGTCGAGAGCGGATTCCATCTCGCGCCGGGATCGAGCCGGATCGTCGCCTTCGCGGACGCCGCCCGGCTGCCGCGCGGGAGCGTGCGGGCGATCAACAGCAGCGAGATCGTGGAATTCGGTCATGACGCCTGAGGTCGAGTCCGACGCCGCGGTGCCGGTGACGTTCGATGGTCTGTTCGGGTGGCTTCATCCGGCCGCCGGACGGCGCGGCGTCGTCCTCTGCGGGACCTGCGGTTTCGAGCAGATGGCCGCGCACAGACCCTGGCGTTCGCTGGCCGAAGGCCTCGCCGCGGCGGGCTGCCCGACCTTGCGCTTCGACTACCCGGGGGAGGGCGACTCGGCCGATCCCGAAGCCGGAGGGATCCTGGCCTGCGTCGCGGCGATCCGGCGAGCCGTCCAGTTCCTGCGCGCAACGGCGGGCGTGTCGGAGATCGTCCTCATCGGTCTGCGCCTAGGCGCCACCTTCGCGGCCCTGGCGGCCCAGGTCGAGGCCGTGGAAGGCCTCGTGCTGCTGGCACCGGTCACGACCGGGCGCGCCTATCTGCGCGAGATGCGGCTGCGGGCGCAGACCATCGGGCGCCTGCCGGACGGGTCGGTCCCATCGCAGGAGGCCGACAGCCTCACCGTCGGTGGCTTCCGGATGGAATCGGTTGTCCTCAATGAGCTCGCCACCCTCAACCTCGAACGTCTCGAACGGGCGCCGGCGCGGCGCGCGCTGCTCCTGGCACCCGAGACCAGGACCCTGGCCGCCCGCCTCGAAACCCTCGGCTCCACGGTCGCGACAGGGCCGTTCCCGGGTCTCGCCGCACTCGTCGGCGACCCGATCTTCTCCGATGTCCCGGCGGCGGATTTCGCGCGCGTCATCGCCTTCGCGACCGCGGGCGCGGGAGACAGCGGCCTGACGCGCAGCGGAACGGCCGTCGGCGCCCTGGCTTCGCCGCATCTGACCGGGTCGGGCTGGGAGGAGGAGCCGGTGCGGTTCGCCCGGGGCCTGTTCGGCATCCGGTGCCGCCCGGACCGGGCCGACGCGAATGCACCCACGATCGTGTTCGTCTCCACCGGCATGAGCGTGCATTCCGGATGGGGACGCCAGACCACCGATCTCGCCCGGCGTCTCGCCGCCGACGGAATCGGCTCGTTTCGGTTCGATCAGCGGGGCATCGGCGACAGCGCTGATCGAGCGGACGGCCGCAAGCCGCTCTTCGCGGCGGACGGATTCGCCGATGTGATCTCGGCCGTCGACGAGATCGCCGGCACGGGCGGTTCGATCCTGCTCGTCGGCGGCTGCAGCGGCGCCTACGCGGCCTTGCACGCCCTCTGCCGGGACAGCCGGGTGGACGGGGCCCTCCTGCTCAACCTCTACTGCTTCGACTGGGATCCGGATCAGGACCTCGACCAGGTCATCCGGCAAACCTTCGGGAGCGCCTCCACCTACGCGGCCCTGCTCAAGCGGGGCGCGACGTGGCGCCGGCTGATCCGCGGCGAGATCCGGATCGGCGCGATCGCCGCGGTGCTGGCCCGGCGCGGGATCGATGCCGCGTTCCGCCGGATGCGCCGGGCCATACGCCCCGGCCCGCCCGGCGGATCACCCGCCCGGCGGATCGCGGCCCTTCGCCGCCGGGGTGCCGAGATCCGCCTGCTCTACAGTGCCGGCGATCCCGGTCTTGCGGCGCTCCGCCGCCACCTGGGACGCTCGCCCGGGAAGGCGGACCGCCGCCTCGGCGCGCCCGTGACGGTCGTTCCGGGCGTGGACCACAATTTCGGATCCCGCGAGGCCCAGGCCCGGCTCGCCGAGGCGCTCCACGACCTTCTGCAGGCGGTGCAACGGTCGAAGGCGACGCGCTCCGGCACGGCGGTTTCCGCAAAGCCCGGCCGTGTCCTCACCCTGGCGGGCCGGACATGACACGGCTCACGCGCCGTTCGGCGCTCGCCCTGGCAGCGGGATCCCTCGCGACGGGCACCTTCGCGACAGGTACCTTGGCGGCAGGGCGTGCCACGGCGGCGGAGCCGCTGCATCGGTGCGAGGCGCTGATCGATTCCATCGGCGTGAACGTGCATCTCGGCCATCGTGGCAGCCCGTATGTCGAGCGCTTTGCGGCCTGCATTGAAGCCCTCGACGATCTCGGCGTCCGCCATCTGCGCGACGATATCGTGCTCACCGGCGACGAGCCGGCTGGACAATTCGAACGGATCGCGGATCTGGCCGGCCGGGGCTACCGCTTCAGCCTGATCTTCTATGACGGGCTCACGCCGGGGCCGCGGGTAGCGCCGGAGCGCTTCGCCGAGATCGCAGGCTGGGCTGGCGCGGGACTCGTCGTGGCGGAGGGCGGCAACGAGCCCCCGGTAGGAACGCGGTCCGGTTTGGCGGCGCAGTCGGCCGCGCACCAAGCCGCCCTGTTCCGCGCCGTGCGGGCGGATGCCCGGGCCGGAACCGTCCGGGTCGCCGGGCCGAGCTACATCCAGGGCAACGTCGCAGCGGCGCAGAATCTTGCGGCCGTGATCGATTTCGCGAACATCCATGCCTATCCGGGCGCCGAGCCCCCGGAAACCGATGGCGCCGGCAGCCTCGCCCGCTTCATGGCGGCATCCCGTCCGGTCTTCGGCGATGCTCCGGTGTTGGCCACCGAAAATGGTTACCACACGGCGCTTGCCACCGGCAGCGCCCATCTGCCGATCTCGGCCGGTCTCCGGGCCCGGTACCTTCCGCGGATGCTGCTCTGGAGCTATCTGCAGGGGGTACGCCGCACCTACCTCTACGAGCTGATCGCCAGCTTTGATCGCGGCGACGCCGACCCCGAAAGCCATTTCGGCCTCCTCGCTCACGACGGCCGGCCGACCCCCGCCTTCCGGGCGGTTCGCAGCCTCGTCCGACTGTTCGGAGCGAATGCCGGCACGGTCGCCGCCGTTGCGGCCGATCGCGACGTCACATTGTCCGCTGCAGTGCCCGATCTCGTCTTCGCACGGTTCGCACGACAGGACGGGGCGACGCTCATTCCGATCTGGCTCGGCCTCGACGGCTGGGATCGGCGCAACCGGATCCCGCTTCCGGATGCGCCGGCGCGTCCCGCCGAGATCCGTCTGTCGCGCCGGCCGCGGCAAGTCAGGCTGCATCGCTTCGAAGACGACGGATCGGTAACAGTCGCGAACCTTCCGGCGGACAGGCGCGTGCCGGTCCAGGTCACCGACCGCCTCGGCGTGATCGAGCTGACGTAGACTACATCCTGCCGGGCCCGGGACCGGCCCGCAGACCGACACACGCCCCCCTCCGACGTTCGCGGAAATCGATCCCATGCTGAGCT
This sequence comes from Methylobacterium sp. XJLW, assembly GCF_003254375.1. Classification (NCBI taxonomy): domain Bacteria; kingdom Pseudomonadati; phylum Pseudomonadota; class Alphaproteobacteria; order Hyphomicrobiales; family Methylobacteriaceae; genus Methylobacterium; species Methylobacterium sp. XJLW. Next base: position 308,251 of record NZ_CP016429.1, on the reverse strand, counting down.
ATCTGGGCGATAAGATCGTCGGTCTGACCCTCGCAGTTCTGAATGTGCTTGCGCCCTTCGAGGTGCATGTGACCAAGGGGGTGGCCTACGCGGACGGGATCGAGCACCGCGCCGACATCTATCGGTCGGCCGCGCGGGGGGCGCGTCCGGTCGTTGTCTTCCTCTATGGCGGGGGATGGCGGAGCGGGTCCAAGGATGAGGTCGCGTATGTCGGCGCCGCCTTCGCGCGGCGGGGCTTCGTTGCCGTGATCCCGGACTACCGCCACGTTCCGGCTGTCGGACTGTCAGACATCCTGGCGGACAATGCCGCCGCGGTCGCCTGGACCATCGCCCACGCGGCCGAATATGGCGGCGACTCAAGGCGTGTCGTGGTCGTAGGCCATTCCTCCGGCGCGTGGGCCGCCGCCATGCTGGGTCTCGATCCAACTTGGCTGGAGCAGGCCGGCTCAAGCCCGGCGAAGCTCGCCGGCATCGTCGGATTGGCGGGCCCCTATGCGAGCGCGGCGCTGATGGAGCCGTTGGATCGTGAGGTCTTCGTCGGCAGCGATCCCACTCTGCAGCCGATCAATCATGCTTCGGACAGGCATCCTGCGATGCTGCTGGCCGCGGGCGCGGCCGATCTCGACGTCAACCCGGCCGGGACCCTGGCGCTCGACGGAGCCATGCGGGCCTTCGCCGGCGATGAGACTATGAAGATCTATCCCGGCCTGGGCCATGGCCAGATCGTTCATGCCCTCAGCTTTCCGTTCAGTCTCCGGTTCCCGGTCGCCGACGACGTCGCGCGATTCATCAAAGGGGCCCATGCCGGGCCGTGATGCGCCCGAGCCGACGGAGCCGCCGAGGCCCCGATCGGCTTCGCTTGGCCAATGAGCGCGGGCCGGTCCGAGACGCGCCGGCCCATCCTACCAGTGCCGTCGCGATGCGACCTGCGCCGGCCTCAGTGATAGCCCGGTGCTCCCGCCGCGACCTTGCCGCGGAACAGCCAGTACACGTAGGCTGTATAGACCAGGATCATCGGCACGAGCACGACAGCACCGGCCAGCAGGAAAGCTTGGCTGCTGGGATGCGTCGCCGCATCCCAGATCGAGATGGCCGGCGGTACGATCATCGGCCACAGGCTGATCCCGAGCCCGATATACGACATCAGGAACAGACCCAGGGCGCACAGGAACGGCGTCACCTCGGCGCGTCGCTCGAGGGCGACGAAGAAGCGCCAGGCGAGCACGGCGACCAGGGCGGGAACCGGGGCAGCCAGCGCGATATTCGGCCAGGACAGCCACCGGGCCCGGAACGCGTCGCTCAGGATCGGCATGGCGGCCGAGACGATCGCAATGGCCGCCAGCGTGACGAAGCCGAGTTGGCGTGCCAGCCGATAGGCCCGGAGCTGGAGTTCACCCTCGGTCTTCCAGATGAGCCAGCAGGCGCCGAGCAGGCCGTACCCGCCCACCAGGGCGATGCCCGTCAGCACGGAGAACGGGGTCAGCCAGTCCCACCAGCCGCCCGCATAGGCGCGGCCCTCGACCCGGATGCCCTGGACCAGGGCACCGAGGCAGATGCCCTGGCAGAAGGTCGCCACGTAGCTGCCCCACGAGAAGGACCGATCCCAGGCGCGCTGGCTTCGGAGAGTGGCGGCCCGGAACCGCATCTCGAAGGCGACACCGCGGAAGACCAAGGCCAGGAGCATCAGGATCAGCGGCATGTAGAGCGCCGGCAGGATCGTGGCGTAGGCGAGGGGGAACACTGCAAACAGACCGCCGCCGCCGAGGATCAGCCAGGTCTCGTTGCCGTCCCAGACCGGGGCGACGGTGTTGACCATAAGATCCCGATCCGCCTTGCCGCGAACTGCGGGGAACAGGATGCCGACCCCGAGGTCGAAGCCGTCCATCACCACGTAGAGGAACACGGCCGTGGCGATGAGCAACGCCCAGATGAGGGTGAGATCGAGGGACATCGGGCCTACTCCGCGGGCTGGGCGAGGGGACGGCCGGCGCCGGGCGTGCCGGAGACCAGGGCGGGCGCGGGCGTGATGCCGGCGGTGCGGATCGGCTGCCCCGGGGGCGGCCCGGGCTCATGGACGTGCGGCGTCTGGTTGAACAGGTGCAGGAGGTACCAGATGCCGGCGCCGAAGACGGCGAGGTAGACCGCCGCGAAGGCCGCCAGGGAGGCCGCGACCGCCGGGGCCGCCACCGGGGAGACGCTGTCGACGGTGCGCAGCGCGCCGTAGACGGTGAAGGGTTGACGGCCCGCCTCCGTGACCGTCCAGCCTGCCGTGACGGCGATCAATCCGGACGGCCCCATGGCGACGGCGAAGCGGTGAAGCCACGGCGTGTCGTACAGCCGCCCCTGACGGCGCAGCCAGAGCGCGGCTAGACCCAGGGCGATCATCAGAAGGCCGAGCGCAACCATGATCCGGAACGACCAGAACACCAGGGGTAGGTTGGTCGGCCACTGATCGCGCGGGATGTCCCTGAGACCGCGGACCTCGCCGTCGAGGTCGTGGGTCAGATAGAGGCTGGCGAGACCGGGGATGCCGATCCGATTCTGCACCACGCCCGCATTCGCGTCGGGCCAGCCGAACAGGATCGCGGGGGCGCGGCGCTCGGTCTCGAAATGTCCCTCCATGGCGGCGACCTTGGCGGGCTGGTGCGCGTAGGAATTGCCGCCGTGCAGGTCGCCGATCACCAGCTGGGCCGGAGCCACCACGGCGGCCATCCACATGGCCATGGAGAACATCAGCCGCGCTTGGCGATTGCTCCGGTCGCGCAGCAGATGCCACGCACCCACCGCCCCGACGATCATCGCGGTGGTGAGATAGGCGCCCGTGACCGTGTGGGCGAAGCGGTAGGGGAAGGACGGGTTGAAGATGATCGCCAGCCAGTCGGCCGGTTCGAAGCGCCCGTCCGGCCCGATGGCGTGGCCGGTGGGCGTCTGCATCCAGGAATTGGCCGATAGGATCCAGAATGCGGAGGTCAGCGTGCCGAAGGCGACGAGGCAGGTCGCCAGGAAGTGCAGCCCCTTGCCGACCCGCTCCAGGCCGAACAGCATGACGCCGAGGAAGCCCGCCTCCAGGAAGAAGGCCGTCAGAACCTCGTAGCCGAGCAGGGGGCCGAGCACCGGCGCCGTCCGGTCGGCGAAGACCGACCAGTTGGTGCCGAACTGGTAGCTCATGACCAGTCCGGAGACGACGCCCATCGCGAAGGCGACCGCGAAGACGCGGAGCCAGTACCGATAGGTATCCAGATAGACGGCCTCGCCGGTCCTGAGCCAGAAGCCTTCGAGGACCGCGAGATAGCTCGCGAGTCCGATGGTGAAGGCCGGGAACAGGAAGTGCCAGACGACGGTGAGCGCGAATTGGGCTCGCGCGAGATCGACTGCGCTCGGCAGTTCGAGAGCGGACATCACGGTCTCCCAGGGGACGAACGGGCCGGATGTGCCGCAGCTTGAGCGCTGCCGCGTTGATTCAGCTCAAGGCCGGAGCGCGCGAATCCGACAAGCCGGTGCGGTGGCGATTGCGCTGGATCAAGGCTGCGGCCCCTCCCACCGACCATACGGCTCTGGTCGGGGCCGTGTGTCGGTCGCGCGGAGACCGCCATGTCCTATGCCAACATCCTCGTTTCCGTGGACTTCGCGGAATCGACGCCCGACCGCGTGCGGCTGGCGGCGGCCTTGGCGCGCCGCTTCGATGCGACGCTGACCGGCGCGGCCGCCGCCGAGGTGCCGGCCCCCCTGTTTGCCCATGACATCCGCGACGCGCAGGCCCAGCACGAGCGCCTCAAGGCCGAAGTCCTCGTGGACCTTGAGCAGGCGCAGGCGATCTTCGCGCGCTGCGCAGGCGCGGCACCGCGGACCGCTTGGTGTGGCGGCCTCGACCGGCCGTCCGCTCATCTCGTGGACAAGGGCCGTGCCGCCGACCTGATCGTCGTCGGCCGGGCCGGCGAGAGCGAGATCGACCCCGGGCCGTTCGGCGTGGCGATCGCGCCGGTTCTGATGGAGGCCGGACGGCCGGTCCTCGTCGTTCCCCCGCGCGTCAGAGGGGAGCCGGGCCGGCGCATCGTCGTGGCCTGGAAGGATTCGCCGGAGGCGCGACGGGCGGTAGCCGGGGCCCTGCCGTTCCTGCGCTCGGCGGATCGGGTCTTCGTCGCCACGGCGGGCGAAGGCGCCCGCCTGGAAGGCGCGGACGAGGTGGCCGCTCATCTCGCGCTCCACGGCGCGTCCGTCGCCACGCATCTGTTGTCTCCGACGGTGAGCGATGGCGACGAGATCCTTCGTTTTGCTCACGACCAGCAGGCTGACCTGATCGTCATGGGCGCGTACGGCCACTCACGCCTGCGGGAATGGATCTTCGGCGGCGCGACACGCCACATCCTTCACGCGACCGAGGTCTGCTGCCTGATGGCGCATTGACGGGCCTGCGGCGATGCTTCGTCGTCGGGGATCGGTCATCCGCACGTCGCCAGACGGAGCCGGATCATCCGCGCGACCCGAGCGGATGACCGTGCGGGCCGCGTCCATGCTCCGCAGGCGCGGCCTGCCGGTACGCCACGCGACACCGGACGGGAGAGGTCCGCGCCGGTTCTAGCGGGAGAAGTGGGTTGTCGACATCCGGTCCGTGACGAGTTCGGACGGCACCCAGTCGAATTGCGGCACCGGCTCATGCCGGATCAAAGCCAGGGCATCATCGATCGCACGACGGCCTTGTAAGCTCGCATCCTGGTGGATCGTTACGGCAAGCCGTTTGTCCTGCATGGCCTGCATCCCGGCGGCGGTCGCATCCACGCCCCCGATCAGGATCCGGCCCGCCGGAATTCCGGCCGCCTCCGCGGCTTCGGCAGCACCGATCGCCATCTCGTCGGTGACGGCTGCGATCGCATCGATGGCCGGCTTCCGCGCGAGCCAATCGGCCACGGCGGCTCGGGCCGCCGAACGGTCGCAGTCCACCGCCGCCTCCGCGACCAGCCGGAGGCCCGGGGATTCGGCCAGGACCTCCTTCACGCCCTCGGCGCGAGGCGCCGACCCGGGGTGCGACGTGCAGCCCGCGAGGATCCCCACGCGGCCCCTCCCGTCCAGCATCTGCCCAAGCTTGCGCATCTGCAACCGCCCGGCGACGAGGTCATCCGGCTGGATGAAGGCGACTCGTCCGGCGAACCAAGCCGAACGGGGTGCGCCGTTGACGGCGACCAGCGGAACATCCGCCTCTTGCGCCAGCCGGATGATCGCGGCCCAAGCCGACGGATCGACAGGGCTCACCACGAGCGCATCGACCTTCTCGGCGATGACGTGCCGGGCCTGCGCGATCTGCTGCGCGCCCGCGCCTTCCGGCGCATAGTCGAAATGCACCGTTATCCCGCGCGCCACCGCGTGCTCCTTCAGGCTGTCGTGCAGAAGGCGGGTGAGGGCCGCCGGCGGAGTCATCAGAACGGCGATCGTGGTGGCAGACGCCGGTTTCGCGCAGACGATGACGGCGAGAGCCCCGGCCCAGGCGGCTCGTCGCAGGCGCGAGCGCATCTGCGCCCGATCTGTCCGGCCCATCACGCTCGCTCCGTTCCTGTCGTTCCGTGCCCCGCGTCAGGCCGCGCGGACATTGTCGAGAAAGCCAGCGATCTCGCCGCCGAGACGTTCGGCGTCCCGCGACAAGCTGCGGGCCGCGGCCAACATGCCGGCCGCGACCGTGTCGGCCTCCGCGGCCGGATCGGTTGTTCCTGTGATGTCGAAGCCGGGTTCCACGGCGTCGGCGGTACAGGGGATGACGATCTGGACGGCCTCCCGCGCTGCAGCGCCCTGCTGCTCGACGGCGACGGCGATCGAAGCCGCCGCCCGGCTCATATCGGCGATCCGGGCGGTGATGCCTGCGATCGCCGACGTCGCCTCGACAGTCGATCCCTGCAGTTCGGCCACGTGCCGGCCGATGACTTCGGTGGCCTCTTTGGTCTGTCCCGCCAGGGTCTTCACTTCGGCGGCCACAACCGCGAATCCGCGCCCTGCCTCACCGGCCCGCGCGGCTTCGATCGCGGCATTGAGGGCGAGGAGATGGGTCTGGGCGGCAATCTTGGTGATCATGCGGACCACATCGCCGATCCGGTCCGCGGCGCCGCTGAGGGCTTGAACACGCGAGAGGGTCTCTTCCGCCTCCACCGCCGCGCCACCTGCCAGAGACGCCGTGATCTCGGCTTGGCGATTGACCTCGTGGGCCGCAGAGTTGAACGCCCCGGTAGCGGCGGCAATCCGCCGGACGTCGGACTGAGCCTGTTGGGCTGCGGCGGCCATCGTCGCCGCGTGACTCGTCGTCAACGTGACCATCTCGCAGAGTCTCTCGGCCGTGGCGCGCAGCTCCGCCGAGTCGGATGACACGGTCTCGACAACCCCGCCGATCTCCGCTTCGAACCGCTCCGTCATGTTGCGAAACGCCTCACGGCGTTGCTGTTCACGGTGCGCCTGCACCCGGGCCGCCTCCTCTTCGCGGCGTTCGGCGTGCCGAATCCTGTTCTCACAGGCCCTGAGAGCCCCCGCCATCGCGCCGAGTTCGACGTCCTGCATCAGGGCGGAGATCGGAACCGTCGACCCGTTCTCCGCCCATCGCTGCAGGGTGGCGGTTATAGCCGACACCGGTCGAACGACATGGCGCAGGACGATCCACGCCAGCCCGAGGCTGATCGGTGCGGAGGCCGACACGGCCATGGCGAGCGCCCACCACGCCATCCGGCCGGTTGTATCGACGGTCTTGGCTTCTTCGGCGATCCTGCCTTGACGGTTCATGAGCAACGCGTCGACCGCCTGCAGAAGCGCTGCCGCATTGGCCTCCAGCACCGTCGAGAGGACCTGGTCGGCGAGTTCGCGTTCCCCGGCCCGGTCGAGGGCGGCCGCCTCGGCCCCGACAGCGAGGACGTGCTGCCAAGCTACGCGCAGAGTTTGCGCCAGCTTTTGGTCATCAGGCGCCGTAACGGTCGGAAGATACGCGCTCCAGGCGGCCGAGAGCGATCGATGCGCCGCGTCGATCTTGACGAAGCTTTCACGACGGGCCTCCTCAGTCGGCGCAGCGTGCGCCAGAACCGCAAGCGTCCGAAGCTCCTGACTCAGTTGCTTGATGGTGCCGAGCTGGGTCGTGGCCTTGATCTCACCGGCCAGGGTGCGACTCGCTGCTTCGACGATGCCGATCCGGACTGCCGAGACCAATCCAATACCAATCGGAACACTGAACATCGTCACGGCAAATGCAATAACGATCAATCGAACGCTTAATTCACGCCGCAGCCCAAGAAATGACAGACGCACATGCATCCAATGATTTCCGATAAGATCATTGGACTATCTTCTATGCAATAATCTCTCCAAAATCAACGCCCGTATATATACAGTTGTTATACTTGATGAAGATTATAGTAAAACATACTTGCCTCGTAAAATGTAGACAGAACAAGAAAATATAATTATATTCGCATCTATTACTATTCAGATGACCGTCTCATTTGCGGGCGGACGATCTCCGCAGATTGAGTGTCGCGCGTCGCAAATCTGATCTGCCTGTGGGCGGCACACGCCGCGCGTCGCGCTGCGGCACGCCGCCGATCCCATCCGCACATCGCTTGCACGCCGGATCGGCCGCGCCGCCTGCCGAGCGCCGCAGATGCGTCGCTCAGTCTACCCCGCCAACGCCGGGCGAGGCTGCGTCTGCACCGAGGTCAGAGCGGCTTGGTCTGCTGGGCGCGCATCCACAACAGGCCGGCCAAGCCCATCCACGGGCACACGAAGACGATGAAGGCGACCAATCCCATGGATCATCTCCCGGCGAACCGTGTGTGACGTCAAGAAACGCTCGCCGATTTCGCCGGATCCGCCTCATTGTCCGCAGCCCGAGCTTGGCGCGCCATCGCGATCAATTCCGATGCCGTAAATCCGCGGTGCGGGGGCGGTTCAGGGAGGTTACCCGGGGTCGGCAAACGCGGCGCCGGCGGAAGGGGCGATGCCCGCCCCGGCCATAACCGCTTCAGCCGACCTGCCTTGCGCAAGGTTCGCTCCACCACGCATCCGTCTCCCGCTCATGAACTGCGGTGACGGGTAGGCGAGGGCCTGCCGCCGGGTAAGCCGGCCCGGGACAAGTGTGCAGCCGAGGCCCGGCGCGTAGCGTATGGCCCACCCTCTGGGCGGCCGCCGGCATTGCCCTATGGCACGCTCTTCAGACGCGAGACGCACAGGGGCTCAGACCCGATCAGCCCGCACCGCCGGTTGCCGTGCGGACAGCCGGTGCAGTTGAGCTGTCTCGTCATCCGCGACATTGCCGTCGACGCTCGAAGTCCGGCTGGTCGGACCCGCGCGCGAGCCCGAAGGTCTCGTTCTGCAAAGTCGTTTGACCAAATTGCTTCAAATACAGCTCATTGCGGCGCACGATATCGAATGAGCCACCAATTTCGTCCGGCTCCGGATGGGCGGTCCGTCGTACGCGAGTGCCGACGCGCGTGCGGATAGCGGCGGAAGTGTTTGACCCGCGCGACGTCCGGACCTTCCACCTTCAGCCGAAGGCGCGCGAAGCTTCCCGGACCTGACGCGTCGCCCGGTCTGCGCGGGCGCTGGCCTGCGCGATCGTGTTCATGCCCGCCGAGATCGCGGACACATCCTGCGCTGCGGTCTGCATGCTGCCGGACATCGCCCGCATGACCACGGATTGTTCTTCCACCGCAGCCGCGAGGGTGGACGATACCGTGTTCAACGTATGGATCGTTCCCTGGATCGCGTCGATGGCGTCGACGGCCTCACGGGTTGCTGACTGGGTAGAGGCGATCTGGAGTCGGATCTGGTCCGTCGCCCGGCCGGTCTGGGCGGCGAGGGTCTTCACCTCCGTGGCCACCACCGCGAAGCCGCGTCCGGCCGCGCCGGCCCGCGCCGCCTCGATGGTCGCGTTCAACGCCAACAGGTTGGTCTGGGCAGCGATCCCGGAGATGAGGCCGAGGACATCGCCGATCTGGGTGGCGTTTTCGCTGAGCCCCGTCACGATCTGACCGGTGCGCTGCGCCTGTTCCACGGCTTGTCCCGCGACATCCGCCGCGTGGTTTACCTGCCGATTCATGTCGTCCACCGACGCGGACAGCTTTTCCGCGCCGATGGCGACCGACTGGATGTCGCTCGACACGCGGCCGACGCGCGTGACCGCCTCGTCGGCTTGGCGCGTGACGTCCGCCACGGCGCCGCCTATGGCGTCGAGCTCATCACCGATCGCGCGCTGCGCGGCCGCGCGCTGCTGACGTTCATGGACTTGCGCAGTGATGTCGGTGGCGAATTTGACGACGCGGATCGGCTTCCCGTCCACGTCGGTGATGGGGTTGTACGTCGCCTGGATCCAGATTTCGCGACCGCCCTTTCCGGTGCGTTTGAAGGCCCCGGATTGAAATTCGCCGCGCGCCAACGCAGCCCAGAACAGGCGGTAAGCCTCGCTGGTGCGCTCGGCCTCGCTCACGAACAGGCTGTGATGGCGTCCGACGATCTCGTCCAGTTCGTAACCCACCGCGGTCAGAAAATTGGGATTGGCGGTGACGATGGTGCCGTCGAGGGAGAAGGCGATGACGGCCTGCGAGCGATGCAGCGCGGTGATCTGCCCTTCGAGATCGAGGGTTCGCAGCTTCTGCGCCGTGATGTCGGTGGCGAATTTGACGATCTTCACCGGCTTGCCGCCCGCGTCGAGCACCGGATTGTAGGTTGCCTGGATCCAGACCTCGCGGCCACCCTTGGCGAGGCGCTTGTACTCGGCGCTCTCGAACGTACCGTGCCGCAGGCTCTCCCAGAAACGGCGATAGTCCTCACTCTCTCGCACGGCCGGTTCGACGAACAGGCTGTGGTGACGGCCCTGGATTTCCGCGAGCGTGTAGCCCATGGCCGCGAGAAAGTTCTCGTTGGCGTCCAGAATTGTGCCGTCGAGCGCGAACTCAATCGTCGCAAGGGATCGGCTCAAAGCTGCAAGTTTTGCGGCTTGGTCGTTCCGAGTCCTGAGTCCCTCGAACATTGATCCTCCACATATCACGACCTCAGTGCGGCAGAAGCGCGCAACAGCACGGTCGATGCTGGCTTTTAACTAGTCCAGGCGTCGTTTAGCGTCCCAAACGACCTTGGGTTCTCACCGACGCCCCAGCCAATCGGCATCTTTCATAGGCGCGGACCGTTTCAGTGCCGTTAAGGGCCCGCCTCTCAACATCAGAATCGCACGCGATGACCGGCGAGAACGGACTGTTCAATAAACCCCGAGTCATCGCCCAAAGATTGTGCCCTTACGTTTCAGGGCTTGATCTTGGACAATCCTGCGTTGTGCGCAGCGTGAGCTTTTCCGGCGGACTGACGCGCCGTGCTCTGCCCCGGCGCGGAGCAACCGGTATCCGCCCTGCAGGCGGCGGTCCCGCTGTCGCCGGGGAGCGCCGACGGACGGGCGCCGTTTCCAGGCCCGTCGCGCATCGAGGGACGTCAGGCGGTCCGGCCGATCGTCGCCTCGATGCGACCGGCAGGCTCGTCCGTCGGCAGAAAGACGGTTCCAGCATTGTCGAGGCCGAAAGAAGTGAGGTCGATCGGCAGGTAATGCTTGTTGGGCATCACGAAGCCGATCTCGGCGAGTTCCGGAACCGCGTCGAGCGCGGCCTCACCCATCCGGTACATGCTGTCCTGAATGCCTTGGCTGTAGGTCGTGCCGAAGACAGTGAGCAGCGTCTGGAGGATGCGGGCATTGGCCTCGCTGCAATCGGGAGGGGGCGACGCCCAGGTCCAGGTCGCATCCATGCTGGTGGCGGCGATGCGATCCGTCGTATCCGGCAGCGTCCGGTATCGGTCCGCAACGAAATCCGACCAGCCCGATTGGGTCGTCTTCATGAAGGTGTAGCCCCGCAGGCCGGAGCGCAGCGTCGAACCGGCTCGGCTGGCGGTGAGCGCCACGAAGCCGGTGCCGTTCCCGTCCCGCGTGAAGGTATGCCCGTGCGGCGCGCCCGCAATCGCGTGACGCAGCCAGCGGATCTCCTCTGCCTCGATGGCGACGGCCTCGATCTGCGGATAGGTCTCGAGCAGGACCTGCGCGACCGCGGCGACGAAGGCTTCCGCGTCGAGAGTCAGGTTCTGCGCCGCCGTGACGTTGACGATGTTCCTGATGCTGTCGGTGGCGATGGCGGCGCGGTTATCCCCCGTGGTCCAGGCGGCCTCGAAGCGGCCGGTCAGCATGACCGACAGCGTCAGCTCCCGCGGCGTATGGTGCTCGCCGTCGCGGGCGAGACGCAGCACACGAACCCGCTCCTTGCCGTAGCGCGATGCCGTCAGGGCCATGGGGATCTCCGAGCGGGCCGCAGCCGGCCATCTCACGCGATTCTGATTCATCCTAGGCCGAGGCGGGCGGGGGCGCCAAGGTTCCCCGGCACCGCCGCGGCTTGACCGGTGCCTCATATCGGCCGGCATAGTGAAGGGCCGGACCGAACCGGCGCCGGACCGGCGAGGGGGTATGGACCTCAACACCATCGAGACCGTCCTGCGTCCGCGCAGCCGGATCGAGTTGCCCGCCTGGCAGGACGGCGATGCCTGCCTGGGCGGCGGCACGTGGCTGTTCTCCGAGCCGCAGGTCGGGATGCGGCGCCTCATCGACCTCGCGACCCTCGGCTGGCCGCCGCACACGATCGACGCAGGCGGCCTCACGCTGGCTGCGACCTGCACCATCGCGCAGCTCGACCGGCTGGAATTGCCGCCGGGCTGGAACGCGGCGCCCCTGGTCGGCCAGTGCTGTCGGGCGCTGCTCGGCTCCTTCAAGATCTGGAACGTGGCCACGGTCGGCGGCAATGTCTGCCTCGCCCTCCCGGCCGGCCCGATGATCGCCCTCGCGACCGCCCTGGACGCGACCTGCACGATCTGGTCCGCGGACGGGACCGAGCGCCACGTCCCGGTGATCGACTTCGTCCTCGGTCCGCAGCGCAATGCCCTGAGACCGGGGGACGTCCTCCGCAGCCTCTCGATGCCGGCCGCTGCCCTTGCGCGCCGCACGGCGTTCCGCCGCGTCAGCCTCAGCCCGAACGGCCGTTCCGGCGCGCTGCTCATCGGGACGCGCGCCGCGGACGGCGCCTTCGCGCTGACCGTCACGGCCTCGGTGACGCGTCCGCTCCGCCTGACCTTCGACGGGCTGCCGGGTCCGGATGCGCTGACGCGTGCCCTCGACGCTGCGATTCCGGATGCCCTCTATCACGACGATGTCCACGGCCGGCCCGACTGGCGCCGCCACATGACCCGGCACTTCGCCGAGGAGATCCGCGCGTCGCTCGACGCGGCGCCGTCGCCGGGAGCCGCGTCATGAAGGTTATGATCAACGGCGCGATGCACGAGGGTTCGCCGCGGGCCGGACAGTGCCTGCGGACCTATCTGCGCGAGGCGGGCTGGTTCGGCGTCAAGAAGGGCTGCGACGCTGGCGATTGCGGCGCCTGCACGATCCATCTCGACGGCGAGCCGGTCCACAGCTGCCTCGTCCCGGCATTCCGCGCCGAGGGCCGGAGCGTGACGACGATCGAAGGCCTGGCGGGTCCCTGCCATCCCGACGATCCCGAGCCCACCGAGTTCCATCCGACGCAGCAGGCCTTCCTGGACGCCCAGGGCTTCCAGTGCGGGTTCTGCACGCCGGGCATGATCATGACGGCGGCGAGGCTCGACCAGGGGCAGAAGCAGGATCTCGGCATCGCCCTCAAGGGCAATCTCTGCCGCTGTACCGGCTACCGCGCCGTCCGCGAGGCCATCGCGGGCAGCGCAAGGTCCGTGGAGCGCGGCAGCTGTGGAGATCCGGTCGGGCGGAACTGCCCGGCGCCGGCTGCGCCGCTTGTGGTGTCCGGTCGCGCCCGTTTCACCCTGGACGCCCCGCTCGGCGACACGCTCCATCTCAAGGTCCTGCGCTCGCCCCATGCCCATGCCCGGATCGTGGCGATCGACGCCGCGGCAGCGCGCGCCGTCCCGGGGGTCGTGGCCGTGCTGACCCATGCGGACGCACCGCCGCGCCGGTTCTCCACCGGCCGCCACGAGGATCCGCGGGACGATGCGTCCGACACGCGGGTGCTCGACCCGATCCTGCGCTTCGTGGGCCAGCGCGTCGCCGCCGTGGTGGCGGAGTCTGAAGCGGCCGCCGAGGCCGGCTGCCGGGCCCTTCAGGTCACCTACGAGGTCCGCCCGGCGCTCCTCGATCCGGGCCGCGCCCTGGAGCCCGACGCACCCCGGGTCCACGATCCCCGCGACGGCCCGGGCGAGGATGCGCCGCCCCTCGGACGCCACCCCAACCTCGCCGGCGAGGTCCACGGCGCGGTTGGCGACGTGGAGGCCGGCTTGGCCGAAGCCGACTTCGTCTATGCCGGGACGTTCCGGTCGCAGCGCGTCCAGCACGCCGCCATGGAGACCCATGGCTGCATCGGATGGCGCGCCGAGGACGGCCGCCTGACGCTGCGCACGAGCACCCAGGTGCCGTTCCTGACCCGGGACGCGCTGGCCGACCTGTTCGGCCTGGAGAAGGACGCGGTGCGCGTGGTCTGCGCCCGGGTCGGGGGCGGCTTCGGCGGCAAACAGGAGATGCTCACCGAGGATCTCGTCGCCCTGGCGGTCCTGCACACCGGCCGGCCGGTCCGCTGGGAGCTGACCCGCCGGGAACAGTTCGTCGGAACCACGACGCGTCATCCGATGCGGGTGGATGTGAAGGTCGGCGCCCGGCGCGACGGCACGCTGACGGCGCTCAGCCTGGACGTCCTGTCCGACACCGGCGCCTACGGCAACCACGCCGGCGGCGTGATCCATCACGCCTGCAACGAGGTGCTGGCCGCCTATGTCTGCCCGAACAAGCGGGTCGATGGCCGCGCCGTCTACACCCATACGCTGCCGGCGGGGGCCTTCCGGGGCTATGGGCTGAGCCAGACCATCTTCGCCCTGGAATCCGCCCTGGACGAGGTCGCCCGCGGGCTCGGCCTCGACCCCTTCGCGCTGCGGCGGCACAACGCCGTCAAGCCGGGCGACGCCCTGGTGTCGAGCAGCCTGGAGCCCCACGACGTGGTGTTCGGCAGCTACGGCCTCGACCAGTGCCTGACCCTGGTCGAGGAGGCGCTGCAAGCCGATCCGGGACCGGAGCCGGAGGCCGGCTGGCGCTGCGGAACCGGCATGGCGATGGCGATGATCGACACGATTCCCCCGCGCGGCCACCATGCCAATGCGCGGGTCGGCCTGGACGCCGACGGGCACTTTACCGTGCGGGTCGGGACGGCGGAGTTCGGCAACGGCACCAGCACGGTGCATCGGCAGATCGCGGCCTCGGCACTCGGCGTCGCGCCGGAGCGCGTTCGCATCGCGGGCGCGGACACCGATGGCGTCGGCCACGATACCGGCGCCTATGGCAGCACGGGGACCGTTGTGGCGGGTCTGGCGACGCTCCGCGCCGCGGAGGCGCTCGCGGTCCGGATTTGCACGCGGGCGGCGGAAATCGCGGGTGCGTCCCCGGATTCCTGCCGCGTGGCGGGGGATGTCGTCGATACGCCGGCCGGGCCGGTGACGCTCGCGGCGATCGGACCGCTCGACGCGGCCGGCCGGGCCGACGGCAGCCCGCGCTCGGTGGCGTTCAACGTCCACGCCTTCCGGGTCGCGGTCGATCCCGTGAGCGGGATGGTGCGCATCCTGAGGAGCGTTCACGCCGCCGATGCTGGGCGGGTCATCAACCCGATGCAGTGCCGCGGACAGGTCGAGGGCGGCGTCGCGCAGGCGATCGGCGCAGCGCTCTACGAGGAGGTCCGCGTCGGTACGGACGGGAGCCTCATCACGCAGACATTCCGCGACTACCACATCCCCGCCTGCGCCGACGTGCCGGACACCGAGGTCCTGTTCGCCGACACGTACGACAGCGTCGGCCCCCTCGGCGCCAAGTCGATGAGCGAGTCGCCCTTCAACCCGGTGGCGGCGGCGCTCGGCAACGCGATCCGCGACGCGACCGGCGCGAGGCTGACCGCGACCCCCTTCGCCCCCGACAGGATCTACCGGGCCGTGGCGGCCGGCGGGACCGGGCTCTCGTGATGGATCACCCGCGGGATGCCACGCCGGCGGCCAAACCCGGCTTTCTGGAGCGCACCTTCCGCCTCGCCGAGCACGGCACCAGCGTGCGCACGGAGGTGCTGGCGGGGCTGACCACCTTCCTGACGATGGCCTACATCGTCTTCATCAATCCGAGCATCCTGGCGGATGCCGGCATGCCGCGGGGCGCCGTGTTCGTGGCGACCTGCCTCGTGGCGGCGCTCGGCTCGCTGATCATGGCGCTCTACGCCAATTACCCGATCGCCCTCGCGCCCGGGATGGGGCTCAACGCCTACTTCACCTACGTGGTGGTCCAGCAACTCGGCTTCAGCTGGCAGGCCGCCCTCGGGGCGGTGTTCATCTCGGGGCTGTGTTTCCTGATCGTCACCCTGACCGGGCTGCGCGCGCTCATCGTCGACGGGATCCCGCGCTCCATGCGCATCGCCATCACGGTGGGGATCGGCCTGTTCCTGGCGATCATCGCGCTCAAGAATGCCGGCCTCGTGGCGGCGAACCCCGCAACCCTCGTCACCCTCGGCGATCTGCACAAGCCCGAGACGATCCTGGCGGTGGTCGGCTTCCTGATGGTGGCCGTCCTGTCCGCGCGGAAGGTTCGGGCGGCGCTGCTCGCCAGCATCCTGACGGTGACGGCTTTGAGCTTCGTGTTCGCCGGCAACACCTTCCAGGGTGTCGTCGCCCTCCCGCCTTCCATCACCCCGACGCTCTTTGCCCTCGACATCCCGGGGGCGCTCTCGGCGGGCCTGCTCAACGTGATCCTGGTCCTGTTCCTGGTCGAGCTGTTCGACGCCACCGGAACGCTGATGGGCGTGGCGAACCGCGCCGGGCTCCTGACAGACGGGCGGATGCGCCGCCTCGACCGGGCCTTGATGGCCGATTCCGTCTCGGTCTTCGCGGGCGCGCTTCTCGGCACGTCGAGCACCACGGCCTATCTGGAGAGCGCCTCCGGCGTGGAGGAGGGCGGCCGCACGGGGCTGACGGCCGCCACCGTGGCGGTTCTGTTCCTCGCCTGCCTGTTCTTCGCCCCTCTGGCCGGTGCCGTCCCGGCCTACGCCACGGCACCGGCGCTGTTCTACGTCGCCTGCCTGATGCTGCGGGAGTTGGTGGAGCTCGACTGGGACGATCTCACGGAGGTGGTGCCGGCCTGCGTGACGGCCCTCCTGATGCCCCTCACCTACTCGATCGCCACCGGCGTCTCCTGCGGGTTCATCACCTACGCGGCGTTGAAGCTGCTCGCCGGCCGGGCCCGGGAGGTGAAGCCGATCGTCTGGGTGATCGCGGCGGTGTTCCTGTTCAAGTTCGTCGAGACGGGCGGGGCGCATTGACGACCGGGCCGCACGGCTACCGGCGCATCGCCGCCTCATAGAGAGCCGCCGCATCCCGCGCCGCACGCATGGCCGCGGCGGCCTCGGGATCGCGCAGGCGCCGTGCCACGCAGGCCAGAGCGTTCAGCGGCTCGCCCTCGGCGGCCGTGGGGAGCAGCAACAGGAAGACGAGGTCCACCGGCCGGTCGTCGACCGCCTCGAAATCGATCGGCTCACGGAGCCGGGCGAGGATCCCGTACGGGCGCGTCACCGCGTCGAGGCGCGCATGCGGCAGGGCGATGCCGTCTCCGATCCCCGTCGAGCCGAGGGTCTCGCGCCGGACGAGCGCCGGATGGATCGCCCCCGCGCTCAGGCCGAGGGCGCCGGCCGCACGGCGGGCCAGCTCCTCGAGCAACGCGCCTTTGCTGGCCATGCGCAGGCCGACGAGGGCGTCGGCCGGCATGAGGATCTGGTCCACGGTCATCGCGCAAAATCGCGGGCGCAGGGACGCATCGGGCTATCCTCGAGATCAGTGGGTCGCGGCGCCGTCGGCGGCGCGGGGATGCGGGACCGGCTCGTCGTCGGGCGCGCGCAGGCGGTAGCCGACGCCGGTCTCGGTCAGCAGGAGGCGCGGCCGTTCGGGATCGGCCTCCAGCTTCTGGCGGAGCTGGCGCACGTAGACGCGCAGATATTGCGGATCGGACGAGGACGGGACCGAGCGCATGAGCTGCGCGTGGGTCAGCACCTTGCCGGCATGCAGCACCAGGACGCGCAGGAAGTCGTATTCCCGCGGGGTCAGCTTCACCTCGGCCTCGTCGACCTTCACGATCCGGCGGACGAGATCGACCGAGAGGTTGTCGACGCGGAAGATCGGCCGCTCGCCCCGCGCGGCGAGCTGGTGGCGCATGGCGGCCCGCAGGCGGGCCAGCAGCTCCGCCATGCCGAAGGGCTTGGTCACATAATCGTTGGCGCCGAGATCCAGTGCCTCGACCTTGCCGCCCTCGTCGTCGCGGCTCGACAGCACGACGACGGGCAGATCGGGATGACTCGCCCGGACCGCCCGCAACAGATCGTGGCCGCGCATGTCGGGCAGGCCGAGGTCGAGGATCACGAGGTCCACCCCCTCGCGCCCGAGCAGCGCCAGGGCGGTCCGGGCGTCGGGCGCCTCCAGGACGGCGTAGCCCTGCGTGGCGAGGCCCATGCGCAGGAGCTTGCGGATCGGCGGCTCGTCGTCGACCACCAGGACCGTGGGGCTCATGCGGCGATGTCCTTGGGCGCAGTTCGGGCGGGCACGGGAAGGCTGATGGTGAAGCAGGCCCCGCTCCGGTCCCGGCGATTTCCGGCCGTGACCGTGCCGCCCATCGCCTCGACGAAGCCCCGGGAAATGGCGAGCCCCAGCCCGGTGCCGGCCCTGACCCGATCGCCCTTCCGGACGCGGTAGAACTTGTCGAACACCCGCTCGACATCCGCCTCGGGCAGGCCGTCTCCTTCGTCCAGCACGGCGATCCGGACCCGGTCGTCGGCGCGGCGGACCTGCAGGGTGACGGTCGAGCCCTCGGGCGCGTATTTGGCGGCGTTGTCCAGGAGATTGACCAGAACCTGTTCGAACAGGACGGGGTCGAGCGCCAGGGCCGGCAGGTCGGGCTCCACCTCCACGGCGACGCGATGCGCGGCGAGGATCTTCTGGGTGCGGCGCAGGGCCGTGTCGACGGTCTCGGCCACGTCCTGCGCCGAAAGGTTCGGTGCCACCGCGCCCGCCTCCAGCCGGGTCATGTCGAGGAGGTTTGCGATGAAGCGATTGAGCCGCTCTGATTCCTCGATGATCGTCGCCAGCAGCTCCGCCTTCGCGTCTGCCGGAAGCGCGGATTCGAGGTCGCGCAGCGTGCTGGCCGCGCCGAGCACCGACGCGAGGGGCGTGCGCAGGTCGTGGCTGATCGAGGTGAGCAGCGCTTGGCGCAGGCGGTCGGTCTCGGCGGCGCGCTCGGCCCGGTCCAGATCCTCCACGAGCCGGACCCGCTCGATGGCGAGGGCGCCCATGTCGGCCAGGGCGTCGAGGAGGCGGCGGCCCTCTGGCGACAGGATCGGTCCGGTGCCGTCGGAATCGAGGCCGATCACCCCGATCGTGCCGCGCCCGGTCCGCATCGGCAGAAACAGCCGCTTGGCCCCCGGCAGCGTGTCGGCCCCGCGGCCCGCCGGCCGGTCGTTGTCGAAGGCCCATTGCGCCGCCGCCAGATCGGCCTCGTCCAGCATGTCCTCGGGCGGGTAGCCGGCCCGGACCGTGACGGCCTGACCGTCGGGCAGCAGCAGGACGACGCGGACCTTCAGCATCGCGGCGACCTGGGCGCAGGTGGCCCAGAGCACGTCGTCCAGGGTGCCGCAGGCGGCGAGCTTCCGCGAGAACCCGAACAGCCGCTCGGTGGCCCGGGCGCGGCCCTGGCTGACCACCGCCACGCGGCGGGCGCGGGAGGCGAGGTTCGAGACCAGCACCGCCACCAGGGTGAAGAGCAGGAAGGCCGCGACATTGGTCGGGTCGGCGATGGTGAGCGTGTAGACCGGCGGCAGGAAGAAGAAGTTGTAGGCGAGCGAGGCCGCCACCACCGCGGCGAGCGCCGGCCCGAGCCCCCAGCGCACCGCCACCGCGACGATGGCGGTCAGAAGGAAGAGGTCGGCGTTCTCGACGCCGGCATAGGGCTGAGCGAGGATGGCGGCGCCGAGCCCCGCGGCGACGGCCGACAGCGCGACCGCGTAGGGCCGCGCCTCGAAGCCCGACCGCGACGGGGCGACCGCGACGGGGCGGCGCGGCTGCGTCGTATCTGGAACGGCCTCGCCGGGGACCACGTGCACGCTGATGGCGCCGCTGCCCCGCACGAGATCGTGCACCACGGAGCCGTTGAGCAGCTCGAACAGCCATGACCGGTTCGCCTTGCCGACCACGATGTGATTGACGTTGGCGGACCGGGCGTAGTCGAGCACGTCGTCGGCGATCCGGCGGCCGCCCGGGAGAGTGACGGCATCGCCGCCGAGCCGGTCGGCGATCCGCAACGCTTCGGCGATCCGGTCGCGCTCGGCCTCGCTCAAGGTCGCCGCGCGGGCCCCCTCGATCGAGAGCGCCGTCCAGGGCGCATGCAGGCGGTCGGCGAGGCGCTTGGCGTAGCGCACGAGGCCTGCGGAGCGGGGGTCCTCGTTCACGCAGACCAGCACGCGCTCGCCCGCCGCCCAGGGGCCGGCGATGGCGTTGGCCCGCATGTGGCCGAGCAGCTCGTCGTCCACCCGGTCGGCGGTGCGCCGCAGCGCCAGCTCGCGGAGCGCCGTCAGGTTGCCGCGGGAGAAGTAGTGCTTCAGGGCCCGCTCGGCGTGGGTCGGGACGTAGACGTTGCCGTCCTTCAGGCGCTGGATGAGGTCGTCGGGGTTGAGGTCCACCACCTCGATGTCGTCGGCGCGGTCGAGGACGCCGTCCGGCACCGTCTCGCGCACCCGGATACGGGTGATCGAGGCGACCACGTCGTTGAGGCTCTCGACGTGCTGGATGTTGAGCGTCGTCAGAACGTCGATGCCGGCATCGAGAAGCTCCTCGACATCCTGGTACCGTTTCGGGTGGCGCGAGCCCGGGGCATTGGTGTGGGCCAGCTCGTCGACCAGCGCCAGCGCCGGCCGGCGGGCGAGGAGGGCGTCGAGGTCCATCTCCTGAAGGACGGTGCCGTGATACGGCACCGACCGGCGGGGGATCGTCTCGAAGCCGTCGAGCAGGGCCTCGGTCTCGGCCCGGCCGTGCGTCTCGACCACGCCGATCACGACGTCGATCCCAGCCTTCAGCCGGGCCCGGCCGATGGTCAGCATCTCGTAGGTCTTGCCGACCCCCGGGGCGGCCCCGAGAAACACCTTGAGCCGCCCGCGCGTCCGCTCCTCCCGGCGCGCCGCTTCGAGCAGGGCGTCGGGCGAGGGGCGGGTCGGGTCGCGGGTGGTCTCGGGCATGAACCTCGTCTCAGGAGCAGTCTGTCTCGGGCCATCCGGTCCTCGCCCTCAGCCGGTGGCCTCGCGGTGCTCCGGCCGGATGCGCGATCCCCGGCCATCCCCGTCGGGGCCGCTGACGCGGCTCTTCAGGATGCGGGCGGGGATCGGACGTGTCCATCACCGACGGGCGAGATCGTCGACGGCGAGGTTCAGCGCCAGGACGTTGACGCGCGGCTCACCCAGGATGCCCAGGGTGCGCCCCTCGATTCGGGCGGTCACGAGGTCGCGCAGCTTGTCCTCCGGGATGTTGCGCGCCTTTGCGACGCGGGGAACCTGGAAGTAGGCGGCCTCGGGCGAGATGTCCGGATCGAGGCCGGAGCCGCTTGTCGTCACGAGATCGACGGGCACCGGGACGCTCGGATTCTCGGCCTTCAGCGCGTCGACATCGGTCTTCACCCGCTCCGCCAGCGCCGCGCTGGTCGGGCCGAGATTCGAGCCCGAGGAATTGGCCGCGTTGTAGGGCGCCGGCACCGTCTTGGAGGCGTCGGCGGGGTCCGGCGCCGTCGTTGCGGAGGGCCGGCCGTGGAAGTAGCTGGCGCCGGTGAAGGTCTGGCCGATCAGGCTGGATCCGATGACGGTGCCGTCGCGCTCGATCAGGCTGCCGGCGGCCTTGGCGGGGAAGATGGCGCCGGCGAGGCCGGTCATCGCGAGGGGGTAGGCGAGGCCGGTGATCGCGGTCAGGGCGGTGAGCAGGACCAGGGCGGGGCGAAGCTGTTTCAGCATGGCGGGTCTCCGAAGGACCGGTTCAGACGAGGTGGAGGGCGCTGACGGCGAGGTCGATGGCCTTGATGCCGACGAAGGGCACGAGGACGCCGCCGAGCCCGTAGATCAGGAGGTTCCGGCGCAGCAGAGCGGCCGCGCCGACGGCCCGGTAGGTGACGCCGCGCAGGGCCAGCGGGATCAGCGCCACGATGATCAGCGCGTTGAAGATGATCGCCGACAGGATCGCGCTCTGCGGCGAGGCGAGGCCCATGATGTTGAGCGCCTGGAGCTGCGGATAGAGGCCCAGGAACATCGCCGGGATGATGGCGAAGTACTTGGCGACGTCGTTGGCGATCGAGAAGGTCGTCAGCGCGCCGCGGGTCATCAGCAATTGCTTGCCGATGCCGACGATCTCGATGAGCTTGGTCGGGTCGCTGTCGAGATCGACCATGTTGCCGGCCTCGCGGGCCGCCACGGTCCCGGTGTTCATCGCGACGCCGACATCGGCCTGGGCGAGGGCGGGGGCGTCGTTGGTGCCGTCGCCGCACATGGCGACGAGCTTGCCGTCCGCCTGCTCCTTGCGGATCAGCGCGAGTTTGTCCTCCGGGGTGGCTTGGGCGAGGAAATCGTCGACGCCGGCCTCCGCCGCGATGGCGGCCGCAGTCATCGGGTTGTCGCCGGTGATCATCACCGTGCGGATGCCCATCTGGCGCAGCTCCGCGAAGCGCTCGCGAATGCCGCCCTTCACAATGTCCTTCAGGTAGACGACGCCGAGCAGCCGCCCGTCCTGCGCGACCGCGAGGGGCGTGCCGCCGGCCTTGGCGATCTCCTCCGCGATGGCGCGGATCTCCTTGACGGCACCCGTCTCCGGAGCCGGCTGGAAGGCGAGGGCGGCGTTCGAGCCCCGGCTCGCCACGGGCTGGCCGGACAGGGACGCGATCACGGCGTCGACCGCGCCCTTGCGGATCGAGGCGCTCTCCAGATCGACGCCCGACATGCGCGACTGCGCGGTGAACGGCACGAAGGTGGCGTTGAGACCCGCCATGTCGCGGGCGCGGATACCGTACTTCTCCTTGGCCAGCACGACGATCGAGCGGCCCTCCGGCGTCTCGTCCGCCAGGGAGGCGAGCTGCGCCGCGTCGGCGAGCTCCTGCGCGCTCACGCCGGAGACCGGGCGGAACTCGGTGGCCTGCCGGTTGCCGAGCGTGATCGTGCCGGTCTTGTCGAGGAGCAGGGTGTCGACGTCGCCCGCCGCCTCGACGGCGCGGCCCGACATGGCGAGGACGTTGAAGCGCACCAGCCGGTCCATGCCGGCGATGCCGATCGCCGAGAGCAGCGCGCCGATCGTCGTGGGGATCAGCGTGACGAACAGGGCGACGAGGACGATCACGGGGATCGAACCGCCCGCGTAGCTCGCGAAGCTCGGGATCGAGGCCACCGCGAAGACGAACACGATGGTGAGCCCGGCGAGCAAGATGTTCAGGGCGATCTCGTTCGGCGTCTTCTGCCGCGAGGCGCCCTCCACCAGGGCGATCATCCGGTCGACGAAGGTCGAGCCGGCCGCCGCGGTGATGCGGACCTTGATCTCGTCCGAGAGAACCTGCGTGCCGCCGGTCACCGCCGAGCGGTCGCCGCCGGATTCGCGGATCACCGGGGCGGATTCGCCCGTGATGGCGGCCTCGTTCACGGAGGCGACGCCCTCGATCACCTCGCCGTCGGAGGGGATCAGGTCGCCTGCCTCGACCAGGACGACGTCGCCGACCTTGAGAGCGGTGCCCGGCACCGTCTCGTAGGCCCGGCCCGCCCCCTTGAGGCGCTTGGCCGTCATCTCGGTGCGGGTGCGCCGCAGGCTGTCGGCCTGGGCCTTGCCGCGCCCCTCCGCGAGGGCCTCGGCGAAGTTGGCGAAGATCAGGGTGAACCACAGCCAGAGGATGATCTGGCCGGAGAAGGCCAGGTCGTTGCCGCCGGTGACGAGGTCGCGGGCGAACAGGACCGTGGTGAGCGCCGCCACGACCTCGACCACGAACATGACCGGGTTGCGGATCATGGCGCGGGGATCGAGCTTCCTGACGGAGCCGATGAGGGCCGGCCCGATCAGGGCGGCACTGAACAGGGATGATGTCTGACGCGACATGGAAGATGTCCGGAAGGGGTGGGGAGCCCGGCGCGGCGCGCCGGGCGCTTTTGGGATCAGAGGGCCAGCCTGCCGGCCGTCAGTGCGTAGGCGGCCAGGAGGGCGAAGCCGCCGAGCAGGACGACGCCGAGGAGCGCCAGGACGAGGTCCGACGTCCGCAGGGGCGGGGCACCGGCGCGATCGCGCCGGTGGGGCTGCCGGTGCAGCACGAGGTGGTGGCGCGCGACGCGCCGGGCGGGGAGGGCGCGGGGCATCTCAGCCCCCCGTCGCGAAGGTCTGGCCGGCCGCGCCCGCGAGGTGCTCGACCACGGGGCCGAGGGCCAGCGAGGGGAAGAAGGTCAGGCCGCCGATGATCAGGATCACGCCGACCAGCAGCCCGACGAACAGGCCGCCATGGGTCGGGAACGTGCCCGCCGAGGCCGGGACCGTCTTCTTGGCGGCGAGCGAGCCCGCGATGGCCAGGACCGGGATCTTCACGAAGAACCGGCCGACCAGCATGCCGATGGCCAGGGTGCTGTTGTAGAACAGCGTGTTGGCCGTCAGCCCGCCGAAGGCCGAGCCGTTGTTGGCCGCCGCCGACGTGTAGGCGTAGAGGATCTCCGAGAAGCCGTGCGGACCGGCATTGGCCGGGCCGGCGAGGCCCGCCGGCACCACCGTCGCCAGGGCGGTGAAGCCCAGCATCATCAGCGGCAGGCAGAGGATGCCGAGCATGGCCATCTTCACCTCCTTCGCCTCGATCTTCTTGCCGAGGTATTCGGGGGTGCGGCCGACCATCAGGCCCGCCACGAAGATCGCCACGATCACGAAGATCAGCATGCCGTAGAGGCCGGCGCCGACGCCGCCGATGATGATCTCGCCGAGCTGCATGTTGAGCAGCGGGATCAGGCCGCCAAGCGCCGTGAACGAGTCGTGCATGGCGTTGACGGCGCCGCAGGAGGCCGCCGTGGTGATCACCGCGAACAGCGCCGAGGCGGCGATGCCGAAGCGGGTCTCCTTGCCCTCCATGTTGCCGCCGGTCAGCCCGAAGCTGTTCAGGACGGCGCTGCCGTGGGCCTCGGCCCAATAGGTGACGAGGACGCCCGCGAGGAACAGGATCCCCATGGCGCCGAGGATCGCCCAGCCCTGGCGCTCGTCGCCGACCATGCGGCCGAAGACGTTGGTCAGCGCGGCGCCGATCACGAAGATCGAGACCATCTGGACGAAGTTCGACAGGGCGGTGGGGTTCTCGAACGGGTGCGCGGCGTTGGCGTTGAAGAAGCCGCCGCCATTGGTCCCGAGCATCTTGATCGCCACCTGGCTCGCCACCGGTCCGAGCGCGAGGGTCTGGTGCGCGCCCTCCAGGGTCGTGGCGTCGACGTAGGCGCCGAGCGTCTGCGGCATGCCCTGCCAGACGAGGAACAGCGTGTAGGGCACGCAGATCGGCAGAAGCACGTAGAGGGTGGCGCGGGTCACATCGACCCAGAACGAGCCGATCGTGCCCGACGAGGCGCGGGCGAACCCGCGGATCAGCGCCACCGCCACCGCGATGCCGGTCGCCGCCGACAGGAAGTTCTGGTGCGTCAGCCCCAGCATCTGGGAGAGGTACGAGAGCGTGGTCTCGCCGCCGTAGGACTGCCAGTTGGTGTTGGTGATGAAGCTGGTCGACGTGTTGAACGCGAGATCCGGCGCCACCGCGGTCTGATCGGCCGGATTGAGCGGCAGCACCGCCTGCAGCCGCAGGATCGCGTACAGCACCGCAAAGCCCAGCACGTGGAACAGGATGACCGCGCCCGTATAGGCCAGCCAGTGCTGCTCCTGGCGGGCATCGATGCCGGACACGCGGTAGAGCCCGCGCTCGACGGGGCCGAGCACGGGTGAGAGGAGGGTGCGCTCTCCGGTGAAGACCCGGGTCATGTACGATCCGAGGGGCTTCACGAGCGCCAGAACGACCGCGCAGTAGAGCGCGATCTGGATCCAGCCGTTGAGGTTCATGGGGGGAGATCCGTCAGGGCCGCTCAGAACCGCTCGGGGCGGACGAGGGCGTAGGTGAGGTAGACGAGGAGGCCGGCGGTCACGCAGGCGCCGAGGGCGAGGTCGAGGGTCATGGCGGACTCTCTCAGAGCCGATCGCAGGCGGCCGCGTAGCCGGCGGCGGCGGCGAAGAAGGCGAGCGCTCCGGCGAGGAAGACGATGTCGAGCATGGGGGTCAGGTCCGGTTCGGCGGACCGGCCGCGGAGGTTCCGCACCCGGCCTTGGCCGACCATCAGTGTCGCCTCGAACCGCGTTAGGGTTCGAGCGAGGACCGGGGCGGAACTTATAAGGGTCGCGTTAGGATCGTGCGCGTCCGACGAAGCTCGCACGCAACGCGCCGCAGGCTGCCGGCATCGTCAGCCGCGCGGCGCCGGGGCAAAGCGCACGCCACAGCGCCCGATCCAGCCGGATCACGCCCGCGGCCTCGCCGCGAATGCCGCCATAGATCAACCCACAAGCGTGGCAGCGCCCGGCGACGGGCACGATGGGGCAGGCGCAGGGCGCGGCCAAGCCAATCTGCGGCGACCGCCCGGGTGCGGGACAGGACGGCGCTCCGGAGGGCCGGTCGTCCGAACCGAGCGCCGTAACCGAGGCGCTCATCGAGCGGTGAAGGGTTCGGGGATGTTCAGAGCCAGCAGCAGGACCGAGATGGCCGACCAAGCGCCGAGCGTGACGATCATCAGCGCGAAGACACGGTCGGCCCGACATTCGGCGAGGATATGGCGGAGGATCTGCATGGGGGGGCTCCATCCGGGCATGTGCCCGGTGGCGCGATCACGTCCCCGTCGGCCGTGAGGATCCAAGACGGCTGCAGAGCATCCGACGTAGGGATGTCATCAGGATCGCGAGCGACTGCGAGGTCAGGCGTCCCGTCGTCGGCGGCCGTGGTCTGCGGCTGTACCGCCGGCGCCGTGGCAAGACCGAGGAAGCTCGGATCGAATTCGTGCAGGAAGCAGGGCGGCGAGCTGTACGCGCCGACTTCCAGGTCGGCGCATGCGGAAGACGTAACCGTCGGCCCCTGTGGCCGGGATGCGTCTGAAGCCATGATTCGGCCCTTCCCGGTGCGGCTCGTCCGCGCCCGCGGCCGGACATCCGCATCGAAGCGGATGCCGACCTCTGCATCGTCCGTCTCGCGACCGGCCCTATGCCGGTTCGGTCTCGGGCTGCTCGGTCGAGCTGAACACGACGTCGCCGGTCCGCTCGCAGATCACGCTCACCGACGTCGCACCCTTCTCCCGATGCTGGATGGGCAGCTGCGCCAGCGCGTAGGCCGTCGCTGCCTCAAGGTCGCACGGCCAGAGCTTGGTAAAGCTCTCGCGCTTTCCCTTACGAAAAGTGATCTTGTAGGCCATTATTTCCTCCGTTTTCACGGAAGATACACTGTACCTGACGCGACGCGACGCCTCGCCCAGACATGGCACCGATGCGTCCGGGGCGGGCACGGATGATCGGCGGCCGTGACGGACCGGCTGAAATCGACGGTCTGTTTCGAGTTGCCACACCTGTGGGCACATCGTTCACCGCAACGCGACAGCAGTTCTGACGCCGCTTGATCCGACAATTGGACCATGTAACGGTGTCGAATAATGAATAGCCAGGCTTCGGACAACGCGTGTGTCCGGCCTCACGCGGCAAGCCGCGGCGCCCTCGAAGCGTCGTCGTCAGGGTGGTCCGAGCCATGTCTCACACGCCGGCCGGGTCCCCGTTCGAGACGTCTGCGGATGCGCTGGGGGCCGCGATCCGGACCGCCGGATCGCCCGAGGACGGCGTCGCCAGGCACAAGCTCATCGAGGCCATCGAGAGCAGCTCCGAGGGGTTCGCGCTGTTCGATTCGGACGACCGCCTCGTCTTCTGCAACCGGCACTTCCAGGATTTCCATCCCGGCCTGTCGGCGATCATCGTCCCGGGCGTGACGTTCGTGGCCATCGCCCGAGCCGTCGCCGAGACCTGCATCGTGCGCGCAGACGGCACGACGGTCGAGGCGTGGCTGGCGGAGCGGATCGCCCGTTATCGCGCACCGCGCGGGCCGCTCCTCCAGCAGCGCGTCGACGGCCGCTGGGTCCAGGTCAGCGAGCGCAAGATCAACGACGGCGGCGTCGTTGCCGTCTATACCGACGTGACCGAGATCAAGCGTGCCGAGCAGGTGCTCCGGGCGACCCAGGGCCGGCTGACCTACCTGCTGACCGCGTCCCCGTCGATGATCTGCAGTTTCGAGGTGGGCGGTCGCAACGCGCCGACCTTCATCAGCGAGAATGTACGCGATCTTCTCGGCTACGAGCCCGGCGATTATCTGGCCGGACCGGAATTCTGGCTGGAGCGGCTGCACCCCGAAGACCGGGAGCGCGTCCTCGGCGAATTCCCGCATCTGCTCGATCAGGGTCACAACGTCATCGAATACCGGTTCCTGCACGCGAACGGCACCTATCGCTGGGTCCGGGACGAGCAGCGCCTCCTGCGCGATCCGAACGGTCGGCCCGTCGAGGTGGTCGAGTCGTGGAGCGACATCACGGAGCGCAAGGAAGCCGAGCTGGCGCTTCAGAAGCAGACCGCCTTCGTCGAGCTGCTCCAGGCGGCGGCCGCAGCCGCCAACGAGGCGCCGACGGTGGCGGAGGCCCTGCGCTTCTGTCTGGAACGCGTCGCCCACCATGCCGGCTGGCCCCTCGGCCACGCCTACACCCGCGCCGATGACGGAAGCCGGGCCCTCCTGCCGACGGGGATCTGGCATTGCGACACGCCAGAAGGGTTCGCCCAGTTGCGCGCGGCGACGGCCGGGACGCCGCTCGGTCCGGGAACGGGCCTCGCCGGTCGCGTCTTGCTCTCCGGGGCTCCCGAATGGACCCTCGGCGATCCGACGCTGGCCGGAGATCCCCGCGCCCCGGCGGCCGCGCAGGACGGGGTCCGGGCGGGCTTCGGCTTTCCCGTGACGGTCGGGCGCGAGGTGGTGGCGGTGCTGGAATTCTTCGCCCGCGATGCATCGCCGCCGGACGCGTCGCTGCTGCGGGTGATGAGCAATATCGGCGCGCAGCTGGGGCGGGTGATCGAGCGCAAGCAGGCCGAGGAACGTCTGCGGCAGGCCAAGGAGGCGGCCGAGGAAGCCAGCCGCGCCAAGAGCAGCTTCCTGGCCAATATGAGCCACGAATTGCGCACGCCGCTCAATGCGATCATCGGCTTCACCCGGCTGGTGATGCGCCGGGCGAAGGACGCCCTGCCGGTGAAGCAGTTCGAGAATCTCGAGAAGATCCTGGCGAGTTCAGAGCACCTTCTCTCGCTGATCAACAGCATCCTCGATCTCGCCAAGGTCGAAGCGGGACGGATGGAGGTGAAACCGTCCGACTTCACGCTGGAGCCGGTCCTCGACCTCTGCCTCAGGACGGTCGAGCCCCTCGTCAAGAACGAGGGCGTGCAGCTCGTTCGGGATGTCCGGGATACGCCCGCGACCCTCCGGACCGACGAGGAGAAGCTGCGGCAGATCCTCATCAACCTGCTCAGCAACGCCATCAAGTTCACCGAGGCCGGATCGGTGACGCTGCGCGTCCGTCCGGTTGGCGAGAGTGTCGAATTCGCCGTGATCGACACCGGCATCGGCATTCCCGCCGACGCGCT
This sequence comes from Methylobacterium sp. XJLW, assembly GCF_003254375.1. NCBI lineage: Bacteria > Pseudomonadati > Pseudomonadota > Alphaproteobacteria > Hyphomicrobiales > Methylobacteriaceae > Methylobacterium > Methylobacterium sp. XJLW. The sequence goes on along the minus strand of NZ_CP016429.1, from coordinate 279,446 downwards.
GAATGCGATCTTCGAGGAGTTCCATCAGGTCGACAACAGCGCCACGCGCTCCCACAGCGGCACAGGCCTCGGTCTGGCGATCAGCCACCGGCTCGCCCGGCTGCTCGGCGGAAAGATCGGCGTCGAGAGCCGGGAAGGGGCGGGGTCGACCTTCACCCTCAGCATCCCGATGCGGATCGCCGGCGCCGCCGAGGGACCGCCGAGTCCGAGGCCGGCGCTCCCGGTAACGCCGGTGTCCCGGTCGGGCGCCAAGCTCGTGCTCGCGATCGACGACGATCCCAACGTCGTCTACCTGCTGCAGGAGAACCTCGCCGATGCCGGCTACACGGTCATCGGCGCGTCGAGCGGCCAGGACGGGTTGCTCAAGGCGCGGGAGCTGCAACCGCGCGCCATCACCCTCGACATCATGATGCCCGGCACCGACGGCTGGCAGGTGCTGCACGCGCTGAAGACCGATCCGCTGACGCGGGACATCCCGGTCGTGCTGATCTCGATCGTCGACCAGAAGGAGCTGGGCTTCCGCCTCGGAGCGACCGACTACATCGTGAAGCCGTTCGAGCGGGAAGCCCTGATCGGCGCCCTCGCGCGGATCGCCCCCGACAATGAGCGCATCCTCGTGATCGACGACGATCCCAACGTTCCCGACCTCGTGCGCCAGCTGCTCAACGCGGAGCAATGCACCGTCGATTGGGTAGCGGACGGGGCGGCCGGCCTGGAGCGTATCACTCAGGCCCGCCCGAGCGTCATCCTGCTCGACCTGCTGATGCCGCGGATGGACGGCCTCGCCTTCCTGGACGCCCTCCAGGCCGATCCGGTCGGCCGGACGATCCCCGTCGTGGTCCTGACGGCCGCATCCCTGGATACGGCCGAGCGCGACATGCTGCGGGAGCGGGTGCTCGGGCTGATCGACAAGAGCGGTCTCGACCGCGCCGCCCTGGTCCGCGAGGTGCGGCGCGTGCTGCCGGTCCTGGAGCTCGAGGCGGCCGACGGTGACCGATGAGCCGTCGGCTACGCCCTGCGCGCCGGTCCGCTCCCTCGGGGATCAACGCATGAAGCGAATACTTATCGTCGAGGATGTCGAACTCAATCGTGATCTGCTGACTCAGTTGCTCGAGGACACGTACGAGCTTGTCATCGCGGTCGACGGCGCTGCCGGGGTCGAGATGGCGATCGCCCACCGGCCCGACATCATCCTCATGGATCTGTCGCTGCCGCTCGTCGACGGCTGGGAGGCGACACGCCGCATCAAGGCCAACACGTCCACCGCCGCCATCCCCGTGGTGGCGATCACCGCCAACGCGATGACGGGCGACGAGGATCGGGCGCGAGCGGCCGGCTGCGACGACTTCATGACCAAGCCCGTCGACGAAGACCTGTTGTTCGCCAAGTTGCGGCACTGGCTCGATTGAGCCCGGCCGATCCGGCCGCAGTCTCGCGCCGGAGGGAGAAGAACCTGTGGAGCCAGCCCGCATCCTCATCGTCGACGATGAGCCCTTCAACCTCGACCTGCTGGAACAGGAACTGGAAATCCTGGGCCACACGAGCGTCCGTGCGGCCAACGGACGAGCCGCCCTCGACCGACTGAGCGAGGAGCCGTTCGACCTCGTCCTCCTCGACGTGATGATGCCGGCTCTCGACGGCTATGCCGTGCTCGAACGGATGAAGGCCCACGAGGCATGGCGCCACACGCCGGTGGTGATGATCTCCGCGCTGATGGAGATCGGCAGCATCGTCCGATGCATCGAACTCGGCGCCTTCGACTACCTCCCGAAGCCCTTCGAGCCGGTGATCCTGGAAGCTCGCATCCGCTCGTGCCTGGAGCGGAAGCGCGCCCATGATCGCGAGATTGCACACCTGCGAACGATCGAGCGTGAGCGCAAGCGGGCCGACGAACTGCTTCATGCCATCCTGCCGGTCTCGGCCGTGTCGGAACTGATGGAGACCGGACAGGTCAAGCCGCGCCTGTTCGGCGACGTCGCCGTCCTGTTCGTCGACCTCGTCGGTTTCACGACCTGGTGCCATGGTCAGACACCGGACGTCGTCGTCGCGGAGATCCAGCGCCTGGCCGAAGCGTTCGAGGTCGTCGCGCAGGCGCGGGGTCTCGAGAACATCAAGACCATCGGCGATGCCTTCATGGCAACGGCGAACCTGCTGCGGGAACATGCCGATCCGGTCACGGCCGCGATCCGATGTGCCGCCGACATGGTGGCGGTCGCGGCGGCCGGAGAGCCCGGCTGGCGGATCCGCGGTGGACTCCATATCGGGCCGGTGGTCGGTGGGATCGTGGGCCGGACGAAGTTCACGTTCGATCTCTGGGGCGACACGGTCAACGTCGCGGCGCGCCTGTCGGGCCTCGGCGAGGGAACCGCGCTGCATCTGTCGCACGCGGCGTTTCTGCGCCTGCCCGACCGGCGGAGCGTCCGGCCGATCGGCGCGGTGACGCTCAAGGGCAAGGGCGCGGTCGAAGTCTATCGCCACGCGCTCGACGCGGGCGATCCGGATCCCGCCTGAAGCGCGCGCGGATGCCCGCGTCGCCGTCTGGCACACGGGCCTTCACCGATCGTCCCCACGGGACCTGCTCGGCGGACCTGATTGCACAGCAAGAAGCGGGATGCGGCACCTCTGCGACGCGCCGTACGGCAGGTGGCGGAGGAAGAGAGATGACCAGGTTTCGATGTGTTCCGATCGAGACGGCGACGGCGGACCGCTTCCGTCGCACGGGCTTCGATGACCGGGGCAACCCGATCCGGCGGATCATGGCGACGGCGAGCGGTCAATTTCCCTGCCGACATTGTCTCAAACTTGCAAAAGCCGGTGAGAGCATGCTGCTGGGATCCTACGATCTCCTGCAGCCGCTCGGCATCTACTGGACCCCGAGCCCGATCTTCCTGCATGAGAGGGAGTGCCCGTATACGGAAACGGTCGACGCGGTCGCGCCCATCGTTCGTGCGAATCCGCTCGTCTCCGTTCGGGCCTACGACGCCGGTCACCTCTGTCTGTACGATCTCGGACAGGTCTGCCCAGGCGGCGATGTCGCGGAGCCGCTTCGACGCGCCCTCGACGACCCGCGGACACTCTTCGTCAACATCCACACCGCCCGGCCCGGCTGTCTGCTGTCGCGGGTGGAACGGGTGACGGACTGAGCCGGAGCGGGCCATATCGCCCCGTTGCGCGCGCGAACCGCCCGAGCGCTGAGGGCCGTCAGACACAGGGCGCCTTCAGGCCGCGGCGTTCAACGCGTTCTGCGTGTTGATGAAGTCGGGTACGTCGGCCGCCGGGATCGGCCGGCTCAGCAGATAGCCCTGAACCTCCGAGAATCCGCTCGCCCGCAGCCGGGCCAGCTGTTCCGGCGTCTCGACGCCCTCGGCCGTCGTGGTGATCTTCAGGCTGCGACCGAGTTCGGCAACGACGTGGACGATGGCAGCCGCCTCGTCCTTCTCCAAGAGATTCCGGACGAACGACTGATCCAGCTTGATCTTGTCGAAGCGGAAGGTGTTCAGCGAGCTCAGGGATGAGTAGCCGGTCCCGAAATCGTCCATCGAGAATCGCACGCCCAGGCGACGCAGGCGGGTCAGCATATCGAAGCTCGCCTGATCCTGGCTCAGGATCACGGATTCGGTGATCTCGAGTTCGAGCCGCTGGCTCGGCAGTCGGGTCGTGCGCAGAACCTCCTCGACGAACCGGTCGAGATTGCCTTCGCGGAACTGGATCGGCGAGATGTTGACGGCGACACGCTGCTTGCCCGGCCACCCCATCGCGTCCGCGCAGGCCTTTTGCAGGACGTAAGCGCCGAGGGCGTCGATCAGCCCGGTCGCCTCGGCGACCGGAATGAACTCCCCGGGCGAGATCATGCCCCGCTCCGGGTGATGCCAGCGGGCCAGAGCCTCGAAACTGGTCACCGCGTTCGTCGCCAGATCGAACAGCGGCTGATAATGCAGCGCGATCTGGTCGGTCCCGATCGCCAGCCGCAACTCCCGTTCGAGCCAGCGTCGCTGATTCTGGCGTTCCTCCATTTCCGGCTCGAAGACGCGGACGCGCCGGCCACCGTCGGCCTTGGCGGCATAGAGGGCAACGTCGGCGCGACGCAGGAGATCGTCGCCGTCGGCATCGTCCGCCGCGGAGACCGCGAGCCCGAGACTCGCATCGACGGACACGAACTGTCCGGCGAGGATGAACGGCCGCCTGAGCTGGGTGAGGACCTCATCCGCCAGCGCGAGAACGCCGGCCGGTAAATCCGCCTCCGAGAGGACCATGGCGAATTCGTCACCGCCGAGCCGCGCAACGGTGCCGCCGGGCGGGCAGAGCACGGTTAGGCGTCGACCGACCTGCCGGAGCAACTCGTCGCCTGCCGGGTGGCCCAGGGTGTCGTTGATCCCCTTGAAGTCGTCGAGGTCGAGGCAGATCACGGTCACCGCCCGGCCGTCATGCGCATGGCCTGCCAAGGCCGCGGCCAAGCGATCCGCAAGCAGGGCCCGGTTGGAGAGACCCGTCAGGGCGTCGTGGGTCGCGAGATGGGCGATCCGGGCTTGGGCCGTCACGCTCGCGGTGACGTCCTCATGCGTTTCCACCCAGCCGCCATCCGCCATGGGCTCGACGGTGATCTCGACGCATCGCTCGTCCGCGAGCGTCCTGGTCAGAGACCGCCGGTGCGGGCGGCTCTCCGGACCCGACCAATCCGCAAGACCGGCCAGCTGGCGGACATCCGCATGCGTCGGTTCGGCTTCGAGCGCATCCGGAGCGATATTGTAGATCCGGCAGAACTGCGCGTTGAACACTTTGAGGCGACCATGGGCGCCGAACATGCACAGGCCCTGGGACATGTTGTTCAGGGCCGCATCGAATCGCTCGTTCTGCTCCTGCAGCTGCCGCTCGCGCTCCGTCAGGATCGTGTTCTGCCGGAAGACGTCGTCGCGCAGCTGATCCCGCTCCGACAGGGAATGTTCGAGCACGACGACGGCGCGGGCGATGTCGCCGACCTCGTCCGCGCGGTCGATATCGGGCACGCTGACGTGCCAGTTCCCGCGCGCCACCTCGGACACCGTCTGCGTGATGCGCACCAGCGGACGGGTGATCCGGCTGGACAGGATGAGCAGGACCAGGGCGACAAGGCATAGGGTCAGGCCCGCGACGACGCTGAGCGTCCTGAGGAGCGAGCGGGAACTCTCCTCGCCGATGCCGACGACCTTTCCGGTGAGCTGCTGCAACTCACGCAGCGGCGCCGCGACGCAGAGACGGAGATCCGGAGGCTGAGGAAGGCAGCGCGCGACCTTCTCGGCCCCGACGACGGCGTGCAGATCCGCGCCCGAGATGTCGCCGAGCCGCGCGTCGGCGACGTCGGCACCGGCCGAGGAGAGGAGGCTTTGCCCCGACAGGATCAGCACGTCGCGTCCGCTCAGCGATGCGAAGGCGGTCAGGGTCGGCTCGTGCGGTCGCAGGACGCGATAACCGACCAGTCCGCCGATCACGTCGCCGAACTCGTCGAACAGCGGCTGGCCGAAGACATCGGCGACCGCACCGGACTCTTCGGCGGCGAGCGCCTTCGCGAGGCCCTCGTCCCAGCGCAGGGTCAGCACAAACCCATTTGCGTGCTCCCGGTCGTTCCCGGCGATCACGGCGCGCAACGCGGTGGCGACGGCCGTCGTCCCGAAGGCCGCATTGGCGGCGAGGAGATCCGCATCGACGCGGTCGGCGGTGAGGGCGCGCAGGTTGACGTCGAAGGCGATCGCCCCGTCGACATCCGCCAGGGCGAGGGCGGGCCGCATGAGCTCCGACGCCGCCACCGTGTTGCCGGAGAACACAGCCTTCACCACATCCCAGCGCTTTGCCATGGTGGCGAAGCGGCGCTCGACATCCTCGCGCTGCATCGCGAGCCGGGCCGCGGCGAGCTTGGCATCGCTCAGGAGGCGATCGGAGAGCTGGGTTTCGGACCAGGTCGTGACTTCCTGCGCCTGTTCGCGCAACGTCTGCTCGGAGCGGAGAACCACGAGGAAAACGAGAGCCGCGAGTGCGATCGCGGCCGTCGAGAGCGTCGCACCGACGAGGCGCGCGCGCAGGGATCGCGAGAAGACGGTGCCCGTCACGGCTTGAGCGGGGCGCCGCCCCGCTCCGCCATCAGCTGCCCGGCGCGATCCGACGTGGCGAAGGCGAGGAACGCCGACGCCTCCGCGTCTTTCGTGGCGGTCTTGTAGATGAGCGCCAAGGTCACCGCGCTGGGATAGCCCGGGTCACGCGGCGCCCTGCCGTCGATCGACAGAACCGTGAAATCGCTTGCCAGATTCGGAGAGAAAGGGCCGAATCCGATGGCGCCGGGCGTATCCCGAACGGTCGCGATCGCGTCCTGCGTGGTGGTCGCGGTCTTCGAGCGGCTGGTCAGGACGAGATCACGCCAGCCCGGCATGGTCGCCCGGAGCACCGACAGCGTGCTGTCGGTCTCCTCGCGGCGGACCACCCGGATCTTCAGATCGGGCCCGCCGAGGGCACTCCAGTTGTCGATCCCGCCCGAGAAGACCGCGGCCACCTGCGCGCTCGTCAACGTCGCCACGCCGACACCGCGATGAACGAAGATGGCCGACGGAATTCGGATGAGCGGCACCTCCACGAGGCCCTGCGCCTTCTCCGTCTCGGTGAGCGGACGCGCGACCCGCCCGAGCTTCTGGCGCTCACCGCCCACGCTCGCCACGGCCCCCCCGGAGCCAATGCTCGGGGGAACCGAGACGCGGGCTTGGCCATGCTCCGCATTGTAGGAATCGGCGACGGCCTGGAGCATCTCGATCCCGTCGCCCGTACCCACGATCGGGAGATCCTCCGCCCGGACGCCGGTCGACGCGGTCAGGAGGAGAATGGCGAGCGCGGTAGCGCTTCGAACGTTCGCGAATATGGGGCCCATTGCCGCAGAATGCGTCTCGAATGCTTAACCTCGAGTCACCAACTAGGTTGCTTTGAAGATGTGGTTGACGATCCGCTAGGCGACCGGATCCGTTTTAGCGGTCCGATTACCTGCCACGCGCTGGAGAAAACGCTGGAAGAAGTTCGTGTCGGACGGCGGGCTCCGGTCCGGCTTGTGTGTCGCGGCGTAGAACGGATCAGCGTAGCAGGTCGCACCGGTCGCGGCCGCCAGGAACTGCACCGCCGCGACCATCTCGGGGGCGCCGGCGGCCAGAACCGTGTCGTCCCGTGTGAGCCTCGGCAGATGGAGGGTCGGCCGCCCGGCTCGGGCGTCGGAGGGGGGGTTGCGACCGCTGCACGTCAAGATCGTCGCCGCCCCCCGGTCGCGCAGCCATTCCAGGGCCGGACGCATGTAGAGATTCTGCGGCTCGCGCGTGCCGGCCACGACGAGCAGGTCGCGCTCCGGCTCACGCAGGCGGCTCGCCCGGGCGACGGCCCAAGCGGGCGCAAAGCCGACGCCGGACGAAACGACGACGAGACGGCCGCGCCCCAACCTGTGAAACGCGGTTCCGAACGGACCCTCGACCTTCACGGCGGTTCCCCGTCCGATCCGTCCGCCGAGCTGCGGCGACACCACGCCGTCGGGCTGCCGGCGGATCTGGAAGATCAATTCGTTCAGTTCGCCGGATCCGTCCACGCGCAGGGTCGGGCTGTAGTCGCGGGCGGGCAGGCCGGCGAAGGAGACGCGAAGGTACTGTCCCGGGAGATAGATCAGCCGCTTGCGCAACGCGACCGTGACCTCGACGATCTCGGCAGTGAGCTCGACCACGCTGTCCACGATGCCGGCCCGCCGCACGACGTCGGGAACCTCGTCGAATTCGATGGCGATGTCCGCGGTCAGGCGCGCCCGGCATGCCAGGACGGTGTCGCCGATGCGGGTCCCGGCATCGTCCACCGAGCCGGAATGGATCCGGACCCGGCAGGTGTCGCACTGGCCGGTGGCGCAATCGTGCGGGATCGCTTGGCCGGATGCCAGACCCGCGTCGAGGAGGGTCTGTCCGGCGCCGGCACTGATGGGCCGGCCATTGACGACGAGGGAGACGCGATCGGTCATGCTGCGATCCCGCGTCAGCGCAGCAGGACTTCGACCGGCCGCATGTGCCGCGTGTGGCGGGTCTGCGTGTGATCGAAGGCCGAGACGTAGAGGAAGAACTTGCTGCCGGGCAGGAAATCGACATCGTACTTGCTGCCGGTCGCGATCTTGCGCGAGGCCACCAGGGTCCAATGGTCGTCAGCCCAGTCGGCCGCCGCCGAGATTCCGGCCCGATCGCCCGAATAGCCGTCGGTCATGAGTACACCCGGCATGACGGTCCCGACCGGTATCTCTGCGTCGCCGGCCGCCGAGTAGGCAACCGTCTCGGTCTTCTCGACCATCCACCACGCCGAGCCCGGCGCGGTACTGGCATCGAGGCCTAGATCGATCGTCCCGAGCCTGGCCACGGTGGCACGCCAGTCCTTGGGCAGCCGCAGCGGCTCGACGGCGCCTTCGTAGCCACCGGGGCCCTCGAAGCGGAAATTGTAGCGGTACGTGCTTGTGCCGGGATCGCCCCAGTAGCCCGCCTGGTAGCGGCCCTTCACAGCCCGCTCCGCGGCGGTCGGCTCGGTGGGCGGCCCGATATGCATGTCCTCGACGACGCCCAGCATGCCGCCCCGGGCCGCCTTCCACTGCCACATGTCGATGTAGCTGCCGTCGGTGGTGTAGTGGTAGCCGCGGCCGTTCAGAGGCGCGGGGGCGTCCGGCAGGGGGCGGGCACCGAGATGGGTCGAGCCGCCGCTGCCGAAGGCATCGGAGCGCGAGAAGATCACGGCGAGCTTGTCTTCGTAGTATCCGGTCACGTCCGCCTTGGCGGCGTCCGCGTCGAGGAGATGCCAGCCGTCGGCCTTCTTGATCATCGGGACGCGCTTCAGCGAGCGCGAGGGGTCCCACCACCGAAAAGCGAAGTAGACGTTCGCCCCGTCGCGCACCGCGCGGATCTCCACGGTGGTCTCGCCGGTGCCGCCGAAATTGGCGCCTTGCATCGTCCGGACCGAAACCGGTCGGGCGGTGCGCCAGACGGGATCGTCGAGGAGCTTCGACAGGTCGGGCCCGACCGAAACCTTGTCGACCACGAGGGTGGAGCGACCCGTCAGATCTGCCCAGGCCAGCAAACCCACCACGGGCAGGCCGACGATTGCGGCCGCCAGCAAGGGCCGACGGCGGCGGGTCGCCCCGTCCGCCAGGGGCGCGGGGCGGAAGAGCCGCAGGAGCTGCCACAGCCCGCCATACATGAAATGCGCGAGGGTGTGGATGGCGATGTAGGCCAGCGCGCCCAGGGCGCAGGTGGCGTGCAGCCAGACGACCCAGCCGCCATAGCCGAGATAGAGCGCGATGCCGGTGCCGGTCAGGACGAGGGTGACGGCATAGATCAGCCAGTGCAGGGCGACGTTGACGCCACCCCACCGCGCCTTCCGCGCCGCCTTGCTCCGGCCGCTGACGCGGAGCGCGCGGAGCCGGGACAGGCCATTGCGATCCGTGAGACGTCCGCGCACAAGGTAGACGAGATAGGCTGTGATCCCGAAGAACAGGGTGAGACCAGCCACGAAGTGCACGGTCCAGACTTCGCCCTGCGGCAGAAACGGGGCCAGGAATTTCGCGGTGCGCGCCACAGGAGCGTCGGCCGAGATGCGCAGGCCCGTGAGCAGGCTCGCAACCATCGCGCCGGCGACGATCCAATGGATGACGATCGTGCCGGTATCGGAGCGGGGATGCCGGTCGAGGCGCACGCCCGATTCGGACGGTGCCGCGGCGCCACGAGGCGGATGGGGCGCGAGGGTCAGCGGTTCCGACATTCGATCCTCCGCTCAATCGGCGCAATTTATCCGACCTGCGTTAGGACTTTGTAAATCATAGAACACACCCGGCGATATGGCCGAGCTTTCAAATCCCAGATTCCTCGCGGATATGCTTAACGGCGCCGTCCTGAGCGATCGACGGAATCGCCCGTGGCGAAACGGTCCAGCCATCGCGGTTCGGCGACCGATCGCATCGGCTGCGCCATCGTTTCCATTCGGGGTCCGCTGATGCCCGCGGGCAATGGCCGGCGGATCCATGTCGCATCCTGCCGGCCTGCTCCGTCCGGCTTGTAGGGCGGGCCGGCCATCGAGCGACATCGGCACGGCATTCGGTCCAATGCACGCTTAGGAGCGTCAGCGCCTCCCTCGAGAGCATGACCGCAGAGGCTTTCGGTCTCCCCGGACCGATGGGGCCGCCGGCGGGAACGCGGGGCGCGGACGGCGATCCGTTTCGATGGTTGCGCGTGACATCGCGACGACGGACAGGCGCCGTGGCGCCGCCGCTCACCCGGACGATCGGCGATCCCGTCCGCGGCTTCCCCCTGAGTAGGACCTTGCCTGGCCGCGGAAACCTCGCAACCGCAAAACCCCGCGCTTCGTCGTCGTTTCAAGATTCAGATACAAAAACAAATTTAAGGAACCGAATTGTAGTTGAAAAATACAAGTCTAATTTATTTGTAAAATCATTACTGGATAGATACGGTCAAGCTGCCGATCGATAGGCCGGCCAAATCTCCAAAACACCGCGACGTTGCATCGTGCCGGTCATCCCGCACGCGCGTGAACGCGGATCATTGGGTTGACGCTGGCACCTCCATGGCCACGGCGTCGGATGCGGGGACACCATGACCAAAATCAAGGCGCTGTTACTGGGCTCTTCAGCTCTGATGCTTCCGATTGCAGGCGCACAAGCCGCAGATTTGCCGACCCTGAAGTCAGCGCCAGTCGAATTCGTGCGCGTTTGCAACGCGTACGGAGCGGGCTTTTTCTATATTCCCGGCACTGATACCTGCCTCCGCATATCCGGCAGGGCGCGGTATGACTTCCTGTATCAGACCAGCAAAGTCCGCACCGGCGGTGGTGGCGACCTGACCGGATATCTGGGCCTGATGCGGATCAATCTCGATGCGCGGACCCAGACCGATTATGGAACCCTGAGAGCCTTCCTGCGGGTCGACGTCGCCAACCGCAGCGGCCCGTTCCTGACCTCCGGATCCCGGCAGCGCGAGAGCTTGGCGATCGCCGGACTCGGCGCCGACGCGTTCGGGCGCACGCAAACCTACATCAACGCCGACAAGGCGTTCATTCAGTTCGCCGGCCTGACCGCGGGCCGCGCCTCCTCGTTCTTCGACTTCTATGCCCACGACTTCGAGCTGATCGGCGGAACGGCCGGATCCGACACGTTCAGCACGAACCTGCTCGCCTATTCGGCGACGCTCGGGAACGGCGTCACCCTGACGGCCTCTATGGAAGACCCGGTCTATCGCCGCTTCCCGATCTTCGGCACTGGGGCCGCTGTCGGCGCCTTCACGGCGGGCGGCGGGTTCGCGGGCTACAGCAACGCCTTCAACCCGTTCACGCCCGCGACCTTCCTCGCGCCGATCGTGGTTGGTCCCGGCAACGTGGCTTTCGTCGATGTGACCCAGAAAAGCCGGATGCCCGACTTCATCGGCGTGGCACGCATCGATCAGGCCTGGGGATCCGCCCAGGTGTCGGCCGCCGTCCACGAGATCAATGCGGGCGATGCCGGAAGCACGGTGGGGGGCATCACCACGGCCACCACCGGTCTCGGCATATCGCCCACGGGACGCGCGTCGAACGCCTATGGATGGGCGGTTCAGGGCGGCCTGAAGGTCAATCTGCCGTTCATCGCGACGGGCGATACGCTGTACCTTCAGGGCGCCTACGGGCAGGGTGCCATCGCCTATACGGGCATCTCGAACTACACGGCTCCGTACGATGCCCTCGGCGCAGCGCCCGTGGGTGGCGGCTCGTTCGCCCAATACTACGCCGATGCGGTCCTCAACCCCACCACGGGCCGTCTCGAGCTGTCGACGTCATTTTCGGCCGTCGCGTCGATGCTTCACTACTGGTCACCGGCCTGGCGGTCGGCGTTCTTCGGAAGCTACGCTCAGATCGATTACAATTCGAAGGGCCGCAATGCCCTCGGCCTCCTGGGCTTCGGCTTCGCGCCGGCCGGCGCCAGCGCCTCCAATGCCCTGGCCTTCGCCACAAGCCCTGTCTTGAGAGGAAACAACCAGATCATCACCGGCGCGAGCCTGATCTGGACTCCGGTGAAGGACCTGGATATCGGGGTCGAGGGTGAGTACATCCGCACCGCCCTCAACAATGGTGTGACGCCCGACATCTCGAAGAACGCGCTGCGCTACGTGAGTTCTCAGGATGCGGCCCAGTTCCGCTTCCGTGTGCAGCGGGACTTCTGAGCGCCAGCGACGCGCGCAACCACTCACAACAAGAAATTTTGAGCCCAGCCATTCGGCTGGGCTTTTGTTTGACCGGAAGACGATTGGGAATTTTCGGTTTTGTTCGGCAAATAAAACTTCTTTTAATTGATACTGACGCGGAATGAGCTACAACTAATACAGCTCTTCGGCGGCTCGCTTCGCCTCCGGTCGAGCAGATGCTACGGTTTCAGATCGGCGGGCCCGGGTACCAGGGCAGGGCCGACCTGATCCAAAGCTTCAGACCCAAAGACTCTGCCGACCGGGTAACCGGTCGGCTTTTTCATGTTCGACGCCGGCCGGCATCCAGATGAGCGATCTCCTGCACCATCTCCCGGGTCAAAGACCGGGTTTTGCAGGCCGTCGAGCGCTACCCCGCACGGCCCTTCATTCCGTCCAGACCTGTTGCGCGACCGTCGGGGGGGGGGGCGGCCCGAACAGCCGTCGACTCGTCCACCGACCCACATGCCAGCGAAATCCGTGCATAGGGTCGCGTCCGCGATCCCGGCGCGGCGGGCTCGAACGCCGTTCGCGCTGCACTCCGCCTTCGCCAAGGTCAAAAATTCAAAAATCCTTTCAAGATTGAAGCCGAAACAAAGAGCGAAAGAATTATTCTGCAATAAAATATAGCATTTAAACCGTCTGTGCTGCATGTATTACTCACGTCGCCGGTTCGCGACAGACCAAAGACGGGAGATTATCATGAAGAGCATTGTCCTGGCCTGTTCCATGGGCGCCATGCTGATCGCGGCTCCGGCGTTCGCGCAGGATGGAGGTCCGTCGATCGATCCGAGCCTCATCATCCGGACAAACGGCAGCGGTCTCGACGCGTGGTCCGCCTCCGAGGGCAACGACAAAGCCGGCGGCATGTGGGAAGGCGCGACTGGCTACAGCGCGGCCGTTCAGCGGCCCGCCTCGATCGGGACGGTCCCGGCCAATCCTCAGTGGAGCCGCTACAACACCCGCGAGCGTCGACACGGGCGGTCGTCCTACTGAGACGCCGCATCGGAGGCTCCGCGCGCCCGGCGCTCCTCATGACGGGAGAGGCCGGGCGCGGCGGCGCTACAGGGCGGGGGCGGGGACAAGGTCGATGGACGGCGTGTTCGCGACCGTGCGGGCCCATCGGAAGGTGACGCAGCAGCCGGCGCCGTCGCTGGCGATGTCGAAGGTGGCACTGTGGAGCCGCGCGATGGAATCGACCAAGCTCAGGCCGATCCCGAAGCCGCTCTTGTCGGTCTTCAAGGCACCGCGACGGTACCGCGCCCGCACCGCGCTGAGTTCGTCCGCCGGGATGCCGCAGCCGGTATCGACGACGCGGATGCCCGCCGGATGCTGGAGCAGCGTGACCGCGACCTCTCCGCCGGCCGGGGTGAACTTCAAGGCGTTGTCGATCAAGTTGCTCGCCGCCTCGAAGATCAGGCTGCGATCACCCTCCACGAGGCAGGGCCCGTCCGGCCGCTCCCAGCGCATCCGGATGCCGCGCTCCACGGCCAGCGGCTCGTAATACTCGACGGCGTCCTCGAGCAAACGCCCGAGATCGACCTCGGTGAAGCCCGATCGGCGCAGCCGGTCCTCCATCTCCGAAATCCGCAGCAGCGCCGAGAAGCGCACGACGATCGACTTGACCTCGGCAAGCACGTCCTCGTTGCAGGCCCGGAAGGCCTCGACGCTGTCGGCCTTGCGCAGCGACCGTTCCAGCGTGCCGACCACCCGGGTCAGCGGAGTCCGCAGGTCGTGGGCGATGTTCTCGTTGACACCCTTGATCTCCAGCATCAGCCGCTGAAGCTGATCCAGCATGTCGTTGACCACACGCGTGAGGTGCGCGAGGTCGGCCGAGACGCCGCGCGTCGGCAGACGCTCGCTCAGATCGCCCCGCATGATGCGCTCCACCGCCTTGGTGATCGCATCGTTCTGCCGCAGGGAGCCGGCCCCGAAGACCACGGCGCCGATCAGACCGATGACGATGGTGGCGATCATGCCCCAGACGAAGGTCTCGACCAGCGCCTTTTCCAGGGTCTCCAGATCCTTGGCAGACCGGCTGACGAGGACATACTCGCCGCTCGGCAGCTCCGTGAGTTGGCTGAACAGCGCGCGGGTGCCGTGATCCGTCGGCTGTGACAGGATGAACGGCCGGCCAACCGGCGCCGTGACCGGGAAGGGGATCGGTGCGCCGGCCCGGCGCGTCTGATCGGGCCCGAACAGCACCAGCGGGCGGCCGCCTTCGGCGAAATCTTCGGAGGCGTCGATCCGTTCGCGCAGCGCGCGCGGGGACAGCCCCAGAAGATGCTTCGACTCCCATCCCACCCATTCGAACGCGGCCTTGCGGCCGTAGCTGCGCGTGTCGACGTACAGGAAGGCCGACAGCGCGAGCGACGCGGTTCCGAAGGTCGCGAAGAACAGGCAGGCGACCCGGAAGCCGCTCGTGCGCCGGACTTCAAGCAGGCGCACGGAGGATGAAGCCTGTGTTGCGCACGGTATGGATGCGGGGGTTGAGCCCGTCGGGATCGAGTTTCTTCCGGATCTTGCCGATATGGACGTCGATGACGCTCGACTGGTGATTGAAGCTGTAGCCCCAGACGGATTCGAAGATCATTTTCCGGCTGACGAGGGTGCCGGCGTTCTGCATCAGGAACTCGATGATCGCGAACTCCTTGGGCAGGAGTTCGATCTCGCGCTCGGCGCAGTAGAGGACGCGGTCGATCAGATCGAGGCGGAGGTCGCCGACGACGAGTTCGTTGACCGCCTCGGCGGCCATCTTGCGGCGGGCCAGCGCGTCGACGCGGGCGGTGAGTTCGATGAACTCGAACGGCTTGGCGAGGTAGTCGTCGCCGCCGGCGCGCAGGCCGTCGACGCGCTCGTTGACGGCCGAGAGGGCGCTGAGGATCAGGACCGGCGTCGACACCTTGGCGGCGCGCAGCTTGGTCAGCAGCGACAGGCCGTCAATCTCCGGAAGCATCCGGTCCAGAACGATCACGTCAAATTTACCGTCGAGGGCCTTGCGTAATCCGATACTGCCGCTTGGGGCCTCGTCAACCTGAAATCCGTATTCCGCGAGTGCCGATCCGATCTCGGCCGCGACCCGCCGGTCGTCCTCTACCACCAATACGCTGGCCATCCGTTTTTCCTTCTTATTTTGTATTCGTCGGCTCTGCTTGGTCTCCTGCAGCTCGGAGGAGGTGCCGGAAATATCCTCTTCGGTTCCGGAGTCAAATGGGGACGGCTCGGGGCTATCGCTCTGCATCATCGGTTCGGCAAAGCTTACAGGTGAGCGCGGGATCTGAACCATGCGCCTCACTCCGCGCTCGCCTGCTCGGAGAGCTTGGCTGTGGGGATGCGGGAAGCGGTGGGGCCTTTCGGAACGACCCGGCCGCCTTCCCGCAGGTCGGCAGGCGGATTGAGGACGACCATTTCACCGCTGCTGAGGCCGCTGCGCAGCTCGAGGCGGGTGCCGAGATCCCGCGCGATCGTGATCGGCCGGAGATGCACAATGTCGTCCGTGCCGACCACGGCGACCTGCGTTCCGCCTGCGTCGAAGATGAGCGCCTCGGACGGGATGACCACGCGCGGGTGCATGCGCGGGACCTCGAAGGTCACGGCGACGTAGAGGCCCGGTCGCAACGTTCCCTCCGGATTGGCGACGTCCACCTCGGTGTCGAGCGTCCGGACCGAAGATTGGAGGGCGACCGAGCTGCGCGACACCGTGCCCGCGAAGGTGCGATCCGGCATCTGCGCAACCTGAACGCGCGCCTTCACGCCATCATGGATGCCCACCGCCGCCGATTGCGGCACCTGCACGGTCACGCGCAGGACATCGATGCTGTCGATCGAAAAGAGCGGCGTCCCGCTGCCGGCATCGCCCTGGACGAGGTCGCCGACGTCGACCTTGCGGGCGACGATGATGCCGTCGAAGGGCGCGACCACGTTCTCGAAGGTCGTCAGGGTGCGGAGCCGTTCGACGGTGGCCTGCTGCGCGGTGATGTTGGCCTCCGCGACCTTCACCTTCGCCTGCGCGGCGGCAAGGGAGGCCGTGGCCGTCAGCATGCCGGCGCGGGTCTGGTCGGCATTCTGCTTGGACGCCCAGCCCTGACCGGCCAGGGTCGCGGTGCGCGCGTCGGTGACGTTGGCGAGCGTCACGTTGGCTTTGGCCTGCTCCACGTCCGCCTGCGCCACCGCCAGTTGGGCCTTGAACTGACCGAGCTGGGCTTCCGCCTGCCGGGCCTGCTGATCCAGGTCCGGTGCGGCGATGCGGACGAGCAGATCGCCCTTCTTCACCCGCGAGCCGATATCGACCTTGCGTTCGGCGATGTAGCCGGTGGCACGGGCGAAGATATCGGCATGGTCGAACGCCTCGGTCTGCCCCGGCAGTGTCAGCCGCATGGGCCCGTCATCCACGGTCGCTGGGCCGGTGCGGACCGTAGGCACGAAGTCCACGGCCTCGGCCTGGGTCTCCAGCGACGCCTGATAGACGTCCCAATGGTGCCACGCGCCGAGCCCGAGGGCGCTGCCGAGGGCGAGGAACGCCACCAGGAAGGGCCGCTTGCGCGGCGGCGGTGGCGCGGCCTGGGCCAGGGTCTCCCCGGCCTCGTCCCGCCGCAGCGGATCGACCTCGAGCGCGTGCTGGTGCGCCCGCGCGGCAGGCTCGGCGCCGGCTTCGGGAGGGTCGGTGAAAGCGGTCATCAATAATCCTCGAGGGGCTTGATCGGCTGACGCCGGAGCAGGGTGTAGAGGAGGGGGACGAACAGCAGCGTCGACACGGTTCCCATCCCGATCCCGCCCATCACCGCGCGGGCGAGGGCGGCGTTCTGCTCGGCGCCTTCGCCGGCGCCGATCGCCATGGGGATCAGGCCCAGGAACATGGCGGACGCTGTCATCAGCACAGGCCGCAGGCGGGTATGCCCGGCCATGAGGGCGGCCTCGCGGGCCGAGCAGCCGGTGGCTTCCCGATGCTCCTTGGCGAAGGTGACGAGCAGGATCGAGTTCGCGCTCGCGACGCCGACCGACATGATCGCCCCGAACAGGGCCGGGATCGAGAACGCCGTGCTGGTGATGAACAGGCTCATCACGATGCCGCAGAAGGCGAGCGGCAGCGCCGCGATGACCACAAAGGGATCGACCCAGGTCTGGTAGTTCAGGACGAGCAGCAGGTAGACCGCCACAAGGGCGATGCCGAGCCCGAGCTCGATCCGCGAGAACGCGCTCTCCATGCTCTCGATCTGGCCGCGGACCAGGATCCTGTCCGGCGCCGGGAGCTGAGCCTGTTCGTCAGCGACGATCCGGTCGACGGCGTTGCGCACGCTGCCGAGATCGGCGTTCTGGACGTTGGCGAGGATGTCGAGGGTCGGCTGCTGGTTGACGTGGTTGATGACCGTCTGCTCCGGTTGCCGCTGCATCGTGGCGATGTTCGACAGCAGGATCGGAATGCCCGGCTTGTCCTGCCCGTTCGCATGGACGGAGACCGGCGTATTCATCAGCTGATGAATATCGGCGTTGCGCCATTCCGGCGTCTGGACCCACAGCTGATAGGGCATCCCGGACTTCGGATCGGCCCAGAAGTTCGGGCTGACCTGGAATGAGCCGGAGAGCGAGACGTTCAGATTCTGAGCGATGGATTGTTCGCTGACGCCCATTTCGGAAGCGAGCCTCCGGTCGACATTCACGTACATCTGCGGCGCGTCGACGATCTGGTGCAGGTGGACATCGACCGCGCCTCGGACCGCCGCGATGCGGCGGACGAGATCCCGCGCCACGGCCAAGTCCTTGTCGTCGTGACGTCCGGACACTTGAACGTCGATCTGGGCGACGGTTCCGAAGTTCAGGATCTGCGTGATGATGTCGGAGGGCTGGAAGTAGAAGATGTCGTCCGGGAAGGCCTCGTGCAGAACCTTGCGCAGGCGCTTTTCATAGAAGGAAATCGGCTTGTGCTCGCCCTTCAAGTTGATCAGCATCTGCCCGTCGTTGTAGGCGACGAAGGAGGCGTCCATGAACGCGAAATTGTAGTTCGATGCCGGTAGGCCGATATTGTCGAGGATGAGTCCGAGTTCGTCCTTCGGGACGACCTGCCTGACGACGTCCTCGACCTGCGCGAAGGTCTTTTCCGCCTGCTCGATCCGCTCGCCGGGCCGCGTGCGGATGTGCAGCGTCATCTGGCTGGATTCGATCTGCGGGAAATAATCCTGCCCGACGAAGGGAAAGATCGCCGCGGTCACCGCGAAGACGGCCATCACGCCGACCAGGGAGCGGGCCGGGTGGCTGATCACGGCGGAGAGCAGTCCGACATAGCCGGCGTGGAACCGCGCGAAGCCCCGCTCGAAGGCCGCCCGGAAGGCGAGGGCGCCGCGCACCGGATACCGCAACGCCCAGACGAGCGGTCGCACCGCGAAGCCGAGCACGCGCCTGATGACCGAGCGGCGCCGGGGCGCCGCGAGCTCTTCGGTTCCCGGCTCCGACCCGCCGTGATGCTGCGCGTATTCCGGTGCGACGAGGACGTCGATCAGGATTGCCACCAGCGTCCGAGACAGCAGGTACGAGGTCAGCATCGCGAAGACCACCGCTTCGGCCTGCGGGACGAAGAGGTAGCGGGGCGCATCGGTGAGGAAGAAGACCGCCGAGAAGGCCGAGCAGATGGCCAGCGTAGAGATCAGGGCCGGCTTGGCGATGCCGGCGACGCCCTCGACCACGGAGCGCCTGAACGAGAAGCCCTCCTCGAACATCCGGTAGGTGTTCTCGATCGCCACGGTGGCATCGTCCACCAGGATGCCCACCGCCAGGGCGAGGCCGCCCAGGGTCATCACGTTGATGGTCTGGCCCAGGGCGACCAGGATCGACAGAGAGGTGAGGATGCAGAGGGGGATCGAGACGAGCACCACGATGGTCGAGCGCCACGACCCCAGGAACAGCAGGATCGCGAGGCCTGTGAGGCCGGCCGCGATCACCGCTTCGCGCACCACGTCGGAGATGGCGTCCGAGACGAAGACCGACTGATCGAACAGCGGCGTGATCGTCATGCCCTTCGGCGCGGCCGCGTGGATGTCGGGCAGGGCGCCCTTGACGGCATTCACGACGTCCAGGGTCGAGGCCGCGCCGTTCTTGAGGACCTGCAGCAGGACCGAATGGTGCCCATCCGCGCGGACGATGTTGATCTGCGGCGGCGAACCGTCCCGGACATGGGCGACATCGCGCAGCAGAACCGGCTGGTTGTTCTCGACCTTGATGGGAATACGGTTGAGCTGATCGACCAGCTGCGGACTCGAATTCAGGCGCACGGTGTATTGCTGCGTCCCGATCTTCGCGAGCCCGGAGGGCACCACAAGGTTCTGCTTGAGGACCGCGTTCAGGACATCGAGCGGCGTCATGCCGATCGCGCGCAGCTTGGCGGGATCGAGATCGACCATGACCTGACGCGGCGCGCCGCCATAGGGCGACGGCAGCGTGGAGCCCGGCACCTCGGCGAGCCGCCGGCGGGTCCGGTACTGCGCGTAGTCGAAGACCTTGGTGAGCGGCAGCTTGGATGACGACAGCGCCATCTGGATGACCGGCACCGAGGAGGCGGAGAAGCGCATGATGACCGGGGGCTGCACGCCCGGCGGCATGCGCGAGCGGATCGCGTTCATGGCCGAGTCGACCTGGGTCATTGCCAGATCGATGCTGACCGCCGAATCGAAGTAGATCCGCTCGGTCACGGTGCCCTGGATCGAGGTCGATTCGATCCGCCTGATGTTGTTCACGTTACTCGACAGCGAAAACTCGCTGTAATTCGTGATCCGCTGGACCATGTCGGTGGCATCGAGGCCGTTGTAGGTCCACACCACGACCACAACCGGTATGTCGACGGCGGGCAGGACGTCCTTGGGGGCCACGGCAATGGAGCCGACGCCGGCGAGGAACATCAGGACGGCAAGAACATAGAAGCTCTTGCGAAACTTCAGGGCGAACCGGACGAGTTCCATGTGACCTGTCGGATCTTCCATCACGATCCGGCTCGCGTCCCGGGCGGCCGGGCCGCGGGAACATCGAGCAGATCATGCCTCGTTTTCAGAGAGAACACAGGGCGAATGCCCGGCGCGGAAAAGATATAGCTATCGCCGAAACACTCTTCGAATGAATTCGACACGACAATCTAAAGCGGATTTCAAGAAATTAAAAACGCCCGAGCTCTCTTAAGGATCGCCGGGCTCCATACCGGCGATGTGCTGCGGCACCGGACGCCGATGGCGGCGCGCCGGTCGAAAATTAAAAGGTATTTTGGAAAAAAATTGAATTTTTACTGCCAGAAGACTTATTTAATTGCGTCTCTTGCACATCCTGCACGATCATTCTGGCGCCGCTCCGACCGATCCGGTGCCATTGCCGCGTATCGCGGGGCTGCCCGTGCCACGCGACCCGGGGTGCCGGGGTGGCTCCGATGTCTCGCGTGATCGAACCGCAGAACCTCGTTTCGGCCGGGTTGCGGCCTGTGCGCTCACCCCGTGCCATGGCGGCGAGCGAATCTCTCGGACACCTGAGCGGCCCCCGTCACCGCCGCTCCGGGGCGGGATGAAGACGCCGATCGATCGGCGTCTGTGCTGATGATGTCAGGCTCGACGAGGAGTTAAGCCGGTGGTCGGACGATACCTGGGGCTCCTCATCCTGGCCTTGACGCTGCTGCGCTTGGTCGGGTCCGCGCGTGCGGAGAGCGAGATGGCGGCAGGGGGCGCGTTCATGAGCAGCTACACGTCGGATCCCTATTTCGATCCGCGGTCGCGATATTCTCAAGTGCATTCAGCCGGAGACATCCGCGGTCAGCCGATGTTGGCGGAACCCGGCGATGCGCCGGCGCCGTGCAGGCTCTTCGACAAGGCCTGCGCGGATGCCTTCGAACGCGCACGCCGGCACGCCTATCCTTAGACCTCTGCGTGCGTGAGGTCGGCGGCGGGCCGCAGCCGTCATGGCAGGCCCATTCCGGCAATTCGAATGAATCCGTGAAGACCTTTTTGAGCCCTCGCCACTAGCTTGACCCTGTTTGGGGTCGAGCTGTCATGATCGAAGAGCGAAGCGCCCGGCGCGTATCAGTCAACTTGCACGGACGCATCGCGGTCGCGGGTCACCCGACGATACCCTGTGTGGTCCATGACATGTCCCGCTGGGGCGTGCGCCTTCGGCTGGTCGGCACGGAGCGGGTTCCCGCTGAATTCCAGCTGACGATCGACGCCACCGAGAAGGTGATCGGTTGCGAGACGGTCTGGAAGAATGCCGACGAGATCGGGGCCCTGACCGATCTGATGGAATGATCGTCGCGTCTCGGGAGCGCGGCGAGGCGGCGGACCGCGTCAGAGTGGTGGACGCCGTCTACCTCGCGGCACCCTGGTCGGGGACGCAGAGCGTATCCACCCGGCACTGATCGTCGAGCCCTATTCGAAGGGGCGCGCGACGTCGGCATCCGCCCCGAGAAAGGCCCCTCAGCCGCGGGCGAGCGCCGCCTCGAACTCCTCGGCCGGGAGATGCGCACCACCGGTCGTCCAGATGACGTGGGTTGCGGCGGCGCGCGTCTCCGCCGGGATGGTCTGTGCAAAACGTCCCGCCGCCGCGAAGCCGGCCGCCGCGGAAGGCTCCAGGCGGATACCCGCCTCCGTCCAGAGGATCTTGAGCCAACGATACAACGCATCGTCGGGGACCGTGACCACGGCCCGGACAAGCTTCTCGAGGGTGCGAGCGACCAGCATGGACGCGGAGGCGACCGCCAGCCCGTCGGCGGCGGTGCGATTGTCGAGACCGACATCGTAGACGCTCACCGGCCGTTCGAGGCCCGCCGCGAGCTGAACCAGCATGCAGGGCGACGCCACGGGCTCGACGAAGACCGGATGCACGGAATCACCGAACAGCAGCTTGAGGCCGAAGGCGACACCACCCGGCGCGCCTCCGACGCCACAGGGCAGATGGACGAACAGGGGATGGGCCGGTCCAACCGGGATCCCGGCTGCAGCGAGCTGGCGCTCCAGGTCGAGGGCCGCGGCCGCATAGCCCAGGAACAGCTCGACCGAATCCTCGTCGTCGACGAAATGCGCGTTGCCGCGTCCGGAATAGGCGTTGCGCGCCGCCGCGACCGCCGCACCGTAATCGCCGCGATGCTCGACCACGCGGGCGCCGAGTTCCCGCAGGCGTTCCTTCTTCCAGGCCTTGGCATCGTGCGACATATGGACTTCCACCGCGAATCCGAGCGCCCGTCCCATCAGTCCGACACTGAAGCCGAGATTGCCGGTGCTGCCGACCGCGATGATGTGACGGCCAAACAGGTCGCGAAATTCCGGGTCCGCGAAGGCCGCATAGGATCGGCCCTCGGCGAGAAGTCCGGCCTGCGCGGCCAGCGCCTCGGCGTAGGCCAGGACCTCGTAGACGCCGCCGCGTGCCTTGATGCAGCCCGTCACCGGCAATGCATGGTCCGCCTTGACCAGTACACGGCCCCCCGCTCCACACAGGATGGTGTCGGACAAGCCGGCCGCCAGCGGGATCAGCGGTGAATCGATCCGGCCTGACACCTCCTCCGGGAAGAGGCGCGTCAGCAACGGTGCGAAGCGCTGCCAGCGTGCCACCGCACCGTCGACGTCGGCTTTGCCCAGCGCCAGATCCGGGAGGACGGACGCACTGTCGGCCACCGCCGGGTTGATCCAGATCGTCGGACAGGCCTGCTTGACCGCGACGGGGATGCGGTCGACCCGGGGGCTGTTCTGCATCTCGACGATCCCTGCCATGGCGTTTTGGATCCCGCTCGCTTCGGGCCGGTCCGACCTGCGCGAGGGTCGGTGACGCGGCCGCGTGTCTCCGCCCGGACTGCTTATCAGAGCCACCTGCCGTTCGGCATGCCCATCGGGCGCATGGTGGGTCTGGCCGGCGATCCGTCCTTGCGCCCTCGTCGGGGCTGGCGCTGTCGCGGTGGCGGACATCCCGTGAAGGTCACCCAGACGCCGTCGCAGGGGGAGGCTTGTGTAAGAGGGAGACGATCTCGACGGACGGGAACGCCACGCCGGCCCTCTGAACCGTGCCGTCGATGCCGTCGGCGATCGTTCCGGCCCCGCGACGCTCCCGACGGGACTGCCGCTCCCCTGAGCCGCGCGACGGTCACGCGATCCGTTTTCAGGTGTGCGGGAGCACTTCGGCCCGCAAAGCTTGAGCTTACATCGGGATCACACCGCGAAGACAGTCGCGGATCCGATGGAGACTTCCAATGACCCTCACTGCGCGTCTCACCGTTGCCGCCGCCGCCGCCCTCGCCACCATCGCGGTCCTGGCCGGAACCTACGTCGAAGTCCTCGATCGTGCCCTGCCGATGCACTTCGTCTGAGCATGCAGATGCGAACCGAATGAGCGCCGCATCCCGGGTCGACGCCGGTGAGCGGCGTCGTCCCGGGATGCGGCGGGAGGAGACCGATGCGCCAGATCCTGTGGTCCGTATTCGACGGCGCGCTTTTGGCTGCCGATACGCTCGATGACATCCTCGTCCAAGCCGCCCTGAGCTTCGGCGCAGTCGCCCCTTTCGTGGCTGAGCCTTCCGGCGATCCTACCTTAACCACGGCCTCCGGCCCGGAGGGCTCCGCGGCCACATCGGACCGGGCATGACCGCAGATGTCTCGGACCGTCCATCGATCGGCCCCGTTACGATCGCGGGCTGCCGGCGCGCGTCCGCGCCGCCGCAATGAACGCCGGTTCGGCGCAAGAGGCGCCTTAGGACGAAGGCTTTGAGCCGCTCCTGATCGCGAGGCGATCGGGAACGGTTCTAGCGCTTCGGCGGGTTCGGTGCGGATTGATCGGTCTGCGGTTCCATCTTCGTGGTGTCGGGCTTCGTCGGTGTATTGTTCTGCGCCTGCTTGTCGTCGCAGGCCGCGAGGCCGATCAGCATGAATCCTACCAGCGAGAGACGACTGATCGACGGCATGGAACTTCCTTCTTGCAATTGGATGGAATGGGACCGACAGCGCTCGGCTTCAGTGCTGAGGACCGCTGGCCCGAAGCCTGCGTCGCTCGGAACTTTGCTCCCGCCGCTTTGCTACGGCGACGTCTTCCGCGGCCAAAGCGGGGGGTAGCATCCGCAGACGATGCAATCCGGGGGACGATCATCAGTTCCGAGTCGATCTCCCTCAGACGCCAGACGGTGCCGCCGGCAGCCCAGGTGGCGGGAAGGGCACCCTGACCGGCGAAGGCCAAGCCCGGCAGCCGGGACCTCACTCTTCAGCTTTCCGTCCACTCTGGGCGGCGGATCGCGGCGTTGCCGTTCAGCGGCACGGAGATGGCGGAAGCGGATCACAACGCGACCCGTTTGCCCCCGGCCTCAGCGCCCTGTGTATCCCACCACCGCCGCAGCCGACTTCAGACGTGCGAAGGCGTCGGCGTAGCGCTCGCGCAGGAAGGCGGCATCGGGCGGTATCCGGGAGGGACGAAGATTGTCCTCCGTATCGGACATCTTGATCAGCAGTGCCGCGAGATCACCCGATGCGATCAGGGCCGCAATCCGTTCCGAATAGGCGATCCGGCTGGCGGGCTTCGTGAGAAGCGTGACCGTTCTGATAATATCCGCCTCGAAACCGGCCGCCTGAAGATCTGTCGTCGTGCGTGACGTGTCCTCCAGCACATCGTGCAGGAGCGCCGCCTGCATCACTCGCATCGGGTCAATGTCGAGTCCGTCGCTGAGTCGGGCGTGACCGGCTCGGGCCAGGGCCGCGTTCGCAACGCGCTCCAGGTGCCGCATGCAGGGCTCGCCACACTTGTCGAGCTGACCGGCATGCGCGGTAAGGGCGAAGGTATGGGCATCGAAGATCGTCGGCACGCTGCCCTCTTGCGGCATCCACCGGACCGGATTGCCGTCGCTCCGGCTCCCAGCTCCGTGAAGTCCTCAACGCGCTGGGGTGTTCCCGACCGGCCCGGGTCAAAGAAGGCCGTGTCTTACCCGGGCCGTCGAAGCCGAGACGGTGCGGGTCCGGAAAATATCACGGATGCGCAGTCTTCGCGCGTCGGCCGAAAGTTATGACCGTTTGGACTATTGCCCAGCTCCTCGGAACTCGCCATCTCTTGTCTCTGTTCGGACAAGCGGCGAGTCGCACTTCAGGATTGAGCCCATGGCGTCCGTGACACTGGAGAAGCCGCTCGATGTCGGTGGGCCGCTCAGCCGGCGCGCCGCGGCCCTGGCCAACGTCCGATGGTTCCGTGCCCTGGCATGGCGGGCCCTTCGCGATGGAGGCCCGCGCGCCGAGTTGCGCGCCGCCAACGCACGGGCCGCCGCCCGGATCGTGCTTCGTCAGGCCAAACGCGACGCTTTGGTCGCCTGCTTGGCGCGTCAGGCTCTGGAAAGCCCCGGTGGACCGCTTCACCGAGCGCCTGATCGCCCCTCCCAGGGCGACACCGTCGCACCGTTGCGATAGCCTGTCATTCCGCCTCGTGCGGTCGGGACAGACAGCACTGTCGTCGATCGTGTCATGGCGGCCCGGCGCTGCGTTATGCCTCGGCCGCCACGACGGGTCCCGCGATCGTTCCACCGCGAGACCCGAATGGTCGGCCGGGCGCTCTGCCCGGCCTCGTCTGAGATCTGGTTCTCAGCGCTTGAACTTGCCGTCGTACTTGAATTCCGGCGCAGCCTTGAGCTGATCCTTGGAGGCTCCGATGACGGCCTTCCACTTCTTCGCGTCGGCGTCGTAGCCGATGGCGATCGAGCTCGGCGAAACCGCCACGTAGTGCTCGCCCATGCCGAGGAAGCCGCCCACCGAGACGATGTAGCCGACAAGCTTGTCGTGATTGATGGCCAGATCCTTGATCTCGCCCACCGTGTTGTTCTGCGCGTCGGTGACGTTGAGACCGATCAGATTGTAGCTGAGCACGGCGTCCTGCGGGACAGCCTCGAATTTCGGCGCCACCGTCGCGGGCGCCTCGTTGGCGGCGAAGGCGGGACCGGCGAGGGTGGCGGCGGCGAGGGCTGTAAGGACGAGGCGGCGCATGAATAACTCCAGTGTCCCGGTATGGGTGGCTGGAAATGGACGATGACGCCGCATCGTTCCGCCCCCGCACGGAAATGTTAATGCGCGGAACATGGAGCCCTCGCGAGGTGCCCGCGCGGTCCGCGGGCACCTGGTCATGAGTCGCCCGTCGAACCCCTTGCGCAACTGTACTGACGCGTGACCGGGACAGAATGCCCCGCGGCGGCGGGATCGTTCCTGGCCCACCGGTGCCCGTCGCGGCAAGCGAAGGCCAACGTGAGTTTGCGGGAGACATGCATGGCAGACGCCTCGCTCGATCGGGCGCGGAGGTCGGCACCAAGCGCCTGGATGGATGGTCTTGTCGGGATCACCATCTTCAGCGCCTCGCTGGTCGCGACCCGGCTCGCCCTGACCGGCATGGACGCCCTGTTCCTCAGTGCGGCACGGGCGGCGCTCGCCGGCCTCGCCGGTGCGGCGGCCCTTCTGGCCCTGCGCCAAGCGCGCCCGCGCCGGGCTGACGTTCCGGCGCTCGCCATCGTGGCCGCGGGGGTCGTGGTCGGGTTTCCGCTGCTTACCGCCCTGGCCTTGCAGACCGTCGGTGCCGCGCATGGAACGGTGTTCCTCGGCCTGCTGCCCCTGGTCACCGCGCTGTTCGGTGCGCTGCGCTCGGGCGAACGGCCATCGCCCGTCTTCTGGTTGTTTTCGCTCACCGGTGCGCTCGTCACGGTCGCCTTCGCCGCGCGCGGCCTCGATGGACCGCCCGGTCCCGGGGATGCCTTCATGCTCGCGGCGATCGTGCTCTGCGGGCTCGGCTACGCCGAAGGCGGCGTCCTGGCGCGCCGGCTCGGCGGATGGCAGGTGATCGCCTGGGCCACGGTCCTGTCCTTGCCGGTCAGCGTGCCGCTGGCCCTGGCGCTCTGTCCGGCCGAGCCCGGCACGATCCCGCTGCCAGCCTGGGCGGGCCTCGCCTACGTGGCGCTGTTCAGCATGCTGATCGGCTTCGTGTTCTGGTATCGGGCCCTGGCGCGCGGCGGCATCGCGGCGGTCGGCCAGCTCCAGTTGCTGCAGCCGTTCCTGGGCCTCGGCGTCGCCGCGCTGGTCCTCGGCGAGCGGATCGAGCCCGCCATGATCGGCGCCGCTCTGGCCGTGGCCGCCTGCGTAGCCCTGGCCCGGCGCTTCACCTGAAAGCCGATCCGGCGCTCTCAGCCCGACTTGGCCACGACCTCGATGTCGCGGTCGAGGCCGCTCTCGACCTTGAATTCCCGCGTGTAGACCTGCCCGTCATGGCGCGCGATCAGGACGTAATCGCCCTCGGCGAGGGTCACCTGCGGGAACGCCCCGATGGCCTCGCGGATCGTGTCGCCGCCGGGGGTGAGAACCGAGAAGGCGGTGCCCGCGAAGGCCTCGGCCCCGGGAGCGGCCACGAGTTTCAGCGTGACGGTGGCGGCGCGGTGGTTGAGGGTCGCCTCCGTCACCTTGCCGTTCTCGACCCGGAGGTCTGCGCGCTGAATCGCATTCGACTCCCCATAGGTCGAGACCACGTGATACGTGCCCTCGGGCAGGCGCAGCAATTCGCCGGTCTTGATCCCGGAGCGGACGAGGCGGCCCTCGGAATTGGTCCCCACCGGCACGAAGACCGAGAACATCACTTGGCCGGGCGGGATCTTCTGGTCACCCACGGCGCCCGCAAGCTTCAGGGCGCCGGCTGCCACCCGCAGCGTATCGGTGGTCGGCTGGCCACCCATCACGAGCCGCTTCGAGGCGCTGGCGAAACCGTAGGTCACGGTCGCCACATAGGTGCCCGGGGCGAGGTTGAAATGCGGCTCCGCCTCGTTGGAACGGGCGACGATCGCGGGGCGGGTGCCGTCGCCCCGGTCCTCGTAGATGCGCCATGCCAGCCCCTGGCGCAGGGGTGTGCCCGGCCCGGACAGAAGCGCCGACAGGGACAGCTGCGCCTCCGGCTCGGCGGCCGGCAGGGATGGCGGCAGGTTCGGCGTGGTGATCGACGGCGAGGGGAGGGCGCCGCCGAGCCGGTTCTGGAACGGGTCCTGCTGGGCGGATGCGGGCAGCAGGCCGGCAGCGAGAATCGCCAGCGCCGTCGCGGCAAGCCTCATGCGCATCGGTCGGCCTCTCTCAACCCTTTGCCCCAGCTCGGACGCCGGATCGTCCGGGGCTGCCTGTGCCTCCGGACCATGGCGGTGGCAAGGCCGCACTTCCACCGGAGGCCCGCGCATGCCACATCCCCCACGGGACGCGATACCGGGACGGAGCGCATGACCGCCACCCTCGATCTCCTGAAGACCCGACGTTCGGTGCCGCCGCCGCTGCTGGACGAGCCGGGCCCGGATCGCGCGCAGCTGGAGGCAATCCTGACCGCGGCCTCCCGCGTGCCCGACCACGGCAAGCTCGCGCCCTGGCGCTTCATCGTGATCGGCGGGGAGGCGCGGTCGCGGGCGGGCGAGATCATTGCGTCGACCTTCGCGGCGGACAATCCGGACGCCTCGCCGGAGCGGCTCGCGCAGGAGCGGGCGCGCCTGACCCACGCGCCGGTGGTCGTCGCGGTGGTCTCGCGAGCCGGGCCGCATGTGAAGATCCCGGAATGGGAGCAGGTGCTCTCCGCCGGTGCCGCCACCATGAACCTCGTGATCGCGGCGAATGCCGCCGGTTTCGCGACCTCCTGGCTGACGGAATGGTTCGCCTACGACCGTCGCGTCCTCGACGCACTGGGCTTGGCGCCGGCCGAGAAACTGGCGGGCTTCGTCCATATCGGCCGGGCGCGCGAGGTGCCCTCCGACCGGTTGCGGCCGGCGCTCGACGACATCGTCACCTATCTCTGAAGGGACCGGCCGTGCATTACGATCTCGCGCTGCCTCGGGAGGCGCGCGCCCTCCCGCACAATCCGCTGAAGGCGATCGTCGCGCCCCGCCCGATCGGCTGGATCAGCGCCATGAACCGTGCGGGCGCGGTGAACCTCGCGCCCTACTCGTTCTTCAACGCCGTGGCCGACAACATGGTCGCGTTCTCCTCCACGGGCCGCAAGGACGCGATGACCTTCGCCGAGGAGGGGCAGGAATTCGTCTGCAGTCTCGCGACCTGGGATCTGCGCGACGGGATGAACGATTCCTCGGCGCCGCTGCCGCGCGGAACGAGCGAGTTCGCCTTCGCCAAGCTGGAGACCGCGCCCTCGCATAAGGTTCACCCACCGCGGGTGGCCGCCTCGCCGGCGGCGTTGGAATGCCGCTGGTTGCAGACCGTGCCGCTGGTCCCCCTCGAGGGCGGCGAGGCCGAGAATTTCCTTGTGATCGGCCAAGTCGTGTCGATCTATATCGATCCACGCTACGTGGTCGACGGCATGGTCGATACGGCAGCGATGCATCCGATCATGCGTGGCGGATACTTCGACTACTTTCACGTCACGGCCGACACCCGGTTCCAGATGCGCCGGCCGAAGGGCGCCGGGGAGTTCACCGGGTCCTGAAACAGGATCGGGACGCGCACCGTCGATTGAGGACTTGTTTACCATAGCGGGCGCAGGTTCGGACGGTCCCCACTCCCGTGCGCGCCCGGATGTTCCTGTTCACCACGCCGTCGAGCCCACCGGAGAGCCCGCCGCCCCAGGCGCGGTCCCTGCCGGCCGCGCCCGCCTCGGGGCCGGTCGTCCAGGCGATCCGTGACGGAGCGACGGCGAGCGGCGTCGGCTTCGACTATCTCCTCGCCACGGCGCGGCGTGAATCGGCCCTCGACCCCGCCGCCAAGGCGGGGACCTCCTCCGCCACCGGGCTGTTCCAGTTCATCGAGCAGACCTGGCTCGGCGTGATGAAGAATGCCGGGCCGCGGCTCGGTCTGCAGGCCCAGGCCGAAGCCATCACCCGACAGTCGGACGGGACCTATACGGTCCCCGACGCGAGCCAGCGGCAGGCGATCCTCGACCTGCGCCGCGATCCCAAGATCTCCGCCACGCTGGCCGGCGCCCTGACTCAGCAGAATGCGGACGCCCTGACGAGCGCCCTCGGCCGGGAGCCGACCGCGGGCGACCTCTATGCGGCGCATGTGCTGGGCGCGAAGGGTGCCGCGGCCCTGATCTCGACGGCCCGCGCCTTCCCGGAGCGCGCCGCCGCCCTCGACCTGCCGGAGGCGGCCGCCGCGAACCGGGCTCTGTTCTACGACCGCGCCGGACGGCCGCGCAGCGCTGCCGAACTGTATGCCAGCCTCTCGGCGGCCGCACAGGGCGCGGCCGCCACCGACCTGACCGGCCTGCGCCAGGATAACGCCGGCGCGCCGCAGGCCGTGTCGGCCTATGCCAGTGCAGCGACCGCGTTCGGCGGGAGCTCGGATCTGCGCAGCCTGTTCCAGACGGACCAGCGCGGTGCGGCGTCGGATGCCGCGGCGCGGCTCTGGCAGTCCCGCAACACCGCCGCGCCGACGCAGCACCCGGCGCCGACCTACTTCCCGCGCTCCGATTCGGAGCTGCCGTCGCGCGTCGCCGACGCGGAGCCTGCCGTCACGGGCGCACTTCCCGAACCGGCGGCGACGCCCGCGGGCGCACCTCTTCTCAATCCGCCGCTGCCGCCCCGCCGACCCGCGGAACTTGCGGTCGCAGTGCCCATGCCCGGCGACAGGACCAGCCTGTTCGCCCCCCGGAGCGGTCGATGATCATCCGCGACTTCCTGGCCTGGACGCAGAATGCTTCGGCCGGAGGCCGGGCCGAGGCGACCGCGTCTCTGGCGCGGGCCTATCTGTACGGGGATCTCAACGCCGACGAGGCCTGGGAGGCCAAGACGGCGCTGCTCGCGCTCTTGGACGATCCATCGCCGCTGGTACGCCGGGCGCTCGCCGAGACCTGCGCGGCCTCGGCACGGGCCCCGCGTCCCCTCGTGGTCGCCCTCTCCTGCGATGTGCCGGAGGTGGCGCGGCTGGTCCTGGCCCGATCCCCGGTCCTCACCGATGCCGATCTCGTGGACGCCGCGGCCCTCGGCGATGAGGCGACCCGCGCGGTGATCGCCGCCCGGCACCACCTGTCGCACGCGGTCTCGGGCGCCCTGGCCGAGATCGGCGAGACGGACACGCTGGTCGTTCTGGCGGCCAATCCGACGGCGAAGATCACCGCCGGCCGGTTGCTGCGCATGATCGAGCGGCGGGGAGACGAGGCGTCCCTGCGCGAGGCACTGCTTGTCCGGGCCGACCTGCCCCCCGAGGTGCGCCATGCCCTCGGGATCGCGGTGGCACAGGCCCTCTCCGGGTTCGTCACGGACCGGGGCTGGCTCAGCGCCGAGCGTTGCGGCCGGATGAGCCGCGAGGCCGGCGAGCGCGTGGCCCTCGAAGCCTGCGAAGGACGGGGTGCGGCTGCGGTGTCGCGCCTCGTGACCCATCTGCGCACGACCCGGCAGCTGACGGCAGGGCTCGTTCTCCGAGCCGTGCTCTCCGGCCGGATCGACTTCGCCCTGGCCGCCCTGGCCGACCTCTCGGGTCAGGATCATGCCGCGATCGTCCGGGCCATGCGCGACCCGCGCCAGTTCGCGGACCTGCATGCCAGAGCCGGCCTTCCCGAACCGCTCCTGCCGGCGATGCAGGCGGCGCTCTCCGCCTGGCAGGACCTCGCCGGCCGGGCGCTCCCCGCCCGGGGAACCGGTCTGTCGCGGCGGATCATCGAATGCGCCATCGAGGCCTGCGGCGATCTCTCGGATCCGCACATGCATCCGGTCATCACCCTGCTGACCCGCTACGAGGCCGAGGCCGCCCGGGACGAGGCCCGCGAGGCGGCCCGCACCATTGCCGCACAGGCGCTCGCCCGGGAAACGGCCCGCCGGGAGACCGAAGCCGCCGACGCCGCGTGGCGTGCTGCCTTGGAAAGCCAGCGCCGGACCGCCTTCGTGGCCGAGGCCGGTCCTGACGAAACCGTCATCGTCACAGCCGTTGCCAACGTGCCGGCTGTGGCCGAGCCGCTCAATCCCGTGGGGGCGATCCTCGACGCGTTGCCGGAGCAGATCCTGGCTTGGTATCGCACCGAGGAACTGGACCCGGCCACGCAGGCCGCGACCGATCGGGTGCTCGACGGCCTCGGTGACAGCCTCCTCGACCATTTCCGCGCCAGCCAGGGTCGCGCCGAGCCGGATTCGGAGGAGGCGACCAGCGATCAGGCTGCGCGCATCGCCGCCTGATCGGACGACAGGGCCCGGCCTGGCCGTCGCCGCCTCGTCCTGGGCGAGCGCAGCGGCGGGCGGCACCGCTGCGCCTGGATCGCTCCGCACGGGAAGAGCTTCAGGACACGGCCGGGATCGCCGGCTTCCGGGGCCGGTCAGGCACGAGTCCGCAGTCAGGGCACGATCTCGGGCGGCATTCCGCCCGGGATGCCCAGCGGCTCGTTGGCCGGCGGCACGTCGTCCGGCTCCGAGTCGGGGATGCCCAGGGGCTCCGGCAGCGGGGTTTGCTGCGGCTCCGGTGTCCGCGCGGGAGATGGCGGCGGGAAGCCGGTGTCAGGATCGCCAGGGTTGCCCGGGTTCGCCATCGGCGCACCTCCCGTCAGTGGCTCATCAGGCTGCAGACCGACGCGTCGGCCAGGAGGTCACGGGTCACGCCGCCGAAGAACCATTCTCGCAGACGGCTGTAGCCGTAGGCCCCGGTCACGATCAGGTCCGCATCGGCCTCGACCGCTGCCCTCTGCAGTTCCTCGGCCGCCGTCCAGCCCGATGCCACGACTCGGCGCGGCACCGCCTTCACGTCGTGGAGGGCCAAGTACCGGGCGACATCCTCGATCTCTGACGCGTCCTCGCCATCGTTGACCCGCACCACCTCGACCGTCTCCGCACGCCTGAGCAACGGCATCGCGTCCCATACGGCCCTGCGGGTTTGCGGAGAGCTCTTCCACCCGACGACGATGCGCTTCGCCTCCATTCGCTCGACGCCGGGCGGTACGACCAGAACCGGACGGCCCAGCTCCATCAGAACGTCCCCGAGGTCGACCGCAGCCCCGAGGGACACTCCCTCGTTCTGCGCGTAGCGACCGACGACGACGAGGTCTGCGGCCCGCGCCTGTTGCTCCAGAAAGCGGACGGGATGGTCGAGATCCGAGCGCCACTCGACGCGGTCGCTGCGGCAGGCGGCCTCCCGGAAGATCTGTTCGAAGCCTGCGAGTCTCGTAAGGGCGGCTTGGCGGATGTCCTCGATGGCCGAGCCCATGGGCACGGCGGTCTCGCCATAGCCCCGCGGATAATCCGGCACGCATGCGGCCACGCCGACGAGGCGCGTGCCCAGGCGATGCGCGAGATCCGCAGCGAGTCGTATGCGTTGCGCGGCGTGCAGCCCGTCATCGACCGCGACCATGAGGCTAGCGTACGACATGCGGATATCCTGCGACCGGGAACGGAATACCCACCCACAATGCGGTCGCGGTTTCCGCAGAGCCTTGATCCATCTCAAGACCCGGACGACCCAGCATCTTGCGCTGGATCAAGGCGACCACGCGCCTTCTGGGCCACCCGTCGTGTCTCGCTTTCGGCACGGGAAGGGGCGCCATGGGCTACGCGAATATCCTCGTCGCCCTCGACCTCAGCGAGGACGCTCCGGACCGGGTCAGCCTCGCCGCCGGATTGGCGCGGCGCTTCGAAGCGATCCTCACGGGTGCAGCCGCGCAGACGGTGCCTGTTCCCATCCTGGTGCGGGACCTCTGCGAGGCGGCCGACGACGTCGAGCAGAATGCGACCCGGGTCCGCGGGATCCTGCAACGGGCGCGCGACGTGTTCGAACACAGCGCCGGCAGCGAGCTGCGCACGCTCTGGCACGCGGGCTTCGCGGATCCGCTGACGCATCTCGTCGAACAGGCGAGCACCGCCGACCTCGTCGTCGTGAGCCGGCAGGGGCCGGATGATCCGGACCCGGGTCCGCTCGGCGTGTCGCCGGGGCCCGTCCTGATGCAAGCCGGCCGGCCCGTCCTCATCGTGCCGCCGCGGATCGTCCATCTGAAGGCCGCCCGCATCGTCCTCGCCTGGAAGGACGGTCCTGAAGCGCGCCGAGCGATGTCGGCGGCGCTGCCCTTCTTCCGCGCGGCGGATCAGGTGCTCGTAGCGACCCGCGGCGAGGACGTGCGCGTCGGCAACGCCGAGGATCTGGCGGTTCACCTCGCCCGGCACGGCGTGAGCGCCACCGCCCACCACCTCCACGCCGCCGGCCCGGATGCCGACGCGATCATGCGGTTCGCCCTGGAGCAGGACGCCGATCTGGTCGTCATGGGGGCCTACGGCCATTCCCGCTTGCGGGAATGGATCTTCGGCGGCGTCACGCGCGATGTCCTCGACCGCGCACCCATCTGCAGCCTGATGTGTCACTGATGCGTTGGCGGCTGCTCTCCGTCGGTGTCGCCCTCGGCCTGGATCTGCTCTGCACCGGAGCGATCGGGGCGGAGGAATCCTCGGCGCCGCAGGGGCGGAAGTTTGCGCATGCGCATTGCGCAGGCTGCCACGCCATCGCCCTCGGGGGCGCGAGCCCGATGCGGGCGGCCCCGACCTTCCGCATGCTGGCCGAGCGCTTTCCCGTCGACGACCTCGCCGACGTCCTGATCGAGGGCGTCGAGCGGCGGCATCCGGCGATGCCGGACTTCCGGCTCGAACCGGATGATGCCGCCGACCTCACGGCTTACCTCAAGACGCTGAAACCGTGACGGCCGGTCGACGAATGCACGACCGTGCATCCCGGTCACTGCAGTGCGGATCGGATCGCGGCCGGGTTCAGAAGGCGTAATAGTCGGTGCAATGCGCCGGCGGAAGGAGACCGGCGTAACCCCAGATGCAATCGTCGTAGCGCCTCCAGCGCTGGAATCCGTCTGCCGTGCCCATCACCGGAACAGGGGCGCCCGTGTCGAATCGGCCGCCGGCCAAGGTCCGGCTTCGCACGCCGCCTTGGGAGGCCGCGCGATCGCGGTAGACCGACGCCCGGTCCCTGAAGCGGGGCGATCTTCGCACGGGGCCGCACGCGCAAGTCGATGTCCGACGCGCCTCGACATGCGCGAAGGGCAGGGCGCCGCTTCCGGGCCGCGCGAGCGCCGCGGTCGATCCGACCAGGG
Organism: Methylobacterium sp. XJLW; assembly: GCF_003254375.1. Lineage (NCBI taxonomy): Bacteria > Pseudomonadati > Pseudomonadota > Alphaproteobacteria > Hyphomicrobiales > Methylobacteriaceae > Methylobacterium > Methylobacterium sp. XJLW. The sequence continues at coordinate 244,218 of NZ_CP016429.1, read as the reverse complement.
TGGCGATGACGAGGACAGAGCGGAACATGACGCCTTCTTCCGGTCATCGGATGACGGCGCGGATCATAGACCCGCACCCCGACCGCGCGTTTGACGCGTGTCAACGGACCCTCATCCGGTGAAGGTCTCGCTGCGTGCGCGATCCGAGGACGCGCCGCCTCGGCAGGCCAAGCTCGTCGGTTCACGTGCGAAGACAGCATTTCCCGTGGTCGATCGCTGCATAAGCCTATCCGATACGACGTTCCCGTGTTGATGAAGATCAAGACGCGGCGGCGGGACACGGCTTATCTGAATTGCGGATGCGGCTTGGAGCCCGGTCATTTTGCCGGCATCCCGGAGTCCTTCGTGGAGAACGTCGCGCGCCTGCCGAGCGAGCGGTTCGATCCGGTCGCGCAGCCCACCGGAGCCGCTGTCCTGGACATGGTCCGGTCGCTCCTGCTCGAACTGCACCCGGAGCGGGGGGCGACGATCGCGGTCGACCTCGACAGCGATCTCGAACGGGAGTTCGGCCTCGACAGCCTGGGGCGCGCGGAGCTGATCCTGAGGCTGTCGCGCAGCTTCCGGGTGTCGCTGCCGGAGAGGCTGATCGGCGAGGCAGCGACGCCGGCCGCGTTGCTGGCCGCGATCCAGGCTGCGGGCGCCGCGCGCGAGCCCTCGGCGGCGTCTCCGCCACCAGCCGCGCTGCCGACGGCGGCCGAGCCGCACCGGGCCACCACGTGGGCGGACGTGCTCGATTTCCACGTCCGCAATCACCCGGACCGCCCCCATCTTCGATTGCAACAGGAGGACGGGACCGAGACCGTTCTGACCTACGCGGCGCTCGACCGGCGTTCGCGTCATGTCGCGGCCGGCCTCCTGAAGCTCGATCTCGCCTTCGGCGACCGGGTCGCCCTCATGCTGCCCACCGGGCCCGACTTCTTCCCGGCCTTCCTCGGCACGATCCTGGCGGGTGGGGTCCCGGTCCCGCTCTACCCGCCGTTCCGGCGCGCCCAGATCCAGGATCACCTGCAGCGTCAAGTCGGTATCCTGGCGAACGCCGCGCCGCAGATCCTGATCACCGATGCGGCGATCAAACCCTTCGCCTGGCTGCTGCGCGACGGCGTCGAGAGTTTGCGGGTCCTGACGACCACCGCGGATCTCGTGACGGAAGACGCTCTGGCGGCGGCCGTCCCGGCCACGGGGGCGGACCTTGCGCTGATCCAATACACCTCCGGCAGCACAGGCGATCCGAAGGGCGTGATGCTGACCCACGCCAACCTGCTCGCCAATGTCCGCGCCATGGGCGAAGCGGTGGCGGCCTCGTCGGCGGACGTTGTCGTGAGCTGGCTCCCTCTCTACCACGATATGGGATTGATCGGCTGCTGGCTGGGCAGCCTCTATTACGGTGCGCCGGCGGCAATCCTTTCACCCCTGGCCTTCCTGGCCGATCCGGGGCGCTGGCTCAGGACAATCCATCGCCAGCGCGGCACGATCTCGGCCGCCCCGAACTTCGCCTACGAGCTGTGTCTCAAGACCCTGCGGGACGAGGATCTCGCGGGGCTCGATCTCAGCTCGCTGCGCGTCCTGACCAACGGGGCCGAACCGGTCAGCCCGGACACGCTGGCCCGGTTCACTGAGCGCTTCGCGGCCTTCGGCCTCCGGCCGTCGGCCGTCACACCCGTCTACGGGCTCGCCGAATGCGCGGTCGGCCTCACCTTTCCGCCCCTCGGCCGGGGCCCGCGCATCGACTGGATCGACCGCGCAACGCTGTCGCGGAGCGGCGAGGCCCTGCCGGCCGAGCCTGGCGCTCCGGGGGCCGTCGCCTTCGCCGCCTGCGGGCATCCGTTGCGCGGCCATCAGATCCGGATCGTGGACGAGGCCGGGCGCGAGGTGCCGGAGCGCCGGGAGGGGCGGCTGAAGTTCAACGGTCCCTCCGCGACGACCGGCTACTTCCGGCGTCCGGAGATCACGCGCGCCCTGTTCGACGGAGCTTGGCTCGAGAGCGGCGACCTCGCCTATTTGGCGAGCGGCGACGTCTTCGTGACGGGGCGTACCAAGGACATCATCATCCGGGCCGGTCGGAAGATCCATCCGCACGAGCTGGAAGAGGTGGCGGGTGCGGTCGACGGCGTCCGAAAGGGCTGTGTCGCGGCCTTCGCGAGCCCCGACCCGAGAACCGGGACGGAGCGGCTGATCCTCGCCGCCGAGACGCGCCTCACCGACGCCGCGGCCCTTGAGGAGCTGCGCCGCACCCTGGCCCGGGAAGCGATGGGCGTGATCGAGCAGCCGCCCGACGTGATCGTCCTGTGTCCGCCCCGCACATTGCCGAAGACGTCGAGCGGGAAGATCCGTCGCGCGGCGACGCGGTCGCTCTACGCGGCAGGCGAACTCGGCCGGCCGGAAGCCGCCCTGCGGACGCAGCTGGTCCGGCTCGCCGTCGCGGGGGCCGCGGCGCGGCTGCGCCGTATCGGGCGGCTCTGGTCGGAGGCAGCCTACGCGGCGTCCTGGTGGGGAGTCCTCGTCGTCATCGGTGCCATCCTATGGCCGCTGGTGCTCGTCCTGCCGAAGCGCGCTTGGCGCTTCGGCGCCCTCCGGACGGGCCTGCGGCTCTTCTTCTGGGTCACGCGGACGCCGTTGACCGTATCGGGCGAGCCCGTCAGCCGCGGCGCCGTCATCGTCGCCAACCATGCGAGCTATCTTGACGGCGCCGTGCTGGCGGCCGTGCTGCCCGGGGCGCCGGTCTTCCTCGCCAAGCAGGAGCTGGCCCGTCAGCGCATCGCCGGGCCGTTCCTGCGGCGGCTGGGAACCGCCTTCGTCCACCGGGGTACCGTGGCGGGTATCGCCGACGCGGCGGCGATCGTCGGGCGCATTCGCGATGGCGAGCAGGTGGTCGCGTTCCCGGAGGGCACCTTTACCCGGACCCCGGGCCTCCTCGGCTTCCATCCCGGTGCGTTTCTAGATGCCTGCCGCGCGGGTGCCCCGATCGTGCCGGTCGCGATCACGGGCACGCGGTCGGCGCTGCGGGCCGATCAGTGGTTCCCCCGGCGGAGCGGGATCCACGTCCATATCGGAGCGCCGATCGCCCCGGACGGCGAGGATTTCCACGCGGCGATCCGCCTGCGCAATCGGACGCGCGCGGCGATTCTCGCCGGCTGCAACGAGCCGGACCTCTCCCGGGAAGCGGTGCCGCCGCCCGTCGAGCCGGCTCCGGAATGATCATGTCGGGCCGCTCCGAGACACGGATCTGCGCAAAGCCGCCCGCGGACGCCTCGACGGGCACGATCCCCAGCCTTCTGCGAGCCCAGGCAACCCGCCGGCCGACGGCGGTGGCCTACGTGGCGCACGATCCTGCCGAGGGACGTTTTTCTGCGATCACATGGGCCGAGATGGCCGAGCGGGTCGCCGAACGGGCGGCCGCCCTGGCCAGCGAGGCGCTCGAACCGGGCGCACGGGTCGCGCTCTGGCTGCCGAACGGGATCGAGTGGGTGGCCTTCGATCATGCGGCGCTCTCGCTCGGCCTCGTGGTGGTGCCGCTGTTTCCCGATGACGCTCCCGCCAACGCCGTCGACATCCTGGTGGATTCCGGCGCCCGCATCGTCGTCGTCCGCACGGCGGCGCAATGGGACAGCCTCGGCGATCGCGCCCAGCTGCGCACAGGAGTTCAGCGCGTGATCGCGCTCGAGGAGCCGCGAGGAACCCGACCTTCCGATCCGCGCCTGCAGAGCCTGCGGTTCTGGCTCGCAGGGGCGCGTGGATCCGTGCTCAATCCTGCCGGGCGCGACCCCGATGCCCTCGCGACGATCGTCTACACGTCGGGGACCACCGGTCGCCCGAAGGGCGTGATGCTCTCGCACCGCAATCTGCTGGCGGTCGCGCAGGCTGTTCTCGACCGCAATCCCGGTTCGGATCGGGACGTGTTCCTGTCCTATCTGCCCCTCGCCCACATCTTCGAGCGTGTGGTCGGGTGCTATCTGCCGCTGATCCTCGGAGCGCCCGTCGTGTTCGCACGATCGGTGGCGCATCTCCAGGAGGACCTCCTGTTCGCACGCCCGACCATCCTGCTGGTGGTCCCAAGCGTGCTGGAACGTCTGCGCCACAGCGTGACGGAACGGGCGGAGCGGACGCCGCCGACGCGCTGGCTGCTGCGCGCAGCCCTGGCCCGAGGCTGGGCGCTCTTCGCGGCCCGGCGGGACGGACGGCGGCTCGGCCTTGCCCAGGCCGCCATCGGCCTCCTGCTGCGCAGCATCGTGGGGCGCCCCATCCGCCGCGCGTTCGGCGGTCGTTTGCGGCTCGCGGTCTCTGGAGGCGCCGTGCTTCCGGAGGATACCGCCCGGTTCTGCCTCAGCCTCGGTCTGCCCCTGGTCGAGGGATACGGCCTGACCGAGGCGGCCTCGGCGGTCACGGGATTCCGGCTCGGCGCCACGCGCCCGGGCCGGGTCGGCCCCGCACTCCCCGGAATGGAGATCCGCCTCGCGGCATCGGGGGAAATCTTCGTGCGCTCGCCAGGCGTGATGCTCGGGTACTGGCGCCGTCCGAACCTCACGGGCGAGGTCCTGCGTGACGGATGGCTGTATACGGGCGATCTCGGCACGCTGCAGGACGGCGATCTGTGCATCACCGGCCGGCTGAAGCAGATGATGGTCCTGTCGACCGGCGAGAAGATCTCGCCCGAGGCCGTGGAGGCCGCGATCTTGCGCGATCCCCTGTTCCGTCAGGCCATGGTCCTGGGCGAGGGCGAAGCGCGGCTGTCGGTCCTGGCGGTGGTCGATGCGGCGATGTGGACGCAGCTTGCGCAGGATCTGGGTCTCGATCCCGCGGCGGAGGACGCCCTCGATGACGCGCGCGCCCGACGGGCCGCGCTCGATCGGGTCGCCGCGGCGCTGCATGACGGACCCCGCGCTGCCAGGGTCCGGGCGGTGCGTCTGCTGCGGACGCCCTGGACTGTCGAGGACGGCCTCCTGACCCCCACGCTGAAGCTGCGCCGCGCCGTCCTCCTTGACCGGTTCGCCGGAACGGTGGCGGCCCTGCGCGGCGAGCCCGAACCGCCGCGCGCCTGAGCAAGTCTGGGTTCGCCGACACGGTCCACCCCTGATGCGGCTCCGGTCCGCCGCTCAGTACTTGTCCGTCAGAACCGCCTCGATCCCGTAACGCACCAGACGATCGCGCGATCTGACGCCCGATCGGATGCGGTGGGCAACTTCGAAGGCGATATGATTCTCGACAAGATATCGCGGAATCATAGGAAACTCGGACAAGAATCCGGTCAATGCGTCGAGGGCCTCTCTGTGGGCTTCGACAGCGAGTCGAATATCCGATGGCGACATCGCGATCCTCCTCCTGGCTTGAGAGTTTGATGCCGGAGGCGGATGCGGCAGCGTTGATCCTGATCAATGTGTGCCGCGGTCGACTGCTTCACCGCTTCGACAGACGAAGAGCGCTGCCAGCGCCACGATGGACAGGCTCTCGGTGTCGCGCGAACCGGAATGCTGAACACGATGGCAACGTTGAAAAAGGCCCGCGGAATCGATCAGCCCGAACGCCGGGCCACGGCGATCGCGAATGCCAACTGGTTCCGGGCCCGTGCCCGCCAGGCGCTCCGCGAGGGCCATCCGGACAGCAGGCTGCGCGCCGGCCGAGCCCGGGTGGCCGCACGGCTCGTGCTCGAGCGAGCGCGAGGCGAGGGCCTTCTGATGGATCAGGCGGCCGGCGCCGCCTGACCGGGAGCCGCGCGGCCCGCGCCGCCTCAGGAGGAACGCCATGACCGACAAGGATTTGCGCCGGGCGGTGCTCGACGAACTCGACTTCGACCCCAGCCTGGACGCCGGGGATATCGGCGTCGCCGTCTCCGAAGGGGTGGTGACGCTCACTGGCCATGTCGGCAGCTACGCCGAGAAGGTGGAGGCGGAGCGCGCCGTGCGCCGCGTCCGGGGTGTGCGCGCCATCGCGCAGGAGATCGCGGTCCGTTACGCCGACGCGAAGAAGGTGGCCGACGACCAGATCGCCGCCCGGGCGCTGGCGATCATCGACTGGTCTGTGCATCTCCCGAAGGACGCCATCCAGGTCACGGTGAGCGGCGGCTGGATCACCCTGACGGGCGCCGTGCCCTGGCGCTACCAGTCGAGATCCGCCGAGGCCGTCGTGCGGCAGCTCTCAGGGGTGCTTGGCGTCACCAACCGGATCGCGATCGAACCGCGCGTTCCACCTGGGGCGGTCAAGGACAAGATCCTGGAGGCGTTTCGGCGAAGCGCGCTGTTCGAAGCCGACGCGATCAAGGTCACCGTCTCGGGCGACCGGGTCATTCTGGAGGGTGCCGTGACGGCCCGGGCGGAGCGCGATGCGGCCGAGCGTGCCGCATGGTCGGTGCCGGGCGTGCGCGCCGTCGAGGACCGCATCGTAGCCATGGCCAGAGCGGACAAGATGAGATGCACCGCGGCGCGGATTCGAGATCGATCCTCGATCCCGGAGACGAACGCGCGCGGCACCGATCCGTCTGGCGGACGGAAAGACACGAAGTGTTCGGACCGGGGGGCCTGTCCCGTCGCGTGACAGATCGCGAGCCGCTGAGGCGCGGTTCCCGGTGTCCGATCAAGGATCGCGCCGGCCTTCGATTCGACTGGCGAAGGCCGGCGCAGGGAGGAACATCCCGGGTCGTCCGGCCAAGTCACGTTCGGCGCATCGCGATGACGCGCCGCGCGCAAAGATCGCCGTCGCGAAGAGAGACAGTGAATATAGATTTTCAGCAAAGTTCTTGAATGATCCCTCGGCGAGCGGTTCGTGCTCTCACTCTGCCGGGGCCGGGGGAGAGATGCCGGTCACCTGGACGGAGGGCTCCTCACTCAGCCAGCGATACAGAATCCCGCCGAGAACCCCACCGAAGATCGGGGCGACCCAAAAAAGCCAGAGCTGGGTCAGGGCCCATCCGCCGACGAAGACCGCCGGTCCCGTGCTGCGCGCCGGGTTCACCGAGAGATTCGTGACCGGGATGCCGACGAGGTGGACGAGGGTCAGGCACAGCCCGATGGCCAGCGGAGCAAAGCCGACCGGGGCCTTGCCGTGCGTCGCGCCCATGATGACGAAGACGAACATCATCGTGAGCACGACCTCGGTCAGGAGGCAGGCGGTCAGCGCGTATTGCCCCGGCGAATGCGCGCCATAGCCGTTGGCGGCGAAGCCCTTCTCGACGGAGAAGGCCGGCGCGCCGCTGGCGATGGTGTAGAGCACAGCCGCGGCGACGAGGCCGCCGACGACCTGGGCGATGACGTAGGCCGGGATGTCGTGGGCCGGAAACCGGCCTCCGGCCGCGAGTCCGCAGGTCACCGCCGGATTGAGGTGGCAGCCCGAAATGTGCCCAATGGCATAGGCCATGGTGACGACAGTCAGGCCGAAGGCGAGCGCGACGCCGAGGAGGCCGATTCCGACCTGCGGAAACGCGGCCGCGATGACGGCGCTCCCGCAGCCCGCGAAGGTGAGCCAGAACGTGCCAATGGCCTCGGCCGCGCACTTGCGGATATCCATGGAACCTCCTGCGGTCAGGCGAGGCGACATTTCCGTGGCCCGCCCGACCGAGCGGATCGGATTATCCAGGGCCGGACCGCATCCTGCCGCGAAGGGAGGGGCCTCGATTTGAGCTAGATCAATTCCGCATCGCGGGTCTGGTCGCCGGCACCGGTCTCTTCGGCGCGGCGCCTCGGTCGATCCGCCAGTCTCTCCCGTGCTGCGCAGGCCATGCCGAGCCGTCGATCGACGCCCGGGCCGTCGAGAACGGGGACCCGCGCCTTTGATTTGAATCAACGCCGTTCCGACCGAACGGGCGATTCAATCGGAAGTGATCGGACGGAATGGGGACAGCCTCCTCATCCACGGGTCCGACGGGAGGTGTCGTATGGGCGGAACGGTCACCTTTGGAACGCTGCAGACCGGAGCGGGGCGTGCCCGCGGATGGCTTCTCGCGGTCGGCAGCCTGCTGCTGATCCTCGGCATCGTGGGCCTCTTCATGGTGGTCAGCCTCACGATCGTCAGCACGCTCTGGTACGGCGTCCTCCTGATCGCGGCCGGGATCGCCGAGATCGCCGAGGCGCTCGCCAAGCCGTCGGAAGTCGAAGCGTGGCGATCCCGCGTCGTTCGGTTCTTCGCGGGCCTGCTCTACCTCGTCGGCGGTCTTTGGGCCGTCTTCCGCCCCCTCGAAGCGTCGCTCGCCCTCACGCTCGTCCTCGGGCTCACCCTGATCGCCTCCGGCGTGGCGCGCGCGCTCTGGGCCATCGTCCACACGACGCAGCTGTCGCGCGCCACGGTGATCCTGTTTGCCCTGCTCTCGATGCTCCTAGGCGCCGCCATCATCGCGCAATGGCCCTATTCGGGCCTGTGGGCGATCGGCCTCTTCGTGTCCTGCGACCTGATCGCCGCGGGACTGTCATGGGCGTGGATCGGCCTCTTCGGCCCGCCGCCGGTCGCGCCGGCGCTCGCATCGCCCGGAAGCGGGTCGGCGACCCGTTGAGCCGCATAGGCGAACGCCGATCTCCGTCGGCCGCGATGGGATCGGGTGGCGGAGCCAGGGACATCAGACCACGAGCCGGAGGATGGCAATGGAACCGATGCATCGTCGTGCCGTGCTGGGCAACCTGTCGTCCGCCGCCCTGGCGGCTGCGGGCCTGCTCATGGTGCCGGGTGCCGTCTACGCCGCGCCCCTGAGAATCGAGCCCCTCGACGATCCGAGCGGCGGCCCTGTCGAGAAAGCACAGGCCGTCGTCGTCGTCCCGCGGCGGCGGCGCCGCAGGGTCTGCTGGTGGCGACGCGGACGCCGGGTCTGCGCCTGGCGCTGACCGGTGCGCCGATGACCGGATCCGGCCGCCGCCGCCCGGCGACCCGGTCGTCCCACGGCAAGCCACCGCGTCCGGGATGGAGCAGACCGATGTCGACGCGCCGCGCCTTCATCAAGACTCTTCCCGCTGTCGGAGCCGCCTTCTCCGCAGCCGGATGCCTCCTGGCGGAAGCGCGTGCCGCGGGCGACGGGGAATCCCCGGCGGCATCCGCCGGTCCGGAGCACTTCCACCCGAAAGGCAAACCGCCGTCGTCGTTCACCCGCGCCGTGCTCCGGCAGGCCCGGACGCGCCTGCCGTTCGCGGACGACACGGATTTCGAGGAGCAGCGACGCGGGCTGATCGCCCCCATGGCCGACCGGATCATCCGGGCCGACGATGGTCACGTGGCCTGGGACATGCAGCAATTCCAGTTCTTGGAGCGGCAGGACGAATTTGACAGTATCCATCCGTCTCTGCTGCGCATCTCGCGTCTCAACAACAATTACGGGCTCTACGAGGTCGTCCCCGGCATCTATCAGGTCCGGGGGTTCGATCTCTCGGACCTCACCATCGTGCGGGGGCGGACGGGTTGGATCGTGTTCGACCCCCTCGTCAGCCAGGAGACCGCACGCGCCGCCTGGGCGCTGTTCCAGGCGCATGCGGGCGAGGGGCGGCCGATCTCGGCCGTGATCTACTCGCATACGCATGGCGATCATTGGGGCGGCGTGCGCGGGATCCTCAAGGAAGAAGACGTGCGGTCCGGCGCCGTGCCGGTGATCGCGCCGGCCGATTTCCTCGTCCATACGGTGGCGGAGAACGTCTACGCCGGCAACGCCATGAACCGGCGGCTGTTCTACCAGTACGGGCTGCTCCTGCCGGCGGCGCCGCACGGCTATGTCGGGCAGGGCCTGGGACAGCGCGTCTCGGCCGGCACCACAGGCCTGATCGCCCCGACGCGCTACGTGGAGAAGCTGATCGAGACCTTCGAGGTCGACGGCATCCCGATGGTCTTCCAGAATACGCCGAACACGGAAGCGCCGCGGGAGATGAACACCTACATCCCGGACCGGAAGGCGCTCTGGATGGCGGAGAACGTCATCGCGTCCCTGCACAACATCTACACCCTGCGCGGCGCCCCGGTGCGCGATCCGCTCAACTGGTCGAAATACATCAACGCGGCGCTGTACCGGTTCGGCCGGGAGGCCGAGGTAATGTTCGCCTCCCACCACTGGCCCCGCTGGGGCAATGCGCGGATCCAGGCGGTTCTGCGGGCGCAGCGCGACCTCTACGCCCACATGAACAATCAGGTGCTCCACCTCGCCAACCAGGGCGTGACGATCAACGAGATCCACAAGGTCTACGCGCTGCCGCAGAGCCTACAGCAGACGTGGCATTGTCGCGGCTATCACGGGTCGCCGGAGCACAACAGCCGGGGCGTGATCCAGCGCTATCTCGGATTCTGGGATTGCAACCCGGCGACGCTGATTCCGCTCGCCCCGTCGGAGAGCGCCCCCCTCTACGTCGACATGATGGGCGGTGCGGAGACGATCCTCGCCCGGGGAAAGCGGCTGCACGACGCGGGCCAGTATCTGCTGGCCCAGGAGATCGTGAACAAGCTCGTCCAGGCCGAGCCGCAGAACCAGGCCGCCAAGGACCTCCTCGCCGACATCTTCGAGCAGATCGGCTACCAGCAGGAGAATCCCGGCCTGCGCAACTGCTTCCTGGCTGGCGCCTACGAGCTGCGCTCCGGCATTCCGGAAGGCGCGACGGCCAGTTCGAGCAGCCCCGACGTGGTGCGGGCGATGCCGACCGAGCTCTTCCTGAACTTTCTCGGCATCCGCATGGACAGCCGCAAGGCGGAGGGGATGCGCTTCACCATCAACCTGATCACGCCGGACAACGGCGAGCGGTTCATCGTCGAATTGGAAAACGCGACGCTGACCAACATCGCGGGGTTCCAGGCCGAGAAGCCCGATCTCACCCTGACCATCAACCGGTCGGATCTCGAGCAGACGATGATCGGCGCCAAGACCCTGGAGGCGCAGATCGCCGACGGGACCGCGCAGGTCGAGGGCGACGCCGGCATCCTGAGCCGGCTGGCCGCCACGATGGTGACGTTCGACCCGCGATTCGAGATCTTGCCCGGCACCAAGGTGCGCGGTGCCGCCAATCGCGTGCAGTCCGACCCGTACCGGGCCGATTCCGGAGAGGTGGTCGCCGAGTAGCCGGCGAAAGCCGCTCTTGCTCCGCAGCCGATCGCGGTCCGGGATGGCGGCAGGACGACGGAAGAGGTGCTCACGGGATGAGGGTATCGGTCCCATGTCGGATGAGGCGATCACGGCGGGCAGGCGGGGGCGGGATCCGATCCTGATCGATCTGGCCCTGCAGGGCGGCGGCGCGCACGGCGCCTTCACATGGGGGGTCCTCGATCGCCTGCTCGAGGAGCCCTGGCTGAGCATCGACGGCATTTCCGGGACGTCGGCCGGTGCCATGAACGCGGCCGTCCTCATCGAGGGCTACGAGCGGGACGGGGCCACCGGTGCGCGCGCGGCACTCCAGACCTTCTGGGACGCCGTCTCGCGCGCGGCCCGGTTCAGCCCGCTGCAGCGCAGCCCGCTCGACGTGATACTGGGCCGCTGAACGCTCGATTCCGCGCCTCTGTATCTGGCCGCGGACCTGATGGCGCGGGTCTTCTCCCCGTATGACCTCAATCCGCACGACTTCAACCCGCTCAGACAGATCCTGGACTCGCGGCTGGATTTCGAGCGTATCGCACGGAGCCGGATCAAGCTCTTCGTCACCGCGACGGATGTTCATACGGGCCGGGGCCGGGTGTTCCGCAACGCCGAGGTCACTGCCGACGTGCTCCTCGCCTCGGCATGCCTGCCGACCCTGTTCCAGGCGGTGCGGATCGACGGTGCCTCTTACTGGGATGGAGGCTATTCCGGAAACCCGACGATCACCCCCCTGGTCCGCGAATGCGAGTCGCGCGATACGATCATCGTGCAGGTCAATCCGGTCGAGCGCAGACAAGCGCCGACCTCGGCCCGGGAGATCCTCAACCGGCTCAACGAGATCTCCTTCAACGCGGTCCTGCTCAAGGAACTGCGGATGATGGCCTTGCTGCGGCAGGTCGCGCCCACGGACAATTCCGAGTGCGCCCGATGGGCGGCCATGCGCATGCACCGCATCGCCAGCGACGTTGTCGCCGAGCTGGGCTCGTCCTCGAAGCTCAATGCGGAATGGGCATTCCTGACGATGCTTCGGGACGAGGGACGCCGGAGCGCCGCGACGTTCCTGACCGATCATGGGCCGGATCTGGGCCGGCGTCCGTCTTTCGACCTCGACCGACTGCTCGAAGGCGTCTGACGCAGCCGGAACGCCCCGTCGCGCATGACAGAGCTTGCTGAACTTGATAAAGATCAAGGTGCATATATTGATTTATGATTTATGTTTATTCGGTATAGATGCAGCATGTATTCCATTTATCAGTCTTGCGCGTCGCAGATCGACGATATCTTGTCAGACTAAATGGGTCTCTGCCCAAGCCTCTTCACACCGGTTCACGCGCATGATCGGCGCGGCACTTCGCAGTCGGACCGGCTCGATTCCGGGGGAGCACCTTCACACCGAAGACCGCTCGTCGCATCCGGCCGGCCCCGGAAACGGCCCGGCGCCCACAGACAGAGGAGTGAACGCTTATGCACACGATCCGGGCTCTTCGCGCGGCGCTGGCCGCCTTACCCCTGTTGACCTTCGCGACGTTCGCGGACGCGACGGCCGCTGGTCCCGCACTGGGCAAGGCGCTGGCCGGACCGACGGTGTCGGAAGCCAGGGTCACCATCGGCCGTCACAAGGCACTTCCGAAGAAGAAGCGTATCCATCGCGAGCGGAAGATGTAGGGGCGATCGAGCGACCGCAAATGCACGACTGACTTGACCGGCTGGCTTAGAACCGAACCGATCGAGAGCATCTGCCCGGTGCAAAGCCAGCCGGTCAGGGTATCGGGTTCGCGCCGAAGGAGAAGTTTTGGCACGGGGCCACCGCGACTACGGCGATGAGGCATGCCGCGATCCAAGGCTGGACGGCAAGGCCGGCCCTGAGATGGAGCGGGTCACCGAAGGACCGTATGCCGGGTCATGAGCTCGGGCCGCGCGTTCGGCAATCAGCAACACGATGCCAAGAGCGTTCCATCGGATTTCCATTCAGCTGAGACGCTCGGCGCCCAGCGGCGCATGAAACAAGGCGTCGATGACCGCTCGTCCGTTCGGTTCAGCATAGCGCATATCCAGCCGCCATCGGCCCGCCGATCTCATTCGGACCCGCGTCGTCCGAGCCCAATCCGGTCCATCACCGCAACGTGAGAGCGGTGCATTCCATCGGGGATCGGACTGTGTCCATAGCGCCACACGTAACGTAACACTGTTACAAAGTTTGTCAGGCCCGTTGACCGGATGCGCGCCGGTGGCGAATATCGTCCAGCCAAGGTTCTTCGGGTCCCGGCCCGGAGCTAAGACGGGAATTCGGTGCGCTTTTCGGAGCGAATCCGAAGCTGCCCCCGCAACTGTGAGCGGCGAGCGCCTGCCACCGATGACCACTGGTGCTTGCACTGGGAAGGTCCGGCGGGCGCTTTGACCCGTGAGCCAGGAGACCTGCCTTCGGCACGATGACGTCCCTCGGGCGGGGTGCCCCGGCGGAGCGCGCGGTGTCGCCGTCTCGTGGGCGACGCTGCCCGTATCCCCGTGGCCTCCACCCGGCAACAGCGAGTGTGTGGTGGCGACCTCCGAACGTCCGTCTCTCGGCGAGCCTGCGCGGTTTTCAGCGCCATCAGCGCGTCGTCCGCGGACTCCGCATCGCGGTCGGCGGCTGGCGCTCGCCGCTGTCCTCTCGGCCGGGCTTCCGATCGAGGACGTGCGGGCGCAGGAGAGCGTGACGTTGGAGGAACTCTCGGTCGAGCAGGTCGGGGAGGGTGCCGGCCGCACGACGGCCTCCGGGCGCGGCACCATCGGCCTGATCGGCCCGACGCCGGGATACGGAGCGGGCACGGCCGTCAGCGCCACGCGCACAGCCACTCCGCAGATCGACGTGCCGGTGGCCGTCTCCGTGGCGCCGCGGGAGACGATCACCGACCTCGCCGCCACCCGCGTAGACCGGGCGTTCAACTATCTGCCCGGCGTCGCCCAGCAGAACAATTTCGGGGGGCTTTCGATCTTCAGTTACGCCATCCGTGGTGTGACGACCTCGGAGATCTACAAGAACGGTTTCCCCCTCAATCGCGGGACCCCGCCTCCGCCCGACGCGCAGAACATCGAACGCATCGAGGTGCTCAAGGGACCGGGGGCGGCCCTGTTCGGACGCAGCGATCCCGGCGGGCTCGTCAACCTCATCACCAAGCAACCCACCGCCGAACGGTTCGTCGAGTTCGGCAATCAGGTCGATTCGTTCGGTCTGACCCGCGGTACCATCGATGCCGGCGGTGCCCTGAACGCGGACGGGACGGTCCTCTATCGCTTCAATCTCGCCGCACAGGGGGCCGGCAGCTTCCGCGACTTCGTGGACAGCGACCGGCTGCTCGTGGCTCCAGTGGTGAGTTGGCAGGTCACGCCGGACACACGCGTTACGGTCGAGACCGAGTTCGTGAAGAACCGCATCGTCTTCGACCGGGGCGTGATCGCGCTCAATCGCCAGCTCGGCTTCCTGCCGCTCTCGCGGTTCCTCGGCGAGCCCGGTCAGAGCACCTACCAGAACAACAATTCGCTGCAGGTCCGCGTCGATCATCGCTTCGATGAGAACTGGCAGATGCGGCTCGCCGCTTACTTCAACACCGGCGATCTGGAAGGGGAATCGGCGGAGATCCGCGGAATCGCCGCCAACAACCGCACCGTCTTTCGCGACCGCAACGTGCGCGACTATCGCTGGGACGTGGCGGTCGGTCAGGCCGACCTGATCGGGCGGTTCGATACGGGCGGCATCGGCCACACGCTCCTCCTCGGCATGGACCGGGAGAGCACCGACAGCCGGACGGTCTATCTGCGCTCGAACTTCCGCACGAGCCCCTTCGCCCTCGACATCTATTCGCCGGTCTACGGACAGGCGCTGCCGCCGATCACCATCCCACGCAACAATATCGAGCGCATCACCAATACCGGCCTCTATGCGCAGGACGAGATCGTCCTGAGCCCGGAATGGCGGGCGCTGATCGGCCTTCGGCTCGACATCTTCGAGCAGAGCTTCCGCGAGCGCGTGGTGCGCAGCCAAGTGGACCAGTCGCGGGTCGCGGCCTCGCCCCGGGCGGGCCTGGTCTACCGGCCGATCCCGGAACTCGCCTTCTACACCAATGTCGGCACGAGCTTCCGGCCGAATATCGGCACCGACGCCGCCGCCGTCACGCGCGGCACGGCGCTGCCGCCCGAGACCGGCCTCGGCTACGAGGTCGGCGCCAAGTCCGAATTATTCGGCGGCAATTTGCTCCTCACCGCCGCCGCCTTCCGCGTGGAGCGGGAGAACGTGCTCACGCCCGACCCGGCGAATACCGGCTTCTCCCTCGCGGCCGGCGCCGTGCGCAGCCAGGGCTTTGAGCTGACGGCTCAAGGACAGATCACGCCGGAACTGAAGCTCCTGGCCGGCTACGTCTATGCCGATGCCCGCGTTACCAAGGACAACGTGCTTCCGGTCGGCGCCCCCCTGGTCAACGTGCCCCGCCACTCCGGCAGCCTGCTCGCGGTCTACGAGCCAGCAGGCGCGTGGCGCGGCTTCGGGATCGGCGGCGGCGTGCGCGGCGTGGGCGAGCGGGCGGGCGACGCGGCGGGGTCCGGCTTCACCCTGCCGGGCTTCATCGCGGTCGATGCGCTGGCCTATTACAAATTCGGCAACGCCCGCGTGGCGCTCAACATCGAGAATATATTCGACACCGATTACTATGAGAGTTCACTGAACGTATTCCGCGTCTATCCGGGCTCGCCCCGTCGCATCACGGGCTCCGTGACGGTGCGGTTCTGATGGCGGTTGAGCCGGTGTTGGCGCTCGGCCGCGTCGTCAAGCAGTTCGGAGGCAGGACCGCCCTCAGCGGTCTCGACCTCACCCTGCGCGCGGGTGAGGTCTATGCCCTGCTCGGTCCCAACGGTGCCGGAAAGACCACCACGATCAACCTCATCCTCGGCTTCCTGAAGGCCGATGCGGGGGAGGTCCGGGTCTGCGGGATCGATGCAGGGACGGATCCCATCGCTGCCCGGGCGCGCACCGCCTACATCCCGGAGCAGGTGGCCCTTTATCCGGGGCAATCGGGATTGGAGAATCTCCGTTACTTCGCGACCCTCGCCGGTCTCGCGATCGATCGGGCGGAGGCCGAGACGCATCTCGCGGCGGCCGGCCTGGCGCCCGAGGCCTGGTCGCGGCCCGCCTCCGGCTATTCGAAGGGGATGCGCCAGAAGGTCGGCATCGCCATCGCGCTCGCGCGAAAGACCCGGCTGCTGCTGCTCGACGAGCCGACATCCGGCCTCGACCCATCGGCGGCGGCGGCCTTCTCCGGGACGGTGCGGGCGGCGGCGGAGCGCGGCACGGCGGTGCTGATGGCGACCCACGACCTCTACCGCGTGCGCGAGATGGCCGACCGGGTCGGCGTGCTGGCGGGCGGGCGCGTCGCCGAGGAGATCGATCCGAGGCGCTACGCGCACACCGATCTGGAACGCCTCTACATCGCGCGCCTGTCGGGGGCGGTCACGTGAGGCGCGTCCGCGCGGAGTTGGCGCTGCTGTGGCGGGACGCGCGCGTCCGCTGGATCGGCGGCCTGCTCGTCCTGCTCCTGATGGTCACGGGCCTCGGCGCCTGGCAATCCGCCCGCGATTACGGTGCCGAGGTCGCGCGGGTCACGGCCGCAGAGCGGGCCCGCTGGCTCGGGCAGGATGCCAAGAACCCGCATTCCGCCGATCATTACGGCCTGTGGGTGTTTCGCCCCTCGTCGCCCCTCTCAATCCTCGATCCCGGCACCGAGCCCTATACGGGCCGGATGGTGCGGATCGAGGCGCACCTGTTCAACGATGCGGTCTACCGCGCCGTGCAGGATGCCGGCCCCTTCGACCGGGCCGGCCTCTCCGATGTCTCCGATGTCGTCGGCCTCGTTGTTCCCCTGGTGGCGCTTCTCCTCGGCTTTGCCGCCTTCGCGGCGGATCGCGAGCGCGGTACCCTGCGCCTCGCCCTCGGCAACGGCGCGCCGCCCGGCCCACTCTTTGCCGCCCGCTTCGCCGCCCTGAACCTCGTCCTTGCGGTCCTGGTCTGCCTGCCCCTCCTCACGCTCGGCGGCGTGGCCATTGCGAGCCTCGGCACCGCGGGTTGGCAGGCTTGGCCGCGCCTCCTCGTCTGGGTCGCGGTGCAGGCCCTCTACGGTGCCGTCTTCCTGCTCATCGCGATGATCGCCTCGCTGCTGGCCCGCACGGCGCGAGGAGCCTTGACGATCTCCCTCGCGATCTGGATCGCGCTGTGCCTCGTCGCGCCACGGCTCGCGACTGCAGGCATGGAGATGGTCTCGCCCGCCCCGTCCTATCGCGAGACCCGGCTGCGGATCGACGGGGACCTGCGTCCCCATAAATCCGCCGAAGCCAGCGATGCGCGAGCGCAGGCGACGCTCGCCCGCTACGGCGTGAGCGATCAGCAGGAACTCCCTGTGGATCTGCGTGGCCTCATCATGGTGGAGAACGACCACCATGCCTTCGCGGTCTACGACCGGGAACTCGGGGCCTTCTTCGCGGCCCTGGCTGCGCGGGATGCCGCGTTCGGCTGGGCGGGCCTGCTCTCGCCGCGCGTCGCCCTCCAGCGTGTGTCGGAAGGCCTTGCGGGGACCGATTTCGTTCAGCACGCCCATTTCGTCTGGTCTGCCGAGGCTTACCGGCGGGCGATCTCGGAGCGCATGAATGCCGAGATCCGCGACAACCCACAGCGCGACGGGCGCGCCATGCTGGCGGGGCCGGAATTGTGGCGCGAAATTCCGCCCTTTGCCTTTGCGCCCCTGCCGCTGTCGCGGTCCCTCGCCGAGATCCGGGTCCCGGCCCTCCTGCTCGGTCTGTGGCTGGCGCTGCTCGCCGCCGGGAGCATCCCCCTGATCCGCAGGCTGGCCCCGTGAGCCAATCGCGCTTTCTCCCACTGCTGAGGACCGAACTGCGCCTGATTCTTCGCGAGCGGCTGACCTGGGCGATCCTCGCCGCGCTCCAGGTGGCCCTCTGCCTCGGGGGCCATACCGGTGCCCAGCGTGTGGCGGGCGAACGGGCCGCGATCGCGCAAGCCTCGGACGATGCCGCGCGCTCCCTTCGAGACGCTAAGGAGGCCGCCGCCCGCTACGCCGTGCCGCGTGCGATGACGGTCAATTACTGGCAGGATCCGACCCACGCCTTCGGCTACATGCACTACTTCCTCGCCGCCTACGCCGTGAAGCCGCCGACGCCCCTGGCCGTGCTCTCTGCGGGGCAGAGCGAGATCCAGCCCGCCGTCATGAAGACGAGCTTCGGCTTCAGCACCGTCTTCGAGGACACGGCCTACGAACTGGGATCCTCCGCCGCGCTGAGGCTCGGGCCCTTCGACCTCGCCTTCGTCCTCATCTACCTCGTTCCCCTGGCGGTGATCGCCATCGCGGGAACGCGCCTCGCCGCCGAGCAGGATGCCGGGATCCTCCGCCTCATCGCGGCCCAGCCCGTACACCCCCGGATCGTCGCGGGCGCGAAGTTCGGCGCGGCAGCGCTCATCCTCGTCGCCGCCGTGATCGGGGGGACGGCGTTGGCCCTGGCGCTGGCGGGATGGCGGGACCTCCCTCCGGGCTGGGCCACGACCCTCGCCCTGTTGGCCGCCGCGCTCTGCGCCTATGTCGTGCTCTGGGTCGCCGCCTGTGCCCTCGCCGCCAGCCTATGGCGCGGGGCTGTGGCGTCGCTGACGATCCTCGTGCTGACCTGGGCCTGCGTGACCGTTGTCCTGCCGGCCCTCCTCGGTCTCGCGGTGGACAAACTGGCGCCGCCCCCCTCGCGGATCGCCGCCATCGACGCCAGCCGCCAAGTTCAGGATGCCTTCTACCGGGGCGACGAGGCGGCGAAAGTCACGGCCGCATGGCTGACGGCGCGGTTGCCCGGCACCACGGACCGACCCGACTTGCGCGAGACGCCGCAAATCAAGCGGCTGGCCCGGGATGCGTTCTACGAGACGACGCTCGCCCCCTACCGCGCAGGGATGCAGGCCCGCGCCGAGGGCGCCGCGGCCTGGAGCGCACGCCTGGCTCTTCTGTCTCCGGCGACGACGCTCGCCCTCGCGCTCGACACGGCGGCGGGCACCGACGCCGCCCGCCACGCCGCCTTTCTCGCTGCAGCCTCCGAGTACCGCCGGAGCCTGCGCGCCTTCTTCGAACCGCGCATCCTGGCGCAGGAGCTGCGGCCGGCGGCCGTCTGCGCAGGCTGCCCGGCGCGCCTCGATTTCGACGCCTACGATGCCGTGCCGCGCTTTCCGACTGTGATCGCGGCAGACGCAGCGCGATGGCAGGCCGCGCTCAGTGCGCTCACCCTGTGGGGCGTGGCATTGGCTCTGGCCGGGCTGGCCTTCCGCCGCTTCGCGATATGGTCCGTATGAGCGCTGTCGCGACGTCGGCTGCCCGCCCGGATTTTGAGACGCGGCCCGGCGATGCAGAACGTCGAGCCGCGTCGCTCCGCGCGCATTGGTCCAGGCACGCGTCGAAGCGGCGACTGGCGGCTCTCGTGCGCGAGCGGCCGTACACCCCGGTGGGATTTGCCGGCGGATTGAGCCGTCGCGGCTTCTGCATGCTCCGCGGGGGCACCGTCTGGACCCCGGCCGCGCGCCCAAATCTGCTTTGCCGTCTTGAGGACCAGTCGTGACGACCACGGACGTGAAGCGCCCGCCGCGCATCCTCTCGATCGACGCCTTGCGCGGGCTGGTGATGCTCCTGATGCTCGTCGACCACGTGCGGGAGTTCTTCTACCTTCATGCGCAGGTCCGAGACCCCATGGATCTCGCCGCGACGCCGCCGGACCTGTTCCTGACGCGGGCGTCCTCGCACCTCTGCGCGCCGCTCTTCATCCTGCTCACCGGCCTTTCGGCCAGCCTCTATGGGCAGAAGCACGGTCCGCGAGCGACCGCCGCCTTCCTGCTCAAGCGCGGGCTGCTCCTGATCCTGCTGGAAGTGACGCTCGTCAATGTCGCCTGGGCCGGCAGCTTCTGGCCGCCGATCCTTTATCTGCAGGTGATCTGGGTGATCGGCCTGTGCATGGTGGCACTGGCCGCGTTGCTCTGGCTGCCGCGGGTTCTCCTCGTGACCGGAGCCCTGGCGCTCATGCTCGGTCATAACCTGCTCGACGGGCTTGTGCTTCAAGTGGGCGAGCCGGGCTACGTGCTCTGGTCCATCCTGCACCAGCGCGGGATGATCGCGTTGCCCTGGGGCGGCGTGGCCCGGACTTCGTACCCGCTCCTGCCCTGGATCGGCGTGATCGCGGCAGGCTACGCGCTCGGGCCGCTTTTCACGGGAGCGGTCAACGAAACGCGCCGTCGCGCCTGGCTCGCCGGGCTCGGGGCGGCCGCCCTCGTCGCCTTCCTCGTCCTGCGCGCGCTCAACGGTTACGGCGAACCGGTGCCGTGGCAGCCCGGCCGCACGCCCCTCGCCACCGCGCTGTCCTTCGTCAATCTGACCAAGTACCCGCCGTCCGCCGATTTCCTGCTGCTGACGCTCGGGCTGGGCCTCTGCCTGCTGACGCTGTTCGAGGTGGTTCCGGCGCGGCTCGTCGGCTGGCTGTGCGTCTTCGGCGGCGCGCCGCTGTTCTTCTACCTGCTCCACCTTGCGCTCCTGCGTCTCCTGTATGATGGAGCCGCGACGGTCGGTCTGGTTGGGGCTTCAGGACGGGTCGAGGCTGGCTCACCGGCGGCGCTCTGGCTCATCGCCGCCGCTGTCAGCATTCCCCTCTGGGTGGCCTGCCGTTCGATGGTACGGCTGAAACGATCCGGGAGATGGCCGGCTTTGAGCTATCTCTGAGAGCACGAAGATCGCCCCAGTTAGAGCAGAGAGCGGGACAACGGACGTCCCATTGGTGACGGATAACCCAACAGATGCGGGGGAGGGGCTTGACGGCATCGTCCGACGGCGCAGGGTCTGCACCGCGGGTCGCGATCCGGCGGCGGCCGCGTCTGCCAGTCCGGCCGAGGGTCGCAAGACGTGGGCAACCGCGACACCGAGCGCCTCGCCGAGACGGGGATCGGCCTGGTCGAGACCGAGGTGAACCATCGACGCGGGCCGTGGCGGATGCTGCTCTCGGCTGCCAGCGCGACAATCTCGGTCTTCACCACGCCCGACTTCGCGGATCGAACGCGATCCGTTACTTAATTGAGGAATGTTCTTAAGACAAGAATCCGGCCGAAGCTGCGCGGTGTCTTGTGCGGGAATCGTCGAAGCACTGGTAGAATCGATCCTCGTGCCCACGCCGAGCGCGGAGGAGCGCACATGAAGGACTTCGGTTCGACGCCACATCCAGTCCGGAAAGACGCGCCAAGGGAGATTCGGCTCGACGTGGTGGCAGGCCTTACGGCTGCGGCCGTCGTCCTGCCCAAGGCGATGGCTTTCGCCACCGTGGCTGGACTGCCGGTGGCGGTCGGTCTCTATACGGCTTTCGTTCCCGCGCTCATCTACGGTCTCCTGGGCTCGTCCCGCGTGCTCAGCGTCAGCTCGACGACGACACTGGCCATCTTGACCGCGGCAGAACTCGGCAGCGTGGTCCCTGACGGCGATCCGGCGAAGCTCGCCACCGCGACGGCGACGCTGACGGCCCTGGTCGGAATTCTGCTCCTCGCCGCCAGACTGCTGAAGCTGGGTTTCGTCGCCAGCTTCATCTCCCTGCCGGTGCTCACGGGCTTCAAGGCCGGCATCGGAGTCGTCATCCTGCTGGACCAAGCTCCCAAGCTCCTCGGGCTGCACGTTGCGAAACAGTCCTTCCTTGCGGACGTGGTGAGCCTCGTTCAGCACCTGCCCGCAACCTCCCTGCCGACCCTGGCCGTCGCAGGGACCACGTTGACCGTGCTGGTCGGGATGGAATGGCTCAAGCCGCACGCGCCAGCCCCTCTGGTCACGGTGGCGGCTGCCCTCATTGCCTCATGGCTGCTGGATCTCGGCGCCGCGGGCGTGTCGACCGTCGGGACAATCCCGCAGGGCCTGCCCTCTTTCAGCTTGCCCGACCCAGCGCTCGCTCAAGCACTCCTGCCGGGCGCGATGGGCATCGCCCTGATGAGCTTCACGGAGAGCATCGCCGCGGCACGGGCGTTCGTGAGGCCCGGCGATCCGCCGCTGGATGCCAATCGCGAACTGGTCGCCACGGGCTTGGCGAACCTGGGGGGAGCCCTGCTCGGGGGCATGCCGGCCGGCGGCGGAACGTCTCAGACCGGTGTCGTCCGAGCCGCTGGCGGCAGGACACAAGTGGCCTCGCTCGTGACGGCCGGGGCGGCTCTCGCCACGATGCTGTTCCTGGCTCCGATCCTCAGTCTCCTGCCGCAGGCGACCCTCGCGGCGATCGTCATCGTCTACTCAGCCAGCCTCATTCAGCCGGAGGAGTTCCGGGCCATCTACCACGTACGGCACATGGAATTCCGCTGGGCGATTGTGGCGGCACTCGGTGTGCTCGTCTTTGGAACACTCCAGGGCATTGTCGTGGCGATCGTGCTCTCGCTCCTCGGCCTTGCCCTCCAGACCGCCCATCCGCGGGTCTCGATCATTGCCCGCAAGCGGGGGGCCGATGTCCTGCGCCCCCTGTCTCCCGAGCACCCCGACGACGAGACGTTCGAGGGCCTTCTGATCCTGCGTCCCGAAGGCCGCCTCTATTTCGCCAACGCGCAGAACGTGGCCGATCGGATCCGGGCGCTGGTCGCCGACCGTGCGCCGCGCGTCGTCGCCCTCGACCTCAGCCGTGTGCCAGACATCGAGTATTCGGCGTTGAAGATGCTGCAGGAGGGCGTACGGCGGACTGACGTGACGGTCTGGCTCGTGGACCTCAATCCGAGCGTCCTCGACATGGTGCGGCGCGCTGGCCTGGATCAGGAACTCGGTCTGGATCGCCTGCTGTTCAACACGCGGGCAGCCATCGCGCGATACAGGGAGCTTCATCCGCGTTCGGCGCCGGACTAGCGCTTCATCGGATCTGACCGGATCGTCAGAGTCGGAGCCTGCTGCCGCGGGAAAGTTGCGGCACTCGGCCGTGGAGAAGCGCCCGAGGACGGGCGTGTGGTGGTGTCCCAGGAGGCGCTGATTCTGCGGGCTGCCTCGGCGCGTGGTCTGGCCGTGAGCGGGGCGAAGACGAGTCCGATCGGATTGAAGCCGAAAGAGTCGGCCGGTCGGTAGAGCAACCGTCCGCCGGCCGCCTCGATAGGCGCGCGGAGACCGCCGACCTTGCGCGCGGGCCGATTGCCGAGGACCACCGGATCACCATGCTTGAGCGCGTGGGCGGCGAACAGCAGACGCTCCGTCTCGACGGCCGCCTGCACGCCGTAGCCGACCATCCCCGTGCCCCTGCGAGTCGAGGTAAAGCTTCGGTAGCGTCGCGGGATGAATGTCGCGCAGGCCCGTCGCAGCCGGCGTCATGTCGGCGAGACCACGGACCGCGCGATCGCGCTCATCCGCGAACACATCCACGAGGCGAATTGGATTGGCCTCGGCCACTAGGCCCGGCTCGATCGCAGGCGTGCGACCTCGCGAGGCCCAATCTCAAGGTAGAAGCGGATCGCATCGTCGACCAGAGCGTCGGGCGTGACGCCCGCCGCCTTTGCGGCGCGCGTGATCTGGAGACCCAGCGCAAGATCGACGCGCAGGTCCGCACCCTGGCTCGGCGAAGCCGATGCGGGGGTCGCGGCAGGTATGGGCGCAGCATGGGTCCGCGATTCGAGTTTGCCGAGCTTCGCTTCGCGGCGGCCTCGGTGGACGAGAGCGTCGGCGCGCTCATTCAGACGGTCGCCGGCATGCCCCCGGACCCAGGTCCATTTCACGTCGCGCGCCGCGTTCAGTTCGTCGAGGCGCTTCATGAGGTCGACGTTCTTCACGTCACCCGTCGTCGTGCGCCAGCCTTTCGCCTTCCACCCGCGCATCCACTCGGTCACGGATTTGACGACGTACTGGCTGTCGCACCGCATCTCGATCGCGGCTCCGGCCGGGAAATGCTCGAGACCCTTGATCGCGGCCGTCAGCTCCATGCGGTTGTTGGTCGTCGTACCGGGTTCTCCGCCGCACAGCTCGACCGTGCCGTCCGGGGCCGCAACGACGACCCCCCAACCACCTGGCCCGGGGTTAGGGTCGCAACCGCCATCGGCATAAACGATCGTTCGCATCGTGGCGTCAGCCCTTCCGTTTGGTGTGGTCGATGGGAGGCCGCCATCCATGCCCGAAATCGGCTGACGGACGGTATACCACCCCAGGCCGGTCCCGCTGGAGAGCTGCGAGCCGGGCAGCACACCTGTCGCCCCGGCCACGCCGCAGGCCGGGCCTGCGTGGCGCCCGTCAGCACGATCGCGGGGCTCGCAAATCCGCTGCTCCTCACGGAGCGGCCACCCTGCAGCGCTTAGATCAAAACCCAATGGGTTGGGCAATGCGAGGAGCCGCCTGCGACCCGAGCACGACCTGGCGAACGACGCGCACCGCATCGAATGCGGTCACTCCGAGAGCCCTCCGCCCATCGGAGTCGATCGGTGGGCGCGGAGACGGTGAGGTCGTGGTCACCGGCATGCAGGACGGCTCTGCTTACCGAAGACGTCGCGGTCCACGGGGCGACCGCACCGGTCCCCCGATGGGTCTCCGACGGACGCCGCGACCTGCGATGCGAAGTCGCGATAGGAGCGGCTTTCCAATCAGGCCCTGCTGCCGGGCGGCGACGATGAGGCCGAACTTTTGGTAGCCGATCCGGAATTCCCTGGGCGCATTCTGGGCGCGGACGCCGGCGCCGAGGCAGAGGCCGGACTGCCCCCGCACCGAACCTCCGTCGTCCCGCAACCGTGGTCGGTCATGAATTCCGGACGGGGATCACGGAGCCGCGGTAGCGGCTGCGGATGAACGCCGCGACTTCGGCCGAGGTCAGCAGCGTTGCAAGACGCTGGATGCGCGGATCCTTCGCCAAACCCTCGGTCGTGACGAGGACGTTCGCATACGGATTGCCCTCGGCGCGTTCGAGGGCCAGCGCGTCCCGTGCGGGCTCCAGCCCCGCTTCCAGCGCGTAATTGCCGTTGATGACCGCGATCGCCACGTCATCGAGGGAGCGCGGCAATTGCGGCGGCGCGATCTCGACGAAACGGAAGTTTTTCGGATTCTCAAGGACGTCGTCCAAGGTCGCGTTCACGCCCGCGTCCTTCGCCCGCAGACGGATCAGGCCGTTGGCCTGAAGCAGCGACAAGCCTCGGCTGGTGTTGGACACGCTGTTCGACAGGGCGACGGTCCCGCCGGCCGGCACGTCCGCGAGCGACTTGGCCCGGCGGCTGTACAATCCCAGCGGCTCGATATGCACCGCCGCGACGACGGCGAAGCGCACCCCCATCGCGGCTTCCTCCGAACGGAGGAAGGGCACGTGCTGGAAGAAATTGGCGTCGGCGTCGCCGTCACGCAGCAGGGCGTTCGGGCGGAGATCGCCCGAGATCTCGATGGTCTTGAGCGGCAGGTCGGGGGCGAGCTTGTCGGCGACGAATTCGAGGATCTCCGCATGCGGTACGGACGAGGCCACGACACGCAGGGGAGCCGTCGCGGCGCGCGCCGGCGCCATGCTCAGGGCCAGCGCGCCGGACAGGAAAAGACGACGGGAGTATTGGGGCACGGCGCACGCTTCTCGAAGGAAATTCTTGAACGATAATGCTTATATTCTTATCGCTCGGTGCTCCGTGGCATCAAGAGTAACGACTGTCGAACTTTCGCATGTTGGTAGGTCTTGCTTCTCGTGTCGTCGGGAAGATCGAGAGCGGAATTCTCTCAGCCTGATGCTGCTGCACTTGATCATGCCGAAGCCGCGGCGTCCGTGGCGGCGAAGCGGCTCGCCGGCCGTGGCAGGCCGAGATGGTCGCGCAGGGTCGCGCCGGTATAGTCGCGGCGGAACAGCCCGCGCCGTTGGAGGATCGGCACGACCGCGTCTACGAAAGTCTCCAGACCATCCGGCAGCACGTCAGGCATCAGGTTGAAGCCGTCTGCCGCGCCCGCGCGGAACCAGGCCTCGATGTCGTCGGCGATCGCCTCCGGCGTGCCCACGACGATGCGGTGGCCGACGCCGCCGCCCAGCGCCCGCAGGAGTTGGCGGACCGTCAGCCGGTCCCGGCGGGCGAGGGCGAGCGTGCCGAGGAACATCGTGTGGTTGGCGTCGGGCGGCAGGGGAAGCGGTTCCGGCAGGGGCTTGTCGAGTTCGAGCCGCGACGGGTCGAGGCGCAACGTCCCGGCGAGGCGGGCGAGACTGTATTCCACCGGCACGAGGTCCCAGAGTTCGTCCTGGCGGCGGCGTGCCTCGGCCTCCGTCGCGCCGATCACCGTGGCGAGGCCCGGCAGGATAACGAGCGCGTCCGGTCGGCGTCCGTATCGCGCGGCCCGCGCCCGCAGGTCCCGGGCGTAGGCGGTGCCGTCCTCGATGGTCTGCGCCAGGGAGAACACCGCGTCCGCGGTGGCGGCGGCGAGTTCACGCCCGTCTTCCGATCCGCCGGCCTGAAAGGTCACCGGGCGCCCCTGCGCGCTCCGCGGCACCGTCAGCGGCCCGGCAACGGCGTAATGCGCGCCGCGGTGCTCGACGGCATGGACCTTCGCCGTGTCGATGAACCGGCCGCTCGCCTTGTCGCCGACGAACGCATCGTCCTCCCAGCTGTCCCACAGCGCGTGGACGAGATCGGTGAATTCCCGCGCCCGGGCGTAGCGTGCCCCGTGCTCCGAAGCGCCGGCGAAGCCGAAATTGCGGCCGGCGGCGGCATCGGCCGTCGTCACCACGTTCCAGCCCGCCCGGCCCCGGCTGACGAGGTCCAGGCTTGCGAAGCGGCGGGCAAGGTTGAACGGCTCGTTGTAGGTCGTCGAGGCGGTGGCCACGAGGCCGACATGGCGCGTCGCGGTGGCCAGCGCGGCGAGCAAGACGGTCGGCTCCAGGGCGTTGAAGGGCCGGTGGTCGATCCGGTCGTTGATGGCGGGCGTGTCCGCCAGGAAGACCGCGTCGAGCTTGCCCCGCTCCGCGACGCGGGCGACGCGCACGAAGTGGTCGAGGTCGAGGAAGGCATCCGGCTGGCTCTGCGGCAGCCGCCACGCGGAGGGGTAGACGCCCGCATGCAGCACATTGACGTTGAGGTGCAATTGACGGCCGCTCATCGACTCTCTCCGGATCAGCGGACGCGCGGCAGGATCTGTTCGGCGAAGCGGCGCATTTCGGCCTCGAAGGGCTGGAACTGCAGCATGAACAGGTCGATGCCGGCAGCGTGGAAGTCGCGGAGACGGCGGGCCACAGTCTCGTAGCTGCCCACCAGCCCGGCGGCGGTGCCGCCATTGGTGCCGACATGCCGGGAGGCGGCCGCATCGGTCTTGGCGAACATGACGCTCGCGGCATCGGTGCGGGCCCGGGTGTCGGCGCGCAGGGCCGCGTCGCGCTGGGCGAGGTCGAGGAGACGGTCCTGCTCGGCCTGCGCCTCCGCATCGGTCTCGCGGGCGATCACGAAGGCCGAGAGGCCGTAGCGCAGGGGGCCATTGGGGGCAGGGCGGCGGGCGACGTCTTCGATCAGCGCCGCGACCTCAGCGAGCGGCTGGCCGTTGATGAACCAGACATCGGCATGGTCGGCGGCGAGCGCCCGGGCGGGCTCGGATTCGCCGCCGAGATAGATCCTCGGCCGCGCCCGGAAGGTCCCGGCCGGGCGGAGCTGGTACTCCTCCACTTGGAAGTGCTGGCCCTGGAGGGTCACGCGCTCGCCGCGCATCAGCCGGTCCACGAGGCCGATCCACTCGCGGCCGTAGGCGTAGCGCTCGTCATGGGCCGGGAAGGGCAGCCCGGCTCGCTCGAACTCGGCCTTGTTCCAGGCATTCACGAGGTTCAGGGCGAAGCGGCCGCCGCTGATATGCTCGATCTGCAGCGCCATCTTGGCGAGCACCACGGGGTGGTAAAGCCCGGGCTTGATCGCCGCGATGATCTCGATGCGCCGGGTCAGGGCCGCCAGCGCCGCCGCTCCTGTCCAGGCCTCCAGCTGATCGCGCTGCGGATCGTAGGGGTTCATCGTGTGCTGCGCGACCAGCACCGCGTCGAAGCCCAGCGCCTCCGCCTCCAGCACCAAGGCCCGGTTGCGCTCCCAGCTGGCATCGTCCGGCTCGTCGGGATCATGGTGGGCGGCGCGGGAGCCGTGGACGGCGGCCCAGATGCCGAACCGGGGTGAACCCGTCATGGCGTCAGCCCCGGCCGGGAGGAATCGCGAAGATCGGCACGGCGGTGGCGTCGATCCGGCGGGGGATGAGTTTCGCCTCGTAGAACACGTCGGCGATGGCCTGCTGCTCGCCGAGCTGCGCCCGCTCCACCGGCTCGACGGCATAGGTGCGGCGGCTGTTGGCGGCGGCCACGACGGCGGGCGGCAGGTCGCCCCAGATCGGAGCCAGCAGCGCCACGGCCTCCACCGGGTTCGCCTTCATCCACGCTCCGGCCTCGGCGAGCGCGCGGTAGACGGTCGCCACCACCTCCGGCTGCGCGGCGGCGAAGGTATCGTTGACGAGGTAGTACCGGTGATAGCTCGTGAGCCCGCTGCCGTCGGCGATGACCCGCACCGGGCGCTTCGCCGCCGCGAAGGCCAGGAACGGATCCCAGATCGACCATGCATCGAGGCGGCCCTGCTCGAAGGCCACGGCCCCTTCCGGCGCCTGAAGATAGGCGGGCGTGATATCGCCGAGCGTGAGGCCGTCGCGCTTCAGCGCGGCGGCGAGCACGTAATGGCTGCCCGAGCCGCGCGAGACGCCGACCGTCTTGCCCTTCAGATCGGCGATGGTGCGGATCGGCGACTCATCCGGCACGATGATCGCCTCGGCCGAAGGCGCCCCCCGCTCCCGGGCGTAGAAGGTGAGGGGCGCCTTGGCCGATTGGGTGAAGATCGGCACCGCATCGGCCACGTCGGCATGGATATCGACCGCGCCGGCATTCATCGGCTCGATCACGCTGGTGAACAGGTGCCAGGTCGGCGTGAAGCCCAGCGGAGCGAGCCGCTCGGCCAGCGTGCCCTTCACCTTGAGCACGGTGAACAGCACCGACGAGCGCTGCATGCTGATCTTCACCTCGCGCGGCGCCGCGTGCACGGCAGGGGCACCGAGCGCGACGGCGGCCGCGCCGCCGAGTCCGGTGCGCAGGAGCGAGCGGCGGGAGGGCGCGATCCGCCAGAGGGTCTCGTCGGTCATCGAAGGCTCACAACGCGGCAGGGAAAGAAGAGGCCGGCCCCGTATTGAAAGACGCCTGGGGGCGCCGGATCAATGAAACGCGTTTTCGATTTGCCGTTGCAGCATGGCAGACCGTTCCTCGACGGGCGCTCGGAAAAGTATTCTTTCACTGTCGACGCCCGACAGTTCGGAATCCGGCGCCGACAGTCGATATTTGTCGGATCATCCACGAATCATGGACCCGAAGAGGCAGCCTTTTCTCTCTGGGACGTTGAAGAAAATGAAAATCTCCGAAGCGTCTTTCTTGCAAGACTGAGTTTCCAAAAACAGATAATGCCAGATCATTCGGCTTGAGATCCGGGAACAACTCACCGATTCCAGGGGCATCGCTGTCGGGCCGTCGGCCGGAATCGGGAAGTCGTGTTCATGTCTCAGACGGAAGCGGGCTGGGGTGCGGGGCCGAGCGGGCGCTACGAGGAACTCGCGGACCGGTTTCGGCCGGTCTTTGCCGAGATCCGCGCCACGGCGGTCGAGCGGGATCGGTCCCGCCGACTGCCCCATGCCGAGATCGGTTGGCTGCGGGAGGCCAACTTCACCACGCTGCGCCTCGCGCCGTCCGAGGGCGGCCATGGCGCCAGCCTGTCGGAACTGTTCGCTCTGCTGATCGAGCTGTCGAGCGCCGATTCCAACGTCACCAATGCGCTGCGGGCGCATTTCGGCTTCACCGAGGATGCGCTCTGCTCGTCCTCGCCCGAATGGCGCGCGGCCTGGATCGGCCGGATCGGCGCGGGCGAGACGATCGGCAGCGGCGTCTCGGAGACGAGCCCCGCCAAGGTCGGCGCATTCGACACGGTGGTGCGCCAGCGTGACGGTGCCCGCGTGGTCGACGGCCGGAAGTTCTACACGACCGGCTCGCTGTTCGCGGACTACATCCACCTCTCGGCGGATGACGAGGCGGGCGGCCCGGTGACGGCGGCGGTGCCGGTGCGCGCGCCGGGGGTGACCATCGTCGACGATTGGGACGGGTTCGGGCAGTCGCTCACAGCCAGCGGCACCGCGACCTTCGAAGGCGTGGTGCTCGCCCCCGACCTGATCAAACCCGATCCGGCCCGCTTTCCCTATGCGATGGCGTTCTTCCAGCTGGTTCATCTCGCGACGCTCGCCGGGATCGGCCGGGCGGCGGCTGACGACGTGGCACGGCTCGTGGCCGAGCGGACCCGCGTCTACAGCCACGGCAATGCCGGGCGGACGGCTGACGACCCGCAGATCCAGGCGGTGGTGGGGCGCGTGCGTGCCAGCGCCTATGCGGCGGGTGCGATCGTCCTGAAGGTGGCGGAGGCCCTCCAGAGGGTCCACGACGCGCACCGGGCCGGATCGCCGGACGTGGAGCGTCAGGCGACGCTCGCCGATGTCGAGGTCAACCAAGCGGTCAGCGTGGTGACCGACCTGATCTTGAGCGCGACGACGAGCCTGTTCGACGC
This sequence comes from Methylobacterium sp. XJLW, assembly GCF_003254375.1. Classification (NCBI taxonomy): domain Bacteria; kingdom Pseudomonadati; phylum Pseudomonadota; class Alphaproteobacteria; order Hyphomicrobiales; family Methylobacteriaceae; genus Methylobacterium; species Methylobacterium sp. XJLW. Next base: position 213,607 of record NZ_CP016429.1, on the reverse strand, counting down.
GCTGGGCGCCTCGGCGGTGAAGGTCGGGAACGGGCTCGATCGCTACTGGCGCAACGCCCGCACCATCGCCTCCCACAACCCGCGGATCTACCGGGACCGCTCCGTCGGCGCCTTCGCGATCTCCGGGGAGGCGCCGCCCCGGCAATACCGGGTCGGCTCGGCGTGAGGGGGCGACGGGCATGGCACGCCGCGACCGCATGCGCCTGGGCGCGTTCCTGTATCCCGGCGGCCACCACGTCGCCGCGTGGCGGCATCCGTCGTCCCAGGCCGATGCCGGGATCAACGCCGCCCATTACCGGCAGATCGCCCGGACCGCGGAGGCCGCGAAGTTCGATCTGCTCTTCCTCGCGGACGGCGTCAGCATTCGCGGGGACGATCTCGACGCCCTGAGCCGCACGGCGATCCGCTATGTCGGCCAGTTCGAGCCCCTGACGCTGCTGTCCCACCTGTCGGCGGTCACCGAGCGCATCGGGCTCGTGGCGACCGCCTCCACGACCTACAACGAGCCGTTCCATGTCGCGCGGAAGTTTGCCTCGCTCGATCACCTGAGCGGCGGCCGGGCGGGCTGGAACCTCGTCACCTCCGCCGATCCGCGCGAGGCCTGGAACTTCAGCCGGGAGAGCCATCTCGCCCACGCCAACCGCTACGCCCGAGCGGAGGAATTCGTGGACGTCGTCCGCGGCCTCTGGGATTCCTACGCGGACGACGCCTTCGTGCGCGACCGCGAGACCGGCCGCTTCTTCGATCCGGACAAGCTCGGCCTGCTCGCGCACGTGGGCGCGCATTTCTCGGTGAGGGGGCCGCTCAACGTCCCCCGACCGCCGCAGGGGCATCCCGTGGTGGTTCAGGCCGGCTCTTCGGAGGCGGGCAAAGCCCTCGCCGCCCGCACCGCCGAAGTGATCTTCACCGCCCAGCAGACCTTGGAGGACGCGGTGGATTTCTACGGCGACGTGAAGCATCGGATGGCACGCCACGGCCGCAACCCCGACCACCTCAAGATCATGCCGGGCGCCTTCCCCGTCGTGGGCCGGACGGAGGCCGAGGCGCAGGACAAATTCGCGTCCCTGCAGGAGCTGATTCATCCGGTGGTCGGCCGCGCGCTCTTGCAGCAGCTCATCGGCGCCGATCTCTCCGCCTACCCGGACGATGCCCTCGTGCCGGATCTTCCGGAGACCGACGGCGGCAAGAGCCGTCAGGATCTCTTCCTCCGTCTCGCCCGCCGCGAAGGGCTGACGATCCGCGCATTGTACCTGCGGGCCGCCAGCGCCCGTGGACATTGGACGATCGTCGGTACGCCGACGCAGATCGCGGACGCCCTGCAGGAGCGCTTCGAGGCTTATGGCGCGGATGGCTTCAACATCATGCCGCCGACCCTGCCCGGAGGCCTCGACGATTTCGTTTCCCTGGTGATCCCCGAACTGCGCCGAAGAGGCCTATTCCGGGAGGCATACGAGGGGACGACCCTGCGGGAGAATCTCGGCCTGCCGCGTCCCGCCGACCGGTTCTCCACGCCGCACGCTGCGTCCGACCGGGGAGCGGCATGACTGTGCCCCGGCCGCAAGCGCCTTCGACTTCGGATCGCACGGCCATGACCGACGACGACACGGATATCCCCGCCCGGCGGCGCTTTCTGAAGGGCGGTGTCGCCGCCGTTGCCGGTTTGGTGGCCGGACACCCGATTGAGCAGGGCGACCGTTGGGTTCGCAACGACGAGGTCCCGAGATGTCCGGGCGCGCCGCCGGGATCCTGTCCTGACAGACGTCGCGCCAGTCGGTCGGCCTGGTTCCGGTCCGGTACGTGAAGCGGATCGATCTCGCCCCGGAACCGTGCCGGCTTCGGGGGACGTTTCTGCCCCTCGCCGTTCAGCCGAATGGAGCTCAAACCCGGATGCCCGGTCTTGCGGGCTTCGGCGATCCGGCGTGCGTTGGTCTGGCCGGAAGTCAAACGTCCGCCTTGCAGAGGGCGCGCTGCACAAGCGGACGAGCTCCAACCGATCCATGTCGGGCATGCGGAAAACCGCCTGGGTTTCCCGAAAGCGGGGGAATCGAGCCTCCGCGGGCGCCCAGGACGGCATCTTCCACCCGAGGTCGGGAAGCATCGCTTCCCGACTGCGCCGATGGTGCTAACAAACTTACTTCAGGCGCGCGGCAGCCCAGGCGATGTGGTCGGCCATGAAGGTCGAGATGAAGTAGTAGGAGTGGTCGTAGCCCTCGCGCATGTTGAGCGTCAGCGCGATGCCGGCCTTCTTGCAGGCCTCCTCAAGCAGCCAGGGGCGCAGACCGTCCTGAAGGAAGCTGTCGGCGGTGCCCTGATCCACCAGGATCTCGGGGAAGCGCTTGCCGTCCTCGATCAGCGCGGTGGCGTCGTGGGCGCGCCAGGCGGCCGGGTCGGACCCGAGGTACTTCTCGAAGGCAGGCTTCGACCAGCCGGCCGTGGACGGCTGTGCGATCGGCGCGAATGCGGAGCAGGACTTGAAGCGTTCCGGGTAGGTCAGCGCGATGGTGAGCGCCCCGTGGCCGCCCATGGAATGGCCGAAGATGCCCTGGCGCGACAGATCGGCGGGGAATTCCTGCGCGATCAGGGCCGGCAACTCCTCAGTCACGTAGCTCCACATCTTGTAGTTCTTCGCATAGGGCGCCTCGGTGGCGTCCAGATAGAAACCGGCACCGGAGCCGAACTGCCAGTTGCCCTCTTCGTCCGGGATCCCGGGACCGCGCGGGCTGGTATCCGGAGCCACGACGATCACACCATGATCGGCTGCCGCCTTGCGATACTCACCCTTGTCCATGACGTTGGCGTGCGTGCAGGTCAGCCCGGACAGGTACCACAGCACCGGGACTGGTCCCTTCTCGGCCTGGGGCGGCACGAACACCGCGAAGGTCATCGGGCATCCGGTGGTCTGCGCGTCGTGCTTGTAGACGCCCTGCGTGCCGCCGTGGGCGCGGGCCTTCGAGACGGTTTCCATCAGCTGTGATCTCCTGCTCGGGCGCCGAGAGCCCCGCTCAGGGGCCGGATCGCGGGCACCGGGGCTCCGGGAATGCGGGGGCGTGCGTGGGGCTCACCGACCTCGTAGGCGGGGGAGCCCCGGATCTGTCTTCCTTAGTAGACGACCACGGAGCGGATCGACTTGCCCTCGTGCATGAGGTCGAAGCCGTGGTTGATCTCCTCCAGCGGCATGGTGTGGGTGATCAGATCGTCGATGTTGATCTTACCCTCCATGTACCAGTCGACGATCTTCGGCACGTCCGTGCGTCCGCGCGCGCCGCCGAACGCCGAACCCTTCCAGACGCGGCCGGTGACGAGCTGGAACGGACGGGTCGAGATCTCGCGGCCGGCTTCCGCCACGCCGATGACGATCGACTCGCCCCAGCCGCGATGGCAGCACTCGAGGGCCTGGCGCATCACGTGGACGTTGCCGGTGCAGTCGAAGGAGAAATCGGCGCCGCCGCCGGTGAGATCGACGATGGCCTGAACCACCTTGTCGGTTCCGACCTCGTTCGGATTGATGAAGTCGGTCATGCCGAATTTGCGGGCCATGGCCTGCTTCTCCGGGTTGATGTCGACGCCGATGATCTTGTCGGCACCGACCATCCGGGCGGCCTGGAGCACGTTGAGGCCGATGCCGCCGAGACCGAACACCACCACGTTGGCGCCCGGCCAGACCTTGGCGGTGTAGATCACTGCTCCGATCCCGGTGGTCACGCCGCAGCCGATGTAGCAGATCTTGTCGAAGGGGGCGTCTTCGCGGATCTTGGCCAGCGCGATGGCGGGCAGGACCGTGAAGTTCGAGAAGGTCGAGCAGCCCATGTAGTGGAACACGGTGCTCGAACCGCCCGGGCTGCCGCCGGTGGAGACGCAGGAGAAGCGGCTCGTGCCGTCCGGCATCACGCCCTGGCCCTGGGTCGCCCGGATCGCGGTGCACAGGTTGGTGCGCTGGGACAGGCAGGACTTACAGTTGCGGCATTCCGGCGTGTAGAGCGGGATGACATGGTCGCCGGGCTTCAGCGTGGTGACGCCGGCGCCGACCTCGCGGACGATGCCCGCGCCCTCATGGCCGAGGATCGCCGGGAACTTGCCCTCGGAATCCAGGCCCGACAGCGTGTAGGCATCGGTGTGGCAGATCCCGGTGGCCATCAGCTCGACGAGAACCTCGCCGGCCTTGGGCCCCTCGATGTCGATGGTCTCGATCGTGAGAGGCTTCTTGGCCTCCCACGCGACAGCCGCGCGCGTCTTCATCACAAGTTCCTGTTGTCTGGACGATCACGGACGGCGCCGAACTGCCGACTCTTCGGTGCGCCTCGCTCATGGGCGGCGCACCGAACGGTCCGGAAATCTGGTGCGTGTGTGATGCTTCTGGCGCTCGGATGCAACGTCTGCGTCCGCATTTTGACCCTGGCGTCGCGGTTCCGGCAGATCCGGGGAATGGGTCCCATCCGCATCCTGCATGGCGCGCGCCGACTGCGACGGTTGCACCAGGTCCGACGCCGACGGGACCAGACGGCTTGGCCGAAATCGACCCGTGGCTGTCCCCGACTCCGCTCGGCCATGCCCACGGTGCTGACGGGATCCGGACGCGCGCTGATCGGCGATCCTGCCCTGGGACGATATGGGCACGACCGTCGCCCGGAGTCGCACGCGCCACGCGCTGCGTGAATCTTTCGTCCGCGTCGGTGCATGAGGGGTGCCCGTCACGGTCCGCCAGCGTGGGCGGGCCCAGCTACATGCGTGAGCCGACCCCGATCTCTCATCCCCGGAATGGGATTCGGGCTCGCGGGAGGCCTGAGCTGACCTCTTTACCGCGGTCGTCGCGCGACAATGCCACGCTATCGGCGTCCCGCGCGGGCGGATACCGAAGCCAAACGCATCGGTGAGTGGACACGCTCCGTCGCCGCCCGCAGATTCGTCCGTCCTCCCGAGCGCCCGACGCCCGACCTCTCCCTGATCGATCCTCGTATGATCCATACCGGCTACAGCCCGGCCCTTGTGGCGCTCTCCATCGTGATCGCGGTGTTCGCATCCTATGCGGCGCTCGACCTCGGAGCGCGCATCCGCCAGCCCGATTCCGGTCCGCGCTGGGCCTGGGCCGCAGCCGCCGCGTTCGCCATGGGCGGTGGCATCTGGGCCATGCATTTCGTCGGGATGCTTGCCTTCGAGATGGGCATGCCGGCGCGGTACGACCTCGGCACGACCGTCCTGTCGCTGTTGATCGCTGTGGGCAGCACGGCCGCGGCCTTTGCCTGGGTGGCGCGGGAAGGCATCGCCACCGCTCCGCTGCTCGTCGCGGGCTCGGCGATGGGCCTGGGCGTGGCGGCCATGCACTATACCGGCATGGCCGCGATGCGGGTCCCGGGGAACCTGGCCTACGACCCGCGCATCGTCGCGGCGTCGGTCGCCATCGCCGTCACCGCATCGACCGCCGCCCTGTGGCTCACCTTCCGGCGCAACCGCCCCTGGCAGAGGCTCATGGCCGCCGGCGTCATGGGGCTGGCGGTCGCCGGCATGCACTACACCGGCATGGCCGCCGCGACCTTCACAGCCGAGGAGGCGGGTGCTCACCCGGCCCACGCGGCCGTCCTGTCCACTGGCCAGCAGGATCTCGCCCTGGCGGTGGCCGGTATCACCTTCGTCGTCCTGTTCCTGGCGATGATGGCGGGTTCGTTCGACCAGCGGCGCACCCAGCGGCGCCTACACGTCAGCGAAGCGCGCTTCCGCTCCGCGGTCCGGGCCGTCGATGGCGTGATGTGGACGACGAACGCTGCAGGCGACTTCATCGAGGAGCAGCCGGGCTGGGAGCAGATCACGGGCCATACCTTCGCTGAGTATCGCGGTCGCGGCTGGGCGAAAGCGATCCACCCGGAGGATTTCCCCGAGACGAACCGGATCTGGCAGGAGGCGTCCCGGACGGGCGGCGCCTACGCCGTGGAACACCGCGTCCGCGCATCGAATGGCAGCTGGCGGCACTACGCGGTGCGCGCCGTGCCCGTGCGGGATGCGGACGGGGCGATCCGCGAATGGGTCGGCGTCCACGCGGATGTCAGCGCCCGTCACGCCCACGAGGCCGCCTTGCGGGATGCCCGGGATGCGGCCGAAGCCGCCAACCGCGCCAAGAGCGCGTTCCTCGCCAACATGAGCCACGAGCTGCGCACGCCGCTCTCGGCGGTCATCGGCTACGCCGAGATGCTTCAGGAGGAGGCGGAGGATCTCGGGCAGGACACGTTCCAGGCCGATCTCGGAAAGATCCGCTCGAACGCCCAGCACCTTCTCGGGCTGATCAACGACGTCCTCGACCTCTCGAAGGTCGAGGCCGAGAAGATGGACGTCCTGGCCGAGGACGTCGCCGTCGAGGCCTTCGTGCGAGACGCCGCCGCGACCGTCGAGGGTCTCGTGGCCAAGAAGGGCAACCGCCTCGTCCTCGACCTTGCTCCGGACCTCGGCCATGCACAGACCGACGCGGTGAAACTGCGCCAGTGCCTGTTCAATCTGCTCGGCAACGCCGCCAAGTTCACCGAGGGTGGGACCGTGACGTTGCGGGTCCGGCGCGAGCCCGGACCCCACGGTGACCGGCTGACCTTCGCCGTGTCGGATACCGGCATCGGCATGACGCCCGAGCAGCTCGCCGGGCTGTTCCAGAGGTTCGTGCAGGCCGACGAATCGACGACGCGCAAATACGGCGGCACGGGACTGGGCTTGGCCCTGACCAAGGCCTTCGCCAATCTGATGGGCGGCGACGTCTCCGCGGACAGCGCCGAAGGTCGGGGCACGACCTTCACCCTCACACTGCCGGCGACCATGCCCGGGCCCGAGATCGCGGATGGGCATCCTCCGGCCCTTCACGGTGGCACGGCGGACGGCACGCGCGGTCTGGTTCTGGTCGTCGACGACGAGTCCAGCCAGCGCGAGCTGATGATCCGCTTCCTGGCCCGCCAGGGCTTTTCGGCCCAGGCTGCGGTCGACGGACGGTCGGGTCTCGAACTCGCACGCCAGTTGCAGCCCGTCGCGGTGCTGCTCGACGTGATGATGCCGGAGATGGACGGCTGGGCCGTGCTCGCCGCGCTGAAGCGCGACGAGGCCACCCGGGACATCCCGGTGATCATGGTCAGCTTCGTGGCCGATGCCGCACTCGGGGCCGCGCTCGGGGCGGCCGGTTCGCTTCCGAAGCCGGTGGACTGGAGCCGCCTGAAGGGGGTGCTCGACCGGATCGGCGCCGGCGCGGGCGACGTGCTGGTGGTGGATGACGACGCCGAGATGCGGCGCCGGCTCCGCACCGTGCTGGGGCGCCAGGGGTTCGCGGTTCGGGAGGCCGGCGACGGGGCCGAGGCCCTGGCCAGCGTGCGCGCGGCGCGCCCGGGGCTCGTGCTCCTCGACCTGACCATGCCGGTGATGGACGGCTTCGCATTCCTGCGCGCCCTGCGGGCAATGCCAGGCGGCGACGAAGTTCCGGTGGTCGTCCTGAGTGCCCGCGACGTCTCGGAGGAAGAGCGTCATGATCTGTCTGCCGCCGACCGGATCTTGCGCAAGGGTGACGCCAGCTTGCAGGACGTTGCCGCGGAAGTCGGCCGGCTCGGCCGACTGAACCCGTCCATCCCGGTGCGTGCGACGGACGGCTGATCGACAGGCCGCGCGTCCATCCCTCGACAACCGGCGTCGCCCGGGTGACGTTCGCACGCACCGTCTTGGGGCACCGCTGGCCGTCTTACCGGGAACCCGAACGCCGGCAGCCCTGTGCCGATACGCGGGGACGGCGGATCTCCACAGATCCCGGGGATCTCTGCCGGGCAAAATCGCCGCGCCTGTCTGCGATCGGCACGCGTTCCGCTGTCGATTCTCTCGGGCGCGATCGAGAAAGCTTCACCCCCGCGCGTTGCCAAGCAGCTCCCGCAGGTTGTCAATCAAGTCGTCCGCACGGAATGGTTTCTGCAGCAAGGGGAAGTCATTGGCATCCTGACCTTCCCGAAGGTAACCGGAGGCCAGCAGGATCTGCATGTGTGGCCATTGCTGCCGGATGATGTGTCCGAGCTCGATGCCGTTCATCGTGCCGGGCATGTTCACGTCGCTGAAAACGAGGCAGATATTCGCCTCCCTCCGCAGAACGCGCAGAGCCTCGCTGGCATCATGCGCACTGAGCACCTCGAACGCGAGGGCCTCGAGGGTCGAGACAACGGTCGAGCGAACATCGGCGTCGTCCTCGACGACAAGCACGGCCCTACCCGCACCATTCATCGGATTCGGCGGCTCGTTCGTCGCACCCGCAGCGCATTCTTCCGATCTGGGACTTCCTTCAGCGAGCACGGGCATCGTGACGAGGAAACGGGTGCCTTGATGCGGCGTGCTGTCGACAACGATGGTCCCGCCGCTCTGCTGCACGAAGCCGTAGACCATGCTCAGACCGAGGCCCGTGCCTTTGCCGACCTCCTTCGTCGTGAAGAAGGGTTCGAAGACGCGCGCCAGAACATCAGGTGACATCCCCGTGCCCGAGTCGGCGACCGTGATCTCTATGAAACGCACGTCCTCGACCCCCTCCGGCCCAGTGGGGTCCCGGCGCCTGATGCGGATGTCCAATGTCCCTCCATTCGGCATCGCGTCCCGGGCATTCACCGCGAGGTTGATGAGAGCGGCCTCGAACTGAGCGTGATCGACACAGACTTCCGGCAGTCCCGCCTCCAGATCCGCGGAGATCGTGATCCGCTCGCCGAGCGTGCGCTCCAGAAGCTTGATCAGGCCAGGAATGAAGTTCGCGAAGGTCAGCGCCTTCGGCTGGAGAGGGGAGCGTCGTGAGAAGGCCAGCAGCCGGCTGGTGAGTTCGGCGCAGCGATGGGCCCCCTCGATGGCGCTCTCGATGCGGCGGTGCGCCTTCTCGTTGCCCAGCAACGCGCCCTTGACCAAGTCGAGATTGCCGATGACGATGCTCAACATGTTGTTGAAATCGTGCGCGATCCCGCCGGTTAGGCGGCCCACTGCCTCGAGCTTCGAAGCGTGCTGCAAATTGAGCTCAAGTTCCTTGCGCTCCGTCACGTCGAACCACATCCCGAAGAGTTCGACCGCCGTGCCGCTCTCATCACGGTTCACCGCGATCTGGTCGAGGATGTGCCGCTCCATGCCATCCGCGTTGCGCCAGCGATATTCCAGAGCCACCTCGCCGGTCTCGAGGACCGCGCAAAGCGCCGCCGACACCCGCTCACGGTCGTCTGCTTCGAGGCGGGAGCTCCAGAGGCCGGAGGTGGCGAAGGTCTCGCGCGAGAAGCCGGTGATGCGCGCGATGCTGTCGTTGGTGAAGTAGAGGCGTCGGTCGGCGACGCCGATCGGTGAGGTGTAGAGGGCGATGGGAAGGCCGCGCAGGACAGCGGCCTGATGCTCTTCCCGCCTGCGCAGCGCCTGCTCGGCTTCCAGTTTCTCACCGCGTACGCGAAGGTTCTCCAGGAGCAGACGCTTCTCGGCAGTCGCGTTGCGCTTGATCTCTTCGGTCTTGCGGTAAAGATCGACGAAGACATCGACCTTCGACTTCAGCACCAAAGGCTGGATCGGCTTGAACACATAATCGACCGCGCCGGCGGAGTAACCGCGGAAGATGTGGATATCGTCCTTGTTGTGGGCCGTGAGGAACAGGATCGGGACACGGGATGTGCGCGAGCGGCTGCGGATGAGGGCGGCCACCTCGTAGCCGTCCATGCGCGGCATCTGTACGTCGAGCAGAATGAGGGCGAAGTCCTCCCGGAGGGCCCGGCGTAGGGCTTCTTCCGGCGAGTTCGCCAGAATCAAGTCGGTCTCGGGATCGGCTAGAATCTCAGAGGCGGCAAGCAGATTACGCTGGTCGTCATCGACGATCAGGATCTTGGCTCGGACCGGGGCCAGCTCGGTGGGTAAGCCGAGCTGTCCCGCGGTATCGTCCGGACCAGCCGGATGGGGATCCAGTCGGCGGCTCATCGGGGTTGCCGCTCGAAGTCTCTCGCTCCCGCGCGCAGCGGCGTCACACCGTCGGCGATCTCGCCCCGTCGTGCCAACTGCACCCGCAGCACGGCCAGCAGCTCGTCCATGTCGATCGGCTTCGAGACATAATCCGACGCGCCCGCCTCGAGGCACTTCTCGCGGTCGCCCTTCATGGCCTTCGCGGTCACGGCGATCAGCGGCAGGCTTCGGAAGGCGCCCTGCACCCGGATCGCGCGCATCGTCTCGTAGCCGTCCATTCCTGGCATCATGATGTCGATCAACATCGCGTCGATGTTCGGATGGGATTCGAGCAGCGCGATGCCGTCATGCCCGTTCTCCGCGAACAGAACCTCAAGCCCGTGCTGCTCCAGGGCGCTCGTGAGCGAGAAGATGTTACGCAGGTCGTCGTCGATCAGGATGACCCGGCAGCCCTGGAGAGACACCCCGTCACTGCGATCGCCGAGACCCTGCTCGTCGGCCGGGGCGCTGGCGATGGCCCGATGCAGGAACAGGGCGGTCTCGTCGAGGAGTCGCTCGGACGAGCGCGTGTCCTTGATGATGATCGTCGAGGCGGTCTGCCTCAGCTGCTGCTCTTCGGCGGGCGTGAGCGCCCGACCGGTATAGACGATGATCGGCAGTTCCTCCCCGTCCTGCGAGGCGCGGATCTGCTCGATCAGCTCGGAACCACCGATATCGGGCAAGCCGAGATCGATGATCGCACAGTCGAACCGGCCGCCGGTCAGGGCTTCCAGTGCGGCCGACGCCGTGCCGACCCCGAAAATCTTGACGTCCTCCTCGCTCAGGAGCGCCGTGATGCTGGCGCGCTGGTTCTCGTCGTCCTCGACGAGCAGAAGGTTGCGGACGGGCCGCGTGATGAAATCCTTCGAGAGCTCCAGGGCCCGCAGCAGGCCCTCGCGCTCCACGGGCTTCTCCAGAAAGCCGAACGCGCCGGCGCGCAGGCCGCGCTTCTTCTCGTCGTTGACGGAGATGACGTGGATCGGGATGTGGCGGGTGCGGGAGTTGTTCTTCAGGAGGTCGAGCAGGGCCCAGCCGTCCATGTCGGGCAGGCCGATATCGAGGGTGATGGCGTGCGGCTTGAAGCGGTGGGCGAGGCTCAGCGCGCCGGCACCGTCTTGCGCGATCAAGCCTTTGAAGCCGCGTTCGCGCGCAAGTTCCAGCAGCACCGAGGCGAACATCGCGTCGTCCTCGACGATGAGCACGATATGATCCCCCGGGTGGATGGCATGGCGGTCGTCCGCGGCGGCCGAAAGGGCCATCGCGGCGTTCGGCTGGCGGCCGGTCAGCGCGGCATTTCCGGTCCCCGCGGCCGTCTCCCATGCGCGGCCCGTGACTGCCTGAACGGGCGGTTCGAAGGGCAGGAACAGGGTGAAGGTGCTGCCCGAACCGATGCGGCTCTCGACCACGATCTCGCCGCCCAGCAGGCGGGCGATCTCGCGGCTGATGGCGAGGCCGAGGCCGGTGCCGCCATACTTGCGGCTCGTGGTCCCGTCGGCCTGCTGAAACGCCTCGAAGATGATCCGCTGCTTATCCTCAGCGATGCCGATACCGGTATCGGTTACGGAAAGGGCCATCCACTGGCTCCCGGCGCGCAGCGGCGACCCCTCGGCCGAGCCGATCTTGAGCGAAACGCTGCCCGTCTCGGTGAATTTGAAGGCGTTGGAGAGAAGGTTGCGGAGAACCTGCTGCAGGCGCTTGGAATCCGTGCGTACCGACCGCGGCAGGCCGGGCTCGACATCGATCACGAAGGCAAGGTGGCGGTCCTCGGCCAGCTGGCGGAAGGTCCTTTCGAGGTTCTCGACGAGATCTTGCAGCGCGACATCGCCGACTTCGAGCGACACCGTCCCGGACTCGATCTTGGAGAGATCGAGGATGTCGTTGATGAGCGACAGGAGGTCGGTCCCGGCTGCGTTGATCGTCTTGGCAAACTCCCGCTGCTTGTCCGTAAGGTTCCCGTCGCGGTTCTCGGAGAGAAGCTTCGAGAGGATCAACAGGCTGTTGAGCGGCGTGCGCAGCTCGTGGCTCATGTTGGCCAGGAACTGCGACTTGTAGCGCGAGGTCAGGCTCAGCTGCTCGGCCTTCTCCTCCAGCGCCGTCTTGGCAACGGAGACCTCGCGGTTCTTGCCTTCGACCTCGCGCTTCTGGATTTCGAGCAGCCGCGCCTTCTCCTCCAGCTCCTCGTTGGTCTGCTGCAGGCGCTCGCGCTGGCTCTTCAGCAGATCCTCGGATTGCTGCAGGGAGGCCGCCTGAAGTTCAAGGCGGTCGTTCGTCTTCTTCAGCTCCTCTTGCCGGCTCTGTAATTCGCCGGTCAGGAGCTGCGACTGCTTGAGGAGACCTTCGGTCCGCATGTTGGCGGCAATCGTGTTGAGCACGATCCCGATGGATTCGGTCAGTTGGTCAAGGAAGGACTGATGGGTCTCACTGAAACGGTTGAACGACGCCAGCTCGATGACTGCCCGAACTTCCTGCTCGAACAGGACTGGCAGGACGATGATGTTGAGGGGTGGTGCCTCGCCGAGAGCCGAGCCGATGGTGATGTAGTCGCCGGGCACGTTGGTGAGGGTGATGCGCTTTTTCTCGAAGGCGCATTGGCCCACGAGACCCTGACGGAGGCGATACCGGTTCGACAGGTTCTTGCGCTCCGTGAAGGCATAGCTCGCCATCAGATCCAGAACCGGCTCTCCGCCATCGTCCTCCACCATGAAGAACACGCCGCGCTGGGCATTCACGAGCGACGCGATCTCGGACAGGATCAGATTTGAGACGGTGGCGAGGTCGCGCTCGCCCTGCAGCATGCGCGTGAACTTGGCGAGGTTCGTCTTCAGCCAGTCCTGCTCGGCGTTCTTGAGGGTCGTGTCCCGCAGATTGCGGATCATCTCGTTGATGTTGTCCTTCAACGAGGCGACTTCGCCGGAAGCCTCGACCGAGATCGAGCGTGCGAGGTCGCCCTTCGTCACCGCCGTCGCCACTTCGGCGATGGCGCGCACCTGGGTCGTCAGGTTTGCCGCGAGCTGGTTCACGTTGTCGGTGAGATCGCGCCACAGCCCGGCGGCACCCGGCACCCGGGCCTGACCGCCGAGCTTCCCTTCGACGCCCACCTCGCGGGCCACGTTGGTGACTTGGTCGGCAAAGGTGGCGAGCGTCTCGATCATCTCGTTGACGGTGTCGGCCAGGGCGGCGATCTCGCCCTTGGCATCGACCGAGAGTTTCCGCGTGAGGTCGCCCTGGGCCACCGCCGTGACGACATCCGCGATGCCGCGGACCTGACCGGTCAGGTTGGCCGCCATCATGTTCACGTTGTCGGTGAGGTCCTTCCAGGTTCCGCCGACGCCGCGGACCTGTGCCTGTCCGCCGAGCTTGCCCTCCGAGCCGACCTCACGGGCAACGCGGGTCACCTCCGAGGCGAAGGAGTTGAGCTGATCCACCATCGTGTTGATGGTCGATTTCAGCTCCAGGATCTCACCCTTCACGTCGACGGTGATCTTCTTGGACAGATCGCCGTTGGCCACCGCAGTCGTGACGTCGGCGATGTTGCGCACCTGACCGGTGAGGTTCGCGGCCATCATGTTGACGTTGTCGGTGAGATCCTTCCAGGTTCCGCCGACGCCGCGGACCTGTGCCTGTCCGCCGAGCTTGCCCTCGATGCCAACCTCGCGGGCGACGCGGACCACCTCCGAGGCGAAGGAGTTGAGCTGATCCACCATCGTGTTGATGGTCGACTTCAATTCCAGGATCTCGCCTTCGACGGCCACGGTGATCTTCTTGGAGAGATCGCCGTTGGCCACCGCGGTTGTGACCTCGGCGATGTTGCGCACCTGGCCCGTCAGATTGGCCGCCATCATGTTCACGTTGTCGGTCAAGCCTTTCCATACGCCGCCGACGCCCTTGACCTGCGCCTGCCCGCCGAGCTTGCCTTCCGTGCCGACTTCGCGGGCGACGCGGGTCACCTCCGAGGCGAAGGAGTTGAGTTGATCCACCATCGTGTTGATGGTCGATTTCAGCTCCAGGATCTCGCCCTTCACGTCGACGGTGATCTTCTTGGACAGGTCGCCATTGGCCACCGCGGTGGTCACGTCGGCGATGTTGCGCACCTGACCGGTCAGGTTGGCGGCCATGAGGTTCACGTTGTCGGTGAGATCGGCCCAGGTTCCTGCCACGCCTTCGACGCGGGCCTGCCCGCCGAGTTTCCCCTCCGAGCCGACCTCCTTGGCGACGCGGGTTACCTCCGAGGCGAAGGAATTGAGCTGATCCACCATCGTGTTGATGGTGTTCTTCAGCTCCAGAATTTCGCCGCGCACGTCCACGGTGATCTTCTTGGACAGATCGCCGTTGGCCACCGCGGTGGTCACGTCGGCGATGTTGCGCACCTGGCCGGTGAGGTTGGCGGCCATCAGGTTCACGTTGTCGGTGAGATCGGCCCAGGTACCGGCGACCCCAGGAACTTGGGCCTGCCCGCCGAGCTTCCCCTCCGAGCCGACCTCGCGCGCGACGCGGGTCACCTCTGAGGCGAAGGAATTAAGCTGATCCACCATCGTGTTGATGGTGTTCTTCAGCTCTAGGATCTCACCGCGCACGTCCACGGTGATCTTCTTGGACAGGTCGCCATTGGCCACCGCAGTCGTGACGTCGGCGATGTTGCGCACCTGGCCGGTGAGGTTGGCCGCCATCATGTTCACGTTGTCGGTGAGGTCCTTCCAGGTCCCACCGACGCCTTCCACCTGGGCCTGACCGCCGAGCTTGCCCTCCGTGCCGACCTCGCGGGCGACACGTGTCACCTCGGAGGCGAAGGAGTTGAGCTGGTCCACCATCGTGTTGATGGTCAGCTTCAGCGCCAGGATCTCGCCTTTGACGTCGACGGTGATCTTCTTGGAGAGGTCGCCACGCGCGACCGCGGTCGTGACTTCGGCGATGTTACGTACTTGGCCCGTCAGATTCTCGGCCATCATGTTGACGTTGTCGGTCAAGTCCTTCCAGACACCACCGACGCCCTTGACCTGAGCCTGGCCTCCAAGCTTGCCTTCCGAACCCACCTCCTTGGCAACGCGCGTGACCTCCGAGGCGAAGGAATTGAGCTGATCGACCATTGTGTTGATGGTCGATTTCAGGTCGAGGATCTCACCTTTCACATCGACAGTGATCTTCTTGGACAGATCGCCATTGGCCACGGCAGTGGTGACCTCCGCGATATTGCGGACTTGGCCTGTCAGATTGGCCGCCATCAGGTTCACGTTGTCGGTGAGGTCCTTCCAGGTTCCGCCGACGCCCTTGACCTTGGCCTGTCCGCCGAGCTTGCCCTCCGAGCCAACCTCCCGGGCCACGCGGGTCACCTCCGAGGCAAAGGAGTTCAGCTGGTCGACCATCGTGTTGACCACTTTGCCGATGCGGAGGAACTCGCCCCTCAACGGGCGGCCCTCGATCTCGATCTGCATGGTCTGACCGAGGTCGCCTTTCGCGACCGCCCCGATGACGCGGGCCACTTCGGTGGTCGGTTGAACGAGATCTCCGATCATCGTGTTGACCGAGTCGACACAGTCGTTCCATCCGCCGGTCGCGGCCGGAAGCTTGCCACGCTCGCCGATGCGCCCGTCCTTGCCCACGGCACGAGCAACCCGGTCGAGTTCCCGGGCGAGACCCTGATTGAGTTCGAGAATGTCGTTGAACGCGTCCGCGATCTCGCCATCGATGCCCGTGAGATCCAGCGGCAGCCGGATCGAGAAGTCACCTTTCCGAAAGGCGCGGAGGCTCTTCAGGAGGAGCTTCGGCTCCAACTGCGACGTAGTCGGCGTCATGCGGAAACAACCTCAGGGTAGATCCGCATGGCTAAGCGTGTCAGCCATCCGAATCGTCAGCGACTACGAGTGACCACCACCGAAGTGGCACGGCAATTGAGCTCAGCCCAGCGGGTTGCTCAATCGTTTGGAACTCGGGATTAAGCCGAATCGCGAGCCTCGTCCTGTGTAAAACTAGTTTCGGAGCAGATCTGACAGAAACGAATACGCTCACACTGGCATGGCCGTGTCAGGCCGGTTCGGTGCCTCCGGACAGGTCAGCATGGATGCCCGCGCAAGTTGAGGTGCTCCTCGCCGGCAGGATTCGCAACGCCCCAGGCCCGGGCGCGGCGCGCCCGGCTTTTCACAGGACCGGTTTGACAGCCCATCACTTCGGCGGCCGCCTCATAGGTTAAGTCTCGCGCGCTCACGAGCAGCAGACCCCCGCGCCACATCTCAGGCAGCTGACCGATGGGCGACCGGACGGTCGGCAGATCGGAGCGGTGCTCGTGGGCCGCGGGCGCGGCGCGCTGAGTCGTAACGGAGCCGTCCACATTTCCGATCACGCGCCTGCGCTCGCGGCACGCCGCATGAAACGGATTGTGGCTGATGGTGCAGAGCCGCGCCTCCAAGTTCGAGCTTGGCGTGACGTCATCCTGGCGCGTCCAGGCCCGCTGCACCGTCTCCAGCACCCCGTCGTCGGCGCACGCGTCGTCGGCCATGAGCGAAAAGGCGTTTACGCGCCGTCCAGCGGGTTTTGCTCAGGAAGACGCGTCTCCAAACGCTTACTTCTGATAGGCCCAGCTCCTCACCAGCATAGCGGTGCTGGCCAGCGGCTTTGACGTCACCCGGACCCTGCCATCTGTTCAGCATTGGATGCCACCGTGAAGCCCTCGCGGTCGAACACGTTGTAGAGGACACAGGAAGGATCGAGCCCGAGCCCCGCTATGTGGGTGACAGCGGCTTCCTTGGCTTCGGCCAGCGTGCTGAAGGGGTCGGGCAACTGGTACAGCCTTGCTGGCCGTTCCTCGCCGTCGACCTGCGCCGCGAGCGTTGTGATCTCGACTGTGTAGGGCATGATGCTGGCCCACCGGCGCTCAGTGGAGCACGCCTAAGAACCACAACAGCAGGATAATTGGCAGCGGGATCCCCAGCAACCACAGCATTCCACCGCGCAGCATTCGCGCCTCCTTCATGTCAGAAATCGTACCGGAATACCGGTTCGCTTGTTAATAGAACGCGGCAACATGGGAAAGCGATGCAAAATATCTGCGTCGGTGTTCACGGAGCGGAAGCATAATTACTTCAAGTAGCGCCCGCATCGCGTTCCGCCTGTAAGGACGACGTCGGCGAAACCTCAGTGGCCCTGGAGCCGGCAAGCGGATTGGGGATCGGCGCGGCCGAGTTTTTCAGCTGGAATACGGTGAGGACGCCGCAGAATCGCGCCGGGATCAGAAGCAATCCGACCGATTTGGCTGCCTATGGAGTGTGTCCGTTGACCAAATCGCGATGACTTGGCGAGCCTGTGCGCCGTCCGTAAATTAGCCTGTAGCCGGTTCGACAGATAACATCTTAAGCAAATCGAGCATGGTACTGGAATTCGACAGGTTCGAGACAGCCCAAGGTCGAGAGCCGCCTTGTCGGGCTATAGAAGCGCTCGATGTCATCGAACACATCCGCGGGCGCCTCGTGCCGCGTGCAGTCGGTCCTCGGGGCCGTGCGCGCGATCGTCAGCGACGAGAAACGGCCTTCCTTGGTCGCGCGGTCCCACGCATCGCCCGACCGGCGCATGAAGCAGTCCATGCCGCGCTCGGCCATCAGGTGCCGGAAGGATTCACTCGCGCATTGCGGTCCCTGATCCGAACAGGCACCAATAGATCTGGTTTTCCCTTGCCCCAGAATGACGTTCTGCTCGCCGTCCAGCCTCCGTCCAAGAACGTATGGTCAATGCAGCGGACCTATCGCCTCGATGGCGCTGAGCAGGTCCTCGACGAAGGCCTTTTCGACCAGCGGCAAGCCAGCCTGCCGCACCTTCTCGCGGATCGCGGCGCTCGGATGGCCTGTGATGATGATCACCGGAGCGGTCCCGCCCGAAGACCGCACGCGTTCATAGGCATCCAGCCCCGTCATGTCCGGCAGCACGTAGTCGATCACGATGCAGCACGGTTTCGCCTGCGGAAATGCGGCGATCAGCTTGCTGCCCGACTCGAACGTGGCGACCGTGTAACCTTCGCCCTCCAGCATGAACCGTGCTGAACTTAAAATGGCGGCATCGTCGTCCACGATGAAGATCGGCATGACGCTATCCTGGAAGACAGGGTCCGTTCGCCTACCAACTCGACTGGCACCATAGAGCGGGAAATGACGCTGCCACTTCCGCGGTTCCGTCGAATTGCGGAGGATCAAACCCACCGGAGACCGCTCAGCATCCACCAACGCACCAGCTTCTGTCGGTGGGCCGCCTGCGTTTTGGTGATGCGCTTCGCCCGATCAATCCCGACCAGGCGCGGGCTGAAGTCGAGCACGCGACCGATTTCCTGGTTGGTGTCCCCGCCGACCAAGTGGTCCAGAACGTGTCGCTCGCACTCGGCGATCCGGCGGATGTGCACTCGCCGCGTGTTCGACCCCGTCTCGGTCACGCAGCCGCGTTCCAGGGTGGCGCGCAAAAGTCGTATAAGGGCTCTCTCGTCGAACGGTTTCTCGCTGAAGTCGCAGGCCCCGAGCTTCATCGCCTCGACCGCGCGCGACGGATCTTCCTGCCCCGTCACCATGACGACAGGCCGCATAGGATCGGTCGCGATCCGGCTCCGGCAGCACCAGACTGATCTTCCGACCCACGATCTCGGCCGACCGGTAGCCGAAGATGCGCTCGGCAGCAGGGTTGAACGAAGGGATGATGCCGCGTTCGTCGACGACGATCATGCCTTCAGTCATCGTGTCGGGGATGGCGTACAGGCGCGCCTCGCGCGTCCGCACTTGCGCCTCGACCGTCTTCTGCTCCTCTTCGGCGCGCTTGTACGCGTCGATGTCGAAAACCACGCCGCGGTGCCGGACCGGCTGGCCCTCCTCGTCTACCTGCACGCGCCCGCGCGAGCGCAACCGGCGGATCTGCCCGCCGGGATGAACGATCCTGTAATCCACGCCGTAGATCCCGCCGGAGCAGCGAACACGCGCGATGGTGTCGGCCCGAGCAAGTCGGTTGTTAGAATACAGCAGAGCTTCGAACGCGGCGAGATCGGTCGAATGCGCGCGCCGAACCCCGAACATGACAGGCTCAGAGTCTGATGCCTATACTCCCGGCGCAGAGTGTATCTCCCTCGCGCTCTTCATTGTGCAAAGCCTCTAACAAACCAGATCGTCCTCGGTGTCGCGTCAACGTCCCTCTCCCCCCAGGACCAGGCGCAGCGAGCGGGCGAGCTCGTCGCGGCGGTAGGGCTTGTTCAGGACCGGCATCTCGCCTCGACCGATGACCTGACCCTCGTCGAGGTTTGCGACGTAGCCTGATGTGAGCAGGACCTTGACACTTGGCCGAAGCTTCTGTGCCTCGACCGCCAGCTGTGATCCGTTCATCCCGCCCGGCATCACGACGTCGGAAAACAGAATGTCGATCCGCTCCACGCCGCGAAGGTGCTCAAGAGCCTCGACGGCGTTTCGAGCGATGATGACCCGGTAGCGCAGCTCCTCCAGGCTCTCGACAGCCATCCCGAGCACCTGCTCGTCGTCCTCGACCAACAGAACCGTCTCGCCCTCGCCGGCGCGGCGCAGCGGGATCGAGCTCGCCGAAGCGGCGCCCGTCTCATCGCCGGCCGGGTCGGTCGAACGCGGAAAGTACAGGTTGACCGTTGTGCCCGAGCCGATCTCGGACTCGATCTGAGCAAAGCCCTTGGCGCTGCGCGTGAAGCCGTAGACCTGGGACAGGCCGAGCCCCGTTCCCTTGCCGACCTCCTTGGTGGTGAAGAACGGCTCGAATACACGCTGGAGCGCGTCGGGTGGAATGCCGCTGCCGGTGTCGCTGACCGATACGACCACGTAGGGCCCTGGGGGCACCCCCTGGTCGGCGACGGCCGCGGTGCCAAGGTGGACGTTGCGGCTCACGACCGCGATGCGGGCGTGGCCGTCGCGGCCCTCAATGGCGTCGCGGGCGTTCACGATCAGGTTCAGCACCGCCGCCTCGAATTGTGCCGGATCGATGCGGATCGGATCGAGCGCCGGGTCGAGGTTGAACACCAGCTCGACGGCACCCGTGGCCGCCCGTTCGGCCAGCGGTCTGAAGTCGAGCAGCAGGCGGTTCGGGTTGAGCGTCTGTGGCCGCAGCATCTGCCGGCGGGAGAAGGCCAGGAGCTGCTGCGTGAGCTGCTCGCCGCGCCGGGCTGCGCTCATCGCCGCCTCGGCCAGCCGCTTCACGCGGTCGGTCTGCTCGGGCCGGCGAAGCATCATGTCGAGGCCGCCGACGATGACGGTGAGGAGGTTGTTGAAGTCGTGGGCCACGCCGCCGGTCAGCTGACCGATGGCTTCCATCTTCTGTGCCTGGCGCAGCGCGTCCTCGGTGATGCGCTGGTCGGTTCGATCCACCAAGATCCCGGCAATGCGGGTCGGTACGCCGGACGCGTCGTATGTGACCTGCCCTTTCGCCGCGACCCAGCGCCCGGCGCCGTCCTGGCGCGTGATGCGGCATTCCAGGTCGATCCGGCCGGTCTCCGGGATGGCCGAGAACGCCTGCTCGACCGCGGGACGGTCCTCCTCGACGACATGGGCGAGAAACGTGCCTCGGGTCCACGATGGACACGGGTCAGAATACCCGAAGATGGCATCGAAGCGCGGGGAATGACGGGAGGTTCCGTTCGCGAGATCGAGGTCCCACGAGCCCATGCCGGCCGCTTCGAGGGCGAAGGCCAGGGTCTCCCGGGCGGCCTCGACCTCGCGGGTCCGCTCGGCAACCCGCCGTTCGAGACCCTCGTTGAGGAGGCGCAAGTGCTCCTGCGTCCGTTCACGACCGGCCAGGAGGCTGCGCACCTGATACTGGCGCCGGCGCGCCCGCAGCGCCGATTCGGCGGCACTGATCAGGGTCTCGGCATTAATCGGGCGTTCCAGCAGGACGACGTTTCCGATCCGCGCGAGGATGCCGGCGGCGGATTCCGACCGGCGGCCTGTCTGCCGCGTCGCCAGGACGATGAACGGGAAGTCGGACCAAGCGGGCTGCGCGTCGAGCCAGGCGAATAAGGCTCCCGTATCCGCCCCGGCGAGCACCTCCTCGGTGACCAAAGCGGCTCCGGCCCCCGCCTTCAGGCCCGTCACGCAATCCGACACGTCGGCACAGACCTCGGTCGGCGTGCCGACGCGGTCGAGCACCTGCGCGATCACCGCCGCGTCACGCCCGCGCGGCGCCAGGACGAGGACGCGCCCTTCGTGATCCGGCGGCTGAGGCATCAAGCTTGGCTTCCGAGGGGAGCGTCGTCCGGCAACAGCGCGACTCTCCCTCGGTAAGAGGGCAGCCCCGTGAGCACACCTTGGAAGTCGTCCAGGGCCGAGCCGACCCGCAGCCCCTGACTCGTGAGCTTCAACTCACGGATCGTGCGCTCATGCGCATTCACCCGGCTCTTCACCACAGAAACGGCGGTGCGGACCTCTCCCTTCGCCTCGAAGAACCGGAACAGCAGGATGCCGTCACTGAGATAGCTGAGGTCGACGTCGGTCTGGACATCACCGATGATGCCGTGCTGTCCGAGAACCAGCAGCGTCGTGACGCCCTGCTGATTCAGGTAGTTCAGAAGCTCGTGCATCTGCAGGATGAGGAATTCCTCGCCCGGCATCGCGTGCAGGTAGGCGTTCAGACTGTCGATGACGACGAACCTGGAGCGGCGCTTCTCCACCGCATGCCGAACATGGGTGGCGAACTCACCCGGAGCGAGTTCCGCCGGGTCAATTTGGGTGATCGTCAGCCGGCCCGCCTCTATGTGCGGGGACAGGTTCATGTTGAGCATCGCGGAACGGGCGAGCAGGGTGGCGAGCCCCTCGTCGAACAGGAAGTAGGTCGCCGACTCACCCCGCTCCAAGGCGGCCAGCATGCACCCGAGCGCCGTCGTGGTCTTCCCGACTCCCGACGGGCCGATCAGCAGGGTATTGGTGCCGGGCACCAAGCCGCCGCCGAGCAGCAGATCGAGCTCGTTGGACCCGGTCGAGGCGGCGGTCGGATCGAACGTCGCGTGGTGCTCGGCGGCGACGAGGCGAGGAAAGACCGTCAGACCGCCGGTGTCGAGGGCGAAGTCATGATAGCCGCCGCGGAACTTGATGCCGCGCATCTTGACGATGCGCAGCCGACGGCGCTCGGAGCCGAACTCGCGCGGTGCCTGCTCCAGCGAGATCACCCCGTGGGCGATGCTGTGAAGTTGCTGGTCACCCGGCTCCGACGTGCGGTCGTCGAGCATGAGAACGGTGCAGCTGCGTCGGGCGAAATATTGTTTGAGGGCCAGGATCTGACGACGATAGCGCAGCGGATTCTGGGCCAGCAGGCGCAGCTCGGACAGGCTGTCGAAGACGACCCGCGCCGGCTTCAAATCGTCGACGCGAGCAATGACGTCCCTGACGGTCTCGCCCAGCTCGATCTCCGACGGGTGCAGGATCGACTGCTCGCTGTCGGGATCGAGGCCGAACTCGTTGACGAGTTCGTAGATCTCGATGCCGTCGAGCGACCAGCCGTGCGAGGCGGCTGCAGCACACAGCTCATCTTTGTTCTCGGATAGTGTGACGTAGAGGCCGCGCTCACCACGCGCGGCGCCGTCGAGCAGGAACTGCAGTGAGAGTGTAGTCTTGCCGGTGCCCGGTGTGCCCTCGAGCAAGTATAGTCGATCCTGCGTGAGGCCACCGCACAGGACCTCGTCGAGGCCGGGAACGCCGGTGGATATGCGCCCGTGAACGCCGCGCGGTGTGGCGGAGCCGGAACTGTCTTCTGCCATGATACTGATGCGTCGCGCCTATCCAGATTATTGCTTCAACGTTTTCCCACGCAGAACGCTCCTGGTCGCGCAACGGCTCCCGGCGCGCCGCCTCTGCGCACCCTGTCGGGGGTCGTTCAAGCGGCTCGGGACCGCTCGGCGGACTCGACGAGACAGCGCTCGATAACCGCGCGGAGATGGGTTCGGTCGAAGGGCTTTCCGACGTGATCGTTTGCGCCCGCCGTAAGGAGCGCGCGAACCTGCTCCGGCAGGACATGCGCCGTCATCGCGATGATTGGCACGGCGCGCACCACACCCTCGAGCCCCCGTATGAGCCGCATCGCCGTGATGCCGTCCATGACCGGCATCTCCACATCCATCAGCACGAGATCGTAGGCCTGCTCCTGCACCCGTTTCACGGCTTCCGAGCCGTCGCAGGCGATGGACACGCGATAGCCCATGGCCTCCAGAACCATCTGGGCGATCTCGCGGTTGATCGCGCCGTCCTCGACGAGGAGCAGATGCGCCTGCCGCGACGTGTCGTCTTCGACCGGTCTGGGCAGAGCCGCGGCAACCGGTCGTTCGGGCGACCGCTCGCCAGTCGGCACACGCGGAAGCACGAGTCTGAACCAGAAGGTCGAGCCGACGCCGTCGCGGCTCTCAAGGCCGATGGCGCCGCCCATCGCTTCGATCAGCCCTTTCGATATGGCCAGCCCTAATCCTGTACCTCCGAACCGTCGCGTGGTGCTGCTGTCGGCCTGCACGAAGCGGGTGAAGAGCCGCGCCTGCGCCTCGGCGGGAATGCCGATGCCCGTATCGCAGACGGCGACGCGCAGAGCGATGCCATCCGGCGTTGCCGCTTGTTCCAAAGAGACGGTCACAGAGCCCTGCGGCGTGAACTTGACCGCGTTATTGACGAGATTGAGCAGCACCTGTCTCAAGCGGGTCTTGTCGCCGATGAGGAAATGCTCGTCGCCTGCGCCGACGTCCAACCGAAGGTCGAGACCCTGGCGCTCGGCGGTGCCGGCGACGAGGGCGACGGTCTCCTCCATCAGCCCTCGCGGCGAGAACGGGGCAGCTTCGAGTACGACGCCATGGGCTTCGATGCGTGCGTAGTCGAGGATGTCGTTGACGACCGTCGTCAGGACTTCGCAACCGACGCGCATCTGATCGATGCAGCGCATCTGGTGCGGGGTGAGGTTGATTTCATCACGGAGTAGGTCACCGAAGCCCACGATAGCGTTCAGGGGCGTGCGGACCTCATGGCTCATCGTCGCCAGGAAGTCGCCCTTGGCACGTTCGCCGGCTTCGGCGCGCGCTTGCGCCCTCTCGGCGCGATGGCACGCTTCGGCCAGTTCCACAGTCCGCTCTGCGACCCGGCCTTCCAGATCGGTGTTGGCCTGCGCCAGGGCTCGATCACGCTCGCCGAGCCGGGCCAGCAATTTTGTCAGGGCATCCGTCAGTTCTGCGATCTCCCGGTAGCCGTGCGGCTTGGGTAGCTGCGCGTTCGTCGAGGAATGGCCGATGCCGCCAGCGGCGCCCGCCAAGGCGCGAAGCGGCTCGGCCAAGCGCTCGGCCGCCCACCAGCCGAGCAGCGCGAACAGAAGCGTGAAAGCCGCGCCGCCGAGTACCAGTTGATTGACGATGGGATCGGAGATCGCCTTCGCGACCTCGACCGGCTGGCGGACCAGGACTGTCCAGGGCAGCGTCGGCCTGTCAGCCACGGGTCGGGCGCGGCTCGCGCCGGTGAAGTAATCGCCCCCATCGGGCCATGTCCCGCGGGCGCTCGCGAGCTCGGCACCGGCCGTCAGCGCCGGAAGCGCGGGCAGATCGACATCGATCCGTCGACCGGCCTGATCGCCGGGACCGAGGATCACGGTTCCGTCCCCAGCGAGGATCAGCACCTCGACGCTCGGCTCACGCTTCAGGGCGGTGGCGATGGCCGCTCGGCTCATCTCACGCATCCAACTGACACTGAGATGGCCGCCGACGACGCCGACGACGGCGCCGGAAGGGTCGCGGAAGGGCATCGCCACGTCGACGAACCGCCGCGGCTCGCCGTAGGGCAGCGACGGCAAGCGTTTGGCCAGCAGCTTCGCTTCGTGGATGTCGATGACGGCCAAGGCCTCGATGCCGCGCTTGAACCACGGACGCGCCGCAACGCTCTCGCCCTCCAGCATGCCGTCGGTGCTGGCGAGGACGATACCGGTCCGGTCCGCGAAGCCGATCCAGGCATAGGCGGGAAAGCTCTCGCGCAAGGCGTCGACCCAAGCACGCCGCGCTTCCGGCGTGGTGGCGTTCGTCCGGGCGACCGAGGACAGCACGGCCATGTCGCCGAGCCGCTCGCTGATGTTGGCGTCGATGATCTGGCGCAGATGCTCCGCCAGGTCAGCCGTGTGGGCCTCCGCGCGGATCTGCACCCGCGCCGCGATGAATTGGGAGACGACGATCGTGGCGGCGAAGGTGAGGAGCAGCGCCCCGGCCGCGAAAGTGAGGGCGAGGAGCGTGCGCAACCGCATGATGACGTCCGACACTGAGACGTCCCATCATGGCCCCGAGCGGTTAATTTCGAAGCCCGCTCGGTCCTGACGATTCGGCGAGCGGATCGACGTTCGGCCTTCTCGGTCCAGCGCGACAACTCAGGGATCCAGAGCCGTCTCGCACACGTAAAGCGCTCTATTCGGTCGGCCCATGATTGTCGCAAGAGGCCATATATTCATGTTTTGTTCTGCTTAATGTTCCAGGCCGCCGAAAGGCGGCCTGGAAGGAGATCGAGCGATTCGGATTTTGAGTGCTGCCGTCGTCGTTAAACAAAGGCAAACGCTGCCGTCACCCAAATCTCCACTGTGCCGACGCAGGTAGTTTGTCGGCGCGAATCCCGCTAAGTCGTTGCCCCGACATAACCACCACCGGTGGCTTGGCACCAGCTTTGTCGGCCTGGAACCGCGAAGTTTGTCGGCTGTTGCGACGCTCGCTCGCCACGGGCATCGAACGTCCGACACCGGTGCTGGCGTGGGGCCGCGGGATGCACAGGCGGCAATGAAACCCGGACTTACCTCACGGGCTGGGCCGGGAGGGGTATGGGTTGGGCGTCAGGCCCGTACATCCTCAGGACACGATCCACCATCCCGTCGGCGTCGATGGCACCGGAGACGTAGTCCTCGAATACGGCCAGGGTCTCCTGGCTCGGGATCACCCCGGCCAGGTGAGCCGAGGCGACGGCCGAACGGACGGCCTCGGCTCGGGCCCCGCGGAGCCCGACATCACGGCGTGGGATCCGCTCGTCGTCTCCGCGGGGCGGGAAGGGTTCGGGCGACCTCACCACTTGGGGGAACCGATATGGCTCACGTCATGCGCGTCAGACGTCCACTCCCGCACGTGGACGGAACCGTCGGCCAACACCTCGACGACATGGTTGACGAGGTCGCCTTCCAGTTCACCCACCTTATCGAGGGCGACATTGAACAGGCGGATCTGCTCGTCTCTCGGTGCATCGGGCACGACGATGATCAACCCGTTATGGACGTCGTACTTCATGTACTCCTTGAGAAAATCCTTTCGGTTCTTCGTGACGACGACGTAGTCATTCTCAAGGGCGTAGGGGACGATATTCCAATCTTTTTTGGACAACAGGCCGATGAATGGCCCGTAGTCCGCGACGTAGCCGCGAGCCTTGGCCGCGGCTACGAGCCGGCTGCTGAGGCACTCATCGATCAAGAGACGGTCACTCACCGGCCCGCCGCCGGGCTCTGGATCGGATCGAGCCAGCCTGTTCCATACTCGCGCTCCGCCCAACGCCTGACAGCATCGATCGCCCCAGGCTGGAGGGTCGGATAGTCCTCGTAGATATCCTGATCGGTGTGGCCAGCGCGCAGGTAGGCGACGATCGTCTCGGCGGGGACCCGCGTTCCCGAGACCACCGGGTCACCGCTCATCACCTCGGGATCGCTCACGACCTCAACATCCAGATCCACCTTTCGGAGGGCCGAACCCATGACCTAGCTCCTAGCGTTTCCTGGCATATCCTGGGTCGTAGACGATACCACACCGTCTAAGATCGCTGAACCGGTATCTAGGCATACCTCCGACCGTCTGTAGAACGTAGCCACCTTCCCCTCTCCGGGTAAGGCGGGCACGACGCCCCGACGGTCGAGGTTGGCCTTCAGAGCCACGTGATGCAGCCCTGTCTCCTCCGCCAAGTCGAACAGCTTGACGTAGGTCGCCTGGAACCGTGCGAACGCCTCCCACAAGACGACCTGGATCGGGTAGCGTTTCACCGGGTGGATGCGGCTCACGGTCGGCAGCAACCCGGCCGCGATGAGGGCGTTCACGGCATCGTTGGTGACCCCGAGCATCTTCTGCACCTCGGAGGGAACGTACCCGTCGAGGTCCGCCCCCCGGCACAGGGCCTTGGCGTCGGCGAGATCGACGAAGATCCCCTGGAGGCCGGGGGCCGTCCTCGACCAGCCCGCACAGGGGAGGCGGCCTTCCAGGATGTGGCGGAGGAGGTCGCCAATCGGTGTGTTGGCTTGCCGCGAGGCCTTCACGGTGGGTACGCATCCAGGCGGGGGCGAATTGATCTCGGACGCGCCCCCCCGGAGCCGGCGGAGCAGGTCCTCGGCGTCCTCCCGCGCGTAGCGCGGCCGCCCGGCCGTGGCCTTCGGCCCCGCCAGCAGGGGCGCGATGAGGCCGGCGTCGAGGAAGGCCGCCGTCTGGCCGCGGCCGAGGCCGAGGAAGGCGATCAGGTCGCGCTGGACGAGGGACCCCTGGAGCTTCCGCAGGAAGCCTTCCGCCGGGGCCGCCGCGACCTTCAACTTGGCGGGTGATCCGACGGGTTCTGCGGCCATGAGGCCGGCGCCGGTCAGCACCCGCCTGACGGTGGCGGTATGCAGGCCGGTGTCCTTGTGCACGGTCCGGACGGATCGGAGGGCGGGCCGCTCGACCTCCTGCCCAAGGACGCGCTCGCCCCGGCGCATCGGCCTGGCGCCGGCCACAGCGCGCACGACGACGTGTCGGACAGGTGCGAGCTCATCATCGAGCAGCGTGTCGCGCAGCCAGTCGTGCAAGTCGCCGAACCAGGTCTTGGGCCCGTCGTCGCGGCCGGTCGCGGACCTGCGTAGGTCCGAGAGAAACACCTCGAAAGCGTCCGGCCCGCCGCGCAGCACATCGAATCCGGCCGCGCCGGCACGATGGCGCTCGACCTCCCCGAGGGACCTTCTGCCGGACCGGCGGCCGAAGGCAGAGACACTACCGACCATCTCACAGGCCCGGGCGGCGACGTGGAAGGGCATCGCGTCGAGCCACGGGGACGCGGTCGGCGCCCCGTCGAGCCGCGCGATAAGGTACGCCTCGTAGGGTGACGGTACGAGGATGGCCGCGGTTTCTACCAGAGCGTCAAGGCGATCCAGGTGACCCTGCAGAAGGACGGAGAAGTCGCGGGCAGCGCGTGCGACGCCGGCCCGCGGGAGCTCGACCAGGCCGACTGCGTGGACGGGGCATGCCCGGACGTGGGCGATGTGCCAGAGCGTCCGAAAGTACGGTGATAGGGTGGGCGGGAGCGCCGAGGTCTGCTGGTCCTCCTGGAGGCATGCGGGACACACGCGGCGCGCCTCCCGGAAAAGGCTGGAGGCGGCGAGGGACTGGCCCCGGAGGGTCCATCGGTCCCCGTCGCGGATGCATGCCTGGCGGTGGAGGGGGGCGGGGTCCATGCCGACGAGTTCGGCCACGCGGGCGAGCGCTTCCGGCCTGCCGCCGAGGACGCCGTTGTAGCTGACGCCGAGGTCGGAGCAGAGGCGCGCCGCGCCGGCGATGCGGTTGAGGCGCGCGAGGCGCGAGACGAACCCGTCCGGCGTCTCGCCCGGCATGAACGGGACGACCGGGTCGAGCCTCACGCCACCTCCCTGGCGATCCGCACGGCCTCGGCCTCGTCCCGATTCTGCTTCAGGACCAGACGGCAATCGATCTTGAGCCAGTCCGCGGCGTGGAAGGGGTTCATCTCGTCCCCGCACGCGGTCCGCATCCTGTAGGCGAGCTTGAACTGCTTCGCCGTAAGCAGCTTCGCCCGGGGGGACGCCTCGTGGCCGAGGGCGATGGCCTCCTGGGCGATCTGTAGCGACGTGCCCAGCTCGTAGAGACTGGCGTGGATGAGGCGGGGGATGAGTGCGTGCACGGCGTCGGCTTGCAACGACATGCCGGCGACGCCAGCCATGTCGGCGACGGCCACGGTCACCATCTCGGGGTCGCTGGCCTTCTTGGCCGCGGGGCCGTTCCCGGCTTCGGTCACCCTCCTGGCGTCCTTCGGCAGAGTGAGGGAGGGCAGGTGCACGAACAGGCACCGGCGGCGGAGCTCGCCCTTCGTATCCGGCTTCGGCCTGTCGTCGTCGTCGAGTTCGGTGGGCCCTTCGAGGAAGGGGATGACCTCGGTGAGGCCCGACAGCAGCAAGGCTACCGGCCAGTCCGGCGAGGCCAGGAAGGTCTTCAGCATCATGCGGAGCTGGGTGAGCTCCTTCTCGTTGGCGGTGGCCAGGACGCTGTGGATCTCGTCGAGGTGGAGGACGGCGATGCCGTGCAGTTCCATGCGGTCCCGCGCCGTCGCCCAGACGTAGGGGAGGGACCGTTCGGCGGTAAGCGGGTAACCGAGCCGGCGGCAGAGCTCCAGGCCGAGGGCCTTCGGGTTGCAGGGGGCCGGGGTGAGCACGCTGATCGCCGGGCAGCCCGATTTCGGCACGCCGAACCCCTCGAAGCCGGGAACGGCGGATATCGTCCGGCTCAAGAGCGAGCTCTTTCCGGCACCCGTATTGCCGGTCAGGACGAGGGCCCGCACCTCGGATCTGTTGCCCGGGCCGAGCGGGCGCGCGAGGTCGATCCTGGTGACGAGCTCGCGGCGCTGCGTGGCGAACGCGGCCTCGACCGCGCCATCGCGAGCCTTGGTCCGCATCACGCGCGCCTTGACGCGTTCCACGACGTCGAGGGTCTCACGCTCGGTCGGGGACATGGCGGCGAGGAGGCCGCGCAGGACGTCGCCGCTCCGGGAGTTCGCATCGCTCATGACTTGCCCTCGTTGCGGTCGCCCATGCGCCAGTCCTCGGCCGGCTCATCGTTCGGAAGGTCCTCGGGGATCGGCACGTGCTCAGAGACCGCCCCGACCGGGATGACCCCGTCGAGGAGGTCACCTCCGGCGTCTTCCTCGTCCCACTCCGGCAGGCGGAAGCCGAGGCCGAGCCGCTCACGGGCGGCCCTGAGCGCCTCCGGGGTGTCGAGGGCATCGACGATGCCCGCCTTCCGCTTGTACTCCGCGGCGACGTCGTCGATAGCCCTGAGGGTCCCCAGGACGATGGGCCGGGATAGGGCGGCCCGTTCCTTGAAGCGGGCGTTGAGCTCGTCCGCGGTCTCGATCCAGGTCCTTAGCGGCACCCCGCGAAACTCGCGCTGCCGGCACGGGACGGTCACCCAGTCCTCGCCCAGCTTGACGGAGGCGAACCCGACGTCCTCGGGGTCGACGCGGACGAGCACGTCGCACACGCCCTTGCGGGTGAAGAACTCGAACAGCTCCTTGTTCTGGTACTTCAACCCCAGCATCTCGACGCCCGAGTTGTCGAGGGCGCAGGTCTCTTCGATGCCGAAGACGGCGCGAAGGGTGTTCGTGTCGTGGATGGGGATACGGCCCGTCCGCTTCATGATCTGGCAGTAGGCGTCGTACGGGGTCGCGCCGCCGAGCCCCTGGTGGGGCCGCCGGTGATAGTCATCGACGACGTGACGGACGAGGAGCCTCGCGAGCACGTCGAGCGGCAGGTCCGCGTTCGCCTGGGCGTCGTAGTCGCCCTTCTGCACGACGTTCGAGAAGGTCCGGCCGACGAAGTGCGGCATGAACCTGGTTTCGAGCGTGCCGAACATGCGCTCGACGGTCCCGCGCATCCCCGGATTGCCGGCAGCCGGGTGCGTGTAGGTGCCCCCCAGGGAGCGCACGACCCGCCGCGTCTCCTCCGCCCGGAAAGCGGACCCCCAGTCCGTCACCACCGTGCCCAGGCCGGTGTGCATGAACCATCCCGAGATGGCACCTGCCGCATCGGCGAGGGCGGACTTGTCCTGCAGGATCATGCGGATGGTGGCCACGGCCTCGGCCGCGCACGGCCGCTCGACCAGGCGCATCGCGAGGATGACGCGGCTGGCCCGGTCGATGGCGGCGTACAACCACCAACGCGCCCGCTTCACCGCCTTGCGGGTCTCGGGCGAGAGATGGTCCCAGGCACCGGAACGGATCAGCAGCTTCTGCAGGCTGACCTGCCACTCGTCCATCTCGATGCGCTCGCCGATCCGGGTCGCCATCGGGCCATCGTCGACCCCGGCGAACTTGCGGGCGGCCGCTTCCGGCGTGTGCCGGCGCGCGTACACCCAGAAGGCGTCCAGGTTGCCGATCTCGGCGTAGAACCGGCGCTTGCTCGGGAGCGTGAGCGCCTCCAGGCCGGTCAGGGCGCGCTGGTCATTGAGTTCCTTAATCGCGTTTTCCAGCCGGTCATACTGCTTCTCCTTCGAGGGGCGCTCCTGGGCGGCGTAGCCGCGCGCCTTCTCGACCATGACCACGTGGGCCTCCGGCTCGATCTGCGGGGTGCGGTCACCACAATGACGGTAGCCGTCGCGCAGCGCCTCGATGCACCAGTTGGAATCTTCGAGGATGGCGAGCCAGCGCTGAAGGGTTCGATAGGATGGCGGCTCGCGAAGCTGGATCACGGTGCCGGACCGGACCTTTCGCGGCTTGCCGTCCTTGTTCAGTGGTACCGGCTTGCCCTTCTTGCGCTTCTCGTCGATGCGCCGGGCGATCTTGGCGCAATCGAGCGCGTTCACCTTCGGGGCGATTTTGGCGATAGCGCGTTCCATGCCCGAGTTGGACCGTTCGGCCTCACCCTTGGTAGCCATCAACTCGAAGCGTTCACAATACTCCCACTTCCAAAGGACCTTGGGCTGCTCCCGCAAGGGGATGTCGGCGAAGTGCTCGACCCCGCTGCGCATACGCGCCTTGACCTTGCCCTCCTGGAACCAGTCCCGGTCGTAGCGGTATGGCTTGTCGCCCTCGCCCTTCTCGTACGCCGCCATCGCGGCGTGGGAGACCGTCTCGAACATCTCTGGGTCGTCGACGCGGCGCAGCCGATGGCCAACCTCCGTCGTCTCGACGCAGGTGTACGCGACCGCCCCGATGCAGATGCGATCGAGCGGGCCGAACGAGATGCGGTCAGGAGGGGTCTGGGTCACCGCGCCTCCTTGTTCCGGACGCGGGCGACGAGCGTGTCGGGGGTGATAAGCTCCTTCTTGACCGGCGCGATGGTCCCTCGGCCGATGGCGCGCGCGACGGCGTAGAAGGCCTGGTCATGCCCATCGAGGCCGGCTGCCCGGACGATACTGATGATCGTGGTCGCGCCGTTGAGGGTTGCGACCATCTCGCGGACGGCATGGTCGAGCCGAGGGTCGGGCAACCGCTTGGCATCGTGGATGAGGCGCGCGTTCGCGACGGTCGCCCGCGACATCATCAGGTCGGTCATCAGGAGGATGCCGTTTGCGAAGCGCGGGTCCATCTGCGTCGCCATAAGGCGGACCAGGGTGCTCAGCGCGCGCCGCTCGGCGATGAGGATCGGCTTGACGACGATTGCGAGCCGGACACCGGACCACAGCACCATCAGGAAGTCGAAGGTGTGCCGACGCTCGATGCCCTCGTGGTCGAGGTAGCGGATCGGCGCGGGCTGCTCGCGCAGGTGCTTGCAGTCGGGCCGCGCCATGAGGATGAGCGCAGCCTTGGCCTCAAGCTCGCTCTCGCAGAGGATCTCGCGCTGGTCGTCGGGCGAGACGAGGATCGGCCGGGCGGCGGCGTTCGGCTTCTCGGACGGCCGACGGGTCGCGGCCGAGCGCGAGGGCTCGCGCCAGCGGTGGGCCGGCTCGTCGTCCATGTGCGTTTCGGGGAAGATCGACACGTCAGGTACGCCCTTCTGTGGCGAACCCGGCATCGAGGCGATTTAGCCGTCGCACCCACTTGCGCGCTGTGAATCGCGCGTGCAGGATCGGCCCGCCGATGCAAGATTCGATGACCGATGCAGGGATTCGATCTGTGGTGGTGATGATGGGCCGCCCGGTAGCTTCGTGGGCATGGCGGACGGCCTACGGATCAGGGGCGCTTCGAGCCGGCCAGCTCGGGGCGCCTCTCCCGTTTCAGGATGGGGCTAGGTCATCGGGTCCCTCCGAATTCGCGAATTCGCGCACAACCGAGCAAATTCGCTCGATGGCGGCAAGCGGATTTGCCCAGCAAATCGAATCGCTTGCGGCCGAGCGCTGCTTGCGCCCAGGAAGTGAAACGATTCCAGGAGCTTGGGTGTCTGGGTAATGCCCGGGCGAAAGGCCCGCGCCATTCGTTACGCGAGAAAAAAATCACCCTGCGCAACGATGGCGAGGGCGAGAACGCGTACACCTGTGTCTGAGAAACCACATAACTTACCCCGGGTGAGCACGAAGTAGCTACCCTGGTCGATGCGGATTGACGGCGCTGTCACCGCTACGCCCGCTCTTCACAGGCGTCCGAAGCCCCGCGGGGCAACGTCGGTCGGGTCAGCGACCCGTATCCTACCCAGCGACCAGGCGTTCAGAGCCACCGGAGCAGTCGTGGCGTTTTAGATTCAACAATGTGGCGGACGCTGCCGCCGTGGCATTTCCCTAGGCACCGGCGTCGCGATTGCGTGCGACCTTACTGGCCAAGGAGAGACCACCGCCAAAAGCAGTCCCTCCGCAGACACTGGTATTTGCCGCCTGTAGGCCGGGGAAAAAGTTGTCGGCCGGAGCGTTTCCGCCCCGGCCGACAAACTTCGCAGTTCCTGGCCGACACACCCGGCTAGTCTAACGACAAACTACCTGCGTCGTCACATCCACCCCAGGACGTCGGGATTACGAGCAGCCCGTCGTGGACCCGCAGGTGTCGCACTTCAGGCAGGTGCCGTTGCGGACCAGCGTGAAGTTCGCGCATTCCGGGCAGGCCTCGCCGACATAGCCTTTCATCTTAGCCTCGGCGCGGCGGTCCGCGACGCTCCGCTCCACCTTTGCGAAGGGCAGGGCGTCCGCGATGGTCTCGGCCTGACCGGGCGCCACCGGCTCCGCCTTCAGCGCGGTGCTGCCGCGGATCGCGTGGACCGTTCCGCCGGCCGGGGCCGACTGACCGGCGCTCGCCGCGCCCACACCGACCGTCCCGCCCGCCGGGCCGCCCTGGATCAGGGTGAGCCGGTCGGCCGAGCCGCGCAGGAGGCCGCGGGAGACGACCGAGGAGGCTGGGGCGGGCTTCGGGCCCTCGCGGGTCGTGTCGCCGCTCTCGCCGCCGCCGATCACCGTGCCGCCGATCTCGGCGGGGCTGACATGGGCGAGGTCGGCGCGGCCGAGATACGAGACCGCCAGCTCGCGGAAGACGTAGTCGAGGAGCGAGGTCGCGTTCTTGATCGCGTCGTTGCCCTGCACGAAGCCCGCCGGCTCGAACCGCGTGAAGGTGAAAGCCTCCACGTATTCCTCCAGCGGCACGCCGTACTGGAGGCCGAGCGAGATCGCGATGGCGAAGTTGTTCATCAAGCTCCGGAAGGTCGCGCCCTCCTTGTGCATGTCGATGAAGATCTCGCCCAGCCGCCCGTCGTCGTACTCGCCGGTGCGCAGGTAGACCTTGTGGCCGCCCACGACTGCCTTCTGGGTGTACCCCTTGCGCCGGGCCGGCAGCTTCTCGCGGGAGCGGATGCGCTCCACCCGCTCGATCACCCGCTCGACGATCTTCTCCGCCACCGCGGCAGCCTTGGCGGCGGCCGGGGCCTGGATCAGCGCCTCGATACCTTCATCCGCCTCGTCGTCCTCATCCGAGATGAGGGCCGAGTTGAGCGGCTGCGACAGCTTCGAGCCGTCGCGGTAGAGGGCGTTCGCCTTGAGGGCGAGACGCCAGGACAGCAGGTAGGCCGCCTTGCAATCCTCCACCGTGGCGTCGTTCGGCATGTTGATGGTCTTGGAGATCGCCCCCGAGATGAAGGGCTGGGCCGCCGCCATCATGCGGATGTGGCTCTCGACCGAGAGGTAGCGCTTGCCGATCCGCCCGCACGGGTTGGCGCAGTCGAAGACCGCGTAGTGCTCGAGCTTGAGGAAGGGCGCGCCCTCCAGCGTCATCGCCCCGCAGATATGGGTGTTGGCGGCCTCGATCTCCTTCTTGGAGAAGCCGAGGAACGGCAGCAGCTCGAAGGTCGGGTCCGCGAGCTTCTCGGCCGGGACCTTCAGGGTCTGGATCAGGAAGTCGTCGCCGAGCGTCCAGCGATTGAACACGAACTTGATGTCGAAGGCCGACTTCAGCCCCTTCTCCACCGCGGCGATCTTCTCGTCCGAAAAGCCCTTGGCGCGGAGCGTCGTCGGGTTGATCCCCGGCGCCTGGCCCATGGAGCCGTGGCCGACCGCGTAGGCCTCGATCTCGGCGATCTCGGATTCGCGGTAGCCCAGCGCCCGCAGGGCGTCCGGCGCGGCCTGGTTGATGATCTTGAAGTAGCCGCCACCGGCGAGCTTCTTGAACTTCACCAGGGCGAAGTCGGGCTCGATCCCCGTGGTGTCGCAATCCATCACGAGGCCGATCGTGCCGGTGGGCGCGATCACGGTGGCCTGCGCGTTCCGGTAGCCGTGCTCCTCGCCGA
This sequence comes from Methylobacterium sp. XJLW, assembly GCF_003254375.1. Taxonomy (NCBI): domain Bacteria; kingdom Pseudomonadati; phylum Pseudomonadota; class Alphaproteobacteria; order Hyphomicrobiales; family Methylobacteriaceae; genus Methylobacterium; species Methylobacterium sp. XJLW. The sequence continues at coordinate 178,288 of NZ_CP016429.1, read as the reverse complement.
GCTTCAGCGCCCGGTCCCAGGCGGCGCGGGCATGGTCGCCCAGGTCGGCCTGCGGGATGTTGGCATGGTCGAGGGCGACCGGCGCGACATTTAGGAACTCGTAGCCTGCGGTCTCGCCATGCGCGGCCCTACGGTGGTTGCGGATCACCCGCAGCATCGCGTCGGCGTTCTCGTCATAGGCCTGGAAGGTGCCGAGTTCGGCAGCCATCTCGGCGGAGGTGGCGTAGGCGACACCGGTCATGATCGCGGTAAGCGCCCCGGCCAGTGCCCGGCCCGCATCGGAATCGTAGGGCAGGCCCATGGTCATCAGCAGGCCGCCGATATTGGCGTAGCCGAGACCCAGCGTCCGGTACCGGAAGGAGAGTTCCGCGATCTCCTTGGATGGGAACTGCGCCATCATCACGGAGATTTCGAGCACCACCGTCCAGAGGCGGTTGAGGTGCTCGAACGCCTCCACGTCGAAGCGCTTGGTCTCCCGGTCGTACATCGTCAGCAGGTTCGCCGAGGCGAGATTGCAGGCGGTGTCGTCGAGGAACATGTACTCGGAGCACGGGTTCGAGGCCCGGATCCGCCCACCCGCCGGGCAGGTGTGCCAGTCGTTCATCGTGGTGTTGAAGTGCAGGCCCGGATCCGCCGACGCCCAGGCGGCCTCGCCGATCCGCTCCCACAGCTCACGCGCCTTCAGGGTCTTGGTGACCTTGCCGGTGGTGCGGGCCGTGAGGTTCCAGTCCGCGTCCGCCACGACGGCGCGCAGGAAGCCGTCGGTCAGGGAGACCGAGTTATTGGAGTTCTGGCCGGCCACCGTCAGGTAGGCCTCGGAATCCCAGTCGGTGTCGTAGACGGGGAAGTCGATCTTGGTGAAGCCCTGACGGGCGAACTGCACCACGCGTTTGATGTAGGCGTCCGGCACGGACGCCCGCCGGGCAGCCTTGATCTCGCGCTTGAGGGCCGGGTTGCGCTCGGCATCGAAGCAAGCGTCGCCTTCAGCCTCGCACTGGGTGCAGGCCTTCATCACCAGGGTCAGGTGCTTGGAGACGACCTTCGAGCCGGTCACCAGGGCGGCGACCTTCTGCTCCTCCTTCACCTTCCAGTCGATGAAGGCCTCGATATCCGGGTGGTCGATATCGACGATCACCATCTTAGCGGCGCGCCGGGTGGTGCCGCCCGACTTGATCGCGCCCGCCGCCCGGTCGCCAATCTTGAGGAAGCTCATCAGGCCCGACGACTTGCCGCCGCCACCGAGCTTCTCGTTCTCGGCGCGCAGCTGCGAGAAGTTCGAGCCGGTGCCCGAACCGTACTTGAACAGGCGCGCCTCACGCACCCACAGATCCATGATGCCGCCCTCGTTGACGAGGTCGTCCTGGACCGACTGGATGAAGCAGGCATGCGGCTGCGGGTGCTCGTAGGCCGTGGCCGACTTGGTCAGCGCGCCGGTCTGCGGGTCGCAGTAATAGTGTCCCTGGCTCGGGCCATCGATGCCGTAGGCCCAATGCAGGCCGGTGTTGAACCATTGCGGCGAGTTCGGCGCCACCATCTGGCGGGCGAGCATGAAGCGCAACTCGTCCATGAAGGCGGACGCGTCCGCCTCCGACGAGAAATAGCCGCCCTTCCAGCCCCAGTAGGTCCAGCAGCCGGCGAGCCGGTCGAAGACCTGCGTGGCGGAGGATTCCGAAACGAAGCGCTCGTCCTCCGGCAGATCCGCCAGCGCCGCCTCGTCGGGCACCGAGCGCCACAGGAACGAGGGAACCGCGTTCTCCTCGACCTTGCGGAGGCGAGCCGGCACCCCCGCCTTGCGGAAATACTTCTGCGCGAGGACGTCGCTCGCCACCTGGCTCCAGCTCTCTGGCACGTCGATGCCGTCGAGGCGGAACACAATCGACCCGTCCGGATTGCGGATCTCGCTCAGGGCCTTGCGGAAGGGGATCCCGGCGTAGGGCGATTGTCCGGCCGTTGTGTAGCGACGCTCGAACCGCATGAAACACACCTCTTCCGACGGGACACGACGGCCCCGGCCCCGCGCGACGCGGGGTCTATGCCCGATATTGGGATTCGCGGCCGAACACGCCCGGCGAAGGGTCGTCACCCGGTGTCGCGAACGAAATCTAGGAACGGTCGCCCCTGCTCAACGCGCCACTCCAAGGTCGCGACCGATGCCGGGAGAATACCGCCGCCTTCCTTCTCACGTCAACAAGTGGTGTTCGGCGGCCTTGTTCCCCGCTAGATGTTGTGCCGGCTCGCAAAAGCCTGTGGATATCGTCCCGGGCCCGGATAAGTGTCCTTCCCGCTTTCCGGAATCGGATCGGGAAAATTTTAGATTCACAACCGTCGAGAGAGCGGTGGGCGCCCGGCCGAAACGGGGAGCGGAAAGCCCGCCTTGAGCGTTGCCGCACAGCGACACTTCCGTCTCGCGGCTGGACTCGCGGGCGCGCGGTCACCATAACGACGCCGAGAAGCGCCCCCGCGGCGCGGCACGATCTCGGGACCGGCGATGGCGCTGAAGGACACTTTGCTGCGCGTCTTCACATGGTGGAACGGCCAGACCGTCTCCCTGGCGCTCCAGACCGCCCGCACCGGCATTTTCGTCGGCGAGGACGAGTTCGGGAACAAGTACTACAAGGCGGAAGGCGCGCTGATCGACCGCTCGGTCGGTTCGGAGCGCCGCTGGGTCGTCTACAACGGCTATGCCGACGCCTCGAAGGTCCCCCCCGGCTGGCGTGGCTGGCTCTGCCACAATGTCGATCTCGCCCCGAGCGAGGAGAACTACGAGCCGAAGGCTTGGCAGAAGCCGCATATCGAGAACCAGACCGGCACGGCCAACGCGTACCGGCCGGCGGGTTCGCAGCTCTCCTGGGGCCAGCGGCCGGCGGCCACCGGCGACTACGTCTCCTGGTCGCCGGGCGAGTAGATCCCCGGTCTCCCGCGGACCCGGCGCCCTTTTGCCGCCACCGTTCCGGTGTTCATGACGGGCCAATCCCGATCGTCCGCCGCGCAATCGTTGGCGCGGCCGGCCACCCTCGTCTAGGGGTCCGAGCCTTGAGCCGCATCACCGCCTTCGCACGCCGCGCGCTCGCCCCGAGCCTGGCGCTCGCCATCTGCGCCAGCCCCGCCGCCGCCGACAAGATCAAGAACCCGACCGCGGTCTTCTCCGGCCTCGACAAGATCACCGGCCGGATCGTCAACTTCGAGGTGGCGGTCGACGAGACCGTGCAGTTCGGCGCGCTGCAGCTCACCCCGCGGGTCTGCTACACGCGTCCGCCCACCGAGAGCGCCAAGACCACGGCCTTCCTCGAGGTCGACGAGGTGACCCTCGACAACAAGTACCGCCGCATCTTCACCGGCTGGATGTTCGCGTCGAGCCCCGGACTGCACGCGATCGAGCATCCGATCTACGACGTGTGGCTGGTCGACTGCAAAGGCGGCAGCGATGTGATCGCCGAAGCCAAGGAGCAGGAAGACGTCCCGGCCGTCGCGGCCAAGCCCGAGAAGGCGAAGCGCCCGGGCAAGGACCCCACGAAGACCGCGCAGCAGCTCAATGCGGCCGGGCAGGTGGACGTGGAGGCGCCGCGCGGCGTGCCCGTCCAGCCGCGCCAGAAGCCCTCGCGCAAGTTCTTCCCGTCGAACGAGGGTCCGGCACCGGCTCCGCCGCCACCGCATCAGCCGCAGAACCTGTTCGACGCTCTATTCCGCTGACTGCGTCCGCGATCCGGTCCCCGCACCCGCCTCGATGAACTCGTCCGGCGTCGTCAGGGGCCGGTTCGAACCGCGACGCCGCTTCAGGCGACGTTGACGCGCCGCCCGCGATTCCACGCCAGGAACGGAACACCGGAGAGGAGTCCGGCGAGCGCCGCACCCGTCTGGTGGCAGCCGTTCACCGAGACCCGGGGCAGGGCCTGAAGGTGCGCGGCATGCTCGGCGAACAGGTGACCGGGCCGCGTGGTCACTGCCGTCGCAAAGCCCATCTCCCGCGCCAGAGCGAATTCCCGCGGTCCGGCGGAGGTCGGGTCTCCCACCGGATAGGACAGGTGCCGCACCTGCCGTCCGAGTTCCGCCTCGATCCGCGCGCGTCCCTCGGCGATCTCGCGGGCGGCGAAGGCGGCGTCGTGCTTGGCCAGCATCGGGTGGCTCACCGTATGCGCGCCGATGGTGACGGCCGGGTCGGCCGCGAGATCGCGCAGCTCCGCCCAGGACAGGCACAGTTCGGAGGCGATCCGTCCGGGCGGGAAGCCGGCCTGTCGGCAGAGCTCGGCGATCCGGTCGAGAAGGTCGGCCTCGCGGCCGCGGCGCAGGTCCCGGTAAACGACTTCGAAGGCCAGAGCCTTCTCCTGCGGGCTGCGGGCCGGCAAGTCCACGCTGCGGGACCCGATGTCGATCCGCACGCGATCGAGGCGCGCGATCGCGCGCTCCAGCTCGATCCACCAGAGCCGGCCGCCCTGATCGGCGAAGCCGCTGGTGACGAACAACGTCCACGGCGCGCCGTGGCGGGCCAGCACGGGACGCGCATGCACGACATTGTCCCGGTAGCCGTCATCGAATGTCAGGACCGCGAAGGGCGGCCCGTAATCGGGTTCGGCCAGGCGCTCCGGCAGGTGATCCAGGCCGATGACCTCGAAGCCCCGGGCATCGAGTTCCCGCAGGGTCAGGTCGAGGAATTCCGGCGTGATGCCCAGCAGGCGATTCGGCGCGAAGGCGGGACTCGGCGCGGGGCTGACGTGGTGGAATGTGAGGATCACACCGAGGCCGCGGGCGGCGGGGCCGAGCCACCGATCCGCCCCGAGCGCCTGTATCGCGCGAAAGCCGGACGCGAAGACCCGATGCTTGGCGCGCGACGACAGCATGATTCTGAACCGATCGGGCCGCAGCGCCCGTACCACGGAGCCTTGGCGCGACGCGGTAAACAAATCCGAAAGCCGTCGCACCGAGGGGCAACCGGAAGAAAGGAGCTGTTAGGCACGCATCCCTTTTGCCGCGCCGTGCCGCGCCGCGGGCCCAGGATCCCGCGTTGAGGTGACGGGCCATTCAGGCCCTGGAACCCAGTATTCGGGTGGCACGGGATCGTCGGTGGTCCCTGGGAGATCGGGTCATGGCGACCGGCGTCCAGATGGCGGGAACGGACATGGTCGAATCGCGCCTGGCCCACGGGCTCATCGCGGAGATCATCCCGGATCTGAATGCCGCCGAGGCACTCTGGCGCCGGCTCGAAACCGACCCGGCCGCCCTCGGGACGCCCTATCAGCGGTTCGACTGGGTGAGCGCCTATCTGCATGCGACCGGGCAGGTCGAGCATGCCCGCATCGTGATCGTCCGGAATGCAGATGGGCGTCCACGCCTTCTCATGCCGTTGACGCTGCAGCGGGAACACGGCCTCCGCATCGCGCGCACCGTCGGTGACACGCACGCCAACTATCATATGCCGCTCTTCGCCACCCGCGATGCGGCAGCCCTCCCGCCCAGCAGCATCGTCACGGCCCTGATCCAGGCGGGCCGGGCCAACGGCATCGACGCCTACACCCTCAAGCATCAACCCAGGATGTGGGACGGGGCGGCGAATCCGCTCGCCGCGACTGGCGAGCCCGAGGCCAGCGATGCCTACGGTCTCATGCTCGGGCCGGACCCGGAGGCGACCGTGCGCCGGGTCTTCAGCGCCGACGCCCGCAAGAAGCTGCGCTCGAAGGAGAAGCGCCTCATCGAGGCGCACGGCGCCATCGCCTACCGCCGCGCCGGGACGCCCGAGGAGGCGCAGCGTCTGCTGGCCGCCTTCTACGCGCAGAAATCGGCGCGCTTCGCCGTCATGGGCATCTCCGACCCCTATGCCGATCCCGCGATCCGCGCCTTCCTCGCGGCGGCGTCGACCGGCGCGGAGCCGGCGATGGAGGTGCATGCCCTCTGCCTCTTCGAGAGCGGCCGGGTCCTGGCAACGTTCGGCGGCGCCGTGAGCGACCGGCGCTTCAGCGGCATGATGACGGCATTCGACGCCGACCCGGAGATCGCCCGGTACAGCCCCGGAGACCTGTTGCTGCAACATCTGGTGCGCGATCAGACGGACCGGGGCCGGCAGGGCTTCGACCTCGGCGTCGGCGAGGCGCGCTACAAGGCCAGCATCTGCGACGAGACGATCAGCCTCGTCGAGACGGTCATACCGGTGAGCTTGCGCGGCCGGACCTACGGGGCCGTGCGCGGAAGCCTGACGCGCACGAAGCGGCGCATCAAGCGAGACCCGCGTCTCTACGCCGTCCTCAAGCGGCTCCGGGCTTTGCGCCGCCGGCCCTGACCGTCGCCGTCCTGGGCCGGACCCGCGCCCGGCGGCACCCGTCTCAAGCGGCGCTGAGGCGCAGCTCGGCCGCCGGATCCTGAAAATCCGCATTCGCCGGACGGTCCTGAGCGACCAGGATCTGCCCCGCACCCGCATCCTCGGCCAGGGCGTAGAGATCGGCCAGCGCCGGATCCTCCGCATCGGCATTCGACGCGATCACCACGCAGTCCATGAAGCCCGCGACGAGTTCGAGCAGGTCGACGGCGCCCGGCGCGGCGGCGAGCCGGAAGAGCACGCACTCGTAGGCCTCCGCCATGGCTTCGAAGGTCAACACCAGAGCGTCCGGCGCGTCGAACAGGACCGTCGAATCGTGGAGCCCGGCCGCGATCCGATGATGGCCGCCGGCGCGACCGGCCTGAATCACATCGAGGAAGGCAGCCTCGCCGGCGATGAGGTCGGAGAAGCCCAAGCCCCGGGGCCCGCTGCTCGGCGCGTTCAGATCCACGGCGACGAGGCTCCCCTCGCGGCCGAGGGCACGGGTCAGGGCCTCTGAGAGCGTCGCCGGACCGCGCCGGTCCTCGGTCTCGACGATCAGGATCCGGCGGCCGGACTGGGCCCCCGGGTCGCGGGGCGCTGCGGCGATGCGCGCGACGAGGGGCGCAAGGTCGAAGGTCTCGCCGGTGCCGGCTGACGCTTTCGCCACGGGTGCCGTCGTCGCGGAGGCGGCTGCGGCCTCCGACGGCTGGGACCAGCGCTCGGACGGCATCGGCTCCGGAAACGCGAAGGTCGGCCGGTCCATCACCGGCTCGCGGCGGCGGCGATCGTCCGTCGGATCGCCGTCGCGCTGTCCGGCAGCGCGGCCGGATTCGGCGAGCAGCGCGCTGGCGATGACGCCGCCGGCCGAGAGCATGAGGGTCAGCAGCGTCGCGAACGCGACGATCGGCAACTTCTTCGGGAAGGACGGCACCTCGGGCGTCACCGCGCGGGATACGATCCGGGCATCGGCCGGCGTCGCCGCCTCGCCGTCGCGCGCCGCCGCCTCGCGGTAGCGGCCGAGATAGGATTCGAGCTGCTCACGCTGCGCCTTGGCCTCGCGCTCCAGCGCGCGGAGCTGGATCTCGCTGGCGTTTCCTTGGGCGACGACGTCCTGCTGGCCGTCCACGGCGCTCCGGAGGCTCTCGACCCGTGCGCCGGCGATCTTGGCGTCGTTGTCCATCGTCCGCACGATGCGCTCGGCGGAAGCCTTGATCTGCGCGTCGAGATCCTCGAGCTGGGCGTTGAGTTCCTTGATCCGCGGATGGGCCGGCAGCAGCGTGCGCGATTCGAGGGCGAGCTGGGCGCGCACCGAGATCCGGTTCTCGACGATCCGCCGGATCACCTCGTTGTTGGCGACATCCGGGATCTCGAAGGCGCGCCCGTCCTTGATCAGGTCCTTGATGGCCTTCACCTTGCCGTCGAGATCGGCTTTCAGGCTCCGCGCCGCCGAGAGCTGGCTCGACAATTCGCCGAGCTGCTGCGCGTTGAGGGGCCGGCCGGTGGCGCCGGCGCTGCCCACGAGGCCGTTCTTGACGCGGAACGCCTCGACCTTCGCCTCGGCTTCGGCGACGCGCTTGCGGAGCCCATCGATGTTGCCGCCGAGCCACGTGGAGGCATAGCGGGCGGTATCGACCTTATCGGCCTCCAGCGATCCGATGTAGAGCTTCGCGATGGTGTTGGCGGCTTCGGCCGCGAGCTTCGGATCCTTCGCGCGGAACTCGATCGTCAGGATGCGCGACTTTCCGGCGGGAAAGACCAGCAGGTGATCGAAATAGGCATCGAGCACGCGGTCCTCGGCCGGGCGGTCCAGAGGATTGGCGCCGATGCCGAGCATCATCAGCACGCGCTGCACCGGGCCGATGCTGCCGGCGCCGGGATCGAATTCGGCATTGCCCACGAGCTTGAGCCGGCGGATCGCCTCGCGGGCGAGATCCCGGGACATGACCACCTGCACCTGGCTCGCCACAGCCTGCTCGTCGATGGGCGCGAGCTGGTCGGCGCGTTCCTGCGCGGTGCGGGCGAAGGCCGGGTCGCGGCTCTCCAGGAGAACCTTCGCCTCGCCGGTGTAGCGGGGGCTGACCACGTTGACGAAGACGCTCGCCCCCAGGGCGACCACCAGGGTCGGTCCGACGATCCATCCGATCGAGCGCCGCAGGATCCGCGGCAGCTGCGCGAGACCGAGGCCCTCCTCGGCGCGCGGCTGCGGGCTGGGCAGGGCGTTGGTCGAGCGTTGACGTATAGAGGACATGCGGACGCTCTGGACGCGGCGGAAAACCGGGCCGGCATTACTGCCCGCCCGCCGCCATTAGTGGATGTTAAGGTTGCTCAAGAGTTAAGGCGCGCGCGGACCGGCGGCGCCGGCCGGCCCGTCCGGCGGTGATCAAGTTTCATTAACCTTAACGGCCTAGATGATCCGGCAACTGCATCCTTGACGGCGATGGTGATGAACCGGCGCGCTCTGCTCCTCGCACTCGGCTCGACTCTGGCACTCGGCGGCTGCCTGCGGCCGAGCTTCCGCACCGACGAACTCGACGCGACCGGCACCGGGTCGATCGCTGCCCGCTACACGCTGGCGGCGGGCGACAAGCTCCGGGTGATCGTCTTCGGCCAGGACAACCTGTCGAACATTTACGCGGTGGATGGTGCCGGTCGCATCGCCATGCCGCTGATCGGCACCGTGCAGGTCGGCGGTCAGACGACCGCCCAGGCGGCCAAGGCGGTCGAAGCCAAGCTGGCGGCCGGGTTCGTCCGCGAGCCGCACGTCACCGTGGAGGTGGACGCCTACCGGCCCTTCTACATTCTCGGAGAGGTGACCACCTCGGGCCAGTATCCGTTCGTCAACGGCATGACCGTCGAGACGGCGGTGGCCATCGCCGCCGGCTTCGGCCCCCGGGCGGCGCGGGATTATGCCGTTCTGACCCGCGACACCAACGGCACGCTGGTCTCAGGAATCGTGCCGATGACCTACGCGGTCCGTCCGGGCGACACGATCGTCATCAAAGAGCGCTTCTTCTGAGCGACGGCCGGGCCAATCACTGCGCCTCATGCCACGGGTTGATCACCCGCATCGCGGTCTTCTGCGCGGGGATCGGCGTCGCGATCTCGGGGGCCGGCTGTTTCGCCCGCGCCATCATCTGCCGTGCGGCCTGTGCGGGCAGGGTGCCCACCGGCGTGAACAGGCCGGCCAGGACCTTGCGGGTGCCCTTGCTGACCAAGCGCGAGTTCTGGACCGGTTCGAAATCCCGGATGGCGTGACGCTTGTCGGGATTCCCGGTGAACACCCGGGCGCCGGCATTCAGGACCACGATGTCGCCGGGGCGCAGCGTCTCGTCCTTCAACAGAGCCGCCGTGGCGCCGCCCTTCATGTCGATGGGGGTCTGGCGCTCGCTGATCTCCCGCTCCTTGACGCGGATCTTCAGCGGCAGCGCCGCGTAGCGGGTCTGAAAGCGCCGGCGCGCGGCGCCGAGCCGCGGGCTCGCTTGGCGGCCATACGAACGGCCCTCGAAGGCCGGAGCCTGGGTCTGCGCGGGCTGAGCTTGTTGAACCGCCGGCCGAGCCCCGAACAGCATCTCGAGGAAGCCCAGTTCGGCCGCGTGGGCGTGCATCGTCGTCCCGGCGAGAAGGCCGCCGGACGTCATGACGGCCAGCAAACTGCTCGTGCGAAGCCTCATGACATCCTCCGGAACCGACGCCCGACGTGAGCATCCGACCCTCAACCGCAAGGCGTACTGGAGGGTTCCGGATGATTTACGATCTGCTTAGCAACACCCGTCGACTTCGCGACGGTGCAGTATTCGACGCCCCCGTCTGAGGGCGATGACGCGATCGGGATGCGGTGGGGGTGAAGCGCCGATCAGCCCGGAGCGGATTGTTCGCCCTCGCCGATGCAGTCGAGGGCGCGCTCGACCGCACTCACGGCATCGAGCAGGTGCTGGACCGTCCGCTCGACCTCGAGCGCGGGGCGACCCATCGCGGCGGCGCGGGCGCTCACATCCTCGAGCTGCTCCAGGAGGGCGAGAAGATCACCGGCCACGGTCACGACTTCGCAGCGGGCGAGGCGCGTGACGGTGGGACGCGGGCGGAAGGGCAAGACGTTGCTCATTGCCGAGGGTTGTCGCCCGAAACGGTCTGGATTCGCCAGGGGGCGCGGGCCGCGCTCAACACGATTGCCCGTCGGTATCCGCCCCAAACCGGGGGTGTGGTGGATTTTCCGTGGCCGCTGCGCATCGGAGGCCACAGAACGGATTTACACGTTGCGCGCGACCTTGACGGGCGCGCTCTCGGGCTGACCATGCCGCGAGACGTTTCGTCGAGGCCTCGTCCGGGAGATGCCGGAGGGAGGCTCGACTCCGGCAGGCTTCAGGATTTGCGATGCGCTTGACCCTTCTCGCCCTCTCCGCACTCACCATCGGTGGCCTGTGCGCCTGCAGCACCAGCGACGGGCCGGACTCGCGCAGCGGGCTGGCCGAGACCTTCAACCTCGACAATTACCGCGCCTCCGGCAACACGAACGGCACCCAGAGCCGCCGGGACGTGAACCGCGCCTACACCCAGCCCACGCTGCCGACGATCGGCAACCGCGGGATGTGACACCCGCGGTCGCGACGCGTCAGCGCTTGGTGAGCGCGTCCGCGAAGGCGGCGATCCGGTTGCGGGCGTAGACCGGCAGGCCGGCGCTGATCGAGTTGCCGGTGTTGAAGCTCGAATTGCCCATCAGCACCTGCGCCGGCAGCAGGTTCTTGAGGACCGGCACACGGGCGTACTCGGCCTTGCGGTCGAGGACGTCCCCCTTGATCGCCAAGGCCATGTAGGTGGTGACCACCGTCTTGGTCGGGTCGTTCGGCATCGGCTGGAACACGGCGAGGAACTTGCCGAAGCGCAGGATCTGGTTGACCCAGAAGATCGTCTGCTCCAGCCCGCCGGTGACGGACGTGTCGATCTTGGTCAGTGCCTTGAGCGCGGCGCCCTGGTCCGGCCCGAGGACCCGCAACTCGCTCTGGAACGAGACGAACTCGGCGATCTTCTTGGCCGACCCTTCCTCCAGCTTGTTGGCGAGCTTCACCCCGAGCGGCAGCTTGCCCTCGAGATCGTAGCGCGACTCGATGCAGGCGCCCGCCCCCTCGCACCAGGGCCGGTCGGGTCGCTTGGCGAAGGCGGCGGCCGGATCCTTGTTGGGGGTCACGTCGGCGGCCGAGATGGCGCGGTGCTTGATCGCCGGATCCATCTTCTGGACGAAGGCGAGATTGGCGAAGGCCTGCAGGTCGATCGCCTCGGCCGGCCGCGGGACGACGAAGCGCCCCTCGGCCACATAGACCTTCAGCGTCTCGTGCCGGGGCTTGGTCACGCCGTTCACCGTGACCGTGTAATCCGGCTCCTTGTAGCCGGGATAGGGGGCGAGCGCCGCCGCCTCGGCCGGCCGCACCTTCAACCAGTCGAGATACGGGATCAGGCCGTTCTCCGGCGCCGACGGATTCTCGCGGTGATCGGTGAACAGGATCTGGCCCGGCTTGATCGCGGCGGGGTCGACGGCCGTGACCGAGGGCACATCCTTGACCCGCTCCGGTGCCGGCGCCGTGTTGGCGGCGGGCGTCTGAGCGCGGACCGGGATGGCCGGGAGAGCGACCGTGAGGGCGGCCGCCAGGGCGGCAGGAAGCTGCTGACGCAACGGGATTCTCATCTCTCGGGGAGGGCAGTCAGTAACCGGGATCTTCGCCGAACAGGTAATCCGGATCGCGGCGGCGCGGCCGGCGCGCGTCGTCATCCCCGCCGAACGGCGAGCGGTTTGTCTGGCCGGGCCAGGGCTTGTACGGATCCTGCCCGTAGAGATCCACATCGCCCTGCGCACGGCGGCTGCGCGGCGCCGGACGCTCGCCGAACGGGTCCAGGAAGTCGGCCCGCGGCCGCTCGCCCGTCATGTTGCCGTAATAGTCGCCCGCCACGTTCGCGCCATCGTCGGCGCCGGCGAGATCGCCGTCCTGGGCATCGGGCCGCATGGCGTAGAGCGTCTCCCGCGGAACGAGGCGGTACTGCGTGTCCGCCATCCGTCCGTCGCCGCTTGTGCGGAAATGCTCGAGAAAGCCGCCGCCCGCGACCCGCACGCCGCTGCGCGGATCGACCGCCAGGTCGGCGATGAAGGGGCGCGCCTCGGGGGAGGGGCCCCGCAGCGGCGTCTTGGCGATTCCGTTCGCCCAGGCCGCCTGCAGGATCGCCGAGGCGATCGGCACCGAGACATGGCCGCCGGTCTGGCCGCGGCCGAGGGTCTTGCGGGTGCCGTCGGCGTTGTCGTAGCCGACCCAGACCACCACGCTGATCTCGTTGGTCAGGCCCGCGAACCACGCGTCGTTCTCGTTCTCGGAGGTTCCGGTCTTGCCGGCGACGTAGGCCGAGACCTTCGACAGCGCCGCCGCGGTGCCGTGCTGTGTCACCCCCTGCAGCATGGTCTTGAGCTGGTAGAAGGCGACCCGGTCCGCAGAGGCGATCCGCGCCGGCTCCTTGGCGGGGTGCGTGTAGAGCGGCTTGCCGTCCCGCTCGACGGATTCGAGCGCGTAGGGGGCCGGACGCGCGCCCTCGTTGGCCACTGCCGCGTAGAAGCCCGCGAGGTCCAGCATCCGCACCGGCTGCGCGCCGAGGACGAAGGGATAGTAGGGCTCGCACTCGGCGTAGATCTGTGCCTCCAGGGCGATGTCGCAGACCCGTTTCAGGCTCGCCGGCGCCTTGGGTTCGATTCCACCCTGGAGCAGACGGGCGGTGACGAGGTTCTTGGAGAATTCGAGGCCGCGCCGCAGGGTGGTGGGGCCCGAACCGCCCCCCTCGTAGTTCTTCGGCGACCAGGAATCGCCGGTCCCGCCGATCGGCGGCAGGGTGACGGCGGAATCCATCACCAGGGTGTTGGGCTGCAAGCCGGCATTGAGCGCGGCGAGATAGGTCAGCGGCTTCAGGGTCGAGCCGGGCTGGCGCACCGTCTGGGTGACGCGGTTGAGCTGGCTCAGCGGGTAGGAGAAGCCGCCGGCCATCGCGAGGATCCGGCCGGTCTGGTTCTCCATCACCAGGGCCGCGCCCTGGACCGTGGGCCGGACGCGGATCTGCGCGCGCAGGCCGCCCTTGCCCGAACCGACCTTCACGCGGATCACGTCGTAGACCTGCAGCTTGCCCCGGGCGATGCCGGGGTCGAGGACGGCGGTCCGGCCATCGGCGAGGCCGACCTTCATGCCGCCGCGCCCGGTCTCCAGCACCACCGCCATCGGCCAATGCACGTCGTAGAGCACCGGGCGGGCGCTCTCGAGCGCCAGAAGCCAGGCCGGCTTCTTCTGCGGGACCGCCGCGACCTTCTCGCCACGACGCGCCTTGGCGTCCGCTTTGGCGTCCATCTTGGCATCCGCCTTGGGCGCATCCGTTCGCGCTCCCGTCACCGCGGGCGCCGCCTGTGTCGCCCCCTCCGGTGCAGGAGTCGCGGCCTGGATCCGGCGGACGCTGTCGGCGAGGTTGAGTTCGGGCCCCGCGAAGACCTGACGGCCCGTGGAGCGCTCGTAATTGGCGAGCCCGTCCTGGAGAGCCTCCTCGACGGAGCGCTGCAGGCCCGCATTGATCGTCGAGCGGACGGTCAGCGACCCGGAGGTCAAAGAATCCACTCCCGCGAAGGTGCGGGCCTCCCGATTGAGGAAATCCACCACGTAGAAGCCGGAATCGCGCCGCGCGGTCTCGATCGGCTTCAGCCCGAGATCGGACTTGATCGCCGCGCTCATCTCGGCCTCGGTAATCGCGCCCTCTTCCTTGAGGCGGGCGAGCACGTAGGCGCGCCGCTCCCGCGCCCGGTCCGGATACTTGTCGGGGCTGTAGAAATTCGGCCCCTTGGGCATGCCGGCGAGGAGCGCGGCCTCCGGCAGGGTGAGCTGCCCCACCGGCTTCCCGAAATAGCTCTGCGCCGCCATCTCGATGCCGTAGGCGCCGCGGCCGAGATAGATGCCGTTGAGATAGAGCCCGAGAATCTGCGGCTTCGAGAGGATCCGCTCCAGCCGCGACGCGACGATCATCTCGCGGATCTTGCGCTCGTAGGTGACGTCGTCGCCGACCGAGAGGTTCTTGACCACCTGCTGGGTGATGGTCGAACCACCCGCCGGACGTCCCGGCGAAGCGAGATTGGCGATGAAGGCGCGGATCACGCCGCGCTCGTCGATGCCGTGATGGGTCTCGAAGCGCTTGTCCTCGGCGGCGATGAAGGCCTTCTGCACCAGCGTCGGAACCGCCGTGATCGGCACGACGATGCGGCGCCCGTTCGGCTCGGAGGCCTCGGCGAAGGGCTTGCCGGCGCCGTCGAGGATCCGGGTCATGCCGGGCAGCGCCTTGTCGCGCAGGGCCTCGGCGCTGGGCAGGTCCTTGGTGGCGTTGTCGTAGAACTCGATCACCGCCTTGGCGTCGAAGGGCGAGTTCGCCGGGTTCTCGCCTTTGCAGAACTGCTTGTAGCTCGTGTTCAGCTCGTTCAGGTCGAGCCCGTGCAGGATCTTCGGGGCGGCCGGCCCGGCGACGGTGGACGGATCCTCCATCGCGGTGGTGATCAGCTCGTCGAGGTTGATGTCCTCGATGTCGAAGGCCTTGCGCATGTGGGCGCAGCCGTCGCGCAGCAGGCGCACAACCTCGGGCCCATCGGTGGCTGGATCGAACTGCGTCCGGACCGCCTCCGGCCGGGTCGTGACCTGGCTCAGGGTCAGGGCGGTCGCGAACAGCTTGATCAGGATGGCGTTCATACGGGCCGAGTTCGGGGGACGCGACGGGGCGGGCGCGGACCTTTCGGGAGCGCGCCTGAACAGGGCGTGCACAACGCGGCTGATTTAAGGAGACGCCGCACGGCAACGCTTTGATGGGGTCCCACGTTCGTGAGGCGCGACGACGCCGGGGGGGCCATGATCAACGACCTGTGGTACAAGAACGCCATCATCTATTGCCTGTCGGTCGGCACCTTCATGGATGCCAACGGCGACGGGATCGGCGACTTCGCTGGGCTCGAGCGCCGGCTCGACTACATCCAGGGCCTGGGCGCCACCGCGGTCTGGCTGATGCCCTTCCAGCCGTCGCCCAAGAAGGATGGCGGCTACGACATCGCCGACTATTACGGCGTCGACCCCGATTACGGCTCGCTCGGTGACTTCGTCGCCTTCACCCACGCCGCCAAGCAGCGGGGGCTGCGGGTGCTGATCGACCTCGTGGTCAACCACACCTCGGACCAGCACCCATGGTTCCAGTCGGCCCGCTCCGACCCGGACTCGCCCTATCGCGACTGGTACGTCTGGTCGAAAGAGCGCCCCGCGAGCGCCGACGAGGGCATGGTCTTCCCGGGCGTGCAGGAGACCACCTGGACCTACGATGCGAAGGCCAAGGCGTGGTATTTCCACCGCTTCTTCAACTTCCAGCCGGATCTCAACACAGCCAATCCCGAGGTGCTGGCCGAGATCCTCAAGATCATGGGTTTCTGGATCCAGCTGGGCGTCTCCGGCTTCCGCATGGATGCCGTGCCGTTCGTCATCGCCGAGAAGGGGGCCGATGTCGGCGGCAAGCCCCGCGAGCAGTTCGAGATGCTGCGCGACCTGCGCGAGTTCCTGCAATGGCGCCAGGGCGACGCCATCATCCTGGCCGAGGCCAACATCCTGCCGAACCAGGACATGGATTATTTCGGCGACGACGCCGACCGCATGCACATGATGTTCAACTTCCAGGTCAATCAGGCGACCTTCTACGCCCTTGCGGCCCATGATGCGCGCCCGCTGGTCAAGGCGATCGAGCGGACGAAGCCGCGCCCGCTCTCCTGCCAATGGGGCATCTTCCTGCGGAACCACGACGAGCTGGACCTGGGACGCCTGACGGGCAAGCAGCGTCAGAGCGTGTTCGACGCCTTCGGGCCCGAGAAGGGGATGCAGCTCTACGACCGCGGCATCCGCCGCCGCTTCGCACCGATGCTGGCCGGCGATCCCCGCCGTATCCGGCTGGCCTATTCGCTGATGTTCACCCTGCCGGGGACGCCGGTGCTGCGTTACGGCGACGAGATCGGCATGGGCGACGAGCTCGCGCTCAAGGAGCGGGACTGCGCCCGCACGCCGATGCAGTGGACCAGCGAGTATCAGGGCGGCTTCTCCACGGCCGACCGCACGGTGATTCCGCTGATCGACCACGGGCCCTACGGCTACGCGCACGTGAACGTCGCCGACCAGCGCCACGAGGCCGACTCGCTGCTCAACTGGATGCAGAGCATGATCCGGCAGCGCAAGGAGGCGCCGGAGATCGGCTGGGGCGACGTGGTCCCGATGGAGACCGGGCGTCCCTCGGTGCTGGCGCTCCGCTACGACTGGCGCGGCAACGCCATCCTGTGTGTCCACAATCTGGCGCCGGAGCCTGTCGAGGTCGCCATGGCATCCGGCGTGGAGGATTCCGAGCACGACATCCTCGTCGATGTGCTGACCGGCAGCCGCAGCGAGGTCGGCGAGGACGGCCGGCACTGCCTGTTCCTGGAAGGCTACGGGTACCACTGGTTCCGGGTCGGGGGCCTCGACGCGCTGTTGAAGCGGCGGCCGGCGTGAGGAAAACCGGCGCCCGGCTCGCCCTCGGCCGGCGAAGACGGTAGGACACGCCTGAGCAAGGTGTAGCATGGCCCGGACGAAGCATTATCCCTCGGACGCGACGATCGCCGACATCCTGCCGGATCTCGCCGACGCTGAAGACTACCTGCGCGAGGTGCTGGTCACCATGAGGCTGTGCCAGAAGCATTACGGCGACGCCTCGGTGCGGATCGGCGTGACCGGCCGGTCGCCGACGCCGTCCTACCGGATCGACCGGCCGGACGAGACGGCGCGGGACGACGGTGCCGTCGAGGCGGGCAGGACCCTGTTCGGAGCCTATGGCGGCCGGTCCCACGACCGGTTCACGCAGGTCAACACCGCGGAGACGCGCTGGAGCTCGCGGGCGCTCGGCATGGCCGAAATGCTGGCGCTTCACGACGGCCTGCGCCGCCCCAGGGGCAACGCGGCCTGAGCGTGCCGCACAGGGTGCCGCCCACCAGTGTTCTGCGCTAGACTGCGGCCGAGGGCGTCCGGAGCGGCGCTGCCTACACGCGGGACGACATGCCAGGTACGCCACGCGCCGGGATCATCCCGGTCACACCCTTCCAGCAGAACTGCACCCTGATCTGGGACGACACGACCAAGGTCGGCGCCGTGGTGGATCCCGGCGGCGATCTCGATCGGATCGAGGCGGCCATCCGCGAGCAGGGCGTCACCGTCGAGAAGATCCTGCTGACCCACGGTCATGTCGACCACGCCGCCGGCGCCGACGAGCTGCGCGAGCGCCTCGGCGTTCCGATCGAGGGGCCGCACCAGGCGGACAAGTTCCTGCTGGATTCCCTGCCCGAGACCGCCGCCAATTACGGCCTCGGCGCGGCCCGGCCCGTCACGCCCGACCGCTGGCTCGACGAGGGCGATGCCGTGACGGTCGGCGGTCTCGGCTTCGATATCCTTCACTGCCCCGGGCACTCGCCCGGCAGCGTCGTGTTCGTGAGCCGGGACGCGCGGTTCGCCCTGGTCGGCGACGTGGTGTTCAAGGGCTCGGTCGGCCGCACCGACCTGCCGGGCGGCAACCACGAGCAGCTGATCCGGGCCATCAAGGACAAGGTCCTGCCGCTGGGCGACGACATCGCTTTCATCCCGGGCCATGGTCCGACGAGCACGCTCGGCGAGGAGCGTGTCTCAAATCCCTTCCTGCAGGACTGACCGACATCATGGACAAGCGCCGCATCGGCCGCTCCGACCTGACGGTCGCGCCGTTCTGCCTGGGCGGCAACGTCTTCGGCTGGACCGCCGACGAGGCGAGCGCCTTCGCGATCCTCGACCGGTTCGTGGAGAGCGGCTTCGATTTCATCGACACCGCCGACGTCTATTCGCGCTGGGCCCCCGGCCATGTCGGCGGGGAATCCGAGACGGTGATCGGACGATGGCTGGCCAGCCGTCCGGGCGTCCGGGACAGGATCGTGCTGGCGACCAAGGTCGGGATGGACATGGGCGAGGCCGGCAAGGGTCTCTCGGCGGCCCATATCGAGCGGGCCTGCGAGGCCTCGCTGCGGCGGCTGCGGATCGACCGGATCGACCTCTACCAGTCCCATGTCGACGATAACGACGTGGCCCTGGACGAGACCCTGCGGGCTCATGAGCGCCTGATCGCGGCGGGCAAGGTCCGCGCGATCGGCGCCTCGAACTACAGCGCGGCGCGGCTCAAGGAGGCACTGACGATAGCCGCCTCCGCGGGGCTGCCACGCTACGAATGCCTCCAGCCGGATTACAGCCTCGCCCAGCGCGGTTACGAGGCCGAGCTGGAGCCGCTCTGCCGGGCCGAACAGATCGGCGTCATCGGCTACTTCTCGCTGGCCGCGGGCTTCCTCACCGGCAAGTACCGCAGCGCCCAGGACGCGACGGGACGGGCCCGTGAGAACCGCGTCGCCAAGTACCTCAACCCGCGCGGTCTCGCGCTGCTGAACGTGCTCGATTCGGTCGCGCAGACGCACGGTGCCAGCCCGGCCCAGGTGGCGCTTGCCTGGATCATCGCCCGCCCCGGCATCACGGCGCCCATCGCCAGCGCGACCTCGGTGGCGCAACTCGACGAGCTCCTCGGCGCCGTCCGGCTGACCCTTTCGCCGGAGGCGATCGGCCGCCTCGACACGGCGAGCGCGGGCGGCATTGAGGGCTAACGCGGCGTTAAGCGGCGAGCGTCACAAAAGCTTCGGGACGGGCCCGCCGCGGGCCCGTAAAATCGTGCAATCTCAACGCGGAACCCCTATATCAGGCGGATCAAGCGAGAGTTCAGGCGCGGGCACCCGACGGCGCATCTGCCACCGACGCGATTAGGCCCGCCTGCCCGAGGAAGTTCATGGCCGACACCCCCCAGACCGAGCCTGCCGATTACGGCGCGGAATCCATCCGCGTGCTGAAGGGCCTCGACGCCGTCCGCAAGCGGCCCGGCATGTATATCGGCGATACCGATGACGGCTCCGGCCTCCACCACATGGTCTACGAGGTCGTGGACAACGCCATCGACGAGGCGCTGGCGGGCCATGCCGATCTCGTCACCGTCACCCTCAACGCCGACGGATCCTGCACCGTCTCCGATAACGGGCGCGGCATCCCGGTGGACATCCACAAGGAGGAGGGTGTCTCGGCGGCCGAGGTCATCATGACCCAGCTGCACGCCGGCGGTAAGTTCGACCAGAACTCCTACAAGGTTTCCGGCGGCCTGCACGGCGTCGGCGTGTCGGTGGTGAATGCCCTGTCGTCGTGGCTTCGCCTGCGCATCTGGCGCAACGACAAGGAGCACGCGATGGAGTTCCGCCACGGCGACGCCGTGGCGCCCCTGGAGGTCGTCGGGCCCGGCAACGGTCGGCGCGGGACGGAAGTCAGCTTCCTGCCCTCCACCGAAACCTTCACGATGATCGAGTTCGATTACGGGACGCTGGAGAAGCGCCTGCGTGAACTCGCCTTCCTCAATTCCGGCGTACGCATCGTCCTGACCGATGCCCGCCATGCCGAGAAGAAGCGCGAGGAGCTGTACTACGAAGGCGGCATCGAGGCCTTCGTCCGGTATCTCGACCGCTCCCGCAAGCCGATCGACGGCATGACCAGCCCGGTGGTCGTCAGTTCCGAGCGCGACGGGATCCGCGTCGAGGTCGCGTTCTGGTGGAACGACTCGTTCAACGAGACCGTGCTGCCCTTCACCAACAACATCCCGCAGCGGGACGGCGGCACCCATATGGCCGGCTTCCGGGCGGCCCTGACCCGGCAGGTCACCGGCTATGCCGAATCCAGCGGCATCGCCAAGAAGGAGAAGGTGTCGCTCACCGGCGAGGATTGCCGCGAGGGCCTCACCGCCGTCATCTCCGTGCAGGTGCCGGACCCGAAATTCTCGTCGCAGACCAAGGACAAGCTCGTCTCGTCCGAGGTCCGGCCCGCGGTCGAGAACGTCCTCAACGAAGGCCTGTCGACCTGGCTCGAGGAGAATCCGAGCCAGGCGCGGTCGGTCATGGCCAAGGTGGTCCTGGCGGCCTCGGCGCGCGAGGCCGCCCGCAAGGCCCGCGAGACCGTGACCCGCAAGGGCGCTCTCGACATCGCCTCGCTGCCCGGCAAGCTCGCCGATTGCCAGGAGCGCGACCCGACGAAGTGCGAGATCCTTCTGGTTGAGGGTGATTCCGCCGGCGGCTCGGCCAAGCAGGGCCGCGACCGGACCTTCCAGGCGGTGCTGCCGCTGCGCGGCAAGATCCTGAACGTCGAGCGCGTCCGCGCCGACCGGATGCTGTCCTCGGCCGAGATCGGCACGCTGATCACGGCGCTCGGCGCCGGGATCGGGCGCTCCTCGACCGACCGCGAGGGCTTCAACCCGGAGAAGCTGCGCTACCACCGCATCATCATCATGACCGATGCGGACGTGGACGGCTCGCACATCCGGACGCTGCTTCTGACCTTCTTCTTCCGGCAGATGCCGGAATTGATCGACCGCGGCCATCTCTACATCGCGCAACCACCGCTTTACAAAGCGGAGCGCGGCCGGAAGGCGATCTACCTGAAGGATGAGCGCGCCCTTGAGGATTACCTGATCGACCAGGGGACCGACGGGGCGATCCTGCGCCTCTCCACCGGTGCGGAGTTCGCCGGGCCTCAGCTCAAGAGCCTCGTCGAGGAGGCGCGGACCTTCCGCAACATCCTGCAGGGGCTGCACACGCGCTACGACCGCGCCGTGGTCGAGCAGGCGGTGCTGGCCGGCGCCTTCGACCCCGAGGCGGCCTCGCGGACCGGCGAGGCCGAGGTGCTGGCCGACCTGACCGCCCGCCGGCTCGACGCCATCGCGGACGAGATCGAGCGCGGCTGGCAGGGCGAATCCTTCGAGGGCGGCTATCGCCTCAGCCGGACGCTGCGCGGCGTCCGGCAGGTGGCGACCCTGGATCTCGGCCTGATCACCTCGCAGGAAGCCCGGCGTCTGTCCGAGCGGGCCGACGCCTTCCGGGAAATCTATGGCGAACCCGCCACCCTGATGCGTAAGTCCGACGAGACCGTGCTGCACGGGCCCGTCGCCCTGTTCGAGGCGGTGATGGCCTTTGGCCGGAAGGGCCTGCAGCTCCAGCGCTACAAGGGCCTCGGTGAGATGACCGCCCAGCAGCTCTGGGAGACCACCCTGGATCGCGACGTGCGCTCCTTGCTGCAGGTCAAGGTGAAGGACGTGACAGACGCCGACGACCTGTTCGTGAAGCTGATGGGCGATGTGGTGGAGCCGCGGCGCGAGTTCATTCAGGAAAACGCCCTCAGCGTCGCCAATCTGGACGTCTAGGGCTCAGCCTGTAATTTCTCAGTAAAATATGTCCCGGGAAGCGAATTATGTGGACCGATTTACTGAGAAGCCTGACCTCGCCGGCGTATCGGCAGGTTTTCAGGTTGGGAGAGCATTGATTCAGAGATGCTCTCCGCTGTCAACATCAAGCTTTCGTCAGTGCCCTTTGGTGACCGAGATCCAACGCTTTGAGGTCGGTTACCTGCTGAGCGCCATGGCCGCCCTAGCCGTCGGGGTACGGACCGCTTAGGTTCGGAGTGGGTAATGAAGACGGGGTTCCATCCGGCGTTGGTCGTCGCGGCGGGTGCCAGAGCGGGCAAACACCCCCGCAACGTCGACCGGGCGTTGGAGGACGCCCAAGCCCTCATGGGGCCGCCCCCCTTCGGTTATGATTAAGCCGCCCGGCTCCTGAAAGGACTGCCTAATAGTAAGTGCTGGCGCTCAGAACAGCATCCAGCCGGTTCTGCAGCCGCTCCGGCAGTACGGACTTCCAATCCACCATCGCGGGCGTACCGACCAAGCCGACGATGGCAGCTACGGCCGCCTCACACTCGCCGGCGTCCATCTCCGTAACCATGGCGTAGATGTCCGGCGAGCGTGGAAGACCCTTCATCCCCGCAATGCCCGATACCTGAACGGTGGCAAACGTGGCTTGGGTAGCGAGGTCGCCGCCCTCCGTGGCTAGCAGCGGGATGGACGAGTAGAAATCGTCGAGCCTCAACTCGACCCCGATGGCCGCTAGCCGAAGGACGGCGTCCGGTCCTTGTAGGAGTTCGTAGTGCCATCCGTCTCCCTGACGGTGGAAGAATCCGACCCGGCGTTGGTCCTGCGCGACATGGACGAAATGCATGAGGTCGTGCAGCGTCTGGTATTCGAGCCATTTCCCGCCGCGGTCGTACCGTTCGGTCGCGGGGGGCAGAACCTCCACGATGACGGTCGCCGAACGGACGCTGTTGGTCTCCGGATCCGGTTCGACGGTATCCCCGCAGGCGACGAAGACATCCGGGTAGACGCGTGCCGTTCCCGCTTGGAGCCGCATCGTCTGACGTAATGACGCGCACGGCCCGCCGGGGGGAGGCGGTCGGCAATCAGGTTATCGAGGCACCGGGTCAAGGCATGGTGGGCGATGGAGCCGCCGACCAGCATGCGGACAACCTGCCCGTCGATGTACTCCAGCCGCTCCCCTTCCTCCGCCGCTTCGCAGAGGCGTTCGTACTCATCCAGCCCGATGAAGTCGTCGCGTAATGCAGCGGGCATGCTTTGGCACTATAGGTTCCCCCTCATCATACGCTTGGACGTGGCGATCCGGAAGCTTTGGGCAAGGCACGGTGGCCGTTCGGCGCTCGCACGGGAACGTCCGGGTCAGCGCGACGCCTGTGCTCCCTCTGTCGGATGCTGACCGGCCCTTTGCGGGAGGAGGACGATGAGCGCGACGATGAAGGCCGCGATCACGGCGGAGGCGAGCGGCCGGCTCAGGTTCAACCCGCCGTCGGCGACCGGCTTGTCGAGGAAATCGCCCACCGTGGCCCCGAGCGGGCGGGTCAGGATGAACGCCGCCCAGAAGAGCGTGACGCGCGAAACCGAGGTCCGGTAGTAAAGGGCGACGACGACCGCGAGCGCCGCCGCGAAGACGAGGGCGCCGACCTCGTAGCCGAGGCCGCCGGTGTCCGCGAGCCAGTCGCCGAGCGCGGTGCCCAACGTCTGCGAGAAGGTGATCGCCCCCCAATAGAACGCTTCGACCCGGGGGGTCGAAACCGTGTTCACCGACACGGTGCCCTCGGTCGCGTACCAGAGCCCGAGCACGGCCGCGAGGCAAACGAGGAGCAGGGTCGACCCGCCGGTGTACCCGATGCCGAGCGAGCGGTCGGCGAAGTCCGCCATCGTCGTACCGAAGGTGGTCGAGGCGACGATCGTGGACCAGTACAGGACCGGGTGGAACCGCTTCGACATGACCTGGGCGACCACGAGCGCGACCAGCAGCACGGCGAACAGGGCGGTACCGGCGAGGTAGCCCCAATTGAGGGTCATGGTGACGGTATCGCCGCCGGTCTCCCCGAGCGTCGTGGCCAGGATCTTGATGATCCAAAAGCCCAGCGTGACCTCCGGCACCTTGCTCAGAGCGCGTTCGTAACGGTCGTCCATCGGACCTGCTCCTTCTTCGAGGGGAAACCTCACGGCGCGTCGGCGCAGGCCGCCCGGCGACCGGCACGCTGCGGGATGAGGAGGACGAGCCCGGCCATGACGAGCGCGAGCACGCCGGAGATCGTGATGTCGTCGATGCCCAGGCCGCCGGAAGCGACTGGCTTGTCGAGCGAGTTGGCGAGGGTGGCGCCGAGCGGCCGCGTCAGGACGAACGCCGTCCAGAACAGCATCGGCCTGGAAACGCGCGTTCGCAGTTGGAGGGCCGTGACCACGACCAGCGCGACGAGGATGAGGAGCGCGCTCCCGTTGTACCCGAGTCCGCTGCTGTCGGCCATCCAGTCGCCCAACGCGGTGCCGAGCGTCTGGGAGAACATGACCGTGGCCCAATAGAAACCTTCGGCCCGCGGGGACCGTACCGTCTCCACGGCGACCGTGCCGAGCGTGCGCTTCCACAGGATCAGGGTCGCGACGACCAATCCGAGCAACACCAGGGACCCGCCCGCGTAGCCGATGCCGAGGGACCGGTCGCAGAAGTCGGCGAGGGTCGTGCCTGCGAGCGTCGTCGCGGTGACCACGGCCCAGTACAGGAGCGGCTGGAAGCGGTCCGCCCGGACCTGTGCGGCGAGCAGCACCGCCAGGGCGGCCCCGAAGATCGCCGTGCCGGCGAGATAGCCGAGACCGAGCGTCAACGTGACCGCGTTGCCGCCGACCTCGCCCAACGTCGTGGCCACGATCTTGATGGCCCAGAACCCGGCGGTGGCTTCTGGCACTTTGGCGGGTTCGACGTGTCCGGGTCGCTCGGTCGGTTGCATCGGGCTGCCGTGGGAAAGCGAGGGCTGGCTCACGCGGTGTGGGTCTGGTCGATGATGGCGAGCAGGTCGTCGACCGCGCGACGGCAGGCGGCCGGATCGGGGTTCGAAGCCCGCAACGCGTCGAGGGTGCGGTCGATGGCCTTGTCCACGACGTGCCAGTCGGCGGCGGCTCGCGGCTTCAGGCCGGCCTCGGACGCGTCCCAGGACAATTCCAGGTCCTTGATGCGCGTCTTGGCGGCGGCGAGGTCGCCCCGGTCGGTCATCGCCTTTACGTCGACGACGATGGTCCGGAACTTGGAGAGGTCGCCGAGCTTCGAGGCCGCCATCGCCTTGGGCGTCGCTCCGACGGCGGCGTCCTGCATCGCCTGCAGGCCCAGGGGGGCGGCCGTGGCGCCGATGACCGTCGCGGCGATGGCGGCGAGGAGGATGTTTCGCATGGTCATTCGCTCCGTGTCGTGCGGCGTTGGAAGGACTGGAGGATGGGGATGCGGGAGGCGGCGGACGGTCAGGCCCGCCGCTGTCCGGCCGGCTCGCCAGGGCGTCCGGAGACGAGGCTCAGGGACGTCACCAGGGCGACGATGACGGCGAAGAAGGCGAGGCTGGTGGAGGCCGTGCCGAAGCCGAGGCCGCCGTATTCCCGTGCCTGCGACAGCAGATCGCCCAGCGATGCGCCGAGGGGGCGCGTGACGATGTAGGCGAGCCAGAAGATCGTCACCGGGTTCGTGCCGAGGCGCCAGGCGAGGGCGAGGGCGGCCAGCATCGTGCCGAAGATGACGACGCCGAGATTGAAGCCGAGCCCCAGCGCCTCGGTAGCCAGGTCGCCCGCGGCCGTGCCGAGCGCGAAGGTCAGGAGGATGGCGAGCCAGTAGAACGCCTCGCGGCGCCGGGTCACGATGGCGTGGATCGAGAGCGTCCGCTCGGTCGCGTACCAAAGGGCGAACACGGTGGCGAGGGCGGCCGCGAACACGCCGGTGCTGACGAAGAGGCTCACGCCGAGCTTGTCGGTCAGGATGTCGGTAACCTGCGTGCCGACCACGCTGACGAGGACGACGGTCGACCAATAGGTCCAGGGCAAGTAGCGCCACTCGCGCACCTGCAGGGCGAGGACGGCCGCGAGGAGGCCGGCCGTGAGGGTGGCGGTGACGGCGGCACCCAGGCCGACGTTCACCGCGAGGTAGTCCGCGCCGGTCTCGCCGACGGTCGTGGACAGTATCTTGATGACCCAGAAGACCGCGGTGACCTCCGGTACCTTGTTCAAGATCTGGCGCTGGATCTCGCTCATCCCCGTCTCCCGTCCGTCATGGTCGGGCACCGTGATAGCGAGCCATAATGAGGGCAGAATGAGCTTCGTCCAAAGGAGCCGCAGGCTCGGCCTCAGGCCGGCAGTCTGACGGTTGCGAGGGTCCCCTGCCCGTCACGTCGGTTTTCGACCGTCAGGCCGAGGTCGTTGCGCTCCGCGATGCGGCGGGCGATGGCGAGCCCGAGCCCTGTGCCTTCGACTTCCGGTGGCGCGGCCCGGAAGAAGCGGTCGAACAGGCGGCCCTCGCTTCCCGGCGGCAGCCCGCAGCCGGTGTCCCGAACCGTGACGACGCACGCACCGTCCCGGTTCAGCAGACGGACGTCGACCTGGCCTCCGGACGGCGTGTAGCGCAGGGCGTTGTCGACGAGGTTGGCGAACAGGACGCGGACCTCGTCCTCCGACGCGTGAAGCGTCGCGGGTGTCTCGATATGCACGCCCAGGTCGATGTCCTTGCGCTCGGCGAGCACGACGTGGTCGGCGACGCAGTCGAGCAGGAGCTGGCCGAGGTCGACGGATGCAGGACGCGCCTCGGCACCGTCGTCGAGCCGGGCGAGACGGAGCAGTTGATCCACCAGCCGGTTCGCCCTCCGGAGGCCGTCCGCCAGCGCCGTACGCCGCGCGTCGCTCCCGCCACCGGCAGGCCCGCCGAGGGAGTCGAGTTGGATCTGCATCGCGGCGAGCGGCGTACGCAGTTCGTGCGCCGCGTCGGCGACGAACCGCTTCTGGGCGGCCAGAGCGGCCTGCAGGCGAAGGATGAGCCCGTTCATGGCCTCGACGAGGGGCGCCACCTCCGTCGGCACGCCGCGCGTCGGCAAGGGGCCTTGGGCGGCGGCGCCGCGCCCGGCGAGGTCATGCACCAAGCCGTCGAGCCGCCCGAGCGCCCGGTTCATCGCCCAGCCGACGACGATCCACGACAGCGGGACGAGGAGCAGCAGGGGGGCCACGGCACCGAGCGCCGCATTGCGTGCGAACTCCGCCCTCACGACGTCGCGCTGGGCGACCCGGACCGTCGTTGTGCCGTTGGCGGTCGTGTATGTGCGCCAGAGCTCGCCGCCCATGACGACGTTCGCATATCCCGTGCGGCCGGGGTGGCGGACGTCGACGCCGCGGTCGTCGCGCAGGACCTGCCCGTCCTTCCAGATGGTGACGGCGAGTTGGTCCTCCGGGTCCTGGTCGGCGGCGGGCGGCGCGTCCGCGTCCGTTAGCCCGGGACCGGCGTTGAGGGCGACTTGCCGCAACTGCCCGTCGAGGAAATCGGCCGCCTCGATCCGCGCGAGGGCATAGGCCGCGACCATCGCGGCCAAGCCGATTCCGGCGAGCAGGGCGGTCATCCAGACGAGCGTCGTGCGGCGCAGGGAGGCGGCCCTCATGGCTTGGGTACCATCCAACCTGCGCCGCGGACATTCAGGATCACGCCCTTGCCGACCTTTCGACGGACCGTGAGGATCAGGGCGTCCACCGCGTTGCTCTCGACCTCCTCGCCCCACCCGTAGATGCGTTCCTCGATCTGCGCACGAGAGAGGATGCGCCCCGGTCGCTCCATCAGGGCGTGCATGAGGGCGTATTCGCGCGCCGACAGGACCGCGACGGTCCCGGCGTGGGACAGGACGTGGCTTTCCGTGTCGAGTTCGGTCTCGGCGGCCACGAGCCGCGCGCTCGCCCGCCCGGCCCGACGGCGCAGGATGGCCCGCATCCTGGCGAGCAGCTCGCGCATCTCGAACGGCTTGACCAGGTAATCGTCCGCCCCGAGGTCGAGGCCTGCGACGCGGCTTTCGAGGCCGTCCCGCGCCGTGATGATGAGCACCGACGTGTCGATCCCGGCCGCCCGGGCGGATCGAAGCACCCGAAGTCCGTCCCCGCCCGGCAGGCCGAGGTCGAGCAGCGCGAGCGCGTGGCCGCCGTTGAGCAGGGCCGTCTCGGCCTCGCCGCCGTCGCGGACCCAATCGACGGAATAGCCCTCGGCCGAGAGGCCGTTCGACAGCCCTTCGCCGATCATCCGGTCGTCCTCGATCAACAGCACGCGCATCGGTCGGTCCGTCCGGTTTCGAGCCCTCGCCCTGGACTGCGCCGCGACGCATCCCTTCCCGCCGGCTTCATCCTCGATAGGCGACGAGCACGGCCCCGGCGGCGATGAGGGCGACGCCGAGCCAATTCGGTGGAGATAGACGTTCGCCGAGGAAGACGACCCCGAAGACGGCCACCAGCACGACGCTGAGCTTGTCGACCGGGGCCACGCGGCTGGCCTCGCCGAGCTTGAGGGCGCGGAAGTAGCAGATCCATGAGCCGCCCGTGGCGAGGCCCGAGAGCACCAGGAACACGTAGGTCCTGGCCGAGACCGACCCGACCGGTACCCACTGGACCGTGCCGACCAGGATGGCGCCGAGGGCGCAGAGTATGACGACCGTGCGGATGAAGGTGGCGAAGTCGGAATTGACGTTCTCGATGCCGACCTTGGCGAAGATCGCGGTCAACGCCGCGAAGGCGGCAGAAAGCAGCGCCCACAGCTGCCAGGATCCGAGCAACGTCCTCATGCCGTGTTCCCCTCGATGCGGACCTGCCGCGACGCAATCCTCACGGCCCCCGACAGACCATCGGATGAGGGATGTCCGGCACCCGACGCCCCCCCCTGAGCGTCGCCGTTCCAACGCTCGCCGTGTGGTTCCTAATTCGCCCTGGACGGCCATTGCCGATGCAGGTCGTCGATGACGAAAGCATGCTCGTGCCGGCCCTGACCGATCCCCCGCACGTGGGGGTGGGACGGGTCGAGGTCCGCGTGGGCATGTGCGACGACGTCCGGGTCGGATGCAGGCCAAAGCATGGCCGCCGCCGCGACGCCCGCGACGGTCAGGGCGCCGAGTGCCGCCAGGGTCGCGGGCATCCCGACGGCAGCGCCGAGGCAGCCCGCCAGCGGGTAAGTGAGGAGCCACGACGCGTGCGAGAGCGCGAACTGGGCGGCGGAGTAGCCGATCCCAAGGACGAGCCAGGTCCCGAGCAGTACGGGCCAGCCGATGGCCCCGCACCAGGTCAGGGCAGCGACCCCGACGAGGACGACTCCGAGGAAGGCGGCGGACGGCAGCATCACACCCCTGTCGGACAGGCGGTCCAGGACCCGCGGTAGGACCAGGGCGGCGGCCATCGAGCCCGCGCCGAAGGGTCCAAGGGCAAGGGCGACGTCGTGCTGGGGGCGTCCGAGCAGGGCCTGGACGATTACCACGGTATTGACGATGACCATGGCGCCGGCCGCCGCGACGGCGAAATTCAGGGCGAGCAACCCGCGCAGGCGCGGTGTCGCCAGGAAGATCCGCCATGCCCAGTTGGCACTCGATACGGAGACGCCTAAGCCTCAGTGACGGGCCGGGCACCGAGCACAGAAAAGGCGACAGGCGCGTCAGGTCCGCGGGACCTCTGCTCTCCGTCACCAACACTCGATAACTGATAAATGGTCTCATCGGATTTCAACCAAGAGATCTACGCAAATCTTGGACGAATGCCTTCGCGAGCGCCGGCGCCTCGGCCACCACCTCTTCGTAGAACTTGGTCCCCACGGGGCCTGCCTGGGAATAATCCGGGGGCAACTCACCGATTGTCGCCGCGATCTCTGCGAAAACCTCTTCCCGTTCAGGTGCTGAAAGTTTTTGCATGAGAAGGGTCATCATGGCGATGGTCGATGTTCTCAGAACCGCAAGCATCGCCGTTGTCGTCACGGCAAAATGGTGCGTTTGTAGATCATTCATTGAAAACACCTTGCATAGTCAAGCATCATTACTCAGGCATCACTTCATGAGGTGCTTGAAGTATTGGAGAAACAATACGGCCAGAGGCAATCCGATACAGATCGCTATCATCATTCGATCCGCGGCTTTGCGGACGTATGGCCTGACCCGTCGCTTGCGCCGAGGATTTGGCGCCCACTCGCTCTGCAGCCGCGCCGATTTCTTGCTCATGCCGGATGCTCGCCGTCACACGGGCAGGCGCGCGGCCTCGGCCGAAAGCGCCTCGTCCTCGACCTGGACGGTGACGTGCTCGATGCCGTGTCGCTCCTTCACCAGACGCCGGACCGCGCGGATGAGGTCGGGTCCGGCGGCGACGTCGTCCATGACCACGTGGCCGCTCATCGCGTCGAAGCCGGAGGTCAGCGTCCAGGCATGAAGGTCGTAGGCGCGCCGCACGCCAGGCATCGCCTCGATCTCCGTTCGTAGCGCGGCAAGATCGACACCCAGAGGCGTTCCCTCCAGCAGGATGTGAAGCGCCTCGCTCAACAGGCGCCAGGTGCGCGGCACGATGAACAGGCCGATGCCGGCGCCGACCAGCGGATCGACCCATCGCCAGCCCGTCGCCATCACCACGAGGGCCGCGGCGATGACGCCGACCGAACCCAGCATGTCGGAGAAGACCTCGAAGTAGGCGCCCTTGACGTTGAGGCTTTCCGACGATCCGCCCGCGAGGAGTCTCATGCTGGCGAGGTTCACCCCGAGGCCGACGAACGCGACCAGCATCATCGGCCAGCCGAGGATCTCGGTCGGCTCGAAGAAGCGCCGGTAGGCCTCGTACAGGATGTAGGCCGTCACCCCGAGCAGCACGACGGCGTTGGCGAGGGCCGCCAGGATCTCGAAGCGCATGTAGCCGAAGCTCTTGCCCGGCGACGGCGCCTTGGCCGCGTAGTGGATGGCGAGCAGCGACAGCGCGAGGCCGCCGGCATCCGTGACCATGTGGGCGGCATCGGCCAGCAGCGCGAGGCTGCCGGTGAGCAGGCCGCCGACGACCTCCGCGGCCATGTAGGTCAGCGTCAGGGCGAGCGCCCAGGCTAGGCGCCCCTTGTTCCTGCCCGCCGCCGAGCCCGCGGGTATGCCGCCGCCGTGCGAATGCCCGTGGCCGCCGCCGTGCGCGTGTCCGTGTCCCATGTCGCTCCCAGTCTTTCGTTGCCGTCCCGGACCGGCCGCCTCAGGGGCCGGAGGAGCCGATGAGCTCGGCCACGTGCGCGCCGGCGGGGTGTCCGGTCGCGGCGAGGTGGGCGGCCGAGCAGGCCGCGTAGCCGGGACCGAACGCCGCCATGACGAGCTCGTGCCGCCCGTCCGGAGCCTCGCGGCTGGCCAGGAGAGCCCGACCGCCGGGCCAGAGCTCGGAATCGGCCGATGGCCCCGGTGTCGGCTCGCCGTAGCGGCGCACCCCTTCGTCGTGGATGGCGCGGCGCACGCGCGCGAGTTCCTCGCCCGCCAGGGGGAGCCCCACCCAGACGACCTCCTGCAGACCCTCCTCGCGGCAGACCACCAGCACGACCTCGGCCGTTGCCGACCCGACGGCCGGCCGCCAGCCACGCGGGTAGTACAGCGCGGTCAGGTTGGCCTCGCGGTCGGCCTTGAGCGGGCGCGGCACGTCGGCGACGGGCCCCCACGCGAGGCCGAACGGAGCCTCGCCGACGCCTCCGTCCGCGCCCGGAGCCGCACCCGTCAGCGCGAGGAAGGCGAAAGGAGCCGCCAACCAGGTTGGGACGCGTCGCATCTCGTCTACTCCGCCGCCTTGAGGTGTCGTGGCCCCGGCTCCCGCGGCCGCTCCGCGACCTTCGGGACGACAACCTTGCCGAACCGGGCGTACAGGGCCGGCAGCACGATCAGGGTCAGCAGGGTGGCGCTGATCAGGCCACCGATGACCACGGTGGCGAGCGGCCGCTGGATCTCGGCGCCGGTCTCGGTGGCGATGGCCATGGGCACGAAGCCGAGCGAGGCGACCAGCGCCGTCATCGCCACCGGCCGCAACCGGGTCATGGCGCCCTCCAGGATGGCCTCGCGCTTCGGCCGGCCCTCCGCCACGAGCTGCTTGATGAAGGTCAGCATGACGAGGCCGTTGAGGACCGCAACGCCCGAGAGCGCGATGAACCCGACCGCCGCCGGTACCGAGACCGGCATGCCGCGCAGCCAAAGCGCGAAGATGCCCCCGGTGAGGGCAAGCGGCACCGCGCTGAACACCAGCAGCGCGTCCCGCGGCGAGCCCAGGGCCGAGTACAGCAACAGGAAGATCAGGAAGAAGCAGACCGGTACCACCACCATCAGCCGCCGCTTGGCCGAGGCGAGGTTCTCGAACTGCCCGCCCCAGGTGAGGTAGGAACCTGGCGGCAGCTGCACCTGGCTTCCAACCTTCGCCTGCGCCTCCGCGACGAGCGAGCCGATGTCCCGCCCGCGCACGTTGGCCGTGACCACGACCCGCCGCTTGCCGTTCTCGCGCGAGATCTGGTTCGGTCCCTCGGTGACCGAAAAGCTCGCCACCTGCTTGAGCAGGACCGAGCTCGCCCGGCCGTTCGGGCCCGCCGGCAGCGGCACCGGGATGTTCTCCAGGGCCTCCCGGTCCTCGCGGACCTTGTCGGTCAGGCGCACGACGATGGGGAAGCGACGGTCGCCCTCGAACACGACGCCGGCGTCCCGTCCCCCGATGGCCGCGCCGATGACCTCCTGGATCGCCCCGGTGCTCAGGCCGTAGCGCGCCGCCTCGGCCTTGTTGATCTTGATCTCCAGGAACGGCAGGCCCGCCGTCTGCTCGACCTTGACGTCCTCGGCGCCGTCGATGCCCTTCAGGACCGCCGCGACCTGGTTGGCCGCCTTCAGCATCGGCTCGAACTCGTCGCCGAACACCTTCACGGCGAGGTCGCCCCGGGTGCCGGCGAGCAGCTCGTTGAAGCGCAGCTGGATCGGCTGGGAGAACTCGTAGACGTTGCCGGCGAGCGCCCCGACCGCCTTCTCGATCTGCTCCTGCAACTCGGCCTTGGACAGGCTCGGCTCGGGCCACTCCTCCTGGGGTTTCAGGATGACGAAGGTGTCTGAGGAGTTCGGCGGCATCGGGTCGGAGGCGACCTCGGCGGTGCCGGTCTTCGAGAAGACGTAGGCCACCTGCGGGAATTTCGAGACCACCTTCTCGACCTTGAGCTGCATCGCCTGCGACTGGGTGAGGGAGGTCGATGGGATTCGGGTGGCGTTGAGGGCGATGCTCTTCTCGTCGAGCTGCGGGATGAACTCGGTCCCGAGGCGGGTGAACAGGATGCCCGCCCCGACGAGCAGCAGGAGCGCCGCGCCGACGAAGACGAACGGCGCCCGGACCGCCGCGCCGAGCACCGGGCGGTAAGCGGCCTTGAGCGCCCGGATGATGAGGTTGTCCTTCTCCGTGACCTTGCCGGTGATGACGATGGCGATGAGCGCCGGCACGAAGGTCAGCGACAGCACGAAGGCCGCCACGAGCGCGATGATCACGGTCAGCGCCATCGGCTCGAACATCTTGCCCTCGACCCCCGTGAAGGTCAGGAGCGGGACGTAGACCAAGATGATGATCGCCTGCCCGTAGAGCGACGGCTTGATCATCTCCTCGGCTGAGGCGCGGACCGTCTGGAGGCGCTCCTCGGTGTCGAGCCCCCTGCCCAGCTCCTGCTGCTTCTCTGCGAGGTGGCGCAGGGCGTTCTCGGTGATGATCACCGCCCCGTCGACGATCAGCCCGAAATCGAGGGCGCCGAGGCTCATCAAGTTGGCCGAGATCTTCGCCTCGACCATGCCGGTCATGGTCATCAGCATGGCGACCGGGATGACCAGGGCCGTGATGATGGCGGCCCGGATGTTGCCGAGCAGCAGGAACAGGATGACGATGACGAGAGCCGCGCCCTCGGACAGGTTCTTCACCACCGTCTTCACGGTCGCCTCGACGAGCCGGGTCCGGTCGAGGACGGTCTGGACCTCGACGCCGGGCGGCAGGCTCTTGCGGATCTGTTCCATGCGCGCGTCGACCGCGGCAGCCACCGTGCGGCTGTTCTCGCCGATCAGCATCAGGGCGGTGCCGACGACGACCTCCTGGCCGTCCTCGCTGCCCGAGCCCGTGCGCAGGTCGCGCCCGATGCGGACCTCGGCGATGTCCTTGATCCGCACCGGCACGCCGCCCCGGGTGGCGACGACCACGTCGCCGATCTCGTCCATGCTCTCCAGGCGGCCGGCGGCGCGCACGACGTAGCCCTCGCCGTTGTCCTCCAGGTAGCGGGCGCCCTGGTTGGCGTTGTTGGCCTCCAGCGCCCGGGCGACGTCCGAGAAGGACAGGTCGAGGGACGCGAGCCGCGTCGGGTCGGGCTGGACGTGGTACTGCTTCTCGAAGCCGCCGATGCCGTCGACCCCGGCCACGCCGGACACGGTCTTGACTAGGGGGCGGATGATCCAGTCCTGGACGGTGCGCAGGTAGGCGGTCTGCTCCAGCTCGGTCTTCAGGCGCTGGCCCTCGGGGGTCAGGTAGCTGCCATCGGGCTGCCAGCCGGGCTTGCCCGCCTTCGAGACCGTGCGCTCGCCGGGCTTCGCGTAATGGATCGACCACATGTAGATCTCGCCCAGCCCGGTCGAGATCGGCCCCATGCTGGGCTCGGTGCCGGGCGGCAGGTCCCGCCTCACCTGCGCGAGGCGCTCGGCGACCTGCTGGCGGGCGAAGTAGATGTCGAGCTTCTCCGCGAAGACCGCGGTGACCTGCGAGAAGCCGTTGCGCGAGAGCGAGCGGGTGTATTCGAGCCCCTTGATGCCCGCGAGCGCGGTCTCGACCGGGTAGGTGACCTGCTTCTCGATGTCGACGGGCGAGAGCGACGGCGCCGTCGTGTTGATCTGCACCTGGTTGTTGGTGATGTCGGGCACCGCGTCTATCGGCAGCTTGGTGACCGAGTAGCCGCCGAAGCCGGCGGCCAGCAGCGACAGGAGCAGAACCAGCCAGCGCTGGTGCACGGAGAAGTCGAGGATGCGGCTGATCATGTCGGGCTTCCTCAATGGTCGTGGTCGGCTTCGCTCTTCCCGAGCTCGGCCTTGAGGAGGAAGGTGTTGGCCACCGCGATGGTCTCGCCGGGCTTGAGGCCCGAGACGACCTCGAAGCCGTCGTCGTCGGAGCGCCCGAGCTCGACCTCGCGCTTTTCGAAGCCCTCGTCCGTGCGCACGAAGACGACGCGCTTGCCCTCGACGGTCTGGAGCGCCGACTTGGCGACCCGCACCGGCACTTGGTCCGTCGCGGTCTCGACCTCGGCGGTGACGTAGGTGCCGGGCCTCCAGGCCATGTCCTTGTTGGGCAGCGAGACCACGACCCGGGCGGACCGGGTGTCGGCGTTCAGCAGCGGGCTGACGAACACCACCTTGCCCTGCTCGCTGCGGCCGCCGCGGTTCACGGTGACCCGCGCGCCCTCCCGGACCTCGGCGAGGTCGGAGGTGGGGACCGCGAGCTCGATCCAGACGGTCGAGAGGTCGGCGACGGTGTAGACGTCGGCAGGGTCGCCCTCCTTGCCCACCGCCGTGCCGACATCGACCTTGCGCTCCACGATGCGGCCGGCGATGGGCGCCCGCAGCTCGTACTGGCGCAGCGTCGAGGCGTTCGGCGTCGCCTCGTCGCGTTTCTGCGCGGCGGCGACCTCGGCGGCGTTCAGGCCCAGCGCCGAGAGCTTCTGGCGGGCGAGGTCGACGCGCAGCTGGTTCTCCTGGAACACGGCCTTGGCGTTGTCGAACGCCGCCTGGGATGCCGCCGCCGACGCCAAGAGTTTCTGCTGGCGCTCGAAGTTGATCTTCTGGAGGTCGGACTGGACCATCGCGGTGAGGTACTCGCTCTTGGCGTCGGCGACTTCCCGGCTGTCGAGGAGGGCGACCACCTCGCCCTTCCTGACGTCGTCGCCCAGGCGCTTGCGCATCTCGGACACCGTGCCGACGACGCGGGCGGGGACGCGGGCGATCCGGTCGGTATCGGGCGTGATGGTGCCGGGCACCAGGACGTGTCGCGAGAGCGTCCCGCCCTCGGCCTTGGCGACGCCGATGTCCTGCCCCTCGACCTGCTCGGCCGTCATCTTGACGTGGCCTTCCTCGCCCTCCGCCTCGGAATGCTCGTGCTCGCCGTGAGCGTGGGCTCCCTCGGCCTTCGGCGCG
Organism: Methylobacterium sp. XJLW; assembly: GCF_003254375.1. NCBI lineage: Bacteria > Pseudomonadati > Pseudomonadota > Alphaproteobacteria > Hyphomicrobiales > Methylobacteriaceae > Methylobacterium > Methylobacterium sp. XJLW. Next base: position 142,501 of record NZ_CP016429.1, on the reverse strand, counting down.
GCGGCCTTGCCGTGGTCGTGGCCGTCGCCTTCGGCATGGTCGGCCTCATCCTTCGGCGCCTTCCCGCCAGGGGGCGGGCCGGCGGCGAAGGTGAGGATGGCCGGCGGCAGCCCGGCCGATGTCAGGAGGCCGCGGACGAACGCGGATATGGCGGGGACGGCGGCGCCGACGACGATGCCGGCGGCCACGAGGACCGCGGTGATGAGGATGCGCATGAGACCTGCTCGGCCGGGATCGGGCGCCGTTCGGACGGACGCGGCAGTCCCGCTTCTGTGGCGTGAGGAGTGGCCCGGAGCGCGGGCTCCGGGTTCGGGACGCGCCTCTGCGGCGTCACCTCAGGCGCGGGGGGGCCTCGGCAGGCGGTCCGGCGAGACGGAGGAAACCGTCTGGCTCAAATGCGCATAGGCCAGCCGGGCGACCCCGAAGACCGGCTCCGAGAAGTCCGCCACGGCGGGTGCCGCCTGGTGGCAGCCACAATGGAGGTGGCAGGCCATGCCGGGGTCGGTCGCGCCGGTGTCGGGCGCGGCCTCAATGCTCGCGATCTCCGTGACGTGCCTGCCGCCGCCATCGTGGTACGCGACGTCGGCGGCGAGGCCGGCGGCGGGCGCGACGAGGGACAGGGCGAGGGCGAGCGCGAGCAGGCGTGCGGCGAACGCCCACCATCCCCGTGCCGCCCACCTGCGGCTATGCCCGCGTCCTGAACCCATCTCCGGCCTTATGCGCGATTTATCCCGGATCGGACAAGGCATCGTCCTGGCCTCTTGAACCCGGTCTGAACAGATTTTGTGGCCGCCATGCAAGGTCAGCCGCGGTCACGACGCGAAAGCGGCCAAGCCGTTTCTCGCTCGGCCGAGACGAATACCGGGCGAGGAAAATCCGGGAACGGTTTCGCGGGGGGCCGCATTCCCGGCCGACCGCGAAACATGGAGATCCTTGGATGAAGATCATGTTCGCCGCCGCCGCCGCGGCCGCCCTGGCCCTCGCGCCGGTCGGTGCGCTCGCCCAGCACGTGGACGTCGGCCCCGGCGGAGTCGGGGTTCACGGCGACGGCCACCGCCGCGATGTCGACCATACGCACACCACCGTCGAGGAGAACCATCGCGACCGGCCGGTCGTGCACGAACATCATGACGACCATCACGAGAAGACCGTCGTGGAAGAGCACCGCCACTGAGCGGCTGACATCGCGACGGGGCCGGGCCGGGGGCAGCGACGTCCGGCCCGGCCCCTCGCATTTCGAGGACGTCGGCGAACCTGGGGTGACGGCTTCCTGAACGACGGTCTCAGAACCTGTTCAACGGCCGCCGCGCAAACCGCCGCAATAGGAATCCCCGGAGGAGACAGCGATGCGACGGCACCTAGCAGGCTTGATGGCGGCGGCCATCCTCCTCGCGCCGGCCGCGGCCTCGGCCCAGTATTACGAGCGCGGCTACGGCTACGGCGAGCGGCGGCCGCACGACCATGTCGATGTCTACCGCCACGGCAACCATGACGACGTCGTGGTCCGGCACCATCACCCGCGCCGCGAGGATTACGGGCCGGGCCGGTTCGAGCGGCACCATCACCATCACGACTTCGACGACTGAGGTCGCCGCCTGGCGTCGAGAAGAGGTCGCCCGCACCGGCTCGCGCCGGTGCGGGCGCATCACGACGCGCGAGGGGTCGGCGCATCGTGAACGACGTGCCGAGCAGGCTCGGCGAGCGCGTAGCCGATCACCGCGGCCAGGAGCGCGAAGACGACGAGCAGGGGCAGCATCCGCATGTCCGCGCCTCCCGCCCCCGCGGCCTGCCCGGCGAGCTCACTTCTTGCCGGGCTTGTCGTGGCTGTGCCCGTGGGCATGCCCGTCGTTGTCCGAATGCGCCGGCTTGCCGTCGGGCCGCTTCTCACGGGCCTCGCTGACGCGCGGGTCGTCGCGATGGGCCGGGCCGCCCGACACGCCACCGGTGTTCGGGACGGCGCGCTCGGGGTTCGAGGCATTGCCGTGGCTGTCCACGGCGAAGGCGGACCCCGTGGCCGCGGCCAGCATCCCGGCGGCGAGGACGGCGGCGAGCGTGCGCTTCATCTGTCGGTCTCCTGTTCGGCGCCGACCGCGTCGGCCGCTTCGAAGTTCGAGATAGCCAAGCCGTTTGTCTCCGGGACGCCGCGTTCGTGACGAAGTGTGTCAGCCGCCGCGCCCAGCCCGGGGCACGCGGATCTCGGCCCGCAATCCGCCCTCCGGCCTCGTGGTCAGGATGAGCGTGCCTCCCTCCGCTTCCACGGCCCGCCGCGCGATGGTCAGGCCGAGTCCGGTCCCGCCGGTGTTTCGGTTGCGCGACCCCTCCAGGCGGGTGAAGGGCTCGAAGGCGCAGGCGACGTCGCATGCCGGGATGCCGGGCCCGTCGTCGTCGATGCGCAAGACCAGCGCTGTCTCTTCGGCCGCCAGGGCGATGCGCACCCGCGCGCCGTAGCGCACGCCGTTGTCCACGAGGTTCTCCAGCGCCCGCCGGAAGGCGACTGGGCGCACCGTCGCCAGGGCCCGGCCGGGTCCTCCGTATGCGACCGCCCGGCCGGCATCCGCGGAGGCGTCGGCGACCCCCATCAAAATGCTCGCGACGTTGGTGACCTGCCGCGGCTCCGGGTCGGCGTCGCCCCCCAGGTAGGCCAGCGTCGCGTCGACCATCGCCTGCATGTCGTCGAGGTCGGAGGCCATGGCGCGGCGCCCGGCCGGGTCCTCGACGTGGTCGAGGCGCAGGCGGAGCCGGGTGATGGGCGTTCGCAGGTCGTGGGACACGGCGGCGAGCGCCTGCGTCCGCTCGCCGACCAGCCGGTGGATGCGCTCCTGCATCGCGTTGAGGGCACGGCCGATCCCTCGGGTCTCGTCGGGACCAATCTCGGGAACCCGGACGGGGGCGCCGTGGCCGATCCGTCCGGTGGCCCGGGTCAGCTCCCGCAAGGGGCCGGCGATCCGATGCATCAGGACGACCGCGGCCACCCCGACGAGGATGGCCATGGCGGTGGCGAGCGAGGCCCAGGGCGCGACGGGGACGAGGCTCGGGGCGTGCGCGGACCGGAAGGTCAGCGCGCTCCCGTCCGGAAGCGGGATGATCCCGCGCAGGTCCTGCCGGTGGAGCGGCTCGTCCGGCGCCTCCAGGTTCAGGGCGAGCCCCGCCCCGAGGACCGGTTCGAGGGCGAGGAGGCGGTCGCGCAGGTCCCGGAGCGCGGGATCGGTCGCCCCCGGGGGGCGAGCCGGCGCTGGGGCGTCCCAGCCGATCTCGAAATGGTTCGACGAGAGGGCCTCGGCCTCGTCAGCCCGCTCCTCCGGCGGGCGCCGCGACACGGCCTCGCGCGCGATGACGAGTTGGCGGGCGACCTCGGTGGCGAAGGCCTCGTCGGCGGCGGCCGCCGCCGAGAGGCGGTAGATCGCCAGCGCGCCGCCATGGACGAGGAGCACGGCCAGGAGCAGGACGACGACGGTGCGCCCCTCCAGGCTGCGGGCGAGGCCGAGGACGCCCCTCATGCCCGCTCGACCTTGGCGGCCAGCATGTAGCCGGTGCCCCGCACCGTCTTGATGACGGCGGCCGTCCCCGCGGGCGGTTCGAGCTTGCGCCGCAGCCGGCTGACCAGGGTGTCGACGCTGCGGTCCGACGGCGCGGAGAGGCGCCCGCGGCCCATCTCCAGGATCTGCTCGCGGCCGAGCACCCGGCCCGGGTGTTCCAGGAACACCAGCAGCAGGTCGTGCTCGGCGCCCGACAGGTCGACGGCGGCGCCTTCGGGATCGGTCAGGGCGCGGCTGCGCAGGTCGAGCCGCCAGCCGGCGAAGGCGAGGGATTCCGGCCGCGACGCCGCGCTCGGCACCGGCGCGAGCGCCGACCGGCGGAGCACCGCCCGGATCCGGGCGAGGAGTTCTGGGCGCCCGAACGGCTTGGCGACGTAGTCGTCGGCGCCCAGTTCCAGGCCGAGCACCCGGTCCGCCTCCTCGTTGCGGGCGCTCAGCATGATGACCGGGACGGTGCCCTTCGCCCGCAGGGCCCTGAGCAGGTCGAACCCGGACGCGCCCGGCAGCATGACGTCGAGGAGGACGAGGTCAACCGGCGTGTCGGGCAGGAGCGACCACATCTCGGCGCCGCCGCGGCAGCCCGTGACCCGGAAGCCGCTCTCCCGCAGGATGCGGCCGACGAGCACGCGCATGCCGTCGTCGTCCTCGACGAGCAGGATGTGGGCCTCGTCCGGGAGGGACCTGGTTTCGCCCGCGGCAAGCATTCCGGATACAGCCTAGCCGATCATCCCGTCGAGCAGGAGCAGCAGCAGGAAGCCCGCGAAGAACATCGCCGTCACCCAGGGGCGGTCCTCGGTCTCGTGCGCCTCGATGAGGAGTTCCTCGGTCACGAGGTACAGCAAGGCGATCAGGCCGAAGGAGAGGAAGCCGGCCTGGACGGCGGCGGGCAGCGAGCCGACGGGCCCGCCGAGCAGGGCTCCGAGCGGGAGCAGCAGCACGAGGGCGGCCGTCAGGCCGACCACCTTGCCCTTCGACGCGCCGCCCTCGCCGAGTTCGTTCGCCACGGTTAGTCCCAGGAACAGCACCTCGATGGTCAGCGCGACGGTGAGCAGGATGCCGGCCTTCGCCCCGGCCGCGAAGGCGATGCCGAGGACGAGGCCGTCCACCAGGATGTCGATGCCGGTGACCGACATCAGCCCGGCCGGCCCCTTCACCCGCTTCTCCAGGATACGGACGAGGAGCATCGCGGCGACGCCGAGCGCGCCCCCGACCAGCATGGCCCAGGGCGATCCGGCATGCTTGACGTCGGGCAGGATCTCGCCCGCGGCCGCCGCGAAGACGACGCCCGCGGCGAAGTGCTGGATGGCGCTGACCAGGACGGGGCCCGGCCGCAGGTTGACCGCCACCGCCGCGCCGACGACGGCGGCCGCGGCGGGGATCAGGGTATAGGACCAGGCTTGCATGCCGCGCTCAGACCACGTGGTCCGGAGCCAGGGCGCAGGCGGTGGCCTCGCTCGTCTCCACCTGGAGGGTCGTGTGGCTGATGCCGAACCGCTCCCTGATGCCGGTGGCCGCCGCCATCAGGAAGGCGTCGTCGGGACGGCCGCCGGGCATGAGGAGGTGCGCCGTGAGGCAGGTGTCCGTGGTGCTCATCGCCCAGATGTGCAGGTCGTGCAGGGCCGCGACGCCGGGCAGCCCTTCGAGGTGGCGGCGTACGGCGACCGGGTCGATGCCCGGCGGGACGGCGGCGAGGGACAGCGTAAGACTGTCTCGCAGGAGCCCCCACGTGCTCCAGACGATGACGGCCACGATGGCGAGGCTCACCACCGGATCGAGCCACGTCCATCCGGTGTAGAGGATGACGAGGCCGGCGATGACCACCCCGGCCGAGACGGCGGCGTCGGCCGCCATGTGCAGGAACGCCCCGCGGATGTTGATGTCGCCCTTGGCCCCGGAGGCGAACAGCCACGCGGTGATGCCGTTCACCAGGATGCCGATTGCGGCCACGACCATCACGGTCTTGCCTGCGACCGGGACGGGCTCACCGAACCTCTGGATCGCCTCCCACGCGATGGCGCCGACGGCGACCAGCAGGAACACGGCGTTGAAAAGGGCCGCCAGGATCGACGAGGCCTTCATCCCATAGTAAACCGCGCGCTCGGGGCCCGCCTGGCCAGCACCGTCGCGATCCAGGCCACGATGAGGCCGAGCACGTCCGAGAGGTTGTGGCCGGCATCGGCGAGCAGGGCCACCGAGTTCGCCAGGACCCCGTAGGTCGCCTCGACGGCCACGAAGCCGACGTTGAGCGCGATGCCGATGGCGAATGCCGTCCCGAAGCTTGCGGGGGCATGGCTGTGCCCTGGCCCATGGGAATGCCCGGCATGGTCGTGACCCGCCTCGCCGTCGTGGTCATGCGATCCGTGATCATGTCCTGCGCGTGCGTCGTGTGATGTCATGGTCGTCCCTGTATCCGTCTTGGTCTGTACGCGGATCGGTGCGCGCCTTATCCGGACGCCGCGGTTCGCGTCGTGACGGCGCCTTCGCGATACTCCGCCCAGGCCTGCCGCAGGATCTGCACCGACGAGGTCAGGAAGATGCCGGCCATCACCGCCGCGACGGCGAGGTCGGGCCAGGCCGACGCGGAACCCCAGACACCGAGCGCAGCCACCATCACCACGACGTTGCCGATGGCGTCGTTGCGCGAGCACAGCCAGACCGAGCGCACGTTGGCGTCGCCGTCCTTGTAGGGGCGCAGCAGCAGTACCGAGCCGAGGTTGGCTGCCAGGGCCATCAGCCCGATGACGCCCATGACCTCGGCCTTGGGCACCCCGAGCACCAGGACGTGGTAGGCAGTCGAGCCAAAGACCCAGACTGCCATCACGCTGAGGGACAGCCCCTTGGCGAGCGCCGCCGTGGCCCGAGCCCTGAGGGACGCTCCGATGACCGCGAGGCTCAGGCCGTAGGTGACCGTGTCGCCCAGGAAGTCGAGGGCGTCGGCCTGGAGCGCCTGCGAGCCGGCAAGGTGCCCGGCGGCCATCTCGGTCAGGAACATGGCGCCGTTGACGGCGATGACCGTCCACAGCACGCGCTTGTAGCGCGGGTCGACCCCGTCGAAGACGGGCACGCCCCCAGAGCAGCCGCAGGCATCCCCCGTGCCGCAATCGCCCCCCGCGACGACCTGCGGCGGCGCCGCCGGATGCGCACGTTCCGCCCTCGATGCCTGACAGCCAACGGTCGAGCCGCAGCACTCCTTGGCCATGACGCCTCCTTTCCAAGTCGTGGACGACTGCCTACTTCCTCCAGCGACTAGAGGAGCAAGCGGAAAAATGGAGCTGTCGATAGGCGAGCTGTCGCGGCGTACCGGCGTGCTCGCCACGACCATCCGCTACTACGAGACGGCCGACTTGATGCCGCCGCCGCCGCGGACGGAAGGCGGCCGCCGCCGCTATGGGCGGGCTGACATCGAGCGCCTGGCCTTCATCCGCCACGCGCGCGAGCTCGGCTTCGAGGTGGACGCCATCCGTGAGTTACTGGCGCTGGCCGCCCAGCCCGACCGCTCCTGCGCCGAGGTCGACAAGATCGCCCGGCGTCACATGGCCGAGGTCGAGCGCCGCATCGAGCGGCTCATGGCCCTGAAGGGCGAGCTCGCCCGCATGACCGACGCGTGCGGCCAAGGCCGGGTCGGCGAGTGCCGTGTCATCGAGGTCCTCTCGGACCATGCCTGCTGCGAGGATGAGGGCCACCGCGCTACCCGGAGCCGGCGTCCCACAAGGCCGGAAGCGAAGCAGGGAGCCCGGCCCCGGAGCGCATCGTCGTCGACATTCGATCAGGAAGACGACATGATATTTCGGGAGGGCCGGGCTCAGCCGTGATTGGGACTTCCGAACATTCGAGGTTTGAAGCAACCGAATGCCAGGACCGCTTCCTGTAACCGCTCTGGTTCGCGGCCGGAGCGGACCGACGGTGGGGGCCTCTGGGTCTACCGAGGATGCAGGCGTCGGATGGGTGCTCCGAAGCTCACTCGGCGGGGTCGATCATATCGAGCACCGGGCATCCAGGAGCCGCCCCACCGGGGCACTGCTCGATGGTTTCGGCCAGGAGACGTTCGAGCCTTGACAGGTCCGCGATCTTCGCACGCACCCGGTCAAGGTGGTGCCTCGCGATCCCCTGTCCCTCGCGGCAGGTTGCCTTACCAGGCCGACGCAGTTCGAGCAGCGCCCGAACCTCGTTCGGCGTGAAGCCAAGTTCGCGTCCGCGACGGATGAAGGCCAGGGTGCGCTCGTGCTCGACGCCGTAGGACCGATGGCCACCCTCGGTGCGCGGGGGCGAAGGGAGTAGGCCGACCTTCTCGAAGTACCGGATGTTCTCGATGTTGACGCCGGTCCGCAGCGACAATTGACCGATGGTCAGGGCCCCGCTTCGCGCCCCCTTAGCCGTACCCATGAAGATCGCCCTTGATCCTGTAGTGGCTACAGGATGCAGGGTAGCCGAGGATCACGATGGATACGAGACATGACCCTCGATCAGACACCGCCTGCCGAACGACCCGTCCACGAACCGGCCGCGGTCAGCGTTGGCAGCATCGCTGCGCTCGGCGCCATCACGGGGCTCGGTGCCCTGGCGGCCTCGTCGTGCTGCGTGCTGCCCATAGTCTTGGGCGGCCTCGGGATCGGTGCTGGGGTCTTCACGGTCCTCGGCGTGCTCGCCTCTCTTCGCACGCCGCTGATGCTCGTCAGCGTCCTGGCGGTCATCGCCGGCTGGTTCTTCTACGCGCGGCGGCGACGGGCTGCTTGCGGGCCGGATGGATCATGCCCAGCTCCGCGTCGGTCATCCGCCCCCCTGGTGCTTCTCAGCCTCGCCACGCTGTTCATCGCCGCCGCTGCGGCCGGGAGCTACTTTGAGCCCGCCCTGATCAAGATGCTGCGGACAGCCTGATGAAGCTGATCTCGATCCTGACCTGTCCGCATTGTGGGCACCGGGCTTCGGAAACGATGCCGACCGACGCCTGCCAGTTCTTCTACGAATGCCCTGGCTGCGGCACTCTGCTCCGCCCGAAGAAGGGCGATTGCTGTGTATTCTGCTCGTACGGCGATGTCCCGTGCCCGCCGATCCAGGAAGCTCAGGAACGAAATGAACCGGCGAGCTGCTGCAAGGGCTGAGCAGCCATACTGTTTAGCTCCATCACGCCCACCCGGTGAGTGGCGCTGCGCCAAAACCGAGGTCGGCTTGCGCAAACCCATCCGAACGCCGTGCGGGTCGCCTGATGCAAAGCGTCCCAGTCTGGCGCGCTAAGGACAAAAACACTGCCGGCGCAGCAGCCAGAAACCTGCCCAGAATCGTAGGATTGTGAACGTGGCGCACGCGCGCCCCATGGCAGCCAGCGGCGGCGCGACTATCGACGGATGCCGCGCGTGCACGAACCGCAGCCTGCGCACCTCGTCCTCGGCGTAAACCCGAAGGCCCGACACCGACCGGGTCGGTGTCGGGATCAGGCCCGTCCGCACGTAGTAGCGGATCATCTTGGGCGAGATCCCGCAGGCGCGTGCCACCTCCCCGATCCTCATCGCCCCACTCCTAGTTCCGTCGAGGCACGTCGGCGCACCCGGATGAGTCTGGACGCCGCGACCGACCCGGCCCCGCGACCGCTTCGCTCGGCTCGAACGCCGGTGTGATCCGGAGCGTGCTCGCATCGCCGCCGGCCGAGCCGCGCCGGACGGCCTTAGGGCACGCGACGTCGCCGTGGCCGGAAGCACCGACGGTGGAGCCCCGAGGGCCGCGGTCGCCTTCGCTACCGGGGGCGGCCGCGCCAGGACCTCGTATGGTGCGGGCCCCGGGAGGCGGAGCGGGGGGAGGCCGCGGTCGGGGAACGGCACAGGTTGGGCGCCCGTCGGCTAGGCCGCCTCCCGTGCCGAAACCGACCTCGTGATGCCTGGCTGAACGGCAGCCGGAAGGTCGACGGCCCGCGTGACCTCGGCGAAGCGCGCCGCCGCGTCCGACCAATCCTGGGCGAAATCGAACAGCTCCCTGAGGGCGGGCGCGATCTCCTTGTAGGCCGCGAGCGCCGCCACCAGGGCGCCGAGCGTGAGGCGGCCTTGCACGACGAGATAGCCGCCGATCAGGAAGAAGAAGAACGGCGTGAGGTTGGACGTGTAATTGTACAGGCTCTTGATGCCGCCCTTCATGTCGTTGATGGCGACGCGGAGCCGCTCAAGCTCCTCGACGTGCGCCATGTGGCGCCGCAACGACGAGGCGGATGCATCGCGCTCCGCCGCGGAAGGGGCGAGGCCCGGACGCCCGGCGACCTCGGGCGTGGTGACGAGGGCGCCCAGCGTCCGCGTGGCGAGGACGCGCTGCCGGACCTTCGCGTTCAGACGCCTTTGGAGGCGCGGCAGGACCGTAAGCTGCACCGGCAGCATGATCAGCGCGGCGAAGGCAAGGGCGACGTCCTGGAGCAGGAGGAAGGCGACGCTCGTGACCAGCACGCCCCCCTGCACGATGGGGACCGCGACGAGGCTGCCGCCGAAGTAGCCGATGGGCTCGACTTCCTGGACCGCCACGGCGGAGAGCGTCGTGCGGCGTTCGACCGAGCGCTCCGTCCGCACGCGCCGCAGGACGGCCAGGCGCAGGCGTCGCACGACCCGCTCGTTGACGCGTCCGCGGACCCGGTTCGCCGCGTACTTCAGGAGGCCGTTCACGGTGAGGACGGCGAGGTAGCCGGCGCACAGCGCGAACAGGAGTTCCGTGCGGCCGAGGGGGAGTCCCAGGAACGTCATGCCGGGATGCCCGTCGCCCCGCGCGTCGTCGAGCGTGTGGTTGACGATGTGCTTGGGTATCTCAAGGGTCAGCCAGGCGGCCGGCAGCGTGGCGAGAGACAGGAAGACCAAGCGGACCTGGATGCCCGCCGTGGCACCCAGGACGTATGCCTCCAGGCGCCGTCCCGGCCGGAGCGCGAAGCCGCGATGCCGACGGCCACGGGACGGGGCGTCCCGCAGGGCATCGGTGGCTCCCGCCGCGGCGACAGCATCCGCCGTCCGCCGACGGCGGCGCAGCGCGGCGCGGCCGACGAGCCACGCGGTCCACACAGGCGCCACGACGAAGACGAGGAGGGCATCGGCGACGATCCACCAGTGGCCGTGTGGGTAGTCGAGGCCCGTGAGCCTGTGGGCGAGGGCGTGGATGGCTTCGATTGCCGTCACGGGGCGGATCGGTCCGAATGTCCGGGAGGGGAGGGCGCGCTTCGCGGCCCGGCGTGATTGATGGGCTCAGTCGGCATCCGGCGGCTCCGCCTCTCGTGCGTCCACCTCCGACTGGATGCCGTCCCCTGGGTGAGCGCCGTAGCCCTCGTCCCGCGGCGTGGCGCGCGCGCCGCGACCCACGGCCCCCGCCCGCGGTTCGAATCGGACGGTTCGGAACGTCCCGAAGGCGAACTGGCGTCTCGTGCGGATCGAACAGGGTCTGAAGCCCGCCCGTTCGACCGCCTTGAGGGAGGCGGCGTTGTCGGCGTCGACGAAGGCCACCAAGTGTCCCTTGCCCAGTGACCGGGCGCGTTCGGCGATCAGGTACACGGCGGCGGCCATGGCGCCCAGGCCGCGGAAGCCCTTCGGCGTGAAGGCGTTCTCCAGCATGGCCTCGTCGGCTGCCAGAACCGGCAGGGCCCCGGACCGACGGACCGCGTCGCCGTAACCCGGGTCGGTGAGCCACTGGACGTGGCACGGGCGGCCCGACCTGACCTCTTCGAGCACGTAGCAGCGGCTCGGCAGGACGCCGTGCGCGGCGGCACGCAATCGCCACTCGACGTCATCGCGTTCGCGTTTCGCCGCCTCGTCGCCGCCGGAGGGGAAGAGGGCCGCGAGGTCGTCCGGCCGGAAGTCGCGCAATCGCACCGGGATTTTGGCGACCGGCGGTTCGATGGCGACCGACAGGTTCCGCCCAAAACCTATCGAGACCCGCCTGGAGTAGGGGCCCAGGGCGATGCGCCGGGCCACCCTGGCGCGCAGCATCGCCAAGCCATCGCCGAGGGAGCCGTCGCCGCGCGCGTGCGGGTAAGGCTTGAACGTCATGCCGAGCCTCCCTCCATTCGCCGCCGGCGCACCAGGGCGGCCATGCGTCGACGCGCACGGGTGACCGGCGCCTTCCGGCGCACCCAGGGGAGCGGCGGGAGCGCCGCCCATTCGGGCCGCATCAGCCGCCCTCCATGATCCGGGCGGTCCGGATCTCGACGGCCCGGACGCGCGCGACGTGCGCGGCCCAGAACCGGTTCGCGAGGAACATGACGGCCGTCGGCGCCGCGCGGGTTTTCGATGCGGATGTCCGCGGGATGCCGGGACCGGCCGTCGCCGCGACCGCCGCGAGCGGCGACCCCATGGCGGCCAGCCGGTCGTGGGCGCGCCGGCAGTGATCGACGGAGTGCGGCGTCATGCGCTCCTCGCCGTGGCCGGCACGATACTTGGCCAGGGCACGGCAGACATCGCCGCCCGCGAGGCTCCAGGCCCGTGCGAGGTAGGCGACGCCGAAGCGGATGTTCGTGGCAGGGTCGAGAAGTTCCGCGGCCGGCCCGCGATGACCGAGCATCGCCGCCGTGGCCGGCCGGACCTGCATCAACCCGAGTTCGCCGACCGTTCCGACCGCCCCGGCGTCGTAGCCGCTCTCGACGAACGCGACCGCCTCGGCGAGCGCGGGCGGGACCCCGCGTGCCGTCGCCTCCCGCATGAGGAGTTCGCCATAGGCGGTGCGACCGCGGGCCTTGGCGTTCCCGGGGGCCGTGGCCGTCGCGGATGGTCCCGCGGTGCCCTCCGCCGCGGCCGCCCCGGCGCCGGCAACGGCGGCGAGGCCGAGGAGGACGCCCAGGGCGCGAGGTGCCGCCGGGCGTGGGACGTTCCGGCCGTATCCCACTACTTGGCTTTCTGGATGCGGGTGACGGCGATCGAACCGTTCACGCGGTCGGCCGAGAACCGCACCCGCTCGCCGGGCCTCAGGCCCTTGAGCATGGCCGGGTCCTGGACCTTGTAGGCCATCGTCATCGCGTCCATCCCGATGTTCGGGATGGTCTCGTGGTCGAGGGTCACCTTGCCCGCGGCGTCGTCGACCTTCTTGACGGTTCCGGCGACGAGCGGGGCGTTCGACGGCGTCGCCTGCGGAGCCGGCTGCGGGGCCGCCTTCTCCGCGGGGGGCGTTTCCGGCTGACCCTGGGCCGGGTCGCCCTTCGCTCGACGGTCCAACGGTCCCTCGCCCGACGGCGTCTGGTTCGGCTGCGGCCGGTAGCCGGCCTCGCGGCTGCGGACCTGCCACTGCTTCAGGGCGTCGATCTTGGCCTGCTGCTCGTCCTGGATCTTCTGCGCGAGCTCGCGCAGCTGCCGGTCACCGCCGTAGTCGAGCTGCGTCTTGGCCAGGAACAACGTCTCCTCGTAGCTGGCGATCAGCAGCTCCGCGAAGTCCCGGTCCGGGTCGCCGGTCAGCTTCGTGTCCCGGAAACGGTTCGACATCGTTTCGCGCGCCCGCTCCAGGGCTGCGGGCGCGCCCTTGGCGGGCTGCGCGCCGGCGTGCTGCGGGATCGGGGCGACGAGCGCGGCCGCGAGCGCGGTGGACAGGATCAGGCGTCGCATGGTTGCTCCATCTCAGGGCTCCGAAGCCCTCGCGCGGGACCGGGCGGAAGCCGCACGGGGCTTCCCTCCAGGGCGCTACTTCGTCTTCTGGATCTTCGTGACGGTGTACGCGCCGCCGGCCTCCGCGACGTCGAAATCGACCTTGTCGCCGGCCTTCAGATCCTTGAGCATCGCGGGATCCTTGACGGGGTACGCCATCGTCATCGCATCCATGTCGAGCTTCGGGATCGCCGCGTGGTCGAGCGTGACCTTGCCCGCGGCCGGGTCTACCTTCGTCACCGTCCCCTTCACGGACTGCGCCCATGCAGGCGCCGCGACCGCCAGGAAGGCCGCCGAAAGGACGGCGAGCGGGAACTTGCTTCTCATGGTTTCTTCTCCTCAGGTCGATTGAACCGCCACGCCGGCGCCGTTGAGGGGATCGGCGACCGGCGCGGCGGACTTCGGACGGGATCGCTCCCGTTCCGAACGGGTTCGCCTGCCTCGCTCGTGGCGATTCCGGCAGGCCGTCTGGCGCGTTGTGGGCGTCCGCCTAGTGCTCGTGGCCGCCCGCGTTCGAGGCCGTGCGGCGCGTCCGCGGATCGACGACCCGCAGGTCGGTCTGCCGGGCGCGCCGGGCCTTCGGGGTGTCCGGGGCGCGGGCCGGCTCCGGCATCGGCTCGCCGGTCCACTCGTATGCGAGGGTGCCTTCCGGATGCCTGTACCAACCGGGGTCGCGGTAATCGCCGGCCGCCAGTCCCGGACGGACCTTCAGGACCGTGAACATCCCGCCCATCTCGACCGACCCGAACGGGCCCGCGCCGGTCATCATGGGCAGCGTGTTCTCGGGCAGCGGCATCTCCATCTCGGACATCATGCCACCGCCCGTCGAACCCATCGGCATGTAACCTGGGGCGATCTTCTGGATCTGCTTGGCCGTGCTCTTCAGGTTCACGCCGATGTAGGTCCGCACGTTGTGGCCCATGGCGTTCATGGTGTGGTGCGACTTGTGGCAGTGGATCGCCCAGTCGCCCGGGTTGTCGGCGTTGAACTCGATGGCCCGCATCTGCCCGACCGCGACGTCGACCGACACCTCCGGCAACTGATAGTTTTCGTTGATCCAGCCGCCGTCCGTGCCGGTGACCTTGAAGTCGACGCCGTGGACGTGGATCGGGTGGTTGGTCATGGTCAGGTTGCCGAAGCGCATCCGGACCTTGTCGCCCTGGCGCGCGACCATCGGATCGATGCCCGGCCACACCCGGCTGTTGAAGCACCACATGTTCATGTTGAGCATCGTGTTGACCTTGGGCACATAGGACCCGGCCTCGATGTCGTAGGCGTTCAGCAGCCAGACGAAGTCGCGGTCGACCCGCCGCTCGGCCGGATCGCGCGGATGCACGACGAAGAAGCCCATCATGCCCATCGCCATCTGGACCATCTCGTCCGAGTGCGGGTGGTACATGAAGGTGCCGGAGCGCCGGAGGATGAACTCGTAGACGAACGTCTTGCCCGGCGGGATGCCGGGTTGGGTCAGGCCGGCGACCCCGTCCATGCCGTTGGGCAGCGTCTGCCCGTGCCAGTGCACGGCGGTCGCCTCCGGCAGGCGGTTGGTGACGAAGATGCGGACCTTGTCGCCCTCGACCGCCTCGATGGTCGGTCCCGGCGACTGGCCGTTGTAGCCCCAGAGCCGCGCGTCCATGCCGGGCGCCATCTCGCGCACGACCGGCTCGGCGATGAGGTGGAACTCCTTCCAGTCGCCGCGCATGCGCCACGGCAGCGTCCAGCCGTTGAGCGTCACCACCGGCTGGTAGTCCGGCCCGCTCGTCGGATAGAGCGGGGGCTGCATGGTCGCCTTGTCCATGATCGGGGCTTCCGGAAGCCCGGCGGCCTGGACGCGCCCGCTGATCATGGAGGTGCCGGCGAGCACGAGGCCGCCCGCACCCAGGATCCCCCTGCGCGAAATGTCTGTCATGGTTTCCCTCCGAATGTCATGGGCGGTCCGGGGTCCGGATCTCAGCCGCCGGGCGTCGCGACGGCGAGGCTCGTCCCCGGGGTGCCCCCGGCGGCCTCGCCGCCGAAGTTGCCCCCCGAGAAACCGCCGCCGACAGTCGCCGCCTTGAGGTCGGTCGCCGCGATCCAGAAGTCGCGCTGCGCCTCGATCGCCTGGATGTTGCTGAGGATCCTGGCCCGGGCGTCGACGATCAGCGTCGTGACGTCCAGCAGCATGCCGCTGTACTGGAGCAGCGCCTGGTCCTGGATCGTCCGCCGCAGGGGCAGGACGCTCGTCTGGTAATGCCGGGTGATGTCGTACTGGCCGCGATAGCGCTGGTACGCCTCGCGCACCTCGGAGCGGGCGTTGACCGCGCGCTCCGCCAGGCGGTTGGCGCTGGCGATGTAGCTTTCCTGCGCCCCCCGGACAGCGGTGGCCCCGAAGTCGTAGATCGGGATGACGAGATCCGCCGAGAACCCGTTCAGGCTGGCCTTGTCGACCTTCGGGGCACCGCCCTCGCCCCCCGCGGTCCTCGACCGCGAGAACCGGTTCGCGAAGCCCGCATCGAAGACGCTGACGAAGCCGCTGGCCTGGTTCAGCCCGAACTGCCCCACGAGCGATTGCAGCTCGAAGCGGGCGGCCTGCACGTCGGCCCGCTTGCTCATCGCCTCGGCCTCGATGGCGTGCCCGTCGACGAGCCTCCCAGGCAGGGGCGGCAGGCCGTTAGGCAGGCGGAAATCGATGTCCCGCCCCCAGAGACCGAGCAGTCGGGTGAGCCGCTCCCGTTCGGCGCGTTGCTGCACCCGCGCCTTGGCGAGCTGCGCGCCCAACTCGCTGTAGAAGGCGTGCTCGCGCGCCTGCTCCAGCTTGTTCAGCGCGCCCGTCTCGCCCAGCTGCTTGGCCAGCGTCGAGGCGGATTCCGCGCCGGCCAGCGCCTGTTCGAGGAAGGCGGTCGCCTGGTTGGCCGCCACGGTCCGGTAGAATTGCCGGCGCGCCTCGCCCCCGAGCCGCAGGACCTGCTCCGCCGCGTTGTACTGGTCGGCCGTGAACCGCTGCCGCGCGATCTCGGCGCGCACCGGGAGCGTCGCCAACTCCAGCACGCTGGCGGCGACGGCGCGCTCGATCTCCGTGTTGAACCCCAATCCCCACTGCGTGATCGAGAGGCGCGGCGAGGGCGGCAGCGTGGCCTGCACGTACTGCGCCTCGGAGACGCCGAGGTCGTTGAAGGCGGCCTGCAAGCCCCGGTTCCTCAGGAGTGCGACCTGCACCGCGCCGTCGGCGGTCAGGGGACGGCGCAGCAACGCGTCCACGCGCGCGTCCGCGCTCGGCGCGACGCCCTGGTCGTCCGCCTTCACGATGTCCTTGCGCAGTTCCAACGCTGCGTAGCCGCCTGCGACGGAGAGGCCCGCGTCCGGCGAGAAGCTCGCGCAGCCCCCCAAGGCGAGGCCGAGGCCGGTAACGCTCGCGGCCACGCGCACGAACCGCCCCCGGACGGCCTCGTCCGGCGGTCGCGCGGTCGTACCGGCGTGTCCCGGCGCGGTCGTCGTGCCACTCATGTCCGGTAGTCCGGCGCCGCCGCCCGTTTGGTTACAGCGACGGGCCATCACCGCCCCCCCGAATCGCGCTTGCCGCCCATGCCGGGCATCCCGTCCATGCCCGGCATGCCCCCCATCCCGCCGGACCCGGCCTTCGGCGCGACCTGACGATTGAGCTCGCGCCAATCCTTAGGGTCGACGACGCCGAAATCCTTCACGCCCTGCGTCACCTTGGCGTAGCGGGGCGGCCGGACCGGGATGTCCGGCTCCGAGGGCAGGACGAGCCCGGCGGGAACGGCGGCGGGCAAGCAGCCGGCGAGCGGCAGGACCGCCGCGAGCGCGGCCGGTCTCGGCAGCTTGAACATCTTGGATTTCCCGAATTGAGGCGGACGGCCGAAGGCAGTCCCAGGCGTTGCACGGGCCGCGGGCCGAGCGGCGACGGCGTCGCGCCCAGCGAAGGCGTCGGCTCGTTGTGGGTGTGCGAGGCCGTCCCTTCGGAGCGGCCGGGGGCGGGCGCTAGATCCGCCCGCGCGTCACGCTTGGCGCCTCGGCGGCCGCTCGATCCGTAGCGGATGCGCGTCGACGGCCCCGTCCACCTGGACGATCAGGACCCGCTCGGACGGATGAAATTCCAGGGTGATGCTCGCCCATGGCAGGGTGGGAAGCGCGGCTTGGCACGCGAGCGGGCAGCAGGTCGCCGGGCAGGGAGGATGCTTGGGGCGATGCCGATGGCCGGGGCATCCTTCGTCGGCGGCCGCCGCCGGCACGGCGAGGGAAGTCCCCCGTATCCCAGCCTCGTCCGGCTCGTTCTGGCCGCCCAAGGCGCCGGCGGCGTGCGCGAGAGGCGTCGCCGCGGCGGCTGCTATGTGGCGGTGAGCCATCGACTGCCGGCCCATGGTGCACGGCGCTGCCGGCGCGATGGCCAAGGCCAAGGCGAGTACGGCAAGCAGCAATGCGCGCACGACATTCACTGATCAGGGCCCCTGCCTAATCTTCGCGGACATTCTCACGCCGGGGTGGAAGCTGCAATCCGTGGTGCTCGACCGATGTCCCACAAACTCAGCGTGTTGGAAGTTCGCCACATGCCGGTGTCGACGGCGAAGCCGCACTCGGCGGATTGACCGCCACACCGGTGCCAGGACCCCCGCCGCGTTCATGCGACGGGCGCTTGGGGGTACCCGGGACGGGTATCACCGCGGCCCGTCCGTCAATGAGCGTGTTCGTGCGGTGTGGAGGGGGCGTCCGGCGCCGGGCGCGTCACTACCTTGCCCGCGGCGGCATCGGGCGTCTTTGGGGCGTCCGCGGTCTCGTGGTCGTGGCCGTGCTCATGGGGATGGCCGCCGCTTGCGGGGTGGACGTGGTCGCCCGATCTCGGGAGCGCCATGACGCCCAGGCCGTAACGGTAGACGTTCTCGCCGCCGAGCCAGCCCGTGACCACGAGGGCCCCGGAACCTCCGGCGAGGAGCACCAGCAGCAGGACGCCCGCGCCTGCGACCTTCCGGCGCTCCAGCCAGGCGACGCCGGCGGCGGCGAGGAACACGAGCGCGGTGGCGACGGCCCAGCGAAGGTGGACGGTCATGTTCGCGTGCGAGGGCGCGTCGTGATCGACCGTGTTGTACGCCGACCAACCCGTGGCGAGGGTCGCGACCGTGACTGCCGCGCCGATCGCGAGGTTCCATCGGGCGGCGGCCGTGAGCGCGCCTCCCGATGCCGCTTTCCTGAACAGGGTCCCCGCGGCGAAGAGGACGCTGGCCGTGATGAGGAGGGCGACCGTGAAATGGACCGCGACCGGATGCCAGTTCGGGATCACCTCGATCATGATCGTACTCCTAGGAAAACGTCGATGGCGGGACGGGCCGGCTTCTTGCCCGGACCGCCCGCGGTGAGGGGAAAAGCGATGGCGCCGAACGCCGGCCCCGGGCCGAGCCCGCCGTCTTCCCCGGATCGGAGACCGCCCTCTCCGCGGCGCTCTCGGCAAGCCTGTCCATGCGAAGGGAGAGCGCCGGCGGCGAGGCTCCGGAGGCTTCCCGCCCGGCCCGTGGCGTCGGGTACGGCTGGGTCTAAGATCGGGGCATAGGCTTGGCAATTATGCGCGGCACATGCCTACGCTCCCGGGCATGCCGCGAGCGCTGTAACGTTTCGGCGGCCGCTTGCGGATTGTTCTCCGAGCGGCGCGGCCGATCATACGTCGCTTTCGGCCGACGAGCCTCAGGGCGCAGATCGCCGTACGACACGCTCCTACAGGATGGTGCTGCGGTCGTGAGGACACGGTGGGGTGGCGGAACATGCGACGTATCTCTGACATCCGCTCAGCGGCTACGAACCGGCCCGCCTAGTCCCGGTGCTGCAGGTGGAAGAGGAACTGCGCGCGCTGCTCATCGCCAGCCTTGCGGGCAGCGCGGCCGACTACCGGCGCTTCCTGGGGCGGCTCGGGTCGCACCTACGCGCGTATTACAAAGGCAAGCTGGCTCGCTCCGGCCGTACCGACACCGAGGCGGAGGATCTCGTCCAGGAGACGCTGATGGTGATCCATGTGCGGCGGCACACCTATGACGTCACGCAACCGGTGACGCCGTGGATCCACGCCATCGCCCGCTACAAGCTCATCGACCATTTTCGGCGTACGCGTACGGCCGCGGCCGACGTCCCGGTCGAGGATGCCGGCGTGCTGGTGGCTCGCGACGATCATGTCGCGGCGGAGAGCTCGCTCGACGTCGAGCGCCTCCTGGCGCACCTACCGCCCAAGATGAGGAACGCGATCCTCTCGACGAAGGTCGAGGGCCTGAGCGCCGCCGAGGCGGCCGAACGTGCCGGGATGTCCGAGACCGCGATCAAGGTGAGCGTCCACCGCGGCCTGAAGACCCTGGCCAATCTCGTGGGAGGCAAGGCGAGATGAAGACCGACGAACTCATCGGCCTGCTGGGCGCCAGCTTCGAGCGCGAACCGGTCGGGGCCCCCTGGATGACCCGCCGGCTCGCGCTGGCGGTCGCGGTCGGCGCGACGGCCGCGCTGTGCCTGGCGCTGGCGTTTCTGGGCCTGCGTCCCGGCCTGACCGAGGTCCGGCCGCTCCTGTTCCTCGCGTTCAAGTTCTCGTTCGCGGCCGCGGTCGGGAGTCTCGCGCTCCGGTATCTCGTCAGGGCGGTCAGGCCCGGCGGCGAGAGCCGCGTCCATCTCGGGGTCGCCGCCTTGCCGTTCCTCGTGGTCGCGGCGCTGGCGTGCGTGAGCCTTTTGATGGCGCCGACCGAACATTGGCACGGCATGGTATCCGGTCACACCTGGCTCGAATGCCTCATCTCGATCCCCGTGATCGCCGTCGTGCCGTTCGCCGTCGTCACCTGGGCGGTTCGACGGTTCGGAGCGCCGACGGATCTCGTGCGGGCGGGTGCCCTGGTCGGCCTCTCCGCGGGAGCCGTGAGCGCGCTCGGCTATTCACTGCACTGCATGGACGATACCGTACCGTTCGTCGCCGTCTGGTACGGGGGGACGATCGCGATGTGCACGCTCGTCGGAGCGCTCCTGGGACCGCGCCTCCTTCGCTGGTAGCGAGCCGGTTCGGAACATCCTCCGGATCGCCTGCCGGGGTTCAAGGGGCGACGCGACGGTTTGGGGGCCTGTCGCCGGCCGACGCTTCATGTCACGGGCCTCGCTGCGGTATCGCCGCGGATGGGATCCGGCACGACGACGGGCATGACCCTCCCACCCGCCCGGCCGCGCGAGGCAATGCGGCCGCCGCGCATCCCACAATCGCTTGCAGGATCATCCCCCCGGTGAGCGAGGCGCCGCGCCGGGCGACCCCGGCCCAACCCCACAAAGGTTCGCAGCGCGCTGTAACGGTACGTCCAAGACATCCGGACTTAAAGACAAGGAGCGGCAAGCTTCTCGTCAGATCAACGGGTTCCGCCATGAAAAGCAAGATCATCCCCGCCTTTGCAGGAATCGCCATGCTCGCCGGACTGCCGGGTTACGCGCTCGCGGGATGGATGGACAACGTCCCACCCCGTTTTCTGCCCCAGACGCATCAATCGCAACGGACCGAAACGCCTCAGGTCGAAGCTCCGGACGTCGGCCTGACGACCGGATCGATCAGCGCGGTGCCCCGTCGCCCTGCCGCCGCCCGGTCGGCACCCCCCGCCCAGCACTTCTGAACCTCCCGCGGGGTCCGAACCGCCGGACCGGCCGATTGGGGTTGTACGGGGTGAGGTTTGGCGCGCCGCCCTGCACCGCCTACCGCGCGGAGGGCCAAGTGTGCGGTAGGTTTCCCAGATGCCCGGACAGCACGCGCGCGGATGCCGGGAGCCCGGAACCTGCGCCCTTGCGATGGGCGGCCAGCGCAACAGCCCGAGGGCGACGACCGGCTCACGCCTGCGATGCACGCGACCATTCCCCTGTTGACCGCCTTCCAGATTGCGCGCCCGGCAGACGGCCACCCCATGTCCGCGGGCTTGCCAGGGGACCGACGGTGTCGATGCGGCTTCCATGGGTAGCGGCCTCGATCCGGCCTCTGCCTGCCGTTCGGGGACGGCCATGGCACGGCAGGCCGGACGCGCCATGGCGCGGTCCGGCGGGCTCACGAGAAACGGGTCGCCGAGACGCCCGCCCGGCGAGGTCGGTCGGCGGATCGACCGCCCGACGGAACGAAACCTTGACCCTCAAGACTTGAGACGCGCCGTCTCCCGTGACACTGGCCTTCCGCCCGGATCGAAAAGCTGGCATCGTACCTGCGTGACGTTCTTGATCGCCCTTCGGCGACTGTTGCCGCTCCTGGCGGTACTCAGCCTCGCCCTGACGCCGGTGGCCGCGCCCGCGGCCGCCGCGGGGATGCGCGCGTTCATCATGGCGCAAGCCGCGCCTGAGGCGACCTCGGCCATTGCCCATGCCGAGATGGAGGGGATGGACGTGGGCGACGCGGACATGGCCGACATGCCGTGCTGCCCGCCCGGGAAGGTGGCGAAGCCCGACTGCGCCAAGGCCGGCTGTCCGCTTTTGGCGCTCTGCCTCGCCAGCGTCGCCTCCCTCCTGCCGACCGCGGCGTCCGTCCCGGCCCCGGTGGCGACGCGGACGAGCCGGGTGTGGCCCGATGCGGCGTCCTTCGCCAGCCTGTCCGGCCGCCCCCTACCTGAGCCCCCCCGAGCCTGAGCCCGATGCCGCCGGCGTGAACGCCGGCACGACGCCGCGCGTCCGCGCGTGGCCATCCATCGCGTTCAGGAGACGAAATCCGTGACCACGTACCCCTTCGCGCGCGCCCTCGGTGCCGCGCTGCTCGGCGCCGCGCTGTCGGTCCCGGCCCTGCCGGCGCTCGCCGGCATCAAGGACTACGCCTTCGAGCCGACCCGGACGGAGGCGAAGGTCGGCGAGACCATCCTCTCGGTGCGCCTCATGGACAAGCGCACCGGCAAGCCCGTTCCGGACGCGGTGATCTTCGCCAAGCGCATCGACATGGCGCCCGACAGCATGGACGAGATGACCTCGACGATCGAGCAGGTCCCGTCGACGGAGCCTGGCATCTACCGCTTCAAGGCGAAGCTCACGATGGCCGGGGGCTGGCGGCTCTCGCTGGGGGCGAAGGTCCAGGGCGAAACCGGCACCGTCGAGGACAGGCTCGTCTTCCAGGCGGTCAAGTGAGCCGCTCGGCATGGCTCGCCGGGATCCTCGCCGCGTTGGCGGCGGGGGGCACCGGGTACTGGGCGGGGCGCGATGGCAGCCCCGTTCCGGTCCTCGTCGAGCGCGCACGGACCGAGTTCGCCCACTGGCTGCCGACCGGCATGCCGGGTCCGCAGGCACCGGCGCCGCCGAAGGTCACGGGTCCGGTGGTCTACTACCAGGATCCGGATGGGAAGCCGGTCTACTCCGCGTCGCCGAGAACGACTGCGGAGGGGCACGACTTCCGGGCGGTTCGGGCCAGCGAGGACGTGCGCTTCGACCAGGCACAAGGGAGCGAGACGACATCCCCCGACATGGCCGGCCACGACGTGACCGGGCACGGCATGGCGGCGCCTGGAACGGCGGCGGCCGGAAAGCCCGACCGGGGCACGCGCAAGGTGCTCTACTACCGCAACCCGATGGGCCTGCCGGACACCTCGGCGACCCCGAAAAAGGATTCGATGGGGATGGACTACATCCCCGTCTACGCGGGCGAGGACGAGGGCGGCAACGTCGTGACGGTCTCCCCCGGCAAGGTCCAGCGGACCGGCGTCCGAACCGAAACCGTGGAGCGGCGGGTGGTGGCGCAGCCGGTGCGCGTGCCCGGTACCGTCGCCCTCGACGAGCGGCGCGTGACGGTCATCGCGACCCGGTCGGACGCGTACGTCGACCATGTCGAGGACGTCACCACCGGCGACCGCGTCCGCAAGGGCCAGCCGCTGGTCCACGTCTACTCCCCCGACATCAATTCCGCCGCCGCGCAGCTCATCGCCAACCCCGGCTTCGACGGAGCTCGGCGACGCCTGCAGAACCTCAACGTCTCCGAGGCCGTCATCGACGACATGGAGCGCACCCGGAAGGTGCCGATGGCCATCACTTGGTCGTCGGCCCGGGACGGCTTGGTGCTGCAGCGCTCGGCCGTCGAGGGCATGAAGGCCGCGGCCGGCGACACCCTGTTCCGGATCGGCGACATCTCGGTCATGTGGGTGCTGGCCGACGTGCCCGAGCGCGACCTGGCCGGGGTTCGCGCCGGACAGGCCGTGACCGTGCGCCTGCGTTCGGCCCCGGGCCGGACCTTCTCCGGCAAGGTCGGGGTGATCTATCCGCAGGTAAACCCGGACACCCGGGCCACGCGGGTGCGCATCGAGCTGCCGAACCCGGACGGCGCGCTCCTGCCGGACATGTACGCCGAGGTCGAGATCGCCACGGGGGCGGGCAAGCCCGTCGTGGCGGTGCCCGACGACGCGGTCATCGACACAGGTGCACGGCAGGTGGTGCTGCTCGACAGGGGCGGGGGGCGCTTCGAGCCCCGCGAGGTCAAGGTCGGGGTTCGCGGCACGGGCTACGTCGAGGTCCGCGAGGGCGTCGACGCCGGCGACCGGGTCGTCACGGCGGCGAACTTCCTGATCGACGCCGAGAGCAACCTGAAGGCGGCGCTTCAGTCCATGTCCGCCCCGAAGGCGAGCGACCGGCAGGCCTCGAACCTTGAGGGCAAGCCATGATCGCGCGCCTCATCGGCTGGTCGGCCCGCAACCTCGTCCTGGTGCTGGTCGGCACCGTGTTCGCCGTGGCCGCTGGCGTCATGGCGCTGCGAACGCTGCCGCTCGACGCCATCCCCGACCTCTCGGACGTGCAGGCCATCGTCTACACCGAGTACCCGGGCCAGGCCCCGCAGGTGGTCGAGGATCAGGTCACCTATCCTCTCACGACCGCCATGCTGACGGTCCCGAAGGCGAAGGTGGTGCGCGGCTTCTCGTTCTTCGGGGTCAGCTTCGTCTACGTGATCTTCGAGGACGGCACCGATCCCTACTGGGGCCGTAGTCGAGTGCTGGAGTACCTCAACGCGGCCGCCAGCCGCTTGCCGGCGGGCGTGACCCCGACCCTCGGTCCGGACGCCACCGGCGTCGGCTGGGTCTACCAGTACGTGGTCGTGGCCAAGGAGCGCACGCTCGCGGAATTGCGCTCCCTCCAGGACTGGGTGGTCCGTTTCGGGGCGTCGCGGGCCGAGGGCGTGGCCGAGGTCGCGGGCGTCGGCGGCTTCGTCAAGCAGTACAACGTCGTGGTCGACCCGAACCGCCTACGGGCGCAGGGGATCTCGCTCAACAAGCTCCGGGACGCGATCCGGGCGAGCAACGCCGACGTCGGCGGCCGCACGGTCGAGCTCTCCGAGTTCGAGTTCATAGTGCGCGGACGCGGCTACCTGCGGAGCGTGGCCGACATCGACAACATCGTCCTGAAGACCACCGGTGGTGCTCCCCTGCGGGTGCGGGACGTCGCCCGGGTCGAACTCGGGCCTGACGAGCGGCGGGGCATCACCGAGATGAATGGTGACGGCGAGGTCGCCGGCGGCATCGTCCTGCAGCGGTTCGGCGCGAACGCCCTGACCGTCATCGAGAACGCGAAGGCGAAGCTCGCGGAGGTGGCGAAAAGCCTGCCGGCCGGCACCGAGATCCTGCCGGTCTACGACCGCTCGCAACTCATCGACGCGGCCATCGAGACGCTGCGGCACACGCTTGTCGAGGAGAGCGTCGTCGTCTCCCTCGTATGCATCGTGTTCCTCCTACACGTCCGAAGCGCGCTGGTCGCCATCCTGATGCTGCCCGTCGGCATCCTGATGGCGTTCGCCGGGATGAAGGCGCTGGGGCTGGGCGCCAACATCATGTCGCTCGGCGGCATCGCCATCGCGGTCGGCGCCATGATCGACGCGGCCATCGTGATGATCGAGAACGCCCACAAGCACCTGGAGCGGGCGCCGCCGGACAAGCCGCGGGTCGAGATCTTGGTCGAGGCGGCGGGCGAGGTCGGCCCCTCGCTGTTCTTCTCACTCCTCATCATCACCGTGAGCTTCCTGCCCATCTTCACCCTGGAGGGCGAGGAGGGGCGCCTGTTCGGGCCGCTCGCGCTCACCAAGACCTTCGCCATGGCGGCGGCGGCGCTCCTGTCGGTGACCCTGGTGCCGGCGCTGATGGTGTTGTTCGTGCGCGGACGGATCGTCCCGGAGCATCGCAACCCGGTGAACCGGCTCCTGATCTGGCTCTATCGCCCGGTCATCGCGGGCGTACTGCGGGCGCGGTTGCCCACGATCCTGCTCGCCCTCGGCGTCCTGGCGGTCACCGTCTGGCCGGCGCGCCAGCTCGGCTCGGAGTTCATGCCGGAACTCGACGAGGGGACGCTGATGTACATGCCGACGACCCTGCCCGGCATCTCGGTGACGAAGGCGGGCGAGTTGCTGGCGACCCAGGACCGGATCATCAAGTCCTTCGCGGAGGTCGCCTCGGTCTACGGCAAGGCCGGGCGCGCCAGCACCGCGACCGACCCGGCGCCGATGGAGATGGCCGAGACCATCATCAGCCTCAAGCCGAAGGCCGAGTGGCGCCCGGGCGTGACGCTCGCGAGCCTCAAGGCGGAGATGGACCGGGCGCTGCAGTTCCCGGGCGTCTCGAATGCTTGGACGCAGCCGATCCGCGCCCGCATCGACATGCTTTCGACCGGCATCCGGACCCCGGTCGGCATCAAGGTGCTCGGCACCGACCTCGGCGCCATGGAGAAGGTCGCCCGTCAGGTCGAGGCGGTGGTGCGCGACGTGCCGGGCACGTCGAGTGCCTACGCGGAGCGGGTCATCGGCGGGTACTTCCTCGACATCACGCCCGACCGGGAGGCGCTCGGCCGCTACGGGCTCATGGTGGGCGACGTCCAGGACGTGGTCGCCTCGGCTCTCGGCGGGCAGAGCGTCACCAACACGGTCGAGGGCCGCGAGCGCTACACCGTCAACGTGCGCTACCCGCGCGCCTTCCGCTCCGACCCGCGGGCCATCGCCGACGAGGTGCAGGTGCCGCTGCCGGCCGGCGGGACGGTGCCGCTCGGTGAGGTCGCGAAGGTCGAGCTCACCCGGGGGCCGACCTCGATCCGGACCGAGAACGGCCAGCTCGCGGTCTACATCTTCGTCGACCTCACGGGGCGCGACCTCGGCGGCTACGTGGCCGACGCGCGGGCCGCGGTCGACAGGGAGGTCAGGTTGCCCCAGGGCACGACCCTGCAGTGGAGCGGGCAGTACGAGTACCTGGAGCGCGCCGAAGCCCGCCTCAGGATCGTTGTGCCGCTGACGCTGCTCGTCGTGTTCCTGCTCCTCTACCTGAACTTCCGCCGTCTGACCGAGACCCTCATCGTCATGCTCTCGCTGCCGTTCGCGCTCGTCGGCGGCGTCTGGCTGATGTGGTGGATGGGCTTCAACATGTCGGTGGCGGTGGCGGTCGGCTTCATCGCGCTCGCCGGCGTCGCAGCCGAGACCGGCGTGATCATGCTGGTCTACCTCGACCACGCCCTCGACGAGGTCCGGGCAGGGTGCCGGCGTGAGGGACGCCCCCTCACGCGCGAGGACCTGCGGCAGGCCATCATGGTCGGCGCCGTCGAGCGGGTGCGGCCCAAGATGATGACGGTGGTCGCCATCATGGCGGGTCTCCTGCCCATCCTCTGGAGCACCGGTTCGGGCTCCGAGGTCATGCAGCGCATCGCCGTGCCGATGATCGGCGGGATGGTGTCCTCGACCGTGCTGACCCTCGTCGTGATTCCGGCCGTCTACGCGTTGGTGAAAGGTCGCGGGTTGCCGGAGGCCGCCGCGGAGGGTGCACGGATGCCTCTGGCGGCCGAATGAGGAATCAACAGGAGCGAATGATGAAGTCAGACATGATGCCGTCCCGGCGTGCCGTGCTCGCGGGCTTGGCGGCGGGAGTGTCGCTCGGACGACCCGTGATGGGGGAGAGCCTGCCGACCGTCGCCGTGACGAAGGACCCGAGTTGCGGCTGCTGCGCGAAGTGGGTGGACCACCTGCGACAGGCCGGCTTCACGGTGACGGTGACCGAGGGTCCCGTGAACCCGGTCAAGGCGCGTCTCGGCGTGCCGAGGGACCTCGCCTCCTGCCACACCGCTCTCGTGGACGGCTACGTGGTCGAGGGACACGTTCCGGCGGACGCCATCAGGCGGCTGCTGGCGGAGCGGCCGAAGGTGACGGGACTGGCCGTTCCGGGCATGCCGGCAGGGTCGCCCGGCATGGAGGTCGAGGGCAGGGAGCCCGACATCTACGAGGTGGTCCTGTTCGGGCCGGAGGGGCGCGGCGCCTTCGCCCGTTATCGTGGAGGCGCGCCGGCTTGAGCGCAGCCGTCGCGCGGGCGCTCGCCGTCACCGTACTCGTTCGGGGCGGTGAACCGACGTTGAGGCATCCCCCCAGGAGCCGATGCCCGGCTTCTCGCGGAGCTTGGTCGGCCGGCCGGTCCGCCCACCCTGGCCGAAGCGGACGGACGGCGTGGGGGGCGATTGTCCCGGGGACTGGGAAGTCGAAGCCAAGGATGCTGAAGCGCGACCGAGTTCCCATAGCTGCCGAAGCGGTGGAGCGATTACCGTGTCCGCCACAACCCGCCGACAAGTCCGAGGTTGGCGAGGCCGAGGATGAGCAGGAGCCACCAAAGGGCATCCGGGCTGGCGTAGGTCAGCACGAAAGCGCCGGCCGGCGGCGCTAGCGCCTGCGCGATCAGCCCCGGCCGTGCCAAGCGGCCGACGACCAGCGGATAGCGAACGGGGCCGAACAGGGCCAAGGGCACCGTGCCCCGCGCAATCGAATAGATGCCGTTGCCGCCGCCGTAGAGGACCAGCCAGACCCCGACGCCGGGCAGGCCGCCGGCGAGCAGCACCAGGCCGAGGGCGACGAGGATAAGGGCTGCGGTCGGGGTCCACAGGGGATGGTGCCGGCCCTTGAACGACATTTCCGCGACGCGGGCGCCGACCTGAGCCGGGCCGATCAGCGCCCCGTAGGAGACGGCCGAAGCGAGCGCCACGCCCCGCGCCTGCAGGAGCGTCAGCAGGTGCACCGAAACAAGCGACATGATCGCGCCGCCGATTATCAGCACGCCGGCGAACAGCCGGAACGCCCGCCGTTCCTTCGCGGACAGCGGGCCGGTTCGGTCCTGGTGATGCCCCGCCGACGGCGGTGCCGGGGCCTTGGGGATCAGAAGGAGGACAAGCGGTAGCGTCACCGCGAGGTGCAGGCCGGCATAGGCCAGGCAGGCACCGCGCCATCCGAAATGCGCGACCAGGAAGGCGGAAAGTGGCCAGCAAACGGTGCTGGCGAACCCGCCCCACAGGGTCAGGGTGGTGATCGCCGGCCGCGCCGCCGCGCCGTAGAGCCGGCCGAGGGTCGCGAATGCCGGATCGTACAGGCCGCAACCCATGCCGAGGCCGAGCAGCAGCCAGCCGGCGAGGTAGACCGGCAGGATCGGAGCCAGCGCCAGCATGGTCAGCCCGGCAGCCAGCAGCAGCGCGGCCAGCGCCAGGATGGGCCGGCCGCCGTGGCGGTGGATCGCCGTCCCGATATGCGGCGAGGCGAACGCGGCGACCAGCAGGCCGAGTGACAGTCCGCCGACGACCCAGGCGAGCGGCCAGCCGGTGCTTTCGGCGACCGGGCCGGCAAGCACCGCCGGCAGGTAGAACGACGAGCCCCAGGTGAGGATCTGCACGACGCCGAGGGCGGAGATCACCGGCCAGCGGCGGGCCTCGGACACGGGCTGCCTACCGGGTGCCGAGAAGCGGCAGCCAAGCCGCCAGCGCCACGAGCGTGACCAGCAGCACGGGCGGGGTGATGACAAGCCCGACCTTCATATACTGGCCCCAGGTGATTTTCTGGCCCTTGCTGTCAAGGACGTGCAGCCAGAGCAGCGTGGCGAGGCTGCCGATTGGCGTGAACTTCGGGCCGAGGTCGCAACCGATCACGTTGGCATAGACCATTAGCTCGCGCGTCAGCGGGGACAGGTCCGGCGCCTGCTGGATCGAGAGCGCCCCGATCAGCACAGATGGCATGTTGTTCATCACGGACGACAGGATCGCCGCCGCGAAGCCGGTGCCGACCGTGGCGACCCACGGGCCATGGCCGGCGAGCCAGACCAAGCCCGTGGCCAGCTCGTCGGTCAGGCCGGCGTTCCGCAGGCCGTAGACCACGAGGTACATGCCGAGGCTGAACAGCACGATCTGCCAGGGGGCGCCGGTCAGCACCTTGCGGATCGGGATGACCCTGCCCCGGTCGGCAAGCAGTAGAAGAACGGCCGCACCGGCACAGGTGACGGCCGCCACCGGCACGCCGAACGGCGCGGTGACGAAGTAGGCGAGCAGGAGCACGCCAAGCAGCGGGAACGCCGCCCGGAACACCAGCGGATCGCGGATGGCCCCGACCGGGCGCTCCAAGGCGGCCGCCGGGTAGGCCGCCGGCACGTCGCGCCGGAAGAAAGCCCAAAGCACCACCAGGGTCGCCGCCAGGGACACCAGGTTCACCGGCACCATGACGGCCGCATACCTGCCGAAGGTCACGTCGAAGAAGTTGGCGGAGACGATGTTGACCAGGTTGGAGATCACCAGCGGCAGGGAGGTGCTGTCGGCCACGAACCCGCAGGCGACGATGAATGCCAGCGCCGCCGCCGGCTTGAAGTCGAGCCGGAGCAGGATCGCCAGCACAATCGGCGTCAGCAGCAGCGCCGCGCCGTCGTTGGCGAACACCGCAGCGATGGCCGCGCCGAGCAACACGACAAGCGGAAAGAGCCGCCGGCCGGACCCACTGCCCCAGCGGGCGACGTGCAGCGCCGCCCAATGGAAGAAACCGGCCTCATCGAGCAGCAGCGAGATGATGATGAGCGCCACGAAGGTGAAGGTGGCGTCCCAGACGATATGCCAGACCACCGGAATATCGCCCGGATGGATCACCCCCGTGGCGAGCGCGACCGCCGCGCCTGCCAGCGCGCTCCATCCGATCCCGAGGCCCCTTGGCTGCCAGATGACGAAGACGAGGGTGACGAGGAAGATGGCGAGCGCGAGCATCCGGGCGTTTTCTTCTTATGGGTCGGGGTTGGGGTTCAGGCAGTGCCGACGCGGCGGCCGTGCTCGTCCACGACCCGCTCGCCATCCTCTTTGACGAACTCGCCTTGCTGCCCCGGCAGGAGGTCCAGCACGGCTTCGGACGGCCGGCACAGCCGCACGCCCTTGGGGCTGACCACCAGCGGGCGGTTGAGAAGGATCGGATGCGCCTCGATGGCATCGAGCAGCTGCGCATCGGTCAATGCCGGATCGCCAAGGCCCAGCTCGGCGAACGGCGCGCCCTTCTCCCGCAGTGCGTCGCGGACGGGCAGGCCGGCCCGGGCGAGGAGCTGCACCAGCAGCGCCCGGGCGGGCGGCGTCTTCAGATACTCGATCACATGAGGCTCGATTCCGGCGTTGCGGATCATCGCCAGGGTGTTGCGGGACGTGCCGCAGTCCGGGTTGTGGTAGATGATGACGTCCATCAAGCGACCTCCGGCCGGAGCGCGGTGGCACCGGCTTGTTGGCCGATCTCTCTGACTTTGGCCGACAGGGCCGCCTGGTCGAGGCTGCCGAGCGGCAGGGCGATAAAGGCCGCGATGCGGTTCTTCAGGTAGCGCTGCGCTGTCACGAAGGCGCGCTTGCGCTCGATCTCCGAGCCTTCCGCAGCGGCAGGGTCCTCGATGCCCCAATGAGCGGTCACGGGCTGACCAGTCCAGAAGGGGCAGGGTTCGCCGGCTGCGTTGTCACAGACCGTGAACACGAAATCCATCACCGGAGCACCGGGCGCGGCGAACTCGTCCCAGGACTTCGAGCGCAGCCCGTGCACGGGGTAGTCGCTCTCCCGTAGCGTCTGCAACGCCAGCGGATGCGGCTCGCCCTTGGGCTGGCTACCGGCGGAGTAGGACCGGAAGCGGCCTTGCCCATCCTGGTTCAGCATCGCTTCCGCCAGGATCGAGCGGGCCGAGTTGCCGGTGCAGAGAAACAGGACGTTGTAGACGCGATCAGGCATAGAGGGTGTCTCCGGGTGGGCAGTTGCAGGCGGCGAGGGCGGCGACGGCCGGGGTGCAGACCTCCGGGTGGCCCTGACAGCAGTCGCGCATCAGGAACTGGATCAGGTCGGACAGGGCCGGATAGGCAGCACTGTAGATGATCGAACGGCCCTCGCGCCGCGAGGCGACCAAGCCCGCATGGCTCAGCTCCTTGAGATGGTGGGATACGGTCGCGGCAGAGACGCCGACCGCCTCGGCCAGAACGCCGGAGGCGAGGCCGCCTGGTCCGGCGGTCACGAGCGACCGCACCAGACGCAGGCGGTGTTCCTGCGCCAGGGCCGCAAAGGCGGCGAGGGCTTGCGGTTCATCCATTTTCGTTACAATCTTCAAACGATATTTTGAACGTACAAGAAAGACGTCCCTTGGACAAGCTCAGCCAGCCCTTCAAAGATGGCCTGCCGAACCTCAGCCAAGCGCATTTCGAGGTGCCGACCCGCGACAGCCTAGACGCGGCGGCGCCGTTCACCCATGCGCCCCGCTTCCTGATCCTCTACGGCTCGCTGCGGGAGCGCTCGTTCAGCCGCTGCCTCGCGTACGAGGCCGCCCGGCTCCTCGAAGCCATGGGCGGCGAGGTGCGGATCTTCCACGCGGACGGCCTGCCCCTGCCGGACGATGCGACCGCCGACCACTTAAAGGTGCAGGAGCTGCGCAATCTCTCGATCTGGTCCGAGGGCCAGGTGTGGGTCTCACCGGAGCGGCACGGTACCCTGACCGGCGTGATGAAAAGTCAGATCGACTGGCTGCCCTTGAGCGAGGGCAGCGTGCGGCCGACCCAGGGGCGCACCCTTGCCGTGATGCAGGTCTCCGGCGGCTCGCAGAGCTTCAACGCCGTGAACGCCTTGCGCGTGCTCGGCCGCTGGATGCGGATGATCACCATCCCGAATCAATCGTCCGTGCCGATGGCCTACAAGGAGTTTGACGACGCGGGCCGGATGAAGCCGGGGCCGCTCTACGAGCGGGTCGTGGACGTGTGCGAGGAGCTGGTGAAGTTCACGCTCCTGACCCGAGAGCGGGCCGACTACCTGGTGGACCGCTACAGCGAGCGGAAGGAGCGCGCGCCGGAGCGGCTGAGCGCGGTGGCCGCCGACATTGGCTTTGTGAAGCGCTGAGACCAGTCCCGGGAAACAACCCGAGGAGCATGCCGATGCTGACCCTTGAACGCCCGCACACGATGGCACCGGCCGCCGCCAGCGACATACCGCTGGGTGCCCTGCGCGCTGCCTGCGATACGCAGCCGGAGACGCCCATGGGTGTTCAGTCACGCCAGGCGGACGATCCAACGCGGCTGCCACGTCGCCGAGGTGAAGGCCGAACGGTTCGCCGCCCTCGAACGCGGCGCAAGCCCGGAAGCTTGATCGGATACCCTCATCCTCTCCGGGACGTGACCGAGGGCGACCGCACGCAAATGACCGTCGGCAAGTTCGCCGCGATCATCCGCACGGTGTCCTAACACGTCGGCCCCGACCTGGGCGCCCGCCCGAATCGACGCCATTCCCACCTGGCGGGAGGCATTCCGCGACCCTTGACCTTCCCACCATGGGAAGCCCCATCTGTGCGGGACGCCACCACAGGGAGAGCGTCATGTACCGCTACAAGGTCGACAGGATGGGTTGCGGAGGCTGCGCCAAGTCCGTGACCCGGGCCATCGCCGGCATCGAGCCGGGCGCCCTGGTCGAGGTGGACCTCGGGGCCAAGCTCGTGACCGTGTCCGGCGCGACCGGCCCTGCGGACCGCATTGCCGAGACCATAGTCGCCGCAGGCTTCCCCGCCGAGCCGCTGAGCCCGACGGCGTGAGTCGGGGGGACGAGCCGCAACCAAACCCGAATGCGCGCATTCACGTCCCAGGGACGACGCCGTCCCTACGTTTGGGCCGAGGTTGGCGACCGGCATGGGTTTCGACCGGCATATCGTGCGTCTGATGGCGGCGATGATCCTCGCGATCATCGCCCATGTCGCGCCGTCCGCCGTCCAGGCTCACGAGGGGCACGTCCACTGCGGCCACCGCGGTCGCATGGTCTCGGATGCCGCCACGGCGTCCCTTCCCGCGGCGAACCCGGGTCTCGACAAGGCGTCGGGCATCGCCGAGTTGGCGGTGACGCTGTTGACCGCGCCTCGCCTACGCGTGACCACCGGCAAGTCGACGGCATCCGTTCGGGCGGTCGATGCCGACCGATGCTGCTGCCCCGGCCCCTGCAAGCGACGCTGCTGTGGGACGACGGTGGGCGGCACATTCGGTGTTTTTGCCGGACCCGCATCACCCGCCATGCCCATGTTTCGGGCGGCCATGTTAATCCCGGATAATGTCGCCGGACGCGCGGGTATCGCTCCCGAGGCGCTGCGCAAGCCCCCACG
Organism: Methylobacterium sp. XJLW; assembly: GCF_003254375.1. Lineage (NCBI taxonomy): Bacteria > Pseudomonadati > Pseudomonadota > Alphaproteobacteria > Hyphomicrobiales > Methylobacteriaceae > Methylobacterium > Methylobacterium sp. XJLW. Next base: position 109,048 of record NZ_CP016429.1, on the reverse strand, counting down.
AACCCTCGCGTGAGATGAGGCGCGCCCGAGGCGCGCGACGCCCGAGGTGCGACCGCAGTCGTGGCGTGCACCGACTATCCCGTGGCGAGGCCCATCTCTCATCTCGCGTTGATCCGGCGCCGCTGACGTAGGGTCCCTCTGCCGCTGTCTCAGCGGGATGCTCGCCCACGCTCAGCACAAGGTCGGCGACGCCTCGACGAGCCTCGCCGCCGCGTGCCCTCATTGCAGACCCGCGCCTAGACATACAGAAATATTATAGACAATAAATTGAACGTAATCCGACGAATATGGTTATGGATCTGATCGCAATTCAGCAAAAACGCAAATTACGTCTATGTATTTGCTGAACTTATGGCAGCACCCATCAACTTAAGGAGAACAAGGATGCACAAAATGTCTGGCGAGATGCAATCTTGCATCGACGAGTGCCTGCGCTGCTATCAAAGCTGCCTTGGCATGGCCTCCAACCACTGTCTCCCCGCCGGCGGCAAGCACGTCGAGCCGGAGCATTTTCGCCTGATGATGGCCTGCGCGGAAATATGCCGAACCTCGGCGCACTTCATGCTGATCGGCCTGCCCGAGCACACGCACACCTGTCGAGCCTGCGCCGAGGTCTGCGAGGCCTGCGCGCGGAGCTGTGAGGCGGTCGGCGACATGCAGGACTGCGTCGCGCAGTGCCGCCGGTGTGCCGAGACCTGCCGGAAAATGACCGCTTGAACCCTGACGGGGCGGCCGAGCCGGCCGTCCCGATTGATCAATTGGAGGAGATGATCATGAACGTTCGTACCCTGACACTCGCGATGACCCTGGCGCTGACCGGCATCGGCGCGGCCCTCGCCGCGGATAACGACCATGGCTCCAACGACCACGGCTCCATGCAGGCCCCGTCGTTCGAGCTGCCCGCAACCTGCAAGGCGGCGTCGGCCGGCAAGGAGTCCTCGATGAAGGACATGCAGGGCCACATGTCGATGGCGATGCAGGGCATGTCCGGTCAGGCGACCGACACCCAGAAGGGCCTGCAGCACGCCATGATGCAGATGAACGGCCCGATGATGGAAGGCATGATGGCCGGCGACCCCGACGTCGCCTGGATCTGCGCGATGATCCCGCATCACATGGGCGCCATCGCCATGGCCCAGGTCGGCCTGAGGAACGGCGACAATCCCGAGGCTAAGAAGATCGCCGAGAAGAGCATCCAGGAACAGGAGAAGAGCATCAAGGAGCTCACTGCCTGGCTCGACAAGAACGCCCGTAAGGAAGGCAAGCAGTAAGCCTGAGAGAACCACTTGTCCGCGGCCCAAATCGCGTCCGCTCTCGCGGGCCGCGGAGATCGAAGTCGCGCGGAGGGACCGGTCATGAGCAATTCGTCGAAAACGCATCTCGCCCCGGCGGCCCGCGCCTGCTCCGAAGGACACGGGCATGACCACTCCGTCGCTTCCCATGCGCACGACCATGCCGGCATGGCCGCGGATGACGCGGGTGCGTCCCGCGTGAAGGACCCGGTCTGCGGGATGATGGTCGACCCGCACGCGACCGAGCACCGGGCCGAGCACGACGGGCATCCCTACTACTTCTGCTCGAACGGCTGCCGGACGAAGTTCGTGGCCGAGCCGGTCCGCTACCTCGACCCCGGCCAGTCCGCAGCCAAGTCCGACCCGGTGCCGGAAGGCTCGATCTACACCTGTCCGATGCACCCGGAGATCAGGCAGGTCGGCCCCGGGGCATGCCCGATCTGCGGCATGGGGCTTGAGCCGGCGATGGTCGGCGCCGACGACGGCCCCAGCGAGGAGCTCGTCGATATGACCCGCCGGTTCCGGGTCGGGCTGGTCCTGACCCTGCCGGTGTTCGTGCTGGAGATGGGCGGGCACCTCTTCGGCCTGACCGAACGGCTCGGGCAGCAGACCTCGAATTGGATCCAGTTCGCGCTCGCCACCCCGGTGGTGCTCTGGGCCGGCTGGCCCTTCTTCGTTCGGGCCTGGCACTCCGTCCTGTCTCGGAACCTGAACATGTTCACCCTGGTCGCCCTCGGGACGGGCACGGCCTACCTCTACAGCGTGGTGGCGACCCTTGCCCCGGGGCTGTTCCCGGAAGCGCTACGCGGGCACGGCGGGGCGGTGCCGGCCTACTTCGAGGCGGCGGCGGTGATCACCGTGCTCGTGCTGCTCGGACAGGTCCTGGAGCTTCGCGCCCGCGAGAGCACCGGCGGCGCGCTGCGGGCGCTCCTCGACCTCGCGCCGAAAACCGCCCGCCGCATCCGGCCCGACGGCGAGGACGAGGAGGTGCAGCTCGATGCCATCGCCATCGGCGACCGGCTGCGCGTGCGCCCCGGCGAGAAGGTCCCGGTCGACGGCGCGGTGGTGGAGGGCCGCAGCGCCGTCGACGAGAGCCTCGTGACGGGGGAATCGATGCCCGTCACCAAGGAGGTCGGCGGCGCGGTGATCGGCGGCAGCCTCAACCAGTCCGGCTCGCTCGTGGTCGAGGCGACCAGGGTCGGGCGCGACACCATGCTGGCGCGCATCGTCCAGATGGTGGCCGAGGCGCAGCGTTCGCGGGCCCCGATCCAGCGCCTCGCCGATCAAGTCGCGGGCTGGTTCGTGCCGGCGGTCATTGGCGTGGCGGCGCTGGCCTTCGCCGCCTGGATGGCGTTCGGGCCGGAGCCGCGCTTCACCTTCGCGCTCCTCGCCGCGGTGGCGGTGCTGATCATCGCCTGCCCGTGCGCGCTCGGTCTCGCGACGCCGATGTCGATCATGGTCGGCGTCGGTCGCGGCGCCGGGGCCGGGGTGCTCGTCAAGAATGCGGAGGCACTGGAGCGGATGGAGCGGGTCACGACTCTTGTGGTCGACAAGACCGGCACCCTGACCGAAGGCAAGCCGGCCGTGACGCGGGTCGTGGCGGCGGCCGGGTTCGACGAGGACACGCTCCTGCGCCTCGCGGCGAGCGTCGAGCGGGCGAGCGAGCACCCGCTCGCCCTGGCCATCGTGGCGGCCGCCGGGAAGCGCGGGATCGCGACCGGCCCCGTCGCGGATTTCGACAGCCCGACCGGGAAGGGCGCGCTCGGCACCGTTGAGGGCCGCCGCGTGGCGCTGGGCAACGCCGCCTTCCTGCAGGAGCAAGGGGTCGACGTATCGACCCATGCGACCGAAGCCGACGAACTCCGGCGTGACGGCGCGACGGCGATCTTCGCCGGCGTCGATGGCCGGGTGGCCGGCGTCATCGCCATCGCCGACCCGGTCAAGGCCACGACGGCCGAGGCGCTGGCGGCGCTTCGGGCCGAGGGCATCCGGGTGGTGATGCTGACCGGTGACAACCGCACCACCGCCGAGGCGGTGGCACGCCGGCTCGGCATCGAAGAGGTCGAGGCGGAGGTGTTGCCCGACCAGAAGGCTGCGGTGGTCGAGCGCCACAAGGCGGCCGGGCAGGTGGTCGCGATGGCCGGCGACGGCGTGAACGACGCCCCGGCGCTCGCGGCGGCGGATGTCGGCATCGCCATGGGCACCGGGACGGACGTCGCCATCGAGAGCGCCGGGTTGACCCTGCTGAAGGGCGATCTCCTCGGCATCGTGCGGGCACGGCGGCTGTCGCGGGCGGTGATGGGCAACATCCGCCAGAACCTGTTCTTCGCCTTCATCTACAACGCCGCGGGCGTGCCCGTGGCGGCGGGCATCCTCTACCCGTTCCTCGGCATCCTGCTCTCGCCGGTCATCGCCGCGGCCGCCATGGCGCTCTCCTCGGTGAGCGTCATTGGCAATGCCCTGCGCCTGCGGGCGGCCAACCTCGACCCTTCCTCGGCCCGCTAGGAGCGCGCATGTTCCCGACCTGGCTCCATGCCATCTCGATCGCCGCGCTGCTGCTCGGGGCGGCCTGCTCGCTGCTGCTGTCGGCGCAGGTGATCCGTCACCCGCAGCACATGACCGTGATGAACGTGGTCTGGCCGATCAGCGCCCTGTTCGGGACGGTGGTCGTGGTCTGGGCCTATTTCAGTTACGGCCGGCTCGCGACCATGGAGGCGCACCACGACGCGAAGGAGCGGGGCGAGAAGCCGCCGAACACGACGGGGATGCCCTTCCCGGTGATGGTCGGCAAGGGTGCGCTCCACTGCGGCAGCGGCTGCCTGCTGGGCGATGTCGCCGCCGAGTGGCTCGCCTTCGTGGTGCCGGCCGTCGCCGTCTGGTTCGGCTGGCACTCCCTCTTCGATGAGAAGATGTACGCGGTCTGGGTCCTGGATTTCGTGTTCGCGTACGCGCTCGGGATCGCGTTCCAGTATTACGCCATCGTGCCGATGCGCGGGCTATCCCCCGGCGAGGGTCTGGTGGCGGCCGTGAAGGCGGACACCGTCTCGCTGATCGCCTGGCAGGTCGGCATGTACGGCTTCATGGCGTTCGCCCAATTCTTCCTGTTCCCGCACTGGGCCGGCCAGCGCGCCCCGGTGAACTCGGTCGAGTTCTGGTTCGCCATGCAGGTCGCGATGGTGGCGGGATTCCTGACCAGCTACCCGGTGAACTGGTGGCTCGTCGGCTCCGGCATCAAGGAGCGGATGTAGGCCGGTCCGCGCCTATCGGCGGATCACGAGGAGCCAGAAGAGGACGGCGCACGCGTCCGCGAGCATGCAGATCCGGTATGCCGCCTCGTTCGGGGAAGGGCGCATGCCCGCCCCGGTTGCGGCGCGACAGCTCGGGCACCTCGTCGCGTCGGTGCGAACCGTCCGCCCGCAGCAACCGCACTTGGATAAGAGCATGGGCGCCCCTGCCGTCCCGTGCCGAGATCTCGCGGGCCGCCGCACCTCGGTGAGGCCCCTGCGTACGGGCCGACAGGATCACCTTCTGGTCGGCCGCGACGGTCCTGAATGGCTTCGTAGTGCGGCGAGGCAGGCCGACGAAGTACGTCTTCGGTGGTAGCGAGGTTTCCGGCGGCTCAAGGCGGGATGGCGGCTGCTGCCGCCGGCGGTTGGCACGCGACTCCGAGGCGTACGCATAACGGGTAACGTTATGCGTACGCGTTACACGATGGGGGCGTTCGCCGACCGGGCGTTCCTCAATCCGAAGGCCTCCCGCGGCCTATCTGTCCGGTCGCCTTCGGGTCCGGCTCGCGCTCGCGCCCACACCGAGCCTCCACGCGGACCGCGACCGTTTCTTCACCGCTCGCGGCGATGATACCGGTAACGGCTTGGGATGGCGGGCATGGTGACGGAGAACGGGGTCTGGACAGCCGCGGATCGGATACGGGCCAGGCCGGCACCGCCCGGTGGCACCAAGGAGCGGGTCTCGGTCCGCACGGTCCGGAGGGAGCTCGGCGGCGGGTCGTTCGGCGACATCGCTCGCGAGCTCAGGAAGTGGAAGGACAGGGAGGACTACCGGCCGGCCATCGAACGGGCGGACCTGCCGGAGGCGTTCGAGAGGCGGCTTACGGTGATCGGGCGGGAGCTGCTTGAGTTGGCCCGGGTCGAAGCGGCCCGGGCGGGTCTGGCGGACTTCGTCGGAGCCGAGGATTGCAGGGCCGCGGCGAGGGATCTGCTCGACGAGGCGCTGGACCGGGTCGATCTCTTGGAGGAGCGGGTCGCGGCGTTGCAGGTCGAGCTCGACCGGGTGCGGGCCGTCGGCACTCAGGCCGGCGGGGCCGCGCCGCCCGTTTCCGCCGCGGGAGAGGCGGACTCCCTCGCGCAGGGTCGCGCCGGGCCCGGGTTTGTCGATACCGCGCACGGGCTCAAGCTGGCGCGAGAGGCGAACGACTTCTGGGGGCAGGTGCGGGACGCGGTCGAAGCGGCGGTGCGCCAACGCGGCCCCATGGCGGTCCACCCGCTCCTGAGAGCGCTCCCGACCCGGCTCAAGCAGGAGGGCGAACGGGCGGGTTTCCCGCTCACCGAGGCGTGGCTGCGCTATCACCTCCTGCGCCTGGTGCAGGACGGCAACGGGCTGACCCTCGTCGGCCATCGGTTCGGGCTGGCCGAGCCCGAGCCGGACGTCGCGGCGACGCCCGAGCCGCCACTCGCCGAGGCGGTCGCGGCGATGGGAAAGCGGCCGTTCTGGCGCTTGTTCATGCGGGAGGTCCACGCCCTTCTCGCCAGAGGCGGGGCACAGACGGCGGAAGGCATCCTCGGCGGCCTGGATCCTGAGTTGGTCGCGGCGACGGGGCGCTTCCAGAGGATCACGCCCCGGCTGCTCCGGTGGAAGCTGCGCCAGCGCATAGCGGAGCGGAGGCCGTTCGAGGAACTCCCGGACGAGCGCTTCGCCGCCCTCGTGGGCGAGGCTCCCTGGGACGGTGAGAGCCCGGCCGAGGCCCCGGCGGCGAGGGCCGGATGACGCCCGCGGCCGAGGCCCGCGGCGAGCGGGGCCACCGCGACGCGACAGCCGACTTATCCGACGCCCGCTCGAAGGCTACGCCGCGGGGTCCGGCCGCACCGGCGGAGTTCGTTGTCGTGGGGCCACCGGCATCCCGGCCGACGGCGGAACATCGGCCGCGCCGCGAACGTCTTCGGTGACCGTCGGGATCCGCGCGTGCGGTCCGGCGCCCTCGGAACCCGCGCCCGCGGCTGGACGCCCGATGACGACGGCGGCCACCCGTGACACGGTGCTCGCCCATCGCGCGATGGTCGGACGGCACCAGCGGATCGGGTCCAGGGCGTCGGCGTGGTGGTTGGTCGGTCCCTCGTCGAGGACGGCGCGATAGTGGCCGATGCGGTTGCGCGACCTCCGGACGCTCTCGGCCAGCCGCTGGAATGACGACCGAATCCCTCCGGCCGGCTTCGTCGCGCCGGTCACCGGGGTCAGCGCGGACGCCCGACGGGCTTAGCGATGGCGAGCACGCCCTTCAGGCCGCTCCCGAAGCGGGCGATCGTCTCCCGGTGCCCGCGCAGCTCGCTGTAGGGCAGGTAGCGCAGGTCGAGCTCGGCCACCCGCGAGAAGGCGGGCCGGGCGAACTGCGCGCGCACGTCCTCCTCGCGGTTGTCGGGCGCCACCAGGAAGAAGTTGCGCGCGGCCCCGCCCTCGACCCCGAGCGCCAGGTCGAGCATCCGCACGATGCCCGAGTAGATGCTCGTCGTGTGCTCGACCTCGAAGGCGGCCGCGACGTCGCCGTCCGCCTTGTCCAGCCAGATCACGTCGATGAGCCGGACCATCTCGGCCGACCCATTCGCCGTCAGCCGCCCGGGCAGGCGGTCGAGGCAGCCGTCGGACAGGCGGCCGGAGGCATAGGGGCGGTTGCCGTCGTTCGACGCGATCCAGACGTCGAAGCCGAGGGCGAGGCCGAGGTCGCGCAGCCAGCCCTGGACCTCGGTGTGGGTGTGGTCCGCCTCACGCGCGGCGAGCGCCGCCTTGGAGGCCGTGGCCGCGGCCTCCGCCCGCACTCGGTCGAGATCCTCGCGCCAGCGCGCCAGCGCGGCGGCCCCGTCGCGCTCCGGCAGCGGGTATCGCCCGGACCCGACGTCGAACAGGAAGCCCGCGATGGCGCCGTAATCGTTGGAGAGCAGGCCGCGATGGGCGGCGTTGAGGGCGACGATGCCCCGGCGCATGGCGAGGTACTCGTCCCACTTGCCGAGCTTCACATTGGCGCCGGCGATGGCGTTGTAGCCCTTCACGATGGCCGTGTTGAACGGGGGCACAAGTGTGGGGTGCAGGAAGTACAGCAGGTTCGCCGCGGCCGGACCCAGCCCCTTGATGCGTTGCCGGTCGAGGCCGTGGATGGCGGCCAGCACCCCGTCCTCTGCACTGCAGCACAGGCAGGCGTCGAGGAACCGGCCGAACGCAACCTGGTTGGCGCGGTCTTCGTAGATGTCGGGGATGCGCAGCTTAGGCTTCCAGAGGAATGCGTGGTCGGCGCCCTTGAAGACCTGGCGCTGCTCCGCGATGGAGTGGACCACCGTTTCCAAGGACGAGCCGCGATAGGCGTTGCCGAACGCGTCGGCCCGGATCTCGTCTATCACCGCCTGGAGGCCGCGCCGGATCGAGCGGAAGTTCTTGATGCGCTCCTCCCACAGGAACCAGGTCCGATAGGAGGCGCCGGGGTCCTCGCGCCAATGCCGGATCAGGTTGCCGATCCAGGCCTCGTCCGAGGGGCGGTGATCCGTCCCGGTCTCTTCCGTCAGGCGCATCGGCGCGGCATTCCCAAAATCCGGATTCGGGCCGGAGCATACCATCGCCGCCCCGATCGGCGCTGTCGTCGGCAAGTCTCAGCGGCGCGCCTCCGCCGGGCAAGGCCGCGCGGGCCCGGACGGGTCGCGGCGGTCGGAACGGCGCCGGTCGAGCGAAGGTTGCATGCCCGGTCGCGGACAACGGTCGATCAGGCCGACATCGACGCGGGACCGGCCGACCGCTCCCGATGCCCACCCTCATCGAGGAAGCCGATCAGGGCGTTCATCGCCGGATCGACCGCCCGGCAGACCAGTGTCGTGGCTTGGCGTTCCTGGGCGACCAGACCGGTCTGGATCAGACGGTGGAGATGATGGGAGAGCGTCGAGGCCGGGACATCGACGCGCCGCTGGAGGGCACCGACCGGCAGGCCGTCTCGGCCCGCCCGCGCGAGCGTACGGTACACCCTCAGGCGGGTCAGATTGCCGAGGGCCTCCAACTGTCGTGCCGCGAGTTCGAGCTCCATGGAAGCACCATGGAGACGCGGCACGGGGTGCGCAACCCTTATTTCTGTATATCTAGAACTATGGCCGCGGCATGGGCGTCCGACCGCGCGCGCCGACGCACGGAGGTTCCGCTCCCTCGTGACCGGCCGCTGCGTCCCTGCACGCTCGCCAGTCCCGCCCCATCAGCGCGGCGCGGTGCCGTGGGGCAGCGGATGCATCGGCACCGGCGCCGAGACCGGTCGCGAGGCGCGTGACAACGGTGACCGGCTCCATCCTCCGGCACGCCCGGCGGACCCGAACCACCTCCGGTGCCTCCGCCTGCCGGGGCGTCCGGCCGCGGCGCGGCATCCTCGATGCGGCGTCGCCTCGTCCCTCCCGGAGACAACCTGGGCGGCTCGACCGACCGCTCCCCGACCATGCCACAACCCCGTGTCCCGGCTTCCCGATCAAGCCGAAGGGTCGACGCCCGTAACGCGTCACGCATAACGATACCCGCTACGCGTTCGCCGAGACGCCGCGTCCGAGACGATTTCTGAGGCTCCGAAAGCCGGTCCTTCGCCGTGCGCCGGCTCCCGCTGCGACGCGGAAGCCGGTCCGTGCCGGCTCGCATCCCCCGGGCGCCCTCGCCGTGGGGCCCCGGGAAGCGGTCACGCGTCGTCCGGCTCGTCGCCGCGGTACGGCGACAGCCCGACGAGGACGCACGGGTCCAAGTCCCAGTCGTCGAAACCGGGGTCGAGCAGGCCGACACCGTCCGCCGACAAGGCGTAGAACGCCTCGTAGGGGTTCGCGTCCCGGTGCGGGGGCGCCGTCGGCGCCCGGTCGCGGGAGAGGTCGCCCTGTCCGATCCGGGCGCGGGAGAAGCCCGCCCCGGCGCGCGCCCGGCGGGCGCTTCCGGAGCGACCGGGACGAGCGGTCCCGGGCGAGGCGACGCGCGGCCGGGGCGCTGGCGAGAGGCGGTTCGGTTTCGTGCGGTTGATCATCGCTCTGGTCCTTTCCGTCAGGCGCGAAGGCGGGCGGGTTGCGTTGCGCGGAGGCGAGCGGTCGCCACCGGCGTCGGGCGGGCTTTGCGGATTCGGTCGCCCGCGGCCTCGGCGGTGCCGACGGGGGCGTCTCGGAGAACCGGGTCGGCCAGGGCGGCAGCGCAGTCGAGGAGCCGCTCGTGCAGGGCACGGTCCCGGGCCGGGGAAAGCGGCGACATGAGCGCGGCCAGGTCACCCGCCTCGAAGCGCTCGGCGTCCGGATCCGCCGAGACGGCGAGGAGGGTGGCGGCGAGCGCGACCGCCGCGTACCGCATGCCGCCGCCGAGATCTCCCGCGAGCAGCCGCATCTGTTCCAGCGGCGAGAGCCTCGGCAGCCGGAGGGGCAGGACGCGCGGGGCGATCCGCCAGGCCGGCTGGCCGAGCCCGCTGTCGCAGCGAAGGTGCCACGCCCCCGACGCGGTCGCGTGCAGGGCCTGGGCCGCGGTCAGCCGGCACGCCGTGGCCACGACGCGAAGGTGCCCGGGTTCGCCCGGACCGCCCTCGCGAAGCAGGTCCGTCGGCAGGACGGCGATCACGTCGCCTTCCGACCGTGCCGCCAGTCCCGACAGGACGGCCGCCGCGTCGCCGGGATCGGGGCGGAGCAGGTCGAACGAACCCGAGAGGCGTGCCAGGCCACAGGCCTGGGCGCCGTTGGCGCCGACGGCGACGACGGTGGGACGGGAGCCGGCGGCGGTCAGGCCGCCGGCCACCAACGCTGCGGCCAGGAGGCCGGTGCGGTCGTTGGAATGGATGGTCGCGATCACGGCGTCCTCCTTTGGGCCGATGCATCGAGGGAATCTTGCCATCTGTATTTCTATAAGTCTAGAAATACAGAAATTACTGGTTATCGGATCCCTGGTCGCTCCCGGCGCACTGTCTATCGCGCGTCGCGCGGTCCCGCGCTCGTGCCGACCGCCGTCGGCGTCCCGCCCTCCTCGGGGCCGGGCCGCGGGCACGGCCCCTTGTCGCGTCCGTCAGCGCCCGCGAGATCCGCACCCGTCAATTCCTGAACTGCCTGAGGCGTGGTCCCCCCTTGCGACCCGGCCGCCGGCTCGTCCCGGCATCGGTGCTGACCGGGCGACCGTCGCGCCGAACCGGCGGTCACGGCGGTCGGTCAAGCCCGGCTCTCAGGGGCGCAGCGGGTCATCTGCGCGACGACGGCATGGGGCGTGGGGATCCAAGCACCGGCCGGCTTCGACCGCAGGTCGCCGCTCGGGTCGCCGGGCGCGGTCCGGACGTGTCACACGGGGCCCCGTGCCGGTCGCAGGAAGCGTACCTCCGGCACCGTCACGCCGGTCCACCTCGCGCGTATGCGTAAGTAATCCGAAGCGCCCAAGACTATATGCCACGACGCCGTTAACCATCCCGAAAATATGGCTCTTGATAATAGTCAGATTATGCTGTTCATTTCCGCTCTTTTGCCTTAAGATTCACGGATCAATCACAACGTGTCCGACGTCGCGCGCCCGGTGGCCATTCCACCGGGCGCGCCGGCGTCCGGATTCCGTCATGGAGATTGCCCTTGATCTCTGCCTTCTTCGGTTCCGCTGGCCGGACCCATGCCGCCTACGCCGCGCTCCTCCTCGCCGACGCCTATGGCGTTCTCGGCCGCCCCGTCACGCTCCTGCGCGTCAGGTTCCCCGAGGAGGCCCCGTTGCCGGGCCGGACGGTCACGGAGGAGGGCCTCACCGTCAGCGAGCGCGAGGCGCGCGACGCACGGGAGGCGGGAGAGATCGCGGCCGAGGCCGTGGGGCGGGACGACGATCTCGTCCTCGACCTGCCGGCGGCGTGCCTGGGGAACCTCGGGCTGAGGGCGCGCATCGACGCGCCGGTGCTGCCGGTGGGCCCGACCCCCTTCGAGGAGCATGCCGCGGCGTCGGCGCTCGCGGGCATGAACCCGTCGGAGGATTTCGGTCTGGACGTGGTCTCGCCGCCCTGGCTCCTCGGGTGCGGGCGCAGCGGCGGAGCCGCCGCTGCCGACGCGTTCGGCCGCGTCATGCGTGGGCACGAGGCGCTCGTGCCGGGTCGAGGCCGTGTCCGGACCCTGCCGACGGTCGTGCCGGCGTTCGGCCGCGGGGAGGCACAGCGCATCGCCGAAGGGGATCGCACGAGCCGCAGCCTCGGGGCCTCCGTCACGCTGCTCGCCGCCCTGCGCGCCGCCGCCGCGAACCCGCACGCCGCCGAGGTCGACCCCGCCGCGTTCGCCGCGAACCTCGGTGTCGACGTCGAACAGGCTCGGGCGCCGGACGAGCGCGAGGCCGGCGACCGGCTGCGCGACCTCGCCGACGAGCTCCAGGGGATCCGCGACCAGGTCAAGCCGACGCGGGAGGACCTGCACGGCGCCCCGCGCCTTGAGCGGTGGCGGGCCTCCACCCGGTCCGTGAGGGTGCTCACCGGCGAGGTCCACGGGCATCCGAACTTCCCCGACGGCCGCCGCATCACCACCAGCGATCTGTACGCCTCCGATGGCCGGCGCTGGGCGCGCACCCTGTCGAGGTACTTCGTCCTGGGCCAACCCGACACGGGCGCCGAGCGCCTCGACCGGCACTAGCCACCGCCATCCCGTCCGAACGAACCCCGCCCGCGCGCCTCGGCGCGCGGGAGCGGGTCCGTCTTGCCCGTCACGAGCCCGGAGGACGCATGCGCGCGAGCGACGATTCCCATCCCCGCGACCGGACCCTCCCGCGCCGCGAGCCGCCCGCGGGAAGCCATCCGCTCGCGCTCTGGCGCACGGCACGGCTTCCGGACATCGAGGCCTCCGCGATCCGGGAGGTCCGCCGAGCCCTCGCCGGCGGCGTCTGCCTGCATCATCGGTCCTGGCCCGCGGCCCGGAGGGGTGAGGCCGCGGCCGCCATCGCCGTCACGCTCGACCTCACGCGGCGCGCCGAACCGGACCCCGCCGTCGTGGACCTCGCGCTCTCGACGGTGCTCGTCGCCGCCTGGCGGGGCGATGCGGCGGCCCGCACCGTCCTCGCCCACGTCCTCGCCGGCCTACCGCCGGACGTGCGCGGCGGGCGTCCGGGCCGACCCGGAAGGCGGCGGGCCGGGCGCCGCCCCCCGCCTCGGCGGTGACCGCCGCCGCATCCCGAAGAGCGAGAAGTTCCCGAGAACCCCGGAGTCGATCACGTGCGGATCTGGATCTTCAGCGACTTGCATCGCGACCTGTCGGGGGCGCCGTGGACGCCCGGGCACATCCCCGAAGCCGACGTCGCCGTCGTCGCGGGCGACGTCGGCCAGGGTCTGGCGGACACCATCCTCTGGCTGGGCCAGGCCATCCGACCGATCATGCCGGTCGTAGTCGTGCCGGGAAACCATGAATTCTACGGCTCGGCCGTTGACGAGGAGCGCGCGCTCGGACGCCGGGCCGCGGAACGGCACGGCGTAACCCTGCTCGACGACGACACCGTCGAGATCGGCGGCGTCGCCTTCTCCGGCGGCACGCTCTGGACCGACTACGGCATCGACGGCGCGGGCAACCGCCGGCGGGCCATGGCGGCCGCGCAGGCCGGCCTCAACGATCACCGTTGCATCGCGACGACCCGCAACCCGGGCTGGCGCACATTCCGGCCGGGGGACGCGGCGGCCCTGCACGCCGCCAGCCGCGCCTTCCTGGAGCGCGCGCTGCTGGAGGTCGACCCGCCGGGCACGCGGGCGCGACCGCACGTCGTGGTCACGCACCACGCCCCCGCCCGTGCCTCGCTCGACCCGGGCTTCGCCGGCAGCGTGCTGAACCCGGCCTTCGCGAGCGACCTCGGCAGCCTCATCGCCGCCGGCCGCCCGGACCTCTGGCTTCACGGCCACGTCCACGCCCGCCGCGACCACCGGATCGGTCCGACCCGGATCCTGTGCAACCCCCTCGGCTACGACGGCGAGAACCCCGCCTTCGACCCGGCCTGCGTCGTCGAGGTGCCGTCGTAGGCCGTCGCCGGCGGATGCGTGCCGCGACCCGGTCCCGCCGTAACCCGGCCCCGGACCTCGACCCACCCTCGGAGCAAGGCGACCATGCCCCACCTGACATTCCTGCGCGACGACCTGAACGAGGCGGAGACCGGGGACGTCGCCGCCGACGAGCGCCGTCCCGCGACCGAGACGCTCGCGGCCTTCGCGCTCGAAGCGGCGCTCTCGCCCGCCCAGCGCCGCCGCATCGCCGCCGACCCCGCCTTCGCCCTCGTCGTCCAGGTTCCGGCCGCAGACTGGGTCGAGCCGGTCCGCGAGGCGTGCGGGCGCCTGGCGGCGTGGGGTTACGTGGCGGCGCGCACCGGCGCTTCGAGAAGCGAGGACCGTGCGGACCGCGGAAACGACCGGGTGGCGGACCGGCTCGCCCGCGGCGACCGGGTGCTCGGCGTCTCGCAATCGCCCGCGCGCTACCTGCCTTCGGCCCTCGTCGCCGCGGCGGACCTGCACGTGCGGCTCCCGGGCGCGACCGACGCCGTGATCGCGCGGGTCGTCCGGGCCGCCACGGGGCGGCGTCCGACCCTGCCGCCCGGGATCGCGCGCGGGCTGGACTTCTTCGAGATCGCCGCCGCGGTGCGCGGGACGACGGCGCGGGCCTGCGTCGCGCGCCTCGCCGCGGCGGCGCGCTCGAAGGCCACCGCGGATCCCGCCGTCGGGTCGGCGCCCGATTTCGCGACCCTGGTCGGCTTCGGCGATGCCCACGCCTGGGGCACGCGCCTCATCGACGAGATCGCGACCTGGCGCGCCTCCGGCGGCGCGCCCGCGTTCCAGCGGCTCGACAGGCACGTCGCCCTCAGCTCCGCCCCGGGACTAGGAAAATCATCTTTCGTCCGCTCGCTCGCGAAGGCCGCGGGCCTGCCGCTGGTCGCGACCTCGGTCGGCGCCTGGTTCACCGGATCCGACGGACATCTGGGTGGCGTGCTCCGCGCATGGGATGCCGCGTACACGCACGCGTGCGCTCTGGCGCCGAGTATTTTATTCCTAGATGAAGCTGACAGTATTCCTAATAGGGCCACGATGGACAACCACGCACGCGAGTGGTGGACCCCCTTGTGCACGAGCATTTTGCTCGGTTTCGATGCGCTCAACGCGCCCGGCGCCCCCGAGGTGTGCATCATCGCGGCGACGAACCACGGCGATAGGCTCGATCCCGCCTTGATCAGGCCCGGACGGCTGGGCCGGGTGATCGAGATCAAGCCGCCCTCGGCCGCCGACCTGGCGGTCATCTTCCGGCAACACCTCGACGACGGCGAGGTGCCCGACATGGACCTCGCGCCGCTCGGCGCGCTTGCGCTCGGCGCCAGCGGCGCCCAGGTCGCCGGGTGGGTGTCCGAGGCCCGTGCCGCCGCGCGCGCCGCCGGACGGCCGATGCGCCCGGAGGACCTGCTCGGCCGCGTCGCGCCGCCGGATCAAGGGAGCCCGGCGGACCGACGTCGGAGCGCGTACCACGAGGCGGGGCACGCCGTGGCGTTCGAGCGGATCGGCGCCCGCGTCGCCCAGGTCGACCTGGTCCCGCGCCGGGATTCGCTCGGCGCGACCTCCGTGGCGACCCGCCTCGGCCAGTCCCCGACCCGCGCGGAGATCGAGGGCCTCGCGGTCGCGCTCCTGTGCGGACGGGCCGCCGAGATCCTGTTCCTCGGGGAGCCGAGCGCCGGGGCGGGCGGCGATAGCCGCTCGGACCTCGCGCGCGTGACGACCCTGCTCGCCGGCAACCACGCCTCGCTCGGCCTCGGCGACCGGTTGGCGTATCGCGGCGCCCCCCACGAAGTGGCGGTCGCGCTGTCGCTCGACCCCACCCTTCTCGGGGCGGTCGAGCGCGACCTCGACCGGCTGAGCGGCGAGGCCTTGGCCGTCATGGAGGCGAACCGCACCGCCGTGGCGGCCGTCGCCGAGCTGCTGATCGCGCGGCGCCTGGTCTCGGGCGACGCGCTCCGGGCGCTGATCGCCGAGGCGGACCAACACCGCGCCGCGCAGGACGGAGGACAGCCGTGACGCTCCACGTTCCCGATCCGGTGGCCCGGGCCGAGGTGCATGCACCGGCACCGACGGAAGGCCCGTCCGCCGTGCCGGCCGCCCCCGGGGCGCGGTCCGCCCCGCCGAAGCCCGTCCCGTTCCGTCTATGGACCCTGTCCGACCTGAGGATTGACCGGGCGCCGCACGTGCTGCCGGACCCGCTGCCGGACTTCGACGCCTTGCTCGTCCCGGGCGGGATCGCGCCCGGCCTGTGCCGGTCCGTGCGCTGGCTTGCGGACGCGCTCGGCGGCCGCCAGGGTCGGCGGCCGGTCGTCCTCGTCCCGGGACCGGCGGAGTACCTCGACGGCGAACCCGTGGGCGAGGCGCTCGCCGAGGCCGTGCCGCTTGGGGCGGCGCTGGGCATCACCGTGCTCCACGACGGCGCCGTTCGCCTCGGCGATCCGCTCCGGCCCGGCCTGATCATCCTGGGGGCGACGCTCTGGACCGACTTCGCCCTGGACGGCGTCGAGAACGCCCGGACCGCCCGCGCGCACGCCCGCAGCCGCTGGACGGTGTCTGACAAGGCGGCGAGCGCACCCGGGGTGCCCTTCTTCCCGCACGACGCGGCCGGCGCGCATGCACGCTCGCGGGCGTTCATCGAGGATGGGCTCAACGCCGTCGCCGTCGGTGCCGGCCTGTATGGCCATATGCCGAACCCGGTCCTGCGTGACATCGGCCCGGGCGACCGCGCCGCGGTCGTCACCGCCTTCGCCCCGTCCCGGTCCTGCCTGCCGCCAGCCCTGGCGAGGCCCGTGCTCGACCCGTGGCGGGTCTGCTGGCACGCCTCCGCCCTGGACCCCGTGATGGAGGGGTGGGGCGCCCCGGCCGTCTGGATCCACGGGAACGTGCCGCAGGCCTGCGACCTGCGGCTCGGGCGCACGCGCGTCGTGAGCAACCCCTACGACCCGGACGACCCGACGAACGGGTTCGACGCCAGCCGCACGATCCTGGTCTGACAGCCGCCCCGGAGAACCGCCCCATGCACCAGACCCGCTCCCCGTCGCCCCGGCTTCGGCTCCCCTCCATGTCCGACGCGAGCGCACCCGCGGCCGGCGCGCGCTCCGCCGTCCGCCACGACCGTCGGCCGGCGGCGGAAACCGGCGTCGATGCGGACGCGCTCCTCGTCGTCGATATCGAGACCGTGCCGGACGAAACCCTGATGCCGCCGCCCGAGGTGTGGGCCAGGGACAGGTTTCCGAAATGCGCGTGGCACGCCGTGGTCGCCGTCAGCTTCGTGCAGGCGGAGATCCTGCGCGACGGCGATACGGGACTGGAGGAATATCGGGTCACCGCCTGCAGGAGCGGCGGCGAGGCGGGCTGGGACGAGGCCCGCATCCTGCGCGGCTTCTGGCGGCATTTCGCCTCCGGCAGGTTCCGGCTCGTCACCTGGAACGGCCGCGGCTTCGACATGCCGACGCTGCTCCACCGCACGATGCTCCACGGCATCTCGGCGGAAGCCTGGTTCCGGCGCGGCACGCGCTGGTCAAGCTACGGCAACCGGTACGGCGGCGCCCACGTCGACGTCATGGACGAGATGTCCGGGTTCGGGTGCGCCAGCCGGCTCACCCTGGAGGAGGCCGCCGCGCTGGTCGGCATGCCGGGCAAACTCGGCGAGCACGGGTCGCTGGTGGCCGACATGGTCGCAGCCGGACAGATCGAGCGCGTCCGGGCGTATTGCGAGACCGACACGATGACGACCTTCGGCATCTACGTCCGCCATGCGTATCTCGCCGGGCGGACCGACGCCGCGGCCCACGACAGGGCGATCGCGGGCCTCCAGGATTACCTGGAGCTGGAGCGGACCCGCAGACCGCATCTCGGCGCCTACCTCGACGCCTGGCGACGCCTGTCCGACACGCGGCCGGCGTTCGTCGTCGACAGGGACCGCCGGGGCGGATGACCCTCGCCCTCGGGTCCCGGCCCCGTCTCCCGAGGGCGCGGGGCGCGGCACCCGGATCGGGCTCGGGGCCCCGGTCCGAATCGCCGCGTCTCGGGCCCGGGCCGCGCGGCGTCGCCGGCACAACGGACCGGCCGGCGGCGCCCGCGCCCGGACCGGTGACGCCCACCGCGAGCGCCGTCGTGCGACGGATGCCGAAGCGGCGCGCCGCGGTCCGGCGCCCCGTGCATTCGCGCCGGGCCGCCTGAGGCGGCCCGGTCCCCGAGAACCCCTGGATGTCGAGGCGGGACATGGCGGAACGCGCGAGCGGAACTTCACCGGGCTTGCCGTCGGGAACGTCGCGGCCGACGGCGGCGCGGCGGCACGTCCCGGCAGGGTCGGGGAGGGCGTTTGTGCCTTGCCGCGCGCCTCGCACAATGGGCTGTGCGCCCGATTCCCGGGCGCCGTCCAAGGACAGGACCGACCCGGCCCGGCCTCCGCGCACAATCCCGGTGCGAGGCCGTGCCGTGCGCCTCGACCGGACGCCCGCGCGCCTGGGGCACCGTCCGGCCATGCATCCCGACCCCGACTTCCCGCTTTCCCCCGCCGACGTCCGCCCGATGCGGGCGGACGTGCACGAACTCGCGCGGGCGCGGCAGGCCATCTCCGCCCTTGCCCATCCCGACACGCGGCCCATCGTCGACACGGCCATGGGCACCCTGCATGCGGCGCTTTCCGGGGGCGGTCTCCAGGTCTCCAAGATCCCCGGGCTGCAGAGCGCCATCCGCAAACACGTCAGGCAGGCCTGGATGGACGGCATCGTCGCCCCCCTAGCCCGGTCGCGCCATCCGGCCGACCGCGCCGTGCTCGACGCGATCCCGAAGGATTTCGCCCTGAGGGCCCACGCCGAGGTGCTGGCCGCCCTGGAACGGATCGCCCGTTGGGTCCCCGAGGATGCCGACGGCACGCGGGCGCACCTCGGGCGGGCCTTCGAGTACCTGCGGATGCTGCCGCTCATCCTACAGGCCCTCGCCGATCTCGAAGGCCTCGCGCCGGGCGCCACACGAACGGGCCGCCCCGCATCCGGACCCGGTTCGTCGGCCCTCGCCGACGCCGCCGCACTGGTCCAGCGCCGGCTCAAGGCGGCGCTGTCGCCGGGCCTTCCATCCTTGATCGGCGACCTGGCCGACCTGGTTCACCGCGGCCCCGCGGCCGCGGCCGACGTCCCCGCGCTGCGCTGGACGGCCGCCGCGCTCCTCGCGCCGCCCGCGCGCGGCACACGGACATCGGACTGGGGCGGTCCGCAATGGCGCCGGAGCCTCGCCGGCGCGCTCTCCCGCGACCTGATCGACGAGGCGCTCGCGCCGGCCGCAGTACGACTGCTGCGCCGGCATGCCGGCCTGGAGATCGGGGACGCCCGCTATGCCCGGGGCGAGAGACACGGAGGCCGGCTGGACCTCGCCCTGTCCCGCGCCGGCGTCAGGCTGCTCCTGGCGGTCCGCTTCGACGTCGCCGCCGGGCGGTTCGAGCAATCATCCGCGGTCGTCTCGTCGGACGGCGCGCCGACGACGCTCGCGCCCGAAGACGCCGATGCGCTCCTCGATGCGTCCATCCCCGACGAGCTCAACACGCCCGCACATCGCGCGATGCGTCGCCTCTCGCGGCTGGACGGCGCATCACTCCTCCCCATGCATGTCAACGGGACCGGCGAGCTCCAGGTCGCTCCTGAGGCGGTTCGGACGCAGGATGCCGGGTTGCTGGAGGAGCTTGTCCGCACCGCCGACGAGGAGGGAAGCGCCGTGAGGTTCGACCCGGTCCGCGACCTCGTGCTGGCGTCCGGCCTGGTCGAGATCGGCTTCGAGTGGCACGACGGGCCGGCCGGTCGGTGCCTGATCCGCGCCCCGGCCCAACCCACCGGTCGGCCAGGCCCGTGACGACCAGGTCCGGGACGGCCGGGTCGCCGGCCGGATCGGGGGCCCTGTCGACGGCAATGCCGCTCGGCCAATGCGAGGGTCGCGCTACCCGCCGACCCGCGGGGGCCAGCTCGATGAAATGCGGCATACGCCTTCGTCTCGGCGCCGATGCTGATCAGAATACGGAGACCGACATTTGTTACGGCGGCCTGTGCTCGAATGAATGCTTCGTCGATTTGAAGATCCACGAACGCGGACGTCGCGTTTGCGGGTGTCCTAGGGTACGTCGACGGCCGCCCGCCGTTGGAGACAAGCGACACTCGGCCGGAGGATGACCCGGGGACGGGACGGACAAGGTTGGCCGGGGGCGCGACCCGGTTTTATTCAGCCACTCAACCGGGTCGACCGGGTCAGCTTCCGTTTACCACGTCCGGTGGACCTGGGCGAAAGAACTTGCGGCTGGGCGGGCACCCGGTCTATGGTCCGATCATCAGGTCGCGGAGCTCCTCCGGACCTGGATGCGGACCTGGACCTGGTCGGGGGTGCCGAATGGATGTGATCACCCAGATGTGCCAGGAGCGCGACCGGGCCCGGCAAGCCGCCGCGGACAGGACGCGGCAGCTTCAGGAGCTCATGTTGGAACACGTGAGCGCCATCGCGGCGGAGACCGCCAAGGCGGCCCGCCTCGACCAGATGATCGCGACCCTGCAGCAAGGGGCGGCATACGCCCCGGAACCGGCCCAGGCGGCCGACCAGGCCGAGACGAAAGCGGAGGCCCGGCCGGCGCCGGACGACGAGCCGGTACCGGACGAGGCCGAACGGATGCCGGCGCCGAAAGTCTCCGGCCTGGTCGCCCAGGTCATCGTCGACGCTCTCGCGAAGGCTGGCGCCAAGGGGTTGTCGGGGACTGAAGTCAACGACGCGGTCCGGGACGCCGGCTACACGCTCGATGCCTCGGAGAAAAATAAGACCCGTCTTAAGAATAAAAACCTCGTTTACCATGATCGGAAGGCACAACATTGGTATCTGAAAGATCCAACGAAGGCCTGAGCGTCATAAGATCAGTCTAGATCCAACAACTCATCAATTATCGAGGAGAATTTCGATGCGCAACCGATATCGCGCAGCCCTCCGCGCGCGCTCCCGCGACCCTCCGGGCCAGGCAGTGATCGTCGAGGCAAAATAAAAGCGCACGGCCCGATCCGGGCCGCACGCTTTGAGCTTGCCCGCTACGCAGCCGAAAGGCTGTAGCGGGTAAGGTCCGGCACGCCGGACGAGAGCTTGAGCCCTCTCGACCACGTCACCGCCGGACCTCGTGATCACGACCGCCGCATACCAAACCGGCCAACCACCGGGACAAGGCCGACATTCGAGACCGATGACGTATGCCAGCTCTCGCCTGCGAAAGCAAGCGGGCTGCGCTCCGCCTCCTCGGGATCCGCCGGCCCAAGCCGGCCGCGCCCGGACCGTCCCCGCGACGGATCCGGACCGGCCCCGCGCGACCCCATCCGAGGAGAGCACCATGAACGAGCCGTACCGCGTCGAGACCCTCACGGCCGACTTCCAGCCGCCCCTCGCCCCCCTGATCGACCGGGCCTTCGATGCCTGGGACGGGGACGTCGCCGCGCTGCTCGGCGTCCCGCGGGGGACGTTCGAGCCGGAGACCGAGGCCAGCGAGCCCACCGAGTTCTGAGCCGCCGCCGAAGCCCCGGCCTCCGGGCCGGGGTCACCGCCCATCCCACCACCAAGGCTGGCTCCGTCCGCCTTTCGAGGACCCGCGCGATCATGAAGCAGCTAGAACTCTTTCCCGCGACGACCGCCGACACCGACCGGCTCCGGGCCGAGATCCAGGCCCTCAACGAGATGACGGAGCGCGAGCGCGCCGCCGCGCTGCGCCGCCACCGTTACGTGCGGGCGGTCGAGGACCTCCCGCCAGGACGGCGGGGCGACCGCCACCTGCGGGTCGCGATCCGCGCCGTCTGCGAGCTGAGCGACGACGTCGATCCGCCCACGCCGCGCCAGGTCAGGGCATGGGAAGCGCGGCTCCGGGAGGCCGACGGCAACCCGGCCGGCCTCGCCCACCGGCGGATGGCGCGGTCGCCCCGGCAGCAGACCCACTGGGCCCCGTGGATCGGCGAGCTTGTCGACCAGGTCGTGGCCGAGGCCGACCCGCGCCGGGGCGTCACTCTGACGGCCATGGCCCGCCTCGCACAGGCGAGGTGCCTGGAAGCGTCGCATGCGCGGGGAGGCGCGGCCGCTGACGTTCCCGCTTTCCGCACCCTCGTGCGGATGGTGGGCGACCGTCTGCGTCCCCTGCAGCAGGCGTACCGGTTCCGGCACCTCTCGTGCGGGCGTCCTCTCGCCGAGGTCGTCGTCGCCCGGGAAGCCCTGCGGGTCGCCGTCCCGGAACTCGGCGCCGACCGCGTTCACCTGGTCACCGCACGCGACAGCTACAGCGGCGTGATCGTGGCGGCGGCGCTCGGCACCGCGCCGCCGGACGGGGAGGACCTGCTCGGCCTGTTCGGGGCGCAAACCGCGACGGCGGCCCCGGAGCCGCTCGGCGCCGCCCGCCTGTGCATGGGGCTGCCGGAGGTGATCGTGCTGGACCGGGATCCCGCCTTCCTCGGCGCCACGTTCCGGCATTCCGCGGCGGCGCTCGGCATCCGGCTGCACTTCGCCGCGGTCGACGATCCGGGCGCTCCCTGCCGGGTGGCGGGCCTGCAGCGCTGGCTGACGGCCCGGGGGGAGGTGGTCGAGGACGCAGGAGGCTTGATGGCGGCCGCGCACGCCTGGCTCGCCGATCTCGACGTCCGCCGCTCCGGACCGGACCGGTCGACCCCGCTGGACCGCTGGCAGGAGGGGGTCGCGCGCTATCCGATCCGGCTGTCGCCCGGGGCCACCCCCGCGATCCCGACCGGCGAGGAATCGGGTGGCGCCGACGCGGCCGAGGGACCTGACGGCCCTGACGCCCGGCGGAGGTCCTGATGCCGGCGACCCTGCGAAGCCGCCATGTCGGCAAGCCGAGCCCGTCGCGCCCGATCGTCACCGGCCGACGGGACTGCATCACGGGCGAGGTCCCATCCGGCAAGGCGGGGATGGGCTACCGCATGGTGGCCTACGAGGGCCTCCTCGCGCGGGACTTCATCCTGATCCTGGAGCAGGACGATGCCGTCCTGCGCTACCAGGAGGAGCCCGCACCCTTCCGTTGGCACGACGGCGTCCGGTGGCGCAGCTACACGGCCGACTTCGGCGTCGAGATCGACGACGGGCGGCGCCTCGCCGTCGAGGTCAAGCCGCGGAAGAGGGTGATCAGGCTGGGCTGGGACGGGATCCGGCACCGCATCGAGGCCGGCGCCAGGGCCGCCGGCTACGACGGCTTCGAGCTCTGGACCGAGGTCGAGATCGACGCGCTCCGCGTCGCGAACGCCGCGCTCGTCGCGAGCGAGCGCACCTTCATGGTCGACGAGGCGGAGCAGCACACCATGCGCGTGGTCCTCGACCGCTTCGGCGGCCGGGGTCTCGTCCGGGAACTCCGGGCGGCGTCGGGGCTCCAGGCCCGCGCCTTCCGGGCCGTCGTGGCCCTGGTCGCGCGCGGCGAGGCCGAGCTGGCCGACCCCGGCCGACCCTTCGACGACCACGCCATGATCCGCCGCCCCGCGAACCTCAGGAGTGCACCTTGAACAGGCTCGACCAGCAGTTCCGCCTTCCCATCGGCGCGGTCGTCGTCGTCGACGGCGTCCCCTACGCCTCCGTCGCCCGCGAGCGGGCGGGCCTCGCCCTGCGCAGGCTCGCGGGCGGTTCCGAGACCGTCTTGCTGAGCGACGCCGTCCTGGTGGACCTCCACCGCGGCGGGAGGGTGCGCATGGCGGGACCCGGCGCATGCGGGGGGCTGCGCTGACCATGGGCGCGTGCCAGATCCGTCTCCAAGCGGACGCGCTCGTCATCGTCGAGGGCGTCTACCACAAGGTGCTCTCGCGCGACGAGGCCGGCGTCACGCTGCGCACGCTCGGGGCGAGGCCGGTCACGGTCACGAAGACCCATGCCGAGTTGGCCGACCTCTACTTCGGCGAGCCCAGGCGGCTCCAACTGGTGGAGGACACCGCCGCCGGGCTCCCCCAAGGCGTCAGGGACAACCTCCTTCGCAACATCGACACCTTCGACGTTCGCCAGCAGGACGCGGCGCTGATGCGCCTCGACTACGTGCAGGCCTGCGACCGGTGCTTCGCCGAGCGGACCCATAGGAAGGTCCCGAAGGGCTACGCCGATATCGCGAGGCTCGTCGCGGCCGAGCGCCGGCAGCGGGCCATCGAGAACGAGGGCTCCCATCCCGACGACGTGCCGCTCGAACGGGTGAGCGGCTCCTCGCTGAAGGGTTGGTACGGGCGTTGGCGCAAGGGCGGCAAGTCCATCGTGGCGCTGATCCCGCTGGACGACCTGAAGGGACGGGCGGGTTTCCGCCTCGATCCCGAGGTCGAGATGATCATCGCGGAGCGCGTGCGCGAGGACTGGCTCACCCGGAACGGACCGCCGCTGAGCCATGTCATCGTCTTCATCCAGGGCAGGATCGAGCGCGAGAACAAGACGCGCACCGTGCCCTTCGACGTGCCCGATGGCATGACGATCCGGCGTTGGGTGAAGGCGAACGTCAGCCAGTTCGACGTGATCTACCATCGCGAGGGCCCCGCGGCGGCGGAGCAGGCCTTCCGGCACGTCAAGAAGGCCCCCCAGGCGACGCGGCCGCTCGAAATCGTCGAGGTCGACCACACGCCGCTCGACGTGCTGGTCCTGGAGGGCGACGGCACGCCGGCGCGGGACCGGCGCCGCAAGGACAAGCGCACGAGGCGGGTCTGGCTCACGGTCGCGATCTGCGCCGCGACCCGCATGATCGTGGGATTCCACCTCAGTGACGAGCGTCCCTCCTGGACTTCGGTGATGCACTGCCTGCGCATGGCGGTGCTGCCGAAGGACCTGACCGGCATCCGGGTCGACACGGCGTGGCCCGTGTTCGGCGTGCCGGAGGTCGTCAAGCTCGATAACGGGAAGGAATTCCACTCCCGGTCGATGAAGGCGGCCGCCGGACAGCTGCGGTTCGAGCTCCGCTACATGCCCCGGCGCAAGCCCCACCTGAAGGGCAAGGTCGAGCGCGCCCTCGGCACCATCGCGCGCGACTTCTGCGCCTACCTTCCCGGCCGGACCTTCCGCGACGTGCGCGAGCGCGGCGACTACGACAGCGTCGGGCAGGCCGCCCTGACCCTGGCCCAACTCGTCGAGTTCTTCACGATCTGGGTCGTCGACATCTACCACAACCGCAAGCATGGCGGGCTGCTCGGACGAACGCCCCTGCTGCGCTGGCAGGACCTGGCGGGCTACGGCACGCGCCTGCCGCCGTCGGCCGACGACCTCGACCCGCTCATCGCCCTGGTGGTCCCGCGGACCATTCAGCGGAACGGGATCACCTTCCTCGGCCTCACCTACCAGTCCGACGAACTGAAGGGCGTCCGTCGCAGGAAGGGCTTCCACTTCGGCGACGAATTCCTCGTCAAGGCCGACGCGTCCGATCTCGGCCACCTCCTCGTCCTGGTGGACGAGGAGGCCGGTTGGATCAAGGTCCCTTGCGAGGACGGGTTGGCCGACGGGACCTCCCTGGCGGAGTGGCGAGACGTGGTCCGCACGGCGCGTCGGATGACGCAGGAAGGCCAGCGCGTCGCTCGCGCGACGCTCGTCCGCGCGATGGAGCTGTTGCGCGCCGAATGCCGCAAGGCCGGCGTCAAGCCGAAGCGCCTGGCGAGCGCCGACGTCGACTGGTTCCGCGACCACGCCGACGACCCGATGTTCGAGGTCGCCTGGGACGTCGCGGACGAGGGCGCCCACGAGGAAGAGCGGCTGCGGACCCGGCGCCCGCGGAAGGCCGCGCCGCCGGCCGCGGCCGACGCGGCACCCGCGCCCCGGGTCGGGCAGGGTGGCCGCAAGACCGCGCCGCGCCCGGCCAGCGCCCCGCAGGACGCCCCGCAGGACGCCGCGCCGGCGGCCCGGCCGGCCGGTCCGAGGCCCGTCGCCGCCGAGGCCGATCCGCGGAGCGTGACGGCGGACGTCGGCGCCGAGTTCGACCCCGACGATCCCGACAACTGGACTGCCGAGTGAGGGCCATCGCATGCCGCAAAGCCAGGACGGGGAGACCTTCCGCCCCGACGTCACCATCCTTCCCGGCCCCCAGGCCGCCCCGGTCCGCCGTGAGCGGTTCGCGATCCGCTTGAGCCCGCAGGACCTCGAACGGCGGGCCTGGAAGCGACGCGTCGACACCATCCACGTCAACACCGACGTGGTGATCAAGACCGTCGCGCGCTTCGACGAGATGCTCAAGGACCTCGGCGACGATGTCGAGGGTCAGTGCCTCGTCATCCCGGCCGCTTCCGGGGCCGGGAAGTCGCATCTGCTCGCCCGGTTGCAGCTCCGCCCGGCGCTCGTGCCGTTCCGCGACGAGTTCGGCCCCGTGCGGCCGCTGGTCTACATCAAGGCGCCGAGCCCCTGCACGCTGAAGACGCTGGGTCTCGCGCTGTACCTCGCCATGACGGAGAAGGAGCTCAGCGCCAACCTGAAGGAGCACGATATCTGGACCCGGGTGCGCCACCAGATGCACGCCCAACTCGTCTCCATCATCATGATCGACGAATTCCACCATGCCTTCCGCGGACGCACCGGTGACGAGCGGCGCACCCTGGTCGAGACGCTGAAGAACCTCGTCATCCCGGATCCGGACGATCCGCTTCGGCCGCCCGGTGCGGAGTTGCGCCCCGTCTCCCTCGTGCTCTCGGGCATGCCCTGGCTCAAGAAGGTGCTGAAGGAGGATTTCCAGCTCCTCCGGCGCTGCGTCTTCAAGCCGATCAAGCCGCTGGGTCACTCGGAAGCCTGCGTGAAGAAGGCCACGAAATTCCTGTCGCTGGTCGAGGCAAGGCTCGGCTTCCCGGCCGCGTGCGGCCTGTCGGAGCACGACATGGTTCAGCGCATGCTCAAGGCTTCGAACGGCTACACCGGTCGCATGATGCACCTCGTCAAGAAGGCGGCCTTCCGCGCCATCCAGTCGGGCAAGCCGAGCATCGGGCAGGTCGACCACCTCGGCTTCGTCTTCGAGGAGATCTTCGAGCTCGGTCCGCGCAGGAACCCGTTCCTGGTGGTCGACATCTCGACCCTGCCGAAGATGAAGGAGATCGAGTTCGAGAGGCTCACGCGCCTGACGGGGACCGCCGAGGCCGGGGTCGAGACGCAAGCCGACGACGCGTAGGGGGAAACCGATGCGGCTGACCATCATCCCGCCCGTCATCGACGGGGAATCCGCCGCGGCGCACCTGCTGCGCGCCTTCGACGTCAACGGCGAGCCGTGGAGCCGCGAACGCCTCAGGACCGCGGGCCATTCCATGAGCGACATCCTGCAGGGCCGCGCCGCCGGCCCCCTCGCGGATCGGCTCGGCCGTGGCGAGGACGCGTTCCGGGGTTGGACGCCCACCGAGATCACCAAGAAAAAGGTCGTGATCGCGGACGAGGTGGTCCACCGGGACGATTGGACGACGAACGTGCGGCGGTGGTGCCCCTGCTGTTGGCAGGACGACCTTCGCAGGACGCCGTCGGGACGACACGCGCACTGGAACATCCACCGGCGCTTCTGGTGGGACGTGGCCGCCGTCGGCACCTGTCCCCTCCATCATGTCCGCCTGGAGGGGTCCTGCCCGATTTGCCGGACGGGCGTCACCTGGGAAGCCGGCTCACTGACCCGTTGCAGGAACGGCCATTCCCTTCTCGCCTGCGACGGCGCCAGGGTCCCGCCCGCGACGACGCTGGCGGACGCCTACGTGGTCGGCCGCCTCGGCGGCATGGCCCGGACCAGCGTGCCCCTCCTCGACGGCCTGACGCTCGCCGAGGCCTGCGACGCCATGGAGCGGTTCGGCGTCGCCCTGCTCGGGGGCGCCGACGGGGCCCTCTCGAAGTTTCCGGCGGAGCGCCATCCGGAGGTGTTCTCGGCCGGTCTCGCCGCCGCCCGGGACTGGCCGCACGCCTTCGACGCCCTGCTCGACGGGATGGCCAGAGCCGACCATGTCGGCCTCGGCGCCTGGGGGGCCGAACAGGTCTATGGCTACCTGTATCTCTGGGCGAAGCGGCTGCCGGCGGGAGCGAGCGGGGATGCGGTTCGGGCGGCCCTATACGCGCATCACGCCGGTCGGGGCCCGGTTCACAAGACCTCGGTGGTGATCCGGCATGCCGACGTCCCGTTGGTCAGCCTCGCCGACATCGCCGCGGAATGCGGCCGAAGGCCGGAGTTCATCGCCGGCTACGTCAAGGCCCTGGGCGCCTGGCCGCAACGGACGAGGAGGGGTACGCCCATCGGCATCGCCCGCGAGACCGCCGCCCAGATCCGGGCGATCCTCGACCGCGCGCTCCGCGCGGAGGATCTGCCGGCGGCGCTCGGGCTGGCGAAGCGCCAGACGCGGATGTTGGTCGCGGCGCGGATCGTTCCGCCCGCCGAGATCCACGCGCGCGCCGGCATCAAGGCCGACGTCTTCGACCGGGATGCCGTGGCCGCCGTGCTATCCCGGATCCGTGGTTCGGCGCCGACCGTCGGGGCCATGCCCGCCGGCCTCCTTCCGCTCGCGCGAGCCAGCCAGCACGGCAAGGTCGACGGCGTGCGCGGCACCTGCGACATGATCCTGGCCGGCCAGCTTCGGGTCAGGGCGGTCCTGCGGGACGTACCCGGCCTCGCGGGCTTCCTGGTCGACCCGGAGGACATCAGGGTCGCGCGGCGTTCGCGCGAAGGTGGGGGTCTCACCCTCGAAGAGGTCGGCCGGCGGCTCACGGTCCCGACGGACAGCGTCGGCCTGATCGTCCGGG
Source organism: Methylobacterium sp. XJLW (assembly GCF_003254375.1). NCBI lineage: Bacteria > Pseudomonadati > Pseudomonadota > Alphaproteobacteria > Hyphomicrobiales > Methylobacteriaceae > Methylobacterium > Methylobacterium sp. XJLW. The sequence continues at coordinate 80,830 of NZ_CP016429.1, read as the reverse complement.
CAGGCCTCATGGCGGGGACAGCAATGCCGTGCGGGGAGATCCTGGTGCGGGACGATGCGCTCGCGGCTTACGAGGCCGAGTACGCCACCACGGGTGCGCTCGCCAGGGAGATGGGATCCGGCGCGCGGTGGGTGCGGGAAGCCTTGGATCGGGCCGGCGTCAGGCCAGCCTTCGCGATCACGGGCCGAAAGACCACGACGGTATGGCGCCGGATGGATGTCCCGACGGACCTTCGGCGCCGCATCGCAAGGACCCACACGCCGCGACCCTAGGAGCACGCCGGGACCGCCGTGCCGCGCGAGCGCCGTCGGCGCAAAGCCATGAGCGGGGCGATGAGGATCTGCGCGGGGCGTCGACCGAGGAAGGATGTGACGTCGTCTTGGTTCGGGGACCCCGTCGCCTTCCAGGGGACGTGAACAGATCGGATCATCGCCGCGACCGTGATCGCGGCGGCGGCCCACCGGTTCGGCTGGCGCGGCCTCGCGCTCGGATCCGTCCTCGGTGCGACCGGCGTCGCGGTGCTGGCGGCGCTGGCGGCGCTGCAGGCGGCGACCTGCCGGATCGCCCGGCATTGGCTGGATCGGATCTCCGTCCTGCCGCCGCTCGGGTTCGGCCTCCAACGCGCTTATGAGATCACCGCCGGCCTGCGAGGCCGAGACGGTGCCGACGTCCACCCTCGCGGTCAGGCTTTCACCTGCCCATCGACGCCGGCGGGCTCGGTTCGCGCCTCGGGCATCGGCAGCGGCGGGGCTGGTCAGCCTCGTGGTCTGGCCCGGCGTGTCCCGGCGCAAAAAGACGGCGACCGCGACCGCCGGAAACGGATCGGGGCTCGCCGTCCTCGTCCGCCGGGCTTGCTGCTGCGGGATGGAGCGCATCGTCCGACGCATGCCGCCCGACGTGCCGGACGCAATCGCGGCGGTGACGGTCACCGGTCACGACGCCTTTCGATTCCGGCTCGGCTACACTGGGGTGGCTTGACGGGGCGTCCGGCTGGACGAAACCCATGTCGGGGACGATCTGACCGGGGCCGCCGTTCCGCCCGGCAGATCCTGCGATCTAGGAGCGGCTCGGGGTCCTGCCGGGCTCGGCTTCGACCTGCGCGACGGCGACCTGCCGAACGCGCCGCGGCAGTTCGCGAGCGAGGGCGGCCTTCCTGTACGGCGTCATCTTCCGCCACGCGCGTATTTCCGGGACCGTGCGGCCGCAACCGAGGCACCAGCCGGTCCGCCCATCCCACTGGCAAACCCCGATGCAGGGGTCGTCCTTCCTCATGCTAGGGCCTCCCCGCCACGCGACGCATCGGTCGCTGGACACAGATAGGGTACCCCCCTATGTATTGCGAGGACGAGGACGCCATTCATGGCTCACACGATCAAGGACAGGACCAAGCTGCTGGCGCGGGTGCGCCGGATCAAGGGACAGGCGGAGGCGGTCGAGCGGGCCCTGGAGGCCGAGCACGGCTGCGCCGACGTGCTGATGCTGGTCGCCTCGATGCGCGGGGCCATCAACGGGCTGACCGCCGAGCTGATGGAAGACCACATCCGCCACCACGTCGTGAACCCGGACGCCGAGCCGGACGCCGAGCGCGCCCGGGGCGCCGCCGAGCTGATCGAGGTGGTGCGGACCTACCTCAAATGACGAGAGCCGCCCCATGACCCCGTTCGCCGACCTGCTGCAGCAGGGGACCGCGCATGCCTGGCTGTTCGTGCCGAGCGCCATCCTGCTCGGCGCCCTGCACGGCCTGGAGCCCGGCCATTCGAAGACGATGATGGCCGCCTTCATCATCGCGGTCCGGGGCACGGTCACGCAGGCGGTCCTGCTCGGGCTGGCGGCGACGCTCTCGCACACCGCGGTCGTCTGGGTGATCGCGCTGGGCGGACAGTATCTCGGCCAGGAATGGGGTGGCGACACGGCCGAGCCGTATTTCCAGCTGGCGTCGGCGGTGCTCATCGTCGGCATCGCGCTCTGGATGGCGTGGCGGACCTGGCGCGAGCAGCACCACGGTCACCATCATCACCATGGCGAGCACCGGCACGTCGTGACCGGCGACGGCCGGTTGACGCTGGAGGTGTACGAGGACGGCGTGCCGCCGCGCTGGCGCCTCCGGGCCGGGACGGGTCCGCTGCCCGCGCCGGGTGCGGTCACCGTCGAGACGGTCCGTCCGGACGGCGGGCGGCAGACGTTCGCCTTCGCCGATGGGGGCGACTTCCTGGAGAGCCTGGAGGAGATCCCCGAGCCGCACGCCTTCACGGCGCGACTGCGCCTTGACGGGCCCGCGGGTGCGGAAACCCACGAGGTCGCGTTCGAGGAGCAGGATCACGACCACGGTCACATGAACCTGGGCGACGAGGACGACGCCCATGCCCGAGCGCATGCGGAGGACATCCGGCGGCGCTTCGCCGGGCGTCAGGTGACGACGGGACAGATCGTGCTGTTCGGGCTGACCGGCGGCCTGATCCCGTGCCCGGCCGCCATCACGGTCCTGCTCCTGTGCATCCAGCTCAAGCAGTTCAGCCTCGGCTTCGCGCTGGTCGTCTGCTTCAGCATCGGCCTCGCGGTCACGATGGTCTCGGCCGGGGTGCTGGCCGCCCTCAGCGTCAAGCACGTCGCGTCGCGGTGGTCCGGGTTCGGTGCCTTCGCCCGTCGGGCGCCCTACGCCTCGGCAGCCCTGATCGTGCTCGTCGGCCTCTACACCGGCTGGCTTGGCTGGCAGGGCATCCATCCCGACCCCGCGGCGCACGCGGTCGGGATCGACCCATCGATCAGCCCATCGTAAGCGCGGTCCCGGCGGGCTTGGTCGCCCCGCCGGTCCTCGCCGCGAAAGCCCACAGCCGTCGAAGCGCCGGTGCATCGGCGGATGTGGCCGAGATGGACGCGGCTGCCCGCTCGGAGCGAACCGGTCGAGCCTCCTGACGCGTGGGGCAAGTCGACGGACTGACCGGGCTGCCACTGCGAAGACCCGCATGGCGGGGTTCCGGCGGCGCATAGCCCCGCACCTTCGCCATTCGGTTAGAGCCGCGGCGCGTGGCATCCACGGCCTCGGGACCGAAGCGCCCGACGAACATCCGGGTCGGTTCATCCCGGCCGGGCCGCGGGCCAGCGTTGGTGCAGGTCGTCGATGACGAAGGCGTGGGCATGCCGGCGCGTCCCGACGCCGTCCAGGTGCGGATGGCCAAATTCGAGGCCGGGGTGCGCGTGCTCGACGACGTCCGGGTCCGAGGCCGGCCAGAGCGCCGCCGCCGCGGCGACGGCGACCAAGGTCAGCGCGCCCAGCACCGCCAGCGTGACCGGCATGCCCGCCTTCGCGCCGAGCCAGCCGGCAAGTGGATAGGTCAAGAGCCAGGCGACGTGCGAGAGCGCGAACTGGGCGGCGAACACGGCCGGGCGGTCGCCGGGCGTCGCGGAGCGCCGGAGCAGCCGTCCGGTCGGGGTCTGCGCGGCGGAGTACCCGATCCCGAGCGCCAGCCAGGCGGCCAGCAGCATAGGCCAGCCGATGACGCCGCCCCAGGTCGTAGCGGCAAAGCCGAGCAGCACGACGCCGAGGAACGCCGCCGCCGGGAGCATGACCGTGCGGTCGGGCAGCCGGTCGAGCACCCGCGGCAGCAGCAGAGCCGCCAGCATCGAGCCGCCCCCGAACAGCCCGAGCGCCACCGCGACGTCGTTCTGGGGCCGTTGCAGGAGGGCCTGCACGATCACCACCGTGTTGACGATGACCATGGAGCCGGCCGCCGCCACCGCGAGGTTCAGGGCGAGAAGCCCGCGCAGCCGCGGCGTGGCGAGGTAGATCCGCAGCCCCCGCATGGTGCGCTCGTACACCCCCGCTTGGCGCTCGGGCGGCGTCGGGGACGGGAGCGCCACCGAGACGACCAGGGCGGCCGAACACAGGAATCCGACGACCGTGCCGCCGAACAGCCAGTGGAAGTCGATGACCGTCAGCAGCAAGGCGGCCAGTGTCGGACTGAGCAGGTTCTCCAGGTCGTAGGCGAGGCGCGAGAGCGACAGCGCCCGGGTGTAGTCACGCTCGTCCGGGAGGATGTCCGGGATGGTCGCCTGGAAGGTCGGCGTGAAGGCCGCCGAGCAGGCTTGCAGCACGAACACCAGTAGGTAGACCTGCCAGACCTGGTCGACGAAGGGCAGGATCAGGGCGACGCCGGCCCGGACGAGGTCGGTCGCAACCAGGAAAGCGCGGCGGGGCAACTGCCCGGTGAAGGCGTTCGCGATGGGCGCCACCAGCACGTAGGCCACCATCTTGATGGCGAGCGCCGTGCCCAGCACCGCCCCGGCCTCTGCCCCGGCCAACCGGTAGGCGAGCAGGCCGAGGGCCACCGTCAGCAGGCCGGTGCCGACCAGGGCGATGACCTGCGCGGCGAACAGGTGCCGGTAGGTGCGGTTCGCGAGGACGCTCAGCAACGGGGCCTTCACAGGTACTTGGCCAGCGCCTTGAACTCGGCCAGCGCCGCTTTGGCGGACTTGCCGCCGTCCGCGACGCCGTCGCCGATGCAGTGCTCCATGTGGTCCTCGATCAGCGTGCGCTTCGCGTTGGCGATGGCGCTCTCGACCGCCTGCAACTGCTGGGCGAGGTCCACGCAGGGGCGGCCCTCCTCGATCATCGCGATGACGCCGGCGAGATGGCCGTGGGCGCGCCTCAGCCGCTTGATGATCTCCGGGTGGGAGGCGTGAACGTGATCCATGTTGACATGCTATCCCCCCGGAGGGGATAAGGGAAGGGTGTTCGACGCGCCGGGATGGACGGCGCTCGCCGGGAAGAGGGTGTCGGGTGTCATTTGGACGGCGTCTCATGACGGTGGCCGTCGCGTTGCTCCTGGCGGGCGTGACGGTGATGCCGTTGCTCGCCGAGGCCCGGCACGCGGCCTCCGGTCCCGTCGCGCTCGCCATGCCGCCGGTGGCGGGACAGGACCACGCCAAGGCCCACCAGGATGCCGATGACCTGGTCCACCACGCGCAATCGCACGCGCAGGGCGTGATGCCCGTCGCCGCCAAGGCTCCCGCGAGCGTGGCCACGTCGGCGGCGCGGTCGTTCGCCCGCCTGGACGACGTCTTCCGAGCCGGGGGCGGGGCGCAGGGACCGTTCGAGCCTCCGAGGGCCTGAGGCTTTCCGCCACTTCCCATCCTCGAACGACGGCGCCGTGCGCGTGCGGCCGCCCGTCCATGGCACCGACATGTCCAGACGTCTCATCCCCGTTCTGCTGGCCCTCGCTGGCGGCGTCCTGATCGCGACCTGGTGGCCCGGCGCTCCCGATGCGGTCCGCACCATGCTGGCGGGCGCCAGGGGGGCCGCCGCGCCTGCCAAGCCCGAACCGCACGCGGCGGCCGGTCCGGAGCCGGAGAGATCCGGCCTCGTCAAGCTGACGGACGACCAAGTCGGCAAAGCCGGCATCCGCACGGACGGGGTCGGTGGCGGGAACCTCTCGCGCCACCTGCACGTGCCGGGCACCATCGTCCCGAACGCCAACCTGACCGCCCGCATCGCGGTGAAGACCACCGGCACGGTGGTGGAGCTGCGCAAGGGGCTCGGCGACAAGGTCGCCAAGGGCGAGGTCGTGGCGCTCCTCGACAGCCGCGAGATCGCCGACGCCAAGGGAGAATACTTGGCGGCACGCGTGTCGGCCGCCCTGCAGAAGACGCTCTACGAGCGCGACAAGGAGCTCTGGGACAGGCGCATCTCGTCCGAGCAGCAGTACCTGCGCTCGCAGGCGAGCTACCAGGACCTGAAGGTCAAGGAGGACGCGGCCCGCCGCAAGCTGACCTTCCTCGGCCTCAGCCAAGCCGAGATCCAGGCGTTGCCGAACCAGCCGGAGGCGCAGTTCGAGCGCCAGGAGATCCGCTCGCCGCTCGGTGGCAAGGTCGTGGAGCGGCGCGTCGACCTCGGGGCGGCCGTCGGCCGGGACAACCTGGAGACCGAGCTCTACAGCGTCGTAGACCTGTCGACGGTCTGGGTCGATCTCGCGGTGAGCCCCGGCGACCTGCCGCTGGTCCGCGAGGGCCAGGCGGTGGCCGTGCGGGCCGAGGCGACCGGCGAGGCCGCGCGCGGTCGCATCGTCATCATCGTGCCCGTCCTCGACCAGGCCACGCGCGCGGCGCGGGTCGTCGCGGAACTGGCCAACCCGGACGAGACCTGGCGGCCCGGGTCTTTCGTGGGTGCCGAGATCGTGATCTCCGACAAGCCGGTGCGGGTGCTCATCCCGGCCTCGGCCATCCAGACCTTGGAGGGCAGACCGAACGTCTTCGTGCGGGTGGCCGCGGGCTTCGAGGCTAGGCCGGTGAAGCTCGGGCGGTCGGACGACGCCGCCGTGGAGGTGACGGAGGGGCTGGAGCCCGGCGAGGCCGTGGCGGTGGCCAACACCTTCACGCTGAAGTCCGAGCTCGGCAAGGCCGCGGCGGAGGACTGAACCGTGATCCGCCCGATCCTCGCCTTCTCCGTCGCCAACCGCTACGCGGTCATCCTGGTGACGCTCATCGCCACCGCCTTCGGGGCCTGGTCGCTCGCGCGGCTGCCAATCGACGCGGTGCCGGACGTCACCAACAACCAGGTCCAGGTCAACGCCATCGCGCCGGCGCTGACGCCGGTCGAGATCGAGAAGCAGGTCACGGTCCTGGTCGAGCGGGCGCTCGCCGGCACGCCGGGCCTGGAGAGCTTGCGCTCCTTCTCGCGCAACGGCTTCGCCCAGCTCACGGCCGTGTTCAGCGACAAGGTCGACGTCTACTTCGCCAGGCAACAGGTGAACGAGCGCCTGGGCGAGGTGCGCAACACCCTGCCACCCGGGGTCGAGGTCAGGCTCGGGCCGATCTCGACCGGCCTCGGCGAGATTTACTGGTGGGCGGTCGAGTACCAGGCCGCCGGCGACGGCGCCCCGGTCCGCGATGGCCTGCCGGGCTGGCAGTCGGACGGCAGCTACCTGACGCCCGAGGGCGAGCGGCTGAGGTCCGACTTCGAGCGCACGGTCTACCTGCGCACGGTCCAGGATTGGATCATCCGGCCACAGATGAAGAGCGTGCCGGGCGTGGCCGGTGCCGATGCCATCGGCGGCTTCGTCAAGGAGTACCAGGTCAAGCCCGACCCGATGAAGCTCGTCGGCTACGGCCTGGGCTTCGCCGACCTGACCCGGGCCATCGGAGCCAACAACGTGACCCGAGGCGCCAACTACGTCGAGCGCAACGGCGAGGGCTATGTCGTCCGGGCCGGAGGGCTGATCGAGAACGTCGACCAGATCCGCGATGTCGTCGTGGCGACCCGGGCCGGGATACCGATCCTGGTGAGGGACGTCGCCGAGGTCGGGATCGGCCGCGAGCTCCGGACCGGCTCGGCCAGCGAGAACGGCCGCGAGGTCGTGCTGGGCACCGCCCTCATGCTCATCGGCGAGAACAGCCGAACCGTCTCGGCGGCCGCGGACGCCAAGATCAAGGAGATCAACAAGCTTCTCCCGCCGGGCATCCAGGCCCGGACGCTGCTCAGCCGGACCGACCTCGTCGACGCCACGATCCGGACGGTGTCCAGGAACCTGGCCGAGGGTGCGCTGCTGGTCGTCGCGGTGCTGTTCCTGGCGCTCGGCAACATCCGGGCGGCGATCATCACGGCCCTGGTCATCCCCGTCGCCATGATGCTGACGGCGACCGGCATGCTTGCGGGCCGCATCAGCGCCAACCTGATGAGCCTCGGCGCGCTCGACTTCGGGCTCATCGTCGACGGCGCGGTCATCATCGCCGAGAACAGCCTGCGCCACCTGGCCGAGCGCCAGCACGCGCTGGGACGGACGCTGAGCCTCGACGAGCGGCTGGAGACCGTGCGCGTCTCGGCCGAGGAGATGATCAAGCCGAGCGTCTACGGGCAGGCCATCATCATCCTGGTCTACGTGCCGCTGCTGACGTTCACCGGCGTGGAGGGCAAGACCTTCGCACCCATGGCGCTGACGGTGCTGATCGCGCTCGTGGCGGCCTTCGTGCTGTCCCTGACCTTCGTCCCGGCGATGGTCGCGACCTTCATCACCGGGCGGGTCGGCGAGGGCGACAACCTGCTGATCCGAGGACTGAAGGCGGCCTATCGACCGGTGCTGGGCGGGGCGGTCCGGACGCCCTTGGCTTTCATAGGCGGCGCGGTGGTCGTCCTCGGGCTGGCCGGGGCCCTGGCGACGCGGCTCGGCCAGGAGTTCACCCCGACGCTCGACGAGAAGAACATCGTCATGGAGGCGCGGCGCATCCCCTCGACGGCTATCTCGCAGTCGCAGGCCATGCAGCTCGGCGTCGAGGACGCCATGAGCAAGTTCCCGGAGGTGGCCTTCGTCTACTCGCGCTGCGGCACGCCCGACATCGCCGCCGACCCGATGCCGCCGAACGCCTGTGACACCTACCTGATCCTGAGGCCCCAAGCGGAGTGGCCGGACCCGTCCGAGGCGAAGGAATCGTTGATCGCCCGCATGGACGCCGAGGCGAAGCTGATCCCGGGCACGCTGCTCGGGTTCTCGCAGCCCATCCAGATGCGCTTCAACGAGCTGATCGCGGGCGTTCGCGACGACCTCGCGGTGAAGGTGTTCGGCGAGGAGTTCGGCCCGATGGTCGACGGCGCCCGCAAGATCGCCGGCATCCTGCGCAGCCTGGAGGGCGCCGCCGACGTGAAGGTCGAGGAGGCGGTCGGGCTGCCGTTCCTGGAGATCAAGGTCGACCGGCGCGAGATCGCCCGGCGCGGCTTGAGCATGGCGGACGTGCAGGACGTCATCGGCACGGCGGTCGGCGGCAAGGACGCCGGGCTGGTGTTCGAGGGCGACCGTCGCTTCGCCATCGTGGTCCGGTTGGCCGACGACGCCCGGGGCGACGTCGAGGCGTTGAGGAACCTGCCGGTGCCGCTACCGCCCTCGCAGGCCGCGCCCGCGCGGACGGGCACCGGGGTCCCGACCGCTCCCGGGCCGGCCGGCGGTACGAGCGTGCCGCTGCGGCAGCTCGCCTCGTTCGCCTTGGGCGAGGGGCCGAACCAGGTGAGCCGCGAGAACGGCCGCCGCCGCGTCGTGGTCACCGCGAACGTGCGCGGGCGCGACATCGGCTCGCTGGTGGCCGAGGCGCAGGCGCGCATCGCCGCCGAGGTGCGGCTGCCGCCCGGTTACGAGGTGAAGTGGGGCGGGCAGTTCGAGAACCTGACGGCCGCTCGCCAGCGCTTGGCGGCGGTCGTGCCGGCCTGCTTCGCGCTGATCTTCCTCCTGCTCCTCGGGGCGCTAGGGTCCGGGCGCGACGCGCTGATCGTGTTCAGCGCCGTGCCGATGGCCCTGACCGGCGGCGTTGCGGCCCTGTGGCTGCGCGACATGCCCTTCTCGGTCTCGGCCGCGGTCGGGTTCATCGCGCTCTCGGGCGTCGCGGTCCTGAACGGCTTGGTGCTGCTGAACCACATCCGCGCGCTCGTGGCGGAGGGGACGGCGATTCCGGATGCCGTCCGCGAGGGCGCCCTGACCCGGCTGCGGCCGGTGGCTATGACGGCCTTGGTCGCCGCCCTGGGCTTCGTGCCGATGGCTTTGGCGACGGGCACAGGTGCGGAGGTGCAGCGGCCGCTGGCGACCGTCGTCATCGGCGGCTTGGCCAGCGCGACCGTCCTGACGCTGCTGGTCCTTCCGGCGCTCTACGTCCGGTTCGGCAAGGCCAAGGCGTCCCTCCCGTCCGCTCCACGAGGCCATGTCGTGGCGTGGGCCGACCCACGAACACCTTAGCCGGACGGCCCCGCGAGCGGTCGGATCGGGGCGTCCGCATCGCGGCGGGACAAGGTTCCGGGCAAATCGGGACAAGCTGTGTTGAGAGCGCCGCTGTCGCGGTGCTGCAAACGGGACAAGCTTTCTTGAGAGCGTGTCCTGCGCAGCCGCGCGCAAGGATCGGCATCACCGAGGTTGCCACGGACCGAGTGAGACGGCGCGCACGCGGCGGGACGACGTAACCCGATGTGTGCCGCCGCCATTCAACGCCTTTGGGAACGCCTGGTCTCGGCTCGCGTCCCGCCACCGTGGCTCGACGGATCGAGGCCAGATCCATGGCCACGAGCGGCTGTCCGCCCGGACTTCCGACCGGCTCGGATGAAAGGTCGCCGCCCGTCACCCCTACTCGAAAGCCCCTTGGCATCGCACGGGACAAGTCGGCGGTAGAGGCTTCTGAGCCAGGCTCATTCCGGCAAGCGCCGCCTTCCTAGCCGCCCGTCGGGGGCAGCCGGCGCGCGGCGTCGATGTCGCCGAAGGACCGGGGCGAGGCCACCTCGTAGCGGGTCACGCCCATGGCCTCGTGGCCGGGTTCGCCGGCGGTGGGGCCGCCGGGGCGCTCGGCTCTCAGGCTGGCCAGTTCGCCGGCCGACCCAGCAAGCCGCGGCCCGGCATGCCGCGGAGCCATGTCACGAAGGCGCTCACCCGCTCGGGCGTGAACTGGTTTCGATGGCCCTGCGTGCTGTGCACGAGATCGCTCAGTTCCTGGGGGACCAGCGGGCCCGAACCGCCCCAGTAGGCGTATTCGCGCCCGAGAAGCACCCGGTCCGTCCGACCGGTGTCGCGCACCAGGTTCGGCAGGCTGGTGACGCCCCCGGGCTCGCTATGGAAGGAATCGGCCTGGACGAAGGTGCCGTCGGCCGAGCGGCGATAGATGTTGTCGCCGTAGATCTGCATGCGGCTGCCGGACATCACCGGTCGCTTGGCGCCGAAGCGAGCGTCGTCCCAGTACCGGTCGAAGGTGAGGATCTCGTCGACCCGCATCCAGTAGACGACACGGTCCTTGATCCCGTTCGGGATCGAGCCGGTCCCGACCACGAAGTCCCCGACGCTCGCGTGCTGCCGGATCAGCGGTTTGCACGCGCTCAGCGTGCACACCCGGTGGAACGGATTGGGCGCGAACCCGAGGTCGTGGTCGATCACGTAGGAGTGGACGCGCACGCCGGCCTCAGCACTTGTTCCGCTTGGTCTGGCGCTCCGCCCGCGGCTGGGCGTCGGGCTTCAACCACTCGGGCTTCGCGTTCCTCCGCGGTAGGGCGCCCCGCAGGCTGCCCGCATCCCAGGGGACGGTATCCCCGCCGTAATCCTCGAACGCGCGCGGCAGCGTCTCGTCCTGGGTTCCAGGAGGCCAGATCCCGATCACGCGACGACCCTGGGCGGCGGCCCGCTGCATCACGCGCCCCAGCTCCTCGTCCGCGAGGCAATCGGGAGACAGCACGATCACCCCCAAGTCCTCGTCCGGCGTCTCGGCGTGACCGGCGGGGGCCTCGTCATCCGCGGGTGCGGGCTCGTCGTCTTCCGGCGCAACGGGATCCTCGACGTGCTCGCCGTCTTCCCCCTCGTCGTCCTCCCCTTCGCCGGGCTCGACGGCGGCGACCTCCTCGTCCACGACATCGCAGCCCGCCTCGGCCAAGAGCTTGAGCAGGGCCGTGCGTTCCTCGTCGTCGACAGGACCGAGCACGCAAACCTTCGGCATGTGCGGCTTCTCCCCGGTGCCCAGGTCCTTCCGTCGCGCATTACGCCCGGGAGCCTGGCTCAGTAAAGCTTAGGTGGTCAGCCGCGGTCGGTATGGCAAGGGTCCGTCCGCGGCGGCGCGGGTGGGCACCGGCACCCTGGACTGAGCGCCGGAAAGGTCCGACGATGGCAACCTGAGGATAGGCCAACCTGGAGCGGGGAGGGGACATGGATACGGCGCCGCTTAGCCTAAACGGTTATCAAGCCGGGGCGGTCCGGACGGACCGGACGCGAGGGAAGGGCACCGGCCTCGACCTGGCCGTGCTCGGCCTCTTCGGCGAGACGGGCAGCCTGCTGAGCGAGACCAAGAAGAAGCAGCGCGACGCGCGGTCCTATCTCGGCTACGAGGCGAGCGTCGTCGAGGAGATGGGCGACGCGCTCTGGTACCTGGCGGTGATCGCCGATCACGCCGGGCTGCGCTTGGGGGATCTCGCCGGCCGGGACCTCGCCGGGGGACCCGAGCCGACCTTCGCGGACGTGCAGCCGCAGCGTGCCTTGCCTTTGCACGTCCCGACCGTCGCCTTCGAGCACACCCTGCTACAGCTGGCCGGGGCCGTCGGCCGGCTGGCCGCGCTGGGGGCGCGGGGCGACCTCGCGGGAAGCCCGGACCTCCTGGAGCGTCTCTCCGCAGTGTTCGGCCTTCTCGTCGCGGCCGCGAACGAGGCCGGCGTCACCCTGGAGCAGGCCGCCATGCGCAACCTCGCGAAGGCCGAGGACCGTTGGCCGGCGACGCGCGTCGCCCCGCCGCTGTTCGACGAGGCGTTCCCGGACGAAGAGCGCCTACCCCGCGCGTTGACCATCGACATCTTCGAGCGCACCGGCGGGAACGACAGGCGGTACGTCGTGCAGCGATGCAACGGCATCTTCATCGGCGACCGCCTGACCGACAACATCATGAAGCCGGACGATTACCGGTTCCACGACGCCTTCCACTATGCCTACGCCGCCGTCCTCGGCTGGTCGCCGGTGACGCGCGCGCTGTTCCGCCTGAAGAGGAAAAGCGAGGCCCGCGTCGACGAGGGGCAGGACGGAGCGCGCGCGATCCTGATCGAGGAGGGCGTGGCGACGTTCGTCTTCGGTGAGGCGAAGCAGCTCGGCTTCTTCGAAGGACAGCGCCCGGGCGACCTGGGCTTCGCCTTCCTGAAATCGGTGAGGCAATTCGTGCGCGGCTACGAGGTCGAGGCCTGCCCGCTCTGGCTTTGGGAAGAGGCCATCCTCGCCGGTAACGAAGCGTTTCGTTTCTTGCGGGAGAAGCGCCGCGGGCGCCTTCGGCTCGATCTGGTCGGGCGGAAGATGCTGGTCGAGGACCTGCCGACATGACACCTGGCGCCTTCATCGAGGCCCTCGCGGCGCTTCGCTTCAGCGACACCTTCAACCCCTACGCCGAGGCCTGCCCGGACCACGACGGCGTCGGTGCGCCCCAGGTCCGGCGTGAGAACCTGCGCCTCGTGCTGGAGGCGGCCCTCGCCGGAGGCGTCGACTCGATCTGGATCGCGCGCGACCTCGGGTACCGTGGCGGGCGGCGCACGGGCCTGGCGCTCACGGACGAGGCCCACCTCTCCGCCCATGCCGGCCTCTACGGTCAATTGCCGCTGGCGCGGGCAACCCGCGGCCCCGCGATGACCGAGCGCACGGCGACGGTGATCTGGCAGGTTCTCCGGGACCTGCGACGTCCGATCTTCCTCTGGAACGTCTTCCCGCTCCATCCGCACGCGTCGGGCGACCCGCTGTCCAATCGCTGCCACACCCGTCGGGAACGGCAGGCGTCCCGCCACCTCCTCGAATGGCTGGTGTCGGAATTGCGGCCCCGGGTCCTGGTCGCCATCGGGAGGGATGCCGAGGCGGCGTTGGCGGACTTGGGTATGGCGGCCGAGCGGGTCCGGCATCCCAGCTACGGAGGTCAGACCGAGTTCGTCGCTCGGATGGGCGAGTTGTACGGCCTACCCGCCAAAGCTCCGCACGCGGTGCAACTCACGCTGCCGTAAGGAAACCGCAGCCGGATCTTCCCGACGTTGGTCTGGCGGGCCTCCAAGTCAGGCATGACGCACCAGCACGTGTTCGTATGCTGGCCCGGGATGAGACGCCTCGAACCTTCCCATCGCCCCGGCGGCCACGCGCACCTATGCCGGCGAGACTTCCAGGGTGCGACGCACCGGTGAACCCTCGGGGCGGGCAACGGGAAGCCGGATCACCTTGCTTTACCTTAGGCGTGCCTCCGGTCTATCGCCTTGGCGAAGATCCGGCGGACGAAGGGGGGCGGTTTGGACGCGGCGGTTCGTGCGCGATTGCTCGCCTCCATGGAAGCCGGGCGCCTCGTCCTCCTCTGCGGCGCCGGCCTGTCGATGGCGCCGCCGAGTTCCCTGCCGTCGGCCTGGACCGTGGCCGCCAGGTGCTACGACCGCTATGTCATGAGCATCGATCCGGAGTGCCCGCAGGAACTGCGCGGCGACCTGGAGTCCCTGGCGGAGATCTTCGCCAAGGAGGACATGCTCGGGTCGGTCTTCATCGACGCTCTCGTGCCCTGGGAGGATTTCGTCCGGCCGCCCAACGTCGGGCACGCCGCGGTGGCGGACTTCCTGATCACGCGCTTGGCCGCCGGTGTCGTGTCGGCGAATTACGACACCCTGATCGAGCGCCGCGCGCAGGAATACGGGTTCGATCTCCTCGCCTCCCTCGACGGCGACGAGGCAAAGGTCCAGGCCCGCAAGCACGCGCCCCTGCTCAAGTTTCATGGCTGCTCCGTCCGCGAGCGGCGCGCCACGGTCTGGACGGCCTCACAGCTCACCGAGGACCGGGTGATCGCCGCGCGCATCGAGAAGACGAAGACGTGGATGGCCCACCACCTCCGCGAGAGCGACCTGCTCGTCGTCGGCTTCTGGTCGGATTGGTCCTATCTCAACACCGTTCTCGCCGAGGCATTGACGGGCGTCGCGCCGCTGTCGGTGACGCTGGTCGATTTGGCGCCCGAGGACGTCCTGCAGGCCAAGGCGCCCGAACTCTGGACCCTGGCCAATTCGGAGAACGTCCGGTTCACGCATGTTCAGCGTTCGGGGGCCGAAGTCCTAGACGAACTCCGGAGGGCGTTTTCCCAGGCGTACCTACGCAAGGTCCTGCACGCCGGGCGCGCCGCGTTGGAGAGCGAGCTCGGAGCGGAGTGTGAGGCGGGCTGGCTCGATCCGCCCGACCTGGGCAGCGAGGAACTCTACGACCTTCGACGGGACGCCGAGGGCGTGCCGGCCACCGCCGCGGCGACCTTGCGGAACCCGGGGCCGTCCGAGGTCCTGGGCTACGCGCACCTGTTGCTGCGGCGTGCCGGTGCCAGCCAGACCCCCGTCGGCTATGATCTCGCGGGCCGCCGGATCAGGGTCGTGAACGGTTCGGGCATGCTGCTCCAGACGGTGCAGGACCGGTTCAGGGAGACGCCGTTCGAGGTCGCCGACATCGTGGTCTGCGCCGGAGCCACCGACGTCGGCCTGCCGTTGAACGTCGTTCGGGAAGGGCGACCGGGCGACATAATCCGGCCGAGCGCCTCCGCGGCATGGCTCGACCTTCCCGCCGCCCGCAGGGAGCTCGACGTGTGATGGACATAGCGACTCAATCCGAGGTGCTCCTCCGGTCGGCAGGCTATGAGACTTGGACCTGGCCGGGCGGCAGCGTGCCGGTCGTCTGCTTCGAGAACGCGGCGGTCGTCGGATTCCTGCACGTCTTCGCGAGCGGCGAGAGCCTGCTCGCCGATTGGCAGCAAATCCAGCAGGCCACGCTCGGCCGGCATGCGGCCTCGTTGCGCTCTGCAGGCACAAAGGCCTGGAACGTTTACGCCTTGTTCCTGGCTTGCGGCTCCGAACCGGCCCTCGCGCGGCGGATCGAGCGGATCGAGGAGGACTTCTCCATGACCCGCAAGATCGCGCGCGGCGACTTGCGCACGGTGGCCGATTTGCGAAGAACGTTGTTGCCCCTCCTGCCGGTCCTCAGCGCACCCGAGATCGGCGGGGCCGATTACCGGGCCCGTCTGCGGGCGCGCTTGAGCGACCTGCCGGACGACGCTGTGGCCGCGTTCCTGGGCGCGGCGAGCGCTTCCGAGGTGGCGCGCATCCTGGTGGATGCGCCATGAGGCTCGACTACCTCGAACTGTGCGGCTTCCGGGGCTTCCTGGAGCGCCAGCGGGTCGATTTCGGCACTGGCTTCACCGTGATCTGCGGACGCAACGGCGTCGGGAAGAGCACGCTGTGCGACGCGGTCGAGTTCGCCCTCACCGGCCAAATCGACAAGTACCTCGTCGACAAGGCGGCGAAGGAAAGCCTCGACGACTACGTCTGGTGGCGCGGCGAAGGCCACCCGGAGGCGCACTTCGTCACCGTGGGATTCCGCGCCGATGACGGGAGCGGCTTCGCAGTGACGCGCTCGCGCGAGACCGGCGCCGACCGGGACGCGGCACGCATCGAGGCGATGCTCTGCGTTCCGGGCGCGCAGCCCGAGCGGGCCCTCCAGCAGGTCTGCAGGACATCCATCATTCGCGACGAATGGATCGCTGCGCTCAGCCTCGACCTGACGGAAACGCAACGGTTCGAGTTCGTGCGCGCGGCGCTGGGCGCCATCGAGGGTCCGGATTACGCCGCCAAGGCTCGCGAGGCCCTGTCCTCCGCCGAGGCCGTACACAATGCCGCCGCGCAGGCCTATGAGGAGGCGCGCGCACGTCTGACCGCGGCGCTGACCGACTTGGAGCAGATCCGGGACGTCGCCCTGCAGGCCGGGGACGTCGCGGCCGTCCTTGCCACCCTGGACGAGCTTACGCCTGGGGCCGGCCCCGACCTGGGAGCTCGGGTCGCGGCAGCTCGGAAGACGCTGGCCAGGCGCCGTTCGAACCTCGGCGAGATGGGATGGGTCGCCGACGAGGCTCGCGCGGTGGCCGCATTGCGCGACACGGTCGCGCGACACGGCGACAGCGCAGGCCGGGACGCGGTGGCGGTGGCCGAAGCCGAGGTCGCGGTCCAGGAAGCCCGCCGCCAGCTGCAGGCCGCCGAGGCGCGCCTGGACCGTGAACAGGAAAGCGACGGCCTCGCCGCGTCGCTCGCGATCCTGGTCGATCACGGCAGCCGGATCGGCCTGCATGACGACCGTTGCCCGCTATGCCGCGCGCCGCAGGGCGCCCCCGAGTTCGAGACGGGGCTCGCATCCGCGCGCCAGCGCCTCGCCGCCCGGCGGTCGGCAGTGCCGGAGGCGCGAGGCGAGGTCGCGGCGGCCCGAACCCGGGTCGAGGATGCCGGCGAGATCCTGAAGCAGGCCGAGACGGTCGTCCATCGCCTCGCGTCCGCCCAAGCCGAGCTGGAAGCCCGGGAAGAGGCGCTTTCGGCCGAGCTCGTGCGACGTTCCCTGGATGGAGAGCTGGCCTACGACCCAGAGGCCCTGGAGGAGGTGGTGGAGGCCGAAAGGAGTCGGTTGATCGACCTGGAACGGAGCATCCTCACCTTGGAAGCTTCGCAGGCGGTGGAACGCGTAACGGAGCTCGAAGCGCGCCTCGAAGCGCTTCGGGCAGAGGCCGACGACGCGAGCGACCGGCTCGCGCGCGCCCACGCTGCGGTGACGACCGCCCGGACGCTGGATCGTACGGTCCGCAGGACGAATGCCGAGATCATCGACGAGCGCCTGGCGGTTATCAGCCCGCTGCTGAACGAGCTGTACCAGCGGCTTCGCCCGCATTCCGAGTGGCGGACCATCGATTACGGCATACGCGGCGACGTCAGGCGTTTCCTGAGCCTGCGGGTCGGCAACGGCTTGAACCCGCAATTCGTGTTCAGCAGCGGGCAGAGGCGTGCGGCCGGGCTGGCCTTCCTCCTCTCCGTTCACCTGTCCCGGCCATGGTGCAATTGGCGGACGCTCATGCTCGACGACCCGGTCCAGCACATCGATGATTTCCGGGCCTTGCACTTGGTCGAGGTCCTGTCGGCCCTGCAGCGGTCGGGCCGGCAGATCGTCTGTGCCGTCGAGGATCCGTCGTTGGCGGAATTGCTGTGCCGGCGCCTCATGAGCGAGCCCACGGCGCTCGGTCGCCGCCACGACCTGGATCTTGTTCCCGGCGGGGGTGCCTCGGTCACTCGCTCGACGGACATCGAACCAGCCATGGTCGGCGTGCTCAGGAGGGCAAGGGACCTGAGCGCGGCGAGCTGAGACGGCCTCGATGACCGACGGCGTCGGGGCTGTGCCCGCCCAGGACCGGTGTTTCGACCCGCGGTCCCCGATTTCGTGACCTCGACGAAGGAAGAGGGCAGGGAGCTCGACGACCGCCTCGCAAACGCTCCCCGCTCTCCGCAGACCCCGTCCGACGTGGGTGTCGCCCTGCCCGTCGAAAGCGGAGAGCATTCCTGCGCGCGGCAATTCCGGGGAGTGGATGCCCGATCAGGCCGCGAAACCGAAAAGGTTTCGTCCCGGCCAGCGGTCCTGGCTCAGGCCCAACACGGGAATCATCATGTCCGCAGAGGGGCGGCGCGGTCACGGGCGCCCCTCTGCGGAGGCCACCCCCTCTGCGGAGGCCACCGGCTTCAAGCACATCCCGGGCGTGAGGACAGGCTTCCCTGACAATCGGGATAAGCTCTCTTGAGTGCGTACCATTGGCAGGGCCGTAAATCGGGACACGCTTTCATGATAGTCTGCCTCGGCTGTCCCAGCCGTCCGGCTCGCCTCGTCCCGAGGCGGCTTCCTCGTGCATGCCGGGCCGCCGTCCAGATCATCGTGGAGCGGCCGATCCGAACACGTGAGGACCGCAGCGACGGTATCGGCGAAGCCAGCCGAGCCGACCGCCAGGGCGCCTCCTCGGACCTGAACGATCAGGGCGCTCGACCGGATGCCCCCCGGCGTTGGGGGCCGGTGGTGTCCTCGCGGCCATTCCGAAAAGAAAGTACGGCAACCCGAAGGGCATGGTCCGGTCCGCAGATCACGCTAAGGACGCGGTCTGGACCCATCGGCCCTATGATCGAGCCGGCATCGGGTTTGATGCCGGCCTCTGTTTCCAAGGGTTGGACCAGGCATCCGCGCCTGGGCATGTCGGGTCTAGGGAGCGAGGCGGATCACGTTCCCTACAAATCGGGATAAACTTAAATGAGACCGCCCCTCCAGAGGTAACAGAAATCAAGACAAATTCTCATGTTAGCGTGCACCAAGGCGGGTTGTCGGATCTGCTGCGGACTGTGCTGCGCAGATTCTTTTCCGGAACCAGGCTGTGGTACTGCCGCCTCAATCCGAAAAACCGTGACGGTGAGACGGTGAGACGGTGAGACGGTGAGACGGTGAGACGAGGGCAATTTGTTATCCTCCGAGCCATCGCGGAAGCCGCAGTCGGTCGAGAACACGGAAACGCGAAGCTGAGCGGACGTGAGGGGCCGTTCGCGAACAAGGTCAAACTTCTCTGTAAGCACGGATCTGTATGGACAGAGTTCCGTGTGCTTTAGGCCAAGCTCATTTGAGAGCACTCCCTGTGGGGATTCCTCAAATCAGGACAAGCTTTGCCGAGAAATGACAGCCTGTGTGATGGCGCGGTAAAGCACGGTCCGGCCTCTGCCGGGCCGAGAGGCGCGCGCACGTGGCGGGCAGCGCCGGCGCATCCTGCCCGTCGCGTGCTGATCGGGGCCGTGTCAGTCTCCTGTGAGTCCTCAAGGACGCGCGCATCGCAGACCGCGCCGGGTCGGCAAGGCGCGGCTTCGCCAGCCCTACGCGTAAGGTGCGGGCGAGGGCGTCGCAGATCGTCAGCGGATGGGCGGCTCCGGAAGGCGCATGAGGGGCTCGCCGACGCGCAGACGCGACCCCACGGAGAGTCCCGGACAGAACGTGAAGCCCGGCGCTGCCAGCACCACGATGGTGGAGCCGTGCTCGAACCAGCCCATCTCCGCGCCCTTCGCCAGATGCGTGCCGCTGGGCAAGGTCCGCCCCCCGGTCTCGCGCAGGGCAAGCCCTTCAGGCAAGAAGCCGAGGCGCAAGCCCGCCACGAGGATGGCCGCCACGGGCACCAGGGTCACGGCATGGCCGCCTTCCGCGAGGCGCAGGCGCAGGATCGCGCGCTCGTTCCGGCAGAACAGCGCCTCGACACGCTTCAACGCGATCGGATTCACGTTCCAGGTATCCCCCCAGATGTGCCGGACCGACTCGACGCGCAGATCGTGCGGCGCGTGAAACCGATGGTACATCCCGGCCGTCAGCCGCAGGGTGGCGTAACAGCCGCCTTCATGGGCGCGCGCCAGCGTGACATCGCCGCCGAGCAAATCGGCGAGCGGATAGGACAGGCCCTTGATCTGAAACAGGCGTCCCGCTTCGATGCGGCCATGGGCGCCCAGGATCGCGTCGCTGGGGCTGGTGAGCACTGCGGGATCGGGGGCAACCGGCCGGGCGTCGGGGCGTAGGGCGCGCACGAAGGCGGCGTGAAGGCTGGGAAAGCGCGTCTTCTCGGCGTCGCGGAGATCGACGTCGCAGAACAACCGCCACGTCGCGATCGAGAGGTCGCGCACCAGGGGCTGTTCGATCCGGCTGAACCGGCCCATGAACCGGGTGGCGAACCGGCGCGGAAGGCGGTTCGTCAAAAGGAAATTGAGATCCTCCTGCGCGCCGACCCGCGCCAGGACCGCCCGCAACCGGGATCGGGCAACCGTCATCATGCC
The DNA here is from genome assembly GCF_003254375.1 of Methylobacterium sp. XJLW. Classification (NCBI taxonomy): domain Bacteria; kingdom Pseudomonadati; phylum Pseudomonadota; class Alphaproteobacteria; order Hyphomicrobiales; family Methylobacteriaceae; genus Methylobacterium; species Methylobacterium sp. XJLW. Next base: position 60,711 of record NZ_CP016429.1, on the reverse strand, counting down.
GTGAACCGTCTCCGATAGGGCGCGGGGCGATGTCCGCGCTCCTCATCACCCTGTCCGCCACCGCCGCCACCGCGGTTCTCGCCCTGCCGCGCGCGGCAGAGCGCCTGCAATTGTCGCGGGCGAAGCACCGTTCGCTCACCGGCCATGCCCGCATGGCCCGGCGCGTCGCCGGGCTGATCCCGCACTACGCCTATTCGGAGCGCGCCTTCTTCCGGTCGGACGAACCGGACGAAGCAGTGGCTCTGCGCCGCGAGGCGGGTTTCGCCAGGCTCTCCGGCCGGTTCCGGACACGCTTCGCCCGGACGCGGGCCGAGACCGAGGCGGTGCGCGACGGTCTCTCGGACCTGCAGTTCACCGGGCTGTACCGGGTGCCGTTCCAGTATGCCCGCCACGTGCGCGCGCAGCTGGGAACCGGCGCCTTCGCGGCGTCCGCCGAGGGCGTGACTGTCACGGATCTCGACGGCAACGTGTTCTACGACCTCGCCGGCTCCTACGGCGTGAATCTGTTCGGCGTCGATTTCTACCGCGCCTGTCTGGAGGAGGGCGCCACCCGCGTCGCGGCGCTCGGCCCCGTGCTCGGGCCGCTGCACCCGGTCGTCTCCGGCAACGTCGCGCGGCTGAAGGCGATCTCGGGCCTCGACGAGGTCTCGTTCCACATGTCGGGCACCGAGGCGGTGATGCAGGCGGTCCGACTCGCCCGCTACCACACCGGCCGGCGCCGGATCGTCCGGCTCTGCGGCGCCTATCACGGCTGGTGGGGCGAGGTGCAGCCCGGCATCGGCAACCCGGTCCCGACCCGCGACACGCTCACCCTGGCCGACATGTCGGAGCGGACGCTGCGGGTGCTCGCCACCCGCCGCGACGTCGCCTGCGTCCTGGTCAACCCGCTCCAGGCCCTGCATCCGAATGCCGGCGCGCCGGCCGATTCCGCGCTGGTGGACAGCGGTCGCAGGGCGTCCTTCGACCGCGCCGCCTACACCAAGTGGCTCCACGACCTGCGGGCGGTGTGCAGCGCCCGGGGGATCGTGCTGATCCTCGACGAGGTCTTCCTCGGCTTCCGCCTCGCCCGCGGCGGCGCGCAGGAGTATTTCGGCGTGCGTGCCGACATGGTCACCTACGGCAAGACGCTCGGTGGCGGGCTGCCCGTCGGCGTCCTGTGCGGGCGCGCCGACCTGATGCGCCGCTACCGGGACGATCGTCCGGTCGACATCTGCTTCGCCCGCGGGACCTTCAATGCCCATCCCTACGTGATGGGCGCCATGGGCGCGTTCCTCGAGCGGCTGGACACCCCAGCGGTCGCTGCCCTCTATGCCGACCTCGACGCGACCTGGGACGGGCGCGCGCGGCGCCTCAACGCCCTGTTGGCGGACGCCGACCTGCCGGTGCGGGTCGCCAACATGTCGACGGTGTGGACGGTCCTGTACACCAAGCCGTCGCGCTACAACTGGATGCTGCAATTCTACCTGCGCGCGGAGGGATTGGCCCTGTCGTGGGTCGGGACCGGCCGGTTGATCTTCAGCCTCGCCTACGACGACGCGGCCTTCGACGCCGTGGCGACGCGCTTCGTGGCGGCGGCGCAGGCGATGCGGTCGGATGGGTGGTGGGAGGGTGGCGCCCCCAGCGACAAGGCGATCCGCCGGTCGATCCTGCGGGAGGTCGCGGCGGTGCGCCTGGGCAGGCTCGGCACCCGGCTGGGCCTGCGCGCCCCGGATCACGACTGATCCGGGGCGCCGAGCCGCGCGCTCGGCGCGGGATCCAGCCTCAGGCCCCGCGCTCGTGCGGCTCCTGCTCCTCGACCAGTTCGCCGTGCAGCAGCGCGAGCGGCGCCTTATGGTAGAGCTTGATGTCGTGAAACGGGTCCGTAAGGATCTTGGCGACCCAGACGAGACCGGTCTGCACGTCGCGCTGGACGAAGAGTTGCACCATCCGGAACAGCAGCCCGGCCAGCGCCAGCCACAGCCAGATCCAGCCCACGTTGCGGATCAGGTCCGCGGTGGTCTGGTGCGGTGAGATCAATCCGAACAGGCTCGGGTCGAAATAGAGCGGCAGAGGCGACAGGGCCCAGATCGCCAGGAGTACGACCTTGCGTTGCAGGTTGTAGCCGACCTTGATCTCTTCCTTGTGCTCGTGCGTCGCGTCGTTGATGTGGTCGTAGCCCTTCGGCTCGAAGAAGAGGTGGCCGGCCTGCCGGGAGGTCATCGCCACGAGCCAACCGATCAACGCCGCCGTGGCCGGATCCTTGAACGCCAGGGCATAGGCGAACAGAAAACTGATCGCGCTGACGACGTGCAGGCTCTGGTTGATGCGGTTGTGGTGGTAGTATCGATGATCGTCCCAGCGCTGCACGCGCAGCGCGTCCAGAAAACTCGCCATGGTGTTCGTCCCCGCTCGGATTTGGGTGGGCTGGTCGGAGGTGAGGCGCCCTCAGGCGTCGCGCTTGCGCAGGCGGAGGAGGGAGAAGTGGCCGAGGGGCGGGAGCGCCCGGCGCTCGACGATTTCCACGGGTGCAGTCACGGCCCAGGCGGCATAGCGCTCCCAGGCGAACTCGGTCCGCCAGCCGAGGCGGCTGGTCACCGGCGCGAGGGCGTGCTCGACGATGCGCCGAAGGCCGGACTCGGCACCGATCCGGGTGGTGATCACGATCTCGCCGCCGGGGCGGAGCACCCGGGCGAACTCGTCCAGCGCCGCCTCGGGATTGGGCACCGCGGTGACGACGTACTGTGCCACCACCACGTCGAAGGACGCGTCGGCGAAGTCGAGATGCTCCGCGTCCATCACGGCGAGACGTTCGACATTGCGCAGGCGCAGCCGCGCCACCCGTTGGCGCGCCTTCTCGAGCATGGGCGCCGAGATATCGATCCCGACGATGCTGCGGGCGTGCCGGTAGGCGGGCAGGGACAGACCCGTTCCGACCCCGACCTCCAGGATCCGGCCGCCGATCCGTTCCGCGGCCGCGGCCGCCAGGGTCCGGCCCTGTGCGAAGACGGGCCCGAAGACCAGATCGTAGACCGGCGCCCAACGGCCATAGGCCTTGGCAACTCCGTCGCGGTCGAGATCGGGACCGAGCGTCGCCGGACGCGAGGAACCGGTATCGTGCATTCCGATGGCCATGAGCATCCTGTCTCGATGTCGGCAAGGTCGGCGCAGGGGCGGTCTTGGTCTGACCGCCGGTGTTGCGGATTTCGGTCGTGCGTTCGGGATCGAAGTCGTGTCAGCGCGGGTTCGGACCGGCTGCTCCGCAGGCGGAGGATGCGCGACCGCCTGGGCCCTGGCCCGATCGACCGCAAGCTTTGCGAGACAGCATCGGCCGATCAGGAGGAGCGCAAATGCGGGTGGCGGACTCTTGGTTCATGCCGAGCCACACCGACAATCATCGACCCCACGCCGCCCCTCCGCAGAAGTCTTTCCGCCGGCAAAGCTATGTCCGTCGTTTGACAGCGTTGTGACAGTATCATCAACGGCGCGAGCCAATCCTAATTTCGTTGGCAAAATAGCGATGATCCAGACGGAACATCTTCGACCGACGCCAGGAATGCGATCCGCCCAATGCCTGTTCTTTGAACCGTGGCTCGCGCCTCTCAAGCGGTGGCTACGCCTGAAAACGCGGCATTCACGATGCCGCCAACCCGCAGCCACCGCGCTCTCGTCGGAGATCCGCGGATGCGCAATGATTTGAGGGCGAGAAAGGTGAAGGTCGCCCCTTCGACATCTTCTCGCCCTCTTATCGACCAGATGTGGCCCGGTATCGCCAGCAGGACAGGGCGCGAGGACGCGCCGAAGGAGTGTTTCGCGTGATCGAGAATTTGCGGCGTCAGACCATCGCGGTCGCGGCCTTTGCCGGGATCGCCCTCAGCGCCGGGCAGGTGCAGGCTGCGCAGTGCGGCAACACAGCGGCCGGGTTCGATGCGTGGAAGCGGCAGTTTGCCGAGGAGGCGCGGGGCCGGGCCAGCGCTGCCAGCCTCGCGGCATTGCAGAACACCACCTATTCCACCGCCACGATCTCGGCGGATCGCGGACAGCACAGCTTCAAGCTGTCGCTTGAGCAATTCCTCGCCAAGCGCGGCGGCCCGACCATCGTGTCCCGCGGACGCGCCCTGAAGCGGCAGAACGCTGCCCTCTTCGAGTCCATCGAGCAGCGTTACGGCGTCCCGCCGGGACCGCTCCTGGCGATCTGGGGCATGGAGACCGGCTTCGGCGCCGTGCGCGGCAACGTCAATACGCTCTCGGCGGTGGCGACGCTCGCCTATGATTGCCGCCGCTCCGAATACTTCACGGATCAGCTCTACGCCGCCTTGACCCTCGTCGATCGCGGCCTGCTCACCCCGAGCACCCGCGGCGCGGCGCATGGCGAGGTCGGCCACACGCAGTTCCTGCCGAAGAACGTGCTCACCTACGGCACCGGCGACCTCAACAATGTCGGGGCGGCCCTGTCGTCGACCGCGAACTTCCTCAAGGCCCATGGCTGGCGGGCGGGCGCCGGCTACCAGCCCGGCGAGCCGAACTTCGCGGCGATCCAGGGCTGGAACGCGGCCCCGGTCTACGAGAAGGCGATCGCGCTGCTCGGGCGTCAAATCGACAACGACTAGCAGTCTATCGCACATAGATCCGTGTCTTAGAGACACGAACACTGGTGGCGGTGCGCCTGAAAATGGTCCCGATCAATCCAAGATCGACCATCGCATCGCCGCAGAAAAGCCGGCCCGACCCCGCTGTCTCGCTTTGAGCGGGGCCGGTCCGCCCGCGGCGATTCCTCCCCCTGTGGTGGAGAGCCGCCGCCGGTCTGCCCCGTCTCGCGACGAGGAGCATGGGCAACCGCATGGCTGTCGAATCCGTGCCGCTGGACGGCCTCAAATCCCAGACCGCGCGCGGCGCCTGGCTGGCGCCCCTTTCGGTGCTCACCGGCGTGGTAGCCCTCGCTGCCCTCGGGGGCAGCGTCCTGCACCGCGCCCCGGATCCGGCCGCCGAGATCGAGATCGCCCGAACGGAGGCGTCGACCGCAAGATCGGATGCCGCTGAGACGGCGGCGGCCACCGTCGTCGAATCGGAAACGGTGGGATCGCCTGATCCGTGGCGGGAAGCCGCCGGCGGAAAGCTGTCGCGCTGGGCCTGGACCCAGATCGCGCCGCCCGCCCTGACACCAGAACCCGTGCCGGAGCCCGGCGCCGAGACCGAACCGAAAGCCGCGGAGCCGCCGCAGGCCGCGATGGTCGTCCCGCTTCCGATTCCGCGGCCGCCCGAATTCCGTGCGCCGGCCGGAACCGGCTTCGCGCGTCGGTCCGACCGGCGCATGGCGCGCCGCGACGTCCCGCCTGTGGCGCAGCCCGCTCCCCAGACCGACGAGCGGTCCTTCCTCGAGAAGCTCTTCGGCATCGAACGCGGACCGGCTCTCGCCTACGCCGCTCTGGAGAGCAAGCCTGCGGACGTGGCGCCGCAACGGCGGATCTCGCCGCCGCTGGCGCTGTCCCCGGCGCCGAGCCCGACGGGCGGAGTGGCCGTCTACAACATCGCCGCCAAGATCGTGACGCTGCCGAACGGCGAGCGTCTTGAGGCCCATTCGGGTCTCGGGGAGGGGCTGGACGATCCCCGCCTCGTCAATGTGCGGATGCGCGGGCCGACGCCGCCCGGAACCTACGATCTCACCGAGCGCGAGCGGCCGTTCCACGGGGTTCGGGCCATCCGGCTCACGCCGGTAGGCGGCAACGAGGCGGTCTATGGCCGTGTCGGCCTTCTGGCGCACACTTACATGCTGGGGCCGCGCGGTGATTCGAACGGCTGCGTATCGTTCCGCGACTACGAGCGGTTCCTTCAGGCCTTCCTGCGCGGCGAGGTGCAGCGCCTCGTCGTGGTCAGCGGCACGCAGGATCCGCTCCCGAGCCTCGCCGCCGGTACGGTCACGACCCGGATGGCCCGCAACGGCGGTTGAACCCGCCCCGCGACATGAGCCGGCGGCGCGCCGCGCCTCGCGCCTTGAACCGGCCGGTCTCCCCCGCAGAAGGCGGCGCATCGTCGTCCCGCGCCGGGTGAAGACGCGCCGCCTCTGCGGATGCCGTTCCCGCAACACGGTTCGTCGGTGCTGGGAAGTCGTGCCGTCCGAGGTCACGGACCGAGAGGCCGGCCCGCTCATCGATGCGATGGGCAGCGGCCGCAAGCCGGAATCCTCCGACCCGTTCGGACCGTGCTCGTGAAGACCCTCGTCGCCGGTACCGGCTACCACCGGATCGGGGGAGACCGGTGGGTCACCGGCGTCCAGACCGCCAAGGCGCCCGAAAGGGTCGCCACCGAGCTGCGACGCGCCACCCGGATGGACGGCGACTGAATCGACTTGACGACGCCAGGGCGCGTCATGCCGAACTGAACCGACCGCCGGCCGTCGCGCAGCATCAGCCGTTGCCAGTCCATCCGATAACGTCGATCGCGGATCCGGACGCACGATCCCGGACAGTCTATCGGCGACGCCCGGTCGTGCTGGCCTGTCATACCGCGGTTGGTCGTCAACCTTCGATGCTTGCATCCGGGCCTGACAGGCAGACGGTGAATGCAACCCCTGCAGCGATTGTCCTTTCGAGCCTCGTCCTCTAAGAGGCCGACATCAATCTGCTGAGCTAAGCCAGCCAGCGTCTTTCCTCCCCCTCGGCGATCGCGCCTGTGCGCGTTCGAGGTCTTGGACCGAAGAGTACGGCTCCGGCCGGATCGGGCGTCCGAGTGGCAGGAGACACGCGCGTCGCATCGGTACGTTCCGTCGCCTCGCGATCTGCGCGGGCATAGGAACTTCGCACCGCTGCGGACACGCGCCGGACCGTCGTGTCGGGTCGATCGAGACCGTCGCCACGCCGCCACGGCAACGGGGAAACGATCCGGAAGGCCTGACGAGCGGGGCTCTCGCTCGTCGTATCGAGTGTCTTCCGTACGCGGATCGGCCGATCGGGCCTGTCCGGTACGCAAAAAGCGGGATCTGCCCATGCGTGGCGACGACGAGACTCACGACCTGCGTAACCGCCGTGCCTCGGCCGCGCTGCCTCTCAGCCGGCGTCAGATCCTCGGAACGGCCGCGACGGGCCTGGCCGTGGCCGCGCTGCCGGGCTCGCCGGTCCTGGCCGACGGTGCCGACGGCACGGTCGACGTGCTGCTGATCGGCGGCGGGATCATGAGCGCGACCCTCGGCATCTGGTTGAATGCACTGGAGCCGGATTGGTCGATCCAGATGGTCGAGCGGCTCGATCAGGTCGCCCTGGAGAGCTCCAACGGCTGGAACAATGCCGGCACCGGACACTCGGCCCTGGCGGAGCTGAACTATACGCCCGAGAACAAGACGGGACAGATCGAGATCGCCAAGGCGGTCGAGATCAACGAAGCTTTCCAGGTCACCCGTCAGTTCCTGGCGCATCAGGTCAGGACCGGCGTGATGAAGGATCCGCACACCTTCATCAACTATACGCCGCACATGAGCTTCGTCTGGGGCGACGACAACATCGCGTATCTGAAGAAGCGCTGGGAGGCTCTCAAGGCGAGCCCGCTCTTCGCCGGCATGGCGTATTCGGAGGATCCGGAGCAGCTCCGCAAATGGGTGCCCCTGATGATGGAGGGGCGCGACCCGAAGCAGAGGGTCGCCGCGACGTGGTCGCCGCTGGGCACCGACTGCGAGTGGGGTGAGGTGACCCGTCAATACGTCGCCCATCTGCAGAAACAGCCGAGCTTCAAGCTCCGGCTGTCGACCGAAGTCGAGACCATCGCGAAGAATGCCGACGGCTCGTGGCGTGTGACCTCGAAGAACCTCAAGGACGGCACGCGCCGGACGGTCGACGCCAAGTTCGTCTTCATCGGCGCAGGCGGCGGCGCCCTGCACCTCCTGCAGAAATCCGGCATTCCGGAGGGTGACGATTACGCCGGCTTCCCCGTGGGCGGCTCGTTCCTGATCAACGACAATCCCGACGTCGCCACGCTCCACCTCGCCAAGGCTTACGGCAAGGCGTCCGTGGGCTCGCCGCCCATGTCGGTGCCCCATCTCGACACCCGCATGCTCGGCGGCAAGCGCGTGATCCTGTTCGGGCCCTTCGCGACCTTCTCGACCAAGTTCCTGAAGGAAGGCTCCTATTTCGATCTCCTCAGCTCCACCACCACCAGCAATCTCTGGCCGATGATGAAGGTCGGCGTCGACGAATTCCCGCTGGTCGAGTACCTCGCCGGACAGCTCATGCTGTCGGACGACGACCGGATCGCGGCGCTCCGCGCGTACTTCCCGAACGCCAAAAAGGCGGAGTGGCGTCTATGGCAGGCGGGTCAGCGCGTCCAGATCATCAAGCGCGACGCGAACAAGGGCGGCGTCCTGAAGCTCGGAACGGAGATCGTCAACGCCAAGGACGGCAGCATCGCGGCCCTGCTCGGGGCCTCGCCCGGGGCCTCGACGGCGGCGCCGATCATGCTGCAGGTGCTGGAGAAGGTGTTCGCCCAGAAGGTCGCCACGCCGGAATGGCAGGCCAAGATCCGGGCGATTGTCCCCAGCTACGGCACGAGGCTCAACGACGATCCCGAGCGCGTCGCCCAGGAATGGGCCGAGACCAGCGCACAGCTCCAGCTGCCGACGCCGCCGCAGATCGACCGGGCCGTGCTGAAACCGGTCCCGACCGGCAGCACCGTGCTCAACAGCAGTGCCACGCCGGTGAAGGAGCCGGTCCACGACCTCGCGCCGTAGGACCGGTTCGGCGTGCGCGACTGCGCGCACGCCTGCCAGGGTGGTGGCCGGATCCGCCGCTCAGAGGCCGAGCCGGCCCACCGCCGGCAGCTTGATTCCAGGCCGCCGCAGGTCGATCCCCGCGACGCCACCGAGCAGGTTCAGCTCGAATCCCTCGACCCAGCCGAGGGTCACTCCGGCATAGCCGCCGAGATTGACGCGGATTCCGGTCCGGGAGGGCGTCAGGCCGGCCCAGCGCCCGTCGTAGGGGAAATCCTTGCCGATCGCCGTTGTCGGCAGGCTGGCGCGGATCTCCGGCACCGCCGCCATCACGGCGGCCACGAAGGTGTTTGAGTTGGGCCCGGGCCAGACGACATAGTCGCCGGGCCGGCTGTAGCGGTACTCGGCCACAGCCCTGCGGATCCGCGGGAGCATCGCCTCCGCCTCCGGCCCGTCCGCCGCGAACACGACCGACGGCGGATTTCCAAACCAGCGCCCGTCCGGCACGAACCGGTCGACCCAGATCGGCTGGCCCCAGGCCGTGTAGTCGAACCGGCTGAAGGCGGGGGCGTCGCGGTCCTTGATGACGATCCAGCTATGCGTGGCCACGATGCCGCGCCAGCTCACGGTCCGCGCCGAGAAGATGCGCAGCACGGCGCCGGGATGCGCATCCGCGCGTGGCAGCAGACCGACGCTGGACCGATCCGCGAGACGCCAGTCGCCACTCGCTCGGGTCGCGTAGAGCACGGCCGATGCCGCCACGGGCAGGACGAAGAGCACGGCGAGCGCGAGGAGGACGATCCTGAAGCAGGTCACGAACGAGGGAGCTCCCGATGATGGGCCGGCCGGATGAAGGCTGCGCGTGCCCCGACGTATGCCGCCAGTGGAACGCGGCCGCGCGGATCGGTTCGCACCGTCGCTCTCAACCAGCGGCGGCGAGCGCGTCGAGCAGAAGCGTCGCGGCGAGGAGATCCGCGCAGCCACCCGGGCTGAGGCGCGTCGCCACGAAGGCGCGGTGGATCGCAGCCGCCCGGTCCCGCCAGCCCGGCGCCGCGATTCCGCCATCCGCGAGGAAGTCCGCCGCCGCCGCCTGCGCCCATCCGAGGCCGTCGGGTCCCCCGCGATGGAGAAGATTGGTATCGTCGACCACCGCCAGCAGCGCGAAGAAGCAGTGCACGCGCGCCGCCTCAGGCTCGCCCGGCCGGCAAACGCGCCCGGCGCGCAGCGCCGGCAGGCCGACCGTACGGATCGTCGGGAAGCCGGCCGCCGCCTCGGCGCTGGCACCGCCGACTCCGAAGCGGCGCACCGCCCGTCCGCCATGGCTCACCGGCGAGACAGGGGCCCCGGCGATCGCCGCTCCCCACAGATGCCCGACGCGTTCGGCCCGCGCCTCGGCGGAGCCGCGCCCCGTGTCCGGCGTGCCGGCCGCCGCGCAGATCAGACCGAGGGAGAAGATGGCGCCGCGATGCGCGTTGACGCCGCCGGTGGCCCGCATCATCGCGGCCTCGGCCCGCAGCCCGATCCCGCGGAGTTCCGCCATCTCCGCCCCTCGGCTGCCCGCCGAGACCAGATCGGCGAAGAACGGCCGGATCGCCACGGCGCTCCGGTGGAGGGTGTCGGCATCCATGTCGTCGTGGCTGCCGGAATCCACCAGGCTGACGAGGCCGGGCTTCGGCCAGGTCTCCAGTTCCTCGATCAGAGCCGCATGGGCGAGGTCGGCGACGCGCTCGGCCCAGGGGGGCTGGGCGCGTTTGGCATCGGACGTCGCGGCAGCGAGGTTCTGATGAGCGTGCAGGAGCGGACCTCCCCGAGGCGTGCGCCGACATGGCCGGACGGAACTGGGCCGGCCCAACCTATACGGGAAGAAACGGCGCGTGCATGCGTCGGTAACAGACCCAGTCTGCTTGGGCGTCTCCGGCCTGGAGATCCTTCGGAAACACTATCGCCGCGGATGGCGGGTGGGGCTCGGCGGAGGCGTGATCTGTCGATAACCGCGGGGAGCCGGGGCTTGGCCCTCCCACGAGAGCCACCGACGACGCGCCGAATGCCGGCCCCGGACGGTCCGCCACGCCGACCCGTCCGGGACGGCGCGGCAAATGCCCCGAACTGCCGGCCGCCTGCGGCCGGCACTCTCCTCAGGCCGCCGAGGCGACCGCCGGAGAGATCCGCTTCCGGGCCTTCTTGTCCTCGGTGCTGCTGACGAAGGCCTGCGCCTCCTCCTTGCGCTCGAAGACGTGTGGTGCGACCCCGCGGTTGTTCAGGGCCTCCTCCATCTTCAGGCGCAGGAACGCACTCGTCGCGTACCGGGTCGTGGTGGCGTAGTAGTTCGCCTGCAGATACTGGACCATGCCGGCGTAATCATCGACAAGGTTCTCGTTGAGCCGGAAGCTGTCGTGGTTGATTACGGCGTTGACCCGCTGGCCGGCCTTGCGGCAGGCCTCGACGATGGTCATGCGCAGCTCGTCCATGTCGCCCTTCACCCGGCAGTACCAGCCTTCCAAGTTGATGAAGAGAATGTTGCGCTCGCCATCGTAGCTGACACGCGACTTGAGATCGAGGTTGAGCAGATCCGAGATCAGCTCCATCGGCTCGTCGCGGAAGATGCGCGGATCCATCGGCACGGGATTGCGCACCACGGGGGCGAAATCCATGTGGGCGATGATATCCCGCTCGATATCGATGCCGGGTGCGACTTCGATCAGTTCAAGACCGTCCGATGTCAACTGGAACACGCAGCGCTCGGTCACGTAGAGGACCGGTTGCGACCGCTCCACCGCGTAGGGACCCGAGAAGGTGTTCTGCTGCACCTGCGTGACGAATTTGCGCGCCTTGCCCTCGCTGACGATGCGCACCTGACCGTCGTTCACCGCGATCTCGAGGCCGCCGGCCGTGAACGTGCCGGCAAAGACCACGGTGCGGGCGTTCTGCGAGATGTTGATGAAGCCGCCGCAGCCATTCAGCTTGCCGCCGAACTTGGACGTGTTGACGTTGCCGGCGGCATCGCACTCGGCCATGCCCAGGCAGGTCATGTCTAGCCCGCCGCCGTCGTAGAAGTCGAACATCTGATTCTGGTCGATGATGCAGTCGGCATTGGTCGCCGCACCGAAGCTCGAACCGGAGGCCAGCACCCCGCCGACCGCGCCCGCCTCGGTGGTAAGAGTGATGTAGGGCGTGATCTTCTCCTCGTTGGCGACCGACGAGATGCCCTCCGGCGCACCGACGCCGAGATTGACGACGCCGTTCGGCGGCAGCTCGAAGGCGGCGCGCCGGGCGATGATCTTGCGCTCGTTGAGCGGCATCCGCTTGATGCCCGTCACCGGAACGCGGATCTCGCCCGCGAGCGCGGCGTCGTGCATGACGCCGTAATTCATGCGGTGCATCTCGGGCTCGGCGACCACCACGCAGTCGACGAGGATACCGGGGACGCGCACATCCTTCGGCAGAAGATATCCGTCGTCGACGATGCGCTCGACCTGGGCGATGACGATGCCGCCGTTGTTGCGGGCCGCCATGGCCTGCGCGAGGCAGTCCAGGGTCAGCGCCTCCTTCTCATAGGAGAGGTTGCCGGACGGGTCGGCCGATGTCGCGCGGATGAACGCCACGTCGATCTTGGTCGCCGTGTAGAACAGCCACTCCTCACCATCGACCTCGACGAGCTTGACGATATCCTCGGTGGTCAGCTCGTTGACCTTGGCGCCGCCATGACGCGGATCGACGTAGGTCTTCAGGCCGACCTTCGAGAACAGGCCCGGCTGGCCTGCGGCGCAGGCCCGGTACAGCTGTGAGATGACGCCCTGAGGCAGGTTGTAGCCGCGGATCAGGTTGTCCTGCGCGGCCTTCGCGACCTTCGGCATGCGGCCGAAATTGGCGGCGATGACCCGCGAGAGGAGGCCGTCATGGTGCAGGCGGCCCGTGCCGAGCCCTTTGCTGTCACCGGCGCCCGCCGTCATGATCAGGGTGAGCCCACGGGGCGATCCGGTGTCGACGAACCGCTTCTCGAGGGCGGCGTGCAGGGCCTCCGGGATGCAGCTCTGGACGAACCCCGTTGTCGTCACGACGTCGTTCTCGCGGATCAGCGCGATCGCCTCTTCCGCCGAGATGACCTTGTTCTTCCTCATGGAGCCCGTGATCCTCCCCGGCCTTCGGAGGTGCGGCCGGCCGTGATGCCCGTCCCCTCCGATTCTGCCATACGCCGCCCCCGTGGTTCCGGGACATATCGGCCCCGGGAGTCAGCTGAGTTTTGAATACGATCGTTATTGCACCGCATCAATATTTGCGGCATTGCACGAGGGCCCATGCCGGCCGCGTGACAGTACTCCTAAAATGCAGACCGGCGCTGCTGAAAAACTCTTCGGTCCACGATCAGAAAAATTGCGCGGTGTCAGCGCCGCAGACGAGGATCGGCTCGAGCGTGACCGCATGTGCTCCCCCGCACGCGGTTTCCGCGGTTCGCGTGCGCGGCCTCACCGCGGAGTCCCTGGATTCGGCGTCTCTCTCTGTCACGCAGGGAGGCGATCATGAATCGAGATCCGAGAGACCGAAACAGCCAGCGCGAGGGCAGGGGCCGGCCGGCCGATCCGACCAGGGGCGCCGAGGCCGGCGCACGCGAGGCCGTCGTGGCCGCCTGGCGGCGGGCGCTCTGCAGGATGCGCGAACGGCGGGCCGCGCAGGATCGGACCGATCCCAGCGGCTGAGCCACGGGCGCAAGCGCGCAGGCCACACCCACCGCCGACGTTGCCCGAATGGTGACGGGACCGACCCCTTTTTCCCTACTTTGCGCGGCGCCGCGCAGGCGGCACAGCGGGCCTGACGGATGAGGAGTGCATAGGCCGATGGACGACGACGTCGCAGACGGTACGGACGGCGGCGACGCGAGTTCAGACGCGGCCCGGGAGGCGAACGGGATCGCCTTCCTGCTGGCGAGCGCGGCCTATCTGACCCTCGCGGACGCACATCTCCGGAGGGAGGGTCCGGAAGGCCTCGCCCTGATGGACGAGATCGAGGATCGGATCACGGAGGCGCTGCAGAGTTTCGTCGACGAGACGTCCTACGAGGATGCCCGCCCGGATATCCTGCTGCATGCAACCCGCAAGGTTCGGGCCCTGCTCGAGGCCGGACGCTCCCTTTCACCGGAGATGCGGCGGTTTCAGTAAGCCGCTCCACCGGCGCGGCAGGCCTGTTCCGATGCGGCTCGATGGCCGGGTCGCGATTGCCCCAAGAAGCCGATAGCGTCCGCTTCCCGACCTGTCGGTCGGGATCCTGGCACCTCCGCCCGCGGGGAACTCGCTGGATCATCGAGACGCCGAGCCTCGCCGCCTCAGCGGATGCCGCCGTCGCTTAGGCGATACCAGGCGATGATCGCCGACACGTACAGTCGGTGGAGGGCGTGAAGCGGCAGCGGCGCGATCGGAGTGAGCGGGAGCGGCAGGTTGTCGGCATCGCCGGTGGCGATGTAGGCGGCCATCGCACGACCCATTGCCGACTGGAGGCCGACGCCCCGGCCCTGACAGCCGATATCGATGAGGAGGCCGGGTGCCGGCTCGTGGAGATGGGGCAGGTAGTCCCGGGTGATCGCGACGCGGCCGCACCAGCGGTGGTCGAAGGCGGTCCCGTCGAGCTGCGGGAACAGCTTGCCAACGATCCGTTCGAGATGGGCCCAGTCGGCAGGACTCCGCGGCTCCCGGAACGGACCGCGGCCGCCCATCAGCAGGCGACCGGTATGGTCCAGCCGGAAGTAGAGCAGGAGCTTGCGCGTGTCCGACGAGACATGGCCTTCGGGCAAGATCGAGCGCCGCAGGTTGTCGGAGAGCGGCACCGTGGCGACCTGGAAGGAGTTCGCCGCGATCACGGTCCGCGCGAGGTCCGGCCAGAGGCCGCCCGTGTAGCCGTTGGTGCACAGAACGACCCGTTCGGCATTCAGCCGGGCCCCCTGGGCCGTCGTGACCGTCCAGCCCGATCCCGTCCGTTCGAGAGAGGTCACCGGCGATGCGCCGTGAATCGACGCTCCGGCCTTCAGGGCCGCCCGGGCGAGGCCGCGGGCATAACTCAAGGGCTGGATCGCGCCACCGCGTCCGTCGAGCCAGCCGCCGCGATAGCGACCGGTCCCGAGGAGCTGTTCGGCCTCGGCCTTGTCGAGGACGCGGGTCGGCGCGCCGAGATCGGCCCATTGCGCCGCCCGTCGCTCGACTTCGGCGAGCCCCGTCTCGGTATGGGCACCCTGAATCCAGCCGGCACGCCGGTGCGGCACGTCCATCCCGTGCCGGGCAATCAGGTCGAACACCACGTCGGCGGTTCCGCCAGCGAAGCGTGCGAGCCGCTCGCCGCGCTCTCGCCCGAACCGGGCGACGAGATCCGCGGGATCGTATTTCAGGCCCGGGATCACCTGGCCGCCGTTGCGACCGGAGCCGCCATAGCCGACCTCCCGCGCCTCCAGAACCACCGGGCGGATGCCGCGCTCGGCCAAGTGCAGGGCGGTGGACAGGCCGCAGAATCCGCCGCCGATGATCACCACGTCGGCCGTGCCGGATTCGACGAGAGGCGGCGTGTCCGGCGCGGGCGCCGCCGTAGTGGCCCAGAGCGAGGGGGCGAGGGGGAACGGTTCGGCCACGGCCTTGTCCTAAAGCGGGTGCAGCACACGCTGCAGGAAATCCTGCGTGCGCGGGTTCTGCGGACGGTTCAGGATCTCGGCGGCGGGTCCCTGCTCGACGAGCCGGCCGCCATCGAGGAACAGCACCCGGTCGGCGACCTCCCGAGCGAAGCCGATCTCGTGGGTCACGACGATCATCGTCATGCCCTCGTCGGCGAGCCCGCGCATCACCCGCAGCACGTCGCCGACGAGTTCGGGATCGAGGGCCGAAGTCGGCTCGTCGAACAGGATCGCCTCCGGGCGCATGGCGAGCGCCCGGGCGATGGCGACGCGCTGCTGCTGGCCGCCGGAGAGTTCGTCCGGCCGGGCGTGCTCCTTGCCGGAGAGACCGACCCGCGCGAGGAGCGCCCGGGCGCGCTCCTCGGCCTCCGCACGGGGTTCGCCCTTGACGTGGATCGGCCCCTCGACGACGTTCTCGAGGGCGGTCCGGTTGGCGAACAGGTTGAATCGCTGGAAGACCATGGAGACCCGGGTCCGGATCGCCTTGATGCTGCGCTTGTCCCGGTCGACCCGCTGACCGTCGACGCGGATCTCGCCGCCGTCATAGGCTTCCAGGCCGTTGATGCAGCGCAACAGGGTCGACTTGCCGGACCCCGAGGGTCCGATGATGCACACCACCTCGCCCTTGGTGACTTCGGCCGAGACGCCCTTGATCACCTCCAGGGTGCCGTAGTGCTTCCGCACGTCCTTCAGCACGATCATCGATGCCGCCCCTTGGCCTCGAGATGCCGGACCAGAAGGATGAGCGGCAGGCTGAGCGCGAGGTACATCAGCGCCACCATCGTGTAGACGCTGGTATTCTTGAAGGTCGACGACGCGATCAGCTTCCCCTGCAGTGCCAATTCCGCCACCGTGATGGTGGAGGCCTGGGACGAATCCTTGAGCATCATGATCATGATGTTGCCGTAGGGCGGCAGTGCGATCCGGATCGCCTGCGGCAGGATCACCCGCCGCATCGTCATGCCCCAGCCCATGCCGATCGACAGCGCCGCCTCGACCTGGCCGCGATCCACCGCCTCGATGCCGGCGCGGAAATTCTCCGCCTGGTAGGCCGAATAGGCGATGCCGAGCCCGATGATCGCCGCCTGCACCGCGGTCAGCGACAGGCCGAAATCGGGCATGACGAAGTAGATGTAGAACAGCTGCACGATGATCGGGATGCCGCGCAGGATGTTGATCATCACCGCGCTGAAGCCCGCCAGCACGGCGATGCCGGAGACGCGCATCACCGCCCAGACCAAGCCGAGGAGCGTCGAGACCACCAGGGAGGCGAGGGTGATCAGGACGGTCAGTTGCACGCCCTGCAGCAGGATCGGCAGGTATTCCTGAGCATCGGCGAGGAACTCGCGCATGGAGCTCAGGACCGGTCGGCCGATGGCGGCAGGCCCCATTTGGTGAGAATCGCCTGGAGCGTCCCGTCGGCCTTCAGCTTGGCGAGCGCCTTGTCGATCTTGGCCAGCAAGTCCGCGTCGGTCTTGCGCACGCTGAGGGCCACCGAGGCCACCACGGTCGGCTTGAAGGTCTCAACCAGGCGGACGCCGGGGAACGCTCCCTGCTTCACGTAGTAGGCCAGGATCGGCGCATCGGCGAAGCCGGCCTTCAGCCGTCCGGAGTTCACGTCCCGGATGATGTCGGGGATCGTATCGTAGATCTTCACCTCGCCGAACAGGCCGGATTTCTTCAGCGGCTCGACGAAGGCGGTGCCGACCTGGGCGCCCACGGTCTCGCCCTTCAGGTCAGCAAAGGACATGTAATCCTTCGTGTCGGCCTTCGGGACGATCAGCCCCTCACCGTAGCTGTAGACCGGCGCCGAGAACGCCACGACTTCCTTGCGCTGCGGCGTGATGAACATCGCCGCCGAGATGATGTCGATCTTCGAGGCGGTGAGCGCCGGGATCAGCGTCGAGAATTGCAGCGGCTCGACCGCCACGGTGAAGCCCGCCTCTTTGCCGACCGCGTTGACGAGGTCGACCATCACGCCCTGGATGGTGTTCGTCTTGGTGTCCAGGAAGGTGAACGGCAGGCCTGTCGGCGTCGCACCGACCTTCAGGGATTGGGCGCCGACCGCGCTCCCCAGGATTCCCAGGAGCAGCGTCGACGACAGACACAGCCCGGCCAATCGTCTTCTCATCCTGCCGCTCCCATCATGACCGGATTGCGCGACGAGAGCCGCCGCCCGATTTCATTCTCGTGAAGAATACCGCACGTTTCCAATATCGACGCAAGGGACTTTCACGTGCATGAAGAGACACGCGAGAGGCAGGTTGGTGCGACGGTGAGCATTCCCCAAGGCGACGCAACGGGTCCGGAACCGGTCGACCGGGCTGTGGGTCAGCGCCTGCGCGGCCTCCGGCGCGCCAGGGGGCTTTCCCTCGAGGCGATCGCATCCAGCACCGGTCTCTCGATCGGGTTCATCAGTCAGGTCGAACGGGGTCTGTCGTCGCCCTCGCTCCGGGTCCTGGCGCTCCTCGCGGACACGCTGCAGATCGGTATCGGCGGCCTCTTCGAGCCCAGCCCGCACGAGCCCGATCCGGACCCGATCGTGGTGTTCCGGAAGGACCGGCCGGAACTTCAGCTCTGGCGGGCCGGCATCACCAAGCAGTTGCTGACCCCGCCCGGCGGCACGCACGGGATGAGCCTCTTCCACATGGTGCTGAGGCCGGGGGCGAGCACCGGCGACGAGCCGTTCAGCCACGAGGGCGAGGAGGCCGGCCTCGTTCTGGAGGGGCGCCTGACCCTGGTCGTCGAGGCGCGGACCCTTCAACTCGCGGAAGGCGACAGCTTCCGCTTCGAGAGCCGGCGACCACACCGGTTCAGCAATCCCGACCCGCATGGCCAAACCATCGTGCTGTGGGTCAATGTCCTCGGACCGACGCCGGCCGGATCGCCTTAGCGGAACGCAGGGCCACCGACAGGCAGGGCCATGCCGGCCCCCGGAGTGACCGGAACCCGTTCAGTTGCTGATCCGGACGGATGCCACCGCGGTGGAGAACAGCTTGAGCATGGCGGCGGTGATGTCACCCCCGGACGCAACGGGGAAGTACAGCCCGTCCGACGCGCAGGACCGCAGCGCCGGCCCGATCTGGCCCTCATAGGGTCTGACGTACCGATTGTAGAAGTCGTTGTCGTAGATCGGCAGGTATTGCGTATAGATGATGCCGATCCGCACGTTCTTGCTCTTCAGCGCATTGCATGTCGATGGGCTGAAAGGGCCGATGAAGCGGTCGCTCTGGATTTGAAAGCCGGCGCTCTGGTTCGTGACGCTGCCACCGGTATCCTCGACCCCGTCGGTGACCAGGAACAGAAAGCGGATCGGAGAGGACGCTGTGATGCCGGTCCCGCTTGCCGGGATCGTGGTATTCATGACCGCGATGGCGCGCTCGAAATCCGTCTGGTTGTCCGACTGGTTGTAATACGCGTACGCGATGTCGATGTTCGGCGCCGCAGCCTTGATCTGGCTCAGGGTCGGCGTCATCGCCTGGAGCCGGGTCTGCGTCGTGGAATCGTTGAACGTCCACATTTCCATTTGATACTGCTGCGACAGCGACATGCTTGCGTTCGCCTGATCGACCAAGGCCGACACGGCGTCACGCAGGACCTGAATGCGCAGCTTGATGTTGTTCTTCAGCGCCACGTGATAAAAGTCGGTCTGGCTATCCCCTGTGATACGACCTTTATTGTCGTAGGTGTGCTGATGACACGCGAAGGCACAGCCGCCCGTCGCGATCTTCATGTTGGCGACATCGGTGTCGGTCGCCGCCAGCCCCATCGACGGCGAATTGTCGAGCAGCAGGTAGAAGTTGATATATTGGAACATGTTGCGGGTGCTGGACGAGCTCCCGTTGATGTTCATGACCGGCACCTGCATCAACGATGAGATCGTCGTCTTCACCGTGGCCGTATAGCTCGCTGCCAGGCTGAGTGTGGCCGAGTTGCTGACGGGTGTTCCCGGGTTGAAGGAGGTCACGGTGACGCCCGGAACCTTGGCGGCCTCCGCTCGGAACTGCGTCTCCATGTTCAGCAGGCTGGTCGATGAGATCGAATTCGTCTTCTGCGAGATCACCGCCAGGACGGCGCCGTCGAGGGCCGCGTCGAGCTGTGCCTTGGCGGCGTTGCGTCGACCGTAATCCACCGCCGCCCCCGTGGCGAACAGCACCGGCAGCATCACGAGGGCGAAAGTGATCGCGACCTGGCCGGATCGCGAGCGCGCACACGTGCGGACGCAGCGCGTGAGGAGGCGGCTCATTCCGGCTGGAACAGCGGACACGTTGGGCCCCCGTCGCGCTAGTTGAAGATCGGGCAAGCCACGCCGCCCGGCATGATGATCTCGCTCGCGGTGCGCTCCGACCACGGGATCTGCCGCGTGAAGGTCAGGCCGCGGTTGCCGAAGATCCAGCGGTAGAGGGCGCTGCCGATGATCGGCGTATAGGTCATCGTCACTTCACCGAGGATGTAGCGGGCGCCGTCGAACTGATAGACGGCCGGCGTCTGGGGCAACCCGTTGGTCCCGTTGCGCTGCTGCGCCGGCCGCTTGGTCGCGTTCTGGGCCCAGCTGGAGCAGACCCCGCCATAGAGCGTGCCTGAGACCGACTCCACACCCATGGCGTTGACGACGATCTGCAGATTCGAGGCATCGAGGGGACGCAGGATCGCGGTCGCGGCGCCCGCGATCGTCGCCATGGCTTCGACCGTCGGACTCGGATTGTCCGCGCGTCCCGACAGATCACTCAGCGTGCGCGCGAACAGCGTCAGCTTGCGGTTCGCGTCGACCAGGCGCGTGAGTTCCGCGGTGGCAAAATACAGGATGATGAGGAGGGGCAACACGAACGCGAACTCGACCGCGGCGATCCCGCGCTCGTCGCATCGGTAGCGCGCGAGACGTTCCAGAATCCGGCGCATCAGGAGCACACGGACTGGGTTGTGTACGGTTCGACCTTGAAGACCGTCGCCGCCTGAATCACCCGACGCCTGTTGGGCAGGCTCGGCGTCGCCGCACCGAGCAGCGGGAAGAAGATCGGGACGTCCACGGCCGCCTGCACGATCACGATCGCGGAGGCGCCCGCGCAGGAATAGCTGGGGAAGCTCGCGTTCCAGTCGCTGGCGCCGCTGGCATTGGTCGCCACGGGCGAGACCGGGTTGGCGGCCGCGTAGCTGCTGGCCTGCGTGACGCTGACCCGGACATTGGCGCAGTTGAAGATCGTCACCCGCGGGGTGCCGTTCGACTGCGTGCAGATCGCCGTCCGGAACCGGCTCATCAGGGTCGCAGGATCGGTGGTGCCGGTGTTCGCGGTCTGAAAGGAGCCCGTATAGATCTGCCGGCCGGCATCGGACACTGCCTGCTGGAGGATCTCCTGCTCCCAGAAGACGATCCCGTTCTCCAGGCAGGCCCCGATCAGCGCGAAGAACGGAAGGGCCACGAGGGCGAACTCCACGGCAGTCGCACCCCCGCGCGCCCGCACGAAGCGCGCCGCCTGCGCTCGTCCATCAAGCCAGCGAACCACCGTTCGGATTTCCGTGCTCAATACCCAGCCTTCGACCGGACCACGCCGCTAGAAGAGCATCAAAAGCTTACTTTTTTTTCGCGCAGCATTGTTCAAAATCGATCCATTCGGAATGCTGTCACTTAACATGCAATTGCAAATTTAACCGTCACGTCCACCTCAAGTTGAAAGAACTGGCAGAGATTCCACGAGGCTTGCGACGGCGCCCCGGATCGCTGCCGCTTGTCAGATCAGCAGATCACCGTTGCACGCCCTCGAAGACGCCGCTGATGAGTCGGCGGAGATCGAATTGACCGATCGTCCGGGTCGAAGCGCAAAATCATGAAATCTTTAAGTCATCAATCGTACGATACGCTGACGAGACACGGAAACAATCGGCATTAAGCCCAGCTTAAGACATGGCCGATAGTTTCGGCGCCTAAATTAAAGCGCATGGTGATCGTCGATCATGGCCCGTGCTGTACCGGACGTCGTTTCCATCGAAGAGGGTGTCGGGCTCCTGCGGAGCCAGCTCGTGTCGATCTCGGACGCGATCGCGCGGACGCGCCAGGAAATCGCAGACCTTCGACAGGAGCAGGAGACCAGTCGCGCCTGCGACGAGCTCCACGCCGTCGTACAAGGCACGGAAGACGCCACGAACGCGATTCTGACGGCGTCGGAGACCGTCGATGGGCTGGCCCGCGGGATCGTGAGGCGTTCGGAACACCCTGCGACCCGGGCCGACGCGGAGGCCATTCAGGCCGAGATGCAAACCATCTTCGAGGCGTGCAACTTCCAGGATCTGACCGGGCAGCGGATCTCGAAGGTCGTGCGCACGATCGTCCTCGTGGAGGAGCGGATCGGCGAGATGCTGCGCGTCTGGTCGGCGTCCGACGATGGCCCGGCACGGCCCAACCTGCCGCACGACAGACGCAGCGGCGAGGCGGCCCTGCTGAATGGCCCCGTGCTACCCGGCGACGCCTCGGTCTCGCAGGACACGGTTGACGCAATGTTCCCGTAGGCCGCGATCAGAGAGCGTGCCGATGGGCCGTATCCTTCTGATCACGGACGATCCCGTACGCAGCCTGGGCTTGCAGGGGGACCTGTCCGATGGTCTGTCTTGCGAGATCCACGACCTCCGCGCCGCGGCGGCGCCGGTCGGCACACCGACCGCGATCGTCACTGACGTCCTCGATCTCGGTACGGCATCCGTCGAGCGTCTGCGGCGCCTCCTGGTGCAGATCCGGCACGGGGTACCCCTGGTCGTCCTTTTGCCGACCGATAGCCCGCGCACCCGGCTCGTCGGCGTCGCGCTCGGTGCGACGCACACGCTGTGCGCCCCCATCGACATCGATCACCTGCGGGATCGGCTCGGCGCGCAGCGGCCGCCGTCACCCGTCGCGGCGCATGTCGAGGAGCCGGTTCCCGCCTGCGCGGTCCGGATGGCGGCAGAGGTGCGCGGGTTCTACGCATCGGTCTTCGTGGCGGATCAGCCGATCACGCCCGCTGTCATCGACAACGGCACCCAGGCCATCGACGTCGCGATCCGGGATACGGGGATCCGCGACTGGATCCGAGCGGTGCGCCAATTCGACGATGCCACGCACCAGCACTGCCTGCTGGTGGCCGGGCTGGCGGCCGCCTTCGCGACAAGTCTCGGCCTCGGCGTGCAGGAGCGTCACCGGGTCACCAAAGCGGCCCTGCTGCACGATGTCGGCAAGATCCACATCCCGGCCGCCATCCTCAACAAGCCGGGCCGGCTCGACGATACCGAGATGGCCGTGATGCGGCTGCATCCGGAAAAGGGATACAGCATGCTCGCCGAGCAGGGCTTCGAGCAGCAGATGCTTCTGGTGGTCCGGTCGCATCACGAAATGCTTGACGGTTCGGGCTATCCGGACCGGCTCAAGGGACGTGACATCCCCGACCTCGTCCGGCTCGTCACCGTCTGCGACATCCACGCGGCCCTGATCGAGCAGAGGCCCTATAGGGCGCCCATGGCGAGCGAGGCGGCATACGCGATTCTGGAGGGCATGGCCGGCCGGCTCGATCCTGCGATCGTCGGCGCGTTCCGGCCGGTCGTCGCCGCCTTCGCACCCCAGGCCCTCGCGCAGGGCTGACGGCCGTGGATCGGCCCTTGGAGTCCCGGGACAGCCGCCCGCCGGTCTGCGCGGGCTGATCGCATATCGCTTGTCTAGGATGTGGCCGTCGCGAGCCGCACCCGCGGCCCGCGACGGCCGCGGCTCACTCGGCGGCCTGCAGGGCCGGCGTGTGGCTGGCCGGTCGGGTGGTTTGGCCAGCGAGGGCCGCCGCGAGCTTGTCCTCGTCGACCTCGTTCTCCCAGCGCGCCACCACGATGCAGGCCACGGCGTTGCCGATGAAGTTCGTGAGCGCCCGGCACTCGGACATGAAGCGGTCCACGCCCAGGATCAGCGCCATCCCGACCACCGGCACGGAGGGCACCACCGCCAGCGTCGCCGCCAGCGTGATGAAGCCCGAGCCGGTCACGCCCGCCGCGCCCTTGGAGGACAGCATGGCCACGAGGAGCAGAAGGGCCTGTTCGCCGAAGCTCAGGGGCGTATCGGTCGCCTGGGCGATGAACAGGGCCGCCATCGTCATGTAGATGTTGGTGCCGTCGAGGTTGAACGAGTAGCCCGTGGGCACGACGAGGCCGACGACCGGCTTGGAGCAGCCGGCCCGCTCCATCTTCTCCAGCAGCGAGGGAAGCGCCGACTCGGACGAGGACGTGCCGAGCACGAGGAGCAGCTCCTCCTTGATGTAGCGGATGAGCCGGATGATCGAGAAGCCGTTGTAGCGGGCCACCGCCCCGAGCACGACCAGCACGAAGATCGTCGAGGTCAGGTAGAACGCGCCGACGAGGTAGGCGAGGTTGGCGAGCGAGCTGATGCCGTACTTGCCGATCGTGAAGGCCATCGCGCCGAAGGCGCCCACGGGGGCGACCTTCATGATGATGTTGACGACGCCGAAGATCGCCTCGGACAGCACCTTGATGATGTCCAGGACCGGCTTGCCGCGGTCGCCCAGGAAGGCGAGGCCGAAGCCGAACAGCACCGAGAAGAACAGCACCTGCAGGATCTCGCCGCCCGCGAAGGCGCCGACCGCCGTCGTGGGGATGATGTTCATCAGGAAGTCGACGATGCTCTGCTCCTTCGCCTTGCCGGCGTAGGTGGCGATCGCCTTCG
The DNA here is from genome assembly GCF_003254375.1 of Methylobacterium sp. XJLW. Lineage (NCBI taxonomy): Bacteria > Pseudomonadati > Pseudomonadota > Alphaproteobacteria > Hyphomicrobiales > Methylobacteriaceae > Methylobacterium > Methylobacterium sp. XJLW. Next base: position 36,714 of record NZ_CP016429.1, on the reverse strand, counting down.
GATCGAGCGACTTCGGGTCGATGTGCAGGCCGTTGCCCGGCTGGAGCACGTTGGCGACGATGAGGCCGACGATCAACGCCAGCGTCGAGAACGTCAGGAAGTAGATCAGCGCCTTGCCGCCGACGCGTCCGACCTTCTCCAGGTTGGTCATGCCGGCGATGCCGGAGACGACGGTGAGAAAGATGACCGGGGCGATGATCATCTTGACGAGCTTGATGAAGGCGTCGCCGAGCGGCTTCATCTCGGCACCGAGCTGCGGATAGAAGTGGCCGAGCAGGATGCCGATCGCGACGGCGACCAGGACCTGGAAGTACAGCGTCCGGTACAGCGGCTTCGGTTTGGCGGGCGGATGCGGGGCGGTGAGTGGTGACGGCACGGCAGCCATGGGGCGTTCTCCCTGTCGATAGCTTCGGTTTGGGCGGCTGGCGTCGAAATGGTCCGACGCTGTCCGCGCTTGCTCTTGGCCGTTTGGCTGGCAGCCGTTCACTGACGACATGGCTGCGTTACGTGGCGGGAATGGCAACCGGCATGCCACCGAAAGGCGGCGAGTTGCATTTCTTCATTTCATTGAAAGGAAACGGTTTTCTACGGCCGTGGCGCGACCGCCTGATCGGCTCCTGTGCGGATTTCTGCACGCCTCGGGCCGAAGCGTTCCGGCTTTCCGCACGGGTTGGAGCCCGTTGATCCGCTCGGCGACACCCAAAAGCGGAGCCCGGACGCCGGACGGAACGCCGTCGCGGCGGGGTCTCGCGATTCTTCTCGGGCTCTGCGCAGTCCTGGCGGCGACGTGGCTCGCAGGCCGCACCGCAGAACGCTGGGCCCTGTCGGATCTGCGGCGGGCCGCCCGCTCGGCCATCGGGCTTCAGGTCGGCGTGCTGCTGGCCGAGATGCAGAAGCAGGCCTCGCTGCCGCTTGCACTCGCCACCGACCCCGAAGTCGTCGCCGCACTCGGGCCGGATCCGGGCCGCGGCCTTCTGGATCGCGTCGACAAACGGCTCGCACAGATCGCAGCCGCCACCGGCTCGGCTGTCATCTACGTGATCGGCGCCGATGGGCTCACGGTCGCAGCCAGCAATGCCGGGAGCGACCGCAGCTTCGTTGGACAGGATTACGGTTTCCGTCCCTATTTCAAGCAGGCCCTGGCCGGCGGCGCCGGATCGCAATTCGCCCTCGGCACGGTCAGCAGCCGGCCCGGCCTGTACCTCGCGCGGCGCGTCGGCACTGGCGCCGGGGTCGTCGTGGTGAAGGTGGAGTTCGACGCGGTCGAGGCGGCGTGGCGCGCGGCCCACGAAGTGACCTTCGTCACCGATGCCCGGGGCATCGTCCTCGTCACCAGCGAGCCGGGGTGGCGCTTCGATACCCTCGACGCCATCGATGCCGCCGAGCGTGCCCGGATCGAGGCGGGGCAGGAATTCGGGGCGGCGTCCCTCAAGCGGCTGCCGCTGCATCCGATCGCCGGCAAGCCGGACGCCGTCCGCGTCGTCCGGGGTGCGCTGCCGGCCTGGACCGCGATCCTGTCGCAGGCCCCCGTGCCCGGCACGGACTGGCGGTTGCATACGCTGACACCGGTCGGCACCGCCGTCGAGCGCGAGCGGCTTCAGGCCTGGATCATCGCGGCGCTGGCCACGGCGCTCGTCGGGTATGGGCTCTTCGCCCTGGCCGACCGAGGCCGCCGGACGCGGACCCGGCTGGCGGAAGCCGCTGCGCGCCGGGCGGAGCTTGAAACCCGGGTCGAGGCGCGGACACGCGCGCTGCGCGAGACCAACGCGCAGTTGCGCGCCGAGATCGCGGAGCGGCAGCGCGGTGAGGCCGAACGCGAGCGCCTCGGCCGCGAATTGGCGCAGGCCGGCCGGCTGGCGGCCCTGGGCCAGTTCGCGGCCAGCATGGCGCACGAGATAAACCAGCCGTTGGCGGCGATCCGCTCCTACGCCGACAACACCGCGATTCTCATCCGCCGCGGGCGATCCGACGACGCGGCCGAGAATGCGGCCGCCATCGGCCGGCTCACCGACCGCATCGCGGGCCTCACCCGGCAGCTCAAGGGCTTCGCCCGCCGCGCCTCGCCGCGACGCGAGCCGGTGGCGCTGCGCGACGTGGTGGCAAACGCCTTGGAACTCGTGACTGCGCGCGCGGCGGCCCTCGACGTCCCGCTCGCGGCAGACCGGCCCGACCCGGATCTGCGCGTGCTCGGAGACGGTCCGCGGCTGGAGCAGGTTCTGGTCAATCTGCTCCAGAACGCCCTCGACGCGGTGGCGGGCCGACCGGACGCCCGCGTCGGACTGCACCTTCGCTCCGACGGTGGCGAGCGCATCGCGGTCGAAGTGGCCGATACCGGGCCCGGCATTCCCGACGCCCTACGCAGCCAAGTCTTCGACGCGTTCTTCACGACCAAGGCGGATGGCCTCGGTCTGGGTCTCGCCATCGCCCGTGGGATCGTGGAGGATTGCGGCGGCAACCTGATCCTGGCGGGCGGCGCGGACGCCGGCACGGTCTTCCGGATGGAGCTGCTCCGGGCGACGGAGAAGAGTCCGGGCGTGGACAAGCCCTTGGGAGCAACACCGTGAGCGGATCGGCGGACGCGGAGGCGGCGACCGAGCGCGTCGTCTTCATCGACGACGAGGCGGAGGTTCGCCGGGCCAATTGCCAAAGCCTGGAACTGGAGGGATTTGCCGTCGAGGCCTTCGCCGCAGCGGAGGCGGCTCTGGCGGCGATCCTGGCCGCGCCTCCCGGCGTGGTGGTCACCGACGTGAGGCTGCCCGGACTCGACGGCGTCGGCCTGCTGGCGCGCCTGCGCCGGGTGGATCCGGACCTGCCTGTCATCCTGATCACCGGCCACGGCGACATCCGCATGGCTGTGGCCGCCATGCAGGGCGGCGCCTACGACTTCCTGGCCAAGCCCTATCCCGCGGAAGCGCTCGTCGCCTCCGTGCGCCGGGCGCTGGAGCGGCGGCGGCTCGTGATGGAGAACCGGGCGCTGCGGGCACGGCTCGACGCGGCGATCGAGGAGGATCCGGCGTTCCTCGGGATCTCCCCGGAGATCACGAGCCTGCGCGCCCTCGTGCGCGAGGTGGCGCAGGCCGATGTCGATGTGCTCGTCTTCGGTGAGACGGGATCGGGCAAGGAGGTGGTGGCGAGCGCCCTGCACCGCTGGAGCCGGCGCTCCGGGCGGAATCTCGTGGCGATGAATTGCGGGGCGTTGCCGGACAGCGTCGTCGAGAGCGAATTGTTCGGCCACGAGGCCGGGGCCTTCACCGGGGCGCTGAAGCGCCGGATCGGTCGGATCGAGCACGCCCAGGGTGGAACGCTCTTCCTCGACGAGATCGAGAGCATGCCGCTGCCGCTGCAGGTCAAGCTGCTTCGGGTGCTTCAGGAGCGCACCGTGGAACCGCTGGGCACGAACGAGGTGCGGCCGGTCGACATGCGGGTCGTCGCTGCCACGAAGGTGGATCTCGGGCAGGCGGCCGCTCAGGGCACCTTCCGGGACGACCTCTATCACCGCCTCAACGTCATCACGATCGCGATCCCGCCCCTGCGTGACCGGGGCGAGGACGTGATGCTGCTCTTCCAGCACTTCCTGCGCCGCGCCGCCGAGCGGTTCGGACGGCCGGTGCCGCCGGTCACGCCGTCCATCCGCGATCATCTGCGCCGTCACCCCTGGCCGGGCAATGTCCGCGAACTCGGCCATTTCGCCGAGCGTTGCGCCCTCGGGCTCGGAGCCGTGCCGCAATCCGCCACTGAGGCGGCGGCCGGCAGCCTCACCGATCAGGTGGATCGTTTCGAGCGGCAGTTGATCCGCGACGAGTTGATCATGGCCGGCGGCGATGTCCGGGCAGCCGCCGAGGCGCTCGGACTGCCCCGCAAAACGCTTTACGACAAGATGGCGCGTCACGGCCTGACGCCGGGCGACTTTCGCTAGGGGCGCCCGTTCGACCTGTTGCCCGGACCGAAGGGCACGACCGACGCGTGTGGCGCCGCGGTCCGGGCAAGCTACCGAAAAGGGGTAAGCGGACAAGTGCGGAAACGGCTTAGCGTGGCGGACGGATCAGCCTCGCCGAGCCGCCTATGCCGCGTTATTTCATCGATCTGCACGACGGAACCGACATCGTCCGCGACAGAGACGGCTACGACCTGCCGAGCCTTGAGGCCGCCCGGTCTCAGGCCGTGAAGATCATGACACGTATCGCGCAGGGATTCTCCGACGCGCCCGGCCGGCAGGACTACATGGCGGCTGTCCGCGACGAGATGGGGGTGGTGCGCATGCGCCTGCGCGTATCGCTCGATGCGGACCCCGTCGGCTGACGCCACGGCAGCCACTGCGGGCGTACGCGGTCAGAAGCGCCCCGACGCAATACCGGTAATTCGGACCGGGCCGAAGGAGAGGCGACTGCAGGGCCGCTGCATGGGCAGCGGATGCCCCGACGCCAGAGGACTATCTTTATCGCGCTCGAAGGCGCAGAGTGAGACCATCATCGGATCGACTGATCCAGGCGCCGGTGACTGAGGGCCTGCGCCCCCGCCTGCAATGGACAGGCGTGCTTGGCAAACATCCCGTCAGTTTCAGGACGGTTCCGCTCTCATCAGGTGCGCCAAGCCTATCGGCGGCATCGGCCTGCATCCGAACGTGGGGTGCTGACGCTTCGTTCCTATACCGGGTACGGCGCGCATGACGGCCCAACGGAGATTCGACCGCTTGCCATCCGGCCGTCCGACAGATCCCGGAGTCGGTCCTATTCTGCCTCCGAACGTGACGCGGAGCGCGATCATGGCAACCGAATCGAGCCGCGGGCCCAGCGAGTCAAAGAAAGCGGAAGAGCCGCCGGTGACCGTCAACAGGGCGGCTCAGTCGATTGTGGGCCTCGCCGAGCCCCGCGGTCGTGGCTGACACGATGGCGGAGATCGGGAGATGACAATCGTGGTCGAGCCGTACTCAGCACCGCCTTGCCCGGTGATGCAAAGATTGATCAGGATGGTTGCACGTTCATCGCAGCTGCCTGGTCTTCAGGAGCGTGGGTGGCTGATCGATCAGCTCACGGACCTCGAAGCCGAAGGTATTGCCACAGATGCGCATCGGCGCACCCTGGACGCGATCCGGGCGACGCGGCAGAAGCTTCGCATCGAGAGCCTTTTACCGATGGCTTCGGCCTAGAACAGGCACTGATCTATCCGCAGACGGTCGCATGCGCGGCCATTCAGGACTGCTCTTCAAGCGCCCGTCGAACCGGGGAGGGCGGATACCGAGCCGGATACCCGGATCCGCTAGACGGCGCGACAGCACCGAGCATCGCTCAACGGCCCTTAAGTCAGGAGGACAGAATGCACGTCATGCGCTGGTTGACCAGCAAAATCATCGGTCTTTTCCTTGGCGAAACTCAAAGTCGCAGGGCGAATACGATGTCCAAAGAGCGCGAAGCCGGCACCTTCGAAGGCGGGTATTCCACGAAATCCCGACAGTTCGAAAGCGATTACAATGCAGCAACGCGAATGCTCAAGCTGCGGATCGATGAGCGCTTTCCGGACAGCTACTATGCCAGGCTGAGTTCCGACAGAAACAGCTCTTACGATTATGGTCAGGATCGCGCGCTGGCGATCGACACCATATCGACGGCCATCGCCATGGCCCTGCGCGGCGGTGCTTCCGTGGAACAAGCCGCGGCCGCTGGGGCGGCGAGTGTGAGGATCTGAAGGCAGCGTGCAGCTTCGTTCGGGTAACCGGGGACCCGGATTGGGAATTCATGGCGCGGTCGGTATGGAAACCGCCGCCTAGCTTCGCGCCGCTGATTTGCACCGCCAAAATCTTCTGCGCCGCGTGTCAAACATCCTGCATTTTGACTTAGTGCTTGTGATTATCTCTCCGATGCCGTACAGATGATAAATCGACTTTTGGCCAGATATTCGGCCGCATCGCCTCAACAGGGCGAGCGCTCTGCATCTCTCCCATTTTCGAAAATTCGCGACCGAGCGCGTGCATGGCGTGCGCTCGACCTATTTAACTACCTATAACGATATGGAATATCTATGAGCATCGGCACCGTTAAGTGGTTCAACGACACCAAGGGCTTCGGCTTCATCCAGCCGGATGACGGCGGCAAGGACGTGTTCGTGCACATCTCCGCCGTCGAGCGTGCCGGCATGCAGGGTCTGACCGAAGGCCAGAAGGTCTCCTACGAAATGGAAACCGATCGCCGCAGCGGCAAGCAGTCCGCCGGCAGCCTTCAGGCCGTCTGAGCCACACTCCGTCTTCCAAGACGCGTCTCGAAGCCGTTCCCCCGGGGGCGGCTTCATCTGTATTTCGCAGCCAAAGCTTAGCTCTGGCGCGCATAAGGAATATTCGTGGGACCATACAAAGCAAGTCAGCTTGTTGACCATCTGGCGGCGATCGCCAAGTCGCGACAGGACACCCTGGCCCGGTTCCGGGCCCGCCCGTCAGCCGACGATCCGGCCCTTCGCGCCCGGCAGGCAGCCCGCCAGGCTGTGGTCGCGGCGCGGACCGCACGCAACACCGAGCGTGTGGTCGCCCGCCTCGCCGACGAAGCCGCACGCGAGGCTGAGAGTCTCGCTGCCAGCGCGCAGGCCGAAGCCGACCGGATTCGGTTGGTCGCCGAGGCAGCGGCTTTGCAGACGGCCCGCGCCGCTGAGCAGAAGGCCGCCCGCGACGCGCGCTTCGCCGCTCGCAAGGCCAGAGCCCGCCGGTAAGCCGGTCGCTCCCCGCTCAGCGCTTCTTTGGAGGACGAAACATGTCTCACAAGTTCAAGATCGGCCAGCACGTGCGACAGCTGGGGACCAGCTATACGGGCAACAAGGGTATCGTCGACGGCCTGTTCGAAGTGGTCCGCCTGACACCGGATGACCGCTCCGGTGAACCCACCTACCGGATCCGGTCCGACGGCGGTGAGCGCGCGGCACGGGAAGGCGAACTCGTTCCGGCCTCTTGATCCATCCGGCCCGACCGGGCTTCCGCACGGCCGTTGCGTCCGGCAACGCTGCGGGGGGCGATCGGGCCAGAGAAGAACGCCCTGAGGGAACGCTGCTGAAGCCGCCGCGGCTGTGGCCGCGATCGACGCGGCGAGCCGAGCGCCACTCTCAGGACCGACAGGGACGATGATCCGTCCCGGCCTCGCCTGCCGCGGCGCAAGCCGAGGGAGACTGGCGGCCACACGGTGCGATCATCGGAGCGCCGCGCGATCTGCTGCGAGCAGAGCTACGGCGTCCGATCTCGTTTCTTCCAAAGATCGGCAAAGCTGCGACGATTGTTTCGAGCAGGGCATCTCGGATGCTCTGCCATGCCCGTACCGATCATCCGTCGCGACGGCACGAGCGATGGAGTTTGCGATGCACAGGCGCGCATCCTCTCGCTCGGCCTTCGGCTGCCCGTCGGCTCACGGCGAGTGTTCCCGCGCGGGAACCGGGTCCCGGAGCCAAACCATCATCGATCGCTGCTGCGAACCCGACATGTTCAGACAAGAGGATGTTTCATGCCCCCGGCCGGCGCCCATTCCCCCGAGGCGGCCATGATCGAGCCCAATCAGACCGCCTATATCCTCAAGGTGACGCGCCCCGACGAGGCGGAACTATCCGGTTCCTTGGTGATGTTCTACGCCGTGATCACGACCTCCGAAGACGAGGCGCTTGCGGTCGTGCGCCAGGCCGTGAAAGCGGATGCGGTGGTCGAGCCAACGGGCGTCCGCCTCGCTCAACAGACGGCCAGCGCCCTCAACCTGGAGGCGGGTCTCGCAAGAGCACTCTGACGCGACTTCCAGGGCTGCCCCGGTCCTCGAGCGGGCTCTCGTGTCGCCAGCCCGGCGGTGCGGCGACAGGCAGTAAACGGGGAACCTCCGCCATGGATATCGACCGCTTGGCAGAAACCGAGCGCGTGCTTGCGGTCACCGACCGTCTCTGGCGTGCCGAGATGCATCGGGTCTTCGGTCCCGACGCGGTGCTGCTCCACGGCTTCGGGGAGGACCGTCAGGGCGCGCCTGGAACACGCCTGCGGTCGACCTTCGAAGACAGACGCAGCGCGATCGCGGCTTGGCGGCGGGTGAGGAGTCCGGCGCCTTCGCGCGCCTTTACGGGCAGGCCGGTCGTCCCGGGAGCCTAACGCCCCTCATCGCAGAGCGGCGATGACCGTCCGCGCGAAAATCGGACACGGGGCCCTTTTGATGCGCGTTCCGGATGCGCAACGCAGCCGCCGCGGATCTCCGAACTGGCGAAACCCGCGCTCAGCCCCCTCCGAAAGTCGTCCCACCGTCGACACCCTGCGTTGGGAGTGGCGTTTTGGCTTCGGACGGCGCATAGCTTCGGCATCCCTCCGCGCAATCCCGTGCCCTGGGCGACGAAGCGGAGGCCGAGATGGCACGCGAATTTACGACCGGCAAAGCGCAGGCTGTTACGCCCGAGGACTTCAACGAGCGCGTCAAGCGTCTTTTCGCCGACAAGCCCGACCCGCGAAAGGCCGAGCCGAAGGGCAAAAACTACAAGTCGAACAATCCGTTCACAAAGAGCTGAGACCGAGCGCCCCGGGATAATTGCAGACGGGCCGCTATGAACTTGCGGCGCGTCGGGGATCCTGATCTGGGCATGACGCCGACGAAATCGGTGATTGTCCTGCTGCCGGACTGGTGCAGGCAAGTCTGATCGACGCGAGCTCGGTTCTCCAGCTCGACCGGGCCAGGCTCGCCGAGCGTCTACGACGCCGCGTTGCGTCGTAGACGGGCCCGATATCATCGAAGACGTCCACCTGCGCCTCGTCCCGCATGCAATGGGTCCGCGCCGGGCCGTCCGCTCGGCGCGGACACGTTCAGCGCCGCACCCCTTCAGGCGACCGACCGACGGCCCCGACGCGCATTCCGTGGGCTTTTCATCCGGCCTCACCGAACCGCTGAGGCCTCGCAGCTTCAGCCTCCTCGGGTCAGGCCGGACGGACAATCTCTTGAAGCTGCGCATTTAGCCAAGAGCGTCCTCGAACGTGCTCGACGCCGCCGCAAGGTCGGTGAGCAGGCGCGGAATGGTCGTTGTCGCGTCCGCCGCGTAGACGGCGAAGAATTCCACCAGCGGCCCCTCCGGGCAGGTCTCTAAAACCCGCAGGGCGCCGGATGCGATCTCCGCCCGGTAGCATTGGATCGGGAGAAGGCTGACGCCCACGCCGGCCTGCGTCAGGGAGGCGACGGCGCCCATGCTGTTGCAGAGATCGACGACGCGCGGCGCGTCGCCCCGTTCGTTGAGCCAATGCTCCACGGTTCGATGATGGAAGCTGTTCTTGCCGAGCGACAGGATGCGGATCGCCCGGAAGTCCGCAGGCTCGATTCTGCGGTTCGGAAGATCGAGGCCGCGGCCCGCCATCCAGGCGAAGTGCACCTGTCCGAGGGAGCGCGTGGCGAGGTGCGGGTCGAAGCGCGTGCCCGGCATCAGCGCCATGTCGATCTCGCCATTCGCCATCAGGTTCTGGAGGTCGGCCGTCAGGGCGACCTGCAATTCCAGGGTCAGGCGCGGATAGGATCGATGGATGAGGTCCACGAAATGCGGGAGCCACGTCACCGCGACCAGTTCGGCGACGCCGAGCCGGACGAGGCCGGACAGGGCGTCGCCGCTGCCGACCCGCGTCCGAATTTCAGCGCAGGCTGCGATGGCGCGCTCGGCATAGACCTGCAGTTCCCGGCCTTTGGCGGTCAGCCGGACCCGCCGCTGCGAGCGGTCGAAGAGGGAGACGCCAAGATCCAGCTCCAGGTCCTGGATCCGGGCCGAGATCGTCGACGGCGTCGCGTTCAGACGGTCCGCGGCGGCCGTAAAGCTTCCGCACCGCGCGATCTCGAGGAAGGTCTCGAGCTGTTTGATGTTCACGACCGAGCAGCCTTGATGACCGTGTAGCCTCTTCGGGATCTACGTGGAGAGAGCCCGCCAATCTGGAGGCGCGCGGGACGAGCCGGATCAGGCCTAGCAACCTGGTGCCAGTCCTGCAAAATATCGATCGGGCGTCAACGATGACACGATGGTTCGACATTTTCGAACGTTTGCCTGCGGAATAATTCGCTTTTTTCGGGTCCTGCCAGCGCTATCGTATCGTTCGTCGAGATGATCGCCGGTCAGAGCAACCGCTCCACCGCTTGCCCGGCCTGTCGCGTGGATTGCGGCACCGGCCGAATGCTGCGCACGCCGTGACCGCAGGAAGGATGTGTTGTGATGATCCCGTCCCAGAGCATATCGGGAGATCAGTTCAAGTCGGTGATGCGGCGGTTCGCGGCCTCCGTGAACGTCATCACCTCTGCCGACGGGGCTGTGATGAACGGCATGACCGCTACCGCCGTCTGCAGCGTCTCGGCCGATCCGCCGAGCCTGCTCGTCATCGTCAACAAGTCCAATCGCTCGCATCCGGTGATCAGTCGATCCGGCACCTTCGCCGTCAACGTGCTGTCGAGCGATCAGGAGGAGCTGGCCGGGCACTTCGCCGCCAAGAAGCCGGATCCGTTCGCCGACATCGACCATCGGATCGGCCAGACCGGCTGTCCCCTGATCCGCGACGCCGACGCGACGCTCGAATGCGCCGTCGTGCAGGAGACGGATTTCGGCACGCATACGATCTTCATCGGGCGCATCGTGACCTGTGCGGTCGCGAGCAAGTCTCCGCTCCTCTACCACGAGGGTCGCTTCTGCCGTCTGGAGGACATGGCCCTGCACTACGCCTGACGGCGAGCCGATCCTCTCCCGACGCAGCCGGCCCGTGACGCCAACCGGAACCGGCCGGAGAGCAGTGTGGCCCCAAAAGGATCTGCACCAAGAAGAAGAGAGCGCAATCGCTCAAGACGCCAACACGAGGGTGGAAACGATGGCCTCTGCAGAAGACAGCCGGCCCGGATTGGATCCGGGTCAGGCGAAGCACGCGCGTCGCGCCGTGATCGCCGCCACGATCGGCACGATGATCGAGTGGTACGACTTCTACCTCTACGGTCTCGTCGCCGCGCTCGTCTTCGGGAAGCTCTACTTCCCGTCGCATGACCCGTTCGCCGCGACGCTCCTCTCCTTCTCGACCTTCTTTCTCGGCTTCGTGGCCCGTCCCTTCGGGGCGGCGATCTTCGGACATTTCGGCGACCGGATCGGCCGCAAGGCCACGCTCGTGGTCACGCTGATGCTGATGGGGGTGAGCACCGTCCTCATCGGCCTGATCCCGACCTACGACACGATCGGCATCTGGGGGGCCGTCGCCCTGACCACCCTGCGGATCCTGCAGGGCGTCGGGGTCGGCGGCGAGTGGGGCGGGGCCATCGCGGTCGCGACCGAGTGGGGTCAGTTCAACAAGCGGCGCGGCCTGGCCGGGAGCTGGCCGCAATTTGGCTCGCCGCTGGGCATGCTGCTGGCCGTCCTCGTCCTCACCGTCGTCACCCATGCCGGCTCGCCCGAGTGGTTCGAGACGATCGGCTGGCGCATCCCCTTCCTGCTGAGCGCCGTCCTGATCGCCGTCGGCCTCTACATCCGCCTGGGCGTGCTGGAGACCCCGGTCTTCGAGGAGATGAAGGCCAAGAAGCAGGTCGCCAAGGCACCGGTCCTCGACGCCGTGCGGCTGTACTGGAAGGACATCCTGCTCACCTGCCTGATCCGCACCGGACAGCAGGCGCCGTTCGTCCTCTTCACCACCTACCTGCTTTCCTACGGCACCGGCGTGCTGAAGCTCGAACGGTCGTTCCTGTTCAACTGCGTGCTGGCGGCCGCCGCAACCTCGCTGATCACGACGCCGCTGTTCGGCTACCTGTCGGACCGCATCGGCCGGAAGCGGATGTACCTGATCGGCGCCTTCACGATGCTGGTCTTCGCCTTCCCCTATTACTGGTTGATCAACAGTGCGATCCCGGCCGTGATCGCCCTGACGGTGGTCGCCTCCCTGGTGGTCCACGACATGCAGTACGGGCCGCAGGCCGCCTTCATCGCCGAGAGCTTCCCGCCGAACGTGCGCTACAGCGGTGCCTCGATCGGCTACCAGCTCGCCTCCCTCACCTCGGGCGGCCCGGCGCCGATCATCGCGACGTGGCTGATGCACACCTACGGCACCTCCACGGCGATCAGCTGCTACCTCGCGATCATCGCGGCGATCAGCCTGATCTCGGCGGCGCTCCTCAAGGACCGCTCGCAGGAGGACTACATCTCGGTCGCGCCGCGCGCGCCCGATCCGGACGCTGGCCAACCCCTCGTCGCGTCCAGCGCCAAGCCCACGCTCTCCTGACCACCGCCTGACCCGTGAAGGTGACGAGCATGCTCACCCAGAACCCCCTCACGCCGCACGCCCACGACGCGCCGGTCTCGCCCCTGGAGCGCCTCGCGCCGAACAAGCTCATCCTCGGGCTGTTCCTGCCGATGCAGGAGGGCGCCTGGAGCCCGTCGCGGGCCCCGCGCTCGACTTCCTGGACCTTCGACTACCTCGCCCAGTGTACGCGGCAGGCCGAGGATCTCGGCTTCGACCTCGCCTTCGGCCTCGCCCAGTGGATGGGCAAGGGCGGCTACGGCGGCGAGATGCATTTCCGCGAGCACGAGCTCGATCCGATCATCGTCAACACCGCGCTGGCGGCGATGACGAAGCGGATCGTCCTCATCAACACGGTGCACATCCTCTACGCGTGGCACCCCCTGCATCTCGCCAAGTTCGGGGCCGCCCTCGATCACATCAGCGGCGGCCGCTGGGGCGTGAACGTCGTCACGGGCTACAAGCCGAGCGAGTACCGGATGTTCGGCCTCGACATGATCGAGCACGACCTGCGCTACGACATGGCCGATGAGTTCACGACGCTTCTGGAGCGCCTCTGGGCCGAGGACGAGAACCTGACCTTCGCGGGGCGCTGGTGGAAGACCGAGAACGCCTTCCTGGCGCCGCGTCCGGGGCCCCGCCGGCCCTTCCTGGTCAACGCGGCCTCGTCCGGCGCCGGGCTGGCCTACGCGGCCAAGCACTCGGACCTGATCTTCATCACGAGCCCCGGCGGCGCCGAGCCCGCCAAGGCCTACGAGACCCTGCCGCCGGTCAACGCCCGGATCAAGGACCTCGCCGCCTCCTTGGGTCGGCAGGTCAAGACGATCATCAACCCCCACGTGATCTGCCGCCCCACCGAGAAGGAGGCGCAGGAGGCCTACCGCCGCATCCTGGAGCACGAGGATCCCGTGGCGGCCGACAACTTCGTCCAGACCTTCGTGGGTGGGGACACCAAGTCCTGGCGCGGTCACAGCCGCGCCCAGTGGGTGATCGGCGGAAACGTCCACCTTGTCGGCACGCCCGAGCAGATCGTCGAAGGCTTCGTGAAGCTGCAGGCGGCCGGCTGCGACGGCGTCCAGGTCAACTTCTTCGACTACCTGCCGGACCTCGCCTATTTCGGCGAGGCGGTCATCCCGATGATGAAGCAGGCGGGTCTACGGACATGAACAGCGGCGGTCGGTGCCGGTGAGCGGCGCCGCTGCGCCTGTCCCGGCCGCGGGGGAGGCAGGAGGCCGGCTGCCGTTCCCGGCCCTTGCCGCCGGCTTCCTCGCGCTCGCCGTCGCGATCGGCATCGGTCGCTTCGTCTACACGCCGATCCTGCCCGCCATGGCGGACGGGCTCGGCCTCATCCGGGCAGAAACGGGCCTGATCGGCTCCGCCAACTTCGCCGGCTACCTCGCCGGCGCCCTGGCCTCGGCGCACCCGCTTCTGCTCCGGGGACGCCGGCTCTGGCTCGCCGGCGCCCTGGGGACCTGCGTCGCCACGCTCGTCGCCATGAGCGCGTGTTCGACGCTCGCCGCCTTCGTCGCCCTGCGCTTCGTCGGCGGCGCGGCGAGCGCCCTCGGCTTCGTCCTCGCCACGGCCCTGGTCATGGACCGGCTGACGCGGACCGGGCGCTCCGATCTGGCCGCGCTCCATTACGCCGGTGTCGGGAGCGGGATCGCGCTATCCGCGGCGGTCGTGTCCATCGCGCGGGAAGCCGGATGCGAGTGGCGTGGTCTCTGGATAATCAGCGGCGTGCTGGCCCTGGGGCTCGCGGGACCGATCCTCTGGCTGCTCCAGGGATCCGCCCCGGCCGCCTCCCGGGCGCAGGCGGGGACCGCGACCTCCGCCTCGATCGCCCGGCTCGTGATCGCCTACGGTCTGTTCGGCTTCGGTTACGTGATCACCGCCACCTTCCTGGTCGCGATTGTCCGGACGTTGCCGCAACTCGCGACGGCCGAGGCCTATGTCTGGCTGTGCGTCGGTCTCGCCGCGGCGCCGTCCGTCGCGATCTGGGGCTGGGTCGAGCGGCGCTTGGGCTTTCGGACCAGCTTCGCCCTCGCGTGCCTCGTCGAGGCGTCGGGGGTGATGGCCAGCGTCCTGGCGGCCCATGTGCCGGCCATCCTCTACGCGGCCGTCGCCCTCGGCGGGACGTTCGTGGCCCTGACATCGCTCGGCATCGACGGGGCGCGGCGGCTGCATGCCGGAAATCGTCAGCGGATCGTCGCGGTGATGATGGCGGCATTCGGGACCGGGCAGGTCATCGGTCCCGTGGCGGCGGGCGTTCTGGCCGATGCGACCGGAAGCTTCACCGTGCCGTCCCTCGCCGCGGCGGCCGCGCTCCTGATCGCCGCGGCCCTGGTCCTGTCGTTGCCGGGCGCCGACGCGGCGGCCTGAAGGCCGGCAGTGCCCACCCGGCGGCGGGGGCGGTCTCCCGCGGGGTTCTGAGAGAGCCGTCGCGCGTCCGGGGCGTCGTGATGCCCAGGAGAGGGGACCGTCACCTGCGTGCGCGGATCAAGGAACGACCAGCAGGCTGCGCAGCGCCTTGCGATCGGTCTTCCCGACGCCATTGACCGGCAGCACATCGAGCTTGTGGATCTGCGCCGGCACATAGATCCGCGCGAGGGAGCCGCGCACGAAATCCTTGAGGCCCGGCTCGTCGAGGCCCTGGCCCTCCCGCAGCACCACGAAGGCCACCGGCACCTCGCCGAGATCCGCGTCGGGAGCGCCGACCACGCAGCAATCGCGGATGGCGGGATGGGCGGCGAGCTGTCGCTCGATCAGCGCGGGCGAGATGTTCTCGCCGCCGCGAATGATCACGTCCTTGATGCGCCCGGTGATGGATAGGAAGCCGTCGGAATCGAAGCGGCCGAGATCGCCCGTGCGCAGCCAGCCATCCACGATCGGCTGATCCGTGCTGCCGAGATAGCCGGCCATCAGGGCGGGGCCGGAGATGCGGATCTCCCCCTCCCGACCGGTCTCGACCGGGCGACCCGTAACGGGATCGAACAGGCCGACATTCTGCCCCTCCAGCACGGTTCCGATCGTGCCGATGCGGCGCCGGCCCGGCGGATTCATGGTCGAGGTGCAGGTTGCCTCCGACAGGCCGTAGGAGACGAGGAGCGGCACGCCGAAGGTGTTCTCGATCTGATGATGCAGGGTCGGCGTGATCGGCGCCGAGCCGCAGCGCAGGAAGCGCAGGCCCGGGAAGCGCTCGCCCTGGCGCAGCAGGGGCAGCATCCGCGCGTAGATCGTCGGCACCCCGGTCATGTAGGTGATGCCGCCGGTGCGCAGATGGTCGAGGGCGGCCTCGGCCTGGAAGCGCTCCATCAGCACGATCTCGGCCCCGGCCAGCAGAGGCACGATCAGCTGATTGTTGACGCCGTTCGTGTGGTGGAGCGGCATGACGTGGAGAAGCCGGTCTTCGGGCCCCGTGCCGGTGTGGCGGAGCACGCCTGTGGCGTTGCAGATGAGCCCTTCGTGGCGCAGCAGCACGCCCTTCGGCCGGCCGGTGCTCCCCGAGGTGAAGAGCAGCATGGCCTCGTCCCGCGGGCCGATCTCTGCCGCGAAGGCCGTCCCGCTGCTGAAACCGTCAAGCGCCCGGACGTCCAGGCCGGCCAGGGCGCGCCCGGTCACCTGCGCCGCGTAGGCCTCGGCGACGATGAGGTGCCGCATGCCGACAAGAGCCGCCTGCTCGGCCACGACCTCCGGCGCGAGTCCGGGCTCGAAGAAGCAGACGCAGGCGCCGGCCTGCAGGGCCCCGAAATAGGTCGCTATGGCCGCCGCGCTCTTGGGTGCGATCAGCCCGACCCGGTCGCCTTTCTCGACGCCCCAGTCCCGGACCGCCCCCGCGGCGGCGTCGATGCGTGCGCCGAGATCGGCGTAGGTGATGGGGTCCGGGGCCGCGAGGGCCGTGCGGCCCGCCTCGGCGTGATGCGCGATGGCCGCGCGCAGCCGCGCGCTGAGCGAGTCCGGCATGGCGGCGATCTCCTCTTCCCTTGGTCTGTCCCGCGCTTCAGCGCAGGCGGATGCCCGCATCGACCGCGAAACGGCCCGCCGGGTCGAGGGAAGCCAGCGCCGCCCGCTCCTCCGGGGTCGGCGGCGGCGTCGGCCCGGCATCCTCCGCCGAGAAGGCGAAGCCGGTACGGTCGCGGACCTCGTCGAGGCTCGCCTCCGGATGCCAGGAGGCCAGCGCGAGCCGGCCCTCGCGCTTCGTGAAGACGGCGATCGGCGTGACCACGCCATGCATGCCGCCGGCCGCTGTGACGAAGTCGAGGGTCTCCACCAGGGTGCGCCGGGAATGCTCCGTGCGCCATGTGACCGCCCGGCGGGCGGTGGGTAGCATCACGGCCCCCCCACCGCCGCCCGGCAACCGCACCCGCGGGGCGTGCCAGTCGCCGATGCAGGAGACGTTCGTGCGGCCAAGGCCATCGACCTGGGCGGCGCCCAGGAAGCACAGGTCCATCAGGCCGCGGGTGCAGAGATCGTAGAAATCCTCGTTGGCGAAGATCGCCCGCGAGCCCTCGGCGAGCACGGGGTCGGAGGAGGAGATCGGCACCTCCGACGGGTTCGGATCGACCCCGCCGGCGACGTTGATGTAGGTGAACGCGAAGGGATAGGCCTGCTTGGCCAGGAGACAGGCCAGCATCGGCAGGGCCGAGTTCACGCCGCTGAAGGTGATCTCGTTCGGCCGCACGAACCGGGCGAGGTTCGTGACGATGTAGGAGAAGCCCGACCAAGTCCCGGTCACGTTGGACGCCGCCTCAGACATGGGCGGCCTCCCGCGCTTCGGGGCCGGCCGCGAGGTGGTCGGCGAGCACGCCCGGGGCGTCGGTCATGTAGGCCTCCACGGCCGGGTAATCGATCGCGTAATCCGGCCAGAGCGAGCCGGGCCACGCCCCGTTCGGCACGATGCTCACCGCCTCGACGAGGAAGTGGGGCACCAGCGTCAGTTCGGGCTGGTCGCGGAAGGAGGCGTCCGGCGCGATCCGCTCAGCCACCACGAGCACGCGCTTGGCCGAGCGGCTCATGATCCGGTCCCAGTGCGAGGTCCCGAAGACGCGCACGTCTCCCGACTCGCTGACCTCGTTGGCCTGGATCACCGCGAAGTCCGGCTGGATCCGCGGGATGGCGTAGACCGCCTCGCCGCTGCCGTAGGGGTCCTCGATCGTCTTCCAGCCGTTCAGGGCGGCCAAGTCCGAGCCGTGGATGCCGCCGCAGGGCATGAACGGCACGCCGAAGGCCGCCGCCCGCAGGCCCGCGGTCAGGCTGGCGCAGGCATGCTCCTCCAGGCTGACGGCGCCGGATTCGATTGCGCGGCGGTACCAGGGGGCGAGGCCGAAATTGCCCTCCATGGCGACGATGCCGGCCCTGGCCCGGGACAGGGCGCCGGCGCGGCACAGGATGTCGATGTCGTAGCCCGGCGATTGCTTGACGACTTCGAGGTCGCGACGTCCCTGACGGATCAGCTCGCGCACGAACGCGAAGGGGCCGCGATGCAGGAAACTGCCGCCCAGCGCGAGGGAGCTTCCGTCCGGCACCCGGGCGGCGAGATCCGCGAGGGGGATGATTTTCTGAGGTCCGGCGCTCACGGGGCGTCCTCCGGTCGGAAACGTGTCAGGCCGCGCGGTAGGCGCGGATGCGGTCCTTGAGACCCGGGCGCGCGGCCGAGGCGACGAGATCGGCGAGGTCGTCCGCGCGGGTGTCGCGGGCGGCAGCGCGGTTGAGGGCAGCGCCGGCCCAGGGGGACAGCCGCGTCGCCGCCTCCGACGCGGCCGCGACGGTGTCGGACCAGGACTCGGTCGCCGCGATGGCGGTGAGAAAACCGTCGGACAGGGCCTCCGGGGCATCGAACACCCGGCCCTCCTGCAGGACGAGCCGGGCCTTGGAGCCCCCGACGCGATCGGCGTAGCGCCGCGTGCCGAGAACCAGCCCGAAAGACAGACCCGGCATGCGGAAGGTGGCGGCCGGATCGCCGACCCGCCGGCCGCAGGCGCAGACCACATCGACCCCGGCACCGAAATTTCGCCCGTGCGCCAGCGCCAGGGTGTCGAAGGGCGCGTGGGCGAGCGCCTGGAGAAGCTGCTCGATCCGCACGAAGCGGAGCAGCAGGTCGCCCTCCGACTGATCCTCGTAGCCGCCGAAATCGAATCCGGCGCTGAAGTTCCGGCCCGCTCCCTTGAGCACGAGGAGCCGGGTCCCGTCGCCGGCCGCCTCTCCCACGGCGTCGAGGAGCGCATCGACCAGGGCGGCCGACAGGGCGTTCATCTTGTCGGGGCGGTTGAGTGTCAGGGTCAGCGTCTCGCCACTGCGCGCCTTCAGGAGTTCGTCCATAACGCTGCCCTCAAGCCATGCGGGCGCGGGCCGGAGCGCCGTCGCCGAACAGCTCGGCGTTGTGCTGGCCGAGCGCCGGCGGCTCCCGGTAGATCGGGAAGCCCTCGCCGGAGAATTTCAGCGGCGAAACGAAGGTGCGTGTCTCGGACCCGGACGGCAGGGTGAGTGGCTGGACCCAGCCCATGTGCTCGACCTGCGGATCGGCGAGCGCGTCGGCGTAGCCGTTGATCGGCGCGCAGGGCACGCCCGCGGCGCGGAACCGGGCGAGCAGGTCGGCGCAGGTGCGGTCGGCGAAGTCGCGCTCCAGGATCCCGAGGAGGTCCTTCTGGTTCTGCGCCCGCAGGGCGGTGGTGGCGAAGCGCGGGTCCTCGGCGAGATCGCTCCGCCCGATCGCCGCGCAGGCGGCGCGGTAGAGGGCGTTGTTGCCCGCCGCCATGGCGAAGTAGCCGTCTTTGGCGCGGAAGGCCTGATAGGGCGCGTTGCGCGGGTGGGCCGAGCCCAGCCGCTTCGGGTCGCGGCCGCTGCCGAAATACTCGCTGGTCTGGAGGGCTGCCATCGCCAGGGAGGCCCCGAACATCGAGGCGTCGATGTGCACGCCGGTGCCGCCCGCCCGCACCTGGAGCAGCGCCGCCGCGATGGCGTAGGCCGCGTAGAGCCCGGTGCCGAAATCCGAGATCGGCACGCCGCACTTCACTGGCGGCGCACCGGGCTCGCCCGTGACGCTCATCACGCCGCTCATCGCCTGGAGCGTCAGGTCGAACCCGGCCTCGGACGAGCGCGGTCCCTCCTGGCCGAAAGCCGAGATCGAGCAGTAGACGAGGCTCGGCCGCCCGGCGCTGACGCTGGTGTAATCGAGGCCGAGCCGCTTCATCACGCCGGGGCGGTTATTCTCCAGCACCACGTCGGCGGAGGAAATGAGCTCAAGGGCCCGCGCCTTGTCGGCCGGATCCTTGAGGTCCAGCGTCACGGAGCGCTTGTTGCGGTTCAGCGAGGCGAAGTTCTCGCTGAAGCCCTCGTTGAGGGGTGGCCAAGCCCGCATCGTGTCGCCGCCGTCCGGGTTCTCGACCTTGACGACGTCGGCCCCCATGTCGGCGAGCAGCATGGCGCAGAACGGCCCGGCCGCAACACTGCAGAACTCGATCACGCGGATACCGGACAGCGGTCGCACGGGCCTACTCCTCGATCAGACAACCGTCGCCGACGCAGGCTCGGGCGCGAGGCCTCGGGCGTGGCGTGGCGCCGGATGGGATGAGACGGTGATGGGGTTGTAGCCGAGGGCACGCGACAGGCTGCGCGCAGCGTCGACAACGACGTCGCTGAAGCGGCGCAGAGCCGTCGGGTTCAGGCGGTCGGCCGGACCGGAGATGCCGATCGCGGCCACGGGACGGCCCATGGCATCGTGAACGATGGCGGCGAGCCCGCAGACGCCTTCGCGCCACTCCCCGCGATTGACCGCAAAGCCCTGGATCCGGACCTGCTCCAGCTCCCGCCGCAGCAGGTCCAGCGTCGGGATCGTGCGCGGCGTGTGAAGCGGGAGCGTCTCCGGCAGATGGGCCAGCGCCTCTTCCTGGTAAGCCAGCAGCGCCTTGCCGGAGGCCACGCAGTAGGCCGGGGCGCGGCCACCGATCGACGAGTAGGCGCGGACCGGCTGCGGGCTCTCGATCTTGTGCAGGTAGATGACGTCAGCCCTGTCGAGCAGCGACAGGTGGATCGTCTCCTGCGTCTGCTCGGCCAGGACCCGCATGAAGGGCTCCGCGACCTGCCGGACGTCGATCCGCGCCACCACCGGGCTGGCGAGTTCGAAGAGCTTCAGCGTGCAGGCGTAGGTGCCGCCCGGGTTGGCGTGCACGTAGCCGGCGGCCACCAGGGTCTGCAGCGTGCGGTGCACATTGCTCTTCGTGAGGTTCAGGGCGCGCGCCAGTTCGCTGACGCCACGGGGCGCGTCGCTTCCGGCGAGGTGCTCCAGAAGCGTCAGTCCTTTGAGGAGTGTGCTGTCCATCGTTCTAATATCCGATACAGCGTTCTGCTAAACGCTATCGCCTCGCATCCGGACCCGTCAAGGGCGTGCTTCCGGATTGCTGCGGAATGTAAGTGCTTGCCCCCGACCAGTTGGTTCGATGATCGCGCAAGCAACAGATTCGACATTGACGGCGGCCAACGACCTTCATAGCCTAACAAATCATGAGACGACGTTCTAAATAATAGAACAACCTGCGTCGCTTCTCGAACCAGCGGTAGACTTCTGCGGAAGTGACCGCTCCGCTGACGGGAGAGAAACCATGGACGCCTCGGCCCAACGCCCACCTTCCAAGAAGGATGTCTTCCGCGTCGTCAGCGGCAATTTCCTCGAGATGTACGATTTCATGGTCTACGGCTTCTATGCGGCTGCCGTGGCGAAAGCGGTCTTTCCCAACGACAACGAGTACGTCTCGTTGATGCTGTCGCTGGCCACCTTCGGAATCGGTTTCCTGATGCGCCCGCTCGGCGCCATCGTGCTGGGCGCCTATATCGACCGGCACGGCCGACGGGCCGGCTTGGTCATGAGCCTCGCCATCATGTCGATCGGCGTCGCCCTGATCGCCTTCACGCCGACCTACGCCTCGATCGGCATCGCCGCGCCCATTCTCGTCCTGATCGGCCGCCTGCTGCAGGGGTTCTCCGCTGGCGCGGAATCGGGCGGCGTGTCGGTCTACCTGTCCGAGATCGCCACGCCGGGCAACCGTGGCTTCTACGTGAGCTGGCAATCGGCCAGCCAGCAGGTCGCCGTCGTCTTCGCCGCCATCATCGGCGTGTCCCTGCGCGGTTTCCTCTCCGAGGAGCAGATGCTCGCATGGGGCTGGCGCATCCCGTTCCTGATCGGCTGCCTGATCATTCCGGTCCTGTTCTGGATCCGGCGCTCGATGCAGGAGAGCGCCGATTTCGCGCAGCGGGCCAAGCATCGCCGCGCGACACTCGGCGAGATCTACCGGTCACTCCTCCAGAACTGGGCCATCGTTCTCAGGGCCGTGCTGCTCGTCACGCTGACGAGCGTCTTCTTCTACATGATCACGGCGTACACACCGACCTATGCGCGTCAGGTGCTCGGCCTGAGCGCCCATGACAGCTTCGTCGTCACCGTCTGCGTCGGCATCGCGAATTTCATCTGGGTTCCCGTCATGGGGGCGGTGTCGGACCGCGTGGGACGCCTGCCGGTGCTGCTGACCTTCTCGGTGCTGATCGGCCTCACGGCCTACCCGGTTATGGCGTGGCTCGTGTCGGACCCGTCCTTCGGCCGGCTTCTGGCCGCCCTGATGTGGATGTCATTCCTCTACGGTGGCTATCAGGGCGTGATGGTCGTCACGTTGACCGAGATCATGCCGGCCGAGGTACGCGCCACCGGCTTCTCGCTGGCCTACAGTCTCGCGCAGGCGATCTTCGGCGGATTC
This sequence comes from Methylobacterium sp. XJLW, assembly GCF_003254375.1. Lineage (NCBI taxonomy): Bacteria > Pseudomonadati > Pseudomonadota > Alphaproteobacteria > Hyphomicrobiales > Methylobacteriaceae > Methylobacterium > Methylobacterium sp. XJLW. The sequence goes on along the minus strand of NZ_CP016429.1, from coordinate 14,751 downwards.
ACACCGGCGGTCTGCACCTATCTGATCCACGAAACGGGGAACCGTGCCATGCCGGGCCTCTGGCTCGCCTGCGCGGCGCTGTTCTCGATCGTGGGCGCGCTGACGCTCTATCGCAACGCCGACATCGCGCGACGCGGGACGGCGGCCGTCACGCCGGCCTGAGCGCGGATCGGAACGGTGCGCCCCCGGGAGGGCTGCGATCCGTGATGGGCAGGCGAAGTCGTCTGACGACGTCGGCCCTCGGCGCGGGCGGCCGGGTCGTCGCGCCGCTTCGCAGCGGGGCGGCCGACGCCGCGTCGCCGACCTTCGGCACCGGGCAGCGTCCGCTGGTGGCGTATCCGGGCAAGCGCCCGCTCCGGCAGATGCCCCTGCGCCTGCCGCAACGGGAGACGCCGTTCGCCGGATCCGACGCGGGCGCGACGGGCTGCGCCCGGTGGATCGGCATGCCGCTCAAGCAGGTGGTCGACCAGGCGATGATTGAGGGGCGGCAGGCCAAGGCCAGCGCCGCATGTCTCGGCGCAACCATCAGAGAGCCGGACAAGGAGGTGATGCCATGACCGCCAGGATGGCCACCCGGGTCGCACCAGACAGTGTGCCCGCGGTCCGAGCCGGCAGATCCTTTCGGGCCGGTGCAGCCGGCCGGCTGATGCCGGGGCTTTTCCTGTGCCTCATCCTGACCGTCATGGCGCAGGCGCTGCAGGCCGGCGAGGAGCATCTGACCGGCCACCCCTATGTCGAGGCCCTGGTGCTCGCCATCCTGCTCGGGACGGCCCTGCGCACCGCCTGGGTGCCGGGAGCGCGCTTCAAGGCCGGAATCGCCTTCTCGGCCAAGCAGGTGCTGGAGGTGGCCGTCGTCCTACTCGGAGCCTCGGTGAGTCTCGGGGCCATCGTTGCGTCGGGCCCGGCGCTTTTGGCCGGCATCGTCGGCGCAGTGGCGCTCACCATCCTGGCGAGTTGCGCCATCTGCCGCGCTCTGGGCCTACCGGTGCGCATGGCGCTGCTGATCGCCTGCGGCAACGCCATCTGCGGGAACTCGGCCATCGCCGCGGTGGCGCCCGTCATCGGCGCCGACAGCCGGGACGTGGCAGCCGCCATCGCGTTCACGGCAGTGCTGGGCGTCCTGATGGTGCTCGGCTTGCCGCTGTTCGTACCGCTCGCCGGATTCGGTGAACATCAGTACGGCGTGCTGGCGGGGCTTACGGTCTACGCAGTCCCACAGGTGCTGGCCGCGACCGTGCCGGTGGGCACGCTCGCGACGCAGGTGGGCACGTTGGTCAAGCTGGTGCGGGTGCTGATGCTCGGACCCGTCGTGGTGGTCCTGTCGCTGATCGCGCCGCGCCTGCCCGCGGACGGGGCAAGGGCCGGTGCTCCAGGCCGGCTCGGCTTCTTCAAGCTGGTGCCCTGGTTCATCCTGGGCTTCCTGGCGCTCGCCACGCTGCGCGCGCTCGGCTTCATTCCGGAGGACTGGCTGCAGCCGCTCTCGCGGATCGCCGGTTTCCTCACGATCGTCTCGATGGCCGCCTTGGGCCTGGGCGTCGATGTGCGCATCCTGGCCCAGGTCGGCGGCCGGGTGACGCTCGGGGTTACCGCCTCGCTCCTCGTGCTCCTGGCCATCGCCGTCCTGCTCATCCGCGGCCTCGGGGTCGGCTGATCCGGCCGGCAACCGAAGGCGATGAATTTCACGCGCGATTTCTGCGACGGATCTGCTCGCAACACAGTCCTCGCCACGACTTTGTAAGATCTGCGTCCAGAGCGCCGACATCTTCGGCTACGCGGCCGATATCGGCGCGTAGCGGCCGGCCGGATCTGGCCGAGTGCCACCGATCCGCGTCAGATGAGGCCCCCCGGACAGGCGGATACGGGGCATGTGAGCCGCCGCGTTCATGCAGCCCGCGGCCGCTTCGCACCTGGGCGAGCGATGCAAGTCCATACGCGCAGAGTCTGACTGCGGAATTCCAGGCTCTTAAGTTGTGCCCGGATTCGGCGCACGGAATTCCAGCGGAAAGTTGTTCAGGATCCGCCAGAGCTCGTAGCCGATCGACACCGTCTCCATCTGGATAAAGCCGCGCACTTTCGCACCCAGCGGAATGAACTCAGCGTCGGGCCATGCGGGCTTGCCGGGATCCTGCTCGACCAGCACGCGGAACCGGCCAGTTTGTTGCGCAGAGGGATCGACCGCACGCACGCGCCCGTCAAACATGCCATGGGCCACGGAGGGCCAGCCGCTGAACTGAACGGCTGGCCAGCCTTCGAAGGCCAGGCGCACGGGCTGGCCGGGCCTGATCAAGGCGACATCGCGTCCGTCGACCATCAGCTCCACCACGCGGGCCGGTGCGTGCGGCGCCAGAGTGGCCAGGGTGTCCCCTGCGTTCACCAAGGTGCCGCCGGTGGCCGCGTTGATGTGGAGGATCCGGCCGTCCCGCGGCGCGCGAACCAGCTGCGCCGATTGGCGGTTCACGGTCACTTCGAGCCGGCTCAGTTTGGCCTTGGCCTCGGCCAGGCGCGCGCGCCGCTCAGCGACCAGGATCTGTGCCGCCTCGAAGTTGCGCCGCGTCACGAAGCCCTTCTCGGCGGCCTCACGGGTCTGGCTGACCTGACTTTCCGCAACCTTCACCGCCTGCTCGGCTGCCGCGATCTCGGCCTCGATCTGCTCGCGCTCGGCGGCGAGCCGCTGCAACAGGAACGGATCGTTGTCGACGAGGCGCGCGATCGGATCTCCGGCGCGGACCCGCTGGCCATCCTCCACGTACCAGTGCTCGACTCGGCCCTGGACCAGGGCGGTGATGGCCTGCACGCGGTCGGCTGGATTCGGGGCCATGACGCGGCCCGTGCCGGCCGAGGTCTGTACCCAGGGGACGTACAGGAGGATCAGGACCGCAAGAAGGGTCCCGATCCCGAGCATCCAGCCGACCGCGACAGCTGCGCGAGGCGCCTGGATCGATGTCAGGGTCGGGAAGTGATGCAGGTGTTCAGGCCGCGACAGCATGAGACCTCTCCCGTAGCGTCACTTGATCGGTGCGGCCGTCGTGATCGGCGGTGCGCTTCTGCTCAGGCAGGCCGAGCCGGAGGTGGCGATCGTGGATCGGCTGGGCCGGGCGCTGCGTGACATGCAGCACCGTCGTGCCCGCCTCCCGGAACCGCGCGAACGCCGCTGCGATCCGATCCGGGGGCAGCAGATCGTAGAGCGTCGACAAGACGACGAGCTTCGGCGGATGCGAAAGGGCGGCGGCGAGCTTGAGAGCCATGGACTCGACCGTCGTGAGCGGCCAGCCGGACGACGAGAGCAGCGTATTGAGCCCCTGGGGCAGGTGCAGGACGCGCTCGGACAATCCGACGCGCTCAAGACTATCGTGGATCGTCGCGGCGTTCCGGCCTGGGTCCATCGACAGGTAGGCGCGGATCGTCATCTCGGGGAGCGTCGGCCGATCCAGGACGAGGAGCCCGGAACGCAGGCTGTCCGGGTCGAACGCAGCGATATCGGCCCCGCCGATCATCACCGATCCCCGCCGCGGACGGAGCTCCTGCCTGAGCAGCGCCGCGATCGTCCGCTCGACAGTTTCGTCGGCCGTCACGGACAGGATTTCACCGCTCTGGATCGCAACGTCGAACCGGTAGCCTTCGGCCTCGACCTCACGCAGGCGCAGGGATCCATCGACCGGGACCGCACTGGATCGTCCCGCCCGGTCCTCCTGCTCGATCCCGTCGAACTGCGCCAGTTCGTGGAGTGACGCGACCAGCCCGTAGAAGGTTTCCACGTGGGAGCCCAGTTGCGAGAGACCATAGAACGCCCCGGACAGGACGAGTTCCGCGGCCACGAGCTGTCCGAGCGACAGCTGGCCCTGCAGGATCAGCCATCCGCCCAACGCAAGCAGTCCGGCGCTGGCGACAGCGTAGATCAGGAGAAATCCGATGGTCTGCGCGAAGGTGTGGCGGAAATGGCGGCGATGCGCCCGCACATAGGCCGCGGTCATCGTCTCGGAACGCCCCATGGCAAAGTCGAGGCGACGGTCGTCCTTGTAGAAGCCGTTCGAGCGGCCGACGCTCTCGAGCCAGGACGCCGTCTCGTGCTTCGCGTGGCTCAGGGCCGCGGCCGACCGGAGCGCCGGTCCCACCCAGAGGAGCCAGATCCCGAGCAGCAGAGAGGCGACCACGAGATTTAAGGCGAGAAAGAAGGGGTGATAGAAGCTCGTGAGAACAAGACCAATCCCGGATTGCAGAAGGATTGCAAATCCGCCGATCAGGAGATGCGGGACCGCCTTCTGAACCGTCACGAGATCGAAAAAGCGGTTGAACAGAGCGCTGCGCCGAGCGTCGTCGAACTGCGGATCCCTGGCGTGGACGGCGCGCACGGTGATATCCGCGACGATTCTGGCGAAGACGCGCCGTTCGAATAGGGCCATCACGTAGATGCGGGCCGCACTCAGGGCGGCGACGACCAGCAGCAATCCGAGCAAGAGACCCGACAGGACGAACAAGGGCGCCGGCAGCCCCGTGTTCGCCACGGAGTTGATCAGGAGCTGGACGGAAACGGGTGCCGCGAGACCCAGGAGCGCGATGGCACCTCCGTAGACGATCGCCAGCCAGACAAAACGCGCCTCCGGGTTCAAGAGGCGCGCGATGAGCCTGCAGGCTTCCACGACAGTCAAAGGGGTGTGTCTGATCGCATCCATCGATCGAGGACTTTCCAGAACAGGTTCGATTTGTGCGTTCTGCATCACGATTTCGATCGGATGCAGTGCGTTGCTCGCCAGTCATTGGTCAATTGCTGTCTCCCGGCGTCCGGATTGCGCCGCGGATCGGCACCAGAGAGGCACCTTTCCGGGTCGGGGCGCGATCGCGCTGCGGTCTCGCAGAGGACGCGGCGGACGATTTGCGGGAGGACTCCCGGAGGAGACCGCCGGGACGCGCCCTGTGAGGCGAGGATCGGGAGAGCGGTCCGCCATGACACGATGGCGTGGCGGACCGATACGTTGCCGGCCCTCACGTGAGACACGGCCGGCTGTCGGGCCGAGGACGCTGGCCCCGTTCAGCAGCGGTAGCCGCCCGCCGTCTGTCCGTATTGCTGCACCGGAAAGTGCTGCTGATCAGCATTGCCTTCCTGCGCCGAGCTTCTCCGGCAGCCACCAGTGGAAAACCGCGGGGCGTCCGACATGTCGATCGCGCCGGTCGACAGTCCGTCCCAGGTCGTCTGGGGCAGGGGCCGCATTTGAGATCCGACGCGGTAGTCGGCGACGGCCGCAGAGATCGGCGCGATCGCACAGAGGGCCGTCACGAGCGCCACACGGGCTGTCTTCAGCGAAGTCTTCATGGTTCGTCTCCACTCAAGATCACGGTCATATCGACCTGTTCGCGGCTGAGGCGCACCGGCCCGCCAATGCGTGACCGACATTCTCGCCTCATCCACGCAAATGATCTGGAAACGACCGGGCCGCAGAACAACGCTACGGAGCCAATGATGATCATTGTGAAAATAAATGGACACAGGATTGGGCATGGCAGGGATAATTTTTAATCCTGCGACAACTCGTGCAAGCTTATGGTCATGTGCGTTTCATCACGCAGCGGCGTCGATTTTGACAGTGAGGCGGCAGGAAAGCGGCCCGGGTGCTTGCAGGGCGCCCGGAGAGATTTGATGTCGGGACGATGCCGGGTCCACCCCTTCCGTTCGACCTCGATTTGTTGCGCACCTTCGTCGCGATCGTCGACAACGGCAGTTTCACGCGTGCCGCTCAACGCCTGAGCCTGACGCAGTCGACCGTGTCGCTGCAGATCAAGCGCCTGGAAGACGGGCTCGCGCGCCGCTTGTTCGACCGGGACGGCCGGGACTTGCAGCTGACGCCCGAGGGCGAGATCCTGCTCACCTATGCGCGGCAAATCTTGCAGCTGGGAGCCGAGGCGCTCTCGCGCCTGCGCGAGACGGATGTATCGGGCGTCGTCAGGCTTGGAACGCCCGAGGATTTTGCGACGACGCACCTGTCGGAGGTTCTGGCGTGTTTCGCGAGGACCCATCCGCAGGTCGCGCTTCAGGTGCAGTGCGACTTCACCGTCAACCTCCTCGCTGATTTCGCGAAGGGTCGCTACGACCTGATCTTGTTCAAGCGCGAACCGCAGGGGCCGAGCGGCGGGACCAAGGTCTGGCGGGAGGTGCTCGACTGGGTCGCGTCGCCGCGCCTCGTCACGGAAACCGAGGGCCCGATCCCCCTCATCCTCGCACCGGCCCCCGATGTCTATCGCAAGCGTGCGCTGTCAGCCCTCGACGCGGCCGGACGCGACTGGCGCATCGTCTACACCAGCCCAAGTTTGGCCGGTCTTCAGGCCGCCGTCCAAGCCGGGCTCGGCGTGACGGTTCTGCCGACGGAAATGATTCCGGCGGACATGGTCTCGGTGTCTGCCCGGCTTCAGCTTCCGAAGCTGCCCGATACGGAGATCGTCCTTTACCGGGCTCCCGGCCATGTCACGCCGGCTGCCGAGCTGCTGTCGTCGACAATCATCGCCGCCCTGGAGCAGCGCGTCGTGGTGTCCAAGGCCGTCGCCGTGTGACGGCCTTGGAACCGGACCCTGACGCCCGCAAGAGCGTCAGTCGGCTCCCTCATCGGGGATGTTCAGGAGGTTGCCGCAGGCCTTGCAGTGCACCGCGTCCGGCTCATGGCGTTGCAGCCCGCAGGCGTCGCAGGGGAAGCGCACCTTGTACGGCCGGAACACCACCTGCGCGAGGCGGAAGAACAGCGTCACGCCGCAGATCATCACGAAGACCGAGAGCAGCCGGCCCGTCGGTCCCGGCAGTGTGATGTCGCCGTAGCCCGTGGTCGTCAGCGACGTGACCGTGAAGTACAGAGCGTCGATGGGCGTCTGAATGGCCGGATTGGTGTTGTGCTGCGTGGCGTAGACGATGCCCGTCATCGTGAACACGAACACCACCAAATTGGTCGCGGCCAGGATCGCATCTTCGTTCCGGCGAAACAGTTCGCTGTCCTGCCGCAGCCGCTCCAGCAGATGATAGGTGCGCAGCAGACGGAGCGTGCGCAGGATCCGCAGGAAGCCGACGCCCTCGACGAGCACCGGGGCCAGGAACGAGGCGACGGCCACGAGGTCTGTCCAGGTGCTGAGATGCCGGAATTCGCGGAGCGGGGTGCGGCTGATGCCGAGGCGGGCGGCGAAGTCGAGTAGGACGAACACGCCCAGCGCCACATCGCAGGCGATGATCCAGGGTATCAGCGGCAGGAACGAGGTGACGATGACGAAGGCGATCGTCGCCACGTCGAACACGAGCAGGACGTAGCGGAAGCGGTGCGCGCGCCGCGTGTCCCCCTCGTACAGTTCACGCAGCGTCGCGGTCAGTGTCGTCATCGGTCGTCGGGCTACGGGGTCAGAGCTCAAGAATCCTGCATCCCCGCGTACCCGACCGCGGCTCCCTCTGCACCGCCGCCCAGCCAGGAGAGCAGCAGGAGGATCATCGCCCCGAGGAGCATGACCCCAGTGAGCGCCAGCACGAAATCGGACAGCCGGCCCTCGATGGTGCCGGGACGACGCTTTGGAAGGTGACGGCGCATGGTGCTCCACCAGGTTTCGCGGGAGATCGACGGATCGAGGCTGTCGCGCCCCGTCGCCGCGCGGCGGCGGCTTCGGCTCAGCGGTGAGACGGACGGGCCGGGGCAAACCGCAGAACCAGAGCCCCGGCGGCCATGCAGGCGAGCGACCCGAGCAGCACGCCGATCTTGGTCTCGGCTTCCAGATCCGGCTGCGTCGCAAAGGCCAGCAGGCCGATAAACAGGCTCATCGTGAAGCCGACCCCGCAGAGCACGGCGACGCCATAGACCTGAGCCCAGCTCGCACCGCGCGGGCGCTGCGCCCAGCCGAGCTTTACGGTCGCGAGCACGAAGCCGAAGACGCCGACTTGCTTGCCGAGGAACAGGCCCAGCGCCACGCCCAGCGTCACCGGGTCGAGCAGCATCGCCGGCCTGACCCCGGCGAAGGACACGCCGGCGTTGGCGAAGCCGAACACCGGCAGGATCAGGAATGCCGACCACGGGCTGACGGCATGTTCGAGGATGTGCAGCGGCGAGGTCGGGTCGTCCGGCCTGCCGACGCTCAGCCGGAGCGGCACCGTGAGGGCCAGCAGGACGCCCGCGACGGTCGCATGCACGCCCGACAGGAGCGTGAACACCCACAGCACCGCGCCGAGGGCAAGGTAGGGCCACAGGCGGCTGACGCCGGCCTTGTTCAGCCCGTACAGCGCGGCGAGCGTCGCGGCCGCACCGCCGAGCATCGGCAATGACAGGTCGGCGGTGTAGAACACGGCGATGACGATCACCGCGCCGAGGTCGTCGAGGATGGCGAGCGCGGTGAGGAACACCTTGAGCGAGACCGGCACCCGCGAGCCGAGCAGGGCCAGCACGCCGAGGGCGAAAGCGATGTCGGTGGCGGCCGGGATCGCCCAACCGCGCAGGGTCTCGGGCGTGCGCCAATTGACGGCGGCGTAGACGAGCGCCGGGAGGATCATGCCGCCGAGTGCGGCCACACCCGGCAGGATGCGGTCCGGCCACGTACGCAGCCGCCCGTCCAGCAGCTCGCGTTTGATCTCCAGGCCGACGAGCAGGAAGAACACGGCCATCAGGCCGTCGTTGATCCAGTGCAGGACCGAGAGTGGGCCGAGATGGGCCTTGAGCCCCGCGAAATAGACGTCGGCCAGCGGCGAGTTGGCGACGACCAAGGCCAGCGCAGCGCTCGCCATGAGCACGAGGCCGCCACCCGCTCCGCTCGTGAGCAGGCCGCGCAGGGACGACCGGGGACGATAGGTGAGTGTCGGCACGCGCATAGGCCTTCCGCCGCTGGCGGCCCGACCAACGCTGAAGCCTGCCGATCCGACCTTCGGATCATGCACCCGGGTCGGGATATCTCACCGATGAGCGTTGCCGGCAACCACCCTCCGTGTCGCTGCGCAAGGGGCCGGCGGAGCACGGTTCACCAGCACGCGATGGCGAGCTGGCTCATCGCATCTGAACGCCCCCCGAAGCCGCCGGTTGGTCGGGCACCCGGTTCGATCGGCTGCGAGGGCCGAGCCCGTGGCCGCCTCAGGGTGGATCTTCGGACCCTCAGGATGGTCGAGATGGGTGCTCACGCCACGCGAAGCTGCCGCAGCGCTGCGATCCCTTCGCGTGCGACCGCCTCGACGGTGATGGCCGTGGCCAGTTGTTGTTCGGCGTGACGAGCGCGAACGCCACCGGTCCGGTGGCTGCACTGCGTCTGTGCACCGGGCAGAATGCGGAGCCCGACACCTCTGGAGGCTTCGCGCTTCGCCGCGTCCTGGGCCGCACAGGTATTCATGGCCGCGGGGCACGGATCGACGATCCCGGGCCACAGCCGGTTCCACGGAAGAGGCGGACCTAACGCCGAACGGCGCAGGCCTTAACACTTACGCAAGCGATCCGATGCAACTACTGAGTGGTATCGACTCCGAGCCACCACAACTATAAGTGAGTCGGAGGCGACGACGGCGTCGCTGGTTAACGAGGCCTGAGAATTATGAAGAAACTCGACCTGAAGACCTTGAAGACTGTGTCCGGCGGTCATGGCTCCCAGCAGGGCCTGGCTGTCGGCTTGAATCTTGGCGGCCTCAGCGTCGGCGTTGGACTTGGGCTCGGATCGTCCTCCGGCAAGTCTCGCTGATCCAAGCGACCGGCGCGCGGGGCTCCGTCCCGCGCGCCGGCACACAGGCAGCCTAACATCGATCGTTCCGCGGCGGCTCCCGCGCCGGTCAGTCAGCGACTTCCAGGGGCGTCGGGCAATGGAGCCGATCTCGGGTGTCTCCAGGAAGGCGGCGCTCATCGCCGGACTGCCGCTCCCCCTGCGCCGCCTGGCTTTGCGAACCGTGTTCCGCGTATACGCAGCGGTCGGCCGCAGCCCGCGTTCCGGCCTCGCGGACCGGTTCGAACGCGTGCTCCGTCTGCCGCGTCGGGAGGCGCGGCGCCTCGACCGCGAGGCGGCCTTCCATGACGCGCTGGCCGAGCTGGAATGGCTCGCGCTCCTGACCCGCAGCCGGGCCGCGATCCAGCGGGACCTCGCCCATGTGGTGACCCAGTCGCCCGAGGTCCTGAGGCGGATCGCGGCGAGCGGTGAGCCGGTCATTCTCGCGCCCCTGCACATGGGTCCCTACGTGATCGGGCTCCTCAGCATCCTGGTCACCTTCTTCCCCGGCCGCTCCGTGCTGATCCTGAGACGCCGGGACGACAGGCCGCTGGAGACCCGGGTGATGGAACGCATCACCGAGTTCGGGATGCCGGTGCGCTTCCTCACCGTCACGGATCGGGCCGGCTATCTCCCCGCCATTCGCTATGCCCGACGGGGCGCGGTCATCGTCGTGTTCGCCGACCTGCCGCCGCGCTACGGCAAGCCGGCCCCGATGCCGATCTTCGGCCTACCGACCGCGTTCGCCTTCGGCATCGACAGCTTGGCGCACCTGACCGGCGCGACGGTGGTGCCCTTGGCGATCGGCGCCGAGGCGGGCGGTGCGTTGGTGGTTCCGCGCTATCCCTTCGCCGTGCAGGCAAACGATGCGCACGAACGCGGGCGCGTCGCGGACCTGATGCGCCGGCATATCGAGACGACGATCCGGGAACGTCCCGAACAATGGCACTTCTGGCCGTCGCTCCAGGAGTACCTGGCGGCCGAGGATCCCCCGATGCCCATCGAGAGGGCCGCGTGAGCGAAACCCTCGCCGCGCCCGGACGGACGCAACTCGGCTTTCTGCAGCGTCGGACGGGTGCCCTTCACCTCCATCGTGATCGTGGCGCCTCGGCCATGGCGTGGTTCTTCGGCCTGATGATCGTGCTGGTGATCATCGCCCTCTTCTTCGGCCGTTTCGCGCGAACCGAGTCCGTGCGGGGCTATGTCTCGGCGGTCTCCGGGATGTCGCGTCTGGATGCCCGCGCACCCGGCATCGTCGCTGCGATCGACGTGCGCCAGGGCGAGACGGTGCGGCGCGGCCAGCGGCTGATGCAGGTGAAGCTGCGCGAGCCGACGGTGGGCGGCGTCTCCACGGTCGCGGCGGATCTGACGAGCCTGACCGAGCGCCGGGCCGTCCTGGAGCGTGAACGCGACCGCCTGACGACCTTCCTCGCGCGGGCCGAGCGGGAGACAGCGGAGATCGACGCCAGTGTCGAGGCCGTGAGCGCGGCCTTTGCCCAACAGGAGACGATCCTGCGCATGGGCCTCCGGGAGCAGGGGGCAATCGTAGCGCGCGTCCAGACCTATCTCGACCAAGGTTACGCCACCCGAGACGCGCTCAATCTGCAACGCCGGACGCTCCTCGATTACGGACGGCAGATGGCCGAGTTGCAGGCCCGGCGCGCCGAGCTGCGGCAACAGGCGGACGAACGCAAACGCACCCAGCGCTTCGGCTTGGCCGAGAAGACTGGACAGCTCGCCGCCGTGCGCAACGAGCTGAGCGGAATCGTGGCTCGGATCGCCGGGCAGGCGGCGCAATCTCAACTCGACATCGTCGCCCCGGTCGATGGGCAGGTTGCCGGCCTGTTCGTGGAGACGGGCGCGTCCGTGGCGGCCGATCAGGTTCTTGCCGTCGTCGGCGACATCCGCGCCGACCCGGTGATCGTGCTCGGCGTGCCCGCGCGAGCGGTCGGCCTCGCCAAGGTCGGACAGAGGGTGGTGCTCAAATACGATGCCTTCCCGTTCAAGACCTTCGGCATCGGCCACGGGACCATCACGTCGATCTCGGAATCGCCCCTGCGTCCGGCTGCCGACCTGCCGCCTGCCCAGGACGCGCGGGAATCGAACCGGCAATCCACCTATCGGATCGAGGTCCTCCCGGAATCCCGCACCATCCGCGCCTACGGCGTCGACGAGCCGATCCGGATCGGTTCGACGCTGAGCGCCGACATCGTCGTGGAGCGGCGGCGGCTGATCGACTGGGTGCTCGATCCGATCCGGGCCATGCGCGGCAGGGGCTGACATCATGACGGGTTGGCTGAGCCGTATCCTGGCGCGGCGGCGCAGGATCCGCTGGATGGCCCAGAGCGAGGCCAAGGAATGTGGCCTCGCCTGCTTGGCGATGGTGGCCAATTACCACCGGCACCAGATCGACCTGAGCTACCTGCGTGCGCTTTTCCCCCTGTCGCAGTCCGGCATGTCTCTCGCCGACATCGTCGAGGTGGCCGACGGGCTGGGATTCGATGCCAACGGCTTCGCGCTGTCGAATGTCGGCGAGTTGTCCGGTGTGGCGCTCCCGGCGATCCTGCACTGGAATGGCAACCACTTCGTCGTCCTGGAGCGCATCGGGCGCGACGGCTACCGGATCCAAGACCCTGAATTCGGGCTGCGGATCTACGACCGCGCCGATATGGAACGCCTCTTCTCCGGGGTGGTCCTCGAATTCCAGCCGCGCATGGATTTTGCGCGCCTGACGGCCGAACGCCGCCTCGGCTTCATGGAGGTGTTCCGCGCGACCCGGGGGCTCGGCGGCACCGTCTGGCAGATCTGCCTGATCTCGCTCGCCATCGCCCTGCTGGGCCTCGGCATGCCGATCCTCCTGGAGATCGCCCTCGACGTGGTCATCCCGCAGGTCGATCTCGATCTGCTGCGCGTGCTCGCCATCGGGCTGGCGGCGATGATGGCCTTCGAGGCCGTGGGCCGCTGGCTGCGGGACGCCATCGTGCTGCGCTCATCGACGCTGATGCAGTTGCAGTTCACGCGCAACGTCGTGGGGCACGCCTTCCGGCTGCCACTCGGCTATTTCGAGCGGCGCCATCCCGGGGATTTCGTCGTGCGGGTCGATTCCATCGACCACATCAAGACCTTCCTGGTCGGCGGTCTCGTCACCGCCATCGCGGACACGCTCACGTCCGTGCTGCTCGTCGGCCTGATGTACTACTACGCGCCACTCATGGCCGGCTTGACCTTGCTGACTCTCGCGGCCGTTCTGCTGGTCCGGGCCGTGACGTTTCCGGCCCTGAACCGGTACACCGCGACCTCCCTGGAGGCCCGCTCCGAAGAGCAGGGTCGGCTCCTCGACGGTCTGCGCCGGGTCGACACCCTGAAGGCCCATAACGCCGCGGACCTGTTCGCGATGCGATGGTTCGAGAGCTTCGCGCGCTTCGCCAACACGGATTTCCGCGCCCGCCACGCGACGATCGATGCCGAACTTTTCATGCATCTCGTCATCGCGACGAGCACCGTGACGACGCTGTACATGGGTGTGACCGGCGTCATCGGGAACACCCTGACGATCGGCTCGCTCTACGCCTTCTTCGCCCTGCGCGGCGACTTCTTCGAACGGGTGAACCGGCTGACGGTCAACCTGATGCATCTCTCGGTGATGCGGGTTCACTTCCAGCGTCTGGACGATCTCGTCGGCCAGGAGGCGGAGCCGGGCGCGGACGATGTCTGCATCCACCGGAAAGTGCGCCGGACGGTGGCGCTCGAAAACGTCCGCGTGCAATTCGGCCGGGCGGATGCCCCGCTCTTGCGCGACGTCGACCTGACGATCGACATCGCGGCTGGCGAGAGCATCGCGATCGTGGGTGCCTCCGGCTCGGGCAAATCGTCCCTGCTCAAGATCCTGGCGAGCCTCCACGAGCCGGCGGCGGGCCGTCTCAGTGTGGACGGAGCCGCCCTGCAGCAGTTCGGCCGGCGGGAATTCCGGGCCAATCTCGGCGTCGTCTTCGCCGACGATGGCGTGTTCGCCGGGACCGTGGCCGACAATCTGTCCCTGTTCGACCCGTCCGTCACGCGGGCGCAGATGGAGCGGGCCCTCGATCAGGTCGGCCTGCGCGAGGCGGTCGAAGCCTTGCCCCAAGATTTCGCCACACTGATCGCGGAGGAGAGCGGCCTGCTGTCGACCGGCCAGCGGCGGCGTCTGCTCATCGCCCGGGCCCTGTGCCGTCAGCCGCGCCTCCTGCTCCTCGACGAGGTGACCGCCAACCTCGACCCGGACACCGAGCGGTCGCTGATCGACAGTCTGCGGCGTGTGGAGGCCGCAAAGGTCTATGTCACCCACAGCCGGCAGGTCCTCGCCGGTGTCGATCGGGTGCTGCGGATCCACGACGGGCGCCTCGTCACGGAGCGTCATCTGGATCGATCCGCGACAGACGCAGCACCGGTTCCGGAGCCGGCTTGAACTCCGTGTGGCTTCCCCGCAGCGGAGGGACGCCGGATCGGACCAGCGGCGATTCCGCAACCCGAGACGCGGCCCGCGGAAGCACCCGCGCCCGTTTGCCGACGGCGCCCGGATGGTCGACGTCGAGCAAGCCGGCGGCGGCTGCGAGCGCGAGCGACAGGGCGTCCCGCTCCGCCGCGACGGCCGCCGCGCCGGCCTCCGCGTCACCCAGCTCGGCCCGGAGGTTCAGCGCGTCGAAGATCGTCCGAAAGCCGGCGACACGCTCGATCTCCATGCCCTTGACGGACTGACGCAGGGCAACCACCCGGGCGTAAAGCCGCGCCGCCTGCTCGGCGACGGTTTTGTGCCGGAGGAAGTCGACGCGCGCCGTGCTGAGCGTCGTGCGCTCGATATCCTGGACCTCATAGCCCCGCTGGCGCGCCGCCGCGGAAGCCTCCGCGACGCGCGGGAATGCGCCGGGCTCGTAGAGGGGGATCCGGGCGAGCAGGCGCGTCGTGGTGTCGGTGATCCGATCCAGGGCTGCGCTGTAGCCGAATTGAGAGATCCGCGAGACCTGCAGATTCACGCTCGGCAGCAGGTCGGCGGTCACGGCGTCGGCCCGCGCCGCATCCGATTGAACGCCG